>NZ_JBVNDM010000001.1:0-7500 GCF_055685845.1 Brevibacillus schisleri
TTGGATGCAGCGATTAGCGAACTATGGCGCAAAGTACTCGCCAAGATAGAAAAATCGCTAAGCAAACCCAGTTTTGATACCTGGCTGAAGGCGACAAAGGCAACTACATTAGAAGAGGATGCACTGATCGTCGTCGCACCAAACGACTTTGCTCGTGATTGGCTAGAAACCAGGTACGCACAACTGATTACCGATACACTATATGAAGTGACGGGTATCAATATGAAAGTAAAGTTCGTCGCGATGCAAAATCCTGATGCGGCTTTTGCTGACGAACAACCTGCCCCACGGGTGAAAATGAGTGAACCGCCAGCAGTCGCGGATGACCAGCCACCCAGCATCTTAAATCCCAAATACACCTTTGACACGTTTGTCATCGGCTCAGGGAATCGATTCGCTCACGCCGCATCGCTTGCGGTTGCGGAAGCTCCTGCGAAAGCTTACAATCCCCTCTTCATTTACGGAGGAGTCGGACTTGGCAAAACCCATTTAATGCATGCAATTGGCCATTATGTCATTCAGCACAACCCATCGGCGAAAGTGGTCTATTTGTCGTCTGAGAAATTCACCAATGAATTCATCAACTCTATTCGTGACAACAAAGCCGTCGAATTCCGCAATAAATACCGGAGTGTTGACGTTCTTTTAATTGATGACATTCAGTTTTTGGCAGGCAAAGAATCGACACAAGAAGAGTTTTTCCATACTTTCAATGCCTTGCATGAAGAAAGCAAACAAATCATCATCTCCTCCGATCGGCCTCCTAAGGAAATCCCGACACTGGAGGATCGCCTCCGCTCACGCTTCGAATGGGGACTGATTACTGATATTCAGCCGCCAGACCTCGAAACGCGGATTGCGATTTTGCGCAAAAAGGCGAAAGCAGAAAATCTTGATATCCCTAATGAGGTAATGGCGTACATCGCCAACCAGATCGACAGCAACATCCGCGAGTTGGAAGGCGCATTGATTCGTGTTGTTGCCTACTCCTCCTTGATTAATCGCGATATCGACACGCAGCTGGCAGCGGAAGCACTGAAAGACATTATCCCTTCCTCCCGCCCACGCGTGATTACCATTATGGACATCCAACGAACAGTCGGAGAAGCGTTCAGCCTGAAACTAGAAGATTTCAAGGCGAAAAAACGGACAAAAACCGTTGCTTTCCCCCGTCAAATTGCGATGTATCTCTCCAGAGAGCTGACGGATGCCTCTTTGCCGAAAATCGGTGATGAATTTGGTGGTCGTGACCATACGACAGTCATCCATGCCCATGAGAAAATCTCTCGTGCGCTGGCAAATGACCCTCATATGCAAACAACCATTCAGTCGCTCATTGAAAAGTTAAAAGCAAACCATTGAACCTGTGCATAACGCAAAAAGCCTATACACAACTTACCCACATGTGTATAGGCTCTCTTTTACGTATTGGACCCACATATCCACAAATCCACAGGCCCTATTACTACTTCTGTTAAAAAGATCTATCCTAATAAGTTATGATAAAGGCGCAGCCATTATGCAGATTCCAACCAAAAATAATGGCGCCGGAGAGGGAGGCTCACGTCGATGCATATTACCGTTCAGCGTGAAAAGCTATCGAACGCCGTATCGCATGTTAGCAAAGCAGTTTCTAGCAGAACTACGATTCCAATTTTGACCGGGATTAAAATCAAAACGGATGACGAAGGCTTGACACTAACAGCAAGCGATTCTGATGTGTCTATTGAAGTTCAGATCCCGATGGAAGAAGCCGGAGAATGGGGAGTAACCGTACATCAACCTGGTAGCATTGTGTTGACTGCACGTATTTTCAGCGAAATCGTGCGCAAGCTGCCAAGCAATGAAATCGATATTCAAGTGGATGATCGTCTCGCAACCAAAATTCGTTCCGGACAAGCTGAGTTCACCATTAACGGAATGGATGCCAACGAATATCCACAATTGCCGCATCTGGAAGAAGATAAAGTCTTCAGTGTTCCCTGTGATTTACTGAAGGCAATGATTCGCCAGACGGTTTTTGGTGTTTCCACTTCCGAAATGCGCCCGATCTTGACCGGTTTAATGTGGTCGCTTGATCAAGGCAAATTGCGTTTTGTGGCAACCGACAGCCATCGCTTAGCTAGCCGTACCGCAATGGTTGAATGCCCAGAGGATCTTTCTTTCCACAACGTGGTAGTTCCGGGTAAAAGCTGCAATGAATTGGTAAAAATATTAGATGACGACCAAAATCTCGCGGATATCGTTGTTGCGGACAACCAAATTCTTGTGAAGTCCAAGCATATCCTGTTCTATTCCCGTCTCTTGGAAGGAACCTATCCGGACACGACCAGAATTATTCCACAAGGCAGCAAAACGGAGATCACTGTGAGCACCAAGGAGTTTTTGCAATCTATCGAGCGCGCTTCCTTGCTGAGCCGCGAAGGCAAATCGAACGTAGTCAAGCTCGTTACGATGCCTGATGGAACCGTCGAAATTACGTCCAATGCACCTGAGATCGGGAAAGTAACGGACATTTTGATGCCAAAAGCAATGAATGGCGAAGAATTGAAAATTTCCTTCAACGCCAAATACATGATCGATGCGCTGCGTGCAATTGATAGCGCAGAAATCAAAGCGAGCTTCAGCGGCCCGATGAGTCCCTTTGTGATTCGTCCGACCGATCACGACTGGATGCTCCATTTGATTTTGCCGGTTCGTACGTACTAAAATGTTTTTACGTAAAAGAAAGGAGCCAAGCCATGCGTGAGGTTTCCATTAGCACAGACTATATTGCTCTCGGCCAATTTTTGAAGCTGGCTGAAATCATTGACACGGGGGGAATGGCCAAAGCTTTTTTGGCTGAGGTTCCGATCCAAATTAATGGAGAGCTGGACAACAGACGTGGACGCAAGCTATATCCTGGCGATGAAGTGGCGATTGAAGGCTATGGTCGCTATCAAGTGGTACGCCCCTGAGAGGAGAGCGTGATTCTTGTTCCTCAAGAACCTGTCGCTAACCAATTATCGCAACTACGAAACGATGTCCCTGTCGTTTGACGGTCCCATTCAGTTATTTATTGGCAACAATGCTCAAGGGAAAACGAATGCTCTCGAATCGATCTATGTTTTGGCACTCGCCAAATCCCACCGAACGCCTCGTGACAAGGAGCTCATTTCCTGGGATGCCGATTATGCCACGATCCGTAGCGATGTTCTTCGTCGCTACGGTTCTGTTCGTTTAGAGCTACAGTTGACAACCAAGGGAAAGCGGGCCAAAATCAACGGAATGGAACAGCAGAAGCTGAGCGCCTATGTGGGGGCATTGAATGTCGTCATGTTTGCACCCGAGGATCTTTCCATTGTCAAAGGCGCACCTGCCCAGCGCAGACGCTTCATCGATATGGAAATCGGTCAGGTTTCACCTACGTATCTTTATTATTTGAGCAATTACAACAAAGTGCTGGCCCAGCGAAATCAGCTTTTAAAGGATTTGGCCATGAAAAAAAGTAACTCGCTGGAAATGCTGGCAATTTGGAATACCCAATTAGCCGATTTAGCGGTAAAATTGTTACGAAAGCGTTTTGAGTTCATTCGGAAGCTGGAGACGTGGGCACAAGAAATCCACACCGGCATCACCGATGGCAGGGAAAGACTTTCTTTGCATTACGTTAACTCATCGCCCGTTACAGAAGAGATGACGATAGATCAGGCTGTAGATAAAATGCTTGCTGCCTACGAAGAGGTTCGCGACCGGGAAATCATGCGGGGGAGCACCCTTATTGGGCCACACCGTGATGATTTTTCACTTAAAGTGAACAACATGGATGTGCAAACGTATGGTTCCCAGGGACAGCAACGCACCAGTGCGCTGTCCATTAAATTAGCCGAAATTGAGCTGATTAAAGAAGAAGTGGGAGAATACCCCGTTCTGTTGTTGGATGATGTCTTGTCAGAGTTGGATGAACATCGGCAAACACTGCTGCTCGAAACCATTCAGGATCGAGTACAGACGTTTGTAAGTACCACAGGTGTGGAAGGCTTAAAGCATCAGGTTCTCCAGCAAGCCTCTCGTTTTTACGTGAGGGAAGGGAAAATCTCCGGAGAAAGGTAGGGGGTACAGGGATGTTTATTCACATTGGTGGAGATACTGTGGTGAGCACGAAGGAAGTTATTTCCATCCTCGATCATCAGACTGTGAAATCCTCAAAAATCAATAAAGCGTTCTTACTCGAAAAAAGTAAGACAGTTGTTGACCATAGCGAGGAAGAAACGAAGTCTTATGTAATCACCCAGAATGCCATTTACTGTTCACCTATTTCTTCTCTGACGCTGAAGCGACGCGCTCAGTTCGTGGACAGCTTGGATCAGTTTCCCTTTGTACAAGCTGAAGTGGAGGAGTTGACAGAGTAGTGGATCAAGTGACGACGAAAGATACAAACTACGATGCGAGTCAGATTCAGGTACTGGAAGGGTTAGAGGCAGTTCGGAAACGTCCCGGCATGTACATCGGGTCGACCAGCAGCCGGGGTTTGCATCACCTGGTATGGGAGATTGTCGACAATGCCATTGACGAGGCGTTAGCCGGTTATTGCGACGAGATCTTGGTGGTCATTCATCCAGACAACTCCGTATCTGTAACCGATAACGGTCGAGGAATCCCGACTGGCATTCATGAAAAGACCGGGAAGTCCACTGTTGAAACCGTTTTGACTGTATTGCACGCCGGTGGTAAATTCGGCGGTGGCGGATACAAAGTGTCCGGCGGTCTTCACGGGGTAGGTAGCTCGGTAGTGAACGCGCTATCCGAATGGATGGAAGTCGAGGTTAAACAAAATAACCAGGTATACTACATGCGCTTTAAAGTAGGCGCACCGGATGCCGATCTTGCTGTTGTGGGCGAGACCGAAGAGACGGGAACAAAAGTTACCTTCAAGCCCGACCCGACTATTTTTACCGAAACAACGGTATTTGAATACGAGATTTTGCAAAAACGTATTCGCGAGCTGGCGTTCCTGAACAAAGGATTGCGCATCACACTGAAGGATACGCGCCCAGATCATGAGAAGGAAGAGTCCTTCCACTACGAGGGCGGTATCATCCAGTTCGTAGAATACTTGAATAAAAACCGGGAAGCCCTGCATGATGATGTGATTTATTGCGAAGGGGAAAAAGAAGGTCTTGTCGTCGAGGTTGCCCTTCAGTACAACGACAGCTACGTGAGCAACATCTACTCTTTTGCCAATAACATCAACACGCATGAAGGCGGGACTCACGAAACCGGATTTAAAACGGCTCTTACGCGTGTTATCAACGACTACAGCCGCAAGTTTAACTTCCTGAAGGAAAAGGATCCGAATCTTTCCGGGGACGATGTGCGTGAAGGCATTACCGCGATTATCTCCGTGAAAATTCAAGAGCCTCAGTTCGAAGGACAAACAAAAACAAAGCTGGGCAACTCGGAAGCGCGTAGCATTACCGAGTCTGTCTTCGGTGACCGTTTTAACACCTTTATGGAAGAAAATCCGGGTGTAGCCAAAAAAGTTGTGGAAAAAGCGCTCATGGCATCTCGTGCCCGTGAGGCAGCTCGTAAAGCGCGTGAAATGACTCGTCGTAAGAGTGCGCTGGAAGTAAGTGCTTTGCCGGGTAAACTGGCGGACTGCTCTTCCAAGGACGCATCCGAATCTGAACTGTTCATTGTAGAGGGTGACTCTGCGGGTGGTTCTGCGAAGATGGGACGCGATCGTCATTTCCAAGCTATTCTTCCTCTTCGCGGGAAGGTATTGAACGTAGAAAAAGCGCGTCTGGACAAAATTCTCGGCAACAACGAGATCCGTGCCATTATTACGGCTTTGGGAACGGGTGTTGGCGAAGACTTTGATATTACAAAGGCACGCTACCACAAAGTCGTTATTATGACGGACGCCGACGTCGACGGATCGCATATTCGTACGCTTTTGCTGACGTTCTTCTTCCGCTACATGAAACAATTGATTGAAGCGGGGTATATTTATATTGCCCAGCCGCCTCTCTACAGCATTAAGCAAGGGAAGACGCTGCATTATGCTTATACTGACAGGCAGCGTGATGAGGTTCTCGCTACCTTGAAGTCTCAACCGAAGCCGAACGTCCAACGCTATAAAGGACTAGGTGAGATGAACGCGGATCAATTGTGGGAGACTACAATGGACCCAGAAGTCCGTACGTTGCTTCAGGTAGATCTTGAGGATGCTATGGATGCCGATATGGTGTTTGAGACGCTGATGGGTGACGAAGTAGAGCCTCGCAGGGAGTTTATTGAGCAATACGCGGCAAATGTACGCGATCTAGATATTTAAATTGGGAACGGAGAAAAGCTTGTCCTTTACCGGGCAAGCTTTTTCTTAATGAAAATATAAAAATACATTTGAAATATACGATGAACATGACTTATAATAGATTTTGCTTTTGTTAACCTCGTCTTTCACAAAAAAAGTTCACCCACACAATAAAAAAAATCAAATTTTCTATTGCAATGAACTTAAAAGTGTGATAGATTAAAGTTCCGGAAGTAATTACGGGCCTATAGCTCAGTTGGTTAGAGCGCACGCCTGATAAGCGTGAGGTCGGCTGTTCGAGTCAGCCTAGGCCCACCACTTACATAGTTGACATGACAAACCGTGTCACGAAACCGTTAGGATGGGGCTGTAGCTCAGTTGGGAGAGCGCCTGCCTTGCAAGCAGGAGGTCATCGGTTCGATCCCGTTCAGCTCCACCATTCTAAAACATCATTATTCCTCGGTAGCTCAGTTGGTAGAGCAATCGGCTGTTAACCGATCGGTCGGCGGTTCGAGTCCGTCCCGAGGAGCCATTCAAATGGCCCGTTGGTGAAGCGGTTTAACACAGCAGCCTTTCACGCTGTCATTCAGGGGTTCGAATCCCCTACGGGTCACCTAGCAAAACGCCCTGCAAAAGCAGGGGTCCTGGAGGCTTAGCTCAGCTGGGAGAGCATCTGCCTTACAAGCAGAGGGTCGGCGGTTCGATCCCGTCAGCCTCCACCACTTTTAACAACTGAATGTTTTACATGGAGCTGTGGTGAAGTTGGAGTTCACGCCGGTCTGTCACACCGGAGGTCGCGGGTTCGAGTCCCGTCAGCTCCGCCATTTTTCTCAAGCGATGGCGAAACAATTACGCTTGAGGCTCGGTAGCTCAGTCGGTAGAGCAGAGGACTGAAAATCCTCGTGTCGGCGGTTCGATTCCGTCCCGAGCCACCATTTATACAAAGCGCGCCGGTATAGCTCAATTGGTAGAGCACCTGACTTGTAATCAGGGGGTTGTGGGTTCAAGTCCTATTGCCGGCACCACTTTTTCTTTGAAAGTTGAATAAGCTTTGCTTTTGAAGGACAAGCTTGGGGAGATAGTGAAGTGGCTAAACACGGCAGACTGTAAATCTGCTCCCTCCGGGTTCGGCGGTTCGAATCCGTCTCTCCCCACCATCTTTACTTCATGGCTATTGGGGTATAGCCAAGCGGTAAGGCAACGGA
>NZ_JBVNDM010000001.1:15000-20000 GCF_055685845.1 Brevibacillus schisleri
TTATTTCTCTCGTCAATTTATGCAGTGGCTGCACCATACTACGCGTAATAAAAAAGCTGAGCAAAATGGTAGATACGGCTCCAATCAAAACGATGAGCAAGATGTTATTCGTCATTTCCATACGAGTGTCTTTAAGTCCACGTACAGGAGAGGCCAGAATCAGTCGTTGCTTTTCGTCGTTTTTAAAAGGCAGGTTAACAACCACATAATCATCGCTTCCGACCATCCATATGTTTCGATTTTGCCTTTTCTCCGCTTTACGCTCAAGGGCATCCATCCACTCATTCAAATTGGAAGAAGGCAGGGACGTGTAGAGTACTTTTTTCTTTTTGCCTAAGAGCAAAACTTCTATCTTGCGATTAGAGACGAGAAGCTTTTCGAGTTCTGCGACTCCCTCTGTTTCAATCTTTGCATTCGATTCGTTCATTTTTTCGATCCAGAATCGACCTTTTAGGTTTAATTCATTCTTTTGCTGCTCAATTAAATTATCGAGCAAAAACGAATTGATCAGGAAAGCTGATACCCCCATGACAAGACAGAGAAGAAGAGCGAACATCAACGTAATGCGAAATTGGATACTCATTCATCCTTCGTTCCTTCTATAGCTCGCAGGCGATATCCAAAGCCCCAAACCGTCTCAAGAGGGATCTTGTCCAGCTTTTTTCGGATACGACGAATGAGATCATCAACCACTCGATCACTTCCAAAATAATCAAATCCCCATATAAGAGAGAGCAGCTCATCACGGGAAAAAGCCCGATTCGGATGCTCCGATAAAAGGCTGAGCACTTGAAACTCTTTCGAGGTCACCTCTACTTCCTCCCCAAAAGAATATACAAGACGTTTTTCCTTATCTAAAACAAGAGCGCTGATAGCTGTTTCTTCCGCATGGGATTTCATTTGTTTCCAACGCTGGAGTGCCCGATTCACACGAGCCACTAATTCACGGGGACTAAAAGGCTTGGTGAGATAATCGTCGCTTCCTAGCTCTAGTCCAAGAATTTTGTCTACTTCTTCGTCGCGTGCGGAAACCATGATGATAGGCGTTTCTGAGCCAGCACGAATACGTCGGCAAAACTCATAGCCATTCATACCTGGCAACATGATGTCCAATACCCATAGATCGGGGGGATTCTCTTGCTCTAAAGTAATAGCCTCTTCGGCTGATTCAACGGCAGTTGTAACATAGCCTTCCTTTTGCAAATAGGCTTCGACGATCTGACGAATATTGATGTCATCGTCTACGATAGCAATGTGAAAGATCTTCATGGGATTCCTCCGCGAACCTTAAGATTCTCACTTTATTGTACATCTTCAAACAGACTTAAGCAGTTGTTGTAGGCATTTCCCACACTTTTCCCATACTTCCTTTCCTGCGTTTCTTACAATAGTGTAAGGAAGTTGAAACCCAAATCGATAGGACTACGTGGTCATACTCTGTAAAATAAAAGTACATTCAATAACGGAGGGATACACCATGAGAAAACTACTACAGATGATCGCGATTACGTTCGGATTGTTAATCGATACGAAGACAGTGATTCGCTTCTCTAAATTGGAAATGGTCGTGAAGCTGTAAAGATGATGATAACTACATGTAAAAAGACATGAAATTCTAGGGGCCAGAATGTAGGGGGCCTTTTTTTGTTTTTTGTGATGATCCAGCGTGAAACAAAGTTGGAATATTTAGGGGTGACACGGAATGCTCGAGTGTACGACCAATTCAGAGGGAAATCTTAGGGAAATGGACTGATTCAAGTGGTTTTTTTGGACGTGTCCTCTCTCTATATGGTATAATGAAGTATTGTGATAACCAGTTGGAGGTTTACCCTTTATGGCAGAAGAAACTGCTCGGTTTCCAAAAGTCGATATTAGCCACGAAATGAGAGAATCGTTCATTAGCTATGCGATGAGCGTTATCGTCAGTCGGGCTTTGCCTGACGTTCGCGATGGTTTGAAGCCTGTACACAGGCGTATTTTGTATGCCATGCACGATATGGGCCTTACTCCTGACAAGCCGTTCCGTAAATCGGCAAACGTTGTCGGGGAAGTAATGGCGAACTACCATCCGCATGGTGACTCTTCCATCTATGAAGCGATGGTACGTATGGCCCAAGATTTTAACATGCGCTACATGCTGGTTGAAGGGCAAGGGAACTTCGGTTCTGTAGACGGCGACCCGGCAGCGGCGATGCGTTATACGGAGTCGCGTTTTTCCAAGCTCGCGCTGGAGCTTTTGCGCGATATTGATAAAGAAACGGTCGATTTCACTCCTAACTACGACGGACGCAAAGAAGAGCCGGTTGTATTGCCTTCTCGTTTCCCGAACCTGCTTTTGAACGGTGCATCAGGGATTGCTGTAGGTATGGCTACCAATATTCCGCCGCATAACTTGACGGAAGTTATTGATGGTGTCATTGCCATGATCGACAATCCTGATATTACGATTCAAGATTTGATGAAAATCATCAAGGGACCTGACTTCCCTACAGCGGGGGAAATTCTCGGTTACAGTGGTATTCGTCGTGCCTATGAAACAGGCCGTGGTTCCATTATTATGCGCGCCAAAACCCAGATTGAAGAGGATGGGAAAGGCAAACCGCGCATCATCGTAACAGAGATCCCTTATCAGGTGAACAAGGCTAGACTCGTAGAAAAAATCGCGGAGCTAGTACGCGAGAAAAAAATCGAAGGCATTACCGACCTTCGTGATGAGTCTGACCGCAAAGGAATGCGTATTGTCATGGAATTGCGCCGTGACGTCATTCCAAAGGTTGTATTGAACAATCTATTTAAGCATACCCAAATGCAGTCTACATTTGGTGTGAATATGCTGGCACTCGTAGACAGTCGTCCGCGTGTATTGAATCTGCGTGACATGCTCTATTACTATTTGGAGCACCAACGTGTCATTATCCGCAGAAGGACCGAATACGATCTCAAGCAAGCAGAAGCCCGTGCGCACATCTTGGAAGGCTTGCGTATTGCATTGGATCATATTGACGAGATTATCAGCTTGATTCGTTCTTCTCAAACCACGGAAGAAGCTCGCACAGGACTGATGGAGAATTACTCCTTGTCCTACGAGCAGGCACAGGCGATTCTCGATATGCGTCTGCAACGCCTGACTGGTTTGGAACGAGAAAAAATCGAGAACGAATACCAGGAGCTCATGGTAAAAATCGCAGAACTGCGTGCTATTCTTGCAGACGAAGCCAAAATCTACGCGATCATCCGCGATGAGCTGGGTGAGATCAAAGAGAAGTTTGGCGATGAA
The DNA here is from genome assembly GCF_055685845.1 of Brevibacillus schisleri. NCBI lineage: Bacteria > Bacillati > Bacillota > Bacilli > Caryophanales > Paenibacillaceae > Brevibacillus > Brevibacillus schisleri. The sequence continues at coordinate 18,278 of NZ_JBVNDM010000001.1, forward strand.
AGGCGCACAGAAATTACTTTCGATGAGAATCATATCGAAGATGCTGATTTGATCCCAGAGGAAGATGTCGTAATCACCCTGACGCATGACGGTTATATCAAGCGTCTGCCTGTTTCGACCTACCGTTCGCAAAAACGTGGTGGACGTGGCGTGCAGGGATTGGGAACCAAGGATGACGATTTTGTCGAGCATCTGTACATTACCAACTCGCATGATTACATCATGTTCTTTACGAGCAAAGGGAAGGTGTATCGCCTAAAAGGATTTGAGATTCCTGACCTGAGCCGGACAGCAAAAGGTACCCCAATCATCAATCTCATTCAGATTGAAAAAGGGGAGCGTGTTAGTGCGGTAATCCCTGTGAAAGAGTTTGATCAAGAACATTACCTGTTCTTTGCGACCAAGAAGGGGATTATTAAGAAAACCACGCTGGAGTCCTATGAAAATATTCGCAAAGGCGGGCTGATTGCGGTTAACCTGCGCGAAGATGATGAGTTGATTGGTGTTCGTCTGACGGATGGCCAACAACAAATCATCATGGGTACTCATAAAGGCATGTCCGTCCGTTTCAATGAGGGAGACGTACGTACGATGGGACGTAACGCCACCGGTGTGAAGGGGATTACCCTTGACGACGATGATGATGTCATCGATATGGACGTTATCAAACCAAATGCAGAGGTGCTCATTGTAACGGCGAATGGTTACGGAAAACGGACTCCTGTCGATGAATACCGCATTCAATCTCGTGGCGGTAAAGGAATTAAGACACACAATGTAACGGATCGTAGCGGTCCGGTCGTCGGTCTGAAAGTCGTTGAGCCTGAAGAAGATCTGATGATTATTACCACTTCCGGTATCATCATTCGTACAGAAATGAAAGGTATTTCTGTGATGGGGCGCTACACGCAAGGTGTGAAACTGATCCGATTGTCTGAAAATGAGCAAGTGGGATCAGTCGCCAAATGTCCTCCAACTGAGGAAGAGGATATGACGGATGAAGATGCGGAAGAGGGAATCGAAGATCTGCAAGACGGAGAGACTGTCGAAGCAACCGAGCCTACCGAACCGACAGAGGAATAAAGAAAATCACATCGAAAGCGTCCCGCATAATGTGGGGCGTTTTTTCTGTGTAAATGCAAAAGTTTGTTCAACCCATTGCTTTTTTCCTGCAAATGGTTTGGGTTTGAAGTAAAATTGGGAAATGGATACTATATCATTAACAAGTTGGATCGGGTGGTGAGCAGGTTGCCCAATGTGGAAGTGAAACAACTGACTCTTGGAGCGAAATTGGCTGAAGACGTATTTACAGCATTGGGAGGCATTCTTTTTGCAAAAGGAACCCCTCTCTTTGAACGGGAAGTGCAATTCTTAGAAGCGTTCATGATCAAGCAGGTACAAGTAGAGGATTCAGGAGGGGATTGGACTGACCAAGGTGAACCAACCACACCTAAGGTAGATGCGCCAGAAGCTTCTGATAAGTTTACCCAAGCTAAACCTGTGTTTCAGGAGTCATTTGATAAAGCAGTGTCTACACTGAAGAATTTGATGACCCGCGTACAAGGCGGCAATAACATACCAGTTATGGAAGTCAGGGAAGTTGTTACGCCGATCATTACGGAGTTTCAGCAGCAACCACAAGTTCTTCTCTCCCTTCGGCGCTTTTCAAAGATGGATAGCTATGCCTACGAGCATGCCGTAGCGGTTGGGATTATTTCTTATA
>NZ_JBVNDM010000001.1:27500-152500 GCF_055685845.1 Brevibacillus schisleri
AATCTGGTGACGGCTCCTGTTGGTACTACACTGCAACAGGCAGAATTGATTCTTCAACAACATAAGATTGAAAAGCTCCCATTGGTGGATGAGAATAACACCCTGCGTGGACTCATTACGATTAAAGATATTGAAAAAGCAATCCAATACCCAAATGCAGCAAAAGATAACCAAGGCCGCTTGCTGTGTGGTGCTGCCGTTGGGGTATCAGCAGACACGTTTGAGCGTGCCGCAGCACTTGTACAAGCGGGCGTAGACGTTTTGGTAATCGATACGGCTCATGGGCATTCCAAAGGCGTAATTGAAACGGTAAAAGCCGTTCGCAAAGAATACCCAACGCTCACCATCGTCGCAGGAAACGTTGCAACTGGACAAGCTACTCGCGATCTGATCGAAGCTGGCGCATCTGTAGTGAAGGTTGGTATCGGTCCTGGTTCCATTTGTACAACTCGTGTTGTAGCAGGTATCGGGGTTCCGCAAATTACAGCGATCCACGATTGTGCACAGGTAGCACGAGAGTACAATATTCCAATTATTGCCGACGGCGGCATTAAATACTCCGGTGATTTGCCAAAAGCAATTGGTGCAGGTGCTTCAGTGATCATGATCGGAAGTCTGTTCGCTGGTACAGAAGAAAGCCCAGGTGAATTCGAGATTTTCCAAGGTCGCCGTTTCAAGGTATATCGCGGAATGGGATCGATTGGCGCGATGAAAGCCGGCAGTAAGGACCGTTACTTCCAAGAGAACGCACAAAAGCTCGTTCCGGAAGGGATCGAAGGCCGTGTTCCTTACAAAGGCCCATTGGCAGATGTCACGTATCAGTTGATTGGTGGACTGCGTGCAGGTATGGGATACTGCGGAGCGAAGACCATCGAAGATTTGATTCAAAACTCCCAGTTCGTTCGCATTACCGGCGCTGGCTTGCGTGAAAGCCACCCACACGATGTACAAATTACTAAAGAATCACCAAACTACTCGATTTCCTAAGCGAAAAATGATACGGAAGACCTACGTCCCCTTTCTTTTATAAAGAGAGGGGATTTTTACTAGCTACTAACATATGGAATAAGGGGGAATCTCGCTTCAAGCCACCCTGCAACCTATGGTACACTTACAATTGTGTGCTTGTTTCATGAAAAAATAAAATCGACAGAAATAGGAGAGTGAGAGATTACATGAAGCGAAAGACATGGACAAAGCGATTGACGGGTCTGTTCCTTTCTGTCGCTGTTTTTGCTACAGCAATGGGAGGAATGGTTTCAAAGGTGGAAGCCGCCCCTGTAGCATCTCAAGCGAATCTACAATTGGAAGCGAAGTCAGCCATTCTTGTTGAGGCATCGACGGGAAAGGTTCTCTATAGTAAAGATCCTGACGTAGCACTTCCGCCTGCGAGTATGAGTAAAATGATGACCGAATATCTGGTTCATGATGCCATCAAGCAAAAGAAGATGAAATGGGATGATGTCGTCCCTGTAAGTGATTATGCGTTTTATATCGCTAAAATTTCTGATTCGTCTGGTGTGTATTTGAATTTAGGCGAATCCTTTACGGTTAAACAATTGTACGAAGCGATGGCAATTGTATCGGCCAATGACGCTACTGTACTTTTGGCTGAGCATATCGCAGGCAGTGAGGCAGCCTTTGTTGAACTGATGAACAAAAAGGCAGCAGAGCTTGGTATGAAAAATACTTCGTTCGTTACTTCTACTGGTTTGCCAGCCGATGAGTTAGGTCCATACTCAGTCCAGACCGATCAAAAAGAAAACCTGATGTCTGCTCGAGATTCAGCGATCCTTGCCCGTGCGCTGATTCACGATTTCCCGAATGCGTTGGAGACCTCCAAAAAACCAATCTTCACCTTCCGTACAGGTACACCAAATGAGTGGACTAAGAAAAACTATAACTGGATGCTGCCTAGTCTGATCAGTTACTACCCAGGTGTAGACGGATTAAAAACGGGGCACACAGATGCAGCAGGTTATTGTTTTACAGGTACGGCTGTTCGCGACAACATGCGTTTGATTAGCGTCGTGATGAAAGCAAGCACCGAATCAAAGCGTTTTGCTGAGACGAGAAAACTGTTTGACTACGGTTTTGGCAATTTCAAACTCACAAAACAAATGGACAAGAATGTACCAGTCAAAGGCTTTGAAACAGCTCCTGTGAAAAACGGTGTAGAGGTAACTGTACCAGTCGTTACAGGCAGCGAAGTAAATATGATCACCAAAACCGGTACGGAAGCAAAATACACGCCAACGGTTACCTTCCAGGAGCTAACCGCACCGATTCAGCAAGGACAAGTTGTCGGTAAGATCGTTTTGAAAGAAGAAGGTATGAAAGAATCGGATTACTTGCAGCCTGAAGACGCAGAAAAAGCAGGCGTGGATATCGTAGCAGGACAGGCTGTAGAGGAAGCCAGCTGGATTCGTCTGTTCTTCCGCAGCATCATAGAGTTTTTCAGCAATTTGTTTAGCAGTGGAACAGGAAATTAAATAACTATTGTTTTCCCCTACATCTATCGTTTACAATGACGGTAACAGGAACCATAACACCGCATAACAGTTTCGGTTCTGACTCATGATGTAGGGGGTATTTGTAATGGTACAAGTAGGAACGTCCCGCGTTAAAAGAGGTATGGCTGAAATGCAAAAAGGCGGCGTCATTATGGACGTCGTGAATGCTGAACAAGCGAAAATTGCAGAAGCAGCGGGTGCTGTTGCTGTAATGGCTTTGGAGCGTGTACCGTCTGACATTCGTGCAGCTGGTGGAGTTGCGCGTATGGCTGACCTTAGCATTGTAGAGGAAGTACTGAATGCTGTTTCCATCCCTGTTATGGCAAAAGCTCGTATCGGTCATTTTGTTGAAGCGCGTGTTCTCGAATCTCTGGGTGTAGATTATCTCGATGAGAGTGAAGTGCTCACTCCGGCAGATGACTTGTATCATATCAATAAAAAAGAGTTCACTGTACCGTTTGTATGTGGCGCCCGTGATCTGGGTGAAGCCCTCCGCCGTATTGGGGAAGGTGCTTCCATGATCCGTACAAAAGGTGAGCCAGGTACCGGAAACATTGTAGAGGCTGTTCGTCACATGCGCACGATGATGTCCCAAATCCGTAAAGTGCAAGCCATGTCCTACGATGAACTGATGGCGGAAGCCAAAAACCTGGGTGCCCCATACGAACTGCTTGAAGAGGTACACAAAACAGGTAAGCTGCCAGTCGTAAACTTCGCAGCAGGTGGAGTAGCAACACCAGCAGATGCTGCCCTGATGATGCAACTCGGTTCCGATGGCGTGTTTGTTGGCTCTGGTATCTTTAAATCAGAGAATCCAGAGAAGTTTGCTCGCGCGATTGTGGAAGCGACTACCCACTACACGGATTACGAACTGATTGCTCGCGTATCCAAAGGCTTGGGGACGGCAATGCCAGGAATCGAAATCTCCAAAATTCGTGAAGCTGATCGCATGCAAGAGCGCGGCTGGTAAGGTGAATAGCATGAAAATCGGCGTACTCGCTCTACAAGGAGCTGTAGCAGAACATCTTCGAATGCTAGAAGAGGTTGGTGCCACAGCTGTCCCGGTCAAACGAGTAGAAGAACTGGATGACCTTGATGGACTGGTTATTCCTGGCGGAGAAAGCACCACGATTAGCAAGCTGATGCACAAGTACGGATTCATGGAGGCGGTTCAAGAGTTCGGTAAAGTGAACAAGCCGATCTTCGGAACTTGCGCAGGAGCGATTCTTCTGGCGAAACGGATTCAAGGACAAGACGATCACCATTTAGGCTTGATGGATATCAAAGTGGAGCGGAATGCTTTTGGTCGCCAAAAGGAGAGCTTTGAAGTCTTGATGCCTGTTGCCGATGTGGGTGCAGATTACCCGGCAGTGTTCATCCGGGCACCGTATATCATGGAAGTGGGAGAGAACGGTCAAGTCTTGGCTAAGCACGAAGACAAGATTGTTGTCGCCCGAAGCGGTCACTATTTGGCAGCAGCCTTTCACCCGGAATTGACCGAAGATACAAGACTGCACAAATACTTTCTCGACATGGTTAAGGAATATAGAAGCTAGCTGTCATACTGGAAGATCGGGTCCTTAAAAAGGCACCGATCTTCTTTTTTCTGTAAAGATCGAGGTGGGGTGCTCTTTACATACGTATAGAACCTGTAGTACAGTTAACAATAATAGTATTCATGAATGAGAATGCGATGATGAGAACAAGTACTTCACAAGAGCCAGGCCTAGAGAGTCGGTGGTAGGTGCGAACCGATCCGGTTATGTGAGGGAATCCATCTCGGAGTGGCAAAGGAACAACAACTTTGCCCGGAACCGTCCCGTTATGACGGAAGAGTGGACATATGAACGAAGGAATGTGCATGTGTCAACGAGGGTGGCAACGCGGGTATACAACACTCGTCCCTTACCAGGGGACGGGTGTTTTTTGTTTTTTTTCAAAACGATTCGGAGGGATTTACACATGTTGGACGTAAAAGTATTGCGTCAGGATCTAGAAGAAGTAAAACGCCGTTTGGCTCACCGCAATGAGGATATTTCTGCGTTGGATCAATTCGTAGAAGTAGATGAAAAGCGTCGCGAAGTCATCCAAGAAGCAGAAGCGCTGAAAAATAAGCGTAACACGGTATCCGAGCAAGTAGCGGTTATGAAACGCAATAAGGAAAATGCAGACCATCTGATCGCGGAAATGAAAGAAGTAAATGAGCGCATCAAGGCTTTGGATGAAGAGCTGCGCCAACTGGATGAACAGCTCGAGTTCATTTTGCTGAGCCTGCCGAACCTTCCGCATGAAAGCACGCCGATCGGTACGACAGAAGACGATAACGTGATTGCCTGGACATGGGGAGAGCCACGTGCGTTTGAGTTCGAGATTAAGCCTCACTGGGAGCTGGCTAGCCAAGCAGGCATCCTCGATTTTGAAACCGCGGCAAAAGTAACAGGAAGCCGTTTTGTTTTCTATAAAGGCTTGGGCGCACGTCTGGAGCGCGCACTGATGAACTTCATGATGGATTTGCACTCGAACGAGCATGGCTATGAAGAAGTGATTCCACCGTTTATCGTCAACCGTACGAGCATGACGGGAACGGGTCAATTGCCTAAGTTTGAAGAGGATGCATTCAAAATCGAGGGACCAGATTACTTCCTGATTCCAACAGCAGAGGTGCCAGTCACCAATATGCATCGTGATGAAATCATGGATGGAGCGGATCTCCCTCGCTACTACACTGCTTTCAGCGCGTGTTTCCGCTCGGAAGCGGGCTCTGCTGGCCGTGATACGCGTGGGTTGATTCGTCAGCATCAATTCAACAAAGTTGAGCTGGTGAAATTCGTGAAACCAGAAGAGTCTTATGACGAACTCGACAAGCTGGTGAAAAACGCTGAAAAGGTGCTTCAACTGCTTGGATTGCCATACCGTGTTCTGAGCATGTGCACAGGTGATCTTGGTTTTACGGCTGCGAAGAAATTCGACCTGGAAGTTTGGATTCCAAGCGGCGGCACATACCGTGAAATCTCGTCTTGCTCGAACTTTGAAGATTTCCAAGCGCGTCGTGCCAATATCCGTTTCCGTCGCGATACGAAATCGAAGCTAGAATTTGTGCATACCTTGAATGGTTCTGGTTTGGCGATTGGACGTACAGTAGCAGCGATCTTGGAGAACTACCAAGAGGCAGACGGAGCAATCGTGATTCCAGAAGTTCTTCGTCCATACATGGGCGGAGTAGATAAGATCGCACCGAAGTAATAAGCGAGAGATTTGGAAAACAGCTCTTGATCCATAACGGGTCAAGGGCTGTTTTATATTGTGTACTAATACAGGTGGAATTTTTAAAAAAACGCGTTGCACTGTACTAATTTCTGTTATATAATAAAAACAAATCTTAAGAATATTGTTTTAATACAGAAATGGAGGAATGGAGAATGGACTGCTATCGGTGTGAAGGAAACGGAGAACAAAATTGCCCAAGATGTGGAGGCGTTGGTCGTGATGCCAACGGAGCGGCTTGCCACAAGTGCATGGGAGACGGGCATGTATGCTGCAGTCATTGTAGTGGCAGCGGGTATCAGGAGTAAGGACATTTTTTTTGTCACTACTGTTATATAATAAAAATAGTTTTATTGATCTGTACCATAATAACTTTGAGTTAAGGGAGGAGGAGCTGTTTTGACTACCGTACCAACGAATCCATATCCGCTGGAGGTGCAGATTTCCGGTGAGATGCACCCTGGTTATCAAGAAATCCTGACACCAGAAGCGATTCAATTCGTGATGAAGCTGGAGCAAAGGTTTGGCGACAGACGACAACAATTGTTGGCGAAACGCGTGGAGCGTCAATTGCAAATCGATGCAGGTCAACTGCCGGATTTTCTACAGGAGACAGCGGACATTCGTAAAGGAGATTGGACTGTTGCTCCATTGCCCAAAGATTTGCAGGACAGACGGGTGGAGATTACAGGACCTTCGGGTGACCGAAAAATGGTCATCAATGCACTGAACTCGGGTGCTCGGCTTTTCATGGCTGACTTTGAGGACGCGAACTCACCGACCTGGGAGAACACCATCCAAGGCCAAATCAACATGAAGGATGCGGTACGCCGCAATATCTCTTACATCAGTCCGGAGGGCAAATCATACACCCTCAATGAAAAAACAGCGGTTTTGATCGTGCGTCCTCGTGGCTGGCATCTTGAAGAAAAGCACATCCTACTCGATCAAAAACCGATCTCCGGCAGCCTGCTTGATTTCGGACTTTACTTTTACCACAACGTAGATGCTCTTATCGCGAATCAGACAGCACCGTATTTCTACTTACCGAAACTGGAAAGCCACTTGGAGGCTCGCCTCTGGAACGACGTCTTCCTTTTCGCACAGGATGAATTAAATATTCCACGCGGTACTATTCGCGCGACAGTATTGATCGAAACGATTCTTGCGGCTTTTGAGATGGATGAGATTCTGTATGAGCTGCGCGAGCATAGTGCAGGACTGAATTGCGGACGTTGGGATTACATTTTCAGCTATATCAAAAAGCTGCGGAATCAGCCTGATGTGATTACACCGGATCGTGCGCAAGTAACCATGACCGTTCCGTTCATGAAAGCATACACCACGCTGGCCGTGAAGACTTGCCATAAACGGATGGCACCATGCATCGGCGGAATGGCTGCACAAATTCCGGTGAAAAATGACCCGGTACAAAACGCAGAAGCCATTGCCAAAGTGCGCGCTGACAAAGAGCGGGAAGCGTACGATGGACATGATGGGACTTGGGTTGCTCACCCCGGGCTAGTGCCGGTAGCCATGGAAGTGTTCGATCGCCTGATGAGAGAGCCGAACCAAATTTGGTACAAACGTGAAGACGTAGACGTATCTGCTAGTCACCTGCTGGCAGTCCCAGAGGGCACGATTACAGAAGCGGGTGTCCGTACGAACATAAGTGTAGGCTTGCAGTACATCGAGGCTTGGTTGCGAGGCTCTGGGGCTGTGCCGATCAACAATCTGATGGAGGATGCGGCTACAGCAGAAATTTCGAGGGCACAAGTCTGGCAATGGATGCGTCATCGTCACGGAGTCTTGCAGGATGGTAGAAAGGTGACGGAAGGCTTGGTGAAGCAGTGGCTGAGTGAGGAGCTGCAAGCGATCAAGCAAGCAATTGGCCAGGAGAGATACGACAAAAGCAAGTATCCGACTGCTGGAGATCTGTTCTTGCAATTGGTAACGACAGAAGATTTTGAAGACTTCCTAACAGTACCGGGTTATCGCTATTTGTAAAAATAATAAGAGTGGGGGAAATGAAAATGAAAAAAGTAAACAAACAGGAAGCGATTCAACAGGTGGAGCAAAGCTGGCAGGGTGAGCGTTTTAAAGGAATTACACGCCCGTATACGGCAGAAGATGTCATTCGTCTGCGCGGTTCCGTACAAATCGAACATACACTGGCTCGTCTGGGAGCAGAGCGTCTATGGGATCTTTTGCATACCGAGCACCATATTAAAGCGTTGGGGGCTTTGACCGGGAATCAAGCGATTCAGCAGGTAAAGGCAGGATTAAAAGCGATTTATTTGAGTGGCTGGCAGGTAGCGGCCGATGCCAATCTGTCTGGGCAGATGTATCCTGATCAAAGCCTCTACCCGGCAAACAGTGTTCCCCAAGTCGTAAAAAGAATTAATCAGGCATTGCAACGGGCGGATCAGATCGATCAATCAGAGGGAGGTACCGACACGCATTGGTTTGCTCCAATCGTAGCAGACGCAGAAGCGGGTTTTGGTGGCCCACTCAATGTCTTCGAATTGATGAAAGGTATGATTGAAGCGGGCGCAGCAGGCGTGCATTTTGAAGACCAACTCGCTTCTGAGAAAAAATGCGGGCATATGGGCGGAAAGGTACTCATTCCGACGCAGGCGGCTGTACGTAATCTGATTTCCGCTCGATTTGCGGCAGATGTGATGGGAGTCCCGACAATTATCGTGGCACGTACCGATGCCAATGGCGCTTTCCTGATCACCAGCGACATCGACGAGCAGGATAAACCATTCCTGACGGGTGAACGAACAGCAGAAGGATTCTTCCGTCTACGCGGCGGATTGGATGCAGCGATTGCCCGTGGTCTTGCGTACGCTCCTTATGCAGATTTGATCTGGTGCGAGACTTCTGAGCCGAATTTGGAGGAAGCACGCCGTTTTGCCGAAGCGATCCATGCCAAATACCCGGGCAAACTGTTAGCGTACAATTGCTCTCCTTCTTTCAACTGGAAAAAGAAGCTGGATGAACAGACTATCGCTCGCTTCCAGGAAGAGATCGGCGAGATGGGCTACAAGTTCCAATTTGTCACGCTCGCTGGCTTCCACTCCCTGAATTACAGCATGTTTGAATTGGCACGCGGCTATCGTGACCGCGGAATGGCTGCCTACTCTGAATTGCAGCAGGCTGAGTTTGATAGCGAAGTCCATGGCTATACGGCCACTCGTCATCAGCGTGAAGTGGGTACCGGGTATTTCGATGAGGTTGCGCAGGTCATCTCTGGCGGCAATTCCTCTACGACTGCCCTCAGCGGGTCAACGGAAGAGGAGCAATTTGCTCACAATTAAAGAGGAAAAACGAAGGCCTAGGTGGTTCTCTGGTATTCAGAGGGCCACTTTTTGCGTTCACTTCTATTTTTCATAGAGTCTTAATAGCTTTTTAACAACGCATTTATATCAGTTTCATTTTGATTGTTTACGATTGGGTTAGAAAAAGCCAAAAGACCAAACACAAATAAAAACGAAAAGGGGCCTTAAAGATGAGAGGGAACCAGTTAAGCTGGAAACGAACCATTGTTGTCATGACATCCGTTTTTCTGCTTGCGGGATGTGCCACCGAGACGAAATCAGGCACTTCTCTGGATACGTCGCAATTGACCCTGGATCAAATTGTAGAAAAAGCGAAGCAGGAGGGAGAAGTCAACTCCGTGGGTATGCCAGACACGTGGGCAAACTGGGTAGAGACCTGGGGCAATCTCGGAAAGGAATACGGCCTGAAGCATACGGACACCGACATGTCGAGCGCAGAAGAATTGGCTAAGTTTGAAGCAGAAAAAGAAGACGCTACTGCAGATATCGGTGACGTAGGTATCGCTTTTGGACCGTTAGCCAAGCAAAAAGGGCTGACGCTGCCTTACAAAACCTCTTACTGGAACGACATTCCCGACTGGGCAAAAGATGATGAAGGACATTGGTTGCTAGGCTATACCGGAACGCTGGCTTTTATCACTGACAAGACAAAGGTGCAAAATCCTCCCAAGTCCTGGGCAGATTTGAAAAACGGAAGCTATAAGGTCGCGATCGGCGATGTCATGAAAGCGAACCAGGCGCAGTTTGCCGTTTTGGCCGCCGCCTATGCTAATGGGGGAGATGAGAAAAATATTCAGCCCGGCATTGACTTTTTCGCTGAATTGGCCAAAAACAAGCGGCTCAGTACGAGCGATCCGAGCCTTGCCAATCTAGAAAAGGGTGAGGTCGAAGTCGCAATCTTGTGGGACTTCAACGCGCTCGGGTATCGGGACAAAATCGATAAAAACCGCTTTGATGTCCTCATCCCGGAGGAAGCATCAGTCAGCAGCGGGTACGCTACAGTAATCAACAAGTACGCCAAGCACCCACACGCTGCCATGCTGGCTCGTGAATACATTCTCTCCGACGCTGGACAGTCCAATTTGGCTCGCGGCTATGCACGACCGATTCGCGCTAACGCCAAGCTGGATGAATCCGCTAAAGCCAAACTGCTCCCCGATGATATGTATAAAAACGCACGTCCGGTGGGCGATTTGACTGCTTGGGAAGAGACGGCTAAAAAGTTGCCGCAGTTATGGCAAGAGAAGGTGTTAATCCATGTGCGCTAGCAAGCTCGCCATGATTGTGCTCGACGGATTGAGATTTGACACAGCCGTCTCGCACATGGGGTATCTGCATCACCTGGTCGAATACGGCATTGCGGCCCGGTTTCAGGTGAGATCAGAATTACCCAGTCTGTCTCGTCCTTTGTACGAGGTTCTTTTAACAGGAACTCCTGTGTGGAAGAACGGCATTTCTAGCAATCAGACGGTTCGACTTTCGCATCAGGAGAGTCTCTTTCACCTGACGCAAAAAAACGGGATGTCCAACGCTGCTGCCGCTTATGGCTGGGTAAGCGAGCTATATAACAAGGCTCCATTCAACCCGTTTCACGACCGAATCCAATTGAACTCCGACAAGCCGATACAAAACGGGATGTTCTACTGGGAAGATCACTACCCGGATACACACTTGTTTGCTGATGCCAACTTTTTGTTGAATGGATACAATCCGGATTTTCTTTACGTCCACTCCATGAATATCGACGATGATGGCCATAAGCATACGGCCGATTCCACGCAATATCGAAATCGCGTTCTTGCGGCAGATTCGATACTGGCAAACGTGCTTCCTGCGTGGATCGATGCGGGTTATCAAATCATCGTGACAGCCGATCACGGGATGACAGCCGATGGAAATCATGGTGGCACCTCTAGCGCTGACCGGGACGTTCCCTTGTTTGTCATCAGCAACCTGATATCTCCGGGTATTCGCGAGGAGGCAATTCCGCAATTGCAGGTGGCTCCGCTTGCCTGCCATTTGCTCGGCATCCCCCCCTCGAAAGAGATGCAGCCATTGAACGTATGAGGGCTGAGCAAGACGTCTCCCTAAGGGGGCGTCTTTTCTTCTAAGAAAGGAGCTTTTGCGATGAAACGATTTGTCAGTATGTTTTGGGTCACGACGATTCCGTTCTTTGCAATGATCGCTCTGTTTCTTCTCGTCCCGTTGCTTTCCATGATTGGAGGGAGCTTTCAGGCCGAGGGGGGCGGCGGTTTTACCATAAGTAACTATCGTGAGATTTTTTCAAATCCGTATTACTTGCAGGCTTTTGAGAACAGTGTGCTCATCTCGTTCCTGTCTGCTCTCATTGGAATCGTTGTTGCTGTTTTTGCCACCTATGCGATTACCCGTTTCCCACAGGCTCTGCAACAGCGAGTGCTTGTCATTACCAATCTAACCTCCAATTTTGCGGGGATTCCGCTCGCTTTTGCCTTCATTGTCCTGTTGGGAAACAGTGGATTGTTTGTTTTGCTCGCCAAGCAACTGGGGATTGATTTTGGTCAGTCCTTTACTCTGTATTCGTGGAGCGGCTTGACGCTTGTGTATATTTATTTTCAACTACCTCTGGCGGTAATGCTTCTGTATCCCCTGTACAACGCCATTCAGAAGCAATGGATGGAAGCGGCCGAGCTGCTTGGGGCAAGTCCATGGGAGTTTTGGCTGAGAATCGGGTTTCCGGTACTCCTTCCGGGTATCGTCGGCACATTCAGCATTCTGTTTGCCAATGCAATGGGTGCTTATGCTTCTGCCTACGCGCTCACCGGGAGCAACTACAATCTAGTGCCCATTCGGATTGGTGCGCTAGTATCTGGCGACATTTTTGCAAGACCCGAGCTAGGTAGCGCACTCGCAGTACTGCTTGGCCTGACGCTTGCCGCCGCTCTGCTCGTGAACGAGTGGCTGACGCGGAAGATTCGGAGGGATTTATCTTGAAGCGGATCAGTTTGCCATCCTTGTCGTTTGCGTTGGTCATGCTGTATTTGTTTTTGCCAGTAGCTGCAACCATCCTTTACTCACTGGCAACCGAGTGGAATAGCACGGTCTTGCCGGAAGGACTCACAGGAAAATGGTTTGCGGAGCTGTATGCCGATCCCCGATTCTTGCAGGCATTCGGGCGTTCTTTTCTACTCAGCTTTCTGACGACAGTCGTTGCCGTCGTCATTATTGTTCCTGCTGTATTCTCCATCATCGTCTACGCTCCCCGGATGGAGAGGCTGGTTCAGATTTTGGTGATGCTGACCTACGCCGTTCCGGGTGTCATTATGGCGGTCGGATTGATCCGTACTTATTCAGGAAACGGAATTCCCATGGTGATCATCACAGCAGGGGCGTATTTGGTCGGTTTGCTTCCGTATCTTTATCAGGGAACGCGCAATAGCCTGCTTGCCATGCAGGCACGTTCGTTGATGGAGGCAGCCGAGCTATTGGGTGCGAGCCACTGGCAGGCGTTTGTACGGCTTATCGTTCCGAATATCATGTCTGGAATTTTCGTGTCCTCACTCTTGTCGTTCTCCATTTTGTTTGGTGAATTCGTTCTGATTAACATCCTGGTGGGGGGAAGGTTTGAAACCCTGCAGATGTATCTGTACGCCAAGTTATCATCAAGTGGACATGTCGCCAGCGCGATTACGGTCACTTATTTTGTCCTGATGGCTATCATCACTGGGCTGGTTGTAAAATTCACGCGCCGAAGCTTCGCACGCAAGGAGGTCCCCTGATGAGTTACGTCCAAATCAAAAACTTGTCCAAAACCTTTCACGGTCAACACGTGCTGCAGCAACTTGATCTTGCGATTGAAAAAGGCGAGCTGGTTACCTTGCTTGGCCCTAGCGGGTGTGGCAAAAGTACGCTGTTACGCATCCTCAGTGGTTTGACGGCTCCTGATACGGGCATGATCTACATTGACGGCAAAGATGTGACGGACGTGTCGCCAAAAAACAGGCAGATCGGCATGGTGTTCCAATCGTATGCGCTCTTTCCCAATCTTACGGTCAGTCAAAACATTGCCTTTGGCCTGGAAATGAACAAAATCTCGAAAACGGAGATTCGTCTGCGTGTCCAGGAAATGATTGAGCTGGTGGGATTGGTGGGAAAGGAGCAGGCTTACCCACGTGAATTGTCTGGTGGTCAGCAGCAGCGTGTGGCACTTGCTCGTTCTCTGGTCACCCGGCCAAAAGTGCTTTTGCTCGATGAGCCGCTAAGTGCGCTTGACGCCCAGATTCGTAAAAATTTGCAAAAGCAGCTACGCACCATCCAACGTGAGTTAAATATGACGACTGTGCTGGTTACTCACGATCAAGAAGAAGCCATGGCTGTCAGCGACCGCATCTATATCATGAATGGCGGACGAATCGTTCAGAATGGCAGTCCTAAAGAGATTTATACGCAACCTCGTTCTGAATTTGTCGCTCGCTTCATTGGCAATTACAACGTACTGACTGCCGAACAGCTTACCCGAATAACACCTAATTTGCCTCAGCCGGGAGTTGAACGTTTTGCAATTCGTCCCGAGACGTTTCGTGAGCAGCCTTTGAATGGGGAGGACATCTGTTTGACCGGGAATATCGCTCAGGTAACCATGCTCGGCAACATTACCCGTTACGAGCTGAACATTGGTGATGTTCCTGTACTGGTGGACACTCTTCATCTGTCCTTCGAGCAGGAGCAGATAGGCACAACAAAAACATTGTATGTAAGTCCCAAGGATGTGATTCCGCTTTATGACACTATTGCCTGAAGAACGACAGCAAGTGATTCTCGACGAATTGAATCGTCACGGTAAAATTCAGGTGATGAGTCTGGCAAAAACCCTGGCAGTAACACCGGAGACCATACGGCGTGATCTGGACCAGTTGGAGCAGCAGCGTTTGTTAAAACGAGTGTACGGAGGAGCGATCCCTTATCATTTGGCGAAACGCGAGCCGCATTTTGAAAAGAAACAGGCGATCCAACAGACGGCAAAAACGAAAATCGGGCAAATCGCGGCAGAACTTTTGTCTGACGGGGATACCATCGCGCTCGATGTCGGGACGACAACACTGGAATTGGCACGTGCTATCAAGGGCCTCAATCAATTAACGATTGTCACGAATTCACTCCCCGCCGCTTCTTTACTAAACGAGCTGTTGGAAGCCAATCAATTCAACGGTCAGGTCATTATGCTGGGGGGGCTGACCCATCCGGCCCAAAAATCGGTTGCCGGGGCGTTTACCTGCGAGCTGCTCTCTCGTTTTCATTTTGATAAGGCATTCATTTCTTGTGGAGGGATCACGGCTGATGGCTTCACCGATTATGATATGGAAGAAACGCTGTGCTCGACCATGATGGTACAGCGATCGGAGCAAGTCTATGTATTGGGAGACACATCGAAGATCGGCCAAACGCAATTTTTCCATATTTGCGGCTGGCAGGATGTCAGCGCGGTTGTTTGTGACCAGCCGATGCCAGATGAATGGCTATCGTCTGGCATGCAAACGACCTGGATAAGCGAACATCCGGGAAGGAGAGATTTCACATGTTGATCGACTATCATCTTCATCTAGAAGAAGGGCCTTTTTCATTGCGTTGGCTCGACCGTACCAATATGGCCCTCGACCATTTTTATCCGTTAACTGAACCTCGACATACCCGTGACTGGCTGCTGGACAGTCTTGCGCGATTAAATAACCGCATGTCTTTGGGGGCATACGACCCATCCTGGATCGATCTGTATTTACGTGAAGCGTTAAACAAAGGATTGAAGGAAGTGGGGATCGTCGATCATTTATACCGCTTTCGTGAAGCCCGTCCTTACTTTGAACGGTTTATGGAGCTGGGGGACACCGAGTTGGGTCGTTTGCAGCGAACGTGGCTTGATCAAGTATGCACCGAGAGCCTCAGTGACTTTTGTGTCGCCATTGAGGAAGCAAAGCAGCGTTGGTCGGCAAGCGGTGTGGAGTTGCGGTTGGGGCTGGAAGCGGATTACTTTATCGGCGGGGAAGCAGAATTGGAAAGCTTGCTCGCAGGTGCTTCGTGGGATTATGTGATCGGTTCTGTTCATTTTTTGCAAGGATGGGGCTTTGACAATCCCGATACTCGCCATCTGTTTGAGCAGCATGACCTGAAACAGCTATACGCGGACTTTTTCCACACAGTTGAGTCCATGATCAGGAGCAATTTGTTTGATTTTGTTGCCCATCTGGACAATCTGAAAGTGTTCTCCTATCGTCCAGAGGAATCGGAGCTTGTTCCCTATTACCACCGAATCGCAACTGCTTTGAAGGAAACGGATACAGCGACCGAAATCAATGCGGGCTTGTACTACCGCTATCCCGTTCAGGAAATGTGCCCCAGTCCCGCTTTCCTCGATGTTTTGGTGGCGCATGGTGTTCCACTGACACTCTCGTCTGACGCGCACTTTCCCGATGATATTGGCAGATACGTGGCGGTGAATCTGGAAATCCTCCATTCAATGGGGGTAACGGAAATTGCCACTTTTTCCGGTCGTCAACGGATCATGAAGCCGATCCGCTATGCTTGACTGTGAAAAGCAGCGTGTTTTGAACAAAATAGGATTGAGATGCAAAAAACCTTGGAATGCCAAGGTTTTTTTGTTGTCTTTAGATCCGACTTGTATTTGCCGAAAAATGGATAAACACATATAATAAGAATGTAGGTGCGGCGTCAGAAAAAGTCTCTTTGCCGCAAATCATATTTGTCCCCGTAGCTCAGCAGGATAGAGCAACGGTTTCCTAAACTGTAGGTCGGAGGTTCGAATCCTCTCGGGGACGCCATTTAAGTCGGAAAACCTTGGTATACCAAGGTCAGGCTGTCGAGAAAGTCGACAGCCATTTTTATTTCACTTAATTTTAAAGCGACACCGCGTTAATTTGTTATAATTCTTATAATTACATTTTATAGTAGGTGATTATTGTGCTTACCTCCAATGATAAAAATCCACAAATGCATTACGAATTTGTGTGTCTTGATGAATTGGTCCCAGAGGACCATTTATTAAGGGTCATCCAGAAACATATAGATTTCTCCTTCATCCGAGAAAAAGTACGTCAATATTATTGCGAGGATAACGGTAGACCGTCGATTGATCCTATTGTTTTATTTAAAATGATTTTCATTGGATACCTTTACGGTATCCGCTCAGAGAGGCAACTCGAAAAAGAAATCCAGACTAATATCGCCTATCGTTGGTTTCTTGGCCTTTCTTTAACAGATCGAGTTCCAGATCACACAACAATCAGTTGGAATCGTCGAACCCGTTTTAAAAATACAAATGTTTTTCAGGAGATTTTTGATGAAATTGTTCGCTTGGCGATTCAGCATCGAATGGTCGCTGGACGTGTATTGATAAGTGATTCTACGCATCTTAAAGCAAATGCGAATAAACGAAAATTTAAGAAGCATGTCATCGAGAAAACGAGTCGTGCCTATCTCAAAGATTTAGAGGTAGCAATTAATGAAGACCGTGAGGTACATGGAAAAAAGGATTGAAGCCTAGAGAGGGTGTGAAGGAAGAAAAGGAAATCAAGATGAGTACCACTGATCCGGAAAGTGGCTACATGGTTCGAGACAGCAAGCCCGAAGGCTTTTTCTATCTCGATCACCGGACTGTCGATCATAAGTACAATATTATTACCGATGTCCATGTCACTGCTGGCAATGTCCATGATTCCGTTCCTTACATAGATAGGCTGAATCTCCAAATCGAGAAGTTTGGGTTTCAGGATACAATTGAAGCTATTGCATTAGATGCTGGTTATTTAACTACTCCAATCTGCAAGGCACTTCACGATATAAATGTATTTGCTGTCATCGGTCATCGTGCCTTTACACCTGTTAAAGGTCTTTTTGCTAAATGGCGCTTTAAATATGATCTGGAGTGCGATGTGTACACATGTCCTCAAAAACATACGCTTACTTATTCGACTACCGATCGAAACGGATACAGGATGTATAAGTCCAATAAAGAAATATGTAAAACTTGTCCAAGGCTTTCTGAGTGTACCCGATCTAAAAATCACCAAAAGGTGATAAGCAGGCACGTTTGGGAAGAGAGTAAGGAATGGGTTCGACAGAACCGTTTAAGTAAATCGGGGAAATATTTATATAGATTAAGATACCAAACCATAGAGCGAAGCTTTGCAGATGCTAAAGAACTGCATGGGCTTCGCTATTGTAGGTTACGCGGACGTGAAAATGTCCAAGAGCAGGTATTGATGACAGCAACAGTACAAAACATTAAAAGGATAGCGCTACACCTAGCGAAAGCAAGTTAGGTGCAGGCTATCCTTTTTTTCAGCACTTCGTGCTGAACAATACTAAAAAGAAATCCCCCAAAAGGGGGTTTCTCTTCAGGCTGACCTTGGTATACCAAGGTTTTTTTCTTTTTATGACCGATATGTTGACCAACAGTTTACTCTTGAAATATAGGTAGACTGTGGGTTTAAATGTGATGAAACTGTTGGTCGAAAAGCCTAGCTTATTACAGACTGCGTTACCTCCAAAACAGGAGGGGAATTCATTGGAAATAGGAATTGAACGTAAAAAAGGGAAACGGATTGTCCTACAACGTGGCACAACTGAATTAGGAGAGGGTCAGATAAGCATACAAGATGCATTTAACGTGTTTGTATCCATTAAGGAAGAAGAGAATGCAAAGCCACGTACAAAGAACGAATACTATATCCAGTACAGATACTTTGTTGAGTGGCTACAACAGTATCATGCAGACGTTGTACTAGTTCAAGACATATCAACTTCATTGATCCGAACATACATCAACCACTTAATGTATGTTAAAGAGAAATACGTAGGAATACCTCACCGCAATGAAAAGCTTGGTCATCAAGTTGATGATTAAGCATGTTTTAAAACATTAATTGGAAATTAACAACACCCCACAACAATTCAACAATTAGATTAAACTTTGAGAAATGAAGATGAGTAACTATGAGGTGGAATGATGTGATTTACTTGAATTGTTCAACCCATACCCCAAAGAGATGAATCTAGTGTACGTGGCGCAGTGTAAAATATTCAAAGGATGAAAATGAACACAAAAAAGTAAAACATTGTAAATAAATTAAATTTTCGTTAATATATAGATAAGAAAAAAGGAGACGGAACAATAAAAAGGAGGAATGAGAAATGGATTTGTCAGTATTGGGTAAAAAGAGCAACCAAATTGTTTTGAAAGCGACAAAAGGATTTCAATTTGGACAGGAGATTATCACGGCCCAATGTTCGGTTAACGATGTTCTTAAGTTTCTTATGATAGATAGAGATGTCCAAAGGGATGTTGCACCCGAAAGAGTGTCAGCTATTAGTAAGTACATACAGTCTGGTATTGAAGGTGAAGACATATTCTTTTCACCTTTAATTTTCTCTGCAAGGGGACGAGGTGAATATGACGAAGATACTGCCGAATATAGGCTAAATATGAATGATAAATTAGTTATTTTAGATGGTCAGCATAGGATAAAGGCATTTGAACATTTAAAAAACAGAATTGAAGCCATAATTCAACAGAAACCACAAGACACTTACTTAATCGAATTTATGGATAACCTAGAAGCCTTCCCTTTAACAGTTCAAATATATTCAAATTTAGATTTATCTAGAGAACGGCAACTCTTTACAGATGTAAATACTAAGTCGTCAGCAGTCAACAACACGTTGTTGGTAATGTATAAGAAAGATGACTTATATGGTGAACTGGTTAAAGAAATAGTGTCAAACCATCCAACAATATCGCCCGACTTGTTTGAGTGTAGATCAAAGACAACGCGAACTAAATTAGCAACAGCAGCAACTGTGTACGTTATCGTAAGAACATTAAATGAAGGGGTTTATAACAGAAATCCGAATATTAAAATACATAAAGATAATTTCAAGGAATTTAAGAAAAACACAGAAGAGTTTTTAACTCTTTTAGTGAAATATACACCAAAAGATGCTTTAGATCGTGACAAATATGTGGTTCATTCATCAAACGTGATGGTTGCCATCGCTAAATTTATATATGAGATGAAAAAGAAATATCCTCAGACACCAATGGAGGAATTTTTTAAAAAAGCTGTGTATGGCATAGATTGGAGTCATAAAAATAGTGACTTCAAAAAACTTGCTGCAAAATACAATAATCACACTAAAAAATACAATTTCGGATCAATAGGAAGAATTGTACGAACTTTTTCTGAGTATTTAATTAAAAAATATGAAGGAGTTGAAGTTTATGTTCAAAATTAATCTGAGAGGAACGATCGATACAATTAATAAAGCTAAGAGCAAAGGGATGATGTCTACACAAATAACAGTAGGCGACATTTTGCAATTGTATGAAATTGACCATAAGATAAATCGAGACTTGTCGTATAATCGGCTACCTGCTCTTCTAAAATATTTCGAAAAAGCAGAATCAGAAATGGGTATTTTTCTTCCAGCATTAGTTTTCTCATATCGAGGAAATCCGATTGATCGTTTTAATCGGGGAACAAGTACTTTGGAGCTAAATGATTCTGAGAGATTGGTCATCATTGATGGACAACATAGGGTTAAAGCAATGGAAAGATACGTTGAAAAGATCAAAAATAACTTCGATCTGTACAATAACTTTATTAGTAACGCTCTTACTGCACAAATTTATTTTGGCTTATCTGAAGAAGATGAACGTAAGCTGTTTTCAGATATTAATTCGAACGCTCGAAGGGTATCAATGTCATTGGTCACACAATACGACTCAAGGGATATTATGAATTTGCTTATACAAGAATTGTACAGATCAACGCTTGTGTTAAAGGTTGTTCAAATTGAATTAAACAAGAGTAAGATACTTAGACCATCCAACCAAGCATTTTCAACTGGTGTTAGATTAAAAACATTCATCAGTTACTTGTTGTTTGGGAAAAAAACACCGAGCAGAAAAGATGAGCAATTAATAAAGAATCAATATGACGAAATAGTTAGTTTCTTAAGTAAGTTCTTTACTGTGTTCTTTTCTGTGCTACCTGACACACCAGGGGATGTTCTTAAATATGTTCTTGGTCATGAGCCGATTCAAAATGCTTTGGCGTTGTATCTCAATACAGTAATTATTATTAACGACTCTGATACACTAAATTGGAAAGAAGATTGGGAATCCGAAGTAGAACAACTTGATACCGTTGATTGGTCAGTTAAGAACCATGAATGGAACAGATGGGCGATAACTGTTAATCCAGTAAGTGGTAGCTACAAGGGATTTATAGAGACAATAACACCGGAAGTTACAGAGTTTATAATTGATAAGATAAGTTAATCATGAACGAGGCCAACACCAACACAGGTTCAGGTTCCACAGTTTGTAGGTTAGGCTCACTTTCCTAAACTGTAGGTCGGAGGTTCGAATCCTCTCGGGGACGCCATTGTAGGGAAAACCTTGGTGTATCAAGGTTTTTTCTTTTTTATGCATCCACTCATCGTTTATTTGGAAAATACTGAGACGTAGATCTTGTCTCACACGTATACCTTGTAGCAAAAAACGGCGGAGATAAGGGGTGTTTCCTTTGAAAAAAGTGATCGTAAGCATGGTCTTGGCTATTTTCTTTAGCGGCTGCAGCTCAGCTGCGGTCGTACAAAATCAGACTGCAGCGCCACCTGCAAAAGAGGTAACGAACACTGGCACAGAACAGAAACAATCGGTGGACAGCACTACAAGCTATGACAAAATTGCGGGCTATTTGCAAGAAGAGAGCAACAAAACTTTCTCTCCCTACTATGAGCTGCTCGAGTTTACCCTGTCGGATTATGAAGAGAAAACAGTGGATGGAAAAGTAGAAGCGACATTCGGATACCAAGTGAAATACAAAAACTTTGAAAAAGACCCTGACACCGTAGACTACATCAAGGCTGCAAAAGAAAAGAACGACCCCAACTACCAACAGCTGTATGATGAGTATTTGCAGCCCAAGGACATGAATTTTCATTTGAAAGCGGTAATGGAAGATGCGGGCTCCATAACGCTTTACACCAATGTGAGTCCAAAAGGAGTCCAATGGGAAAAGGCAGTCATGTCTGATTTCATCCTGAAGAAATAAAATAGTGACTTGTTTGTAGGCCGCGTAGTCACGCGGTCTTATTCATTTTTCTCGCACCAGTACTCGTACTCATTGTCGATCCAATCTTTAATATGGTCGTAATTCTCCCAAGTATCTTCCACGTGATACACACTTGGCTCGCAATCAAAAGCTTCTAGATAATGATAGCGATACTCCCCAGTTTCGAAATCGAAGTAAAACATCGCGAACTGGTTTCCTTCTTCATTTAGCATGTCTTTAGCCAATACTCCACCCGATTTCTCATAGACCTCTGGACCAGTCATCTTCCTTTGTTTAAAATCAGCGATTAGGTTTTCGTAACTCTTTTGGAAATCCTCGCTAACCATATCATTTTCAATCAACCAGCCAATGAAAAAGCCTGTATGTACATATGCCTGTTTTTGAGGCAGATTCTCCTCAAAGTTTTCGTAATGATATTTCGCTTTATCGTATACCGTTGTCATTAGCAAATCCTCTCTTTCTATTTGCCCGTTTTTCAAAAATTATACAGGATAGATGTAATCGTAAAAAGTCAAAAGAGGATGAAGAAGGAAGGGTAGGAATTTTGTAGCACTGCCGTGATGTGAAGTGGTAGTATTTAACTGTTATATAGAGAGGACCATTGGTTGGTTCATAGAGGGGTCATATTTCATGCGGAAATTGCTTGCCTGTTTTCTTATCGCTGTAATGATTAGTCTAGTAATCCTTCCTGTAGAGCCTGCGTCATCTAGAGGCTCAAGTTCATCTAGCTCCAGTAGTTCAGGCAGAAGCTCAGGTTCGTCTAGTACCAGCTCATATTCGTCTGGCAAAAGTTCAGGATCATCGAGTACCAACTCATATTCGTCCGGCAGAAGTTCAGGTTCGTCTAGTACGAGCTCATATTCGTCGGGCAGAAGCTCGTACTCTTCAGGAAAAAGCTCAGGCTCAACCAGCAAAAGTTCAAGCTCCTCGATAAAAAGCGCAAAGTCTTCAAGCGGTTTCAAATCATCCAAGCCGGTTAAAATCAAAAAGCATGACGATGACGATGATGAAAACGTGGAAGAAGATTCAAGCCAAGAAGAGGAGACGAGCGAAGAAGCCGCTGCGGAAGAGGAAAGAATCAAGCGGTCCGAACTCTTAATCGAAATCGATGGTGGTATTGGACCATACCATTTACAACCGAATCAATATTATCAAACGACCATTTGGGGAGACCCAACTCATAATGGCCCCCTATACTTTACCGTACATAATAACGGACAGTTAGAAGAGGTAGATGAGAGTGAGATAAATGGGGCAACAGTATTTAACATCCCATACCATTTCGATCCAACACCATTTGAAAAAGAGTTTTATCTTAATAGCCTGCCAACGGATCAAATCTATGTGGCATCCTTTCAATATCAGGATATTTACATGTTCTTAGACCCAGATGGTCTCATTCAATGGCTCCCTAAATATGAAGCATTAGAGAAAAACCTCCCCATTATAGAAGCAGAAGAGGTACTGCTGTCAGAGCAGACACTGGAAATGTATAGCAACCAAATGGCCTTGCATAATTTCCCGAAAAACAAAGTCTACCGGAAGAATATCAATAGAATTCCGAGGTATTTTCTGTTTAACAATGAAGAAAATGTTCAGTTAGTAGGAAAAAAAGAACTTAAGAGCTATGAAGTTTTGGAATATGACCAAATGATTGATCCGACTTCTCCTGATCTTTTGAACGAGATCGAAGAAAAAATCCAAGATTCAGGGGTCCCGACAGGATACATATATCAGATGACAGTGAACAATGCCCCGCGACATTTTATCTATTATGGAAGCCGTTCGGTTGGGTTTGTAAAGAACCTGTCGTCTGTTGAAGAAGGATATAAGGTTCGCGATTTTGAACAGGTTGTCCAAAAGATGCGGAAAGAAAAACAAGAAGAAGAGAAAAGGCAATCGATCTGGAAGCTGTATTTGATTACAGCCGGTGCGATTATGCTCGGTATTTTTCCTTTATCCTATTGGTATATGACTAGAAAAAGAAAGAAGAAGAAGCAACCTCCTAACAATGTCATTAAGAAAAATACAACCATACGAGAAAGAAAAAGAATGTAAAGCCTGAAAGAACACCGATTCAACAGCTCCTACCTAAAAAGAAAGAAATAAGAGTAGAAGAAAAAAGAAGTATGACGGCGGACTGTTTCAGCAATTTGAAGCCGCAAACAAAAAAGAACAGCCGAAAAGCTCTGGAAGCGGGCTGTTTGATCAAATTAAAAACAACCATTGATAAGTAAAAACCCGTCCTGAGCCTAGCTGGAGACGGGTTTTTCATTCCATACTATAACGTATACTCACTTAAAATAAACTACGGAGCTAACAAGTACTCGACGGGATATGAATTGTAGTAAGCATCACATGTAATAATCATGAGGCTCTCCTCTTTTTCTTTAAGAACTCGAAGAATGGTCAGAATTTTTCGGGTATGATAAAATGGTTTACCAACAAATGTGAATCGGAGGAGCATGTCGGATGCAAAATGATAAGCGAATCAAATTCATTAACCCTGAAACAATGCCATCTACATTCGGCTACACCCATGCGGTGGAGGTTCGCAACGCACGGACGATTTATGTATCGGGTCAGGTGGCTCTCAACAAGGAGGGCCAAGTGGTCGGCACAGGTGATTTAGCTGCACAGACAACACAAGTTTTCGAAAATATCCGATTCGCGTTAGAAGCGGCAGGTGTCAGCTTTGATCATGTAGTGAAATTAACCTTTTTCGTGACGGACATCTCCAAGATGCAAATTGTCCGTGAGATTCGAGATCAGTACGTGAATACAGAAACCCCGCCAGCGAGCTCTGCTGTTGAAGTGAGCAAGCTAATTAGGGAAGAGCTGTTGATCGAGATTGAGGCCATTGCCGTGGCAGATGTGTAGTTGTCTCATCCCCCTTCTGTTCGATTATTCATCGTTCATAAGGGTTTTTTTATGCTCTTTTGGGAAGATTATGGAGCGAGATAAGCGGATCGGGGTTGGTTGCATGAATTATATCATCGCAGGAATAGGTTTGATTACAGTATTTTTGCTTGCTTGGCTGGCAAGTAGTGATAAAAAGCACATTCGGTATCGCCCTCTCCTCATCATGATTCTGATTCAGATCGTACTTGGCTTGCTGCTGTTGCGAACCAGTATTGGACTCATTTTCATATCAGGCATTGCCAACAGTTTTTCCACACTCCTGAAGTATGCCTACGAAGGGATTAATTTTGTCTTCGGTGGCATTGCGAATCCGGGTGCGACGCCGTTTTTCTTGCAAGTTTTGCTGCCCATCGTGTTCATATCGGCACTGATCGGCATTTTGCAATACACAAGGATTCTCCCTTTATTCATTCAGTACGTAGGGCTCGTATTGAGCAAAGTGAATGGCATGGGAAAATTGGAGTCTTATAATGCGATTGCTTCGGCGATTGTCGGGCAGTCCGAAGTGTTTATTACCGTGAAAAAACAGCTCGGTGCCATTCCCGAAAACAGGCTGTACACGCTGTGCGCCTCTGCGATGTCCACCGTATCTATGTCGATCGTGGGTTCCTTCATGACCATGGTCAAGCCGGAGTATGTGGTAGCTGCATTGGTACTCAACTTATTTGGTGGTTTTATCATTGCTTCCATTATTACGCCGTATGAAGTGGAGCCGGAAGATGACTTATTGGATCAAGAGAGGGGAGAGAAACAGGCCTTTTTTGAAATGCTCGGGGAATACATTCTGGATGGATTTAAAGTAGCCGTGGTTGTTGCTGCGATGTTGCTCGGGTTTATAGCACTCATTGCGATGGTGAACGGGTTATTCAGTGCAGTATTCGGTATCTCGTTCCAAGCTTTGTTAGGGTACGTCTTTGCCCCGCTCGCCTTTCTTATGGGGGTTCCCTGGCACGAAGCTGTACAAGCGGGTAGTATCATGGCCACCAAAATAGTGGCGAATGAGTTTGTCGCCATCCTCGAATTTACGAAGATTCAAGGCCAGTTAAGCGAAAGAACGATCGCCATCGTGTCTGTGTTTTTGATCTCGTTTGCGAACTTTGGCTCCATCGGGACAATTGTTGGTGCGGTAAAAGGCTTGAATGAGAGACAAGGGAATGTCGTCGCCCGGTTTGGATTGAGGCTGTTATACGGGGCAACACTCGTCAGCATTTTATCAGGAATTATCATCAGCATTGTGGTGTGAGGGGGACCCTTTCCGGGGTCTTTTTTGTTAGGGACAGTTTCGTAACCAAATGATGGGGAGTAGCGTCTATCAATTGAGATATTCGTCTTTATTTCTCGGATTGTATCCTTCATCAAAGGAATGGGAATCACGGTTGTTACGCTCTATGAGGACTCTCTGCTTCCGGCGCTTGGCAATCCAATCGATGATAGCTCCAATCAGCAAGAGACCTCCGAAAATAAGTACGACGAGTAACCAGAGTGGCATTCAACCAACACCTCACTTTTTACTAAAAGATAGGTTATACCAGTGAGGAAGTTGCGATGAGACCATTCAAAAAGGAAGAAAAGGAGCGAAGTCGGGTGAGAAAATGGGTGTGTTTGATCGTAATGGCAGGTTTGATTGCGGGGGGCTGTTCATCTGAAACGAGCATGCCAACAGATTCTAAACAACAGCCTGTAACCGAGCAGAAGCAAGAGACGGGAAATAGCGAGGGCGACCAAAAGCAAGAAAATCAATCCGCTACCGTGCGCCAAATTATACTGGATGATCAATTTTTAAAGCTACTCGCCAAAAACGAAATCAGTGGCTTCGATATCCACATCGGGATGAAGCGTGATGAGGTTTCTGCGCTATACGGCAAGGTAACGAAACAGGATTATTGGGATGGCGGGCGTTATGAAGTCTTTGAGAAGCTAAAGAGTGCGCTCATTTTTTTCGATGGGCAAGATCGCGTGTATGGAATTGATTTAGCCGGTCTTCATCTCAATGAAACGAATCTGGACACAATTCGTAAAAATCTGGGGGTACCCGTTAGTGAAGAGAAGAGCATGGTCGATCAGGATTATGTCATGTTTTTTGAAGCGGGAGACAACTCCGTATTTATTAGTGCAAAGGACGAGCAATCACCAGCAGACAAAATAAGGGTCATCAATAAAAAAATGATCGAGGAATCACCGCAAAAGGAATAAAAAAAGCCAAGTCAGAGGGCTCCCAAATGTGCCCTTCGACTTGGCTTTTCTATGTTTCACAATGGTATTACTCAACCGATCTTTTTCCAAACAGAATAGCGTCGAGTGCGAACTTGGTGCTGCCGCTGATACCAAGAGCAACCAATATCGCAAGCAAAGCCAGATCCAATTCATAACCAGCTCCACCTTCACCGCCCATGAAGCCGGCAGCGAGCTTGGCTTTAAAGATCGCACCAAGCATGACAACAGACAACGCACCTGCGAATACGCGAGTACCCAGCCCCAGGATCAAGGCAATACCACCTACTACCTCCAAGAAGGCTACGAGATAAGCAATGAATGCAGGGAGTCCCATGGTCCCGAAGAAACCAGCGACATTCTCCAGCCCCATTTGGAATTTAGCCACTCCGTGAATGGCAAAAGTCAGACCGGCAATCACACGTAGAATAAGTGTGCTCCATTCAAAACGATTAGACATGTATGAATCCCTCCGAAAATTTAAATGGTAATGAAGTTACTTTTCGTTAGTAAGTATACAATAATAATTTCCTAAGTCAAGTGATTCAATGAAATTCCAGTAGTTGGCAAGTGCGATTTTCAAGGTTGATTCACATCATTGCTTTTGATGGATGGAACAAAGAGCGGTATACTGAAAGGAGAATGAGGTGATACCTATGAAACAGTCTACCCTCTGTCCAAAGTTCGAAAAAGGTATGCAGTTGTTGGGGAAGCGATGGACAGGTCTAATTCTATTCCAGTTGTTGTCGGGACCACAGCGATTTTGTGCATTGGAAGGGGCCCTGCCAGTAAGCGGAAGGCTACTTTCTGAGCGTTTGAAGGATTTGGAGAAGGAAGGACTCGTGCATCGGCAGGTGTTTACTGATTCTGCTCCTGTCCGCGTAGAGTATTCCTTAACGGAAATGGGGAAAGCTTTGACTCCAGTGCTCAAAGGAATTGAGTCTTGGTCGCAGAGCTGGATCGAGTTGAATGCAGACGAAATGGCTAATGACAGCGAAGAATAACACAGCCAAATATAAAAAAGCATCAGGAGAGTATGCCTGACGCTAGCCACGATGAAAACCCCTGGAGACAGGGGTTTTTCTGTTATCCGTTAGTTAATCTTCAAGAAGGGTCTTCGTTCTTTTCTTGCAAAGCCTTCCACTTTAAAAATTCAATATGGCGCTTGACCTCAATTAGATCCTTCTCTGTCAGGCCATCGACATCCAAAAAGGTCGCCGGTGTTTCCCGGACAGAACCGCGTTGCCAAGATGGTTCCTCCGTGCGACCGTGGAGAAAATCGGTGGATACTTCAAATAAATCTGCGACTTTGGAAATCAGATGAACATCGACGCCCTTCTTTTCACCTGACTCGATCCGCGAAAGTACTGTATTATGTATGCCCAGCTTTTCAGCTAATTGAAGTTGTGACCATTGTTTTTGTTCGCGCAGCCATTTTATGCGTTGACCAACTATGGACATCGTGAGACCACCTCTATCGTTTTGGCAATTCCATTCTAACAATTTTCCAAAACGGAAAAAACAAGATTGCTAATATGACAAAATCTGTATTGACTTTGCTAAAATTGAAAGGCTATGATGTAACTATAAATATTTGCCATTTTTGCAAATCAGGAGGGGATAACTGGTGGAACGGCTCAACCTCCCGTTTATCGCGCAACGACGTAATGAGTGCAAGCTAACCTTGCAAGAAATGGCGGAAGCACTCGGGTTTCGAAATGCTTCGACATACTTGAAGTACGAGAAGGGAGAATATGACTTCAAGGCTAATCATTTGCCAGTGTTGGCGAAAAAGCTACGATGCAGCATGCTTGATCTTTTTATCAGAATGGTTTGCTGATTTAGCAAAAGGGGTGGGATGGATTGAACGCTTGGGAGGCAAATAAAAGGCAGCTGGAAATATGGAGAAAGACCGTCGCTTATGAAATTGAAATGATGGCGCCACAGAGTATGCCAGCTTGCGAGGGATTTCTCGAGCGCTTAGTCATGTTTGAAAAGGAGTTGGAAAACAACGCACGATGCCCATATAGTACGACACATGGTGGGAATGATGCCGGGTCGCGTCCGTTACCCATTCAGGAAACAGAAAAAAGCCCGGTACGGATTTCACCGTGACCGGGCATTCTTTATCTTTTACAGCTTGCTGATCTCTTCTTTTAGCAGCTCGGAATGGGTTCCGAAGACGACTTGCACGCTTCCTTGACCCAGTCGCATAACACCTGCTGCACCGAGGTCCTTCAAAGCTTTGTCATTGACCTTCTTGTCGTCCTTTAAGATGAGACGCAAACGAGTGATGCAAGCGTCTACGCTAACGACGTTTTCTTTTCCACCAATGTGAGTGAGCACTTGGATCGCTTTATCCTGCATCGAATTGTTCCTTCCCGTAGCTGTAGTTGTCATTTCTTCGTCGTCCTCACGTCCCGGTGTCTTGAGGTTCAGCTTCACGATTAGGAAACGGAACAGGGCGTAGTAGACCACGGCGAATGCCAGACCAATCGGGATGATCATCCAAGCATTCGTAGAGAGGTGGTAGTTGATACCGTAGTCGATCAGACCCGCTGAGAATCCAAAGCCGTGCTTGATGCCCAAAGATGTCACGATATACCCGGATACACCCGTCAATATTGCGTGAACAAAATACAAGAGTGGAGCAGCAAACATAAACGCAAACTCAACTACCTCGGTAATACCAGTCAGGAACGAAGCGAGAGCTGCACCAATAAACATAGAAGCAACTACTTTGCGTTTTTCAGGACGCGCTGAGTGAATAATAGCGAAAGCCGCTCCAGGAAGTGCGAACATCATGATCGGATAGAAGCCAGTCATAAACATTCCTGCTGATGGGTCTCCCGCAAAGAAACGATGCAAGTCGCCGTGTACCACTTTTCCTGTCGCATCGGTAAAGTCACCGATTTGGAACCAGGCAATCGCATTGAGTACGTGGTGCAGACCAAATGGAACGAGCAATCGGTTGAAGAATCCGAAGAAGAAAGAACCTGTTGCGCCGAGACCTACGATCCAAGAACCCAATGAGTCAAGGGCAATCTGGATCGGACCCCAAATGATTCCGAAAATCAAGCCGACGACAACCATGGAAAGGGAAGTGACGATCGGGACGAAGCGTTTTCCACCAAAGAAACCTAGCCATTCAGGCAGCTTGATCGAATGGTAGCGGTTGTAGAAGAACGCTGCAATAGCACCCGCCAAAATACCGCCAATGACACCCATGTTCAGTTTTACATCATCCGCAATAAAAGGCATGGCAGCAGGAACAGCTGCAAGTACTTTCGTCAATACGACGTAGGCAATGACGGCGGCCAAAGCAGCAACAGCATCTCCAGCCAAGCCAATGGCAACACCGATAGCAAAGATTAATGCCAGGTTGTCAAAAATGGCTGAACCGCCAGCAGCCAAAAGCGGAGCGATGTACGTGTCCATAAATGCACCAAAGGCGCCGAGATTGAGATCCTTCTCGAATTTGAGAAGACCAAAGCTTTGCAAAATCGCTGCGGCTGGCAACGTTGCGACCGGGAGCATGAGGGCTCTCCCAATCTTTTGCAGAAAAGCGAGCATAGGATAAAACCTCCTTGGAATGGGATGAATTTATCAGGGAAGCCGCTCTCCGGATGAATGGCAAAATGATGAGGGCACAAGGAATAAGCCGGAGAGAGACCATTCTGATCGGTATATTGGAAGCGCTTTCACCACGCGGGCGACAAAACCTTTTATAAGGCTTTGTCTTTCAGATACTGAACGACCTCGTCTACAGTAGAGAGTGTAAGGACGTGTTCAGCCAATCTTTTCGCTTCCTCTAAGCTGTTGGAGCGGATACGTTCTTTGACTTTTGGCATGATCGAGGCGGCACCGCTGAACTCATCGAGCCCCAATCCGAGCAAGAGCTTGGTTGCCAACGGATCTCCCGCCATTTCCCCACATAGCCCGGTCCAAATACCTGCCCGATGGGAAGCCTCGATGACTTGGGAAATCAGGCGTAATACGGCTGGATGGTAGTAGCTGTACAGCTCGGCGATATTGGCATTCATCCGGTCGACTGCCAGCGTATATTGAACGAGATCATTCGTGCCGATGCTGAAAAAGTCTACCTCTTTCGCAAACGCATCTGCTTGCAGGCAGGCACCCGGAATCTCCATCATCATGCCTACTGCGATATTCTCGTCAAAAGCGACCCCTTCTGCCCGTAGCTCTGCTTTTGCCAGCTCCAGCAATCGTTTGGCTTCACGCAGCTGCTCCATATGGGAAATCATCGGGAACATGATCAGCAGGCGACCGAATGCACTGGCACGCAAGAGCGCGCGTAATTGCACCAGGAACAATTCTGGTCTGGCTAACGAGATGCGCATAGCGCGGAAGCCAAGGAACGGGTTTTCCTCCTGTGGTAGCGCGAGTGCTGGCAAATGCTTGTCGCCGCCAACATCCAAGGTGCGAATGATGACTGGCTTGTCGCCAAAAGCAGCGGCTACATGCTTGTATGCAGCAAATTGCTCGGCCTCATCGGGAAGAGTGCTTCGATCCATGAACAAAAACTCGGAGCGGAACAAACCGATTCCTTCTACACCCGATACGATCAATGCATCAGATTCTTCTGGCACAGCCATGTTTGCCATCAGGTGAACACGGTGGCCATCGGTGGTTTCGGCAGGCAGTTCCTTAATGGCTTCGTACAATTGGCGTTCCTTTTCTTCCTGCGCGGCTTTTTCCTGATAGGCAGCTAGTGTATCCGTATCAGGCGAAACAATCAGTTGTCCAGAGGTTCCATCGATGATCAGCAAGCTTCCGGAGTCTACTTTTTCCATCAAGGCATCGCCTGCACCCATGACAGCGGGAATTCCGAGAGAGCGTGCCAAGATGGCTGCATGAGAGGTAGCGCCGCCTTTTGCCGTGACAATTCCTCGTACATGCTGGAGTGGAAGCTGAAGAGTCTCGGATGGGGTGACGTCCCATGCAACTAGGATAAAAGGCTCCTCCGGGTAGGAGATGACGGTGTCACCGCCCGAAATATTTCGAATTAGACGGCGGCTCACATCACGAATATCATCCGCGCGCTCTTTCATGTAGGCATCGTCCATACTCTCAAAGAGAGCGATGAACTGATCAGCTACTTGCGAAACGGCGGCAGATGCCGCGAGTTGTTGATTTTCAATGAGCGCACTCATCTCCCCGACAAATGCCGGGTCATCCAGAAAGGCGATATGAGCAGAGAGGATGGCTGCTTTTTCCGAGCCTAATTGTTCCTCTGTCTGTTCTTTTAGCTTTTCTAGTTGTTCGCGTGCTTGTTCTACACTCTTGCTAAGTAGTCCTAGCTCCTGAGTCGTATCTACTGGAGTGATGGACTCTGCCTGCGTGATGGCTGTTTCGTGTGTGAGGCGTAAAACAGGGGCAATCGAAATGCCAGCGGAAACCGGGATTCCTTTTAACATACATCCTTCACCTTCCTGTCCGTCGTTTACACTATATGTTTGACGAGGATTGCTCCAATAGCTGCTGAATCGCAGTGGCTACGTTTTGTTCATCCGCTCCGTCGATCTGAACGGTCAGGGTGTCGCCTTGGGAGACACCCAACGTCATGATGCCGAGAATGCTTTTGCCATCTGCGTGTTTTGTCCCTTTGCTCAGCGTAATCTTTGACTGAGATTGCGACGAACAATTCACGAGTAGAGCAGCTGGTCTCGCGTGGAGCCCACCCTCTACATTGACGGTTACTTCAAATTGAACCATGTTGTACCTCCCTCAACCATGCGCTTCGCTTTATTTTAAGACGACAGTCATCAGTGGCTCTTGACCTGCTTGCACAGTTGCTTTTGCCACTACATTTTTTTCAGCAACCATATCACCGTTTGTAATAACGATCGGTGTCACAATCGGACAGCCCGCATCCTCCAGTACGCTCTTGTCGAATTGGATGAGCTTGTCGCCAGCTTTCACTTGATCGCCAACCGAGACAAATGGGGTAAAGCCCTTCCCGTTTAATTTCACGGTATCAATTCCAATATGCATCAATATCTCAAGACCACTTTCAGTCGACAGTCCGATAGCATGGTGAGTAGGGAAAAGATGCGTTACCTTTCCATCGACAGGGGAGACGAGAGTGTCTGCACTTGGCAGAATCGCTACACCATCACCCACGACTTTACCTGCGAATACAGGATCAGGAACTTCGGACAGAGGGAGTACGGTACCTGTTAATGGTGCAAGAAAGGTTACCTCTTGTTGTTGTTTTTTCCGGGAAAAAAGACCGCGTAGCATAATATCCTCCTTTTGCGTCTGAACCAGAAAAGGCATGAGACGGTTGAATTCATACGACGACATACTTACTATGTCCGTATGATCTCACCGCTCATGCCTAGTCGAGCTAGTAACACGCAGGATTATGATTTAATTTTGTTGTAATAAGCGATAAAGGTGCAGAGCCATGTAACCTACCTCGTCTTCTGGTACAGCGATCTCAAGACGGGTGGAGATGTATTGAGCCAGCTCTGTTGCCAATTGATAGGCTTCTGGCATGGTGGTTTTGACTCGGTCCAGAAGCGGGTTCTTGATGAATTTTTGTTGACGGATGCGCTCAACGGCAAAGCGCAAATGGGTAATGAGGCGAACGTAATCAATCGTACTGCGTTCAATCGTAATAGCTGTTCGCTCTTCAATCAGGCTTACCAACTCTGTGATGATGTTGGTGAATTGGACAGCCTTTTTTACTGGGACGTAGCTGATCGCGGAATGAATGTGCAAGGCCAGAAATCCGATTTCACTGTCGGGAATGTCCAGGTCGAATGCGTTTTTGATCATATCCGCTGCCCGGTTCGCCAGTGCGTACTCCTTCGTGTACAGCGTCTGGATTTCGAACAAGAAGGGATTCACGATCTCCATGCCGTTATTGAGCCGATAGATAGCAAACTGGATATGGTCAGGCAAGGCAACGTGGACGTGTTCGTTCAATTCTGGCGTGATCTCACTCGCAATGAGAGCGATGATTTCTTCCGCAATTCCTACGACAGCAGGATCTACTTGGCTCAGAATGTTCTGATACTGCTTCTGATGATTTTCATTTTCGAGCCTGAAGCGCTTTTCCACTCGCAAGTCATGGGCGGGGATGGTATTCCCGGGTTTTGCGCCAAATCCGATTCCTTTTCCGAACAGGACAATTTCTTGTCCGGATCCGGGTTCTTCCACGAGTACGACATTATGGTTCAACACACGCGTAATTGCGTACGTTTTTTCCTTTTCACGGGACAATCCATTCCACCACCTTTAGATAGACAAAAACGGTCCATGACCGTATTTGCTTACCGCAAGCGGTCACATCCAATTTAATGAAAAACGCCGATGAACCATGACGTTAATCAGAAAAAAGAGCCGAAAAAACCTTTTTAACAAGAAAAAGATCTTCTCGGCTCATGCCTGCATTACCAGTAACACGCCTTGTGAAAACGCTTCAATTAAAGCTTATAATAGCTCACGTCTCGTACATTGTCAATCACTCCGTTAGCGGGAAAAACACGGTGGGCAGGAGATGCAGCAGCCTGTCCCGAATTGGTTGAACCAACAGGATAAGGGCAAAACAAAGCCAGGCGGACGCCCCATTAGCCATCCGCCTGTTTTGTTACTTGGTGTACTTGTCGGCAATCGTAGATGCACAGAAGGAGTTCGGTTTGATCTCGGCACGAAAGTGATTGGTTTCTGCTAAGCTCAACAAAGACTGGATAAACTTACGGGTAGGACCATTCGTGCCGATATCAAAATGCAGGCGGATGGGAGTATCTAAGTGGCGGTCCCGCAAATATTGGCGTACTTCTGTGGCAAGTCCGACTGCGTACATCGCTTCCTGGAATATACGCTGCTGCAAGGATGAGTACCGGCGTTCCTGAAATTTGTGATAAAAGAAGGTACCCCCATGGCCGGGACGGATCACTGTGATAACAAGGGCAAAAAAAGTCCCGCGGCTTTTCAATTGAGAGTCGGCCCCCACAATAATTTCAAATGGACCACCTATTGATGAGATGGTATGTTCGATGTGGGAAAACACTTCTTCTTTTGCCAGTAGACCTCTAGTCGGACTGTGAAAGCGATCAAATAACGTATTTGCAGAGGTTAAGCCCACTCACATCCCTCCAGAAAGAGGCTAACAATGATTTGCATACTTCTCCTTACATCATTAATGTATGTAATCTCGCAGATAGTATGTGAACGGGTAGGGACAAAAACTTCTTGAATCAACTTTTTTGGGTAAAAGGGTCCGTTTGTTGGGACGAAAGAATGTTTGTTGAAGGAGCTTTAGGGAAACGTGATACAAGCAAATGAACATGATTACTATATGAAACAAGCCATGGAAGAGGCCCGGAAAGCCGCTGCGATTGGTGAGGTTCCAATCGGTGCGGTCATCGTGCGCGACGGGGAAATCGTAGGTCGCGGCTACAACTTGCGGGAAACACAAAAAGACCCTACCTTGCACGCGGAATTGATCGCGATACGGGAGGCGAGTGAACGCTTGGGTGGATGGCGCTTGATCGGGTGTACGCTGTACGTGACGTTGGAGCCGTGTCCAATGTGTGCGGGTGCAATCGTTCAAAGCCGTATCGAACAGGTCGTGTATGGCGCTCGCGATCCGAAGGCAGGATGTGCCGGGACATTAATGAACCTACTCGCGGAGCCGCGCTTCAATCATCAGGTGCCAGTCATCGAGGGTGTGCTTGCAGAGGAATGCGGGCAGATGCTCAAGGACTTCTTTCGTGGATTGCGCAAAAAAAGACAGCCGGTACAGGAATGACCGGGCTGTCTGGAAAAACCGTCTGTACTGTAATGCAGGCGGTTTTTATTTGTTTACGTTTTGCAACATGTGTAGCTCTTCTTCGGTCAGTTCGCGATACTCACCAGGGGCGAGTGACGGGTCAAGGTGAAGCGGGCCCATACGAATTCGTTGCAAATAGGCGACATGCAGGTCGAAAGCAGCAAACATCCGTTTTACCTGATGAAACTTTCCTTCCATGATGGTGACACGAATCTCTGACGTTTCTCCCGAAGAGATAATCTCCAGCTTGGCTGGCAGTGTAGTGAAGTCCTCTAATTCCACGCCTTTGGCAAACTCCTGAACATGATGCTCAGTAACCCGGCCCTCGATACGTGCAAAGTACTCCTTGTCCACTTTCTTTTTCGGGGACAAGAGGCTATGGGAGAGATGACCGTCATTGGTCAAGAGCAGAAGACCCTCTGTATCAATATCCAGTCGGCCTACCGGATGCACTTTGATTGCCCACTCGTAAGGGAGAAGGTCCACTACGGTTTCATGGACATTGTCTTCTGTAGCTGAGACCACCCCCGGCGGTTTGTTCAGCAAAACATATACCCAGCGCTTAAAGTTAAGCGGTTCTCCATCCACAAGGATTTCTTGCTCCTCGGCAATGACATGCATTCCCGGGTCTGTTGCGACAACGCCGTCTACGACGATCAGTCGCTGTTTTACTAATGCTTTCACTTCCTTGCGCGTGCCGATTGCCATATTGGCCAGCACCTTGTCCAAACGTTCACGTTTCATATATGTTCCTCGCTTTTCTTCTGATCGGATACCAATCGTGTGTGCTGTTATTAGTTTGGCCTAATGAGCCGCGCAAATCAAGGGGCATACAGAGGAATGAGTCTTGCATTTTTGACTGTATTTTGCTATAGTAAGTAATGTTTCTGACAAACCAAATATGGAGAGATACCCAAGTGGTCATAAGGGGACGCACTCGAAATGCGTTAGGCGTCGTGAGGCGTGCGTGGGTTCGAATCCCACTCTCTCCGCTTAGATTCTTCGATAGAAGAGAATGAAGCATATTTTTGCCGATGAGGCGGAGATATGCTTCCATTTTTTTGGCAAGAATATACTTCAACATCAGCTCTGCCTGTATATAATGTTTCACAGAAAAAGGGGGTGTCTCTAAGTCGGAAAATCGACTTTTGAGATACCCTCTTTTTCATTCCAAAACCCTTGATCAATTCTTGAGTATACTGGTCTACATGGCTGAGCAGGAGCGGAAGAAGAACAGACAGCGGCAGGCAGAAGAGATCAAGGTTGCGTGCGAAGGCAAGCGGCGTTGCGTTCGGTAGGCCCCGCAGTCAGAAGCAGGAGGGTTTAACAATAATTACCCCTTACAGCCGTGTGCAAAAGCATGAAGCAATTTTGAGTCGTACTTAAAGCCGTAGATTTTGTTAATGTATAAACGTATTCACTCTATACTTCATTGTGTTATATGACGATATATTAATTAGATATATTATATATTTTATCTATTTGTAGCTGGGGGAGTGGGGATTATGAGCGGCAAGTTGGGAAATGCAACAGGAAAAACAGGGCTTACACTTCGCACCAAATTACTGGCGGGGTTTCTTACAGTTGTTGCGCTCCTAGCATTTGTGAGTACATTTGCATTAAGCCAGATCAGAGATTTGACGATGATATCCGGGGATATCGATAAGTCATGGATGCCAGCGGTTACCCTGCTTGGCACGTTGAATGGAGACATTTCCGACGTGGAGCGTCTTGCGCTCAACATTATCGTTGAACAGAACGAGGAGGAGCTCACGAAGCAGAAGGAGGCTCTGGATCAACTGCTTGCCAAGATCGAGGATGAACGGAAACAACTGAAGACGCTTGTGTATGCCAGCAATGCGGAAGGCAGTGAGATTGTTAATCTGTTTGAAGAGTTTAACACGAAATACGATGCTTATTTGGAAAAAATGCCTGCGTTCGTGAAGTTGGGCAGAGAAAACAAATATGATGAGGCAAGTAAGTTACATAGCGTGGCCTACCCTTTGTGGCACACGGCCAATGATAATATTGTCAAATTAATCGATATATACAATGAGGGGGCCGGAAAGGTTAGTCAAAGCGCTTCGGAGCTTTCCCAGCAAGCGTTTGTCATCATTCTTGTGACTACTTTCGTAGCGGCGGCCATTGCGCTGCTTATCGCCTTCTTCATGGCACATATCATCTCAAAGCCAATCCAGCAAATAAATCAGGCCGCTGTCCGGATTGCGAGTGGCGATCTAACGGGCGAGACGATTGTGCTGCGTAACAAGGACGAGCTGGGCACGTTGGCAGCATCCTTCAACACGATGACGGCGAATCTGCGCGCTATGATTGAATCAGTAGCTACGACTTCTGAGCAAGTAGCAGCTTCGTCGGAAGAACTGTTAGCCAGCGCAGAGCAAAATGCGAAGGCATCCGAGCAAATTACCCTAACAGTGGAGGAATTGGCTACGGGTACCTCCGAGCAGGTGGATATTGTCAAGCGTTCCTCTCAGGCCATGGGCGAAATGGCTTTGGGTTCGGAACAGATCGCACAGTTGGCACAGAGCGTATCGATATCGGCCGTTGACGCGGCCAACCAGTCTGCGGAAGGAAATATGATCATCAAGTCAGCGGTCGAACAGATGAATACTGTCCGTAATTCTATCACATCCCTATCGGAGCTGGTTACGGGACTGGGAGAACGTTCGGCAGAGATCGGAACGATCACCGAGGTCATTAATAATTTGGCGAGTCAGACGAACCTGCTGGCACTGAATGCGGCGATTGAGGCCGCAAGAGCTGGAGAGCATGGCCGCGGCTTCGCTGTCGTTGCCGAAGAGGTTCGGAAACTGGCTGAGGAATCCTCATTGTCTGCGCAGCGCATTACTGATCTGGTGCAGCTGATCCAGAATGATACAAGGCAGGCGGTTGAGGCAGTCAAAATGAACAGCGACGAAACGCAAAGCGGCATGGAGATTGTCACAGCAGCTGGACAGGCATTTGAGAACATCTCGAATGCGGTCAATAAGGTCGCGGGCGAGATTCAGGAAGTATCCGCAGGCGCGGAACAGATGGCGGCAAGCACGGACGAGGTCGTCCATTACGTGGAGAAGATTTCAGCGATTGCGGAAGAAGCATCAGGCGGCGTGAATAACGTCTCTGCCGCTACGGAGCAGCAGCTGGCTTCCACGGAGGAGATCGCTTCGTCTGCGGGTTCCCTCTCCAAGATGGCTGAGGAGCTTCAGGAGCAGATTAACAAGTTCAAAGTATAGATTAAAACATTAGACTGCTTCTTCTGCTGCCCTGGGCGGCAGGAGAAGCGTTTTTTCATTAGCTTAGAACTTTTTTATAAAATTTTTCTGATCCTTTGTAAATCGATAGCCACGTCGTTCATAGAACCTGTGAGCATGTATGCGACTCGGGTGGGACAACAGTTTCATCCCAGAAAATCCATTCTTCTTTCCCCACTGTTCAAGATGTTCAATCAACATGCTACCTACACCTTGATTCCTATCCTTTTCTTTCACAACAAACCCTAGGACGTTTACGAAAGAGTCGGAAAAAAGCAATTCATAGGGACTTCCATGGATATATCCGATTACTTCGTTGTTTTGCTCACACACAAAGATGATGTCGTTTGTTTTCTTTGTGATGATTTCAATCTTCTCTTTTACTTTTTCTTCAGAAAATAGATGCAGATTCGGGTTAAAGTCTAGGTTTAACAAATAAATACCATGATAATCCGTGACCCTAATTTCTCGAATACTCTTTTCTTCCATTTTTGAACGCCTCCACTTGTTTGATAGCCAATTTCTATCGCCAAAAGGTGCTGTCCCCCGAGATAATAGCTCAAGTGGGCCGGCATTTTCTTTTTTATATCACAAAAACTGTAAGCAAATCTCATTTTTGCGTCTAATAAGGTACAAACCCATAAAAAGGAGCGTATGAATGGATTCCGATGACCGAATAGAGCGATGGTTCCAGCAATACGGAAATGATATTTACAATTACCTCGCGTATTTTACCGGACGTAGAGATGTCGAGGATTTAGTCCAGGAGGTTTTTACAAAGGCGCTTAAAGCCTTATCTGGCTATGAAGGAAGGGCACAGCCCAAGACATGGCTTCTGACCATCGCACGCCATGCAGCGATTGATTATAGGCGAAAGCAAAAAATGATGGATTGGTTCCCCGAAAACGTCCTCCGACTCCTCACTTCCAAAGAACGAACACCTGAGAAGGCATTGGTGTTAAAGGAACAATTGCAAGAAGTTTATGAAGCGATGAATCACCTCAAAAGCACGTATCGGGAGGTTCTAATCCTGCGGCTGATAGAGGGAATACCTACATCAGAGACAGCAGAAATTTTGGGTTGGAGTGAAGCAAAAGTAAGCACAACGCTCCATCGAGCGATCAAGGAATTGCAAAAACAAATGGGCAATAGCGGCAGGGAGGTCAATCTACATGACGCCATCTTTTGAAGAAAAAGAGATAAGCACAGTGCTGCAAGCATTTCCGTCGCTAAAGCTGGACGAGGAAAAACGACGTGAAATCGCCAGTCATATCCGTCGAGAAAGGGAGCTGCTCCAACAAATGAAAAAGCGCAAAAAATATGCCAAGATAATCGGAGGGGCAGTTGCTTCCTTTGCTTTATTGTTTATCGCTTATCAGTGGATGCCTTCGGAGGCCGTGCCGAGTGCGCAACAGATGAATACAGATGAGAGTCAAAAGGCACAAGCCGCAGGAACGACATCCCAAACAGATAAGGTTCTAACCCTCGATTCACAAATTCAGGAGTATGTAGAAGAAGCGGTACATAAGACCAACAAAGCCTATCAGCCCGAAAATATGACGGTAATCGTTACTGATCCAAAAACCGGAGAAATTCTTGGGATGAATCTGAAAAAACAGGATGCCAATGACCGGGTTCCAGACATAGTAAAAGCGAAACCAGATCCTGTGGCTGCATTTCCGATCGTGACGTTGGCGGCTACTATTGAAGAGGGGAAGTATACGGACAACAAAACTTACGAGTCCGGAACCTACGAGATTACCCCGGGCAAGTTTATAAAAGACCATAATGTTGGGAAGGGCTGGGGGCAGATTTCGTATTTAGAAGGTATCCAACGTTCTTCAAATGTCGCTTTTGCCAAGCTCAGTGAACAGATACCCGATGACTCATTACAGCAATATTTTGAACGGTTCGGTTTTGGAGCGAAAACTGGTATCGAACAAATCAATGAACAGCCTGGAAAGATACCAAACATGGATACTCCCTATGATAAGGCAATGGCAGCCTATGGACTTGGGGGTTCTGCCTCTGCCATTCAACAAGTAGCTGCTGTCGGGGCCATCGCCAACGGGGGTGAATGGATGAAACCCCATGTCACGAGGGAGGAAAGGAATCACATTGACAAAGGGCGTCGAGTCATATCAGAGGAAACAGCCAAAAAGGTTCGAGAAATTTTAGAGACGTTAGTAAACAACAAGCCTGGCTTTGATACAGCTTTTTCCATGAAAGAATATGCAGTCGCTGGGCGAACAGGAATAGTGCAGAAACGCGACCAGCAAGGAAAAATTATCGATGGAAAATATACGTATTCTTTTATCGGCTTTGCACCCAGCGATGATCCAAAGCTATTGGTTTACATAGCTGTTGATAACCCGAATACAGACCTCTGGGTAAGATTATGGGGACAAGAAATTGTTGCTCCCCCTTTCCAAGAAATCATGGAAAACAGTTTGCAGTATCTCCAAAAACGATAATCAACCCATCCATCAAAAAAGGAAGCATAGCGGCATACCCCTAAAGGTATCCGAATGCTTCCTCTTTTTGTTTTCCCCATTCTACTTCCTACAAAAATAAGGCCCACACCACTTGGTTTCGTGGGTCTTCACATAGGTCCACGTAAAGTCCTTATCCACGACGTACACATCGTATTCCTTTTCCAAGTCCGCGACAGAAAACCTCGCAGCATTTTCCAAGATCAGCACTTCGTTAGCAAGCTGGTAAAACACATAGTACGACTCATGGGCCACCTGTTGAAAGGCTTCATCCGCTTCCTCGCGTTCAAGACAATCCCTCAGTTTATAGCTGAATAAATGCCACAGATACCCCTGGTAGCCGTCTTTATTTTTGAGAAAAATCCTCTCTTTATCCTCTTCGGTCAGATGGCTCGCAAAATGCTTTTCCCATTCTTCCCGTAAGTATGGTCCCCAAATAGACAGCTCTGTTGTCTTCGTGTTCTTTTCCTTCATCCGGTCAGCTAGTTTCATTGGGCGCCTCCATGTTGATACAAGTTCATTTCTAAGAAAATACGTATGAAAGAGTAGGTCGGTCACGTTTCGACTATTGACAAAGAAAAACGAGGGGCATATTATAATACCCATAGGGGTATACGTATAAAGTTGATCAATCACATTTCCATTCAAAAACGTAGGGGGTAGACAACATGTCCGTACAATCGAATTTTCTGCTGATAAAACATTAGATTGCAAAGGCTTGGCATGTCCAATGCCTGTCGTACGCACAAAAAAAGCAATGGAAGAGATGTTACCGGGTCAAGTGATGGAGGTACAGGCGACGGATAAAGGGTCATTGGCTGACCTGAAGAGCTGGGCAAACAATACGGGGCATGAATATTTGGGCTCGATTCAGGAGGGGGAAGTCTTGAAGCATTTCCTGCGAAAAGCGAGTACCCATGAGGTGAAGGAGGAGACGAATTTCTTGCGGAC
Source organism: Brevibacillus schisleri (assembly GCF_055685845.1). Lineage (NCBI taxonomy): Bacteria > Bacillati > Bacillota > Bacilli > Caryophanales > Paenibacillaceae > Brevibacillus > Brevibacillus schisleri. Next base: position 69,404 of record NZ_JBVNDM010000001.1, read on the forward strand.
CATTTCTAATGAAGAACTCCAAAAAAAGCTGGAAGCCAACGAGAAACTGACGCTCATTGATGTGCGAGAACCGGCGGAATACGCTTTTCACCGCATTTCTGTAGCCATTTCGATACCCCTGGGAGTATTGGAGCAGCGCTTGGATGAGCTACAGCTCGATGACGACATCTACATGATCTGCCGATCCGGCAAACGCAGCGACATGGCATGTCAGTTGCTGGCCAAAAAAGGTTTTACCAAAATCACCAATGTAGTACCGGGTATGTCTGGCTGGAATGGCCCGGCAGAAAAACAATAAGGGGGAGAGAAAGATGATGGAACAACAAACAAACGTACGAGCGATGGCAGCAAACGAATTAACGCAGCTTCTCTTTGCGCAGAAGGAATTGTTTATACTCGACGTTCGCAATACGAGCGATTACGAGAATTGGAGAATCGAAGGGCATAGAGTCGTGAGCATGAACATCCCTTACTTTGATTTGCTGGATGGGGTGGAGAGTGTTCTGGAGAAAATCCCTGTGAATCAAAAGGTGTTGGTCGTCTGTGCAAAAGAGGGCTCGTCCATTTTTATCGCAGAGATGCTGGCAGAAGGGGGCATTGCGGACGTTTCTTACCTGCAAGGTGGCATGAAGGCGTGGAGTGAGCATCTGGAGCCAGTGAGGGTAGGAGACCTCCGTGATGGCGGTGCAATTTATCAGTTTGTCCGCATTGGAAAAGGCTGCTTGTCTTACATGATCGTATCAGGAGGGGAAGCGGCTGTCGTCGATACATTGCGGATGACGGATGTGTACGAAGCATTTGCAGCCAAGCATCAATGGACGATCAAGCACACCATCGATACCCATCTCCATGCCGACCATATTTCCGGTGGAAAGAAGCTGGCAGATCAGCTCGATGCATCGTATTGGCTTCCAGAAAAAGATGCGGAAGAAGTTACGTATTCCTATCGTAAGCTAGAGGAAGGGCAGGAAATTCAGGTGGGTGCAACCAAAATCGCGATCCTGCCGATCTACTCCCCCGGGCATACCATCGGGAGTACGTCGCTGCTTGTCGATGATACGTATTTTCTCACAGGAGACAGTTTGTTTGTCGCTTCGATCGGGCGCCCGGATTTGGCCGGGAAAGCAGAAGATTGGGTGGGAGACCTGCACAACACCTTGTATAATCGATATAAAGAGCTTCCGGAGCATTTAGTCGTGTTGCCTGCTCATTTTGGCAGCTACACGGAGATTGGTTCGATGGGTGTCGTATCCGCCCGTTTGGGTGATTTGTATCGCAACAATCCAGGGCTAACGTTTGCGGATGAAAGTGAATTCCGGCATATCGTTACGCATCATTTGCCGCCACAGCCGAATGCGTACCAAGAGATTCGTCAAGTGAACATGGGGAAATTAAAACCGAGCGAAGAGGAACAACAAGAGATGGAAGTAGGGCCAAATCGCTGCGCCATTCACGATAAATAACCAAGAGGTAGTTCAAAAAATCGTCTTTTGATCACGCATTTATATAACAGGAGGAATAAAAAATGGCGGATATGGTGGTAGATACAAAAGGCCTGGCTTGCCCGATGCCAATCGTCAAAGCAAAAAAAGCAATGGACAGAATGCAATCCGGTCAAACCATGGAGGTACTCTCGACGGACAAAGGCTCTCTGAACGACTTCACCGCTTGGGTCAAGCAAACCGGGAATGAGCTGGTTTCCCATGAGGTTAAGAACGGTGTATACAAATTTTTAGTGAAAAAGCTGTAGGAAGACAGAAGCGAGCACTTTTGGATGAAGCCGCTAACGGTTCGTGTAGTGCTCGCTTACTCCTGATTTTCATAAACGATACGTACGCCAAGGTGCGTATAGATTTCTTCTTTGTAATGGCCATTTGGGCACTGCTTTTCACTGAACAAGGCATTATTGTGTGAGCGCAAAGGTTCTTGGCAGGTAGGGCACCGATGCTGAAAAATGGATTTGAAAAAGGGAATCATCGAAATCACCTTATTCACAGTTATTTACTTGGAATTAATTTTACTTGATGATGGTTCATTTGAAAAGAGGGTTGAGCATTCCTATGTGTTAGGTAGGAATGCAAGGAGGATATATGGACGTTTTGCTGCTTCTGCTTATGGTCTCTATTGGTTTTGTCGGCTCCTTTTTTTCCGGGTTGCTTGGGATTGGCGGAGCGATCATCAGCTATCCGATGCTCCTGTTTATACCACCGGCACTAGGGGTGGCGCAGTTTTCCGCCCAGGAGGTTTCCGTGATATCGATGTTTCAAGTATTTTTCGCGTCGCTGTCTGGCGTACTGGCTTTCCGCAAAAGAAACGGGAAAAGCTCGCCCCTGATTCATAAAGGACTCGTCAGAGATATGGGGGTAAGCATCTTGGCGGGAAGCCTGATTGGTGCAGTTCTCTCCCGATACTTGTCGAATGAAAGCATTAATTTGGTGTACGGGATACTGGCAATCATCGCTGTGATTTTGATGCTCGTGAAAAATAGAGGGACAGAAGCGGCAGCAGGCGAGGTCGCATATAACCGCTTCATTGCTTCTGGTGCTGCATTTGTTGTGGGAATCGTATCCGGGATTGTCGGTGCAGGGGGAGCGTTCATCCTCATTCCGATCATGCTGACCGTGCTGAAAATACCTACGCGGGTGACGATTGCCTCATCTTTGGCTATTGTATTCATCTCCGCAATAGGTGGTGTGATCGGGAAGCTGTCGGGTGGGCAAATTCCGCTCTTGCCCGTTTTGTATACGGTCATCGGAAGTGTTTTGGGGGCGCCGGTGGGCAGTATGGTCAGCGCCAAGAGCGATGTGAAATATTTGCGTTATGGCCTAATTGTGCTGATCTGTGCAACGGCGATCAAGATTTGGAGTGACATTCTATAAGGAAAGACGCTTTTCGTTGCAAAAGCTTCTTTCGCTTATTTTTATACCTATACAAGTATGAGTATTATGAAGGGGTGTTCTTACATGGAAAAACAAAAAGAAAAAACGACGATTGTGTTGTTTAGCGGTGACTTGGATAAAGCGATTGCAGCCTTTATTATTGCGAACGGAGCAGCTGCCTATGATCATGATGTCACGATTTTCTTCACCTTCTGGGGACTCAATACGATGCGCAAGGATGAGATCGTGAAGGTAGAAAAGGGATGGCTTGAAAAAGCGTTCGGTTGGATGATGCCAAGGGGCGCCAAGAAGCTTGGACTGTCTAAAATGAACATGATGGGCATGGGTCCAGAAATGATCAAGCATGTCATGAAAAAGCACAATGCCCTGACGCTTCCACAACTCATCGAGCTGGCACAGGAGCAGGGAGTGAAGCTGGTCGCTTGTACGATGACGATGGACTTGCTCGGCCTCAAGCAGGAGGAATTGCTCGACGGAATGGAGTATGCAGGTGTAGCTGCTTATTTGGGGGATGCGACACAGGCAAAAGTAAACCTGTTTATTTAATACAGCCCGCGTAGGCGCTTGGCTTGACATTGCCTGGATTTCGCATAAGATACCTGTATGTAAGGTAGTTCCAAGATTGATACGTATGCCTTGTCGTGAAACAGGAGGAATTCTTATGGATTACAACTATAGTGACGATATCAAAAGACGTTTAAAACGAATCGAAGGACAAGTCCGCGGTGTACTGAAAATGATGGACGAGCAGAAAAATTGCAAAGACGTAGTAGCGCAGCTCTCTGCTGTTCGCAACGCTTCAGACAAGGCGATTGCCCAGATTGTAGCGGAAAACCTGCAACGCTGTTTGCTAGAGGAGCAGGCTGCTGGAGGAGACACGAGCAAGCTGGTGAAAGAAGCCGTAGAGCTTTTGGTCAAGAGCCGTTAAACCGATTTTGGAGAGGAGCTTCCTATGAGTTTCACTACGATTCTTTTGCTGTTCGCCTATGCGGTCATTATTTGGTATCTCATCTCTCGCTTCCTTCCTGTAAAGGGTTTGGAAAATCTCAAGTCAGATCAGTTCAAGGAACGGGTTAACCCAAAAAGCAGGGTGCTGCTCATCGATGTACGCGAACCGCACGAATATAAAGCGGGTCACATTCCATCAGCAGTGAATATCCCTTTGTCTGCGCTCGACCAACGTGCAAAAGAAATTTCCAGCAAAAACGATATATTGCTATACTGCCGGAGTGGGATGCGTAGCAAGCGGGCAGCAAAAATTTTAAAGAAACACGGCGTTTCGCAGATGGCTCACCTGCAAGGCGGGTTCATCACATGGAGTGGTCCGAAAAAAAAGAAGTAACAGCTAGCACCTGGTGTATGTGTGAATACCCGGGTGCTTTTTTATGTGTTGAAAAAACAGGGTTGACATTTGGTTTTGTTGTAACTAAAATAATTACAACAGGGCGATGCAGTAAACGCCCATTCTTTTTGGAAGTGTTGTAACTAATTTGGTTACATCTACAACATACAAAACGGAGGGAATATCATCATGAAAATTGCAATTGTAGCAGCAAGCGGTAAAGCAGGTAAGGTAATTATGAAAGAGGCGTTGGATCGTGGCCATCAAGTGACAGCGATTGTGCGTGATGCATCCAAAATCGAGCAAAAAGATGTAGCTGTGATTCAGAAAGATGTGTTTGACCTGACAGCAGCAGATTTGAATGGATTTGACGTAGTCGTAAACGCTTTTGGCGCACCAGCAGGTCAAGAACATCTGCATGTCGAGTCTGGGAAGGCTCTGATTGAAGCACTGAAGGGTGCTCCTTCTACTCGTTTGCTCGTTGTAGGTGGTGCAGGCAGCTTGTTTGTAGACGAAGCCAAAACACTGCGCCTAGTAGAAACTCCTGACTTCCCTAAGGCTTACTTGGCAACTGCACAAAAGCATGGAGAGTACTTGCGTGTATTGGAAGAGTCAAACGGCATTCAATGGACGTATATCAGTCCATCTGCCTTTTTTGACGCAGCAGGAGAGAGAACAGGTGCGTACCAACTCGGAAAAGACCATCTATTAGTGAACGCGAGTGGACAGAGCTATGTGAGCTATGCTGACTATGCAGTGGCGATGCTCGATGAAATCGAAAATCCGAAGCATCAAAATGAGCGCTTCACAGTAGGCTCCTAATCTCGATTGGAATTAGGCTCTACCTGAACAAAAAGACCAGCTTCCTACCAAAGGATAGCTGGTCTTTGTCGTGTATCGAGATTATCGGCCAATCCCACCGACGAATGGGTAGGAAAACGGGCGTCCATTTAAGGAGTAAAGGATACCTTTAATCGGGTAGTAGATCGCCATCAGTCCAAACACAATCAGGAACGGAATCCCGATCAACAAGAAGGTGAAGAACCAGGAAATCGCGATGAGCACCGTCATCATGATGTGGAAGAACAAAGCTTGCAGCGCCATATTTTTGGCGTCACGATTTTGTACGAGCAGCCAGACCAGAATGGGCACAAGGATCGGTGCAAAAAATGTGCTAGCGTGCGTTATGACTTTTACACCTCTATAATCCATAAATAAGTCCTCCTTGATTCGATGTAAAACTTGATCTAGTGACATTGTAACGTATAGAAATCACTCAAAAAACCATCATAAGCGTGATTATTTACTCCGACTATAGACGGAGGAATTTTTATTTACATTCGTTTACTGTTATAGTAGTAAGAAAATCTTTCGTTTTTGGTAGATAATTCGTAATGTTTTTTGGATATGATATATGGATAAGCAAGAACTGAGAAGGGAGTATATAAACATGATGATCGATTATCATCATCCATCCAGCATGAAGGATCGGATGATGTTCTTCTATAATTTTTTACGGTCACCTGGCCAAGTAGGCAGTATTACTCCTAGCTCCCGTGCGCTTTGTAAACAAATGGTTGCGCCCATCGACTGGGAGCAAGCTCATACAATTGTGGAATTAGGAGCAGGAACGGGGATTTTTACGAAGTGGATCGAGCAAAAGAAAAAACCGGAAGCCGTATTGGTATCCTTTGAAAAGGAGACCAAGATGCGCAAGAGGTTGGAACCACAATTTCCCGATGTACGCTTCCACGAAGATGCGGTAGATTTGAATCGGGTTCTTACGGAAGCGGGATTGGGGAAAGCCGACTGTATTTTGTCAGGATTGCCATTTGCCAACTTCCCTCAAGAGCTGCGTGATCAAATTATGGATCAGGTATATCATGCGCTAAAACCAGGCGGAGTATTTGTCGCCTTTCAATATTCGTTGCAAATGAAAAAGCAGCTTTCCTCTGTATTTGAACAAGTATCGGTGAAAATGGTTCCATTGAATCTGCCACCTGCCTTTGTCTACATCTGTCGAAAGGATGATGGTGAGGGTGTCGGCTAGGAGGATTTCAAAATGATTGTCGATATGCTGTCCGAGTCTGTGGGTCAGTTTGGGTATTTTGCGCTTTTCTTTATGTTATGGCTAGGGATTGTTGGTATGCCGATTCCTGACGAGGTGATCGTGCTGTCTGCGGGAGTGCTGACCTCGATGGGACTTCTGCATGTCTTTCCTGCATTTATTGCGACCTATTTGGGTGTTGTGTCTGGGCTGTCATTGGGATATGTGCTCGGGAGATGGCTAGGTGCACCTGCACTGAACTGGATCAGTCGAAAAAAAGGAATGAACAAGTACGTAGAGCAAGCGCAGTCGCTGCTCGATCGTTACGGAAGCTACGCTCTATGTATCAGCTATTTCTTTCCTGTCGTCAGGCATGTGGTTCCTTACTTGGTCGGAATCGGGAAAATGACGTTTCCACGGTACGCTCTGTTTTCGTACACAACCGGTTTTGTATGGACACTGATCTTGTTTTTGCTCGGTCATTTCATGGGCAATAAGGTGGAGCTGCTTACTTCCTATGTGGCCTTGTTGAACAATCGAACTGTGATTTTTTCTGTATTAGGTGTACTGATTCTCATTGCTGCTGCTTATTATGGATTTACCGTTTGGAGAAAACAAAAAAGCATGGCAGCTGCGCCACAGCCACTGATGATCGATCCAGATCGAAAAGAGTAACCCGAATGGAATAATGACGAAGTCAACAACCCCTCTGCGTGGAGCAGAGGTTTTTTTATTTTTATCATAAAAAAACCCGTCCGTATGTGCGGTAGAGGCACAATGGATGGGCTTTGGACAACGTTTATGAGGTAACCTTGTTTCTTCGAATGTTTCGCTGGCGCAGCCATTCCGGCAAGATGATTCCGAGTAAAATGATCACGACACCGCTCACTTGGAGAATAGAGACAGATTCATTCAGAATGACATAGGAGGAGAGTACAGCCATAGGTAGCTCAGCTGCTCCCAATATGGCTCCCATCCCCGGGCCGATGTGGGGCATACCATAATTGAAAAAAACCGTCGGGATCAAAATCCCGAAAAAGGCGAGTAAAAATACGTATGGAAACAACCCGTCCAACAATGCTCCGTTGAATAGAAAAGCAGGTGGGTAAATCAGGCTGGCCAACAGAAAAGAGCCCGTCGCCATGCTGGAACTACGAAGCCACGGATTAACAGAAATGGCGGTTTTCCCGCTGAACAAAATAAACAACGTAAAAGAAACGGCTGAGAGAAGGCCGAATATGACACCGAGGATATGAAATTGGGCCAATCCACCGCTCTCAAAAATTCCTCCTGCAAGAAGGGTCCCTGTCAGCAATAAGAGGAGGGAAAAAATCGTCTCCTTTCCAGGCATCCGGCGAGTGATCACAGCTTCAATCAATACGCCCATCCACGTGAATTGAAACAAAAGGACGATGGCGATCGAGGCTGGGATATATTGCAGGGCATTGTAGTACATCATTCCCGTCGAACCGACAGTCAGACCTACAGCGACCAATAATAGCAACTGGCGAAGGGGAGGCTTGGTCCGAAGGAAGAAAAGGGCGGGTATCCAGGTCAGCACAAAGCCCAAAAACATTTGCCCACCAATTACTTCTGCGGGCGAATAGCCTTGCTTGTAGGCAAGCTTTACGATGGTTGATAGTATGCCGTAACTACATGCTCCGAGAAAAACCAGGAGGATGTATCTCATCTGATGCATCTCCTCACATACGATAATAATTCTTAGCTAGAATATTACGACAGCGTCCGTTTGTCTATGGATGAAAAAGATTCCATTTTTGGTTCGAACAAAGGTTTGAGTTTGATCCCAGCGGGAAATAGTGAAGTGACACTATATAATCGTACCCACTACAAATGGTGTAGCTATAGGATTAGTGAACAGCTTAGAAAAAAGGGGGAGGCTTGTGTACCTGAAGTGGAGGGATCGATTATTTTCCACATTTTTATTATTGGTTCTAGGCCCGACTATTTTTATTTGCTTCCTTTTTTACGATCAAGCCAAAGAGGCAGTATTTGAGCTATACAAGACGAACATGAATGCGAATATAGGACTCGTCGATGAACGTCTTTTGTCTCTTTTTCAGTCTATCCAAAAGGATACCGATGAATTGGCGATTAGGCTGACAGTGCGTATGACAGAGGGACCATCTTTTGTCGAGGGAAATAAAAATGGCATCCGGCGTGGATGGCCATCGCAGGAACAAGCCGTCCAAAATCTATTCGAGCGTTTCTCCGACAAACAAAACGTGGTAGGCAATATTGTTTTTCTCGGTGAAGATGGGAGAGTTTTCTCCTTACGCGAAGATAAGAGCTGGAGTGCGGATAATCAATTTATGGAACGAGAGCATTGGGGAACCGGAGAAAGCAGGGTAGATTTTCTAACCAAAAGGGAGAAAGAGGAGTATCCAAGATCATTTTTTCTCGAGAAGCGCCTGGAGGATTCGAATTCAAAAGCTACGGGGCTTTTATTGGTGGAAATCGATCTGGACAAACTGACTGACTGGGTTCGTACCTACGTCGTTCCAAAAGAGTATGGCATGATGGTTCTTTCCCCCTCCCGAACCATTATGATTCACACCGATAAAGCGATGATTGGAAGCCATGTTTCGGGGCTACCTCATTATGAAATCGTGCGCAATCAGTGGGAACAATCCAATGAAAAAGGACTCTTTTCTTTGCTCATCCAAGGCAAGGACATTTACGTATACCGTCAAGTATCTGAAAAAAGCGGTGGTGCTTATTTTGAGTGGTTGCCAAGAGACGGGATTAATGAACGGTTACAACGATTGAACCTCTTCTTTTTTTTCACCCTTTTTATCGTTATTTTATTTGCCTGTTATGTGGCTCATCGTTTATCAAAATGGATTGGTGAGCCGATCTATAGCTTGGTATCCGCCACTGACTCCTTGTTGAAAGGTGACTTTTCTATACGCGTCCCGATACAGGGAATGAAAGAAATAACGCTATTGGAGAATAAGTTCAACACCATGGCAGAACAGATGCATTCGTTAATTATCCGAGAGCGGGAGTATTCGCAACAGAGCCTGGATCAAATCGTTCGCAGCTTTTATTTAGCCGTAGAGATGAAGGACCCTTATACAGCAGGACATTCAGAACGAGTTACACACTACGCCCTTATCATCTATGATTATTTACAGCAACAGGAGCAGCTTGCCGTTTCACGAGATGATTTACGTTATGCTGGATTAATGCATGATATCGGAAAAGTAGCTATTCCTGATCACGTCCTTTTAAAAACAGGAAAGCTCTCACCCGACGAGTATGAATGCATGAAAACTCATTCCATCATCAGTGGAAAAATTGTGGAGCAGATAGAAAACCTGTCTCATATCAGTCCAGGGGTACGACATCATCATGAGCGATGGGATGGAAAAGGTTACCCTGATCAGCTCAAAGGGGAAGAAATCCCGCTGATCGGGCGTATTCTTGCCGTTGCAGATACGTTTGATGCGATGACTTCTACACGTTCCTATCGCAAAGCCATGTCAGCAAACGAGGCATACGAAGAAATTCTGCGATGCCAAGAAACACAGTTTGATCCCTCCATTGTTTCGATTTTTAAGAAGGCCTTTGAGGATGGAGCTATTCAGATTACACAATCGGCGAATTGCAAGGGAAGAGTTAGTAAGGATAGAGAGATTTCCTAACACTGGATAGGTTTACTCCTTGCTATCGGCTATTAACTTTGGTATTCTAATTCTACCGTGCTAGACGGGGAGGTTGCGGTGCCCTGTAACCTGCAATCCGCAATAGCAGGGTTGAATTCCTATCCTAGGTTTTCTTATGTGAGGCTGCCTTATGGCGGCGGTGTTGAGGAGCGGGTCCTGTGCAACGCGAACCCATGAATCTGGTCAGGTCCGGAAGGAAGCAGCCATAAGTGGATCATCGCGTGTGCCGCAGGGTAGCCTGCTCTGAGCTGCTACCATAAGTAACGCTCGGATGAGAATTATCGAAGATAGGTGCACGGTACTTATCACGCATGTACAGATAGCATGTTTCCTAAGGGAAGCATGCTATTTTTGTTTATGTTTATTTTACGATACAATTATTTTTTGTTGCAATTTGACGATAACTAGCGAAATATTTCCATGCTTTTCAAGCGGATAGAATGAAGGTTTTATGAATATTTTCACGAATTTTCATAATAGGCGGAAAGGATTTCGGTTTCTTTCCTTTCAAAATACGTCATAGGCCAGGAGGGACAAGCAATGAGTGCACTTTCTTCGTTACATCTCGTTGGCTCGTCCGGTCGATTGCAGCGGTTCATGCATCAACTGCCTACTGCCGTTTTATTGGTGAATCAAGCGGGTAGTATCGTGGAGGTCAACGAACAACTGCTTCGTGTAACCGGATATTCACGCGATCAACTAGTCAATCAGCCAATCAGCTCTCTTCTTCCCCATCGAGGTTCCATAGAGCACCTGTATGAGGAATATTTGCGAAGGGAAGAAGAAGTGGGAACCAAAGGCGAGGTCGAACTGGAATGGTGTGATAAACAAGGGAAATGCAGGAACACATCTGTCATGATCATGGCACAGCAAGCAGAAGAACTTCTGTACATGATTCATTTTCCCCAACTCCTAAAAGAAAGCGATCAGCTTTTATCGCAACGATTGCTGACCAAACTGACCTATGATACAAGCATGGGCTTGTTTATCCTCGACGAGAAATCGATCATTATCGAAGCCAGTCAGACGGCGTGTAAGCTACTGGGTATGGAGAGACTGGACGTCATCAATAAGCACGTCGATCAAGTATTTAGCGGCATCCCCGAACCACATCGGTTCATTAAAAAAGAATTGTTGGAAGGCGTAAAGCTGCAAAATGTCGCGACTTCCTGGACTAATGACAACCAACGCTATGAGCTGATTGTCGACGCAAATACACTCCAAGACGAGTCAGGGAAAATAGTGGGGGCGTTTATTCTTTTCAAAGACATAACAAACCTGCGATCCTTCGCCCAAAAGCTCGAGCGGAATGAACGCTTGGCGATGATCGGGCAAATTGCTGCTGGTACAGCACACGAGATTCGCAATCCCCTTACCTCGATCAAAGGTTTTCTGCAAATGTTCCTCAAGTTATTTGGTGACAGTGGCATGGAGAGGGAGAAAACCTACACCGAAATCATGCTCACAGAAATCAATCGCATCAATTCTTTAGTCAGTGAATTCCTGCTATTGAGCAAGCCGCGTAATATTCAATATTCCATGGTCGACTTAAATACCGTTTTTGAGGAGATTTTGCCGATCGTCGAGTCGCAGGCGAATCTGTACGGAATTGATGTCCAGTTTGCCTCTTGCGGTAAGCTTCCGATGGTCGTCGGGGATAACGAGCTATTGAAACAAGTGTTCATTAATATCTGCAAAAATGGAATAGAAGCAATGGGAGAGCAGGGATCGCTTCAGATTTCCCATCATTTCGATCAGGATGGCGACAAAGTGAGTATCGATATTCACGATTCAGGTCCAGGCATCCCGCTTTACATTATTGATAAGATTTTTGATCCGTTTTTTACGACAAAAGAGGAAGGGACAGGGCTCGGATTGTCTGTCTGCCAAAAAATCATTCACGATATTGGCGGTCAAATCCGTGTCTCCTCCAAAGGGTTTGGGACGACCTTCCATATCATGCTGCCATATTAGGTGTAGAATGCGTCCCGCACAATTGTGAACGGGGCGTTTTTTAAGTGAGACATGTCCGTTCACTTTGTACGAACGGTGGCAATCGTGTATACTGAATAGGATATAGAAGAGGACTGTGCAGATGGGGAGTGTCACACGAACATGGCTTATACCGCGCTATACCGCGTATACCGACCGCAGACTTTTCAAGACGTAGTCGGACAAGAGCATGTTACGACAACCTTGCGTAATGCTTTACGCGAAAATAGGCTGTCCCATGCCTATTTATTCAACGGTCCCCGAGGTACGGGAAAAACAAGTGCAGCCAAAATTATGGCGAAAGCAGTGAACTGCGAGCAGCCCATAGATGGCGAGCCATGCAATCATTGCGATACGTGTAGAGCCATCTCCAACGGTTCTGTAACGGATGTGCTGGAAATCGACGCTGCATCCAACCGTGGTGTTGAAGAGATCCGCGACATTCGCGACAAAGTGAAATTTGCCCCGAGCGACGTCAGGTATAAAGTGTACATCATCGATGAGGTGCATATGCTGACGACAGAGGCATTTAACGCTTTGTTAAAAACCCTCGAAGAGCCGCCGTCCCACGTCATTTTTATTTTGGCGACGACAGAGCCGCACAAGCTGCCAGCTACGATTATCTCTCGTTGCCAGCGCTTTGATTTTCACCGAATTCCACTGAGAGTGATGGTCGATCTTTTGCAAAGGATTTGCCAATCACAAGGGGTGCAGGTGGAGGAGCAGGCCCTGCAGCTCGTAGCGAAGATGGCTGAAGGTGGAGCCCGTGATGCTCTTAGCTTGTTGGACCAAGCGATTAGCTATAGCAAGGACGAGGTTCGTGCTAGTGATATTATGCAGATTACGGGCACAGTTGCCCAATCTCACTTTTCTGTGCTTGCGCGACATATTGCCGAAAATGATATTGCGCAGGTCATGGAGCAATTTGATAAAGTCATGGTGCAAGGGAAGGACCCGGAGCAGTTCCTGCACGATTTCCTCTACTATTACCGCGATATGCTGTTATTGAAGACAGCGCCGCAGCTAGAAGAGATTGTCGAGCGGACCATGATTGATGACCAGTTTGCAGAGGTTGCAAAGCTGTACTCGTTTCCGGTGCTTTACGCAGCGATTGAGACCTGCAATCAGGCTTTGTCGCAATTAAAATGGTCGACCTATGCAAGGGTGCTGGTTGAACTGACCCTTGTCAAAATGTGCCAGCCTAATGCGAATGCGACGGAATCTATGGGAGCCTCACCCGTTAACAGCGAGGAACTGACAGCGATGTCCAATCGTATCCGCGTTTTGGAAGAGCGTTTGGTTCAAGTGATGCAAGGTCAGGTGAACATTCCCGGCCAGCAAAAGGCCGAAGAAACGCGCAAGAGCGAACCAAGGCGCATAGCTGCGGCTTCGGGTGGTTCACGAACCCCGATGAATAGAGTCAGGGAAGTCGCGAAGGCCATGGATGAGAATTTGACGAGACAAGTGCGTGGGCAGTGGAGTCAAATTTTGACCGAACTGAAAAAGATCAAGATCCAGTACCAGGCTTGGCTAGTCAATGGTCAACCGGTAGCTGCTGGCAATGAAGCGGTTGTCGTTACCTTTAACAGTGCTATCCATTGCGATAAGACGATGGAGGCAGAGCTTCGGAGCGTGATCGAGCGCGTTATGTCTACGGTGTTGGGCAGGCCCTTGCAGCTCTTGTCTGTCATGGAGGAAGAGTGGCAAAGTGTAGACCAGCAGGTTGGTCAAAAAGACGCTTCTGATGAGCCGGAAGAGGACCCGTTTTTTGCGGAAGCCATCAAGCTCGTCGGAGAAGGTCTTGTTGAAGTCAAAGACTAAATCATACACTCATAACCATTTAGGGAGGATACCTCAATGAAAAACATGCAGCAAATGCAACAAATGATGAAGCAAGTGAAAAAAATGCAGGAAGAAATGCAAAAAGCGCAAGAAGGCTTGAAAGAGAGAATCGTGGAAGGCTCTGCTGGTGGCGGTGCTATCACTGTGAAAATTGATGGACATAAGCAAATCAAAGACATCGTGATCAAGCCAGAAGTTGTAGACCCTGAAGATGTGGAAATGCTGCAAGACCTGGTGCTCACTGCTGTGAACGATGCACTGCGCAAAGCAGATGAAATGGTAGGCAAGGAAATGGGCAAATTTACTGGAGGCATGAACATCCCAGGCCTGTTCTAAAAATTGGGCAGGAAAAGAGGAGTAGGCGATGTTTTATCCAGAACCGGTCTCAAAGCTCATTGATGGTTTTATGAAATTGCCCGGCATTGGTCCCAAAACGGCTGGGCGGCTTGCCTTTTTTGTGCTCAATATGAAAGAGGACGACGTGCTTGATCTGGCAAAAGCATTGGTCAATGCCAAGCGTCAGCTTCATTACTGCTCGGTCTGCAACAATATTACCGATCTTGATCCATGTCATATTTGTCGGGACAAACGCCGTGACGGCTCCATCATCTGTGTGGTGCAAGAGCCACGAGACGTGGTAGCGATGGAGAAGACGCGAGAGTTTGAAGGGTATTATCACGTTTTGCACGGGGCGATTTCTCCTATGGATGGGATCGGTCCGGAGGATATTCGCATTCCTGACCTCTTGAAGCGCCTCGGTGACGAGCAGGTGAAGGAAGTCATTTTGGCGACCAACCCGAATATCGAAGGGGAAGCAACAGCGATGTACATTTCTCGGCTGATTAAACCTTTTGGCATCCGCGTTACGCGTATCGCCCACGGCTTGCCAGTCGGTGGAGATTTGGAGTACGCCGATGAAGTGACGCTGACCAAAGCATTGGAAGGCAGACGCGACCTGTAAAGGAAATTTTTTAAATATCATCCAAGAGTACGATATAGATAGAAAAGAAGACGGGGTCTGCCTGTCTTTTTTTCGTTTCAAGAGGAGAATGCAGGATGCCAGTTATTCGTATGGAGTTTTTGATAGATGCTCCACGACAGGTCTGCTTTGATGCTGCCAGAAGCATTGATTTGCATATGGAATCAACCGCCAGCACGAAGGAGAGAGCCATTGGAGGAGTAACGAGCGGACTGATAAACCTGGGGGAGACGGTTACCTGGGAAGCTGTTCACTTCGGTATCAAGCAAAATTTGACGGTGAAAATCACAGAGATGGAGGAACCGTGCTATTTCGTGGATGAAATGGTTTCTGGTGCATTCAAACGGTTTCATCACACGCATGAGTTCATTCCGATAACGGACAACCAGACGAGGATGATCGACATTTTTGATTACACATCTCCGCTGGGTATTTTGGGAAAGCTCGCGGATTGGTTGTTCCTGGAGGCGTATATGACGCGATTTTTACGAACGCGTAATGAATATCTCAAGCAAGTAGCGGAAGCACAGATCAAAGCTTTGCAATCTTGATAGAAATGGCGGACTTTTTTGAATGGACGAGACATACAGTGAAATAGGAGCGTGAGGAGATGCTGACAGGACCAGGGCTGTCGCTTGCGAGTGGGATACGGCGACAAAAGTCCACTCCATGGGCGATCATGCTGTTTATTGGGTATTGGCTCATGTTTGCTGCCGAGTTATCCATGATTCGTTTTCACAAGGGGGTAGACGGAAAGTGGGTCGCTACTACCGTCGGGCAACCGGAGGTGTGGTTAGGATTACTTGCATTTGGGGTGACGGTATTTAGCTTCATTGCGACCGTTGGTTTCATTGTGAGCCTGCTAAAAGAAAGACGGCAGCTGACGTCATGGCTATGGCAATATGACGAGCTTACAGGGAATGATGTACTGCATATTGTAGCTTGGCTGCATGTGTTTCAAACGGGCGTACTGCTGTTGTATGGTTTTTTACTGGAAGGTACCTTCTTTTCCATCGGAACGATCGGAGGGATATTGGAATCAGCTATCTTTCAACTGTTCCTGTTGATTTTGATTCCACTGTGGTTTCGTGGACGACTGGGGGAAATCGGCGTTCGCCGACCTGTACGACTAGGCCGGATGCTGTTGATGCTCGCTGCTCTGTTTCTTTTGATTGCACTAGTGATGGATGCGGTGGTGACTAACCCGATTGCGGACTGGTTTGGACTGTCTCTGTCATCGGAGCGAGAGCAGCAGATCGAAAAAGAGATTGTGCAGGCGAAAGAAACGGATATTTTGGCGGCGCTCACCTCGCTCGTGGTCATTGGCATCTTGGTTCCGATTGCGGAGGAGATTTTGTTTCGGGGCGTGATTCAGACTTATCTGGTTCAGAGAATTGGGCCTTTTTTGGGTATTTTCCTGAGCAGTCTCTGGTTTGGGCTCCTACATATGGATCTCGCCCTATTTGCTCCACTTTTTGTCATTGGACTTTTACTCGGATTCGTTCGACATCGGTACCAATCAATCTGGGGAGCCGTTTTGTTGCATGCGTTGAACAACATGACAGGGGTACTTTACTACTTTCACTGAGGGGGAGGCTTGCTGGTGAGTAGGTGGAGAAAAAAAGCGCGGTTCGTGGTGGAATGGAATGAAGCGAGCCTGGATGTAGCAGTCAATCAGGCGCGAATGGACTGGCAGCATGCCCGCCATCTTGTGGAGATCAGTGAACCGGATGGCGGTTTGGATGATGTCATTTACTATTTGCATTTGACCGAAAAGCGGTATATGTATTTGCTCGCGCAAGCAAAGCGCGAAAGGAATCGCCAACAGGCATAGGAGGAAAAAGCCGATGACTACAGGGTGGGTTATAGCACTGATTGTAGTTGGAATTTTGCTGGTGATTGCCGTCAGCAAATCTGTCACGGGCCCGATCAGGTGGATTGGATTTGGGATCATGCAAGTCGTGATTGGGGCACTATTGCTGTTTTTCACCAATCTGGTTGGAGAGCTGGCTAACTTCCACATCCCGATCAACCCGGTGACGGCTCTGCTCGTCGGACTTCTCCGTTTGCCTGGATTGGCGGCGTTGATTGTCATCAAGCTATGGGTTATGTAAAGGTGTATCGATTCGTTTATCCATCGGTAAGCAAAAAAGCAACGCCGCGATCCTCGTATTTCACACGGCTACGACTTGGCTGACGAAAGGAAGCAAGGAAGGCGAGGAGACGTGGCAGCGAGACGATCAACGTTCCGGTGATCAAGGTGAGCCCGTATCCTCCCGAAAGCCACACATAAGCCCCTGCTGCAATCGCCATACTCCCCACGTTTACCGTCAGCTCACTTCCCCGATAGACAGAGAGCGGGACGGGAAGTGGATAGCCTGCCCCCCACCATGGAGAGACGAGCATATCGGCAGTTGTCTTTGGTTTATGGCCGCGCAGAAGGGCATACAATCGAAATAAGAACAAATGACAGATCGGTATCACGGGTAGAATCGCTAATGTCACAATCAGCGTATAAGCGGGGACTTGTAGCAAGAATGAGTGCCAAATAAGGGACAAGCCTATCAACAGCAGTTGAAAAAGGTAGCCGACGAATCGCCAACGAAAACGATAGAGCAGCTTGTAGCTATAGATCGTATGAGCGGCGGTTTCTTTCATGAGAAGTCACTTCCTTTGACAGCGGTCTGGATGAATGAAAGTCTGCGTTTCCATTATCGCACAGTCGCAAATCTTGAGAAAGCTCATACAACGAATGAAACAAGCCGTTTGTCTAGCCTGATTAGACTGACGGCTTTTTGTTATGGAAAGGATAAAAGGAATGATAGGGGTAGGGCGTGAGGAGGGAAGAAGAGCGTGAAGCTTTGGGTCATTTCAGAGGAGGTCGTAGCCAGATTCGGAAATGAGCTAGGAGCATGTGGAATCGAGCTGATTGTTTGCAGCACAGATGCCATTCAAGAAGGCGCCAATGGATTTTTGCTGACAAAAGAGAGTGATGGCAAGCTTTTGCTAGAAAGGATGCAAAAGCTGGGGACGGAGCCATGGCTCGCACTTGTCTACGGAAGCGACGTGCCATACGACTGGGCGAATACTTTATGTACCCAATACGAGCATACCGGGAAGTATGAGGTCATCCGCATGGCGTTATTAACCCGCGAGCGTGCTTTGCTTGGAGGGGAACCTGATGGGAGATGGATGCGATTCCTCTGTAGGCAGCTCGCTCGTTACTCACTGGTGACGATGGTATGCGGTATGCGCGAAGTGGATGAAGCGCTTCGGCAATTGCCGCGCTATTTGGCGTGGAAGGAGCAGTTTTATATCGAACTTGGTGCCAGCTGCGATGAGAAGGGAATTTCTCTGCTCCAAGTCAGTCGCGCGCTCGGTATGGACAAACGAATCGGTCACGGCTGGCTCTACCCGTCCCGCAAGGACTCTTCTCTCATCGTTCGATGGCTTGAAAAAGAATGCAGGCTCGTTCTACAAAAAGCCAATATACAGCGGATCGTACTTTGGGGAGAGGATTCGCTATGGGAGCAGATGTCTTCTGACTGGTTGGCTGGAAAGGACGTTGCCATGTACACGGGGGAGGACAAGCCAATTCTGAACAAAAGGATGACGCGTTGGACGCTATACGATTCGTGGCAGGATGCTATAAAGGATGCGGATTTGCTCGTGATCGGGAATGCTGCGGGAACGACCATTGCAGAGCTGCCGTTATCAGAGCTGGTTAGCAGAATGAAGCATTCCTATGTCATTGATGCGGCAGCTTGCTTCCCTTTGCAGGAAGCCCAGTCCTACTTCCAAGCCTACCGAGCTATCGGCGAAAACACGAACGTTTGGGAATGATCCTGACTATAATAGGGTATAATGATTGGTATATTGAGGAAAAGGGCAGGCGTTTTCACTATGGAAAAAGTTGCTCAGCGATGTATCGTCTGTGAACAGGAGCAGAATGACGGAATCGCCATTTGTGAGCAGTTTATCTGTCAACGGTGCGAACAGGAAATGGTCAATACCGATGTACAGGATGAAAAGTATCCATTTTTTATTCATCAGATGAGACGCATTTGGTTGCGAAAAGATGCGTGAAGAAAGAAGGCATCGGTGCATTCCGGTGTCTTTTTTTTGCTGGATTCATGCGTGTCCAAATCATGCTAAAATAGGGGAATAAAAATAAAGGACGTGAGTCGCGCGTGTTGGAGAGAGATGTTGAATTTCGGGAGCGACAAAAGCGTGCGCCCCTTTATGAACAGCTTGAACGGCACGCCAAGCATCGGCCGCATCCGTTTCATGTGCCAGGACATAAAATGGGCCACAGCTTTGATAACCATGCGAAAAATCGTTTTCAAGACATTTTGGAGCTGGACGTAACGGAAATTAGCGGGACAGATGACCTGCATCAGCCACAGGGTGTCATTGCAGAAGCGCAGGATTTGGCGGCGCAAGCCTTCCATGCGGAACAGACCAAGTTTTTGATCGGAGGAAGTACAGTAGGAAATATCGCCCTCATCATGACGGTATGCAGACCGGGCGACAAGATACTCGTACAACGCAATTGCCATAAGTCTGTATTCAACGGCATTATGATGGCGAGAGCAACCCCGATCTTTTTAGTACCTGCCGTCGATCTGGCAACAGGAGTCGCTGCGGGTGTAAGGCGCGAAGATGTAGAGCGTGCGCTGCTTGCACACCCCGATGCCAAGGCAGTTTTTTTGACGAATCCGACCTATTATGGAATGGGTATCGATTTGGCGAAAATGGCGGCTACTGTCCATCGGTTTGACGTACCGCTGTTGATAGACGAAGCTCACGGTGCCCACTACGGGTTCCATCCTGCCTTTCCGCGTTCTGCCATGCAGGAAGGTGCAGATGCTTCGGTCCAATCGACACACAAAATGGGAACAGCGATGACGATGTCCTCGATGCTGCATATTCAGGGGGAGCGGATTGATCGTGAACGGTTGTACCGCCATCTTGCCATGCTTCAGTCTTCCAGCCCATCCTATGTGCTGATGGCTTCGCTCGATGTAGCCAGACGTCATCTGGTGTTGGAGGCGACCGAGGAGTGGAACAGGTTGTTGCCGCTTTTGGACAAGTTTCGGGAGCGACTTGATCTACTGGACTGGCTGGATTGGCCGCGACTGTCCACAAACAGCGTATACGCTACGCTTGACCCGTTGAAGCTGTTTTTCCATCTGCGAACAGCCCAATTCAGTGGATTTGACTTGCAGAAATGGATGGAAAAGCACGGGATTTTCTCGGAGCTGGCGGATGACTCTCATGTACTCCTCGCAGCCTCGACAGGAACAGCCTCCCGTGACCTGGAAGCTTTGTGGAGATTGCTTGAATCGATGGCGCCACAAGTAGAACCGGGGGAGGAGCGCATTCTTTTGGCGGGAGTCGTGTCTTCCCATTATTTGCGCGAGCAGGCATTGCCGATGCATGAAGCCGTTGATTGCCCGAGGGAGTCGATTCTTTTGGAGCAAGCTCTGGGACGCATTGTGGCAGAGATGGTGATTCCGTATCCGCCAGGGATTCCGGTGCTGGTGCCAGGCGAGCGAATCGATGAAGAAAGTCTGGCGATGCTAAAGGAATTGGCGAGAGGACAAACACGATTCCACGGCGTACAAGACGACCAGCTACAAACGATACAGGTTTTACGATAATTTAAGCAACTGGCCTGCTACAACAGGGGTGGAAGGAGTATGGAAGTGGCAACAGGAAAAAAAGGCCGATTTATTACGATAGAAGGCGGAGAAGGGGCTGGGAAATCCACCGTCATCGCCAAGCTGTACGAAGAGCTGAAAATGCGGGGAGTCGATGTGCTTTTGACTCGTGAGCCCGGTGGAATTGATATCGCCGAAAAAATTCGGGAAATTATTTTAAATCCAGCGCACACGCAGATGGATAAAAGAACAGAGGCTCTCTTGTATGCGGCAGCACGTGGTCAGCATTTGGCGGAAAAGGTGTTGCCTGCTTTGGCAGAGGGCAATCTGGTACTGTGCGACCGTTTTATCGACAGTAGTCTTGCCTATCAAGGACATGCGCGGGGATTGGGCATTGATGCTGTCTACCAGATTAACCGATTTGCTGTCGGTGACTGTATGCCGGAATTGACCTTGTTCTTTGATGTACAGCCCGAAACCGGATTGGCACGGATTAATGCCTCCCGTGGACGAGAAGTAAATCGTCTCGATCTGGAAGGGATGCGTTTCCATGAGCTTGTTCGGGAAGGGTATCAGCTGGTCATGGAACGTGACCCAGAGCGCTTTGTCGTCATTGATGCCGAGCAGCCGATGGAACAAGTATATCAATCTGCCCTACAGGCACTGCTAGACAGATTGTAAAGGCTGTAAGGTTCCCTGTACCGCAGGATGATGTACATGCTGTATAATATGTTTAAGCGAAATAACGTACCAAGCCTACGTGTTTTTCATACAATGAAGAAGCCAAATTGGGAATGGATCATGGGAGAAAGGGTGATAGCCGATGAAAATGGTAGTTGCGGTCGTCCAAGATAAAGATAGTGGTCGTCTGTCTCAACAACTGGTGAAAAAAGGTTTTCGTGCTACGAAGCTGGCTAGTACGGGTAGCTTTTTACGCGCCGGTAACACAACTTTTTTGATCGGTACGTCTGACGAAAGCGTGCCGGAAGTAATCGACATCATTGCGCATAATTGCAAATCCCGCAAACAAATGGTCACTCCCGTCTCTCCACTCAGCAATGCTGTAGACTCGTTCATGCCATATCCGCTGGAAGTACAGGTGGGTGGTGCGGCAGTATTCGTATTGGATGTCGGAGAGTTCCACTCATTTTAATGTGGTTCCTTCTCTCTTTTTTCGCAGCTTTCGTATATACTTGATCTCATGGGGACAAACCCTGTATTGGATCGGGCGACGGAGGTGGCGATATGAAAATCAGTGATGGGTTACGGCCTAAACTGGACTTGATTAAAACGACGGATTCACGCAAGAATCCTCAACTGGAAAAGCTGAATTTTGGCACGATGATTCAAGGAGAAGACGAACGTATGTCTCAGGAGAAGCTTACCCGGCTGCTGACAGACATAGACAAGCAGGGACAGATTCTTGCTCGTTCCCGCGCCGTTCGTGACTTCTATGCTTATAAAAATCTCGTCAAGCAGTTCATGGAAGAGGCTGTGAAGTTCGGCATTGCCCTAGATGACAGACGAGGAATGAATCGGCGTGGTCGCAGCAGGCTGTACAAGATCGTCAAAGAGGTGGATGCAGAGCTCCTCAAACTGACAGATGAGCTCTTGAGCGAGCAGGCACCAACGATTGATTTGTTAGCCAGGATTGGCGAAATCCGCGGCATGTTGATCAATTTGTATTTTTAGTGGGTGTGAAACCATCATGACATGGACCCGTTTTTCTCAGCAGCCACGAGCACAGGAACTGCTGTCTCATAGTTTGCGCAACGAACGACTGGCACACGCCTACTTGCTGGCGGGTCCCAAAGGTTCAGGTAAAAAGCAGATGGCCCTGCATCTGGCGAAGTCCCTTTTTTGTTCGGAAAGGGAGGCAGACGCCTGCGGGGCCTGTGTTACATGCAGGCGCATAGAGGGTGGCAACCACCCGGATGTGTTGTTTATTACGCCTGATGGGGCTTCGATTAAGATCGACCAGATCCGTTCACTGCAAAAAGAAATGGCGATGCGGGCCGTCGAGTCGTCACGCAAGGTATATATCATCGAGCACGTCGATAAAATGACGACACAGGCTGCCAACAGTCTACTCAAGTTTCTGGAGGAACCGCCCGCTGGTGTACTGGCACTACTATTGACAGAGCACAGCCATGCGATTCTTCCTACGATTTTATCTCGATGCCAAAACGTTCAATTTTCACCACTATCTGCAGAATTGATTGCGGAAAAGCTGCGTGCAGAGGGCGTTTTGGCGGGAATGGCGCAGGTTGCCTCCCACATTACGACAAATGTGGAAGAAGCTATGACACTCAGCCAATCAGAATCGTTTGCACAGCTAAGAAATCTAGTGATACAATTGGTGCAGGAGTGCAAACAGCGCAATTCATCTGCACTCTTAACGATCCATGATATGTTGCAAAAGAGCGACAAAAGTAAAGAGGAACTACCCCTCTTTTTAGATTTGCTCATCCTTTGGCTGCGCGATATCCTGTATTTGCAAGTAGGCAGGCATGCCCATCTCATTAACAGCGACCAACAGGATGTGCTGCAAGGACAAGCACTGGTATGGACAAAAGCTGAGCTCTTGCGTGGGATAGATTTGGTCATGGAGACGAAAAATCGGATAGAGCGAAATGCCAACGCACAGTTGGCTCTTGAGCGGTTGGTTCTTCAATTCCAGGAGGGATAACCCTTGTACGAGGTTGTTGGGGTCCGCTTTAAGAAAGCGGGCAAAATATATTACTTCGACCCTGACCGACTGCCGATTGAGCAAGACTGCACCGTCATCGTTGAAACGGCGCGAGGGGTCGAATTTGGCAAGGTCGTCATTGGCAAAAAAGAAGTGGCTGAGTCTGATGTCGTATTGCCGCTGAAAAAGGTCATTCGGATGGCAGACGAGCGAGATGCAAAACAGGTGGATGAAAACAAGCAAGCCGCCAAGAATGCTTTTGCTGTATGTCAGACGAAGATCAAAGAGCACAAGCTCGATATGAAGCTGGTTGATGTGGAATACACGTTCGACCGCAACAAGATTATCTTTTATTTTACTGCTGACGGCAGGGTTGATTTCCGTGAGCTGGTAAAAGACCTCGCCTCCGTATTCCGCACCCGGATTGAGCTTCGCCAGATCGGTGTGCGTGACGAAGCCAAAATGCTCGGCGGGATCGGGCCTTGTGGCAGGTTGCTTTGCTGTTCGACGTTCCTCGGCGATTTCGAGCCTGTCTCGATCAAAATGGCCAAGGACCAAAATCTTTCGTTGAATCCAGCCAAAATCTCTGGTCTGTGCGGCCGGTTGATGTGCTGTTTAAAATACGAGAACGACAACTATGAAAGCTCGAAGGATGAGATGCCGGACGTCGGCAAATTGGTCACCACCCCGATGGGGAATGGACGAGTCGTTTCCGTAAACGTGCTTGACCAATCTGTTCAAGTAGAGCTTTCAATTGACAAACGTGTCACCGAATTCGGATTGGATGAGATTGCGATAGGTCTCCCCACCTTTGAATAAAGTGTGGGGGTAGGGGAGAGGTGAGCTAGTGGACAAACGGGAAATCTTCGTCAAGATGGCGAGCATTGAAGAACGTATTGGTGACCTTTATAAGGAAATTGGTGAACTGAAAGACGTCATCGTTGTTTTGATGGAGGAAAACGCCCAATTACTCGTTGAAAACCAGCACCTTCGCAACCGACTAGACAGGAAAAAGACCGGCTCCCAAGCAAAACAAAAGGGAACAAGCCCTGTCGCGAAGGAAAAAGCCAAAAAGGCAGTGGTCGGCGAAGGATATGACAACCTAGCCCGTTTGTACGCGGAAGGATTTCATATCTGTAATGTGCATTTCGGCAGCCTGCGAAAAGAAGGGGATTGCCTGTTCTGTCTCTCATTCCTGAGCGGCGGCCCTCAAAAATAAGCGGTGAGTAACCAGCACCACATGAAAAAGCGACCTGGGCCACGTGTCAGGTCGCTTTTTTCCGGATAGGAATAATAAGACAAGAACAAAAGGGAGTACGAGTCGCAGATGGAACCTGTCACCAACGTGCCGCTTTACGAAACAGAGCGCATCGATGATTTATTGACACATGAAATGAAAATAATCCAGAGCCACGAGGTGTTTTGCTTCTCGATGGACGCGGTTCTTTTGGCGCGATTCGCATCGGTGCCAAAGCGTGGAAAAGTATTGGATATGTGCACGGGCAATGGAGCTATACCGCTCATTATGACGACGCGTACGCCAGAAGCCAGTTTTGATGGAATCGAAATTCAAGAGCGTTTGTTCAGCATGGCGAGCCGCAATGTGACATTGAATGGTTTGAACGAGCGAATTACGATGCATCATGGCGATGTGAAGGATGCGGTGTCGCTGTTTGGGCACGGGAATTTCGATTTGATCACCTGCAATCCACCGTATATGCCTGCGACCAGTGGGGAGAAAAACATCAGCGAGCACTTTGCGATCGCTCGTCATGAGATTATGCTGTCCTTGGAGGATGTCATTCGCGTGGGGAGTCAGTTGCTAAAAAATGGCGGCAAACTGGCGCTCGTGCATCGATCCACACGTTTGATCGACATCGTTTCGCTTATGCGCCAATATGGCATTGAGCCGAAGCGAATGCGTCTGGTTTATCCGCGTAGGGAAGCAGAGCCGAATATGGTTCTGATCGAGGGAATAAGGGGTGGAAAGCCGGAGCTGAGAATTCAGCCGCCGCTGATTGTGTATGAAAATGGAGAACAATACTGTGAAGAACTACAGGAAATCTATTATGGCAGACGAGATTCCCTCGAGTAAGAGTCACTATGTCTACATTCTCTCTTGTGCGGATGGGACACTCTACACCGGATATACAACAGAGCTGATCCGTCGCTTGGCTGCTCATAATGAAGGAAAGGGTGCCAAGTATACGAGAGGCCGCGGGCCAGTGGAGCTGCTCTATTGGGAAGAAGGGGCAGACCGTTCCTGGGGTCTCAAGCGTGAAGAGAGCATCAAACGATTAACCCGCAAGAAAAAAGAAGAATTGATTGGAGGGGCCTCCGAATGAATGTGCAACGCAGTTTTGCGTCAGAAGAAGCAGGAGTCCTTTATTTGGTGGCTACACCCATCGGTAATCTCGATGATATCACGGTGCGGTGTCTAAATACGTTGCGTGAAGTCGATGTCATCGCGTGTGAAGATACGCGCCAGACGAGAAAGTTGCTGAATCATTTTCAAATCGAAAAACGTACGGTCAGCTATCACGAGCATAATAAGGAAGCAAGTGGAAATGGGTTGTTGCAGTGGCTCGCCGAGGGCAAAAAGATTGCCTTGGTAAGCGACGCTGGTTTGCCGGCTATTTCCGACCCGGGTGCGGAGCTGGTACGAGATGCGACCGCAGCGGGATTTTCTGTCATCCCCGTTCCGGGTGCCAATGCGGCGTTGACAGCTTTGATCGCTTCCGGTCTTCCTACTGATCGCTTTGTATTTTGCGGATTTATGGGACGCGAAAACAAAGAAAGACGCGAAGAGCTGGAACGATTGAAGCGATATCCAGAAACGCTGATTTTTTATGAAGCTCCTCATCGGGTGGAAAAGACACTTGCGGCCATGCGGGAAGTGTGGGGGAATCGGCGAGCTGTCCTGGCAAGAGAGCTGACAAAGCGCTACGAGGAATTTGCGCGCGGGACGTTGGACGAGCTGCTGGAATGGCTCAGAAGCGGCGAGGTGCGCGGTGAGTTTTGTGTCATTGTCGAAGGCAACACCGGTCCGCTGGAAGCGGAAGTCGATGATGCATGGTGGCAATCACTGAGTATCGTGGAGCACGTGGATCATTACTGCGCACAAGGCATGGGGAAAAAGGAAGCCATCAAGCAAGCAGCTGATGATCGAAACGTATCCAAACGAGATGTTTACAACGAGTATCATCGTGAATAAAAGGGAATGAGTGAGCAAAGCTGGCCGATACGGGGCTGTTGACAAATTGCCGTAGAGATAGGAGTTTCTGGGAATCGTGTAGAAATCATTTCTATACGGTTCTTTTTATTTTGGAGGGCTATCTCATGATGGGAATCGATGGAGACAAACAGCACCAGTTTATGTTCTTAAATTTGGATGATCTTGTACCCGAGAATCATTTTTTACGTGTTGTTCGTAATAAGATTGATTTTTCTTTTATCTATGAGAAAGTGCAACACTTATACTCGCCTGTAGGTCGTCGCTCAGTTGATCCAGTTTTGTTAATGAAAATGATCCTTATCGGGTATCTTTATGGCATCCCTTCCGAAAGGAAGTTGGAACAAGAAATCCAAGTGAATTTGGCCTATCGATGGTTTTTAGGATTGGACTTAACTGACACTGTTCCCGATCATTCCACACTGAGCCAGAACCGCCGTCGTAGATTTAAAGAAAGTCATATTTTTCAGGAGATCTTCGATCACATCGTCTCGGAATGTATTCGAACTGGTTTAGTTACTGGGGAAATAATTGTTGTTGATTCTACTCACATCAAAGCGAATGCATCGATTAATAGGTCAGAAAAAGTTTTAGTGGAGAAAAAGCCTACTGAGTACCTTGAAGAGCTAGAAAAGGAAGCACGGAGAATTAAAAAAGACAGAGATAACGATCCCACTAGGAAAAAACGAGGAAGAAAACCTAAAACCTCTCCTCCTGAGAAGGAAGTAAAACAGAGCACAACAGACCCGGAGTCAGGTTTATTGAACCGTCCTAATAAACCCAAGGGATTTCACTATTTAGCGCATACCAGTGTGGACGTTAAGCATGGAATCATAACTGATATACACGTTACGGCTGCTAATGTGAATGACCACGAACCATTTATAAAGCGATTACAGATACAAAAAGAGAAATTTGGTTTACATATTGGCAAAGTAGGCGCAGATAAAGGGTATGATCGCTCTGGAGTACACCATGAATTAGAAAATTTAAAGATAACCGGTTATATCTCTCCGATAAAAGGTGTTATTGATCAGACCGAAAGGTCAGTACAATTTACATTTGATGAAATGAACGATGCCTATTATTGCTCGAATGGCAAGGCACTTCAATTTACTCATGTTAAGTGGCACAGTTGGAAACAAAGTTATAGCAAAATTTATGCTGCCCAAACAAAGGACTGTAAGTCCTGTGAGTTACGCCAACAATGTTTTGGACAAACCGCATCTCGCAAAACAATAGAAAGACCATTATTCCAAGAGGCTAAAGAACGCAACCAAGCAAGGAAGCAAAGCCAAGAGTACAGTGTTATCCAAAGGCAAAGAAGAATATGGTGCGAGGGTACCTTCGGTACAATGAAAAGGCAGCATAACTTAAAAGAAACATACAAAAGAGGCATTCGAAATGTATCCGAACACTGCCTCTTTTCTGCAATGGCAATTAACATTAAACGAATGATAAAAGCAAACTAATCACAGGTTACGAAACAAAACAATCCGACGACGTATAAGTGAAAAAACGGCAAAAGGGTTAGGGCATTGGGTCCCTAACCCTTTTTGTCAACAGCCCCGATACGGTCGGCTTTTTTCTTTTCGTCATCTCGACGGGTTACGTTTAATACGATGGTAAGGGGCACCGCGGTGTTTTCGGAAGGAATGGAAGGGGGAATCAACAGTGAGTATACGTGATTCTCGTTTTATTGTGAATACAGATGAAAAAGACGATCACTTCATATTTACGCTGCCCGTTATATGGAACAGCAGACCGTACGAATATGCTTGGGCCAAACAGTTTGCCAATCCGAATGACGTTGTGCTTGATTCAGCTTGTGGGATCTGCCACCCATTCAAATTTTATTTGGCCGATCATTGTAGAGAAGTACACGCTTGTGATCTCGATAATCGGATACTATCTAAGGAAGCGATCTATCAAGATATTGTGGACGTATTTGGGAAAAGGGTAGCAGACAGCCTGCCTGTACATTATTTTGATGTTATTCATTATTGTCGAGCCAATTTAACCTACTTGCCGTACTCAAATCAAAAGTTTGATACTGTATTTTGCATCTCTGTTCTCGAGCATCTTGAAGACCCGGTTATGGTGCAAGCATTCAGTGAATTTCGCAGGGTGTTAAAAGACGATGGGCAGCTCGTGCTCACTTTTGATTACCCGCTAATCAATTTAGCTCGACTACAGCAAGTTTTGGCGGAGGTTGGATTACAGTTTTCTGGCGATGTATCCTTTGAAATGCCGACAGATGTGGTCTATTCTGATTTGTATGAGCCAAGGCTGTTCTTCTTCCGAGCGCTTTTGAAGAAAAAATAGCAAACAAAAAGCCTTTGTGAGGCTCGTCCCACAAAGGCATGTTTATGTAATCAAATGATATTAGCGTTTAACAGGCATTTCTGTCAGGCAATCTTGGCACACAATTTTACCTTTAAAGTGAGATACTTTGTCAGCGTTTCCACAGAAGATACATGCAGGCTCATACTTTTTCAGGATGATGCGCTCTCCGTCAACGTAGATTTCCAAAGCATCTTTCTCAGCGATACCCAGAGTGCGGCGCAATTCGATTGGAATAACAACACGACCCAATTCATCTACTTTACGAACAATACCGGTTGATTTCATCATAGTTAAAATCTCCTCCCAAAATACTGTATATGTCGATGCTATTGTTATACGCTCATCATTTATCGTCAATATTCGACATTTTCTGTTGGGATAATCATACCAGCCATTCCCAAAGGTGTCAACATGATTTTGACAATTCCTTGAAAAGCAAAATGTTTTTTCAAAACCGAAATGCTGTTAAATAGGTGTTTATCAAAGTGATGGAAGGAATATGGAAATTTTTATGGATAAAATTTACTGGGATTATTGGGTGTCGAATGAGTCGACGAATGTCGAAACCCAACATGATGATTCGACAAAAACCCCAAGTTTTCCCCTTTCTACTTGTAATTTGTAAAGTTGGCATGAGGCGAGCGATAAAATCACTCAGGAAGATGGGTTTGTCGAGGATGTTTACAAAACAGGTTGGTCGTGTACAATAGAGGATAAATACAGCAAATGATACCAAACGACCATGATGGGAAGAGTAAGCCGATCTCCTTATTTCAGAGAGCCGGGGTAGCTGAAAACCGGTATAAGCGAGCAAGCTGAACATGGACCCTGAGTCTTGCAAATGAACAGTGACGGCATTGACCGTACCAAGTAGTTTGTGACGTATGCCCACGTTACGGGTAGAGTCATGTTTTGACTCACCAAGTCCGTTTTCCGTGAGGGGACGGAGTATTTGGGTGGTACCGCGAGATAGAGCTCGCCCCAATTTTTTGGGGTGGGCTTTTCCTTATTTTCATTAACGTAAACAGGAGGGGAATAGTTGCAATGAAACCTACTTATTACATTACAACACCGATCTACTATCCAAGTAACAAGCTCCACATCGGTAACGCTTACACCACAATCGCGTGTGATGCTATGGCACGTTATAAGCGTTTGCGCGGCTATGATGTGTATTACCTGACAGGGACAGATGAGCATGGTCAAAAGCTCCAAGAGCGTGCAGCCGAAGAGGGCAAACAACCCCTCGAATTCATCGACCCGATTGTCGATTGGGTAAAGGACCTGTGGGAAAAGCTGGACATCTCTTATGACGATTTCATCCGTACCACAGAGCCTCGTCATAAAGAAGTCGTACAAAAAGTGTTCCAGCGCCTGCTCGATCAAGGTGATATTTACTTGGGCGAGTATGAGGGCTTCTACTGTGTACCGTGTGAGGCTTTCTGGACAGAAACCCAAGCGAAAACGGACAACGGATATGCGTGTCCAGACTGTGGCCGCGAAGTGAAAAAAGTGAAGGAGAAAAACTACTTCTTCCGCATGTCCAAGTATCAGGACAGACTGCTTGCACACATTGAAGCAAACCCTGAATTTATTCAACCGGAGAGCCGCCGCAACGAAATGATCAATAACTTCCTGAAACCAGGCCTTCAGGATTTGTCCGTATCCCGCAGTACATTTGACTGGGGAATCAAGGTGCCAAGCGATCCAGAGCATGTTATTTACGTATGGATTGATGCATTGACGAACTATATTTCTGCTCTCGGGTATTTGTCCGAGGACGACAGCAAATATCGTAACTTCTGGCCAGCCAATGTTCATATGGTTGGAAAAGACATTTTGCGCTTCCATACGATCTACTGGCCAATCCTGTTGATGGCATTGGACATCCCGTTGCCAAAACAAATTTTTGGTCATGGCTGGCTTCTGATGCCGGATGGAAA
Organism: Brevibacillus schisleri; assembly: GCF_055685845.1. NCBI lineage: Bacteria > Bacillati > Bacillota > Bacilli > Caryophanales > Paenibacillaceae > Brevibacillus > Brevibacillus schisleri. The sequence continues at coordinate 100,068 of NZ_JBVNDM010000001.1, forward strand.
AATGTCAAAATCCAAGGGCAATGTCATTGACCCGAAGGTTTTGATTGACCGTTACGGTTCTGACGGCGTTCGCTACTTCCTGCTTCGTGAAATCAACTTCGGTCAGGATGGCATCTTCACGCCAGAATCGTTCGTGCAGCGCCTGAACTACGACTTGGCTAATGACATCGGAAACCTGCTAAGCCGTACCGCTACGATGATTGAGAAATATTTCGATGGTATCGTTCCAGCTCCACAGGATGCAGGAGAGCCGGATGACAGCTTGATCGGCCTTGCGATGAAAACGAAGGCGCTGGTGGAAGAGCACATAGAAGAAATGCGCTTCTCCAATGCACTGGCTCACATCTGGGAGCTGGTGGGACGTACAAACAAATACATCGACGAGACCATGCCTTGGAATTTGGCGAAATCCGAAGAAACCAAAGGTCGTCTGGCAACCGTTATGTACAATTTGGTGGAAAGCATCCGCATTAGCTCCGTCCTGATCCAACCGTTCATGACCAAAGCACCAGCGAAAATTTGGGATCAACTGGGTATTTTGGGCAATGAAGAAGCAACCAACTGGGAATCTGCAAGTGTATGGGGTGGATTGCCTGCTGGAAGCACCGTTAGCCGCAAGGAACTGCTCTTCCCTCGTCTGGATGTTCAAGCGGAACTGGCTTTCATCGACGATTCGACTGCAGAGGCACGCCGCCAAGCGGAAGAAAACAAGAAAAAGCAAGCAGCTTTGAAAGGGGAAGCACCTGTGAGCGAAACAAACACCAACCAAACAGACGCAACAACTGACAAGCCAGCTGATGCAAAAGAAGAAATCAGCATCGACGATTTTGGAAAAGTAGAGCTGCGCGTCGCACAGGTAGTGGAATGTGCCAAGCATCCAAATGCAGACAAATTGTTGGTTCTGCAATTGGATCTCGGCTACGAGAAGCGCCAAGTAGTTTCCGGTATCGCGAAATACTACTCCCCAGAAGATATGGTCGGCAAAAAAGTGATCCTCGTAGCTAACCTGAAGCCAGTGAAGCTTCGTGGTGAGCTGTCCCAAGGAATGATCTTGGCAGCATCGGCAGGAGATCAGTTGACACTTGCGACTGTTGACCCAAGTATGCCAAACGGAGCAATCGTGAAGTAACGAGGGCAAGGAAAGGAAGGACCCATCTTGTTATTTGAAACCCATGCTCATCTAAATGCGAATGAATTCGATGAAGATCGTGCAGAAGTCATTGCTCGTGCGCAAGAAAATGGCGTCAGTACGATTGTGAACATCGGATTCAATGCTGAAACAATTCCAAGCTGCATGGATTTGGCTCATGCGTATGATTTTATTTACGCCGTCATCGGTTGGCATCCACAGGACGCCAAGGATATGACAGACGAACACCTGGAATGGATCGAGGAACTCAGTCGTGATCCGAAAGTAGTGGGATTGGGTGAAATGGGCTTGGACTACTACTGGGATACGTCGCCACGTGATGTGCAGGCAGAGGTATTCCGCAAGCAGATTCGTCTGGCTCGCAAGCTCGACATGCCGATCATCATCCACAATCGCGATGCGCACCAAGACGTTTTGACGATCCTGAAGGAAGAGAAGGCAGCAGATGTTGGCGGCATCATGCACTGCTTCTCTGGCAGCTGGGAAACAGCGAAGCAGGCACTCGATATGAATTTTTATATTTCGTTCGGTGGTCCGCTTACGTTCAAAAATGCCAAGCAGCCAAAAGAAGTAGCAGCGAAGGTACCGCTAGACAAGTTGTTGATAGAGACAGATTGCCCATATCTCACTCCGCATCCTTTCCGCGGAAAGCGAAATGAGAGTGGATATGTCCGTTACGTCTGTGAGGAAATGGCGAACATTCATGGTTTGTCTTACGAGGAAATGGCGCAAATTACCGCAGACAACGCCAGACGTCTTTTTCGCATGAATGGTTAATAAAAACGGGAAATCACGATTGATCACGTGATTTCCCGTTTTTTTGTGTGAAGTAACCGGGTTCTACTCGATTTTGTCGACGCATACGATGAACAATGTGTCGAACGATTATTGTCCATCCGACATAGCTTCTCGACAGGTTTCTGCTACCATTCGCCAAGCCTATTTTGCTAGTCTGATACCATTATCGTTTCAGCCAAAAGGGAGGGTAAATTTGACAAAGGAGAGAAAGTGAAATACAATCAAAGCCGACCTTGTGAAGTACCGGCCACTTCCAGAATATTAGTGCAATTACATCGACCCTTACCTGGCTAGACAAGAAGAGCCTTGTGCTTTTCTAGGAAAAGGAGTGTGGGAAATGGAGTTACGCGCGATATGGGAAAGGTATAAGAATCGTGGGCTCGTCATGTTTGGCTGCCTTGCTCTTGTGCTCGTTCCCATGATTGGCTATTTCTCTGCCCAGGCTACTCAGCCAAAACAGGTCACTTTTTCGTTGGACGGAGAAAGTAAGACGGTCGCTACAAAAGCCACGACTGTTGAGCAGTTCTTAACCGAGCGAAACATTACGGTAACGGAAAAGGATTCCCTTCAACCGACACTAGAGACGAAGCTAAAAGACGGAGCACTCATTACTTTATATACGACCTGGTCCATACCAATCCAGGTTGACGGGCAGAAAAAAACGATAGAGACACTTAGTCGTGATGTTGCTGGTGCGTTGAAGGACGGCGGCATCGTGCTAGGTGAGAAGGACCGGGTAGAACCGGCATTGACCGCTACACTTACCAAGGACTCCTCGATCAGCGTAAAGCGAATTGTTGAGAAAATGGTAAAAGTCGATGAGCGAGTCACCTTTCAAGAAATACGCAAAAATGATCCAGCGCTGGAAAAAGGTAAGACCCGCGTATTACAGAGCGGGCAAGAAGGTAAGGCAATTGCACACTACAAGCTAATCATGGAAGATGGGAAAGAAGTCTCCCGTGATCTGGTCAAAAGAGATGTACTTGTACCGAAGAAAGATAATGTTGTAGCCGTGGGTACCGCAATCCCAATGTTGCAGAAAAAGGGTCAACCAGATCGGGTCCTGGTTGCTTCTGCAGCGGGTCCGGTCTCGCGTGGTGGAAAAGTATTTAGGCCGAAAAAAGTGCTGAACGGGGTTACCCTGACCGCTTATACTCCTTCGGGAGGTGGCAAACACCCAAGCTCTCCGGGATATGGACGCACATCAACAGGGGCAAAAGCCAAGGTAGGTCACACAATCGCTGTAGATCCTAACGTCATTCCGTATGGATGGTGGGTGTACATTGAAGGTGTTGGGTATCGTCGAGCTGAAGATACGGGTGGTGCCATGAAAGGTGGCAAAATCGACGTATTCGTAGGCACGGAGTCCGAGGCGAGGAATTTCGGTCGCAAGCGCAACAAAACTGTATATATTATTGGACCACAGAAGCCTTAGGACAGGAGCGATTGCTCCTGTTCTTCTGTTTCCTAGATGGTTATTGTGATAAGCTGTTTGTTAGTTAGACGATCTTGTTTACCAAATGTTTCATGTATTTTTTGCTTGAGGTACGGTTTTTTTGGAACAATAGTATCGTACCGATTTTGTACGAAAGTGGGAGCACATGATGAAGATCAAGGAAGTCATCGTGGTCGAAGGACGAGACGATACCGCAACGATCAAGCGCGCGGTTAATGCCGATACGATTGAAACTGGCGGTTCTGCCATTCATAAAAGAACGATTGAAAAAATCAGGCTGGCGCAACAAAAACGCGGTGTTATTATTTTCACAGACCCTGATTATCAAGGGGAGCGCATCCGAAAAATTATTAGCAAGTCAGTTCCAGGCTGTAAGCACGCATTTATTACCCAGGAGGATGGAACCAAAAAGGGCGACATCGGTGTCGAAAACGCGACACCTGACGTGATTATTCGTGCGCTCTCAGAAGTGCGTACCGAAATGGCGGAAACGGCTGGGGAGATTACCTCTGACGACTTGTTGGCAAATGGCCTGACGTCTGGTGTAGATGCCAAAGAACGCAGAATCAAGCTGGGAGAAGCATTGGGGATCGGATATGCCAACGCCAAGCAAATGCTGCAGCGGCTCAATGCCTTCCAAATCAGTCGAGCAGAATTCGAAGCGGCTATTGCAGCCATCAACAAAGAGAGGGAGTAAGCCATGACCCAAATAGCGGGCAAGGATATTGCCACACCGACGCGTACAAAAGAGATATTGGAGAAGTACGGCTTTGCTTTTAAGAAGAGTCTGGGCCAGAACTTCCTGATAGACACCAACATTTTACACAACATTGTTTCAGAGGCAGACCTCACCAAGGAAAAGGGAGCGATTGAGATTGGGCCCGGTATCGGTGCTCTAACGGAGCAATTGGGACGAGCAGCCAAAAAAGTGATGGCGATCGAAATCGACCAGCGTCTTTTGCCTATTTTGCAGGACACGCTGTCACCCTATGAAAATATTGAAGTCGTTCATGGGGACGTACTGGGGCTGGATCTGAAGAAGTTAATAGAAGAAAAGATGACAGGAGTGGAAAAGCTGAGCGTAGTGGCGAATTTGCCTTACTATGTGACGACACCGATCCTGATGAAGCTGCTGGAAGAGAGATTGCCCCTCGAGAACATCGTAGTTATGATTCAAAAGGAAGTGGCAGAGAGAATTGCAGCCAAACCAGGAACGAAAGACTATGGCTCTCTGTCAGTCGCAGCTCAATTCTATGCAGATACAGAAGTAGCGATGATTGTGCCTGCAAGTGTGTTTATCCCGCGTCCGAATGTCGACTCGGCAGTGATTCGTTTAAAGGTAAGAGATCGTCCGCCAGTAGAGGTAGATGATCAGGACGTGTTTTTCCGGGTGGTACGCAGCTCGTTTGCACAGCGTCGCAAGACATTGTTGAACAACCTAATGAATGGACTGTTTCCTAAAACCCAAAAGGATGAAGTAATACAGATGCTCACTGACATCGGGATCGATCCGACCCGACGTGGTGAAACACTCAGTTTGGACGAATTTGCCCGCCTAGCGAACGAAGGTATGCGCCGCGGACTGATTACGTAAATCGTGTAGACAACCCCCTTATTTTTGGGCGCGATCCCCCAGAAAGGGGGTTTTTGCGTATTTATGCCCTTTATGCATATCTTTTGACAAATATCTACGTTTTTTATGAAAAAAACCCCGTTGACAAAATATCTGCAGGGTTGCTATAATTTTTTATTTCTTTGACAAAATATAAGTGAGCTGTTATAATAGATGTAAGCGAGGTGGATGGAACAATGGCAAGAAACGCGTTACTTGACATTAAACGTAGTTTGGACGGACACATTGGTGAGCGCATCCTGCTGAAGGCTAATGGCGGTCGCCGCAAAACCGTTGAACGTAGTGGCATCCTCGAAGAAACTTACCCATCTGTGTTTGTGGTAAAGCTGGATGACGACCAACTCTTTGAGCGGGTATCTTACAGCTATGCTGACATCTTGACGGAAACAGTAGAATTGACGGTGTGCCGCGAAAACGAGCACATCCGCATCACATTTGTACAACAGTAGAGCCCTTTTGGGTTCTACTGTTTTGTTTTTTATATCGAAAAGCTCTGAACATTTGGTTCAGGCAATAAAAAGAGCAGTATGGAGCACACTAAGCCTGTCAACGAGAAGGAGGGTGCTATGGGTCGCAGACGAGGACTGATGTCAGAGCAGTTTAAGATGGAACTGGCCAAAGAGCTTGGGTTTTACGATACGGTAAAATCCGAGGGTTGGGGAGGCATCACGACACGGGACGCGGGTAACATGGTCAAGCGCGCTGTTCAGCTTGCTGAGGAAGCATTAGCCGCTAAGCGATTGTAGCGTTTGGGTTTGAACGCACGGACGTTTCTCACCATAAAAACTCGTTGACAAGGCCGGGGCATCCCGGCTTTTTTTTCTGGAAAGAGAGCTGAATTTTCGAAATACCCATAATGCTCTCGATCTATTCTTTTTAATTGATCAAGTGGCATGGGAGAGTTTGCCTATGCTACAATAAGAAACTAGGAAATTTAGAAAGTAGGCAGAGGTGAATTACGTGCGTATCTCGGTCAAAGCTCCGGCCAAAATTAATTTGACTCTCGATGTGCTTGCCAAACGGCCGGACGGTTATCACGAAGTAGAAATGGTGATGACAACCGTAGACTTGGCAGATCGTGTGGACATGACTCTACGCGAAGATGGTGAGATTACGCTGGACTGTTCTGCCAGCTTCGTACCAGATGATATCCGTAACCATGCATATAAAGCGGCAACGCTCATGAAAGAAAAATTTCAAGTACGCCAGGGCGTACACTTGTATATCGACAAGCAAATACCTGTTGCGGCTGGACTGGCAGGTGGCAGCAGTGATGCAGCGGCAACACTACGCGGCTTGAACCAATTATGGAATCTCGGGTTGACCAGAGATGAGCTGGCTAAAATCGGAGCGGAGATTGGCTCTGATGTGCCATTTTGCGTTTATGGTGGAACAGCGCTGGCGACGGGGCGTGGCGAACAGATTGCGCATCTGGGGGCTCCTGCACCGTGCTGGGTCATTCTAGCCAAGCCGCCTATCGGAGTATCTACCCCAGATGTATACGGCAACCTGCGTGTGGCCCAGATCGATAATCATCCTGATACCAAACAGATGCTGCAAGCCATCGCGACGCAAGACTTTTCACTCATGTGCCAATCTCTTGGGAATGTGCTGGAGAATGTTACACTTTCGCTCCATCCACAAGTAAGACAGATCAAGGATCTCATGATCGCGTCAGGAGCAGATGGTGTCCTGATGTCTGGCAGCGGCCCTACTGTGTTTGCTCTTGTGCAAAAGGAAGCGAAAGTACATCGGATCTACAACGCGTTGCGAGGTTTTGTCAAAGATGTGTTTGTTGTCCGAATGTTAGGCGCTCAAGAAGGGGAAATACTTGCATAAACCCGTATGGAAATGATACATTATCAGCATATTATTCGGTTTTGGAGGAAGAGCCATGAAGAAATTGCGCAGAAGTGCACGTCTGGTTGACATGACGCAGCACTTGCTCGCCCATCCCCATACGCTGACTCCTCTCACTCTGTTCGCGGAACAATACGGCGCAGCGAAATCATCCATCAGTGAAGACTTGTCTATCATCAAAGAGGCTTTTGAAGTCCAAGGGGTAGGCTTGTTGAAAACGGTGGCGGGAGCGGCAGGCGGAGTGAAGTATATTCCACAGGTCAAAACGGAAGAGGCCCTTCACTTCATGCGCGAACTGATCGGTCAACTCGCTAATCCAGAGAGACTTTTACCAGGTGGATACTTGTACATGTCAGACATTCTCGGAAATCCACAAACGATGGCGAAGATCGGAAAGCTCTTTGCAACGGCTTATGCGGATAAAAATGTGGATGTCGTCATGACGGTGGAAACAAAGGGGATTCCACTTGCATATGCGACGGCTATGTTTTTGAATGTACCTGTTGTGATTGTGCGCCGTGACAACAAGGTGACGGAAGGTTCAGTAGTGAGCATTAACTATGTATCAGGTTCCAGTAAACGAATCCAAACCATGTCACTCGCTCGCCGCGGTTTGGCCGAGCAGTCTCGTGTCCTCATTGTGGACGACTTTATGAAGGCTGGCGGGACGCTGCGGGGCATGATTGATTTGTTGCAGGAATTCCGTGCAACCGTAGTGGGATGCGGCGTACTGGTAGAAACGACAGCGGATGTTTCTGAGCGTTTGGTAGATGAATACGTATCGCTTGCAAAACTGCAGGATGTAGACTTCAAGGGCAAGCAAATTGAAATAGAGCTAGGCAGTTTTTTTGAAAAAAGAGGGGAGTAGATAGGTATGGCAATCTCTTTTGTTTCAACTGACAAGGCTCCTGCCGCTATTGGTCCTTACAGTCAAGCTGCAAAGGTAGGTCCATTTCTTTTTGCATCAGGTCAAATTCCGCTGCGTGCAGACGGCACTTTGGTAGAGGGTGACGTCGTGGAGCAAACCCATCAGGTTTTTTCCAACATTCAAGCGGTACTGGCAGAGGCCGGTGGCAGCCTGACGAACGTAGTGAAAGCGACTGTATTCATCAAGGACATGAATGATTTTGGTCAACTGAACGAAGTATACGGTCAATATTTCGGTGATCACAAGCCAGCTCGCTCCACTGTGGAAGTGGCACGACTGCCGCGTGACGTAAAAGTTGAAATCGAGATTGTAGCTTATATCGAATAGAAAATAATGGAAAAACAGCCTGATGCTACGCGCATTGGGCTGTTTTTTGTACTTGCAGAAAATGTTTCCAAAAAATGACATATAAACATATTTATATATTTTTTCAAATATTGCATAATGGTAAGCAGGAATATTTACCCAGCGGGTGGAAATAATCCTAAACGCGTTACATAGATAAAGGGAGTGAACTAGATGGAAGTAACAGACGTAAGACTTCGCCGAGTGAATACGGATGGTAGGATGAAAGCGATTGCATCCATTACAATTGACCATGAGTTTGTGGTTCATGATATCCGTGTCATTGACGGAAACAATGGTATGTTTGTAGCTATGCCAAGCAAGCGTACACCAGATGGAGAATTCCGTGATATTGCACATCCGATTTCTTCGACTACCCGTGAAAAAATCCAGGCAGCAGTACTAACAGAATACGACCGCGTAGGTCAAGAGGAAGAGAGCACTATCGAAGCTGGTGCTTAAAAAGTCCTGAACACAAAGCACCCTGTCACTTGCGGCAGGGTGTTTCGGCGTCCGTTAACCATAACATTTTATTAGATTGTTCAAAATAATTTCTCGGTCCATTCCTTCCCCGATGAAGACAGCTACCATTTTCGGTCCGAAATTTTCAAAAGGGAACAGGAGCACCTGATTATCGGTATGTTGAAACGAGATCAGCTCGGGCTTTCCGTGGAACTGGACGTAGCCTTTTGCCCGATAGACGTTTTTGGGAAGATCGTACAGAAAGTCCTCGAATTTTTTCGCGTCTACGGGCCCGGTGAATACATAGGAAAACGTTTCGATACTATTGTAGAGAGAGGGTTGGCTTGTTTTTAGGCCAAGGGATTGCTTGAGCCTGTCCATCGTTGACATTCGGCCGATGCTTTTCTGTACAGCGATGGGGCGGCTTGTCTCGTTGTCTGGCGATCGCTCATGAACGGTGCGTTTGACTGACAAAAGCCGGGAGACTTCTATTTCTGCCTGAACAGTAGCGTGTATGGGTGCAGTCGGATTGATTTCACTGAGCTTTTGACGGACTCGCTCTATGACATCAGGACTAGTCAAATCGGTTTTGTTCAGAAGAAGCAGGTCTGCGTAACGCACTTGATTTCGAATCGTTTTGACCAGAGTGGCAGTCGAGGAGAATCGTGAGTTGAGGTCGAGAAAACGAGAGGCGTCGACAACACTAATGGTCCCGTTTAACTCCAGTCGATCATAAAGCTCTGGATGGGTAATCGTATCGATGACATCGAGTGGATCGGCTACGCCAGTAGTCTCGATGAGGATTCGGTCTGGCGCAATGGCGTTCATAATATCTTTCAAGCCTTCCGTTAGCTCGCCTTTGATCGAGCAGCATATGCAGCCATCCAGCATTTTTTTGACAGGAAAGCCGAAGCCTTGCAATTGTTCCCCGTCAATATCTTCTTCCCCCATTTCATTCATCAAGACGACTACTTTCTGGTCTGTGATGCGCAAATGAGTCAGCCATTTTTGCAAAAGGGTGGTTTTTCCGCTTCCTAAGTACCCAGTTAGCAAGTATACCTCTGCGCTCATCTCATCCTACCTCCTTTAAATAACCCCTTTCGCCCAACAATATATCACATTTCTGTCAGAAAATTAAATGTTGTCTGGCTTATGTCTAACTACTGGCAATGCAAGGAATCAGAGAGAATCCTGTATCGATTGTCTTGAAATTCACATATGAATTAGGATATAGTCATTGTGGAACTTCTACGATGGAGGGTTGACATGTCTAAGATCCATGCCGTGGTTCTGGCTGCTGGTCAGGGTACACGGATGAAATCGAAGCTGTACAAAGTCCTGCACCCTGTGTGCGGAAAGCCAATGGTTCAGCATGTAGTCGATACGATGGCGTCCATGCAGGTTCAGGATATCGTTGTCGTCGTAGGTCATGGTGCTGACGCTGTCCGTGCCAAGCTAGGCGAGGACGTCACTTATGCACTGCAAGAAGAACAGTTGGGAACGGCCCATGCCGTTTCGCAGGCAGCGCCGTTTTTACAAGATAAAGAAGGTACTACGTTTCTCTTATATGGAGACGTTCCCCTCTTGTCAGCGACTACGTTGTCGGCCTTGCTGACCTATCACGAGGAGCAGCAAGCGGCTGCAACTGTATTGACCGCCGTATTACCTGACGCAACAGGTTATGGGCGTATCGTGCGCAATGAGGCGGGCGAAGTATTGCGAATCGTGGAACATAAAGACGCTTCGGAAGCGGAACGGGCGATCAGAGAAATTAATACGGGCATATACTGCTATGACAACCGAAAATTGTGGAAAGCCTTGGCGGAAGTGAAAAATGACAACGCACAAGGCGAATACTATGTAACAGACGTTGTCGGTATTTTGCGTGATGCAGGTGAAAAGGTAGTGGGGTACGAAGCGATTGACCCAGAGGAAACAATGGGTGTGAACGATCGTGTGCAGCTATCGGAAGCAGAAGCCTACATGAAAAAACGTATTATGACTGGTCACATGCGTAATGGTGTGACAATCATCGACCCAACTTATACGTACATCGAAACTGATGTGAAGATTGAGGCAGATACTGTGATTCACCCAGGTTCTTTCCTGCGTGGACAAACAACCGTTGGAGCTGATTGTGTAATCGGACCCCAAGCGGATCTGACGAATGTGGAAGTAGCGAGTGGCGTGACCATTTCTTACTCAGTGATGGTTGATTCGCGTGTAGAAAGCGATTCTTCTGTCGGGCCATTTGCTTATGTTCGACCAGGATCACAGATTGGAAGCAACGCCAAAATCGGTGATTTCGTGGAATTGAAAAATGCGAAAATTGGTGACGGTACGAAGGTTCCACATCTCAGCTATGTAGGAGATGCGGAAATCGGAGACGGAGTCAATATTGGTTGTGGAACGATTACCGTCAACTACGATGGGGCAGTGAAGCATAAAACAACAGTAAAAGATGGGGCATTCATCGGATGCAACAGCAATCTGGTTGCGCCAGTTACAGTTGGACAAAATGCTTATGTAGCTGCAGGATCGACCATTAATCAAGATGTGCCAGATAATGCGCTTGCGATCGCACGTGAGCGTCAAGTAAATAAAATCGATTACGCGAACAAAATGCCTCGCAAGGGCAAAAAGCAATCATAAACGGGAGGTTCTTGAGAAGATCATGGCTAACTACCGCGACCCAAAACTGAAGGTATTTACGTGCAACGCAAACCCGGAACTGGCAAAAGAAATCGCTGAACACATCGGCGTACCACTCGGAAACGCACAAGTAGTGCGCTTTAGTGATGGCGAATGCCAACTCAAACTCAATGAAAGCGTTCGCGGTTGTGACGTATTTGTCATTCAGCCAACATCTGCTCCCGTTAATGAGCATCTGATGGAGCTTTTGGTGATGGTCGATGCATTGAAGCGCGCTTCGGCTAAGAGTATCAACGTGGTCATTCCTTACTACGGTTATGCTCGTCAAGATCGTAAAGCACGTGCACGCGATCCAATCACAGCGAAGCTGGTTGCTAACCTGATCGAGACTGCAGGTGCACAACGTGTGATTACGATGGATCTGCACGCAACACAAATCCAAGGCTTCTTCGATATTCCAGTAGATCATCTGCTGGGTGTGCCTATCCTAGGTAAACACTTCTCTGAAAAGGGTCTGAAAGATATCGTTGTCGTATCTCCAGATCACGGTGGAGTGACCCGTGCTCGTAAATTGGCAGAACGTCTGGAAGCGCCTATTGCCATTATTGACAAACGTCGCCCAGAACCAAACGTAGCCGAAGTAATGAACATCGTAGGAAACATCGAGGGCAAAACAGCGATCATCATCGATGATATTATCGATACCGCTGGAACGATCACACTGGCTGCAAGTGCACTTGTAGAAGCAGGCGCACGTGAAGTATATGCATGCTGCACGCACCCAGTTCTGTCTGGTCCTGCTATTGAGCGTATTGCTAACTCGAAGATCAAGGAACTGATTGTGACCAACTCGATTCCGCTGACAGAAGAACAAATTATCGATAAGATTACCGTTCTTTCCGTAGCGCCAATCATTGGTGAAGCAATCATTCGTGTTCACGAAGAGCTTTCCGTAAGCAAGTTGTTCGATTAATATACAATCCCCTCTTTGGGGGTTGAACTAAACCTCCGATGGACAAGCTAGTGAGGAAACTTTTACTAGCGGTCCGAAGGAGGTTTTTTTGTGGAACAATTACAAGCACAGTCTCGCGAAAAAAAGGCAGGCAATGCTGTAAAGGTACTTCGCAAGGAAGGCTGGGTTCCCGGTATTATCTACGGCAGCGAAGTGGGCAATAAGCCGATTCAGGTCAAAGGAAGAGAGCTGGATGCGGCCCTGCGTCAGCAGTCGACGAACAAGCCATTCCGGTTAAGTGTAGACGGGAACACGCATGATGTCATGGTTTATGAGCTGCAACGGGATCCTTTGCAGGGGAACATTTTGCATGCAGATTTTAAGAAGATCAATATGAATGAAAAAATACACACGTCTGTCCCTGTTCTCATGACAGGAGATCCGGAATTGGGTGTAGCTACCCTTGTCCGCCACAGTGTGGAAGTGACTTGCTTGCCAGGAAATATACCAGAATCGTTCCTAGTCGATGTCGACGGGTTCAACATCGGGGATGTCGTGTTGGTAGGGGATTTGACAGTCCCGCCAGGAGTGGAGCTGGGGCTTGATTCCACGGAAGTGTTGATCAGTGTCCTGCCAGTTAAGGCCAAGTCCGAAGAATCGATTGATGCGGAGCAAGATGCAGAAGCAGTGGCTGAAAAAGCAGGAGCCGCGAACGAATAAAATAGAGCATGAAAAAGCAGGGCGAGGTGATTTCATCTCTGCCCTTTTCCTTTTGTTCACGCGACCATTGGAGTACAATGGGAAGAGAGTAGGAGGGAATAAGCGTGAAAGTCATAATTGGATTGGGTAATCCCGGCAAAAAATATGAAGACACCAGACATAATGCTGGCTTTATGGCCATAGATAAGATTAGCGACAAATGGGGAATTCCTGTTACACAAAACAAGTTTCGCGCACTCGTGGGCGAAGGCCGAATCGAGGGTGAGAAGGTGCTGCTGGTGAAGCCACAGACGTACATGAATCTCTCCGGTGAATCGGTTGCGGAAGTCCTGAAGTTTTACAAGCTCATTCCGGACGATCTCGTCGTCATCTACGACGATCTTGATTTACCAACTGGCCAACTTCGTCTGCGGGAAAAAGGCAGTGCTGGTGGGCACAACGGCATCAAGTCGATGATTCAGCATTTGGGCACACAGGAGTTTAAACGAATCAAGGTCGGAATCAGTCGTCCTGAACCAGGGCGGAGCGTCAGCGACTATGTTTTGAATACGTTTCCGGTGGCGGAAAGAGCCGACATTCAAGAAGCGGTGAGCTTGGCTGCTGATGCATGCGCCATGTGGACAAGAGAGTCGTTTTTAAAGGTCATGAACCATTACAACAGCTTGAAGAAGTAGTATGATTTCCCACCCGTTCGTCCATACTAACCGATAGGAACAGTATGGGGGTGGTATGTGCATGAGCATACGCTATACATGTCGTTGCTGCGGCATGAAGATTGCAGAATTTGACGAATCGCAAGTAACAGAAGCGCAACTCGGGTTTGATTCCTTGACCCCGGAGGAACGTGCTCTTATAATATCGAGAGAACAAAGTGGAGATACGGTCGTCAGCATCACGTGCGACTATTGCCGTGAAGCGCTGATTCAGCATCCAGAGCTTTCGCTAGTCGGAAACCCACTTCAATAAGTGGATACGCATTAGGGAGGCTTGCACTGACAAGGCCTTAGCTTGGGGAGCTAAGGCTTCTTTTCGCATGGCTGACCTGCGGTTGTTGTGAGCGTAAGCGAAGCTCTGATTTTAGTTGACAGAAGAATTAGAGAGGGGATTAGTGAATGCAAGTCATCATTAACCCGATGAAACAGGACACGAACGTCGGGACAATCGTGGCTGGTTTGGAGAAGGGGCTACATGAGCAGCTTGTCTCTGGCTTAGCTGGTTCCGCCCGGCAAGTATTGATGGCGTCATTGCAACAAATGGCAGATCGTCCGGTCTGTGTAGTGACGCATAACATGTACCAAGCACAAAAAGTATACGAAGATTTGATCGAGTTGGTTCCCTCTGATCAGGTGTTGCTTTATCCCGGTAATGAGCTAATTGGCTCTGAGCTTGCTATTGCCAGCCCTGAAATGCTGGCGCAGCGAATTCATGTATTCAACCGTCTGGCCCAAGGCTTTACGGGTTTTTTGGTTGCCCCTTTTGCTAGCTTGCGTCGCTTGGTCGTTCCTCCGCAAGTATGGAAGGAAGCGCAGATTCAGTTATCCGTTGGTAATGAGCTCGATATCGAGTCCTTTTTGCTCCGATGTATTGAGCTTGGCTATGAGCGAGTGGACATGGTTGAGCGCAAGGGAGAAATGAGTATTCGTGGTGGAATTATCGACTTGTATCCGATCGATTCGGAGTGGCCAGTGCGGATTGAGCTTTTTGATGTAGAGATCGACTCGATCCGTACGTTTGACATGCTCTCCCAACGGTCATTGGAATCGGTCCAGACATATATTCTTGGTCCGGCAAAAGAAATGATTGCTTCGACTCCGTTATTGCAGGAATCAGCTGTTCGCTTAGAACAAAAGCTGGGAGAAACCCTCGCCAATTTGAAGGATGGGGCTGCCAAGGAAAAAGTCATGGAGCGAATCGGCTCTGATGCAGAGAGAATGAAGCAGGGACAGCGTTTTGCACAGCTGTATTCGTACATCTCTGTCATTTACCCGACGGGTGATACATTGTTGTCCTATATGCCTTCCGATACCTTGCTGATCGTTGATGAGCCTTCCCGTGTGTTGGATACGGCAGCGCAACTGCAAAAAGAAGAAGGGGAATGGCTGACGGGACGCATCCTCCAGGGTGAATATATGTCCAATCTCAGCCTGTCGCGCACGTACGACGAGATCGTGTCGACGAAAAAGCGCCAGATCGTTTACCTCTCTCTATTTTTGAGACAATCACCGAAGACCCAGCCGCAAAACATTGTAAATCTGACTTGTCGTACCATGCAAAACTTCCATGGACAGATGAACGTGCTGAAAACAGAGCTGGCCCGTTGGAAGAAGTCCCAGGATCAGATCGTCTTTGTCGCAGCAGATTTGGAGCGTGCGAAGCGACTGGAGCGTGTCCTGCATGACTACGAAATGGAAGCGGATGTTTTGACAGAAGCAGTCGAGACAGTACCTCCGGGGCGTCCTACGATCATTTTAGGAAACCTCCAGACAGGCTTTGAGCTTCCACTAAACAAGCTGGTTGTTATTACGGAAGGTGAAGTGTTTACTGCGAAACAGCGCAAGGCGCGCAAAGTTCAGCAGACGATGAACAACGCCGAGCGTATCAAAAACTACCTCGAGCTCAAGCCCGGTGATTTCGTCGTGCACGTGAATCACGGGATTGGAAAATACCTTGGAATTGAAACCAAGGAAATTCTCGGAATTCATAAAGATTACCTTCATATTCAATACGCAGCAGGAGACAGTCTGTTTGTTCCGATTGATCAAATCGACCATGTGCAGAAGTACGTGGCGAGTGAAGAGGCACAGCCGAAGATTTACAGCTTGGGCGGCAGCGAGTGGAAACGCGTCAAAAACAAAGTCCAGTCGTCTGTAAAGGATATCGCCGAAGATTTGATCAAACTGTACGCAGCCCGCGAATCTGCTGTCGGTCATACATTCTCTCCCGACACGACAGAGCAGCGTGAATTTGAGGCGATGTTCCCGTATCAGGAAACACAAGACCAGCTCCGCGCGATTTCGGAAGTGAAAGCGGACATGGAGCGCAAACGTCCGATGGATCGCCTCGTTTGTGGGGACGTAGGTTACGGGAAGACTGAGGTTGCGATTCGTGCTGCCTTCAAGGCTGTCATGGACGGGAAACAGGTAGCCGTTTTGGTTCCAACTACGATTCTGGCGCAGCAGCATTACGAGACGTTCCGTGAGCGTTTTGCGGAATATCCGATCCGCGTGGAGGTATTGAGTCGATTCCGTTCCCGCAAAGAGCAGAATGCCACACTAAAAGGACTGAAGGAAGGCACAGTCGATGTCGTCATCGGTACGCACCGTCTACTTTCCAAAGACCTGACATTCCGCGAGCTCGGTCTGTTAATCGTAGACGAGGAGCAGCGCTTTGGTGTGAGCCACAAGGAAAAGCTGAAGCAGATTAAAACGAATGTGGATGTTATGACTCTGACCGCTACACCGATTCCACGTACCTTGCACATGTCGATGCTCGGTGTGCGTGATTTGTCTGTCATCGAAACGCCGCCAGAAAATCGTTTTCCGGTGCAGACGTATGTGATGGATTACAGCCCTGCTCTCGTTCGCGAAGCAATTGAGCGTGAGATGGCTCGTGATGGTCAAGTGTTCTTCCTCTACAACCAAGTACAGGGAATCGAACAGATGGCGGAACAGATTTCGATGCTCGTTCCTGACGCACGCATCGCTGTAGCGCATGGACAGATGAACGAAAGCGAGCTGGAAGGCGTCATTCTCGACTTTTTGGAAGGGAATTTTGACGTATTGGTCAGCACGACGATCATTGAGACCGGGGTGGACATCCCGAACGTCAATACGCTGATTATTTACAATGCAGATAAAATGGGCTTGTCTCAGCTGTATCAGCTGCGTGGACGTGTAGGTCGTTCCAATCGAATTGCGTACGCTTACTTTACGTATCAACGGGACAAGGTGCTGACAGAGGTAGCGGAAAAACGTCTGCAAGCCATCAAGGAATTTACCGAGCTCGGCTCTGGTTTCAAGATCGCGATGCGAGACTTGTCCATTCGTGGAGCGGGTAATTTGCTGGGCGCGGAGCAGCATGGTTTTATTAATACGGTTGGTTTCGACTTGTATAGCCAGATGCTGAAAGAAGCCATTGATGAGCTGAAGGGCGAAGTCAAACACGAAATTGTCACACCTGTGGAGATCAATCTGCAACTGGATGCCTATATTCCGTCGATGTACATTACGGACAGCCGACAAAAAATCGAGATGTACAAAAAGTTTGTCGCGGTGTCTACCTTGGAAGACGTCGACGATTTGGCAGAGGAGCTGCTAGACCGTTTTGGACCAGTTCCGAAGCCGGTTGATAATTTGTTGACTATTTCCCATTTGCGTGTGTATGCCTTGAAGCACCACATCACCGAAATTAGCCAGAAGAATCCAGACGAGATTAAATTGTTACTGCACCCTAGTCAGAACAACAATATCGATGGTGGAGCGCTGTTTGCGCTTACCAGTAACTGGAGCAAGAGGGTTGGGCTGTCGGGTGGACAACAGATCACGATTGCTGTTAAAGTAAAGGGGTTAAAAGAAGATGAGGGCGTGCAGTTGGTTGAAAAGCTGCTGCGTCAATTTCACCAGGTGCGAAGAGACACCGGTACGGAGAGCCCTGTGTCTTAACTGACAAAATGGGCTTGCCTGAGAAGGGAGAACCTTATTTATGAAACGTTCTGTAGCGATTCTATCTTCGGCTGTTCTGGTCGTGGCACTCATGACTGGTTGCGGTGGAAAAGCAGAAGAAGCGAAACAAGACTCAAAAACTCCAGCGAATCAGACAGATGGCAGTAAACAAGCTGCTAATGATCCTTTGGTACAATTCCCTAAACTCACTCTGCCTTACGCAGCAGACCAGAAAGCTGTCATTGTGGAGTATCAAGGAGGAACTGTAACAGGAAAAGAATTCGAAGAGTTCCTGCGTGTCATTAACTTCATGAACCCACAACAAGGTACCATGATTGAAATGGCTGATAGCAAATCACTGAAGGCTTTTGCTCGTGAGTTCACAGCTACCAAGGTTTTGGCTAGCCGTTCCGACGACGCTATGAAAAAAGAGTCCAAAGAACTCGCTGAGAAAACTTTCGAGAAAATCAAAACACAGTACATGGGCTTTTTGGGCAAGGATGAAGCTCAGTTCAACAAGCTCATGGATGGCCAAGGCGTAACCAAGGACATGATCATCAATCAGATGGACTTGATCAACCAGTCCATCAATGTGATGAAAAAGAATATCGACGATGCTACGCTGAAGCAAACCTATGATCAAATGGACAAAGCTTCCCGTACCGTTGCTTCTGTTCGCCACATCCTGATCTCTACCGAAAAGCGCACACCAGAAGAGGCGTTGAAAATCTCCAACGACTTGGAAGCGCGCCTGAAAAAGGGTGAAGACTTCGCGAAGCTGGCAACAGAGTTCACAGATGACCCAGGCAGCAAGCAGTCTGGGGGCTTGTACGAAAATGCGGATGTAACACAATGGGTACCAGAATTTAAAGAAGCATCCCTGACACAAAAAGTCGGTGAAGTTGGACCGCCAGTAAAAACTAATTTTGGTTACCATATTATTAAGGTCGAGAATCGCAAAGAAAAGACCTTTGATGAGATGAAAGAACAGCTCCGCGCGAGTTCTTTGGAGAAAGCGTACGATACTTTCGCCAAGACCGAGCTGGACAAGCTCATTACGAAATTCAACATCCCGCAGTCCAAAAATGACGCTCCGGCAAAAAAATAGGAAGTCCGAAGAAAACAGGGAATTCGTTTCCCTGTTTTTTCGTTTTCTCGCATATTCTTCAAACGTGGGCAAATACTATTATCACTCGCTACCACCCGGGGGAGAGTAATTGAAGTAACTGGCAAAAATTGATACCATCACCCATAGTTAAAATTAGAATTTGAGGAAAAAATACAACCAACCACCATCTATACACTACCCACTTCTTACGGGAAAGCGAGGCAACAAGACATGAAAGCAACTGGTATCGTTCGTCGAATTGACGACCTCGGTCGGGTCGTGATTCCTAAGGAGATTCGTCGTACACTGCGCATTCGTGAGGGCGACCCGCTTGAGATTTTTGTGGATCGTGACGGAGAAGTCATTCTCAAAAAGTATTCACCGATTGGAGAATTGGGTGATTTTGCAAAAGAGTACGCCGACTCTTTGTATGAAAGCATGAATCATACCGTACTGATTTCAGACAGGGATACTGTCATTGCTGTGGCAGGGGCCTCCAAAAAGGAATACTTGGAGAAACCAATTGGTAGCATTGTTGAGAAATGCTTGGAGGAAAGAAAGACCAGACTGGAGAAAAACACAGGCTCTTATGAAATTTGTCGTGATTTGAACGAGACGATGGGCTCGTTCGTCATCGCACCGATTGTTGCAGGAGGCGATCCAATCGGGTCCGTGATCCTCCTCAACAAAAACGAGTCAACGAAGATGAGTGATTTGGAGATCAAAATGTCGGAAACAGCGGCCGGTTTCCTGGCAAAGCAAATGGAGCAGTAAGATCGCTCAGCAAAAACAGCCTCGTACCCCGGGGCTGTTTTTCTTGTGCCCATGGCCTTGTGGTATAATGAACGAAGTTTTAGGTTGGAGAGGAGAAATTTCACTCACATGGGTCAAGAAAAAGCTTCCGTTCAATTTGTGAAAGGCGCGGCGATACTTGGAATTGCCGGTCTTGTCTCCAAGCTTTTAGGCGCTGTATACCGCATCCCATACCAAAACATTGCCGGAGATATCGGCTTGTACGTATATATGCAAGTATACCCGCTGTATACCGCGTTGTTGATTCTAGCGACGGCGGGTTTCCCCATTGCCATTTCCAAGATCGTCTCCGAGCGCGTCGCTGTCGGGGATGCGATCGGGGCACGCAGGGCGTTTCGAGTAGCCAGTATATCGCTGGTCGTTCTCGGGATCTTTTTCTTCTTACTGTTATATGGAGGGGCACCTATTATTGCCAGTATGATGGGTGATGAGCATTTGATTACCCCGCTCCGAGCGGTAGCTTGGTCACTGCCATTGGTACCGATGGCTGCGATCTTGCGCGGCTATTTTCAGGGGCATCAAAACATGATGCCGACTGGCGTTTCTCAGGTTGCTGAGCAGTTCATTCGCGTGATTTTCATTCTGGTTGCTGCATTCTGGGCGATGAACGTGTATCAGGACCCTTACCTGGCTGGTACAGGTGCCGTTTTTGCTGCTTTTCCAGGTGCTATTGCAGCTATTCTCGTCTTGCTTTGGTATTGGAGAGCGGACAAGAAGATGGGGCAGCTGTCCATGGGTCAGGTTCAGCAATCATCCGTGCAACCGTGGACCAATCGTCAAATACTTCGTCATCTCTTGACCTATGCCGTTCCGATTTGTATGGGCGCACTGGTTCTGCCGCTTGTTCCGCTTGTAGACTCGATGACCGTCGTCAATATGCTGCAATGGAGCGGGACCCCAGAGGACTTGGCCAAGCTTTTGAAGGGTGCATTTGACCGTGGTCAACCACTCATTCAGTTTGGTACGTTTTTTGCCACGTCCTTGTCGCTGGCGTTAGTGCCTGCAATCAGTGAAGCTGTTGCCCAGCGTCAGCATCAATTGATCTCTCATCGTTCCGAAGTGGCGATTCGACTGACATTCCTGTTGGGATTGCCTGCTTCCTTTGGACTTGCTCTGTTGGCGGAGCCGATCAACGTCATGCTCTACGGAGATAGCAACGGTACCGAGGCCCTCGCTGTACAGTCCTTCACGATTATTTTCGCCACGGTGAGCATTGCTAGCGCGGGAATTTTGCAAGGCTTGGGGCGTGTAATGCGACCTGCCCGCAACCTGTTTATTGGTGTATTGGTGAAGCTCATCCTCAATCTGGCACTCGTCCCGTTCTGGGGTATCTCTGGTGCAGCAGTGTCCACCGTTTTAGCTTATTTGGTTGCCATGGGACTAAACGTTTTAGCGGTAATTAAATACACAGGAGCAAACATTGGATTCCGTCAAACGGTGAAAAAGCCATTTGTGTCTGTCGTTGTGATGTCGATTGTCGTGCTGATTGTGGAGTGGCTCGCTAATACAGTGCTGGCCAGTGCCGGACTTTCCAATCGCTTGTTCTATACGCTGGTAGGCTTGATTGCTGTCGCTTTAGGAGCATTGTTCTATTTGCTGGCGCTTTTGAAAACGGGTGGACTCACGAGAAGTGATATTCAATTTTTGCCAAAAGGAAAGCGAATTGCTTCGCTGTTAACGAAATACAAGCTCCTCCCAGCGGAGAAGGCGAGAATGAACGAAAAGGAGGCGTGACAAGTGGAAATGAAGAATAAGACCATTACCGTAGTCGGTCTTGGTGCCGGAGATTTGGACCAGCTTCCTTATGGCATCTATCGTACGCTCAAAGCTGCCAAACAGCTGTATTTGCGCACGAAAGAGCATCCGGTCGTAGCCGAGTTGATCGAAGAAGGCATCACGATTGAATCCTTTGACGATGTATATGAGCAGCACGATACATTTTCCGATGTGTACACCGATATTGTAGAACGGCTTTTTTCACGGGTAAACGAAGCGGGCAGCCTTGTCTATGCCGTACCAGGTCATCCTTTGGTGGCGGAACGTACCGTGCAGTTGTTGTTGGCAGAGGGACCAAACCGTGGCGTAGAAATCGAAATCGGCGGTGGACAGAGCTTTATCGATCCGTTGTTTGCCCGCCTACATATCGATCCGATTGAGGGATTCTCTCTGCTGGATGGGACGGCGCTCGCTGCTCATCAAGTATCACCGGGTCTGCACACGATTATCGCGCAAGTGTACGATGCGTTTGTGGCCTCTGATGTGAAGCTGACCTTGATGGAAGTGCTGCCGGATGATTACGAGGTGACCGTAGCGACAGCTGTAGGGGTAGCGGGTCAAGAAATCATTGAGACAGTCCCGTTGTATGAACTGGACAGGCTCGATCATTTCGGGAATTTGTCCCTGGTGTATGTACCGCCGACGAAGGACGAGAAGGTGTCGTACCGCCAATTCTCCTACTTGAAAGAGATCGTTGCCATCCTGCGCAGTCCGGATGGATGCCCGTGGGATCGCGAGCAAACACATCAAAGCATCCGCAAAAACTTGATTGAAGAGACGTACGAGGTTTTGGAGACGATTGACGACGAGGATCCAGATGCGATGTGTGAGGAGCTGGGTGATTTGTTGATGCAAATCATGCTCCATTCGCAGATGGCAGCCGAAGACGGATATTTTTCGGTAGATGATGTTGTCGCGACGTTGAATGAAAAGCTAGTTCGCCGCCACCCGCACGTATTCGGGGAAAAGAGCGCGAATGATTCCGAGGAAGCGCTGGCGAATTGGCAGGAGATCAAAGCACAGGAAAAAGCAGCAAAAGGCATCGATGTAACGGTTCAATCACAGTTGGCGGGAATACCGCGCGACTTGCCAGCACTGATGTATGCGTACAAGCTGCAAAAGAAAGCAGCCCAAGTCGGCTTTGACTGGGACGATATTGCAGACGTGTACAAAAAGGTAGAAGAGGAATACCACGAACTACAAGAAGCATCAGAGGAAGAACGAGCTGGCGAGTTGGGGGATTTACTATTTGCGGTAGTCAATCTGGCGCGTTTCCTCGGGCTCGATCCGGAGGAAGCCCTCGCATTGACCAACAACAAGTTCAAGAAGCGCTTTTCCTATATTGAAGGCAAGCTGCAAGAAGCGGGTCGTACCTTTGAGCAGACGGACCTGCAAGAAATGGACAAATGGTGGGAGGAAGCCAAACATGAGACTTGATAAATACTTGAAAGTGTCTCGACTGATCAAGCGGCGCACGCTCGCAAAAGAAGTGTGCGACAAACAGCGTGTGGAAATCAACGATCGCCCAGCAAAGGCATCCAGTAATGTGAAAATCGGCGACAAGCTGGCGATCCGTTTCGGACAAAAAATCGTTTCGGTAAAAGTAGAGGATATCAAAGAAAACCCACGCAAAGAAGAAGCGGCTTCACTGTATACCGTCATCGGCGAAGTTCCCGTTCCGCGTGATGAAAAAGAAGAAGATGCCTACCTCAAAGGGTAATGTGCATACGAACAAAGACTGCCGGGATGGCAGTCTTTTTTTAGGCTTTTTTTCAACG
The DNA here is from genome assembly GCF_055685845.1 of Brevibacillus schisleri. Lineage (NCBI taxonomy): Bacteria > Bacillati > Bacillota > Bacilli > Caryophanales > Paenibacillaceae > Brevibacillus > Brevibacillus schisleri. Next base: position 123,160 of record NZ_JBVNDM010000001.1, read on the forward strand.
AAGGGATATAATGGGAGTACCTGAAGGCATTTTCCGAAGGGATGTGTGCAGTATGCAACAAAACGGGGTTCGAACGGGCTACTTTTTGTCCATTTCGCTTCTGTTATCATCTATCCTATACTTTTTTGCTTCGAACTGGCCGCTTATGGTCAGGGAACAAAAGATCGGCGTCAGTGTGGCAATCCTCGTTCTTTTTTATTTATTATCCTATGGACTGCGTTTTATCAAACGACATTCGTTTTTGAGCAATTGGCTTCTGGTAGCTGGAGGCTTGGCTTTTGGCACCAGTGTGGCTTTGTTGGGGCAAATATACAATTCACATGCCGACAGCTATATGCTGTTCGTCGTATGGCTCATACCGAATTTGCTGTTCGCGATTTTCACGCGCTATCAGCCATTCTATGTCATCAGCTATGTCCTCGCTCATTTGGCGATTTACTTCTGTCTCCATCCATCCGTCATTCATGTAGCGCGTGAAGACGAGTGGTGGTTCATGATTTTTTGGTTGATTGCGTTGGGGAATATGGTCCTGTTCTGGTTAACCTCTACCGGGAGGTGGCATTCCAAGCCGATTTACTACCTATCGTTTCTGACGTTTTCCCTCAGTATTTTCGGTGCATCCTTCACCGAAGTGTATGGTCCGCTCCCTGAGCTTTTATATGTCCTGACGGGCGGGATTCTGTTTGTTACGTTTTTAAAATGGGTGCCGAGTCGCGGGCTTCTGATTGTGACGGCATCGTTGCTCGCGCTGTTTGTGCTCACTAATTTCATATCCTATATGGTGCAATATTTCTCAGAAAGCTTCTTTGTTTTCATGCTGCTGCTGACTGTACTCATTGTTTGGGGAGCAGTTGCAGGGATTAATTGGCTGCGCAAGGAATCAGCGCATCAAAAAAGCAAATGGGTTGTGTTCTTTCAAGAGGCATTCACGGTTCTCATCACAACCATTGCCGCATCCATTGGAGCCACTTCGATAGCAGGTCTGCTTTTTCTGATCATTCAAGACGAAGTGGTTATTGATTTACTGTTTTTCCTTTCATTAATTGGCTTTATTGGCCCTGTGGTGTTTATGAGCAGGATGAATACAACGGTACGATATACGCTGCTCACAATGGGCTATCTACTGGGTGTCGGTTCTATTCTCTTTTTAGAAGGAGCTTATTGGATTGTTTTCCTGTTGGTACTGTTATACGTGTGGAAAGCTGTCTCTGCCATTCCGGCGAGGCTTTTGACACAGTTGACCTTTTTAGTCGTCCTCGCTGCGAAGCTGGATGAGTACCTGCCTTCCTTTGAATATGTGCTCGTAATCATCTTTGCTACGCAGATGGCGATGCATTACGTAAAGCAATTGCCAGTCGTTTTGCAAAACAGCTCGTTGGTGTACGCCTTACTCTCGCTTTTGATCCTGACGGAGAAAAGCTTTCAATCAGGCTGGATGAATGTGGTCGTGAATCTGGCTTTTTTCGCAGTCAGCACGTATTTGTTGTACCGGACATTGCATCAGCAAAATAGGGTGAGATTCGGAATCGTGCTCGGTTTCTGGTTTGCCTTTCTCCTCATGAAGTACTACGACATGCTATGGAGCTTGCTGCACAAGTCACTGAGCCTGCTTTTGCTCAGTCTGGTGTTTTTCATCGCTACCTTGTGGTGGGATCGAAGGGCGAAAATCGAGTGGCCAAAAAGCGAACCTTCCCTTTTTGTGAGAAAAGCGCTTGTGTTGATTCCTGTTATTTTGCTGCAATTTGCTTTGATTGGCTATCAAGTATGGAGCAGTGAGACGATCCTGGCCAATGGAAAAACGGTGAAGCTGGAGCTGGTTCCAATCGATCCGCGTTCGTTGCTGCAAGGAGATTACGTCAGACTTGGCTACACCATATCTGCTTTGGACCAAGAACAGGTTGACTCAGGGGATAAGATTCGTGTCGTACTCCGTCAACAAGCAAATGGCTTGCACAGCTATAGTGGCTATTATGAGCGCAATGGTCGATGGAATCGGGCCTACGAGCCTCAGCCATCGGATGTGATCATTAATGGAAGCACAATCGGTGGCAATCGAGTGGAATACGGCATAGAAAGCTATTTTGTCCCGGAAGGAACCGGACTTGAAGTGGAGCGGAATGCCAAATACGCTATTGTGAAAATTGGCGAGAGAGGCGATGCCATTTTGGAGAGCCTGACGAACCAGTAACCTTTCAAAAAAAGAAGCTGCCTGTGTCATGTGGCAGCTTCTTTTGTGTGAGGAAGTAAACGTTCTTTGGAATCCATTTGCAACACGATCGAGCGGGTGAGGATGACACCTGCGACCCCCAGCGAAAAGATGAGGAGTGCCATTAGATAGGACGGGAGGACAGCTCCCAAAGTGATTCCGACTGCCCCCATGATCCGCGCTCCGGGCACAACAAGTCCGTTCACAGCCATGTAGGAGCTACGTAAATCATCTTTTACAATTTGCGCCAGATAGGTTTGGCGAATGGGAGCGTGAATCAGCTCGCCTATTGTGCTTATAAGCACCGCAGCCAGGATAACGATAAGGGAGTTGCTGTACATAATCAGTGAGTACCCGGCAATATACATCAGTCCACTTATATACAAGGCAGGTGCTTCTTTCAAGCGCTCGATGAGCTTGGTGACGGCAAGAGAGAAAAATACCACGAGAAGCGTATTTTCGAGCTGGATCAGGCTGAATATTTTGAGGCCAGTTAGTTCAACAGTGAACCAGTCAAATAAACCAATGCTCTGCGGGGCAAACTCCTGACCAAGTCTGACAGCGATGTAGTTAGGTGTTTGGAATTCCGGTGCAAAGATGAGCATGCCGCCTAGTGAAAAGAGGATGAAACGACGGTCAGTCATTACCAGCTTGTAGCTTGCAACCATATCCCGTAAGATACCTGTCCTCGATCCGACAAAGGGCATTGGCTTTGGCTGGTACGATTCCTTGATGGAAAAGGCGATGATCACCAGTGTGAGAAAGCTGACAACCGTTAGCACGAGAAGCAGTTCAAAGCGATGGGTAGCAAACAAGAGTCCTCCCACCACAGAACCTAGCGCAATCGATAAGTTGTTTGACCAGTAGTTGATGCCGTACATATACGTCCGGTTTTCTTTCGTACTGACATCGATGAGCATCGCATCTGCGGCGGGGTTAATCATTCCGTTACTCGCATTCTGGACGAGCATCATGGCAAACGTGAGCCAAGCAGAGTCGAGCCACGGGGAGTTCGCTGCCATCATGATGAAGAGAGCGCAGCACTGAATCCATTGTCCGTATACCATCACTTTTTTTCTGCCCCACCGATCAGCCAGGTAGCCGCCGTAGAAGCCCATCAAGATTTGCGCACATACGGTCAGGACTAACAGGAGCCCCGTTATAGCAGGACCGAGCTTGGCAGAAAAGTAGATGGCCATAAAAGGGAAGATCATATTTCCTACTAGACGTGTCAGAAAGGAAGTCACGATTCGTATGCGAATGTTGGGATGGAGTTGTGAAAAGCTCATGGGGACGACCTCCTTTTTTTCCAATTGTAGCTATGAAAAGGAGAAGAAAAAGGGTAAGATTCCTATATGAATTTCACCTTTTAAGGAATGAGATGCCTTATGAAAAGCAATGAGCACTTTATGCAGATGCTACTCGGGCTATCCGAATGGGAGACAGGGCGCGAACAAAAGATCGGTATACAAGAGTTGTCCCATCTTCTATGCTGTACGCCCCGCAATGTGAAACTGATTTTGCGCAAATGGGAGAGTGAGGGGCTTCTTTTATGGAAGGCAGGGGTAGGACGGGGCAATCATTCGAGGCTCACGATTCTCTGCGATATCACTGACTTTTTGGCTAGTTACTTTCAGAAGCTACTGATGGACGGAAAAGTTGGGGAAGCAGTGGAGCTTTTTCATCATAAAAATTTGCCTGTGGGTGCGAAGCGGCTTTTGCAGGAAACATGGGACAGTCAATTCGGATTTGTTGCAATAGAGAACGATAAGAGGAGTCAGGAGATTTTACGTATTCCGCGTGAACGAGCTTTTTCCACCATCGACCCTGCATTCGTAGCAGTAGCGGCGGAGAGTCATTTTATCCAGCAAATCTGCCACACGCTTGTCATTTTCGATTTGGCAACACAAGATTTTAAGCCCCAGCTAGCCTATGCTTGGGAAAGCAATCTGGATATGACTGCTTGGACCTTCTATTTACGAAAAGGAGTCCGATTCCACCATGGTCGTGTACTGACAGGAGAAGATGTAAGCTATACCGTTCAGCGACTGATTCAGCTGGATTCGCCGTATCGTTGGCAAGTGGACGATATCGATTGGATCGAACAGCGAAATGATGGAGCCATTACTTTTCATCTACGGAAGCCAAACGGTTTTTTCTTGCATTTAGTATCTTGCATCGGAATGTCGATCTTGCCGCATGATGTGCCGTTTTCGGAGTCTGCAATTGTAGGGACAGGCCCGTTTCGGATGGTCGAATTTACAGAGGATCGGTTGGTATTGGCAGCGTTCGACGACTATTATCGGGAGCGGGCCATTCTGGATCGGGTAGAAATCTGGCGAGTACCGGGATCATGTTCTTCGAAGCAACGGTATCAGCTCTCGCTGGCTGAGGATGAAGCGACGGAAGATGATAGCAAATCTTTGGAGGTTCAAGAGGTAGGCTGTCACTATCTGAACTTCAACTTTCGAAAGCCAGGTATTCAGCACGACTTCGCTTTTCGCCAGGCGATCAAACTACTGATCGACCCCGTACAAATGATTCGAGAACTGAAAAAAGAGACGTGTACGCCTGCCGGAAGCTTTTTGCCGGAGAGAAGCCAACGCATGCACTTTTCCTCCCATACCATAGAGGAGGCGGCTCATTGGCTACAAAAAAGCGCGTATCAGGGCGAGGCTGTCTTGTTGAGTTTTAACGACGCGAAAAAAGAGAGAGAAGAAGCAGAGTGGCTTCAGGAGAGGTGTCAGCGGGTTGGCATTCGACTTGAATTGCAGGGCATTACGAAAGGCCAGTTCTTGTCGTACGATACAGCTCAACATGCCGATATGGCTATGATGGGGGAAGTCCTGCAACGTGATATCGAGCTGGGGCTGATTGAGATATACAAAAACAAATGCTCCTTGGTACATCGTTTTTTAGATGATGACAGGCTGGCGATTGTTGAGGAGCGGATGTCAAAAATTCTTCAGCTACAGGACAGCAAAGAACGTATGTGGGCGTTGGAAAAGATGGAGGACATACTTACGGATGAGGCGTGGCTGCTTTTCCTGTACCATACGAAGCGATTGGATCACTACCATCCCGCCTTGCAAGGAATTGCGGTCGATTCGTTTGGGTGGATCGACTTTTCCAAGCTGTGGGTAAAATCATTCGTTACCAGTCTGTAACCCTTTCCTGCCGAACATTTCCTATCATAGTAGGGAACTTTAGAGAAGGAGGCGTTACCGTTGAACAAAAGCGTAAACAAAGGGATCTCAGTGCTGCTAGCCACTGCGGTACTGGCAAGTCCAGTGATGCTCGAGCCAAAAGCGGCTTATGCTCTCTCTATCGAGGATGTTTCTGCAGACAGTACACGTGTGGACGAGGAAACAGAATATACGATTGAGTTTGAAATCAATAAGGATCTATCATCAGGCGACAGTATTTTCGTTAGGTTCCCATCTGACTATTCAGTGGATAAAAAATTAAAAAAATCGGACGTCAAGCTGGAAGATGATGACGATGACAAAATTTCGATCGACAGCGTATCCGTAAGCAAGAATGTGGTCGAGATCGAAGTCGATGAAAAGATCAAAAAAGGCACTGTGCTTACACTAACCATTGATAATATCACCAACCCGGAAGACAAGGGCAGCTACGAGATCGAAGTAAAAACAAGTGCGGAGACCAGCTACAAGGGCGAAAAGATTACGATCAGCAAATCTTCGAGCAGTAGCAGCAGCAGTAGCAAGGGTGACTTCGAGGCTTCCCCTAGCAGTAAAAATGCCGAGGACTCCATCTCCTTAACGCTCGGAAAATTTAATCTCAGCTCAAAAAGCAGGCTGAAAGAGGGCAAATACATTTATGTCAATTTCCCCTCCAAGGACATGCTGCCAAAGAGCATCAGCAAATCTGATGTGAAGGTAAACGGGTACAAACCGGATTACGTATCGATTCTCGACAGCGACTCGATTCGGATTGAGATCCCGAGCGGTGCAGACGGAGATAGCTACATAAAGCTGGAGTTTACCTCTTCCGCGGGAATTGTAAACCCATCGAAACCAGACAAGTACTATTCGTTTGAAATTGAATACGACAGCAAAGAATACAAGTCAAAAGATGTAGAGATTACAAACACAAGCAATACGCCATTCACCGTTTCTTTGTCGGATAGTGCAGCGGGAGCGCGTACGAGCTATACATTTGACGTGGATCTTTCCAATAAGCTAGGGTCGAACGCAGAAATCGAGGTCGAATTCCCAAATGGAGTAACCGTTCCACCGGTTCTTACCAGTAACAGCGTCACCGTCAATGGCGCACAAGTGACGAATGTAAGCGTGTTGGGGAATAAGGTTTATTTCCGCACACCTTACGGATTCACTAGTACGAATCGCGCGAGCATCAAGTTTGCATTCGAAGGCTACTTGACCACTCCGAGAACAGCGGGAACCTATACCGTGACGGCCAAGATCGACAACAAGACCTATAAGTCGAAGGAATTTCAAGTTTCCGGAGTGACTCCACCAGTCGCGGTGGATAATACATTGGCAACGGTTGGGCTGACGAGAGCGACTGCCGCTACTCCTGCTGGTATTTCAATCGGTATCAAAGCTATGGGTGCTCCGATTGTTCGTAATCAGGGCTTCATTGAAGTCGTACTCCCAGTGGGCTTCCGTGTTCCAGCTTACTTGCCAGCGAACACAGTAACGGTGAACGGTGTGGCCGCTAACTTTGTTGGTGTACGCGGACAAAATCTGATTATTATTCCTGCCCAGGATATTCCGGCGAAAACAGCAGCTCAGGTCAATATCGCCGAGACAGCTGGCATTGTGAATCCGGCTACTCCAGGTGTGTACAGCATTGGCGTCTACAACTCCGAGGAGAGAGGCCTGCTCTTCTCCCGTCCGGCGACCATCGTGGCTCTGAATGGCGTGAGCTTCAAGCAGAGCGTCGCTTCCTTTACGAAGGCTGGTAAAACAACCGGACTCGCGGTGGCACCGTATACCGTCAATGGCAACACGCTAATGCCAACTACGTTTTTCCGTGATGCCCTCGGGTTTTCGATCAGCTACACCAAAACAACGGCAAAAGTCGTGAGCGGCAATACGGTCATGCAATTCAAGGTCGGTTCAAACGTAGCGACCATCAATGGCAAAAATGTAACGCTGCCTGCAGCGGTTCAGTTGAAAAACAACGTTCCTACCCTGCCTCTGAAAACCATCACGGAGCGTACCGGTTACAAAATCATCTACGTGAACGGGAACTACACCGTTTACAAGTAAAGATAGTGAGACGAAACCCCGTATTTATACGGGGTTTTCTTTTGTGTATGGACCGTTTTTGTTCTAACAGGACATCCCTCCCCATACGATAGTACAAGAAGGGTACGTGAGGAGGGAGTAATCATGAACGATCACACGAGACGGCCACGTCATGAAGTCGTGATGATTAATCGTCGCAGCTTAGCGATTTCGGGAGTAAAAAACGTCGAAAGCTTTGACAGCGAAGAATTCCTCTTGGAGACGGACGGCGGCTTTTTAACCATACGAGGCCAAAACCTGCATATGAAAAATCTGAGTCTGGAAACCGGAGAAGTAGCGATCGAGGGGCTCGTTCACGAGATGGCCTATTTGGAGCAAGGGCAGGCCGGCGATCGGTCGAGAGGATTCTTCGGCAAGTTATTCAAGTGAACATCGTCATCCAGTTGCAGACGGTATTGGCCATGTCGACGTGTGGTGCACTGATGGGTATGGGATTTGATACGTATCATGTATTTAAGGGCAAGGCCAGACTGCCACTCTGGTTGGTCTTTTTCTTTGACATCCTTTTTTGGGTGGGCAGTATGGGCGTTGTCTTCATAGTTTTGGTGAAAGTGAACGACGGGATCATTCGGTTTCCGATATTTTTTGGAATGATATTTGGCGCGTGGCTATATTTCTTATTAGGTAGTAAGAAGTATATCCTTTTCTTGCACCGCGTGATAAAATTCTGTCAGTGGTTTTACCGTACGGTCGTAAAAATTATAGACATCCTGCTAGTACGTCCTGTCCTCTTTCTTTTCCGCGTGATCATCATGGTGCTGACATTTTTGTATTCTGTGTTGCTCGCGATCCTCGGCTTTTTGTGGAAAGTGACGCGTTTTGTCACCTCTCCTTTTGCCAGATGGGGTCAACATTTGGGGAAAAAAATGTACGGAAAAACAACAGGATTTTGGACCAATTGGAAGAATTGGTTTCACTCAAAGAGAAAGCGGGAGTAGATTCGAGGTGACGTACTGATGAAAGAATCAAGAACCTCTTCCATTAACCGAAAAGGGCAAAGAAGGAGAATGCGTCTCTTTTTCTTTGTGATCCTGTGCTTTTTCGTCTGGACTAGCTATACCTTGTTTTTGCAGAGTGGCGAGTTGTCCAAGAAGGAGACAGAGCTGGGAGTCTTGAAGCAAGAATCAGCGGTCTTGCAGCAAAAGCAAGACGATCTGACCTATGAAGCAAGTCGGTTAAACGATCAGGAGTACTTGGCAGAGCTGGTACGTAAGCGAATTTTGTTTACCAAGCAAGGCGAAAGCATCTATATGATTCCGGATTGAGTATACAGCTGCTCTTCAACGAGAGGGAGACATTCCGCGTCGGAGCGTTTGTTCATCTGCCAGGCGATGTGACCGGACTGGTGCATATTAGTGAAATTGCTGACATCAACGTCCGGGACATCCATCCATTTTTAAAAATAAGTCTTCGTGAGGCAAGATCAGCCACCCCGCTATCAGCGGGAACAGTCCCTCTTGAAGAAAAGCGTAGAGAAAAGGCCGCGGTCGGCCTTTTTAATTGTGAAAATTATGACTTTTCTTTCTTTGTGGAAAGTGTATTTTGAATGTAAAAATAGGAAGGTCATTTCAAAGTCTTGACGAATACAGTATCCTAAGCCCGTTTCGCAAAGCGCGAATCACCTGTCAGCCGACGTTATCCGCCATAACGTCGGTTTTTTTTGTCCATTTGCGTTACTGAATTTGTCGCACGATTCTGTGAATGTTCATTGGATTTTTGACAAATTTTACAATGCCCCCTCCGTATAATGGAGAAACACATTGACCAAGAACGGGGTGGAGCGAAATGATTGCGAACAAAAACGTAACACAAGCCGGACATGCTTGGACGCGGCAAGTGTCCGATCGAATGGGTACCACTGCCCAGACGTGGGGAGAAAAAGTAGCAGATTTAATAGAGAAGTGGAATGTTCTCCCCATCCTTATGGGCTTCTTATTAGGACGAGCTCTGATCGTGGAGGAGCTCACTCCCTTTGCTATACCGTATTTCATTGTCATGTTTTATATTCGAAGAGATTGTTTGCTTGTCACGGGGATGGCTCTTATTATCGGTGCTTTTACCCAGTCGGTGCCAGTTGGACTGGAAACCTCCTTGAGCGTGATACTTGCTTTCTTTGCCTGCAAACTGATGAATAAAATGCGTAAGAAAGATTTTTCACGGACGCCTTTGCTGGTTGTTGGGACGATTTTCATCAGCCGTCTGTTGTATGCGGTTCTGACCAATCAGGTAACGACTTACGAGCTCGTGATGGTAGCGGTAGAAGCGATCCTTGGCTTTGTGCTGACGCTCATATTCATTCAGTCCTTATCGATCATTCATTTGGCGAAGCCTTATGAGCCTCTCAAAAATGAAGAGATCGTCTCGTTAGTCATTTTACTGGCTTCCTTGATGACGGGTACTGTGGATTGGATGGTCGAAGGCATTTCGATGGAGCATGTACTTTCACGCTATTTGCTGCTCATCTTTGCTTTTGTCGGTGGTGGCACGATCGGTGCGGCTGTTGGCGTGGTCACAGGTCTCATCCTCAGTCTGGCTAATGTGAGTGCTCTTTTACAAATCAATCTGCTTGCTTTTTCCGGTCTTTTGGCAGGCCTGCTGAAGGAAGGCGGCAAAGTGGGCGTATCCGCAGGCTTATTAATCGGTACGGCTATTCTCGCGATTTACGGTGGAGCAGAAGAGACACTCTACTTCTCCTTGATCGAAACCTCCCTGGCCATTGTGCTCTTCATTCTGACCCCTGCTGCTCTTTGGAAAAAAGTAGCCAGATTTATCCCCGGGACTCCCGAGAATCTACAATCCCATCAAGAATATATGCGCCGAGTTCGCGATGTGACGGCGGGCAAAATCCAGCAATTCTCCGACTTGTTTACGCAACTCTCTCATAGCTTTGCCCAGACAGCCGATCCTGAAGAAATAGAAGAACAAGCAGATGCCTTTCTCAGCCGTGTATCTGAATTCACCTGCCAAAAATGCTGGAAAAAAGAACAATGCTGGGAAAAAGATACACAATCGACCTATGAGGGCATGCGCTTTTTAAGGGAAAAAGTGTACGAGCACGGTACATTGGCTGGGGTTACTCCGCCCCGTGATTGGGAGCGCAAGTGTGTCAAAACAGAAAAGGTCATGACTGTGATGGAGCAGGAATACGATCGCCAGCAATCATTTGACCAACTGAAAAAACAGATAAAGGAAAGCCGAATGCTCGTAGCTGACCAGCTATCTGGAGTCTCTCGGGTCATGAGTGATTTTGCCCGGGAAATACAGCGAGAGGGAATGGAGCTGAGCTTTCAGGAAAAGCAGGTCTCACAAGCATTGGAGGGCTTGGGTCTGTCGGTACGCCGCGTCGAAATACACAGCTTGGAAGAAGGGAAGGTCGATATCGAAATCAGTCAGCCGACTTGCTATGGCCGTGATGAATGCGCGAAGATCGTGGCTCCCATGCTCACGGAGATATTGGGAGAAAACATTGTGGTTCGCGAGCGGCATTGTGAAGCGCAAAAAGACGGTTCATGCACGATGTGCCTTGCTTCCGCCAAAACGTATGAGATCGATATCGGGATTGCAGGTGCAGCCAAAGACGGCAAGCTACTATCTGGTGACAGCTTCCGCACGATGGATTTGGGGAATGGAAAAATGGCGCTGGCGATCAGCGATGGAATGGGAAATGGCGAGCGGGCATCCATAGAGAGTCAATCCGCTCTCGATATGCTCCAACAGCTTCTGCGTTCTGGCATGGACGAAAAAATTTCGATCAAAACCGTTAATTCCGTGCTCGCTCTGCGCTCCAAGGAGGAAATGTTCGCGACGGTGGACTTGGCTCTGATCGATTTGCAAACCGCTCATACCCGTTTTGTAAAAATCGGCTCCACCCCAAGCTTTGTCAAAAGAAATAAAGATGTCATCACGATTACGGCCAACAACCTGCCAGTTGGGATTTTGGAAGAAATCGAGGTGGATGTCGTATCTCGTATGCTCAAACCAGGTGATTTGCTCGTCATGATGTCCGACGGCATCTATGAAGCGCCGCGCCATATTGAAAACAGGCAAGCGTGGATGAAGCGAATCATCAGCGAACTGGAGACGAATGATCCACAGGAGGTCGCTGATTTACTATTGGAAAAAGTCATTCGCCAGCATTCCGGACAAATTGTTGATGATATGACCGTGTTGGTGGCGCGAATTGACCGCTTTGTACCACAGTGGGCTGCCATCGCGGTACATGGCATGGAGAAGCTCGAGCGTCCACGGATTGTGAGTTAAGAGTATGTTTTCTCTATTACCCGTCGATACTGTTGCTAAAAATATCCTGCGAAGTGAAGTGGATGAACGTTCGCTACACCGAGCTGGGACTGACAAAGACAGATCGAATGGGGAGATTATTGTGAAAGAAGCGACACTTCGTCAAATACTGGTAGTGACAGACGGCTGCTCCAACTCAGGGATGAGTCCCGTTGCTGCGGCGGCATTGGCAAGGGAGCAAGGAATTACGGTTAATGTGATTGGCGTAATCGACAAGAGTGAGCTGGGTGAGAAAGGGGAGAAGGAAATCAGGGATATTGCGGAAGCAGGAGGTGGACTCTGCGACATCGTGTACCCCCAACAGCTTGCGCAAACGGTACAAATGCTAACGCGAAAAGCAATGACGCGCACCATTCATCAAGTGGTCAATAAAGAATTAAAAGAGATTTTGGGCGATTCAGGAATAGAGGAGCTGGCACCTGATAAAAGAGTGCAGGTTGCCGGAATGGTTGACGAGTTGGGTGAAAAAAGCAGCTTGAATGTCGTGATGCTGGTCGATACCTCAGGAAGTATGAAGCCAAAGCTGTCGGCTGTTCAGCAAGCCATTCACGATTTCAGTATCAGTCTGCATTCACGGAGTGGCCATAGCAGAATGGCGGTCGGTTCATTTCCGGGGAAACAAAAGCATCTCGATATCCGCATTCCGTGGACAGAGAAGGTCGAGCAGGCCCATCAAATTACGAGTGATTTGGCAATGAGCGGAATTACTCCTACAGGCCCCGCCATCGTAGAGGCAATTGCCCTGTTTGAGCAGGACAAGCTCCCACGCTCGCTGCAAGATCGTTACATCGGCCAAGACGATGAGGACGACTCGAACGGAATGCTGCGTGACCATGTCTTTTAAGGCAGCCACCCCCGACCTGCCCAAGCACTTTACAGGCAAATGGAACAAAAAATCGTACCACGTCTTACGGGAGTTGGGGCGTGGTGCAAATGGGACCGTGTACTTGGTATCCCAAGGTGGCGTACAGCGCGCGGTTAAGGTCGGTGTGGAAGGCATAGATATTTTAATGGAAGTGAATGTGTTGAAAAGCACACAGCAGGGGCGGGATTCCAGAGTGGGACCGCTCCTGTGCGACGTGGATGATCTCGTTGTAAACGGGAAGGCCTGTACGTTTTATGCGATGGAGTATCTTCAAGGCTTGCAACTGGATGAATATATCAAGCAAGAGGGTACGGACTGGGTGGCTGTGATGATGGTTCAATTGCTGGCGCGGCTGGATGTTTTGCATCAGCATGGCTATATTTTTGGCGATTTGAAACCGCAGAATGTGATGGTTACCCAAACGGACAAGCAGGTACGCTTGATTGATTTCGGTGGAGTGACCAAGCTGGGCAATGCGGTTCGGCAGTTTACAGAAGAGTATGATCGAGCTTTTTGGCACGCAGGTGATAGACGGGCTGAAGTAAGTTATGACCTGTTCTCGACAGCCGTGATGATGGTGCGTCTGACAGTTGGACCGGAAACGTGGAAAAACAGCCATGGTGACCCACGTCACACGATATTACTCTGTGATATAATACGAAAAAGTGACAGCCTGTACCCTTACCGGGAGCCTCTATTGAAGGCTTTTCACGGTAAGTTTGCGACCGCGAAAGAAATGCGAGCGGAGCTGTTAGCAGTCTTGCGAGATAGCATGGGCGCCAAACCGCAAAAGTCGCAAAAGAAAGCGCGGGCGAAAGGGAATGTAGGCGCGGGCATTAGCGGTCTTTTTGTCGCCTCGTTACTCCTATTGGCTGGTACTTTGTATTACGCATGGTTTATGTGAAGGATGTGACGGTTCGTGTCCTCAGATTTGGTGATGGATACTTGCTTGTTGGCAGGCTCGATTATTTTGAAAAGCGGTGGAGAGACTTACCGGACGGAAGAGACAATGGCATTGATTGCGAAGGCTGCGGGGATGGATGACGTAAACAGCTCGGCTACGCCCACCAGTATCATCCTGTCCTTTCGTTGCAGTGGATTCGATCATACAAGAATGGTTCGTACCCCAAAACGTACGACCAACCTCAATAAAATAACGCTCGTGAATGATGTTTCCCGACAGTTTGTCGGTGGGAAAATTAATTTGGAGCAAGCCTATCGGACGCTGCGTGAGATCGATCAGAAAAAGCAGATCTATCCGAAATGGTTGCAGCATCTAGCAGCCGCTACGGCCAGCGGTTCCTTTGCTATGCTTGCAGGGGGAGATTGGGGCAGTCTGGTTCCCTCTGCGATAGCCGGGTTGATTGTGAACCTGAGCCAGGAATATTTAGAACAGTTTGTCCGGATGAAGTTTTTTACGGAGTTCTCTGCCGCTTTACTAGGAGGACTTTTCGCGTTGTTGACCGTGACAGTCTTTCCGCAGTTGCATTTAAGCATCATTATTATTGGTGCGATGCTTCCGTTGTTTCCGGGGATCGCCATCACTAACTCACTTCGAGATTTGATGGCTGGTGATTTGGTTGCAGGTGTTTCACGCGGGGTAGAAGCGATGCTGACAGCTGTCTCCGTAGCGGTAGCCACAGCCATTATTCTTTCGTTTACGAGGTGAGTACGATGTTGTTAAAAGGATTGGCGCTTAGCTTCGCCTCCTCAGTAGCGTGGTGTGTGCTGTTCAATGTGCCGGTTCGAACAATCGTAGCGGCTGGTTTAGCCGGAGTGGTCGGGTTTCTCGTTTACTCCATTCTTCCGATCTACGGTGCAGAGGTATTGCTGTCGACGTTTGTTTCAGCTGCTGTTGTCTCTTTGCTCAGTCAGCTCTTATCTATTATACTGCGAGTTCCTTCTACGAATTTTAGCGTCGCGGGCATTATTCCACTGGTGCCAGGATCGTTGGCTTACAAAGCCATGCTTGCTTTTGTAAACAACGATTATGTCGGAGGGATTACTCAGGCGACCAAGACATTGATGGTGGCCGGCGCGATTGCTTCTGGACTTATATTTGGAATTTCGGTTCTGACGATTTGGAAAGGAGCCCGCTATGCTGGCAAGCGTGCGCAACGAGATTGAGTCCGAGGGGCTTTTGCTTCCAGGTGAGAGCGTTGTTGTCGGAATATCCGGCGGCAACGATTCTACCGCACTGTTGCATATATTGGCTTCTCTCAATAAACAATACCAGTATCAATGGAAGCTGCATGCTGTCCATCTGAATCACGGCTTTCGTGGGGAAGAGGCAAGGCAGGATGCACTCTATGCAGAAGAGCTGTGTCGTGAACTCGGCGTGGTTTTCCACCTATTTGAGTATGACGTCCCCGCTTATATGGAAAAGACGGGATTGGGCGGGCAAGAAGCGAGTCGCGACATTCGCTATCGGCTGTATCGAGAGGTAGGTCTGGCGCAAGGAGCGACCAAGCTGGCATTGGCCCACCATGCTGACGATCAGGTGGAAACGATTCTCTTTCGTTTTGTGCGAGGCAGCAGATTGCATGGACTGACAGGGATGCCGAAGCGAAGAATGCTTGCGGATTGCCCGATTGAGCTCGTGCGTCCGCTCTTGCATAAAACGCGTCAAGAACTGGAAGGCTACTGTCGGGAACATCAACTCGTCCCTCGTGAGGATAGTAGCAACCAATCGCGCAAGTATATGCGCAATCTGCTACGTCTGGATGTCATGCCTTTATTAGAAAAAGTGAATGACAAGTATCGAGAGCATATCTTGGAAACTGCAGAGGCAATTCGGCAGGACGAAGCGCTTTTAATGCGGCTGGCGAATGAGCAGTTGGAAAAGGTAATGATTGAGAAAAAACCTGAAGCATTTTTGATGGACAATGACAAGTTTCAAACTTGTGACGTTGCTTTACAAAGGAGAATGATTACTCTAATATTAAGTTATCTCTCAAAACATACCGAATGGTCTTCGCAACATGTGGAGACCGTTTTGCACATGCTAGGGGGAAGTCGCCCTTCTGCGGAATTGCATTTGCCCAATGACCTGGTAGTCGACCGGGTGTACGAGCGAATCACTTTTCGTCGTAGAAAGCGACAGGATCGCATACATACGTATAGTTACGAACTCGCCGTTCCCGGTGTAACCTGGATCGACGAGAGCAAGGCCACGGTACATATTACTTACCTGGAAGGTCCCATGGATTGGGAGCGACTCTCGGCGAATGAAGCGGTCTTTGATGCCGATCAGTTGCCAGGATCGCTGTATTTGCGTAACCGAAAACCTGGAGACCGCATCACCCTGTTTGGCTCAGCAAATGGAAAGAAGCTAAAGGATTTATTGATTGATGCCAAATTTCCACGAGCATGGCGTGACAAGCTTCCGCTTTTGACGGCGGGCGATGAGGTGATTTTAGTACCAGGTGTGCGCCGTTCCGCCGTAGCGCCTATCAATGGACAGACCAGGCGTTTTCTACACGTGCGGGTAGAGTTTGGAGAAGATTGGCGGGAGGTTTTTTCATGAATCAAGACATCGAGAAGATTTTGCTATCAGAAGAGGATATTGCGGGTAAAGTTCGAGAATTGGGTGAGACACTGGCTGCAGAATACAAGGATAAAAATCCATTGGTCATCTGCGTGCTGAAAGGCGCAGTCATTTTTATGGCTGATCTGATCCGTCATATGAGCATTCCCTGCGAAATGGACTTTATGGCAGTTTCCAGCTACGGAAGTGGAACAGAGTCCTCTGGCATGGTGAAAATCTTGAAGGATCTCGATACATCTGTGGAAAACAGACACGTACTGGTTGTAGAAGACATCATGGACAGTGGACTGACGCTGAGTCGCTTGGTAGAGCTGTTGCGCCATCGGGAGGCTGCTTCTGTAAAAGTGGTGACTCTCCTGAACAAACCAGAGCGTCGCAAGGTGGATATTTCACCGGATTACAAGGGTTACGATGTTCCAGACGAATTCGTTGTGGGATATGGCTTGGACTATGCCGAGCACTACCGTAATCTGCCTTATATCGGTGTATTGAAGCCTGAGGTCTACACGAAGTAGGTTTGTTGTGGAGACCGTACTTTCTATGATAAAATGTGAAAAGTGTCTGTTCGTGAGAGGAGGTAAGGAATGAATCGCTTTTTTCGTAATACCGGGTTCTACCTACTGATTTTTCTTGTCACGGTCGGGATCGTGAATTTCATCCTCTCCGGTACTGATAAGGTTGGGAAACTTACATATCAGGAATTCCGGGTACAGCTAAAAGCTGACAACGTCACCGATTTGTCTATTCGACCTGAAAATGGTACTTACAGAGTAGAGGGTACGCTGGCTAAAGCTATTCCGGGACAGGAAAGCAACAAATTCTTCACCAATGTTTTTTTGTATGACTCAGATATTATTAAGCTAGTCGAAGAGAAAATTGATGCACAAAAGATGAAGAATGTAGTTGTTAATCCTGCCGAGGGTAACAGCATTTGGCTCACGTTCTTGACCTCTATCATTCCTTTTGTCATCATCTTCATCCTGTTTTTCTTTCTTCTGAATAATGCCCAAGGTGGCGGAAGCCGAGTAATGAACTTCGGTAAAAGCCGCGCGAAGCTTTACAACGAAGAAAAGAAACGCGTTACTTTTGACGACGTAGCAGGAGCGGACGAAGAAAAGGCTGAGCTGGAGGAAGTCGTTGATTTCCTGAAAGACAACCGCAAGTTCAATGCGGTAGGCGCTCGTATTCCAAAAGGGGTACTGCTTGTAGGTCCTCCGGGTACAGGTAAAACCTTGCTCGCGCGTGCTGTTGCAGGCGAAGCTGGTGTGCCATTCTTCAGCATCTCCGGTTCTGACTTCGTGGAAATGTTCGTTGGGGTGGGTGCATCCCGCGTACGTGACCTGTTTGAAAATGCTAAGAAAAATGCTCCTTGCATTATCTTTATTGACGAGATTGACGCCGTGGGTCGTCAACGCGGAGCTGGACTCGGCGGCGGCCACGACGAACGCGAGCAAACTCTCAACCAGTTGCTCGTAGAGATGGACGGTTTTGGTGGAAACGAAGGGATCATCATGATCGCTGCGACCAACCGACCTGACATTCTCGACCCAGCTCTCTTGCGTCCGGGACGTTTTGACCGTCAAATTACAGTTGATCGTCCTGATATCAAAGGCCGTGAAGCGGTACTGAAGGTTCATGCCCGCAACAAGCCGATTGGCGAAGACGTGAAGCTGGAAGTGATTGCTCGTGGTACATCGGGCTTCACAGGTGCAGACTTGGAGAACTTGCTGAATGAAGCGGCTCTCTTGACTGCCCGCAGAAACAAAAAGCAAATCACGATGACGGAAGTAGACGAAGCGATTGACCGCGTGATTGCAGGTCCAGCGAAGAAGTCTCGCGTAGTGAGCGAAGACGAGCGCCGTCTGGTTGCCTTCCACGAAGCTGGTCATACGATCATCGGCTACCACTTGAGAAATGCAGAAATGGTACATAAGGTAACAATCATTCCGCGCGGCCAGGCTGGCGGATACACCGTGATGCTGCCGAAGGAAGACCGTTTCTTTGCTACCAAAACAGATCTGCTCGACAAAATCGTCGGCCTGTTGGGTGGACGTGTTGCGGAAGAATTGGTGCTCGGGGATATTAGTACCGGGGCGCATAATGACTTCCAACGCGCGACTGCTATCGCTCGCAGCATGATTACCGAATACGGAATGAGCAAGCTCGGACCGATGCAATTCGGTAAGAGTCAAGGTCAGGTATTCCTGGGCCGTGACTATGGCAATGAGCGTAACTACTCCGATAAGATTGCCTACGAGATCGATCAAGAAATGCAAAATATTATCAACGAGTGCTACGCAAAGTGTACAGAATTGCTGACGAAGCACCGTGATCAGCTCGATCTGATTGCGAACACGCTGCTCCGTGTTGAAACTCTCGATGCTGAGCAGATCAAGCAATTGATCGAAACAGGTAAAATGGATAACGATCCAGATGCAAATAAAGATGTGGTCGTGAACATTCAACCGAAGCTGGAAGAAGTAAAAGAAGAAGTAAAAGAAGAACCAAAGCAAGAAGATACAAACGAAGAACCGAAACAATAAGGGGCGCCTCAGGTGCCCTTTTTTGCAATATCGGAAAGTATTAGGTTACGTTTTCAAAAGGTATCGATGAACCACCAATAAAGCTGGTGAGAAGAAAAAGCGCAGGGCTCGTAGACCTTGACAACGCCTACCTAGTCGGAACTTAAAAAAGGGGACCACGCTTGTCGAACACTTCTTCTTTGAGAAACTTCCGCCCGTAGGGTGGCTTTGGCTCGACGGTCCCCTTTTTTAAGTGGAGACGGCCAGTGAATCACCATGCTGGCGTGTCAGAGTCGAAGAGAACTGTGCTTTTTCTTCTCCTCCACTATAGTGACTCAACTCCAAAGCGAATGAGAGGGATTGGATATGTTGCTTACACCAGGCATGGCTGCATTTGACATGGATGGAACCTTACTGACTCACGATTCAAAGCTGACAGAAGGAACGAAAGAAGCACTTCGTCAATTACAACAACAAGGCTGCAAACTCGTTTTGTCTACGGGTAGGATGTATGGCTCCGCTCAAATTCCGATCGATTCCTTTCCTTTTGACGGCTATGTCTGTAGCAATGGCGGTGCTATTTTCGAAGGAGATGGCACGCTAGTCCGTCGATCGCTCCTTCCTACTGAGATGATAATCGGTGCGATCCATGCACTGAGGCAAGAAACGATTTATTATGAGCTTCATGATACCAACAGCAATCGCTGGATGGTCAAAGAAGACCGTGAACGTTTGGAAGCGACCATGAGTGAGGATGCGTCTGTGGAAGGATTCTCGATCTTGAATTTTCCTTACTATAGGCTCGCTCGCATAGAGCCATTGGCAGAGATGCTGGAAAAAGTAGAGTCCGGGGAAGTAGAGATCGTCAAGTTCTTCATCTGGCATCATGACCCGGATCGTCTGGAGTGGGTGAAAGAGCAGCTACAGCCTTGGAGGGAGCAAGTGACCATCACTTCATCTGGAAAGCAGAATGTCGAAGTGATTCCTCAAGGGGTATCCAAATGGGAAGGGCTTCAATACTTCTGTGAAAAATGGGGAATCTCCCCAGAGAAAGTAATGGCATTTGGCGATGCAGAAAACGACCGTGAAGCATTAACGGGCGCAGGATATTCCGTCGCGATGGAAAACGCTTCTGACGAAATCAAGCAGGTAGCCAAATATATCGCCCCACACCATAATGAGGAAGGCGTTGCCCGCTTTATTCGGGAGCGTGTTCTTGGAGAAAAAGGCGAGTAAGGGAATGAAAAGCAGAAGCTGCGTCTGTACGGGCCGGTTTCTGCTTTTTCGCTCAAAATGTACCACGTTGACAAGGGGAGGTTATACGCTTACAATGACCGTAAATTATGACACCACCGTAGGGGGATTTTTTCCATGGACGCTTTAGCGTTAGAAAAAAAAGCCCAGCGCAACGCTGAGTTACGTGAACGACTGCTGCAACTGAAGAAAGAGCGTAATGCCATCATTCTTGCTCACTTTTACCAACGTCCCGAGATTCAGGAGGTCGCTGACTTCATTGGCGATTCCTTTGGATTGGCGCAGAAAGCGAAAGAAACGGATGCCGATGTGATTTTGTTCTGTGGGGTTCATTTTATGGGAGAAAGTGCAAAAATTCTCAATCCCCAGAAGACCGTTATTATCCCTGATGAACGGGCTGGCTGTCCGATGGCGGACATGGTGAACGTAGACGGACTGCGCAAGCTCAAAGCACAGCATCCAAATGCAAAAGTAGTGGCTTACATCAATACTTCTGCGGATGTTAAAGCAGAGACTTACATCTGCTGTACGTCGTCCAACGCGAAGCGCGTGATCGAGTCGATCGACAGCGATGAGATCATTTGGGTGCCGGACAAAAACCTTGGCCACTATGTATCCCAATTCACGGACAAGAAAATGATTATTTGGGAAGGGTACTGCAATACGCATGACCAACTGTCTGTAGAAGACATCATGACGTTGAAGCAGCAGCACCCAGAGGCTGTGGTTGTCGTTCATCCGGAGTGCCGCCCAGAAGTGGTATCCCTGGCTGACTACGTTGGTTCCACGACCGGAATTTTGAAATACTGCCGTGAGTCTTCGCACAAGGAGTTTATTATTGGAACGGAAGACGGCACACGCTACATGCTGGAAAAGGACAGTCCGGACAAAACGTTCATTTTCGCTTCCAAGTACCTCGTTTGCCCGAATATGAAGGTGAACAATCTGAAGAAGTGCGTCGAGGCGCTGGAGAATATGAAGCCGGAGATTTTTGTGCCAGAGGATGTTGCTGATGCGGCACGTGCTTCCTTGGAGCGCATGCTTGCGGTAGCGCCTGCTTAACGGGCAGTCTGATTAAATGCAAAAAGGGAGTAGAGCGCAGGGGCTTTACTCCCTTTTTCTATTAGGAGGCTTTGGTTAAGGGCTGGATGTCTTTTCGTCGGTAAATGTTCAGGACGAGTACAATCATACCGGATATGGCATGGAGCAAACGAAGCAACAGCATAACGCCAAGAATGAAAAAGGCGATCCCTACAATTGGTCCCAAAATATAGTCAGACTCAAGGGCGGGCAATGCATCTAGAGAGGCACCAAAGCCTTGGCCCCATAAGGTAATCTATGTTATTCCATAAAAGGGAAAAAAGAAAGACCTCCTCGTCGGGAAGTCTTGTTATCTGTGTTTAGGAAGGCATCGGGGTAGGAGTTGGTTTTCCGTAGCCTTGCCCGTAGGTTTGGTCTATGTAGGTACGAATTTCTTTTGTAGATTTGCCTTCTGCTTTCAGCTTGCCGGAAATAACGGCGATTTCCATGCATACACCGCAGCGAGTACCGTGGTCATCCCAGACAATGGAGCCATCAGACTTTTCTTCTTTGATGAAGCAGTTGCCATTATGCCCGTGTCCAGCACTTTCACCACAACCACAATAGCATGGAATGGATTTGAGCAGCTCACGATTTGCGGCAGCAACTTTGTAGGAATCAATAATGACAGGGTCTTGGTTGTCTAAAAATTTTGGTAGCTGATCAGCGGAAGCAGTCAATTCCTGCAAATCTCCATTGAGGGGGTGCTGCGTGTGATCGCTATGATTCTGTTCAGCTTGATCAGTAGAGCCACAGCCAGTAAGCAGAGCTGCGGTGATAAAAGTAATGGCTAACCATGATTTACGTTTCATCTTGGACATACCTCCTGCCAGTTATTTTATCATAATGAGATGGAGAAATTGTGAAGCTGGGAGAGAAGATGTGTACGTATGATGTTTAAATCGTAATAAATCCTATTTACTTTTTGGGCTCCTCTCCGTATAATGAAAAACGACAAGAACGTAAATCGGAATCATTTTGAATTGGAGCGGGAGGAAATATAGATGAAAAGAGCGATGTTAGCAGCCCTCAGTTTCATTACGGCAGTGGGGTTGGTTGGATGTGGAGCAGCAAGCGAAACGGCTGGGGCTCCGCAAGCTGGCAATGAAGCGTCAGGGAAGCCAAAAGTATACACGACGATTTATCCATTGGAATATGTAGCGAAGCGAATCGGCGGTGACCATGTGGAGGTAACGAATCTGGTTCCCGCTGGCGTAGAGCCTCACGACTACGAGCCAACCGCGAAAGACATGGTCGCCCTTTCTGGAGCAGATATCTTCGCTTATAATGGCAGTGGTTTGGAGCTGTGGGTAGAGAAGGCTGTAACTAACCTCGACAAAAACAAGACAACGATTGTTAATGCGACGGAAGGTCTCGAGCTGATTCATGCAGCTGAGCATGAGCATGAAGGAGAGAGCCACAAAGAAGAAGGTCACGCAGAAGAAGCAGGGCACGACCACGGGGATCTGGACCCTCATGTATGGCTCGACCCGATGCAACTGAAGGCACAGGCGGAGAAGGTCAAAAATACGCTCGTGCAAAAGGATCAAGCGCACGCTGCTGATTACGAAAAGAACTTCACACAATTAGCAACAGACCTGGAACAGCTGGATAAAGATTTTAAAGATATGGTTACGCAAGCACCGAAGAAAGAATTCATGGTTTCTCATAGCGCATTCAGCTATCTGGCAAAACGATACGGGCTGGAGCAAGTAGCGATCTCTGGGGTCAATCCTTCTGATGAGCCATCCACAACAGAATTGAAGAGCTTGGTGGAGCATGTAAAGGAACACAACATTTCTTATGTGCTGTTCGAGACATTGGTTTCTCCGAAGGTAGCGGAAGTGATTGCGAAGGAAGCAGGCGTGAAGACGGCTACGCTTAATCCGTTGGAAGGTTTGACGGAAGACGATGTAAAGGCGGGTCGTGATTACTTGTCTATCATGCGCGACAATATGAATACATTAAAAATTGCACTCCAATAGGCTTACCCTCGAAAAGATGTCGCTTGCCAGGCGGCATTTTTTCGTTAGTAGGATGCTTGTGGTTCGGGCAAAATCGTAGTACGATGAAGGAAATCAAATAAGAACAAATCCGATTTAAGGGATGGATATTTCATGGAACCACATAAACAAGAGGTGCCAGTCATTAAGCTCACAGGCGTCTCCTTTCAATATGATGACAAACAGGTTCTCGATGAGGTTGAATTCACACTGGAACGCGGAGACTTTGTGGGCATCGTCGGGCCGAACGGATCAGGAAAATCTACGCTGATGAAACTGATTTTGGGTCTGTTGACGCCAAACAAAGGGACAGTGGAGCTCTTCGGGCAACCGCTATCCAAGTTTCGTGAATGGAATCGCATTGGATACGTCGCTCAACAGGTCGCGCATGGAGCTGGTGGGTTTCCGGCGACAGTCCGAGAAGTCGTGTCTTCTGGATTGGTTGGCAAAGTGGGCCTTTTTCGCAGACTGACGAAACAGCATCATGAGAATGTTCGTGCTGCGGTGGAGCGTGTCGGCTTGTTGGAAAAGCTGGATCAACGAATCGGCAACTTGTCCGGTGGGCAATTGCAGCGCGTATTCATAGCGCGAGCTCTCGTGGCTGAACCGGAGCTGTTGATCCTCGATGAGCCAACAGTCGGGGTCGATCAGGAATCGATCGATCAATTTTACAGCTTGCTTCGTTCGCTGAAGGAAGAGAACGGATTGACGATGATGATCGTCAGCCACGATGTCGGAGTCATGTCACAATGGGTGACCAAGGTGGCTTGTGTGCAGAAGAAAATTCACTTCCACGGAACAGCGCACGATTTTGAGCACAACCAAGACAAAATCTTGCAAAGTATGTACGGTGATTCGGTCAGACTGCTGTCTCATCATCATTAAGCTTTGTAAATAGGTAAGAAAGAAGGAATATACACATGCTTGCTGATTGGTGGCAGTATGACTTTTTGCGGTATACCCTGTTTTCAGGGATTTTAATTGGTCTGATTTGCCCTATTTTGGGCACGTTTCTCATTGTTCGTCGCTTGTCGATGATGGCAGATGGCTTGTCACACGTCACACTGTCTGGTGTAGCTGCCGGGATGCTCATTTCCAAAAAGGTCGCCTTTTTCTCCCTCGTCAATCCGCTGTTTTTCGGGATGTTGTTTGCGGTGATCGGTTCGTTGTTCATTGAGCGGTTGCGTAAGGTGTACAAAGCGTATCAGGATTTGGCGATTCCTATTATTTTATCTGCGGGGCTTGGGCTGTTTACGGTATTGATCAGTATCGCAGACGGTTTTAATGCAGATTTGTATTCGTACTTGTTCGGAAAAATCGTGACGGTATCCATCGAAGACCTGTATGCGCTGATTGGTGTGGCAGTTGTCGTTTTAGGGACAGTCGTGTTGATTTACAAGGAGCTTTTAGCGGTCTCTTTTGACGAGGAATTCGCTCGCGTCTCCGGCGTGGCAAGGCGTTCGATCAACCTGTTGTTTATGGTGCTCGTCGCTCTGACGATTGCGGCTTCCATGCGTATAGTCGGTGTCCTGTTAATCTCGGCGCTGATTACGCTTCCGGTGGCGGCTAGTCTGCAAATCGCAAAAAGCTTTCGTCAAACGATTTTCTTGTCGATTTTGTTCGCGGAGTTTTCCGTGCTGAGCGGTTTGTATTTTGCCTATCTCTTTGATTGGGCATCTGGTGGTACAATTGTACTGATGGCAGTACTGGTTATGCTGGTTGTATTGGGTGTAAAAAAGCTGCGGGTCGCTTTCCGATAAGAGTTTTCCGGATATGACAAAAGGAAGGAGTGTTTGTCGATGAAAGTAGAAGAAGCGCTGCAAATATTGAAAGAACATGGTTTCAAGTATACCGGCAAGCGGGAGGAGATGATTCGAATCTGCGCGGCCGAGAAGCGATACCTGTCTGCCAAGGATATTATGGAACGAATCAAGGAGCAGTATCCAACACTCAGCTTCGATACTGTCTATCGCAACATTTCCACTTTTGTTGAGCTGGGGATTCTGGAGGAGACGGAGCTTGATGGGGAAGGCAGATTCCGTTTAGCTTGTTCGACAGATGGACACCATCATCACCATGTGATTTGCACGGAATGTGGAAAGACTTCTTCTTTGCCAGGATGTCCGATGAATATCATTTCCGCGGTACCGGAAGAGTTTCAGGTGACGGGGCACAAGTTCGAGGTATATGGCACGTGTAAAGAATGTGTAACGCATTCGAATTAATCGGATAGAGGGGAGTGCTCGCTTTTGCGGGTGCTCTTTTTTTGCATCTCCTTCAAGCGTGTATTTGCTATAATGGGTGGAAAATCATCAGTTACAAGAGAGAAGGGACACAGTCATGATTCCCCGTTATATTGTGGACTTTGATTTGCACACCTTACCTCGGATGAGGGCAGATGTAGCTGTTATTGGCGCAGGGATTGCTGGGTTGTATACGGCGTTGCAAACGAGTGAGTATGCGGATGTGGTGTTGATCAGCAAGAAGGGACTCGATGATAGTAACACACGCTGGGCTCAGGGAGGAATCGCTGCTGTAACAGCCCAATCAGATTCTCCTGCCCTTCATCGACAAGATACGTTAATCGCTGGAGCAGGTCTTTGCTCGTATAACGCTGTGGAAGTCCTGGTGCATGAGGGTCCTGATCGCTTGCATGAACTGATTGCATATGGAACGGAATTTGACCGCGATGAACAAGGGGAGTATGAGCTGACACAGGAAGGCGCGCATAGCAAACGACGAATTTTGCATGCGAACGGAGATGCCACTGGGGCAGAGATCGTCCGCGCTTTGTCCAAGCGTGTGAAGGAGCAGCCAAACATTCAGGTTCTGGAATATCATTTTGCTGTGGATGTCATTACGCAGGATGGCGAATGCGTGGGTGTCCTCGTGCGGAAGCCGGATGGCGAACTGTTTTTCCTGGAAGCCAAAGCAACGGTACTGGCTACAGGAGGTGCTGGTCAGCTTTACCGTTACACAACGAATCCGCAAATCGCTACAGCAGATGGGATTGGCATCGCGTATCGGGCGGGCGCCCGCATAAAAGATGTGGAATTTATCCAGTTTCATCCGACTGCGCTTTACTATCCGGGAGCCCCGCGCTTTTTGATTTCGGAAGCCGTTCGTGGGGAGGGTGCCATTTTGCGTAACAGCAACGGTGATCGCTTCATGGACAAGTACCATCCGCAAAAAGAGCTGGCGCCGCGTGATATTGTCGCCAGAGCCATTGTCTCTGAGATGGAACAGACGAAGTCTACGTTCGTGTATCTCGACATTACCCACGAATCGGAGGAGCTGATTAAGCGGCGTTTTCCGACGATTTATCATTTTTGCTTACAATATGGGCTCAATATGGTGACAGATTGGATTCCAGTAGCTCCTGCCTGCCATTATATTATGGGTGGGGTTCAGACTGACTTGAACGGGGAGACATCGACGAGCCGGCTTTTTGCATGTGGGGAAGCTTCCTGCACAGGGGTACATGGAGCGAATCGACTGGCCAGCAACTCGTTATCGGAAGCGGTTGTATTCGGTCACCGGATCGCGGAGCGGATCAAGCAGCTGGATGATTTGCCAAGCATTCATCCCTTCGAGGTTGTTTCCAAGCAAAAACTGCCCCAAACGTTCAATACACGTGAACAACGATTGAAAATGCAAAAGCTCATGCTGCGGCATGTTAGTGTGAAGCGGGACGATAAGGGATTAACGAAAGCACTAGCAGAGCTTGCGCGAATGGAGCAATACTACCAGTACGAGCCTGAGAGTCTAGAAACGTTTGAATTCTTCAATCTGCTGAATGCTGCCATCCTCACAACGAGAGCGGCACTTTTGCGGGAAGAAAGCAGAGGTGGGCATTATCGTACTGATTTTCCGAATAAAGACGACTTGGTGTGGCGCAAGCATTTGATCCAGTCCGTAGAAGATGGTGTCCAAGAGGAGTGTGAGAAGCATGATGTGGAATAAACGGGAGCTTCAGCGAAAAATAGAGGAATGGCTACAGGAAGACGTGGGGTTTGGTGATGTGACGACAATGAGCACGATTCCTGAATCGGAACAGGGTGTCGGCATTTTATATGCGAAGGAAGCGGGAATCGTGGCAGGCTTGCCGATTGCGGAGCAAGTATTTGCCACGGTTGATTCTACCCTCGTTTTTAAGGCAAAAGTAGAAGAAGGAGCACGAGTGGAGGTTGGTCAGCAGATCGCCGAAGTCAGCGGCTCAGTTCGTTCAATTTTGAGTGGAGAGCGACTTGCCCTTAATTTAATGCAACGTTTGTCTGGGATTGCCACGAAAACAAGTGAATACGCAACGGCCGTCGCAGGGACGAAGGCACGAGTTGTCGATACGAGAAAGACTACGCCAGGCCTTAGGGCTTTGGAAAAGTACGCAGTTCGAGTCGGGGGAGGCTACAATCACCGTTTTGCCTTGTATGATGCCGTGATGATCAAGGACAATCATATCAAAGGAGCGGGCGGTATCGCACAGGCTGTTGCAGCGGCACGCGCGGTTATTCCTCATACGATGACAGTAGAGGTAGAGGCCGAATCATTCGAACAGGTTCAGGAAGCATTGGAAGCAGGTGCCGATACGATCATGCTCGACAATATGTCCCTCGATCAAATGGTGGAAGCCGTGCAGTTTATCAATGGACGGGCCGTTGTCGAGGCATCTGGCGGTGTGAGTCTGGAGACGATTGGTGATATTGCTAAAACAGGCGTAGATATCATTTCGGTAGGGGCGCTGACTCATTCTGTCAAAGCCTTTGATATCAGCCTCGATTTGAATACGCGCAAGCGGTAAGGAGCGACCACGATGTTATTGGTGATCGATATAGGCAACTCCAATATTGTGTTGGGCTTGTATGAAGGCGACGAGCTCCAACACCATTGGAGAGTGTCCACGGATCGTAACAAAACGGAAGATGAGTACGGCATGCTCGTCAAAAGCTTGTTTGGTAGCGTAGGGCTTGGCTTTGAGCAGGTGAGAGGCGTCATTATCTCGTCTGTCGTGCCACCTTTAAACCTCACGATTGAACGTATGTGCGGGAAGTACATGCAACAAAAAGCACTGATTATCGGACCGGGTATCAAGACGGGACTGAACATCAAGTATGAGTATCCGCGAGAGGTAGGTTCCGATCGAATCGTGAACGCTGCTGCGGCGATTCATCATTATGGCGCACCACTTATTGTTGTCGATTTCGGTACGGCGACGACTTTTTGTTATGTGGATGAGCGGGCGCAGTATTGGGGAGGGGCGATTGCTCCTGGTATTGGGATATCGACTGAGGCACTCTTTACCCGTGCTGCCAAGCTGCCGCGAATCGAAATCGCCAAGCCTGCAAGTGTAGTCGGGCGCAATACGATAGCGGCGATGCAGGCCGGCATTTTCTATGGGTTCGTCGGACAGGTCGAAGGCATTGTACGCAGAATTATGGATGAATACGGTACGCAACCTACCGTAGTTGCTACGGGAGGGCTGGCCTCTCTTTTTGCGAATGAGACCTCTTGTATCCATGTCGTGGATCAGAATCTTACGTTAAAAGGACTTCGTTTGATTTATGAGCGGAATCAATCATAGTGGCTGGCGCACGTATTTGCAGAAAAACATCTCAGGATCATCTGGATCTAGGTGAGTCAGGGTTCCGCAGTGAACGTATCCGAGCTTTAGGCAGAGGCGTTGCATTCTTTCGTTGGAAAGGTTAGTAGAAGTGAACAATTTCTCCGTAGGGGAGATCGTTTCCAGATAGCGCATCATCTCCTCGCCAACGCCTCGGTTCTGATAGTGAGGGTGAACAATGAGTAGATGAATAAAGCTGTTCTTAAAAAACGATTGATTGATGATGGCAAAACCGACGATATTCATGTCGATTAACGCCAAGTAGCAATGCCCTTCTTCGATGGCTTCTTGAAGTTCAGATGAACGACTGGTTGAACCGAGAACGATTGCATCAATTGTACAGACAGCAGGAATGTCTTGAGGAGTAGCTAGACGAGTTGAGGTCATCCATTTCAAATCCTTTCTACTTGTAAATGGTTGCCTGTGTTGTATGGAGTGATAAAAGGGTGTTAAACTACTGGTAGAGATATTGATGATCCGACATATAAATAAAGGAGCCAATACCGTTGCAGCGGCAAGGCTCCTGAGACAAGTAGCTGTGGCACACCCACGGCGCGCATGATTACTAAAACAGCGAACCCACCGTCAGGCGGTCAACCTTAGGCGGTGGGTTTTCGCTTGTTACGCCACTTTCTTATCCAGCGGTAG
>NZ_JBVNDM010000001.1:157500-187500 GCF_055685845.1 Brevibacillus schisleri
GCGCTTGGAAGTGAGAATGCCGGTGTAAGTAGCGAAAAGACAAGTGAGAATCTTGTCCACCGAAAGCCTAAGGTTTCCTGGGGAAGGCTCGTCCTCCCAGGGTTAGTCGGGACCTAAGCTGAGGCCGAAAGGCGTAGGCGATGGACAACAGGTTGATATTCCTGTACCACCTCTGTTCCGCTTGAGCAATGGCGTGACGCAGGAGGATAGGGTGAGCGGCCTACTGGATGGCCGTCCAAGCAGTAAGTGTGGTGTGTAGGCAAATCCGCACACCGTCAAGCATGAGCTGTGATGGCGAGGGAAATTTTAGTACCGAAGTCCCTGATTTCACACTGCCAAGAAAAGCGTCTAGCGAGGAACAAGGTGCCCGTACCGCAAACCGACACAGGTAGGCGAGGAGAGAATCCTAAGGTGCGCGGGATAACTCTTGCTAAGGAACTCGGCAAAATGGCCCCGTAACTTCGGGAGAAGGGGCGCCTCGGTAGGGTTAATAGCCCGAGGGGGCCGCAGTGAAAAGGCCCAAGCGACTGTTTAGCAAAAACACAGGTCTCTGCGAAGCCGCAAGGCGAAGTATAGGGGCTGACGCCTGCCCGGTGCTGGAAGGTTAAGGGGATGAGTTAGCGCAAGCGAAGCTTTGAACCGAAGCCCCAGTAAACGGCGGCCGTAACTATAACGGTCCTAAGGTAGCGAAATTCCTTGTCGGGTAAGTTCCGACCCGCACGAAAGGCGTAACGACTTGGGCGCTGTCTCGGCAAGAGACCCGGTGAAATCATAATACCTGTGAAGATGCAGGTTACCCGCGACAAGACGGAAAGACCCCATGGAGCTTTACTGTAGCCTGGTATTGGAACTTTGTGCATCATGTACAGGATAGGTGGGAAGCTGAGAAGCAGGGGCGCCAGCCTCTGTGGAGCTGTCGGTGGGATACCACCCTTGATGTACGGAGTTTCTAACTCGTCGCCCTTATCGGGCGAGAGGACCATGCCAGGTGGGCAGTTTGACTGGGGCGGTCGCCTCCTAAAAGGTAACGGAGGCGCCCAAAGGTTCCCTCAGAATGGTCGGAAATCATTCGTAGAGTGTAAAGGCAGAAGGGAGCTTGACTGCGAGACCTACAAGTCGAGCAGGGACGAAAGTCGGGCTTAGTGATCCGGTGGTTCCGCATGGAAGGGCCATCGCTCAACGGATAAAAGCTACCCTGGGGATAACAGGCTTATCTCCCCCAAGAGTCCACATCGACGGGGAGGTTTGGCACCTCGATGTCGGCTCATCGCATCCTGGGGCTGAAGTAGGTCCCAAGGGTTGGGCTGTTCGCCCATTAAAGCGGTACGCGAGCTGGGTTCAGAACGTCGTGAGACAGTTCGGTCCCTATCTGTCGCGGGCGTAGGAAGTTTGAGGAGAGCTGTCCTTAGTACGAGAGGACCGGGATGGACGCACCGCTGGTGCACCAGTTGTCACGCCAGTGGCACAGCTGGGTAGCTATGTGCGGACGGGATAAGCGCTGAAAGCATCTAAGCGTGAAGCCCCCTCCAAGATGAGACTTCCCACAGCGCAAGCTGGTAAGACCCCTCATAGACGATGAGGTTGATAGGTTCGGTGTGGAAGCGCGGTAACGCGTGGAGCTGACGAATACTAATCGGTCGAGGACTTATCCACACATTCTTAGCAATCATGCGTATTCAGTTTTGAAGGAATGAGACGAAAAGCTGTATTCCCGATTACTTGTAAAAAGTAATGGAGAATGCAGCTTTTTTTGTTGTGTAATAGGTGTAACTGTGCAGAACAAATGCACAGTTTTTTTGTTTTCTTTTTTTGTCCCTCTAATTTCCTCTACGCTAGAAACAATGGAGAGGAGGGGGAGAATGTCTATACATCCGTTACGACTATTGGCTATATTGCTTTTCGCTACATGTGTAGGTGTAGCGACCTACATCATTTTGAAGCCGCATCAAGTGACCTATATTCAATTGCGATCAACAGTGGAAAAAGAAAGTGGCCAATTACTTGAAGCAAGGGATATGGAGCCATTAACACTGAGACTGGGAGGGATCTTTCAACAACCCATTGCCCCAATTCCAGGTTTGATTCCATGGGAAGAAGGACAGAGTCTTGTCGGTTTGGCATTCACCCGTCAAGTGAAGGGAGGCCGACCGTTATTGCAAAGTGATTTGGAGCAAACCAGTAATGCGCAAGGCAGCGGAGTGATCACAGAAAAAATGACAGGTATGAGCATTCCCGTAGACAATGTTGCAGGAGTTTCACCGCATGTATCAAGCGGAGAAAGGGTGCACGTCTATGCTTCCTTTGAAGATGAAACAGGAGCACATTCCGGACTCCTGCTGCAAAACATGCCAATCATTGGCATTCAACGCGAAATGGAAGGGGATCATCCCAAGCTGGTAGCTGTGACTCTCTCCCTGACACGTGATGAGGCTGTTCTGCTAACACACGCACTTCATTATGGAAAAATCAGATTGGGTTTGGCTGCAGTAAAGGATGAGGGAAATCCAGGAATAGGAGACGTAAAATTCGCTTCAGAGTTAATGAAGACGAAAACTCGCTGGGGTATTAAAAAGGAGGAGCATGAGTGAAAAGGCGTTTGCTCATAGTAGATGATGATCGTGATTCAGTTCGTTTGTTAACGGCGCAACTTATAAACAGTAGATGGATCGAAGTGTGCGGGGAAGCACTCGGAGTGGAAGAGGCATGGGCAAAATTACAGGCAAACCAACCCCATTTGGTGTTGCTGGGCGGTATAAAGGGAACGGAAAGAGGTGTGTTGTGTCAGCAATTTAGGCTAGCCTTTCCTCATCTTTCATTTATTGCTGCTTGCTCAAGCAATGAACTGATGTGGGAGCCATTTTTCCGGAACTTAGGCCTATGGGTTATTGCCAAGCCCATTGAACCAGGGCAAATCGAAGCGTTAGCTATGATGATACAGCCTCCAGGTATGGTAGCAGAAGCTGCGCCACAACAACACCAATATGTAATCCAGGAACAAACCAGGAGCTATTCGAGTCAGCAGCCTTCGATCTCCGAGCCGATCACGGATAGTTTAGTTCCTGAAATGACTCGTCCTAAACAGCTTATTACTGTTTACGGTCCCAAAGGTGGCGTAGGAAAAACATTTATTTCTCGTGAGCTAGCGATTTTCTTTTCCATGCAAAAAAACGAGGGCGTCCCATTGAGGGTTATCGCTGTTGACTTCAATCTTGATCTTGGTACTTTTGCGACTACTTTGAATCTCCCCCGTACCCCTAATCTTTTTACGTGGGTAAAGGATCTCGATGCTCAATTGCATTCGTTTATTCAGGATCAAGGAAAAGATCCGTATTCCATTAGCAGTGAGGAATGGCAGGCATACGCACAAGCCTTGCCTTTATCTCCTCAACATATCGAGAAATATGTCGTTGCTCATCCTGATACAGGCTTGCATGTACTTACGTCCCCCCGTGATATTCGGCAAAGCTTTGAAATCCGTGACTATCA
The DNA here is from genome assembly GCF_055685845.1 of Brevibacillus schisleri. Classification (NCBI taxonomy): domain Bacteria; kingdom Bacillati; phylum Bacillota; class Bacilli; order Caryophanales; family Paenibacillaceae; genus Brevibacillus; species Brevibacillus schisleri. Next base: position 160,987 of record NZ_JBVNDM010000001.1, read on the forward strand.
TTTATATCTGATTCTCGAAACGTTAAAACAGAGCAACTATGACGTCATTCTTATTGATACGGCTCCGGATACAACAGATGCAACAATTCAAGCTCTGTTTTTTGCAGAACATGTTGTGATGGTGGGGAATCCGGTGGTAGACTCCATTGAAAATATTCAACGATTGCTGAAACTGTTGAGAGAAGCAGAGTACCCAGAAGAACGCATTCAAATTTGCATGAATCGTTTGCAAAGGAAAGAAATGTTTACCTTAGATGAAATTCGTGCCTATTTCCAGCTTCACCCCAGCAAAAAAGTTTTCTCCATACCTGATGATGTGGAAGTGAAAAAATCAATTAACACCGGAACGCCAGTCATGCTCCAGTCAGGGAGAATTCCGGCCAAGGAAGCCATTGAGACATTAGGAAAAGCACTGTTTCCCGTAGATGGGGAGCAAATGAAGGCTACTGGAAAAGAGAAACAAAAAGAGAAAACGTCTCTCTTCAAATGGTTATGGGGATAAGGGAGGGTGTCATGTTCGATAAAAAACAGTTACTAGGCATTTCAAATCAAGTCCGCCCTGCGCAAGAATTACGATCAGCGGGGAGGGGAACGGCGGGAGTTCCTGCGACGCTTCACGAAAAAATGCAAGCTCCGGATCATGAGCGGACGAATGAAAAATGGGTTGGGACAGATAGAGAAACATTGATTCGTACCCAGATTGTTGAGAAATACGGAAAGCGATTATGGGAGGAAAAACATTCTTCACTCTTTATGGATGAGCTGACGGCAGATATTCGAATGCTGCTGGAGTTGCAAACAACGCTGACATCCATACAAATGGAAGCAGAAGTAAAACGGCTGCTGCATTCTTTGACGGGGTGGGGCCCATTAGACGCTTTATTAGAGGATAACGACATCACGGAGATTCTTTTTCATCGCTATAACTATCTCGTCATTGAAAGAAAAAGTACTGGTCGTCTTGAATCTCCAGAGATTGCTGTTTTTCGCGGTGAGGAAGAGCTGCTGCGCTTATTAGAACAGATTGCAGCGACAATGGGACGTGAGTTTAATGAAACGAAAGCAGAGCTGCATACACAGCTTCCAGACGGTTCCCGGGTTGCTGCTACGCATCGTTCTATTTCTCCCGATGGTCATATGCTCACGATTAGAAAACACCGTGAGCTACTCAGTGAGTCCGATTATTTACGGTACGGTTCCATTTGCGAGCCGATGCTTCTCTTTTTAAACAGAGCCGTCCGTTTATCTCGTGCATCTGGCATTGTCAGTGGAGGAACAGGCTCAGGCAAGACACACATGCTCAATCTCATCTCCCAATATGTCCCTGATCATTTAAGTATTATTACGATCGAGGATGTCTTGGAGATGAAGCTTCAGCATCCTTTTGTGCGCAGATTTTTAGCGAAACCTGCGAATTACGAGGGGAAGGGTGGGTTTTCGATCAAGGATTGTGTTCGCTTGTCCTTGCGAAAAAGGCCGGATGTCATTATGGTCGGTGAGACACGCGGTGGAGAAATCGTAGATATGCTTTGGGCGATGAATACGGACCACCCTGGTAGCTTTTTATATTTTTAGCATGCGTCATGGTGTTAGGAATTGGTGTTAGCAGTTACGGCAATGAGTTAAGCCCTGCGGCAAACGATTCTGCCGAGAGCATTAACCAATCCATCACTTCGCTGAACTATGATACTCGAAATGAAAACATCAACTTTAGGATGCAAAACGGTACATCCTATACGTCGTCAAAATAATGCTGCACATCCACGTACTTCTCATCATTTCGATTATGGTAGGGAGCTTGTGCGCGGTGCTTTGGAATCTCCAACCAGAGGAGCAGCTTAAACAGACACAACAGGAAAGGGTGTATCGGGCAGCGACGGTCATCTTCCATTAAAGAAGAGCTGGCGTTTCTAAAACGATGGTGAAAGCAAAAGTCTTTCTTATTTGTCTACTGGTCCTTCTATTGATCACTTCCGCACTGGGAGCTTACCACTTGTACGCAATGGAAAGGGCGATTGCTCGTGGAATCTATGCTGACTTACTGGATGATATGCAGGACATCGGGTATTTGGAGCCGACATTAGCAGATTACTATCTTCTGAAAATGAAAGGACTGGGTTGGGAAGTGACAGGGGATACGTTTGCTGGGAGCTGGCCTCGAACCGAGAGCGAGCGAGCTCGTAAAGAGCGGCAGGAGGCGATTACCTTGTCGGTTACCATCCAGCCTTCAAAAGTGACCCAATGGCTGCACAAGTTTGTGGAGGGGGATACATCCTTTTCCTTTACGGGAAGCCGTCCGTCCGAATACTTTGATCCAGGGTGGTAGTGAATGAATAAAATGATTAGCATTTTGGCTGTAATGGCGATTGTTTTACCTTTGACGGTAGGGTTGCTTCTCACCGGTCCGCAAAATCTCTTTTCGGTATGCACGCAGTTTTTCGGTGATTTGCTCGCTGAAGTAACGCGTTTTGGTACAGGCTAATGGGTCAATTAATCGCTGTGATTCTGAACATTATGGTTATGCTACTCGTTCCATTAGGGCTTTTACAGGTACATACGGTTGTTCAGGCCAGGAATGAATTATTGGAAGTGAGCGCAGTCGCTACGAAATATGTCAGCAACCACGGGGGGACGAGTGAAGCCAACCTGCAACAAGAGGTTCGGGCATTGATCACTCGGGAGCTGAGGGAGAAAAAGCTTTCCATTCCGGATCATGAGCTGTCTGTCAGTGTCACTCGCACTCGTTCACTCGATCCCGTTCTGTGGAGCCACGAAGATGAGTTTGTCGTAGAGCTGGCAATTCCATACCCCCGCTTTACCACGTGGATTCCGATGCCAGCTGATTCCTTGCAAGTCCAAAGAATAGGTACAGTTAACATCATGGACTACGATTTGTAAAAGCTCCCGTTAGGAGGCTATCGTTACGGGTATAAATATCTTATCGATTTCTACGATGCTGTTCTTTTTGTTGGTAGGTATGTTTATTGTAGATGCAGACCTCGCCATGCAGAAAAAAACAGAAGTGAAGATACTCCTGGAGTTATCTAATCATCACGCTACCTTTGCTGTTGATCCTGTACTGAAAACAGAAGGTGTGATTGATCTGCTCGAAGATGAGGCTCTTGAACGTTTTGATGAAAGAATGCATGAGAATGGTGGCTACCGTCGTGAGCAGGCCATGTTCGTCCCTCAAGCAGACAGTGTGACCACTGATCCCATTCCTTTCTCGCGCTATTATATGGATTTCCGTTCGTGGCGTAATGACCACCAATTACGCTTACAGTACAATGGGAAAACACTCGTGACAGAGCGAGCAACGAAAGGGCCAGCTCGTCCGGGAGGTGGAATGCTGCAGATTACTGTCGTAACTGAGCGCGGGGAGGAATTGCAGCTCGCACCGAAAACAATGGTGGGTCCATCGCATGTCGTAGTTGCCTACATCGACGAGCGACCGTTTCTGCCGATGCTGCCGTCGCATTCGTTTCCGGTCGTATCTGTAGAAGAACTGAAAGATTAGTCAGACTTATTTACAAATTGAGAAATCTTCTGGTACTATGTAGGAAAGTGCTTACCCAGCTTGCGATTGTGAGGAAGTCGCTCTCCGAACATCCCGTTTGCCGGTCCGTTAAGCATAGTAAAAGTGGGGTTATTGATTTGTTTGATAAAGATACCATTTATATCGTAGGCGATGCACAGTCCTCTTCGAACAATCCGATTACACAGCAATTCAGTGCTTTTTTTATCGGATTGGTTGTCGATACTTCCAACGACAAGATCGTTGATGCAGCCTGTTCTTCCACGGTCCAACTGACGTCTGATTTTGCTCGGTCGATCTTTATCGGTCATTCGATCATGGCGTCGGAGGAAATTGGCGAAGAGATTCGCTTTCGGTATTTTGGATCTTCCCAAAAAACATTGATCGCAGCATTTAAGGACGCGCAAAAGAAGTACAAACAAGCAGTTTCCACGAGAAATAAAGCCACAGTCACCAAATGAATACACCCGCTGCTTTATTTATTCGTATGCACGGCATACACGTAAGTAAAACCCAGCAAATGCCATGATCACGTGCATTTGCTGGGTTTTTTGCTTATTACGAGAGGTCAGTTTCTGATGAAAAGGAGGAGAGTCCTTGCTATCTTTTGTTTTCCGCAGATTTATCTCCATGATCGTGACGTTATGGCTCATCATTACCCTCACCTTTTTCTTGATGCATGCCGTTCCGGGATCTCCTTTTGAAAAAGAAGGAAAGGCATTAAACAAAGCAGTTGCTGCCAATCTCAATGCCTACTACAACCTGGATAAGCCACTACTCGTCCAATACGGGCTGTACTTGCAAAAGCTGGTGCAGTTTGACCTTGGGCCGTCGATTGCAAATAGCTCGGATACGGTCAACAAAATGATCGCCCGTGGATTCCCCGTTTCTTTTCAACTCGGTCTGATTTCTGTCGTCTTTGCGATTGTTACCGGTATTGCGCTTGGTGTGATCGCAGCGCTACGACATAACCGTCTCATTGATTACCTTGCCATGATTATTGCTGTTATCGGGATATCTGTTCCCAGCTTTGTTGTCGCCTCCTTATTAATCAAATATTTGGCGGTCGAATGGAAGCTGTTGCCGACCGCAACGTGGGGGTCTTGGCAGCATGTGATTATGCCAGCGCTTGCATTGGCATTTGGTCCGATTGCAATTATTGCTCGTTTGACTCGTACCAACATGCTGGAAGTGTTGACCCAGGAATACATTGAAACCGCTCGTGCAAAAGGGCTGTCTCCGGTAACGATCGTGTTGAAGCACGCACTGCGTAATGCGATTTTGCCTGTCGTCACGCTTTTAGGCGCACTAATTGCCAACGTTTTAACGGGAAGCTTTGTGATCGAAAAAATATTTGCGATTCCTGGGATGGGGAAATATTTTGTCGCTGGCATTAACAACCGTGACTATTCCGTCATTATGGGAACGACCGTCTTCTACAGCGCACTTTTGATTTTCTTGATGTTTGTCGTCGATGTACTGTACGGCATCATTGATCCACGAATTAAGCTGCATCGAAAGGAGAGCGAAGGATGATCGTTTCTGATGATTTATTTATCCCCATGCGAAAAGACAACCTCAATGCGGAAGCGATTGTGCGACCTCAACTGACGTTTTGGCAAGAAGCTTGGCTTCGTCTGAGAGGAAACAAGCTGGCTCTGTTGGGGTTGGTAGTTATTATCTTGCTTGGGGTTATGGCTACGATTGGACCGATGATCTCTGATCATGAATACGCCAAACAGTCGATTATTATGAAAAACAAACCGCCGTCGGATGCGAACTGGTTTGGTACTGATGATTTTGGCCGCGATGTGTTCACGCGTGTTTGGTATGGTGCGCGTATTTCCCTGTTTGTCGGTTTGACGGCAGCACTTATCGATTTTTTCATTGGTGTCTTGTATGGAGGAATTGCCGGATATTTGGGCGGGCGAATCGATAATATCATGATGCGCTTCGTGGACATTTTGTATGGCCTTCCTTATTTGTTGGTGGTGATTTTGCTAATGGTCGTCATGGGGCCCGGACTTTTAACCATTATTATTGCCTTAAGTGCGACCGGTTGGATCGGGATGGCCCGGACTGTGCGCGGTCAGGTCCTGCAAATGAAAAACTCGGAGTACGTACTGGCAGCAAAAACAATGGGGGCAAAGCCTTTCTACATCATTCGTAAACATCTGCTGCCCAACACAATTGGCATCATCATTGTATATGTCACGTTATCTGTTCCATCTGCGATTTTTGCAGAGGCGTTTCTGAGTTTTCTCGGTCTCGGTATTCAGGCGCCAATGGCTAGCTGGGGGGTAATGGCGAACGATGGACTCCCCACCATTTTGTCGGGGCATTGGTGGCGGCTCTTTTTCCCTGCTTTCCTCATCTCGCTGACGATGCTCGCGTTCAACGTGCTTGGTGATGGCTTGCGCGATGCGTTCGATCCGAAGTCAAGGAGGTAGGCAACATGGATAAAACGGAAAAGCTGCTGGAGGTCAGTGGGCTTCGGGTCACATTCAAGACGCATGGTGGTGAAGTGAACGCTGTTCGGGACGTGAACTTTACCTTGAACAAAGGGGAGACACTGGCGATTGTTGGTGAATCCGGATGTGGGAAAAGCGTGACTGCAAGGAGCATTATGCGACTGATCCCGGAGCATATCGGAAAAATCGCGGGTGGAAGCATTCATTTTAAAGGGCAGGACCTGGCCAAGCTGCCGGAAAAGCAAATGCGCGAGCTGCGTGGGAAAGAAATCTCCATGATCTTTCAAGATGCGATGACATCACTTAACCCGACGATCACCATTGGTGAGCAGATTATGGAGGGAATCATTCGCCATCAAAAGGTCACCAGAAGCGAAGCCAAGCGGCAAGCGATTGAGATTCTCACCTTGGTAGGGATCGCCACTCCAGAAAGTCGTCTCAAGCAGTACCTCCATCAGTTTAGTGGCGGGATGCGCCAACGGATCATGATTGCGATTGCGCTTGTCTGTAAGCCGTCCATTCTGATTGCGGATGAGCCTACAACAGCGTTGGATGTGACGATTCAGGCGCAAATCATCGAGCTGTTCAAAAGCATTCAGAAAAAGACGGGAGTCTCGATCATTATTATCACGCATGATTTGGGAGTCGTCGCCAAGATTGCGGATCGGGTCAACGTCATGTATGCCGGAAAAGTGGTAGAGTCCGGGCCTGTTCGCGACATTTTTTACAATCCGCAGCATCCGTACACCAAAGGCTTGCTGGCGTCGATGCCTCGTTTAGATGCTGATCGCTCCATACCGCTCAGCCCGATACCTGGAACACCCCCGGATTTGTTCAGCCCACCAATTGGCTGTGCATTCGCTGCGCGCTGTGACTATGCGTTGGAAGTATGTCGGAATTACCAGCCAGCGGAGACACATGTTCATAGCAAACACGCGGTTTCCTGTTGGTTGCAGGACCCACGGGCGAAGAAGTTGCTGGCGTCGATGCAACCGCCAACAGGGACCTGATTCATGGCTGTCAAGGGCAGTGGTCAAGCCCGGCTTCATTCGTGTAAAAGAGGGTGTCGGCTGACGGCGCTATCCTTTTACGTCATACAAAAACAAAAAATAAGGGGGAAGAAACAGTGAAAAAACTATCAACATTGTTGCTGACGGCTACGCTAGGTGTGTCCATGCTTATGGCTGGATGTACATCGGGTCAACCAGCTGCATCGAGTGAGCCCGCACCAGGCAACACGGCTCAGCCAAACGCTCCGACGCCGGGCGATCAAGCGGCAAAGCTCCTGTTGCTGAACAATATCAAGGAACCGACGTCATTGGACCCGCCGATTGGCTTCGATGAGCCGTCCTATAACATTTTGAACAACCTGATGGAAGGCTTGACCCGCCTGGACGAAAATCAAAAGCCTAAACCAGCGGCCGCTTCCGAATGGAAAATCTCCGAGGATGGAAAAACCTACACCTTTACCCTGCGTGACAACAAATGGTCCAATGGTGAACCGGTAAAGGCTCAGGACTTCGAATTCGCATGGAAACGCATGCTTGATCCTGCACTGGCATCTCCAGCGGCATCCCTCGCGTATATTATTGAGGGAGCGGAGGCCTATAACAGTGGTAAAGGATCGGCGGATGGCGTAAAAGTAAAAGCGTTGGACGACAAAACACTAGAGGTCGTGCTCGCTCAACCAGCTTCCTGGACGCTCCTGTTGGCATCCAACCCGGCTTTCTTCCCTGTTCACAAAGCAACTGTAGAAAAAGATCCGAAATGGGCAGCAGAAGCAGCAAGTTTTGTCGGAAACGGGCCATTCAAGCTGACAGAATGGGCGCATGACAGTGAACTGAAAATAATGAAGAGCGATACGTACTGGGATGCAGCAAACGTAACACTGCCTGGTGCTGTTTGGAAAATGATTGATGACGAGAATACCGAGTATCAAATGTTTACGAACGAAGAGCTGCACAGAACGACAACCGTTCCTGCAGACATGGCAGATCAATTGTTCAAAGATGGCAAAGTATTCGTGCGTGATGGAGCAGGTACAGAGTTCTATCGTTTCAACGTAACGAAGGAGCCATTTGATAACGCCAATATTCGTAAAGCTTTCAGCTTGGCGATTGACCGTAAAACACTGGTCGACCTGGTGCTGATGCGTCAACAAAAGCCGGGAACAGGCTTCGTATCTTATGGTTTGCCTGATGCCAACGGTGAAGGGCAATTCCGTGAGGTAGGCGGAGAATTGGTGAACTTCAACCCAGAAGAAGCAAAGAAGCTTCTGGAACAAGGAATGAAAGAAAAAGGCTACACAAAGCTCCCAGAGGTTACACTCACGTACCGCAGCGGAACGGCTAACGAAAAAACGGCACAAGCCGCGCAAGAAATGTGGAAGCAGACGCTGGGCGTTGATGTGAAGCTGCAAAAGGTAGAAGGAAAAGTTTTGACGGATATGCAAAAGCAATTGCAGTATCAAATTGCCCGTTCTTCCTGGTTGCCTGACTTCGGCGATGCGATCAACTTCCTTGATATTTTCCAATCGAAGGCAGCAAGCAATCGTACGGGCTGGGGCAATGCGCAATTCGACAAGTTGATCCAAGACGCATACAAGGAGCCAGACGATGCAAAACGTCTGAAGCTGCTGCATGATGCAGAAAAAATCTTGGTGGATGAAGCGCCAATCGCACCGCTTTATTTCTACAACACTTCCTTGCTCTCAAGCGACAAAGTGAGCGGTGTACAAAGCTCTTCACTGAGCTATACAGACCTGAGAAAAGCTGTCGTGAAGTAAGAAAGAGTGAGTTGGGAGAAGTCATTTCATGGATGGAATGACTCTCCCCCTTTTTTGCTAGAATTTTTAATAGTGCTATAATTTAGTATGTCTATTAGAAAAAACACGAAAGAAAGCACGAGTGCTGGAGAAGATGGAGGAAAACATGATTATTCAAGCCATCGAAGTAAAACGAATATCTGTTCCATTGAAAAAGCCTTTTAAAACAGCTTTGCGTACGGTGCATAGTCTGGAATCGGTTCTGGTGAAAATTACTTGCGACAACGGTATGGTCGGGTGGGGCGAAGCTTCGGCTACTGTCGTCATTACCGGAGACAGCATCGAGAGCATCGAGTCGGCGATTATGAATACGATGAGACCTCAGCTCATCGGATTGAATTTGCTTGCCTATGAACGAGTTTTCCAAACCTTGCACCAATCCATGGTAGGAAATACGAGTGCGAAGGCAGCGGTAGACATTGCGTTGTACGACCTTATTTCTCAGCGCGCAGGAATGCCGTTGTATCAATTCCTGGGTGGCTACCGTGACCAATTGGAGACGGACTATACCGTCAGCGTGAACTCCCCGAAAGAAATGGGCGAGGATGCGGTTGCCTATCTCAAACAAGGCTTTCACGTACTGAAAATCAAGGTCGGCAAGGACAATATCGAGGATGACATTTTGCGCATCCAGGAAATTCGCAAATCCGTGGGCAATCAAGTGAAGATTCGTCTTGATGCCAACCAGGGATGGAATGTAAAAGAAGCGGTGCAATCCATTCGCAAAATGGAGGACATGGGTCTTGGTATCGAACTCATTGAGCAGCCAGTAAAAGCGCATGATCTGGAAGGCTTGAAGCGGGTAACAGATTCGGTCGATACGCCAATCATGGCTGACGAGAGTGTGTTTTCACCAGCGCAGGCCCTGCAGGTTTTGCAAAACCGTGCGGCTGACATGATTAATATCAAGCTGATGAAGGCTGGCGGCATTTACAAAGCACAATTGATCAATCAATTGGCTGAAGAGTACGGTATTCCATGTATGGTTGGCAGCATGATCGAATCGCGTCTGGCTGTATCAGCAGCAGCGCATTTTGCAGCCAGCAAGAAGAACATTACCCGTTTTGATTTTGATGCTCCGTTGATGCTTTTGCACGATGGCATAGAAGGTGGCGTAACATACGAAGGTCGCTTGATGCACATGCCAGAAGAGTCTGGGCTCGGTATTCGTTCCGTCAGCCTGTGGGAGGGGGAGAACTAAGATGAAATCTGCCATTGTTTCTGTCTCTGTTGCCACTGTGTGGACCAAGCCGGAGTCGCCGCGTGATATTGACCATGTAGCGCTCCAATCCCCGGTAGATGCACGAAGCTGGCTCGCTTCCCTTACTGTGGAGGAGAAGCTTGGTTTTTACGACAATAACGCGATTCAAACACAAGCACTGTACGGTACCCGCGTAGAGGTAGTCGAGGAGCAAGGGGAATGGTCACAGGTTCTGATTCCTGATCAGACTACGAACAAAAATGCAACAGGTTATCCCGGCTGGATTCCGTCTCGCCAGCTAGCACCGTGGTCAGATGCTTTTGAGGTACAGCCAGGTCAAAAGCTGGCGATGGTCACGGCGGCGTTTACCCGTCTACATACAGCCGACAAAAAGCCAGACATGGAGCTGGTCTTTTTAACCCAACTGCCGCTGATTGAGGAAACCGCAGACTGGGTAACGGTAGCGACACCAAACGGCACAGGACTTTTGCCAAAAGCTGACGTCCAAATTGTGAAAGCAAACGAGCCAATCGAGCTTTCCAGTAATCGTGGAGAGGCAATCGTAGAAGCTGGCAAGAGATTCCTCAATCTGCATTATTTATGGGGAGGCATGTCCTCTTACGGGTATGACTGCTCAGGATTTGCGTACAACATGCACCGATCTGTCGGTCTCCAGATTCCGCGTGATGCATCTGATCAGGCAAAAGCCGGACAGCTCGTGGAAAAAGAAGCTTTGCTTCCGGGCGATCTGCTGTTTTTTGCCCATGAAGAGGGGAAAGGCAGAGTCCATCACGTGGGCATTTACATGGGAAATGGCGAAATGATTCATTCTCCGGATTCGCGAAGTGCCATCGAGATCGTCAAGCTGGATGGCTACAAGCTCGAAAAGGAACATTGCGTCTCCAGACGATACTGGTAAACGGATAACAGGGAGGAGTGGCCAGATGCAACGAAAGAAGCTGGTCCAGGTAAAGAACCTGACAAAGACCTTTACGTTGGGTAAAGGGCTCTCACTTACGGCAGCGGACAATGTTTCCTTCGATATTTACGAGGGGGAAACGTTTGGACTGGTAGGGGAATCTGGCTGCGGCAAATCGACCACAGGCCGTACAATCATCGGGTTGTATCAGCCGACGACAGGTGAGGTTATTTTTGACGGGCAAAACGTCCATCAGGCATCATCTGCTGAGCGGAGCAAGCTGACACGCCATATGCAAATGATATTTCAGGACCCGTATGCTTCTCTGAACCCCCGAATGAACATTGCGGAAATCATTTCGGAGGGCTTGCATCTAAATGGGCTATATAAAGGGAAGGAACGGATGAACCGTGTGATCGAGCTGTTGGAGATGGTTGGCTTGCAAAAAGAGCATGCCAACCGTTTCCCGCACGAGTTCAGTGGTGGTCAGCGACAGCGGATAGGGATTGCGCGGGCACTTGCCGTCAATCCAACCTTCATCATTGCCGATGAGCCGATTTCCGCACTCGATGTTTCGGTTCAGGCACAGGTCGTTAATTTAATGAAGAAATTGCAGCAGGAACAAAAGCTGACGTACTTGTTTATCGCGCATGATTTGGCGATGGTAAAGCACATTAGTGACCGGATTGGCGTCATGTACCTGGGCAATATGGTCGAGATGACTGCCAGTGAAATTCTTTACGAATCACCGAAGCATCCTTACACGCAGGCGTTGTTGTCGGCCATTCCTGTCCCTGATCCCGATTTGGAGAAAAGCCGCGAGCGCACGATTATCGAAGGTGACGTTCCGAGCCCGATCAATCCACCCAGCGGCTGTGTGTTCCGTACGCGCTGTCCAGTAGCCAAAGCCGTATGTGCCGAAAAGAAGCCTATCTGGCAGGAAGTAGACACCAACCACTTCGTCGCCTGTCATCTGTATCAGTAGTCTTCGTTTTTATCAGAAGATTCGACATTGTCTTTTTGCCATCCTTGGTTAATGAGGATGGCTTTTTCTTCATAAACTTTTAACTCTAGCCTATGAAAGGGCTTTCATCAACTATTCTGAGAGGAGAACTGTTAATATTCTGTTAACTGGCAGGAATCGGACAGGTTTTGTCGAAATACGGATACAGTAAAACATTCCGTGACTCACCTACTTCATCGTGATCTTCCATTCCAGAGAAGTGAGGGTTGCATATGACTCTGAGTACCTCCTCGTTCCATTCAACTCCCCGTCGTTGGCGGGAAGTGGAGACACAGTTGGGAATTGTTGTCCCTAGATCGCTTCGATCGGACACTTCTGCTCTACTGTTTTTGGAAAGCGTCGCTGCAACACCTATGTTGGACAAAGAAGAAGAGCTTGCTTGCCTGATTCGCTATCAAAGGGATGGCGATCTTGAAGCACGTGAAACGATTGTGCGCGCCTATTTACGATACGTAGTTAGTACCGCTTTGCGCCATTTGAAAAGAGGGATGCCGTTCCTGGATTTGATTCAGGAAGGCACGATAGGTTTGTTTACCGCGATTGACAAATTTGATGTGGGACGAGGCGTGCGTCTCTATCATTACTCGCACTGGTGGATCTCTCAAGCGATCACCCGTGCCATCAACGACAAAGCAACTCTGATTCGCATTCCTGTCCACATGCATGAGCAGATTCGCCAGTATCAGAAGCAAGTACTACATCTCGTCCATGCTTTGAACCGGACGCCAGATCGGCAGGAGATTGCCGTACTCCTGGATATTCCATTAGAAAAGGTGGAGGCCATTGAACTGGCTCTCATGATGAAGATGGAATCCATCGACGCTGAACTGGATAGTGAGAAATGGCAGGCTTGGCATGAAGACGAGAGCTTGAGCTACGCAGAGATTATGGATGATGGGTTATCCTCGCTGGATGACTGGATTGAAAAAGTAGACCTTCGCTCGCAAATGCGCGCAGCGTTGGATCGACTTAGTCCCCGCGCCCAAGAAATTATCTCCATGCGTTATGGTCTCTATGATGATCAAGTGTACACGTTGGAGGAAGTGGGGAAAATGTTTGGTCTTACCCGCGAGCGTATTCGCCAAATTGAAGCGACGACGATTGACCGATTGCGAACGCAAAAAGCCTCGCACGTATTAAAAGATTATTTAACCTAACATAGGATTTAGTTATTTCGGCCCCTCTTCGTACAGAGGGGTCTTTTCTGTCAGAAATGGTCGAATCCTCAAAGTGTCAGACTCACAGCGGGAGGGGCGTAGTCTTTTTCTCCTTGTGGTAAACTGGTAAGATAGCTTCATGATTGAAAAGGAGGATCGCTACATGGGCGATTATATGATAAGAGCAACTGGTTTTAATGGGCATGTTCGTGCATTTGCCGCACGCACGACAGAATCTGTTGAAGATATGCGTCGTCGTCACGACATGTGGAATACAGCGACAGCCGCAGCGGGACGTACGCTGACCATTACCTTGATGATGGGGGCTATGTTAAAAGGAAACGAGAGCCTCCATGTCAAAGTAAAAGGAGGCGGACCAATCGGGCAGATCATGGCGGAAGCAAACGCACATGGTGAAGGAATCGCGTATGTATCCAACCCGCACGTCCACTTTGAGCTAAACGATAAAGGCAAGCTCGATGTAGCACGTGCAGTGGGAACAGACGGGTTTGTGTACGTAACGAAAGATCTCGGTCTCAAGGAGCCGTATCAAGGCAGCGCGCCGATCGTCTCTGGTGAGATTGGGGAAGACTTCACGTACTATTTTGTGATGTCCGAGCAAACGCCTTCTGCAGTAGGGGTGGGTGTACTGGTTAATCCTGAGGACCGTTCTGTTTTGGCTGCGGGTGGTTTTATTCTTCAGCTGTTGCCGAATACGCCTGAAGAGGTTGTGGCAGCCATTGAAGAGCGCCTAGGACAGCTTCCACAGGTTTCTCGCATGATTGGCGAAGGTTTGACTCCTGAAGAGATTTTGGCCCGCGTATTGGATGAGCCAAAAATCCTGAGCCGCACGGAGATTCAATTTAGCTGCAAATGTTCAGCGGATAAGGTAGTTCAGGCACTGATCAGCATGGGACGCGAAGAAATGGAAGGTCTGATTGAGGAACAGGGCGAAGCAGAAGTACACTGTCATTTCTGTAATGAACGTTACCATTATGACAGATCCGCGTTGGAAGACATCCTGAAAGACATGTAAGCGCGGCGTCAAGTAGGGGAGTGTTGGCATGACCAACGTAAAAGGGTTGTGGGCATTCATTGGGGCGCTTGTATTGTTGCTGCTTGCCGTTACCTGGGCATGGTACCAGGGATCAGGCAAGCTGCAGCCTGCCGCCATCGTAGGGGATAAGACGATTAGCAACGACGAGTATGTAACGGCACTGAAACAAAAGTTCGGTAAGCAAGTGCTAAACGACATGATTAATCGGGAAGTCGTTTTTCAAGAGGCGAAACGATCCGGCATTACGGTTGATTCGAAGCAGCTGGAGCAAGAGCTTTCCCAGATTCGCGACAGTTACGGCAGTCGGACAGACAGCGAGTTTGAGGCTGCGCTAATCAAACAAGCGGGGACGACCGTGGAAGCCCTAAAGCAAGAGATTTCTTATCAAATCCTGCTGCAAACCCTTGCAACGAAGGACATGACCATCAAAGATGAAGAAATACTAAACGTCTACAATAGCCGATCTGACCGTTATACCCGACCGATGCAGGTGCGTTTAGGACAAATCGTCGTGGCTTCACAAAAAGAAGCGGAACAAGTTTTGGCTGATCTAAAAAACGGGGCCGACTTTCAGACGATTGCTAAAGCGCGTTCAATTGATGCGGATACAGCGGTGAATGGCGGCGATGTAGGCTGGGTTTCCATCAAGGATAATCGATTGCCTGACGAGGCGAAGCTTATTGTAGAAAAGCTGGAGAAAGACAAATATAGCGAAGCGATCAAAATACAAGATGAATACGTCATTTATCAACTGACAGAGCGCAGGGAAGCCAGTCAACGGACGTTTGAAGAGGTAAAAGATGAGCTGCGCCGAGAAATCGCATTTGCCCAGGTCGAGTCGCTGGATGTCGTGCTGGAGCGATTGCGAAAATCGGTAGGAGTCCAGATATCTGGGCAAATGCCTCATTGACCAAATAGGCTACCGTTGATATAATTATGTCAATAAATCCTAGCGTTTTACTCGGTTATGAAAAATAGGAGGGGCAGAACATATGCGCGTGGCTAATTCCATTACCGATTTGATTGGATTTACTCCGCTTGTAAAGCTGAATCGTGTTGTCACCGAAGATATTGCAGACATTTACTTGAAGCTGGAGTTCTTCAACCCGGGCAGCAGTGTAAAAGACCGAATTGCGTTGTCGATGATTGAGGCAGCAGAGGCAGATGGGAGTCTAAAACCGGGTGATACCATCATTGAACCTACGAGCGGAAATACCGGTATTGGACTCGCGATGGTTGCTGCTGCAAAAGGATATCGTGCTATTCTGGTCATGCCAGAGACTATGAGTATGGAGCGACGCAACCTGTTGCGTGCGTATGGTGCGGAGCTGGTTCTCACACCAGGCAGCGAAGGGATGGGCGGAGCGATTCGCAAAGCGGAAGAGCTGGCGAAAGAAGATAGCTCTTATTTCATTCCGCAACAATTTAAAAATCTGGCAAACCCGGCCATTCACCGTGAGACGACTGCCCGTGAGCTGTTGGACCAAGCGAATGAAATCGGTGGCGTAGATGCGTTTATTTCCGGTATCGGTACAGGCGGAACGATTACGGGTGTAGGGCAGGTTCTTCGTGAACACTATCCGAATGTACAAATCGTAGCTGTTGAGCCTGCGGCTTCGCCAGTTTTGTCTGGCGGCAAACCAGGTCCACATAAGATCCAAGGTATCGGGGCTGGCTTTGTCCCGGATATTCTCGATACACAAATTTACGACGAAATCATTAAGGTAGAAAACGAGGACGCTTTTGAAACCGCGCGTCGCGTAGCTCGTCAGGAAGGCATTCTCGGCGGGATTTCTTCTGGAGCAGCGATCCATGCGGCACTGCAAGTAGCAGCGAAGCTTGGCAAAGGCAAAAAAGTGATCGCAATCATTCCTTCGAATGGGGAGCGTTATTTGTCCACGCCTCTGTATCAGTTCGAAGATTAATTGTAAAAAATACCGGAATGACCACGAAGCGCACATTGGCGACGTGGTCTTTTCTTTTTGTGTCAGGCAACTATATAATGAACGGATAAATAGTGAAAACCGGAGCGTGAAGAGGAAGAATGTTCCCTACCTTTGCTGATTGCCAGACATATGCCTTATCTTATTCATTGGTTCCCCTAGCCCTACGTAGACCATGGTCTTCGACGATTGATCCGTGGCAGGTACTCACAAAACTACAGCCTTCTCTGCAAAATGCTGTCCTGTTGGAAAGTGGACGAGCTGGGCGGTATACCTTTTTGGCATATGAGCCTATCGCTACGCTGCGCAGTCAGCGAGGAGAAACCATCGTTTCGTACCCAGAAGGAAAAATCGAGAGCATAGAAGCTCAAAACCCTTTGAATGCTTTACGAGAGCTACTATCTCGTTACCGTACGCCTGCGCTTCCAGGTATGCCAGATTTTTCTGGTGGAGCCGTAGGCTATATTAGCTATGAAATGAACCGCTTTTTTGAGCCTAGCTTGCCACAGATAGCGACTGATGACTTACAGTTGCCAGACCTGTATGTTATGATAATGCAAGACCTTCTTGTCTTTGATCATGAGACCCGAGAGATTATTTGTCTGACGCATTTGAATGCGGGCAATTTGACCGAAGAGAGCTATCGACAAGCAGCACTCCAGCTGGAAAAACGTATGGACTCGATTGCTTCATTGGCAATGGATCGTGATGAGACAGATTGGGAAGCGTTGCGCAAAAGACCGCTTGCCAAGCTAGTGCCAGCATCCGTATCCTTTGGCAAAGACCAATTTGAGGAAGCTGTTCGCCGGGTGCAGGAGTACATCGCCCAAGGGGATGTTTTTCAGGTCAATCTGTCGGTACGGCAAAGTAAGCCGGTGCAGGTGACTGCCCCAGAAGTGTACGATGTGCTTCGTAAGCTGAATCCGTCGCCTTATATGGGCTATCTGAGCTTCCCTGAATTTCAATTGGTTAGTGCCTCGCCAGAACTACTTGTAAAAGTAAAAGGCAAGGAAGTGCATACGCGTCCAATCGCTGGTACACGTCCGCGTGGATTAACGGACGAGCAAGACGATGCATTGGCCCGTGAACTGATTGATAATGAAAAGGAACGCGCAGAGCATGTCATGCTGGTTGATCTGGAACGCAATGACATGGGTCGTGTCTGTCGCTTTGGCAGCGTGGAGGTCAGCGAATTCATGGTCGTGGAGAAATATTCCCACGTCATGCATATCGTCTCTCACGTCAAAGGAGAGCTGGCAGCAGGCAAGGATGCGCTTGATGCGATCGAAGCGACTTTTCCGGGAGGAACGATCACCGGAGCGCCCAAGGTTCGCACGATGGAAATCATCGAAGAGCTGGAGCCGGTCAAGCGAGGCGTCTATACGGGATCAATCGGCTGGTTTGGCTTCAATGGTGATATCGAGGTCAACATTGCCATCCGCACCATGGTGATCAAGGATGGCGTAGCTCATGTCCAAGCTGGAGCGGGTATCGTGATTGACTCGGTTCCAGAGGCCGAGTACGCCGAGTCATTGAAAAAGGCAGAAGCGTTGTGGAAAGCACTTGAGTTGAGCGAGCAGAGAACGATGAGTTGAGAGGAGACGAGTGTACGATGATTTTGATGATTGATAACTACGATTCCTTTACCTACAATTTGGTGCAGTATGTGGGAGAGCTTGGGGAAGAGCTCCAAGTGTATCGCAATGACAAGATTACGCTGGAAGAAATCGAGCGACTGGCACCTGATTATTTGATGGTGTCTCCAGGACCGTGCACGCCAAATGAGGCGGGGATCAGCATGGATACGATCCGCCATTTTGCCGGAAAAATTCCGATTTTGGGTGTTTGCTTGGGCCATCAGTCCATTGGGCAAGTGTTTGGTGGAAAAGTAATTCGGGCCGAGCGCTTGATGCACGGAAAGACGTCGGAAGTTTTCCATGATGGCAAAACTATCTTTCAGGACATCCCTTCCCCTTTTACAGCGGCACGCTACCATTCCTTGATT
This sequence comes from Brevibacillus schisleri, assembly GCF_055685845.1. Taxonomy (NCBI): domain Bacteria; kingdom Bacillati; phylum Bacillota; class Bacilli; order Caryophanales; family Paenibacillaceae; genus Brevibacillus; species Brevibacillus schisleri. The sequence continues at coordinate 179,123 of NZ_JBVNDM010000001.1, forward strand.
ATCGAGGAAGCGTCGATTCCGAGTGAGCTGGAAGTAACCGCTCGGACAGCCGAAGGTGAAATTATGGCTGTGCGCCATCGGGAGTACCCAATTGAGGGCGTCCAGTTCCACCCTGAATCGATTATTACCGAGCACGGCAAGCAATTGCTGAAGAACTTCCTTACCGCATACGCGCGCCATACGACAGGTTAACACATAGATACGACAGGAAAACCGCCTTTTTTCGAGGGCGGTTTTTTGTGTTCTTCGACAAATGTAAATCTATCTTTACTGTTTCCTTAAACTTCTTTACATTGCCCACGTCATTTCTCAATATTGGAAGATTACAATCAAGCTGAAATTAAATAATAATTCATTTCTTAGGAGGTACATGATGTTCCGTACATTCCCCAAAAAACTCGTTCCCGTGGCAGTAATCTCCTCGCTGGCTTTTACAGCGTTCTTCGGTCCTACTACAGGTCTTGTAAAAGCAGCAGAAAATAATAACAACGCAAAAGTAAAAAATGTAATCTTCTTGATCGGTGACGGCATGGGTACTGCTTACACAACCGCACATCGTTACATGAAGGACGATCCTTCGACTCCACTGATGGAGCCAACAGAATTTGATAAATATTTGGTCGGTGCACAAATGACTTATGCAGAAGACCACAAGCAAAACATTACAGACTCCGCATCTGCCGCTACGGCGATGTCTTCCGGTAAAAAAACATACAATAATGCCATTGCGGTAGACAACGACAAATCAGAAGTAGAAACGGTACTCGAGCGTGCGAAAAAAGTAGGTAAATCTACTGGCTTGGTAGCTACCTCCGAAATTACACATGCTACTCCGGCTTCTTATGGCGCTCATGACGAAAGCCGCAAGAATATGGATGCGATTGCGAATGATTACTATGATTTGAAAATTAACGGCGAGCATTCTATTGACGTAATGCTTGGCGGTGGCTTGAAAAACTTCGTTCGTAAAGATCGTGACCTGACGAAAGAGTTTAAGAAAGATGGCTACAGCTATGTTACTTCGAAGAGCGAACTATTGGACGACAAAAACGGCAAAATTCTCGGGTTGTTTGCAGATGGCGGAATGGACAAAATGATCGACCGCTCCAAGGAAACACCTTCCCTAGAGGAAATGACCAATGCTGCGATCGATCGTCTGAGCAAGAACAAGAATGGGTTCTTCCTGATGGTAGAAGGAAGCCAAATTGACTGGGCTGGTCATGACAACGATATCGTTGGCGCAATGAGCGAGATGGAAGATTTCGAGAGAGCTTTCAAAGCAGTGATTGATTTCGCGAAGAAAGATGGCCATACGCTAGTTATCGCAACTGCTGACCACTCCACGGGTGGATTGTCTGTAGGAGCTAAGGATGAGTACAACTTCTTGGTAGATCCAATTAAAGCCGTGAAACGTACGCCTGATTTCATTTCGACTGAAATTGCAAAAGGTGCAAATGTAGAAGAAACACTCAAGAAGTACATTGACCTGGAGCTGACTCCGGAAGAAATCGCGTCTGTGAAGAAAGCTGCTGAAACAAAAGACCAAGTGAAAATTGATAATGCCATCGAAGCGATTATCGATACACGCTCTTTTACTGGCTGGACAACAGGTGGACACACAGGTGAGGATGTAAACGTCTATGCGTATGGTCCTGGTAAAGAAAAAGTATCTGGATTGATCGATAACACCAAAAACGCGGATGTCATTTTCGAAATCCTGGGCGGGAAAAAATAAGCGAGAGTAAAATTTTCGCGAGTGATGGGCTACCATGCTACAGTGGTAGCCTTTTCGCTTGGGACTGGGAGTAGATTGGGGGCTTTATGCACATCCTTTGAAGAGACTGGGTAATTGACAGGAAAAGGAGTGTTGCCAGCAATGCTGTCGAGCATCGGTATTCCCGGATTGATTTTGCTCTTGATCATTTCCTTGTTGCTTTTCGGACCGAAGAAGCTGCCGGAGATTGGTCGTGCAGTCGGACAGACTTTGAATGAGTTTAAGCTCTCGATGAAAGATTTGACGCCGGATGAAGAGGAGAAAAAGATGTGATATGATGCTCTCGACTATATTATCGGGAGAGAGCGCAGATGCACGTTTATGTAAACGGAACGATTTGTCCGGCTCATGAGGCTACCGTATCGGTATTGGATCACGGGTTTTTGTACGGTATTGGTTTGTTTGAAACATTACGTGTATACGACCGCAAGCTATTTCTATGGGATGCCCATTACGCCCGGCTTTGTTCCGGGCTTTTTGCGTTGCAGATTCAACCTGCTTGGACCAAGGAAGAGCTGGAAGAAGCCATCTTGATGACCATCGATGCCAACGAGTTGCGTGATGCTTACGTCCGCTTGAGTATTACGGCTGGCGCAGAAGGAGTGGGCTTGGTAGCAGGGGGATACGAGCGTCCGTCCTTATTCGTATTTGCCAAACCTGTAGCACCTCTGGAAGTACCTCCCATGCCAAAACGGTTGCAGACATTGGCGTTGGCTAGACAGACAGCAGAAGGCCAGCAGCGCTTTAAATCGCACAATTACTTAAATAATGCGCTTGCACGCCAAGAACTCGGTGCCCGTCCCGATGTGGAAGGTCTGTTTTTGACGCATGATGGCTTCGTGGCAGAAGGAATTGTGAGCAATGTGTTCTGGGTCAAGAACGGCAAGCTGTTTACCCCTTCTATTGATACGGGCATTCTGGATGGTGTGACGCGGCGACATATTTTGACTTTGGCACAGCAATTATCCATGCCTGTCGAAGAAGGTCGATATCGCCTGGAAGAGCTGCTCAACGCCGATGAAGTCTTTACGACAAATTCCGTGCAAGAGATCGTTCCGATTTCCGAAATTGACGGGCAATCCCTCCCTTCGACATATGGTGCATATTCGTGCGAACTGCACCGCGCCTACCGTCAGTCTGTAGCGGCTAGCGAGTAAATTATGGTATGCTACTATTCAATGTGCGAAGACGGAAAAAGGGAGTTTGATCATGAAATACAATTCATTTCGAATCCATGCAGCGACCTTCGCTGAGATGGTATCGGAGCTTGTCAGAAGGGGAGTTCCTGTTCCAGAAGCCGAACGCATGACGGAAGCGGAGACGAGCCTAAAGATTCATACGGAAAACATGAGTGTGGCAACAGCACAGAGTCTGAGAGAGATTATGCACTCTTTCGATGCGGAAGCCGTTATCTCAGATCAACCAGGTACTGCCGACAAAAAATACGTGCTGCTGTTGGCTTCACACAAGAAGATGGATTTGGCGTTGGATTATATGAAAACCCAAACAGAAGAACTACGAGCGTTGGCGGCAGAGGTACGGGAAGTTTTAGCTATGCCTGCCAAGCTTCGTGCGCGGCGCGAGCTGAACTGTGGCCAGTATGTCCTGCCACTGGGGGAGCGTACGCTAGTCATGGGTATTTTGAATGTGACACCTGATTCATTCTCGGATGGCGGTCGCTATGTCGATGTGGAGGCAGCACTGGCACAAGCGCGTGCGATGGTTGAAGCTGGAGCTGACCTGATTGATATCGGGGGAGAATCGACACGTCCAGGGTCGGAAGCAGTCGATGAGGCGACGGAGCTGGACAGAGTGCTCCCAGTCATTCGGATGCTTTCGCAGGAATTGTCTGTTCCCCTGTCCATTGACACATACAAAGCGGCGGTTGCAGAACGGGCTATTTTGGAAGGGGCACATATCATCAATGATGTATGGGGAGCGAAGCGTGACCCGCGGATGGCAGATGTAGCTGCTCGTCTCGATGTACCCATTATCCTGATGCACAACCGCGAAGACACGGACTATCACGACTTTTTCCCAAACTATATCAAAGACCTGCGTGATTCCGTACAGATCGCCTTGCAGGCAGGGGTAAAGCAGGAGCGAATTATCCTCGATCCGGGGATCGGGTTTGTAAGGACTGTCGAGCAAAATCTCGAAACGATGCGTAGGCTGGATGATCTGGTAGGGCTGGGCTATCCCGTTCTACTTGCTACTTCACGCAAGCGGATGATCGGTCATGTTCTCGACTTGCCTGTAGATGAGCGTGTCGAAGGTACGGCAGCGACAGTTGCTCTCGGGGCGGCAAAAGGCTGTCATATGGTACGGGTGCATGATGTCAAAGAAATGAAGCGCGTTACGAAGATGATGGACGCGATGCTAAAAGGGGGCATTTAAACCTTGGATAAAATCTACTTCAATGGCATGTCTTTTTACGGATATCACGGTGTGTTTGGAGCAGAGGCTGAACTGGGCCAACGGTTTTATGTCGATTTGGAGCTATCGCTCGATTTATCCAAAGCCGGAGCAAGTGACGATCTTCACGATACAGTCAATTACGCCGATATCTTTACTTGTGTGCAAAAAATTGTCGAGGGTGAACGATTTCATCTGGTAGAAAAACTGACCGCTGTGATAGCTGAACGTCTACTGGAGCAATTCCCTTTGCATGAAGTCAAAGCAAAAGTGACCAAGCCGAATCCGCCGATCAATGGGCATTATGAGTCGGTTGCGATTGAGATGATCCGTAGAAGAGAGGATTTTGCTTCATGACAGTTTGTGCGTATTTGGCGCTAGGCTCCAATCTAGGGGATCGGGCACAGAACTTGCGCCGGGCGATTCAGAGATTGAACGAGCAACCTGGAATTCGCGTGCTACGTGTCTCCTCTGTTTATGAGACCGATCCATTTGGTTACGTCGAGCAAGATGCATTTTTAAATATGGCGATCGCTGTGGAAACAGAACAGAGCCCGGATCAGCTGCTTGAGACGGCTCTGTCAGTAGAGCGAGAGCTAGGTCGTGTGCGAACAGTTCGATGGGGACCGCGCACGATTGATATTGACTTACTGTTGTACGGGACATCTCGTGTTTCGCAAGACAATCTCATGATTCCTCATCCCGGGCTGAGCGAGCGTGCTTTTGTACTCGTGCCGCTTCGAGACGTTTGGCAAGGCGGCGTTTTACCTGAGCATAACCAGACCATTGATCATTATCTTTCCTTATTGGTAGAAGATCACAAGGGGGTACGTGAGTGGGGAGCAATCAACTGGGAAATCGAATCCGGTCCTTCCGAAAGCTAAAAGGGTATACACAACAGTCGCTTTCGGACAAGATGGGAGTGTCATTGTCTTTTGTTGGATCACTAGAGAGAGGAACTCGTACGCCAACAGAGCCTGTATTACGGAAGATCGCCAGCACTTTACAGGTAGACTACGATGAATTATGTGCTATAAATAAGTGATGTAATGAAGTTTGGATAGGATTGTCCTCTCCAAGACCCCGACTAAGCGGGAATAAGGAGGCGAATATAGATGAAAATCGGCAATATTGAATTAAAGAACAACGTAGTGCTCGCTCCAATGGCAGGTGTCTGTAACCCTGCTTTTCGTCTGATTGCCAAGGAGTTCGGTACTGGATTGGTTTGCGCCGAGATGGTAAGCGACAAAGGCATTGTGCACGGAAACAAAAAAACGATAGATATGCTGTTTGTCGACGAACGCGAAAAACCACTAAGTTTGCAGATTTTTGGTGGAGACAAGGAAACCTTGGTGAGTGCGGCGAAATATGTAGACCAGCATACGAACGCGGATATCATTGATATCAACATGGGCTGTCCTGTGCCGAAAATTACGAGCTGTGATGCAGGTGCGCGTCTGTTGCTCGATCCGGATAAAATCTACGAAGTCGTATCTTCTGTGGTCGATGCGGTCGACAAGCCGGTTACCGTGAAGATGAGATTGGGCTGGGACGAAGATCATCTGTACGTACTGGATAATGCCAAGGCAGTAGAACGTGCAGGCGGCAAAGCGATCGCTGTTCATGGACGCACCCGCGTACAAATGTACAAAGGGAAAGCGGACTGGGACTGGATCCGTCGGGTGAAGGAAACTGTTTCGATTCCGGTAATTGGAAACGGGGATGTGGCTACTCCTGAGGATGCAAGACGCATGCTGGATACAACAGGTTGCGATGGTGTCATGATTGGACGCGCTGCGCTCGGAAATCCGTGGATGCTGTATCGCACCATTCAATACCTGACGACGGGAGAGCTGGGTCCAGAGCCAACCGCACGTGAAAAGATGAATATTTGTTTATTGCATGCAGAGCGTTTAATCGCGCTGAAGGGTCCGAGAGTGGGAGTCCTCGAGATGCGCAAGCACGCGGCGTATTACTTGAAAGGCTTGAAGGGCTCGACGCACACGAAAAATCTCGTGAATGCGGTTGAGACAGAAGAGGAGCTTCGCAGCGTCCTCATGAACTTTGTCGACTGGATCGAAAACTACGCAGATGACAGCGAAGAACCGCTGGAAACAGCAAGTGATGAGGCTGTCAGCTACTAAAACTGGTGGTTCATTCCAGACATTGACAAGGGTTCCTTCATATCCTATAATACTCCGTAATATTGGGTGCCGAGCTGCCAGTCCTCACTGGCAGCTTTACCTTTGAACCTCACAGACGATTGTATTCTGCTGTATATTGTATAGAACATCTACATATAATCCTTTGTACTTTACCCAGTATAAATGGAATCATTTTTTAAAACGGGGGAATTGAACCATGTCTGAAAAAGAAGTCATCCTTACACCAGAAGGTTTAACAAAGCTGGAACAAGAGCTTGAAGATTTGAAAACGGTTAAACGTAAGGAAGTAGCTGCTCGTATTAAAGAAGCGATTAGCTTTGGAGATATCAGTGAGAACTCTGAATACGAAGAAGCAAAGAATGAGCAAGCGTTCATTGAAGGTCGCATTCTGACCCTGGAAAAAATGCTGCGCAATGCCCGCATCATCACAAATGAAGATGTAGATACAGGTGTTGTAAGCGTTGGATCCCGCGTGAAGCTGAAAGACCTAGAGTTCGGTGATGTTATGGATTACACGATTGTAGGTTCTGCTGAATCCGATCCGATGAACAACAAGATTTCCAACGAGTCCCCGGTAGGTCAAGCACTCCTCGGCAAAGCAAAAGGCGCGATTGTTGACGTGAACGTACCGGCAGGAGTCATTCAGTACGAGATTCTTGATATTAACCTGTAAGCAGTCGATCTATGGCGTACCTTTTGCGAGGTACGCCGTATCACTATTATAAAAGTCTGTACAAAATTGTTAATGCAGGCATTTTCTAGAGGAGTGAGCAAAATGGCAAACGAGCAAGACCTTCAGCAAGAAGAACAGCAACAGGAAGGGCTCCACGAGCTTCTTCAAGTGCGTCACGACAAAATGAATCAATTGCGTGAATGGGGCTTTGATCCGTTCGGTAAAAAATTCGAGCAAACGCATCACGCTGCAGATATAACGAAAGCTTTTAGCGAAAAGAGCAAGGAAGAGCTGGAAGCGGAAGAGAACGTGGTTACGATTGCAGGACGATTGATGGCGAAACGCGGAATGGGTAAAGCGAGCTTTGCTCAACTGCTGGATCGTTCCGGCCAGATTCAAATCTACGTTCGTCAGGATACCGTTGGCGAAGAGCTGAGCAAAGTATTTGATTTGGCTGATATCGGTGACATGATCGGTGTAACTGGTGTTGTTTTCAAAACAAAAACGGGTGAGCTCAGTGTAAAAGCAAAGGAACTATCCTACCTGACGAAGTCATTGCGTCCACTACCTGAGAAATACCATGGTCTCAAAGATATCGAGACTCGCTACCGTAAGCGTTACGTGGATTTGATTGTGAATCCAGAAGTTCGCGATACGTTCATTACGCGTAGCCGCATTCTGACTTCGATGCGTCGTTATTTGGACAACCTTGGCTATCTGGAGGTAGAAACACCTACACTCCACGCGATTGCCGGTGGTGCATCTGCTCGTCCATTTATCACGCACCACAATGCGTTGGATATGCAGCTGTATATGCGTATTGCAATTGAGCTGCACTTGAAACGCCTGATTGTCGGTGGTTTGGAAAAGGTGTATGAGATCGGTCGCGTATACCGCAACGAAGGAATCTCTACTCGTCACAACCCTGAGTTCACGATGATTGAGCTGTATGAAGCGTATGCCGACTACCAGGATATCATGAGCCTGACAGAGGAAATGGTTGCTCATATCGCACAAGAAGTATTAGGCACCATGAAAATTCAGTACCAAGGCAATGAGATTGACCTGACACCAAAATGGCGTCGTGTACACATGGTAGATTTGATTAAGGAAAATCTCGGCGTCGATTTCTGGAAGGAAATGAGCGACGATGAAGCGCGTGCTTTGGCAAAAGAGCATGGCGTATCCGTTGAGCCTCACCATACGTTCGGACATGTAGTGAATGAATTCTTTGAGCAAAAGCTGGAGCATACATTGATTCAGCCTACCTTTGTTTACGGTCATCCTGTGGCGATTTCGCCATTGGCGAAGAAAAATGACCAGGATCCGCGATTCACGGATCGTTTTGAGT
>NZ_JBVNDM010000001.1:192500-257500 GCF_055685845.1 Brevibacillus schisleri
TGGAGCTGTCGGTGGGATACCACCCTTGATGTACGGAGTTTCTAACTCGTCGCCCTTATCGGGCGAGAGGACCATGCCAGGTGGGCAGTTTGACTGGGGCGGTCGCCTCCTAAAAGGTAACGGAGGCGCCCAAAGGTTCCCTCAGAATGGTCGGAAATCATTCGTAGAGTGTAAAGGCAGAAGGGAGCTTGACTGCGAGACCTACAAGTCGAGCAGGGACGAAAGTCGGGCTTAGTGATCCGGTGGTTCCGCATGGAAGGGCCATCGCTCAACGGATAAAAGCTACCCTGGGGATAACAGGCTTATCTCCCCCAAGAGTCCACATCGACGGGGAGGTTTGGCACCTCGATGTCGGCTCATCGCATCCTGGGGCTGAAGTAGGTCCCAAGGGTTGGGCTGTTCGCCCATTAAAGCGGTACGCGAGCTGGGTTCAGAACGTCGTGAGACAGTTCGGTCCCTATCTGTCGCGGGCGTAGGAAGTTTGAGGAGAGCTGTCCTTAGTACGAGAGGACCGGGATGGACGCACCGCTGGTGCACCAGTTGTCACGCCAGTGGCACAGCTGGGTAGCTATGTGCGGACGGGATAAGCGCTGAAAGCATCTAAGCGTGAAGCCCCCTCCAAGATGAGACTTCCCACAGCGCAAGCTGGTAAGACCCCTCATAGACGATGAGGTTGATAGGTTCGGTGTGGAAGCGCGGTAACGCGTGGAGCTGACGAATACTAATCGGTCGAGGACTTATCCACACACTCTTAGCAATCATGCGTATTCAGTTTTCAGGGAATGAAACGAACCTCTTTACCCCAGAATGGGTAAGGAGGTTTTTTGTTTTAACGTATCTTACAGCCAAAAGTCAAACTCGCGATTATTTTGTCGATAAGTTAGGCCGAATGACCGACAAGTTCCCTCTTGCAGACGGGTCTTGGGGTAGACTAACATGAGAAGGTACCTGATCCAGGCGTTGGAGTAGGCGAGGTTATGAAGGAGAATCGTTCATGAAAAAAATTCTAATCTTTTCCGCTTCCATCGGTAACGGACACAACCAGGCAGCGCGGGCCATGCAAGAAAGCTTGGCTGAGAGTGGTTGCACATCAATGATCATCGATACGTTAGAGTATATTAGCCCCACCTTTCACAAAATTTTGCTGGAAAGCTATATGAATCTGTTGAGGCTGTCACCCAAGATGTGGGGCAGAATTTATCATAATACAGAAAAAACCCGTTTCTTCGATATGAATGTGCTGATGAATAAGTTATTGGCAAACAAACTGAAAAAGCTGATCAACAGTGTACAGCCCGATGCCTTTATTGCTACTCATCCGTTTGCAAGCTGTATGCTCTCCGTATTGAAAGGAAGAAATGATTGGAAGGAACCAATCTATACGATCATTACTGACTATACCATCCATCCTTCATGGATTAATCACCATATCAATTATTACTTCATCGGTCATGAACAGCTGTATTACCTGTTAGACGTTTATCGACAGGATCATCAAAAATTCATTCCGATGGGCATTCCTATCATGAAGAAATTCAGCTTGCCATTGGAACCCGAATTGATTCGGCAAAAGCTCGGTCTCGCTCCTGAACAAAAGAGCATTATTCTTTCGGGGGGCGGATTGGGTCTCGGCTCGATGGAAAAGGTATTAGATGGGCTAGAAGAGATTAACATTCCCCTGAAAACCTTTGTGTTAACGGGGACAAACGACAAGCTATACAATAAGGTGACAAATCGTACGTATCGGCATGAAGTCATTCCGCTAAAATTCATCAATAACTTCCACGAATACTTGGAAACGGCTGATTTAATTGTCACCAAATCAGGCGGACTTACATCAGCTGAAGTAATGAGTAAACGGGTACCTATGATTGTTTACAACCCTCTGCCTGGACAGGAAGAGAGGAATAGCCACTTTTTGCTCAATAATGGGTGTGCGGTACACGCGAATCTATCCGAGCAGTTGATTTACTTTATCGATGAACTATTGCATAGCCCGTCCAAGGTGGAATATATGCGTAGAATGGGACAAAAAATCTCGAAGCCAGATGCTGCACAACGAATTACTGAGTTTATCATGGATGATATGAATATGTTGCCAAGAAAAGTAGAATAGCAGACAAAATGGAGGAACCCATGACTGTACCATTCGCGATATTATTTGATATGGATGGCACATTACTGCAAACAGAAAAGCTGTCGACTCCCGCTTTTATTCGAACGTTTGACCAGCTTCGTCAAAAAGGGCTATGGCAAGGGGAAACCCCTGACGAACGTGAACTGATCAATGTACTGGGAATGACGATCGAGCAGATCTGGGACAAATTACTGCCGGGTGCGAGTGAAGAAGCCATTCGCTCAGCAGATGCTTTCTTGCTAGACAATGAAATCCAGTTACTCAAAGAACGAGTGACCGAGCTATATCCGGATGTAAAATCAACCTTAGAGAAGCTGCGTGAAAAAGGATTTGCTTTATTTGTAGCAAGCAATGGGCAGGAAGAGTACATCGATGCCATTTGTCAGGCATACGAGTTAAAGCCGCTGATGACCGACCTGTACTCGGCTGGTCGTTTCCGCACGCATTCCAAAAATGACCTGGTTGCAAAACTGTTGTCTGATTACAAAATCGGGCAGGCCATCATGGTAGGAGATCGTCACTCCGACGTGGAAGCAGGCAAGACAAACGGTTTATTTACCATTGGATGCGACTTTGGTTTTGCGAAACCAGGCGAGCTTGATGGGGCAGATGTTATTATCACCAGCTTCTCTCAGCTACTGAATCATTTGCCAGCAATCGACACCAATACGCAAGAACAAGCATAAACCATTCCTCAGGGAGTGGTTTTTTTGTTGATCATGTCCAAGTTTCAAGCGACCCTCTTTTGCCCACACTAGAATGTGTAAGGGACACTTGCGGGCACGCACTAAACCCATTATAATTAACGTCAAAGATAGTCAAAGTCAATAGGTGACCTCATAAGAACATACACAGAGGAATAGGAGGCGATGACTTGCGAAACATCTCGGACATCATTGAACATCACTTGAAAAGCATCCTTACTAACAGTCCCAATGGATCGATCGAGATTCAGCGTAGTGAGCTTGCCGACCATTTTCAATGTGTGCCGTCTCAGATCAATTACGTCATCAATACGCGCTTTACCGTTCAAAAAGGATACCTCGTAGAGAGTAAGCGCGGGGGCGGCGGGTATATTCGCATACGCAAGGTGCAGATTGTCAGCAAAGCACGCTTGCAGGAATTGTTAACAGAAGAACTGATTGGAGAGAGCATTAGTCAGAGTGTGGGAAATGCGATCGTAGAAAGACTACTGGAGGAAGGGTTAGTCAACATTAGAGAAGCTACCTTGATGAAAATCGCTACCTCGCGAAACGTTTTGACTCTAGAAGCTGAATTGCGGGATCGTTTGCGGGCAAATATTTTAAAGCAGATGATCGCAGCAATCTTGTTGAAGTAAAAGGAGGTATGATGTTATGAACTGTGAGGAATGCGGAAAACGACCGGCGACACTTCATTTGACGAAAATCGTCAATGGCGAAAAAACCGAATACCATATTTGCGAGCAATGTGCTCATGAAAAAGGGGACGTCTTTACCGGCTTTCACAACTTCAGCATCAACAATCTCCTGTCAGGACTTTTAAAATTTGATCCCATGCAAAAGAATGGACGCGAAACGGCAACGAATAAGCCGCTTCAATGCGAAACATGTGGACTCACATATGCTCAATTTAGTAAAAGCGGCCGATTTGGCTGTAGTGATTGCTACACCTTTTTGGGGGATCGACTGGACCCACTTTTCCGCCGGATTCATGGAAACACACAGCATAGTGGAAAAGTACCAGAGCGTACCGGTGGCAAACTGAAGATCCGTAAAGAGCTGGAGCAACTAAAGCAAGCGCTGCAAAGTCATGTCGCCAGTGAAGAGTTCGAGAAGGCAGCAGAAATGCGTGATCGAATTCGAGCATTGGAACAAAAAATGGCCCAATCGTAGCAAGGGAGGTTAGCTGGTTATGTCCCAAAAGCAGTTTATGCAAAACCCGTGGAGCAATTGGATGAAAGGAGAAGGTCCTGATTCCGACATTGTCATTAGTACACGGCTGCGTATCGCCCGTAACCTGCGCCAGCACCCCTTTCCGTTATTGGCAACGGACTCGCAGGGCGAGGAAGTCGTCAGAAAGGTAACGGAAGTAAGCGATTCGGAGGCAATGCGCAAACGGCATCAGCTTCAGGTCATCCATATGGATCAAATTAATCCGTTAGAAAAACGGGTGCTCGTAGAAAAGCATCTGATTAGCCCTCATCTGGCAGAGGAATCCCGTAAAGGTGCCGTATTACTTCGGGAAGATGAGTCTGTTAGCATTATGGTTAATGAAGAAGACCACATTCGAATACAGGTACTATTACCCGGGTTTCGTTTGAACGAGGCATGGGAAATAGGTACGAAGATAGACGACATTTTTGAGAAAAGCTTGAACTACGCGTTCGACGAAACTCGAGGATATCTTACAAGCTGCCCAACCAATGTGGGTACGGGAATTCGTGCATCCGTGATGCTGCACCTGCCCGCTCTGGTGATGACGCAGCAGATCAGCAGAATTTTACAGGCAATTAATCAAGTTGGTCTGGTCGTTAGAGGAATTTACGGAGAGGGTAGCGAAGCTCTAGGGAATCTTTTTCAGTTATCCAATCAGGTCACACTGGGGATGTCTGAGTCGGATATCCTTTCCAATCTCTATGGTGTGGCCAGACAGATTATTGAGCAAGAGCGTGTGGCACGCACTTACTTGCTGGAGCATACCCGGGTTTCTTTGGAGGATCGGATTTTCCGGTCGTATGGTATCTTGATGTATGCCCGCACGGTAGAGTCCAAGGAAGCGGCTCAACGCCTGTCAGATGTACGTCTAGGGATCGATCTAGGCATCATTCCGAATGTATCTCCGCTGGTCCTAAACGAACTGTTAGTCACGACACAGCCAGGGTTTTTACAACACCACGCTGGTCAAAAGCTCACTCCGGACCAACGCGACGAAAGAAGGGCAAGGCTGATCCGCGAGCGTCTGCGCGTAGTAGAATCACAAGAGTAATGGTATCACGCAATTGTTAACCATATAGAGAAAAAACACGGTTATACGGAGGTGTACGATATGATGTTTGGACGTTTTACAGAACGAGCACAAAAAGTACTGGCGCTTGCCCTGGAAGAGGCGGTTCGTCTCGGACACAAAGATATTGGGACAGAGCATGTGCTGCTGGGACTCATTCGAGAAGGCGAAGGGATTGCGGCGAAGGCACTGCAATCACTTGGGCTTGGCCTCGATAAAATCCAGAGTGAAGTGGAGTCGTTAATCGGGCGAGGAACAGAGCAGTCCGGTAGTAATTACACACCAAACTATACACCTCGCGCCAAAAAGGTCATTGAACTGTCGATGGACGAAGCCCGCAAGCTGGGTCATACCTATGTGGGGACTGAACATATTCTGCTTGGCTTGATCCGTGAAGGAGAAGGCATTGCTGCGAGAATCATGAACAATTTGGGAGTTAGCCTCAACAAGGCTCGTCAACAGGTGCTCCAGCTGCTCGGCAGCTCGGAAATGATGGCATCTCATCAACCGTCTGGAGGGAATCCAGCGGCGAATACGCCGACGTTGGACGGCTTGGCAAGGGATCTGACTGCAATCGCTCGTGACGGCGGTCTAGACCCGGTCATCGGTCGCCAAAAAGAAATCGAGCGTGTGATCCAAGTACTTAGCAGACGCACCAAGAACAACCCTGTTTTAATTGGGGAGCCTGGTGTCGGGAAAACAGCTATCGCAGAAGGTCTTGCCCAAAAAATCGTGAACAACGAAATTCCGGAGACCCTTCGTGATAAGCGCGTCATGACCCTCGATATGGGAACCGTTGTTGCGGGAACCAAATATCGCGGTGAGTTCGAAGATCGTCTGAAAAAAATCATGGACGAAATTCGCCAAGCAGGAAACATCATCCTGTTTATTGATGAGCTGCACACCCTGATTGGTGCTGGTGGAGCAGAAGGCGCAATTGACGCCTCTAACATTCTGAAGCCTGCCCTGGCACGTGGTGAGCTACAGTGCGTAGGTGCTACTACGCTTGATGAATATCGCAAGTACATCGAAAAAGACGCGGCACTGGAGCGTCGTTTCCAACCAATTCAGGTTGATGAACCGACAGCGGAGGATGCCATTCGTATTCTGCATGGCCTTCGTGATCGTTATGAAGCCCACCACCGTGTCAAAATTACCGATGAAGCAATCGAGCAGGCAGTAAAGCTGTCTGACCGCTATATTACGGAACGCTTCCTGCCTGACAAGGCCATCGACTTGGTCGACGAGGCGGCATCCAAAGTCCGCTTGCAATCCTTTACGGTTCCGCCAAACCTCAAAGAGCTGGAGGGACGTCTGGAAGAGGTGCGCAAGGAAAAAGACGCTGCCGTACAATCACAAGAGTTCGAGGAAGCAGCAGCACTTCGCGATCAGGAGCAAAAACTGCGTGAAGAACTGGATAAAACGAAAAAAGACTGGAAAGAACGCCAAGGCCAGCTGAACATGGAGGTTACGCCAGAAGACATCGCACAAGTAGTGGCGAGCTGGACTGGTATTCCTGTGTTAAAGCTGAAGGAAGAAGAAACAGAGCGCTTGTTGAAGATGGAAGAGATTTTGCACGATCGCGTCATTGGTCAAGATGAAGCAGTCAAATCCATTTCGCGTGCGATCCGCCGTGCCCGTGCTGGTTTGAAAGACCCAAAACGCCCAATCGGCTCGTTTATCTTCCTGGGGCCTACCGGTGTGGGTAAAACCGAATTGGCTCGTGCCGTGGCGGAGACGCTTTTCGGTGACGAGGATGCCATGATCCGCGTGGATATGTCCGAGTACATGGAGAAGCATTCTACCGCTCGTCTGGTAGGTGCCCCTCCTGGCTACGTAGGCTTTGACGAAGGCGGTCAGCTGACCGAAAAAGTACGTCGCAAGCCTTACTCCGTCATTTTGCTGGACGAAATCGAGAAGGCTCACCCAGACGTATTCAACATCCTCTTGCAAGTATTGGATGATGGTCGTCTGACAGACTCCAAGGGACGTACCGTCGACTTCCGCAATACAGTTGTCATCATGACTTCCAACGTCGGAGCCAGCATGATTAAGAAAAATACAACGCTCGGCTTCACGACCAACGATTCGGAAAGAAAGTATCAGGATATGAAGGACAAAGTCATGGATGAGCTGAAGAAGAGCTTCCGTCCTGAGTTCTTGAACCGTATCGATGAAGTCATCGTGTTCCACTCCTTGGAGCAAGAGCACATCGAGCAAATCGTATCTCTCATGACAGAAGAGCTGCGTAAACGTTTGAAAGAGCAGGACATTGATTTCCAATTGACCGAAGAAGCCAAGAAGGTATTGGCAAAAGAAGGCTTTGATCCGGCCTATGGTGCGCGTCCTCTGCGTCGAGCTATCCAGCGCCACATCGAGGATAATTTGTCCGAGGAATTGCTCAAGGGTACGATCAGTAAAGGCGATACCGTCAATATCGAAGCGGAAGAAGGCAAGCTGGTAGTCAAGCGCCTTGAAAAAACGAAATCATAAGCTGGGTTGAAACGTAATAGAATGCCTCCTGATTCGGGAGGTATTCTTTTTTTGGGTGCGTAATTATGATAAAAGTAGAGAAAGAAATCCAAGTGAGGGTGCGATTATGTCAAAGTATAAAACGAAATACGCGTGTCAAGAATGTGGCTATGAATCGCCAAAATGGATGGGGAAATGTCCGGGATGCAGCAGTTGGAACACCCTGGTAGAGGAAGTGACGGTAAAAAATCCACATCGTCACGAAGGGATGAGCGGCGGCCAGCGTCAATCTGCGATTCCGTTGACCCAGGTAGCTAGTGAGGAAGAGCCACGCATGGATACCACGATCGGAGAATTGAATCGTGTTCTTGGTGGAGGACTTGTTCCGGGTTCACTCATTTTGGTTGGGGGAGACCCTGGAATCGGGAAATCGACATTGCTTTTGCAAACTTCTTTTGCCTTGGCTCATCAAGGAGCGAAGGTTCTCTATGTATCTGGAGAGGAGTCGGCAAAACAAATCAAAATTCGCGCGGATCGACTCCATTTGCAAACGCCGCCGATGTTTGTATTGGCAGAAAATGATTTAGATTTGATCGAACAGCATATTAATCAAGTAGACCCGGATGTGCTGATTATTGACTCGATCCAGACCGTGTTTCACCCGACGATTCAATCGGCTGCGGGAAGCGTTGCACAAGTGCGGGAGGCAACAGCCCAATTGATGCGGATTGCAAAAGGAAAAGGGATTGGTACCTTCATCGTCGGTCACGTAACCAAGGAAGGCTCCATCGCAGGTCCGCGTATGCTTGAGCACATGGTGGATGCTGTTCTCTATTTTGAAGGGGAGCGTCACAATACGTTTCGAATTTTGCGCGCCGTCAAAAACCGTTTTGGTTCGACAAACGAAATCGGTATTTTCGAGATGAAGGATCGCGGTCTGGAGGAAGTGGCGAATCCATCTGAGATATTTTTGGCAGAGCGTCCATTTGGTGTTGCGGGTTCCACAGTCGTAGCCAGTATGGAGGGCACACGTCCCGTTTTGGTTGAGCTGCAAGCTCTCGTTGCCCCGACCAGCTTTGTAACCCCACGGAGAACGGCAACAGGGGTCGATCATCAGCGTGTGGCAATGATCATGGCAGTGTTGGAAAAGCGCATGGGCATGATGCTGCAAAATCAGGATGCTTATGTAAACGTAGCAGGTGGGGTCAGATTGGATGAGCCAGCAGTTGATTTGGCGATTGCCGTAAGCATTGCAAGCAGTTTCCGTGACCACGCTACCAATCCGCATGATGTCGTTATCGGAGAAATTGGCTTGACTGGTGAGGTGCGCGGTGTCTCCCGTATTGAGCAACGAGTACGAGAAGCCCATAAATTAGGCTTTAAGCGTGTCATCATACCGGAGAAAAACATCCGCGGGCTGGATGCGCCAGCAGATATTCAAGTAATTGGTGTGAGCAATATTGCCGATGCGTTGAACGAGGTGATAAGGAGGTAGGAGTGGGCATGCAGGGGAACATCAAAAGAACTCCGCAAATCGGTGATGTGCTTCGTCTCGTGGCACCCGGCACACAGCTTCGTGAAGGGTTGGAAAATGTTTTACGGGCCAAAACCGGGGGCTTGATCGTTATTGGGTGCGGTCCGGAGATGAAGTCGATTGTCGATGGCGGTTTTTCCATCAATTGTGATTTTTCTCCTGCCCATTTGTATGAATTAGCGAAGATGGATGGGGCGATTATAGTAAGTGAAGACGCAAAACGCATCCTGTACGCGAATACACAAATCTTCCCACCCTCCTCAATCCCCACGAGCGAGACGGGCACACGGCATCGTACAGCACAACGTACTGCCATTCAAACGAATCATCTGGTGATTGCTATCTCGCAGCGTCGCAATGTGATCACGCTGTATCAGGGGAGTTTCCGGTATGTCTTAAGCGAAATCAGCGTCATTCTGGCCAAGGCGAATCAAGCTGTATCTACCCTTGAGAAATACAAGGCCGTTCTTGATCAAACTTTGACGAATCTTGGTGCGTTAGAATTTGAGGAGCTCGTTACTTTGCATGAAGTTGCCTCGGTTTTGCAACGGATTGAGATGGTGTTACGTATTAAGACAGAGGTCTCCAAGTACATATGTGAGCTAGGGGTAGAAGGAAGGCTTGTCAGTATGCAGTTGGAGGAACTGGTTTCAAACATTGAGGAAGAGGCTCATATGCTTATTCGGGATTATTCCCGAGATCCATCCTATTCACCTGATCTTGTACTGCGGGACATGAAAAAATTGAACTCGGAGGAAATGCTGGAACTCACTTCTTTTTTGCGAACGCTGGGGTATTCCTCCAATGCCAGTATGCTCGACGAATCCGTTTCCCCTAGAGGTTATCGGATCCTGTACAAGATCAGGCGTCTGCCCGTTACAATCATCTCGAATCTGGTAGAGCATTTTCATCATCTGCCACGAATCATGATGGCAACGATTCAGGAATTGGACGAAGTGGAAGGCATTGGCGAGGTTCGAGCGAGAGCGATTAAAGAGGGACTGAAACGGATTCAAGAACAAGTGTTCATTGACAGGCACATTTAAAGTAGAATAGGATAAAGGCATTATTTGTATTCAACATTTGCCTAAGGGACTTGGATAAAAACAAGGTCAACAGGATAACCTGCTCCTTACGCAAAAGAAATCAGGAGGTAGTCTATGTTCGTGAAATCGTTACCGAACATACTAACCGTAAGCAACTTGTTTCTGGGAGTTTTAGCAATTATTCTTGCGTTTCGAGGCGATCAATACGTCGAATATGCAGCGATCACAGTGATCATTGGTATGCTGGCAGACGGGCTGGATGGACGTGTAGCTCGTATGTTGAACGCCCAAAGTGAGTTCGGGAAGGAATTGGATTCTCTTTCTGACGTTATTACTTTTGGGATTGCGCCAGCGTTCATTATGTATGTTGTCGTCTTGCAACACTTTGATTTGCTTGGGATTCTCATTACAGCCATTTTTCCGATCTGTGGTGCGCTGCGTTTGGCGCGTTTTAACGTACAGGCCGGGGTTCCGGGGTATTTCATCGGTTTGCCGATTACGGCAGCGGGGGGCGTACTGGCTACGCTCGCACTCTATCACCAAGTATTCACTCCGGTATTGCTTGCCGTAAGTATGTTGCTGCTTGCCTTTTTGATGGTATCAAAGGTCAAGTATCCTAACTTTAAAAAAGTGGGGATTCCAAAGTCTGCTTATTGGATCACGCCTATTATCATCGCGATTGTGGTTGTTGTAGCGATTAAGTATCCGCAACAATTTCCAAAAATTGTTTTCCTGCCACTTGCTTTTTATGCACTGTACGGAATAAAAAAAAACGTTGACTTTCTCGTCAAAAAATTACGCAAGCGTAAAAACAAAGAGGAAGAATCCGTTCCGTTTGAATAGTTTCGGCATAAAAAAAAACCCACACTTCAATGTGCGGGTTTTTCTTTTTTGTATGCAACTTTTTTTAGGGTTCATTCGTAATACGAGTAGCGGACTTTTAAGACAGGTTGAAGACACCCAAAGTATTCAATCGGTTGGATTCTTTCTGAAGGACATCTTCTAGCTTAATGTCTGTAATATTGCACAAGGCAGTGAGGTAAAAGAGGTTTTTGCCAAGCTCAGCAGTAACTACATCGCGACAATGCTCGCACAGCGGTCCGTTAAAGTGGGTGTCCAAATGGGACTTGTTGTCCTCCAGGTTCTTGTTTGAATCGTACGTCTGTTTTTTGGCAACCACTTCGACACAGCCGCATTCGGTGATGGCTTTTGTCAGTGAACGGTTAATGCGGGATGCCGTTTCCTGAACTTTGGACATGACGTCCAGTACGCTACGATGTCTGATCAAAAGCTCAGATACTTGCGTTTGAAAGTCGTCTATGTTTCGATTGTCCATCTGGTTCACCTCTGCTTTAGGCTGTTGGTATCGTCATAATTTTCTCTCATTACGATACTGACATTATAAGAAGGGAGTCAGCTCCCTGTCAATTTAACATCGAAGGAAACGAGTGTTCCCGGGTTGACGAGAAAATGACAACTATGTTAAAATTTTTGGCTATTTGACATGGCAAAATCTTTTTTGCTATAGTGAGGGAAAGTAAGATGAAGCATTATAATGATTTGGAAAAAAATAGGTTTTTACTCTTAGGCTTCTGTCTATATTAGTAAAAGGAGGTGAAGGCATGTTACGCCGAGTAGGAAAATTCATTTTTGTTTTGATTGGTGCCGGATTGGGGTATCGATTTGGTGACGAATTGTTCTCGTTGCTCGACCCACTGTTAAACTTTGGTGTAGTAGCCGGATCGCAATATATTGGGGCTGTACTAGGTGCCATCTTGTTTTTCTTTTTAGCGAATTGGGTTGTGGATTATGTTCTGCGCATCGTTCGATGGGGTGAAGAGACACTCGTCAAAATGCCGGTTGTCGATGTGATGTTCGGAGCGATGGGGTTGATTAGTGGTCTTATTGTTGCATTCTTATTATTCCTGCCCATCAGTAAAATTCCGATTCCATTTGTGGGAGATCTTTTGCCGTTAATTGTTTCCGGGTTGCTCGGTTATTTGGGCTTCCAGGTAGGGTTTCGCAAGCGGGACGAGATTATGTCGGTATTTTCAATTGGACGTAAGGATAAGAAAAAGGATAGCGCAACCACTACCGTTAACCTGGAAAATAAAATCCTCGATACCAGTGTCATTATTGACGGACGCATCGCAGATATTTGCCGTACCGGCTTTCTGGAAGGGGTTCTGGTCATTCCGGGATTTGTGTTAGAGGAGTTGCAGCATATCGCCGATTCCTCCGATGTACTGAAGAGAAACCGCGGTCGTCGGGGTCTGGATATCTTGAACAAGATTCAAAAAGAAATGAAGGTAAAGGTTCAGATTTGGGAAGGCGATTTTGAAGAAGTATCCGAGGTGGACAGCAAGCTGATCAAGCTCGCAAAGCTCATTAACGGAAAGGTTGTAACAAACGACTTCAACCTGAACAAGGTATGTGAGCTGCAAGGTGTTGCGGTATTGAACATCAATGATTTAGCGAATGCAGTCAAGCCTGTAGTTTTGCCTGGAGAAGAGATGAACGTCCAAGTCATCAAGGATGGGAAAGAGCATGGTCAGGGTGTCGCTTATCTGGACGATGGCACGATGATTGTTGTAGAGGGCGGACGAGAATACATCGGAAACGACGTCGATGTTCTTGTAACGAGTGTGCTGCAAACTTCAGCAGGACGAATGATCTTCGCCAAACCAAAGTTGCTGGAACGAGCGTTATAGAAAAGACAACAGGAGAGGGATGAATCAGTGAGTACGGGTGTCGTGATCGTTGCAGCCGGTTCGGGTAAACGAATGGGTGGGCAACGGAACAAGTTGTGGTTACCGCTTGCGGGCGAGCCGATCCTGGCTCATACGGTACGTCTATTTGCTACTCATCCCGACATTGATGAAGTCGTGCTGGTGGTGAGTGAAGCAGACCACGCAGAAGTAATGACCTTGATCTTTGCTGAGAAGCTGATGGTTGTGGTTACTATGGGTGGAGCAGAGCGACAGGACAGTGTGAGAAATGGCTTGGCTTCATTATCGGCAAATTGCGATTACGTACTGGTTCACGATGCTGCCCGTCCTTTCGTCACTCGCAAACAGATCAGTGACATGATCAAACAGGTACAACAAGATCAGGCAACGATCATGGCAGTACCTGTCAAAGATACGATTAAAGTGGTGGGGGCAAATGGACTTGTAGAGTCAACCCCGGCACGGGAAAGCTTGTGGGCGGTTCAAACCCCACAAGCTTTTCGTATGTCTTTATTGCGAGAGGCACATCAGGCAGCAGGGGAAGCAGGGAAGCTGGGCACGGATGATGCGATGCTGGTTGAGTGGCTGGGTCATCCGGTATCGATTATGCAGGGAAGCTATGAGAACATTAAGATTACGACACCAGACGATCTGTGGTTTGGTGAAGAGATATTGCGGAAACGAAAGGGAGAGTAGCTCATGCGTATTGGACAAGGTTTTGACGTGCATCAATTAGTAGAGGGGCGTCCATGCATCATTGGAGGCGTCACCATCCCGTATGAAAAAGGCTTGCTAGGGCATTCTGACGCGGATGTACTCCTCCATGCGATTAGTGACGCGATTCTTGGAGCGATTGGTGAGGGGGATATTGGCCGTCATTTTCCGGATACAGACCCGACTTTTAAGGATGCAGATAGCGTAAAGCTGCTGGAGCATGTATGGAAGTTGGTTCGGGAGCGCGGCTACCGATTAGGTAACGTGGATGCAACGATCATTGCTCAAGCGCCGAAAATGGCACCGTACATTCCGCAAATGTGTGAAGTCATTGCACGCGTGCTGGAGGCAGACGATCTCTCGCAAGTGAATGTGAAGGCGACGACCTCCGAGAAACTCGGTTTTACAGGCAGAGGGGAAGGAATCGCTGCGCAGGCGGTATGCTTGCTTGTCAAGTAGAGGGGCAAGGTGTAACATAAAGCCTTAGATACGTTTTTACTTAGGTCAAGGTTATAGCCTTTTACATTCATAAGGATGGTGCTACCAATGGCGAAAGAAATTCGCACTCGTTATGCGCCGAGTCCTACGGGGCATTTACACATCGGCGGTGCGCGAACAGCGCTCTTTAATTATCTTTTTGCGAAACATCACGGTGGTTCGTTCATCGTTCGGATTGAAGATACGGACCAAACGCGCAATAAGGAAAATGCGGACGAAGAGCAAATGAAAAACCTGAAATGGCTCGGCGTAACATGGGAAGAAGGTACAGACGTTGGTGGACCATATGGACCGTACCGTCAAACAGAGCGCCTGGACATTTATCGGAAATATATCGATCAACTGCTAGCAGAAGGCAAAGCATACTACTGCTACGCGACAAAAGAAGAGCTGGATGCAGAACGTGAAGAACAGCTCGCGCGTGGAGAAACACCACGCATTCTGGAAAAGCACCGCCATGTGACTGACGAGCAGCGTGCTCAGTACGAAGCAGAAGGTCGAGTGCCATCCATTCACTTCCTCGTTCAGGATGATCGCGAATATGTCGTGAACGACCTGATTCGTGGTCAGGTAACCTTCAACTCCAACGAGATGGGCGATTTCGTTATTTGCCGTCCGGATGGGATTCCTACATACAACTTCGCCGTTGTAGTGGACGACTATTTGATGAAAATTAGCCACGTTATTCGTGGAGAAGAGCATCTGTCCAACACGCCTCGTCAATTGATGATTTACGAAGCGTTTGGGTGGGAAGCGCCTGACTTTGCTCACTTGGCACTGATCCTCAACCAAGATGGCAAAAAGATGTCCAAGCGCGACGAGAGCATTCTTCAGTTCATTGAACAGTACCGTGACCTGGGCTTCTTGCCAGAAGCAATCGTGAACTTCCTTGTTCTCTTGGGATGGTCTCCAGGTGGCGAAGAAGAGATTTTCTTAATGGAAGATCTGATCAAGCTGTTCTCAATGGATCGCGTGAACAAGTCGCCAGCTGTGTTTGATGCAACGAAGATGAACTGGATGAACAACTTCTATTTGAAGCGTCAACCGCTGGATATGATTACAGACATGTGTATCCCGCATCTGCAGAAAGCTGGCTTCATCGAAGAGGCTTTGTCTGCTGAGAAGCGCGAATGGGTTCGCAGTATCGTAGGCCTGTACCAAGAGCAAATGTCCTACTGTGCGCAAATCGTTCCGTTGGCAGCCCTTTTCTTCCTCGACGAAGTGGTGTACGATGAAGAAGCAACTCTGGTGCTGAAAGAACCGCAATTGCCGGAAGTACTTGCTTCCTTTGTGAAACACCTTTCTGCCCAGGATGCATATAATGTGGATGTTATTAAAGCGGTACTCAAGGACGTGCAAAAGGAAACGGGTCACAAAGGCAAGGCGTTGTTTATGCCGGTTCGCGTAGGAGCAACTGGCCAGGCGCATGGTCGTGATTTGGCAGAGACGTTGTATCTGCTTGGACGCGACAAGGTAATTGCACGTGCACAACAAGTAATTGCAAACGGTCAGTAAGTATTGGCTGGCTATCTTTTATAAATAAGGAATGCGACGATCAGGAGAAGTACAACAGTCTGCACATCTACAGAGAGGATGGATAGGTGAGAGCCATCTGATGTGTCCTGTATGGAAATGCCCCTGTGAGCAATGAGCTGAACCTATCTTTTTGAAAAGATATCAGTAGGCGCCATCGGCTTCCCGCCGTTATCGGGATATGAGCGAGATCGTTCGAGGTTGTTTGTTATGTCTTTGCAGCCAAGACGATCTAAGCAGAGTGGAACCACGGTAAACCCGTCTCTGTCCCTTCGTAATGGAGGGATAGGGACGTTTTTTATTTTAGAGGAAGTTGAACACTCGGCAGGTAAATCAGGCAGGAGGTGCCACCCAAAAATGTTAGCACAGATGAGAGATGACATTCATGCTGTTTTTGAACGAGACCCGGCTGCGCGCAGTACGCTGGAAGTCGTCATGACCTATTCCGGATTGCACGCGATATGGGGGCACCGGATTGCCCACGGGCTCTGGAAAGCTGAGCTGTGTACACTCGCCCGAATTGTCTCTCAACTATCCCGCTTTTTCACGGGAATTGAGATTCACCCGGGCGCGACAATTGGCCGCGGCCTGTTTATTGACCATGGCATGGGTGTTGTGATCGGAGAGACGTGCGAAATCGGAGACAATGTAACGATTTATCAAGGGGTTACACTCGGGGGAACAGGTAAGGAAAAAGGAAAGCGTCACCCTACGATCGGCAATGATGTCATTATTGCAACGGGAGCAAAGGTGTTGGGCTCCTTCAAAATTGGCGATAATTCAAAGATAGGGGCTGGTGCCGTTGTTTTGCAGGAGGTACCGCCGAACTCGACCGTAGTAGGAATCAAGGGGCGTATCGTGATCCAGGATGGCAAGCGGGTCAAAAATGACCTGGACCATGTAAACATGCCAGACCCGGTAGCGGATACGATTCGCATGATGCAAAAGGAAATTGATCAATTACGCAAAGAATTGGAGCTTTTGAGGGAGGATAAAAAGAACGATGGGCATTCAGTTGACTAACACGATGACGCGGCGAAAGGAACCGTTTCACACATTGGAGCCAGGAAAGGTAAAAATGTACGTGTGCGGTCCGACCGTGTACAATTACATTCACATTGGAAATGCGCGCCCGGCTATTGTATTTGATACACTGCGCCGTTACTTGAAATATCGTGGCTACGAAGTGACATTCGTGCAAAATATTACGGACGTAGATGACAAACTGATTCGTGTGGCGAACCAGGAAGGTGTCACTGTCAAAGAAGTGGCGGATCGTTACACAGATGCGTACAATGCTGATCTGAAATCACTGAACGTATCGCCACCAGATATTCAACCGCGAGTGATGCAGACCATTCCGGAGATCATTGAATTCGTGCAAGGGCTGATTGAAAAAGGCTTTGCCTACGAGAGTGAAGGTGACGTCTATTTCCGCACGGGACGTTTTCAGGAATACGGAAAGCTTTCGCATCAACCGTTGGATGATTTGCAGGCAGGTGCTCGTGTAGAAATCAACGAGAAAAAGGAACATCCCCTGGACTTTGTACTTTGGAAAGCGGCCAAGACTGGAGAAGTAACTTGGGATAGTCCGTGGGGCGAAGGAAGACCGGGATGGCATATTGAGTGCTCGGCAATGGCCCTGAAGTTTTTAGGGGAGGAAATCGATATTCATGCGGGCGGAACAGACCTTGTGTTTCCACACCATGAGAACGAAATTGCCCAGTCGGAGTGCTTTACGGGTAAAGTTTTTGCTCGCTACTGGCTACACAACGGCATGCTCAATATCGATAACGAAAAAATGTCCAAATCCCTCGGGAATTTTTTACTTGCACGTGATCTTTCGGAGAAATTCGGCGGTCAATTAATTCGCTTCTTTATGCTTCAGGGACACTATCGCAACCCGATTAATTTTAGCGAAGAGTTGATCGAACAAGCAGCCAATGGTTTGGATAGAATCACGACGGCGTATACGAATCTTTCCCATCGTCTGGATACCGCCCGAGCAGAAGAGCCGAATGGTCAGGCACAGGAGCAGGCACGAATCATTGGAGAGCTTCGCGAGCGCTTCATTGCTGAGATGGATGATGATATCAATACAGCGAATGCTATTACCGTTATTTTTGATGTGGTGAAGGAAGCCAACCTTTATTTGCGTCATCAAAATGTAGGCGAAACCGAAGTTCGTGCATACATGGATTTGTTGGTGGAGTTGACGGAGGTTCTTGGTCTTGACATTGCAGAAGAGCAAGAGCTGTTGGATAGTGAGATTGATGCGTTGATTGAAGAGCGCACAGAAGCTCGCAAAGCAAGAAACTTTGCGCGTTCTGATGAAATCCGCGATCTGCTCGCTGCAAAAGGAATCGTGCTGGAGGACACGCCACAAGGTGTTCGCTGGCGTCGAAAATAAGGGGCCGAAGAAAATAGATGCAAAAAGAAGAACTGACCCGAGATCCTAATCTGACAAATCCACTCGTGCTTGCTTTCCTCGGGGATGCTACCTATTCGCATTGTGTCAGGTATCATTTGATCGCTAAGGGGCTGGTTAAACCAAACCAGCTCCACAAGGCGGCCAACCGCTATGTTTCAGCGAAAGCACAGGCCAATGTGTTGTTGACGTTAATGCCCGCATTGCCGGAGGAAGAATTGAATGTAGTGAAGCGGGGGCGGAATGCCAAATCCGGCTCCAGTGCCAAAAACGCGGATATTATCGACTACCGTCATGCAACGGCTTTTGAAGCATTGATCGGGTACCTGTACTTGAGTGGAAAAGAAGAGCGGATCGCTGAAATTGTGCAGCAGGCTTTTGCCATAGTGGAAGGAGAATCATGAAATGAGTGAAGAATGGATTCTGGGGAAAAACCCCGTCATCGAGGCTTTGCGATCAGGCCGTACGATCAATAAAATTTGGGTTGCAGAGGGAACAAATAAAAATCTGATGGGACCTGTCTTTGCCTTGGCAAAAGAACAGGGTGTCATTGTGACGACAGCGAACCGCAAAAAGCTGGATCAGCTCGTGTCGACGGACAACCACCAGGGTGTAGTGGCTTCTGTTGCTGCTTACGATTACGTAGAAGTAGACGATATTTTGAAGCGGGCAGAGGAGAAAAACGAGGTGCCGTTCATTTTGTTGCTGGACGAGCTGGAAGATCCGCATAACCTCGGTTCCATCATGCGGACAGCCGATGCAGTCGGGGCTCATGGTGTCATCATTCCAAAACGACGTTCAGTCAGTCTTACAGCAACAGTGGCAAAAGCTTCGGCAGGGGCGATCAACTACGTACCGGTAGCGCGAGTGACGAACTTGGTTCGTACCATGGAAGAACTCAAAGAACGCGGTGTTTGGATCGCGGGAACAGACGCGAGTGCCAAGCAAGATTTCCGCCAGGGTGATTATACGATGCCGCTTGCAATTGTCATTGGCAGCGAAGGAAAAGGCATGAGTCGTCTCGTTCGGGAAAACTGTGATTTTCTATACAGCCTTCCGATGGCGGGCAATGTTACATCTCTCAATGCTTCTGTAGCAGCTGCCTTGTTGATGTATGAAGTCTATCGCTCCAGGAGTCCAATTCCGACGCGGGTGAAATGACATGGCGAAACGAAAAGCCAAGCAGCTGTTGATCGTAGATGGATACAATATCATCGGCGCCTGGCCCGATCTGCGCCTGCTGAAGGATCAAGAGCGGATGGACGAGGCGCGTGATCAATTAATCGCAAAAATGGCTGAGTACCAGAGCTACACTGGTGTGAAGGTCATCATTGTCTTTGATGCGTACAACGTTCCTGGTATTGGCCGTCAAATGGAAGACTTCCAGGTTGAAGTTTATTTTACGAAAAAAAAGGAGACGGCGGACGAGAAAATTGAGCAATTAGTCTCCCAATTTCACAATAAAAATCGACAAATTTATGTAGCAACTTCTGACTATACCTCTCAACGTGTCATATTTGGGCAGGGGGCTTTGCGCAAATCAGCGCGGGAGTTGTTGCTCGAAATGGAAAATGCGGGCAAGGAAATCAAGAAACAAGTCGAAAAAACGCAAGAAGAACGTTTCTCCACGCGGATTACGCTGAATGATGAAATAGCGAAAATATTCGAAAAATGGAGAAGGGAATAACTTGGATTCGGTTGACGCTTTTTTACGGCATCATGTATAATAGCGCTATCTATTGGAGAAACCGGTTGGCGGAGGGATCATTTGTGAGTGTTGACCTCAAGGAGTTAAAACATGCCCAATATGAACTAATGACCGACGAAGAAGTAGTCGACCTGGTTCGCGATAATGACGCCGAAGCTTTGGAGTATTTGATCAACAAATACAAGAACTTCGTTCGTGCCAAAGCGAGATCCTATTTTCTTATTGGGGCTGACCGCGAAGACATCGTGCAGGAAGGGATGATCGGACTGTACAAGTCTATTCGCGACTTCCGAGGAGACAAGCTCACGTCGTTCAAGGCATTTGCAGAGCTATGTATTACCCGTCAGATCATTACCGCGATCAAGACAGCGACACGCCAAAAGCACATCCCGCTCAATTCTTACGTCTCACTGGACAAGCCTATCTATGATGAAGATTCTGACCGCACGCTCCTCGATGTGATCTCGGGAACAAAAGTGACCGATCCAGAGGAATTGTTTATCAATCGGGAAGAGTTCGATGATATCGAGGGCAAAATGAGTGAAATTTTGAGTGACTTGGAGCGTCAGGTTCTCATGCTCTATTTGGATGGGCGATCCTATCAGCAGATTGCCGTCGAGCTGAAGCGTCACGTCAAGTCTATTGATAATGCATTGCAGCGAGTAAAGCGCAAGCTAGAGCGCTATTTGGAAGGAAGAGAGATTCATCTGTAGAGAATCTCTCTTTTTATTTTGGAAGCAAAAGGACTATCTCTTGTCAAGTCATTTTGTTTGACATGGGTATTTCGGTATGATAAATTTATTTAGGTAGCCATAGACTCTTATCTCTCTGTTCTATGGTTACTTAGGTGAATGAAATGGTCTGGAAAAAGTAGCGGTTTTCCCGTACTATTTATCATCGGGGTACTTTTAACTAATAGCAGGTTTGAAATGAGATGGAGGTGGCAATAAATGCGAGTAAACATCACGTTGGCGTGCACCGAGTGTGGCGAGCGTAACTATATCTCCACAAAGAACAAGCGCACCACTACTGAACGTGTTGAACTGAAAAAGTATTGCTCCCGTGACAAGAAGCAAACCCTTCATCGCGAGACGAAGTAATGGTTGATGCGACGAAGTCAGGGGGTGGCAAAGTGGGTTTTTTATCACGAATTGGAGCCAGTTTTCGCCGTACCGGTGGTTTTTTTAGTGACGTAATGTCCGAGCTAAAGAAAGTCCGTTGGCCCAACCGTAAAGAATTGACGACCTATACGCTCGTTGTCCTTGTCACGGTTGTGCTCCTGGCAATATTCTTCTTCGTCGTTGATTTGGGTATCTCGCGCTTGATCGATTTGATTCTAGGAACGTAATTATGCAAGTCTTAGGAGGGACGGACGGTTATCGTCCTGTTGGATATGGAAAAAGCATGGTATGTACTTCATACGTACTCAGGTTACGAAAACAAGGTAAAAACAAATCTGGAGAAGCGACTCGAGTCGATGGGCATGGAAGACAAGATCTTTCGCGTTCTTGTTCCCACTGAAGAAGAGGTGGAAACCAAGGATGGTAAAAAGCGCACCGTCACGAAAAAAGTGTTTCCTGGATACGTCCTTGTTGAAATGGTGATGACGGACGACTCTTGGTATGTCGTGCGCAACACCCCTGGGGTTACCGGCTTTGTCGGATCCACGGGTGCTGGCTCTAAACCGACAGCGCTGCGTCCTGAAGAGGCCGATACGATTCTCAAGCAAATGGGGATCGAAATTCCCAAGATCAGAGTCGATTTTGCTCTCCGCGATATGGTGCGCGTCACAGATGGTCCGTTTTCCAATCGCACCGGGGAGATTATCGAGATTTACCCGGACAGGCAGAAGGTTCGCGTGTTGGTGGACATCTTCGGTCGCGAAACACCGGTAGAGCTAGACTTTACACAAGTTCAACAATTGGATTAGGATTCAACTTGAAAAGTATCGCGCTATGTGGTACATTTCATTTTGTTTTAACAATCCCACAAAACTAATTTGGGGTTTCTTGCACTCTCACTATAGATCGAAAGTCTTTTACATACAGACTTTCAAAAAACGGTGGGAGGGGGCATTCCCCCGTAATAACCACATGTGAAGTAAGGAGGTGTGTTACGTGGCTAAGAAGGTTATCCGCGTAATTAAATTACAAATCCCAGCAGGTAAAGCGAATCCTGCACCTCCAGTAGGTCCGGCTCTCGGTCAAGCTGGTGTAAACATCATGGGATTCTGTAAAGAATTCAATGCTCGCACTGAAAGCGAAGTAGGTATGATCATTCCGGTGGAAATCACCGTGTTTGAAGACCGTTCTTTCACTTTTATCACAAAAACTCCTCCAGCTGCAGTTCTGTTGAAGAAAGCTGCTGGTATTGAGTCCGGTTCTGGCGTACCAAACAAAACAAAGGTTGCTACGCTGAAGCGTGATAAAGTTCGTGAAATCGCAGAACTGAAGCGTCCTGACCTGAATGCTGCATCCGTTGAAGCGGCTATGCGCATGGTAGAAGGTACAGCTCGTTCTATGGGTATCGTAATCGAAGACTAATTGTCTTGAGTGCAAGGGGGCACAGACGTTGTGCCCCCCTGTCTGTGGGAGGATCAACCGCTACGACCACATTGAAGGGAGATTTAATCATGGCGAAAAAAGGTAAGAAATATCAAGATGCTGTAAAGCTCGTTGATAAAAACAAAGTATACGAAGTAGTTGAAGGCGTTGAGCTGGTTAAAAAAGCAGCTACAGCTAAATTCGACGAAACTGTTGAAGCAGCTTTCCGTTTGGGCGTAGATCCTAAGCGTGCTGACCAACAAATTCGTGGCGCAGTTGTATTGCCACATGGTACTGGTAAAGTACAACGTGTTCTCGTATTCGCAAAAGGCGAAAAAGCAAAAGATGCTGAAGCAGCTGGCGCAGACTTCGTAGGCGATGCAGACATGATCGCAAAAATTCAAGGTGGCTGGTTCGACTTTGACGTTGTAGTAGCTACTCCTGATATGATGGGTGAAGTAGGTAAATTGGGTCGTGTACTCGGTCCAAAAGGCCTGATGCCAAACCCTAAGACCGGTACAGTTACTTTCGATGTAACCAAAGCGGTTAACGAAATCAAAGCAGGTAAAATTGAGTATCGTGTAGACAAAGCGGGTAACATCCACGCTCCTATCGGAAAAGCATCCTTCGATGCTGACAAACTGGTAGAAAACCTGGCTGCTCTGACTGAAGCACTGAACCGTGCGAAACCAGCTGCTGCTAAAGGTGTTTACATGAGAAACGTAACCCTGAGCTCCACTATGGGCCCTGGCGTACGTGTAGCTGTAAAATAATGACACTTGACTTCCTTTACGGGAGTTGTTAAGATAGTCCCTGTTGATGAAAAGAATATGCCGTAGACAGAAGGTGCGGTGCTTGTGAGAGTAACGCTTAATACCCCTCCGAGGCGTGTAATGTACGAATGAGGAAACGCTGTTTTCCTTTGACGATATAGCATTATGCCCTCGTGAGTCTGCGAGGGCATTCTTCATTTTCTAGGATTAGAGCACGGGAGGTGTAATCAATGGCAGAAATTCGTCCAACCGTTATTCGTGAAGAAAAGGTACAAGCGATCAACGAAATCGCAGCTAAGCTTCGCGAAAGCCAAACTACAGTGGTAGCTGACTACCGCGGTCTGACAGTAGCACAAGTAACTGAGCTCCGTAAGCAATTGCGTGAAGCTGGTGTTGAGTTCCAGGTGTTGAAAAACTCCCTGACTCGTTTGGCTACTGAGAAGGAAAGCCTGACTGAACTGGATCAATATCTGACTGGACCAAACGCTCTGGCGTTCTCCAAAGACGATATCATCGCTCCAGCTAAAGTTATCGCTGAATTCGCTAAGAAAAACGACAAGCTGGAAATCAAGGGTGGCGTTATCGAGGGTAAAGTAGTTGATGCTGAGCAAATTAAAGCTCTGGCTTCCCTGCCGAACCGCGAAGGTCTCTTGTCCATGCTTCTTTCCGTCCTGCAAGCTCCAATGCGCAACGTTGCACTGGCAGTCAAAGCAGTGGCAGAACAAAAAGAAGGTCAAGGCGCGTAATCGTCTGATCGGTTAATGTTTTACAAATACTATTCCTTGAATGGAGGATTTACAAATGTCTAAAGACCAAATCTTGGAAGCCATTAAAGGCATGTCCGTTCTCGAACTGAACGATCTGGTAAAAGCAATTGAAGAAGAATTCGGTGTAACTGCTGCTGCTCCTGTAGCTGTAGTTGCTGGTGGCGGAGCAGAAGCTGCTGCTGAGCAAACTGAGTTCACTGTTAACCTGGTAAGCGGCGGCGCTTCCAAAATCAACGTAATCAAAGTTGTTCGCGAGCTGACTGGCTTGGGTCTGAAAGAAGCAAAAGACCTGGTAGACAACGCTCCAAAAACACTCAAAGAGGGCGTTTCCAAAGACGAAGCAGAAGCCCTCAAAGCAAAACTCGAAGAAGCTGGCGCACAAGTAGAAGTAAAGTAAGTTAGCTTCCTTTAGGATATCCCCTTGCCTGCGGCAGGGGGATTTTCTGTAAGCTTTTGATGTTAGAGGTTTTCGTAAACGATGAGGAAGGGTGAATCACACGTGGCAGACCATTACTATACCAATCAACCGGGCGCTGCACATGATGAACAGCAATTTACGTTCAAACTCCGTGGTAATGAATTTCGTTTCATAACGGATGCTGGCGTTTTTTCCCGAGACCGGATTGACTTTGGAAGTGTATTGCTCATCGAGAACATGGAAATTAACAGTCATGCACGTGTACTCGATGTGGGATGCGGGTATGGTCCGATGGGATTGACGGCTGCCAAGCTTGCTGATCATGGTCGGGTGACGATGATCGACGTGAACGAGCGTGCGGTTAACCTGGCTCGTCGTAATGCAGAAGCAAATGGAATAAAAAATGTTGAGGTTCGAGTGAGTGATGTCTACAGCGGCGTGCAAGGCGAGCAGTTTGATGTCATTCTGACCAATCCGCCGATTCGTGCGGGTAAGGAAATCGTTCATCGCATTTTTGTTGAGGGATACGACCTGTTGGTAGAAGGCGGAGAAATGTGGGTTGTCATTCAGAAGAAGCAAGGCGCCCCATCTGCATTAAAGAAGCTGCAGGAAGTGTACCGCGAAGTAATAGAGGTAGATCGGGAAAAAGGCTATCACATATTCAGGGCTATCAAATAAGCAAGAAGAAATCATTAGAAAACTTTTCTTGACGTGAATAATTGAATGTGATAGTATTATAAAATGTCAATATGGGATAAATGTCTATTTTTCAGCAATTCCCTGTCCATCAAGCGTTTCTACTTTTTTCCTGAGATAGGAATGTTTGGGTGAAAACATGGGAATTCTTTTAAAATAGAGTTTCTCTGGGTTAAAAATGGTTGAAGCTGCTTTAACCCATTTTTATTTTTAGGCATTCGAATGCGACTGAAAGAAGTTGCCGAATGCCGAGTTTCTATGTGTGAAAACACAACCTGAGGGGTGAATAAGTTGGCAGGTAAAGTGATTCAAAGTGGCCGACACCGCCAGCGTCGTACGTATTCACGTATTAACGAAGTGCTGGGCCTTCCAAATCTCATCGAGATTCAACAAAAGTCCTACCAATGGTTCCTTGATGAGGGGCTCCGTGAGATGTTCCAAGACATTTCGCCAATCCAGGACTTCACAGGTAATCTCGTGCTGGAGTTTATCGACTACAGCTTGGGAGAGCCGAAGTACGATGTTGACGAGTCGAAAGAACGTGACGTCACCTATGCGGCGCCTCTGCGTGTGAAGGTACGTTTGTTGAACAAAGAGACGGGTGAAGTGAAGGAACAAGAAGTATTCATGGGGGATTTCCCGCTCATGACCGAAACGGGAACCTTCATTATTAATGGTGCTGAGCGCGTAATTGTCAGCCAGCTTGTTCGTTCCCCCAGTGTATATTACAACACCAAAGTGGACAAAAACGGCAAGCAGACGTTTACAGCTACAGTAATCCCGAACCGGGGTGCTTGGCTGGAGCTGGAGACCGATGCGAAGGACGTTATTTATGTCCGCATCGACCGTACGCGAAAAATCCCGGTAACGGTTCTTTTGCGTGCGTTGGGCTTTGGTTCCGACATCGAGATTCTCAACTTGCTGGGTGAAGATGAATACATCAAGAACACGCTGGAAAAAGACAATACCGATTCTACGGAAAAAGCGCTCATTGAAATCTACGAGCGTCTTCGTCCGGGTGAGCCACCAACAGTCGAAAACGCGAAGAGCCTCTTGATCTCTCGTTTCTTCGACCCTAAGCGCTATGATTTGGCTTCTGTTGGTCGCTATAAAATGAACAAAAAGCTTCATTTGAAAAACCGTCTGTACAACCAACGTCTGGCTGAAACGTTGATCGATACGACAACAGGTGAAATTTTTGCCGAAGCAGGTCAAATGATTGACCGTCGTGTGTTGGAACGTATTGTGCCAGCTCTGGAAGGCAGCATCGGATTTATCGACGTTCGCACGCATGGCGGCGTTCTGGAAGATGAAGCAATCCATCTACAATCTATCAATATTTTTTCTCCGATCGAAGATGGCAAGATCATCAAAGTAATCGGAAACGGAAATGTAGATAAGTCCTTCAAACATATTACGCCGGCGGACATCGTATCGGCGATCAACTATTTCATGAACCTGCTGCACAGTGTAGGCTCCACAGATGATATCGACCACTTGGGTAACCGTCGTCTGCGTTCCGTAGGTGAACTGTTGCAGAACCAGTTCCGTATTGGTCTGTCCCGTATGGAGCGTGTGGTTCGTGAGCGCATGTCCATCCAGGATCAAAACCAAATTACACCGCAAGCTCTCATTAACATCCGTCCAGTGATTGCCTCGCTGAAGGAGTTCTTTGGTAGCTCGCAGTTGTCCCAGTTCATGGATCAAACGAATCCATTGGCTGAGCTGACGCACAAACGCCGTTTGTCCGCACTCGGACCTGGTGGTTTGACGCGTGAGCGCGCGGGCTTCGAAGTGCGCGACGTTCACCATTCCCACTACGGTCGTATGTGTCCAATTGAGACGCCAGAGGGACCAAACATTGGTTTGATCAACTCTTTGTCGTCCTTTGCACGCATTAACGATTACGGATTCATCGAAACGCCGCGTCGTAAAGTAGATCCAGAAACAGGCTTCGTGTTGACTGATATCAGCTACTTGACTGCTGATGAGGAAGACGTGTTCAACGTGGCACAGGCGAATCAGCCACTTGATGAAGATGGCCGTTTCGTAAACGACATGGTAATCTGCCGTCGTAAAGGTGAGATCTTGAGCGTACCGCGCGACAAGGTAGACTTCATGGACGTATCGCCGAAGCAGGTTGTATCTGTTGCGACCGCGCTGATTCCGTTCCTCGAGAACGATGACGCCAACCGCGCACTGATGGGTTCAAACATGCAGCGGCAGGCCGTTCCGCTTTTGATTCCACAAGCACCGTTTGTCGGTACGGGTATGGAACATAAAGCAGCGCAAGACTCTGGGGTGGCGATCGTTGCCAAACATCCAGGTCAAGTAGAGCGCGTAACGGCTCGCGAAATCTGGATTCGTCGTTACCAAGAAATCGATGGCAGAAAAGTTGCTGGCGATCTCGATAAATACAAAATGCACAAGTTTATCCGTTCCAACCAAGGTACCTGCATCAACCAGCGTCCAATTGTAAGCACTGGAGACTGGATTGAAAAAGGCGATATCGTTGGGGACGGCCCATCCACTGAAAAAGGTGAATTGGCTCTCGGTCGTAACGTAATCGTTGCGTTTATGACGTGGGAAGGATACAACTACGAAGACGCGATTCTTCTAAGTGAAAAACTTGTAAAAGATGACGTGTATACGTCTATTCATATTGAAGAATACGAGTCCGAAGCTCGCGACACCAAGCTGGGTCCAGAGGAAATCACTCGCGATATTCCAAACGTCGGGGAAGATGCTCTGAAAAACCTGGACGAACGCGGTATCATCCGTGTTGGTGCGGAGATTCAGGACGGCGACATTCTCGTTGGTAAGGTTACACCTAAAGGGGTTACTGAGCTGACAGCAGAAGAACGCCTCCTGCATGCCATCTTCGGTGAAAAAGCTCGTGAAGTTCGTGATACATCCCTGCGCGTACCGCATGGTGGTTCCGGTATCATCGTAGACGTAAAAGTATTTACGCGTGAGAATGGCGACGAATTGCCACCAGGCGTAAACCAACTCGTTCGCGTTTACATCGCCCAAAAACGGAAAATCTCCGTGGGTGACAAAATGGCCGGTCGACATGGTAACAAAGGGGTTATCGCCCGCATCATGGCGGAAGAAGATATGCCGTTCCTGCCAGATGGTTCTCCAGTAGAGATCGTACTTAACCCGTTGGGCGTACCTTCGCGTATGAACATCGGTCAGGTATTGGAGACTCACTTGGGTATGGCAGCGAAACTTCTGGGTATCCACGTAGCAACGCCGGTATTCGACGGTGCACGTCAGGCAGAAGTATTCGAAACGTTGGAAGAAGCAGGTCTGGATCGTGACGGAAAAACGATCTTGTTTGATGGTCGTACTGGTGAACCGTTTGATCGCCGTGTAACAGTTGGTTGTGTATACATGCTGAAACTGGCTCACTTGGTTGACGATAAAATCCATGCTCGTTCTACTGGTCCTTACTCTCTTGTTACGCAGCAGCCATTGGGTGGTAAAGCTCAATTCGGTGGACAGCGTTTCGGGGAGATGGAGGTTTGGGCATTGGAGGCATACGGTGCTGCCTACACCTTGCAAGAAATTCTTACTGTCAAGTCGGATGACGTCGTGGGTCGCGTGAAAACGTACGAAGCGATCGTTAAGGGCGAAAACGTTCCAGAACCAGGTGTTCCGGAGTCCTTCAAGGTATTGATCAAGGAACTGCAGAGCTTGGGTATGGACGTGAAAATTCTGTCCGGTGACGAGCAGGAGATTGAAATGCGTGAAATGGAAGACGAGGATGAAGGCAACGGTGAAAAACTGAACCTCGTTCTCGAAGGCGGAAGCTTGAACGAAGAGTAAGATTCCGGTACCAAGGGAGGTAACGCCCTGTGATTGACGTGAACAACTTCGAATATATGAAGATCGGCTTGGCTTCCCCCGATAAGATCCGTTCGTGGTCTTTCGGGGAAGTGAAGAAGCCAGAGACGATCAACTACCGCACACTGAAACCGGAAAAAGACGGCTTGTTCTGTGAACGCATCTTTGGACCAACCAAGGACTGGGAATGCCATTGCGGTAAATACAAGCGTGTTCGTTATAAAGGTGTAGTGTGCGACCGTTGTGGCGTGGAAGTAACCCGCGCCAAAGTACGGCGTGAGCGTATGGGGCACATTGAACTGGCTGCCCCAGTTTCTCACATCTGGTACTTCAAAGGGATTCCAAGCCGTATGGGCTTGGTGCTCGACATGTCCCCTCGTTCCCTGGAGGAAGTAATCTACTTTGCTTCTTACGTAGTTACCGATCCAGGTGACACTCCTCTCGATAAAAAGCAATTGCTCTCCGAAAAAGAGTATCGCAATTATCGTGAGAAATACGGTCACTCCTTCCAAGCGATGATGGGAGCAGAAGCGATCAAACGCCTGCTTGCAGAAATCGATTTGGATAAAGATGTGGAAACGTTAAAAGAAGATTTGAAAACGGCACAAGGCCAGCGTCGCAACCGTGCGATCAAGCGTCTGGAAGTGCTCGAGGCATTCCGCAACTCCGGTAACCACCCGGATTGGATGGTTCTCGACGTATTACCGGTTATCCCGCCAGAGCTTCGTCCAATGGTTCAGTTGGATGGTGGACGTTTTGCCACTTCCGACCTGAATGACCTGTACCGCCGTGTAATCAACCGTAATAACCGTCTGAAGCGCCTGCTCGAACTGGGTGCGCCTGACATTATCGTACAAAACGAGAAACGCATGCTGCAGGAAGCAGTAGACGCGCTCATCGACAACGGTCGTCGTGGACGTCCGGTAACAGGACCAGGTAACCGTCCTTTGAAATCTCTCAGCCACATGCTGAAAGGTAAACAAGGTCGTTTCCGTCAAAACCTGCTCGGTAAGCGTGTTGACTACTCCGGTCGTTCCGTTATCGTTGTAGGACCTAACCTGAAGATGTATCAGTGCGGTTTGCCTAAAGAAATGGCACTGGAGCTCTTCAAGCCGTTCGTGATGAAAGAGCTGGTTTCCAAAGGCCTCGCTCACAACATCAAGAGCGCAAAGCGCAAGGTTGAGCGCGTTCAGCCAGAGGTATGGGACGTTCTCGAGGACGTTATTCGTGAGCACCCGGTACTGTTGAACCGTGCCCCCACCTTGCACCGTCTGGGTATCCAGGCATTCGAACCAGTTCTGGTTGAAGGCCGTGCGATCCGTCTGCATCCACTCGTTTGTACAGCGTACAACGCGGACTTTGACGGTGACCAAATGGCGGTTCACGTTCCGTTGTCTGCTGAGGCACAGGCAGAAGCCCGTATCCTCATGCTGGCAGCGCAGAACATCTTGAACCCGAAAGACGGTAAACCGGTAGTAACACCATCCCAGGATATGGTGCTTGGTTCTTACTACCTGACGCTAGAGCGCGAAGGCGACAAAGGCGAGGGTACGATTTATCGCGATCCTCACGATGCGATTGCCGCTTATCAGCAAGGCTTTATCAGCTTGCATACGCGTATCGTTCTGCCAGCGAAACGCCTGAACAAAATCAGCTTTACTGAGCGTCAAGAGAACGCACTGATCGTAACGACAGTTGGGAAAGTGATTTTCAACGAGATTTTCCCTGCTGATTTGCCGTTCATTAATGCGCCAACTCGAGCTAACCTGCAAACGATGGTTCCAGATGAGTGCTTTATTTTTGATAAAGGTACGAATGTTTCTGAGTTCATTAAGAACCTCCCTGATCCAGGGGCTGTAAAAAAAGGCTTCCTAGGTACCATTATTTCCGAGTGCTTCCGCCGCTTCGGTACGATGAAAACGTCCATGATTCTCGACAGAATCAAGGAACTGGGCTTCACGTACTCGACGAAAGCAGGTATCACGATTGCCGTAGCGGACATCGCGGTACCAGGAAAGAAAAAAGACATCCTTGACGCTGCAGATGAGAAGGTAGCAACTGTTATGACGCAATTCCGTCGCGGTTTGATCACCGAGGACGAGCGCTATGACCGCGTTATTTCCATCTGGTCCAAAGCGAAGGATGAGGTAACAGAAGTTTTGATGAAGTCCATGGATAAGTTTAACGCGATCTTCATGATGGCGAACTCCGGTGCCCGTGGTAACGTATCCCAGATCACTCAGCTGGCTGGTATGCGCGGTCTGATGGCGAACCCATCCGGTCGAATCATCGAGTTGCCGATTAAATCCAACTTCCGTGAAGGTCTGACGGTATTGGAGTACTTTATCTCTACGCACGGTGCGCGTAAAGGTCTCGCCGATACGGCCTTGCGTACAGCGGACTCGGGTTACCTGACTCGTCGTCTGGTGGACGTTGCTCAAGACGTGATTGTACGCGAAACCGATTGTGGAACAGATAAAGGTATCCGTGTAACAGCGATCAAGGATGGTAAAGAAGAGATCGAGAAGCTATCTGACCGTCTGACAGGACGTACTTGCTTCGAGACTTTACGCCACCCTGAGACAAAAGAAATCATCGTGCACCGCAATGAGGAGATCTCTGAAGAGGTTGCCGAGTATATCGAAAAAGTTGGAATCACTGACGTTTACATCCGTAACGTACTTGCTTGCCGCACCAGTCACGGTGTCTGCAAACTGTGCTACGGACGCAACCTGGCTACAGGAGCCGAGGTGGAAGTGGGAGAAGCAGTCGGTATTATCGCTGCACAATCCATTGGTGAGCCGGGTACCCAGCTGACCATGCGTACCTTCCATACCGGTGGGGTTGCGGGAGACGATATTACCCAAGGTTTGCCGCGTATTCAAGAGTTGTTTGAGGCGCGCAATCCGAAAGGGCAAGCAGTCATCTCCGAAATCGATGGTGAAGTTGTTGATATTCGCGAAGGGAAAGATCGTCGCGAGATCGAAGTGCGTGGAGAAGCGGAGAACAAAGTGTATGCGGCACCGTATGGCTCGCGCATCAAGGTTTCTGTTGGTGTCAAGCTGAATGCTGGTGACGAGCTCACAGAGGGTTCCGTAGACCCGAAAGAAATGCTCAAAGTTCGCGGTATGCGCGGCGTTTCAAACTACATCTTGCAAGAGGTACAAAAAGTTTACCGTATGCAAGGGGTAGAAATTAACGACAAGCACGTAGAGGTTATGATTCGTCAGATGCTGCGCAAACTGCGCGTTATCGACAGCGGAGATACAGACCTCTTGCCAGGTTCCTATGTTGAGGTTCCTGAATTTGAGCAAGCGAACGCAAAAGTTCTCATGGAAGGCAGAAATCCAGCAGTGGGCCGTCCGGTTCTTTTGGGGATCACCAAAGCATCCCTCGAAACCGACTCCTTCCTGTCGGCAGCATCCTTCCAGGAAACGACTCGCGTTCTTACCGATGCAGCTATCAAAGGAAAAGTCGATCGCTTGCTAGGTTTGAAAGAGAACGTTATTATCGGGAAGCTGGTTCCAGCAGGTACCGGTATGTCACGTTACCGCAATGTAAAAGTTGCTAGTCAAGTAGATTACGAAGCAGAGCTGGAAGCAGCGAAAGCTGAGCAAGAAGCAGTTTCTGTAGAGTAATGGCGGGAAAGCGCCCATCACCGATTGGTGGGCGCTTTCCTAAATAAAAAATATCAAAAGGGCGTTGACAATAACTAGCGCACCTGATATTATATTCAAGTGTGCCTGACATCTGTACTTTGGAGGATATGAGAATCATGTCTTATGAAAAAGTCGAGCGGGCCAAGGACTTGACAATCGGCATTAAGCAGACGATCAAAGCTGTTGAAAGCCAACAGGTAGAAGCAGTGTATATCGCTGTTGATGCAGATAAGCGTTTGACCCAAAAAGTCGAGCTCCTTTGCAAAGAGAAGGGTGTTCCAGTCATCCATGTAGATTCCATGTATCGCTTAGGCAAAGCGTGCGGAATTGAAGTGGGAGCGGCTACTGCTGCGATTAAAAAAAGTGGTTAACGATGTTTTTGTCCGTGCCTTACACGTTGCGTAATGATGGACAAGGACTTTCTATTTGACCTAAAAATGACTCACCTGGATCTGTGGTCTTGAAGATTGGGTATTAAGAAGGGAGGTAACATCATGCCTACAATTAACCAATTGGTGCGTAAAGGTCGCGAGGATAAGGTTGTGAAGTCGAAGTCCCCAGCTCTTCAAAAGGGGTACAACAGCTTCAAGAAAAGCCAAACTAACCAAAGCTCTCCTCAAAAACGTGGTGTTTGCACTCGTGTAGGTACCATGACTCCGAAAAAACCGAACTCCGCGTTGCGTAAATACGCTCGTGTGCGTTTGACTAACGGAATCGAGGTAACAGCTTACATCGGTGGTATTGGCCACAACCTGCAAGAGCATAGCGTCGTGCTGGTGCGCGGCGGTCGTGTAAAAGACTTGCCAGGGGTACGCTACCATATCGTTCGTGGTGCTCTTGACACTGCTGGTGTGAACAACCGTAAACAAGGTCGTTCTAAATACGGTACTAAGCGTCCGAAGCCAGGTCAAGCAGCAGCGAAGAAGTAATAAAAAAACGCCTGTGAAGTGGCGTGAATTGATAACGAAAAGAAGGAGGGAATACGATGCCTCGTAAAGGTCCTGTAACCCGTCGTGACGTGCTGCCTGATCCTATTCACAACAGCAAGTTGGTTACTCGCTTGATTAACCGCCTGATGTTGGATGGTAAGCGTGGTGTAGCTCAGAACATTCTCTACAACGCATTTGACATCATCCAGGAGCGCACAGGTCGCAACCCGATGGAAGTGTTTGAAGAAGCACTGAAAAACGTAATGCCAGTACTGGAAGTTAAAGCTCGCCGTGTAGGTGGTGCTAACTACCAAGTACCAATCGAAGTAAAACCGGAGCGCCGTACCACTCTTGGCCTGCGTTGGATGGTTAACTACTCCCGTAACCGTGGAGAGAAAACCATGGAACAACGTCTTGCTAACGAGATCATGGACGCTGCTAACAACACCGGTGCAGCAGTTAAAAAGCGTGAAGACACGCACAAGATGGCTGAAGCGAACAAAGCGTTTGCTCACTATCGCTGGTAGGAATTGAATCGGGTGTCCGTATTGGATACCCGTTTATTCTCAAACTCGAGTATGGAAGGAGCATACCTAATGGCTCGCGAGTTCTCTTTGCCGAATACGCGTAATATCGGTATCATGGCTCACATCGATGCTGGTAAGACGACGACTACTGAGCGTATTCTGTTCTACACTGGTCGCGTTCATAAAATTGGTGAGGTGCACGAAGGTGCAGCAACCATGGACTGGATGGAACAAGAGCAAGAGCGTGGTATCACGATCACTTCGGCTGCTACTACTGCTCAATGGAATGGCCATCGAATCAACATTATCGATACGCCAGGCCACGTAGACTTCACTGT
This sequence comes from Brevibacillus schisleri, assembly GCF_055685845.1. NCBI lineage: Bacteria > Bacillati > Bacillota > Bacilli > Caryophanales > Paenibacillaceae > Brevibacillus > Brevibacillus schisleri. The sequence continues at coordinate 226,784 of NZ_JBVNDM010000001.1, forward strand.
AGAAGTTGAGCGCTCCCTCCGCGTTCTTGACGGTGCTGTAACCGTTTTTGACGCAAAAGGTGGCGTTGAGCCGCAAACCGAAACCGTATGGCGCCAAGCTGACCGCTATGGCGTACCACGCATGTGCTACATCAACAAAATGGATATCATGGGTGCTAACTTTGAGATGTGCTTGGGTCAGATCAAATCTCGCCTGGGTGCAAATCCAGTAGCGATCCAATATCCAATCGGCGCAGAAGATCAATTCAAAGGTATGGTTGACCTGATTGAAATGAAGGCAATCGTATATACTGATGACTTGGGTAAAACTTCTGACTCCGCTGAAATCCCTGCTGACCTGCTCGCTCGTTGCGAAGAACTTCGTATGGCGATGGTTGAGGCAGCTGCAGAACAAGACGAAGAGCTCATGATGAAGTACTTGGAAGGCGAAGAGCTGACCAACGACGAAATCCGTGCTGCTCTGCGCAAGGGTACTATCGAGTGCAAACTGACGCCGGTAATGTGCGGTTCTTCTTACAAGAACAAAGGTGTTCAGCCTATGCTGGACAACGTAGTTGCTTACCTGCCGTCTCCGGTAGATATCCCTGCAATTAAAGGTACATTGCCAGATACTGAAGATGAAGTTGATCGTCCAGCTGACGACAACGGTCCGTTCTCTGCTCTTGCGTTCAAGATCATGACTGACCCGTATGTTGGTCGTTTGACTTTCTTCCGCGTATACTCCGGTGTACTGAATTCCGGTTCTTACGTTCTCAACTCTACCAAGGGTAAACGTGAGCGCGTAGGCCGTATCCTGCAAATGCACGCAAACCACCGTGAAGAGATCACAACGGTTTACTCCGGTGACATTGCTGCAGCTGTAGGTTTGAAAGATACAACAACTGGTGATACTCTGTGTGATGAAAAGGCTCCAGTAATCCTTGAGTCTATGGACTTCCCAGAGCCAGTTATTTCTGTTGCGATCGAACCAAAATCCAAAGCAGACCAAGACAAGATGGGTATCGGCCTGTCCAAGCTTGCTGAAGAGGATCCAACGTTCAGAACTCGCACAGATGAAGAGACTGGTCAAACAATCATCTCCGGTATGGGTGAGCTTCACCTGGAGATTATCGTAGACCGTCTGAAACGCGAATTTAAAGTCGAGTCGAACGTAGGTGCTCCACAGGTTGCTTACCGTGAAACATTCCGTAACGCAGCAAAAGTGGAAGGTAAATTCGTTCGTCAGTCCGGTGGTCGTGGTCAATACGGTCACGTTTGGGTGGAATTCGCTCCACTCGAAGCTGGTCAAGGCTTCCAATTCGAAAACAAAATCGTTGGTGGTGTAGTACCACGCGAATACATCCCTGCTGTTCAAGCGGGTATCGAAGAGTCCATGAAAAATGGTGTTATCGCCGGCTTCCCGCTGGTTGATATCAAAGCTACTATCGTAGACGGTAGCTACCATGATGTTGACTCCAACGAGATGGCATTTAAAGTAGCAGGTTCCCTCGCATTGAAGGAAGCTGCGAAAAAATGTGGCGCTGTACTGCTCGAGCCAATCATGAAAGTAGAAGTTACAATGCCAGAAGAGTACATGGGCGACGTTATGGGCGACCTGAACTCCCGCCGCGGTCGTATCGAAGGTATGGAAGCTCGTGCAAATGCACAAGTAATCCGTGCAATGGTACCACTGTCCGAGATGTTTGGTTACTCCACAATTCTTCGTTCCCGTACCCAAGGCCGTGGCGTTTACTCCATGGTGATCGACCACTACGAAGAAGTACCTAAATTTATCGCTGAAGAGATCATCAAGAAATCTAAAGGCGAATAATTACAGGTTACAGCTTTATCTTGCAATCAGAAAGGTTTACAATATGGAAGGGACAACCATTCGTAAGGTAAACCTTTCTTCAAACCATAAAACCCTTATCTATAAGGAGGCTTTCCTCTCATGGCAAAAGCGAAATTTGAGCGTAATAAACCACACGTTAACATTGGTACTATCGGTCACGTTGACCATGGTAAAACTACCCTGACTGCTGCTATCACAACTGTTTTGGCACAAACAGGTCAAGCACAAGCAATGAACTATGCATCTATCGACGCTGCTCCAGAAGAAAAAGAGCGCGGTATCACTATCAACACTGCTCACGTTGAGTACGAAACTGAAAACCGTCACTATGCTCACGTTGACTGCCCTGGTCACGCGGACTATGTGAAAAACATGATTACTGGTGCTGCTCAAATGGACGGCGCGATCCTGGTTGTATCCGCAGCTGATGGCCCTATGCCACAAACTCGTGAGCACATCCTGCTCTCCAAACAAGTAGGCGTACCTTACATCGTAGTATTCATGAACAAATGCGACATGGTAGACGATGAAGAGTTGTTGGAACTGGTTGAAATGGAAATCCGTGACCTGTTGTCTCAATATGAGTTCCCAGGTGACGACACTCCAGTAATCAAAGGTTCTGCTAAAGAAGCTTTGGATAACCCAACTGGTGAGTGGGCTAAGAAAATTGGCGAACTGATGGAAGCTGTTGACAGCTACATCCCAACTCCTGAGCGTGCAACTGACAAGCCGTTCCTGATGCCTGTAGAGGACGTGTTCACGATCACTGGTCGTGGTACTGTTGCTACTGGTCGTGTAGAGCGCGGTATCGTTAAAGTTGGTGACCAAGTAGAAATCATTGGTCTGGCTGAAGAAACTAAAAACACAACTGTAACTGGTGTTGAGATGTTCCGCAAATTGCTGGATCAAGCTCAAGCTGGTGACAACATCGGTGCTCTGCTGCGCGGTGTAGACCGTAACGACATCGAGCGTGGACAATGCTTGGCGAAACCAGGTTCCGTTAAGCCTTACACTAAGTTCAAAGCAGAAGTTTACGTTCTGTCCAAAGAAGAAGGCGGACGTCACACTCCTTTCTTTGCTAACTACCGTCCACAATTCTACTTCCGTACAACTGACGTAACAGGTATCATCCAACTGCCAGAAGGCGTTGAAATGATCATGCCTGGCGACAACACTGAGTTCACTGTAGAACTGATCGCTCCAGTAGCGATGGAACAAGGTACTCGCTTCGCGATCCGCGAAGGTGGCCGTACAGTAGGCGCTGGCGTTGTAGCTTCTATCGACGCGTAAGATATACGGATACACAAAACCCGACAACTTTGGTTGTCGGGTTTTTTTATGTGCATTTATCGAACTTTTAAATAACTCCCATCAAAATCATTCAATTTGCCTCTCGTAGCAATATGCTACAATACCATCAGGATTGGATGGGGGATAGTAGAGATGAAGAATAATGAGCGATTATTGTTTCTTATGCTTGCGGGTGTTGTCACACTGTGGGGCTTGAATGTCGTCATGGTCAAGTATTTAACAACGTTTCCTCCATTATATGTCGCGGCTATACGCATGACTGTTGGTGGAATCTGTTTATCACCACTCATCTTCATATACAGAAAGAGTTTGCGATTTAGCAAAACGGATTGGTTCTTGTTAGCTGGAGTCGGAGCTAGTTCTATCGCCCTTCATCAAATAACCCTTGCAGCAGGTGTTCAATATACGACGGCAGGAAATGCATCTCTTATACTTGGATTAAATCCATTGGCAACTGCTCTCTTGGCGATGCTATTCTTAGGGGAAGGCATGTCTTTGAAAAAAGGGCTTGGCATTGGAATGGGGTTTGCAGGAGTGTTGATTGTCGTCATCTCTCAGCACGGTGGCCTTCATATGAATGGCTGGGGAGATGCCATTATGTTTTTCTCCATGCTCATGTATGTAACGGGTGGTTTACTCATTCGAAAGTTGGTCGTAAGAGGTGTACCAGTACTCTTAATTACGGCTTTATCGCAAACGTTTGGGGTCATCTTCTTGTGGGGAGTCGCATTGACTGTTCAACCAGCTTCCTACTATCTTTCTTTGGACGTTTCATCCTTCCAGTGGCTTGTGATTTTTGCATCAGGTGCGCTGTCAACTGCGCTCGGCTCAATCGGGTGGAATTATGGGATACGACAGCTCGGAGCGAGTCGAACAGCTGTTTTCTTAAATGGAATGCCAATGGCCAGTTTGGTATTTGCTTCGATCTTCCTGGGAGAAAGCCTTCAACTCGTACACCTACTAGCACTGTGCATGATTGTAGGCGGTGTATATTTGGGATCGCGTAGCTTGGTGAGACCGAAAGCTACACGTGCAGCAGCACCCTCTGATATAACAACAAAAGCGTAGGACAGTAAATTATCCTACGCTTTTTCTTATTGATCCCACTTATTGACCATATGGTGAGCAGTTAAACGCAAGCGATCAAAGATTTGCTTCCGGATTTCGCCTTCCAGCCCTGTCAGGTCCATGGCTTTATCCATACAAGATAGCCAAGCCTCTGCTTGTATAGGTCCAATGGGGAAAGGCATGTGCCGTGCTCGCAGCATCGGATGACCATGGGCGTCCGAATAAAGGCTTGGACCACCGAGAAACTGCGTCAAAAACTGATATTGACGCTCCTTCACGTGGGTTAAATCTTCAGGGAAGAGATCGTTAATATCGGGATGCTGTTTTACCAGATCGTAAAAGGTATCGACAAGACGGGCCAAAGTATCAGCACCGCCAGTGATTTCATAAGGGGTTTGATTCACATCAGACATTGAGGAAAACCTCCATTTCATAACGATTACAATCCTAAGTATAACGTCTTCCTACTATTATAGATAGATGACCTGGCAGGTTGGCAGGTAATCCCGCTTGCCTTTCTTCCCTGAAATCTGTATGATGGTCAAGGTGAGCCATTCAGTAGGCACACCATGTACAAAAAAATATACGGAAACCCAAGAAAAAACTTGCGTTGCCCATATCTTTTTAGTACAATATTGAATGTTGGTCATGGACTTGCGATGATGTGGGAGGTTGCTGACACACCCGGCCCCTTTGCCATGACCGGGGTGCAGGATATTTCCACGGAGAAATGTCTGTTTAAAAAATGGGCGAAAAAGGAGGGACTTCAATGGCAAAGCAAAAGATTCGTATTCGTTTGAAGGCGTATGATCACAAAATCCTGGATCAGTCCGCAGAAAAAATTGTGGACACTGCGAAGCGTTCCGGTGCTAACGTATCCGGTCCAATTCCACTCCCTACGGAGAAAGCAGTTTACACGATCCTGCGTGCGGTTCATAAGTACAAAGATTCTCGCGAGCAATTCGAGATGCGTACACACAAACGTTTGATCGACATCTTGAACCCAACACCACAAACAGTAGATGCTTTGATGCGTCTGGATCTGCCATCTGGTGTGGATATCGAGATTAAACTGTAAGGTCCCAAAAAGCGATACACGCGCAGACGTTGTCTTGATAAGCGTGTTACACCAAGCAACAAACCCTTAAAATGGCACCCCTGCGCATCGATGGGGACTTGATACAACATAAAAAGCGTTTTACTGAAATAAGCACAGGAGGTGGCACAAATGACCAAAGGAATCTTAGGGAAAAAACTTGGTATGACTCAAGTTTTTGGTCCAAACGGAACAGCGACTGCTGTAACGGTCATCGAGGTTGGTTCCAACGTAGTTCTTCAGAAGAAAGACGTTGAGACTGACGGTTATGAAGCGATTCAAATCGGCTTCGAAGACAAAAAAGAACAGCGCGCTAACAAGCCGGAAAAAGGACATGCAGCGAAAGCTAACACTGCTCCTAAGCGCTTCATTCGCGAAATTCGCGGAGTTAACCTCGCTGATTACGAGGTTGGTCAAGAGTTGAAGGCTGACATTTTTGCCGAGGGAGAAATGGTGGACGTAGCTGGCGTATCCAAGGGTAAAGGTTTCCAAGGTGCGATCAAACGTCACAATCAATCCCGCGGTCCTATGGCTCACGGTTCGCGTTACCATCGCGGTCCAGGTTCCATGGGTGCTGTAGCTCCGAACCGCGTATTTAAAGGTCAAACACTGCCAGGTCAAATGGGTGGCGACAACGTTACTATTCAAAACCTGGAAGTAATTAAAGTAGATACAGAGCGTAACCTGGTTCTCGTAAAAGGCTCCGTGCCTGGTCCGAAAAACAGCTGCGTACTGGTATCCACGGCAGTCAAGAAGAACTAGTAAGGAAAGGAGGAACTGACATGCCGAAAGTAGCTCTTTATAACCAAACCGGTTCTCAAGTTGGCGAAATCGATCTGGCAGACAGCGTATTTGGTATTGAGCCTAACAGCGCAGTTCTGTACGATGCGATCGTGATGCAACAAGCATCCCAACGCCAAGGTACACATGATGTAAAGAACCGTTCTGAAGTACGTGGTGGTGGCCGCAAGCCATGGCGCCAAAAAGGTACAGGTCGTGCACGCCAAGGTTCCATTCGCTCTCCGCAATGGAAAGGTGGCGGTGTTGTATTCGGTCCAACTCCGCGCAAATACGGTTACAAACTGAACCGTAAAGTTCGCCGTTTGGCTCTGAAATCTGCACTTTCCACGAAAGTACAAAACAACGAACTCCTGGTATTGGAAGCTTTGAACTTCGCAGCTCCAAAAACTAAGGAAATGACAGCTGTGCTGAGCAGCTTGAAAGTAGATCGCAAAGTTCTGATCGTTACTTCCGAGTACGACCAAAACGTAGCGCTCGCTTCCCGCAATATCCCAGGTGCAAAAATCGTAGATGCTGCAGGCATTAACGTTCTTGATCTGGTAGCGCATGACAAAGTAATCGTGACGAAAGAAGCGGTTGCGAAAGTAGAGGAGGTGCTCGCATAATGAAGAGCCTTCATGATGTCCTTAAACGCCCTGTCATTACCGAGCGCACCACTGATATGATGGCTGAGAAGAAGTACGTTTTCGAAGTACCTCTCAAAGCTAACAAAACAGAAATCAAACAAGCTGTTGAAAAAGTATTTGGCGTAAAAGTAGAAGCAGTTAACACAGTTCGTGTACCTGCGAAACCAAAACGCTACGGAAAATACTCCGGTTACACGTCCGAGTGGAAGAAAGCAATCGTTAAGCTGACTGATGACAGCAAAGAATTGGCCTTCTACGAGGGAGTATAACCTCGACGACTACCGAAAAGGAGGGTATTAACATGGGTATCAAAAAGTTTAAACCGACTTCTCCTGGTCGTCGCCAAATGACGGTTTCTACTTTCGAGGAGATCACCACGTCGACTCCCGAAAAATCCTTGTTGGCGCCTCTCAGCAAAAAAGCTGGTCGCAACAACCAAGGTAGAATTACCGTTCGTCATCAAGGTGGCGGTCATAAACGTAAATACCGTATTATCGACTTCAAACGTAACAAAGATGGTATCATTGGTCGCGTAGCAACCATTGAATACGATCCAAACCGTTCCGCTAACATCGCGCTGATCAACTATGCAGACGGTGAAAAGCGTTACATTATCGCTCCACACAACCTGAAAGTGGGCGACCAGATCGTATCCGGAGCAGATGCCGACATCAAAATCGGTAACGCACTGCCAATGGAGAAAATCCCGGTAGGTACTACCATCCACAACATCGAGCTGAAACCTGGTAAAGGCGGCCAATTGGTGCGCGCTGCTGGTACATCTGCTCAATTGCTTGGTCGTGATGGTGAGTTCGTAATCGTTCGCCTGTCTTCCGGTGAAACTCGCCGCATCCACAACGTATGCCGCGCTACTATCGGTCAAGTAGGTAACCTGGATCACGAACTGCTGAACATCGGTAAAGCAGGACGTTCCCGCTGGTTGGGTATTCGTCCAACTGTTCGCGGTAGCGTAATGAACCCTAACGATCACCCACACGGTGGTGGTGAAGGTCGCGCTCCAATCGGTCGTAAGGCTCCTGTTACTCCTTGGGGTAAACCAACTCTGGGTCTCAAGACTCGTAAGAAGAAGAACAAGTCCGACCAATACATCATCCGCCGCCGCAAGAAGTAAGGTAGGCTGATACTATAACCGAACGCCTTTGGCGAAGGGAGGTTCACTAATGGGACGTAGCTTAAAAAAGGGTCCTTTCGTGGATGACCACTTGATGAAAAAAGTTGACGAGCAAAATGAAAAGAACGAGAAACGCGTGATCAAAACTTGGTCTCGCCGTTCCACCATCTTCCCTGATTTCGTAGGACACACGTTTGCAGTTTACGATGGCCGCAAACATGTACCAGTATACGTATCGGAAGACATGGTTGGTCATAAATTGGGTGAATTCGCACCAACTCGTACCTTCAAGGGTCACGTCGACAACGACAAGAAGTCCAAGAAGCGCTAATTTTCTCTTGACAGAGAGGAGGTACAAAGATGGAAGCAAAAGCAGTTGCACGCAACATTCGCATCGCGTCTCGTAAAGTCCGCCTGGTGGTAGACTTGATCAGAGGCAAGCAAGTAGGTGAAGCTTTGGCGATCTTGAAACACACGCCAAAGGCAGCTTCTCCAGTTGTTGAAAAACTCCTGAAGTCGGCTATTGCAAACGCTGAGCACAACTATGAGATGGATCCAAACAGCCTCGTAGTGGGTAAAGTCTTCGTAGACCAAGGTCCTACGTTGAAGCGTTTCCGTCCGCGCGCTATGGGTCGCGCTAGCCGCATCCATAAACGCACGAGCCACATCACAGTGGTACTAAACGAGAAATAAGGAGGGATTACGTGTGGGTCAAAAGGTAAGCCCGGTAGGTCTTCGGATCGGTGTCATTCGTGACTGGGAGTCCAAATGGTACGCTGACAAGGACTTCGCAACTCTGTTGCACGAAGACTTGAAAATCCGCAAGTATGTAAAAGGGCGTCTGAAAGATGCTGCTGTATCCACGATCGAAATCGAGCGCGCAGCTAATCGCGTGAACGTTACGATTCACACCGCTAAGCCTGGTATGGTAATTGGTAAAGGTGGTTCAGAGGTTGAAACTCTGCGCAAAACCCTGACTGATCTGACTGGCAAACGCGTTCATATCAATATCAATGAAATCAAACGTCCGGATCTGGATGCTACTCTGGTAGCTGAAAATATTGCACGCCAATTGGAAAACCGCATTTCTTTCCGCCGTGCGCAAAAGCAATCGATCACTCGTACGCTGCGCTCTGGTGCTAAAGGTATCAAAACCTTGGTAAGCGGTCGTCTTGGCGGCGCGGACATCGCACGTTCTGAAGGTTACAGCGAAGGTACTGTTCCACTTCACACATTGCGCGCTGACATCGACTACGGTACTGCTGAAGCACATACCACTTATGGTCGCATCGGTGTTAAAGTGTGGATCTATCGTGGAGAAGTCCTTCCAGCGAGAAAGAACGTCGCTACTGAGGAAGGAGGCAAGTAATCATGTTGACGCCAAAACGCGTGAAACACCGTAAACAACACCGCGGGAAAATGGCTGGTAACGCAAAAGGCGGTACTACTGTTGCGTTCGGTGAATACGGATTGCAAGCAATGGAACCATCTTGGGTAACTAACCGTCAGATCGAGGCAGCTCGTATCGCGATGACTCGTTACATCAAACGTGGTGGTAAAGTTTGGATCAAGATTTTCCCAGATAAACCAGTAACACAAAAACCGCTCGAAGTCCGCATGGGTTCCGGTAAAGGTTCTCCTGAGAAATGGGTAGCGGTAGTGAAGCCAGGCAAGATCATGTTCGAGCTTGCTGGTGTTCCTGAAGAAGTCGCTCGCGAAGCTATGCGTCTGGCTATGCACAAACTGCCAATCAAGTGCAAGTTCGTGAAGCGTGAAGAAGTGGGTGGTGACGCACATGAAGGCTAATGAGTACCGTAATTTGACCACTGCCGAGATCGAACAAAACGTTACTTCTTTGAAAGAAGAGTTGTTCAACCTTCGTTTCCAGCTGGCTACGGGTCAACTCGAAACCACATCTCGTATTAAACAAGTGCGTAAGGATATTGCTCGTGCGAAAACCGTCCTGCGCCAGAGAGAATTGGGAATCGGCTAATTATAGGAAGGAGGTTTGAACGATGACCGCAGATCGCAATATGCGTCGAACAGTTGTAGGTCGCGTTGTTTCCGACAAGATGGATAAAACCATTGTTGTTCTTGTTGAAACTTACAAGACACATCCTTTGTACGGCAAACGCATGAAATTCTCGAAAAAGTTCAAGGCTCACGACGAGAACAACACGGCAAAAGTGGGCGACATCGTAGAAATCATGGAAACTCGTCCATTGTCTAAAGACAAGCGTTTCCGTTTGGTACGTATCGTCGAAGAGGCAGTAATCGTATAAGTCAGATTTTCGGATATTAATTCCGAAAGGAGGAACAGTAAATGATCCAAACTCAGACGAGATTGGCTGTTGCTGACAACTCCGGTGCAAAGGAACTCATGTGCATCAAGGTTCTGGGTGGTTCCGGTCGTAAAACGGCGAACATCGGTGATGTTATCGTGTGCTCCGTAAAATCCGCTACACCCGGCGGCGTTGTCAAGAAAGGTCAAGTAGTTAAAGCGGTAGTAGTACGCACAGTAAGTGGCGTTCGTCGTAACGATGGTTCTTACATCCGTTTCGATGAAAATGCAGCTGTAGTTATCAAAGACGATCAATCCCCACGTGGTACTCGTATCTTTGGACCTGTGGCTCGTGAGCTCCGCGATAAGGATTTCATGAAGATCATCTCTCTGGCTCCAGAGGTTATCTAATTGAACGGCAAAACTCAGGCAGTTTGTTCGATAGGAGGTGCACCAAGCGATGCACGTTAAAAAAGGCGACACTGTTATCGTAAATGCGGGCAAAGATAAAGGCAAAAAAGGTCGCGTTCTCGCTGCTTATCCAAAGAAAGAACGCGTTCTGGTTGAAGGTATCAACCTCGTGAAGAAACATAGCCGTCCGTCCCAAGCTAACCCGCAAGGTGGCATTGTGACTCAAGAAGCAGCTATTCACGTATCCAACGTATCTTTGATCGATCCGAAGTCCGGAAAAGCTACTCGCATCGGTTACAAAGTTTTGGATAACGGCAAGAAAGTTCGGTACGCGAAAAAGTCTGGCGAAGTACTCGACAAGTAGTCAGGTTGGAAAGGAGGATATCCTAGATGGCAACAAGATTGAAAGAAAAGTATACGAGCGAAATCGTGCCTAGCTTGATGAGCAAGTTCAACTACACTTCCATCATGCAAGTGCCGAAAGTAGAAAAGATCATCATCAATATGGGTGTTGGCGAAGCGGTAGCGAACGCTAAGTCCTTGGATACTGCAATTGAAGACCTGCAAATCATCGCTGGTCAAAAGCCTGTAGTAACAAAGGCTAAGAAATCCATCGCGGGTTTCAAATTGCGTGAAGGTATGCCGATCGGTGCGAAGGTTACTCTGCGCGGCGAGCGTATGTACCACTTCCTCGACAAATTGATGAACGTATCTCTCCCACGTGTTCGTGACTTCCGTGGAATTTCTTCCAAGGCTTTTGACGGTCGCGGTAACTATACACTTGGTCTGAAGGAACAACTGATCTTCCCTGAGATCGAGTACGATAAAATTGATAAAGTTCGTGGTATGGACATCGTTATTGTTACTTCCGCGAAAACGGATGAGGAAGCTCGTGAGTTGCTGACTCAAATGGGTATGCCATTCCGTAAATAAACCCACTCGTAAGGAGGGAAGAATGTGGCAAAGAAATCAATGATCATCAAGCAACAGCGGGAGCCGAAGTTTGCAGTACGCGCGTACACACGTTGCGAGCGTTGCGGACGTCCTCACTCCGTATTGCGCAAATTTAAACTCTGCCGTATTTGCTTCCGTGAACTTGCTTATAAAGGTCAAATTCCAGGCGTGAAAAAAGCAAGCTGGTAATTTGAAACGGGAAGGAGGTTTTCTCTCATGGTTATGACTGATCCAATCGCAGATATGTTGACTCGAATTCGTAACGCCAACATGGTTCGCCACGAGAAAGTGGAAATCCCGGCGTCCACCATCAAGAAGGAAATCGCGCGCATTCTGAAAGAAGAAGGCTTCATCCGCGATGCGGAGTTTGTTGAAGACAACAAACAAGGAATCATCCGCGTATTCCTGAAATATGGTGCAGGCAACGAGCGTGTTATCACAGGTCTGAAACGTATCTCCAAGCCAGGACTTCGTGTTTATGCAAAGAACAATGAAGTACCTAAGGTTTTGGGTGGTCTCGGTTGCGCGATCATCTCTACATCCACTGGTGTAATGACTGACAAGCAAGCTCGTCAAGCTCACGTAGGTGGAGAGGTTCTCGCATACATTTGGTAATTAACAGATTGTAAATAGCACAGGAGGTGCACCACATGTCTCGTGTCGGTAGAAAACCGATCGTGGTCCCTGCAGGCGTTACCCTCACTCTGAACGGTACTGAGCTGACGGTAAAAGGCCCTAAGGGTCAACTCGTTCGTAGCTTCCATGAAGATATCAAAATCAACATCGCTGAAAACGAAGTAATCATTGAGCGTCCAAGCGATAACAAACTTCACCGTTCCCTGCATGGTACGACTCGTGCGCTGGTATCCAACATGGTAACTGGCGTATCTGAAGGCTTCACTCGTACCCTGGAACTGGTCGGTGTAGGTTACCGTGCTGCTAAGTCCGGCAACGGTGTTACTCTCTCTCTTGGTTTCTCCCACCCAGTGGAAGTTACTCCAGAAGAGGGTATCGAAATTGATGTACCAAACCAAACCACTTTGGTGGTAAAAGGTATCAACAAAGAGCGCGTAGGCCAAATTGCTGCTGAAATCCGTTCTCTGCGTAAACCTGAGCCATACAAAGGTAAAGGTATCAAGTACAGCAATGAAGTTGTTCGTCGTAAAGAAGGTAAAAAAGGTAAATAAGCTTCTAGCTTCATGAGAAAGGAGGCCGCTTAATGTTTACGAAAGCTGATAAAAACAAAGCTCGGAAAAAACGTCATCTGCGAATCCGCAAACGTGTGATTGGTTCTACCATTCGCCCACGTCTGAACGTATTCCGTTCTTCTAAGCACATCTACGCTCAATTGATCGACGATGCAACTGGCGTAACACTGGTATCTGCATCTTCTTTGGATAAAGAGCTGGGCCTGAATAATGGCGCTAACGTGGAAGCTGCTACAGCTGTTGGCACACTGATCGCTAAGCGTGCACAAGAAAAAGGTGCGACTGAAGTGATTTTTGACCGCGGTGGTTACATCTATCATGGACGTATTAAAGCACTGGCAGAAGCAGCTCGTGAAGCTGGTCTGCAATTCTAACAACAAGGAGGGTAAGGAATGCGTATCGACCCTAGCAAATTAGAGCTCGAAGAAAAAGTAGTCGCAGTTAACCGTGTAGCAAAAACGGTTAAAGGTGGACGTCGTATGAGCTTCAGCGCCTTGGTTGTTGTGGGAGACCGTAACGGCCACGTAGGTGCTGGTATGGGTAAAGCTCAAGAAGTTCCAGACGCCATTCGCAAAGCGATTGACGATGCTAAGAAAAAATTGATCCGTGTACCGATGAGAGGAACAACTGTTCCGCACCAAGTACTGTGCCAATTCGGCGCTGGTAAGGTTCTCATCAAGCCTGCTGCCCCTGGTACAGGTGTTATCGCTGGTGGACCTGTTCGTGCCGTACTCGAACTGGCTGGTGTAGGCGATATCTTGAGTAAGTCTCTTGGTTCCAACAATCCTATCAACATGGTCAACGCTACGCTGGAAGGCCTCGGTCGTCTGAAAACAGCGGAAGATGTCGCGAAATTGCGCGGTAAGACTGTTGACGAGTTGTTGGGTTAATAAGGAGGGAATGAACATGGCAAAATTGCAAATCACCCTCAAACGCAGCCTGATCGGTCGTACTGTAGATCAGCAAGACACTGTAAAAGCTCTGGGTCTTCGCAAAATCAACTCCACTGTAGTGAAGGAAGATAATCCTGCAATTCGTGGAATGGTTTTCAAAGTGAAGCACTTGGTAGAAGTGAAAGAAGTAGAAGCTTAATTGAACATCTCAATTAGTTAGGAGGTGCAACGTATGAAATTGCATGAACTGCAACCTGCAGAAGGATCCCGTCACACTCGTAAGCGCATCGGTCGCGGTATTGGTAGCGGTACTGGCAAAACTGCTGGTAAAGGTCACAAAGGTCAAAACGCTCGTTCCGGTGGCGGCGTACGCCCAGGTTTCGAGGGTGGTCAAAACCCATTGTACCGTCGTCTGCCTAAGCGTGGTTTCACTAACATCAGCCGCAAAGAATTTGCGATTGTTAGCTTGGACGCGCTGAACCGTTTCGAAGAGGGCACTGTAGTAACACCTGAGCTGTTGAAAGAAACTGGTGTTATCAGCGCGCTGCGCGACGGTGTTAAGGTTCTTGCTAACGGTGAACTGACTGTGAAGCTGACTGTAAAAGCTCACAAGTTCTCCGGAGCTGCTGCTGAGAAGATCGCACAAGTCGGTGGAACAACCGAGGTGATCTAATGTTAGCGTCCTTAACTAACATTTTCAAAATTAGCGACCTTCGTCGCAAAATCCTTTTTACGCTCATGATGCTGGTCGTTTTCCGGATCGGTAGCTATGTGCCAGTTCCTAACGTAAATGTCGCGTTGTTTCAGCAGAACACAAACCAATTACTGGGCTTGTTGAACACCTTCTCAGGTGGAGCACTGCATAACTTCTCGATTTTTGCCATGGGTATCATGCCGTACATTACGGCATCGATTATCATGCAGCTGATGTCCATGGATGTTGTGCCTAAGCTTACGCAATGGGCTCGTGAAGGGGAAGTTGGTCGTCGCAAGATTGCCACCGTTACCCGTTACGCTACAATTATCCTTGGTTTGATTCAGTCTGTAGGGATGACGATTGGATTCAACAATATGGCGCCTGGTTTGCTAAACGACACGTCGGCTAGCAGCTATGCACTCATTGCGTTGACTTTGACAGCTGGGACCGCATTCATGATGTGGATGGGGGAACAGATTACGGAGAAGGGTATCGGAAACGGGATTTCGATCCTGATCGTTGGCGGGATCGTCGCTAACATTCCGCAAGGGATTACGACGATTTACACAACACAGTTCGCTGACCCATCTCAAAACGTATTCTTCAGCGTCGTCAAAGTTCTGCTTATCCTATTGGTGATCCTCGCCATTATTGTCGGGGTTATCTTTATGCAGCAAGGCCTTCGTAAGATTCCAGTGCAATATGCGAAACGAGTGGTTGGACGCAAAATGTACGGTGGTCAATCTACCCACATTCCACTGAAAATCAACTCTGCTGGTGTTATTCCTGTTATCTTTGCGGTATCGCTGGTAATGTTCCCGTCAACGATTGCTCAGTTCTGGGTGGATGCATCTGGACAAGGATTTGCTAACTGGATTTATCAGAACTTCCAAGTCAACAAACCATTAGGAATGACGCTTTACGCTATCTTGATTCTCGGATTCACCTACTTCTACACATTTGTACAGATCAACCCTGTACAAATGGCAGAAAACATGAGAAAAAATGGCGGTTACATTCCTGGTATCCGACCTGGTAAAAACACTGAGGTATTCATTACTCGCACATTAAACCGGTTAACATTGGCGGGCGCTTTGTTCTTGATGATTATTGCGATATTGCCATTCTTCTTCGGTAGTCTTGCAAACTTGCCACAATCCATTTACATCGGTGGTACATCGCTGTTGATCGTGGTTGGGGTAAGCTTGGATACAATGAAGCAGATTGAAAGTCAAATGATCAAACGCCACTACCAAGGGTTTATCAAGTAATGACTTAGATGTTTACAGAAAAGCTTCTGTAGCTTTTTTGATGGGACGGAGGGAATGGACGTGAATATAATTCTGATGGGACTGCCTGGAGCCGGTAAAGGGACACAGGCAGAACGTATCGTAAAAGAGTTTGACATCCCGCACATTTCGACTGGAGACATGTTCCGAGCTGCGGTCAAAAACGAAACGCCGCTCGGACTAGAGGCTAAATCCTACATGGATAAAGGTCATCTCGTCCCAGACGAGGTTGTCATTGGTATTGTGCGGGAGCGCCTTTCGATGGATGACTGCGCAAAGGGATTCCTCTTAGATGGTTTTCCGCGCACAGTTCCTCAGGCGGAAGCGTTGACAGCTACAGTAAAAGAGCTGGGACGCGAAATTGACCATGTAATTAACATCAACGTTCAACGCGAGCAATTGATTGAACGTCTGACCGGTCGCTGGATCTGCCCTGTTTGCGGTGCTAGCTATCACACGATGTTCAATCCTCCAAAAGAGGCTGGCGTATGTGATAAAGATGGTGGTAAGCTGTATCAGCGTGAAGACGACAAGATCGAAGTGGTAACACAACGCCTTGACGTGAATATCGCTCAAACACAGCCACTTATCGACTACTACTCCGCACAGGAACTTCTGCGAGATATCGATGGAGAACAAGATATCCAGGTAGTGTTTGCGGAAATTAAGTCTTTGTTGCGAGGGTAATTGCGAATGATTATCCTAAAGTCGAAAGCAGAACTTGAGGTTATGCGCGAAGCTGGTCGTATCGTCGCACTCACCCATCAAGAACTGGCCAAGGCGATCAAGCCTGGTGTCACGACGAAGCAGCTAGACGAAATTGCCGAGACCTTTATTCGAAGCATGGGAGCAATTCCATCGTTTAAAGGCTATGGTGGCTTTCCAGGAAGTATCTGTGCTTCAGTCAATGAAGAACTCGTACACGGGATCCCAGGTAAACGGGCGTTACAAGAAGGAGACATTATCAGTATCGACATTGGTGCCCAGTTTCAGGGGTATCATGGCGACTCCGCTTGGACGTATCCGGTCGGTAAGATTTCAACAGAAAACCAGAAGCTACTCAGAGTAACGGAAGAGTCGTTGTACAAGGGGCTTGAAAAAGCTGTTCCAGGTGGACGCTTATCCGATATCTCTCATGCGATTCAGGTTCATGCAGAAGCTGCCGACTTCACACTCGTTCGCGAGTATGTGGGGCATGGGATCGGGCAAAACTTGCACGAAGATCCGCAGGTTCCTAACTACGGCCCTCCTGATCGAGGACCACGGTTAAAACCAGGCATGGTGTTGGCAATTGAGCCAATGGTAAATGCCGGCGAACGTTATGTCCGCACATTGGAGGACAATTGGACGGTAGTAACAGTGGATCGGAAAACTTGTGCTCATTTTGAACACACCATCGCGATTACGGAAGATGGCTATGAGATTTTTACACGGACATAAAAACGGTAGTTCCGAACGATTCGGGATTGTCGTCCAACGTGTCGACGATAAGTTCGTTGTGTGATCATTTCGCAAAACTCATGGTCCGACTGAAGAGCAGAAGAAAGGAGAGTTTACCATGGCAAAAGATGATGTAATTGAGGTGGAAGGTACGGTAATCGAACCTTTGCCAAATGCTATGTTTCGAGTAGAATTAGAGAATGGACATAAAGTCCTTGCTCACGTCTCCGGAAAAATCCGCATGCACTTTATCCGTATCCTGCCGGGGGATAAAGTAACTGTTGAACTGTCGCCGTACGACTTAACCCGCGGACGTATTACGTACCGCTATAAATAGTAAGCAAAACCCCTAGAAAAGGGAGGCAAGAACCATGAAAGTGAGACCTTCGGTTAAACCGATCTGCGAGAAATGCAAGGTTATCCGTCGCAAAGGTAACGTAATGGTTATTTGTGAAAATCCGAAGCATAAGCAAAAACAAGGGTAAACAAGGAGGTGCTTTTGACACATGGCACGTATTGCAGGCGTAGACTTGCCGCGCGAAAAACGCGTTGAAGTTGCTCTTACCTACATTTTTGGTATTGGCCGCCCCACGTCTCAAAAAATTCTGTCCGCTACTGGCGTAGACATGAACACTCGTGTTCGCGATCTGACAGAAGATGAAGTGAACAAACTTCGTGAGTACATCGACAAAACTGTGAAGGTAGAAGGTGACCTCCGTCGTGAGATCTCCCTCAACATCAAGCGTCTGATGGAAATCGGTTGCTTCCGTGGCATCCGCCATCGTCGTGGACTTCCAGTTCGCGGTCAACGTTCTAAAACAAATGCTCGTACGCGTAAAGGTCCACGCCGTACAGTAGCAAACAAGAAGAAGTAAAGGAGGGTAATCTGACATGGCGAAAAGAAAACAAGCTACAGCAACACGTACCCGTCGTCGTGACCGTAAGAATGTTGAAGTCGGCGTAGCACACATCCGTTCTACTTTCAACAATACGATCGTCACAATCACGGATCCACACGGTAACGCGATCTCTTGGTCCAGTGCTGGTTCCCTCGGCTTCAAAGGCTCCCGTAAAAGCACTCCATTTGCTGCGCAAATGGCTGCTGAAGCGGCTGCACGCGTTGCTATGGAACACGGCATGCGTTCCCTTGAAGTATCGGTAAAAGGCCCAGGTGCAGGTCGTGAAGCTGCGATCCGTTCCCTGCAAGCAACTGGTCTTGAAGTGAACATGATTAAAGACGTGACGCCAATTCCGCACAACGGTTGCCGTCCACCAAAACGTCGCCGCGTGTAACTGGTTTATATCGTTCAGAACATGTCCATACTAGAATGGTAAATTCTGATTTATAGCTTGTCATGCACGCAAACGGTAAACCGCCGGGGAAATTCCTGAGTGGGCACGTATGCGGCCCACCCAAGGATTTCGACGTTTTGAAGGAGGGTTTGTTTAATGATAGAAATAGAAAAACCAAAAATCGAGGTTGTGGAAGTTAGCGACGACAACTCGTATGGAAAGTTTGTTGTAGAACCTCTAGAGCGCGGATACGGAACTACCCTTGGCAACTCGCTGAGACGAATTCTTCTTTCGTCCTTGCCAGGCGCGGCAGTTCGTACTGTTCAAATCGATGGGGTTCTTCACGAATTCTCTACGGTTGAAGGCGTCGTTGAAGATGTAACCGAGATCATCCTGAACATCAAAGGCTTGGCGCTGAAGATCCATTCCGATGAAGAAAAAGTAATCGAGATCGATGCAGAAGGCGAAGGCGTTGTCAAAGCGGGAGATATCCGTGCTGACAGTGATGTGGAGGTCTTAAACCCTGATCTTCATATTGCAACGTTGGCCAATGGCGGTCGTCTGCATATCCGCATGACAGCTGGACGTGGTCGTGGTTATGTTCAATCTGATGGAAACAAGTCTGAGGATCTGCCTATTGGTGTGATTCCGATTGATTCGATCTACACGCCGATCAAGCGCGTTAACTATCAAGTGGAAAATACCCGTGTAGGGCAAATGACCAACTATGACAAGTTAACACTTGAGGTTTGGACTAACGGTAGCATCAGTCCGGAAGAAGCCGTGAGTCTCGGCGCAAAAATCATGACGGAGCACCTGAACCTGTTCGTCGGTCTGACTGACGAGGCGAAGGATGCAGAAATCATGGTAGAGAAGGAAGAGGACAAGAAAGAGAAAGTCTTGGAGATGACTATCGAAGAGCTCGATCTTTCTGTTCGTTCCTACAACTGCTTGAAGCGTGCCGGTATTAATACCGTGCAAGAGCTGACGCAGAAGACCGAAGAGGACATGATGAAAGTACGCAATCTGGGGCGCAAATCTCTTGAAGAAGTTCAAGAAAAGTTAGCTGAACTGGGCCTGTCCCTGCGCAGCGACGACTAGAGTAGCAAACCAAGAAGCAAACTTTTGTTCTCTCGATTAAGAGGGAGGTAAACCACATGGCACAACGTAAATTGGGTCGTCGTAGCTCAGCTCGTAAAGCGCTGTTCCGCGACTTGGTAACAGACCTGATCATCAACGAGCGCATCGAAACTACAGAGATGAAGGCGAAAGAACTGCGCCCAATCGCTGAAAAAATGATCACGCTCGCGAAACGTGGCGATCTGCATGCTCGCCGTCAAGTTGCTGCTTTCGTTCGCAAAGAAGTTGCGAATGCTGAAGGCCGCGATGCTGTTCAAAAACTGTTCGATGAAATCGCTCCTCGCTTCAAAGAGCGCAACGGTGGATACACTCGTATCCTGAAAGCCGGCCCTCGCCGTGGCGACGCTGCTCCAATGGCGTACATCGAATTCGTTTAATACATGTAAACTGGTCATTTACTCAGGTTGTAAGCCTGGTAGATTACCGCGAAAAGGGTGGGGGCAGATCTGGTCATAGGCTGGACTCTGATTCAACCCTTTTTTCCTTTCTCTGCGAAATCCTGCTAGTCAGTTCCCTGTGAAGGCTGGGGAGGTTGTGAATGCCTCATGAATGAAGATAACCTGCTGGCATTGCGAGATGTTTCTTATACCTACGATGGTGAGGATGGCCAACGGGTTCCGGTATTACAAGGTGTTGACCTTACCATTCAAAAAGGTTCCTTTGTATCCGTATTGGGTCACAACGGTTCCGGCAAATCAACGATGGCAAAGCTGATGAATGCTCTGTTGCTTCCAGAAGGCGGCACAGTACTTATCAGTGGAATGGATACGAAAGATGGGGAGCAGCTTTGGGAAATTCGACGACATGTTGGCATGGTCTTTCAGAATCCGGACAATCAGATTGTTGGGGCTACTGTGGAAGATGATGTCGCCTTTGGCCTAGAGAACATGGGTGTGGACCCCAAAGAGATGCGAGATCGTATCGATGAGGCGCTCGTTTCTGTAGGGATGGAGTCTTATTTACAAGCACAACCTCATCGTCTGTCTGGTGGTCAAAAGCAACGAGTGGCGATTGCAGGGATTATGGCGATGCGTCCATCTGTCATCATCTTGGATGAAGCGACAGCGATGCTTGATCCACAAGGGAGAATGGAAGTGCTGAACCTGGCTCGTCAACTGAACCGTGATGAGGGACTCACGATCATAAACATTACCCACTTTCCGGAAGAAGCCATCTATTCGGATAAGGTCATCGTCATGAATGCGGGTGAAGTCCTGATGGAAGGTAAGCCGAGTGAAGTGTTTAATGAGGTAGATCGTTTGAAACAGGTGGGACTGGATGTGCCATTTGCCGTACGACTGCGATATGCACTTCAGTCCAAAGGGATTGATTTACCGTTTGTCCTGCATCAAGAGGAGCTGGTGGAGCACGTATGCAAATTACTTTTGACCAAGTAAGCCATATCTACGCAAAGGGAACACCGTTCGAGAGAGTTGCCTTACACAATATTTCGCTGACGATTCCATCCGGTTCGTTTGTCGGAATTATTGGCCATACGGGCTCAGGTAAGTCAACGCTGATTCAGCACTTGAACGGGTTGCTGATGCCTAGTTCAGGGCAGATTACCCTGGGTGATGCGGTCATTACTCCAAAGCGGCGATTACCCCATGCACAGAGGCGCGATATTGGGCTCGTCTTTCAATATCCTGAACATCAGTTGTTTGAAGAAACGGTTGCGAAGGATGTTGCTTTTGGACCGCTCAATTTTGACTTGCCAACGGAAATGGTGGAAGCGCGCGTAAAGGAATCCCTTGAAATTGTTGGCCTGGATTATGCCACGATCAAGGATCGTTCGCCATTTCATTTGAGTGGCGGACAAATGCGACGTGTTGCTTTGGCTGGTGTTCTTGCCATGCAGCCGAAGGTTCTGGTATTGGATGAACCAACTGCGGGTCTTGATCCTGCGGGACGAGTCACGATTCTCGAAGGGATCTACCGGATTCATCGGGAACAAAACCTGACGACACTATTGGTCACGCACAGCATGGAAGAGGCAGCCCGCTATGCAGACTATTTGCTTGTGATGGCACAAGGTCAAGTAGCTTTGCAGGGGAAGCCGGAGGAAGTATTCATGCATGTGGATCGTCTCCGAGAGCTGTCTTTGGATGTACCGGAAACGGTGGCTCTCGTATCGCAAATGAATCAAATGCTGCCGGACAAGGCTAGTCTGCCGAGCTCCCTTTATCGGGAGGAAGAGCTGATTGCCCATCTGCTGGAACGACTGTCCGTACCAAAGGAGGGCTAGGCATGCTGCAGAATATCGCAATTGGTCAATACGTACCAGGGCAATCTTTTTTACATCGTGCAGATCCGCGAAGCAAGCTTCTCTTCATTATCCTTTTTGCTACCTTGATTTTTCTGGCTAACAATACGGTTACGTACGCCATACTCATTGGTTTTACCTTGTATGCTGCACTTCTTTCTAGGCTTTCCTTGTCCTATATATTAAAAAGCTTAAAGCCTGTCTGGATCCTGATTTTGTTTACCGTAGTCTTGCATATTTTTATCACAAAAGGCGGAACGGTTTACTTTCAGTGGGGATGGTTTACAGTAGAAGAACAGGGAGTTCGCCAGGCGATCTTCATTTCTTTGCGCTTGGGACTTTTGATTCTCATTAGCTCTCTGCTAACACTGACAACCTCTCCAATCGATTTGACGGAGGGTTTGGAGCGTTTACTAGGACCACTAGGGAAGATCGGCATACCGGTTCATGATATAGCCCTGATGATGTCTATTGCACTCCGGTTCATTCCGACCCTGATGGAAGAAACGGATAAAATCATCAAGGCGCAGACCGCCAGAGGAGCCAATTTCACCAGTGGAAGTCTCGTGCGCAGAGCCAAGAACCTGATTCCGATCGCTATTCCTTTATTCGTTAGTGCGTTTCGGCGTGCTGAAGAACTGGCTTTGGCGATGGAAGCGCGTGGCTATCGCGGGGGAGTGGGTAGAACGCGGTTGAATAAGCTGACGTTCACCTGGCGTGATGGAATCGTAGCTGTTGTGAGTGTGATCTTGGTAATCGTGATTGGATGGTGGCGTACATGAAGCGACTGCGATGTGTATTGGCATATGACGGAACTGACTTCAGCGGTTTTCAGGTACAGCCAGATCAAGTAACGGTCCAGGGGGAAATTGAAGCCGCATTGAATCGGGTCACCGGAGAGGATATCCAAGTCTTCGGTTCAGGCCGGACAGATGCGGGTGTTCATGCACGCGGTCAAGTGATTCACTTTGACACGTCGAGCAACATTCCGATGGATAAATGGCGGTTTGTGTTGAACAATCAATTGCCTGATTCTATTGTCATTCGGACAGTCGAAGAGGTCGATGCCTCTTTCCATGCGCGTTTTGACGTGCAAGTAAAAGAATATCGATATTGTATCGACAACAATCCAGTGGCAGATGTATTCCGGCATCGTTACGCCGACCATGTCCGGTTTCCGTTAGATGTAGACGCAATGCAGCAGGCTGCTCATTATTTGGTGGGTGAACATGATTTTACTTCCTTTTGCTCGGCAAAGACATTCGTCGAGGACAAGGTTCGGACTGTGTACGGGCTCTCCGTGGAAAAAATCGGTGACGAGGTTTGGGTGACATGCCGAGGCAACGGTTTTTTGTACAACATGGTTCGAATTATTGTGGGGACTTTGGTTGAAGTAGGGCAAGGAAAAAGAAACCCTGCTGAACTGAGGGAAATCCTCGCCGCATGTGATCGGGAAAAGGCAGGTAAGACAGCACCAGCCAAGGGTCTGACCATGTGGGAAGTTGTCTACTAGTTTTCAGATTTCCAACTATTAGACGAACGAGCAGCACTTGACTATGGGGCGTCTATGTAGTACGATATTCCTTGGTATTTTAACCCCGCCTAGCCCCACTCTAGCCCCGGGATTGAAAGACAAGATCGTGATTACATGGAACACCTGGAAGAGTTGCTCACCCGTAACAGCAATTATCTTCCATTGCAAGTTTCGGTTGTTTTGGTTATAAGTAGATGGATATGTGTTAGGTAAGATATTTAGGAGGGACAAAAATGCGTACCACATATATGGCGAAACCGCTCGAAGTTGAGCGTAAATGGTACATCGTTGACGCTGAAGGCCAAACGCTGGGTCGTCTGGCGAGCGAAGTAGCTTCTATCCTGCGTGGAAAATTGAAACCAGAATTCACTCCTCACGTTGACGCTGGCGATTTCGTAATCGTAATCAACGCTGACAAAGTGAAATTGACTGGTAACAAACTGAATGACAAAATTTACTACACTCACTCCCTGTATCCAGGTGGTTTGAAAAAAACCACTGCTGGCGCAATGCTGAACAAGCGACCAGATCGTATGTTCGAACTGGCGGTAAAAGGCATGTTGCCTAAAAACAGCCTGGGACGTCAAATGTTCACCAAGCTGAAAGTATACGCTGGAACTGAGCATCCACACGCAGCACAAAAACCAGAAGTTTGGCAAATTCGCGGTTAAGGTAAAGGGAGGAAATATACGTGGCACAAGTACAATACTACGGTACAGGTCGTCGTAAGCACTCCGTAGCACGCGTTCGCCTGGTTCCAGGTGAAGGTCGCATCGTGATCAACAAGCGTGAAATGGATACTTACTTTGGTTTGGAAACACTGAAATTGATCGTAAAACAACCACTCGTTCTGACTGAAACTCTTGGTCGTTACGATGTATTGGTTAACGTAAACGGCGGCGGAACCACTGGTCAAGCTGGTGCAATCCGTCACGGCGTTGCTCGCGCTCTGCTGAAAGCAGATCCGGAACTGCGCGGCGCTCTGAAACGCGCTGGCTTCCTGACTCGCGACCCTCGTATGAAAGAGCGTAAGAAATATGGCTTGAAAGCAGCTCGTCGCGCACCTCAATTCTCCAAGCGCTAATTGCTGTTCGATACAACCCCCTTGTCTGTTCGCAGGCAGGGGGTTTTTCCTTTTCACAAACGGGTATATTTGTCCATGTTTGTCCATAAGATGGAACGAGAATGGGACAAAGGGGACGATACACTGTGACACGAAAAGGAGTAGGCTGGATATTAGCTTTCGCCGTGCTTATGCTGTTGTTCACCTACGAAGCACCTGATCGTTCTTCCTGGCAAGCATGGTCGCTGCCACTGACGGGAACGGTCATAGCCATTGACCCAGGGCATGGGGGAATAGACGGCGGTGCCGTTTCCAAAGCCGGGGATGTAGTTGAGAAAGAAGTGACTTTGGCCATTAGCATGTACTTGCGCGATTTCCTTCAGCAGTCAGGAGCGTTTGTAGTTATGACGAGGGAGGAAGACAAGGATTTGGCGAGTCCAGATGCGGCGCAGGCACGCAAACGAAAATCTGAGGATATTCGAAACCGAGTAAGGCTGGTCAATGATAGTACACCGGATTTTTTGGTCAGCATACACGTTAATTCCATCCCTTCTCCGAAATGGTCAGGAGCACAGACTTTTTATTCCCCTAGCTTTAAAAAGAGTGCAGAAGTTTCTTATTTGATACAAGATGAAATCAAACGGGTGATCGGTCATACAGATCGGGTTCCGAGTAAGACGAACAATGTGTTCTTGATTCGGGAGGTTAACTGCCCGGCCGTTTTGGTAGAAGTAGGCTTTGTCAGCAATACGGAGGAGGCAAAGCGACTTCAGAGCGTTGAATACCAAAAGGCTATGGCAAATGCCATTTATCAAGGGATACTGCGTCAGTACTCGGGAGAAAAAGCGCCAATTACACCTTAAGAGGGCGGTGGTCGTGTTCCGCCCGTCCGAATATGCTATAATGAACGCGCATACGCTGTCGTTATACCAGCATGGAAATGTTTGAAAAGATCATAGATGAGGTGAACCAGAATGTTGACCAGAGAACAGGTTCTCGAAGCACTACGCGATGTAAAAGACCCTGAAATTAATCGTAGCTTGGTCGAGCTCAACATGATTCGGGATATCCATATTGAAGGAAAGACAGTAAGCCTCACGGTCGTTCTGACGATTTCGGGCTGTCCGCTCAAAGCCAAGATCGAGGATGATGTCATCGCAGCTGTGAAAGCGCTAGGAGCCGAGGAAGTCCGCCTGCAATTCGGTTCAATGACAGATGAGGAACGTGCTGCTCTATCTGCCCAACTACGCAAGAACCAAGGTGGGCAAACACATAACATGACACCGGGACAAGCTCCCGTCTTGAATCCGATCTTGGCGAAGGATTCGAATACGACCTTCATCGCGGTCACTTCCGGAAAAGGTGGCGTCGGAAAATCGACGGTGACAGTGAACCTAGCTGTTGCGCTTGCGCGTTTAGGAAAAAAAGTGGGCATTATCGACGCAGACATTTACGGCTTTAGCGTGCCCGATATGATGAATATTGAACAACGTCCAACGGTAATTGGCGAAACCATTCTGCCTGTTGAAAAGCAAAACGTAAAAGTTATGTCCATGGGCTTTTTTGTGGAGGACAACTCTCCGATCATTTGGCGTGGCCCTATGTTGGGGAAAATGCTGCGTAACTTTTTCACGGAAGTACACTGGGGCGAAGAATTGGACTACCTCTTGCTGGATTTGCCTCCAGGAACGGGGGACATGGCCCTTGACGTGCACACCATGATTCCGCAAAGCATGGAGATTGTGGTAACGACTCCTCATGCTACCGCTGCGTTTGTAGCAGCACGTGCAGGCGCTATGGCAAAGCGGACCGGTCATGAAATCCTCGGTATTGTGGAAAATATGGCATGGTACGAAGCAAAAGATGGTACGAAAGAATACGTATTCGGGCGTGGTGGAGGAGCTAAGCTTGCTGAAACATTGACATGTGAGCTGCTCGCTCAAATTCCGCTAGGACAACCGGATAATCATCCGTCTGAACCTGATTATTCCCCATCCATCTATGGAGAAAAGACCGAAATTGGTCAGCTTTACATCGATATGGCCAAACGTGTCATAGAAAAATGCGGGGAAGCCGTCAAACAATAAGCCAAGAAGATGAAAAAGGTGGGCTCTACAATAGAGCTCACCTTTTCGTTTTAAGAAGATTTACCGCTGCCTCCACCGGAAGAACCTCCGCCGGAACCTCCACCTTTACCTTCTTTTCCTTTTCCTTTTTTCTTCGGCTTCAGTTCCTTTGGTTTTGTCATGTCCTCGGATACTTTGGTCATGATCTTCATGAGTTCAGCCTGGAACAAAGGACTTTGCAAGGAATCCTTCATCACTTGCATGGTTTGCTGTCGATAAGCAGAGCTTTTCATCAAATCCATCAAATTTTTCTCAAACTCAGGGTCTTTCATTACGCTTATGAGCTCTTTTTGGTATTCAGGGTCCTTCATTAGGTCCTTCATTAGCGTTTTTTGTTCGTTTTTCATTGATTTTGCCATGGCGCTTGCGAACTTAGGGTCTTTAAACGCTTCTTTGATGTGCGTGTTATTGGGATTCGTCATGCTTTGAATCAAAGTTGTCCGCACTGTCGACTCGTCCAGCATCAGGTTTTGTTTGAACTTGTCATCCTTCATCATTTTCCCTACAGATTGCTTCGCTTCGTCCGTCTGCAATATGTCCAGCACCATGTCTTTGACGCTTTTATAATCAGGCTGAGACGAACTTTGCGCTTGTCCGCCACCCCCGCAACTGGTAAGAACCAGACAGACAAGAGCGGCTAACCAAAAAGACATCGTCTTTTTTCTCATGGGGTGGACACCTCCTTCTTTACTCTGCCTACAAGTAACGTGTGCATTTTGTTTTGTTCTTACGCTAGTATTTTCTTGTATCCATTGGTACAATCATATTCGATGTGGATGGGAGGGAATACTTGGTGAGTTTGCGTAAGTATGGATGGCTTTTTATTACCACGGTCTTGCTTGGGGGATTAGGTGGGATCCTGGTTGCCCTTATTTTTGACCTGGATAAGTTGCTCGAAGGAAGCACCGGTAACTTTTTTGTCGGCTTGTTCATGTATCTACTGTATGGAATGACCATTAGCATTGTGGCTCAGATGGGTTTCTTTGCTTATATGACGATTAATTATTTCGCCAAAACAATATTTAAAACGGCTTCCCTGTGGAAAAGCGTCCAAGTATTTCTTATTTTGTTTGTCTTTTTTGATATGATTTATCTTCGCTATACGTCCTTCGGTGAAGGAAAAGGATTTGGCACGTACTTTATTGAGCCAACGCTATTATTGATTGTTGCTATTGTTACCGCATATGGAAAAGTAAGTCTGACCAATAAATCTGCATGGATACCGACGACCTTCTTTATGTTTGTTGTTACGGCACTGGAATGGATTCCAGCATTGAAGGAAGAGAATGTCCGTGCAACTCTGTCCATGCTCGTCCCACTATTGTTTTGTAACGTCTGGCAAGTCATGCAATTACATCGTTTGGTAAAAAGAGAAAGCTGACCCAATGAAGGTCAGCTTTTTTTGTTTTAGTGAACTTCTTTGCTTTCTACACTTGTACCCGAAATGAGCTCAGATACGGTAACGAATTCATATCCATCCTTGCGAAGTTGATCGATGATCACTGGGAGGGCGAGATGTGTATCTTTTGCGGAATCGCTCGCGTGCATCAGGACGATGTCGCCTGGATGAGCTTTGGATAATACATTATTGATGATCACATCTGTTCCCGGATTGGTCCAATCTTTTGAGTCCGTAGCCCATTGGATGACGGAATACCCCATACGATTCGCGATTTCCAGCACTCGTTTGTCAAAATCACCATTGGGCATCCGAATGAGCGTTGGTTTTTTTCCAGTCATTTCGGTTAAAATGGAGTCCGCTTTACCCATTTGGGAGCGAATTTCTTCATCGGAGTATTTGGTGTAGTTATCATGCTTGTGACCGTGCGAACCAATTTCTAAGCCATCCTCTTTGATTCGTTTCAAGATGTCTGGATGCCGTTGACTCCACGGAGAGGAGAGGAAAAAGGTCGCTTTGTTTACCTTTTTTTCTTTCAGCACATCCAGTATCGGTAATGCTCGTGTCTCTCCCCAGCTGATATCAAAGGTAAGGGCGATTCTCTTTTCTTTGGTGTCGACCTTATAAATAGCTTGGGGGGCTTGCGTGCTGGCACCTTCAGCAAAGGCAGCAATTGAGTCGCGTTCCGCATAACCAAATCCGGCTGTTAGCACGATGGCCGCGACGATAATTAAGATTTGCTTTAATCGTTTCGCGCTAATCACGTAAATAAATTTCATGGATAGTACCTCCTTTGTCCGATAACAGTTTATGCAGGGAAGACAAGGATATTCTTTGGCCTGTTGGCTATTGTTGAGGTACAATGCATATAGTGAATTATGAGGCAGTAAAGGGGTGTGGTGCATGGGCAATCGATTGCGGCATTTATGGCTTGATAACCGAAACTATTTCTTCGCCGCATGCTTACTATTTTTGGGTGGCGCTTTGATTGGGTATTTTCAAGCACCGCTCGTTGAAGAGATGGTCGGTAAAATGATGGGCCAATTGAAGGAAATTGCTGAACGGATAAAGGATAACGGCGGCGGACCTTTAGCGGTATTCTGGACGATTTTTTCCAATAATGTTTTCAGTGCATTGATGATGATGGCGCTAGGAATATTGTTTGCATTGTTTCCCATAATTGGAATGCTCACGAATGGAGTGCTGCTTGGATTTATCCTTTTCAAATACAGCGGGATTGGAGTAAGTCCATGGCTTATTTTTAGTGCAGGGATTTTGCCACATGGAATTTTTGAGCTCCCAGCTATCCTGTTTGCAGCAGGAGTTGGTATTCGTTTAGGGGTGCTAAGTTTACGTTCAGTGGGAGTTCTAATCCAACCGCAAAAGCTGGCACGATTGAAAAATGACTGGTACGATACGCTCAAGCAATTTCCAGTAGCGGTTCTTACTGTTGTCGTTCTGTTATTCGTCGCTGCCATTGTGGAGAGCACGATAACGCCTACCCTTGTCAAGGAAACGGTGGGCCAACAACTCCAGCAATTGAACTTACTGAAATAATTCAGATTTGCAAACAAATTGAAGCCTTCCTAAACGGGGCTGTTGACAAATTGCCGTAGAGATAGGGGTTTCTGGGAATCGTGTAGAAATCATTTCTATACGGTTCTTTTTATTTTGGAGGGCTATCTCATGATGGGAATCGATGGAGACAAACAGCACCAGTTTATGTTCTTAAATTTGGATGATCTTGTACCCGAGAATCATTTTTTACGTGTTGTTCGTAATAAGATTGATTTTTCTTTTATCTATGAGAAAGTGCAACACTTATACTCGCCTGTAGGTCGTCGCTCAGTTGATCCAGTTTTGTTAATGAAAATGATCCTTATCGGGTATCTTTATGGCATCCCTTCCGAAAGGAAGTTGGAACAAGAAATCCAAGTGAATTTGGCCTATCGATGGTTTTTAGGATTGGACTTAACTGACACTGTTCCCGATCATTCCACACTGAGCCAGAACCGCCGTCGTAGATTTAAAGAAAGCCATATTTTTCAGGAGATCTTCGATCACATCGTCTCGGAATGTATTCGAACTGGTTTAGTTACTGGGGAAATAATTGTTGTTGATTCTACTCACATCAAAGCGAATGCATCGATTAATAGGTCAGAAAAAGTTTTAGTGGAGAAAAAGCCTACTGAGTACCTTGAAGAGCTAGAAAAGGAAGCACGGAGAATTAAAAAAGACAGAGATAACGATCCCACTAGGAAAAAACGAGGAAGAAAACCTAAAACCTCTCCTCCTGAGAAGGAAGTAAAACAGAGCACAACAGACCCGGAGTCAGGTTTATTGAACCGTCCTAATAAACCCAAGGGATTTCACTATTTAGCGCATACCAGTGTGGACGTTAAGCATGGAATCATAACTGATATACACGTTACGGCTGCTAATGTGAATGACCACGAACCATTTATAAAGCGATTACAGATACAAAAAGAGAAATTTGGTTTACATATTGGCAAAGTAGGCGCAGATAAAGGGTATGATCGCTCTGGAGTACACCATGAATTAGAAAATTTAAAGATAACCGGTTATATCTCTCCGATAAAAGGTGTTATTGATCAGACCGAAAGGTCAGTACAATTTACATTTGATGAAATGAACGATGCCTATTATTGCTCGAATGGCAAGGCACTTCAATTTACTCATGTTAAGTGGCACAGTTGGAAACAAAGTTATAGCAAAATTTATGCTGCCCAAACAAAGGACTGTAAGTCCTGTGAGTTACGCCAACAATGTTTTGGACAAACCGCATCTCGCAAAACAATAGAAAGACCATTATTCCAAGAGGCTAAAGAACGCAACCAAGC
>NZ_JBVNDM010000001.1:262500-285000 GCF_055685845.1 Brevibacillus schisleri
TTTACTGTAGCCTGGTATTGGAACTTTGTGCATCATGTACAGGATAGGTGGGAAGCTGAGAAGCAGGGGCGCCAGCCTCTGTGGAGCTGTCGGTGGGATACCACCCTTGATGTACGGAGTTTCTAACTCGTCGCCCTTATCGGGCGAGAGGACCATGCCAGGTGGGCAGTTTGACTGGGGCGGTCGCCTCCTAAAAGGTAACGGAGGCGCCCAAAGGTTCCCTCAGAATGGTCGGAAATCATTCGTAGAGTGTAAAGGCAGAAGGGAGCTTGACTGCGAGACCTACAAGTCGAGCAGGGACGAAAGTCGGGCTTAGTGATCCGGTGGTTCCGCATGGAAGGGCCATCGCTCAACGGATAAAAGCTACCCTGGGGATAACAGGCTTATCTCCCCCAAGAGTCCACATCGACGGGGAGGTTTGGCACCTCGATGTCGGCTCATCGCATCCTGGGGCTGAAGTAGGTCCCAAGGGTTGGGCTGTTCGCCCATTAAAGCGGTACGCGAGCTGGGTTCAGAACGTCGTGAGACAGTTCGGTCCCTATCTGTCGCGGGCGTAGGAAGTTTGAGGAGAGCTGTCCTTAGTACGAGAGGACCGGGATGGACGCACCGCTGGTGCACCAGTTGTCACGCCAGTGGCACAGCTGGGTAGCTATGTGCGGACGGGATAAGCGCTGAAAGCATCTAAGCGTGAAGCCCCCTCCAAGATGAGACTTCCCACAGCGCAAGCTGGTAAGACCCCTCATAGACGATGAGGTTGATAGGTTCGGTGTGGAAGCGCGGTAACGTGTGGAGCTGACGAATACTAATCGGTCGAGGACTTATCCACACACTCTTAGCAATCATGCGTATTCAGTTTTGAAGGAATAAATCCTTCAACGTTCCTCGGTAGCTCAGTTGGTAGAGCAATCGGCTGTTAACCGATCGGTCGGCGGTTCGAGTCCGTCCCGAGGAGCCATATTATGCTCCTGTAGCTCAGTCGGTAGAGCGTTTCCATGGTAAGGAAGAGGTCGCAGGTTCGATTCCTGTCGGGAGCACCAGAAGTATTCTTATGATCTTGGCCCGTTGGTGAAGCGGTTTAACACAGCAGCCTTTCACGCTGTCATTCAGGGGTTCGAATCCCCTACGGGTCACCTAAAAACACCTTAACAGTGGTTAAGGTACCTGCAAAGTTCTCAGAGTATGCTAAGAAGCATACTCGTCACTTTGTCAGGGATTTGGAGGCTTAGCTCAGCTGGGAGAGCATCTGCCTTACAAGCAGAGGGTCGGCGGTTCGATCCCGTCAGCCTCCACCATAAAAAATGGGGAGATAGTGAAGTGGCTAAACACGGCAGACTGTAAATCTGCTCCCTCCGGGTTCGGCGGTTCGAATCCGTCTCTCCCCACCATTTTTTATTTTGCGAGTTGTTGGGGTATAGCCAAGCGGTAAGGCAACGGACTTTGACTCCGTCATTCCTAGGTTCAAATCCTAGTACCCCAGCCATTTTGCGAGCCATTAGCTCAGTTGGTAGAGCATCTGACTTTTAATCAGAGGGTCGAAGGTTCGAGTCCTTCATGGCTCACCAGTTTTTTAAAATTAGAATAGGTGCCCTTAGCTCAGCTGGATAGAGCGTTTGACTACGAATCAAAAGGTCGGGAGTTCGAATCTCTCAGGGCACGCCACTTATCGGGAAGTAGCTCAGCTTGGTAGAGTACTTGGCTTGGGACCAAGGGGTCGCAGGTTCGAATCCTGTCTTCCCGACCATTTTTTTATATGCGGGTGTAGTTCAATGGTAGAACTCCAGCCTTCCAAGCTGGTCGCGTGGGTTCGATTCCCATCACCCGCTCCATATGTTTACGAGAAACGAGAAACCGAAATGGTTGCTCGTTTTTTTGTGTTTGTAACAAAGCTTGTCCGACAGGTTATTTATGCAAAATCATGTCGAGTTGAGTCATTTTGCTTTCCGGGGCTACAATATAGAGGTAGAGAATGAAATGAGCGAAGGAAAGGGTGGCACTTTTATGAACAAAAACATGAGCATTGTTGGTGTACCGATGGATCTAGGTGCAGACCGCCGCGGAGTTGATATGGGACCTAGCGCAATCCGTTATGCAGGTGTTGTAGCACGCCTGGAAAAGATGGGCTTCAATATTGAAGACCGCGGAGATATTTTTGTAACGCGCCCTCATCACTTCACCGAGACGGAAAACCATAAATACCTGGATGAAGTCGTGGAAGCCAATGAAAAGCTTGCCAATGTTGTAAGCGATATCATGACTGCTGGCCGATTCCCGCTCGTATTGGGTGGTGATCACAGTATTGCCCTTGGAACCATTGCGGGTGTAGCTAAGCACGTAAAAAACCTGGGTGTCATTTGGTTTGACGCTCATGGTGATTTGAATACGGGTGCCACATCTCCATCGGGAAATATTCACGGTATGCCTTTGGCAGCGAGCTTGGGTTATGGACACGAGCGTCTGACGAACATTGGGGGATATACGCCAAAGGTAAAGGCAGAAAACGTGGTCATCATCGGAGCGCGTGATCTGGATCAAGGTGAGCGTGAATTGATCAAGCGTATCGGGATGAAGGTTTTCACCATGCATGAAATTGATAAGTTGGGTATGGCTCGAGTCATGGATGAAGCAATCGCGCATGTGTCCAAAAACACAGATGGCGTGCATTTGAGCCTCGACTTGGATGGACTTGATCCACACGATGCTCCGGGAGTAGGGACGCCAGTAATAGGTGGTATCTCCTATCGTGAAGGGCATGTCTCATTGGAAATGCTGGCAGATGCAGATATTCTTTGCTCGGCGGAATTCGTAGAGGTCAACCCGATTCTTGACCGAGAAAACATGACAGCTCGTGTTGCAGTCGCTTTGATGAGTTCCGTTTTTGGTGATAAATTACTATAAAATAAATGAAGAAGATCATGAAAAAAGAGAGGCTTTTGGCCCTCTTTTTTTGTTTTACCGCATCTTTACTTTGATGAGGGAAAGCTGTACATTCTAAGGATGGAGACGCAGTTTATTTAATAGCTGATCCAGTTGTACACTTAGTGTAACTAATTCTGGAGTAATGCAGGCTTGTTTTTTGTACTGATCGTTGAGTTCTTTTCGCAGCATTTCAATCTCGAGGAGAACGTCTTTTTTTGACAATCGTTGCACTCTCCTTTCCACCCGTATGATAAATGAGCTATCATTACTTATATATAGAAGAAAGCAATACGCTTATTCCTCTATTTCCCAACAAATTATCCGCACAAACACAAGATTAAAAATGAAACCATATGCAGTATCATCCGTATATAGGATTACGGTATTGTGGGGAGGATCGCATGGATTTTGTAGAGAAACGGTTGACTCAGCGGGCTAAACGCGGAGACCGTGAAGCTTTTGCGGAGTTAATCGAGATTTATAAAGACAAGATATTTCAGCTCGCATATCGTATGGTGGGAAACCGTCAGGATGCAGAGGACATCGCGCAAGAAACATTTTTGCGTGTCTATGCCAATTTGCATTCATACGATGACAGCTATAAGTTCTCCACGTGGATCTACAGGATCGCGACCAATCTATGTATCGACCGTGGCCGGAAAAAACGACCTGACTTTTCATTGGATGAAGAAACCGAACCAGGGCAAGGCCTGGACTGGTATTCACGCCTGTCTTCTAACGAGCGAACACCGGAGGACAAAGTCGTAACGCAGGAGCTGCAAGAGACTGTGCAAGATGCTTTGTCTCACTTACAGCCCAAATATCGCTCGATTATGATCTTGCGTTATATCGAGGATTTGTCGTTGCAGGAGATCAGCGATATCGTAAAGCTTCCCATAACGACAATCAAGACGCGTATTCACCGAGGAAGGGAAGCATTACGCAGCAAGTTGCGATTGATGTGAGAAAGGAGAAATCACGATGGAATGCCGGGATATGATTTGCCTCATCCACGAATATCTAGATGGGGACACTGATGAATTAGCCAATCTGCAATTGCAAGCACACATAAAGACTTGTGTGAGTTGTCGTCAGCATATGCATGAGTTGCAGAGAGCCATCGCTTTTGTTCAAAGCGCTTCACATATTCATGTCTCTTCTGATTTTACAGCTCGTGTACTTGCGCAATTGCCTGCGCCGACGAAAGCGAATCTGTTATCAGGATGGCTTCGTAATCATCCGTTTTTGACAGCTGCAGCGGTATTTCTCTTTTTGATGACCGGCAGCGTACTCAACAGTTGGTTTGATCAGGATGATACTCTACAGGTATCCTCTGCTAATTTGGATAAATTAAAAATAGATCGTGAACGCAATGTCGTAGTTGTACCAGCAGGAACCAATATTGATGGAGACTTGGTTGTACGCAACGGAAACGTAGATGTTCAAGGCCATGTAACAGGAAATGTTGTGGCTATTGAGGGAAAAGTGTTCGTGGCATCTACTGCCCAAGTCGTGGGAAATACCGAATCGATCGAAGCGATCGTAGATTGGATCTGGTATGAGGTGAAAAATATTGGAAATGACTTGCTTCCGATCTTGCCATAAGAGAAAATAGAGAGTACAGCTATCAGAGCACGGCAGTGGAGCCGTGCTTTTTCCGCAGGAGATAGACTGACTTCATTAGATGGAGCGAGATATGGGGGCTTCGTTATGATATCGATATCCATGGATTATGGGGATTTGCTACGGTATGCAACGGATATTTTACTCGTTACATACGTGTTCTATAAAATCATTATGCTTATTCGCGGGACGCGCGCTGTACAATTGCTGAAGGGGATTATGGTCATTGTCATCACATGGTTCCTCAGCAAATACTTCCAGCTCACGGCACTACACGCGCTGATGAATCAAGCATTTACATTCGGAGTTTTGGCCGTCGTCATCATCTTCCAGCCGGAGTTGCGTCGAGCACTGGAGCAGCTTGGTCGAGGCAAGCTTTTTTCCCGTTCAAGCAGTACGCAGGATGAAGAGGTAGTTAGCCGCTTGGTTCAAGAGGTGGGCAAATCGGTTACGTACATGGCCAAGCGTCGCATTGGTGCATTGATCGTCATTGAGAGAGAGACGGGTCTGAATGACTACGTGGAAACGGGTATTGGCATTAACGGGCGAGTCAGCTCGGAGCTGCTGATTAATATTTTCATTCCCAATACACCGCTGCATGACGGTGCAGTCATTATGCGAAAAGACATGATTATGGCTGCTGCCTGTTATCTTCCACTGTCTGAAAACAATTCCATCTCCAAAGAGTTGGGGACGCGCCATCGAGCGGCAATAGGGCTAAGTGAGGTTTCCGATGGCATTGCGATCATCGTATCTGAAGAGACTGGACAGGTGTCCTTTGCCGCGCATGGAGCAATGAATCGCAATCTGACGGAGGCGCAACTGGCAGAGATGCTGACAGAACAGCTTCAGCCTCTGTCCAAAGGCAAATCCATGGGAAGTCGTTGGCAATGGAGGCGAAAACATGGATAAATGGTTAAACAGTCACTGGTTTGCACGTGCTGTTGCGTTGCTTTTGGCTATCATGACGTGGATGATTGTCAATTTGGAAGCCGAACAAACGACGACTCCTGAGGCAAGTCAGCCAACTTTTATTGACAGTGTGAATTTGCATGTGAAATACGATACCGATCGTTATCAGGTGGTCAAGCAGCAACGAACGGTAAAGGTCGCCTTGGAAAGTAATAATCCTTTTTATCGACACAATTTCTTCCCAGAGGAATCGTGGGAAGTGTATGTCGATGCGACGAGCCTGGGCAAAGGAACACACCGTGTACCTGTCCAGTACAAGGGATTCCCGGATGATGTCAAGGTAGGGATCATCCCGAATATCGTGGAAATTACCTTGGAAGAGAAGAAGACCGTTGAGCGTGAAGTTTCTGTGGAGAAATTGGGACAGGTCGCCCCCGGTTACACGGCTGGAGAACCTATTGTAAAGCCGTTTAGAGCACTTGTAAGGGTACCTGAAAGCCAAGTGAATAAGGTAGCAGCAGTTAAGGCATCGGTTGACCTGGAAGGGGCTACTTCCGCAATCAAAACAACGGTTCCGCTCAAAGTCGTGGACAAGTCTGGCAACGTGATTCAAGGTGCGGATGTAGTGCCACTTACGGTAGAAGTGAACATTCCCGTAACAAGTCCGTTTGCCAAAGTGCCAATCAAATTAAACTTGACGAATGAATTGCCGAATGGCTATAGTTTGGCTAGTATGGGTATGAATGTGGAAGAGGTCACGGTCTATGGACCGAAGGAAGTCATTGATGGAATCAAATCCAACACATATCCAGGGCCGGAAATCGATCTCAGCAACATTACATCAGATCGCGATATAGAGCTAAAGATACCGTTAATGGATAATATTGTGAAGGTAGAGCCGGAGTATTTGACCGTATCGCTGAAAGTCGTTCCATCAACGACCAAGCGTTTGGATAAGATTCCGATTCGCATTAGCGGGCTATCAGAAAGCATGGAAGCAAAGGTACTATCCACCGATGGCCAGGAGATGTCTACAATCGACTTCGACGTAATCGGCGCTCCAGTAGTGCTGAATCAGTTGAGGCATGAAGACTTGCAGGTCGTAGCAGATGTCAGCAATATGCCGGCGGGTGTGTACGAAGTACCATTGAATTATATTTTCAATCAGTCGGAGTATATCAAGACTTCTGTGGGCGCACCGAAAAAGGTCACAATTCAAATCACGAACAAGCAAAGGTAGACATAAGCTGTTGTGTGCACAAGGAAGGAAATGAGGGACAATCATGGGGAAGTATTTCGGAACAGACGGTGTACGCGGTGTAGCAAATACACAACTGACACCCGAACTGGCATTTAAAATCGGACGCGTTGGCGGTTACGTTCTCACCAGACACAAGCAGGAAGGGAAACCAAAAGTGGTGATTGGGCGCGATACGCGCATTTCCGGCCAAATGCTGGAAAACGCGCTTTTGGCTGGACTGTTATCGGTTGGAGCAGAAGTGGTCAGATTGGGTGTTATCTCCACCTCGGGGGTAGCGTATCTCACACGTGCACTTGGTGCAGATGCTGGAGTTATGATCTCCGCCTCTCACAATCCGTTTCCGGATAACGGAATCAAGTTCTTCGGCAGCAACGGTTTTAAACTGTCCGACGAAGTGGAAGCTGAAGTAGAACAGTATTTGGACGCGGCAGAGGATACGATGCCTCGACCAACAGGCGAACAAATCGGGACGGTTCTGGAATTCCTGGAGGGTGGACAAAAGTACCTCTCTCACTTGAAGAGCACCGTATCCGAGCGATTTGACGGTCTGAAGGTAGTTCTGGATTGTGCAAATGGTGCTGTCTCATCATTGGCAGCTCGTCTGTTTGCGGATGTGGACGCTGAAGTCATTACGATTGGTGCGAATCCGAATGGAATCAACATCAATGACCAGTGCGGTTCAACGCATCCTGAACGCCTAGTAGAAGAAGTTTTGAAGCATAAAGCTGACTTGGGTCTATCCTTTGATGGGGACGCAGATCGCTGCATTGCAGTGGATAATAATGGTGAAATCATCGACGGCGACTATATTATGGCGATCTGTGCACGAGCCCTCAAGGCTAAAGGAAAGCTCAACAACAATACAGTTGTCACGACCGTAATGGCCAACATGGGCTTCTTCAAAGGGATGGAAGAGTGCTCCATCAATACAACGAAGACTGCTGTTGGGGATCGCTATGTAGTAGAAGAGATGCTGCGCGGCGGCTATAATCTCGGTGGCGAACAGTCGGGTCATATCGTCTTCCTGGACTACAATACGACAGGAGACGGTCTGTTAACAGGTCTGCAGCTCTTGAACATCATCAAGGAGTCTGGCAAGCCGTTGTCCGAGCTCAAACAAGTGATGGTCAAGTATCCGCAGCTCTTGATCAATGTCCGTGTAGAGGACAAGTCAAAGCTGAATGGTAATGAAGCTATTGCGCAGGCGATTCGTGAAGTAGAAGAAGATTTGGCTGGCAATGGTCGCGTTCTGGTTCGTCCGTCTGGAACAGAGCCAATCGTACGTGTCATGGCAGAAGGTCCAGATGCGGCACAATTGGAAGGGCTCGTGAATCGGATCGTTGACGTGGTCAAACAAGAACTCGTGTAAAATTAGTGTAAAAAGTTGCAGGGAGCGGTTTCGATGCCGCTCCTTTTTGCATACAACTACAATACGACGACAAGATATTGTCGCTCTTCACAATCTGTGGTACAGTGTTCATGTGCGCTAGCACCAAGAAAGAAAAACTTGGGAGGGGTTGTGCAAAAAAGAACAAGCACGTAAACCAAATGAATACCATTGGAAAGCGCCAGCACTGAGGCTGCCCGACATGGAGCCCAGTGGACGAGGTGGAGGTTTATCGAAGGATTCGGCGGATACCTCCCGGCAGCAGTATCACTGCCGCAGAGCGCAGGGACAAAACATCAGGGTGATCTGATGGACAAAACCTTGTGTGTGATACGTTTTTTGCCATTGCCGAAATAGATGAAACAGTATGATCATAGAAAAAACATGGAATGGCGGGGGACTCACCCCCGTACCATTGTTCGGGTGGAAGTCCCTCGCCAAATTGGAAGGGGACCATACACTTATGTGCGGAATCGTTGGATATATTGGAAATAAACAAGCGCAAGACATCGTTATCGGAGGACTTCGCAAGCTGGAGTATCGCGGCTATGATTCAGCAGGGGTTGCTGTCGTGAATGAAAACGGCTTGGATTACTCAAAAGCGCAAGGCCGTCTGGCTGTTCTGGAAAGTCGTTTGGAGTCGAAGCCATTGACTGGTTCTATGGGAATCGGGCATACACGTTGGGCGACACACGGAAAACCGTCTGACGAGAACTCCCATCCACATACAGACGAGAAATCGGCTTTTGCAGTCGTTCACAACGGGATTATCGAAAACTTCCTGCCATTGAAAGAAGAGCTGCTGGCAAAAGGCTACACGTTCACTTCTGAGACAGATACCGAGGTTATCGCTCACTTGCTCGCAGACATGTACGATGGCGATATCGTTTCTACAGCGCGTCGTGCTGTGCAACGCATGCGTGGTGCCTATGCATTGGGAATCATGACCGAGCACGAGCCAGATAAGCTGGTAGCGATTCGCTTGGCTAGCCCGTTGGTAGTTGGTGTGGGTCAAGGCGAGAGCTTTATCGGCTCGGATATCCCAGCTATTTTGGAGCATACACGTGACGTGTACATTTTGAACGAAGGCGAAATGGCTGTGTTGACTCGCGATGGTGTGGAACTGATGAACGCAGAGACCGGCGAGAAAATCGAGCGGGAACTGTTCCATGTCGAGTGGGATCTGGTACAAGCGGAAAAAGGCGGATATGATTCCTTCATGCTCAAGGAAATGCACGAGCAGCCTCAAGCTGTTCGCGATACCATGGGTGCCCGCATTGACGAGGACAACAAGCGAGTGATTTTGCCTGAGCTGAAAATGAGCGATGCGGAACTGGCGACATACGATCGCATCTACATCGTGGCATGCGGTACTTCCATGCACGCGGGTCTCGTCGGTAAGGATGTTATCGAAAAATGGACACGCGTACCTGTAGAGGTAGCAGTCGCTTCCGAGTTCCGTTACCGTGATCCGATCTACACAGACAAGACACTGATGATCGTCATCAGCCAATCCGGTGAGACAGCAGATACGCTGGCTGCACTGCGTGAGGCGAAGAAGGGCAACGTGAAGGTGTTGGCTATCACCAACGTGGTAGGCAGCTCCGTAGCTCGTGAAGCTGACGAAGTGATCTTTACGTGGGCTGGTCCAGAGGTAGCGGTAGCATCCACAAAAGCATACACCTCCCAAGTCGTTGCCCTGTACTTGTTCAGCTTGTATTTGGCTCAAGTAAAAGGCACCATGGCGGCTGCTGAGGTTGCTGAAGTGGTTGAGCACCTGAGCGAGATCCCTGGCAAAATCGCTTCCATGCTGAATGACGATGATCAAATTCGTCGCTTTGCAGAGGGCACGAAAGAGGTAAGCAGCCTGTTCTTCATCGGCCGCAGCCTCGACTATGCGGTATCGCTGGAAGGCTCTCTGAAGCTGAAAGAAATCTCCTACATTCACTCCGAGGCGTATCCAGCTGGTGAGCTGAAGCACGGTACTCTTGCGCTGATTGAAGATAATGTTCCAGTTGTAGCTTTGGCTACGCAACCAGACATCTACGAAAAAACGGTAAGCAACATCGTGGAAGTAAAAGCTCGCGGCGCTCATGTACTGGGCTTTGCGACTGAAGGCAACCACGACCTGGCGAAGAGTGTGGATGAGGTCATTTACATGCCAGCCACTCTGCCAATGCTCACACCGATTCTGACCGTCATTCCATTGCAATTGCTTGCTTACTACGCTTCTGTCGCTCGCGGCCTCGATGTGGATAAACCACGGAACTTGGCGAAGAGTGTGACGGTTGAGTAAGGGTTGAAGGGGATAAAATTATCCTTGTCTTGTGGGTAGTAATATAGTTTGTCACCTTCGGGAAGATACTTTGTCACCCGTTGTAACATATGTTGGCCCAGCCTTGCTGCAGTATCATCTTACTGTAGCAAGGCTTTTTTTGTGTTTAAAAATGAAAAAAATTGGTTATTTTTATATTGACTGGATAATTCAAGCGTGAGATTATGTGAGAAATCGTATGGAACAAGTCTCGACACTTTTCGGGGCGAATAAACAGGGGGGAGCGTTTTGGATTGGTCAAACCGTAATTGGAGTAAAGAGGACAAGCTCTATGCACCAAAACGTAAAGTTGATAACAAAGGGAGCCACAACAAACCCCATGTAATCGGGTCTATAGCAAGCTACAAAATGAGTAGGGATGTAGCGTACCATTCATTAGCCGAATGCTTATTTTATTACTTTTTAGAACTCGATCAGGCCTCCGTGCGATATTATGTCCAACCGATAAACGTCCCCATGAAAAATCTGAATAAGGATGGAGATTTAAAGCAATGGTTCCATGTTCCAGATGTACTCGTATTTCGTCAAGG
This sequence comes from Brevibacillus schisleri, assembly GCF_055685845.1. NCBI lineage: Bacteria > Bacillati > Bacillota > Bacilli > Caryophanales > Paenibacillaceae > Brevibacillus > Brevibacillus schisleri. The sequence continues at coordinate 273,465 of NZ_JBVNDM010000001.1, forward strand.
CTCAGTTCCTCACTTGTATCAAATTAAGAATTCACCCGATATTGAGACAGAGATTTTTAAATTATGTAATAGTCGATGTGAAAAATTAGCATTCTCTCAAAATTGGAAGTATAGCGTGATTTATCCGAAGACATTACCTGAAGTCGTAGTACGCAATCTTAAATTCTTAAATCCTTACCTTAAGAAAAGAAAAAGTTATTCGCAATGGGTGGATCAAGTTATTAATAAGCTATCTTATTTAGAAACTTCATCTGTTTTAGATCTAGCTCGAAGCTTCACGGCTAGTGTGGATTTTCGATATATACTTCCAGTTGTATATCACTTAATTGCAACAGGTGTTTTCAATGTCAACTTACAAAAGACAATTAATGAGCACACTTTAGTTACGTTAGGGAATTTTTCTGGTCAGTTACGACAGTTTCTGGGGGAGAGTGATAGCTTTGAAACTTTTCAATTTAAAAATTAATGACGAGTTTCAGTTACATGGCAGAAGATACGTTGTAACTCATATTAATGCCCCAAAGGTATACGTCATTGCTGTTGGAAATGCGGCAGTTGAAGAGGAGTATGACTTTCTCTCCCTAATCACGAATCCAACATTTGAACCAAGTGCGTTGATTCAGAAAAGAGTGAGTCAAAAGTCAGAAGAATATAAAACCAGGCATTTCTCTAATCTTGATGCACTTTCGGAAAAAAACCGGCAAGAGGTATCCCAGAGATTCGAAGTTATTGATTCTTTATTGCTACTCGATAAAGCTAAAGCTGGTGACCTGAAAGCATACTACCAATTAGCCGAAAGGTATCGGGAATATCTGACGGGGGTCCAGAGCATTGAGAAGGTAACCCAAAAATTCTTACTACAACAAATTGCTAGCAAAACAGGAATATCGACTAGGACCTTAAAAAGGTATCTGGCTGATTATAGACGAGAGGAAAATGAACGACCAACATCAGGGATTGAGGGGCTTATTAGAAAAAATGTTTTTAAAGGAGATAGGATCAGATCTGATGAGAGGCCGTTGTTAATATGCCATCCTAAGAAAAAAGATCTGGTGCTGGATACCATATATATCAGGAAAGATGAGCGATATATACCGATCTTGAAAGAAGTAATTGAAATGGATTACTTATCTACAAAGAGACCTAAAATTTCAATGATAGCTAGAGAGATAGAAACAAAATGTACTCAAGCTAAGTTAGATCCGATTGATTATGATACAGTCGTTAAATTGATCGGAAGAATTGATAAGCAAATCAGGGAAAGGATGCGAGATGGAAGAGCTGCTGCTCAGAAATATAATCCGGTACAACGGGGATGGTCAAATCAAGAGGCTCTTTTTCCTCTTCATATTGTCGAGATTGACCATACTCAGTTAGATATTGATGTAATTAGTAAAACAGGAGATGTGACGGGGCGCCCTTGGATCACCTTAGGTATTGATGTTTACACACGTATGGTATGGTGTATGCACGTTTCTTTTGAACACCCCTCCGCAAATAAGGTTCGAAAGGCAATCGAACATGGGATCTTCTTGAAACGATCAAGAGAGAAGTATAACACATTAAATGATTGGGATATTCACGGAATACCATCAATTATTTACATGGATAATGGACCGGAGTTTAAAAATGCAGAAGTGAAACGAATGATAAACGACACTCTACATTCAGAGGTAAGATATCGACCGGTCAAAACACCAAACTATGGAGGAACTATTGAACGTTTAATTGGCACGTTAAACTGGGGCATTGTTCATTCTCTCGATGGTACTCGAAAAAGTTCAGTCGAGGATTTAGGGGACTATAATCCGGAGGAAAACGCGATCTATACCTTAGATGATGTTATCGAATTACTTACTCTTTATATTACGGACATATATCACCATAAAGTACATCGGGGGTTACCCTTAGACACTCCCACCCCAGCTAGTATGTATTACGATGGATTGAGTTCTACTGGTGTCCCGGAGTGGATAAATGAAGAGGATGAGCCGTATTACAAGATTGAACTATTGCCGACGATTGAGAAGCCTTACACTCGAGATGGGGTAAGGTTAGAAAACGTAGAATATAAGTCACCAGAATTATTCCACATGATCCAAGGAAGGCATGTAAAATACAAAGTTAAATACGATATTGATGACATATCAAGGATTTATATTCTATTACCCAAAACGAACGAATACGTTGAAGTCTTCGCAGCTAACCCACCGGCTAATGAACTGAACGGTGTAAGTAGATATATGTATAAAAAGATGTTAGAGAACCTCCGCACACTAGGGAAATTGAATATGAATCGGATTCCAGGATCAAGGCAGCTAGCGGAAGCGAAGTCGAATTTACATGCGAAAGTAGAAGCAAAAAAACAATTAAACAGAAGAGAAATTCAAGAGGCACAAAGAATGGGGTATGAGTATAAATTGTCTCCTCCAACAAAGGTACCAAACAAAAATAAACCAAAAGTTGATTTATTCGATTTATATGATTTACAAAAAAGCACAAAGTAATAGGAGGATAGAATGGAAGAACAAAATCCGTATATAGAATTCGCAGATCGTGTTGCTAATCTTTTCGTAGTTCATCCACGTATATCTGAAATTTGGGAAATGTTTGATTCCAAGCGCGTGATGAACCAGGCAAAAAAAAGCAAAAAATCGTATCATCATTATTTTATGATGGGGCCTTCGGGTGTTGGAAAAACAGTTTTATCAGAAGCATATAGAGATAGAAATAAGGAATACATGTTAGTTGATGATGAAGGCACCGAGATTGATATTAAGCCAGTGGTGTATTTAGAATTACCTCATCCGTTTACGATTCAAGAATTTTACCATAAGATCGTAAAAGCGTTGGGAGCTCCTCGTCTGCCTGGTAGGCCTTTGATTGCAGAAGTGAAAACACAGGCATTTCATTTGTTGGAAAGACAACGCGTAGAAATGCTTATTCTAGATGAATTGGATTTTATACTAAGTTCAAGGAATGTTTCGAACGAAGAAGCAATGGATACCATAAAACATGTGGCAAATGATGCGAAAATCACCTTAGTCTGTGTTGGAACTCACAAAGTAAACGAATTAAGAAAACTGGATGAGCAGTATAAAAAGAGATTCTCGCCTATTAGGCTAGAAACATTTAAAGAATGCGATGATAAGTTCCTTCAATTCTTATCACTGATTGAGGATCAATTAGCACCTCCCAATCCTATAGGTCTTTCGGATTCAACGACACTACTACCAGAGGCTCTGTTTCAATACAGTTTTGGACGTCCCGGATATTTAGTTCAATCACTTCAAGAAGCCTATCGGATACTTGGTGTGTATGAATCAGACTTTAATGACTTTTCCCAGATAGAATTAACAGGTGCAATTTTAAAAAGAGCATTCAGAAACGTGCTTGGCGATATAACTGATGATGAGAGGAAGGATATGTGGAAGGACAGTGAGTTTGAAGAAGAATAATAAATTTACAAGGTGGAATTTGGTATTTTAGCTATTAGAAAGGAGTTGCTGATATTACGGATAGAATACACTTAGTTTGAATTATTATAAAAAGCAATCATCTAGTGCTGACATCAATACTCTTGAGGTCAGCTTTTTTGTTTGAGTCGATATGATTTGTTTCTTGTATTTTCCCAATAAGTTTGAAATTTAAAAGTGGGGGGTGTTCTTATCAACAAGAGCTGCTAAAGAACTATCTTGTTATTTCATTAAGATTCAAGGAGGGGATAGGTTTTGGAACCGCATAAGGTTATAAAGGTAAAGAATGTTCTATCTGAAAAAGTTGAAAGAGCGAATCAATTGTATTCATTCTATGTAGGAATTGATATTGGATATAAGTTCCATGTAGCTGCTTGTATATCTCATGAAGAACTCCACGATTCAAAAGGATTATGGAAGAAAAAGAAGACAAGAAAAATTAATGCAGATAGCGACGGGATAGCAGGTTTCTTAAATTTCTTAAGGGAAGTGGGGGAGTGTAACCAAATATCTCCGAAGAACTTTTTTATCCTATTAGAACCGACTGGGGGAAATTACGGCTATATCATCATGAAGGCATTGATAGATATAGGGTATACGCTATACCAAGTCAAGAACAAGGCAGTAAAGGATTTTAGGGAATGTTCTTTAGGAATAAAGGAGAAGTCAGATGAAATAGATGCACGTGTCATGGCGTATATGGGTTATTACAAATCATTGAACCCTGCCCTTCAATCCGTAAGTATTATTACTCCGTATACGCCTACGCAGATATTATTTCGTGCTTTGACCAAAGATAGATGGTTGCTAAGTCAGCAGTTAACGCGTAGAAAAAACCAAATACATCAATTGTTTGCAGTTACAAATCCCGAGCTTAAATCCCTTTTTGCGAAACCCACAGTTCCTTCAGTTTTGCGGTTCGCATTGAAATATCCAACAATGATAGAAATTAAAGAAGCAACTGAGGAGGAATTGCGCCGTTCGTTGGTGGCTAGTGGAGCAAGAGCAAACGCTATTAAAAAAGCAAAAAAACTAGTAGATGCTGCACAAAAATCAGTCGTTATTCAAGCTCCGCATTTAGCTAACCGACAAAAATGGCTTATCGATGAAGTCTTTCGCCTTCATGAAGCCATCAATCAAATTGACGAGCACATATCAGATTTATTATTCGGAAATAAGGAGAAAAACCTACCATCACACCCTTATGCTGATATACTATTTTCCCTTCCTGTTATGGGCAATATTTGGGCTTCCACTCTGATAGGTGTAATTGGTGATGTCCATCGGTTTAATAACTTTCGACAGTTTAAAAAGTACTTAGGAGTTTCAGCTGAAAATGCGAAGTCAGGCATCTCAATACATAAGACGAGAATGACAAATGAGGGAGTCAGGGATGCTAGACGTGTGTTATTTCAGATGTCACTGGTGCATATTTCATCTAGAAGCGCACCAAACGTATTTGGGATACAATATAGGCGGTTATTAGAGGGGAGAGAGGGTTATCCACCAATGACAAAAATGACAGCTATTGGACATATATCCGGAAAAATTGCTCAAATCATATACGGATGTCTGAAATCTGGAAAATTATATGATGCTCACCATCATGCGAATGCTACAAATGTAATACTAGATAGCAAGAGAAATAATAAACAGATTTGAAATACTACATCATTTCCTTTTTAATAAAAGTAGACCCTTGGCTCCAACATGAGGAACCTCTGGTTACCTTTTCCCTGGTAGTGGGGGTAAATATTATAAGCGGTTCTGATCAGTTATCCCTCTAAAAAACTTGGAGACCGTTTTGAGGTACTCTTGCAAAAATGTTGGCGAAGCTGGTCACATAATTATGCTCGTGAAACGAAAAAGCTTTGATAAGGAAAACTTATGTTTTACGTGTATTTTAATGAAATGCAAAAGTGTTCGCTGAAAATGATGCTTTAGACTGGATTTGTTGATCCTACGTAGTTGTTAGGTAAAAAATCAAAAGACTCAGAAAAAAAGTATTAGACAGCCTCCTCTAAATGAAACAGCGGTCAGTCTAAGACCTGAAAATAAAGTCTTAGACTGACCGCTGTTTTTATTGAACTAATGAACACCGTTAGCAAACTAAACAAATAAACTGGGAGGGAATAAATTGATGAGTAGAATTATTTTATTCGCCTTTCAATAAGTTTAACTGATTCTTGTAGTCAGGAAACAAGCATAGACATAGGCGACTTGAGCCTTGATTTAAGGGAATTAAGTAGATAAAAAAGGATGCTTGGTGTTTTACTATATTATATAGAAGTAGATATCAATAATTGGTTGCATTGCTACCATCGGAGTTAAAAATTGTAAACATAGGGGGATATCATGGGAGGTAGAGATACAATAAAGGGCGTTAAAATTCAAGGAATTGTAGCTGTTTTGAATTCGCTAACTAAAAGTGACTGGAAAACCATATATATTGAGCCTGAATTTCAAGGTGTGAAAACGGATAAAATTGATATTCAATGGGATTTGAATGATGGAGGGAAAAGGATAGAGCAAGTAAAAAGCTCAGAAGGACTCATTTATAAAAATAGTATGAAATCTTATCTTAATGATATGATTGAAGAGGCACCTTCATCAGATGAATATGTGCTATATGTTGTCGGTAATTTGGCTTGGGATGCTCCTGCTTTTGTTACCCAGTTAAACAATGGTACGTTGGAAGAATCAGAATTAGATGGTTATGAGTTGATGAAACAAAAAAAAGCTTCTATGAAGATTATAGTAAGAGCTTTTGATTTCGAGGCCTTAGAGTCCTTTGCCTACAAGTTATTGCACATATTCTATGATTCTAAAGATATAGTTGTGAGAGCTAAGGATTTAGAACAAAAAACTTCTGCTATGTTCCATGAGTTTGATCGATTACCTATTTTACGCAAGACTTTATCAAAAGAGGAACTGGAGAATAAGTTAGTAGATTGGATTGATTATACTGCTCGTGGCGATCTTGATTTATCCGGACTACAGAATCTGAAAGAGTCGCTTGGAAAATTCAAAGAAAAGTTTAGATCTTTAACAAGATTATTGCATAATCCAGATTATAATATTACAGAAAAACTTTCTAGATTAAATGAAAAAGAGGAGTTCCATTTAGCTTTTTCACTTAAAGGAGTTCAGCACAGATATCTCAAAATTTTAGATGAACTTGAATATTATGATAGAAAAAGAGAAGAAATGATTCATTTACATCATGATTACCGAGCAGCTAAAAGAGAGGCTTTTCCTGCAAATTACCTTTTTGTTCAAGCAGAAGAGATAAGTGACATATCATTTAAGGAAATTGCAAAAATTAAAGAATCCGAATCGATAGATGACTTCATCAATTACTTAAATACGGTACATAGTCAGTTGTATAAGTAATATTTGGAAGAGTGGATATTTACTGAAAAGTCATATTCTCAAAATGAGTTATAGTAATTTTAAGAGGAAATTTGTGTCACATTTCACTGACACAATGTAGTGTAGTGCTTAAGCCAAAATCCTCACGGATTTTGAACAGTAAACCTCTAAATTATTCTTGATCTTTTAACTCATTTTTTTGTTTTTAAGCACTGACAGGTGGTCTTTAAAAACAAAATGAGACCCTTCTTCAATAAGTAATCAAAAAATTGATTACTGAGATTATCTTCGAAGAACGACTTGAAATAGTAGTTAGAACAATAAGAAGAAACTCAAAGTTTTTTTGAACTCCGCCAGAGAAGCCAACCTAATGGTAGGTGCCTGCTAGAAAGCACCCAGGGCTTAACTTTAAATTAAATGTTCGGGACGCCGTTAATGAAAATCAAGTTAATCACTTCTTTATGTAGTACCAAAATAAGTATGTCTTGAATATTAATAACCCTGGATAATTTCGAATTACACTTTAAAGTGAAGTGTCGGGGGAGGGAACAAAGTAAAAATCAAAATGGTTAAATTAATTCAACAGCATAAGAACTGTTTTTTTTATCCACCACCAAGCTGTCCTTTAATTTTCCCTGGAAAGCCAGTACCCCCTGTTAGAGGAGCAACCGGAGCTACTGGAGCAACCGGAGCCACTGGAGCTACTGGTGCAACTGGAGCTACTGGAGCAACCGGAGCTACTGGAGAGACCGGAGTAGCGGGAGCTACTGGAACTACCGGAGCTACTGGAGCAACCGGAGCCACTGGAGCCACTGGAGCCACTGGAGCAACCGGAGCAACCGGAGCTACTGGTGAAACTGGAGCAACCGGAGCAACCGGAGCTACTGGAGAGACCGGAGTAGCGGGAGCTGCTGGAACTACCGGAGCTACTGGTGCAACTGGAGCAACCGGAGCTACTGGAGCTACTGGAGCAACCGGAGTCACTGGAACTACTGGTGAAACTGGAGCAACCGGAGCTACTGGAACCACCGGAGCCACTGGAGCCACTGGAGCTACTGGAACCACCGGTGCTACCGGATCCACTGGAACCACTGGAGCTACTGGTGCAACTGGAGCTACTGGAGCTACTGGAGCTACTGGAGCTACTGGAGCAACCGGAGCTACTGGAACCACCGGAGTCACTGGAACTACTGGAGCAACTGGAGCAACTGGAGCAACTGGAGCAACCGGAGCTACTGGAACTACTGGAACTACTGGAACTACTGGAACTACTGGAACTACTGGAACTACTGGAACTACTGGAACTACTGGAACCACCGGAGCCACTGGTGAAACTGGAGCTACTGGAACCACCGGAGCCACTGGAGCTACTGGTGAAACTGGAGCTACTGGAGCTACTGGAGCCACCGGAGCTACTGGAGCCACTGGAGCTACTGGAGCAACCGGAGCTACTGGAACTACTGGAACTACTGGAACCACCGGAGCCACTGGAGCTACTGGAACCACCGGAGCCACTGGAGCTACTGGAGCCACCGGAGCTACTGGTGCAACTGGAGCCACTGGAGCTACTGGAGCCACTGGAGCTACTGGAACCACCGGTGCTACCGGATCCACTGGAACCACCGGAGCTACTGGTGCAACTGGAGCCACTGGAGCTACTGGAGCCACTGGAGCTACTGGAACCACCGGTGCTACCGGATCCACTGGAACCACTGGAGCTACTGGTGAAACTGGAGCAACTGGAGCAACCGGAGCTACTGGAACCACCGGAGTCACTGGAACTACTGGAGCAACTGGAGCAACTGGAGCAACCGGAACTACTGGAACTACTGGAACCACCGGAGCAACTGGAGCAACTGGAGCCACTGGAGCTACTGGAACCACCGGAGCCACTGGTGCAACTGGAGCCACCGGAGCCACCGGAGCCACCGGAGCTACTGGTGCAACTGGAGCTACTGGAACCACCGGTGCTACCGGATCCACTGGAACTACTGGTGCAACTGGAGCCACCGGAGCTACTGGAACCACCGGAGTCACTGGAACTACTGGTGCAACTGGAGCCACCGGAGCTACTGGAACCACCGGAGCCACTGGAGCTACTGGTGCAACTGGAGCTACTGGAGCTACTGGAACCACCGGAGCCACTGGAGCTACTGGTGCAACTGGAGCTACTGGAGCCACCGGAGCTACTGGAACCACCGGAGTCACTGGAACTACTGGTGCAACTGGAGCCACCGGAGCTACTGGAACCACCGGAGCCACTGGAGCTACTGGTGCAACTGGAGCTACTGGAGCTACTGGAACCACCGGAGCCACTGGAGCTACTGGTGCAACTGGAGCTACTGGAGCCACCGGAGCTACTGGAACCACTGGAACCACCGGATCTACTGGAGCAACCGGAGCAACCGGAGCAACCGGAGCCACCGGAGCTACTGGAACCACTGGAACCACCGGAGCAACTGGAGCAACCGGAGCCACCGGAGCCACCGGAGCTACTGGAACCACCGGAGCCACTGGAACTACTGGAGCAACCGGAGCAACCGGAGCCACCGGAGCTACTGGAACCACCGGAGCCACTGGAACTACTGGAACCACCGGAGCCACTGGAGCAACTGGAGCAACTGGAGCTACTGGAACCACCGGAGCCACTGGAGCTACTGGAGCTACTGGAGCCACCGGAGCTACTGGAACCACTGGAGCCACTGGAGCTACTGGTGCAACTGGAGCTACTGGAGCAACCGGAGCAACTGGAACCACTGGAGCCACTGGAACTACTGGAGCCACCGGAACTACTGGAGCAACCGGAACCACTGGAACCACCGGAGCTACTGGAACCACCGGAGCTACTGGAACCACCGGAGCAACCGGGGCTACTGGGGCTACTGGGGCCACCGGGCCAAGAGGGGCTATACAACAGTTTCAGGTTTCCGAGAATTCACCCAATACAACAGGAAGCTCAGCAATACCTATTACAGCTGTCGCCACAACATTAAAAACGATCATAATTACTGGGGTGACTGCCGGAGAAACTGTTTGGTTAACGGGGATAGTGGGATGGGAGTCGACTGCTGGTACTACCGCGATTCAATTACAAATTCTTCGGGGAGCCACCGTGATTTTTAGTATTAATCACCACGCGGCCGGAAACAACACTTTTAGTGCAACAGGTGTTGATCATGTAGATTTAACCCCTGGTACAGGGAACGTTACTTATTCATTGGTTGCATTAACTCCAGTCGGTACAGCTAATGCAATCGGTGCAATTACGTTTACGGGTGCTTTACTAACCCCTTAGAAAAAAGTGGCTAATTCGTCTTTTTGGGGTACCGCCAGCAAAACGCGGATTTACAACGTTAAGGGATTAAGAAAGCAAAAACAGCCGGTTTTCACCACGCTGAGGGTGTAACCGGCTTTATTGCTATCCTTGATTCAATGGCCTCAATAATTGGGCATGCGGAACGGATCCTATCTTGGTCATCGTAGCCACTCATCTGCTTTACCAATCGCGACGAGACGTTGGCCAGAGACGGCGCATGTTGTACACAAGCAGCTTCGGACGCTGGCGATGGTTCTTTTTTAGTCCTGCAGCTCGCCAGCTTTGCTAATCAATGTATAGCCAAGGCCATGTTTACCTTACAATATCTTTTAGTATCTTCTAATATCTTCCAAGATCGCGCGATCAATTAATTTGGGTCCGGATCAGCAAGACGAGACACGAAATATTGCGGTGCTGCTTGTGGCCAAAAAGCTGGCCCAAGAACGCAAAAAACCCTCCATTTTGGAGGGCCTACTACTTAACTTCTTGCCAGTTAGATTCTAATTTTTTCCGAAGTAACGCTAAATATTTCCGTTTGTATTTATTTACTCCTTGTTGAGATATACCCAAATGCTGTGCGACTATTATTTCTGGAACTCCATGAATGACTACTTGCTCAATAATGAATCTCGCTTTATCTGGAAGGGAACTCAACATGGCTTCTACATGCAGCTTAGAATCTACAGAAGACATTTGATTCTGCCCACAAATATTTTCTATGATCGGAAACTCTCGGGTGGAAATCTTCTTTGCTTGATACTGCAACCGCCAAGCGATCCTTCTTAAAACTTTTCTACACTCCTCTATTAATAACTCATCATTCATGCTTTTCACCCTCCCACCTTATAGGTAAAAAAAGAAGGTAAAAAACAACCTCTTTACATAAATTATTCCATCTTTTTTTGAATGGAATAAACTCAAGAAATGTAATTTAAACGCCATTTCATGCGTTTTCGTATCATACTTAGGAGTTTTTTTTTAGGGGATTTTTTTTAGGTCATTGGTTGTAGAAAGACCTCTTTTTTCTCCTATATGTTATGAAAGCGACAAAGTGATACATTACGAAGTCGCTTTTAAAAAACATATCGGAGGTAATATTATATGTCACAATTACATGAACCAGGTCGTAAAAATCTCCTCGTTTATATCGGGAAAGGGAAAGAAACCATTTCCAGAACGCATTTGGACAAGTTAATGGACGGAAACGTACACATTGTCAAACAACTAACCCTGGTTATCGGTGATGAACCATTTAAGTACAACGATAGCGCCCAACAACGTCGAGTACGAGACAATTGTGTAAGTGCATTGAAAGAATTTTATCGAACATTTCTAGATGCTGGTCACAGTTTTGGTCTGTACATTGGTCTCC
>NZ_JBVNDM010000001.1:290000-407500 GCF_055685845.1 Brevibacillus schisleri
CGGTGTAAGTAGCGAAAAGACAAGTGAGAATCTTGTCCACCGAAAGCCTAAGGTTTCCTGGGGAAGGCTCGTCCTCCCAGGGTTAGTCGGGACCTAAGCTGAGGCCGAAAGGCGTAGGCGATGGACAACAGGTTGATATTCCTGTACCACCTCTGTTCCGCTTGAGCAATGGCGTGACGCAGGAGGATAGGGTGAGCGGCCTACTGGATGGCCGTCCAAGCAGTAAGTGTGGTGTGTAGGCAAATCCGCACACCGTCAAGCATGAGCTGTGATGGCGAGGGAAATTTAAGTACCGAAGTCCCTGATTTCACACTGCCAAGAAAAGCGTCTAGCGAGGAACAAGGTGCCCGTACCGCAAACCGACACAGGTAGGCGAGGAGAGAATCCTAAGGTGCGCGGGATAACTCTTGCTAAGGAACTCGGCAAAATGGCCCCGTAACTTCGGGAGAAGGGGCGCCTCGGTAGGGTTAATAGCCCGAGGGGGCCGCAGTGAAAAGGCCCAAGCGACTGTTTAGCAAAAACACAGGTCTCTGCGAAGCCGCAAGGCGAAGTATAGGGGCTGACGCCTGCCCGGTGCTGGAAGGTTAAGGGGATGAGTTAGCGCAAGCGAAGCTTTGAACCGAAGCCCCAGTAAACGGCGGCCGTAACTATAACGGTCCTAAGGTAGCGAAATTCCTTGTCGGGTAAGTTCCGACCCGCACGAAAGGCGTAACGACTTGGGCGCTGTCTCGGCAAGAGACCCGGTGAAATCATAATACCTGTGAAGATGCAGGTTACCCGCGACAAGACGGAAAGACCCCATGGAGCTTTACTGTAGCCTGGTATTGGAACTTTGTGCATCATGTACAGGATAGGTGGGAAGCTGAGAAGCAGGGGCGCCAGCCTCTGTGGAGCTGTCGGTGGGATACCACCCTTGATGTACGGAGTTTCTAACTCGTCGCCCTTATCGGGCGAGAGGACCATGCCAGGTGGGCAGTTTGACTGGGGCGGTCGCCTCCTAAAAGGTAACGGAGGCGCCCAAAGGTTCCCTCAGAATGGTCGGAAATCATTCGTAGAGTGTAAAGGCAGAAGGGAGCTTGACTGCGAGACCTACAAGTCGAGCAGGGACGAAAGTCGGGCTTAGTGATCCGGTGGTTCCGCATGGAAGGGCCATCGCTCAACGGATAAAAGCTACCCTGGGGATAACAGGCTTATCTCCCCCAAGAGTCCACATCGACGGGGAGGTTTGGCACCTCGATGTCGGCTCATCGCATCCTGGGGCTGAAGTAGGTCCCAAGGGTTGGGCTGTTCGCCCATTAAAGCGGTACGCGAGCTGGGTTCAGAACGTCGTGAGACAGTTCGGTCCCTATCTGTCGCGGGCGTAGGAAGTTTGAGGAGAGCTGTCCTTAGTACGAGAGGACCGGGATGGACGCACCGCTGGTGCACCAGTTGTCACGCCAGTGGCACAGCTGGGTAGCTATGTGCGGACGGGATAAGCGCTGAAAGCATCTAAGCGTGAAGCCCCCTCCAAGATGAGACTTCCCACAGCGTAAGCTGGTAAGACCCCTCATAGACGATGAGGTTGATAGGTTCGGTGTGGAAGCGTGGTAACGCGTGGAGCTGACGAATACTAATCGGTCGAGGACTTATCCACACACTTAGTAATGATCATGCAGATCCAGTTTTGAATGAATGAAAAGAAGCCATTCCTTTAAGGGATGGCTTTTTATGATGGTACGAAACAAATTCGTTCCCTGTGTCCAATGAAAGCGACGATGATAATTGCAACCATTTTTCGGATCGTCTAGTGGAGGCCGCGATGCTTTTTAGAGCATTCGACAGGTACCAGTAGTGAGCTCGACTATATCTTGCTGCAAGTCCTGCTCAAATGTTAAGGGGTTTAATAGTTCAAATGCTAATTCTTGCTCGAACTTCTGGTTGGAGTTGCGCAGCCACTCAAGGACTTGAAGACAAGGAGTTGGCAAAGGGTGTTTTTCTAATCGCTCGATCTCTTCAACGTCAACGGGGGAAAGCGGTAATTTCACTGAATATCGATTTGCCCAATTGATTGTGAATCCAAATAAAAATAAAGGTATCGAGATGTTAGCGTTTAATAACTTTTGTTTTAAATTAAGCGCTATAGATAAGCCGAAGGGGTCTAGGTCCGGCCAAATCGTAATAGAGTGGAGAGAGAATTTTGAAGCGTGACGAATGAGATTCACTTCTTCGGAGGAAAGAAACCCTTTCCCAAATAAAATGGCCCATTTTCGGGGATCAAGCAGCTGACTGTCGACCAGTGATTCGAATAGGTCCTTGTTTTCAATAATAAGTAGGTGAGGACTCTTCCATGATACAAGACACATATTATTAATCATGGTCCTAGGAAGAGAAAGACTACCTAAAAAGCCAAGACCATGATTGACATAGCCTTGGGTCTGCCAAGAAAAGTCACCACTAATGAATACGCGAGAACTACTCGATCGTATCCCATACTCAGAGAGTTTTCTGCCCAACAGTTTGCGTAAGCGAACTTTATCAAAATCCCCAAGGGCCTTTGTTGACCCAAAGTAGGATTGAGAGAATGTTTTCCAACTCATTATTTTTTGCTTCTCTACCATTTCAAAGATTCCTAGAAGAGCTTTTAGTATACGAAGAGAGGCGGGGGTCTGGTTTTCAGATCGAAGTTTTAAAATCAGTTCTTTTACTTGGGCTCCCTTAGTAGTGGAGGGGGTTAAATCTATATTCAGGATGCTAGATAACTCCGTATCAAGAGGAAAAGAAGGATTGGAGATACCTAACAAGCGCATAATTTCAGAATCGTAAAGACTGTTAGCACAAATGTACTTTGTTTGCCAACATTGTATACCATCAAGAGTCTTTTTTTCTTGCTTTATCACAAGACCCCAGTGAAATAGCCGTTCTACACATTCGTCAAACAAGGAATAATCAGTCGTCTCAAACCATTTTTGTTTCCAAGTAGCCCACTTTTTCCGAGTAGTGGAGGAAGTGAGATTATGTAGCAATGAGCGGGTTAAAGAGAGGGCCTCTCCTTCTAATACTCCATCTAGTGACATAGGAAGCGGAAAGCTTCCATATCTCTTACGTTCTGTGGTGGGGAACTTCCGTTGGTGACCACAATTCGAGCATTCACTTACTCTGATTTTATTACTGACATATATATTATGCACTAATTCAAATGGGCCCCAAAATGTTTTAGATAGATAGTTATGTTTCTCACAGAACATTTTCCGCTCATCCTCTTTATAATAAGATCTACTTGTAAACTGGAGTTATGCTTTTGTGTGTTAGCTATGTTTGTTGCTAGGTAATCATTCTCAGTATTACCGCTTAGGGTGTTTTATAAGCATTTAAAAATATGGAATTTTAATAATACAGCATTGATTTATGTAAAGGCTCATATAGGTTTCTTTTTCTAGTTGGATCTCGATTTCCTGTACTCTATGGGATTCGAGTTTTTGTCATTTGGGACCCGTCACGAGAAAAAATGTACGTTTTCCATATCACAAGGGGTAACGAAGGAGCTGGGTTATCGGATCGTTTGAGATTGGCTAAGATTCTGTCGGCACCGATCACTGAAGTCGACAGATTCATTGTATACCACTCATCGATGCCGTTTTGCAGCCCAATTCCTCATTGCGTCACGTCCACCCCTAAGCACCTATCCTGCGATCTCAAGTGACTTCGTTAGTTTCCTTCTAAATTAAAGTTGTCTTGGTTTAATAATAATCGATTCCAATGCGGGTGGTGTCAGCGACACTGGTAATACCTTAATTATCAAAATAAAAAATTGCGAACGCAAGTTCGCAACTAATGTAAATATAGCTTTCTAAATCGGAAAGTCATGTGGCACATTATTAATTTCTACTTGATCTAGCGATTTAAAACCCGATTTTAGATATCTAACCAATCTCTCCGTATGTAATTGGAGGTGCAACTGTTTTGTCGTTTGGTTTTGGACGGAAGTTCAGAAGCATGTTGATCCAAGGCATTAACAGTTTGATGTTTTCGGAATAGGGCATTCCGATAAAAATCTGAGCATCAGTACTGCTCAAAAAATCGCCAGCAAGTCCTATGCGTTCCTCATCCAGATGGGCAAAAGGTTCATCGAGCAGCATGAAGCTAAGGACACCATCCGCTTTAATAGCTGCAAACGTGAGGAGGAGAGAGGCAATAACCTTTTGCCCACCACTTAATGAACTTTTTTCACGATAACTTTTTGCTGGCTTGCCATTAAAGCCAAGGCGGTAATCCACTTTCCACCGTTCATCTTCTAAATAAACGGCTCGAAGACTCGCTTCAAAGTTCCCGCGTTCAGCCATGCTTTCCAAAGACTTTCTTACTTTCTGGAATACTTCATCAACCATAATGCGGTACTCATTTTTTGCATCTTCCCTTTTTTTCTCAAGATCATTGAGATTGGATCTAATTCTTTCAATCTCATCAAGATGCTGATTTAGTAAAATTCGGTGTTTTTCATGCTTTCGAGAAAGTTTAAGGGTAGTTATTTCTTCACCAGGTTTTATAACACCTGGTGGGATGTTTTTTCGAATCGATTCAATGGTGCTTTTCCTTACATCAATTTTTAACCTGTAGGATTCGGGCGATGCTAGTGATGCTAATAATTCAGGCTGTAAAAGGAGTTTAAGTTGATCATCTGCCAGTTTCTTTTTAGCTTCTATGAGTCGTTTCTCCATGCCCTCCTTAGATCTCTCCACATTCTCGAAGTCTATCAATAATTGGTTGTGTTTTTCCTGACTTTGTTTAAGATAGACTTGGTACACGCCTGCTTCACTATTTAGCACACTTTGTCGTTTTGTCTCTTCTAGAATTCGGGTGGTGTATTCTTGGAGAGTGGTGTTAATTTCCCCTAAAGTTTGTTGTAATTCGTATTGATGTGTAACGGCATGCTTCAAAGCTTGCTTCTTTTCTGGAAGTTGATGTACTTGGAGCTGAGCTTGGATGACTTCCAATAAATTATTAAGAATATCCTTTGCTTCTTGTTCACGAGATTCAGCTTGGGAGACAAGAGGAATTAGTTCTTCTAATTGCTTATGGTATTCCAAAAGTTGTGCCTCAAATGCATGTCGACCACAACAGAGTTCTTTTACCCTAATCGCGCGACCACCACGTTCGACAACTTGGTAGGGAAATGGACTGTGTAGCAAAGCGCTGAATCCCTTCTTAACCCAAGCCCAGGCTTCCCTCATGTTGTCGGCAATCATGACACGTTTAAAGCGTTCCAGATAACCGGCAATCCGTTCATCGGTAATAATGACTTTATTTAAAACAGCCTCTGTTTGGAGTGATAATACTGCCGACTTAAAGGGAGAAATCCAATAAGGGTACCTACTGTTTTGAGCAGCTTCCATAACAGTTACCAAGTGTTCGGGTGCAACAGTTAAGGTGAAACGTTCATTCCCAAGCATGGCTTCAATTGCCTCGCGCCAAGGCTCATCAGTAATTTCTAAGCAATCTGCAACAAGCAAGTGTTCAATGTTATTGAGTTCTAACCAGTTCTTCATTTGAACAACTGCTGGAGGATAAACATTTTTACGAGACTTTTCCATAGCGGAGATTCTTGACTTAAGCTCTTGTTTTTGATCATTAAGTATTTTCAAATCTGCTAATAACTCAAGATGAGATTTCTCTTGCATCCGCTGCTCTTCTTGAAGAACTACAAGGTCTTGGGGAGGTATATCTTGGTAAGTCTCAATGAACTCGTTGAGTTGATTTACATCCTTTGTAGCTTCATTTAGGGTCAAAAGGGAATTGGTTTTACGTTCGTTCAATGACTGGAAGTCTTGCGTTAATTTAATCATATCTAATTCGGCCATCGTGATTTTATTTTGGCAGTTAGATAGTGCTTGCTCGTATTCTGTAGCTTGTTGCGTTGTGCTTTGTTGCTGATTATGAATGTTTGTCAAAGATTCAATCAG
Source organism: Brevibacillus schisleri (assembly GCF_055685845.1). Classification (NCBI taxonomy): domain Bacteria; kingdom Bacillati; phylum Bacillota; class Bacilli; order Caryophanales; family Paenibacillaceae; genus Brevibacillus; species Brevibacillus schisleri. Next base: position 295,937 of record NZ_JBVNDM010000001.1, read on the forward strand.
CTTAGCCAGTTGGCTGTCGATCTCGGCATACTCTGATAATGGTAGCTCATATTGAAGTATGTTCAATTGTTCCTGGTGCTCAACAAACTGTTTACATAGATCCAGATTACGCTCAATCTCTTTTAGGGATACTTCTTCTTGCTGTTTAAGCAGGTCAATATGGAAATATTGTTCTTTTTGCTGTTTTATTTCTGCTTTGATCTCGTTAAACTTATCAATTCGTTCTTGTTCACCGCATATTTGTAAAATGTAATCAGCCAATTGTTCTTCCGATTTCTCCATAATTTCTTCCGTATTGCCTTGGCTGAGGCTGCAAGCATTAATTAAAGAACGAGTTAATCCAACTTCTTGCATTTGTCTTGCGTATTGGTCTACGTTGGTCCATCTGATATAACCATTCAAATCATTCTCTAAATCAAAATATCCATCAAAGATAAGATATTCACGTTTCATTTGTTCACGCTTTATTCGACATACAACTGACACTACATCTTGTCGTTTTCCGATTGTTTCAAAAGGACGTCTTCCGTATTTTGGCTGCACGGTATTATCGAAACGAGCAACAATGTATATTTCACGGATGTCATCACGCTCGAAAAAAGTATGAAGAGATTGATTATTGTCGTACTTCCTTGAACCGATTAGAACACGAATCATATTAAGAAAAGTGGTCTTACCAGCCCCATTTAAGCCGATTAGTCCATTTATATTGGCATGAAGTCTAACTTCTTGTCGTGGGAAAAAGGAAAAACCCTCCGTTTCTAGACTGATAAATCGAATAGGTAAATACCTTCTATCCATGCTGTTCCGCAAGATGATCTCCTCCTTCTAATTGAGTTTCCATTGTGTTAAGTAGATGGGAAGCTTCCTTTTCTTGTTCATCGACCTCTTCAATTAATAGATTAATGACATGCTTACGTACGTAGTCGTAGAGTCTGGAGCTATCAATGGCTGTGGACAGGCGGGGACCAGCAATTATACGTGTAGTTCCACGAACAGTTTGAATAAAACTAAATTGTTTCAATGTGGTGAGTATTTTACGAAGGGTTTGCCTTGAGCCTAACTGCTTCTTGAAATTCTCGAATAGTTGGTCTTCTGTGACGTATGGCTCATCAAGCAATTCCTTTTTAAAACTAGTGTCGTATTTAGGTAATACCAAATTGCACCAGAGTATGACTAACATTGCTTTGGCAGGGATAGACATACCTTCTCCAGATGGAAAGAGGCCTTCTCGAAAAGCCTGTGTCATTACAACATTGGTAGAGAGGCGAGCATCATAGTGGCGGGATATTGGATCATCTACTAGTTCATAACCTGCATCGTTCAAAGATTTTTCTACAACTTTGCGAAATTGATCATCGAACTCAAGGCGAGGAAACATACTTCTTGGACATGCCTTGATGGTCAGCATGGCACAGATTTCGTTAGGCAAATAATCGTACCAATTATGATTGTTATGCATGGTGATCCTTCCTTTCTATAGTTGCTTCTGATAGCATGGAAAAGATTTGATTTGTAAGCTGTAAGGATGTAGGTTCAACATGTAAGTCATATCCAGCGTATGATGAATTTACCCAAAGATGGCGTAAGTTTTCTAAGGAGCAAAGTGCTGCAAGATACATGAGACCATCCACTTTCAGTTGGTAAGGAGCAAGGAACCGTTCAAGCTTAACTGACTGATCCGTTTTAAAAAGCTCAATAAGGGCGTCTCTCAACTTTTCTGAATATGGTGGTTCTCCAAAAAGCTCCTCAAAGGCCTCCTTATCCCCTTGGACTCGGGGACCAAGTGTACGCTTACGCCTATGTTTGATTTGCTGTAAAAACGTATCTAAAGAAGTAGATAAATCATATTCATCCAGCCAACTGGAGTGAGAAGGGGTATACACACTTCCACTTACCCAACCTGCCATTTGATAAAAATTGGTGTTAATCAGTAGGCGGTCAATATCACTTTTGGTAAATGGATTGGTACCAATAACCATATTTTTTAAGTAGTACTGCCTTCGATCATGGTATAAATTCATTACGCGCGAGCTAAGACGGAGTAAAATTTCAATGCCATGTTTGTCCGTTTCCGATAGTTCCAATCCTTTTTGTATCTTGTATTGAGTGATGTCAGAAATTCGCTTAATTAAATCATCGATATTCTGAATAAACTCACTGATTTTATAGATTATTTTTCGAATTCTTTCATCATTCCTCGACACAAGAGCGGAAGAAAGCTCCGCAATGTTGCGCTGTACTGCATAGAGAATCTGATCTCGTAATAGCTCAAGTGAGGGAAGACCTAACTCCATTTTTTGAGCAGCATTCAGCATGTCTGTTACAGCCATTTGAAAAGCCATTTCGTCCATTTCATCACCCTTGTATAGAAAAGGAAGAAATCGTACAAACAGGAGTCCACTTTTTGATAAGGAGTAATGGAGTGTACCTTCCGCGCGGACTAGCCAGGAGCCTTCCATTAGACTATTGAGCAAGCTATCAAGGTCTTTTGGGGTGTACTGTGGAAACATACGCTCCATTTCAGCCCGTGTAAAATGACTGCTATGGGTTTCGCGAGAAAGGCGGATTAAAATTGAAAGCTTATGTCCGAACAAATGACGCGAACTTGTTAAATGGCTTAAAGGCTCAAAGAGATAGGTAAATCCTTCAGCATAACCGAGTTCAGGTAGATGGTACTCCCATGCTTGTTGTTCCATATCAAATCACCTCTGTTACGCAGTATTGTCAATTTGAAAAAGTTTAATCTTTATTTGGGCAAACTTTTTCAAATATGACTTATGAGAGTTTTTTTAGTTAATGAGTTGAATGCGAATTTAAGCTAGAAGATTGTAGAACTCTTATGAGGAGAGAAGGGCTAACTGGGGTGGTAAATTACTGTGGGATCACTATAGATACCGTCATGGAGCAAATCATAGTAGGTAGAAAATGGTGATTTAAAAGAAGGAAAAAATAAAGAAAAATGTTAAGTATCGTTCCCTTTGGAAAAAATGGATTTAATGACTTTTCATGGGGGCGATACAATGTACTATACTATTGCGGATGTTTTTCCAGCCATACCTATAGAGAGAATGGGCGACTATTGGATTAAATATGACGACTACGTTTTTTATTCAGTATGGTATGACAAACATTGTCTTATAGAAAATACTACATTAGCATCCGCTAGAGAGTTTTGTAACGCGAGAATAAATCAACGTTGTGAAATTGTTTTTGTTCTGAATACGTATTTTGTTTATATTAGGGGACAGGTTTTTTCAAAATACGTCGATCAGGAGCGGTGGTATCGAAGACCTTATAGGCCATGGATAGGTTTTTACCCTATACCAGAAAAGGTTAGATTCGGATCACTACTATATATAAGGCTAGCTCAAGACTGTATTGAAGCTGAGAAAGTGGGTAAAATCAGCTTGTTTTATAAGCCATATTACAATGAATATGACAGACACCACTTCAACAAGATTTAAAAAGTTTTTTGTGACTTTAATTAGGGGAGAGACCTTCTCAAAATAAGTGAATGAAAGCGATAGCCAAAGAAGATACCATTTTCATTGGCTATTATCCGTTACCACAAAAGAAAGAGAAGGGAACGCTTCTTTATGAATGTTGGTATTATCCCCTTAAGGTAGACAGTAAATAAAGAGTTCATGATACCATGTACTCAATACTGTTGACCGGAGGGGTTTTTTCATGCAACGCAAAAAAGGACAAGTCCTTTTTTGCGTTATAGCGATGAACTAAAGAAGGAAGCTGTTCGATTACGACTTGAAGAGCGGTTGACCTATTTACTTCCTGACAGAAAAAACAAAGAGATCCGCTTTCCGATTTTAGAAAGCGAATCTCCCAGATACTAGACGGGAATTACGATACAGCAGAACTGAGTGAAGAAGCGGTGTTGAAATTCATTAACAGTTACTTTAATAAACTCAATTCTTGACTTCGATGATGGATACGAGTTTAATCTTCATGCTATTCAGATTGATAAACGTCAATTGAAGAGTTCCATCCAATGTGTGCGCGTCGAGAAAATATGGATTGAAGGGACTAGAATCTTCAACAATATTGGACAAATCCAAAATTCTGGTCAGCGCTTCAAACAATAAAGATAAGTCATTGATACTGCGAAAGGGGTTGTTCCAGTAAGGATTCGATTCATTTTTTGCAGCAGTAACATATGCATCCCATATCTGTTTTAACAAAGTAATAGCGTTACTCCCAGTGGGATAGAATTTATCGCATTCAATATCACCACTATCGTCAATAAATAATTGTTTTGCAGCTAGACCATCCATTTGAATAAAGTCCCCGTACCAAAATGAGCCATTGATTTCTACAACTAATTTCAGATTCTTACGAAAAAAAGGATAGGATTCTTCGAGAGTAATTCTCTTTAAGATATAATCCATAGCTTGTAGCTGTGGGATAGAATACATTGGTTTCACCCCCTTCCTAAGTCTTACAACGAACATTTCGATATCAATTTGGAAAATCCTACAAGAAGGGAGGTCGTAAAACGGTGGTTCAGAGTATGCTCTGTGTAAGCGTCAAATATAGCCCACCTATTAAAACAAGTTTCATCATGAAACAATCTTCCTCAGATCAGTTATGAGGAGGATTGTTTTGTTGGAACAGACAGACAAAAAGACATTGTGGAAGTCACGAATACAAGACTATCGCTCTAGCAATGAACAGGTGGCAGATTGGTGTAACCGTCACGGAGTGACATCTGGTCAGCTTTGGTACTGGATGAAAAAGTTGAAAAAAGAAAGTGCGGAACATCTGGAAAACACTCACTCCAAACCGAACTGGGTTAGCTTGCACGTGAAACCTTCGGTTCCCCAAGATCGTACAGCACTGGTGGTCGTAATAGGGGCAGCACGGTTAGAAGTACCTCAAGGTGTAGATCAGAAACTGTTAGCAGACGTGGTAACGGTATTAAGGCGTTTATGTTAAAGGCCCTTCATCTTTCTCATGTGTATGTAGCCTGTGGAACTACGGATTTGCGTAAATCCATAGATGGTCTTGCTGTTTTAGTTCAGGAATAGTTCCATCTCGATCCATTTTCTCCAGCTCTGTTTGTATTCTGCAACCGCCAACGAGACAAGCTCAAACTATTACATTGGGACCATAAAGGGATTTGGCTCTACTACCGCCGATTGGAACGTGGGCGCTTCCGTTGGCCAACAGATATGCACTCGCAAACACTCTCGATTTCTCCCCGGCAGCTCCAGTGGCTACTAGACGGACTTTCCCTCGAGCAGCGTCTAGCACATCCGCAGGTAACAGCTCACGCTGTTGTGTAATGCCTTCGCAAATAGTCACAAAAGGAATGTATGGATCAAGGAGATTCAGTGTGTTTTCTCGAATAAACTGAGTATGAAAAATACAGGCCAATCCTCCACGTCAACTGAACAATTACAAAGCCACATCGAGAAACTCCAGACTCAGATTGACAGCTTTCAGCAAAGCTCAAGTGGTACGAGGAGTAGTTTCGTCTTGCCCAACAAAAGCGCTTTGGCGCTTCAAGCGAGAAAACAGACCTGAACCAACTCGATCTTCAGTTGTTTAACGAAGCAGAAGTACTTGCAACAACCGAAGAGGCAGATGCACATGTTGAGACAATCACTTACAGCCGTAAGAAACCTTCTGGAAGCCGTGAAGCGAAGCTGGACCAGTTTCCTGTGGAGACGATAGTCTACCAGCTGCCGGAGGCAGAACAAGTTTGTTACTGCTGTGGTGGCGTACTGCATGAAATGAGTACGGAGACACGAAGTGAAATAAAGATCATCCCCGCACAAGTGAAAGTTGTGCGTCATGTGCGTCAAGTCTATGCCTGTCGTCATTGCGAACGTGAAGATGTTCATACACCTGTTGTAACAGCACAGATGCCCCGACCTGTCTATCCGGGTAGCTTCGCTTCTCCCTCTATTTTGGCACATGTTATGTGCCAAAAGTACGTAGAGAGTCAGCCCTTGTATCGGCAGGAGCAGCAGTTTGCTCGCTTAGGTCTTCCTCTCTCACGACAGACTCTTGCCAATTGGATGATCTATGGAGCTGAAAAGTGGCTGTCTCACCTTGTAGAGAGGATGCGTGTACACCTGTTACGTCAGGATGTCCTTTATGCGGATGAAACCACGCTACAAGTCCTTCGTGAACCAGGGAAAGCTCCACAAAGTACAGTCCTATATGTGGCTGTATCGAACGGGACGAATGGGTCCACCCATTGTCTTATTTGACTATAAACGGACTCGTGGCGGTGAGCATCCCCGTGATTATCTACAAGGCTTTTATGGGTATCTCCACGTGGATAGCTATGCGGGATACCACAAGGTAGCCAATACGACACTTGTTGGGTGTTGGGCACATGCTCGCCGAAAGTTTGACGAAGCAACTAAAAGTCCTACCTTCAAAGGAAGAGCGGAAAGGTACAGTTGCGCAGCAGGGACTGCCATACTGTAACCAGTTGTTTGTCGTTGAAAGGGACATTAAGGAAAAAACCACAGAAGAGCGGTATGCCATCCGAAAAGAGCGGAGCAAGCCCATTTTGGATGCTTATTTGGTATGGCTTTGTCAGCAAAGAGCCCGTACCCTACCTAAAAGCGCAGTTGGTCAGGCCATTGCCTACAGCTTAAATCAGTGGGAGAAACTGACTTCCTTTCTAGAAGACGGACGTCTGGAGATGGATAACAATCGAAGTGAAAAGTCCATAAAACCCTTTGTCATTGAAAGAAAAAACTGGTTGTTTGCAAATTCACCTCGCGGTGCAAAAGCCAGTGCAATCATCTATAGCTTACTTGAGACAGCGAAAGAGAACCAACTAAATCCCTTCCAATATCTGAACTATCTGTTTGAACAAATACCCCAATTATCTGATGTGACGAACGGAGAAAAGTTGGACCGTTTCCTTCCATGGTCGACGTCATTACCAGATGTTTGTCACATCACGAAATCCTAGTCTTAGAAGAAATAGCCCTCACCATTTTTTCTTGGCGGGGCTAATTTGCGCTTACGTTTTTTGGACTTGTTGACGCGAATGAATCAGGCGGAAAAAATTAAAAAACCCTTGATTATCAAGGGTTTCAACATGTGCGCCCAGCATGGGCGTTATCTCTAGGGTTAAAGTCCCGAATGGTGAAGGCAGTAGTAGCCATTAGCTTAAGACAAGGGTGTCCACCGTGAGGTGGAATCTGAAGGAAGTCGGCGGCAAACCTCCGGTCTGAGGAACACGAACCTCATACGAGGCTAGCATTCGTTGGATGAGCCTGCATGTCAAGGCAAAGTCCTTACTGCCAAAGGCGAATGAGAGTAAATGAGGCAGATAGATGGAGGGGAAGATAACGCTCTTACCTGGGGAGACCTGACCGAAACGCCATGCTCACATGGTAACCTTCTTTGAAAGGAGAAGCTGAACGATCAGGAGTCAGCAGAGGTCATAGTACCCTAGTAAGGGACGCCTGAACAGGGAAGGACCGAACATCTAGGAAGAACGAGAAGCTAGGCGTTCATTCTTGCTAATGAGGCAGACAATCCGTAAGGACTTGCTCAGAGGAGGAAGTGGTGAATTCCACGGGGGAATCTGAGAGGGCTGAAGTAAGAATGGCACAAGTAGAAAGAACGTTCACGCGAAAGGAATACCTCAACATGATGAAGCAACTTCTGTCACGGGAAAACCTTCTGACAGCATTAAAGAGAGTGGAAAAGAATAAAGGAAGCCACGGTGTGGATGGTATGTCAGTAAAATCCCTACGTGAACATATCATGACCAACTGGGACTCCATCCGCCAGCAGTTAGAGGATGGTACCTATCAACCGCAACCAGTCCGAAGGGTCGAAATCCCGAAACCTAGAGGTGGGGTACGGTTGCTAGGAATTCCTACTGTGACAGACCGCTTTATCCAGCAGGCAATCGCTCAAATTCTGACCCCAGTTTTCGATCCGATGTTCTCCGAACACAGTTATGGCTTTCGTCCAAATAGGCGAGGACATGATGCAGTTCGGAAGGCTAAAGGATTTATGAAAGAGGGGAAACGGTGGGTTGTTGATTTAGACTTAGAGAAATTCTTTGACAAAGTAAACCATGACAAGTTAATGGGGCTTATCGCCAAACATGTCAAGGAAAAGACACTTCTCAGGCTTATCAGAAGCTATTTAGAATCGGGCATCATGATTAACGGGTTGGAGACAGCAAATGAGGAAGGAGTGCCGCAAGGTGGACCTCTTAGTCCGCTGCTCTCCAACATCATGTTGCATGAATTGGACATGGAGCTAGAAAAACGAGGGCTCAGATTTGTCCGCTACGCGGACGACTGTAATGTCTACGTTTCTTCAAAGAAGGCTGGCGAACGGGTAATGGCATCTATTTCCTGGTTCATCGAGAATAAACTAAAACTTAAGGTGAACATTGAGAAAAGTGCAGTAGACCGGCCATGGAAACGAAAATTTCTAGGGTTTAGCTTTACCCACCAGTCTGATCCAAAGATTCGAATCGCGAAAGAAAGCATGAAGAAGGTAAAACAACGAATTCGGGAATTTACCTCAAGGTCAAACGCGCTTCCCATGGAGTATCGAATTGAACAGCTAAATAGATACCTTATTGGCTGGGCGGGATATTTCTCACTTGCAGACACACCTTCGGTCTTCTCCAGTCTAGACGAATGGATAAGAAGAAGGCTCCGTATGTGCCTATGGAAACAGTGGAAGAACCCTCGAACAAAAGTAAAAAGGCTTATTACTTTGGGAGTGCCCAAAGCAAAAGCCTTCGAATGGGGCAATTCTCGTAAGAGATACTGGCGTATTGCGTGCAGTCCTATACTTCACAGAACTTTGGATAATGCCTATTGGCAGACCGAAGGTCTTAAGAGTCTTAAGGATAGGTATTTTCTTTTACGTCAAACTTAGATGAACCGCCGTATACCGAACGGTACGTACGGTGGTGTGAGAGGACGGGGGCTAGTCACCCCCTCCTACTCGATTCATCATATGGTGATCCGGACTGGGTTCGAACCAGCGACCTCCACCCTGTCAAGATAGTTTGATGGCTTTGATAGTTTCGTGATTCCTTATCAAAAACCCAGTTGTATCAAGGGTTGGGGAACCATTTTTGATTTCTATTCGAGGAAGACGAAAAAAGTAAAAATTCTTGACCAGTTATTGCGCTTAATTAATCCTTAGTTTTGTAGAGTGAATTATTATTTACCTCACTTGCCCCTTCATAGGTATTGTTTTGTGAATATCTTTCTGACATTTGTTTATTTAAATTTATCATACTAAAATGATTAGCTAACTTATCAATTAAATTTGCTTTACTCTCTCTTTGAGCAAAACTTAATTTAGTTTCAACAACAATGTCTTCAATATTTTTCTTTTCTAATCCTTTTAAGTATAATACGATTTCATCACGATTCATCAACCTTAAGTTATTAAGTGCTTCTGAAAGACTAAATTCTTTGCTGTTTTTCTTGAGTCCTATTTTATATTGATCGCTTTGAACTACTTTTGAATGAATATCATCTAACATATCATTCACACTTTTATTTTTATAAAACTGTAGAATTTCTAATACCTTTGATAGTAATGAAATTAAATTGTTTACCTTCATATTTTCATCTACACCTTTGAATAAATTCATTTGTGATCTTTAACATTAACTCGCTCTGCTTTGTAGCATTTTGGTGTTTATGACGGAATGCAAATACCGGATAAGATGCCGCAGAAGCCAAGGAAATTCCATCTCCGTATGTCAAATAGCTCTGAAATACTTCGTTTGGAAACAGCTGTTCTAGTGATTCCTTCATATCTAATTGAGATCTCTTAGGTTGCCCTCTCCATTCTCGAATATTATTAAATACAATTCCAAGCAATTTTGTTTTCTTAAAATCATTCGAGGCATGGTAAAAATCATCATTTAATTTTTTTATTGCTGTTTTAATCGCCATTATACCATAAGTCGACAGTTTATCTGCAATTGTAGGGATGAGGTAAAAATCACTAGCATATAACGCATTTTGGGTAATATAGTTTAAATTCGGAGGACAATCAATAAGAATAAAGTCATATTGTTCTCGTGCATTCTCTAAAATTTCATCAAGGATTTTAAATTTATATATATCAGTGTCAATAAGAGAAGATTTTAGTTTTCTTCTCTGTTGATTATGCCTTGCTATGATCATGTCTGTATATATGAGTTCGGGGTGTGATGTGATAAGATCTATATTAAGGAATATACGTCCATCTCTAGCGCGCACCTCTTTTTTTAGTATTATTTCGTTATTTATATCGATTTCTTCCTCTTCTAAAAATTGTTCAAAAACATCCTTCAAAGTCAATATAGGGTGCGGTTTTCGATTTTATTAATCTTACTTTCAAAGTTTTGATCTAATAAACATGCGATCGATAGATTACATTGTGGATCTGCATCAATAATTAAAACTTTTGGGAATGATTTTAGTCCTAACTCTTTTTCATAATCTATATTTTGGAGTCCTACAGCAAGATTATGAGTAATTGTTGTCTTTCCAACTCCTCCTTTCCAGTTAATCACACTTATAACTTTAGCTCTAGTCATTCTTTGTACCTCCAAAATTAAGAGTCATAATAATTCCCTGCTATTGTTATTAACACCCAGATTCGTATTTTTTCTGTCTAAAAATGTTAGGCAAGCATTGATTGTTAATGTACTCATAATTGTACAGCTCGACCAACTATATAAATCTCCTCATAATCAATTGTTACAACTTAGGGTAGTAGTGCCCTCCAATTACTTCTCCTTACTATCCATGTTAGTTGCTCATAAGTCGGTCATGCTTTTCGATAGTCTCTGGTTCAGTTGGAATGATCACGAAAAGTTCAACTCATATAAGCCTATTTCATTATTTTGAATTAAGCTGTTTTTCAGGCAAAGTACTTTTATAGTTCTAATTACATATTACTTTATGTCTAGCAAAAAATATGTCGAAATAAATCGAATTAACAACATCTTTATAAAAGCAAAATCCGAACACATTCAGTGTTCGGCATTTACTTTTCACTATAACATTAATTCAAATAAGGCTTGTTCAAGGTTTGTAACTTTGTCCCTTAAATGAATAATTGTTTGATATTTTGAGTCAAGTTGAGCTTGCAGAATTAAGATCTGTTCTTCAAATTTTTTTTTGCAATCCTTTTTAAGGCGAAGTTTTGGAGAGGGAGTAATTCTAGAATTAACTCATTGTTTGGATCTCTTTTATTTACAATTGCTGCTACATCAGGAATTTTGTATTTTCGTTTTTGAGTCTCTTTAATAATATAAGAATACATGTTTTTGTGCTCTTCGATAATCTGATATCCAAGGTACTGTTTTTTAGTCCAGAAGTTTTCACCAAAAGTTTTACTGATTATCTTCTGTTTCTCTAGCTGTAGGGCGTACTTATGGACCCTTTCTGCTCTGTGATAAAAAGAATGACAAAGTGATAGTTGTCCTGTTTCGGGTTCAAAAAATTGGAATAAATAAAAGGGTTTCAATTGAGGTAAAATTGAAAATTAAATATAATTGATGTAGCATTCATTTTACAAGATTTCTAACAAACTATAAGGGGTGTTGCTTTATGTCAAAAACGTACAATTTGTTTATCAGTCATTCCTGGGCTTATCCTGAGGCTTACGAGGGTTTGATTAAGCTTCTTGATAAGGACTCCTCTTTCTCTTACAAGAACTATTCCGTACCTAAAGACGACCCTGTACATAACGCTAAAAATGATAAAGAGCTTTATGAGGCAATAAAGAAACAAATTAGTCCGAGCTCAATAGTAATTATCCTAGCTGGTGTTTACGCCTCATATAGTAAGTGGATTGATCATGAAATTACCATTGCCAAAACCGAGTTTTACACCGCCAAGCCTATTCTAGCTGTTGAACCATGGGCATCTGAAAAAACTTCAAAGAAAGTAAAAGATAATGCAAATAAAATAGTAAAATGGCAATCAAGCTCTATTATTGCCGCAATAAAAGAACTAGGATAGGAGATTATAAACATGAGAAAGGCTTTAGTAGTTGGACTTAACGACTATCCGAGTGCCCCACTATTAGGATGTGTTAACGATGCCATTTCTGTAGGACAAGTTTTATCTAAAAATGGTGATGGTTCTCCAAACTTCGCTGTTAAGTATGTTACGAATACAGCTACAAGAAGCGAACTAAGAGAAAACATTGAAGAACTTTTCAAGGGAGACAATGATGTTGCTCTCCTTTATTTTTCGGGACATGGTCTGATAAATTCAACAGGCGGATACATTGTTACTACCGACTACGAAAAATATGATGAAGGCATTTCTATGGATACAATTTTGACTTTAGCTAATCAATCTAATGCTCGTGATAAAATAATCATTCTAGATTGTTGTCATTCTGGATCTTTCGGGTCTCCGGCTTTAAATCATGGTAAGTTAACTCAACTGAGTGATGGATTAACCATCCTAACAGCAAGCCGGAGCTCTGAAGTTGCATTGGAAAGTAATGCTCAGGGTGTTTTCACATCTCTGTTGCTCGATGCATTACATGGTGGTGCATCTGATTTAAGGGGGTTTATCACACCAGGTAGCTTATACTCTTATATAGATGAGGCGCTTGGTGCTTGGGATCAAAGACCTGTATTTAAAACAAATGTGTCTCGGTTTACACATTTAAGACGAGTGGAACCTGTTATACCACTAGTTACTATAAGAAAAATCATTGACTATTTTCAAAGTCCTGAAGCAGAATTTCAACTAGATCCTTCCTACGAGTTTACAAGTGATCAACCAAATGTAGAAAACGTAGCTGTTTTTAAAGACTTGCAAAAGTATCAATCAGTTGGACTTGTAGTACCGGTGGATGCGGAGTACATGTATTTTGCAGCTATGGAATCCAAATCTTGTCGTTTAACAGCACTTGGATATCAATATTGGCGTTTGGTTACGGAAGGAAAAGTATAAGAGTCGGGAACGAACAACCACTTTAAAATGTAGTGTTGGATATTATCCCCTTTATGTATAGTGATAAAAGCCGATCACCTAACGGTGAGTGGTACACTCTACTTGGAGGGGTTTTTCGTGTGGCTAGAACAAACATAACTCCGATGAGTTATGCTGAATGATATAAATCTGTATCACCAAGGAATGTTGAGCTATGGAGCGTAGGTAAAGAATTAGGAAAACTTAGATTAACTAAAATAAATTTTTGATTATTTCAATATATATAAGTTAATCCATCAATATATTAATGAGATTCTGGTCCCAAAACAAAAGCGTTTTCCAAGTTTTGAGACTCTACATGTAAGTCAACGTATAGTTAAATTATAGAAAAGAGGGGGGCTAAAATGAAACTTATCCTCGAAACGTTACTAAATTTTGTGGGTATCTTAATGTTCATCTGGCTCATCATCACTTTTTACTTCAGATATGTAAAGAAAAAACCAATGAAGTTTGAACATGGTTTGGTAAAACTTTTATTAATAAGTAAAGAAGTAGGAAGAACGCGATTATTTAAGAACAGTGATAGTGTAACAATTGGGTTAACGATGTTACCTGTGGCAATCCAATATCCAGCATACTCAAAGGTCATTACCGCTTGTTATTACAGTTATTGTTCTGCTGTTTCTTCATAGTCTTACTGTCTTAATGCATGTCAAGAATCATCGTGCTTCTCAATTGACTGCACGAGTGACACTATTAGTTACTTTAGGGTTTGGCTGTTGGACAGTCGTTGAATTGTTTAGAGTAATCTGATCACTGAAACAGAGAGGGAGTGATTACCTGTAATTATTGTTAAGTCGTTATCGTAATATCCTAAATCAATTCAAGCACTCACAAGGTGCTTGTTTTCTTTTGAGATGTGATAATGTTTTACAATTTCTATTTGGAGTGCAGGGACTAATGGTGTTACAGCGAAATCTTTGAATAGAGGTGAGGGATATGGAAAATTTCATCAGTACTTCCGTGTTTTTATTACCAGGTCTGATGGCATACTTTTGGTTACAGACATTCGGATTAAATCCACCTGTTAAGCATACAGCACCAGAAGTGACTGGGATAGCGGCTTTGCTTTGGTTACCCATTAGTTTTATAACTTTATCTTGTTTAAATGCTTGGGCAAATATATTTGGTAACTATTCCGATACATTTCGGACAAACGCAGCATGGTCCTTAACAGAAATAAAGACTGTTACCTCTGACATTAGGTATGTAGTGCTTTTTGTTTTTCTTAGTATTATTATCAGTTTTATTGTTTGTGGTTTATGGAGCCTTTATTTTGTGAATATCGTTAATTGGTTTGTTAACAAAGTTCGAGAATGGAGAGGCCTTGCGAAACTTTCTCCTACTGCAACAGTCTGGGAGGAATTCTTTATTAGGGTAAATTCAGATGATGAAAACGAAAAGAAAAGGGATGAACAGAATCCAAGTAAAAAAGAAAAAGTTGCAGTCCTCCAAATATACAAGATTGATAAAGAGGACGATTTCATTATCGGTAGCATGATTAAAGGGGCGCGCCCATACGAATTGGAAAAAGCCTTAGTCTTGGCTGATACAGAGGAGTGGAAAGAAAGGTTGAGTTATTATTTATTCCCAGTAAAAAGAGTCTACGTAGACTTGAAGGCAGGGGTAATTGTAAAAGAGTTGGATCATGAAAACCCAACTCTAAAAGAGCCCAAAAAGTCCGATTCTAAAATTTCACTTCTCTGAAGGGAGTTTTGGAATTGGAGCTTTTTTCCCTTCTATAGAACGTGTCTCATTTTTTCGTGGAATAGGTGGTAAAGTTGCACGATTTACGTCAACTGAATCTGTAATACGATGCAGTCCACTGCGGGTGTTCAATGGCTTCATTTAATCAGCCTCACTTTTTTGGTGGTAGTGGTGGTAGAGATGCTCGATTTCCATTGACTGATTTATTAATGTCGGTTTTTACAACCTTTTGTTGGTTTGATCCACTTGGCTTGTTAGTGTTTTTATCAGAAGTACTCATTAAATATCCTCCTTTCTGCTGAATGATGGGTGTTGCTACAGAATTCGACATATGGGGGTTTTTTCCTGTCAGATTTACACAAAGAACCAATGCTCTTCTATTGGATGAGATGTAGGTAAAGCAGTTTTTTGGCTCAGCGACAGGAGTGATACATTATACATAGATAGTTCTGTTTCGCTTAGAGGGTATTGTAAGAATGCCGAGATTAATCGACTGTTGAATAGTATCACAGAAGTTCAGCGTTACGAATACTAATGGATACATACACTTTAAGTGAAGTTGATATTAATAAACAGGAAGTAGAGCAAGAGTAGGTATAGCAACCCTATTTCGCAAAAAGGAGCACCGTCATATCAGCGATTTCATTACATGTTAATAAATACTGATGAGCAGAAGTTGAACTAGAGCATTGAGCCCCAATCGAATTCACCTACTCGTCTGGGGTTTCTTTTTTGCCTTTCCACTGTATCAAAAGCAAAGGGAGATTTGTGTATAGAGGAGAACGAGTAAATTCTTCAAAAGGAACTGGCCCGATTCACACGAAAAAACCTCTGCTAACGTCGCGGTTGTTCCTTATCAACTCACCTTTGTTACGCAGTATTGTCTATTTGAGAGGAAGTGCTGACTAGGGCGGTAAATCAATGTTAATGAATTTGGGATTTTATACTTGAACTACACCATGACCATTAAAATCTAATCTAGCTGTAAAATGTTTAACTCTATTTCTTCTGATTTCATATTCTGAGGATAGAACCATTAAATTAAGCTTCTAAAGTCATGATTTCTAACTAGATTCTCATCAGAAATATGGATAGGGTATACCTTTCCTTGAAAGGGTAAATGATGGTAAGAAATCCTTTTGGGAGAAGGTTACGATGGTAAAGTATATTTTCACAGTTCGCTTACGTCCATTTGAAGGTGAATCACTTTCAAGTTATTTAAGACGTATCTCAAAATCAAACGGGATAAGTTATTTGTCTCTTTTAAATTACTTGAAAACTGAACGGAATCATTATGCTCAGCATGATGACATCAGACTATTAGATTTTTGTCCAATAAACATAATTAATATAGGAGAACTGTCAAAGGCAATTAATTGGGCACCAGCTAAACTGCTTGCACTTACGTTAAATAATTTGTTGAAGTGCTTTGGTGCCACAACTGAAATTGAAAAATCACGATTTACCTCGGGTATGATTCGCGAGAGGCTTCATTTTTGCCCAGAGTGTTTAAAGAATAAACATTACCATCAATTGCTCTGGCGAATTAAGGGTATAGACGCATGCCTGACTCATCGTATGCTTTTACATGATAAGTGCCCGCATTGTGCAAAAGAGATAAAATACAAGGACATTACGGTTCATGAAAAATGTCCTTATTGTGATTTAGATTTAAGTAGAGTCACGTATTCTCCTAGCAATTATGATTTTGATTGGAATAAACTGAGTTGGCAGTGGAGATCTTGGGATCGACTACTGAATTATTCAGGGCCTAAAATCCCTCCGCAAACCGTTGCTCTTCGCCTGTTATATCTAATAAACAACAAACAGGATATCTTTGATAAAAACAGTGCAAAGTCTTCTATGCAAGGAAGCGGTAAACTTTCTACGCTATTACAACATGCAAGAGATTCTTTAAAGCAAAAACGTACCTTGCATATTTCCTATGTACTTGAGGTACTGTGGGCAAACCACATAGATATTGATGAGTTCTTGAAGATGGAGTTGCCACAACCATTTGTTGATTCCGTGCTTACTCCACCCAGTTCAAAGAAAGAGATGATATCATGCCAAGCACCATGGTGTGAGAATAGGGGTGTAGAAGGTGGTTTGATACAGACAGGAACTTCACTTAAAAGAAAAATGGGAGGACAGGTTCTTTCCTATTATTTGGCTTGCTTACACTGTGGATGTGAGTATGCTTTTGATGGACAGGGTGAATTACAGGAGCGGACATACTTTATACATGCTTACCATCTAATTAAAACTAAATGTTATGAAGGGGAACCTATTACGTCCATTTCAGAGAAAATTGGGCTGTCATTAGACAAGATAAAAAGATGTAAAGCCTATTTTTCCACAAGGGGAATCAAATTTTGTGAATATGAAACCGACGCAATTCACATAGATGCTCAGGAGCTAGAACGTTTTATAGCAGCTGTAAAGAAAAAGGTGCCGTTAACAACCATACGAAATTGGGATTCCTGGACTAATTACGTTCATTTCTTGATATATCGCTTTCATAAAACAGTGTTAAAAGAGTCGCTGATGCAAACGCGATATAGCCCGAAGCGGAACAAATCTAAACAAAACATCGATAAAGTTGAGAGGGCTGTAGAGGAGATGTATGATCAGGAAATTATAATCACGATAGAAGCGGTTGCTGAACAAGTTGGGGTATCTGTCAATACCATACGGAACTGGGGATGCTGTCCATACATAGGTATGATGAAGAAGAGTCAATTTGAAAAACGAGTATTAATGGAGATGGAAAATATTTATGGTTTCGTGGATGCTTATTTTGGTGCACGTAAAAATAAAAAGGTATTCTCCAGCGAGTTATATGAAGCACTAAGAAAAAGTCGAACTGTGTTGTGGCGCACGGCACCTGAGCTCACATCATATATTAATCAAAGAGTAAGACAACATAATTTACTAGTAAAGGGAGCTGCGGAGGAATGGATCATCGATTAGTGTAATTGAATGTTGAAAATAGAAGGATTTCATGTTTTACTGTCGAAATTGTCGGTGGTTTTTCTTTGATAAGGTAGGGGATAGGAAAATGGCTGGGAGGTACACTATTCGACCACGGATTGAGGACGGGGAATCTTTGACGTCCTATATATTTAGACTAGCCAAGAAAAACGCATGCGACTATAACAGAGTAATAAGTCCATTGGCTAACAACAAAGATCACATATGGGATAGGTATTTTCGGTTAGAGATAATTAAAGAGGATAAGATAAATTTTTCCGAGCTATGCGGAAAAGTAAATAAGTCTGTAGAAGAAATTCGTTCGATGACCTTTTGGCCTGTGGTACAAAATTTCTTGAACCCAGGCTATTATTCAAGGGACCAGTTGTTTCAAATGCTTACCTCGCTCATACATACTACAGTACGTTTTTTTTGTCCTAGGTGTTTGGCGCAAAAAAAGTATTACAAGCTTATATGGCAAGTAAAGGAGATTGAAATCTGTGATGAGCATTTATGTAAATTACAATCTAGATGTCCTGCGTGCCAGAAGGAGCAACCATATTTAGCGGATAGTCTTGTGACAGCCCAGTGTAAATACTGCTTCTCCAGCCTTACTTTAATTAATGCAACAAGGGAGAAAGAACAACTTCCAGATTACATTACAGATCAAAAAAGAAGATACAGTAATTGGCGATATATGATGGGTAATAATATACGCATGGTCGAAGATATTCGAGGTGTACCGGCTAAAAAGCAGATCGCCATAACTTTAATGTATTGCGTTCAAATGCCAGAAGAAACATATAGCTTTGAAACTCTTAAACACAGATTAAGAGATGACTATATTCATAGAGTTAGAAGATTTATTAATGATCAGGATTCTCCACAATACGTAACACTTCAAATGCTCTTACAAATTTTAAATTCACTTGGCATGAGTGTTCAGTGCTTTTCGCAAGTGAAAGTTCCTCGTTCTTTTATTAACTCAATTATAGATGACTACGTTAAGACGCGAGAATATATTTGTTTAACCCCTTGGTGCACTTCTTTTGGTACTGATATTACGATGAATAGAATCCCACATCGCTTTCAAACAGCAGTGAAGAAAATAAAGTATCATAATGTACATGTTTGTACCATCTGCTATATGAAATATGGTGTTGTAACTCATAAAGGGCAATGGGAGCAGGTAGGAAATGTAATCGAGTGTTTGGAAGAATTGAGAAAACTAATAGCCTCAGGATTAAATTACACACATATCACAAAGCACTTAAATACAACCCTAGTGATTCTATACAGATATGTCGGATACTTGCTTCAACATAAACTGTTAGAAGAAGAATATTTAGAAGTGCTTACCCCAAAAGAAATCCCCAATAATTTAGTGCGAAGCTTTAAGCAATTAATAGTTCTATCTGGAGCGGCACATACTAATGCTAAGAAATTGTACGGATGGGGGCCAATTGAATACTCGTTCCATCTGGCAAATCCAGCGGTTCAAAATTATCTTATTTTCGAAGCATACAAAGATAAATCTCGTTATAGTCGAACTGCTAAAGAACGCTGGAGAATCAACGTAGAAAAGGAATTAGAGCGTTTTAAAACTGAGGATAGAGATATATCAATAAAATATATTGCGGCTGCTTTAAATTGTTCAGCAATGTTACTGAGCCATTATGGTCTGCGAGAGGTTATTGATCAAGCGAAAAATGACCAGAGAATTTATCGTCTTTCGAGGACAGAGAAAGATGCTAAGGAAAAGATTGCTGCATTCTCGATAACAGTTGGCGCAACAATAAGGATTTGACTGTACAAGAGATCTATCGTTTCATCAAAATTAAGCGTAACTACGTCGCGAAGTATTTGCCAGCATTAGCCGATTGGATCAGGCAGCAAGTATCTAGTTATACACAAAAACGATCAATAGAAAAATTAGAAGAAATAAAAAGAATGGTAAAAGAAACAGTTAGAAACTCTTTTCTCATTAACGAGAGTCCTTCAGTGGAGAATGTAATTAAACAACTAGGTATACATAAAAAACATATTTATTACAAGGAAATTAAACTGGCCATACAACGCACACGCGTTGAGCTTGGGATTAAATTAATTCAGAACAATGGTATTCCCACATGGGTGTCAGAAATGAACGTGTGAAGTATATTTTAGAGTCAGCATTTCTTTATGTGAAACGAGTGGAGTACTAAAAGTGACAACTCATGTTACATCAAATTACGAAAAGTGACACTTGATATTACAATTAGAGACAAAAGTATGTTACAAAGTAAGAGAAATACCTCGTTTTTGGGGACAAATTATATTACTACCCACATGTCTATGTTTAGTGACAATAGAGTTACTAAATTTACATTAGAGTTACTAAATTGACATTAGAGTTGCTAAATTTACATTAGAGTCGTTAAATTTCCGAAATCTGATGATCAAAGCAGCCCGGGTAATAATGAATGAACATAAATTATCACTCATTGTAATTTATGTTGGCCTTGCCTTGCTACAGTTCACTTTACTGTAGCAAGGTTTCTTTGTGTTTAAAAATGACTTAAATTCAGATTTAAATTAATTATGGAAAATCTATATGTGTGATCATTTATGACTATTGTTTTTGTAAAATAAAGTTGATAACTAGAAAATATAGTTTGCTGATTAATTACGGGGTACAGCCAACTAAATTCGAATTTTGTACGTGTTCGAAGAAAATAGTGTTGTAGACTCGGAAAATAAAGTGCTAGACCTCGAAAATATTGTTTTAGACTGACGAGGCGTCATTACGCTAAACCAGGAGGATAGTTTAAGACCATCTGCGGTGAGCCTTATCATAAGTGATTGAGAAATAACTCTCCGTTTAGAAATGAAAGAAACGCTGATTGAGCATTGAGGGGAAGGTGGCGTAGAGAGGTGCAAATCCTTCTTAAGGAGAGTTCTTGAGATGTTTTTTAATGGGGAAATAATACAACCCTGTCCGTTTTTGTGATGTGATCTGGTACATGGAAAGTCAATTAAAATGAATTCAAATTGTTAGTGATGTTTGCGGATGAGCTGTACGGCGAAAGTACTGAAATAAAAAACAATTATGGAGGGAACAATTAATGAAGCTTGATCTCAAAAATATAAAAGATATTAATAAAGCAAGGAACAAAACATTATTTTCAGGCTGTATTCACAAAGATAAAGATTGTAACAATTCTATTAGCAAAGCACATTCGATACAGAATAATGGGATACTTAATAGATTGGCCAGAAACGGAAATGTTATGGCTTTTGATTTCTCCAAAATTCCATCAAATCATAATATTATATTAAACGAGGTAGGAAGAGGCAAGGCCTCAACCTTTACAGGTTTTTGCAATAACCATGATTCGAAAATATTTAAACCAATTGAACAATTTGATTATTCTCCAAAAAGTGCAGAACAAAACTATCTCTTTGCTTATAGAGCCTTTGCATTAGGCTACTATGAACGACATAGTTCTTATAAATTATTAGAATCAAGAATTAATGAACATCCAACATCAATCAACTCTGAATTAGGTGAAAGGTACTTAATGTACACTGATCATCTGAAATATTTAGAAAAATTAAAAGTTATTATGAACACCAATTTAGATAATTTAAGATATGACAGAATATCAACTGATTTAATTATTTGGCCAAATGAATATGGAATAGCTTCAACGTCGATGTTTTTTATTAGTTATGACAATGAGGGAAGATTAATAAATAATCAGGACTCATATATTTCACCGTTTTTCTTTACAATATTTCCTCAGTCAGGAATGACATATGTTCTTATGAGCTATTTTTCAAAAGATAAATCCATGTATCAATTTATAAAAAAACAAATAATACCTCTTTCAGAGAGTGAACAAAAAGCCACTATCTCAAATTTAATAGCCTTATATATTGAAAATATTTTCTTCTCTCCAGACTACTGGGATACTATTCCAAATGAAACTAAAGATAAGTATTACCGTATTTGTAGAAACACTATGGGAAGAAAAAAACCAAAGAAATTAACTGAATATAGGGATTTTAATTTATTTATTTGATACTGAGAAGTAGTCAGCACTATCAACAATCCATATTCAGGTATTTAGGTATTTGCCCATGAGTTCATTACTAGGTTTCAGCCCAAATATAATTGCACTAGAGCGGGTATTGTTCGAAGGGATCAGAGATAAAAAGAATGTGAAAGTAACTAAGAGGATTAACAAAAGTTCAACTACGATATATATTCGCGGCTTTTTTCCGTTGCTGAAGCCTCAACTGTGGTGAACCGTACCACAAGTGATGGTACACAAGATTAGGCAGGAGATTGTGTTAGATAGAAAGTATATTGATAGGCTTTTGTAAACGAGTAGTAGAAGTCAGTACCTTTAACCCTTCTGATTTATAATCTTCATAGAGAAATTTAATCGGAAAAATAAAATGACATAAGAAAAACGATTGAAGCAGTGCAAAAAGGGTCATATTTGGGAAGCAGCCCCTGCACACATACGAAGTAGTGGTAGCTGGTGTCCTATCTGTGCAATAGATACGCTTGTACAACGTACACACTTAAAAACTTGATTATCTAAACTTGACCACACTTAGAAGGCTTATTCCACTTGTTGCAAATGGAGTGAGCCTTTTTTGCATGCAGGAAAATCTAAGGAGATGAACAGACAATGGCAAAACGTGAACAGGTAGTAACGGAAGTAGTGGAAAAAGAGATAGAGGAAACGGTGCGTTCCATCGCCCGGGCACAAGTAGACTATGGACAGCTTATGGAGAGAGCGGGACTATTGCCAGCGGGCTAAGGACTCGCGGGAGCAGGCGGCAGAGTTAAAACGGTCGGGGAGGACTGATAATACGGCAGCTCATTAGATCAAGCTGAACAGCTTGAAATGCTAGCCGATCAGAAGGACGGACACCCAAGGCTGGAAGCACTCCGTTACATTGAAGATTTACAGCGTCTGCATTGAGGGGAACTATACAACACAACCAAGGCGTACTAGCCCGTCAACGTAAGGAGCTGGAAGATGCAAGGGAAGATGCGGCGGTAATGGTTCAACGGGCAGACGAGTGCAGGAAACGGAGCCGCTTTTAGCTTACGAGATGGCGAAGCTGGCATAACTGGAGGGGAACGGAGGTGAATAAAAAGCTACCTAGAGAACTTGGACCAACGGCAAAACACCTTAGACTAGAAATACGGCACAAAGACGCCCCACCCCATATTGTTTTTCCTGAAAGAAAAAACAAAGAGATCCGCTTTCCCATTTCAGAAAGCGAATCTCCCAGGTACTAGGCGGGAATAAAGATACAGCAGAACTGAGAGAAGAAGCAGTGTTGAAAATCATCAACAGTTACTTTAATAAACTCAATTCTTAACTTCGATGATGGATACGAGTTTAATCTTCGCGCTATTCAGATTGATAAACGTCAATTGAAGAGTTCCATCCAATGTGTGCGCGTTAAGAAAATATGGATTGAAGGGACTTGAATCTTCAACAATATTGGACAAATCCAAAATTCTGGTCAGCGCTTCAAACAATAAAGATAAGTCATTGATACTGCGAAAGGGGTTGTTCCAGAAAGGATTCGTTTCATTTTTTGCAGCAGTAACATATGCATCCCATATCTGTTTTAACAAAGTATTAGCGTTACTCCCAGTGGGATAGAATTTATCGCATTCAATCTCACCACTATCGTCAATAAATAATTGCTTTGCAGCTAGACCATCCATTTGAATAAAGTCCCCGTACCAAAATGAGCCGTTGATTTCTACAACTAATTTCAGATTCTTACGGAAAAAAGGATAGGATTCTTCAAGAGTAATTCTCTTTAAGATATAATCCATGGCTTGTAGTTGTGTGACAGAATACATTGGTTTCACCCCCTTCCTTAGTCATTTCGACAGTAATTTGGAAATTCCTACAAGAAGGGAGAGCGTAAAACGGTGGTTCAAGAGCATTCCCTGTGATAAAAAGAATGACAAAGTGATAGCTGTCCTGTTCTAGGTTCAAAAAAATGGAATAAAGGGGGGGCAATTGAGATGTAAGATTGTAGGAGGACTGACTGGAGTGGTAAATTACTGTGGGATCACTACAGATACCGACACGGAGGAAGCTGTCCTAGGTAGAAAATAGAAATTTAAAAGAACGAAAAAATAAAGAAAAATGTTAAGTATCGTTCCTTTTGGGAAAAATGGATCTAATGATTTTTCGTGGGGGCGATACCATGTACTACACTATTGCGGATGTTTTTCCAGCCATACCTATAGAGAGAATGGGCGACTATTGCATCAAGTATGACGACTACGTATTTTATTCAGTATGGTATGACAAACATTGTCTTATTGAAAATACTACATTAGCATCGGCTAGAGAGTTTTGTAGCGCGAGAATAAATCGACGTTGCGAAATTGTTTTTGTTCTGAATACATATTTTGTTTATATTAGGGGTCAGGTTTTTTCAAAATACTTCGATCAGGATAGGTGGTATCGAAGACCTTATAGGCCATGGGTAGGTTTTTACCCTATACCAGAAAAGGTTAGATTCGGATCATTACTATATATAAGTCTCGCTCAAGACTGTATTGAAGCTGAGAAAGCGGGTAAAATCAGCTTGTTTTATAAATCATTTTACAATGAATATGACAGACATCACTTCAATAAGATTTAAAAAAAGATTTTTGAGACTTTAATAGTACCTCTTAAATTTTCTAAGTAGAAGGAGAGAATGCAATCTAGCGAAACATAAATAAATCGGTTATTCAGCAGAGGCGCTCTTATACCAGGGGAGAGAAGATGATTCCCATGAAAAAATACATCGCACGTTTAGACAAACTTTGAACAGGAAGAATACAAAGACGATGGACCGTATTGAAAAATACTAACTTCAAGTTGCGTATAAAGGAAAGGCGTAAATGGCGGTTATATAAGGATAGTGAAATGGAAAGCATATAAGTAGATCAAAATTTTCAAACTGGAAAAATCTACATATTGTAGTTAGTTTTTTAAATTGATACAATATTCTGTAATAAATTGCGCATCAACAGAGACACATAATGGATTCCGTTATGTGCTTTTTTATTATCAGGAGGATGTTTAAAAATGTCTGAAAATATCTTGTTAAAAAATCACCAAAATCGGCTAAAAGACGGGAGAGGCAAGGGGAGAGGTCAAATTTATGTGCCCTTTATCCAAGCTTCTGATAACAGGGCACCTTCCGAAGGATGGATAACGAGGTCACTTGGGTGGAAGACAAGGAGAATTCATCATACCTTATCGAGGCATGAGTATCACTATCTACTTGTCCAAGAATGGTCGGATCTGGTAGTTGATATTAGAGAACAGTATCCCCTTGACTTCGATTTAACAACAAAAATTGCAAGAAAATTGAATGTTCCCCACCCTCATTTAAATGGTGAAAACGTAATTATGACAACAGTGTGTTTGGCAAAATAAAAGTACACACTTTGGCAACCGAAAAGTGCAGACCATTTCCGAACATGAAAAAAGCCTTGCCAGCTAACTAAACAACCCCCTACTCTTCTATTTGCGGAACAGATAGGAGAGGGATGAAAGGAATGCTGGCAATGGCTCAACAATACTATATCAAATACTTGCGGGACGTAAAAGATCAATCGATCTCCCAGATAGCAGAACAAACTGGTGTTAACTGGAGAACAGCAAAGAAATATGCAGATTGTTCGGACTGGAACAAAGAAGAGTGTCCTCTTCGAGGAAAATTCCCTATTATGGAAGCTTATCGTGAGCAAGTGGATACTTGGCTTATGGAAGATCAAACCCGCCCCAAAAAGCAGAGGCACACGGCAAAACGTATCTATGATCGCCTTGTTTCCGAATTTGGCTTTGCAGGATCAGATCGTACCGTACGGTACTATGTTGCCAAGCGGAAGTTAGAACTGCAAATCGAAAAATCGGAACCTTATATTCGTTTAAAACATCCAGGTGGAGAAGCTCAGGCGGACTTTGGAACATTTCAAGCAATTATTGGCGGTGAACTGGTAGAGCGGAAAATGTTGATCCTCTCCTACCCTTACAGCAACGCGGCATTTGTTTTTGTTACTCCGAAGGAGAACACCGAGTGTTTCTTGGAAGGGTTACGGCGGTTATTTGAGATGAGCGGCGGAGTGCCTAATCGAATCTGGTTTGACAATCTTTCAGCGGCAGTTGTATCTGTAGGAACCGATGGAAAGAGAAAGCTTACAGACGAATTTCAACGATTTGCTCTTCACTATCGCTTCCAGCCTGTATTTTGTAATCCAGCTCAGGGAAACGAAAAAGGACATGTTGAGAATAAAGTTGGTTATGCACGAAGAAATTGGTGTGTTCCATTACCTGTAGCCAATGATTTGGAACAACTACAGTATGTTATCAATCAGCAAGCCTTTGAGGATTTGAAAAGACTCCATTATGCGAAGGGAGTCTTACAGCAAGAGCTTTGGGAGCGAGAGAAAATCAAGCTTTTGGAACTTCCTCTCGTACCTTACGAGGCTTTCCGTTTAGAATCCGTAAAAGCCAATGGATACGGTGAAGTTCTCGTTGATCAAAAAACGTTAAAGGTTCCATCTATCCGTTCTCACGAACGAGTATGGCTGAAGTATTGGTGGAACAAAGTAGACGTACTAAATGACAGCTATGAAGTCCTCATTTCACTACCAAGGGGATATATAGACGAGCCGATCCCAATTGATCTGCAAACGCTGTTGGAGCCACTTTATAATAGGCCGAAGGCTCTCGATTACAGTTCTGTCCTTGCTTTGCTTCCCAGCCAAACAAAAGCTTTTCTTCAATCTGTGGAAGGAAAAAGTCGCAAAGCAAGAATCGGCTGGATCATTCGAATGCTAAGAACATACCAAATTGAGGAGATCGAAAGATGCCTTACGCAAGAAAAGCAGGATGATGTGAGTCGATTGGAGCATGTTCTGTACCGTTTACGTCATCCAGAGATAATCCCAACACCTATGAAAGACAATCGAACACCGTCTGTTTTCGTTGGGTATCAGCCAGATCTTTCGAGATATGATCAACTTCAACGGACGGAGGTACGAAAATGAGAGAAGAATTACGTCAACTATGCAAGCAGATGAGATTAGCACATGTCATGAATATCTATGATCAAGTACCGTTTGAACACCCAACTCAGTTTCTTCATGCGGTTCTATCAGCGGAACGAAGTTCCCGTGAGCAGGGAAAAATCCGACGATTGTTACAGAAAGCAAGATTTACGCAAATAAAGACTTTTGAAGGGTACTCTTTCGAGTCGGTTTCGCTACCTGAGAGTGTAACGATTGAGGAATTGAAGAGAGGCTCGTTTGTAGAACGAAAGGAAAATGTTATTTTGCTGGGTGCCGTAGGCACAGGAAAGACGCATCTGGCCACGGCAATTGGTGTAGAGGCGTGTAAACAGGGGAAAAATGTGAGGTTTTATCGGGTTGCAGAGTTGGTTTCCATTTTGCAAACCAAGTTTCATGCTGGCAATCTACCGAGATTTCAGAAGGAATTAATGGATGCTGATTTACTAATCTTAGATGAGTTAGGATTTGTTCCGTTTCACAAGGATGGTGCTGACCTACTTTTCCATCTAATCTCAGAATGTTATGAGCGAATCAGTGTCATTGTTACCTCGAATTTGGAATTCAGCCAATGGAATACGGTTTTCGGAGATAACCGTTTAACCGCTGCCTTGATTGACCGTCTTGTGCATCATGCTCACATCGTAGCTTTCACAGGAGAGAGTTATCGCCTTCGGCATGCTCTTTCCCACCGTTAATAATAAAAATTTAGCCTGGCAAGGCTATGCACAAAATGGCTGCCGAACTCTGCACTTTTTACTTGCCAAATACACAACAGACTTTATGCTTACGGTTATTCAGCCAGATGGTAAGGAAATGGATTTTGCTAGAACAATTAAACCCGTTAATAAATTGACGAGGAGGACATTAGAGTTATTTGAATTAGAGAGGAGATATTATCTTGAGTTAGGGCTTTCTTGGGGGATTGTCTTAGAAAAGAATAAACCAATGAATTTAATAAAGAACATTGATTGGCTTTACGATACTAAGGAACTAGGATCCCGAGATGGAGTTGACGCAGAGCTGGTGAGTATGGTGTCCAAACCTTTGTTCTCACTCTTATCAATGAATAGTACAAAGGTATCTATAAGTAAACAATGTCTTACCTGTGATCTAGAATTAGGATTAATGCCAGGGACCTCCTTATACATCGTGAAACATATGATTGCAAATAAACACTGGGTCACAGACATGCATCAATTAATTCGTGAGAATAAGCCGCTTCAGCTCACTCTAGGATCTTCTTATGACTCTATCTCAAAGAACTATGCGTAAGGAGAAGAACAGATGCAAATTGTTGAAAATACAATTGTCGCTTTTAGTGATCAACTCGAAATGAAAGAAATCCTGGAAAGAGTACTGTGGATTTCACCAGATCGGACTGAAGTGGTTCTAATTAACATTGTTAATAAAAACAAAATAGATTTTCCTTATTTTAGGCAATATTCGGAAATTTAGCATCTGATTGAAGATGGCTTTGCAAGAATCATTCATGTGGATCCTGACTTAAAGTTGATTGCGCCTGATGAGGATTATCTGCAAAAGCATAAAAAAAGCCAAGAAGCAAAATGGGAGATTATTAAGGATATTGTCTCAAAAGAACCAGACATTTACCTTAAGGAGCATCGTGGGCAATTGATTCGTGATGCAGGAGAAACATCGGGAAAACCATTGAACATTATTTATGATTGTCTTAAAAAGTACTGGTTTTATGGAAAGTCCCTAAATGGTCTCTTAAATAACTATTTTGACTGCGGGTACCCTCAACATGCTAAGAGGATAAACAATACTGGTAAAAAACCGGAAGATAGAGAAGGGTATCTCTTAACGGAAGTTGATAAGAGGAAGTTTAAGACTGCAATTGAACGCTTTCATAAAAAAGAGGGAAAAAACATAAAAGAAACGTACAAGCACATGTTGCAGACGGAGTATAACGAAGGATATTACAGGGAACATGGTGTCATGGTTCCGATCGTTGTAGTTAATAACTGTCCATCAGAAAGACAGTTTCGTTATTGGTACCAACATGAGTATAGCGAGAAAGAGAAGTACGAAAAAAAATATGGTAGAAGAAAAGCTGAAATGAACGCAAGGGCTCTTACGGGAAATCCTATAGAAGATATACAAGGTCCAGGTGCTCTATTTGAGATTGATTCAACGCCAGCCGATGTCATCTTAATGTCGAATGATAATAAAACAGAAATAGGTCGTGCACATGTATATTTTGTAAAAGATGTTATGAGTAGAATGATTACTGGGATGCATATATGCAGAAATCCTTCGTGGGAAGAAGCGATGGTTGCTTTAGAAAATGCAGCTACAGATAAGGTTGAATTTTGTGCAAGGTATGGTATAGAAATCGACGAAGAAGATTGGCCATCCCGACATTTGCCTAAATTTATCGCTGCTGACCGTGGGGAAATGAAAAGCAGGAACTCCAATAATTTAGTGATGATTAACGTCCAGATTGGAAATGCCCCCTCTGGAAGAGGGGACTTAAAGCCATTTATAGAGCAGCAGTTCCGTCGGTTTAATGCTAGGATTCGTGAACTTATCCCTGGAGCAGTTGTGAAGCAACACAGGGAGAGAGGAGATAAGAATCCCGCGGATTATGCAGTATATACGTTCGAAGCATTTACGAAAATCGTCATCTACTTTGTTCTTGAATTTAACAAAAGCGTGTTGAGCGAAAATTTCTTTTTAACAAGGGAGTTGTTTGAGGACAAGGTCGAGTTGACACCATTAGGCGTTTGGAACTGGGGAGTTCATAAAAATCTGCTGCACGAAAAACCACGCCAACTAATTCGCTATAGTCTACTTCCTAGAGGAGAAGGATCGGTAACAAGAGCAGGAATTATCTTTGAAAAAATGGCGTATACTTGTGATCGCGCAATCGAAGAAGGATGGTTTGAAGCTGAGAGAGTTGATGGCAGCAAGAAGATCGAAGTTTGTTATGACTCAAGAAACTGTAGCAGCATTTTTTTGAAGTTAAAAGATGGATCTTTTGAACAATGCTACTTAACAGCAAAGTATCGGGATTACGAGGGCTTACATCTTGATGATGTAAGAATCATGGTGAGATACAAGAAAAAACAGATGGATCAAAAGAAAAAAGATCAATTTAATGTAGAAGCCGTTTTGGATTCGGTAGCAAGAAGCATGACGAATATTGAAACCCAAAAAACGAAAGAGGCAACATCGGGTAGGCCCAAATCTGCAAAATTTAAAAATAAACGATTTGTACGAACATTGGATAAACGAGTTGACACAAGTAAAGGTGCTTGGACGGCGGTAAATACGAATCTAAATAAAGATGAACTCCTTTCCGGGGAGGTTGTCCCTTTTCAAAAACCACAAGCAACAAAGGAACAGCCTATCAACAATATGCAGTTGTTTTTAATGTCAAAAAACAAGGAGAAAAGAAAAGAACGTGACTAATATCGATATTAGAAATTCTATTTTAAAGGGATACCAAATGAATGCGGAGTATCAGGAGCAGATCGTTCCAGAAAATAAGGGAAATCCATTTATTGAAGCAATCCCTTCTCGGCTAAGTATTGATGATATTTATGACCACTTGTACTCCGTGCCTAAGTATTGCGGGAATCATTCAACACTTACTGTTGAAGAACGTCTAGAATTGGTACAACAAATCAAACCGAGTTTCTGGTTGCCATTAACCCCTCATTTTGAACGTTATCGAAATATTTATACTATGATAAAAATCGGATACCAATCAAGAAATCCTATGACGGCGATGTATCAACGGCATCTGTCTGTCGGGTATGGGAATATCTTAGCTCATGGAACAAACCCTGATGGTACTAATTTACTTGGCCATTTACAAACAGCAAAACAGTGTGCAGAAATTGGCTTAAGTGGAATGGGGAAATCAAAGACGTATGACAAGTTATTGCAATTGTTTTTTCCTCAAGTGATCCACCATACTCGTTATCAGGGGAGTGCTCTCCCCTGCAAACAAGTTGTTTGGCTGAAGATTGAATGTCCAAGTAACCGCTCGATTGGGGCCTTGTGCAGGAACTTTTACTATGCGGTTGATGAGATCCTTGGGACTACCTATTACGAGGATCTAGCAGAAAAAGACGGCAGAGCTGAGGTTTTGGCGAAACGAATGGCAAAAGTCGCAGGTTTAATTAACTTAGGTGTCCTCGTGATAGATGAGATCCAACGCGTAAACCGTGCTCATTCCGGCGGGGATGAAAAAATGATAGATTTTATTACGGAGTTAACCAATTCGATTGGTGTTCCCATTATCATGATTGGTACATTTAAGGCTATGTATCTGTTTAAGACTTGTCTTGCAAACTGCCGGAGAGGCGTGCCAGATGGGTACGCGGAGAATATTACGGACCGTATGAAAGAGAATTGGGAGTGGGAACAGTTCATTGAGAGCCTCTGGGATTTGCAGTATACAAAGAACATCACAGCACTTACCCCTCAGTTAAAAGCGTCCATGTACTACCACACCCTAGGCATACCAGATTTTGCAGTTAAGTTGTTTATGCACGTACAGTCGCATGTGATTTTATATAGTGAGAATGAACATATTACCGTTAGCATGATCGATGAAGTGGCAAATAAAACCCTACGGTTAGTTCAGCCAATTTTTGAACGTATTCGTAAGGGGGAAGACGTTGATCCTGTAGAATTTGAAGATCTTAAACCGGACTGGATTTCTTTTGACAAATATCTTTCTCAGATAAGTCATAAGATACAAATTGATGGTCAAATGTCTGAGGAGCATAAAAGAATTATCATGCAACGAAATAGAAAAACATTAATCGAGCAACTAACAATCTTTGCTACTAAGATGGGATGTCAAACAGAAGAGGCGGAGCATTACGCTTGTGAGATTGAAAAGAAATATAGCGGTTGTGAGGATACAGAACTTTTATACTCTGAAATTGCAAAGTTAGTGCTTACAAAAGGTGGAACCGATATTGCTGTCAAAGGAGCAGAACAGAACCAAGAGAAGGCAACCTCGAGAGGAAGGAAAAACAACACTTTTGAGGCGGATGATATTAGGCAAATTGTCCAGGAAGGATCTCGACGAGGGAGAACGATTGATGAAGCCTTATCGGAATCTGGGGTGATAAATACGTATGATGAATTCGTAGTGAGTTAGGTGTTCATATGAGAAAAATAGTGTCTTTTCCTACACCATACCCCGATGAGGATTTTAAAAGCCTAACGTACAGACATTTTCTCTATTCACCCTATGATTCTTACCTACATAGCAGACAGGAGTTATTCGGTAGGAATCACCAAGGTATGGTTACTTATCCGAAGAGTTTGATGCGCTTATGTGACCATTTAGGAGTCTCGATAGACTTTATTCAAGATATTATCGAATTGCACACGTTCTATCCGCTATATCGGCCATTCTTGAATGAAGAACAAGTGAGTATATGTTTAGAGGCAATGATACATGAGAGCAATAATAACCCTCTAGTTCACAAGAGATTCCAAAAAGTAGTCTCAATAGAAGGTAAGTATTGTCCTACGTGTTTACAGAATGATTTTCAAATGTATGGTGTAAGTTATTTGCATCGAACTCATCAACTAAAGTTTCTAACATTTTGTCATATTCATGGTGATAGTTTAATTACTCAATGCTCAGTTTGTGATATCCCTTTGATGAATAAAACTGGGACTGCCATGCTAATAACCCCCTTCTGTGAAAATGGTCATGAAATAATATCAACAAAAGGGATGGTCGATTCTTTTGTCCGTTCGCTTTTGGAAGACGTTATCGGATTAATGAAGAGAAAAGAAGTGTCCTTAGATTTGATTTATCAGAAACTACTCGTAGAAGCTGGGTATCGTGGGTACATCCACTATAAAGG
The DNA here is from genome assembly GCF_055685845.1 of Brevibacillus schisleri. Lineage (NCBI taxonomy): Bacteria > Bacillati > Bacillota > Bacilli > Caryophanales > Paenibacillaceae > Brevibacillus > Brevibacillus schisleri. The sequence goes on from NZ_JBVNDM010000001.1 coordinate 328,567, forward strand.
GGACTTTATCTATAAAAGCAATATACTTCAGGATTTCGTAGAGTTTTATGGCGAGGAGACTTTACGAAATTTAGATTTAGGACAATTCACGAATGGAAAATTTCTCGTGGAAATGTTCCAAAGAGAAAATCTACATAAGCACGTTCTATTCAATATCCTTCTCATGCGTTTTTTTGGCGGTTCGATAGACGGTTTTTTTGCTCAGAACAATTCATATTCTGTCCCGCTTCCATTTGGCGTTGGGCCCTGGCGATGTCTAAACTTCATTTGTCCATATTATTACAAGCCGATAATCAAAAAATGCTTGCGTAAAGCACACGAATGGGTAACGGGAGTATTCACATGCCCACATTGTGAAATGATATATACGAGACGAGGATTGCCAAAAGAAGAGAATGAGAGCCAATATTCTATAGAAACGATGGGGACACTATTTATTAGTACCGCGGTAAAGTACTATCAAGAGGGTTATCGAATTCAAAAAATAGCTGAGCTCATGCATTCAAATAAAACAACAATTGGCAAATACCTACGGCCGTTTCGTAAAGAGATTTCCCGTAGGTCCAAGAAGATCGATATAGAAGCTGCTCTGAAAGTCATAGAATTGGGGTACACACAAGCTGCTGCAACATCATTTCCTAAGAGTGATGTGTATAAACAGACAGTTCTGGAAGCGATTGAAAAACTAGGGAGGGATGTTACAAGACCGGTGATTAGGAAGTATAACAATCATCGCTACGATTGGTTAATGTGCAACGAGAGGGAATGGATGGAAAGTGTTTTACCACCGAGAAAGAGAATGGAGAAGGAATTGAATCTTAAAACATTAGATGATGATTTATCTAAACTGGTCGAAATTGCAGTCTATCAGTGTAGGGAAAATCCACCGGATAGGAGAATTTCCAAGGCGACGATATTACGAGCGTTGCCTAAAACGATAATGGGAAGATACTATACCTTTCGACGCCTATTGCCAAAGACCACCCAACTTCTTCAAGACGGTACTGAGTCGAAAGATCAGTATGCAGTCCGGAATTTTCCTAACGTATTGCAATGGTTTGAGAGTTCTAGGTATAAAACTCTTTCTTTACAATTAATCCAAACTAGATTTCAGATGTATAAAAATCTCGAACAGGAAACCTTTTCACATATCCAAGAAAAGATAGATAATTATAATACAATGAGGAAGGATTAGATAAATGGATGCACTTTTTTCCTCCGACATTGCCGGACGAACTACTCTACAGTGTACTAGCAAGATATCATGCATACTCTGGAAACGAAAGCCACAAAAATAGTGTGCGTGATTTCTTTGGTTCCAAAACCATTTGTGCTGTTACTGATTTACCTTGTCATCTAAACAAGTTAAGTACCAGAATTCCCGGGAAGGTGATATCTGCTTACGAATTATTAAACGATAACACTCTTCTATCCTACTTCAAACCTTTCTTACCTGAAGAGAGGTTCAAACAGGCTGAAGAGGAGATGTTACATGGTGACGGAAGCTCTATATATGAAGTTGGGTTTACCTGCAAATGGGGTGAAGAACAATAAGTTTCTTCGATACTGTACCATGTGCGTCGACAGGGATCGTTTGCAATATGGCATTGCATATTGGCACAGAGCTCATCAACTACCAGGAGTTACCGTATGCCACCTTCATTCGAGTTTACTCATTGATTCAAATGTCCCATTCTCATCAAGAAGAAATAAGCATGAATTCGTTTCATTAGAAGAGGTGGCTTTACCTAATGTACCAACAATTAGAACCAGTACAGAAGTTAAAATTGCAAAGTACTCCTATCATATTTTAAATTCTGAATGTGACCCAGGTGGTGGAGGTACCCTTCGGATAATTTACTTAGCAAGATTGCAGGAAATGGGGTTTGTAAGTCCCACTGGGAGACTAAGATTTAAGTTGATAATCCAAGCGTTTATAAATTTATTTGGGGAAAACTTTCTGAATCAGATTGGTTGTAATATTCATCCAACTGAGCAATATTCGTGGCTCCATAAGGTTATGAGAAAAGAACATTTCACTATGCATCCCCTTCGTCATATTCTATTACATATTTTCTTGGGTTTACCCACCCATTTATCGTTCTCGAAGAGAGAAGGAGTTCTACAAATGGATCCCTTTGGGGAGGGACCATGGCCGTGTCTAAACAAAGCAGCGATACATTACAAAGAGTTGATTGTTACCAACTGTAAAGTAACACGATGTTCAAGCACGGGGAAACCTGTAGGGACCTTTAATTGCGTTTGTGGTTTTATTTATAGTCGTCGTGGACCAGATAAAGTAGAGGAAGATACGTATAGAATAGGAAGAATTAAAGGATTTGGATATGTATGGATAAAACGACTAAGCGAACTGGTGGAGGGGGGAAACTATTCACTTAGGGCAAAAGCCCGTATTCTTGGGGTTGATCCAACAACTGTTAAAAACCAAATGAATAAACTCAATGGCTCAAAAATCGGAGTTAATCCTTCAAATTCGACTAAAAAACAAACTAAGACTACGAAAAAGCAGCAGCAGAGACTGTTAGCCGATGAGACGATAAGGAATCTGAGAAGTCAACCAAGGAAGCGGGTAGATTGGGAACAAAGGGATAACATAATTGCTGAAAAGGTACACAGTGTAGCAGAACAATTGTACACGATCAAAAATATGAGGATTTCAAAATCTGAGATCGGGAGAAAAATTGGAGCACTTTCATTGATACATAACAAATTGGGTAAATTACCTAAAACCAGCAAGGAATTATCAAAATATGTTGAAAGTACCGAAGAGTTTCGGAAGCGTAGAATAAGCATGGCCATGAATGAGAGTGAGTTTGCGAGAACAACAAGACCCGCCTGGAAGATTGCAAAGGAAGCAGGTATAAGCTTGAAAGAGTTTCGCCGTCTGATGAATGTCTCAAAAACTTCAGGGAATGGGGCATAATTTTCTAATGACAAACTCGTATTTTCTTTCGTGCTAATAAATAGTTTGGAAAGCACAGCTACAATTTGAACGATAGGTCTTTGACGGAGAAGAGTTCGGAGCAATGTGTTTTCATTTATATGACAGTATTCAATACGACTATGCATTTACCGTGAAGTATTTTATTTCGTAGAAAGGGCATCTGGGAACGTGTGAAAAGAGCTCGTTCGTGAAATCAATCCAGCGAAAATATTAGTTCAAATTTAGGAAGCACTCGGGAGTCATGGTGAATATACGTCGAGACCTCGTGAGCGTGACGATGTGAAGTAACATGAGATATTAGAAAACAAAAAGAAACGTTTCTATCTAACGGATATCGAATCGATTTCGAAATGAAACGGGTGCTGCGGCATCCGTTTTTGTTTGTTGTCTAAGGATAGGTAAATCTCAAAGGAATGTCATGGACTCAAAATCCACCCGAGATGTAATACTGCGGTAAAAAACTATTTCCGAGTTGAGTAAAAACTACTATACTTTGGAAGTATGACCAAACATTTCATTGGGGCAAGGAGAGTACACAATGTCTCAGGAGTTGCTCATTTTCAAAAAAAACACTGATGCCCCAGGCACCAGTCGTGGTTTTGTGTATCAATATATTAAGACCTTGTTTCAATGGTTGGTTAACTATCGAGACCAGTCAGATATTATAGTTTATTGCGAAGTAGAGGACGATATTAAGCAATTTGACTATGTGAACAAAAGTATTACATGGACTCAAGTTAAAAGTTATTCTTCTTCTTTCAACCTAAGTGGCAGTGAACTTACTAAGACACTATATAATTTTTTTGTGCTGTACTTATGTTACGAAGAATATAAAGGGAAATTTATCTTCGAAACCAATTCAAAACCTTCCGGTAGGGACGAGCTGTTAAACGAATGGATAAATTCACAGCCACTAAATGAGGAGAACGTAGAGTTGCTTGCAAAGCTGGTTGTGAAAACCCAACAAATTTTGCGAGATAGTGCAAATGACAATATTCGTTCTACTTTATCTAGCATCTTACCCAAAATTGAGACACTTGAGGCTAAACAACCTAAAAGTACGGCAGCGAAAAGGAGAAACGCAAAGGAATTAGAAACGTTAAAAGCGGAGTATGAATCTGTCAAAAAACTTGGGGAGAGTTTTCTTAAAAAACTCGATGATGTGGAGATCTTACTGGATTTTGTAAAAAGGATAGAGTGGGTTTTTGAAAAGGAAGATCCAGATAAAGCTCTTCAATCGCTTAAAGCAGAAACGATCACTTTGCTTGGGCAAATAATACCCAACAAAGAGCAAGTCGCATTGTACTTTGAGAGATTGTTGACTGAAATATTTTTCAGATCTGCGGAGGATAATGCTGACTCCCGAACCTTGGATCGTGAGCTGCTCGAAGAAATATTTCGAGAAACCGAGGAAGAGCTGAGAGGCTGCATAGATCGTGAATTCATTGGGAAAATTGAAGGCTTAGGAGTAAAAATAGACGAGGGTTTCGATGAGGTGAAAACACAACTTAACACGTTAGAGCATAAAATTGATTTCATTAGCGAGAAAATAACTCCTCAACCAGAGGATTCGATGATTTTCCCACCTACTGCTGATGAGGATGAGGTGAAGAAAATTTTAGACAGCGATCCTGAGAAGCAAAGTAAATTGGAATCTAAGATAAAAAAGATTGAATTTCAAGATATAGAAAACGAAAACAAAATAATAGCAATAGCCACTGAGATGCGATGCAACTATCTATTGTTGTTGCAAAAGTTGAAGCTAGGTAACAAACACCATCAGCATAGTATTGTTAAGAACTTAGAAAAGATCGTACAAATTCGTTGCACAAACGCTGTCATCCATAATGGTGAGGAAGGTGCTACCCAGTTCAATTCTAGATTATTTTGGAAGGAATTTCAGGATGATTTAAGATTACTTGCCAAGGAACAAAGTCGAATGAGCAAAATTGAGATTAACGAAACGGTTGTGTATGGTCAAATGTACCAAATGGCCGCAGAATGCCATTTGAAGTGGAACAATAAAGGGTGAGGGTATGAATAACGATGACATAAAAAAGATCAACCAATTCTTTGATGCGTTAATCAATAATAATGTTCAGATGGAGACCGTACCGCCACATTTGCGCACTGCTTACATAGATCCAGACGATGATTACGATTTCCATGCGTATCGGATATTACTTTTGCTGCGGATATGTGGGACTAAGCGTGATGGTTTTTTTTCGAACCCTACAATATATGGGAGGAGGAAGTTTTCATTCTTTGATTTCTTGATTAGATATCCATTTTACCTCATGAAAGCAATCGATAAAAGCAACAAAAAATATCTTGCATCTTATATAAATCTTAACGATTATGAGAAAAAAATGGCGTTTTCGCCAATGATCAGGTATATAAGAGGACCGTGGGATCACCGGTATGATTCGATTTTCAATTATATGATAAGCAAAAAGTTAATTGACGTAAAATATGATTATTTCTCAAAAAGCCAAAAAGCGTTTTTGATAAGCCTAACACCTCTTGGGGCGGAAAAGGCTGATGAAATTGTGGAAGTCGAGAAAGAATGGAAGATGAGAATGGAAACCATTAACAAAATTTTCCCCTCAAATGCTACTAATGATTATATTGAAAAATATGTGCAAAAGGAATTTCCATCTCTTATTTTGGGTTATTACGGGGTGAGTGATAGTGTTTATTGAATCCGTTCTAATAAGGGTTGAAACAGAAAAGGAACTGTACGTTCGTTTTGTTCCGTTTAGAGATACTGATGGGACCATAAAAGAGTTCAGTATGATTTATGGCGAGAACACATTGGGAAAATCGACGTTTATCCAAAGCGTAATTTTTGCTCTTAAGGGTGAAGATTTATATGGAACGCGTCAAAATGATATTTTGAGTTTCAAGGATTTATTTAGAATACATTACAAGCGGAAAGTTATTCAAGCTCATGTTTTTTTGCAGCTATCCAACAAAGGGACTAGGGTTGTAGTTGCGCGTAACGCGCTAGATTGGAACGATCCTGTATGCGTTTTTTCGGGTGTAGAACTTCAGAAAAGTTCTAACTTGGAGCAGCTGGTACATGAAAGCAAGACACGAGCTTTCTACAAAATGCGTAAAGACAAGAACATAAAAGGAAACGAAACTTATCAAGAGTTTTTATTTTCTTTTATGGACATTACCCCAATAACAGAGAGCGAATCTGAAACAAGTGGCGAAGATTCTGAGTCAACTGGCGATGTTAAGCTGTTGTTCTACATTCAGAATCTGATGCCTTTGTTTGTTATACAGCAAGAGGCTTGGTATGACATTCAAGCGATAAATCCTAGATACGGACTGAAAGATATTAAAAAAACAGCTTTCGAAGTTCTTCTTCAGTTTTCTGGGACTGAAGTAATTACAGCGAGACACGAGTTGGAAAAACTTTTGTCACTGTTGAAACAGAAAACAACTTCGTTAAATGATATCAATGATGTTATCGGAATGATTGCTCTAAAAGACACCAAGCTAATTGAGGATGAGATCGCCCGAACGCAAACTGAAATATTAAATCATGAGCAAAGCATTGAAAGGTTGGAATCGGGCAGTTCAGAAAGGAATAATGTTTTTTCTGAAATTCGGAATAAATTCAGGATTTCCTCAATGAAAGCGAGAAGGCATCGGGAAGAGATGCAATCCCTTGAAACGGAAATCGAAGAGTACAATTTCTTTATTAACAAGATTTTGAATGACATTGAAAAGAACGATAAGCTTAAAACTGCAAAAAAGATTGTGGGTATTTTACCTGTGAGCTCATGTCCGCGTTGTCTTAATGCTCTTTCTATCGATGTTGATGATGAATTGGAGAGTGGTAATTGTGGATTATGTGGTAGTCCCTTCAAATCAATACCTCAAGCACAAAGCGAGCAGTATCTTGGGTATTTAAAAGATGAGTTGAGGGACTTTAACCGACTAAAAGAAATTAAGGAGAAAGATAAGGAGGAACTTTACAATAAAGTTGTTTTGGCGGAATTAGAGCAAGCGGAGCTAAAAAGGATGATGGATGACTTTGAAGATAAGTTAAAGCCACGGAATCTCCAGGAATACAATTTCCACGCTCGGCAAATAGGAAAGCTTCAAAATTCGATTACCCATCTTAACAAAGACAAAGAAATTATCGAGCGATTTGAGAAACTCCTGAAAGAAAAAGAAGATCTAGAAAAAGATATTAAAGACAAAAGGGCTTACATTAAAGGCATTGAAAAGCAAAAAGAGAAGGACGAGGAGAAAATCCAGTTCTTTGAGAGAACGTTTAAAACAAATCTAAAGAACCTAAGCTTTCTAAAACTCGGTCTCGATGAAAAGAAAATTAAAGAAGAGAAAAAGAAAGATGCCGTTTCCCTAGATGATGATCTTGAGAAGATATATGGGCAGATAACAATTGACAGATTTGATTACTTGCCAAAATTGGAGGGGAGGAATCTTTATTATCTTACTTCAAGCAGCGGATTGATTAGGATTATCTTATCATACTATGTTGCTTTGCTTGAGACCGCTTTGAATTATGAGGATTCAGTTCAACACCCTTTACTCCTTCTCATGGACGAACCAAGACAACAAAATCTGGACATCAAAACGTTTAATTGTTTTATTGATCTTTTTAGAGAGTTAGAGAAGAAATATCAAGGGAAGTTTCAAGTGATTATTGCGTCGTCTGAAAAAGGAAGTGTGAGCGATACCGAATTAGCACTTGACCTCGGGGCTGACACGTATTTGTTACAACCCTTGGATGATGATACAGAAAGTGAATTACCGATTACATAATATGATAGTCAGGCCTCCTTTTATCAAAGGCGGCTTTTTCGTGTAAACAGTTAATTATTTTGTATTCCAAATCTCCTGATCCATAAACTAGAAGCTCGATAGTCACTTATGAACGGAGAAGTTTTGAAAATAACGGGATCGATAGTTTATGACATTCCGTTCTGATGAATTTGTTTTTCCTATTCGAAGCAATAACTAAGTATTTTAGATTTGAACATTGATTTTATTGAGTATGGAATTTGGAGGATTAAATATGAATACATCACTAAACCCAATAGGAATTGTTATGCAAGCCTTGCAGAACTTTTTAGGAAACGATCCCGTTATTATTCTTTCCTTAATAGGGGGTATGTTTTTGTTTATATGGTTATACAAAGAGATAAGTAAAAACATCCACCAGAGAGAACAAGCAAGTCTAGACACTCTTGAAAAGCGGATTACTGCATATGGAAAACTTGAAGTAAGTATTGTGAAATATCTACAGGGGAGGGGAGGAGAACGAAATGATCTAGAAAAGGAACTTTTCGATGTTTTTAGTAACTCTTATCTAGAATTATCTAATAACTTACATCGAAAGATATCTAAGTTTATGACAAGTTTAGCAAATGACCAACTGGAAAAATCACTTGATCTCATTAGGAAAGAGTTAGTTCAATTAAAGCTAAAACAATCTATGTTAGCCAAGGACTCAATTAGAGATAGCTTGTTCGATATTATTGAACTACCAAGTAGATTATTTGCAATTGTATTTAAGCCTGTATTAATAATTATTGTGTATGCCACGTTTGGTTTAACAATTTTAATTGTTGGGTGGTTTATACAGGGCCAGGCAGATCTATTGTCATCAGTTTTAATTATCATAAATGCGTTAGCGGTAATCTTTTTGTTTTTTACCTTTATTGGGATTGTGGATATGATCTATGGAGAAAGATTTAGACATTCAATGACAAACTGGGGATTCATAATCATATATTTTTTACTGAATATTGTAAGTATAATATGGTTTTATTGGTTTAGTGGCTTAATCTTTGCTTTCCTTACAGCAATCTTTATCTACAAGGTGATTCCACGACTGCGCTTGGGGACGGAAGAAAGGGATTAGAAGAGTGGTATTTCCAGGAGAGCTTATGTTAAATAAGACCACTCATTAATGATGAATACAATTCTTCTACATACGACAGGAATTACCTGGGACTGTCGATTCCTAAAGGTGATCTTGATTTTTTAAATCGAAGGATGATTCACTCACAAATCTGCTTTAGTGTCCTTCTTATGATTTAGATATTTAACAACTCTAATGTAATCATAAGAAGAGTGGGCATTTGAGTGATATTTATTTAACAACTCTAATGTAAATATTATTAGCGAATTAAATAGGTGAAACCTTGATGTTATAACATTTTTCATTTAACAACTCTAATGTCATTGAACAGTCTAATGATAAAAAAGTGTGGAACCAGTAAAGAAAGTCTGGAACCAGTAAAAAATGTGTGGAACTACTAGAACAGTCCCGATGATGCTTTGTTTGGTCATCGGGACTGTTTATTAAGAAGGGCCTGTTAGCCAGTGCTAGGGGAGCGAATTCGAGTGTTGTTTTATGACTATTGTTCGAAGAAAATAGTGTTGTAGACTGGAAAATAAAGTGCTAGACCTCGAAAATATTGTTTTAGACTGACGAGGCGTCATTACGCTAAACCAGGAGAATAGTTTAAGACCATGTGCGGTGAGCCTTATCACAAGTGATGGTAAAACATATTAAACACGAGATTGTACTAGACAGTTACTACATAAGCAAGTTATTACGAGAGCCTTATTACAAATAGTGGTAAAGCAGGAACTGAACGTTGACGTAGCAAAACTAAATCTGCAAATGGGAGCGAAAATACTTGGCACATCTGTGTGTTGGGAGTGAGAAAATACTCAAGTAGCTGCACTTGCCTGGATAAGTAATTGTCAAATATTTCACATCTATGGTGACCTATAAAACTTGAGATAATCTTCCTCAGAATGATTTGAGGAGGATTTTTTTTCTACACAAACGGAACGAAGGCGACTTTGGCAATTGCGAAGTTCAGCTTTCCCGATTGGAGGTTCCTGTCAAGGAAAGAATCTACCTCGCCTTTCTCCTCCTCGTTTTTTGTGATTTGCAAACGCGACGAGACAAGGTGGGGGCTAATTGACGCTTACTCTGCTTCTCTATCCGTAAAATAGAATTGATAAACTTGTGTTGGAACTAAACAACAATTGCGTACTGTAAAAAAATTTAACAGTAATGAGATTTTTTCGAGTCACCAATCGTGTTATATGCAGGAGGCGAAAAAATGGAGAACAATTCTTTATTGCGTACGGATAAAGAATTGGCTGAACTATATCAACGGCATGTAGATCAAGTTTACAGGCTATGCTATATCTATTTGAAAAATCCCGTTGATGCAGAAGACGCTGTTCAATCTGTATTTCTAAAACTGCTCAAATATCAAATGGTTTTCAATGACTACGAGCATGAAAAAGCGTGGTTGACGGTAACCACCAGAAATTACTGTAAAGATGTTCTTAAACATTGGTGGAAAACCCGCCGCGTTGCTTTAGACACTTTACCGGAGGTTTTTTCTTGGAATGGCGATGAACCATCGGGGAAGGTGCTTGCAAGACTGCTTTCACTTCCCGAAAAATACAAAACCGTTTTATATCTGTACTATTTCGAGGAATACACGGTAAAAGAGATATCAGAGATGTTGGGATACAAAGAAAGCACGATTCAAACGCAACTATCCAGAGGTCGTAGGCGCCTTAAAATTGACTTAGGAGGGAAATTCCTTGAGTAACAAAAATATTAATTGGCTTTTCGAAGCCCTTACGCCCAATATTGAACAAAAAGAAAAGATGTTTCATAACATTTTAGTGCAAAGCAAGGATGAAAATAAAAGGCACAGGGGATATACTCTTGCGAAACGTTTAAGACCCGCAGTATTGGCAGCCATGTTGATGGTTTGTTTAGCCACAACTGCTTTTGCAGCGGCATATATGGGATTGGATGAAACGTTTATGAGATTTCTTAATCCAGTAAATCATGAGCAGGCAGAATATTTGTCAAATGGCTCTTATGTGGTTGATAAACAGGTAAAAAACAAGAATGGGACGCTTAAAATTAAGCAAGTGATCGGCGACAGTAATCTGACCTATATTTTAATGGATTTTTCTGCACCGGAGGGTACGGTATTAGACGCAGCGCGGTACCGCTTTTTGGAGAACGACATAACGACAAATCAGAACTTTCAGAGCGTGGGATTTAAAGTGCTTGACGATGGCAACCGGAGTGACAACAAAATTAGTTTGGTTATGAGTATCATGACGAAAAATTCCATAGCCGGTCAAAACGTTCATTTACAACTCAAAGATTTACAAGCGGCAGATCCGTTTCCAGGCATTTTTACATCGGTCATACCAGGCGTTTGGGAAACAGATTTTAAGCTGGATTTCAAGGAGTACTCTACTCCTTATGAAGTCAACAAAAACATTACCATGTTTGGTTATGGGGCGGTACTTAAAACGATCTCCGTCTCGCCGATTTCGATTTCGTTAAAGATTGAGAGCAGTTCAATGAATGAAATTAACGAAGCTGCTGGCTCTTTAAAGGAAATTGGCGCTGATCAATACTTGGATAACTACCCAATCACGATAAAGTACCAGGACGGTACATCGGAAACGAAAGGCCTGTTTAACGGATTGCATTTGACGGAGAATGGCACTCAATTATTTACGGTTAAAACGTTTGAAAATGTGATCAATGACAAGGAAATCACATCAATCGTTTTTTTTGATAAGGAAATTCTGGTTAAAAACTGAATCATGCAACAAACTTGTTGTTTGGGAAGTTTTCATATGATCGCAGTTCCTCATAAAGGAATCCATATGTAAGCTGACAGAAAGAGTATCAAAACATCGTCTTCTGGTTTATAGAAGACGATGGACTCATAAATACCGCTTTACCAGTTAGTGACGAGCGGAGAACCGTACCACAAGTGATGGTACACACCATAAGAAAAGAAATTGTGCTTGATAGTAGCTATATCTGTAGATTAAAACGATTGTGTTAATTACTGGGTTTACTTCTTGCAAGAAGGGTCGTACACTGTACACATTACAACGTACACACTTTACAAACTTTATTATATAAACTTGACCAAACACTTAGAAGGCTTCTCCACTTGTTGTAATGGGGGTGAGCCTTTTTTGCATGCAGGAAAATCTAAGGGGATGAACAGACAATGGCAAAACGTGAACAGGTAGTAACGGAAGTAGTGGAACAAGAGATAGAGGAAACGGTGCGTTCCATCGCCCAGGCACAAGTAGACTATGGACAGCTTATGGACGAGAGCGGGACTATTGCCAGCGGGCTAAGGACTCGCGGGAGCAGGCGGCAGAGTTAAAACGGTCGGGGCGGACTGATAATGCGGTAGCTCATTAGATCAAGCTGAACAGCTTGAAATGCTAGCCGATCAGAAGGACGGACACTCAAGGCTGGAAGCACTCCGTTACATTGAAGATTTACAGCGTCCGTATTGATGGGAACTATACAACACAACCAAGGCGTACTAGCCCGTGAACGTAAGGAGCTGAAAGATGCAAGGGAAGATGCGGCTATTCGTTGACATTAGAGTAAGTAAATTTACATTAGACTTGGTAAAGAGTATATAGTTTTCTTTGCGATTAAAGTCTTGTTAATAAGTCGAGTGAAATTCAGATATGCACATCTGTTTTTCCTCGGCTTATTTTTATTTTCTAGCCATCTATTAAAAAATATGTGCCAAACCCCACCACAAGCTCTATCAGAGTCGAGGCGGGGTTTAACGGTTTCTACTGCCCTATTTTCACAAGGTCATCGAATATACGCGTCGCAGAAGTTGCTTTATGGCGAATGCCTCGATAGAGCTGGGAGCTTCCCACCCGGAGGTATATAGATGCGTTTAGCTCGACCTTCTCCTGAGTGGTCCATAGTATCTCTGCTATGTCCCAAAAAGAATCACAATTATTAAAGCCGGTAATCCTTAGCTTACAAGATACCGGCGTTTTAGTGTTAAAGAGGTGTTTTCAAGTTACTTTGCGGTCTGTGTACCCTGGGACTGGGACATCTTGCTTTGGTACTCCGCTTTTCGTAAAAAATCAACGGCACGGTCAGGGAAGTCTGTAAACACCCCGTCAACTCCTGCTGTGAAGTAGAACTGATCGAGCAGCTCCTCGAAGCTTGCTGCATAGGCAGGGATTTGTCCTTTATCCGCTCGGAAGGTGTATGGATGCACTTCCAGGTCAGCTTCATGAGCCTCTTTGACAAGATTGGTAATGATCAGGTGGTCTCTCGTCGACTCTTCTTTGATGATCATCGGCTTCCATGGCCCTACGCCGTCTGCGTATTTCGCAATTTCTTTCATCGCCCCTTTTTCAAACATCCAATCGTAGTTGTAGGGAACGGCCTTACCGTTTTCATAGTTCATGGTTTCGTTCCAGCCGGTTTCTGCCATGAGCTGTACAAGCTTCACGTTCATATTCAATTGTGGATAGAGTTCCGTGCGAATCCGTTTTGCTTCATTGGGGTCGAAAGTCTGTATGTACGCTTTGTCATTCTTGGACACATAGCCGTACTTTTTCAACACCTGCAGCACTGCGAGGCTGATGTCCTTTCCTTCGTGTCTGTGGAACCAGGGAGCTTTGATCTCCGTATAGATCCCTACGTTACGACCTGTGCTTTTGTTCATACCCTGGATCAGTTCAATCTCTTCTTCCAGAGTGTGAACACTGAAGTTGGATTTCCAGAGTGGGAAGCGATCCGGATAATCTTGTACCTGTTTGCCGTTTTCCACTGTGAAGACCTCTGTTGTCTTCAGTTTCTTGATCTCGTCAAGAGTGAAATCAATAACGTAGTACCTGCCGTCTTTTCGTTTTCGATCAGGGTAGACCTCTGCTACATTGGTTACGCTGTCCAAATAATGGTCGTGCATGATGAGTAGTTTGTTGTCCTTTGTCATGACCACGTCTTGTTCAATGTAGTCGACTCCCATCGCGTAAGCCATCGCTTTTGCGGGTAGCGTATGTTCCGGCAAGTATGCGCTCGCTCCGCGGTGGGCGATGACAATCTTATCCGCTTCGGCAAAGGATACGCTTCCAAAGCTTGTTGTAATAGCGAGAGCGGCTGCCAGGGATGTAACTAGTTTTTTCATGTCGTTCCTCCTCCATTTGGATGAAAAAAAGATCCACAAATTCCATTGGTAGGTTAAACCATACCAAATGAAATATTGTGAATCTCCTGATCTCCATCACAAAAATATTATATTGGTTACTAATGTAAGGGATAATGAAAGCGCTGTCAACAAATAGTTGGCGAGTGCCTATTACCCATTTCATGTAAGGCTGGACAAAAAAACAGCAAGGCTGATCGGAGGACCAACCTTGCTGTTTTTTTGTGCATCACAAATTACAACTTCACAGGCTCTCCTGCGAATATTTCCAACTCCATAGCTGCTGCAAAAAAGGAGGGAGCTTGCTTCACAAAAGCCTGAAAATGAGCGCTTGCATTGTGGGCTGCTACTGCGGCAGCGTCCTTCCACTTTTCTACCATGGTGTAGTGATATTCTTGCTCTGTGCTTTTCAGAAGGGTGTATCCCACATTTCCTTCTTCCGCTTGGCTTGCGGCAACCAGGGCTTTGGCCGCTTGAAGGAAGGCTTCTTCCTGTGCGGGTATTACTTGCAGATGGGCATGTATAATAAGCATGGTTTTTTCCCTTTCTTCCAACGAATTTGAATTATTTCCAGGTTGTCACTGTCTCAACAGGGAGACGGTAAGAGGGGTATCCTTCCTTGGCTGCTTTCCCGATACTAATCAGCATGATCGGTTGATAGCGATCCTTGTCCAAATCCAGCGCTTCAGCTATTTGATCCTTTTCATAGCCGCCGATCGGGTTCGTGTCATAGCCGAATGAACGGGCAACCAGCATCAATTGCATGGATACGAGCCCGGCATCGATAAAATTGACGTCGCGCAGGTCAGAAGCTGGTAGATTGGCGTAGTAAGGCTTTACGGCTTTCAGCTGCATGTCCTTCACGTCCTGCGGCATGTATCCGAGCTCGACAGCTTTTCCAAATATCTCATCCATATATTCTGCATTATTCATGTCGACGAATACGGCAATGACGGCGGAAGAGGTGAGTACCTGCGTCTTGTTGAAGCGTGCTAGCTCTGCAAGCTTTTCTTTCCCTTCTTGACTTTCGATCACCACAAAGCGCCAAGGCTGCATGTTGACTGAGGATGGAGCACGTGTGGCTCCCGCTAAAATTTCAATCATTTCCTCGCGGCTGATTTTTATTTCAGGATCATAAAGTTTGACAGAACGACGACCAAACGTGATTTCACGAAAATCATTTGTTCTTTGTACGGTGTTTTTCATGTAAAAAGACTCCTTTCTGGAACAATCAAATGTTGTTTTGCATCCGTTTGAGAAAATCAGTTAAGACCTGCGTTTCATCCTCGCTGAAGCCTTCCAGAATCTGCTGGATAAAATTTCGTTTCT
The DNA here is from genome assembly GCF_055685845.1 of Brevibacillus schisleri. Lineage (NCBI taxonomy): Bacteria > Bacillati > Bacillota > Bacilli > Caryophanales > Paenibacillaceae > Brevibacillus > Brevibacillus schisleri. The sequence goes on from NZ_JBVNDM010000001.1 coordinate 343,897, forward strand.
CGCTTTTGTACCCTTCAATCCGATGATGTCCTTCTTCGGATAGACGAACGAAGGTTTCGCGGTTATCATTTGGATTTTTGTGTCGGGTCACCATGCCATCCACTTCCAGTTGCTTCAGGTGGCGTGTAATGGCAGCACTGTCGATATTGATGTGCTTTTGTAGCTGGGACTGATTGATTTCGTTGCATTCGCAAAGGATTTGCAAGATCGCGAGACGAGTAGAGCTGATTCCGGTACAGCGTTCGAACTTGGGACTTATTTTATTGGTTAATCCGATGAGCAGATTCAGTATTTGCTCCTCTTCTAATTCCTTGCGTGTCATGAAAAATGCCTCCCGGGGGCAATATGAATAGAAACTCAGTCATATATCTACAAGCATGACAACATACAGTCAGTTGAGCATGATAGCTTGATGATAATTGACGCATCAATGATTGATACGTCAATTAATATAACACCTTATTTCAGCGTTTGCAACATATGGTCTGCAAAAGTCGCTGGACGGTATGGTCATAGCAGAAGTTAAGTGATTCATACGAAGAGGGAATGGAGTAAGGGGAGAGGGGGCATCTTACTCCAATCGCAATTAATGGATAACAGAACGAAAGGAAGCTTCACTTGCTAGGCCCTGATGCGCCGAAATCAGTAGTGGTAAGCTTTACGAAGTAAGTGATGGGTACAGTGCTGAATGTTTGATCCCAATCTTTTTTTACTTTCTCCCACGTTTTTGGATACTCGATTCGCAAACGTTCTCCGAATCCGGCAACATCCGCATGGAAATGGTTTTGCATTTTTGCTGTGACACTCTTGACCAGTTTCCGTACTTCCAATTCAGCCGCTTTTTCCACCCTTTTCAGGAATTCCTTTTTAAAAGGATTCGCGTCCAACACCCAATTTTCAGACAAGCGTCCCTTCGAATTGATATGCACATCAAAGGAAATCTTGTTTCCGTCAACATGGGGAGTGATTTTGCTCTCCATGGTTTCGATCTCATAAATGATCAGTTGACCTGTCTCCTTGTCAAGGCTTCTCACTAGCCCTCCTTTACCTTTTCCGGTTATCCACGTTATGCCCTCCAAATCCACTTCGTTTAAAAATCCCGCCCATTTTTTTGTCTTTCCATTGATTACGGCTGCCCCCTCAAACTTCACTTCCTTGTTAGAAGCGGCAACATTTTGCAAGAGAAAGCTTGATTCGGAATTCAACTTGGCCGTTAATTTGGCGAGTGGCACAGGAGGTAAAATTTTGGCTGTTCGGTTTCGGTTATCTACGATTCCAAGCAAATTCAGTGCTGGCAATTCTCCAGGTTTTTTGGTTTCCAAGACATCGCGGGCATTCCCGTTACTAACAAATACCAAGCAGCTTGGACGTATTTCATTATCTCGCAGAAATAGATCCAGCAAAGATTCCAAACGATGTGTGTGTAACAGAGCCTCGCTAATCACAATGACTTTTAAGTGCGGGCTGAACAAGGGGGCATCATGACTCAATGAAAATTCACGGATGATTGGAAGGATAGATTCACCGGTTTGGGACGCATTCAAATATGCTTTTTGTTGTGGTCCTGCCGAACTGCTTTCTTTGCTTGTTGCTTTTGGGTTAATAAATTGATAGGTCATGGTGATTGTGTCAACGTGAGGAGGGCTCTTTCCCTGCTTTTCCAGCTTTTTTTCAACATTTGATTTGTTGCTGGCATCCAATGCCAAACCGATGCCTACACCCATCTTGTCGATATCTTTGCTGCTCCAGCATCCGGTCAGTAAGAAGAGCAGGAAAACAGATAATGATGTCAAGAGGAGGAGCCACTCACGATGATGACTTTGCTTCATGCTTACCCACCTTCCAGCCAGAAATAATAAGAAGGAGAAGGGGCATTACACCAAATAAGAGAAAGGCTGCATCGCCCACAAAATCTCCAAGTGCAAATACACTATTGATTTCTTTTGGAGTCATCGTAATGATGTAGATAACAGGCAGCAATCCGAATAGAAACGGCTCCATATTTTTCTTGAAGAGCTGGGCGAGGCCTAGAGCGGCTGAGTAGTAAGCCAACGTGAAAGTAGAAAAGATTTGCATAATCCATAATACGAGCAGCAACGATTCAAACCGTTCAAAGAGTAAACCGGTAATTTCAAAGCTTCGTATGAGATCAATGGTCGGCCATGTCCTTGTGACGACTCCATCGATTGAAAACGCCCCAATGACCATCACGACTGTCATCAGGTAAAAGATCAACGAGGCGCTAATTCCCACCACAACGGCTTTCACGCCTTTATTTGGCTGTCTCATGTATACCACCAGAATCATCATTATTTCAAAACCGGTATAGGCGAGCGCAGTTGGTTTAATCCCATCGAACACCGGTTTCCACCCCAGCCCCAATACGGGACGAAGATGATCGATTTCAAAAATTTTTATGCTCATCAAGGAAACCACCAAAAAAAAGAGGACAGTAATTGGCAAGATAATCTCAAACATACGGGCGAGACAATTGATGCCACCTATGACAAGATAAAGAGCAACCCACAAAAATACCATAACAATGGCCCACATTGGGGTTTTCTCCAGCAAGTAAAAGGTTGTTACTTCAGCCATAGATCGGACTTGAAGAGATGAGGTCAAACAAAAATAACAGATGATCAGAAGGCTAAGCATCCTTCCAACCCATTCCCCTGCAATTTCCTGGCTGTATTCAAAAAACGTTTTCTCAGGGAACCGCTGGCTTAATTTTACAATGATTATCCCAGCGAGCATCGCGAGTAAACCGCCAATGAGGACACTTATCCAAACATCCGGTGTCTTTGCTTTTTCCACTGAGATTCTAGGCAGGGTAAGGATTCCCGCTCCCAATATAAAGTTGATGATGATCACTGCTGTTTGGGAGGTGGTGATCCGATCATTTCGGGTGGGTAACATTTTGGGCTTCACCTACTATACTGAGTGGTTATCCTTTGCGAGTCGGCTCTTTCGTATGCAGCATTTTTGGACGGCGTTTCATCATCATGAGTGGCATGCGCACCATGAAATCTTTCCAATCCCTTAACCGATAGGGAACAGCAGGAGTAACATAAGGTACACCAAAACTTTTTAGTTTTACCAAATGACTCGTAAGCAAGAGAAAAAACAAAATCACCCCGTACAATCCAAACATGGCTGCGGAGAACATGACCAAAAACCGAATGAGACGTAAGGAAATACCTAGGTTGTATGACGGAATGGCAAAGGAGGAAATAGCAGTGACAGCCACGACGATTACCATAATTGGGCTGACAATACCTGCTTGTACTGCAGCTTGACCAATAATCAGTCCACCGACAATCCCGATGGCAGGGCCGATTGGTTTTGGCAATCGAAGACCGGCTTCTCTCATAATCTCGATAGAAACTTCCATGATCAGTGCCTCCAACAGAGCGGGAAATGGAACTCCTTGTCGAGTGCTGATGATGGAAATAGCCAATTCGGTAGGAATTAACCCTTGGTGAAAAGAGATAAAGGAAATATAGAGGGCCGGTATAAGCAAGGAAGAAAAGGCAGTGAAAAAGCGCAACAAGCGAATGAATGTGCTTGGAATCCAGCGCTCATAATAGTCTTCAGGCGATTGCAGGAGCATGCTGAACGTCACTGGAACGATTAAGGCAAAAGGAGTACCATCCAGCAAGATGGCCACTCGTCCTTCCATTAATGCACTGATGACGCGGTCAGGCCGTTCTGTGCTCTGCGCCTGCGGGAATGGGCTGAGATAATTATCTTCAATAAGTTGCTCCACATAGCCGGATTCCGGCACATGGTCAATTTTAATTTTCGTAATTCGATTTTTTACTTCTTCAACCAACGCGGGATTCGCAATCTCTTTCATATAGGCGATAATCAGCTCTTTTTTTGCACGCTCTCCCACCTGAAATTTTAGGAAGAGAAGATCTCCATTTTCACCGTGTCTGCGCAAGAGGGCGGTATTTTCGCTTAACGTTTCCGTGAAGCCTACTCTAGGGCCTCTAACCAAAGATTCTGAGACAGGTTCATCTATATTTCTTGTTTTTACTTTTACGGTATTAAGAAGGAGAGCATTTGCGGTCCCTTCAATCAACAGTGCCGTAAAGCCAGTCAATACTTTTGTCCTCAGATCGTATACATCCCGGCATTCCAGTATTTCATGGATCGAAAGCACATGATTGATGAAAAAATCTTTGGATACAGAAACGTCCCCCGAAGAATTCTCCTGTACCATCACTGCCACAGAATCATTCATGAGCGTTTTCAGAATAGTATTATCGATGAGATCGCGATCGGATAACCCATCTACAAAAATAATGGAAGCACGACTGGCAGTCTGTCCGAAAGAAAATTCGCGGATATGCACATCTGCGTTTTGGGCGATTTCCTGACGGATAAGATTCAAATTCGATAGGTAATCGTCTGTAAATGGAGCGATACTTTCCATCTATATCACTCTTCCTCCGTTGTACGAATCCAATGAAATAATCTTGAAATCGCATAAGGAACAAGAAAAACGACTGCGGCTTGAATAAAAACTGGCCAGGCAGGAAGCTTTGAAACAATTGTTTTCCACATGGTTTTCCTCCTTTGCAGCCTCATTACAGTCCTAAAAAGAAACTTGTCCTATTTTGTTCTAGCATGACAATTCTTATTCCAGTCAGCTGGAAAATGTAGTATTAAATGTTTAGCTTAGGCCACTCTGGATCGGGGGATCGGTTTTGATAAAAAAAGAAGGATAAAAATCATAACGATTTTCATCCTTCTTTTTGCTATTTTAATGATTTTTAACGACTTCCTGCCCACGCACATTCCACGTAAGGGCAAAAACAAGAGCAGCCAATGCGCACGAAGCTGTCAGCAACATAAATCCTGCATCCCAGCCGGAGGCATCAACGATAACCCCCATCAATGCGTTCGCGGTGACTGTACCGCCTAGGTAACCAAACAGACCGGTAAGTCCTGCAGCGGTTCCGGCAGCCTTTTTCGGAACAAAATCAAGGGCTTGCAAACCAATCAGCATGACTGGACCGTAAATCAGGAAACCGATAGCGATCAGGCAAATCATATCGACTACGGAATTTCCAGGTGGGTTGAACCAGTAGACCAGAACAGCGATCAATACGCCGAGCATAAAGACAAACCCTGCGGGTCCACGGCGGCCCTTGAACAATTTATCAGACAGCCAGCCGCACAGAAGCGTTCCCGGGATACCTGCCCATTCGTACAGGAAGTAAGCAACGCTCGATTTGCTCATATCAAAGCCTTTTTCTTCACTCAAATAGGTCGGCGCCCAGTCCAGAACGCCGTAACGGACGAAGTAGACGAAGATGTTGGCAATCGCGATTGCCCAAACCCATTTGTTGTTCAATACGTATTTGAAAAGGATTTCTTTAGTGGAGAATTCTGTTTCAAACGTTTTCTTCTCTTTGTTTGGATAGTCATTGCGATATTCTTCAATAGGCGGCAGGCCGACTGACTGCGGAGTATCGCGAATTAAGAAATACGTAATGAATCCAAAGACAATGGCAACCAGAGCAGGAAGGATAAACACGCCTTCAAACCCGGAAGAGGTATTACCCGAAAGCCAGGTGAACATCGATACACCTGCTACAGCGAGGGGAGCCATCAAGCCTCCGCCAACGTTATGGGCTACATTCCAAATGGCTGTTTTGTTTCCTCTTTCACTTACACTAAACCAGTGTACGAGGACACGCCCGGATGGAGGCCAGCCCATTCCCTGGAACCAACCGCTCAGGAACAGCATCACAAACATGATCGTGACGGATGAGGTGAAGTAAGGAACAACTCCCATCAATAAACTGATAAGTGCAGAAAGAATCAAACCGGCAGGCAAGAACATTCGCGGGTTGCTTCGGTCTGAAAAAATGGCCATTACAAACTTGCTGATCCCGTAGGAAATCGAAATGGCGGATAACGCAAAACCGAGATCTGTTTTTGTAAATCCTTCTTCGATCAAATAAGGCATGGCGAGCGAGAAGTTTTTGCGGATGAGATAGTACGCCGCATAACCGATGAAGATTCCGAGAAACACTTGAAGCCTGAGCTTTTTATACTCAGAATCAATTTGTTCGTCAGGCAATCTGTCAATAGGCGGTGCAGGCTTAAACAGTTTGAGCATCATATTCCTCCCCCTAGATGATTTCTAACAAAGACGGAGATGCACGTAAAAAAACCCATACTTTAATGGCGCTTTCAAAAATGAAAGTGCCAAAAAGTATGAGTCTCCGAATCTCCATCATAGTTAACTTGTCGTAAGTGTATTCTATTATTCTGTGAAAACGTTGTCAATGCCGATAGAGATTTTCTTATGTATATGTTATTCAAAAAAATACATTTTTTTCAAATATAAGTATATCTTTATATTAGCTCATTTGTATGAGGCATCTTTTTTGCACAAGTAAAAATGAAGGAGGCTTTGTTTGATGTATTTTTTGATGAGAAAAACAGGAGTTTTGGTAGTACTATCGCTTCTCTTAATTTTTTCTCTATTCCCGCAGTCTTCTCACGCCATGACACTGTGGACTCCCAACACTGTATACAAGGTAGGAGACATGGTTACGTATCAAGGGCAAGATTACAAATGTACATTTGCTCATACATCGCTTGTCGGGTGGGAACCGCCCAACGTACCGACACTGTGGCAGCTGCAAGGTCCCTCTGCTCCCGATACCATTCCACCTACGTCCCCCACAAATCTTAGTGAAGTAGGGAAAACGAGTAGTTCGGTTAGCTTGTCTTGGTCAGCTTCTACGGATGACAGAGCTGTTAAGGAGTATCTCGTCTACAACGGAGATACACTCGCTGGTATAGCGAGTACAACATCCTATACCGTGACAGGGCTTCTAGCAAATACGACTTATTCATTCACGATCCAGGCAAAAGATGCCGCGGGCAATGTATCCCCACCCAGCACCTCGATAACGATAACCACTTTATCTACATCCCCGAATGAACCGGTGTCCAAACGAGTTTTAATCGGCTACTGGCATAATTTTGACAATGGTTCTACAGTACTCAAGCTAAGAGATGTCTCAGATAAATACGATGTAATCAATGTTGCGTTCGCTGAACCAGTCGGTGGCGATCATGCGACAATGGGATTCGTGCCGTTCAATGCATCCGTTGAGGAATTTAAGTCGGATATCGCCTTGTTACAGTCAAAGGGGAAGAAGGTCCTCATCTCGATTGGCGGAGCGAATGGTACAGTCGAGCTGACGACGGAAGCTGCCAAACAAAGTTTTATTACCTCGATGACCTCGATTATTCAAACGTACGGGTTTGATGGTATGGATATTGATCTGGAAGGAAGCTCCTTGTCGCTAAATGCGGGGGACACTGATTTTAGAAATCCGACAACGCCCAAAATTATAAACTTGATCGCAGCGACTCAGACGATCACGAATACATTTGGCCCATCTTTCATTTTGACAATGGCTCCAGAAACGGCTTATGTCCAAGGAGGTTACGCTGCCTATGGTGGGCCGTGGGGCGCTTATCTGCCTGTGATTCATGCCCTTCGCGACCGGATGAATTATATCCACGTTCAGCACTATAATTCTGGAGCGCTGGAAGCATTGAATGGTCGTACGTATCAACAAGGAACGGCTGATTTCCAAGTAGCGATGGCAGAAATGCTGTTGAAAGGATTCCCTATCGGGCGTAATCCAAACAACATGTTTCCAGCCTTGAGGGAAAACCAAGTCGCGATCGGGCTGCCTTCTGCTTCAAGTGCTGCCGGGGGAGGCTATACATCTCCTGCCGATATCCAGAAAGCCCTTCACTATTTGGTAAAGGGTACGTCTTTTGGGGGAACCTACAAACTCCAAAATCCAGCTGGTTATCCGCAGTTCCAAGGAGTTATGACCTGGTCTATCAACTGGGATGCTAGAAATAACTATTCGTTTGCCAATCAAGTTCGCACTTCGCTTGATTCGTTGAGCCAGTAATGACGGAATCTTTGAAAAAACCCACCCGCTCTCACGGGTGGGTGTCATTTCAGAAGTCATTGACATATCGACAATTCCCGATATAATAATGCGTATGGATCCAATTGAAATTTTTAAAGCGCTGTCCAACGAGTCTAGACTCCAAATTCTACATTGGTTAAAAGAGCCTGAAAAACATTTTATACCCCATGAAGGAGTGGATATGAGAAAGATCGGGGTATGCGTCAGTCAAATAACTGAGAAATTGAATATGACTCAGTCCACTGCGTCCCAATATTTGTCCATTCTCCAACGCGCTGGGCTGATCAAGACGGAGCGTATTGGGAAATATACGTACTATACCAGGGACGAGGAAAAAATACGTGAAATAGGCGCTTTTTTTAGCAGTCAAATATAATGGAGTAAAGCTGAATGCTTCATGGAGTATTCAGTTTTATTTCAAGATTCATATCGACATATCTTAATATGTCTAAATTTTGAGGGGTGCTATTCATGTCGAATACGTGGAAGGTTTACTTTTTGTCATTGGTCAGTTTTCTAGTGGGTACTTCAGAGTATGTAATCTCCGGCATTCTGGATAAGATCTCGGATACGATGGGTATCTCCATTACAGCGGCAGGGCAGCTGGTTACTATCTTTTCATTTGTTTATGCCATTTTAACTCCTGTGATGATGGCCATAACGGCGAAAATGGATAGGAGGAGGCTTCTTGTTAGTGCACTAGGAATTTTCGTAGTTGCCAATATACTGTCGTTCGCTCTTCAGGGGTTTGAATTCTTTATTATGGCCCGTGTGATCATGGCTATAGGTGCTGGAATGGTGGTTGTGACTGCGTTAGATATCGCGGCCAAGATCTCTCCTGAAGGCAAGCAGGCAAGTTCGATCGCAACTGTCATTATGGGATTTACAGCATCTTTAATTATCGGTGTTCCCCTTGGACGAGTAGCGGCAGCCGCATTTGAATGGCAATCAGTATTCGGGTTTATTGCAATTGCAGGTCTTTTGGCGATGATTGTCCTGTCCCGCACGATCCCACAAGTAAAAGGAGATGTACCCGTACCTCTTTCGAAGCAATTAGCACTGTTGAAAAACCCGAAAGTCGGGCTTGGTTTATCGGTTACGTTCTTTTGGCTGGGTGGGTATTCCATTGCCTATACTTATATATCTCCTTATCTTCTCGAAGCCGCTGATATAAGTGAAAATTTGTTGAGTAGCGCTTTATTGGCGTTCGGTTTAGCTAGTCTGATCGGTTCCAAATTCGGTGGTTACAGTACGGACAAATGGGGAGTATCTCCTACATTACTTGGTGGAATGCTTCTGCATGTTGCAGCTCTCATTTTGCTCTCCATTACCGTATCTATCTCACATGAACCGTTTACGGTGATCGCGATATTGGTATTATGGTCCTTCGCCGCTTGGTCTTCCGGACCAACGCAACAGTTTAATTTAGTTCGGATTGCACCGAATAATTCAGGGGTAATGCTTGGTCTAAACCAATCTATGATGCAGCTCGCGATGGCGGCAGGGGCTGGAATTGGAGGCATCGCTGTTGATCAAGTATCCTTATCGTCAATTACGTGGCTAGGTATGAGTGGCGTGGCGATCGCTATCGTTGCTGCACTGATTTTACAAGTGATGTTAAAAGAAAAAGTTAGACATAAACCAGGTGCATATGAAACACGCTCCAGCAATCGCTGATCGCCAGTCCCGAAAGACACCGACTCGAAGGAACAATTCCGACGGTGACGCGATGTTAGCAGAAGGCCATCCTTTGAGGGGCTGTTGACAAATTGCCGTAGAGATAGGGGTTTCTGGGAATCGTGTAGAAATCATTTCTATACGGTTCTTTTTATTTTGGAGGGCTATCTCATGATGGGAATCGATGGAGACAAACAGCACCAGTTTATGTTCTTAAATTTGGATGATCTTGTACCCGAGAATCATTTTTTACGTGTTGTTCGTAATAAGATTGATTTTTCTTTTATCTATGAGAAAGTGCAACACTTATACTCGCCTGTAGGTCGTCGCTCAGTTGATCCCGTTTTGTTAATGAAAATGATCCTTATCGGGTATCTTTATGGCATCCCTTCCGAAAGGAAGTTGGAACAAGAAATCCAAGTGAATTTGGCCTATCGATGGTTTTTAGGATTGGACTTAACTGACACTGTTCCCGATCATTCCACACTGAGCCAGAACCGCCGTCGTAGATTTAAAGAAAGTCATATTTTTCAGGAGATCTTCGATCACATCGTCTCGGAATGTATTCGAACTGGTTTAGTTACTGGGGAAATAATTGTTGTTGATTCTACTCACATCAAAGCGAATGCATCGATTAATAGGTCAGAAAAAGTTTTAGTGGAGAAAAAGCCTACTGAGTACCTTGAAGAGCTAGAAAAGGAAGCACGGAGAATTAAAAAAGACAGAGATAACGATCCCACTAGGAAAAAACGAGGAAGAAAACCTAAAACCTCTCCTCCTGAGAAGGAAGTAAAACAGAGCACAACAGACCCGGAGTCAGGTTTATTGAACCGTCCTAATAAACCCAAGGGATTTCACTATTTAGCGCATACCAGTGTGGACGTTAAGCATGGAATCATAACTGATATACACGTTACGGCTGCTAATGTGAATGACCACGAACCATTTATAAAGCGATTACAGATACAAAAAGAGAAATTTGGTTTACATATTGGCAAAGTAGGCGCAGATAAAGGGTATGATCGCTCTGGAGTACACCATGAATTAGAAAATTTAAAGATAACCGGTTATATCTCTCCGATAAAAGGTGTTATTGATCAGACCGAAAGGTCAGTACAATTTACATTTGATGAAATGAACGATGCCTATTATTGCTCGAATGGCAAGGCACTTCAATTTACTCATGTTAAGTGGCACAGTTGGAAACAAAGTTATAGCAAAATTTATGCTGCCCAAACAAAGGACTGTAAGTCCTGTGAGTTACGCCAACAATGTTTTGGACAAACCGCATCTCGCAAAACAATAGAAAGACCATTATTCCAAGAGGCTAAAGAACGCAACCAAGCAAGGAAGCAAAGCCAAGAGTACAGTGTTATCCAAAGGCAAAGAAGAATATGGTGCGAGGGTACCTTCGGTACAATGAAAAGGCAGCATAACTTAAAAGAAACATACAAAAGAGGCATTCGAAATGTATCCGAACACTGCCTCTTTTCTGCAATGGCAATTAACATTAAACGAATGATAAAAGCAAACTAATCACAGGTTACGAAACAAAACAATCCGACGACGTATAAGTGAAAAAACGGCAAAAGGGTTAGGGCATTGGGTCCCTAACCCTTTTTGTCAACAGCCCCTTTGAGGGTGGCCTTTGCGCCATTTTAAACAACTGTTTAATAGCCAATTTGATAGCCATTCGCCCGGGTTTCCCGGTATTTTCCTCTGAAAACAAACTGAAAAAACCTCCAGAGCTATCAATGTGTAGCAGCAGGAGGTTTCTCGCTTACAAGTTATGCAATCCAATCGATGGTAGATCCAGACACTTGTTGGTTTTCCATTCGCTTTTGCAGATAAGGGTTTTTCTTTTGCTCATCTGCTTGCTTGTCGTTAGAAGAACGTTCTGCCTGATTAGTATCTTGAGATTTCTCAAGCCTTTTGTCGATCTCGTCAGCCATCTTTAGCAGTTTGCCGTCCAAGCCTTCTGCCTTCCGCTTCAGTTCTTCTGACTTCGTAAAATCTCCGTCCTTTGACGCGGGTTCCCACGCCTTCGCCTCTAATTCCAAGGTAATCTGAGCGCGTTTTACACTGTGCATATTCTTGAGATGGTGGGTTGCCGTTACAACAGCATGGAGGTTAGAGGAGGATTGTAGGGATTCATCTTGTTTGGGGGCGATCTCGGAAGCTTTTTGTTCCTTGCCCTGCTCTTCATCCGTGCCTCTCGCCTTGCGTTGTTCTTCCAACTGAATTAGTTTCATCTGCGTATCGATTTCCTCGATCTGTTTGTCCATCTCATCCAGTCGTTCTTTCATGACTTTTGGGTCTGTCAGTTTTTCAACCGCATCCGCAGAGTAGTTGTTCCGTCTCTCTAGCATCGCTTGCTTTTGTTCCATGAGGCTTTGCAGCATCTTATTCTTATTGGGAGCGTTGTTCCCACTGCTTAGCTGTAGGCCTTGCTGGCTAATCGTTAGATGATCCTGCTTTTTGTTACGGTCGTGCTCCAGTGCTTTCGGCTGTGGGTGAATTCCCGGGCTTCTATACTGGACAGACGAGCTTATGGCGTATCTAGGTGTAACAGAGAACATGAATGATGATACCTCCTTTCATGAATCGAGTCGTTGGCCAAAACGTCAGCCAATCCAGAATGCGGATTACTGGTATTTGGTTATTATTTGTATCGGAAAGAAGTTTTCCAAATTTTACTTGTTTGATGCCCTGAAGTTTCAAATAGGTACTAACAGGGAAAATATATTTTGCATAAATGTTCATGTAGAAAATATGGGCATAGGTATGAATTTAGCCTGATAGGAACGCGCCTCTAACGACCGGTGAGGCGTTGTTTGCGTTGCAACTCGTTATTCTACTTCACTAGAGAGGAGTCATCATAGATGATAAAGAAAATGATTACTGGTTATAAAGCATCGCTATCTAAGCAGATCCTGTTTTTGCTCGTCTTGCTTATTGTTGTTCCCTCTGTCGTTCTTAGCCTGACCTTGACACAACTGGCGCGCAACCAGTTAGAGCACGAATTGTTGTCCCAAGTCGAATCGGTTACCACGATGATTACACAAGTGCTCAATAATTCGTACGAGGATTATTCTGCTACGATCAATAGCTTTGCGGATGTTCAAGTTCCGCCGGGGCAAAGTGCGGATACGTATATCTATGATCGCATTCGCAACATAGAGAAAGACATCGATAATGTTTTGGCTGCGTTCATGTACTACGACAATCGATATTACAATTCGGCGAAAAAGGAAATTGATCCGACTACCCGTGAATGGTACAAGGAAGCGATGCAGCATAAAGGGCAGGTCGTTGTGACGCCGCCTTATATCGACGCGATAAGCGGAGGTTACGTGATTACGTTTGCCAAGACGCTCTCCGATGGTAAAGGAGTAGCGGGAATCGACGTTTCTATCGATCACTTAAACGAGCTGGTAAAGACGTACAAGATCGGAGAAAAGGGATATGTCAGCTTGTTCGATCAGAACAATGTGACAATGTCGCATCCACGATTCCCGCAGGGCAAGCCGCTTGAAGACAATCGCTTCCAAGTGATGCGTGATGGAGCGGAGGGTTCTTTCGAAGTGGATGATGACGAGCTTCGTGAATATTATCATTTCAACAAGCAAAATTCGCTCGGATTGAACGTCGTTTCCGTGATAGATTGGAATGAAATCAATCAAAAAACGGGGCCACTGTTGCGGACCTCATTTTTGTTCATCGTACTGTTGCTTGCCCTCATTGCCCTGTTCGTTTGGATATTCATGAAACGCACGGTGCGACCCATTCTGCAATTGAAGCAACTGACCGACTTAATCGCGCAGGGGGATGGTCCGGTCTATCGCGAGTGGAAGAACGGATGAGATTGGGCAGCTGCAATCCAACTTCAATACGATGTCGCAAACGTTGTCCGATGTCCTGCGTCAAATTACCGATCATTCCGAGCAAATCTCTGCTTCCTCCCACCATCTGTCTGCGAATTCGGAGGAGAACGTGCAAACGATTGAACAAGTCGCTGCCTCTATGCAAGAAATAGCGTCTATGTCTTCCGATATGAATCAGAGTATAGATACCGTGAAGCAATCGGCAACGCAAGCGCAACAGGAGCTGGATGATGCCATCCGCATCCTGCGTGAGAGCACGGAAATGTCGCAGCTCATTACAGGTCTGGCTAATACCGGAGAGGAGTCCCTTGGAGCGGCAAGACAACAGGTGAATATGATCGTGGAACATTCTGCCCGTTCTAAGCAGGAGATGGAGGAATTAAAACAGGTTGCTGAAGAAATTAGTGGGGTGACGAATTTTATCCAGGATATCGCCTCTCAGACGAATTTGCTTGCGTTGAATGCTGCTATTGAAGCGGCGCGTGCCGGGCAAGAAGGTCGCGGGTTCTCTGTCGTCGCTGATGAGGTACGCAAGCTGGCTGATCAGACAGGCTCTGCTGCTGAAAGGATCGACAGTTTGATCGGCGAGGTTCAGAATCGCGTCCTTCACATGGTTAGACGAACGGAGGAAGGCGTGGATTCTGCTACCGCGGGAAGTGATTTGACACAATCGGTTGAGCAGCGTTTTACGGAGATGTATGAGGCCATTAACCGCATTGACGCGCACCTCGCACAAGTAGCCCGCGTCAGCGAACGGTTAATGCAATCAAATACGGCGATGCTTGTAGCCTTTGGTGAATCGAGCGCCATGAGCCAAGCCACTGCACAAGAGGTCGACCAAGTCGCAGCAGCCAGTGAAGAACAGAATGCTTCGATGGAGGAAGTGGCGGCATCGGCAGCGCATCTTGCCAACATTGCGGAAGAGTTGCAGTTATTGGTGCAGCGTTTTAAATTGGAGCGTACACAGTAGTTGTAGTGATAGATTGAAAGACCAAAGACCAACAGATGTTGGTCTCAGGCTGTCGAGAAAGTCGACAGCCATTTTTATTTCACTTAATTTTAAAGCGACACCGCGTTAATTTGTTATAATTCTTATAATTACATTTTATAGTAGGTGATTATTGTGCTTACCTCCAATGATAAAAATCCACAAATGCATTACGAATTTGTGTGTCTTGATGAATTGGTCCCAGAGGACCATTTATTAAGGGTCATCCAGAAACATATAGATTTCTCCTTCATCCGAGAAAAAGTACGTCAATATTATTGCGAGGATAACGGTAGACCGTCGATTGATCCTATTGTTTTATTTAAAATGATTTTCATTGGATACCTTTACGGTATCCGCTCAGAGAGGCAACTCGAAAAAGAAATCCAGACTAATATCGCCTATCGTTGGTTTCTTGGCCTTTCTTTAACAGATCGAGTTCCAGATCACACAACAATCAGTTGGAATCGTCGAACCCGTTTTAAAAATACAAATGTTTTTCAGGAGATTTTTGATGAAATTGTTCGCTTGGCGATTCAGCATCGAATGGTCGCTGGACGTGTATTGATAAGTGATTCTACGCATCTTAAAGCAAATGCGAATAAACGAAAATTTAAGAAGCATGTCATCGAGAAAACGAGTCGTGCCTATCTCAAAGATTTAGAGGTAGCAATTAATGAAGACCGTGAGGTACATGGAAAAAAGGATTGAAGCCTAGAGAGGGTGTGAAGGAAGAAAAGGAAATCAAGATGAGTACCACGGATCCGGAAAGTGGCTACATGGTTCGAGACAGCAAGCCCGAAGGCTTTTTCTATCTCGATCACCGGACTGTCGATCATAAGTACAATATTATTACCGATGTCCATGTCACTGCTGGCAATGTCCATGATTCCGTTCCTTACATAGATAGGCTGAATCTCCAAATCGAGAAGTTTGGGTTTCAGGATACAATTGAAGCTATTGCATTAGATGCTGGTTATTTAACTACTCCAATCTGCAAGGCACTTCACGATATAAATGTATTTGCTGTCATCGGTCATCGTGCCTTTACACCTGTTAAAGGTCTTTTTGCTAAATGGCGCTTTAAATATGATCTGGAGTGCGATGTGTACACATGTCCTCAAAAACATACGCTTACTTATTCGACTACCGATCGAAACGGATACAGGATGTATAAGTCCAATAAAGAAATATGTAAAACTTGTCCAAGGCTTTCTGAGTGTACCCGATCTAAAAATCACCAAAAGGTGATAAGCAGGCACGTTTGGGAAGAGAGTAAGGAATGGGTTCGACAGAACCGTTTAAGTAAATCGGGGAAATATTTATATAGATTAAGATACCAAACCATAGAGCGAAGCTTTGCAGATGCTAAAGAACTGCATGGGCTTCGCTATTGTAGGTTACGCGGACGTGAAAATGTCCAAGAGCAGGTATTGATGACAGCAACAGTACAAAACATTAAAAGGATAGCGCTACACCTAGCGAAAGCAAGTTAGGTGCAGGCTATCCTTTTTTTCAGCACTTCGTGCTGAACAATACTAAAAAGAAATCCCCCAAAAGGGGGTTTCTCTTCAGGCTGAGACCAACAGATGTTGGTCTTTTTTTTGTCCAAGCTGGTCCTAATGCTTACGTAAGTAACGTAAGCGTAACCTCTATCGAATTATCAACAAATGATCGATTTGGACGAGATTTCAAGATTACGGTCAGTCCAATTAGCGATACGATAAGTGCTTGGGCGGTAGCTTTTGCGTCTATACTCGAATCGAGTTCACCTGATTGGATACCACGCTCAATCGTTTCTTGAAAAATGACAGAGAGGTACATTTGGTGTTCCCTTGTCAAAATCTCAAATTTCTCATCATGAGGGGCTAGCTCGACCATGGTATTAATGCAAAAGCATCCTCGGCTGAGACCTTCCGTATATTCCTCGTCGGCCACCTCTTTGAAAAAATGGCGAAATGCCTCTTTTACGGATGGCGTGTTTTGAAGCTTCGTTCGTATCTCCGAAGCACGAGACATCGTGTATCTGCGTAGTGCGGCTTCGAACAATTCTTTTTTGTCACCAAAGGTTGAGTAAATACTGGGGCGCTGGATGCCCATTCGGGAAGTTAAATCACTTAATGAGGTAGCTTCATACCCCTTCTCCCAAAAAAGCTGCATAGCTGCATCTAGTACTTTTTCTTCGTCAAATTCGCGTGTTCTTGCCATAAAGAGTTCCTTTCATTACTCATGAATTCAAATCTATGTAACGGCCAATAAAGCTTTTTGTACTGAGTGGTATTTTATATTTTATTGATTTTTATCTGCATTGTCAATTTCAGGTTCGTTTATTCGAACCTAAAAAGAATGGTGTTGACAGAAAAAGAAATGTTGGGATATATTTACTGGGCACAATAACGTACTGATCGGTATGTTATTGTGGATTAAACCAAAAATGAAAGGAGGTAAGGTGAAGTCAGATGGAGGAAGTTATTGAAAAAGTAACGGCCAATTCGCCCATGCCTCGCTATGTAACACTATTGTTTGCCGTTGCTTGCGGGATGTCAGTTGCGAATATCTATTTCGCGCAGCCACTACTTGATCATTTGTCGAGTGAGTTCAGAATTGACTATTCCATCATTGGGATTCTGATCACCCTTACTCAAATCTTTTATGCGGTAGGACTGTTGTTGCTTGTCCCGCTTGGCGATTTATGGAACCAACGTCGCTTGATTATCGGTCAGATGTTTTTATCTGTGGTAGCGCTGATTATCGTAGGGACTGCTTCCACCAGCACGGTACTATTCGCAGGTATAGCAGCGGTCGGATTGCTTGCTGTTGTGACGCAGACGATTGTTGCATTCGCGGCGACCATGGCTGCTCCTGCTGAGCGAGGTCGAGTGGTTGGAGTAGTTACAAGTGGAATCGTCATTGGCATACTTCTAGCCCGAACCATTGCGGGAGTTTTAACAGATCTTGCGGGGTGGCGTTCCGTATATCTGGTCTCTGCTGCATTTCTATTGTTACTGGTTTGCGTGTTATTTCGGGTATTGCCAAATAGGGAACGGGAGGTAAAGCCACTATCCTATCTCCAGTTGCTTGGATCGGTACTGATGTTGTTCGCCCAAGAACGGCTATTACGTATTCGCTCTGTTCTGGCGATGCTGATTTTTGCTGCGTTTAGCATTTTGTGGACGCCATTGGTACTGCCTCTGAGTGCGCCGCCATTATCTTTGTCGCATACAGCAATCGGGGCGTTTGGTCTCGTGGGAGTTGCCGGAGCGCTAGCGGCAGCAAGGGCAGGGAAGCTTGCAGATCGGGGTTACGGCCAGAGGACGACGGGCTTTGCTTTGAGCCTATTGCTACTATCGTGGCTGTTAATCAGCTATCTAGAACAGTCGTTATTTGCCTTGGCGATCGGTATCGTTTTGCTTGATTTAGCGGTACAGGCGGTGCATGTTACGAATCAAAGTATGATCTTCACCTTGGGTGCAGAGGCGCGGAGTCGACTCACGGCGGGGTATATGGTTTTCTATTCGATCGGCTCCTCTGCTGGCTCCATTACCTCGACCTATACATATGCGCATTTTGGTTGGGAGGGAGTTTGCTTGCTCGGAGCCTCCGTTAGTGGGTTGGCTCTGGTGTATTGGGCAGTGACCAGACACGTTTCGGCTAACCCAGGGAAATAGAGCTACTGAAATACTTCAAAATGAAGATATATCAAATGAAACTATTATACTTCCAGAGCTGTTGACTGATACAAGTTTTGCAAAAGGAGAGATGGTCTGTGGAAATTGGTATTACTTCGTTTGTGGAAACGACGCCGGATGTTCAGACTGGTGAGGTGATGAGCCATGCACAGAGATTACGTGAGGTTGTCGAGGAAATCGTCCTCGCTGATCGGGTTGGGCTTGATGTATTTGGCATAGGTGAACATCATCGCAAGGATTATGCTGCTTCTTCTCCAGCCATGGTGCTGGCTGCGGCTGCGCCACTGACAAAAAGGATTCGGCTGACCAGTGCAGTGACAGTGCTTTCTTCGGCTGATCCAGTGCGTGTTTTCCAAGATTTTGCTACACTCGATGGCATTTCGAATGGACGGGCAGAGATTATGGCCGGACGCGGTTCCTTTATCGAATCTTTTCCCCTGTTCGGCTATGACTTGAATGACTATGATGAGCTGTTTGAAGAACATTTGGAACTGCTCTTGAAAATACAGGCGTCCGAAAAGGTAACCTGGAGGGGCGGTCACCGACCAGCTATTCAGAATTTGGGCGTGTATCCACGGCCCGTTCAGAATCCTTTACCCATATGGATTGGCAGCGGAGGCAATCAGGAATCTGTTGTTCGTGCGGGTCTGCTGGGATTGCCACTAATGCTGGCGATCATTGGTGGAAGTCCGCGACAGTTTGCACCGCTTGTGCAGCTTTACAAAAAGGTGGCCATGCACGCTGGTCATGACGTATCGCGATTAACAGTTGGTTCCCATTCACTGGGATTTGTTGCAGAAGATACGGAACTGGCGGCAGATACATTCTTTCCTTCTACCCAGGCAGGAATGAATAAAATCGGAAGGGAGCGGGGCTGGGCGCATTATAACCGTGCTACCTTCGATGCCGCACGCAGCTTGGAGGGGGCATTGTATGTAGGTGATCCGGAGACGGTAGCTCAAAAGATCTTCCACCTTCGCAAACAGGTAGGCATGACGCGCTTTATGATGTATGTACCGATATCTACGATGCCGCATGAACAGGTAATGAGAGCCATTGAGCTACTAGGGACGGAGGTAGCGCCTCGGGTGCGAGAGGAAATAATCAAGTGGGAAGCAGAGACAGAGCAAGAATCAACATTTGCTTAATGGAGGGATTCACGTGGACTTTCATCGTCGAGTACTGCCAGAATTAAGGCAAACATTAGCACAATTCCCTGGTTTTCAACTGGAAGAAAATTTGGAGTCGAGCAGGTCCATGCTGAAAAATCCGCCTATTGTGAAGTCGGTGCACGTACGTACCACAAGTCGAATGATTCCGGGCGCAGCAGGAGAGATGCTAGCGAAAATATACGAGCCCGTCCAGCGAACAGGCAGTAAGCTTCCGGCTATGCTGTGGATTCACGGAGGAGGCTATGTAATGGGGCACCCCGATATGGATGACGCTCTATGCGAACGCTTTGTACAAGCGGCTAATTGTATTGTCGTATCGGTCGATTATCGTCTGGCCCCCGAGCATCCTTATCCTGCTGCCATCCATGACTGTTACGCTGGTTTAACGTGGATGACAGACGAAGCTGAGTCACTCGGCATCGATGTGGATCGGGTTGCGATTGCTGGTGCAAGTGGGGGAGGGGGGCTGACCGCAGCACTTGCTTTAATGGCTCGCGATAAAGGCGGGCCAGCCCTTATCTTCCAGATGCCGTTGTATCCAATGATCGATAACCGTAATCGTACAGCGTCGAGCTACGAAATCGAGGCTGAGAATGCAACTTGGAACCGGACGAATAATTTGGCTGCGTGGCGCATGTACCTGGGCGAAGATGCCGACGACAGTCAGGTATCCGCATATGCGGTGCCGTCGAGAGCAGAAAGCTTGGCGGGGCTACCGCCGACGTATACGTGCGTAGGACAGCTTGATCTGTTCCGAGATGAGACGATCGAATATGTGACGCGCCTTGCACAAGCGGGCGTAGACGTAGAATTTCATCTGTATCCCGGATGCTACCACTGCTTTGAAGTGTTTGTCCCCGAAGCGGAAGTGAGCCAGAGAGCCAGCCAAAGCTATATAGATGCGATGGCAAGAGCGCTTCATCCTAAATAATCGAGGAGGTTAAAAAGCACAACAATCGTTCGAGAGAGATCTCGGCGATTGTTGTGCTTTTGTAAACGCAGTGGTACAGGAATTTTCGGCATCTTCTCATTGAATCGTTCCCTGTTTGTCCTCCATCACATCGTTGATTAATATGACGCCATGCGAAAGGGTGGTTCCGCCGCCGAATGCTCCAGCTACTGCTACTGTTTCAGCAATTTCTTTTTTGGAAACTCCGTCGTTGAGAGCTGCTTCCAAATGATAAACAATGCAGTGCTCATTTCCGGAGTAAAGGGAGATAGCCAGTGCCTGTAAGTGCTTATGCTTGGATGACAATTCACCGGACGAAAAGCATTGGCTGGTGAATTCATTATATGCTCGCAAGGCCTCTGGCATCAGCTGTCCAAAAGCTTGCAGTCCCTCTCGATACTGTTCGGCCCAATAGTGCTCCATGGTTCCATTTCCTCCTATTTTGAAATCGCTGATAGTATTTCTTTGCTGGGAAATTTTCATACTGCTTATCCTTATATAAGTAGAAACACATTCAGAATTAATTGATTTGCTATGTATTTTTCTCCTGGTTGAATGCAAGCATGTTTGATTATCAAGTATTTTCCTTGTAAATATAATTGTAGATATTATAAAAACATATTAAAATATATGAAGTAATCTACCAATATAGTGTAAGGCAAGAGAGGTGAATAATCTTACTAACTAGTAGGAATGCTTGATAAGAAGTGAAGAGATATGTAAGGGGCAGTTTTTCAATCAATAAAACGAGAATGACTAGAAGCTATCCGAAATACCGCCAACAGCAGAGAGGAAGAGGAAGCTTACGTGGGAAACAAGGAACTGAAGAGAGGCTTGGAAGCCCGTCATATTCAAATGATTGCTTTAGGCGGTACGATTGGTGTTGGGCTATTTATGGGGTCTGCCAGCACGATCAAATGGACAGGACCATCCGTCATGCTAGCTTATGCAATTGTAGGAATTTTTATTTTTTTCATCATGCGTGCAATGGGTGAAATGTTGTATTTGGAACCGAGTACTGGTTCATTCGCAACCTTTGGGCATAAGTATATTCACCCGTTAGCAGGTTATATAACGGCTTGGAGTAACTGGTTCCAGTGGGTCGTTGTCGGGATGGCGGAAATCATTGCTGTCGGGACGTATATGAAGTACTGGTTCCCAGATTTGCCTGCTTGGATACCTGGTATTATTGCCATGGTGATACTCGGTATAGCGAACCTGGTTTCTGTGAAGTCATTTGGTGAATTTGAGTTTTGGTTCGCCATGATCAAGATTGTAACGATCGTTTTGATGATTTTTGCAGGGATTGGTTTGATTTTCTTTGGTATTGGAAATGGTGGAAACGCAATCGGCTTATCGAATCTGTGGGAAAATGGCGGGTTCTTTACAGGCGGTTGGACAGGCTTTTTCTTTGCCCTTTCCTTGGTGATTGGGGCGTATCAAGGTGTCGAGCTCATCGGGATTACAGCAGGGGAAGCAAAAGACCCGAAAAAAACATTAAGAAGTGCGATTCAAAATATCATTTGGCGCATTTTGATTTTCTATATTGGTGCGATTTTTGTTATTGTAACCGTTTACCCTTGGGATCAATTGCAGGCAATCGGTAGTCCTTTCGTTGTTACCTTTGCGAAAATTGGTATTACCGCAGCGGCAGGTCTCATTAACTTTGTCGTGATCACTGCTGCCATGTCTGGCTGTAATAGCGGGATTTATAGTGCAGGGCGTATGCTGTATACCTTAGGTGTAAATGGCCAAGCGCCGAGAGTTTTTACCAAACTATCTTCGAATGGTGTGCCGCTGTTAGGTACGATTGGTGTTCTGATCGGCCTCGGTATTGGGGTTATCTTAAGCTATATTGCCCCAGAAAATCTCTTCGTGTACGTGTACAGTGCAAGTTTGCTACCTGGTATGGTTCCATGGTTTGTCATTTTGATCAGTCAAATCAGATTCCGAAAAGCAAAGGGTGCTGAAATGGACAACCATCCATTCAAAATGCCTTTTGCCCCAGTGTCCAACTATTTGACCATTGCTTTTCTCATCATGGTACTCATCGGGATGTGGATCAATGATGAGACACGCGTCTCCCTGATTGCCGGGATTGTCTTCTTGGCGATTGTGGTCATTAGCTTCTTTACACTCGGAATAAACAAGGCAGTACCGCTGGACGAGCAATCAAACAAGAAATAACGAAAGGGGGCCAACATTTGTTGGTCCTCTTTTTTGTTCATCAAATCGCCTTTGTACGGCAAACCTACTTCGTTTATCATTAGGATGACTGGACTGGTTAACCGTTTGCGGCAGCCAATGTCCGGGCTCGTCAATGGGTAGACTAAAGCGGGATACTCATTCATGATCTGAGAAAAAAGGAGCATAAGAATGAAACAACGCAACTATACACCGATTATCGTTATTCTCACCATAGCGATTAACACGCTTGTCGCCATCTTGTACTTCATGCCGAAAAACAATGATTTCGGCCATCTCGACCTGACGTTTCTGCCGTTTTTTAATGCGGTCATGAACAGTTTTACCTTTATATTTTTGATTGCTGCGCTTGTTTCCATCGTGAAGTTCAAAAACATAAAGATGCACCGAGGATATATATTTGCAGCCTTCTCTACAACAGCTCTCTTCCTGGTTTCGTATGTGATCTACCACGGAATGGCACCTAGCACTTCCTACGGGGGAGAGGGAATTCTTCGTCCGATTTATTACTTCATCTTGATTACACATATTCTGTTGTCGGCAATCATCGTTCCATTTGCGCTGATTACGACAGCACGCGGACTCAACATGAAGGTGGAAAAACATAAAAAAATCGCCCGCTGGACGATGCCGATGTGGCTGTATGTCAGTGCGACGGGTGTCATTGTTTACCTTATGATTTCTCCGTACTATTAAGCAAAAAAAGAGCATTAGCTGCTGAAGCTAACGCTCTTTTTTTATAGTCGATGCCTTGTTACGGTTCCCCTCTTAAATAGCATACAGGGTTACCAATCCCAGCGGCTTTGTTTGATTCCGAGATTTACGGCGAGTAAGGAAGCAATCGGTTGCTTGATGGGGGCAAGTGAATTTGCCGTGCAGCTCGATTCTGGCTGATAATTTAATTCCTGCGCTTTTTGAATATCGGCTTCGGCTAGATTGTTCGTTTTGCTGGCTTGCTCATAACAGGGGGGTGAAATATACCTCTTGTTCGTGTGCTCCAATATGACTCGTGTATCGGGTGAGGGTTCTGCCTCAACAGGAATGGTAAGCACGCCTGCAACTACGGCTACAGCACCAATGCCAATAAGAAGTCCGCGTTTCATCCTATTCACTCCATCTATTTAGTAAAGGATTGTCCAAATGAGCCGATTCATTGTAACACCTTACTTCCAAGTGGGAAATGGCTCCATGTAGCTATTTACATAAAAAACCACCGCCTCCAATATGGGACGGTGGTTGGTTTATCTAGGAAGTGATTTCTATGCCGTTTTCGTCGACACCCAGAGCTTGTCGTGCCATGATCTTGAACTCTTCCAGCCCTGATTTCAATGCGAAGGTGGCAAGAGTGACGGGATACGCAGCCGTCATTTCGACGATATGCTCATGCATACGCGACCATACACGGCCTCCTGCCTTCTCATACCGTTGGATGAAATCGGCCAAGCCAGTATCTCCGAACAACAGGTAAACGACCGTGAAATCAATAGCAGGGTCAGAAACTTCTGCCTCTGTCCAATCCAGGAGCCCTGTTACCTTGCCGTTTTCAGCAACCAGGATATGCCCCGGATGGAGGTCACCATGCACAAGTGCAGAGTGAGCAGGCCAGAATGTTTCATCTGCAAGCCATTTTTGCCATCGATCCCATAGCGCCCCAGAAACGCCAAAGACGCGTTTGATTTCATTCATCTTTTCTCGAAGGCTTGCTCGTGCATGGCGAGGCTGCTTGACGCGGATACCAGCATCTCGAGCGAGATCATGATGAATACTGTGTAATTCCACCAATGCTTCCGCCCACGTTTGGATGCACAGTTCAGGTAGGGATTCGGGATTCAAATACCAGTCATAATTTTTGGTTTCCATATTGATCGTCGCCAGCGGTGTGCCACCCAGAATCGGATAAGCGATGAATTCAGAGGTGTGAACCTGCCAATCCGGTACTTCGACTCGCAGATGTTTGGCAACGAGATCTAGCACCCTTTTCTCATAACGGGCTGTCTCCACGACATCGTCCCGGCGCGGTTGGCGCAATACCCATGGAACACCATCTATCGTATTTGCAAATATCGCAAGAAAATCCAAGCCGGATTCATTCACTTTCACGGTAGTGGGGTCTACGTTTTTGAAAATGGTTGAGCCTACATGGGGGCTTGTCGATTTTAACGAAGTCTCATGAATGCGATGCCTATTGCAATGTCCATCATCGTAACCTCCTATAATTGAAAACAAAGTTAGTGTACCATGGAATCTAACGAATAGCGACGAGGAGATTAGCGATGATGAAATTGATTTCTTGGAATGTAAATGGACTTCGCGCATGCGTGAACAAGGGTTTTTACGAGTACTTTAAGGAAGCGAATGCCGATATATTTTGCTTGCAGGAAACGAAGCTGCAAGAAGGTCAAATCGAGATGGAGATCGGCGAGGCGTATCATCAATATTGGAACTACGCAGAGAAAAAGGGTTATTCCGGAACGGCTGTTTTTACAAAAATGGAACCATTATCTGTACGTTACGGCTTGGAAGAAGATCATGAGCCTGAGGGACGAGTCATTACGTTGGAGTTCCAGGATTTCTACTTGGTCACTGTATACACGCCGAATGCGAAGCGTGATTTGTCGAGATTGGATTATCGGCTGGAATGGGAGGATCGGTTTCGGAACTACTTATTGCAGCTGGATGGGAAGAAGCCCGTGGTGGTTTGTGGGGATCTGAATGTCGCCCATCAAGAGATTGATTTGAAAAATGCGAAGTCCAATCGCGGTAATTCCGGGTTTACTCCTGAAGAGCGTGAGAAGATGACAAGCTTGCTGGCAGGCGGGTTTGTGGATACCTATCGATATTTTTATCCGGATCAAACAGATGCCTATACGTGGTGGTCTTTCATGCCGAAAGTAAGAGAACGGAATATCGGGTGGCGTATTGATTATTTTCTCGCGTCTGAGAGATTGGCTCCGTCGTTGCTCGGGGCGGGAATTGACTCACAGGTGATGGGAAGCGATCATTGTCCGGTCGTGTTGGAGCTGGGGACCATCCTGAAATAGCAAAACTGGCAGCAGAAGTTCCAGTTCGTGAGCTACAGGACGTAACGTAATCAAAATCTGTTAAGATTACGCTGTAATTTCTCAAAAGAAACGGGGCCGAATAATGCGGTCCCGTTTCTCTTAGTAAGCAAGATTAAATATAAATAATGTTGTAAGTAGGCTTCGTAACGCCGTTCGCGTACTGTTTCATGTCAACTAACTCGAGTTTGAGACGTGGCTTCGTACTTCCAAATAGCGGGACACCTTCACCGACCATCACCGGATTCACTTTCAGCACTAATTGATCAATCAGTTGATGTGCCAGTAACGCTCCCGCCAATTCACCGCCCCCACATAGCCATAGCTTGCCGTTTTCTTGCTGTTTGAGATTCTTGATAAATTCGATGGCATCGCCTTTGACCAGCTCGACTTCTGCATTGGATTCAAACTGCATGGAGTTTGAGAAAATATAATGCTTGATTCCCTTATAGCCTGGTTCGCCTGGCTTGGCACCAAATTTGAACCCAAACTCGTAGGTTTTGGCGCCCATTAGCACAGCAACATATTCCTGAATTTCAGATAAAAAGTCCGGTACATGTTCTCCCTCAAATAAAAAGAGTGTGCTGTCGATATTTCCGTCCATCATGGCTTGATCGGCAATGAAATTGTCTAACGATACGGCAACATGATAAATTAATGAGGCCATTTGGAAATCCCTCCTTTTTTCTCCACTTCATTTTATGTGAAACGATTTAGGGCTTGCATGCATTTTATTTGAGACTTATTTGATACAGTCTGATTCATTAGATAAAGAGGAGGATCGACATGAAACAATTGACGCCGAAAGAACAAGGGCTTCTTGAAGAATTGTATAGATCGGACGAAAGAAAAGTAGAAATTCTCCACTCATTAGGCAAGATGGGCAGCATGATCACTCTGACCTTTTTATTACCATTTGCCTTGGAAAAAGAAGAAGAAGTACGAAAAGCAGCGCTTGCGGCTGTCCATCAAATAGCCTCACGCCTGCGTAAACAAGATTTCATTGGCTTGGATCAATACATACGGAGATTGACCCCTTATTCAAATAGTAACCAGTTGGCAGCGTGGCATGAATTGTTGCCGGAGGATATCCGGAACTTTTCGATAAACGATGAGGCAGACCTTAGCTTCATCGGAATTTGCAGCTTTCATCGAAATGGATATGTAAGGGAAGCAGCAATTGAAGTGTTGTTAAAACAGGTTACGGGTGCGGAGATTCCCTTTTTGTTAATCCGCTTGAATGATTGGCAGCCCAAAATTCGTTATCTGGCGTTTAAGGCGTGTAAGGTGAGATTCCGTCCCAATTATGTAAAACACTTTCTCGAATCGATTTTCTTGTTGAAGCATTTGTCCGCATACTATAACCGTGAAAAGTTCTCCGATTTCATAGAGGAGATCGACGCAATGTTTCGTCATCCAGATAATCGGGACGTGTTACGAAGTGGTTTTCACTCAAAAGACCCGGTTGTTCGGCGATTTTGCTTTGATTTGGCACTCAACCTACATGATATCGATCCAGATGAGGTCATTGCAGCGGCTTTGATTCAGAAGGATGCCATGATCAGGCTCCAGACGGTTAGGCATATGTGCAAACAGGACGACAATGAGCGTCTGGGAAAATGGCTGGATCGAATCCGGCATGACGTTTTCCCTTCGATTCGCCAACTGGCCCTACAAGCTTATGTGGATCGCTTTCCTGAGGAATCGACCGACGCGTTGCTTGTGGCTCTGCTGGATGGACATAAATCTATCCGCGAAATGGCCCGATTTTATTTGAGGGACAAGAAGATCGATTTCGTTGCCTTCTATCGGGAAAAATTGGTAGATTCCGAGGAGCAGGTGATACTCATAGCGATTGTGGGAGTAGGGGAAACGGGTGTGAAAGCAGATGATCAATGGATTCTCCCGTTTTTGCGCCATGAAAATGAACGAATACAAAGAGCAGCCGTGAAGGCACTCGCTATGCTGAATCCAGATGATCACATCGAAGTTTTTATCCGCGCGCTACAAACCAATAAACGAAGCGCATCCCGTGAAGCAAGACAAATACTAGCGGATCGAGTGGAGCTTCGTCATACGGATATGCTATGGGAGATGCTTGAAAAAGATGTGGGCCTTCATGTGAAGAAAAACATTCTCTTCTTATTTTCGAAGATGAATAAGGCTGACAGTATTTCATTATTATTACGGGCATGTGCTGTGCAGGAAAAAGAAATACGCGATGATGCAATCCTGCATGTCGAGCATTGGCTGTATGGATATAATAGAAGGTTCTACTTGCGATTAAAGGATGAACAGTGTGAAAAGATTAGCCATACTCTTGAAGCAGTTCGAAAGTTTCTGCCGGAAGATATAGCTGAATCCGTCGAGTCACTCTTGGAAAAATGATAAGGAGGGGCACCATTATAGGTGTCCCTCTACTTCGTATTTTCAGTTCGTTCCCAACAGTTCTTTTAACGTGTTATCAATAAAAGCGGTATCGACTGGATTAAGTCCAAACCCAGCCAAGTGACCCCAGATTGATTCAATCGGCTTAAAGGTAGCGTTAGGGATGTGCTTCGTCTCATATTCACTGTCTTCTGGCGTGAAATACAAATCAGTCCGTACAGGCATCACAACCGTTTGTGCCTGGATGCTTCGTAACGCTGTCTCAAAGTCTCCCTTGTACTTATCATTTTGGCTAATGTCGGCATGCTGCCACGTCCACATCATCGCCAGCAAGTCATTTGCATCCGAAGGAACAAAGCTCTCCTCCCAAAATCCCGAGATAAATTCGGAAAGTGTCTCATAGCCCAAAGCTTTATAGCATTCCTCTCGGTAAAATGGCTGTGAAAACCCCCAACTCGCATAAACGCGACCCAAGGTACGTAAGCCCACCTCGGGAGACGCAGTATACTGCCCGCTATTCCAAGCTACATCGGTCTGCAATGCTGCTCGGATACCTTCGATCAAGACGATGTTATGCGGCCATGTTTTTGCGGTTCCGGCAAAAGGGGCCAATCTTTCGACCATATCTGGGTAGCTCGCCGCCCACTGAAAAGCCTGGATGGCCCCCATCGACCAGCCAGTGGCCAGCGCAACTTTTTTGATGCCAAACCTCTCTGTAATGAGTCGATGCTGAAGTGCGACATTATCGTAGATCGTAACATGTGGAAAATGGGACTGATCATACGGGCTTGCCGTGTTGCTCGGGGAGGACGATAGCCCGTTGCCGAGCATGTTGGGAATGATGATAAAATATTGATTCGGGTTCAAAGCCTTATCTTCCCCGATAAGCCATTCGTTTTGGTAATGCTGGTCTCCAAACGATGTAGGAAATATAATGACGTTATCCTTGGCTGCGTTTAGCGTGCCGTACGTTTTGTAAGCAATAAATGCATGCGGTAGTGTCACTCCTGACTGCAAGCGAACATCTCCCAAGTGAAAAATGTCGTAATCCATTTCGCATTGCTCCTTTTCTAAGCATGATTTTTTTCAACTATAAACCTTCCCGTACAGGGGAAAGTCAAGGGGACGATAGAGTGGGGTTTTTCCATGTTTAAGATCAGTGAATTCTCCCGATTGAGCAGAGTGTCCCTAAAAACGCTTCGTTTCTATGACCAAATTGGCATTTTAAAGCCAGCGGATATCGACAAAGAGACTGGCTATCGGTTTTATACAGCAGAGCAATTGGTTATGCTCAATCGAATCCTCATGTACAAGGACTTGGGATTTACGTTGCAACAAATTCAGCAATTGCTGCATGAAGAGATGTCGATAGACCAACTACAAGGCATATTCAGGCAAAAAGAAAGGGAAATGGAACAGCTACTTGAGGCGGAGAAAGCACGATTGAATCGAATCAAGGAGCGTCTGTTGTCGATCGAGCAAAAGGGGTACATAGAACAAGAGGTTGTCTTTAAACAAGTCGAAGCCGAAAAAGTTGTTTCGTTCCGTTCAGAAGGGACGGTGGAAGAGATTCCGATGCTTTTTGATCGGCTGGCTCATTATGCAGGCAAGCAGCAGAGAGGGATGCTTTCCCCCATCGTTTTATGGAAGGAGTCGGAGAGAGACGAGGCGGCATTCGAATTGGAGATCGGCTATGTACTCAAACAGGACATTGCCTTGCCATCCGACATGCTGGAAATACGTATGCTGCCAGAGGAGCCGATGATGGCCACCCTGGTCCAACGTGTAGAGCCATTCGTTCCTTCTACGGCCTGTATTGACTTGGCAAAATGGATAGAGCGCAATCAATACCGGATCAAAAAAGATCAGCCAGGCAGAGAAAACTATCTGCAATCCCCGGATGGGGGCGATACTTATGTAGAAGTACAAATTCCCATAGAATCCCCATGAAGAAGGCCAGTACCTGTATAGACGACGAGGTACTGGCTTTTTGCTTGTGTTCATTTGACGCTGATGGAAGGCAGGTAGTACAGTAAGGTTGATTGAAAATACAGAAAACTCAAAGGGAGAAAGAAGGGAATCCTGCTATGAATAGAAAAGCGCGTCGGTTCATTGATCTGAGTGTGCCTCTTGATCGTCTGGCAAAAGAACCGTTCCCACCTGAGATTCAATACAATAGTCATGAAGAAGGGGCTGTCCAAGCCGCGCAGTATTTCGGATTGCAGCCAACGGATTTTCCCGAACAGAAGGCTTGGGCGAGTGAAACAGTGACACTCACGACACATACAGGGACACATGTAGATGCTCCTTGGCATTACTGGCCTACTTCAGAGGGAGAGCCAGCGAAAACGATTGATCAATTGCCGTTGGAGTGGTTCTACGGAGATGGTGTCCTGCTTGATTTTAGTGAAAAGCCGTCTGGCTATGAAATTATGGTGAAGGATGTGCAACAGAAGCTTGCCCAAATCGAATACGAACTGAAACCGTTCGATATTGTTCTGATCAGGACGGACGCAGATAAACGATACTATGAAGCGCACTATTTTCAATCACATGCGGGAGTATCCGCCGAGGCGACACATTGGTTGATCGATCAAGGAATCAAGGTCATGGGAACCGATGGGTGGGGATGGGATATCCCGTTTTCCATTCAAGCCGCTGATTATAAACAAAATCCGCGCGATGGCGTTTTATGGGCGGCTCACTATGTGGGAAAAGAGAAGGAGTATTGCCAAATTGAAAAGCTGGCGAATCTGGAGCAATTGCCGAGGCCCTACGGGTTTACTGTTTCTGTGTTCCCTGTAAAAGTGAAGGGAGCAAGTGCGGGATGGGCGCGTCCTGTTGCTATTTTTGAAGAAGAGGAGTAGTTGCATGGGCATGAACAAACGAGCGAAAGTTCTGTTCCTCCTATTTTTCTTGGGTTTTTGTTTCATCATGATCGCATATGTTTCTCTGATCTGGCATCCTGCATTACCATTCGATTCTAAGTCCAAAAGAGAAGTGACGGAGCTGTTGGGCGAAAACACGGGAACTATCATCAAATTGACAACGGAGGAAAACGTAGATTGGTATGGGTATGGGCCGCAAGCGAATCAAGCTACAGCGGCAGAAGCGATGAAACGAGCGGTGACAGAAAAAGGTTGGACGTTTATCCAACAAGATGGGGCCGGATATTTTTTTGAACGGGGGAAAGAGAAGCTGATCATTACCTCACAAATGTGGACGGGCAACTATGTACTCTTTCGAATCCCCGCAGGTGTTCTAAAACCTTAAAGGGGAAGGGCTTTCCACAACAAATATTTATCCCGTAAACAAACAGAGCAAGGCCGATACCCCGCAGCAATAGCAGTAGCTTCATCCGCAAAAAATACGCGATGACGGACATAACCGCCTCGCGTAATAGCTCTGATGGCAGAGGGGCAATCCAGTCGGCCGTATATTTTGCGTGGTCGGTAGCCCCCCAATGTACCCGGAGAATCACTTTGATAAAAGGAACGATCAGCTCCGAGCAGGGTGTATGCTTTGGCAGAGTCAGCATCTTGAGGTGCTGGCTTTTTCGGTGTAGGCATATGGCTCCCCCTCTATTGGTCATGTGTCGTTTTCACTCCAAAAGGAGGAAGCCACGGTCAGCCTACATGAAGTGTTCTTACCTTACGAGTATTTTGGAATTGCGAAGTAGGCAGTCAAGCGGTGGTTGATCTGTTCTTCGGTGAGCTCTGGGAACAGTCTCGCTTCCTTCACCATATCGTACAGACGCTCCATCGGCTCACGACCATCGGCTTTCTTTGCCTTCGCGTCGTTTTTGAGCAGCTCCCAAATCCCAACTACATACTCGCGTCTGGTGACATCTTGCTTGCGGAAAAAGAAATCGAGGCGCTCCACATGATCCATGAATTCGTTGCCGAAGCGCTTGTCCACTTCCCCGCGTAGGAGGGCGATTTCTGCTTCGTACATCGGACGCTCGTTGCCTTTTTCCTTGCTGATCCAAGGTGTCTCCAGTACAAGCGGCAGGTGGCGGATTTTCTCGTGGTTCACGATGTAATTCATCGCATCAAAGCCAATGAGTCCCGCACCGATTGGCGCATGGCGGTCTTTGCCTGCCCCGCGGAAGTTTTTGCTGTCATTCAAGTGAACAACGGCGAGACGGTCCAAACCGATTGTCCGGTCAAACTGTTCTAGAACGCCATCGAAGTCGTTGACGATATCGTAGCCAGCATCGTGAATATGGCAAGTATCCATGCAGACGGTCAATCTGCTATTGTCTTCTACTTTCTCGATGATGGCCGCGATTTCCTCAAAGCTGCGACCGATTTCCGTCCCTTTGCCCGCCATAGTCTCCAACGCAATTTTTACGTCGGTGTCTTTAATGCCTGTCAAAACCTCATTCAAGCCTTCCGCGATCCGGGCGATGCCGTACTCCGCATCTTTGTCGGTGTAAGCACCAGGGTGCAGCACGATATTTTTGACACCAATGTAGTCGGTCCGGCGAATTTCTTCTTGCAGAAAGCGGACAGCGAGCTCGTAGGTATCGTCCTTGTAAGAGCCCAAGTTAATAATGTACGGGGCATGCACCACAATTTCATCCACGCCCTGCTTCGCCATTACCTCTTTTCCTTCCGAAATGTACTGATCCTCGATCGGCTTGCGGCGGGTGTTTTGTGGCGCACCCGTGTAGATCATAAAGGTACTTGAGCCGTAGGTGGCTGCTTCTTGGGCGGCATTCAGCAGTCCTTTACCGGAGAATGATACATGCGAACCTATTTTTAGCATAGGATAGAACCTCCTTTGATTAATAAAGCAAACGCCATAAATAAAAAGTAGCGTACGACTCCCAATTGGTCCAAGTCTTGGACAGCTCTCGGATTTCTGCTTTTGTCGGCTTTTTTTCTTTGCCTAGTAAAAATTTGATCGCATTGTGCAGGCCGACATCATCAATGGGAAAAGCAGAGGGCATTCGCAGACAGCGCATGAGCACATAATTGGCCGTCCACGGTCCAATCCCGCGGATACTGGTCAAGCGTTTCTCCGCGGTTTGATAATCTCCTCCGTCCCATAATAGCTCTTTCGATAGTTTCCCTTCAACGATGAGTTGTGCGACGTCAATCAAATACTCGCATTTCTTGGTCGTCATGCGCAATCCATCCAGATCAGTGACGGATAATCCGGCGATGTTTTCTGCTGTGGGAAAAAGCCAATACGTCTCTCCTTCGAATTCTACCCTTCTTCCGAATGCCTCTACCAACCGTCGTTTAAGCGTGTACGCGTAGGTCAGGTTAATTTGTTGTCCAATGATTCCCCAACTAAGTGCTTCAAACAGGTCGGGAATACCCATGGTCCGCAGCCCGTAAAACTTTTCAACGGCCTGCTGTAGAAGAGCATCCCCTGCGGCAAGCTCATAAAACGGAAGGAGATCCCTGTCCAGATCGAACCAGTCTCGTACATAACGTGCTACTTCTGTTCGTACTTTTTCATTGGGAATCGAAGGGCTGAGAAAACGCACAGTCAACCCTTGATCATTCTTTGCGTGAATTTCGACCACTTGTGAATCTTGTTCCATCGGGATGGCTTTGTAGAGGCGCCCGTTTTGAATGTGAAACATGCATTCGTTGGATGCTCTGGACAAGTAGTGAAGATTTTGCGAAAAACTGAATTCCGTAGGTACGGACAAAATGATTTCATCTCTATTATCGACCCAAGCCGAGTGTGATAGACCGCTTGTCATGCGAAAACCTCCTGTCTGACTTCCTCCTAGTTTTATACCAAGATAAGCGGGGCTGTCATTTCGTTATCTTGCTATTTTAATCTTCTAGCAGTACGGATCATGTAGTGTGGGGGTATACTGTCGGTAAGAGCAAGCGATTCGATGACAGCTACGGCAAAGGAGATGACATGTGTTGGAGGAACGGGTAACCGATGAGCGATGGCAGGCTATTATTCATAACGATGTGTCTTACGATGATCAATTTTTTTATGCGGTAAAAACGACGAAGATCTTTTGTAGACCGTCATGCAAGTCGAAGCCACCGAAGAGGGAGAATGTGCGGGTTTTCCAAAATGCAAGCCAAGCCCTGCGGGAAGAATTTCGGCCATGTAAACGTTGCAAGCCCACGGGAGAGAGGTTGCCAGATCGTGAGTGGGTGGCACAAATTACACAGTATATTGATTCTCATTATAACGAAAAGCTGACGTTGGAGCATTTGGCTGATATGTGCCATGGCAGTCCGTTTCATTTGCAGCGAACGTTTAAGCGACTCATGGATATGACGCCCGTGGAGTACATCCAGAAAAAACGGATAGAAAGGGCGCGAGAGCTGCTGGCTCATTCGAACAACCAGATCGCGGATGTTGCGCAATTGGTAGGAATGCCGAATACGCCGTATTTTATCACGCTGTTTAAAAAAATGACGGGTAAGACCCCGAGTGAATATCGCCAACTGAACGTCAAACAACAAACGACATAAGCTGCTTGTGAAATGTGATATCTTTAAAAGTAAGAAGCATTAGCAGTTTTGCCAGATGATGCTGGGCAAGGGAATTTACGGACGTGAGCGCATTTTGTCCCGTCCATCCGTGGAGCTGATGACAATGGTTTCGAAACGTCAGCCTACACAGATCCGCAGGAAGAAATGATTGGCATTCTCCTGACGCAGCGTCTGATGGATTCACCACAATTAGAAAAAGGAGCCCTGCCAAGATGAACGATACGAAAACCTTGCGAGAAGTATTTAAAAAGACCACTTATCCAATCGCCGGGCACAGCAAGAGAGACCTCCATCAATTGCAGCAGGTCCTGTCCAGGGTGGATGGGAATGTGGAGGGCGATATGTACGGAACAGGCGAACTCATCGAGAATTTTCAGCACAAGATGGCCGAATATTTGGGCAAAGAGTCTGCCGTGTTCTTTCCGAGCGGTACGATGGCCCAACAAATCGCGTTACGTATCTGGTGCGATGAGAAGGGAATCAAAAAGGTCGCCTATCATCCGCTCTGCCACTTGGAGATCCACGAGGAGGATGGGCTCAAGGAGCTGCATCAAATCGAGGCTGTCTTGCTGGCGGATAAAGACAGTGTGATTGAACTGGACGATGTTCTCGGCATGGACGACGATATCGCGTGCCTGTTGCTGGAATTGCCACAGCGTGAGATTGGCGGACAGCTGCCCGCGTATGAGGAGTTGGAGGCGATCTCCCGTTATTGTCGGGAAAAAGGAATTCGGCTACATCTGGATGGTGCCCGGCTTTTGGAAATCCTGCCGTATTACCAGAAGACAGCCGATGAGGTATGCGCATTGTTCGATAGCGTGTACGTTTCCTTTTACAAAGGGATAGGCGCAATTGCCGGGGCGATCCTGGCTGGCGATGAAGACTTCACGAAGCAATCGAAGGTATGGAAAAGACGCCATGGCGGGGACCTGATTAGTTTGTACCCGTATATTGTCACGGCAGAATACCATTTTGAACAGAGAAAGCATAAATTCAGTCAATATTACGAGCATGCAAAAGAGCTGGCGGCACTCTACAATCAATGCCAGGGGATATCCACGAGACCAACTGTGCCTGTGTCCAACATGTTTCATGTTCACACAGATTTGCCGAAGGAAGAGCTCGAGCGTATCATGGTCTCACTTAGTGAAGAGACAGGAATTGGCTTCACGCATTATGTCAGACAAGATGACGAATCTTCTAGCTCCTATGAGGTAAGTATTGGCGATCGGTATGCGATGATCCCGAAGGAAGAGCTGGCATTGGCGTTCGAAAAGCTGCATCAGAAAATAGGGGAGCAGAAATCAAAAGCCGAGTAAATGAATCGATTTCGGGGCGGTGGCAGTCTGTGTTTACAGATTCATACCAGGCTGCCGCTAATTTCTCCGTAAGAAGAGAAAGGAACCAAGATGTTCATTATCAGACCGTACGAAAAAAGCGACTACCCTTCAATCATGGCTTACGATTTGCCGCAAGAACAAGCGATCTACACATCTATGCCAGTCGATGTGATCGAAGCAACTCAAAACAATCCTGGTTATATGCCCTATGTGGTTCTCGACGAAGGCCATCTAATCGGCTGTTTTGCCTTATTCACACCACACACAGGCAATCCCTACACACCAAATGGCGAGGCGGTTATTTTCAAATCATTTTCGATCGATTCCCGCTATCAAAAGAAGGGCTATGCTTTGCGTGTATTCCATGAGTTGGCTGACATTGCACGAGTGCATTACCCGGAGAGAGATGAAATCGTGTTGACCGTGCATCATACGAATACGCCAGCGATCCAACTGTATAAAAAAGCGGGGCTCGTCGATCAGGGATGGAGATTTGCGGGTGAGTTTGGCGAGGAGCTGATTTTTCATCTCGATTTGACAGCATCCACATATAGTAGCGAAAAGCCCCTTTCTGGCAGCGTGTAAGAAGGGGGCTTTAATTTTGGCTGGGGTAGGAAGCATCACTGACCATATCTGTCAGGGAAACCGGTCTATGATAGAGCTATCGACGAACCAAAGAGGGGGCTTTATCATGACACACTATGCCAAAAACATGTACGATTTCCACGCGTGGGCGAATCAAACATTAATCAATCGCTTGAAGGAACTTCCGGAAGGTGTTTACGAGCAGGAGGTCCAAAGCGTTTTCCCGACAGTGGCAAAAGTGATGGAGCATATTTATATGGTGGATCAAAGCTGGCTTCTCATATTGCAGGGGATGGATATGCAAGCTGCCATGGATGAGACATGGCAGCAAGAGAAGAAAATTACGGGAAAAAGCTTGGAGGAAGTAGAGCAGTTGTATGCCGAGCTGGTCGAGCAATTCAGAGCTTTTCTCAGCCAAGAAGAAGACTTGGAGCGGCGCATTGTCCTTGATAATCCGTACACGAGAGTACGCGATACGAGCTTGGCAGAAATCATCATGCAAGTGGTCAATCACGGAACGTATCATCGTGGAAACATAACGGCGATGCTGCGCCAAATGGGGTATTCTTCTGTTATGACCGAGTATGCTCTTTACTGGTACGCCAACTGACAAGAGCCTTGGGCTGGAAGAGATTTCATTCTTCTGGCCTTAGGCTGTTGACAAGGGACAATTCTCGTCCTATAATTATCTTAAATTCAAGATATTTAATTTTCGTAACATCGTCATCCTACTTCCCCAAGCAGGAACATTTTTAAATCCATTATCTTTAATTTGAGATATTCAAAAATGAATGAGATAGAAAAAATCGAGGAGGAAGTCCCATGAGTGAATTCACTACCCTTGTAAAAAACAGAAGATCCGCAAACAAGTTTCTAACGGACGTAACAATAACACCTGCTGAGATCGATGAAATCATGTCCCTGGTCAAATTCGCACCATCAGCATTCAATTTGCAGCATGCCCATTATGTAGTTGTCATCGATCCAGAAGCCAAAGAGCGTGTATATGAAGCAGCATATAGACAATATAAGGTAAAGACCGCGTCAGCAGTTGTGCTTGTATTTGGTGACAAGGAAGCGTACCAAAGCGTAGAGCGCATTAATGAAGGTCTTCTTCATTTAGGAGTC
The DNA here is from genome assembly GCF_055685845.1 of Brevibacillus schisleri. Classification (NCBI taxonomy): domain Bacteria; kingdom Bacillati; phylum Bacillota; class Bacilli; order Caryophanales; family Paenibacillaceae; genus Brevibacillus; species Brevibacillus schisleri. The sequence continues at coordinate 381,425 of NZ_JBVNDM010000001.1, forward strand.
ATGGATCAACGCGAGTACGACCACAACAATTCTTCTGTCAGAGCAATGCACGAGGCTGGAGGAGAGCAGTTCAAGCGTGATGAAGCGATCCGCAATGCCAATTTGTCCGCAATGCTGTTCATGCTCGCTGCAAAGGATAAAGGCTGGGATACGTGCCCGATGATCGGATTCGACCCGGCAGCGGTGCAAGAGATAGCGAAGGTTCCGGACAGCTTTGTGCCAGCTTTGATGATCACGATTGGAAAAGAAGATACATCCAGCCAGCGTGTCAGAGGGTACCGCAAGCCCGTTGGAGAGTTCGTAAGCTACAACACATTCCAAGCAAGTAAATAATAGATTTGAGGAGGCAATTCAAAATGACACAGCAAACAGCAGGAATTCACCATATCACGGCTTTTGTAACAAGCGCCCAAAATAACGTTGATTTTTATGCAGGGTTTCTCGGATTGCGCTTGGTGAAAAAAACGATCAACTTCGATGCACCAGATGTATATCATCTGTACTTCGGGAATGAGGTCGGTAGTCCAGGAACTGCGATCACCTTTTTCCCGTGGGAAACTGGACGTCGTGGACGCGTTGGCGGTGGGCAGGTTGGCTATACGACTTTCTTGATTCCGGTGGGGGCGTTTTCCTTCTGGGAGGATCGACTGAAAAAATTCGGAATCGAGTACAGCCGCGTGGAGCGTTTTAATGAAACGTATCTGCAATTTACAGACAGAGACGGCTTACAGCTGGAGATCGTGGAACGTGAAGGCGGTCCGGCGAGCAAATGGTCCTTTGGCGGAGTACCAGCTGACAAGGCGATCAAAGGCTTCGGCGGAGCGATCCTGTACAGCATGGCTCCAGCCCACACCATGGATGTTCTCGAGAGACTGATGGGACTGACCAGAGTCGGCGAAGAAAACGGCCTTGTCCGTTTCAAGGCTCACGGCGATTTGGGCAATGTCATTGACGTGAATGCCGAGCCGATACCAAGAGGAGCAGGCGGTGCAGGTACGATCCACCATATCGCATGGCGTGCCGTAGACGATCAGGATCACCAAATGTGGCAACAGCGTGCGGCTCAATCCGGTCTCCATCCGACGGATATTATCGACCGTCAATATTTCAACGCCATCTACTTCCGCGAGCCGGGCGAGATTTTGTTTGAGATTGCAACAGATCCTCCAGGCTTTGAACGAGATGAGCCATTTGAGGCATTGGGTGAAAAACTGATGCTCCCTGAGTGGTATGAGCCACGTCGTGCCCAGATTGAGCAAGGCTTGACGCCGATTACAGTCAGAGTGTTGGAGGAAGATAAATAATGAATTTGAAGCACATTTTTCGAAAAGGAACCGATTCAGAAGCACCAACACTGTTGCTGCTTCATGGTACGGGCGGAGATGAGAACAACCTCTTGCCACTGGCTGATCGCATTTATCCAGGCGCTTCTGTTCTGAGCGTCCGTGGGAATGTTCTCGAAAACGGCATGCCGCGATTTTTCCGACGCTTGGCAGAGGGTGTTTTTGACGAAGAGGATTTGGTCTACCGCACGCAGGAGCTGCAAGAGTTTTTGGATCAAGCGGCGGTTACGTATCAGATCAACCGAGACAATATCGTGGCAGTCGGCTATTCGAACGGGGCAAATATTGCAGGTAGTCTCCTGTTCCATTACGCGAATCCGCTAAAAGGGGCAATTCTTTTCCACCCAATGGTTCCACGTCGTGGGATCGCTCTCCCTGATATGTCAGCCATCCCGGTGTTCATCGGAGCGGGCACGAATGATCCGATCTGTACTGCACAAGAGACGGAGGAGCTGAACCAACTACTGACAGAAGCAGGTGCTGACGTGACTGTGCATTGGGATTCGTATGGTCATCAGCTGACGGTGAAGGAAGTAGAGGCTTCGGCGGCGTGGTTTACAGAGATGTTTCGCAAGTAATTCATGAGTAACAAGAGCGGCGGACCTAAGTGTCTGCCGCTTTTTTGTGTGCGCAAACAATTGTTTTTCCGGGAAAAGGGCATGTTTCCCGCAGATTTAATCAAATGTGTAAGAGTCTTCAAGAGCCAGCAGGATTCGTTCATCTCTTGTTCATATTGCTTCTTTAAGATTGATCCGCGTAGATAGGCGCAAGCCAGTGACGATTTGCAGGAGGATCGACAAGTGAGTATCATTCAAAATAATGATGAAGTAAGAGAACTAGAGGGCGGAGTAGCAAGGGGGCCAGCTTGATGAAACTGACGATACTGATTGTAGATGACGACCCACATGTACGTGAGCTATTGCGATTTTACTTAGCAAAAGAAGGGTACCACGTCTTGGCTTGTGTGGATGGAGAAGAGGCTTCGCAGCTGTTGGAACAGGAATCCGTCCAGCTCGCCATCGTGGATGTGATGATGCCAGGCAAAAACGGTTGGGAGTTGTGCCGGGAGATCAGAGAATTTTACGACCTTCCTGTCATCCTGCTAACGGCAAAAGGAGAGGTGCGAGATAAGGAAAAAGGTTTTTTGGCGGGGACGGATGATTATTTGACCAAGCCATTTGAGCCTACCGAATTGCTGTACCGCATCAAGGCCTTGCTGCGTCGCTATCAGATGGTCAGCAAACAAATCATCGTCATGAACGATACCGTCATCGATCGGATCAGCCATGTCGTGAAGGTGAAAGAAGAGTTGATTCATTTACCGTTAAAGGAATTCGAACTCCTTGCCCAGCTTGCCAGTTTTCCTGATCGGATTTTTACCCGGGATCAACTGTTGGAGCTTGTGTGGGGCGGCGATACCGAGAGCGATAGTCGTACCATCGATGTGCATATTAAGCGGCTGCGAGAAAAGTTTACGGAGAAAACAAACGACTTTGTCATTTCTACCGTTCGCGGCTTAGGCTACAAGCTGGAGGTACGAGGCACGTGAAATCTCTCTACGTACGGGTCGTTCTTACCTTCGTCGCCATTGTAATGATCAGCGGCACACTGGGATTTTTGCTGGCAAATGAGTATTATCAGCGAAATCTACGCGCTTATAATGAGCAAAAAATCATGAGCATCGGACAGCAAATGATTGATTTGTATGAGCATAAATCGTCGCTCGACCTGCCCGCCTTTATGACTCATGTCGCCAATTTGAATTTTCAGCTGTATCTCGTGGATGAGAATGGTGCAGCAAGCCAGTTCGGAGCACCTTTTCGCGATCAGCAGATAGAACCTGCCATTATTCAAAAAGTGTTGGCGGGAGAGACCTACAGAGGGATTACAGAAGAACAGCACGGCTTGTTTGTGACCGGATTTTTTGAAAACACGTTGACAAACAGCATTGGCTTGCCGCTTACAGCAGAAGGGAAAAAATACGCCCTGTTTGTACGGCCAAATATTGAGCAGCAGTTTGGCGAGGTGCACATTATGTTTGCTTTGCTGCTGGCAGCGATGTTTGTACTGAGCTTGGTCCTGATCTTGATCTTTACCCGTTATTTGGTGAAGCCGATCGAGAAGCTGAGCCATGCGACCAAAAAACTGGCGGAAGGCGAGTACGATATCCACTTGGAGATCTCTCGCCGGGACGAGATCGGCGATTTGGCCATGCATTTTACCAGGATGACAGAGTCTCTCAAACAACTGGACGAGATGCGCCAAGAGTTTGTCTCCAATGTCTCTCATGAAATCCAGTCTCCATTGACATCGATCCAAGGCTTTTCTCAAGCCATTCGCAGCGGTGGTGTGACTAACGAACAGCGGGAGACGTACTTGACTATCATCGAGGAGGAGAGCAGGCGGCTGTCTTCCTTGAGCAAACAGCTGTTGACGCTCGCTTCCCTGGACAAGGAGACAGGTCTGTACGAACCGACACGTTTTCGTCTGGATGAGCAGATCAGGCAAGTCCTCTTAGTTTTGGAGCATCAGTGGCAACAAAAAAAGCTCGCGATGGAGCTGACCTTACCGGAGACCTTCATCGTGGGTGACAAGCAGCTGCTCAATCAGGTATGGATGAACCTGATTGCCAATAGTATCAAATTCACCCCAACGGCTGGCTCTATTTATATTATGATACAGAAGGATACGCGAATCGTCGTGACCATTCGGGATACGGGGATTGGTATGTCAGAAGAAGAGCAGGAGCATGTCTTTGACCGTTTTTACAAAGGAGACAAGTCACGCAATCGGGAAGCGACGGGAAGCGGTCTCGGTCTTTCCATCGTACAAAAAATTTTGCAGGTCGCAAAAGGCGGCATTCACATTCAGAGCCGTGTAGGCGAAGGGACAACGGTCACAGTCAGCCTACCGATGGGTGAACATCCTAGTGCGCGAACGACAAAGAAATCATAACGAAGCAAAGCAAAGGAGTGATTTCCATGAATATCGGCATGCGTATACTCGCCGCAGTCATATCCCCTTTTATTACCGGTCTGTATGCTGCGCTGATCATTTACCTTTATCGTGATCCAAGCGCGCCGTACGGGTTTGGAAAAGAGTATTTGCTGGGCGTACTCATAAGCATGGCAATGAACTTGACTGTCTTCGTATGGCTGTCGGTATTCGTGGACTGGCTAGTGAGTCGATCACACCTGATCGGGTGGAAAAAATACGTTGTGCGTTTCGCAGGATATGCTGTCATCGGTTATGTACCTGTACTTTTTCAATGGCTAAAGAGTGTTGATCCGTATGCCGCATTGTTTTATCCGCAGGCAACGGTTTTTGTGTTTGCTTCGATCTGTTACTTTCTTATATTTGTAGGTACAGAGGCGACCAGGAAGCGGTTTACCCGGAAAAGCGAGGAAACCCGTTGCGGTTAATCAAATGTTTAAAATGCTGGAGTAACAAAAAAGCCCGAGCAATCAGGTAGCTCGGACAATGGTTTTCTGTTCTTTGGCGTGTTCAATCCCCGCAGATATGAGATGGCGTACATGGTCATCATCCAACGAGTAAAAAACGAGCTTTCCTTCTTTGCGGTACTTGGCCAGTCCCATGTTGCGAAGAAGCCGCAGATGGTGGGAGGTGTTAGCGATCGAGCTTCCGATGATAGCAGCCACATCACAGACACAGAGCTCGTCTTCCATCGAGAGGATGTGAATGATTTTGGCGCGGGTGTCATCGGCCAACGCCTTGAAGATTTTTGCTACCCCTTCTGATTCTGTGGCGAACGGCTTTAACCGATTTACTTTTTCCTCATCAAAACATTGGATTTCACAGATGTCATCCACTGTAACCATCACCTCATGCTCTACAATGTCCTACTATTATAGACATTCACAGGGAAAGTGAAAAGGAAAAACGACATTTTGATGGCAGTGTAGTGTCCCTCTCTGTTTTCGTGTAAGATGAACATGATCCAAGAAATGGGGAGAGAATACCATGAGTGCGCAACCAAAGTGCCCGAAGTGCCGTTCTGCGAAAATCGATTTGACAGAATCGATCAATAAGCCATTATACATAACCATTTATGCAGCAGTTTTGGCAGTGCTTGCCTTGATCGGGATTTCGGTGAAAGGAACTCCTGTCATCTTTTTGTTCCTCGGACTATCAGGGGCCTTTATCCTGTTTGCCGTTCGTCTTGCTTTAGAAAAGCGCAAAGTAATCAAGTGCAAATGTCTGGACTGTGGGGAGCGTTGGCAGACTACCCCAACACCTGTAGAAACCCGGACCAAGTAACAAGACTCCTAAGTAAAATAGGGGTCTTTTTCTTTATTCCCAGTCTGTAAAAAAATGGGCGAAATATTCAAATCAATTCTTGAACGAACCAGAAGGATAAGATAATATAATAATTAAATATTTGTTTGAATGTTTGTGGATTGATTTCATTCGAAGCTGGGCAAAATAGATGCTTGGAAAAAGGTGAAAACAGATGGCAGAAGAACGAAAAAAAGATGAGTGTTGCAGTGGGCATCAATGCGGCAGTGAGCATAAGCATGCTGGTAAAATTCTCACGGTTCTCGAGCCTGCGGCTGCGGCAACTGAAAGCCCAGGCATTCTTTCTTCACAGGCTGTTGTCTATCGCGTTATAGGTATGGATTGTAGTTCGTGCGCCAAATCGCTTGAAAAGCATATGCAGACGTTGCCTGCCGTAAAAGAGGTAAACGTGAACTTTTCCACGGGTAAAATGCAGCTCGTCGCGGATGGGCTAGGAGAAGACGCGGTGGTAAAGGAAGTCGCAAAGGCCGGATATAGTGCCATGCTACTTACGAGGCGCACGGCCAAAGCAGTTCCGAAAACGGATCGAGCAGGGACGACGCTGACGGTGATTTCTGGTGTATTGTTGGCTCTCGGTTTTCTAGGTTCCTTATCGTCTGGCATACCTCCGCTGGTCGTTACTGTTCTCTATGCGTTGTCGATCATAAGCGGCGGCTACCGACCTGCACGCAGTGCTTTTTACGCGATGAAAAGCGGTTCACTGGATATGAACGTATTGATGTCTGTTGCGGCTGTTGGAGCCGCATTAATCGGTGAGTGGCTGGAGGGCGCAACGGTAGTCTGGCTCTTTTCCATCGGAAACTTGCTGCAGACCAAGTCGATTGAAAAAACGCGCGACTCCATACGCAATCTGATGGATTTGGCTCCGCCTGAAGCATGGGTCAAGGTGGGGGAGTCTCTTACCCGCAAACCAGTTGAGGACATCACTGTTGGTCAAGTCATCGTAGTGAAGCCGGGAGAGAAAATCCCGCTGGATGGTGTCATCGTACATGGGACATCTAGCGTCAATCAGGCCCCGATTACAGGTGAATCGATTCCCGTAGATAAGCTGGTCGGCGACAGTGTTTTTGCAGGGAGTGTTAACGAAAGTGGCGCGGTGGAGATCAAGGTAACAAAGCTGGTGGAAGATACAGCGATTGCCAGAATCATTCATCTCGTGGAGGAAGCGCAGGAGAAAAAAGCGCCTACTCAGGCGTTCGTCGACAAATTCGCTGCGATCTACACGCCAATCGTGCTCGTGCTTGCTTTGTTCGTGATCGTATTCCCGCCATTACTCGGACTCGGTACCTGGGGAGAATGGTTTTACAGAGGGCTTGAACTGCTGGTCGTTGCTTGCCCGTGCGCACTGGTCATTTCTACGCCCGTTGCGATTGTGTCCGCGATTGGAAATGCCGCGAGAAACGGCGTCCTGATCAAGGGCGGTACGTTTTTGGAAAAGGCAGGAGCGATTACCGCAATTGCTTTCGATAAAACGGGCACATTGACGGAAGGAAAACCACAGGTTGCGGCGGTTATCGAGATGGAGGGAAGCGAGGACGACGTAGTGTCGATCGCCAGAACGATTGAAGAGCGTTCTTCCCATCCGATTGCACTAGCGATTCTCACCTATGCGAAACAAAAGCAGATTGCTTCCCAGAGTGGGCAAGATTTCAAGGCGATCGTCGGAAAAGGGGCGAGCGCTGTCATCGGAACCGAAACATTTTATGCAGGAAAGCCCGCCCTGTTTCAAGAGCTGGGAATCGATCTCTCGGCATGGCAAACGAAAATCGAGTCGTTGCAGAGTGAGGGACATACACTGGTGGTTATTGGTACCGCAACGAAATTGATCGGGATGATTGCCGTTGCCGACACCATTCGGGAGATTACGGTTAGTGCCATTGGCAAGCTTAAGGCTGCGGGAATCGAAGACATCGTGATGCTGACCGGTGACAATACGGGTACGGCGAAAAAAGTAGCGAGTCAGACAGGCGTCAATCGCTATTTTGCAGAGCTGTTGCCACAAGATAAGGTAGAAGCGGTCAAGCGACTACAGCAAGAAGGCAAGGTCGTCGCCATGGTGGGTGACGGGATCAATGATGCGCCTGCTCTTGCATCAGCTGACTTGGGGATTGCGATGGGTGGAGCAGGTACTGATACGGCAATGGAAACCGCGGATATCGTACTGATGGCTGACAATCTCGAAAAGCTGCCGCACACGATGAAGATCAGCAGAAAAGCACTCACGATTATCAAGCAAAACATCTGGTTTTCGATCATCGTGAAGCTGATTGCACTCGTGCTGATATTCCCCGGCTATCTAACCTTGTGGCTGGCAGTGCTCAGTGACACGGGAGCCGCTTTGCTGGTCATCTTAAACAGCATGAGACTCTTGCGTATGAAAGGCTAAATAAAAAAGGGGAGATGAGCTGTCGAAGCTCTCTCCCTTTTCTTTTGCATAGGTTTACACCAAGACGCCGCCGTATCTTTCAAATTCTTTCTGGGTGCAAGCGACAAAGTGACCGTGCTCCACTTCACGCAAGACGCGTTCTTCCCCTTGATCTCGCAAATATTCCTGATCATCGAAAACGATGCGCTTGCGGTTGCGCTCATAATCCGGGTCTGGCAACGGAATTGCCGAGAGCAACGATTTGGTGTACGGATGAATCGGATTCTCGTACAGGCGATTACTTTCTGCCAGCTCCACGATACGTCCGCGGTACATAACACCAATGCGGTCACTGATGTATTTAACCATGGACAGGTCATGGGCGATGAACAGATAGGTCAGGCCTTTTTCTTTTTGCAGGCGTTTGAGCAGGTTTATGACCTGCGCCTGAATGGACACGTCGAGAGCAGAGATCGGTTCATCGGCAATGATGAACTCCGGATCAACAGCCAATGCACGTGCAATCCCGATCCGTTGGCGCTGTCCGCCGCTGAATTCATGTGGGTAACGGTTTGCGTGCTCGCGGTTGAGGCCGACGGTTTCCAACAGTTCGTGTACCTTGGCGATGCGTGCTTCCTTGTTCGCCAGACGATGAATGTCCAGACCTTCCGCAATAATATCAGATACAGTCAGACGTGGATTCAACGATGAGTACGGGTCCTGGAAAATCATCTGGATTTTGCGGTTGAGCCATTTCTTTTCTTCGAGTGTTTTCTTCCCGTGTACACTTTGTCCATTGAACAAGACCTCTCCGCCAGTTGCATCGTACAGGCGAAGGATAGTGCGTCCTGTGGTCGATTTACCGCAACCGGATTCACCCACAAGGCCGAAGATTTCCCCTTTGTAGATGTCGAAGGTGATACCATCTACCGCTTTCAGCGTATGACCATTCCCGAGGTCAAAATGCTGTTTCAAATCCTTGACTTCAACCAGCTTCTCGCGATTCTCGTAGTTGAACGTTTTTTTCGTGCTTACAGGAGCCTCAGTTGCCTCATCAGAATTGACTTTTCGTCTCACAGCCGAAGCAGGCGGTTTGATGTCAGGTGCCATTTCATGCAAGAGCCATGTTGCCGCATAGTGCGTATCGGAGATTTTGAACATCGGTGGTTCATATTCCAGATCGACCTTCAACGCAAATGGGTTACGAGCCGCGAAAGCATCACCTACAGGTGGTTTGAACATGTCAGGCGGCGATCCAGGAATGGACATCAGCTCGTCATCGCTGGAATCGAGACTAGGCATGGAACCTAATAGACCCCATGTATAAGGATGTTTAGGGTCGTAGAAAATTTCGTCGACTTTACCGATTTCCACAATTTTTCCTGCATACATAACCGCGACACGGTCTGCCATGTTCGCAACTACACCGAGGTCATGCGTAATAAAGATGATCGAGGTACCCATCTTCTTTTGCAATTCCTTCAGCAACTCCAAAATCTGCGCTTGAATCGATACGTCGAGAGCAGTTGTCGGCTCATCGGCGATGATAATTTTGGGATTGCAGGCCAATGCGATGGCAATGACAATCCGTTGGCGCATCCCACCAGAAAACTGATGCGGGTATTGATCGACACGTTCTTTGGCGAAGGGAATCCCTACCATTTCCAAAAGTTCAATAGCACGGCTGCGGGCGTCTGCACGGTTCAGCTTTTGGTGCTTGATGAAGCTCTCCATGATTTGGTTCCCGATAGTCATCGTCGGATTCAAGGAAGTCATCGGGTCTTGGAAGATCATTGAGATATCGCGACCGCGAACATCCTGCATTTCTTTTTCGGAAAGCGTAACCAAATCTCTTCCTTCAAAAAGAACTTGCCCTTTTGGAATGCGTCCAGGAGGAGAAGGAATGAGGCGCATAAGTGCTTGGGAAGTGACGGATTTACCGGAACCAGATTCACCAACAATCGCCAGCGTTTCTCCTTTTTCCAGATCGAAGGAGACGCCACGTACCGCTTTGACTTCACCTGCATACGTATCGAATGACACATGCAAATCTTTTACTTCTAAAACTTTTCCCATATAATCATCCCTTTCGAGCATGCTTTGTCGTGATTAACCCTCCATGTATATCCAACGCTCTCTCTAATAGAGGTAGTTCAAAAAGTTGACTTTTTGAATACGCACTAGTATAAATTTTTGCGAAAATGAAAATCATTATCACTATTATACTATATTCATTAACCGTTGTTAAAAAATTTTTTTCTGCGTTGCATACTCATGCCGTATCTTCTTCCATTTTGCCAAAAGCCCAGAATAGCGGTTGATTTAGCGTTACCAAATGATAGCCCAGTCATACTATGCATCAAAGCAGCAGAATACTGGCTTATGGGAGGGTAACGCTTGTGAACAAGCTCAATGGGCTCAAGGAAATCGCACTCACTTTTGATGATGGACCGGATCAGTTGTGGACGCCTCGTGTGTTAGACATATTCGCTCACTATCAGGTAAAGGCCACTTTCTTCTGCGTGGGGCAAATGGTGAAGTACAACCCGAAAACACTGGAGCGGATCGTAAAGGAAGGGCACATTGTTGGAAACCATAGCTGGGATCACCCAGATTTTACGAAAATCCCTCTGTTGGCTGTTCATGAGCAGGTAGAACGTACCTCAGATCAGATCGAAAAGGTAGTAGGTGTGAGACCTCGGATGGTTCGGCCGCCATATGGAGCAGTGAATGAGGAGGTCATCCAGCTACTTGCGGCGAGCGACTACGAAATGATTTTGTGGGATATAGATAGTTGGGATTGGAAAGGTCTCACCGGTCCACAGGTCGCAAGAAACATCTTGGGACATGTCACACCAGGCGCAGTCGTGCTTCAACATTCTGCTGGCGGTACGAAAGACACGCTAAAGGGGAGTATGGACGCCTTGCCCTATATTATTGAGGTGTTAAGTGAGCAGAAATATACCTTCTCAACCGTTTCCGCCATGTTTCAACTGGCAGCTTATCGTGAAAGAACTGATCCTGTCGAGAAAAGGAGAAGGGGTAGATAGAGGAAATGGATTGAAATCTGTGGTAATTAGTAGAATCAGAAGATTTCTTTCGGGGGAGCGAATCAGAACATGTCCAAAGCCGATAATATGCTCTCCATTTTGTGGCTGTTGAAGACCGGCAAGCGAATGACAGCCAAGCAATTGGCAGAGATTCTCGAGATTAATATTCGTACCGTTTATCGCTATATCGACTCACTGTGTGCGAGCGGTGTACCGATCATTTCTGATGCTGGACACAACGGTGGCTACAGTTTACTTCAGCAATTTAATGAGGCTCCGTTGTTTTTCGACCTCAACGAACAAAAAGCCCTGATTCATGCAGCGGCTTTTGCCCAAGAGACCGGTTATCCCTTCGGAGCAGATTTACACCGAGCCATTTCCAAGCTAAAACGTTACACAAATGAAGAGCAGCGTGACGCGATTGACCGACATAGTATCGGCTTCGAGGTGATCCAACCTCCTGTTGATCCTTCTCTCGAGTCTACTCTACAGGAACTGGAGCTGTCTGTTGCCAACGGGTACACCCTTTCGATCGAGTATCAGAAAGCCTACCAGACAACGAGACAGTTGCGTCATATCGATCCATACGGTCTCGTTTATTGGAAGGGAAACTGGTATATCGTTGCTTATTGCCATCTCCGTAGTACCATTCGCAGTTTTCGTGCAGATCGTGTTCATGAGATCCAACGTACAGAAGGCAGCTTCCAACGCCCTCCTGAATTTTCTGCGCGCCATTTTTTTCTCTCGAATTTACTGCCGGAGGCAGACAAGCAGGGCAACACCATTTTGATAAAAATCAAAGGAAGGCCACAGTCACTCGCTGATTTGTGTAGGCATTGGTATCTCGGACATACTGTGATGGAACGCAGCGAAGCACAGGTGATTTTTCAAGTAGATGAGCAAATGGCCCATTCGATCCTTCCTCATTATCTTTTGCCATACGGAAAATCCATTCAAGTGGAAGAGCCAGCTTTTGTAAAAGAGCGATTGGCTGCCATCGCTGCCGATTTATTTCTTTTTTATCAGTCGACTTGATATCACTGACCATTTTTGTCAGCAGAGTTGATTTATATTGAAAGCAAAGAAGAGATGGAAAAAGGGAATGGGGGCAGATTGAATATGAAGCATGAAGCATTGCGTTTGTACGAATACCATGTATGGGCAAACGAAAAGGTATTTAAGCGGTTGCAGGAGGTACCAGAGGGAGTAAGTGAGCAGGAGGTTCCCAGTGTGTTTCCGACCATCACCCAGACGTTGGCTCACATTCTCAAAACGGATTATGTTTGGTTGTTGGCCATGAAGGGGGAGAGCTACGAAGAGGTAGGACCAAAAGTTGGGGTTCTCTTGCAGGAATTAAAAGGGAAAAACGTACACGAGCTGCGAAAACTGTTTGCCGAATCAGCCCAGCAGTTCAGAGACTTCTTCGGGCAAATCTCGATGGAGGACACCGCGCCTTATACGCACCCGGCATTAGGCACGGTTCATGCTCGTTATGCAGACATCGTCCAGCACGTCGCCAACCACGGAACCTATCACCGAGGCAATATCTCCGCCATGCTTAGACAAATGGGTCACGCGGGAGCTTCCTCCGATTACATTTTTTATCTGTTCGAGACTTCCGCGGTAGAACAATAAAGGTCTTTCCATTTTTTATCAACTACCGAAAAAAACAAGCAGCTTGTAGAGGGAACAGGAGAAAACAGCGAAGATCTTAGGGACACCGACCGAGACGTAATGCAAAAAGCGAAACACGCCCTTAAGCGTCCACCTCTGAGATACTTCCAGATTGGACCACTTTGGACGCGGTTTCGCTTTTTGCATGGAGTCGCCAGTCAATCCCCAGTGGGTGGTCCTAGAAGCTGAGTCGTTTTCTCCTGTTCCCTCTCCTCCACTACAGCCACGCAAACCGCTTGTTTTTTAAGGATTCATCGTATGAGCAATCCGCACCTCGAGCCCATTCAAGAACTGACTAAGGTTCGGCTTTCGTTCTCCAATGATACTTTCACCAGGCTTGCCGGGTTCAAAGACCACGTCCTTGTTTTTAGCGACCTCGCTCAAGTAATCCTTGACGATCTGTCCTGTTTTCGTAGCCTCATATTTCTTGGCAAAGTTCTGATACTCTTCCGTGACGGCCGGGAGCAGTTTCATTGTTGCTACGTCAATGGCATCATAACGGTAATCAGACAAATATGTTTTGAGGTAGTCGATATAAAGCGTACGGAGCTTCACTGCACGTGGGCTACTGCGGTAGTTGACCAAATACTCTTCGACTTCAACCATTCTGGGTCCGAGCTCGGCCCGCGTGATTTGCAACCCGCCGTCACCCAAATACGGTTTGACCGTTTCCGTTTCTTGAATGGACAAGTAGTCCTTCCCTTCCTCATCGAGCGAAGCAGCATATTTTTGCAGTGCTTTGTAATCCACTTGCCAGTAAAAAGACATGTCGTTCGTTGCCTTTAAGACGAGTCCGCCCTCTGTTTGATTGAGGAGCCATTGTTTGAAACTGTCATCGCCTTCTAGCTTGTTGAAATCGTAAGGGTATTGCAAGGCATACAGCTTTTCCGCGTTTCCAGGCTGGGCGAGAAGAGCCTTGAAGTTATCGTTTATCGTGGGCAGATGTTTTTCATAATACTGATCAAGTGCAAAAAATAATTGATCGGCAGTTTTCGTGTCCGTTTTCGCCAGATGCTGATCCAAAAAGGCAGTTAGCTCATTCGCTTCCTTGGCTTGTGCAGCTAGTACGGTAAACTGCTTGAGCAAATCATCCGCTGGCTTTTCGCCTTTTGTTGCATCAGCATGAGACATCCCTGTGGTTTCCGTTGTAGATGGGGTAGGATCTTTTACCGTCAATTGCTCAGAGGCAGAGGTGCACCCTGTTACAAAAGTAATCGCCATGAGGCTAGAGACAAAAGGTAGAACATATTGTTTCATATCTTCAATTTCACTCCGTTATGTTGAATCGTTTCAGTTGATAAATCGTCGTAAATACTTGAGCACCTTGCGTCCAGGGCACTCCCTCCCGTCGTTCCCTTTCTATCGGTACGTACCATACCACGTTCAAGTTATCGGTTCAATTCCAATAAATATTCCTGATAGGAAGCAAGCGTCACTTTTGATATACTTTCTCTATCGATGATAATGAGAATTATTATCACTATCTACATAGAGGATCGGGCAGAGGTGAGAACATGAACGAAACACAAGCCTTGGTTCAACAATTCACAGAGAAGACCATGGCAGAAGCCATTTTCAAGCTGCGTGACATTACATGGCTCAAAGCAAAAGGATATGACCGATTACGCCAACAATTCACTCATTCGCATATTTTGCTGGTCGTAACCGGGGGACGAGGGCGGCTGCGTCTGGAGAACGAGGAGTACCAATTGCGGCAGGATGCGATTTACGTGTGTCCTCCTATGCTTACGTTTGGCATCGTCCCTGATTCGGCTGATCATTTGGAGATGTACATGCTTCGGTTTGATGTCTTTATGGAAACGAGAGACAGACATCGGCGCTTCCAAGCCCTTCGGGAAAAGGATCTGTTTCCTTTTCGGGGAGAGATCTCTGTCCAATCGGCAGGGCAGCTGCCTGTCTATTGTGATTTGATCCAGAATCTATGGAAGCAGGAGACGGCGCTCGAGCGTTTTCGAGGCCAACATACTTTTCAAGAGCTATGGTACCACATCGTCAAGCATGCTCACTTCTCGGCCACAGATTCTGGAATGGCGCTGGAGCAGGCACGCGCACATATGGAAGAGCATTACTCGGAAAATGTGACGATTGAACAGCTGGCTCGCATCGCAGAGGTGAGTCCAAAATATTTCGGCGATCTGTTCAAAAAAACGTATGGCGTCTCAGCTATGGACTATTTGGCAGAGCTTCGCATTAGCCGGGCGAAGCAGATGATGGTGCAGTCGCATGCCAAGCTGCGCGATATCGCTCATCAAGTGGGCTACAACGACGAGTTTTACTTTAGTCGAAAATTCAAGAAAGCTGTCGGTGTTTCACCCACTCTCTATATGAAAAGCCGCCAACGAAAAATTGCGGCGTACGGCTCGACCATCATCGGGCATTTACTGGCTTTGAAAATGATTCCTTACGCGGCGCCACTGCACCCGAAATGGACGGCTTACTATCATCACAGCTATCGAAACGATATCACGGTACATCTGAGCGCATTTCGAATTAATCAGAATTGGAAAGCCAACATTGAAATGCTTCGCGATGCCAAGCCGGACGTCATCATTGGCTTGGACGAGACGAGCTTGCAGGAACAGGAGCAACTCAACGAGATTGCGCCCACGTTGTATGTTCCCTTTGAAGAGCGGGGATGGAAAGAACAATTACAGCTCATGGCAGACTTTTTGGGTGAGTCCGTGGAAGCCAGTCATTGGCTTTGCGAGTATGAGAAAAAGGTGAAGCGGGCCCGGACAAAGCTTCAACAGGTTCTGGGCGATGAAACGGTGCTCATCGTGCGGGTTTTGAAAAACCAGCTATATGTCCACTGCAATCGCAGTATGAATGAAGTGTTTTTTCAGGATCTGCAAGTCAAACCTGCTTTTGTCTCGAAGCAGAACGAGTACGACCAGCTTGTGACCGCACAGGAATTGGCTGCGCTCGCGCCTGATCGCTTGCTGCTGCTGGTTTGCCAAGAGGCCGAAACGCTGGCATGCTTCCAGGCCTTGAAAGCATCGGGACCATGGCAAGAGATCGAAGCAGTCCGCAACAATCGGGCGCATGTCATTACATCAGACCCTTGGCGAGAATACTCGGCAACGGCTCATGAACGGATCGTGGAAGAGAGTGTGAGATTGTTTTCAGGAGATCGTCCATGTTGATTCTGGATTTCGTCCATGGTCGGGCAGGAGTGGATGCTTTATAATCACGAATGATAATCGTTATCACTCGGACGGGGTGAAACATTACATTTCTGAGAGGGGTCTTTCAAGAATGAAAAAGATATACCTAGGCTTGAGTATTGCAGCGCTGACATTGGCTCTGACAGCGTGCGGCGGAGGAAAAGAAGCAGTGAATAACACGACTGCACCTACTACAGCACCTGCGACAACAGCTACAGCAGAAAAGCCGGCGGATGAAGCGAATAAAGCAGAGACACGCACAATCAAATATTTGGATAAAGAATATACCGTTCCTAGCAAAACAGAGCGGATCGCCATTGTAGGCAGCATGGAGTCCATGGAAGATTCGCTGGTACTGAACGTGAAACCAGTAGGAGCGATTTCTGTAGGAGGTAAATTCCCGGAGATGTTTGCACCGATTACGGGCGAAGCCACATCCATCGGAGAAAAAATCCAACCGAACCTGGAAACCATCCTGTCCTTGAAGCCTGATGTCATTCTGGGAAGCAGTAAATTCCCGCCCGAGATGGCTGAGAAATTGAACAAGATTGCGCCTACCTTCCCTGTGTCCCACATTTCGACCAACTGGGAAGCGAACCTGCAATTGCTGGGGGAGTTGACTGGCAAACAAGCTGAGGCAGAAAAAGCGCTCAATGAATACAAATCAGGGATTGAAGCGGCGAAAGCAAAACTGGGCGACGGCATAAAGGATAAAAAAGTACTCGTAATCCGTCTGCGCCAAGGAAACATCAACATCTATCCAGAGAAAGTGTTCTTCAACCCAGCTCTGTACGCAGACCTTGGTTTGACTGCACCTGAAGAAGTAAAAGCAGCGAAGGCACAAGAAATCATCTCCATGGAGAAGTTCACTCAGATCAACCCGGACTACCTGTTCATCCAGTTCTCTCCAGATGAGAATAAAGACAAGCCAAACGCATTGGAAGATTTGCAGAGCAACCCGATTTGGAAGAGCGTGAATGCAGTGAAAAACGGCAATGTTTACGTAAACGTGGTTGATCCTCTCGCACAAGGCGGTACTGCTTGGAGCAAAGCACAATTCCTGAAGGCGGCTGTAGAAAAATTGTCTGCCAAGTAAAGGTGGGCGAGGGTAAGCTATGCAATCCAAAAAAGCAACTTCCATGATCATACTAGCTGTTTCGCCAGTAGTGATCCTGCTTACAATCTTGCTCTCCATTCATTACGGGGCCAAGCCGATTGATGCGGGGACGATTTATCAAGCTTTCTTTGCCTTTGATGAAGGGAATGTCGATCATCAAATTGTCATGCACTCTCGTTTGCCGAGGGTCTTGGGCGCACTCATGATTGGAGCGTTCTTAGCGATATCAGGAGCGTTGATGCAGGGGATGACGAGGAATTACCTCGCGTCCCCCTCTATTATGGGCGTGTCTGATGGTTCGGTCTTTGCTGTTACCCTTTGCATGGTTTTCATTCCATCCGCTACGAGTGTCACGATGATTACGATGTCCTTGATCGGTTCAGCACTTGCGGTTGCGATGGTACTCGCTTTTTCCCGACTATTGCCGAACGGCTTGACGCCAGTAGGGATGGCGGTCATCGGTACGATTACCGGTACCTTTCTGAGCAGTATTTCAGCCGCGATTTCTACTTATTTTCAAGTCTCGCAAAACGTCAGCTTTTGGTACAATGCAAGGCTGCATCTCCTGGAGCCTGAATTGGTGAAACTGGCGGTTCCTTTTGCCATCGTCGGTATTGTCATAGCACTTCTTTTGTCCAAATCGATTACGATCTTGTCCTTGGGCGACGAAGTATCTCGCGGCCTCGGACAGAGAACGGTGATGGTTAAAGTGCTGGCAACGACTGCTGTTGTCATTCTCACAGGCATTTCCGTAGCGTTGGCAGGAAAAATCGCTTTTGTCGGGCTAATTATTCCGCATATTACCCGCTTTTTGGTAGGTCTCGATTATCGATGGATCATTCCATGTGCAGGATTACTAGGCAGCATTTTTCTGGCCTTGTCGGACGTTCTTAGCCGATTTATGAACAGTCCTTTTGAGACTCCAATCGGTGTGGTGACGGCCTTTATCGGCGTTCCGTTCTTCCTCTATTTGATTTACAAGAGAGGAGGGGGAAAGCATGCCTGATCGAAAAGCTAGATTTCGTTTGCTGTTACTCGTCAACATTGCCTTGATTTTGCTGGCGATTTATATCAGCCTGACCAACGGCGTATTTGACATGACGGTGATGGATGTCATCCGAACGTTATTGCGTATGGATCCTGTAGCGGAATTTGATTTGGTTATTTTCGATTTTCGCCTGCCGCGGATCGTTATTGCGGCATCGGTCGGCTTTGGCTTGGGGGTTGCTGGTACCGTCATTCAGGGGATCACCCGTAACGGGCTGGCTGATCCGGGGATTTTGGGCATTAATGCTGGGGCAGGAGCCGCTATCGTCGCCTTTATGTTTTTCTTCGGTGGACAATTTATGGAGGCGAGCTGGTATTCCATCATGGCCATGCCTTTGTTCGGTTTGACAGGCGGATTGCTTGCGGCTGGACTGATTTACCTCTTTGCCTGGCGTAACGGAGCGCTTGATCCACAGCGACTGATTTTGGTGGGGATCGCCATTGGTTCCGGATTAGGTGCTGTATCGCTGTATCTCTCGTTAAAAATGAATCCAAACGATTTTGAAATGGCAACCGTGTGGCTCTCAGGCAGTATTTGGAGTGCCAACTGGACGCATATTGCAGGGATGTTGCCATGGCTAGTCATACTCATTCCTGTTTTGATGCGCAAGGTGCATATTCTCGATTTGCTTCAACTGAGCGAGGAATCCGTCAAAAACCTGGGTGTGTCCGTGGAAAAGGAGCGCAATATTCTCCTGCTGTCGAGTATCGGGATCGTGAGCGCGTGTGTCTCGGTTTCCGGGGGCATCGGATTCGTTGGCTTGATGGCACCGCATATTGCGAAGCGTTTGACGGGAATCCAGCACAGGTATGCTCTTCCCTTGTCGGGAACAATCGGGATGCTTATGGTCGTGGCAGCTGACTTTATCTCCAAAACTGTGTTCACGCCCATTGAACTGCCTGTGGGTATCGTCATTTCGATCATCGGTGTACCGTATTTCTTCTATCTACTGAGTAGAAGAAAAAAATAAAGAGGGGACGTGCAAATTGTGAAAGGACAATTGCTTGCAGACGTATGCCATCACCGAGCACTGCTCGTATATTTGCCCCCATCCTACGACAAGAGTACGTCCCGTTTTCCCGTCATGTATGTCCATGATGGCGGTGACTTGTTTGATCCTGCGTTTAGTACTGCCCTCGATGCAATCGAAGATAAGTTTGCAGAGGGGAAAATTCCTGAGCTGATTCTCGTCGGCATCCAACCAGGAAACCGCAGGGATGACTATACGCCCTGGTTTTCCAAAGCGATCTCATCTGAGCGCAACATTGATTTTGGCGGGCAGGGAGATGCGTATCTTTCTTACGTTGCCAATGAATGTAAGGCGTATATCGACAGCAAATACAGGACAGACCCTAGGCCCGAAAAAACAGGGATTATCGGATTTTCGCTGGGTGGCTTGATTTCGATGTACGCTGCGCACCAATATCCGGATGTTTTCACGAAAATCGGCAGCATCTCGGGATCGTACTGGTATGAGGGCATGGTTCCGTTTATGCGGGAAAAGAAAATGTACCATCCCGGGCTGCGCATCTACATGGATGTTGGCAGTAAGGAAGGTGCTAAAAAACAAAACATCCAGAAACAAATGGTCCCGCTGACAAAAGAAGCCCATCAGATATTGGCTGATAGCGGCTTCACAGCAGATCAGCTCGTCCTGTTCATGGACGAAGGGGCGGATCATTTGAGCAAATATGCAAGCGCCAGATTTCCTGGGGCGTTGCAATGGCTCTGGAATGAGAAGGAGGAGACAGAAATGGAACTGACCAAATTGATTAGAGAGCGTCGCTCAATTCATCGCTTTACAGATCGGGAGGTAGACCCTGCGCTGGTTACAGAACTGATGGATACAGCCGTGTGGGCGCCGAATTATCACATGACACAACCGTGGCGCTTTATTGTCTCGTACGGGGAAGGCAAGAAAAGAATCGCCGAGGCCGTGCGAATCATGAAGGAGAAGCGGGAGATTGATCCGTCGAAAAAGAAAGAAGTCGGCGAGAAGTTTTACAATAAAATTATGGCGATTCCGATGCTGATGACGGTCATTATGGAAGAAAGTCCGAACCTGATCATGCGTCAGGACGATTTCGCTTCGACCAGCATTGTCATTCATAACTTTAGCTTGCTGGCGTGGGAAAAAGGCATCGGTCTGACATGGGAGACGTACCCGTGGATTCACGAGCCGGAATTCCGTGAAGCGATGGGCATTCGACCAGGTGAAAAGGTGCTGGGGAACCTGCATATCGGTTATCCAGCCGCGATCCCTAACGCACAGCCACGCATTCCAGCAGCAGAGCGCATCACACTTGTAGACAAGGCATAGGACAAGATCAAGTGAATTTTTCTTGTCACAGGATTACTTTTTGTGGTACCCTTGGGTCATTCTACAAGAAAGGGTGACCATTAAGCCGATGATCTGCTAACTCCATTTCCACAAAACCAATCGGATAAATCGATGCGTTTTTGGATAGGGGTAGTATGTGCATATTGGCGAATAGATGGTAGATCCTTTTTAGACTCACCAAAGGGTTTCTATGTCTTTTTGACGATAATATGCGTAGCCTCCTGTCCAGATCGCAATGGATAAGGAGGCTTTTTTATGTCAAATGTTTTGAAAAATCGTTATGTCAGGGCTATTTTGTTATCAGCAGTTCTGTTGCAAATCGGAGTATGGGTGCGCAACATGGCGATTCTGCTCTATGTGATGGATCATACAGGAGGCGATCCGTTTGCTGTCTCCATAATTTCTGTGGCAGAGTATGCGCCAATCTTTCTGTTTTCCTTTCTTGCTGGTACGTTTGCCGATCGCTGGCAACCGAGAAAAACGATGGTCTGGTGTGAGGTGCTCAGTGCTCTATCGGTTGTCGGAGTGCTGCTTACCTTCGTTTTCGGCTCGTGGAAGGCCATCTTTTTTGCCACACTAATTTCAGCCATTCTCTCTCAGTTTTCCCAACCGTCCGGTATGAAGCTGTTCAAGCTGCATGTACCTGGTGAACAGCTTCAGGTAGGAATGTCGGCGTACCAGACTATTTTCGCGATCTTTATGGTATTTGGTCCGATTGTCGGTACGTTTGTGTTCCAGCAATGGGGGATGGAGGTTGCTATGGTCATCACGGCAGTTGCGTTCCTCGCAGCGGCGGGTGTCCTGTATTTGTTGCCGCCAGATCGTGTCGAGAAAGAAGAGCAGCAAGAAACGGCACTGCTTGGGGAGATGGTCAGCGGGATTCGTTATGTGTTCTCCAGTCGCGTGCTGTCAATGCTTGGCTTTTGCTTTTTAGCTGTAGGATTCTCATTGGGAATGATTCAGCCGCTTGGGATTTTTATCGTGACCGAGCAACTACAATTGCCAAAAGAAAGCCTGCAATGGTTAATTACCGCCCAAGGTGTGGGGATGATTGCCGGAGGGGCCATGACGATGGCTGCTTCCAAAACGATTCCACCGCAAAAGCTATTAGTTATGGGACTTCTTGGGAATGCGATCGCAGTAGCGATTTGCGGGATGTCCACGAATCTGTGGCTGACGCTTGTTGCCCAGTTCATTGCGGGATTGCTCTTGCCCTCCATTCAAATCGGGATCAACACCATGCTGCTTAAAAACACAGAGAGTACCTTTATCGGTCGGGTGAATGGCATACTGACCCCGTTGTTTACAGGCTCCATGGTCGTCATGATGAGTATTACGGGAGTATTGAAGCTGTATCTTCCGCTCGCAGTTATATACGGGATCGCTGCATTCCTGATGATCATTGGTCTCAGCTTTATTTTGCCGCTTTATCGTATGAGAGAAGGAAACGTGGTGCAAAGTACAGAACAGACTGGTACATGAGCGTTTGGAAGCAAAGGGAGGCTTAGACCAGATGGTGCACGAACAGATCTCTTCTATAGAAGGCTTAAAGATGGTAGCTGCTGTTCGTGAGCTGGCGATGCGGTTGCCAGAGGTAACGGAGCAGGTAGACGCTTTTGGACATACATCGTTTCGGGTAAACGATAAGCCGTTTGTCATCTTGGGAGAGGGGGGCACTGAAGGCCCCTCCTTTTCTGTGAAGGTGCTGAAGACGACCCAAGAGATTTTGCTTGCACAGGAGCATTTTTACAAGACACCGTACATCGGTCATCACGGCTGGGTTTCGATTCTGGACAAAAACGTGACGAGCTATGATGAAATTGAAGATTACATACGGGAAGGCTATATGTGCGCGGCTCCCAAGCGATTGGTCAAGCAATTACAACACCTCCTCTGATCGTTCCTGTATAATTTTTACACAACCGCATTCAGACAAAGGGGGAGCCGGTTTTGGATTGGAATCTCCAGCAGATGAGCAAATTGCTTGAGGTCGTTTTTGAAAATGCCCATGAACCGATGATCGTAACGGACAAAGACGGAAAAATACTCTTATTGAATCGGAGCTATCGGGAATTTCTTAATGTACAGGACGTGATTGGACAACCAGTGACGGATGTCATCGAAAACACGCGGATGCATATTGTCGGTCAGGCTGGCGTTGCCGAGATCGCCGACATTCAGCAAATAAAAGGACAGAACATGATTGCGCATCGCATCCCGATCATGGACGAAGGAAAAGTGATTGCGGTTTTGGGAACCGTGCTGTTCCAAGATGTGCAAGAGCTCACTGCCTTGGCTGCGATGGTTGCTCAGCTGAAGGATGAATTGACCTATTATAAGAAAGAGCTGCGGCGGCGGATGGGGGCTACCTATCACTTTGACCAAATCGTTGGGTACAGCCAGAAGCTGCAGGAGCTTAAAAAGTTTTCTCAGAAAGTTGCGAAAAGCGATTCGACTGTGCTCATCACGGGCGAAAGCGGGACGGGCAAGGAGTTGTTTGCCCACGCCATTCATGCCGAGAGCAAG
This sequence comes from Brevibacillus schisleri, assembly GCF_055685845.1. NCBI lineage: Bacteria > Bacillati > Bacillota > Bacilli > Caryophanales > Paenibacillaceae > Brevibacillus > Brevibacillus schisleri. The sequence continues at coordinate 404,391 of NZ_JBVNDM010000001.1, forward strand.
CGCAAAATGGGTCCTTTCATTCGGGTGAATTGTGCCGCTATTCCGGATTCTTTGCTGGAATCAGAGCTGTTTGGCTATGAAGAAGGTGCGTTTACCGGGGCTGTTCGCCGCGGAAAAAAAGGAAAGTTCGAGCTGGCCAACCACGGAACCATTTTGTTGGATGAGATCGGGGACATGCCGTTGCCGCTGCAAGCCAAGCTACTGCGTGTGTTGCAGGAAAAAGAAGTCGAGCGGGTAGGTGCTGTAAGAACGACGCCAATCGATGTGCGGGTGATCGCTTCCACGAATTCGGATATGCTTCAAAGCATCAAGGAAGGAAAGTTTCGGGCAGACCTCTATTATCGATTGAATGTCGTGTCACTCTCGATTCCTCCGTTGCGCGAGCGTCTGGAGGATTTGCCGGAGCTGGTTTCGAATCTGCTCAAACAGCTTGGCGAGTCCACTGGCGTTGCGGTCAGGGCCATTGATGAAGAGGTATGGCACGTACTTCGTGGCTACTCCTGGCCAGGCAATGTACGGGAGTTGAAAAACGTGCTAGAACGAGCCCTGCATCTAATGGAAGACGATATCTTGAAAAAGGAGCATATTTGGCTGCCTGTATCTGACGAAGGGACGCACGAATTCTTGTCGGTTCCAACTCATGCCGTTCGACCATTGAAACAAGTCTTGGAAGAGGCTGAACAGGAAGCGCTTCGTCAAGCGATGCAGCAAGCAGGGGGAAACAAGCTTAACGCCGCCAAGTTGTTGCAGATCAGCAAGTCCAGCTTTTACGAAAAGTGGGAGAAGTACCAGTAGCACGAGGCGTGTATAAGTCGGGGATGTGGCGTTGAGCCAAGTTCGCGGCTTTTTTCATCTGAAGTAATAGCGTTTTGGTAGATTCCGGTTTTCTGGAATAGAGTAAGATGGTCTCCGGTAAAAACCCAATAGCCTTCCCTGAGCAGATTCCCTAAAGTGTGGGCGAATTTTTGCTAGATTCCATAAAACCGGACAAAAAATTCCGGAATTTCGGAAAAAATGCAAGCGCTATCATCTGCACCCTAACACTCCAGGCACGATGAAGGGGTATGGTTGAACGATTTTTCTGGAATCGGCTGGGGTTGGCATGGTACGTGCATTTGAATTAGATTTGAAAGCGTTTTCTTCAAGTGAATCCACACAATTTCCTCTGTAAAGCGGAGGAGAAATTGAAAGGAGAATTCTATGATCATCGAAGTGTTATCCATCTTGGTTTCGCTCGGCCTGCTGATGTTTTTTGCGTATCGGGGCTATCCTGTTATCGTGTTTGCCCCTATTTTCACGCTGTTGGCCGTTGTCCTTTCCGGGATCTCTCTGCTGCCGAGCTACACAGAAACCTTCATGACGAATGCAGCAAACTATGTGAAATCATTCTTCCCTATTTTCTTACTGGGTGCCATTTTCGGGAAAGTCATGGAGTTGAGCGGTGCCGCCTCATCCATTGCCCACACAATTGTGAGGGCGCTTGGCTCCAATCGTGCGATCTTGGCTGTCGTTCTGGCATGTTCGATTTTGACGTATGGCGGAGTTTCCCTGTTCGTTGTGGCATTTGCTGTGTATCCGTTTGCCGCTGCGATTTTCCGTGAAGCCAACATTCCGAAGCGTCTCATTCCAGGGACAATTGCGCTCGGGGCTTTTACGTATACGATGGACGCCTTGCCAGGTACACCACAAATTCAAAACATCATTCCTACGACTTATTTTGGTACGGATGCTTATGCTGCACCTGTTGTTGGAACGATTGGCGCCATTCTCGTTTTCATTGGCGGGATGCTATGGCTGGAGCGCAGACGCAAGCAAGCTGTCGCGGCTGGGGAAGGCTACGGCGAGGGACATACGAATGAACCAGAGTTGATCAAAAATGAATCCTACATGAATATCTGGGTCGCGATTCTCCCGCTGGCGTTGGTGCTCGTGGGTAACTATATGTTCAGTAGAGGGATTTGGACAGTAGAGACGTGGTACGATCCAGCGATCCTCAAAGAATCATTTAAGATTGAGAAAGTGAAAAACGTCGTATCCTCTTGGTCATTGATTATTTCGCTCTGTCTTGGAATCATTGCCGCGCTTTTAATCAATGTGAAGCAAGTCAAAAACAAGCTGGCGAGTGGCTTGACTGCTGCCGCGATGGGTTCTCTCTTGGCGATCTTCAATACTGCTTCCGAAGTTGGATTCGGAAACGTTGTGAAAACACTGCCGGGCTTCAAGCTCATCCAAGGCTGGATTATGGGAGCAAGTGACCATCCGTTGGTTTCTGAGGCACTGGCTGTAAACGTACTGGCAGGTGTGACAGGCTCAGCGTCGGGCGGTATGTCGATCGCGCTGGAGGTTATGGGTAAGCAGTATCTGGAGATGGCAAGTGCTGTGGGAATCAGCCCTGAGTTACTGCACCGTATTGCCTCGATGTCTTCCGGTGGTATGGACACATTGCCACATAACGGAGCGGTCATTACACTGCTCGCGATTACTGGTTTGACTCATCGTCAATCGTACAAAGACATCTTCGCGATTACGGTTTTGAAAACAGCTGTCGTGTTCATTCTGGCATTTGCCGTGTCTATTTTCTAATTTTCATCAAAGATCAGTGATTTTATAGACAGAGAAAATGAGGATCAGGAGAGGAGATAGTAGGATATGGAGAAGTTGTTGGAGCAACAGGTAGCAGTAGTAACAGGGGCTGCAAGCGGTATTGGATTGGAGATTGCCCGGACGTTTGCCGAGGAAGGGGCGAGGGTCGTCATACTGGACTTGAATGGGGAAGCAGCGGAAGCAGCAGCAGCCCAATTGCAGAAGGAAGGTCACGAAGCAATCAGCTTTGGTTGTAATGTTACTGACGAGGTACAAATGCAGGCGTGCATCCAGCAGACAGTCCAAATTTTTGGCAGACTCGATATCTTAGTGAATAATGCCGGATTGCAATTTGTCTCACCAATAGAAGAGTTTCCGACTGCAAAATTTGAACAAATGCTCAGTATTATGCTGACAGCGCCTTTTGTTGCGATTAAACACGTGTTCCCCATTATGAAGCAACAAGGCCATGGCCGTATCATCAATATGGCTTCGATCAACGGCTTGATTGGCTTTGCAGGGAAGGC
>NZ_JBVNDM010000001.1:412500-610000 GCF_055685845.1 Brevibacillus schisleri
CTTATCTCCCCCAAGAGTCCACATCGACGGGGAGGTTTGGCACCTCGATGTCGGCTCATCGCATCCTGGGGCTGAAGTAGGTCCCAAGGGTTGGGCTGTTCGCCCATTAAAGCGGTACGCGAGCTGGGTTCAGAACGTCGTGAGACAGTTCGGTCCCTATCTGTCGCGGGCGTAGGAAGTTTGAGGAGAGCTGTCCTTAGTACGAGAGGACCGGGATGGACGCACCGCTGGTGCACCAGTTGTCACGCCAGTGGCACAGCTGGGTAGCTATGTGCGGACGGGATAAGCGCTGAAAGCATCTAAGCGTGAAGCCCCCTCCAAGATGAGACTTCCCACAGCGCAAGCTGGTAAGACCCCTCATAGACGATGAGGTTGATAGGTTCGGTGTGGAAGCGCGGTAACGCGTGGAGCTGACGAATACTAATCGGTCGAGGACTTATCCACAAATTCTTAGCAATCATGCGTATTCAGTTTTGAAGGAATGAGACGAAAAGCTGTATTCCCGATTACTTGTAAAAAGTAATGGAGAATGCAGCTTTTTTTGTATTTCCGCCAGTACCTACAAATCTGATTCAAAAAAATACGTGCTCTAATAAAAGGAGCGTGTGCACAGCCAAGATCGGCGAGTGTGGTCATTATTGTGATTCCAGTCGATTATGCTATGCTGAATGACATACAGCTTTTTCAAATGAAAGAGGGATCAATATGCTTATTCTTGCAGTGGAGGATGAAAAAGCGCTGCTTCAGACAATTGCAGGAGTCCTGGCCGATGAAGGATATCAGGTGGATATGGCAGACCGCGGTGATGACGGCTTGTTATTGGCGGAACGCGGCATCTACGATTTGTTGGTCCTAGACATTATGATGCCAGGAATGGATGGTCTTTCACTGGTGAGAACGTTGCGTACAAAAGGGATAATGACGCCGGTGTTATTTTTAACGGCAAAAGATAGCGTAGAGTCGAGAGTCGAGGGTTTGGATGCCGGAGCAGACGATTATTTGGTCAAGCCTTTTGCAGCCGAAGAACTGACAGCGAGAGTGAGAGCTCTCTTGCGCCGACAAGGGAAACAGAACACAGAAGGCGAGCTGACGTACGGTCCTCTGTCGCTGAAGATAAATGAATATGACGGGTTTGTTGATGATGAGCCGATGAAGTTAACCACGAAGGAGTACGAGCTACTCAAGTACTTCCTGCAAAATCGGGAGCAAATATTGACGCGCCAACAAATTTTTGACCGCGTATGGGGAATTGATTCAGAAGCGAATTACGGAGTGGTCGATTTGTATGTCCACTACCTGCGTAAGAAGCTGGGTGCTTACGAAGGCTTCATCCGAACGATCCGCAATGTGGGCTACATTTTGAAAAAGGAAAACAAATGATGTTTCGAAAAACGAGGATTCGGCTCGTAACGTTGAACGTAGTAGTGGTGCTTCTCTTATTGAACGGGCTGGGTAGCGCAGTCTACTACACGATGAAGTACCGTCTCTATTCACAGGTGGACCGAGAAATGACCAAAGTCAGCCAAAGGCTGGCAGTTGATGCTTTGCCTCGACTCCATCGAATTGAAGACGACCCTTTTCCATACAACCGTCAGGAGAGGAAAAAGTTTAACGATCTGGATCGCCGATATGTTTTGCTCGTCTGGGATAGCTTTGGTCGTGTCATCGGGACGGCATTTGGTGATAGGCTGGAGCCAGAGGAGTATGCAAAATTCCAGCATAACGGAAAAGCAGACGGAATCGAAACAAAAACAGTGAATGGACAAATCTACCGCGTGCGGACAGTTACTGTTCCGAAAAAGGTCGTTGTAGACAATCGGATACAGACTGCGTACCAGTTTCAACTGATCTACAATCTGGCGCCTGAGCAAAACGTGCTGGACAGCTTACTATACGTTGTCATGATCGGCGACATTATCAGTATTGTCATTGCGATTGTGGCTGGGTGGTTTTTGGCGAGAAGGGCACTAATCCCGATCCAAGTCTCGTGGGAAAAACAGCAGCAGTTTATTGCCGATGCTTCTCATGAGTTGAGGACGCCGCTCACGGCCATCATGGTCAATCTAGAGAGGCTTTTCAAACACCCAGATCATACGATTGAGCAGGAAAGTGAAAAAATCATGATTGGGATGCAGGAGGCCAAGCGCTTGAGCAGGCTCGTCTCTGATTTGCTCACACTGGCTCGCAGTGATTCTAACGAGTTGCAAATCATGAATCAGACGCTGCGCTTAGACGAGGTAGCGATTAAATGCACCCAGGTTTTTGCACAACTTGCCATCGCACGAGAAATTCGACTCGAAACAGACATCCAGCAACCCATTGAGATGATGGGGGACCAAGAACGTCTACATCAGCTAATGGTTATCTTGCTGGACAATGCCTTGAAGTACACGAACGAAGATGGTCGGATTTATGTTTCTTGCAAAAAGGAAGGCGGCCGCGTTTCGATTCTCGTAAAAGACAGTGGGATCGGGATTTCCAAGGAGGATATTCCGTATTTGTTTGACCGCTTCTTTCGGGTGGATAAAATGCGCTCTCGTGCGACAGAAGGAACAGGGTTGGGGCTTTCTATTGCCAAATGGATCGTGGATGCTCACCACGGAAAAATTCAGGTCAGCAGTGAGGTAGGTATCGGAACCAGTTTTTTGGTTACACTTCCAATAAAGCCGTAAAACAGATGGAAAGAACCGTTTTCCCAGAGTAGGGAATCGGTTCTTTTTTCAAATAGTGGAGCAATTCCATTTAACATACATTTATGTTTCAAATATCTCTAAATTAAGGTAAACTATAAGCAGAGAGGAGTGGTTGTACTCATGAACATGACGATCACTAAAGCAGCGGTAGCATGGTTTCGGGAAGAATGGGGATGCAAAGAAGGAGACAGCATTCGTTTTTTTGTCCGGTACGGAGGCGTTAGTACGGTCCAGGATTCATTCTCGATGGGGATTGCCAAAGAGTTGCCGAATGAAATCGGCATTTCGACAGTAGTGGATGGCATCACATTTTATATGGAAAAAGATGAGCTGTGGTATATGAATGGAAGAGGATTGATTGTTGATTATCGGCCGGAGACTGACGAAGTAGATTTTAAGCTGGATTGAGCAAAGAAAATGGTAGAACATATCCCGTAGGCCAGATGGGGCCATATAAAAGGCATGGTAGAGGAGAACATGAAACGACCAACAGACTCGCATGAAAGGTGAGGTAACAGAAATCGCCGTAATGCTTAGCTGATTAAAAGCCTCTATGGAGTAGATAACTGGACGCCTGGAGAAGCTCAACAGTCTGTAGTTTCAAGGCTTTACAAAAAACGCTATTAGGAATCAGGGTGCTGCTTCGAGAATTTAGAATGGCTCACAAAAAGGGGCTGTCTCATAAGTCGATTTTTCGGCTTAGAGACGCCCCTTTTGCATTTCACAAACGTTGATATATCCATGTTCCTAATGTTTAAATTTCAGCGGAGTTGCCCTTTTGGGACAGCCCCCTCTTATTTGGCTGGCCAACCATTGTTCACTCCGCCAAAGGTATCGTTGTCCTCTTGGATGACTGCGGCTTGTGGTGTAAAAGGACCATCTTTGTTGACAACAATCGACGAAAATCACTTCCTAAGACCTAAGGAAAAATCAGGGAAAATAGCACTAAAACATGTAGATATTTTTATCTTTTGGAAATATATTCAATATAGTTATATTATCTTCCAAAGTATCTAGTGAATTCTAGATGAATATCTACTTTGCCTCATCTGTTTTACGAGAGGATGGCTTGATCACATGAAAAGACGAAGAACATGGCTTTATTTATTTGTACCGATTGGTTTCCTGGGAGTCATTTCTCTGTATGCGGCTTTGATGTACCAGCCCCTTCTTTTTGTTTTCGGCGATCAATTTTTCCGCAAAGACGATTGGGAAAGAATAAAGCCCAGGTATTTCCAAGGGGTAGCGTACTCAGCGGACGAGGAGGTAAGGCTGCTGGAACAACTAAGCTTGGAAGAATTGATCCTTGATATTGGAAAACAGATGGGGGTGAAGACGGATGAGCGTCTGATTGAAGAACAATTAAAACAACTGGGCAGCACGAAAGCGGAGCGTGAAGAAACGTTGCGCCAGATGAACATGACGGAAGAGGACAGCATTCAAAACATAAGACGGGCGATGATTGGTTTTGAAGTGAAAAAGATCGTGACTCGGGATGTTGTGGTGACGCAAGAAGAAGTAGAAAGATTTTACCGGGAACAAATCGAGTCTTTTCGCATTCCCGAACTGCGCACCATTTATTATGTACGGGCTAAAAAAGGCGACAAGCTCTTGTTGGACAAGCTGAAAGCCGCATCAGCGGATCGTTTTCAGTCCCTGCTGAAGCAATATGGCGAAGATCCCGAGGGGCGTGCCGGATTGCATGAACTGGTCGCTCAGTCCCAAATGTCCGAGCATTATAACGAGATGATTGCGAAGGCCGTGTTTCACTCTCCCGTAATGCGGATTGTCGGCCCTTTTGAGAGCCAGCAGTGGACCTATTGGTTTTTCCCTGCTGAAGTCATGCCGCCAAGAACACAGACCCTCCCGGAAGTAACCCAAAAGATACAGCAAAGCATTTATCTAGAGAAAGAATCCGTGGTGTACCGCAAGTGGCTCGAGTCACAGAAGAAATCTAACAATTACCTGTTTTTGCCTGAGAATTTGCAAAGGAATAAATTTTTGGCGTTTTGGAGTGACTTACGCCTTCTTTTCAATTCGTAAGTCGTTTCGAATAAATAAAAATGATAAAGGAGAAATTACCATGAAAGTAGGAAAACTGTTTTTGACTGCACTCATTTGCTGTAGCTTGACGGGGATTACCGCTCCCGCATTTGCGGAGAATGAAATTGCCGACGAGCCTATGTGGGACAGCGCGCCCGCACCAAAAAATTACAGCCCGGAAAAGAAGAAAGAAGCCGAAGAGATGGTTATTAACCAAAAATCTTTCACTCTTGCCGCAAATCCAATCATCGTGATCGACCCTGGACACGGTGGAGATGATCCAGGAGCATTGGGCAACGGTTTGAAAGAAAAAGACCTGACTTTGGACATAGGCCTTCGATCCAAAAATTACATCGTTGCCAACTATCCGGCTACGGTTTACATGACGCGAAGCTCTGATACAACGGTTGCTCTGTCTACCCGAGCCTCTTATGCCAATTCCAAGAACGCCAATTTTTTTGTCTCCATGCATATCAATGCCGCATCCCTTTCCTCGGCCAATGGAGTAGAAACTTACAATTACCCCGGATCAACAACCAGCTTGCGATTGGCAACGGAAACGTACAACCAATTAAGAAATTCGTTTTCAAATGACAGGGGAGTCAAAGCAGCAGAGTTTTACGTATTAAAATACACAAACATGCCGGCATCTTTAGGAGAGACCGGATTTATTACGAATGCGAGTGACGCATCCCAGCTTGCGCAAAGTTCCTTCCGTCAAACGCTTGCAACCCAATACGCTACCGGGATGCACCGTTACTGGTGGGGATTCTAAACAAATGATTGCAGCCAACCATGCCTTGAAACGGGATCCAGCCGTTTAAGGCACAAACCATTCGATTACGAAGAGGGGCTGTCTCATAAGTCGATTTTTCGGCTTAGAGACGCCCCTTTTGCATTTCTCTCATCTGGAACAGCAATTTAGTTATGGGATATTTTTCAATTTATACTTAACAAACAAAAATGTTTGTTATATTATGAATACATACCAAATCGAAAAAGGAGGAAGTTACATGCGTTTACTTGATTCTTACTTGGAGCTTGGCATTACGGGAATGGCACGTGCAGCTGTAGCAGGATGGTTCGATGGTCATTATGGGGCAGCTTTATTGGCAGGGTACTTCATGGATCGTGAGCACGATCTCCCTGAACATGTAAAAGAGGGCATTGAACGGACATGCGAAACCTTCCGCAAGCAAAAACCTGAATGGTTTGTTCCACTAGATCAAGACGAGCAAGCTGACCCCTCCTTGTTACAGCACGTCATCAATGACCTCCAGCAAAATGTGAAGCAGCTTCGGACCTCAGGTCATGGACTAGCACTCGGTGTGTTGGCATTAAAAGCACTGCGCGAACGCCCTGATATGATCACTCCGACTGTGGTGGATGGCCTGGTCAGGATTCTCCAAGCGACGACAGAAGACAGGAAAGACCGTTATTGGGGCATCGAGAATTACCATGGCATGACGATTGATGATGTCAAAGACGACGAAGTTGCCCCTTACCATACAACGGCAGAGATGGCAGAGCGGGCGTTTGCTGAGCTACATTTGGTTATACCGCCGCGTGATATTAACGGGGTACGCTATCATTTGGCAAGCGAGGTCGTTCATAACATTACACACGCTCATGCGTTAACTGATCTGGAGCGATTCGGTTATGAGGATATTGTGAAGCCAGGTATCGAAAACCATCGTCTTCAACTCTATTTGAATCGCCATGTTCCTCCGTTTACTTTGGAGGATGAGGTGAAGGAGCCAGCGTTCGACGAAATTTTTTCACCGCTATACTGGGATAGAACATACAGCGATCCGCATGCATTGAAGCTTCCGTATGCTGCGTTGGATCTCTTAAAGCGGTTCCCGCCGGAGAAGAGAGATCTTGCCGAACGTAATTTGTGCAAGCTTTTGACGATTACGGATTAATAAAATCTCACAAATAAAAAGAACAGGGAGGCCAATGGGCACTCTCTGTTCTTTTTCACTTCGAATGGATAAATGTGGTTTACCAGGTAGGAATGACAGTCGTAGTAGACTCCCGATTTGCATAGTAACTTTTATGCTCGATCAGGGCATTGCGAATGGCAGACTCATTGATGTCAAAACCGATCCCTGGGGTTGTCGGTACAGCCAGCATGCCAGGTGCTGCAAAATCGATGACAGGTGTCACGATATCTTCTGCAAAGTAACGATGCGAAGGGGATGTGTCGCCGGCAATCGTGAAGTTGCTAAGCGAGGCCATCGCGATATTATGCGCCCGTCCAATTCCTGCCTCCAGCATTCCTCCACACCATACAGGTACGCCGCGTTTCTCACACAGGTCATGAATCTTCTTGGCATCTGTCAGACCGCCTACGCGACCTATCTTGATGTTGATAATCCGGCAACTGCCGAGCTCGAGTGCTTTGCGGGCATCTTCCACCGTATGGATACTTTCGTCGAGGCAGATCGGTGTTTTCAGCTCTCTTTGCAAGGTGGCATGGTCGATGATGTCATCATGAGCCAACGGCTGTTCAATCATGATCAAACCAAAGCCATCCAAAGCTTTCAGCATCTCCATGTCTGCCAGCGTATACGCAGAGTTTGCGTCCGCCATCAGTGGAACGTCTGGTCCAAATGTGTTGCGGATCGCACGCATTGGCTCGACATCAAAGCCCGGCTTGATTTTCACTTTGATCTTTTTGTAACCGTCACGGATGAAGCCTTCTACGCGTTGCAGCAGTTTTTCGATGGTCGGTTCAATTCCGATACTCACACCGACGTCAATCGTCGTACGAGTTCCGCCCAATGCTTGGGAGAGGGAGAGGCTGTTCATTTTGGCGTACAAATCCCAGACGGCACCTTCTAAAGCGGCTTTGGCCATGTGGTTGCGGCGCATCCAGGAGAAGAGGCGGGATACGTCATCAGGATGCTCGATCTCCCGTGAAAACAGCTGCGGGATCAAATATTTTTCGAGCATGTACCAGACCGTATCGACATCTTCCTCGTTGTAAACGGGGACGTCCATCGCGACGCTTTCGCCGAAGCCGACATGAGCACCGTTGTATGCACGCACGAGAATGCATTCCTTGTGGGTTTCAACTCCCATGCTCGTTTCAAAAGGGGAATTCAACGGAATTTTGATTCGTTGCAGGTCCACGCGTTCGATTTTCATATTCATCTCTCCTCAACCGTTCATTTGGATTGTCGCTCAAACGTATTCAATACCGTTCTTGCCAAAATCTCGATGCCGTCTAGCAGCGCTTCTTTTTCAAAAGTCATCTGCGGGTGATGAAGTCCTGGTGTCAGGCCACAGCCTAAACCAAGCATGGTCGCACGAAGCTGTGGACGTTCTTTTGTGTAATAGTGGAAGTCTTCCGCGCCTGGTGTCTGGATCGGCGGTTCGAGCTTCTCTGTCCCCAAGGTTTGGGTAATGGCATCGGCCATGATCAGTCTCGCTTCTTCGTTCACTTCCGCCGCATAGACGCGTTCGGTGATCTCGTAAGACAGCTCAACTTCATACAGACGGGAAACATGCTGCAAAATGTGCTCGACACGGGCGAATAGGGCGTGAATGACTTCATTCGTCTGTGCCCGTAGGTCCAAGTGGAACTGCGCCGAGCCCGGAATGATATTGCTGCTTTTGCTGCCGGCGGAAAGCTGCGTCATTTTAACGGAATAAGGGACGAGCGGGTCGAGATGAATGCCTTTTAACTGCTCGATAATCGCAGCGGCTACCTCGATAGCGTTGACTCCGAGGTGAGGCCTTGCTCCATGAGCATCGGCACCCTTGATTTGCCCGAATACTGTACCTGCCGCTCCGTGCAGGATGGCAGAAGCAGCTGTGCCGCGCGGGATTTCCTGAATGGGACGAAGGTGGACACCGTACAGAAAATCAATATCGTCCACTACCTGCTTGTTCACCATCGCAAGTGCGCCATTTCCGCTTTCTTCTGCTGGTTGGAAAATCAGTTTCAAGCGCCCAGAGAGCTGGACGTCCATTGCTTGCAATACCATGAGGACGCCTAATGCCATGGTCATGTGCGCATCGTGTCCGCAGGAATGATTCGCGGTAAAGACGCCGTTTACTTCTTGCCAAAGGGCGTCCATGTCTGCACGTAAGCCTACGGTCAATTTTCCTGGCGTGAAATCGCCCCATTCGCCAACCACTCCCGTCACGTCATCAAAGGTAGTGACGTGGCAATGGTGTTTTTTCAAGAAGTCAGCAATGAATGAAGTGGTTTGGACTTCCTCCCAGCTTATCTCTGGATGCTGGTGTAAATGCTCGTATAGAGAAAAAATGGCGGGCTGCAATTGTTTGATCGTAGTGCGCATGGTTCCTCCATCGGTTTGTTCGTGAGTAGTGGGTAAGTGAAGCGAAGGCTACGCCAATCCACTTGACGCAGCCATTTTTGTAAAAAGCTTATTTGTTACGAAACGCCGATTGTCACTGCTACAATGAGCGCGATTGAGGCGATCACGGCCCAACCAGCTAGCAGCTTCCAAATGAATTTGACCCATTTCTCATACGGAATGCCTGCAACAGCCAGATAACCCATCAACGCAGAAGAAGTCGGGATAATGGAGTTGGTGACCGCATCGCCGTATTGGAAGGCAAGAACCGCAATCTGACGTTGGATGCCGAGCAAGTCCGCAATCGGCACCATGATCGGCATGGTTGTCGCTGCCTGTCCACTACCGGAAGAGATAAAGAGATTGAGAAAGGCTTGGATCACAAACATAGCCAGGACGTTAACGGCATCTGGCAAATGACCAATCGCCGAGGTCAGACTGTTAATCATCGTATCGATAATTTTTCCGTCTTCCAAGACGACCGTAATCGCGCGGGCAAAACCTACGATCAGCGCGCCAAACGTAACGGCTCTCGCACCAGCGACGAAGGAATCAAACAGCGTATTGACCGACAAACCTCCGACGAGACCAGCAACCAGGCCCATGATCAGGAAGGAAGCGGTAAGCTCTGTCAGGAACCATTCGTACTTGAATACACCGTATACGTTGAAGGCGAGACCACAGACCATTACCAGGAACACGAGCTTGTGACGCGCATTCAGATCGGGGATGTCTACTGTTGCCTGTTCTTGACTAGCATGATTCTCTACGCCATAAAGCACACTCTTGGTCGGGTCTGCTTTGACACGATACGCATAGCGCATGACGTACCAGATGGCAAAAGCGAGCACGAAGACATACACAACAGCACGGAAGGTAAGACCAGAGAAGAGCGGCAATTGCGCGAGCGACTGCGCCACCCCAACCGTAAATGGATTGATCATCCCACCCATGAAGCCGGCTGCTGCCCCCATGGTGATCATGGCCGTACCTGTTACGGCATCGAAGCCCATTGCACGAGCCAGCGCGATACCAATCGGAACGAAAATGATACTTTCTTCTGCCATTCCCATCGTGAAGCCACCGATGGAGAAGAGGAACATGGAAGCAGGAATGAGCAGCTTTTCCCGACCCTCCAAGTGTCGGACACCTTTGTTGATCCCGGCTTCAATCGCTCCGGTCTGGCGGATGATTCCGAATACACCGCTTACAATAAAGATGTAGAAAATGATTTGCGCGCCTTTTTGCATCCCTTCTGGAATCGCTTTGAACATGTCAAAGAACGAGACCGGATCACTTTCTACAGGATGGTAGCTGCCGTTGACGACGATGGTTTTGCCTGAGGCAGCGTCCTTGACGCGATCGAACTCACCAGCCGGGAGCACGTAGGAAGCCAGGGCTGCCAAAATGATGATGATAAAGAGGATGGCATAGGTATGCGGCACAGAAAAACGTTTCTTTGCAGGTTTCAATGGATGTGTAGACATGAGGTCACCTCGCTTTTTTTTGCTTATGACAAGCAAGGATCGTGCCAAGTGTCGAAATTTCCCGAATATAAGCGTTTTCAGTGGATTTTCATAGGCAAGGTAAGGGCAGAAAACGAGCTTTAGGAATGTTTATTAGGTTTTATGCAGCCTAATACATCCTATTATTCATTGGGCGGAAGCTAAATCCGCCCGTATTTTCGCAACAATTCGATACCCGCGGGGGTGATGGAGGTTCCTTGTCGGGTTGTACCTGAACGCACCAAACCTTGCTGCTCTAGCAGTTTTAGCTTGTGTCGTAGTGCGCTCTCCGTCCAGCCTACGGATTGTAGCTCAGGGGAGTGCGCCAATTGATAACGCCCGACTGGTTTGTTGGATACGTAATAATGATGCAAGCAATACAAAATATCCAGGTCGCGGTTGTCGTCCAATTTAGGGATAGAAGCCGTCTGTTGCTTTTGAAACAGGCTATCCGTCAACCGTTTGGGGAGGTCCTGAATGCCGATGACAGGATGCTCGCTTACTGTAATGGCATAGTCGGCGACATTTTTCAGTTCGCGAATGTTCCCCCGCCAATCATGGCGATAGAATAGCTCCATCACTTCTGGCGACCATGTTTTGCGAATGCCTTGCTGCTCCAGATGCTCATCGATGAGGAGGGGAATATCGCTGATTCGCTCACGCAAAGCGGGAATTTGGATCGGCAGGACAGCCAAACGATAGAATAGGTCCTCACGAAAGCTTCCTTGGGAAACAGCGTCTTCCAAATCGCGATTGGTAGCAGCGATGATGCGGCAATCCACAGAAAGAATTCCCGTACCGCCCACGCGGATGACCTGCTTCTCTTGCAGTACGCGAAGTAGCTTGACCTGAATGGCCCCGGAGATGTCCCCCACCTCATCGAGAAAAATCGTCCCGCCATCCGCTTGCTCAAACAGGCCGGGCTTTCCGCCTTTTCGTGCTCCTGTAAAGGCACCGTCTTCGTAGCCGAACAACTCGCTCTCCAGCAGGTTTTCCGGCAAGGAGGCACAGTTGATTGCAACAAACGGGCCGTTTTTGCGTAACGAGTGCTGATGAATGGCATGGGCGAACAGCTCTTTTCCCGTTCCGTTTTCGCCTGTCAGCAGAATCGTTTGATTGTTTTTTGCCATCTTTTTGCCGAGCTCGATGGCTTGGAGCAGTGGTTGGCTTTGTCCTTTGATATCAGAAAAGGAGTAAGTGGCTGTATGGCCGCGCAACGTAAGCGTGGTTCGCAAGCGTTGGATTTCCGTCACGTCTTTTAGCGTACAAACGAAGCCTAAATGCTCATGCCTGCGGCGGATGCTTTGACTGCTGACAATAAATTGTTTGTGATCAATGGTTACGAGGGCGTCCTCCTGATTTTCCTGTTCAAAAAAGGGTTGCAGCAAGCTGTGCTCCTTCAACACTGAGTACGGTTGTCCAACAATGGTAGATGCATGTGGACAAAATAGCTCAACCGCGACGTCGTTAATAAACGTGATCAGACCTTGTTCGTTGCAAGCGATCACGGGGTCTTTGACTGCCTGAAAGGTAGATTGTAGCTGGCTGTTGAGCTTCTGTACTTCTGCGTAGGAGGTGCCGAGCATTTTCGCGAGCTCAGACATTTCTACAATGAAGGCAGACAAGTACTCGCGCTCCCATTCACTAGGCACGCCTACCTTGCGACCGGTATCAATCAGATCATGAATGCTGATTTTGCGAAAACCGAGATCGATTACCTCCACGTGAGGAGGAAGAGGTACGTCAGGAACGCTCATAATGATGGCGTATTGAAATTCGAGATCATCAAATGTACAGCCAGGGTGAAAGGGAACGTAATTCAAATGATCGACATTCGCCTCTAATAGATTTTGGATGACCTCCTGTGCGGAAACTGGCGAATTGTTCATGACTGGGACGGTCGTCCCCGGAGGGATCTGCATCAGGGCTTTCATTTTGTGCAACTCGAAAAAACGGTTTAAAACTGTGATGGGTACAGAGTCAGCAACAGCTTGACGGGCAACTGTGTACAGCTCCGGGGATTTGGTTGTGATAAAGACATGATCGACTCCGCTCAAATCGGGAATGTGCTCATGACTGGCATAACCGATGACTTTGCAAAACGGCTCGAAATAAGCCCGCAGCTCTTTTAACAAAAATTCGAGAGTGTCCGTTCCTTTTGCAATCAAGACAATGGTGTGGTCCATGCTGCACCGCCTTTGCTCAAACAATCGTGAATTTTGTAATCTCATGATAGCACAATGCCTGGCTGTAATCGGATGGATTCGCTTGTATAGAGAGGAAAGACAAGGATTGATTTGGTGGTAGGGAAATGTGTTTTAATAGGAGATAGAAGAAAGAAGTTAGAAGATAGAAAAAGCAATAACAGGAGCAGGAGGAATCAGCATGGAGGACAGATTGGTTCCAGAGGTGCTGCAAATGATTGGGGAAGTCGTGCCAGACGGGGTATCGATTGCAATCTCGGACGGCTCACAATACTTGTACTATCAACCGAGTTCGAATATTGATCTGAAAATTACGCCAGGGGATCTCGTTCCCATTGGCTCGGCTACACATCAAGCGCTCTTGGAAATGGGAAAAGTGGGGCATCAGGTGGAGAGTCGTATTTTTGGTGTACCGTACTACGGACTCTCTCTTCCATTAGTGCGAAATGGTCAGGTTGTGGGCTGTATTACCGCCATCTATCCACCTCAAAGCGTTCCGTTGACCAATCCGGAGGCGCGTCTATCGTTTTTGGTCGGAAAAGGGGAGGATGGCTGGCTGCCTATTCCGTTAACAGAGATCGTCTATATCAGCTCTCATGAAGGAAAAACGCTTCTGCACACGGCTAGTGGATCATATGCGAATAAATACAACATGGCTGAACTAGAGTACATGCTCCCGCAAGAGCGATTTGTGCGTTGTCATCGTTCATATTTCGTCAATATGGAATCGATCGGCTTTATTCATCCTCATTTTCATTCGACGTTTTTATTGGAAATGAAGGACAAGCAAAAGACCAGAGTTCCTGTGAGTCAGTCGTACGCCAGCTCGTTTCGGCAATTGCTTGGCTTCTGAAATATCTGACAAATGAGAATGGTTCGCTGCCGTTTTTTCTTGATAGCCGCGTAAAAATTCTGTTTTGTTGAAAATCGAGTGCCCGCTCAGAATCCTTGTGCTAGTGTAAAGGCAATAAAGATGGCATGGGAGGTCACAATGATGTGGGAACGCTTACGCGATAAACGACTGGCAGATAAAATCGTGACGGCTGAGGTAGCAGCAGGATGGATTGAGGATGGCATGACGATCGGGTTAAGTGGTTTCACGCGTGCTGGTGATGCCAAGGTCGTGCCGCTCGCATTGGCTGAGCTGGCGAAAAAAGAGAACAAGCCTTTTGGCGTAAATGTATATACAGGAGCTTCACTTGGCTCCGATGTGGATGCCGTGATGGCGGAAGCGGGGATCATCAACAAGCGATTGCCTTTTCAAGCTGATCCGGTTATGCGCAAAAAAATCAATGATGGCAGCATGATGTTTGTTGATCAGCATTTGTCGCATACAGCGGAAGCGATTCGTCAGGGAGCGATAGATGGGATCGACTACGCGATTGTGGAAGCGGTTGCAATTACAGAAGATGGTAGGATCATTCCGGCTACGTCCGTGGGGAACTCCAATATTTTCGTGGAAAATGCCAAGCATGTCATCATTGAGCTGAATATGGCTCAATCGGTGGAGTTGGAAGGCATCCATGATATTTATACACCCGCAAAACAAGGAGAGCGTGAACCGATTCCGCTCACGTCCGTGGATCAGCGGATCGGCACAGCAGGGATTCCTGTCGATCCGGATAAAGTAAAAGGGATTGTCCTGACGAATCAGTTGGATTCTCCGTCAACGATTGTGGAGCCGGACGAAGAAACGGCGCAAATTGCGGCGCATCTGATCGAGTTTTTGCGTCAGGAGGTAAAAGAGGGACGCTTGCCGAACAATCTTGCGCCATTGCAATCGGGGATTGGATCGGTAGCGAATGCGGTTTTCAACGGATTTTTGGATTCGGAATTCACGGATCTGACGGTCTTCTCGGAAGTGTTGCAGGATGCGGTGTTTGATTTGCTGGATGCAGGTAAAATTTCGTTTGCCTCTGGCTGTTCGATCACGCTGACAGCTGAAAAGATGAAGCATGTCACCGAGAATTTCGCCCAATACCGGGACAAGCTGCTGTTGCGTCCGCAAGAAATCACGAACCATCCAGAGCTGATTCGCCGCCTCGGTCTGATTGCGATCAATACCGCGATTGAAGCGGACATCTACGGAAACGTCAACTCGACCAATGTATCGGGTACGAGAATGATGAACGGTATCGGCGGTTCTGGTGATTTTGCTCGTAATGCACGTCTGGGTATTTTCGTAACCAAATCGATTGCCAAAGGTGGAAACATCTCGAGCATCGTTCCGTTTGCCTCCCATGTGGATCATACCGAGCACGATGTAGATATCATCGTCACTGAGCAAGGCCTGGCTGACCTGAGAGGCTTGGCTCCTCGTCAGAGAGCCATCAAAATTATTGAGAACTGTGCGCATCCGATGTACCGCGATCAATTGATGGCGTACTACGAGGAAGCACTCACACGTGGCGGACACACTCCGCATGTACTGGAAAAGGCATTCTCCTGGCACGTACGTTATGCGCAGGAAGGCACGATGCTTGCCAAAAAGCCAGCGTTGGTTTAGTCGATGGAATGATGAAAAAAGCAAACCCGCTCAGGCGTTAAAGCCTTGGCGGGTTTTTCTCGTCTCCAGTGCAAAGTTTACGTTTTACGCTTGCAAGCTTTCCTGCCTTTTTTCCTGAGCAAACGAAACCCATGCAAAGCCAAAGCCGACGAGGACGAGCAGACCGCCGAGCAAGCTGATGTGAACAATACCTACATGGTCTACGATCACTCCACCAAGTCCTGCACCCAGCGCCAGCCCAAGCTGAAAAACCGAGGTGTTCATGCTGAGGGCCACCTGCGAAGAGTGAGGGGACAGCGTGATCAAATAATACTGCTGGGCTGGAACGGTGGTTTGCACGGCAGCGACCCAGAACATAACCGTGATGATTGCCCACGTGAACAGTTGCGAAGACAGCGGCAGGATCAGCAGGATAGCCGCATGGAGAAGCAAGCTGACATACAGCGTGGGGCGAATCCCCCATTTGTCGGTGGAGACGCCTCCGATCCGCGAGCCAGCCACACTAGCGAGGCCTGCCAGGAAAAGCGTGGTGCTTACCCAAGCAGTCGTCATGGCGGAAGTGCCCTGTAGAAGCGGAGTAATGTAGGTATAGACGGTGGAATACCCTGTGACAAAGAACAAAGAGATACATAGCGCATGAATCACCCGTTTGTTCCGGAGTGCGGCCAACTGTTTGGGTAGCGGGACGGTTTCTTCCCCCTGTTGCTTCGGCAAATAGGCCAAGATGGCGAAGAAGGGAACGAGTGTCAGGACGGCAATGAGTGCGAAAACAGGACGCCATCCCCAGACGTCTCCCAGCAGGGTACCAAGTGGAACCCCAAGCACGAGCGAGAGGCTGAAGCCCATGAGGATGATCGCGATGGATCTGCCTTTTTTCTCTGGGGAGGCCATGTTAGCAGCTTGCGCGAGAGCTACTACGGTGTAGATACCTCCGCAAAGCCCCAGCAGAATGCGGGATACCATCAATAGGGAGAAGCTCGGGCTCATGGATGCGAGGAGGTTTGCCACTATGAAAGAAAACAGTGTCCAAAGGATGAGTTTTTTGCGTTCTACTGCCGCGGTGAGCGCAATCAAGACCGGAGCCCCAAAGGCAAAGGCCAGAGAAAAGGTGGTCACTAACTGACCAGCAAGGGAGAGGGAGACATGGGTGTCATCTGCGATCATGCTGATGATTCCGGTCACGATTGACTCAGCTGTGCCAATCATGAATTCTCCCAAGGCCAGCAATAGGATTAAAAATTTTTTGGGCAAGGTGGTTCACTCCTCTGGCTAACAAAATTGATGTAGTGACATTTTACAAAACGATTTCTATAATTTACATACATGAACCAAGGTGTTTTCGATGGGCGGATTTCTATATGCAAGTTATTTGGTAGGAAACACTTATGGATTTGAAAGGGTGATCTGCGTGGACCAAATTGATTACAAAATCATAAGCTTGTTGCACGAAAATTCGCGGATACCGTTTGCGGAGCTGGGGAGAATCATCGGGATGACGCAGCCTGCCGTGAAGGAGAGGGTCCGTCGTTTGGAGGAGCAGGGAATCATTACGGGCTACCACGCGTCGATCTCTCAGGAAAAGCTGGGTAAGCACACGACTGCTTTTGTCATGTTCCGCACCAAGCAATGTGCGGCGTTCATCGATTTCTGCAAGCAATCGCCGGAAGTGACGGACATGTACCGGATCAGTGGGGAGTATAATTACATGCTGAAAGTGGTAACAAGGTCAACGGAGGAATTGGTTGCCTTCTCGGAACGCACTGGGGATTTCGGCTTCTCCTATACATTGATCGTGCTAACGGCGCCGTTTGAGCAAAAAATGATGCTGGAGGAAGAGAAAATCTTCTGATCGTGCTTTTGACCGAAAAAAAGAGGCTCCGCCGTATCAGGGCGAAGCCTTTTTCCTTTTGCGTTTTGCGAAATTGCTATTTTTGCCGTACATACTGTTCGTCCCTCATAAACAGACGCCAGAAATAAATAAAACCGGGTACGAGAATCGCAAAGCCAACTAAATAACAAATGAACAGAGCGTGGAACGTATCCGGGTGTGTAAAGCTGGACTCAATCGTCACATTGGGATAGACGATGTAGGGCAGGCGTGCTGCACCATACGCATAGCTGGCGAGCAGATATTGCGTCGTGGCGACAATGACCGCAATCCGCGGAAGGTGGATGCCGAAATATCGACGATCTTGTGGTACCAAGAGAGCGATATAGCTAATGAAAAAGCAGACCGCCGATGCAATAAGCCACGGCAAATAGTCGAGAATGCGCTCATATAGCCATTTTGCCTCCATTTGCATCGTCATCACGGTAACCAATGCCGCAAGCAACGTAATCGGCCCCAGAAACACCGCATCCCGGCGATAGACAGAGAAGGCTTGCTTTTCACCTGCGACGAAGGAGTAGTCCGCGAGAAGCAGCGACGAGAGGTAGAGTGTGCTGCTGACGGCAAGACCAATAAAAGAATAGACGTGCGGGCTAGTCAAAAAGAGTCCCCAATCGAGAGACTCCACACCATTGATCGTTCGAGACAACCCGCCCTGTGTCACAGGGAGCACGCTGATTAAAAGAGCTGGCACCAATATCCCGGTAACGCCTGAGACGATGCTGAGCATCTTATCATACCTGTGAATCAGATGAGAAAACACCATGAATGTACTGCGAATCAACATCAATAACACCACGAGACATCCGGGAACAAGCAGCAGGCTTGCCAATGTGTAGGTCGCGCCAGGGAAAAAGGTAACGAGTGCGACTACAATTAACACGATAAAGACATTCACGACCTCCCAGGAGGGCGAGAGATAGCGATTGGCGATTTGAGTGGCTTTGGTTTTTTCCCGATTCAAATAGATCATCGACCAAAAACCAGCACCGAAGTCGAAGGAGGCCGCGACGGAATAGATGACGACGAAAATCCAGAGCAGCGTAATGGCAATAATCGTGTCGGTCATGCTGTTCCTCCGTCCACTTTCGGCTGTTCTGGCGGATCGAGCTCCAAGGGATGGCGGCCAAAATAGCTACGGAATACGAGTAGGGTGACGATCGCGAAAAATACGTACACCGAGAGGAAAATCCAAAACAGAGTAGAGATGCCTGCTGCTTGGGTAGCGGCGTCTACTGTTTTCATCACACGATACACCACCCATGGCTGGCGTCCTGTGCAGGCAAAAATCCAGCCGAATTCGATGCCTAGCAAGGCGAGCGGGCCACTTACGACAAAGACCCAGAGAACCCAACGGGGATACTGAGAGCGCTTTAGGAGCTTCTTCCAAGCGAAGCCGATGAAACCAACGAAGATCAACAAGCTGCCGATGATAACCATCCCGTTAAATAGCGTATGGATGTAGAGTGGAGGCCACAGCTCCTTTGGAAAGTCGTCCAGACCGACCACGACCTCGTCAAAGCGGTTGGCTGCAAGGAAGCTGAGCGCCCATGGAATCTCGATAGCGTATTTGACTTTTTTCGTCTCGGGATCGGTAAAGCCGCCAATCGCGAGTGGGGCATATGCTTGTGTTTCAAACAGTCCTTCCGCAGCGGCCAGCTTTTCCGGCTGGTATTCATGCAAAAGCTGCGCCGATTCGTGACCGTTCAAGGCAGTTAAAAGGGAAAAGGTGCCTCCCACGATTAAACCGGCCAATAGTGCTTTTTGGTGATACAAATAAACCCGACTCCCTTTTTCGGCGCGAAGCATTTTCCATGCTGCTACTCCAGCGACGATGAATGCCCCTGTCATATAAGCAGAGACCGTTACATGACCTGCCGTCACGAAAAAGCTGGGATTAAAAAAAGCTTTCCAGGGGTCCACGTCGACGATCTGCCCATCGACCATCCGAAAGCCAGTTGGCGTGCCTTCAAAGGCGTGGACATTCGTAATCAGGATCGCGGAGGCCGTCGCACCAAGCAAAACCATGAACAAGCTCAGCAAACGCATGTTGCGGGATAGGCGGTGAGCCGCGTAGACGTAGATGGACATAAATAAGGCTTCCACGAAGAAAGCGAATATTTCGATCTGAAAAGGCAGCGAGATCACCTTGCCGACAATCGCCATGAACCCAGGCCATAGCAGGGAAAGCTGGACCCCAGCAATCGTTCCAGACGGGATCGCGACACCTAGCAAGATCGCCTGGGCTTTTGTCCAGCGTTTGGCCATAATCTCGTAATCGCGGTCACGCGTCCGCCAAAAGAGGAGCTCCACCAGCAAGATCATGAGCGGGAGACCAACGCCCATGGTCGCAAAAATAATGTGAAAGGCCATAGTCGTCCCGAAAATGGCTCTGGTCATCACGATATCTTCCACGTTCAACTTCCTTTCTGATCAGCACCAAAAATTGTTAACGATGTCCTCGTTAATGTCCCATGAGGAGGCGGAGTTTATACGAAAAAGACCGTCACAAAAATGTGACGGCCGGGCTTGATGATAGGATAAGGGCGTTTGGAAGAGTAGATTATTTACGATAAAGTGGATAATCAACCTCAGTTGGTACCTGAATCAACACCAGGCGGAGCGGAGCATCGGTTGATGCTGTGTAGATGGCTGTGTTGCTTCCCTCGGAGGAGAGAACGACAAAGTCACCTTTGGTATACGAAGTGTGGTTCTCGCTGGCAGTAGCTTTCTCTGCAACGCTTCCGTTTCCTTCCACTATGACGACTGCGTGAGCATAACCAGCCGGGAGTTCTTTTGCATACGACTTTCCAGCGGGAATCGTGATGTCGCTCATCAAGGAATCCGTAACCAACTGAATGGGTGCAGGCGATCCGATGATGTGCTTCACTTGCACTCCATCAACATCTTCAGATGGAAACTCCTCATGATCATACTGATGGTAAGTCGGTGGTTGCTTCGTCGTTTGTGCCAGATGCGGTTCAAACCAGATTTGAAACATTTCCGTATCCTTGCCAAGCTCTTCTGCATGGTACGCGCCTGAACCGGTTTGCATAATCTGCGCGCCGCCTGTCGACACCTCTTGAAGATTTCCGAGCGTGTCCCGATGTCCGACTGTCCCTGTGAGGACATACGACAAAATTTCAAAGCCGGAGTGAGGGTGCAGCGGAATTTCAAATGTCTTCAGTGATTTTGCCCATGCCCAGTAAAAAAGTGGTCCTACCCGTTTGACAACGGAGCCTTCATGAGGGAAGCCAATGGGTTTGTTCTCTACGATTTCACCGTCGCCAAAATGTCCTTTTGCTTGCTCGTTCTTTGTATAGACGCGGATTTCCATCTGATGTTCCTCCCTTAGTATGATTGCTGGCTTACGGGTTGTGAGGAGTTACCATTAAAACAAGATGTATGCACCTGGACCGATCAACGCTACACCAATAACAACTGCGATTATTGTCAGGTTGTATTCGAATCCGTTTTGTGTCACCCAATATCCATTTTGCCCGTGTACCTTCAGAATGGCAACCAGCATTGTGAAAGCAAGCAAAATAGCACTTGGCCAGATACCTACGCCTGCCGCAAACATCAGACCACCAACGAGTTCAGACAATCCAGCGACAAAGGCCATCGCTACGCCAGGTTTCACTCCGATGGACTCCAGCCAGCCGCCTGTTCCTTTCAAACCATAACCCCCAAACCAACCAAACAACTTCTGCGTACCATGACCTGCAAACGTCAAACCAATGACCAAACGAATTAACAACAATCCAGTATCCAACACTTTTCATCTCTCCTTAATTACTTTTAATTAGTATATCTTTATTTTGAGATATTTGTCCAAAAAGGCTGGCGGGCCTTAGAAGGATTCCGCCAGTTTTACTGCTTTTTCTACACCAGCTGCAACGAGCTCAGCTGCTTTGTCTTGGAATTGGTTGTGACCTTCTACGATTACTTCGGTTACATTGCTAACGCCCCAGAAGCCGAGGATCGTGCGAACGTATTTGTTTGCCATTTCCATCTGAGCCATAGGCCCTTCGGAATAAACGCCACCGCGTGCGCTCAACAGAGCTACTTTTTTGTCGCCCATCAGACCAACTGGACCTTCAGCTGTGTACTTGAATGTTTTACCTGCTTGGGAGAGGTAATCCATGTACGAGTGCAGAACAGCAGGAACAGTGAAGTTCCACATTGGGAAAGCGAATACGACTTTGTCTGCTGCTGTAAATTGGTTCAGGTATTTGTTAACCAAGTCAGCACGTTTTTGCTCATCAGCAGACAGCTCGATGCTGTTTCCTGCTTTCCACATAGCAGTCAGCATGTCGTTACCGTAATAAGGGAGGTTTTCAGCAAACAGATCCAGCTCAACGATTTCATCGTTTGGATGTGTTTCTCTGTATGCTTTCGTGAAAGCTTCGTACAGCTTTACACTTGTAGCCTGCTCAACTGGGCGATCATTTGCTTTAATAAAAAGTACTTTACTCATGGAAATTTCATTCCCCTTCCGTTTAGTAAGTCACTAACTTTTAATGTGTAAATCTTGATTTTAAGATTATTACGTATCAGATCTTTTGTCAACACTTTTTTTGAAAGATAGTGTTGGAGAGCGGGGACGGGGACTGCTCTTCTAATAAGTAGCTTGAGCAGTACGTCCCAATTTTTTAAGCAGTTCGATTGCTTGACGCTGTTCTTCTGGTGTGAGACCTTCCATCGCTTTCTCAATTGCGAGTTGATGAGGCGGGAAGATTTCAGACAAAAATTGATGCCCTTTTTCAGTGAGTTCTGCAAAAATGACGCGTCGGTCTGCTGAACAGGGCTTGCGAATGAGCAGTTGCTTCTTTTCGAGTTTGTCCACAACGTATGTGATGTTTCCGCTGGAGATCAATATTTTTTCGCCAATTTGCTGCAATGGTTGAGGACCTTTATGAAATAATACCTCTAGTACGCCGAATTCAGTTGGATTAAGTCCATGCTCGCGAATGTGACGATTGGAGTGAGCGGTAACCCAGTTGTATGACCTTGATAAAACGACAAAAAGATCGAGGGGATCATTTCGCAGTGGTTTGTCAGACATATGGACCCTCCTTTACATCTACATCTAAATTTCGATATCTCTAATTTAAGATAATCCTACATGATCGCATTCCTATTTGTCAAATTTAGAAAAAATAAAATGAAAAACACGCTTGTACAAACAGTTGTCTTCGTGATAAACTTTTGTTTGTAAACAAGCTGTGAAAGCGTAACAGAAGAAAGGAGGATGACCGTGGAAAAAGACATGCAGATCCTTCATCATATCCGGCAAAATCCTTTTATCACGCAACAGGAGCTGGCTGATCTGATTGGCATCTCACGTTCAGCGGTAGCTGGCTACATCGCACAGTTGACCAAACGCGGGGAAATTAAAGGACGGGCTTATGTACTTCGTGATGAAGGAATGATTGCTTGTATCGGTGGGGCCAACCTGGACCGCAAAGCACGCGGCAAGCAACAGGTGCGTCTACACTCATCCAATCCCGTAACGATTATGGAATCGTGTGGAGGGGTGGCACGGAATATCGCGGAGAACCTCGGTCGTCTTGGCTGCAATACGTCCCTCATCACCAGCGTTGGCGAGGACAAAGAAGGCGAGTGGCTCTTGCAGGAGACGAAAAAGCACGGGGTGCACATCAGCCAAGTGTGGAGACTGCCTACACAGCGTACGGGAACGTATACGGCGCTTCTCGATATTGACGGCGAGATGGTTGTTTCCTTGGCGAACATGGATATTTACGATGCTCTCACACCGGAGATGTTCGCAGAAAAATGGTCGCACATTGCAGCAGCCCACGTGGTTTTCATCGATACAAACATTCCGGCGGACTGCTTGGCCTACATCATCGAACGTTGCCGGGAGGAAAACATCCTGCTCTTCGTTGACCCGGTCTCTTCTATTAAAGCAAAGAAGCTCCCACAGCAATTGGACGGAGTAGAAGCGATTTTGCCGAATCGCGAGGAAGCCGAGCTGATGGCTGGCATGAAGATCACGACGATCGAAGAATGCGCCGAGGCTTGCCGCAAGATCAGGGAACGAGGCGTCAAGCACGTCATCGTGACCTTGGGCGAAGAAGGCATTTACTATCAATCCGAGGAAGTTGAGGAGCATATGCTTCCATACCCAACAGAAGTAGTAGATGTTACAGGTGCGGGAGATGCGTTCGCGTCGGGACTCTTGTATGGCATTGTAAGCGGAGAGTCTTTCCAGAGGGCGTGTCGCCTTGGATTGGCAGCATCCGCTCTGACATTGCAAACAGAGCAGTCCGTATCTCCTCTATTAAAAGCAGAACAATTGGAACTGGCCGTAGAACAATTCGAAAAGGAGCGATAAGAGATGAAACAATATTTGACCTTTACTGAGGAAGTACGCCACGCACTGGAGAACAACCTGCCGGTAGTTGCGCTAGAGACGACGATTATTTCGCACGGTATGCCATATCCGCAAAACATTGAAATGGCAAAAGAAGTAGAGCAAATCATTCGCGACAACGGTGCTGTACCAGCTACAATCGGGATCATGGACGGCAAAATCAAAATCGGTTTGACTGACAGCGAGCTGGAAGAGTTTGCGACGAACAAAAATGTAGCAAAAGTAAGCCGTCGCGACTTTGCTTACATTTTAGCTAGCGGTAAAATCGGTGCGACTACAGTAGCCGCTACCATGATCGCAGCTGAGATGGCTGGTATCCACATGTTTGCAACTGGCGGTATCGGCGGGGTACACCGTGAAGGCGAAATCACTTGGGATGTATCTGCTGACCTGACTGAGTTGGCGCAAACAGATGTAGCTGTAGTATGCGCAGGTGCGAAATCGATCCTCGATATCGGTCGCACACTCGAATATTTGGAAACGCAAGGTGTACCTGTTGTGGGCTACCGCACGGATGAATTCCCGTCCTTCTTCGCTCGCAAAAGCGGATTTGGTGTAGACATGCGTATCGATACACCAGAAGAAGTCGGTAAGATGATGAACACCAAATGGGATCTGGGGCTCAAAGGCGGTATGATTATCGCGAATCCAGTACCAGAATCAGATGCACTCAACCACGAGGAAATCGAGGCTGTGATCCAAAAAGCACTCGCAGAAGCAAAAGAAAACAACATTGCAGGGAAACAGGTAACGCCATTCATGCTCGATAAAGTGAAAAAGCTGACAGAAGGCAAGAGCTTGGCAACAAATATCGCGCTGGTGAAACACAATGCTGAAGTAGCTGCGAAAATCGCGGTAGCTTATCAGAAAGAAGCGAATCAAGGTAAATAAGAGAGATTGGACAACAAAATAGAGAAAGAAAAACGAGCCGCTAGAATCGTAAAATGTACCCTATAGAGTAGACACTAAAAAAGTCACCCTATAGGGTACTTTCTTGTATAATTTTTTAAAAATGGCGATTGGGGAAACCGCATAAATGGTTAAAAAGATATTTACAGAGAATGAAATTAAGATACTCTCAAATAACCCTTATGTTAAATCTGTCAGTTCAAAAGGGATCACCTATACTGACGAATTTAGACGTTTTTTTGTAGCAGAAAATGAAAAGGGTAAACTACCAAGGGAAATATTCGAAGAATTTGGATTCGATATAGATATGATTGGGATGAAGCGAGTTAAATCAGCAGGTAAGAGATGGCGTGCTGCTTACCGAAAAAACGGAGTATGTGGGTTAAGTGACTCCAGAAGGGGGAACTCAGGGAAATCTACTGAGAAAGAACTTACGCTAGAAGAAAAAAGATCCGATTCGCAGAAAGGAGGATGGACAAATAACCTTATCGGCTAGTCAAAAGTTTCTCCTGATTCGCATCATTATTGAAAAATACAGATTAAAAAATATGGTTCGCTATTTATGTGAGGTTGCTGGGACCTCACGTTCTGGCTACTATAATTATTTCTCTCAGAAATCTCAGGAACAAAGAAAGCAAAAAGAGAAAAAAGATGAAATCGCTAAGGAGATGGTATTAAAAGCGTTTGGTTTTAAAGGACGTTATAAAGGGGCTCGCCAAATCAAAATGACATTAGCGGGTCAATTTGACATGGTCTATAACGTAAAACGCATTCGTAGAATCATGAAGAAATATGGCATCTTGTGCCCTATCAGGAAGGCAAATCCGTATAGACGAATAATAAAAGCGACCAAAGAACACAAGGTTTTACCAAACTTATTAAACCGACAATTCAAACAAAATATACCAGGCAAAGTACTTCTGACAGACATCACGTATTTATTTTATGGCAACTCAAAGAAGGCTTATCTATCAACGATTAAGGATGGTTCAACAAATGAGATTTTAGCTTATAACGTTTCAAATCGCCTTACGTTAGATCTAGCTACTGATACCCTTTTAAAATTAAAAAGGAACAGAAAGATAAAGGTAGCAGAAGGTGCATTTATCCATTCTGATCAGGGTGCTCATTATACAAGTCCCATCTTTCAGCAACTAGTAAAAAAATATGGATTACGCCAATCTATGTCCAGACGAGGAAACTGTTGGGATAATGCTCCTCAAGAATCGTTTTTTGGTCATTTCAAAGATGAGGCATATATTAAACCTTGTGAAACCTTGGATGAACTAAAACGTGAAATTAAGCAATACATGACGTATTACAATTACTACAGATACCAATGGAATTTAAAAAAGATGACCCCTGTACAATACAGAGATCACCTAATAAATGTTGCTTAGCCCTTTTTTAAAAGTGTCCTTTACAAAGGGTACATTTTATCGCTTCTAGGGCTCGTTTCGTTTATTTTACTCACTCCCACCAATGTTGCATTCCGCGGATTCCAACATCCCACAGCTTAGCGTTTCCGGAAACGATAATGGTAATTTCGTTTACCTCGTTAAAAGGCATCTCCCTTAAAGCTTCTGCCCCTTGATAGGATTGTTCGTTTAACTGAGATATTTCTTGTCCATCTACGATGATTTTGGCTTCACCCTTTGAGCCCCCATTGTCAGGAATGCCGAAATAGAAAGAAAGCCAGACATTTTTTTGGTTCCCCAGAATATAGTTGTATGTTTTGGTTGATTCCCCTTCACTGCTATACACGTTCATTTTCGGCTCTATTCGCTCACCTGCTACGGAGAAGCTTGGGAGATTCTCAGTCATAGGTGTAGTTCCTGTCATTTCTTTCATAACCGTTAATGATTGAACGGGGCCTTCTCTTTTTTGGAGGATTTCAGAGACAACCATGACTCCAAATACAAGTACAACAATAGTTAGAGCCGAAGCCATGAGCTTTTTATAAGAAAGGTTTGAAGAAAACCCAACTCGATAGGCAACATAACCAATCGCTGCACCTATTGTATTGGATATCACATCATTTACATCAAAGCTACCAAGATAGGTTAGGGCCTGAACTGTTTCTAGAACGAAAATCGCTAAGACAAACAAGGATATGAACTTCCCAAATCTTACACGATACAACAGGGGAAATAATATTCCAAAAGGGATAAAAGCAGCAACGTTTCCGAAATCAACAATCCATGAATAAGTTAGTTCTGGAAATGTAAGTGGTACTCCTTCTGGAGCAAGGATAAAGGTGTATCCATCTACACTAGTTGCACCGTCGAGCCTGTTAAACGCAAAGAACATAAAAATTAAAATTAAAATCGTATAGCATATGGTCCCAACTAAGATGATTTTCCGTGATTTCGTTTCCATCATTTCAATCTCCTTAAAGCCATTTGTGTCTGAATGATTTTACTCTGAATGAATACGTAAGTGATTAGTTGTTAGTCACATGCTTCATTTAACACAAGAGAAGTTAGTGACAATGCCTCTTTGAGTTAACCTGCAAAACGGTGTAAAGCTGGGGGATGACATTGCTGTTAAGAAGTACTGCCATATGTTTGGAAGGAGACCGCCCGAACGAAGTGAGGAAAAAGGCGACTGGAAAACATGTGGCAGGGCTTCGTCCGGCACTAAGGATAGAGGACCACCCAGCATTTCTCCCTGTGTTTTCAGCACGTAAAGCCCATTTAGAGAAAAATTGAAAAAAGCACTTGATATACCCTGAGGGGGTATTGTATAGTAAAGGTGTGATCAGGAAACAACGTTAGGGAAACGATACGATAAAATATACCCCATAAGGGTATTTGGAGGGATTATAATGAGTGCCAAAACAGCAGAGGCAACTGTCGCAATCTCAGGGATGACTTGCGCAGCTTGTGCACTGCGCATCGAAAAGGGCTTGGGAAAAATGGAGGGAGTGGAGACCGCCAACGTCAATCTGGCTTTGGAAAAATCCACAGTGGTGTTCGATCCAACGAAAACGAACATCGACGACATCCGCTCCAAAATTGAATCGCTCGGCTATGGCGTCGTCACTGACAAGGTTGAGCTAAACATATCGGGAATGACATGTGCGGCTTGCTCCACGCGGATCGAAAAAGGCTTGAACAAAACAGCTGGTGTTCTAAAGGCAAACGTGAACCTGGCGATGGAAACAGCCACTGTCGAGTACGATTCCTCGCAGGTAAGTGTGACGGACCTTATTCAAAAGGTAGAGAAGCTAGGGTATCAGGCGACTCGCAAGGAAGATGGAAAAGAAGAAGAAAAAGTGGATCGTCGCCAGGAAGAAATCAAACGGCAGACCCGCAAGTTCTGGATTTCCGCGATTCTGTCGCTCCCACTACTCTGGTCGATGGTGAGCCACTTTTCCTTCACTTCGTTTATCTGGCTGCCTGAAAGCTTGATGAATCCGTGGGTACAGCTCGCATTGGCAACACCGGTACAATTCATCATCGGAGCACAGTTTTACGTCGGAGCTTTCAAAGCCCTTCGCAACAAGAGTGCCAACATGGATGTGCTGGTTGCTCTCGGTACCTCGGCAGCTTATTTCTACAGTTTATGGGTCGCGATTAACTCCATCGGTGCTCATGGTGGCCACATGCTGGAGCTGTACTTTGAGACCAGTGCGGTACTGATCACGTTGATCGTTTTGGGTAAACTGTTTGAGATGAAAGCAAAGGGACGATCTTCGGAAGCGATCCGCAAGCTGATGGGCTTGCAAGCAAAAACAGCAGTAGTCGTACGGGATGGTGTCGAAATGACCATTCCTGTAGAAGAAGTGAGACTGGGCGACGTCGTTCACGTGAAGCCGGGCGACAAAGTACCTGTCGATGGCATCGTCATAGAAGGACAGTCTGCAGTTGATGAGTCCATGCTGACTGGTGAAAGTATTCCGGTGGATAAAGCCGCAGGCGATACCGTCATCGGCGCTACCTTGAACAAAAACGGCTTTTTGAAGGTCCAGGCAACCAAAGTAGGAAAAGAAACGGCTCTGGCGCAAATCATTAAAGTAGTGGAAGAAGCACAAGGAACAAAAGCACCGATTCAGCGTGTAGCTGACAGCATCTCCGGGATTTTTGTCCCAATCGTAGTAGGGATTGCTATTCTTACTTTCTTGATCTGGTACTTTTTCGTTATACCTGGCAACTTCGGTGAGGCTTTGGAAAAAGCAATAGCTGTGCTCGTAATCGCTTGCCCATGCGCCCTCGGTCTGGCAACACCGACCTCAATCATGGCTGGCTCTGGACGCGCAGCTGAGCTGGGCATCCTGTTCAAAGGCGGGGAGCATCTGGAGACGGCTCACCACTTGGATACGATCGTCCTCGATAAAACAGGGACTGTAACCAAAGGCGAGCCAGAACTGACAGACGTCATCGCCATTGATATAGAAGAACAAGAGCTGCTCTCTCTGGTTGGTGCCGCTGAGAAAAACTCCGAGCACCCATTGGCTCAAGCCATTGTTCGCGGTATTGCAGATAAAGGAAACACCCTGTCCGATACAGATTCGTTTGAAGCCATTCCTGGTTTCGGTATCCGGGCAACCGTCGCTGGCAAAGAAGTACTCGTCGGTACCCGCCGCTTGCTGGAAAAACATCAAATTTCGTACCAAGCTGTGTCCGATACCATGCTGGCACTGGAGCGCTCCGGTAAAACGGCGATGCTCGCAGTCGTCGAAGGCAAGCTCGCTGGCTTGATTGCCGTAGCGGATACGATCAAACCAACCTCCAAGCAAGCTGTTCAGCGTATGAAAGCAATGGGATTGACTGTGATCATGATGACCGGTGACAACCGTCAAACCGCCGAGGCCATTGCCCGTGAAGCAGGAATCGATCACGTCATCGCAGAAGTCCTGCCTGAAGGCAAAGCCGCAGAAGTGAAAAAACTGCAAGAACAAGGCAAAAAAGTCGCGATGGTCGGCGATGGTATCAACGATGCTCCTGCACTCGCTACCGCTGACGTTGGTATGGCAATCGGTACAGGCACAGATGTGGCGATGGAAGCAGCCGATATTACCCTGATGCGCGGCGAACTGACTAGTGTCGCAGACGCCATCGAGATGAGTAAGCTCACCATCCGCAACATCAAGCAAAACCTGTTCTGGGCATTGGCCTACAACACCTTGGGCATCCCCATTGCCGCAATCGGCTTACTCGCTCCATGGCTTGCCGGTGCCGCAATGGCCTTCAGCTCCGTATCCGTCGTACTCAACGCACTGAGACTACAACGAGTAAAGCTGTAACAACAGTAACAAGCGGCTTTGTCCGCCTTACCTATACAACATAAAATGCAAGGAGAGATTGATCATGACAAATATCACATTGAACGTAGAAGGCATGTCTTGCAACAAATGCGTAGCGCGCATCGAGAACACATTGAAAGATCTGGGTGCAGAAGGCAAAGTACACCTGGCTGAAAAAAAGGTTGAGGTTTCCTACAACGAGAGTAACTTGACTCTGGATACAGTAAAAGAAGCAATCGAAGACCAAGGCTACGACGTCGTTTAATCATCGTGCCTATCCAAAAGCTCCTGCCTGATTGAGGCGAGAGCTTTTTTCTTTTTTGTAAAGAATTCGTAAATCGTTAATCAAACGTACATATTTCAACGGATGAACGAAACAAAATCGCATGAACACCTGATTTTACTTTTATCAAACCTTGTTAGGTCCTTTATATGGCCTTAAAAAAGGGGATTTAGAATGAAATCAAACAGAGAACACAGCAATGTCTGATAGTGAAACAGGAGGAATGGTCATGCTGGATTTGCATATGCACACGACTGCTTCTGACGGAAAGCTGTCACCTCGGGAATTACTCATAGAGGCCAAAGAGCGTGGTGTGAATTGTTTAGCTATTACCGACCATGATACCGTGGATGGTTATCTGCTTGCCCGTGAGGATGCCGAACAGCTCGGCATACAGCTTATACCGGGAATTGAGTGGAATACAGACGGATCGGAGGACGAACTACATATTTTGGGGTACGGCCTGGATATATCCGATGCTCGTTTGCTTCATGTCATGGAAAGACGGCAACGGGAGCGTATCGAGTGGATCAACGAGATAGTTGTAGGTTGCAATCGACTGGGGCTGTCCATTTCTATGGAAGAGTGCATGGCACGGGCGAACGGCGGCGTGATGGTTCGTACGCATATTGCAGAGGTCATTGCAGACCGAGGCTACTGTTCATCTCCCCAGTCTGCCTTTGAGACGTATTTGCGCAAAGGGTGTGCCGCTTACGTGCCCCGTCCTATCTTTTCTGCACGGGAAGCGATTGAAATTACCCATGAAGCGGGCGGAATTGCTGTACTGGCTCATCCTGGCATCTACCTGTTTGAGGTTCAGCTCAATGCGTTGCTTGAATACGGAATCGACGGCATTGAGGTTTATTATCCGAGACATTCGGCAGCACAGATGGCTTTTTGGGAGAGACAAGCCAAAGCCCATCATCTCATCCGTTCGGGAGGAAGCGACTTTCACGGTCATCGCTCACGCAACCCATATCCGGTCGGTAGCGTGCCAATCCCGGCAGAGGTAAAGGAGTGGTGGAAATGCTGTATGTTTCATCAACACTGATGTGGGCTTACCCGGTAGAGGCGGCTGTCTTGATTGCGCGTCAATACGGATTTGCAGGTATGGAGGTATGGGCGGAGCACGTCTGGTTTTACCAAAGTGACCCGAAAGAAATCAAACAGGCCGCAAAACGAGCGGGAATGAAGCTGACCTTGCATGCAGCAAGCTGGGATTTGAATTTGTGTTCGCTGAATCATGGCATTCGCAAGCAATCTATTGAAGAAGTGAAGCGTTCCTTGACGCTAGCAAGTGAAATCGGAGCCAAAAGTGTAACCATCCATCCGGGACGAGTGACGCTGTCTCCCAGAAACCGAAGCTGGCATGAGCCGATTCTGATTGAGAGCGTGAATGAGCTGGCGTACGAAGCAAGGAAAAAAGACTGTATGTTGTCTATCGAGCACATTGAGCCTCTGCCGAAGGAAATGATCGTGACACCGCAAGATATGAATCAACTGAGAATGGCATTGGAATACCCGACGACAACCACGTTTGATATTGCTCATGTTCCTCTTTCCTGTTCCTTGTCGCAATTTTACAGCGAGCTAGAGGGGATCGATAAAATTCATGTGAGCGACGCTACGGCAACCAAGCTGCATGTGCCATTAGGAACAGGAGAGATTGATTTGCCAGGCATTTGGCCGTTGTTGTTTAAAGAAAAGAGACCCGTTGTTGTGGAAGGCTTCGATGATGCGAGGAGCTTGTCTCAGCTCAAGCAAAACATGGTTTATTTACGGCAAGAGGATTGTGTTTCATTTGGATAGGAGGTCCGTATTATTTTGAATATTCTCATAACAAATGACGATGGAATTTTTTCAAGTGGAGTGCTTTGTCTGGCACAGGCACTTCAGCCCTTTGGCAATGTATCCATTGTCTGCCCGGATCAAGAACGTAGTGCGATCAGCCATGCCATTACGTTGAAATCGCCAGTCAAAGCAAACAAAGTAAACTTTTTTGAAACCTCGCTGGAAGCATGGGCCGTCAATGGGACACCGGCAGACTGCGTCAAGATGGCGATTGAGGTCATTCTCAAGGAAAAGCCAGATGTAATTGTATCTGGAATCAACTGTGGACCGAATCTGGGACGGGATGTCTTTTATTCAGGTACGATCTCAGCAGCGATTGAGGGGGCGATGTATCAGATTCCTTCTATCGCCATATCTCTCGCTACGTTGAAGCCAAACCCGAATTTTTCAATCGTCGAGCCGCTTGCCTACGAAGTATTTGAAACCCTGCTCAGACACAAGCTCAGTCCCGAAACGGTTCTGAACATCAATCTCCCGTATTTGTCCAGGGAAATGGTAAAAGGAGTAGCAGTCACGCCGCTGGCCATGGATGTTCTGCGCTATCAATATGTGGGTTTGAACGATCCGCAAGGGTATATGTGCTACTGGCTCTCTGACCACTTGAGTGAGCTCCACTTTGAGGACGAGGAATCCGATTATTACAAGCTTCGCGATGGTTATATCACGATTACTCCTTTGCAATTAAACATGACGAATACTGCCATGAAGGCAAAAATCGGCAAATGGTTTCAAGGCGCGAAGCAAAGCACTTAACTGTTAACCACTCATGATTTTTAGGAGGAATAAACAAGTGAAACGTGTTCTTAGCCCAAAATGGACCCTTTCTTTATTCGCAGCCGTTTCTGTCTTTGGACTGGCAGCCTGCGGTTCCCAGCCTTCTTCCACATCACCAACCCCGGCGGCGAACACTGCAGCGACATCTGAGTCTGCCCCTGCCCCAGCAAAAATTGCAGGGTCGCTGAGCTTTTATACCTCCCAGCCAGATGCAGACGCCCAAGCATTGATCGAGGGTTTTACGAAAAATAATCCGGAGGTAAAAGTAGAGCTGTTCCGATCCGGTACAGAGGAAGTGATGAGTCGCTTGCAGGCGGAGGCACAAGCTGGGCAGGTAAAAGCAGATGTGCTTTTGGTAGCGGATGCACCGACCTTTGCTAGCCTGAAAAAACAGGATTTACTCATGCCGTATGCTTCGCCCGAGGCTAAGGACATTCCGGCGGAGTGGAGGGATGCAGAGGGCGCTTATACGGGAACCAAAGTGATGGCAACCGTTCTTGCAGTCAACAGCAGCAAGGTTGCCGCTCTTCCGGACAGTTGGAAGGTTCTGACCAGTCCGGAAGCCTCGAACAAAGCGACTATGCCAAGTCCACTCTACTCTGGGGCAGCAGCCTATAACGTAGGCGTACTTACTCGGCAGGCTGATTTTGGCTGGGACTACATAGCTGGACTCAAAGCAAACCAGATGACAGTCACTAAAGGAAATGGTGCTGTATTGAAAAGCGTCGCAGGCGGCGAGAAGGAATATGGGATGGTTGTGGATTACCTCGTAGCTCGGGCGAAAAAAGACGGCTCTCCAGTCGAGCTTATCTATCCAAACGAGGGTGTTCCTGTCATAACCGAACCAATCGGGATCATGAAAGCAACGAAAAATGCAGAGGCAGCAAAAGCGTT
Organism: Brevibacillus schisleri; assembly: GCF_055685845.1. Lineage (NCBI taxonomy): Bacteria > Bacillati > Bacillota > Bacilli > Caryophanales > Paenibacillaceae > Brevibacillus > Brevibacillus schisleri. The sequence goes on from NZ_JBVNDM010000001.1 coordinate 446,030, forward strand.
TGTCGATTATGTGCTCTCGGAAGAAGGACAGCAGCTTGCAAGCAGTCTTGGGTACACCCCGATCAGAAAAGGCATCGCTGCTCCGGAAGGGCTACGCGCTCAAGACCAGATCAAGGTGCTTTCGGCGAATACAGATGAACTTGAAGCGAACAGAGAGGCGGACAAAAAGAAATTTGGAGAGATGATGGGTGCAAAGTAACTGGCAGGCAGCAGTGTCCGAGCGCAAGATGGGGGAACGGCGAAAAATAGCCGTACCCCTGTCGTTGGAAAAGGCGGCCACATGGATCGTGCTGGTGCCGGTCGCCTTCTTTTTTATTTATCCGTTGTGGAAGTTGATCGCTCTTAGTGTGCAAACAGAAGCAGGGATCGGTCTTCGATACTTTGCGGATGTGATCACACATGAACGCACGTGGAACGCTATCGGTCACAGCGTTACGGCGGCAGGAGCTTCTACGCTCATCGCGTTAGTCATTGGCGTGTCGCTGGCTTGGTTATGCGCCTATACAGACATACGCTGGAAGTCTGCCATTCACGTACTTGCTCTGTTGCCATTGCTGATTCCCTCGTACGTGATGACCTTGGCCTGGACACAACTGGCAGGTCCGCAAGGGGTATTGAACCGGGCAGCGAGCTGGCTTTATGGTGGGCCTTTGGAGCTGTGGGACGTCTATGGATTGGACGGGATCATTGTTGTAATGGGTCTCACGCATTATCCGTTGGTCTACATGCTCACGCTATCCGTTCTGTATCGGATTCCCAAAGAACTGGAATGGGCGGCTCATTCTTCAGGGGCTACGGCTACGACTGTATTTCGTAAGGTGACACTCCCACTCGCCTTACCGGGAATTGCAGGAGGTGGGCTGCTTGCTTTTATTTCCGGACTCGATAATTTTGGTGTCCCTGCGTTTCTCGGGATCCCGGAAAATATCCCTTTATTGAGTACGTTGATTTATGAGGAGGTCATCGGATTTGGACCGAGCGCTTTTGCGCGGGCATCTGTCTTGTCTATTTTGCTTGGCGTGATAGCATTGGCGGGAACAGGAGTACAGTGGCTCTTTTTGCGTAAAAGCCGGGTGGACCAGACCAGTGCCGAGGACAAATCGATTCGCCGTCACTTGGAAAGATATCGACGGGCTGTGGAGGTTCTTGTTGGACTCTTTTTGTTGGTGACGAGTGTGCTTCCTCTCTTGTCCATGGCAGCGAACGCTTTCATCAAGGCGTATGGGTTGCCTTTTGTTCCGCAAAATCTGACGTGGAAGCATTTTGCATTTGTTCTGTTTGACCATGTTGGAACGAGAGCGGCCATCGGCAATAGCCTGATGCTGGCCTGCTTGACTGGCGTCTTGTGCGTGGTGGCTGGAACATGGTTCGCTTACTGGCGCATCCATCGGCCTTCCTTTATGGGAAAAGTAATGGAAGGAGCTGTCGCTTTGCCGTATGCTTTGCCCGGTATGGTGCTTGGTCTGGCGATGATTTTAACGTGGATCGAGCCGATTCCCAGCTGGCAGCCAGGAATATATGGAACGGTTTGGCTCATTTTGATTGCGTATGTGACTCGCTTTTTGATCTTGCAAGTAAAAAGCAGTACGGTCTCCATTATGCAGGTGGGCAAGGAAGTAGAAGAAGCAGCACGGATCAATGGTGGGCGATTTTGGACGAGGTGGTCCCGGATTTTGCTTCCGCTCTATGCACCGGGAATGGCAACAGGCTTGTTTCTGGTGTTCCTGACAGCATTTACTGAATTGACAATATCATCGCTTCTGTGGTCATCCGGTTCGGAAACGATCGGTGTCGTTATTTTTAGCTTTGAGCAGGCGGGATCAACGACTCATAGCACGGCCCTTTCTTCGTTGATCGTAGTGGCCATCCTGCTGGCTTTGACAATTGGCGGTTTATGGAAGCGATATTGGCAACGGAGGGTACAGGGATGAACAGTGCAAGAGTGAAGGGCGTTTCCAAAAAATTCGGAGATGTGACGGCGCTCCACCATCTGGATCTACAAATTGGACAAGGGGAATTCGTTGCTTTGCTCGGGCCGAGCGGTTGCGGAAAAACCACACTGCTTAGGCTATTGGCAGGTTTTGAATCGCCTACCAGCGGAGAAATCTGGATCAATCAAGAGTGCGTAGCGGACCAGGCAAGAAGAAAGCCGCCAGAGGAGCGGCGGATTGGTATGGTGTTTCAGTCATTCGCACTTTGGCCGCATTTGACTGTCTATGAGAATGTGGTGTTTCCGTTGCAACATCAAAAGCACGTGCCTGCCGCTTACAAAGATAAACCAAAGGCACGGGTGGCACAAATGCTGGAGATGGTTGGTCTCGGAGGAATGGAAGAGAGATTTCCCAATCAGCTCTCTGGTGGACAAAAGCAGCGTGTTGCTCTGGCGCGGGCCATCGTATTTAACCCTACGCTGCTTCTGATGGACGAGCCATTGAGCAGTCTCGATGCAGAGCTGCGTATGCAAATGCGCAAAGAAATCCAATTTATTCACCGCGAGCTGGGTACTTCCATCGTCTACGTCACACACGATCAGTCAGAGGCACTAGCTATGGCGGATCAGATCGTCGTAATGAAAGGCGGGAGGGTGGAACAAGCAGGTAGCCCGCATGATATATACTATTCGCCCCAATCTCCTTTTGTCGCCAAGTTTGTGGGACGGGCCAACTTCTTAAAAGGAAACTGGTCTTGCCCCAATACCTTTCTGTTGGAGAGGCAAGGAGAGCCAGCGGTACCGATTGCCGTTTCCCGAGACTTTTCTTCCTTTCATGCTCAGCAAATATTGCCGGTTCGTCCCGATCAATTGAAGCTCGCAGCGTGGCAGCAAGGAATGGAAGGCGTTGTCGGAAAGGTATCTCATGTGCAATTTCAGGGGCGAGAGCTGCTTTATTCGATCCGGGTCGGGGAGGATGACTGGGAGGTTGTCACGGACATCAGTCAGCGCTTTTCCTATGAGGAGCGTGTATGCGTAGAGGTTTGTGTGTAAAAAGGGAAAGATAGCCAAGAGATTCTTCAATTGGATGAGCATGAACCATCTAAATCAATGCGACTCATTAAGAAAGGCGCTATTCTGTTTGATTCAACGAAAACGAACGTTCACAATAACTGGAAGCGAGCGTATAATCAAAATCACAATCACGATCAAATAAGCAACAAAACACAATACGGCCTAGTTCCGATATTCTCGGAAGCGGGGGAACCAATCTTTTGGGGTTAATCCTGAGTGATCAGGAGGGATGAGGAAATGTCTTCTCTGCCATCCTACCCGTCAGCTAACCTCGTCGGCCAAAGCAGGGAAGGTCATGGATGGATAAAGTCTAGGCATATAGTGCGCAACAAGGGGATTCCTTGCGGGCGTGTGATAGGCCGATACAGGCTTTTTCTTTGGGACCTTTGTTCTGGAGAAAAAGAATGGATCGGCCTATTTTTTATGGAAATACCGACGAGCAGCTTACGCCGATACAACGTGAAGGGAATGGTGTGGATCGCTGAGAGGCAGTCGGTACGACATAAACCGCTGACAATCGAAATCAGGAAGACAGAGTACAGGGAGTCCTGAAAATGGACGCCAGGTATTACGTAAGCCTGCGGATTTTCAACACGAGTAAAAATCAAGCGTGCCTACTTGGTTTTGCTGGAGTGTCGAAACTTCGCGGGCTTTTTCCATTTACGAAAAAACGAAGGATGAGGGATATCATGTCCAAAATGAAAGTCCATCAACTTACAAAAGTGTTCGGCAAGCAGCCCGAGCTGGCCTTGAAGCTGCTGGCGGAAGGACGTACAAAAGAACAAATTTACAAGCAAACCGGCCAGTCCATCGGTGTCAATCAGGTCAGCTTTGAAGTCGAGGAAGGTGAAATCTTCGTCATTATGGGCCTGTCAGGCAGCGGCAAGTCCACCTTAATCCGACTGTGTAATCGACTGATTGACCCAACGAGCGGAAGCATCGAGATCGATGGGGAAGAGATCGTGGACATGAAGGCAGCAGCTTTGCGTGAGGTGCGGAGGAAGAAGCTCGGGATGGTTTTTCAAAATTTCGCCCTGTTTCCGCAGCGGTCGGTACGAGAAAACGTGGAGTTTGGTTTGGAGATTCAGCAAGTACCGCCAGGACTCCGGCAAGAAAAAGCACGGGAAGCACTTGCGCTCGTTGGATTAACCGAGTGGGAAAATGCGCACCCGGATCAACTGAGCGGAGGGATGCGCCAGCGGGTCGGGCTGGCGCGGGCATTGGCTAATAATCCAGATATTCTCTTGATGGACGAAGCGTTCAGTGCACTGGACCCGCTCATTCGAAAAGATATGCAGGATGAGTTGCTGGAGCTTCAGATGACGATGAAAAAGACGATCCTGTTCATTACGCATGACTTGCATGAGGCGTTGCGACTGGGCGATCGGATTGCCTTTATGAAAGACGGGCAGATCATTCAGATCGGCCGCCCTGAAGAAATCATGGCAGACCCCGCGGATGAATTCGTGCGGAAGTTCGTGGAGGATGCCGACCTGTCCAGGGTGCTCGTTGCTGAAAATGTGATGAAACGGGCAGAAGCAATCACGCCTGACAAAGGGGCCCGAGTGGCGCTGCAACTCATGATGGATAATGGTGTGTCCAGCTTGTACGTCGTGGACAAAAAGCGCACACTGCTCGGATTGATTACGGCGTATGACGTATCACTCGCGATCAGTACGGGAGATTCGCTGGAGGCAATCATGAAAACCGACCTCCCTACCGTTTCGCCTGACGCACGTCTGCACAGCTTGTTCCCGATGATGGCAGACCTGCATGTCCCGATTGCGGTAGTGGGCGAGCAGCAGCGTTTGTTGGGTGTCATCGTAAAAGGAGCGGTGCTAGGCGGGCTGGTAGGCAAAGTCAATGTACAAGAGCATCAGAGAGCAGAGGTGATGAGTGATGGACGTCGTGCCTAAGCTACCGATTGGCGGTTGGATGGAAGGGTTCGTGGAGGTGCTGGGCCAGTACAAAGGGGTATTGTTTGATCCGGTGGCTATCGTCATTTCCACGATGGTGACTTACTGTTCTACGGTTTTGGCAGAGATACCTTCGCTGATTCTCATCTTGCTGCTGGGGGCCGCTGCGTGGGTTTTTGCAGGGAGAGCGTCCATGGTCTTTACGGTTGTTGGACTTTCTCTCATCCACAACTTGGGGTACTGGGATGAAACGATGGAGACATTGGGACTCGTCCTCACTGCTACCATGATTTCGATCGTCATCGGGATTCCGGTGGGCATTCTTTGCGCGAGACACGATACGTTTCGCAATCTAGTAACGCCAGTACTGGATTTGATGCAGACGATGCCAGCGTTCGTTTATTTGATTCCCGCGATCTTTTTCTTCGGTTTGGGCGAGGTGCCGGGAGTTATTGCCTCCGTTATTTTTGCTTTGCCGCCAATCGTGCGTCTCACGAACTTAGGCATACGTCAGGTCCCAGCGGAAATGGAGGAAGCGGCGGACGCCTTTGGCGCAACTGGGTGGCAAAAGCTCGTGAAAGTACAACTGCCATATGCGAAATCGACGATCTTGGCGGGAGTCAATCAGTGCATCATGCTCGCCCTGTCGATGGTGGTCATAGCGGCTATGATCGGGGCGAAAGGCTTGGGTGCAGACGTATATCGCGCCGTATCGCAAGTGGATATAGGAAGAGGATTCGAGGCGGGGTTATCCATCGTGATCATCGCTATCGTATTGGATCGGCTTACCCAACATGCAGGAAAAAAGGAGCGAAACACATGATGAACAAAATGGTTCCAGCTATATTGGCAGTCATGATGGGAGCGACAGCTTGGCTCGCAGGCTGCTCTAATCAAAACACAAACACACAAATACCGACAGCAACGGTGGTCGGTCCGATTCCTTCTGAGACGTCGGACAACGTGCTAGGAGAAAAGCTCGACTACAAAATCATCGGAATCGATGCAGGAGCAGGCTCGATGGTAAAGACAGAGGAAGTCATGAACCTGTATGGCTTGGATAAATGGCAACTTGTCGAAGGTTCAGATGCCGCTATGACAGCAGCTTTGATCAAGGCGTACGAAGCGAAGGAACCAATTATCATAACGGGCTGGACGCCGCACTGGATGTTTAAAAAGATGGATTTGAAATACTTGGCGGACCCAAAGAACGGCTTTGGCGGAGCGGAACAAATTCATACCATCGTGCGCAAAGGGCTGAAAGAGGATCAGCCTGCTGCCTATCAATTTCTGGATAAGTTCTGGTGGGAGCCAGCCGATATGGAGTCGGTCATGGTTCAAATGATTGACGGAAAAGATCCAGAAGTGGCCGCTGCGGAATGGGTAAAAAACAATGAAGCCAAAGTAGCGAAATGGGTGGAGGGCATACAGCCTGTCCAAAAAGAGAAGCTGACTCTCGCTTATGTAGCATGGGATTCCGAGATTGCCAGCTCGCACGTCGTCGAGCATGTGCTTGAGCAGAAGCTGGGGTATGAGGTCGAATTGAGTCAGGTGCAGACTGGACCGATGTGGGCAGGTGTGGCCATTGGGGATGTAGATGGGATGGTTGCAGCGTGGCTGCCGTCTACAGATACGAGCTATTTGAAAAAATTCGGTGGGCAAATCGAGGATTTGGGTCCGAATCTCGACGGAACCAAAATCGGACTCGTGGTTCCTTCGTACATGAATATCTCGTCCATTGAGGATCTCCAATAAGGGAAGGGGAGGTGCTGCTATGAAGCATTATCTCGTAATAGGCAAGGGGGAAGCTTTCACTTCTTTTGTCCAGACACTATGCTGCGACAGTTTGCCTGCGTTTTGGGGAAGGAATCCAGGTGCCTTTTCATTGAAAGCGGGGCCTGGAGATAAGACGATTCAGCGTTTTTTGCCCATCTCATTTGACGAGTGCTACCGCGATCAGGAATCCTTGCTGATATACCAATCCGTCTACATCTTTCCCGATGAGTGGGCGGAGGGACGCGACTTCGTTACACTGTTCAAGCAGCTGGGCACCTGCCGGATTTTTGTGATGACGCAGGAGCATCGGAACGCGATGTTATACAAGGCGCTCGGGGCGAATCACGTCATCGTGAGTCAGCCCGGGTATAAAGGCTACGGCTGGTTGGCTGAACAGATGAGTGGCTAAGAGAGAAATAGAAAAGGCTCCGCCTGCAAATGAGGCGGAGCCTTGTTTTCGTGAAAATTTAGCCCAACATTTTTTCGAGGTCCTTGTCCAATACATAAACCTCGATCCGTTCACCCATCTTCGTGCTGATGTCGCTATGGCTCGATAGTACCTTACAGCTGGTCAGCTTTTCTACGATTTCTTCCGATTCTTCACTGTACATTTCACGGAGAACCTCGCGCATTTCTTTGACGATGCGGCGACCTTTATCGTGACTGGACAGATGCTTTTCTTCGACGGTGAGAACGCCCTTGAACCTTGCGATGACCATATCACCGACGATGTAGGTCTTCGCTTCCTGCGGACCTCGTCCGATCAGTTCGCGTTGAAATTTTATGAATGCTTCGCTGATTTCAGCTTCCAGCTTTTTCTTGTTAGAGATGGCCAAACGCCATACCTCCCATAATTTATCATTGTGCCTAATATTACTCAGCAGTCTTGGGGCTGTCAAACAAATAGGCTGATAATGTGAAAACGCAAGAGAAACGATGAAATATCATGATCGGATGAGGCCTGATAGGTTTAAATCGCTTACACGGATAAAGAATGCAGAAATCGTGTGAAAAAGACTGAAATAGGACATTAACATCCGATTATGCCAGACGTATAATGAGATTCGTAACCAACAATTGCAAATATGGCCAAATCCCGAGGCACTCGGGAACGGAGGACCCAATCAGTAGGGGTTAATCCCACGAATGAATCGTGGGAGGGATGAGAAACTCTTTCGCCATCCTACCCGTCAGCTAACTTCGTCGGCTAAAGCGAGGGAGGTCTAAAGACCGCCTATTTGAGGAGGCCTTTTTGTTATCCGTATCGGACGACAAAGGTTGACTCGAAACGTAATGCAGGTCTTTTCGTTTTGCTCAAAAACGGCCAATGACCGTTGTTACTTACAAGAAAATATCTGTTTTTTTGAAAAAGGAAACGGGAGACAAAACGCAAAGAAGGCAACTTCAAGTCGGCTGGGCGTTAGGTAGACCAATGAGTACTTTTTCTCCGATACAAAGGATCGTTTTTATTTGCCGCGAAAAGGCGGGCGACTTCTTTCGCCTGTTTATCTTTCGCTCGGTCAAATGTGGCGATCTTCGGGGAAATCGTAAGCATTGGTCTATTTTTTTATCCCAACTGGCAGGTTTTCTTCAAAAAAATGTGTGTTCAAAAAGGTGGCTTTTCAGCACCGAGAAAGTGGCGAGAACCTGAAGAAGGAGGAGCGGAGTGTAGGGGACCTACATGAGCACCGGACTTTGAAGGTGAACGACACTTTCGACGTCGCATAAGCCCTCAGGACTACTACGTGATCAAAAGACAACTTTTTGAACTACCTTTACAAGAAAGCTGGTACAGGGGATAGCGAGAGAGACGACTCGGTCAGACTTCACGGAATCATTCATACGGCAAAAAAAGGAGGGACATGGCATGGACGTGGTTTCCATATTGCTCTTGGCGCTTTCATTCGGTGTATTTTTTGCACTCATCAAGTTTTGTGACGCCGTGGTAAGAGAACAGGGAGGGAAAGAGAAATGATCTGGTTGCTTTTGATTATGGCAGGGCTTGCGATGTACCTGTGCCACGCATTGATTTACCCGGAAAAATACTAGGGGTTACCCGAATCATTCGTTTATTTGGAGCCATTTTTTAGAGGGAGTAGGAGGAACTGTCGTGGACTTTATACAAATAGCGTTGGTTTTGGTGGTGCTTTTCGTGCTCGCCATACCGATGGGAAAATATTTGGCACGCTCCTTTTCGCTGGAGACGACCCGATTGGACCGTATTTTTGGCGGGTTGGAAAAAGCGATATACAAGCTGTCTGGCATTCGCGTAGCAGATATGACCTGGAAGCAGTACGCAATGGCTGTTCTAGTAAGCAATATTTCGATGGTAGCGATTGCGTATCTCTTGCTTCGTTTGCAAGGGATGTTACCTGGAAACCCGAGTGGAATCGCGGCGATGGAGCCGTTGCTTTCTTTTAACACGGCTGTCAGCTTTTTGACGAATACGAATCTTCAGCATTACAGCGGCGAGAGCGGATTGTCGTATCTATCGCAGATGCTGGTCATTATTTACCTGATGTTTACGACCCCAGCGACAGGGATCGCGGTCGTGATGGCCTTCATGCGCGGGCTGACTGGACAACGCAGCATCGGTAACTACTACGTAGACCTAGTACGTGCTCATACACGTGTGTTGATTCCACTGGCGATTGTCGTGACATTGCTTTTGGTGTCCCAAGGCGTGCCACAGACGATGGAGCCGACCGCAACAGCGACAACCATTAGCGGAACGGAGCAACAAATCGCTCGTGGTCCCGTTGCTTCACTCGTATCGATTAAGCATTTAGGAACAAACGGGGGCGGATTCTTCGGGGTAAACTCTTCGCATCCATTTGAAAACCCGACACCGCTAACAAACGTGATCGAAATTTTGTCGATGTTCTTGATCCCAGCGGCACTGCCGTTCGCATTCGGCTTCTTGGCGAAGAGCCGCAAGCAAGGCTGGGTTATTTTTGGAGCGATGTTCGTGATGTTCCTGGCGTTCCTGATTACGGCATATGCCAATGAAGGAAACGGCAACCCTGCGCTGGAGCGGGCAGGTCTGTCACAAGAAATGGGCAGCATGGAAGGGAAAGAAGTCCGATTTGGTATCGCACAAAGCGCCTTGTTCACCGCCGTGACAACAGCGGCAACGACAGGAACCGTGAACAACATGCACGATACATTGACACCACTTGGCGGCTTGGTTCCGCTCGGTGAAATGATGCTCAACTGCGTATTCGGGGGAGATGGCGTCGGAACGATTAACATTTTGATGTACGCGATTTTGGCTGTATTCTTGGCGGGCTTGATGGTAGGGCGTACGCCTGAATTCCTCGGCCGCAAGATCGAAGGAAAAGAGATGAAGCTGATCGCCATCGCGATTCTCGTTCATCCCCTGATTATTTTGGCGCCAACCGCCATTGCATTGGCAACAGAAATGGGATCGTCCGCAGTGTCGAACCCAGGCTTCCACGGCATTTCACAAGTGCTGTACGAGTACACTTCTTCCGCAGCCAACAACGGTTCCGGTTTTGAAGGATTGGGTGACAACACGCCTTTCTGGAACATTTCTACCGGACTCGTCATGCTGTTTGGCCGATACGTCTCAATCATTACGATGCTGGCAGTAGCAGGCTCCTTGCTCGCAAAAACGCCGGTACCGGAAACGATGGGTACATTGCGCACTGACAATAGTGTATTCACAGTGATTTTAATTGCGACGGTGTTGATCGTAGGCGCACTGACATTCCTGCCTGTGCTTGCTCTAGGCCCAATCGCCGAGTGGCTTACGATCCGCTAATACTAGAGGCAAAGGAGTAGTTTTCCATGAGTAAAACGCGCACGGTTGCGCTTCCTAAAGATTTGTATCAACGGGCCTTTGTCGAGTCTTTCAAAAAACTGGACCCGCGTGTGATGATGAAAAATCCAGTCATGTTCGTGGTAGAGATCGGGTTCTTCATTACGCTTCTCCTGACGTTTGTGCCCAATTTGTTTGGGGGAGCTTCGGACCCGTTTTACAACGGCGTCGTCAGCTTGATCCTGTTCGTGACGATTTTGTTCGCCAACTTCGCAGAAGCCTTGGCAGAAGGGCGCGGCAAAGCACAGGCAGAGAGCTTGAAAAAAACGAAGCAGGACACGCAAGCAAAAAAAATGGGGAAAGATGGTCGTATGCAAGTCGTCAGTTCCACAGAACTGCGAAAGGGCGATCTGGTTATCGTGGAAGCAGGCGAGTTGATTCCATCCGACGGGGAAATCGTCGAGGGTGTCGCCTCTGTGGACGAATCAGCGATTACGGGTGAATCTGCTCCGGTCATTAAAGAAGCTGGTGGCGATTTCAGCTCTGTCACGGGAGGCACACGTGTCGTCAGTGACCGCATCCGTGTCCGTGTGACGACTGATCCCGGCGAATCGTTTTTGGATCGCATGATTTCGTTGGTGGAAGGCGCGAAGAGACAGAAGACCCCGAATGAAATCGCGTTGAATACGCTGTTGGTCAGCTTAACATTGATTTTTTTGATCGTTTGCACGACTTTGCTGCCGATAGCCAACTATGTACATGCAGCCATTCCGGTTGCGACACTAATTGCTTTGCTCGTTTGCTTGATTCCAACCACGATTGGCGGACTCTTGTCAGCGATTGGGATTGCGGGGATGGACCGGGTCACACAGTTTAACGTCATCGCCATGTCTGGTAAAGCCGTTGAAGCATCCGGTGACATCAACACCATTATTTTGGATAAAACGGGAACGATCACGCATGGTAACCGAATGGCTGCCGAGTTTGTAACCGTAGGCAACAGCAAAAGCACGGAATTGAACCGAGTAGCTGCACAAAGCTCGGTTCATGACGAAACACCGGAAGGACGCTCTGTTGTAGAGCTGGCGAAAAAACAAGGGCTGGCACCTGCTGAACTAGATTTACCCGGTTCCGAAGGCGTGGAGTTCCGCGCTGAAACAAGAATGAGCGGGACGAATCTGGCAAACGGGGTCCTCATCCGTAAAGGAGCCGTCGATGCCATCAAGAAATACGTGACAGAGCAAGGGGGCAACATTCCTGCTGATTTGGATGAAAAAGCAAACCGGATTGCAACGGCTGGCGGCACGCCATTGGCTGTAGTAGAAGGCAATGCGATTCTCGGATTGATTTATTTGAAGGATACCGTAAAGCCAGGGATGCGCGAACGCTTTGAAGAGCTGCGCCGGATGGGAATTCGTACGGTCATGTGTACGGGAGATAACCCGCTGACAGCAGCGACGATTGCCCGCGAAGCAGGTGTGGACGATTTCGTAGCCGAAGCCAAGCCGGAAGACAAGATTGCGCTGATCCGCAAAGAACAAGCGGCAGGCAAGCTGGTCGCCATGACAGGTGACGGTACGAATGACGCCCCAGCTCTCGCACAAGCCGATGTTGGTCTGGCGATGAATACGGGAACGGTAGCGGCGAAGGAAGCAGCGAACATGGTCGATCTGGATTCTGACCCGACCAAAATCATCGAGGTCGTGGCGATTGGCAAGCAGCTTTTGATGACGCGCGGTGCATTGACGACGTTCAGTATCGCCAATGACGTAGCGAAATACTTCGCGATCATTCCTGCGATGTTCATGCTGGCGATCCCACAAATGAGTGCGCTCAACATTATGGGCTTGGCTACACCGCAAAGTGCGATTTTGTCCGCGTTGATCTTCAATGCGATCATCATCCCGATCCTGATTCCGTTAGCGATGAAAGGTGTGAAATACACGCCGATGAGCGCGACAAAGCTGCTTAGCCGCAACCTGGTGATCTATGGCTTGGGAGGAATTATCGTTCCGTTCGTGGGTATCAAGCTGATTGACTTGATTTTGAGTGGATTGAATTTAATTTAATTCATATTGAAAAAAAGAAAGCTCAGGTGAACTGATATGATTTTGAAAAATTTACGTCTCAGCCTCGTTTTGCTGCTGATTTGCGGCGTTGCCTACCCGCTGGCGATGACAGGGATTGCACAGGTTGTCATGCCTGCACAAGCAAGTGGCAGTCTCATCACCGATGGGAGCGGCAAGGTGGTCGGCTCCGAGCTGATTGGGCAGACCTTCACAGATCCGAAGTACTTCTGGGGACGCATTTCTTCTATTGATAACAATGCGTCAGGCTCTGGCTCGAACAACTACGCGCCATCCAACCCGGCCCTGATCGAACGTACGCAAAAGGATATCGCCGCATTTCTAGCAGCGAATCCTGGCGTGAAGCAGGAAGACATCCCGGCTGATTTGCTGACTAACTCCGCTTCCGGTTTGGACCCGCATATCTCGCCAAAGGCTGCACAAATACAAGTAGAACGTGTAGCCAAGGCGCGCAATCTCGAGCCGGTACAATTACAGGCTTTGATTGAAGCGAATACAGAGGGAAGAAGCCTTGGTGTATTCGGAGAGCCGCGTGTCAATGTAGTGAAGCTGAATTTGGCTTTGGACGAATTAAAGAAGTAAAGAATGAGGGAGGGCTGCGAGATGGTAGAGCAGTTTCGGCGAAAGTCCCCGGAGGAAATCTTGCAGTCCATCTCCAGAATGCACCGGGGCAGGCTGAAAATCATTCTGGGGGCAGTCAGTGGTTCAGGTAAAACCTATCACCTGCTCATGGAAGGGCAGACGCTTAAGAAAAAAGGGATTGATGTGGTCGTAGCTGGCTCAGGTGAGGCCACTCATCCAAAGCTGGCGCAAAAGCGAGAGGGTTTGGAGCAAATCGAGCCAATCATCTGGTATTCCCTCGGAGAGGCGAGGCATGATCTAAACATTGCAGCTATTATTGAGCGTGACCCGGAAGTCGTGCTCGTAGACGGTTTGGCTCATCGAAATCGTCCAGATGCCCCGCTTCCAACGAGCCTGGACGATGTTCAGTATTTGCTGAACCACAATATTAGTGTGATTGCGACGGTCAACATTTACGAGTTAGCCGGGATGAAAGAAATGGCGGAGCGACTGACGAAGGCAGAAGTGCGGATCGACCAGTGTGTCCCTGAGGATACGCTTGCCATGGCTGACGAGGTGAAATTGCTCGACGTCACGCCAGAAGCCATTCTGAAACGGCTGCAAGAAGATGATCGCAACCCAACTCGAACCAAGCATCCGTTGTTTCGTAGAGACAATCTGCATATGCTGCGAGAACTCGCTCTTCGGTTCGTAGCTACTGGTGTAAACGAGGATTTGGAGGATTATCGGGAGAAGCACGGCATGGTAGGGGCTTCAGGAGCCACAGAGAAGGTGCTGGTTTCTGCCCAGTATCATTGGAACGGCTCGATATTGGTTCGGCGCGGACAACAGGTTGCCAAGCGGCTCGGCGGAGAGCTCTTGGTCGTCTGTTTTCTCCCTTTATCCAAAAAGCTGACGAAAGAAGAAGCGACTTTTAAGAGATCCATCGGAAAGCTCGTGGACAAAGTCGGTGGTACCTTTGAAGAGCAGATGCTTGCACGTGAAAAGGACGTAGCAAACGGGCTTGTCGCCTATGCGATGGAGAATAATGTGACCCGCATCGTCATGGGGCAGTCCAAGCGTACGCGCTGGGAAGAGATATGGTATGGCTCCATCGTCCATAAGATTCTTCGGCAAACGAAAAATATCGATATCTTGATCGTGGCGGATCGTTCCGAGCGGGACGGTGAGCGTGTCATGCCGACCAAGCGAGAACAGGCGGTAACGGTCAATCCGTACCGACGACTCTCCGATGAGGAGATGCAGCAAGAAATCGGGAAAATCAAGCGCGGGACGCTAAAAGTATATGTGGGAGCCGCACCAGGTGTCGGCAAAACATACACGATGCTCCGAGAAGGTAACGAGCTCGCTGAAAATGGCATCGACGTGGTGATTGGGCTTTTGGAAACGCATGGACGAAAAGAAACCATTGAGCAGGTAGGGGGACTTCCTCTTATCCCGCGCAAGCGCATCCCGTATAAAAATGTGACGCTAGAAGAAATGGACACGGACGAAATTATCCGGCGAAATCCGGAGGTCGTACTGGTGGATGAGCTGGCACATACGAACGTGCCAGGGAGTGCCTATGAGAAGCGATATCACGATGTCGAGAAGATTTTGGCTGCGGGTATTTCCGTCATATCCACGATGAACATTCAGCACCTCGAGAGCTTAAACGACAGCGTCGAGCAAATCACGGGAATCCGCGTTCGGGAGACGGTGCCGGACCATATTCTGCATCAGGCAGATGAGGTAGAGCTGATAGATATTTCACCCAAGGCACTGCGTCAGCGGATGCGGGAGGGAAATATTTACGCGATGGAAAAGGTGGAGCAGTCACTGACCAACTTTTTCAAAACAGGGAATTTGATCGCGTTAAGAGAGCTGGCCTTGCGTGAAGTGGCGGACGACGTCGATGAACGCTTGGAGGCATGGGAGCGACGAACGCTGCGCGGGCCTTGGCGGCAGCAGGAAGTCATTTTTGTCTGTGTGAATTTGCGGGCAGACAGTGAACGATTGATTCGCCGAGGGTTCCGTATTGCGTATCGGCTGAAGGCGTCCTGGCATGTAGCGTACGTGCAGGATCATCCGTCGCTGACAGAAGAGGAAGAGACGCAGCTGGCGAAGCTAAAGGCACTAACAGAGCGGCTCGGAGGTCGTTTTGAACGATACGAAGCCCCTTCCCGACGCAAGGTTTTCACCAAGCTAGTTTGGCATATGAACGAAAAAGGAACGACGCAGGTTGTCATCGGGCAGTCGGCGCGAACCCGCTGGAAGGAAATTCTCGAGGGTTCGGTCATTCAGCGATTATTGCGGGAGGTCCGACACATGGATGTGCTGGTCGTGGCCGATCACGCACCCGATATGATGTGAGGGAGGGTAATGATGGGCACAGAAAAAGAAGGGCAATGGGACCAAAGCGTGGCAGACGCCTATAGCCGTTTGGAGTGCCTGATACGAGAGCCATCTACGGAGGCAGATTTATTTTCCAGGCTGATCCGGGTCTATCTGGAGGAAGAAGAGGTGCGCATACGGCAAAAGCTAAAGCGCAAATCCTCACAGCGAATCTCTCGCGTCATGCATGAGCGGGTGGGTGAGTTTTTGTCCGGGCAGTTGAGCGGGCTTTCGTTTCAAGTGATCGACGGTCTCTTGTTTATAAAGAGGGAAGAGCAGCTAGTCGGGGCACTCAAATGCATCCCTGATCTCGGTAGCTACGATACGCCGTCCTGGAATGCGACGCTCGCCCGTTTTGCTAAGCAGTATCAGAAGCGGTTCAATCTGGAACCAGAGAAGCTGCTGTTCGTTATCTGCTCGCTTGCCAAAAGCTTGGATGCAGCTCATGCCAAGGCGTTGACCGGAATTGATGTGTGGTGTGGCGCGGCATTAACGACTCCCGCCTATCGGGATGCGCTTCAAACGTATGTCAGCAAATGTGTGGAGGTCATGGACGCTCTCCCGCAGCCTGTACACCAAGTGTATTTTTTAAGTGCAGATGTCCATCCGAATGCGCTTGCTTGCCAATTGCTGCGCGGGGAAAAAGCATCCTTGCCAGAACGGTGGTTGCGACCGTCCGTCGGTGATCTCATCCAATTATTGCAAGTAGGGCTGTGATATACTTTTATGGACATTTATACCATGAATTCCTTAGGAGGGACTGTTTATAAAAGTAAAAGTGGCTGGTATCCCGCATTTTACAGGAGCATATGTCTCTGGCACAGAATTAGCTCCGGACGCGCTTCGTACAGCAGGATTGATCGAGCAGTTGCAGAAGCTTGGCTTGGAAGTGCAGGACGTAGGAAATCTGCTTCTTCCCGATGATTTGCCTCGCCACAATATTCCACCAGTTCGTAACTGGCCAGCATCGCGCATATTCTGGGATTTGCTGCAAAAGGACGCGCAAGAGTGGCTCGATACAGACGACTTTGTCTTGATGCTCGGTGGCGATTGCAGCTTGGTTGTTGCAACGGCGAGGGCTCATCAGGCTCGGCATCAGGAAAAAGCGTATCTGCTCGTGCTTGACGGTCATCTCGATGCCGTAGTGCCATCAGCTTCTCGCTGTATTGGGGCGGCAGGAATGGGATTGTGGTTTTTGCTACAGGATCGCGGACAATGGATTGAACCAAGCGGCTGGGATGCAGAGCGAATCCGCCTGGTCGGTTGCCAACAAATGCCCACAGAGACGTATGGCGTAGAGGTTATGACCTTGGACCAGCTCACAGAAGGAAGCATCGTGGAACGAGTTTCTCATACGCTTCTATCGATCCCGCCTGATGCCAAAATCCTCGTTCACTTCGACGTAGATATCCTGCACAAAGACGCGATGCCAGCGGCCTATTCCCCAAGCGAGGCAGGATTGTCGCTGTCCGAAGCGGAAGCATTACTGGAAACTGTTTTGCGAGATTCGCGCGTGACAAGTATGGAAGTGACGGAATTCTCAGGGGCAAGGGATACCACTGGCGAGTATGCACAGAGGCTGGTAGAGTTGCTAGCCCGGGCACTATCTACACGTGCTTAAAGCCCTCCCATCCATGAAATAAATTCGATAACGAGTGAGCTCGGCAGACCTGATTTCGTTCAGGCTGTCGGGCTCTTTTTTTGCGTGCTCCTCGTGAACCGAACGATTGTTTCTCGTGAATATAGAGTGAATCTGGGAAAATAAGGAGTGGAGCAGTTATGAAAAAAATGGCGGTATGTGTGGTAGCATTGGCAGTCGTTGTATCAACGGGAATCCTCGTGTCCCCGTCGTTTTTCACAAGTAGTCCGGCAGCAGTGGTGAATGCAGCACCGTCTGTGAACACTAGCTTGTTTGTCTCGCAAAAGGCTGGAGATCCTGGAATTTTGCAAGCCGCTCAAAATGGATTTACCCAGCCGCTCGATCTGAAAGTGACCGATCAAGGCTTTATCTTGGAAGCAAAAGAGGTTCTGGCAGACCCGCTGCGCATCAGTATCATCGCCGGGGTAAAAGACAAAGACGGCAAGGCAACAGATGTGTATTGGGATAATTTCCACACCCCCACCCATGAATATCAAGAAATCACGATCAAGGATAAAGCGGGGAAGGTTTTACATAGCTCATCCCCCAATCAAGTGTCGTGGAAAACAAACCAGATTGGCGATTACATCCTGTTTGAACACGAGCTCAGAAGCTATTTTGACGATGGGAACAAGCTGCCAGACGAGCTGGTCGTAGAGTTCCACATGAAAAAGATGGGCAGTACCAAAGGAAACTGGCAGCTGTCGGTACCCGTGAACTTGAAAAAAGCAAAAGCTGCGACGAAAACAGTGGCTGTCAATCAGTCCCATACCTCTCTCCAAGGATTTCAGTTCGATTTGCGAGAGATTACCTTTGCACCGAGTGGAACAGAAGTGGTGATTGATTCGAATAACAAGGACTTCAGCTATCAGCTTGTCAATGAAAAGGGAGTCGTCCTTGGCGCATGGGACTCTGCAGTCGCTATCCATGATGAGAGCATTCAGAAAAACGTAATCAATACGATGAAATGGCGCGAGTCTGCTCCAGTGGAAAAAGGGCTGCGACAATTTCATTACTTCCACGACCTGAAAGAATCGAATGGTCTAACCTTTAAGCTGCTTGCTGTTTATACAGAGGAAGAGCCAGGATTCAGCGTAAAACTGGACCCTGCCAGTGTGGGAGCAAAGCCAGTTACAGCGGAAAAGAATGGGACTCGCTTCACGTTTCACAAGGTATCTAAGGGTAGCGGAGAGGATCGCCACAACATCGAGTTTGAGGGGACGCTAGCGGAAGGAGTAGTGGGAATCTTCCCGTTTGATACATGGTACGTGACGGACGAAAAGGGCAAAAAGTACAGTGCGGAATGCCATATCGAGGAATCCGCCAATCAAAATGGACGGATGAAAGTAAGCGGGAATTTGGAAATCGAGGAGCTGAAATCCTTGCCAAAGCAAATGACGATCACCTTTGACAGTATGTTGAAGGAGCATCGCGATGTGAGCTTTGCGGTACCTCTTTTGACAGGAAAATAAAATTTTTCAAAATAACGAGAAAGGATTTTCCAGCCTGTTCGTATTAGTGGTGAATCAACCAAAACAGGAAGCTGCGCAGCATTCCCCAAAGGCTGATCGGTGATAGATGGAGGAGTAGTAGAAATGCCGGACGATCGGGAATTGATCGAGCAAATCCTGGCTGGCAATCATCAGCTGTACAGTCAGATTATCGACAGGTACAAGGGCAAGATCGTTACTTACTTGTACAAAATGATCGGTAACATGCCGGATGCACAGGATTTGGCTCAAGACGTGTTTACCAAAACCTTTTACCTATTGAAAGACTATCGGCCTGAGCACAAGTTTTCTTCATGGCTGTATCGAATCGCGAGCAATCATTGTCTCGATGAAATACGAAGACGCAAAAGGACGGAGCAAACCGCAATCGTAGAGGACTGTATCGTTGATCCAGAGACACCGGAGACCGCCCTGTTAAAAAAGGAACGGGACGCCCAGCTAGAACGAAGTATCATGCTGCTGGATGAGGAGTATCGCGAGGTGTTCGTTCTTCATTACTTGAAGCGTCTGTCGTATCGGGAAATCAGCGAGCGACTGTCTCTTACGGAGAGCGCTGTTCAAATGCGTTTGTTCCGTGCTCGTAAAGAGATGAAGAAAAGCCTGACGAAAACAATGGGAGGGGGAGATATTTATGACATGCTTCATGTTTAATCAATGGAAGCTCTATGAAAATGGCGAGCTCCCCCCTGCCGAAAGCAAAGGACTGGAGCAGCATGCAGTAGAATGCCCGCAATGTCAAATCAAGCTGCAAGAATGGGTAGATCACATGCTGGAAGAGGAATTCTCCACCTATCCGGAAGTTCCTGTACCCGATACGTTTACGGACGAGGTCATGCGTAAACTGTTCGAAGCAGCTCCCGCACGCACTGCACGGAAGCACTCCTCCCGAACCAGAAGACAAAGGGGCTGGGATATTGTGAAGAAGACAGGATTGGTAGTAGCAGGAATTACGGCGTTGGTCGTGACAGGAACGGTTGTATCACCGACGTTTGCGAATTATGTGAATAGCTTGTTCAAGATTGAAAAGGATGCAGATAGCGGGATGAAAAATGCCGTGAATAAAGGCCTTGTCCAAAAGCTGGAGCAGAAGGTAACCGATCAAGGGATTACTTTCGAAGCAAAAGAGTTGATGGCTGACTCGATGAGGATTGCTATTATCTTTGATATGTACGACCAGAATGGTAAGCAAATAGAAGACCACTCTATGAAGCTTCAGTTAATTGATTCGAACGGAAAAGATTGGTTGGCGGAGGATGGAAGAGAGGAGTCTGGGAGTAATCATGGACAGTTTTTCATCACTGAGGTGAGCTTGAACGATATTTTCGAATCGGCGGAGGCTACTCCTGAACAACTGACCTTGAAAATCGTACCAACAGACATCGAAGGCAAGACAGGGAAGTGGGACTTGGAAATTCCGGTCGATATGAAGAAAGCGAAAGAAGCGACCAAGACGGTTGCGTTCAAAGACGCTGTGTATCAATCACCACAAGGGCTTGAGCTTAAACTGAAACAAATCGAAGTCTCCCCAAGTGCGACACGGGTTATGCTGGATTCAACGGTTCCAAAATCAGCTTATGTAGAGTTTGAACGGGCAGTGCTCATGTATGATAAGGATCATCCGGGTGGAGTCCACATCACAAACAAAAAAGTCGAACCTACTTTATCAGGAGGTGATATCGCGTACGAAATTACCAACGAGAAAGGTGAGGTCGTGGCAGCTCGGGATATGTTTGTATTAGATGAAGGAATCGCGATAAAGAAGAATGTTCTTTACGTCTCTGGACTGTCCAGTAAACAAGAAGGCGATATCATGAAGTGGTGGCATACATTTGGCCCACTACAGGGTGAACAAAAGTTAAAGTTTCAGCTCCAAAAAGTTTATGAGAACAAACTGGCTTCCCCCAAATTCGACCTCATTCCAGAAGACTTAAACAAGAAGGCAGCGACTTTCAAGGATGAGACAGGCAGTTCGTTTACATTCTCCTCTTTTTCGTGGACACCTGCTAGCGGGGAGGAAAAAGGCAAGGCTGTGATAACTGTAGAGGGTATACTAGGAAAAGATGTGGTCTCCATCAAATATTGGTATGTAAAGGATGAAAATGGGAAGATTTACTATGCGACATTGAGACCAGAGAGCACTAGAGATAAAGATGGACGGGTACTGGTCAAAGGAGAGCTGGTCATTCCGAAATTGGAGCAAGTACCGAAAAGACTTACTATTTGCTATCCCGAATATACGGTGGAGCACCACGTGAATTGGGAAGTGCCGATTGAAATCAAGTAGATGAATGACAGACAGGAGAAGAGGCTGACAGAGGCCTCTTCTTTTTTGTTTCAATAACTGATTATAGAATTTTTTAAAAGTAGAGAAAGGTTCTTCCAGCAAATCCGTAATAGCTTATGAATCAACCAAAACGGAAGCTGCGCAGCATTCCCCGCTGGCTTGATCTGTGATAGATGGAGGAGTAGCAAAATGCCGGACGATCAGGAACTAATCGAGCAAATCCTGGCTGGCGATCATGAACAGTACAGACAAATTGTTGACAGATACAAGGGCAAGATCGTTGGCTATTTGTACAGGATGATCGGCAACATGCCAGACGCACAGGATTTGGCTCAAGACGTGTTTATCAAAACCTTTTATCGTTTACACGACTATCGGCCTGAGTACAGGTTTTCTTCATGGCTGTATCGAATTGCGAGCAATCATTGTTTCGATGAAATGCGAAAACGTAAACGGACAGAGCAGGTAGAAATTGATGAGGAGCAGCTGATTGACCCAGACACGCCAGAGACGACTTTGTTGAAAAAAGAACGGGACGCCGAGCTGGAACGCAGCATCATGCTACTGGATGAGGAGTATCGGGAGGTATTCGTCCTGTTTTACCTACAGCGACTGTCGTATCGGGAAATCAGCGAGCGACTGTCTCTCTCGGAGAGCTCTGTTCAGATGCGATTATTCCGTGCCCGCAAAAAGATGAAGGACAGCCTAGAGAAAACGATGGGAGGGGGAGCTATTTATGAAATGCTTCATGTTTAATCAATTGAAGCTATACGTAAACGATGAGCTGGCCCCTGCCGAGAGCAAAGGATTGGAGCAACATGTGGAAAAATGCCCACAATGCCAGAAGCACCTGCAAGAGTTGGTAGAAGGCATGCAAGAAGAGGATTTTCCCACCATTCCGGAGGCTCCTGTACCCGATTCGTTTACAGATGAGGTCATGGATAAGCTGTCTGATGCAGTTCCTCCACGTTCTACGCGAAAGCACTCCTCCCGAACCAGAAGACAAAGGGGTTGGGATATTGTGAAGAAGACAGGATTGGTAGTAGCAGGACTTACCGCGTTGGTGGTGACAGGAACGGTTGTATCACCTACGTTTGCAAATTATGTGAATAGCTTGTTCCAGATTGAAAAAAATGCAGATAGCGGTATGAAAAATGCTGTCAATAAAGGCCTTGTCCAAAAGCTGGAGCAAAAAGTAACCGATCAAGGAATTACGGTCGAGTTAAAAGAGCTGTTGGCTGATTCGATGAGAATCGCAGTCATCTATGATGTGTACGACGAGAGCGGCAAGAAGATAGAAAATCATATATTGAATGCGAAGCTGATTGATCAGAACGGAAAAGATTGGTTCGAGGATGATGGAGGAGATAATTCGGGAAGTCATGGAGAGTTTTTCATCACAGAGCGATTTTTGAACGAAATCTTCGAATCAACTGAGGCGACTCCTGACCAACTGACCTTGCATTTAGAACAGACAGAAATCGCGGATAAGACAGGAAAATGGTCATTGGAAGTTCCGATCGATATGAAGAAAGCTAAGGAAGCGACGAAAACGGTTGGCTTCAAGGATACTGTTTTTCAATCGCCGCAGGGGCTCGGGATTGAGCTGAAAAATATCGAATTTTCCCCGAGTGCGACACGGGTCATGCTGGATACCACTTTCCCAAAATCAGCTTACTTGGAGGTTGAACGAACGTCGATCCTGTACGATCGGAAAAATCCGCAAGGCGCCATTGTCACAGAAAAAGAGCGTGATCCTGCTTTTTCGGGAGAGAATATGATGTACGAAATCACCAATGAAAAAGGGGAAGTGGTAGCCGCTTGGGATATGAAATCATTGGATGATGGGCTTGATAACAAGGAGAATGTTCTTTTCACACCAAGAACAGAAGAAGAAGCGGAAGAAAGACCAGAAGGCGATGTCTTGAATTGGTGGCATACATTTGGCCCGATACAGGGAGAACAAAAATTAAAGCTTGAGCTAAAGAAAATTTATGAGAAAAAGCTGGCTTCGCCTACATTTGATCTGGTTCCAACAGAACTAGACAAGAAAGGTGCGACTTTCAAGGACGAGACAGGCAGTACCTTTACATTCTCTTCTTTTGCATGGGAGCCAGGTAACGGCGAAGATCTAGGTGAGGCCGTAATGACCATAGAGGGTACATTAGGAAAAGGCATAGTCGAGAACCGCGATTGGTCTGTAAAGGATGAAAATGGGAAGACGTACGCTGCGTCAGTGAGTACGGAAAGCACCAGAGACAAGGACGGACGGGTACAGATCAAAGGTGAGATCTCGATTCCGCGCTTGAAGCAACAACCGAAAAAGCTTACGGTATCCTACGCTACCTATATGGTGGAACACGACGTGAAGTGGGAAGTACCGATTGAAATCAAATAGTTCAAAGAAAAGGAAGAGGCCGACAGTGGCCTCTTCTTTTTCATTTCAGGAGCTGGTTTTTATGATTTGTGTACGTATGGCCCCAGCTGTTGACGAGTAAAGGTATAACGGGAATTTTCGTCCTTTAGCCACATATTCCCCTTCACAATAAGAATGTACACCGCAACGATGAAGTAGCCCGTCCCGATGATCCAGTCTGACGTGGTTACCATGCCAGTGGAGATGATATGCCGGATATACCATACCCCGATCGGAATGTGGAAGAAAATCACGGCGAACAAGCCCGGATTATAGAGCGTTTTCGCTTTTAGATTCGCAAAAATTCCATGCCAGATAAACTGGAAGAAGCCCATGAGAATCGGTGCCAAGCCGAGCCAGACGACCGTTGGGAATAAGACGGGAACCAGATAAAAGACATAGGCAATAACGAGGTTGATGATCATCGCAGACTGTGGATTCAGCGGGTATCGCTCCGGATGGCTGCTTTTGAAAATCAAACCATTAAACAGTCCTGCAAAATATCCCGGCCAACGGTACTCTTCATACTGATGAACGAGGATGGCGATGAAGCTAAGCCACAACAGCCGCTCAATAGCAGGAATGGTGCCCCATTGCAGCATGACATACAGACTTGCCCCTACTCCCACCAACAAACCGAGATCAGACCAATATTTTCGCAAAAAGTCCATTTGTTTCTCCCCCTATTTCCTATTTTTCATGAAAATAGCGTGCGAATAACAAATCAATCTGTTGCTCCACCGAAGCGACCTCGATGGCAGCGCCTGTAGATAGTATCGATTTGAGCAAGGCAGGAAGAAAAATCGCTCCAAACAGCTGCATGATCATCATCATGAGAACTTCATGGTTTTCTTCGTGGGTAATTTCCTTCAAAACTCCCTCGATCTTCACAAACCCGATGCTTTTGAGAAATTGACCGTACTCATATTGCGAGGTAAACACAGCGCCACCAAGTGAGAAGATTCGCGAAACCAGCTCGGGATATTGCTGGATGATCTGCACGTAGCTCATTAAAAACTGCTTGAGTCGTTCTTGGGGAAGCAGAGATGTGTTATCCAAGATATCGAATGTAGCTGTAAAGCTGCCTAAAAAAGCGCTGAGGGCTTCATTGATGAGCTTATCCTTGGAACCGAAATAGTAGTTAACCAAAGCTACGTTTGTACCGGAATCCGCTGCGATTTTCCGCACGGTTACACTCTCGAAGCCCTCCATCTTGATCAAATCCAGTGTCGATTGCAAAATTTTTGCTTTCGTTTCGCTGTTTTTATCTGCCTGGGACATGACCAACCTCCTTTTGAATGGAAGAAAAACAATTTGTTAAACGATGTTTTAAACATTGTTTAATTTTATGGTATCAGCTTCCAACCAAGAAGGCAATGATTTATTGGCACATCAGCGGAGCTTTTCGCGTATACCTAATAGGCAATGAGAAAGAGGTGACCACATATGAGCGGATGGCTCGCACTCCTGCTCGTTTCCCTGGCCATCAGCATGGACAGTGTCAGTGTAGGATTGACGTATGGTTTACGGAACATGAGAATGCCCTTTTTGTCGCTCGTTGTCGTTTCTGGTTGTTCGTTTGCTGTAGTCTATAGTGTCATGCTCGTAGGCTCATCTCTCACCGAATGGTTAACACCCGATATTGGCAAGTATATTGGTGCCGCGGTCTTGATCCTCATGGGCTTGTTTACCCTGTGGCGGCTGATTGCGACGAGGTCGGGGACAGAGGTTCAGGAGTCTACTGCTCCGAGCGACAACGCCGTTCTAGCCGAAGAAAAACAGGAGGAGCAGGAACCCATCGTATTATTGTCGCAGTTCCGCATTTTTGGTGTCATGATCCAGATTTTAAAAGATCCGTCCAAAGCCGATGCTGACCGTTCTGGGCATATTATGGGCTGGGAGGCCGTCATGTTGGGGCTTGCTCTGTCTTTGGATGCTTTCGGCGCAGGCATCAGCCTTACGTTTTTGGGATACTCGCCACTGCTCGTCGCTCTCTGTATCGCGGTGATGAGTGCCTTGCTTCTTGTGGTAGGAATTGCTCTCGGTAGCCGTGCAGGAAAAGCCAGCTGGCTGACGCGACTCACCTGGCTGCCGCCGATTTTGTTGATTTGCATTGGTGTAGCCAAAAGTTTGAAATAACCGACAAACTAACACAGACCCGTCCAGATAAATGGACGGGTTGTTTTATTTTCTAGCTCGTCTGCATACACATGAAAATGAGTGAGATGTGGATGGAGGAGATGTAGGTGGATACACAGCCAATTCGAAAATGGTACACGCTGGCGGCGGCCGACGTGACCGAAGCCCTTCATAGTGATGCTGCGCAAGGGTTGACTCAGCAGGAGGCGGAGCGGCGACTGGCTAAACAAGGTGCCAACCAGTTGGCTGAACAAAAGCGAAAGCCTCTCTACTCGGTCTTTGTTGATCAGTTCAAGGATTTTATGGTACTCATCCTGTTCATCGCAACACTGATCTCGTACTTCCTCGGAGAGTACTTGGATGCGATTGCGATCATCGCGATCATCCTCATTAACGGCATCCTCGGTTTTATTCAGGAGGCCAAGGCTGAGCGATCCTTGCAAGCGCTAAAGGAGCTGGCATCCCCGATGGCGCGTGTCATCCGGGGTGGGAACATTTCCATGATACCGGCTTCGCGGCTGGTACCTGGTGACCTGGTGCAATTGGAGGCTGGGGATCGTGTTCCCGCAGATTTGCGTTTGCTTTCGGCCAATCGGCTAGAGGTAGAGGAGTCTGCATTGACAGGAGAGTCTGTTCCCGTCGGAAAAAACGTGAAAAGACTGGAGACAGCCCAGGCCTCCACTGTACCGCTTGGCGACCAAAAAAATCTCGCGTTCATGGGCACGATGGTGACCGGAGGAACAGGGAGCGGTATCGTCGTAGCCACAGGGATGAGCACAGAAATTGGGAAAATCGCGCACTTGATGAATACAGCGGAAGAAGCAGAAACTCCTTTGCAGCTGCGCTTGGAGCAAATGGGCAAAATTCTCGTGGTCGTAGCACTACTGTTGACGATTGTGGTCATTGCTGCTGGTGTCTGGCATGGTCATGAGCTGTTTACGATGTTCCTTGCCGGGGTGAGTCTCGCAGTAGCGGCGATTCCGGAAGGCTTGCCAGCGATTGTGACTGTCGCGCTAGCGCTTGGCGTCCAGCGGATGATCCGCCGCAATGCGATCGTACGCAAGCTACCATCAGTCGAGACATTGGGCTGCGCTTCTGTTATTTGCTCCGATAAAACAGGGACCCTGACTCAAAATAAAATGACTGTTACCGAAGTGTGGCACAGCGATTCCACGTATGAGGTGAGCGGTAGCGGCTACGTACCAGAGGGAGCCTTTCACTACCTGGGGAAAATGGTATCTCCCGCCCGTGACGGGGCTCTCACGCAAATCATCCGAATCGCAGACCGATGCAACAATGCCCGTTTGACATGCGAGGAGCAAAGCACGCGCAATCTGCTTGGGATGGGCAAGGCATCACGCTTTTGGCAAGTCATAGGCGACCCGACTGAAGGTGCTCTCAAGGTTCTTGCCGCGAAGGCAATGGGCGGCAATACAGAGCGTAGCACCCCAAAAAATCAGGGACAGCGTGTGGAGGAGCTCCCCTTTGATTCTGACCGCAAAATGATGTCCGTCGTCGAAAAGGGGACAGACGGTGTGTATTCCCTGTTGACCAAAGGCGCGGCGGAGGCATTGCTGGCGAGAGCGACACATATTTTGTGGAAGGGTGAGCTCATTCCACTCTCCGCAACGCTTCGTCACCAAGTACTGGAGCAAACGGAACACATGGCCGGCAAAGCGTTGCGCGTACTTGGCTTCGCTTATAAGACGCTGCAAGGCTATCGCCCGGGACAGCCGATTGGCTCTCTGGAAAACAATCTTGTGTTTGTCGGATTGGCCGGGATGATCGATCCACCGCGTGAAGAGGTGCGTCCAGCGATCAATCTTTGCCATCAAGCAGGGATCAAGACAGTCATGATTACAGGCGACCACAAGGTGACAGCAGAAGCAATCGCCCGTCAGATTGGTTTGATGCGTGGCTACGGAGAAGTATTGGAGGGGCGGGAGCTGGATGGCATGTCAGATGAGCAACTCGCAGAGTATGCGGAGCGAGTGACTGTCTATGCCCGTGTGTCTCCTGAGCACAAGCTTCGGATCGTCCGTGCCCTGCAAAGCCAAGGACATGTTGTCGCCATGACCGGGGACGGTGTCAATGATGCTCCTGCGATCAAGACCTCAGACATTGGGATCGCGATGGGGATTACTGGTACGGATGTGACGAAGGAAGCGGCCGATCTCGTGCTTCGCGACGATAACTTCGCCACGATTGTCGCCGCCGTCGAGGAAGGGCGCAATATCTATGACAACATCCGAAAATTTATCCGTTATTTGCTGGCGTCCAACGTGGGCGAGATTCTCGTCATGTTTTTTGCAATGCTCCTCGGGCTTCCTTTGCCTTTGGTGCCGATCCAGATATTGTGGGTCAATCTCGTGACAGATGGTTTACCGGCCATGGCGCTGGGCATCGATCAGGCGGAAAAAGATACGATGTATCAGAAGCCGCGCAACAAGGCAGAGAACATATTCAGCCGAGGGTTGGGCTGGAAAATTATTAGCCGTGGCTTTCTCATCGGGGCCATGACGCTGCTCGCGTTCTGGCTGACTCTCAAAGAGAATCCGAATGACTTGGTGCATGCCCAAACGGTCGCTTTCGTCACGTTGGTTATGGCGCAGCTGATTCACGTTTTCGATTGCCGGAGTCAATACAGTGTTTTTCACCGCAATGTATTTGAAAACAAATACCTCGTTTGGGCCGTACTTTCGTCGATTGTGCTCGTGATCGGTGTCGTATACATGGAGGCACTCCAGCCGATCTTCAAAACAACGGATCTGAATCTGCGCGATTGGGCATTAATTTTGGTCACGGCGGGAGTTCCTACGTTTGTCGCGGGAATCGGTGGGGTGCTTACCGGCGGCAGACAGCGCACAAGCAAAGAAAAAAAACCAGCTATGCGTACGGTTCGTCCTGACTAACCGAGCCGCCAAAGGGGAGAGGGGGCCATCGTGCGTGTGAGAAGGGGAGGATGGAAAAGACGCAGAAGGAGAATTTTTGCTGGGATCCTGCTAATCCTTGTAGTATTGATTGTTTTGTTTATCGTTGTGGAACGCAGGGTGGAGCCGACGTTGATGCTGATTGCCCAGGCCAAGGCAGAGCAGGTCGCCAAGCTCGCGATTACCGATGCAGTCACCAAACGCATGACCCAGCAGGGTGTCGACGTCAACGAAGTAGTCATCATGGAGAAAGACGAGAGTGGTAGCATCAAAGCGGTGAATTTTAATTTCAAAGAGTATTCCCGAATTGTGGGGGAAACGACTGCCCGTATTCAAAATCGCTTGAAGGAATTCGAGCAGGAGCACGTCCAGACAACCATACCACTAGGCTTGGCTACCAAAAACGTCTTTCTGGAGCACATTGGGCCTGATATTCCGGTGTCATTCGTTCCGATTGGAGCTGTCAAAACGAAGCTGGAAACAGGCCTGAAGCAAGCAGGGATCAACATGGTGCTGGTAACTGTCTACATTCACGTAGAAGTCGATTTGCGGGTCATTATCCCGTTTGCGACCAAGCAACAGACGGTCACTACACAAATCCCAGTCTCCGAAGCCCTGATCGTCGGCAAGGTACCGACTTATTTGTACGACAATCCATCAGGTAAGCCCGATGTACCGATGCCGCAAACGAACCAAGTCCCAAGCAACCAGATCCCAAGCCAGCCGTGATGTTTTTCGCTTATACATGAAGGATTTACACATCTATGAAAATTTTGTTGAAACGTTTCTGAAAGGGTGCCGTCCAATGAATAGAGACACACAAAAACTAGCAAGAACATTGGAGGCATAAACAATATGAAAACATTCCGTACAGGTATGATGACAATCGCGGCACTGGCCGCTTTGGGAACTAGCGTGGTATCTGCAACCTCCGAACCAGTAAAAGAGCTTTCTGTTAACATAAACGGTCAAGCAATCGCGCAGGATGCGATCTTCGATAAAGGTCAACAAACCGTACTGGTTCCACTTCGTCCTGTTGCTGAAGCCCTTGGTTTCAAAGTAAGCTGGAACGACAAGGAAAAAGCAGCAGAAGTGCAAAGAGGCGCGATCACCAGCTACGCAAAAGAAGGAGAGGATCGCTATCCTTTCGCAAAAATGTACAAAACGCTGGGAGCAGAGCCTCGCGTACTGAATGGCAGCACCTATGTGCCAGTTAAATTCGTAGACGGAATCCTGCAAGCAGACGTGAATGTAACCGATGATACAGTGACTGTAGTGGAGGACGAAATCGCTCCTATGCGTACGGGTACTATTACGAACATCAATAAATCCGATAAAGGCTACTCAGTTACATTGAACATCTATGAGTCTGGCATCATCCTGCACCTGACAGCAGACACCAAAATTACGGATGAAGCTGGTAAAGTACTGAAGCCAGAAGACTTGAAGCTGGGTATGGCCGTAGATGCTACGACTGAAAAATTCATGGCGATGAGCCTGCCGCCACAAACAAGTGCGCTTAGCATTACGGTAAAAGGCGGATTGGAGACTCAGGACATCCTGGGAACAGCGGGAAAAGTAGCGAGCATCTCTGCTGACAAAGATGGCAACTACAAAATGCTCGTAGAGGGTCGCGGTATTACCGGAACCTCCCAAGAAAAAATCAACCTGAACATTACCGAAAAAACGGTGATCATCAATGCGCGAGACAACAAGGTACTCTCGCCAGCTGAGCTGAAAGAGGATATGCAAGTAGTTGCCTTCTACTGCCCAGTGATGACGAAGAGCCTGCCGCCTATCGGCACTGCTGAAAAAATCGTAGTAGAGTAAGAGAAAGTACGGGATGGCATTTGCTGTCCCGTTTTCTTATGTTCAGGGAATTCCCTGATACACTTTCTTTTATGGAAACTTTACAATAACGTTAGGATGATTGTCTCAAAAGGAGGAGCAATGGGTACGTCGAGTGAAGTGCTTTCCCTGATGCAGTCCATCTTTGCCAACGTCAGCGATGCGATCCTGGTGATTGATCAGAAGGGACGAATCGTAAAAGCCAATGCTGCGTTGGAGCAGATGACGGGCTGGACAGAAGAAGAGCTGATTCGAGATAAACATATTTGCGAGCTGTGTCTCGGAATGGCAACGTGTATGGAAGAAACGAGCTGCGCGGATTGCTTTTTTAAGCGCGTGCAAATGCCTTCATTCGAAATGAGGCTCCGAACGAAATCGGGTGTGGATTACCCTGTCGCTGCCAGCTCAGCGAGACTAGAGGATGAATCGCAGGGGAAGCTGGTCATGATTTTGCGTGATATGTCTGCGCAACAGCGAGTAGAAAAAGAGCGCTACCAGTACAAGCTGACGAATTTTGCGATCCAAGCACAAGAAGAAGAGCGAAAGCGCATCGCCCGGGAGCTGCATGATGGCGTAGGGCAGGCGCTTTATAGTATTTTAGTGGGACTAAACGTAGTCAGACAACGAGAATTGAGCGAGCCTGTTATGCAGCATGTCGCGGAATTGGTGAATATGACTTCCAAGGCGATGGAGGAAGTGAAGCGTATGGCACTGGAGCTGCGTCCATCTGCACTGGATGATCTCGGTTTACTGCCTGCCTTACGTTCGTTGATGAAACGGGTGGAAAAGACGTTTCACATTCAGGTGGAGCTACATGTTCAGGGGGAAAAACGCAGATACTCCGCAGCGATGGAAACAGCACTGTACCGCATTGTACAGGAAGCCATGACTAATACAGCAAAATATGCAAAGGCGAGCCATCTAGGAATCATGTTCGAGAATAGGGAGAAGGAAATTGTCGTCACGATTGTGGATGACGGCGTAGGATTTGAAGTAGAGAAAACATTGAAAATCGGCAAAGGTCTCGGTGTGTTTGGCATGAAGGAGCGTGCCCAGCTGCTTGGTGGTACCGTTGATATTCGCTCTGCACCCGAGGAAGGAACGACGGTGATCGTCCGAATTCCGGTGCCGAAGGAGGGGGTAGAGGATGAGTATTCGTGTCTTGATCGCCGATGATCATGCGATTGTACGCTCTGGGCTGGGGATGCTGATCAACGCCCAGGAGGACATGGAAGTCGTCGGTTATGCGGCTGACGGAAAAGAGGCATGTGAAAAAGCATGGGAAATCCGGCCCAACGTCGTCCTGATGGATTTGAGCATGCCGCCTGGGGAAAACGGCTTGACGGCAACGGCCAGACTGAAGGAAACGGCACCAGACATTCAGGTGCTCGTGCTTACGATGCATGATGACGAGGAATACTTGTTTCGGGTACTGCAAGCCGGTGCTGCTGGCTATATTTTAAAAAGCGCCCCTGACCTCGATTTGATCACGGCGATCCGCTCGGTCAATCAGGGCATGGCGTATTTGTATCCATCTGCGACGAAATCTCTGATCGAGGAATTTCTGCAAATGGTCAAGAACGGTGAAGAGCAGGCCAAGTACGACATCCTGACTGATCGGGAAAAAGAAGTGCTGGTCTTGATCGCAAAGGGTTTTAGCAACAAGGAAATTGCCGAACAGCTCACTGTTTCCGTCAAGACGGTAGAATCGCATAAAGCGCATATTATGGAAAAGCTCCACCTGCGTACGAGGCCTGATTTGGTGCGGTATGCAATTAAGAAGGGCTGGCTGGATTTTGAGTAAGGACGATCCCAATACGGGGTCGTCTTTTTTGTGTCGAACCTGTGACCAAAAATGGTCATAAAAAGGTCGAAATCAGGGGTTTCCCGGAACATTTTAGGGGATTTCCCCGAATTACTTCCAAGGGGTTCCAGCGGTAGAATGAAGGCGTGAAAACTACACCGCGCCCGTGAGGCACGTAGGAAAGGAGAAGAGCGCGATGGAGACGCAAGTTGACAAGGCGGAGAAAGGCAAGAAATCAAAGTCCAGCAAGCTGCAAACGGACCAGGAAGACTTGAAGGGAACTTTTGTCGCGGTTCTGATCGTCGGAGGTATCATTCTAGTCGGTTGGTTGGGTGTATTTGGGCTTTTCCTAGATAGGGCGTAATAAGGAAGTAAAGGAGGGTACTTATGCATTTGCATCGATATGAAAAAATCTGGTTGATGCTTGGCGCAGGCGGTTTGGCCTTATTTATTGTATTGTTGTGCGTCAATGCGTTTGCCATGGGGATGGCTCCGCCAAGTAATATGGAAATGATTGATCCGGAGAAGGTTACGGAGACGCCTCCTTTTGATAAACCAGGCTTGAAACAGGTAGGAGACAACGAATATGACGCTTACATGACAGCATTTGCTTTCGGCTTCTCTCCGACCAAGATGGAAATACCAGTTGGTGCGACGGTGAATTTCCACGTCACGAGTCCAGACGTTATTCACGGATTCCAAATTCCAGAGACCAACATTAACTTCATGGTTCTGCCTGGACACATCAGCTCGGCGACACACACGTTTGACAAGCCAGGTGAGTATTTGATCCTTTGTAACGAATACTGTGGCGCAGGTCATCAGGTAATGGCGACCACAATTATTGTGAAATAAAGGTAGGTGAATCCTATGGTAATCGCACGAAAGGTCGAAGATACACTCCCCCATGTCCCGGTTCAGCGTTCTGCGGCAAGGCTTAGTTTGGCCTATGTGTGGGTAGCTTATATTGCATTCGGTTTGGCAGCTGTGGCTGGGATGGTACAGGGCATGGTTCGCGGTGGAATCATGGAACTACCGAGCTGGACAAATTACTATCAAATTTTGACCGCCCATGGCGTGTTGATGGCACTTATTTTTACCACGTACTTCATCGTCGGATTTATTTTCTCAGGAGTTGCCCGCACGACAGGTGGCTCCTTGCACGGAGCCGCCCTGAAATTTGGATGGGCCGGCTGGATTCTCATGACGCTTGGGACGTTGATGGCCGTTGTTACCATTCTGTTGAATGAAGCTTCTGTCCTTTATACGTTCTACGCACCACTGAAAGCATCTCCGTACTTTTACATTGGTTCTGCCTTGCTCGTAGTAGGCAGCTGGCTAGCGGGATTCGGGGTTTTTGCCAGCTATCGCAAATGGAAACGCGAAAATAAAGGGAAAACGTCTCCGCTGTTCCTCTACATGGGAGTCACTACTTACATTCTGTGGATTACTGCGACGATTCCTGTAGCGGTGGAGGTTCTGTTCCAACTCATCCCGTGGTCACTCGGGTTGGTTCCGACGATTAATATCATGCTCAGCCGTACGCTGTTCTGGTTTTTCGGTCATCCACTCGTTTATTTCTGGCTATTACCTGCTTATATGGCTTGGTATGTATGTTTACCAAGAATCATTGGCGGTCACATCTTCAGTGATTCACTCAGTCGACTTGCTTTTATCTGCCTGTTGTTGTTCTCCATTCCTGTCGGGTTCCACCACCAATTGATGGAGCCGGGAATCTCACCGGCATGGAAAATGATCCACGTAACACTGACGCTGATTGTTGTAATCCCGTCTTTGATGACAGCATTTTCAATGTTTGCCATTTTTGAAACAACTGGACGTAAAAAAGGCGGAGTTGGACTTTTCGGTTGGTTCAAAAAACTGCCTTGGACAGACGTACGTTTCTTTGCTCCATTTGTAGGGATGCTGTTCTTTATTCCTGGCGGAGCTGGGGGAATTATTAACGCAAGTAACCAGATTAACGCGGTCGTGCACAATACGATTTGGGTTACCGGTCACTTCCACATCACGGTAGGGGCAGCTGTTGCGCTCACCTTCTTCGGTGTCACCTTTTGGCTAATTCCAGCATTGACCGGACGACAGTTGACCAAGACTGCGAATCGGATGGGAATGGTGCAAACGGTATTCTGGGCAGTAGGAATGTTTTTGATGTCGCTCGCTATGCACACGATGGGCTTGCAAGGGGCGCCACGCCGCACGGACTACACAACGTATATGGATCACCCGTTAGCTCTGGGCTGGATGGATTACCAGCGCCTGATGGCTTTTGGTGGAGGACTGTTGTTCGTATCTGCGATTCTCTTGATCCTGATCTTGCTGTATCTGACTTTCTACGCACCAAAAGGGAATACAGAATATCCGATTGCCGAGACAGAGACAACGCAAGAAGTTCCAAAAATTTTGGAGCGCTGGCCAGTTTGGATCGGATTGGTCGCCTTCCTGATTATTCTCGCGTACGGTTATCCGATTTTGCAACAAATTCAGCACCAAGCACCAGGCTCGCCGCCTTTTGTGACTTGGTAAGACGATACGTACGAAAAAGCCGCTCATTCCATTTGGAAGCGAGCGGCTCTCCTATTTTTATGGTTCGTATATCATCTTGCGGGTCATTCCGCCATCTATAATCAGCTCCGTACCCGTAATGAAATCGTTGTCCTTTTGTGTCAAAAATAGACATGCACGGGCAATATCGTCGGGTGTGCCTACGCGACCTGCCGGATGCTGGGCATGATCACCGGGACGAAGAGCGGCATAATCGCGGTGCTCAATCCAGCCGGGAGAGATCGCGTTGACACGAATCCCATCGGGGCTGAGTGAGACACCAAGCGCATGTGTTAAGGATAAAATGCCTCCTTTGGAAGCCGCGTATGCCTCCGAGTGTGGCTCGGACATGTGCGCCCGCGTCGAACAAAGATTAAGGATAGCGCCTCCACCATGGCGACGCATGATTTTGGCTGCTTCTCTCGATGCGAGAAAAACACTGCGCAAATTCGTGTTCAAGATATGGTCCCATGCTTCAACGGTCAGTTCATAGGGAGATTCCCATACAGACAAGCCCGCGTTGTTGATCAAGACATCGAGTCGCCCCCAGCGTTCATCGACGGTTCTCATCAATTGTTCGATCTGCGCTGGTACGCTGACGTCGATGTGCTCGAAGTGTGCAGTACCTTTCACTGCTTCTGTCGAGTTGATTAGCGATGCCGTTTCCTCTCCCGCAGCACGATTGTACTCGGCGATGACGACATGTGCTCCTTCGGCAGCATACATAGTGGCGACAGCCCGTCCGATGCCTTGGCCACCGCCAGTGACGATGACAATGTTATCCGTGTATTTCATCGAGAGTGCCTCCAAACAATAGAGTATGAAGCAAAATGTAAAAAGTAATTGCAAAATGTTTGTAACGATAATAAAGTAAGTAATATCTTTGTAACAGCGTACTATACAGTATGGAGGAGATTCAATCATGAATACAGAACTGAAAATTACCGCTGAACAGGTAATGGAAGCCCGTCACAGCGTACGTAAATACGATCCGAATGGAAAAATTCCACAAGGCGAGCTGAACGAAATTCTGCGTCTTGCAGCAAGTGCGCCATCGTCCTGGAATTTGCAGCATTGGCGTTTCCTCGTCGTAACTGATCCTGCGATCAAAGAAAAACTGCTCCCAATCGCATACAATCAGCAGCAGGTAGTGGATGCTTACGCTACGATCATCATTCTCGGCGATTTGGAGGCTTACAAGTCTGCTCGCCCTGTTTATGACGAAGCATTGGCAAAAGGTTACGTTACAGAGCAAGTACGGGAGACCATGATCGCGCAAATCGAAGGGGCGTACAATAACAACCCGGAAATCGCACGTGATGAAGCAATCCGTAATTCATCCTATGCAGCGATGCAGCTCATGCTGGCGGCAAAAGCAAAAGGATACGACACGTGCCCAATGGGTGGCTACAACCGTGATGCGCTCATTAAAGAGCTGAACATCCCATCCCGCTATTTGCCAACACTCATGCTGACTTTGGGGAAAGCAAGCGTGCAAGCTTATTCGACTTCCCGTTTCGGCTTGGATCAATTGGTTATTCAAAATAGCTTCTAATATCGTGTTCCAACAGCAAAAAACTCATCTACGCCACATGTATCAATGCGGCAAGGGTGAGTTTTTTTGTCATATCTTCTCCAGGAGAGCAATTTGCTCTTCCTGCCTTATTGATTCGCTAGCAACGGTAAATCCACCATAATCGATGTTCCTTGACCAAGGGCACTGCTGACCGAAAACCGCCCGGCATGGAGCTGAATAATCTCTTTGCAGATTGCCAATCCCAGACCACTGCCGGAGAGTTTGGAGCGTCCTTTGAAAAACTTTTCTGTGACATGCGGCAGGTCTTCCGGGTTAATGCCTTCGCCAGTATCCGTGACTGTGATAAGAAGCCTATCGGCTGACAAGGAAGCTGCGATAACGATCGAGCCATTTTGTGGCGTGAATTTTAACGCGTTATCCAATAGATTCACAAATACTTGCTTCAGCCGATTCGGGTCTCCCATAACAATAAGTGGGGTAGGGGGAGTCTCCAGCTTTAATTCGATTTGTTTTGCATGGGCACGTACTGAAAATTGAAGATGCAAATCCTGGAGAAGCTCCCGGACATCCATGGGTACACGAGACAATTTCATCTCACCGGATTGAAACTTCGAGAAATCGAGCAATTCCTCGACGAGCCCGATCAAACGATCTGTCTCCTTGGAGATGACCTCCAGACCGAGCATCGTCTCCTCAGGTTCTTCCAAGCCACCCGAAATGAGTGTTTCGCCCCACCCTTTAATCGACGTAAGTGGGGTACGCAGCTCATGGGAGACAGAGGAGATGAAGTCATTTTTCAGCTTTTCGTTTTTCCCGATCTCCGTTGCCATGTAATTGAAAGTATCAGCGAGAGTTCCTACCTCATCATCGAATCGTTTTGGAGCGCGGACAGAAAAATTTCCTTCTGCCATTTGTTTAGCCGCGTTGGTTAAATCTTCGATAGGGTCAACGATGCGTTTTGCCATGAGCAGGCTGAGTGCAAAAGCCAGGATGACTACTCCTGTCCCAACGCCAGCGCCGTACAAGGCAATGCGATTTACTGCTTGGTAGAGCGGTTCAGCAGAGATCGTGTACCGCAGAACACCTACGAATTCTCCGCTGTACGTAAGCGGGTTGGACACCGCGATGACACGCTCCCGCGACTGAGGACTTTTCCCGATGTAGAGACCACTTTGTCCCTTGAGGGCATCCATCACATCAGGGGTATTGATGATCTCGCTGGTCTGAAAGCCGTAGGAGTTGAGAATGACCTTTCCCCCTGGGTCCAAGACCTCGATTTTGGCGTATTCCTGATTCGAAACATTCTCCAAAATGTATCGTGCTTTGTCTTTTAACCGATAGCCAGTGGCGTACTTGTTAATAAAATTGGTAAAGGTCGTGCTGCGGGTCACTAATGCTTCGGTCGCAGTCCCGATGTAATACGTATGAACGGCCCAGTAAAACAGTCCCTCCAAAAGCAACACGATCAGAAGGAGGATCAGGCCGAAATGAAGAACCAGCCTACTCTTAATGCCTTTCATCTGGGACGTCCTTTCGCCACAGGTAGCCATACCCCCAGACTGTCTCCAGGAAAGCTGGATGTGCCGGATCGTCCTCGATTTTTTGCCGGATTCGGCGAATATTCACATCAACGATTTTTAAATCCCCGACAAAAAATTGACCCCAAACTGCTGTCAAAATCTCGTCCCGACTGATGGCTTTGTTCGCATTTTCTGCGAGTAATTTGATGATGGCAAATTCTTTTGGCGTGAGGTCAATTTCTTGTTCCGCCCGAATTAGCTTTCGTTCATCGAGCAATAGTCTGAAGGGGGCAATGTTAATTTCATTTTTGTCCTCGGCTTCAGGAATGGGTGTCAATCTGCGGTGCAACGCTTTGACACGGGCCAGCAGTTCCGCAGGGCTAAATGGCTTGGAGACGTAATCGTCTGCCCCGAATTCGAGACCCATGACTTTGTCCAGCTCCTGGCTTTTCGCCGTCAACATAATGATCCCGAGACGCGGATATTTTTTTCGTAGCTGCCCACATACTTCGAAGCCATCAATGCCGGGGAGCATGACGTCGAGAATCGCGATAACGATGTCCGTTTGTTGATCTGCGAGATCAAGTGCTTCTTCTCCGGTGCCAGCCTCGATCACCTCATAGCCCTCGCGCTTGAGATTGATGCGCACAAAATCCCGGATGGATTTCTCGTCTTCCAGTAATAGAACCTTCATTGGGCAAATCTCCTTGATAAGGATTTACTATTTCACTTTATTCCCGGTTCGTCATCGGTTTGTAGAGCTGACGAATCTCCTCCGCGGTAAGCTGCATGGATCGATATTCCGCGAGAGCTGCCTTTCCAAGGGTAGGGGTTGTTTGCGGTAAAATGGCGATCAAAACTTGTTTGCCCTCTTCCTTCAGCAAAATGTAGGGAACTTGCTTTTGCTTCAATCCGCTCTCAAATTTGATCCATTCGTTTTGTGGAATGCTTTGCAGCGTTAGTAATTCCGCCTTATTTTTCCCATTCGCACCGTAATATTGGAATCGGACTAGAAGTGGATTCGTATCATGGTTGATGGAGATGGTGTACTTTTCGCCCCATTGTGCCGGAATCTTGAGGTCAAAGCCCTGTGAGTAATTTTGATAATGATCCTCGATGTGTTTCAAGCCCGTTTTCCCGTCCCATTGGAAGTAGGAGGAGACCCAAGGGATTTCTGCCATGGCTAAATCCTCAGTCCCAGCGGGTTGTATCTTTGTGCCGATCTCGATGATGCCATCACCGTTGATATCTTCACTTTCCAAAGAATACGGCTTGAAGGTCAGGTCCATCTCTCCTTCTATTTTTGCCAAAGGGTTGAACAGTTGTCCATTGTCCCAGAGGAGTAGTTCAGTGGAAGCAGAGTGAGCACCTAATCCAGCATCAATAAATAGTCCGTTTCGGGTTGGTGATGCTTTTCCGATGATAGCCTGATAGTAGCCATTCACATATCCGTCAAGGGCTAACTCCGTCTTTTTCGCGATTTTGCCGTTCGCTGCCCCATACAGCTCGGCTTTGGATGTGAAGTTATTTTTATCGAGAACAACGAGAGCGAGATCCGCGTGATTATCTCCTGTCAAATCGCCTACGGTCATAATGGTATAGGGCTGCTTCATCAATTCCTGGGTCATATTATTCGCTAGCGAATAAACGGAGAGCTCCTTGTTCAAATCTTCGCCGCCGCCCATTCCAATCAGCATCTCCGGAATTTTGTCCCCTGTGAGATCTTGAAAGGAGACGTAATCCAATTCGCTGCCGACACCAGTAAAGGAGGAGAGCTTTTCCCAGTTTCCTTGCTTTTGGGTAAGCACAAGCACACCGATTTCATAATCGGTTTTTTCGGTTTTGTAAAAAGCGACGACCTCTGCAACCCCATCTCCGTTTAGATCCTGTAGGGAGACGGCACTGGCTTCTGCGGGATGAAGAGGAACAGATAATTGTGACCCAGCCGGCAAAAATTGCATGACGGCCTGATTGATCGATTTTTGATCGCCGTCTGCTGACGGGGCGCGCATCAATTCATTGGGTGTATCTGTGAGTCCGCAACCGCTAACAAGCGAGGCGCAGAGTGCTGTCGTTACGAGCCAAGCCTTTTTCATTTCAAATGTTCCTTTCTATTGCTGCATCCATTTGACTATATTGTAGCTTGCCCATCCCGCAAATTTGTTGCAAAACGGTAAAAAAACCCGTTTTTGAGCTTTTCATGAACGAACGCACATGCTCTAAGCTACCTTATACAGGAAAAAAGTGCGAGAGAACAGGGAACATTGTACTAGCAACAATTGACCTAGCCAATTCGTTTAAAAATGTAGGATAGGAGTTGGATGTTATCTATACGAAGGAGGAGAATAGGATGAAAGCATGGCATAAAACAATGGCGGCAGTTCTTTGCAGCGGCACGGTTCTCATGGCTTCGGGCGTTGGGGCTGACCCCGTTCAAGCGAGCGGCACCCAATCGCAAGCGTTCGCGCCGGTCGTCTTATTACAACCAGAGCAAAATATTCCGTTCACCATACAATTTGTCGATGGATTTGTGGCAAAAGTAACGAACACAAAAACAAAAGCGACGAGTACAGTAGATATATCGGACAATAAGGCTACGTACGTGAAGCAAGGGATTTATCATGCCAATGGAAAGCTGCAAAAGGCAACCAATGGATATACACAAAAGCTGGTGGAGCTGGTGCCCTTCCGGGATGCGAAAGGCAACCTGCGTTACATGGGCAAGCAAATCTTGCATGGGCTGAACACAGAGGATCGTTTGGCAGTGGCGACCAGTGTGTGGAACGTCGTCGACAAACAACCGCAGCTTTTACAGGTAACGGTTCAAAAGGCAGACTGGGACAATATGCCGTCGACAGATGTGACGATCAATAGCGGCTTCAGTATGAGCAGCGATAGTACATTTGTCCTTGACTCGAAGTATGCAGACGTGACGGGGGACAACATCAAGGATCACATTTTCCTTGTAGGCGATAAGATGGGCGTATCGATGAATCAGACGGCCCATAACCTGCGTGTCGTGGTTCGGGAAGGGAAGGATAATCAGCAGACGTTTATCTCTGTAGGAAAGCACGACAGTGGTATTCTTCCGAAGCTCGCCATCACAGATGGCAATGCCGATCAGGTGAAAGACATCCTCGTCACGATGCCGACTGCGACAGGTCATGTGTATAGTCAGCTTACGTGGAAAGAAAATCGCCCGCAGCCAGTCGTCGATCAGGGGAAATTAAATGATCGTCAGGCGTACCAGCCAGTCATTGGGGTTTATGGTGAAGCTGTTGGGATGAATAAGGCGAAAAAACAATAGGAGAGTAGGCGTAGACGAAATCAGTCAGAGTGAAATCTGGCTGATTTTTTTAGTTTCTTAAATCGTAACAATTACGTTTTATATTGACTCTGAATATTTCGATGCGTTATGATAACCATCAAATCGTAATAATTACGTTTTGAAAAACTAAAAAGGAGAACCTAGCATGAACATGATTGAAAAGAAAATCCCTGTCACAGTCCTGAGCGGGTACTTGGGAGCGGGCAAAACAACGATACTGAACCATGTCCTGAACAATCGGGATGGGCTACGAGTCGCCGTGATCGTTAACGACTTGAGCGAAGTAAATGTAGACGCTTCTCTTATTCTTTCGGGTAGTGGTCTTTCACGCGTGGATGAAAAGGTCGTGGAGCTGTCGAATGGCTGCATTTGCTGCACCCTGCGAGAGGATTTGCTGATGGAGGTAGAGCGTCTGGCTTTGGAAGGACGTTATGATTACATACTGATTGAATCGACGGGAGTAGGCGAGCCGGTTCCTGTCGCCCAGACTTTCACATACGTAGACGAAGAAAATGGCATCAATTTATCGTCCCTATGCCGCTTGGACACAATGGTGACTGTTGTGGATGCGTACCGCTTTTGGCATGACTTTTCGTCCGGCGAAAACCTTTTGGATAGAGGGCAGGCAGTTGGTGAAGAGGATATTCGTGAGGTAGCGGATCTGTTGATCGACCAGATTGAATTCTGTGATGTGTTGATTCTGAACAAATGTGATCGTGTTGCTCCAGATGATTTAATCCAGCTGGAAGCGATTTTGCGCAAGCTACAGCCAAATGCTCGCTTCATTCGTGCTGTTCGTGGACAGGTGGACCCGCAAGAAATTTTGAATACCCATCTGTTCGACTTCGAGACTGCCAGTCAATCAGCGGGATGGATTGCTGAACTCCAGAAGGAAGTGCATACACCTGAGACGGACGAGTACGGAATTTCCTCCTTCGTGTATCGCAGTCGCAGGCCGTTTCATCCAGCCCGTTTTGAAAAGTGGTTGGAGGATTGGCCAGAGGAGATCGTACGTGCCAAAGGCTTTTTCTGGTTGGCGACACGAAATGACGTGGCGATGACACTCAGTCAAGCGGGGCCATCCATCGAAATCGGAACGGCAGGCTATTGGACAGCGGCGTTATCGGCAGAAGAGCAACAAGCCATTCTGGTAGAGGAGCCGGATTGGCAGAAAACATGGCATCCCGTACATGGGGATCGAACCACAGAGCTCGTTTTTATCGGGATTGA
The DNA here is from genome assembly GCF_055685845.1 of Brevibacillus schisleri. NCBI lineage: Bacteria > Bacillati > Bacillota > Bacilli > Caryophanales > Paenibacillaceae > Brevibacillus > Brevibacillus schisleri. Next base: position 488,297 of record NZ_JBVNDM010000001.1, read on the forward strand.
TCTGAACCAGGAGCAAATCGTGAAGCATCTCGATGCATGTCTCCTAACCGATGAGGAGTACGAGGCGGACTGGAGTAAGCTGCCCGATCCACTCCCCACAGCAGATGCTGTTATTGAGACGACATTGTAACCAAAAAAGAGGAGGCTGACATCCATGCGCGTGAACATTACCCTGCAATGCACCGAAACCGGAGATCGCAACTATATCACATCCAAAAACAAACGGAATCATCCCGAGCGATTGGAACTGAAAAAGTACTCCCCGCGACTAAAGCGCTATACCCTTCATAGGGAAACAAAGTAATTCAAAAGATACGGTTAACACAATGCTGGAGCGGGATAGTAGCAATCCGCATAACCTGCTCGGCTGTCTGCTCCAAAAGCGAGGCAGCTTCGAGCATCGATTGATCCAGCGTCATCGGTTTGTTGGTGATGCTGACAACGGCAGAAACGCCTTTTTCATAAAGGGTGTCGATGCCATTTCCAATGGAACCAGCGAGGACGATGACGGGAATGCCGTATCGTTGGGCGACTTGGGCAACTCCACATGGCGTCTTTCCTTGGGCAGTCTGGAAGTCGACTTGGCCCTCGCCTGTGATCACAAGATTGGCTTTGTCCATGGCTTCCGCGAGTCCGGTTGTCTCAATCACAATCTCAATACCGGAACGCAGCTGACCATTCAGAAAAGTGAGAAGGGCACCAGCGACACCACCCGCAGCACCAGTTCCAGGCAGATCGTGAATGGCGATGCCGCGGGTCGCTTCGATCAAGTCAGCGAAATGGCGTAAATGATCATCCAATTGCAGCACCATTTCGGGTGTAGCTCCTTTTTGCGGGCCGAAAACGTGAGAAGCGCCATTGGGTCCAACAAAAGGATTGGTGACATCACATGCGATGACAAAGTGACAGTCAGCCAGCCGTTTATCAACCTGACTGGTATCAATACGGCTCAGTCGTGATAATTCACCCCCTCCAAAAGAGAGTGGCTGATCGTTTTGATCGAGAAGCACATACCCGAGAGCTTGGAGCATACCAGCGCCTCCATCATTGGTAGCACTGCCACCTAGCCCCAGAATGAACTTGCGGCAGCCTTGATCCAGTCCAGCCGTAATCAACTGACCAAAGCCATAGGTCGTCGTGACAAACGGGTTGCGATCTGCGGCAGAAATCAAGTAAAGTCCAGATGCAGCAGCCATTTCGATCACACAGGTTACACCGTCACCCAAAATACCGAATTCAGCAGAAATGTCCTGTCCGAGCGGGTTTTTTACGGTGGCGGTCAGTATTCTGCCATCTGTGGCATCGACCAGGCATTGCATAGTACCTTCGCCGCCGTCAGCCATCGGTTTCACGATGAGTTCACTTTGCGGGAGTGCGCGTTGAATCCCTGAGCGAATAGCTTCGCCTACCTGTTTGGCAGTCAGGCTGCCTTTAAAGGAATCCGGAGCGATTACAATTTTCATGACGGTGTTCCTCCAGTCGGGAGAGGGTATTTTCCCCATAATAAAAAAAGACTGCCCCTCGCGTCTAGGCGAGAAACAGTCTCGGTTGTGTTAGGCGTTCTTTTTCAATGCCATTTCTTCTGGCTGTGCCGTTTTCGAGAAGAACCATTTCATCATTGGTGGAGTAACGATGGTGGTTAAGAGTACAACGACAATCAGGACGGCAAACATGTCTTGCGTGAGCAAATTGTTCTCCAAACCAATGGCGGCGATAATGAGTGCCACTTCTCCACGTGATACCATGGCAGCACCAATGGCCATCGAGTTTTTCCATGGGAAGCCTGTGATTTTTGCACCAAAGGCACCACCGATGAGCTTGGAGACAATCGCGATGACGCTCAAGAGCACAATCAATCCGAGATTTTCCAAGATGCCAGAGAACTGTGCCGTTACCCCGATTGAGGTGAAGAAGACTGGCACGAACACCGCGTAGCTGATGGTTTCGACCTTGTGCGTTACTTCTGTCTTGTAATTGGTTAAGCTGATGGCAACACCGGCGATGTAGGAACCGATGATGGCGGCAACCCCTGTATATTCAGCAAAATAAGCGAACAGGAAACAGATAATGAGTGCTGCGGAAATGACCGATTCTGTAACCTGCAACGGAGCAAATTTTTTCAAAACCCAAGGGACGACCTTCCAGGAAAGAGCGATGACGATGGCAAAAAAAGCGACCTTTTTCAAAATGACCATGCCGAGATTTACGTCGCCGCCAGCAAAGCTCATCAAGAAAGCGAGCGCGAGGATGACCAAAACGTCATCAATAACAGCAGCTCCCATGATCGTTGCGCCTTCTCGTGATTTTAGCTTGCCCAATTCCTTCAACGTTTGTACGGAAATACTCACACTGGTAGCAGAGAGCAGCAGGCCCAGGAAGATCGCTTCAATATTGGAGAGACCAATCGCAATCCCGGCACCATAACCGAGTGCAAGTGGCATGACAATTCCTGCGATACCTACGCTGGTTGAAGACTTGGCAGTGCGTTTGAACTCATCAATATCGGTCTCCAAGCCCGCGATAAACATGAGAAGGATAACCCCGATTTGACTAATTTCCTTGAGGATTTCTGTGTCTGTGACTAGCCCGAGAACGGTAGGACCTAGAACGATACCGATGAGCAGTTTCCCCAAAACGGATGGCTGTCCCAACCGCACGCTGATATCACCAGCGATTTTGGAGGCAATCAAAATGACAGCCAGCTGAAAAATAAGCATGTGGTTTCCCCCTTTTTACAAAATAAAAAAGAGCCCGTAATCACAGCTTTCTTTTTGTCGGCTAAAAAAAGACAAAAAGAACCCTATGATGACAGGCTCCTCCAGTTACGAATCAAATATTCACTTATCATACACAAATATTATAACAAAGCCAGCCGAAAAAGTAAACACTTGGTGACAAATGCTCCTCAGCGTGTGAAGATAGAGCAAAAACTGGAGGAGGAACAGACATGGCGAAAATCAGCAAAGAGAATGCAGAGCATTATCATTGGGGAGATCAATGTGATGGTTGGCATCTGGTCAAAGGTCAAGAGCTCAGCGTCATTCATGAGCGGATGCCAGGAAATACAGCAGAAGTGCGCCATTATCACGAGCGGTCGCGACAGTTTTTCTTCGTGCTGTCAGGACAGGCTATGCTCGAAGTGGATGGCGTTCGTCATGTGATCAACAGGCAGGAAGGGGTAGAAGTGCCTCCGGGAGTCAAACACCAGATGAAAAACGAGGGAGCAGAGGATGTGGAATTTCTTGTGATCTCGCAGCCGACAACAAGAGGAGACCGCATCCAGGCAAATTAAAGAAAGCCTGACCGTCAAAGGATGCGGTCAGGCTTTTGTATGTGTCATGCTTATTTGAAATTGGTAAAATCGGATACTTGCGCGAAGAAATCTGCCAATGCATGTATTCCTTCGAATGTTTGGTAAGCAAAAATAGGCAGACCCACAATAAACAACAAAGCTTCTCCGATGTATTTGGCGATCATATGATCAACCTCCTTTTGGATGTGTTCGTTACGCTACGCGATCCAAAACAAAGGAATCATATGTATCCATTTCGCTGTCTGTATGCTGCAAGCGCCTGAATAAGCGAAGGCGCTGCGGTTGCCTTGCCGCCATTGGATAAGTCTCAACCAACAACGTGTTAATGGGAGGTCGGTACATATCCGTGACGTTCTGAGGTAGAGCCCGGTTTTGCAGGCAACACTGCCTGAGACAAAAAGCAGAAGTGAAGCATCCTACAAAAATCGCGACCAAGGCGAAGAAATCTTCCAGCGAAAACAGCAATAACAGCATATCTTCCATGGCGATTCTCCTCCTTTCGTATTCATCATTCTACTCTTGTTCACAAAATCGTGCAATCTTAAAAATTAATGAGAGCGAATACATTGACAAACTACCAACTATTTCAATTTGTTAATCGATAGGTTGACACGGTAGTTCCCAAAAGGAAGCAGGGCATCTAAAAAATGATTGAGGGCTTCTTGATCTGGAACATGTACCACCATAGAATAGCAGCCTTCTCCGCTGATGCGATGCGCTTCGACGACCTCGCTGCGACCTTTGATGAAACGAGTGAAGAGAGAATGATCGGTAGTGGTCATGAACATAGTGACCAGAGCAGTGAGGAAAGGGGCGATTTTGGCTTCATCAATGAGCGTTGTATAGCCTTGAATAATCCCTTGCTCCTCCATTCGTCTAATGCGGTTGCCCACGGCTTGACCGCTTAGATGGACCTGTTCGCCGATGTCCTTCCACTGCAAGCGGCTGTTTTTGCGTAGCAAGGCAAGGATGGAAAGATCAATTTGGTCTAGCATGCGTAACTCCTTTCACGGCGAAAGTGGGAAGCCAGCAATCGTTTCGCGGCAACCGTTCACGGCCTTATACAATAAACGTACATCCATTATAGCGATAACGAGGAAAGGAAGAAATGACATGCAGATTCAGCTTGTACGACATGCTACCTTGCGTGTGGAATATGCAGGGCTAACATTTTTGGTCGATCCGATGTTTAGCTCCAAGGGCGAAATGCCAGCCGTACCAAATACGCCAAATCAGTGCCCGAATCCAGGAGTAGAATTGCCCATATCCGTGGAGGAGGTACTCGCTGGCGTGGATGCCGTCTTGGTGACGCATACCCATTTCGATCATCTCGATGAAACGGCCATCCGCCTTCTCCCGAAGCATTTGCCTGTATTTTGCCAGCCACCTGATCGAGACAAGCTGGTGCAGCATGGCTTCGAACAAGTCATTGCCATCGAAGTAGAGTATACGTGGCAAGGTGTTCACCTGCATCGGACAGGTGGCCAACACGGAACAGGGGAAATTGGGCAGCAGATGGGGCCAGTATCTGGCTTCGTTTTGCAACGAGCTGGTGAGCAGACGTTGTATGTGGCGGGGGATACGATTTGGTGTGAGGAAGTGGAGCAGGCCATCGTTGAATATCGGCCGGATGCAATCGTTGTTTTCGCAGGTGCGGCCCGGTTCTTGACGGGAGACCCGATCACGATGACGAAGGAGGATATCGTCCATGTCGCAAATGCCGTGCCTGACAGCCGAATTCTCGTTGCACACATGGAGACGTGGAACCATTGCTTGCTCAGCCGCCGGGAATTGAATGAATGTTTGCAGGAAAAACAGCTATCCGGACGCGTACATGTTCCGAAGGATGGCGAAACCATCTCCTTTCAATAACAAATCGAATTGTAATGAAAAACAAAAGCTCCGCAGGCTTTAGCGGGGCTTTTGACGTTGTCGAAAAAAAAGGCTTATCCATCATTTGACAAACAAAAACGAACGTAATAAACTATTTTTACGTAAATGATTAATGTCATGAGGTGTTGTTGTGGCGCACGAACAACTGGAAACATATGTAGTCGAGAAGCCGGAACAGGCGATGGCGCTATTGAACCCGCTCCGTGCCGAGATTTTAAGCCGTTTGGCAGAGCCTGCTTCGGCAGCAGAAGTCGCGCGGGGTATCAATGAAATCCCGCAGCGTGTCAATTATCACTTGAAGGCCTTGGAAAAGGTTGGATTGGTCAGACGGGTAGGGAGTCGACAGGTGCGCAATCTCGTCGAGGTGCTTTATTTGGCGATTGCGCGGACGTATGTGCTCTCGGAAGGACTGAACTGGGGCAATGATACCGTTCAGCAAATGAAGGATCAAGGTGCGCTGTCTCATCTGGTCCAGACAGCAGAACGAATCAAGCGGGATGCCATGCTCTTGCTGGAGCGGTCCGATCAAGAGGTGGAGGTTCCGAGCGCCTCACTGAATGCGAGTATTCAGCTTGCCAGTGCGGAACAGCGGAGTGCTTTTGTAGAGGAATACGTCCAACTGGTGAATCAGCTTGTGGCGAAGTATCAGCCAAAAGAAAAAGGACAAGAGACGTATCAGGTCGTTCTTGCGGTTTATCCAAAACAAGGAGGAGACGAGGCATGAAGGCACACGCTGTCGAGTCAAACAAGTCCAAACCCGTAATCGTTTGGGAAAATCGTATCCAGCCACAATCTGATCAGATCATTCCCATGCCGACCCGAAACGGAAATGGAGTTGCGGTCGAAAGAGAAGCAGCTGTTCAAACATGGGCAGTGGGTCCGGCGAGTAATCCGGCAGTGGTGACGCAGGTTTCATCTGGATTTAACAAAAAATCAGTGGCGGTTCCGCAAGCAACCAGCATGCGAATGGCAGCGTAAAAAGTTGAGCGTAAACAAGCGAAGGAGGGTTTTTCATGAATCTCATTCCGGTAGTAGTCGAGCAAACGAGTTATGGAGAGAGGTCCTATGACATTTACTCCCGGTTGTTGAAGGATCGTATCATTTTTCTCGGAAGTGCCATCGATGATCAGGTAGCCAATGCAGTCGTAGCTCAGTTGCTGTTCCTGGCAGCAGAAGACCCGAAAAAAGACATTCACTTATATATCAATTCGCCCGGAGGCTCTGTCACAGCAGGGATGGCGATTATCGATACGATGAGTTTCATTGCGCCCGATGTCTCCACGATCTGCACAGGAATGGCAGCGTCTATGGGCGCGATGCTTCTCGTAGCAGGAGCGCCCGGCAAAAGGTACGCGCTGCCCAATGCAGAAGTCATGCTCCACCAGCCATGGGGAGGCAGTCAAGGACAGGCGAGTGATATCAAGATCGCAGCAGACCGTATCATGCGACATCGCCACATGCTGTATACGATCATCTCGGAGCGTACGGGAAAAACAGTCGAGCAAATCGAAAAAGATGCAGACCGCGACTATTTCCTTACCGCCGCAGAGGCGCTTGAATACGGCTTGATTGATAAAGTGATCGAAAAATTATAGAGATGGGGATAGAGGATAAAGTGGCTGCGAAGCTCGGAGTCTAGTGTACTGAATGTTGGAACCGTCAGGATTTTTCCTGGCGGTCTTTTGTGTGCACATCAAAGTGTTTGAAGGAAGGAGGAGTCGGGTATGAACAAAAGTATCAGATGACGGGAGGCACATCTTGTGAAAATCAGAACAAAAATCATCCTGGCCTTTGGTGTCATATTGGCAGTCATGTTCGGCTCAGGTACGTACATGCACCTGCAAATGCTAGCAATGAAGGCATCCTACACTCAGATTATCGAAGAGGAAAAATTATTAACGGATCTGCGTGAAATGCAGTTTATCATGACAGGTCGAAATAATGACGAACGAGCCTACTTGTTAACAGGCGATGAAGAATTTCGGAAGGAATTGAAGGGAAAGGCAGCAAAGGTGGACAGCCTGTTTGCCAAAATGAATAGTTCTCTAGAGTCTTCTCACCATCGTGAAAAAATGGAGGAGGCAATGGGACTGTACAAGTCCTTTCTGGAGTCGAGTGATAAAGCGGTAGAGGCACAAGATAATGGACTACATGAAGAAGCCATTGCTCATCATTTCGGCAAGGAGCGGCAATCGAGAATAACACTGGATTCGGTTGTGAGTGGATTGGTCGAAGAGGTGCGTAATGAAATCGAAGTAGATAGACAGGAGCTGGCGGAGAACGAAGGGATTTCGGCCATGATCCAGTTGTTTTTTAATGCAGTGGGAATTCTCGTCGCGATTGTGGTCGGCGGTTTTCTAATTCGCTCGATTGTGGCACCGCTACACCGGGTGAACAAACAGCTACATGAGATCGCTGAAGGAAAAGGAGATTTGACGCAAGAGTTGACCGTCTTTTCCAAAGACGAGATTGGACAGTTGGCAGGCTCATTCAACCGGATGCTGGCCAATTTACGAGAGCTGATTTCTCAGGTTCGTGGACATGCCCAGCAGGTTGCAGCCGCAGCTGAACAACTGACAGCGAGCTCGAAGCAAACGAGCCAAGCTACAGAGCAGATCGCCATCACGATCCAGGAAATGACGGAAGGAACGGACAGACAATCCCAAAACGTAGAAGAGAGTCAGCAAGAAGTCGAAGAAATATCCGCAGGAATTGAAAAAATTGCGGCACGTGCCCAAAGCGTGTCTGCTGCGGCTGCCAGTACCTCAGAGCTGGCGACAGAGGGGGATCGAACCATTCAGCAGTCGGTTTCCCAGATGAACGGGATCGGAGAAACGATGGAGAATTTGACTGCACTGGTAGGTGGCTTGGGAAAACGCTCCGAGCAAATCGGTCAAATCGTCGAAGTCATTACGCAAATTTCAGGTCAGACGAATCTATTGGCATTGAATGCCGCCATTGAAGCGGCGAGGGCTGGCGAACATGGCAGAGGCTTTGCTGTCGTGGCGGATGAAGTACGAAAGCTGGCAGAGCAGGCATCTGCATCGGCACAAGAAATCTCCCAACTGGTAGCGTCGATCCAGATGGAGACGACCAACGCAGTCCTCACGATGGAAAAAGGCTCTCAAGAAGTAGCAGATGGGATGGGGGGCTTCGCAAGAGCAGGAGAAGCGTTCTCTCAAATTCGCGATGCAGTTGTAGGCGTGACGAATGAAATTCAAGAGGTATCGATTGCTGCACATACCCTTACGGAAAGTACAGGCAAGGTCGGACAATCGATGCAGATGATCGCGACTGTCGCGCAATCGGCAGTCTCTCACTCGGTGGAAGTCTCGTCAGCTACAGAAGAACAGCTTGCTTCGATGGAGGAAATCTACGCCTCGGCTGCATCACTTGCGAGCCTCGCGGATGATTTGGAAAAACTGATAGGCCATTTCAAGGTATAAAGCTTCGTCACAGGATACACCCCTGAGAATCGACAGAGATTCTAAGGGGTGTTTTTTTGTGTTTACGCCAATTTCCACAAAGCCAATCTTCGATACACGAGAAAAACCACGAGATTCACCGCTTAGCTTGGCTAAAGTGGTGGATGAAGCTACTCTGGGAAGTAAGGGCTTTGTTGCTTTTTGAGTTAAATTTCTCGATATTTCTATAGAACATACGTTCTTATTGTGGTAAACTCTTCCTGTGTGGAGGTCATCGCCATACTCTGTAATCGTGGAAGATGAGTCTGTCACAGCGCCTCTAGTTGCGCTATGATAAGGCTTACGCGTTAAAAGGCGGAGGGGGAAGTATGAAACGATTTCGATTTGATCAGCAAGTAGGCAAAACAATTGATCGCTATCAGTCCGTCCAGGCGACGATTTCTCGTGTCATCCGCACGCCTGATTCCGTTTCAATAGGATGTATCCATTTGGAGGCAGGCGGGATTGTCGGCTATCATCCGGCGACTTGCCCTCAGCTTTTTCTCGTGGTGAACGGTGAAGGCTGGGTACGCGGTGAAGGTACAGAGCGCATCCCGATCCAGAGTGGTCAGGCGGCATTCTGGATCACAGGTGAAGGGCACGAATCAGGCAGTGAAACCGGAATGACTGCCATTGTGATCGAAGGAGATGGGCTCGATCCGGAGAGCTTCATGTCCTTGTTGGAGACATAACTTCTGTATGTATGATGGTATTGTTTTGCCATTCCACCAACCGTACATAAGCTCCCAAGACTCCCATAGAAAGACGGTGTGAAAGGCAAATGACATGGAAAACACATATGGTACTCGGTGCCATTGCAGGTTACTGTGCCTATCCTTCGTGGAAGGGCAGTGTCATTGGTGCAACGATGGCACTTGTACCCGATATCGACCAAGCAAATAGCAAGCTTGGAAACTTGATGGGACCTTTGTCCAAAATGCTGCAAAAAGGATTCGGTCATCGTACGGTGACACATTCATGGGTGATTTTATTCCTTCCGTTCCTGCTGTTCGGCGATTCTTTGGCTGCCATGGCAGCGCTTTGGGGGATTTTGTCCCATCTGATCAGTGATATGCTGGTGGGACGCATTCAGTTATTGTGGCCGTTGCGAGTGGGATGGCTTGGCATTCCGGTGTCCAAGTCGATGTATCGGACTGTGGATCGAATCGTATTTTATGTAGCGATTGTGTATATTGTGATCAAAGGTTATCAGTAAAAGGAATGGACATTGAGAAAGGACCTCCCTCTGGGGCTGTTGACAAAAAGGGTTAGGGACCCAATGCCCTAACCCTTTTGCCGTTTTTTCACTTATACGTCGTCGGATTGTTTTGTTTCGTAACCTGTGATTAGTTTGCTTTTATCATTCGTTTAATGTTAATTGCCATTGCAGAAAAGAGGCAGTGTTCGGATACATTTCGAATGCCTCTTTTGTATGTTTCTTTTAAGTTATGCTGCCTTTTCATTGTACCGAAGGTACCCTCGCACCATATTCTTCTTTGCCTTTGGATAACACTGTACTCTTGGCTTTGCTTCCTTGCTTGGTTGCGTTCTTTAGCCTCTTGGAATAATGGTCTTTCTATTGTTTTGCGAGATGCGGTTTGTCCAAAACATTGTTGGCGTAACTCACAGGACTTACAGTCCTTTGTTTGGGCAGCATAAATTTTGCTATAACTTTGTTTCCAACTGTGCCACTTAACATGAGTAAATTGAAGTGCCTTGCCATTCGAGCAATAATAGGCATCGTTCATTTCATCAAATGTAAATTGTACTGACCTTTCGGTCTGATCAATAACACCTTTTATCGGAGAGATATAACCGGTTATCTTTAAATTTTCTAATTCATGGTGTACTCCAGAGCGATCATACCCTTTATCTGCGCCTACTTTGCCAATATGTAAACCAAATTTCTCTTTTTGTATCTGTAATCGCTTTATAAATGGTTCGTGGTCATTCACATTAGCAGCCGTAACGTGTATATCAGTTATGATTCCATGCTTAACGTCCACACTGGTATGCGCTAAATAGTGAAATCCCTTGGGTTTATTAGGACGGTTCAATAAACCTGACTCCGGGTCTGTTGTGCTCTGTTTTACTTCCTTCTCAGGAGGAGAGGTTTTAGGTTTTCTTCCTCGTTTTTTCCTAGTGGGATCGTTATCTCTGTCTTTTTTAATTCTCCGTGCTTCCTTTTCTAGCTCTTCAAGGTACTCAGTAGGCTTTTTCTCCACTAAAACTTTTTCTGACCTATTAATCGATGCATTCGCTTTGATGTGAGTAGAATCAACAACAATTATTTCCCCAGTAACTAAACCAGTTCGAATACATTCCGAGACGATGTGATCGAAGATCTCCTGAAAAATATGACTTTCTTTAAATCTACGACGGCGGTTCTGGCTCAGTGTGGAATGATCGGGAACAGTGTCAGTTAAGTCCAATCCTAAAAACCATCGATAGGCCAAATTCACTTGGATTTCTTGTTCCAACTTCCTTTCGGAAGGGATGCCATAAAGATACCCGATAAGGATCATTTTCATTAACAAAACTGGATCAACTGAGCGACGACCTACAGGCGAGTATAAGTGTTGCACTTTCTCATAGATAAAAGAAAAATCAATCTTATTACGAACAACACGTAAAAAATGATTCTCGGGTACAAGATCATCCAAATTTAAGAACATAAACTGGTGCTGTTTGTCTCCATCGATTCCCATCATGAGATAGCCCTCCAAAATAAAAAGAACCGTATAGAAATGATTTCTACACGATTCCCAGAAACCCCTATCTCTACGGCAATTTGTCAACAGCCCCCTCTGGAGGTCCCACTATTAATCAGCATGATAGTGATTTATAATCAGCAGAAAAGTATTTGTACGTAATTTGACGATTTGTCCTATCTCTACATATTCATTAGGCTCTTTCTCAATGGACTCCATATGTTCATAAAGGACATCGACAATATCACTCTCTTGTTTATTTTGGCATTCCAAATAAGCATATGTCTGTTTTGTTTTTTTCATAGAGGACCCTCTTTCTCTACTTGTTAGAGTCGCTTCCGATTTCTGGTTGATACCATAGCTATTTAGTGAAAACAATAACGATTTTTGACTGATTTTTGTAATTTGATCGACTTCCATGTATTCGTCAGGTTCCGTATCAAGATATCGAATGACATCTTTTATTTCTTCTAAAACGTTACGGTTTATCCCAACCCTGGATCTTGAGTGTACATAACTTTGCCCTGCTTTATGCATGTGTATCACGCATCCTTATTTTGTTGCATTTTCTATTCGCTTAACTCCAGAGAAAATTGAATATTTAGTGATTCGGTTGTTTTAATTTCCTCTAGTGACTTTTAGAAGAAGAGGTACTTGGTTCAAAGAGTGAGTTTTTCTAGAACATTGGGTATTGTGTGCTTCTATCAGGAACCGAATTATTTATGATAACGACATGTTGATCAGTTGGAGTATCGCTTGTACTTATATTATTCTTGAAACTTTTATAATAAAATGTAACATTGTACTTCGTACTTCTAACTTTTTTCACGTCATCAGCTTCATTCATCGTTATTTCACGTAATTTTTTTACATTTACGTTTTTTCCGTACTGAGTTTTTGAACTCGTAGATTTAATTGACGGATCATACTTATGTTTAGTGTAAGCATGATCAGTGATAAAGTCTTTTGCGTCAAATCCACCATTCGTTTTAGTTGGTACCGAAGCTGGTCTCTTTCTCTTTTTCTTTTTGAATGCATCTATTTGTTGAGGAGAATGCGCACCATCATTGACATATGTTATCTGTCCACTAGCATTCACTGTTACATAGACAGTAAACTCTTCACCAGTTATCTCATCCCAATCAGTAAACTCTAGAGTGTCAGAAAAAATAAGCCCTGATGTTTCAATAGCAGCTAAGTCATATGTTTCTATCTTTTCTTGTAAAGACATCGCCAAAGGTACTACATCTGTATCATTAGGAGTATTTACACTCGCTGTCGTAATGTTTAAAGCAACTTGTGTGATCTCAAACCATTTTTAGCTAAAGCATAGGCATCATTGGTTACAATTAAGTTAGATAAGGAAAGTAAGGACATAACTGTAAACCAAATAAATCCCTTTTTAATTTTTTCATTTTTTACCTCCTGAGATATTTTTATTAATATAAAATATCAAAAAATAACATTATTGTAAATATTTGCTAGAGTGATAAATGCGTTGATCATTGTTAGGGTAAATACTCAAAGAATAAGGAGTTAGGGGGGATAATAACGATTGAGTGTGTTTATTCTGCAAAATAGTCAGCGTGTTGGCGATCGTTCGCATATTTAGAATACTTTGGAAACTGAAAAAAGCTGACATCAGTTGGGGACCGATGTCAGCTTGCCACTTTTTCAATGACTATCATATAGCTTTGACCATTATGAGTGGATTCTTCTTATCACGAAACAATTAAGGCCCCATGAACTGTTGCACGAGCTCAGCGTGTTCATTCATGAACTTATCTGCGTTTTGCATGACTTCTTGTTGCGCTTCCATCATTTGTTGGTCAGACACTGTAGCGAAATTGATGGAGTTGTCAGCAGTCATAGCTGGAATTTCCAGTGCTTTGCCGAATTCTGCTTTAGACTTCAGCTTGAAGCTAAGGCCTTTTGGCATATCCGGAGTAGGGTTCGAGAAGTTCACTTTTACCGTGGCGTCAGAATCTACACCATTGTCCGTCTTCGTCTCGTTCACGGTAACATTACCGGTCAGAGCCACAGGGTTGGAGGAATATTCGTCTGCCGCTACGAGTGCAAAGTCATACTTTCCGGTTGTTTTCTTGTCTTGCTTGGTTGTATCGAAAGTAGTCGAGAGGTCCAGAATTGGCTGGTCGGTCTCTTTCATCAGGATGCTGAACTTGCCCTTTGTCGTGTCTTTTTCTTTTGTCGCTCTGTAGGTGAAAGACATTTCGCCATTTTGCTGATCAGACAGGTTGTGCAGGGAGTAACGGTGGTACGTTTCTGCGCCTTTATCGTAAGAAACACTGCTGTAGACCAATTGATCTTTTTTCTCTTTGTCATCGACCAAGAGCTTGCGGGACAAGATTTGATGATCACTATTCACGAGCACGACCATTCTCAATTGCTCAGTTGATTTGGCGTCTGTATCTTTTGCATCCTTGATGATGTCATCGAAGGCTTGCTCGTAATTTTTCTTGAATTCTTCTTTGCTGATTTCTTCTACTTTGTAGCCGCTGTCGAGCATCAGCGTAGCCACATTGTGGTAGCGGCTGTAGATCAGGTCAAACAGCTTTTGGTCAGCTTTTGCTTTCTCGGCAATTTGCTTCGACAGAGCCGCGCCTTCTTGGGCGTTAAAGGTAACAGTGATCTCTCGTGCATCTTCCTTGAGACCTTCTTCAGAGAAAGAAACGTCTTTTTTGATGCTTACCTGGCTGTCTTTGATGCTGTCAGCATACAGCAAGGCATACGGAGTCATGACCGTTTTGAGTTCATCTTGGTTTAAATTGATCGCTTCATTTAAATCGCTATAGCGTACGAAGCGCTTTGGCAGTTCCTCGCCGCCCAGCTTTTGCTTAAGTGCATCGCGATCTTTCAGGTCCATATAAGCGTATTTAGAGTAAAACTCCGGCAGCTTGAAGCCCATAACAGAATCATTCATGAAGTACTCTAGAGAAGCCAGCTTTTTATCTTGTAGGTGAACTTCCAGGTTCCCCGATTGTTGGTTTTTCTGTTCATCGATGTTGCTTTGCATCACGATCTTCGCTTTGCCCAGCATGTCGAGAATTTTTTGCGCTTGCGGGTCTGGGATGGTTGCATCTAGGGCAATGTCACTCAACTCAGTGGTGGAGTGAACTGGTTTTTCCAAGTACGGCTTCATGTAGTCTTGGTATTCCCCGTAAGCTTTGGATACGTCGCTAGAAAACTTCATCATGCTCTCCGCTTCCGCTTGCAGGTAAATCGTTTTTGCACTCTTAAACAAGTCGTACTTGGCATAGGCGGTTCCTAAACCACCCAGCACAACGACAGCCGCTGCCCCCGCGATCAGCCATGCTTTTTTCTTGCTTTTGCGCGGTGGGTTCACGTTTGTTGCAGTTTCCATCTTTTCTCTCCCCTTTTGTTCTCTCTCTTTGGTGAGTCCAATGTGCGTAATGATTTTTCGCACTCGATTTTGTATTGTACCATAAGGGGGAAAAAGGAGAACGATTTCCAGTAAATTTCTTCAAAAATGAGGAAGAAAGACCCAAAAAGTTGCATTCTTCCTACTTTTGTATGCATATAGAACACAGAAAAAGCGACAGCAGGGGGGAGATCACATGGATTTTCGCGTGCTGCAAACGTTTATGGTCGCGGCCACGACAGAAAATTTTCACCAGACAGCAGAAGCGTTGTTCATTGCGCAGCCTACTGTCAGCCAGCATATACGTCAATTGGAAAAGGAATTGGGGATCAAGCTGTTTGAACGGGTTGGCAAACGCGTTCGGTTAACGGCTGCGGGCAAACGCTACTTGCCACATGCAAAAGGACTTCTCCAACAGTGGCATAGCAGTATGGAGGACTTGCAGGCTTGGAGACAGGGCTATCGGGAGAAGCTTCAACTGGCTGTTTCCCCGATTATTGCCCGTGCTCGTTTTTCCCATTTGCTGCACCGTTACACCAAGCTCTATCCCGATGTAGATATTTCGATTAAAATTGTCGACTCCGTGGAAATTGGCCCGCTGGTGCAAAATGGACAGGCTGATCTGGGCCTGACCCGGATGGTGCCAGGGGAATTCCAGTTGTCCACTTATCTTTTGTATGAAGATCCTATTGTTTTTGCAGTCCCTCACAGCGGCGGAGATATGGAGGCGCCCTTGCCTGATTGGGAGCAAGAGGTGCAATCGAACCGTCTGCTGACCCATAATCACCCGGGCTACTGGGATGAGTTGCTGTTGCTTTTGCGTCAGAGGGGGCTTTCCTTACGTACGATGGCTGTTTCGCAGGTAGACATTACAAAGCGATTCATCGAGGATGGGTTGGGTGTTTCCTTTTTGCCTCGGACAGCTGTTGATCGGGATTTGTTTGAAAACCGCTTTATTGAACTGCCCACACCTGGCCTTGTTTTGCCAAAGGTCGCATCTTATTTGCTGGTACCTAAAGCAGGAATTAGCGAGCCAGCGCAGCATTTTATGGAAATCCTGCATTCCTTGTATCCACCGATGCCGCTTGTTCAGCCGGGTGGACGGACATAGAAGATAACAAGCCTGTAAGGTAGAGGTAAGGTGAATCAATAGTTTTGATGAGTATATGTATGCTACACTGAACCCTGCTTAAAGACAGCAGGAGGGAATGACGAATATGCAGGCGGAACCAATCATACAGAAGGATCGGATTTATTCTATTGATATTGTAAGGGGATTGGCATTGTTCGGGATTTTGCTGGTGAACTTGCCTAGCTTTATCATGTATTCGGAAGACGTCCGTATGCCAATAGAGGCAGGGATCGATGCATGGATTCGCTTGAGCTATGATTTATTCATTCAGACGAAATTTTTTGGGATTTTTTCGTTTCTGTTTGGCTTAGGTTTTTACATTTTCATGTCACGGGCTGAACAGCGTGGACAAAAAGTATTTCGTCTCTTCAGCAGACGGTTGTTCGCGATGTTTTTCATTGGGGTGATTCACGTCATTTTGTGGTTTGGCGATATTTTGACGGTGTACGCGCTTCTCGGCTTTTTACTGATGCCTTTTTATCGAAGAAAGTCTTCTACGATTCTAGCAGTGGCAGCCAGTCTGGGAGGAGTGTACATGCTCACTCAAGGCGTGGCACTTGTACAGACGCTTAATGGTCAAGAAGTATATCCATTTGTAGCATCACTCCAGACGACACTGATACCGATCTTTGTGATGTTCCTGTTTGGTTTGTACGCGGGAAAACGCGGTTTGATTGCTCAAATTCGCGAGCATAAACCGTTGTTAAAACGAATCGCTACCACCACTCTGGCAATCAGTCTTCCAATCGCAGCAGGGATTGTGTGGGCGAGCGGTGTCGTCTTTGGTCCAAAGCTTGAACAGGTGAATAAAATATTGGTTGATCTGAGCACGCTGCCTATGGCGCTATGTTTGATTGCCAGCTTGTTTCTGTTGCTGGATCGAGAAGCGGCAAGGAAGGTTCTCCAGTCATTTGCCTACACGGGACAAATGGGGTTAACGACTTATTTGGGTCAGACAGTCATCATGACCATTCTGATTTCTTTGTTCGATATTACGGCCATGCCGCTCTCTTCATGGCTTTTGCTCGCACTGCCGATCTATGCGTTTCAATTACTCGCAAGCTGGCTGTGGCTGAAGCGTTTTAATCGAGGTCCAATGGAAAAGCTGTGGCGCTTCCTGACGTACGGACGTAAAAAGAAGGCAGTTCCAGCTCCTGCTAACTGATTGTAAAACGTGATCAAAAACCCGGTTTTCTTTTATTTCCCTTCACGATTATGAATCGATTATACTGAAGAGAAAAGAGACGAAAATGGAGTGGTGATGATGACAAAACAACATCCTTTGGCTATCGGCTTGGATGGTATCGCCGTAGCAGAAACAGACCTTAGTTTGGTGGATGGAATTAATGGACTGCTGGTGTACCGCGGTCATTGGGCGCGTGATTTGGCTATTCACCACACATTTGAGGAAGTGGCACACCTGCTCTGGTTCGGACATTTGCCGAGCGAGCAGGAGTTGACGGATTTAAAAGATAAGCTCAAAGCAAACCGTGAGCTGCCGGAGCATGTAAAAGGAATCTTGAAGCTGATCCCAGCAGATGTAGATATGATGAGTGTCCTGCGTACAGGTGTTTCAGCCCTGAGTAGTTCCTCGCACGGCTTCCCGCCAACCATCGATGAGGTGATCGCGCTGGCTGCTAAGATGCCAACAATCGTTGCGTATCGCTTCGCTTGTCTGGAGGGCCGCGAGCCGCTGGCACCGAATCCGGAGCTGGATCATACAGCGAACTATCTGTATATGCTCAAAGGCGTAAAGCCGAATGCGGCACATGTACGTGCACTCGATGCGTACCTGATTTTGACGCAGGAGCATGGCATGAATGCCTCCACATTCTCCGGTCGTGTCGTGAGCTCGACTGAATCTGATCTGATTTCTTCCATTACGGCAGCTATTGGAACCCTGAAAGGGCCGTTGCACGGCGGAGCACCATCCGAAGTGACGGAGATGATCGAGGCGATCGGCACGAAGGAAAATGCAGAGCCGTGGCTGCGGAACAAGCTGGAGAGCGGCGGACGTTTGATGGGCTTCGGACACCGTGTCTATAAAACGATCGATCCGCGCGCAACCGCTCTGCGCGTCGTTGCATCCGAGCTGTCGTCCAACGATCCGTGGTTCGATCTGGCGACACACGTAGAAAAAGTAGGCTTGCAGCTGCTGGAAGAGTACAAACCAGGCCGCAAGCTGAATACAAACGTAGAGTTTTTTGCCGCAGCTGTCATGCGCGCAGTTGGCTTGGATGACAATTTGTTTACACCGACATTTGCTGTGAGCCGTGTGGTCGGCTGGAGTGCGCACATTCTGGAGCAGGCAGGCAATAACCGCATTATTCGCCCGCAATCCAATTACATTGGCACGATGCCGGAATAAGAAAGACGTTAATTATAAAAGCTATCCGTTATGCGGATGGCTTTTTTTCGTGTTTTATAAATGTGGCCGCGGTGGAGAGAAGAATATTTCCAGTCTAGGCTCCAGGCTCCGTCCCGCTGAGGGTTGAGACTGTCCGCTCCGAAGGGATTCGCGGGGAAACGCAAAAGTGGTAGCCGCTACGTCGCGCGGGCACGGTTGCGTTTCTTTTGCCCGCAAATCCCTTCTCCGCTCGGTAGGACTCCACAAGTCGCTACGTCTGGAAATATTCTTCTCTGTCGTAACTGATGATCTTCTTCAATCTTTAATTGTTTAAAAACCCGTTTAAGCACGGAAAGCTCGTAGAGGAAACAGGAAAAATAAGCGAAGATCTTAGGGACACCGACCGAGATGGAATGCAAAAAGCGAAACACGCTCTTAAGCGTCCACCTCTGAAAACGCATCCTTGAAGATACCACTTTGGACGCGGTTTCGCTTTTTGCATGGAGTCGTGCAGTCAATCCCGCAGGGGGTGGCCCTAGAATCTGAGCGTTTTCTCCTGTTTCCTCCCCACCACAACAGCCGGAAATATATCTCGTTTTTACAAAGTGCAACTTAGGATTGCAGAACGTGCTTACTTTTGGCATGATAATGAAAAAAAGTAAGGAGTGGAGCAAATGGCGTTGTTGTCTACCCCGTTTCAGTTTAAAGGACTTAGCTTGAAAAATCGGATTGTCATGCCGCCGATGTGCCAATACTCTGTGGATGCACACGATGGAACACCAACGGACTGGCATTTTGTTCATTACGTTTCTCGTGCAGTAGGCGGAACAGGTCTGATCATCGTAGAAATGACCGATGTCGAGCCGGATGGCAGAATTTCCAACGGCGATTTGGGCTTGTGGTCTGACGAACAGATTCCGGCGTATGCGCGGATCGTCTCCGAGGTTCATAAGTATGGGGCCAAAATTGGCATACAGATTGCTCATGCGGGCCGCAAAGCGGAAGACGCAGAAGTGCCTGTATCATCGTCCGCGATTGCTTTCCCAGGGGGACGCTACAAAACGCCACGGGCGTTGACGACAGAAGAGGTCAAGCAAATGGTCGTCAAGTTCCAGGACTCAGCGAGACGTGCGGTGGAAGCAGGGTTTGATACCATTGAAATCCACGGTGCGCACGGATATTTGGTTCACCAGTTCCACTCTCCTTTGACCAATCAGCGAGACGATGAGTACGGGCGGGATAAAGCGCTGTTTGGCGTAGAAATTATTCAGGCAATCAAAGAGGTCATTCCAGCTGACATGCCGCTGATCATGCGCGTCTCAGCCGTAGAGTACGTAGATGGTGGATATGGATTAGATTACAGCACGGAGCTGTGCCGACGTTACAAGGAAGCAGGAGTGGATATTTTCCATATATCCAGCGGCGGGGAAGGACCGATTGGTTCAGCAGGCCGTCCAGGTGTTCATCCTGGCTATCAAGTACCATTGGCACGCGCGATTAAGCAGGCACTGGATGTCCCAGTCATTGCAGTCGGCAACCTCGATGATCCAAAAGTGGCGGAAGCATCGATTGGCAATGGCGATACGGATTTGGTAGCAGTCGGTCGCGGTATGCTGCGTGATCCTTATTGGGCACTGCATGCGATTCATGAGCTGTCGGCGGATGAGTTGCAGCCACCGAAGCAATATTCAAGAGCGTTTTAATCAGGGAAAAGAGCGAGGGGCTTTCCTTTCGACTGTATCGTCGGGGGAGAGCCTTTTTTACTTTGAGCCCCTTGACACTTATTGGCAGTAGATTTAAGATGAATGTCAGTCAGTACTGACAATCACTTCCGGGGATGAGGATAGCAATGAGCAGCAGCAAAAGTCTTACAAGTAGCGAAAAACTGATGATAGCCGCAATCGATCTCATAGCGGAAAGAGGCTACAACGGCGTAACTACGCAAGAAATTGCCACTATGGCAGGATTGAGCGAGAAGACGTTGTTTCGTCACTTTGGCAGCAAGCGAAATTTGCTGGAGAGCGCCTTTGACCGTTTTCATTACACGGAAGGACTGACAAAGCTTTTCGCGGAGAAGCTTACGTGGAATTTGCGTGAGGATTTGCTTTTAATCAGCCGAACGTATCACGAAATGATGAACCGCAATCGGAAAATGATTTTGATTAGCATAAAGGATGAGGCCCATTTGCCCGGATTCCGTGAGCGGACCCAAAAGCACCCGCGACAGTTGATGGAACTTTTTACAGATTACTTCAAAGTGATGGGCAAAAAAGGAAAGGTGATCCAAACGAATCCCGAGGCACAGGCGACTGCTTTTATGGTCATGAATTTCGGGGCGTTTTTGAACGATCTGGATGGCACTAGCAATTTTTCAGGGGTATCCCTAGATGCATTTATCGAAGAGAGTGTAGAGGTTTTCGCTAGGGGTTTGACTCCCTAGTTTTTTTACCACCGATATGTCAGTCAGTACTGACAGTCAAAATGTGAATAATAAAGTGAAGGGGAAGATACGGCATGGAAGCGACAAAAACGCAGCAAAACAGGGACATATTAATCCGAATCTTGATGTTTACCTTGGTCATCTCCTCCATGAGTGCCTTGGTGTTTAACATTGCGCTCCCCGAAATTAGCAAGGAGTTTGGTTTGAGCATAGCGCAAGTGAGCTGGCTATCGACCGCATATGGATTGTTATACGCGATCGGAACCGTGACATATGGCAAGCTGGCGGATCGATACAAGCTCAAGAATTTGCTGACGTTTGGACTCTTGGTGTTTACGGCTGGTTCGTTTTTCGGTTTGGTCTCCGATTCCTTTGCGGTGGCCCTCTTCGGAAGATGCTTGCAGGCAGCAGGGGCGGCTGTCATTCCGGCTACTGCGATGCTGATTCCTTTGCGATACTTCCCGCCGGAGAGCAGGGGTTCTGTTTTAGGAAGAACGGCAGTAGGATTGGCCCTTGGCGGTGCACTCGGTCCTGTGGTCGCGGCGTTAATCGTTAGCTTTGCCCATTGGCGCTGGCTATTTTCTATACCGCTCCTGATCTTGCTGACGCTGCCGTTCTACCGCAAATATTTGGAGGATGAAGAGATCGCGTCTGGTGGAAAGTTTGATTGGGTGGGTGGCTCCTTACTTGCGATCAGCGTGACGTCACTGCTTTTGGGAGTAACGAATGGATCCTGGTGGTTTGCATTGGGCAGCTTGGTTACTTTGCTCTTGTTCGTTTTACGAATTCGTTCGGTAGCTGATCCGTTTGTACAGCCGAAGGTTTTTGCCAACAAGCAGTATACAATCGGGATTTTGATGGCATTTCTCATAAATGGAATGGGAATATCGCTTTATTACCTCAGTCCGCTGCTCTTGGCCCAGGTGCAGCAGCTATCGACGAGCTGGATTGGCTTTGTGATGGTTCCAGCGGCTATCGCTTCGGCATTGCTTGGTCGTGTGGGAGGGAAGCTCGCGGACAGGCGGGGGAATGCTTTTTTGTATTTCGTTGCGTCTAGCTTACTGATTGGCTGCTTTGGCTTGCTGTCTACTTTCACTAGCGCCTCGGTTATAGGCATTGCGCTCTTCTTAATACTGGGTAACGTGGGACAGTCTTTTATGCAAATCTCAATGGCGAACTCGATCTCGAGGACGTTGACGAAGGAGCAGGCGGGAGTAGGTATGGGAATCTTCTCGATGCTGAGCTTCATTTCCATGGGGATCGCGTCTGCGGTATACAGCAAGGTGATCGATCTTGGTGCGACTACCATTTGGAACCCGCTAAATCCTCATACGAGCGGCTTCATTTACAGCAATATTTATTGGCTGATGGCCCTGATGCACGTGTGTCTTATGGTCTTCTACTACATTCAGTTCGGTAGGGCTAAGAGACAAAGCCTTCTGGCGGATAGCTGACCTTTTGTTCATTCAGGCTTACTATAATATGTAGTAGACTAAAACAAAAAAGGAAGGGGGTTCCTGTTCGGTGCGAGAGCTTTCGGCCATTCGTTTTACAGAGGGAGAGTCATTGTTCATCCAAATCTATCACTTTATCAAAGACGAAATATTGCGTAACGAAATTACGTATGAAGAGTTTCTCCCCTCGATCAGAAGCTGTGCGCAATCGCTTGCTGTCAGCAAAAACACGGTGGAAGTTGCTTATCAGCTACTGGTATCGGAAGGGTACGTCACTAGCATTCCGAAAAAAGGATATCAGGTGACGTACAAGGCAGGACTTCCTTTCAGGCAGCATGGAACAGAACGAGATGACTCTCGTATAACACCGATTCGCTATGACTTTCGCTATGGCAACATCGAGTTGGGAACATTCCCTTTTTATCCGTGGAATAAGCTGCGCAACAAGCTCATTTCCTACCATCAGCGCACGTATATGGTGGAGGGGCTGGCTCAGGGTGAATACGTCTTGCGAAAAGAACTCTCGAAGTTGCTGCATGAAACAAGAGGAGTCCTCGCCACGCCGGAGCAGATCATTATTGGAGCCACCCCACAACAGTTGGTGTCGATTGTCGTCCAGCTTCTGGACAGAGAGAAGCATGTGATTGGCGTAGAAAATCCGGGCTATGATGGTGCGAGAAATACGTTTCTCAACGGTGGCTACCGGGTACACGGCATTTCCTTGGACGCAGATGGTGTATCCATCGAAGAGCTGAGGCAAAGCGGGGCAAGCGTCATGTACGTGAGTCCTTCCCAGCAATTCATCAACAAAATGACGATGCCTCTGGAGAAAAGAAACCAATTGACTCTGTGGGCGCAATCCTTCTCGCATTCTTATTTGGTGGAGGATGACTACGAATGGGAGTTCAAATATCAAGAGAGCTACATCCCATCGATCCAGAGTCTGTCTCCCCAAAAGGTTGTTTACATTGGGCGGCTCTCCAAAGCATTGCTGCCGCTCATAAACGTCAGCTACGTCGTCCTTCCTTACGAGCTGTTATCGCGTTTTCACCAGCGAGTGCCTGAATACGATCAGCCTGTTTCCCGTTTGGATCAGTTGACGCTAGCGGCGTATTTGTCCGATGGCTATTGGCATAGACACTTGCAGCACATGCGAAAAAACTACGCGGAGAAGCGAGAGGTGTTTCTTCAAGCAGTCACTCGTTACATGGACGGACGTGTGGAAATAGAAGGGAAGGATACGGGGCTGCATGTATTTTTGACCGTAAAAAGTCAGTGTACGGAAGCGGAACTCATGGAACGTGCCTATCAAAAAGGCGTAAAAGTCTACGGAACTGCCCGATACTGGCTCCATGATACAAGGGAGCAGCCGACGGTATTGCTAGGGTACGGAGCATTGACCCCCGACGATATTCAGGAGGGCATTCGCTTGTTGGCGAGCGCCTGGTTCGAGTAACAGATCAGTTTCTGTCCCACTCATCTTGAACGATCTGTCCCTTTGGCCACGAATGGCTATCCATTACGATGGACAGGACAGCAATTAGAAAGGGTGGGAAAAATGAAATTTATTTTTGATCTGGACGGGACGATCTGCTTCAAAGGTCAGCCGATCTCAACGAACATTTTGGATAGCCTGCTTGCACTCGAACAGGAGGGACATACTGTAGGTTTCGCCTCCGCAAGACCGTGCCGTGACATGCTGCCTGTCCTCGATGAGCGGTTTGCCAACCATCTCCTCATTGGCGCGAATGGAGCGATGACACATCACCGAGGGAGCTTGCAGGGCAGCATGCCAATCCCGGATTGTTTGGCTCATGAAATCATCAGCATTCTCGATGATTATCGCGCGCAGTATTTCATCGATGACTCGTGGAATTACGCACATAATTGTGTGTCGGCACATCCCTTTTTGAGCTATATCGATCCCAATCGGACAGCCAGCCGTGTGGACGTGGATCAACTGAATGCCGTTCTGAAAATCCTGATTTTATCGTGTGACCGTTACGAAGAATTGATGGCGAGAATCAAGGAACTCGACGTTACGCTGCATTACCATTCCGCAGAAGGCATTCTCGACCTTACTTATCGGGGAGTGAACAAATGGGCTGCCCTAAATCGGTTCGATGTGGCAGGGGAGCCATTCATCTGCTTTGGTAATGACATGAATGATTTACCGCTGTTTGAAAAAGCGCATCATTCCGTATTGATTGGCGAGTATGAACCACTGCTTGCATTAGCGAAGGAAAAAATCACCACGGATGATTGTGTAGAGCAATCCATTATCGCAAAATTGCGAGAGTTGGGCGAGAGGTATGAGTTAGCTCTTCCGTAAACGAAAAAGGAGGCTATTCAATGATGAATCCCTTATTGGAGAAGAGACATCAGGCACTGCGCGAAGCAGAGACCAAAGCTGAGTTTTTATTTACCACCATCGAAGAAAAGGGCATTATTCGGAGCGGTGTAACGGAAAAAGAGATCAACAAGGAAATTTACGAGCTGGCCTTTCAATTGTTCGGGATCAAAAAATATTGGCATAAGCGGATTGTGCGAGCGGGCAGAAACACGCTATATCCATACAGAGAAAACCCACCGAATTTGACTGTCGCTCCCGAAGATATTGTCTTTCTCGATTTCGGGCCCATTTTTGAGGACTGGGAAGCTGATCTTGGTCGGACGTATGTGCTTGGAAATGATCCGGTAAAACAAAAGCTGCGCGACGATATTGAAAAAGCGTGGGACGAGGGTAAGGCTTACTTTTTGTCCAAGCCGGATATTACGAGCAGCGAGCTGTTTGCCTACATGTGCGAGCTCGCCAAAGCATACGGTTGGGAGTGCGGAGGTCCACACGCAGGACATCTCATCGGTGAATTCCCGCATGAAAAAATTCAAGGGGATGATATCGTCAACTATATTCACCCTGACAATCACAAGCCAATGAGAGAGCCGGACCATAACGGGCATCCGCGCGATTGGATTCTGGAGGTTCATTTTGTTGATCGGGAACGGGAAATTGGGGGATTTGTGGAGAAGCTGTTGACGGTGGAGTAAGGAAAGCGCTTATAGCGTTGAGTCGATAAGCTGGCCGTTTTGTTGATATCATGCTTGCATCTTGCCATGACGGATTGACCTCCAGCATGGCTGTTTTCATTTATTTATGCTTTATTCACGTGGGAGCTTGATAAAAGAAGCGAGATCCGCCATAACTGGAAGGAGAAAAGTCCAATGTACTCGTTTTGTCATAACCGTGGGGTCTATGGGGATAGCTTGGTAAACTTCCCTCATTGCGAGAGATTACCCAAGTATCCCCCACCTGATAAATTTTCCATTCGTTTAGTTTTTGTGGGTTTTGAACGCCGACAAAGGCATCATTAGGAACGGTAGGCTCTAAGAAAAGTACGATGTCCTTTCTAGGGAATTCGTTGACCCCAACCTCTGGAATAAAGGGCTCTCTGACCAATCGAATATACGTATGGTCTTGCGTGCTTTCTCCCTCATCTAGACTTCCTTGGAGATAAGGTTGGATATCATTTTACTTATGGGAGGAAGTATATAGAAAAAGTTTCACTTGGATGTCATTGGGATCAACTCTTTACGCGAAAAGTATGAGAAAACGCCTTCTCCAATCAGGAAAGGGCGCTTTTGGATTTCGTCGCTTGATTATCTTTATTATACCGCTGATAGGTAAAAAATTACAGTCCACTCTTTTCGCTTCAAACCCAATATAGTGTGCTTCCTAGGATGAATAAGAAAAGAGGGAGGCAATGACTACAACGATTTTTACTCATACGATGACCGAAATGACGTGGGGACGCATGGTCCATATGTCAATACATCACCATGTTCCCGGTCTTTTTCATATGCTTCTCCGCCAGCTTCAACAACACGACAGTCGCTGTCACCAGCAGGAGCAATACAGCGGCGAGAAGTCCCATACTCGGCAGCATGGTTTGCAATGAAGCTCCCTCCATCAGCAGCTCGCGAATCAACTGAAGCGCGTAGGTCAGTGGAAAGCAAAAGGAAATGACCTTGGCCCAAACCGGAAAGGCCATCGGGGGCAGACGGACGCCAGAAAAGATTAGCATCGGCTCATCCAGGACGGTGTACAGAAAGCTCGCGTCGCGTGAAAACAGAAAGAGCACACAGAGAAAGCCGCCCCAGACGATGGCCGATACCAGCAAAATGAGGAAGGCGAGTGGAGGCGCCCACCAGCCACTCAATTGAATGCCATCGACAAAAAGCAAGGCTAACAGGACAAAACAAAAGAACAGCCAGACTCCCTCGATCAGCGAGGAGAGCGAACGCCCATACAGAAAAGCCAGTCGGTTGACCGGACTGATGAAGATCATTTCCATGGTTCCCGCTTGCCGTTCAAAGCTCATTTGCCAGGACGACTGCACCAGGCACCAATAAAAGATGTAGCCTAGATAGCCAGTCAACAGGAACAACGGCAACTGCTCGTAGCTGATGAACCGGGCTAGAGGGGAATCCGCTCCCATCCGGAACGGGGCAAACGAAAAATACGCGGTCACGAAATTAATGACAGGCCAGACCAAGAGCGAGAAGTAGATCATTTTGCTGTGAAACGAATGACGATGCTCCTTGATGATTTCTGCCAAAAGCAGGCTACCCAGCTGTTTCATGCCCCCCTCCGATCTGCCATGTGCAGGATGACGTCCTCCAATGATGGCTGTTGGGTGGAGAGATGCAAGACAGGAGATTGGTGAGCAGCCAAGAGGGAAAGTAGTGGAGTTGTCATATCCGTTTTTCCCCGTAATGTCACTTCCCAGGTCTGCTCGTCTGTTTCTGCGATCTCACGCGACCCGCCGTAATCTTGAGCCAGCTGGCGCAGATCGTAATCGAGCGAGTCGGAGAGAGAGGGGATCACTACCTGTAAGGCTGTATCCAGGTGGAGCGATTTGATCAGGTGCTCCGGTGTATTATGCGCCACGAGTCTTCCTTTATCGATGATGTATACCTCGTCGCAAAGCTCTTCTACCTCATGAATATAGTGGCTGGTCAACAGAATGGCTTTTCCATGCTGAGAAGCGAGCTCACTCACATGCTTGCGAAGCTGCCGGGCGATGGGGGCATCCAAGCCGAGAGTCGGTTCGTCCAGGAACAGGTAACGCGGATCATTGATCAGGCCGCGGGCAATTTGCAGTCGTTGCTTCATGCCTTTGGAATAGCGCTCGACAGGGGTGTTGGCGGCCTCATACAGGCCAACCTGCAAAAGCAATGAATCGATCCGATTACGCAGTTCCTGCCCTTGCAAACCGTATAGACTGCCGAAGTATTGCAGGTTTTCCCGCCCTGTCAGCCGCCAGTACAGCATTCGCTCGCCCCCTGCGATCATGTTGACCTTGGCTTTGACGAACCGGTCGTCCTTTACCGCGTCATATCCGTCTACCGTGATCGTGCCGCTGGTTGGGGTGAGCAGTGTGGAGCACATCTTGATCGTTGTTGTTTTTCCTGCACCATTAATGCCTAACAATCCAATAATTTTGCCGGGTACCATGCGAAAAGACAGATCAGCAACTGCCTCGACCTCTGTCCATTGCTGGCGAAACCAGCCTTTTTTCTCCTTCACCCGGTATACCTTCCGTACATTTTCTGCGATTAGCATGAGTATTGACCTCCTCGTTCGTTATCCGAAAATCGATTCCATAACGCGTTTTTCCATCCGACGAATGCCCCACACCCCCATGACGAGATAGACGAGGGACAAGGCTGCCATATGAAACAGCTGTGGGGAAACAGCATGCAGCGGCGCTCCTTGAATCACGCATTGCCGAAAAGCATCCAGCGCAGGCGCGAGCGGCATGATGAGACCGAGTGGTTGCACCCATTCAGGCAAATACGGAATCGGAAACGTCACGCCACTGACAAAGGCCATCACAGCAAACAGCGTGTTTTGTGTGATGTACGTATCGCGGAACCATAGCATGAGACTGCCCAAAACGAGTGCCTGACAAAAGAAAGCTCCTGTAGACAATATCCAGACTAGGACGGCGCTCCATACATTTGTTTGAGAGAGGGTGAGCCCAAACAACGCCCCTACCAGTACAATCACCGAAAATTCAAACAAAGTACGCATGAGCTGTTGGGCGACATTCCCCAAAAAGTACCCCCTGCGCAAGGAAGGGGTGAGCAAAACAGCCTCCAAGGTCCCTTCCCGAAGCTCCGTAATGAGTGAGCGGCTGACGTTCATCAAGGTCGAGACGGCAAACGCATAAAAAGCTCCGCCGAGGATGGCG
Source organism: Brevibacillus schisleri (assembly GCF_055685845.1). Taxonomy (NCBI): domain Bacteria; kingdom Bacillati; phylum Bacillota; class Bacilli; order Caryophanales; family Paenibacillaceae; genus Brevibacillus; species Brevibacillus schisleri. Next base: position 516,705 of record NZ_JBVNDM010000001.1, read on the forward strand.
TACGACAAGTAATCGGACGAGCCGGTGAGATGTGCGAAATTTTCGTCCAATTGCCCGGCAAATACATAGTGATAGGCAAAGAAGGCAAACAGCACCGTATACACCCCGGAAAAAATGTGGCCGATGACAAACGACCACGGATAGGCACGAAGCATTACGCGGGTATTGCGGATAAAGGTAGCTTTGGCGACATGAAACACGTTATTTCCTCCGTTCTGGGAGATGTGGTGAAGCAGGTGGAGAGACAAGTCCGGGAACAGGCATATCGATGAACTCATGCAGATCGACGGCGAGCTGTTCCAGCCGTGATGCAATCGCGCGGTAAAACACATACCGTCCCCGCCGTTCACTCCAGATAAAGCCAGTGTCTACCAACAGATTCAAGTGCTTGTTGACGGCAGGCTCACTGATGTTGTGCAGGTCAGCCAACTGCTGCGTGCAGTAAGGATGAGCCAATAATGATTTGAGAATCGCAGTCCGTGTCGGGTCGCTGAACACCTTCATTTTGCTGATGAAGTCAGCGGGAATCACCGAGGTGGCTCTGGTGCCGGGAACGTCTACGGATAAGCACACGGAGATATGGTCGTCGTAAATGCCGAGCAACAAATGCGGCGCGACAAAAGTAGAGACACGCAAATGAATACGGGCTAGCTCCGAATAACCAAATGTGTACGTTTTTGCCTTATGAAATTGCAAGAAGTTCTCGTGCACCTTCAAGCGCGGGTGAACCTGTGACAAAAACGGAATCGGATCCAGCTTGATCTGCTCTTGTGCCTCGTGTACGGCACGGACGAGCCATGGTTCAATCCGCCGTTCTTCTGTCTGGAAAAAAGGCAGGTAGTCGTAGCAAAATTCCAGAAAACTGCGTTTGGTCGAGAGTGGATGGCGCAAAAGCTCCCGATGCTCTGGTTTCAGCTCTTCAAAAATCTCGTTTGTACGTCCTTGCATCCAAGCGTGAAGTTGTCTGGGATGATAGACGGGACCAATCATGAGCTGGGCAAACTCGCCAGCATCCATTGCCTGTACACGCTCCAATGCGGCCTCAACGGAATGCTCAAAGCACTCCTCCCAAGGCGCTAAGAAGTCCATGGCATCGAGAAACTGATTGGACATGGAGCTAAAATAGTGAAGCTTTTTCAAGAGCGGGGCAGGTAAAGCAGTGAGCAACTCCTCCGCCCAATGCAAGCGGGAGGTATGATGCTCCGGCTTTGCAAGCACGTGGAGACTTAAGAAAAACTCATAGCCGGGTATGTATGCGACATGAAGATGCTTACGCAGCCAATCAGGCAAATCTTGCACGGAGCATCCTCCTTTCTCATTCAATTAACCATCTGGTGAATTCATTTTGGGAGCGGGCAAAATTGAAGAAATTATGCCGGAGGGGCTTCCCGATGTCAAGAGAAAAAGAAAACAACCACGGCTAACGCATAGCACGTGGTTGTGGGGAGGTATTACGTCTCAGAGAAACGAGCGCCGAGCGTCTGCACAGCTTGCTGCATGGCTGTCAAATCCGCTTCGGGAAGCGACTTTTCCTGATAGCGATATTGCTGATAGTAACGGGTGATGCGAGCGACTGCATCCAGCTGATCTGCATCTAGCAAGGGCTGTTCGCGCAGGCGATTGAAAAACTCTTGGGGTGTCTCATGCAGCTCGATTGGCACTCCTTGCTTCTCCATGAGGACAAGGAATTGATAGTAGGCGTACCTAGTGGGATCATCCTCAGGGCCGACTGGCTGTTTGAACCATTTGGCAGAGCCATTTTCTGCGTTTTCTTCACTGGAAGAGGGAGGGACAGTGGTCAATATGGTGTTTTGTGCAGCCGCCACTTCTTTTTCGAGCGAAATCGTCCCCTTGAAGCGCCTTTTCCATATATATCGGCCGAGCAGGATCACACAGACGAGGATGAAGGCAATGATTAAGTACGGCTGCAGAATAGAAAAGAGTGATTCTCCGAGCTGTATCTGTACCGCAGGATGATCTGGTTTTTGTCCGGTACTTTCCATGAGTATCTGCATGTTTGCCTGTTTTTGGTTCGCCTTCTCGTACAATTGCTCAAACAATTCCACAATGAAAATAAGCACTGGCTCAAAGAGCGTATACAGCCCATCGCTGACAGGTCCTTTTATCCAACTCCAAATCCAATAGATAAGACCAAATACGATAGAGCTGACAGCCAAATAGCCTGCGATCAAAAGAATACGAGTGCCAAGCACTTGACTGCCGAGTAGCAAGCTAATGCGAGCAGGTAGCCTCGTAGAGAGTGATCCTTCCCGCAGCACGAACGCCACAATCGCCACCAACATATAGCTGAGAGTGATGAAGACAAGCATGGAAAAAGAGGCTGCGAGTGTATAGGAACCTGGGGCAACGCTGGAGGTGTAGAGTACTGCTATCGCGAGCTGCATGAGGCCCGCCATCAGCGCCAGAACAAATCTGCGTTGCAGGCTGTCGTGCCGATACCCTTTCGATGCAGCGCTTTGTACTCTCCAAAAATAAACAGCAGCCAGTACAAGCGCGATGAGCCAAGAATCGTAGAGATAGAAGCTGCCCATTCCTACGAAAAACACAAGGGGATACAGCAACAGATGGAGCATAAATCGACTGCCACCACCATAGTACAACCAGCCCCCCGCCATGAGCAGGGTCGCTGCGACTAAGCAAAACGTGAGCAGTTGACCAAAGCCTGCTGTCATATACCCAAACAATACCAGGAAAACGCCCGTCAGCATGGCCTCTAGCCAAAACGCGAGCGTCCAGCGACTTATCAACGAGAGTGTCATCCCATCATCACGCTCCTTTTTTTCAGGCGAGCATGCTGGAAGCGCTGGATGATGACAGGGTCAGAAGAAATGTCCAGTACCGCAACCTGATGACCGCATTGAATAAGGCGCTCCGCAGAGGCTTGGACGGATGAATCCATTCGTGGTGTCACAATGAGAATAGCCTCCTTCCCATGTGCTCCCTCTAACCGGCGTAGAACAGGCGCCAGTGGCGTTGTCACAAAATGGTGGATTTGCGCCAGTTGGGTCATGACGTGCAAGTGGTGTGCCTTGCCACTTCCCGCAGGCAAATGAAAATGCTCACGTCCTCGTTGCTTCACGGTGAGGTACAGCTCGTATCCGACCGATTTTCTCCTGCACAGGCCAGCCAAAGCCGCAAGACAGGAGATCGTCCGTTCATTGGTGATATCGTTATACTTTTGCATCATTGGTTCATAGGAGGGCAGGATATGCCCGACGATTCGCCAGTTTGGTTGGGCTGTAAACTCGAAAAGACGCGTCTCGAGCGAGCCTGTTTTGGCGGTTGCCTTCCAATGGATGTGCTTGAAACGGTCGCCTGGCATGTACGACCGAACACCACGCTGAAAAGTGACATCATCCTGTTGGCGCTGACGAGAAAGCCGATTCCCGTCCGGCTCCGATTCAGCGAGGACGACGGGAGAAAGCGCAAGAGGCAGCGGATAGACCAGCAAGGAAAAGGAAACCGACAGTGTCATGGCGGTAGGCTCCTCGCCCAGTAATGGCAATGTCTCGGATTGAACATCCGTCAGCCAGACTGTGCCTCGTTTGTTTGGGATGAGAGTCAAGGTGCGTGTGGCACTTTGCCGCATCGGCAGATCAAACCGCAGGCGAACGCTCGTCCGATGATTGAGGATTCGCACCTCGTCTGCACCTTCCACCGCGACATGCTCCGGCAGTGTGAAACGAAGCCAGGTAGCAGGTAAAGGCAGCCATGAACGATTGTGCAATTGAACTGTAATGTGCACGGGTGTCCCTGACAGGACGCGCGTTTGATCACTGGACCAATCGAGCGACACCCATTTGGACATGGACTTGGCCCACCAGTCTTGTGCAGCGGGGAGAAAAAAGAAAAAGCCCCCAAACAGAAAGAAAAACCAATGCCCGGAAAAAACGGCGAAGAGCAGTAAGACAAAACCGATTACGTGAAAGGTTTGCTTGGTGATCATAGCACTACACGCTTTCTTCGACGGGAGCGGGGACGCTGGTCAAGATTTGCTCCACGACTTCCTGCTCCGTCACGTGCAGCTCTGCTTCCATGGACAGGCGGATGCGGTGAGCTGTCAGACTTGGGAACACCACTTTTACATCATCCGGCAAGACATAAGTACGACCAGAAACGAACGCGTAAGCTTGGGCGGATCGCAACAGGGCGAGCATGGCGCGCGGACTGATGCCCACCTCAACCGAGCGATGCTGGCGAGTCGCTTCCGTCAGTTCGATGATATAGTCTTCCACCGGTTGGCTGACGTGAACAGTCGTAACCTCGCGTTGCAGAGCCGCAATTTGGTCGACAGTGATGACCGGCTCGACCGCCTCTAATGGGGAGCTGCTGCGGAACCTCCGCAAAATTTCTTTGGCATCCTCTCGTGTACCGTAGCCAAGAGACAGCTTGAAAAGGAAGCGGTCCAACTGTGCTTCCGGCAGCGGATAGGTCCCTTCCGATTCAATCGGATTTTGGGTAGCGATAACCAGCATGGTCGATGGGAGTGGCAGGGTAACGCCTTCAATCGTAACCTGGCGTTCCTCCATGCATTCCAGCAAACCGGATTGAGTCCTGGGAGTGGCCCGGTTGATTTCATCTGCAAGCAAGACATCCGCAAAAACAGGTCCCTTTCGAAGTTCGAATTCACTTGTTCGTTGATTGAATACGTGAAGACCGACGACATCGGATGGCAGTAGATCCGCAGTAAATTGCAGGCGGTTGTAAGAGCCGCCAATCGCTTGCGCCAATGTTTTGGCAAGCACGGTTTTTCCCATTCCGGGCAAGTCCTCCAGCAATACGTGACCACGGGCAAGCAAGGCCGTTACCAATAGGCGGATCTGACTTTCCTTGCCCACGATGACGCTGCTGATAGCATGCTGAAGGTTATCCAATGTCGGATGAGTCATGAAAATTCTCCTTTTCCCATTCAAAATTGAGGAGTCATACGGTTTTTATTATATATGGAATATCCTGTTAGTTACAAATTTTCGAAATAATAATCCCGTAAGCGCGGCGAGCACGATGACGGCCCCTACAGAGATGTAAAGAGGGCGAATCCCTACCTGATCGCTCAGCTGTCCGCCAAGCCAAATACCGACGGGCATCGTCGCACGCACGATGAGCAAGCGGACAGACAGTACACGCCCCATTAGCTCGGAAGGAACGTGAAGCTGATACAGGCTTGTGCTATGTACCTGGAAAAAGGGAGCAAACAGACCAGCCAGTAGTTCGATGGTGATGGCAAGCCAGATGTCATGGGTAAAGCCTATTGCAACAAAGCTCAAGCCACCTAGTACCAGTGACCCCAACATGATCAGGGGCTGTCCAGGGCTGCTACGGAAGCGAGGCACGAGCAATGAGCCGAAGAAATATCCCAACGGATAGCCAGCCAAAAACAAGCCTACATGAAACGAGGTGCCTTGCAGCTCGCCGGCTACAAAAGGCAGGTTTAGTACGAGTGTGACTCCGACAGCAAATTGGACGAGAGCCGAGTACAGACCGAGCCAGAGTAGAAGGGGCTTCTGCCAAAAAACCGCAAGACCAGCCTTAAACATGACGAACCACGATTGCTTCTTGTTGGCGGTATCCGCTGGGGCGAGTGGACAAAGAACCAGAAAAAAACCGCTGAGTGCATAGCTGATCGCGACCAATGCGAGTACGGACTCACCGCCGATACTCGCTACGAGAATCCCAGCCAATGGCGGACCTGTTATCAAGGCAATGCGCAGGACACTATCCAAGTAGGCATTGGCTTGGAGGAGCTGCTCTCTTTTGACCAGAGCTGGGAGGAGCGACTGGCTGGCTGGCACATACAGCGGTTGAACGAGACCGTTGATCAGGGCAGTGAAATACAGCGGCCAGAGCGATTCCGTCCCGGAAGTAATGACCGCAAAGGACAAACAAAAGGCAGCAGCTCGCATCCATTGAGAAAAAAGCATGACACGCTTTTTATCGAATCGGTCGATGTACGGTCCGGCTACCAACTGAATGGCGAGCGACGGCACGAAATACAGCAGCCACATCTGTCCGACCGCACCTTGTGAGCCTGTTGCCTGATAGATTAACCAGCTATTGGCGAGGGTACCGAGTGAGGCGCCGAGTTCTGAAATGAGCTGACCGAAAACAATCCAACGATAAGAACGCTGCTGCCAGACAGAGGCTTGTACAGCGGTTTGGCTCATGGGGTGCTCCTGTGCAGGAATTCATCCCATAACAGAGGAAGCTTGTCCAGCGTATGACGGCGGAGTCTGTAACGGGAGCCTGCTGTTTCCACGAGATGGGCAGACCGCAGCATGGATAGGTGATGGTGTACTGTCGATTTCGCCATTGAGAGTTGATCGGTTATCTCTTGCAGGCTCAGGTCATTTTCTGCGAGCATTTTGACCATGCGTAGCCTGTGCTCATCTCCGAGTGCTTTTAAGGCTTGCACCAGTGATGGGGGTGGCTGATAAGGATCTACAGCATCGTGCAAATTTTCGTCGGCAACAGGGTAATAAAAAATCTTCGTACCGACAGCATCGGCCTGTACGGTCCATGGGCGGTAGATCGCTTGCGGGATTAGCAGTACGCGTGCCACGGCAGGCTCTGGGAGGTAGCTCGATCCCGTTGCATACTCAACCAAGGCTTCGGGGTTGAGCTTTCCTAGCTTGTTTTGCTTTTGCGCCCAATCCCGTTCTAGCATGCGAACGATTTTTCCCTCATGTGGCTTGATGTGAGTGGTATACCAGCCTTCCATCAATCCGAGAATATGACTCCGCAGCACTTCTCCATCAACGGAAGTAATATGTTCGATATACGATTCAAAAAAGAGATGTGTGCTGCACGCTTCCTGTAAAACGGCGCAATCATCCTTGCTTCCTCGTGCAGCCTTCCGCCGTGCTTCCTGCCTATTTTCACCGAGATAAGGGAGGGCTTCGTATCGGAGCTGTTCGATTGAGAGCTCTCTGGCATACGAGAGAAAGGAATCCAGATCAGCGAAAGGGCAAAGGTCGAGCAGTTGCAAAAGCGTCTTCCACGTGTTGTGCTCCTTCGCATAGTCGACCTCTTGCCGTACAGAAGGTGATAGCTCGTCCAACAGTTGGCGCCAGTAGGCAGGAGGGTGTTCCATCGTGTGATGCAATTGGTCGTAGGTAGCGGCAGCGATTCCTAAGGCAGCTTCGAATAAAGGAGAATACGAGATCTCGACCCGATAGGTCGTTCGTTCACTGCCAATGTTCAAAATCTTCATGTGATCATCCTTCCAAAATTTGTACATGATTATGTATTTTATAAAAATCGAATTTAAAATTCAATATTTTTAGAGCGAAATGAGGAAAGGAAAAGAAGAATCACAAATCTCTATCCAAAGAGATTATGTGACTCTTCTTTCTGTAAAGGTAGGGTTAACCAACCGTGGATAATTGCAACGCACGCTGCAGTGCTTGTTCCAGATCAGAGAGGATATCGTCGATCGCTTCTGTGCCGACTGAGAGACGAATAAGTCCCGGAGTCACTCCGGCTGCTGCCTGCTCTTCTTCTGTCATCTGCTGATGTGTTGTGCTCGCTGGGTGAATGATGAGTGACTTGGAATCTCCGACATTTGCGAGATGGGAGAACAGCTTCACTGACTCGATCAATGTTTTTCCTGCCTCAACGCCACCGCGAATGCCAAAGGTCAGGATCGCGCCAGCCCCTTTTGGCAAATATTTTTGGGCCAATTCACGCTGGGAGTCTGACTCCAATCCCGGATAACTCACCCACTCTACCGCAGAGTGATTGGCGAGGAACTGGGCTACTGCCAAGGCGTTCTGGCTATGCCGCTCGATGCGCAGATGCAGAGTTTCTAATCCTTGCAGGAACAAGAAGGAGTTGATCGGAGCGACTGCTGCTCCGATATCGCGCTGGAGCTGGACACGTGCCTTGATAATATAGGCAAGCGGACCGACTGCTTCTGTATAGACGACGCCATGGTAGCTTGGATCTGGTGTAGTCAGACCTGGGAATTTTCCGTTGTTCCAGTCGAATTTTCCTGAGTCTACGATGATACCGCCAATTGCTGTTCCGTGGCCGCCGATGAATTTGGTGGTGGAGTGCACGACGATATCGGCCCCGTGCTCAAAAGGACGGCACAAAATCGGAGTCGCAAAGGTGTTGTCCACGATCAACGGCACACCATTCTCGTGAGCGATATTGGCGATCGCCTCGATATCAGCGACATCAATGCGCGGGTTGCCGATTGTCTCGCAAAACACGGCTTTTGTCTTTTCATTGATATAGGTCCGGAAATTTTCCGGATTGGATTGATCTGCAAAATGAACCTTGATACCGAGGCGGGGAAGAGTGTGGGCGAACAGGTTGTAGGTACCGCCGTAGAGGCTGCTGGAAGCGACAATCTCGTCACCCGCATGTGCAATATTTAAGATGGCGAATGTAATGGCAGCCTGCCCGGATGCGGTCGCGAGTGCACCAACACCACCTTCGAGCAGGGCAACACGCTTCTCAAATACATCCTGTGTGGGATTCATGATGCGTGTATAGATGTTCCCAAACTCTTTTAAGCCAAACAGGTTGGCTGCATGCTCCGTATCGCGGAAAACATAGGAGGTCGTCTGATAGATCGGAACAGCACGTGAGCCTGTTACAGGGTCAACCTCTTGCCCACCGTGTACCGCAAGTGTTTCTGGCTTCCATTGTTGTTGATCGGACATGTCCATCTCTCCTTTTACTATGGGAAATCGGCGAATAAAAAACGGAGCTTTCTCCTGAGAAGAAGAAGGCTCCGATCATGCACGGGCTTGTGTTCATCTCTCAGAATCACTGGATTCTGCAGGAATTGGCACCATGCAGCTAGTCTGCTGGTTGCCGGGCTTCGTAGGGCCTGTCCCTCCACCGCTCTTGATGAAAATAATTGTTGTCGTAATTGTATGAAAATAAAACCATGCTGTCAATGTGCAATATACAGTTATCAGGGAGGTTTTTGTGTATATATGAATGAAGGTGGTTTACTCATGCCATTAATTTGTAACGGTTTTGTCTCAAGCTGTTCACATCCCGTGGGGCTACTGTCGCAGTGAAATAGGAGATAATGGTAGAAAATAGGGAGCATGAATGCAGGGTGAAGCCAAGTGCTCTTCGCGTTAGAAAAGTAAAAAAGCGTGTGATATCATGGAGGTGGTTACAACTGATCTGATCGTACATATAGGAGGATAAATAGCGATGAGCCATGGAGTAAAGGAAATGACACCACAAGAGCTGTTGGAAAAGCTGGAAGCCAAAGAGGAACTGCAAGTCATTGATGTACGTGAAGTAGATGAGTGGAATGCAGGTCACATTAAAGAGGCAAAGCTGATCCCACTTGGCTTTTTGCCACATCGTATCGATGAGCTGGATAAGAACATTCCGATTGTGATGGTTTGCCGCAGTGGTGCCAGAAGCAATACAGCTACAGAGTATTTGAGTGCACAAGGGTATGACGTGGCGAATATGGTTGGCGGCATGCTCGCATGGCCAGGTGAAGTGGAACAATAAACGTGATAGAAACAGTGTGAATGCCTCCCGAGTGTAATCAGGAGGCATCACACATGGGACAAGCAGGGAGGAAGCAACCGATGAGTGAAGGAGCACAATTGCAGCAGGAATCTGCAATGAAGAAACATTGGTTTCCTGTGTTAGCCGGTATTATCATTTTAGCTATCGTCGGAGTATTTGGTTATAATTACATGACAAAAGAGAAGATCGAGGTGTTGAAGCCGATCGCGGACTTCACCTTGGACAATAGTGACGGAACAACCTATACATTTCATTCAAGTGCTGGCAAGGTACGACTGGTAGAGTTTATGTTTACCAAGTGCCCGGATATTTGTCCGGCGACTACGTTCAACATGGCCAAGCTGCAAGATCAGTTGAAGGAAAAAGGACTGTTCGGAGACAAAGTGGAGTTTGTTTCCATTTCCTTTGACCCTGATAACGATACACCGGAAGTCTTGCAGGACTATGCAGCCAAGTTCAAGGCAGATCAGAGTGGCTGGAAGTTCCTGCGCGGGGATGCTCAGGCTGTAGAGAAAGTGACGAAGGATTTTGGTCTGATGGTCATTAAGGAGCCAGATGGTTCCTATTCCCACACGGCTCGCATGTTCCTTGTGGATGGAGAGGGAAACATGCGTCGCGCGTACGGGATGGCAGCTAACATGGAACTGGAAGTCATGATGAAAGAGATGGTACAGCTCGCTGACTAGCGGGTCTCCTCATAGAAGATATTTACGACCTCTTCTGTTTGATTCACGAATTCAATATGAACGAGTAACGCCCACCTGCGATTGCTTTCTTGAAGCAAGAGCTTAAACGTCTCTTCTGACGTGGTGGGCGTTTTTTGTTTTCGTCCGACATGCAGGTAGTCCACAATTTGAGCGTTTGGATATCGCTTCATCGTTTCCTGCATCGCGAGCCTGCCCCATTTTGCATAGGGAGGTTGAGCATAGGTAGGGAACGGCTGAAAGATGAGCAGGAAAAGGACGGTGGAGAGAAGGGGCATCATGTTCCGATAGCGAAATAGGCGACGAACGGCTTGCACTTGCTATTCCCTCTCTTTTTCGAATGGTTTGCCATGTATTTTGAAGACTTTTCGGAATATCATTCGTAGAAAATAATGACAATGAAGTGCGGGGGGTATTCGATGCATTACTTGCTCATTCCCTTATTTGGCGTTCCTGTTTTGTTGGGGGTTCTTACGGCGATTTTTCAAAAGCCTCCTTTCTGGAGAAAATGGGGGCTGACGATTGCTTCAGCCGTATTGATTTACGGAGGCTGCTTTGCCGCGAATGTATATTGGCAAGTGAAGTATGGCATTCCGGTGTTACCTACGGAGTCTGATTTGGAGGTCTTTTTCTATTTTTGTATCCTGTTGGTGTTTGTTTGTATTCTCCTGTATATTGGCTTTTTGATCACGATGAGAAAACAGTTTTGGAAGATGAACCTCGTTTTTCTATGCACAGCTTTTGGTTTGTTTAGTTTTTTTGCCGCTGCCTTTTTAGGGATGGGTCCCTTTTTGAAGAAAGCGGAGTACGTGATCGTCGTACAAAAAGCAAAAGACCAGTGGAAAGAGGCGAAGATGGACAATGAGAAGCCTATTGATCTCGCCCTCGTATACAGCAGACAAGAGTGTACCAAAAATTGTGTCGGGTATCCGTATACAAGTCTCATCCTGGTACGAAATCAGTCGGACCAGCCGTTGGAGATCGATCTAAAGCTGCGATTGAAAAACAAAAGCGGCAACGTATTAAAAGAGATCGAGGCCATACCGTTACAGCTCTCTTCAGGAGAAATAACGGAGGTATGGACAGGCGATTCTTATGCGAAGCACGATTTCTGGGCGAGAGCTAGTGCTGTTACCGATGAACGAGTTGCCGATTTGGAGTATCAGTATTCGATTATTGACCGAAGATGAATGTGTGGAATAGACAAGACTGGGTGAAACGAACGTCTTACGTTGTGATATAATAAGAATGGCATGCTTGGTTCGGATTCCCATAATCATGCACGACGATGTTAGGAGGAAAGAGATTGAGCGACGTTAAGATTTTCGCGATGGGCGGCCTCGGCGAGATCGGAAAAAATATGTACTGCGTCGAGTATGAGGACGAAATCATCATCATTGACTGCGGGGTGAAATTCCCTGAGAATGAAATGTTCGGTATTGATCTGGTTATCCCGGATGTTTCCTATTTAGTGGACAACCAGCACAAGATCAAAGCACTTTTGTTAACGCACGGACATGAGGATCACATTGGTGCGATTCCTTATATTTTACGGCAAATCAAGGTGCCGATTTACGGTGGTCGTCTGACCCTGGGCTTGGTCAAGGCGAAGCTGGAAGAGCACCGTTTGCAAAATGAAGTGAAGCTGATTCCGATTTCGGAAGATACGGAAATTCCTTTTGCGAAGCTGAAGGCGACATTCTTCCGGACGAACCACAGTATTCCGGATTCTCTGGGAATTGTGCTCCATACACCAGAGGGAATGGTCATTCACACGGGTGACTTCAAGTTTGATATGACACCAGTCGGACAAACAACGGAGTACGGAAAAATTGCACGCTTTGGTGCGAGTGGCGACGTTTTGGCGCTTTTGTCTGATAGTACGAACAGTGAACGTCCTGGATTTACGATGTCAGAGAGATCGGTAGGGGAAGGAATTCTCGATGTGGTACGCAAAGCGCGTGGACGCATCATTCTGGCTACCTTCGCTTCCAACGTACATCGCCTGCAACAGGTGGTAGATGCTGCAGAGCAGTGCAATCGCAAAGTGGCGGTTATTGGCCGCAGTATGGAAAAGGTTTTCTTGATTGGACAAGAGCTGGGCTATATCCAGATGCCAGAGGGCATGCTGATTGATATTAAGCACATCGACAACTACGCGGACAACCAAGTGCTGATTATTTGCACAGGTAGTCAAGGTGAGCCGATGGCAGCGCTGACCCGGATTGCATCCGGTTCGCATCGTACGGTTTCCATTTATCCGGAAGATACGGTGATCATTTCTGCATCTCCGATTCCAGGAAATACGATCAACGTAAGCCGCACGATAGACAAGCTGTACCGCGCAGGTGCCAACGTGGTATTGAGTCACGAATTTGATATTCACGCATCGGGTCATGGCAGTAGCGAAGAGTTGAAGCTCATGCTCAACTTCATCCGTCCGAAATATTTCATCCCGATCCACGGGGAATACCGGATGCTCAAGACTCACTCCAAACTGGCCCAACAGGTTGGGATCGAGGAGAGCAACATCTTTATTATGGACAACGGCGAAGTGCTGAATTGCAACCGCGAAAAAGCGTGGCTCAGTAAAGTACAAGCAGGGATTGTACTCATTGATGGAAGTGGCATCGGCGACGTCGGCAATATCGTTCTGCGTGACCGCAAGCATTTGGCTGAGGATGGCTTGATGGTTGTGGTTGTCAGCCTCGATATGAAGAACTTCAAAATTTTGACGGGCCCAGATATCGTGAGCCGCGGCTTCGTTTACGTACGCGGTTCAGAATCCTTGATTCAGGAAGCGACACAGCTCGTTCGTGGGCGTCTGCAAGAAGCATTGGATAAGAAAATCAAGGAATGGTCTGAGCTGAAGTCACAGATTAATGAAGTGATCAAGCCGTTCATTTATGAAAAAACAGGCCGTAACCCGATGATTCTTACCATTTTGATGGAAGTGTAGCTTCTGCTTTCTCGGGTAGACGCAGTCGGGGTATAATAATAAGTAAGTTGAACTTCGTGATAAAAAGGAGAGTTGCCCAATGATGTCTTATGAAGCATATATGAGCCAAGTAATTCAACCAATGCGCGATGAGTTGACTCGCAACGGTTTTCAAGAGCTTCGCACTGCTGAAGAAGTAGAGCAAGCACTGCCAAATGCAAAAGGCCTGACACTTGTTGTCGTGAACTCGGTTTGTGGCTGCGCAGCAGGACTCGCTCGTCCAGCAGTTGTACATTCCTTGAATCACGCTACAAAACCGGATAACATCTTCACGGTATTCGCAGGTCAAGACAAGGAAGCGACAGCAAAAGCTCGTGAGTATTTCGAAGGCTATGCACCGTCTTCTCCATCCTTCGCGATCATGAAAGACGGCAAAATCATGACTATGATCGAGCGCCATCAAATCGAGAACAACGAACTGGCAACAATCGCTGGCTTGTTGACAAATGCTTACGACACTTACAAATAAGAAAGTACGAAACATCACGAGGCGCCCGGTAACGGGGCTGTTGACAAATTGCCGTAGAGATAGGGGTTTCTGGGAATCGTGTAGAAATCATTTCTATACGGTTCTTTTTATTTTGGAGGGCTATCTCATGATGGGAATCGATGGAGACAAACAGCACCAGTTTATGTTCTTAAATTTGGATGATCTTGTACCCGAGAATCATTTTTTACGTGTTGTTCGTAATAAGATTGATTTTTCTTTTATCTATGAGAAAGTGCAACACTTATACTCGCCTGTAGGTCGTCGCTCAGTTGATCCAGTTTTGTTAATGAAAATGATCCTTATCGGGTATCTTTATGGCATCCCTTCCGAAAGGAAGTTGGAACAAGAAATCCAAGTGAATTTGGCCTATCGATGGTTTTTAGGATTGGACTTAACTGACACTGTTCCCGATCATTCCACACTGAGCCAGAACCGCCGTCGTAGATTTAAAGAAAGTCATATTTTTCAGGAGATCTTCGATCACATCGTCTCGGAATGTATTCGAACTGGTTTAGTTACTGGGGAAATAATTGTTGTTGATTCTACTCACATCAAAGCGAATGCATCGATTAATAGGTCAGAAAAAGTTTTAGTGGAGAAAAAGCCTACTGAGTACCTTGAAGAGCTAGAAAAGGAAGCACGGAGAATTAAAAAAGACAGAGATAACGATCCCACTAGGAAAAAACGAGGAAGAAAACCTAAAACCTCTCCTCCTGAGAAGGAAGTAAAACAGAGCACAACAGACCCGGAGTCAGGTTTATTGAACCGTCCTAATAAACCCAAGGGATTTCACTATTTAGCGCATACCAGTGTGGACGTTAAGCATGGAATCATAACTGATATACACGTTACGGCTGCTAATGTGAATGACCACGAACCATTTATAAAGCGATTACAGATACAAAAAGAGAAATTTGGTTTACATATTGGCAAAGTAGGCGCAGATAAAGGGTATGATCGCTCTGGAGTACACCATGAATTAGAAAATTTAAAGATAACCGGTTATATCTCTCCGATAAAAGGTGTTATTGATCAGACCGAAAGGTCAGTACAATTTACATTTGATGAAATGAACGATGCCTATTATTGCTCGAATGGCAAGGCACTTCAATTTACTCATGTTAAGTGGCACAGTTGGAAACAAAGTTATAGCAAAATTTATGCTGCCCAAACAAAGGACTGTAAGTCCTGTGAGTTACGCCAACAATGTTTTGGACAAACCGCATCTCGCAAAACAATAGAAAGACCATTATTCCAAGAGGCTAAAGAACGCAACCAAGCAAGGAAGCAAAGCCAAGAGTACAGTGTTATCCAAAGGCAAAGAAGAATATGGTGCGAGGGTACCTTCGGTACAATGAAAAGGCAGCATAACTTAAAAGAAACATACAAAAGAGGCATTCGAAATGTATCCGAACACTGCCTCTTTTCTGCAATGGCAATTAACATTAAACGAATGATAAAAGCAAACTAATCACAGGTTACGAAACAAAACAATCCGACGACGTATAAGTGAAAAAACGGCAAAAGGGTTAGGGCATTGGGTCCCTAACCCTTTTTGTCAACAGCCCCGTAACGGGCGTCTTTTTTGATGGACTTGGTGTTAGTAATCGTTTGAAATGGGGCTGTAGTGAAGAGAAGAATATTTCCAGTCTAGGCTCCAGGCTCCGTCCATCTGAGGGTTAAGACTGTCCGCTCCGAAGGGATTCGCGGGGAAACGCAAAAGTGGTAGCCGCTACGCCGTATGGGCACGGTTGCGTTTCTTTTGCCCGCGAATCCCTTCTCCGCTCGGTAGGACTCCACAAGTCGCTACGCCTGGAAATATTCTTCTCTGTCGTTACTGATGGTATCTTTACATTCTTTTAAGGTATTTAAAAACCGATCAACAAGGAAAGCTCGTAGAGGAAACAGGAGAAAACAGCGAAGATCTTAGGGACACCGACCGAGACGGAATGCAAAAAGCGAAACACGCTCTTAAGCGTCCACCTCTGAAAGCACATCATGAAAGAACTACTTTGGACGCGGTTTCGCTTTTTGCATGGAGTCGTGCAGTCAATCCCCCAGTGGGTGGCCCTAGAATCTGAGCGTTTTCTCCTGTTTCCTCCCCAACACTACAGCCCAAACTTAAGTTTATTGGGATTGATTCCCTTTCATTATTATACTAAAATATTTAATAAGTATAATAATGGAAAGGGAGAGAAAATGAACAAGCTGGTAGTGATTACAGGCGTGACACGTGGTTTGGGCAGGGAAATGGTCGAGCGTTTTCACGAAGCAGGCTGGACAGTTGCAGGCTGCGGTCGTTCGGAAAAAGAGGTGCAAAGACTGCGTCAGCAATTCGGAGAACAGCATCATTTTTCTGTTGTCGATGTTTCGGTCATGGAGCAAGTGGAAAAGTGGGCAGAGGAAGTCAGAGCCGAGGTGGGCGTTCCCGATCTGTTGATTAACAACGCTTCTATTATAAACCGGAACAGTCCAGTCATTGGTCTTGCGCCAAATGAGTTGTCGAGAGTCATGGACATCAATGTGAATGGAGTTTTCTATGTGATTCGCGCCTTTTTACCGTTTATGATTCAGCACGCAAATGGCGGAGTCGTCGTCAATATCAGCTCATACTGGGGAAGATATGGGGAAGCGTTTTTATCGCCGTACTGCGCTTCGAAGTTCGCCATCGAAGGATTGACGCAATCATTGGCAGCCGAATTGCCTGAGGGAATGGCCGCCGTGACACTTGATCCAGGAGGCAGTATCGATACGGCTATGCTCCGTTCATGCTCACCAGAAGATGTGGACACCGCACCAAATCCGGTAGAGTGGAGCCGTGTGGCGGTACCGTACATTATCGGACTTGGTCCGCAAGACAATGGAAAGTCGCTTACCTGCCCACCCGTGAGAAAAAGAACTAACTGAATATCGTTGTCATTGTTTCATTAGCTGTCGAGATGCCCTCGGCAGCTTTTTTCGTATGAAAAAATCTCCCGTTTTCAAAAAAGTTGCGATCTTTTTCCACCATTTTCCGTCGTATTAAGGTGTACAAGCAAAAAGGTGATAGCTGCGCAGCGTACCTTTTTGAACCTGTAGCCCTCGATACAGGTTTTGATATGGGGAGGAAGACAGATGCAGGACGACAGGCTGATCATTGAGGAGGTCCTTCAAGGGAACAAAGAGGCGTATTCTCAGATCATACAAAAATATAACAAAAGGGTCAGATTGCTCATTCGCAAGATGATCGGACAGCCGCATCTTGAGCAGGACATGGCTCAGGAGATCTTTATCAAGGTGTATTACCATCTGGGTGACTACAGCAAAAACTATGAGTTTGGTGCCTGGCTCTACAGGATTGCCACCAATTATTGCTTCGATGAACTGCGAAACCGGAAACGATCCATTCCGGTTGCAGAAGCAGAGATTGAGCTGGCTACCAGTCATACACCTGAGCTCGAATACCTTGCGAAAGAGCAGAAAGTCTTTTTGCAAAATCGAATGATGACCCTGGAGTCCAAATACCGCGTCGTCCTGGAACTGCGTTACCTCCAATTTTTGAGCTACGAGGAAATTAGCGAGGAGCTGGATGTTCCCATTAGTACAGTGCGAACACGTCTTTCCAGAGGCAGGGCCAAGCTCAGAAATGCCATTACGAATTCGGGGAAAGGAGGGGACCTCCACCTATGACATGCTTGGATACATCCATGCTAAACGCGTATTTGGAAGACAAGCTTCCTTTGCGAGTGAAACAAGACGTACAACGGCATCTGGATACATGCAGCGCGTGCCAGATCAAGTTTGAAAAATATCTCGATGAGCTGGATACATCCGATGATGAAGGCGAAGATCTTTGGCAGACTGAAGCAACCATTCAAAATGTCATGGAAAAGCTCCCCGCCTACCCGATGAACGTACTCAAACTCAAACCAATACAAAAACAACCGGTTCAAATAAATTGGAAAAAGCGGAGTGTGGATATTGTGAAGAAAACGACGATTGCAGTTGCAGGGTTGGCTATGGTAGTAACATTCGGAACAGCAGTTTCGCCTACGTTTGCGAGCTATATGAATGGGATCTATGCATCGATCAATCCGAGCGAGATAACAGTAACAAAAGGGCCATACAATGCGAAACAAACAGTCAACCTGTTTGACAAAAAGCAGACAGACATTGGCGTGAAGAAAGCGGCAGAAAACGGCTTTGTACAGCCGATTGACATGAAGGTGACAGACCAAGGGCTGACGATGGAAATCAATGCGGTTGTAGCCGATCCGTTGCGAATCATGATTCTAGGCTCGGTGACCGACAAGTCAGGCAAAAAAATTCCTTCGTTCTGGAAGGATCAATTCTCGATCATTTCAAGCGACAATGTGAATGAATTCAGGGAAGTTCGACTGAAAGATAAAAATGGCAAAGTAATCAAGCGATTAGATGATCAATCAGAATTGCTGGGGTGGCTGCCGCTGCCGAACGGTGAAAACTTCGCCTACGGCTACGGAGGTGGTATGGACCAATTCTTTAATGAAGCGAATCCAATGCCGGACGAATTGATTTTGGAAATGCGCGTGAAGCGCCTGACAGATACGAAAGGCACGTGGAATTTCGATATCCCGATTGATATGCGACCAGCAAAAGCAGCCATGAAAACAGTAGCGTTGAACAAGGAGCTAGAAACGCCAACAGGGGCAACAGTAGAGCTAAAAGAAGCGCGCTTCTTTCCCACTGCTACGCAGCTAGAGTTTTCAAACAGCAATCCGAATGAGAAAGTAGTGGAGGGTTTTCGTTACGAGCTTATCGATGAAAAGGGTACTGTAGTGGGCAAATGGGATGATATGATCGAATCAGATGAAATGAACAGCACTCTCAATATCATAGGCATGAGTCATGGCGCGTCGGTTGACTTCACAGAGAAGTGGCAGCCAAGTACGAGTTTTGTCCATACGTACATGCCGCTGGACCCTGCAAAAAACTTGACAATGAAGCTCGATGCTGTTTATACAGGAGAGAAGGTCTCTTCTCAAACCAAGCTATCTCTTGCTGAACTGGAGAAAAATCCAAAAAAAGTGGATGTAGCTGGGAACCAAATCACGTTTCAATCGATCAAAATGGAAGATGATGATGAGGGTACCTCATTCGATATTCCATTGGAAGCCATTCTTGCCAAAGATATTGTGGGACTTCCAGAGCGATGGACGGTGAAGGACGAAAACGGGAATGATGCCGAACTAGTATGGTTAAGGGTCAACAAAAAAGAAAACCCAGATGGTACGATAAAACTCGAAGGGAAGCTAGATGTGCGCTTTGAGAAAAAAGATGTGAAGGAAATATCAGTTGTGCTAGATCGTCTAATAAAAGAGAACAAAGTCGATTGGGAAGTGCCAATCAAGGGAGAAAAGAAGTAGTGTAATGAACAAGCCGCTCGATTCTGTAAAAGGATCGGGCGGCTTCTTTGCAATTGAAATCAGTATTTAGCAACCTCTGCTCGATTTTCCCGATGAAAATAAGCGTGTAACAGACAGAGCAGGACCGAACCCGCAGAGACAAGCGTTGCCAAGAACAAAGTTGGATGAATGCCACCATGGTCATACATAAACCCCATAGCCAGCGGCCCCAAGAGCCTTCCGCCGGTGGTAATCGCCCCTACGACCCCCAAATAAAATGGTGCATTCTCTCCGGTTTTTTCCGATATAAAAGTAGGGATAGTCGGCGATATGAGCATTTCTCCAAATGTAGTGATAACCATTCCGACAACAAATGCGTAATAACTACCGTGGTAGACAAGCATACACCCAAAACCGACAGCATACGCGATGGCACTGACGACGAGTTGGGCAGACAAGCTCTGATTCAACAGCCGCTTGATCCAAGACGTGATAGGCTGCCCGGCAAAAATGATAATCCCGTTGATGGTCCACAGCCAGCTATACGAAGACAGCGGCATGCCTTGTTCGGTAATATAAGGAGCAACGCCTGTATTCCATACCGTATTGGAAAAGAAAATCAATGCTGCGCCCAATGCCATAAACAAGTACAATTGGTAGCGGAATAGCAGGGTAAAGTTGTTTTTCACGCGATGCTTTTGCTGTTCTTCCAGGTTTTCTCCGATCAGCTCCTGATGGGATATATTCTTCATAAAAAGGAAGAAGAACAAGGCAAACAATAAGGTGCTCGTGCTGTTGAACCAAAAAGTAAGCTGGAAGGATAAAGTGGCAATGACGCCAGCCAACGCGGTTCCGATTGCCATCCCCAAATTATTGCCGACGTAGACGATGTTAAATAATTCGCGACGCTGTTCCTTCCAGCGGAAACCAATAAATGCCTGAATCGCTGGAAACGACAGGTTGAAGGTAAAGCCAAGCCCCATCATGAGAATCAGGTAGGCAGGCCAACTCTGAACGAAAGGAATGGAAAATTGAATAAGACCTTGAAAAATCAATGCGCCGACAATAAGCCGCTTGGCACCTAGTCGATGAAACAACGATCCGCCGATGAATTGGCCGAAGATGCCAGCCAGAGATTGGATCATCAGGACGAATCCGGCTTCTGTCATCGAGCGTTGCAAAATGGTATGTACGTATAAGGAAGTAAGTGGCCACATAAAAGCGCTCCCGGAGGAGTTAATAAAGCTGGCGATGAGGAAGAAAATGGCCTCACGTGGATAGCGATTGAGGAAAACTGACGGTGATATCACGCGAATGCACCCCTTATCAGTAAGGATAAGAACAGTATAACGAATATTATAAACTTTGTAAAATAAAATGTTTACAATGTCACAGGTACCCAAATAAAGGCTGCTCCACTTTCCGCAAATTCGAGTATACTAATCAAAGTGGAGAGATGACATCAACTGAGGATAGAGAGAATAAAGGTGGACTTTATGAAAATATGGAAACGAGTGTTGCTTCTTTTGCTTGTCGTGATAGCTACGACAGCTGGATATTACGGATACTCTTTTTATCAATTTGCTCAAAATATTCAAGAGCCTAACATCGCACCGCCTAGTGGTGGGAATTCCACCAAAGCAGCGGAAATACCAGAGTGGGATGGCAAGGAACGTGTCAATATCCTGCTGATGGGAGTAGACCGTAGAGGAATGAAAAATAACGGGCTGCCTCGTTCTGACTCTATGATGCTGGTCAGCATCGATCCTACGGGGAAACGTTATGACATGTTTTCAATCCTGCGTGATACGTATGTAGATATTCCCGGTAGAGGTAGCTCGCGGATCAACTCTGCAATTGTAGAAGGTGGACCTGAGTTGGCAATGGAAACGGTTAGTCAGTTCACTGGACTTCCAGTAGATCGTTACGTCATTACTGACTTTGAAGGCTTCAAGGCTTTGATTGATGCAGTAGGTGGAGTCCAGATCGATGTAGAAAAAAATATGTATTATCATGACCCGACAGACAAAGGTGTCTACGATATTAATCTGAAAAAAGGTCTGCAAAAGCTGGATGGAGACAAAGCTTTGCAATATGTTCGTTTCCGCCATGATGCGACCTCCGATTATACACGGACGGAGCGTCAGCGGAAATTAATGACGGCAGTCGTGGATCAGATGAAAAATGGTACGACGCTGATGCAGCTTCCTACAATTCTGAAGGAAGTAACACCGTATGTTCAAACCAATATTAGTTCGGTGGACATGCTGAAGCTGTCTGCACTCGGATTAAAATTGAATACGTTAGAGCCAGGTAACTATCAATTGCCACCAATGGGGATGTTCCGTGAGTCCCACCGTGCAGGTTCAGTTCTGGTTCCGGATGTCGATCAGGTTCAGTCGTTTATCCAAGAAAAAATCACACCTCCTACAGAAGCAACAGATCAACCCGTGGGAGAAAAGAAAAGCAGCACGCAAAACTAAGCGTGCTGTTTTTTTGTGTTTTTTAGGAAAGACTAACCATGATTTTCTAAGTGCTGAGGTGACAGTGTCGATGGATCGGGAGAGTGCACAGAATTGGTTTACACATACAAGCGACTTGGTCACTGAACAAATCGATGAGCCAGAAGGCCGCGTGCGCCTTTTCTATTTATCGACTATGGCGGACGCCAAGGTTGTTTACAGTGAACTCATCCCGAAGCTGCGCGAGATTTGTTTGGAAGAAAGCAGGATTGAAGTGATTGCACAGCACCTGGGAGTGTCTAGCAGCAACCGAGTCTTCGATGACGGGGAAGCCATTGAGCGTTTACTCAGCGGTCATATTGTTATTCGAGTGGAGGAATCGTCCTATGGCTTGGCGTTCCCCAGTGATGGCACAGTTGGCAGAAACATTCAAGCGCCGGAAATCGAAACTGTTGTACTCGGCCCACAGATCGCCTTTGTAGAAGAGCTGAATGTGAACATCTGTATCATTCGCAAATATATGTCTACCCCAAGACTGTTCCATGAACGATTGAGTGTGGGGAAAACCATACCGATGAATGTGTCGATGCTGTATTTGAGTGGGACGGCCGATGAGGAAAATGTGAATACGGTACGTCAACGGATTAATGATCTGGAATTAGACACCAGTCTGGATTCCACCATACTGGCTCAGCATATCGCGGACAATGAGAAATCATTATTCCCTACTCTTCAGCAAACAGAGCGTCCAGACCGTGCTATACACGGTTTGCGACAAGGGCAGATTGCCGTACTCGTGGAGGGGAGCCCATTTGCTCTGCTCGGGCCTACCACCCTGTTGCAATTTTTTCAGTCGCCAGATGACTATTACTTGCGTTGGAGTCTTGCTACCTTCAACAGGCTCATGCGCATCTTTGCCATGATTTTGTCCCTGATCCTCACGCCGATCTATGTGGCAGCCTTGACCTATCATTAGGAGATGGTTCCAGCTGACGCTCGCGCAATCACGTTCTCGGGTACCGTTCCCGCCGTTGTGGGAGGCCCTCTTGATGGAGCTGATCATTGAACTTTTGCGGGAAGCGGGAGCGAGACTGCCGACCAAGGTCGGTCAGACGATTGGTATTGTGGGCGGTATTGTTATCGGACAAGCTATCGTTCAGGCCGGATTCACGAGCAATATCTTGATTATTATCGTTGCCCTCGGCGCTTTGTCATCCTTTATTGCGCCTAGCTATATGATCGGTTCTACAATCCGGGTGGTTCGTTTTCCGATGATTTTTCTGGCAGGTGTGCTAGGTGCATTAGGCATTGTGGTCGGATTTAGTTTTTTGGCCAGTCACTTGCTTCGCCAGACCAGCTTGGGGCGTCCGTATATGTATCCGATTTATCCCGTGCGATTTTCAGATTGGAAGGATGGCTTTATACGGGCTCCCTTATCCTCCCTTTCGGAACGTCTCAAGTTTTTTAACCCAAAACGAATATCGCGCTTTGACAGGGGTAGAGCCAAAGAGAAGAAAGACATTGACGAGTAAGCGAGGCGGCCATGAAGATCAACATCGATGTAAGTAAGGATAATACGATAACGGCATTTCTTGCAGGGGTTCTTGTGCATGGCACGCAGGTAGGGATGGGCATTTTGGGCTTCCAACGAATCATTGCCAGGGAAGCGGGGCACGATGCTTGGATATCTGTCATACTCGCAGCTTTGTTTACTCATCTTACGGTGATGACCATTAACAAGACCTTACAAAAATACCCCTCAGCGGATATTTACGGAATTCAGGAAGATTTGTATGGAAAGTGGCTGGGTACAGCCATTAGCATCATTTATTTGACCTATTTTTTTGTGTCCGCTGGAGTCATTTTACGTACCTACATTGAAGTTGTCCAAACCTGGATGTTTCCGAATTTACCTACGTGGGTTCTGTCAGGGATTATCCTGTTTCTAGCGTTTTACACAGTCGTAGGGGGGATAAGAGTCATCGCAGGCTATGCGTTTTTTTCCTTTATGGTCACGATATGGATGATATTTGAGTTATATTTTCCTTTGAAATTTGCAAGGTGGGAATATTTGTTTCCTGTCATGGACACCAGCTTGGAGAACCTTTTCAATGGAATGATTGCCATGTCTTTGACCAGTGCCGGCTTTGAGATTCTCTACGTTGTCTATCCTTATGTACAAAATAAAGAGAGGGTACACAAAAGTGTACAGTTGGCGGTGTTGGTGAACGTATCTGATCTATTTGTTTGTCATGATTGTGGCGCTGGTCTTTTTTAGTCAGGGTCAGCTCATGAGAACGATCTGGGCGACACTCAATATGCAAAAGATGGTGTACCTCCCTATTCTGGAAAGGTTTGAACTGGTTGTCATTTCGTTATGGCTTCTCGTGATCTTGCCGAATATTATGCTGTATTTGTGGGCTTCTGCCCGAGGTCTCAAGCGCTTGTTCGGATTCAATCTACGTCATTCGTTGTATTGGATTATCACTCGTGCCGTAAAACCCCTTGCTTTAGCTATGGGGATATAAGGCACTTTGCTCTGCATCCCCTGTAGGGGGTGCTAAGAGCAAACAAAAATAGTTCTTTTTTGTTAGATATTTCCCCTCTATCTAACGAAGTGGTATAATTAACCATGGGTGATGGTTTTGAATAGATCAGCGGAAAGTAACCACAATCTCGTATTTGACTGTAAATATCACGTTGTTTTCTGTCCGAAGTATCGTAAAAAGGTTTTGAAAGAGCCAGTAGACATTCGATTAAAAGAGTTGCTTCTTGAAAAGGTAGCGGAGTTACGTGCGGAAGTTGTTGAAATGGAAATCATGCCTGATCATGTTCATTTGCTCATCAAATGCGATCCGCAATTCGGAATCCACCGAGTGGTAAAACATTTGAAGGGCTATACCTCTAGAGTGTTGCGGATGGAATTTAGACATCTCAAAAGTAGACTTCCCTCGCTATGGACAAACTCCTACTTTGTAGCAACGGTTGGCACGGTGCAACTCGATGTGATTAAGAACTACATTGAGTCTCAAAAAGAAAGGAATGATTGAACTTGCATAGAGCCTACAAATTTCGATTGTATCCAAACAAAGAACAAGCAACACTCATCAACAAGACAATCGGATGTACTCGCTTTGTATTCAATCACTTTCTTGCGAAACGAAAAGATGCTTACGAACAAGAAAACAAAACGCTGAATTACAACGACTGCTCTGCTTTGCTCACGCAACTTAAAAAAGAAATCAAATGGTTGAAAGAAGTGGACTCCACTGCCCTGCAATCAACCTTAAAAGATTTGGATTCCTCATACAGAAAGTTTTTCAAAGAGAAAAAAGGCTATCCCAAATTCAAGAGCAAGAAGAACCCAAAGCAATCCTATACATGCAAGATGAACATCAAAATAGAAAGGAATCGCATCAAACTTCCTAAGCTAGGATGGGTATCGTTTGCTAAATCCAGAGAAGTGGAAGGGCGAATCCTATCGGCTACGATTAGATGCAATCCTTCAGGTAAATACTTTGTATCCGTATTGTGTGAAACAGAGAGTAATTTACTCCCAAAAGTAGAACGAACAGTTGGGATTGACCTTGGAATCAAGGATTTCGCCATTCTCTCTACTGGTGAGAAGGTGGCAAATCCCAAATACTATCGCAAGTATGAAAAACAACTGGCGAAGTGGCAACGGATTCAATCTCGTAGAAAAAAAGGCAGCAACAACCGGAACAAGGCGCGTACCAAAGTAGCTATACTCCACGAAAAAATTGCAAATACCCGTAACGATTTCCTACATAAGCTGTCAACCAAGCTGATCAACGAGAGCCAAGTGATCTGTTTGGAGGACTTGCAAGTGGAAAATATGGTCAAAAATCACAAGTTAGCCAAATCCATTGCAGATGCTTCGTGGTCTATGTTTCGTACGATGTTGGAGTATAAGGCAGAATGGTATGGAAGAAAGGTCTCTATTGTTGGAAAACAATTTCCTTCAAGCCAGCTCTGCTCAACTCCAAACTGTGGATACCGCAACAAAGAAGTGAAAAGTCTCAACTTGCGCAGTTGGATATGCCCGCACTGTGGCGTGCAACATGATCGTGACCAAAACGCTGCGATCAATATCGAGCAAGAAGGACTTCGATTGTTGGCGTAGTCAACTAAACTGTGGGACACACAGGGATAGCTTGGTAAAATTCACTCCGTTAGGAGTGACTACCCAAGAATCCCCCGCCTTTAGGCATGGGGAGTGTCAAACCGTATGATTGAGCAAAATATTGAAGGGGAAAAAATTCCGTCTCCCACTATGCATGAGTTTTTTCGGTCTTATTATGACAAAGGAATCGACCCGATCATGCCGTTCATTGCAAGAAAGGGAAATGAGCTGCAAATCAAGGGGATCGCATTATTTCGAGGGGAGCGTTATGTAGGGTGGATCACACCCAAGGAAGCCTTTTTAATCAAGCTCATGCATGGAAAATTCCGCATTGGCGATACTTCTGTCCCTGCTCATATTTTTGGTGAGGTAACCAAGAATCGCGGAAGTAAAAAAGACCGTGTGCAGCTTGTCTTTGATACGATTTCCAGCCATTCAAAAATCGAGCTGACCCAAGTATCTCCCCCGATCTTTGATATTCACATCCGATTAAATGCGCGGATTTTGGAATTAACCCTCCCGCTGAAACTAGAGAATGCCAGGTTGATGAAAATCATGGAACATGCACTGGAAGAAGAGCTCGGAAAAGAACTGCAGAAAGTAGTCCACAAATTGCAGGATCTCAATGTCGATCCCGCTGGTTTCGGGATCGTGTATCGCTCAAATAGAAGAGGGAAGGCAAATATGACGCAGGCTGAATGGAGAAAGATGTTCAAAGACGCGACATTTCGCTTTCACGTAAAGTCAACCATCATCCGCAACGGCGTCATGGATTAAAAAACTTTTTCCTGCTATTACTATTGACGTGATATTTTCAAAAAGGATATAATCCGTTTTGTATCAACAAGAAATAGAAAAAACGAACATAATATACGTAGATATCTTTCTTATCAAGAGAGGCGGAGGGACAGGCCCTATGAAGCCCGGCAGCCGGTTCATTTTCGAATGAACGTCGCGGTGCCAATTCCTACAGGATTTTTGGATCTTGTGTAGATGAGAAGGGTGGATGCGAACGTATACATTGCGTTGCAGCCCCTTTTTCGTTTATGAAAAAGGGGTTTTTATATTTTTATCAAGATTATGGTCGGGAGGTGGATGCGTTGATCCAACTGCGTCATTTGCATAAAAGCTATCAAGTACAAGGTAAAACCATCCCAGCATTAACGGGGATCGACCTTTCCATAGAGCAAGGCGAAATATACGGGATTATCGGACACTCTGGTGCAGGGAAAAGTACGTTGATCCGGTGCATCAATTTGCTGGAGCGCCCAACTTCGGGGGAAGTTATTGTGGACGGCGTCGATTTGACGAAGCTGGATGAAGGAAAGCTGCAAGAAAAGCGCCGCGCAATCGGCATGATTTTTCAGCATTTCAACTTGCTGTCTTCTTCGACGGTCGGCGAAAATGTTGCTTTTCCGCTCAAGCTGGCAAAGCGTTCGAAGGCAGAGATTGATAAGAAAGTAAACGAGCTGCTGAAGCTGGTTGGCTTGGAGGCACATAAGGACAAATATCCGTCTCAGCTGTCTGGCGGACAGAAGCAGCGTGTCGGGATCGCCCGTGCGCTCGCGAATGATCCAAAAGTGCTGCTCTGCGACGAAGCGACATCGGCTCTCGATCCGCAGACGACGAACTCCATTCTGGCACTGCTCTTGGACATCAACCGCAAGCTGGGCCTGACCATTGTGTTGATTACCCACGAGATGCACGTCATTCGCTCCATTTGTGATCGTGTCGGCGTGATTGATGGAGGAAAGATCGTCGAGTCGGGTAACGTACTGGATGTATTCCTTCGTCCAAAGCATCTAACGACACAAGAATTCGTGGAGCAAGTAGCCGATTCTACAGAGCTGCGCGAAGCGGTCGAGCACGAAAAGGCTTCGGGGACCCGCACGATTGCTCGTGTCACCTTCCTTGGAGAAAAAACATACCAGCCGATCCTTTTCCAAACCATGCAAGAGACTGGTACGGTATTCAGTATTTTGCAGGGAACGATTTCTCGCATGAAAGATACGCCGTATGGTCAGCTAGTGATCGAGCTGGAAGGCGATGTCACACAGAATCAAAAGACCATCGAGACGCTGCGCCAACGTGGCTTGGAAGTAGAGGTGATATAAATGGACTGGACATTCGTAAATGTGGATTGGGCTGAAATCGGCGAAGGTACGATGGACACCCTCACGATGCTGGGCTTCTCCACTCTGTTTACCGTCCTGATTGGTTTGCCGTTGGGCATCATTTTGTTTTTGACTTCTCGCGGACAGCTTTTGCAAAACCGCACTTTTTATACGATTGCATCATTCGTTGTCAATGTATTGCGCTCGGTACCATTTATTATTCTGATGATCTTGCTGATTCCAGTAACGAAAATGATCGTAGGAACTTCACTTGGTGTACTGGGTGCCATTCCGCCGCTCGTATTTGGTGCCGCTCCGTTTTTCGCACGTTTGGTGGAAACCTCCCTGCGTGAGATTGATAAGGGCGTGATTGAGGCCGCACAATCTATGGGTGCTTCCAATTGGCAGATCGTCTGGAACGTCCTTTTGCCAGAGTCTAGATCCGGTCTGATCGCGGGTATTACGATCACGACGGTAACACTGGTCTCCTACACGGCGATGTCTGGGGTAATTGGCGGTGGTGGTTTGGGTGACTTGGCGATCCGATACGGTTATCAGCGTTTCCAAACCGATGTTATGGTTGTGACTGTGGTTATTTTGCTGGTGATGGTACAGATCTTACAATCGCTGGGGGACCGTCTGGTTCTGAAATTCAGCCGTAAGTAGGATCTTTCCATATAGATTTTCAAAAAATAAGATGAAATACATGCAAGGGGGAAATCATTCATGAAAAAGCTAGTCGTATCTGTACTTTCTACTGTGTTGGCATTTTCTTTGGCAGCTTGCGGAGGCAAAACCGAAACAGCACCTGCTCCAGCTGAAGGCGGCGCACAAGGCGGAAAACAGGAAGTAACATTGAAGGTAGGCGCTTCTCCCGTTCCACATGCAGCAATCTTGAAGTTCATTCAACCAAAACTGAAAGAACAAGGCGTGAACTTGGAAGTCCAAGAGTTCACTGATTACGTACAACCTAACGTTCAAGTGAACGAGAAACAACTCGACGCAAACTTCTTCCAGCACAAGCCTTACCTGGAAGACTTCAATAAAGGACAAAACATGAACCTGGTGCCAGTAGTGGCTGTACACATCGAGCCATTCGGCGCTTACAGCAAAAAAATTAAATCTGTAGATGAATTAGCTGATGGCGCAACAATCGCGCTGCCAAACGACCCGACAAACAGCGGTCGCGCACTCGCACTCTTGGAGAAAAACGGCTTGATCAAGCTGAAAGAAGGCGCTGGCATCAGCGGTACAGTGAAAGATGTTGTTGAGAACAAGAAAAACCTGAAATTCAAAGAAGTAGAAGCAGCAATGCTGCCGCGCGTTCTGGAAGAAGTAGATTTGGCGCTGATCAACACGAACTACGCGCTGGAAGCAAAGCTTGTTCCAACCAAAGACGCTCTGTTTATTGAAGATAAAGATACGCCATACGCAAACTTCTTGGTTGCTCGTCCTGACAACAAGGATTCCGAAGCCATTCAAAAGCTGGCAAAAGAACTGAACTCACCTGAAGTGAAAAAGTTCATTGAAGATGAATACAAAGGCGCGATTATTCCAGCGTTCTAATGTAGAAATCATTGATCGATCAACAAAAGCCCAACTGGCCGAAAAGCTGGTTGGGTTTTACTTTTGTTTATAATATGGTGAATTTTCATAAAATTAAATTAAATCTATACTAACCCCGTTTTCAACCCAATTCCGGTCGCGTATATTGTGTTAGAAACAGAAAAATACAGATAAGGGGGAATTTTCTGATGAAACGAAATCTCAAATTGTTTCTCGGTGCGATGCTGGTCGCTGGAAGCGTGTTAGCTGGATGCTCCACGAGTACGCCATCGACGACAACCCCTCCA
Organism: Brevibacillus schisleri; assembly: GCF_055685845.1. Lineage (NCBI taxonomy): Bacteria > Bacillati > Bacillota > Bacilli > Caryophanales > Paenibacillaceae > Brevibacillus > Brevibacillus schisleri. The sequence goes on from NZ_JBVNDM010000001.1 coordinate 546,364, forward strand.
GCAGAGGGAAATGCAGCACCCGCTGAAAAGCCTGCAAATGCAAAGTCGCAGGTATTTCGGGCGAACATTGTGAGTGAGCCATCGACAGCTGACCCTGGTCTTGCGAAGGATGCCACTTCGGGAGCGATCATTCGTGCTACCTTTGATGGCTTGACTCGCTTTGATGCAAACGCAAAGCCAGTGAATTCAGTAGCATCCGATGTGAAGCTCTCAGATGACAAACTGGTGTATACGTTCACGCTCCGCGACTCCAAGTGGAGCAATGGAGACCCGGTAACTGCCCATGACTTCGTTTATGCATGGAAGCGTGCACTCGGCAAGACCTTTGGTGCTGAGTATGCCTATCAGCTGTACTACATCAAAAATGCGAAGCCGATTCACGAAGGCAAGGCGAACCCCGACGAACTCGGTGCGAGGGCAATCGATGACAAAACACTGGAAGTCACGCTGGAGAATCCAACGCCTTACTTCCTGGAGCTGACGGCTTTCTACACGTACTACCCAGTTAACCAAAAAGTAGTGGAGGCTAATCCAAAATGGGCAAACGAAGCGGCCACGCACGTAAGCAACGGTCCATTTAAGATGACAGCGTGGGAGCACAAGAGCAAAATCGTGCTTGAAAAGAATGAGCACTACTGGGATAAAGACGTAGTAAAGCTCGATCGCATTGAGTTTGCGATGATCGAGGATGATAATACAGCGCTGTCCATGTTCGAGAACGGTGAGCTGGATTGGGCAGGCCAGCCACTCGGCGGACTTCCCACCGATGCGATTCCGACACTAAAAGAGGCGGGAAAACTCGTTGTTCATCCTAAAGCGACGATGTACTGGTACAAGATGAATACGACAAAAGGGCCGCTCAGCAATGTGAAAATTCGTAAAGCATTGGCATACTCGGTAGATCGTCAAACCATCGTAGATAACATCACACAAGTCGGACAGGTGCCAACGATGGGGATGTTGCCGCAGTCCATGATTATCAAAAAAGACGGATACTTCAAGGATAATGATGTAGAAACAGCGAAAAAACTGCTGGAAGAAGGCATGAAGGAGCTCAACGTGACAACGCTGCCTCCAATCACCTTGTCTTACAATCCAAGCGACAGACATAAGAAAATTGCCGAAGCGATTCAGGACCAATGGAAACAAAAGCTAGGCATTGATATAAAGATCATGGTAAAGGAGGCTGCCGTTCATTTGCAGGATATGCATGAACTCAATTACGAGATGGGCCGTATCGGTTGGAATGCAGACTTTAATGATCCGATGAACTACCTGGAAATGTTCCGAGATGGCAAAACAGGCAACAACGACACGGGCTGGGAAGATCCGCGCTATCAAGAGCTGCTGAAACAGTCAGCGGTAGAAATTGATCCAGAGAAACGCAAGCAGCTGTTTGCAGAGGCTGAGCAAATTTTTATGGATGCCATGCCATTGATTCCGCTGTTCACGGATGTGGATGTGTGGGTGCAAAGTGACAAGGTAAAAGGCGTTCAAGTAGATGGGCTCGGATTTATCGACCTCAAGTGGGCAGAAATGACGGAGTAACGAATCGAACAAAAATCCCGAGGCCAACGAAATTGCTGGTCTCGGGATTCTTTTGTATTAGAAGCCAAAATCAAGTGTCTTGCCTGTCTCCGCATACGTCTTGATCGACGAGAGCATCATCGGCCAATTGTTGCTGGCACTTGCGTGGGAGGGATGGTTTTCTGTCCATTGATCCTGAATCAGCGTCAGCTTGGTGCAGGCGCCAACCGGTTCTAAGGTAATGGTGACACGAGATTGCAATTCCGCATGATTCTCGTAATAGGCAGGGCCAGGATGTTCAGTGAAACTAAAAATGTGATGAGGTTCGAACTGCAAAATTTCCCCGTAAACATGCACCGTGTCGTCACCAGCTTTTCCCGGACCAACGTAAGCCATCTCATCGCCTACTTGAAAAGTTGAGCGAATCGTACAGCCAAAGAAAGTACTCTTTACGCCTTCATCGGAAGTAAGGACATGCCAGACCTGCTCTGGCGTAGCACCAATGTAGAAATCGAAGCGAAGATCCATCGTTTTACCCCCTGATTTTTTCATTTGGGAATTGTAATCAAGTCTCCCAACTACTACTCTTACTATAAGAAGAAATAGGTAGCGTGTATTGTAAAAACACGACAGGAGGCGCATCTTGGAAAATCAGACTACCAAGCTCCCAAAGGGTGTACTGCATGCCATGATTGGACAGAAGAAGTTTTCGCTAGCCAGATACGAGCCATCTGCTGAAATCAGCTACTTCGTGCAGCATTACTGGGTCGTCCGGTGGGATTTACGTACGGAACCACCTTACTTGCAAACTGTACTGGCTCATCCCAATGTGAATCTGGTGTTTGAAAAAGGAGCAACTGGTATTTTTGGTGTAGCCCGCACGACTTCCTCGCATCTTTTAAAGGGACAAGGTCAGGTGTTCGGAGTAAAATTCAGGCCCGGAGGTTTTTATCCGTTTCTGAATGCCCCGATATCAAAGCTGAGCGGCACTTCTACCAGTCTGGAAGCCGTGTTTGGTGTTGCCACTGACCAGCTTGAGAAAGAAGTGCTAAGCCTGCCAAATGATGAGCAAATGATGAAAAGGGTAGAAGCCTTTCTATTCGAACATTTGCCGAAGCCTGACCCGAATGTTGCGCGCATCAGTGAAATCGTCAGGATGATCCAGGCAGATCGATCCGTACTCAGGGTAGAGGATGCGGTACAGTTGACCAGTATGAACATGAGGACCATGCAGCGCTTGTTTGACCGCTATGTAGGGGTTAGCCCGAAGTCGGTCATCCAACGATACAGATTGCATGAAGCAGCGGAGCAGATTGACCAAGGAACGGTCCGAGATTGGCTGGACCTGTCTACCTCTCTAGGCTACTACGATCACTCTCACTTCATTCGAGATTTTCGAGCAATTGTCGGTGTAGCGCCGAACGAGTATCGACGAGCCCAAATTTAATCATAGTGAACCCCTTCGCCTTCTGGCTGGAGGGGTTGTTTCTTGCTGCATAAATTTTTATGTACGAGGCATACTTCATCATGATGAAACTACCAATTTTATTTCCTTTAATAGAATTTGATGTTTGAATAAAACATAATTAATTTTACTTAAAATGTCTTCAATATTACTAAAAATGCAGTATATTTGTGGAGTAGCTTTCAAGGAATCTTTACCGATAGAAAAAGAGGGGGTCAACACCATGAAAAAAAGCGTTTTTGCAGCAATGAGTTCTATCCTGGTTCTTAGTGCGGCGCTGGCTGGTTGTGGCGGCGGTGGTGAGAAAGCAGGCGAGCAAGGCGGTGCTTCTAAGGAGCAAACAAGCGGTCCTAAAGAATTGAGAATGAACATGATGTCCGAGCCACCAACTGCTGACCCTGCATTGGCTGAGGATTCTACTTCCAGTGCGGTTCTGCGTGCAACATTTGATGGTCTCACTCGTATTGGCGAAGATGGCAAACCACATCCATCTGTAGCAGAAAAAATTGACGTATCCGAAGATGGCCTTACTTATACATTTACCCTGCGTGACAGCAAATGGAGCAATGGAGAGCCAGTTACTGCAAAGGATTTTGAATACGCTTGGAAGCGAGCGCTCAATCCGAAGACAGCATCTAACTACTCCTACCAATTGTATTACCTGAAAAATGCAGAAGAATACAACAAGGGTAAAGCAAAAGCTGATGATGTTGGCGTAAAAGCGAAAGACGATAAAACACTCGTCGTGACTTTGAAGAATCCAACACCATTCTTCTTGGAGCTGACTGCGTTCTATACGTACTACCCAGTTAACCAAAAAGTAGTAGAAGGCAGCGATAAATGGGCAGGCGAAGCAAAAACTCACGTGGGTAACGGTCCATTCAAAATGGAAACATGGGAACATAAGAGCAAATTGGTTCTCGTGAAGAGCGATACCTACTGGGATAAAGACGCTGTAAAACTCGACAAGCTCAACTTCTCCATGGTTGAAGATGCAAATACAGAGCTGTCTATGTTCGACAATGACGATTTGGATTGGTCCGGAGCGCCTCTGAGCTCACTTCCTACCGATGCGATTCCAGCATTGAAAGAATCCGGTCAAATGCAAACACGCCCGATCGCGGGTACCTACTTGTACAAATTCAATACGGAAGTTCCGCCGTTCAACAACGCGAAAATCCGTAAGGCGTTTGCTTATGCTATCGATCGTAAATCGATCATCGACAACATCACGCAAGCAAACCAAGAGCCAGCTATGGGTCTGATCCCGCCAACAATGGCAGTGGCAACAAGCCCGTACTTTAAAGACGGCGATGTAGAAGCAGCGAAAAAGATGCTGGAAGAAGGTATGAAAGAAGAAGGCATTACCAAAATGCCTACGCTGACTCTTTCCTTCAACACGTCTGAAGGTCACAAGAAAATTGCTGAAGCGATCCAAGACCAATGGAAAAAAGCTCTCGGCGTAGACGTTAAGCTGGAGAACAAAGAGTGGAAAGTATTCTTGGAAGATGTGAACCAAGGTAAATTCCAAATCGCACGTTCCAGCTGGACTGGTGACTACAACGATCCATACACGTTCTTGGACCTGTTCAAGGACAAAGATGGCGGCAACAACGACACGAAATGGGAAAATCCGAAGTACAAAGAGCTGCTGAACCAATCTGCTCTGGAAAAGGACCCAGAAAAACGCAAACAAATCCTGGCACAAGCAGAAGCTATTTTCATGGACGAAATGCCAGCAGCTCCAATCTACTACTACACACATTCTTATGTGAAAAAAGACAAAGTAAAAGGTGTAGTACTCGACGGTCTCGGTTTCGCAGACTGGAAATGGGCAGACATTCAATAAGAAAAAGCGCATAGCTTGTTGTAATAAAAGAAGGGTGCTACGGCACTCTTCTCAGGCTGTCGAGAAAGTCGACAGCCATTTTTATTTCACTTAATTTTAAAGCGACACCGCGTTAATTTGTTATAATTCTTATAATTACATTTTATAGTAGGTGATTATTGTGCTTACCTCCAATGATAAAAATCCACAAATGCATTACGAATTTGTGTGTCTTGATGAATTGGTCCCAGAGGACCATTTATTAAGGGTCATCCAGAAACATATAGATTTCTCCTTCATCCGAGAAAAAGTACGTCAATATTATTGCGAGGATAACGGTAGACCTTCCATTGATCCTATTGTTTTATTTAAAATGATTTTCATTGGATACCTTTACGGTATCCGCTCAGAGAGGCAGCTCGAAAAAGAAATCCAGACTAATATCGCCTATCGTTGGTTTCTTGGCCTTTCTTTAACAGATCGAGTTCCAGATCACACAACAATCAGTTGGAATCGTCGAACCCGTTTTAAAAATACAAATGTTTTTCAGGAGATTTTTGATGAAATTGTGCGCTTGGCGATTCAGCATCGAATGGTCGCTGGCCGTGTATTGATAAGTGATTCCACGCATCTTAAAGCAAATGCGAATAAACGAAAATTTAAGAAGCATGTCATCGAGAAAACGAGTCGTGCCTATCTCAAAGATTTAGAGGTAGCAATTAATGAAGACCGTGAGGTACATGGAAAAAAGGATTGAAGCCTAGAGAGGGTGTGAAGGAAGAAAAGGAAATCAAGGTGAGTACCACTGATCCGGAAAGTGGCTACATGGTTCGAGACAGCAAGCCCGAAGGCTTTTTCTATCTCGATCACCGGACTGTCGATCATAAGTACAATATTATTACCGATGTCCATGTCACTGCTGGCAATGTCCATGATTCCGTTCCTTACATAGATAGGCTGAATCTCCAAATCGAGAAGTTTGGGTTTCAGGATACAATTGAAGCTATTGCATTAGATGCTGGTTATTTAACTACTCCAATCTGCAAGGCACTTCACGATATAAATGTATTTGCTGTCATCGGTCATCGTGCCTTTACACCTGTTAAAGGTCTTTTTGCTAAATGGCGCTTTAAATATGATCTGGAGTGCGATGTGTACACATGTCCTCAAAAACATACGCTTACTTATTCGACTACCGATCGAAACGGATACAGGATGTATAAGTCCAATAAAGAAATATGTAAAACTTGTCCAAGGCTTTCTGAGTGTACCCGATCTAAAAATCACCAAAAGGTGATAAGCAGGCACGTTTGGGAAGAGAGTAAGGAATGGGTTCGACAGAACCGTTTAAGTAAATCGGGGAAATATTTATATAGATTAAGATACCAAACCATAGAGCGAAGCTTTGCAGATGCTAAAGAACTGCATGGGCTTCGCTATTGTAGGTTACGCGGACGTGAAAATGTCCAAGAGCAGGTATTGATGACAGCAACAGTACAAAACATTAAAAGGATAGCGCTACACCTAGCGAAAGCAAGTTAGGTGCAGGCTATCCTTTTTTTCAGCACTTCGTGCTGAACAATACTAAAAAGAAATCCCCCAAAAGGGGGTTTCTCTTCAGGCTGAGAAGGGTGCTACGGCACTCTTCTTTTTTTTTGTAAACCATTTTAAGAGAGAACAATGGAACAGAGGATGGAAGGTGATAATAGAAATTATAAAATTATAAATTAAATTACTATTGTCATTTTACTGAACGTGGATAAAATTGGGTGAACAAAAAAATATATAAATAAATGAGTGGTGAATATTCAACTCTGAAAAAGCTTGATTTTATGCGGTTTTTCTTAGAGATATCAAAAGAGGGATGTTCTGGAAATTTTATTTATCGATCAATGTGTTTTATAATTCGTTAATTCTCTTTATAAATAAATAAAAATTTATTAAATCATTCTAAAACATATTTAAAAAATATATAAAACCATGTATATTGATAAAAGATTTAGAAAAGGGGGATTACTTGTATGAAAAAGAATGTTTTCGTGGCAATGAGTTCTATCCTCGTTCTTGGCGCGGCACTCGCAGGATGCGGTGGCGGAAACCAGGCGGCACCGGCAGATAATAACGCTTCCGGAGCAAAGACAGAAAATTCTGCACCAGCTGGCTCTAAAGTACTGAAACTGAACCTGCACTCCGAGCCACCAACAGCTGACCCAGGTATCGCGGAAGATACAACTTCCAGCACCATCATCACTGCTACCTTCGAAGGTCTGACTCGCGTTGGTAAAGACGGTAAATACAATCCAGCAGCAGCAGAGAGCTACACTGTTTCTGAAGACGGTAAAAAATATACATTCAAAATTCGTGATAACAAATGGAGCAATGGCGATCCAGTATCCGCAAAAGATTTCGAATATGCTTGGAAACGCGCTCTTAATCCAAAAACAGCTTCCAACTATGCATACCAACTGTACTATGTGAAGGGCGCAGAAGCCTACAACAAGGGCAAAGGTAAAGTAGAAGACGTTGGCGTAAAAGCAATTGACGATAAAACACTCGAAGTAGAATTGGCGAACCCAACTCCATTCTTCCTGGAGCTGGTTGCATTCAAAACATACTTCCCAGTTAATCCAAAAGTAGTGGATGGCAACGAGAAATGGGCTACCGATGCGAAAACAGTTATTGGTAACGGTCCATTCAAAATGGATTCTTGGGAGCACAAGAGCAAGCTCGTTGTTTCCAAAAACGATAACTACTGGGATAAAGACAACGTAAAATTGGACAAAATCGAATTCTCCATGGTAGAGGATGAGAATACAGAGCTGTCCATGTGGGAAAATGGTGAGTTGCACTGGGCGGGATCTCCAACTTCTGCACTACCAACTGACGCGATTCCGGCTTTGAAAGACTCCGGCAAAATGACAACACAGCCAATCGCAGGTACTTACTTCTACCGTTTCAACACAGAAAAACCACCGTTTAACAATGTAAAAATCCGTAAAGCATTTACGTACGCAATCGATCGTCAAAGCCTGATCGACAACATCCTGCAAGCTGGTCAATTGCCTGCAACAGGCTATGTACCACCAAGCATGGCGCTGACCAAAGACGGCTTCTACAAGGATAACGACATCGAAGCAGCGAAGAAATTGCTCGAGGAAGGTATGAAAGAAGAGGGCCTTACCAAATTCCCGGCACTTACTCTTTCCTTCAACACTTCCGAAGGTCACAAAAAGATTGCTGAGGCAATCCAAGACCAATGGAAGAAAAACCTCGGCGTAGACGTGAAGCTCGAGAACAAAGAGTGGAAAGTATACCTGGATGATGTACACCAAGGTAAATACCAAGTGGCTCGTGCAGGCTGGTTGGGTGACTTCAACGATCCAATCAACTTCTTGGAAATGTTCAAGGAAAAAGACGGTGGAAACAACGATACTCGTTGGGAAAATCCGAAGTACAAAGAACTCCTGAACCAATCCGCTCTGGAGCTAGACCCAGAAAAACGTAAAGCAATCCTGGCTCAGGCTGAGCAAATCCTGATGGATGAAATGCCGATTATGCCAATCTACTTCTATACTCAATCTTGGGTTAAGGACGACAGAGTACAAGATGTTATCATCGATGGTCTGGGTGCTGTAGACTACAAATACGCAGATTTCGTAGAAAAGAAATAATAGCTGTGCATATAAAAGAAGAGAGGTGCTATACTCACCTTTCTTCTTTTTTTATCTATTTAACATCCAAATTTTTACTTTTTATTGTATACTATTTTCGGAAGATTCTATTAGGGTATATTGGAGGGTATATGATGAAGAAGAGTGTTTTTATGGTATTGAGTTCGGCCCTCGTTTTCAGTGGATTGATGACAGGGTATGAAGGTGCTGTCCAAGCGGCTGAGCCGAAGGTTTTAAGGATGAATCTACAATCGGAGCCGCCTACAGCAGACCCAGGAATTGCAGAGGATACTACCTCTGGAACGATCGTCACGGCTATATTCGAAGGTCTGACACGTCTCGGAAAAGACGGAGAGGTACACCCAGCCGCGGCAGAGAGCTATACCGTTTCTAAGGATGGGAAGACTTATACATTCAAGATTCGTGAAGCAAAATGGAGCAACGGCGACCCAGTAACGGCACATGATTTCGAATATGCTTGGAAACGCGTGCTCGATCCAAAGACAGCTTCCAACTACGCCTACCAGATGTATTATGTGACAGGTGCAGAAGACTTCAACAAAGGGATCGGTAAAGCGGGAGACGTTGGTGTAAAGGCGATTGACGATAAGACGCTGGAAGTGGAACTGACAAACCCGACACCATTTTTCCCGGAGCTGGTTGCTTTCAAAACATTCTACCCGGTGAACAAGAAGGTAGTTGAAGGCAACAGAAAATGGGCTGACGATGCAAAGACGGTAGTTGGCAACGGACCATTCAAAATGGAAACATGGGAACACAAGAGCAAGCTGACTGTCGTAAAGAACGAGAAGTACTGGGATAAAGCCAATGTAAAATTGGATAAGATCGAATTCTCCATGATAGAGGATGAGAATACGGAATTGTCCTTGTTTGATAACGACGAGCTGGATTGGGCAGGTGCTCCAACGTCCGGGCTGCCAATCGACGCACTTCCGGTTTTGAGGGAAGCTGGCGTCTTGAAGACACAGCCAATCGCTGGTGCCTACTTTTATCGATTCAATACAGAGCAAGCACCGTTTTCCAACGCAAAAATTCGTAAGGCGTTCGCCTATGCAATTAGTCGCGAAAGTATTACCGCCGATGTCCTGCAAGCGGGTCAAATGCCGGCAACAGGCTATGTACCACCGAGCATGGCGTTGAACAAAGACGGTTACTTCAAAGACAATGATCTTGAAGTGGCAAAGAAATTACTGGTAGAAGGTATGAAGGAAGAGGGTATCTCCAAACTCCCTCCAATTACACTCAGCTACAACACATCCGAAGGTCATAAAAAGATCGCAAAAGAAATACAGGCTCAATGGAAGAAGAACCTCGGCGTAGATATCAAGCTCAAAAATTCAGAGTGGAAGGTATACTTAGATGACGTACACCAAGGTAATTATCAAATCGCTCGTGGAGGCTGGTTGGGTGACTTCAATGATCCCATCAACTTCTTGGAAATGTTCCAGGAAAAAGACGGCGGAAACAACGATACACGTTGGGAAAATCCAAAGTACAAGGAGCTCCTGAACCAATCCGCTCTGGAGCAAGACCCAGAGAAGCGCAAAGCAATTCTCATGGAGGCTGAGCAAATCCTGATGGATGAAATGCCAATCATGCCAATCTACTTCTACGTGAACTCTTGGGTGCAAAACGAGAATCTGAAGGATGTCGTAATCGATGGACTGGGTGCTATCGATTTCAAATACGCAGATCTCACCAAAAAATAAAAATGCAGGAGAAGAGGGCTATTTTCGTGCCCTCTTCTTTTTTTCTGTCTCATGGACAAATGACCAATCCATTACGTCCTTGGCTACATAGAGTAAAAAGGAACTAACTGCAATTAGGGGGGATACTGATGGATATTGGTTCTTTGCTCAACATTGTGAAATCCATTCCTAAGGAAAAGCTGAGGACAGATGCGGGAATCAAGGAAGTCATTCGTGAAATGGCCAGAAAGTCAGGGAAAAAATTGACCGAGCAAGAGGTTAACAGTTATGCTGCGCAGTTTCGTCAGATGCAGAAAACAGAAAACGTCGGAAGCTTGTTGAATAAGCTTTCGAAAAAAGGTGTCACTGCAAAGGATTTGGAAAATATAAAAAAACGTTTTAGATAAGGGGGGAGAGTGAGGAGGGAGGTGGGATTATCGTTGAGAAAATGAAAGCGAAAAAGAAGCAGGCTGTCCCCAGGAACCCTTTGCTAGAATCGATCAACAAACTTGCGGATGCGCAGCATGCAAACAATGCCCAAATGATGAAAGAAATGAGTCAGGTGCGACAGGAGCTACAGGATATGAAAAATACACTGGGGCGCCTCAAACAGGCACCTCCAAAAGCTACAGGAGAACGGCGAAGTCTGCTGTTTGGAGGAAGACGGAATACCGCCCAAGTGGAAGCTGTACCCCCACCACAAAAGCCTGCCATTTCTATCGAAGATTTACTGCCGCTTTTACCGCATCTAGGCGACGCTATTCCCCAATTGAAAAACCCCAAGGTAGCCGACTCCATTAAGGTATTGTCGAATCCAGCTGTGATATCGCTGATCCAGCAATTTCTTGCTAACGGGGGCTTGAACATGATAAAAAAACCGGTGCAACAAGTAAGTAGGCAAGAGAGAAGGGGATTTTTTCGGTAACAAATGCTCAGTTACAAAGACTGTCTCGCGGGGCTTGCGGAGGCGGTCTTTTCATTTTGGTACCAAAAGACTATAAACTTTACAGATCATCTAGCGTCTAATAGAATGGTGAACGTTGCACATTGGCTGACGCCACATAACGAAGAATACAGACATCACGGAGGAGGTCAGGATGAAGAGACGATTTTACCCTCTGCTTTTTGCATTGCTGGTCCTGTTGCTAATCCCCGGTTGGGCGGTTGCAGCAAGCAGTGCCTCAGAGGAAGCTGTCAATCTCGTGATTGGTGGACAAGCAGTAAATGCTGAAGTGCCGCCAGTCATCAAGAATGGGCGCACGTTGGTACCAGTTCGTGTCATCGCTGAAGGGCTAGGTGCAAATGTGGATTGGAATGAGGCTACTCGAACAGCTGTCATTACCAAAGGCACACAGCAACTCTCCCTTACACTTGACTCCCGTACAGCAGTGTTGAACGGCAAACAAGTGAAACTTGATACGCCGCCTGTTATTTCACAAAAGCGTATGCTGCTGCCACTGCGTTTTGTCGGGGAGTCACTTGGTGTTACAGTTGGGTGGGACAACAGCACACGTACTGTCATTGCGAACGAAACACCGCAGGTCAAGCTGAATGGCACGGTACCAACCCAGCCAATCAAGCTGTATCAAGTGGAAGACACGATGTACGCGTCCGCACAGGCCGTAGCTGAGCAAGTGGGACAAAAAGGCTTTACGTGGAAAAGACCTGAGCGCGGGATGACGATTGATGATCAGTTGGTCCTCCCATTACGTCAATTGGAGGACGAGCTTGGAGGGTCATTTACGTGGGACAAGAAGAATAATCAGGTTGAGATCGATCGCCTCAATATTTTGAAAGGTGTATCTGAGAACGGCGACCGTGTTCGTATTGAAACGACCATACCTGTCATTCCTCAGTCCTTTGTGATGACAGGACCACACCGGATCGTCTTGGATCTCCCACAAACCGCATTAGATGATGATTTAATCGATGATCTGAAGCGTCAAGACGAGAAAAATGATAGCGTAGGCGAATCCGAGGAAACGGCCTCCGCTGCTGATGAAGACCAAGGCACAGATTCAGATTCTGACGGACTGAATCAGGCAGAACAAGCAAAAGAAGAACCTCTCATCACTAACCTGCGTTACAGCCAATACAGTGCGTCTCCTGACACAGTTCGCGTCGTTATTGAGCTGAACCAAAAGAGCACGTATGAGCTGGCTTACACGAAGGATGGTATCGAAGTAAAATTGACGCCAAAACCGAAGAAAACAGGCTACCTGATCGTCGTTGATGCCGGTCATGGGGGGAAAGACCCTGGTACGAAGGGCTCCGCTGGCAACAATGAAAAAGATTACAACTTGGCTGTCTCCAATAAGATTGTGGCTTTGCTGAAGCAATACCCAGAGTTTCAAGTCGTTCCTGTCCGCACAACAGATGTGTTTTATGAACTGTCAGAGCGTGTCGCTGTTGCCAATGAGTTAGATGCCGACTTGTTCTTGTCTATTCACGCCAACGCATTCGAGAAACCGGCGGCTGCAGGAACAGAAACTTTCTATTATAATGAAAACAGTAAAGACTTTGCCCAATTGGTACATAAATATTTACGTGGGGCAACGCAGTTCCCGGATCGAGGCTTCAAGAAGAGCGGCTTTTATGTGATCAAAAACGCGAAAATGCCTGCTGTATTGACCGAAACTGGCTTCCTCTCCAATCCACAGGAGAACGCGCAGCTAACGAATCCGGCATTCCAAGATAAAATCGCGAAAGCCATTGTTGCGGCTATTCGTGAATACTACGAGTCTTATCAGTAAGGGGGCTTTTCACGATGAAAAAAAGTCGAGTGATCTGGATGGCAGCGTTAGTGATGCTGCTTTTGGCCGGATGTGGGCAAAACGCGACAGAAACACCACAACCAACCACACCAGTAGAACAGCCATCTGGTTCAAACACTGATCCATCGACAACAGAGCCGACTCTAAAAAAGCAAATGGTCACCGTTTACTATTCGGATAATAATGTGATGGAGCTGCAAAAAGAAGAGCAAGAGATCACGTTTGCAGAAGATATCGAGAAGTACAAAAAGACACTTGCCCTGTTGGAGAAGCCTGTAAAGCAAGACGTGCACGTTCCACTGTGGAGAGACTTTAAGTACCATTCCATTACAATCGATAAAGGAACCTTGACGATTGATGCAGATAGCAAAAATAAGTTCAACATGGGTTCAAGCGGCGAGACAATGGCTTTGGATGCGTTGAAGAATACCTTCTTTCAATTCTCGGAAGTAAAGGAGATTGTCTTCTTGGAGGATGGCAAGAAAGTAGAAACGCTGATGGGGCACGTAGATCTCTCCGAGCCACTGAAACGAGACAATTAATTATCACCATAAAGGCGGCACACCCTGTTTGAACTGCACCCCGTCAAGTAGACAGTACAAATAATAAAATTTAGGCGGCCTTGGTCCTGAACTCCATCGGACTGAGGCCGTTTAGTTTTGCTTGTAATCGTTCGTTATTGTAAAAGTGGATATAGGCCTCAATATCTCTCTCAAGTTCCTCAAAAGTATGGTACGTGTGCAAATAGTACTTCTCACATTTGAGGGTCCCCCAAAAAGATTCCATTGGGCCGTTATCGATACATCGTCCCACACGGGACATGCTCTGGATTATGTTGTTGTCATCCAAAAGTTTCTTAAAGCCCAAGGAGGTGTATTGGTAGCCTCGGTCGCTATGAAGCATGGGGCTGCTTCCTGGTGCTGCCTGCAAGGCACGTTTCAACGTCTGGAATACAAGTGGATTGTTATTGGAACGCCCTAATACATAGGCGACGATGGATTTATCATGAAGGTCGAGAATAGCGCTTAAATACGCTTTCTGGCCGTTACCGTACTTGAATTCCGTTACATCGGTGAGCCACTTTTCATTCGGTGCATCAGCATGGAATTTACGGTTTAGTAGGTTTTCCGCCACCTGTTGCGGCGTGGCGTTTGTGTACTTCTTTTTCTTTCTCCGGATAACAGACTGGATTCCCATTACCTTCATTAACCGTTCTACGCGCTTATGGTTAATGGTTTTTCTGGTTTGTTTTCGCATATGCAAGGTTAATTGACGGTATCCAAAGGTGTGCTCCACTTTCTCATAGATGGTCATCATCACCTGGGTAAACTTCTCATTCTCCATCTCTCGAGCACTGGGTTTGCGATTTAGCCACTTGTAATAGCTTGAGCGTGCAATTCCTGCAATTTTACATAGGAGTTGAACGCTAATTGATGCATCCTTTTGAAGCGCTTGGATGGCAAGGTAAATTGTTTCCTGCCGTGTCTGATTTAGCGTCGCCTTCTTTCTAGCTCCTCTAACTTTTTTAAGAATGCATTTTCCGCCCGAAGTCGCTCAATTTCGTACTCCATCTTCTTCATCTTGAGTTTCTGTTGATCGGCCTCTGTTAACTCCTCCGGAGTTTTCTTTCTCCCTCGGCCATCCTTTAACGTATCCTGACCGCCATCTTCGAATTTCTTCACCCATTGGTATACTTGCTGATAGGAGACCTGAAAATGTTCAGATGTCTTTTGGTAATTATGTTCATGTGCCAGACAATACTGCACAATCTCAATCCGTTCTTGCCAAGTCGTAGAGCGACCCTTTGTCATAGCTTTTGCTTCCCCTTTATAGGCTTTTAAGCTGCTATGACCATTATACTTGTTGATCCAATTAAAAAGCTGTCTCGTGCTAGCAATCTTGTATTTATCGATGATTTGGTACTGAGACAATCCCCCCTCAAGGTAATCCATTACCGCTCGGAGCTTAAGATCAGCACTATAGCGTTGAAGATGCGTACGACGCTCTAACCCTTCATATCCATACATCTTGTACCGACGTTGCCATTTCATTAAAGTTGTCTTGTTAATCTCATATTTCTTCGCAGCTGCCAGGAAACCAATTTCCCCATTTGATACTTCTTCGAGAATGGCTAGTTTCTCGAAAGCATTATATTTACCTCTAGACATGAAAAAGCTCCCCTAACAATGGGGCTGTTGACAAAAAGGGTTAGGGACCCAATGCCCTAACCCTTTTGCCGTTTTTTCACTTATACGTCGTCGGATTGTTTTGTTTCGTAACCTGTGATTAGTTTGCTTTTATCATTCGTTTAATGTTAATTGCCATTGCAGAAAAGAGGCAGTGTTCGGATACATTTCGAATGCCTCTTTTGTATGTTTCTTTTAAGTTATGCTGCCTTTTCATTGTACCGAAGGTACCCTCGCACCATATTCTTCTTTGCCTTTGGATAACACTGTACTCTTGGCTTTGCTTCCTTGCTTGGTTGCGTTCTTTAGCCTCTTGGAATAATGGTCTTTCTATTGTTTTGCGAGATGCGGTTTGTCCAAAACATTGTTGGCGTAACTCACAGGACTTACAGTCCTTTGTTTGGGCAGCATAAATTTTGCTATAACTTTGTTTCCAACTGTGCCACTTAACATGAGTAAATTGAAGTGCCTTGCCATTCGAGCAATAATAGGCATCGTTCATTTCATCAAATGTAAATTGTACTGACCTTTCGGTCTGATCAATAACACCTTTTATCGGAGAGATATAACCGGTTATCTTTAAATTTTCTAATTCATGGTGTACTCCAGAGCGATCATACCCTTTATCTGCGCCTACTTTGCCAATATGTAAACCAAATTTCTCTTTTTGTATCTGTAATCGCTTTATAAATGGTTCGTGGTCATTCACATTAGCAGCCGTAACGTGTATATCAGTTATGATTCCATGCTTAACGTCCACACTGGTATGCGCTAAATAGTGAAATCCCTTGGGTTTATTAGGACGGTTCAATAAACCTGACTCCGGGTCTGTTGTGCTCTGTTTTACTTCCTTCTCAGGAGGAGAGGTTTTAGGTTTTCTTCCTCGTTTTTTCCTAGTGGGATCGTTATCTCTGTCTTTTTTAATTCTCCGTGCTTCCTTTTCTAGCTCTTCAAGGTACTCAGTAGGCTTTTTCTCCACTAAAACTTTTTCTGACCTATTAATCGATGCATTCGCTTTGATGTGAGTAGAATCAACAACAATTATTTCCCCAGTAACTAAACCAGTTCGAATACATTCCGAGACGATGTGATCGAAGATCTCCTGAAAAATATGACTTTCTTTAAATCTACGACGGCGGTTCTGGCTCAGTGTGGAATGATCGGGAACAGTGTCAGTTAAGTCCAATCCTAAAAACCATCGATAGGCCAAATTCACTTGGATTTCTTGTTCCAACTTCCTTTCGGAAGGGATGCCATAAAGATACCCGATAAGGATCATTTTCATTAACAAAACTGGATCAACTGAGCGACGACCTACAGGCGAGTATAAGTGTTGCACTTTCTCATAGATAAAAGAAAAATCAATCTTATTACGAACAACACGTAAAAAATGATTCTCGGGTACAAGATCATCCAAATTTAAGAACATAAACTGGTGCTGTTTGTCTCCATCGATTCCCATCATGAGATAGCCCTCCAAAATAAAAAGAACCGTATAGAAATGATTTCTACACGATTCCCAGAAACTCCTATCTCTACGGCAATTTGTCAACAGCCCCTAACAATAGCAAGCTTTTTATTATTTCGCCTGTCTACTGTATGGGGAGCATATCAGTTTATCAGGATGTGCCGCTTTTTTTTGTGGTTAAGATTACAGAGGCTGTTGTGAAGAGAAGAATATTTCCAGTCTAGGCTCCAGGCTCCGTCCTGCTGGGGGTTAAGCCTGTCCGCTCCGAAGCGATTAGCGGGGAAACGCAAAAGTGGTAGCCGCTTCGTCGCATGGGCATGTTGCGTTTCTTTTGCCCGCTAATCGCTTCTCCGCTCGGTAGGACTCCACAAGTCGCTACGTCTGGAAATATTCTTCTCTGTCGTGACTGTATACGTTCTTCAATTTTTTAAGGATTTTAAACCTCGAATAGGATGAAAAGCTCGTAGAGGAAACAGGAGAAATAAGCGAAGATCTTTGGTACACCGACCGAGGCGGAATGAAAAAAGCGAAACACGTTCTTAAGCGTCCACCTCTGAAAAACATCCTGAAAGAACTACTTTGGACGCGGTTTCGCTTTTTGCATGGAGACGGGCAGTGAATCCCTCAGCGGGTGGGACAAGAAGCTGAGCGTTTTCTCCTGTTTCCTCCCCAGCACTACAGCAACAACCTAAGGTCTCTAATTATGTAGCTACGGTGGAGAGAAGACCATTTCCAGTCTAGGCTCCAGGCTCCGTCCTGCTGAGGGTTGAGGCTGTCCGCTCCGAAGCGATTAGCGGGGAAACGCAAAAGTGGTAGCCGCTACGTCGCTTGGGCACGTTGCGTTTCTTTTGCCCGCTAATCGCTTCTCCGCTCGGTAGGACTCCACAAGTCGCTACGTCTGGCAATATTCTTCTCTGTCGTGACTGATTACATTCTTCCATCTGTTAAGGATTTTAAAACCTCGAATAGCACGGAAAGCTCGTAGAGGAAACAGGAGAAATAAGCGAAGATCTTTGGTACACCGACCGAGGCGGAATGAAAAAAAGAGAAACAAGCTTTTAGCGTCCACCTCTGAGACACCTCTTGAATGGACCACTTTGGACGCGGGTTTCGCTTTTTTTCATGGAGACGGGCAGTGAATCCCTCAGCGGGTGGGACAAGAAGCTAAGCATTTTCTCCTGTTTCCTCCTCTCCGCAACAGCCGAACATAGTTTTCTTATGTTGTCGGTGTTTCTTCCCGATCCGTAAATAGAAACTTGATGGCATATACCCCAAACAAGCCTACCAACGTATACACGATTCGACTTACGATAGACTCCGCTCCACCAAACAAGCTTGCGACTAAATCGAATTGAAATAACCCGATTAACCCCCAGTTCAGGGCTCCGATGATCACAAAAAGCAAGGCCAGACGTTCCACATGAACACCCCCACCAAAAGAATAGGGACATTATTCCCATGTTTGCGCCGTTTTACAACAGGAATCCGGGATCTTTAAGAAAGCTTTACATTCACAACATAATACGACAACATTCCCGCTGTATAGTTTGTACTTGTAAGAGAGAAAAAAACAAACCGAACCTTTTAAGGAGGATTTTCATCCAATGAAAAAACTCAGCAAAATGTTTTTTGCGCTGACATGTGTAGGGGCATTACTCGCGGGGTGCGGAAGTGGCAACACTGCGCAGACACAAACGCAAACACCAGCACCAGCGCAACAACCAGCCCAGGAGCAAAGCAACTCTGGTTCGACAACAAAAACTTCCGGTGAACCTGTCACAGCAGTAGGTTCTACCGCTTTACAACCTCTGGTCGAGCAAGCGGCCAAAGACTTTATGGCAAAAAATGCAGGCGCACAAATCCAAGTACAAGGCGGAGGAAGCGGCACAGGCTTGAGCCAAGTAGCAAGTGGTGCAGCAACGATTGGTAACTCCGATATTTTTGCAGAAGAGAAAAAAGGCATTCCAGCAAACGAACTGGTAGACCACAAAGTATCGGTTGTCGGAATGGCAGCAGCGGTAAGCCCAAAAGTAAAAGTGGACAACTTGACCAAGCAACAATTGATCGACATCTTCACTGGAAAAATCACGAACTGGAAAGAAGTTGGCGGCGATGATATGAAGATCACGCTGGTTAACCGTCCCAAATCTTCCGGAACTCGCGCGACATTCAGCAAATTCGCTTTGGATGGCAAAGAAGAAGCAGAAGGTATCACAGAGGATTCCTCCGGTACTGTTCGCAAAATCATTGCAGAAACACCAGGTGCAATTGGTTACTTGGCACTGTCCTACTTCAATGACACTGTAAAAGCTCTGAAATTGGATGGCGTGGAAGCAAACGCAGAAAACATTACAACGAACAAATATCCAGTATGGGCGTACGAGCATATGTACACCAAAGGTGAAGCAACTGGCGATGCAAAAGCATTCCTCGACTTCATCCTGACTGACGAAGTACAAAAGAAAACTGTTACAGAATTGGGCTTCTTGCCAATCACAGACATGAAAGTGGAACGTGATGCAGAAGGCAAAGTAACTCAAAAATAAGCGTTATCGTCAACAGCAAAATAGAGGGGTAGGGGGGCCTTCCCCTCATTTTGCTTGCGTACAGTCGTTTTCTTTCCAGGAGGGAGAACATGAGCCATCGTACTGAAGGGATAAATACAGAGCGTCAATCGATGATTGCGCAAAAAATGCTGACAACGAACAAGCGTCAAAAAACAGAGAATATTACCGGCAGAACCATCGCGATGATTTGTGCGGGTTTGCTCGTTATTGTAGTTTTATCGATCACCTATTTTATTGCTTCAAAGGGGCTGTCGACGTTCTTTGTCGATGGAGTAAGCTTCAAAGAATTTTTAACCCATGTTAAATGGGACCCAGAAGGCGAGCCATCCTCGTATGGTGTGTTGCCCTTTATCCTCGGTTCGTTTTTCGTAACGGCACTGGCTGCTTTGATTGCCGCGCCACTCGGAATCGGCGCCGCTATTTTTATGACAGAGATCTTTCCTGGCTTCGGAAAAAAAGTATTGAAGCCGGTTATCGAGCTGTTGGTTGGTATTCCATCGGTCGTTTACGGTTATGTTGGACTAACTTTACTTGTTCCCTTTATTCGCGAACAATTTGATGTTCTTGGCTTCAGCTTATTGGCAGGTGGACTTGTTCTTGCCCTGATGATTTTGCCAACCATTACGAGTGTGGCAGCAGATGCAATTGAGGCAGTTCCGCAAGATTTGCGCAATGCTTCGCTCGCACTGGGTGCTACTCGTTGGCAAACGATTTGGAATGTCGTGTTGCATTCCGCACTTCCTGGCTGTTTGACGGCCATTGTTTTGGGTATGTCTCGCGCCTTTGGAGAAGCTTTGGCTGTGCAGATGGTTATTGGTAACACAACGAAGCTGCCAAGCGGTTTGCTCGAACCAATCAGTACGCTCACTAGCGGTATTACATTGAACATGGGGAACACGATTCAAGGAACTCCGTATAACAATGCTCTCTGGTCAATGGCTTTGCTGCTCTTGGCGATGTCTTTCATCTTTATCGTGATTTTGCGCCTGTTGGGCAGAAAGAGGTTGGCAAAATAGATGAAAGCGAGACTGATGGACCGCGCTGCTACTGTTGTTTTGACACTGATTGCCGTACTGATTATCGGTACCTTGGTGGGATTATTGGGCTTCATTCTCTCACAAGGCTGGCATAAGCTGAATCTCGACTTTTTGACCTCTCCGCCGGATATTGTCAATGCGGGTGGCGGGATTGGACCACAGCTTTTCAACTCGTTGTACTTGCTGGTCCTGACGATGCTGATCGCGTTGCCACTCGGGATCGGAGCAGGCATTTATATGGCTGAATATGCGCCGGATAACAAGATTACACAGTTTATCCGCATGAGTATAGAAGTTTTGTCTTCCCTTCCGTCTATCGTAGTTGGTTTGTTTGGATTGCTCGTGTTCGTAAATATGACAGGCTGGGGCTATACCCTGTTTGGTGGGGCACTTGCACTGACGGTATTTAACCTGCCACTCTTGGTTCGTGTAACAGAGGATGCACTGCGCAACGTACCACGCAGTCAAAAGGAAGCGAGTCTCGCGCTTGGTATTACCAAATGGCGTACCATCGTGTCTGTCATCCTTCCAGCAGCACTCCCAGGTATCCTTACGGGGGCCATTCTGGCTTCTGGCCGTGTATTTGGGGAAGCGGCTGCCTTGCTGTTTACAGCAGGGATGTCTTCACCGAATCTGGATTTCACCGACTTCTCGATGAACAGTACAACATCACCTCTGAATCCGTTCCGTCCTGCCGAGACCCTGGCCGTTCATATTTGGAAGGTAAACAGCGAGGGGCTGACACCGGATGCACGTGATGTCGCAGATGGCGCGGCTGCTGTTCTGATTATTGCCGTCTTGCTCTTTAACCTTTCCGCTCGTTGGTTCGGGAATTGGGTTTACAAAAAGATGACGTCAGGATCAAACTAAGAAGAGGTAGGTGGCAGCCATGTCCGTACTGACCATGCAAGAAACGATCATTCATACGAATAACGTGAATGTATACTACGGAGAGAAGCACGCCGTAAAAAATATATCCATGGATATTGAAAAAAACTCCGTGACGGCCTTTATCGGCCCATCCGGATGCGGCAAATCGACGCTTCTGCGGAGCTTGAACCGGATGAATGATCTGGTTCCTTCTTGTCGGGTAGAGGGTTCCATTATTGTTGATGGTATCGACATTAACAGCTCGCAAGTAAACATCGAGAGCCTGCGCCAAGTGGTAGGAATGGTGTTCCAACGAGCGAATCCATTTTTTAAATCGATCTATGAAAACATCGCATTTGCACCGCGTTTCCACGGGATGACCAATAAACGTGATTTGGACGAATTGGTTGAGTCGAGCCTGCAAAAAGCAGCGCTTTGGGATGAGGTAAAGGATCGCCTTCGCGACTCAGCGCTCTCCCTTTCTGGTGGACAGCAGCAAAGGCTTTGTATCGCGCGTGCAATTGCGATGCAGCCAACTATTTTGCTGTTGGACGAACCGGCTTCCGCTCTCGATCCGATCTCTACCATGAAAATCGAAGAGCTGGTCATGCAGCTAAAAGATGAATATACGATCGTGATCGTTACCCATAACCTCCATCAGGCAGCGCGAATTTCTGAGAAAACCGCCTTCTTCCTGATGGGTGAGCTGATCGAGATGGATGAGACAGGAAAAATCTTTACATCACCTGAAAGCGAAAAAACCGAAGATTATATTAGCGGACGTTTTGGCTAAGAGTGAATAGACAAGAACACGAAGCCCTCCCAAGCAAATCAGCTTGCAGGAGGGCTTCGTGTTCTTCAGGCTTTCCGTAGATATCGTGAATAAAAACCATAATAGGTAATAAACAGACCCAAGAAGAAGAACGCGATGACAGTGCCGTAGTCTTCGCTGGAAGCTTCATAGCCTACAACAGCTTTTACACCATATTTGATAGCCATATAGATAAGGGCAAAAGCAAGTAAAAATCCATACCTGTACCATTTGCTTTGATGCTTCATGTTCTCGCTTTTGACCTTCATCAAATATCGAACATAACCGACGATCAAGCCAACAAAAAATATCGCCACAAACAAGTAACGCAGATAGTGGCTATGAACAAAGACCTTGATAAAGGTTACGAGGGACATTGCTAGCAGTACAAATAGGGCAATGACATAAAAGTGAATGGAACGCTTATCCAAGGCCCAGACATCCCCTTTCGTAGGATAGGTTTGTGAAAAGTTCCCATTCACTTTATGATATCATGAATTTTTCAAAGAAGGGGTTGTTTCTCCCGCTCGGAAAAATTTGATGGTTTGCTCCAGATCCTCCACGATTTCTGTCAGGCGCAGGGAGTCATCGAGAAATTGTTCCGATAAAGATAGGCTTTCTTGATTGGCGGCTACAGCTTGCTGTGTGCCTGATACTACTTGCTGTGCAGAGGCAGACAGATTGTCTACCCGCTGTGAAATGGCTAGGCTCTGTGTCGAGATTGTTCCTGTGAGCATTCTGATCGATTCAAATTGGGCAGTCAACGCTTCGCTGAGCTGAATTGTATTGTGGAAGATAGAAGCGGCCTGGTGCAAGGTTTGAATGCCATTTACAGTAGCATGATCGGTCGTCTGCAAGCAGGCGGCTACATGCTCCATTCGTTCTTCCCCTGATTCAATTACCTTTTGAATACGGGAGGATGCCTCTTCTGTCTGGTCGGACAGCAAGCGAATTTCGTCTGCTACGACGCTGAAGCCGACTCCGGCTTGTCCAGCCCTGGAAGCTTCGATTCGAGCATTGAAGGACAAAAGCTTGGTTCGCTTGGAGATAGCGGAAATCAGACCGAGCATTTCGTTAATGTCGCCCATGCTTTCTCTCATGGAAGACATGGCATGCATAGATGCCTTCATATCTTCTGAGATGCTGTACATATTTTCTTTTAGTAAATCGATGGAGGTTGCTGCTTTTGCATTTTGCTGACGTGATTCCTGGCTTTGTACAATTGCTTTTTCCATGGAGTCTGTGATCCGAGACATTTCTTGTGTAATGCCGGCCATCGTGGCGTGGATATCATCGATCTGCTCCTGCTGGTTGTCCATTTCTTGGGCAAGCCGCTCTGTTACGGATACGACTTCTGACTGCATGGCGTGAGAATGGCGGGAGCCTTTTCCTACATGATCGGCTACTTGTTTGACGTCTGAGATGACGTACTGGATTTTACCGATGATCGTCCGGATTTGTTCACTCATTCGATTGAAGCTGTCAGCTAGCTGGCGAATTTCGTCATTACTTTGAACGTGCATGGTTTGCAGCAGATCACCCTCGCTAAAGGCGGACATTTTTTGTTGTGCTTCCTTAATCGGCTTGATGATTCGGCGAACATACACATACAACATGAGTGCGAGTGCAGCAAGTCCGACGAGTGAGACGGCCAAAATAGTTAACTGAAGGCGGCGAACCTCTTGCTTTACCTCGGATACCGACTGTGCCACGATCACTCCCCATTTTAGAGAAGGGGCAAATTGATAGGCGGCAAAAGAATCCACACCATTGATCCTGCTCGGCTCGTACCCAGATTGACCAGCGATGACGTTTTGCACGATAGCAAGCTCCGAGAGAAGAGGGCGCTGCAACGCGTAGGATTGATCGGGATGAGCGACCAGCTTGCCTTGTTGATCAACGATCATGGCATACCCGGTTTCGCCCAGTTTAATCTGCCCGATTGATTCGCTCAGCTTCGGAACAGAGACGAATGCCACGACGACGCCTACTGGCTCCTCATCTTCATTGCGCAAAGGGAGTGAGACGGCAATTTTGGGAAACTCCGTCTTGGAAAACTGGAAGACATCTGAGACAAAAACCCCCTGCTGCGGTTGATTCAATGCTCCCTCATACCAGTCCATTTTTCGCGGATCGTAGGAACTGTCGAGGGGTGATCCCGGAAAGGTCAAATACTTTCCGTCTGTGGTGACGATCTGTAATTCGGAAATCGTAGGATTGCTTGTGGACAAATCAGTAAAAATGCCAAAGATCTGACTGTTCGTGATCTTGCTGTTTTTATAAGTGGAGGCAAATGATTGCAAGGCTGTTACGATGTCATAGACCCTGCTATGTACTTTCTGTAGAGCTGCACCTGATGCTTCGTGTAATTGCTGCTTTGTTTTTTCATTGAGTGTGGCTTCGGATTGATAGCTGATGAAGAAAGCGGCAATTGCCATCATGCAGATAACCATTCCCATGATTCCTGCGAACAGCCTGGTGAAAATTGAACGATAATGAAACGACGAGCGACCCCACGGTTTTCTTATGTCTGGCATTAATTGTTCTCCCCTTAACAAAACGTTCAGCTTTATTGTAGGGGGTACCTAGAGGAGCGTATATGCTTTATCGACAAGATTTACCATAAATTAATGTAAGATGACCTATGTAAAAAGTCCTAAGTCGAAATCTTTATCGAAACTTAATAAACACCACACGGAAACCTAACATTGGTGCGCTATAGTGGGGAAGTAAAAGGACGTAACAACCACGAAGGAGCGAAGACCGTATGAGTGTTATTTCGGTGAGAGAGTTGAATCTCTTCTACGGTAATAAGCAAGCCCTCTATCATATAAATCTGGATGTAGAGTCTGATTCCATTACAGCCTTAATTGGTCCGTCTGGCTGTGGTAAATCTACATTTTTACGGACGTTGAACCGAATGAACGACTCTGTACCGAACACCAAAATTACGGGAACGGTAAAAGTGTTCGACGAGGATATTTATAGCTCTCGTGTAGAAGTTGAGCGACTTCGCAAAAATATCGGCATGGTGTTTCAGCATCCGAATCCATTTCCGAAGAGCATTTATGATAACATCACGTACGGGCCGAGGCTCCACGGCATGAATGATCGTAACAAGCTGGACGAGCTGGTAGAGACAAGCCTCAAGGCAGCAGCCCTTTGGGATGAAGTGAAGGATGTACTGAAAAAGCCAGCAACAGGGCTTTCCGGTGGACAGCAGCAACGCCTCTGTATCGCACGGGCACTCGCTGTTCAGCCACAGATCATTTTGATGGATGAGCCAACCTCTGCATTAGACCCGATTTCGACAGCCAAAATCGAAGAGCTGTTGGAAGAGCTGAAGAACCGTTATACGATTGTAATCGTGACGCACAACATGCAGCAGGCGGCACGTATTTCCGATAAGACTGCGTTTTTCTTGAATGGAGAGCTAGTCGAGTTTGACAGCACCCCGACGATCTTCCAAAATCCTCGTGACAAAAGAACAGAGGATTACATTACCGGACGTTTCGGATAATTCAATAAGCATGATGGTAAAAGAGCGGACTTTTCGAGGTCCGCTCTTTTTGATTTGAAAAACGTTTATAAATGCAAGCCAAACCTCTTTAACTCAATGAAAATACCTTCCAATCGTTTCCCCTTCTCCGTTAACGTATATTCCACGCGCGGAGGTACTTCCGGAAACACCTTTCTCTCCAATATACCGTGCTCCTCCAATTCCTTCAGTCTGAGCGACAGTGTTTTTGGACTAATCCCATCCATGGATTTCAGCAGGTCGCTGAAACGCAGCGTTCCTTCTATAAGCAGGTCCCGAATGATTAAAAAGGTCCATTTGGTCCCGATTACGTCAAGCGTCTTGGCAATGGGGCAAGGTTGCCCTGGGGTTCCTTTGTTCAGTTCGATTGGCTCAAGAACGTTCATCGGAATATCCTCCAAAAAAATTATTAGGGTTTTTGGCTATTATAGCGCAATAGTATCTTTTGGGAAACTATATGAAATAAATATCACTACTTCCATAAATGAAGTTAGTGTCATTACAATAGCAATATCAACCGATACTTCCCCTCTAAATAAGGAGCTGATTAGAACGACATGATTCCACTTACCAAAAAAATGAGTTCGATAGCTGGTATTGCTGTCATCTTTGGGACGATGCTGCTCACGACAGCATGCGCTACTGATTCGAAAACGTCTGCTTATGATAAACAAACGGCTGTGTTGTCCGCCAAGACAGACGTACAACTATTGAAGGATCTTCCTCAACCCGTTTCGATGACGATTGATTCCTCTTTGGGTTCAACGAAAGCTACCGAGATGGTACAGGCTGCACAACGTTTCTACGGATTCTGGAACACGGGGAATGAGGATCTCATTGCACAAACCGTTTCCCCAAGTTTCATAGATAACACGTTGCCGAAAGGAAGACCTCAAGGCCCCGATGGCTTGTTATTTGCTTCTCGCAACTTCCGTAAAGCAGTTCCCGACTTGCAATGCAAGATTGAGGATTTACTGGTAGTGGGGGACAAGGTGACAGCTCGTCTTTCCTTTACGGGTTCGAGCAAAGGCGAGTTTATGGGAAAACCTCTGGCCGGGAAGCCCATTCAATTTATGGCAATTGATGTTTTGCGCATCAAGGATGGGAAACTCGTTGAAGACTGGCACTTGGAAGACAATTTAACTTTTATGCAACAAATTGGTGTTTTAGCGGAAAATTGAACGTCCTAACATAAAGGAGATGGAAAAAATGAAAAAAATCCTAATTATCAATGGCCACCAAAAATATGGCTCATCAGAGGGAAAACTAAACCAAACGTTGACGGATCATATGGTGAGTCTGCTCGAAAAAGAGAACCATGTACGAACTACCATTATTCAAAACGGATACCAAATCGAAGAAGAGCACGAGAAATTTCTCTGGGCAGATATGGTCATTTATCAAACCCCTATCTACTGGTTCAGTGTCCCTGGGTTAATGAAAAGCTATATGGATGAAGTATATGCATACGGTTTGTTTTTCAAGGGGGCTAATCAGTACGGTAGAGGCGGTTTATTAACCGACAAAAAATATATGTTCTCGACGACTTGGAATGCCCCAGAAAAAGCATTTAACGATCCGACCCAATTTTTTAAAGGGGAAAGCCTGGAGGATACAATCAGCCATTTGCACCGCGTACACGAATTTTTAGGCATGCAACCTGTAAAGAGCTTTGCTTGCTATGATGTCATAAAAAATCCGCAGATCGACCGATTTGTATCCGAACTCGAGGCGCATCTCAAACAGGTATTGAGCTTCTAATGAAAATCTCACAGTAAAGGGGAAAGATCCTATCATGTTGCACAATCAAAAGATAGTCATCATCGGCGGAAGCTCCGGAATTGGTTTGGAGACAGCCAAACAGGCAGTAGCGCTAGGAGCAGAAGTGATCATTGCCAGCCGCTCCGAAGATAAATTGCAGAAGGCAAAAGAGAGTCTTGGCTCCAAAGCCTCGGCGTATACGCTAGATACCACCGATGAGGAGCAGGTTCAGGCCTTTTTTGAAAAAGTAGGCACGTTTGATCATCTGGTCGTCAGCGCAGCGGAAACATCGGGTGGTTCATTCCTTCAAACGGATACAGCCCAAGCGCGGAAGCTGTTCGACAACAAATTTTGGGGTCAATACTACGCGGCGAAGTACGGAGCGCCGAAGATTTCCACAAACGGTTCCATCACCTTATTCTCCGGGGTTGTCGCCTACAAAGCGATGATTGGTTCGTCTGCCCTAGGTGCAGTCAATGCGGCGGTTTCGAATCTGGGGCAAACCCTCGCCTTGGAACTGGCACCAATCCGAGTGAATATCGTTTCACCTGGCATTATTGATACGCCATCACGGAGTAAAATGCCTGAAGATGTGCGCGAAAATTTCTATGCAACATTGGCAGACAAACTCCCTGTGAAGAGAGTTGGACAAGCGAAAGACGTCGCACAAAGCGTACTATACCTGCTCCAAAATAGTTTTGTTACCGGAACTGTACTTCATGTAGAAGGTGGCCACATTTTACTTTAAAGGATTCCATTTCTTGACGTTTCAGATCATTTCAATTTGTAGTATGGTAGGAGAGCGGACTTTTTGAGGCCCGCTCTTTTTGGTTTTTGGAAAGGAGGTACTTGCAGTGGTTTGGATTTCATTTTTCCTTTTTCTGATCACGTTGACATTGGTTATCTGGCAACCGCGGGGGCTGTCAATTGGTTATCCGGCTGTCGGTGGTGCACTGTTGGCCTTGGCGATTGGGGTAGTCACGATTGGTGATGTTGCAGAGGTAACCTCCATTGTTTGGAATGCGACGCTCGCGTTAATTGGGATTATCATCATCTCGCTCGTATTGGACGAAGTCGGTTTCTTTGAATGGGCTGCGCTCCATATGGCCCGTTTTGCCAAAGGGAATGGGCGGTTGATGTTCGTTTATGTGATCCTGCTTGGTTCACTCGTATCCGCTTTGTTTACGAATGATGGGGCAGCCCTAATCTTGACGCCGATTGTGTTGGCACAGGTGAGGGCACTAAAGCTGGATGGGAAAACAGTTTTGGCATTTGTCATGGCGAGCGGGTTCATTGCAGATACGAGTTCATTGCCCTTTGTGATTAGCAATCTGGTGAATATTGTTTCTGCTGACTATTTTGATATTGGCTTTGCTGCGTATGCGGCCAAAATGATCATTCCGACTTTGTTTTCGATTGGTGGAAGCCTGCTGGTTTTGTACCTATATTTTCGCAAAAGCATCCCGGCGCAGATCGACCTTTCCCATCTGAAAAATCCGGAGGAAGCGATTCGCGACCACAGAATGTTTCGCCTGGCGTGGCCGATTCTTGCGGTCCTGTTGATTGGTTTTTTTATTAGCGAGTCCATCCATACGCCCGTTTCTATCATCATTGCGGGGGCAGCCATCATTTTATGCTTGGCTGCAAGAAAAAGTGAAGCGATCGCCATGCGGCGGATTATGAAAGAAGCACCGTGGGTAGTCGTTGTTTTTTCAATTGGCATGTATGTGGTGGTGTGGGGGCTGCACAACGCGAAATTGACTGACTTGGTCAAGGACGCCTTGGATTGGTTCATGGGGCATGGTTTATTGGCAACGACCTTGGGAACAGGCTTTCTGGCTGCTGCTATTTCCTCTGTCATGAACAACCTACCGACAGTCATCTTCAACGCGTTGGCAATTGCAGGGACACAAGCAGATGGAGTGTTGCGGGAAGCAATGATCTACGCGAATGTGATCGGAAGCGATTTGGGGCCGAAAATGACGCCGATCGGATCGCTTGCGACCTTGCTCTGGTTGCACGTCTTGAGACGCAAAGACGTGACGATTACGTGGGGGCAGTATTTTCGGACGGGGGTTATTTTGACCGTACCGACATTGATGTTCACTTTGCTCGGTTTGTATTTGACATTGGTTTATTTTTCATAGGGAATGAAAAGCCTGCTGGCTAGTAGCAGGCTTTTTTCTATTCATCATGCTGCTTGTAGTGAAATAGGCAGAATAGGACCTGACAAGGACGGAAAAAATAGGCGCAATGTACGTAAAAAGGAGGATGTTTCCATGTGGCATGGCTGGCCGATCGAACGCGTACTGATACTTTTTGCTGGGTTGGCGTTCGCCCTGATTGCGGTTCAGGTCACACTTTTTCACTCAAGACAAAACTTCCGCCATTGGGCAATGTGGATTCCCGTGCTTGAGCTCCCTGTATTTGCGGTTACTGCTATTGTTTTATCGTTTGTGAATGCGGGGTGGCTGCGTTGGGTGTTTGCCTTGATGATGGTAGTCGGCATGGTTGGTGGTTTGTACGGGGCCTATTTGCATACGGTCGGGGTTGGGCAGCGTGTGGGAGGTTATTCACAAGGTCAAAATTTTCTCGTCGGTCCTCCTGTGATTCTTCCTTTACTGATCACGGCCATGTCTGCATTGGGGCTTCTTGCGCTGTTTTGGTAAAAATCGTTTTCAAAGGGGTGAGAGGACATGGAAAAGCCTAAACGTTACCCATCCTATGATGTTTGGGGCCAGCATACAGAGTGGGATGCTCACACCAGGAAAGTGGTAGGCGCCAGACGAATGCCCGCGATTGCCAATCAATTTTTTACGAAGCCTGAATCCTTGCTTTTGCAGACAGTCGTAGGCGTATTGGTCAATGATCACCGTTTGGAGGTGCTGACCTTTGTTGTGGAGCATCTGGATAATACGACGGCTAGTAATATCGGCGAATCACAGCGAAAGGTCGGAATTCCACCCAAAAAAGAGTTCTATCGCTCGGGCTTGAAAGGGATTGATGCGGAGAGTCATGCCGCTTATGGAACTGATTTTGTTGCGTTGAAGCTAGACCAGCAAGAAGCCGTTCTCCAGCACGTCGCGAATGGAGGCATCCAAAACCAGGAGGCGTGGAAAGACTTTGCTCCCGCAGATTTTTTCAAGCGGTTGCTGCATGACACAGTCAGTGCGTACTATTCACATCCGTTAGTTTGGTCGGATATCGGCTATGGCGGACCAGCATATCCGCGTGGCTATGTACGGGTGGAAAAAGGATTGACGGACCCATGGGAGGCGAAAACAAATGACGAGTCATGACCATCATACGATTACTCATCGCCCCACTCCTGTGGATCAAAGAAAATACGCCAATGACGCAGATGTATGCATCGTAGGTGCTGGAGCGGCAGGTGGCGTGCTGGCTTATGAGCTGGCAAAGGCCGGGTTGCGCGTTGTCGTACTGGAAGCGGGGCCGTTTTGGGACCCGCAGCACGATTTCGCCAGTGATGAGCTGTCGATGCGGAGATTAGCCTGGCAGGAAACGAGGCTGGTAGCAGGCAAAGACCCGCTGCGTTTGGGGCATAACAACTCAGGACGGGGAATTGGGGGAGGCACCGTGCATTTTACGGGGGTGTTTCTGCGTTTCCACGAGAGTGATTTTAAGACGAAGACCGTAGACGGTGTAGGGGAGGACTGGCCGATTACATATCAGGATCTTGCCCCGTACTACGACAAGATCGAACGGGAGATTGCGGTCTCAGGTCCTAATCATTTTCCATGGGGTTCCTTTCAAGGCCCGTATCCGTACCCGGTTCGGGAGCCCATCAGCGCCAATTCTCAACTGTTCCGCGAAGGGTGCGAGAAGCTGGGGATCGAGAGTGTGGTCGCCCCTCTGGCGATTTTATCGGGGCCTTTTGATGGGCGTCCCCCCTGTATCAATCGTGGCTTTTGCAATCAAGGGTGCATGCCGAATGCCAAGTACAGCGGGTTGATTCATCATATCCCCAAAGCGATAGCGGAGGGGGTAGAGGTACTGTCCGACTGCATGGTGACGGAAATTTTGATGGCAGGCGACCGGGTCAGCGGTGTGTTGTTTAACCATAATGGCTTGACGCACAAGCAGATGGCTCGTGTTGTCATTTTGGCCGGGTTTGTGGTGGAGACTCCCCGATTGCTGCTCAGTTCGGCGAATGCTCAGTTTCCGCAAGGGCTGGCGAATTCGAGCGGATGGGTAGGAAAAGCAATTATGCCCCACTCCAGTCATGATGTATACGGACGACTCCCGGAGGAAGTGCGATTGTATAAAGGAACACCTGTCCTTGCCTTGACGCAGCATTTTTATAAGACGGACCGGGAACGAGGATTTGCCCGCGGATATACATTGAGTGCACACGGGTCACGTCCGGTCGGGATGGCTTCTGCCATTGCTGCCGAGAGGGAAGACGGCTCGTATTTATGGGGAAAACAGCTTCGAGAGACCATGCTGGATTACAATATGTATGCGCGAATCACCTTGGTAGGGGAAGTACTGCCTCATCCTGATAACAGAGTGACGCTCTCAGGGGAAAAGGATGAATACGGAATGCCGATCCCTACGGTAACGTTCAGTTATCAGGAGAACGACAAACAGCTTTACAAGCACGCCATTGGGCAAATGAACCGGATTATTGAAGCGATGGGGGGACATCCGGAGCATGTGGTGTCTGATACCGCTCATCTCATGGGGGGATGCCGAATGGGGAATGACAGGGAAACCTCTGTTGTGAATGAATACGGGCAGTCACATGACATACCCAATCTTTTCATAGCAGGTGCTTCTACGTTTGTTACCTCAAGTGGTAGCAATCCCACAAATACAGTCATGGCGCTGGCTGCTCGCACTGCAGACAAGATCATTGAGGCAATGAAAAAGCAAGATGTATAGGCGGGGTTCACATAACTTTTGCGTTCTATCTTCCCCATCATATAAGCCATATAGTATACTGATAAACAGATATGTAAGGCAAAGGTGGGTATCCTTATGGAAATGGATTTGATGCAGGTTCTGTTTTTGTCAGAGACTTATAAGCTACTTGGTGACAAGACGCGCTTGACGATCATGGCTCTCCTGCAAGTACAGTCCTTATGTGTCCGTGATCTCGTGGAAATTTTGCAAACTTCCCAGCCTTCTGTTTCCCAGCACCTGGCTAAGTTAAAAACGCATGGTTTGGTCAAAGAGCGCAGGAAAGGACCATGGGTTTATTACTCCGTTAATACGGAATGCAGTCCTGAAGTGAAGCAAATTTTGTCTAACTTGCCGGACATGTCGCCAGTCGTCAAACAAAAATCAGCTGCAAGTGAACCTTCATTTGGCTGATCAGTCGTAAAAAGCGTTGGATCAATTGAGATCCAACGCTTTTTTTAGTTCTTCCTTGTCAAATCCATGGATAACGATTTGCTCGCCGTTTTCCTTTTCAATGTAGGTTACAGGTGTCATGCTGGCGCCTAACTGAATCGCTTCCTGGAAAAAAGCCTCGTTTTGACGGATGTCTCTGTCTTCGAAAGCAATGTTGTTTGAAGTCAGCCACATTTTTTCTTCCTGACAAGGACCGCAAGTGACTTGGGTATAGATAATAACCTTGTGAGCCATACAGAATTGCTCCTTTCAAAAGCAGAGTAAAAGCCTTGCCTTTCCAATATGAATGATCGGTCGAGACAAAGCAAGTAAACAACAGCATGATTTGGAAAAATGAGGATGGATACGCATGTAGGGGGCTGTACAAATTATATTCAGTGACGTCGAGGAGGTGAATGTTAACGATGCCTAAACAAAACAACCAAGCGGGTATGGGCCAAGCGAACCAAGCTAGCCAAGCAGCTAACACTGCGACTGAATTCGCAAGTGAAACAAACGCAGCAGAGGTTCGTCGTCAGAACCAACAATCCGCACAACGCGCTGCTTCCCAAGGCGCTGCGACTGAGTTCGCAAGTGAGACAAATGTTGCGGAAGTTCGCCGTCAGAACCAACAATCGGCTGCACAACAATCTTCTGGCCAAGTTACTGAATAGGAGCCAGCGGACAAAAGCCCTCGCAATTTGCGGGGGTTTTATTTTTTTATGTAAAGTCTATGCATGCAATGTGGTCTCTATCCTCGCACTTGCAAAAGCGTGGAAGTGGATGATACTGTGATTCGTAAATCAGCCCACTAGGAGGCAAATGCTCATGATCATTGGAACAGGCGTAGACATTGTGGAAATAGAGCGAATCGCTACTTTGATAAAAAGACAAGAGCGTGCAATCAAACACTTTTTGACCACAGATGAACAACAGCTCCTGCATGGAAAATCAGAGACGAGACAGGCGGAAATGGTTGCAGGCAGATTTGCTGCCAAGGAAGCGGGAGCAAAAGCTCTTGGCACAGGCATTGGTGCTATACTCAGCTTTTTGGATATGGAAATCCTCCCGAATCATTTGGGCAAGCCGGTCATGACCATAAATAACGAGGTGTACAGCAAACTTGATCTGGACCCCACTCGGGTTCATATTCATGTGAGCATTTCGCATAGCCAGTCGCATGCGATTGCGCAAGTCATTGTAGAAGAACAATAGATATCTGAAAAAAACAGATAAACTTGTCTGCATATTGGGACGAGGATGGACATACATTTATATCGCGTAGATCAGGAGGGACTACCTGCTCTTACACAGGAAGGCTAAGTCTGTAGCCGATCCAAGCGATATGTCGCCAACTTCGTAACCATTTGCAACTATTGACACGATGTGCGCTGCATGGGCGAGAGACTGACAGATTTCCCAGGAAATAGACAGGGATGCCCTTCTTTGTCGAAAATATTGACAAGGAGGAGTTCATTGAATGAAACGGGTAGCTTTACCACTGGTGTTATTGTTGGTTTTCACCCTGTTCCTCGGCGGTTGTTTTGGTCAGAAAACACCAGAAGATGTGGTGAGCGACCTGAACGGTGCGCTGGGAAAAATGACTGGGTACAAGTCTCAGGCAGTTTTGACCATGCAGACAGGCTCTACCCCCATGGAGTACGATGTTCAGGTCTGGTACGAAAAGCCAACCAACTATCGGGTAGCTCTCACCTCGAAGCAGCGTGGCATTACACAAATCATCTTGCGAAACAATGAAGGAGTCTTTGTACTGACCCCGCATCTGAACAAGAGCTTCCGCTTCCAAAGTGGCTGGCCTGAGAACAACGGACCGTTATATTTATACGAAACGCTGGCCAAGAGCATTATCGATGACACTGAGCGCCAAATGAAGATGGATGAAAAACAGTATGTATTCGAAGTGAAAGCGAACTACAGCGGCAATCGTTCTTTGACCAAACAAAAAATTTGGCTGACAGAAGATTTCAAACCAACGCACGCCGAAATTATGGATGCTAGCATGAATCCGCTCGTACGAATTGATTTCACTGATTTTTCGTTCAACCCTATGTTTGACAAAGACGCCTTTGACAAAGAGCGCAATATGACAACAAGCTCGCTGACAACGATCCCAACAATGGCGCAAACAAATGGACAGGTCGTAAAGCAACCGAACAGCCAATTCGGTGTTATCGTCCCTACGTATATGCCAGAAGGGGTTAAGCAAAAAGATATCGAGCCAGTCACCCGTGATGGAGAGAGAAAGGTTATCTTAACCTACAAAGGGACTTACAACTACAAGGTAATCGAAGGTCGCCCGACAGCAGCATCTGTATCGTATGAGCAAGGTATGCCTGTGAACCTCGGCTTTACGGTTGGTGTGCTTGCGCAGACAGGTGAAAATCAGCGACTTCTGACGTGGGAGCTCGACGGCATCGAATATACAATCGCGGGGGATCTTCCTGAGGAAGAAATGGTGAATGTCGCACAGTCGACATATGGCCTCAGCGCGAAATAAAAGCGTGGGAGAGGGGACGGTGAATGCCGTCCTCTTTTGTTTTCGCATTAGAAAGTGGCTGTAGCGGAGGGGAAGAAGCGCATTTCCAGTCTACGCCCCGCTGTAGGTTGGACTGTCCGTTCCGAAATAAATGACGGGAGCGCTTCAAAAGTAGTCATCTCGATGAAGGATTCGCAGAGGTTGAAGCTGAAAACCCCCGTCATTTATTTCGAAACTGGGTCGGGCTCCAGAGGCGCTTGGACTGGAAATACACTTCTTCCCAAGCGGCTTTGTTCTACTATCTAAGAAAAATCCCCCCTGTTGAAACTCAAAGGATGATCTTCCTAAGTTTTTAAAGAATCGATGAACCCAAAAAGCTGGCGAAAAGAAAAAGCACAGGGCTCGCAGACTGATGAACTACTACCCGTTAGATGGACACTTTGAAAAAAGTGACCGTCTAACGGTTTTTTGTGTTTTAATCATCATTAACGAGAAATGAGTGGGGATATGTTAGATGAGTAAAAACAGAATAAGTTTTACGGAACATGAGATACATATGTTAGAAAAAAATCAAAATGTACTTCGAGTAACAGGGAAAAACATCACGTATTCTCCTATGTTCAAATTTACCGCTGTACAGGCATATCGAGAGGGACAAACGCCGATTGAGATATTTCTTCAGGCAGGTTTCCCCTTAGAAATAATGGGTCGTCATACACCAAAAAAATGCTTACATCGATGGAGAAAAGTATGTACGACTTTTGGTGAAGCTGGATTAATTGAGGAGCGCAGAGGCAAGGGGAGCACCGGTAGAAAGTCAGAGGGAGAATTATCAGCAAAAGAAAAACTGAGACGTGCTGAAGCACGAATTAGGCTTCTGGAAGCAGAGAACGAACTTTTAAAAAAGCTAGAAGCGCTCGAAAGACAAACCAATAAGACGTTATCGTCTCCCGAGCGCTTTCAGCTTATTAGCATAGTTCTTCGTAAACATGGCTTGAAGCGTGTAACCCGTTATCTATGCCAGATTGCTGAAGTGAGCTCAAGTGGCTATTATCGCTGGTGTAGTGCTGAGGAACAGCGACAAATTCGAGAAGAAGCCGACGAACGAGACTTCCTGCTCATCAAGGAGCATTTCGAAACTCGAAAAGGGAGAGCAGGAGTGCTGGTCATTAAAATGAGATTGGAGCGAATGAACGGTGTCGTGATGAATCATAAAAAGATTCGTCGTCTTATGCAAAAGTTTAAGCTAGTCACTCTTATTCGGAAAGCGAATCCGTATCGAAAAATGGCCAAGGCTACTCAGGAACACCGCACATGCCCAAACCTACTTAAACGTCAGTTTGATCAAGGTATACCCGAGAAGGTTCTACTTACTGACATTACTTATTTGCGCTATGGTACTGGTCAATGGGCATATTTGTCTTGCGTAAAAGATGGGGCGACCAAACAGATTTTGGCACACTATCTGTCTTCGACATTGGAGTTATCACTAGTGAAACGGACACTAGACTTATTAATCAAACGATTGGACGGTAACGTCCATCCTGATGCTATTTTTCATTCGGATCAAGGAATGCACTACACTCATCTTACAACGAGGCGCCTTATTGCTGAGGCTGGTTTTAAGCAGTCGATGTCTCGCAAAGGTAACTGCTGGGACAACGCTTCAATGGAATCGTTCTTCGGTCATATGAAAGACGAACTCGAATATAAGGACTGTGTTTCACTTCAAGAGTTGCGTCAACGCGTCAACGAATATGTAACCTATTACAATTCAGAGCGTTATCAGTGGACATTAAAAAAGATGACTCCTGATGAAACCAGGAATCATCTCATTGCTGCTTAATTTGCAACAGGCTCTTTTTAAATACTGTCTATTTCTAGGGGAGTAGTTCAGACCTTGACAACGCCTACCCAGTCGGAACTCCAAAAAGGGGACCACGCTTGTCGAACACTTCCTCCCTGAGAAACTTCCGCCCGTAGGGTGGCTTTGGATCGACGGTCCCCTTTTTGGAGTGGAGACGGCCAGTGAATCCCCCCAGTTGGCGTGTCAGAGTCGAAGAGAACTGTGCTTTTTCTTTTCCTCCACTATGTTGACATAGTTTTCTACGATTTTCCCTCAAGTTTTCCTTTTTTCTCAAACGGGAATCTAAAAATACCCATGTACACTTGGTCTTGTAACAAAGAACAAGCACACTACACGAGCATAGACGAAAGGGTTGAGTGTATATGTTTAGCAAAACGAAAATGGGAATGCTGATGGGTACGATGGCAGTAGTTTTGAGTCTGGGTAGCATAGGCGGAGCAATGGCAGCCGATTCAGCTAAACCAACTTCATTGAATAAACCCGTAGAAGTAAAATTCAAAACCGGCAAGATGGGCCACCACGGTGGGATGGGCTTCAAAGAAAATAAAGAGCTGCTCTCGCTGTTAAAGCTGGATGCTGACAAGCTGAAAGAAGAGCTTGCGGCAGGGAAAACACTCGCAGCGATTGCAAAAGCCCAAGGAGTTGACACTGCAGATGTCGTGGCACTTCTGGTTGACCAGCAAGAGGCCAAACTGAAGGAAGCAGTAGCAGCAGGCAAGCTCACGCAGGAGCAGGCAGATAAGCTGTCTGAAAATCTGAGCGACCGCGTAAAAGAACAGGTAGAAAACTCGAAACCGGATAAAGGCTTCGGCAGAGGAGGCTTCATCGGTGGCTTCGAGAAAAACGAAGAACTGCTGTCTCTCTTGAAGCTGGATGCCGATAAACTCCAAGAAGAACTGAAAGCCGACAAATCGCTGGCTACAATTGCAGAAGCCCAAGGCGTATCTGTGGATGATCTGGTGGCTCTGTTGGTAAAACAACAGGAAACCAAGCTAAAAGAGGCAGTAGCGGCAGGCAAGCTCACTCAGGAGCAAGCCGACAAGATGAATGAAAAAGCGAGCGAACGAGTAAAAGAAATGGTGCAAAATACGCGTCACGGACGTGGACCGGGTAGAGAAATGGGCTTCGAGAAAAACGAAGAACTGCTGTCTCTCTTGAAGCTGGATGCCGATAAACTCCAAGAAGAACTGAAAGCCGACAAATCGCTGGCTACAATCGCAGAGACCCAAGGCGTATCCGTGGATGATCTGGTGGCTCTGTTGGTAAAACAACAGGAAGCCAAGCTGAAAGAGGCGGTAACCGCCGGGAAACTGACACAGCAACAAGCCGACAAAATGAATGAGAATGCCAGTGAGCGAGTAAAAGAAATGGTGCAAAATACGCATCATGGACGTGGACCAGGTAAAGGAATGGGTATCGAGAAAAATGAAGAACTGCTGTCCCTCCTCAAGCTGGATGCAGACAAGCTGAAGGAAGAGCAAAAAGCAGGAAAATCGTTGGCGACTATCGCTAAGGAGCAAGGTGTAGAAGTGGATGACGTTATCAAGCTCTTGGTAGGTCAGCACGAAACCAAGCTAAAAGAAGCAGTTAAGGCAGGCAAGCTCACACAAGAGCAAGCTGACAAGCGCAGCGAGGAATTGACTGCGATGGTGCAAAAGATGGTGGATGGCAGCTTTGAAAAAGTCGTTTTCCCGAGACATGAAAAAGAGAAAAAAGACCAGAAGGAAACTATGTAGAAAAGTCAGGCAGGTGGGAGTTACTCCCATCTGCTTTTCTATTTTCTCGGGATTGGTCGATGTGCGTCGATTTGCACATAAAAACCAACGTGCGAATGAGGTGAAAGGACAATCCGCGAATTGACACAAAGCGGGAAAACACGATACATTCAGAGTAACTTATTGAATGAGGTGGCATGCTTTACATGAAGAAACCGTCTAACGAAGTTTTGTACCAGGAAGCATCGACCTACAAAGACATGCTCCTGCGAAAAAGCTGGAAAATGCGCATTAACGAGACTGTCATGTTTGTGCTGGGGATGATGATTCTCGCTCAATTTTTCCCGACCAATGACACGAGATTCAAGGTCCTTGTTTTCGCCATTGCCATTGCTGTTGTTGGATTGTCTCCGTTTATGTACAAATCGGTATTGCGTCCGGTGTACAAGCTGACCAAGACCCACCTGATTATCTCCTTGT
Source organism: Brevibacillus schisleri (assembly GCF_055685845.1). Lineage (NCBI taxonomy): Bacteria > Bacillati > Bacillota > Bacilli > Caryophanales > Paenibacillaceae > Brevibacillus > Brevibacillus schisleri. Next base: position 585,490 of record NZ_JBVNDM010000001.1, read on the forward strand.
CAGGACAGGAAAAGAGCTACCCGCTATCTGAAGTCGAGCAAATTTATGAAGGCCGTCATTTTTATCTCGTAGGCGGCAAAAAGGAATCCCTGATGGTTTCCAGGCAATTTCTCAGTCATTTGAATGAACGCTTGTTTTACTATAAAAAAGGGAACAAGAGGAGATAGAAATGAAATCGTTTTGTCGTGACACTTGGGTAGAGGTTGATTTGGATGCCATCCGGGCGAACCTCGAGACATTCAAACGCCATTTGCCAGAAAAAACGGGTATTATGGCTGTTGTGAAAGCAGACGGGTATGGTCATGGTGCTGTCCATGTTGGAAAAGAAGCGTTGGCAAGCGGTGCAGATTCACTTGCAGTCGCATTGCTCGATGAAGCGCTTATTTTGCGGAGGGCAGGGATCACAGCACCGATTTTAGTGTTGGGATACACACCTGTCGAGTCCATTGTCACTGCAAGCGAGCTGGAAGTGGAGTTAACTGCTTACAGCGTCGAATGGATCACGGAAGCGAACGACATTCTTCAGAAAAACGATCACAAGCCTGTCGGGATTCATGTGAAGACCGATACGGGGATGGGACGTTTGGGCGTTCGAACAAAGGAAGATTTGCTTGCGGTTGTAAGTGCCCTTGAAGAATGCTCGAAGCTTAAGTGGACAGGCATTTTTACTCATTTTGCCTGCGCGGATGAACCAGATACAACCCATGTGCGACGACAACACGACTTGTTTCAATCCTTTTTGCAAGCACTGCGTGAAGCAAATAAAACATTGCCGACCGTTCATTGCTGCAATACGGCTGCGGCTATCGCATTTCCCGATTGGGGGTATGATACGATTCGTTTAGGCATAGGTTTATACGGATTGTATCCTTCTTTGTACATGAAAGAACGTGCGGATGTTATTCTTGCCCCCGCGCTGTCGCTCAAGACTAGAATTGCCCACGTGAAGAAGGCAGATGAGCCATTTACGGTCAGCTATGGTGCTACGTATACAGCACAGCCTGATGAGTGGATTGCAACGCTGCCAATTGGATACGCAGATGGCTATTCTCGCCTTTTGTCCAACCGCGGTGAGGTGTTGTACAATGGATCGCGCTACCCGATTGCAGGTAGAGTTTGCATGGACCAAATCATGGTCAGCCTGAATTCGACAGAAGCAGCGGTCAATGATGAGGTCGTCTTGTATGGTAAGCAGGGTGACGAGGAAATCTCCTTGGATGAAATTGCCGATTTGCTGGGAACAATCAATTACGAGGTTCCTTGTATGCTGAATTACCGAATTCCGCGCCTTTATTTGCGCGATCAGAAGGTAACGGACGTATTTCACCCATTGACGATGAAGCACTCGTCCCAGGGAAATGTAAATATCTAGCAGGGAGAATCAGCAGGAATTTTCCCGTGGAACACGAATACTAGTTAAGCGAAAAAGCTGGCTTTTTTGGGTAAACGAAGTCTTCACCTGCACCTTTGGATTGTTTACACTCACGTTTTCTCACCGAAAAAGCGCACAGTAGGTATATTTTTGCAATGGATTCGACATAATGGTATTGTTCATATTGGCTGTTCTTTCTAGAACCAGCATAGCGGATGGAAGTTACGGTCATGGTTGGAGGTGGATTTGTCTTGTCGAAGTCAAACACGAAACGCATCATGATCAGCTTGCCACAACACTTGCTTCAGGAAGTGGATGGCGTTATTCAAAAGGAAAAATCCAATCGCAGCGAGTTTATTCGTCAAGCGATGCATTTGTATTTGAAAGAGCGAAAAAAACGCACAATCCGTGAGACCATGCAAAAAGGGTACATGGAGATGGCGAAGATCAATCTGAATATGGCATCGGAGGCTTTTGGCGCTGAAGAAGAGGCTGACCATACTCTTGTCCGCTTAGTTAGCGGGGTGTGACTGGTGATTGTCAAACGTGGCGATGTGTTTTTCGCGGACCTGTCCCCGGTCGTTGGCTCTGAGCAAGGAGGCGTACGGCCTGTTTTAGTCATTCAAAACGACATTGGAAATCGATTTAGTCCGACGGTCATCGTCGCAGCCATTACGGCGCAGATTCAAAAGGCGAAGCTGCCTACGCATGTGGAAATTGACGCAAAAACTTATGGATTTGATCGTGACTCCGTTATTCTGTTGGAACAAATACGAACCATTGACAAACAACGTCTAACTGATAAAATTACGCATCTCGATGACGAGATGATGGATCGGGTTAATGAATCCTTGCAAATCAGTTTAGGACTCATTGATTTTTAACGTGTGAAAAAAGAACAGATTATTTGATAGGAAAAGCCACTTGAGTGAAGCAAGTGGTTTTTTGCTGTCAGATTTGCAGGGATTTCGTGGGTGTACATCGAACTGTTCGAAAAGAGAATATAAGACAAAATGTGACACAATATGATTTATTTTTCGAGGTAGAGAAAAAACTCATTTCTACCTACCAAGCGAGGCGGAAGGGGTTTTTTTGGTTGTGGCAGACTATTCTCCTGAGACAATCAATATAGAACAAGAATCAGACATCGTGACGGCGCGGCAAGTGGGACGAAATATGTCGAAGCTGTTTGGCTTTGGCACGATCACGCAGTCCCGCATCGCCACGTCAATCTCTGAATTAGCTCGCAACATTTATTTGTATGCGGGTACGGGGACGATAACCATTTCGCCGATTGAGCGCGAAGGAATGATTGGCTTGCAAATAACAGCAAATGACAGCGGTCCAGGGATTCCTGATATTCGCCAGGCATTAGATGATGGCTATTCGACTTCGGGTGCCCTCGGAGCCGGATTGCCGGGTGTCAGGCGCATGATGGATGAATTCGAGATCCACAGTACCCTGGGAGAAGGGACGCGTGTCGTTGTTGTGAAGTGGAGCGATCAAGCAAAGGAGGAATGAGATAGATGGTAACCCGGAGCTTCCAAGAAGAGTATGTAAAAATTCTTCGGGATTACCTGAGTGCTCAAGGGGAGGACCAGCTTTACGGAGCCCAGCAGTTGGGCAAATGGATGCTTTCTCAAGATATTTCACCAGAAGAAATAACTGATTTGCATGCGCAAGCGCTTGAGCAGCTCGGGGAAGTGCCAGATTTTGTGCGCTCCTCCTTCTCCATTTTGACAGAGGTCATGATCGAATATGGGAACGAGCACCGATCCGTAAATAGCTGGCGCAATCGCCATCAGCAGATGGAATCAGAAATAGCCGTGGCGAAAGCGATGCAGCAATCACTTCTGCCAAGTGAGGTTCCGGTCTATTCAGAACTGGAGATTGGCGTAGTGAGTATTGCTGCGAAACAAATCTCGGGCGACTATTACGACTTCATTGAGCAAAGTGAAGGGCGTTTTGGTGTCGCCATAGCAGACATTACCGGAAAAGGAATGCCTGCTGCGATGTGTATGTCGATGGTGAAATATGCGATAGACAGCCTTGGACAAATGGAGCTGGGTCCCGATGAAATGCTGCACCATATAAACCGGATCGTGGGAAGAAATATTGATCCGAGCATGTTTGTGACGATGATGTTTGGCAGTTATGACTCGAAGGAGCACTGTTTCCGTTATGCCATGGCAGGACACGAGCCAGGATTTTTGTACCGGTCGGCCGAAGGAAAGTTTTACGATCTTGAAGGACGAGGGAATGCACTCGGTTTATGCCCAAACAGTGAATACGAGGTTCAGGAGATTCGTTTAGAAATGAATGATGTTCTGATTCTTCTGACGGATGGTGTAACAGAATGCAAAAATAACCGATATTATTTGCAAAGGGAAGAGCTTGTACACCATTTGCAAAAAGAGGTTGGCGAATCTGCCCAAAAGATGGCAAACGGCCTGTACAATAGACTGCTTCTGCTCTCCCAGTTTAACCTGCTGGATGATTACACCATGATTGTACTTCGAAGAACTTAAGCAACGTACGGGGGGAGACGCAGATGGACCTGCTAATTCAGACAACGAGCCTTGAAACTGAGCACCGAGTGGTCCTTGGTGGAGATATTGATGCTTTTACAGCACCGAAAGTAAAGGAAACACTCATGTCACTCGTCACCAAGCCGGACATCAATCACATTACGGTTGATTTGGAAGCAGTAGAATACATGGACAGTACCGGAATCGGAATTTTCATCGGGATTATGAAAGAGTGCTTCCAAAGAAATAGAACATTTGAGGTGCACAAAATGTCTCCGCGTGTGGAAAGGCTATTTCGCATCACTGGCTTATACGATCATATTGCCATCCGCAAAGGAGAGAGCGAGTAATGGGTCCAAATCGACCTCAGGCAGACGTGATTCAATTGACTCTGCCAAGCAAGGCGGAGTATTTGGGAGTTGCACGTCTGACTGTATCCGGTATAGCCAACCGTATGGGCTTTTCTTATGAAGAGATTGAGGATATCAAGCTTGCCGTCGGAGAAGCATGCACCAATGTAGTAAGACATGCATACAAGGAAACAGAGAATCCTGGCTCCATTCATATCCAATGCCACGTTTATGGTGATCGGTTGATGATCGAGGTAAGCGATCAGGGCGTTGGATTTTCGAATGAGCTCATTGCTGAGCAACTGACGCCGATTTATGCAGGGAAAAGCCTTGAGGATTTGGATGAGGGCGGGCTTGGGCTCTATCTCATTCACACGCTTATGGATGAGGTGGAGACTCGCTCTGAATCAGGAGTAGTAGTCTCCATGACCAAGTATGTTCGGCAGGATGGGGTGGCTGGCAATGACTGGACAATCTCGGAAGCAGAAATATAGTCCAGAGGAGTTGAAGGAGCTCATCCACCTGTATGGTGAAACAAAAGATCCTACGATACAGGAACAACTGGTGAGGGCCTATACTCCTCTTGTGGAATCGTTAGCGAAGAAGTTTGTTCGCGGACAAGTCATGTATGAAGACCTCGTGCAAGTCGGATTAATCGGCCTGCTTGCTTCCTTTCGTCGGTTCGACCCTAGCTTTGAGCGGACATTTGAGAGCTTTGCGATTCCGACTATCGTGGGTGAGATTAAGCGCTATATTCGGGACAAGACATGGAGTGTCTATGTTCCGCGCAGGGTAAAGGAACTGAGTCCCAAGATCAAACGAGTGGTCGATGAGCTCACGATCAAGCTACAGCGTTCTCCCCAAATTGCAGACATTGCCAACAGCCTCGGCGTTTCTGAGGAAGCGATTCTAGAGACATTGGAGATGGGGCGCAGCTATCATTCTCTCTCTATGGACAGCGAGCTGGAAGCAGATCTGGACGGCAACACCATTTCTTTACTCGACCTAGTAGGGACGACGGAAGAAGGGTACGGAGCAGTCGAGCAGAATCTGATGCTGGAGCGGGCCCTGCAAATTTTGGATCACCGCGAAAAAGAAATCATTCAATTAACTTTTTATCAAAATTTGAGTCAGAAGCAAGCGGGGGACATCATGGGGATGTCGCAGATGCATATTTCCCGTCTTCAGCGCAGGGCGTTGGGCAAGCTGAGAGAAGCATTGAGAGTGGAACAGCTGGAAACCGCGACGTAGAGGGGCCAAGTGGCTCCTCTTTTTTCTTTCCTTTTTCCAGTCCTTGTTAGCAAATGTGGTACAATAAACGACGAAGAATGAGCGCAGGAGGACAGGTATGGAGCTTACGTTGATGATCCAGACAATCGCCCAAGATACGGGTGTCAAACCTCACCAGGTGGAGCGCACGGTTGCCCTCCTGGATGAAGGAAATACGGTTCCTTTTATTGCCCGCTACCGCAAAGAAATGACGGGGCAGCTAGATGAAACACAAATTCGAGCGATTGAGGAACGCGTTCGCTATTTACGCAACCTGTCAGTGCGGAAGGAAGAAGTCGTTCGGCTCATCGATGAGCAAGGCAAGCTGACGGACGAGCTGCGCGCAGCTATTGAGCGTGCGACAAAGCTGCAAGAGGTAGAGGACCTGTACCGCCCTTACCGACAAAAACGCCGCACGCGTGCAACCATGGCTAAGGAGAAGGGACTAGAGCCACTTGCCAACTACCTCATGAGTTTACCGAAAACCGGGAATCCGCAAGAAGAAGCAAAAACATATATCAACCCGGAAAAAGGCGTTGAGACGACTGAGCAAGCTCTGCAAGGAGCAATGGACATCGTGGCGGAAATTCTGTCTGATGACCCGGAAATTCGCCAATGGGTTCGTCAACGCTCCGTGCAAAAAGGATTGCTTCTGACGGAGCAAAAAGCCGAAGAAGCAGACGAGAAAAATGTATACCAAATGTATTACGCATATAGTGAGCCTCTGAAAAAGGTCGTTCCCCATCGGGTACTGGCTATTAATCGGGGAGAAAACGAAGGCATTTTGAAGGTTTCCATTGAAGCGCCTGTCGCCGAGATTTTGGCTTGGATGCAAAAACGCACCATTCCGCGTGATACAGTTGCCCGCGATCTGCTGACATTGACAGTTGAGGACGCGTATAAGCGCCTGATCGCCCCTTCTATTGAACGAGAGGTGCGCGCCGAGCTGACAGAGGCAGCCGAGGAACGTGCTATTCACATCTTTGCAGAAAACCTGCGCAATTTACTGCTTCAACCACCTGTAAAAGGCAAAGTCGTCCTTGGGGTAGATCCAGCGTTTCGGACAGGCTGTAAGCTCGCTGTTGTAGACGAAACCGGGAAACTGCTCGAGGTTGCCGTCGTTTATCCGACTCCTCCGGCCAATAAAGTGGCAGAAGCCACAGTGAAAGTGAAGCAGATGATCGAAACCTATGGGGTTACGGTTGTCGCGATTGGGAACGGTACTGCTTCGCGCGAGACAGAACAGTTCATTGCCACGCTACTGAAAGAGCTGAAGCGAGAGGTGATGTATATCATCGTGAACGAGGCAGGAGCATCCGTGTATTCTGCATCGGCCTTGGCCAAGGAAGAATTCCCTGACCTGGATGTAGCAGAGCGAAGTGCGGCATCAATCGCGCGACGTTTGCAAGACCCGCTTGCTGAGTTGGTCAAAATCGATCCAAAGTCCGTCGGAGTTGGTCAGTACCAGCATGATGTTTCCCAATCGAGACTGGCAGACAGTCTGCAGTTTGTGGTTGAGTCTGCCGTAAACCATGTCGGGGTAGATGTGAATACGGCTTCTCCTTCGCTCTTGCAGTATGTATCAGGGATCAGCCGTCAAGTGGCGGGGAATATCGTGAAAAAACGGGAAGAGATCGGGATGTTCACGGAGCGCTCTCAGCTAAAGGCGGTTCCTCGCTTGGGTGCCAAAACGTACGAGCAGTGTATCGGATTTCTGCGCGTGATGGATGGAGCGAATCCACTGGATAAAACACCGATTCACCCGGAATCGTACGAGGCGACTCACCAGCTACTGTCGATGCTGGGCATTAGCGCTCAGGAGATCGGCAGTGAGAACTGCAAGGAACGCGTGCAGTCTTTGGATGTAAAAGAGACTGCTGCGAAGCTTGGGATTGGCGAGCCCACATTGCAAGACATTGTAGACAGTCTCTTGCGTCCTGGTCGTGATCCACGAGACGAGCTGCCAAAACCACTCTTGCGAAGTGATGTCCTCCAGCTCTCTGATCTGAGTGTGGGCATGAAGCTGCAAGGTACCGTGCGCAACGTGGTCGACTTCGGAGCTTTTGTGGATATCGGTCTGAAAAACGACGGACTCGTGCACATTTCCCGTTTGAAGAAGGGCTTTGTGAAGCATCCGCTTGAAGTGGTGACTGTTGGCGATATCGTAGATGTATGGGTGGTAGAAATTGACGAGAAACGTCAGCGTGTAGGGATGACCATGATTGCTCCAACAGAAGGATAAGAATGAACTAAAAGGCGGCCTCCTGTCAGTCAGGACGGCCGCCATTTTTTTCTAAATATAAAAACCAGCAACTGTTGAGCACACGGATTTGGCGAACGTCCTTCCCATTAAAGGCACGTTGCAACTGCCTGCGCATCCATTGTGGCATGAAAGTACCTCCTGGAGAGATTCGTCTATAGGCAATGTATGCGCCAAGACGAGCAGGAGGTGCCTAGAATTTTCATTTACTCTTCTTCTTCGTGTAAATACTCCAATTGGGCTTGCAGGGCACGAATCTCAGTTAATAAAGAGATGAGCGGATACTCGGTTTCTTGTAAGGCAGCGAAACGGCGCTCCAGACCACTGACGTACTCTAAACCATCCACGATTGAAAGCTCGCTTCCTAACCGTTCCACATCCGCACAGTCTGCCAGAACCTTAGGCAATTCTGGACGTTCTGTGATCGTCAACTTGTCAATTTCCTTGTAAAGTCGTTTCAATAGAGCGATTAATTGGTACATATGCGTTTCGGGCAACGAGACAAACTGTAATCCGTCACTGGACTGCAACAACAAATAGCGCATGAGCTCCTCCACCATTCTGTCTACCGTTTATTTGTGAAAAACGTCTAGACGTTTTTCATTAAACAGGATATGACCGCATGCGGTCGGGAATAAACGATCAAAACCGTTTATTTGCACTCAGTGTAGCCTATCTGTCTGGAACTTTTCAACTGGAACTGCTATGGTGAAAAGAAGGAAGCGGAGGAGATGAGATGACCGATACGGAACTGCAAATGCTGGTAGAGCAAATATCCAGCGAATTTTTTGCCAAGCCCTTTCGCCATCAGGCCCGCTTTAACAGCAGATTGCGCACGACTGGCGGAAGGTACTTGCTGCGCTCGCATGACATTGAATTGAACCCGAAGCATTTGCAGGAGCATGGGGTAGAGGAATTGATTGCGATCATTAAGCATGAGCTTTGCCATTATCATTTACACATAGAAAAGAGAGGGTATCGTCACGCTGATCGGGATTTTCAACTGCTTCTGCATCACGTGGGAGGAAGCCGATACTGTCAACAGGTAGGAAGCGGCCGGACGACCCTGCCTTATCGCTACGAGTTGGTTTGCAAGGAATGTGGCATGAGCTACAAACGCAAACGAAAGATGAATCCGAGCCGCTATCGTTGCGGGCGTTGCAAAGGAAAGCTGCTGTTGCGTGAGCTAACGATGTGAATAGCGAGAGGCGTTGGCTTTCTTGCGCGTCTTTTGACAGCAGGAGTATAATGAACAGACGAAAAATGTTTTCCGCGAAGAAAAGGAGCGTTTGAAGTGGCACACGACGAATTTTCCCTGATCCGGCAATGGACGAGTCGTTCTGCGGGGCAGGAAGGGAACGGTTTGACCGTCGGGATAGGGGATGATGCCGCTGTCTTCTCCCCAGCGCCAGAAATGGAAGTCGTGGCCTGCTGCGATGCGATGGTGGAGACGGTTCATTTTTTGAAGAAAACGATGAATCCTAGTGATATCGGATATAAGGCTGTTATCAGCAATGTGAGCGATGTAGCAGCGATGGGCGGGGTTGCCCGGTATGCGCTTGTCAGTATCGCGGTAAGTCCGCAATGGACGCCTGACGAATGCCAGCAAATCTATGAAGGTATTTACGAGGCTTGTCAGGCATATGGGGTTCGTGTCATTGGTGGCGATACCGTTTCTGCGCCTGATGCCCTACACTTGAGTGTTACCGTACTGGGTGAGGTAGAAAAAGGGCGCGCCATTCGCCGCTCACAAGCAAAGCCTGGACAGCTTGTTTTTGTTACAGGGCATGTCGGAACTTCCGCAGCAGGACTACATCTTCTCCTGCAAGGCGAGACTGCTGAAAGAGGCGTCTCTGTACCTTGGGAGACATTGATGGATGCCCATCAGCGTCCCGTTGCCCAAATAAAGGCGGGCAGACTGCTGCTGGAATCAGGGGCATGCAGTGCGCTGAATGATGTAAGTGATGGACTTGCCTCAGAGCTGTGGGAGATTGCTGAGGCCAGTGGCGTATCGATTTTGGTCGATGCTGCAACGGTACCGATCCATGACGAAGTTCGGGAGTATGCACGGCACGTAGAGAAAGATCCGCTGGAATGGGCTTTTTATGGCGGTGAAGATTATCAATTGGTCGGAACACTTGCGAAAAGTCACTACGAAGCCGTAAGCAAGCAATTTGCCGCTAGTGGTGTACCGTTTACTGTCATCGGTGAGGTGGTAGAAAAAAGGCATGAACCAGAATTGATGCTTCAGCGCGATGATCAACAGCTCCCGTTGCCCAAAGCGGGATTCAACCATTTTAGGAGTGGATGAAAGAGATGAGCTATACATGGAGGCTCACGGGAGCGCAGGAGACGCAGCGCTTTGCCGAGCAACTGGCAAGTCTGCTTGAACCAGGTGACTTCCTCGCGATGGAGGGGGATCTGGGAGCGGGCAAGACGACTTTTACCCAGGGGTTGGCCAAAGGACTAGGAGTCCGACAAGTAGTGAACAGTCCGACCTTTACTATCATAAAAGAATATCAGGGGCGCTTGCCGCTTTATCATATGGATGTCTACCGGGTAGGCGATGATCCAGACTCTCTTGGTCTGGACGATTACTTTTTTGGCGAAGGTGTCTGTGTCGTAGAGTGGGCCTCTTTGATCGAGGATGTCCTGCCGACAGATCGGATGACCGTCTTCCTACGTAGAGAAGGGGAGGAACAGCGTATGATTGAGCTGGTTCCTCAAGGGAATCGTTATGTGAAATTGTGTGAGGAGTTTGATTTTGATGCGCGTATTGGCGATTGATACATCGAATCTGGTGCTAAGTGTAGCTGTGGTAGAGGAAGAGCGAGTCTTGGCGGAAATGACGACGAACCAGCAAAAAAACCATTCCGTGCGTCTGATGGATTGCGTCAGTGAACTGCTCGATGCAACAGGAACAGCGCCAGAGGAACTCAGCGGCTTCGGGGTGGCAAACGGACCGGGCTCCTACACGGGCGTGAGAATCGGCGTAGCCTCTGCGAAAAGCATGGCTTGGTCACTGAATGTGCCAGTCATCGGTGTATCCAGTCTGGAGGTAATCGCCATGAATGCCACAGGCTTCTCTGGATTGATTGTACCGCTGTTCGATGCGCGTAGAGGTCAAGTGTATACTTGCTGTTACCGTTCGCATGGCATGGAGGCAGTTCAAGCGCAGTCCACAGAACAAATCATCCTGTTGCGTGAATGGCTGCCACTGTTGCGAGACCTGGCGCAAGGAGAGCCGATCTTGTTCTTGGGTGAAGATGTAAGGCTGCATCGGGAGACAATTGTGCAAGAGCTCGGGGATCAGGCGCAATTTGCTTCTCCAGCGTTCAATCACCCGCGTGCTGCCCATATCGGCTATGTGGCACTACGCAAGCTTCAAGAAGGCGGAAATGCGCATGATCTAGTTCCGGAGTATTTGCAACTGGCAGAAGCTGAAGCGAAGTGGCTTGCCCAAAAGCAGGCGGGGGCCGTAAAGGAGTAAAAGCATGAGTCAACCAATCGATTTGGAATATCGTTATATGGCGATGCAGGACGTTGGGGCTGTAGCAGAGCTGGAGCGCTTGGCTTTTACAACTCCATGGCCGCATGATGCATTTGTCAACGAGCTGACGAGAAATCCAAATGCACGCTATGTAGTCGTCGCTCACCAAAATAGAATTATCGCTTACTGCGGCATGTGGATCGTGATCGATGAGGCACATATTACAAATATCGCCGTCCATCCTCTATACCGTGGAAAAAAGGTTGGATTGGCGCTAATGATCAAAATGATGGGTGTTGCCAAGCTACAGGGTGCCCATAGCATGACGCTGGAAGTTCGACCTTCGAACACAGTCGCACGGAACATGTATATCAAGCTCGGCTTTAAAGAGCATGGGCGACGCAAGAGATATTATTCGGATAACAATGAGGACGCAATCATTATGTGGGTGACATTGTAATGAACAAGACGTATACGTCGCGCTACGAGAAGCGCATACAGCAAAAATACGAAGCACATAAGGAATCAGGTGCTCCTACTTATATTTTAGGAATTGAAACAAGCTGCGACGAGACATCTGCTGCTGTCATTCTTGATGGCCGAGAGGTTCTATCAAACGTCATCGCTTCCCAAGCCGATATCCATAAAAGGTTTGGCGGAGTCGTGCCCGAGGTGGCTTCTCGCAGACATGTAGAGAATATTACGCTTACCATCGAAGAGGCTCTGACCGAGGCTGGGAAAACGTTGGATGACATCCAGGCAATTGCGGTGACGTACGGACCTGGGCTTGTCGGAGCCCTGTTAGTTGGCGTGGCAGCAGCAAAAGCCATTTCCATGGCCAGAGGCATCCCGCTAATTGGAGTCCATCATATCGCGGGTCATATTTACGCGAATCGTCTGGTGCAAGAAATGGAGTTTCCGCTGATCGCACTCGTCGTATCGGGTGGGCACACGGAGCTTGTCTGGATGAAGGAGCATGGTCAGTTCGAGATTTTGGGGGAAACGCGCGACGACGCTGCAGGGGAAGCCTACGACAAAGTAGCACGAGCGCTAAATATGCCATATCCAGGCGGACCTCATATTGATCGCCTCGCACATGAAGGGGAGGCAAATGTACCGCTCCCTCGTTCATGGCTGGAGCCAGATTCCTACGATTTCAGCTTCAGTGGCTTGAAATCAGCTGTGCTCAATACCTTGCACAATGCAGCACAGAGAGGAGAGACGATCGAACCGGCGAATCTGGCGGCGAGCTTCCAAGACTCGGTAACAGAAGTGCTCGTAGAAAAGACAATTCGGGCAGCCCGTTCGCATGGAGCGAAGCAGGTATTGCTGGCTGGGGGCGTTGCGGCCAATCGCGGATTGCGTGAGCGGTTGCAGGCAAGGTGCGAGGCAGAAGGAATACCGTTGGTGATCCCACCGTTCTCGCTATGCACAGACAACGCTGCGATGATTGGGGCAGCAGGCTTTATCAAGTATGAAAAAGGACAGTTTGAGGGGCTTGATTTGAACGGAGTCCCAAGCCTATCGCTTTCAGAGCAATAGAATGAATGGATGAAAAGCATCTCTGAGGTTGAGCCGGAGATGCTTTTTTTATTTGTTTAAACGAGCCGCTGTCGGTGGGGGGAAGAAGCGCATTTCCAGTCTACGCTTCGGCCTACGCCCCCCAAGAGGCTAGACTATCCGCCGATTTATCCACATCATAGGATAACTTTCTGGATTGTTCACATGTACTCCTGTGAATACTGGTGATAACACGAGAAAATGACCGGGAAAACCGCATGTACTCTGTGGATTGTTTTGTGGAAAATGTGGATAAAAAAGTCGAGTTATCAACAGGAGGGAGACTCGTGGGAAAGAAACTCGCGCTGATTTGCTTGTCATTCCTGATATTGTTTCTAGCTACAAATATAGGAAAACCGTTGATAGCAAAGGAAAAACAGCAGGTCATCATGCTGTTTGTGGAGGGGATGTCGTTTCATGATCTGGAGCAGCTCAAAAAGTTATCTACTGTGGATAAATGGTTGGATGGTGCAGGAGCTGGGGCTCTTTCCATAAGAACACCCGGATCGCGCACGGCCGCAAACGGCTACTTGCTCATGGGGAGCGGCGGTCAAGCGCTTTACTCTGAAAGGAGCGGGACAGGCTATCATCCGTTTGAGGCGCTCTCGTCCAAGGAAACAGCCGGTGAAAGGGCGCAAGAGCTAGGCGGTGATGAAGCGCAGGAGGTGGCGCGCTCCTCAATCATTTTTCCGGGTATTTTCCGGCTCTTGGCAGATAATCGGGAGAAACCATATTCTGCACAAATCGGGCTTCTTGGGACCGTGCTTGCTGCAAACAACATTCAGGTCGCTTTATACGGAAACGGTGACTATGAGGATATCCGACAGAGACATGCCGTTCTGTTTGCGATGGATCAGCAAGGAAGGGTTCCGACAGGGGACATTTCGGCAAAAAGCATGCACCTCCTTCGTGGCTATCCGTACGGGATCAAGACAAACTACACGTACCTGCTTGAGAAAATCCACAGCGAACATCAAGCGGGCTTGATTATTGCTCAGCTCTCAGATTTAAACCGGTTATACCAGTTGAGCGCGGATATGGACCAAGGCCAGTTTACCCAGCAGTATCAGCGCGCTTTACGTGACTTGTCCTTTTTCCTTGACCAACTCCTTGAGAAACGTAAACCACATCAACGCATTGTAATGGCATCACCAGCCGTTAATCATGTGGCGACAAAAGAAAAGACTCTCTTAACTCCCGTGTTCATTTGGGGAGAGAAAGCGAATGGAGTTTTGACCTCCGCTACCACGAGGCAGTCGGGATTAGTCAGTGGACTCGATATGGTGCCAACTATACTGTCTTGGCTGGACGTACCCGTACCAAAAGGGTTGGCTGGACATGTCATACGTATCGAAAAAGGGAATGGTCTCACTGCCCTTCAGAATCAGGTAGGCAAGATTCATCATACATATGCGACAAGGCCAGCAGTACTCTACACCTACGTTATGCTGCAAATTGTCATTGTAGGCTGTGCGGTTGTTCTTTGGTGGTTTGGGCGGAAGAGAGAAGGGTCAGGACTTTTGCGGCTGCGTAGAGGAATACGTCTCGCGCTGCTGGCTTTATTATGGTTTCCCGCATTGCTTTTGGCAGAGAGCCTACTCGACTGGCAGGTTTCTGGCGCGGTTGTCTTGGGAGGGCTCATCATGACTGCCTTGATCGCAGCTTTTTGGCAGGAAACCCACGCTCTCCCGCGAATCGTGATGACAGTTAGCGGAGTGACGACAGCCATTCTGCTGGTGGACGGATGGACTGGTGCTCATTTGATGCGGCAATCGTATCTCGGGTATGATCCGGTAATCGGAGCGAGGTTTTACGGGCTAGGAAATGAATACGAAGGGGTCCTGATCGGCAGCACGATCATGCTTGTGGCTTCACTATACGAGAGAATGACCGGAGGACAAAAGGAGCTACGTCGGGAACAGAAGTGGTTGCCTGCTGTCTCCGCAGCCATATACAGTGTCGTGCTTTATTACATGGTGGCACCGAGCCTGGGAACGGACGCAGGCGGTTTTCTTGCCGGGCTGATTGGATTTACCGTGGCATTGTCACGGCTTGAGGGCTGGCGAATTGGCAAAAAAGGCCTCCTGCTGTTGGCAGGCGGCCTGGTTATGGGTGTATGCGGCTTGATGGCGATCAGTCTCATGTCAGATCAGCCCTTGACTCATGTCGGACGTCTTTCCGAGCAGATTGTACATGGGGAATGGTCCGAAGTAGGGCAGATGATTGAACGAAAGCTGGCGATGAATCTCCGCTTGATTCGCGTTTCCATTTGGAGCAAAGCATTTGTCGTCTCCCTGATTGCACTAGGAGTTCTCACCTTGAAAAACGACCGCTTTTTGCACCATCTGGCGAAGGACACGCCATACTTGGTTAAAGGCTTTGCTGGTGTCATTGTGGGTGCACTGGCTGGGCTGTTTCTCAATGACTCAGGCATCGTCACAGCAGCTACCTGCATTACCTTTCTGGTGGTTCCTGCTCTCTATGCCGCCTTGGAGGAGCCTGCACAGCAGCGATGTTCTACGTGAAGACGGGACTACTCTTCTGATAGGGCGCTCCACTCGTCATACAACTGCTCCAATTCTTGTTTGGCAGCATGAATTTGATCGTTGCGTTCTTTTGCCTGTACATGATCACTATAAATTTCCGGGAGACAGAGCTCTTCTTCCCATTTGACAATGTCAGCCTCTCGTTTTTGGATCGTGACCTCAATCTCTTCCAAGCGGCGCTGACGTTGACGCTCGCGACGTTTCGCTTCCTTATCCAGCTCATAAGAGGATTTCTCAGGCTGTGCCGCTGCGGTACCGCCTTGTTTTTTTGTGGGCAGCGCTGCTTGTTCGGCTGCGAGCTCTTCCAGTTCTTGCTTTTTCTCCACGAAGTAATCGTAGTTACCCAAATAGCTGGTCACGCCATCACCTGTCAGCTCTAGGACGCGAGTGGCAATCTTGTTTAAGAAGTAACGGTCATGGGAGACGAACAGGATCGTACCCGGATAATCGTAGAGGGCATTCTCGAGCACTTCCTTGCTGAAAATATCCAAGTGGTTCGTCGGCTCGTCGAAGATCAGGAAGTTTGCTTGCTTCAACATGAGCTTTGCCAGAGAGACGCGTGCACGCTCTCCACCAGACAGGTCGCTGATCTTCTTTTGTACATCATCACCGCTAAACAAAAAGTTGCCGAGCAGGGTGCGGACTTCCTTTTCCAACATATTCGGATATTCATCCCAAATTTCGCCGAGCACTGTATTCCGTTCGTTCAGGTTACGATGCTCCTGGTCGTAGTACCCAATCGTTACATTGCTCCCGAAATGGATATCGCCGCGCAGCTTAGGCAACTGTTCCACGATCGTTTTTAACAGTGTCGATTTCCCGATACCATTGGGACCGACCAAGGCCACACGCTCTTCGCGCTCGATTTCAAACGTAAGACCCTGAGAAAGGACGGCATCCGGGTAACCAATCGCGACGTTGTTTGCTTTCATCACAATAGTACCGCTCATTTTTGCTACATCAAAAGAGAAGTGGACGGATTTGTTGTTCATGATTGGCTTGTCCAAGCGGTCCATCTTTTCTAATGTCTTCCGTCGGCTTTGCGCTCGTTTGGTCGTCGTAGCTCGAGCAATGTTTCGCGCGATGAAATCCTCCAGTTTGGCGATCTCTTCCTGCTGCTTTTCGAATCGCTTCAAATCCTGTTCGAGACGAGCCGCCTTTTCATCGAGGAAGCGGCTATAGTTACCGACATAGCGGGTAGCGCGTGTCCGTTCGATTTCATATACCACGGTCACGAGCTTGTCCAGGAAGTAACGGTCATGGGAAACTACGAGAATGGCGCCCTGGTAGTTTTGCAAATACGTCTCCAGCCAAGTCAATGTCTCGATGTCCAGGTAGTTCGTCGGCTCATCGAGCAGGAGAATGGTAGGGGATTGGAGCAACAGCTTGGCTAATGCCAGACGAGTCTTTTGGCCGCCGCTCAATGTGCGGATCGGCGTCGTGTAATCGAAGTCCGCAAAGCGCAGACCGTGCAAGACCCCACGAATCGCCCCTTCGTAGCTGTATCCGCCTTTTTCCTTAAAGGCTTCCGAGCGGTGGGAGTAATTTTCCAACAGTTGCTGGTAACGCTTCTCATCGGCGAGAATAGCGGGATCGCCCATTTTGGCTTCGAGCTCACGAAGCTCCAGCTCTTCTTTTTGTAGATGGGAAAAAACACTCAACAACTCATCCCAAATCGATCGTTCCGATTCAAGGCCGCTGTTTTGTGCCAAATACCCGAGTGTAACATCCTTTGGAATGCGGATAATGCCTTTGTCGTAGCTTAGCTCGCCGGCGAGGATCTTCATTAGAGTCGATTTGCCTGCACCGTTTACGCCAACCAGACCAACCCGTTCCCCGGTTTGAATTTGCAGGGAGATGTCTTGTAGAATGGTTTCGATACCATATGTTTTTTCTATATGTTCAGCTTGTAGCAAAATCATCGGATTCACCTCTTTATATACTAATGCCAGTGTAGCCTAGAGAGAGCGCATGGGACAAGCCTCGTGGGAATGTCCCAAGCACGTTACGAAAGAGGGAAGAGGTTGTCATGGACCAAAAAACGAATAAAAAACAGCTGCGAAGCCATATTTTGGAGAGGCGCAAGTCCATGTCTGCAAAGGAACGGGAGCAGCTTTCCAGAGAGGTATGCGATCATTTGCTGTCTCATGAAAGGCTGGCTGATGCCAAAGCAATCATGGCTTTCCATCCTTTTGGCGATGAGCTGGATATTCTGCCCTTTCTACATGAGGCAAAAAAGCGAGGCCAAGATATATGGCTGCCGCTCACAAACGTTACCGAGAGACGTCTCATTCCCTATCGGTATACAGGAACGGACATGCTAAAGCAGGGAGTCTACGGGATTTGGGAGCCAGATCCTGCCCTGGCAGAGGAAGCGGACGTAGCACACTTGGATGCGATCATTGTTCCAGGCGTTGCTTTTGACAGCAAGGGCGGACGTATGGGATATGGTGGTGGTTATTATGATCGCTTTCTGGCAACGCTGAAAAAGCTCCCATTCTTGGTTGGAGTCGGCTTCTCTATTCAGGTTGTGGAGCATGTACCCCTAGAGTCTCATGATGTTTTGCTAGATGCAGTTGTCACCGAAAAAGGTCTTCTACATTTTTGAATGTTTTGTGTCAGTAGCTTTTACATGCCTTCTTCTGTCGCGAATGGTGCTTTCCGCCAAGGAAAAACGACGAGACGTTTTTTACAGAAAAGTGTACAATACTATCGAATGAGAAACCGGAGGAATGTATCGTGAGCAAATGGAAGGTAGGCGTTATTTCTGCAAGTGATTCGATTGCCAGAGGAGATCGTGTGGACGATCGTATGCCAATCGTTCGTCATCTGACAAGGGAATGGCTTCAAGTAGATGTCGCTGTATACCGTGCCGTTAGTGATGATATGGAAGATTTGCAAGAACATATGATTGAGCTCGTAGACCGGGAAAAATGCGATCTGTTGATTGTTACTGGGGGAACGGGGCTTAGCCCGCGTGACGTTACGCCAGAAGTGACAGCGTGGGTTATTGACAGACCAGTCCCAGGTTTGGCTGAAGAAATGCGCCGTGCTGGTTTGAAGCAATCCCGACGGGCGATGCTGACCCGTGCAGTTGCGGGAACGAGGGGGAATTCGTTGATTATCAATCTCCCTGGCAATCCGAAAGGCGTAGAAATCTGTTTCAATGCGATTGGCGATATGCTGTCCGACGCTTTGCACATTTTGCAAGGAACGGGAGAAGCAAACGAAGATTGGGGAGGATTGCATTGGTAGAAAAACCTCAGATGCGGGAAGTGCCAGTGCGTGAAGCGATCGGCATGATGCTTCCTCACGATATGACGCAAATTTTGCCTGGAGAATTCAAAGGACGCTTGTTCAAAAAAGGACATGTTGTCACCGAGGCTGATATTGAGCCACTGTTGTCCATTGGCAAAGAGCATATTTACGTGCTGGAGATGCCAGAAGGCTACATCCATGAGGAAGAAGCGGGCATTCGTATCGCCAAGGCTGTTTCTGGACCAGGCTTGACCTTAACGCCTCCTTATGAGGGCAAAGTATCAATGAAGGCCGCCAGAACAGGTTTAGCCAAAATCAACGAGGAAGCTGTCCATACGTTGAACAAGCTCGAAGGAATTGCGTTTTCCACGATTTATGGTGATCAGGTCGTGCATCCAGGGCATACATTGGCGGCTACGAGAATCATCCCGTTAATTATGGAAGAGTCTCGAATCATCGAGCTGGAGCAACTGGCCAAACAGTTTGACGAACCGATTGTACAAGTAAAAACGTTTCAGGATAAAAGAGTGGGACTTGTTACGACAGGGGGAGAAGTTTTCTCTGGCAGGATCGCAGACAAGTTTGGTCCTGTGATTCGAAACAAGGTGGAAGCTCTTGGCTCTACTGTCGTAGACCAGCGTTTTGCACCAGATGACAAGGAAGCGATCGAACAGCAGATTCATTCGTTCCTCGATGAAGGGGTCGATCTGATCTTGGTCACGGGGGGCATGTCTGTCGATCCAGATGACCGCACGCCTGGAGCGATTGCAGGAGTAGGAGCAGAAGTAGTGCGCTACGGTACGCCGATGTTGCCGGGCTCCATGCTGATGGTTGCTTACAAAGGCGAAGTGCCGATTCTCGGATTGCCGGGAGCGGTCATGCATGAAACGTTCACTTCCTTTGATGTATTTTTGCCGCGCATTTTGGCTGGGGAGCGAATTGTGGCGTCCGATATGACAAGACTCGGATATGGTGGTTTACGAAAGTGCTAGCTGGTTAGACTGGCAAATAACGAAAAGCAAACGATTTCACAAGAAAAAGGAGTGAACACGTATGAGCTCAATCGGGATTCCTGGATTAATCTTAATTTTAGTTTTAGCCTTGGTGCTTTTTGGTCCGAAAAAGCTTCCAGAATTGGGGCGTGCGGTAGGTCATACTTTGAAAGAATTCAAAAATGCTACCCGCAGTCTGACGAGCGACGATGAAGACGACGATGAGGAGAAAAAGCGCAAGGAGTTAGCTTCCAAAGAAGTGTCTCTTGCCAAAACAACGCCGGTTGTCGCTGACAAGGAAGCAGCGGAGCGGGAGAGAATTGAACGCGAAATTCGTGAAAAAATGGAACGCGAGGTTCGTGAAAAAATAGAACGTGAACGCTTGGAAAAAGAAATCCGCGAAAAGCTGGAGCAAGAGCGCCTGCAATCGGAAAAAGAGCAGAAGAACGCGTAACAGGTAAGGTTGGTGGTTACCATGAAGGATCAGGAAATGACATTGGTAGAACACCTGACGGAACTTCGCAAGCGCATCATATGGGTGCTGGCCGTGTTTATTGTCGCATTGATCGTCGGTTTTTTCCTCGCCGGTCCACTTGTGGATTATTTAAAGCAAGAACCGATTGCGGATGGCGTGCCCATTGTCTCGTTGCATCCGTCAGACGCACTTCGTGTTTACATGCAGGTTGCCTTCCTAGTGGGTGCTGTCATCACACTGCCTGTAGCACTTTATCACGTTTGGCGTTTTGTTTCGCCAGGGCTGGAAGAACAGGAAAAGCGCGGGACACTTTACTTCATCCCGGCGGCTTGTTTTTTGTTTATCATTGGTGTCTTGTTTGGTTACTACGTCGTTTTTCCGATGGTCATGCAGTTTATGACCGGTATTACAGCATCGATGGGCGCAGACCCGAACTACGGAATCGCGCAATACTTTGGCTTCATGTTTAATATGGTTATTCCGTTCGGGATACTGTTCCAGCTGCCGATTATCGTCATGTTCCTGACGAGACTGCGAATCCTCAATCCAATGAGGCTGGCAAAGGCACGACGCTACGCTTACTTTGCATTGGCTGTCGTTGGGATTACCTTGACGCCTCCAGAGATTGTCAGTGATATTCTCGTGACCATCCCTTTGCTGCTTTTGTACGAGCTGAGCATTTGGCTATCTAGGATTGTTTATCGCAAGCAATTAAAAGAACAAGAAGCGTGGGAACAAGAATACGGCAGTTTGGAAACAAACGAACCCGTTCAATAACGAGCATGAGAAAAGTCTTCTGTCCTGAGTGGCAGAGGGCTTTTTTGGTATTCCAGCAGAAAGTGGGAAATACTACGGACGTTATGATTCGGGAGGTGCTGAATATGTGGCTAATCGTATGTTTGGCGTTGTTTTTTTCTGGGAGTACTGCAAATGCCGCTGGGCTGGGGGAGCCTATTGAACTTTTTGATACGGACAAGCAGCGCGTTGTGGCTAGCTTTGAAAATACATCTGGATTTCAGGAGGAAGCCAAGCAGATTTTGCAAAGTGTGAGCGGGCGGGTCTTGGAGTTTAATCCATCCTTGGATTCCGCCATGATCGTAAAAATTCCACTAGTCCCTCCAAAGCAGATAAAGCTAAAATCCGCTAATCTCGATGCGATGATTGCAGAGATGTTTGTCATCATGCCCAAAAAAGGGGAGCGTCGTCCGTGGCTGATTCTGCATACGAAGGAATATGAAACGGTCGTTGTGGAGTTTATCGAAAAAGTTGACGACTTGAGGAAACAGGTGAAATTGCCGTAAACTGGCACTTGTTATTGCAAGAGCAAGCCCGGTCGTCCATAAAAAGCGACGAGACCGGGCTTTTCGATTATTTCTTGGGAGTGAGGAAGGTTTGGGTGAAGTAGTCTGTATATACGCCCACACCTAATTGGGTGAAGCCTTTTTCGAGTACGTTTTTGCGATGGCCTGGACTGTTCATCCAGCCCTCATGGACTTCGATGGCATCCGTATAGCCTGCTGCAATATTCTCTCCGGCCATGCTATAAGCGAGAGAGGCACTTTTCATGCGGTCAAATGGATTACTCCCGGTCGTCGCAGAGATGTGATCAAAGAAATTGTTACTCTCCATGTCCATGCTGTGTTTGCGTGCCACATCGGCAGCCTTTTCATTCCATTGAAGGGGCGGAAGCTTGTATCGGTAACGGGAAACATTGACCAGATCGAGGATTTGGCGCTCAGACGCGGCATTGACCTGTTCTCGTTCGCCAACTCGAAGCGGCGGGGGATCAAAATTGGGCGCCTGACCTTGATAGGTCCACTTCGTTTCGTAAAAACTGCCACGCAACAGCATTTGCGTATCCATCATACGCACAGCGGTGACCTTGTTGCCATTTTGCTTGTCCAAGTAATAAACGTAGGGGGTGCCATCTTTCATGACGAGAGGGCGTTGCTGCTTTTGATTGGTTATTTGGATTTGTGCCCCCTGAAAAGAGAAAGAAACAATGTTTTGTACAGCCCATTGACGCTCAAGTGATTGCTGGCTGGTGCCGACTCCGATGTTTCCGAGCTTTGCTGTAGGAGCGAGCGAGTACACATCGACGACTTTGTCATTTGCGATGCCGACTTGAATGTATCGGGCAGGCTCGTGATTGTACACCCACCATTGATAGCCGAGACTGCTTGGCTCTTTGCGGGCAGGCTCACCTAAACGTTTGTGTACTTCCTCAGTAGACATGCCGAGAGCGATGTCAAAAATCGTGTTAGGCTTCTCCTCTCGAATGGGTGGTGCAGGTGGTTTGACGGTTGCGGGCTTTTGGGGAATCGTCAGAGAGGCAGGGACTGCATCGGGTGTATTCTGGTTTTCAGGCTGTCCAACGGAGAATACGGGAGGTTGACCGACCCAAGCGGTTTGGGAAGCTTCATCCCACCCGATAGGCTTATTCAAGTGGCGACTGATCATGGACAGAGGTACATATAGCGCTCCTTCGTATTCGAGGGAAGCTGGTATTTCTCTGCCTTCCTCCATGTA
Organism: Brevibacillus schisleri; assembly: GCF_055685845.1. Classification (NCBI taxonomy): domain Bacteria; kingdom Bacillati; phylum Bacillota; class Bacilli; order Caryophanales; family Paenibacillaceae; genus Brevibacillus; species Brevibacillus schisleri. Next base: position 608,119 of record NZ_JBVNDM010000001.1, read on the forward strand.
GTACCCGGGCTTTTCGCTTGCGACGATTTCTCGGCCATCCCAATAGATAGAAGCTGGGTTAAGATTGACTCGTATAAAGGAAGTAGTATCCGAAGTGAAGAGACGGCTGATTCCGAAGACTCCCAGGGCAATTAAGCCAATCCAGAGCCATTTGTGCATGGAACAATTCCCTCCTTGGTGAGCTTGCCTGATTCTATGTTTCATTTATATGAGCGTGTCCGAATACTAGAACCTTCTTGCTAGAGAATGCATTTTAATAGGAGGAAGAGTAGTCAAGCAGTTGCAAATGGAAAAAAGTGAGGGAAACTACTTGCAAAGTACATAGTGATTCATTATTATAGGAATTGGGTGTTAGCACTCATAACAGTCGAGTGCTAACAACAGAAATATTGTTTACCTACATTTTTTGAGGAGGGTGTTTTTAGTGCTTAAACCATTGGGTGACCGTGTGGTAATCGAAGCTATCTCCAAAGACGAAACGACTGCAAGCGGTATCGTTTTGCCTGATTCTGCAAAGGAAAAACCGCAAGAAGGCCGCGTAATCGCAGTAGGTTCTGGCCGTGTTGCTGACAACGGTGAGCGCATCGCTTTGGAAGTAAAAGAAGGCGATAAAGTAATCTTCTCCAAATACGCTGGTACTGAAGTAAAGGTAGACAACAACGAATACCTCGTGCTGCGCGAATCCGATATCCTCGCGATCATCGGTTAAGGCTCTTAACATAGGAAGTCGAACGAATAAACACATAACAGGAGGTTGAGTTTAGATGGCTAAACAAGTCAAATTCTCTGAAGACGCTCGCCGCTCCATGCTGCGCGGTGTTGAAACTTTGGCAAATGCGGTTAAAGTAACCCTCGGTCCAAAAGGCCGTAACGTGGTTCTTGAGAAAAAATTCGGTTCTCCATTGATCACCAACGACGGTGTAACCATCGCGAAAGAAATCGAGCTGGAAGACGCTTACGAAAACATGGGTGCGCAACTGGTTAAAGAAGTTGCTACCAAAACCAACGACATCGCTGGTGACGGTACAACAACTGCAACTGTACTTGCTGCAGCTATGATCCGTGAAGGTCTGAAAAACGTAACTGCTGGCGCTAACCCAATGGTTATCCGTCGCGGTATGGAAAAAGCAGTTCGTGCAGCTGTAGAAGAAATCAAATCCATCGCGAAGCCGGTTGAGAACAAATCCTCTATCGCGCAAGTAGCTGCTATTTCCGCTGACGATCAAGAAGTAGGTAACCTGATCGCTGAAGCAATGGAAAAAGTGGGCAAAGATGGCGTAATCACTGTTGAAGAATCCAAAGGATTCGTAACAGAGCTGGAAGTAGTAGAAGGTATGCAATTTGACCGTGGCTACGCTTCCCCTTACATGATCACTGACACTGACAAGATGGAAGCGGTTCTGAACAACCCTTACATCCTGATCACTGACAAAAAAATCTCCAACATCCAGGAAGTTCTGCCTGTACTCGAGCAAGTTGTACAAAGCGGCAAACCACTCCTGATCATCGCTGAAGATGTTGAAGGCGAAGCGCTCGCTACTCTCGTAGTGAACAAACTGCGTGGTACCTTCACAGCTGTAGCGGTTAAAGCTCCTGGCTTTGGCGACCGCCGCAAAGCTATGCTGCAAGACATCGCTGCTCTGACTGGCGGCGAAGTAATCACAGAAGAGCTGGGTCTGGACCTGAAATCCACTAAGCTGGAGCAACTGGGCCGCGCTGGCAAAATCGTGGTTACAAAAGAAAACACAACTGTTGTTGAAGGTGCTGGCGACAAGGCTTCCATCGAGAGCCGCGTAACCCAAATCCGTCAACAAATCGAAGATACTACTTCCGATTTCGATCGCGAAAAACTGCAAGAGCGTCTGGCTAAATTGGCTGGCGG
>NZ_JBVNDM010000001.1:620000-940000 GCF_055685845.1 Brevibacillus schisleri
GTCTTGGAGGTAGAGCACTGATTGGGCTAGGGGCCCTCATCGGGTTACCGAACTCAGTCAAACTCCGAATGCCAATGACTTATGTCCGGGAGTCAGACGGTGAGTGCTAAGATCCATCGTCAAAAGGGAAACAGCCCAGACCATCAGCTAAGGTCCCCAAGTATACGTTAAGTGGGAAACGATGTGGAGTTGCCCAGACAACCAGGATGTTGGCTTAGAAGCAGCCACCATTTAAAGAGTGCGTAATAGCTCACTGGTCGAGTGACTCTGCGCGGAAAATGTAACGGGGCTAAACGTATCACCGAAGCTATGGCAGTCCTTACGGACTGGGTAGGGGAGCGTTCCAAGCAGCAGTGAAGCCGTACTGGAAAGAGCGGTGGAGCGCTTGGAAGTGAGAATGCCGGTGTAAGTAGCGAAAAGACAAGTGAGAATCTTGTCCACCGAAAGCCTAAGGTTTCCTGGGGAAGGCTCGTCCTCCCAGGGTTAGTCGGGACCTAAGCTGAGGCCGAAAGGCGTAGGCGATGGACAACAGGTTGATATTCCTGTACCACCTCTGTTCCGCTTGAGCAATGGCGTGACGCAGGAGGATAGGGTGAGCGGCCTACTGGATGGCCGTCCAAGCAGTGAGTGTGGTGTGTAGGCAAATCCGCACACCGTGAAGCATGAGCTGTGATGGCGAGGGAAATTTTAGTACCGAAGTCCCTGATTTCACACTGCCAAGAAAAGCGTCTAGCGAGGAACAAGGTGCCCGTACCGCAAACCGACACAGGTAGGCGAGGAGAGAATCCTAAGGTGCGCGGGATAACTCTTGCTAAGGAACTCGGCAAAATGGCCCCGTAACTTCGGGAGAAGGGGCGCCTCGGTAGGGTTAATAGCCCGAGGGGGCCGCAGTGAAAAGGCCCAAGCGACTGTTTAGCAAAAACACAGGTCTCTGCGAAGCCGCAAGGCGAAGTATAGGGGCTGACGCCTGCCCGGTGCTGGAAGGTTAAGGGGATGAGTTAGCGCAAGCGAAGCTTTGAACCGAAGCCCCAGTAAACGGCGGCCGTAACTATAACGGTCCTAAGGTAGCGAAATTCCTTGTCGGGTAAGTTCCGACCCGCACGAAAGGCGTAACGACTTGGGCGCTGTCTCGGCAAGAGACCCGGTGAAATCATAATACCTGTGAAGATGCAGGTTACCCGCGACAAGACGGAAAGACCCCATGGAGCTTTACTGTAGCCTGGTATTGGAACTTTGTGCATCATGTACAGGATAGGTGGGAAGCTGAGAAGCAGGGGCGCCAGCCTCTGTGGAGCTGTCGGTGGGATACCACCCTTGATGTACGGAGTTTCTAACTCGTCGCCCTTATCGGGCGAGAGGACCATGCCAGGTGGGCAGTTTGACTGGGGCGGTCGCCTCCTAAAAGGTAACGGAGGCGCCCAAAGGTTCCCTCAGAATGGTCGGAAATCATTCGTAGAGTGTAAAGGCAGAAGGGAGCTTGACTGCGAGACCTACAAGTCGAGCAGGGACGAAAGTCGGGCTTAGTGATCCGGTGGTTCCGCATGGAAGGGCCATCGCTCAACGGATAAAAGCTACCCTGGGGATAACAGGCTTATCTCCCCCAAGAGTCCACATCGACGGGGAGGTTTGGCACCTCGATGTCGGCTCATCGCATCCTGGGGCTGAAGTAGGTCCCAAGGGTTGGGCTGTTCGCCCATTAAAGCGGTACGCGAGCTGGGTTCAGAACGTCGTGAGACAGTTCGGTCCCTATCTGTCGCGGGCGTAGGAAGTTTGAGGAGAGCTGTCCTTAGTACGAGAGGACCGGGATGGACGCACCGCTGGTGCACCAGTTGTCACGCCAGTGGCACAGCTGGGTAGCTATGTGCGGACGGGATAAGCGCTGAAAGCATCTAAGCGTGAAGCCCCCTCCAAGATGAGACTTCCCACAGCGCAAGCTGGTAAGACCCCTCATAGACGATGAGGTTGATAGGTTCGGTGTGGAAGCGCGGTAACGCGTGGAGCTGACGAATACTAATCGGTCGAGGACTTATCCACACACTCTTAGCAATCATGCGTATTCAGTTTTGAAGGAATAAATCCTTCAACGTTCCTCGGTAGCTCAGTTGGTAGAGCAATCGGCTGTTAACCGATCGGTCGGCGGTTCGAGTCCGTCCCGAGGAGCCATATATACGGAGAGTTACCCAAGAGGCCGAAGGGGACGGTTTGCTAAACCGTTAGTATGCGCAAGCGTAGCGAGGGTTCGAATCCCTCACTCTCCGCCATATGTTTTAATCTCATAGCTTTATGGCGGTGTAGCTCAGCTGGTTAGAGCGTTCGGTTCATACCCGAAAGGTCGGGGGTTCGATTCCCTCCGCCGCTACCATATTAGCTGCGGTCGTGGTGGAATTGGCAGACACACCATCTTGAGGGGGTGGCGGGGCGACCCGTGCGAGTTCGAGTCTCGCCGACCGCACCATACTTCATAATCTTGGCCCGTTGGTGAAGCGGTTTAACACAGCAGCCTTTCACGCTGTCATACAGGGGTTCGAATCCCCTACGGGTCACTTAGAAAAATCCCTACATCTTGTAGGTGATTTGGAGGCTTAGCTCAGCTGGGAGAGCATCTGCCTTACAAGCAGAGGGTCGGCGGTTCGATCCCGTCAGCCTCCACCACTTATATCAAAGGACAAGGAAGGTCAGCTAAAAGCGCCACGTCCTGTGGCAACACTGACACTCAGTCGTCCTGACTATCGCGGGATGGAGCAGCTCGGTAGCTCGTCGGGCTCATAACCCGAAGGTCGCAGGTTCAAATCCTGCTCCCGCAACCAAATATGGAGCTGTGGTGAAGTTGGAGTTCACGCCGGTCTGTCACACCGGAGGTCGCGGGTTCGAGTCCCGTCAGCTCCGCCATTTTTCTTAAAGAATGGCGAAGATCAATCATAAATGGCTCGGTAGCTCAGTCGGTAGAGCAGAGGACTGAAAATCCTCGTGTCGGCGGTTCGATTCCGTCCCGAGCCACCACTAGTTAAATTTAACAGCGCCGGTATAGCTCAATTGGTAGAGCACCTGACTTGTAATCAGGGGGTTGTGGGTTCAAGTCCTATTGCCGGCACCACCTTTGGGGTATAGCCAAGCGGTAAGGCAACGGACTTTGACTCCGTCATTCCTAGGTTCAAATCCTAGTACCCCAGCCATTTTCGAGCCATTAGCTCAGTTGGTAGAGCATCTGACTTTTAATCAGAGGGTCGAAGGTTCGAGTCCTTCATGGCTCACCAGTTTTTTTAGCTGAACAAGCAAAGCTGTGTGATAGTAATAGCAATGCCTTTTCTGTTCTAAGTAAAATGCGGGTGTGGCGGAATGGCAGACGCACCAGATTTAGGTTCTGGCGGGCAACCGTGGGGGTTCAAGTCCCTTCACCCGCACCATACTATGACAGAAAGCTTTGCTCTTAGTACAAACCTCATAAGATGTAACATGCGGACGTAGCTCAATTGGTAGAGCGTCGCCTTGCCAAGGCGAAGGTCGAGGGTTCGAGACCCTTCGTCCGCTCCATTTATTTGTGCCCTTAGCTCAGCTGGATAGAGCGTTTGACTACGAATCAAAAGGTCGGGAGTTCGAATCTCTCAGGGCACGCCATATTTCATATGAAACCGAAGAGTAGGAATAGATCCTACTCTTTTTTTTGTAATAACTTGTGTATTTTTTCAAATTTTAAGCATTTTTTCCTTGTATCTCCTATTTGCATCCATTACTTTAGAATTACACTGAAAGCATGGAGGAACAGCTGTTACAAACCTGCGGCAGAATATCATGGAACAGGAGTTGTATCAAGATGAACCCTATCAAATTGGAACAAGTAAATCCTGCAATAGCTAGTTTAATCGATAATATAGAAAAAGTACTGATTGGTAAACGCTCTGCGATTGAGCTGGTGGTAGCGGCTGTTCTAGCGAATGGTCACGTTTTGCTCGAAGATGTACCAGGCGTTGGGAAGACCATGATGGTACGGGCATTGTCCAAATCAATCAGCGGTGAGTTTAAACGTATTCAATTTACCCCTGATTTGTTGCCAACGGATGTGACAGGGGTTGCTATCTTTAACCAAAAAAGTTTGGAGTTTGAGTTCCGTCAAGGGCCGATTTTTGCAAATGTCATTCTTGCAGACGAAATTAATCGGACTTCGCCGAAAACACAATCCGCACTCTTAGAAGCCATGGAAGAGCGCTCGGTAACAATTGATGGTGCTACGTATCGATTGGCAGAGCCGTTTTTTGTGATGGCTACGCAAAACCCATTAGAGTATGAAGGGACCTTCCCATTACCTGAAGCTCAATTGGACCGATTTATTATGCAAGTAAGCTTGGGATATCCAACGGTAGAGGAAGAAATGCGGATGCTGTCTAGATTCTCGGCAGCGAATCCATTGGAAGAGCTTCAGCCGGTTATGACCACCGCCGAGCTTGCGGAACTTCAACGCCAGGTATCAGCGATCAAGGTATCGGAAGGAATAAAAGAATACATCGTGCGTCTATGTCATCGTACGCGTGAGCATCATCATATTTATCTAGGCGTGAGCCCGCGCGGTTCTCTTGCTCTTTTCCGGGCTGTTCAGGCATTGGCATTCGTCCGTGGACGTGATTATGTCATTCCAGATGACGTGAAGGAACTCGTTCCAGTAGTGTTTGCACACCGTATGATTGTGAAACCAGAAGCAAGACTGGAAGGAGCAACCGTAGATCGGGTGTTGGCTATGATCTTGTCTGAGACCCGTGTCCCGGTAAGCTAAGGCGGTGATTGCAGATGAGACAGCAAAGGTGGGGTAAGCTCAAGGCGATTGCATTAGTTCTGGTCACTTATGTATTCGCAAAATTTCAAGGTGGCTTCTCAAGCTGGTTTCTTTTCTATAGTAGTTTGGTGTTTCTCCTGTATGAAATTGTCGCTTATGTACTCATGTTCACGAAGCTAGAAGTCGAGCGTGAACTAGATCGCAATCGTCTGCAGGATGGGGAAGATGTCATTGTAACGATTCGTTTGCGCCGGAGGATTTGGTTTCCGCTGGGCTGGAATATGATTATGGAGCCTTTGCCGGCGAGGCTGGCTGGCGTGTATGAGCCGCATCGACAACTGATATTCCCGTGGTTCAAAAGGGAAGTCGAGTTTCGTTATGTCATACCTAATGTACCGAGGGGATATTATCGTCTCGATGAATGTGTAGTGAGCGGCGGGGATTTCTTTGGTTTTTTTGAGCGCCGCAAAGTTTATTCGATTTCTCAGGAGTTTCTCGTTTATCCAAAATACAAAGAATTGACCCATTGGGCCCTGGGTGATGGGAGCTTCAGTGGGACGGTGCATGTTTCCCATCGGCGCTCTGATGACGTTGCAGCAGTACGGGGCGTAAGAGACTATCATCGGGGCGATCGGTTGAGCCAAATTCATTGGCGAGCTTCTGCACGGGGGACGGGTCTGAAGACGAAGGAATTTGAGCATCAGGCAATGAATCAAGCTGTCTTTTTCCTTGATGTGGAGAAGGCGAGCTACCATGGGAAGCCTGTGCACTTGTTCGAAACAGCGGTGAAGCTGGCCGCCAGTCTGATCGCTTATGCCAATCGGAATCAATACCATTATGGACTCGTGTACAAACAAACAGATCGCATATCGATACCACCAGGTCTATCCCATGCCCATTTCCTCAGAGTTTTTGATCAATTAGCTCGTGTCGCGCCAGAAGGACAAGAGTTATTTGCAAGAATTGTGGGAAGAGAAGCATTGGAGCAACCTCAAGGTGTCACTTTGATTATTATTACACCGCATGTAGAAAAAACGTTGATCAGTCGTTTGGTCACACTCGCCCAAAAAGGCAGACGGGTGCAGTTGTTTCTCATGCAGAACGAGTCAACCATTTCGCATGAACAAAAACAAGTGTTGCAGCTGCTTGGCGCAAACAAAGTAACATGTACGTCTATTCACATGGATGATCAAGAGTGGAAACGGATTGGAGGTGCATAGACTCATGAGCGTTTGGAGGCGTCCAACGATTTGGGAATGGGTCTTGGCCCTTTTTCTGTTCCTGATGTTACGAGAGTGGCTGATTCCTCTACAGACATTAACCGATACTGGCATTCTGTGGCCGTTTTATGCAATTGTGGGTGGAGTCATTATCATTGACCTGTTGATTCCTTATCGGTGGTTAACCCTGCCGATCAAGGCACTGGGGTTAATGGTGCTTTTGCATGTTACTTTATTTGACAAACCGTTTTTTGACTCGCAATGGATTGGTCAATTGTACGGGCAGATGATTCACGATCTTCCGTTAGCGTTTCAACAGGACTGGGCCAGCATGTCGGTCTTGTCGCGGAATACAATGTTTGATCTCGTCCTGGTGCTGTTAGCGACGATGTTAACGTACCTCGTGCTGGAACAACGGCAAGGCTTATGGTTTGTCTTTTTGACGGAACTGTATTTGGCTGTGTTGGATACCTTTCTCCCGTATGATGCCAGTGCAGGGGTTGTACGGACGCTGATTATTGGTTTCCTGATGCTGGCCATTAGCCACCTGATGAAGATGATGAACATGGCAACACTGGCAGGGAAGAGAAGCCGAATCATGCTCAACTCCCTTCTGGCTTCGGTGTTGGTCATTATGGCTTGCATTAGCATCGGTTATGCTGCACCGAAGTCAGGACCGGCATGGCCAGATCCGATCGCCTTTTTAACAGGGAAAGGGAACGATACCCCTGTTGGTGTGATGAAAAAAGTAGGATACGACAACAACGATGAACGGTTGGGCGGTCCTTTCCTGCAAGATAACACATTAGTGTTTATTGCAAAGACGAACGAGCACAGCTATTGGCGCGGTGACTCGAAGGACGTGTATACGGGAGTTGGCTGGGAAAAAGGCGATAGAGAGTATGAGTCAATCCTGGACCCGCAAACCTATACATGGGAGAATACGCTGTTCCAAGGGCTTGAAACGAAGAAGGTTCAAGCTACATTAGAATTTAAAGGCCCGCAGCAATTCCCGACTGTCTTTTATCAAGGTCAGCTGAAAAAGGTGAGCAATTATGCACCACCAGAGGCAACCGTTGTTTATGACAAAATGAATCAGCAGCTCGAAGTACGGGCGGGAAAAATCAACTTGGTTCAGCTGAGCGAGAAAAACGGTCGGCCAGAGTACGGCCCCAATCCGCTTTTGCTCAAACTGAATCAATACAAGGTCGAGACAGAAGTACCGATTGTCAGTGAAAAGGCCGTGACGAATGCGGGGACGAATTATCCGGATGATATCAAAGAGCGCTACTTGCAAGTGCCAGCTTCGGTTCCTCCGCGAGTAAGAGAGCTCGCTGCAACGATTACCAAGGATGCGAAGACTCCTTATGACAAAGTGAGAGCGATCGAGAATTACTTGCGCTCAAGTGGAAAATATAAGTATGAAACGAAGGACGTTCCTGTCGCTCCAGAAGGTCAGGATTTTGTCGATCACTTCTTGTTTGACAGCCTTCGAGGGTACTGTGACCATTTTTCTACTTCGATGGCGATTATGCTTCGTACTCTGGATATCCCGACACGTTGGGTCAAGGGCTTTGCACCTGGTGAACGAGTGGGAACGGATGCGTTTAACTACGAGACTGTAGAAGTGCGCAACAAAGATGCTCACTCGTGGGTAGAGGTATACTTCCCGGGGATTGGTTGGGTTCCGTTTGAAGCGACGAGTACATTCATGTCACCTGTTCGTTTTAATTATGATCTGGTCACCTCAAAGCCGGAGATCCCTGTTCCGTTGCCAAACATGGCGAATCAAACGGACAGCGATCGTGGGAATGGACGTTTCAATGAGTTGGAAGAGGGCGACAGCCCAGCAGGTAGTGGGATTAAAATTCCTTGGCAAGTAAACGCAGGATTGGCTGTAGTCGTTGTCGCGGCAGGAATTATCGTATGGCGCCGCAAACAAGACATCCAGCTATGGTGGATGCGTAGGCAACTGAATCAAGAGAGAAGCAGTGAGTTCCCGGATCGGTACCATTTGCTAATGCGAATGATGGAGCGAGTCTACACGCGCAGACAGCCAGGAGAAACGTTGCGGGAGTACGTGGGCAGGATGACCCTGCCGGCAGACAAGCGACAAGACCTGCGCTATTTGACGGAGCTGTACGAACGTACCGTGTATGGCTATAAACAAATGGAACAAAATGCGAGAACAATAGCAGAGCAAATACTCGAACGGTTAATCCGTCAATTGAAGCCTTGAACAATGCCGTTCCATCTGCTAGAATGACGATCAATGAGACTCGTATAATGATCAGGAATAGGGCCTGAAAGTTTCTACCGCTAGACCGTAAATTTGGCGACTACGAGGAGAGCACATCGGATTTTTGTACATGCAAACCGCACATGTGTACACAAGCTGGGACGTTGCCTCCGTATTGTTTATCGGAGATAGCAGTCCCGGCTTTTTTGCAAATATGCGACAACTTCGCATGGCATGCCGACACTTGCACGTCCTGTATGTTACAGGAGAAGGGGGATATGATGGACAAGTCAATGGAAATGGTCGTCGTACTCGATTTCGGAGGCCAGTACAATCAGTTGATCGCGCGCCGTGTACGCGATCTGGGTGTATATAGTGAACTGATTCCGTTCAATACACCTGTTGAAAAGATTAAAGAGATGAATCCAAAAGGGATTATTTTCTCTGGCGGACCTGCTAGCGTGTACGAAGAGGGAGCACCAACTGTAGACCCTGCAATTTTTGATCTGGGCTTGCCTGTATTGGGTATTTGCTACGGAATGCAGTTGATGAGCCATTTGACGGGCGGAAAAGTAGAACGCGCGGGTAAACGCGAGTACGGAAAAGCTGAACTGCGTATGCAGCAAAAACATGGCTTGTACGACAAATGGGATACAAGCGAAATCGTGTGGATGAGCCACTCTGACAAAGTAGTGGAGCTCCCAACCGGATTTGTCATTGATGCAGTAAGTGACAGCTGCCCGGTAGCTGCAATCAGCAACATTGAGCGCCAGCTGTACGGCGTACAGTTCCATCCAGAAGTAGTTCATACCCAAAAAGGTACAGAGTTCATCGGAAACTTCCTGTTCAACATTTGTGGATGTGAAGCGAATTGGAGCATGACGACGTTCATCGAGGACGAGCTGGTTCGCATTCGTGAAACAGTCGGCAACAAGCAAGTACTGTGTGCGTTGAGCGGCGGTGTGGATTCTTCCGTAGTAGCAGCGCTGATTCACAAAGCGATTGGCGATCAATTGACATGCATGTTCGTTGACCACGGTCTTCTGCGCCAAGGGGAAGCAGAAGGGGTAATGGAGACATTCGGTGAGAAATTCTCCATGAAAGTGATCAAGATCGATGCTCGCGAGCGTTTTATGAGCAAGCTCAAAGGTGTATCTGACCCAGAGCAAAAGCGCAAAATCATCGGTAACGAGTTCATTTATGTATTCGATGAGGAAGCAGCGAAGCTGACAGATATGGACTTCTTGGCACAAGGTACGCTGTACACCGATATCGTAGAGAGCGGAACAGCTACTGCACAAACGATCAAATCGCACCACAACGTAGGCGGTTTGCCAGAAGACATGAAGTTCACGTTGATTGAACCATTGAAAACATTGTTCAAAGACGAAGTACGCAAACTGGGTAACGAGTTGGGCTTGCCAGATGAGATTGTTTGGCGTCAGCCATTCCCAGGACCAGGCCTCGGCATTCGTGTTTTGGGTGAAGTGACGGAAGAAAAACTGAAGATCGTTCGTGAATCCGATGCGATCTTGCGTGAGGAGATTGCCAAGGCAGGTCTTGATCGGGAAATCTGGCAGTACTTCACGGCTTTGCCAAACATGACGACCGTAGGTGTAATGGGAGATGTTCGTACGTATTCTTACACCGTAGGGATTCGTGCGGTAACGTCCATTGATGGTATGACTGCTGACTGGGCACGTATTCCGTGGGATGTATTGGAGAAAATCTCTGTGCGTATCGTGAATGAAGTAGACAATGTAAACCGCATTGTGTATGATGTAACGTCCAAACCACCAGCAACGATTGAGTGGGAATAGAAGCAAAAAATGACTCTCTTTTATTTGCGTGATTTGCGAATAAAAGAGAGTTTTTTTATGATCAAGAATTATTTCGTTCCGTACATCATGAGAAGTTTTCCATTTTCTTTTGCAAGAGCAATATAAATGACCCCGCCTAGCCATCCCGGAGGAAGCGTTCCTTCAATAATCCAAGCTTCTGCAATAGGGTTGTAGCTAATAGCGAAGGGAGTTTCCTCCAAAAACTGAGAATAGTGCTCCGCTAAATAGGAGAAGATTGCCGTTGCAACTGCATGTTCATCTGTAAGCTCACCAAAAGCAAATTCATCTCCAAACCGATCTTGCTGGAGAAGAGTGTCACGATCAGCGAAATAGAGTTCAAACCTCCCAATTAAATTCTCATCATACAAATCACGTTCCACAAAGCCATATTCGATGACCTTTTCCTTTTGATGAACGTTGTGCTTGCTCTTTTTCTTATCGTCGACCCGTACGGAGATTCGATTGATGCGAAGCCGATCACGTTCTCGTTCCTGCTCCGCTATTATTTGCTCCCAAGCATCCATATAGCTCATTTTGGATCTCCTCCATCTAGTTATGAAGTATAACACAGGCCTTCTAGGAAAATATCCGGATATTAAACTCCATTTAAAAATGAATGTTCGTATTTTCGTTGACATTCCCTATGCCACCTGATACACTTCTCAATGTGAGCAGGTAATATAGGAAGGTTCGTATATTCTTGAGAATATGGCTCAAGAGTTTCTACATGGTCGCCGTTAACGACCTTGCTACGAACAAAATGTCATCGGGATCTGATTTTGTTATTATATTTGGAATTATTCCCGAAGTGTTTTGTTTGACGGCCAGGCGCATGATAAGAGCGTCCGGGCCTTTTTTGTGTGAAAAACGTCTCGACGTTTTTCGTTTACGGTCGGCAAAAAACAGTTAGACTATTTTTTGCAACAAGATTAGTATGGGGGGACTTATAGGTGCGGAAGTATTTCGAGTTTGACAAGCTAGGCACCAATTACCGTCGTGAAATCATCGCGGGTATCACTACTTTTTTGGCAATGGCATATATTTTGGCTGTTAATCCATTCATTCTCAGTGGTGCGGATCTGCCGCCAGATTTGAAAGCAAACTATCCTGCATTTGGGTCTGTCTTTACTGCAACGGCGTTGGCTGCTGCTCTCGGTACACTGTTAATGGGTATTTTTGGACGTTTGCCGATCGGTCAAGCCCCGGGAATGGGATTGAACGCATTTTTTACTTATACCGTCGTTCTGACGATGCAAATTCCTTGGCAACAGGCTTTGGCTGGCGTATTCCTTTCTTGTACGATCTTTTTGATTCTGTCCCTGACAGGGGTTCGTGAAGCGATCATCAAAGCGATTCCACAAAGCTTGAAGTACGCAGTTTCGGCAGGGATTGGACTTTTTATCGCGTTTATCGGTTTGAAAAACGCAGGTATCATCGTAGCCAATGAAGCCACCTTTGTAGCACTGGGACATCTGACCTTCTATCACGAGGGCATGAAGCCGGAAGCAATTTTGGCAGCGAAAAATGCATTGCTTGCTGTGTTTGGTCTGATCGTGACGGTCATTCTGCTGTCTCGCAAAGTCAATGCAGGTATCTTTATCGGGATGTTGATTACGGCGATTACCGGGATGTTTTTCGGACTGGTGAATCTGCCTGAGCAAGTCGTTTCTGCACCACCGAGCCTTGCTCCTACTTTCGGTGCTGCGTTCCAATATCTCGGTGATCCATCCGCTTTGTTCACCGTGAACATGCTGATTGTTGTGTTGACATTCTTGTTTGTAGACTTTTTTGATGCCACAGGTACGCTCTTGGGTGTAGCGAGCCAAGCGGGATTGCTCCGCGAAGACGGTAACTTGCCACGTCCAGGAAAAGCACTCGCTTCCGATGCAATTGCAGGTATGGCAGGTGCGGTACTCGGTACATCTACCACTACAGCTTACGTTGAGTCGACAGCAGGGGTAGCGGCAGGCGGGCGCTCCGGATTTACCGCAGTTGTCACAGGGATTATGTTCCTGCTGGCGTTGTTCTTCTCACCGCTTCTTGCGATTGTCACACCTGCGGTTACGGCACCAGCGCTCATTATCGTCGGTGTTCTGATGGCTTCTCACATTGCAAAAGTGGCTTGGGATGACCTGGATGAAGCGTTCCCTGCGTTCCTGACGATTTTGTTGATGCCATTGACTTACAGTATTGCAACAGGTATTGCGACAGGCTTCATCGTTTATCCGGTGATGAAGGTAATGAAGGGCAAGGCTCGCGAAGTGCATCCGGCGATGTATGTGCTGTTCTTTGTCTTCCTGGCGTACTTCATCTGGTTGCGCGAATAGGATTATTTGGGAATGAGGCTCTTCGTCTACTGGACGGGGAGCTTTTTTTGCGCTATGATAGGAAAAATCTTTTTTCACGGAAGGATGGACCGATTCCCATGACAGGTCTAAACATGTTCCTTCAACAGCATCACCACACGTAGAGCGTTTGTATCTTCGGAAATTTTTCCGCAGGTGCAAGCGCTTCTTGTGCTTCGTGCCTGCGGTGGTGTATTTAGGAAGCCATGCGGGCAAGAAGTTGCCTTGCATGGCTTTTTTGGTTTTCTCTATCTGATAAAAGAAAGGGTGTTATTCATGGAAAACGAAGTATTAAAAACGGTAAAAGGCACAAAAGATTTCATGCCGCAGGAGCAAATGCAACGAAACTGGATACGACGGACGCTCGAGGCTGTATTTGAGACATACGGCTGCAAGCCATTGGAGACGCCTATGTTGCAGCACTACGAATTGCTGGCATCCAAGTACGGCGGCGGGGATGAAATCTTGAAAGAAGTGTATCGTTTGAACGACCAAGGAGATAGAGAGCTCGGCCTGCGCTATGATTTGACTGTACCGTTAACAAAGGTAGTGGGCATGAATCCTGAGATCCGGATGCCGTTCAAGCGGTATGAGATCGGAAAAGTATTTCGGGACGGTCCAGTAAAAACCGGACGTTTGCGCGAATTTATTCAATGCGATGTCGATATCGTGGGAACGACATCGGTGCTGGCTGAAGCAGAATTGCTCAGTATGGCGTTTGAGGCATTCAAGCGGCTGGGACTCGACGTGTACATTGAGGTCAACAACCGCAAGCTGTTATCTGGGGTGCTTCAGGAGCTGGGAGTTCCCGTAGAGCGGGCCGGGGATGTCATGCTGTCGCTGGATAAGCTCGAGAAAATCGGCGTGGACGGAGTGCGTGATGACTTGCGGGAGCGAAACGTCGAGGAGTCACTCGTTTTGGCGATTACGTCTTTCCTGCAAGAAGGTGTGATTACCCTGGATCTGTTGACAGAGCGCTTTACATCCCCGTTAGTTCAGAAAGGGATTCGGGAGCTGCGTGAAATGATTGCTTATGTAACAGGAGCGGGTGTGGCTGGGGAGCTTCGTTTCTCGCCATTTTTGGCAAGAGGCTTAGGGATCTACACAGGGATTGTGTATGAGATCTTTTTGCAGGATGGAAGCATGACGTCCAGTATCGGTAGTGGGGGACGTTACGACCAGATTATCGGTCGGCTTTTGGATGATGGAAGAGAGTATCCTGCTGTAGGGATTTCGTTTGGATTGGATGTCATTCTAGCAGCGTTGGCAAATCGTAACACGGAGGAGCAGAAAGCTGCCGATGTACTCGTCATTCCCCTCGGGACAGAAGCATCTAGTCTTGGCCTGGCCAACCGATTGCGCGAGAGCGGTATCAGAGTCGAGCTGGAGCTGACAGGGAGACGACTGAAAAAAGCACTCGATTATGCAAATAAAGAAGGCTTTGCTTTTGCCTTGATCTATGGGGAAAACGAAGTGAACAGCGGGCAGGTCGTCGTACGAGATATGCGAGAGGGAACGGAACAGCCAGTTCCTTTGGAGTTGGTTGAAAAGTGGCTGTCCGACAAGCTATCAGGGTAAAGAGGAAAGATAGTCTTTTTCTTCCATCTTTTGTACAGTAGAGAAAAGGGGGAGATGGCGTGAAGACATGGGTCTCACTGGTCGGTTGTAGCTTATTGTTTTTGACGTGGATGTTGCCTGTAAATGCTGAGGAGGGTACTGCGCTTATGCGTAAACCCCTCTATCAGGCTGATGTGCGAATTGATCCAATCAAGAAAGAAGTAGCAGGAACCGTAACGATTACCTTTTGGCCAAAAGACCCTACTCGTGCCTATCTCCATCTTTACCCGAACGTATTTACAGAAGAGCATCAAGGCATGCTATGGGAGGAACTTTTAGGCAATGGCCCAACGCTTGGCACATACACTAATAAAAAGCTACTTGTCGATGGCGTCGCGGTTGCAAGTAAACAGACGAAAGACCTGAACATATTCGAAGTGCCTCTAGAAGGACAGACGGGCCCACGAACGATCGAGATGGAGTTCGAGATGACTCTTCCGCGAAACGACGGCAGGATGTCGTACGATGACCATTCACTCTGGCTGGGGAACTGGCTCCCGGTTCTTGCGGTGTACGACAAGGAAGGCTGGCATCTCGATCCGTACGAGCCTGTCGGTGATCCATTTTATAGTGAGAACGCCGATTATGAGGTGAACGTGACGCTGCCAAAAGAGTATCAGCTGGCGAGCACAGCGCCTGACATGGCTGCGAAACAGGTTTCTACTCGTGAGGGAGAAAAGACGATACAGCTCGGTGCAGAAAATGTGAGGGATTTTGCCCTCGTCGTTATGGATGCCTCCTATCAGCGAAAGGAAACGAAGGTGGGCCAAACAGTCGTCCGAACATGGTGGCGGAAAACAGATGATCCGGAAACTGCTGAGCAGATTCATGAAGCAGCAGCGAAGTCACTCGCCTATTTTCATCATCAATTGGGCGCCTACCCCTATACCGAATACGATGTGGTAAGAACCGGTGGCGCGATAAATGGAATGGAGTACCCAGCATTGGTCTTTCTCGACGGGCGTCATTTCTTTTCAGGGGAAGAAACAGGTATTGTCACGGTTGTCCATGAGACGGCACATCAGTGGTTTTACGGATTACTCGGAAATAATCAGGTAAAGGAAGCATGGCTGGATGAGGGATTCACAGAGTACGTGACGCTCTCATACTTATCTCAGCAAGACCCGCTACTGGGAGCAGAACGGGTACGCAGACGGCTGGGGCAGGGCACCTCTGTTCAGTATTACGTGGCAGAGGGACAACGTCCTTGGCAAGCGCTGTCTTCATTTCCTAATAATCAAAGCTATAGCGATCTCGTTTATTCCCGTCCGTCCTCGATGCTGTGGCTATTGCAGGGGGCGTGGGGGGAAGAAAGGGTACATGACGTTTTAAAGCAGTATGTCGAGAAGTACCGTTATCAGGTGGTGACCGGAAAGGAATGGGGAGCCTTTCTATCTGAGATGGCCGGAGAAGATGCGGGCGCTTTCTTGGACTATTGGTTGAAGGTAGACATGTCCCAGCAGGAACAGGCAGCTGCTTGGCTGGAGCACCAACGTCTCAAGCATCAAAAGAAGTAATCGAAGGCAGGGGATCACGATGTGGCGGAAGCATTGGGTGGTCATCGTCGCAGTAGGAGTCGTTTTGACTGTATTCTTGAACATCCGGCCTTGGACAGGGCAGGCTGGCGTAGATGCTCAGGAGATTGTGCCGATTGGTCACAAGCAGGCTGCAGTCACTTACAAGGCCGACGTACAAATCGATATGAACAGGCACGTGGTGAAAGGAATACTGACGGCTCGTTTTGTCCCTCAAGATGACCAAGTTTTTTTTCATTTATATCCCAATGCTTTTTCTGCGAATGCTGCTCCTAGTGGAGAGAACTGGGAGGTTGTACTAGGCAACCAGCGTGATTCCGGGGGTATCAGGATAAGCGAAGTACGGGTAAACGGAAAAAGTGTCGGCGTACAGTATGCGGGAAAGACCAATACGCTTTTACAAGTGCCCCTTCCTGCAAGAACTTCGAAAGCTGAGACAGTGGTGGAGATGAATTTTCAGCTCGAGGTTCCTTTTAACAATGGGCGAATGTCTTACCATGATCATGCGATGTGGCTGGGCAATTGGCTGCCGATCCTGGCGGTCAAGGATGCAGGAGGCTGGCGGCTCGATCCTTATTCCGCGATAGGCGATCCTTTTTACTCGGATGTGGCGAATTATCATTTACGTGTGCAGTTATCAGAGGGGTACCAGCTTGCTACGAGTGGGTTGGAGAGCGTGGCTGTCATCACCGAGACGAGACCGCAACGGTTAAAAATCTATGAGGTGGACGCATGGAACGTTCGGGATTTTGCCCTTGTCGTCATGGACGATACGTACCAGCCTATATCTGGCAAGGTCGGAGAAACCATCGTACGTACGTGGGTGCAGAAAAGTGATGACCCGCAAAACGTAGAACGAATCCATGAGACTGCCAGGGAGTCTCTCGACTATTACGGAAAACAGTTCGGAGTGTATCCGTATAAGGAATACGATGTTGTCAAAACAGGTGGCTTCTTTGGAGGTATGGAATACCCGGGCCTCGTTTTTATTGCCCAGGAGTATTTTGACCGCAGCGATGCCATGGGGGAAGCGATCGTAGCGCATGAAACGGCACATCAGTGGTTTTACGGGCTGGTCGGAAACGACGAGGTGCGAGAGGCGTGGCTGGATGAGGGACTGACAGATTATGCGACGATGGTATTTTTGCAGCAAAAGTCTCCTACGCGTTCACAAGCGTATATTCAGATGCGGCTAGGGCAAGCACGTGCAGCGGAAGGATATGCGAACCAAGGAGTCACTGCAAAGTCGTCTGTGAAGGCTTTTCCAGACTGGAGGAGTTACAATGACCTCGTCTACGGGCGAGCGGGTGCCATGTGGTGGAACTTGAAAGAAGAATGGGGAGTCGAACGACTGCATCAGGTGTTGCGTCAATATGTACGAGATCATCAATACAAGCAGGCGAACGGGGAGCAAATCAAAGCGCTATTGACTACAGCTGCCGGGGCGGATGCCAGTCCCTACTTAGATTATTGGCTTCAGGTCGAGCTAGAGAAAGCCGAAGCGGCCAACAACTGGGTAGGAAAAGGCAAACACGAATGATTTTTGATTTACCATTTTTAAATGTTCGGAAACGAGGTTGACAGGCAAACTTTCTCCCTGCTACACTGAATACGTTGAGAGAAAACGAGTTCGAATAGCCCAGGCGATGAGAGCGGCACGAAAAGCCGTTAGTCGGTTGGGTTTTCTTCTGATGTTACAAAACGTAGGGGGCGAATGGTTTATGCTACAGCCTTTGGTAGGAGTCATTATGGGCAGTACGTCAGACTGGGAAACAATGAAGGAAGCTTGCGCAATTTTGGACGAATTGCAGGTGCCGTACGAAAAGAAGGTCGTGTCTGCACACAGAACGCCAGACTTGATGTTTACGTATGCCGAGACCGCTAAAAGCCGCGGCTTGGAGGTCATTATTGCGGGCGCGGGCGGGGCAGCTCATTTGCCAGGAATGGTGGCTGCTAAGACAGAGTTGCCTGTCATTGGTGTACCGGTGAAATCATCCAACTTGAATGGTCTCGACTCGCTTTTGTCGATTGTGCAAATGCCAGGGGGCGTGCCTGTGGCGACGGTTGCAATCGGAAAAGCTGGAGCTATCAATGCAGGGTTATTGGCTGCGCAAATTTTGGGGATCAAATATCCAGAAGTACAAGAGCGGTTCGTGCAAAGACGTGACGATGTACGCAATAAGGTGCTGGAGGCTAGTGAACTCGAATGACAACCAAAGACCATAAGCAAATCAAACCAGGATCGACCCTAGGAATACTTGGCGGAGGACAGCTTGGACGGATGATTGCTCTTGCGGGACGAGCTATGGGCTACCGCTTTGTCACAATGGACCCAACAGCAGACGCACCATGCGGCCAAACGGCTGATCGGCAAATTGTCGCCAGCTACGATGATGTAGAAGCAGCGATGCAGCTTGCCTCGGTCAGTGATGTCATCTCCTATGAATTTGAAAATGTCGATGCAAAGGTGGCTGAAGTATTGGAGAGCCGCGCTTATGTACCGCAGGGAAGCCGCCTTTTGCGTATCACCCAAAATCGGATTCGAGAAAAGACCGCTATTCGCGAGATCGGCATCCCGGTTGCTCCGTTTTGTGTCGTGAACAGCTTGGAGGATTTGCAGGACGCCGTGCGTGAACTGGGGCTGCCTGCTGTTATGAAGACCGCAACCGGTGGCTATGACGGCAAAGGACAATGGGTATTGAGAAGCGAGGCTGAGCTGGCGGAGGCGTACGAAACGTTGTCCAAAGCAGGTACAGAGCTGATCGTGGAACAATTTGTACCCTTCCAAATGGAGCTGTCTGTCGTTGCTGCACGCAATCCTGCGGGAGAACTGGCCGTTTTTCCTGTGTCAGAAAATATTCATCAGGAAAACATCCTGCACTTGAGCATCGTACCCGCTCGTATTTCGGCTGAAGTAGCCGCCCGGGCGGAAGAAATTGCTCGCACGATTGTAGAAAAGCTGGATGTGATCGGACTCATTGCAGTTGAGCTGTTTTTGACTGAAGATGGTCAGCTGTATGTCAATGAATTGGCGCCTCGACCGCACAACTCCGGGCATTTTACCATGGATGCTTGTGTGACCTCGCAGTTTGAGCAGCATGTTCGGGCGGTTTGCAATCTGCCTTTGGGATCTACAGAGTTGCTCTCGAGCGTCGTGATGGTTAATATTTTGGGAGAGCATCTACAGCCTGTCATCGATCAGATCGACAAGCTGCCGCGCACAGCCAAGCTCCATTTGTACGGAAAAGCAGAGAGCAAGGCCAAGCGGAAAATGGGGCATATCAATGTGCTCGCCCCTACTGTAGAAGAAGCGCTCACCCTGATTGATGAGCTGAAAATCTGGACGAATACATCGGAGGTATTATCATGATCGAACGTTATTCCCGACCGGAAATGCGCGCCATTTGGACGGAAGAAAACAAATTCAAAGCGTGGCTGGAAGTAGAAATTCTCGCGTGTGAAGCATGGTCCAAGCTGGGCGTCATTCCTGAGGAAGACGTGAAAAAGCTGTGGGATAAAGCTACTTTTGACATCAACAGAATCTATGAGATCGAAGAAGAGACACGCCATGATGTGGTGGCGTTTACCCGTGCGGTATCGGAAACCTTGGGCGAAGAAAAGAAGTGGGTGCATTACGGACTGACTTCTACCGATGTGGTGGATACTGCTCTGTCTTACCTGCTGCGTCAGGCGAACGAGATTTTGGAGAAGGATATCGAAGACTTCATCGAGATTTTGGCAGACAAAGCTCGTGAGCACAAGGATACGGTTTGCATGGGCAGAACGCATGGCGTACATGCGGAGCCTACGACTTTTGGCTTGAAGCTGGCCCTGTGGTATGAAGAAATGAAGCGCAACCTGGCTCGTTTTCAGGCTGCGAAAAAAGAAGTGGCGTACGGCAAAATCTCTGGCGCAGTTGGCACATACGCAAACATCGATCCGTTCGTGGAAGCGTACGTGTGCGAGAAGCTGGGACTGTCTGCAGCGCCAATTTCTACTCAAACCTTGCAGCGGGATCGCCACGCCGAGTACATGGCGACATTGGCACTGATCGCAACTTCTTTGGAGAAATTCGCAACAGAAATTCGCGGTCTGCAAAAGAGCGAAATGCGCGAGGTGGAAGAAGCATTTGCCAAAGGCCAAAAAGGTTCTTCTGCAATGCCACACAAGCGCAACCCAATCGGAAGCGAAAATATTTGCGGACTGGCTCGTGTCATCCGCGGTCACATGCTCACTTCCTATGAAAATGTTTCCCTCTGGCATGAGCGGGATATTTCCCACTCCTCTGCGGAGCGCGTGATTTTGCCAGATGCAACGCAAGCATTGAACTACATGCTGCGCCGTTTCATGAACATCGTGAAAAACTTGACGGTGTTCCCTGAGAACATGAAGCGCAATATGGACCGTACCTTTGGATTGATCTACTCGCAGCAAGTGATGCTCAAGCTGATCGAAAAAGGCATGAGCCGCGAGCAAGCCTATGACACGGTACAGCCTCGTGCGATGCAGGCGTGGGAAGAGCAACGCTCCTTCCGTGCGATCGTCGATGAGGATGCGACTGTCAGCTCTACACTATCCAAGGAAGAGCTGGATGAGTGCTTTGACTACCGTTACCATCTGAAGCATGTGGATACGATTTTCCAACGTCTTGGATTGATTTAAATGCAAATGCCCTCGAATTTTTCGGGGGCGTTTTTCTTTGGAAAGGAGCTGGAGTGGGGGAGAAGCGCAATTCCAGTCTACGCTTCGGCCTACGCCCCGCTGTGGGAATGACTGTCCGCTTCGGAATAAATGGCGGGAGCGCTTCAAACCAGAAAACGCAAATGCGTTTTTGTATGTAATAAAAGCTGAAAACCCCCGCCATTCATTCCTGCGCTTCCTTTTGTGAAAAGCCTGAAAATAATTCAAGCGTGTGAAATTACTACTAAGCAGTAACATCATGTAGTATGAAGACTGCTTTTAAATGACACGCAAAAACGGTTTTAAAGACAACTTAAAAAATTCCTTAAGAAATTTTTAAAGATTTCTTTTGAAAGTTGTAACCGAAATGATACCCCTTTCGTACCTACTTGTGCGAGCTTACAACGAGCCCATAAGTACCTTACAAAAGTGTAAGCTTCCTGAAATATAACTCGATGGTTCCTGCTTCGTTTCGACCGTACAATGAAATCAATTCATACGGATCACGAAACGGGAGATCGATTATGACGACAGCAATCATGTATCCAAAATTAAGTCACCAACAAATTTACGAAGATTACTCTGCTAAAATATATCGCTATTTCCGCTACCGGGTAAAAAACGTCTGGGATGTGGAAGACCTGACAACGACTGTGTTTATCAAGGTGTACTCCAAGCTTGAGCAGTACGATGGCCGCCATCCATTTGGCGCCTGGATTTTCCGAATTGCGCACAATGCTTTGATTGACTACATGCGCAAGAAGCGGGAGAGTCCGGTCGATCAGGACACATTTAGCAATATGATCGCAACAGATAAGCTGCCAGAGGAGCATCTTCTGAATCAGGAGACAACCGAGGGCTTGTGGGATAAGGTGCACACGCTGACAAAGGATCAGCGCAATGTGATCGCTCTGCGCTATCTCGGAGATTTGCGAATGAATGAGATCGCGGAAATCTTGGGCAAGACAGAGGCTTCGGTGAAAATCCTGCACTTCCGTGGGATTAAGAAGCTGCAGCAATTGATGACACAACAAGCATAAGGGGGGGACAACAGTCCTGCCCTTTTTTACTATTGGCAGACTGTAGTGGAGAGAAGAATATTTCCATGCTAGGCTCCAGGTTTCGTCCTGCTGGGGGTTAGACTGTCCGCTCCGAAGGGATTCGCGGGGAAACGCAAAAGTGGTAGCCGCTACGCCGTATGGGCACGGTTGCGTTTCTTTTGCCCGCGAATCCCTTCTCCGCTCTGTAGGACTCCACAAGTCGCTACGCCTGGAAATATTCTTCTCTGTCGTTACTGAGGGCAATCTTACATTCTTTTAAGGTATTTAAAAACCGATCAATACGGAAAGCTCGTAGAGGAAACAGGAGAAATAAGTGAAGATCTTAGGGACACCGACCGAGACGCAATGCAAAAAGCGAAACACGCCCTTAAGCGTCCACCTCTGAAATACATCCTGAATGGACTACTTTGGACGCGGTTTCGCTTTTTGCATGGAGTCGTGCAGTCAATCCCTCAGAGGGTGGCCCTAGAATCTGAGCGTTTTCTCCTGTTTCCTCCTCACCACTACAGCAACATACAAGTCTTTTTTTCATTCGACTTCTAAGTACGAGAAACGCTAAAGGCTTGGCGTAGTCTAGTTTTCTAATGGTATAGTAAAGAATGAAATGGAGGAGACTCAAGACGAGAGGAGTATGAGTGATGTCCACAATTATGATTGTAGAAGACGACCCGAAAATCAACCAGCTGCTACAAGAGCAACTGGAAAAATACGGATTCCAGACAGTCAATGTTGAACATTTCGATAGAGTCATGGAGGTATTTACCCAATCGCGTCCTGATTTGGTTCTGTTGGATGTGAATCTACCGAAATTTGACGGATTTTATTGGTGCCGGCAAATGCGCCAGGAGTCCAACTGCCCGATCCTGTTCATCTCTGCACGAGAAAGTAAAATGGACCAGGTGATGGCCTTGGAAAATGGGGCTGATGACTATATCACAAAGCCATTTGACTACGATGTGGTTTTGGCCAAAATCCGCAGTCAGCTACGTCGGGCTTACGGACAATATGCTCCGCAAGAAGGGGAGCGTACAGTTGAAGTAGCGGGGCTCAAACTGTTTTTGGAGCGAATGGAGCTGTCCATGTACGAGACCAAAATCGAGCTGAGCAAAAAGGAAGCGTTACTGCTCGAAGCCTTGATGAATCAACATCCACGTGTCGTCAGCCGTGAGCGTTTGCTAGAAAAGCTGTGGGATGAACAGTTTGTCGATGAAAACACGCTGAATGTCTACATCACACGCGTGCGCGGCAAGCTGAAAGACCTAGGCTTAGAGGGAGCTGTCGAGACTGTTCGCGGTTCTGGTTATCGCTTGCGGGCGACTTGGGAGGAAGGGCAATGAAGCTGTTCCTTCGTGATCAATGGCCATTCGCAGCGTTTTTTCTCGTCCAATTGATCTTATTAATTATGATTTTTGCGCTGGATGGGTACTGGAATGAATCATTGATGATCTACGTCATGTTTTTATCTGTTTTTTTCGCAGGGGCTTTTCTCGCCATCCGTTATTTGTCTAACCGCACAATCTATCAGCGACTGAGCAAGCCGGTAGAGTCATTAGAGGAGCTGACCCAGACATACGGGAATTCACCGTTGTGCCGCGCGATGGATGACATCAGTCAGGAGCAGTACCGGCTCTACAAAGAACAGCTTCATGCCTATGAAAACAAGCAACGGGACCATACGACGTTTATTCAGCAATGGGTTCATCAGATGAAGACGCCGATTTCGGTTATTCATCTGTTGCTGCAAAATGAAGACGATCCAACAGCTGAGAGCGTTCGTGAAGAAGTGGACCGGATCAAGCGTGGACTAGAAACAGTACTGTACATAGCTCGCCTCGACCGATTTGAACAGGACTTCCTGATTGAGCCCGTAACACTGCGTTCCTTGGTGCAAAATGTGTTGGCTGAAAACAAGCGGCTGTTTATTCGCAACCAAGTGTATCCCGAGGTAAAAGTGGATGAAAATTGGCGAGTAGAATCGGACGATAAGTGGCTTGCATTTGTCCTCAACCAATTGTTGACGAATGCCGTTCGTTATTCAGCAGGGAAAAGCAACAAGGTCACCATTCGTGCGTATGAACGCGGAGCACATGCCATACTGGAAGTGCAGGATTATGGAATCGGGATCCCGGCCGAAGATATTCACCGCGTGTTCAAGCCGTATTTTACGGGAGAAAACGGGCGTAAATACCCTGAGTCCACCGGGATGGGACTGTACCTGGTGAAAGAAATTTGCGGTCGGCTCCATCATGGGGTGGAGATGGAATCAGAAGTGGGCGAGGGGACTACCGTACGTATTGTCTTGTCTGCCATCGTCCCAACCTTACAAGAAAGTAAGATAGCTGAAAGTTAATTCGATAGCTGGACTATGCGCACTTCCGTATAGTTGAATTTGGAAGTGCAAGAAAGGGGAATGGCGCATGGAAATGCTTGCTGTAAATAGCTTAAGTAAAATATACGGGGGCAAGGTAACCTACCGCGCGCTGACCGATATCGATTTTTCGATTCGCAAGGGCGAATTCGTCGGTATAATGGGCCCCTCAGGCAGTGGCAAGACTACGCTATTAAACATGATCTCCACCATTGATACACCAACCTCTGGTGCGGTTCTTTTGAACGGTACGAATCCGCATCATTTAAAAAAAGATAAACTGGCTCTGTTTCGTCGCCGAGAGCTCGGCTTTGTATTTCAAGATTTTAATCTCTTGGACACGTTGACGATTGGGGAAAATATCGTGTTGCCGCTGACGCTGGACAATGAGAAAGTAGCGGTCATGGAAGAAAAGCTGCAAAGTGTTGCGGAGAAGCTAGGGATTCAGGACATATTGGAAAAGCGGACCTTCGAGGTATCTGGGGGGCAACGTCAACGGACGGCAATTGCCAGGGCGATCATTCATTCCCCGTCGCTTTTGCTCGCTGACGAGCCAACAGGAAATCTTGATTCCAAGTCTTCGCGCAATGTGATGGAGACACTGGAAGCGATCAATAAGAGAGATAATACCACCATGATGATGGTGACGCATGATGCTTTGGCGGCCAGCTATTGCCATCGGGTGATTTTTATTAAAGACGGTCAACTCCATAACGAGATGTATCGGGGTGAGAGTCGACAGGTATTCTTCCAGAAAATTATTGACTCATTGTCGTTTTTGGGAGGGAACACCTATGACCTTTCGACAATTCGCGTGTAATAACGTTCTACGAAATAAACGTATGTACGCTGCGTTTTTCATGAGTAGCGTTTTTTCTGTCCTCATTTTTTTCGTCTATGCGATGTTCATTTTTCATCCGGAAATTATCGGGCAGGAGATTCATGAATCCGTAGCCACTGGGATGATGGCGGCTGAGTACGTCATTTTTCTGTTCTCCTTCTTTTTTCTCTTTTATTGTGTCGGTGCTTTTCTGAAAAAGAGGGAGAAGGAGTTCGGCATCCTTTTTATCCAAGGGATGACACCGTTACAGCGGAACATGCTGATTTTTATGGAAAACATGCTGATTGGCATTGTTTCGATTGCCATCGGGATTGGGGTCGGGCTGGTTCTCGCCAAGCTGTTTTTCCAATTCGCCGGATTTTTGCTTGCTGTAAAAGCACTCGGTTTTTACTTCCCGTGGAAAGCGATCGGTTTGACAGTGGTGGCGTTTCTTATCTTGTATGCAGCCATTTCGCTATTTACGGTCCTCGTACTGCGTAGCCGCAGTCTGTTGGATCTGTTGCAAGGAAGCGGTCGTCCTAAGCGCGAGCCGAGGGCATCGCTAGTGCTGTCTCTGGTCGCGGTAGCTTTGTTAGGAATGAGCTATGCCTTAGCCCTCACTGCTGACGGAGTGAATGTGCTCGTGCTGATGCTTCCGGTCATTGCGCTGACGACTGTAGGAACGTACCTGTTGTTTACTCAGCTGAGTGTCATCTTCATCGATTTTCTGAAGAAGCGTCGAACTTTCTATTGGAAACGTACGAATCTCCTGACGCTCTCTGATCTGGCCTATCGAATGAAGGATAATGCCCGGATGTTCTTTTTGGTCAGCATCGTCTCTACCGTTGCTTTTTGTGCGATTGGCACGCTGGCAGCGTTGGCTGGGTCGATTCAGATTACGGTGATGAAAATCAATCCGTTCGCATTTGAATACCAGTCCAAACAAAGTGATGTGGAGAGGGCGAAGCATCTGTCGTTAATTGAAACGAGCTTGCAGCAGAGTGGCTTTTCCTTTGAAAAATATCAAGTAGCTATGCGGGTTTTGCCTGAACCGATTAATGAGGAAAAGATTGGAGTAGTCAAGCTATCCGACTATAACAGGCTGGCGGTAGCTTCCCACTCGCCTGAGCTGCAAATGACGAATGACGAGGTATTCGTCATGCTCAACTGGATTGGCGATTCGGTAGCGAGCAAGACTCTTCAGGTGGGAAATGCACAGCTGGCAGTCAAAACAGACACGAATATGACTCCGTTGATCAAGGGGCTCGAATTTGGGCGTTTGGCTGTCGTGCCGAATCAGGTGTACGACCAGCTTCCAAAAGCGAAGGAAGAACAGCGCTTTGTATACGAGGTGCCAAGATGGAAGGAAACCCAGGATATTAGTCTAAAGCTTCAGGATGAGATTAGTCATTACGACGAAAATTATTCGTTTTCAGCTCGTGCACCCTACTACCACAGCATGAAACAAATGGCGAACATGGCACTCTTTATCGGGTTATTTGTAGGCGTGTTGTTCTTTGTAGCTGCAGCAAGCTTTCTCTATTTCCGTTTGTATACGGACCTGGAATACGATAAGAGGCATTATGGGTCGCTTTCCAAGATTGGACTCACGGATGCGGAGTTGACGCGGATCGTTACGACCCAGATTGCCCTGTTGTTCTTCGTGCCGATTGTGGTGGCTATTATTCACAGTATGGTGGCGTTCGTGTCCCTGCAAAGCTTGTTGAAGCTCATCCTTGTCGCGTCTGTGTTCAAGCCGACTGCGATTGTGTTATGCAGCTTCGTCGTTGTTCAAGGTGTGTATTTCTGGATCATTCGAAACCGTTACTTGTTCCATTTAAAGCAATCCATGAATCGCTAGTGAACTTTTCCAGCATGTCCAGATGAGCAGGGACATAGGATAAAAGGAGAAGGGGATGCGAGGGGGCAAGCGGATGGAACGAGAGACGTGGATGGGGCAAGCTGTACAGATTGCGTTTGAAAATGTACGTGATAAAATCGGCGGCCCGTTTGGAGCCCTTGTCGTGAAGGATGGGCAAGTAGTTGGACGAGGACGCAATGAAGTGACGACGAGCAATGACCCGACGGCACATGCCGAAATTC
The DNA here is from genome assembly GCF_055685845.1 of Brevibacillus schisleri. Lineage (NCBI taxonomy): Bacteria > Bacillati > Bacillota > Bacilli > Caryophanales > Paenibacillaceae > Brevibacillus > Brevibacillus schisleri. The sequence continues at coordinate 646,595 of NZ_JBVNDM010000001.1, forward strand.
AAGCCATTCGGGAAGCGTGTCGTCATCTCGAAACCTTTCAGTTAAACGATTGTGACCTGTATACGAGCTGTGAGCCGTGTCCGATGTGTCTAGGAGCCATCTATTGGGCCAGACCGCGAAATGTCTATTATGCTTGTACGAAAGAAGACGCGGCGCATGTCGGTTTTGATGATCAGTTTATTTATGAGCAGATTGTTCTCCCTCATGAAGAGCGAAGCATTCCGTTTCGGAGAATAGATCTTGCGAACAAACGGAGTCCATTTGAAGCATGGTCTCAATCTCTGGACCGTATCGAATATTAATAGAGAGCCTCTCCTAGCGGGGAAGGCTCTTTTTTCGTTTTATTGAAATGCTTTCGAAATGAAATTTTCAGACGAAGTATTGCGCTGTGTTGAAGATCGTATTATAGTAGCAACAATCATTATGTAATTCGACCGAATTTTATGAAATTAAGCTGTGATGAGGTTGAATATTGTTTAAAAAAGACGAATAAAGGTGTGTTTGTATGGAGGAAACTTTCCGAAGATCACTTTATCCTGATTTAGATGACATCGACTATGGGATCATTCGAGCCTTGCAAAGAAATGCGCGCTTGCCGTTTACTCAGATTGCGAAGGACCTCGGGGTTACAGAAAAGACGATCCGCATGCGCGTCCAGCAATTGCAGGACGAAGGAGCCCTGAGTCTGGTCGGTATTGTCAATCCAGTCAAGGCAGGGTTTCATGTACAAGCGATGATTCAAGTGGCTGTGGATGCGGAAAAGCTGGATGATGTGGTTGCTGCGTTGATGGAAACCGTAGAGATTAGGCTCATCGTACTCACTTCTGGGGAATATCAGCTTTTCACACAGGTGCTCGTAACAAGTAATGAAGAATTATCGCAATTTTTACTAAAGAAGCTGCACAAGATTCCTGGCATCTCCAAAACGAATGTGATTAACGAATTGAAAATATTGAAGTCCAAGTACAACTTTATCCGCTAGTTAGGCAAGGACGGAGGTACAGCTATGATTTACTGGCAATTATTTCTCGCCTTTTTCCGCATCGGAATCTTCGGATTTGGGGGAGGGCCTACGATGGTTCCCCTCTTTTACACCGAATGCGTGAAAAAGTATAAATGGGTGACAGATGAGGATTTTTCCGACAATCTGGCGCTCGGCAACGCTCTTCCAGGGCCCATTGGAACCAAACTGGCTGCATTTATTGGCTATCGGGTAAAAGGCTGGAAGGGGGCATTGGTGGCAAACATCGCAGTAGTGATGCCAATCGTGCTTGTGATGATCGGTTTGCTGCAAGTCATATATCAATGGAAGGATGCGCCGGGTGTATACGGCATGATCCAGGCAATAGGTCCGGTAATCGCAGTTATGACAGGCGTCCTTACCTGGGAATTCCTTTCAAAGGGGTGGAAGGGAGCGTCCAGCAAAGCAGGTGTGAGCCTTTCCCTCGCCCTCTCACTCGTAGCGTTACTCTTCCTTGATTGGCATCCGGGCATCGTCGTAGGGATTGCGCTGGCCGTTTCATTTGCTTACTCTACTTGGTCTGTCCGCAAGCGCAAGGACAAGGACGGCAAGGAGGGTGTAGCATGATCTACCTGCAATTATTTTGGGCCTTTTTCATCTCCAACATTTTGGGGTACGGGGGAGGGCCACCGAGCATCCCTTTGATCCAAAATGAAGTGGTTGACCATTACCAGTGGATGAGTGTGCAGGAATTCGGAGAAGTGCTGGCAGTAGGAAATGCCCTGCCCAGCCCAATTGCGACCAAGCTCGCTGGATACATTGGCTATCAGGTAGCAGGTGTACCGGGCGCAGTCGTCGCTTTATTTGCAACGGTCGCGCCGACAGCGATCGCGATGGTCTTATTGATGGGTTTTATTAACCTATTCCGCAGTGCACCACAGGTAAAAGCGATGACCCAATCGGTACGGCCAGTCGTTACTGTCTTGCTCGGAACGATGACGTATCAATTCCTAATGGGCGCAGTCGAGGGAATCGGCTGGATGCAAACAGGGATTTTGACAGTGGCATCCTACCTTCTGCTCGAAACATGGAAGGTCCATCCCGCTTTTGTCATCTTGGGAGCGATGGCGTACGGGTTTGTTTTCATTGGGTAGGAAGATTTACGTAAGCTGGTAAGAAGAAAAAGCACAGGGCTCGTAGACCTTGACAACGCCTACCCAGTCGGAACTTCTAAAAGGGGACCCGCTTGTCGAACACGTCTTCCCTGAGAAACTTCCGCCCGTAGGGTGGCTTTGGCTCGACGGTTCCCTTTTGGAAGTGGAGACGAACAGTGAATCCCCCTGCTGGCGTGTCAGAGTCGAAGAGAACTGTGCTTTTTCTTCCCCTCCACTATGTTGACTCAGACCAGATGGACCTTTCGTGCTTATCTAACGGTCTTTCTTATCGGCTAAACGAACGATTTAGGAGGCAAAAACCATGGTTGATTATGACGCAATGGAATACCCATACGCATCGAAGCGTGTGACGACTTTTGCCAAGAACGGTATGGTAGCGACCTCGCAGCCACTAGCGGCACAAGCAGGTCTCGATATTTTGAAAAAGGGCGGAAATGCGGTGGATGCGGCGATTGCAACGGCTGCGTGCCTGACTGTAGTAGAACCGACCTCGAACGGCATCGGGGGAGACGCATTTGCCCTCGTGTGGATCAAAGACGAGCTGCACGGACTGAATGCAAGCGGTCCGGCTCCACAAGGAATCTCCATCGAGGCATTAAAAGCAAAAGGTCTGAAAGAAATGCCGACCTACGGCTGGACCCCTGTCACGGTCCCAGGCGCACCTGCTGCGTGGGCAGCCTTGTCCAAGCGTTTTGGACGTCTTCCGCTTACAGAGGTTTTGCAGCCAGCGATTGACTATGCGGAGAATGGCTATCCCGTATCGCCCACATTGGCGCATAATTGGGATGTAGCGCATAGAAAGCTTTCTCAGCAATGCAAAGGGGAAGTGTTCGCGCATTGGTTCTCCACCTTTACGCCAGATGGCAAAGTACCAAAAGCTGGCGACATCTGGAAGTCACCGGGTCATGCGAAGACGCTACGTCAAATCGCGGAAACAAATGCGGAGAGTTTCTACCGCGGAGAGCTGGCAGACAAGATCGACGCGTTCTCGCGTGAGTGCGACGGTTATTTGCGCAAAGAAGACCTGGCTGCCTATGAGCCGGAATGGGTGAAGCCGATCGGAGTCAACTACCGCGGCTATGATGTGTGGGAGATCCCGCCGAATGGGCAAGGGATGATCGGCCTAATGGCTCTGAACATTCTGAAAGGCTTTGATTTTGACGCAAAGGACACAACAGAAACGTATCACAAGCAAATCGAAGCGATGAAGCTGGCATTTGTGGACGGATTGAAATACATCACAGAAGAGAGCAAAATGAAAGTTTCCAAGGAGGCATTGTTGTCAGAGGAATACGGTGCTACTCGCCGTGCACTGATTGGTGATGAAGCCTTGACGCCAGAGCCGGGTCAGCCGAAAACGAGCGGTACGGTCTATTTAGCGACTGCTGACGGTGAGGGCAACATGGTTTCCTTTATCCAAAGCAACTACATGGGCTTTGGTTCCGGAGTAGTTGTGCCGGGGACAGGGATCGCCATGCAAAACCGGGGTCATACCTTCTCGCTGGACTCTGCTCATGACAATTGCTTGGAGCCAGGCAAAAGAACGTTCCACACCATTATCCCGGGCTTCTTGACGAAGGATGGAAAAGCAGTGGGGCCATTCGGCGTAATGGGCGGCTTCATGCAGCCACAAGGACATGTGCAGGTGGTCATGAACACCATCGACTTCCACCTTAATCCGCAAGCTTCGCTCGATGCGCCGCGCTGGCAGTGGATGGAAGGCAAAACGGTGGAACTGGAGCGTCATTTCCCGGAGCATTTGGCACTAGCTTTGGAACGCAGGGGTCATACGATCAAGTGGGCGCAGCTCGGCAATTACTTCGGACGAGGTCAAATCATTTGGCGTGATGAAAATGGTGTGCTGAGCGGTGGTACTGATATGCGCGCAGACAGCAGCATTGCTGCTTGGTAAGGAAAAAATCCTGGGATTGGACTGAAGGAAAGGAGGGCTACCATGGAAACTTTACCTCCATGGGTGTGGAGTGTCTATTATATATGTATCCTCATAACAATAATTAGTGGTATTGTGTATCTAATTCGGAAACGGCGTACCCTTTTTTCGATGATAACTATATTTTTTTCTATTGTCGGTCCAATTGTATTTTTTTTGCAGTCTCTGGTGCGCGGCTCTGGTACAGAAATTGATAACCTGTTGTACCACCTTACCCAAGGGGATCTATGGGCTTTGTTTGTTATCCTTGCTTTTATGGAAATAGTTGCGTGGTATCTCACACTGGCGAAAGATCTTTTTGGCAAAAGAGAACCGAATAATAGAGTGAGTTGAGCCGAAGCGGATGCTTCGGTTTTTTTATTTCCCCGTAATGGAATGGAGGACAAGATGTTCTCCTGTTCAGAAGTTGTCTAGATGTTCTTAGTAGAATGTAGAAAATGATTAAATTATGTCGCTTTAGCATATAGTAAACCTCTTTATGATAGTTCGAAAATCGCGGTATAAAAGATGGGAGAAAACAATTTGAATGAATACCATTTTAATTGTTGATGATACAGCGTTTACGAGACTCGTGCTGCGTAACATGTTTGAGAAATTAGGTAATATTACGATGCCGGGCATGAACGGTTTGGTTGCTTCCCGAAAAATTATAGAGCTGGATAAGAATGCGAAGATCATTATTTGCTCCGCAGTTGCACGACGCGATACGGTCATCAAAGCGATTCAGGCTGGTGCGCGTGATTTTATAGCAAAGCCCTTACAGTTCGAGAGGATTGAATGGGCTGTTCAGCATTTGTTGGAAACAGATTCTAGGTGAAACAAAATAGCTGTGGTGGCGGAGTCATCTCTTCTTTTTGTCTCTTGTTCAGAAATTGTTGAGATGATCCTAGTAGAATGGGTAAAGCCACGAAGTAGAGGGGCTTTATGCCTATGAAAATGAAAGTATAAGAGGCGTTAGTTTTGGTTGGTATTGCCATCAGGAATATATTACTATAATAAAATAGCCCAAAAGATATAGATGGATAGGATGGGAGACAGCGTTTTGGATGAATAGCATTCTGATTGTTGATGATACGGCGTTTACGAGACGTGTGCTGCGTAACATATTTGAGACGTTAGGGCTGCATGTGGTTGCGGAAGCTGCTTCGGGAGAGGAGGCTGTTAGAAATTACTGCTTGTACAAACCATCACTCGTTACGATGGACATTACCATGCCCGGCATGAACGGTTTGACTGCTTCACGCAAAATCATGGAGTTGGACAAGGATGCCAAGATCATTATTTGCTCAGCAGTGTCTAGGAACGATACCGTCTTCAAGGCGATTCAGGCAGGTGCGCGGGATTTCATTGCGAAGCCACTGCAGCTGGAGCGAATCGAATGGGCTGTCCAAAAATTGCTGGGAACAGGAGTAGATGATCGTCGTGGGGATCGACAGGAGAAACAAATAGCTGAGGTGTTAGCATGAAAGTCTTGATCACAGGTGGTTATGGATTCATTGGTTCTTTTGTCGCGGAGAGATTTTATAAGGAAGGGTATAAGGTTTTCATCCTCGACAATCTCAGCTCAGGCAATCAGAGGAACGTCACATTTCCGCATAAGGCATACGAGCTGGATGTAGCGGATAAAAAATGTGATGAAGTATTTAAGAGCAACAAGTTCGATGTCGTCATTCATTTAGCGGCCCAAGTAAGTGTTGCTGCATCCATGGAAGACCCCCTGTTGGATACGAATACGAACATTCTGGGACTCGTGAATATGCTAAAGCTATCGAGCAAATATGGCGTGTCCAAATTTATTTTTGCGTCATCAGCCGCCGTTTACGGCATGAATGAATGTACACCTTTACTCGAAGATTCAGCATGTGATCCGGTATCTGTTTATGGAATAAACAAGCACATCGGCGAAATGTATTGCCGCAAATGGACAGAAATGTACGGCTTGCAAACGGTAGCCTTTCGCTTGGCAAATGTGTATGGCCCCAGACAAAGTGCAGGAGGGGATGGCGGCGTTATCTCTACTTTTTTAACCCAGATCAACCATGGGAAAGAAATAGTTCTGCACGGGGATGGCAGCCAAACGAGAGACTTTATTTATGTAGAGGATGTAGCTGATGCCATTTTCCGTTCCGTTACTACGGATGATACCGGTGTGATGAATTTGTCTACGAACCAGGAAAGCAGCATTAATGAGCTGATTGATATTCTCAGGGCTAACCAGCCTCTTCAAGGAATATCACGAAGGGAAAAACGCCCAGGAGACGTAGATAAGTCGGTTTTGGACAATACGTGGGCAAAACGAAGACTAGATTGGATCCCGATGTATTCATTGGCGGAGGGGCTGGAAAAAACGGCGCAGTGGTATCAGGAGACCGTCGCAGAGAAAGAACAAGAGCAGGAGAGCGAAGCGAAGAAAGCGATCCATTGGCTCCGTTCATGGGATGCAAGGCCGTACATAGAGAACATTCTTGCGTTTCTTCTGGTGGTTTTTACGACAATTGGAACGGTTAATAGCGGTGTCTTTGATCTCAAGCTGATTTACATCGTGTTGATTGGCGCCATTTACGGAACGAAGCAATCCCTCTTGTCGGTTATCCTGGCTTGTGGACTTTTCATCGGAGAAAGCCTGCATAACGGCCGCGATGTCGTATCGCTCTTATATGACGCGAATGTTCTGTTTCATATCGCTGTCTATTTTATTATCGGGATTGCTGTGGGCTATTCGATCGACAAACGCAACAGGGACGTATTGTCCAAGGAGCTGCAAAAGCAAGCGCTGGAAGAAAAGTATGATTTTTTAAAAGACATTTATAACGATGTTCTGATGGTAAAGCAAGAATTGCAGCAGCAGATCGTGAATTCAGAAGACAGCTTTGGAAAAATCTACAACATCACCAAAGAGTTGGACAGCCTGGAGCCTGAACGCGTATTGCAGAAATCAGTCAAGGTACTGGAAAGAATCATGAAGTCCGATGAGATCGCCATTTATACGATGAATCAAAATGGCTCTTTCTTGCGATTGATGGCCAAATCGAATAAAGCGGGCTTTGATCTGCCACGCTCGCTGAAAATGAGTGAACATGCTTACCTTACTGAATTAATGACGATGAAAAAGATCATCGTGAATAAAGAGCTACGTCACGACATGCCCCTTATAGCAGCTCCTATTTTTGACAAGGGAAAAATGGTTGCGGTGGTCACATTGCAACAACTCGGGTTTGAAAACTTTACGATGTACACCCAAAACCTTTTTCAGGTTGCCGTTCAATTGATCTCATCCGCTTTGTCCCGTTCTCTTCGATACTTAAACTCCACACAAAAGGACCGTTACCTAGACGATACCCCTATCCTGATTCCTGCTTATTTTTCAGCAATGGTGAAGAACAAAAGGGACGCCAAGCAACAGTTAAACACTGACTTTACCCTCTTGGCAGTGGATTCTGCGCAAATGGATCATCATACACTTGCTACCTATGTCGCCAGTTCTCTTCGCGAAGCAGATTATATGGGAATGGACGAAGCCGGAGATGTCTATATCATTCTCTCCAATTCCAACGAGCAAGAAGCCCGTATCGTGATTGATAGGCTTGGTAGACTCGGTATTGCATCGAGAATTGTGCAGGAAAAAGACCAGGATCGCTTCTCCTTGAAGGATGGCGCTTATGTTTAATCTAGTCCTCCTCCATGTCTTGGTGTCTGTTGGTTACAGTTGGATGCAAAGCCGCGGCAAAAACAAGCAGGTACTGATTATGCGAATGCTTGTTACTGGCTTCCTTCCCATTTTTGGCCTCCTGTTATTGGGGATTACCGATGTGTACAAACGAACATCGAAAAAGAATGTGAATGAACTGATGCTAGAGAGCGATTTGCTGAAGCAAGCGGAGGGATCGAATATTTTCCGAAGAGCGGACATGGAAAAGGAAATGAACATCGTCCCGGTTGAGGATATTTTGTTTTTGAACGACACGAGCACACGCCGAAAGATGCTGATCGATGTCTTGAAAGAGCAGACTATTTGGCAGATCGGTACATTGGAGACAGCCTTGCAAAACGAGGATTCGGAAACGGTTCACTACGCGGCAGCCGCTTTAACGGAAATGCGGCGAAACCTTCAGCTCCAACTGCAGGATTTATCTGTGAAATACGAGGAGAACAAGCAGGAGCTTGCGGTTCTACGCGCCTACGCAGACGTATTGAAGAAGTATCTGGACAGTTCACTCCTTGATCAACGCACTTATGTGAAATACAGCTACACGTATTCGTTTGTTCTGGAGTCATTATTGGACATTTATCAGGAAGAAGAAAGCTATTTTGTGGACAAGATCAATTGTGAGCTGGTGAACCAGTCCTATGAAAAAGCGGAACAGTACTGTGAATTGTTTCATAAGTATCATCCGGAAAGCGAGCAGCCATATGTCATGTCGCTCAAGCGCTTCTTTACGATCAGAGACTACGCAGGGTTTGTGGCTGAAATGAATCGGTTAAAAAGTTCGTCGGTTAAAATATCCCACGCCACGCTGATGATGATTCGCTACTGGAACGATGAGCAAGACAGCAATTGGGCGGAAGTCGCTGTTGCACAGGAAATAGGTACGAAACTGAAAGAGATGAGCGATACAAAATGAGAATGACTAGGTTCAGGAGAAGGAAAAGAGACAGGGAAAAGGGCAGAGAATGGAGCAGGTCGAGGTCCAACGATATTCCCGTGAAAAAAAACATCTACATCATTCTGATCTTTGTGGCGATTCTGGGGATCACTATTGAAGCTACCCGATCCCAGTTCATCCTTCAGGTGAGCAGTAATAAGTCAGGAGGCGCGGGAAAAGAGGCTGACGAGCCGAAGCAAAACGCGATCAGCCAGGAGGAAATCGCCAAGCTGGTAAAGGAGAGATTCCTCATTCTGCATGATTCCAAGGATGAGAGCAGCATGGCAATTGCGAGGAATGTGGAGCAAGTGCTGCGGTATATGAAAAAGGAGTACGAGCTTGCTGACGTTAAGCAGTTCTCGAAGCCCGACCCCCAATACATGACGGTCATTGTCACCATAGAAAATCTGGACATGCTAGCCAATCTGGATGCGATGATGGAATATGCGCACAATGGTGGAAATGTGTTCTTTTCACGTACGCCTGAATACAATGACAGCTTGTACCGCATATACCGAAAACTAGGGATCAATTCGATCAATCTCCCTATCGTGACAAACGGCATTCAGATGACATCCAATCTCTTGATCAAAGGAGAAGATGCAAAAATCGGCTCAGATGCCATTGTGAATTCCTCGATTCCCGTAGAGCTGGATAGGCAAGCGAAGGTTCACGCTGTTTCCGCCGACAATATGCCACTGCTATGGGAGACCCGATATGGACAGGGAAAGCTCATGGTCTATAACGGGACGAATATGCAATCTGCCATGAACAGAGGACTGATTGCTGGTGGCATCAGTTTACTGAATCCAGATTTCATGTACCCCATTTTCAATATGAAAGTCATGTATATTGACGATTTTCCGGCCCCATTTCGTCAGGGGATCGAGCCGAGTATTTACCGCGAGTACCGCAAAGATATTCCCAGCTTCTTTCGGGATGTGTGGTGGCCGGACATGATCAAGCTTGCTGCCGATTACGATGTGACCTACACGGGAGCTATTATCAATACCTACAATAACCGGGTTGCTCCGCCCTTCACTGATGAGGAAGGAACGGATTCGAACAATCTGATTACGTACGGCAGGGATTTGTTGAAAATGGGTGGCGAATTGGGCATCCACGGATACAATCATCAATCACTGGTTACCGATCAAGCGACGGCGAGCCTTTACGAGTATAAGGCTTGGCCGGATGAAGCAAGTATGGCCGAGTCACTTGCGTATCTGGACAATTATATCAAGAAGGTCTTCTCGGCATATGACATACAGACGTATGTCCCGCCTTCCAACGTGTTGGGAGAGGAAGGGCGTCGAGCACTGAAAAAGTCTTTTCCTGATCTGAGAATCATTGCCTCCTTGTATGCGGAATCAGATAGTACACACGAATACATCCAGGAGTTTTCCGTGGCCGAAGATGGCATTGTAGAGCTGCCGCGTATTACCTCCGGATACAGTCGCACAGACATTCATGATTGGTACATAACGAATGCGATCACATCCATCGGTGTTTTTTCTCATTTTGTTCATCCTGACGATGTGTTGGACAAGGAGCGAAGCAATAACAAGTCGTGGTCGGAATTGGTGAAAGACTTTCAACTCATGCTGGAAGAGCTTTACGAGCAGTATCCATGGCTGCGTAGCCAGACTGCTTCCGAAGCTGCAACAAGCCTTGAAAGCTATTTACAGACGGATGTATATATCTCGCATACGGATAAAAAAATGACAGGCTACATGAACAATTTCTCCGAAGACATGTATTACATCTTGCGGACAAACAAAAAAATGACGAGCTTGGTCAATTGCACGGTAGAAAAAATAGAAGAAGGCGTCTATCTCGTGCATGCAACGGGTGCAAAATTTGAAATAGGACTGGAAGAGTAAGCGATGAAAATTTGTCTGATTGCCGAAGGATCTTACCCGTATATTACAGGGGGAGTCTCGAGCTGGATTCATTCCTTAATCGATAGCATGCCGGAGCATGAGTTTATCATTTATGCAATTGGTGCAGAGGAGAAAAACAGGGGGAAGTACGTCTACCAGCTCTCCGCGAATGTAGTGGAAATCAAAGAGGTATTTCTGGATGCCTATCTGAAAGAAGAGGCTGCACCGGGCAAGCGATTGGGTCTGACTGAGGATGAGCAGCAGGCGTTGCTTTCGTTGCTCGATGGCAGCAAAGGTGACTGGCATGCTCTGTTTTCTGTGTTGTCGGGGAGTAAGGTGCCATCCGTAGCCGAGTTGCTTACGAGCAAGGACTTTTTCGAGGTCATTCAACGTCTTTGCGAGCAAAAATATCCGCAAATTCCTTTTACCGAAATGATCTGGATGATTCGCTCGATGGTGTTGCCGCTATGTCAGATCATTCAAAACGGCATGCCGCAAGCGGATTTGTATCACAGTGTTTGTACGGGATATGGCGGTGTAGCAGGGAGTCTCGGGAAGTATCTGCATGCAAAGCCATTTTTGCTGACGGAGCATGGAATTTATACCCGCGAGCGGGAAGAAGAAATTATCAAGGCAAGCTGGATCAAGGGTCACTTTAAGGATATTTGGATCGATTATTTTCATAATCTTTCTGCATGTGCCTATTCCTACGCGGATGAGGTAATCACGTTGTTTGAGCGGAACAAGGAAATTCAGATCGAGCTAGGCTGTGATCCCTCCAAAGTGTCCGTGATCCCGAACGGTGTAAAAGTGAGTCATTATGCTGACATCGTGGAGGAAAAAAAGGACGACACAATCACCATTGGTGCTGTTGTCCGCGTGGTACCTATCAAAGATATTAAAACAATGCTTCATAGCTTTGGACTCGTTAAAGAACAAGTTCCACACGCACGCTTTGTTATCATGGGCCCGACGGATGAAGATGAGGAGTACTATACAGAATGCTTGCAATTGGTCGACAGCCTTCAGCTTGAGGATGTTACGTTTACGGGTGCGGTTAATGTGAAAGAGTATCTCGGAAAAATGGACATGCTTGTTTTAACCAGCATCAGCGAAGGCCAACCGCTTGTTATTTTGGAAGGAATGGCATGCAGAAAGCCTTTCGTCACAACGGACGTGGGAAGCTGTCGGGAATTGTTGTACGGCAATGGTGACAACTATGGCAACGCAGGGATAACGGTCCCCGTCATGCATTTTACTCAAATTGCCCAAGCGATCATTACATTGTGCCAAAACGAGCCATTGAGACGGCGGATGGGCAAATGCGGTTTCCAAAGAGTATCGGAAATTTACACACATGAGAACTTCTTGGCGGGATACCGCAAAATGTACCGGAAATATGAGGTGTAAGAAACATGGCGGGGATTGGCTTTGAACTGAAGAAAATGTTTCGGAATAAAGGGTATTTGTCCAGTGTGAAGGCGTATGCATTTTCTTCGCTGGTCACAGTCGGACCGATGCTGATTTGTATGGTCATGATCACGGTGCTACAGCAAATTCTTCTTCAATTGAATGTCAGTTATTTGGAGAGGATGTCTTTTTTAGCAGCTGTTGTTTATGCGTTCGTGTTTTCACTATTGGTTACCTGTGGTTTTTCCATGGTCATTTCCCGCTATATAGCAGACAAAATTTACTTACGCGAGTATAACGACATCATTGCTTCTTTGTATGGAGTTATCGCTGTTTGCCTGGGCTTGGGGGGTATTCTCGGCGGTGCTTTTTACTGGCTCGCTCCTTTGCCGTTTGGCTTTAAGCTTGTCGCTTACCTTCTTTTTGTGGAACTGATCGTCGTATGGCTTCAATCCGCCTATTTGTCCGCATTAAAGGATTATATGCGCATTATTCGCGGGTATTTGGCGGCTGTTGCCGTGACGCTTCTGGCTGCGTTTTTACTGTCTTATTTGACTGAATTGGAAAAAGGAATCGCCATGCTGATTTCTTTGGATCTTGGCTTTTTTATCATGATCGTTCTGTCTATGGTTCATCTGGAGAGCTATTTCCCGAAGCGGGAGAGGAACTACTTCGATTTCGTGAAGTACGTGAAGAAATACCCAAGTCTGCTGGGCGTGGGTCTCTTTTGCTCTCTCGGCTTTTATGTGCACCATTTTATTTACTGGCTGGGGAGTCCGCTTCAAGAAGTTGTGGCGGATACTTACGTGATTGCGCCTTTTTATGACGTGCCTGCTTTCTACGCCTCCTTGAGCATATTGCCCACGATGGTCATGTTTGTTGTATCTGTAGAGACCGCTTTTTACGAGAAGTATCGAGCGTATTACGGAACAATATTGGGCACAGGCTCGGTGCAGGATATCAAGCGGGCAAAAACAGATATGGTCCAAACATTGATGCAAGAGCTCAGCTTCATGATGGAAGTGCAGCTGTTCTTTTCCTTCGTTGCATTGGCTCTGGGAATTACATTGCTTCCGCACATCGGGTTTACGTCCGAGCAGATCGAGCGATACAACATCCTGGTGATAGCGGGATACTTGTACGCTGTGATGTTTGTGGTCGTACTAATGCTGCTCTATTTTGACGATCGAAAGGGAGCGCTTGCGGTGACGACCTTATTTTTCATCAGTACGGTTGTCATCACCATAGCGATGCTGCCCCTTCATAACTACGGCTTTTCATTTTTTATTGCTTCGTTTCTTGCACTGGTAGCCGGTCTTGGCAGGCTGATCTATTACCTGAAAAATATTGATTATTACACCTATTGCCTACAACCGCTCTTTGTCAAAGGAAAGCGAATGGAATAGATGGGGACTGATGGATTGGGGAGGACTTAGGTTGAAGAAAAAACGATTCATACTGAGCCTGCTCGTAGCATTCGGAGTTGTAACGACTGGCTGTACACAGGATGTACCTGAACAACCGGTGTCAGACAACCCGTCAGCAACGAGCCAGGTGGCACCAACTCAGCAGCTGAACGAGGGGCTGATTGAGAATAGAAGCGTATACGATCAGGATGTGGATGGGAGCATCGTCCATTTATATGTGACGGTAGTCAACGAAGAAAATTCAAAACTGAAGACGACTACCTTTACGGAACTCAATCTAGCTCCTAGTGGACGGAATGAAAAGGGAGAAGATCTCCAGGCCAAAGTCATTATGCAGGAAGGGACGGCGGAGGGGCCTACTCAAGGCCACTTTGGTTTTGGCGAGACGAGAGCGAACGGAACGATTGAGCTGCGAGGGGAATCGAGCAGGAGAGCGGAACAAAAATCGTACAAAATCCGTTTGTTCGAAAGTGCCGGATACTGGCGGGATCAGCGCAACATCAACTTAAGCAAGCACAAGTCTGATATGACGCGTGTTCGACAAAAGCTTAGCTTTGATTATTTCGAGCAGATGCCGAATATGACCAGCTTGCGGACGCAGTTCGTTCAAGTAAAAATCAAGGATTTGACCAAAAAAAATCCGGACCGGGACTTTGTTGATTATGGTTTGTTCACTCAAATTGAACAGCCAAACAAAACATTTTTGCAGGCGCACGGATTGGACCGGAACGGAAACTTGTACAAGGCAATTGATTTCGAGTTCCATCGCTACGAGGATCAGATCAAGCTGGCGACCGATCCTACCTACGACAAGAAAGCATTTGAGAAAATTTTGGAGATCAAAGGCAGCGAAAACCATGAAAAGCTCATTGCCATGCTGGAGGATCTCCATAATCCTGCAATGAATACGCAGGACTTTTTGGACAAGCATTTTGATCGGGAGAACTACTATACATGGATGGCATCCAACCTGTTGATGGGGAATCACGACACGGCTGTACACAATTTTTATTTATACAGCCCAAGCAACTCGAACAAATGGTATTTCCTCCCGTGGGACTATGACTCAACATGGGGATTTTTCGAAGAAGAGCTCAAGCGCAGTCCAGAAAAAGGACTCGGTCCATGGCAGTTTGGCCTCTCCGAATACTGGGTGTCGAACCTGCATCGCCGCGTCTTCAAAGACCCGGAAAACATCAAGGAGCTAAACGAAAAGGTTGAGGAAGTCAGCAAGATCATTACGAAAGAGCAGACGGAAAAATACTTGCAGAGCTATTATCCGATTGTGAGCAAATACGTGCTACAACTACCTGATTTATATAATTTGCCGTTAGATGTCTCCTATTTTCACAAGGAGCAAGCACTTCTCTCTGGTGAACCAGAACGCAACAAAAAGAGGTACTATGAACGCCAAGAGAATCCGATGCCCTTTTTTATGGGAGAGCCAAGAAAAGAAGGAGATAAGCTCATTTTCGCTTGGGACCATTCCTATGATCTCCAAGGAGACGATCTGACCTACGATTTTGCTGTTAGTTACGATCCTGCGTTTACGAAGATACACGCGCAGGCAAAGGGGCTGACAGGAGTCCAATACATGATAAACGATCCGGGAAAAGGTCGCTTTTTCTGGCGGGTGATTGTACGGGATAGCAAAGGGAACGTACAGACGGCATTTGACAGAGTAGAGCCGGAGGATGCGATTTATCATGGGGTGAAGGAGTTCGTGTTGAAATGAAGGGAATCCAGAGCACGGGCATCCAGCTCGGAAACAAGCGATTGCGGCATGAGTTGAAGTATTATCTTCGGCTGAGTCATTATGAGCCGCTCCGGCAGAAATTACGTCTGATCGCGACTCCTGACCCTCATTCTGTAAGTGAGGAAGGGTATCATATTCGCAGCCTGTATTTTGATGACTATCACGATACAGCTCTCTATGAAAAAAACTACGGGGTTTTTCAAAGAAAAAAGTATCGCATTCGCATTTACAACAAAAGTGATGCGGTCATCAAGATGGAGCGAAAGAGCAAGTTTGGCGGATACATTTGCAAAGAATCAGCGTCGATTACGCGGGATGGGTATGAACAGATTTTGGCAGGCGAGGTTGAGTTTTTACGTGAGACGGAAAGTGCTGTGCTGCGTGATTTTTATTTGTCGTGCAAGAATCATCTGTTTCGGCCTCGCGTCATCACGGATTATGTTCGAGAGGCGTATTTGGTGAGAGAAGGGAATGTCCGAATTACATTTGATAAGTACTTGAAGGCAAACGTCAATTCGCTTGATATTTTTGACGAACACATCATGATGGTCAGAGCGATTCATCAGCCGATGATGATCATGGAAGTGAAGTACGATCAATTCCTGCCATTCAATATGAGACTTTTGCTACAAAACCTGAGTAATCAGCGGTCGGCTATCTCCAAATATGTCATTTGCAGAGAGGAAACCAAAAAGTACTATAATCTTTAGTGTGAGGAGAAGTCGAGAAATTATGGACACGACCAATACGATTACTTTTCAAGATATCATCAAAAAAAGCGTCTTAAAAATGGATCAATTCGCCAGCATCTCGATCATCGATACCGTCATAGGTCTTGTGCTGTCGGGAGTGCTTGGGTTGTTCATCTACTATATTTACAGGAAAACGTTTCGCGGTGTCGTCTATACGCACACCTTTAACATCACGCTGGTGGCCATGGCCATGCTTACTTGCCTGATTATCATGACGATTAGCACGAATATCGTGCTCTCTCTCGGGATGGTCGGCGCGTTGAGCATTGTGCGGTTCCGTACCGCCATCAAAGACCCGTTGGATATTGTCTTCATGTTTTGGTCGATCTCGGTAGGTATTGCGACGGGAGCAGGTGTGTACCCGGTTTCCGTTCTAGGATCTCTGGTAGTGGCGGGTGTCATTGTCGTATTATCCAAGCGGCAAATGAGCGATGTTGCTTATCTGCTCATTATTACCTATCAGGATCAAGCCAATGACGGAGTCAAATACCAGCTGAACAAGCTAAAGTACACGCTGAAATCAAAGACAGTCAACAAAGAGATGGTGGAATTGATTGTAGAAGTAAAAATTAAAGGAGATAATACGGCATTTGTACAAGATATTTCAGAGGTAGAAGGTGTGAAAAACGTATCGTTGGTCAGCTACGATGGCGATTATGCACCATAAATGTTCTACAAAAAAATCCCTTTCTGACGACTCCTTTACAGGTTGTCAGGAAGGGCTTTTTCCTTTGATGATCAGTCTCGTACTTGAACCTTGCCAAGTGTGTATCTTCCGTCCGCTCTTTTTCCTTCCATGGCAAATTGAATGCCCGGTTCTTCCGTATGCGGATCGAGGATAGCCACACAGAGGGTGTATGTTCCTTCTGGTAAATCATCTGGGATTTTCAAGCTTTGCTTGACGGTTTTCGTGCCAGGAAGCCATTTGCGGATGTCCTCGTCCGTTTTGGTCTTGGTTACGATCTCGCCATTTTCATCCGTGAGTGACAGCTCGAGAATCCACGGGAAATAAAAAGGAGCGACACCGCGGTTTTGCCAATCCATCGTTACAGCGAGGCTTTCTCCGGGCCGGACTGCTTTGGCATGTGTCTCTTTGGTGATGGAGAAGCGGTAGCCAATCGTGTTTAAAAAGCGGTCCAAGTATTGTTGTTGTTCGCTATCTTTTTCGATCTGTGCAGGTGTATTGGGGCCAAGCCAGCTAATATGCGAAGCTTTGGCTTGATAGATTACCTGGTTAATGGAGGAGCGATCAAAGTAGCTGTTTAACGAGTCCGATGGGGAGAACTCTCCGCCGCTTGGTGCGTACTTCCAAAAGTCAGGCATGGCAGGCATTGTCTCTTTGGTCAGCCAGGATACATAGCCCTTCTGTATCCAGGACAGGTAGCTGTCTGTATCTTCTTTGTTGCCGAACATGTCGTTAAACAGGCCCAGCTTGTACTCTTTGGCGACTGGATGTGGTCTTCGCATCAGTAGCATGGAATCAGGGAAGTTATCCAGGTACGGTTGGACGTACTGATCCGTGACTTCTGTCGCAGGGAAAGGAATAGACGTATCGGTGTGCCATTCTCCCCAGTGACCGACGCTTCCCAGTTGAATGAAAGCAATGCGGGGATCGTCCTTGTAACGTTC
Organism: Brevibacillus schisleri; assembly: GCF_055685845.1. Taxonomy (NCBI): domain Bacteria; kingdom Bacillati; phylum Bacillota; class Bacilli; order Caryophanales; family Paenibacillaceae; genus Brevibacillus; species Brevibacillus schisleri. The sequence continues at coordinate 664,182 of NZ_JBVNDM010000001.1, forward strand.
TCCCAGGGCGTCAATCAACTGTTTGTGGTATTTGATGATCAATGGGTTGCTGTAGTTAGGACTATAGCCTTTGCCATAGTCGTTTCGATACCACTCGCCGTCTTCAAAGTTGTCATTGTCCCCACCGATCTCGTTGTATAGCCAATCCGGTATCTCCATGTCCGATTTGGTGTGAGGAATATCCATTACGATACGGAGGATGAACTTGACATCTTTTTCTGTCCATTCATCAAACCGGATCGCATCTTCGACCTCATCAAATGCATAATCCCCTTTAGTAGGCTCGAGCATCCTCCAGGTAAGATTGGCATAGACAAGCGTGTGTTCTTGCTCAAGATTGCTCGTCCGTGAGTCGGGAACCAGTCCCATATACGGGTTTCGGAGCACGTCTTGGGTTTGTTTTGGTGAATAGGTCGCCGTTCCATAACTGGAGGCGGCGGCAGAGGAAGGTAGAATGCAAAAAGCAGCGAGAAGTACGCTGTATAGAACACTTCTGAGCTTCATGAGTGCCCCCTAGATTTAGTGAGAGAGTAGCATTACTTTTGTTCTGTCTCTTGTTTCCATATGTGATACCACTTGGTGATATGTTCGTTTGCTGCTGAGCCGAGTTCATTCTCCCATCGAGAGGTCAAGAGTTGATACTGTTCTTCTACAGCCGCATGATCGTCCAAGGAAGCGTATAGCTGCATCAAGATCATGTAGCTGTCTTCTTCAAGCGGGTGCAAATTCTGAATGCGTTGGTTGACGTTGATCGCCTCTCGTATTCTGCCGTGTCCCAAATAAAAGCTGCTCATTGTTTTGGCGAGCGAAAGCCACATTCTGCGGAGTCTTTCCCGCTCGTACTCTGCCCACAAATAGTCGTAGTCTCCGAAATAATCGCCTGTATACGCTGCGAGCAATTGCTCATACTCCTTCATATTGGCAAGAGAGAGGGGAGGGATTTGTTTGAGACGATTCTCCCATTCCTCCACATCGATCGTAGCCGAATCAATCGTCAGCTTATAGCCGCCTTCTAAATTGCCTTTGTTGATCGATATCGTTTGGAGACCATAGCGTTTCAAGGTTTGCCGGATGAGGTAAATCGTCGTATATAGCTGGGTTACGCCTTTGCTACCATCATAGTCCGGCCACAAAAGCTCGATAAGCGAATCTTTGTCGATCATTTTGTTGCGGTGATGCAACAAATACGCAAACAGCTCGCGGGCTTTATTCGTGCGCCACTTGATCTCTTGCGGCTCCTGATTTGGCTGGTGAAACAAAATACTATTGAAGCATTGGATGGAGACGACTGACTCTTCTTTAACAGGCGCGGCTTCTTTCGCGGACTTGATTCTCTCACGAAGACGGTCCATTGTCTTTTGCAAGCGTTGAAGCTGTACGGGCTTCATGATGTAATCCAGCGCGCATAGCTCAAAAGCATCAACGGCGTACTTATCGTACCCTGTGACAAATACGATCTCCGGGGAGTTATCGATTCCTTGCAGACGTTCTCCGATCTCCAGTCCACTGATGCGCGGCATATTAATATCTAAAAATACGACATCTGGTTGAAGAGATATTGCTTGGTCGATCGCTTCGAGAGGATTGGTGTAGGCTCCGACTACCTTAACGCCGCCAACATCTTTTTCTAGCAATCGTTGCAGATGCATCAAGGGTAGCTGCTCGTCGTCTACCAATAAGGCTCTCATCCACTGTCTCTCCTTCAAAAAACGATAAAATGCAACAGATTGTCTTACGAATCTGATTTGTTCATACTTTCTACTCTATCATCAAAAGAGGGGTTATCCAAATCTTTACGGTGGAGGGAAATGTGAATTTTTTAGCGATTTAGGGTATTCTTCGCCTAGGTCGCATCCACTGTCAACTTCAGAACATGCTCCAACTTATCAAACGAGACAAACCGGGCTTGTCGGAACACTTCTTTTCCGTCCATAAACAGAAGGATCGCCGGAGCTGTAAATACGAGAAACTCACCGGAAAGATTAGGCATTTTTTCCATGGATGCAACCATACTTTTCACTTGTGGGTATTGTTTCAGCAGTTCTACCGTTCTTGCGTAGGTGACATCGCAAACACCGCAGTTTGCCGTTTTAATGAACAGCAGGCTGAGGGGATGGCCCTCGATGTCTGTAAACAGTTCAGTCAGTTCTACATATTCCTGCACAGTTCTCCACCTCTTGTTTCGTTGTCCTCACACATTATCATCAGCTTACCCTACGATTCGACAGATTGAAAAGGAAAAACGTCCCGCCCAATCTCAGGAAAAAAGAGAATGAAAGCAATTTCCAGTAAAATACCCAAAAAAATTGGGTATTTTTGCAACAATCTTCTAAAATCCTCCGTCTGTAATGGTGAATTTTTCCTAAATAGCAGGAAGGAGGACATATGTTGTTATCCATGTATGTCATCATTCCCATTCTTTTCGTAATGGTAGTCGCTATGTATACCGACCTACGCAGTCGTCTCATTTACGACTGGCTGACGCTTCCGGGAATCGTTTATTTTCTCCTCGTGCATGCGTACCTTCATCCGGAAAAATGGCTAACCTATGCGATGGGCGCTATCGTGCTGGGCGGAATCTCACTGCTCATGGCGGTGATCAGTAAAGGGCAGATGGGCGGAGGCGATATCAAGCTGCTGGCTTTGGTGGGAGCGGCGGTTGGATGGCAAGCGGGATTGGTCGTACTCATGCTTACGTATTTGCTCGCGGGAGTCAGTGTACTTCCCATATGGGTCATATCCAAGATGACGGGCAGAATGAAGTTTAACCGAGAGATACCACTGGCGCCATTTATCGCTGGAGGAACCAGTCTAATGCTGGTCATGGTTACGTATTACTAGTCTTTTTCTCATAAGGTTGCTGATTCGGAATCTTGGTAATAAAACGACAAAACATGACACTTGAATGGATTTTTCAAAAAAGAGAGGGAATCTTCAGATGTTGGAATCAAAACGTAGAGCAATCATCTTCCTTGTATTATCGTTCCTACTTGCTGCTCTGGCGGGCTTTCTGTTTTTGCAAAAAATCAAGGATTTGAACGCGCAGCTTGGCGAGATGGTGGAAATTTACGAGGCGAATGCAGACATTCCATCTCGGGCACTGATTCAACCCGACCAATTGACCGTAAGGGAAATCCCCAAAAAGTACGCGGATGATTCGTATGTGATCGATAAAGCCAGTTTGAAAAATCAAGTCACGATTGTCCCTTTGTCGAAGGGGGATATCATTACGAAAAACATCATGAAGCCAGCAAATGTTGTTCGGGACGAGAACAACAGGCTCGTGACGGTATTTTCATCGAATAATATCGTCTTCGACCAAGAGCTGGAAGCGCTAGACCGGGTCGACATCATTATCTCGCATGAGGTGAGTGGAAAGCCCGTAACGGAAGTGTTCATGAAAGACGTACCGGTCGCCATGGTAGCAAAATCGGAGAACAGCTTCAAGGGCGTGGCTTTGGAACTGCCGTTTGAGGAAGCACCGAAATTCATTCACCAGCAGCATTACGCCCAGATGGTTCGCATTTTGAAAGCGAATGTGGGCAAAGGAGATTTGGGCATTCCTGATCCGTTTGTGGAGCCTACCCCGGAACAGACGAAACCGCCTGGCAAACCAGCCGACGCCAAACCTGGGACACCAGCAGTAACGCCACCTGCGGCACAGCCTGCCGGACAGCCCGCCGTCCAGACACCACCAACGGCTCCGGTTCAGCCACAAAGCAAACCAACTTCGGTACCACCGCAGCCAACTAATCAACCACCGAAAACCGGAGGATAAGTCATGAACAAAGATATGAAAATTCTCGTCGTTGCGGATTACGACTCTGTAAAAGACATGCTGAGGGAAATTCTGTCCGTTTACGAGCAAGTACGATACACGACTTCCAGCGAAGTGAAAAAAGAAATTGACCGCATTGGACCCGATGTCGTTTTGCTCGTGCAGCCGGAAGACGGAGCAGGAGTAGAACTGGTGCAGTATATACAAGGGGAGCTGCCGGAGGGCATTGTCATTTATCTGACGGAAAGACAGGATTTTGTCTTGCTGCGAGATGTCGTCCGTGCGGGTGCGGTTGAATACATTGTCATGCCTGATGAGCTCAACCTTTTGTCTGATCGTCTCGACAAAATATCCGATCTATCCCTAATCAAACAGAGAAAAAAGGGCGCGGATGTATCCGGCAAGGCTTTTGTGAGAGGACGGGGGAAGGTGTACTCCTTTTACAGCGGAAAAGGGGGAAGCGGGCGAACGCAGCTGGCAACTGGCTTTGCGCAAGCATTGAAGCTGGAATCTACGGCAAGTGTGCTGCTCATCGACCTCAATCTCCAATACGGTGGTGTAGAAACCTTCTTGTCGTTTGAAAACAACCGTACATTGGGCGATCTGATGCCGGTTATGGATGAAATCAACGAATTTCATATTCGCAACGTGGCGCAGAGGGAGAACTATTCCAAGCTGGAGGTGCTGGTCAGCCCGCGGGATGCCGAGACAGCCGAGAATATGTCCGAAGCCTTCGTCACCAGGCTGATCCGTGCCAGTCGCCGCAGTTATGACTTTGTCATTCTCGACCTGCCAACGCATATGAACGAGCTAACCTTTGCCGCTTTGTCAGAGTCGGACATGATTTACTACGTGATGAATCTGGATACACCGTCCGTACAAATTTACCGACTCGTGGAAGACCTGTTCAAACGGCTTCGGATTGATACGGCAGGCAGGCTCGAAGTGATCGTCAACCAGGTGGGACGGGATAACGAACTGAACGTATCGGATTTGAAAGGATTATTCAACGCTCCGATTACTGCTGAAATCAGCAGGGATCATCAAGGAGTTCAAGCTGCCGTTAATCAAGGCCGACCATTGCAAAAAGAACCGAATGAGAAGAAGCTCTCTCCGGCTGCGAAAGACATCAGAAAATGGGTACTCAAGAAACTGTCATAAAGGTGGGAGTTAGATGGCTTTATTCCGACGCAAGCAAGAGCAGACAGAGCCAGGGGATGAGGCAAAGCAGACTACACTCGCTGCCACACTAGCAGCTCCTTCCTTCAATCCGTATATTGACGAGCTGGCTGAGCATTACAAGACCCGACTCTTGCGTGAAACCAACCTGGAGAGGTTGACTAGTCTACGTTCAGATGAGATGCGTCTCGCAATCGAGCGTCTCGTCTCCCAATACATGTCGGAAGAGAAAGTAGTCATTCCACGAAATGAAAAGGACATTCTGCTTACTCGTTTGATCAATGAATCGGTGGGGCTTGGCCCACTTGAACCGCTGCTTGCCGATCCAGAAATCACGGAGATCTCGATTAACGGACATAACCTGGTATACGTCGAGAAACGGGGAAGGCTGGAATTAACCGATTTAAAATTTCGAGACGAGGAACACTTGCGGCATATCGTGGACCGGATTGTGGCACCGCTTGGCCGTCGAATCGATGAAAGCTCGCCGATGGTCGACGCCCGTCTGAAGGATGGAAGCCGTGTGAATGCCGTCATCCCTCCGATCAGTCTCAATGGCACACTCGTTTCGATCCGTAAATTTCGCAAAGAGCCTTTCTTGATGGATGATCTGATGCAATTTGGTTCTTTCAGTGAAGCGATGTCTCAGTTCATTCAAGCCGTGGTGGAAGCCAAAATGAACGTGCTGATCTCTGGCGGGACCGGTAGTGGTAAGACAACGCTACTGAATGCGACAGCAAAAGCGATTCCGCACTACGAACGTGTCATAACTATTGAGGATTCGGCCGAGTTGAAGCTGACTCACCCCAACTGTATTGGGATGGAGGCACGCCCGCCCAATATGGAGGGAACAGGGGAAGTTACCATCCGTCAGCTCGTGCGAAACTCCCTGCGGATGAGGCCAGACCGAATCATCGTCGGGGAGGTACGGGGTCCAGAGGCATTCGACATGCTGCAGGCCATGAATACCGGGCATGAAGGATCACTTACAACTGTTCACGCCAACTCACCACAGGATGCCTTTAACCGTTTGGAAGGGATGGTCGTTATGGCTGGGATGGATTTGCCCTCCTCGATTGTCCGCGAATATATCGTCAGTGCGCTGGATATCATCGTCCAGGTCACACGCCTGTCAGACGGAACACGTAAAATCGTTTCGATTTCGGAAGTAGCGAAAACGGAAGACAAACGAGTAGAGGTCAACGAGATTTTTCGTTTCCAGCGAAAGGGAATCGGCGCAAAAGGGGAAGTGCTTGGTTACTTTACGGCAACGGGGGTAATTCCACGGTGCTTGGAGAGGCTTCAAGTTTTTGGAATCAATCTGGATGAATCCATGTTCAGGGCGGAAGGAGGGAAGCAGCGTGACCATGCCTATTCTGTTTAGTTTCGCGGTGTTGTTTGGCATCTGGGGCATGTACGAGTATCTCGGTTATCGGGCCAAGAAGACCGAATGGAAAAAGAAAGCGGAAGAATGGTTCGAGGTAAAGGGAAAACGAAAAAGCGTCGTCATCGTTTGGGGAGATAAATTTGACCAAACGCCCTATGCCAAGGAAATCCAAAAAAAGCTGATCAAAGCGAACTTCCCGCTTGCGCCCTCGGAATTTTACGGAATTTTGATTGTAGGGACTATGGGACTCGCTTTCTTACTCAGTAACGTGGTGAATATTCCCTTTCCTTACAACCTCATTATTGGTGCAGCGGTGATGTATCTCATACAGAACGTGTTGTTCTTCGTCAGACGAAATAAGTACCAGGAGCGGTTGAATGAACAGCTGTCCGAGGTGTGCCGCCTTTTGGCAAACTCATTGCGGGCAGGCCTTACGCTCTCGCAGGGGATCACGCTTGTTGCGAAAGAGATGAATTACCCTGCTGGCGAAGAGTTCAGCCGTATGGCGCGCGAGCTGCAGCTTGGCGTTAGCTTTGACCGCGCGCTCTCTGACATGGAAAAACGGATACCGACGCGGGATTTCCGTATCTTTACTGCTACGCTGTTGATTCAACGGCGCGCAGGGGGGAATTTGAGCCAAGTGCTGCAGGAAATGGCAGAGACATTGGAGGATCGCCGCATTGTGAATCAGGAGATTAAGACGATGACCGCCGAGCAGCGATACGTCTCCATCTTGGTGCCGATTATGCCTATTGCCCTGGTACTGATGATGAACATGATGAACGAAGGCTTTATTGATCCGTTGTTTTCCGGATTTGGTCTTTTTCTTCTGGGGTTGTTCGTAATCGGAACTCTTTTGTCCTATATCCTCGTAAAGAAAGTGACCAACATAAAGGTGTGAAAACATGGATGCTCTCATAATTACATGCGTGTTCTTGTTTCTCTTGCTGTTCGCCATCTGTCTGAAGGAGTGGTATCGCTACTCCATCGAGAAGCAAAAACTGCTCACACATGTCCATGAGGTGACCGGACACAAAAACTACGGAGTGCGCAAGAAGGAAACCTCATCCGAACGTCTGGTCAAACGCATGCTTCGGTATGGAGACGACTATGCGGTCATGGGTCAGCGCATCAACTTTTTTAGTGAGTCACATGAGGTTGAGGACTGGCTCCTGAAGGCTGGACGCCCGCTAGATTTGACAGTTGCCCAATTTCAAGGAGTCAAAATATTCATGGCTTTGCTCGGCATCATTGCCGGCGTGCTGTTTTTCATTCTTGGCTTTCCCTTGTCGCATCTGGGCCTGATCGCATGGCCGTTGATTGGATACTTTCTGCCCATCCTTTTGCTGAAGAACAAAGCCCGGGATCGTCAAAATCAGCTTCGTTATGACCTGCCGGAATTTCTCGACACCGTAAGCGTCACCCTGCAAGCGGGGGTAAGTCTCGATCAGGCATTGCGCGAAGTCATCAAGTTTTTTGACGGACCGATTCGGGAAGAGTTTTCCCGTTTCAATCAAGAGCTGGATCTGGGTGTACAGAGGGAAAAAGCGTATGAACAACTGCTTCGACGCAACGATAATCCGGAGTTTCAAATGCTGATCAAAGCGCTCATTCAGGGGATGCGCCTGGGAGTACCGATTGCCGTCACGTTCAAGGCACAGGCCGAAAACATGCGAAGAATCCGTAAAGAGCTGATCAAGGAAAAGGCGGCAAAGGCGTCGCCAAAAGTAACCTTGATCACCACGTTTGTCGTGACTCCTACAGCGATTATTCTGATTGGCGGTTTGATGGTATTGAATATTTTAGAGAACCTCGATTTGTTCTCTGGCATCATGCCATAATGTATGTTTTGACTTTATGGGAGGTGATGCCCGTCACAAAGATGGGATGAGTAATGTAAACAATATGTCTTATCAAATTCATTTTAACCATGAGGGGAGAAGATTTTTTATGAAAACCATGATGCAAAAACTGTATGTAAAAGTCCAAGGGGCTCTGCAAAATCAGAAAGGTGCTCAAGCCATTGAATGGATCGCGCTGGCAGGTGTGGTGATAGCCGTATTTGGAGCAGTAATCACTTACTTCAAAGGTAATCCTGATGGTGTGGGAAAATCAATTGGTGAAACGCTTGGCAATATCATCGGAGACTTGGATGGGAAGTAATCTGAGTGAATGTTGTTTGATTACAAACGTTGGAAAAGTTGGCGGTGAAGGGCTTTCCTTCACCGCCACACATACATAGTAAATCTGTAGGAAACAGGAGGTAGCAGTCGATGAGATTTGTGAAGGGAATTATTGCGGCCATCCTCCTATTTAGCCTGCTAACGGCATGTTCACAAGAGGCAGGAAATCAACCGGAAACTCCACAGACCACGGATGGGCGGCCACCCTCTGTTCCATCAGGCACAGAAACACAACAGCCTCCAGACAAGACTGGTGAAACGAACACTGAGTTGAGCAGAGAAGAAAAAATAAAAGCGTTGGAGGCAATGGTAAAGGCTGGCCTCGTGCTAAAACGGGAAACAACAGAGGATTTTTTGAACACTCCTCCTGGGCTTTTTGCGGGGAAGTCGTATGACGACAACAAGGAAGAGATAGAAACGGAACTGAAGAAATTCCCTTATATTGAAAATCCAGACGAAGAAATCACGAATCTGTATTACCTTGCCCTCTTAGGTTTGTTCGCGGAGAGCTATCCCGATCCGCAACAAATTATTGATGATATGAAGATAGATTATTTCGGAAGTCCGGAAATCGAAGATCCTCGCTACCAGTACAAGGAAAACTACAATGTGGAGATTATTCTTGACGCAAGTGGCAGCATGGGTGCAATGGCGAACGGCAAGACGAGGATGGAGGCTGCCAAAGATGCCATCAAAGCCTTTGCTGAATCATTGCCGCCACAGGCCAATGTGGCTCTGCGCGTATACGGACATAAGGGCAGCGGGAAAGAGTCGGATAAAGCGCTCTCCTGCGGCAGCAGTGAGTTGGTATACGGAATGCAGTCTTACAACAAAGAAAAACTACAGAGCTCCTTGAATCAGTTTCAGCCTGCGGGATATACCCCGATTGCCTACTCCTTGCAGGAAGCCATGAAGGATTTGAGCAAATTTTCAGGGGACAAAAACACCAATATGATTTACCTGGTTAGCGACGGAATCGAAACATGCGGCGGAGACCCCGCCGAAGTAGCAAAACAACTTTCCCAATCAGCGATTACTCCGATTATTAACGTAATTGGTTTTGGCGTGGACGGCCCAGGGCAGCAACAGCTAAAAGAAGTGGCCAAGGCAGCAGGAGGACGCTACGTACTGATTCAGGATCAAAAAGAATTACAGGAAGAATTCAATCGTGGGAAAGAGATTGCAGACAAATGGAAAAAGTGGAAAGCAGATGCGTCCTATCAGGCTTTTGACACGCGCATATCACGTAAGACAGACATCAGTTCGTTTGCAGCAGACTGGAGAATCATTGCTGGCGATGAAAGCTACAATATGAATTCTGCCATTACGACCATGGGTGCGGATGACATGATTCCGGATGAACTTGCCAATCGTCTCCGAACCATGAAGGACGAACAGAAGGATATAGCCAAGAAAAAGGCGGACGAATTGGAGGACTTTCTGGATTCCTTGAACGATAAGTCCTTTAAGGAAACCGTGAATGCGATAAACAAGAAGTTTGCTCAGAATACGAAAACGAACTAAAGTCGAAATCTCCAAAAGGAGGTTTGTGAAGTGAGGAAATGGATTAGAGGCCCAATTGCAGCGGCTACCTTTGCTTTTCTGATTCTTTTGATGAATTTGCTTCCGCTTGCGGCTCTGGCATCATCTGTTAACCTGCAAGCGCCGAATTACAATGCGCCAAATTGGCAGCAACCGAACATGCAGGCGCCAAACTGGGAACAGCCGAATGTGCAGGCACCAAACTGGGAGCAGCCGAATCTGCAGGCACCGAACATGCAGGCGCCGAACTGGCAGCAGCCAAATCTTCAGGCTCCAAACGTCAATCAACCGGACCTGCAAGCGCCAAATGTCAATCAACCGAACCCGCAAGCGCCAAACGCAAACGCCCCGACAACGAATATAGAAATGCAGCCACCCAGCGCAAACTCTGACGGTTCGAAACCGATGACGGAGACGCTTGAATACGGTGCAGTCAAATGGACGTTCAAGGACGTCATGGGCGGTACGCTGGCGTATAGCGCCGATTTGCTTATGAATGGCGAAGTAGACATGGCAGCGGGACTTCGTGGCAAAGGCATGTTCTTGGGAGATCTGGCGATAAAAGGCCTTGATCTTGCCTTCAAGAATACGCCCTATGTAAACACGGTAACTGGCTTGGGTGTCGATTCACTCGACGGGATGAGCGCATGGGGCAACTATCAATTTGTGTTGGCACAATTGCCGAATAACAGTTTTCGCGATATTTTCCAAGGTGGTCAGCTGACGAATTCGGCAAATCCGTCCGGCGTCAGAATGCCGGGAATCGTGAAAGGTTTAAATGTGGGTGTAGCAGCGATCAGCCTTCCGTTTGACATCATGGATACGGTCGGCACCTTTGGCATGGCGTTTGATCCGAGCCAGAATGAAACCACGCAAAATGAGAAATTTGTGGATGGCGTCGGTAATTTCGGCAGTGTGCTGATGGATGCAGGTGTCATTGCTTCCGTCATACCAGGTGGGCAGGCCGTAGGTGGAGTGCTTGTTGTCACCGGTGCGGTTTTGTGGGGATTGAGCAAACTCGTGAAGTACGCTGACAAGCTAGCCGGAGGAGCGATTACACGTGGAATCCGGGATGGGGTCGGCAAAGCTGTTGGCTGGGTGAAATCCTTATTTGCGTAACGGAGGTCCTTGCTTATGAAAGTCGTGAATACACCACAGGTTCAGGCTCAAATCGAGCGGAATAAGCGTTTTTTAGAGAGGACAGAGCTGTATAACTACCCGGCCTACGTAAACGGACAATATTACTACCATGTAGCGTACTGGAAATGGGGGAAAAAAGACGCTGTCGGGTACCTGGTGCTGCGACCGGATGGTGAAGTAGTTCGCCGCCATGAAGCTGAGCCTGTCGTGAAGCTGTTTTTGGTGCATGCACATGCGGGACGCAAGATTAAGAACAATCTGGCCATGGATAAAGAGAAGCCGATCGAGATGTATGAGCAAAAATACGAGTATCTGAGGGCGCTTTTGCCCAGCTACCAGGATAAGATGGACACGGTGCTTCGGCAAGATGCAGAGAAGCTGATCGACGTTTGCAAAACCATGATGGAAAGCCGGGACCAGCTGCGTGCCATTTATACTCGAGGGATGGATCTGCTCAATCAATTTTTCGCGCGCAACTACGTCATCGCGGGAGAAGAAACCGCATTGCGGGATGTTTTGTTTGAATCCGACTACATTTTGTATGATCGCATTCGCAAGCAGGTGCTGATCAAAGACTCGGTGGATCGGCTTTACCAGCTTTTCCAGTCCAATCGAATAGAACTGGATCGGGTACAGGAGCAGAAACGAAAAAAGCTGAGCGACTTGCTCTCCGTTTACAAAGACAAAACACTACGAAATATTGCCGATGAATCCGTGAAAGGCTTTGAGACGCATACGACAGGGAAACATGAGTCTTTCCATTCGGTTGAACAGTTGCGGGAGGCCCACGAGAAGCTTAATATGACCATCCTGGAAAACGGGCTGATGGATAAACTGCGAAACCCATAACAGGAAAGGTGAGAGAAACCCATATGCACCCCTTCAAAGAAAGCATTCGTTTTTATGCACGGAACATCGAATCTTTGCTGCTCTTGTCCGCCGTGCTCGTGGTTCCATTTTTTATCATCCACAATTTTACGCTGAACTACCTGAATTTGATTGCGGCGATCACGGGCGCCAAATTCGTCGCAAGTTTTTTCAATCTGTTTTTACTGCTTCTGTTTTTGCTGATCCTCCAGATCCCTTTTGCCCAGTATGTTCAAAGTGATCTGGACGGCGATGAGCGTCCGATTCGTAAGGCATTTCGGACTTTTTTTGAACACAGCTTTTCCGTATTCGTATTTGGGATCGTGTTTAGTTTTCTTGTCTCTATAGGAATGATGCTGTTCATGATACCTGGGTTGATTCTGATGGTCTTGTTCTATTTGACGCCGTTTTTTGTGGTGCTGAAAAAACAATCGGCTTGGCGCTCTTGGCGAGCAGCCATGGAAATGGGTAAAAAGCATTTCTTCCAAATCTTTGGCCTGTTGCTACTGGTGAGCGTGGTGGAATGGCTAATCAGTATGGCGGGCTTGTTCCTCGTCACGTCGATTACGGCGACCTTCGGGGCGGTTATGTTTATTGAGTTGTTGCTCAATGTGATTGTTCTTCCGTTTTTTGCGGTCATGTTCATGATGTACGTCAATAAATGGAAGGACGAGGCGGCAAGAGCGGAAGCAGCTGTAGCAGCGGGATTGCTGCTCGATGAAAGGTAGCTTGCAAATAAGTTCGAGAGGAGATGAGCGAAGAATGCGCCTAAAGAGGATCGTTTCCAATGAAAAGGGCTCGGTCACCATAGAGTTTATCGCCATACTGCCGTTCGTCTTTCTGATCATGCTGATTTGCTGGCAGTTTCTTGTGGGCGTCTACGGTGTAATTATCTCTCAGTCGGCGGCAAATGAGGCGGCGAAGGTGTACGCCATAACGGGTAATTCGGGAGAAGCCATGCAAGCTGCCAAAAACGTGGTGAATGCGGCAGGAGGCTACATTTCCTTTAATGATTGTGATATCACGGGGAATGGTAGCGGATATTTTACCGCCAAGGTCGGCGTACAGATGGAACTGGCGTTTCTCCCTGACTGGCTATATATCGAGAAGGAAGACCGATATATCTCCTTTGATCGAGAAATGAAGAGCAGGGTGATGAACTAGATGGTACGTATACTGCGTCACTTGCAAAATGAACGTGGAAATATGACGATCTTCACCCTGACGATTTACTGGTTTATGTTCATGCTGGTGTTTGTGGCACTTTTTAACTTTTCGACCGTCTTTGTAGACAAGGAGCAGGCGTCGAACAGTGCGCAGCAGGCGAGTATTGCGGCGGTGAAGGATATTTATGATGAGATGATCGTGGCTATTAAGGCATATGATACGTCGATCACAAGGCTGAAAAATCCTAATTTTGTCTGGCCAAGAGTGGTAGCTGCGACGAGTCAGTTGAAGGCTTCGCATCCGGATTGGGCCGCGAGCGAGATAAAATACGGAGCGATTGACTTGGCTTTAAGCAGTGCATTGCCTGGTAATCCTGAGCTGCAGTTTTATGTCTATGCAGGCTTACAGAATGCAACTAGCAGAATTCCTGGAGTGGTTACCAAAGTGCTATCGGATAACAAGGCAACGCTAAGCGGTTCGTCTGTCAAATTGTTCAACAGTGACAATCGGATTGAAGTAACAACTTCTGTAAAGTACGAAGCGGAATCGATGGGGTTTGACTTCATTCCTGCCTATTCCGAGCAAATCTACCAGACAGGCGAAAGCAGACGGATCGGTTTTATTGATGAAGTAAGCGGATGGGTGAATCTGCATATTCCTATGTAGGAACGGCGAACATTGGAGGAAATGGCATGACAAGCAAGCTACAAAAAATGCAGCGATTCTGGAATGTAGTGACGGTGATCATCTATGGCGTTTTCCTGCCGATGTCCTGTCTGTTCATGGCGTTGGGGGAAAAACTCCCGTATGCGCTGCTCTTTTTTATGTTTGCCCTTCCGTACATTGAACAGGCTGGCATGGAACATTTGTGTTGAAAAGAAATGAGTCGGTGATGATCAAGTGAACGAGAAGGAAGGTGTAAGCCATGTCCAGACAGGAACGAAGCTGGCAGCGCTTTTGGCGATACATGATGATTTACTTCTACGCCTTGATCGTACCAGCTACGATCATCGGCTCATTTTATCGAAGTTCCCGTTGCAGCTGCTCATCCTCGCGGTCGGTATGCCTTTTATCAAAAGAAATCATCTGGCGTTCATCCGAAAGAAAAACGCGGCGATCTAATCAGCAAGGCAACAAGGCAAGGAGGATATGACCGAATGGGTAACACCAAAATGCGGATGTCGCTCTTGATCAACAGCATCATGATCATGCTGCTGCTTTCTGGCTGTTCAATGGGCGCAATAGGAGCGGGTACAGGGATCGGGCAGAATCAATGGCCGCAGACGACACAGGAATTGATTGCTTCACAGCCTGGACCGCTTGCTGGCACGCAATTTTTCCACGCAGCTTATCCGCATCGAGCGCAGATCATACAGGTTTTGGATAAAATGCCTACCCTGGTCGACGGGATGAATGATGCTTACTTGGATTTGTACTGGAATCAACTGCTCACCCTGTTCGCGGAGGATTACCTCAGTCCCCAGATGGTTGTAGACCGCTGGAGAATGGCTTCGTATGGGAGTCCAGACATCGAGGATGCCCGCTTTCAGTTTCGAGAAAATTTCAACGTAGAAATCATCCTGGATGCGAGTGGCAGTATGGCCGGGAAAATTGGGGACAAAACGAAAATGCAGCTCGCCAAGGAAGCGATCCAGGAATTCGCGGAAGCACTGCCTGAAGAAGCCAGAATCTCGTTGCGCGTATATGGTCATAAGGGGAGCAATGCTGATGAACATAAGCAGCTTTCCTGTGGCAGCAGTGAGATGGTCTATCCATTGCAAGCCTACGATGCGAAAAGACTTGAGCAAGCACTCGACATGTTTGAGCCGACGGGCTGGACATCCATTGCGCACTCCTTGCGTCTCGCACAGGAGGATTTGGCGGGATTCGAAGCGGATAAAAACACGAATGTCATCTACCTGGTCAGTGATGGTATCGAGACTTGTGATGGCAATCCAATGGAAGTAGCCAAGGAATTGTCCCAATCCAAAATTATGCCGTTGTTGAACGTCATTGGCTTTGACGTGAATGCAGAAGGGCAGAAGCAATTGAAGGAGATTGCCCACGCTTCAGAAGGTCTGTATGCAAATGTGACGAACCGTGAGCAGTTCAAGCAAGAGCTGGAACGTGCGAAAGAAATCGCCCAGAAGTGGGAGCAGTGGAAACGGGATGCATTGACAGAAGCTGACGCTGTCTTGATCGACCGCAAAAAATGGGTGGATGCTTACGACCGGGACTGGTACGAGAAAAACTGGCGGGAGAGCCTGAATATTGGAATGGCGATCGAGTATTTATCTGCGAGTGGCAAGATTGGCAATGAGGCGAGGGAGTACCTTACTAGGAAAAGGCAAGAAAGAGAAGCGTTGGCTACACAGTCCAAGGAGGAGCTTACCAATTACTTGGTGAGTCTCACAACCGAGACCTATCAGGAAATGAGAGAGGAAATTGAGGATAAATACAGCGGAAACTAACAGCAATGGGTTCTCGCAACGGAGAACCCACTGTAAATGGAAAGGGTAAGGTTTAGGGTGCCGTCAATCATACGTGAACGTAACGACCTGTTTCAGGCTTGGGTCCACTCCGATTGCCACGTCATTTAGGCCATCTGTGTAATAAAAGTAACGCTTGGCGTCATTGGAATGAGCGTCAGAAGCTTTCACCAATTGGAAGCTGTTTGCCGCAAGCAGGTTTTTCGAGCGGATGAAATCAGATGCCGTCTTTTCCAAATCTGCTTCTGTCATCGTTTTTGTCGCTATTTCTCCGTTTATTCCAATAACGTCAATCGACAGGGAAAGGATTTGCTTTGACCTCGGTTCGATGATCGCGTGAAAGCCATGGACATCGCCATTCACAGGTTCGCGTTTTAGTATGGCGTGAACAGGTACACCTCTGTATACCGAATTGGCTGGGTCCTCCAGCGTGATTTCCCGATCAGTCGTATCAACATCCACCTGATAATATTGTCTAACAGCGGCGGCAGCGATTTGCCCCGCTTCTTCTTTTCCGAGCCCTTGCACTGTATCTGGTGAGCTGGAGGAGCATCCCATTAACAGAAAGACGAGAAGCGCCGTGCCCAGCCATGCCAACTTTTTCATTGTGAACCCTCCAGCCATCCCAAGTAATACGTGTAGTCTTCTTTTATCCTAACAGGGATCGTTTCGACTCCCTATCGATAAACCTTTCCATTACCTTACGATGTTGTAAGCTTGGAAAAAATGCAGGGAGTGACAGGACTTTGGGTGAAAAAGACGAAAGATTCCGAGTATAAGCGGTGAATGTGAAAAACGAGGGGGAAAAGGGAATGAACGCCATCGAGCTGAATCAAGCGCTTCAAATGTATGTGAGGACCGAGACCTTTCCTGTGGGAGTTAGCATCCAAAAAGAAGAAGCCGCCCTGCCGTCAAAGGCAAAGCGCCCTGTCCGTGATCTGGGTTATCCAATTACCATTTGCCAAGCTGTCGGTTTTTCCCGGCGTTATGGCTGGAGTATCGCGATGAATGGAGCCGATCTGTCCTGTCCGATCGCGCAGGTGGCTTTTGGGTATGAAGAGCAGCCGGCGTTTTATACAGAGGGTCATCTCGCCTGTGGGATGTATACAGATTCATTGGAAAATGGGGCGAAAAGCGAGCTGGATGTCCCGAAATTTTCAGCAGAAGAAAGCGGCTACTACGTATCGTTTCCGCTGGAGCGGGCAGAGATTGAGCCGGATGTCGTCGTGATTTACGGCAATGCGGCACAGGTCATGCGATTGGTGGCGGGGATGCTGTACAAGCGCGGTGGATCGATACCTTCTACCTTTTCCAGTCGGGCCGACTGTGCGGACATCGCGATCAAGCCGATCCAGACGGGACAGCCGCAAGTGATCGTTCCGTGTTATGGCGACAGATTGTTTGCCCAGACACAGGATCATGAGATGGCCTTCAGCTTTCATTTTCGCGATGCCGCCGAGCTGGTAGAGGGATTAGTGGGAACGCAAAAAGGCGGAATCCGCTATCCGATCCCGTCCTTCTTGCGCTATCAAGCAGAGTTTCCGCCGACCTATCAAAAGCTTGCGGGGATGTTTGGAGAAAAAAACTAACCCTTCAGTCGGTTGAGCTGGAGCAGGTGATGGCGATAGTGCATTTCTACCACGGCAAACCATTCCTTTGCGGTAAGCGAACCGAAGGCTGGGTGAGCCACCGTGTGATGCACAGGAATTTCGTCCAGAGTTGGTTCCAGTTCCTTCATTTGTGCGAGCACGCTGATGAGTCCATCACGCAATTGCTCCTTACTCTCTGGTTGTGCAGGTGTGTACTCCGGGGAGGCAGGGACTTTCACGCGAACGGGAAGAAAGGAACCTTGAGCAAATATCGTCTGCCCGATCTCAGATTTTTGGGCACCTGCTTCTGTGACAGCAGGACCTCCTTGTCTACACTTCTCGACATTTCCCAGATGAAAATACCGGGCAGATTGGATCAAGTGAAGGTACATTTGACCGATCGACCATTCCTCTTCACTTGGCTTTTGCAAGAGTTGTTCCATGGTGAAGCCCTCTAATTCATGCAGGTAGTGGTTTGTCACGTCTTCGAATTTGGTTACGATTTCTTTTGTATTCATGGGCGAATCAGCTCCTCTTGGTTTCTTGCTCTTATCATATTCGAACGCTACTGACAGCAGTATGTCAGTAGCGTTCGAATAATTTTTGGGCTTCTTCGCGTATTCGGCTACGCAAGGATTCAGGCGTAAGAACAACAGCATCTGCCCCCAACCCAAGTACCCAAGACAATATTTCTTCGATTTGTCTGACGCGCAATCTAACGAGAAAGCCGTCCGGATGCTCTGTAATTTCTTCGATAAAAAAATAGCCCGATTCTTTTACCCGATCAGCGATAGTTGGGCTGATGACGATCTGTACCTCCACATACCGATCGTCGAGAGGCTTGTAATCAGCAAAATGAAAATGGTCAGGGAGGATAAAGCGCTCTTCCAAAACGATCAGGCCGCTCATGCGGGACAGGCGGAATCGACGAATATCCTGTCGCAGATCGCAATGAGCGAGCAGTGTCCAAGAACCACGAACCAGCACGAGACCATATGGAGCAACATCACGAACTGTTTCCCGATCGTCACTCTCCCCAGGCGTGCCCCTCCGATAGCGGAACCGCACTTTACGCTCACTAATGATCGCATCGTGGAGGAGCTGCGCATGCGCTTTTTCCTGTTCGCGCAGATTGTTTGCTCTGGGGCTTACGAGGCGAAAGGTTGAACGGATACGTCTGGTTTGTTCGCCTACATCCGCAGACAGGATCGCTTCGACTTTTCGTTGCACGGCTCTTGCGCCATTTCCAAAGTTTTGGTCAAATGCTTGCTCGACCAAGTCTGCTCCGATCAAAAGTGCAACGGCTTCTTCTACCGAAAAGCTGACGGGTGGAAGAAAATACCCTTCCATTAACGAGTAGCCCTGACCCGGTGCCCCAACGATGGGGACGCCTGCTTCGCTCAATGCCTGCATATCACGATAAATCGTTCGGACGCTCGTCTCGAAAGTCGCGGCCAAATCTTCTGCGCGCAACGTACCTTTTCGCTGCAATTCCAGAACGATTGCCAACAGACGGTCTGTTTTGTTCATACTAGGCTACTGACCTCCTCTCTATCCAGCTAAGCAACTTTATAAAAATGATTGGACATCTTTAAAATTATTTTAGATTTACCCTACTTTTTATTTTAACAGTTTTCCCTATCCTAGTTGTGTAAGTGAAGGAGGAAGCTGTGAATGAAAAAGAGGGTTTTTTGGCTTGTCATTTTATCGCTGTTTGGATATATCGTTTTCCAAAAAATAACAGAAAGCCCACCTAATGTTGGAGGACGTATGGAAACAGTGAGCGAGGCTACCGGTGTGGAGTACCAATCGATACAAATAACAAAAGATCAAATTTATCAGGGAGATCTTCTCTTGGTCAATAAAGACTATCCGGTTCATGAGGCAGGGGTAAAAAACGATGTGATTCGGTTGTCTAAGCATGAAGAACTGTTACAAGGCTACACTTTGCTCGATCATAGACTCGAAGTGTCGGAGCATGTAGCCAAAGTATTCTTGGAGATGGTCAAAGCTGCACAACAAGATAACGTGAGTCACTTTATCCTGAACAGCGGTTATCGAGGTAAGGAAGAACAAGAGAAGCTGTATGAAGAAATGGGGCCAGCGATCGCGATGCCAAGCGGTTATAGCGAACATAATGTAGGTTCCGCGCTGGATATTGGATCGACACAAATGAAAATGGAGCACGCCCCTGAAGGCAAGTGGCTGGAAGATCATTCGTGGAAATACGGTTTTATTTTGCGCTACCCGAAAGACAAGGTAGCCATTACAGGAACGGTATTTGAGCCTTGGCATTTCCGATATGTCGGCTTGCCGCATAGCGCGATCATGAAGGAGAATAACTTTTCGCTGGAAGAATACTTGGACTATCTAAAAGACAAAAGAAGTATCTCCGTGACAAACGAAGGGAAGATCTACGAAATTAACTACTACCCTGTCAATGAAGAGATGATGATCAAAGTACCGATTTCGAGCAACTACGAGATTTCGGGTGACAACATAGGCGGCGTGATTGTAACAAGCTACGTGAACTAAAGAAAAGAAGGAGTGAATCTAATGAAGAAATTGACTGTCGCGATTTTGTTTGGGGGATGCTCCTCAGAGTATAAAGTATCCCTTAAATCTACGAGTTCGGTGCTGGAGAGCTTGTGTCTGGAAAAGTACGAGGTGATTTTGCTAGGAATTACGAGGGAAGGGCAATGGCTACGATATACCGGTAACATCGAAAGCATTCGGAATGACAGTTGGCATCAAAGTGAGACGTGTGTGCCGGCCTTTCTCTCTCCTTGCAGACAGGTGCGGGGAATTGTTACACAGGAGAACGGCGCCATGACGGTCACGAAGGTTGATGTGGTATTCCCGATTTTGCATGGCAAAAACGGAGAGGATGGAACGGTGCAAGGGCTATTGGAGCTCGCCGGAATTCTTTTTGTCGGTTGTCACACGCTATCCTCTGCGATTTGTATGGATAAGGATATCGCTCACACGTTGGCGGAAAGCTCCGGTATCAAAACGCCAAGATCCGTTACCGTTTATCCAAATACGGATCTTGCAACTGTTCAATCTGCCACCGAACCACTGGGATTTCCTTTGTATGTCAAACCGGCAAAGGCAGGGTCCTCCATTGGGATTACGAAAGCATACAGCCTATCAGAATTGTTCTTCGGGATAGAAAACGCCCTCCAGCATGATGACAAGGTAGTCATCGAGGAAAACATCACAGGATTTGAGGTGGGCTGCGCGGTACTGGGAAATCGTGAGGTCATTGTGGGGGAAGTGGATGAGATCGAATTGCTCCAAGGCTTCTTCGATTATACTGAAAAGTATTCATTGGAGACGGCCCATATCCATGTCCCAGCAAGAATTGACGAAGAGCTCGCTCATAAAATCAAGCAAACAGCGACCCATCTTTATCAGGTTTTTGGCTGTCGTGGCTTCGCTCGCGTGGATATGTTCGTCACACCAGACGGGGATATCGTGTTTAACGAAGTGAATACGATCCCCGGCTTTACCTCGAAGAGCAGGTATCCAAGCATGCTGTGTGCTGCGGGGATTTCCTATAAGGAGCTTCTTGATACGTTGATTATGCTAGCGTTGGAGGAGGACTAACCGATGACACAACCTCACGTCTTTACGGTTACGTTGAACAGCGACAATCTGCATCACGGTCATCTGATCTTGGTGAATCGCCAGTACCCAATCCGCTGGCAAACAGACGACGGTATTCTGCTGAACCGCATGCGGCTGATTGATGGAGCGCACAACAATATGATGCTGGAAAATACGGCTGCAAAGATGTTTGCCAAGCTGCTGAAAGCCTGCAACGCAGAAAATGCAATCGTGCCTGTCAGTGGCTTTCGCAGTAAGGCGGAACAAACGGATATTTATGATCAATCCTTGCTCGAAAATGGACAGGTGTTTACCAGTAAATTTGTAGCGCGTCCGAATGAAAGCGAGCATCAGACAGGGCTTGCGATAGATGTAGGGGAGAAAAAGGAAGTAATCGATTTTATTTGCCCTTCTTTTCCCGATCACGGCGTATGCCGAATGTTTCGACAGCGCGCTAGTCAATATGGGTTTATCAAACGCTACGACAAAGACAAAGAACAGCGAACAGGGATTTCGGATGAGCCTTGGCATTTTCGGTATGTGGGCTATCCGCATGCTGTGTTGATGCAAAAGCTTCAGCTTTGTCTGGAAGAGTATATCGAGTATGTGAAAAACTACGAATTCTATCAGGAGCATTTCCGAGTAGATGATGAGAACATGGAAATCTACTATGTAAAAGCTACCGATACAGTTACGCACATCCCGGTTGTGGCTGGTGAGCGCTACGAAATATCGGGCAACAACGTGGATGGATTTATCATTACGGTATTTCATCAGGAGGCACGTAATGAACGTGGGTAGTGAAAAGCAGTATGGCGGGCTGGATCGATTCGGAATCATTGCAGCGATTCTTGTTATCGCCATCCATACTTTTCCACTGCTATCCATAAGTGAATGGGCTGACTTCACACTGAGACAAACAATAGCCAGAGTGGCAGTTCCGTTTTTCTTTATGTGCACAGGATTTTTCTTCATGCAAAAGCTTGGCTCAGATCGCAACAAAAATGCGTCTATGCTGAAGCAGTTTTTATGGAAAGTAGGAAAGCTATATTTGCTTTCGATCCTTCTCTATCTTCCTGTGAATGTGTATGCGGGGTATTTTACGGATGGATTTACTGTATTTACAGCAGTGAAAGACCTCTTGTTTAACGGGACCATGTATCATCTGTGGTATTTCCCTGGCATCATGCTGGGAGTGTGTATCAGTACTTTTTTATATACGAGACTATCGACATGGAATGCGTTTTGTATGACTTTGCTGCTGTATGGCATCGGGTTATTGGGAGACAGCTACTTTGGTTTGGTACAGATGAGTCCGTTCGTGGACAGTATCTACCAATTGATGTTTACTTTGTTTGATTACACGCGGAACGGTATATTTTTTGCCCCTGTGTTTATTGTCATGGGAGGGATGATTGCCAATACCCGCAGACGGAAAAAGAACAAGGTCGCACCGTATGCCATCGGGTTTGTTTTGTTCGGTAGCATGCTGGTCATGGAAGGCTTGATTTTGCAAGCTTATCAGCTGCAACGCCATGACAGTATGTATATTTTTTTGATACCATGCATGTATTTTCTCTTTCAACTTTTGTTGTTCTGGAAAGGAAAAAATTGCCCAATCCTGCGAAAGCTGAGCCTGTATGTTTATATCATCCATCCACTGTGTATTTTGCTCATTCTCACAGCAGCCAAAGTAACGGGACTGACAGGGCCGCTTGTTGAAAACAGCTTGGTGCACTTTACGCTGGTCACAGTGCTGTCGTTTGTTCTTTCAGTGCTGGCGATGAAGGCGATCCAGCGCTTTCGAGGTGGAAAACCGGATCAAACTGGGCGAGCATGGGCTGATATCCATCTTCCGCATCTCCAACATAATGTCAGGGAAATCCAGCAGGTTCTCCCCAAGGATTGTGCGATGATGGCAGTCGTCAAGACGCAGGCATATGGCCACGGCGGATGGCAAATTGCGAGGTTCTTAAACAAGCTCGGAATTGATCACTTCGCCGTTGCCACAATCGATGAAGGAACCGAGCTAAGGAAGAAGGGCGTAAAAGGGGAGATTCTGGTGCTTGGCTATACCGATGAGCGTCGGATACGCCAAATCGCCCGTTTCAAACTGACACAAACCGTAGTAGATGACGAATATGCTCAAACACTGAATGGCTACAACGTGAAAATCCCTGTTCATATCAAGATCGACACGGGGATGGGGAGACTCGGGGAGTCTTGGGAATACACGGAAAAAATTGCGTCCATGTATCGATATAAGCATTTGCAGGTATGCGGTACCTTTACGCATTTGAGTGTGGCTGACAGTTTGGAAGCTTCCGATATTGCATACACGAAAAATCAAATCGACCGTTTCCAAAAAGTGATCGATCAGCTGAAAGAAAAGGGGATCGATCCACAGAAGCTGCACATCCAAAGCAGTTACGGCGTACTGAATTACGGGGAGCTGCAATACGATTATGCTCGGGTGGGGATCGCTCTCTACGGGATGTTGAGCAAGCAGGGAGACAAGGTAAAAACAAACGTCGACCTACGACCTGTGCTATCACTAAAAGCAAGAGTTGTGCAGGTGAAACAGGTGGAAAAAGGAGCATCCGTGGGCTACGGACGCGCCCACATAGCGCAGAAGGACATTAAGATTGCCATCGTATCCATCGGATATGCAGATGGGGTTCCGCGCATGCTGTCACAAGTGGGGGCTACCTGCTTGATTAAAGGAAAAAGACCACCGATTATTGGCTTCGTCTGCATGGATCAGCTTATTGTAGATATCACAGATATGGAAGAGGTGCAAAAAGGGGATGTTGTGACTTTTATCGGCAGAGATCAAGAAGAAGAGATTACTGCCGAGGAAATGGCCCAACAATGTAAAACCATTACGAACGAGCTGGTAAGCCGTTTGGGAGAACGGGTTAAAAGAGTCTATCATGATTGATCTTTGGACGAAAACGAGTATAGGTAGGGAGTGGTTCATTTTTTCCATGGCGAAGGGGAGACATAGCTTTCGTTTCAAAATGCTTGGGCTTCTTGGGTTTGGCATGCTTTTGGCCGGTATAGTAACCTATCTGCTCTATAAAGTGCTCCAGTTTTACTATCGGGTGGGGGTTAAGTACGAAGATCCGCTCGCCCAGGTTCGCTATTTCATCAAGGAGATGGGGGATATCAATTTCTTTTTGATTGTCTTTGCTCCCATTGCGATCTTGTTTTTCTATCTCCTGACCAAACGGTATGCTGGCTACTTTCGGGAGATTTCTACGGGCATTCATTATCTCGCGAGTGGAGACTTTACACGGCATGTCCATATTCCATCCAATGATGAGTTTGCAGAAATCGCCAAGGATATTAATACAGCAAGCGAAATGCTACAACAGGCGGTAGAAAGAGGAGATTTCGCCGAAAGCAGCAAGGATCAGCTTGTTTTGAATCTGGCGCATGACTTGCGTACACCCCTGACATCTGTTTTGGGTTATCTCGATCTCATTTTGCGAGATGAGCAGTTGCCACAAGAACAGATGCGGCATTATGTGACAATTGCTTTTACCAAGTCGCATCGATTGGAAAAGCTGATTGATGAGCTCTTCGAAATTACGAGAATGAATTACGGCATGGTTACCATCGAGCAAAAGGCCATTGATTTGAGTGAATTGCTTGTCCAGTTAAATGAGGAGATGTATCCTTCCTTTGAGAAAAATGAGCTCGTCGCGCGGTGTACGGTTGCTGCTCAATTAGTGATCGTGGGAGATGGGGAGCTGCTGGCACGCGTATTTGAGAATATCCTGACCAACGCGATACGCTACGGGGGCGATGGCCAGTTTATCGATTTGAACGCTTATCGTGAGGGCGATGAAGTGGTTGTGCAAATCATGAATTACGGCGACCAGATACCTGAGGAGGCGCTGCCGCATATTTTTGAAATGTTTTTTACAGGCGACAAAGCGCGAACGCATCAAGGAGGAGGCACAGGACTCGGCTTGTTTATTGCCAAAAATATCGTCGAGAAGCATCGGGGAACGATTTCTGTCCAAAGTGATTTGATTCATACGTGTTTTGAGGTCAGGTTGCCGTATGGATGAAATGATGGCAAAAGTAAAAAAATGGAGATGCTTCAATGTCTCCATTTTTTTATTTCATAATTCATAGAGATTTTAAAAAATGGTATAATATTCCTGTATCGAAGTGAATTAACTTTGGGGGAGTTATGAATAAATACACATGGACATTGATAGGTGCGCTAATTGTTGCTGGAATATCATCAGCTACTTGGGCTGGGGCTATTAACCAAGGGGATAAGGAAGCATTACAGGCATATAAAAATATGGAACAGGCACGTAACCAAGAGAACTACCCCTTAAGCAAATCGAGTAGGAATGTAACCCTGTCAAACTTTTCGATTCAGGGAGCTGTTTTACCAGAAGCGGATAAAATACGTAACTATAACGATACGAATATGCAAGGACTACTATCTTCAACGGATGAAAAACTTTCGTTCATTATGGAAGAGGATGAAGTAAAAGGTATCGTTATAGCAACAGATACAGAGCCAATCATGGCTGGTGGTGAAAAAACTGGTCCTGAATTGTTTGACCTTTACGAGAACATGAAAAATACACTCGGGGAAGATGCAAACATTACGTACTTTAGTTATTCAGGTGGGTTTATCTTCGTTGCAACTGATAGGGAAGGTGAGGAAAGCTTGTGGCTCGATCAACGTGCTTCTACATTTTTAGATCTCCCTTCGCACAGGCAACTCAAATCTGGAGAAGTTGTAGAAAAAATTCGAGAAGGTGCGGAATCGGTGGTTGAAGAAAAGACAAACGAACTAGAAATGGGAAGTAAATCTGAATAAAGCGTATAAAGCTAGCTGTTGGCTTTTCACGGAGATTGATAGATGTTCAAAGGCCACTCCAGACAAGGCTGGGAAAAAACAAGAAAGCCGGGTCCCCGCTAGAGGACTCGGCATTTATATCTAATTTCATTATCCGATGAATTCTTGTACCCAGTATCCATTCACAAAGCCTACACCGATTTTGGTGAAGGAAGGATTCATGATGTTTTGACGGTGTCCTTCACTGTTCATCCATTGGTTCATGACTTCCTCAGCGGTGTGTTGACCCATGGCGATGTTCTCACCCGCGGTCATAGAAGATACACCGAATTGTTTCATCATGTCAAATGGAGAGCCATACGTAGGGCTTGTATGGTCAAAGTAGTTGTTGTTGGACATATCAGTCGCTTTTGCTTGTGCAACTTTGTTCAGGGAAGCATCCAGTTCCACTGGCTTCAGACCTGCTTTTGCACGCTCTTGGTTTACCAAATCAGTTACTTGCTTCCCAACAGAGGAAGCATCCACTTGTTGGTTAGCTTGTTTTACTGGCTGTTGAGCTGGCTGCTGTTGATTCGCTGGTGCTGCGTAAGGTGCTTGCATTTGCGGTTGGACAGGTTGCATATATGGTTGATATCCGTATTGCGGACATGTGGTAGCGGCAGAAGCTGTGTTAGAAAAGCCGGAAAGAACAAATCCCAATCCCAATGTTGCGATTGCAATAGTACCAAGGCGTTTCATATTCACATCGTCTCCTTTTTTTGGCCTACGAGGTTAGTTGACGGATTCGGATTGAGGAAACAACCCTACGCACTTTGGCGATTCACCCCATGCAGATCTCTCATCTGCAAGTAAAAAAGATCCCCCGCACTTCCATTCGAGAGGAAGTTTCGGCTGTTTTGTTTGGCATGACCTAGAATAACAGAGATTCACCGGTGAAAGAAACCCGTAAAATTTGGTAGGATTAATAAGAATATCTCTTGAATGAAGCAAGCCTGCTGCTCGGCCAAGTCGTCGAATATGAGGTGGCCAATGTGTTCAAGCCCGCTGACAGTGTCGCCTCACAGCATCAGTCTCATACTTTATTTTCTCTGAACAATAGAAAATGGGCTAGGGAGCCTCATTCCCTAACCCATTTTTTCATTCATTGCACTTAAATCAAATTCTCCGGGTTCAAGCCTTCCAGCTCTGGCAACACAAAGCGCCCATCTTTTCTGATCAGCACATCGTCAAACCAGATTTCGCCGCCGCCGTATTCAGGGCGTTGGATTTGGACCAAGTCCCAGTGAACGGAGGAGCGGTTGCCGTTGTCTGCTACTGTGTAAGCATTCCCTGGCGTGAAGTGGAAGCTGCCCGCGATTTTTTCGTCAAACAGGATGTCCAGCATCGGGTGGAGGATGTGCGGGTTGAAGCCGATCGCGAATTCTCCGATATAGCGTGCGCCCTCGTCCGTGTCGAGGATGTCGTTCAATGCTTTCGTATTGGAGCTGGTCGCTTCTACGATTTTGCCTTCTTTGAAAGTGAACTGAACATCATTGAAGGTAATGCCGTTGTAGATCGATGCGGCGTTGTAGAAAATGGTTCCTTCCACGGAATCACGTACAGGAGCGGTGTATACTTCGCCATCCGGGATATTGCGTTTGCCGTCACATTTGATGGCATTGATTCCTTTAATGGAGAAGCGCAGGTCCGTTTTTGGACCGACGATGCGTACGCGATCAGTGCGCTCCATCAGCTCTTTCAACGGAGTCATGGCAGCTGACATTTTCGCGTAGTCCAGATTGCAGACGGAGAAGTAGAAGTCCTCAAAGCTCTCGAGACTCATTTTGGACAGCTGCGCCATCGACTTGTTCGGGTAGCGCAGTACAACCCAGCGTTTGTTCGGAACGCGCTCGTTCGTATGTACAGGTTGATACAGGACGCGAGCGTAAATGCCCATTTTGTCTTCTGGTACGTCAGCATACTCGTTGATGTTGTCGTAAGCGCGGATGGCGATGTAAGCGTCCATGTCCTTCATCCGGTCATATTCGTATTTTGCCATCAGAGCCATATGTTCTTCGCTCGTGCCTTGATAGAGTGCACGCATGACTTCCTGGTCTTTTAAGGTGACCAAAGGCAGAGCCCCAACTGCAAATGATTCACGTACAAGTGCACGAACGAGTTCAGGTTGGAGGCCTGTATTTTCGATCAGAACTTTTTCGCCTTTTTGCAAATTAAGCGAGTAACGGACGAGACGGCTTGCCAGTTCATTAATGCGTGGATCTGCCATGGTGGTAACCTCCGTAGTAAAATAATTTTGATTAGTGATTAATTTGTATTATTACATAACTGAGCGTAGGCTCGCCAGTGTGTTTGATGCTTCCATTACAGGTAAGCCTCGTAGATCGCGATTACATCGGATTCATTCAATTTTCGTGAGCTAGGCAGATATCCGATTCCGCGTCCGCCAATGCGAACCGCTTCCTCAGCCATTTGGGCCAGTGATTGTTTGGTTACACCGAAGTCAGACAGACGTTCGGTGATTCCCATGCGCTCATACCAACGGCGAACGGCTTCAATCGTTGCTCGTGCTGCTTCGTCCTCGTTCTCCACCGTAACACCAAAACAATGACGTCCCATACGGGCTAGTCTCTCGGGACGGTCTTGCAATATCACCTGTTCGAAATACGGAAGGGACAGGATCGCCAGTCCACGACCATGAGCCATATCGTAGATTCCGCTCAGCGGATGTTCAATTCCGTGCAAAGGCATGCCAGCACCGCGACCGCCAGCAGCGAAGGGACTGATGCCCAGCGTGCTCGCCCATAAAAGGGTGGATCTTGCTTCAGCGTTGTCTGGTTGCTGGATCGCTGTGATGGAGTGCTCGACGACGAGGCGAATGAGTGTTTCGGAAATCCCGTCCTGTACGTGGGTCCCTTCCGCGCTGATCAAATAGTTTTCAAACAGATGGGAAAAGATATCGGCGCAAGACTCCGCTGTGACGCGAGCCGGAACGGTAAAGGTGACAGACGGGTCAAGAATGGCAATCTTCGGGTAAAGTGCTGGACCGTTGATCGAAGATTTTTCATGCGTGTCCCAATTAGTTAGGACGCTGATATGGTTTACTTCCGAACCAGTAGCGGCTACTGTCGGGACGGTCATGATCGGCAGTGCTTCCTGAACGGGTACCAGTAATTGACCAGAACCGCTCGGATTTCCCCGCATGTAATCGTAAATCGGGCGTCCGGAAACGGCTGCTGCCGCAATCGCTTTGGAGGCATCCATCACGGAGCCGCCACCGATAGCCAGAATGAAGTCACACTGATGCTCACGCGCAAGCGCAGCGCCGGCATCAACTGTTGCCGTACGCGGATTCGGTTCAATTTTGTCAAAAACAAGATACGCCACTTGAGCTTCCTGCAACAGAGCCTTGGCGCGGTCCAAAAGTCCTGTACGTTTGGCAGCATTGCCGCCTGTAACGAGCAATGCTTTTTGGCCTAATGATTTTGCTTCTTGGCCCAAACGTTCCAGTTCGCCTATGCCAAAGTAAATTTTGGTAGGAAAAGACACTTCAAATGGAAACATCTGAAATTCCTTCTTTCACGTATTGGTTATACCACTGACAAGTTTATCATAAACAAACGAAAAGAGCCTGCCCGGAGGGGGAGGCTCATCTTGTTTAGGCAACGCGAAAGCGATCACTGATTTCTTGCAGCCGCTCAGATAAGGCTAGAAGCTCTGTTGCCAATTGACGTGATTTTTCAATAGAAGTGAGCTGTTCGCGCGAGGCGACCAACATTTCTTCTGTGCTGCTTTTGGTCTCTTGTGAAACGGCAACAAACGCATCGAATGCCATGTCTACGGTGTGCAAGCCTTCGGTTATGTCGGATAACCCCACGTTGGCAATATGCAGCTCTCCCGTTGTCTGATCGACAGCTTGTCGAAGCTCAAGAAAAGCAGATGCAGCCTCTGAGAGCTTTTGCAGGCTTTGCTGAAGCTGTTCGGATGCTTGTGAGGTTTCGGAGGAAATCTCATGGGTTTGCTCCTGAACAGCGTCCATCAGTCGCGTGATTTCTACTGTGGCATTTTCCGACTCGCTGGCAAGCTTGGCTACCTCGTTTGCCACGACAGCAAATCCGCGTCCGTTTTCTCCAGCACGGGCCGCTTCAATACTCGCGTTTAAAGCGAGAAGCTTGGTTTGCTTCGCCACGTTTTGGATCAGATGAACAACATGTCCAATAGATTCTGATTGTCGACGCAGTTCTGTCATGCGGGTGTCGACCTGTGCGTACGTGTGGGAGAAGCGATTGATCATCGTGTTCAAATCATCGATACGATTTTGTCCATGGTGGGTGATTGTCTGCATCTTTTTACCCGCTTCAATCACAGAGAAAATACGCGCAAACAGTCCATCCATCGATTGCTTGATGTGCTGAAAAGAGGCGCTGGCGCCATCTGTTGAGGTAGCAGTTTGTTCGACGCCTTGATTGACTGTATCGAGACGAAAAGACAGCATCGACGAACGGTCGCCTGCTTCATCGGCTGTTTGCCTGATCGCGATGCCGCCTTTGTTCAGTTCCTCAATCATAAGTTGGATTTCAGCAATAATCTCACACATTTGCTCTACCATGTGATTGAAGCTGTTAGAAATTCCACGAATCTCTGGCCCCTCGTTTTGCAAACGGGAACGATGGGTGAGATCGCCCGAGCTTACCTGTTGCATGGCCATAATCAACGTCTGAAAAGGCGCTGTTATCCCCTTCACAACCAGCAAGCACAGCAACAAAGAAAGGAACAGACTAGCGAGAATGGTCATCACGATAATTTTGGTTATCTCGTGAAGAGGACCTAGATAGGACTCCTGCAAAACGTCTATGACGTATATGTAGCTCTCCTCAGGAGAATGCGTAAAGGCCAGTGTATGTATGTGGTTATCGACAGGGACATGAATCACGCCGAATCGCTCGGCTTGCATTCGTATCGCGATATCTTGCGGGATTTCAATCGCGCCCTTTGTCACGTTTTCAATGGGATGAAAAGCTCCATTTTTGACCAGATATTGCTGGAGTATCAAGCCTTCCTGAGACAGATTGCTTTCTTGCTGTTGCAATTCGTATTGAAGGCGCTTTTGGTAGGCTTGATCGTCGCTAGCGAAAGTGAACTTTAAAAGCGAAATTTTTTCAGTGGTTTTGTCCGTCTCTGAGTCAAGGCGGGACTCCATTTGCGAAATCATCACCTGTTTTGCCTGGGTGTAAAAGGTCCAGCCAATCATGCCAGAAGAAATGAGCAGGATGAACAGAAGTGGGATCGTCAGCTTGGTACGGAGCCGCACTTGCCTGTGTAGGCGAGAAAAGGGAGTGAGTAAATGGCGAAAGATAGCGTGCATCTCCAGTTGCCTCCTGATAAGTGGATGGTCGAAAAGTCCCGAGACTAAGGACTATTGTAATCAGGAGATGTAAAGCTAGTATGGAGAACATGTAAACGAATGTTAACATCTATAGTGCGAAAAACATGCAGTAAATCCCGAACATTTGTCGAAGTCTATTCCAGCATTTTTCGTTGATAAATGCGTATGTTTGTGTTTTAATGTAGTTGAAACGTTCGTGAATTAACCTAAACTCAACCTTTTTGACTGGGAAGGTGACTCCTACGGTGGAAAAACAAGAACAACTCTACGAAGGTAAGGCGAAACGTATTTATCGGACATCTTTGCCTGATCAGTACTGGGTAGAGTACAAAGACGACGCAACAGCATTTAATGGAGAGAAACGGGCGCAAATCACCGGAAAAGGTGAGCTGAACAACCGCATTACGGCAATCTTTTTCACTATGCTGAAGGAGCGGGGCATCGACAACCATTTTGTCCGTCTGCTGTCCGCCACAGAGCAAGTTGTTCGCAAAGTGGAGATTATCCCTTTGGAGGTAGTCGTTCGCAATATCGCAGCAGGCTCATTGGCCAAGCGTCTTGGCATGGAAGAAGGAACTGTGCTTCCGCAGCCCGTTGTCGAGTTTTACTACAAGGATGACGCACTGGGAGATCCATTGGTGAATGCCTCCCATATTAAAGTGTTGGGGATTGCAAGCGAGAGTGACCAAGCGACATTGGAGCGTATGGGTCTTGCTGTAAACGAGGTCCTCGTGCCTTACCTGCGCGAGCGTAACATTACCTTGGTCGATTTCAAACTGGAATTCGGAAAAACAGCGGACGGGGAGATTCTCCTCGCCGATGAAATATCCCCGGATACATGCCGTTTCTGGGATTCGGTAACGAATGAAAAGCTCGACAAAGACCGCTTCCGCCGCGATTTGGGTAATGTGGAGGAAGCTTACAAAGAAATGCTTACGAGACTAGGAGGAGACGTACATGTTTAAAGCTGTTGTTTATGTAACATTGCGCGAGAGTGTTTTGGACCCGCAAGGACACGCTGTAAAAGGTGCTCTGCACACCTTGGGTTTTGATGAAGTAAACAATGCACGCATCGGGAAGTACATGGAGCTGGAATTGAACACTGCTGACCGTGCGCAAGCCGAAGAGCGTGTACGTGAAATGTGCGAAAAGCTGTTGGCCAATACGGTGGTAGAAGACTATCGCTTTGATATCGTGGAGGGCTAAGGATATGCGAGTAGCCGTTATCGTCTTTCCAGGCTCGAACGCCGACGTTGATTTGTTTAACGCAGTTGAAGACGTAATGGGAGTGCCTGTAGATTACGTATGGCATTCCGATACGGATCTTTCTAAATATGATGCGATTCTCTTGCCAGGCGGATTCTCTTATGGAGATTATCTGCGCTGTGGTGCGGTCGCTCGTTTTTCACCCGTCATGGAGCAAGTGGTGAAGGCAGCAGAAGAAGGCAAGCTGATTATGGGAATCTGCAATGGCTTCCAGATTCTGACCGAAGTTGGACTGTTGCCAGGAGCACTCTTGCGTAACCGTTCACTGAAATTCCGTTGCAAGCTGTCCGAATTACGTGTGGAAAACAACGATACCTCCTTTACCCGTGATTTCGCGGCAGGGGAAGTTATCCAAATTCCGATCGCGCACGGCGAAGGAAACTACTACTGTGATGAGGAAACGCTGGCGAAACTAAAAGCGAACAAACAGATCGTTTTCCGCTATCATGGCGAGAATCCGAATGGTTCTCTGGAAGACATCGCGGGCATTTGCAACGAACGTGGAAACGTACTTGGCATGATGCCTCACCCGGAGCGTGCCGTCCACTCTTGGATGACTTCCGATGACGGACGCCGCATGTTTACCTCGATCCTGAAGACTTGGAGGGAGCAGAACAGTGTCACAACTCACGCATAAAGAACCGACAGCCGAACAAATTGCCGATCAAAAATTATACAAAGAAATCGGTCTGACTGACGAAGAATATCAGCGTGTCGTAGAAATTCTCGGCCGCAAGCCGAACTGGACGGAAACAGGTCTGTACAGCGTCATGTGGTCGGAGCACTGCTCCTACAAAAACTCTAAGCCTGTCCTGCGTCGTTTCCCGACAAAAGGACCTCGCGTTTTGCAAGGACCTGGGGAAGGTGCGGGTATTGTCGACATCGGTGACAATCAGGCGGTTGTTTTCAAAATCGAAAGCCATAACCACCCATCTGCGATCGAGCCGTACCAAGGGGCAGCGACTGGTGTGGGCGGTATCATCCGTGACGTATTCTCGATGGGCGCGCGTCCGATTGCGCTGCTCAACTCGCTTCGATTCGGGGAGCTCAAGTCTCCTCGCGTCAAATATTTGTTCGAAAACGTTGTTGCAGGTATTGCAGGCTACGGGAACTGCATCGGGATTCCGACTGTGGGTGGCGAAGTGAATTTCGACCCTACGTATGAAGGCAATCCGCTTGTCAACGCCATGTGTGTCGGCTTGATCGACCACGAGAAGATTCAAAAAGGGGTAGCGTCCGGTATCGGTAACCCTGTTATCTACGTTGGTGCAAGCACGGGGCGTGACGGTATTCACGGGGCGACCTTCGCATCCGAGGAGCTCACAGAAGAGTCCGAGAAAAAACGCCCGGCAGTACAAGTCGGCGATCCATTCATGGAAAAGCTCCTGCTGGAAGCGTGCCTGGAGCTGATCGACACGGGTATCGTTGTCGGGATTCAGGACATGGGAGCGGCTGGCCTGACGAGCTCCAGCTCCGAGATGGCATCCAAGGCAGGGAACGGAATCGAAATGAATCTGGACCTCGTGCCACAGCGCGAAGCTGGCATGTCTGCATACGAAATGATGCTGTCTGAATCTCAGGAGCGTATGCTCGTTGTCGTGGAAAAAGGCAAAGAGGCAGAAGCGATTGCGATCTTTGACAAATGGGGTTTGGCGTCCGCTGTCGTGGGCAAAGTAACGGAAGACAGCAAGCTGCGCTTGTTGCACCAAGGTGAGGTAGTAGCAGAGGTGCCAGTAGACAGCTTGGCTGACGACGCGCCTGTGTACCATCGTCCATCTGCGGTGCCTGCTTACTACGAAGCAAACGCGAATGTAGATGTGTTGGCAGCAATCCAAGAACCGAAAGATCTGAATGGTACGCTGAAAAGCTTGCTGGCTCAGCCAACCGTGGCGAATAAAGCGTGGGTATATGAGCAATATGATCATATCGTGCGTGCAAGCACAGCTGTAAAGCCTGGTTCTGACGCTGCTGTTGTCATGGTGCGCGGTACTCGCAAGGCCCTTGCTATGAGTACAGATTGCAACGGTCGCTATGTGTACCTCGATCCAAAAGTGGGCGGTGCCATTGCGGTTGCAGAATCTGCGCGCAACGTCGTCTGCTCCGGTGCAGAGCCGCTGGCGATTACGGACTGCCTGAACTTCGGAAGTCCGGAAAAGCCTGAGGTGTTCTGGCAATTTGAAAAATCGTGCGAGGGCATGAGCGAAGCGTGCGTAGCACTCGATGCTCCGGTCATCGGCGGAAACGTATCTTTTTACAATGAACGCAGCGGTGACGCGATCTATCCAACCCCAACGGTGGGAATGGTCGGCTTGATCACTGATGTTGACCATATTACGACCCAGGATTTCAAAAACGAAGGCGACGCGATCATCTTGTTGGGCGAGACCTTTGCTGAGCTGGGCGGCAGTGAGTATCAAAAGATGGCTACGGGCAGCATTTCCGGACGTCCTCCACAAATCGATCTGACGAAGGAAGCGGCCGTACAAAAGCTGGTTCTCACAGCGATTCGCCAAGGTCTGGTGAACTCCGCACACGATCTGTCCGAAGGTGGTCTGGGTGTCGCACTGGCTGAATCTTGCTTCGGCAAAGGCTTCGGTGCGCAGGTGACTCTTACGTCCGAGCTGCGTACTGATGTGCTCTTGTTCAGTGAATCTCAATCGCGCATCTTGCTCAGTGCATCTGGGGAGCATGCGGCGGCGATTCTCGCATTGGCAGGTGAACATGGCGTACCTGCTGAAAACATCGGTACGGTCGGCGGTGATCGTCTGGTAGTGAACGTGAACGGTACAGAAGCGATCAACGCTTCGACTCAAGAGGTGAAAGCAGCCTGGAAGGATGCGATTCCATGTTTGATCGGCTAATCTGGGACAAATTGAACGAAGAATGCGGCGTCTTTGGCATCTACAACCACAATGAAGCATCCCAATTGACCTATTTGGGTCTGCACGCCCTTCAGCATCGCGGTCAGGAGAGCGCAGGTATCTGCGCCTCCGACGGCGAGAAATGGTATAAGCACCGCGGAATGGGTCTCGTGTCAGAGGCTTTTGGCAAGGGCGATCTGGAGAAGTTCAGTGGTCATATCGCAATTGGTCATACCCGTTATACGACTGCTGGTTCGAGTAAGATTGAAAACGCCCAACCGCTCTTTTTCCGCTATGCACAAGGCAGCATGGCAGTTGCCCACAACGGGAATCTCGTAAATGCCGCTGTGCTTAGAAAAGAGCTGGAAGCAAAGGGCTCCATTTTTCAGACGACCAGTGACACTGAGGTGATCGCACACCTGATCGCCCGCTCTGAGTGCAAGGATTTGCCAGGAGCGGTAAAGGACGCCCTGCAATACATCAAGGGAGCGTATGCGCTTCTCGTCATGAACGAAAACCAGCTCGTGATCGCCCTCGATCCGAATGGCTTGCGTCCGCTGTCACTAGGACGTCTCGGAGATGCGATCACTGTCGCATCCGAGACTTGTGCGTTCGATATCATTGGCGCGCAGTACTGGCGTGACGTGCAACCGGGTGAGCTGATCGTCATCGACAAGAATGGCATTACCGAGAGCAAGCATACCGAAACGACACAGCGTTCGATTTGTACGTTTGAATACATTTATTTTGCCCGACCAGATAGCGACATCGACGGAATCAACGTCCACATGGCGCGCAAACGTCTGGGCAAGCAGCTGGCATTGGAATCCGCGATTGATGCTGATGTCGTCACAGGTGTACCGGATTCGAGTATTTCTGCTGCTATCGGATTTGCGGAAGCGACAGGAATTCCGTACGAAATCGGCTTGATCAAAAACCGCTATGTGGGACGTACCTTCATTCAGCCTAGTCAGGAGCTGCGTGAGCGCGCTGTCTATCTCAAGCTGTCTGCGGTTCGCAAAGTAGTGGAAGGCAAGCGCGTCGTGATGATTGACGACTCCATTGTTCGCGGTACGACGAGTAATCGGATTGTTCGCATGCTGCGTGAGGCTGGCGCCAAAGAAGTGCATGTGCGTATCAGCTCTCCGCCCGTTATGAATTCTTGTTTTTACGGCATCGACACCTCGTCGCGTGAGGAACTGATTGCGGCGACCAAATCCGTAGAGGAAATTCGTCAAATCATTGAGGCTGATTCGCTGTCGTTCTTGTCTATTGAAGGAATGATCGATGCAATTGGCCGCACCGATTCGGCTCCTAATAGAGGACACTGCCTCGCATGCTTTAACGGAGAATATCCGACAGAGATTGAGTTCGAAGAAGCGCTACCTGCGCTCAAATGCTAACAGTACCAGTTCAAAAAGTCGTCTTTTCAGCACCAAGAAAGTGACGAGAACCTGAAGTAGGAGGAGCGGAGTGTAGGGAACCTACATGAGCACCGGACTCCGAAGGTGAACGTTACTTTCGACGCCGAATTTGCTTTCATGATTACTTCGTGATCAAAAGATGGCTTTTTGAACAACCGCTAATACAAGCACCTCTTGCTAGGGGGAGAAACGATGAGTGAAGCATATAAACAAGCTGGCGTAGACATCGATGCGGGCAACGAAGCCGTCGAGCGCATGAAAAAGCACGTCAAAAGAACATTCCGCCCCGAAGTTATGACTGATTTGGGCGGGTTCGGAGCGCTGTTTCGCCTGGATACCAAAAAATACGAGAAACCGATTCTCGTTTCCGGAACAGATGGGGTAGGAACCAAGCTAAAGCTCGCTTTTGCCATGGACAAACACGATACAATCGGCATCGATGCGGTCGCTATGTGCGTCAATGACGTAGTGGTTCAAGGGGCAGAGCCGCTCTTTTTCCTCGATTATCTGGCTGTAGACAAGGTAATTCCGGAAAAAATCGAAGCGATTGTCAAAGGGATCGCGGAAGGCTGCTCCCAGTCCGGCTGCTCGCTGATTGGCGGGGAGACTGCCGAGATGCCTGGCATGTACGCAGAAGGCGAATACGACATCGCAGGCTTTACCGTAGGTGTCGTGGACGAGAGCAAAATGATTACGGGAGCTTCTGTGGCGGCAGGCGATGTACTGATCGGTCTGGCTTCCAGCGGCGTGCACAGCAATGGTTTCTCGCTCGTTCGCAAGGTTCTTTTGGCAGACAAAGGCATGTCCTTGCATGATCATGTTGACGTATTGGGCAAAAAGCTAGGCGAAGAGCTGCTGACACCGACCCGCATTTATGTGAAGCAAGTGCTATCCGTTCTCGAGTCACATGAAGTGAAAGCTCTGGTACACATCACAGGCGGCGGCTTTACTGAAAACATTCCACGCGTGCTTCCAGAAGGAATGCAGGCTGTGATCAACGTTGGTTCCTGGCCTGTGCTGCCAATTTTCGAGCTGGTACAAGAAGCGGGGAACATCTCTTACCCGGATATGTACAAAACGTTCAACATGGGCATTGGCATGATGCTTGTCGTGAAGCCGGAAGACGCAGTAAGTGTGATGGAAAAGCTGCAAGAGCTGGGAGAACAAGCGTATTTGATCGGAAATATTCAAGCGGGAGAGCGCAAAGTCGTATACAACGGGGTGGAATGGTGAGAAAGCTGGCCATTTTCGCCTCTGGGAGCGGCTCCAACTTTGAAGCGATCGTACAGGCTGTACAGGACGGCAAGCTCGCAGGTGTAGAAGTTGCCTTACTCGTGTGCGACAAGCCCGGCGCCAAGGTTTTGGAACGGGCAGAGCGTTTGGGAATCGACGCCTTTGTATTTCAACCGAAGGAGTATGCAGACAAGGCTGCTTTTGAGCAGGAAATAGTGGCGCAGCTCCAAAAACGCGATATATCGCTGGTTGTGCTGGCAGGCTACATGCGGTTGGTGGGCGACACTCTTTTGTCATCCTACGAAGGAAAAATCATCAATCTGCATCCGTCACTTTTGCCTGCTTTCCCGGGAAAAGACGCGGTTGGTCAGGCACTCGCATACGGGGTAAAGATAACGGGGGTAACGGTACATTTGGTTGATGCCGGTCTGGATACAGGGCCGATCATTGCCCAGATTCCCGTAGCGGTGCAAGAATCAGATACGGCTGAGACCTTGTCGGCTCGCATCCATGCTGTGGAGCATGAGCTTTTGGTGAAGGTCATTGGCTACTTAGCAGAAGAGAGAGTGAAGCTGGAAGGAAGACTTGTCCAGCTGACGTAAATCGAGAGAGAAAGCAGTAACCGACATCCTTTTACGATGTCGGTTTTTTGGTCATCCGTTTTAAAAATACTTCTTTCTCCAAAACAGGAGGGCTGTTACGGACGTAATGGCGGTGGACATGATCATAATGATCGTGAATGCGTGCGGATGATCCTGAAAAGGAAGCCCGACGTTCATCCCGTAAAAGGTGCCAATGACCATAGGTAACGTGATGACAATAGTAATGGCGGTCAACAGCTTCAATACGCGATTCAGATTATTGGAGATGACGGAACCAAAGCCATTCATGATGTTCCCTAAAATAGCGGTATAGATTTCCGTCATTTTGATGGCCTGCTTGGTTTCGATTTTTACTTCTTCCAGCAGCGCCTTATCTTCTTCGTACATTTTCAAATAACCGCCACTCCGGAGCAGGGAGATCAACAGACTGTTCGTTTCCAAGGACGTCGAAAAATAGACGAGACTTTTCTGCAATTCAAGCAAGGTAAGCAGTTCATTGTTTTTCGTCGACTGCCGCAACGATTTTTCCAGCGTTTCTGTCTGCTTGTTGATTTTTTTCAAGTAATGCAAATAATCATGCGACGTATTCGATAAAATTTGCAGGACGAACCGGTTTCGCATGTGCGTGTGAAAGCTTTTCACTTTTCCTTGGACAAACTCATTCATGACAGCCGTTTCTACCAGACAAACCGTTAAGATATAATCCTCCGTCACCATGATTCCCAATGGAACCGTCGTATAGTTTTCCTTCGTCGCTTCTTTCGTAGAGATCGGAATGTCCACATAGAGCTTCACGCGGTTCCCTTCCTTGTCGATCCGTCCGATTTCTTCGTCATCAAGGGCATCCTGCAAAAAATGAAGGTCAATCGACAACTCCCTGACGACTTGTTGCTTTTCTTGTTCAGAAGGATCGGTCAGATGGATCCAGCAGCCTTTTTCAAATTGTTGCAGTTCTTCTATTTTTCCGAGGGTATTCGTTTTGTAAATGTTCAACATGGTTTTCTCATCCTTTCGCAAAGAAGGATCGGAGGGATACGACCATGTTGCGCAAGCATGTCTACATATAGATACTTACATACACTCGTCCCATAAAAAGGGAGAATGATAAATAAGGTATGGGGAACATGCCGCAGCGCCACAAGGCCGGAAAATTCTCCGTACACAATCTTGATTGCAGTTATTCATTCCGCAACTTGGACTACTGTCCATTAAAACGTTCCCCCCTTTCGAAAATAAAAACCCTCTTGTTTTCTCGTCCTACATGCATGTTATTCATGTCCTTTCAGACGGTGTCGGCTTCTAACATGACCGACTCACCCTATTTTGCTGCTATGCTTCTTCCGCGAATCATGACAAACCAAATCAACTCTTGCGACATACAGTAAAAGAGGGATATTCCCACAAAGGGAGGGGCCGACTTGAGCGGAGATTTTGTTTCGAACTTGCTCGATAAGCTAAGCCAAAAAACAGGGCGGCAATGGACGCTTAACGATATTATGAAGCTCGCGGAAAAAATGCCGAAGGGCGGAGCAAATGTAGATGCGCTGCTCGATGAGCTGGGAAATATGGGAATCGAAGTGCCAGAGGAGACGAAAGAGCGCGTCAGGGATCGTGTAAAGGACGGCAATTCCATCTCCATGGAAGAGCTAGGGGACTTAATGCCCAAAGAAGTAAAGGCGAGGAGCCGCAAGTCGAAGAAGCCGATCAAGCCAATCAGGGCGACTGCCAAAGGCAAATCAGTCTCCCTGTCAGACCGCATCAAAAGGCTATCAGGCAAAGGCAAGAAAAAACGATAATTTCATCAAAGCAAATACAGGTGGATGCAGTCGCAGGTGCCGAACAGGCATGGGCGGCTGCGTTTGTTTTCCTCACGAAGTTATTGATAATAGCGTACAATTATTTTATAATATATAAGTATTGTTCGTGTTTTGGTCAATAGTTACTCATGTTTTCACTAAAATTCAGGAGGTTCTATCCGTGAGTGTGAAAAAAGCGTTGATCAGCGTTTCTGACAAGACAGGGTTGATTCCGTTTGCCCGTCGATTGGTAGCCGCCGGGGTACAGATCATTTCTACCGGGGGTACGGCTTCTCTTTTAAAAGCAGAGGGAGTTCCCGTCATTGGCATTTCTGAAGTGACTGGATTTCCAGAAATTTTGGACGGTCGCGTCAAAACGTTGCATCCCAATATCCACAGCGGCCTCTTGGCTGTAAGGGACAGTGAAGCACATGTGCAGCAACTAAAAGACCTCGGGATTGAGACCATTGATCTGGTTGTCGTAAACCTTTATCCTTTCAAGGAAACAATAGCGAAGCCAGACGTGACATATGAAGATGCCATTGAGAATATTGATATTGGTGGACCAACAATGCTGCGTTCTGCTGCGAAAAATCACGCGTTTGTCAGTGTCGTGGTCGATGCAGCCGATTATGAAAAAGTAGCAGAAGAAATTGATGCAAATGGCGATACTACGCTAGAAACCCGTCGCAAGCTGGCTGCAAAAGTTTTCCGTCATACAGCTGCCTATGATGCCTTGATCTCTCGCTATTTAAGTGAGCAGGTGGGCGAACTGCTGCCTGAGAGCTATACCGTGACTTATGAGAAAGCACAGGATTTACGCTATGGGGAAAATCCACATCAACGTGCAGCATTTTACCGTGAGCCGTTGTCTGATCAGTTGAGCATCGGGAATGCAAGCCAACTGCAAGGAAAAGAGCTTTCCTATAACAACATCAATGACGCAGATGCAGCGTTGGCGATTGTACGCGAATTCGCTGAACCTGCTGTTGTTGCGATCAAGCACTCCAACCCGTGTGGAGTAGGGATCGGTACTGATATTCGCGCCGCTTACCAAAAAGCGTACGAAGCAGACCCTGTCTCTATTTATGGTGGGATCGTGGCAGCAAACCGCCCGATTGACCGTGACACCGCACTCGCGATGAAAGAGATTTTCTTGGAAATTATTATCGCACCGGACTTCACCGACGAGGCGTTGGCTGTTCTGGCTGAGAAAAAGAACCTCCGTCTCTTGCGTATTTCTGCGCTGAATGAACCAGCCAAAAAAGTGGACAATCTGTTCCGCGTGGCTCCTGTTGCAGGCGGGGCACTCATTCAAGACTTCGACTACAAGCAGCTCGAAGAAAGCGAGATTCAAGTGGTTACAGACCGCAAGCCTTCGGAAGAGGAACTGGCACAGCTGAAATTCGCGTGGAAGGTCGTCAAGCACGTCAAATCAAATGCGATTCTCTTGGCAAAAGACAATATGACCATCGGTGTGGGTGCAGGCCAGATGAACCGCGTTGGGGCAGCGAAAATCGCCATCGAACAAGCAGGTGCATTGGCAAGTGGCGCGGTTATGGCCTCGGATGCGTTTTTCCCGATGGGAGATACCGTGGAAGCGGCAGCCAAAGCAGGGATTACCGCGATCATCCAGCCAGGCGGCTCCATTCGCGACCAAGAATCGATTGATGCTTGCAACCGAGCAGGCATTGCGATGATCTTTACCGGCACGCGTCATTTCAAGCACTAAAAGAGGCTATTCGGGAGTAACTTTCGCTTTTTTAACACGTATGAAAGAGTGGATTACCTCTCACACAGGAGGAAATACGATGAAAATATTAGTGATCGGTGGCGGCGGTCGAGAACACACGATTGCCTGGAAGCTGTTGCAGAGTTCTAAAGTGACAAAGGTATACTGTGCGCCAGGAAATGGGGGCACCGCCCAAATCGCTCAAAACGTACCGATCGGCGTCCATGATTTTGCTGCACTGGTTCAATTCGTCAAGGATGAAGGAATTGATCTGACTGTCGTTGGCCCGGAAGATCCTTTGCTG
This sequence comes from Brevibacillus schisleri, assembly GCF_055685845.1. Classification (NCBI taxonomy): domain Bacteria; kingdom Bacillati; phylum Bacillota; class Bacilli; order Caryophanales; family Paenibacillaceae; genus Brevibacillus; species Brevibacillus schisleri. The sequence continues at coordinate 706,544 of NZ_JBVNDM010000001.1, forward strand.
GCGGGGATTGTTGACTTTTTCCAGGAGCGCAATCTGCCGATCTATGGCCCGAATCAAAAAGCGGCAATGATCGAGGGAAGCAAGTCTTTTGCGAAAAGTTTAATGAAACGCTACGAGATTCCGACGTCTGCCTATGAAACGTTTCTGGATTACGAATCGGCGAGTGCATACGTGAGAGAGCAGGGCGCTCCTATCGTTGTCAAAGCGGATGGCTTGGCAGCGGGGAAAGGGGTCGTTGTCGCAGAAACGGTGGAGGAAGCGGAAGAGGCACTTCGTCAGATTATGCAGGAAAGCGTCTTTGGTGAAGCTGGAGCGCGCGTGGTCATTGAGGAGTGCATGTTCGGCGAAGAGCTGTCGCTGTTATCTTTCGTCGATGGAGAGACGGTTAAGCCGATGATTACTTCTCAGGATCATAAGCGAATTTTCAATGATGACCGCGGCCCGAATACAGGTGGCATGGGGACATACGCCCCGGTACCGCAAATGTCTGCTGAGCTGGTGGACGAGATCGTCAAAACGATTGTCCAGCCGATGGCGTCAGGGATGGCCAAGGATGGCATTCCGTTCAAAGGCATTCTCTATACAGGTCTGATGATTACGGAGCAAGGCCCGAAAGTCGTGGAGTTCAATGCGCGTTTTGGCGATCCAGAGACACAGGTGCTTTTGCCATTGCTCGAAACAGATTTGCTCGATATTTTTGTCGGAACGATCAATGGTGAGCTCGATGCAGTCGATGTGACATGGCAAAAAGGAAGTGCTGTCTGTGTCGTCATGGCAGCGCCGGGTTATCCGGGAGAATATCCAAAGGGTGCGCTGATTCACGGACTGGGTCAGGCAAACGAGGGAGCTACAGTGTTTCACGCAGGTACGAAGGAAAACGAGGAAGGTATCGTTACGAGCGGTGGCCGTGTGCTTGGCGTCGTGGCAACAGGAGCGGATTTGGCGCAAGCGCGTGAGACAGCGTACGCGAAGGTGCAGGGGATCTCGTTTGATGGGGCACAGTATCGCACGGATATTGCGGCACGAGCGATGAAGTATCAGCAAAAGGTGTAAAGGCAAAGGAAACTGTTCTTTAGTGGGAATTTCTACTAGGGAACAGTTTTTTTTTGCAGGATAGGTTTGTTCACTTAGCATCAAATTTTATTAAAACTTTCAATTTGTTACATAACTTAATTTTCCGAAAAATAGAAAGCATATTTACCGAAGATAGAGAATGGTGTATAAATATAAATGGAAATATATAGGCGAAATTACCAATAAAATAATTAAAATGCAGGAGGTGGAAAGTTGAATACTACAAAATGTAGTATCAACTGAATTATGTTTAAGAATCATAGATGGATAACAATTTTTATGGTCATCGCATTGTTATTCGGAAATGCTACTAGTATTTTTGCAAAGACGAACGATGAGAAAGATGCCTATATGCAGCGAAGTGAAATTGAGCAATATATAGACATTTTGTCAGAAGAGGGTACAGAAGCCTCCAAAGAATTGAGCGTTAAATTAAAAGAATATTTGGGGGATAAAGAAGATTACTTGTTTGAAGAGATTGCTTCAATTGTTGATGAGTATGCAGATAATACAGCGCAGTCTGAGAACAATGACAATAATATGATAGATATAGATCAAGAAGATTTACAGAGGGATTTTGAGCGTATAGATGCACTTGCTAAAGAATATTATGATTACTATCAGATCCACAATGAATTCCCAGAAGAGGTGGAGATCAGAAGTATAACGACGAGCCACGCTCTAACAGTATTAGAGGAAATTGGGATTAAAATAACCGAAAAACAGTTACTTAAACGTTTAGCAGCATTGGGGGTTATTGCTGCGATAGATGGACCATTACCTGTTGGGGATTTTATAGCTCTTGTTACAGGAGCGGTAATAACAGGGGAATTTGTAGGTGATTATGTTGCAAACCAAGGAGCCCTTGCTAAGGAAATAGGCGAATACTTTGGTAGATCTTTTATCAAATTTGTGACTAAAAGTGTTACAATGAGTGAAGAAGTTGCATATCAAATAAAAAAGAAAAAAGAAAAACATTTTAAGGCTTATTTAAACTCCGATGGTGGAATAATAGTTTCTGAACCTCTAACTCTCAGTCAGGCTCAATTAGAAGCAAGAAGGGGAAGGGAAACCTTCAGTGTTAACAAAAATTATGCAGAAAAAGTTGTAACGCAGGAGAACTATAGATTTGAATACGAAGACCCCCATTATTTTGATCGGTATGGTAGACTGATGATAGCAAATCTTCCCCATTTCCATTTAACAAAGAAGGTTAATGGAAAGTGGGAAAGATTAGAGGGACATCATTTCTTCCCTTGGTAAAAATAGAAGTTAACGGATTCGGCGTAACACTACTTTCTGTTACGCCATTTTTATATAATTGCTGAAAAATGAGGAGATCCCGTGCGACTAAAGGTTGTTGACATTGAAGCATTTTTTATAGTTGGTATTGAAGTAGATTGTTACTATGATCGGGACGAATTCATACAAGCGCCGGATTCAAGATTGTATGAAATTAAAAATGTTGTCGACAGTCATTTATATTATGAAGTTTGGAATTCGATTACGGAAAAGAAAATGATAGGTAAACGAGTAAGTATCATCACTCATGTTCCTGACGGGTGTGTCGTGGTTACGATTCCCTCTGGTCCCTATGCAATGCTCCATAAGAGCCAAACCAATGATGAGCATCATCTGTTTGCAATGACGAATTATGAGGATATCGAAAAGGTTGAATTTAGAACGCTCATGCTAACAGACGAGTCTGCAAATGTTGTGCACATGTATCGTCCAGTTGAGTATAGAGAAGATGTTTTGAACATTCGTAACATACCGATCCTTTCTAAAGAAGTGTCAATCCAGTTAAGAGAGCAGTACATTCATACATTTTTTAGAGTCAAGGGTGATTGTGTAAGGGAGTTTTTTTACAAACGGTACGTAAAATTAGATAAAGGCTATTTATGGGGATTTATGCAAGGTGAAAGAGCCAAAGGGTTAACAGCTTCTGAAGCAAAGGATTATCTTCATGACAAAGAAGAAGTATTATTTTTCTGGGATTCTGTTAGTTCGTTTGGAAGAGATTTCACCCGAAATAAAGTATTCAAGCTGGATTCCAAGCAATTATTAGAATCATATAGCCGGTTTACTTTTGATCTGTATATCTTTGACTCTACATTGTCCTGGACGATTATTTTTCATCATGAGCCGGATGCAGAAGGCTACGAATGTTGTCTGATTACAAGTCCATAGGTGTTATGAAGTAGCTGTTCCCTATGAAGAGAATTGTCCATAGGGAACAGCTTTATATTAGAAAAATAAGGTCGATATATCTTTGGTAACAGTACTAGATTCTTCCCCAGTTCACTACGTGATATCGCAAGCGCGAAGTCGTGAGCTTCTGCTACATCCCCACATTTTCACCCGCGATAGCCGCTTTTTTCGCTTTAGCCGCAGCCAATTGTGAGAGGAAATAAACGATGAGAAACAGCAGCAAGCAAGCCGCCGACCAGCGGTACATGACAGAGTAGCTCGAATGTGTCGCGATGACGCCGAGGAGCATAGAGCCGACCGCGATTCCTAGATCGATGGAATTAAAGAACAGTCCATTCGCCATGCCACGTTGCTCAGGTGTAACGACCTTCACCATCCACGCCTGAATAGATGGCTGAATCATGCCATAGCCAAGGCCGTAGAAGGCAGCAGAGACGAGAAGCAAGGACTCTGTCGTTGTCAGGGACAGGAGCAAGAGGCTGATCCCGACGAAAATCGCACCGGGAGGCAGGACGGCAATATGCCCTTTGCGATCATACAGTTTGCCGGAAAACGGACGAATCAGCACCATCGCCAGTGCATTCGTAAGGAAAAACCAGCCGACATTCTCAATGTGGGTTTCTTTTCCATACAAGGCCAAAAAGCTGAGAATCCCGCCATACGTAATGGATAAACAAAAGTTCAGTCCAGCTGGAAGCAGCAGCTTTTTATCATAAAATCGACGAATGCCTGTGACCGTTTGTGTGTTCCCGGACGACACAGGAAGCTGATTGTAGGCACGGATAAAATGCATCAACGGAAAAATAATAGCAACTAACAACACGAGAACCATGAGCATCGATCCGAATCCAAACCCATTCAACACGCCAAGTCCAATCAACGGGCCGAGTGCCATAGCCAAGCTGGTCGATAAGCCGAAATAACCCATGCCTTCGCCGATTCTTCTGGCAGGAATCACATTGGAGACAATCGTCGGAAAGGTCGTGCTACCCATCCCAAAGCCGATGCCGACTAAAATTCGCAACAGAAGAAAGAACACAATGTTTCCCGCCCAGTAATAGCCTGCGCTAAAAATCGCGACGAATCCAAGTGCTACGATTGCCAAGAGCTTACTGCTTTTCGTTTTCAAAGCTTCCCCAGTAAATACCCTTGCGATCACTGCTGCAAGTGAAAACAAGCTAATAACCAGGCTGACGACAAAATCATTTGCCTGATAAGCCTCCTTCACATAGGCAGGGAATGTTGGGGTTTGCATTTGAACGGTGAGAAACAACAACAAATTGCATACAGTTAACAGGACGAAATCTCTCGTCCACAATCTCTCTCTACTCTCTCCCAATGCTGTCACTCCTAGTCTGTCGTTTTTCTATTGATGTTTTCGTTAATCTCCAGCAAGATTTCCCGTAGGAAGGCCAGCTTTTCAGGAGAGATCCCTTCCAAAATGTCCGCAACAGCCTGAGCCTCTACAGGAATTGCTTGCTCAAGCCATTCCCGTCCTTTCGGGGAAAGGGTAATGATGTAAGCGCGGCGGTCTTGTTCGCTCAATGTCTTTTCGATAAATCCTTTTTTGGCGAGTGTGTCTAAAATGCGTGTCATGGAAGGCTGATCCTTCGCAGAGCGCTGAGCCAGCTCTTTTTGATTGATACCCTCTTCTTCTCGTAGCCGATAAAGGACGGCAAACTGCTCCGTGGTCAAATCAAACTCCTTTAAAAAAAGGGAAACATAATGAATCATTCTCCGGTATGTATTTCCAATAAGAAATCCAACCGGTTCTTTTTGCCAATGATCGATCAGGGGAATAACCCTCTTTCGTTCAAAAATACTTGCAACGACAATTATATGCACAACAATTAATTTTGTAAATGGAAAAAACCGCCCTATGAAAAGGCGGTTGGTTGCTTCTCCTTTACTGACGATATCTCCCTCTCTTTCGCGAGGTGCGAAAGAAGTAATATCCCATTACGCCGATGACGCCAATGATCGTGGCAATAACAAAGAAGTTATGGGACATCCATTCATACATCTGGGAGCCGACAAGCATATGCAGTGCCTCCTCTCCTTATGTGTACGTGGGGTAGCGAGTGCTGCTGTTGTTATTTTCTTGGGAGCGAAATGAAATGATCTCTCTTGCCGCTTTTTCGAGAAGTTGATCCTCGGGAGTAAGCTTCGTGTTTTGCTGATTGTTGATGGAGTGTTTTTCCTGATTCTTCGATAATTGTGGGCTTGTGGAATACTGTATGTTTGCCTTATTCGTTGTCGCTGGCGTGTTGCTCTCATCGTCTTGGCTGGTGTTCGAGTCTTTGATGGGCGCGATATTCATGGAGCGGGTAAACTGGTTGACTGCCATCTGCACGCCTTTTTTCTTGAGTTGATCCATCATGCCTTGCATGCCATTCCCTTTTTTCGTATTGATGCCCATCGCTGCGTACATCGGACAAAAGCGAGTAGCTCCTTCCGCTACTTTCATTGCTGAAAAAGCCATGAGCAGCCATGGAGTTTTGGATGGGCGACGACTCATTTTTCCGATGCCGTACGCCAAGCCCAACAGACCGCCAGTTATACGAATCATGGCATCAGTTCTACCTACGTTTTTATGCATGAGAGTTGTCCTCCTGTCGCAATTACGTCTATTCCCTAGTGTGTAATAAAGGGGGACAAGACACCCGTGGGAATTGTTACTACCATTACCAAGCTTGCAGGGGAATGAATGATGGGCGGAGAAGCTGTAGAGAGCGATGAACGGTCGTTCATTTTATAAAACAGCGGGAGACCAGCGAGGAGAGAAGAAATGATGCGCGTACGAGCCATATCAGATCGTGATTACTTGAACATGATTCGCGTGAGCAGACGTCAGGCACCGGCAAGCCTCTGGATAAAAGGCGCAAGCGTTCTGAATGTGTACACAAAAGAATGGCAAGAGCATCACGTCGCAGTGGCAGGAGAGCGTATTGCTTATGTAGGAGAAAAAGAGCCGTTGGTCGATGACCAGACCGTGATCATAGAGGCGACTGGGCAATATCTCGTGCCGGGTTACATCGAGCCTCACGCGCATCCGTTTCAATGGTATAACCCTTACACGTTGGCTGACTTTGCTTTGCAGACGGGAACGACTGGTATGGTGTCGGACACGTTAATGCTCATGCAACTGCCCTTTTCGCAAACGGCAGCGATCATGGATTCTTTGGCAGCACATCCCGTGAAGCAATTTTTCTGGGGCAGACTCGATCCGCAGACAGGGAAAGCTCATCCGTCGTTCACGAAGGAAAATTTGGCGCGAATGCTGGAACATCCACGCGTGATCCAGGGCGGGGAGTTGACGAATTGGGGCGGTGTTTTACAAGAGGATGAGACGCTGCTTTTTGGTTTGAAGCATACGCAGGACTTGGGCAAAAGGATGGAGGGGCATCATCCGGGGGCGTCATACGAGACATTGAACATTGCCGCAGCAGCCGGCATAACAGCTTGTCATGAGGCTATCCATGCTGCTGATTTGCTGTCGCGCATCCGTTTAGGCATGTATGCGACACTGCGCCATTCATCTATTCGCCCTGATCTGCCTGAGCTGGTAAAGGGCTGGCTGGAGTTGGGGGTGCCGTGGTCTTCACGGATGATGCTGACATCGGATGGAAGCACGCCGCCGATGCATCGTGACGGGTTCATGGATAGTACGCTCCGTGTTGCTATGGAAGCGGGAATGCCGCCAGAAGAAGCGTATGTCATGGCGACGCTGAACCCGGCTGTTTATTATGGGCTGGACGCGGAGATCGGAGGAATTGCGCCAGGTCGAATCGCCGATATGCTATTGTTGACGGTAAAGGATCAACCGACTCCATCCATCGTGATTGCGAATGGACAACGGGTGGCAGAAAAAGGGACTCTGCTCGTTCCAACTGTTCAGCCACAATGGGAGGAAGCTTCGTTACGATTGGCAGATCCATTGAAAAAACAGGCACATCCTGATTGGTTCCGCCTGCGGCCAGATGCGGACGGCAGGACCGCTGTGCTACAGATGCTGAATGCCGTTATCACGCGGCTGTCACTAGAGGACATGCCCGTTGATCAGGATGGATATGTATCCTTGCAGCATGATCCGCAGTTGGCATTGATCGCTATTATTGATGCAAATGGAGGCAACCGAACAATGGCAGTGCTTCATGGCTTCGGTGAGAATCTCGAAGGGCTAGCCAGTACCTATTCAGCTTCTGGCGATTGGATCGTAATCGGACGCGATCCCCAAGCGATGGCGCAAGCACTGGAGCGTATTCGGGAAATAAAAGGTGGAGTCGTCCTAATCGATGAAGGAAAAATCATTTGCGAATGCCCATTGCCTCTTGCTGGAAAATTCGCGTCGGCACCGATGGAGGAAGTGATCAGCATGGGTGAAAATTTGGTAAATCAACTCCGTTCCAAAGGACATGTCCATCTCGATCCGATTTATTCGCTTTTGTTTTTTACGGCTACCCATTTGCCGTATGCACGTCTAACGGCAACAGGTATTGTCGACGTGAAGAGTGGGCAAATCGTCGTTCCGGCACTTCCTCTACCTTGAGGGAGTGTTTTTTTGCGGTCACACAAACGATCGTGATCGTTTGTGAATCAATGATATATGAATATAAAATATATTTTACTTCTTGTAAATTATCAGATTTATTTTAAAATAAAAACAACCAAGCCTATCTATCTTTATCCCCGAAGAGTATCGTTTTTGAAAGTCGCAACCTGGCTAACATGGTGGATAGATTGGGTAACAAGAACAAAGAATGATAGAAGGGGGATTCATTCTGAATGAAAAAGCGTTCTTATGTGGGGGTTTTATCTGCGGTATTGGCTGCGAGTATGGCATTAACAGGTTGCGCAGGAAACAGCAATTCAAGCGGAGGAAGTAACGCAAGCGGCGGGCAAAGTCAGCCAGCCCCAGGCAACAGTGGTGGAGGAACGACCGAGGGTGGCCTCATCAAAATTGCCACACAATCTCCTCTGTCCGGGAGCAATTCTGCTATCGGAGATGCGATTAAGACTGGCGCTGGTTACGCTCTCGAAAAGCGCAAGGAAGAATTTAAAGCACTTGGATTTGATCTCCAGCTTTTCCCTCAGGACGATCAAGGCGACCCGAAAATTGGGGTATCGAATGCGGAGATGCTCATCTCTGATCCCGATGTGTACGGTGTAGTCGGGCATTATAACACAGGGGTTGCAATTCCATCGTCTGTAAAGTACGACGAAGGCAAGCTGGTCATGGTATCCCCGGCAAATACAGGGGTGAAGCTCACGGAGGAAGGCAAGAAAACCGTCCATCGAATCTGTGCTCGCGATGACGCACAAGGACCAAAGGCTGCTCTTTATGCAAAAAATACACTTGGTGTAAAAACGGCCTATATTATCCATGATAAGACAGCGTACGGCCAAGGTCTGAGCGATCAAGTGAAGATGCAATTCGAAAAGGACGGAGTCCAAATCCTTGGCTTTGAGGGCATCACCCAGGGCGAAAAGGACTACAGCGCGGTACTTAACCAGGTAACGGTGAAAAACCCGGACATCATCTTTTTCGGGGGCCTATATCCAGAAGGTGGAATTTTGATCAAGCAAGCTCGTGAAAAAGGATTTAAGGGTTATTTTATGGGTGGCGATGGCTTGGATTCTTCTGATATGATAAAAATAGCCGGTAATGCTGTCGAAGGTGTAGTCTTTACGTCAGTAGCAGGGGACGTAACGCAAACCGAAGAGGGCAAAAAATGGGCTGAAGAGTACAAGAAAGCCACAAATAAGCCTCTGGAAACCTATTCCGTCTATGGTTTCGACTCCATGAACGTCATCCTCAATGGTGTCTTGGAAGCTGCCAAAGAGAACGGAGGCAAAAAACCAACCCGCGAGCAAGTCCTCGATGCAGTCCACAAAACCAAAGATTTTCAGGGTCAATTCACCAAGGTTACCTTTGATGAAAAAGGTGACAACACAAATGCAGACGTGTTCATTTACAAGTTTGACAAGGACAAATCCATTTTCGTAGGCAAGGCCGAGTAATCACACCACACAACGCGCACACACTCCCATGCCTCATACCAGGATAGGGGGCTGCACGCCAGTGTTGGCCCCTTTTCCACGAGAAAACACGTCCAGTCAACGAAGCGAATGCAGAAAATTTGTACAAGTCTACAAGGGAAATGAGGGATGGGAAAGCATGATCAATATTTTGCCTCAGGTGTTGGTTGACGGATTGACACTTGGATTTATGTACGCAGTTGTGGCTTTGGGCTACACAATGGTTTATGGGATTTTGGAAATTATCAACTTTGCCCATGGAGACATTTTCATGGTCGGAGCCTTTATCGGTACAGAGGTATTGTTGATCTCTGATGCGTTAGGGGCACTTGAAGGTATGAATCCATTTGTCGCACTTTTCATAACACTCATAATTGCCATGGTATTAACTGGTGCCTTGGGGGTAGGAATTGAGAGGATTGCCTATCGACCATTGCGTGGAGCACCTCGTCTTGTGCCGTTGATTTCGGCGATAGGTGTATCGTTTTTGCTGCAAGACCTCGTACGTTTTACAGAAGCACTGGCTCGCAATGAATTTTATCTGAACAGTCCTGCTCTTTTTACAGGCTCGATTCCATTAGGAAGTATTGCTACGATTCCAACAAAAGGCTTGATCGTGATCGTAATTGCAATCGTCATGATGATTGCGTTGACGTTGTTTGTGAATAAAACAAAGTGGGGAATCGCCATGCGCGCCGTCGCACAGGACCAGAGTACGGCTTCGCTGATGACCATAAATGTAAACAAAGTAATCATGCTTACGTTTTTGATTGGATCCAGCCTGGGTGGCGCGACAGGCGTTCTGTTTGCGCAAAACTACGGGACGATCGATCCTTATATCGGTTTTATTCTCGGTCTAAAAGCATTTACAGCTGCCGTACTCGGCGGGATTGGGAACCTCCGTGGTGCGATGATCGGTGGCGTACTCCTCGGTCTTCTGGAATCCTTGTCCGGTGCCTTTATGGGGCCGTTGACCAACGGAGCCTTTGGTGCAGAGTACAAAGACGTATTCGCGTTCAGTATTTTAATTCTCGTGCTTCTCTTCAAGCCAGAAGGACTGTTTGGCGAAGCTGTAAAAGAGAAAGTGTAGGTGAAATAAATGGCAAATTTCGCTTGGAAATCGTTCAAAGGCATTCCGCTCGTATTCACGTTGATCTGGATTGTAGGCTTTTCTGTTGCATTGTACCTGATGGATAAATCAGTGATCGCGTTTCTCGGCATTCTTTCATCCATTGTGCTTGTTTATTACACCAATACCACCAAATCAATCAAAATGGCGATTGGCGCTATCGTTCTCCTCCTAATCATTCCATTGGTAGCCGGTGAAAACCGTTACTACATGGAGGTAGCCTCACAGGTAGGCATTTACGTAGCGATGGCTTTGGGCTTGAATATCGTAGTAGGCTTTGCTGGTTTGCTTGACTTGGGTTACGTCGCGTTTTTTGCTGCTGGGGCGTATGCGTACGCGATTTTCTCGACCTCGCAAGCGAATGAGTTTATTGCAGGGAATCTGTTCCCACTCTCTGGTGAGTGGTTTTGGCCATTTCTCATAGTCGGCTTGATTGTGGCTGCTGTTTTCGGAATATTGCTAGGATTGCCAGTTCTCAGAGTAAAAGGCGATTACCTCGCAATCGTGACCTTGGGCTTCGGTGAAATTATTCGCATTGTCTTCAACAACCTGGACAAGCCCATCAACATCACCAACGGTCCGCAGGGAATTACGCCGATTCCGTCTCCTGAGCTGTTTGGGGTCAAGATGGGGACGCCGTTTTACTTTTACTTTATCGTGTTGTTTGTGATTGCCTTTATCGTATTGGCGAATATACGCTTTGAGCATTCCCGTTTGGGACGGGCATGGATTGCGGTACGTGAGGATGAGCTGGCTGCCCAGTCCATGGGGATTTCTTTGTTGAATACCAAGCTGGCTGCATTTGCATTGGGTGCTTCCTTCGCTGGTGTCGTGGGTGTTATCTTTGCGGCCAAGCAGACGTTTATCGATCCGACCTCCTTTACGCTGATGGAATCGATCGGGATATTGGTGATGGTTATTCTGGGTGGTAGTGGCAGCATTCCAGGCGTTGTGCTTGGAGCCGCATTTGTGACCATCTTGCAGGTACAGCTGTTAAAAGAATTCTCCAACTTCCTGCACAGTCTGCAAAATTCGGGGATCATCAGTTTGCCGAACCAGCTGGACCCATCCAAGTTCCAGCGCCTCATTTTCGGAATCATGCTCATTCTCGTAGCCTTGTATCGCCCTAACGGATTGATTCCGGCCAAACGGAAGAAAAACGATCTCGATGCGATCAAAAAGAGCGAGTTTGGCAAAGAAAAGCTGGGGATTCTCGGCAGACTGTCCCAATTGACTTCTGGAAAACAGTCATAGCGGACGAGGAGGGAAATGAGCATGGCATTGTTAGAGGCAAAAAATTTGACGAAGCGCTTTGGTGGCTTGGTAGCCAATCAAGACGTCTCGATTGACATCGAAAAGGGAAGCATTACGGCGGTAATCGGGCCGAATGGAGCCGGAAAAACGACTTTTTTCAATATGATTACCGGATTTTACGAGCCAGACGAGGGAGAAATTCTGCTGAATGGCAAAAGCATCAAGAAGCTTCGTCCGGATCAGATCGCGAGTCGCGGTATCACCCGTACCTTTCAAAACATTCGTCTGTTCAAGGAAATGACGGCTTTGGAAAATGTCATGGTGGGTGTGCATAGCCGCTTATCGGCTGGAATTCTTGGAATCTTGTTCAACTCCAAACGTGTACGCCAGGAGGAAGAGCGGACGCGCGTCGAGGCTTATCAGCTCATGGAGTATGTCGGGATCGCGCATATTGCCAATGAAGCGGCAGGGAGTCTGCCTTACGGGTTGCAACGACGCTTGGAAATCGCCCGGGCGATGGCGACCAATCCGCAAATTATTTTGCTCGATGAGCCAGCGGCAGGGATGAACCCTCGCGAAACGATTGAGATGACGGATTTTATTCGTCGGCTGAAAAAAGAGCTCGATTTGACGATTATCTTGATTGAGCATGACATGAAGCTGGTCATGGGACTTAGCGAATACATTCACGTGCTGGATTACGGGAGAAAAATTGCAGAAGGAACACCCGAACAAATCCGCAACAACCCTAACGTCATTGAGGCCTATCTCGGAAAAAGTGCGTCGGACGTGTCGTAGAAGGAGGAAAATCGATGGCATTGCTAGAGCTGACTAACGTTCATACGTATTACGGCGGCATCCACGCATTAAAAGGTTTGAGCATAACTGTAAACGAAGGCGAAGTAGTGACGCTGATCGGTTCCAACGGGGCGGGTAAATCGACCACGTTGAAAACGATATGTGCACAGACCCGTGCCAAAGAAGGAAAAGTCATCTTCAATGGCAGAGACATTACGCAGATGCGTACACATGATATTGCTTTAGCAGGAATCGCTCACGTCCCGGAAGGCCGCCGTATTTTTCCAAAGCTGACCGTACGCGAGAATTTGGAGATGGGTGCCTTCAGTGTATCCGATAAAAAGGTGATAGAAGAAGGAATCGAGCGCGCCTTTGCTTACTTTCCACGCCTGAAGGAACGGGTCAATCAAAAAGGCGGCACGATGTCCGGTGGAGAGCAGCAAATGTTGGCGATTGCTCGTGGACTGATGATGAAGCCAAAAATTCTCATGCTCGATGAACCGTCGATGGGATTGGCGCCGATTCTGGTGGAGCAGATTTTTGACATCGTTACGGAGCTGAACAAGGAAGGCATGACGATTCTCTTGGTCGAGCAAAATGCGAATCAAGCGCTGTCTGTCGCGCATCGCGGTTATGTGATTCAGACAGGCGAAATTATTTTGCAAGACGATGCCCAGACATTATTAATGAATCCGCAGGTAAGAGAGGCGTATTTGGCGTAATAGTGGTGTAATAGAAACGTGAGTACCGATGGGGATTTTTGCTCCCGTCGGTTTTTCATTTATTCAGCGAGGAGGAAGTGGCTTGCTAGATATTAGTCCCCGCTTTGTAGAAGGGAGCGAGCCTCTCTATCTACAGCTTTATCGCTATTTTTGTACAGAAATCCAAGGGAGGCGCTTGATCTCTGGGACGCGTCTTCCTTCTGTTCGGGCATTGAGCGGATTTTTGCAAGTGAGTAAAACGACTGTCGAGAGCGCCTATCACCAGCTCATGGCAGAAGGCTACATCGAGAGTCGGGAGCGCAGCGGATTTTATGTGGTCGATGTGGACTGGGATGGTCCAGTGCCTGTACCTACAGGGAAAGGGCAGCAACCTGCTAAAACGACTTACGTCCAAACAACTCCATCTAGGCCCTCAGCAGTTCCGATCCAATATGATTTTCACCAAGCGCGCGTTGATGCCGAGCATTTTCCTTTTGACCGTTGGCGCAAGTACACCAACCAATGCATGCAGGAAGAAAACAAGCATGTGCTCTACTACGGCGACCGACAAGGAGAGCCGCAGCTACGGGAGGAGCTCGCACGCTATCTCGGACGAGCTCGGGGAGTGCAAGCTACGCCGGAACAAATTGTGATTGGTGCGGGGACGCAGGTGATCATCAGCTTATTGGGGTTCCTATTCGGGACACGTGGACAGGCTGTAGCGATGGAGGAGCCGGGCTATCACGGTGTTCGTACTGTATTCTCCCATTTGGGCTATGATGTGCGCCCGATCAGACTGACAGAGGATGGGATTGATGTGGAAGCGCTCAGTGAGAGTGGAGCGCGGCTGGTTTATATCACCCCCTCTCATCAGGACCCTTCCGGAATTGTCATGCCGTATGCCAAACGGCTAAAGCTGCTACACTGGGCGAATCAGACGGGGAGCTACATCATAGAGGACGACTACGATGGGGAGTTTCGCTATCATGGCAAACCGATTCCTTCCCTTCAGGGGCTAGATACGCAAGGACGCGTTATTTATTTGGGGACGTTTTCCAAGGCCTTGCTACCGTCGATTCGGATGAGCTATATGGTTTTGCCGCAAGCGTTATTGGCGGTGTTTCAGGAGAAATTGGCGGATTTTGACCAGTCGGCATCGCGTATTCATCAGGAGACGCTGGCCATGTTCATGAAAAATGGCGATTGGGAGCGGCATATTCGCAAGATGCGGACGCTTTATCGCAAAAAGCATGGAGTGCTGCTTCGATGCTTGCAGGAACAGCTGGGGGCGTACATCTGGGTCAAGGGTCAGGATGCCGGGCTGTCTGTGACGGTAGAAGTGAAAAGTGAGAGTACTCCGCAACAGTTGACCCAATTTGCGGCTGCATCAGGCGTTCGTGTCTATCCAACCGCACATAAATGGATCCATCCACAGGAAAATGGACTGCCGGCTTTTCAGTTCGGCTTCGGGGGGCAGACCATCGAGGAGATTGAGGATGGCATTCGTCTGTTGAAACGTGCATGGGAGCCTTATTTGCAAGTAGAAGGAGAAAATAAAAACCCAATCCAAGGGATCGGGTGAAGGAACGCTGAGAAAAAATGAAAAGCAGCATCCCAAAAAGGGAGTGCTGCAAATAATTAAGGGACGTACTGTTCTGTAACTTTTGTGATGATGCCATTCTTTACTTCAACGTGGAATGGTATCTGATAAGGAATTCCCTTAGAAAGCACGAACTTTTTAAAAGTATCGGTGTTTACTGCTTCATTCCAATGGAAATTCCCATCTTTTTGTGTAGAGTTGGTTTGAAGAGTAAAGGAAGCCTTTGGAGAAACTTCAAACGTTCTAATTTTAGGACTGCTATTACGAATGTAATATGGCATTGGATAGTCTTCTTTTTCCGATGGATGATCTTGACGATAAGCTTTTACTGCTGCCTCACCGAAAAACCATTGAACATAGTCAAGTGAGACGAGTAGCTTTCCATTTTTCACTTGTAACGATTTCACATAGGCCATTGATTTTTCAAGGGTATTTCCTTGTTTATCCTTGCTGCTTGTTGGAACAATTACTTGGGGAGGAACAGGCGCAACTGTTCCTTGCTGTGGAGCTGCATGAGCGTCAGTAACAAGCAATGAACAGAATAACAAAGAAGAAAGCAGCAAATATGTTTTTCTCATAGGGTGTCATTTCCTTTCTGTACACGAAATACTATTCACAAGTAGTAGACGAAAAAATAACAAAACCGTTTCTCCTCAAGATGAAAAATTTAACATAACTATATCGAGTGAAAAGTAAGTGAACGGAATGAGCCGTTATCAAACAAGTGAGTTAGCATGAAGAGCAGCCTCCTGTCATCAGAGCAGACTGATGAACAGGAGGTTTTTTCATGGCATCTTAAACTGATGATTTCAAGACATTCGATACCCTAACTGTGCCGACATCGCACGTACCGTCGCTAGCGTTTCTTGTAAAATCTCTTCTTGTTTCGGCATCACGCGGTCGGAGGGACCGATGACGCTGACGGATGCAGTTACGTGCCCAGTTGAATCAAAAATCGGGGCAGCGATTCCAGTCACTCCTGTATTGCGTCGATTCGAGCTGATTTCATAGCCGCGCTCGCGGATCGTCACCAAATCCGCTTTGATTTGCTCAATCGACGTGTACGAATGAGGCGTGTAGCTTTTCAGCGGATGTTCCTGCAAAATCTCATCCTGAAACTCCTCTGGCTGATAGGCAAGCAAAACCCTTGCAGCAGAGGTAGAGTAAAGAGGGAAACGCCGAAAGGATTCTACGGTAAAGCGAACAGGATGAAGCGAATCCTCTTTGGCTACATAGATCGCGTCCTTAGAATCTTGTACACATAAGACCGCCAATTCGTTTGTCCGTGAGACAAGCTGGTCTAAGAACGGTTTGGAAAAATCAACGATATCGTGATTCGTGAGCACCTTAGTGCCCAGCTCCAAAAGCGTGTAGCCAAGCGTATACTGCTTGGTTTTTTCATTTTGGCGGATAAAGCCTTCAGACTCCAGCGTGGACAGGAGCTTGTGAACGGCTCCCTTGGACAACTGGAGTTTTTTGCTGAGCTCCGTTACCCCGAGTTCCTTTGGAGAATCGAGAAATATTTTTAACAGCCGACAGCCATTTCGAACAGAAGACAATACTTGGTCCATAAAAAGGTCTCCTTTAACGTACAGTAGCCCTTCTATAAAGAAGAGTCTCGATTGAAGTTATTTTACCATTAGAAAGAATGCTGACAAGCCTGTAATTGGGGCAATGGTGCTTCTAGTACGACTACCTTGAATAGTCAGTATCTTTATGCTAGTATAGCATTATCGTTCTTGAATAGGAAACGTCGTTCTCTATTCGTGAACAATATAGACAATCGGGGGTCGAACTTACATGAAGAAAAAGGCATTATCCGTCTTGTCCATTTTCGCTTTGACTGGTTCCTTGCTGGCTGGATGTGGCTCCTCCACGCCGCAAACATCTGCTCCTGCACCGGCTGCTGGCAACAATAGCGGCACCGAAGCACAAGCTCAGCTGGAAGACACACTGGTAGTAGCAGGAAACGGCGCGACCGTTGAAAAGATGATGAAGAATGAAGTCTTCAAGAAGTTTAACGAGAAGTATCCGAATGTAAAGCTGACCTATGTTTCTGGTGTTTCCACGGAGATTGTAGCGAAGGTTAAGGCACAGAAAAATGCTCCGCAAATCGACCTGACAATCGTTGAAGGCGGCGAACAAGAGAAGGGACGTCAAGAAGGCTTGTGGGAAACGGTATCCGCAACAGATATCCCGAACATGAAAAACGTGCCAGAAGATTTGCGTGTGACGGAGGATAGCGGTGTAGTTGTAAACTTCACGCCGATGGGGATTTCCTACAATGCGGATCTGGTAAAAGAAAAAGGCTTGCCTGTACCGAAGTCCTGGAATGACCTGGCGAAGCCTGACGTGAAAGGCTATATCACGATGACGGACGTAGCGAGCAACTTCGGACGTTCAACGATGATCATGCTGGCGTACGCAAATGGCGGGTCTGAGAAAGACATCGAACAAGGCTTCAAACAAATGGAAACGATTGCAGGATACATGCCGACCTTTGCGAAGAGTGCAGCACAGCTTCAGCAAAATCTGCAAAACAAAAGCGCAGCGTACACCACTTGGACAATGGCGCGCAGCTTGACACAAAAAGAAGCAGGCGTACCATTGGAGTTCGTTTTCCCTGAAGAGGGTGGAAACATCGTACCGAACGTAGCTACGCTGGTAAAAGGTTCGAAGAGTCCAAAAGCGGCAAAAGCATTCGTCGATTTCCTTTTGACAGATGAAATTCAAACGATGTACGCAACGAAGCTGTACTACAATCCGGCAACCTCTGTGAAGCTGCCAGACGATGTAGCGAAAACATTGGAATTCGATCGTACAAAGGTTGTCAACTTCGACTATAGCGTAGTGAGCAAGGAAACATCTGCTTGGCTGGATCGCTTTAACAAAGAAATCGCACCTAAAACAGGAAAGTAGGTATTCACGTGACCAAGGTGATTGACGTTGAACTGCGCGGCATCATGAAAAAATTTCAAAGCAATGTCGTGGTTCAAAACTTCAACCTGCAGGTGGAGCAGGGCGAATTCATCTCGTTTCTCGGCCCATCTGGTTGCGGTAAGACCACGACCTTGAATATGATTGCCGGTTTTTTGGACCCGGATGGCGGGGACCTGTTGATCAAAGGGCAGCGAATGAATGGCGTGCCTCCGTACAAACGGGAGCTGGGCATGGTGTTTCAGACGTACTCATTGTTCCCTCATATGACCGTGGCGGAAAACATCGCCTACGGCTTGAAATTGCGCAAAGTGAACAAGCAAGAAATGCAAGAGCGTGTGAATCGTGTACTCGGGCTGGTCAAGCTGCCAAACGTAGCAGATCGCTATCCGAAACAACTTTCCGGCGGACAACGCCAGCGGATTGCGATTGCACGGGCGCTTGTTATTGAGCCGTCGCTCCTGCTGTTGGATGAGCCGCTCAGTAACTTGGATGCCAAACTTCGGGAAGAGCTTCGCGATGAGTTAAAGCGCTTACATCACGAAATCGGCGTTACGACTATTTTCGTTACCCATGATCAGGAAGAGGCGCTAGCACTCTCTGATCGCATCGTGGTCATGAATCACGGATTCGTGGAGCAAATCGGTACACCGCTGGAGATTTACAATCAGCCCGCTTCTGAATTCGTACATACCTTCATCGGTAAGACGAACCGTTTGGAAGGGGAAGTCATCGGAATGGACGGGGATGAACTCACGCTGCGGACGACTGGTGGAATGCTCGTGAAGGCGGCAAAGCAACAGCGAACCGTGGCACTCCATGAAAAAGTGATCATTTTTATCCGACCAGAGAAAATAAAACTGACCGATACAGCAGTTAGTGAGGAAGCGAATCGGGTAAAAGGACATTTGCAGCTTGCCTCCTTCCTGGGCTCGTACACAGAATGTGAGGTCAAGGTCGGGGAGCATACGCTCTCGGTAAAAGTCCAAATGACCGATAGTTCGGTCGACCGCCAAGAAGGTCAAACGGTTTACTGTCAATGGAACGCGGACGACGTATTGGTCATGCCCGCAGGAAGGGGATGACGGATGAGCAAGCGTCTCTCGGTTACATTGTTGACAGCACCTGCGATGATTTTGCTGCTTGGCGTATTCATCCTCCCGATGCTGATGATGCTTTTGCTCAGCTTTCAGGATGAGAATCAAGCGTTCTCTTTGCACAATTATTCATTATTTATACAAGATCCTTACTACTTGGAGATTCTTTGGCGGACGATTCGCGTGAGTCTCTGGACGGTACTGGTAAGTCTCTTGCTCGGATTTCCTGTAGCGATGTACATGGCGCAGGCTACAGGGAAAATGCGTGGAATCGTCACGATGCTGATCCTGGCCCCTCACCTCATCAGTGTTGTTATTCGCAACTTCGGTTGGGTAGTGGTTTTGGGGGAAAAAGGGTGGATCAATGAGACGTTGATCAGTCTGGGTCTGATCGATCAACCGTTGCGGCTGTTGTACAACGAGCTGGGTATTGTGATCGGTCTGACGGATTCCTTCGTTGCCTACATGGTTCTGGCGATTGCAACCAGCTTGTATGCCATCGATCCGTCCTTGAATAAGGCGGCATCAATTTTGGGGGCTTCCCGCGTACGTACGTTTTTCAGTGTGACATTGCCCTTGTGTTTGCCGGGGATTATTGCTGGTACGACACTGGTGTTCAGCTTATCGATGAGTGCTTTTGTGACACCAGCCTTAATGGGCGGCACTTCCGTGAAGGTCTTGCCTGTCATTGCCTATGAGCAAATCATGGCGACATTGAACTGGCCTTTGGGCGCGGCGCTTGCCTTCCTGCTTTTGGGAAGCACGATTCTATTGGTGACTTTGTATACGAAGCTGATTGAAACCAAGCGGTATAAAGAGGTGTTTGCGTCATGAAAAAAATAAACGTACTCGGACTCATCACGTTCTTTGTGCTTGTTTTGGTCAATCTGCCGTTTCTGGTCATTATCCCAAGCTCCTTTACGGCAGCCGGATACCTCGCTTTTCCGCCCGAAGGATTTTCGTGGCAGTGGTATGAAATGATTTTGGATCGGCCGGAGTTCATCGATTCGCTGTGGATCAGTCTAAAGCTGGCTACGGTAACGGCGATTTTGGCGACTTTCTTAGGGACATTGGCTGCATTCGCGCTGTCCAAATACAAGTTTCGTGGGAGCGGCATCATCAACGCACTAATGCTTTCACCGCTTACCGTTCCTTCGCTCATTATCGGGATTTCCGCGCTGCTGTTTTTCACCCGAATTGGTATCGCGGGGACGTTTACAGGACTTTTGCTGGCGCACATGCTGATCTCGATTCCGTATGTCGTTAGGCTGGTGCTCACAGGGCTTAGCTCGTTCGATTATACGCTGGAAAAAGCGGGATACATGCTGGGGGCCCATCCGCTTCGGGTGTTCTGGGATATTACGTTGCCACTGTTGCGTCCGGCCATCGTGTCGGGGATGATCTTTTCGTTCTTGACGTCGTTTGACAATGTGACGGTTTCCTTATTCTTGGTGGCACCGGATACGACGACGCTGCCACTCGCGATTTTCACCTATATGCAGGAGACACTTGACCCGTTGGTGGCTTCGATATCCTCCGTGGTCATCCTGCTGAGTCTGGTGTTCATCGTCTTGTTGGAAAAAGTGTACGGACTAGAGCGCCTGTTCGGACTCAATTCACAATCTCATTAAGGAAGAGGCACTATGTCAATCCACACTTATGTACAAGAGAATATGCCCCACTATCTTCAGTTACTTGAAGAGTCAGTTAACATGGACTCGCCTTCTCGTGACAAACAGCTGGGTGACCGCATGGCGGGCTGGTTCGCCCTGCAGTTTCAACGGCTGACAGGGGGAGTAGCAGAGCTGATCCCGAATAAGACGTATGGCGATCAGGTGCGCTGTACGCTGGGCAACGGGGAAAAACAAATCCTCATCATCGGCCATTACGATACCGTATGGCTAGAAGGAGAGGCAGCTCGCCGACCGTTTGCGATCCGGGATGAAAAAGCGTACGGTCCGGGCGTATACGATATGAAAGCGGGCGTTTTGCAAGCAATGTTTGCCATGCGGGCATTGGTAAAGCTGGATCGCCTGCCAGCAGATAAAAAAATCGTGCTCTTATTAACCAGTGACGAGGAGATCGGCAGCCCGACTTCTCGCCGACTGGTAGAAGAAGAAGCCGCGCGTTCGGTGGCGAGCTTTGTGTTGGAGCCGCCAACCGAACCAAGCGGCGCACTCAAAACATGGCGGAAGGGAAGCGCCCATTTTACCTTGGCAGTCAGTGGTATTTCCTCACACGCGGGCGTCGATCATCAAAAAGGTGTCTCTGCTATTGAAGAGCTGGCGAGACAGGTGCAATTTCTGCATGCCTTGACCGATTACGAGAAAGGAACGACCGTCAATGTGGGTGTCATCAAGGGCGGGATTGGCTCCAATGTCGTAGCGGATTCGGCAGAAGCTGAAATTGACGTGAGATTTATCTCGATGGAAGAGGCACTACGCATTGAGAAGGTAATGAGCGAACTCACACCAGTGCTCGCCGGTACAAACATCAGCGTAAAGGGAGGCATTCGCCGACCGCCGATGGAGCGAACCGAAGAGACAGGCAAATTATTTTCCCTTGCACAATCGATTAGCATCAATGAACTAGGGATGGCTTTGGAAGAGTCGGGTACAGGTGGAGTCAGCGATGGCAATTTCGCGGCCGCTTGCGGAGTACCGACGCTGGATGGACTTGGTGTAAAAGGTGGTTACGCCCACTCGCCGGATGAATGGATCGAACTGGGAGAAATATCGACGCGCGCTACCTTGTTGGCGCGGTTGATAGAGGAAGTATAGAGAGAAGCAAGAGAAAAAGAGAAGAAGCACCTGCCTGATGCGTAAGATGGTTGCATCAGGGCAGGTGCCTTTTTGTGTGGAAAAAGAGAGGCTATTGCTTCGAGGATGTATTAAGTTTTTTCACAAAGCTATTAAGGTAGTTCGCTCCGCGGCTGGTGAGGATACCAGCTAGCACGGCAGAAACGTAGTAGCCGCTGCCCTCAAGACCAAAGGGGTTGACTTGAAAAGCGAGGGAGAGCGAAATGCCAATGAGGATAGAGAGGATATAAGTGGAGCGGTCTTTTAGTACGGGGAAGGCATTCTTTAAAATTTCGGTAACGGCTTCAATCAAGATTGCCATAAAAGTTAGCAGACTCAGGCTGTGAATGAATGGGTCCATGTCAATCAAAGGTTGATCCTCCTTTTGCTAGTAGAGCGGGGCGTACTTCGGGGAAAACATCCAGTCGATATTCATTTGGAAGGGAATTAATTCGCGAGGCGAGATTTCGCCCCAACAGGTAGGTGTCACCTTTGTGGATGACTTCTTGTGGAGGAGGTCGGCCGGATCGGCAACATCTAGGAAACCCTCGCTTGCATGTACGTTTTGAGTTCGGTCTCCAGCTCTTTGACACGGTACTCCAGCTGTTGTCTTTCTACGACCAGCGTCGTGTATTTATCTCGCCACTCCTGCACGATGGTTTCAAGCTCCATGCAACGGTTGCGCCAAACATGGAGTTCTTCTCGAAGCTTGTCCATTTCCTGACGAAGCTCCTGGCGAATTTGCTGGTTCTCCTGCGAGATTTGTTGCCTGTCTGTAATCATCAACTCTTTTTTGTTGTTGTGGCGAGCAACCAGATAAGTGACGATTGCCGTCAGTACACTGGATACTACCAAGGGGAGGGTGGAAGAGTTGAGTAGTGTTTGGATCATCCGTTTATTCACCTGCTTTCTCTTGTGAGGTCTATATATAGAGTAGACAGTTAGGGGAGATTCTCACGGTGTTTTGAGTGAAAATGCTACCACAACTGCTTGATTTGGAAGTAAGAATAGGTGGGGATGGCTTCTATGACGCCATTGGCAAAAAAGGAGTAGCCGAAAAGCTCTACATAGTCGCCGGGCTTTAGTTGGACGATGCTTGAACCGTTTAAACACCAGGCATGGTTGGAATAGGAGACGATGCTGCTGAGTACTTTATGGAGTTCACCATTGATTCGGATTTCTAGATGCAGTCCGTTGGGTGAAGTGGTTGGGCTTTTGATTCGTGCCGAGCCAACGATTAAGTAGTCGCCGAGTGCTTTTGCAACAAAGCGGCTTTGATTTTTATCGAACTCTTGGAGGTTGTCGTGGGTGGCTGTATTGAATTTGATTTTGGTGAAGGTGTCGGGCGCGTTTAAGATTTGGTCGGCGGACATGGTGGCGGTCAGGTTGGTTCCTGTTTTACCTATAAAATTGGATACAAGATTGGAGGAAAGGACGGTGAAGCTATGGATGGCTGGACTATCAAGAACTCCACTCGGAGAATGAAGAATTGCTTTTACTCTCAGGTCCGAGTTGATCGGATTAGGGAAGGTAATCTGTTCTCCTAGTATTGTAGGAAGCCAATTAGAACCCCCGTCATTGGATAGAAACCAACTGATTGTACCATCCTTCTGATCCTCTTCAGCTGTTAATACTGCATTAAGAATGGGAAATACAGACGGCAGGCGATTACTGACGAATTCTTGTGTGAGATCGCCTGATTCTCCCCCGATAGTCAGGCTGAATTTTGTTATCTCTGGGGTCATGGTTACTGTTGGCGTTATAAGCTTTATCCTAAGGTTGACCGTATCGGTTGGAGATGAAAACTTTATCTCTTGTCCATTTGGAGCTGGTAACCACTTTGCCCCGTGGTCCGGGGAAATTTCCATTGTTAATGAAGAGGGGGTAGATACAAAATCACTACGCATCATCGTCAGATTTTTGCTGTAGGCTGTGGATGAATATACACAACGAATTTTTTGATTGGAGTCCTTATACACATAAGAGAGGCTGCCGTTAAAATTCGTCACGAGTGTCTCATCGTCGGAGATATCCAGAGTATCTGCATTCACAGACAGGGAGCAGATTTTGCCGGTTAATTTGGTATCGTAGGTGAAGCGATAGGTATTTCCGTTTTTGACTAAGCTGTGGATACGATCAGCGGTTCTAGGAAGTGCTTTTGCTTGGAGTAAGGTACCCGAGAGTGGAGCTATCGTGCAAACGTAAATAGTGCCAGGACTGGCATTTTGTACGGCGGCAATAATAACTCTACGTGTATCTGGGTCAAAATAAGTGGCTAGGGAGTCGGTGAAGCGTTGTATATTAAGTTGCTTTGGAGGCTGTAAGGGAGTTCCGGTAAGACTTATCTTTGTGAGGAAGACTCCACTTGCATATACTGTATGATGTATGGATACTATCGCCTCTTGATCACTATCGTAAAAAAGGGTAAGGCTGAGCAAATGACCATTAGCTGGAACGTTTGTTCCTGGTAGAAGAAATGCTGGTATCAAAGTATTCATTTCACTATCGAATTTTGTAATATAAAGGCCATAGGTTGCATATGTCCAACCGAACCATATGTGATTATTTTTGTCTACACAAAGTGAGGTTGACTTATAGAAATTTTCTCCACCACTTGTGGAATGGTGTAATACCCAGTCTTTATGGAAACTTCCGTCGCTATTAATACAGCCAAGGTAAAGGTGCCTATAGTAATTTTCTCTGCTTGTTGGTACACCGAGCCAAACTCGGTTGTTATAATCCACAACGAAACTTATATCAGGCACATAGCTTCCGTAAGATGAGGCAGGATCAAAGTTAGTACTGAAGGGAGTAGGAGATATTTTCTCAAAGGCAAGTGTTCCATCCGGGTTTTCAACTCGATAATAAACTCCCTCTGTTTTCAGGAAAGCGACATGCCATGTCCGATTCGTTCGATCTGTAAATGCAATTGGCTGGAAATAAGAACGAGTATCATCGGTGGTAAGACGCTCCGAGTGAGAAAACGCCATTGTAGAAGGAAGGACAGTATTGGCATTTATCGTGACGGTATCAGAGTTTTTAACAGGGATCGGTTTGGTATAGAGGATTCCTTCCAGATTTCCGGGAGCAAGTAATGCTTTCTGGGTCGATGTATCGAAGAAGATGTTAGTGGAATTGATGCTATCGTAGTAATTGGTATTTTCAAAGCTCTCTTGAAAAGAAGCCGTTTTGGCAACTCTGACTGCATTTGTCCGAACTGCCGCCGTAGTCTTATCAAAATCAATACGAGAGCGGTTGCTAAAATCTTCGTGGTGCGTATAAGTAATGGTGCTTCGTTGTTTTTCTATCGAATCAATCCGTTCTTTTAATGCTGAATCAGCCCCAACACTTGTAATCCCAGTACCAGTCCCAATAAATAATTTATGCGTGTCTGTAGTAAAAAGCGGTTCTCCTGTAGGAGCGGAGGAAGGCAAATTAGTTTCTTTTCCTCGTTTAAATTTGATTGGTAGTGTCATTAGAATGTACCTCCATCTACTTCTGTGATCGTGGAGCCACTGCTACCGCCAGAGCCTACGTTTATTTTGTAATCTCCATCTGAGAATAAGAGGACTCGCAGATTGGTATTTCGGTTATACCCGTATTTGTAATCGACTCCGGGCATCGCCATGTCCCACGAATCTAGTAAGTCTACATCCATGGTAAGGGAGTCTAGGCTTGTTTCATCAGTGGATGATGACTGTTCGAAGTAGAATGCGCATCTTAAGTTTCTAGCTTGGCCGATCTTTTCGTCCCATTCAGAAATGCTGTTGAAATCGTCTATTGTCATTGCTTTTGCTTTGAAATCAATGATGTTAGTAACATCAACTTTTGTCCACGAGCCATTCTTTTGTTTTGCTTCCCATGTTGTTCCACTGTCTGTACTTATTGCAATTCTTAGGACGCCTTTCTCTGTACCTGATAAGGTTAAAGAGTTGATTTTTGATGTGTTGAGAAAGCTTACATCATTTTTCATTTTTATGATCTTTGGTACAGGAACTCCAGTAAGATGAGCAACCGTGGGCTCTCTTTTAGGTTTCGAAACAAGAATTTTGAGGTTGGATTTTTCTGTTAAATCTTTCAAGTATGGGGTGCATGTAGAGAGGTCGAGCATGCCTTTATTTTGAAACATATCGTCTGTAGGGGGAGCAGCACTGACGGTTTCCCAACCGGAAGGAGTGTATGTTTTCACGTCTGTACCGTCTAGTATGAGAAATCGATTATTGTTGAATGACTCAATCAGCAGAGCTGGACGGAAGCCTCGGCCTGGAGTTGTTAGATCTGTTGAACCAGATGTCCAGTTTTTGAGACCGTTATAACCTCGAATCACGCGGGCCTTTGAGTTAGATTGATCGGTCGTACTGGTCCATGAACCGTGATTTACATTATTCCAGATCTGGTCATCGGTAATGTACTTATCCCATTCGTTGTCTTTATCCGATGCATTTACTCCACCTGTCGGCAGTCGCAATGTTATTTCTCTATCAGAGGATGTGAACAATTGGGCAGTATAAAAGCCGACATAATAAAGTCCGTTCCACACGTAACGTTCTGATACTCTGATGCGATATTGTGTATAAGCTTTATCATTTTTGAATGAGAAGGTCTTTTTAAGACCGTGCCAGCTTGATACTTCATTTCCATTATGCAAGATATCCCAAGAAGTTCCGTCGTTAGAAGCTTCGAAGAACCATTTTTTCGGACTATATATGGCATATAGATAATACGAAGTAATTTTTGTTGGTGTTGAATACTCAATCTTTAAAATCTCTTCTGTTGTTTCAGTAGCAGCAGTACTTGTCCAGTACGTAGACTCTGATCCGTCAAAAGCCTTCCATGCATGATAATTTGCTGTGTCATACTCTGTTGAAGCAGATACTTTACACACGGCAGAAGAATACCCAGACAATCCTGGAATGGTGTGCAGGTTTTTTATTGGCAGTCCGCTTCCACTTGCAATTCCTGCTGTATTTAAGGCATCCCATGAAATGGTTTGGATATTGCGGTCAGCCATCAGCAACTTATCACCTTTGTGATTTGTACCGTACATGATGAAATACCCATCACCATTTGCACTTGTTGCAGGAGCATTGGGAAGAAGTCCTGCCATTTCTTTTCCGATAGATATGGTTCCAAACGTACCAGCAGTTGCCAAGTAATTAAAACGAATACGTTTTCCTACAGTTAAATCTTTTACATCTACTACTTCATCAGGGTGGAGAATCCTACCATCGGCATCAATATCAATGGCATCAATTCCAAGATAATCTGTCCCAGAATTCAATTTCAGCTCAACACGGTGCTTGCCTTCAGATAATCCCATTTTTTCAAATACGATGACTTTTGGAGTATTTGCAGCACTTCTTTCACTAAATGTATAGGCGACCCCATCAATCGTGATCTTCGCATCTGCTGTGAAGTTGTTCCAGAAAAAAGATATGATTCGGATTTTTGTTCCTACAAAGTCAAATGTTGCCGTGTCTCCTGCTGTTGAGGTGTAGGTATCTGTTAATTCATAACTACCTGCATATCCTGTTCTTTTCGCCCATGTTCCGTTATAGGCAATAGACGGATAAGTGTTATCATATCGCTTCCATCCTGCCTCTGGTGCAGCTAATTGATCTCCAATTGTAGCCATGTATTACACCTCCCTATATTCAAACACTGGTCGAAAACCTGTACTTTCATAAGCTATTGATGTTTTACTAATCCCTAAGCCTTTCCATATTGGAAAATTATCCTCACTTCCCCTTCCAACTCGCCAAGTATTGTCTTGAACTTCAATAGTTCCTGTACTTGATATACGAGAACCTGTCATAGTGGTATCTTGCGTAGTTGTAAAACGTACTTTGTAATGAAATACATCATCTACTGTATATCCATCTTTTATCATGCTTTGAGGAAATCCCATTAAGTACTTATCATATTCGTTGTTCACAGGAAAGCATGTTCCATTGCTCAATCTGGCATCTAAGGTTTTATTTTCATTTGCATCTGCATAAGCTACTCCACTTGTGAGAGATCGGAGTATACCTGAAATATTCTCACTCGAAGCATAGCCTTGTGAGATATTCGAGCTTGTACTAAACGAATAGGGATTCCCTTGTATCACCTTCCCTGCATTCAGGGCATCCCAAGAGATGGAGTGTTGACACACCCTATCAGCGATCAGCAATCCTTTGGCAACTTTCACAAAATAAAATAATTTGGAGTTGTTAGTAGTGGACTCTCCTGTTACTGGCTTTTCTTCAGCCGTAGAGAATGTATCTGTCCCTAACCCAACTAATATCCCTGCTGGACTATCAGACAGGCTCCCACTACTTCCAAGGAAGGAGTACCAACACTTTACATAGTCACCGATCTGCATATCTGAAACTTTTGATCGTAACTGTCCGGTTGTTGCTGGAATGGGCATTTTTTTTTACCTCAACAATTCATTGAACTTTTCGTAATACTAAACTGAGCTCTCATCGTAGTCATATTCAATTCACCTTGATTTTCTCAATACTAGAATATTGATCCATATTGAGAGTCAATGAGTACACACTGTTACCAGACGGAAGCACATCGTCTTCTACCAATTCAATCGAGTAGTCGGTTTTAAGCCGTAATGTTCCATCTAGCTCCATATAATACTTGTCATGGTCAAAGCTAGGGGCTTCGTTACTAGAAAAGGATGCCATTTCGAGAGTGTAATTTTGTTTACCTGGGGCAAATTTCAAAACCTCAATAGGGGGTAATTTATAGTCAGAAGTGTAGGGGATGGTGATATTTACTTCTGAGGGAGAAATAGGTGAGGCGGTAACTCCATACTTTTCTACTTGAATCATTGAAACACCGTTGCCAGGTACGTTACCCCCTGAACTACCGCCTACCGTATCTGTATAGGTTGGGAGAGTGTCTTTGTCATACCAAATGCAGCCGATGCTATTGAGTACTGCTTTATCACTAAGGTTGGCGCGAATGACAAGAGAATTACCTGATAGGAAAGTGCTTAAGTCAACCAGCTGATTCAAAGGAACACCTGTTGTGAACGTGGTTCCTCCATCAAGTGACAAATCAATGCTGATATTGCCCTCGTACTCTGCATCCAGCACAAGATGGGTCGGAGCCTTTGCCAATGGAATCGGTTTGGAAACCATGACAGGATTTTTATCAGATGCTTGCAATATTTGAACCTCAGTAACGGTCATATATGAACTTTTATTCCAGACAGTTACTTTGACTTCATTAACGAGATGGTCTAGGTTGATGGGATAGTGCCATGAACCGTCACCATGTACTCCTTTATCGGTCTTTGAAGCGAGATTAATCCTTGGAGTAACTGCTTCCCATTTACCTGTTGATGGATTTTTGACAAAAATTTGATGGTCGCAATAATCGTGTCCGTTTTGTCCTAAACTGCCATTCATCCAAAGAATGATTTTATATATTTCTACAGGTGTTACCCATTTCATGAATAAGTCAGCACTTGTACCGCCTTGAAGCCAGTAATCAGAATATCCACCCGGTGTTGCAATAGCATTATCGTCAGCGATTTTTTCAACGGCATAGGTTTGGGTCGTACTATTTGATTTGTAAGGTCTAAAACTAGTGCTACTATTATACCAGTCTCCAATAGATGAAGCGGTTTGGACGCCTAGATCCTTCCAAGAGAAAGGTACTCCAGCAGCTTTGGTAAACTTTCCATTTTGGATTTGAAATGCTTCTGATTTAGATAAATCGATCCCAGATAAATCTACAAAAGCATCTGCATACAAATTATGCCGAACCGACGCTCCCTGATTCGCGCCTTCCAAAGTACGATAAGCATTACGCAAAATATTCGTAGCGGCCACGACGTCTACTAACGGTTTGGTACTGCTACGATCCCCGCCTCCCCCTTCTTTGCTCGGCATCTCAACAAGCATGCTATCGTCATACCAAGTAAATCCTAACGATTTCAAACTGCCTGTAGCTGGAATGTTAGCTCGTAATTGGAGGTTTGTACCTTTTAGTGAAGAAGTATCGAGTAGCTTGTTTAAATCGATGTTGTTTACCCAAGTTGTTCCATCGAGGGTCAGGTCGAAGGTGACCGCGTCAGTATACTCCGCAGTTGTAATAACCTTCTTTGGAGAGCGGTCAACATTAACTGCCTTAGTCACGAGAGTAACAGCGTCAATAATTTCATAGAATTTAATCTCGTGCCAACCGGTGTAAATTACCGGGTTTGCACTGCGATAACTCCGAAGCTTGGCCAGGCGGTAATAGCGGTATGCAGAGGTATTCGTAAAGCTGTGTTCTAACTCTGAACCTGTGTTTGCATGAGATCCTACGTATAAATCTGTCCAATTCGTATTGTCTTGTGAACCTTGCAGAGTAAACGTGGCAAGACCGTACTGTCCAGCTGAGATTCCAATAGCTCGTATTGCGAGCTTAGTAATAATTTTGGGGACGAAAAAGTCAATTTGCCACCAATGACCTTCTGCTGGAGGAGTCACTCCATCTGTATAATAGGAATCAGTTAAATTTCCGTTGATTCCCATCCATCCAGGGTAACCAGATGTTTCACTAGACGAGGTTACGTGATAAGGGGCAGGTTCAGTTGGACCGGACATGATGATGTTTGTATCGTAAAGCCCGGGTGAGACGGTACCATTTATATTGGCAAAAGAAGACGACTTCTCGATATCAATTCCTGAGGAATCGCTAAATACATCTACATACATGTTGTTTTGACGATAGGCGGGTCTGTTATGTGTTTCCGCATCACGGAAGGTATTCAGCAAAATATTGATGGGGGTCTGTAAATCAAAGGAGATGCTCGTGGCTCCCCCATTATTTCCCCCGCCGCCCCCAGAACCAATCCTCCCCTGCATATCATCCAACCGAGCTTTTAGACTGGGAAAAGTCTTCCCATCCCGATCTCGGCGTGCAGCGACCACCTCGGCGTTCGGGTTAGATGAGACATCGCTTTGTAGCTTCAAAATGGCTTGGTCTTGCTGTGCGTTTTTTTGTTCGACTTGTGAAAGACGGAGATCTTGCGTCTGATTTTTCGCTTCTGCTGCACTGACCGTTGACGATAAAGCATTCAGCCCCGTTTGAAAGGTAGAAACAGCACTTTTCACGGCATCAAGCTGACGATCCTGTTCATCGTCTTTGTCTTTTAGCTCACGGAATTTATCCTGTAAGCTCGGTTTATTCTCTCTGGCATCATCCAGCTCCTGGAGGTAGGAGTCGATTTCGGTGTGGGTACGTTTTCCCTTGTTGGCCAACTCATTATGATCCAGGACGACTTCGGTGCCTGTTCGGGTGATTCTGACCGACATACGTTCAGCTCCTTTTCGATTTATTTGGTATAAACGGCGGACAAATTGAGCCCAAAATGGACATGCGTCGTTTTATCTACGAGGGATGGATCGGTCTCACGGGAAATCCGCGTCCAGAAAACTTGTTCATTTCCTGCGGCAGTATCCGGCAGGGTGAAAGAATCGCCCCACGTACCAGGCACTCCGTTTTTGTCTGTAGCGACATCTACTAGCCGCTTGTACTGATCGGTACCTGCATAGGAGATGAGAACCCCTTGGATACCCGTAAAAGTCCCATGATGCATCGTATTTCGGGCGATCATTTTCACTTCCCTATACTGGCCTTGGAGCATATGACCGAGAAACTCCTCCGTGTTGTCTTGCAGGTGGACTTCCTTTCCTTCGCCATCGATAAAAAAGAGGGTGAGAGAGGGGGAAAAGTCGTATTCGTCCCCGCCCCACATTTCCATCTGGTCACTGGAGCTAATGGTTGTTTTTCCGTCTGCTTCCGCAAAACGGAGGGAGCCAGTGAAAGGAATAGGATGCTGAGTCATATCAAAGTGAATGGATGTTTGGCTTGTCCGACACGTTTTGGAGTCGACAGTGGCTCCTGTGGAATCGAGCAGCTCCACGCGGATGCCGGGGGAGAGGTTTGAGACTGTGAGAGTGGGGAGGGAGAAAACGCGGACGTGTTCCATGTCCAGATAGTCGTCTGTAGCGCTGCTGTTGAGAAAGATACCGATTTTGGGAGCAAGGCGGTTGAATTCCTCCGAACCGATGATGTGCCAGATGGCTCCGTCCTCGGACCAATACGCGGTATAGGTATTGTAGTCGCGTATTAATCGAAGCCAGGGGAAGGTTTTCGCAGCGCCTTGCGATGAATCGTAATATTCTTCGACGTGGAAAAAGTCATTGTGGTTTATGAAGACAGTCAATCCGCCTGTGCTTCCGGAAGCTTTCGGATTGTATGAATTTTTCATATCGAGGACGAATTGTTTCACGGGGGTAAGTGTGTCTAAGAAGAGTTGAAGCGGCTCGGCTCCGCCTTTTAAACGGAGCGAGCCTGGTGCGTCAGATAGCGACCACCTTGAAGAGTCATTTGGTGTCATGTTCCACTTGGAATCGAGGGTAAGAGAATCGAAAGAATCCTCGAAGAGAAACCCCGATTTACGCCGAGAAACTACACTCATAGAAGTACCTCCTTACGTAAATAGCCATATTCGTTTGCCAATCACACATGCCTCAGGGCGTTGTTTCCAGATCGCGAGCAAGCATTTGATCAGTGCTTCGACGCATTTGTCTCCGCTGCCGGGATCGCAGTAGGGGGTGACGAGGACCTTGTCGCAGATCCAGTTGGTTAGTTTGATGTAGTCGATATTGCAGTAATCCCAGACCTCTGTTGTACCTTTTGCTGTAAATACCCAGGTGAAAGTATGTCTTCCTCTATCTACTTGAAATACAGGAGTTCCACCGGCATTTGTATAGCTACCTCGAAGAACGCCATCAATGAAAAAGTCCAATTGGCTATTAAAAGGAGAGGGGACAATTGTCCAATTTTCCGTTGCTTTGAAATTTCGTAGCTTGAACGTAGTCAAATAACTTTTGCCAGTCCACTCGCTTATCTGGCCTTTTTGTTCTGTAGTAATTTCGACACGTACTTTAGATACGGAAGGTTTGGATAGGTTTTCGAGGGTAAAGTCGTAGTTTCCGGAGAGATTAACGGTAGTGTTTTGAAGTTTGTTGCCTGTTTGATCATAGATGTTTACCTGGATATTGCTGCCGTTGCATCCGCCTATCCATATGGGGACGTTGGCAGTCGTTTTGAAGTTGTATACAAACGCTGATGATTTAGGGAGCGGGAGCTTGTCATGGAATGTATACTCTCCATTACTTAATCTCGCTTCGGCATCACAATCGGTATAGAACTTGATTCGAATAGAATAATTTTTACCTTCATCAGAATCATTGGTAATAGCAGCTTTGATTGTTTGTACATCATCAAAATCCGAGTATTTCTCTTCGGATATGATGGTTCCGTTGTCTTCGTCGTAAATTCTTACACGGACATAGGCATCACGACATGGTTTTGATTTTTTACTTTGTCTGATCTCGATTGTATCGATCCAACACCAGGAGTCGTCGGGTATGATTACTTGAGTGGGAGGGGGGAGATTAGGTTCATATGGCGAGTTGTCTTTTGGATAAATAGAGCCTAGTTTATCAATGCAATAGCTTACCCACTTTTCTTCAGCCTTTCCTTGACTGAGAGTAAAGACTCCTCCGTTGTCATCTAATCCTCCCCTATGACTTATTCCCTTTAGCAGTTTGTAATCAATACGATAATGTCTACCCTTAGGGACATCGTACTTTATGAAATGTTCAGCCTGTCCTGTAGGACCTGCTGATAAGGGGTAAGAATCAATAATTGTTCGATTAGTTATATCCGTTACTGTAACCTCTACTTTAGTGTCGTCATAGTTATTGCTGAATTCACGGTGCTTATTGGATTTTAATTTGAGATTGCGGATAGCGATGTAATAGGGGATACCAT
Source organism: Brevibacillus schisleri (assembly GCF_055685845.1). NCBI lineage: Bacteria > Bacillati > Bacillota > Bacilli > Caryophanales > Paenibacillaceae > Brevibacillus > Brevibacillus schisleri. The sequence continues at coordinate 740,017 of NZ_JBVNDM010000001.1, forward strand.
TTTTTCCAAAAGTTGAGTCTTTAAAAAAAGTTCGTTGGACGTCAAAGACAATGCAGTAGGGACCTGGCTTATTACAATAAAATTTTTTGGAGCTACGGTGTTCAGCATCGTTCCAATCTTTTATATTATAGGGATTCTGCGTGTTTCCTACATTCATCCTCTTACTACCTGTGGCTGTGATTGTTGGGGTATTCCAGCCAATACCTTTACGTGTTACAAAAAGATGAGAATTCGTTTTAGGATCGTATTCCGTCGCTATTGCGTAGCTATATAATCTTTTCGTAGAGACTTGTCGCCCATTTTTATTACCTTGTTTGCTATCTAGTTCGTAACAATAGTACTGATAGTCAAACTCAACTTCTAAATGTTCATTCCCCACACTGTCAAAGGTAACGTACCAATAGGTGGAAGAATTATTTTTATTTGCAACCTGTTCAGACGTTATCACATAGGTATTGTCATAGTGTATCGGTGTCTTTTTAGCAGCGTCAGGATGAGAGCGGAAAACCCATTTGACAGGGACATCGAATGCATTTGGAACATCATAGCCTTTACCAGCATAGATTTTTAATCGCTCGGAATATTTGGCTGATGTGATAGAAGAGTTATTAATAAATCGCCTGAGTGTGTAACCATCTCTTTCAGTTCCTTGAGCAATAGGTACTTTACCATCGTAGTAAATCTTTACAGGATCTTGGGTATATTGCATCCATCGAACTCTAAATTTTCTTTTAGATTCATATACTTGTTGGTGATCAATGAAAGGGCTATAATCACCCAAATGAGTTACTGATCCCGAGGGATAACACTGCTCACCACCTGTAGAAGGATCGGGTTTTGTCGGTGGTTTATACCCAGAATTAGGGGCTTCAACTTCAACTTTATCGTAATCTTCAAATACCCACTTTAACGTTTGTTTTCCTCGGCTAAGTGGAACCACTATCGTATGCCCAAGAGGATCACTGGTGCTTTTGTTTTCCGACCAAATTAACCGATTGTTACTATATAGGCTGAGACTCTCATATTTTGAAAAGGAACCGCCATATTCAAACTTTACGAACCCCGGTTCATCCAAATTTATATTCTCGACATAAAGGCGGTTCCGGGTACCGTCTTTATTCTCAACCTTGAGTACGCCGTCTCCTCCGTGACCTTCCCCATGATAACGAGTAACGATATCTTCCCATTCCCAATTGTCATCAACACGAATTTCACGTGCGTATTTATCTCGATCATTAAAATTTTCAGAGAATATCAATTCATACTCGTCTTCTTTCGATTCATCAACGAGATTTTTCAGTTCCAGTTCTTCCGAAAATTCAACAGAGGAGCCGGGATTCAGGAAGATGTCGTAAACATTTTCTGCACGATCCTCTTTTGTGTAACTAGAGTTTTTGTCTGTTCTCCATTCTCTGTCTACATCAATGTAACTGCCCATAGGCGTTTTATGTTTGCCGCTTGACGAGCGATAAGAGAATTCACCAGGATAGGTTTCCTCAAGGGGTTCTTCTGTCATGTCATCTTGAATTCGAAAAATAACGGTATTACGGCCTTTTACTAATGGGAGTTGTACGTTTTTCTCCCATTCATCTCCTGTTGCTTCTAGTTGTTGTACGTCATTGATAATGACGAGGAGTCTTTCTGTATAACGCAAACCAGTAGTAAAACTGAACTCAATCCACCCATCAGCCTCAAGTTCAAAAGTATAGGTGGCATCTCCATTTCCAGAAACAATTGGGTCCTGCATATAAATACCGCTACCAAGTCCGGGAATCGACTTCCATTCCCAGTGACTCACCCCGGTGAAGTAGAAGTTTAAAGGATCAGAAACATTTGTGGTTCGTTCCTCGTAGTGATCAATCTCTAGTGGTGGACAGATCAGTTGGACATCTCCTGTTAAATCAACGGTACAGTTGTCACCAATTTCAATATCATAGGAAATGATAGCTGAATCTTCTTGAGTGGAGGAGGATTGTCCATCTAATGACCACTGCCATCCTTGTTGTGAGACTGCGGTACTTCCTCGTACACCTTCGCCGATTTGGGTCCGGGAAGCAAATCTTTCATCGAAAAATAGAGCAGATTCATTCGTATAGGGCGGGTTATCCACTCCCATTTCGTATTGAAAACTGAAATCTCCAGCGCACTCCGCATCAAGTACTCTCTGAACCTTCCTTGAAAGTGTGTCGTTTACTCCTGAAAAATAAGTGGTGATGATGCTCTTATCTGAAAGAGTAATCCATTCCCAGCCAGGAATGTTATAAGCCGCATCCCCCAACGTATCCACATCCGGAGGCGTCTGCTCATCCAGGCTCTGCACCACCTCAACGCACTCCACATCTTTAACATAAACCGCATTCTTCCCAAACCGCCGATCACTCATCCGCCGAACAAACCAATCAAACTTATACGTCTGCCCCGGCTTGACGTGAAACTTCGCTTCCTGCCAGCTGCTGTTCTGATTCCATTCCCCGCCAACCTGATTGTTATTAATAAAAAACAGCAACCCATCGCCAGGAGCAGTGCTAGCCATGTACTTGAAACGAATAAAGCCTTGCTTTTTAAAGCGCCACTGAAAAGTCACTTTGCTGGAATTACCGTGCTTGAGAGTGGTCACATCCAGCTTCATGATGTTTTCACTCCCCGCCATCTCATTGGTGCCGACGGAGTGGACCATTGTCCATTCCCGATCCTCGGTGGAGGAGACATAGCGGAACAAGCCGTGAAATTTATCCGAAAGCGGAAGAGTCCGCATATCAAATGTAGGGACTTCTTTATCGATGGCATCGTAATGATTGAGATAGTAACCGCTAAAGTGATGATAATAAGGAGCCGGACAAACTGGTAGCGAAACATTTTGATGGGTTCCATCCGGTTGCTCGGCGTTTTTTAGGATTTTGTAAATGCAATCGCGTACCATGAGCAAGGCGCGCTGGTAGTCGTTTTTTTGCGGATCGATTTGCTGGTTGACCCACCATTCCAGGCGACGGTACATGTTCCAGAGTGCTTCTCGGCAGCGAACCTTGGCGTACCAATTTTTGTCCCGGACGAATTGCTCAATCATCTGATCGATCACGCTTTCGAGAGAGTCGAGATTGACGGTCTGCCAACGACCAATCTGACCCTTGCCGGGATCGCCTAAAAGCGGATTCTGATACCCGGCATAACGATCCTCAGCACGAGGACGATTGGGGCTGTCCGGATTGTCCGGATGATTCGGGTGGAATGCGCCCTCTACCAATGAGGAGCGCATTTTTCCGAATGTGACGTTGCCCACTGATTTAGAAAAAATGCCAAACGTATGACCCAAAATGATCACCTCTAATCCGTAAAATCGTATTGCAGGTTATGATCTACCCAGACGCGGATGCGGTTACCCGTAACCCAAACACGCAGCGTGTACCATTTCTCTTTTTCCCAGGCAAACGGGTTCATCGGGGTAGAGTACATGGTTGATCTACCATTCTCTACCTTAAAAAGCTGCATGGGTCGCGGCATACCGCTTGCGCTTCCGTCACTGACGACGAACATCCAGTAGTTCTGGTCGTTGTGATATCTGAACACGATACCAGCGCTGTCTCCATCTGCGGGCTCATCTACTCTGAAATCGACCTCAAATTGATAGTCTGAATAGGTAAAGTCATTTCGAATGTAGCCGCTCATGCCACTAGAGCCTTTTGGGTGGGTAAAAGTGCCTTGGTCGCGATTATGCTCCCAACTGCCAGAGCCAAAACGAGTCCAGTTGTCTTGCCCCATCGCGAGTGCATTCATATCCGTCGTCCATGGATAGTACGCATTGAATGGATCGTGGGGATCGTACGCTTCTGGAACAGAAAAACCACCTGACCAATGCTCGGGATCGTGCTCAGCCTCGAGCACATCGTTGGAGTAGTCGTAGACCAAACCTTGTCCTATTTCTTCTATACGATCTGCCCATGCTTTCTTGTAGTCGCGAACAGAAAGTAATGGTTTCTCGATATGCCCTTTTCTATGATCCAATTGGCCAGCCAAGTATTCCAGGATGACGGCATCTGCGAGTTCTTTTTTACCCATGATTTGGGTGAGTAGCGAGGTAGCGCGCTCTTGGTTGGAGGCTACCCAATCCGCGTTGATAACAGCTTGATCTGGTAGCTTGTAACTGAGGATGGATTCGATCAAATGAGCGGCTGCTTCCGGCTGATAGGCAATTAGTTGCTCATGCAATACCGTTTGTTCCAACGCGAGCTTGGCATACTTTTGCCATTCATCGTCCTGCAGTTCTCCATCACGCGCGCTTTTTTCTGCCACATCGTATAAATCGACGAGGTAACTGGCTCGCTCATGCGGGGAGGTAGCGAAGAGATAGCCGCTGCACAATTCCGTGATTCTGCTGCGCAACAGTGCGGTGACCGGCAACTCGTCAAGGTCGCTGGCGTGAGCGGATTTACGAGCTGTATGCTCATCGAACAAAAAGGACGGATCGGGTTCCATGTAACCAAAAGGATTCTCAATTTGCAGCTCGGCTGGACGGAATACATCTTCGCCGACTAGTGCTTCTGTAAGGGATGAAGGAGCTGCTTCCATTTGGCTGGTGATATCCACCTCTTCAACCGTTGAAGGTAGCAATACTTCCCGTTTTCCTGCAACCCCATCTTCCTCCAGATGCGAGAGAATCTCATTCTGACGGGTGGACTCCCATGTCTCAAAGGAAAGAATGCCCGCCCTGTCTTGCAACGCTTTACTGAAAATGACCTCAGATTCGATCAATGCCTGAACCCGTGTCCGTACACCCTCCAAAAATTCCTCATCTACATAAGCATCGAAAGTCTTGTTGGTCAGCGCCCATTCCATGAGTGCTTCCAGAATGCTTTGGCCGTCTGTCAGGCGCGAGGCAAAAATCATGTCATCCATCAGGTGGGAAGGAAATTCCTTGGAACCAAGGATGTCTTCCAAAAGATGAGCGGGCAGTAAGCGCAAGATGGTTGCGAAGACCATTTCTTCTGTCAGGAGACTTGGGCGTACATTTTCCAGATTGGCGAAAATGTCATCCTCATCCTGATAAAAGGATGGCTTAGGTGCTTTGCCCCCACTAAGATCGATGGCGCGTTCCTTTTCCCAAAGATGAGCAGCATGTACGAGCTGGCGATCTGCGCGAAGGTCTTCCTTGATAATCGAAGTGGGACGAGAAAGATCTTTCTTTCCGAGTTCGAAGTGCTGGGGAATCCAGAGCGGATTGGTTTTCTCTCGAAGAGAATCATTGATGGGATTGGGAACAAACAAGAGGGGACTGGTGTGTCGGGAGCTTTGTTCCAGATAGTTCATGAGCGAAGCATCTGTTTGAATCGTTCGGGTTCCCGTAATCTGTGATAGGAAAATAGCGAGCTCTGAAACCACGTCCCGATTACCAATAGCATATTCCGTGATGAGTGTGCCAGGGGATTGATAGGGACGAGTAGCATATAGTCGAGAGCGATTGATGAATAAGTCATTTTGGTATGGTCGGAAGGCTGTTGGTGAAAAGGAATCGAGGGAGAGAAGACGCGTGAAATCTCGATAGCCCCAGTCTTGATTCTGTAAAAGGGAACCATCTTGGAGCATGGTTCGAAAACCTGTAGAAGCCCGATGGATCGCTAAATCTTGCGTAGCGATCCTACTTGCACGTTGAAGGAAGTGTAGCATGGCGTCATACTGACGGGCTTTGAGGTAAGCCCAGTCCATGTCGCGAAGCACTTTCGTCGGCTTTGTTTTCATCCTGTGGAAGGCTTGCACGAAGTGTCGGGTCATCTGGAAGGAAGTATGTCGCTCGCCAATGGAGTAAGACCAATCCGTAAACATGGTATGTCTGTTGTTGCGGTTGGAAAGAGGTAGGCTGTTCTCAATAGATAGGTGTTGAGTGATCGATCTGATTGCGTATTCTCTTTCCATCTGCACAAAGAGAGAAGCCCAAAACTTTCGCTCAGCCAAGCTTCTTTCGGTATTGACGAATAAATCGAACGTGGAAGTACGTTCTCCCGTGAACGACTCGTCTATCTTTTTTCCGGCGAATCGCTCGGTTCGTGCTGCTCCAGGTTGTTCTTTCCTGACGACAGCTTCTGACGATACGGAACGACTTGCCAATGCTGGTGGCAAATCGATATGCAGCTCATCTTTATGCACACGCACAAACATTTTGGCAGGGTTGAGCTTTGCCATTCCTGCTGCTTTAATCCGATCTGATAAATGTACACGACGAATGACTTGTAGCGGCTGTTTAATGATCCGGTCAGCGTCCAAGGCATCGTCCTGAAGTAAGCTCTCTTTAAATGGCGAGCGATCGGATACCACGACCAGCTCCATGGGATTGGCCATGCTAGTATCATTCCGGATCATATCCTGCAAGGAGTCTTGAAGGTCAGCGGCAAACGATTTCCGATTCGCGAGCAAATAATCTAGCATGACCATACTGGCACTTTGTCCGTAGGGAATATAGACGAAGGAATACTTACGGGAGGGCGAAGTCGTGAAAGTTACTTTTCCGATATAGTTGCGAATAGAAGCGTAGTGATCTGCAAGTCTGAATTGATAGGCTGCTAGAGAAGAAATCCCGGTCAAATGGTTCACCTCCCAAAAAGAAGGGGGAACACCAGAGATGCGTTCTAGTTTTCCCCCTTTTGCTAGCTATACGGTTTTAGAGGGACTTCTTTTAGTAGCGAACTTCCTTCAGGAAAGCGACCCCCATTTTTACGTTGGCGGAGTAGTTCATGAAATTCTGTTCGGTATTATGGTCGAAATAGCGGTACACTTCCTGCTTGTGTTTCTTGGTCGTGTCGCTCGGATCAACATCAATGATCAATTCATCCAAGTGGAGAATGTTGTTTTTCGAAACAGCAATGCATGCATCCAAGCTGCCGCGGTATCCATCATATCCGTGTACGACATAAATCGGGCTCAAATGGTAACGACGTGTCCAAGCAGATGCGTTAAAGCCTTGAGGCTCTAGAAGAAGACCGGTATCGCCGAGCTTGCTATCGGAATATGCTTTGCCCGGCTGTGGAGCTTGGGTAATGAAGGCAGGGTAGTGTTTTTGGAAGCGAATGCCTGATTTTGTCGCCAGCATTTGCAAGGTGTTGTTGCCAAAAGAGGTGTATTGACCATAATCGTGTGGGGCGATTGGGGCAGTAGGCTCAGTAGCGACAGCTCCAGCCGTCAGCATGATGTTTCCAACCACATCATCCATGTTGTACTTGAATGGCTTAAGTGCGCCGACATAGAGGAAGCTCTTGCGATAATCTTCAAAGTGAACAGCCGGATCGCCAACGGCAACCAGAGAAAGGCGATTGTTCATCACATTCATGTACAGGTAGACAGGTTTATCAATCGTACGATCTGTCGGTTTGCCATTCACGACGAATTTCTCGTCGGCCCATTCGAAATTGACTGGATGTCCTTCTGTTGCGAAGGTTTTGGCTGTGGCATTGTAGTCTGTCAATACTTGAACCGTCAGAGAGCTGTGTTCCTTCGGGTTGGTGAAGCCTGGATTGACGAATTTAACATAAAACTCTTTGGTCTCGGTGTTAATTTTGGAGATGCCCTTTAGGACAAGCTCGGAGGTTTTGCCGGAAGCGGAATCTTTTTTTGTGAGATCTGTCATAACTGTCCAGGTTGATTTTTCTTGTGTCTCTCCGGCAGCTGGGTTAAAGGTATAGTTAGTAAGTTGTTCGATTTCAGATTTAATCGTATCCAGGAGCTCTTTAGAAGTGGTGATTTTTTCAATGTATTTAAAATTGGCCATGTGAAAATCCTCCTTTAATATACTTCTTTTAAGATGGCGATGGTGCAATCGGTAGGGTTAGGGGAGTACTTAAAGAAATTAACAGGGGTATTAATTCGGAAGAACTTGTATACCTCTGTCCAAGTTCCGGCAGCAGGGTTCTTCGGATCTTTTGGTTCCTCGGTATCTACGACGAGCTCGTCCTTATTGATCAGATTATGGTCCTCGATTGCTACGACACTGTCGAGGTAGCCACGATAGCCTTCGAACTGGTGTACCAGATAGATCGGCGATGCATGATATTTCTTCGTCCATTTCGAGCTTTGGAAGCCGTTTGCTTCGAGTACCATTTTGGAGAGCTCAGGAGGGAGCGTGCCCACTCCATCGTATTTGGGGAGCTGGGTAATGAAGGCAGGGTAGTATGCTTGGAAGTAAACGGAGCTACGGGTTTGCAGCATGGAGAAGGAATACATGCCGTTGGAGGTGTAGCGTCCCCAGCCTGAATAGTTAGGATTGGTGTCCTGTTTGATGTCAGCAGGAAGGAATCCTGATTTTTCCTTGGTCAAATCACCCATGCCGACTGTGATGCCAAAATTGCCTTTGTGGTCATAGTCAGCAAAAGGAATCGTCTTTCCGATATAAGCAAAGCTGCTGTAGTAAGCATCCATATCTGGAGAAGGATCGCCTTCAATTACGATTGCTACACGATCATTGCTTACAGAGAGGTTGTATTCCACCCAATAGTCTGGGCGACGCTTCTTGTTTGGTACCCAAGAGACGACAGAGTCGGCGCCGTAGAAAAAGTGGGAGGAAGGGCTTTTAATTTCGACCTTGTCGTCGTAATCGAGTGCCCATGCTTCCTGAGGTGGGGTGTACTTGTCACCATCATCAGGATTGTTCCATTTGTTGTACTGGAGTTCAGCCTGTTTTTGATCGATGACGACAGGTACTTTACCGGGAATAACGGTGCTATTATCGCAGGCTAGCAGGTAGGTATCGGCAGATTTTCCAACTGGGTTTTTGCCTTTGAAGCCTTTGCCGTAGGACACATCCAAGTAGTTGTATTGATTAATAGGATGTTTTAGCATGACAAAATAGTCGTTAGGGGTTTGGCCTGAAGGGATGTCAGGAACGGTTTTTAGGACGACGGTTCGGTCGTAGTGATGGACGGGGTTGGCAATGTATTTGACCATTCCGAATTTGGAGGAAGGGGGAATGATATTAGTCCAGGTACCGCCAGATGTATAGTAAGCAGTCCACTTGCCTTTTGCCAAAACATCATTCCAGTCAGATGGAACTTGTGTGATCACTTGATATTCGTCCCATTCATTTCCGGCTGTAAAGGTATGACCGTCTAATTCATACTTTCCTTGTTGAAGAGCGAGGCACTTCTTGCCAACTGTATTGGTAGGATCAGGATCATCTACATTAATTACTAAGAGCCCAGGAATAGAGAGGGTATTATCTTTTCCTGTATCATCCTTGTAGGTAAACTGCATGACCTGAATTTTTTTACCTGATTTTGTATTGTTGTAATTAATCGTTTCATAGACATATCCGTCTGCATCGACGAGTCGAACACCATCATTAGCAGTCAACTCCCGCAAATCTGGTAACTTATACACCTGATAAGTCTTCCCATCCGTATGCTTGTACGTCCCTTGCGTATTCGCAACAGTGGTCTTCGTATACGTAACCCACTTATCTTCATTAACCTCGAACACCTTTTCCCAGCGGTTCTTCGTATCCGGGATTTTGGCATTGACGATTTCATCAGCCAGCTTGTTGATGAGCAAATCGGCTGTGACCTCGCCCTCGATCCAAGCTACTTGTTTACTAGGCATCCATACGCCTCCTTTACAGTTTCTTGCGTAAAAATTTCACATTGTACCAAACTTTCTTTTCCGTACCTGAAATGTTGTGGAAGTCAAAGCGGACTTGCGCATTTGGCTTCAACGGATAGACGATCCCAAAGCTGTTTCCCATCGAGACGGACTCCGGAAGCTCTTTGGTATAAATCGTTTCACAGACCTTCACGCCGTCCAGACTCAGCTCCCAGTAATCGCCGACGCAGTAATTATTGGTAGCAAACGCTACGGATAAAAATTCTGTCGGATAGGGAAGGGCATAGGTATCGGAAAAGACTTGCTTGGACGCAGTCACATCAAGCATGCGTCCGCGAATGAAGGGCTCAGTAAATTTGGAAAAGTGCGGGTAGGGGAGCTCTCGTACCTTGTCGATCACGCCCCCGCCCGAATAAACAACGGAGAAGCCCACTTGTACTCACCTCTCTTTCTCTATACGAAGGACATCGGTGCCAGTTAAGAGGCCCCTTGTATCATAGAGTAGACGGATCAGATAAGATCCTACCGTTTTTCCGTCAGGTGCGTAGCCCGCAGCGGTAACCGAGGTTAATCGCCATAGAGAATAGTACTCCCAGTCTGGATGGAGCTGATCGACTTCAAGCGGGAAGGTGGTCGTGTCTGTAGAGCCAAATGTGAGGGAAATATCCAGCATGTAGCCAGACTCGTAGAATAGCTTTGCACCCGTGACCTTTTCCGGATCGAGGGGATGCTCCCGGATTAGACGTACAGAGGGTTCTTCGACGAACGGATCTGCTGTGACTGTCTTGGTACGGTGGACTTCATCGCGGATCAGATCGAGGATGGGATAAATCAAATAATCATTCGCAATCCCGGCCATTACACAATCGCCCCCTCGTTGTTGCTCCAAAATAAATCGAGGATTTGCATATAGCCGTTCTGTGCATCGAACATCGAACGAATTCCTTTGATGGTATACGCTTCGCGGGTGGTTGTATTGGAGTCGATAATGTAAATACGATCGAGGACATCCAAGGCAGGGTTACCGGGGATGGAAATTTGCAGCGTACGACACAAGCGTTTTATATCAAAAAATGTTCGTCGCGCGGCCAGTCGCTTCAATTCGTCTGTCTTCGCAGAAGGAACGTGCCTCACGCCTGTGCGGACCTCGCCTTTTAGCTCCATCAAAATCTCGGTATCTACGAAATGACCAGCCTTATTTTCTTCGTCCAAGATGACAAGATGGCTCCTGCCACGGGAAAAATCGATCGTCTTATGAATCGTAATCAAATTGTCGTGCTCCGTATAAGTAGCTACAATCGGTCGATTCATATCAATCTCTTCCAAGCGATACGTACCGTAACGGTCACAATAGGAACGGAATTCTGTATCTTTCATGATTTCCGCGATGGCTTCTCCCACTTTGTATTGATACGATTCGAATTTGCGTCCGGGCGGCTCAATAAAAGGATTTTTCCAACCTTTTGGGGTCAAAATGGATTCGGCATCGACTTCTACGAATTCGCCTTCTTTATCCGGTACAGCCTTGAAAACCTTGCCTGTCGCTTGCGTCGCGTGGGTATAGCTTGTCTCTTGTACAATGGCATAGGGGTAGTAAATGTCTTGCGGATTGTTGCGCCAACTATACATTCCTGCATGGGCGATCAAGTCTTGTACGATAGCGGATTTGAGGTAGGCGGCTTTAGCGGTTGGTTCGGTGGGGACAGGTGCAGTACCTTCCCACTCGGGGATTTGATCAAACTCCGTGCTGGAACGGAACTTTTGATAGATTTGCCACACACTGTTATACCAATTCGTATCGCTTGCCCATTGGTAAGCCCCCTTGTCTCCTCCTTGCCAAAAATATTTGACGTCGTCGACAGATTGGAAGCGCCAGCCTTTGCTCGCCATGGCTTCCCGATAGCGAACGGCTCCGCGATAGAGCTGTCGTTCGATTCCTTGGTACTGCGGATCGCATTTTTCACCGGTATAGCATCCATATCCGAGAATGAAGTCTCCTGGAGGCAGCCCTTTCCCGAGCGTCCCCATTTTTGTCTCATGCTCGGCGATGGCTAGCAGAAATTTATAATCGAGCTCTGGACCCTGCTGTTTGGCCTGCTTTTTAGCCATCGAGATGATTTTGTCCCGACGAGACATCGAGGAAAAAACATTGGTATCATGCGCAGCAGAATGTCCGACATCTGATGGATATTGCTTGTCCTCGGTAATGACCTTGTTCAAAATCTTCTTGTACATATCGCGGCAGTAAATGGTCATGGTCGATTCCTCGCCATTCAAATCGAGCTTGTCGATCAGCCCAGTAAATACCCGCATCAAATTCAGACCGTAACCCATGTAGATCCGGACAGGAGTATTTTCGGAGAGGACACCGACATGGAATCCATTCACAAAATAAGACCAAGGGGTTTCCTTGTAGGTTTCCGGAAAGTAAAACGGATTATAGTCCGGGCTGTAGTAGCCGCCCGGGTTTGAAATCGTGATCCGTGCCTCACGTGAATCCATTTCAAACTGGTCGTCCATTTCGATGTGGTTAATATTGTCCAGAGTAAGGGTGTCCATATAGACGAACTTTCCGACCTGGAGCGATACTTTTCGCGGCTGACCAGGCATGAAGGTGCTCGTAATTTCCCGTTCCTCAAAAAACTCCTGCTGTATCGTCGGATCGACTTTGTCTTTGTTCCCATACAGATCGGGTCGCCCTTGCAATTCCTTAATCTGAATGTATTGGAGGGAAAAACGATTGACTTGTTTTCCATTCCAGAACAGCTCGATACGGATTTCCATTTCGCCATTAGGAAAGGGGATATCACGAATCTCTACGTTTTCTGTCCCAGAGAATTTGTTGACCTTGATCTGCATTTTTCCATTGAAAAAAACGCGCAGCTCGCCGGCACCTTCACCGAAGTTGGTGGAGAATCCCATGCTAAAAATGCCGGGGTGAAGGGAGGTCAGCTTGAGATTCATACCTGTCGTAACGGTAGGGGAGGGGAAGACGGTCTTGTACCCTTTGGGATCAAAGGTAAAGGTGAGGTTGCTATGCTCCGTCGAGCTTCTCTCGATCATGGATAGCTTTTTGGTCAGCTCGTCTACTTTGTAGACAGATTTTGTGTGCCACGTATTATTGGTAAAGCGTTCGTCAAAGAGAGTTGCTCCTGGTGTTCCAACATAGGTGGCATCGGTTGTGACTCCTGAGCCGTTATTGGAAGAGGCAGCGAACAGATGCTTCGAGCCATTCATATAAGGAAAAGGATCAATGACGGCTTGTCCGTTCCAGACCTCAAAGTGCAGATGAGCACCTCTTCCTTTGGAGCGGGGGGAATTGGGATCGTCATAGGTGCCCATGTTCGTAACGCCGGCAGAGCGGACGTCTCCTGTATTGCCGCTTTTTCCGATAATAGTGCCTTGCGTGACATAATCCCCTGTTTTGACATGGATTTCGCTCATATGGGCGTAACGGGTCCATATGCCATCCGCATGCTGAATTTCTACGCGAAAGCCAAAGCTCGTATATTTTTCAGACACGGTCACTTTTTTTACTTTGCCAGCCCAGGCAGCTTTGATGGGCGTACCGACTGGACAAGCGATATCAATCCCGTTGTGGTTGCGGTTGTCGCCCATATAGGCTGTAATATCTCGGATGCTTTTGCCCTCGACAGGAAAGACAAAAGAAATCTTGGATAGAGCAGTTCCGCCCTCTCCTGAGCTATCTTGAATGATGGTGCGGGTCAATGTTTTTTCTTCCCGCCGATCACTCATAATGAAATCGAGCTCTTCGGTACGGCCCGGCACGAAGATGAGTCGATCTATCTCGACGCGGCACGCGGGCTTCGATAATTCTCCCAGTTTGAGTCTTTCGGAGAGAATTCTCCGCAGCTCATTGGACATCGTTTGCATGAAAGCACCTCCTATTTAAACCGTTCCAGGGACCATTTTCGAAAGCGATTCAAAAAAGAGACGGCCTGTGCCCGGGTGAGCAGCGAGTAAGGCATGAACCATTTTTCTTTCTCTTCCGCGTTGGATGACGATACCTCGTACATATGGTTAACGACAGCGGCTCCATCGGCGAAATTGTTGATCGCAATGCCTTCGACCAGGTAATCACCGTTGCCAAATCGCTCGTCTTCCATAGAAAGGACGGATGGTGCCCACCATGAAGGCTTGCTGCCTGTCATCCCACCGTTTAGCGCAATTTTTTCCCCGGTGTTGCTGTTGTACATGTACTTTTCGCGCCCAACATCTTCAAAGCGGGTGCTCGTCTCTTTGACATAGAGGAAATGAACGTTTTTGTCCGCCTCAAGCGGCATGTTGAACAGTACCGTATGATCATCAAATTCTTGATAGTCGGAACTGTTGACCCCTTTTCCATCCACTTTGACGGCAAGCAGCTTTTTACCCGCGGGATAGGTACCGTTCAGACGAAAAACACGTTGCCCCTCGTATGCCGTATGGGATTCATCCAGCCGCTGAGTGGGAGGTTGTGAATCCGTAAAGCGTTGGTAAAAAGAGCGCCGAAGCCGGTCAATGAGCAGAAAAGCCTCTGCCCGATTGATGTAGGCATTGGGAAAGAAGCGATCGTTTCGCCATACGCCAGGACTTTTCACCGAAAAATATCCGCCTCGCATAAACAGTGCGCCGTTTTCGTAGCTGTTGTAGATGAAGCGCACCTGTACGCCATTTAGATTGTAGGGGAGATAAATCGTTGCACCCGGAGCAGGACTGACCATGTAGACGTCTTGCTTGAGTCCAATATATTTTTTGGCGAGGTCTTGGGCAGGTGTCGATTTCCATTCCTCTTCTGGCACATCCATTCGCTTCAAGGAGCGACCATATGCGTACAAATACTCGTTGAATTGGCGGCTGAATGGATTGTAGAAATAGGTGTCTCCGTTATCGAGGCGTTTGTTCGGGTAAGCAAAGGAAGAGGAGTTGGGGGGAATCGGTTTGCCAAAACGGTCCAAGGCAGGTTTTCCGAAGCTGGAAAAAGCGACAACCGAGTTGGCAGATGGTGCGTAATACAGCTCGACGTCCGTTTTGTTTGGGTCTGTTTGATTCGGCCGAATTTCTTTGAAAAGGGTTTGCGTGCCGTCAATATAGACAAAGAGGGGGTTATCTGCACTTGGTGTCAATTTGGCTGCGAGCGTAAATACTTTTTGTCCAGTGGAGCCCTTGTACTCCTCATACAAGTAAGGAGCATTGCTTTCAAAGGAGCCATAAGCAATTCCTTGAATGAACGGTTCTCCGTCAGCCATCAAATAATTGCTGGCCTCCATTACTTCATTAAAAAACCAGTCTTTTTCATTCACATCAGCCCAGCTGATCATTTTCATCACCTCCTATATAGAGTAGACAGAAACCCGGAACAGCCTCAGCTATTCCCGAATCATCCGCTCTACCAGCCGCCTTGTCCGATTTAAAAAAGCAATAAATTCGGCGCGTGTCACGAAATCATTGGGGCGGAAGTAAATGACAGGCTTCCCATCTCGGGTAATGACTGTGATGAGCCCGAGATCGGCCATCTCCTCAATGTTTTTCTGTGCCCAATGTCCCTCAATATCTTGAAACCGAAAGCGTGATTCGCGCTCAATTGAGTCTTTTTTGATGAGGATCAGATCGACGGTTACACTGTAGCGCCGTCCTGCCTCAAGGACTTGGGGGGTAATAGATTCTGCGCTTCCGAGAAAAATGCTTCCCTTTTCATCGTAAAACTTGTGGGTCCAGCCTGCGTAGCTCAAGTAATCGTTATACGATTCCTTGTCTGGAAAAAGCAAGGTCAATGAACATTGGTAGCTGCTAAAACCGGAGTGATGGATGTGCGAGGGAGCGTTAATGATTTTGATTTCGCGCAAGGAAGGCTGGGGGCTTGGCGGAGAATACGGCTCGATGAGTCGGGCGTTTACTTCCATGAACTCAAAGCCAGTATCAAGGAACAGCTTTTTTCTGTAGCGCTGATTGGCAGTGCCAAAGGCGTATTGTTGGGTCATTTCTGTACCTCCTTACAATCTCGTGTAGCTCGTGGCGATTCCAGAGCGGACTTGTTGGCTCAATTCGGTGGAAAGGCTTGCTTGTGTATTACGAACGGCTTCGCTGACGGTCGAGCCGAGGCGTTGGAGGTCAGCCTCCGTTCCGCTCATGTTGGCGATGGTAATGTTCACATTGCTGTCGCCGCCATAGGTAAAGTCGTAGGTGCTATGTGTTCCATTGGCCGTTTGCATGCCCCAGTAGGTCAGTGGCTGTAAGCCGTCGGGCATGTTGAAGGTTCCTTTGGTGGGCTGCTTGGACATGTGCAGAGATACGAGATTGTCGTATTTGGCTTTCTCGAGGCCTTTTTTAAAGTCCTCGATGCTTTTCTTATATGTTTCGTTGTTTTGGTACTCGGCCAAAAGACGATCCATGTCAGAATTCCCTGCATCTAACGACTCAATCGTACTGCGTGAATATTTTTCCTCGAGTTTCTTCATGAACTCAGAATTGGGACTGTGGCCAGCTAAGAGTGCTTCACTTCGGTCAATGTAATACTGATGCTCTTTATTTGCCAGGTCAGAGCTCACTTTGCTCATCGCAGATTTAATTTTGGTGCCGGCGATATGGTTGATTTTATCGAGGTTAATTTGTTCATAAGAAGCGTCTAAGCCCGCAAGTGTAAATTGTCCTACTTGTTTGGCGTCGCTATTGTCAGGAATATTCTTTATGAGGCCTTCCAGAAAAAACCGAGCTGTTCTGTTATTTGCTCTTTTACCATCTTGGTACCTTGCAAATAAGTCTTGCATTTCTTGGGAATCTTCTGTTTTGCCCTCGGACAAAAGTTTGCTCTTTTCTAATTCGTAATTGGCTGTAAGAATTCCGTCATTATAGTCGAGTTTTTCCAGATGATAGCCAACCACTTCCTTGCCAAGGTCGAGTGATTTGACTTCATCCCATGAAGGAACGGCGCTATTGTTCAGCTTGGAGCCGTCTCCATCAATATCAATAAACCGAGAGTACTTTTCTTTTTCATCGTCTTTTTTATATTTTGCTTTGAGTTTTTCGAGTTCGAGGTCAGCTTCCTTGCTGTCTGGCTGGAAGGTTTTATTTAACTCTTCTTTGAGGTCTTTGCCATCATATTTGTAAGCAGCTTCGTAAGCGTTATAGTAATCGCTAAATGAAGGAGTAGTGCCACCCAGTAAGTTGATCAAACTATCTTTAATACCTGTAATGGCGGTATCTACAAAAAAAAGATGCTTTAAACCAGGAGGCATTTTGTCAATACTCGTGATTTTGTCCACGAGGCCTTTTTGATTTTCCAACACTCTGCTTTGCCGCTGGGTATCGGACATAAACATAGGTTGCACCCAATCTGTGTTTAAGCCATCCAAAAATTCTGCCGCTGTCATGGCAACGCGTGCGAGAGCAACACCTTTTAACAAGTTCCCGGCGGCTTTTAATCCTTTTCGCCATAGTGGTACCCTTGGGCCTGGATCATTATCGGAAGGCGTTGGATCTCTGTCTGCGCTCCCTCTCGGTGGGATATCCTGCGTGGAGCTTGACTCATCCGTATCGTCCTCCGTATCGTCCGATTCTTTCTTGTCCTCCTTCTTTTTGAGCTTTTCCTTTATCTTCGTCTTGAGATCACCTGAGAACTCCTCAAATAGGAGAGCTGCAGCAACAGGGGGGAGTTTGCTTGCGGTAGAGGATGAACTGCTGGCGGCGGGAGCTGAGGGAGCAGCCTGAGGACCCGCTGTGGCACTCGGAGGTTTGGGTACAGCCGTGGACAGTGCTTCTGTCAATTCCTTCAAGGCTTCCCGTGTTTTCTGGAGCTGTTTTTCCTGCTGCTTTAAGTCACTGGTCATGTTCTTGATTTGCTCATCAGTAGCAACGGACGTATCAGAGAGAGCACGCAGTCTCTCGTCCAGCGAGGTGACGGCAGGAATCAAGGTGGTAATCGTGTTTTGCAAACCACCGAATGCCCGCTGGGTCAAATGAATTCGGCTGGCGAGCAAATGTGCCTGACGCTCTACATCGCGCATCTTCAGCCAGAGAAGATGCAACTGTTTCAGCAGCTTTTTCTCTTCTGCAATCAGTGCTTTTAACAATCTGTCATTGTGCGGATACAGCTCTTGGACCTTTTTCTGCTCGAGCCTGTTGCGAATCAATCGAGTGCGGGCTGCCTGATAGGAAGACAGATTTTGCAATTGCCAGGACTGGATCTCCAGCGCTTCTTGTGTAAAGGGAGAAGAGGATTGACCAAGCAGTGCGGTAACACGCTCTTTTCTTCGCTGCTCACTTCCTTCATGAAGATTGCGCCGGGCTTTGACGTAGGCGGCTTTTCCTCCGTATTGATCCGCAGTATTTTTCAACAGACGAACAGCGAGCGATAATTGGCTCTGACTTTCCCTCATGCGCTGAAGCAGGTGTAACAAAAGCGTGGGAAAGCTACGGGGCTGATTTTTAAAAATATCGAATGCTTCAAGGGAGGCTGCCTGCCAGATGGTTTGCATCCGGGTTTGGGGAGCAAGAGGGTCATTTGGTAACATGGCTGCCTTCTCCCGAATATTGGCTACCGCTACATGCGGGTCATTTGATCGGCGAGAAGACGTATAGTAGGCTCTGGTTACTTCTTCAAGGCTGACGGCATGTGTTAGCGCGATTTCCCGCAGGTCTTGTTTGACTCCTGATCGCAAGTATTCGCGCAAGCTATATGCTTCTTCTTCCACTTGTTTTTGATTCGTCGTGCGTCCTGAAACGCGTGCCTGAGCCAAATCCATCATGTTTGTATCCTTGAACAAAAAATTGCGCTCTGCTCTTTTTATCAGGCGGTTCAAAGATTTCGCTGACTCCCAATTTTCGCTATCCATCGAGGCGATAAGCGTATGAAGGCCGTTGCTCATCATGTTTTGCAACACATCTACGGCAGCCTCTTCCCATGCTTGTGGGTAAAGGGTGCTTCTTTTGCCGTAGGACTTTTCTGTTCTTTTAACGGGAGCATTAGGGACAGTAGCAAACCGGAACGGGGAAATGGCTCCTGTACTCACGGACAGCCGGGAAGCAGGAGCAGCCTGGGAAACTGGCTGAGACTCGTACTTACGGGAAAAGCTGAGTGGCTTCGACTCGACGTCGCGTATCATCTGGCGTAATTCATACAGTTGCGGATTCATTGCTTGAAAAAATGGGATAGCTTGCTCGGCTCGAAATGGGGATGCCGACTGCTCTACAGAACTCCGTGCAGCATTCGTTATAGAGCGGAGGGCATCGGTCAAACGTTGAGTTTCCATGAATATCACCTTCCTCAAAAGAAAAATCCCGTTCTGGTCTTAGAATAGACAGAAACGGGTTATAGACCACCTAACACTTTGCCAAGTACGGCAATATCGTCTTCGGAAATTTCCTGATAGTCTTGCGAATTAGATGCATGGGGAGAACTGGCAGCAGAATTCGTACCCTTTCTTCTCATAAAAGGAAAACCCATGCGTGTCTCTACCTCAAATTGAATGTATTTGTTTACTCTCTTCATTAATTCTGCTACTTGGGGAAGGGTGTACTCCCAAATATCCCATTTTTTCAAACCACAGTCCTTATGGAGATGAAAAAATAGATCGCCCCAATCAAGTGGCTCACCAGATTCCGTATCGCGAATGGCGGAACTGTCACCCTCGCCACTCTCTACTTTTTTAAGCCGTTTAGACCAATGAGAATGTTAATAAGCTTTTTGGCCGTCTCCAAATCACAATGTTCATCCAAGTACTCACGAGTAACCGTAGGGTGGTTGCGAAAGCCAAGAAGCAGGATATCGAATAAATCTTCTTCCTTGTTTTCGTACGGGAGAAAATTAAGGATAATCGCGTCGATATGAACGGTTCCTAGCTTTTTCATCAGGATGCGTGCGTCTTTTAAGGTCACAGGCGGAATCCGGTAGGTTTTGCCGTCACGCAGCATGACTTCACTATCATCTTCAAAGAAAATAGCCTCTACCAGATCAGCCTCCTGCTGTTTTTTAATCCGCTCTACAGCTTCTTGGTTCATCATCTCTGCGTGTTTTTTTTCCAAATCTTCTTGGTGGTTTAGCACGGAAGAATCCCTCCTAGAACAATGCTAGATTGTATTTGTTAAATATATCTACTTGCTAAAATGCGTTGTCGTTCGCTATGATTCGTTGTAAGTTATTCCCTTTGAAAAAATACAAGGCAAGAGCGAAGAGCACGGAGCTCTCCACTCAGCCTGATTACCCTCGAAAGAGTTACACTTTTTTGTTAGACACGAAGCGTTTCACACTGCCTAGCTTGCCATCTGCTCGCTCTGGATCAATAACGGACAAAGAAATAGCGGAAGTGCTGGCTGTGGAGCGTGCCGCATCGATCGAGAAGCTGCCTTTTGCCATGCAGGAGAACAGCTCTGTTTCAATGCCTGCATAGGTTCCGTCCTTTTGCAGGAAGGAGCCGTGATGGACGACATGAACCGGGAATGGCACTTCATCCATCAAAATGTCGACCACGTCTACCTTTTCGATTCGCTGATAGTTGAAGACCACATCTTCATTGAGCAGGGCAGGAGAGAAGATCAAACGAGTTTTTGTATCGCTGCCGTCATTGAAAGTATCCACCATGAACTCATCAGCTTGTGGTGCAGCAGACGTGCTCAACTTCACTTGTTTCAAAAGGCGATTGCTATTTTTTAGACGAACAGCAAATCCGCCACCGTTGAAGAGCTTGTCGCCAAACTCGACTTCACATACACCAGCGTCGCCAGTGGATGCTGTTCGATTCAGGCTGCCAGCAGTGACTGCTTTTTGTTCACCCAGTACATATACATAGTCGCTCTTTTGCTCTTGCAGCTTGGAGCCCATCATCAGTTCGAGAGCCGCCAAATCAAATTTGGCATCCGTTGCGGTAATCTCAATGCTTTTCGATTTAACGAGAGTGTCAATGGCGAAGAGTCCATCGCCGCCAAAGATATCCTCCATTTCAACATTCATGTCAATTTTCAGGTCCTGCATATTACCAAGCGTAATGACTTCGACGCCATTTCCATCCTTGGAAGCGCGTTTGGCAAGAAATTGACCGACACCTTTGATAATCATTTTTTTAGACAATGAAAGTCACTCCTTCTAGATAGGGGATTTGTGTGCTGTTGCTGAATCGTGTGAAAAGGGAATCGCGATCAGCTTGTCATAGGATAGACGGTGTTTTGAAATGTCTAACAAACTTGCAAAGTAAACTTCGTGACCAGTGTGAAGCAGTACGCAGAGGAATGACCCGTATCGGATTCCTGCTGGGAGACAACATACATGTCTAATCCTTCTATTCCATTCATCGATAAGCTTTTGCCGTCTAAGAGATGGAAAAGGTGGTTCGCGATTTGATGCGCCAGCTCGATATCGCTAGGCGTGATCACATCTAATCGGAAAAAGCTGGTGAGAAGGAGTGGATTATCGGTGTCGCGCTTTCCGGAGGTTGCGTAGAAGGAAAGGAGAGGCTTCGCAACATCAGATAGCGGAGCGAGTTTTCTTCGCTTGATAATCTGCTTGGATAGGGAGTCCTTGTCTTCTGGAGCAATTCCGAGTAATGCGAGCAACTGGCTATCCGTAGAAAGTAATTCATAGAGATGGTAATAGAGGTCGACAACCATGAATGATTCACCCCCTTTACTAGGGAATTTTGGAACAATATTTGCTCCTTCTACGTTCATAGGTTAGACAGAAGGGGAAGAAGTCTCCCTTGGAATACATAATTGGTCGTATAGAAGCCAGGAGGTCATAACATTGCGAAGTGATGGAATACAAATCATCATTCAACAAACGAAGGAAAAAGTTTCTGCGAAGGGGCTCGAAGATCATGAAGCCGTTGTTGGGATTATGGCGATGGCCAAGAACTTCATGCTGAATGAAGAAAGTGTGCGTCACATTATCCACGAGGTTTTTGATGGAGATAAGGAGCGGATGGCAAAGGCCCTGACAGTAGCCAGCCATTTGATTGATGAAAGTTTGATTCAAAAAATCATTGCAGATGTAAAGTAAGCCCGTCCACAGCGGGCTTTTTCTTTTGAAAGGGAGAAAACTCATTCGAAACTGTCTATTCTATTTCCAACGAATAAGAATGGAGGGGATAAGAATGAGAGATTCCAAAAAAGCTGTATTGTATGTCGTAATTGTTGCTGCATTAGCTGAATTTCTACTAGGAGAGGACATCGATCGCGAAGGCTGGGAGGAGCTCAGTGACGCGCTTGGCATGTTGGGAATGGATCTGAACGAGGTTTTCACAGAAAATGATTCCTTGCTGCTTGGACTTCAAAAAGTTTGTCAGGAATTTGGGAAGATGAATATCACAGAGGAAATGATAGAGGAATTATATGTAGAGGACCAGCTGGAATAAACGGCTGGTTTTTTTGTTTTTAAATTCCGCTTAATTCATCTCAAAGCGCTTCGTATAGATTCGACAAGAAGCAAAAGGAGGGGAGAAACCATGTACTATCAGATTAGTTTTTCGGCAGATGGAGAGCAGGTGCAGGTCATGAAATATACATCGACCCAAGACACCCCCATAGCCGTTTTGGAAGAGTTCTTTCGCGAGCATGTTCAAGTGAATCCTGCGTCCCTAAAAGGAATTGGGATTGTCAGGATCGGTGAGTAGCATGGCCTGTCAGGGATGTGATTATGAAAAAGCCTGCCAAAAGAAAATGACAGTCAACGACATCTTGATGTCAGCAAAGGAACAGGATGTCGTGCCCATGACTTGTCGTTGTGTGGTTCATGACATTTGCCGCGATTGCCAATGGTACATCAAGCGTCAGTGTGCCTCCTGGAAAATTTTGAATGGAAAAGTATTCACGGCTGGTACCTTGCAAACTTGCCCGAAAAAAATTTGAAAGTTGGTTGCTAAAACCCTCCTCCCATTACCTAGTGTGATAGAGCAACTATGAATAGGAGCATGAGGAGGGGATGAAGTTCATGACAGATCAACTTCACCAAATGGACGAGTTATTTTTCGCAGGGAAAGTCGAGGATTTTTTACAGAAGGCCAAGGAAAACTGTGAAGCCAAGCTGACAGGGATGACGTTTGCTGGAATGACTCATGATGATGTCGTCCAGGAGGTTCTCTTAAAGGTGTATCGCACGATGAAGGATTACGATCAGGAAAAAGCCAGAGTGACTACCTTTGTCGATCATGTGATTACGAATAAAATTCGCGACTGCTTGCGAAAAGCCGGCACGCAAAAAAACCTGACAAACAGTAATGCAGTTCTAGTCTCTAGCGGAGATGAGAATGAAGAGGAATCGATGATCAGCCGTATTGCCGCTCCGAGTGAGGAGTTTCGATATGAGGAAGTAGAGATGATGCTCGACATCATGGAGTATATGAAGCTGTCCACGCGAGACAAGCTGATTCTCCAGATGAGAAGTGAAGGCTATTACCATGAGGAAATTGGCCAGAGATTCAATATCAGCAAGGAAAGAGTGTGTCAAATCATCAAGGCAATTTTGAAGCAGTACGGTGAGCTGTAGACATACACAAATAATCGATGAAAAGGAATGATCCAGCATGGCAGTTTTGTTGAAAAAGATGAATGAGGAATTAACTGAGGAGCTCTCCCATCAGGTCATTGGAAAATATGTACACGTTCCGACCAATATGCATACAACACCTACAGCAGAAGGCGGAGAAGAAGAGGTAAATATCTGGTTCGGCGGTTGCGTAGCGGGCATTGAAAAAGCAGTCATTGCTTTCGATTACGAAAAGCAGGAGTTTCGTGAGGAGCCGTTGACCTACACAAACTTTTTACTGACCGACGGTATGGGATACACGGTAAACCCACTCGACTCCGAGATTTTTGAGATCACAAAGGAAGAATTCGAGCAAATGCTAGCAGATCATCTGGCTACTCAGGCTGCTGAGCTTGAAGCAGAGAAGAAGCTTCGTGAAGCAGCAGAGGAAATCTCGACAAATGAGGAGACGGAGTAGTGCCATGAGACAGCCCACGATTGTCGCTTTCGAAGGAATTGACGCCAATGCGAAGGAAGCCCAAGCGGCGTTGCTGGAAGAAAATTTGAGATGCCTCGGATATAAAGTGAAAAGAGTGTCATTTCCGCGTTTAGATACCCCGATCGGAGCAGTCATTGGCATGTGGCTTCGCTGCGAAATTGAGCTGGATGAGAAAGCGGTAGGAAAGCTTTTTGAAGCGGACTTTCTGGACTATCAGCGAGAAATGGCGAGGCTTTCGAAGGAGAACGTTGATTTTATCATCATTGATCATTATGAACTGTCCAATTACTACTACTTCTATATAAAAGATACTCCCCTTTCCTGGTATGCCACGATGAGTGATTTGACGAAGCGACCCGATGTGACCTTTTTTCTGCGAACCGAAGTAGATGCGAATCATGCCATGCTGCTAAAGGTGCAGGAAGCCTATCTTTCCCTTGCCCATGCTTCGCGCCGATCGGTACATACACTGGATACGGCAATCGGCGTGGAAAGAATGCAGAAAAACATTTTGCAAGCAGTCCATCAGCTACATCTGAAAAAGCGAGTTACGTGCTAACAAAGTTCATCGGCATTGTTGCCGCAGTGTTCATTCCCGCAAATGCTGTACTGCCAGTCGTAGAAAAGGGACTGTCGGAAGTTCATCCTGTGGTGAAGCTGGCCGGGGACATAGATAGGCAGTGGCATAGAAAAAAGGAGCTTTCCAACGTAATCACACAGGTTGCACCGAGACTTGATAGAGCTACAGTCGAGCTTTATACAGAAACGATTTTTAGATTATCCAAGCAATACGAAATAGATCCGGTCTTGATCATGGCGATGATCTGGCAGGAAAGCCGTTTTCAGCACGACGCGATCTCCGGCAAGGGGGCAAGAGGATTATTACAAATCATGCCGCGCACAGGAAGCTGGCTGGGAGTTCACCCTGATGACCTATTTGATCCCGTGATCAATCTACAAACGGGTATCAAGTATGTAGATCTCTTGCAAAAGAAATATGGAAACCTTCGTTTAAGTATCATCGCCTATAACCAAGGCGAGGGAAATGTCGACCGAAATCGTTATCACGATGGCTACTATACAAAAGTCATGGCCCACTACAAAAAAATGAGCGGCTTATTAAGAGAACCATAAAGATAGGCTGGGAGGAGGTATTATGAGTGAGCATGCTGTGTTCGTAAATCAGAGATTGGGCAAGAAAAAAGAACAATACTCCTTGTATAACATGGAGAATATTCGCCGCTGCAAGGAAGACAGTGAGTATCTAGGTGAAGTTATACTCGCAAATGAAGAGCTCATTTGGCATTCTGTGCACAAATATATCGGAAAGCCGGAGACATTAGTGAGGCAATATTGTTTGGAAAAAGCGGATATTTTGCAATTGGGGAGAATGGGAATCATCAAGGCAATCAAAGCCTTTGATATAGCAAGAGGCGTGAAGTTTTCGTCCTTTGCAGTCATAACGATTGTGAGGGAGATCAACTGTTTTTTGCGAGATAGCGGAAATATTGTACGGCCGACTAGAACGGCAACAACGATTCTCCATCACATCAGTAAAATCGAAGCAGACTTGGGATATCTCCCTACTATAGAAGAATTGTCCCAATTATTGGGTGAAAATGTAGAACAGATCAAAAAAGCGCTGGATGTCGGGAGACCTGTGAAGTATTTACAAGAGCCATTTTTGAAGGCATCCGCTTCTAGCCATGAAGCTGCCACCGCTATGGATGTCTTGAAGGACGAAGGACGAGACGTCGAAGAGTACGTGCTGGACAAGCTATATGTTACTGCTTTGCTTGCGCAACTGCAAAATCAAATTTCATTAAAAGAGTGGCAAGTCCTGCAACTAAGGATGGCAGGCTACAATCAGACACAAACCGCAGAATTTTTAAATGTATCCCAAATGTGTGTATCAAGAACTATGAAAAAAATACAGAATATTTCGAAAAACAAGCTTTCCTAATCTTATTTTTCAATCCCCACCCAAATAGGAGATAATAGAGGAGCACTCCTATTATGAAAAGAGGTCGATCACAATATGAAATACTACCGACTCGGTGGCAGTGGATTGAAGGTATCGGCATTGGGATTAGGTACGAACTCATTCGGAGGGCGTGCGGATGAGCAAACGTCAATAAACATCATTCATACCGCAATCGAAAACGGGATTACCTTTATTGATACGGCAAATATTTACACGCAAACAGAATCGGAGCGAATCATTGGGCTGGCGCTTGAAGGGAAACGGCACGAGGTCGTTTTGGCGACCAAGGCTGGTTTGGTAAAAGGCGAAGGACCAAATCAGAGAGGCTCATCGCGATACCACCTGATGCTGGAGCTTGAGAACAGCTTGAAGCGTTTGCGCACCGATTATGTGGACTTATATCAAATTCATACGTTTGATCCAGAGACGCCTTTGGAAGAAACACTCCGCGCACTAGATGACATGGTTCGATCCGGGAAAGTGCGTTACATCGGGGCTTCCAACTATGCGGCCTGGGAATTGATGAAGGCAATTGGCATCAGTCAGCGGGAAGGGCTAAATAGATACATATCGACGCAGGTGAGCTACTCATTGGCAGATCGGACACCGGAGCGTGAACTCGTACCGCTTTGTCTTGATCAGGGGGTGGGGATCATTCCGTACTTCCCGCTTGCTGGCGGAATTTTAACAGGCAAATATACCTCCGCAGAACAGGCTCCGGCTGGTTCGCGGGCGGACAAGGAGCCGCGTTTCGTCCGGTTGTTAAGTGAAGACAAGCTGGAGTTTGGACGTAAAATCAGTCGGATAGCGGCGGAGCTAGGTGTATCCTCTAGTGTGCTGTCTTTGGCTTGGCTCATGCACAAGCCGGCTGTCTCTTCGGTGATCGTGGGCGCAACCAGTGTAGGGCAGCTTACGGATAATTTGCAAAGTGCAGCGTTGGCGTTGGATGAAGCGACCTTGGCAGAGCTGGACCGATTGAGCGATACGTATCGAAATGGGGAACCATTTGCCGTATATCGTTTGCCGTAACAATGATGACTTAACATGTTCAGTCCCAAAGCCTCCTTGAACGGGGCTGTTGACAAATTGCCGTAGAGATAGGGGTTTCTGGGAATCGTGTAGAAATCATTTCTATACGGTTCTTTTTATTTTGGAGGGCTATCTCATGATGGGAATCGATGGAGACAAACAGCACCAGTTTATGTTCTTAAATTTGGATGATCTTGTACCCGAGAATCATTTTTTACGTGTTGTTCGTAATAAGATTGATTTTTCTTTTATCTATGAGAAAGTGCAACACTTATACTCGCCTGTAGGTCGTCGCTCAGTTGATCCAGTTTTGTTAATGAAAATGATCCTTATCGGGTATCTTTATGGCATCCCTTCCGAAAGGAAGTTGGAACAAGAAATCCAAGTGAATTTGGCCTATCGATGGTTTTTAGGATTGGACTTAACTGACACTGTTCCCGATCATTCCACACTGAGCCAGAACCGCCGTCGTAGATTTAAAGAAAGCCATATTTTTCAGGAGATCTTCGATCACATCGTCTCGGAATGTATTCGAACTGGTTTAGTTACTGGGGAAATAATTGTTGTTGATTCTACTCACATCAAAGCGAATGCATCGATTAATAGGTCAGAAAAAGTTTTAGTGGAGAAAAAGCCTACTGAGTACCTTGAAGAGCTAGAAAAGGAAGCACGGAGAATTAAAAAAGACAGAGATAACGATCCCACTAGGAAAAAACGAGGAAGAAAACCTAAAACCTCTCCTCCTGAGAAGGAAGTAAAACAGAGCACAACAGACCCGGAGTCAGGTTTATTGAACCGTCCTAATAAACCCAAGGGATTTCACTATTTAGCGCATACCAGTGTGGACGTTAAGCATGGAATCATAACTGATATACACGTTACGGCTGCTAATGTGAATGACCACGAACCATTTATAAAGCGATTACAGATACAAAAAGAGAAATTTGGTTTACATATTGGCAAAGTAGGCGCAGATAAAGGGTATGATCGCTCTGGAGTACACCATGAATTAGAAAATTTAAAGATAACCGGTTATATCTCTCCGATAAAAGGTGTTATTGATCAGACCGAAAGGTCAGTACAATTTACATTTGATGAAATGAACGATGCCTATTATTGCTCGAATGGCAAGGCACTTCAATTTACTCATGTTAAGTGGCACAGTTGGAAACAAAGTTATAGCAAAATTTATGCTGCCCAAACAAAGGACTGTAAGTCCTGTGAGTTACGCCAACAATGTTTTGGACAAACCGCATCTCGCAAAACAATAGAAAGACCATTATTCCAAGAGGCTAAAGAACGCAACCAAGCAAGGAAGCAAAGCCAAGAGTACAGTGTTATCCAAAGGCAAAGAAGAATATGGTGCGAGGGTACCTTCGGTACAATGAAAAGGCAGCATAACTTAAAAGAAACATACAAAAGAGGCATTCGAAATGTATCCGAACACTGCCTCTTTTCTGCAATGGCAATTAACATTAAACGAATGATAAAAGCAAACTAATCACAGGTTACGAAACAAAACAATCCGACGACGTATAAGTGAAAAAACGGCAAAAGGGTTAGGGCATTGGGTCCCTAACCCTTTTTGTCAACAGCCCCTGAACAGGGGGCTTTTTTGCGTTCAGCATAGACCCCACAGCCATGAGGGATAGTAAACATATCCCGAACTGGAAAAAGAGTGATTCGAAATGATGGATACAAAAAAACAATCTGCGCTTTTTCATTGCTCGTTGGAAGAAAATCTGGAAAAGGTGAAAAAAGAGCTGGGCAACAGCACGGATCTCGTGACGAGGCAAGTACGTCTGGAAGCAGTCGATCAGATTGTGGTAGGGATTTTGTACACCGAGGGTCTGGTCGATAAAAATATGATTAGCAGCCTCATGGAGTCTCTGATGCTCCATGCAAAAAAAGCGCACATCCCGGCGGAAGCCGAGTGTGAAGAAAGATCATTGATACTAATGAAGGATTTCCTGCTGACGATTGGTGGAGTGGAAGAGGTCTATGACTTTGACCATTTGTATGATGCGCTATTGACGGGGGATACCGTTATTTTGGTAGATGGATATTCCAACGGATTTATCGCAAATACGAAGCAGTGGGAAGATCGTGGTGTTCAGGAGACTTCCGTGCAAACGGTGGTTCGGGGTTCCAGAGAAGCGTTTTCGGAAAACCTCCGAACCAATACGGCTTTGGTGCGCAGGCGGATCAATAATCGCAATCTTTGGTTGGAGACCGTGCAGATCGGGGACATGACACAGACCAAAGTCGCCATGATGTATATAAAAGGAGTCGTGCAGGACAGCGTAGTGGCAGAAGTAAAGGAGCGACTGGGAAAGATTGAGATCGACGGTATTTTGGAGAGCGGGAACATTGAAGAAATGATTCAGGACCATACCTTCACGCCGTTTCCAACCATCTACAATACAGAGCGTCCAGACTCGGTGGCAGCCGGGCTGCTGGAAGGGCGCGTCGCCATTCTGGTGGACGGTACACCAATTGTTTTGTTGGTACCAGCCGTCTTTGTCCAATTCTTCCAGTCTCCAGAGGACTATTACATGCGTGCAGATTTTGGGATCCTGCGTATTTTGCGGTTTATTTCTTTTTTTATCGCGCTGCTTGGTCCATCCATTTATGTTGCTATTACCACCTTTCATCAGGAAATGTTGCAAACGAACCTGCTCATGAGCATAGCAGCGCAGCGTGAAGGAGTGCCATTCCCTGCTGCAGTCGAGGCGCTGTTGATGGAGTTTACCTTTGAAATGCTGCGAGAGGCAGGAGTGCGCATGCCGAGGGCGGTTGGATCAGCCATATCCATCGTGGGAGCACTTGTGCTGGGGGAAGCGGCTGTGCAGGCAGGACTGGTTTCACCCGCTACGGTCATCGTCGTTTCCATTACGGCAATTACCAGCTTTGTCTTCCCTTCCTTTTCCATGTCCATTCCGATTCGACTGTTGCGGTTCGGCTTGATAGCACTTGCCGCCAGCTTTGGTTTTATCGGCATATTTGTGGGGATGATCGCCTTGTGCATTCACCTATGCACCTTGCGCTCGTTTGGTGTCCCATATATGGCTCCGCTGGCCCCTGTGAATCTGGCCGATCAAAAGGATACACTGCTTCGGATTCCCATCTGGATGATGCATACGCGTCCCCATTTTTTGCGCCAGAAAAACAGCGTCAGAGAACGAAAAAGTAAAATATAGCGAAGTATCGTGCCGAGGTGATGAAAAATGATGAACTGAGGTGGAAACGGCATGAAACGTAAAGGGGTGTTCCTCCTGACCCTTGCTCTTCTCGTTTTGTTGACAGGCTGCTGGAATCGTAGAGAATTGAATGATTTGGCGATCGTCATGGGAACAGGTATCGACAAGATTGACGGAGAGTACGTGATATCCACCCAAATCGTCAATCCGGGAGGGGTAGCGTCAAAAGAGGGAGGGGGAATGAACCAATCATCTGTTGCGACTTACAGCATGCGGGCATCCAGCATTTTTGAGGGAATCCGTAAAATGACAACGGTTACCCCGAGAAGGCTTTACTTTTCCCATATCCAGGTACTGGTTTTAGGGGAGCAGATAGCAAAAGAAGGGGCAAAGGAAGTGCTGGATTTGTTATTTCGCGATCATGAGGTCCGGCCTGACTTTTATGTCATTCTAGCCAAGGACGCGACAGCACTACAAATTCTCAGCATGATCGATCCACTGGAAAAAATCCCGGCGACGAAGCTCTATAAAAGCTTGGAAACAGCAGAGAGTGCCTGGGGATCGATTGTCTCCATTCAATTGGATGAATTTATTGCGGATTTGCTACGAGACGGGATCGAGCCAGTGTTGGTAGGCGTTAATCCGAAAGGGAAGGTACATATGGGGACTTCCGGGGGTAATTCCCAAAAGGAAAGCCAGTCATCGCTGTTGAGGTATCACGAAATCGGTGTCTTCAAAGGAGACAAGCTACGTGGATGGTTTAACGAAGAGGAAAGCATCGGATTCAGTTACATCACAGACAGGGTGGACAGTACAGTAGAAGAAATTCCTTGTGACAAAAACAATAAAATTGTCATTGAGATCATCCGAAACAAAACAACTGTCAAAGGCAAGGTGGAAAAAGGCAAACCACAAGTGGAAGTGAGCATTTCCGCAGAAGGCAATGTGGGCGAGGTAGCATGCAGCAACGATTTGTCCGATCCCAAAACTATTTACAAATTGGAAGCTGACGTAGAAAAGCAGATCCGAGGCAAAATCGTAAGCGCCATCCATAAAGCGCAAAAGCAATACCGATCGGATGTTTTTGGATTTGGCAAGTCGATCTACAAAAATGACCCCAAAGGGTGGGAAAAGGTAAAAGAGGAGTGGGATTCTCAATTCCCCAACCTGAAAGTGAAAATCAAAACAGACGTGAAGATCAGACGGACAGGAAAAGTGGGCAATTCGTTTATTCCTTTCATGAAAAAGGAGTAGAGCATAACTTTTTCCATCCATGGAAATGGTAAAGGTAATCCTGCAAAAAAAGTAGGTGCACTGCACAGCATGTGGACCATCATATTGATTTTGCTGATCAGTCTACTCATTGCCCTCTTTGAGGTGCCTTATTTGAGAAGGAACGCGATGAAAAAGGAAATGCTGGTTTTCTTCATTTTGCTTGTAGTTGGGACAGGACTTGGGATAGCCGAATCGCTTAAGGCGAATATTCCCAACCCGTTGGACTGGATCACATTTGTCTATAAACCATTCAGCGACTTCATTTTGGGAACTGTGGAATGAGGCAGTCGGCAGCAGCGAGGCGGGGGAGCGAGAGGAATTGATAGACAACGGTCATATTAGCGCAAGGCAATTTATGATACTCGTGGCACTCTTCGGGATTGGTGATGCGATTTTGTACGTACCATCCCTTACGGCTACCGCTGCCAAACAGGACGCCTGGATCTCCGCCTTCATGGGGTGGGGGGAAGGCTTTCTTTTAACCTACCTGTATGTTTCGCTGAGTATGCGGTATCCGAACAAGTCTATCTTTCAGTACAGCGAGGAAATATTGGGAAAGTGGATAGGGAAAGCGGTGGCTGTTTTGTTCATCAGCTACTTCTTCATCGATGCTTCGCTCATGCTGATGGAGATTGGCGATTTTGTCACGACGCAGATTATGCAGGAGACCCCCATTGAAATTATTCTTGTCCTTTTTTTGGTGATCATCATTATGGGGGTCCGCAGTGGACCAGAAGCCTTTTCTCGGGTGGGTGAGCTGTTGTTTCCGTATTTTCTGTTGCTTTTTTTTGTCTTGATCGCATTTATCTCCCCCCAGATCAAAATAGAAAATCTGAAGCCTGTGGTTGCGCATGGAATCGCTCCTGTTATCGGGGGGAACTTCCGATACGTGGGTTATTTGCTGGAAACGGTCATTCTGATCGTGATGTTTCCCTTGGTAAAACGGCCAGCGAGTGCTGCCAAAGCTTATATCTGGGGCATCCTTTTCGCGAATTTTTGCCTGACGCTGATTACTTCTGTGGCAATCTTGGTTTTAGGCGCCGATATTACTGTGCTACTCGCCTACCCAAGCTACACACTTGCGCAAAAAATCAGTATCGGCAATTTTTTGGAGCGAATAGAAGTGATGATGGCCGTTATCTGGTTTATCACGCTCTTTGTCAAAATTACTATTTGCTATTATGCGACGAGCTGTGGAATCGCGTATACAGTGGGGTTGCGAGATTACCGCCAATTGACACTGCCACTGGGAATGATCATGATTGTGGTGGCATTGGCGACGATGCCTAACCGCTCTTATTTTGATACTTTCGTTTCAGAAATTTGGATGCCTTATTCCTTGACGTACGGTTTGTTCTTGCCCGTTCTCTTGCTGAGTGTGGGGGCCTTAAGAAAAAAACCAGTTTGCTAGCCCTGTGAGCTGCAGACTGGTTTCTTGTGATTACGCGTCGAGTGTCTTACTCAGCAGCCATGCTGCTTTCTTTCAAGATAACGTCATGTGCGCCGCCTTCTACCAAGCTGGTAGCAGAAATGACGGTAATTCGCGCTTTTTGCTGAAGCTCTGAGATGGAGAGCGACCCGCAATTGCACATGGTCGATTTGATTTTGCTCAAGGTACGGTCTATGTTCTCGCGCAGGCTTCCTGCGTATGGTACGTAGGAGTCTACGCCTTCTTCAAAGACGAGACTGCTTTTGCCGCCAGTGTCATAGCGTTGCCAGTTGCGAGCGCGGTTGGAGCCTTCTCCCCAGTATTCTTTCACGAAGTTGTTGCCGATCTTCACTTTTTTGGTCGGGCTTTCGTCGAAGCGAGCGAAGTAACGTCCCAGCATGACAAAGTCTGCACCCATAGCCAAAGCCAGTGTCACGTGGTAGTCGTGTACGATTCCGCCGTCAGAGCAGAGCGGAACGTAAATGCCTGTTTCCTTGAAATACTCGTCGCGAGCTGCTGCCACTTCAATGAGGGAAGAGGCTTGACCGCGTCCGATTCCTTTTTGCTCGCGGGTGATGCAGATGGAGCCGCCGCCGATCCCTACTTTAATGAAATCTGCGCCCGATTCCACGAGATAGCGGAAGCCTTCCTTATCGACGACGTTACCTGCACCAATCGGAACATTGAAGTTTTCTTTTACAAATTGAACCGTCTCGCGCTGCCATTCGCTGAAGCCATCGGAGGAGTCGATGACCAGGATATCAACGCCTGCTTCCACCAACGCAGGGACGCGCTCCTTGTAGTCCTTTGTATTGATACCGGCACCTACGATATAGCTCTTGTTCGCGTCCAAAAGGGACAGCGGATTGTTTTTGCGGGAATCGTAGTCCTTGCGGAAAACGAGGAAGTCGAGATTTTGATTTTCATCTACGATTGGCAAGCAGTTGAGCTTGTGCTCCCAGATCAGGTCGTTGGCTTCGGAGAGCGTGATGCCGGATTTGCCATAGATCAGCTTCGAGAATGGAGTCATGATGTCGCTGACGAGTTTGTCCTGAGAGTCGCGGCTGATGCGATAATCGCGACCCGTTACGATTCCGAGCAGCTTGCCTTTTGCCGTACCATCTTCCGTAATGGCAACGGTGGAGTGGCCTGTCGCCTCTTTCAATTCCAAAATGTCTTTCAGCGTATGGCTTGGCGTCAGATTGGATCGGCTCACGACGAAACCAGCCTTGTAGCCTTTTGCTTTGCGAACCATGGTTGCTTGGCTCTCGATGGACTGGGAGCCAAAAATAAACGAAATACCGCCACATCTAGCCAATGCGACCGCCATATGATGGTCGGAAACTGCTTGCATGACTGCGGATGAGAACGGTATGTTTAGTGTGATGGCAGGCTTTTCACCTTTTTTAAACTTGGTAATCGGAGTGGATAAGTCCACATTGTTCGGTGTGCATTCTTTTGTGGTGAGATTTGGCAACAGCAAAAACTCATTAAACGTCCGAGATGGTTCTGTGTAATAAAAAGCCACGATTCTCTCCTCCTAGGTGAAATTGATTTTTGAACTGCTTCTTTAATAGAGAAATTTTTACCATGTTAACCGTGAAGTACGACAACGTCAATAGGGAATCGTTAGAAGGAGTGATTTCTTTGTTAAAATTGCGAACAGGTCATGAACATCGCCAGCTTTTGGAACAAATTTCGTTAGAAGATTCGTATATTTTATACGGGAATATTTTCTTGAGAACGGATAGGAGTGTCGTCGTAACGGACGGCGTCCAAGGAGAAATAACCGCCATCGGGTCTTACCTAAAAGGGATGCCGTTTCACGCGTTTTCACTTCATGT
This sequence comes from Brevibacillus schisleri, assembly GCF_055685845.1. NCBI lineage: Bacteria > Bacillati > Bacillota > Bacilli > Caryophanales > Paenibacillaceae > Brevibacillus > Brevibacillus schisleri. The sequence continues at coordinate 774,300 of NZ_JBVNDM010000001.1, forward strand.
CGTAGAGGGGGAGGAAAATTACGAGGTGGAGCCGATGCTCTCCTATATGAAAGAAGTGCTAGACGGCAGCCTGCCAGATGGACAAAAGGGCGTGATTGCACTAGCAGAGCCTTGTCTGACGCGAGTACAAATTCCGAATATACTATCCACACGTACCATGCGTTTGATGAAACTAAAATATCCCGAGCGTCTTTTACCTGTGGGACAATCACGAATACTGGAGTTATCCGAAGCACAGATCGTGGAGGATATGGCGGCAGAGCTCGGAATGATTAGTTTTCGGGCGGAGGAAGTAGCAGAAATGCCACACATCGCGCTCTTTTCGGAAGGAGGAGAGCCAATGGCCGTAGCCGGCTTTCATGTCTATAACGAAGCCTTTGTAGAAATCGGGAACATTGGCACATCTGTTCATCATCGGCAAAAAGGATTGGGTACGCAAATCAGCTCAGATATTTCCCAGATTGGCTTGGATAAGTCTGACCATGTCTATTTGGTTGTCTTTGCGGATAATCCCACGGCGATACACGTGTATGAGAAGCTCGGTTTTGTCACGGTATCTTCCTACGCTTTTATTGAATTTCTCCTTTAGAATAGAAAAAGAGAGGACAAGTGTCCCCTCCTATCAGTTCAATCTGCCTTTAAACTCAATAGGTACGATCATCGTAAAGCAAGGTCCATCTGGATCGTTGCGGGCATCGATTGTCCCTTTATGTGCTTCTAAAACGGCACGGGTAATAGCGAGTCCAAGCCCATGCTTGCCCGACTTTCCTTTGCGGAAACGCTGGAACAAATTCGGCAGCAGCGCTTCCTCAATGGGGGGACCATCATTGGAAATCGTGACGACGACGCTTTTTCCCGCTTGTCTCCCTGTGACGGTAAGTCGGCTTTTGGCGTAGCGCAGTTGATTTTCCATGATATTGACAAATGCAGTGCTCAATTGCTCGCCGTCTCCCTCCACGATCAGGTCGTCTGCCAGATTTAACTCCCACTCGATTTGCGGATTAAGCACGGAGAGTCGCTGCTTCAACAGGTGCATCATCTCTGACAGGTCGACGCGATCGACTTGCATCATTTGCGAGACAGACTCGATCTTCGTGATATACAAGAGCTGCCCGACGACCTTTTCGAGGCGCTTGCTCTCCTCCATGATGATGGAAAGCCCTTTTTCAGCCTGAGGGCCCTGGAAGACGCCTTCTATGAGTCCTTGCGTGTATCCTTGAATCGCCATGATCGGTGTTTTGAGCTCATGGGAAATATTTTGGACAAAATGCTGCTGCGACTCGTCGTATTCCTTCAGTTGGTTTTTCATCATATCGAATGAGCGGGCGAGCTGTCCGATCTCATCCCCGCGATCCATCGCTAGCGGGATATCGAACTGACGACGAGCGATCTTTTTGCACAGATCTTCAAGGGTGCGTAGCGGCCTGCTCAAATACCCGCTAAACCACACGGCCAAAAGCCAGCTTACGAGCAGCAGCAGACCAAAAACGAGCAAAAACTGACGAGTCAAAATCGAATTGATCTGGTTGAGCTCCTGTTCCTTGGAGAACAGCACCATGTAGTAAGGGAAGCCGTGGTAGTCCATTTTTTTGCTGACGAACAAATAGCTCTCGTCTCCACGGTCCAGCGAACCATGCTGCAGCTTTTGGCTTGGGTATGTGGCTGCTTTTAGGAACAGCTCCTTGGAATCCTCATACGGTATGCGGCCGTTGCTATTGCTCCGGCTGCCCAGCTCTTGACCGTTCTCGGCATAGACAATCATATCAAAGGAGTACTCATAGCGTTGGAGCAAGAGCTGTAAAAAGTAGGGGGCAGCAGCCGGAACAGGCAGCAGCTCATTATGCTCATTGAAGGAGATATGCTGAGATAATGTGTAAAACTCTTCTTCCAAGAGCGAGTAAGTGTTGGATACCAGGTACTGTTTGACAGCCAGTGGATACCCGATGCCAAGGCCAACCCCGAGGACGCTTGTCAGGATCATGAACAAAATGAGGATTTGCCTGGAAATCGGGAGGTTTTTCAGCCGGAATTTGCTCATATACGCGTCATTCGGTAGCCGAAGCCATAGACCGTCTCCAATGGAAACTTGGGCATTTTTTTGCGGATGCGCTTCACCAAGTCATCGACAGCTCTATCTGAGCCGATGTAGTCTTCCCCCCAGATAGAGGTTAGAATCTGCTCACGATTCAAGGCCATACCTTGATTGTGCAAAAGGTAGACAATGAGCTCGAATTCTTTGGTGGTTAAATCAATAAGCTCGTCGCCTTCTTTTACTTGTCTGCCTTTTTCTGAGATGATATAAGGATCGATCGTTACCCAATCTTGGAAAGTTTGGGTAGAGGAAGCAGCGGCACCAGGCTTCTCATAGGTGCGCTGGAGCAGCTTTTTCGCACGGATGACCAGTTCCCGAGGGAGAAATGGCTTCGCCAAGTAATCGTCGCTGCCTAGTTCCAGTCCGATGATTTTATCGACATCCTGATCGCGAGCGGAGATGAAGATGATGGGTACATTCGACTTTTCGCGGATAAGACGCAAGAGCTCATAGCCGTCGATGTCGGGCATCATGATGTCCAAAATCCACAAATGTGGTTGTGTTTCTTCATCAAGTAACGGCAAGACGTCCTTGCCGCTAGAAAACGCTTTCACTTGCAATCCGGCATTTTGCAAATACGATTGCAGCAAGTCCAACAGGTTCGTTTCATCGTCCACCAGATAGACGAGGTAGGGGGTATTCATAGATTTCGGCCTCGCTTTGCATCTGTTTTATATCCGTATTGTAGCATAGCCCAAAACCAGATGTGTGGTACGGACGTATGAGAATCGTGGAAAACGTGTGGAAGCAGGATTCCCCTGTATCCTTCTGGAAAAAGAAACAGGGAAAAAAAGACAACGAGAGATGGAAAGGAGCGATTCATATGAAACGAACAGTCAAATCGTCTCTCATGGTACTAGCCTTCATGCTCTTAACGACGGCTTGCGGTCAAAAACCAGTGGACACCCAACCTAGTCCGCAGATACCTGATCCGCTCGTGCAAACGCCACCGGAAACGAATCAGCCCATCGAATATGCGTATAAGGCACCGATGACGGGAATTGGCAGTCACGAAAACCTGGGGAGCAAACGCCCGATCATGGTGATGATCAACAACGCTCCGCCCGCACGGCCACAAACAGGTATCAACAAAGCGGACATGATTTATGAGGTATTGTCAGAAGGGGAAATGACCCGTTTTCTTGCGATATTCCAAAGTCAAAGACCGGAAGTAATTGGACCTGTCCGCAGTATCCGCCCTTATTTTATCCAGATCGGGACTGGTTTCGATGCAGTTCTCGTCCACGCGGGAGGCAGTCCGGATGCACTGGAAACCTTGGCGAGAAAAGACCTCAGTCATCTAGATGAAATCCCGAATGGCAAATACTTTTGGCGCGAAAAATTCCGCAAAATGCCACATAACCTGTACACCAAGCCAGAGCTCTTGGAAAAAGCGATGCAGGATAAAGGGATGCGTCAAACGGCAGAGGTGCCTCACTTCACGTTCCTGCCGGAGGATACCGAGATCAAGGAAGGTGAGCCTGCTTCACAGGTAGATCTGACTTTCCACTCATTGAATAAAGCGGCTTTTACTTATGATGCCGAGCAAAAAAAATACATGCGCTTTACGGCAGGCAAGCCGCATTTGGACTTGAGCGACAAGAAACAGTTGTCCACGACCAATCTATTGGTCATCTCTGCCAAACACCGCGTGCTGGATAAAGAAGGGCGTCTATCGGTCGATGTAATCGGTCCGGGGGACGGTTATTTGTTCCAGCAAGGAAAAGCGCGCAAGATCAAATGGAAGCGCAGCAATGGTGTCATCCGTGCCTATGAGGATGCGGCTTTGACGCAAGAAGCAACACTTTTGCCTGGAAATACTTGGATTTCCATACTGCCGAACTCACCGGGTCTGTCGAAGTCCCTCAAGTTCCAGTAAGGATTAGGGGTTGCGGATGAAGGCGGTTTCTTCTAAGATAATTGGTGAAGCTTTAGTGCTTAAAAATTGTACAGTGAGAAATCGCTCGATAGACGGATATATAACAGAGGTGACAGACATGCAATTGGAAAAATTAAAAGGAAAAGGGCTCGAACAGTTGTTTGAAGCTGTTCTTTCCCTGGAAACGATGGAAGAGTGCTATCAATTTTTTGACGATCTGTGCACAGTGAACGAAATGCAGTCACTCGCACAGCGCCTGGAAGTGGCGAGAATGCTCCGCAAGGGCTTTACTTACAATCAGATCGAAGCAGAGACCGGGGCAAGTACGGCGACGATTTCCCGCGTCAAGCGCTGTTTGAACTATGGAAATGACGGATATCAGATGGCACTTGAGCGGATCGGAAAATAGCTAGGAGGCAGGCAACGTTGATTGACTATCGTGGCTGGCGCCATACATTTAAACTAGACCCGGATAAAACAATCGATGACGAGGCCTTGGAGGCGATTTGCGAGTCCGGAACAGATGCGATTATTGTGGGCGGCACGTACGGTGTGACCTATGACAATACACTCGAATTGATGTCGCGATTGCGTCGTTACGCAGTACCGGCTGTCCTGGAGATTTCCTCGCTGGATGCAGTTGTGCCGGGATTTGATTCGTACTTGATCCCGCTCGTCTTGAACGCTGGCGATCCAGACTGGATTTTTGCTCCGCATGTATCGGGGCTTCAAGCGTTTGGTGCTTATATTCATTGGGATGAGATCATTACAGAAGGATATATCATCGCCAATCCAGAAGCGGGCGTAGCACAGCTGACAAAAGCACGTCCGATTGCGGATGCCACGCAGGCCAAAGCGTACGCGCAGGTAGCGACGAACATTTGTCGTTTGCCGATTGTCTACATGGAGTACAGCGGTACATACGGCGATCCGACAATCGTAAAGGCTGCCAAGACAGGCGCGGGCGAAGCCCACCTCTTTTATGGCGGCGGGATTCGTAACCCGGAGCAAGCGGCAGAAATGGCTGCGATTGCTGATACGGTTGTTGTAGGAAATGTTATTTACGATGATCTCGCTGCTGCGCTTTCTACTGTGAAGGCTGTAAAAGGAACCCAATACTAAAAAAAGACCACCACTCCCATGAGCTGTTACAGTCTCGTTGGGAGTGGTGGTTTTATTTTTGCGTTAGTTCTTCAGTGGAAGTGCTACGCTCCAATCCATATCTTTTGCTTTGTTCACTTGTTCCTCGATCGTAAGCGTCAGCTCTTTCGGGATAACGTCCATCTCATCTACGAGTGTACCTTTCATGATAAAATTCCCTTTTTCATCTTTTGTTGTGGAGCCTACGAAATTAAAATCGTATTCATTACCCTTGTCATCAGCACCCTCCCAGGAATCTAAAAAGATCACACCCGGTGCCAAAGTTGCCTCTAGCTGTATGGTACTACGCAGCTTTTTGTGTTTTTCAGAAGTGATTGGGTTTGTTTTGGTTATCTCTTCTGAAGCAAAGTTTGAGAAGGTTAGTGTGCTTCCTTCATGCTGTATCGTTACAGGAGTGGTTTTTAGTGTCTCAATGGACAACTTTTGCTTAAAATTCGAAGGAACCTGATCATAATTATCACCGACTCTAAAGGTTAGATTTTTATCCGTTGGCAAGGAATGAAAGGTGATGAAGTGAATATTTTTGTCATCGGTTGCACGAACGAAATATTCCCTGCTTACATTTTTGAAAAATGGATTCGGCTCTTCCCCAAATTCACTCATTAGGTCCAGAGTGCTCCAAGCTGCGAGTACAGCCCCCTTGTCGTCCACCACTTCATAAGTTAAGGATGGGGAACTACCGCTTCCTTCCGTATTCTCGATAACGAATTCAGTTTGGCCAGGTGTCACCATCACTTGCTTCAGATTAATCACTTCCCCATTGGGAGCGGTAAAATGCTCGTTAATCGGAACAATTCTCGTTTCCTTTTTAGCTTTGGAAATATCAACAGGGATGGTCACGTTCCAATTCCCGTCAACTTTGTCCAGCTTCTTGATGCGAAGCTCGATGTTTAGTTTGTCAGGAATCTTGCTGACATCTGTAAAATATCGGCTAATCGGTCGGCTGACCATCAAGTACTCACCTTTTTCGCCGATGCTTTCCTTCTTGTTATATTTAAGATGGTACTTATCAATTGTCTCAAGAACGTTTCCGTCTTCGTCTATGATTTTTATTTCATAGGTTTCGTTCAGTTTATCTTCATCCCCCACTGGCAAATTCCAGAACAACTTTTCAAGTTGCTTGCCATTCTTATCCTTGAAGCCGAAAATAATCCGGACATCCCTCGTATCTGCCATAACTTCTTTTACTTCCAGCGTCATTCCGTTGTCGACGGCTTTCAAATCAAGCTTCTTGTTATATCCTCTTTCAAGTCCGCGCTGGATGAGGGCGTCCTCGGACGCTTTTGCTCCAAACAAGCTGCTCTCTGTCTGCTGCGGCTCTGATTTTATGGTAGCGGCATACAAGTTATTTACATAAGTCGCAAAAGATGGTGAAGTCAGTGTTCCAAAATAGACGACTGCTGCCATTCCTGCTACGGCGATGGTTGCTTTTTTCACGATATCCAGACTCCTTTTCTTCCAATCAATTTTCTTCTGTATGTTTTGTCTCTCTGAGCGTTTCAGAACGTGTATAGGGTAAGGGGGCAGATTCGCCATAATGGCATGGATGACAGCATGTGATGGCTCATCTGTTGCTAGCGATTCTTCCGGATCATCCAGCTCGTCCAGCTCATGCTTCAACTTCAACTGACAATGAGGGCACTCTTCCAAATGGGCTGCTATGACCTCGGCTTCCTCTGGTTCAAGAAGGTCGTATAGATACAAAGCAATTTGTCCTTTATCTAAGCATTTCATAGATGAAAGTCCCCCCCTTGCCCTGCATGTCCGATCGCTTCCCTTAGCTTGTCTTTTCCACGAGACAGGCGCGTCCGCACAGTACTCGACGGGATCGACAGTCGATGGCTGATTTCCTCACAACTCAATGATTCGAAGTAGCGCATTTCGAGGACGATCCGATACTTTTCTTCGACGGACATCATCCTTTGACGCAACAAGCGCTGCCCCTCCTTATTCAGAAAGGCAACCTCCGGCGTGTGGCTATCCACTGGTTCTATCTCCTCATTCGAGCGGAGCGTAAGCTTGCGTTTACGTTTACGCAGCTCGTCCAGACAATGGTTGGCAGCAATCCGGTACAACCATGCAGAAAAATCGTAGTTTGTCTTATATTCTGGTAAATGGTAGTACGTCTTAATGAAAATTTCCTGCACGATATCTTGTGCATCCGGTGTATGTCCCAACATCTTGCGAAGAATGGAACTTACTTTTCCGTGGTATCTGGCAATGATCTCGGAGTAGGCGTCTTTGTTTCCTTGCAAGACCCGCCCGATGATCACTCGATCTTCCTCCATTAGTGCTCCCCCTAAGCAAAAAAGGCTCGCTGCGCAGCTTTTCCTTTTTTGATCAAACAAAAGTGATCTTGGTGAAATTTTCTTATTACATCCTAGTACTACGAATCCCGAAATGAAAGTGTCCCAAAATCAGGGGGATTTTCCAAAATAGATCGAAATTTTTTCCAAAAAGAAGGAATCCTAAGATTTTTAATAGAAAATGGAAGGAAAATACTATTGCATACGAAATAAATAGTCAAATATTACCAAAATATATAAAATTTTGCTAATATTTGTAGATTTCTGTAAATTTATGAAATATAATCAACTTGTCTTTATTTTTGAATCAGAGAGAGGAGGAACTATCCATGAAAATCCAAGCGAAAAAAGTTGAAAGCGTTCGCACTACTGCAGTAGCAGCTTAATTCTCTTAAGAAGAGGGGGAATAGCACAAGAGCTATTCCCTTTTTTCATCTAAATTGAGCCGGGTTAGCTAACCTACTATTGGGAGGTGTTTTTATGGAACGTCGTCCTTTATTTAAACCAGTGCATCCCGTCTATGAAGTGACAGAGCAGATGCTCCGCTTGGGAGAGGCTCCTGGCTATACATTCGAATTGGAAGACGAGAATGGGTCCATCCGCAAGATGATCAAACTGATGGATGGCACTCGTACTGTCGGTGAAATACATACATTATTGGTTGTCGATTACCCCGAAATTACGTATGAAGAAATAGTGGAAGCAGTGGAATCACTGAGTGGTTTGGGTTTCCTAATGGATCAGGCGAAGGAAGAGGCTTCCGTTCTGACTTCGGAACAAAAGGAAAGATATAAAGCGAATATTCGCTACTTCTCCTTGTTTACCGATCTCAATCAAAGTCCAAGCGAGCTACAGGAACAGGTAAGTAGAAAAAAAGTGACGATCTTAGGGATGGGTGCCTTTGGCTCTACGCTACTGGTCAATCTGGTAGGAGCGGGTATTCAGCATATCAAGCTAGTGGATTTTGATAGAGTAGAGCTTAGCAATTTGAACAGACAAATGGTCTTTAACGAGCATGATATTGGTCGCCTGAAGGTAGAAGCGGCACGTGATTTCATCGGAAGGCTTCATTCTGAGGTATTGATTGAAACGGAGACGATGCAAATCAAGTCCAGCGAAGACGTGGAGCGGGTTATTGCGGGAAGTGACCTCGTGATGCTCGCAGCCGATCAGCCCTTTTTCTTTTTGCAGAGATGGGTGAATCATGCCTGCACCAAACTGCAAATCCCGTTCATTGCCGGGGGATTCAACCTCATCGAAGGACAGTTCTTCATGGTAGAACCGGGCAAGACAGGCTGTATCGACTGCATGCATTTGCATCGTTCTACACAGATCGAGGACTATCCGCAGCTGATCCAAAGGCTGCTCGATACCAACTTTATTCTGCCTACTGCCACCATTGCACCCAACACCATGATGATTACAGGAATGATGGCTTCAGATGCAATCAGGTATTTGACTGGAATTGCTCCTGTACAATCGGCGGGCAAATTTATCATTTTCGATTTCAACACGTTGGAAAAGAGCGTGTTTTTTGAGTGGGAGCGAAATGAAGCCGAATGCCCGACCTGTGGAAGAGGCAGCGGAACGGAACCGATTTTTCATATCAAGAGAAATGAAGTGCTCGCAAAGTAAGGAATCGTTCCTGTAAGAGAGGAAGGTGTCTAATTGAATATCTCGGGAGATAGCATTCTCAAGATGCACCCGCTTGCGCGCCGGGCGGAAAACGAGGAAGAGATCCTCATTGGGCGAACGGATATCAGCAATTTCATTGTGCTTCCGGCCATTGGTGTCGAGATCATCGATATGCTGGATGAAGGGAAGAGCATTCATGAAGTCGCGACGATCATGGAAGAACGGTTGGGCGAACCGGTAGATGTGCTTGACTTTGCGCAGGATTTAATTGCTTCCTATCAATTTGTCTACATGGTAGATGGAGAAGTTGTCAACGAGCCAGTGCCGGTTGTGGATCATTTCTCTTGGATCAAGCAGAGTACAGGGCAGTTTTTCTTTAATCGCGTTGCCTTTGGAGTATACGGTATCTTCTTTATCACGGGTCTTTTCATTTGTTTGTTTACGGGCAAGTATATCCCGGTCTATTCCGATATTTTTGTTTCTTCTTCCGTGACGGTTTCGGTAGTGGTTTCATTCGTGGCCACTTGGGTTTTTCTGTTTTTCCATGAGATGGCCCACTTGATGGCGGCCCGCTCATTGGGGATCGGCAGTCGTATCGGTCTGGGGCATCGTCTTGTTTTTGCCGTAGCAGAGACGAATATGTCCAATATTGTTCTTGTTGAGCCACAGCGCAGATACAGGGCGTTTTTGGCGGGAATGTCGTGGGATGCGATGTTTATGGGAATCGGTGTGATTCTGTTGTTTGCCAATGATCAGGGCTGGCTGACGCTTGTGCCCTTCATGGAAGCATTCATTCGCATGCTGAATGTCATTCTGCTCATGGCTTTGGCCTTTCAGTTTATGGTTTTCATGCAGACCGACTTGTACTACGTTTTGGCAACCAAGTTCCAATGCTCCAATTTAATGGTGAATACACGGATGTTTTTGAAAGGGAAATTCCGTTCCATGACGCAGGAGGAGCAGGAGGAATGGGAGTACGTAGCTGACCATGAGAAGAGAGTCATCCGCTGGTATAGCTGGGTCTATTTGATTGGATCGGTGTGGGGAATTTGGTTCTTTGTCCAGTATCAGCTGCGCATGGCGGTTGATTTCATCTGGATCATTGCTGACGACATGAAAAACGCTCCGCTTCACTCGTGGGAGTTTTGGGACGGCATCCTATTGATCCTGTTGGTGCTAGTTCCGTTTCTCATTTTGGGCTGGTCGTGGATGAGAGCCTATCGACAACGGAGAAGCGAAAGAGAGCGGACGAAATCCTTGCAGGGCACATAACGAATTTGTGTCTTCACCTTGCCAAGCTGCCCTGTTACGCTAGGGGAAAGAGAGATACTCAGGCAAAGGAAGTGCTCACATGAACCCGATGATCCAAACTATCATTCATCTGCGAAAAGAAGGGCATCTGGACGAAGCGATCCAGCTTGCCCTTCAGCTCGTCAGCCAATCTCCGACTGATCCTGTCGCTCATTATCAGTGTGCTTGGTGCCACGACGCAGCCGGATTGGAGAGGGAAGCTGTTCCCTTTTACGAAAAAGCGATTGAGCTCGGACTGTCTGTCGAAGACGACCTGCAAGGGGCATTACTCGGTTTGGGCAGTACGTATCGCACGCTGGGACAATACGAGCAGGCAGCAGCTACGCTTGAAAAGGGGATGCAACAGTTCCCCTGCGACCGTTCCTTTCCGATTTTTCTTTCCATGGCGTATTACAATCTCGGGAAGCATCACGAAGCCATGAATCTCCTCCTGAAAAACCTCGCAGAAACCTCAAGTGATCCTACGATTTTGGCCTATCAAAAAGCGATTCTGTTCTATGCAGATGATCTGAATAAGACGTGGTAGCGCCATACCATTCCATTTGCAGGAAAACAATTGCCTCCCGTTGTACAAGTACAACAGCGGGAGGTGCCTATGTATAAGCTGATATTGGTAGATGACGAAGAAGATGTAAGAGAAGGGGTTAGCCAAGAAATTGACTGGCATAGCCACGGATACGAGGTGGTTGCCACAGCAGAAAACGGCAGAGAGGCATTGGAACTGGTAGAGAGGCTGCGACCGGACGTCGTCGTAACCGACATCAAGATGCCCTTTATGAACGGACTTCAGCTGGCGGAGTCCATCGGGCGCGATTACCCTGCCATTCGCATCATTATCTTGACCGGGTTTGATGAGTTCGAGTACGCGCAGAAGGCCGTGAAGCTGCAAATTGATGAATATGTGCTCAAGCCGTTTTCTGCGAATGAGCTGACGGAGGCGCTGGACAAGGTCAAGCGACGGATGGACGAAGAGGCGGCCCACCGGGAAAACGTTCAGCTGCTGCGCGATAGCTATCGAAAAAGTTTGCCGGTGTTGCGGGAGGTTTTTTTATCATCTTTGCTGAGTCGTCAGCTCGTACAGCAAGATGTTTTTGCAAAAGCCTGCGAATACGGGATAGAGCTCAGGAGTCCCGAATACCTCGTGGCGGTCATCTGTGTAGACCAGCCCAAGCAGGAGGAGCAGCAGTTGTTTCTTTTTGCTGTGAAAAATATTGCAGAAGAGCAGCTAAACGCAGGCAAACAGGCGGGCATCGTTTGTTTCCATGAAGATCAGGTAGTGCTGCTCATGCGAACAAAAGCAGACGACACGCAGCGAATCGAAGTGCGAGCACAAAATATCGCAGAAGAAATCAGGCGAACGATTGAAAAATATATGAGCATCACGGTGACAATCGGAATTGGCAACGCTGTGGCAGATATAGCAGCACTCCCTTATTCGTATGAGGACGCCATGCAGGCACTCGATTACAAAAGCATCCTTGGCTGCAACAGGATGATATTGATCAATGACGTGGAAAAGCAAGCGAGTGAACAGATACGCCTCGATGAGAGAAGGGAGCATGAATTGGTTCGGTGCATCAAAATGGGGACGAGTGCGGAGCTTCGGAACGTGATTGATGAATTGTTTGCTCAAGTGGCGGGTGTACCCGTATCCATTGAGGACTACCGAATTTATTTGTTGGAAATTATGACGACCATTTTGAAGACTGCCCATCGTGCCGAAGTTGACATGGATCAACTGTTTGGCGGGCAACGTTATCTGTTGCAGGTTATGACGACCTGTACCGGTATGGAGGATGCCCGAGAACAGATCACAGATATTTGTGAGCGCCTCATGGCGAGTATCGCAAGCGGACGGCAAACGACGTACAGGCGATTGATCACGCAGGCATTGGACTACACCCACGCACATTACCATTCTCCCGACATATCCATCCATAAGGTGTGCGAGCATCTGCACATCAGCCTCGGTTATTTTAGCGGTATTTTCAAGAAAGAGACGAAAACCACCTTTGTTTCCTATCTCTTGTCGTTGCGCATGGAAAAGGCCAAGGAGCTTTTGCGGACAACCGATTTGAAGTCCTTTGAAATCGCGGAGAAAGTAGGATATACCGATCCCAATTATTTTAGTTTCAGCTTTCGCAAGTATACAGGCATGTCCGCTAAAGAGTACCGAAGTCAGAGCGAGCAGGAAGGTTAACCGATGAAACGATTGCTAGCGGTGATCAGGGTCAAAGGCATTCAATTTATTATTACCACTTCCTTTACACTCGTGACGGTACTCGTCATGCTGTTTGTCGGAGTGATGCTGTACGGAAAATTTGCGCAGACGGCAGAACAAAACGCCTATTTGCACACGCAGCAAATCCTGGAACAGGTGAAATATAATCTGGACAGCTATTTGAACGGGATGACGCAAATTTTCGAACTCGTCGATGACAAGATCAGAAGAAGCAAGGGACTCACGGCTGACAAGCTGAGCGAACAGCTGGAGACAATCGTAGAAACGAGAAAGGACATCGTCTCCATCGCGGTTTTTACACGAGACGGAACGTTATTGGCCACAACTCCTTCCAAAGTACTGAGGCAAAACACTCGTTTGACCGAACAGAGCTGGTTCCAAAAGGCGAATGAGGACCCGACGAACCTGAACTTTTCGCTCCCGCATATCCAGAACCTGTTTAAAGGAGAGTACACCTGGGTCGTCTCGATGAGTCGGGAAATTCTTCTCCACGGACCTGACGGAGAAATTCCTGCCGTACTTTTAGTCGATGTGAATTTCAAAGAGATCGATGACCTATGCCAGAGAGTGGGCTTGGGGAAAAAGGGGTACGTCTACATCATCGATTTGGTCGGGAACATCGTCTACCATCCGCAGCAGCAGTTGATTTACGCCGGATTGAAAAATGAAAACCGTTTCTTGCCGCTGAAGCATTCCTACGGCAGCTATGTAGAAGAGACACAGGACGAAACGCGCTTGATCACCATCAAGACGATCGATCAGCTAGGCTGGAAAATCATTGGGGTTTCCTACATGGACGAGATTGTCACGACCAAAAAAGAAATCAGTCGCTTCATTTTTTTGTTGCTCATCTTCGTGATTGTCATGGTGTTGTTTATACTGCACTATCTCTCTGCAAAAATATCTCGACCGATCAAACTGCTGGAGCAATCTATGGAAAAGGTGGAGCAGGGAGACTTTTCAGAGAGTGAACCGATCCGGGGAAGCCATGAGGTCGAACAGCTTTCCTTGCGTTTTCATCTGATGGTCGCGAAGGTCAGGGAATTGATGCACCAGATCATTCGGGAACAGGAAGCCAAACGAAAAAGCGAGCTGGAGGTGCTACAGGCACAGATCAATCCGCATTTTCTGTACAACACGCTGAACTCTGTGGTCAGAATGGTCGGCAACGGAAAAAACGAGGATGTCATCACCACGATTACTTCGTTGTCAAAACTGTTTCGGATTAGCCTGAGTAGAGGTAAAAACATTATCACGGTGCGTGAAGAGCTGGAGCACGTGCGGCATTATCTCATTATTCAAAAAATGAGGTACAAGCAAAAATTTGAGTACGAGATCGTGGTCGAGAATGAGGAGGAGGATGGGGTGCTTAACTGTCTGACGCTGAAGTTACTGCTCCAGCCAATTGTGGAAAACGCTATCTACCACGGGATCGAGCATTTGGCTGATCCGGGACAGATTCGCATATTTGTAGCGCTCATCGACGGCAAGGTGTTACTTCAAGTGAGTGACAATGGCTTGGGCATGTCCCCAGATGTTCTTGCCCAAGTAAAAGCCTGCTTTTACAAAAGCGAAGAAGGCTCGGGCGTTGGAATTCAAAACGTGCAGGAACGCATCCGCTTGAGCTTTGGCGAACAGTACGGTTTGGAAATCGCGAGCGAACAGGAAGAGGGGACCGTTGTGCGTGTATGGATTCCGCGGCAGGTTGCAGAGGAGCGAGATCGTTTATGAGGACAGCAGCGGGGAAACGTTTTACCGTATACGGACTGGTCGTTTTGGTAGCGGTGACGCTTTTTTACTCGTGTAGTGCTTCGCTAACGGATGTGGAAGTAGACAAGAAAAAAACAGTAGCGCTAATCGTCCGTATGAAGCACGGCGATTATTGGCGAACAGTCAAGCTCGGCGCGGAGATGGCTGCTAAGGAATATGAGCGAAACTTGAATTTTTACGCACCGGACTATGAGGAGGATGCTCAGAGGCAAATGGAGCTGGTGCAGCAAGCAATCGCAGATGGTTCCGAGACAATCGTGGTGGCACCTAGTGACGAACAAGTTTTGAGAGAAGCCATTAAGCTGACAAGGGAGCGGGCCATCCCGATCCTTGTACTCGACACAGTCGGAAATGATTCAGCCGTCAAGAGCTACATTGGGACGGATAACTACGATATGGGCAGGAAGGCCTTCGAAAAAATGGTGTACCTGATTGAAAAAAAGGGACAAATCGCATTGCTCGGTACAGATCGGATAAAGGCAAATGCCAAACGAAGAGAACAGGGCGTCCTCGATTTGCTCCCACGGGAAATGCAGGTTGAACTGGTTGCCAACGAAAATGTTCCCTCGGATAAAAAGCAGATTGGTGAATGGACGCGCGAACTGATTCGCAAACATCCGCAGTTGAAAGGAGTAATTGCACTCGATTCCAGTACAGCGATCGGTGTGGCCGAGGAAATAGAAAACAGTGGACTGCGGGACAGAGTCAAAATCGTAGCAATCGACAGCCCGCCGGAAGTGCTGGAGTATTTGGAGGAAGGAATCATTTCCGCGACGATCATCCAGAAGCCGCTATCGATGGGATATCTAGGCGTCAAGTACGCGGTCGACGCGAGCAACAGAGAAGCAATACCCAGTTTGGTCGACACCGGAACAAAAGTAATCGATCGGGAGAATATGTTCTGGTCGGAGAATCAAAAGCTCCTCTTCCCCTTCGTTAAATAGGCCACCGAAAAACAGATGAGAATTTTGATAGAAATACGCAGGATTTTCGATGGAACACATTATGGAAAACGCTTACATTTGGTGTATATCAGATGTAAATATAGGGGATAAAGGGGGATTATCGAATGAGAAAGCTGATTGCCACTACACTGGTGGCCGCTGTTACGCTCTCGGTGGTTGGATGCTCACAGTCAGGCGGTTCGCAGCCGGCAGCGTCGGGGGGAGGATCGGCTCCCGCGGGGAATCCCAAAATCGGAGTCGCCATTTACAAGTTCGATGATACGTTCATGACGGGAGTACGCAATGCGATTTCAAAAGCAGCAGAGGGCAAGGCGGAGGTGGACATTGTAGACAGCCAAAATGCCCAGCCTACGCAAAATGACAAAGTAGATTTGTTCATTAACAAAAAGGTAAATGCCCTCGCCATCAATCCGGTGGATCGCACAGCGGCTGGCGTCCTTATCGACAAGGCGAAGCAAGCCAATATCCCTGTCGTCTTCTTCAACCGTGAGCCGATGCCAGAGGATATGCAGAAGTGGGATAAGGTCTACTACGTGGGAGCAAAAGCGGAGGAATCCGGCACGATCTCTGGGCAGCTGATCGTCGATTATTGGAAAGCAAACCCGGAAGCAGATAAAAACAAGGATGGTGTCCTCCAATACGTCATGTTAAAAGGCGAGCCAGGGCATCAGGATGCTGAGCTGCGGACGAAGTTTTCGGTGAAGGCGATTGAAGATGCAGGGATTAAAGTAGAGAAGGTCGCGGAAGATACGGCCATGTGGGATCGCGTAAAAGGGCAAGAAAAGATGGCAGCCTTCCTTGCAGCTTCCGGTGACAAGATCGAAGCTGTTCTTGCCAACAACGACGATATGGCACTGGGGGCAATCGAAGCGCTGAAGGCATCCGGCTATTTTGCGAATGGCAAGTACATGCCCGTTGTTGGCGTGGATGCTACAGCGCCCGCACTAAAGGAGCTCGAGGCGGGAACCTTGCTCGGAACGGTCCTCAACGATGCGAATAATCAGGGAAAAGCCACTCTTAGCATCGCGGCGTCTTTGGCAAAGGGTGAAACGCCAACAAAAGATTCCACTGGCTTTGACATTACAGACGGTAAGTACGTGTGGGTGCCCTACAAAAAAATCACCAAGGAGAACATGAACGACGCGAAATAAAAGGCAGGGGAGTCGGTGATGTGACGAATCCGACTCCCCTGTTTCGGTGATGGGGATGATTTTGCAAAGAGGAGGGCATTCCATGGCCCAGCAGGAGTTTTTGTTGGAAATGAACCACATTCACAAAGAATTCCCAGGGGTCAAGGCACTCGATGATGTCACGCTAAAAGTCCGGCCCGGAACAGTCCATGCACTGATGGGAGAGAATGGAGCAGGCAAATCTACCTTAATGAAATGCCTCTTCGGAATTTATCGGCCAGATGCGGGAGAAATCGTCTTAAACAATGAGCAGGTGACGATGAGCAGCTCAAAGGACGCGTTGGCACACGGCATCTCCATGATTCATCAAGAGCTGCATCCGGTGCCCTTTCGCAATGTCATGGAAAACATATGGCTAGGACGTTTTCCGGTCAAAAGAATCGGTCCTTTTCCGTTTGTGGATGAGAAAAAAATGCTTTCGGATACAGAGAAGCTATTTGCTGATCTGGGAATGGACCTGAATCCGCACGCTGTAGTCCGTGATTTGTCTGTATCCAAGGTACAGTCGCTTGAAATTGCTAAAGCGGTCTCCTACCGATCCAAAGTGATCATTATGGACGAACCGACGTCTTCCTTGACGGGAAATGAGGTGGAGCAGTTATTTGCCATCATCCGCGAACTGAGGAGCAGAGGTGTCGCTATCATCTATATTTCACACAAGATGGAAGAAATTTTACGGATTGCGGATGACGTAACGATCATGCGCGATGGCAAGCTCATCGGTACATGGCGGGCTACTGAGCTAACGACAGACCTGATCATCTCCAAAATGGTCGGACGGAACCTGACGCAGCGTTTCCCGAGTCGTTCCAATACACCGGGGGAACCCATTTTGAAGGTAGAGGGATTGACCTCCCCGTTTTCCCAGTCTTTTCAGCACGTGTCGTTTGAATTACGCAAGGGCGAAATCTTAGGCGTAGGCGGTCTCGTGGGTGCACAACGAACAGAGCTGATTGAGGCATTGTTTGGACTGCGTGCAGTGTCAGCAGGAAAAGTGTCGATCAACGGTAAGGAGGTACGGATCAAATCACCGAAGGATGCGAAGAAGTACAAAATGGCGCTCTTGACGGAGGAACGGCGAGTCACTGGCATCATTCCTGTCTTATCGATTCTCGAAAATACGGTCATCGCGAATTTGGCCAGTTACCAAACACCTTTTCTGCTCCTCAATGAGCGCAAGCGTAGGGCGGATGTCAGTCGAAGCATCGAGATGCTCCGCGTCAAGACGCCCTCTATGAAAGCAATGATCAAAAACCTGTCGGGAGGCAATCAGCAAAAGGTTCTGCTAGCGCGGTGGCTTTTGACTGATCCGGATATTTTATTGCTGGACGAACCTACGCGTGGAGTTGATGTCGGCGCCAAATACGAAATCTACACCATCATCGCGGAGCTGGCGAGTCAAGGAAAAGGCATCATCATGATTTCTTCGGAAATGCCGGAGTTGCTTGGCATGTCAGATCGAATCATGGTCATGTGCGAGGGGAAGCTCTCCGGTTTTTTGTCAGGAACAGCAGCAACTGAAGAAGAGATCATGCGGCTGGCTACCAAGCATCTAGCATGAGAAAGGAGGGGAACAGGCATGTCTTCGTTGTCTGCTAAACAGGTGCAAGGCTTTGTTACGCAAAATGCCATCTATATCGTTTTGGTTTTGTTGATAGCGGGAATTGCGATTTACGATCCCAATTTTCTTTCCATTACAACGCTTCGAGATATTTTGATGCAATCCTCCACTCGCGCCATTATTGCCTTGGGTGCTGCGTTTGTTCTTATTACAGGTGGAACGGATCTTTCTGCGGGGCGAGTGGTCGGATTGACGGCTGTCATCTCCGCCTCGATGCTGCAAACTCAAGACTACCCGCGGAGATTTTTCCCGGATTTACCCGATTTGCCGTTGCTTATCCCCATTCTCATTGCAATCGCTGCGGGCTTGCTGGTTGGCCTGATCAACGGCATCATTGTGTCTCGTTTTAGCGTGCCCCCTTTTATTGCCACGCTGGGCATGATGGTCATTGTATACGGATTCAACTCCATCTATTTTGACAGAGAGCCCAATCAATCTCAGCCAATAGCTGGACTGCGGAGTGACTTCAATCAGCTTGGGACGGGGTACATCGGCCCGAGTGGCCCGTATTCGATCCCGTATATCGTCATCATTGCGATCATGGTTGCGTTTATCGTCTGGGTGATTTTCAACAAAACACGGCTTGGTAAAAACATGTACGCCATCGGAGGCAACATGCAGGCCGCCACTGTTTCCGGGATCAACGTCGCTTTCAACCTCATGATGATCTATGCCATTGCGGGTGCCCTGTATGGACTCGGTGGTGTTTTGGAGGCAGCCCGGACAGGTGGGGCGACGAACAACTACGGTAACATGTACGAGCTGGACGCCATTGCAGCCTGTGTGGTAGGGGGAGTCTCGACGTCTGGCGGAATTGGTACCGTTCCAGGTGTGCTTGCGGGTGTCCTTATTTTTGGCGTCATCAACTACGGCCTTACATTTATTGGAGTCAGCCCGTATTGGCAGCTCATTATCAAAGGACTCATCATTGTGGCAGCCGTTGCTTTTGACATTCGTAAATACTTGGCGAAAAAATAAAAACGAGACCCCGGATCAGCTGTCAACCAAGGCAGCTTTTTCTGGGGTCTCTGATTGTTTATTTTCGCAACGGTGTGATTTTCATATACGTAAATAATCGCCAGACCCACTCAAGTGGCCCCATGCGGAAGACAGACAGCCAGAGTACGCTTACTACCATTTGCACCACGTAGATACCGAGGCAGATCAGTGTCGTTTGCAGGTAGCCGAGATTGCCAAACCAATCGAACACACAGCCTCCCACAAGGATCAATACGGTTTGTCCGACGTAGTTTGTCAAAGCCATACGCCCATAGCTGGTCAGCGGAGAGAGGATGGTCTGGACGAATTTATTTTGCAGCAACCGAATCAGGGTCGTCGTGTAAAAGGCAGCCATGACAAGACCAGTGGAGGTCAAGGCAATCGTGTAGTTCATCAACTGCTGGAGGGCTTCTTCTGACACGGTATCGTCTACAACCGCATTCGCCCCACTCATTGCTAGATCAGCTGGAGTCAGTCGGTATTGGATAAACAAGCCGATTAACGAAAGGACGAAGGTCACGCCCTGCACTTTTTTAATCACGGGTAAAAATTTCGGAATATCTTGAAAGACCCCGTATTGCCCGACAGCGAGTCCCAAAATAAATAAGGGGAGCACCAAAAGCGCTTTAAAGCCAATAGAGCAGACAAGGATAGACAGAATAAGGCCGATGATCAGATTGGTTCGCGCCCTCAATCGATAAAAGGGCAGTAAGATGAAGCCGAAAATAGCGTAGATGAAAAGTGCTTCACCAGGGTGAAACATTTTATGCACAAAGCCAAGAGCGAGTAGGGCAATCAGACGCCGAATGAACAAAACGGTGCTATTGGCCCCTTTTTCTTTTGCTCGACTGATGAAAATATAGAAGCCTACGCCAAACAAGAACGAGAAGATCACGAAGAAGCGAGATTCCACAAAGAAATTGAAAAACTGGAACAGCCAGTGGTCTACACTTCCTAGCTCAGGTGTTTGCGCATACAGCAATGCCACGATGTTGACGAGGAGAATACCCATTAAGGCGAAGCCCCGTACAGTATCTACTGTATCAATTCGTTGGTTTAACGTAGGTGCGTTTTCTTTCAATCTCATCACTTCCTTCTCTTGTTGTTCGTCGCCCGATCACGCACCTCTCCTATCCTAACTCAACCGGGGATGGAGGGAAATGGCATTTGCTTACGTCTCGCTTACAAAAGTGTAAGAAGTGAGGGGGATCTCCCGTATTCGACCGCAACTTCATCTCAAATTCCTGCGTCTATTGTAATAATCAGGAAGTTGGGGTGCGCAATGAAACCAATCGCACGGGGAAAGTGGCGTCTGGCAGCGGGCATGGCCTATTTTCGTTGGAAAAGGTATGTACAATGGACATTTGGTAGAACGAGGTTCGCTTATGAGAAAAGAAGCGAGTGGTTGCGCTATGTCCATTATTCTCATCAAACGATTTTGTTACGCCCATTACAGAACGTGGAGATGTGGATGCAGCACAACAAAGTGATTAATTTGCGGCTGGCCATTGCACGACTGAACGGATTGATCATCCATCCGGGGGAATCCTTTTCGTATTGGAAGCAGATTGGCAAGCCAACCCGTAGCAAAGGCTATGTAGAGGGGATGCTGCTCTCGCAGGGACGCGTCACGGCCGGAGTTGGTGGAGGGCTTTGTCAGCTCTCGAATCTGCTGTACTGGATGACCCTGCATACACCGTTGACAGTGACGGAACGACATCGTCATAGCTTCGATGTTTTTCCTGACTCGAATCGGACACAGCCGTTCGGGAGTGGAGCGACTTGTTTCTATAACTATTTGGATTTGCAAATCGCCAACCAGACGCGACAGCCCTTTCAACTGCATGTCTACCTGACCGATACACATTTGGTAGGGGAATGGCGTTCCGACATGCCACCGACACGGACGTATGTCATTATCGAGAAAGAACATGAGATCCTTCCTTCGATTTGGGGAGGGTATGAACGGAAAAATGAATTGTATCGAGATGTCTACACGCTGGAAGGAGAACGGGTGGAGCAAGAATGGCTGACGGAGAATCGGGCTTATTTGATGTACGAGCCATTGCTACCGAAAGGATGATGTTTCCTGTTCGGGATACGAACTGGAACTCCACTGCGATCTGTGCGAAAATAGGAACATATGCTTTCGTCTAGGGAACGTGGAAAGGTGGATTTATACATATGTCTTTTGCAGATCGTATCACAGCAGGACTGAACCCTGAGCAGCGGGAAGCAGTCCTTACAACAGAAGGCCCCGTCTTGATTTTGGCCGGTGCGGGTAGTGGCAAGACTAAGGTACTGACACAGCGTATCGCATACTTGATCAGTGCCAAACAAGTAGCGCCTTGGAGCATTTTGGCGATCACCTTCACCAACAAAGCAGCGCGTGAGATGCAAAACCGTGTGGCTGCCATTATTGGCGGAGCGGCAGCGCAGGATGCATGGCTGTCGACGTTTCACTCCTTGTGTGTGCGGATTTTGCGCAGGGATATCGACCGACTCGGCATCAATCGCAGCTTTTCCATTTTGGATGCGGGTGACCAGTTGTCTGTCGTCAAGCAATGTTTAAAAGAGTTGAACATCGATCCGAAGCAGTATGAGCCGCGTTCGATTTTGGCTGCGATCAGCGGAGCGAAAAACGAGCTGACTGATCCAGAAACCTATACGCGTCTTGCGGGCGATCCATTTGCACAAGTGGCAGCAAGGGTTTACACGGCCTATCAGAAAAAGCTGAGAAACAACCAATCGCTAGACTTCGACGATCTGATCATGACGACAGTTCGTCTGTTTAAAGAAGTGCCGGAAGTATTGGAGTTTTATCAAAAGAAATTCCGCTATATACACGTTGACGAGTATCAGGATACAAACCGGGCGCAATACCTTTTGATTTCCATGCTGGCAGACAAGCACCGAAATGTTTGCTGCGTGGGGGATGCTGACCAAAGTATTTATAAATGGCGCGGTGCCGATATCTCGATCATTTTAAACTTTGAAAAAGACTATCCCGAAGCCAAGCTCATCAAGCTCGAGCAAAACTATCGCTCCACCAAAACGATTTTGCAGGCAGCAAACCAAGTCATTGCCAACAACAAGCTGCGCAAAGAAAAGAAACTCTGGACCGAGAATCCGGGCGGCGACAAGATCATGTGCTTCCAGGGTGATTCCGAGCACGATGAGGCGTACTTTATCGTCGATACGATTCGCAAGCAGATGGCACAGTACAAGAGCTACGACAAATTCGCGATTCTGTATCGGACGAATGCACAGTCTCGTGTGGTCGAGGAAGTTTTCATCAAATCGAACATGCCGTACACCATTGTCGGCGGAACCAAGTTCTACGATCGCAAAGAGATCAAGGACATCTTGGCTTATTTGCGTCTCATCTCCAATCCGGATGACGATATCAGCTTGCAGCGCATCATTAACGTACCGAAGCGAAATATCGGGGATACGACGGTAGACAAGCTACAAGCGTATGCGAACGCAAATGGTCAGTCCCTTTTCCAAGCGATTCAGGAGACGGCTTACATGGGGCTGCCTTCACGCACGACGAATGCGATCCTGTCCTTTAATGATCTCATCTCGAATTTGATGCAAATGACCGATTACTTGAGTGTGACAGAGCTGGTGGAAGAAGTGCTGAAGCGCTCTGGATACCGCGATTCTTTAAAAGAAGAGAAAACGCTGGAAGCACAGGCTCGTCTGGAGAATATCGAGGAGTTCCTGTCTGTAACCCAGGAGTTCGAGCGCAAAAATGAAGACAAGAGCTTGCTTGCGTTCCTGACAGACCTCGCGCTGGTAGCAGACATCGATTCCTTGGGAGATGACGGTGCCCAGGAGGAAGTACCGGCAGAGGGACAGGTTGTATTAATGACCTTGCACAGCGCCAAGGGACTGGAGTTCCCTGTGGTGTTTCTGGTAGGTTGCGAGGAAGGTGTCTTCCCGCATAGCCGCTCTTTGTTTGACGATGCCGAGATGGAGGAAGAACGCCGTCTGGCTTACGTGGGAATTACACGGGCAGAGGAACGTCTGTACATGACATGTGCCCGTATGCGGACGTTGTTTGGACGGACGAATGTGAATGCGCCGTCTCGCTTCCTGCAAGAAATTCCGGCTGAGCTGTTGGAAGGAAATCCAGCGACAGCGGACCGAGGCTTCTCTGGCGGTGGACGCAGTAGTGCATTTGGACAGCGGGATGGCAGTGCATTCGGACGTGACACGGGAGCGAGACCATTTGGAGCGTCCTCCTCACAAGCAGGCTCTGCTCCGAAATTTGGCAGTGGTCAGAGAACCCCAAGCAGCACACCTGCTACATTTACCCGTCCGGCGGGTGAAAAACTGCCTGGACATGGTCAGGGAGCAGGCGTTGATTGGAAGGTTGGCGACAGAGTGGCACATGGCAAATGGGGCAACGGTACAGTCGTCAAAGTAAAAGGAACAGGCGACGACATGGAGCTCGACATTGCTTTCCCAAGCCCGACTGGCATAAAAAAGCTTTTAGCGAAGTTCGCCCCTATTCAAAAAGGATAATGTGCAAATGCAAATACAGGCCAATCGCAAAAGTAAAGGATGAACGAAATGGATCGATTGACGGCGGAAACAAAAATTAAAGAATTAGCGAAACGAATTGAGCGGCATAATCGTCTTTACCATGAAGAGGATCGACCTGAGATTTCTGACCAAGAATACGATCAATTGATGCGGGAGCTAAGGGAGCTTGAAACAAGCTTCCCTGATTTGCAGTCTCCTGATTCTCCTTCCTTGCGTGTAGGGGGAGAACCGCTGCCCTTCTTTGAAAAGGTCGTTCATAAGACACCGATGCTCAGTCTCGGCAACGCCTTTAATGAGGAGGACATCAGGGATTTTGACCGCCGGGTGCGTCAAGCCGTTGGCAGTCAGGCTGTCCGATATGTAGCTGAACTGAAAATTGATGGTCTGGCCGTATCGCTACATTATGAAAATGGGCTGTTCGTCCGCGGAGCTACTCGTGGAGACGGAACAACAGGCGAAGACATCACACAAAACCTGAAAACGATTCGTTCCATTCCTTTGCGGCTGACGAAGCCGTTAACCCTTGAGGTTCGCGGTGAGGCTTACATGTCCAAGGGAGCATTTGAAAAGCTAAACAAGGAACGCGAGGAGCGTGGAGAAGCCCTATTTGCCAACCCGCGCAATTCCGCAGCAGGCTCGCTCCGTCAGCTTGATCCAAAAATTGCCGCATCCCGTCAACTCGATACGTTTATTTACGGCATTGGCGATCTGCAAGGGGAGACAGTGGAATCGCACAGTGAAGGGCTTGACTTGCTGGAGATGCTCGGCTTCATGGTGAATCAGGAGCGACGTGTATTTGACGACGTCGATGAACTGCTCGCTTTTATTGCGGGCTGGACAGAGAAACGTCCTCATTTGCCTTATGAAATCGACGGCATGGTGATCAAGGTCGACAGTTACGCTCAGCAGGAAGAGCTTGGTTTTACTGCGAAAAGTCCGCGTTGGGCCATCGCATACAAGTTCCCTGCCGAAGAAGCGGTTACGATTCTCGAAGGTATTGAAGTATCTGTGGGGCGTACAGGGAATGTCACCCCGACTGCTTTATTGAAGCCAGTCAGTTTGGCAGGTACGACTGTGAAGCGTGCTTCTTTGCACAACGAAGACATTATTCGGGAAAAAGGCCTCCTTATCGGCGATCATGTTGTCGTCAAAAAAGCGGGGGACATTATCCCGGAAATTATCGCAGTCTTGCCAGAGCGTCGTACTGGAAATGAAGTGCCATTTGCTATGCCAACGCATTGTCCTGAATGCGGGAGTGAGCTGGTACGCTTGGAGGAAGAAGTGGCTCTGCGTTGCATCAATCCAATGTGTCCGGCCCTAATCCGTGAAGGCATGATTCATTTCGTGTCCCGTACGGCTATGAACATTGACGGCTTGGGAGAAAAGGTCGTGGCCCAGCTGTTTCGCGACGGTATCATCCACAGTGTCGCTGACTTGTATTATTTGCACCAGCAGCGCGATGTTCTATTGGGCATGGAGCGCATGGGTGAAAAATCCGTAGATAATCTGCTTGCGGCTATTGAAGCGAGCAAGGAGAACTCGCTGGAGCGCGTATTGTTCGGTCTTGGCATTCGTTTGGTCGGAGCCAAGGCGGCACGTGTTCTCGCGGAGCATTTTGGCAATATCGATACCATTATGCAGGCATCTGAAGAAGAGATTACGCAAATCGATGAGATCGGGCCGAAAATGGCTGCGAGTCTCGTGAACTACTTCGCACAGCCGCAGGCACAGGCAGTTATTGAGAGACTGCGAGCGGCAGGAGTAAACATGGAGTACAAAGGAATCCGCATTGAGAGTGGCGCAGACCTCCCATTCTCAGGCAAAACAATCGTTTTGACCGGTACCTTGACGCAAATGTCGCGGCAGGAGGCAGAGGAAGCGATTGCGCGCTTGGGTGGCAAGGTAACAGGCAGCGTCAGCAAAAAGACAGACCTGGTGATTGCAGGTGAAAAAGCCGGCTCCAAGCTGGAGAAGGCAGAAAAACTAGGCGTAGCTGTTATGGACGAAGCAGGCTTCCTGCAAGTATTGGAGAGCAACGCCTAAGAAAACGGTGGCGACAACGGATGAGCAAGGGAAGGGACGTGAAGAGCATGAATAGCTTCCTGAAATGGGGAATCGGTGTAGTAGCCATGCTGCAATTGGTTGGCTGTGGAAATAACAGCAGTACTGGCAGTAAAGAGATCAATGCGAATCCTCCAACAGTTACAGCTGCTGCTCTACAAGGGAACTTGACCTATCAGGACGTATTGGAACTGGGAGCAACCATTCACAATCTGATGATGACCGATGACGCTCGTCAAGTATGGGTTGGTACGAATGCAGGGTTGTACAGCTCAGCTGGCGGTGGAACGTGGGGATCTCTCTCGACAGATTTAGAGCAGTATGCGATTGAAGGGTGGTTTGTGGACCCGGATGATCCGAAGCAAATATTTGTCGGTGGAATTGATGGGGTTCTTCATTCGACAGATGGTGGTAAAAAATGGACTTCAGTCAACAAGGGGTTACCAGAGCCAGCGAATATCACCAGCTTTGTAGGGAATCGCCAAGGAGACGAAGTACGTCTGTTTGCCTTTGTCTCGGGAGAAGGCATTTATCAATCGATGGACGGGGCCCAATCTTGGAGTCTGTGGCAGCCGATGGACCAGGAAGTATTTGCCATGGACTTTGATCCCGAACAAGACCGACTCTATGTAGCGGCCCAATTCAGCTTGCTCTATAATGAAGAGGGGCAGTGGAAGACAGAGGAGATTCCCGGAGCACAGCAGATCTATTCGCTCGCCATTAACAGACGAACTGGTACTCTCGCTGTCGCAACCGAAAAAGGTATCTATGAGAAAATCAAGGGCGAATGGCGGTTGCTGGATGCTCGTTCACCAGAAAAGCTGATTGTCATTGCTTCAGGTGGCGAGGATACAAAATGGGTGGGAATTGGCGAATCGGCATTGATCTACAAGCTTGAAGACAATCGATGGATCAAGTGGAACGAATGATTCGTACATCGCCCACCTTTGGATACGAAAAGGAGTAATCTATGAAAGTGAAGTTTTTGGCAGGATGCAGGTTCTTGACAGCTATACTTCTTGTGATGGCATTGACTGGCTGCTCGCTGATACCTGGGGGCAAGGACAAAGCTCCTGAGCCTACTACACCGTCCTTGTCGGAGGTAGTGGAAGTATCCGAGGATTACTACGGAAGCGTTACCCCGTACAAGCAAAACCAGACACGAGGAATGCTTGCTGATACGAAATATCGCGTCGATTTCAGTCACCTTGAATTAGGCTTGATGGAGTTTGCTCGGGAGACATACCCGACGTCCGATTATTATTTCCAAGAAGGTCAAGTGATAAAAAAAGAGCAAGTTACCCAGTGGATTGCACAGGAAAAGACGGCTGGGGCCAACGGGAAAAAGAAAAACGGAATTCTCGTGCACGTATTGGAGCATGATTACCTGAGCAAGAAGGATAAGAGCCTTGCTGGCATGGTGTTGGGCTTGTCTCTTTCGCCGAATTATCAGGATGCAACCGGTCAGGACAAGGTGTACACGCCACAAGAACTTCAAGCAAAAGGTCAGCAGGTTGCAGCGCGTATCGTGCAGTCTGTACGTGCAACCAGTCCGGAAGTTCCGATCCTGATTTTGATGTATCAAGTACCGGAAGTGAATTCTACTCTGGTGCCGGGGCACTTCATCATGTCAGGAACAGTAGGGGCGAATGAAGCAACGATATCCAAGTGGCTGCCGATCGAAGAGGAATATTTCCTGTTCCCGAGTTCAGAGGTTGAGCAGAAATACCCAGAGCAGTCGTTGCAGTACGACAAGCTCATGCGCCAATCGAAGGGCTATTTCCCTGAATATATCGGGTTGACTGGTCTGGGACGTTTCATGGACGGCAAGCTCACTGAGATTACGATTACCGCCACTGCAGAGTTTGACTCCAGAACAGAGGCATTGCAATTTACGCAATTTGCCGCAGGAAGCATCAATCAGCTCTTCGACAAAAGCGTTCACGTCAACCTGTATGTACAGTCGATGAACAAACCATTGTCGATCTACATTCGACCGACAAGTGGAGAGCCGTATATGCATATTTACAGACAATAAGGAAAAGCATAAAACACCCGAATGATCTCCTGAGAAGGTGAGGAGGTCGGGTGTTTTTTTTGTACACAAAAAATAACAGGTTGAACAAATGTGTGAAATGTTGAACGGTGTGTGCACAAAAGTGTTCGAGATGCTTTTTGAATCTTGTCGGTGATTTTTCCGCAAAAATGCAAACACTAATAGAGTCGAGCTTTAAATGGTTTTGTTGGTATGATCCTTGCATATGTTTTATGAGTGATCCGAACATGGAAGATATCGATAAGGAGGCGTCACAAGATGCAAGTGGAATTCAAAAACGAGGCGTTTACCAATTTTAGTCTGCCAGAAAATAAAAAGGCATTTGAAGAAGCTCTCGCTAAGGTAGAAAGTGAGCTTGGCCTTGAGTATCCGCTTATCATCGGCGGAGAACGCATCACAACTGAAAAGAAATCCAACTCCTTCAACCCTTCTAATAAAGAACAAGTAGTGGGCGTTGTTTCCCAGGCTGACCAAGCACTGGCTGAGAAAGCGATCCAAACAGCTGCTAGCACTTTCGAAACATGGAAAAAGGTGCCTGCACAAGCACGTTCCCGCTATCTGTATAAAGCAGCAGCAATCATGCGTCGCCGTAAGCATGAGTTCTCTGCTTGGCTCGTAAAAGAAGCAGGAAAAAGCTGGGCAGAGGCTGACGCTGACACAGCAGAAGCAATCGACTTCATGGAATACTATGGCCGTCAAATGGATAAGCTGTCCCAGCGCCATGATCTGCCTCGTATCCCTGATGAAGACAACGAATTGTACTACGTTCCACTCGGTGTAGGTATCGTTATCCCGCCTTGGAACTTCCCTCTTGCGATCATGGTTGGTATGACGACAGCAGCTCTCGTAGCGGGTAACACAGTCGTATTGAAGCCTGCTTCTACCACTCCAGTAATCGCTGCAAAATTCATGGAGATTCTTGAAGACGCTGGCGTACCAGCTGGTGTTGTAAACTTCGTACCAGGTTCCGGTAGCCAAATCGGAGATTACCTCGTAGAGCACAACCTGACTCGTTTCATTAGCTTCACAGGTTCCCGTGACGTAGGTCTGCGTATCAACGAACTGGCTGCGAAACATCGTCCAGGTCAAAAATGGATGAAGCGTCTGGTTGCTGAAATGGGCGGTAAAGACTCCATCGTTGTTGATAACGACTGCGATATCGAGTTGGCTGCACAGTCCATCGTGGCTTCTGCATTCGGTTTCTCTGGTCAAAAATGTTCCGCTTGCTCCCGTGCTATCGTTCACCAAGACGTGTACGACCAAGTACTGGGCCGCGTAGTAGAGCTGACCAAACAACTGACTGTGGGCGACATCAGAACCAACGATTTCTACACAGGTCCTGTGGTTGACGAGAAAGCATACAACAAAATCCTCGAGTACATCGAGATTGGTAAAACAGAAGGCAAACTGGTTGCAGGTGGCGAAAAAGGTCCAGAATCCGGCTACTTCATCATGCCAACTGTATTTGCAGATGTAGATCCACAAGCTCGCATCATGCAAGAAGAGATCTTTGGCCCAGTGGTAGCATTCTGCAAAGCTAACGATTTCGATCATGCAATGGAAATTGCGAACAACACTGAGTACGGCTTGACTGGGGCTGTCATCAGCCGCAACCGTGAGAACCTGGAGCGCGCTCGCGAAGAGTTCCACGTAGGTAACCTGTACTTCAACCGCAAGTGCACAGGCGCTTTGGTAGGAGTACATCCATTCGGAGGCTTCAACATGTCCGGTACAGACTCCAAAGCGGGTGGACCAGATTACCTCCTCCTCTTCACACAAGCAAAAATGGTTTCCGAAAAACTGTAAGCTACACAATAAAAAAGCTGCCTCTTTTACAGGGGCGGCTTTTTTGTTCCTATTTTGTCCACACTAAAGACAAAATGATGGGCAAAGCAGGTGAGGGTAGCTGTTTACTTATATCGTGTCAGGACTCTCCTCGTTTTTTGTTGTGTATTTGTTGATGCCGGCAGCAAATTGGCTGGCTTGGAAAACAAAGCTGCTGGATATGCCAAAGGGGAGAAAGGGACATAGCAGGCCGATCCCATTATCTGGTGGTTTGGCGATGTTTGTCGGTCTCTTGCTGGTGTCAACTTTTTTTGCAGGGGCGCAAAAAACCGTTGCAGTTTTGGCAGTTGGTGGGGCCATGCTGGTGGCTATTGGATGGTTAGACGATGCGTACAAGTCGCAGAAAAAAGAATTTCCGGCACTGCCGAAGCTAATGGTGCAGTTACTGGTAGCGATGATGACATTCCTCATGGATATTCGCTTTCGGGGAGTCAATTTGATGTGGCTGGGGGGAGAGGAAGGGACGTATATCTCATTTCCAATCCTTGTTTCCCTGTTGATGACCGTGCTGTGGATCGTCGGCTTGATCAATATGGTGAATTTTTTGGATGGAGTCGACGGGCTTGCTGCCGGTGCTACCGCGATTTCAGCGGTGACCTTGTTCTTTTTGTCGATGCTCAAAGGTCAAGAATTAACAGCATTATTGGCAGTTGCACTGGCAGGTGCTGCACTCGCTTTTCTACGCTTCAATTTCTATCCGGCGAAAATTTTTATGGGTGATGCGGGATCGATGTTTCTGGGATTCGCTCTCGGCGTGATCTCGTTGGAAGGAACGATGAAAGGGGCTACGATCATTTCATTAGTCGTGACTGTCCTGGCAGTAGGCTTGCCCATCGTAGACACAGTTCAGGTCATCATCAGTAGGCTTTTGGCAGGCTCCCCCATGTACCAAGCGGATCGCCGACATGTTCATCATCGGCTCATGTCCCGGGGGTTGTCAACGAAGCAGACGGTCATCATTTTGTATATGGTGAGCTTGCTGTTCTCCGTTTTGGCAGTGTCTTTGTTTTACAGTCAATAATCAAATGGGGTCAAAGAAAAAGAAACGATTACGCCCTGTCTTTTTGGCCTGATAAAGTGCTTTGTCTGCATTGCTCAACAATTGTTCAGCTTCGCTTGCAGATGCCGGATAGAGGGCAATGCCTATGCTTGTCGAAAACGGTATGGTCCGGTCCTCAATCATCCAAGGCTCTTGCGTCGCCAGCAGGATACGATTTGCAATTTTTTCAACCTGACGTTCAGAGTGAATGTTGGTTAGGACGATGACAAACTCGTCTCCACCCAGCCGTGCGACGATATCGCCATCTCGAACAGATGACTTGAGGCGTGTAGCGAGCATTTGCAAAAACAAATCGCCTGTGTCGTGACCCCATGTATCGTTGATTTCTTTAAAGCGGTCACAGTCCAAATAGAGGGCAGCGACCATCTCTTCTTTTGATTGGGCAGCACGTAGAGCTTGCTGGAGCTTTTCGGAGAGGAGGCGCCTGTTCGGCAATCCCGTAAGCACATCATGATACGCCATATAGGCCAGCTGTGACTCCAGGTTTGTGCGCTCAGTAACATCGCGGGTAATGGAAAAGACATGTGTGCATACACCATTACTATCGTAGACAGGAGAAAGAATGGATTCGCCAATGATGTCACCATTCGCAGTAAAGTGGATCGGACTCCCGCTTTTTACTGCTTGTGTGTACATGTGCTGCAATAAGCTGGCTTTTTCATGAGGATACACGTCGTCAAACGTTTTTCCGTATGCTTCCTCGCTCAATAGGGCGACGTGCATAGCGGATGGATTCATCAAAACATAGCGAAACAGATACTCCCCGTCCGCATCTTGTTCGACAGCCATGAGAAAGAACATGTCCGACATATGATCGAATAGACTGGTTAGGATATCACCATGCTGACTGATAAGTGTAGTAATATCGAATTTCTTCATCATAACCGATATCTCCTGATAAGTGGCTTCTTAAAATGATTATAGTATAGCAAGACTGCCGAAGAAAATGATGAACCTCTGGTAATAGTGCGGGGTTTACTGGCTGTTAGCAGAAGTGGTAAAGTAAGGGTATTGTTGTTTTACGAAGGAGCATTTCTTATGGGCAAAAAGCTGCTCCCAGGTCTCATCCATCGCTTGCCACAAAACGCGATGTCACGGACTATGGGCAAAATTACCGCTACTCCCTTTAGTCGATTAGCCATTCAACGATACATAAAGCACTATCAAATTGATACGTCGATCATAGAAAAGCCGGCATCAGAATACCGAACGCTGAAGGAGTTCTTCTCCCGACGCCTGAAGCCCGCAGCGAGACCAATTGCACCTGGTCTAGATACCATCGTTAGTCCGGTAGATGGAACTGTCTCGCAGCTAGGGGATATTTGCGAAGGTACCTTGATTCAAGCAAAGGGAAAAGATTTCAGTGTGAGTGAGCTGCTAGGCGGTTCGGAGGAAGAGGCCAAGCGTTACTACGGTGGTAAATTTATCACCATTTATTTGAGTCCAAGGGATTACCACCGGATTCATATGCCAGTAACGGGCGATTTGAGCAGTTACTGCTATTTGCCTGGCAGACTCTATCCCGTTAACAAGCTCGGGATTGAAAACGTAGACCGTTTGTTTGCTCGCAATGAACGCTTGGTAACTCACATCAAAACAGATAGCTTGGGCGATATGGCTTTGGTAAAAGTAGGAGCCTTGTTTGTAGGCAGCGTGAAGGTCTGCTACAACACAGCTACGACGAATATCAAGCACGGTCGCCAAACCCACGAGAAGATTGCTGGGACACCTCGTTATGAAAAAGGCTCGGAGCTGGGCTGGTTCGAATTTGGATCCACCGTCATTTTGCTGTTGGAGTCCAACGAGCTCGAATGGGCAACAGGCGTTGAAAAAGGGAAGTCTCTCTTGATGGGGCAGGTACTCGCGACAAAAAAGGCGGAATAGCGAACGAGAAGAAGAGTTCACAGTCCAGGGCAAATGCCTTGGACTTGTTTTTTCTTAGGAGATGAAGAAGTGGCTGCGGTGGGGAGAAGAATATTTCCAGTCTAGGCTCAGTGCTCCGTCCCGCTGAGGGGTGGGACTGCCCGCTCCGAAGGGATTCGCGGGGAAACGCAAAAGTGGTAGCCGCTACGTCGTATGGGCACGGTTGCGTTTCTTTTGCCCGCGAATCCCTTCTCCGCTCGGTAGGACTCCACAAGTCGCTACGTCTGGAAATATTCTTCTCTAGCGTTACTGATTGCATTTCATCAATCTTTTAAGGCTTTTAAAATCCGACTAGCACGATAGCTGGTAGAGGAAACAGGAGAAAACAGCGAAGATCTTTGGTACACCGACCGAGACGGAATGGAAAAAGCGAAACACGCTCTTAAGCGTCCACCTCTGAAATACATCCTGAAAGGACTACTTTGGACGCGGTTTCGCTTTTTTCATGGAGACGGGCAGTGAATCCCTCAGCGGGTGGGACAAGAATCTGAGCGTTTTCTCCTGTTTCCTCCCCACCACAACAGCCAGACAAAGTTTTATTAGTTAATAATCGATCAATATTTTTTTGCCGAAAACATTATTTGTTTTCCTTGTCGAAATCCCCGTGAAAATTGACTGAACCTGCTCTTTTCAAGTAAGATCAAAGTTATGTGATACGATTCGGAGGTGGAAAGAATGAGTGCCATTACTCGCAAAGAAGTGGAACACGTAGCTAATTTGGCCCGTTTGCAGCTCACTGAGGAAGAAGCGGAGCGGTACACAAAAGACCTGAATGCGATTCTCGATTTTGCAGCCAAGCTGAATGAGCTCGATACATCCAATATTGAGCCAACCAGCCATGCGACAGACGTGAAAAACGTCATGCGCGAAGACGTAAACAGACCGTCCCTGCCGCGTGAGGACGTGCTGAAAAACGCACCGGATCACGAAGACGGACAGTTTAAAGTACCGGCTGTATTCGAATAACCTATTGGATAACGAGAAGGGAGGAACCCACTGTGTCGCTGTTTGACAAGCGATTGTCTGAGATACATAGCGCCCTGCGCGCAAAAGAGATTTCGGTAACGGATCTGGTGCAGGCTTCCATCGCTAGCATCAAGGAGCATGACGGAGAAATCAAATCCGTCCTACATGTAGATGAAGAGGGAGCCTTGGCTCATGCTCGTCAATTGGACGAGCGTCTGGTTAAGGGAAATGAGGAGCTGGGTCTTCTCTACGGCTTGCCAGCCGGACTGAAAGACAACCTGGTTACAAAAGACATTCGCACGACTTGCGCGAGTAAATTTTTGGCGAACTACGATCCTGTCCATGACGGGACGGTTTCCAAAAAGGTGAAGGATGCCGACTCGGTTATCGTTGCGAAGCTGAACATGGACGAGTTTGCGATGGGCGGCTCCAACGAAAATTCCGGCTTTTTCCCAGCGAAAAACCCGTGGAACACCGACTACGTTCCGGGAGGCTCTTCTGGTGGCTCAGCGGCGGCAATGGCTGCACGTCATTTTTACTACACACTTGGCTCTGATACAGGTGGCTCCATCCGTCAGCCAGCTGCTTTTTGTGGCGTTGTCGGCTTGAAGCCTACATATGGACGCGTCTCCCGTTTCGGGCTGGTTGCGTTTGCGTCCTCGCTGGATCAAATCGGGCCTGTGACGAAAAACGTTGAGGATTCCGCCTATGTGCTGCAAGCGATTGCGGGACATGATGAATACGACTCTACCTCTGCCAATGTGGACGTACCGAATTACTTGTCCGCATTGACTGGAGATGTAAAAGGTCTGCGTATCGGGGTACCGAAAGAGTTGATCGGAGAAGGGATTGACCCTGAGGTTCGCGATGCTGTTTTGGCAGCATTGAAGCAGCTGGAGAGCATGGGTGCTACATGGAGCGAGGTTTCCATGCCGCACACGGAATATGCAGTGCCAGCTTACTACCTCTTGTCTTCTTCTGAAGCTTCGTCCAACCTGGCTCGTTTTGACGGCGTTCGATATGGTGTGCGTGCAGACAATGCGGCTAACCTGATCGAGCTGTACAAGGAATCCCGCAGCCAAGGTTTTGGTCAAGAAGTGAAGCGTCGCATCATGCTCGGAACCTACGCGCTCTCGTCTGGTTATTACGATGCTTACTACAAAAAGGCGCAGCAGGTGCGTACCCTGATCATCCAGGACTTCAACAGCATTTTTGCTGACTACGATGTCATCCTGCACCCAACGACGCCTTCTACGGCTTTCAAAGTAGGCGAAAACGTAGATGATCCGGTGAAAATGTATCTGGAGGATATTTGTACCGTTCCTGTAAACCTGGCTGGTCTGCCAGCAATCAGCGTGCCGTGCGGATTCTCCAAAAACGGTCTGCCGATCGGTTTGCAGATCGTAGGTCGTGCATTTGACGAATCCACCGTATTGCGCGTAGCCCATGCGTATGAGCAAACCGCAGGCTTCTACGGGAGCAAACCGGAATGGGTGAGGGGGTAAGAGCATGAGCAAGTACGAAACCGTCATCGGCTTGGAGGTTCACGCCGAGCTATCGACCAACAGTAAAATCTTTTGCGGCTGCCCGACTGAATTTGGTGCACCGCCGAATACACATACATGCCCGATCTGCTTGGGACATCCAGGTGTACTGCCTGTAACGAACAAGCAAGCTGTAGAGTTCGCGATGAAAGCAGCACTCGCCCTCAACTGCGAGATTTCCCGCGAGACCAAGTTCGACCGCAAGAACTACTTTTATCCGGATTCCCCAAAAGCGTACCAAATCTCGCAGTTTGACCAGCCGATCGGCTACAATGGCTGGATCGACATCGAAGTAAACGGTGAGACGAAGCGCATTGGGATCACTCGTCTGCATCTGGAAGAGGATGCGGGCAAGCTGACGCACAGCGATTTTGGCGGAGAGTCTCTCGTAGACTTCAACCGCGTCGGCGTACCGCTCGTCGAGATTGTTTCCGAGCCGGACATCCGCACACCGGAAGAAGCACGTGCGTATTTGGAAAAGCTGAAAGCGATCATCCAGTACACCGAAGTATCTGACGTTCGCATGGAACAAGGCTCCCTGCGTTGTGACGCCAACGTATCGATTCGTCCGTATGGTCAAGAAGAATTCGGAACCAAGGCCGAGCTGAAAAACATGAACTCCTTCCGCAACGTGCAAATGGGCTTGGAGTACGAGGTACAGCGCCAGACAGAGGTAGTTTCTTCCGGTGGGAAGGTCGTTCAGGAAACGCGCCGTTGGGATGAAGCGAACAAGAAGACGTTGACGATGCGTTCCAAAGAGGAAGCGCACGACTATCGTTACTTCCCAGACCCGGATCTGGTTCGCATGCAGATTTCCGAGGAGTGGATTGAAGCGGTTCGCGCAACCATTCCAGAGCTGCCAGATGCTCGTCAGGCACGCTATGTGAACGAGTTTGGTTTGTCTAAGGATGATGCCGGAGTCATTACGATCTCCAAGGAGACGGCTGATTTCTTTGATGAGACTGTGAAAACAGGAGCAGAGCCGAAGTCAGTAGCAAACTGGCTGATGGTTGACCTGTTGGCACACCTCAACGCCAACAACCTGGTGTTTGCTGATGTGAAAATGACACCAAAAGGCTTGGGTGAGATGATCAAGCTGATCGAGGACGGAACCATTTCCTCCAAAATCGCCAAAACCGTCTTCAAAGAGATGGTGGAGACCGGCAAAGAGCCGAAGCAGATCGTCGAAGAAAAAGGACTCGTCCAAATCAGCGATGAAGGCGCCCTGCGTCAAATCGTCGTCGATGCGGTCAATTCCAACCCACAAGCCGTGGCAGACTTCAAGTCCGGAAACGAAAAAGCAGCTGCTTTCTTCGTTGGACAGGTCATGAAGCAAACCAAAGGGAAGGCAAACCCGGGAATGGTAAACAAGTTGATTCAGGAAGTATTGAACAGCCTGTAGGGCAAAACATACGACAGCACTTTCTCTGTAAGGGGAGGGTGCTGTTTTTTTGTGTTTTGATCTATGCTAAATAGTGGGAAAAAAGTAAGATAGAATGCATAGCTATCATCATAATTGATTAGGAGAAATGTTCATGACACAAAAATGGAAAAGTGCGACGGCTGCTTTTGCAGTGACAACCATGCTGCTGGGAACGGGTGCCCAGGCTTTTGCTGCAAGTCCGGAAATGATTTTGAAAAATGCTGAAAACCCATCCAAAGAACAAGTCAAGCTGCCTGCTCGTGCGGTAGAGATTGTCGCTGCACTGGAGAAGCTGGAGCCTGCCTTAAAAGCTCTGACGTTCCGAGAGGTCGTTATTTCTGATTACGATGAAAATCAAGTGGATTTGTATATAAGCCATCCTGACGATACCGAAATGAGTGCATATCTGCTTTTTGATCGCCAGAGCGGTGAATTACTAGGTTACGAGGCTTCTGAATTCATTTGGGAGGAGAATGAAAAGGTAACGGACGAAGCCATCGTGCAAAAAGCTGAGAAAGCTGTGCAAGAGTTGCTCGGAGAAAAGAAGCGAAAAATGACAGATGCGCCTCAATTGTCGAAAACAGTATACGGTGAAGAACAGTTGTTTATATACCCGAATGTGTACTTTCCGATTCTGTTAAATGGTCTGGAAATAGACGAAACGCGCTTTGGTATCGATGTGGACATGGATTCAGGCGGGCATTTGTTAGGCCTATCTTTTCAACCGCTCGATTTGACGGGGATACAGGTTGCAGATCCGAAAAAAGCTGTGGCAAAAGAAGAGATCCAGAAGCAAATATTTACGCCCGAACGCCTTCGTTATGGCTATGTATGGGAAGGAACAGATGGGAAACCCGGTATTGAATATACCATGAGGACGTCACCAGTATTTGATGCATTGACAGGAAAGCAGATCGAAATGGAATGGGGAGCAGGGGAAGGGGATGGAAAACTCCATACATCTGATATCAAGGACATTTCCTTGAAACCCCAAGGGAAGCCATTCATTGCAAAAGACGCAACGGATCAGCAAATTTTAGAGAATTTGTTTGGGGTTGATACCAAGAAGCTGTATACAACCTATCGAAAAGACGAACAGCAGGGTGAAATCACTTATGACTGGTCGAACCCTATCGATTATAATCGGGCCTCTATTATGGTGAACGAAGTGACTGGTGATATCGGCGGATACGTAAATTGGGCACATATCGAAAATCTCTCAGTGCCCCTAACAAAGGAGCAATCCTTGCAAAAGGCGATTACGTTCCTTGAGCCTTATGCTAAAAAAGCCGAGTGGCAAGTCGAGATGTATGAGGAAATCAAGCAAGAGGACAAGAAATCCGTCGAGCAGTATGGCTTTTTATTTCTCGAAAAACAAAATGGGATACCGCTCATGGAGTATTCCTACGGAGTAGCAATTGATCCAAATAAGGGAAAAGTCGTTGAATTCGTGGCATCAGTTCCAGCAGAGGATCGTAAATATCCTGTTCTCAAACCATCTGTAACAGCCCAACAGGCAGCAGATATTGTTTCCAAACAGGTACCGGTCAAGTTGACCTATATCTGGTCGAGCTCAGGAGAGAAGAATGCACCCATTCTCGTTTACAAGCTCGATACCAGCAAAGGCTGGCCAACTGTAGATGCCGTAAACGGATCGTTTAAATGGGGAGAGTACGAGGATTAAGAAAGAAGGAGGAGATTTAATGAAACGAAATGGAAAACGCACAGCAATCGCATTGACAATAGCAATGATGTTGCCAGCAACAAGTGGAACAGCCATGGCTGCAAGTCCTGAAATCCATCCTAGCCACATTGCAACTGTTACAAAAAGCGAGGAAAAGCTCCCGGAGAGGGCCACTCAGATCGTAGCTGCTTTAGAAAAACTGGAGCCTGCATTGAAAACGTTGACGAAACGAACGATTGTGAAAAGTGAGATGGATGAAAATCTGTTAAACCTCAATCTGGAAAGTCCCGAATCCAATGACATGAGTGCCATTGTTGTCTTTGACAGAAAAACAGGTGAGTTGATCATGTACAGCGCCAGTTTGCATATTTGGAAGCAAGGAGAAATTGCGACAGACGAGATTATTTTGCAACGGGCAGAAAAAGCAGTGCTTGAGTTATTAGGGGCAGACAAAAGAAAACAAGTAGGCTCGCCTACATTATCCAAAGCTGTTAACAAGGAAGACCCTGAAGATTTGACTGATAACTCAACAATATACCGCTCCGTTTATTATCCAGTTGAACTAAATGGGCTGGAGGTATTGGGGAATAGGATGGGCATATATGTGTCGACGGATTATGCTGGTCATATCTTGGGTGTATCCAGTGAGCTACTTGATTTGAAAGAGACCAAGGTTCCAGATCCGAAAACGGCACTGACACCAGAAGCTGTCAAAAAGCAGTTTTTCACTCCTGATCGTCTTGAGTTGGGCTATGTGCTGGAAGGGAAAGATGCCAAGCCGGGCATGCAATACTTATGGATGAATAACGCTTACATCGATGCCGTGACAGGAAAGCAGATTGACTTCACTCATGGAACTGAATTAGCCGGGAATGGAAAAAGAAATCCTGACAACCTGAAGAATATTACGGTATCGCCAAAAGGAGAGCCGCTTATTGTCAAAAGCAGGGCAGATGGAGAAAAAGTCGTCGCGGGCTTGTTTGACGTGGATACGAAGGTGATGTTCACAGAATACAACACAGGAGAAGTTGATGGTGAGATCATACATTCCTGGAGCGATGAGTTTGGGTATGAAGACGTGTCCATTTCGGTGGATGCTTCTACGGGAGCGGTCACTAGTGCGGATATTTTTATGGAAACAAAAAGCTTGCCTGTTCCCTTATCGAAAGAAGAAGCCTTGAAAAAAGCAATTTCCTTCATCGAGCCATATGCCGCTAAATCCTCTACTGAATGGCAGGTTGAGATATTTGATCCATATAAACAGCCGAAATTGGCCGATTGGATGATCGAGTTGAATGAAGGAGAGGGTGAAGAGGAGGAGGAGGACACAGGAACAGGAGCGTATACCTTCATTTTTTATGAATTGCACGATGGGTTGCCTGTGTTCGACCGTTACTATTGGATGAAGGTTGATATAGAGAGTGGACAAGTATTTACTTTCATTGTGAATTTGCCGGAAAAAGAGGGTACTCTTCCCATCCTGAAGCCATCCGTAACGGAGCAACAAGCTGCTGAAATCGTAGCCAAAAATCTCCCTGTAAAGCTGTCCTACTTCTGGCCAACCTACAAAGGCAAACAAGCTCCTTTTCTCACCCTTGTCTATACGGTTGATAAGAGCAAGAGCTGGCCTTACGTAGATGCTGTAAAAGGCACACTTGAATGGGGCGAATACGAGGAATAATTCGAACGAAAAAGAACGCAGCTTTTCTGACTGCGTTCTTTTTTCTATCCCTTTTATGTGGATGCCTGATTTGCAGTGAGTCCCGCCTGTATTTGTTCCAGTACCGATACGGCAGCACTCTCATTTCGCTCAATCGCCTGCAACAACGCAACTGCCTGCTTGCCCTGCTCTGTATCATTCGGCTCGCCTCCAGCCGGGAACGGAAAGAGCTTGCTTAACGTGTCAAAGTCATCGGCAATCGCCCCGTACAAGTTAGCCGCTTCTTTCATCAGGGGACGAACCTCATCAAACACAGAATCAGTCCACGTATCAACGATTTCGCTCCAGAAAAGAGAGGCGTAGCGACGTGCATCCCCGTTCACCACGGTCGTATACGCGTTGCCATTCGGCTCAACCGTTCCCTTTTCATAGGCTTCCTGCCAAGCAGCATAGGCCGCTAGACCATTGACGCAGCACGCGTCCTGCGGCTCTTCTCCACGATAATGAACGAGTGCAGAGTGGAGAGCATTTGTAAGCATCGTGCGTTGGTCGATCGGAAGCGCACGGTCGATGGCAAGGACAAATAACTCCTCGACGATACCCCGCCCCAAGTTTTCATAGGGAATGGTACTGTCGTTTCGGCAGTTGTCTCCTGCGTAAAACACTCTTTTTTCATCATCATAGCCGTAGATCAAGCCGAACTCCGGCATGAACAGATCCCAAGCAAGCACAGGATGCCCTTTGTCGATGGAGCGGTGAACCAGCTCTAACGCTTCCGGCAAGAGGACAGACAGCTGACGCTTCTGGCGTGCTTCCTGGCTGAGTAGCGAAGGTTCTACTTGATTGGCATTCATGCTTGGTTCGCAGGAAAGATGATACGAGGTGACGGCACGAGATTCAAAGCCCATGTTTTTCAAACCCTGCTGCAAGACTCGTTGAAAGTGAAACATTGTCGGGCCCGCAATATGAATATTTCCAGGGACGATCGTCAGGCGAAAGGCATGGCCGCTCAGGCCAAGTATCATCGGCAAAGACATTTTTCGTTCGGTCGATTCTACCATTCCGTATAGTGCCGCTGCGCAAGTAACCCAAGTAGGCATCGTGAATGCTTCTGGTTTATTCAATACTGCTTGTTTCATAATCCCCGCAACCTTTCTCGTCTTCATGTATTGATCAACAACGACACGAGTTTTTTCCTGAATCAGTTTTTTGCGAGAACGCGATAGCACTTGATAGACATTCGCCTGGGACATCTGGAACATGTGGGCGATCTCATGAGGGGCCAAATGATCAAAAAAATGAGATTCCACAATGCGTCTCTCCCGAGGATTGAGGCAGTACAGCAGGCTCCTGATCGTCTCAAACAGTTCACGCCGCACCATGACCTCTTCGGGATTGGTGTTCTGCGCAGAGTGTGACCAAGATCGTCCCAGCCTGTGCAGGATGCTATCGAGGTCCTCCCAGTCAGTCGGTTCCTGCTCAGGCGTTTGTTTGCCCATACTCGAGAAGAGGGTTTCTCTTTTTTGCGAACCCTTCGAAAGCCGTGTGTACGCCTGATTGCGCACAATCCGATGCAGCCAAGGAAGGAAACGTCGGCTGTCCACAAGCGTTCCCAGGTGCAAAAAAGCGCGAATGAGAGCATCCTGAACGATGTCTTCGGCGAGAAAGGCTTCTTGTGTGTACGACCGAGCATAGCCGTATACTTTGGAGCGATGACGCCTGACCAGCTCGCTAAACGCCTCCTGATCTCCGGCTTTCGCCTGCTCTACCAGAGCCTCGTCTTCTATCTCGGTGTGTTCCTCATGAGTCTTAGGCTTGATTATCAAGTGATCCATCGCAAAAACTCCTCGTGATTTGTTGATTTACTGTGTAGACTTCTGGTTCACGGATTTTCTGACACGGGATGAGAAAAAATTTTTGGAGTTTTTTAACCGATAAATGAAGTGCAACAGACAAAGAAACCTAGTAGTTTTCTAATAGGATCGAATAACGGATCTGATTTGCAGCATTATGTATATATTCTTACAGAACCAGGCAACGGCGCTACGGATAAAGGTGATATGTATTTGCTAAAATGTTATGACATGTTCTGGTAATTAAAGATTGCCGCGGAAAAGTATTTTTGTCGCAGTGTAATTCTTTTAGGAGGGTAGCATGAATAAATTTATTGGAGTAGTAGTTTTTTCTCTTTTAACAGTCCTTATTTCTGGGTGCAATGGGACTCAATCAGTAAATACACCAATAGAAGTAACGCAAGAATCTCAAAAAGCACCTTCACAGATATGGATTCAAGCGTATTTGAATGGGTCAAATAAACCACAACCAGAATTAATAGAATCTAGCGAAGATAAAATGCAAATCGAACAAATTTACAAATGGATAAATGAAGGGAAAAAAGACCAGAAAATTACAGTTAGTAATATTGACCGAGTCTATCTCCTTCGTTTTGAATTTATGAGAGATGGCAAGATTGCAGAGAGTCAAAACTATTTGTATGTCATTACTACTGACAGTAAACTATATGCGAAACATGTGGAAGTGAATGAAAAGTATAACTTTGATAAGTATGATAGTAGCAAACTTTCTAACCTAATAAATGAAGCAGGAATTGAAGGATGGCAGGAATTGAAGTCTGGTGTAATTAATAATGAAGTGCTCCCCAACTAATTTATTTGAACTTACTCTGTTATTGTTCAGACAAGATAAGTTTCAAATAAAGGATTTCCTATTAGGTTGTTCATAAATCTTTTTGGAGTATATTGAAATATATGTATAATTCAACTATAATTTCCTTCTAAATATTATTAGGGGGAGCAGAAATGATAAAGAAAATCTCTTAAGTTGCAATTATTCTTTCACTACTTATATTTGGTGTTTCTGATGTTGTTGACGCTAAACGTGGTGGAGGCGGTAAAAAGAGTCATAGTTCTTATAAAATCAGTAAAAGCAAGAAAAAATCAGTATCTAAACCTAAATCATCTCAAAGTAAACCAAAATCTAGTCAATCTGTGAAAAAGAAAACAGAAAATCAGAAAGATAGGAGTAATAACAAAACGAAACCGAAACAACAAGCACCTCTTCCTAAAGTCCTCTATATCGCTACAGATAAGGGATATGTTTTTGCAAACCCGAACGTAG
The DNA here is from genome assembly GCF_055685845.1 of Brevibacillus schisleri. Taxonomy (NCBI): domain Bacteria; kingdom Bacillati; phylum Bacillota; class Bacilli; order Caryophanales; family Paenibacillaceae; genus Brevibacillus; species Brevibacillus schisleri. Next base: position 817,385 of record NZ_JBVNDM010000001.1, read on the forward strand.
AATCAAAAGCAATAACTTCGCTACCGAAGGGCACTCCTTTAACGCCGAAGAGCATGACAGGAGTATGGTATCAAGTTAGTTTTACCCAGAATAATCAGTTAGTATCTGGTTATGTTTCTAGCAATATAACCTCTACTTCTTTTATTCCTCTTGATACAAAATTACAAATTGATCAACCACAAAATGAGAATATAAGTAAGCCTCCAGTAAGCAGAGAGGTTCAGGATAGAATTCTTCAAGGTTATATTGAAATGTTTAAAGCAAAACCATCAGCAGTAGAACTTGTGGTTGGCAAAAACGGCGCAATAGCTTATGGACATCCGAATGATCGAAATAGTGCAGTTTTTGCTAATTTAAAAAATGGTACTGTCGTGAAAAGTGATTATCTATTTGCGGGATGGTATCAGGTGTATGTAACTATCGGCAATGAAGTAGCAATTGCATATGTTGATGGCAAGGATGTTTCAGTTAACACCCCGAAATAAAATACGCAATTTATTAGCAGACTTTGCTGAAAAGCGAAGTCTTTTTTTACTGGCATCTTTTTTTAGCTAGTAGTGGACGATTGCTGCTTCTAATGGCAAAAGCTGGGTACACGATGATTGGGGTCTATATCCATGAGGGAATACTTACGTAGTGCAAAGGGTGTCAAAAAACGAACCGACCGATTTGTAACAATTTCCACTCTCCCCTATAATGAACGTACAGGAAGAAAAAGGAGGATGGAAGTACATGAAGCTCATTTCTGTTGCAGGAGAAAGTGTGGCACCTGGAAAAGGTGGTTCACCGTCTGATACATTTGATCGTTCCATTGCTACGTGGCAAGAAAACGGTCAAGAAAAAACAATAACCGTCACTTATGTGCGTTATTTTGGCAAAGTACTTGCTGAGCGGGGCATTTACGATCAAGAGGCAGAAGGTGTTCCTGTCAGCCATTTAGTAGCGACTCTGTTTCTTGAAAAGCATCCAGAGGTAAAAGAAACCCGTCATTATATTAACGATACGGAAGCTTTCGTCGCGCTGTTTGAAGGCTTTTCCCTGACCAAATGGAAAGAGCGGTATCCGCTGTAGGATACGAGAGTCACCGTTCTTGAAGTCAAAAGATTCTGATTCGCCAAAGGCACATACGGGTAACTTTTATGAGGGCATGCTAAGAGCAACCAATTATTGGAGGGAATTAGCATGTTTTCTATTTGGTTGCCACTGGTGATGACGTCTTCTGCGCTTGTGTTTGGTACAATGTCTTCGCATGTCCCTACGACTACGACATCCTCGACGGCGTGGATGGTTGCTGTACAGGAGTTTGACGCGTTTTTGCAGGACTGGAAAAAAGGACAGACGCTTGCGAATCTGCGTCACCCGCTTTTTGACCTCACGGGAGTGTTAGCGGTGTCAGGAATGATGGAGATCATCCGGTTTTCGGGAGAAGCCCACGGGCAAGCGGGGGAAATCACCCTTTCGTTTTACACACTGGAAGGCGACAAGGTCTTTTCGCCCCCAGGCTCCGTGTCTGTCGCGCGAGTTGATGAGAAGCGGCGGGAATTTCAGGTCACTGGCGCCATACCCCGGGTTTTGCGCGGGCGGACGGGTGTTGTACAGGTGACGTTTATGGGAGAAAAGCGGGCGTCGTACTTACTGAAGGTACGATTCTAGTGAAAATACGGGAGAGGAGGGGCTGCTGTTGATTGAGGTCAAGGATGTTAGCAAGCGATTCAAGGAAATCGCAGCGGTCCAGCATGTATCGTTTCGGGTCGAGGCAGGCGAGGTTTATGGACTTCTCGGCGAAAACGGTGCGGGTAAGACAACGACGATGCGCATGATGGCGACGGTTTTGAGCCCGACTGAGGGAGATATCGAGATTAGTGGGTTTTCCGTTCGGCAGCAACCGCTTGAAGTGCGCCGCAGAATCGGTATTTTGTTCGGGGGAGATGTGGGTCTTTACAGCCGTTTGACAGCGCGGGAAAATATCGCGTATTTCGGTCGTCTTTACGGTTTGGAGCAAGCGAGGCTTGAGGAGCGGACCCTCCGTCTGAGCCGGATGCTTGAGATGGACGCTTTTTTAGACAGGCGAGTGGGTGCCTTTTCCCGGGGAATGAGGCAAAAGGTAGCGATTGCCCGGACGCTCGTACACGATCCGGATGTCATTTTGCTGGATGAACCGACGACAGGACTGGATGTAACGGCTGCCACAATCTTTCGAAGAATGGTCGGAAAGCTGCAAGAAGAGGGGAAGACGATTCTATTTTCCAGTCACAACATGGGCGAGATTAACAAGCTGTGCAAAAGAGTTGCGCTCATGCACAAGGGCAAGCTGCGGTTCGCCGGGGGATTGGATGCTTTACGCGAGGAGTTTGGGACAAAGGATCTGGACGACATTTTCATGGCTGTCGTGGAAGGGAGCGAGGGCTGATGGGCTCACATGTCGTTTGGACCGTATTCAAAAAAGAGCTGATGGACTTGTTTCGCGATCGCAAGGCGTGGATGGGGACACTACTGGTGCCACTGCTCGTCATTCCGTTCGTCTTCTTTTTACTGGGGACGTCGTATAGCAATGTGGAAAAAGAAGCGAGGGAGTACATCCCGCTAGCTGTGCAAGGATCATCTTCGTTGATTGCTGTTTTGCAAAAAAATCCCGCTGTTCAAATTCTGGAGCCGTCCAATCCGGAGCAAGCACTGCAAGCAGGTCAGCTGCGCGCTATTTTGACAATCCCGGCTGGTTTCGATGAAGAGATCGCGGCGGGAAAAACAGCGCAGTTATCGGTTGCCTATGACTCGACTAATCAAAAGTCTGTCTATGCCCGTACGTTGCTCGAGCAGACAGTAGAGGCTTACAGCAAGGAAGTCGTAGCGAAAAGGCTGAACCAAGCGGGCTTGTCTGAGCAGACGATTCAGCCGATTGTCTCCACCTTTCAAAATGCAGCCTCTGAGGAAAGGAAGTCTGGAGGGATGCTGGCTGGCATCATTCCGTTGATGTTGGTAGTCTCACTCGCATCCGCAGGAATGGCCGCAGCGAATGATCTCGTCGCCGGTGAAAAAGAACGGGGAACGCTCGAATCGCTGTTGACGGCGCCGATTGCAGCCCAGCACATCCTCACGGCAAAGCTGTTGGCTGTCATGACGATGAGTACCATGGGGGCAGTAGCATCGCTAATTTCTGTCACCTTGGCCATGCGTCTGGGACCGATGGCGACGGAAGGAGATCATTTTACACTCGCGTTCTTCTCGCCTGTCACTTTGTTGGTGCTTATCGTGACTATTTTGTTGTTGGCGGCGCTTTTTGCAGGGTTGGAGCTTGTTTTGAGTACGATTGCCAAGTCTTTTAAAGAAGGACAGACGTACATGAGTGCTGTCCTATTTTTGGCGATGGTCCCCTCGTACATGCTGATGCCAGTCAGTCCGGTCGACATCCCTGCACATTATTACGTGATGCCTGTGTTCAACGGCATCGCATTGTCCAAGGAAGTGTTTTACGGCAAGGTCGACCCGATGCATGTGCTTCTGGGGATTGGCTCCCTGCTTGTCTATGTGGTTTTCACTATTTTTCTCGCGTCGCGCATATTCCGCAGAGAAGGAGCGGGGTTAAAGCACTGAACACGGAAATGAACCTGCCCTGTTGCTTCTTTTGTCGCTGTCATTTCGAGAAAGCTGGTGAAATGTTGTGAATCCGCTGTATGTCGGTGTGTTATATATTTTCGGATCGGCTGCTGGTTTTGGCGTCATGTCTATTTTTGCTGTGTACGCCTATGAAGCGGGTGTGTCGGTTTCGACGCTCTTGTTTTTGCGATTTTTATTGGCGACTGCCCTGTTTTTTGGTTTGTTGCTCTGGCGCAAGGAGTCACTTCGCTTGGATAAAAGACAGGTGCTCGCGATGTTTTGTCTCGGCGGGATTTTGTACACGCTGCAATCCCTTAGCTTTTTCTCGGCGGTACAGTACATCCCGACCTCCATGGCGGCCTTGCTGCTGTATACATTTCCGGTGTTTGTTGCCATATTGAGCTACTTCGTCGAGAAAGAGCGGTTGACGAAAAAGACTGTCATCGCCATGCTGATTACACTCGTCGGTCTTGGACTGGTGCTCGGCTTGTCATTTGGCGGGATTCAGCCGGTTGGCGTATTGTTGGCTCTTGCTGCGGCGCTGTTTTATTCCGTATATATTGTGGTGGGGAATCGTGTGGTAAAAGGTGTTTCGTCTTATGTAACATCTGCGTACATCGCCCTGTTTGCTACCATTTCTACCTTTTTCATTGCGCTAAAAGACGGAGGGGTCGATCTGTCTTTTGCGGTACAAGGGTGGTGGGCGATTTTGGGGATCGTCGTTTTTTCTACGGTGGTCGCCATCAGTTTTTTTTTCCGCGGCTTACAACTAATTGGGTCAACCAAAGCGTCGGTGCTAAGCACGCTGGAGCCTGTTGTCACGTTTGGGTTTTCGGCGTTGTTGTTTGGCGAAGCTTTTAGCTTGCTTCAGTTGTTGGGGGGATGTGCAGTGCTCGGCGGTGCTGCGCTGATTGTTTCGGGGAAAGGCGGGGAGCCAGAGCTGGCACCCAAGCAGGCTTCTTCATAAAGCTATACCAAAAAGACGCTCTTGCTGTGAGGCTTCACGTGCAGGAGCGTCCATTCATTTTATGTGACCCGATCAGGATTCGTGCATCTGTGAGCGGATTAACCAGCCCGCACCGTACACCCCCGCATCATTGCCGAGTTTGGCCGGAACGATCTCTGTGGACTCGACGACATAGCTGAATGGAACGAAGCGTTTGAATGATTCGCGGATTCGGGAAAAGAGGAAGTCACCTGCTGCAGCCACGCCTCCACCGATCATAAACTTAGCAGGATTGAGCACATTCGCCAAATGAGAGAGAGCGAGACCGAGATAGAGTGCCACTTGATCGATAATCGCGAGAGCTGCTGTGTCTCCTGCTACGGCTGCCTCGAGGACATCCTTGGCGGCAATGTTTCCTTTGGCGGCTAATACAGCGGCAAGCACCGGGCTTGATCCATTGGTAGCGACAAATCGCCCTTCACGAATGATGGCAGTCGCCGACGTATATGTTTCGAGACAACCTGTTTTGCCGCAATTGCAAGGGGCGCCGCTATCCGGGGTCATCGTGATGTGACCGATTTCGCCGCCAACACCGTTGATGCCATGGATGACCTTTCCATTCAAAATGACGCCTCCACCTACACCTGTGCCGAGTGTAATGAGAACGAGGTCTTGTGCACCTTGGCCTGCACCTTGCCACATTTCCCCGAGGGCTGCGACATTGGCATCGTTGTCGACTGCGACTGGCAGACCTGTAAGGGCTTCCAATTTTTCCTTTAATAAAACGGGTTGGCGCCAGTGAAGATTCACCGCTTGGAAGACGATTCCCTTCCCGCCATCGACGGGTCCGGGTACGCCTACACCGATTCCGCAGACTTGTGAAAGAGAATAGTCATGCTGCGTAAGAAGATCATGAGACATGTCTACGATTTTTTGCAAAATGCCATCCTCGCCGTCCGCAACTGGCGTCGGTTCTTGCATTTTTGTAACCAGTTCGCCGTCTGGCGTAATCAAAGCCATCTTGATTGCAGTGCCACCCACATCTACTCCCACGATGATCTTCTTCACAAGCGTCTCCCCTATCCCTTGATTTCCATCTTTTTCTATCTTATCACGCTATATGGAGCATAGCGATTCCCAAAAATGGCTATACAGGATATGATGGAAGAGAGTACCCCCGTGAGCGAGGGAAGGAAGAAGGTATCTGCCTTGAAACGAGCCAGATTAATCTACAATCCAAGCTCCGGCCGGGAGATCGTGCGTCGGCGATTGCCGGAAATCCTCGATTTAATGGAGTCGGCCGGATATGAAACTTCATGCCATGCGACCAGAGGGGAAGATGATGCGACAGAAGAAGCTGCTCGTGCAGTAGCTCGCGGTTTTGACGTCATTTTGGCCGCTGGTGGAGATGGAACCATATATGAAGTAGTCAATGGGATGGCAGAGCACAAAGCACGCCCATCTCTTGGAATAATCCCCTGCGGAACAAGCAATGATTTTGCCCGGGCGGTCGGTATACCGAAATCGATCACACGAGCAACGGAGATTATCACCAAGGGCAAGAAGAAACGCATTGACCTGGGACGCATCAATAACCGCTATTTTATGAATATCGCAGGTGGCGGCTCTCTGACGAATTTGACCTACGAGGTCCCAAGCAAGCTGAAAACGCTAATCGGCCAAATGGCGTATTACGTCAAAGGTTTGGAGAAGCTGCCTTCGCTGCACCCGATCCGTGTTCGTCTGGAGAGCCGCAAAGAGGTGCTGTTGGATGAAGAAATCATGGTGTTTCTCATCGCCAATAGCCGATCTGTAGGCGGCTTCGACAGGCTCGCCCCAGATGCGGACTTGTCAGATGGTAAGCTGGATGTCATCGTCGTGAAAAAGATGAATATTGCGGAGTTTATTCGCTTGGCGACACAGGCAGTTCGCGGCGAGCACTTAAAGGACCCGAACATCCTGTATTTCCAGGCAGATTACATCAAAGCCACTTCGCCGGGCGGAGAGAAGGTTCAGCTCAATCTGGACGGTGAGCTGGGCGGACAGCTGCCTTGCGTGGTGGAAGCATTGCCGGGGCATATCGAGTTGTTCGTCCCGTAAGAAGATAGTAAAATGAATAGCAATAGCCGTGGGGATGCCGCTTTTCGCTGTGCATCCCTGCATGTTTCCTGGAGCGAAAACGAAAACCTACAGAGCAAGATAAAAGGAGCAATAGATAGTGGCGAAGACAACAAAGAAGCGGCGCGGTCCGCACCCGACAGCCAAAGTGGAGCTGGACGTCCCTGTACGTGTCGGACAAACCGTGGAAGTGGAGATAACCGGACTGAACCACGAAGGAGCAGGAGTCGGCCGGATTGAAGGATATACGCTGTTCGTGGATGGCGCACTTGCAGGAGAGCGGGTTCATGCGCGTGTCGATCATGTGAAGAAAAACTTCGGCTTTGCCAAGATGACGGAAGTAGTAGAAGCAAGTACCCATCGCTTCCAGCCGCCCTGTCCGCTGTACGACCGTTGCGGAGGCTGTTCGTTGCAGCATCTCGCATATGAGGAGCAGCTACGACACAAGCAGCAAATCGTGCGGGACAACCTGCGGCGCATTGGCGGTTTCCAAGTCGAAGGGGATGGCGCGATTACCGTTCACCCGACACTCGGCATGAGCGATCCATGGCGCTACCGCAACAAAGCACAGGTACCGATCGGCGAGGAAAACGGGGCGTTGGTCGGCGGTTTTTACGCGGAGAAATCCCACTCGATCATCGACATGAACGAATGCCTCATTCAACATCAGGTGAATGATGAAGCGGTGGCAGTCGTGAAGCAGGCGGCGACCAAGCTGAATATCACGGCCTATGACGAGGTGCGCCATTCAGGCTTGCTGCGTCATGTGGTTGTAAAGGTGGGCGTCAAGACGGGGGAAGTCATGGTCGTGCTCGTAACGACGGAAGAGCAGATTCCGCAACGAGATCAGCTGGTGGAAGCGATTCGTGCTCAGGTCGCTGGCGTGACGAGTATCGTGCAGAACATCAACCCGGACAAGACCAATGTTATTTTTGGCAAAAAGACCGTGACGCTCTGGGGCAGCGATGTGATTTACGATTATATCGGTCCGATTAAGTTTGCTATTTCGGCGCGTTCGTTTTATCAGGTCAATCCTGCTCAGACAGAGGTGCTGTACAATAAGACGTTGGAGTACGCGGGTGCGACTGGTACGGAGACGGTCATTGATGCGTATTGCGGTATCGGGACGATTTCGCTGTTTTTGGCGCAGAAGTCCAAGCATGTGTACGGTGTGGAGATTGTGCCGGAAGCAATTGCGGATGCGAATCGGAATGCGCAGTTGAATGGCGTGGAGAATGCGACGTTTGAGGCAGGGCCTGCGGAGGTTGTCATTCCTGCTTGGAAGGAGAAGGGCATACGGGCAGATGTGATAGTGGTTGACCCGCCGCGTAAAGGCTGTGATGAGGCGTTGTTGACGACGATTTTGGAGATGCAGCCGGAGAGGGTGGTTTATGTGTCTTGTAATCCTTCTACGTTGGCGAGGGATTTGAAGGTGCTTTCTGACAGTTACACAGTGAAGGAAGTGCAGCCGGTGGATATGTTTCCTCATACGGGGCATGTGGAGTCGGTGGCTTTGTTGGTTAGGGTTAGTACAGTTGCCCAAGAACCATATAAATAGAGAGCATTTTCATTAGGACAGCTTGTTGATTTGATTGGCACAGAGGTAGTTAATGGGTATTGGTGTTAAACATGAGCAAGGACTAGCCTAATTAAGCATAGTTCTGCAGATTATTACAGTGGCCAAAACAACAACGACGTACCTTTACTTCAGAATTCAAAAAGCAAATGGTAGGACTCTATGAAAAGGGAAATCCAGAGCAGCGATTGTGGCGGAATATGACCTCACAGCCTCCGCTTTAGACCGCTGGATCAAGCAGGCTCAAACAACAGGCTCCTTCAAGGAGAAGAACAATCGCTCTTCAGAAGAAAATGAGCTGATCGCTTTGCGAAAAGAGAACCAGCGTTTGAAAATGGAGAACGATATTTTAAAGCAAGCCGCGCTGATCATGGGACGAAAGTAGCTATCATCCAGAACAACCTTGATAAATACTCGGTATCAGCAATGTGCGACGTCCTACAAATCGCAAGAAGTACGTTTTACTATGAAGCGAAAGAACAACCGAACGAAGACGCTCTAGCGATCTGACGTATGTAAAGGTCCAGAACCGATGGCATTACATTTGTGTGCTGGTTGATTTGTTCAATCGAGAGATCATTGGGCATAGTGCGGGTCGAAACAAGGACGCTGCACTGATTTCCCGCGCTTTTGCGACGGTACAAGGCAATTTACGCCAGATTGAGTGGTTTCATACCGACCGTGGCAGCGAGTTCAAAAATCAAAAGATGGATGAGCTCTTGGAGACGTTTGAAATCGGCCGATCACTAAGTATGAAAGGCTGTCCGTACGACAACGCTGTGGCTGAAGCCACCTACAAGGTCATGAAAACAGAGTTTGTGAACCAGATGAACTTCCAGAGTCTTCGTCATCTGGAGCTGGAATTATACGATTACGTGAACTGATTTAACAAGCATCGTATTCATGGGACATTAGGCTATATGACGCCTGTTCAGTATCGCCAAGAAGCCCTTAAAATAGTTGTCTGATTTACTATTGACAATCCATTAATAATTGCACATGGAAAAGAGTTTTGGACTTGGTAAGTGGAAATAAAGAAGGGGCTGTTTCAAAAGTCGATTTTTCCGACTGAGAGACACCCCATTTTTAATATCGAAACTCATGATACATCAGCGTTTCAGAGGGACTTCTCTAGTTGTATAGTTGTAAGGAAGATGTGGAAGCATTCATTCAATCTTACTCTAAACAGATTGAATCTGCCCTCTACTTTCACATAGAGTACAATGCCAATGGGAAAAGCAAATTTTATAGAAGTTACCTCTGATACAGAAAATTGTTATACGTGCTCATTTAAAGGGTTGGATGTTTTTAATATCAAGGTAGAAAAATTGGTCGAAGAGATCCATAAAATATCCCCATATGACCGAGATCACTGGGAACTGAGGGGACTGTATATATTTCCGCAAATTGGTATGCGTCTCTGGAGACCTATTATTCGAAAGGAAGAGGATTTCGAACAAGAATGGTTTAGGATATGTCTCTTAGCTGCTGGCAGTATTAAGTTTTGGCGTGCTACTCTCAAGTAGTTTCAGTCAGCCGTGGACGTCTACAGGCCGAAGAGATAGGGGCAGGACGGATAGTAAACTTAGACGATCAGAAACTTGTCAGAGCAGCTCTTGATGGGACGATAAAGCGCGGTGACGTCACATCCATTGTTAATGGCGTTATGCAACGCTACATATCCTCTCGTGACAGCGTAGTGGTCTCTCAGTGTGCAGTGTACTGAATGATGTTTAATTTTCGACCGATTTTGAATTGAGATCAGGAGGGAAACGCACGTGGAGCTGCCGCGAGTGGCATCGACTCATTCCCGGGGCATGTATGGAACCTTGATACAGATTGCGGATAATCTCGACTTCCGGAATCCGATATTTCATGGAAGGGCGAAACGGAATCGGTCATTAGGGAGTACCCAAGCGTTTGTTGTTGAGTTGGCTTGTTTCGCGAGAAGCTGAAACGGTACATGATCGCAGGGGGAACTCAGTTTATTTATACTTCGGATTACATGGATAGGTATTTGAAATGAAGAAAATCCCTCCCCTCGGGATCGCGGATTTTCTCATAGATTGGCACTGATTAATAAATTCGTAGCCTCGACAGCCAGCGCGCGACGCATTGAGATGATTTCTGACCATCACTGGGTGCTTTAATCTAAGCAATTTTTCAATTCAATCAGCTTATTCTCAATTGAGGTTCCGTTTACTACCATTTATGCAAAGTTATTTGTTAAATAATGGAATTAGTGGTAATTTAATTTCAGGAAATAATTCCAAAATTATCAAGGAGTGACGTATAATGAGAAAGGTAACTAAATCGATTTATGTTTCAATGAGTGCGCTATTAATCATGACTTCAGTGCCGGTGGCGGGTTTTGCAGCTGAGCAAAATGCAAATGTGTCTTTCCAAGAAGTTGAAGAAGCCTTTATCAAAAAGGTCGATAAATATGTAAAAATCGACTCCAAAACGAAGAAATTTTCACTATCAGCTAAGGCAAAGGAAAATTTGAATAGGGAGGAATTAGGAAAGGCAGAAGCTCTTATCAAACAAGCAAATTTTGCCGTTGATCAACACGGAAAAGACTTAAAGATAAAAGGTAATACCTTAGTTTTAAGTGAAGATGTAAAAAAACAATCTTTAGCTGCAATTGACACTAGTGAATATTGGGATTATGAATTGTTTTGGTGGGGTTACCGGATCTACTTCTCTGACGAACTATGTGAAGATATTAGACGTCGTGCGATGGAAGTTGGGGCTAGTGGAACGATAACTGCTGGTGTTTTAACCTATCTTGGTGTACCTGGATGGGCTGCTGGTATTATTGTCGGTTTTGGGGTTCTTACATTGGCAAAGATTAACAGAACCAATGAAGGTAATGGAATATACCTTGATGCATTTCATGGAACTAACCCATCAAATTTTCATACTATAAAAATATATCCAGCATAATGTTTTAAAATCGAAAATAATCGGATGGGTGTGTAAGATATTGCCATCCGATTATTTATTGATTTAGTGAAGGGGAGGAAAACAATGTTCTTACTTATCCGTTTCATTATTCATGGCATCTTAGGAGTTGCGTTGATGGTTGCAATAAGGAATAACACATTTGTGAATACAATCGAGGTAGCATTGATAGCGCTTCTACTATCTTTTTCCGCTATCTCTCTATTTTTAGACTATAGACAAGAAAAAGGCATGACAGGAAAATTCCAAACAGCTTTGTTTACGCATATAGGCGTGAATGCGTTTGTTATTTTTCAATACTTCCTTTTTTAACTATCAATGGGATGCTAAAATGTCCTGCAAAAGTCCACTTTTTTTAGAACACCTAAACAGTCAGTGAAAAACGAGCCTAGATTCGCTTCTAAGGCTCGTTTCACGTTTAGGGAGACATATATTTGTCCCCCTAAAATCATTGGTTTTTCGAAAACCACGATTTTTGCAGCAGTCTCTGTGAACGCTCGCTAAATTGTTGACCACATTGCTCAACAAAAAGTTACCCACCTGACAGGCTGAACACACATCATCATTTTCACACCTATTAGCTATTTTTTTACTGAGCCGAGGAGAGTCAAGGACTTACGTAGCAAGGGGGGGTTAACGCAGGTGATCAACTCGGATATGAGCGTTTGCCCCAAAAATGGTCAACTTTTTGATGAGCGTTTACATGAGGAAAACGAAACGGTTTTCCCCACCTTCTTTACTTTTTTAGGGACTTTTTAGACAGCCCCCTTTTTTCTTACTCTTCCTCCTCAATGGGTCGATCCCAAAACTCAATTCCGTCATGCTCAATAAGTTGTTCCAGCAACTCTGTGAACGTCAGGTCTATGTCGATAGTATCGTCTGGTAGTATCGATCCAACCCATGTGAGGTAACCTTTGCCACTATGTATTCTGTCTTGATCCACACATATACAGCTATTTGAGATATCACTCCAAACGATAGGATAGTAAGGATGGTCGATGCTGTAGCCTTTCCAGTACCCAATGACGAGTTCGGTACTTAGCACATCATAACCCCCAGAGTTATGCTTGGCGCTCTTGAATAGTGTTGCACTTTTGTAGCGGCTTAAAAAACAGACGTAATCCTCTGGTAACTCAAACGATTTTAATTTCTCCTTTGTATCTGTGATAGACTCGTTCGAGAAGTAGAATGTAAATTGATATTTTTCGTTTTTGATATGAACGTTCCCGTCTACACTTGTCTTACTTCCCCTGATCTTACTAATGAGGGCTTCAAAAGGATTACTCACAGGATCACATCCTTCAATGAGAATAGGGACTGTCAATTGAATGACAGCCCAATTTTACGTTAATTTCTGCGATAACTTCTCCACCAGTCAGTGACATCATCATGGTACAGGATGTTAGAGTTGCTGTTCGGATATCTGAGAAGAGGAATCAACTTACTCATATCATTCGATCCATAGTATTCTAGCGGGATCATATGATGGATTGAAACTTCATCCCAAGCCAAAGTGTTGAGCGACACCATAGTTTTTTTCGTAGTTATCTATAAAATTATTTCTAAAGTTATTATCGCTCACCCAGTTGTTCGCAAGCTTGCGAGGATACTCTGCTTTTCCTCTAAACTACAATTAGTTTTAAAAAGGTTGGGAGATTTTTGTGATGTCAAAATAGCAGATCAAGCAGTGGATCAAAGAGAAGAATATGAAGTCGGTAGACGCCGTGAAATCAGCGTTAAAGGAATTGTTTGCAGAAACGATCCGAAATGCCCGAAGGAGATATTGAGTCCACTCTTGGGTATCCCAAGCATGTCGCCAAAAATAAGCGGAGATGGATTGGCGGACTGAAAAAGTGGGGCGGAGAACCCTTTTTTTGTGCTAATGTGCTACCTACTACAAATGAAACACTATCCGTTGAAAGTAGAGAGTGGGTCATGGCTGCTACCAAGTAACTGAATAGGTGCATCTATTCGGAATGTCTTGTATGTATCTCGTTTATCACCAGACATGTTCCCCTAACCAAAAATAAGATTCACCAACGATTTTATAATCCAAATGCTCATAACAATAACAAAGTATTCAAGAATAATAAACTTCCAAGTGGCATTATGCTTACTTAATCCATACCTAAACAAACTGAAAAAGAATATGCCTCCAGCAATTTCAAGCAGCTCTATGAAACTAAAGACGGTTTCGCTCATATTCCTTTACCACCCTCTTTTACTCACCTAAATTATACCAAAAACAAAAAATGCCTTATAAGACTTCTCTTCTTAGTCTTTAACTCGACTAATTCACTACCCTATGATCTACTTTAATTGTTCCATCTTGTTCAACCGGAAAACTAGCACGATACTCCCAGCTTACCTGAATCTTCTAGAATGTCAGGGCTATTCCACGTAGTATCTACTATGGTTTCTGCGTTTTTGGTGTATGCGTTAACGGGATACTTTGCGGCGGATTGAGCATGAGATTCCTTTGCAAAAGAGACAGAGGGGACAAATACGACTGTGCATAGGAGAGAAAGTATAAACTATTGCTATTAAGAAGTTTTAAATATTTCCGTACAAGGGCCAAAAGCGGCGCTGGGATTACCCCCAATTTACATAAAAAGCTAAGAGCTAGTCCCAGCTTTTTGGCAGTCATGCATTAGTCGTCCGATTCATCCTAAGCACTATAAAAGGCGTCCTTTTTTCCTACTCTTCCTCCTCATGGAACGGAATCCAGAATTCCTTCCCCTCATGCTCGATGAGCTTATCCAACCATTCTGTAAATGTCAGATCAATGTCAATCGGGTTGTCGGGGTCCATCGATTCAATCCATGTGAGGTAGCCGTTTCCGCTGTCTAGTCGGTCTTGATCTACGCATATACAGCCTAAAGAGTGACTGCTCCATGCGATAGGATAGTAAGGGTGATCGATGCTGTATCCCTTCCAGTATTCAATAACATTGTGAGGGTCTAATATCGTGAAGAGACTGCTGCCAAATTCTAAATCGCGAAATAATACGGCTCTGTTGTACTGTGAGAAGTAGCTCACATAATCCTCGGGTAGCTCAAATGACTTTAGCTTCTCTAACTCAGCGGCAGAGTCAGTAGACATTTGAAAAACAAACTCAAATTCTTCACCGATAATATGCAAATCACCGTTCAGTTGCTCTCTTCTTCCCTTGATCTTGTCTAAAATACGGTTAAAAGAATTGCTCACGGAGTATTCACACCTTTTCTAATGAAAATACGGACTACCGTCCCACAAACGGTAGTCCATTTTTCTCAATTCTTTCGGTAACTCTCCCACCATTCAGTTAGTTCCCTATGTGGCAGAATGTAATCGTTTTTTCTATCCTTTTTGAGTAGAGGGATCAGGTTGTCGAAATCGTTTTCCCCATAATATTCTAGCGGAATCATATGATGGATTTCAACATCATCCCAAGCGAAATATTGAGGCTGACCGAAGTAACCAACGTAACGTCTCTCGAAGTCCTTTCTATACCCCGAATCTCGCTCTCTCTTCTGAGGCACCATGTCAGCGTCCGGTTTAATTAACTTGATGTTTGACTGCGGATCGACGTAATCAGGGTAAATTTCGCCTTTATTGTTAGTCAGGATACTTTTTACTTCCTTCAATGTGTCGATAGGTGCGGAATTACCACTCTGGAATGAAACAGTGCCGGTAAATTCACCTGACCACCAGTAAGTCTCTGCATTCGCACGCACCCTATCCTGTGTTAGATTGACGTAAGGGAGTCTCCAATATGGCTTATTCATTCTTTCTACTCGATATTTCCCGTCCTTGGTTACTGAGCGAGTGATAGAGTGAGTAGCCGATACAGAGGACACGCTACCGATCACGGCGGATACTTTAACATTCGAATATATATCACCGCCTGCCCAGTCGGCTGTCATGAAGTGGTCAAAGAACACTCCAACAGGTCTAGGATACCCACTCATCGGTTTAGAGGCTCTAACCTGATTCATGTCAGATTCATCAACCTCGTTAGCCTCATCGGCTTCGGCAGCTTCGTCGTAAGTAAAGACACCGAAGTCAAATTTAGAATCGTCTTCTTTTTCAACTGCTGCTGCATTGGGGCTGAACACCATTTGACGCTCCCCGATGACTTCATCCGCTGTGCTGCTCTCTATAATCGTTACGTTTTTGCTTTCAAGGATGCGTGGTTCATTGATGGCCTCTGCCAATTCCTCTAGTGTTACTCCCTCCGCCAGTTGTATGGGAAGGTTTTCGAAATCAACAACTTCTTCTGTCTCGGCAATTTCCTGTATACTTTCAGCAGATGCTGGCGTCAAGACTGACATAGGAGCAACTAACAATGAGAACACGACAAAAGGCACAAATACTCTTTTGAATTTCTTCATAGGCATCCTTACTCCTCTTTAAAAATTGTTCTCTAAAATTAATTATCCGAGTTCTTCGAGCAAATGCTCCGCTATGTTTTTTAGGTCTATTTCGTAAGAATCTCCTTCTTCCGAATCTGAACATCTCGTGATAGAGTTAAAAAGAGGAGTTTCAAGCAGCTCCTATTAAGGGCGTTCCTGTTGCTGGGAAGCATAGGAGGAACGTCCTTTCTTGTTGATCCGCTTTCTCAAAACAAGTCCATTCACTTTTACAATTTGGCTCCTTTCTGATTAGTAAGATTTCTTCGTTGGTACTCTAAGATGTACTCATCCAGTTCTTGACTTATCTTCAACACATCGGAGTTTGTCAGTTTGCCCTGTTGTTTGAAGACTTCTTTAAGCTGATATTGTAGATTCTTGATGATTTGTGTAAGGTCTTCGTTGCTTACTTCTTGCCATTCAACCATCGTTATCAGTCCCCCATAGTCTCACCCCCTCTTTTTTCACTATAGCACCTATATCAAAAAAACTATGGAAAAATTATCCTTGATACATTTGACATTATTCGATGATTTTCGCAAATTTCAGTCGAAATATGTCTGTTTGTTTTTGTTGAATTAGCAAACATCAACTTGCTATAATCCTACTCGATTGCATTGTAAAAAAAAGGAAGTTTGTGTTGTGGAGGGATATAGTGCAAAAGAAAACAATTGGGGACATGTTGTCTGAGAGCCGAAGAAATAATGGCTTGTCTTTTGCTGAGTTAGAAGATAGAACTGGTGTAAGTAGGGGCGTACTACAAAAGATTGAGAGCGGAGAGACAAAACGCCCTGAATTTAAAACAGTGAAGTCGATAGCCGCTCTATTTCCGTACTCGTATGAAGAAATTATTGAAGGATACCTTGAGGATGAGACTAGGATTGAGACGTTATTTGAAATTCTTCAAGAGGTCATTCAGTGTGAATATTCTTCATTAGTGGAAAGAGTATCATTGAAAATTCTCCAATCGCCGAATGAAAAGATAGAGAAGGCATTAGAGCGACTGTATAACTTTTCTGATTCGACTGCTGTAATAGCAATAAATAACGAAATACGCTTAGCTCTCTTTAAGGTCATCGCAAATTATGCACGACAGTGCGGAGAGCCGAAATACATTGCAAAAGCTTTATTTAAGAGATATCTAATTGAACGAAATGATCTCAAAAAACTAAAGGAAACCTTTTGCAATGGGGAGGAAATTTTACACTATGTTGACTTCCTATCCCATGACGAAAAGATTACATTTTATTATCGAATGGCGCTTCATGCTCATAACATTGAGGACTATAACAAATGTATTGAACTGGGGAAAACAGGTCATCTCTGTATTTGGCAAGTAAAAAGTGCAGAGTTCGGCAGCCATTTTGTGCATAGCCTTGCCAGGCTAAATTTTTATTATTAACGGTGGGAAAGAGCATGCCGAAGGCGATAACTCTCTCCTGTGAAAGCTACGATGTGAGCATGATGCACAAGACGGTCAATCAAGGCAGCGGTTAAACGGTTATCTCCGAAAACCGTATTCCATTGGCTGAATTCCAAATTCGAGGTAACAATGACACTGATTCGCTCATAACATTCTGAGATTAGATGGAAAAGTAGGTCAGCACCATCCTTGTGAAACGGAACAAATCCTAACTCATCTAAGATTAGTAAATCAGCATCCATTAATTCCTTCTGAAATCTCGGTAGATTGCCAGCATGAAACTTGGTTTGCAAAATGGAAACCAACTCTGCAACCCGATAAAACCTCACATTTTTCCCCTGTTTACACGCCTCTACACCAATTGCCGTGGCCAGATGCGTCTTTCCTGTGCCTACGGCACCCAGCAAAATAACATTTTCCTTTCGTTCTACAAACGAGCCTCTCTTCAATTCCTCAATCGTTACACTCTCAGGTAGCGAAACCGACTCGAAAGAGTACCCTTCAAAAGTCTTTATTTGCGTAAATCTTGCTTTCTGTAACAATCGTCGGATTTTTCCCTGCTCACGGGAACTTCGTTCCGCTGATAGAACCGCATGAAGAAACTGAGTTGGGTGTTCAAACGGTACTTGATCATAGATATTCATGACATGTGCTAATCTCATCTGCTTGCATAGTTGACGTAATTCTTCTCTCATTTTCGTACCTCCGTCCGTTGAAGTTGATCATATCTCGAAAGATCTGGCTGATACCCAACGAAAACAGACGGTGTTCGATTGTCTTTCATAGGTGTTGGGATTATCTCTGGATGACGTAAACGGTACAGAACATGCTCCAATCGACTCACATCATCCTGCTTTTCTTGCGTAAGGCATCTTTCGATCTCCTCAATTTGGTATGTTCTTAGCATTCGAATGATCCAGCCGATTCTTGCTTTGCGACTTTTTCCTTCCACAGATTGAAGAAAAGCTTTTGTTTGGCTGGGAAGCAAAGCAAGGACAGAACTGTAATCGAGAGCCTTCGGCCTATTATAAAGTGGCTCCAACAGCGTTTGCAGATCAATTGGGATCGGCTCGTCTATATATCCCCTTGGTAGTGAAATGAGGACTTCATAGCTGTCATTTAGTACGTCTACTTTGTTCCACCAATACTTCAGCCATACTCGTTCGTGAGAACGGATAGATGGAACCTTTAACGTTTTTTGATCAACGAGAACTTCACCGTATCCATTGGCTTTTACGGATTCTAAACGGAAAGCCTCGTAAGGTACGAGAGGAAGTTCCAAAAGCTTGATTTTCTCTCGCTCCCAAAGCTCTTGCTGTAAGACTCCCTTCGCATAATGGAGTCTTTTCAAATCCTCAAAGGCTTGCTGATTGATAACATACTGTAGTTGTTCCAAATCATTGGCTACAGGTAATGGAACACACCAATTTCTTCGTGCATAACCAACTTTATTCTCAACATGTCCTTTTTCGTTTCCCTGAGCTGGATTACAAAATACAGGCTGGAAGCGATAGTGAAGAGCAAATCGTTGAAATTCGTCTGTAAGCTTTCTCTTTCCATCGGTTCCTACAGATACAACTGCCGCTGAAAGATTGTCAAACCAGATTCGATTAGGCACTCCGCCGCTCATCTCAAATAACCGCCGTAACCCTTCCAAGAAACACTCGGTGTTCTCCTTCGGAGTAACAAAAACAAATGCCGCGTTGCTGTAAGGGTAGGAGAGGATCAACATTTTCCGCTCTACCAGTTCACCGCCAATAATTGCTTGAAATGTTCCAAAGTCCGCCTGAGCTTCTCCACCTGGATGTTTTAAACGAATATAAGGTTCCGATTTTTCGATTTGCAGTTCTAACTTCCGCTTGGCAACATAGTACCGTACGGTACGATCTGATCCTGCAAAGCCAAATTCGGAAACAAGGCGATCATAGATACGTTTTGCCGTGTGCCTCTGCTTTTTGGGGCGGGTTTGATCTTCCATAAGCCAAGTATCCACTTGCTCACGATAAGCTTCCATAATAGGGAATTTTCCTCGAAGAGGACACTCTTCTTTGTTCCAGTCCGAACAATCTGCATATTTCTTTGCTGTTCTCCAGTTAACACCAGTTTGTTCTGCTATCTGGGAGATCGATTGATCTTTTACGTCCCGCAAGTATTTGATATAGTATTGTTGAGCCATTGCCAGCATTCCTTTCATCCCTCTCCTATCTGTTCCGCAAATAGAAGAGTAGGGGGTTGTTTAGTTAGCTGGCAAGGCTTTTTTCATGTTCGGAAATGGTCTGCACTTTTCGGTTGCCAAAGTGTGTACTTTTATTTTGCCAAACACACATCTCGAAGATAAGACAAGTAATACATTAAAAGAACAGGTTGCATTAGCTATATGCAACTCATACCTATTCTTAGGAAAATATAGTAACTTGGAAGAACACCTGAATATTTATGAAGAATTGAAGTACACGCAGATTATTAAACGGTTGAAGTTTTACCGCGCCATTATTCTATCTCGGACAGGGAAATATAGCGTTGCTATTCCTATGTTGTATCAGTGTGTAGAAGAAGTAACTGATAGTAATCGTTTACATCGAGTAAATATGCTTTTGGAAGCTTTATTTAAAGTCAATGATCTTGATTCAATTAGCAGTATTCTAGGGTCAGAAGAGAGTAAATTATTACTTCAGTACACCGATCCATATCAATATTCCGAACTAGGAAGGTACTACAAATACAAAGGCAGATTTTTGGTTAAGAGGGGTTGTTTTGATGAAGGAATGGAGGCTTATCTAAATAGTATATTGTATTACGCTAAGATAAGTGATTATAAAAGTATTTTGCAATGTTACAATGAGATACATTCTCATCATTACACACATGAAGAAATGATGAAATTGGAACTTATAGGAAATCTGAAAGAAGTATATAATGAAGTATATAAGGAAAGCGAAGCGAGGGATGAATGATGAAAAAGTTAGTAATGAATATTGTAACCTGTTCTGTTATAATCTCGTTCTCTGTCTTGACAGTAACTACTCCTAATGTTAGGAATGAAATTGAACATGGAACTAACGTTTCTCCAATAAAAACTATAAAGTTATATTCGGATAATCCCGGACATTAATAAACGAAATCCAAAGGGGAAAGTGATGAACAGGCTTCTCATGCATATATTTATGACGGTGTTCTTAGTTGCTGTGCCTCTAACTATTCAAGCAAATGAGGTGCAAAACATTCCAAACCATTCTCAAGTAGTTTCCTATGGTACTGACCCAGGGTGGTAAAATCGGATGCTTTGTTCTTGTGTAACAAAAGCACTTTGACAATTATTGCCAAGGTGCTTTTATTCATCTTCTCGGCACAAATTATCAACAATACCTACTGAGACGAAAAGGATGCATCTGTCGAGAGCTAATCTAGGATATGCGCCATTACCGGTAAATAGTAAAGATAATAGTTAAGGAGATAATTTATGAAAGGTAAGATACTCTTATTACTTTTTATTACGATAATGTGTTCATCTTGTCAAAATAGTAGTCAATCGACTACTTTGAACGGCGAAACTAAATCAATAATGAATTCGGAACTGCCTCCTGATGTAGTGAGTACAGGTAATGGAACAGAATCGAAAGAAATAACTGAAGGTCGATCAGATCCTTCTAACAATGAAGTGTTATCCATGAACATTGGGAACTATGAATCGAAAGGAGAATTTTATGATGAAATACTTCGAAATCCTATCGATCATGATTATGAAGTGGAATTTAATGAACTTCAAAATTCCAAAGAGATAATTACAACATTGGGATGGGGGGCTTTGGAAAGCAAATATACAGAGATTTGGGATAAAGAGTTGAATCAAATATATAAAAAGCTTCTTTCTAAGTTGGATAGAGAACCAAGAGAAGCACTAATTGAATCGCAGAAAGAATGGTTACAGTATCATCTAAGGGAAACAAAATTTGTAGAGAAGACATTTATTGATAATCGTTACCTTGGATCACAAGGATCGGTAAGCCTAGGCAGGGTTATACGGGAGAGAATTAGGGAAAGAACATTGCAACTATTTGAATATCGATATTTGCTAGATCGTGAAATTGAGTTTTTATACCAAAGTAAAAAATAGAGTTGGAATCTTGATCAAAGGTTTTTAGGTGATGCTTCGAAGACAGTAACGGCGCATAACACTGTATTCACGCTACGGGGCTACCACCCCTACTGTCTACTCGTCACATGTGGAGTGCTGTACACTGTTAGTACGGAAAAATGAAAGCAAGAAGCATTGGTGTCTAGACCCTTCCTAAATGTGGAAGGGTTATTTAGTAATAAATTTGATTCATAATGGAAGCGATAAGACTCTTAAGATATAAAGGGTGGAGTAATGTGGGAGATGGGAAAAGCATTAAAATAAATGGAATCGCAAAAATAGAAAAATTGGTGGCAGATGAAAGCTACCTTCGTTTTCTTGTATTTTTACCGAAAATATTTTATTTTCAAAAAAATCAAAAGATTGTTGACAGTCAGAAAAATACAAGCTATCATTACCAGTATATACCATACATTCGCGAATATGGTATAAATAACAATTTATCGGAGGCATTATTATGAAAAAAATTACTGTGCAAAAAACCGAGCCTGTAAAATTGACTTCAGTAGCTAACACAATGTACGACTGCACTTGTATGGAAGCATAAAGATTTTTTAGTAACATGGAAAAGTGGGGCATTTGCCCCTCTTTTTCAATTATGAAGATAGCATGACAACATCCGGGAGGAAAGTCATGAACGAAAATCGCATGATCCAATTACACCCGTTAACATTTCTGGAGGATAAGCAAGGAGTCCTGATTGGGCGGTTTGGAACGGATACGTTTGCTGTTTTTCCTGAGGATGGAGCAGCACTTGTACGAAAACTGCAAGAGGGCATGGGGGTTGCCGAAGCTCATTCCTGGTATCAAGATACCTATCACGATGAAGTGGACATGGATGATTTTTTGCAGACATTACGCGACCTGACATTTATTTGTGATGTTGAGGAAAAGGAAACGAAAGCGCAGAAAGTATCGGGGCAATGGTTGGGTAAGCTAGCTTTTTCTCCACTTGGTTGGCTGATTTATGGTGTCATCATAACCTGTGCCTTGTGGTTGTTATACCAATATCCACAGATTCGCCCGGGTCGACAAAGCATCTTATTTTCCGATTACGCCATGGTGATTTTTCTTGGCATGACGATCGGTCAGATTCCAGGGATCTTGTTTCATGAAATGATGCACATGCTTGCCGGACGAAGACTGGGTATCCCGTCAGAACTAAGTATAGGCAGAAGAATGTACTTTTTGGTCTTCACTTCTTCCATGCCTGGTATTTGGGGATTCCCAAAACGAAAGCGTATTCTTCCCTTTTTAATTGGAATGTTCGGTGATATTTTGTGGTATTCCTTATTGGTGATCGTTGCTGGTGCAATTTGGATAAATACAGGTGAGAAGACAATCATAGCTGCATATTGTATGGGACTAGCATTTACAACACTGTTGCGTTTCTTCTGGCAATTTTATTTTCATCTTCAAACAGATATCTATTATTTAATGATTACGATGTTGGGGTGTGTAAATCTTCAGGAGGCTACACGTTCCTATTTGAAAAATATATGGTATGGACTAATTGGAAAAAAGAACAAGATGGTCGATATGTCCAAGTATACGGAACGGGATCATCAGGTTGCAAGATGGTACAGCTTTTTTTACGCAACTGGCTGGATGATGATGACAGGAATGATACTCTATATGATTCCGGTCGCTATTCAACTTTTAACGAATATTTTTCTCTCCATATTTACAGGAGAAGATATGAAATTCTGGGATTCCGTTGTTTTCTTGTCTATAACGGGAATCCAGTATGCAATTGTATTTTATCTATACCTAAAAGAGCGTAGAAACAAAAGGGAAATTCGGAATTTATCAATGGAACAGAGGGGATGAGTCGAAATGAAACAATCGATTACACACCAATGGCTGATTGGATCTCGGCGCAGCGACCGAGAAAAGAAGTACTTCGAAGAGCAATACTCCACATGTTATGTCAGCAATTGTCATTGCAATCTCCGAGGACCCTATACAGGTACTGGTGACCTTCTGCGCCAGATTATTCCGGAAGCTTATTCGAAATGGCCAGACCTGATTTTATCACACTGTATTGAGATCTTATCCATAGCACCAGAACTGAAAGCAGTCATTCCTGTTAGTGTAGAAACACTTACCTCTCTTGCTATTCCGAAAGAGAGAACACGTTATTATTCGAAATTGCGTACACTTCGCATGTCGAATGGTTTGATCGATCTATTATTGGCATTAGCGAATCGGGAACGAATGGGAAAATTGACCCTGGTTTTTGAAAATGTGCAGGCCTGTGATCAACTTGATGCAGAATTTATAAGTACACTTCTGCGTCGTGCGAAGTCTGACCTGATTCAGGTGATCGTAAGTTCAAGTGAAATAGCGGAAAAGGAAGCCCTGAAAAAGGCGTTACAAACGTATACGGAGCCTATTACTATTCTTTCTGACATCGAACAAGATAGGGGGATAGTAAATCTATCTGACGAACAGCGACTTGAGCTAACGAAACGATACATATTTTCTGACTGCACATCAGATTGTGAGCAGGAATTGCTCGCCTATGAAGCAACTCCTATTGAAATTCGTCAGAGCCTTCACGAAGAGCGGGCAGAATCTCTTAGAAAAGAAGAGCAGTGGTCACTGCACTTAGGCGCCATTCCGTTTCATCTGGAGCGCGGTACTTCTGAGAAATCAGCAAGCGAGGCGTTGTTTAAAGCAGTTAGTTATAGCATTAACATGGGTTTTTACGATGCGACTATCGATATGAGCCTACGTGGCCGGAAACTGACGAATTGGAGCAGCGAATTTGATAATAGCCGGTATTTTACAATGAAAATGGCTACGTCTCTGGCTGCATTGGGTGAAACTGATAATATACCGACGCTTTTAGGAGAAGTGTACGCAAACACTGATGATTTTAGAGTTCATATGCAAATTTCATATGGATTTTCGATGTACTATACGAGGCATCACCGGGAACGAGAACACGAGAAGGCGAGAGAGTGGATACAAAAAGCCATTGATTTGGCAGAATGGATTGAAGATGAAAAAGAACGTGCATTTCAACAAGTATTTAACCAAAATGGATTGGCTTTAGTAGAGTTACATATGGATAATCCTGAAGAAGCGCTTCGATTGGTTACGGAAGGATGGCAAAGGTTAAATCAGACTCTTGCTCCTGATGAACATATGTTGCATCGCTCGGTGTTGCTTCATAATAAAGGGCTGATTTACGTAGCTTTAAAAAGGTTTGAAGAAGCAGCTGAAACATTTAGCCAAGTGATACAGATTGATTCCAATTATCCAGAATATTACTTTGATCGTGGAAACCTCTATAGCCGAATAGGGCGACTGGATGAAGCCATTGAAGATTATAACCAAGCGATAAAGCTTAGTCCTCCGTTTCCAGAGGTTTATTTCAATCGAGCTACTGCCTTCAATCGTCTTGGAGATGTGGAGAAAGCAATGGCGGACTATGACTACTTGCTTGATATAGAACCCGAAAATCTTGATGGATTACTTAACAGAGCTACATTATTGTATCAAATGGAGAAATTCGAAATGGCCCGAAAAGATGCTGAATTCGGTTTAGAAATAGAGCCTGATCATGCGCGGCTCCTGTGTACACTAGGATTAATTGAAATGTCGGATGGCAATAATGATCAAGCACTAAAAACGTTTACCGCTGCCCTAAACAAGGATAGGGAAATGATGGCCGCTTGGACAAATAGGGCTGTCCTGTACTATGAGATGGGGGAGTATGACAGGGCCATAGCTGATCTAACTGAAGCTATTGCACTAGAGAAAAATGCAACCGTCCTTTACAACCGTGCATGGGTCTATGAAGCACAGGAGGAGTGGCAATTATCCATTTCCGATTATACAGAGGCCTTAGCGTTTTCTGATGCAGACGAACAAGATATTTACTATCGGAGAGGCTTGTGTTTTATCAAAATGGGTGATAGGGAGCTTGGCACGGAAGATTGGAACAAGCATCTCATGTTTGGAGAATCACCGCATGTGGATGAAATGATGCAACTGTTACCCTCCCTGTTCGTTTCGAAATAATGAAATATTTTGTGGACAAGGGACTTCTTTTTAGGAGGAGTAGTGAATTGAGATGAAATTGAGAGGTATTGGCATAACAGAGAGGTGAAACCCTCTCTGTTCCCCTGCATAGGAATAAGAAAAAGAAAAACGGCTGAAGTCCTCGTTAAAAAGGATTTCAGCCGTTTCTCTTCACAACTATTTAAATGTAATACCACCAGTCGGGTTTAATGTCGTTCCGCCAATCTCAACTTTAATCTCACTCGATAATGGAATGTTGTACTCATCAATAACGGTTCTCCACCATTCCCAAGCAAGGCCGGTACATTCTTTCGCAAAAATCCTTATGTTTTTTGCATTAGGTGGCAGAGGAATGACTGTAGTGAAAGGAGCTGTTCTGTCTTGGTTGCTGCCTTCCCACGTTTTATGTGTGAGTACTTCTTCCCCATTTTTATCATAGGAAACTTCATCCCAGGATACATCAAATTGAGCGACATACCAGCCATAATGGCCAAGAGAAATTTTACCTTTTGAATATTCTGTAGCGGTAGTCTCAATATAATCTGTATTGTTATGAACGGCAGCAATGGCATTATCTTTTAAGAAAACACTGGTATAGGAAATTGGATATGCTGGGTTCTTTAGGCTAAATTCCGCATTATCTTTGATGATATTCCGGATTTCACTAAAGTCTTTTGTAACGACCTTGTTATGCTCTTGTGAATCTCCGCCTAATACTACAGCTGTAAAGGAACTGTCTTCAAAAATATCCTTGTACTCGGCATTCGTTTCTACATTGCCAGTATTCTGAAGCAATGCTTTAAATGCTGCTTTTACGTCTTTGCTCTTAGAGGTTGTTTCTAATTTCACATAAATGGTTCTACCATATGCTACATTCGATACCATAACAGGTGGGGATTGGTCGCTTACCCCTTTGCGTTTTAAATCTTTAAAAGTAACACTATCATCGAAAAGATCGGATGGATCGTTAGGCAGTTCCGCATTTACCGTATAAAATATTTGTTTATATGCCGCGATCATCACTTTTTTCTCTCCATTAGCAATCGCATTAAAGTCAATTCCTAATGTAGAATCAAGATATTTCGCGTTAACATTCAGGGCACTTCCAATTTGAGATTTGCTATAAACCATTGATTCTGCATACTGCAATCGCGCAGGTAAAGTATGTGTTGCTGAATACTCATCGCTCCATTTAGATACAAGCTCATCTACTGCTCCAGACACACTACCGTATGTTGGATTATCCACAGTAATGGAATTTTCTTTTTTCAAACCTGGTAAATCAATACTAATCGTCAAAGGTTTTCTTGGTACCAGTAATACACTCGGTTTATTTTCTGCAAAAGCTTGATTGGCAAGTTGTAATGCACCTGGGTACGTGCGATTAGCCATAGAATCAATAATGGAAATATCTACTGGAGAAGTGGAAAGTGACTTTTTCTTGCGTTCTACGACGATAAACTTACCATGTGGGTTGAGTGCTTCTTTTGGAACAAAACTATCTATCTCATCTCCACTTACTGCTAAAACTTCGTCATTATCATAGTCCAAGTCTGCTATACCGGTATTAATGTCATCGGCGTTACTTGTTTCACTGACTTCACTAGAATCAACCGCTTCGGCAAAGGAGATAACTGGATAATTTACAGTAGCGAAAATAACAGATAAACTAGCGAGTACTTTTAAAATTCTAGTATGATTTCGAATCCTCATAAGATATTCCCCTTTGAGATGTGAGCATAACGCCAATCATTATACTCCCATTAAATATATTTTTTGGAATACTAAATATATCGGCAGTTTCCGAAAGAATCGTTAGACTGAACCAGAAAAGTATATCGTGGGGCACCGACTCCTTACGTTTTCTAATCCCGTTCAAGGAAGCAATTTAACAAATAGCGTACAAAAAAATACCGTTTGATTAGAACGGCAATTCGGGTGAGTAGTTACGGTCATCTCTACATGTACGATTGGGAGCTTGATTTTGAATTAGTTATGGAGATAAAGGGTTGATGAATCGTGTGAAACGAGAGTGAAGGCCAGAGAGATTACAAAAGTTTCAATTATTGTACGCAGCATAAATAGGCTGCACATTAACGACAAAGATCGTGCAGCCCATGAAATCGCGCGCAGGTTGAATCTATTTGGGGCTTGTGCTCCTAAATTCAAAGGCTGCGTATCGTGTGCATCGAATCGGTGCAAAGGAGAAGAGAGTTGCGCCTTAGCATGTAAATGCAATAATTAACCGTAAATCAAATCCAGTTCGTCTCCAAGTCCTCCCCGTCCATCTAAAGCCTGCAATTGATCTAGAACCTACAAAAACGGGGAAAAACCAGAACTGCTCTCCATTTGCAAGCCAAAGATACGTAAAACGGAACAAACAACCTTCAATTGCCCCTGGATCAATTCTAAAGGGAGCGGGTTGTGGGGGGATGAACGACGGAGGAGGAGTTAGCGGCTGTGGTACTTGCTGTGTTCCTGGCGGCTGACCCGGAGGTGGCCCTAGAGGTGGTCTAAATGCCATTAAAAATCACTCCTTTTACAATGAATTCTCAACATTGTATGTTCAACCGAAAAACAATGATTGGGTAGACCACATAGCCAATATTTATCGTGATCCGCACGAGCATATAAAAAAACTGCCCCTTTCTTCGCATGGGGCAGTGTAATGTCTGAGCTATTTTCGTCCATAACACTAAAAAGTATTATATACATTTTGACATTCTTTTGCGGTCGGCTCATAAAAACAATGAAGCTTGTATCGTCCCACGTGCGGCTGATTATACCAGGTCGGCGGACAAGGCAGGGGATTTTGCGCCGTTCCCGGACGAAAATACCAGAGGGAGAATTTGCCAGGCCAATGGCGCTCCCCATTCACAGCCCGTCGTGCCAGACGGCGTTCTTTATCTCTAGACCTTTGGTAGAACATACCATGTTGTAGAGCTTCAAACGCATGTGGCTGGTTGATCATTTGAGGAATTGTCCGTAGTCCTTTAAAATCGGAGCAATTCGCTCTTATTCGATTGATTCCGACATTCCCCACAAGGAGCATACCCATTTCGCCTTCACCTACAGCTTCGGCTCGAAGCAACCTTGCCAACATGTCAATATCACTGTTCCTGGCTTTTACGACTGCCATCGGCTCACCTCTTTAGATTGTTCTAGGCACATCATATTGTAAATGTAGCGAATATGTTACGCTTCAAATCGCTCTACAAGAAAATACTAATCGGTGGACATACTTCCCGACCCTTTCACTGTGGAGGATGATGAAGAGTGAAGAGGGTCCATAACAGCCTCATCGAAAATTTTTCTGTAATGGTGCAAATCAAATTGAGAGGCTAATGCGCCGACTGAAGCCCAAAATTCATCTTCATTGAAGTCAACGAAATCTACAACGATAAACTCTGCGAGATTATGGAATGCATGGGCTATGCGGAGATTTCTGTCAAAGGTAACTTTGTCATAAGTACCACTGTTTTTTAGGTCTAGGAAAGCTTGATGAATTAATTTCTTATAAGCGATCTTCTTTACTTCATTCATTAGATCATCTCCTATACCTGATTAAATAGGGAGGGGATGGACAAGAAGAGCCAGAAAACTGCGTGGTCTATATTTAACAAATGGTGAGGCATGTTTACTTATGGTAATAAACACCAGCCTCATCTAGCTCTGACCAAAGCCCCTTTAAGCCAAAGTGTTGCATGAACACTTTGAAATTAAGGCAATTCTCAGCAAGAATCTCATCGGTGTCCCACATCGTGTCACATTCATCGCAAATAAAAATTACTGAGCTAGTTGAGATTACCTTTGCTTTGTAAATAATGCCGTAACCATCACAAAAAGGACAGAAAACCATTTGCCAAACTCCCTTACTACTGATTTTTAAGTAACTTCTCACATTAGTTACGAGGAGGGTGGAACAATGTTGCTCTTGATGTAAAAGCTTCAAGCTGATCAAGAGCGATCGAAGGGAGTACGTGATGAAAGCATGATGGCATTGTAGTCGATCCGATTATCCGGGTCAGTATTCAAAAACATTACCATGAAATTACCAATTTTATAGGTTATTTCAAATCTCTTCTTATGATCCCCATACGTTTTTTCACCGAAAATACTAAAAATCTGTTTTTTTGTTAATGATTCAAATTGGGTTTGTATAACAACTAGATGTTCCTTGCCTTTGTATTTAGAAAGCATATATCTATATCCATTGCGTTCGAAATAGTTGATATGCTCATTTAGTGAAAAATATTCGTCTTCGTTAATACCGAATTTTGATTGCAGTTCATCTTTTGTTATAGGGAAAGCGATATCACTGCCCAAGTTTCCTTCATGGATATTCTTTAGGATATGGGCTAGAAACTCTTGTGCATTAGATTGAGATTCTTGCGGGCTGTATTTCTCGTAGGCAGTCCTAGATGTAACATCTATCTTATTAGAAAATACCGGAGTAAGAGAATACATAAGGAAACCAATTACTAGGACTACTTGTTGGATTTTATACATGTAATGCCTCCAGAGTTATTTCACCGAATCAATCACTGTGGTGCGCTTTAGAACCTATCTTGGTTCGACGTAAGGGTTACCTTCAAGGATGTAATGATGGAATTATATTACAACAAGCGCAGGTAAAACGCATTAGCTCTTAAAAAATCTTGGAAGGGGTGGATTCAGCAATGCATTTGATAAAGTGGTTAGAAAATTATTACTCATCCAATTGTGATGGAAACTGGGAGCATAGTTATGGAATAACGATCTGTACGATTGATAATCCAGGATGGTCGATAAAGATTAACCTAAAAGAAACGCCCTTGGAGAACAAGAGACCCTTTGAGAATTATGTTGTAGATAGAACCGAGAATGATTGGGTACATTGCAGATTGAAAGAAGGATGTTTTGAGGCATTTGGTGGTCCGAAAAACCTGAATGAAATACTTGCGTTTTTTAAGCAATGGGCAGAGAGCTAGCGAATGAAGTGTACGAAAGTGATTACAGAACAACGCGCAAGTAAGAGGACTGTCTTAAGTAGAAATTGCTCTTCTACCTAAGACAGTCCTCCTTGTTTGCTTCAAAGTCATCCGCCCTTATGTCCAAAGGAGCTATACGGCGTCAAGCGCAGGAGGTCTTCCTGTCTTTTTGCCAATTTCGATAGCGGGATCCGGTATGCCATTTCGATAATTTTGCTTGCGACCTCAGCGCCGTTGGTAGGGATAAGGCTAAATCTTTTTTGAATGACCTCTTTATTTGCTAACACATACTCAATCTTTGGTACAATCTCTTCCGGTTCCTGGATCGATACCTTATCACTGTTGACTATTTCTCTTAGCATATCTATTTTTTGCTCGCGTTCTGCATCATCCGGCGGAAGGAAAAGCAATGGGGTTCCTGTAGAGATGCAATCTCCTAAAATGCCCATGCCCGGTTTGCTAATGACAAGACTGGCCGCCTGTACTAGATTTTTGCCATTCGGAATGAGCGGGGCTTTGATGATTCTTTCATCGAACTGGTAATCTTCATCTGCCAATTGCCCAGCGACAACAAATCGATAGCGGCCAGCAAGTGAGTTTATTTGATCATACCACTTCACGATCTGTTCATAACGGTTAGCGAGTCCGCCGCCCATGTGAACCAGAATAAAGGACTCGTTCTGCTGAAGGCCTAACATGCGTCGCACTTCTTGTGGGGATTGGCTGATTTCTCTGGTGATTAAAGGAATCGGGATATAGATGCAGTTCATTTGCGGATGGGTCTGCTTAGGCGGTATAAGGTTCATGTGCAAAAAGATATCGGATTCATTGGCGATTTCTACAATGCGATTTTTGTATTCCCGCATAGGAGCTGAATCATTAGTACCGATAATAAAGTCACTGTGGTAGAGGGTCACGAGCTTTGTGTTTCCACTCACTTTCCCCTCACTGCGAAATCGAGGCACATCGGAGCGCCAATCATTTATTAATAGTGTGGTTTGTTTACCATCCTCGAATTTTTTGGATTTAAAGGCTTTCAATTGGACGTCATTGTGCAGGTTTTTCGATAAATAGCCATGTGTTTCACGAAAGGCAAACACATGAATGGGAAGATGGTGCTGCTGCAATTTTTCCGATATGCTAATGCATCTACCGAGATGGCCCATCCCTCTGCCAACCACAAAGGAGATCATATTTCATCACCCTTTTAAATAGGTACTTTCTTTGTGCCCAGTCTGAAGCTTGGACAAATTACCCTCATACCGCCACTTATGGGATAAGGTCATTGCCGAATTCGAGTCGCTCTTACAGCTTATATATTTTATGGGGATGGATGGAACATGCTCTAGTCGTATAACGGTTTTCTGATCGAACACAGAAAAAAGCGGCATCAGCGGAGGGGTGTAGCTGTGAATTGTGCTCCCATCTAGAAATAATTGGGTATTTTCATCACACAAACCAACGCTGTCCATGAATAGTGTGTATATATAGCTCAATTAGGATATGGGGTGGGAGAATAGTGGGCACGATTCATATTGTAACAGCCGTTAATGATGGTTTTGCTATACATCTCGCAGTCATGTTATATTCCCTTTTTGAAAATAAGGTTTCGAAAAACCCAGTCATCGTTCACGTTATTGACAGTCAAGTCTCTGGGGAAAATAAATCCATCTTAACGAAAACTGTGAAACGATTCCATGCTCAAATTAAATATGTCACTATTGATCCGACCCTATATGATGGATTCCTCGTCCGTGATCATCTAACGCAGGAAACCTATCATCGAATTTCTATTCCAGACCTGCTGGATAAAGAAGTTGAAAAAGTGATTTATTTGGACAGTGATATCGTTATTAAAAAAGACATCACTCCATTATGGAACACAAAGGTTGATCAATATTACCTTGCAGCGGTGATAGATTCTTGGCAAGGATTAAACAAGCTAAGACATGCCGATCTGGCTATTCCGGATGACTGTGATTACTTTAATGCAGGAGTATTAGTCATGAATTTGAAAAAATGGAGAGAGCATAACATCACAAAAAAGATTATGGATTACATGAGAAAGAACCAAGGCATTATTCGGTATCCCAGTCAAGATCCGATGAATGCGATTCTTCATGATAATTGGCTTAAACTTGACACAAAGTGGAATTATCAGTCCAAACATCTTTATAAAAGCAACCTGCGAATAGATCCGGCCATTATTCACTACACAGGGGAAGATAGCAAACCGTGGTTGAGTAAAAAGCATCCGCTTCGAGAGGAGTATTTTAAATATCTTAAAAAAGTAAAGAAGTTAAACTCCTTGTAGGACCGGGCTTTCGGGGCTTTGTTAATTAAATAATATGGATGGAATCCCTTCACATGGAGAAATGATGGCTGAAGGGATTTTTGCGTTTAAAAAACTCTTGGATGTACAAGCCGGTTCCTGAAATCATTTGACATATGGGTTTATGCACAATACTAAACATCTTCATATAAAATATTGAACAAATTATGAAATATTTGGATTTTAACCATTTTTACCAACCATCTGACCTATAATAAAATGGAAACATTTTCTAAATGAATATTCTTTTGGAGGTGGAGTGAGTGGCACGCGTATTGTATGTTACGATTCCAGCAGATGGTCACGTAAATCCTACATTGGGTTTAGTGAAGCAGCTAGTCGACAACGGAGAAGAAGTCGTCTATATGTGTTCAGAAGAATATCGGGATAGGCTTGCCCAGACTGGGGCGCAATTCCGCGCTTATCACAAGGATGAACAAGTATCTCGTGATTTAGGTTTTAACCCAACAGAGTTCAGACACCCTCTTCATTTCAACGATTTTATGCTGCGAGGTATTATTGAACCCCACATTCCCGAGATTCTCAGGCAGATAGAAAACGAATCATTTGATTACCTGATTTTTGACTCCTTGTTTGGGTGGGGAGGGGCAATTTTAGGGGAGAAGTTAGGAATCCCGACGATCTGCTCGGTAACCAATTTCGCCTTTGCTGAACCGCTCAGTCAAATTGTCGGAGTGCTTGATGCGAGCGATGATGTCGATGTGGATGCACTTTATGAACGAGTGACGCAAACTGCACAGAGCATCGCTCGTATATGCAACGTAGCCGTCCCTGCCATTGAGGATATTACCCGTCAGTATGGGGACATGAAGATCGTTTTTACCAGCCGTGAATTCCAGCCAGATGCTGACAAACTGGACGATAGCTACATTTTTCCAGGACCGTCGATTACTTCGCGCCCTGATTCTCCTCCGTTTCCGTTTGAAAAGCTACGTGCTTCATACGATAAGGTCGTGTACATTTCCATGGGCAGTATTTTGACCAAAGATGTGGAATTGTACAAACTGTGTTTTGCAGCCTTTCAAGATATTCCGGCTCAATTCGTACTGTCTTGCGGAAGAGATACGGAGCTGGAGTCTCTTGGAGAACATATTCCACCCAACTTCATCATTAAGCCGTACGTTCCGCAACTGGAAGTGCTCCAGCAGGCCGATGCTTTTATTACACATGCTGGAATGAACAGTACGAGTGAGGCTCTCTATTTTCATGTGCCCCTCGTCATGATTCCATTAAGCTCCGATCAGCCGATTGTGGCAAAGCGGGTGGAGGAGCTGGGAGCGGGTATTATGTTAGATAGGGGAAAGCTCACACCGACAGCATTGAAGGATGCTTTGCTGCAAGTGTTGAACGAATCGATGTATAAACAGCACGCGATACAAGTAGGGGACTCTTTCCGTAACGCTGGCGGATACCAAGAAGCTGCAAGATGTATCATGTCTTTGTATTCCGTGCCGAATTAAAAATGAAAAGCTTCTTGCCTCATCATCATGAGCGGCAAGAAGCTTTTTTACTATAATTTCTTCGCTCTCCACACTTTTTTCGAGGAATTTATATGTGAGCAGGGGGTGTTATTCATATGATGTAGTGCCATAATAGAAGGATGATAGTCAGAAGGAGATAGAATTGATGAATAATATTGTAATCAAAAATGAGTTTCCTCCGAATTTTGAGGAATTAAAAAAAGCTGCCAATCGAACGTCTAATTGGAGAGAGCGTTTAGAGGCTGTTGAAGAATTGGGTCAGTGGAAGCATGAAGAAACAATGAAATTACTGACGAGAATCATGGAAAACGATACGGTATACAAAGTGCAAGAGACTGCTTTTCAAAAACTGAAAGCATTTGGGGAAGGTGCTCGATTACCTGCTCAGAAAAAAGGCGACTTGATCAAAGGCGCAACGAAAGCCTTGGTAAGAATTAAGAAGAGCTTGCCAAAAGATCATACGCTCGAGGAATTCAAAGAGAAACTGCAAAAAATGAGAAGCGATATCTATGATACGTACGAGGGAGAAAAAGGTGCTGATTTTGATCAGTGGCTGGAAAACACCTGGGCGGCGTTATAGTTATTTGGATCGAAGAAGTCCTGCTACTTTTTGGAAGTGCAGAGTCTGTAAAATATTTTGTGTAAACTCTCAACCTCTAAACTACAATTAGGAGTAGAAAGGTTGGGAGATTTTTATGATGTCAAAAGAGCAGATCAAGCAGTGGATCAAAGAGAAAAACATGAAGTCAGTGGACGACGTGCAGTCAGCGTTAAAGGATCTATTCGCAGACACGATCCAAGAAATGCTGGAAGCTGAAATCGAGTCCTCTCTTGGATACGCCAAGCATGACATGAAAAACAAGCGGACAACCAACAGCCGCAATGGGTATAGCAAGAAAACCGTCCGTTCTGAGTACGGGGATGTTGACATCCAAGTCCCTCGAGATCGAGAGGGTGATTTTGAGCCGAACATTGTAAAGAAACATCAATCCAATGTGACAGGGATCGAAGATCAAATTCTCGCCCTCTATGCCAAAGGCGTATCCACACGCGATATCCAAGACCATCTGCAACAGCTCTATGGCATCGAAGTCTCACCAACGCTCATATCCAATGTAACGAATAAGATTGTACCGATGATCAAAGAGTGGCAAAATCGCCCCTTACAAGCGGTTTATGCTGTTGTTTTCCTTGACGCCATTCACTTTAAGGTAAAACAGGACGGAGCTATCGTCAATAAAGCCGCCTATATGGTCATTGGTATTGACCTTGACGGTCATAAAGATGTGCTCGGGATCTGGATTGGGGAGAATGAATCAGCAAAATTCTGGCTGCATGTACTCAATGAACTGAGAAATCGTGGAGTGCAGGATATTCTCATTACGAGCGTCGATAACCTTCGAGGCTTTACAGAAGCCATTTCAGCATGTTATCCGAAGACGGAGATTCAGAAATGTGTCATCCATCAAATCCGAAACTCCATCAAGTATGTTTCCTATAAGGATCTAAAAAAGATTACGTCCGAACTGAAACCCATCTATAAGGCTCCAACGGAGCAAGCTGCATTGGAAGAACTCGAGCAATTTGAACAAGCCTGGGGCAGTAAATATCCCTTGATGGTTCGTTCCTGGCGAAATAACTGGGATGAGATTGCGACTTTCTTTAAATATCCCCCAGAGATTCGAAAGCTGATCTATACAACCAACGTCATCGAGAGTTATCATCGACAGCTCCGAAAAGTGACAAAGGGAAAAGCCATGTTTCCCACAGACGATGCCCTTCTGAAGATGCTATATCTCGTGACCATGGATGTTCTGCGAAAGTGGACGGGACGCGTCCAGAACTGGGGACAGATTCTCTTGCAGCTATCCGTTTTCTTTGAAGATCGAGTACAGCCGTACATTCGGTAACAAATGAAAGGCTTCATCCCCGAAGGGATTATCTTTCTCTCCACCAATGCGTCAAGGGTTCGCTTCGCCTTACGCCCTTGACTCTATTGGCTTCGAAAAAGAGGTCCCAATTAGGGGGATGAAACCTTTTCATATATCGGTTGATTGAGTTTACACAAAAATCTTGACAGACCCGAAGTGCAGGACTTCTTCTTTTGCTTCTTATTTCAAATCCTTACCCACTTTAATCACATACATCTGCGTTGGATTGCTGTTGATTTTAATCTTGCCCTTCTCGTCATAGCCTTCAACGCCGAAATCATTGTCATTTACAATGGCAATCGTATTTTTATCCACAATCGCTAATCCTTCCAGCTTTTCATGCGGATAATTCAGCTTGGCTACATCCACCAGCAATTCCTTGGAAACAGGCACAATTCCTTTTTCTTTCACTTGGGCGACGGTGAGTTTTTCGAAGTCATGCTCACTTGTTGGGGTACCGAGTAAATTGGTTGCTTTCGAAAAATCTGCTTTGTAAATTCGCTTAATTTGTGCGTTTGCACCGGCATTTTTGTCTCGCTCGTCAATCAGTAAAACATCCTGACTGAGTGCTGCCAAGTCGCTGATGACGACGTCTTTCTGTTTCACTTTTACGAAGTCTTTCGCGTTCTCTGCGATGTACATGTACTCGCCTACGATTTTTTTGGTAGCGAGATCCATCTTTAAAATGCGTAGATTACGGGAGGCTTCGCCTGTCTTTTTATCAGGGAGTGCCATCGGACTTTGGATCGAAGTGTACAAGAACTTGCCGTCTGGCGAGATGGTGACACCTTCGAAGCCACGGTTTGCAATGCGCTTGGAATAGACGGCTGGCAGCGTATCAAAAATCTCCATCTTTGCACCTGCGGCAACCAAGGCTTCTTTGGAGCCTTTTGGTACATAGCGGCCCAGGATCGTGCCGTCACGCTTTACTTGAATGATGGATGGTCGGTATTCGTCGGATAACCAAAACGTATCGTCCACCGGGTTGTAAGCGATGCCTTCCAAATCTAAACCGTCTGGATCGTAACTAATCTTTTTTGTTCCCGTCACATCGTAGGGAACTTCATCAGGGCCAGCGAGGTTCGGCAATCCACTGATATAGGCAGTCTTCGTAAAAACGTTGATTTTGACCTGTGGCAAACGCAGCTTGATGGTTTCCAAAACGTGAATGTTTCCATTCTCCACTTTGATTTTGTACAAGCGTGGTGTGTAGTTTTGGTCAGGGAACGTACGCAGCTCGTCCTTGCCGTATTGCCCATTTGGTCCACGGTCAGCCAATGTATAAAAGATAGAAGGAGGATCATTAGGGAGATGCACGAGACCGGAGAAACCGCCTTCTTTAATACCTTCAGCGAGAACAGGAGGATTTTTCCACTCATGAATTTCGGCTACAACGGGTGCTTCCGTTACATTTTGAGTTGCACCTGCCCCTTGTGTTCCGATCAAGGATAGAGCCGTGATTGTTGCGATCAGCAAGCTTTTCTTTTGAAAGTGAATCTTCATCATATCCCTCCGAATGAAAAAACGACGTAGTAAACCGCTTTTGTTAGACTACCCGAACTATATTGGGAAAATATGAAGGTAAAATATTTGTTTTGTAAAAAGTACCAATATAAGATGCGACTGCAAAGTTCAGAATAATCGAAAATTAACTTTGACACGGGCTCTTTTGATCTTATAAAATGCAAGGAAGGATTAAGGACTAGTTATAGCTGAGGAGAGATGAGCATGTCATTGACAGAACAGACAAAAAAGGGATATTTCGGGGAGTTCGGAGGGAGCTTTGTACCTCCACAATTGCAGGAAGTATTGGACTATTTGGCTGAACAATTCGAAAGGTATAAAGATGACGAGGAATTTATCGAAGAGTACAAGTATTATTTGAAAGAATATATAGGTCGTGAGAATCCGTTGACGTTTGCTCGGCATTTAACGGCAAAACTTGGCGGGGCCAAAATTTATTTAAAGCGAGAAGATTTAAACCATACCGGTGCCCACAAGATCAATAATGTTATCGGTCAAATCCTACTGGCAAAGCGAATGGGTGCGCAGCGTATTATTGCAGAGACTGGGGCAGGACAGCATGGAGTTGCTACCGCGACGGTTTGCGCGATGTTTGGTATGGAATGCGTGATCTATATGGGCGCGGAGGATACGAAACGACAGGCCCTGAATGTATTTCGAATGGAGCTTTTAGGGGCAAAAGTGATAGCGGTGTCCAAAGGACAAGGAAGGTTGAAGGATGCGGTTGATGAGGCGCTGAATGATTTGGTACAAAACTATCAGAACACGTTCTATCTATTGGGATCTGCGGTTGGTCCGCATCCGTTCCCAACGATGGTAAAGTATTTCCAATCGATTATCAGTGAAGAATCCAAGCGACAAATCCTAGAAAAAGAAGGTCGTTTGCCGGATGCGGTTATCGCTGCTGTTGGCGGTGGCAGTAACGCGATTGGAGCTTTTGCCCATTATATAGAGGAACCATCTGTTCGTCTGATTGGTGTTGAGCCAGATCAGGCACCTACCTTGACCAAAGGGGTTCCAGCCGTCATTCATGGCTTTAAATGCCTGGTGTTACTAGATGAAAATGGGGAGCCTCAAAAAACGTATTCGATTGCTGCTGGTCTAGACTATCCGGGTATTGGCCCAGAACACAGCCAGCTAAAAGTAAGTGGACGAGCGGAATACTACACGGTGACGAATGAAGAAGTGCTGGCGGCTTTTCAAGAACTATCGAGAACAGAAGGGATCATTCCTGCCTTGGAAAGCGCCCATGCCATTGCATATGCTTTGCAGTTGGCGCCCACGCTTTCACCGGAGCAGGTCCTGATTATTAACCTTTCAGGACGGGGTGACAAAGACGTAGAGCAAGTTTTCCATCTGTTAAACAAATAAAAGATGCAGAGGCCGTCCGGAAGGGATAGCCTCTTTTTCGTCTATTGATCACTTTTTTTAATGTAGTTATATATTTTTTTAGTAAAACTTTAGTATTGTTTTTTGAAGGGTCCTGCTTGGGATGTATTAACGACAACATTTGTTGGCAATAGTGATCTTGTAAAGGTGCAACAGTTAACTGCATCTACTACATGACAGAATTTGCGAAATCGACAGAGCTGGCGATACAGAAAGGATATGTTCATGCAATACATATGGGGAGTTCTCGGCATCCTGGGGATTTTTATAATAGCGATTGCGTTTTCGAAAAATCGCAGAGCGATTCATCCGAGGACGGTCATTGGTGCGTTTGCGATTCAGTTTATTTTTGCTTTGGTCGTACTGAAATGGGATTTTGGGAAAAAGCTTCTGGAGTACTTGGCGTCGATTGTTCAAAGCATCATTAATTCGACGAATGCCGGAATTCAGTTCTTGTTTGGCGGGATACTGGGTGCACAGAATGTAGGCTTTACATTTGCGCTGCAAGTATTACCGATTATTATCTTTTTCTCATCCTTGATTTCGATCCTGTATTATCTTGGTATTATGCAGTGGGCTACGAAAATAATTGGTGGATTTTTGTCTCGGGTGCTTAAAACGAGCGAAACCGAATCCATGTCAGCCTCTGCAAATATTTTTCTGGGTCCGATTGAGGCGCCACTTGTCGTAAAGCCTTATATTGAAAAAATGACCAAGTCCGAGCTGTTTGCTGTAATGACAGGTGGACTTGCGTGCGTTTCAGGCTCGGTTATCGGTGGGTATGCGATGCTTGGTGTTCCGATTGAGTATTTGCTGGCAGCAGCGTTCATGGGAGCGCCGGGTGGTTTGTTGCTTGCGAAAATTATCATGCCGGAGACAGAGCAGCCACATAGAGTGGAACATGTGGAAGTCATGAAAGATACAGAGTCCAGGAACGTCATCGATGCAGCTGCTCGTGGAGCCTCGGACGGGTTAAAAGTAGCTGCTGGTGTCGGTGCGTTATTGCTCGCGTTTATCTCGTTGATTTTCTTGCTGAACTCGATTATTGGCTGGCTTGGCGGGTTAGTGGGAGTACAAGCGTTGACGCTCGAACATATTTTAGGTTACCTGTTCGCGCCGATTGCCTTTATGATCGGGGTGCCATGGGAGGAAGTGCTAAAGGCTGGTTCTTTCATCGGGCAAAAGATTGTCCTCAACGAGTTTGTTGCCTACACAGCTTTTGCCCCTGAGATTGCGAATTTGTCGCAAAAAAGTGTGGTGATCATCAGCTTCGCCCTTTGCGGATTTGCCAATCTGGCTGCGCTGGCTATGGTCATTGGCGGCTTGAGTGATCCATGCCCTCGTTTTTTTGGTACTACGCGAAGTTAGTACTACTCGCTTTTGGTGTTCCTCGCTACAATCTTGTTAGTAAAAACAAGCCATGATTTGGTGGGGATACGATGAAGCATGTTCTGTTATTTCTAGGGCCAACGATCATGATCTTTTTGGGATTACAAGTCATGAGTAGCGTCCCAGTCACGTTTTTGCTGTTTTACGGGTGGCTGTTTGCGGTTCCGTTTGTAGACATGATCGTTTTGAAAGGAAACACATGGCGGGACACATTCAGGCAAATGGGATTGGGAATCAACCGCCCCAATATGTATCACGGCATTTGGACTGGACTTCTTTTCTTTCTCACCATGATTGTTGCAGGATATTTCTTTCACAGCGCTTTGTTTGATAAGGATGATCTGCAAAATTTATTGGTACAATGGGATTTCTCAGGCAATCTTGTCGTTTGGCTCATCCTTGTTTTGCTCGTGATCAATCCGTTTCTTGAGGAAATCTACTGGAGAGGATATGTATTTAAAAAGCTGGAAGGAAGACGAACAAAGAGAACCATGATTTTGCTGACGTCATTGTTTTACAGCCTCTATCATTTCCTCTCCATCATTCCTTTGTTTAGCTGGCCGTATAATATCGCGATGATTTTGCCAGTCTTTTTAGCGGGAATGATTTGGGGATATATGCGAGACAAGAGCAACTCACTGATGGGTTCAATCGTCAGTCATATCCTTGCAGATTCAGGGATTATGGCGGTCTATCTACTATTCTTGAAATGAATGACGCGGGTATGGAGGCGAGCTTCCATACCTTTTTTCTATTAGGTGGATAAGAAGGAAAAGGAGCCCTGTTGGAAAAATTAAGAAGGTAAAGAATATCAAAAGATGGAGCTGAAATCATGAACGTTGACGTACTGTTTAACCAGTTTCCCATTCTAAAATCAGATCGGTTCACCTTGAAGAAAATCGAAGAGCAGCATTTGGACGAAGTATTTGAAATCTACAGCAATGACGATGTATTTACATACTGCGGGATTATCCCCAAGCATAATAAAGCGACAGTGAAAAGCATGATCGGGCATTTTGAGAGAGACTATTTGAAAAAATCCAAGATCAAATGGGGGATATTCGCCAATGATAACCCCGATCACTTGCTTGGTATTATGGAAGCTTTCGACTTTCATCAAAAGGTAAACATGGTGACGATTGGCTACTTCTTGTCTGAAGCGCATTGGGGAAAAGGGATTGCGACAGAAGCAGTAAGCCTATTGCTCCACTTTTTGTTCATGGATGTCAACGTCAACAGAATACAGGCGGAAGTGATGCCTCAAAATGAGACCTCTAAAAAAGTATTGTTGAAGAATGGCTTCATAAAGGAAGGAACGCTTAGACAAGCAACGCTGTGGTCGGGCAAAGGGATTGTGGATCTGGAGATTTACGGAATGCTGAAAGAGGACTATGAAAAAGGAACGTGAGATTTCGTCCAAACCACCAGAATACACCGTTACCTGTAAAAGCCCTCCTATGGTACTATGATGGGTATGATCAATCATAGGCATCTGGAATGGGGAAAACATCTTGAAAAACTTTAAAAAAGTCTATATAGAAATCACCAGCGTTTGCAATCTCGCCTGTACCTTTTGTCCGCCAACGGAACGCGGTAAAAGTTTTATTAAAGTAGAAGACTTTGCGAAAAGGCTGGATGAGATCAAACCGCATACTGATTACATTTATCTGCACGTCAAAGGGGAACCGCTTCTCCACCCCAAAATTGATGAGCTGCTCGATATCAGCCATGAGAAAGGCTTCAAGGTCAATATCACCACGAATGGTACGCTCATTGCAAAAAATCGGCATAAATTGCTGGGCAAGCCTGCGCTCCGACAAATGAATTTCTCGCTTCACAGCTTTGACGGACATATCGGCTCAACCGACCGTGAAGGTTATTTGCGCGAAATTCTTTCATTTGTTCGGGAAGCGCAGGAGCATCAGGTGATTTTTTCTTTCCGTCTCTGGAATTTGACACAGGATAACGCTACGAACATTCAAAAGAGTAGAAACCGCCAGACACTCGAAGTGATTGAGAAAGAGTTTGGACTGGACTATCGGATCGAAGAAAAAGTAGTGCCGGGCAGCGGGGTGAAAATCGATGACCGCGTTTATTTGAACCAAGATTACGAATTCCAGTGGCCGAGTCTGACAGCGCCTGAAGATGATGGAAAAGGCTTTTGCCATGGACTGCGCACGCAAGCGGCGATTCTCGAAAATGGAACCGTTGTACCGTGTTGTCTCGATGGGGAAGGGGTCATTAATCTGGGGAATATCAATCAGACTTCGTTCACTGACATTGTGGATGGCGAGCGGGCCAATAATCTGATTGAGGGATTCTCTCGCAGGGAAGCTGTCGAGGAATTATGTAGAAGATGCGGGTACCGCCAGAGGTTTGGAGCGTAGAAAAAGCAAAACGTCCGGGTCAAATGATTCGGACGTTTCGTTCACCTTTAAAACTTCACCACTAACAACGGCGGTGACGACGACAGCGGAAGAAACAAAAACGACAGCGGCGACGCCTGCGACGGAAGAAGGAACAAAACCGGCAGCGACGACGACGGCGGCGGCGACAACCACAACGATCATGGTCTCGTTCAAAATCTTCGTCCAAGTCTCTATCGAAATCCTTGTCTAAGTCTGTATCACAATCGCTTTCAATCCCGTGTTTTTTTTCTCGATCCTTACAACCACAAGACATACATCCACCTCCTTCGTGTTCATACCATATTTTATGAATGCCGCTTGGACATGACTGGACGAACTGTAGGGGATAAAAGCTTGTTTTCAGGCATTGAAAAATGGCGGATGCCGCTATCCCCCCACAAACTCATGGGCAAAAGTGATGGTAAACATAAAAAAAGATAGCGGATCTCATAGCCAAGAGGAGCCAATGAGAACCACTATCTTTTTTCTATGCTAAATGAAGACTTCTTGTTGTATTACTTTGCAGATGTATCGTTGGCGTCTGTAACCTGCTCGGATTCTTTAGGGGCTTGAAGGTCGTCAATGATGACGATTTTGCCTTCTTCTTGCCATTCTACTTTCGCGTTCAGTTGTTCACTGATGAAGCGAAGAGGCAGGAATACACGTCCATTTTTCAGGACAGGTGCAGTGTCCAGAGAAATGGTTTTCCCGTCTACAGTTGCTTCTTTTTTATCGAGGTACAGCGTGATCGATTTTTCGCCGCGCGTAATTTCGACGCTACGAGTCTCTGGCTTCCAGTTTACTTCCGCTTTCAATGCGGAGCTGATCGCACGCACAGGCACCAAAGCTCTTCCACCCTTTACAAACGGTGCCACATCCGCTTTTACCTGTTTTCCATCTACGAATGCTTTCACTTCTGTCGAGCCTGTATCCTCAAGGAGTTCTCCAAGCTTTTTGAAGGGTGTGTGGTCTCCTTTTTGGTACGTGCGCTGAAGAAGCTCAAGCTGTACGTCCAAAGCTCCATGCTTGTCAGTGGTTTTTTCCAGATCAGCTACCAGTTGCTCGTATTTCGCTTTTTGATCTTCCGTGATTTCAGCCGTATGCTTGAGCTCTTGGCGAAGCTCGATTAGCTGTTTTTTTAACTTTACGTCTTTGATGTTGGTTTCTGTGCTAGCTTCGGTTGAGTTCTCATCGTCGCTATCTGTATCGGTATCAGATTCTTTGACAGAAGTTTCTTTCGATTTATCTTTTACTTCTGCCTTTACTTCGGGCTTACCGTTCTCTTTTCCTTTTCCTTCCAGGTCAGCCGCCAGAGCAGCAGGTACACTGGTTGCGAGTAGAATAGCAACCAACGAAGTAGATATTGCTTTTTTCATTTGAATCTTCCTCCTTCTAGGTGTAAGTCTCTTGAACTCGACATTCAAGACGGAGGAAAATATGAATTTGTTGCATAGGTTTTAAGAAAATATTTTTATTTGCGGGAATAGTTCCCTTGCAGTGACATTCCTTCCAAATCCCGTATTTTCCTCACACGCCCAATTACGATTCCCAGTAGCGACACAAGTACGCCAGAGAGAATAAACAAAAAGCCAATTCCTCTGCCTGCCCCCGTTCCGATAATCTGTCCGACCGTTTGGCCCAGCAATTGATCTGGATCAAACAACGGATTGAATACATGGTCCGCCAAAAATCCTGCCGACCCAAATGCCAGCACGAACCCGATTTGTGAAATAGCCGTGATCATCGACCACACTCTGCCTTGCCGTTCATTCTCTACATTCGTTCGGATGAGAACCTCGA
This sequence comes from Brevibacillus schisleri, assembly GCF_055685845.1. Taxonomy (NCBI): domain Bacteria; kingdom Bacillati; phylum Bacillota; class Bacilli; order Caryophanales; family Paenibacillaceae; genus Brevibacillus; species Brevibacillus schisleri. The sequence continues at coordinate 861,809 of NZ_JBVNDM010000001.1, forward strand.
GGCTGGTGTTCACAAAGGGAAGCGTGATGAAAAAGAGGAAGCCAAAAACCATAATCAGCCAAACGGAAGTAAATACACCCATCAAGGCGTAAAACAAGCCAGCAAGTACGAGAGAGAGGGACAGCATGAATACCCTTCTCTTTCCCATACCGAAGAGTCCGATCAAAAGGCTGCTGACGAGCATACCCGATGCAGATACAGAGAGGGCGATACCAAGCGTCTTGGAATCAGTTAATGTCAGCATCATAGGCCCAAAAAGCGATTGCAGCAGCCCGATGTAAAAGCACACGACAGACATTAACAGAACGAACAAGAAAACGCCTTTCTTTGAAAGGAGATAGCGGAAGGCTTCAGACATTTCGCGAAAAAAGCTTTGTCTTTCATGTTTCTGGGGAGTGGTATCGTGTTTCATAATCATCAGCACGGCGCCGACAGCTAAAAGGAAGGTCATCATATCGATAAGTAAGACGAGCTGGATATCAAAAGCACTGAGAAGAAGCCCTGCAACCAGTGGGGAAATAAGATATTGAGCGGAGCTTGCCAGTTGGATGAGCCCGCTTGCCTGTGCGTACATCTCTTCTGAAACCAGATCGGAGACGGCTGCCTTATAGGCTGGGTTTAGGATAGCGGCAGAGATCGAGCTGATTCCGACCCCCAAATAGATGTGCCATAATTCCATACGCCCGGACAGCATGGCAAGCAAGATGAACAAGATACCAGCTATGGAGCCAATATCGCCAATGATCATCATTTTCTTGCGGTCAAATCTGTCTGCCAACACCCCGCTAAAGGGGAGTAAAAGGAAGGAGGGGAGAAAAGAGAAGAGAATGATGAACGAATAGCTCATGGTAGATTGGGTCTGCTGAAAAACAAAGACACCCAAGGCAAAAGCGGTAAGACCACTACCGATAGCAGAAAGCAACTGCCCTGACCAAATGATCAGAAATCGGCGAAAGGCTTTATCATGAGCGTTCATTGTCTTTCCTCCTTTTCAGCCATTATAGAAACGAGAAGGACCCCGGGGCAGCTCCTAGTGACCGTTCAATAATCACCTGCATGGCCTGTAGACGTTTTGTCTGCTCCGCTTGCTCCCAATGAAAAATGCCCGATTCCAACAAAAATTGCGAGCCAGCGAGGAGAAACTGAACGGTCTCCAAAGCATTCTCGACATGAAAGACAGCTTCTTTATTTCCTTGTTCAATGACTTGCGCAAGGACAGGAGCAATTTTTAAGATAATGGCGATGTTCAGGCGCTCGTGAAGCTCTCTGTTTTCAGGGCGATGCAAGCTTTCCATCCATTCGTCTTGCTTGTCGATATGGTAGCTTTGGCTACGCAGCATCTGGCGCACCTTTTCCATGACGGATAAGGTAGAGTCAGCTGCGATTTTTTTATATTCCTCGCAAAGCGTATCGACCATGGAGTGGACAAATGCTTCAAGGATTTCTTCCTTTGATTTGAAGTAGTAATAAAAGGTTCCTTTCGCTACGCCCACCTTTTGAATGATCGCATCCACGGTTGTATGGACATAACCCTGATTTCGAAATAGCTCTCCGGCGGCTTCCAATATTTCTGCTCGCCGTGTTGTGGGGTCTTTCACGATTCTTTTCATCGGCGCCTCCTTCGGTTGTCAGTAAGTGGTTGGGTAAAGATTACCATATGACTGACCGTCAGTCTATAAGTATGTAAAAGAAAAAGAGAAGGGAAAGCCTCCTCTGTTCGGTAGTAGGAATGTAATAAGATGATGGCAAACGTCCATTATAATTTCTCGGCGATAATCGTAAAGGTTTTCGGGATTCCCTTGTCAAAAACCTCCGAGGAGAGATTCGGTAGCTCTTCCAGCATTTTTAGGCACAGCCCTTTGCTCGCAATGGCCGTAACAATTTCTCCTAATGTCCAATTGCGCAACAATACTTTGGATTCAGCGACATTTGTGCCGTTCGAGAGGAATTTGGAGAAAGCAATGTCCTTTTCCTCAAGCGAGGTATCGAAATAATCGCCTGTTACTTTATGTTTGCGGATATTCGCAGTCGTTCCGCGTGAGGAGATGAGTTTTGTAGATACCGGATGGAAATCTTGGAGGACGAGCACGCCGCCCTTCCGCAGGAGCGAGTTGACCACCTGGAATAATTCGGTTAAGTCCAAAAAGTAATGAAGAATACCGAATTCCATAAAAACGAGATCATACTCACCAGCCAATACATCTGGGGGGAGCTGCAATACATCCGAAACGATGTAAGTCAGGTCAACATCGGCGGATGCAGCCAGTTCTTTGGCGTACTGCTCATTCTCAGAAGAAAAATCGGCGATGGTCACGTCGGCACCCAGCAAGGCGAGCGCAACGGCTTTGTTTCCATTTGAACCGAGTAAATTGATAATCTTTTTGCCGCGAATGTCGCCCATGTGCTCATATACTTTGCCGATTCGCTTTTGGGGGTCTTCTTGAATTTTGACCGCTGCCTCGGCAGGGGTTCCAAAGCGTTTCAGCCACGCTTGGTAAGCCCCAGTGTTCCAAGCCGTTTTATTTAGTTGTGCTGTTTCCACAAATTCCCCTCCATAGAGTGTTCCATTCAAAAAATTGGCCCCGATAGGTTGGTAAGAGGGCTTAGGTAATATATCATACTGACACATATGATTCGTGTCTATATATTTTCGACGTGTTAATTTTTCCATCTGTGACTGGAAAGTAAGAACCATGGGGGCGAGATTCTACAATTGTGGAGCAAAGCAGGACAGTGGTAATATTGGGAAAAAATATACGTCCGCTCTTTATGCGGTCGAGGGTTTGTTCGACGGGAGGCAAGCTGCTTTGAAAATCAAAGTGTTGATCGCAGACGACAATTCGTTTATACGGGAAGGCATGAAAATCATCCTGACGAGCTTTGCGGAGTTTGAAGTAGTGGGGAGTGTGGAGGATGGGGTCGAGGCGGTGACGTTTTGCAAACAGAACGAGGTAGACGTTGCGCTTTTGGACGTTCGGATGCCGAACATGAATGGAGTGGAAGCGACTCGTGTACTGACTACGGAAACTACAGTCAGACCACTCATTTTGACCACGTTTGACGATGACGAATTTGTCCTCGAAGCCATTCAAGCGGGGGCACGCGGTTATTTATTGAAAAACAATGATCCCAACCGCATCCGAGATGCCATCAAGAGTGTCTATAACAACCATCATGTGCTACAGGATGTCGTTCTGGATAAGATCAAAATGAACCTGAATACAGGGAGGAACGCGATGGATACCATGTCCACTACCCCGTCTCCCAAAGCGACAGCAGCCATCCCTACCGAAAGCAAAATCGACAAAAGCTTATTTACGGAACGGGAGCTCGATGTCATGAAGCAGATCGCCAAAGGGCTATCGAACAAAGAAATCGCCAGGAAGCTGTTTATTTCCGAGGGAACCGTTGCGAATTACATTACTTCCATCTTGAATAAAACAGCGCTTGAACACCGTACGCAGATCGCCATCTATTATTTGACGGGCGAAACGAACATGTCTGACTGAAAGGAGGTAACTACCGATGGAGTTATGGACAATGGCGAATAAGGCAGCGATGCTCGGGTTTATCATCGTGACTTCTTTTCTGGTTCATCCCACTTCTGAAATGGATCCGTGGCAAATTCTTGTGTACCTGTTGTATTTGGCTGGTAATCTCACTATTCTCATTGTGAAAAAGAGGAATCATAAGCAATTATTTATGGGACTATCCATCGTGTTCGTGGTAGCAAGTACACTTGTGTTGGACCCGTTATTTGTGCTGCTCTTGCCAGTCCACATTTTGGAGTTCGTGTTCTTGGTGAGTAAGCAGAGGGTGGTCGTATTTGGAGGTATGCTGTTGCCTTTGTTCATCGTTTTGCCTGAATGGATTCCCTTGTACTTACTAATGGCCTTTCTTAGCTTTTTACTGTATAGGTGTGGCAGCATGCTAACTGACAAGCTTCGTAGATTAGAGGCAGAACGGGAGAAGCTGAGGGAGGATTTACAAAGCTTGACTCGCTCCTTAAACGAGAGCAGCGAATATTTCCGCCAGTCAACCTATACGATTCAATTGGAGGAGCGCAATCGCCTTTCTCAACAAATTCACGACGATGTGGGGCATGCGGTGGCAGGTGCGCTCATTCAGATGGAAGCGTCACGACTCCTGATGGCGACTGATCAGGACAAGGCATCCGAGCTACTTCGCAATGCGATCGCAATATCGAAGGAAGGGCTGGAGCGAATCAGAGTGACACTCAAGGAAGTGAAGCCACGGCCGGAGGAGCTGGGAATCAATCGACTCCGGTTGTTTGTCGATGAGCTGTCTGCGAGAGAGACAGTGACAGCCACGCTTACTTTTAACGGGGACATCGATGTCATTACACCGATTCAGTGGAAAATCATCCAGCAAAATGCGACGGAAGCGGTCACGAATGCACTCAAATATGCGAAGGCGACAGTGATTTCCCTAGAGGTACGGGTGCTGAATACATTCATTAAAGCAGTGGTTACAGACAATGGGACCGGCGCAGAAAAGGTTGTAAAAGGGCTTGGCATTCTCGGGATGGAGGAAAGAGCCGCTTCCGCTGGTGGAACAGTGATTGTAGACGGTACGCGAGGCTTTAGCGTGACCACTCTGCTACCTTATCGCAACGAATGAAAAAAATCATGGGAAACAACATGAGAAATCTCATGTGCCGAGGGATGAACTTATGCACTGACATAGGGGCATCCTTTTTTATTACAATGCAGACATAACCACGAAGGGAGTGAGTTACGTGAGTCATGTATTGGAAATTCGTCAGTTAACGAAAAAGTTCGGTGATTTCGTCGCCGTCGACAATATGTCTCTGAATGTGCGTGAAGGAGAAATCTTTGGTTTTTTGGGGGCCAACGGAGCGGGAAAGAGCACGACTATCAATATGATCGCCTCCCTGTTGCGTGTAACAAAGGGCGAGATTACCCTGCTGGGAAAGAACATTGAGAAGCACAGCAAATTCGCCAAAATGAACATCGGCATCGTGCCACAAGATATCGCCATCTACGAGGATATGACTGCCTATGAAAATGTGAGGTTTTTTGCTGGTTTGTACGGACTGCGTGGATCACTGCTTCGCGAACGGACGGAGGAGGCGCTTGAATTCGTAGGTCTCGGTGACAAAGCTACCAGCTTTCCCAAAAACTTCTCTGGCGGGATGAAGCGTCGGTTAAACATCGCTTGCGCCATTGCTCATCGGCCGAAGCTGATCATCATGGACGAACCTACTGTCGGGATTGACCCTCATTCACGCAATTATATCTTGAACTCGGTACGCAAGCTAAACGACATGGGCTGCACGATCATTTATACGAGCCATTACATGGAGGAAGTCGAAGAAATCTGCACCCGCATTGCCATTGTCGATCATGGAAAAGTCATCGCAGAAGGATCGAAAGAGGAGCTAAAAGCGATTATTACTGACGCAAAGGAAATTTGGATTGGGGTCAGAGCAGATGAACCATTAAACCTCGAAGGCATTAAGGCGATTCCTGGTGTGAATGCGGTGCTTCAAGAAGAGAATACGATCAAAATCGTATCGAAAACGGAGATCAACAATCTGAACCGGATCATTCAACAATTCATCAAGGATCAGGTAGAAATCCGCTCCGTTGAAGAGCAAGCGCCGAATCTGGAGACTGTGTTCTTGACCTTAACCGGTCGAAACTTGCGAGACTAGAGGAGGGGCTTTGCCATGAACATATGGAATATCGCTGTAAAAGAAATCAAGTCCAGCCTTCGCGAAAAAAGAACGTTTATGTTTATGCTAGCGCTTCCCGTCATCCTGATGCTGATATTAGGCTCCGCCCTTTCCAACGCATTCGACGATACGAGGACCGTAGGAGACATGCGCTTGCTGTATAAAAGCAACGGGACGAATGCGCAATTATCTACGGCGTGGAACTCGTTTATCCAAGCATTGGGTGATAAAGGAGTGAAGGTCGCGCAAGCAAGTTCAGGCATGGAAGGGCAGGAGGAAGTTCGCGCGGATCGCTATACGGGGTACGCAGTCGTCAGCGATGCGGGGATTGAGTTTTATGGAAGCAGCAAGAATGCGATAGGAAGCAATATCCTCGCGGGGATGCTAACCGTTTTTGCAGATCGGTACTCGCTCGCATCCGCAGCTTATCAGGTAGATCCCGAATCGGGTTCGGCAATAGTCAAGGGTATCGAACATCGTGATGATTTTATTCATGAAACGGCCTTGAATCCCAATAAAAAGCCTGGGGCAATCGATTATTACGCGATTGCGATGACGACGATGGTTGCGCTCTACTCGATGTTCTCTGCGAGTTATTTGTTCACCGGAGAGCGAGCGAACAAAACATCCACACGATTAATGGCAGCACCTGTTAGCAAAGGTGTCATTTTTACTGGCAAAATTATCGGCAGTACGTTCGTCAATCTGTTTTTCGTGTTTGTCGTGTTCTTAGTCAGCAAGTTCGTGTTCCAGGCAGATTGGGGCAACCACTATGGAATGGTGATCCTCGTGCTTTTGACAGAGGTGCTGCTAGCCGTCAGCCTGGGTCTGGGGATCAGCTTTCTTTTCAAAGGCGAAGGGATAAGGTCAATCAACAATATTTTTACGCAGGTCGCCTCCTTTGTAGGCGGTGCCTATTTTCCCGTTGATCAATCAACTGGTTTCTTCGGCCTCCTGTCCAAATTCTCTCCCCTTCACTGGGCGAATACAGGTCTGATGCAAATCATTTACACAGACAATACGAGAGACGCATGGTTTGCAATTGCGATGAATGTGAGCATCGCTACGGCGTTCATCATCATTTCTGTTATCACGATGCGCAGACGGGAGGGTGCTTTCGTATGAGTGAAATGCTATGGCTAATTCGGAAAACGCTGATGGAGACGTTTCGGAGTAAAAAAAGCTGGTTCACCTACTTGGGTTTGCCGATCGCTGGGGTTCTACTGACTCTTACCCTGTACAGCAATGCAGGTAGCGGCACGATCCATGTAGGAATTATCAATCAGGACGGGGACCAGGTGATCACACAGGACACGATCCGGTTTATCGAGAGATTGGAATCTGTCAAAGTCACAGTCATCGACGAACAAACGATGCGCGAACAAATCGTTTCTGGTGAGCTGGATAGCGGAATTGTTTTCGAGTCAGGGTATGCCGCTAGTGTTCGAAATGGGGCGCCGGCACACTTGAACATTGTATCCGTAAAGGGTGAACAGGTAACTGCCTACGTGAAGGCCATGCTGCACAGTTATATCGGCAATCTTGCCGCGATTGGAAAAGCGGCACAGGCTGATGAGGCAAAGTTCACGAAGCTGTATACGGCCTACCATGAGCAAAGCTACAAGCTCCATACGGTAACGCTTCAAGACACATCGAACGTGACGCGCATGACGAATCAATCGATTGGATTCCTCATTATGTTCATGATGTTTTCAGCGGTGAACATGTCAGAGATCATTTTAAAAGAAAAAGAGAATCGCACCTTTTTGCGCCTCCTTTCTTCGCCGATGTCGGCTAGATCCTATGTATTCTCGAATATTATCGTTAACATGCTTATTTTACTGCTGCAAATCATCGTGACCTTGCTCGTCATGAAAAACGTCTTCGGCATAGATGCAGGCGTCTCGTATGGTCAAATGATTCTGCCGTTGTTCGTGTTTGCGCTGGGGGCTATCGCCCTTTCTCTGATGACCGTTGCCTTTGCGAAGAGTAGAGCAGGTGCTGGAGCGATTTCCAACCTGATTATTGTACCGTCATGCCTCCTGGCCGGCTGTTTCTTTCCAATGGAAATTATGCCGGACACCGTACGCAAAATTTCAACATTCTTGCCCCAGCATTGGTTGCTCGATGCGGTGAATAAGCTTCAACAAGGGTATAGTCTGGGGAGCTTGTATTTGAACATCGCTATTCTGCTCGCATTCGCTACGGTTTTTGCCTTGATCGCCATCTATCGGTTTGGGCGGAATAACGATAGCAGACAGTTTGTGTGAGAAAAATAGGACTGTGGAACTGCAATTTGACAAGGGATAATCCGAAGTGTGTCGAAAAATGCATACTATGATAAAGCGAAGCAACCATAATCGGAGTCATTCTAAAGCACTCATAAGTAAGTATCTTTTGATTCTTCTCTTGTTTTTAGCATTTCTACTAGGGCTTCGAACGTTTTGGTTTTCGTTTCATGCATCACCAGATCATCCGCAAGCGATTCAAGGGGTTCTTGATATGCGCGGGTGGGACTTTGAAAATTCCCCGTCCATTTCACTGGATGGGGAATGGGAGTTTTACCCTGATTCTTTCATCACGCATGAAGATTTCAAGCAATCATCGAGTGACGAACGACAGTACCTTCAAGTGCCTGGCAATTGGAGCAACGCTTTTTCCAGAGACTCTCCGTCAACGTATGGCTATGGTACATACCGTTTACGGATTTTGGTCGATCAACCACTAAATCAGCCATACACCTTATGGGTTCCGCAAGTGGAGGCATCTTCTACCGTAGAGGTTAACGGAGAGATATTAGCCAGAGCCGGAGTGCCTGCGACAACAGCGGAAGAGTACAAGCCACAGAAGGGATCCTTCACGGCTACGTACATTGCGGGTGATGCAAAGGTCATTGAAGTGCTTGTCCGAACGGCCAACTTTCATAATCCAATTGAAGGAGGCATCGTCAGATCGATTTACTTCGGATCGCAGGCCGCTATTGATACCGAACGTTGGTATTCTATCGGCTTCCAGATGGCAACCTTCCTCATCTTGTTGCTTCATGGCTTGTATGCAGGCATCCTGTATGTATTGAATGCCCGCCACAAAGAGTTTCTGGTGTTTTTTTTGTTACTTTCCTGCGTAGGGATAAAGACTGTTTCTGATTATGACAATCTGCTGTTACTTTGGCTCCCGATCGATTATACATGGTCGATCAAGGTAGAAGTGCTCGCCTACATATGGCAGCCTCTGCTGATGATATTATTGGTCAGGAATCTATCTGATCAGGAAGAGAAAGAATACTCCAAGCCGTTCAGAGCATATCTTTCGGTGCTCAGTCTTCATTCGGCAGTCATCGTACTGGGAACAGCACAATGGGTGTATATATTAGCTGGAACGCCATTTTTAGTCATTATTTATTTTGGCCCGTTGTTGGTGTTTATTTTCAAAATCAGCCGCATGCTTATGCATGAAAAGAATGACGCTGTGTTTTTGCTCATTGCTGCAACGAGTATTTTGTCCAATGTCATATGGTCCGCCATCATGGAATATAAAATGATCGATATCAAGTACGTGTATTATCCGCTCGACCTGATTGCTGCACTTGTCAGTTTTTCTGCTTACTGGTTCAAGCGATTCTTTCGTAATTCAGAGGAAAAAGCAAAGCTAACGGAGCAATTGAAAGAAGCGGACAAGCTCAAGGATCAGTTTCTCGCCCATACCTCGCACGAACTGAGGACGCCGTTGCACGGCATCTTGAATATCGCCCAAACTGTCGTCAACAATGAAAAGCATGTCATGGGTGGTCGGAGCAAGCAGGATATGGAGCTCTTAATCACGATCAGCCGCAGAATGTCGCATTTACTGGATGATTTGCTAGATGTCGTACGATTGCAGGACAAGCATATCGTGTTGCAGAAAAAGCCGTTGCATATTCAATCGGTTGTTTCCGGCATCATCAGCATGCTTGCTTACATGGTAGAAGGCAAGCCTGTTCAACTGAAAATGGACATACCAGAGTCCATCCCGCCAATCTTGGCAGATGAGAAGCGGCTAGTCCAGATTCTGTTCAATCTTGTTCACAACGCACTGAAGTTCACGGAAGAAGGATCTGTCGTCGTTTCTGCTGAGAACGTAGACGGACAGGTGGCGATCTATGTATCCGATACAGGAATCGGGATGGATGAGCATACCAAGGCACGTATATTTTTGCCGTATGAACAGGGAACTCGAGCAACGAACGGTGGTGGAGGAATCGGCCTCGGTCTTGCTATTTGTTCACAGCTAGTCGAGCTGCATGATAGTGAGCTAAGAGTCGACTCTGAACCGGGCAAAGGTTCGGTATTTAGCTTCTGGCTGCCCGTGGTTAGTACAGATGAGATGAAAGCAGCAGAGAGCCAATATGTGGAGCAGATTGATAAGAACAATCAAGTGACGGCTATTAATCAGATGGGGCAGAGTGAAGCTCCAGATATCTTGGCTATTCAGCAAACGGCTGCGCATGCGTTTGTAGAAAGAAAGGCGAACATATTGGCCATCGATGACGACCCGGTTAACCTAAGGGTGCTGGACCGAATGCTCTCCTCCTCGCATTATCAAATTACTACGTGCGCATCGCCAAGAGACGCGCTCGATCTGCTTTTTACAGAGCAGTGGGATTTACTTATTATCGATGTCATGATGCCTCATATGTCGGGCTATGAGCTGACGCAAAGGGTCAGGGAGCATTTCTCTGTTTCCGAGCTTCCGATCTTGCTCTTAACTGCACGCAGCCAGTCTGAGGATGTATACACCGGGTATTTGTCTGGTGCGAATGACTATGTTTGCAAACCAGTCGATGGCATGGAGCTGAAATACCGCGTCTGGTCGTTGACGACACTCAAGCAAACCGTCGATGAACGACTGAGTATGGAGGCTGCCTACTTGCAGGCACAGATTCACCCACACTTCTTGTTCAACACACTTAGCTCGATTATGGCGTTGAGTGACATTGATACGGAGAAGATGCGTAAACTCGGGGATGCGTTTACCGCCTTCTTGCATATCAGCTTTGACTTTTTGAATACAGGAAAACAAGTAGCACTCTCCCATGAGCTGGAGCTCGTCCAAGCGTATCTTTACATTGAAAAGGAACGATTTGGCGGGCGGTTACAGATCGTGTGGGAGGTTGAGCCTGGTATCAATCTCCTCATCCCGCCACTGACCATTCAGCCGTTAGTGGAGAATGCAATCAACCATGGTCTTCTTACCCAAATAGAGGGGGGAACACTCCATATCCGCATCGTCCGGCAAAAGAACGCCACTCTTTTTGAGGTGAAGGATGATGGTATCGGGATGGAGGAAGCGACTGTGCGGCAAATTCTTGACTTGTCGAAGAAGGAAAGAGGCGGAATTGGCGTGTCCAACACGAATCGGAGACTGACGCAAATGTATGGGAAGGGCTTGCGCATTACGAGTAAGCCGGGGGAGGGAACAACGGTGTCGTTTGTCATACCGGATCAGGCGTTAACTGAAAAACATCGAGGTGAACAGGCATGATTGCCATCCAATGCACCAAAAAGCTGGCAGAGGAACTACCTGTAACATTATCCGATAAAGAGAAAATGGTTTCAGAGCCATTATACAGGTGGCATGCTCACATGATTTTACTGAATCGCAGGAAATGTGTAGCGGTGATGAATAATGTGACCAGGTACAATTTTATCATCTATGGGTTAAAGAAAGCGGACTTTACAAGATTCGATCAACTATTTTTGGAAAAAATCGCTGAGAATCTAATTGCGGATGGCATAGAGCAATCGTTAATTCAGAAGTATTTGCATCATGCTAGTGAGGCTACTTTCACACAGACAAGTGACAGAAGCATTATTAGTCAATTAAACGACATGATTTTGCTGGCAAGATACGATATGGATAATAACATAAGGCAAATCGGTGAAGAGGAATTGAATCAAATCAATCGACTGTCGAATCAATATCCCATGTCTAAATTACCGCAAATATTTCCACGCGATGCGATGCAACACGCGTTAGAAAATTTATCGATGGTTAACACATAACGGAAGAACGGCGAGCATCCACATACTCTCATGAGTAGATAGGGTGCTTTTTCTTTTTTATTTATTGAAAAACGACAATGACGTCGTTTATAATTTTGTTACGAAGAAAAACGACACTCATGTATATTTTGCTTAAAGGAGGCAGACCCAAACCCCCATGGCCCCAAAAGTAAGCGACGAATACAAAACCAAAAAGAAAATCGAACTGCTGCAAGCGGCAAAACGTGTGTTCATCACAAAAGGCTACACACGGGCCACCATGCAAGACGTCATGGACGAGGCTGGCGTATCACGAGGAGCCTTGTATGCCTACTTTGATAACCTGGAGCACTTATATTTGGAGCTGCTGCAATTCAAGGATCAACAGGATGCACAATTTTTCGCGCCTGTTGCTGGCGAAAAGTCTTGGCAGCAAATCATCAAATGGGTTAACAAGCAACAGGGCGAGATCGAGAAAATCGAACAAACACTGTCCAAAGCCAACTCAGAGTTTTTCCTGTCACTGAAGGATCAGCAAAAGCAACAGAGCTATCCATACATCACGACTCGCTATGAAAAAATGGTGGATGTGTTGACAGCTTTCTTCGCACATGGGACAGCGACAGGTGAGTTCAAGCCACAGCTACCACCTGAGGCAATCGCTCGCTATTTCATCTCGGTTATCGATGGACTGATGCTGGATACCGCGCATTTGGGCCCAGAGAAAACGAAGGTGTCTGTGCAGATGGAAGCACTGTTGTTTTCTTTGAGAGCGATGCTGGGACCAACTCAATAAGGAGGGTACGAATGTTGTTTCAAACAGAGAGAATCTATTTGAGAAAAATGACGGGGGAGGACGTGGACGTCTACCACAGGTGGAGAAATGACGAAGAAGTCATGCGGACAACGAATCCGTCCATGGACGTCTATACGTGGGAAGATACGAACGGGTTTGTGAATCAGGTCATTCTGCATGGAAGCTCCTCGAAGAGCTATATGATCGTAGACAGCCAAACCAATCGACCGATCGGGATTACTTCTCTCATCCAAATCGACCTGAAAAACCGCAATGCGGAATGCATCATCGATATTGGGGAGAAGGAGTATTGGGGAAAGGGGTATGGACGAGAAGCGATGAAGCTGCTGCTGGATTATGCATTCTTGGAAATGAATCTGCATCGGGTATCGCTGCGTGTTTTTTCTTTTAACGAAAGGGCGATCAAGCTATATGAGAGGCTCGGATTCAAGCAAGAGGGAATCTCGCGGCAGTTTTTGTTTCGAGAGGGGAAATGGCATGATATTGTCCACATGGGAATTTTGCAGCAGGAATATATCGCGTGAAAAAGAGGCTGGCGGTACGATGTGTACCACCAGCCTTTTGCGTATGAAGAGCCCTTATTTTCCGGAGTAAATTGGTACTTCCCACTCTACATTTTTGTGTTCAGCCATTCGTTTCTCGGATGAAATGATCAATTGCTTTGGCAGGGTTGTGAGGTTTTCTAAGAAGATCACACCTCCAAAAATCGCCCGATCATTTTCATACTCAGTCTTATCGATTAAGTACTGGATGTCTTCGTACTTTTTCCCGGTCTCGTCTGTAATGGTCCAGTATTGATAGGGACCCATAGCGGCAGCATCTGGAGCGAGAGTTGCCTCGAACGCCAGGTGGTAGCCTTCTAATTTCGTGGTAGTTCCATCGTCGTTCACGCGGTGATGGCCGTCATAGCCTTCAAAATCAACGACCTCGTTTGGATCGTTTTGATCTTTTTTGAAAGTAAACTGATCTCCCTGGTCTTCCACTGTGATGCCTTCTTTCTTTTCGAGGCGATTGGTGTCCAACTTGGCGTTAAGCTTAGCGGATTCCTCTGTATAAACAGACCCGAGCTTGAAGGTAAGGCTTTGGCTTTCATCGATTGGATAGAAGTAATGAAAGTCTCTTGCTCCACTTTCGGTGGATTGAGTATGCTCCCATTTCACATCCCTTGTCACATTACTTCTTTTGTTGGCTTCATGAATAACCGCAGTCGAATCCCAAGCAGCGACCACTGTGCCCTTGTCGTTAACCAGCTCATAGCTGTATGCGTTATTCTCGTTAGCAGCAAGGGCTCGATCAATGACCATCTCCACTCCGCTTGGCGCAAACGTAATTTGTTTGACGTTCAGCTTGAGTCCTTGTGGGGTCGTGTAGGCTTTGTTAATTTCATGTGTCTTCATTGCTGCTTTTGCTTTTTTCATATCGACAGGTACGGACAGCTTCCAGTTCCCCTTGATGTCATCTAGTTGCTTGATGTTAAACTCTACGATCAGCTCGTCTGGCACCTTGTTTACATCATCAAAATAGCTTCGCAGCTCGCGATCCAAGACCATAACACCATTATCGACAAACATGGAATGATCCCATTGTTTATTGGGGTATTGAGCATTTTTTTCCTTAGAGGGTATAAGGATGTTTCCTTGTTTGTCTTTGATGATGATAAGTGGCTCTTTGTTAGATCTACTCACCATTTCCGATATAAAGCTGTCTAATGCCTTGCCGTTCTTGTCTTTTAAAGAAGCTGCTATGCTAATACGCAGCGGGTCAGCCACCACTTCATGCACGGTAAAAGTGAGGCCTTGGTCGGTCGCACTTACATCAACGGACTGCGCGAATCCATTCTTGGCTGCTTGAGCAATTCCTTTGTCCGCTAATTTTTGCAGGAAGCTATTGCTCACAGGTGCTACAGGATCAGCCTTGCCGATTGGGCTGTTCGTAAAAGCAGCATGGACATAACTAGCAAAGGTCGGGGAGACGAGCATTCCTCCCGAAACGACGATGGTTAGTGCAGCAGCGGCAAGCGTCATTCTTTTCATGATCGTGATACTCCTTTGTTTCCACGCGGGTGGTTGATGTGAAGGGGTTGCAGGGTTCAATACTCTCACGGGATGAGGGGAGAGCATCTGAATAATCTTTTGATCCATATTTGGTGAGAGGGAGTTTTCCCACATCGTTTCTTCTGTTTGGTGCAGCTCATCGATCCATTGCTCCAGTTGGTGCTGGCAGTGTGTGCAATGATCGAGGTGACTTTCGACATTTCGTTTGTTCAATGGCGTTAAACGATCTTCCATGTAGGCGATCAGCTGTCTTTGCGTAAGGCAATTCAAAGCGGGGTGCCCCCTTTTTTCTCCGGCTTGCTTAGCTGGTCTCGCAGCTTTTTCCTGGCATAGGAAAGGCGCATTCTCACGGTATCTACGGACAAAGATAGTTTGTTGCCGATCTCTCGGTAGCTTAGGTGCTGGAGATAATGCAAATCGAGAATCGCCCTATGGTTCTTGTCCAGTGTCATCATCTGCTGTCGCAAAGCATGACGCTGTTCTTTTTCCAGATAATCTTCCTCTGGGATCGGACATTCGTCTTTGACCTCGACATCGATCTCCGTTACGGAAGGCATCCGCTTTCGTTTTCGCAGCTCGTCAATCCCGCGATTGATCGCGATTCGATACAGCCAGGCAGAAAAGGAGCAATTGGGTTTATAATCTGGCAGACTGTAGTACGCCTTGATAAAAACCTCCTGCACCATGTCTTCGGCATCATGAGAATGATGGAGCGTGCGCTGGAGAATCGAAGCGATTTTTCCCTTGTATTTATTGACGATCAGAGCATAAGCCTCTTTATTTCCTTGAAGAACCTCCGCAATGACCTCTCGATCGTCCTGCATGTTTGTTACCTCCTTGCAAAAAGGTGCTGCGCAGCTTTCCTTTTTGTGAAAAACGTCTCGACGTTTTTCGCTTGTGGTCAAACAAAACGGACAAAACCGTTTTGCTGTTCATTACTATAGACGATGAAGAGAGGGGACCCCTCTCAAACTTTTTTCATGATTTTTCAAAATGGCATAGGAAGAGGATGCCGTTCTTCGTTTGATAGAAGGGCATCCTCTTGATGTGTCACGTACGCCGCCATCATTTAAATGAAGCAGGAAATCAACAGAATTTTGCAGTAATACTATAAGATAGATGCTTCGAATTTCGTAAAGGAGTATATGACCTTGAGCCAAAACAACCATTCCATCGCGGTGATCTCTGACGTACACAGCAACGCCTATGCATTAGAAGCTGTTCTGCACGACATAGATTCCCGCGGAATTGAAACCATTGTGAATTTGGGCGATACCTTATTCGGACCGCTTGATCCGATCAAAACAGCAGAGCTCTTGATGGAGCGAGCTGAAATCATCCACATCATGGGTAATTGTGACAGATATTTACTGGGAGAGCAAATGGAGTCAATTACCTTCCAATACGTGAAACCACTGCTTACACAAGAAATGCTCAGCTGGATCGGGGCATTTCAAAAGCAATGGACACAGGATGATCTCTTATTTTGCCACGGGACACCTTATGCCGATGATGTCTATTTATTGGAGAACGTCGCTCCATACGGAATAGAAGACAAAAGTGCGAATGCGCTAATGATTGAGCTGACAGGTATCCAACAAAAAGTCATTTTTTGCGGACACTCTCATGTGCCCAAATCCGTGTGGCTCCCAGATGGGAAGCTCGTAGTAAATCCGGGGAGTGTCGGGTTGCCTGCGTATTTTGAAGAAACGCCGTACCCGCATTCGATGGAATCGAAAACCCCGCATGCCAAGTACGTCACGGTAAAACCGCAAGGCGGCTCGTGGCTTGTGGAGCATGTATTGGTTCCGTATGATTTCGAGAAGGCAGCGAGAAGAGCGGAAGAAAACGGGCGCAGAGACTATGCGTATGCGATCCGAACGGGAAGAGCAGAGCTGTAATTAGTCGTCGATGAAGTAGATTTTCGCTCCATAGATGTAGCAGAGTACCCTTTGGACCAATCTCGTTTGATCGCCAGTACTTTTGACGGGATGAATCTAAAGGATAAAGATCTTTATGCAGCGCATCTATACTCCTCTACGTTTCGATCAGCGAATTTAGAAAACGCTATCTTCATCAAAGGCGAAGCGTCTTATGCAGACTTTTCAAATGCTAATTTACAAAAGACAAACTTTGTTAAAAGCTCTTGCTTCGAAACGGTGTTTGTGCGCGTCGATTTGCGGAAGGCAAAATTAGTAAATGCTCTCTTTTATCAGGCAGATTTTAGAGATGCCGATTTAAAGGATGCAGATATCCGTGATTCTTCATTTGAAGAAGTGTTATTTAGAGGAGCGCAATTAAAAGGAGTAACCGGTTTAGAAGAAGCTACTATCATAAGTATTAATATCGGTACCTTGGAGCAGCCAGAAATTCTTGCAGGAAAAGAAGCAAGAAATTGGCTCATACAGCAAATCCATACCCCATGAAAAAAGGAAGAGGACAAGCGCCCTCTTCCTCAGGCTGTCGAGAAAGTCGACAGCCATTTTTATTTCACTTAGTTTTAATACGACACCGCGTTAATTTGTTATAATTCTTATAATTACATTTTATAGTAGGTGATAATTGTGCTTACCTCCAATGATAAAAATCCGCAAATGCATTACGAATTTGTGTGCCTTGATGAATTGGTCCCAGAAGACCATTTATTAAGAGTCATCCAGAAACATATAGATTTCTCCTTCATCCGGGAAAAAGTACGTCAATATTATTGCGAGGATAACGGTAGACCTTCCATTGATCCTATTGTTTTATTTAAAATGATTTTCATTGGATACCTTTACGGTATCCGCTCAGAGAGGCAACTCGAAAAAGAAATCCAGACTAATATCGCCTATCGTTGGTTTCTTGGCCTTTCTTTAACAGATCGAGTTCCAGATCACACAACAATCAGTTGGAATCGTCGAACCCGTTTTAAAAATACAAATGTTTTTCAGGAGATTTTTGATGAAATTGTTCGCTTGGCGATTCAGCATCGAATGGTCGCTGGACGTGTATTGATAAGTGATTCTACGCATCTTAAAGCAAATGCGAATAAACGAAAATTTAAGAAGCATGTCATCGAGAAAACGAGTCGTGCCTATCTCAAAGATTTAGAGGTAGCAATTAATGAAGACCGTGAGGTACATGGAAAAAAGGATTGAAGCCTAGAGAGGGTGTGAAGGAAGAAAAGGAAATCAAGATGAGTACCACTGATCCGGAAAGTGGCTACATGGTTCGAGACAGCAAGCCCGAAGGCTTTTTCTATCTCGATCACCGGACTGTCGATCATAAGTACAATATTATTACCGATGTCCATGTCACTGCTGGCAATGTCCATGATTCCGTTCCTTACATAGATAGGCTGAATCTCCAAATCGAGAAGTTTGGGTTTCAGGATACAATTGAAGCTATTGCATTAGATGCTGGTTATTTAACTACTCCAATCTGCAAGGCACTTCACGATATAAATGTATTTGCTGTCATCGGTCATCGTGCCTTTACACCTGTTAAAGGTCTTTTTGCTAAATGGCGCTTTAAATATGATCTGGAGTGCGATGTGTACACATGTCCTCAAAAACATACGCTTACTTATTCGACTACCGATCGAAACGGATACAGGATGTATAAGTCCAATAAAGAAATATGTAAAACTTGTCCAAGGCTTTCTGAGTGTACCCGATCTAAAAATCACCAAAAGGTGATAAGCAGGCACGTTTGGGAAGAGAGTAAGGAATGGGTTCGACAGAACCGTTTAAGTAAATCGGGGAAATATTTATATAGATTAAGATACCAAACCATAGAGCGAAGCTTTGCAGATGCTAAAGAACTGCATGGGCTTCGCTATTGTAGGTTACGAGGACGCGAAAATGTCCAAGAGCAAGTATTGATGACAGCAACAGTACAAAACATTAAAAGGATAGCACTACACCTAGCGAAAGCAAGTTAGGTGCAGGCTATCCTTTTTTCAGCACTTCGTGCTGGAACAATACCAAAAGAAATCCCCCAAAAGGGGGTTTCTCTTCAGTCTGAGGAAGAGGACAAGCGCCCTCTTCCTTTTCTCTATTAAGCCTTTCCTGCTTCGCCCTCCGGCTTCTGTCCCATCTTCCCACTACGCAGTGGAATTTCCTTTAGGAACAGCGCGATGATGACAGCTATACCCGCTACAATCGCCCCAGTCAAAAACGTAGTCGTAATCCCATAGCTCATCGCTTCCCGGATCATATCCAGCATGTGAGTAAACAGCGGCTGCAAATCCGGTGGCAGACTAGCCAGCGTGGCTTCAATTTTCGGCTGATCCAACAAATTTTGCGGATTCGTAAAGAGCGACAGCTTCTCTGCCAGAGCAGGATCGGCTGCTGCGGGATTGTTCACCTGACCCATGGCTCCCGACAGTTGCGTCATTTTCGCAGTCATGCTGGCACTCATGACGGTTCCCATGACAGCAATTCCAATGGTCCCACCGAGGTTGCGGAAAAGCTGCGACGTTGCTGTAGCGACACCCAATTGCTGCGGTGCGACTGCATTTTGCACCGTCAAAGAGAAGACTGGCATCGCAATCCCGATCCCCAAACCGAGAATAATCATGTAGATCACGAGCAAGTAAATCGGTGTGGTTGGCGACATGAAATACATCAGCACCATGCCAAAGGTCATGACGAGAAGTCCACCCAGCGCCATCTTTTTATATTTTCCCGTCTTGGTCATGATTTGTCCGGCGATTGCAGAGGTCGCGAGCATGGCAATCGACATCGGCATCGCTACATAACCAGCCATCGTCGGAGAGATGCCTTTGACCCCTTGGACAAAGAATGGCACATAAATGATAGCGCCCATCATCCCTGCGTTGAGGAAGAATCCGACCAGATTAGAGACAGTAAAAATACTGTTTTTGAACAAGCCCAGCGGAAGCACGGGAGTCTTTACTTTCCTCTCAATCATAATGAACACGATCAACGCAATGATTGTGGAGGCAAACAAGCCAATAATTTGCCACGAGCCCCAAGCGTGTTTGCCTGGGCCATTACCTGCCCATGAGAAGGCGAGCAGCATCGGTACGATGGTGAGTGTCAGGAACAGCGAGCCGAAGTAGTCGACAGACTCTCCTTCTTGCTTCGGTACTTTTGGGAAATGAATCATGATCAACAGAAAGGCAATCACGCCAATCGGCAAGAAGATCCAGAACACCCAATGCCAGTCGAGATGGTCGACGATATAGCCGCCCATCAGAGGACCAAGCACACTGGATACACCGAAGACGGCACTCATGATTCCGCCCCATTTGGCGCGCTCGCGAGGCTCATACAGATCACCCATTGCGGTAAAAGCAGTGGACATGATGATCCCGGCACCCGCCCCTTGAATGCCACGATACGTAATCAGTTGAAAAATATCGGTAGAAAACCCGGATAACAAGGCTCCGATACTAAACAACGCGATGCCCGTCAAAATAAACGGTTTTCTTCCATATATATCGGAGAGCTTCCCAACCAGCACAGAAGCGACGGTTGAGGTCAGCAAATAAATCGTAATCGCCCACGAATAGTAATCCATGCCTCCCAGCTTCGAAATAATACGCGGCATGGCTACCCCGATAATGGTTTGGTTGATCGCGGCGAAAAACATGGCCGTAATAATCGCGATCATAATCGTCACTTTCTTTTTCTCTGTTAGCTGTTGCAATCTTAATGCTCCTCTCTTTGTTGATCTATATTCTTCAGAACTAGTTGATAGATGCGGACTAAGTGCTGTTTGTCTTCATCAGACACGCCTGCAAAAAACTGTTCAATCGTACTCCTCACCACGGCTTTGTATTGCCGTAGGATATCTTTTCCTTGATCGGTTATGTCCAGTTGCACGACGCGGCGATCCGTACTGTCACGATTTCTGGTGGCATAGCCGCAAGCAATCAATTTATCAGCGAGACTCGTAACGGCTCCGGGGGTAATATTCATACGTTCTGCAATAGAAGATGCCTTCTGCGGGCCGCTCATATCTAGAATTCGCAAAAGCATCGCTTGTGATCCTGATACGAGTGGGTCCAGACGCTTGTGTGACTCTGCCGAAACCTTTCGTTGGAGTTGTATATAAAGTTCTTCAAAATTGTTTTGGCTTTGCATTGTACCCTCTCCTGTTTTTACTGCTTAATTATATATGGAGTTAAATGTTTACCCCATAAAACATTTATGAGTATACATCGATTCATGAAGGAGAGTCAAATTAACCTTTTACCAATTTGACCAATTCAGGTAGTCATTATGTGATCAATTTCGTCATAAATCGGGGAAAAATACTACTTTTCGACCGGACTTCATGGAATTTTCAGAGTTGCGATGCTACAATCAGTTTTGGCATTCTTTTCATCTTAGATAAATAGATAGGTGGGATTTTAACGTGTTTGGGAAAAAATTAACCAGTGCATTGCTCGCTACAGCGCTGATGTGCCCGATGTCGGCTTTTGCCGCCCAAGGGACAAAACAGCCAGCAGATGTCGTATTAACGAACGGTGCGGTCTACACAGTGGACAATAAGAACAGCTGGGCAGAGGCCGTGGCCATTCGCGGTGATGAAATTGTCTTTGTCGGCGCAGATGAATATGCGAAAGCACACATCGGCAAGAATACGAAAGTAATCGATCTGAAAGGCCAAATGGTATTGCCGGGCTTTATTGACAGTCATACGCATGCAAGCAAAACGACGGGACTCATTTACTCCATTGATTTGTTTGACGGAGGCTCTGTCGAGGAATACGTTGCGACCATCGGGAAATTTGTAAAGGAGCATCCGAACGAACCAGCACTGCAAGGACGCGGCTGGAGCAATCCGGTAGTGCCTGGTATTGGTCCGCGAAAGGAAGTATTGGATAAAATCGTACCAACGACTCCAATCGCGCTGACCTCCGACGATGGACATTCTTTGTGGGTGAACTCGGCAGCATTGAAGCTGGCTGGAATCACGAAGGGCACGCCAAACCCTGAAGGCGGCATTATCGAGCGCGATCCGAAAACAGGAGAACCATCTGGAACCTTGCGTGAAAGCGCAATGAATCTGGTGCTTTCAAAAATCGGGGGATACACCGTACAGCAATACAAGTCCGGAATTGAAGCTTACCAGGAAAAAGCAGTTGAACGCGGTGTAACGACAGTGCGCGACCCGGATATGCTGCGCTATCCGAACGTCTTGGAAGCGTACGAGGAGCTCGCGAAAGAGGACAAGCTGACCATCCGCTTCCGCAATGCGTTGACAGCGAATCCAGAAAAAGGACCTGAGCAGATAGCAGAATTCGTAAAAATCCGTGAGCGTAATCAAAATCCGCTATTTCAGGTGAACGCCGTCAAAATCTTTTTGGATGGAGTTGTAGAAGGCGCCACAGCTTACTTGGAAAAGCCGTATGTCCATAAGGAAACAAACGGAGAATTAATCTGGAAGCCAGAGGTTTACAATCAAACAGCAGCCGCAGTAGACAAGGCAGGCTTCCAACTGCACATCCATTCCATCGGGGATGCTTCTACCCGCATTGCACTAGACGGTATGGAGCTCGCTGAGAAACAAAATGGCAAGCATGATGCTCGCCACTCACTTGTTCACTTGCAACTTGTCAATGAAACAGACATCGAGCGCTTCAAAAAGCTGGGTGCAGTCGGAATCGTGCAGCCATTCTGGTTTATGCAGGAAGAGGGCTACTACGATGAGATCGAAGTACCGTACTTGGGCCACGAACGCGCAGAAAAAGAATACCCGATGAAGAGCTTCCTGAAAAAAGGGGTGCATGTAGCTTCTTCGTCTGACTACATCGTAACGCCAGAATTCAATCCATTGCACGGCATTCAACAAGGCATTACCCGGATCGAGGAGGGTGTAACCGATCCGAGCAAAATTGCCAACCCAGACGAGCGTGCGACGCTTGCAGAAATGATCGCCAGCTTCACGATTGATGGTGCTTACGCCAACCACGTGGATGACATCACAGGCTCGATCGAAGTCGGCAAGAAGGCAGATCTGATCGTGCTCGATAAAAACTTGTTTAAAATTCCAGCCACTCAAATCAAGGATGCGAAAGTCGTGCTGACCTTGGTTGAAGGGAAGGAAGTCTATCGTCAGAAGGAAGCAAAGTAAGTGGGGAAAAACGGTTGTCCTTGTTGAGGCTGCTGTAAAAGTGGTGTTTTGGAAAATAGCAAAAAATTTAGGGGGGACAAAGCTCTCCCTGAACGCGAAGCGAGCCGTAGAAGCGATAAAATGTACCCTTTGTAAAGGACACTTTTAAAAAAGGGCTAAGCAACATTTATTAGGTGATCTCTGTATTGTACAGGGGTCATCTTTTTTAAATTCCATTGGTATCTGTAGTAATTGTAATACGTCATGTATTGCTTAATTTCACGTTTTAGTTCATCCAAGGTTTCACAAGGTTTAATATATGCCTCATCTTTGAAATGACCAAAAAACGATTCTTGAGGAGCATTATCCCAACAGTTTCCTCGTCTGGACATAGATTGGGCTAATCCATATTTTTTTACTAGTTGCTGAAAGATGGGACTTGTATAATGGGCACCCTGATCAGAATGGATAAATGCACCTTCTGCTACCTTTATCTTTCTGTTCCTTTTTAATTTTAAAAGGGTATCAGTAGCTAGATCTAACGTAAGGCGATTTGAAACGTTATAAGCTAAAATCTCATTTGTTGAACCATCCTTAATCGTTGATAGATAAGCCTTCTTTGAGTTGCCATAAAATAAATACGTGATGTCTGTCAGAAGTACTTTGCCTGGTATATTTTGTTTGAATTGTCGGTTTAATAAGTTTGGTAAAACCTTGTGTTCTTTGGTCGCTTTTATTATTCGTCTATACGGATTTGCCTTCCTGATAGGGCACAAGATGCCATATTTCTTCATGATTCTACGAATGCGTTTTACGTTATAGACCATGTCAAATTGACCCGCTAATGTCATTTTGATTTGGCGAGCCCCTTTATAACGTCCTTTAAAACCAAACGCTTTTAATACCATCTCCTTAGCGATTTCATCTTTTTTCTCTTTTTGCTTTCTTTGTTCCTGAGATTTCTGAGAGAAATAATTATAGTAGCCAGAACGTGAGGTCCCAGCAACCTCACATAAATAGCGAACCATATTTTTTAATCTGTATTTTTCAATAATGATGCGAATCAGGAGAAACTTTTGACTAGCCGATAAGGTTATTTGTCCATCCTCCTTTCTGCGAATCGGATCTTTTTTAATAGCTCATTTTCCGCTTTTAACAAATTATTTTGAGCCTCTAACCTGGCATATTTCTCTTCTAGCGTAAGTTCTTTCTCAGTAGATTTCCCTGAGTTCCCCCTTCTGGAGTCACTTAACCCACATACTCCGTTTTTTCGGTAAGCAGCACGCCATCTCTTACCTGCTGATTTAACTCGCTTCATCCCAATCATATCTATATCGAACCCAAATTCTTCGAATATTTCCCTTGGTAGTTTACCCTTTTCATTTTCTGCTACAAAAAAACGTCTAAATTCGTCAGTATAGGTGATCCCTTTTGAACTGACAGATTTAACATAAGGGTTATTTGAGAGTATCTTAATTTCATTCTCTGTAAATATCTTTTTAACCATTTATGAGGTTTCCCCAATCGCCATTTTTAAAAAATTATACAAGAAAGTACCCTATAGGGTGACTTTTTTAGTGTCTACTCTATAGGGTACATTTTACGATTCTAGTGGCTCGTTTTTCTTACAACTAGATACCCCCACCAAGAGATTTTCATCGAAAAACGGTGTCACCATGCTTTACGGGATATGGTGCAGGAGACAACCCGTGTACTGATGAATAATTGATTGATTTAATGTAGTCAAGGAGGAGGGACATTTCAGATGTTGAAGGATCTCATGACAACAATTAGCCATATAACAGGTGTGGAGTTTGTACAAGCCTCAAAAGAAGAGATTGCAAAATTAGAGTCACTTAATTTGCCTGAAGATTTCACGAACTATTTTTCTCAATATAATGCAACCAGAGTATTCGACTTAGGGGATTTAAGGATATGGTCAATTGCCGACGTACTGATAGAAAATTATGAATTGGTTCCTGGAAGAGATGTATCCAAACACAAGTATATTGTTTTTGCATCTAACTCATTGGGAGATGCCTACTGCTTTGACCTAAGCAAAGAAGGGATAGAATACACGTTAGATAACACCCCCATTGTCAAGTTCGATCATGAAGAAGACTATGAGATAATGAGTAAACAGCAAGTCAGTGAGTACGCAGAAAAGATTGCTGATAACTTAGTGATGTTTTTACAGGATGAGTTGAAGGAAAGGGATTAGGGATTACGAACTTCTCTCCCTAAACGCGAAGCGAGCCTTAGAAGCGATTCTACAGGCTCATTTTTTTGCAGAGCCTCTCCAAGTTGAAGGCTATTCTTGTGGACCAACAAACGGGAAGGGAGAGGATTATCCCCTGCTTTTAGGGAATCATTCATACATTCAGATTCAAGCAAATGCTGGAGGTGTCCGATTTGACCCAAACAAAAGGAATCAAAACGATCAAACTGGAGATGAACGCGGGAGGCAATCCATTTGTCGTCCACACCGCAGTGCTATGGGATGAGAATGAAGCCATTCTTGTGGATACAGGCATCCCCGGACAATTGGAGCTGATTCAGAACGTACTGGCGCAAGAAGCGATTCCTTTTGAAAAATTGACGAAAATCATCATTACCCATCAAGACCGGGATCATATCGGCAGCTTGCCTGAAATAGTAGCAGCAAAGAAAGGAAGCGTACAGGTGGTTGCTCACGAGGTAGCGATTCCGTATCTGGCAGGAGAAACACCCTTGATCAAAAGTGGGGTACTGGCCCCTCCGGTAAAAGTGGATCATGCCTTACAGGATGGCGATGTTCTCCCTTCCTGTGGCGGTATCCGTGTTATTTATACGCCTGGTCATTCCCCCGATCACATCTCTTTGTATCATATTCCCAGCAAGACGTTGATTTCAGGAGACGCCCTTACAGCACAAGATGGGGTACTGATGCCCTTCAATCCCGAATTCACGCCAGATCAACCGACAGCTCTGCAATCGATCCGCAAACTGCTCGAGTTCGATATAGAGACAGTGATTGCCTATCACGGCGGCGTTTGTACAGGGGGTATCAAACAACGGCTAGCGGAAATCGTAGCAAAGGAGGGCATGGATTCAGATGAACATCCGCAGAGGTAAAGGACAAGAAGCAAGCGAACTGAGTGAGCTAGCCTATCGCTCCAAAGCTTATTGGGGGTACAGTGATGAATTCATGAAGGCCTGTCGCGATGACCTGACACTATCATCTGCCTATATCGAGACGCAGGAAGTATATGTGTTAGAGGACGAGGGTAGCATCAAAGGCTTCATGAGTTTGGAAAAGGATGCAGAGCAAGAGCAGTGGCTATTAGGCTATTTGTTCATGGAACCGGAGGCAGTTGGAAAAGGTTACGGAAAGGCTCTGTGGCAGTATATGGTGGAGGTGGCACAAAAGCTGGATATCCCAGTCATCACCATCCACAGCGACCCGTACGCAGAACCGTTTTACTTGTCGAGAGGGGCAAAGCGCGTAGGAGAAATCGCATCTACCGTTTTCCCGGGCAGAACATTGCCGTTGTTGGAAGTAGAAATCGAAAAGGAACGGAGTGTAGAATAGCTGCAGTCTATTCCGAGTAGCAGCGACGCTCAAGCATGTAAAATGCTTGGGCTTTTTGCGCTTCCTTCCTTATTTCACGATTTTATACCGGATCGCCTTGGCAACTGCCTGTGTACGATCTTCTACGCCCATTTTCTGTAAAATCCGATGAATATGCGTCTTGACGGTTCCACCTGAGATAAGCAGGTGCTGCGCAATTTGATCGTTCCGTTTACCGTAGGATAGCTGCTCAAGTACGTCCCGCTCTCGATCGGTCAGCTGATCAAACATGACAAGAGGTGGAAGCGCAGAGTCACAGTCAGCATCAGAGTCAGGCTCGTGATTCTTTTGTTGAAACTGTAGAACCTCCGCGAGAGCCTTGGCAGCTGTAGCCGTGTAGAACAGTGCCTCTCCCTGATGGGCCCTACGAATGAGGTCCAGCATATCCTGTGAATCGGAATCCTTTAGCATATAGCCGACAGCACCAGCGCGAATACCGTCTACGATGTAATCGTACGTGTCAAATGTAGTGAGGATTAATACTTTTATAGAAGGATGGAGTCGAGTGATTTCGCGTGTTGCATCGATTCCTGACATATTCGGCATTTGTACATCCATTAAGACTACATCAGGAATGATTTCCCCTACGATCTTCACGGCTTCTTCTCCATTGGAAGCCTCCCCGCTTACTTCCATATCCTTCTGCATTTTGATGACATATCCCAATCCTTGGCGGATCATCGTTTGGTCATCGACCAGGACCACACGAATGGTCTCTTTTTTGTTTTGATTTTCCATGCTGGCATTCCTCCGTATTATCGCTATTTGTTTATCAAAGCGGAAAGCTGATGTCAATTTGAAAGCCGTGGGGCTCTCGAATGGAATAGGAAAGGTCTCCGTTTAATTCCTTGGTTTGTTCTACGATACCTGTTAAACCAGAGCCGAGCTTGATTTGATGATGATTCGTCATATTCCCATTGTCCCAAATGGCCAGGAATAGGTAGTTTTGCTTTTTTTCAATCGTGATGAAAATTTCTGTTGCATCAGAATGTCGTATGGAATTGGTAATCGCTTCTTGGAGAATCCGGTAAAGCGTAATAGTCATCTGCTGAGAGAGAGGAATGTCTGGATTGGGACTGATCAGCTGCATTTTGATGTCAGTATGCTGCTGGGCTCGTGATAAGAGTATACGCAGTGGTGTGATTCCCAGAGAGGATTTGTCTGCAGCCAATGTATGTACAGACGAGCGTATATCATCGAGGCTTTGCTTAGATACCGTAAGCATGTCTCGGACAGCCTCCTGTGCGTCACTCGGTCCTCCTTGCAGCATGTATTTCAAAGCATTCAATTGAACGATTAACGATGTGAGACTGTGTCCCAAGGCGTCGTGAACATCGCGGGCGATTCGGGTCCTCTCCTCAAGGACAGCGGCACGAAGTGTATTCACAGAGGCCTCTTGAAGTTCAGAATGAGCTTCCTGGAGTCCAACATGCGCCTCTTGCAATTGTTTCAGATGCTGCTGACTCGATTCCTTTGCTTGATTTTGAAGAGATAGTCCTCGTGCGCCGAGATACCATCCGACATAGGTCACGACATAGCCGATAACCTCCTCAAACATATAGTCTTTTTGAAAGAACATGTAAGAAAAGGAGCATGCACCAAAAAAAATCGCATAGTACAATGCTCGGCGTTCAAGGATATGGAATCCAATAAATGCTACCAATGGCAAGGATAGACCGACCTCTTGCCCTACATATAGAACCTTTATAAATGACACGGTACCAATAACGATAATGGCGATGTCTTTTTGAAATGGTTTCCAATTCTTTTTGGGTCTGAGAAACATCAGCAGGAAGCAGAAGATGATGATCATCGAGATGATAAATGGAATGGTGGGCTCATGAATGTATGCACTTGGAATAAGAAAAAATGAGATCAATACAAAAAAACAAATGAGCAGGAAACGGGAGCGGAAAGATGCAGCTGAAGCGTTCAAGAAGACAACCTCCTTTCTTGGTATACGTACCCATTATAGTTTCATTTTAGCATGCGCTGTCGTCTATCTCCGGGTGTACGGTCTTCTATCTCTGGATAGATAAAATCAAATTCCACATTTTGACTACCTGATAGACTTCGGGGACGAATCGTATAAGTACAATTTGATCTATGGAGGGGAACATCCCAAACGATAGTCCGAAAAATAGAGAATGGGTAGGAGGCTTTTATGAACGAACTGTTTCAGTTAGCGAAGATTCTAAGAGAAACGAGCACCGTATTTTCCACGCTTTCCATGCAAGCATTGGATTCAAGTGATATCACCTGGCAACAAGTTCTCATTCTGGAGCAAATTGCGATCAGCCCGAAAACAATGGGAGAAATCAGCAAGGCGATTGATCTTTCCTATAGTACGACCTCAGGTTTAATTAGTCGGCTGGAACAGATGAACTTGGTGCGCAGATTTCGTGATAAATCGGATCGGAGAATTGTGTGGGCAGCATTGACGGAGCGTGTACCAGCGAATTGGACGTGTCAAGAAGGAAGTGCTTGCACACCTGCTTCGCTGCATTCCTTGCGCGAGCTTATTTTGGAGAAGGAAATACTGAGCTGATACGCTGAGCTCCTTACAAACGAAGAGGTGAGAAAATTTTGAATCTATCAGAACTGTCCATTAAACGTCCGGTCACGATGATTATGATATCCGTAGCCATCTTCATTTTTGGTTTGGTTACCTTTCCTCGCTTGGCTATTGAATTGATGCCATCGCTGACTTCTCCGGTCGCCGTAGTTGTTACCTCTGTGGAGGGGGCGGCTCCAGCTGAGGTAGAGAAGCTGGTTACCAAGCCGATCGAAAATGCACTAGGCACGGTTCCGAATTTAGACAAGGTCACATCAACCTCTGTGAACGGCTCCTCCTCGGTCATCCTCCACTTCAAGTGGGGAACAGACATGGATCAAGCCACACTGAATATGCGAGATAAAGTAGATTTAGTCCGAGGGAGCTTGCCTGAATCAGCTGGTTCACCAAGGGTGTTGAAATTTGATCCGACAAGCCAACCGATCATTGATCTGGCTGTAACTGGCGATCAAGATGTCAACAAACTGAAAAAAATCGCGGATGATGTAATTAAGGCCCGCTTGGAACGAATTAACGGTGTTGCTTCTGTCACGGTCACTGGTGGGCAAGAGCGAATTGTCGATATCATCGTGGACCCAGCCAAACTAGCAGCCTATGGACTGACATTGGATCAAATAAAGGCAGCATTAGAAAACAGCAATGTATCCGGATCAGCTGGTGCGATACGGGAAGGTGACGCAAAGACCAGTATTCGCGTGCAAGGAGAATTCACCAATGTGGACACCATTGCACTCACGCCGATCTCTGTCGGTGGTAGCTTCATCCGATTGAGTGATATTGCCAACGTAACAGACACCATCAAAGAAGTGACCAATCTGAGCTACATTGATGGAAAGCCAAGCCTGGGAATTTCCGTGATGAAAGGCACAGGCGGCAATACAATCAAAATCGCAAAAGACGTAAAGGCTGAGCTGGAGAAGATTAATAGCACGCTTCCAGCAAATGTAGAAACAAGTATCGTTTTCGATACCTCTACCTATATCCAGAGTTCCGTGGACAACACGGTAGTACATGCTTTGGCAGGTGGTGCGATTGGCGTACTCATGCTGTTCTTCTTCTTGGGCAGTCTGTCGTCTATGCTAATCGCGGTCATTGTCCTGCCTGTATCGATCATCTCAACCTTCCTCTTGATGTATATGACAGGTCAAACAATCAACCTGATTTCCCTGGCAGGTCTCACGCTCGGATTGGGATCATTAGTGGACTTCGCGGTTGTTATGCTGGAAAACATTTTCCGTCAGCGGGAACAAGGCAAAGGCATGATGGAAGCGGCATTGGTTGGTTCCAAAGAGGTAGGAACCGCGGTGATGGCATCCGCATTGGCACAAATTTGCGTATTCTTACCGATTGCACTGACAGAGGGTATTGTTGCTGAGCTTTTCGCACCGTTGGCATTGACGGTCGTTTTCTCACACATCGCAGCACTCGTTTTCACCTTCTTGCTGGTTCCAATGATGAGTGCTCGCCTGTTAAAAACTGTCCCTGAGCATACAAATCATGAAAACTATCGAGGCTTCAATCCACTAACCTGGTTTAACATCGGATTCCATAAGGTGGAAAAGGGCTATCAAAGGGTTCTCAAATGGGCATTGGGTCATCGAAAAACCGTGATTGGATCTGCTTTTGCCATGTTGATTGGCTCATTGATGCTAGTTCCCACTCTCGGAGCAGGATTTTTCCCGGATATGGACCAAGGAGTAATCCAAGTAGAGATCAAGCTGCCGAAGGGTACTGTCTTGACGGAAACAGAAAAAGTAATGAAGCAAGTAGAAGAAGTGGTCAATCAAGTGCCAGAAAAGAAATTGGTCAAGTCCTCGGTCGGGGGTGGCGACGGTATTTCAGAGAGTGGTGCATCTACTTCTCATAACGCAACGATCGAACTGCACGTAGGAGAGATTACTACGAGACAGCGATCGACAGAGGCAATTGCTGTGGGCCTGCAAGAGCAAGTCAAGCATATAGCAGGAGCAGATATCAAGGTGAAATCCCTTTCCGGTGGTA
The DNA here is from genome assembly GCF_055685845.1 of Brevibacillus schisleri. Taxonomy (NCBI): domain Bacteria; kingdom Bacillati; phylum Bacillota; class Bacilli; order Caryophanales; family Paenibacillaceae; genus Brevibacillus; species Brevibacillus schisleri. The sequence goes on from NZ_JBVNDM010000001.1 coordinate 892,675, forward strand.
TGGGGGGCGGAGCAGCCATCTCGATTGAAATTCGCGGAGATGATCTGGACGTCTTAACGGAACTGAGCGAGATTGTGAAAGGAGAAGTAGCCAAGGTACCGGGAACGATGAACGTATCTACCAGTGTTCAGGAAATGAGTCAGGAGTTCGATGTGAAGGTCAATACAGAGAAGGCGAGCTTGTACGGATTGACAACAAATGAAATTCTTTCTGCTGTGCGAACTTCTTTCCAAGGTCAAACGGTTACCCAGTATCGTACGGGCGAAGATGAAATTGATATCAATCTCAAGCTGCCTAAAGACTATAAGGAAGATATCAATTACTTGAAGAACCTGCGCATCTCCACGCCAACGGGTGCTCAAATTAGCCTCACTTCCGTAGCGACCATTAGCAAAGTCGAAGTACCACCATCGATTGAGCGCAAAAACATGACGCGCGAAGTGAATGTCACAAGCGATTTTATCGGGGATAACCTGCAAGCGGCCGCGACGGAGGTTACGAATATCATCAATAAGCTGAATGTTCCGGACGGCTACACCATCGAAATGGGCGGACAGAGCGAGGATATGGGAAATTCTTTTGTGAATCTGGGTCTCGCGATCATCTTGTCCGTCGTGCTTGTGTACATGGTCATGGCTGCTCAGTTTGAATCACTTTTCAGTCCATTTATCATCATGTTCTCGGTTCCTCCGAGTCTTACTGGGGTCATATTGGGGCTTTTGTTTACAGGAACACCTATTACCGTATCTGTTTTGATTGGGTACATTTTGCTGATCGGTCTGGTCGTGAACAATGCAATTGTGTTAATCGATTTGATCAATCAGTTGCGTGCAAAAGGTTGGGAGCTACATGAAGCGATTTTACATGCAGGACCTGCTCGTCTGCGTCCGATTTTGATGACAACCCTCACGACGATTATGGCCATTGCTCCGCTTTCCGTTGCTGCTGGGTCTGGTTTAGAACTGCAAGCGCCCATGGCTACTACCGTCATGTATGGCTTGATTTTCTCCACCATGATCACGCTCATACTCGTACCTGTGGTTACCGTATGGTTTGATGAGATGGGACAAAAGAGACGCAACAAGCGCAAGCAAAAGCAGGAAAAGAAAATTACTACCACGTTAGAATCGACAAATGCATGAGAAAAGAGGAGGAACCATTCATGATCATAAATAAAAGAATCGCGATTGTGGCGTTACTTTCCCTAACCTTGATCACAGGCTGCGCAAGCCAGGAGGATGCAGCGACGACTGCTGCCCCACCAGCAGAAACGGTTACCCCTGTACAGGTTGCAACGGTCGCACAAGGCGTGGTCACATCGGAGGCTGGACTGACTGCAAAATTGGCACCAAGTGAAGAAGTCCAAATGTCACCAAAAACTAGCGGGAAAATTGCATCACTCCCAGTAAAGCTGGGTCAGGCCGTAACAAAAGGACAATTATTGTTTACACTCGATACGAATGAGTTGTCTAACAGTGTAAGAGAGCAAGAAGCAGCTCTCCGTGTGGCAAAAGCGAACTTAACCCAAGCAGGCAGCACCTCTAACCAGAGCTTGGTGGAAGCACAAAATGATTTGACGGAAGCAGAACGAGCGCTTGCTGACGCCAAACTGAATCAACAGCGTAATCAGAAACTGCTCGCAGAGGGAGCGATTGCTACTGAGAAAATGGAAGAGGTAAATACAACACTCACAAAAGCCCAGATTTCGTATGATAACGCAAAGCAGAAGCTGCAAGGCGCGAAACAAAAAACGGGTGTGCAAGTATCGGCAGCGAGTGTCACTGAGTCCGAGGTCAGACTGCAAAATGCTCGTGAGCAACTGGCGAATGCAAAGGTTGTCTCCCCCATCGACGGATTTGTCGCAAGCGTGACCGGAGCAGTAGGGCAGATGGCAGGCCAGCAACCTATTGTGACCGTCGTTAAAACGAATCCACTTGTGGTCAAAGCGAATTTGTCTGAAGCAGATGTGACGAAAGTAAAAGTAGGAACAGTCGTCAAAGTAAACGTGCAGTCTACAGGTAAAACGATTGATGCAAATGTAACGGCGATTAGTCCGGTCATGGATTCGCAGCTCAAAGCCTATCCAGTAGAAATCACAATCCCGAATGCTTCTCATGAATTGAAGTCGGATATGGTCGTGAATGTTACCTTCCCGCAAAGCTCAGATGGAGCGAAGTCACTGGTTATTCCTCGCAAGGCCGTATTTGAGCGTGAAGGCAGACAATACGTGTTCAAGCTGGAAGGGGAAATAGCCAAGCAAGTGGAAGTGTCAACGGGCAACTCGACAAGCGAGTTGATTGAAGTAGTATCCGGCCTAGCGAATGGAGATAAAGTCGTGGTAAAAGGACAGACGCTGCTTGCAGATGGCGGCAAGGTGAGTATTCAGGAGTAAGAAAATAGGGAAGAAAAAGAGGCGGAGCAGATCCGCTTCTTTTTGTTATGAAATGGAAAGAAAATCTACTCTACCAAAAATGCCAAACAGAGTATAATTTTAGCTAAGATCAATTGGGAGCAATGAGGGGATAAGGAGTCATACATGATTATATCTGCAAAACTGTGCAAAAGAATTGCACTGCTCATGACAGTCGTGCTCGTCTCTGGATGCTCGATGTTTGCGAGCAAATATGAATCCACAGAGCGCCAGAAGACAGAGAAGAAACAGACTATCACTCGTTACACGGGTGAAAAAAGCAAGGTGCTGCCTTATGTATACACGGGGCGCAAGGAACTGGCCCTGACGTTTAACGGCATGGGCGACGATAAGATGATGAAAAGTCTTTTGGAGCAGCTAGATGCCCATAAGATCAAAGCAACATTTTTTCTGCCGGGTATGCGTGTCGCCGAGGAGCCAAGCATAGCCAAGGATATTTTGGCTCACGGTCATGAAATCCAGAACAACACATTGAATCAACTGGATATGAGCAAGCTCAGCTACGAGCAAATTTATCAGGAGATCCAGTTGAGTAATGAAGTAATCAAACGCGAGACGGGTATTTCCCCTCGCTATGTGAGAACTAAATCTGGTGATGTGACGGATGACGTTCGTTTGGCAGCCGCCCATCTCGGGATGGAAGCGGTCGTCAGCTACAGCATCAACCCGAAGGACCGTGATTTGCAAAAAGACGCCAAAACCATTGGAGATTACATAACTCGCTACATGTCCAGAGGCAGCATTATCTCACTCAATACAGACATCAATCCTGAGGTGATTCCGTCCATTCCGTTGATCGCCAAGGCAGCAGCGGATATCGGCTACCAGTTTGTCCCGCTCAGTGAGATGGTGAAAAACGGCGGTGAACGCAAGCCGCTGGAACAAATACCAGGCTTTGACGCAGCAAAACTGAATCCACAATTCGAAAATGCCGAGTACGAGATCATCTCTCAGGTCGATACAAATAAAAAGCAGATCGCGCTCACCTTTGACGACTGGGGAAGCGACAAAACCGTAACGAAACTATTAGACATCTTGGCAGAGCATGATGTGAAAGCAACGTTCTTCTTGCGGGCAAAAGGGGTGGAGAACAATCCGAATTTGGCGAGAGCGATGGTGGAGAGTGGTCATGATGTGGCCAACCATTCGTATAGCCATCCGGTCATAACGACGCTGACATCGGAAGAATTGCAGAAGGACGTGGTCAAAGCACACCAGGTCATTACCGAAGCGATCCAACAGCAGCCTGTCATGCTGTTCCGTCCGCCGACGGGCGTAGTAGACGATCACACAGCCAAAGTGATTGCAGCTACGGGATACAAGGTCATTGCGTTGTACGATGTCACCACATTAGATTGGGACAATAAAAACAGCGCTCAAGATATCGTAAATGGCGTCATGAGCAAGACGAAAAATGGCAGTGTCATTTTGCTGCATATGCTCGATGACATCCACACGATTGAAGCACTCCCAATTGTACTGGAAAGCCTAAAAAGCAAAGGATACACCTTTGTAAAGATGGACGATATGATCAAACAAAGACGCTCCGGCAACTAATCCCTTTCTCAGAAAGGGATTTTTTTTGCTTTTTTTCGCAAAGCTCGGGCGATTGACAGTAAAAATACTGTTTGTTATAGTTTTATCGATAATGATAATCAATATCGATTATGACGTTACTTACATCTATCTTACAAATGTACATAAGGGAGGCTCATTATGCTTATGAACCAAACAGTAAAGGCTGTCTTTGCTGTCATTTTGGTGTTCTCGCTTTTTTTGACGGCATGCAGTGGAGCAAATACGGCAACGCAAGCACCCGCAACGGATTCTGCTTCCAAGCCAGCTGACAAGTCAACAGCAGTCCCTACTGAGAACAAAATGCGCAGCATCGAAACACCAAAAGGGACGATTCAAATTCCTGACAAGCCACAACGTATTGTGACGGATTACTACGCAGGTGAGTTGATTGCAGTAGGCGGAAATGTAATCGGTGCAGAGACGGAAGCTTTTAAAAGCCCGTTTACCGTTGAACCATTAAAAAATGCGCAGGACGTGGGTAGCCCGCGGATCAATGTGGAGAAAACATTAGAGCTGGCTCCTGACCTCATCGTTGTCATGTATGATGACAATTATGAAGCCTTGTCCAAAATCGCTCCAACCGTTTATCTTCCGTACGGTACGGCGACAAACATTTATGATACCCTCAAATTGTTCGGAGAAGTGGTTGGCGATAAAGAAAAGGCAGACAAGTTCATTGCAGAGTTTGACAAGAAGGCTGCCGAGGGGCGCGAAAAGCTGAAAGGCATCGTGGATGAGAATGCAACGGTTGGTCTCTACGAGCTGACGAACAAAGGAGATTTGTGGATCTTCGGCGATCACGCAGGGCGCGGTGGTCAAACCGTGTACAATGCATTGAAGCTGAAAATGCCGCACGCTGACAAATCCAAAGAGCAAACCTTACAGCTGTCCATGGAAACCTTGCCAGAATACGCTGCGGATTACATGTTCGTGACTTTCTACAATCCGGAAAAAAATAGCGAAGCCTTGAAAACCTTACAGGAGTCCGCAGTCTGGAATGCCACACCTGCTGCGAAAAACAATCAGATTTTCTACAACGATTACGATACATTCTATCGCTATGATCCAATCGCGATCACAGCACAGATTGATATGTTCGTAGATATGCTGATCAAAAGATACGAAGAGAACAAAGCAAAAAATAGATCACAAGAAAAGTCATCCCTCGCCGGATGACTTTTTTTCGTCTCACGTAATAAACCTTACAAAATGTAAAGAAAACTGTAAGGAACATCAATAGCTCCTATTCTGGAATTTGGTTACAGTTAATAGCGACAGAAATAACGAGCGCTAGCCAATAGATAGAATGGAGGAACGTAAGAATGAGTACTGCTGTACTAGAAGTGAAAGACGTTCAAAAAATATATGGGACAAAAGGTGAAAGCCAATCGCATGCCTTAAAAGGCGTATCGATGACCATAGACACAGGTGAGTTCGTGGGAATCATGGGGCCATCCGGTTCGGGTAAGACGACTTTGCTCAACGTGATTTCCACACTGGATCGTCCAACAGAAGGCTTTATTGAAATTGCGGGAACGAACATTACACAGATGAAGCGTAATCAGCTCGCAGATTTTCGTTCGCAAAAGCTCGGCTTCATTTTTCAAGATTTCAACCTGCTAGAGAATTTGTCCGTGTATGAGAACATTGCATTGCCGCTGTCTCTGCAAGGTGTCCCTTCCAAAGAGATCAGCACCAAAGTAAGTAAAGTAGCACAAACACTCGGGATCGAAGAGATTTTGCAAAAATATCCGGTTCAAATTTCCGGGGGACAAAAACAACGCGCCGCGGCAGCACGCGCACTTGTGCATGATCCTGCGATTTTGCTGGCGGACGAACCGACAGGCGCCCTCGACTCGAAGAATGCGAAAAGCTTGCTGGAAACGATGACAGATTTGAACGAGAACCACCAAGTATCAATCATGATGGTTACGCACGACGCCTTTTCTGCGAGTTATTGCAAACGGATCTTGTTCATTCAGGACGGCAAGCTGTACACCGAGATTCAACGTACGGGAGATCGTCAGCAATTTTTCAAACAAATTCTGGATGTACTGGCCGAGCTAGGTGCATCACATGATGTACGCTAGGAGGTAACGTTTCATGCTTTTCAAGCTATCCTTGTCCAGTATGCGGAAGATGATGAAGGACTATTTGGTTCTGCTCGTGGGTCTGGTCATCTCCATTTCGATTTTTTACATGTTCCAGACGCTTGCCCTCAATTCTGATTACACGAAAAACAACGCGATGATTTCTTCGATTCAGATCGTTTTCAATGTAGGGGCATTCCTGCTGGCGTTTATCACGATTTTCTATATTTTTTATGCAAACTCATTCCTACTCTCGCTACGGCGCAAAGAGCTCGGAATGTACATGGTCTTAGGGGCGAAGAAGGGGAAAATCAGCCAAATTTTGTTCCTGGAAACATTGACAATGGGGATCATTTCCTTGGTGATCGGTAGTTTGGTTGGTATTGCACTTGCAAGCGGCATCGGCGTCCTGCTCATGAATCTGCTGGAGATTTCGACAGATGGGTACTATCCTTTTTATCTGCCAGCGGTTTGGGTGACATGGGGATTCTTCCTCATTCTGTTTATCATCACATCTACGATCAATGCGGCTCGTTTGGCTCGTGCAACTGAGCTGGCTCTCATCCGTGCTGAGCAACAAAATGACAAAATCAAGTCAAAAGGAATCGGAGCGATTTTGATCGCTATCCTTGGCGTGATCCTGTTGGCTCTGGGCTATACATGCTTGCACTTGCTTATGTACCTGCAAGCACTCGGCTTTATTGTAGGGGCGATTTCATGCACCATCGGGACGTACTTGATTTTCATCTCGCTGTTGCCAGTTCTTGTACAGGCTTTGAAGAAAAATAAAAAGCTGAATGACAGCAAGCTGAACGCATTCACCTTTGCTCAGCTGCGTTTTCGGGTGAACAACCTGACCAAAATCCTCGGTACAGTAGCCATGCTGATCGGGCTTGGTGTCGGGGCGATGGCAGGGGGCTTGGCCTTTCAGCAAAACGTCAATTTGTTTACCACGGTGTTCCATGTGTATGACGTGAATCTGCATGATCCGGTTGAAGCGGATTATGAGGCACTGAAAAAAATGAACGTCCTGGAGCAAAATACGTATCGATACAAAGTCGACGACAAGGCGTATTACTACTTGAAGGAAGACTTGTTGGCAAATCCGTTGTTGCTTTCCACGAACAGCATTCAAAATTACTCTGCTGACAACAAGCCAAAACTTGTGACTGATCCGATTCCGAAAGAGACGTATATCGTTAGTTCGTCAAAAGATGACAAAGGTAAATACGATGCTATTCCTGAGGATTGGGACAAAGCGATATTCACCAACTTTATCAACTACCAGATGATTGAGGGTAAATCTGTTCTGGTTGTGGATCAGGCAACGTATGAGCAAACTGCTGGAAGTGAACACAAGGTTCTCCTTGCTCAGGTTGACGACTATTTGAAATACACGCAGGAATTAAAAGCAATGGATGAACGTCAAAAGCAACTGATTGGGTCTATCACAAATGTGGAAGCGAAAGACGTATACACTTCTTCCAAATACAGCACGTATGCGGGGATGTATATTTTCACAAGCGGAACGATGTTCATGGGCTTCTTCCTCGGAATTGCATTCCTGGCGATGATGGCGAGCTGCCTGATGTTCAAAATCTTGTCCGGTGCTTCCCGTGACAAAGATCGTTACAGTATGCTGAGAAAAATCGGCGTACGTCAATCGTTGCTCGTAGGTTCGATCTATAAAGAGCTGTTCATGGTATTCATTTTCCCGGCGATCATCGGTCTGATGCACGTATTGATCGGTATGGAGATGTTCTCGTTCATCCTTTTGGATCCGTACCTGAACATCTGGATTCCAACGCTGATTTTCGTTGTGATCTATGCGATTTATTATTACATTACGGTTCAGCTTTATCGTGGAATTGTGTTGCCAAAAGAAGCGTAGCTTTAAGGAAAAAATCCTCCTCATTAGAGGGGGATTTTTTGTCTTCTAAACGGACCGTTATAAGCAAAGGACCATTAAACTTGCTAAAGGGACAAAAACATGGGATAAGCTACATGACCAAAGAACTTTAATAAAAATTTTAAGTTTATCCCACTATATATTTTAGAAGTTTTTTCTAACTTATACCTAGGAAAGAAATCATAAACGTGAAGGAGAATTGGTATGAAAATAAACCTTAAAAAAACATCCGTACGTTTGGCAGCTTTAGGATTGGCTACTGCGATTTCCCTATCTGGTGCTTTAGTAGTAAGTGCAAATGAAACCCCAACTCAAAAGACTGTAACTCAAAACCAAGAATTGTATGCAGGAACTTACAAAAAGCTCTCAGCTTCCGAAGCTCTTGCCGACAAGGCTGTGAAAGCAGCAATCGATCAAGTCTATGTACAGTTTCCAGAAACAAAATCTTATGAGATCATTGCTTATCAAGATGTGGTTTCAAAAGGTGAGTATGATAAGTATGTTATTAGACTTGATAAAGATTCAAAAGACTTTTTTCACTTTGCAATAGATTCGAAAACGGGGAACCTTAGCTATACCATACAATCATTGGATGCTGCTACAGTTCTATCATACCCAAATGTAAAATCCGGGGTAGATAAATTCTATGCCTCACATCCAGAAGCAAAATCTTATGTGATTTCAAGTGCCAATATTGTAGACAACTTTGTAGGCAAATTTAGCAGATATAACCTTACGTTTACTGGAAAAGATCCCAAACAATCTATCACTATTGGAATAGATGTGAAAACGGGAGAGATTATTCCTACGAAGAAGCAAGAGCTCTAGGAAATAGTGTTGTAGATAAGGCAGTCACATGAAGAACGTCGGATTCAGTACGAAGTGTTTATTCATCCGTACAGTCAGCGGTTTGATATTACGGGTTCAATGAGTCAGTCTAAAACTCTATGATCAATGAACATCTGTCCGTTGATCTAAAAATGGATGCTAACAATACCAGGCCTGATCATGATTATGACAAGCCTGGTACGATGATGACACTTAATTTTTGAATAGAATTTCGCCCACTTGTGTGGAAATGTTAAGCGTTGCATTCTCGGATTGAGCCTCACCCACATATCCATGGAGTTCTTTGGAAACAACCGATGTGGTATTTGTTGCTTTTTCAAGATTAACCTGATTATCGATATTTCCCATTTCTGTTGATAAACTTACATATAGAGGTGCTAATTGATCCGGTAGAGCGAATTCGACGTTTCCAAGGTTAGTAGATATGTTACTGCTTTCCTTGCCAATGACATCCGTTACGGTGATATTGCCAGCATTGCTGCTCACATTTAAATGTTGGACCGACAATTCTGACTCAATGAATATGTCGCCAACTTCATTATCTATCTCAAGGGATTTGAAGTCTTTATAAGGAAGATGGATCGTTAAGGATGGCAATGGATCCGTATTTATGAACTTCTTTTGTTCCTGTTTAAGCATAATCTGTAATGTTCCATCTTGGATTGACGTAGTCACGTTGGTATCCATTCCTTTTGAATTGCCCTTGGATAACTCCCATTTTGCTTGATTGATTTGTTTGTCTCCTATGACTTTAACTATAGCTGCGTTACTCTGAATTTTTAGGGAATGAATGCTAGTTACATCTATTTGAGAAATATCCCCATTTACTGCATTCGAGACATTCTTAATGTCCGATGTTTCTGAATTTGCAATTGCGTTCGTCGGTATAGAAGCGTTTTGCTGGGACGAACTTTGTGTGCTAGTGACGGAGGATTCATTCGTACATCCAGCGATTCCGATACTGGCAGCGGCCAGGAGAATCATTGCTAACTTCATGTTGTTGTTCAAACGTTTATCTTCCTTTCTTCTGCATATGCTAAACAGATCGTCATTTCAAATTACGTGATCCGTTTGTACATTAATCGTATAGTGGTCAGAAAGATTTGGTAACGGACTTTGGCTTGAATAAGAACTGGACTTAAGTCTAGAAGAGCCTCCGCCTTTAAACCTAGAGCGCCAAAAGGACAGCTCGTATGGCAATATGATTAATCATCGTATTTCTAACGATTCCCGTTAGCAACTTTAAGCAACTTCATGAGGTTTTCAGGTCTTAGGTCGCTGCTGTTTCATTATTATTCGGTTTAGTCTAAAACTAATTTTTCTGAGTCTGGAGATTTTTTTAAGACTTTGAACACATCTCATCGTTGACAAAGATAATGATAATCATTATCATAATCAATGGTTGATTGGAAATCATGTCCATCATCCTTTTTCATTCGATGTAACACCTAGAAAAGTAAGGGGGAATTTTTTCATGCGTCTTATAAAACTACCAGTGATGCTTGTATTTATGTCTGCGATGCTGCTACTCGCTGCTTGCGGCAATGCGGGGTCAACTGCACAATCTGGTTCCAACCAAGCTGCTACAGCTCAGCCTGACGCCGCGAAACCGGCAGAAGAGCAAGTGCGTACAGTGAAGCACATGATGGGAGAGTCGACTATCAAAGGCACTCCTAAGCGTATCGTTGCATTGGAATGGAGCTCAGCAGAGCATTTGTTGGCTCTTGGTATTCAGCCTGTAGGGATTGCAGATATTCCAAATATGAAAAAATGGGTCAAACTCCCGGTGGAGATTGCCCCAGAAGTAGTGGATGTAGGGAGTCGTACTTCCCCGAACCTGGAATCGATCATGATGTTGAAGCCAGATTTGATTATCGGTATTAAACGAAATGTAGAGGCCAATTACGACGAAATGAGCAAAATTGCGCCAACGATTGCTTTTGATACGAATCCTGCTGAAGGTCAGGGATCACAGTATGATCGAATGATCGAGATCTTCAAGCAAATTGCGGATATTACGGGTAAAAATGCAGAAGCCGAAGCCGCTTTGAAAGATCTCGACAAGACTTATGCGGAAGCAAAAGAAAAGCTAACCAAAGCTGGTGCAGATAAAGTTCCATTTGTCCTCGCGATGGGCTACAGCAGCCAAAATGCGGTAGAATTCCGTTTGTCTACGGATAACTCTACAGCAGCAAGCATCTTGATAAATATTGGCCTGACAAATAAGTATAAGCCTAAGAAATTTGAGCAAACAGGAATGACACTGGCAGATGTGGAGGCACTTCCAGCGTTGCAGGATGCGAATTTCCTCCATATCATTCAAAATGATGACAACGTGATTGAGAATCAATTGAAAAACAACCCAGTTTGGAACGGCCTTACTTTTGTGAAAGAAAATCGCGTCTATGCGCTGGGCGGAGATCTGTGGCCGTATGGTGGCACCATGTCTGCAAAGATTCTCGCGAATAAAGCTGTTGATCTGTTGGTAAAATAATGAGTTTAGCCAAAAATAAAATGTTCACACGAACTGACATCACTCCAGCCACTTCCTCACCAAGAGGGGGCTGGAGATTGTTCTTGATGTTAGGGAGTGGACTTGTCGCTCTGTTAGTGCTTACATTTGTCAGTTTGACACAGGGGATGGCAGACATTTCTCTGCGTTCTGTTGTACAGGCTATTATTGCTCCGCAGGACATTTCCGATCACCATATGATACAAGGTGTCAGGCTTCCGAGAACGGTCATGGGGCTTTTGTCTGGTGCAGCATTGGCGATTGCCGGAGCCATGATGCAGACAGTGACACGAAACCCGCTCGCTTCGGAAACGACATTGGGCGTAAATGCGGGTGCCTATTTCTTCGTGGTGTTCGGGATGGTTTTTTGGCCATCATTCTTGCATGACTACCCGCTTCCATTTGCGATGGCGGGCGGAATACTCGCAGCCGTTACCGTATACTTCATGTCTGGCGGGCGAAAAGGCACGCCTGTGCGTGTGGCATTATCCGGGATGATCGTCACCTTGGTGTACTCCTCCTTGACGAGTGCCATCATCTTGTTTAACGAAGAAACGACAAATGGCATTTTCCTCTGGGGCTCGGGCTCCCTGAAGCAAAATGACTGGTCGGGTGTAGAATTCAGTTGGCCTTGGATTGTAGCGGGGATTTTGGTCAGCTTTTTCATGGCCAGGCAGCTTGATGTACTTAGTCTTAATGAAGAAACGGCGAGGTCATTGGGGCAAAAGGTGGAAAAAACACGGCTTTTTACCATGTTTATTGCGATCTTGGTTACGTGCGTTAGTGTCAGTGTGGTCGGTCCAATCGGTTTCATCGGACTCGTGGCTCCGCATCTAGTGCGATTGTCAGGCGTCACCCAGCATAGATGGCTGCTGCCGCTATGTGCCATCTGGGGGGCAGCGCTGCTTGTGGCTTCTGATACGATTGCACGTATGTTCATCAATCATTATGGTGAACTTCCGGCAGGAGCCATCACGGCTGCTATTGGTGGCCCATGGTTGATCTGGCTGGCTTTGCGTGTCTCGCGCAGTATGACTGCTGGGACTGGAGGCTCGATGAGTGTCGGTGGAGCACAACGCAAAGTTTCGTATCCGCTGATTGTGTCTATGCTTGCTGTGCTGCTCGTGGTTGTTTGGATGCTCAGCTTGTCTAGCGGAAACTTGTACCTGCCCTGGACGGAGATCATCGCCATTTTCATGGGACAAGGAAACGAGATGTACAGTCAATTGGTGTTGGAGCTTCGGATGCCGCGACTGTTGACTGCGATGTTGGCAGGTGTGGCACTCGCGATCAGCGGAAGTCTCATGCAGAGTGCAGTACGTAATCCACTGGCTGATCCGCAGATTGTCGGTGTCACGAGTGGTGCGGGTGTAGGGGCGATTATCGTGCTCCTCGTGCTTCCTCAATTCTCGGCTTGGATGCCGCTTGGGGCTGTTGCAGGGGGAATTATCTCTGCTGCGATTGTGTATGCAGTTTCTTGGAGAAGGGGACTCAATCCAATCATCTTGACGCTAGTAGGAATTGCGGTTTCAGCCGCAGGTGCCGCCTTGATCAATATCTTGATCGTACATTCCATGATCTTGGCAGCGCCTGCACTCACTTGGCTTGCAGGAAGTACATACGGGCGGGGATGGATGGAAGTAGGCCGCCTGTTGCCTGCGATCCTCGTTTTAGCACCGATCGCGTGGTGGTTAGGACGTCGTGTGGACCTCTTGTCATTTAACGACGAGAGCTCGACTGGATTGGGGTTAAAGGTGCGGGTGACGAGGTTGTCTGTGGCAGTCATTGCCGTGTTGCTCGCTTCAGCGGCAGTTGCCAGTGTCGGAGCCGTAGGATTTATCGGTCTTCTCGCTCCACATGCAGCACGTATGCTGGTTGGACCCCATCATCGCCGTGCAGTTGTCGTTTCAGCCATGCTTGGAGCTGTATTGTTGGCTGCTTCTGATTTGCTAGGAAGGATCGTCATGATTCCGAAAGATATTCCGGCGGGGGTCGTGGTGGCGTTGCTAGGGGCGCCCTATCTGTTCTTGCTGATGTTCCGTTCGAATCGTTCCTCACAATAGACGTAGGCAAGTACTTGTCAAATACAGGCTGATTCTGGCAATCAGCTTGTCTACTTTTTCTTGCTATTTTCCGGTGATAGAAGGATGTGAGTCTGTGACGATTAATCAAAATTATCCTGGCTTTTTGATGACCGCTTTTCGCAAACAGCGATTGAAAAATTTTCACCTGCGTCATGTGGAGGTAAACACCCATGTCCTTTGCTATGTGGCAGAAGGAAGTGCAGAGATGTCGGTTGATGGTCAAAAACAGGTGCTCGACGCCGGAAAGCTCTTGTTGTTGCGTCCGACGACGAAGATAGAAGAATTGCGGTGCCAATCAGGGCCGTTGCACATATACAGGCTGCATTACGAGGAAGCAAGACACGATCAGCACGAGAGCGCTCCTGCGAGGAAAGAAGTCGAGGTTTTGGCTGTCTCTACACCCGCCTCATTTCTTACGGTAATGGAGGAGCTCTCGCAATTGACACGAAAACGGGATTACTCTTCTTTTTTGCGGAGCCAAGCGTTGCTCTACGAGCTGCTTGGTGTTGTTTATGATGAACAGAAAAAGAAAGAGGAAAAGGGCATTGGAGCGATTGAGGAGACCATCGTCTACATGCAAAAACACTACCGCGAGTCACTGGAATTGGGAAGCTTGCCGAGTCTTGCGGGGTTGACCCCCAGCTCTTATTGCCGTGCTTTCAAACGTGTGACGGGAATGACACCCGGGGAGTATTTGACTGGGCTGCGGATGGAGCATGCCAAGGAGCTGCTTGCCCATTCTGGAGGAAGCGTGAAGGATGTAGCTCGTAACGTAGGTTATACCGATGAGCTGTATTTTAGTAGACTCTTCAAAAAACGCGAAGGATTGTCGCCGCAAATTTATATGAAGCAAAGTGACCAGCGGGTAGTCGTGGTCAGCAAGCTGTTTTTGCAGGATCATTTTCTTGCGATGGGAATTCAGCCGATTGCTGCCCCCTCCTTTCCGAACTACTTTGAAACGAGGACGGGCTTTCCTTCTTATTTACAGCAAAAGCTGCGCGGGACAAAAGCATTGAATGCAGAGCAGTTGATCGATCCGAAAGAAATTTTAACGTTGTCCCCTGATGTGATTGTCAGGATGAATTTTTTCCACAATCGGGAGGCAGGAGACTGGGAGAAAATAAGAGGAACGGTCTTTTTTGACGGTTATCCGAATTGGATTGACTACCAAACCAGATTGGCGACGCTCTTCAAGAAAGAGAGTCAGGCAGAGAAAATCATCAAGCACATCGACAACGTGGAAAAACAAGCAAGAGATGCACTGTTGCCGGTTACACGCAAGGGTGAATGGACGATGATTCGCGTCCTTGCGGATGAGGTGCGCCTATATGGTGTAGAGGGGCACGCCCTTGCTGATTTGTTTTATCACAAGCTTGGATTTGCGCCTGATCCGAATGTGACCCACGCGGCCTATAAACCAAATGCACTCAACGACCTGATCGAATTAAACCCGGAGCGAATCATCGTGTTCTGGAGTGAACGGGAGCATGTGGCAGCACTGTGGAATAACCCGTTGTGGAGAGACATGCGTGCGGTGAGGGAGAACAAAGTGTACCATCCCGCCAATCACGAATGGGACCCATGGGGACCGTTTGGCAGGGAGCATACGATTCAAAGGAGCAAAGCGTATTTTCTCCAGGTCGCACAGGGGTAATCTGGTCCATGGGAATTAGACAATCACGTCCATAGAAAAGGAAGAGGAGTCTCTATATACTATCAATTGATAATTATTATCACTAAGTTGATAAGTAGAAGTGGGGGCATTCTCGATATGAAAAGTAAGACCAGTTTACGTACCATGCGCCACATCATGACCAGCTTCTTCGCACTGTGCTTGCTGGTTGTCCTTGCCGGTTGTGGAGGCAATGCCAACCAAGCTCAACAAGCGCCAGCTGCATCGGGCACGACGACTAAGGCTACTCCAACATCAGCACCAGCCGATTCCAATGAAGTACGTGAAGTGAAACACGCAATGGGTACCACTCCGATCAAGGGAACACCAGAACGCGTGGTCATTTTAACAAATGAAGGTACCGAAGCCTTGCTTGCACTTGGCGTTAAGCCAATCGCTGCTGTACAGTCATGGGATGAAGATCCTTGGTATCCTCACATCAAGGATGAGATGACAGGTGTAGAAGTGTTGGGCTTCGAAGACCAGCCGAATCTCGAAGCGATTGTAAGCCTGAGCCCTGATTTGATCATCGGGAACAAAGTACGTCATGAAAAGATTTACGATCAACTGTCCAAAATCGCTCCAACCGTATTCTCAGAAGAGCTGTCCGGTAGATGGAAAAGCAACTTCATGCTTTATACAGAAGCACTAAACAAGAAGTCGGAAGGCGAGCAAGTCCTGAAAGAATTCGATGATCGTGTAGCTGCTGCGAAAGCAAAGCTGGGTCCGAAAGCTTCTACCAAAGTATCCGTAGCGAAATTCTCCAAAAAAGGTGTACAAATCTATCAAAAAGATACCTTTAGCGGTGTGCTGCTCGATCAACTGGGACTCGCACGTCCAACTTCCCAGGACGTAAACAACTTTGCAGAAATGATCAGTGAAGAAGGTATGTCCGCTATGGATGGGGACATCCTGTTCTACTGGGTAACGGAGCCAACGAAAGAATCTAAAGATGTTTCGAACAACGCGAAAAAATGGATGGAAAGCCCGGTCTTCCAATCTCTGAATGTGGCGAAGACCAATCAAGTTTACCAAGTAGACGAAACGGTTTGGAACAAAGCAGGCGGCATCAAGGCAGCGAATTTGCTGCTCGAAGATATCGTGAAGCGCCTCGATGTGAAGTAAGAACAATACGGCGTCAAAGCGAGAGACCTCATCCGAAGTATGGATGGGGTCTTTTCTTGGCATAATATGGGATGGCTGCTTAGTTTATGTACCTTAAATTTTCAAGTCGCTTGTTCAACCATGACATTTGTCATGTCTCCGACTTGACGTTTATGACTACAGCGGCCAGACGCTATTTTCTACAATATAGATAGAATATAGTGTCCGGCGCACTCCACGTCTCATGCGCTTCGGTCGAGGAGGAAACGATTGATGCATCAAGCCAACATTGCCGAGTTGAAAAAGAATGTTGCCCCCTTTGAAAAATCAGACATGAAAAAGAGTATCCGACAGCTAATCAATACGTTAATTCCCCTGATTCTGCTCTGGTACGGAGCTTATCTCAGTCTATCTGTGTCCTATTGGCTGACGCTGCCTATCGTCATTGTTGCAGCTGGCTTCGTCATCCGTACCTTCATCATTTGCCACGACTGCTGCCACCAATCCTTTTTCAGAAATCGTCTGGCGAATGACATCGTGGGGACAATTACGGGTGTGATTTCCCACGTGCCGTATGAACAGTGGAAAAATAGTCACAATATTCACCATGCTACGAGCAGCAACCTCGACAAACGAGGCGTAGGCGATCTGTGGATGTTAACTGTTAATGAATATCTCGAAGCTTCTATCTGGCGTAAAATTTCTTATCGGCTGTATCGTAATCCGATCGTTATGTTTGGCTTAGGCCCTATTTTTGTCTTTTTGCTCCAATATCGTTTTAATGTAAAACGTGCTCGCCGCAAAGAGCGGTTGAATACGTATTTGACGAATGTGCTGTTGGTTGGTCTTTATGCGGTCTTAATCTGGGCGGTTGGCTGGCAAGCATTTCTGCTGATTCAAGGTCCGATCTTTTTTTTCTCAGGATTGTTTGGGATTTGGCTGTTTTATGTACAGCATACGTATGAGGATTCGTATTTTGAGAACGAAGAAGAGTGGAACTACGTGAAAGCAGCAGTAGAAGGAAGCTCCTACTACAAGCTGCCAAAGGTTTTGCAATGGCTCACAGGCAATATTGGCTTTCACCACGTCCATCATTTAAGCCCACGGGTACCGAATTACAACCTGGAAAAAGCACATAACGAGACACCTCCGCTTCAGAAGGCGACAACGATTACACTGGCGGCCAGCGTGCAGTGCCTGCGTTTTCATTTATGGGATGAGAGCAACAAGCGCTTTGTGAGCTTCAAAGGCATCAAGCGATTGGCTGCTGTTCGATCTGAAGCGATCATGGATGCACTCCAAGGCTCCAAACCGAGTTTGGAAGGAAAATAAGCCTGCCATAAACCATTGAATTCCGATACACTTGAGAGAGTGGCGAAGAAAAGGTGGGCAAGGATGCAAAAGCAGAAGTGGTATCACATTCTTCAAAAAAATACGGGCTTGAGCCCTTATGTGTGGGTTGTCTTCTACATCCTGCCATTTTATTTCATCTTCCGATCATCCTCGACGTACGAAGCGGTGATCGGAATCATCATGATCATTCTGTTTTTCATTTGCTATGTATTCTCTTTTCTGTCGAAGGGCTGGCTGATTTACTTTTGGACGGGTGTGCAGATCATCATATCCATCGCCATGACCTTGATGTTCGGCTATGTGTATTTCTCACTCTTCTTGGCGTTTTTTATCGGGAATATTGAGAACAAGATCGGCTTTGTTACACTGTACACGGTTCATTTGATTAGCACCGCCATATCGGTCAACATCGGTTTTTTCACCAAAAACGCGCAATTGATTGGCCAGCTTCCGTTTGTTTTGGTTAGTATGGTTGCTGTCATTCTCTTGCCCGTGACTACGTACAACTGGAATAAGCGCGAGAAGCTCCAGGGAGAGCTGGAGCATGCGAACAAGCGGATTTCAGAGCTGGTCAAGCTCGAGGAACGCCAACGCATTGCCCGTGACTTGCACGATACGTTGGGGCAGAAGCTTTCCCTGATTGGGTTGAAAAGCGATTTGGCGAACAAGCTGATCAACAAAAATCCTGCTCTGGCGAGAACGGAGCTGGAGGAAATCAGGCAAACGGCGCGAATCGCTTTGAAAGAAGTACGGGAAATGGTCACACAAATGCGTGGGACGCGGCTTGAGGATGAGATGTTTCGGATCAAACAAATTTTCAAGGCAGCGGATATTGAGTTCGTGCTGGAAGGCGACACGAATCTGACCAATACTTCGCTGATGACAGAAAACGTGTTGTGCATGTGCCTGAAAGAAGCGGTCAACAATATTGTGAAGCATAGCAATGCCACTGCCTCCTCCATTGTCATCGAACCCACTCGTACAGATCTCGTTGTAAGCGTAACGGATAATGGCATTGGAATGGCGGAGGAATTGGTTTACCGGGGCAACGGTTTGCGTGGGATGAAGGAACGGCTGGAATTTGTCAACGGAAGCATGGAAATCCAGTCCTCAGTCTCTGGAACACAGCTAGTGATCCGGGTACCCAACATCTTCAAACAACCGGAACAGGAGGCGGGAAGATGATTCGCATTGTCATTGCAGAGGATCAGAGAATGCTCTTGGGAGCCCTTGCTTCCCTGCTCGATTTGGAAGAGGATATGAAGGTCGTCGGAAAAGCAAGTAATGGTGAGGATGCGGTCAAGCTCGTGCATCAGCATCAGCCCGACATTTGCATTATGGATATCGAAATGCCAGTCAAAAGCGGATTAGACGCTGCCGAGGAATTGAAAGGCAGCGGGTGCAAGGTGATGATTCTTACAACCTTTGCTCGCCCCGGTTACTTCGAGCGAGCTCTGAAGGCAGGAGCAAACGGCTACTTGCTCAAGGACAGTCCGAGCGAAGAGCTGGCTAGCTCGATTCGCAGCATTATGGCTGGGCGGCGGATCTATGCGCCTGAGCTGGTCGATGAGGCATACGGGCAGGAAAATCCGCTGACGGAGCGGGAAAAGGAAGTCCTGCTTTTGGTCGCTGACGGGAAGAACACTAAGGAGATTGCCAGTCAGCTGTACATTACGACAGGGACGGTGCGGAATTACATCTCCGTCATTCTCGACAAGCTCGGTGTGAGCAATCGGATCGAGGCGATTATGCATTCAAAGGAAAAAGGCTGGTTTAAGTAGCAGACCAGCCGGAGAAGGCCCTTTCTGTTTTGGCAGGAAGGGTTTCTTTTTTATGGGGTTATGATTGATGATCTGGTATATTTAGTATGATTTCATCACTATCGTAAAGGAATGCTACTAGCATATTTTTTATAGTTTCCATCGTGATGGTAAAGGGAGGCTTACAGTGAATCCAGAAACCGATGATCCTAAACAAGTTGTTTTACAGGTTGGAGGGGTATTAAAAAAAATTCGTAAAGAGAAGCATTTGAGCCTGGAAGATTTATCAGAATTATCCGGTGTGAGCAAGTTGACGCTTGGAAATATTGAGCGTGGAGAAACCAACCCAACAATCGGGGTGCTGTGGAAAATTTCGAAATGCTTATCTATCCCACTCTTGGCGTTATTCTCAACCGAGAACAGTGTAAATCTGTCCAGAGCTGGGAAGGGACTCAGAATTGCTGGGGATAATAAAGATTGGGTCATTGAGCCAATCTTTCAAAACGTAAGTAATGAAATTGAAACGTGTAGAGCTTATTTACAGCCAAATAGCTCATATTATCCAGAGAAGCATCACCACAATACAACGGAAATTGCGACGGTCATGTCAGGAACCCTTTCCATCCATGTAAATAATGAGTCATACGTCTTGAATCAGTATGATTCGATTAGTTTTTGTGCAGATGGCACGCATTCCTATATAAATCAGTCCGACGAGCTTGTTGTTCTCCATATTATATTGAAATACGGGGTCTAAAAATCGATCCCCTGTATGTTTATAAACTACCACGACTATGACCCTTTAGCGACAAAATGGTTGCTAGAGGGTCATTATTATATTATAGTATACGTTATCGGTCGTAAAAGTATATTATAATATACTTTTACGAATGAACTCCTGTATTCAATCTAATAGACAAAGAGGGAAAATAATGAGCACGCAAGAGATAAAATCAAATCCAAACGTTACTAGATCAGCAGTTTGGGTGGTTATTGTAGGAATCATATTTATTGCAGCTAATTTACGGGCTCCTTTAACCTCAGTGGGGCCTCTAGTTGGTCTTATTAGGGACGATGTTCATATTTCGAATACGCTGGCAGGTATGATTACCACGTTGCCCCTATTAGCTTTTGCACTTTTTTCTCCTATTGTTCCTAAATTAGGACGAAGGTTTGGAGTAGAAGGAATCATTCTGATTTCCATCATCCTTCTTACTTTTGGGGTTATTTTGCGTTCTTTCTCAGGAATCGGTACTTTGTATATCGGTACCGCTGTTCTTGGATTGGCAATTTCCGTTTCTAATGTATTGTTGCCAAGTCTTATAAAGCGGGAGTTTCCTAGACAAATTGGTTTAATGACTGGTGTATATTCCATTTCTATGAATTTATTAGGGGCAATTGCATCTGGGATTAGTGTTCCCATTGCAGTTGGATTAGGAGTTGGATGGCGCGGGGCGTTGGGAATATGGGCCATTCTTAGTTTGGTATCCGTATTATTTTGGTTACCTCAAATGAAACGCCGCAATAGGGAAACAGCCATTGTTCAAAATCAATCGGCGGATAGCAGTGTGAATATATGGCGTTCCGCACTAGCGTGGCAAGTAACCTTGTTTATGGGACTCCAATCTACGTTTTTCTATGTACTGATCACATGGCTACCTGAAATCTTAAAACAACAAGGAATAAGTTCAGATCAAGCTGGTTGGTTCCTATCCGTTATGCAGTTAGCCTTGCTTCCCTTTACTTTTATCGTTCCGATTATCGCTGGGCGTATGTCTAGTCAACGGTTATTAGTTACGATTACGGCAATGCTGCTTTTAATGGGAACGCTTGGATTACTTTACGGAAGCGCGAATTTCATAGTTTGGTGGATCATCATGCTCGGAATTGGCGGAGGTTTTGCATTTAGTTTATCGATGATGTTTTTTGGTTTACGCACAGAGAATGCTCAACAAGCTGCAGAGCTGTCCGGAATGGCTCAATCAGTTGGATACTTGCTTGCCGCAATAGGCCCGACCCTTTTCGGATATCTGCATGATGCAACGGATAGCTGGACGGTTCCCCTTCTACTTTTGGTTTGTGCGTCAATCTTCCTCTTTGTATTTGGTCTAGGTGCAGCTAGAAATCGTTCTATTGGTTCAAAAGCAACGATTCCACCGAGTAACACTCCGCCAAATGCCAAGTAAGCAAACCAGGCGTGCACTTTTAGCTTTCCCAGCCTATGGCCAAAAAAGAAAAGGAAACAAGCTGATGTCGATGGAGTTTCGACGTCAGCTTGTAGATGAGAGGATGCTATGTTTCTATCTATTATGGATACAGTTATCCAATTGGTCTGATTAGCCTAAACGTTTGATCAGGTTCATATTCCCAGAGCTTCTGATCACAATCCATCCGTCAGGAATAGGCGAGCCGAGCATCACCCATACCTCCTGACCAGAGGGAGCGTTGTTCAGATTTTTAAGCAGGTTCATGGTTCCGGTACTTCTGATCACAACCCATCCGTCAGGCATAGGGGAGCCGAGCATCACCCAAACTTCCTCATTAGAAGAGGCGCTGTTCAGATTTTTAAGCAGGTTCATGGTTCCGGTACTTCTGATGACGACCCATCCAGGTGGCATAGGGGAACCGAGCATGACCCAAACTTCGTAACCAGCCGGAGCGTTGTTCATATCCTTAATCAGGTTCATATTGCCAGAAGATCTGATTACGACCCATCCGTTTGGAATAGGGGAGCCGAGCATGACCCAGACTTCCTGACCAAATGCAGCATTTTTGATTATTGTTTTTGCGGAGGCTGGCGCCTTCTCCTGTAAAGGTAGAGCGGCCCCATGGGCTTCTGCGGCTAAACATGGTACAGCGACAACTGAGCTTAATGTCAGGATGATCAAGGCTTTCTTAAACATGAACATCAACCTTTCTTGACAATGGTAATGTAGCTCTGAAACGCTCATCGAGTGGTGCTATGAGATGGATATCATCGCCCCTCCCTAAAAATACCTATATATACCATTTTATAGGATGAGCTTCTCTTTTACTTTAGGAGATATTGTCGAATAGTAGACAAAATATAAAAAGCACCCAAAAAGGGTGCTTCACTTCACGGAAGATGTAACGCGGTGTGGATATTTTGCTGATCCAATTCAATCTGCTCGGCAATATTCCATGGATGGTACCAGCCTCGCTCAATCATGTACAGGCTGATCTTTTCGTGCAAATCGATTGCTTCTTCCAATTGCTTGGTTAGTATTGTCTTAATTTCCGGGGTGCCTGTTTCTGTCAGTGCCATCGCATAGTTCCGTACACCGCTCTTTGCGGAGATGAGAAAGTCCATAGCGATTACTTGATCCGTCAGGCCACCCATACCAGCTAAGCTTTGAAGAATGCCAGTCATGCGTTTGTCCCCCTATGAATTTGCTTTTGTCAGTAGAGAGCTCAGCTCCTGAAGCTGTCTGGTGGATACGAGAACATCGTCAGCCAAAAGCTGTCTCAACGTCTCATCGGAAACCAGGCCTTGCATTGTCTTGGACTTGGTCATGCAAATGGTTTTAAAAGTAGCAATTTCATGCAGTTCAAGCTGTTCGTGCAATCCGTAACTCATCGCAGAGGTACCCTCCTTCCCATCATTTGATCAAGGCTTTAGAACGACTTTGATACAATTGTCTGTTTTCGTATCAAACACTTCGTATCCACGCTTTGCTTCACCCAAGGGAATGACGTGCGTGATGATGTCACCTGGGTCGACTTTTCCAGTGGTAATAAGCTCATACATATAGGGCATGTAGTGGATCACAGGAGCTTGTCCGGAACGTATGTTGACATTGCGCTGCATGATGTCTCCAAGAGGGAAGGCATTGTAGCGCCCGCCATAAACACCGGTAATTTGGATCGTACCGCCTTTGCGGACTGCTTGGGAAGCGATGACGATTGCCCCCATAGCGCCTCCTTGTAGCTTCAAGCCACTCGCTAGAAACTCCAGGTCGGACATTTTTCCATCCATACCAACAGCATCGATGACAACATCAGCGCCACCCTTCGTGATTTCTTTCAGGTAGTTACCGATATTTTCCTTTTGCTCAAAGTTAACGATTTCTACGTTGTTCGTACGTTTTGCATGTTGCAGGCGGTACTCGATATAATCAACCGCGATCACACGTTTTGCACCTTTCAGCCAGCAAAACTTTTGGGCGAGGAGGCCTACGGGTCCGCAGCCCAGAACAATCACGGTATCTCCGTCCTTGACACCAGCGTTATCTACGCTCCAATAGGCAGTGGGCATAGCATCGGCAATCAAGCACAGCTTTTCATCCTCTACTTCGCAGTTTTCAGGTAGCTTGAAATGGGTAAAGTTCGCAAACGGCACCCGCAAATACTCTGCCTGTCCCCCGGGATAACCGCCAGTTGTACCTGAATATCCGAAAAAACCACCCATGTCGCCATTCTCGTTTGAATTGTCACATTGGCTTTCTAAATGGTTTTTGCAATAAAAGCATTCGCCGCAAGCGATGGTAAATGGAATGATGACGCGATCGCCTTTTTTCAGTTTGGTTACACCGGAGCCAACCTCTTCGACAATGCCCATTGGTTCGTGACCGATAATATAATCCTCCTGCAAATTGGGGATCATGCCATGAATTAAATGGAGATCGGATCCGCATATGGCGGTGCTTGTCAATTTCACGATCATATCATCGGGTTTTTCAAGCTTCGGATCGGGCACCTCTTTTACTACTACGTTTTTAATGCCTTGGTATGTAACAGCTTTCATCGATAAGTTCCTCCATCAGTGGTGTTCATCTGGTGTCCGATCGAACATGCTTTTTCGCGAAGTATCTTCAGGGAAAAGGTTCATTTGCCCGATTTGGATCGTTTCCAAGGCTGAGAGGTGGTCTAGTTGATACTGTTCATGAAGCTCGTAGGGATGGAACCATTTTTTACTGAGCATTAGTTCCGCGATTTCTTGATGGAGAGCAATTCCTTGGTGGAGTTGTTTCCGCAATACGGCTCTTGCTTCCGGAGTAACGGTTTCAGTCAGAGCGATTGCTGTGTTTCGGACGCCTTCCTTGGCACGAATGAGGAAGTCCATAGCAAAAGTCATGTCTGCCTTCTCCGGCATGTTTAACGCGTTTATAGGATCTTGATAATCGTTGTTCATCGGATTTTCACCTTCAGTTTATGATGGGGGTCGGGCGAGTTTGCGGGATCGGTGCCTGGAAGGGTGCGTTCTTGTAAATAGCCTGAAGCTCCTCGATTGCTTGTAAGGATTGTTCTACGTCTTTTTGCATCAGCGCTCGTAAATCCTGATCGAATACGATGCCTTGCATCAGCTTGGATTTGGCGAGACAGAGTGTTTTGAAGTTGAGTACTTCATGAATATCCAGTGATTCATGGGCAGCCAGCGTCTGTTTACTCATCGTACAATCCTCCTTTTGGGCGTTTTTACAGTTCTATTCTGTCCTAAGCACATCTTGGTATTCGAAAGAAGTCTTCCGATGGAAAAGTGATTTTCTGAATAATTAGTATCGAACGGGGAGGGGTGTGTCACAGGTAAACAAAGGAGAAACGAGCATGGCAAAAGAGTTCTTTGGGCCAAAAATAAAACACCTCTCCCTTATGAGGAGAGGTGTTGGAGACATTAGAAGGATTGCGAAGTTTTAGGATTCGCACCGTATTGGTTGTCTCCTTGGCTGTCTTGGCACAAGAATACAATCAAAATAATAGCACCGATAAAAGGAATTAATCCAAGAAGGACCCACCAACCACTTCTTCCTGTATCGTGCAATCGGCGAACAGTTACGCCCAAGCTAGGCAGTAATACCGCTAGTGAATAGATCATGCCCAAAACAGATGCTGTACCAATTAATGAGTCTACGAGAGCAATTACCAGAGATACGATGATGTTGAACAAAGTGAACATCCAATATTCTTGACGTCTAGCTCTTCCTGTAAAAGCGACGTATTTTTTCAATACGCTTGTATACCAATGCATGATAATTTCCCCCTTTCTTCTAAATTTTGACACACTTTAATATTTTATCACTAAACCAAGAGGATTAGAACCATATTCTGTTAAGTTTCCCTGATGCTATTGAATCAATTTGTAATAGGATAAAAGTAATAGGTATTTATGAACGAGATAGAGGAAAAAGTAAGACAAACCGAGTTTTGGATGCTACTACAGGGGGAAATGACGCTTGGAACAAAAAACAGAACATAATGTTACGCTGCATGGCTTCAATAATTTGACCAAGTCACTCAGCTTCAACATGTATGACATCTGCTACACCAAAACAAAAGCGGAACGGGAAGCGTATATCGAATACATAGATGAACAATACAATGCAGAGAGATTGACGAATATCCTGAAAAACGTGTCGGATATTATCGGCGCACATGTACTGAATGTCGCCCAACAAGATTATGTACCTCAAGGGGCGAGCGTCACTTTTCTTGTATCCGAGGGGCCGGTCGTAGAAGTCCCTAATGAATCTTATGAGGAATCTCCCGGGCCCTTACCTGAGAATGTAGTGCTGCAGTTGGACAAGAGCCATATTACGGTGCATACGTACCCAGAGTACCATCCAACAGAGGGCATCAGTACATTCCGGGCTGATATCGACGTGTCGACTTGTGGCGAAATTTCTCCGCTCAAAGCACTCAATTATTTAATTCGTTCGTTTGATACAGATCTGATGACAATTGATTACAAGGTGCGCGGTTTTACCCGGGATATACATGGATACAAGCTGTTTATCGATCACGACATCAGTTCCATCCAAAATTATATTCCCGAGGAAATTAAGGACTTGTTCCACATGATTGATGTGAATGTGTACCAAGATAATATTTTCCATACCAAATGCAAACGCAGGGAATTTGATCTGAACAATTATTTGTTTGGTTACACGAAGGATAGGCTGACACCAGAGGAGCAGGAGGATATTACGAAGCAATTGCAAATAGAGATGGATGAGATTTATTATGGGAAAAATTTTGTGAATTAAAGAGGAAGCTTTTTTCGTAGCTGTAGTGGGGTGAAGAAGCGCAGATTACACAAGAAGATGGAACAAAAGCACATCTTCCTCAAAAAAGACTTTAAGACATAACTGATAAAAAAGGTCTAAGTCCCGAAATGATCCTCTGCTGTTCGAAAGTCATGGCACATGTTTGGAAGGAGACCGCCCGAACGAAGGGAGGATATAGGCGACTGGAAAACATGTGCCATGGCTTCCCCCGACCTCAACAGTTGGAGGTAAACCTTTCATTTGCAGTAGGATTAAGATAGTAGGCCCGAATCTCCTCCAGCGTTTTTCTAGCAGGCTGCACGAATTCGCGGTCCCAATCTTCCGGAGGGGAATCCAGTGATATGCCTTTTTCCTGCAAGGTTCGAAACAGCTCTTTATCCGCTTGTGTAGGTATCCACCACGTGTAGACGGGATTCGTTTTGCCATTGAGCAACGATTCGAACATAAATTTCACATAGGAAGCTGTAGAGAGTTCGCCGTAATTGACGTCGAATTCAGGCCCGGGAGCCGGATAGTCCTCTGGATAGCGGAACGGGCCAAAGTGAATGGAAATACCCAAAAAGCCGACAGGTGGAATGTTATTTCCATACCCCGGAAGGGAGAACGGCAGGTCGGCTGCGAAGTGCAGGCGAATCATGACAGAGTTGATGAATTGCCGTTCGAAGAAACTTTCTTTTTGCCAAATGCCGAGTTCTCGTGAAAGAGTATCCCAGTGAATAATGGATGTATTATGCGCGAGCCAGAAGGCGGACGACATCTGTTCAAACGTTTTGTAAAATTCCTCGTCGTGATCGTGGAATGGATCGAGCATGTCGAACAGGCTGAAGCATCCGTGTTTTCTCCTCCATTTTTGTGCGATGATCAGAAAATCAATCAATCGTTGAATTCGCAGCTCGGGGCTGCTCTCATTATTGGCAAACAGAAGCGTTGCTTCTATTAAATCGGCAGTGAAGTTGCCGTTAACAAAATCCCAGTAATTGATTTCACCAGCTTCTACTCGTTCTTCGTTAATCCGCTTCGTATCCGTTTCCCATCGAGCAAAAGTGGTGACATCCATGCCGAAATAAAGCTCAGGCAAGAGATCGCCAAAAATATGAAAGCGATAAGGGCTAGACTGCTGAAACCAAGTTTTGATGAAGTCCAGGCGAGAAGAGGGAGACACGACTGCGGCCCGCTCCACATAGTCCGCTTTAGCAACCATTGACTCGAATTCTTCAACGGATGAGGCGATCGCTACGAAAGGGGCTGCTGAGGTCAAAAAGTCTGCGCCGTCTCCATCGTTGTCGTATTGCACAATAATGTGCTGGAAGGTTGCCTCAGCCAAAGGAGATAACACGAGCTGAGTCCAACGGTGTGCGGTTGTATCGTCAATGGCGCCGATGACGACGACAGGTTTGTCTGGTTCTCCGCGAAAAGAAACAGAGGCACCGTTTTGGACGACGATCTTGTTTTGACACCGTACATTGATGGATGTCCCTGCTTCAAAGCTGATAGATGTCCCAGCAGCTATGATGACATCCTCTGGTCCGATCATGTACGGACCATTTTCTGCGGTAAACTCCTCCGATTGATTCATGATCCCCGATAGGCGTTTATACTTATCCACGTGCAATTGATAGGTGTGCTGCGGGTCTGGATCAGGCCCAATCGTCAGCTGTACATAGTACAGACCATCTTCTTTTGGAAAAAACGGAAGGATGATGGGGGCGTTCGGACTATATTCAGCTTCTGCAAGTTTTGTTCGATGGATGTCATAGATTCTAATGGTAGTTAATGGATGCGTCAGGTTATTGATGTGGATTTCAATAGCGTCTGTAGAAGCGAGAAAGAGCTTGTACATCTCCACCTTAGCTTCAAGGTTAGGAGAAGCTTTTCGGATTCGTTTATCCGTTTCCAGAATCGATGTATACGAGCTGACGGTCATGCAAAACAGGCTCCTGTCAAAATGATATAGGCATAAAGGAATGAATTACTAGTAATAGACGCCTGAATATAGGAAAAGTTTTGATTTTTGCAGGGGCTTTTGGGCTAGAAAATAAGAAAAAGGATAGGGGGTCAGATGAGTTCTGACGATCCTATCCTTTGTTTCTTCCATAAGGTAGTTCAAAAAATCGACTTTTGATCACGAAGTAGTTTTGAGAGCAAACTCGGCATCGAAAGTAACGTTCACCTTCGAAGTCCGGTGCTCATGTAGGTTTCCTACACTCCGCTCCTCCTTCTTCAGGTTCACGTTACTTTCTCGGTGCTGAAAAGCCGACTTTTTGAACTCTCATAAAAAGACTACTCGACTGTCAGCTCGGCAGAAGATTTGCCAGTCCAATCGCCGACAGGTGTTACTGTGTAAGTGGTACCTGCTTTCAGTTTACCATCTTGCTGGATGTCAAACACGCCTGTGGTACCTTTGCGACTGGAATATTTGTACGTCGCCAGCAGTTTTTCTCCGTCTGCACGAGTGAGTTCTACGCTGCGTCCGGAGAACAGCTCGTCTCCCGGGTCCTCTGTCAGAGAAACGGTGATAGAAGTTTCACTAACTGCTTTGGCTTCGCTGATTTCGAGCGGAGCGATTTCTTTTGCGACGAAGGTTGGTTTCGCGATATTCGCCCAGTCGGACGTAATGGTGAACGTAACGCCCGGAGTCAGGACTTGGCCTTCTGGCAGACGGAATTTAATTTCTTGCTTGCCGTCAGTTGATTGTGTGAAAGGCACGTATTTCGCTACGATTGGTTGTCCGCCTTCTGGTGTAATGGTCACTTGTCTTGCTTGCATGGAAGAAATGATTTGATACGTTTTGCCGTTTGCACTGTTGTTTTGATCCAGCACCAATGCATTTGCACCGCGCCCTCCGCTGTAGGCGGAGATGACATATCCATAATCGATGACACCATTTGCTCGCAGGGATTCGACTTCAAACGTGTCGTTTGTTACTTGGCGCACTTCTGTCATGTCGATCTTGGTTGCGTTACCTGCGAATGTACCCGCCTTTTTCCCTTTGTATGTCAGGGTGTAGGTGGTTCCTGGCTTTTGAACCGAGGTCGGCACGATGTAAGTATTGGTAGAACCTGTTTTCAGACGTGGCATATTTGTCAGTGTCAGTCCATCGCTAAAGGCAAAGTCTTCTTTTGCTTTGGCAAATGCTTCGTTTTCTGCGGTCAACGGACCATCGAACGTCACAATCAATGTAATTTCGTTCAAGGATTGTACGCTCGTGATGGTTGCTTTATCAGAAGGGATTGCCTGGCGAGCCACATTCAACAGATAAGCGGCTTCACCGCGAGTAACGTTGCTGTCTACGGAGAAGAAGCGTTCCGCCCAGTAGTTAACCGACTTCACATCACGCTTGAGCGCTTTTGCGACGATTTGCACGAATTCAGCATCTGTCACGGTTCCACGTGGATCAAAATGGCCATCCTTTGCTTGCATGATATCGAGGGATACCAGATCTACCGCGTATTTATAGAACCAGTCATTTGCTTTCACATCCGTAAACGTTACGGATTTATCTGTTTTGCCGCCCTGCAGGCCAAAGGTGTGTGCGACCATTTTTGCCAGCTCGGCACGCGTAACTTGATTATGAAGGTTACTGCCTTGCATGACTTTCAGCTTGGAGAGTTCAGTAACGGCTTGCTGAATTTCTTGAGCATTCAGGGGATTGGAAGCTGCTTGCACATTCAGTGCGGCGTAAGGAAGGGATGCTGTGCCCATAACAGTTGCGAGCATCATGATTGCGATTTTATTGGAAAACTTTTTCATCAGTTGGTCCTCCTCTAGATCAGTTGAGTGGGTGTTGCATGATTACTTGTAGGATAGTCGAGAGACCTAAACTGCCAAGAAACAAGAGATTAATAGAATCTAAAAAAGTTCTTAAAAAAAGATAAAATGACTTTTATCGTACGTTCTTACACGTGAAAAAACCTCAAGCTTTGACGTAGAGCGGAAAATCCGTCCTCGTTTTCGCTGAAGGTTTTTGTGATGATCATGGTATTCACTTTTAGACAGTAAATCGGTAACCGGCACCCCAGACCGTCTCGATATACTGCGGATTGGAAGGATCGACTTCGATCTTTTCCCGCAGCTTGCGAATATGTACCGTAACGGTCGCGATATCTCCACTGGAGTCCATGCCCCAGATTCGTTCGAACAGCTCGTTTTTGTTAAAAACCCGATTTGGGTGAGTCGCTAGAAATTCAAGCAGATTGAATTCTCTTGTCGTGAAAATAACTTCCTGATTGCGTACGTAGACTCTTCGGGAGACTTTGTCGATGACGAGACCGCGAATGTGAATCTCTGCGTTCGATGGCTCAGTTTGTCGGGCTGTCAAACGCTCGTATCTTGTCAGATGGGCTTTGGCTCTGGCAACCAATTCGCTGGGGCTAAACGGCTTTGTAATATAGTCATCGGCACCGAGATTAAAGGCGCGAATTTTATCGATCTCTTCTTTTTTGGCGGAGACGATCAGGATCGGCACTTCCTTGACCTGTCTGATCTGGCTGCACAATTCGAAGCCGTCCATACCCGGAAGCTGCAAATCAACGATGATCAAACTGTAGTCGCCATTGATGGCGAGAGGTAAGCCTTCGCTGCCAGAGTGGCATAAATCGACCTGAAAGCCGTTCAGTTCAAAATAATCCCGCTCCAGTTGAGCGATAGTCGTCTCATCTTCAATGATGAGGATACGTGAAGACATGGGAATGTGCACCTCCTATTGTTTATGGGTACGTTTTAGCGTAAAGAACACGCTGGTACCTACGCCTTGCTTGCTCTCCACCCAAATTTTTCCGCCGTGACCCTCGACGATCTGGCGCGCGATGGACAGTCCCAGACCGCTACCGCCCGTAGAAGAATTACGGGATTGCTCCACCCGATAAAAGCGTTCGAACAGGTGAGGAATGGCTTCTTGCGGGATGCCGATGCCGGTGTCTTTTATTTCAATGGTAGCCCAATGAGCGTCTGCTTGAACGGAGACACAGATGACTTTTTCAGGTTTATCCATGTATTTTTGCGAATTTCCAATGATGTTTAAGACGGTGCGCTTGATTTTTTCCAGATCGGCGATGACCAGGGTGCCTTCTGCTGTGCGTTGCTTCCACTGAATCGTAATGCCCTTCTTTTCCAGATCGTAGTGTAGCTCGTCGATGCAATCATCCAAAAACTGGACGATATCTACATGTTCAAACGTAAAGGGCACTTGCTTCAGATCGAGCTTGGAGTAAAGAAACAGCTCATCAACGAGCAAGTCGAGGTCTACTGCCTTGGAGTAAATAATGTTGACATACTTGTCCATTTTCTCCGGGGTATCAGCTACGCCATCGCGGATTCCCTCGATGTAGCCCTTGATATTGGTAATCGGTGTACGTAAATCATGTGAGATGTTGGAAATCAACTCTTTCCGGCTTTCTTCGTCCGCAAGGCGCAGTCGTACTGATTCCTGCAATCGTTTGCGCATGTTTTCGAACGCCTCGTTCAGTTGTCCAATCTCGTCCTTCGTGTACAGATGGAGCTCAAAGTCCAGATTGCCTTCCTTGATGTTCTCAGCTGAATGGCGAAGTAAATCGAGCGGCTTGACGACACTGCGGGTAATCCAGCGGTACAGTAAGACGTTTGCGATGACAAGGACGCCGAGGAGGAGGAACACGAGCATCGGCAGCAGTTTTCGGATCACCTCACCAAATGGACTGCGTTCGCGGATTACAAAAACACTGCCTTTTGCGCCATCCGAAAACTTGAAGTCAAACTTGGCATACGCATAAAATCTTTCGCCGATGTTGAACGTGTTGCGAATCTGGTTGTTGTTCAAGTCATAGGGCGGCAAGCTGTTTTCCAGCTCGGGCTGATTGATGGTTGGGGAGGTAAAGACTTGATTGCTCTCTCTGCGGACATACAGGCCGGCTCGTACCGTTTTGAGCTTAAAATCGTAATCGGCAAGCAGCTCCTGGTTTTGTAGTTGATCCGGCTCATTCTTGGCGAGATATTTCAATTCAAGGAAAATATTCTCCTCTTGTTCTGTCAGCGGATTGAGCTGATAATGCACTTTATAAAAATCGCGAAAGCTGTTGAAATCACCTGTCGCCGCTATCGTAAATAGGCTGGCGGCTACAAAAAACGTCAGCAAGCTGATGACTAGCATCCCTGTGTAAGAGAGGAGCAGCTTGATACGGATGGACATGGTCTCACCTACTTTCAATAGGGTGAAAATTTATACGCAAGATGACAAGTCCATTATATACAAGACGTCCAGCTGGTAAAGCATATTTACTTGGAACTCGGTCAAAATCAGTTATACTAGCAAGTAAGAAAACGAGAGCTTTGTATGAATAGGAAGGACGGGGATATTGATGAAAGTAGCCATTGCACAACTGACAGCGACGATGGATAAGACGCAAAATTTGCAAAAAGCAGCCGATTACATTGCAAAAGCAAAAGCAGCAGGGGCAGATTTTGTAATCTTGCCTGAAATGTACAGCGCACCTGCCACGCCAAAGTCGGGAGTAACCCCAGCAGAGGTAGCGGAAAAGCTGGATGGTCCATTCGTTTCCGGCTTGGCAGAGCTCGCTTCGGAGCACGGAGTTTATGTGGTTTGTGGTGTGTTCGAATCCATCGAGGGTGATGAGAATCGCGCCTACAATACGACCGTTTTTCTAGGTCGTGAAGGACAGCTGCTGCATGCGTACCGCAAGACACATTTGTACGATGCCTTTTCCTACACAGAATCGGATTTCATCGCGCCTGGGGATAATCCGTATCAAGTGGTGGAAACGGAATTTGGCAAAATCGGGCTGATGGTATGCTACGAAGTGCGCTTCCCGGAAATCGCGAGACAGTTTGCGCTACAGGGTGCCGATATTTTGTTTGTGCCAGCAGGCTGGGTAGCGGGAGCAATGAAAGAGGATCACTGGGAGACGCTGGTTCGTGCACGTGCCATTGAAAACACAATGTTCGTATGTGCGGCTGATCAGGTCGGAAATATTTTTGCTGGACGCAGCATGTTCGTCGATCCGATGGGAGTCGTGATGGCAAGTGCAGGGGAAGAAGAAAAGTTATTGGTCACAGAACTGGATGTAAGTCGGATTGAACGAGTACGGGGCAAATTGCCAAGTGTTGCTAACCGACGAGCAGAACTGTATACCAATTAAATGCCTATGCACACTTTCTCTTTTGTTCAATATGATGGTAACAGATAACTAGTCATTATTTTGGCCCTAATGTAAGCGTCACCATCATAAGAGAGGGAGTGTGTACGAATGTTCTGGTTCGTATGGGCTGTCGTCGGTGTGGTCGTTTGGTGGGCAATGAGCTTGATCTGTAAAGGAAAAGCGAACGGATCAGGCTGGTGGGCTTCGCTCATTGCTGCTCTTTTGGGTAGCTGGCTGGGCGATTTGGTACTGGGTGATTGGCTGTGGATGTGGGCAGGCTTCAACGTCATTGCCGGAGCCATTGGTGCGGTCGTCATCACTTGGTTGTGGTGTTTGGTGGTGAAGCAATTAAAATAAGCGAAACGATTTCGTATTACTAATGAACCAGGGATCGTCCAAATGGGCGGTTCCTGTTTTTTCAGTGCGCCCAGCATGGGCGATAACTCTAGGGTGTAAGTCCCGAACGGGGGTTGGCTGTACCAACCGTTAGCTCAAGGCAAGGGTGTCTACCGTGAGGTGGAATCTGGAGGAAGCCGGCGGCAAAGTCCCGACCTGAGGTACACGAATCCAATTTGAGGCTGTTGTATTCGGGCGAGTCTGCTGAACAAGACGAAGCCCTATACAGCCAAGGAATACAGCAGTAAACTTGGGCAGGTACATGGGATGAAAGTTATCGTTCTTACCTGGGGAGGTCTGCATGAAGTGCCTTCAAATGTTGGTAACCGTCTCCGTAAGGAGTCGCTGAACATGCAGAAGTCAGCAGAAGCCATAGTACCCAAGTATAGGACGCTTGAACGGGGAAGGGCTGAACATTAAGTCAACACATCCGCTAATCACTTTCGTGATCAAACTGTGAAGCAGAATTCCGTAAGGAACTACTCTTGGAGAATAAGGGTGAAGCCCTGAGGGTACAAGAGAGGGCTGAGTATTGACCGACAAGACTAGAAGGATGCGTGCGAAGGAAAGGGTATCGTCATGGAGTTGTTGGAGAAAGTCCTATCACGGGAAAATCTATTAGTGGCGCTCGAAAGAGTGGAAAGAAACAAAGGATCGGCGGGAATCGACAGTGTTTCAACCGAACAACTGCGCGATTATATCCGTGAACACTGGTTAACCATTAAAGAACAGATTATGAAAGGAACCTATAAACCTTCCCCTGTCCGCAGAGTCGAAATCCCGAAAACTGACGGAGGGGTAAGGTTATTAGGTATTCCTACCGTGATAGATCGCTTAATCCAACAAGCCATTCTCCAAGTTCTTACTCCCATATTCGATCCCCACTTTTCAGAATCCAGTTTCGGATTCCGACCGAATCGCAGTGCGCATGACGCTATGAGACAAGCACAATCTTATATTTCCGAAGGATATCGCTTTGTCGTAGATATGGACTTAGAGAAATTCTTCGACCGGGTAAATCACGATATTTTAATGAGTCGGGTTGCCCGAAAAGTAAAAGACAAAGCTTTGTTGAAACTTATTCGCGCATACTTACAAGCAGGCATCATGATCAATGGAGTCTGCCTCTCGGCAGTAGAAGGCACACCACAAGGTGGCCCGCTTAGTCCGTTATTGGCGAACATCCTGCTTGACGACTTGGATAAAGAGCTGGAAAAGAGAGGACATCGCTTTTGTAGATACGCAGACGATAGCAACATCTACGTGAAAACAAAGCGGGCGGGAGAACGGGTAAAAGAGAGTATCCAAAACTACTTGGAGAAGGTACTTAAGCTAAAAGTAAATGAGCAGAAAAGTGCAGTGGATCGACCTTGGAAACGTAAGTTCCTCGGTTTCAGTTTCACTAACGCAAAGCAAGCAAGGATTCGGCTTCATCCAAAATCACTTCTGAAGTTGAAAGAGAAAATCCGCTTCATCACAAATCCGGTATGGAGCATCTCTATGGATGAAAGGATTCGGAAGCTAAACCAGTATCTCATGGGATGGGTTGGATATTTCGCCCTTGCAGATGCAAAGAAAATTCTACAATCCATCGAAGAATGGATACGGCGTAGACTCCGACTTTGCTTGTGGTCTCAGTGGAAGCGAATAAAAACCCGATATCGAGAACTTCGTTCTCTGGGTTTATCACACGTCCAAGCAATAGAAATTGCAAACACCCGAAAGGGTGCGTGGCGTTCCACAAAGACTCCTCAAATACACAAAGCCCTCGGAGTTGCATACTGGCAACAACAAGGGCTGAAAAGTTTAGTACAACGATATTCTGTTCTTCGTCAAGCTTGATGAACCGCCGTATACCGGACGGTACGTACGGTGGTGTGAGAGGACGGGAGTTAGTCACTCCCTCCTACTCGATTTGGTCACTTGATATGTGGCTGTAGTGGAGAGAAGAATATTTCCAGTCTAGGCTTCAGTGCTCCGTCCCGCTGGGGGCTGGGACTGCCCGCTCCGAATGGATTCGCGGGGAAACGCAAAAGTGGTAGCCACTACGTCGTATGGGCACGGTTGCGTTTCTGTTGCCCGCGAATCCCTTCTCCGCTCGGTAGGACTTCACAATTCGCTACGTCTGGAAATATTCTTCTCTGTCGTAACGAGAGTGCATTCTTCAATCTTTTAAGGCATTAAAAACTTGTTTAGAACGGATAGCTCGCAGAGGAAACAGGAGAAATAAGCGAAGATCTTAGGGACGCCGACCGAGACGCAATGCAAAAAGCGAAACACGCTCTTAAGCGTCCACCTCTGAAATAACTTCGAGGAAGAGACCACTTTGGACGCGGTTTCGCTTTTTGCATGGAGTCGTGCAATCAATCCCCCAGCGGGTGGCCCTAGAATCCGAGCGTTTTCTCCTGTTTCCTCCCCACCACTACAGCTTGACATTATCTACCTCTGCAAGACAGTTTGGAATAATACAAAAACAATTCATACTTGACCAGTAGGGATTGTTGGTAATATAACTATATCTATACCGAATACAATAATGAGAGGTACATAGAACGAAAGGGAGGGGAATATATGTCGACGTTATTGATCATCGTAAACATTGTTTTGTTGCTCTTATTCGTTGCTGGATTGTACGCCATGCAAAAGAAGCATATTTCTTTTTCCAAGCGGGTATTTGTCGGTCTCGGACTCGGAATTTTATTTGGACTCATTTTGCAATACATATACGGAGCCAAATCGGACGTACTCAAATCCACCATCGAATGGTACAACATTGTAGGGAAAGGCTATGTGAAGCTGCTTCAAATGATCGTAATGCCACTGGTATTCATCTCTATTTTATCGGCTTTCACCAAAATGAAACTAACTAATAACATTGGAAAAATCAGTACGCTAATTATCGGACTTTTGGTAGGGACGACTGCTGTCGCGGCAGCAATCGGGATTTCGACTACCTTGGCATTTAATCTCGATGGCGCACAATTCCAGCAGGGGGATGCGGAATCCGCTCGGATCGAACAGGTAGAGCAGCGCTTGGGTGATATCGAGAACTTGAGCATGCCAGCGAAAATCCTGGAGCTGCTTCCAGCGAATCCGTTCCTCGATCTGACTGGTGATCGGGCCACTTCTACGATTGCCGTCGTGATTTTCTCTGCGATTATCGGTGTTGCGTATTTAGGGGTAAAACGCAAAAATCCGGAGCAAGCTGAATTGTTTGCGAAAATCGTGGACGCATTCCATACCATCACTATGCGTATCGTGACATTGATCTTGCGCCTGACGCCATATGGTGTACTGGCAATCATGATCAGAGTTGCAGCTACCAGCGATTACAATGCCATCTGGCAGCTGGGCAAGTTCGTTGTCGCATCGTACGTGGCGCTGATCATTATGTTTATCGTTCATTTGTTGCTATTGACGTTTGCAGGATTGAATCCAATCACCTATGTGAAAAAAGCATTCCCTGTCCTGACGTTCGCCTTCACTTCACGGACGAGCGCGGGCGCGTTACCGCTGAATGTAAAAACGCAACAAAGCATGGGAGTTTCTGAAGGAATTGCCAACTTCGCAGGCTCCTTTGGACTCTCCATCGGACAAAACGGCTGCGCAGGTACGTATCCAGCCATGCTGGCTGTCATGGTAGCACCCGTCGCAGGAATTGATCCGTTGACACCATCGTTCATCCTGACACTGATCGCAGTGGTGGCACTCAGCTCCTTCGGGGTTGCAGGCGTAGGGGGAGGGGCGACCTTTGCAGCACTGCTCGTCTTGTCCACGATGAATTTGCCAATCGCCATTGTCGGTCTGCTCATCTCCGTCGAGCCGCTGATTGACATGGGCCGCACTGCACTAAACGTAAGCGGAAGCATGACCTCTGGACTCTTGACGAGCAGAGTAACAAAAGAGCTGGATACCAATGCTTACCACGGAAACGACCAAAAAACGCTGACTGTGTAAATGTAATAAAACAGGCTGTACCGTCTATCCAGACAGGTACAGCCTGTTTTTCTATTTGATGTGTTTCTTATGAAGGCCGTCGTAAATACAACAAGCTGCGTAGAGGAAGAGAAAAACGGAGCGACCGGAGGCCTTGGCGCGCCTACCCAATCGAAACAGAAAAAAGCGGTACACGCTTGTCGACCAACCTCTTCCCTGAGAAGCTTCCGCCCACGGGGTGGCTTTTGGTCGACGTACCGCTTTTTAGAGTGGAGACGAACATCTCCGCTTCCTCGTTGGCGTGCCACGAACGGAGGAAGCCCGTTTTTCTCTTCCCCACCACTATGTTCGCACAAACCAAAGATTTTTCATTCCCCTACGGATTAACAGAGGTGTACTTGAAGTACGCACCACCAAGCGGGAAGATGATGAAATCCTTCACCTTATCGTTTTTCACATAAGGGCTTCCACGGAAGTTGATTGGAGCCAACGGCATTTCCTCCATAAGAATCGTTTCCGCTTCTAGCAGGATTTTTTTCCGCGCGTCCAGATCAGGCTCATTGTAGCTCTTGTCGATCAGCTCTTTAAACTTGGCATTTTCCCAATCCGGGTGGTTGTTTCCGCCCGTTTTATCGCGGAACATCTCCAGGAAGTTGATCGGGTCGTTGAAGTCTGCGCCCCATTGGAAACGGATCATGTCAAAGTTCGCTTGCGATCTCATGTCGCGGTACACCTTCAGCTCCGCTGTGTACAGCTTCACGTCAACACCGAGTACTTTTTTCCACTGATCTTGCAGGGCTTCTGCCAGCTTTTTGTTGGTATCATTCGTGTCAAAGGTGTAGGTAACTGTCGGGAAGGTCGAGAGTCCGAGCTCCTTCATACCTTCATCCAGTAATGCTTTGGCTTTCGCCTGGTCTTCTTTAAAATAGCCGTCTGGTTTTAATCCCATGGAAGTCGGTACCCAACCATAGGCGGCTGGAACACCCGTCTGCAAAATATTGTCGATGATTTCCTGACGGTTGATGGCATAAGCGAACGCTTGGCGAATTTTTTTATTGTTGAACGGTGGTTTGTTTGTATTAAAAACAACGGATTGTGTGCCCGGATTATCCGCGACCATCAGCTTGCCTGCATCTTTGAGTGTAGGGATTGCGTCGGTCGGAAGTGTTGAGGCAGGATAGCCGCCCCAGTCGATGTCGCCATTTTCAAACATGGAGAACGCTGTATTGTTGTCCTCGATCATAGCAATTTCGATTCGGTCGAGCTTGACGTTGTCTTTATCCCAGTAGTTCGGGTTTTTCGTAAAGACGATTCTGCTTTTATGCTCCCACTTGTCCATGATGAATGGGCCATTTCCCACGATGGTTTTCGCTTCATTCGCCCATTTCGGGTTTCCTTCCAACGTTTTTTGATGCAACGGGAAGAGGGTCGGGAAGAAGGTTAGCTCACGGAAAAACGGAGTGGGTGACTTCAAGTTGAATTCGACGGTATAGTCGTCTACAGCTTTGACACCTACATCCTCAGCTTTGCCTTTCCCCGTATTGTACTCCTCTCCTCCTTTAATGTAATAAAGCTGATAGGCGTACTCAGACGCTGTTTTTGGATCGAGGTTGCGTTTAATTGCATAGACGAAGTCATGGGCGGTGACGGGGTCTCCGTTGCTCCATTTGGCGTCCTTGCGAATTTTGAAGGTGTAGTTCATGTAATCCGACGAGTTGGTAAAGCTCTCAGCCGTTGCATTGACGAGTTGCCCATTCAGATCATAGCTGGTCAAGCCCTCAAAGGCAGCATAAATCATGTCAAACGAATCCGCGTCGACGGCGATCCCAGGGTCCATCGAAGGAGGCTCGCTGTTAATGCTCCATTTTAACACCATCGGCTCTGTTTTTGTCGCTTCTGCAGGTGTAGTGGAGCCAGTGAGTTCAGCAGGTGCGGAAGAGTTCGAGCACCCCGCTAGTACCCCGAAAAGCAAGGTAAGACAGGTTGCAATTGCCAGTCCCTTTTTCATAAATACCCCCCTAAAAATGATAGAAAACGTATATTCAGAATATTTGCTAGCGTTTTCAATAGCAAAGGAATTTTTTTAGTTTCTCGATAAAAAATATTTATTTATGTCATTGATAGAATGGGAATAACAAGAGGAATTGATAGATTTTTCTAAAAAATTTACTCGTTTTTAAAATTATGGTATATTCTGGTGGATTTTAATGACAGGAGAGGTGGGAATCACTTTGTTCAAGAAAATGGTTTTTTCAGCATTGAGTGTAGCCGTATTTTCCGCAGTGTTAACGTCTCCGATTCAAGCCGCAAACACATCATCTAGTGTTGATGCGCAGAGAGAACATTCATCCGTTTCTGCTAGATGGAGCTCACAGGAGGAATGGATTCGAAAATCTGCTGCTGTCCCGGCAGGTTGGGTGGTCATTCGTGAAGATCTCGGTTCCAAGCTCATTAAAAATACAGCAGGTGCTCCCTATGGTGCGGAATTACGGGTTAGCAAATATTCTCCCGTTCCAGCGGGATGGGTAGTTTTAAGAGATGAAGTAGATGGTCGAGTGATCAAATATGTAATAGGAGCATCTTATCGTACGGAGTTCAATGTGACCAAGTTCTCCCCCATTCCAACTGGATGGGTTGTATCGCGAGAAAATTATGATAGCAAGACGATCATGAATGTCGTTGGAGCTCCTTATGGAACCGTATTATTAGTAAGCAAATATTCACCTGTTCCGCCAGGATGGGTTTACGAGCGAGAAGTGGCTGCTGGCATGTACATTAAAAACTTGAATCGCTAGAAGTCGTATAAAACATGAGAGAAAGAACTGATGGATAAGGTGTATATAACCATCAGTTCTTTTTCATTCAGTTTCTCTACGAAAAATAGAACTCGCGTAATGAAAATGCTTTGCCCATTGACAAAAAAATACAGATGGATTACATTTTAGATAGTTAAGTGTTTAACTAAATGAGGGAGAAAGAGCATGGCAGATGATCTCGAAACGTATGTAAACCAGCCCTCTTTACGGACAAAAGCATTCTTTTCCTTGGTAGACGCCACCGCACATTTGGTGGGGCTTTCAGAAAAGTATTGGCATGCCAAAGGAATGAACGGTGCAAGAATTCGATTATTGGTAGAGATCGCGAAGCATGGTGACAGTATCCTGCCTTCACGTTTGGCAGAGTGTATTGGAGTGACGAAGGCCAACATTAGTATTTTGCTTGCACCACTGGAAACAGACGGTCTGATACACCGGGCTCCCCATCCTAAAGACGGCAGAAAATCCGTAATCTCACTGACCGAAGCAGGAAAACAGCTTCTTTTCATGCACCTTCCCGGGAATCGTCAGGTGATTGCAGAGGGGCTAAAAGGACTGGAGGAGCAAGAGCTGCACCAACTGATATTTTTATTAGAGAAAATAAGGCAAAGTGTGAGATGACTTTGAGCTGCAGGGGAAAAGGGGGCAAAAGCATGTCCATTCTCATTACAGGAGCAACAGGCAAACTAGGGAGCTTGATTATCGAACAGCTTTTGAAAAGGGTGGAAAAAGAACGCCTCATTGCCTGTGTGCGCGGAATGGACAAAGCGACACGGTTAAGAGAGTTGGGTATCGAGGTAAGACAAGCGGATTATGATGACCCTCTGTCTCTGGAACGTTCTTTTGCGGGCGGCACGAAGCTTTTGTTTATTTCCAGCCCGTACACGGATGATACCGTTCGTGTACGACAGCATAGTCATGTCATAGAAGCGGCGAAAAAAGCAAATATCACTCACCTGGTGTATACCAGCTTTGCCTTTTTGGAAAAGGTAAATATCTCGCTCACGCATCTCCATTTGGCAACGGAACACGCCATTCGCACGACAGGGATACCGTATACGTTTCTGCGGAATGGACTTTACAGTGATGTGATTGCGGCATTTGGTATTCAGCAGGCAATCGAAACAGGAGAGCTCATTACATACCCTGGCAAGTGGAGCTTTCACACAGTGACACGCGAGGATCTTTCATTGGCTGCTGCCACTGTCATCAGCACAGAAGGGCACGAAAATCAGACTTACGAGCTTACGGCTTCCCGAGCTTGGAATTTCGTAGAGCTGGCTGAGGTGTTGACGGCACGGACAGGCAAATCCATCAGGCACCGGGAGGACCTTGTTGCAGAAAGTTGGCTGTATCGCTTCTTGATGAAAATTGATGCGAGTAGTACGACGACGGATTTGGAGAGAATCATCGGCAAGCCTACTGCTTCACTCGAGCAAATGGTTAGGCAAATCATGGAGCAAGCGTAGTGCAGCGTGCTTTGCATCCAGTAGACAAAGAAAACGGCACATGATATGAATGAGGAAAAGGTGTCGATCATGACGAGGTAGGAGATAACGCCCTTATGTATAGAATCGGTGTTGTAGGACCATTTCCTTCGGTGGAGCGGATACTGGCGGTCGCTAATGAATTTGAGCATGAAATCGAATTTGTCCCCTTTCGTTATGAAGACGTACGTGAAGTGAGCAATATCGTCCAGGAACATCATCCAGAGTTAAACGGATGGTTTTTCTCAGGGCCGGTTCCGTTTACCATCGCAAAAAAGGTGCTAACCCCGGATGCTAATATCGTGTATTGCCCGCCGAACGGTTCGAATTTGTATCGCTGCTTTATTCAGATGTCGATTGACCAAAACACAGCCGTGAACCGTGTCTCCATCGACATGATCGAGTCGGAAGGGACGCATTTGCGAGAATCGATGTCGGAGCTGGACATACCCGACGAGGAGATTTACGTTACTACGTACGACGAGCATTTTGACCTCGATGCGATCACGCAGTTTCATGTAACGCTCTGGCGTGAAGGCAAGACACAAGGAGCGTTCACCACGTTTTCTGTCGTTGAACATGCGCTGCGTGAGGAAGGCATTCCTGTCTATCGTGTTCTCATGACGAAAATGGAGATTCGTCAGGCAATGAAAATCGTCATCGAAAAGGTGAAAAGCTCCTATTTTAAGGATACACAAATTGGGGTAGAGATCATTGAGCTGGAGCAGTTTGACAAGATTCCCGAGCGGACCAGCACGCGCTTTTACTTGCAGCATCTGGAGCTGAAGATCAGACAAATTCTGCTTGCGCTCTGCGATCGGCTGGACGGCTCTCTGCTGGCAAATGGCAACGGACGATACCAGATTTTCAGTTCGCGTGGTGCGATTCAACGAGAGATTGAAATGCTGCGACATACGGTGGAACAGCTCTCTTTGGAGGCAGAGGTTCCGGTTGCAGTAGGGGTAGGCTTTGGGGACACTGCTTTTTCAGCGGAAAATAATGCGCGAAAAGCAATCCAGCATGCAAAAGAACGACCGGGGGCGGGCATTGTCGTCGTACAGGATAAGGGCGTCATGATGGAATCCGTGGGAGAAACAGAGGAG
The DNA here is from genome assembly GCF_055685845.1 of Brevibacillus schisleri. Lineage (NCBI taxonomy): Bacteria > Bacillati > Bacillota > Bacilli > Caryophanales > Paenibacillaceae > Brevibacillus > Brevibacillus schisleri. Next base: position 935,907 of record NZ_JBVNDM010000001.1, read on the forward strand.
CTCGCCTATTCGTTCCGCTCCAGTGATCGCGAGCTGTTGGAAAAGCTGAACCGGGCCAATGTAAGTGTCAAATCGTATCACAAGCTGCGTGCGTTGGTTCAACGTATGGGCTGGAAGTTGTTTTCAACGACGGATATCGCTTCGCATTTGTCGATGACGGTACGAAATGCCCAGCGCATCATGGGTAGCTTGTGTGAGGTGGATTTGGCCGAGTTCAGCGGGGAAGAGCAGCAGGCTGTGCGTGGACGACCGAAGAAGCTTTATCAGTTAAAGAAATGAGGGCACCCGACGAGAGGTTTCGGGTGTTTTTTCATGTCATGGGGCTGTAGTGCAGAGAAGAATATTTCCAGTCTAAGCTCCAGGCTCCGTCCTGCTGGGGGTGAGACTGCCCGCTCCGAAGGGATTCGCGGGGAAACGCAAAAGTGGTAGCCGCTACGTCGTATGGGCACGGTTGCGTTTCTTTTGCCCGCGAATCCCTTCGGAGCTCGGTAGGACTTCACAAGTCGCTACGTCTGGAAATATTCTTCTCTGTCGTAACAGACGACATTCTTCATTCTTTTAGATCTTTAAAAACTCGTTTACGAACGGAAAGCTCGTAGAGGAAACAGGAGAAATAAGCGAAGATCTTAGGGACACCGACCGAGACGCAATGCAAAAAGCGAAACACGCTCTTAGCGTCCACCTCTGAGACACACCCTGAATGAACTACTTTGGACGCGGTTTCGCTTTTTGCATGGAGGCGGGCAGAGGGTCCCGCAGGGGGTGGCCCTAGAATCTGAGCGTTTTCTCCTGTTTCCTCCCCACCACACCAGTCGGTTAGAAGGTTCGCTATTTTTCAATAACTCTAACAACTTCTATTGAAAAAACAGCGACCCAACAATATAATTCAACTAAGCGAAAATGTCTTTTAATATTCGTATATTGTAAGGGTTTATATTTGCCAGTCTTCTCATATTTTCTACAGCTTGCCTATCGGACCTGGGCATGGAAAAAACTCGCCACAGAGTTAACAGGAGGAATTGAATGATGTTGGATCTGGTTTCGTTGCGAAGAGATTTTCATAGACATCCAGAGGTGGGTTTTACGGAGTTCCGTACCGCTTCCAAGGTAGTAGAGATTTTGACGTCCCTCGGCTATGAGGTCATATACGGACAAGAAGCAATCGATGGAGATTCCCGGCGGGGCTTGCCCTCCGAGGCAGTTCTCGAGGCAGCGTATGAAAGAGCTTTGCGTGATGGTGCAAATCCGGGAATCGTTGAAAAAATGCGCGGTGGCTATACCGCAGTGATTGGTGTGAAGAAAGGGAAGGCACCTGGACCAACGGTTGCTTTCCGTTTTGACATGGACGCACTGCCTGTTTTAGAAAGTAAGGAGCAAGACCATTTCCCACAAGCGAATGGCTTCCGATCCCATTATGAAGGCAACATGCATGCCTGCGCTCACGACGGTCATACAACGATTGGCTTGGGATTGGCAGAAGCGCTTGCAGCAGGAGATTTTTCCGGTACGCTCAAACTGATCTTCCAACCAGCCGAAGAGGGTGTTCGCGGTGCATACGCGATCGTGGAAAAAGGTCATTTGGATGATGTTGACTATATTTTCTGCAATCATTTGGGCGTCAATGTGCCGCTAGGTGAGGTGCAGGGCGGTTCCTATGGATTTTTGGCTACCACGAAAATGATGGCGCATTTCTACGGTGTTTCTTCTCATGCTGGTGCGTGGCCAGAGCAAGGGAAAAATGCATTGCTCGGAGCGGCTACCGCCCTGTTGAACATTCATGCGATTCCGCGGTTTAGCACTGGTGATACGAGAATCAATGTGGGTGTGCTAGAAGGCGGGACAGCAGCGAACATCATTCCGGCCTATGCCAAGATGGTTGTGGAGACTCGCTCCATTACCGAAGAAGTAAATGAAGAAGTAGAAAACCGTGTACGCAACATCATTGCACACAGTGCTGCTATGCATGAGCTCGACTACAAGATCGAGGTCGTCGGAGGAGCAATCCCGATCAACTACGATGTGGAGATGGCAGAGCTGGCCCTGGAAGAAGCCAAGCAAGTAGAAGGCTTCCATTCCTTTAAGCACGGCGAGTACAACTCGATGGGCAGTGAGGATGCCAGCTTTATGATTAAACGCGTTCAGGATCGTGGCGGAAAAGGAACGTACATGGCAATTGGTACGGATATCCCGGCGCCTCACCACCATCCGAAGTTCGATATACAAGAAGAGATTTTGCCACGCAGCGTAGCGCTTTTGAACCGAATTGCCAGACGATTGCTGACGTAAAAACGTTCCTACCTGAGCGAAAAACCGCGTGGACAACGAGGCCAGAGAGGATGTTTGCGAATGCATACCAAGCGAATTGCAGAAATGATTGAGAAAAAACGAGATGCCTTCATCAAGGTGAGCGACCAGATTTGGGCTTTCGCGGAGACGCGTTTTGAAGAGTATCAATCTGCTGAATTGCTAGCTCAAACACTCGAGGGAGAGGGCTTCGAGGTTGAGCGCGGTGTAGGTGGGATCAAAACGGCTTTCATCGGAAGCTTTGGCAATGGCAATCCTGTCGTGGCGATTTTGGGAGAATTCGATGCTCTGTCGGGCATGAGTCAGAAAAAAGGCCAGACTAAAGGGGCTGTTGACAAAAAGGGTTAGGGACCCAATGCCCTAACCCTTTTGCCGTTTTTTCACTTATACGTCGTCGGATTGTTTTGTTTCGTAACCTGTGATTAGTTTGCTTTTATCATTCGTTTAATGTTAATTGCCATTGCAGAAAAGAGGCAGTGTTCGGATACATTTCGAATGCCTCTTTTGTATGTTTCTTTTAAGTTATGCTGCCTTTTCATTGTACCGAAGGTACCCTCGCACCATATTCTTCTTTGCCTTTGGATAACACTGTACTCTTGGCTTTGCTTCCTTGCTTGGTTGCGTTCTTTAGCCTCTTGGAATAATGGTCTTTCTATTGTTTTGCGAGATGCGGTTTGTCCAAAACATTGTTGGCGTAACTCACAGGACTTACAGTCCTTTGTTTGGGCAGCATAAATTTTGCTATAACTTTGTTTCCAACTGTGCCACTTAACATGAGTAAATTGAAGTGCCTTGCCATTCGAGCAATAATAGGCATCGTTCATTTCATCAAATGTAAATTGTACTGACCTTTCGGTCTGATCAATAACACCTTTTATCGGAGAGATATAACCGGTTATCTTTAAATTTTCTAATTCATGGTGTACTCCAGAGCGATCATACCCTTTATCTGCGCCTACTTTGCCAATATGTAAACCAAATTTCTCTTTTTGTATCTGTAATCGCTTTATAAATGGTTCGTGGTCATTCACATTAGCAGCCGTAACGTGTATATCAGTTATGATTCCATGCTTAACGTCCACACTGGTATGCGCTAAATAGTGAAATCCCTTGGGTTTATTAGGACGGTTCAATAAACCTGACTCCGGGTCTGTTGTGCTCTGTTTTACTTCCTTCTCAGGAGGAGAGGTTTTAGGTTTTCTTCCTCGTTTTTTCCTAGTGGGATCGTTATCTCTGTCTTTTTTAATTCTCCGTGCTTCCTTTTCTAGCTCTTCAAGGTACTCAGTAGGCTTTTTCTCCACTAAAACTTTTTCTGACCTATTAATCGATGCATTCGCTTTGATGTGAGTAGAATCAACAACAATTATTTCCCCAGTAACTAAACCAGTTCGAATACATTCCGAGACGATGTGATCGAAGATCTCCTGAAAAATATGACTTTCTTTAAATCTACGACGGCGGTTCTGGCTCAGTGTGGAATGATCGGGAACAGTGTCAGTTAAGTCCAATCCTAAAAACCATCGATAGGCCAAATTCACTTGGATTTCTTGTTCCAACTTCCTTTCGGAAGGGATGCCATAAAGATACCCGATAAGGATCATTTTCATTAACAAAACTGGATCAACTGAGCGACGACCTACAGGCGAGTATAAGTGTTGCACTTTCTCATAGATAAAAGAAAAATCAATCTTATTACGAACAACACGTAAAAAATGATTCTCGGGTACAAGATCATCCAAATTTAAGAACATAAACTGGTGCTGTTTGTCTCCATCGATTCCCATCATGAG
>NZ_JBVNDM010000001.1:947500-1175000 GCF_055685845.1 Brevibacillus schisleri
TCACTAGCTTCTCCACAACGACTCTGTCCGCAAGTTCATTACCAAAGAAGAACCTTGCTTGCCGCTCTGCTTCTTCCAAGTCTGCAAATCGGTAGTCCAAGCGAATCCATTTGTGAGAGAAGCCGTATTTGTTTTCTAACAAGGAATAATACTGTGTAAGAAATTCGGGTGGATGAGGTGTTTCATATCCGGTCCCCATCGTCTCCATGATGACGATCATGCCACCAGGACGGAGCACACGTTTCATCTCGAGAATGATCTTTTCAAGATTGAGTTCGTTGTTGGGAACTTCAGAACTGGTGAGGTAGCAAACCGTCCACCCTGCTACGATGACATCCGCAGTGTTATCGTCCGCGGGAATATTTCGATGATCCGCTACGCTAGTTTTCCAATTGGATAGACCGGCTTGCGTCAGCTGTTGTGCATTCACTTCTAGCATAGCGGCGGAAGCATCCAGAGCAAGAATGGACTTGGCATGAGGGGCAAGCACAGAGGTGAGCCTTCCTGAGCCAGCTCCCAGATCGATCACGTCCTGTCCTTTGATAGGGGTGATTTCTTCGACGACAGCAAGCAGACTTGGTTGTCTGGAAATCATCAAATCGTACTGTTCCGCTTGCGTTTTATAAATTTGTTCGTGGTTTGGCATCGTTCATCCTCCAGTTACTTGATCGTACTGGGAAATATAGTAAAGCCTCACGCCACGTGAAGGTCAAGAGATAGAAAAAAGGATTCCGCCCTCGCAGTCTTATGAGCGACAGGGGAATCCTTCTTTTTCAATTAGGAACGGACAGAGATTAAGTCTTTCGCCAGCGCTACCATCTGATCATGAAGGGTAGGGTCCAGTTGATTGCTTCCCGTGTGGTACGCGAGATGATAAAAGATTCCTTGATCATAGAACTCCATCTCATGGGCGTTTGTGACGATCAGATTGACTGCGTGATTTTTATCATCATATTTGTAAAAGTTATACACATAAGAGCTGTTTGTCGTGATGATATGATGATAGAAAGTGATATCGTCGGTCAATGGCTCAACGCGCATGACGTTCCCAAACGAATCCAGTCCAGAACCAGATGGTTTCACATGGGCCAAGGGGTTTTCATCAGTCTCTGTCATGCGTAAGATAAAGAAGTTTTCCGTAATAGGGACTTCGTTATTCTGCGTGTATGTCAGCTGTAGCTGGTATCGTGTTTCTTTTTCGGAGCCTGAGGAGAATGAGACGAGATAGGCTATCTCTTTTTCGACAGGAAAAGGCAGCTTCGTTTTATCCATTGACCTGATACGGCTTTGGAGAGACGAAGGCAATAGCGGTGTCAATTCCTGAATACTCATCGGCTGGTAATGCGTCACGTTTTCAGGATCTTGGGTCAGTCTGTGAATTTCGCTCTGGGCAAAAACATCTCCGTCAGCTTTTACGAGACCAGTGGAAGAGGAACAACCACCAAGCAATAGAAACAGGCTCACTGCAAGCGAACACACAACTTTTGGTCGAAAATTTCTCAAGGCTTTCCTCCTATTATGCCTCCGCCCCCTTCCTTTGATTGGCGAGACGAAGCATTTTATTCCCGACGTTGATTGCTGCTTGAATAATGTAGCCAGTTGTAAACGACAGCACGACTGTTCCGTAATAAATCGGGCCATCTAACAGGAAGCTTGCGCTAAGAAACATGCACGCCAGCAAAATTTCTGTCCGTCTGAATGTCCACTTTAATCTTTTCGACATAACCAGTACAAATGCCTCTTGGGGAGCTGTGCACACTTGCGTACACACATACAACCCAATACCGCTGCCGATGCAAATGTTTCCGAGTGCCATCGTCAGAAGCGGCGGCAATGAACGGATAGCAGCCATGAGCCCATCGATGGACCCGATCAAATCGACAAAGACGGAGATCAGCACCATGACCAAAATGGCGCCGACAGAAATATAACTGCGATCCATGAAAAGGACGATGATGACAAAAGTCAGGTTAATGGCAAACATCCAAAAGCCAATCGATATCCCGAAGTTTTGATGCAGGGCAATAAACAGCGAATCATACGGGCTAAGACCAAAGGATGTAATGGTCGTCATCATGTTGATCCCGAGCGCCAAAATCAATAAGCCTACGATAAACAAGAGATGTTCAAATTTTAAGCGAATCACAAAACACGACTCCTTTCATTCTACATAAGGAGAGCATAAGATGTGGAACGCTTTTCAGAGCAAGTAGAATGTGTTTTGATGTATGTAATAAGTACTGATCCGACGTCGAGGAGTAATCTGAGTGGCTAACATAAGAGAAATCGCGAAATTGGCAGGTGTATCCGTTTCAACCGTTTCCCGTGTGCTTAACAACCATCCGTACGTGAACGAGAAAAAACGCGCGGAGATTCTCAAGATTATTGAAGAACAAAATTATGTTCAAAACAGTAATGCGGTCCACCTCTCAACTGGAAAAACGATGGTCATCGGTGTGACATTGCCTCTCGTCAACAACCAATACTACAGCTCCATTATCGAAGGCATTGCAGCAGAAGCAGCCCAGCATCATTACAAGTTGATGGTGTGCCAAACGAATAACAACCCCGAGCAAGAACGTAGCGTTTTACACTTGCTCAAAAATAAAAAAATAGATGGGCTAATCATGTGCTCCAGGTCCAGCTCTTGCGAAACCCTCAATGAATACGCAGGATATGGACCTATCATCACGTGTGAAGCAAATGATACCACATCTGTTTCGAGTGTTCATATCGACCACTATCAAACGTTTCTGATTGGGATGGAGTATCTGATGAAGAAGGGGCATCGCCGGATCGGGTATTGCATAGGCAGAAAAAACAGCTTTAACAGTCAGCATCGCAAACGTGCCTATTACGAAAAGCTGCATTCGATTGACGTGACACCCTCCCCTGGGTGGTCATTTGAAGAATGTTTAACGATCCAGGATGGCAAGGATGTTGTGGGGAAGTTGCTGCAATTAGAAGAGCGGCCGACAGCAATGATCGTATCGTGCAATCATATAGCGGCAGGGATCTTCAAAGAGGCGAGTAGATTGGGGATTCGCGTACCGGAAGACTTAGCCGTAGTGGGTTGCGATGATCAGCCAATCGGAGAATTACTAGAGATCACTACGGTATCCAGCTCCAGTACGTTGATGGGAAAATACGCTTTTGAGATGCTGCATGAGCGGATTTGGACACAGCAGCTGGATGGGAAAAAGGAAGAGAAGGAACTGTCGCCCGAATTGGTAGAGCGATTGACCACGTGAGCTTGAAAGATAGCACAGTTGATCAAAAAAACGCTCGGCATCTCCCGCATACTAAAGAAAAAATAGGTGAAGGAAGTCAAAGTTGGACACGTACAAGCGGATTCAGGACGCGATTGATTATGTCGAAGAGCATCTTCAGGAAGAAATGAGCATCACAGATATTGCTTCCAGGGCGCATTTCTCTGCGTTTCATTTTCAACGTCTGTTTCAGGCAATCTCAGGCTTCAGTGTACAGGAGTACATTCGCAAGCGCAGACTGTCGGAAGCTGCACTGGCACTAAAACAGACAAGTGACAATGTGCTCGAAATTGCCGTGACCTATCAATACCAGTCGCAGGAAGCATTGACTCGCGCTTTCGAGAAGCAGTTCGGCATTACACCTGGAAGATATCGCAAAGAAAATCATTCGCTACCTTATCTAGCCAAGATGGACTTTTTGGCCTTTCGCCAAACGATCAAAGGGGAGATTATGATGAACAAACCAACCATCACGACATTGGATGACATTCGTATCATTGGGCGGAGGTTCCGGACGAGCTTACAGGATGAGCAGCATTTCAAAGACATTCCGGGCTTCTATTATGAATTTGGACGTAATCAAGACTATTTGCGGATTCCGAATAAAGCGGCGGAGGATATGTCGTATGGGATCGCCTGCGAATTTGAAGATGACGGGGGCTTTTCCTTTGTGATCGGGGAGGCTGTGCATCATGTTCCCGATGAACTGTCCGAAGGCTTTATTTCGCTCGTCTTGCCTGGCGGAAAATACGCGGAATTCAAAGTGACAGGTGATGCCGACCTTGTGCAAAACACGCGTCGCTACATTTATGGAACATGGTTACCTCAATCGAATTATGAGAGAGGCGAGGGACCGGATTTTGAAGTGACAGATGTGAGGGGTTCACGCTTTCCTGAGGCGATGAGAGTATCTATTTACATCCCGCTTCTATAGGTGTTTGTTCAGCGGAACGCAATGAATTTTACAGTACTTTCACACGCCATCCATTCCAGCTTTATACCCGTTTGCTACAGTGTAAATGTAAGAGCGAATGTACAGGAGGCGGGTAGGGTGGAAGTGCAGATTGAGCGCGTCGTAAGAGATGATTTTGCTGAAATGATTACGTTGGCAGATATGACATTACCCGATCGAATGAACTTGCATGAGCTGAAAAAGTATATGGAGCTGTTTCCTGAGCTGATTTTCAAGGCGACCTACAACGGCCAGCTCATCGGTTTTAGCTGCGCCGGCATTGATATGTATCAAACGACTGGCTGGCTTCTGTTCAGCAATGTGAGCAAGGAGTTTCAAGGTCAAGGCATCGGCAAGCGGTTAATCGAAGCCAGACTGCAAGCCCTGCGCCAGTTTCCAACACTTCGCACCGTGCAGGTTACGGTGAGTGAAACGAACGCATCCTCTATTCGCGCGCTGTCTGCCTATGGCTTCCGTCTGGCACATGCTGAGCAGGATTACTACGGGCCGGGCAAGCATCGGAATTTGATGGAGCTGCCTATTTTGCCTATGATTCAACCAGAAAAAATAGAGTCGTCCATCGTGACTACGTAGGTGGATTCATGAAAAAAGCGGAGGAGTTAAAAACTTGCCGCTTTTTTGTTTTTCATATGCTGTATCGATGCTGTAGTGGAGGGAAGAAGTGCATTTCCAGTCTGCGCTTCGGCCTACGCCCCGCATGGGGGATTGACTGGTCGCTCCGAAATGAATAGCGGGAGCGCTTCAAACCAGAAAACGTGACAGCGTTTTTGTATATGATAAAAGCTGAAATTCCCCTCTATTCATTTCTACGCTGGGTAGGGCTCCAGAGGCGCTTGGACTGAAAATGCACTTCTTCCTACGTGGCTTTGGTCAACATCTTGAGAGTGTTTCAAGAAGTGTAGCAAGTTAGCTACTTTGCACTAACTTACAAAACGATTTAAAAGATGAATAATAACATTGCTATAAAGAAGCCCTGCCACATGTTTGGAAGGAGACCGCCCGAACGAAGAGAGGATATAGGCGACTGGAAAACATGTGGCAGGACTTCGGTCTCCACATCTGTTGGAAGACAACTATAATTATCCCTTGTTCTTACTCAGCAAAGCCTCCAACACCTGCTGCCCAAACGCAGTAATCTGCGTCCCTTGCTTCTTGACCCCGATCGAGACACACCCAGCGCGGTCCAGCATGGTCAGCTTGTGCCTGATTTGGGCTTCAGTCATGGAGGGACCATCGTTCATTCTTGTGAGCAGGGCGCTGCGTCCAGTACGCTCCTGACGCTTGTAGCAATCGGACAGCACTTGCAGGATTGCTGTGTAATCTACCAAGGAGCCTTGCCTGGACAAATACCGGATTGTATCCTCCAACATATCATCCCGGTGAGAGAGAAGTGGTGAAGTAGAGACATGCCCCGCAAAAAAACGCTCTGGCAAATGAGCCAGCTCCACCTGATTCCCCTCTGCTATAACGACTGCATAGTGAATGAAATTTTCCAGCTCACGAATATTGCCTGGCCAATCGTAACGGAGTAGTTGTTCCGTCACTTCTCGGGAGAAGGACAGACGCTGCTTTTTTTTCTGCAAAAAATAATCGATCAGCACCAAAATATCATCAGGACGATCACGCAGGGGCTGGATGTGCAACGGCAGGACATTCAGTCTGTAGTACAAATCCTCACGAAACGTCCCTTTTTTGACCATTTCCATCAAGTTGCAATTGGTAGCAGCGATGACGCGGACATTGACTGGAATGACGCGATAGCCCCCTACACGCATAACCTGCTTTTCTTGGAGAACGCGAAGCAGTGCCGCTTGGATGCTGAGTGGGGCATCCCCAATCTCGTCCAGAAAAATAGTCCCGTTGTGAGCCAGCTCGAATAGCCCCATCTTTCCGCCTTTTCGTGCCCCTGTAAAAGAACCTTCCTCGTACCCGAACAGTTCGCTCTCTACCAAGCTCTCGGTCAGCCCTGCAAAGTTGACGGGGACGAACGGACCGTCACGACGCGTCGAGTGGTGATGGATGGCTTGGGCAAAAACTTCCTTCCCCGTTCCGTTTTCCCCAGTAATGAGAATCGTAAAGTCGCTTTCGGCCAGTTTGGTCGCCACACGCTTGTTAGCCTGAATGGACGTGCTTTTGCCGATGATATTGTCAAACGAATACTTGGTCATCAGTCCGAGATCGGCACTCTTCGTCCGTATTTCCTGTTCGATCTGCTGTACCTTCGTCACGTCCTGAAAGGTAATGACTGCCCCAAGAAACTGATCATCCAAGAATGTGGGAATCTTGGTAACCAAGAGGTACAAATCGCGGAACTCCAATACCTGCTTCGTTACTTCTGTGTGTGACTCGACTACCTCCAGAATATGAAATTCGGGAATGACCTCTGCTACATTTCGCCCAATGCAAGTTGCTTCAGTCATATGCAAAATTTTCTCAGCTTCTTTATTTAGCACCGTGATATTCCCTGTGGCATCTGTGCCAATGATGCCTTCATGAACAGCATTTAAAATGGAGCTCAGCTTTTCATTCAGCTTCCGCTCATTATGTACCGAATTGGTCAGCTTGCGCCCGATATGGACGAAATCACTGATGAAATCGGCCGTGTACAGGTTTGCTTTGTCCGGAGACAGATCAAGCAGGCGCGAAATATCAAAGATCGTCGTCAAATCCAAAGGGCGGTGCCCCAATTCAATGACGTTTTCAAAATGGGCAGGAATCAGCTCCCTGAGTCCATGACAGACAGCGACATCTATTTGATCTTTTTCAGGAAGCGGAGTCTCGGTATCGGGTACGTACGGGATAAAAGTCAGATGAGAGAATCCGAGATGAAACAATAGCTCAATCGCGCCGTCTACCATTTCGATGGAGTTGGAAACAAAGAGACAGCGCGTTCCTGGAGGTAAATCCATGAGTTGATCCAACTTGTTAATGTCAATCGTGCGCCTTGCTAGCAGCACAGGGATGTCTGACGGAAGAGCTGGCTGATCGTGCAAGAGACTGGTGTCCGAAACGAGAATGAGGTCAACTGCATCGTACACACTCGGGTGAAGCCGTTCTTGCATATGGTTTCGAATGATGTTCAAACGGTTGCCGAAAAAAGACGTGAGCGTGTTTGCAAACACCAAGCTGATCGTCTCCAGTCGGGTCATCAACAAGATGCATGGGTTCTGTTTTATCATGATGCGACTCCTTTATATTTGCCGAATAGCTTTTAGATTTGGGTGAAAATATTGGAGCGAATATCTATAAAAAACAACCTATATTATAACCTAAAAAAACAGAATTGTTCAGAAATGCTTAACTTTTATAACAATATGCTTTTGGCACAAATCTTGCTATACATCCGGTAGAGCAAAACGAGATACTAGAGAAGACATCAAGGAGGAGGATGTATCGGATGAATCCGTTCTTATACGTGGACGAGCATCGCGACGAAATAGTGCGAACATACAAAGATTTGCATCAATTGGCGGAGCCGAGCTGGCACGAGGAGAAAACAGCGAGATATTTGCGGGAACGCTTGGAGGCAGCTGGCATTGCCGTCACACGCTTCGAGGGGCACCATGGCTTCTATGCGGAGATTCCTGGAGAGAGTGCTGAAATCGTGGCTTTGCGCGCGGATATGGATGCACTCGTGCAGGAAGTAGATGGCGTAGTAAGACCGAATCATTCATGCGGACACGATGCTCACTCGACACTGGCTCTCTACAGTGCCCTGGCTATTCAAGCAAGCGGGGTGGTGCCGCCGAAAACGATGCGCTTTCTATTCCAGCCTGCTGAGGAGAAGATGGGCGGAGCCTTGCAGATGATGAAGGATGGTGCCCTCGAAGGCGTGACAAAGCTGATCGGCGTTCATCTGCGCCCGGAAATGGAAGTCCCGTATGGCAGCGCTGCTCCGGCGATTTTGCATGGATCGTCTAGCTCCATCAGAGGGACGATTACAGGTCTTCAAGCACACGGAGCACGTCCGGCGCTCGGAAAAAATGTCATCGAAGCCGCTTCATTTTTGGTACAAGTGTTGCAAAATATTCGCCTACAAGACGGATGCTCTTTTTCCGTGAAGATGACCCAATTGCAAGCAGGGGGAGAAACGGTGAACGTCATCCCTGATCGAGCGACCTTTAGCCTCGATGTACGTGCACAGTCCAATGAAGGCATGGCGGAATTGCGGAGAAAAACCGAGCATGCCATGGCTCAGACAGCGGCGTTGATGGGCATGGATGTGGAGTGGGAATGGTCGGGAGTCACACCGGCTGCGGTCGCCAATGCGAATATGATCCAAGTAGCCAAAAAGGCAATTGGGCAAGTGCTGGGTGAGGACAAAATTGCCGATATATGTGTGACACCAGGTGGAGAGGACTTCCATTTTTACGCAATTCACCGCCCTGAGCTTGCTACCACGATGATTGGTTTGGGGTGTGGTCTCACACCTGTTCTGCATCATCCACAGATGACTTTTCAGACAGATGCCTTGATTTATGGGGCAAAAATCATGACAGCTGCGATTTATGAAGCAGCCCAACATTCTTAGAGAAGCGCTACACGAGCAGGGGGTTACCTTATGACAGAGAGCAAGCAACTAAAAAAGAAAAGCTTATTTCGGCTAGACGCCTATGTCCTTTTGTTTTGCATCTTACTTCTATGTGCATTGGCTACCTATGTGGTCCCAACAGGAGAATTTGACCGTGTAAAAAACGGCAATGTGACGACGGTTGTACCGGGTAGCTATCATGCGGTCGAGCCGAATCCTACAGGCTTTATCGAGTTTTTTACCGCGATCCAGACAGGGATGGTCAAAGGCGCACCGATCATCTTCCTCGTTTTGTTCACAGGCGGTGCTTTAGCTGTTTTGGATAAGACAGGTGCACTCAACGCAGCGATTCTGACCATGGTCCGAAAATTGGGAAATAGAGAGTGGCTACTGGTTATTTTGATTACTTCCGTCTTCTCCATTTTGGGTACGTTGGGTGTCATCGTCAACTCCGTCATTGCTTTCGTTCCGCTCGGCATCATGATTGCGAGAGCGATGAAAATGGATGCGATCTTTGGTGTGGCTCTGATTTATCTGGGTGTGTATGCCGGATTCAATACGACAATTGCTTTTCCAGGAACGCTGGGCTTGTCCCAACAAATTGCGGAGCTGCCGCTGTTTTCAGGTATCGGCTACCGCACCATCATTTATGTTACGTTTGTGATCGTAACCATCCTGTACATCGGGCGTTACGCGCGTAAGGTTCGTCAAAACAAGAGTATCTTGGAGGGTGAGCTCTTTCCTTCTGATAGTGGTTCAACCACGATGGAAGTAGACACGAATAATGTTGATTTTACTACCCGTCACAAATTGATCCTGGCGTTTACGGGGATCGTTCTGATTGGTTTTATCGTCTGCACGATCTTGTTCAAATGGGACGTAAACGAGATGTCTGGAATCTTTATTTTTATTGCGATCGGAGTAGGCTTGCTCAACAAGATGAGCGGCAACGATATCGCCAAAACGTTCTTAAAAGGCTGTCAGGGATTGATTTACGGGGCATTGATCGTCGGTATGGCACGTTCTGTCACGGTCATTTTGGAGGATGGAAAGTTCCTCGATACCATCGTGTACGGGCTTGCTACCATCCTGGAGCCGCTCTCTCCGATGGCAGGGGCGATTGGGATGTTCCTCGGAAGCGCCGGACTGCACTTCTTGATTTCGTCCGGATCAGGTGAAGCCGTTATGCTGATGCCGCTGCTGGCACCATTGGCTGACCTGATGGGCATTACGCGTCAGGTCGCAGTAGAGGCTCTGATGCTCGGAGAAGGTGTGGTTAACTGCATTAACCCAACCTCAGGTGTTCTGATGAGTATTTTGGCGATGAGTGGCATTTCCTACGGCAAGTGGCTGAAGTTCATGCTTCCGCTCACAGCAGTATGGACAGTTCTCTCCATCGTGTTTATCGTGATCGGGGTATTGATTAACTGGGGCCCGTATTAATTCTACATGCGTTGACAAGGAAGGCTTCGCCAACATCACTTGGCGGAGCTTTTTTTCATGAAAATCGTTCACGCGCATAAACTGTGCAACGACACATCATTTTCGCAGGCAGAAAGTGGGGAAGCTCACCATGAGTACGGAAAATCAATCCGCTTTTGATTATCGGAAGTACTGGGAGGACAATTACGCTTCGGGTGGAAATTCTGGACTTGGCTCCTATGGCGTGCTGGCTCTTTTTAAAGCAGAAGTGATCAATGCATATATCGAGGAGCAGCAAGTGAAAAGCGTTATTGAATTTGGCTGTGGGGACGGCAATCAACTTCTCTTTATGAAATATGAAAATTACGTGGGGTTGGACGTTTCACCGACTTCGGTTCAGATGTGTGCCAGAATGTTTGGCAAGGATTCGTCGAAAAGCTTTTTTTTATACCATCCGAAATCCTTTTACAATCAAGGATACTTAAAAAGTGATCTGGTCGTATGCCTGGATGTGCTGTATCACATTACTGATGAGGAAGACTTCGCGAAAACATTGGATGACACCTTCTCTTGCGCTAAAAAACATGTCATTCTCTACACGAAAGTAACAAATGGGACAGAACCCCAGGTTGTCGACATGATCAAGGATCGTGACATCTTGCGTTACTTGAAAAAGTACAACGATTTCTCCATTACGCGAAAGATTGAGCAGAAATATCCAGACCTGTCCTCTGCCAGCTTTTTGATTCTAGAAAAAAATCCCCCAACGGCTACATAGCTTTGGGGGATTTCCTTTCCTCTATTGACCAATGATGATGCGTTCTTTCGGATAATGGTAGCGTACGATTCGGTCATTGCGCTTCAAGAAGAGGAGCAAATTGATAATCCCGATACGTCCGATCATCATCGTAATAATCAGGATGAGCTTGCCGCCTATGCCCATCTGAGCCGTAATCCCGGTAGACAATCCGGTCGTACCGAAAGCAGAGCAGACCTCGAACAAGACGTACTGGAAAGGTAAATCCTCCAGCCAGACGAGCAGCATGACCGCTGTGAACACAAGGATGATTGCGATGAAAAAGACAATAAAGGAGCGTTGGATGTCCTCATCAACCAGCTCTCTTCCGAACACCTTTACTTCCTTGTAGCCACGCATGTTGGCAAAAACAGAGGCAATCAGGACGAAGAACGTCGTGGTCCGTATCCCCCCGCCCACGCTGCTCGGCGAGGCGCCAATGAACATCATCCCGGAGAGCATGATGAGTGTTGTGGTTGACAAGAGGCTGATATCCATCGTAGCCAAGCCGCCGCTTCGCGAGGAGACGGAGTGAAACAATGAATAGAACAGCATTTCATGCCAAGACTTATCGACCAAAAAGTGATTTCGTTCAAAAACGAAAATGAGCAGGGCGCCAATGGCGATCAAGGAAAAGAACGTCAGTGTCGTGATCTTGGTAAAGAGGGAAAAGGTGAAACGCACTTTTGCGCGGCGATAGGAAAAGTACGTTCTCAGCTCCACGAGGACGGGAAAACCGATCGCTCCACAAATAATCAAGATCATCACGATAGTCTGAAACACGTAATCGTGGGTAAAGTCGAGCATGGAGTTTCCGTGCAGGTCAAACCCGGCATTCGTAAAAGCACTGACAGATGCAAAGTAACCGTGGTAAAAAGCGGTGTACCAATCGTCGTAATAGCCGGCGTAAATAAAATGACTACCTAACAGAATGGTCCCCACCAGCTCGATCATGAGCGCAATCACGAGAATATTGCGCATCAGGTCGACCAGACCGGACAGCGTGGAGCGGTTGTGGTCTGTTGCGATCCAGATGCGCTGTTCCAAGCCGATTTTTTGACCCATGAGGATCCAAATGAACGTGCCGAGTGTCATGATTCCGACCCCACCAACCTGGAAGAGCAACGTAAGAAACAAAATCCCCCACTGGTTGAAAACCTCATGAATCGTAATGACAGTCAGCCCGGTAACGCTGATGGCACTCGCCGCAGTAAACAAAGAGTCAATAAAAGAAAGAGAGGCTCCCGGTAAGTGAAAAAACGGCAATGACAGAAGAAACGCTGAGATCAGGATGAGCCCAACGTAGGCGAACACGATGATTTGAACAGATGTCAATCGACGCTTTTGATTGGATGATAACAAAATAAATGGCCTCCTGAATAAGCTTCATGAGGATAATCATACCAAAAAAAGTTCGCAAGCAAAAATACAAAAGATACGTTTGCCCATTGTTCAAGAGCCGAATCAATGCTGAGAGAATTCTGCCAGCGGTATTTTCGCGGTTGACAATGTATCTGTAATAATGGTAAAGTTCAGAATGTATTTATTGGAAATTTAAAATATTAATGGAAAGGTGGGCTAGTCATGAAAAGAATTGTACGCATGGGTCATTCAAACAAGGGCATACATGACGTAACCCCACCATTGATACGAGCGTAGTATCGTTTTTTTGATCTCGTTAACATGGCGTAGGTTACATTTTTCGTAACTTGCGCCTTTTCTATTTTTGTTGAGGAAAAGGCATGTTGCTCATGGGCGATATGTCTTTTTTTGGCCTCTTTAAAAGGTCACCCAGCCGGGTAAAGAGAGGGGAGAAATACGGATGTTCTCGGTTTTGGCAAAGCTTGATTGGTTTTTCAAGGAGCATTGGAAACGGTATACGGTCGCTATTCTGCTATTGATTCTGGGCGGCCTACTGGAGATTATCCCTCCAAAAATCATCGGGGTGGCTATTGATGAGATTCACCTGGGGACGCTGACTGGCGAGCGGCTAGTATCCATCTTGCTGTTTTTCGGTGTATTGTCTGTCGCGATTTATTGGGTCAATTTTATCTGGATTCGCCAGCTGTTTGGGGGAGCGTTTTTGGCGGAGCGGACGTTACGGTCGAAGCTCATGACACATTTTTTGCGGATGACGCCAACGTTTTATCAGCGCAATCGTACCGGTGATCTGATGGCACGAGCGACAAATGACCTAAAGGCTGTCTCGATGACGACAGGCTTCGGAATTTTGACGATGGTGGATTCGTTATCCTTTACAGGGGCAATTGTGCTGACGATGGGCTTTTTGATCAGTTGGAAGCTGACCTTAGCGGCGATCCTTCCATTGCCGTTCATGGCCTATATCATTAAGCAGTATGGGAAAAAAATACACGAGCGCTTTTCTACCGCACAAACCTCGTTCGGTGAGCTGAACGACCGCGTGCTGGAATCCGTCTCTGGGGTTCGCGTGATTCGAGCTTACGTACAGGAGATGGCGGATCAGGAGCGCTTTCGCCAAAAAACACATGAAGTGTATCAAAAAAATATCGATGTAGCGAGAATCGATTCGCTGATTGAGCCGACCGTCAAAATATTGGTTGGGATCAGTTATATGATCGGCTTGATCTACGGTGGCTACCTCGTGTTCCAAAGAGAACTGACCTTGGGAGAGCTGGTCTCGTTTAACGTCTATCTCGGGATGCTCATTTGGCCGATGTTTGCGATTGGCGAATTGATCAATGTGATGCAAAGAGGAAGTGCCTCGCTGGATCGGGTCAATGAAACCTTGGCGTACGAAGCTGATGTGACGGATCACGACAGACCGGTTCGTGTGGCAGTACCAGAAGTGATTCGGTTCGATTCCGTGACATTCCGCTATCCATCTGCGCAGGTTGACCAACTAGTGGATGTCTCCTTTACTCTGGGGCGGGGTCAGACGCTAGGAATCGTCGGGCGTACGGGAAGCGGGAAATCCACGCTGGTGCGACAGCTGCTTCGCGAATATCCGGTAGGACGAGGAGCCATCAGTGTTTCGGGAGAGGCGCTAGAACAGATTAGTCTGGATAACATCAAGAGCTGGATCGGTTATGTACCGCAGGAGCAGATTCTGTTCTCGAAGACAGTCCGCGAAAACATCCTGTTCGGGAACAACGAGGCAACAGAAGAACAATTACAGGAAGTATTGAAGCAGGCCGCATTTGCTCGGGATGTGCAGCTATTGCCTGAAGGATTGCAAACGCTCGTTGGTGAAAAAGGTGTAGCCCTTTCTGGCGGGCAAAAACAGCGGGTTTCGATTGCTCGGGCTCTTTTGGTCAATCCGGAAATTTTGATTCTCGACGATGCCATGTCGGCGGTGGATGGCAAAACCGAAGCGGAGATGATCACGAATATTCGCCGGGAGCGTGCAGGCAAAACAACACTGATCACCACACATCGCTTATCGGCGGTCCAGCATGCAGATTGGATTCTCGTCATAGACGAAGGACGAATCGTCGAGGAAGGTACACATGCACAGCTATTGGAGCTGGGCGGTTGGTATAAAGAACAATTCGAGAAACAGCAAATTGAAGCGACGCTGACGGAAAGCGGGTGAATGAATGACGACAGGGAAAAGGCTAGTCCATTATGCATCCATTTTTAAAAAGACGATCCTCTTGGCGGTATTGATGCTGTCCATCTCGGTTGGGGCAGAACTGACGGGACCGTTTTTGGCGAAAAAAATGATCGATACGCACATCATGGGCATTGAATTCCCGTGGTATGAGACGGCACAGCGTGAGAATTCCGTGTTCTACAAAGGGAAGTACTACACAAGACAGGACCACTTGGCAGCAGGGGAGAGCACAGGTGGGGAAGTTCGTGTTTTACAAGTAGGACGCGACTATTATTTCTTGAATCAGGCGATTTCGTATGATGGCCAGCGCTCCGTTGAGGATGGGAAGCTCGTCATTGTCAAAGGTGAGGATCGAGCGGAGTACCAGGCTACTCTCTTAAGCAATCAGGAGATATTTGAATTTTTCCGGCCAGAGACAAGCGGCTTGCTCAAACTGGCTGCTCTCTATTTCGGATTATTGGTAGTTGCCTCACTTTTCCACTATGGGCAAAAATTTTTATGGCAAAAATCAGCGAATCAGGTCATCGAGAGACTGCGTATTGACGTGTTCGCGCATATCCAACGATTGCCTATTCACTATTTCGATCATCTCCCTGCCGGGAAGGTGGTTGCTCGTGTCACAAACGATACGGAGGCAATCCGTGAGCTGTTTACGAATGTGCTCGGCAACTTTATTACGAGCGGGATTTATTTAATCGGTATTTTCGCAGCGCTGTTCTTGCTTGATATACGACTCGCGCTTGTGTGTCTGGTCATTTTGCCAATCATGGTCGTGTGGATTTACTTGTACCGCAAGTACGCTTCTTCATTCAACCATGTCATTCGGGCACGCATCAGTGACATCAACGGAATGATTAACGAGTCGATCCAAGGGATGCCGATCATTCAGGCGTTTCGCAGGGAAAAGGAAACGATGCGGGAATTCGGCGAGCTGAATGAAGAGCTGTTCACCTACCAAAATAAAATGCTGCGGCTCAATGCGACCGCTTCGTTTAACCTGGTTCAGTTGATCCGTAATATCGCATTTGTGTTGTTCATCTGGTATTTCGGAGGAGCGTCCATGGGGATAGGTACTCTGCTCTCACTTGGTGTCCTCTACGCATTCGTTGATTATCTCAACCGCTTGTTCCAGCCGATGACACAAATCGTCAACCAATTGGCGAACCTGGAGCAATCTCTCGTCGCGGCGTCGCGTGTGTTTGAACTGCTGGATGAAGAGGGCGTCGACGTTGATCCAGCAAAGGTTCCGTGCTATCAGGGGAATGTTCGCTTCGACGATGTTTCCTTTGCCTACAAAGACGACAAATACGTACTGAAAAACATTTCGTTCGAAGCTTGGCCTGGAGAGACGGTGGCACTAGTTGGTCATACAGGCTCGGGAAAAAGCTCGATTATCAACCTGTTACTCCGCTTCTATGATGTAAACAGAGGAGCGATTATGATTGATGGGCGCAATGTGCAGTCGTTTTCCAAACAGCAGCTTCGTCAGCATATGGCTATTGTCTTGCAGGACCCGTTTTTATTTACAGGAACGGTTCGTTCCAATGTGAGTCTGGATGATCCGTCGATTTCGCCGGAAAAAGTGGAGAAGGCCTTGTGTGATGTAGGGGCAGACCAACTGTTCCGCAGTCTTCCGCAAGGATTCGATGAACCCGTTATCGAGAAGGGAAGCACGCTTTCTCTCGGACAGCGTCAGTTGATTTCGTTTGCGCGTGCTCTGGCGTTTGACCCGGCTATCCTCATTCTGGATGAAGCGACTGCCAGCATCGACACGGAAACAGAGGGCATTATTCAGAATGCGCTTGAGGTGTTGAAAAAAGGGAGAACAACCTTCATCATTGCTCATCGCCTGTCTACGATCAAAAATGCAGATCAAATTCTCGTACT
Source organism: Brevibacillus schisleri (assembly GCF_055685845.1). Taxonomy (NCBI): domain Bacteria; kingdom Bacillati; phylum Bacillota; class Bacilli; order Caryophanales; family Paenibacillaceae; genus Brevibacillus; species Brevibacillus schisleri. The sequence goes on from NZ_JBVNDM010000001.1 coordinate 963,974, forward strand.
GGATCGAGGCAGAATTGTAGAGCGAGGAAAGCATGAAGACTTGATGGAGAAACAAGGCAGGTACTATCAGATGTATCAATTGCAGCAAGGGAACAAAGAAGTGCGGATGCAAGAGGCAGTAGGTAAGCACGGGAGCGCCGCAGCTCTAACCTAGTTTTCTCTACTCTTTTTGCCTCTTGAACGGTAAGATAGAGCATAGTAGTTTGGACTTTTCAGGAGGGATCATCATGCCACATCTTATCGTTCGAGGCATTCAAGCTGAACAAATGGCTACGATTAGCGAACCGCTTGCAGTGGAGCTTGCTGCACTCTGCCAATGCGGTACAGACAATTTCACAATCGAATGCTTGCATACAACAGGCGTTTTTGGCGGGAAGATCGTGGAGTCGTTTCCTTTTATTGAAGTAGCATGGTTTGAGCGGGGGCAAGAAGCTCGTGACCAGTTTGCCCAGATTGTAACCAAGCATGTCCTATCTCTTGGCATCCCAGAAGTGGAAATGGCATTTGTCGCTTATCAAAAAGAAAGCTATTATGCCAACGGGGAGCATTTCTAAGAGAAGCCGACAGGTGCTGTCGATTTCCCGGGAAAGAATCAAGACATTCGACAAGCGTACAGACAAACAAATGAATGCAAGCATGGAATAAGGGTGTTCCTTCCTGTGGTACGAGGTTTTTCGTACGAGACGGGTGGAACACCTTTTTCATTTTATTCGCAGAACCAAAAATTTCTAAAATAGGTGTCACAAACAAAAGATGCCAGTTGTTATTCATAGTGAGAGGAGGGCAAACCGTGGAAAAAACAGAGATAGAGCGCCTGCTGATCGAAATAAAAGGCGGTTCTCTTGAGCAATACGAACTCATTATCGATTACTATCAACAACCGATCTTTACATACTGCTATCACATACTCGGTCACCGTCAAGATGCAGAAGACGCTGTCCAGGAAGTCCTGTTTCGTGCCTACGAGCATCTTGAACAGTATACGTACTCGCTTTCATTTTCAGCATGGTTGTACCGGATCGCTTACAACCATTGTGCGAATGTGCTAAAGCGCAGGAAATTAAGTCGCGTGTTGCCCTTTTTGTACAACCGTGATCAGGATGGACGCAATTATGTCGAGGAGAGCATTGACAGCAATTACTTCGGGGAGCCAATCGAACGCATCTGGAAACGGCTGTCTGCTGAAGAACGCACACTTATTTTCCTGCGTGTGCTAGAGGAAAGAGAGTACGAGGAAATCGCGGAGCTGATGGACAAAAAGCCAGCAGCCTTGCGCAAGCAATTTGAACGCGTTTTGAAAAAGTGCAAACGTTATTTGCCAACGATGGGAGGGGTGCTGAATGATGGACAAAAATCCGTTTAAGCACATGAGAGACATGCTGGTAGCGAAGCCAGTCCCGAAAGTCGATGTCAAACATAAAGTCATGGCAGCAATTCGTGCCAAGGAAAACAAGGAGGAGAAAGTCGTGAAAAAGAAAATTGGCTTGCTGGTCACTGTAGGTATGCTGGTAGGAGCGTCTTCCGTATGGGCAGGAGTGGAAATGATCCAGTTGAAAAATGAAAAGGGCGAAGTGGTTTACGAGCTAACACAGCATACTGATCAAGAACAACAGCGATTGATTCAGCAAATGCCCCCAGAGGAACAGGCGAAAATGGAGGCGAGGGAGAAAATGTATGAGCAACGGGATGAGGTCAATAATGAGATTATTAATGGCTTGAAGCCTGGAACCTCAGTCGCTATATACTGGAAGCCAACAAAAGATGAGGAAGAAATCCAAAAGAACACAACCTGGTCAATATATAAACAACCGTATATCACAATGGTATCTATGCCGATGACTTATAAAACATGGAAGGAAATGGAGCCGGTTGTAGGGAAGATGTTCACGCTTCCAAACGAGCTTGCTGGAGGCTTCCGTTTCGATGAAGGTGACGTACACTATGAGGAAAACTACGAGTACATGGTTGACCTCGAAGCACTGAAGGCAAAAGCCATCAAAGAAAACAAAGATTACGCCTTTACAGAAATTCCGTCAAGCAACAAGTACGATTTTACCAGTGTCGCCTATAAGTCTGAGAAAGGCAAGGTAAGGGTAGAGGTACGAATAGCTGACGGAGGCAAAGCGGGAACAAATGCAGAGGCAATCGAAAAAATCATGATTGGCAACAATGAAGCGGTTCTCACGACGCACACTTCTAAAAATAGCGATAATTTCCATTGGATCACCTGGGTAAAAAATGGGACCAAACTGAAATACTCTGTGCGTGCTGGTGAGGAAGTCGTATCTAAAGACGAGCTGATCAATATCGCCAAGCAGATCAACGAGATCAAATAATCGAAGATAAAAAAAGGAGTACCAGAAAGCGCTAGGCTTTCTTTTGGTACTCCTTTTTTGTCATGAATGGCTTACATCACTCAGTTTGTTTGCCTTTTTACCCATCAACTGCTTCAAGCCATCCATATTAATCAGGATAATCCCGACAATAATCGTGATTCCCCCTGCTAACGACAGGAGATAAAGCGGTTCATTGTACAGGATGACGCCCAAGCTTAGGGCAATCAACGGAGAGATATAGAGCCACGTGGAGGGAAACACAGGGTTGGTTTTGGCCACGAGCCAATAGAAAATGGTGTGCCCCATCATGGAACCAACGAAGACCAAGTACAGAAGCGAGAGGATCGCATTCGCCGTAAGCATCGATTCAATATGCACTTGCTCGGTGAACAGAGATAAGACAAGCAGCATGGCTCCTCCATACATCATCTGTGCCGCATTCAAAGCGATGGGTGAGGTATCTTGAAACCGTTGGATGACGCTCCGGGAGTATACTGCACCAGCAGAATAAAAGAGTTCCCCGAATATGACTGCGATGCACCCTGTAAGCCAAAGGAGACTGAATGAGATGGTCACACCGGGTAAAATCAGCAAAAAGACACCGACAAAGGCAACCAAGCAACCCATCAAAGCAATACCGGGGGGTTTTTGCCGAGTAATACCGGTCTGAAGCAGCATCACCATGAGAGGGCCTGTTGCAGATAATATCGCTGCAATTCCTGAACTTACATGCTGCTCTGCCCAATACAAGGGGGCAAATGTCCCGAACGTCAAACCGATACCAGTAAGGAGCATTTCTTTATGAAGCAGGAGCGAGAGACGCGCCTGTTTTTTCCAGAGCATGAATGAAAACAAAATGACACCTGCCAGAAAGAACCGAAGTCCTCCTGAGAAAAACGGCGGCGCTCCCGCATCGATCCCGACTTTGATTGCCAGAAAAGTCGTTCCGAATATCAAGCACATGACCACATAATTAAGCAGTACCATTATGATTCCTCCCTTTTCCTCATCATAAGGGGAAGGGAATAGAACAGATGAAATAGAATAGAACAGATACAGAGATCCATCCATTATCATGGGGGAAGGGGGGAGCGGCATGAAAAGGAAGGCTCTTTCAAACAGTCATTCTGATAAGCTGTTCGAACAAGTGTATGACTATCTTCTGGAACGAATCAGACGCGATGAGTGGAGGGCACATGAAAAGCTCCCTTCTGTTCGAACGTTGGCGTTGGAATTGAATGTGCATCGCCTGACGGTTTTTAAAGCATTTCAATTATTAAAGCAAAACCGCCATGTGTACGTGAAGGATAAGTCAGGGTATTATGTACAACCGAGCAGCCTGTTGCCAGTGGAGTCGATGAATGATCCAATCGTTTCTGCCTATGTGCACAAGAGTTATCTTTCGGAAATTCATCAGGTGCAGGCGACCTATCAATTTTCCAAAGCATTAATCGAACCTAATTTATTGCCGAATCATTACTTTTCCGAGTACGTGAAGAAAGTGTTTGATCTGTATCCAAAAGTGCTGGGTACCTACTCAACCACACAGGGAGATCAGGAGCTGCGGGAAGCACTGTGCAGCTATTATGTTAGCCGTAATCATTTTCACCTGTCCCCCGATGAGCTGATGATTACATCTGGTTCGCAGGAAGCGATTGATTTGGTTGCCAGAGTCCTTGTAAAGCCGCGTGATGTCGTGTTGATTGAGAGACCTACGTACAGTCCGGCCATCGATGTATTCGGAAGCCAGGGCGCCAACATGATTTCCATCGAGATTTCGCCGGATGGGTATGATTTGGAGCAGGTTGAATTGTTGATGCAAAAAGAAAAACCACGCCTGTTTTATCTCAATCCTACCTTTCACAATCCGACAGGCTATACGGTTCCCGCTGAACAACGGAAGAGACTGGTGGAACTGGCTGCGAAGTATCAGTGCCTGATTGTAGAGGATGATCCGTGCCGCGATATTTACTTCGGTGACGAGCCTCCACTGCCGTTTTTTGCTTACGACACGGCGGGCTATGTCATCTATCTGCGCAGCTTTAGCAAGTACATCGCGCCGGGGCTAAGTATTGCGACTGTGGCATGCCGACCATCTATTATGAATTATTTGATTCAGGCGAAATCACTGTCCGACAGTGGAGCGCCCCTGTTGAATCAAAAGATTTTTTTGCATTATTTCTTCTCCGAACGGATGCAGCAGCATTTGGCGAAGCTGCGGATTGCATTGGCCATTCGCCGGGATATTATGGAGGAAGAGCTGTCTGTGACCGACTGGGAGTGGTCCAGTCCACCAGGAGGCTTTAATTTATGGGTGAAGCTGCCTGATTCCGTCCCGATGGATAGTCTTTTGGCGAAATGCATAGAACAATCGATTACGTTTGTGCCCGGTGCGATCTGTGACCCGCTGCGGGAGTTTAGTTCTTGGATACGCATCAGTTATTCCTATTTGAATGAACACCAGCTGCGCGACGGTTTGCAAAGGCTCGTCAGTACGGTTCGTCAGTTGAACATGTAGGAAAAGGAAGGGCTGGGTTGAATAATCCGTATTTGAAAATATAAAAATTTTAAGAAGTGCGATGTACTGTGTTATACTGAGTCTACCATTTACTGTTCTGTAGCATTCCCTACTCCATTTACGTGAGTAGGGTTTTTAATTTGTGTCTCAGATAACAAAAAAACAGACACCCTTACAGGAGTCTGTTTTTTGTGTTTGGTTAAATTAAACTTTTTGAACGTTAGTAGCTTGTGGTCCGCGTTGGCCTTGTTCTACGTCAAAAGTAACTTTTTGACCTTCGTCAAGGGATTTGAAACCGTCGCCTTGGATAGCAGAGAAGTGAACGAATACGTCTTCTTTACCTTCGCGCTCGATAAAACCAAAACCTTTTTCTGCGTTAAACCATTTTACTGTACCTTGTTCCATTGTTATTGCCTCCTAGTGTGTAACACACATATATTACTATCCTTGCTCTCAGGATCATCTAGACGAAATTTTGCTATCTACGCTATCCGTTGCTTCGAACAAAAATAATTCTCTACTAGCATAACAGGATATTGAAAGGATAGCAAATTATTCGCGTATATTTGATGAAAGAAAATATAGATGAGCCACTATACGAACTCCAACCCGTCCTGATTTCACAAGTTTTTATTCAGATCAGTCAATTCCTTGGCCGTCAGATTTCGCCATTGCCCCAATTTCAAATTCCCCAAGGCAATGTTCATGATGCGTATTCGCTCAAGCTTTCTTACCTGATAACCAAAAGCCTGACACATCCGTCTGATTTGCCGATTCAGCCCTTGCGTCAGCACGATATTGAAGACGCGGTCGCTGACTTTGGTTACTTTGCAAGGCTTTGTAGTCGTTCCGAGAATGCGTACGCCGTTTGCCATTCCGTGCAAGAAATTCGCCGTGATGGGCTTGTCTACGGTGACGATGTACTCTTTGTCATGATTGTTCTCAGCACGCAAAATTTTGTTTACGATATCCCCGTTATTGGTTAACAGGATGAGGCCTTGCGAATCTTTATCCAGACGCCCGATAGGAAAAATCCGCTCCGGGTGATTCACGAAATCGATGATGTTGCCTTTGACGTGCAGTTCAGTGGTACACGTAATTCCGACAGGCTTGTTCAAGGCGATGTAGACATCTTTCTTTTTGACACCGAGCGGCTGTCCATCGATGCGCACGTCATCTCCTGACGCAACCGTACTTCCCAGTTCCGCGAGTTGGCCATTGATTGTCACGCGCTTGGACTCGATTAATTTATCGGCTTCTCTTCGTGAGCAAATGCCGGTTTCACTGATGAACTTATTAATTCGCATGAGACGTTCCTTTCGCTATTACTGCTGCTTTTCCAGTTTTTCAAGTAATTTATTCCGCCAAGGCAGGGCCAATTCCTCCAGCTCGAGCATACGCTGTATCGTCCCTTGGGATGGTGCCTTGTCATGGAAGTACAAGTGGTGGATGGAAGCCACACTGACTTGCTTTGGATGAGCAGAGATTAGGGTAATCTCTGATTCTGGCTTGATCGTCCCTTCCTGCAAAACGCGGAAGAAATAGCCTGTATAGCCCATTTCCACCACCGATTTGAGCAGTTGGTTATTGTTGTTGCGCTTGTTGATCGTTGCGCAAGGAAATCTGCCTTGGGACACTTGCAGGATCGTATCACCAAATTGATACACATCCCCGATGCAGACCTGCTCTTCGGTCATGCCAGCGAGCGTGAGATTTTCTCCGAATGCCGCATTGGTCAGAGGTTGGCCGAATAACTTCTCCCAATGGGCATAATGCTCAAAAGGATACGCACAGACGACGCGGTCTGGGCCACCGTGATACTCTGGATTCGCGATATCGTCGTCATCAATTTTCTCGGAACGGACAACGAGCTCGTCAGCTTCTTCCTTCCAGATGCCGGAGAGATATTCCTTGCCGTTGTACATATTATTTTTAGGCAAACCTTTACTAATAGTAACGATTTTTCTGGTCAACTTATGCTCACTCCCAGCCTGTATGATTGTTTCTCTTTTTATCCCCATACTATACCACATTCCCTAATATCCTCCACAGCGGATGGGCATCAGCGAACGCTTCTGGTATGATGATAGAAAGGAATACACAGGAGGCCTCAGTGACATGCAATCATTTGGTGTGGCACTACACACAGATAAATATCAAATTAACATGATGTACGCCCATTGGGTGAACGGAACACACAATCAGAAGGTCGTTTTCGAAGCATTTTTCCGCAAGCTGCCTTTTGGAAACGGATACGCTGTATCTGCCGGATTGGAAAGAATCGTTTCCTATATAAAAAATTTGCGTTTTGAAGAAAGCGATCTCAAGTATTTGAGTGAGCAGGAGGAGAACTACGATCCGAAGTTTTTGGAAGAGCTGCGCCAGCTTCGTTTTAAGGGCTCGCTCTACTCTGTCAAAGAAGGAACTGTGGTTTTCCCGAACGAGCCGCTGATTCGCGTAGAGGGGCGTGTCATGGAGGCACAGCTGGTTGAGACGGCCCTGTTGAACTACATGAACTACCAGACGCTGATTGCGACCAAAGCCTCGCGGATTAAAAACGTGGCGGGCAATGATGTTCTTATGGAGTTCGGAACGAGAAGGGCGCAGGAGGCAGATGCTGCGCTGTGGGGGACGCGGGCAGCTTATTTGGCTGGCTTTGACGCAACCTCGAACATGCTGGCAGGGAAAATGTTTGGCATTCCGACAAAAGGAACACACGCTCACTCATGGGTACAGAGCTTTGAGAGTGAGGAAGAAGCATTTGAGCGCTTCGCAGCAGCTCTACCAGGACAGGTAACCTTGCTGGTCGATACTTACGATACACTCAAAAGCGGCGTGCCGAATGCAATTAAGGTCGGAAAACGCCTGGAGAAACAAGGCAAAAAGCTGACGGCAGTGCGCTTGGACAGTGGCGACTTGACGTATTTATCCTGCAAGACGCGTGAAATGCTGGATAAGGCAGGCATGACCGATGTGCAAATTGTCGCTTCCAACGATCTCGATGAGCACACGATTATGAACCTGAAAGTACAAGGAGCACGCGTAAATAGCTGGGGAGTTGGAACGCAGCTCATCACGGCAGCGGATCAGCCGACGCTCGGAGGCGTATACAAGCTGGTGGCACGCGAAGGCGCGGACGGAGAATATCAGCCGACCATCAAAATCTCCGGGAATCCGGAAAAAGTCACGACGCCGGGCATTAAAGATACGTACAGATTGATTGATCCGGAAACAGGCAAAGCGATTGCTGACTACATGTGCTTCCCGCATGAAACAACAGTCGAAAAGGGAGCCCCTCTCCATTTGTTCCATCCGAGCCATACGTATTTGAGCAAGCATTTGGAGAACTACCAGGCAGAGTCACTGCTCGTTCCGGTATTTTTGGATGGGGAACTGATTTATGAACTGCCGACCCTCCAAGAGATTCGCAGCTACCATCGCGAGCAACTCAAGCTGTTCTGGCCTGAATACTTGCGCATGCTGAATCCGGAGCATTACCGTCTGCACATCAGCGAAGAGATGTGGGAAACGAAAACAAAGCTGATGAAGGCGTATTTGAAAAAATAAGAGAAAACGTCTGATGTGTCGCGAGGATGCATCAGGCGTTTTTTATTTGTTTACCAAAAATAACACAATAATGTGAAAACAAAGAAAATCAATTGTCTGAATTTACTTTCATCGTATATAATTACTCCATTCATCCTTTAGTTCTGCGCCAAGGTGATGTGAAAAACGCATGTGAAAAGTATTGGGGAGGAAGAGAGATGCTAAATACTGTAGAGAAAGAAAACCTGAATCCATACGAGATTGTGCAGAAACAGATTGACGCTGCAGCGGCATTGTTGGGATTGCGGAGCGATGCTGTCGAAATTTTAAAGCGACCCAAACGAGTATTGGCCGTAAGCTTTCCTGTCAAGATGGATGATGGCAGCGTGCGTGTCTTTGAAGGCTACCGATCTCAGCATAATGATGCGGTAGGACCGACCAAGGGAGGGATTCGCTTTCATCCGGATGTGACGATGGATGAAGTCAAGGCGCTCTCTATGTGGATGTCATTCAAATGTGGCGTGGTTGGTCTTCCTTATGGCGGCGGAAAAGGCGGCGTCATATGTGATCCCCACGAATTCAGCAAAAATGAGCTGGAACGAGTCAGCCGCGGCTTCATGGAAGCTATCGCTGATATTGTCGGACCTGAGACAGACATACCTGCACCCGATGTGTATACGACCCCACAAATTATGGGGTGGATGATGGATACGTACAGTCGATTAAAAGGCACCTATTCTCCGGGAGTGATCACTGGAAAACCACTCTCTGTCGGCGGCTCCAAAGGAAGAAACGAAGCGACTGCTCGCGGATGTGTCTTTACCATACTTGAGGCATTAAAAGATTCTGGACGCAAGCCAGAACAAACGACCGTCGCGATCCAAGGCTTTGGCAATGCGGGAAGAATAGCAGCGAGGCTTTTAACAGAGCTGGGCTTCAAAATCGTGGCAGTCAGTGACTCCCGCGGAGGTATTTATGATGCTGCTGGCTTGGACATCGAAAAGGTAGGACAGTTGAAAGACAACACCACCATTTTGGACTATGTAGGTGGTACGGTCATCTCCAATGAACAGCTATTGGAGCTGGAAGTGGACATTCTGATCCCGGCCGCTTTGGAAAATGTCATCACAGCAGCCAATGCCGACAGCATTCAAGCCAAGTGGATTGCAGAGGCAGCAAACGGACCTACTACACCCGATGCTGACGCCATTTTGCGGGAAAAAGGGATTACCGTGATCCCGGATATTCTCGCCAATGCAGGTGGTGTAACCGTTTCTTATTTTGAATGGGTGCAAAACCTGATGAATTACTACTGGTGCGAGGTTGAGGTAAACGAAAAGCTGCAAACGACCATGATTAACGCCTATCGGGCCGTAAAAGAACTCTCTGATCAATACAAGGTGGACTTGCGCACGGGAGCCTATATGATTTCGCTTTTGCGAATTACGGAGGCGATGGAAGCACGCGGCTGGATTTAAGGGAAGAAACCTCTTGCAATTTGCTTGCAAGGGGATTTTTTCGTTTTCCTTTGCGGGATTAGCAGGAAGGCGAGTATTTTTGTCGAATTTGTCGGATTATTGTTTTTCTACCTGTGTTCAAAGGATGGAAAGGGGGATTTTTATGCCAATCAAATTGCCCGACGAATTGCCTGCAACGGAAATACTCGCCCAGGAAAATATTTTTGTGATGAAGGATAGCCGTGCCTTCACACAGGACATACGACCGCTCAGGATCGTCATTCTCAACCTCATGCCGGTGAAGGAAACAACAGAAACACAGTTGCTCCGCCTCCTGGGGAATACGCCGCTACAGGTGGAAATCGTGCTTTTGCATATGTCCAGTCATACGTCCAAAAATACGTCGGAAGAACATTTATCCATGTTTTATAAAACGTTTGAGGAGATCCGTGACCAGCGATTTGATGGCATGATCATCACCGGAGCGCCAGTCGAACAGCTCGAGTTCACAGACGTCACGTATTGGCATGAGCTAACAGAAATTCTCGATTGGAAAATGGAGAACGTCACCTCGACCCTGCATATTTGTTGGGGAGCACAAGCGGGGCTTTACCACCACTTTGGCGTTCCGAAGCATCCTTTGCCAGAAAAAATGTTCGGAATCTTCCCTCATACGCTTAATAAGCAAAATGTGAAGCTGTTCCGCGGATTTGACAACTACTTCCACATCCCGCATTCCAGACATACCGAAAATCGCAGGGAAGACATCGAGCAAGTGCCTGAACTGGAGATTTTGTCCGAGTCTGATGAAGCAGGGGTTTACATCGTGGCGACCAGGGATGGCAGACAAATTTTCGTGACAGGACATTCCGAGTACGATCCGACGACCCTGCAAGACGAGTACCAGCGAGATGTGAACAAAGGCCTGGATATAGCTGTTCCGCGTAATTACTATCCAAAGGACGATCCAAGCCGCGGGCCCATCGTCACCTGGCGCGCACATGCGAATCTGATGTTTTCTAACTGGTTAAACTATTATGTTTACCAAGAGACACCGTATGATTTGAACAACGACAAGCGATAGCAACGTAGCAGCCATCCGAGGTGATTCGGATGGTTTTTGCCATTTAGTATTCAAGAAGTACAGTTGTTTAGCCGATATAGAAAATGGTGGAAAAATAGAGAGGAGAGGGATGTGAGCATGAGAAACTGGCAAAAAGGAATGCTCGCTACGGCTGTTACCGTTGGGCTGATCTTTTCCAGCGTCGGCCATGTACCGGCATTGGCGAATTCTGCGACGACAAGTACGCAGAAGAAGATTTCCAAGCTTGTAGTTGATACAAAGACAGTAAAATTGAAAAAAGCGGGGACACAGCAGTTGACTGTCCGCGTGCAATACACGGATAAAACAACGGAAGACGTCACACAACAAGCGGAGTGGACTTCCTCTGACAGTGACATCGCGAGCGTTGACAAGGGCTTGGTCACAGCAGTTAGTTCCGGTAAAACGAGAGTGAAAGTAAGCTTCGAGGGCAAAAGTGTGAATATCCCTGTTGAGATCGATGTGATTTCCAAGCTCACTGCTGACCAGAAGAAACTGGCTCTCAGCGTAGGTGGCACGAAACAAGTAAACACAACAGCAACTTTCTCTGATAAGTCTACTGGTGATGTAACGGCTCAGGCTGAGTGGGAAAGCGATGATAAGGCAATCGTAACGGTAACGAATGGATTGGTTACGGCAGTAGGCTCGGGCACAGCGAAGGTCAAAGTGAAGTACGGTGGAAAAAGCGTCTCCATTCCAGTAGAGGTAGATGTCGTCTCCAAGCTGGACAGTGATAAGAAAAAGCTGTATCTGCGCCCAGACACTACCCAGTCGGTTACGCTGTTGGCTACCTTGTCTACGAAAGAAAAAGTAGATGTAACAAGCAAAGCCAAGTGGACATCCGACGATGCAAAAGTTGCCACAGTTGAAAACGGAGTCGTGACAACTGTAGGCTCTGGAAAAACGAGAATCAAAGCAACTTACGGTGGAAAGACGATCTCGATCCCTGTAGAGTCTGCTGTCATCTCCAAGATGGAATTTGACATGAAAAAGGCTGATCTCAAAGTCGGCGAATCAAAAGACTTGAAGGTATCTGTTATCTATACCGACAAAACCAAGGTTGATGTCACTACCGATGCAGACTGGATCTCCACGAACAGCTCCGTTGTGACTGTAGTGGATGGCAAGATCACGGCTGTGAAAGCAGGTCGTGCAACGATTGTCGCGACGTATAATGGAAAAGTCGTAAATATACAGGTAACCGTGAAGTAACTCACGCTGGAGGAAAAGCCAGGGCGCGACTGCGTACCTGGCTTTTTCGCATACACCGGCCTGTGGTAATCTGTAGCTAACCTTTTGATTGGACGAAGACGGAGGACATCATGGATATTCGACAGCTGCAATACTTTGTGGAAGTAGTCAAACATAAAAACTTTACGAAGGCCGCTCAATCCCTCCACGTCTCTCAGCCTTCTATCAGCAAAATGATCAAAGCATTGGAAGAAGAGCTAGAGGTAGTTCTGCTGGATCGGACGGAGCGGAAAATGGATCTGACAGACGCAGGGGAAATGGTCTACAGCTATGCGACCAAAGTGTTGCAGCTAATGGAAGGCATGGCGTCGTCGATTGCAGAATTGCGAAATGTCGAGCGGGGGCGGGTTAAGCTGGGCATGATGCCAACGGTGGGTTCCTTTCTCTTGCCGAATGTGATTGCCTTGTTTAAAAAGCAGTATCCAGGCATTGATATCGAGATGAAGGAATACAGCGCCAAGCTGCTTGAAATCCAAATGGAGCAAGGAAGCATCGATGTGGCCTTAACCGTTCTGCCAACGGATCAGGAGAAATTTGAGGCGGTTCCCTTACTCGCAGAGGACCTCGTTGCGATCGTTCATCGGGAGCATTGGCTCGCGGGAGTCGATGAGGTGAGCTTGGAACAGCTCAAGGACGAAGCTTTCATTTTGTTTACCGAAGAGTACGCGATGCATGATGTGGTGCGCCATGCGTGCAAGCTGTCCGGCTTTGAACCGAATGTCGCTTACATGAGCTCTTTGTGGGATTTTGTCGGAGAGATGGTGGCTACTCAACTGGGGATATCACTCATTCCACGCTCCATCGTGAGACGCTTGAATAACGGACAATTACACACCGTCAACATTTCCTACCCGGTGATTGACTGGCAGTATGCCTTGATTTATCGAAAAGAAGGGTATTTATCGCATGCGACAAAGGCTTTCATATCGTTTGTAGAGAAAATGTACAGCCATAACCAAATGGAATATAAATGATGATGTTTATGTATTGTACGAATGGAATCGAGACGGCTTAGAATGAAGGTAACTCGTTCAAACAGTGACTTTTTGAACAACCTTTGTAGAGCAACTGGGGTGGTCTCGATGAAAAGATGGTTCTCCATCATCGCACAAGTTTTGCTTTTGTTCGGCTTCACCTGGCTGGGGAAATGGGTGACCTCGTTTTTTCACCTTCCTGTTCCCGGCAGTCTGATCGGACTCGCGCTATTGTTCATTTGTCTGTATACCGGCTTGATTCGTCTACAGTGGGTTGAGGCAGGAGCGACTCTGTTATTCTCGCAGATGATCCTGTTTTTCGTACCATCGTTGGTCGGGATGATGCAGTATCCATGGTTATTAGGGATAAAAGGATTGCTGGTGCTTGTGGTCGTCGTGAGCGGTTGTGCGCTTGTGATGATTTCGACAGGTGTTGTTGCTGAGCGCATGTTCAATCGTGGAGAGGTGAAACAGCATGATCCTGTGGAAAACATCTAGTGTGCTCCTGACACTCGTTTTCTTCTATGCAGCCAAACGGTTCAACAAAAAAAGACCGTCTCTGCTATTTTCTCCGGCTATTTTGGCGCCGATTGGCTTGATTTTGTTTTTGCTTTTCGCAGGCATTCCTTATCAGGTGTACAGTGAAGCGACCTCGCTCATTAGTGAGATGATGAGCGTAGTCACAGTGGCGTTTGCGATTCCTCTGTACCGAAATTGGTCGGTGTTAATGGCGCATCGCCGGATGATTTTGACGAGTCTTGCTACGGGTTCCCTCATTGCCATCATTGCAGGTGTTTCCACGACGATGCTCGTTGGATTGGGAAAAGAAGCGGCGATTAGCGTCATTCCTCGCTCGATTACCCTGCCGATTGCGATGAGCGTAACCGAGGCGATTGGCGGTATGCCGACGATGACGGCAGTATTCGGCATGCTGACCAGCTTCGCAGGTGTTTTTTTGGCTCCCACAATCATCAAGAGAATGAGGCTCCGACATCCTGTTTCCATCGGTTTGATGTACGGAATGGGTGCACATGCGTTGGGGATGGTAAAAGCGTTTGAGCGTGGGGAAACAGAAGGAAGCAGCGCGACTTTGGCTGTGATCGCCGGAGCGATGATTACCGTAGTGTGGGCGTTTACCTTGCTACCGGTGATCATGTCGTGGCTGGCTGTGTGAAGGAAGGGGCTGTTAGATAGCCCCTTTTTGTATTACAATAATCGTATAAAGATAAAATTAAATGAATAAAAATACACAAGATAGTGGTGATCAAATATGAGAATTGAATCATTCTCTTTGCAACAATACGAGGACGTCATTCAGCTATGGCAACGAGCAGGATTACAGCTTTCTTGCTCGGATACACGTGAGGGATTGCGTAAAAAGCTGGAGCGAGACGCAGAGCTTTTCTTGGTGGCAATGAATGAGGAGGAAAGGATGATAGCAGCTGTAATGGGCAGCTATGACGGACGGCGAGGATGGGTGAATCATCTGGCAGTCGATCCGGATTTCCAAGGACAAGACATAGGGAGCAGGCTTATGGATGAGCTGGAAAAGCGGCTGGCGAATATCGGGTGTGAAAAGATTAACCTATTGATCGAGCCGACCAATCATGGTGTACAAGCTTTTTACAATCAGCTTGGGTATGAGCGTGACGAACTAATTTTCATGGAGAAGTGGATTGCTTCTGGTGAAGGATAAAAATGGAAGTGTATCATGACCGTCCAAATGCTGGCGAAAGGTGTATGATAGAGGACAAATAAAAGCTTCATAACTCTTTCATCTTGGCAGGAGGCAACATGAGACCGCTATATATCGTCCTATTACTCTGTACCAGCTTCCTTTGGGGAGGAAATTTTGTTGTCGGTAAATTTCTTGTCGGGCACGCGTCTTCCTTGACGTTGACCAATTTGCGCTGGCTCATTGCTGTTGTTTGCTTGTTGCCCGTTGTTTGGATACGCGAAAAGCGGATTTTTCCAACGCGAGAAGCACTCCTTCCTTTGATCGTGATGGGAGTAACCGGCGTAGCACTTTTTAATTTATTCATGTTCTGGGCCCTTGAGCGGACAGACGCGACCAATGTCGGGCTGTTGTCCACGCTCAATCCGGTTTCGATCGCGATTTTTTCCTTTTTGCTTATGGGCGATAAAATTCGACCGTTGCAGATTGTCGCGATGCTTGTCTCGTTTACAGGCGTACTTGTGGTGATGACCAAAGGAGACTTCGCACACTTGTCCCAGTTGCACTTCAACACGGGCGATTTGTGGATGCTCGCCGCTGTCGCCATGTGGGGGATTTATTCCGTATGCGCGCGTTGGGCAATGAAGACGGTCTCGCCGATGATGTCCACACTGTACTCGGGGATTTTCGGTGTTGCGCTGATGCTGCCCTTTAATATCACCACATTTACAATCAGCAACACAGACTGGACGTTCTGGCTGTCGCTGTTCTACGTTGGTGTAATGGCAACTGTCGTCAGTATGGTGTTGTGGAATATCGGTGTACAAAAGGTCGGCGCAACCTCAGCAGGTATGTTCCTTAATTTCAATCCTATTTTTACAGCCATTCTTGCATTTCTTTTACTCGGCGAGCGTATGACCATCATCCAATTACTCGGCAGTGTAATCGTCATTGTCGGCTGCTATATGTTCTCGCGTCTAAAGCACGTCTCGCCCCCGACACCACATACAGTCAAACAAGCACAAGGCTAAAAAGGAAATCCCTCGTCTGATCGAACAGACGAGGGATTTTTATTAAAAGGCACCGATCAACGCACAAGGCTAGTGAGAAGAAAAAGCACAGGGCTCGCAGACTGAACTACTCCCCTAGAAATAGACAGTATTTAAAAAGAGCCTGTTGCAAATTAAGCAGCAATGAGATGATTTCTGGTTTCATCAGGAGTCATCTTTTTTAATGTCCACTGATAACGCTCTGAATTGTAATAGGTTACATATTCGTTGACGCGTTGACGCAACTCTTGAAGTGAAACACAGTCCTTATATTCGAGTTCGTCTTTCATATGACCGAAGAACGATTCCATTGAAGCGTTGTCCCAGCAGTTACCTTTGCGAGACATCGACTGTTTAAAACCAGCCTCAGCAATAAGGCGCCTCGTTGTAAGATGAGTGTAGTGCATTCCTTGATCCGAATGAAAAATAGCATCAGGATGGACGTTACCGTCCAATCGTTTGATTAATAAGTCTAGTGTCCGTTTCACTAGTGATAACTCCAATGTCGAAGACAGATAGTGTGCCAAAATCTGTTTGGTCGCCCCATCTTTTACGCAAGACAAATATGCCCATTGACCAGTACCATAGCGCAAATAAGTAATGTCAGTAAGTAGAACCTTCTCGGGTATACCTTGATCAAACTGACGTTTAAGTAGGTTTGGGCATGTGCGGTGTTCCTGAGTAGCCTTGGCCATTTTTCGATACGGATTCGCTTTCCGAATAAGAGTGACTAGCTTAAACTTTTGCATAAGACGACGAATCTTTTTATGATTCATCACGACACCGTTCATTCGCTCCAATCTCATTTTAATGACCAGCACTCCTGCTCTCCCTTTTCGAGTTTCGAAATGCTCCTTGATGAGCAGGAAGTCTCGTTCGTCGGCTTCTTCTCGAATTTGTCGCTGTTCCTCAGCACTACACCAGCGATAATAGCCACTTGAGCTCACTTCAGCAATCTGGCATAGATAACGGGTTACACGCTTCAAGCCATGTTTACGAAGAACTATGCTAATAAGCTGAAAGCGCTCGGGAGACGATAACGTCTTATTGGTTTGTCTTTCGAGCGCTTCTAGCTTTTTTAAAAGTTCGTTCTCTGCTTCCAGAAGCCTAATTCGTGCTTCAGCACGTCTCAGTTTTTCTTTTGCTGATAATTCTCCCTCTGACTTTCTACCGGTGCTCCCCTTGCCTCTGCGCTCCTCAATTAATCCAGCTTCACCAAAAGTCGTACATACTTTTCTCCATCGATGTAAGCATTTTTTTGGTGTATGACGACCCATTATTTCTAAGGGGAAACCTGCCTGAAGAAATATCTCAATCGGCGTTTGTCCCTCTCGATATGCCTGTACAGCGGTAAATTTGAACATAGGAGAATACGTGATGTTTTTCCCTGTTACTCGAAGTACATTTTGATTTTTTTCTAACATATGTATCTCATGTTCCGTAAAACTTATTCTGTTTTTACTCATCTAACATATCCCCACTCATTTCTCGTTAATGATGATTAAAACACAAAAAACCGTTAGACGGTCACTTTTTTCAAAGTGTCCATCTAACGGGTAGTAGTTCAGACCTTGACAACGCCTACCCAGTCGGAACTACAAAAAGGGGACCACGCTTGTCGAACACTTCTCCCCTGAGAATCTTCCGCCCGTAGGGTGGCTTTGGCTCGACGGTCCCCTTTTTGTAGTGGAGACGTCCAGTGAATCCCCCTACTGACGTGTCAGAGTCGAAGAGAACTGTGCTTTTTCTTCTCCACCACTATGTTGACTCATGGTTTTTAGTCGATCACGTGGACATAGGCTTTCGCATACATATAAGAAGGACAGTGTGTGAAGGGGAGGTTGTATATGATTGTCATAGCGGGGAGACCAGCTAATCCCGCCTCGTTGGCAGCGGAATGGGGACTAAATCCGGTACAGCGTGAAACGGTAGCGATAATGGCACGTAGTGATGAAACATTTGAATATCCAACTCCTGAGCTCCTGCAATTTGAACTGAAAGTGCGCGATCATCTGGTGAGGTCTGCCTTGGCACTGCACGAAAGCGGCCTGGCCTTTTCTACTTTTGAAGAATCTCGTGCCAATCCAGCTTACTGGATTCGAACTGACCAAGGCGGATTCCGCTTGCGACCTGGAGTGCTGCCATCCAGCGGGATTATCAATATTTTTCTAGAGGGTCAAAAATACGCCACGGAGTGTGCTACGGCGATGGTCATTATTATTTATCATGCAGTCCTACAGTCCATTCGTTTACCGGATTTTGAGAGAATGTTTTCGGACATCTTGCTATATGACTGGCGGTACGATCAGGATTTGGACTTGCAAACAATAAGGACAAATACCTTTTTGCCTGGTGATGTGATTTATTTTGCCAATCCTGATTACGATCGTGAGACACCGCAGTGGCAAGGAGAAAATGCAGTAGTGCTCGGCAATGGCTTGTATTACGGGCATGGTGCGGGGATCAAACGAGCGAGTGAGATGGTAGCCTTTTTGAATGAACAACGAAGAGAGGGAGCAATGAGGTCTGCCTATCGGGTCAATCAGGCGACTCGGCCTGGTTTCGCCTACCTGTTTCCCTACGACAATGGTCGATCTACCATGCAAGTTTTCGGCCAGCCCATACAAGCGAGCAGTCGAATTACAGCGCAGATCGGTTCTTTATCTTGGGAGTGGTAAAATGAACAAAAGCCTCCTGCCAGAAATGCGGCGAGAGGCTTTTTTCACTCATGCTGGACAAGAAAATCGCTTCCAAGAAAACATAGACAGGTCAAGGGAAGCAGCTCCCTCTACTAGCAGTTGGCTGGTGGCTTCCCCGATCGCACTGGCAAATTTAAAACCGTGCCCGGAAAAGCCAGCTGCAAATACAAGCTGTGGATGTTCAGGATGACGGTCAATGACGAAATGCTCATCCGGTGTCATAGTGTAGATGCATACCTTGCCTTGGCGCAATGGTCCTGCTGCTCCAGGCATATACGCTTCCAAAAAAGAGCGAACACAGCCTTCGTCCGACAAATAGGTGCCAAAGGTACGTTCCAGTTTATCGGGATCGATGGCGTGCCCACCGTCATGGCGTCCGATTTTTACACCAGCGCCATCAAAACTGGGAAATCCGTAGAACATGGAGTCATGAAGGCGAAAGATGAAGGCGGGAAAGCCATCCGCACTGTACTGGCCCTCATCTGCACCAAACCAGGCGACCGTTTTGCGTGTAGGCTTAAGCGGGATGGACAAGCCCAATGAGTCAAGGAGAGTACCATTCCAAGCACCGGCAGATAGCAGGACTTTATCGCCGTGGTAGCTGGCAGATTCCGTATGCACAATGAACCCATTTTCTGCTGGTTCCAACTGGGTGACTGGCGTGTTCGTCAACAGTGTGGCTCCTGAGGCGAGGGCGAGCTCTCGATAGGCACGAATGCCGTTTTCGCAAAAAAGCACACCTGAGGTAGGCTCCAGGCAACCGTAGTAATCAGCAGGCAGATTGATTCCTGGCCAGCGTTGCATGACCTCATCGGCACTGAGTACTTCCAGGGGAAGAGAGTACTGCTCGGCGCTCTCCCGAATTTCATTCAGGAAAGTACAATTCAAGGGTCCAGCGTTCAAAACACCCGTTTTGGCGAAGATTGGTATACCAGACGCTTGTTCGAGTTCTGACCACAACTGTTGTGCCCGCAATGCGAGCGGGACGTACTGTTTTCCTTCTCCGTATGCATGGCGAATGATACGGGTATCCCCATGATGGCTTCCCATCGTGTGTGGGGGATCAAAGGCATCGATCATGAGTGTACGCACGCCCTGTTTGGCCAAATAGTAGCCAGCTGCCATTCCCATCGATCCTGCTCCCACAATAATGACGTCGTAGTTTTGCATCATCAGCCCTCCATTCCGCTTATTTTCATCTATCTTACAGGAGTTTTCTAAATTGTGGATTTTAATTTTTTGTGTAAAGATCCATTTTTTTGTGTGCAATAAGGTTTATTCCATCAGTTGGGAGGGAATAGGAGATTACGCTATCATCATATGTCAAGAAAAGTGGTGTTTACGAAATGAAATGGACGATCGGAAAAAAATTGGCTAGTGCGTACGCGTTGATCCTGGTCATCATGCTGTTTATGGGGATCACGACCATTACCAAGATGCAGCAGATGAATCAGAAGATGGTGGAAATGAATACGAACTTGCGCCCAGGTCTGGAAGCTATTTTGAAGATCAACATGACGCTGGAAACTGTTTACGGAGTTACGCAAACCATGCTTACTTCAGAGAGCATGGATGAAAAGAACAAGTACGCAAAGCAAGTCGAAGACCAATTTGCCTATATGGATGGCTTATTGGCCAGCTATGAAAAAACGGTTTTCAATGAAGAGGACCGTAACAATTATGAAGGATTGAAGCAGGCGCTAAAAAAATACGAGGAAATCAGTCCGGAATACGTGGCAATTGCCAAAAAGGTCGACATCAGAAGGCCAGCTACCGATGCAGACATGGCCGAGCTGGATCGCATCAAGAAAAAAGGCAGTGAATTGTTTGTAGAACGCAAGAAGTATTTGGATGCAATGATAACGTACAACAGTGAGGGCGCACAACGCGCTGGCACAGAAAGCGCGGAACTGTATGAGTCAGTCAAGCGGGATCTGATTATTATTATGGTGATCTCTGTCATCGCATGTGTAGTGCTGGCTGTCGTACTGACGTCAAGCATCCGTCGACCGATCTTGCGTTTGATGGAAGAGATGAAGAAAGTGGCTGATGGTGATTTACGTGTGGAGCCATTGGTTGTCAAAAGTCGTGACGAGATTTTGGATCTGGCGAATTCGTTCAATGAGATGACTAGCAGTTTAACTACAGTCATTCGTCAGGTAGGCGGAACTTCCGAGCTGGTAGCCTCATCAGCTGAGCAATTGACGGCAAGTGCAGATCAGACGAGCAGGGCCACTGAACAAATTGCTGTTACTGTTCAAGAAGTGGCAGCAGGTGTTGATCGCCAGGTAGCGAGTGTGGAGAATGGGGCGAAATCCATTGATGATATGTCACGAGGAATTCGTCAAATCGCAAATAACGCACAGCAAACATCCAATATGGTGAGCGAAGTCGCCAACATGGCAGGAGAAGGGAACCAGTCGATTCAGGCAGCCGTTCAACAAATGAATGCGATCCACGATTCCATGCGTGAGCTCGCATCCGTAGTAGATGGTCTGGGCAATCATTCTCAAGCAATTGGAGAGATCATCGAGGTTATTACAGGCATCGCGGATCAGACCAATCTGCTCGCCCTCAATGCTGCGATTGAAGCAGCACGCGCAGGAGAGCACGGACGTGGATTCGCGGTTGTTGCAGATGAAGTACGGAAGCTGGCAGAGCAATCAGCACAGTCCGCCCAAAAAATCGCGCAGTTGATCAGTACGATTCAGACAGATACAAAAGTTGCGGTCGAATCGATGGAAACAGGCACACGGGAAGTACAAGAAGGAATTCGCGTCGTTCATCGTGCAGGCGAAACCTTCGGTCAAATTCAGAACTCGATTAGCACAGTAGCCGACCAGATTCATGATGTGTCTGCATCTGCCCAGGAAGTGTCCGCCCATTCCGAACAGGTCGTACAAGCGATGGAGCTGGTCAGCGAGGTTTCCAACTTGACTGCTGATGGCACGCAAAACGTTTCCGCTGCTACACAGCAGCAGCTCGCTTCTATGGAGGAAATCGCTTCGTCGGCAACAGCTCTTTCCAACATGGCAGAAGAGCTGCAGCACATGATTCGCCGATTCAAAGTATAGGCATGGTATATACCGTCTAAACGAACGCAAAAACGCCAACGTGATTGGCGTTTTTTTCTTTCCATTGTCATTTTTTTAGAAAAAGTTAATCTTTAGGAAATAGTTCATTAAGAACAGGTTTAGTAGGAGTTTATCTCTACGGACTACGATGGATTCAGAGGTTTAACAGGCAACCTACGCTCGGTACGCAACCGGGCTTAGACCTATATCTCCATCACATACCAAGGAGGAAGGTGCCGAATGTACAAACTCATCCTCACTGCAATCCCATTCGGAATGCTGCTGACAGGCTGCATGGATGAATCGTCCACAACAGCTCCGGCTGTAACGACCGCACAGCAGCAACAACAACCAGCGACACCACAGCCACTACAGCAACGATCTCAACCAGGGAAAAAACCAACGCTATCTCAAGAAGAAGTGAAAGAACTGAACAAAAAACTGCTCTTTGCAGCAGCCGAGGGCAAAACCGATGAAGTCAAGGCTAGCTTGGCAGCAGGGGCTGAGATAAACGCACAGGATGATCGTGGAAGAACAGCGGCGATGGCAGCAACACACGGCAACCATGTGGAAATAGTGAAGGTCCTCATTGAAGCAGGTGCTGACATCAATATTCAGGACGACCGGCAAGATAACCCGTTCTTGTATGCAGGAGCAGAAGGATACCTAGAAATATTGAAGCTGGTTATCGATGCAGGTCCAGATACGAAGATTTACAACCGCTTCGGAGGAACACCATTGATACCGGCGGCAGAACATGGGTATGTGGAAGTAGCAAAGGAACTTCTTACTCGGACGGATGTAGACGTCAACCATGTGAACAATCCCGATGATGGAAGCAATCGTATTGAACGATGGCGGAAAAAACCAACAAGAGATGATCCAACTGCTAATCGACCACGGCGCTGATGTAAACATCCCGGATAGCGAAGGAAAAACACCTCTATATCGTGCAAAAGAACGGGGTTATCACGAGATTGTACAAATCCTGCAAAAAGCAGGAGCACGCTAATATACGGAGATAAGATTACATTCACACTTCGAGCGCAATGGAAATATTCCTCGACTAGAATAAGTCGTAGCAAGATTGATTCTAGTCAAGGGAGGCTATGTTCATGACAAGCCATACGACCATTCAACCGAAGATTTTATATTATGGAACTCCCGTTGTCCTGTTGACCACTGAAAATGAAGATGGTTCAACGAATATCAGTCCCATTTCATCGTCATGGGCGTTAGGAAATTACGTCATTCTGGGGCTCGGGTTCGGCTCGCATGGATTGGAAAATTTGCGACAACGTCCGGAGTGTGTTATCAATTTGCCGGATGCCTCGATGTGGCAGCAAGTGGAAGCGTTGGCTCCGCTAACAGGCCGTAATCCCGTACCTGACTATAAAAGGGAGCTGGGCTTCCGCTATGAAGCGAATAAGTTTCAGGCAGCCAATTTTACTCCTGTTGACTCTGCTATCGTTCGTCCAAAGCGAGTGGGAGAATGCCCGCTTCAACTTGAAGCAGTTGTTCGCACCATCCGTTTTCCGGAATATGCCGACATGTTTGCGATCGTAGAGACAGAAGTGCGTCACGTCCATGCAGACAAACAGATTGTACAGAGTGCTCATCACGTGAACCCCCAAGCGTGGAATCCGCTGATCTACAACTTCCGCCATTATTTTGGTCTCGGTGATCAGTTGGGAAAAACATATCGATCAGAAACATAGAACGTCAAAAACGCCAAGTTTTTGGCGTTTTTGGATTTTGGAATGCAACATATGATATATTAGGTGTTGCCTAATAAAGTTAGTTAGTACCGAAAAAATGAGGGGTGAGTAGATGCTTGTCTGGATGTTGCGAAAAGTAATGGCAGAAAGAGGAGTTTGGACGGGAGCCGCTTTAGCAAGGCTGTTGAAAGAGAAAGCAAATTACAGTCTGTCTCCAGCCTCCATCAGCGCTTTACTAACCAGTCAGCCCAAACAAATGAAAACCGAGACACTTGATGCACTCTGTACAGCGCTAGAGTGTACACCAAATGACTTGTGGGCATATACACCGCCTAATAGAGTGAAGGGAGTATAAAAATATGGCAGTGAAACAGATTTTGCCGTTTGGAGACCCGATTCTGCGCAAAGTAGCGAAGCCAGTGGAAGAGCTGAATGAGAAAACGTTCAAGCTACTGGATGAGATGGCAGAAACCTTATATGCTGCGGACGGCCGTGCTGGCCTTGCCGCACCTCAAATAGGCATTCTTCGCAGGGTGGTTGTCATGGATTGCGGAGATGGATTAATTGAGCTCATTAACCCAGAAATCATCGAAAGAAGTGGCGAACAAATCGGAATGGAGGCTTGCTTATCTTTTCCGGGTTACTATGGCAATGTAAAGAGAGCCCAGCATGTAAAAGTAAAGACATTGAACAGACAAGGCGAGGAAATGATCCTTGCGGGAGACGGATTCCTTGCTGTTTGCATGCAGCATGAAATCGATCATTTAGACGGAATTTTATTTGTGGATCATGTTCAGGAAAAATGGCTGTATCATGAAAAAACAAGGCAAAAAGTCGATGTGCTGGATGTGATCCGCTTAACAAAAAAGGCCTAACAAAAAGGCGTACCGTTCCCATTCGGGAAATATGATAGTAGAAGGCCGTTTGTTCCGGATATCTGAAGAGCGGCATTATTACGTGGAGGAACATACATGGAACAACTACTGATAGGTAGCTTTCTATCTGCCATGGCTACAGGTGTGGGCGCCTTGCCTATCCTTTTTTTTAAGTCGGTATCACATCGATGGCGGGATATATTGCTGGCGTTTACGGCTGGAATTATGGTGGCTGCCTCGACATTCAGTCTGATCCCACAGGCACTTCAGAGCGCGCCATTTATTATCGTTTGTTTGGGAGTGCTTACCGGAACATTGATGCTTACAGTGTTGGAAAGCATTGTCCCGCATATCGATCTGGAGCATACGAGAATCAACATTTCGATGGATTCGCAATCGCTGCTAATCTTGGCCGCGATTACCTTGCACAATATACCAGAGGGCTTGTCCGTGGGCGTGAGCTATTCGAGTGAACAGTCTGGCTTGGGTGGCATGATATCTTTTGCAATCGGTCTGCAAAATGCCCCAGAAGGCTTCCTGGTTGCTCTCTTCCTGATCAATCAAAAGGTTAGTCGCTTCAAGGCCTTTATGTTAGCAACGCTGACCGGAGCAGTCGAAATCGTCTCCGGGATCTGTGGCTATTACCTGACCTCTGTGGTTCACGGGTTGGTGCCATATGGGCTTTCCTTTGCTGCCGGCGCGATGTTGTTTATCGTTTACAAGGAACTCATTCCCGAAAGTCATGGTGATGGTCATGCTCGTTCCGCTACTTTTTCGTTCATCCTAGGACTTTTGGTCATGATTGGACTAGTTCAGTCGTTCGGATAAGCTGTTTTTTTCGAAAAGCCTCACAAGTGAGCGCAAAAATTCCGAAACCATATATAGATAGATTTCGATTATGGAAGTAGGGAGTGTCACGATGGAAAAGTCTACCTTGATAGGTATAGTTTTAGGTATTATCGCAGTGGTGGTCGGGATGATCTTGAAGCATGCAAGTCCTATGTCATTACTGAATCCAGCAGCAATTATGATCATCATCGTAGGTACTATTGCTGCCCTTTTCAACGCATTTCCCATGTCGGAAATCAAGCGTATTCCTGCTCTTTTCAAGATAATTTTTAAAGAACAAAAGCTCCCTGAAAAAAGAGAAATGATCGGTCAGTTTATGAACTGGGCTTCCATCGCTCGTCGCGAAGGATTGCTTGCACTGGAAAACACTTCTGATGAGATTGAAGATCCATTTCTGCGTAACGGTATGAAAATGATCATTGATGGTGGGGAACCGGATTTTGTTCGCGATGTTCTGAATGAAGAAATTCACGCCATTGAAGAGCGCCATCAGGCAGGGGCCCTTGTCTTTAGCCAAGCGGGAAGCTACGCTCCGACTCTCGGGGTATTGGGTGCGGTTGTCGGTCTGATTGCCGCCTTGGGTAACTTGAGTGACATCGATGCATTGGGTATCTCGATTGCGGCTGCGTTCGTAGCTACCTTGCTCGGTATTTTCACGGGTTACGTATTATGGCACCCGTTCGCGACCAAGCTCAAACGAAAATCAAAGGCAGAAATTGAAATCAAAAAAATCATGGTCGAAGGATTGCTCTCCATTCAAGCGGGTGTATCCCCGACTGCGATTGAGCAAAAGCTGCTGGTTTACATTCCATACCAAGAGCGTGCGGAAATGAAAGAAGAAATGAAGGAAGAGAAGAGGGAGGAAGGAGCTGCGGTAAATGGCTAAGCGACCAAAGAGACATGCTCATCATGAAGAGCATATGGACGAGTCTTGGCTAATTCCATACGCGGACTTGCTTACCCTTCTGCTTGCTTTGTTTATCGTGTTGTTCGCCTCTAGCGAGATGGATGCGAAGAAGTTCGACCAAATGGTTCGGTCCTTCAGCGTTGCAATCAACGGCGGTACGGGAGTCATGAACTACCCAAGCCCGGTACCCCTAGACCCGCAGCTTCAGCAGCAAACCTTGCACAAAGGCGCACAGGAAGCAGAAAAACAGAAGACAGAAGAAGAAAAGCGTCTGGAAGAAGCGGTCCGCAAAGAGACAGAGGACTTGAAAAAGCTACAGACAAAGCTGGACGGATACATTCAGCAAAACAAGCTACAGGACAAGCTCCAGACGAAGCTGACCGATGAAGGTCTGCTGATCACCATTTTGGACAATGCGTTGTTTGACTCCGGTAAAGCTGATCTGAAACCGGAAGCGAGAAAGCTTGCGAGTGAAATGGCAGGAATGCTGGTGCCGCACCCGAAAAAAGTGACTGTAACCGGTCATACGGACAATGTGCCGATTCGCCGTGCAGAGTTCCCATCCAACTGGGATCTCAGTGCCAAACGTTCCGTTAACTTCTTAAAGGTGCTTCTGGAAAACAAGAATCTAGACCCGACGAAGTTCAGCGCGACAGGCTTGGGAGAATACCATCCGGTAGCGCCGAATACGACGGATGAAGGCAGAGCGAAAAACAGACGGGTAGAGGTAGCGATCCTGCGTGATCTGGCTTCTCCTCCGAAAAATACTGTGAATCCGTAATAACAAAAAGGATAGCTTCCTCGGGAGGCTATCCTTTTTTGTTTTTGTTTATAGTAGCTGTAGTGGAGGGGAAGAAGCCCATTTCCAGTCTACGCTTCGGCCTACGCCCCGCAAGGGGTTAGACTGTCCGCTCCGAAATAAATGTCGGGAGCGCTTCGGAGCTAGGTAGGGCTCCAGAGGCGCTCGGACTGGAAATGTTCTTCTTCCCAAGCAGCTAGTGTTTACTTCTTGGAAGCAGCATTCATGAGGTCTATTTCTTTTTTATTAAAAGAAGGTGGAATGACAACAGTTCGCAGAGGAAACAGGAGAAAACAGCGAAGATCTTTGGACACACCTACCGAGGCGCAGTGAAAAAAAGAGAAACTGCCTTTAGCGTCCACCTCTGAGAAGCCCCCTGGATCATCGACTTTGGACGCGGTTTCTCTTTTTTTCACGGAGCCGGGCACCCCCTGCTCCCGCGCAGGTGTTCCAAGAATCTGAGCGTTTTCTCCTGTTTCCTCCCCACCACAGCAGCTATACAGAGTTCTCCCCCAATTCCAGCTTCAACTGCCCCATCCGCATTTCGCCCCACTCATACATCATTTCTACTATAGGCAATAAAGTCATCCCCAACTCCGTCATGGAATACTCCACGCGCGGGGGAACCTCCGGGTATACTTCCCGGTGAACAATGCCGTCTTCGATTAGCTCTTTTAACTGATTCGTCAGCATTTTATGAGTGATTTTTGGGAACAGCCGTTGCAGCTCACTGAAGCGATGCGGGCCTTCTACCCCTAAATGCCACAGGATCACGACTTTCCATTTTCCGCTGAACATAGACAAGGTCAGCTCCTTGGAACAGGTGAAATCGCCGTTTTTGATTTTGTCCAAGGTTTCTTTCCGCAAATCAGACATATTTTTCTCCTCACAATTCTATCTTCGGTCCAACAGCTCTTCTTATATTGCGACACGTTCCCCTCCATCATAAACCGTACAGGATGATTTTTCATTGAGTTTTCCGGTTCATCTTGACAGCGTTCATGAAAATGAAGATAATAAAAATAATAACTAAGTAAACAACTCGGAATACTAAAATAAAAGAGGTGAGTTCTTTGGAACGGATTTTACAAATACCCAGCGACACGATTTCGTTGACGGCTACCCTGCATGAACCTACATGCACAACAGGCAAGACCAGAGTGAAATACCCGTTGGTTGTCATTTGCCATGGCTTTATCGGCAGTCGGATTGGAGTGAACCGCTTGTTTGTAAAAGCTGCCAGAGAATTAACTTCACACGGTTTTGGCGTACTGCGCTTCGATTACGGAGGCTGCGGGGAAAGCGATGGCGATTATGGAGCTGGTGGTTTGGACGTCTTGCTTGCACAAACACGAGATGTTCTCGACCATGTTTTCACACTGGAACAGGTAGATCAGGAGCGTGTGTGCCTGCTAGGGCATAGTTTGGGTGGTGCGGTCAGTGTGCTGACAGCGAGCCAGGATAAACGAATACACTCCCTCATTCTATGGGCACCGGTAGCACGTCCCTTCGATGATATCGTTCGGATCGTGGGGGAAAAGGAATACAAGGAAGCACTTTCATACGGCAAAACGGATCATTTGGGCTACGGATTGGAGAATCGCTTTTTTCAGTCGCTCGGTACTGCTCTCCCATTACGTCAAGCCAAGCAGTTTGAGGGAGATGTGTTAATCCTGCATGGCAATCGGGATGACGTCATTGCGGTGGATGCCATGTTTCATTATGAGCGAGAGCTGCATCTGCGGAGACGGGGGAGTTGCGAAACAGAAGTAGTTGTAGGGGGAGATCATACCTTTTCCTCGGCGGACAGCTACAAGCGCTTGATTGCGAGTACGAAGAGCTGGTTGAATCGACTGGTTGAGAAGGAGACGGTTGCCGTATAAGAAAAAGGGATGGCCCTGATGACGGGCTATCCCTTTTTTGCGATATTGGCTTTGATTTCGTTCAAGAGCCCGCGGCAACCCGCATTCACCAGGTCATACACATACGTGAATCGCCCCGTATAATAAGGGTCTTCCACATTTTGTTCCTGAGCAGAATCGGCAAAGTCGAGCAGGCGGTACACCTTTTTCCCTGAAGGCCCCATTTGCTTGAGTGCGGACAAATTTTCCTCATCCATGCAGACGATATAGTCGTACTCCGAGAAGTCCTCTGTGACAATTTGGCGAGCACGCAGTGTGTCATGGGCAATCCCATTCTCGGTCAACACTTTTTGTGTACCTTTGTGCGGAGGTTCACCTGCGTGCCAGCCACCGATCCCCGCTGAATCGATGGAGATTTCCCCTGCCAATCCCTCAGACTCTACGAGATGGCGAAATACGGCTTCGGCCATGGGCGAGCGGCAAATATTGCCCAGACAAACGAACAAAACGGTTGTCATATATACGTTCCTCTCTTCCTGTGTGTGATGCTTCTGTATGTTAGAATACCATAAGGAGGCAATCTGCAATGAAAACATATCTGTACCGCATACGTTTTGTCATGGCTGTCATTGTTGTTACCATTTTACCGATTATCATTACCGGAATCGTATTGGTAAAATCGGCAGAGCAGGCTTTACTGGCGGAAAAGAAACAAAAGCTAATCGCCATCACGCAGCAGCTGGATTTTGCGCTGTCGAAAGATTTTGACACCATTGTCGTGGAAGCTGGATTAGAAAAGGCGGAAAAAGAGCACAAGCTTCAAGCATTAAACGAGAAAATGCAACCGCTTACAGATCGGATCGCTCTAGCCCACCCGGGAATTGGCGTCGGGTATTATTCCGTAGCTCTCGATTCCATCGTGACGTATGGACCCAGCAATGAAATGAGCTTGTACATAGGACAATCGATTAGCGAAACTCACCCGGGTCGTAGTGTCATGCAGACGCGGCAGACTGATGTAGTAATCGGCGAACAAGTACGCGGCAACATCATGAACGCCATGGTTCCACTCATTCGCAATGATCAAGTGATCGGCTATGCTTGGGCGAATGAGCTCATGTCTACGATCGATATACAACTCGCGGGAATGCGACAAAGCATTTATGCGATTTTGGGCATTGGCTGTATGATCGCAGCAGCGGCCAGCGGTTTGCTCGTCCATCGTTTTGAAGTGATTTTGTCAGAAATCAAGTCAGGGTTGAAGCGGCTTAGCCAAGACCTTTCCTTTCGCTTGAGGAAAATGGATGGTGAGCCTGGAGAAATTACAGGTGCGATCAACAATTTGGCGAGTGACTTGCAGGCTAGCCGTAGCCGCACGGAAACAATCATGAATAGCATGGATAGTGGGGTCCTCGCGTTGGATCAGAGCGGGCGCTTGATTGCATGGAATGAGACAGCGATACATATGATTGGCTTCACCTCCAGTCGAGCAAAGGGGATGCACTACACGGAAGTTTTTACAGAGAGTGAGGCTCTCCTTCATATCCTGTTGGATACGCTGCAAAACGGTCAAGCCATCCGAGATGCGATGTGGCGCCATCAGTATCCGGACAGGGGCGTGCTCTGGCTAAAGGTCAGCTCTTCCATTTGGAAAAATACGACAGAGGAAGTGCTGGGGGCGATCGTCGTGCTGGAGGATCGCACACAATGGCGGAGGATGGAGTCAAGGCTGGCTCAAGCTGAGCGACTGGCGGTCATAGGTGAGTGGGCGACTAGCATTGCCCATGAAGTACGCAATCCGTTGACGGCTATCAAAGCCTTCGCCCAGATCATCGAGGAGGAATGGCCAAAAGACCATGGCTCTCGGGAATACACAGGGATTATTGTGGAGGAAGTCGAGCGTCTGAACCGTTTTACTGACGAGCTCTTGTTATTTTCTCGTCCCAATGAAGAGTCGAACGTACCTGTGCGCGTGCAAGAGGTAATCCAGCACACGCTCAAGCTGATGGAACATGCCGAGGGCTTCAACGGAGTGAATGTGCAGCTTGTTTATAACGAGGATATTTCTGCCGTGATGTCTTCACCAGAGTTGTTAAAGCAGGTGTTTTTAAATATATTGCACAACGCACTGCAAGCAAAGCCTATGGAAGGTCGTATCCAGATTGAAATCAAAAACATAAATAATGATGTGCATGTCCAGGTAACGAATGAAGGTCCGCCTATTGCGGAGGAAAATCTGCTGGCTATATTCGAACCGTTTTTCACGACGAAGCAAACGGGTACGGGACTAGGACTGGCGATCTCCCAACGGATTGTGCAAGCATATGGCGGACATATTTTTGCTCAAAATACCCCCGAAGGCGTTTGTTTTACTGTCGTACTGCCGATTCGGGCAAAAGGAGGATTGTGATGACGAGCAAAGTGCTGATCGTAGACGACGAGGCCAATGTGAGAAGGGCATTGTCAACTACGCTGCGCAAAATGGGATACGAGCTCATGGAGGCTGGCAGTGGAGTAGAGGCTTTGGAACAGGTCGAACGCTTTTGCCCGCAAGTCATGCTTTTGGATCTGCGTATGCCCCATTTAGACGGCATGGATACGTTGCGCCGCCTGAACGAGAGAAAGGGAAGGCTCCCGAGAGTCGTGATGATGACTGCCTATGGTTCCGCCAGTGACGTCATGGAGGCAATGAAGCTGGGAGCGTTTGATTATGTGCAAAAGCCATTCGACTTGGGGCAGGTCAAACAAGTCGTTACTCATGCACTCACACAGGGAGAGCTGCTTGAGCAAGGCGAAGTCGGGAAAGTCCTACAGGAAGAGCAAGCGAATCCAAACAGAACCAGCTTGATTGGCCTGAGTCCGGCTATGCAAAACGTGTACAAGCTGGTGGGAAAAGTAGCGATGTCTAAAGCCACTGTTTTGATTGAAGGGGAGAGCGGAACGGGCAAAGAGCTCATTGCAAGAGCGATCCATTCCAATAGCCCGCGGGCGGACAAGCCACTCATTCCCGTCAATTGCGGCGCGATTCCTGAAAATTTGCTGGAGAGTGAGTTGTTTGGCTATGAACGGGGTGCATTTACAGGGGCCGTTCATCGCAAGCAAGGATTGTTGGAGCTTGCGAATGGAGGTACTTTGTTCCTTGACGAAGTAGGAGAACTGAGCCTTTCTTTGCAGGTAAAACTGCTGCGGTTTTTGCAGGATCGTGTATTTATTCGGGTAGGGGGCATCGAGGCTATATCGGTTGACGTTCGCGTGATTGCTGCCACCAATCGTGATTTGCAGGAAAGAATTCGCCAGGAGCTTTTCCGCGAAGATTTATACTACCGGCTCAATGTCGTTCCAATTCGCATGCCGCCGCTTCGTGAGCGAAAAGAGGACATTCCTCTGCTAATCCGTCACTTTCTCGCTAAATATGGAAAAGAGGCAGGGAAGCATGACCTTTGCTTGTCCGCTGCTGCCACGGAAGCGCTAATCGCCTATCACTGGCCAGGCAATGTGCGTCAGCTGGAGAATACGATCGAACGGGCTGTTGTTTTGACCAGAGGGGCAGTTATCGGTCACGAGCATGTCTTATCCCCCATTCAGGATAACAAGATGGGCGAACAGATCCCAGGCCATGGCAAAATCAGCTATGAAGGACGAACCATGCGGGAAATCATTGCCCAGGTTGAGCGGGAAGCAATTGCCCATGCCTTGCGCATAGAACGCGGCAACAAGCTACAGACAGCGAAAAGGCTAGGTATATCACGGCGAGCACTGCTCTATAAGCTGCAAATGTACGGATTGGATTCAGCAATAGGGGAAAGAGACTAATCGCCTGGTGTGCGCAAACAAGTGTCATACTGTGCAAAAAGTAGTCAGCAAAGCAGAGCAATTGTTTTGAAAGCGTATTCATGTTCCTCGAAAAACAGATTGGCATCCCTCTTGCTATATCGGAAGGCATACGTACATGAATGCTTTTTGAAAAGGGGATGAAAATGTGTTTCAAGCCTTAACGAATGCTTCGGTTCGCATGGTGCAACGCTATTTGCCAGACGCCTTTTTATTTGCAATCATTTTGACCTTCCTCGTGTTTGTTGCCGGGATCGTCGTCAATGGCAAAACGCCGATGGAAATGGTCAACTACTGGGGAGGCGGCTTCTGGAGCCTGCTCAGCTTTACGATGCAAATGGTCTTGATCTTGATTACGGGTCATACGCTAGCCAGTACGAATATTTGTAAGCGTGGCTTGAATGCCTTGGGATCACTGGCAAAGACGCCAGGACAAGCGATTGTACTCGTCACAGTCGTTTCCTGTGTAGCCAACTGGATCAATTGGGGATTTGGGCTTGTCATCAGTGCGCTATTGGCACGCGTTCTTGCCAATCAAGTGGAAAGGGTAGACTATCGATTGCTCGTCGCCAGCGCATATGGCGGATTTGTCGTCTGGCATGGAGGGCTTGCTGGCTCTGTTCCTTTGACGATCGCCACGGAAAAGCATAGCCTGGAAAACATCATCGGTGTCATTCCGACCTCGGAAACGATGTTTTCACCAATGAATCTGACCATCGTAGTCGCAATCATGATTGTCCTCCCGATTGTGAACAGATTCATGATGCCTGCCGAAAAAGATACAATTGTATTCAAGGGGGAAGGGATCGCGCAACAAGAAATGGCTGCTGCTGATTTAACAATCGACAATACTCCTGCTTCCAAAATGGAAAACAGTCGTTTGATCTCGGTTCTTGTTTCAGCACTCGGAATTATTTATTTGATTTACTATTTTGCTGATAAAGGCTTTAAGCTGAATTTGGATGTCGTCATCATGGGCTTCTTGTTTCTAGGCATACTCCTTCATGGGACACCGCGCAAGTTTTTGGATGCCATGAATGAGGCGGTGAAAACCACGACAGGCATCGTCGTGCAGTTTCCGTTTTATGCCGGGATCATTGGGATGATGACGGCTTCAGGACTGGCAGCGAGTATCTCTCAATGGTTTATCAGCATCTCGACGCCTACTACCTTTCCGCTGTTCACGTTTTGGAGTGCAGGCCTATTGAACATATTCATTCCTTCTGGTGGAGGGCAATGGGCAGTACAGGGACCAATCATGCTGCCTGTTGCCACTGAGCTGGGCGTTTCCCATGCAAAAGTCGCGATGGCCATTGCTTGGGGGGATGCGTGGACGAACCTGATTCAGCCATTCTGGGCCTTACCTGTGCTAGCTCTTGCTGGATTGGGTGCGAGGGATATCATGGGCTACTGCTTGATGATGCTGATCGTGACAGGCGCCATTATCAGCTTGGGCTTCTTGCTTTTTTAACGAAGCGCGCACGTTCATTGCCAATCGCGGCGTTTTTTGATATGATGATGGCAGTTACCCCAAGAAAAGAACTGCATATGTACGGAGTTTTCTAGGGTTCCGCGGTCAGTCATTTGGCCGGTCAGGACCGAGAGAAAACCCACGACCACGGTCGTGTACACGGAGGGATAAAAGCCCGGGAGGAATATCTGTGATGGTATTCACCCGAGGCTTTTTTTTGCATTCGGAAAGACTGAGCCATCTTGGATGAGTATGTATTTTGGGGAACGATAAAAACGGATACGTCCGTTGCGAAAAGCGAAAAAGAAAGAGGAGGGAGCCAGAAATGGGGAAATATTGGTTGATGGTTGTCGTAGCAGCAGTATTTGAAGTCATGTGGGTAGCGGGCTTGAAGCACGCCGACGGCTTTTGGTCATGGACGTTGACCATCCTAGCGATTATTATCAGCTTTGGTGTTTTGGTCTATTCAGGGAAAAAGCTGCCGACGAGTACGGTTTATGCGATCTTCGTCGGTTTGGGTACGGCTGGTACCGTTATTAGCGAAATGGTTCTGTTTGGGGAACCGTTCAGCTGGGCGAAAGTAGGCTTGATCGCACTTCTTCTGGGCGGAATTCTTGGGTTGAAGCTGGTCACACCGGATCATGAAGAGAAGCCGAAGAGGGAGGGTGAAGTGGCATGACATGGTTATCCTTAATTTTTGCAGGGTTGTTTGAGGTCGTTGGAGTGATGGGGATTACACAAGTTAACCAAAAGCCTTCGTTCCGCTCGTTTGCGGTTCTGATCGGTGGCTTTTCTCTCAGCTTCTTCCTCTTGTCCTGCGCCATGAAAGAAATCCCTATGGGGACAGCCTATGCGGTTTGGACAGGGATTGGTACGGTAGGAAGCGCTCTGGTCGGGATGTTGTTCTATGGAGAAGCAAAAGACAAGCTGCGAATCTTATGCATCGCCATGGTGATTATAGCTGTAGCAGGATTGAAATTAGTAGCATAAGGTAGCCGTATCAAGGAAAGGCAGATGTTCCACTTCGGATGTCTGCCTTTTCTTTGTGTATATGTTCCATTTCTCATAAGGAACACTCCTTACGAATAGGGAATAGTAAAGAAAATCGTCTCGTTCAAGGAGGGAATGGCAACACCATGGGCTCTTTCTGGGCAACGCTAAAAAAGGGAAATACGTCCTCGGCGACAGCGGCCTTGGGGAACACAGGGCTTGCTATCGCAAAAGGCTTTGCAGCTGTGTATAGTGGGAGCGGAGCCATGTTTGCGTCGGCAATGCATTCGGTAGCCGATGCGGTCAACCAGTTCTTCGTCTTCTTTGGCAGCGTGCTTGCAGAGAAAAAACCGACATCAAGGTTCCCTACAGGCTTTGGTCGTGTCATTAACCTTTTCTGTATGGTAGCGGTGATCGTCGTAACCATCATGGCCTACGAAACCATTATCAAAGGCTTTCATCTCATTTCCGAGCCAGCAAAATCCAGCCACTTTTGGCTGAATTTTATCATTCTGTCTCTGGCGGTCATTGTGGATGGGTACGTACTCGTAAAAGTGATGTTCGAAATCGTTCATGAAGCGCGGGTGGAAGCGAAAGGCTTTGCTGTCATCCCAGCAGCCTTTCGAAATGTAGGACGTGCGGCTCCGCCGACACGACTTGTCTTTTACGAAGACATCGTAGCGACGCTCGGTGCGTTATTGGCGCTGATTGCCGTTATCGTCACTACGTTTACTTCCTTTGCCTTGCTGGACGGGATTGCCACCATTCTGATCGGGATTCTCATGGTGGGTGTGGCATTCAAGGTAGGGTACGACAACATGGTCGGTTTAATTGGTATTGCAGCTCCCAAAGAAATCGAGGATCGGGTAGCCAAAGTCATTTTTGCTGATCCAGATGTGACGGACATCAACAAGTTGCGAATTGTACAGGAAGGGCGTTTTTACCATGTGGAGAGCTATGTAGAGCTGCGGACGGGACTGAGTCTTGCTGTGGCGGACGATATTAAATACCGGATTCGCGACAGCTTGCTCACTGACCCGGATATTAGCGATGTGACGATGGGGATTTTGGAGGACAATGGCGAGGACGACTGGAAGCCACTTATGGGGCAGAGAATCACATAGACGAAAAAAAGCCCCCACCAGCGATCTAAGCAGGTGCGGGGCTTTGGTTTGTGCTGAGGTGTGATGATTAGGAGACGGTCAACAGTTCTTGTTGCTCCGATTCATCTTTTTCCAAATGCGTAATCAGAACGCGTGTGACACGGTGATGATCCATCTGCTTGACGGTGAACAGGTGGTTTTCCCATTCTACTGTTGCACCAACAGCGATGTCTTCTTCCAGCTGGCTGTACAGCCAACCACCAATCGTGTCTACATCTTCGGATTCGAGCTCAAACGGAAGATGGTCATTCAGGTCAGCCAACACGAGCATACCGGATACGGAGAGGCCATTATCTAGCTTCTCAATCTCTGGTCTTTCCTCGTCAAACTCGTCTTGGATATCCCCAACGATTTCTTCCAAAATATCTTCCATCGTCACGAGACCGGCTGTTCCGCCGTACTCGTCGATAACAATAGCAAGCTGCGAACGGTTTTTTTGCATCAAACGCAATACCGTGCTGATTTCCATGGTTTCCGGTACGGTCAGGACAGGGCGGAGCAACGAATCGAGCTCTACGCTTCCCTCTTGCAAGGCAGAAAGGTAGAAGTCTGTCGCATGGACAAAACCAATGATGTTGTCCTTGTCCTCAGCTGCAACTGGAAAACGGGTGTGGCGCTGCGATCGAATAATCTCCAGGTTTTCTTCAAAGGTATTCGTCGTATATAAGCAAACCATATCTATGCGCGGGATCATTGTTTCCCGAGCAACGGTTTCGGAGAAGTCAAAAACTTGTTCCACAAGGGCCAATTCGGTTTGGTCGATATGGCCACTTTGGTGACTTTGGTTGACCAGAAGACGAATTTCTTCTTCGGTATGCGCCGCTTCATGTTCTGAGATCGCTTCGAGTCCCAGACGTCTCATGAGAGCGTTGGCGGTTCCGTTCAAGAACCAGATTGCAGGGTAAAGCAATTTATAGAAAAACATCAATGGCGCGGCAACCCACAACGAGGTCATTTCTGCTTTTTGAATGGCCAATGATTTCGGAGCCAACTCACCCAAGACAATGTGGAGGAACGTAATAATCGCAAAGGCTACACCAAAAGAAATCGCGGAGATCGCATATTCAGGCAATCCAGAAGATCCAAGCAAAGGCTCCACAATCATATGGGCAATGGCCGGTTCCCCGACCCAACCCAGTCCCAGCGAGGCGAGAGTGATCCCGACCTGGCAGGCAGATAGGTAAGCGTCTAGCTTATGCGTTACTTTTTGGGCATAGACTGCACGTCTGTTACCTTCATTCACCATCTGTGTCAGGCGCGTTTGCCGCACCTTCACGAGTGAGAACTCTGCGGCTACGAAAAAGCCGTTGAGAAAAACAAGAAATATAACAAGCAGTAGGTTGAGCACTATCGGGACGGTGTCCAAGTAAAAAGTCATCCTCTCTGGAATTTTATGAAAGTACTATTTTCTATTTTACTCTGATTGCGTGGAACGTACAAAAGCGATATACCACCATAGAGGGCGTTTCTGCCCTTTTGGTCGGCAAGAGCGATCCTCAGATAACCGTAGCGCACGTTTTTGCGCTCGGAGAAGGCCGCAGATAGGCATCCATTTTTGTCAAGCAACGCAGAGTGCAAGCGGTTACCTGTGCAGTATTTGTTGGGCGTAGACGAAAAACGCTGACAGTACAGCAGCGAGACCGAGATAGGCAACTAACACTTTCCACTTCGTAGAGGCAGGTGCATCGTAGTACGTAGTGAGCTGGTGCATTTGCTCATCTAGTTCGGTTAACCTCTCTTGCGCCACACGCTCTCCATCACGAAGAGTATCAGATGGGATCGGTCGGTTCGGGTCCGAATTGTAATACAGAACAGGCTCTCGTTCCCACAGTCTGAACAGTTCCCATTTTCTGTTCACATACACTTTATCGAGTCGCTTGAAGTCACGCTGAAGGCGTTGTTTGTCCTGCACAAATGGAACGTAAAATTTCTTCAAATCTTCCTGATTGATCGCATTTACCTCGGCATTCATTTGCGTGCGAACATCCCATGTCGATTCCAGCGCGGGCCATTTGGCTATACTTTGCTGGAAGTCTGCAATCCTTTCACGCTCGTATTGCAGGAGCTTTTGTTGATAGCTGCCACGTAGGCGGTTGTACCACGTAATCAAGCCGATGATGAAAATGATCACAGTAATCGGTCCTGGGTTGGCGAACAGCATTACCCCCAGCCCGACTAACCCGATAAACCAAATCTTCGTCGACAATACCGAAACAATTCGGCCGCCATCCAGCGGGGAGACGGGCAGAAGGTTAAATAAATTGAGCATGGCGCCCAAATAGATAACCAACCCCCAGAAAGGGTCTTGCGTATACCAATACAGCGGAAGGGCAGGCAAGAAAGCAATCATTCCCGCCAAGGGTCCGCCGTAGGCTAAGTACGCCTCCGTTTTTGCATCACGCGGCATGTCCTTCATGGCGATGAAGGCTCCCGCAAAAGGAATAAAGACAGCGGGTGAAGTGGCGATTCCTTTTCGTTTGGCGGCAATCACATGCCCCATTTCGTGGACGAAGATCAGATAGACGAGAGCTACGGCGAATTTCCATCCGTAAAAAGCGGCATACGCCCACAAGGTAATTCCCATGGATATAATGGTGGTTCCGAATTTCGAAAACTTCAGTAAGCTAAGTATCCATTTTAAATTGGCAAGTAAGAAAGCACCGATCGCCAAAAGGACTGAACGGCTTTTTTTCATTGTTTTTCCTCCCAGAAGATATAGGCAGATATTCTTTCTTACGAATCAAGCAGATAGAAGTTTCTGTCTAGTTGCCATCCAGACGAGGATTAGTGAAGTGAAAGCCGTACTCGCCATAGAGCGGATTGTAGCTCAGTTGTCCCCCGTCGAAATACCAGAAATCAGTTGGACGAATGACAAATCGCAACCCCTCTACTTCAAACACAGCATCATCGGTGAGGGCCTCATCTTTTTCAATCGCATAAAACATGCCACCGGTCCCGGGGCCGCTTGTTCGTACATATAATCGAAGTGTATCTCCAGGTACAAACCCGGCATAACGTTGATAGGCAAGGGAAAACGCTGGCTCTATCGCAAGTGTGATACTCATGGACTAGCTCCTTTCTGCTACTTGTCTTCCATTGTAACACAAGTCAGAGTAGTGTCCCGAGACTCAAGGTGCAAGCGCAATCCAAAAACACCCGTCCGGTCAGAAGTGCCTCTGCCGAACGGGCTTGCATGAAAAAGCTGGTATTAGTCCCTACCTTTGCTCACGTCGAGGGTAGGATGCATAAAACGCGCTCTATCTGGTTCTTCTTGATCCTCGAGGAGCTCACGGTTTTCTATCGAGTTCCAGCCAATGTCATTGGTCGGATGTACCCACTCATCCCCTGACATGATGGAGGGGTCGGTTTCTGTGCTCCAGTTGTGTAGGGGAGATTCCTTGGACTCGTACAAGCTGTCACCGATGACGACTCCGAACTCATTGACGAATGGCTTTTGAATCGTACGGGACGAGTTTTTGAAGTCAGGAGCACTGATTTGATGCGGCAGCGTCCCATCGAGGGAAATATCCTTCGTCTGATCGTTCTTTTGCTTCTCGTTATCCATCATCAGGACCTCCTTTTATCCCATAGCATGCATCAGTCACTGACCCCTTATTCGGTTTTGGAAGGGAGCTTGCGCCCAGCCCAAAAGAGACCCAACTGCATATGCTAAAAAACTCCCAAGAGAGTGGGCTGCATTTTTTATTGAGGTCCGCTAATATCATTACGTACTTCGTTTAGATAGTTCTCTGTGTACACCATTTGGGGGCTGGAGAAAAATCCTTCGAAATGTCCTCCCATCGTGGACAAACGGCACTTTTGGGCCCAAAAACACGATCTCGCTCTAGCTCCGTTTTTCTTAGCTTTTCGTCCCTCGAGTTCTTTGGATAAGAACCTCAAAAATACCGTAGTCCAGCCTTATTATGTTCAAAGGACTTTTTCACGATTTGATGGAGAGCATCCATAGGCTTTTGTTTTAGCACTGCGGAAATGTCATTGCTGATATATTTTCGATTTCCTATTCTGAGCCCTTCTTTGTTTAATTTGTCCGCAACCAAAGAAACATTCCCTTCAATTGCATACTCAAGAATGATTCTCTCTTCCAGTCCCCCTAGACTCATCAAACTTTAGAAAGAGTAAAAATCGCCGAGCATAATGGCTGCCCGGCGGTTTTTTTGTTAGCGGTTTTCTTTTAGCCTTTCTTGTGGTTCACTATTAATGGAGCCGTCAGAACGGACAGCCTCGGATTGGGCTTTGGGTCCTCGGATTTCAGCGGTTTTTCCAAAATCTTTTTCTTTGTTACGAACCATGTGATGTCCTCCTCTTTGTGAAAGATGAAGATAGTATGACCCGGATGGGGCCAGAGAATGAGGACAGAATGAGGATAGGGAAAGGGTGGCAATTTCAAATGGCAAAAAAACAACGAAAACCACAACAGCGTCAACCAGAGACAACGACTACGACAGACGCGAAAAGCGGATTGAACAGTTTGAAGGATATGCTGAATGCAGATGCGCTCGGAGCACTCAAGCAGCTTGAAAAAGACATGAAGACAGAAGGCGAGCGCAAAGAAAGGGAAGCAGCTGAACAAAAGCGCCGTGAGCAGGAAGAGCGCGAGCGCAACAAGAGCTTTGCTGAGCTTTT
This sequence comes from Brevibacillus schisleri, assembly GCF_055685845.1. Taxonomy (NCBI): domain Bacteria; kingdom Bacillati; phylum Bacillota; class Bacilli; order Caryophanales; family Paenibacillaceae; genus Brevibacillus; species Brevibacillus schisleri. The sequence continues at coordinate 1,004,764 of NZ_JBVNDM010000001.1, forward strand.
GAACGATTACGAGAAAAAAGGCGGAGGCAAGTACAGCTAATGCGTGATGGACGGCAAACGGACCGACCGGATACTTCCAAAAACGGTTTGATGAAAAAGCGTCAACAAGATATCAAGGACGAGTCCATAAAAGAACGGGGCCGGATGGTCCTCGGTCGATTGGGCAAAAAGGACCCGAAGAAGTGATTTTTTCTCTCTCATTCCCATATAGCTAGGAGTGAGGGGAGGGAGGTCATGGGGACAATCCTGCTCCTGTTTAGCCTCTTGTGTGTGGCAGTAGGGACCTGGAAGTTAATCGGGATCTACAAGGCAGAAAAGGCTGACAGCAAGCCGCTCTGGTGGACGGTCGCGAGCGTGGGGATTGCGCTTTTTTTTCTTTTGAAGCTGGTAACGGATACGTTGCCAACATAAACAAGCACCTGTAGCCAGAGAGCTTACAGGTGCTTGTTTTTTCTTCAAGGAAAGAAAAAATGGCTAGCCATTTTTCATTATTCGTAGCGCAGTGCTTCAATTGGATCGAGCTTGGCTGCCTTGTTGGCCGGATAGAGGCCGAAGAAAATACCGATGGCACTGGAGAAGCCAAATGCGATAAACACGCTGTTCCAGGACATAAGCGGCGGCAACTGTGCAAAATAGGCAATGATCGAAGCGATACCAAGGCCGAACAACACCCCGATCAATCCACCGATCAAGCAGACGATGACCGATTCAATCAAAAACTGAATCAAAATATCTCGTCGGCGTGCCCCTAATGCTTTGCGAATCCCGATTTCCCGAGTACGCTCTGTCACGGATACGAGCATGATGTTCATCACGCCGACGCCGCCAACCACGAGGGAGATACCTGCGATGATACTGAAGATCAGCGTCAAGGTGCCCGTCATTTGATTAAACTGATCCATCGATTCCTGCATGCTGCGAACTCTGTAATGGTCTTCCTTTTGATGCTTGCGGCTCAAGTACTGTTTGACCTGCTGCATGGCTGGGTCGACAGACGCTTTGTCGATCGCTTTTCCCATGATCATTTGGACAAAAGGCTCTTCCTGCAAGCTCATTTCGTAACGGATGGGAATAATCGCTCCATAGCTCGTTGCCATATCAAACTTGAACTTCTCTTCCGTGTACGTCCCGATTACGACGAGAGATTGATTTCCCCAGCGAACACGCTGACCAATCGGGCTCATTTGACCGAACAGCTTTTGAGCAAGAGCTTCCTCTAGAACGATGACAGCGCGTTGCTCTTTGTCATCGACCTCGTTGAAAAGTCGCCCTTTTGCCACCTTCAAGGTTGATTGCATCGAAAAATAGTCAGCAGTGGAGGCAGTGAGGTTGACGCGCTCTTCTTTTTTCGGGCCCTTCAAATCAATCGTACTGGAGTTGGAAGGCACGATGTATTCAATGGCAGGACTAATCCTGCCGAGTACCTCGGTATCTTCCACGGTCATATCTTCTGAAGCTATCTCTTCTTTTGTCTCCCAATTGATGAAGACGTTAAACGTGTTTTGCCCGAACTTTTCCATCTCTTCGTTGATGGCTTTTTGTCCACCTTCACCGAGTGCCGTGACGACAATGACGGAGGTAATCCCGATGATGATCCCGAGCATGGTCAAGATCGAGCGCATTTTGTTCGCCCAAATACCTTCTACGGCGGTGTTAAAGCTTTCCATAAAATTCATGTGACAATCACCTCGTTAGACGGCTTGGAGAAAATTCGCTCCGTAACATTTTCATCCCGAATGATCACGCCATCCTTGAAAGTCACAATCCGCTCAGCATGCTGGGCGATATCCAATTCGTGGGTAACCAGAATGATCGTAACGCCCTGCGCATGCAGCTCCTGAAACATGGCCATAATTTCGACTCCAGAGCGGCTATCCAGATTTCCCGTGGGTTCATCTGCCAACAGGATGGCTGGTTTATTGACCAGTGCTCTAGCAATTGCTACACGCTGTTTTTGACCACCGGATAGCTGGGTTGGTTTATGATCCATGCGTTCAGCCAGTCCCACTCGCTTGAGTGCTTCTGTAGCCCGCTTGCGCCGTTCTGAACGACTGACATTGGCGTACAACATCGGCAGCTCTACATTGTGCAAGGAGGAAGAGCGGGCGAGTAGATTAAACGATTGGAACACAAAGCCGATCTTTTGGTTGCGAACAACGGCGAGCTCCGTATCCTTCAAGCTGCTGACCTCAATGCCGTCTAACATGTACGAGCCAGAATCTGGACGATCCAGACAGCCTAGCATGTTCATAAATGTCGACTTCCCTGATCCTGATGGCCCCATGATGGCAACGAATTCGCCTTGTTCCACCAGCAGGGAGACACCTTTTAAGATGGGCAGTACGGTATCACCCGTCTTGTATGCTTTCGTCAAGCCTTCTACATGAAGCATCGTCGGCTGACCTCCTTCTTTACGTGTTACATGCCCATTGGTGCGCCGCCGCCACTCATCGGCATGACAGGTGTTCCTTCAGTCAGGGATTCGACAGGGCCAAGAATCACTTGCTCATCACCGTTAAGTCCAGACTTGACGTGAGAGAACAACTCATTTTCCATACCGGTTTGGACTTTCTGTTTTTTCGCCACACCATTGTCAGATACCCAAACAAAGGTGCTGCCGTCAGCATCTTGCTGTACAGCTTCGATTGGCACTTGCAAGGCATTATCGATTTTTTCGACGGAGATGTTGATGTCCACATGGAAGCCAGGCTTCAAAGCAGATAGATCTCCAGATGGCTTGAGGGTAACTTTGACGCGTGTTTTTTCACCTTGCCCCGATTTGGTGGCAGTAGTGATCGCGGTTGGAGAGATGCGCGCTACTTCCGCATTCAGCTTTTTCTTTCCGAGTGTCACGCCTTCAATCGTGGCAGATTGACCGATTTTGAGCTTATTGACATCGGATTCGTTGATATCTGCTTCAACCAACAGATTGTTCAGATTGGCAAGGGTCAAGATTTCTGTTCCCTTGTTGACGTATTGACCGTTATCAGCTGCAACGCCAATGACGGTTCCATCCATAGGTGCTACGACGACGCTTTGGACACGTTCTTTATTCAACTGTGCTTTTTCTACATTTAGCTTGTTGATTTGGGCTTGCTGAGCGGCAATGTCTTCCTTGCGTGGCCCCTTTTGCTTGAGAGCGAGCTGTTGCTTGGCGACATTCAGCGTAGATAGGGTACTTTCCATTTGTGATTTCAACTTGTCCAGCTCTTGCTGGGTAGAAGCGCCAGAAGTGAATAATTGATTCATCCGGTCATATTCCCGCTTTGCCGCATCGTATTCACGCTGGGCTTGGGAGACGCGTTCTCTGTCCTGTGCGACTTCTTCCGGTTCGTTGCCGATTTGTGCCTTGGCGAGGTTGGCTTTGGCCAATTCCATTTGCGCTTCCAGCTCGAGAATTCGGCTATCGACATCGGACGTGTCGATTTTCGCGATCACTTGTCCCTTTTTCACCTTGTCTCCTTCCTTGACGACAAACTCACGTAAGGTTCCAGTGACGTTGGCGTACTGTTTGAGCTTGTCTTCTACGGTGACGAGCCCTGATGTCAAAACCTTGCTTTCCAAAGCTGATTTCGTTGGTGCGCCGATGTTGACAGGCATTCCCATAGCTTGTTGCGATCCCATCATGGAAAACGCAACGCCCCCGATGCCCAGGAGGACTACGACGGAACCGATGATCCACCATCGTTTTTTCATGTTCATTCTCCTTGCTTTGGTAAGAACCATATTATTTCATTGCTCAAAAGGGTTTTACGGTAGTGCTGGAAAAAGGTAACATAAAACGCCGAATGCTCACATTTTGGACACATTTAAATGCATTTTGATACGTTTTATCGGGAAGTTCTTTGCCGCCAATTGCCGTGATATCATAGATAAAGATGAGATGACGTTCCTCGGAGGGGAGCTATGAACAAAACGATTCGTTTTGATTACGCCAACGCTCGAGCCTTTGTCAAACAGCATGAGTGGGAGCAGCTTTCTCCAGCGATCGAAATGGCGCATCAAATGCTTCATTCAAGGACTGGACCCGGCAAGGATTATCTTGGTTGGGTCGATTGGCCGGAACAATACGACCGGGATGAGTATGAGCGAATTCGCCAAGCGTCAGTTCGGATTCAATCGGATTCAGATGTGCTTCTGGTGATTGGCATCGGAGGCTCGTATCTCGGGGCAAAAGCGGTGCTTGACATTTTGGGTCACAGCTTTTACAATTTGCTGCCGAAGTCCAAGCGACGTTTTCCAGAGATTTATTTTGTGGGCAACAATATTAGTCCGATTTATATCTCTCATCTGATGGACGTAATAGAAGGAAAAAATGTGTCCGTCAACGTCATCTCAAAATCGGGCACGACTACAGAGCCCGCTATCGCGTTTCGACTTTTTCGGGAATGGCTGGAAAAGAAATACGGACGTGAAGAGGCCAAAAAACGAATTTACATTACGACGGATAAGCAGCGAGGAGCCCTGAAAAAGCTGGCGGATGATGAGGGCTATGCGTGCTTTGTCATTCCGGATAATATCGGTGGGCGATATTCAGTTCTGACTGCGGTTGGATTGTTGCCGATCGCTGTAAGCGGGGCGAACGTAGATGCACTCATGCAAGGGGCCAGGGATGCACGCGAATGCTACATGGTCATGGATTTGCGCGATAATCCATGCTATCAGTATGCGGCGATTCGCAATGCACTCTATCGAAAAGGTAAGACAGTGGAGCTGTTGGTCAGCTATGAACCCCAGTTTCGCTACTTTGCGGAGTGGTGGAAGCAGCTCTTTGGGGAATCGGAAGGCAAGGATGGCAAAGGAATTTTTCCGGCTTCTGCCGAGTTTTCAACGGACTTGCATTCGTTGGGTCAATACATACAGGACGGCATGAGGCATTTGTTTGAGACCGTTCTGTCTGTGACGAAGCCCCTTGTTGATTTGACTGTCCAGGAGGATCCCGCTGACGTCGATGGATTGAATTTTTTGACTGGAAAACGAATGGGGTATGTCAATAAAAAGGCTTTCGAGGGAACGGTGCTGGCTCATGTGGACGGCGGTGTACCGAATCTGCTTGTGGAAATACCGGAGGCGACAGCTTACTATCTCGGTGGACTGATTTACTTTTTTGAAAAGGCATGCGGAATCAGCGGCTATTTGCTAGGCGTCAATCCGTTTGATCAGCCAGGGGTGGAGGCGTACAAGGCCAATATGTTTGCCTTGCTGGGCAAGCCGGGCTACGAGCGGCAGAAAGCGGAACTGGAGGCAAGATTGCGCGAGAATAAAACGTATTTGACCGTTGAGGAGACAGCCGCCTATTTGGAGCTTCCTGAGACGTTTATTATGGAAAAAATCAAGCAGGGACGCATCCGTGCTGTTCATGACGGCAATGAGTACATCATTAATAAAGAGCAATTCAATCATCATCTGGAGGAAATTCGCAAGCTCCAGGAGTTCGAGGATGCCGCGCGTCATGAACCGATTCCGGAGAGCTACGATGTGAAGGATGAGGATTAACCAGGGGACGTGCTTGTCAGATAGCTGCAAACAGGACTATACTTACAAAGGAATATCATAATGAACAAGCAACTTGGGGAGTCCTTCATGCGGGGCTGAGAGGATGGAAGCGATCGACCATCGACCCATTGCACCTGATCCGGATCATGCCGGCGCAGGGATACGGTTGCCGGCAGACAGCGCTTTTCGCTTGATTGTTACCTATGCGCATGTAGCCCACCTTTTCCTGCTCGGGAACTGGTGGGCTTTTTGTTATGAAGACATGTGGCTGTAGGGGAGAGAAGAATATTTCCAGTCTAGGCTCCAGGCTCCGTCCTGCTGGGGGCTGGGACTGTCCGCTCCGAAGGGATTCGCGGGGAAACGCAAAAGTGGTAGCCGCTTCTGGAAATATTCTTCTCTAGCGTAACTAATTGCGTTCTTCATTAATTAAAAATCTTTAGGAATCGGATAACACAAAAAGCTCGTAGAGGAAACAGGAGAAAAAAGCGAAGATCTTAGGGACACCGACCGAGACGCCATGCAAAAAGCGAAACACGTTCTTAAGCGTCCACCTCTGATACACATCCTTGAAGATACCACTTTGGACGCGGTTTCGCTTTTTGCATGGAGTCGGGCAGAGGGTCCCACAGCGGGTGGCCCTAGAATCTGAGCGTTTTCTCCTGTTTCCTCCACGCCACAACAGCAACGTTCAAGACGCATTTAATCAACATGGTGAGGAGAGAAAAAAGATGAGTGATTGTCTGGTAGTGGGTGGAGGAATTATCGGATTGAGCTTGGCATACGAGCTGTCACAGCGCGGGGTGAGCGTGACTTTGGTTGAGCAGGGCGAATGGGGAGGGCAGGCGTCTTCTGCTGCGGCAGGAATGCTTGCTCCTTTGAAAGAATTCACAGCACCTGGACCGATGCTCGATTTGGGCATGGAGTCGCTTGCGCTATACCCGGAATGGGCAGCAGAGCTGGAAGAATGGAGTGGTGGAGACGTCCAACTAAGCCTGGATGGGTTGTTGACCGTCGCGTTAAATGAGGAGGAAGTCCAACAGCTCGCCGACAAGTACCGTTGGCAAAAAGAAGCGGGCCATGCTGTGCACTGGCTCTCGAATACAGCGCAAGTGAAGGAGATAGAGCCGCTTCTGACCGATCAAGTGCAGGCGGCCATCTACTCGCCGTACGAAGGACACATCAACAATCGAATGCTTCTTCGCGCCTTGGCTACTGCTTGCCAATTGCAAGGAGTGAAGCTGTTATCAGGCTGTGTGGTAAGCGGGATTGCCGTGAAAGGCGGAAAAGTGATCGGAATCGAGACCTCTTCAGGGTCACTACGTGCCACACAGACCGTGATTTCCTCGGGAGCGTGGGTTGGAATGATGCTTGCGATGCTGGGTGTTTCCGTGCCGATTCGCCCTGTACGCGGGCAGATTGCGGCCGTTTCTTCCGTGGGCATTCCATTACGAACAGTGATTTTCGGAACGACAGGCTACATCACCCCGAAAAAGGATGGGAAAATTGTCCTTGGTGCGACTGAGGATGAGAGTGGTTTCCAGCGAGACGTTACAATGGCAGGTTTAGCGAGTATCTTGCAAGGGACCATGCCGTATGTTCCTGCGCTTCACTCCGCTACCTTTCTGGAGGCGTGGGGGGGACTTCGACCTGCGACACAAGATGGCAAGCCGCTTTTGGGCCCCGTTCCTGGCTGGGAAGGACTGTCGATCGCAGGCGGACATTTTCGCAATGGTATCCTGCTTTCTCCTGTCACTGCAAAAGCGATGGCAGACTTTGTGGAAAAAGGGGAGACGGAGCGCCTTTTGCCATTTTTACCTGCCCGCTTTCTATAAATTGGGCTAGTCACGCCTAGATTCCGGTAACCTCCCCATGGGCACTTGTATATGGTAATAAAGAAACACCAGAAGGGGAGGAGTTTCCATGCAGTCTGATTCTGAAAAAAACCTGTATCAGGCTGACATTCAGTTTGTCAGCCTGTTAAAGGATATGCGAGAAAATGTGCACAACATCTGCAAGGAGCACGTGGAGAAAAAAGTGCGCATCGAAGCACTTGACGGGCAAGTGTTTGAAGGCGTCATTGTCGATTATGATGATCAAAACGTATACGTAGAAGTTGTCGACCAGGATGCGGAGGAAGAAGAAGTTTTCGAAGAGTATGATTATGAGAACTATGAGGACTACAATCCTTATCAAGTAATGGAAGTGGCGCATCGGCAGCCGTATGGAGGATGGGGGCAGTATCCTGATTATTACTTTCAATATGTGAGCTATAATCCGTATGCAGGTTATCCTCCCTATGGCGATCTCAGTCCATATGGAAGCAATCCATACTATCCGCAGGTAAGTCCTTATGGCGATGAGTTCAATCCATACAGTCAGGTAAGTCCTTTCGGCAGTTCCAACAACTCACGGGTCAGCCCGTTTAGCAGCAGCAATCGTCCCGCCCCCCAAGTCAGCCCGTACAGCAGCAGTAACCGTCCCGCTCCCCAAGTCAGTCCGTATAGCGAGCAGAAACCGCAGGTAAGTCCGTGGGAGCAAAATCTATCGCCATTTCCACCATTCTCGCCGTATCCGCCATTTTTTTGTCCGCCGCCGCCACCACCCCCACCGCCATATATTTTGCCAAAAGTCCAAGGGAGAAGACGTAGAAGATGCCGGAACGGACGTAGAATCATTCCATTGGCACTCTTTACACTCCTGACAATTGTCTTGATTTAATGGTGGGGAACTCTTACAAGCCTCTCAAGGCCATCAGGCTTAGGAGGCTTGCTGCTTTTTGTAGATGTGAGAGTACAACCTCGCCTTTTGTCACACACTACGAACAAAAGGTGGACGTTTCTCATAGTATAAACAAAGGCAGGGATTGACGATGAAACAAATAAACAGCAGCTTGCCAGGCACGCGGGCGACATTTGGCTATTTTCGTGAAGCGCTTCAGCCGCATTTTACATTATCCAACTGGGATTATGAGCAAGGGTACTTCGACCGGGCGCTGGATGATAAAAACATGGTCTATTTGCGCTTGCCTGTAAAAGTATTGCAAGGCGAGCTAGATAGCCCGGATGCATGGCTGGAACTGGGGCGACCGTTTGTGATCCGGCATGTGTACCAGACTGGGGTAGAAGAAGATATTGGCTACACGGAGGCGCTCGCTTCGGGTTTGATGAATCAGTTTCAAGAGCCGGTAGACAAAGACGCACAGATTGATTCGAGATGGATTCGAAAAGCAGAGGCGGTTGTCAAAGAGCTGGAGAATCGCCTCGCGTGAGACAGGCCGCCGATAGGCCTGTTTTTTCTTGTTCATAGCAGGGAAAATATAGGTGACTAAAGAATGGTAGCACATGGAAAAAGCGAGGTGGAAATATGGCCTGGTACCATGCAGTGGCGAAATGGTATTGGAAAATCCGCAAGCCTCTCACCTTGGGTGTCCGTGTCATTGTAACGGATAAAGAAAAGGGAGTTTTGTTAATTCGGCATACGTATGTCCATGGCTGGTATTTGCCGGGGGGAGGGGTAGAGCGAGGAGAGTCGTTTGGGGAAGCTGCTCGCAGGGAGTTGTGGGAGGAGTGCGGGATACGAGCAGACGTACTTACCCTCTGCCATCTGTTTTACAGTGAGCGGGAAGGAAAACGTGACCACATTGCCTTGTATCATGTCGACCTCACACCTGGCCAAGAATTGCATAAGGATGACAAAGAAGTAGCGGAAATGCGCTTTTTTGCTTGGGATGAACTTCCTCAGGAAATATCACCAGCTACAGAGAGGCGTTTATCTCAGTATCGCATGCAGTCTTTTAAGAGTGACCACTGGTGACAGGTGGGATTTTATGCAAGTCGATTTTTCCTATGGTATAGTGAAGACAAACACCAGAGCGTACATGACCGCTTGTAAGGATAAAAGTGAGGGCAGACCAGCATGAAGATTGCGACTGTACTGCGAAATGACGATTATACACGAGAAGTGGAACAAGCATTAAAAGAAAAGCTGCATGCAGCGAATAGCCCGTTTACCTTTGTGAAGGGACCAGGTGAGCACCCGGATATGGTGTTGTCCATCGGGGGAGACGGGACACTTTTGGAGGCTGTCCATCAATACGGAATCGAGCCGTCTTATGTGGGGATTCATACGGGACATCTCGGCTTCTATGCGGACTGGCGTCCCGAGGAGCTGGACGAATTTGTTGAGCGTCTGATGAACGATGAGCCTCTGATCGCGGAATACCCGACGGTCCAATGCAGGATTAGCACAAGAGATGGCAAGCAGTATGAAAAGTGGGCGTTGAATGAAATGGTTTTGCGCAACGCGAATTTGTCTACCTTGGTGACATGCGTCTATATAAATGGCGATGAGCTGGAGACATTTCGCGGTGACGGCTTGATCGTTTCATCACCGTCAGGAAGTACAGCCTACAACAAGGCGGTGGATGGAGCGATTGTTCATCCGTCTATTGAGGCGATTCAGTTGTCCGAGATCGCTTCGATTAATAATCAAGCGTATCGGACGATCAACAGCTCGCTCGTATTGCCGAAGCATCATGAAGTAGAGCTGATCGTCATGAATCCTGAGATTATGATTGGCTTGGACCGCGAGCAGGCAGTGTGGAAAGATGTGTGTTCCATTCGTTGCCGAGTGGGACCTGACAAAGTGAAATTCGCTCGCTACAAGCGACTGACGTTTTGGGGGCGGGTTCGCAATTCGTTTATATCCGGATAGAGAAAGCGTTGGGGAGGGGAACCAAATGAAAAAAGTAGGAACACTGCAGACCATTTTCCGTCATCCTGTCAAAGGGATGCGAGGGGAAGAGCTATCATCCAGTACGGTCGATGAATTTGGCTTGTATGGAGACCGTGCCTATTATTTTTTGGATAATGCTCGTCAAGGTAAGTATCTCAGTGCGGATGTTGTGCCCGCTTTAATCGGGTATCATGCCAGCATGAGCGAAGGGACAGGAAAAGAGGCGTACCCGCCGATTCGGATTGAAGCCCGAGACGGCAGTGTACATACGTGGGATGATGCCTTATTTGCCCATGTCGCGGAGACGGCGAAGCGCTCCGTTACGCCTATGATTAGTAATCCGCATGAAGGCGGCGTGAACTGGGAAGATCACATTCTGCTGGTCACGGATGCATCTCTTCGAGAGATTGCGCGGCAGATTGACGCAGAACAGGTAGATCCACGACGCTTTCGGGGGAATTTGGTCGTTGTCCTGGAGGATGATGAGCCGTTCGCCGAAGACAAATGGCTGGGCAAGCAGATCAAAATCAATGATGTGACCTTGCAAATCAACAAGCATTGCGAGCGCTGTGTATATGTCAATATCGACCCGGAAACGTTGGCGATGACCCCTGCCGTATTGAAGGCATGCGTCAAGCGGCACAACAATCACTTCGGTGTTTATGCTTCAGTTGTCACGACTGGCAGTGTGTCACAAGGCGATGACGTTTTTTTAGTGGAGATGGAGAGTGACGGGGAATGATCGCTAGCCCTTTAGAAAAGGTTCGCAGCTATGTACAACGCTATGATTCGAGTATCGAGCCAATTTTGTTTGAACAGCCGTTGCCTACGTCGGAAGTGGCTGCACAGGCATTAGGTGTCGAGATCGGACAAATCGCAAAGTCAATCTTGTTTCGGGTGGATGAGCAGTTCGCCTTGTTTGTGGCAGCAGGCGATGTACGTGTCCATCCCAAGCAAGTGAAGGCAGCATTTGGACAAGGAAAGCCAAAGATGGCTACGCCGGAAGAGGTAGAAAAAATGACAGGCTTCCGTGTCGGAGCAGTTTGTCCGTTTGCTTTGCAGGAAGAAGTACCTGTCTATGTGGATCGATCCTTGAAACGCTTTTCTGTGGTTTATACGGCTGCTGGTATAGCAGAATCGCTTTTACCCGTCTCTTATGAAGCACTGTTGGAAATGACAGGGGCAAAGGAAATCGATGCGGCTTCGGCAGAAGGAAGCGCATCATGAAAAAGCTTGCAGTTTCCATCGCAGTAGTAGCCATTGTCGTAGTCGCGGGTCTTTCCATGCTCGGAATGTCAAACCAAACGACAGCCATTGGAAATAACATCTCCCAATCTGCTTCCTCATTTAAAGAGATGACAACAGAAACGTACCTGAGTCAGTACAACAAAATCAAAGAAGATTTAGCTGTGAAAGGAATTCATACTCTTCCTTTTCAGCTTGAGTTGGACAAGCAAACGAATTACTACCGCTTTTATTATCCAAAACAAGAAAATGCGGCAAACGAAAAAGCGATATGGGTAAGCGTTATGCTGAGCGGTGATCAAAAAACAATAGACGGTATCATGTATGAAGGGGTACCTGACGTTCATACAGTGAAGGCGATGATTCAAGCTACTGGACTTACCTGGACTCCAGAGCTGGATCAATTCGTTGCGGTTACCAACATTGCAAAAACGCCAAAAGAAATGGTTGTTTCCGATGTGAAAGTAACGATCGAAGGAACGTCAGCACATATAAAAGTAATGGTTGACCCTGTGAAATTAGAAGCTCCGAAAAAATTATGATGCTGAAAATGAAAAAGTGGTTGGCAGGAGGTTATGGCTGCGCAACCACTTTTCGTTTTTTGTTGTCGTTTAGCGGGAATGAGAGGACTCGCGTGTCTGAACGATTTGGAATAGCTTCACATAAAGAATGGCACTCAACAGAGAGCAGAACAAGATAAACCCCAAAACGCCAATCGGCATGATCCACTCCGAAAGAATGACGGTCACGGGAGCGAGGAAGCGACCAAGCGAGTACTGCAGGTTAGCGGCACCCATGTACTGTCCGCGTGCATGTTCTGGTGCGTATTTGCTGACGAAGCTCTGCTCGACCGGAGTTCGCATCACTTCCCCAACTGTAAAGACAACCACGCATCCGAACAACAGCCAGGCATTCGTCGTGAAACCCACCAAAAACATGCCTATGCCAAATAGCAAGGAGGACAAGAGGAAGATATTCCGGTCGCTCCAGTTCTCAAACCATTTGGTAACTGGCAGAGCGCACAGAACAAACAGTATGCCGCTTATTCCCAGCATCCATCCGAAAATCTCCGTACTGCTAAGCGAGAGCGACCAGGCATTCCACGAAAGAAGTGTCTGCGCTGGGACAAACTCTTTTACATAGACCGCCAAAAATAAATCGAGCTGCACAATTGCGATCGTTATTAGCATGCCCGCGAAAATATAGATAGCAAAAGCTTTGTCGCGTAGAATGACGGCGTAGCTCTGCCGTTGCTCCTTCATAACGGAAGGGAAATGGATAGAGGCGACAGAGCTTTTTACGGACTGTGGCAGTGTCTCTCTCACATTGATCCAGATGGCGATCGAATACAAAAAAGTGACAAGCGCACAAGTCCACAGCAGCTCACTGCGGTATTGAAAGAAAAAGATGGCCCCCAGAGCGGGTCCCAATACGGCGCCAATGTTCATGGCCGTAACGAAGGTAGCGAAGACTCTGCGTCTGTCTTTTTCGGAGGTGAGATCAGCGACCATCGCAGAACTCGCCGGGCTGTATACCGCTTTGCCAATCCCGATTCCAATAAACGCAAGATAATCGATCCAAGAAGAGAGGGAGAAGGCAAACAGGACAAACATGCTCGCCTGCAAAAACGCTCCTGACAGCATGACATATCGACGACCAAATCGATCAGCCAAATAGCCGCCAAAAAGATTGCCGATCATACTCATAATCGGTGGCACTGTCATGAGTAACCCGGCAACATTTTTGCCAAAGGTATCACTAAAGTGGAGGGTAAGAAAGGGAAAGTACATCCAAAATAATAGGTTGAAAAGGGTCTCGCCGATCAATCTGGTCTTCAGGTTCAGATCCCATGACAGCCATTGCACAGCAGGGTTACCTCCTATTTTTGATTCCCTGGCCAGGTACACCCACTTTAGTGCAAATTTTCAAAAAGATATAGACTTATAATCATCCGTCGGTTACACTAATATCATAAGGGCTAAGGGATTAGACCCTGGCTTAAGATGTGCCACTTTTAGGGATTCGCTTCTTACAAAACAAATAAGCCGACACTTCCTGTGTAAAAGGGGTGTCGGCTTTTCGTATGTGGTTACTTGACCATCCATTGATAAAAATGAACATCGTGCCATTCTCCGAACTTGAATCCCACCTCTTGAAACCTCCCTGCCAATGTAAACCCGAACTTCTCATGCAGCTTCACGCTGGCGTCATTGCCACCTACGATTCCGCTCACGATCGTGTGGTATTCGAGTTGTCTGGCACGCTCCAGAATCGCACTCATCAAGGTAGTGCCAACGCCTTTCCCACTTTGATCAGGGGCGATATAAATAGACAGTTCCGTTGATTTTTGATAGGCGGGCTTCTCACGGAAAATGGACAGACTGCAATATCCGATCACTTTCCCTTCATATTCGGCGACGATGATCGGATGTCTGCCACCGTGCTTGTGAAACCACACTTCGCGCTGGGCTAAGGTCTGTGGCTCCAAGTCAAATGTCGCAACCAGATTTTCACCGCGTAGTTGTAAATAGCAAGCATAGCGGGCAGGTCACCCAGAACTGCGTCTCTGATCTGTAGCATGATATTTTCTCTCCTCATGTTGGGTGGTAGGACTTATTGAACGATTCGAACGAATTCTAGCGTGCGGCTTCGTAAACCTGCCGCAGGCTTGTAAATCCCTGGGATTGTGCTTTTACCAAATACTTCGCCCAGAGCGTTCCAGCGGCAACAGCGTCACAGTAAGCGTGATGCCTGCGTGAGATCGGGATGTCGTGGGCCGCACAGAGGGCGTCCAGCGAGCCGTTGCCAATCGGATTATTCAACAATCGGATGAGCAGCATCGTATCCAGCATGCGATGGGTAAACGGACGCCGGCTCGTTTTCCAAAGCCCAGATCGCAAAAATTCACGCTCATGGCGAGAATGATGGGCAACGAGCGGACGATCTCCAACGAATTGAAAAAACCGGGACAAAGCCTCTAATAGCGGAGGAGCATCGGCAATCATATCATGGGTAATCCCGGTGAGAGAGCGGATGTGTGGAGGAATCGCCCGTCCGGGATTGACCAACGTATAAAAAGAATCGCCGAGGAGGAGGTGTTCTCCTCTCATGGCGACTGCTCCCATCGAGATAATCGCGTCTCCGTGATCGGGATAAAAACCGGTTGTTTCCAGATCGACGACAACAACCTCCAGATCGTGTAGTGGAATATCGGCACTGGAATCGACCTGTTTATTCACTTTGGAGATGGAACGCAAATAGGCGATGTGTTGTTTATCATCTGCAATACCCGGCACGTCGCGGTTCATATGCCAAATGCGACCGAATAAGTCCCAGTTTGCCACGCAATTTCCTCCTATCGCCCCAAAATGGACGGGAGCTTTTCTGTCATTTTTTGCAGGCGGATCGCTAGCTTCATCGACTGTCGCACCATCAATTGGGTGTCAGGAGAAAGCTCCCCTAGTTTGATATAGCTATTGCTTGTGTATTGTCCATCTTCCCAATGGAGGTGAGCGATCAGTCGAAGACCTTGAATTTGCCGGAAGTACGCGGCTACCTCGTCACAAAAGCTTTTGCTCCAGACGCCTTTTTCGCCGAGTAGATCCAATCGTTCTAAGGTAGAGCTGGCAAAGATGCCATGTGCCAAGGCAAAATGCCGTACGCAATTCACCAGTGGCAAATAGATGCCATACTTCACATTGATGGCACCGCGGAAGCGCCCATGGACTTCGGGTAAAACTCTGCCGAATATTCCAAGTGGTACCCGATAATGCAACGTATTGCTCACTAGTCGATTCAACAAAAAGACGTTCCCTGCAAGCAATTGACGGAAGCGGTCATGGACGGGAGTAAAAATGGCCGATTCGCCCCATAAGACACGCACATCACTTGCGAGTAGTAAATAACGAGCGTTCTCCCAGATGGGGTGAGAGACCCATCTGTCTATTTGGTCCAGCCATTGATCGGTGCTGCCCCGCCATTTAGGGGAGAGGCAAGTGACATTCCCTTGGCAGGGAGGATAGCCAGCTACCTCCAAACCAGCAACGATCGTCGCCCCCAGTAGCTGAAAGTAGCCATGTATTTTTTCTGTGTCCTGTTCGCCCAGATGATCTGGCAATTGATAGACGAGACCGTTATCCTGATCGCTGATGAGTGCTTGCTCTGATCGGCCGCCACTGCCGAATTGCAGAAAGGCAAAGGGGACGGGAGGGGTGCCCAAGCCTCTTTTGGCAAGGTCGTTTACTGCGAGAAGTACCCCTTGTCGGATGAGATTATCATGAATCAGATTGACGACGATGGAAAAGGAGGCCAATTCTCCTGCGCGATTTAATGAACGTAACGGGGAAGGGTCCAACAATTCGCGTCGCAATAAGGCCAGCTCGTTAAAGGAGTCAACATTCCGTATTTTTTCCACTTGTTTAGGTGAGAGAGTGAGAGGTGCTGCTTTGAGTAGATCCAGTCGGTCGTGCGCGTTCAGGCTGGAGCAGTTCGGGATAGCCGTATCCCCCATGTTCGCTAAGGTCAAGACCAATCACCTCTTCCTCTTCAGTGACTCGCAGGCCAATAGTTACTTTTAACACATACAAAATGATCAAGGCTACTACGAAAACGTAGAGCGCAGAGCCAGCCAAGCCCAACGCCTGAACCCCTAGCTGATGCAGACCGCCGCCATAAAACAGCCCAGGACCGCCTACGCCGACCTTTTCAGCAAGCTCAGGGGTAGCGAATAAGCCCGTGGACAATGTTCCCCATATACCAGCCACCCCATGCACGGAAAAAGCAAAGACAGGATCATCAATCCCCATGCGGTCAAACCAAATAGATGTATAAAATGTCAGAATACCTGACACGGAACCAATCACGACAGCTGCCCACAGATCGACGAAGGCGCAGGATGCTGTAATCGCGACGAGAGCTGCGAGGACGCCGTTGAGCATGCTTGGAATATCTGCTTTCCCCATGACGATCCAGGAGATAGCAAGAGCGGCGACGGCGCCCGCTGCGGTAGCGAGATTGGTAGTGACGGCGATATAGCCGAAAAATCCAGATGTGCTGCCGAGCGTGGAGCCAGCATTAAAGCCGAACCAGCCGATCCACAGAAACAGGACACCTAGGACAGAGTAGACTTGGTTGTGACCAGGAATCAGATTGGAGCTGCCGTCGCGATTGTATTTTCCGATGCGAGGTTTCAAAAGGATAGTGGCGACGAGTGCGACGATAGCGCCTTGGAGATGGACAACCGTAGAACCAGCGAAGTCTTGCATCCCGAGCTGTGCCAACCAACCTCCGCCCCATACCCAGTGACCGACGACAGGGTAGATGAGGACGGTAAACAGTACACTGAAAAGAAAATAAATGGACAGCTTGGCGCGTTCAGCAAAACCGCCCCAGGCGATCGCGAGTGAAACGGCTGCAAAAGCGAGCTGAAAGAGGAAGAGAATCGAGATAGGTACAGTTGCAGCGGAAAAAGTGGAGAAAGCGTCTTTTTGCATGCCGTCAAAAAAGAATCCGGAAAGTCCGATGAAAGAGTTCCCGTCTCCAAACGTCAGCCCAAAGCCAAACGCCCAAAAGGCAATCGAGCAGATGCCGAAAGTAAGGACCGTTTTGCCTGCGACGTGACCGGCGTTTTTCATGCGAGTAGAACCGGCTTCCAGCAGGGCGAATCCAACCTGCATGAGAATGACCAGAATGGCCGAGACCATGACCCATGTGGAGTCAATGGCAGACGAGAGACTTGCGACAGTAGGTTCCATCCATCCACCTCTTTTCTGTGTCAGATAACCTGACACTGATTTTATTTATGTCAGATTATATGACATGAAAAATTCGGATGCAATTGTTTTTTTGCAAATAATGAGAAAACATCGATTGAAGGCATCGGGAGGACTTCGATACGGAATGATATAATTGCCTCTGATACCATCACAGAAGGTAAGGGAGAAATATGTACACAATTAGCAGATTTTCTCAGCTTTGCAAAATGAGTCCGCGCATGTTGCGACATTATGACAAGGAAGAACTTTTGAAGCCCGTACATGTAGATACAACAAATGGGTACAGATACTATGAAAAGAGTCAATTAGAAACAGCCTTATTGATCAAGAAGCTGAAAGAATACAGATTTTCCCTGCCAGAGATTAAAGCGATCCTTCAGACATCAGATAGGAAATTATTTATCGGATTGATCCACTCGAAAATAAATGAATTATCCAATGAGATGAATCGATATAGACAAATCATTACAGAAATGCAAGAGATGATTGAAAAAAGAGCGGATATCATTCGTGGGGAAAGAAGATCGTACGATATATTGCTGGGAATGAGAAAAGAAGTAAGTGTCATCAGTCAAAGATTACAGATTCGTATTGCGGATATGGACAAGTACATTGATTCTATGTACGCAAAGGCGGAAGAAAATCAAGTTCAGTTACTGGGTGCTCCGTCTGTTGTGTTTTTCGATGAAGAATTCGCCCCTGACCACAGCAATATGGAGTTGATGATCCCGATCATGAATGGGAATAGCGTTGATTCATCAAGCGAATGGCAAATCAAACAACTTCCCGAACAGTTTGTTGCGACTACTTTGCATTTCGGCAGTTATGACGATATCGGATACGCCCATATGGCACTTGAAGAGTGGACAGATAGCAGCGGCTACTGCTTGGAAGGTCCGCCTTACGAAACCTACTTGAAAGGCACAGAATGTGACTGTCCTGTCGAAGAATATGTGACGCAAATCTCCTTTCCGGTCATGAAAAAAGCCAAACAGTAATTGCTTGACCTTGACACTATGTCAAAGCTTATTCTACTTCTGCAAGAAAGCTTCTAGGACATGAGGGGATGATGAAATTGAATAAGTTTATGGTACTGTGCTCAGGGGTTGTATTAACGGCCGGGATTTTAATAGGGTGTATGTCAAGTAAAGCGGAGGAGAATCAAGGTGTGGAAAAACAATTCGTAGGCAAGTACACCATGCCAGATGAAAAAAGCAAGCATGAAGGTACGTGGTTACTATGGCCGCATAACTTTACGTATGGGAAAGGTTATCAAGAAGAGGTTGAGTCCATTTGGATCGAGATGACAGATGCCTTAAGTAAAGGGGAAAATGTCCATATTGTCGCCTATGATCAATACGAAAAGGACTATATTTATGATCTTCTGTACGAGGAAGGTATCCATATGGACAAAATTGACTTCTACATTGCGCCTACGGACGATGTATGGGCAAGAGACACTGCATCGATCTTTGTATACGACAAGGATAAGAACTTGAAAATGATGGACTGGGGATTTAATGGATGGGGGAAGAAAACGCCGTATAAAAAAGATGCATTACTTTCAAGCAAACTAAGCAAGCAATCGGGGATGGAACGAATTGATTTGAATGATCTTGTGCTTGAAGGTGGAGCATTTGAACTGGATGGGAATGGTACATTTTTATCGACACGCAGTGCTGTTACGAATAAGAATAGAAATCCCCAATTTTCAGAAGCAGACGTTGAGGAATATATAAAAGAGTATCTTGGTGCTACGAACTTTATTTGGTTAGATGGTGTGCCTGGCCAGGACATTACAGATTTTCACATTGATGGTTTTGCTAAATTTTATGATCAGTCAACCATCATTACGATGAATGAAAATGATTTGGAAGAATGGGGTGTCCCGAATAAGGATAGAAAAACATTACTGCGTGCAAAGAATGCTTTTGGAAAATCGTATCAGTATAAGTATTTACCAATAACGAAACACGATGTCGTTTTAGAGAATGGAAAGGACTTAGGATACAGAGGTTCCTATCTCAATTTTTATATTGGGAATACCGTTGTATTAGTTCCGAATTATGATGATCCGAACGACAAAGTCGCAAACGATATCATCCAAAAACTTTACCCTGATCGTAAAGTGATTGGCATTGATGTAAGAGAGCTTTATAAATATGGCGGGATGATTCATTGTGTAACACAACAACAGCCAGTTGAAATGCCTTAAATCCGTACTGAAAAAGCCGGTGATTCCTTGAAGGAGGAAAAACCGGCTTTTTTGGTAGTAAAATGTTACTTAAACAGAGGAGGATTGATGTTGTCCGGTTGTTTTTCGTTTTTCTATCAGGAAGCCAGTGAAGCTCATGACAGCGAGGAATAGTCCACTGACGAGGAAAAGCTGCTCGACGGGCCATTTGCCCATCCAGATGGCACCGAGGCTGCTGGACAATGTACAAAAGAAGGTGAACATGAGCATGTTGATCGCAAAAATTTTCCCTGTACTGCTGATAGATGCTTTGATTTGAATGGCAGTCACGGTCGGGATACCAATGAGCGGCCCTCCGATCCCTGCCACTGCTGCTCCGAGAAAGGCAATCCAGTGAGCGGCACCTCCTGTCGCTAGCAACAGGAATCCGACTGCCTGAAACACCCATCCAACCGTAACCACAAATAAATACCGAGTGTAGAATGAGCGAGCCATGTACAGGCTTCCTAGCAAGTTACCGATCCCGTAAAAGCCCAACAAGACAGCTAATGTACTTCCGTTTCCTTGCTGCATGCGCTCGGCCATAAACGGGAAGCCCACCGTGTAAGTCACCTGCCAGACGAGAAAGCCCATATTGCTAAAGAGAAGAATCAAGAACAGAGCGCGATTTTGTTTTAGCTCCTGTAGACCTGAGGCAATATCCCGGGCGTACTGGCTGGGTGTCATTTTCGTAGAAGATGCGCGTTGTTGATCGGTCAACGAAATACGAATGGCATAAAGGAAAAAGACGGAAATCAAATAGCTGCCTGCGTTTACAAAAAACAAGGTAGACAGCGGCATAATCGAAGCGACCAACCCAATCGACATTGGCGCAATAATCCGAATCGTTCGGAAAGTGGTGTCCAAGATGGCATTTGCTCGTCCTAGCTGCTCTTGGGGAACCACTGATTTGAGTGCAACGGTTCGTGCTGGCTGAAACAGACTGGAGAACAACCCCAACAAAAATTGGGCTGCCAGAAAGAAAACAAACTCCTTCACACCCATGTAGACCAGGATGCCTACCGTGATTGCGACATGAATTCGCGCAACATCCGCACCCACCATAAGCATGCGTGGGCTGTACCGGTCAGCCATGACCCCGCCAACGAGGTAAAACATGAGACCCGCCACCATTTCCGGGATTGCGAGCAGGCTGAGCGCCGTACCCGATTTGGTTGCTTGGAGCAAATACCAGAGTAAAGCAAAGCTGTAGCAATGATCACCGATGCTTGCCGTCATTTGTGCAAGCCAAAGCTTGAGGAACGAACTGTTTTTCCATAAAGATGGGGATGAATCCACGTTGACCCTCTCCGTCCTGCTGATTGCGATAAAATGAATTTGACCATAGCGTAGCAAGGCGAAGAGGGAAAGTAAAGGACTCATGCTTGTGCGGTTACATGTAATTTACCAGTCCTCCAAACGAAGAGAAAATAGGCGATCAGAAAAGTGAAGGTGGCGAAGGTGCTGACCCCCACGAAACCAAAAATCGAATACAAACTGCCTGCGAAAGAAGAGGCAATGAAAGTTCCTATGTACATGCAAGCGTTAGCCAAGCTCGATATGGTACCGCGCGAGGTGTCGGACAATGATTGCAAGTAGCCCATCAGGACAGGCACGAGTACACCGCCGAAGCAATACATGAAGAAGAGGACAACCTGCAAAAAGATGATTCCCGGTATGTAAGGCAAAACAAGATAGAGCAGGGCGCTTCCCAGAAACCCAACGGTCAAAATCGTACCTCTCTTCCAACGCTCGAGTAACCATCCGCTGAGTAAGCTCCCAACGGTGTTGCCAAGCCCGATAACTAAAGTGATCAAGCCAATTTCGGTAACAGATTGTTGATATTGATCGGAAAGCCATACGCCATAAAATGAAAAGACTGCATAGACACCCGTCATGAAAACGAAATAGCCGATAAAGCTGCGTGAAGCTTGCGGCAGTCGCAACAGATCCTTGTAACGTGCAAAAATAGCGTTGGTGGTTCCAAGTCCGGCAATGGAGGTAGGAGGTAATAGATCAGGAAGTTTTCGGATGATGAGTACAAAAGCTCCGAGAGAAGCAATTCCTACAGCCAAAAAAGGAAACGACCAATGATAAGCTGACAGAAAACTGCCGATAGGCACACCGATCACTTGGGAAACCGAAAGACCTGCCATGACAACCCCCATTGCTTTTCCGATACGAGCAGGGGGAAACAAAACAGGAATGGCGGCCCACACCTGAGGACCGATAAAGGCTGAACAGATACCAGCAAGGAAGCGAAAGAAAAGCATCGCGGTGAAACCAGGTGCAAAGGCGCATGCAAGTGTGGAAAGGGCAAATCCGAGCATACCGACTGCCATCACATGTTTCCTGTTTCGATTATCAGATAGCGGGCCGGCGATTAAAGCGGCTAAAGCAAATCCGAGAGCATAGGTTCCGATCAGCCAAGCAGCCTGGTTAGTGGATACGTGATATAACTCTCGCAAGGTTGGCAGCAGTGGGCTAATGATAAATGTATTCGTACCGATCAAAAACATGGTGAAGAAAAAGATCATCAAAAATAGGCGCTCCATAAAAAACTCTCCTCTTTGTTTTATAATTCTATAGTTAAATAACTTTTTAACTAGTGAGCAAAAAAAGGATACCAATTATAAGGTATCTAAAAAGCCAGGCAGAATTTCATCAAATGTCTCTTTATAAATGTGCATGTACCGTGTTTGCCCCTCCTTTCTTACTTTGATCAGTCCTGCCTCTCGAAGTGTCTTGAAATGATAGGAGGCATTGGACTTGGAAGTATCGCAGGTCAAACCCACTTCTGTACAACTCAGCTCGTTGCTGGAATGATATAAGGCCTTTAAAATGGCTAGCCTTGTCTCATCTGCCAACGCTTTAAAAATCTTGATTCGCTTTTCGGTGAGTTCAAGTTGTTCAATATTCATAAAACTATCTTACTAAGGAAACGCAATCCAGGCAACCATTTCATTCCTTTTATTTTTGATACTTCCTATTTTCGTTGTTGTGTTGGTGCTGATAGGAAGCGCCTTGGTTGTCTTCGGTATGCGTATCATCTGCAACGGTACTGCTGGTTAGCCCTGCTACGGCTAATCCTTTTTGATTCAGGTTTTTGGCGCTTTTGAATTTGGACATATTACTACCCCCTATTTGCTAAAATGGATGCTTCCTTAAGATGTCTTGTTTCGAAGGGGAGTAGTCATCCTCATTTTCCTAGACGGCAGTTGAGGTATACTAAATAAAATGGGTGCGTCAGGGAGGATGGGAGCGGATGGCAGGGTGTGTCATGATCGTGGAGGGGAAGACAGACAAAGAACGTTTGCTTCGGGTGCTGGCTGAGCCTGTCACGATTCTTTGTACATATGGTTCCTACAGCTTGGAAAAAGGGGAGAAGCTGCTCGCCCAAACGGAAGCAGCAGATGCAGATGAGGTATACCTATTTACTGATGAAGACGACAGCGGGAAAAAATTGCGAACGCATTTAAGTGAAGATTTTCCTGATGCGATCCATCTGCATACGCCGAAAATGTACAGAGAGGTTGCCGACACGCCTCATTCGGTACTGGCAGAAATTTTGGAGCAAGCGGGCTTTGCGGTTATTGTTCCTCATCCTGATCTTGGAGAGCGGTAAGGGGATAAAACACCGTTTCATCGGCTATAACAGTAGTAAATGGAATGGTGGAGGTGTAAGGTAATTGCGTAGTTTGATGACATTTTTTAATCGAATGAACATTATGGTGTGGCTGGTGGGTATCTTTGTTGCTCATGCCGCGCTCTATCTGGTGCTGGGGACGGCGACGTGGCTGGCTACCTCGCTTTTGGCAACAGCGTTCTACGGCGTTATTTTATTGGTAGGTAAATTAATTGCCAGCCGTTATCCAGACAAGGAAGAAAGCAGATGAAAGCCGGCGAGCAAGCAGCCGGCTTTTTTTACATTACCAGCCCAAGAGCTGCATGAGTAAAATGAACCCACCCAATACCCAGACGTAGATGGCGAAGCCCTTCATAGAGCCTGTACTGATGATCGTAAGCATCCAGCGAATGGCAACATATCCAGCAAGTCCGGCAAACATAGTGCCCACTAGCATCGGGATCAATAAAGCTGTTTCGAGCGGTGTTTCTACGAGTTTGGCTGTTTGCAAGACACAAGCACCCAGAATCGCGGGCAAGGATATTAAAAACGAAAAGCGCGCAGCGTCAGCACGGTCGATCCCGCGTAGGAGAGCACCGGCAATCGTCAGTCCTGAGCGGGAAATAGCAGGCAGGATCGCAGCACCTTGCAGTGTCCCGATGATCAGGGCGTCCGTGTAGTTGATTTCCTCGAATCGCCGATTTCCACGGCGCATAGATTCCACCGCCCAGAGAATCGCGCCTGTCGCAAGGAATTCCCACCCGATCGTAATGCCTGTCTGCGAGATTTCTTCAAAATAATCTTCAAAGGCGAGTCCGATCACTGCTGTAGGGATCGTACCTACGACCAATAGCTTTGTCAGCTTGCTCATCGGATTCATGATGATAAACCGAACCTGTGGCCAAAAGACAATAACGACAGCGATCAGCGTACCGAAATGAAGCATCGTGTCAAATAAAAGGCCGACCTCCTGCATGCCAAACATTTTGCGAAACAGGACGAGATGACCCGTGCTGGATATCGGTAAAAATTCAGTCAAGCCTTGTACAATGCCGAGAAAAATATGTTCAAGTAACAACAGCATAGGCAAGAGTCACTCCAGTCTGGAAAAAGTAGGGTCAAGCCAGTCTTACTGTCATATGTATGTCCGTGAATGGAAGACTTGCCTATTTCGTTGGGCATCGTTATTTTGTTAGAAAAAAGTTGTGGTATTTTCTTGCGGGGGATGGGTATAGTTAGTGTGCACAAAGGTAGAGAGTGAGGAAAAAATACATATGTACAAAAGACAAATGCGTGAAAAGCGTGAGCCCCAAATCATTCAGAACGGCAATTTGGCGGCAGGGATGACGCTTACCCTGAAGGTAGCGCGTAAAACAGAAATCGGCTATTTTTTGAGCGATGGCAAAGACGAAGTGTTTCTCCATGCCAATGAAGCGCACGAGCGTTTACATATCGATGATGAGGTTGAAGTGTTTTTGTACCATGATCACGAAAACCGATTGGCTGCGACCATGGACATGCCTCATGTCGGCATGGGTGAATATGGCTGGCTAGAGGTAGTGGACATTTCTCCACGCATGGGTGTTTTCCTGGACAACGGCATTAACAAGGACCTGCTCTTATTCATCGATGACCTGCCCAAGCATAGCGATGAATGGCCGCGTCCCAAGGATCAAATGCTGGTAGCGCTGAAGCAAGACAAGCTCGGCAGACTCTTGGCAAAGCCGGTCACGGAAAACGAAATCGTCAAGATCGCAGCAATGGCAGATCAGGGTATGAAAAACAAATCTGTCGAAGGTACGGTCTACAAAGTGATTCAAGCAGGTGCATTCCTGTTGACGGAGGACGAGCATATCCTTTTCATTCATCGTGATGAAATGGTGGGGCGTCTGCGACTCGGACAAACGGTGCGCTGCCGCATTAGCTTTGTTCGTGAGGATGGTCGCCTGAACGGTTCCATGAAAGAGCGCAAGGAAGTACAGTATGGCGAAGATGCGGACAAGCTGCTGCGCTATTTGATCAATCGTGACGGGGCTATGCCTTATACTGATTCGACAGAAGCGGATGTCATCCGAGAAAAATTCCAAATGAGCAAGTCCAGCTTCAAGCGAGCACTTGGCAAGCTGATGAAGGAACGCCGCGTGGAGCAAGTAGACGGTTGGACCAAAATCATTCGAAGCGAACAAGAAGATTAAATGAAGAAAACCCTCCTGGGCAAAAGCTTCCTGACAACAGGAAACGAATGCTCGGGAGGGTTTTTTGGTTGTTCTTACAGTGTCGTTTGTACAGATTGCTTTTGCTTGCGGGCTTTGTGATACGACAGGGCAAATACGAGTGTGATCAAAATAAAGCCGGTGATATCCGTTTCAATTCCGGGGATGACCGCGAGCACGCCACCCGCAATGGCCAGGATTCGCTCCAGTACGTTTAGCTTGGACATCCAGTATCCGATCAATCCTGCTCCCACACCGATCATCCCAATTATAGATGTCAGCATGACCCAGATCGATTCCAGCAAGGTGGTATTAATGAGCAGCAAGGCTGGCGAGATGACGAAAATATAGGGAGCCATAAAAGCGGCGATCGATAGCCGCGTTGATTCTACACCTGTCTGGATCGGCTTTGACTTGGCAATGCCTGATGCGGCAAAGGCAGCAAGCGCAACTGGCGGAGTGATGTCTGCGACGATTCCGAAGTAGAAGGTAAACATGTGAGCCGCGATAGCAGGAACGCCCAATTGAATGAGCGCTGGAGCCGCGATGGTCGAAGTGATAATGTAGTTCGCCGTTGTTGGCGTTCCCATTCCCAAAATGAGCGATGCAATCATGGTAAAGAACAACGTAAGCAAAAGCTGACCGCCAGCCAGATCAATCAGACCATTTGCCAGCTTCAACCCAATCCCTGTCAACGTAATCGTACCGACAATGATTCCGGCACACGCGGTTGCAGCGACGACGCCAAGAGCCATTTTGGCACCTGAGGCAAGTGCTGCAAAAATATCAGCAATAGACATGCGGGTTTCTTTTCGGAAGGCTCCTACGACAATCGTAGAAACAATACCGATAATCGCGGAGCGCTCGGCTGATATGTTCATCATCAAGGCTGTAATAATGATCACGATGGGAAGGAGCAGGTACATTTTTTTCAACACTTCTTTTTTGTCAGGCAGTTCTTCCTTCGAGAGTCCGCGTAATCCGAGTCGCTTCGCTTCAAAGTGCGTCATAATCCAGATCCCTACGAAAAATAAAATCGCAGGAAGAATCGCTGATTTGGCGATTTCCAAGTAAGGAACACCGATGAACTCCGCCATCAAAAAGGCAGCAGCTCCCATGACAGGCGGCATGATTTGTCCGCCGGTAGAGGACGAGGCTTCCACCGCAGCGGCAAATTCGGAGCGATAGCCGAGTCGTTTCATCATCGGGATGGTAAAGGCACCAGAGGTAACGACATTGGCAACAGAGCTGCCGCTAATCGTTCCTTGGAGGGCGCTGGAAAAAACGGCTACCTTCGCCGGACCGCCGATACGTCTACCTGCAATGACCAGCGACAAATCGTTAAAATACTCACCGACGCCTGTTTTTTCGAGAAACGCACCAAACAGCACAAACAAAAAGATAAAGGTAGAGGAAACGGCGAGCGGAGTACCGAGAATCCCCTCCAGCGTGTAATAGCTGTGTCCGATAATCCGCTCGACATCACTGCCGCGATGCTCCAAAAAGCCTGGCATGTAAGGTCCGAAGTAGGTGTATAAAAGAAAAATGGTGGCGATGAGAGCAATTGGAATTCCGACGACTCGTCGTGCAGCCTCGAGGACAAGCAAGACAGCGATACCGCCGACAACCATATCCATCGACGTATAGTTGCCTGTTCGGGTCACGAGTCCCTCGTAGTCAATGACCCAATAGAGTGAGACGAAGACACCTAACAGAGCGAGAATCATGTTCACGATCCCGATTTTGTTATGCTTGCCTTTGGATGTCCCCGCATACAGCAGATAGACAAGGGCAAGCCCGAAGGCTAAGTGGATCGGGCGGTGAATCTGGGGAGGAAGCGTGAAGAAAAGCGTGCTGGATAATTGGTACAGGGAGAAGAGGACAAGTAGACCAAAGGAGATCCACTTCATGGGACCCGCGAGCTGGCGTGTGGCTGATTCTTTGTCGTATTGCGCGATCAGCTTATCCATCTCTTGCTGGTTCATATTCGTTGTTGTACTCATCTAGTAACCTCCTAACTCGCTCAGAATGGATCGCTTTTCTGCCTGAATCGTGATGGCTTCTCCCGGCTTGTCGATCAAGCTCAACGGAATATCCTGTCCAGCGAAAAGCAACGTATGATTAGCACGTACTTGCCCGATAAACAGCCGGAGGGCAGGAAAAGACCGCTGCATATTGCGAATGTGGAATCGACCATCGGCCAGAACCAGCTTCTCGCCAGGAGCCAATTCATTTTCCATGCCGATACCGTAGTCGTGAAAGCTCATCTCCGACAAAATAATTTGACCGTCTACAATCCGGTATTGCTCCTCGATTGTGGAGCGATGAATGGAATGAGTCCAGCGGATGCCAAAGGCTGCTTCATCCTGTATGTTGGCACTCCAAACAACTTGATTTGACTGTATATCCCGGATAACCAGAGCGGGAAACAAAGGAGTGGAGATGCCTACATAAAAGATAGTGATGAGAAGAAAGAAGGAGAAAAGGCGGAACAACGTCCGCCCTCTTCCTTTTGTTACTGCCTGGATAAAAACCATCTGGCTTTACTTCACGCCTTTTTCGTCGAAGTACTTTTGTGCCCCCGGGTGAACAGGGATGCTGACGCCGTTCTTCACGTTCTCCAGCTTGATTTCCTTGGCTTTGGCGTGACCGAGCTTGTCGCTGTTCTCAAAGATCGCCTTTGTTACTTTGTACACGAGGTCTTCACTCAGATCGGAGCGAATCAAGAGCATCGATTTGACGGAGACGGTTGTCACTTCTTCAGGAACAGTTTGGTACGTATGGGCAGGGACTGTTGTTTTCACGTAGTAAGGGTATTTGGCGATGATTGCATCGATTTTGTCCGCGTCAATTGGAATGATTTTTACACCAGTTGTCGCTGCCAGCTCCGTGATTGCTGCGGTAGGCGTACCAGCCGTTTGGAAGGCAGCATCCAATTGCCCGTCCTGAATGGCTTTGGCGGAGTCAGCAAAGGAGAGGCGCTGGAGCTTCGTATCTTCAAAGGTCATCCCGTATGCTTCCAAAATTTGTTGGGCGTTCACTTCCGTCCCACTTCCTGGAGCGCCTACAGATACGCGCTTCTCTTTCAAATCGGCAACGCTTTTAATATTGCTGTCAGCAGAGACGACGATTTGGATGGTTTCATCGTAGAGAGCGCCCAATGCCTGGAAGGAATCAATTTTACCGTCTTGCTGGAACATGTTCGTTCCCTTTGACGCATACTCGGCAATGTCGTTTTGCGTAAAGGCGATGTCCGCCTTTTTATCGCGAATGAGGCGAATGTTTTCTGCTGAAGCGCCTGTGGCTTGGGCTGTAGCAGTGATCCCGGCGTTTTTCGTAATATGGTCAGCCATGCCGCCGCCGAGTGGGAAATAGGTGCCTCCTGTACCGCCTGTTGCAATAATGAGTTGAGAGGGATCGGCGCTTCCTCCCGAGCTGGAGCTGCCTCCACCTGCCCCTCCTTGAGCAGAGTTCCCGCCACCTCCACATGCCGTCATGAGCGACATGGACAGAAGCAGTGTGAGCGAGAGAAGAAAATGACGCTTCTTCAAGATAATTCCCCCTTAGTCTAAAAATTCTGTTTATACGGCTTTCTTCGGCATTGTAAAGGGAGGTCTATAAAAAACTACAAAATTCTATAGAAAAATATAGTAAACTAAGAAATAAACGTTAACGGTTTTTGAACAATTTCATATGAGAAAGTGCGGGCAACATTTTATGAGAGAGAACATTTCAATTTTGCTGCTTATGCTCATTGCTGTCCCGATTGCCGGAGAGCTCAAATTTCACCCGTTTCAGGATGAGTTTCGCATTAGCTTTGGTACAACGGCGTTTTTCTTTTTTTTATTGTGGCTGCGTCCTTCTTTCTTGGCAGGGGTCATAACCGGATTAATTGTCGTTCTATTTCGAATAGTCTTGGATTCTTTGTATGAGGATGTCTTTTCGCTTCTGGCTTCTTTTCAGATGCACTTCCCCGCATTTTGCTATTATGCTGCCTTTGCCTGTCTATTCTCGCTCTTTCGCGTTAATACGCTACATCATCGACCGCTTTGGGTGGGGCTGTTGGGGACAGTCGCAGAAATAGCAGCGAATTTGGTAGAGCTGTCCTTCCGTGCTGTGTCCTGGGAGGGAGTTTTTCAGTTGGAGGTTGTAGGGCCGATTGCTGTGATTGCATTGATACGCAGTTTTTTTGTCCTTAGTTTTTTCAATATGATTCAGCTGCGTCAGGCGAAATGGATGGAAAAGCAACAGCGTAATCGAAACGAGCAGATGTTGATGCTCATTTCCAATTTGTACGAGGAATCTGTTCACCTAAAAAAGACATTGCATCAGGTTGAGGAAATCACACGCAACTGCTATGAGCTGTATCGCGAGATGGACGAGGTGGAACAAAAGAATGGGACGAGCAAGCGTTACGCGAAGCGGCTGCTATCCCTTGCTGGACAAGTGCATGAAGTGAAAAAGGACAATCAACGCATATATGCTGGTCTTTCCAAGCTGATTTCTGATGAGAATGATCGAGACTATATGCCACTGGGCGAATTGATAGGGATCATTGTTCAGGGACAACGAAAGTACGCGAGACTATTGGAGAAGGACATCCAGTTTGAAACGAATGTGGAGGTGCCGTATCTCGCTTGCCACATTTACACGACACTCTCACTCATCAATAATCTGGTCGGCAACAGTGTCGAAGCGATCCGCGACCGGGGGATGGTATCGATCGTGGCTTCGATTGATGAGAGTCAGGGTTGGCTTCATTTTGTCGTAACCGATGATGGTCCAGGCATTGTGGTGAAGGATAAGGAGCTCTTGTTCATGCCGGGATTCACGACCAAATACGACGTATCAGGCAGACCTTCCACGGGGATCGGACTTTCATACGTAAAGGAAATGACAGACAGTCTCCAAGGAATGATTGATTTATCCGACTCATACGGACAAACGACACAATTTTGCATTCGCTTGCCAATCGCAACTCTGATTCAGAAAGGGTGACCTCATGCGCTACTTCATTGTGGACGACGATCCTGCGATTCGATTCATGCTCGGTCAAATGATTGAGGATGCTGATTTGGGAGAGGTATGTGGGGAAGCGGAGGATGGCTCGCAAATTGACCACGATTTTTTGAATTGGAAGCAAGTAGACATCTTGTTGATTGATCTTTTAATGCCGAATCGAGATGGCATTGAAACGGTGCGCCATCTGAGGCGTTTTACCGGAAAAATTGTCATGATCTCGCAAATCGAAACGAAGGAGATGATCGCTGAGGCGTATGCGACAGGGATCGAATACTACGTGACCAAACCGGTGAATCGCCTAGAGGTCATCAGTGTTCTGCAAAAGGTACGGGAACGCATATTGCTACAGCAATCCATCGAGGGTATTCAACGGTCCCTTTCCGTCTTGTCCGGCACGATTAACATGACGGCAGCTCCATCAAAAGATACATCGTATCCTGAAAAGGGCATCTTATCTTCCGCACGATTTCTCTTGACTGAACTGGGGATGATTAGTGAAAAAGGCAGCAAAGATTTACTCGACATGATGGAGTGGCTGTATCGCTGGGAGAAGGAAAGGGATGGAGAAGTGAATCTCCCTCCTTTACGCGATATTTTTTGGGCGATTGCTGCCCGCAAGCTGGGGAAGGGAGTGACTGTCCTGATCCAAAAGGAAACGAAGGCCGCTGAGCAGCGGGTACGCAGAGCCATTTATCAGGCATTAACCCACCTGGCTTCCCTCGGGCTGACCGATTACAGTCATCCTAAATTCGAGAGCTACGCGACCACATTCTTCGATTTTACCGAGGTGCGAAAACGCATGCTGGAGCTGGAGAATCAAATGGAAGCGACGATCTCTTCTACGCGTATCAATACCAAGAAGTTTATTTTTGTACTCTACATGGAGTCAAAAAGGCGAATTGGTGTATTTCAGTGTTGATTTTTGGAGTGGGCATCCAAATGTGATAAGATATTTCTATTGGTCATGAGCGAGGGCTTCGATGTAAGCTGGTAAAAGCTTTGGAATGCCTCCGTTTTACATTTGTTTTGGGAGGGAAGAAAGTGAGCGAACTACATAATCCATGGCAGCTACTTTACCGAGTCTATCGTCATGTGCAACCTGTTCTGGAGCGGGAGTTTGCGGCCTGGTATAAAAGAGCGCAGGCGATTCCCAATCCCGAGCTGAGAAAACAGGCACAAGACAGCATGGACTCCAAAAAGTTTCACTGCCAAGGGGGATGTGTCTATGCAGCACAGGTCATTCCGCATGTAGAGACAATTGTTCCACTGATTGTCGCCTACCAAACAATCAGCGACTACTTGGATAATCTGTGTGATCGCAGCACGTCACTAGATCCGCAAGACTTCCGTCAGCTTCACGTGTCGATGCAGGATGCATTGACACCAGGTGCGCCCTTACGAGACTATTATTTGTACCGTGAGGATAAGGATGACGGCGGCTTTTTGGCTGGGCTGGTTCAGACCTGTCAACAGCATGTCGCACAATTGCCAGCCTATGAAAAAATCCAGGCAAAGATACTCGAGTTTTCTTGTTTGTATAGCGATTTGCAAGTATATAAGCACATTGCTCCCCATTTGCGCGAGGATCACCTGTTGACGTGGTGGGATCAGTACAAAGAACGCTATCACGATTTGCACTGGCAAGAATTTGCGGCTGTCACAGGCTCGACTATCGGGATATTCGCTCTTTTTTGCTTGGCGACTGATCCTGATGTAGGGGAAGAGCAAATACAAACAGTAAGTGAGGCTTACTTTCCGTGGCTGTGCGGGTTACATATTTTATTGGACTATTTAATTGACCTGGAAGAAGATAAAATGGGTGGAGATTTAAACTTCGTGAGCTATTACGATTCGGAACGGATAGCGACTGAACGCTTGAAGCTTTTCATAAAACAAGCAAAGGCAAGCGTTAAACGCTTGCCAAATCCTGCATTTCACCGTATGATCGTGGACGGGCTAGTCGCGTTTTATCTCGCGGATCGCAAGGTAAATCGGAGCCAGCCACACATTTATACTATCGCTAGACAACTGCTGAAGCAGGCTAAGGGCTTGCCCTCTGTCCTGTTTTATGTGAACAGTTTACTTGTACGGCGATAACGGAGAAGAGGTTAGCGCATATGCTTGCGCTTGTACGAAAAGCCAAATCCCATCAACGAGAAGGCAACAACGATACAGCCAAGGATACCGAGGGGGCTTTTTTCCCCAATGGCAATGCCAACTCCGATGAGACAGGCGGTTACCAAAAATGCCAAAGCCAGTGTTACCAATTGATAACGATTCATCGGTCTGTAACCTCCTACCTGTCAATGTTCCCATTATACCTTATTTTCCGCGAAAAGCATCCAGGTAAAGATTTCGGAAATCCCGGTAATATATTTGTGCGAAGTGGTGGAGAACGCAGATGGAAAGCATAATACAAATTAGAAAAGGGAATCGAGTGATAGAAGGTCATGTTACCTATGAAGAAGGGGACTTGATCGAAGCCGTATTTCCCAGCCCATTGGATGTCACAGTAGGGGATCAGCTCCCCTGTCTATTGACGGCTGACTATGAAACAATCAATACGTTTGAAGCCGTAGTCGTGGCTAAAGACAAAAATCGCTTATTTTTGTTCCACTCTCCAACAGCTGCTGAGTTTCGGGAGCAGCGCAGACGCTATCCCCGTTTCGACATGGAGGTTAAGGGTTGGATCCAGTATCCGACGCAGGAGCCAGACTCATTTTTTTCCGTCTATAGTCAAATGGTGTACTTGGTGAACTTGAGCCTGGGAGGCTTGGCATTCCGCTCAGACAAACAGATTCCCGCGGATCAGCACATTGTCTTTTCCTTTGAATTGTATGGTCGCAATCGCCCGGACGGGGTAATAAAAACTGATTTGGTTATCATTCATGAGCGAATAGAGGGACCGAATTATTTTTACGGCTGCACGATCAAAGGAATCAATGCCCGTCATTTTCACAATTTGCGAAAGTACATTTTGCATCGACAAATCGAGGAACGAAGACGAGTGAAAATCGAGTAGGTCTTTTCGTTAATTGGTTCAATGGGACCAATTTTTTTTTGCCTTTTGGAGGGGGTGTAGGGAGGGGGAAGAAGCGGATTTCCAGTCTACGCTTCGGCCTATGCCTTGCCGGGAGGCGGGGACTGTCCGCTACGGAATGAATGTCGGGAGCGCCTCAAAAGTAGAGGTTCGAGGATGAAATTTCAGAGGTTGAGGCTGAAAACCCCCGACATTCATTCCTTCGCTGAGTAGGGCTCCAGAGGCGCTTGGACTGGAAATCCGCTTCTTCCTACGTGGCTTCAGTCAACATTTGAAAGGCATCAAAGAGGAAAAAAGATAAAGCAAAACACAGAAAAACGGAAAGGCCTCTCTGGTAAATCAAATCGGTCTGGATCATCGTCTCGACAGGACGGTCATTTCTGGTGAACAGCAAAAAGAGGGGATGAAAACCCCCTCCTGCAAAGCGGTAATACGACATTGGCACCTAGATGCTACTCAACAGAGAAGGGGACGATAAATTTATCCGGCTCGTTCCGATCCAGCTGTAGCTGTCGAGACAGTCACGTCTTTTGTTCGTTTCCCCCAGATCCAGCGCTGTAAGAGGACAGCGCCTCCGCCAATCGCAGCGATTAACATTCCGACCCATAAAAAAGCGGTGTTTGGACCCCAGATGGTCATAATGACGCCTCCGAGCAACGGAGCAATAATGAAAGTGGCGCTCGTCAATGAATCGATAATTCCTCTCACGCGGCCGAGTGCTTGCGGGGGGCTTTCTTTTTGTACCAGATAATTGGTGCCGACCGAAGTCAGACCCGTTCCGACTCCAGCCAATAAAGCAGGAATCAGCAGCCAATACATACCATCACCCGGCTGGAAAAATCCAATCCACGAAAAACTAATTCCGATGAGCAAAACGCCACCGCCCAGTACCCATCCATAGGAATGAATTTCTTTTAAGCGATGGAGCCAAGTGACGGTAACAAGTGCGCCTAATCCAATGACACTGACTGTAAACCCGAGCATTTCCGGATTGTCGGGCAGCTTCTCGCGGAAGATCACGGGAAACTGTGTATCCGCCAACTGAATCGCCAATGAGGTAATGATTGCGAAGATCGTGCTGTACAACAGGACACGGTTTTGCAAAAAGATCCGCCAGCCCTCTTGCCATGCTTGACGGTAAGGGAGAGGCTGCTCTTCTACGGATGGACGAGACAACGTTTTCTCCACTTTACGAATCGTGAACAGAAATCCAGTAGAGAGGAGAAATGTCGAAGCATTAATCATGAGACAAATGGCGGGTGCAAAAACGGCCGCTACCAATCCTCCGGCAAGTGGACCGATCAATTTCCCCATCTGGTATACGGCTCCATTCAAGGCAGAGGCTTGTAACAATTGATTTTCAGGGACGATTTGACGCGTCAAGGTCTGTTGCGCTGGATCGTTGAAGACAGAGGCACCTGAACGCAGGGCAATGACTACCAGGAACCAGAACGGATTCGGCATGACAAGCAGGAGCAGAGTGAGAGCAGCCTGCATGATATTCATGGACATGATCATCCGAACCTTGTTCACGCGGTCTGCAAGTACCCCGGCAAACTGTCCGAGCAAAATGCTTGGAGCTGCATAGGCAACGGGCAGGAGGGCCATCGTCATCGGATCAACCTTCCACACAAACCCCAACAGGATGGATACCGCTATAAAATCAAACCAATCGCCAAGCGTAGACAGTCCGTAAGAGACGAACAACGTGCGAAACGTTCTATTTTCTTTTAACAAAAAAATCCCTCCATCGATCTGTTAACTCGATGATAAAAGGGATTTGTCAGAGGAATATCAGATAGTGGATGAGATGATGGCACGAATTTTTTTCTGCAAGTAGTCGAACTTGTACTCTTCGGATAATTCTGTCCAGATTTTCTGGTATTTGCGCTCCCATTCTCGGTCGTAACTGAAGTCTTTCAAGAACAACAAGATCATTTTTGCGCCATAAATGAGATGGGGGACGAACTTGGTGCTTCGTAAGACCTCCAGACCTTCATCGACCAAGCGGCGCGCCTTGGTAAGCTCCTGTCGATGGTACAGACAAAGACCGCGCGTAATAGTAAAGCTGCCGAGTTCACGTTGCATAGGGAGTTCTTGCAAGATCTCCTCAGAGCGTTGAATGACCTTCTCAGCCTTTTCAACCTCACCCATGAGCAGATATAAGAGGGCTTCTTCCGCTTGAAAAAAGAGTTGAAAGCCGGGTGAATTGATTCGCTCAACAACCTTCCAGGCAGGAAGCAGCTGTTTTTTTGCTCGCTCCCATTCTTTGGCTTGGGCGTAGACGCTGATTGCGGTGATTTGCATCTCATCCTGATAATTTTTAGGCATACTTTTCGCGTTTTTCAGAGCCCATTGTAAAATTTCTAATGTTTTTTGCGAGTCAATTTCTGTCATATGGTATAAATGAAACAAATAAAACAGCTTGTCGGAGAGGGAAGTTTTATCCTCGACAAACCAGCCGAAGTCACCGCCAACAAACCGCAGATAGGTAGCATAAAAAGAGTCCATCTGGAAGCCAAGCACTTGCTGATTCGCATAGAGTGTCTGCAAAGCGGCCCCCATACCCATGCCGTGGTAGGTGGTTAGCATCCTCTGGATGTTCTCGGAGAAATCACTGGTTAATACGGATGGACTAGGTGATGGCTGCTCTTTTAGTGTAAGCCGATAGCCGACTCCTCGGACCGTATCAATCGTGAGCAGATGAGACCACTTTTGCAGTTTTTTCCGCAAGCGGTATATGTGATCGTCAACAGTACGGTCAGTAGGCTCCTCCAGCGGCCAGACGCGATCTAGCAAATCACTCCTTGAAAAGGCCCGGTTTTTCCATGTGTACAGATATTGAAACAAGGCGTATTCCTTTGGCAAAAGGACAATCGTTTCCCCAGCATAATGGATTTGATACGTATCATCCGACCATGTTATCAATCCCATTTGAAAGACTCCTCATTTATATTGAACTTCTTCATTTTATTGTAAAGGGTGCCACGAGAGACGCCGAGCAGCTCGGCTGCTGCTTTTTTGTTGCCGTATGTGCGCTCCAACGCTGCCAGAATGCGCTCTTTTTCGTTCGCAGGTGAAGAAGGGTACGCAATCGACGGACGGATGATGGGCGGCGGTGTCGTAGTCGGTGGTGCATACGTTCCCCCCATCGGCGTGTGCAGAGAGACGTGTGTGGGTTCTGTGTGACTGCGAATGACAGACGGCAGATGCTCAGGCAAAATTACGCCGTTTTCTTGCAGGATCGACAGACGTTCAATGACGTTGCGAAGCTGGCGGATGTTTCCAGGCCAAGTGTACTCGAACAACGCTTGCATGACTTCGGGAGAGATGCGTGGTACGGATTGGTTATGGGCCACGGAATACTCATGAATGAAAATTTGCACGAGCTCTGGCAAATCCTCACGTCGTTCGCGCAGTGGCGGGATTTCCAGAGAAAAGACGTTCAGCCGATAATACAGGTCCTCGCGAAAACGACCGTCTGCAACCATTTGCTCCAGTTGTCTATTTGTCGCCGCTACGATCCGTGTATTGACGGTGATCGGTTCTGTTCCGCCTACACGGTAAAACTGTCGTTCCTGTAAGGCACGAAGTAGCTTGACCTGTAATTCTAGCGGCAGTTCTCCTATTTCATCGAGGAAAAGCGTCCCGCCATGCGCCAGCTCCAGCTTGCCAGGCTTGCCTTTTTTCTCGGCTCCAGTAAAAGCGCCGCCCTGATAGCCAAACAGCTCACTTTCGAACAGTGCAGCAGGAATGGCACCGCAGTTGATCGCAATAAAAGGCTTCTCATGTCGGCGACTTGCCTGATGAATGGCTTGGGCAAACAGCTCTTTCCCAACGCCGCTTTCTCCATAAATCAGCACAGTCGCATCCGTCTGCGCCACTTTTTTAGCGGAACCAATAGCAGATTGTATCGAGGCGGAATGACCTTTGATTGCGTAAAAAGGATCGTCTGCTGCCTGAAACCGACTCATCTCTTGCTGCAAATTATGGAGATGGGCCGTCGTATGTGCCAATTCTTCATTGAGACGAACCAGCTCGGTAATATCCTGTTCGATGGAAATCGCTCCGATAATCTCACCCTCACGGCGAATCGGTGCCGCATTAATGAGTACATGACTATCAGGACGAGGAATGTGATAGACGCGTTGTACAGATGTCCCTTGGCGCAGCGCATCGAGCAGGCGAATCGATTCACTCGCGAAGTGCTCATCGAGCGAGGTTCCGACGACCCTGGCGCGATCGATTTCATAAATCGTTTCTGCTGCCCGATTCCAGTGTTGGACGACATTGCGGGAGTCTACGATTGTGACAGCCTCACTCATCGTATCCATCAAGGTACGGAGCAGGGCAGACTGGTTTTGGGTCAACACGACAAAGGCAGTCATGAGCTGGTATGGCTCAACCATTCCCGTAGGAGTGCCATGTTCATCCACGATAACGATTGCTGGCAGATCGGAAAGAGCTGAGCCAGCGACAATGTGGCTAATGGATTGTTCGAGCGTAGTTGTAGAAGCGACGACGACTACTCTGCCCTTTCGTTCTTTATCCACCCATTCACCCACAGTTTCTCCTGTGCGTATTTTGACAATATCAGGTGGAAGCGGAATCGCAAAGGAAGAGAGCGTACTGTCCAACGAAAATAACGGTTTCAAATTGTCACCTCTTATCCAAACTAACAGGGAAAGGAATGGTTCCTGTTGTACATCTAATCAGAAGTGTACAAGAATAGACACGTAATGTACATATGTGTTAAATACGTCGGATAGACATCACGATAGCGCTTACGTGAAATAGTTGGCATGATTCATGCTTGTAGAAGTGGACAGAGTACGTTGAGGAGGAGACAGTCAACGATGGAACAAGCGATGAAGGATTTCTTTCTATTCTTATCCAAAAACAAAACCTTAAATTCTGCCGCAAAAAAGTGGGGCCTGCGCTTTGGAGCGAGCCGCTTTGTATCTGGTCAAACAATCGCGGAGGCAATCAACGCCGTACGCAAGCTGAACCAGCAAGGTCTGGTATGCACGCTGGATCACTTGGGCGAATTCGTGTTCAGCGTAGAGGAAGCAAACGAATCTGCTGACTATTGCATCAAAACGCTGGATGCGATCCACCAATCTGGTGTCGATTGCAATCTTTCGTTGAAAATGACTTCGCTTGGTCTGGATATCAGCCGTGAGCTTTGCATGGACAACATGAGACGCATTTTGGATTCGGCTAAGAAAAACGGAAACATTTTCGTTCGTATCGACATGGAGGACTACGCACACAATCAGGTGACCATGGAGATTTTGAACGAATTACTGCAAGAGTACGACAACGTCGGAACCGTTATTCAGGCGTATCTCTACAAAGCATCGGACGATATCGACAGCTTGAAGGACAAAAAAGTGAACTTCCGTCTCGTAAAAGGAGCATACAAGGAGTCTCCTGAAGTCGCTTACCCGAACAAGCCAGATGTAGATGAGAACTACAAAAAAATCATCAAGCAGCATCTGTTGAATGGCGGGTACGCTGCTGTGGCAACTCATGATGACAATATCATTGATTTTGTGAAAAAGCTGGAAAAGGAACACAGCATCCCGCGTACACAGTTTGAATTCCAAATGTTGTATGGTATTCGTACGCAGTCCCAAATTGACTTGGCTCGCGAAGGCTATAAAATGCGTGTTTATGTACCGTACGGAAACGACTGGTACGGATATTTCATGCGCCGTTTGGCAGAAAGTCCGGCAAACGTAAAATTTGTTCTCAAAGGGATGTTTACGAAATAAGTTTTGCGAAGTATACTTGACACCTTCGGAGATTCTCCGGAGGTTTTTATTTTATCTGGAAAGGTGAGAGTCTTGTGAATTGTTGGATTATTTCGCTTACTCCTCCATATTCTTTTGACCGGTTGCTTCGGCGTCTAGAGACACATCCAGATACGCAGATACGTGTGAATCAAGAAAAAAATAGCCTACAGCGCGTCTTTCGTATCGGCTTACGGCCTGTTCTGGTCCATATGCAATTTATGGGTAGCTTGGAAGAACCGGCATTGCGCTACGAGACACAGGCGATTTTGTCCACGTCAGACCAACAGCTGCTAGAAAAAATGATCCGCCGTACTTTTAGTGCCGATTTGGAGCTATCCGTTATTTACGAGCAGATGAGGGAGGAGAGTGAGCTCGCCATCTTGACTGAGCGGTTTCGCGGTCTTCGTCCTATGCTGGATGCTGATTTGTTTCAATGTATGGTCAAGACGATCATCGGGCAGCAGATCAATCTGACCTTTGCAGCCAATTTGACCGAGAGGCTAGTTACAATGGCAGGCGACCCAGTAGAAAACCAAAACGGCGAGGACATCCTCGCTTTTCCGACACCTGACTCAGTAGCGAGATTGACTGTGGAGGATTTGCGTTCTCTGCAATTTAGTCAGCGAAAAGCAGAGTATATCATCGATTTCGCCCGTGCCATTGTGAATGAAACGGTAGATTTGGAAAGACTATGGACAATGAAGGACGAGGAAATCATTACGTACCTCACTTCGCTACGAGGAATTGGGCGGTGGACAGTAGAGTGCCTACTCATGTTTGGAATGGGACGTCCAGACTTGTTGCCTGCTGCTGACATCGGTTTGCGAAATGGAATTGTGCACCTCTATGGGATGGAAACGAAGCCGAATGAAAACGATATTCGCAAACTAGGGGAAAAGTGGGCTCCATGGCGCAGTATCTATTGTCTGTACGTATGGGAAGCTGTGGGGGCGATCAAGAGAAAAGAGATGTTTGACCTGTAAGAACTTTCATTTTTTACAAAAGTTCAATAATTTTAAAAAATTAAAGGTTGAATAGTGAGTTAATTTCAAGTTATACTAATGAAAATTTTATTTTATTAAACAATATTGAGAGGATTCATATGAAAGAACTTTCCACGAAAGAAACAATTACAATTGGTTTAATGCTGTTTGCCCTATTCTTTGGAGCAGGGAATATGATTTTTCCGCCAGCGCTAGGACAAGCTGCAGGAGATAATGTTTGGATCGCGATGGGCGGCTTTTTGATTACTGGTGTAGGTCTGCCTTTACTAGGCATCATCGCGGTAGGCTTGGCGGGAGGTAACTTGCAAACGATGGCGTCAAGAGTCCATCCGATGTTTGCAGTCGTGTTCACGTTTATTGTTTATCTGTCGATTGGTCCATTCATGGCGATTCCGCGGACAGGTACAGTAACCTTTGAAATGGGCGTGTTGCCGTTTTTGCCAGAA
The DNA here is from genome assembly GCF_055685845.1 of Brevibacillus schisleri. Lineage (NCBI taxonomy): Bacteria > Bacillati > Bacillota > Bacilli > Caryophanales > Paenibacillaceae > Brevibacillus > Brevibacillus schisleri. The sequence continues at coordinate 1,045,394 of NZ_JBVNDM010000001.1, forward strand.
TCGATGAAAGGCAGTTGGGTACCGCTTTTTGTGACCACGGTCGTCTATTTTGCCATCACCTTCTGGTTGAGTCTGAACCCGAGCAAGCTGGTGGATCGAATTGGTAAAGTCTTGACACCTGCTCTTTTAATCATCATTGGCCTGATGTTTGTTAAATCACTCATTTCTCCAATGGGTGAGGTGGGACAACCGATAGGCGCCTATCAGGATACAGCATTCTTCAAAGGTTTTATCGAGGGCTATCTGACACTGGATGCATTAGCTGCGATGGTATTTGGTCTGGTAGTAACAACAGCTGTCCAGGAAAGAGGCATCCTCGATCGCAAAAAAGTGATGTGGTCTACGATCAAAGCAGGAATTCTCGCCGCTACCGGACTCGGACTCGTCTATCTTGCCCTCAGCTATTTGGGAGCGACGAGTATATCGTTTGCGAAATCGGAAAATGGTGGACAAATTTTGACAGGGGTCGTGCATCAACTGTTCGGTCCGTTAGGCTCGCTCTTGTTGGGAGCAGCTGTTACGCTTGCTTGCCTCACCACTTCTGTCGGGCTTGTCACTGCGTGCAGTCAATTTTTCTCCAGTCGGATTCCTAGCATCTCTTACAAGAACATGGCAGTAATTTTGTCTGTGTTCAGTGCTGCGGTAGCAAACGTAGGCTTGACACAGTTGATTACCTTCTCCGTTCCTGTCTTGATGGCGATTTATCCGCTGGCGATCGTGCTGATGCTGCTGACGTTTTGTCATCGGATGTTCAATGGACATCGTGCTGTATACGTAGGTGCGATCACGGCAACGGCTGTCATCAGTCTGTTGGATGGAGTTTCCCAGTTTGGGGTGTCTATCGACTCGTTGATACCAATCCTGGAGCAATTGCCACTGTATAAAGTAGGAATTGGTTGGCTGGTGCCAGCCTTTGCAGGCGCACTGTTCGGGTTGTTGTGGGCTAGCCTCACACGCAGTGTTCCGATTGTAAGAGAAACGAAGTAAAGAATGAAGAGCGGGTGGGCTTTAGGTCCACTCGCTTTTTTATTGTCGCAGACCATTTTGTCCTGCTATTACCAGCTGGATAGGACTTCTACCCGTCCACAACACGGGTGATCTATGTTACCATGGAAAAACGTAAATTGTCTGAACGGCATGTTTCATTTTATGTCGTTTTGAAAGAAGGGAGGTTATTGGCTATGTCCACGATGAAAGTCTTGGTTGCCGATGACGATCCAAACGTACGCGAAATTATTCGCCTTTATTTTGAAAAACAACAAATCGAGCTCATCGCAGCAACAGATGGACGAGAAGCTCTTGAGATGATGGAAAAGGAACAGCCGGATGTGGTCATTCTCGATGTCATGATGCCGCAGTTGGATGGCTTTGAAGCATGCCGGGAAATCCGCAAAAAGTGGGATACGCCGATCATTATGCTGACGGCAAAGGATGAGGAGTTTGACCGTGTTCTCGGCTTGGAGCTCGGAGCGGATGATTACGTGACGAAGCCGTTTAGTCCACGTGAAATCGTTGCACGTATCCGCGCGATTATGCGCAGATTGCAGCCAAAGTCAAAAGTAGAAGACGAGGCAGCGCTTCGAACCTTTGTTTTTGAGCAATTGACGATAGATCTGGATAAACGGGAAGTGATCGTTGCTGGGGAAAAAGTGAGCTTTCGCCCGAAGGAGTTTGATCTGCTTGTTCAACTTGTCAAATCGCCGGGAAGTGTATGGTCGCGGGAGCAATTGCTGGAACAGGTGTGGGGATTTGATTATTTTGGCGATGTTCGAACGATCGATGTTCATATTAAAAAGATCAGACAGCGTTTAGATAAGCTCCCGTATGATTGCATTCAAACGGTTTGGGGGATCGGCTACAAGTTTGGGGTGGATAACTGATGCTAGGCATGTCGAAAAGTATCTACCGCAGACTGCTGGTCAGCTTTTTGGCGACCGTTTTGGTAGGGTTGGGGATTACAGGGATCGTTCTCTCCTTTTTTACGAAGGAGTATATTTACAACGCCAAAGAAGAAGAGCTTTTGCGGATGGCCAAAAAAGTGAATACCGCTATCCATAACAGCAATGAAGTAAACAAACGGCTCTTGGACAAGCTGGCAATGCTGGACGAGTCATTTGATACCCGCATCTGGTTATTTGATACAAAAGGAAAAATTGTCGCGACTTCGATGAAGGATGAGATGTTTACGGGCAAGTCCGTGGCAGTTTCCATCGCGGATAACGTGCTGAAGGGAAAAAGCGCGGTTACCGAGCTGCAAATCGAAGGTCTGGATGATCCGATGTTGTCGGTCTCCGTCCCATGGGGCGAGGGAGAAAACGTCTACGGCGGAATTATTTTGCACGCGCCGATTGAAGGAATTGAGAAAACCTTTGGGCAAATGCGCGAGTCGATTTTGTGGGCGACCTTGTTCGGGGTGCTTCTTTCTACGATCATGGTTTCGTATTTGTCATGGTCAATCTCTCGCCCATTGCGAACCATTGAGAGAACAGCGGCTGAAATTGGTCGAGGGAATTATGCAGAGCGCGTCCAGGTCGATACGTCCGACGAGATCAGCGACTTGGCGCAAACGATCAATACGATGGCACAGAAGCTGGAGAAGGTAGAGCAGGAGCGTCATCATTTGGAGCAAGTCCGCAATGATTTTTTGGCGAATGTCTCCCATGAATTGCGTACGCCTCTCACGGCGATCCAAGGTTTCCTCGAGGCGTTGCAGGATGGCTTGGTAGAGGAGGAAGAGGCGCGACAGAAGTATTACGCTGTGATGTACACCGAAACGATGCAAGTGAATCGCTTGGTGGATGACCTGATGGATTTGATGAAGCTGGAGAACAATGAAGTAAATCTGGTCAAGTTCCCTGTCGATGTGGCAGATGTCATGAATCGGGTTGCCTTTTCCTTCCATCAAGAAGCAGAGGAAAAAGGGCTTCGCATGGGAGTAGAAGTAGAGGACGAGCTTCCGCGAATTTATGCCGATAAAGACAGGATCGCGCAAATTCTAAAAAATCTGGTGAAGAATGCACTCAAGTTTACGTCTGCTGGTGAAATCCGCATGCGTGCTTCGCTGGAAGGAGAATACGTACAGATTCAAGTGATCGATACAGGGATGGGAATTGCAGCAGATGACCTGGACCGCATCTGGGAACGTTTTTTCAAAGTAGATCGGGGACGTTCCAAGAACAATAAAGGAACAGGACTTGGACTCGCCATTGTAAAAGAGCTGGTAGAACTGCATGATGGCAAATGCAGAGTGGAAAGCTCGCCTGGTAAGGGCAGTACTTTTACGATATGGCTTCCTAGGATTAAGCCGGAGAACTAAATCATAATCCGTTCAAAATGAATCTATTCAAAATGATCATGGTCATACTTTTTTCATATTTTGATCATCGTTTTTTCCTACTTTCCTTACAGAATGGTTATCTTTGCCCGTTACGATATAGGTGTGACAGCGAGAAGGTCACGAAGCCAAGGAATGAAAGGGGAATGAACATGAACAAAAAGTGGTTCTCCATTGCCACTGTCGCATTACTCCTGTCTGGCAGCTTGGTTGCCTGCTCTAACACCACAGGAACACCTGAACCGGCGACACAACAAGAGGGCACGACAAGCGAAACCGCTCCGGGCTCCTCCACTTCTGATAGCGGACAATCGACCAATAGCTCGGTTCCGCAAGATCAGTCTACTCCGGATGCTTCAGCGAAGAGCTCTGATGCATCTACGGACACAGGTTCGTCTACGGAAGCACCTGCGACAGATGCCAAATCTGATGCAGGTACCAGCACTGGATCGCCTGGTGCTGTGGGAACCGACAACAGCAGTTCCGCTGGACAGTCTACAACGACTGACGCTAGCAAGAAGTAATCATTCACGAACAGGAAACACGTTCGTCTGAACTCCTCTACTTCCCTCCCGTTTTATATACTTTGATGACGACTATAGGTCGTCTTTTTTTTGTCTAAGAAAAGTAGCCGTAGTGATGAGAAGTGCATTTCCAGTCTACGCTTCGGTGGCATGTGGTATGATTATCCAAAATCATACATAGCGGGGGGGAGAAGCATGATCACGTATCCATCGTTGAAAAAGGGCGCTACTATAGGGGTAACTGCACCATCATCAGGTGTACCAGAGTATTTGCATGAACTAATCAGGCTGGCAAGCAGTCGTATGGAGAGCAGGGGGTATTCCATCGTTTGCAAAGATACAGTCTGGACACAGGAAAAAGCCAAGTCAGCTCCTGCCATAAACCGCGCAGCCGAATTCAACTCCCTGATGCAAAAGGAAGACGTCGATATCATCATCCCTCCTTGGGGTGGCGAGTTGCTGATTGAGATTTTGGACAAACTTGATTTTGATGCCATGCAATCAAAATGGGTGTTAGGCTATTCGGATGTGAGTGTGCTGTTGCTCGCGATTACATTAAAAACGGGGATGGCTACGGCCCATGGGACGAATTTGATAGATTTGCGTGGAGCAGATATGGATGAGACGACGGCTATGTGGGAAACGGTTTTGTCAACGCAAAAGGGCGAGTCAGTCTTGCAGTACTCTTCTCCGATGTATCAAAAGGAATGGCAGCATACGAATCCTTCGCCGCATATCTTTCACCTGACGGAACCGACTGTATGGAAAACTACAGAGACTACTCCTCACGTAAATATGCGGGGACGGCTACTAGGCGGCTGTATCGATATCATTCGGCATGTGATCGGCACACCGTATGGGGACGTGCAAACGTTTCAAAAAGAACAGATCGGGAATGAAGCGATCATCTGGTATTTGGAAAACTGTGAGCTTTCAACGACTGATCTGCGCAGATCATTGGTACAAATGAAGCTGGCCGGATGGTTCGACCATTGTGCGGGGATCATGTTTGGGCGCAGTCCAGCGAATCAGACGGTCGACGGCTACACTGTGGAAGACGTCTATCAGGAACTGGCTGAAGAGCTGCAAGTCCCTGTCCTCTACGATATAGATTGTGGGCATATGCCGCCACAAATCACATTTATAAATGGGGCATTTGCTGAAGTGGAGTTGTCTTTTGAAAAAGGAAGTGTACGGCAATATTTTCGTCCATAGCTTAAAAAACGAGGGCTTCCCAACGATTGGGAAGTCCTCGTAGCATGTAAGCAAACACGATTTTAGCTTTGCTTCTCGTTGTAATGGGGGAGAGGATGTTCCTCCAGCGATTCACGTTTATTTTTGGTACGCAAAGTGGACAAGGCGACACCGAGGAAAATAAATGAGCCACCAGCGAAAAAGCCAATACCCAAATGTTCATGCAGCAACAGCCAGCCCAAGAATGCACCGACAATGGGCTGAACAAAAAAGAACGCGGCCCCACTCCCTGCGGGCATCAGCTCGAAGCCTTTGTTCCACAAATAAAAAGCACCTGCGGTAGAAATCATCCCGATATAGAGGACGCCTGCCCAGATGTCCCAACCAAATTGCCAGGAGACGGGTGTGACAGACAGCTCCCAAAACATGAGCGGACTCGTAAAGATGATGCCAAACAATGCTACGTAGGTAGTGACGATCAGGGATGAATAGCGCTGCGTTGCCTTTTTGCTGAGAACGGTATACAATCCCCAGCTAATCGCTGCTAGGAACAAAATCAGGTTTCCTGCGAGGGAAGACTGAGCGTCAGCTTGATCAGGAACACCAATGACGATGATGACACCAATCGTCGCTAACAAAATACCCGCTGCCTGCTTCAGATGGATGCGCTCCTTTAATAGCCAGACCGCAAAAATGGCAATAAAGGCAGGCGATGCGGAGGTAATCAAAGCACCCATATGGGCAGTAGACAACTTGGTACCGAGAAATTGTGCGGCGATGGAGATCGTGACCCCGACAAAGGAGATGGCCATCAGCAGAGGATAATCTTTTTTCGCGACACGCTCCTTGCGAGCAACGATAAATGCCCCCAGCACGACTAAGGCAATGCAAAAGCGCAAAATCAATAGCGTGAACGGTGGAATCACTTCCAACACAACCTTGCTGACGACATAAACACCGCCCCAGATCGCTGCCGCGAGAGTCAGGCAGACAGCCCCTAAAAACATTTGCTTCCATTGTGATTGTGACATAACAAGTCCCTCCCGGAATAATGAATCAATCGTTCGAGCGTTATTCCGTAGCCGGGAGGCAGTAAGAGAACCACTTCCTCACCGACTAGGAGAGGAGGGTGGGCACATCATTTTCAAAAAGGCGACGGTTCATGTATTTCACCTCCTTACTTTGTAGCGGTTAGCCATTTGGCTACCAGCAGCACCGGTTGTGTCAGACGACCGACTGGTGCCTCCACCTGACGATACTGCTCATAGCCAAGCTTCCCCCAGAAAAGAAGAGCAGGTTCATTATGCGCAATGACACCGTGATGAACATGCTGACTGCCATGTTGGATGCAGTAGGCTTCCATGAGTGTCACTGCCTCTTTTCCAAAGCCCTGCTGTTGATAATCGGCATGCAAAAGCAAAAGACTGATCCAGCTTTTTGGATCGTTTTCACTGGAGAGGACGATATGGATGACTCCAATGATCGTACCTTCACGAGTAATAGTGAGCCAATGCCCGGAAGGTATGCTTATGGTAGCGTCATATTCCGCTTCCAGTTCAGCAAGACTTACTGCGCTCGTGCCGTTTCGAAGCTGATTGTACTTTGGATTGCTGTTGTAGGTGGCGAGTAAGTCGGGTAAATTCTCGCGCAGCAATTCGCGAATGATGAGCCGCTCACCTGTCAAAATGAGACTCATTGCGGTCCTCCGTACTTGCGGATAAGTCCAATCTGTCCGCCGTGGTAGCCCATATGATAGATCAGTCGACCAAGTGCCTGACGGGGAGTCAATGTGGCAATCGGTGCTTCACAGGGGATGTCCCACGCGTCTTTTGGCAGGGCAGCCAGAGAATCCAGCAAGTGATGGTAGGCAGCATCTTTGAAAGCAAGCAAGGCAGACAAGTCGGTAAAGTTTCCTTCATCCTTCACAGGTCCAATGGTAGTGAGAGTGATGTCGGACGGGATTGCTCTTCCGAAAAACATCATACAGAATCGATATTCGACTTCCGCGATGTGATGAATCAAAAATCCGATGGAATTGGAGCCCGGAGCCAGCTTCCAGCCAAGCTCGGCTTCTTCCAATTGGACGAGTGCATCCTGATACCGGGAGCGAGCTGTTTGCAAGGTCGGCAATAGTTCTTGTTCGAACATCCAATCTTCCTTTCTAGTGTTTATTTATATTATAGGAAAAAGATCCGGAAAGAACAGCATGACCATTCGGAATATTTTGAATGAATGTTCACTCAGCAACCTGAATTCGTTATACTAAAGAAAAACAAGGAGTGAGAAAGATGGCTCATCACTATCATCTAACTGTGCGTTCAACTGATATTGACGTAATCGGACATGTGAACAATGCCAAGTATTTGGAGTACATGGAGTGGGCGCGTTTTGAGTGGATATGGGAGCAAGGATTTACACTGGATGAATTGAGGCGACGGGCCATCATGCCAGTAGTGGCCAATATAAACATTAACTACCGCAAAGAATTGAAAATGCGTGAAGAGGTAACGGCGATTACTACGGTGGTCAAGGTGGGTGAAAAAAGCTTCGTCATCCGCCAGGAGCTGTACAACGCTGCAAATGTATTAGTGGCGGACGCCGATGTGACAATGGTCATGATCGATGCGAATACACGCCAATCTGTTTCTTTACCAGTTGAGTTGAAAGAGACATTGCTTGTGGAGTTGGAGACGGTCAACCAAAGAACGGAGTGAAAATAATAGTGGACGGTTAAGATGCAAGAGAAGTTCATTAATCCCTTCCAACAAAATATCGAGTTTCTGTTCAGACATGTCCCAACCTCCTTTTCATCCATTACAATGATCATATCAAAAGACAGAATCTCATGCAGATAGAATTTCGCAAAAGAAAGGAAGGGATAGCCATGTCCAAATTTACAACAATCCTATTTGATCTCGACGATACTCTCTTCGATTTTTCAGCTTGCTGGGAGAAAGGGATGCGGCAGACGATTGCGACCCATGCACTTACGGCAGAACTCGACCAAGAGAAATTCCTTGAAGCTCTGCGGCGCCACGGAGATGATTTGTGGATCGATGTTATTGCCAAGCGCTACGATTTTATGCAATACAGGAGGTTGCGTTTTCAGCGAGCTATGGCTGATTGTAACCGACAGATTGAAGTGGAGCAGGTCGACGATTTTCAACGAGCCTATCAGGCGGCATGTATGGATGCAGTCCAGCCAGATCCCACTGTTCAGTCTACCATTGCGAGGTTGGCAGAAGAGCATACACTAGGGATTGTTACGAATGGTCCTGTCGATATGGCATTTATCAAGCTGGAGCGTCTGGGATTGTCTGCTTATTTTCCGCGGGAGCGGGTGTTTCTCTCAGAAATCATCGGACATCATAAGCCAGATCTACGCATATATGAACATGTTCGTGAAAAACTTGGAGTTGAGAGCAAGCAGGTGCTGTTCGTCGGAGATACGTGGGAGGCAGATGTAGCCGGAGCGATGGACGCAGGCTTCTCAGCTGTCTGGATCAATCCACGAGGGAAAAAGCCTACTTCCCGGCATCAGCCACTCGCTGTCATTGAACGACTGGATCAGCTTTTGGCAATCTTGTAGAAAAAAGCAGCCCATTGCCCCATAGCCGCATAGCTTGCAGGCTGTTTTCGGTGGCAATCAAGCTGCTTTTTTTCTTGCTCCTTTTGCTCCTAGCGTTGTGCGTACTGCTTTCTCATGAAAAGGATGAGAGAAACAATAATCAGCCCAACTAAAATCCCGATAACTCCTGGTGTAAGGCTATCTCCCCAAAAGATTCTATACAGCAAAACCCCTGTCAGGATAACGGCAAAATCCAGATACCTACTTTTCATACGAATCTTCCCCCATTTACATGAGCCTGATTATCGTTCGTATCTACTAACCTGATCTATTTTTTCATGCTGACTCTTCCTGTACTTTGTGATGAAAAAGATGAGATTGAGGACAATCAGGCCAAGCGTAATTGACATACTTCCGGTAGTCATGCTTTTTCCTATCGAGATGTTGAAAAGCAGCATCCCGGATAGGAGCAGGACAAAAACGAGATTAAGCATCATGAGACTCTTCCCCCATAAAAATTCGTTCGAGCGAAGGGACTTCAACGTTCACGCCATAAATATCCACGCGTGCCTGAACAAGAGCACGAACGAGGGTTGCCACTTTTTGATCGTCATCAACCTGAATCGAGAGACGACCATCTTCCCAAATCGTATTGCGCCCGAGGGACTCGATAAAGGTGCGCAGGTTTACAGAATCCTCTGTAATAAAAGCCGAGTGACGTACGTTAACAGATCGCCATGCCTGGTGGGCAGCTTGCAGCTCATCGAGAGTGCCGAGTGAACTGATTTTTCCGCTTTTCATGATGGCGATGCGGGTACAGATTTTCTCAACTTCATTCAAATTGTGCGAGGTCATGAAGATCGTTTTTCCTTGTTGATGGAGCTTGCGCAGCAAATTTTGAATATGCAGGGCTGATTCGACGTCTACGCCAGAAGTAGGTTCATCAAGGAAGATGAGCTCCGGGTCACCGACTAAGGCTTGGGCAATACCCAGCTTCTTTTTCATCCCGAAGGAAAACGTTTTGGCTTTGCGGGATGCATGCTCCTCAAGCTCAACGGCTGTCAGGATGCGCATACAGTCTTCCTTTGTGAGTGTGACGCCTTTTACCCGAGCGAAATAGTGCAGGTGCTCCGCAGGAGATAAATGGTCGTAGAAGGTGGAGTAGTCTGGCAGTACGCCAATTCGTTTTTTCCATCCTTCTGTATGGGCCTCTTCTCCGAACATACGAATGGTACCCGCTGTCGGAATCAGAATCCCTGTCAGCATATTGATAAAGGTCGATTTTCCTGCGCCGTTTCGACCGAGGAATCCAAAAATCTCCCCGCTGTGCACAGTAAGACTGACGTCATTCACGACCGTGCGATTGCCAAAGCGCTTGTTCAACTGTATGGTCTCGATCATTGCCATTAACAATCCCTCCGTCGGAATAAGTACATAGAAGCGACCAGGAAAGCTGCTGCATAGAGCCAAATGAAGCCGGTCCAAGCGCCGCCTTTTTCCATAAATGAAAAGGGTGTCAAATATTTAATCCATGGTGCTGCTGGGTGACTAGAGAAGGTGCTCCATAGTCCGAGGCCTGGCAAAATCAGTGCAATCACGATTCCCAAAAACATCGTGTAGCTGGGGCGAGGTATCACGAGCGAGAGCAGCAGTGCCAGCGAGATGCAGTAGATAAGCAGAGATACGCATAGATAAAAAGTCTTCGCGTCAAACGTTTGCACGGTGGCAAAAACTACGCCAAACGTAATAATCATGCAGGTTAACCAGAAGAACGCCACTCCAAGAAATTTCCCCAAAATGATCTGATTGCGTGAAGTCCGGGTGACGAGAAAGCGAATGGTCCTGCCCGCTAGCTCACGATTTATGACATCATGAGACAGGCTGAATACAAACAAGGGCCCGAACAGCATGATAAGTGCAAAAATACCAAGTGCATGTCCCTGCGCCAGCTCCTTTTCTGGGAGAAGACTTGCTGCCTGATTGACGAGGTCAGAAACCAAGTACGAGATGCCGACGATAAAGGCAACGGTAATTAACGATTTGATACTTTTAAACAACCGAAAAAATTCGTGTTGGCAAATAGCCCACATAGGTGAATCCGCTCCTTTCTCCTTCATCATAATAGCCAGACCTTTCCCCTACTAAAACACTACCTTACCATTTCCTTATCTTTTTTATTGGCGTCGTTTATCATGGTAGAATGTATGACAGCAAGGGAGGGAACGGATATGGAGAAAGAAGCAAGAATCTTGCTGGTAGATGATGAAGAAGCGATTTTGCAGATGCTCCAAACGGTGCTGAAAAAGGAAGGATTTGTCCAGATTGATACATGCACGACAGCAGCAGAGGCGATTCGTCTCGTGGAGGAGAAGACATACGACTTGTTGATTCTAGATGTCATGCTGCCTGATAAAAGTGGATTTGAGCTGTGCGGAGCAGTGCGCCAGCGAACGAAGGCACCGATTTTTTTTCTGACAGCAAAAGGTACCGATTTTGATAAATTAAGCGGATTTGCCTATGGAGCGGATGATTACATAACGAAGCCATTTCATCCATTAGAGGTCGTTGCCCGGATGAAGGCTCATCTGCGCAGAACCTTGGGGGGCTCTGCTCCATCGCAGGAAGAAAAGCGCTATGATTTTGGACGTTTTCAAGTAAATGTGGAGGCAGCCGAGCTGTTCGTGAACGGAGAGCGAGTGGACTGCCCAGCGCAAGTATTTTCATTGCTCGTCTTTTTTTGCCAGAATCCGAACCGGGTATTTACGAAAGAACAAATTTACGATCATGTATGGAAAGACGAGTACGGGATGTTTGACGAAAATACAGTCATGGTGCATATTCACAAGCTGCGTCAGCGCATAGAAGAAAACCCGGGACAGCCAAAGCTCTTGGTCACGGTGAGAGGGCTGGGCTACAAGCTGGTTAGTCCGGCAAGACAGTCATGAATTTGCGGAACAAGCTGATTTTTCAATATGTCCGGCAACTGTTTGGCTTTCTCCTCGTCTTGCTGCTATTTCTGATTTTCGCGATGCTGGGGTTAGGCTGGCGCATTATGAACGAGCAGTTGTCTAGCGATTTGTCCCGGCTGGATGCATCCGATTTGACATTGAAGATAGAGTATGAGGGGAATCGAATCCGCGTCGATCCGGAAATTGAGAAGAGCGTGGCGAGACATCAAGGCTGGTTGCAGATTATCGATAAGCACGGAAAAATACTGTACAACTATCGGACACCTGCTGACGTTCCCAGTCAATTCAGGCCAGGAGAGTGGATTAGTTATGTAGAAGACCGTGATGCTTCTCGCTATCACGTCACGCACTGGGTTATAAACCAATCTGACGAAAACATGATCATCCTCTATGGAACACCCGCTCCCGAAAAAGAAATGATGCACCATCTGATCGCAAAAAAAACGGGAAAGAGCAAGGAGACATGGGACGAGTTGAACAAAAGCTTTTCCCAAGAAAAGGCATGGTACTTGGTATACGATCGTACGGGAAAGCTCATCCATCAATGGAATCACCCGAACGCTTCTGCCCAGTTAGACATGACGGAGGCTCTTCAGAACGGCGAGACCACCAAAAATGTTCCTGTCCGCATTACGAGTCGATATGACACGAAGAGCGACTTGACCTACGTAGTGGGCACACCGAATCCAACCTATCAGTCTGGTGTCCAAGAAACGTCTGAGGATGCCATGGTCAAGGAAACGTTCCTTCAGATCGGTATTCTTTTGATCCTTGTCGTTTTATTTGCAGGCAGCTGGTATGCGTGGCGGGTAGGCAAGCCGCTCTTGCATATGGTGAATTGGCTGGACAGACTGGCCCAAGGCCGCTATGAGGAGCCGATCGGAAAAAAGGGGAAACCAATCGGAAGGAATTGGCGAGGGAAGGAAAAGAAGTCATTTCGTGTTTTCAAGGACGTGTTTGACGCTCTCCGGCATCTGAGTGAAACCTTGCGCTCCAACGAAAAGCTTCAGCAAGAGATCGAGCAGACGCGAGAGGAATGGATTACCGGACTCTCCCATGATCTCAAGACACCACTGAGCTCGATTTACGGTTATGCTACCTTTTTAGAGTCGGAACAGTATGAGTGGGATAGAAAAGAAGTCAGCGAATTTGGGAAGACGATTCGGGAAAAGTCAGACTACATGAACGGGCTGATTGAAGATTTGAATCTGACCTATCGACTCAAGAATCAAGCTTTGCCGATGGTCAAACAACCTGTCGCGATCGTTGAAACCATTCGCAGGATTGTGGTGGATATGGTGAACGATCCGAGCTCGTCTTTGCATGATATCGAATTTTCGGCGAATGTCCCATCGATAACGGCCGAGGTCGATCCAATCTGGTTTCGCCGCATCATCGTCAACATTTTGACAAACGCGATCAAGTATACCCCGGCAGGTACACACGTGCTCGTAGAGGTACAGTCGATTGCAGCCGATCAGTTTGTGGTCAAAATCGCGGACAATGGTCCAGGCATGGATGAGACGACACTGGCCAATCTGTTCGAAAGATACTACCGAGGTGGGCATACAGGAGAGAATACGAGTGGGACGGGGCTGGGTATGGCGATAGCCAAGCAGCTCGTTTTGGCGCACGGGGGAGAGATTACGGTGGACAGTAAGCTGGGTAGCGGAACGGTTGTCGTGATGACCTTTCCTGCGGTTATCAGCTAGTTAGTTTTCATGAAAAAAAGCCAAGGGATTTGCGCTGTCCCCTGGCTTTTTTCTGCTATGGTCTCGAAATGAACGTTTGTATGACTTTGCCATCCGCTTGACGCTCTTCATAGTGATTGGCAGTGTAATCGCAGATGCTCGCACGCCAAAAGCCGATGGCAGGCACGTTATTTTCCAATTGAAAGACTTCCCAAGCACCCGGGAACATTTTGAAGATTTGATGGGAGACCGCTTTTCCGATCCCCAGCCGACGGTAGCGTTTCATGATAAAAAATTCAGCAATGGAGTGGACCGATGGCAAATTTGCATTAGGGCTTGTGAGCATGCGGACGAGGACAAAACCAGCGAGCTTACCATTAACCTTGATGAAAAAGGGATGGCGCTCTGGTTCGACCCAATACTTCTCAAAGTAGTCGTAGCCAAACAAGCCGTCGTCATCTACTTCGAAAGGCTCAAACTCAGTGAAGTCGTACGTATACAGCTCCAACAGTTGCTTGAGAGCGTGCTTCTGTTCAAAAGGAACTCGTTCTATCGAGAATGCTTGATTCACTGAGAAAACCTCCTTTTTTCTTGAGATATAGGAGTATCGTACTTTATTTTTTAGGTTGTGGGAACATATGGTATATATTTGATGCCCCCAAACGAGCTGTCTGTACTCGTTTGGGGCTTTTTGTTTTTTAAGGAATGTCCACTACCATCTTACTATTTATTGTAAAAATACCTATTAAATAATCCGATATATATAAGTTCCCAGCGATAAACCGTATAAAAAATACAATTATGATAAATCCCATCGTTACGAAATCAATGTAAAAAACAACAATTTAGATAGAAAAAAGAAAGTCTTCGAAAATATTACCATATCTTATTAACATACAAAAAATACCCTATAGACAGACGTTCCCCAACGCCCAATCTATAGGGTACACTTTTTTCCCTTTAATGAATCGCGTTCTTCTTAAACTGCCCACCGCGCACATCGTGAATATTGCCGACAGCCAGGAAGGCATTCGGGTCCACTTCTTCCACGATCAGCTTCAGCTTGGCTTCTTCCAAACGCGTAATGATGCAGAAAATCACTTTCTTGTCGTCTCCGGTATAGCCGCCCTCACCATTCAAATAGGTAACGCCACGGCCCAGACGAGCAACAATTGCATCTCCCAAATCCTTGTGATTGTCGCTAATGATCCATACGGCTTTCGACTCCTGGAAGCCTTCGATGGTCAGATCGATCATTTTGAATGCAATGTAATAGGCGATCAGCGAGTACATCGCGCGATCCCAACCGAATACAAATCCGGCACTGCTCAAAATGAATAAGTTCATGAACATTACGATCTCACCAACGGAGAATGGAGATTTCTTGTTAAGAAGTACAGCGACGATCTCTGTACCGTCCAGAGAGCCTCCATAACGGAGAACGAGTCCTACCCCAATCCCGAGAAGTATGCCGCCAAAAACAGCCGCAAGCAAGGGATCATCCGTTAGCCCTTTGACTTCGTGAAGGAATGTCGTTCCAACTGACATGATCGTAACCCCGAAGAGGGTTGAGAGTGCAAACGTTTTTCCGATTTGCTTGTACCCTATGATCAAGAAGGGCAAGTTAAGCACAAACAGGAAAACGCCAAGAGGGATTCCAGACAGATGCGAGGTAATAATCGAGATACCTACGATTCCACCGTCAATAATATTGTTCGGTACGAGAAAAATCTCGAGCGCTACCGAAAACAGGGAAGCACCAATCAGGATACCGAAGACCCTCTTGAGCAATTTTCCAATGGGTAATTTCTGATGAGCCGATTTAGCAAGTGGTTGTTCCATCGTTCCTCTCCCCATTGTGAAATTTTTTACTTACTCAGCTATTATAGCATTCATTCTTATGCGATTACTGCATAATTACACTTTTTAGTAAAAAATAATCCATTCAGACTTGTTCAGACTCATTCATACGCTTAAAATCTCGTTCGGGCGTGAATGTTGAGGATAGCGAGTGTACCGTATTGACTGGTTATACAGAAATTGCTATTTTCAAACTGTTAGGAAAATAGTTAGGGGGATGTTCCATGGGTTTCTTGAAAGCGGAGATAGAAGTATTATCATCTATAGAGCTGGTTTGGTGGGCATGGACACGAAAGGAACGGCTAGTTCAGTGGTTTGCGCCTGATGCAACGATTGAGCCGTACCTGGGCGGAACGTATGAATTGTACTTCAACCCAGCCAATCGCGAGCAGATGGGGACGAAAGGTTGCATCATTACCCATTTTGAACCGAAGGAGCGCCTGGGCTTCACATGGAAGGGACCGGATGAATTCGCAGATACCATGAATCACGAGGATGCTTTGACATATGTGCTTGTCACCTTGTCTGAAACAGAGGGGAAAACGCATGTAGTAGTCGAGCATTTCGGTTGGAAAGAGGGAGAGGAGTGGGAAAAGGCTCGGGGGTGGCACGAAATGGCTTGGTCTCATGTGTTGGGGAGCCTGAAGTCTGCACTTGAATCGGGCAAAGGGGATCTGTGCTGCTCTCCACAGGCTGCTCATCAAGGGTAGATGTTGAGGATTCATCCGTCATGGCGAGCTAACAGCATCCATACTATTGTTTATTTTGGTAAGATCAGCGGAAATTGGCGGTGGAGACTGAAATGAAAAGCTTCGAGGAGTTGTACAGCGAAAAGGATTCAGCGATGGAAGAAATAAAAAAATGGCAGTCAGCATCAGAGCGGAAAATTACTCTTCTTCCAGCTGAACTGGAGAAAGGGAAAAAACAGCTTGTTGATTTACAAGTGACGACGAGGTCAACTCTAGGTGCTGTTGCTTTTGAAACAGGCGGGATTCTGATTCACCAAGGCTGGCTAAGGATTCTAGGGTCTGGCCATCCTCATTTGCCGCGTTCCATCACTTCGTGGAATCAGCAATGTGCCTTGAATGGAATGCTGCTGGTAGCAGACGATGTCATAGGGGGATTCTTTGCGATCAATGGTGGATTGTTTCCGGATTCGATAGGCGGTATATGGTATTTCGCTCCGGACAGTCTTGCGTGGGAGGATCTTGAAATTGGCTATACCGACTTTTTGCACTGGGCAATGACCGGGGATATCCATACGTTTTATAAAACATTTTTCTGGACGGATTGGGACAAGCACGTTTCCGAGCTAAAAGGCGATGAAATGTTCGCAATCTATCCTTTTTTGTGGTCAAAAGAAGCTCGTGAATTAACGATGGATGGGTGCTCAAAAAAGCCGGTACCTGCATTGGAAATTTGGGAGATGAGCAAGAACGGTGTGTAAAGGAAAGAGCGGCCCACGAAGGACCGCTCTTTTGCATTTATTGTTTGGTTGCTGCAACTTCAGCTTGAGCGTTGTGAGTATCCAGATACTCATCTGGTCCGATAATTCCAGCAGCACGATCTTGTTTTTCCAGTTCAAGGGCTTTCGGTACGGAGAGCCAGTAAGCAAAAGCAATCCCGATAATACCTGCGCCCAATTTACCGAGCATGACCGGCAAGATAATGTTTGGTTGGAAGTTTGCCGAGAAGGACAAGTGGTCACCTAGCAAGAAAGCGGAACAAACCCCGAAGGAAATGTTGATAACCTTGTCTTTAGGCGGCATGGAACGAATGAGACGGAACATCGCCAGGATGTTTGCGCTCGTTGCGAGCAAGCCTGCACTACCAGAAGGGCTCATGCCAAGCTTATTACCCAATACTTCCAGTGGCTTCGCTGCATATTTACGCAGCATGTAAACCATTGGGAACGCACCTGCGAGCATGATACCGATGTAACCAGCGGTCTCCAACGCACGGTATTGGTCGGTTGGATCGGCAATGATCGGATCGAAGCCCCAAGCTCCGAAAATCTTTGTGAAGATGCCAGTAAAGTGTTGCACGATCGAGAAAACAAGTACGAGCTTGATAGCTGCATCCATTGTCTTACCGAAAATCATAAAGCCTTTAATCATCAAGTCTGGCAGGAAGCGCAGACCAGCAGCAATCGCTAATACGAAGAACAAAATTGGTGAAAGGTTCAACAGTACCTGTCCGAAGCCGATGGCAAAAGCATAAGTCGATTCAGCGTTCGTCGAGATTTCATTGCGAACCTCTGCATTTGTCAAAACGAGAATGGCACTGGAGATAAAAGCGCCGATCGGAACTGTCAAAATACCGGACATTACGCCAAGCGCCATGTATTTATGATCGCGCTTGTCCAACATAGCAAGTCCCATTGGGATGGAGAACACGATCGTAGCACCGGCCATCAGACCGACGATCATCGCCATAATCCAACCTTCCGTGGAGGTCTTCAGGAGGTTTGCCAACTGATAACCACCCATGTCAGATGCGAGAATCGCAGTTGCCGCAATTGCAGGATCTGCTCCAATTTTGTTAAAGATGGGTGATACCGCTTTTTCTACGAACCAAGAGATGTACGGGAGGGACGCCATAATACCGGCGGCAGGAACGAAGATGTAACCTGTTGAGTGAATCCCTTCCATGAACTCCTTACCGAGACCCTCATCGCTGTTGCGGATCGCGGCAATGGCACCAATTACTGCACATAACATGATGATGTAAATAATGACGCTTCCAATGTGCTCCATGGATATCCCACCTTTTTGCGGATGTAAACAATAAAAGCACTTAGGATCTCATTAAATAAATGAGTGATACCCTAAGCGCCTTTGCTTACTTTTATGAACTTGTTTACAGGTAATGGTAATAACAGCCAACTGGAACCGCTTTCATAGCTCGCTAAAAATAAACGAAAAATACATGTCGCGTTTATTCCTTTGTGTACATTCTGAATATTTTATGCTAGAAAGCGCCGTTGCTTTACTCTGCATTATAAAGAGATTATATGGGGAGGCATGGCTAATGTCAACTGCCCTTTAGGAACAAAGAACGAATTATGTGAGGAAAAAGATGTGGAAAAAAAAGCCACCCTTGTTATTCGCAAGGGCAGCTTTATGTGTAATTTACAGTTTTGTTACGTTCTCAGCTTGTGGACCACGGTTGCCTTCAACTACGTTGAATTCTACGCGTTGGCCTTCTTCGAGGGTTTTGAAACCGTCGCCTTGGATTGCGCTGAAGTGAACGAATACATCGTTTCCGCCTTCAACTGCGATGAAGCCATAACCTTTTTCTGCGTTGAACCATTTAACTGTACCTGTTTGCATGGGTGTTACCTCCAACAAAATAAAATGAATATGTAACTTTTATTTATATAAAATAAAATTCACACATTGTAAAAGGTTCAAACATAAGTGTAAACCCTTTACAATATGTGAACGCTTTAAATAAGAATCTTTTGTTTAAGCTAATACTATCACAGACGACAGAGGAAAGCAATCGCTCAATACACGAAAGGACGGCCCAAATAGGAAATTCTGAGCCGTCCATTACAGACATGGAACAAAAGTTACTTAGGAAAAGAACTTCACTCTCTCATCCAACGATTGGAATTGTTTTTCGCCTGGTTGAGCGGTTGGTTTGCCAAAAGGCATTTGTGCTCTCAGCTTCCATTCGCTAGGGATCTTCCACGTTTGTTGGACTGCTTCATCGATGAGTGGATTGTAATGCTGCAAGGAAGCACCGAAGCCCTCGGTTTCCAACGCAGTCCACACAACATACTGAAGCATTCCGGAAGATTGCTCGGACCAAATCGGGAAATTATCTTTGTACGCTTCGAATTGCTGCATGAGGTTTTGGACGACGCTTTGGTCTTCAAAGAAAAGAACAGTGCCGTAGCCGCTACCGAAGGAGTTCATTTTTTCTTCCGTGGCTCCGAAATTTTCAGCGGGAACGATTTTACGCAGCGTTTCCTTGGTAATGTTCCACAGCTTATCGTGTTCCGCACCCAAGAGGACAACAACGCGAGCGCTTTGGGAGTTGAATGCCGATGGGGTGTACTTTACTGCTTCCTGCACGATTTCTTTAATACGTTCATCAGATACAACGTTTTCCTTGCTGATTCCATAGTACGTTCTTCTGTCTTTTACGGCTGCAATAAAATCCTTACCCACTTTGCATTCCTCCTGCAACTTGTTTTTACACTAACATGATGCATTGAAAGGGAGAAGCTTATTCAATGCTTTGTTTCTTACATTTCGTAATTAAATATAAAATTGCGTGCAACTGTTGTCAACATTTGGGTTTGCTGATAGCGATAAGTAAACTTTTTTTCGGTTAAAATGGGATGATAAATGCTCGAATTAGTTAAGGAGGATATTATGATTACAAAAATGGCAACGGTAGCTGTTTACGTAGAAGATCAGCAACGCGCTAAAGTGTTCTGGACAGAGAAGGTTGGATTTGAGGTCAAGCAAGAGCACCCGATGGGACCAAACAGCAGTTGGCTGGAGGTAGGACCAGCAGGTGCCCAGACTGCTTTGGTGCTCTATCCGAAAAGTATGATGAGCAACTGGCAGGAACAAAAAGCCTCGATCGTTTTTGAATGTACAGAAGTTGAAAAGACGTACGAAACGATGCGGGCGAACGGCGTTGTTTTTCAAGGAGAACTGAACAAGATGCAATGGGGGACCTATGCGACTTTTCAGGATGAAGACGGCAACAGCTATTTGCTAAAAGGATAAGAGCAGTGACGACCTCTGGCCAAATACGGCTGGAGGTTTTTTAATAAGACGAATCAAACAATCGCGCGAACGAGGTAATACATATGCGTAGTGGGCAGACCGTCAGAAGTCGCATAATGGTCAAAAATCGGCAGAACACTGTCCATGTGTTGTTCGATGGCGGACGTGAGAATAGTGGGACTTTGCCCGTAGCAACGCATGCGAATGACATCAAGTGGGGTCTGAAAATACTCGGTGGCAATCACCGTCTGAATATCCACTCGTTGGAAAGTAGCTTGTCTGAGTCTCTCCTGCAGATTTTGCAGGATCGGAGTGTCTGCTGGACGTGAACCAAATAAATGAGGAAACCATTCGAATAATTCGGCAGACAACTGATCGCCCGGATGTAATCCGATGAACGAGCCTCCTCTTTTGACGACACGTGCTATATCTGGATAGGCGGAGGTAGGTCCCTTGCGATTGTAGGCGCAATCGAAAGTATTGTCATGGAAGGGGAGGGTATATTTCGTATTGGTAACAACGAAGGAGACGTTTTCGGGTGTTTGCATACCGGACTTTTGCACAAAGTTTTCTGTCACATCCAAGCCGACGATTTCTTTGGCAGAACGGCTCCAGTGCAGTGTGAATGCGCCGTGCCCGCAGCCGATGTCGAGAACGGATTGATTCGGAACTAGACGACTGATTTCTTCCATAAAAAGCGACTCGCCATTCGGTTCCGTAATGGTAGAGCGCCATGGGTATACGTATTCACCAGTCATTTTTCCCAGCTGAGTGTACCAGGCCAATGAGTGGGGGGCGAGCCACTCAGGATGGGTGTTCGGATTCTGGGGATGAAGCATGATCGGTCACCTCTCATCTAATGAAAATGCACAACAGAATTCATTGTAAGTATTTCCCTGTCTTTTGACAAACTCTTTAAACGGCTTTACACGAACGAAAAGTAGCGATAACGTGGAAAGTGGAAAGCGATTGAAGGGAGAAGGGGCAAATGATTTTGTCACAACAATATAGAAGCATTCTGGTCGTGACCTCCGTTGACGCAGAACGGGATGCAGTGATGCGCGGCATTCAAGGAGATGAGCGATTCACTGTCATCGTTGGGGGAGTAGGGCCCGCAGCAGCCGCAGCGAGTACAGCTAGAGAGCTTGCTTGGGCGGATTACGATCTGGTCATTTGTGCAGGAATATGCGGTGGATTCATAGGGCAAGCAGAGATTGGGTCACTGGTTGTCGCGACAGAGATTATTTGTGCAGATTTGGGGGCAGAAACCCCTGAAGGTTTTTGCAGTGTGGACGAGCTGGGATTTGGATCAGCAAAAGTAAGTGTTGATCAGGAGTTGGTGGAACAGCTGACCAATTCAATGAAAGCGGCAGGCTTGGTTGCCAAAAAAGGCATCGTCCTTACACTATCCACCGTGACGGGAACAGCGGAAACAGCGGCGGCTTTGGCGCAGCGGATGCCAGACGCGCTAGCTGAAGCGATGGAGGGGTATGGCGTTGCGACTGCTGCCCAGGCTACCAGACGACCTGTTCTGGAAATTCGTACGGTATCGAATGCAATTGGACCGCGGGATAAATCTGCTTGGCGGATAAAAGATGCGTTGGAATCTCTAGAAAAGGGAAGCTCTGTACTACGGGAGGTACTATCATGAAAATTGCATTTTCACCATGTCCGAATGACACTTTTGTTTTTCATGCCTGGGCACATGATTTGATTCCGGGAGCGCCAAAGCTCGATATTATGTACGCAGATATCGATATTACGAATACACTTGCTGCACAGGGAGAAGGCCCTGAAGTAATGAAAATCTCCTATGCAGCATTGCCATGGGTGATGGACAATTACTCGCTGCTCCCTTGCGGCGGTGCATTGGGCAGAGGATGCGGGCCACTCGTTTTGACCCAAGGAAATTCTGGCGAGAGTGTGAACGATCCAGCACGCCTGTCCAACAAACGTGTAGCGGTTCCAAGTGAGCGCTCCACAGCTTATTTACTGTTCCGGCTCTGGGCTGCACAAAATGTCCCGGGTGGTGTAGGGGAGATCGTCGTCATGCCGTTTCATGAGATTATGCCTGCTGTACGTGACGGCAAGATCGATGCAGGACTCGTGATCCACGAGGCACGTTTTACGTATCAAAACTACGGGCTGTCGCTTATGACTGACTTGGGCAACTGGTGGGAAGCTGATACCAGCTTACCAATTCCGCTGGGTGCCATCATCGCGAAAAAATCAATGGATATCGAGGCTCTGACGAATTGGACGCGCTCCTCTGTGGAATATGCATGGGCGAATCCGACCGCATCACAAGAATATGTCATGTCCCATGCCCAAGAGTTATCTCTGGAGGTAGCGCAAGCGCATATTAATTTGTACGTAAATGAGTTTACAAGAAATTTGGGGAATGATGGTTATGCAGCTGTAGAGGCGTTGCTCGGTCGTGCAGCCGAGGAAGGGCTTGTACCAGCATTTGATCTGTCGACATTACGACGCTAGCTAATTCAATAATGCGAGGGGGCAGCTTACAGGGTTGCCCCCTTTTTTTGTTCGAGTGAAGCTTATCCAGCGTAGATCAATCCACATGCCAGGCGTTTCCCGCTATTTCCTGCCGGCTGTGAATGGAAATCATCCGGACTTTGATGGATGATCACGCTTCTGCCGACCACATCGGCTGCACTGATTTTGTTTGTGAAAAAAGTCATTCGTGCATAGCCGTCATTGGAAAACAGCACGGGGAAGTCGCCGACGTGGTTGCCATGTGGTTGTTGTGTAGGATTCCAGTGACTGCCTGCCGCGGTAAAGGGATCTTCCGGATTTCCTACCGTGCAGACGCCATGCTCATGCAAATGAAAACCAAATGGCCCGATTTGCGGTCGATTGCCAGTGGCTGGCTGGAAAGCGGGAAGGCCGCTGACTTCCACGAACACGTCGGTGCCGTAGGGGACATCGGTAAACACAATGTAGCCGTGCAGATCCGGTGCCAGTGGACCACCCTGAATTTCGGCAAAAGATTGTCCTGTTCTCCGTCCATGTTGAGAGGACACGGCTCGCAAGTCATATTCATATGGGTATTCATAAGGCTGATATCTGTGCATGCTATACACCACCTTACTTCATGAACCAGTTTGACATATTCTATGTAAGTGGTGGGCGGATGGTTACTGGGCTGGGTAGGAGAACATTGACGCTGATAATTATTTTCATCTACAATC
Organism: Brevibacillus schisleri; assembly: GCF_055685845.1. Classification (NCBI taxonomy): domain Bacteria; kingdom Bacillati; phylum Bacillota; class Bacilli; order Caryophanales; family Paenibacillaceae; genus Brevibacillus; species Brevibacillus schisleri. The sequence goes on from NZ_JBVNDM010000001.1 coordinate 1,068,491, forward strand.
AGGTGGAATTCCCCAGCATGGGCAAAAGGGTGGGCAAAACGTGAAAAGAGTGCTGCTGATAGAAGATGAGATCAATATGGCCCGATTTATTGAACTGGAGCTTAGCTATGAATCGTTTGCGATTACAGTCGCGCATGATGGACATAAAGGACTCGAGCTCGCTTTACAGGAAGAATGGGATGTCATATTATTGGACGTCATGCTTCCGGGGCTTGATGGTATTGCGGTTTGTCAAAAAATACGCAGCGTGAAAAAAACGCCGATTATTATGCTGACAGCCAGAGACAGTATTACGGACCGCGTCTTTGGCTTGGACAGTGGGGCCGATGATTATATTCCGAAGCCCTTCGCGATCGAGGAGCTATTGGCACGCATTCGCGTTGTGTTTCGCCGTCAGGAAGAACAGGAGAATGTCCCCCGAACCATGCTCGCGCACAGAGGGCTGGTGGTCCAAATAGAGGGACGTATCGTAACCAAAAATAATCAACCTGTTGAGTTGACCAAAAGAGAGTATGATTTGCTCGTGACGTTCATGAAAAACATCAATCGAGTCCTGCCTCGTGACGTGCTGCTCGATACCGTGTGGGGATTCGAGGCGGCTGTCGAGACCAATGTTGTCGATGTGTACGTTCGATATTTGCGTAATAAAATCGATTCCCCCAATGAGGACAGCTATATCTCGACCGTACGCGGGATTGGCTATGTAATGCGAAAATGAGAGGACCATCGAGATTTTTAAAGCTCCCGATCAAATGGAAGCTGACACTCTGGTCGTCGCTTCTGCTTTTTCTTGTATTCATTGGCTATAATAGCTTTCAATATTTTTTTGTAGAGAAGTGGATGTTTAATCAGGAACAGCAGGTTGTGCAACAGACAATGCGAGAATTCCTCAACTACGCGCTGGAAAAAGAGCAATCTTTTGAGGGAGAGGACCTAACAGAGCTGCGCAGCTTCTTGGAGAAAATCAATCAACGAAACCAGATGATTCGCATTTTGGACGAAGAGGGTAATCCGATTGTTGTCGTATCGGAAAATTTTCAAGATATCACACTGCCATCGCTTCCACCTGTTCAGTCGATTCGCACCCAGACCCAAGAAGTGCGTGGTGACCTGTTGATCATGAGCAGTCCGCTTACGATCTTTCAATTTAACGGGACAGTGATGATTCTGAAGAATATGAAAGAGTTTGAGCAGTTGAGTGGTGCGCTCTTTCAGGTCATGGCAATCGGGTGCTTGACCGCTGTGATCATAAGCGGTCTGGGTGGCAGATTGCTCGCGCGGCAGTTGCTTAGGCCCCTGCAATCGATGAATGAAACGATGAGCAACGTCCGGCAAAAAGGATTCCATGAACGTGTGCAGTTTCACGATAATCAGGATGAGATTGCGACCCTGATGAAAATGTTCAATAAAATGATGGATCAGGTGGAGCGTTCCTTTTTGCAGCAGAGACAATTCGTCGAAGATGCCTCACATGAGCTGCGGACGCCGATCGCGATTATCGAAGGGCATCTGGGAATGCTCCGGCGCTGGGGCAAAAATGATCCGGCTGTTTTGGAGGAATCCTTGCAGACATCTGTTCAAGAGCTCGCCAGACTAAAAGGACTGGTGCAGGAGCTGCTCGCTTTGACGAGAGCGGAGCATGTGGAGGTAGAAGAGGAAGTTGCGCTCCATGATCCGGATCGAGCCGTCTGTCACATGGTCAAGAAATTTGCCATGATTCAGCCGACATTTACGATTGAGCAAGAGCTTGGTCCTTTGGGCGGAGAAACCTTAGCCATATCGGAAGAACACCTGGAGCAAGTGCTACTGATCCTATTGGATAATGCGGTCAAGTATTCCGGGGAGAGCAGGAGAATCTGCGTGAGGGCCAAGGTGCAAGAAAAGGTTGCCTGTATGGAAATCATTGATGAAGGAATCGGCATACCCGAGCGGGACTTGCCGTATGTCTTGGACCGATTGTATCGGGTAGACAAAGCAAGAAATAGCGGGGAGAACGGGTATGGACTCGGGCTTGCCATCGCCAAACGATTGCTGGCACTTTACAACGGAAGTATAACGATTCAGAGTGTGGAGCAGAAAGGCACGACTGTTACTGTTTTTGTGCCGCTTCGTCAGTGAATTTCAACCGATCCACATCTCGCTAAAAATAATTGGGGATGTTTTTTTATTTTCACAGCATTTTCTCATTTTTGTTCGTTACAATAAGCCTTGTCAATTGGCAATGATATTCATTATCAATAATCAGTGCGATAGAGAGGGAGAATCAAAATGAGAAAAAAATCGATGCTGGCGGTCATGCTGAGTACGATGCTGACGCTGCCAATACTTGCTGCATGCGGAAACGGTGCGAATACTGCCCAGCCGCAAACAGAAGCGCCAAAGGCACAAGAGCCGGCTGCTACAGAGCAAGTCGTCAACGTATTTACTGCGCGCCATTACGATATTGATAGCAAACTGTTCGCTGAATTTACCAAGCAAACAGGCATTAAGGTAAACGAAGTGAAGGGTACAGCAGAAGAGCTGGTTGAGCGTTTGAAGCGTGAAGGAGAGAGCTCCGAAGCGGATTTGTTCATCACGGTTGACGGTGGTGTTCTGAACTACGCGAAGCAAAATGGCGTTCTGCAACCGATTCAATCTGCTGAAGTAGAGAAAAACGTACCGAAAGAGCTGCGCGATCCTGACAATCAATGGATCGGTATGGCTACCCGTGCGCGTGTAATCGTCTATGCAAAGGATCGCGTGAAGCCAGAGCAACTGTCTACGTATGAAGATTTGGCTACAGATAAATGGAAAGGCAAAGTATTGGTACGCTCTTCTTCCAATCTGTACAACCAGTCACTCGTTGCTTCTTTTATAGAGCTGAATGGCGAGCAGGCTGCTTTGGATTGGGCAAAGGGTCTGGTAAACAACTTCGCACGCAAGCCTGAAGGTGGAGACCGTGATCAGGCAAAAGCTGTCGTTGCCAAAGTCGGTGACGTTGCGATCATGAACACTTATTATGTTGGACAAATGCTGAATTCTAAAGATACAGAGGAAGTAAAAGTCGCGCAAAACATCGGCGTGTTCTTCCCGAACCAAGAAACGACAGGCACACACTTGAACATCAGTGGTATTGGTTTGACCAAGCACGCGAAAAACAAGGACAATGCCGTGAAATTGATTGAGTTCGTCACAGGGAAAGAGGCTCAAACGATGCTGACAAACGGAAGCTACGAGTTCCCTGTCAATGCAGAGGCTGACAAGCCTGCTCTTTTGAAAGAGTGGGGAGAATTCAAAACGCAAAAGCTCGACTTTGCTAAGCTCGGCGAGTATAACAAAAAAGCGGTAGAACTGCTAAATCAAGCAGGTTGGAAATAAGCATGACGGGAGCACTTTTGCGTAGAAGCCTGAGACGAAAACTGAACGGGTGGGTAACGCTGAGCGTGATAGGGGCCTTTTTGGCCCTTCTCCCGTCTCTTTATATTTTTTTCGGACTCTTTCAAAAACAGAATGAAAACTGGCAGCATATTCAAGAGTACATGCTGCTGGATTATGCGCTGCAATCGTTATGGCTCGTGCTCGGTACCGGAGCCTGTACGATCATCGTAGGTGTGACCCTGGCCTGGCTGGTCGCTGCTTACGATTTTCCATTGCGTCGCTTTTTTTCATTTACTTTTGTACTGCCGCTGGCGATTCCTCCGTATATCGCAGCATACACGTACGGCTCCATGCTCAGCTACACGGGGAGCATTCAGACGACTTTGCGTGAAACATTCGGGTTGACGCTCGATCAACGCTACTTTGACATCATGTCGATGAAGGGCGCTATTTTTATATTTACGCTGTTTTTGTTCCCGTACGTCTATTTGATTACGAAAGCCTTTCTTGAAAAACAGAGTGCGGTGTTCATTGAAAATGCCAGATTGCTTGGAAAAAACCAAGCGCATATCTTTTTCCGCATCGTCCTGCCTATGTCACAGGCAGCCATTGTGGGTGGTGCGAGTCTTGTTGCATTTGAAGTGCTCAATGATTTTGGAGTGACGAAGCATTTTGGGATTCAGTCTTTTACAGCGGCGATTTTCAAGACGTGGTTTGGCATGTATGACGTAGAATCGGCCATTCGTTTGTCCGCCTGGCTCATGACCTTGATTATCGGGATCTTTATCGTCGAACGACTCGTGCGTAAGCGGAAAAAATACAGCTCGCCTACGAACAGGAGCACGCCGCTCAGACGCAGAAAATTGCGCGGAATCCCGATGTTCGCTGCTGTAATCTTCGGATTGGTTATTGTTACATTTTCATTTGTGATCCCTGTTGGGCAGTTGATTGTCTGGGCGACGTGGACGTATGGGGAAGTGTTGAATGAGACCTTCTGGAAGCTCTTGAGCAATACGCTGTTCATCTCCTGTATCTCAATCACGATCTTGATGCTGCTCGCCGTAACTGTAGCGAATGTCATCCGATTCTCCCGAGGCTCGATATTCGCTGTGGCACTGACGCGCTTGATTTCCATGGGCTATTCCATTCCGGGCGCAGTCTTGTCCATCGGGGTGATGGCGGTGGTGATGTCCGTAGATAAAGAACTGAGTTCCTTCTATAGCTGGCTGGGCTTAGGCGCCAACAAGCTGGTACTCAGCATGTCCTTGTTCATGCTGACGTTTGCCTACATCATCCGCTTCCTTGCTGTCGGATTCAATGCAGTCGAAGCGGGGTTTGAGAAGACGGGAAACCGTTATTCAGAAGCGGCACGTATGCTCGGGATGAGCATGACACGAACCTTTTTCAAGGTGGATTTGCCATTAATCAAAGGGGCTGTGTTCACTGGTTTTATCTTGGTGTTCATGGAAATCGTGAAGGAATTGCCGCTTACCTTGCTTCTTCGTCCCTATAACTTCGAGACGCTGGCGACCAAAGCTTATCAATATGCGAGCGATGAACAAATTCATCAGGCCGCGATTCCTTCGCTCTGTATCATTGCAGTGGGGATCGTCTCCGTTATTTTCTATCACTGGTTAGGAGAGAGACAGGCAAAATGACTTTTTTTGAAGTGAAAAACCTGACGTTTGATTATGCAAGCGGGAACGGCAGCGTTATCCGGGATTTTTCCTTGCAGATGGAGCAGGGGGAAGTAGTCGGGCTGCTCGGGAATAGCGGTTGCGGAAAAAGTACATTGCTTCGCTTAATAGCCGGACTGGAGTCCCCGAAGAGCGGACGTATCCAGATCGATGGAAAGTTGTTGGTCGATCAGGGGCAGTTTGTGGAGCCAGAGCAACGCGGGATCGGCATGATTTTTCAGGATTATGCGCTTTTTCCGCATTTGACTGTCGAGCAAAACATCTTGTTCGGTCTGCATCGATTGTCCAAAGCAGAGCGTATAGTTCGATTGAAAGAGATGCTGGCGCTCGTGCAGCTCGAAGGCTATGGGAAGCGATATCCACATGAGCTGAGCGGGGGACAGCAGCAGCGTGTCGCATTTGCGCGTGCACTGGCACCTAGACCGGCTATCTTGTTGATGGATGAGCCGTTCAGTAATCTGGATTCCGAGCTGAAAACGAAAATACGCGATGACTTGAAGCAAATGCTGCGAGCTGCCAAGATGACTTCGATCCTTGTCACGCATGACAAAGCAGATGCGGAAACGATTTGCGATCGCATCATTCGCATGACTCGCATGACTCGCTAAGGGAAATGTGCAGCTTTCAGCCTCCAAAGTGCATAGTCGTACCGTGTGTTGTTGTATAATGTGCATACGACGAATTTTGCAGTGTGCGGTCTGCTGTCTTTTGGTCAGCACCGTTCAAATAGAGGAGGATGGAACATGAAAATTGAAATCTGGTCTGATTTTGCCTGCCCGTTTTGCTATATCGGAAAGCGCCGTCTGGAAGGAGCGCTGTCTCAATTTCCGCATAAGGATCAAGTAGAGGTCGTATATCGCAGCTTCCAGCTCGACCCGCAGATGGAACGCGACACCGATATGGACATGCATGAAGTACTGGCAGCCAAATATAGCATTCCGCTCGAACAGGCGAAGGGGATGAATGACCAAGTTACCCAAATGGCAAAAGGTGTCGGTCTCGACTATCATTTTGACACGATGATTCCGACCAATACATTCGATGCGCACCGCTTGACGCACTTTGCTCATGCCCATGGAAAAATGAAGGAAATGAAGGAGCGAATGCTGAAGGCGTACTTTACGGAATCGCTCCATCTCGGTGACCACGAGGTGCTAGCACAGCTTGCTTCTGAGGTAGGCTTGGACAAGGAAGCGACGCTCGCCATGCTGGCAGGAGACGAATACAGAGAGCAAGTACAAGAGGACAAACAAAGAGGCAACGATTTGGGTGTCACAGGTGTACCGTTCTTTGTCATTAATAACAAATATGCAGTCTCAGGCGCGCAGCCAGGAGAAGTCTTTTTAGGCGCATTGAACCAGGTATGGGAAGAAGAAAGCGCCGCTCCTGCTCTGAAATTCGTACAGAACGACGAGAAAAAAGACGAGCAATCCGGCGACAATTGCGCAGATGGCTCCTGCAAAATATAAGCGACGCAAAACGAATAACTCAATGTTAGACCCTTACTGCTGTAAATTGGTTATGTTGTTGGTGATACCCTTACAGCAAAATCTCAAAAGCCGATCCTCCTTAAATGAAGGGGAATCGGCTTTTCTCATCGCTTGAAATCACTGAATAACGAGATTATTTCCTAATACTGTGAACTGTTTACCAATAGAAGAAGCATATTGGGATGAAGCAGCGCTAATGCTTCCAATTTGCTTGCCAGAGCTGTAATCATGACTTCCTTGGAGAGTAATATTCTCGAGACCATAAAAGAAAAGTGTCAATGTGAGCATTGCCGTATTCTGCGCTTCAGTTCCCTGATGCACGGTTCGCTTCGTACTCGCGTAATTGGCTACATGGTTATTTCCATCAAACACTTTACCACCTTCATATTGCCACACACCAGCAGAGTCATCCACATTCGTCAGACTGAGTCGATTTAATGTCAGGTTCATATTAGTTACCTCCCGTAGTAGCCTTATGCCTGGTTTCTACTGGTCATCATATGCCCTGGCTGCCCAAAGTTGTCGGCATAACACGCCTGTTTCGATATGATTCATTATTTGGTATTATGTGGATCGTTATAATACGTCTTCCAGGTCTCACCATCGGCTCCGTTTCTTTGGTAGGCCCTAATAACTCGTTACAGTCTATTTTTGGTGATTATTTAAGGATATCGATGACATCTAGTTTCGTTTTTAGTTCAAATACAGGCCGCATACAGCCGATTCCTTTTAGGGGAGTCTTTTTTTTATGGGAAAATTTTCTTCCCCCTGAAACAAAAAGGGAACTCATTCGAATAATGGACAGAGCGAAAAACGGTTGGGGCCCCAGCCCACTATCCCAAAAGAGTGAGGAATGAACAAACCATGAATAAATGGACGAAAAGCGTATTTGTACTCATGACAGCGGGTCTGGCTGTAACGGCATCAATCAGTGCTGTGGCGGCAAAGGAATCGAGCGTATCGGTTCAGGAAGAGAGCAAAGGCGATCGTGTAATCGATGAGAAGCTGATCAAGAAAATAGAAAAGTCTGTAGAGAGACTTGTTCAAGTTGTGCCTTATCTAAAGGACTATCCGATCACCGAATTTGAGATGAACGCAGAAACATCCCGGATTGAAGTGAAAAAGTATCAAACGAAGGAAAACAAAGCTCCTTATGTTCGAATACATATCGACCAAAACACAGGTGAAGTCAAATTTTTTAGCCATATCACAGGTAAAGGAGACTTCTCTTCCACCTATCCCCTAGATGATGCGAAGAAAAAGGCAACGGAGTTCATGAAGCAATGGTATGGAGAGGACATGGCGGGCTATCAGTTGGACGAGGAAGCGTCCGAACAAAGCTCTTCGATTAAGTTTCGCAAAATGGTAGATGGAATTCCGTTCCGCAATGACACACTGAATTTCGCCATCAATAGTGAAGGGCAGATTGGGCATCTGGCCAGAGGCGATGGGTATGCAGAGCCAGTGGAAATGGAACAGGACATCAGCAAAATTCGATTCGCTGATCCAAATAAGGTGCATGCAAAAGAAAAGGTAGAAGCGATGTTTGCTCATGCTATGACGCCTTATTACGGACAGAGTGCGGATGGACAAAGCTACAGGTTCTTGTACACGCCTTCTCTCGAAATCAATGCAAGCATCGGAGCCGAACTGACAGCCAAACAGAACAATAAAATCATCCAGTTTCAACCAAAAGCAAAGCAAACGATCATCAAGTCAAAAGAAGAGGCAGCAGCTTTTTTGACAGCTAAGACAGGATACAATCCCACAAAAGGGCGCGCGACTTTTCAGGAAGAGAGCGATCCGAAAACTGGAATTAGCCATTACTTGTGGATGACCGAGGACGAGGTCATTGCCAATATCTTTTTCGAAACCAAGACTGGAAAGGTCACGAATTATCAAGTATTGGATAGAAAGCGGAAAAGTGAAGCGGATAAAAAGCTGAGCGAAGAACAGGCACTAAAAGCTACCGTGGAAGCCATGTCAGAGTTCCTTCCTCTCACCGATAAAGAAATGGTAATCATTTCAGATCAATATGACTCTGATCAAAATTTATACAAGTTTGACTTTACCATGCTTCATCAGGGCTATAAGGTAGATGGTATGCTTCGACAGGCGCATATAGATGGGGCTACAGGAAAAGCCACTTTACTAGACTGGAGAGTCTCCTCAAATATCAAGCTGCCGGATATCAAGAACGCGATGACAAAAGAGGAAGCAGCCAAGAAATTTCTCGAAAAATATCCCATGAAGCTGTATTACTCCTTGGATGAGGAAAATAAAAATACTGCCGAGCTCGTATATATGTCTCCACTCGTTCCTATAGAAGAAATGGATGCCCTGACTGGCGAGTTCTACACCTATGGAGAAGAGGAAGCAACTGAATAGAAAGGGGGGAGCCTGTTGTCTCCCGATTTGGCAGAACGGATAGGGGTTATTTACGAGGCTCACTATGATGACATCTACTACTTCTTGCTCTACTTTACGGGCAGACAAGAAGATGCAGAAGACATGGTGCAGGAAGTATTTTCACGACTATTAAAAATACTGCCGAGGTATGATGGTCGAGTCGCAATGAAGACATGGCTTTTTTCCATCGCCAAGCATGTCGCGATTGATCATTACCGCAAGCAAAAGTGGCAGCGTTTGTTCTCAGACAACTGGTTGGCCCTCATGAAGTCTACGGAGGGTCTTCCAGAAGAGGAGTTTGCCACAAAAGAAGAGATGCATAGTATTCAACGGGCTTTGCAAAAGCTAAAGCCCGATCAGCGTATTATTGTGATTTTACGATACATAAAGGAGTACAGCGTCAAGGAAACAGCCGAGATTTTGGGGTTTCCGGAGACAAAAGTGAGAGTGGACTGTCACAGGGGACTAAAGGCGTTGCAGAAAATACTCGGCAACGCTTGCGAGGAGAGGATTGCCAATGAGTTTGCCAGATGAAAACCACGTGATCGAATTACTGAAGCAAGTCAGGCAGGAGAGCATCCCACCTCGTCAAGTGTGGAAGCAGATGGGCAAGGAAAGGCTCCTTCGTGAGGCGCATCGCAAGCAGCAGTCAGCGAAGATCAAGCGAGTTGTCGCCGGAGCAGGTTCCCTTGCAGCAGCCGTATTCATGGGTGTTTGGCTGAGCTATGATTCACCGCTGAAGCCGTCTGTTGATAGGCAAACAACGATCTCACCTCCAGCCACCATATCAGCTACGCCTTCTCTGCCAGTTGAAAGCATGGCCAAGCCACAGCAGGAGCAGGAAGCTACCCCAAAAGTAGACAACAAAATCGTTCAAAACCAAACGGTTACACGTGATGCTCCACAGCCGAAGTCCGTAGCCAAGGAGTCTGCAACGAACGCAACAGATAGGAGCCAACCCACAACAACACGTGAGAAATCACCATTGGAACATCAGGCAGAGGCTTATTTGCAAAAGAAGCTGGGAGCACAGAGCAAGCAGTTTGAAGTAGATTATATTCACTCGAATTTGGCACAAGGAGAAGTAGCTTTTCGCAAAATCATCAATGGCATTCCTCTTCAGGAGAATAGCGCGACGGTCCGTATCTCCCCAAAAACCGGGGAAATGACCTTGCTTCTTTACCCTGATCTCGAAGATAGTGGGGGAGCATCCCAGTCTGCCAACCGGGACGGGACGATCGACAAGAAGAAGGCCGCACAACAGCTGGGGAGTACGCTTCGCCTTGTTTATGCAGGAAAGAAACAACCAGAGCTTCAATATGTAGTAGCATCAGATGTTTATGTGAACGCGAAAACAGGCACGTTAATCAGCCAAGCGAGAGCAGAGAAAAAGTCCGTTGCTGTTTCGGGACAAGGAAAACCACTTGTGCTGAAAACTTCTAATGAGGTGGCAGAGCTGCTTGAGCGCAAGCTGGGCATAAAGGTGGAACAAAAAGCATTTATCGGTGTAAATCCGCGTGGTATTTCATACTCTTGGAACGATGGGCAGGGCAACAGCGTTTCCGTTGAGACAACAGATGACGGAGCGTTCCTCGGGTTTTCACGGATGACTGCAAATGAACGTAAGAACCAACGTGAAACGACCTACGAACAGGCACAAACACTGGCGATAGCCCACCTGGAGAAATTCCTCCCCAACGATGTTCGTGAGCTGTCATTGGAAGCGTCGCAAGAGTTACCTAGCACCATTCAGTTTACCTTTGCTCCGAAGGTCAACGGGATTCCCGTCATGGAGCATCCTTATAAAGTGTCGGTCGAGCTGGCTAGCGGGCTTGTTACCGAGCTTACGGGCAACTTTTCGGATTTATCATGGATACAGATTGATCAGACAGCAAAAACGCTCTCCAAGGAAGAGGCACTGGATCAATTTGTGCAACATGCTCCACTGGAACTCGTGTACTTGCCAGCAGAAAAAGGGGCGGAGCCAGTGCTTGCTTACCAAATCCGTCGGGATTCAGAACAGCCATGGGCAATAGAAGCCACGACAGGTAAGGTCATCAACTAAAAAGCCCGCAACGAACCTCCATGAAAAGACGCTTCATGGAGGATTTGCTTTTTACTGGTTCGAGAACGGTCGATACGAAGCCTTTTAGCGGGAGAGCAGGGGATAACTCGCGTGCACATGCTGTTTGAAGCTCTCATAGTCTGAGGCATGTATATGAGAGTCGTGGTCGCTTATGCACACATGCTTCATGCCAAGGCGCTGAGCGAACCGATTGCCTGCTTCTGTGATAGTATCCATGATGATCGATTGAATGCGGTAGCCACTCTGTTCGACATGAGCCAGTACATCGAGATAATGATGTAGCATCATGGGCAAGGCAGGGCTTTTCCGATAAGCTTGATCGACAACGACACAGGACAGAAAATAATAGACTTGCTCGGGAGAAGTAGTTAAATCTTCGATATCCGTGGTCGTCATCAGGCTGTCGTTAAACGTCCCTTGCGCAATTTGTAGATAAATATGCGGCTTGACGGGAAGCAGGTTCATAAAAGCGATGATGCGCCCATTCTCTTCGATCGCAACGACCGAATCGGGACGAAACAAATACCAATTATAGCTCTCTTGATACGGTGTAATAAATTCAGCATCATAGTATTGAAGCTCGAGTTGTTCCATTTGTCTAAAATGCTCAAGGTGCAAATGCTCCATGATCTTCATAAGCAAATCTCCTTCTTTACGCAAGCGGCTTTGCGTTAGAGCTTCGGCTCGCAAATATAGCGAATAAATCTTTGGGTTTCCTTTGCCCGCTTAATTCTGTTCGAAAATAAGGATGGATCATTTGGTTGGTAGCGTATTCGCAACGACTCTTGCAGTAAGAGATGCCATTCGCTGGGAAACTCTTGTAGAGCGTGCTCTACGGCTTTTCTCTTCGGAATAATGTCTTCATGGTTGAGCGCGTAATCGATTCGGCATAAGGTGAAAACGGCGAATTCCACCCACTCATCGAGCATGAATTTCATCATGCTTTTTCCTTTCGGTGACCAATAATCATGTATGTTGTATTTCATCGTTTCCCCAACATCAAACCACTGGGTAGGGATGTGTAATGCTTCAACACTTTTCCCCATAACCGCAATGCCCCGTTGCTTGAGAATCCACCACGTCACATGATTGATATCATAGTGGCCGGATGATTGGAATGTCCCACTGTCAACATAAGGATAAGGCTCCAAGGATGGATTGGTTTTTCCGATGTCATCCAGCTGGATATACATGCCGTCCATTCTTTTAGCGAATGGGCTGGTGTTATGAAGAGCCTTATGAATATTCTTGAGCATTTCTATTTCTGCATTCGTTAACCTTCTATGCAAAAGTGTCACAAAATCAATATCACTGTTATCTTCCTCGAAGCCAGACAGAGCAATAGAACCATACAAATACACACCATAGATGACATTCGGCAGTTCTGTCATAAGCCGTTGCGTATAGTCGTGTAATAAAGGTCTAACGCTTTCGGGGATTCTCGAGTCCATAAGCAAGCTCCTTTTTGGTAATCAAGATTCGCGTGATGTTCATCCAGCAACTATCACGTTTGCATGGTCGATCATGGCTGAACACGTTGGGGGCTTCCATAATTTTCATACCCCCGAGTAAATGAGATAAAGTTTACTTGGTTTTTGATTTTCTCGCAAGATAAATCTTGTGCTTGATTGAGCAAATGCTGACAAAGGGCAAAATTTTGAGGGGGAACTCGCGTAAGTAGCCCGCAAACCCGTGATCTTCCCTGATTTTGAAAGGGGTATAATGGTGAGTCAATTATCAACGAATATAATTATTCGGAATTTTCAAAAAGTAGACTTCCCGTTACTTGGCGAGTTATATCAAGCTGTTACTGCAAAAGAAAACGCAACGTTTTGGTGGGTCGGTGAAGAAGCAAATTGGTGTAATGTCTATTGTGCATTTGAAAATGGGAAAATGATTGCGAAAGGGCAAGTTCGTATCATAAATACGATCCCTCCCGGACGTTCAGAAGAAAACAAGCATTCGATCTTCGTGAATCTAAAAACACTCCCGGAGCGAGACGATGACGCCGATTTGCTAGAAAAGATGTATCAGCATCTTCTTCAAAGAGCTCTGCAATTAAAAGAAACGTTGCCAGGAACGTACCAAACAATGTTATGTGTCGGCAACGATTCTTCCGAAACGGCGAACAACCAATTTTTCACTCAAATGGGCTACAAGCATTTGAATAGCTTGTATCAAATGAAGCGAGATTTACTGGAGCCTATTCCCGTGTTAACGCTGGACGAAGACTTTGATTTTTCATATTGGAAAATGGAGAGCCCAGAAGAAGAAAAAGATTACTTGAATGTGGAAGCCACGATTTGGCCGGATGCTCCATTAGGACTTGAACGATTGTCCGAATACAAGAGGAAAGCGCTCTGGACATCCATGGTGATTCGTCATAACGATACGATAGCTGCCGGCTCGATGGCATGGCGAGAAGAAGATGAGGGAGTAATCGAGGATGTTTTCGTACAAGAACCTTGGAGGAAGCGTGGGTTTGCGAAGTTTTTACTGACAAAAGCATTGGAATATCTAAAATCGCATGAGCAGAAATCCGCGTATCTCATGGTTGAAACGACGAATCTATCAGCTTTGTCTCTATACAAATCGGTTGGATTCGAGGTAGATAAAGAAGAGATCAGGTATTATACAGAATTGAAATAAGAAAGACGAACAGAGGGAGCACTAGAGAGGCTTCCCTCTTTTTTATGCAAATTGATTCGGAATTCTCTTGCAAGAAATGAAAAGTTAAGGTAAAAGTTGGGTGTATCTCATGCCGATACAATAGAGAGGACCACGCACCTGAAGGATAAGAAGGGAAGGAACAGCGATGAACTTTTTCAAAAAGCTATTCGGCGGTACGAATAACGGAGAAAAGTCAAAGGACGGCACTACCATTTACACATATGACCAGCAGGCAACGTATGAACCCCCAGCTCCAATGGAATATGTGGAAGAAATCGGAAACCACTTTCAAACAGTATTTGTGGGAAGAGAAAGCAGTGTTTTTCACGAAATTATTTCCGATACGATCCATATTGATGTGAATGTGATGAGCCCTACAGAAGAAGAGCCATTTTGGGTTCTGTATACGAACGGGATGAGTGATTTACCGATGACGATCCCGGATGAAATACAGGAGCAGATGGAAGAGAATATCGAGCGAGCAGAACTGATGATATTCTTGCCAGCTTCCTGGGAGCTGACACAAGAGTCGCTACAGGATGAGAATAACTACTGGCCAATCAGACTGATGAAGATGCTGGCGCGGTTTCCCCATCACTACAATACATGGTTGGGATATGGGCATACGATACCGAATTTTCAGGAATATGAACCGTATGCGGATGGCACGGGTTTAAATGGAGTCGTTCTGTTTCAGCTATCAGAAGAAATCAGTGTCATTCCTACCAAGGACGGAAACAAGATTCATGCCTATTTCTTAATTCCTTTGTATAAAGAAGAGATGGAATATAAATTGGAGCATGGCATGGATGCACTATTGGATAAATTGTTTGAGCTGGAAGATGACGCGCTGATTTTGAATCCGAATAGAAGAAATACGTGCAAGTAAGCATATATGAATTCCCCACCCCTTTTAGCTAAAGGGGTTTTCTTGTTGGCGAGCGATGCATGAGGGGCTGAAAATGAAGCTGTCGATCGACTAGCAAAAGTACGATGGGGAAGGAAAACGGGTTCCATATACGTAATATAGAACCCGTTGCTACTCGGCTATGACCGAGCCAAGACAATGACGTTGTCTTGGCCTATTCGATTTCAATTCGATTAATATCACCAACATCCAAATTTCCAAGCTGTATGGAGAAACTTGGTTTCCCCGGACTTCTCAGAATATAGCCGCCCCAGTCCCGGCCGCCGTAAGCCGTATACCCAGAGATATCTATGCCAAAAATGTCTTGAATAAGTGGCTTAGTTACGGGTATGACTTCATTTAGTGCTTTAATTTTATAGTTATCTGTTTCATAGCTCACTTCATACACTTGACCTGTATTTGCTCCGATCATTACATCGTATTTCTTTTGTTTATTAATGAGCAGCCATTTATCTTCCCTTTCGTCTGAACGTTTTTTGGCTTGGGTAAAGGAAAGATTTTTTTCATTGGAAAAACGCATCAAGGCTGTTTGCGCGATGGAGATGATCTTTTGATCGACGTCTTCTAGGTTGTAATATAATGTGAAATCAGACACTTTATTTGTTGGGAAATCGACTAAGACGTACTGTCTGTCTTCTGTCCAAAAGGAGAAATATGCCTGATTCTTGCTTTTGAAAAAACTGGTTTTTTGGAAGGTAACCTGCTGTTTCGTATCCTTAAATGCTTCTCGTGCAGTCTCTACATAGGTATGATAGGACTTCGGTAATTCGTTGATCGCAAATCTCGCAAAGACGGTAAGAACCTCTGTGGTACCAGGCTTAAAAGTTACGAGAGCTTCTCTGGATTCTTCATCCTTTGCCTGTACACTATAGGAGTCTGCGTCTTTCTCAATCTCTCTAAATGGGAAGGTCTTCTGAATGCCACTCGCATCTTGTACGGCTTTTTGAGCAGCCGCAAAATACATTTGTTCTTCAGGAGTCAAGGCTGCCGCACTACTCGTCGATTCTGCTGGTGCAGAAAATGGTTTCATCCAGAAAAAGCCGAGCAACAGCCCGCAGGTAATTAGCCCTTTTGCCATCCATCCATAGTACATTCTTCGTTTGCTCACTTTTTGAAGTCTACCTCCTTCTTCTCGCACACCCTTTAATATGGCTTGGCTTCGTTCTCGGGAAAGGATTTGCTCGGGGAATTGATTCAATTCTTCAAGAATGATCTGCTCATCACATGATGGCATCGTTCATCACCTCCGCAATTGAAACATGCCTTTTGTTTTGAATCGCTTTTATTGCTCTATGCAAAGTAAGATTGACCTTGGCTTCTGTCCATCCCAAAACCTCCGCAGTCTCCTTGCTCGATAATCCCTTGATCCCTCTGAGTATCAACACGTCCCGATAAGAAGACTTTAACTGATTGATCATTTCATAGAGCAGACGCTTGTTTTCGCTTAACATCAGGGACTCTTCCGGTGTTTTGTCCGGCGACACGAGGTGCTGCAAGAAGATATCCGGCAACCAGCTGATTAGCTTTGCCTTGCGTCTTTCATCAATGGCTACGTTACGTGCTATGGCAAACAGCCACGTTTTGGGATTCTCAACCTCTGTTCCCTGCATAGCTTTGAGGGCACGAATAAAGGTCTCTTGAACCAGATCGTCGATATCTGTTCGTCCCGTGTAATAGACGAGAAACCGATATACATCCTGGCTGTATGTAAGAAACCATTGCTCAATTCGTGCACCAGAATGATCATCCACTGGTGTTCCACCTCCTTGTCACTGTATAGACGGAGTAGCTGCTGACAATCTTTCACTTTCATGAAAAAAAATGAGACACCCCGGAAGATCAGTCAGGTGTCTTTGTTCTATCGTATAGGTTTAGTAGGTGGGCAAGACCAGTTTAGCTGTTGTCCCTTTATCCGGCTCCGATGCAAAGCGGAGCTCTGCTCCATGACTATCAGCAATTTGCTTGCAAAGCGTCAAGCCCAATCCCGCACCGCCGCCGTTTCGAGTGCGGGAGGGATCTACCCAATAAAACGCCTTTTCGTATACTACCTATACGTTAAAAAATTCTTTCGCAGTCTTGGTAGTACCGCTGGCTACTTCCTCAGGGCTTAATCCCATACACCCCGCGACCGCGTGCAAAATATGTCTCAAATACATGGGCTCATTCCGACCATCCACAGGCTTTTCTTGCAAATCACGAGGAGTTAAAAATGGCGCGTCTGTTTCAATCATCAAACGATTCAACGGAATCTTTTTGACAAGCTCCCGAAGATGTTTCCCACGTCTTTCATCACAAATCCATCCCGTAATCCCGATATGGAAGTCCATCTCTAAATAGGCTTCCAATTCCTTGGAGGTTCCGGTAAAGCAGTGTACAACCGCACGATTGATAGTTTGACGATGCTCTTTGAGAATCGAGACAAAATCGAGATGAGCATCGCGTTCATGCAAAAACAACGGCAGTTGAAGTTCTGTGGCTAGGGAGATTTGTTCGATGAACCACTTTCTTTGAACATCACGGGGGGAGAAGTCACGGTTATAATCCAGCCCGCACTCTCCAATCGCTACCACATGGGGAAGCGATGCCAGTTCTCTTAACTTCTTGATCGTCGATTCATCACAGCTTTTTGCATCGTGAGGATGAATACCTGCCGTAGTGTACAGCTTTCCTTTGGAGCGACTCGCATATCGGGAGGCATCCATACTGTTTCTCAAGCTTGTCCCTGTCAAAATTAATGGGTATATTCCTTGTTTCTCTGCTCTGGCAACGACTTCATCGCGGTCTTGTTGAAAGGAGCGGTGCATCAGGTTTACGCCTATATCGATGATCTGTGTGTCCAAGAGAATTCATCCTTCCTAGTAAGAGATTATGAGCGTGTACCGAATTTTACTAAAATGCCTATTTTTGGTTGTTTTTCATTATATCTGATGGAGCTGTTAGGTTCTATAGACGAAAAAATCCTCCCTGCGGTGACAGAGAGGACTCGTTTCTTTCTATATCTTATGAAGGAATGGCATCCAATGCTCTCCTTACTTTTCTTGCGAAAGCCAGAGGTCTATCGACTGCTTCCATATTTACATAAATCAAGCGGGGACGATCGAATAACCATTCATTACGGATGGACGAGACTCTTATGCCTTGCTTTCGGATGGCTGTAATGAACGGATTGACTTCTTTCTGCAAGAACGCAGCTCTCCCTAAACAGAGTGCTTTGCCCGTTTTTGGATTCAAGGATTCGAACGAAAAAGAAGACGTCACACGAAATCTTTTCCCCAAAATGGTCGCTTTTATTTGATTACGATTGATGGTCGCGACGCATTTTCCGCCGGCAAAGCCGGATTGCCCCCTGATAATTCTGGAGAACTGCTCACAAAGCGAGGCTTTTTTGGGCATTCCTTGTTTCCTCCCTGTTTTTGTTTATCGTATGAAGACAGGTACAGGACGGAAACGGATGATGGCCTATTCTGCTGAGGTGGAAACGAGTAAGGACAGAGCGTCAGAAGACAGCTCCGTCCTTTTGCAATCATCCAAAAATCTGCTTATAAATCAGATCAGCATTCTCTTTCTTTACAAACTTTCGAACCTTGCCTTCTTTATCAATAAATGCCCAACGATAGCCCCATTGTGCATCTTCCTCTGGCGTTGGTTTGTACGCAAACACTCCTTTGTTTGAGCCTTTCCAATCAGAGTCGGGTCCATATTGATTGTATTGCATCAATGCATGCTCTTTATAAACGTACTTTCTAAGAGTCTGTTCTTTATCCAAAAAGGCCCATCGGTAACCCCATTGCGCTTCTTCCTCTGGTGTTGGTGTGTAAGCAAATACTCCTGCTGGATAAAGATTTAAATGACTTGTAGATTCACTTATCTTTGCTTCTACTGCTGTAGGTACTGTATAGCTTACGACTCCTGTTGCTACCATCGTAGCTAGGAACATAGCGCTCAGGGATTTTTTGTTAATCATAGGAATCCTCCTCTGTTAGTGAATGTAAAATATTAGTTATATATATAATGTAATGGAAATGGAGGGGAATTTAAACAGATAAATTTATATTTTCTAGTAAATCAGATATTTATTAAATCTACTGGAAGGTGGTTCATAGCAAAGACAAGCAGTTGGCCGATAATTTCAGTCAACTCCTTTTAATGATTCAATCATATTGATGTTGGTTACTTTTCTTTGAAGTAGCAAGTTGGACAGAATTGTAAGCAAGTAGGCAAGAAAGACAGAAACCAACAGGATAGGAATCGTTAATTGATCCGGGATTTGTTGATGGGTACTAGACAGTGCTTTGACAATCACGGAATAAACGTAACTGCTTATCGGTAAAGCTACAAGGATCGCAAATGTAGTGAGTATCAGGTTTTCAAAAAAGATAAGTCGGTTTATTTTATGTTTTTGATAGCCTAATACCTTAAGGGTTGCAAGCTCGCGATTCCTTTCATAAATATTGATGGAAGAGATCGAGTATATCGCGCCAAAAGAGAGGATGACGGCGCAAACAATAAACATAATAAATACGAAATTGTTTTGTTTCAAAATATATTCCGCGGTTTTCTTTAGATCATCTCTATCTGCAAGGGTTTCTACATGAGGGTCTTGTTCAAAGAAGTTACGAACACTTATAAGATCTGCAGTGTGTTTGGCAAAATAAAAGTACACACTTTGGCAACCGAAAAGTGCAGACCATTTCCGAACATGAAAAAAGCCTTGCCAGCTAACTAAACAACCCCCTACTCTTCTATTTGCGGAACAGATAGGAGAGGGATGAAAGGAATGCTGGCAATGGCTCAACAATACTATATCAAATACTTGCGGGACGTAAAAGATCAATCGATCTCCCAGATAGCAGAACAAACTGGTGTTAACTGGAGAACAGCAAAGAAATATGCAGATTGTTCGGACTGGAACAAAGAAGAGTGTCCTCTTCGAGGAAAATTCCCTATTATGGAAGCTTATCGTGAGCAAGTGGATACTTGGCTTATGGAAGATCAAACCCGCCCCAAAAAGCAGAGGCACACGGCAAAACGTATCTATGATCGCCTTGTTTCCGAATTTGGCTTTGCAGGATCAGATCGTACCGTACGGTACTATGTTGCCAAGCGGAAGTTAGAACTGCAAATCGAAAAATCGGAACCTTATATTCGTTTAAAACATCCAGGTGGAGAAGCTCAGGCGGACTTTGGAACATTTCAAGCAATTATTGGCGGTGAACTGGTAGAGCGGAAAATGTTGATCCTCTCCTACCCTTACAGCAACGCGGCATTTGTTTTTGTTACTCCGAAGGAGAACACCGAGTGTTTCTTGGAAGGGTTACGGCGGTTATTTGAGATGAGCGGCGGAGTGCCTAATCGAATCTGGTTTGACAATCTTTCAGCGGCAGTTGTATCTGTAGGAACCGATGGAAAGAGAAAGCTTACAGACGAATTTCAACGATTTGCTCTTCACTATCGCTTCCAGCCTGTATTTTGTAATCCAGCTCAGGGAAACGAAAAAGGACATGTTGAGAATAAAGTTGGTTATGCACGAAGAAATTGGTGTGTTCCATTACCTGTAGCCAATGATTTGGAACAACTACAGTATGTTATCAATCAGCAAGCCTTTGAGGATTTGAAAAGACTCCATTATGCGAAGGGAGTCTTACAGCAAGAGCTTTGGGAGCGAGAGAAAATCAAGCTTTTGGAACTTCCTCTCGTACCTTACGAGGCTTTCCGTTTAGAATCCGTAAAAGCCAATGGATACGGTGAAGTTCTCGTTGATCAAAAAACGTTAAAGGTTCCATCTATCCGTTCTCACGAACGAGTATGGCTGAAGTATTGGTGGAACAAAGTAGACGTACTAAATGACAGCTATGAAGTCCTCATTTCACTACCAAGGGGATATATAGACGAGCCGATCCCAATTGATCTGCAAACGCTGTTGGAGCCACTTTATAATAGGCCGAAGGCTCTCGATTACAGTTCTGTCCTTGCTTTGCTTCCCAGCCAAACAAAAGCTTTTCTTCAATCTGTGGAAGGAAAAAGTCGCAAAGCAAGAATCGGCTGGATCATTCGAATGCTAAGAACATACCAAATTGAGGAGATCGAAAGATGCCTTACGCAAGAAAAGCAGGATGATGTGAGTCGATTGGAGCATGTTCTGTACCGTTTACGTCATCCAGAGATAATCCCAACACCTATGAAAGACAATCGAACACCGTCTGTTTTCGTTGGGTATCAGCCAGATCTTTCGAGATATGATCAACTTCAACGGACGGAGGTACGAAAATGAGAGAAGAATTACGTCAACTATGCAAGCAGATGAGATTAGCACATGTCATGAATATCTATGATCAAGTACCGTTTGAACACCCAACTCAGTTTCTTCATGCGGTTCTATCAGCGGAACGAAGTTCCCGTGAGCAGGGAAAAATCCGACGATTGTTACAGAAAGCAAGATTTACGCAAATAAAGACTTTTGAAGGGTACTCTTTCGAGTCGGTTTCGCTACCTGAGAGTGTAACGATTGAGGAATTGAAGAGAGGCTCGTTTGTAGAACGAAAGGAAAATGTTATTTTGCTGGGTGCCGTAGGCACAGGAAAGACGCATCTGGCCACGGCAATTGGTGTAGAGGCGTGTAAACAGGGGAAAAATGTGAGGTTTTATCGGGTTGCAGAGTTGGTTTCCATTTTGCAAACCAAGTTTCATGCTGGCAATCTACCGAGATTTCAGAAGGAATTAATGGATGCTGATTTACTAATCTTAGATGAGTTAGGATTTGTTCCGTTTCACAAGGATGGTGCTGACCTACTTTTCCATCTAATCTCAGAATGTTATGAGCGAATCAGTGTCATTGTTACCTCGAATTTGGAATTCAGCCAATGGAATACGGTTTTCGGAGATAACCGTTTAACCGCTGCCTTGATTGACCGTCTTGTGCATCATGCTCACATCGTAGCTTTCACAGGAGAGAGTTATCGCCTTCGGCATGCTCTTTCCCACCGTTAATAATAAAAATTTAGCCTGGCAAGGCTATGCACAAAATGGCTGCCGAACTCTGCACTTTTTACTTGCCAAATACACTGCAGAGCTATTTGCTTCAACGAAAAGCGAGGTTGGGCTGTAGTCTATGCCAAAGCCCATTAAATAGTCTGGTGTGATATAAAACGAAGGATTCGAATACTGCGTAGATATATGTAAAACCTTCATATCTACAGATTTGTTTTGAAGCTCTGGGGCTTTGAATGTGATAGGGATCGTATCTCCTGCTGAAATTTGATATTTGTCGGCATAGGATTTCGGTACCAGCACACCATTATTTCCCAAGGTGATCCGATTATTATTATCGTCAAAGAAATGAATGAGAGTGTTTTCTTTTTCAGTAACAATAAGAGTGGCATTATCTTTTTCATTACCTTTTATGAATTCAACAGGAAAGGTGGATAAAGAATAACCATTTTTTATCCCGGAGGGGAGTTTTACCGTATCACCAGATGTTCCCAGCATATAATCTACTCGTAAATCATACGTATAAACCTCTTCCATTTGACTCGCTACTTTTTGCAGGGCAGATTGAGTACCAAAAGCAGTGATCAATAAGACGGTGCTTACAACAACACCAATGGAGCTCGCTATCGCTTTTTGTTTATTGAGGAAAATGTTTCTTAAGATGAGTTTGTAGCTATAGGAAATATGACTCCAAATACCTGGAATTCTTTCTATCAATAGTGTTTTCATCTTCTTTGGCGGTTTGGGACGCATAGCCTGAGCCGCACATTCTTTTAATATGCTTCTACCACTTAAGTAACACGCAAGGATTCCAAAAGCACTGGAGAAAATAATGGGAGGAATGAAAGTGTAAAAAGAAAGGGAGTATGTAATGCCAGGCAGAGAGTAGGCTCTTGCACTCGATGCCGTTACGAATGGAACAAATACGAGTGCGGCAATCGCACAACCAATGATTGAGCCAATGATGCTAGCCAGCACTGGGTATCCCATGTAATGAAGCATGATGCTTCTGTTTTTGACACCTAAAGCCTTCATAATCCCTACTTGGTTTCTTTGAGAATCAATCATTCTCGACATGGTAAGAAACAGGATAATGGCGACAATCAAAAAGAGAACGGACGGGATAACCATACTCATCAATTTATTGTTTTGGATCGTCTCATTAATTTTCGAATAGCTGAAAGTCCGTTCTTTCCTTACTTGATTTACATAAGGAAGGTGCTTGGAGTGTGTTTGAATGGATTGACCTAATTTATCTATATCGTAACCTTCTGTAGCATCGATCATGATCTCATTATAAGAAAGGCCACCTAAGATTTCAGAGAGGGTCTCTTCGGCTATATAAGCGACTCCGTAGGTTTTATGGTCTTGTATTTCGTTCTTTTTGGCATGTTCGACATTCTCACCCAGACCGCTAATGGTAAATGTAAAATTTCTTTCATTCGCACGAATGCTGATTTCATCACCGACTTGAAAAAGATGTTCTTTTGCATAACGCGAATCTACTACTATCTCATTCTTTTTGGACGGGATTTTGCCCTCAATCAGAGTAATGGTGTTAATCTCGTTTTTGACAGGGATGGAATGAATCTTCAATGTAGCTTTTTCGCCTTTAAAGGCTTGCGTGGCATCAAAGGTATAACGTGCTTCTATTTTTTTAATGCCTTCTATTTCCCTTAAAACAGCGACATCATTTTGGGAGATTTGATTGTAAAATACATACAGGTCGCTTATGTTATGTTCTTGAAAATAACCTTCTGTATAAGTACTAAGATTATTGCTATAAGTTACGAGCCCTCCATAGAAAAAGGCTCCTACTGCGATAACCAAAACAAAGGCGATAAATTGCCCGATCGATTGTTTGATATCCCTTCCTAATTTTAAAAATAATTTCATGATCACCACTCAATCCCTTCCACACTTTGCTTTTCCTGATTAATGGTAACGCTTTCAATCATCCCGCTTTTTACCTTAATAACCTTGTCAGCCATTGGAGCAATCGCGGAATTATGTGTGACCAATACGACGCATTTTTTCGTTTCTTTGTTCAAATCCTGGAGAAGCTTTAAGACGGACTTACCTGTTACATAATCCAATGCTCCGGTTGGTTCATCACAAAGTAAGAGCAAAGGATTTTTGGCAACAGCTCTCGCGATTGCAACTCTTTGTTGTTCGCCACCAGAGAGCTGAGAAGGGAAGTTCTTCATGCGATTTTGTAATCCAACTTTATGTAAAATCTCTTTCGCATCCAGATGGTTTTTGCATACCTCTGTGGCAAATTCAACATTTTCGAGAGCGTTTAAATTCGGAATTAAGTTATAAAATTGAAAGACAAAGCCAACTTTCTCACCGCGGAATTGCGTTAATTTTTTTTCGTTGAATGTGGTGATTTCTTGGTCGCCAACAAATACTTGACCTGAGGTAGCCGTATCCATTCCGCCTAGCAAATTCAAAATCGTACTTTTACCAGCGCCACTTGCACCCAAAATAACGACAAATTCTCCCTCCGCTATGGAAAAATCAACACCATTAAGCGCCTTGATTGGCACTTCTCCGATTTTGTATTCTTTCGTTACTCTTTTGAATTCGATTAACGTCTTCACGGACTACATCTCCTCGTATCTTAATTTCCGAAGCTTACCTACCATAATATACCAAGGAGAAGTGGTTACATCCCGCAGTCGATGTATTTTGACCTCAGTCTCCAGAAGGAGTTTGTTCGCGCTGTTAACACCTCACATGTTTCCGTTTGAAGCCAAGCTGACCTTTATTTACTGCCTTTTGAATTTGATCCAAAGCGTTTAGGAACTTGCTTTTTGCTTTATCTTTTTGGACTTCTACCGGACCTACTTCTTTCGCGATTTCGACCGCCTTATCATGGAGTGGCAAATAGGAGGTTCCCACGGTGTAAATAAATTGATTCATAGCGTATTTCGTGCGTTCGGGAGCATCGTGAATCGTTTTTTTCACAGTTTCAAGCATATGGGTAAGTTTGTTTTCGGAAAATTCATGATCGGGGCGATTACCCAAAAGCCAGCAGTAACAGCTCCAGCCCGCAGACATTCTGAGCTCTTCGCCGCTTGCGATCCATTGATCGGCAACTTCTTGGGCAATATCTGCTTCCGATAAGGTTACGGCAACCACATAATCGGACAGCATATAAAAATAAGCGGAATCCATCCACCGATCAAAATCCGCCTTGGTCATTGCTTTTGGGTCTGCGATCACACCAGCAAAGTACATGGCGTCGTAGTTCCCGGTAGCGTAAAGCTGCTCAGCCAAGGGTTGATTGATCTTGATTTTTCTCGCCATGGGCTTCATAGCGCCTGTAGCTACGCCAAAAAGTGGTTCGTGAGCGCCATTGGATAGATAAATTTTCTTGGTTCGTTCCTTGCCGAGAGCTTCAAGCTCTTGCATGACCATCCCTACATCCATCGTATATCCCTTCTTCCGTTGTTTTCTCTAAAAGTATCATGAAAATGATTGACGATATTATTAGTGATTATTATAATAACTACCATAAAACGTAGAGGTTATTATCATAACCACGAAAGACTAAAGGTAAGCATGAAAGGTGGTGGCTTTCTTTGGATGAAATCTATAAAGAGCTTCAGAAATTGGGATTTTCACAATATGAGTGCAAAGCATATATCGGGCTTTTAAAGCAGTCTCCTATAACTGGATATGAAATTAGTAAAAGATCGGGTGTACCGCGTTCCATGATTTATGAGGTATTGGGGAAATTGCTAGATAAAGGAGCAGTTTATACGGTACCGTCTGAACCTCTGACCTACTCTCCTTTGCCAGCAAAAGAATTAATCACGCGATTACGTAATTCCTTCGAGCAATCATTTGATTATCTTGAAAAAAATCTATCTGCATTAGAAAGTGAACAGCAAGTAGACGTAGTTCGACGCATTAGTACCGATGAATTGGTTATCACAGAAATGGTTGATATGATAAACAAAGCCCGAGAAGAACTTTGGTTATCGATTTGGCAACCACAGATTTCTTTTATTAAACAGGACGTAGATAAGCGGGTAAAAGAAGGTGTTCCTGTATTTTCTATGTTGTTTGGAGCACCCGATACGGAGTTAGGGGCAACCACTCATCATGATTACATGTCTCCGAAAGTAGCAGAGGAACGTATGAGTGGTCGTTTAACTATTGTCTCCCGGGACAATGAAGAAGTATTAATAGCAAATTTCGCTCCCAATACTGCTGCATGGGCTATAAAAACACAAGACCCAGCACTTGTATTAGTAGCAGTGGAGTACATCAGGCACGACATTATGTTTGCGCAATTAGTTAAGGAAGTTGGCCCCGAGAAAGCCGAAGCTGTCTGGATTAACCATCCTGACCTGTTCCACGTGGTTACAGGAAAACGGTTCAAGTAATTTGAACCGTATTTTCTTTCATTTTTTCATAGTAGTTATCACAATAACTCCCTGAATGTAAATAAGACGAAGGAGGGATAAAATGGGTCTGGCAAATGATCAAATCGAAACGGTGGCAGATTCAAGAGATAAGGATACTTTTCGCCAAGGTGTAAAGGATTGTATCCCTACGTTGCTGGGTTATTTAAGTATTGGATTTGCTGCTGGTGTTATCGAAAAAACAGCGGGTCTGAGTATAGCGGAAATAGCCCTGATGAGTTTAATTCTTTATGCTGGCTCCGCCCAATTTATCGCTGCCGGAATGATGGTAGCAAGCAGTTCGATTACTACCATTATTATTACCATTTTCTTTGTTAATCTTCGGCATCTTTTACTTAGTGCAGCCCTGGCACCATATTTTCGGCATCTTTCTCCGCTTAGAAACATGCTGGTAGGGTCTCTACTTACCGATGAGTCGTTTGGTGTTGCGATCAACGAAGCTGCAAAAAAGAATTACATTAGTGAAAAATGGATGCACGGTCTAAATATAACGGCTTATTTAAACTGGTGCGCAGCCAATATAGCCGGAGCATTCTTGGGACAATGGATTTCGAATCCTGAAACATTAGGTTTGGATTTTGCTTTGACAGCGATGTTTATTGGACTTTTGGTACTTTCGATGTTAAGTCGAAAAAAAATTGTACGTGATGTGGTTGTTGCGATCATCGCAGTTGTTATTGTTGTGGGAGCCAGTTCAGTGTTGTCTGGCAGTATGGGAGTTATTGTTGCTACAATTTTTGCTTCAACGATAGGGATGGTGTTGGAAAAATGGAAGTAAGATGGGATGTTTTTTTGATCATTGTAGGAACAGCTATTGTTACTTTCATCCCTAGAGTCCTTCCTCTTATGGTACTGAGTCGTTTTCAATTGCCAGAGTGGGCAACACGATGGTTAAGCTATGTCCCCATATCTGTTATGGCTGCTCTAGTAGCGCAAGAGATATTTAAAAACGGTGAAAATATTTCTTTTTCTTTGAATCATGTTGAACTTTTAGCAGCCATACCAACCTTTTTCATTGCGATAAAAACACGTAGCTTACTGGTAACTGTTCTCGCAGGCATTATTGTCGTGATGGTATTACGTTTTTTGTTTCCGGCTTGATCGCTTCAATTTGTTCATTGTGTGAATGTCAATCAAAATGTTGACCACCGTGCTCATCAAAAAATTGACCACCATGGCAAAAATTATTCCACCCGACGGGTGGGTAACTTTTTCATGATCACGATTGCTTCAGACTTTGCTTAAATCGGTAACTATCACCGTTCATTGCAAAAATGTGAGCTCGGTGTGTAAGTCGATCCACTAAAGCGGCCGTCATTTGTTCATCTTTGAACACTTGAGTCCAGTTAGCGAAGTCCAAATTGCTAGTAAGGATCATGCTTCCTTTTTCATAACGAGCAGCACAAAATTGAAATAGTAGCTCAGCACCTGTTTTACTTAAAGGAACAAAGCCTACCTCATCAAGAATGGCTAGATCGACTTTTAACCATTGTTTCTCCAATTGAAGCAAGCGCCTCTCTGATTGCGCCTCCATCAGCTCATTACACAGTTTGGCTGCTGTCCAGAATTGAACAGTGTAACCGTGACGGCAAGCCTCCATCCCAAGGGAAATCGATAAATGTGTTTTCCCGGTGCCTGAATTTCCGATAAAGATTACATTCTCAGCCTTCTCGATGTACTCGCAACGAGAAAGCTGGAGAACCTTCGGTTTATTTAGAGCTGGCATGACTGAAAAATCATATTGGTCTATGGTTTTAATTGTAGGGAACTTTGCTTGTTTGGTGCGGGATGCAATTTGATTCGCATCTCGTTGCAAAACCTCTTGCTCCAAAAGAGCCAAGAGAAAATCTTCATAAGGGATTTGACGCTCCATGGCATCATGAGCCATTTCCTTATAGGATTTCTTGATTGCGGGCAACCGTAGACGTTTTGCATAGGCTTCAAGTAAAAATGATGTACTCAATGAACCACACTCCTTTTTCGCAACAAGTCATTGTACTGAGTAAGATTAGGGGACTTTACTCGGATAACAGGGACATGGCTGTCAGTCTCAAAAGCAAGAGACGGAACCCGATGCTCTGGTATTGTTCGTTGGAGAAGAAGTTGCCTTACGGCATCGTACTGGAAAATCCCTTTTTGGGCTGATTCGCGCAATGTATTCTCCACTAAGGTGGGCTCGAACTCCCGATGCAATAAGAGAATACGAATAAAGTCTTTCATTCCTCCAGACCGATGTTTGCACCGATCTAGAAACTGGTGATAAACATCAGGGAATTTGGCCTTCTGCAAGGGCCGAGCGTAAAGAACAGATCCAGGACGGATCAACATGAGATCGAGGTAATGGTCATAATCGAAAATCTCTTTTCCTTTTTCAAAACAGCGTTTATGGGTAGCGATTAGCTCTCCATTATGATAGATCGCAAGATCATCAGCGTAAACTCGGCATACTAACTCCTTTGATGCATATGAAACAGGTACAGAGTACGCGTTTTGCTCAAAGGTAATCAAGGAGAGCGAATTGCTCTTGACGGTTACCATTCGACAGCAATCTAAAGGCTGAGGCGGAAGTGGCAACATACGCTCCTTATCTTCAATAAAAGCATCCGCCACTGTAATGGTTGATCGCGGAACCTTAGTCTTTTCATAAGACACGCATTTTTCCAATAGCCAACGATTTAGTTCATCTAAAGAGGATACGGAGGGCATTGGCGTAAAAAACTGCTGTTTGACCATTTTCACAAGGTTCTCGACCTGTCCTTTTTGATTCCCTTTTGCGGGCTCGCAAAAGTAACTTTCGAACAAATAGTGTGCTCGTAATTGGGTAAACCGTTCCTGTTCTTCTCGATTTTTCCCCTCCAGAATTTTTTTCACAGCTGTCTTTAAATTGTCGTAGACAATGGTTTGAGGTACGGCTCCAAGAAACTCGAAAGCATTTACATGACCTTGTAAAAGTGCTTCCTGCTTTTGATGAAAGAATGTTTGGATAAATATTTTCCGGCTATACGTGCAGCGCAAACAGAATACCTGGACGGTAACTTGCTTTCCAAACAGTAGGATATCCACCTCTCCCCAGTCGAATTGAGCAAACTTCCCTGGTGGGAATTCAAGAGGAACGTACGCTTTTGGCGGAGAAACTCGTAATTGTCTAACATAGCCACGAACGGTTGATTCGCCGCCTATGAAGCCATATTCTTCTACGAGTCTTTGATAGATGCGTTTGGCAGTATGTCGCTGCTTTGGAGGAGCATGTTCATCTTGACGCAGCCATTCCAAGATGATTGGTTTAACGGATTCAATGACTGGTTTCGGCTTCGGTTTAGAAAGCTTGTATACAGGAATTTCTGTTGTTGTTAAGGCTTTACGTATGACTTGCCGAGAATATCCTGTCTCTCTGGAAATTTGACGAATCGGTTTGCCTAGCACGAAGTGCTGTTTCCTGATAAACTCATAATTAGCCATCTGAAGCATTTCCTTTCCTCCTATATCTTGTTAGTCTCAGCAACTTCAAGATATAGGAAAGAGGTGCTCAGGTGGTCAATTTTTTTTTGAGCGTTATACTGCAAAGTGGTCAATAATTAGATTAGCATTCACACATTGTTCATGTGATTCCGTTTTCTTTCCTGACCATAACTGTCAGTGAAGTTGTTTTACAATTCATTTGTACAAAACATTACAAGGAGGGAATCACTTTGAAGGAAGTGTTGATTTTTATTACGGATGGTTTTGCTGATTGGGAGGCAAGTTACGTCAGTTCAGAGCTGAACAAGCCAGGAACAGGATATCGTGTAAAGACAATCGCCATCGATCAGGAACCTAAAGTTTCGATGGGTGGGTTAACGGTCCTTCCCGATTATAGCGTAAGCGAATTCAATCCGAATGTGGATATCGCCATGTTAATCATCCCTGGCGGAACGGGATGGAGAGAAGAAAAGAATCAGCACGCAAAAGTAGTAGTTGATTATTGTGTGAGCAAGGATATTCCTGTCGCTGCCATCTGTGATGCTACGACTTTTTTGGGGAATCACGGATTTTTGGACAATCACAAACATACAGGTAATACGTTAGCTTATTTGAAGGAAGGGGCTCCGAACTACAGAGGAGATCAACATTATGTAGAGGGTCAGTCAATCCGGGACGAGAATCTCATCACTGCGAATGGAAGCGGTGCATTGGAGTTTTCAAGACATATTTTGGGGAGGTTGGCCGTATTAGAAGGCGATGAATTGAATCAATGGTACGAATTATTTAAAAAGGGCTACTTTCCCTCTTAACCGTTTGGTTTGATAGGAAAGCACGAGAGCATTCACGCTTGGGTGCTTTCCTTTTATATTCAGATACTCATGGTCTTCGGTTCATAATGTGCTAAGCCGTAATTCATAGAAATACTGCACAATTGGATGCTTTAACTTCATCTTCTCGGACATATTTAAAATCCTCTTTTTCCCAACCCTTCTGTCCACCAAGGCTAGAATATTCAATAAGATATCATTGCTCTCTATGCTTTCCTCTATAGAAATAGATAAAAATTGATTAGCCACAACGATAAAATTTGATTTACTTAATGATGACTGTGCTGACAAAAGCTCCTTAGCATATTCTGATATTTTTCTATTTCTTGCAATTACTTTTAGGCGATCCTCCGGAACGGTTCCCTTGGTATCTTTTCTGACTGCTTCCATTTCTTCATTGCTGATAGGAATTTGGATATCTGAATCATTCTTAATTTCCTGCTCCGTCTGATACCATTTAATTGAGCTAGTTATATCTTTCATATTAAGTATGTTCTTTTTATCTACGGCAATATAACAAATTCCGGCTTTATCAGGTAAATAACGGTAAGCGGTTGCACTGTATTCGACCCTTCCATCTAACGCAGGACAGAGAAAGCTCTCCAGTTGTTTCTTCAATTTGCTCCAGGACATGTATCCTCCTATGTTCACAAAGCCTTCTGCCAGTATTTACGGCAGTTACTCTTTTATTAACAATTATGCGTAACTTCTAGCTTATTATTGGCATAGATTGTTCCGTAAGTAGCACAAAGTAACATACCACGACAAACCTCGCTGCTCACTTGAAAGTTTATGTTGTCTTCATATGTGTCGATGCTATCAGCTCTAATTGTATCGACAAGCTTTTTGAAATGAAGGACCGGTAAATACTTCGCTATCATATCATAGCTTGATAAATTATCTTTATTTGTATAAGGATTATATGCTTGGATGTCTTTATCACTCGTGCCGTAAAACCCCTTGCTTTAGCTATGGGGATATAAGGCACTTTGCTCTGCATCCCCTGTAGGGGGTGCTAAGAGCAAACAAAAATAGTTCTTTTTTGTTAGATATTTCTCCTCTATCTAACGAAGTGGTATAATTAACCATGGGTGATGGTTTTGAATAGATCAGTGGAAAGTAACCACAATCTCGTATTTGACTGTAAATATCACGTTGTTTTCTGTCCGAAGTATCGTAAAAAGGTTTTGAAAGAGCCAGTAGACATTCGATTAAAAGAGTTGCTTCTTGAAAAGGTAGCGGAGTTACGTGCGGAAGTTGTTGAAATGGAAATCATGCCTGATCATGTTCATTTGCTCATCAAATGCGATCCGCAATTCGGAATCCACCGAGTGGTAAAACATTTGAAGGGCTATACCTCTAGAGTGTTGCGGATGGAATTTAGACATCTCAAAAGTAGACTTCCCTCGCTATGGACAAACTCCTACTTTGTAGCAACGGTTGGCACGGTGCAACTCGATGTGATTAAGAACTACATTGAGTCTCAAAAAGAAAGGAATGATTGAACTTGCATAGAGCCTACAAATTCCGTTTGTATCCAAACAAAGAACAAGCAACACTCATCAACAAGACAATTGGATGTACTCGCTTTGTATTCAATCACTTTCTTGCGAAACGAAAAGATGCTTACGAACAAGAAAACAAAACGTTGAATTACAACGACTGTTCTGCTTTGCTCACACAACTTAAAAAAGAAATCGAATGGTTGAAAGAAGTGGACTCCACTGCCCTGCAATCAACCTTAAAAGATTTGGATTCCTCCTACAAAAAGTTTTTCAAGGAGAAAAAAGGCTATCCCAAATTCAAGAGCAAGAAGAACCCAAAGCAATCCTATACATGCAAGATGAACATCAAAATAGAAGGGAATCGCATCAAACTTCCTAAGTTGGGATGGGTATCGTATGCTAAATCTAGAGAAGTTGAAGGGCGAATCCTATCAGCTACGATAAGATGCAATCCTTCAGGTAAATACTTTGTATCCGTATTGTGTGAAACGGAGTGTAAATTACTCCCACAAGTAGAACGAACAGTTGGGATTGACCTTGGAATCAAGGATTTCGCCATTCTCTCTACTGGTGAGAAGGTGGCAAATCCCAAATACTATCGCAAGTATGAAAAGCAACTGGCGAAGTGGCAACGGATTCAATCTCGTAGAAAAAAAGGCAGCAACAACCGGAACAAGGCGCGTACCAAAGTAGCTCGACTTCACGAAAAAATTGCAAATACCCGTAACGATTTCCTACATAAGCTGTCAACCAAGCTGATCAACGAAAGCCAAGTGATCTGTTTGGAGGACTTGCAAGTGGAAAATATGGTCAAAAATCACAAGTTAGCCAAATCCATTGCAGATGCTTCGTGGTCTATGTTTCGTACGATGTTGGAGTATAAGGCAGAATGGTATGGAAGAAAGGTCTCTATTGTTGGAAAACAATTTCCTTCAAGCCAGCTCTGCTCAACTCCAAACTGTGGATACCGCAACAAAGAAGTGAAAAGTCTCAACTTGCGCAGTTGGATATGCCCGCACTGTGGCGTGCAACATGATCGTGACCAAAACGCTGCGATCAATATCGAGCAAGAAGGACTTCGATTGTTGGCGTAGTCAACTAAACTGTGGGACACACAGGGATAGCTTGGTAAAATTCACTCCGTTAGGAGTGACTACCCAAGAATCCCCCGCCTTTAGGCATGGGGAGTGTCAATTGATTCTGTTGGGTATGCCATGATAAGAGAAGACTGGGAGAACAATACCAAAACAATAATAGAGGATACCTTTCCATACAAACTTAAAATATTGCAGAAGGTTCTTAATACTGCTATATAATCTTCGTTAATGGCATTTGCATTATTCAGAATGTGTGTTAAAACGACCTCAATGAGTTCCTTTTCCTTTACGCTGTGCTGACTGCAAGCATGTATTTCATGTTTTTAATAGTTGCTGCATACATAGCCTTTGCGATATTACAATTCCTGTCAAGATAAAGGAAAGGGTGTAACGAATGAAGGCGATATGATAAATCGTGTATTAGGGCGGCGTTCCCGTGGAAATTTTAGGGGATGAATGATACAATATGAGCCAGTAATTTTGCAACGGGAACGAAAAAACACGGTTCGGTTGGTAGTCCGAACGCATGGCCATAATTTTGTCCATGTCAGTAACCTTCCCCCCTCGGGATGTCCATCGTTACCCGTAATACTTTTGAGGGGGAATATTTATGAAGCTGACTGTCTACTATGATGGTCAATTTTGGGTAGGTGTTGTAGAGGAAAATGATTACGGTAAGTTAAAAGCGGGCAGATATTTATTTGGTTCTGAACCAAAGGATAATGAAATTCTGGAGTTCATCCAGAAAAATATTCATGAAGTCACGAACAAATTATCACAAGAGGTGGATATTCATACCTCTTGTGACCGAAGGGTTAATCCAAAACGTTTAGCCAGACAAGTGGCTCGCGAACTAAGCATGAAAGGAATCTCTTCTTATGCTCAAGAGGCTTTGAAATTGGAGCATGAGAAGAGAAAAAAAGAGAAAAAAGTATACACTCGTCAGCAAAGAGACGAAATGAAGGAACGAAAAAGAGAATTAAGACTTCAAAAAGCTAAAGCTAAGCATCGTGGTAAATAATTTGGATAGCTTTTTATTCAAGTACGTGGGCTATCATCATCTTTTTTTAGTGGTGATAGCCCCACTTCTTTTTGTTATGTAAAAAGCCCTGTTCATAAAGCTTGATAGAAAGGAGAATTTTGAAATGTAGGGGGAAACAACTCCTGTAATTGTCCTTGCCTTGTGCTTCTGTAGACTGTCTAAAAGGAGGGGTTCACCTCCTATGACTTAACTTCTGATGTAATGAAAAGATAATTTTAAGGAGGAAGAAAGTGGTGAATAATCAATGTAATTTAAAATGGGCTGATTTAAGCGATCCAGTTAAAACAATAATAGAACACATTGATATTAATTGTTGTGATGAAGATTTTCAAGTTGGAACTAAGCTAAATATACCGTATTTTAAGGGGAGATTCACTCAA
This sequence comes from Brevibacillus schisleri, assembly GCF_055685845.1. Lineage (NCBI taxonomy): Bacteria > Bacillati > Bacillota > Bacilli > Caryophanales > Paenibacillaceae > Brevibacillus > Brevibacillus schisleri. Next base: position 1,102,864 of record NZ_JBVNDM010000001.1, read on the forward strand.
GAAATGGCAGATGCAATTCTCGAATATCAATATTCAACTGAAAATTTAAACGAAAATTATTATTCTGCTGAACTGTAAGATGGTGTATTGATGATGAAGTTCGTTAAGAGTTCAGAGAGATAGCTCGTTATGTCCAATTTTATAACCAGGAGCGCCCTCATCAATCTCTAAATGAAGCAAAACCCGATCAATTTTACGCCCATACTATCGAAAAAATCGCATCCTAAACACTAGGACTACGAAAAGGAGGACATAACTTATTTCTCAAAAAATAATTATTTCCAAAACCTCCGAAAAGCGACAAAAAGAAACCTACTATTTCAAATGAGAAAGGCTAAACTCCCATTACATCAAGGGAATTTAGCCTTTTCTTTAACACCTATTTCAACGTCAAGAGCGTCACTGACTCCACATGCGCCGTATGCGGGAACATATCCACCGGCTGCACGCTCTTCAACTCATACCGCTGCATCAGCTTCCCAACATCCTTCGCCAGCGTAGAAGGATTACAAGACACATACACAATCTTCTTCGGCTGCACATCCAACAAGGAACGAATCAGCGCATCATCCAGGCCAGTCCGCGGCGGGTCGACTACGACGACATCTGGTCGAGTTCCTTGCTTGGCCCATTTCGGCATCAAGACCTCGGCACGCCCCACGTGAAAGCTGGCATTCGCCGCTTGGTTACGCTCTGCATTGCGATTGGCATCCTCGACAGCCTCAGGAATCAGCTCAATCCCGCGTACCTCGCGGGCATAAGGAGCGAGCCATAAACCAATCGTCCCTGTCCCGCAATACAAATCGAGCACGAGCTCTTTTCCGGTCAGTCCAGCCGCCGTTTTCACCTGATTGTACAGCTTTTGTGTCTGCTCGGGATTCAATTGGAAGAAGGCACGAGCCGACAAGTCGAAGGACAGCTCACCTAGCTTTTCAGCGATGGAAGCCTTGCCCCATAAGGATACGGTCTTGTCACCAAAAACGAGTGACGTTTTTTGGTTGTTTACGTTTTGCGCGATTCCTACCAGCTCAGGCAGTCTCGTGCGGAGCTCCAAAAGCAGCTCTTTCACCCGTGGAATTTCTGGTGTAGCCGTTACAAGTGTTAATTGCGTTTCACCCGTAGCAAAAGCAACACGAGCTACGATGGTACGGATGGCGCCCGTCCGTTTTTTCTCGTCGTAGATCGGAATCCCGAGCTCCTCGATGATTTGCTTCGCTGTTTGGACGATTTTCGTTGTCGCTTCATGCTGCACCTGACAGCCTTCCAAGTTGACGAGCTTGTGGCTGCCTGTTTGATACAGTCCAGCGATGAGCTTGCCTTTTTCCTTGCCCACCTGAAACTGTGCTTTATTTCGATACGACCATGGGTTATCCATACCAATCGTAGGGGCGACTGGTGGCTGATTCAGTCGAGCGTACTTGCGCAGTGACTCGATGACGATTTCCTGCTTGCTTGCGAGCTGTGCGGCATAATCCATGTGCTGCAAGCTGCATCCGCCACACTCCGCATAGACTGGACAGGGGGGCTGCGTGCGAGATGCTGATTTTTCAACGACACGTAAAAGACGCGCGGTCGCGTATTTTTCTCTTGCCTCGGTCACTTCCGCATGGACGACCTCGCCAGGGAGGGCACCCTCTACGAAAACGATTTTTCTTTTAAAATAGCCAATCCCTTCGCCATTAATGCCCAAGCTCTTGATCGTGAGCGTCATTTGCTGGCCGACACGGATGCTGGCGTCTTGTTCTTTTTTATGCGTTGTCATCTGTTCCGTTCTCCTCAAGCAATTCAGTATTTCCCTATTATAGAGCATTACGAGAGACGTTGCATGTATGCGAGAAGGTACCTCGAAAAACCTCACAGATAATGGAAACTTCCTGTCCAGCTATGTTTTTGTTATAATAGTGCGGAGAATAATGAGGGAGTTGTGACGCTAGATGCAAGATCTATTTGAAAAAATGAAAGAATATCTCAACATGGATACTGAGATTTCTTTTGACGAGTTTGATGGCTACTACAAAAAGGTAACTGCGTTTCTAAACGATAGCTGGCAAACGCTGAACGAGGAAGATACCATGCACATGCTGTTCATCCTCGACAACCTCAAGTCAAACGGTGAAGATCGCTCCAAACGCAAAGTGAAGGAAGCGAAAAAATACGCAAAAATGGCACAGCGCACTGAGATTTGGGCGAATGCACTGATTGGTCGTCTGCGTGAAGCTGGTTTGACTGATGAAGAAATCGGCAAGCGTTACGAAGCAATTTACGAAGCAGTATAGGGTGTAGCGAAGAGAAAAACGGGTACCGTTTTGAGTGAATTAGCTCGAAAGGGAACCCGTTTTTTTGTCGTTGCTTTCCTGCCAAATGACAAGAAGATTGACAACTAGTGGGTTTCGGCGTAGAATGTTTAACTAATTCGAATAGTTCGTATCTATGAGCGTTGAAAAGGAAGAGTAGAAACAGAAAGCAGCGTGCAGAGAGCCGTTCCCCGTGCTGAAAGAATGGCCGCCAGCCTGTTTTGAAAATCACCTTGGAGCATTGTCCTGGAAAATCAGCTTGTGTAGCCAGTGAGTATAGGACAACGAATTCGTCCTCGTTATCGGACGGGAGTTTCATAGTGAACTGCCAAAGTCTGTTTTTCGTGAGGAAGACAGAGAAGCTGAGTGGTACCGCGATGCCCTCGCCTCAGCCAGCCGTGCGTAATTTGTGCGTAGCTGGTTGGGGCGGGGGCTTTTTGATTTGGTCTGGTCCTTATTACAAAAGAGAAGGAATTTGGGAGGAACATATATATGCATACGGTCAGAGTGGAAGACATCGTAGTAGCCAATCATGCATTAAAAGACGTTGTGGAGAAGACGCCCTTGCAAAAAAACAAAGTGCTGTCTGAGCGCTACGGTTGCAACGTGTATTTGAAAAGAGAAGACTTGCAGGTCGTTCGTTCCTTCAAAATCCGTGGTGCTTATCATTTTATGCGGAATCTTTCCACAATGGAGCGGGAGCGTGGTGTCGTCTGTGCGAGTGCGGGCAATCATGCGCAGGGTGTAGCTTACTCGTGTAACCATTTGCAAATCAAGGGCACGATCTTTATGCCAGCGACCACCCCGCGCCAAAAAATATCGCAGGTCAAGCTATTTGGCGGCTCCTATGTAGAGGTTGTATTGATCGGGGACACCTTCGATGATTCATTTGCAGAGGCGATGAAGTATTGCATTCAGGAAGATCGGACCTTTGTTCATCCGTTTGACGATCCATTGGTGGTAGCTGGACAAGGAACAGTCGGCCTGGAGATTATGAATGACATGGAGGAACCAGCTGATTTCGTCTTTATGAGTATCGGTGGAGGTGGATTGGCAGCGGGTGTGGGAACGTATGTAAAAGGCATCAGCCCGAACACCCAGATCATTGGCGTAGAGCCGGCAGGAGCAGCCTCAATGCAAGCCGCTCTGGAGCAAAACGATGTTGTCACCTTAGATGAAATTGACAAGTTTGTCGATGGTGCAGCCGTCAAGCAAGTAGGGCAGCTAACGATGAGTATTTGTCAGGAGCTGCTGGATGATATCGTGCTGGTCCCAGAAGGCAAGGTATGCACAACTATTTTGGAATTGTATAACAGCAATGCCATCGTCGTAGAACCTGCTGGTGCCCTGTCGATTGCCGCTCTCGATTACTACCGGGATCAAATCGCCGGGAAAAACGTTGTGTGTGTCATCAGCGGGGGAAACAACGACATTGACCGGATGCAAGAGATCAAGGAGCGCTCCCTGCTGCATGAGGGCTTGAAGCACTATTTTGTGATCAACTTCCCACAGCGTGCCGGAGCCTTGCGAGAGTTTATGGAAAAAGTATTGGGGCCGCACGATGATATCACCCGGTTTGAGTATACGAAAAAGAACAACAAAGAAAATGGCCCGGCGCTGGTTGGAATTGAAATGAAGTGCAAGGATGACTATCAGCCATTAGTCAGTCGGATGAAGCAGCATGGTATCCGCTATGTAGAGATTACGAATGATCCGTATTTGTTCAATCTGCTGATTTAGGCCATTGTGTTACAACAGATGCGGAATTTACAAAAATGTATGAATACAGCGAAAAAAGGAGCAATAAAGAGATAATGAGCGAGAGAGAAAGATAAATCGGCGTAATGTATTATAACAAACTTTTATAAAACAGATACTGTTGTAATACAATACAGATAATAACACACGGGGGGTTTTAATCATGACGCCGATCACTTCTTTCTTTCGCAATCTCGAAGCAAAATGCTGTGCTGCTTGCGGTCAGACGATCCACGAACAAGCTGAATCGTATGCAACAGAATGCGCACCTTGCCAAGAGCAAGCATCCTTTGACGCTTACAAATACTATCATCAAAAACGCTAAGCCGAGCATAAATACTGGATAAAGCAGGTATACCACAGGGCATGAGCCATGGCAGGTATACCTGTTTTTTGATTCAAAGAAAAAGCCGCTGTTCCATAACAACGGCTTTTTCGCATGTCAGCGCGGTTTATCGGCGTGCTTTGCAGCTTCCTGCTTGACGTAATCAATCAGTCCCAATTGAAAGCCTTCCTGTGTAAGGAGACGTTTGGCTTCATACGTACTCGCATAGTAGGCTTGGACATGCGGATCGTTGTCGAGAACGTAACGACACGCCTGATCACGAGAAAGCTCCTGGTACCAGTCTGCCTGTTTGATTTGGGCGACGAGATCCTCATATGCAGGTTCTGGCTTTTTCCATGGATTCAAACGATGAATAATTTCACCAAGGATTGCAACAACGATTAGAATTCCGATTAAAAACATGGCTGTCACCTCAAAGGTTGGATCACTCTCATGGTACCATTCTCCTGAAGACGCCGCCATGGGGAAGTCGGTCTGCTTGCAAAACAAGGAGAAAGCAGGCATGCTATATACTGTAAAAGAAAGGGCCGGAACGCCTGGGAAAAAGGAGGGCGCGAAATGTTTCATCCACTTGTTTTTGACAATATCAGGGTTGTGTTGGAAGGTGCGGTATACGACCGGGACTTCGAAGGGGCAATCACGATTACGAACCGTTCGGATGTCATGGATATGGCTACGTTCCATCGACAGTTTCAGATCGAGTTCAAACTAGCTGATCAACATGAGCATACCACAGCTGTCCGTGCTGAGATGCAGCTTCGTACCCAGTTAGCTGATATTGCAGCCGAGCAGCTAGAACAGCCGTTGACAGATCATATCGGATGTACGATTTGTATCCATTTTTTCTTGCAGATGGAGAATTACAGAGATGTGCCCGCCGAAGCGAGAGAAATCACATCGATTCTCAATGACATCTGGGGGCAGCGACCGTATATTACACAGAAAGTATCGGCAAAGCTAGAAGAGCATCGAATCGACTGGCCGCCGAAGCAAATAACCAATCAGGTGACGCTGGACTTTCATCGGAAAATTGATGAAGGCAACATCGATGACTTGAACGAATTAATCGATCATACGGTTCAGTCACTTCAAAAGCTACAGTTATACATGAATCAACAAGCAAAAAGGTAAGCGGACAGAACGGGGATTTACAAAAGGGCAGATGCGTATTATTATTTTGTTAACCTTATATTATTTTTAGTTAACAAAACGGAGGCTAGTACGCATGAGAAACGAACGCTTGAGATGGCTATTGCTCTCTGCCATCTTTGCTGCAATGACTGCGGTATTGTCGCAGGTGACAATTCCCTTGCCGTTGATTCCGATTACCGCGCAGACGTTAGCGGTAGGGCTGACGGCGACCATTTTGGGAAAACGATACGGGACACTTGCTTTGGTTATTTACGTTTTGCTCGGTGCAGTCGGATTGCCTGTATTCAGCGAGGCAAAAGGCGGATTGCAAATATTGGTTGGAAAATCCGGCGGGTACATATTTGGGTTTATTGCAACCGCTTATGTGACCGGACTCTACTTGGAGAAAACAAGATTCACCTTGAAAAACGCCATCATCGCCAATATCATTGGTATGTTTGTCACACTCGCTTTTGGTACTGTTCAGCTCAAATACGTCATGGACATTCCTTGGGATAAAGCTGTCGCTTTTGGTGTAACACCTTTCCTCATTGTAGGGGTTGTCAAAGCAGTTCTGGCTTCTCTGATTGGCATCAAGGTACGCGAGCGACTGATTGCTTCTCGTCTGTTGCGCACAGATCAGCCTGTTACACGATAAACAAAATGATTTCGTCAGCCACCCGAAGTTCGGGTGGTTTTTTTTCGCATAATCTCCTAAACGTGCCGGATACTATCGGTAGGATTTTGCATGTAAAAAGGAGGAGACGCATGAATATCACGACCACTGGCCCAAAAGGTCTTCCAATCTCAGGGAACTTGATGGCATTTCGCCGATCGCCGCTTCAGTTCATCCGCGACGCGGCAGAAGAGCATGGAGAAGTCGTCCATTTTCGCTTCGGTCCTTCCCGCCATATTTATCTGTTAACGAATCCGGATCACATCAAAGAGGTTTTGGTCAGCAAGCAGGCGCATTTTCGAAAAGGGAAAGGACTACAGGTTGCGCGAGCTGTTGTAGGAGATGGAATTCTTACCAGTGAAGGAAAAAAGCATTTGCGACAACGACGGCTTATGCAACCAGCTTTTCATCGAGATCGTATCGCCACCTACGGAGACGTGATGGTCCGGCAAGCAGTTGATCTCATGTCGGATTGGAAAACCGGGGAGCTGCGCGATATTCACTCGGACATGATGAAAGTAACGCTTGCGATCATTACGGAGACGATGTTTGGCAAAACCGTCAAGGAAGGCGCCGATCAGATTGGACATGCCATCGATGTTGGTTTGAAATATGTAGCAAACAAGGGCTCCTCTTTTATCGACATTCCGTTGTCCGTACCTACCAAAAGCAATCGGGAGTTCCTGGAGTCGAGTGAGCTGCTGGACAAAACGATCTACTCCTTGATCGAAGCGCGTCGTAATAGCCAAGGAGAAGAGCACAAGGACTTGTTGGGGATGCTTTTGGCTGCGCGTGATGAAGATGATGGGGAGGGAATGACAGACGAGCAGGTGCGCGATGAGGTCATGACCATTTTTGTAGCTGGCCATGAGACGACTGCGAATACCATGTCGTGGATTTTCTATTTACTGGCTACTCATCCCGAGGTGGAGAAAAAGCTGCATGATGAGCTGTCGACGGTGCTGTGTGATAAGCTGCCGACAGTTGAAGATATTCCGCAGCTGAAGTATACGAATCTCATTGTACAGGAAACGCTGAGGCTCTATCCTGCGGCTTGGACGATTAACCGAGAAGTGGTAGATGAGGTTGAGATCGGTGGTCACACGTACAAGCCTGGGGAAACACTGATGATGAGCCAATATGTCATGCACCGTGACCCACGCTATTATGAGCAGGCTGAAGAATTCATTCCAGAGCGTTTTAACAGCGACCTCTTAAAAAGAAATCCAGCTTATGCTTATTTCCCGTTTGGCGGCGGGCCGCGTGTTTGTATTGGGAATAACTTTGCTTTGATGGAGGCAGCTTTGCTATTAGCGACGATTGCACAGCGATATCGATTACGACTGGCTGAACCGAACCAGGTAGTGGAGCCCGAACCATTGGTCACCTTGCGTCCTAAGAACGGACTGCCGATGCGTTTAGAAAAGAGATAGGAAAAAAATGGGAGCAAGAGGCAAAAAAAGAGGCATCTTATCACTACGGTTTCGCCGATTGTGTCAGATACCGAACTGGGGGTTATTTATCACTGAAAGCAACATGCTTACAAAAATGATTTTACAAGTAAAATATAAAGAAATAATTAACTGAGAATAAATCTATATAAAGTAAGGGTAGCTTGTGAAAGCTACCCGTGGAAGAAGGGGATGGTGAAGGAGAAACTGCTTCCCATTCCCAATTCACTGTTTACCATCAGATCTCCGCCGTGAAGCCGGACGATGCTTTTGCAAATCGTTAAGCCTAAACCTGTACCGCCACTGTTGCGATTTCGTGATTTCTCCGCCCGATAAAACTTGGTGAAAATCTTCGTCAAGTCTTCAGCGGCGATTCCTTCCCCTTTGTCGATTACAGTGAAAAGGACATGTCCTTCTCGCTGATCACAGGTAAGGTAAATGGAGCCATCTGGTTTGTTGTAGTGAATGGCGTTGTTCAACAAATTTTCCATGACACGACGAAGCTTGGTCTCATCCGCTTCGATGTGTAGTTCATTGGAGATTCGTAGCTTCCATTGAAAGGTGAGGCCTGCCTCTTTGATTCTTGGCAAATAGTCCTCAATGATTCCTCGCAAGAAGCTTTTGACATGAATGCGGTTAATGCTGAGTCGAACTTCGGAGCTTTGCGTGGTGAAGTCCTGCAGCTCGTCCAGCAGCTTTTCCAAGTCCGTCGTTTTTAGCTCGATCTTGCCCATCTGTTTCTGTATTTTGGTCATATCCGTCACGCGACCAGAGCCGATGTATGAGGCATAACCTTTTATCGTGGTGAGAGGTGTACGGAAGTCGTGGGCGATCGAAGCAATCATTTCAGCCTGTCTTTCTTCCGCTAAGCGAAGTTCATCAACCATTTCCCCGAAATATCGAAAGAGTTGTCCAAATTCATCATGCGAGCGATACGTAAATGTGACCAGTCGCTTCCCTTCCTGGATTTCTTGGGTGACGCGCGATAATTCGTTAACTGGCCGTAGTATCCAGCGAACGAACAAAGCGAGCAGAACCAATCCTACCAGACTAATGCTTCCGTAAATAAACCAAAGCATCATGGAAACTCCTGTTGTAGCCATCATGTCGTAATCATCCGTGTAGAAATAAACAACAATCTCCCCTGTACGCGGTGGCTCCTGCTGAAAATGGTACTCAGCGACCACTTTGAGGTCACTTTGCTTAGCAGAATCGCCACGGCTTGATGAGGAGGGGGAAGGCATTTTTAAATTATAGGCGCTTGATGTTTTGCTATAGATGGTGTTTCCATTGGCGTCCTTCACGAGCATGCGGTACATCACGTCGTCTGGCAACTGCTTCTCAAGCTCCATGCGTTCGATTGGGTCCTTGAAATTACTGACGAGAAGCAGTTGATTGAGCATGACCTTCTCAGCGGCTTCCTTCTCAGCCTGGTACTGATTATGCCGGTCATTTTTGAGTTGAGCGACAATAATGTCTTGAAAAACAAATTTAAACAACAAAATGTTGAGTGTGAGCAAGGCAATGAAGGAGAGAAAAATTTTATTGCGCAAGCTCATTTAAAGCTTCTCCCCGATAAATACGTAGCCTGTCCCCCATTGTGTTTTAATGAATTGACGTTCTGTTTCCAGCTTCTCACGGAGGTTTTTAATATGGACCGTCACTGTATTGAGGGAGCCATAACCATATCCCCAAACACGGTCATAAATTTGCTCTCTTGTAAAGACGATGCCCGCATTTTCTGCGAGGAAGGTGAGCAGTTGGAATTCCTTGGTAGAGAGCTCGATCTTTTGGTTACATACATATACGGAATACGTTTCTTTATGAATTTCCAAGTCCTTGAATTTCAAAACCGTAATTGGAGAAGAGGCTGTTTCTTTCTCAGGCTGCTCTTCGGTATGCTTGCGAATGCGCTCATAGCGACGAAGGTGGGCACGAATGCGAGCGAGCAGCTCTTCTGTATCAAAAGGCTTCGTGATGTAATCGTCTGCGCCGATTTCGAAACCGACTACCTTATCTACCGCTTTTCCTTTGGCACTGAGAAACAGTATAGGCAAATCCCACTCACGGCGAATTTGAGAGCAGAGCTCGTAGCCACTCATGTTGGGCATCATAATATCCAAAAGGATCAGGTTGGGACGCTCACCTTGGCTGAGCAACGAGAGAGCATCTTCTCCGCTTTCAGCAGAAGAAACGCTGAAGCCCTCGTTCTCCAAAATGTCTTCTAGCAGTTCAATAATCTCCAGATTGTCATCGACAATTAAAATGTGATCTTTCACCGGAACAACCCCCAGTTACTTCTATTAATAAGGAATACCATTCAAAGAATGGGTCTTGTCTATCATAACATGCTTTGACCTTATCAGGGGAAGAAACCCCGTAAGTTATTAAGTTGTTCTAATATGTGAGGGTACCTCTTTAGACCAGGTACTAAATTTCGTCAGAAAAAGCCAGAGACGTAGTGTCCCTGGCTTTTATTATTTTGCCGAATGACTATTTTTTAGCTGGTTTTTCCGGCAACGATGCAGCTTGCACCGCTTTTTCCTTATTCGGAGTTTCTGCTTTCGCTAGAACAGGAGCATTGAGACGCTTGGCGCCTACATAACGCTTGCTCCAGTAGTATGGATCGTTCAACTTGGTGTTGACGACTCCACGACCAGATTCCGAGTGCACGAATGTGCCGTCTCCGATGTAGATACCCACGTGAGAAATGCTGCGACCGTTCGTATTGAAGAATACGAGATCGCCTGGTTGCAAATCTTTTCTGTCTACCTCTGTACCTAATTCGTACTGGGAAGCAGAATTGTGAGGCAGGTCTACACCTAACGCATCAAATACGTAGCGCGTGAAACCGGAGCAGTCAAAGCCCTTTTTGGACGAGCCGGAAGATTTGTAAGGGGTACCGTACAAGTCACTGACAACTTCATGGAGAGTATTCTCCTCAGCAGCCTGTGCAGCGCCTGCCCCCATAGCAAGTAATCCAGCCATAAATAAAGATAAAACCATCTTGCGCAAAAGAAACTGCTCCCTTCGTGAGCCTACGAGGTTAGCTGAAGGGTTCGGTCGAAAGGACGCCCTAGGCTGCTAGGAGTAGCAACCATTCACCCCAAAAACGTGGTTCCCCCGTTTCCGCTAAGCGGAATTCGGCTATTTTTCGATGTTTTTTTACACGCACTCTTACTAAGATTCTACGCCAGTCCTTTTTTTCCTTCTTTTTATCTGTTCATTCACATATTCGTCACAAAGATACCGTCAAATGCTGTAACGTTTTCGTTCGACAGTGCAAGCCGCCCTTCGACGCGGGCTTATTCCTGCCTTGCGGGAGAGCTCGTCCGATTAAGGCAGGAAAATGTCTCCGTCCAAGGACGGAGGGAAAAACCAACCGCACGCCCGTTATGGGAAGCCTATACCGAGGGCTACAATAAGGGCATAACGTTCCACAAGCACCACATGCAAAACGAATGGAGGTAAGCGAGTAATGAGCGAACGGTCTGGCAAAGTACTACTCGGGCTGGTTCTGCTGCTAGTCGGTGGGTTGGTTCTTCTCGATCTGGTGGGGATCGATATCGGAGACTTGCTCGGGTTTATCATTCCCGGCGTGATCATGATATACGGTGCCAAAAAGATCATGGGACAAACCGGTTCACGTTTTTGGGGAATCCTGGTCTTCCTATTCGGGTTCCTGATGTTGATTGGCAAGCTTGACCTACTGTTTCACGCGCTTCTGGCCATTGGGGTGATTTATCTGGGATATCGCTTACTGCGTCCCAGCCAAGAACCTAAACAAGCGCCACCTGCTTGGGAGCGTGAATGGGCCCAAAAAGTATTAAAGGAAGATACGCTGGACACTTGGGAGAGAGATGTAAGAAGACGCCCACAGTAACGCCAATGTCGCAAGAGTCTTTTGGATGAACAATATGATGTGATATGATGAGGAGGAAAAAATAATGAGTATCTTTAAACGTTTGCGTGACCTGACAGTAGCTTCGGTAAATGATGCATTGGATTCGATGGAAGATCCGGTAGTAATGCTGAATCAATATATGCGTGACATGGAAGTAGAAATCGGACAAGTTGAAGTAGCGGTTGCCCGTCAGGTTGCACTGGAAAAGAAATTCCGTCAGCAATTGGACGAAGCCAATGCTCTGATCGAAAAACGTGATCGCCAAGTCAAGCTCGCCTTGACTGAAGGAGAAGACGAGTTGGCTCGTCGAGCACTCGCTGACAAGAAGCAGTACGAAGGCCGTGCAGCGGAATATGAAACTCTCTACCTGTCAGCATCCGAGGCAGCTACGCAAATGCGCGAGAAGCTGGCTGAGCTGAAGGAAGAGTTCTATAAAATGCGTGCGAAAAAGTTCACACTGATGGCACGTGCACAAGTAGCTCGTACCCAAAAGCAAGTCAATCAAGCAGTTGTCGGTATCGGCAATCAGTCCGCAGGCCGTGGCTTCGCTCGCATGGAAGAGAAAGTCATGCGCATGGAAGCAGAAGCGCAAATGAGCGGGCAATGGCGTCAAACGAACCGCGCTTGGGAGAACGCTTTGTCTGAACTGGAAAAGGATGATCTCGATGCAGAACTTGCCAGCATCAAAGCATCCATTAAGGAAGTGAAAACACCGGTAGCCAAACCAGTACAATCCTAATTCAACAGGAACTGGGGGATAAGGTGTAGAATAGATTGTGTCAATTCGGCAGCCTGTGTACATCAGGCTGCTTTTCCCCTAGGAGGTACGATTCTTGCAGGACTTCTTGGTCTTTTTGCGGCGGTTTATCGCTGAGCCTGGACGCGTCGGTAGTATAATCCCCAGCTCTCGTTTTTTATGTGAGCAAATGTTGAAAAGCGTCGATTGGGCTTCAACCGATGTGATCCTGGAGCTGGGACCTGGTACAGGGGCATTTACCCAAACGATCTATCAGCGCTTGCATCCCGGCACACAGTACGTGCTCGTGGAACGAGATTCCCAATTTCGCTCTATGCTTCAATCACGTTTTCCCGATCTTCCTATCAGGGAGGAAGCGACTAAACTTAGGTCTTACTTGGAGGAGCAGGACCTTGCAAGTGCAGATGTCATTATCTCAGGTCTGCCATTCGCCAATTTTCCACAAGAGCTGCGGGCAGCAATTCTGGACGAAGTTCAATCTGTACTGAAGCCAGGGGGCCTATTTATTACATTCCAATATTCGCTACAACTCCAAGCTGAGTTGCAGGATCGTTTTCCCTGGGTCAAGATCGACTTTACCCTGTTGAACATTCCGCCTGCATTCATCTATACATGTCGTAATGGACAAAGTGAAAACGATCAGCGTGGGGCGTGAGAGAGGAGACTTTTGTGAAACTGTCCCGTTTGCACAAAATGTTGGCTGGTGTCCTGATTATTTTTACGGGAATCGGTCTTTTATTAGACAGTTTGGGTATCATATCGTTCGGTCTGTTTGACTTGTGGCCGATGGTGCTTATTTATTTTGGCCTTCGTTTGTGGGGGAATAAAAATCGGATTGGCGGAGGGATTCTATTCTCTCTTGGGACCATCATCGCGACGGATATGTGGTTCGGTGTCGGAATTGATGATTTGTTCCAGATTGCAGTACCAATCGTGTTTATTTATTTCGGCTTTCAGTTGATTCGGGGCAAGAACAACAAACGAGATCAGCGTGTGAATCAACCATTGGGAGAGAGTGGGACCCCTTCTGCTGCGGAGACGATTTTAACTAGTGATGCGAGTGTCCCGAATGACGTGAACGTTTCAACAGCAGAATGCCCTTGGCAAGACAACTGGAACAAATGGAAGCATGTTGGTGGCAAAATTCCTCATCACGAAAAAATGTCTTCATCACCTGACGACATGTTGCCAAAAGATTCCCGCAGTTCTCTGATTGGGGATTATCACCTGACTTCCGGGCGTTTTGAACTGAGTTACTTGCATGTCTGGCATGGAATCGGGGATGTTGTGATTGATCTTTCTCGGGCAGTGTTGATGCGGGATGAGGCGTTTCTTGTCGTAGAGGGCTGGGTAGGCGATGTGACGATTTATGTGCCTATCGATCTTCCTGTATCGGTAACGGCAGGCTTGAGTATTGGTGACCTGGAGGTGCTAAGCCACCGACAGGGAGGTATCAATCGCAGTGTTAAGATTCGTTCTGATCAGTATGATGAAGCATTGCAAAAAGTAAACTTGCATATCTCGCTGCTTGTCGGCGATATAAAAGTCAAGTACATCTAGGAGGTACTGGCGGATGCGTCGACAGCGATTGGCAAGTATTCAGTGGCAATACGTGCGCTATGGCATGTTACTGGCCGTCAGTGCAATTACTGCCGCGTTTATTTGTTTCTTTTGGCTATATTTTTTATGGAAAGACCACCCCGGGATTCATCGGTGGTACAACGAAATAATTAGCGACCGCAACCTCGTGAAGTGGCTGGCAGAATATATAGGCATCAATCTGCCTATCGATCCAGAGGGCTTGATTCAGCTTGCTGCTTTTGTTGTTTCTTTGCCGGCAGGTGTCTTAGTGGCATTGATCATTTCCTATATTATCGGCAATTTGTTGAAAAAAAGACTGAGTGTACTGTGGGAAGCTGCCATGAAGCTTGGACGCGGGATGTTGTCATATCGGGTTCCCGAATTGGGCGTCGATGAAGTCGGCGAATTAGGATGGCAGATCAATCGCTTGGCTTCGCAATGGGAAGAGCAAGTAGCATCTTTGCAGCGTTTGTCGAACCACAATGCGGCTCTCGCAGAGCAATTGAAGCATGCAGCAGTAACGGAGGAGCGACAGAGATTGGCGAGAGAACTGCATGACGCAGTCAGCCAGCAGTTGTTCGCTATCGCCATGACGACTGCGGCGATGAAGCGGCTTGTAGAAAAAAATCCTCAGCGTGCAGCCCAACAGATCGAATTGGTCGAAGAGATGGCAGCAGCTGCACAAGCGGAGATGAGGGCATTGCTCTTGCACCTTCGCCCGGCTACGTTACAAAACAAGTCATTGAAGGAAGCTATTCTGGAACTTTTAGATGAGCTGACGCGTAAAAATACCATGCAGCTGACTTGGGAGATCGAAGACGTCGAAGGCTTGCCGAGTGGAATTGAGGATCATTTGTTCCGTATTTTGCAGGAGTCCTTGTCCAATACATTGCGGCATGCCAGAGCTACCCAGATTACAGTGAAGCTATTTACACTGCAAGAGCAGGTTCGCCTGCGAGTAACGGATGACGGTGTTGGTTTTGATCCGGATGGGGAGAAAATGACGTCCTACGGTTTGCGCAGCATGCAAGAACGCGTAGCAGAGGTCGGAGGCTCCATGGAGATTTACTCGGCGATTGGGAAGGGGACGCAAATTGAGGTGCGTATTCCTCTAGTGTCACAGACGGAACGGGAAGGGTGAAGGCTCGGTGATTCGGGTACTACTGGTAGATGATCACGAAATGGTTCGGATGGGTCTGGCGGCTTATTTGTCTACAGAGGACGATATTGAAGTCGTAGCAGAGGCAGGAAGTGGGGAAGAAGGGGTGCGAATGACGCAAGAACTGCTCCCAGATGTCGTTCTGATGGATTTGGTCATGGAAGGCATCGGCGGTGTGGAAGCGACTCGGCGTATTCGTGAAAGCTGCCCTTCCAGTAAGGTTATTGTCTTGACTAGCTTTATTGATGACGAAAAGGTATATCCGGTCATTGAAGCGGGGGCATTCAGCTACTTGTTAAAGACTTCGCGTGCAGCCGAAATTGCAAAAGCAATTCGCTCTGCTGCGGCGGGTGAGCCAGTTCTGGAATCGAGAGTAGCAGGAAAAATCATGGCCCGTTTCCGTCATGGTCAAGAGTCTCATCCTCATGAACAGCTGACACCGCGCGAGTTGGAGGTTTTGAAGCTGATCGGTCAGGGCAAGTCCAACCAAGAAATTGCTGATGAGCTGATTATCGGGATCAAAACAGTCAAGACTCATGTCAGCAACATTCTTGCCAAGCTGAACGTGGAGGATCGCACGCAAGCGGCTATTTACGTGCACACGCATAGCTTAGGTTAAGCACATAGCATCATATAATAAGTAAACGCGCCAAATAGCTCCTCAGTAAACAGGGGCTTTTTCGCGCGTTTACTTGTTTAAACCGTTTTCTTGTATGCAAACCGTGAGTTTTTTTCGTAGATGTGGTAAAGATAGTAAGTAACGAATGAGAGATAACGGAAAGGAGGGACGGGCTATGAGGCACAAACCTCAAACACGCTCCAAGGTGCTTTCGGCTGACAATGGTGTGGATATCGTTGGGGATGTTCACGGCTGTTACGACGAATTTATAGAATTGCTCAAACGCTTGGGATATGAACGAGCCCCAGACGGTACATATCGCCATCCCCACGGCCGAAAGCTCCTTTCCCTCGGTGATATCACGAGTCGTGGACCTTACTCAATCAAAATGCTGCAATTTTTTCACCAGCATGTCACGGCAGGCCTGGCTGAAATGGTAGATAGTAACCACGGGTGGAAAGTAGCCCGCTGGTTGGATGGCAGACCAGTGACATTGGCTCACGGAGATGAAAAGGTAGAAGAGGAGATTCGGTTGTATCAGCAAGAATACGGACCGAAGAAGGCCTCCTTACTGCGTGAGCAGAGCCGTAGATTGCTATTTTCTTCTCCTTCGCACATGATCATCAAACAAAATGAAAAAATAGTAGCGATCGCAGTTCATGCGGGGATTCGCGACGATTACATAGGGATGGATTCGCCTGCGGTCTACACGTTTTGCCGATATGGCGATGTAGCAGGGACGGGGCCGGATGGGCGCCCGATCCGCAGAGAATGGGCAAAAGAACGAAAAGTGACTTCGCCCATCATCGTATGGGGACATGATCCGCATCCAGAACCAAAACGAAAAAATGGCACCATCAACATCGACCAAGGATGTGTGTTCGGCGGAAAGTTAACCGCCTACCGTTACCCAGAGGACGAATTGGTGAGTGTGCCAGCAAAAAGAAACTATTCGGGTTTAACGGATACGCCGCTGACCCGTTTTAAAGCAGATGATTAAACGGAGACGTGATATTACGGTTTGAGCTTTTCGAATAAACGCTTCAGGATGACAGCATGTGCCCAGAGCGGCAGAGGTTGGTCAGGCTGCTGACGCCATTGTTCGTCTGTTAAAAAGCCTTGATCATACAGCCAATTGACGGCTTCCTGCTTCCAGTCATCGCCGTTTCCGGGAGAAGTGGTGGGAGCAAGGGTAGGTGCTGTAGTAGGTTTTGGAGTTGAAGTAGGAGTCGTAGGGGGCTGGTAGGGAAGCTTAGCGTACGTGCAAAATGCCCGGACTACCCCTTCCGCGAGATCTCGCCAATCCTGCTGTAGTTTATTTGCATCCAACGCATTGTCGGCAAAGCCATACTCGACAATGACCGTCTCCACGCTACCAGTCTCCCGGTGCATGAAGTAGTAATCGAGCCGCGGATTATCTGGCAGTGTTCGCGTAAAAATGCGCCGATTCGGCATCCCCTCCGCTGTCAGGGCATCCTGGATCAATTGGGGAAAGGTTGGGGAGCCATAAATCGAGTAAATGACCTCGGAGCCCCGGCCGCCACCTGAGTTAATATGGTTGGATATGCAGTAGCGAGCACTGCTGTTTCGAACCAGAGCAGTCCGAGCCTCACTTGTCAGAGTCACATCGGTTGTTCGTGTGATCGCGACAGGAATATTTAGAGCCAAAAAGCGATTATATTGGTAAAGCGATATTTGCAAATTCATATCTTTCTCGGTAAATTGCGTGTTGTTACCTCCGCCTGGATCGCTGCCACCGTGTCCAGCGTCCAGAATCACAATTGGAGTCATAGTTGTTTCACCTCTTGCTATTAGAATATGCTTGAGACAAGGATGTTGTTGAGGGCAGTGTTCTCATTTTCCAAGTTTTCTAATCACAATTTACAGAAGATAGCTCAACTATGGTACAATAAAAGAGTTCATAATTACGTATAGAGGATGGTAATGTATTGATGGCTTGGTACAACTGGGTAATTCCAATTGTTACATTGTTAATCGGTCTCGCTGGTGGATTTTATGGAGGGACTTATTTATTGAAAAAACAAATGTCCAACATGCAAATGGACGACAAGCAGCTTCAAGCCATGGCCCGCTCAATGGGGATGAATCTCAATCAAAAGCAGCTCAAACAAATGAGTCGTACGATGAAAAACATGAAAATGCCAAATAAATTCGGGAAGTAGCGTGAAAGGGAGTGTCGTTTGATGGGGGCGACCCGGCTGCGCTACACGATGATCGGTTTTATTGTCGGTGTGTTTATCGTGTACTTGAAAGACCTGCCGCTTGCTGAAGGAACTCGATTTGCGGCCCCTTTTTACGGAGCGGGGATTGGACTGCTCATTGACGGCATTATTTTACGTATGAAAAAAAGAAAACAAGAGTAGGGGAAGAGCCTGGCGACGGATGCCAGGCTTTTTTCTGTTGGAAAGGGGCTTATTTTTCAAGAGAATCAGCAAAATACTGGACGATAAAATCACAGAACTGGCGTGCTGCCAGGGAGAGGTATCTTTTTTCGTGCCGAATCATTTGAAAATGTCGCTGGCAGATCGGGTGTTTGATCGGAAGCATGACTAGGTGAGGGTCTTCCTCTCGACTGATACAGCCATAGAGGGCGATACCAAGACCGGCCCGGACCAGCTTTTGGATAGAGCCGGGATCATCTACCCGACAAGCGAATTTGGGGGTAATCCCCGCTTTTTGAAAGAACTGATCGTACAGCATTTGGATGGGAAAGTCCTCACGGTAGCCGATAAAGGACTCTTCAGCCAGCTCGCTTAGTTGAATACTGGTTTGCTTGGCTAAGTGATGCGTGCGTGGGACAGCTACATGAATATCTTCTTTCAATACGGGCGTTGTCAAAATATCCGGTAGCTTGATCGGCAAATGCGTGAAGCAAATATCCACTTCGCCTGATTCCAAAAGGAGTGCCATTTCTTCCATGGTGGCTTGCGTGATCTGGAAATGCACATCTGGATGGAGTGCGAGAAACTTGCCCAACGGTTCTGATAATAGATCCAAGGTCGACGTTGCCAGATGAATACGACCATGCTCCATTCCGGCCAGATCCGATACGACTTTTTGACCTTCCTCCAACAAGTTCAGTGCTTTATCTACACGCTCCAAATACGCCTTCCCAAATGTATTCAGCCGAATACGTCCTCGCTCGCGATCAAATAACGGAACCCCGACATCCTCTTCCAACCGAGCAATGGTTTTGCTGAGAGCAGGCTGAGCAATTCGCAGCTCTTGGGCGGCTTTCGTCATATGCTGCCACTTGGCCACTGTTCGGAAATAGTGCAATTGCAACAATTCCATTCGATTCAACTCCATATACTCAGGTATATCAACTACATGTCAGAAGATATATTTTTGTTTATTTTAAAATCATTATAAACTACATCTAGCAAGGCCAACAATCACCTTCCCGGGAAGAAATCGGTGATAACGAGAGGTGTCTTTCCAATATGCAAACCGAACCACAACCACAATCTGCCGAAAAAGTTCTTTGCGTACTCGTGTTTACGCTCATGATTACGGTGATGAGTGCTACGATGTTCAATATCGTGTTACCGCAAATCAGGACGGAGTTTCATTTATCCTTTAGCCAAGTAAGCTGGGTGACGTCTGCCTTTTTGTTAATCTATGCGGTTGGAACCGTGATGTACGGAAAGCTAGCTGATTCCTACAAGCTCAAGCATTTGCTTACATTCGGATTGATTCTATTTGCCATCGGCTCCGTTATCGGTTTTTTCGCCGATAATTATGGCATGGTGCTTTTTGGGAGAATTGTGCAGGCAGCAGGAGCTGCTGTTGTTCCGGCGACGTCTTCCATTATTCCGGTGCGTTATTTTCCCCCAGAGAGTAGGGGCCGAGCTTTAGGAATCTCCATGACCGGGATGGCAATCGGTAGCGCATTAGGTCCTGTTCTCTCCTCTTTGCTGGTCAGTCTGCTCGATTGGAGATGGCTGTTCTGCATGCCGTTGTTCGCGCTTTTTGCCGTGCCTTTTTTCCGCAAGTATTTGGAGGAGGAGGAGCGGGAAGCCGTCAAAATGGACTGGGTCGGTGGTGGGCTTCTCGCCATAACGATTGCATTGCTTTTGCTCGCTATTACGAATCAGAGCTTGTTGCTCGCACTGGGGTGCATCCTCTCATTCCTTCTGTTCCTGTTAAGGATTCGGACGACTGCAGAACCATTTATTCGCCCTGGCTTATTCCGGAGTAAACGCTATTCGCTCGGGCTGGTCATTGCCTTTTTGATGATAGGGAGCGGCTATTCATTCGCTTTTCTTAGTCCACAATTGTTGGCTGATGTGAATCATCTGGCACCGGGGCTCATTGGCTTTGTCATGGTACCAGGAGCAATTGTGACCGCGTTTTTGGGGAAAAAGGCTGGGATTCTTGCAGATAAGAAAGGGAATTCGTATTTATTTTACACTGCGTCTACGCTACTTTTGAGCAGCTTTGTCCTATTCTCTTCCTTTGCGGGAGTTTCCCCGTTCTTCATTGCCGTTTTTCTGATTTTTGGCAATGTCGGACTATCGTTTATGATGATTTCGATGTCAAACGCAATCTCACAGTCGTTACCAAAGGAACAGATCGGCGTCGGGATGGGACTGTTGGCAATGCTGAACTTTATTGCGGGTGCACTTGCAGCTACCTTGTACGGCAAGTCGATTGATGGAGGAGCTGCTGAGAGCTGGAATCTGCTCAATAGCTATCCAGGAGCGTCGGTCTATAGCAATATTTATTCCGCTTTAGTGCTCGTGATATTGGGTCTCGCTTGCCTTTATTACAGACAGTTCAGCCGCAGATCGGTGAGAGAGGTCAATTAATTTGCTTATTAAAATTATTTTTATTGCTAGCCGCCATTGACAATCAGATATAAACCGAATAAAATTTCAAACAATAATAACAATAACGCGAAGAACGGGAACAGTAAGTGGACTGATCTGTTTAGAGAGCTGCGGGATGGTGCAACGCAGTCAGAGAAGCCAGTGAAGCTCGCCCGGGAGCGGCAGGACTGAACTAGATGTAGCGCTGCATCGAGTAGTAAGTTCTGACGGTTAACCTCCGTGATCGGGTTGTGCTGATCGACTAGGATCAGTACATGAGGTGGACTTCTGGCGAGTAGCTGGGGTCAACGAGAGTGGTACCGCGATAGACAAGGTCTGTCGTCTCTTCGATAGAGACGGCAGGCCTTTTTGATTTTCACAACGACATAGAACAAACGCGAAGAACGGGAGCTAGTAAAGCGAATTTCTTGTCCAGAGAGCTGCGGGTAGGTGCGACGCAGTCAGGAAATGCTCGAATCTCACCCGGGAGCGGCAAGGTTGAAAACGTTCAGTAGACCTTGACGGATCGTCCCACGTCATCGGGACAGCGAGGTGGATTCTCTTCTGAAAAAAGAGGGGATCAACGAGAGTGGTACCGCGGCAGCGAAAAGCCTGTCGTCTCTTGTATATGGAGACGGTGGGCTTTTTTTATTACGAAAAAAACGACTAAAAATTGAGGAGGCATTACCCATGACAAAACGAATCCATATTTTTGATACGACACTGCGTGACGGAGAGCAAGCGCCAGGAGCGTCTCTTTCGCCCGAGCAAAAAATCGTGATAGCAAAGCATTTGGCAGACCTCGGTGTGGATGTCATCGAACCGGGCTTTCCTATCTCCAGCCCTGGTGACTTCATGGCGGTGCAACGTATTTCGCAAGAGGTGCAGGGCGTGGAAATCTGTGGCTTTGCTCGTGCGGTGAAAGAGGACATCGACGCTGCCGTTCGGGCTACACAAGCGGCAGAGCGTCGCAGACTCCACATGTTTCTGTCATCCTCTAGCATTCATCTGGACTTCCAACTCCGCAAGTCCAGAGAGCAGGTGATTAAGATCGCCCGCGAGATGATTGCGTACGGCAAACAGTTTGTAGACCGGTTCGAATTTTCGCCGATGGATGCGACTCGTACAGGTGATGAGTTCCTGTTTGAGATGATTGAGGCAGCGATTGAAGAAGGGGCAACCATTATCAACATCCCCGATACGGTAGGTTACGCGCTTCCGGAAGAGTACGGAGCTATGTTCACTCGTGTCATGAAAAACGTTCGTGGCAGCGACAAGGTAGAGTTCAGTGCACACTGCCACAATGACCTGGGACTCGCGGTTGCAAACAGTTTGGCTGCGATTCGTGCTGGGGTCACTCAAGTCGAAGTAACGGTCAACGGGGTCGGTGAGCGAGCAGGGAACTGCTCCTTGGAAGAGCTGGTGATGGCCATTGAGACGCGCAAAGAAGCACTGGATGCCGAGACTGGCATCAGACCGGAGCACATTTACACCACTTCACAAAAGGTGAGTCGTGCCATGAGCTTCCCGATTGCTTTCAACAAACCAATTGTCGGTCGCAATGCCTTTCAACACGAAGCGGGAATTCATCAGGATGGTCTCTTAAAAGAGCGCAGCACCTACGAAATCATGGACCCGGAGAGCTTGGGCGTGCCTCGCAACATGATCATTCTCGGAAAACATTCCGGTCGCCATGCCATTAAGCACCGTGTAAACGAATTCGGGATACAGCTGACCGATGAGCAGATGGAGACACTGTACGTCCAATTTAAAGAGCTGGCTGACAAGCAAAAAGTTGTTCAGGATCATCAATTGCTTGAACTCGTGGGACATACCGTGAACGCCGTACTGGAGCCATTCACACTCGTAAATGCGCAAGTGCTCACCGGCACATCTGGACATCGCATGGCTTCCTGCACGATTACGAACAATGTGACAGGAGCAGAACAAGCATACTCTGGCACGGGAGAAGGACCTGTTGAGGCATTGGTGGCAGGCATCAAGCAGGCACTGCCGTTCGACGTGGAGTTTACGGACATGGAGCTGTATTCATTGTCGTCGGGAGAGCATGCGACAGGCGAAGCGATCGTGACGGTCAGCGCCAACGGAAGTCATTTTAAAGGAGTTGCCGAGCATCGAGATGTACTGATGGCGGTCGCGCAGGCGTTTATGGCAGCGAGCAATCAGGCGGTGCGTGATCATCAAGCAAAAGCTGTAACAGCCGGGGCTAGCTAAAAGCCAAAACATAAAAAGTCAGCCTGAAAACCTTGCTGTTTTATCACCATAGCAAGGTTTTTTTGTATGTTTGTAACCATAGTTTGACCGGGGAAACCGATTGTTTGACGGATAGTCGCTGTTCAGATGATTGTCTTTTTGTGGAGGAAACTGGAAATAAAATGTAACCTTTTGTAAGCTCGTGCGAATAATGCAAATGAGAAGCAGGAAACAAATCTGAGGAGGAAAGAATAGATGAAAAAATGGAATCGGGCAGTTATGTCAGTCATGGCGGCAACTCTTCTGACAGCAACGCCAGCATGGGCGGCTCAAGCTGAGAAGACTTCAGCCAGCCATACGGGAGTGGCGGTGGATGCAACAGCGCAGGCCATGGCCCAAAAAACAATCGACAAGCTGTCAGAGCTACTGCCATATATGAAAGAGCTCACTGTTCAGAAAATGGACATAGGAGAAACAAGCGATGTTGTAATGGTAGAACGAAAAAAGGGAGACGGTAAAAAAACTCCCCGGATGGTCATTTTTCTGGACAAGAAGACAGGGGACATCAACAGCTTTGGTTATAGGACAGATGAACCGGAAGACAAGGAGCTTCCGTTGGACGTCCAGAAGGAAAAAGCGGATGCATTTTTGAAAGCTTTATTGGGAGACGCGGCGAAGATGTACCAATATAATCCGCAAAAGTCAGAGCAATTGGGCGGTCCCGCATATCGGTTAGTCATAAACGGGGTTCCGCATCATGATGAAAAAATGTCTTTGGGTCTGAATGGGAATGGGGAGGTCGTCTCTCTGATCAGCAACGTTGGGCAGATCTCCAAGCAGATTGATCCTGCTTCCCTTCCGAAACCAGAAGAAGCGATGTCTTTAGAAGAGGCAGAAAAAGCAGTCGTAGGACTGATGACACCCGTTTATCGTTCGAATAAAGACCGCAGTGGCTTGATGTTGACCTATCAAGTCTCCTGGTCCGGATTCTTGGATGCCAAGTCGGGCAAATCAGTCGAGACCGAACATGCAAGATTTTACCGAGAACCTAATCTTTCAGCTCCTGCTACTCCAGTTTCGCCGCAGGGCCAAAAGTTGACTGCAAAGGATAAGGATGAAGCTGCGAGCCATTTGAAAAATCTTCTTGGCTTTGACACAACCGGAGCTACTTTTACTGAAAAGGTCCCCGAAAATAAGCCAAATGGGGATGTGAAGGAGTTTCAATGGAAAAAAGGGGATCAAGTCGCCAGCGTACGGGTAAAAACAACGAATGGTCAAGTCGTTGCTCTGTATTTGGAAGACGATTCTAAAGAGCCTAGCAAGAAGGTATCCATCGAAGAAGCTCAAAAGACAGCCCTGCAAGTGCTACAAACTTATTTGCATACCGATACAAAAGCTGTGGTACTGGACAAGGATTTCCGACTGAAGCAATCCGATCATTACATCTTCAATTTTTTCAACACGATAAATGGCATCCCGGTTGAGGATCAAACCTATAGGGTTGAGATTAACAGTGAGACAGGCAAACTCATGGGTCTGTTTGGAGAATTTGACCCCAGCGCAGTCACTTATCCCGATCCAGCCAAGGCAGTCTCACCAGAGAAAGCTGCCAAAGAGTATCTGAAGCATCACCCATTGGAACTGATGTACTATGCTCCGGTCATAGACCGTGAAAGTTCGGAGTCCACGATACTGGTTTACAAGCCACAAGAGAATGACTATATGTTAGAGTACGTAGACGCCCTGACTGGGGAGTCTATCCAAAACCCAAGAAAGAAGAAATAAGGGAGTGCCGTGCTTGCTTTCAATAATGGAGCAAGCACACTTGTTTTGTGTAAAGGAGGGAAGCAGATGTATGGGAGCTATGAAGAGCGGATTCATGATCTTGTCGAAACCTATTATCAGGACATCTATTATTTCCTCTATCACTTTATTGGGAACAGAAACGACGCGGAAGATATCACCCAAGAAGTATTCACGCGGGTGTTGCAGGCATTGCCTCGGTATGACGGAAGAGTGCAGATAAAAACATGGATATTTTCCATTGCCAAACATGCTGCCATTGATCTTTATCGACGCAAAAAATTCCAGAGAATATTCGCGGATATTTGGTTTAAAGAGCTTCCAGCCAAGGATGGCTTGCCAGAAGAGATTTATATGGAAAAGGAGAGAGACCGCCAGCTTAGAGATGCGATTCTCTCGCTTCCTCCCAAGTATCGCATGGTTGTGATTTTACGTTCTATTGAGGGGCACAGCGTGAAAGAGACAGCAGAGCTCCTGGGTATCTCTGAGTCCAAAGCCAAGGTAGACTATCATCGGGCCATTAAACTCGTTCAACAAAAGATGGAGGAAAGGGGACGGAAGGAGGGGGGAGCACATGTATTGGAAAGACGTAGATATCCTACATGAGAGAATGAAAGAATTGAATCAATATGCTCCAAAACCGCAAATGGAAGCAAAGGAACGGCTAAGAGTGGCTTTGGCGGCGAAAGCAAGGAAAATGGATCAGCAGTCAATCGCCAGCAATCGAATGATCAAGAGTGTTCAGGCTGTTGCCTTTTTACTGTTGGTTGCCTGGGGAGCTTCACTCGCTCTTCCTTCAACAGATGTAGAAGAACCAAGGCACTCGTCACCAGAACAGTTGTCTCCTCCGAGTTTTGAACCGATGACTGTTGCAAAAATAGCTCCTGAAGATACCAAGGAAAGTGTACCGGTACCTCCTGCGGTTGGGGGGAAAAAAGAACAGATAGCGGGGCCAGAAAAACGAGTCACTGCAAAAGAGTCGAGAATAGGAGAGAAATCTCCTAAGGAGAGCACTGCTATGACAACAACGGCTCCCTACAGCAAAACGACCTCGACTACCCTGCATGACCAAGCAGCTGCCTATCTCAAGCAAATGGTTGGACAGGATAGTCGCTCCTACCAGTTTGTAGATTCCTTGTCGGATACAAAGCAAAAGCAATTTGTCTTTGCGCGTACCGTAAACGGGATTCCGTTCATCAATGATCACTACATCGTGATGCTGGATGAAGCCAACAACGGAAAATCTGTACTTGCTAGCCAGATTCAGAAAAGAGAACGAAATGAACAAACCTTTCCTGATCCATCCCGTACGATTTCTAAAGTAGAGGCGGAGTCCATTCTAGCCGATGTCATGTCGCTTTTCTATTCAGACACGCAGAACATCAGCTACAATCCTGACCTGATGGGTTTTGTAGATGCCAAAGATGGTCAATTGATTGGAGTCGAGAGGGAATATAGCCAATTGCGTGGCAAGAATTACAAGGTGAGTGGCGTTGGAACGAGAATGATTGCTATGAATAAAGAAGAGGCCTTGAGAATATTGGAAACGAATTTTGATTTCACGGTAGAAGGAGAAAGCTTGTGGAAAGTGGAGCACTACAAGTATACGACTACCTATTATTGGAAGGTGGGCAAGAACAGTTCTGTTTCTCTTCAGGCGAACGATTTGACAGGTGAGGTCACCGGAATCGAGTATGTGAATCCGCCAACCTCTCCTTCTGCTGAAGCGAAGGATGCTGCTGTTGTGACCGATACAGCCGTTTCATTCCTTCAAAAATATCTGGATTCCGAAATTACGGGGCTGCAAGTGATCAAAGTTGAACTCCATTCACCTACATACCGCATCTATTTCAAAGCTCTGTCTGGAAAAAAGCCTCCGGTGAATCATGTACAAGGGTACACGGTTGACATCGACTCCAAAACCGGAAAGGTGATCGGCTTTCAGAAGGATTTATCCAGCAACACTTCAAGTGCGCAGACTGACGAGCAAGAGATGCAGCCAGAAAAAGCAGCGAGAGCCTACTTGAAAAACCATCCTGTAGAGCTGGCTTATATATGGGTGAAAGGCCAAGAGACCCCTTCGCTAGTCTATGTGCCTTTGGAACCAAAGGCAATGGCGAGCTATCTTGATTAAACAAACGGTGCAGGATAAGAACGCGCCATTATCTCCATTGCGGGACGAATCACACATGCTAGCCGAAAAAGGTCCCCTTTGTGCGGGGCTGTTGACAAATTGCCGTAGAGATAGGGGTTTCTGGGAATCGTGTAGAAATCATTTCTATACGGTTCTTTTTATTTTGGAGGGCTATCTCATGATGGGAATCGATGGAGACAAACAGCACCAGTTTATGTTCTTAAATTTGGATGATCTTGTACCCGAGAATCATTTTTTACGTGTTGTTCGTAATAAGATTGATTTTTCTTTTATCTATGAGAAAGTGCAACACTTATACTCGCCTGTAGGTCGTCGCTCAGTTGATCCAGTTTTGTTAATGAAAATGATCCTTATCGGGTATCTTTATGGCATCCCTTCCGAAAGGAAGTTGGAACAAGAAATCCAAGTGAATTTGGCCTATCGATGGTTTTTAGGATTGGACTTAACTGACACTGTTCCCGATCATTCCACACTGAGCCAGAACCGCCGTCGTAGATTTAAAGAAAGTCATATTTTTCAGGAGATCTTCGATCACATCGTCTCGGAATGTATTCGAACTGGTTTAGTTACTGGGGAAATAATTGTTGTTGATTCTACTCACATCAAAGCGAATGCATCGATTAATAGGTCAGAAAAAGTTTTAGTGGAGAAAAAGCCTACTGAGTACCTTGAAGAGCTAGAAAAGGAAGCACGGAGAATTAAAAAAGACAGAGATAACGATCCCACTAGGAAAAAACGAGGAAGAAAACCTAAAACCTCTCCTCCTGAGAAGGAAGTAAAACAGAGCACAACAGACCCGGAGTCAGGTTTATTGAACCGTCCTAATAAACCCAAGGGATTTCACTATTTAGCGCATACCAGTGTGGACGTTAAGCATGGAATCATAACTGATATACACGTTACGGCTGCTAATGTGAATGACCACGAACCATTTATAAAGCGATTACAGATACAAAAAGAGAAATTTGGTTTACATATTGGCAAAGTAGGCGCAGATAAAGGGTATGATCGCTCTGGAGTACACCATGAATTAGAAAATTTAAAGATAACCGGTTATATCTCTCCGATAAAAGGTGTTATTGATCAGACCGAAAGGTCAGTACAATTTACATTTGATGAAATGAACGATGCCTATTATTGCTCGAATGGCAAGGCACTTCAATTTACTCATGTTAAGTGGCACAGTTGGAAACAAAGTTATAGCAAAATTTATGCTGCCCAAACAAAGGACTGTAAGTCCTGTGAGTTACGCCAACAATGTTTTGGACAAACCGCATCTCGCAAAACAATAGAAAGACCATTATTCCAAGAGGCTAAAGAACGCAACCAAGCAAGGAAGCAAAGCCAAGAGTACAGTGTTATCCAAAGGCAAAGAAGAATATGGTGCGAGGGTACCTTCGGTACAATGAAAAGGCAGCATAACTTAAAAGAAACATACAAAAGAGGCATTCGAAATGTATCCGAACACTGCCTCTTTTCTGCAATGGCAATTAACATTAAACGAATGATAAAAGCAAACTAATCACAGGTTACGAAACAAAACAATCCGACGACGTATAAGTGAAAAAACGGCAAAAGGGTTAGGGCATTGGGTCCCTAACCCTTTTTGTCAACAGCCCCTTGTGCAGGTGACCTTTTTCGCTATGCCCGTATCACTTTTCATGAGCCAGGGTCGATTTGTAGCGATGTAAGTAAGATGAGCGACCATTGCCCGCATTTCATCACTGTTGTATGGCAATGGTTTACCATTCATGCATCGTTGAAAAAAGCCGTTGATCCGATCCTCAATTGTCAGTACCTTGTCAGAGCGGGCGATGTACTGCGGATCGACGGCGGTAACTCCTGTCAATGACGAGGTCGAATCCAGCCCGGCATTGCCATGGCAGCTTGAGTAGGAGAGTTTGTTATCACTTGCTTATGGCTGTAGTGGGGAGAAGAATATTTCCAGTCTAGGCTCCAGGCTCCGTCCTGCTGAGGGTTGGGACTGTCCGCTCCGAAGGGATTCACGGGGAAACGCAAAAGTGGTAGCCGCTACGTCGCATGGGCACGGTTGCGTTTCTTTTTCCCGCGAATCCCTTCTCCGCTCGGTAGGACTCCACAAGTCGCTACGTCTGGAAATATTCTTCTCTATCGTAACTGATTGCATTCTTCATTTTTTTATGTCGTTTACAACCCGTTTAAACACGGAAAGCTCGTAGAGGAAACAGGAGAAATAAGCGAAGATCTTAGGGACACCGACCGAGACGGAATGCAAAAAGCGAAACACGCTCTTAAGCGTCCACCTCTGAAAAACCTCCTGAATGGACTACTTTGGACGCGGTTTCGCTTTTTACATGGAGTCGTGCAGTCAATCCCTCAGCAGGTGGCCCTAGAATCTGAGCGTTTTCTCCTGTTTCCTCCCCACCACTACAGCAACGTACTAGTGTTGTACGTCATATGATCAAGCTGTAAAAATCAACTCATACACCATCTTCACAATCAAGGTAATGGATACAACCAAGAACAACGGACGGACATAACGTACTCCCGTTTTGATGGCCATTTTGGCACCGAGGTTTGCCCCCAACAACATCGCAATCCCCATGATAAGCCCAGTCATGAAGACGACCTTGCCCTCCATGGTGAAGACAAAAAGCGCAGAAATGTTACTGGCCAGATTCAATATTCGTCCATTGCCGGCTGCAATCACAAAATCATAGCCAAACAAAAGCACCATCAGAAAAACAAAGAACGAACCGGTTCCTGGCCCGAAAAATCCATCGTAAAATCCGATTAAAAAGGTAAAAGGAATCCCGATGCCGAGTGTAAATTTGGTCAGCCCTTTGTAGTTGGAATCTTGACCGAATCGTTTGTTAAAAAGGGTGTAAACAAAAATGAGTGCCATCATAATAACGACAAGGGTCTTCAAAAACTCCTGAGGAACGAACAGAACTGTTTTCGCTCCGAAATAGGCGCCGACCAGGGAGACGGGAAACAAGATCAGCATGAGCTTCTTGTCAAATTTACCGTTCTTGATAAAGGTGTAGGAGCTGGTGGCAGATGAAATCGTGCCAGCCAACTTGTTTGTGCCAAGAGCAAGGTACGGTGGCATTCCTAGACCGAGCAGAGCGGGGAGAGAGATGAGTCCACCTCCACCAACAGTACTGTCGATGAATGCTGCAACGAATCCAAAGACGGCGAGAAGTACGATCGTTGATAAGTCCATTTCCACTAGTAATCACCTGATTCTCTTCGTTTGTAATAATCCAAGTCTAGCACGCTCCTTTTCGTTTGCAAGATAGAATTTCTTTGAAATAGTAAATAGATTAATATACTTTGCATACCGATTTGTTGAAAAACTGTTTGGCTTACAGTATAATGAAGTCGTAAGCTTGACCTACATAATTTGAGGAGGAATGTTACAATGGCACATCAACTTCCTGCATTGCCTTATGCACACAACGCTTTGGAACCACATATCGACGCGCAAACCATGGAAATCCATCACGGACGCCACCATGCTACTTATGTTAACAACCTGAATGCAGCTCTGGAAGCACACGCTGACCTGCAAGGTAAAAGCGTTGAAGAGCTGATCAGCAATCTGGATGCTCTGCCTGAGTCCATCCGCACTGCTGTTCGCAACAACGGTGGAGGCCATGCTAACCACACATTGTTCTGGGAAATCATGAGCCCGAACGGCGGCGGCGCACCAACTGGTGAACTGGCTGACGCAATCAACGCGGCTTTCGGAAGCTTTGACAACTTCAAAGCAGAATTCGCAAAAGCAGCTACTACTCGTTTCGGTTCCGGATGGGCTTGGCTGACTGCAGAAGGCGGAAAAGTAGCAATCAGCTCTACTCCTAACCAAGACAGCCCAATCATGGAAGGTAAAACACCTATCCTTGGTCTGGATGTTTGGGAGCATGCATACTACCTGAACTACCAAAACAAACGCCCTGACTACATCGGTGCGTTCTGGAACGTAGTAAACTGGGATGAAGTTAGCAAGCGTTTCGCAGCAGCGAAGTAATTGTAACTTTACCAGCTATAAGGCTTGTCGTTCTTTAGGAACGGCAAGCTTTTTTTGTTCAGAAGAAAGAAACGGCATCAATTCTGGATACACTTGTAACCGTGATGATTATGCGATATAATACTTACAAAAAGTAACTAAGTTTAAAAAGTATAGAGGAGAGTGTACGCATATGATGCCGTCTTTTTTCATTGCACATGGTGCCCCGTTACTTGCTATAGAAAACAATGCCTATACAGAAGCACTGAACCAATTGCCTGGCCTGCTCCCGCGCAAGCCACGTGCTATTGTCATTTTTTCCGCTCACTGGGAAGCCTATGATCAAATGGTGGGAACCATGGACACCTTCCCGACCATTCACGATTTTGGCGGTTTTCCGCAAGCGTTATACGAAATCGAGTACCCGGCAAAAGGAGAGCGTGAAGTAGCGGATGAAACCATCCGACTTCTTCAGGAAGCCGGCATTCCGGTCGCTTTGAACACGACAAGAGGCTTGGACCATGGACACTGGGTAGTTTTGCGCCATATTTATCCGGATGCAGATATTCCTGTTGTTGCCTTATCAGTTAATCCGAACCTGACAGTGAAGGAGCAATATCAGATCGGTAAAGCACTCAGTCCGCTCCGCGCAAAAGACGTTCTGATCCTCGGCAGTGGCGGAACTGTCCATAATTTTTCCTATATGGACTTGAGAGAGTCTGATAGTAATACCTTTGAGTGGGCGGAGCAATTCGAAGACTGGCTGCAAACAACATTGACTGACTGGAATGTCGATGATCTAGCCAACTATCGCGAACTTGCTCCACATGCCGAAAAAGCTGTTCCCGCGTATGGAACCGAGCATTTTGTCCCACTCGTGTACGTCATGGGTGCTGCCGACGATGAGCGTACAGCGAAGCGCCTGCATATGAGCATCCGCTATGGAAGTCTCAGCCACACCCTTTGGCAGTTTGGTGATGCAAAATAATGACCGTGCACATGGAGGATGTTTATCGGGAGTATAAATCATTACTGTTTTCCCTTGCGTACCGGATGACTGGCTCCGTAACGGAAGCGGAGGACATTGTTCAGGATACTTTTCTTGCATTGGCAGGTACCGACATCCAAGACATTCACCATGTAAAAAGCTATCTGTGCAAAGCTGTGACCAATCGCTGCCTGGACGTATTAAAATCAGCCCGTTGGAAGCGGGAGCAGTATGTAGGGGAATGGCTGCCAGAGCCGATGCTGGACGCTTCGGAAACCAATGATCCCTTGCAAACGGTGATTGCCGAAGAAGCCGTCTCGTATGGCTTACTTGTTCTCTTGGAGAAACTACCGTCGACGCTACGGGCCGTTTTTGTGCTCCGAACAGCACTCGACTACGAATACAGCGAAATTGCTGCGATGCTCGGAATGACCGAAGTAAATTGCCGTAAGAAGTTTAGCCTTGCGAGAAAAAAGCTGGCTGAAGCAGGTTATCAGGCGATCGTCCCTCAGCCAAGTCGGACTTCGAGTTTGGTAGAACAGTTGATGCTGGCCATCTCCAAGTCAGATGCGAAGTCGTTGATCGGACTTTTGACAAAAGATGCCGTGTTTGTCAGCGATGGTGGCGGGAAAGTCCGTGCGGCTATTCATCCCATCTTCTCAGATGAGCGGATTACGGCCTTCTGGATGGGGGTATGGCCAAGGTGGGCTTCTCATGCTACCATGCAAATTCGCTCGATCAATGGCCAGGATGGAATCGCTGTCTACTCCGAAGGTCAGCTGAAAGCGATCATGCAGATCACAATGAATGAAGATGATCGCATTGCACGCTTGTACATGATGGTCAATCCTGATAAGCTTGCCCATCTGCAAAAAGAAAATGGATGATTCGTCACAAGAACGACGCTTCACTCGTCTTTGAGGTTGAAAGCAAATTCGAGTGGAGAGGAAAGATGAATCATGCAAGCTAGAATCAATCATCGTACAGTAAATCCCGAAGCGTATCAAACCATGCTCAAGCTGGAAAAATTCGTGAATGAGAGCGGCTTGGACAAAAAACTGATTGAGCTGATCAAAATTCGTGCTTCCCAAATCAACGGCTGCGCTTTTTGCATGGATATGCATACGCAAGATGCGCGCAAGCTCGGTGAGACAGAGCAACGCATTTACTTGCTCAGTGTATGGAGAGAATCCGCGGTTTACACAGAGGCAGAGCGCGCCGTCCTTGCTCTGACAGAAGCAGTCACTGTCATTACAGCTAATGGTGTTTCTGAAGAGCTCTATCAGCAGGTTCGCGAGCATTTTGACGAGAACGAGTACGTTTCCTTGATTATGGCAATCAATACGATCAACTGCTGGAACCGAATCGCGATTTCGACAGGAATGAGTGCCCCGTATAATAAGTAAAGATCACTCAAGCAAAAGACACGCCTCTTATAAAAAGGAGCGTGTCTTTTTTCGTTGCTATACATCCATCTCGACTTTTCTGCCGGGATAGAACTGTTTCTCTTCGGAAAGTGGGTTACCTTTGGCGGTCAGTGCAGTAGGTGTAATCCGGAAGATGGCAGTTGTACTGCCCATCGAAGAACGATACTTGATGACATGCTGTAAAGGCAACGGTTCTGAATAGTAGCCGGGTACGTACTTGTCGATCATGGATTGCATCGCATCGCGCATCTCCTCAGGTTCAGAAACACGCTCAATTGTTCCGGCGATAAACACACTCATGTAAGCCGTATCGATATGGGCAGGCACAGGTGAGGCGATTGTGCCGTACTCCTCGCAAACACTGAAACATACGCGGTTGTTGCCATTGATCATTTCGATTTTTCTGCCAGAATCCGCGCCGTGAAAATAAATACAGCCATTCCACCAAGCAAAATTCAAAGGCAGGATGTACGGCTCGATTTCATTGGACAAGCCGAGATGGCCGACCTTTGCCACTTGCAAAAATTGGTCAATTTGCTCCTGATCAGTAATGGTACGCTTGGAATAACGAATTGGTATCATGTCGAGTCCCCCAGTCTGTCGTTGTTATTTTGATCGTAATGGGTATTTGACTAGGAGAACAGGTGCAATTTTGGTAAAAATGAACGGGTCAGATGATCAAAAAATAACCGCCCTCTTCTAGCAGGGGCGGGAGTCTCGTCTTATTACGAGCGTTTTGAATCCAATTTTTTAGTGAGCTGTTCTTCTCCGCGGTGGATCCAGCCGACGAAGGAATCGCGGATGGTCAGATCAAAGTCGAGGTAGACCACGGCGACGAACATGTAGTGACTTTTCCCTTGAAAACGCGAGCGGTAGCGCAGATCAATCCATTTGACCTCATAGCCAAAGGAACGCTCCTTTGTTTCTACATGCACATGATGAGTAAAAGCGAGGAAGGACTGGACTTTGTAACTTTTCTTGGCTGCCGCAATCCGCTCATTTTCCGGTTTGATGGAGAAGGTGTCCAAGATGACGACGTCCCCCGAAATGACTTCACCTACATACCAATGCTGCTCTGTCTTTGCGACGAAGGTCCAATACGTCCAGGAAAGAGTAGGGATGATGGTGAAGGTACCAGCTTTGCCGATTCGTTGGCGAACCAGCTCCGTCGTACGTCTTTGCACCTGACAACGCCAGTAGTAGTATCCGGCAATGATCACATATATCCATAAAAAGACGTGTCCAGGATGCGCGCCTGCCGCCCATAGCATAAAGCCGACGAGATGAGCAGCGAAAATGAACGGATCGAAAATGAAAATGGCGTTGAGCGCCACCCATTTATCGCGAAACGGGTACAGGCCCTTTGTGCCATAGGAATTAAACAAGTCAACGAATACGTGTAAACAGACGGCCAGGAATATCCAGCCGAGCAAATGCAGCCAATGGGGCTGTGGCATCATGGCCTGGATGAGAACAAAAATGGCTCCAGTCCAGAGAAATAAAGCGGGAACCGAGTGAGAAACGCCTCGGTGGTTGCGAATGTAGGCAGCGGTACCACGAAGGCGGACTAAGCCATCCAAATCAGGTGCCTGCGAGCCAATGACCGTACCAATCATGACGGCCATTGCAAGTGACGGAGTAGAAGCTACGACAGGATCAAGATAGGCGAGCCCGGCCAATCCAAAGCCCATGGCAAAATGTGTGGCTGTATCCATGGAATCGTTGTCTTCCTCCCTTCCTTCCACTGTTATTGTTTATTATAGCGTTTGCCTAAGGTTAATTCCCGCCCGTTCTGAAAATATTTGTGTGCTTGTTCGATACGCGGTGGGAAGGGTATGATGAAAGCGTTGAATCGGTAAAGGAGGAACACGTCGCATGCTAACGGTTTTCATTGAATACAAGCTGGATACTGAAAAACGAAGTCACGCTCTGCGATTGCTCACCTCGATGGCTGAGCGAATGGAAGCGATGGGGGCACGTCAATACCGCTCAATGGAGGGCTTGGATCAGCCCGGTCTGTTTGTCGAAACGTTTGAGGTCGAGACTGTTCAAATATACGAAGATATCAAGGCAAACCGATTGGCAGATCAAGACTTTTGCGACTGTATTTCCGGCGGAGCTGCGAAACTGCATGTGTGGGCGTTTCGTCCCGCTTAAACTGGGTTGAAAAGGAGTAGAGTAAACGGAAATGGCGAGAAAAAAAGAAAGCTTGAAATATACACTTCCTGAACAATTTCATGTGTTTGGCTTTGCTCAGGATTTGCTGGCCTGGTACGACTCACAAAAGCGGGATTTGCCTTGGCGGATCAATAAAGACCCATATCGGATCTGGGTATCGGAGATTATGCTTCAGCAAACACGCGTAGAGACCGTTAAACCTTATTATGCGAATTTCATGGAGAAATTTCCGACGGTGAGTGAGTTAGCGAAAGCACCCGAGGAAGATGTCTTAAAAGCGTGGGAAGGACTCGGTTATTACTCCCGCGCACGCAATCTTCAAGCTGCAGCCCGCGAGGTAACGGTTCGCTATGGAGGCGTTGTGCCAGATACACCAGAAGAGATTGCTACACTAAAAGGTGTCGGGCCGTATACAGCAGGTGCCATTCTTAGCATTGCCTATGAAAAGGCGGAGCCGGCTGTGGATGGAAATGTTATGCGTGTTTTTTCACGCCTGCTGTATTTAACTGATGACATTGCCAAGCCTGCCACAAGAATCAAAATCGAACATCTCGTACGCCAAGTCATTCCAGAGGGAAGAGCGGGAGATTTCAATCAGGCTTTAATGGAGCTGGGAGCGATGGTCTGTGTTCCACGCACTCCGCAATGCTTGACCTGTCCGGTGTTTGACTACTGTATGGCGCGCCAAGAAGGAGTGGCAGAAGAGCTGCCGGTCAAAGGCAAAGCCAAACCTCCACGTCCTGTTGATCTGCAAGTAGGTATTATCATTCGCGACGGCAAAGTATTGATGAACAAGCGTCCCGATCAGGGGCTACTCGCCGGCATGTGGGAATTTCCTACTGTTGAAACCGAACAGGAAAGTGATGCTGCCAAGCAGGAGGCACTCGCAGTTGGATTGCGTGAACGATTCGGAATCGATGTAGAAGTCATGCAGCCGTTAGGTACGGTTCAGCACGTTTTCTCCCATTTGCAGTGGAACATGCAGGTATGGTCTTGTGACTGGATCGAAGGGGAAGAGCTCCCCGTTCATGCAAGATACGCAGCTTGGGAGGAATTAGATGCTTACACCATTCCGATGGCGCATCAAAAAATTCGCGAGCTGTTGGGACAAAAATAACAGGTAGGCAAAGCTGTCGAGCATTTCTCGGCAGCTTTTATTTATTTCATCAGACCGATGTGACGCAAACCGTGAGATATCCCGCCATCATCGACGTGGCGCGTGACGTAATTGGCATGCGGCAGCAAAGCTTCATGCGCATTACCCATGGCGATTCCCATCCCGACATAAGAGAGCATTTCTTTGTCATTCAGACCGTCTCCAAAAGCGACTGCCTTGCCTGGCGCAAGCCCGATATGGGATAGAAGCGCTTCAATACCGAGTGCTTTTGAACCGCCTTTCGCAAAAACATCCATACAATACTCATGCCAGCGTATAAACGAGAGAGCGGGAATCTCTTCTCTGTACTGCTGTTCATGCGCATCTGGTGTAAACAACAGCGCTTGATAAATATTTTCAGAATGGGCGAAATCTGCATTGTGATCAGGGGAATCAAGCTTCAGTTGCTGAAAGGTCCAATCCAAATACGGATGCTGCTTATGGGTAGAAAAGCCCGCCGTCCTGCCTTGAAACAGGATAGGATGGTCGTGTTGGGCTGCGATCTGTTGCAATTGATCGAGTGTTTTGGTCGGGATGGGGCGATCATAAATGGTTGTTCCTTTATAGACGACATATGCGCCATTGCAACTGACATACGAGTCGATGCCGCACTGCTTGGCAAGCTCGTCAAAATAATAATGAGCTCTGCCTGTTGCCAAGACGACCTCGATCTTGTTTCTTTGCAGCTCTTGAATGGCTTCGAGTGTATCCGGTGGTATGATTTTCTCTTCGTTGATGAGTGTTCCATCAATGTCTAAAAAGACGATTTGATACTCCATGATTTCACTCCCCACTTTTCTCCTTTTGAATCCATTATAAAGCTTGGAGAGAGGGGAAGAGCAGTGGAAAATAAAAAGATCATGCCCCCGCAGACATGATCTTTGTGAAACTGTTACTTTTTATCGAATCAAAAACTCTGGAAATTGTGTCACGATCTGATGCTTTTGTTCTTCGATGCGTTTCAGCGCTTGCTGTTGCATGTATTTTGCTTCAAGTTGCTTCGGTGTCAATTTCCGTTTCTCAATAATGATTGTGAAGAAAATCATTGGAATGTACATGAGTGTATCCCTCCCATCCCGTTAGTTTGGTGCAGTCAGCTACCGTCTATCGCTTTGACTCCTGTAAACCTCATCATCTGACGCCGTTGTTTGTTTTTCATACCAAAATCCCTCCTGTAGTCAAGTAGTGGTGTCCATTAAATGCGGCTCACAAATTGTGCAGCTTCAAAAGCGTGTTCTTCGGCGCGTTCTTCGAGATAGCGACAGCGAGCAGATTCTGCGAAAAGTTTCTCTGCTTGTTCCTTATTGCGTTCAATCTTGACAGTGAAAAGCAAAAAGTTCAGTACCATTACCAATCACCCCCTTTCAAGGTGGAAAATGTTAATTCATGAGAAAGAAAAAGACCACGGGCGAAAGCCTGCGGTCTTCTGGCAACAAAAACGGACATGCCGTTTTGAAGGGCATAGAAAGACCACAAGCAACAACGCCTGTGGTCGGTAATAGACGAAAAGGAAATGTTGAAGAGTACGAATACTACTGGAATTCGTCGACCCAGGAGGCGCTGCTATATTCAGTTGTAACATCCACAAGACGATCAAGAAGAGCTGGTTTTAGATTCATTGCTATCATCATCATGGTGCTGCCTCCTTTCTTTCCGAAGTAGTAGTGTGAGTGGAACGTACTCTTAGAATATGGCATTTTTTTCTTGTTGTAAAGCGATTTTTACCTATTTCTAGAAGAAAGTATATTCTGAATATAATAAAAAATAATAAAAAATAAACAAATATGTAGTCTGGTGGGCAATGGAAAGTTTACAATGAGAATATAACGGATAACCATATAGAACAATCATGACACGCAGAAAGGTGATGCTAGTGAATGAAAACACCCAGACTCACTGTAAAATCCAAGCTTATCGCTACATTTTCCACAATATTAGTGATCCCCATGCTTTTGCTCGGGTTGCTCTCTTATCAAAGTGCCAAGGCTGAGCTGTCAAATGAATTGCTGACGACTGCCTCTGAAAACGTTCGGTTGATAGATGCGCTTTTGAATCAAATACTGTTGGAGCAATCGAGGAATGTGGAATGGATTGCTTCTGATATTGTACGCGATGACATCTTAGAAGAGACCAAAATGGAAACGAAAAAGCAATTGAAGCGTTTTCTCGCGATGAACCCAGAAGTGAGTGAGGCGTATATCGGGGACGAAAATGGTGGCATGTTGACCGCGACTGGTTCGAAGCTTCCAGAGGGGTTTGACCCGCGTAAGAGGGATTGGTACATAGCAGCTATGAAGCAACCAGGCAAGAGCATCATTGTGGATCCATACGTTGATGCCATAACCGGAAAAATCGTTTTGGGAATGGCGATGGCCTTGCCAGATAAATCCGGTGTTCTGGGAATCGATATTCAACTGACAGCGCTCGACGCGACGGTCAAGCAAGCGAAAATCGGGACCCAAGGATATATGGCGATTTTGGATAAAAACCGAAAAATGCTAGTCAATCCAAATGGAGAGTCTGGCGTTGAGGTTGTGGAGTCTTGGGCGGATACTGTATATGCAGAACAGTCAGGTCGATTACAATTTCAGCACGAAGGAAATCCCGTCCAAGCCGTGTTTACTACGAATGAAAATACGGGTTGGAAGCTGGTTGGCATGATGTATGAAAGCGAAGCAGCAGAAGCAGCAAATCCGATTTTTTACACGATGCTCGTGATTATAATAGCTGCGCTGGCGCTAGCTGGCGGAGTCATTTACCTGATATTGCGCTCCTTACTCCGTCCTTTGCGCATGTTGACAGAAGCAGCGGAAAAAATGAGCCAAGGCGATGTAACACAACAAGTACATATACGAAGTGACGATGAGTTGGGTACGTTGGGAAAAGCCTTCAATCATATGGCGGGATCTCTTCGTTCCTTGCTCCATTCTGTGAATGATTCCGTTCAGCAGCTGGCTTCTTCGGCAGAGCAGCTCTCTGCAAGTGCGGACCAGACAAGCAAAGCGACAGAACAGATCGCAGAGACCATGCAAGAAATGGCGGAAGGAACCGAGCAGCAAGTCTCCCATACGCAGGAGGGTAACGCAGCAGTCGAACAAATGTCGGCAAGAATCGGTCAAATCGCAGAGCATACACAAAACGTATTCATCGCAGCTAGGGAATCGTCAGACTTAGCAGTGACCGGAAACAAAGCCATTCAATCGGCTGTGCTGCAAATGAACGCATCCAGCGAATCGATTCACGGTCTGGCAAAAGTCGTGGATAATTTGGGTACCCGTTCCCAGGAAATCGGAAACATCGTGGATGTGATCACTGCTATCGCAAACCAAACCAATCTGCTCGCACTAAATGCGGCAATCGAAGCGGCTAGAGCAGGGGAGTATGGACGAGGCTTTGCTGTGGTGGCTGATGAGGTACGCAAGCTGGCAGAGCAATCTGCAAGCTCGGCACAACAAATCAGTCAGCTGATCACCGCGATTCAAGCGGAGACAAACCATGCTGTGTTTGTCATGGATCAGAGCAAGCGTGAAGTCACGCAAGGTATTGAAAAAGTGAACGAAGCTGGTCAGTCCTTCGAACAAATTCAATCAGCCGTCAATGAAGTGGCAGAGAAAATCGGTCA
Source organism: Brevibacillus schisleri (assembly GCF_055685845.1). Taxonomy (NCBI): domain Bacteria; kingdom Bacillati; phylum Bacillota; class Bacilli; order Caryophanales; family Paenibacillaceae; genus Brevibacillus; species Brevibacillus schisleri. Next base: position 1,142,906 of record NZ_JBVNDM010000001.1, read on the forward strand.
GGTATCTGAAGCGACACGTCATTTCTCTACAAGGGCACAGCAAGTGGTTGAGATCATTGGTCATATTTCCGAAGTGACACTGCAAGCGGCTGATGGAACACAAAGTGTATCCGCAGCTGCCCAGGAGCAGCTAGCCTCTATGGAAGAGATCGCTTCCTCGGCCGTTTCTCTTGAACACCTCGCGGAAGAATTGCAAAACCAGATCGGTCAATTCCGTATCTAAAAACAAGCCCGGTGCCGTGTCTACATACACGAGCAGCCGGGCTTTTTCCTTAATCGTAAATAGGTGACGAGGAATGATCCCATCCCCCGCTGTCTCCATTCACTGGCCCTCTGGATTCAAGCTCATGGATTACTTTGACGTGAAGAGAGGCTCCTTCTGCACTGAGGTAAGCTGCCAATTGCGAAAAATTGTGATGGTAATAAAGTAGCTCATTCATTTCCCAATCAGCTAGTGGCACCATGGTTAATTCGGATAATTCCCGACCTATGTACACCCTGCCATTCCTCCTTATGTGGTAGTGGTTGCCTAATACCGCGAGCTTAGTATGGCTATAGTTGAGAGGATCAAGTCATGCCGGGATTTTTTCCGTAGGTGGAAAAAGCGCAGGTGGAGTTGTATAATGAAAAGGTGATTTTTACATATTAGTACCTGCTATTAATAGTTGGTCAGGTTGGGAGGTAATCTTTTTATGAATACAACGAAAAAAGTTGCACTGGTTACTGGCGGGACCCGAGGGATCGGAAAAGCGATTGCTCTTCAATTGGCGGAACAGGGTTATGACCTGGTGCTGAACTATTTGCGTAACCGCACTGCGGCAAGAGAAGCAGCAGCAGAGCTGGAAGCAAAGGGCGCTCGTGTCCATCTGATCAAAGCCAATGTAGGGGATGTAGCAAAAATCAAAGAATTGTTCGCAGAAATTGACCAGGAATTCGGTCGCTTGGATGTCTTTGTGAACAATGCGGCATCGGGTGTATTGCGTCCCCTGATGGAGCTGGAAGAAAGCCATTGGGACTGGACCATGGAAATTAACAGCAAGGCGCTGTTGTTCTGTGCGCAAGAAGCGGCAAAACTAATGATCAAGGGTGGCAACGGCGGAAAAATCGTGAGCTTGTCCAGCCTTGGGTCCATTCGCGTACTCGACAACTATACAGCCGTTGGCGTATCGAAGGCAGCTGTAGAAGCGATTACTCGTTATTTGGCAGTAGAGCTCGCACCGCATAATATTGTAGTAAACGCTGTATCTGGCGGAGCGGTGGATACGGATGCACTCAAACATTTCCCGAATCGTGAAGAATTGCTCGGTAGCTCAGCAGAGCGTACGCCAGCAGGACGCATTGTGGAGCCGGAAGATTTGGCTAATGCTGTGATGTTCTTGCTCTCCGACAAAGCGTGGATGGTTCGCGGACAGACATTGATTGTAGACGGCGGTATTTCTCTTTTGACATAATGATTAATTGTAGATGGAGTATGGAGTTGGAGACTTTGTGGTGTTGCGACACAAGACAAAGTTGTCCATGTGTTGTACAATAGAGGAAGAAGGTTACGAAGGAGGCAACACATGCTGATTCGTCCGTTTCGACTCGGTGACTATTCGGCTATCACACGTATTTGGCAGGAGACGGGGTTGGACCAATCGGACAAAGAGTCATTGAACGATTTGGCCCAGCATTTGGCTTGGGACAGCGATCTGGTAATGGTTGCGGAAATTGAAGGCAGAGTGGTAGGGGTCGTGGTTGGCACGATCGACGGAGCACGTGCCTATTTCTACCGATTGGCTGTACTTCCAGAGATGCAAGGCTCAGGTATTGGTCGCGAACTCGTTGAAGCAATTGAAAAGCGTTTCAAGCAACGAGGTGTCAATAACGTCTTGATCATGGTCAATCAATCAAATCCGGAAGTCCTTCCGTTTTACCTTTCACTTGGCTATGAAGTACAAAAATATGTTACACTTTCCAAAAAGCTCTCTTCTTAAAGGAGGCTTGTCCCCATTCAAATAGAGAAGAGAAGAAAGGGGAGAGTCATGTCACCAACTCCGGGCTCCAATATCCGCATAGAAAGTTATAAACATGACCATTCGTTGCACCGCATATGGGACAAATCTACGTTGATTCATACCAGTGATGCGGTGGTGATTGGGGGAAATGATCGGGTCAAGGTGACAGAAGCAGACGGGCGGGAATGGCGTACGCGTGAACCGGCCATTTGTACATTTGGTAGAGGCCAGTGGTTCAATACCATTGCCATGATTCGTGATGACGGTATTTATTATTATTGCAACATTGGTTCGCCCTTCAGCATGAAGGGGCAATTGCTAAGCTACATAGACTATGATCTCGACGTAAAAGTGTTTCCCGATATGACGTACTCGATTCTCGACGAAGAGGAGTTTCTTTTACATAGCAAACAGATGAATTATCCTCCATTTGTTGTGGAAAGAGTGCAGACAGCATTGCGAGAGGTGCTGGATTGGGTAAGCGCACGACGTGGCCCTTTTCAAAACGGCTTCGTCCAACGCTGGTACGAGCGTTATCTTTTAGTACGAGATGATGAGGAATAATCCCTTTCCCGAATGACCGGGGGAGGGATTTCCTTGTTTGCAAAGGAGGTATGAAGGATGAGCATACGCCGCTATTTGGCTTATGTCCTGCCCTATTGGAAACAAATATTGGGCACTATATTGATTGGTATTATTAAGTTCGCGATCCCACTTGCTCTGCCGCTTCTTATCAAATACGTCATTGATGACCTGCTGCCAAGTCCGCTTCCTCAAGAGGAAAAGCTGAAACAGTTATTTTGGCTGATGCTCGGGGCCTTTTTGTTATTTACCGTCGTTCGCGCCCCTGTTGAGTACATCCGGCAATACTATGCACAGTGGGTATCCAGTCGTATCTTGTTCGACATTCGCAATCAATTGTTTTCTCATTTACAACGACTGTCAATGCGCTACTACAACAATACAAAAACGGGTGAGGTCATCTCTCGGGTCATTAACGACGTGGAATCAACCAAAAGTTTCGTGGAAACGGGATTGATGAATCTCTGGTTGGACCTGATTACGATTACACTGACGATGGGGATCATGCTCTATATGGACGTGGAGCTGACGGTCGTCGCCATTATCGTCTTCCCTTTGTACAGTATCTCCGTCAAGTTTTTCTACAAGCGCTTGCGTCAATTAACAAAGGATCGTTCTGCTGCACTGGCTCATTTACAAGGGTACTTGTACGAACGTGTGAACGGCATGTCGCTCATCCGCAGCTTTGCATTAGAAAAGCAAGAGAGCAAGGAGTTTGCCAAGGAGAACAATCAGTTTCTGGATAAGGCACTGGCACATACGCGGTGGAATGCCCGAACCTTCGCTGTGGTCAATACGGTGACGGATATCGCACCACTTCTGGTCATTGCCTATGCTGGCTACCAAGTCATCGGCGGGAGCATGAGCGTAGGGACGCTCGTTGCGTTTTATGCTTATTTGGAGCGCTTGTACACACCACTGCGACGTCTGGTCAATTCCAGTACGGTACTGACGCAGGCAATTGCTTCGATGGACCGGATGTTCGAGTTTATCGATGAATCGTACGATATCGTCGACAAGCCAAACGCAGGAGAGTTGCCTGTAGACCCTGCAACGAAACGCATTCGTGGAGAAATCCGCTTTGAGAATGTGTCCTTCCGCTATCGGGAGGAAGGCCCTCTCGTCTTGAACAATGTAAATCTGAGCATCTCTTCTGGTGAAACAGTTGCGATTGTCGGGATGTCAGGCGGTGGAAAATCTTCGTTGATTAGCTTGCTTCCGCGTTTTTGGGACGTGACAGAAGGGAAAATTACGATTGATGGCCTCGATATCCGCGATGTGAAGCAGCAAAATTTGCGTCACCACATCGGGATGGTGCAGCAAGATAATATTTTGTTCAGTGAATCAGCAAAAGTGAATATTTTAATGGGCAATCCTGATGCAGATGACAATGCTGTGCAAGAAGCTGCGAAGGCGGCCAATGCCCATGACTTTATTAGTGAATTACCGAATGGCTACCATACGGAGCTGGGAGAGCGAGGCGTAAAGCTCTCTGGCGGGCAAAAGCAGCGAATCGCGATTGCGCGTGTTTTTCTGCGTGACCCGGGTATTCTGATTCTGGATGAGGCGACGTCTGCACTCGACTTGGAATCAGAGCACACGATTCAGGAGTCTTTGTCCAGATTGGCAAAAGGAAGAACCACGCTCATCGTGGCCCATCGACTTTCAACGATTACCCATGCGGACAAAATCATTGTCATGAAAGAGGGACAAATCGTTGAGGAGGGCACCCACGAGCAATTGCTGGAGAGAAAGGGAGTATACTATGGCCTGTGGAGTGTGCAAGATTTAGGAAGTACATCCGACCTGCAACAGGGATAAGCAGATGGGATTGGGGGAAATCCGATGGAGATATGGCGCCGTAATTTATATGTGCTCTGTGGATCGCTGTTTTTCGTCATGGTGGCGATGAGCATGATCATGCCTTTTTTACCGCTTTACATTCAGCAGGATTTCGGAATTGAAGATCCTCATCAAGTCACGGCTTGGGCGGGGATTATTTTTGGAGCCAACTTTTTGACGGCGGGCCTCGTCTCGCCTATTTGGGGAAATTTGGCCGATAAGCACGGGCGCAAGATTATGATTCTGCGTTCGGGATTTTTCATGTCCATTACCATGGCAATGACCGGTTTTGCGGGAAGTCTTTGGCAGCTTTTGGCCCTTCGTCTGCTCAATGGACTCGTAGGCGGAATCATCCCTGCCAGTACCGCATTAGTAGCATCCTCTGTCCCAAAAGAACGAATTGGCTATGCAACAGGATTGCTTCAGTCTTTTATTACGGCCGGAACTATTATGGGACCGCTGTTTGGCGGTGTTCTCGCGGAGAAGATCGGCTTTCGAATGATTTTTGTGATTACTGGTTGCGTATTATTACTGGCGACCTTGGTCATTACGTTTACGGTGAAAGAGAATTTTGTTCCACCTGAAAAAAAGGAACGGTCGAGTCTACGGGAAGATTTTCAGATGATCTTTTCCTCCAAAGAACTCCCGGCGCTCTTTTTTGTAACCGTAATGATCCAGTTTGCGCTGTTTAGCATTATCCCTGTGTTGCCGATTTACATTTCGCAGTTGCTCGGTTCAGAAGGGGCAAAGGTAGCGCTGTGGGCCGGAATTGTCCAGGCATGTATGGGGGTAGCAAATGTCTTCGCCTCCCCACAGCTGGGGCGTTTAGGAGATCGGTTCGGCTCGCAAAAGGTGCTCTTGTTCTCGATTTTGGCTGCCGCAATCATCTTCATTCCACAAGGTCTCGTACATACGGTATGGCAATTGGTCGTGCTCCGATTTTTGTTAGGCTTGTCGCTGGGAGGATTACACCCATCCGTCAATGCTTTGCTGCGGCGAGCAACACCAGTACATATGGTCAGTCGCGTCTACGGCTATAACAACAGCTTCGTCAGTATTGGCAGCATGCTTGGACCGATGATTGGCGGCTTTTTGGCAGGTTATGTGAGCATTAGCGGAGTCTTTTACATGACGAGTGCTTTCCTGTTTATTAACGCAGGCTGGGTGTACTACAGCTTTTTCCGAAACAAATCTGTACAGCATCCTGATTCTGGAATAGAATAAAAGGTAATTTTCACGAAAAGAGGTGCACCTCCATTGTGACGGCGAGTCGGTGTGAATAACTTCATATTCCATCAGGACGTATAGGCTGGTCCTGAACCGACAGGAGGGTGTGCTTTATGTGGCATCGACGCTTTATTTGCCTCTGGGCGGGTCAGACATTGGCCAACCTTGGGGATGTATTTTATATTGTCGCGTTTATTTCGGTCATGTACGCTGCAACTGGTTCTGTCATGTACACGGCGTTCATACCGGTTGTCATCGTAGCCGCGCAGTCTGTGAGCAGCTTGTTGGCTCCGTTAGTGTTTCAGCGTTTGTCGTTGACGGGCATGCTCGTGCTGTCGCAAGGCTTGAAGACAATACTTTTGGCTTTAGCCGCATTAGCTGTCAGTAGCAGTGTGGGAGAGCAGGGAGAGTGGATCTGGCTGTTGTTCGGATTAGGGTCAACCATCGCCTTTATGGATGGATGGGCAAACCCTGCGCGCAACGCCATGGTGCCGCAGTTGGTAGGGCGAGAAGATCTCATGCGAGCGAATGGTTTGCTTTCCACCTCGGATCAAACGGTTCATTTTGCTGGCTGGGCCGCAGGAGGATTACTCGTTTCCTGGCTGGGAGCGGGTGTTGTTCTGTGGGGAACGGTTGGTGCCTATGTAGTGGCAACGATCGCGATGACAGGCATTGTACCGGAAAGTGAAAAGCTGCGTGAAGAACAGGCAGCTAGGGCGACAACAAACTGGCTCACTGGATGGAAAACCATTCGCGATGTACCTGTCCTTAGACTGTTGGTCGCGATGGATGTCGTGATCGGCTTGTCCGGGGGTGTGTGGATCGCTGCGATTATGCTGCCATTTGTCCTCGATGTGCTTGGACAAGGAGAAGAATGGTGGGGCTATATCAATGCCGGTTACATGCTTGGAGCCATTGCGGGTGGGACGCTGCTATTGATGTATGCGGAGCGGATGCGGCGCCATTTATTTCGCTGGATCATTTGCGGTACGATTGGCGTCGGATTTTTTACCTTTTGTTTTGGCAGTAGTACGAACGCTCTGGTGGCACTGTTATTTTCGTTTGCGTTGGGACCGTTTTTGGAAATGGTGCATGTAAGCAAGCAGACGCTTTTGCAGCAAGAGACGGAGGAATCAGTACTGCCCTATGTCCTGTCAGCAAAGGGGACGATTGATTTACTCGTTTTTGGTACTTCTGCCCTAGTGATGGGTGCTATCGCTGAATGGCAGGGAGTCCGGGTTGTTTATTATGTATCTGCTGGATTGCTACTCATCGCTTTCCTTTTGGCGTTGCGCTTACAAAAAAAGCAGACGGATCATACTAGTGGGGTTTCCGTAAATTAAACATGAAACAGGCTGTCTTATCCGTAGATTTTTCTACTGGTAAGGCAGCCTTTTTTGATGATATGTTTCTTGATCATATTCAGTATGTGCTTTCTTTTGTAGGCATACGATTTGCGGGCTATATCATCGGGGAAGGCAACAAACCCGGTGATGTATATTGACAGATCAACGGGGAGTAGAGGAAGCGAAGGTTTTTATGAGTAGCTGAAATGAAGACACCGCGTTGATTTACTGTAATATTCTTAAAATATGAATGGTAGGTTTTCTACAGTCATGAATATGGTTGAGGGGTAATTTTATTTGCTTTATTTTCTCCTGGTTTTGTTGAGAGCGACGCAGGAATGAACTCCGAGGTGTCTGCTTCGATATGCACATGTTTTTCAAGCAATGCCAGTAGATAATGAAAGGTAGGAACCGATTCTTTGGCAAGGATAATTCCTTTTTTGTCGATCAGGACAGCAGATGGGATGGCATCGATTTGGTACATTGAAAACGAAATGGTAGAGGCGATATACTGAATATCGTCCTGGTTTTGGGTCTCGTGAATGAGCTTTCCTGAATAAACAACTAGTAATTTAAGCTGAGGAAATCGTAGTTTTACCTTCTCTAAATGTGGAATGATTTGCTGGCATATGGGACAACCTTCTGCAGTAAAAAGGACAAGTGTAGAGTGACTTTTCATCTCTGTAAAATCAATGCTTGTTCCAGATGGACTGTTATCGATCAGAACCGGGGCTCTGGAGCCTATCCAGTTGTCTACACTCGGTTCTTTTTCTTTTGCTTGTAATTTATTGATAAAGTCTGCTACTAGTTTTGTTAGCAGGTAGATAACGATGAATTGCACAATGACAAATACCCATAACGCAATCACAGACCAATGTATAAACGTTTCCACAGAGGATCGCTCCTTTTTCGTGAGGGAATGATATTTATTTTTCTGCGACTAGCTCGTGTACTTTCTTCCGAATGCTCCCTAGATGTTGACCAATCAGAATCACAAGTGTGGACAACAATGTGATGATCATTAACGTCCAGTACTCTTCTCCATATACGGTCCTGAAATTTCCTGTTTCTAATGCCGATGAGAGATTCCCATAGGTGGTCGGTATTTGATAGACCCAGAGACACATCGTAATGAGCAAGACGTTTCGGCCAACCAGTACCCATGATAGATTGTGATTGCCGACGATACCACCGCAACCACATGATATTTCTCGTCTTCCGCGCAATAAATTGACCACAATAGCCACGCTATACAGGAGTAGTAAACCACTACCAGTCACAGCTGCCCAGGAATAGTACAGCCCGAAAATGAGTAGCAATCCAATCAGCAATTCAGAATAAGTGTCGAGGACGGCAAAAAATCTAATAGATCGCTCAGGCAGTATTTTGTAGTCTTTTACAATTGAAGCATGAGTCGTGCTGTTTTTGATTTTTGATACAGACGAGCTTATAAACAACAGTGCCAGAACCATGCGAAAGATAAAGGATGCGATTTCCAATTTTTTACCTACTTTCCACTGGTGTTGCATACCATTGTGCTTGAGCATGATACATCTGCGCATATTCTTTATTACGAGAAATCAGTTCATCATGCGTTCCAGACTCGACTAACTGACCATCCTTCATCACGATAATCCGATCTGCCATTTTAGCGGCAGCCATACGGTGTGAGACAAATAGGGTTGTTTTATTTTCGGTCAGTTTTCTTACGAGTTGGTATACAGAAAGCTCAGTCATGGGATCAAGAGCTGCTGTTGGCTCATCTAAAATCACAATATCACTATTTCGAAACAGAGCACGAGCCAAGGCAATTTTTTGCCATTGTCCTCCAGAAAGATCCGTTCCCTCTTGCAAATAGCGACTTAAATACGTTTGGTAGCCATCTGGAAGTTTGGAAACGATTTGATCCACTCCAGCTGTAGCGGCAATTTCTTGCATCCATTTTAAATCGTTCATTCGTTCGGTATCACCAAAACCAATATTATCTTGTAACGTATAGGCATATTTGATGAAATCCTGGAAGATCACGGTCATATTTTTGCGTAAATCATCAGGTTTGATCTGGCTAATACTGAGGCCATCGAAGAAAATGTCACCCTGTGATATGGGATACAACCCCATCACACATTTGACCAAGGTTGATTTACCCGAGCCATTTTCACCAACGATTGCGATTTTTTCACCAGGCCGTATGTGCAAGTGAATATCCCGTAGAACAGGATTTGTCGTATTCACGTAGGTAAATGACAATCCTTTTATAAAAATGCCCTGTTGTAGCGGTGCAGGAAAAAGAGCCGAGCCTTCGTCGCTTGCATCCTTTTCAGGGTGTTCATATTCGATGAACTGAAAAAAATCGTTTATATAGAGAATCTCTCCAAATATTTTGGCTAACTGGTTAGATAGCTGATTGGTCAATCCTTGTGTTCCCTGCACAGCTTGTCCGATTGCTACAAACTCCCCGATTTGCATAGAGGTGGTACGGATTAACCAGATGATAATTCCAGCTGTCCCAAAGTACAAAAGTGCGGTAAACCCATCTAGGCCGACCTCAGTTGCTTGTTGCTTTCGCAGCACCTTTAATGTTTCAGTGAACTGGTGGGTAATGGAGGTTGACCATCTTTTCAGTAACGTTTGACCTAAGCCAAATAGTCGAATTTCCTTGGCTGACTGCCGATCTTTCAATAAAAAACTGGTATATTGTATGTCGCGAATTAAGGGGGTTAAGCCGTATCTGAGCCAATAATTGATACTGCCAAACCGAATTTGAACAAAGAAGACGGGAATTGCCGCGATCAGACTTAAAATGACGAGGCTCCAGTGAACCGAAAGCAAAAAGAGCAAGAAACTGAAAATAGTAATACTGGCTCTAACGATCTCTAGAAGGATCGTGAGTGGTGATAAAAAGCGTGTGCCCACATTCAAGTGAACTCTCTCTAAATGATTGTAGAAATCGGGAATATCAAAATAGAAAAGCGGTACCGCTTCTACCTTTTGAAGTACAAGTGTTTGCGCCGCGATTTCCAAAACATTTTCAAGCTTTCCATTCAGGTATTGTTGGATATTAAGAAGCACAGATGTAGCCATCGCTATTAAAAATTGAAGTGAGAGTAAGAAAAAAGCATAACGATAATCACCCACTTGGAGTTGAATGATTTTCGCGACCTCATTGATCATTTCTTTGGATAGCCAAAGGGTGGCTACTGGTAGTAAACCAGTCATGATTGTTAAGCAAACTAAAAGTGTGAGAAGTAGCCGGGCATGTTCCCATAAGAAAGCGAACAGCTTGATAAATGATTGAACAATCATGAGGAACACCTTTTCTAGTTTTATTGGATGTTGTGAAGCTCTTGCTTCTCCTTGTGCTTCAAGATGTCTACTAGCTCACCAACTGAGCGCCCTACGTATCGAATGATCCCCTGTGAGTCAACAATAAACAGGCTTGGGAAGTTGATGATTTGTAATTCGCTCAAGGTTTTTTTGTCGACGGGAACCATAGTAATTTTTTCGCTAAAAGTGTCGATAAAGTGCTGATAGTCAGAATCATCCTGCTTAACTGCACATAAGAAAGGAAGGTTGGTTGTTTTTTTCTTGATATGGGTTAAGTATCTTTCTACTTCATGATGGCATGTATCACATGAGGGGGCAGCGAACATGACAATGGTTGGTGTTTGTGAAAAATGCGTGGGGAATATAAGTGACTCTTTGAGATTTACACCGATAAAATACTGGTTTAGAAGTGAAAATAAAGAATCTTCTACAGAAAAGAGAGTAATGATATTCCTGAACTTTCGGTATGAATAGAGTTGCATGCCGAATAAAGCAACTGCTACCGTTAGTGGAATGAGAACGTACACAGAAACCTCCCTCAAACTATAATTTGGTAACTATTTGAAAATAATATATCATTTGACAGTATGTGTTGCAATTCTTATAATTGAATCGAAAGTAAAAAATGTAAAAATATGGAGGTTATGACTATGTTAGATCAATTTTCAAAGTTAATTGGTGTCAAGAAAGAATCTACAATCAATATCGATCCTCCCTGCACCGTTAATGTGTTTTGTATTTTAGAAAAAGGGACAGCAAAACATAACTGGCAGAATCCTCTCAACTTTACCTGCTGCTAGGGAAAAGAATAATTTAGGGGATGAGTGTACCAGCATTACAAGAAAAATTTGCTAGGATGCTAAATCATCCGCTACAAACAAACCTTCAAAACCACTAGAAATGTGGAGCTGAAGGTTTGTTTTGCATTCACGAATTTTGCCGGCTCTTTTCGTTAATCGTTATTATTCCCACGGATTATCATAATGAAAGAAACCCCGAAAAAAATGGAGTTTCTCTACAGTCTTAGACCGACAATTCCGGTCTTTCGCTTTGTCATCTTTCACGGATTAGGAGTTGAAGCTGTCTAGTTCGGTTATGATACCGGAATGGAACAGACTTTTTCGAACACCCTGTGCATCATAGGTATAATGGGTATACACAAGCATTCGATTAAAATCAGCAACCTGGCTGACCGTGTAGACCTCTTCCAGCCAATACATAAAGTAAACGCAAGGAGCTATTTCTACGTAATTGAATGTATAGTAACCATTGAAGCCTTTATGCGGTCCAGCAATCCCTTCATCATGCCGATGAGTAGCGTCAAAGAAATGAATGATAAAAACATTGCCATCATCATAATCATAGCGAAAGGTCTTACCAGCGTATAAAGGGAGTCGATGACTGTATTTTACATATTGAAAATTTGAATAATGCATAGCATACTCCTCCTTTTGTATGCAATATATGTCAAACATAGGCGTATGCTCTGCGTAGAATGCAAAAAACAGCGGCCAGTCTAAGACGTTATTTTCAGGTCTTAGGTAGCCGCTGTTTTTTATGTAGGGTCAGTCTAACCACGAAAACTATTTTCCACCAAGGTTACGCAGGATCGCCATCAAATCGAGCTCACCCAGCCCTGATTCCAGTGCATGATGATAGGTCGCATTTACGGATTCAGCTAATGGGGAGAGACGCCTGCTTCATTCGCAAGGCGAAGGTCCTTGGCCATATGCTTCAGGGCAAAGGCAGCTGGATAGGCGTAGCGGCCTGATTTCCCATTCCTTGCTTCAAATGTTTGCAAGTTTCATATAATGCTCATAACCGGCATCTACACAAGCTGTTCATTTTTGCTTTTTCAGCTTTGTATTGTACCTATCCTTTTGATTAAAAAAAGTAATATCAGCATAGCCCGCAAATATTTTTCCGGAGTGTTTTACATCTTTTTCAATAAAGTACCTATCGCCTTTAGTATAAATATTTTTTACACCATTTATGGTTAATTCAATCTTGCCTTCAAGCACGATGCCCCATTGACTTTCGTGCGAATGTTCTGGCAAATCAATATCCTCATTAAATTGCATAAAAATTATTTGGTGATTCTCTCCTTGAGAAAGGTATGCTTGATAATTGGAAAAAGGCATATCTGCTTCTGGAAGGTTGCTAATCGGCTCTGGAAATAAATTTGACATATGTTATCCTCCTTGCAATCGCATTAAATTCGCATTATATAGATAATTCTTAGTTCAACCCAGCTCTACAATTTTCTGTTCCCTCTTAATACTCATTCTACCACATAAATCCAACCCTGTCATTTCCGTTTCATCCTTCGCTTGCCTTTAGGAATATTCAGATGCTTGGATTTTTTCAATATGTTAATCAATGTCTGAAATTCCTCTGGCGTCAGTTTTGTATAGTCTATTCCCAACTGGCGGCACATCACAACGACTTGCTGTATCGGCTGCGGGAAGATTTACACCGCCGAACTGGAAGCCCTTGCCTATCAGCAGATGGTAAAAAAGCTGGCAAGCTACAAGACACTGACGGGACGGAAAAAGGCGGCAAAGGGTAACCCGAAAATCACCGCCTTGCAAGTGGAGCTTGTCCGTGTGGACAGCGAAATTGAAAAGCTGGTGGACAGCCTTACCGGGGCAAACAATGTCCTGCTCTCCTATGTGAATGTGAAGATAGCGGAACTGGACAGCCACAAGCAATCTCTTGTCAAAGAGATTGCGGAATTGACGGTGGAAACCATCAGCCCGGAACAGGTACAGCAAATTTCCGGGTACTTGGACACATGGGAAACCGTCAGCTTTGACGATAAGCGGCGAGTGCTGGATTTGCTGGTTACTACTGTGGAAGCCACCAGCGACAAGATGAACATTACATGGAAAATCTGACGGGCAGTATACCTCCCGTCACACCGTTACCCTGTGTAGTCCCTTGTAAACTGTACTTTGTTGTTGGACAAGTATCTTCAAAGCAGCGTGCTTGGATTCTGTCATCGCAAACAACTCGTCAAATCCAGAAGGAAGCGTCTTGTCCAGAACACGCAAGCCTTCCTCGGTAATGCCACCTTTGGTAGCAACACGTTCGATCAGCTGGTCGAAGCTAAGCTGTTCGTTTTTGAGCAAAAGAGCGGTTCCCAGCATCGTTTCCACCAGCATGCTTCTCGCAGTATCCAAGTCAAGCTCTGGTGTTTTGCGAACGGCAGCCTGCGCGAACGAATCAAGAATCCCTGCGATCAGTCCTGGGGCGCTGCTGGTGAGGATCGTCGCTGTTTCGATCTCGACCTCGGATACTTCCTGTGATTGACTAATGGAAGACAGGAGAGTGAGAAGCTCATTGCGATCCTCTGTACTTGTTCGACTGTTGCATGTAAATAGAGATACACCATGCAGCTCTTGCGAAGTGACGGTAGGAATTACCTTGCTCACGGCATCTGCATGGAAGGTTTCCAAATCATCGATGCTAACACCTGCTGCTACAGAAACAATATGTACATTTTCAGGGATAGACAACTCACGCAGTATAGGCAGGATATCCAGTGGCTTTGTGCAGAGAAAGACAAGCTTTGCCTGGTCGCAAACCTCTTGCGCACTTTCAGTTATGAGAATGCCATGTGATGCTTGCAGATTTTCAGCCTTTTCTCTTGTTCGATTGAAGACGGTGATATGCTCGGGCTGGATCACACCGCTTTTACAGAGTGATTTCACCAGCATTTGACCCATACTGCCTAGTCCAATGATTCCAATTCGCATGTGCAAAACCTCCCGTCTTATTGTAACGTAGGCTCATGAAAAAAGGTACAGCCTCCCATGTGAGAGAGCTGTACCTTTGATGTTTCATCTAACAGATTAGTCGTCAGAGCTTCGGAAAATCATGATGTACTTCGCCAACTCCAGAACAGAGATCAGAGCGGCAGCTACGTACGTCAGAGCGGCTGCACCCAGTACTTTGCTTGCGCCACGTTCTTCTTCATTACGGATGAAGCCCATTCTGAGCATCAGGTCTTTCGCACGGCTACTTGCGTTAAACTCGACAGGCAGTGTGACGAGCTGGAAGGCAACTGCTCCGGAGAAGAAGATAATCCCGATCAGCAGGAGGCCAGCCATTTTAAAGAAGAAACCAGCCAACAGTAGCAATGGCGCCACACCGGACACCAGGTTGACTACTGGGAAAATACGATGACGAGCTACCAGCATCGGGTACGAGACCTTGTGCTGAATCGCATGGCCGACCTCGTGACATGCGACGGACAGAGAGGCAATCGAGTTACCGAAGTATACAGGATCAGACAGGCGTACGACACGGTCAGTCGGGTCGTAGTGGTCTGTCAATGTACCTGGGATGTGTTGAACAGGAACGTTCGTCAAGCCGTTGGCATCGAGCATGCGGCGGGCGGCCTCTGCACCGGTTAGACCGGAGGAGGTAGGAACTTCGGCGAATTTGTTAAAAGTTCCTTTCACACGGAACTGTGCCCAGAGCGACAGTCCGAATGCAATCAGAATCAGGAAATCCATAGGATGGAAAAACATTCCACACTCACTCCTCGTTGTAATCTATGAAAACGAATGTTGCTAAGCCATACATGTAACCTTACTACTACATTCTGTCCCATATTCATGTATACGAATAAGTCCTATGGCAGTTTCACTAATTTATTGTACATTCTCTGACCATTATTGACAATGTAGCTGCATGCCAAAAAAACAGACACATTCCTCGTCAGTATGATTGGGAATGTGTCTGTTTTGATACTTATCTGTCGTGATTTTGGGTTTTATGATGCTCGGTTTTTCGCGGGTTTTGAAAGCCCTTCACTTCGAGCATTTTACTGCTCATTTTGGAATCCAATGTCTTTTCAGGAGCCTGGGGATATGATTTTTCACCTTTGGACACCGAAATATCCTCCTCGAAAACATAATCGCGAACAGGCTTATTATTTCCACGGAAGGATGCGAAAGGACGTGGGAATGGTTTACAGCTGAGAAAAGGCGCGGTCTACAGCTGCGATGGTGAATTGAATGTCTTCTTCTGTATGAGCTGTCGTCACGAACCAAGCTTCATATTTAGATGGTGCCAGGCAAACACCTTCGTTCAGCATCAGCTGGAAGAAGCGAGCAAATACTTCTCCATTCGCTTTCTGAGCTGCATCATAATCATGAACAGGCTCGTCCGTAAAGTAAACAGCCAATGCCCCTTTTACACGATTGAGCTGGATGGTTACGCCGTGTTTGTTTGCCGCTTCGATAATTCCGTTCGCAAGCATGGCGCCCAGTCTTTCGAATTCATCGTAAACGCCCGGCTGCTTCAATACCTCCAGGCAGGCAATTCCCGCACGGATGGAAGCAGGGTTACCAGCCATTGTTCCTGCTTGATACGCAGGTCCGAGTGGCGCGACCTGCTCCATGATTTCCCGACGACCGCCATAAGCGCCGATTGGCAGACCACCGCCGATAATTTTGCCCAATGCAGTCAGATCAGGCTCGACTCCAAGGAGGTTTTGTGCTCCGCCATAGCAGAAGCGGAAGGCCGTGATCACTTCATCGTAGACGACAAGTGCGCCCGCTTCGTGCGTAATGCGGTTAACCTCTTCCAGGAATCCAGGCTCAGGCGTCACGATACCGAAGTTGCCGACAATCGGCTCAACGAGGACGCAAGCCGTTTCGCTGCCCCATTTACTCATAGCTTCTGCGAAAGCCTCGATATTATTAAAGGGTACCGTAATGACTTCGCTGGCAATGCTTTGTGGTATACCTGCACTGTCCGGAATCCCCAAGGTAGATGGCCCGGAGCCGGCAGCAACGAGGACCAGGTCAGAGTGGCCGTGGTAGCAGCCTGCGAATTTGATGATCTTGACACGCCCGGTATAGGCACGTGCGACACGAATGCAGGTCATGACTGCTTCTGTACCGGAGTTGTTGAAGCGAATGAGCTCCATCGAAGGAATTGCTTCGCGGATCATGTTTGCAAAGGTAATTTCCCATGGAGTAGGCGTACCGTAAAGGGTTCCGTTGGTGGCGGCTTCGCAAATCGCGTTGGTCACATGTGGATGTGCATGGCCAGTAATGATGGGGCCATATGCTGCTAAATAGTCAATATATCGATTGCCGTCCACGTCCCAGAAATACGCGCCCTGGGCACGTTCCATCGTTACGGGTGCTCCCCCACCTACAGCCTTGAAAGAGCGGGAAGGGCTGTTTACCCCGCCTAGAATGACGTCGAGTGCTTGCTCGTGCAGTTGCGCGGATCGTTCACGTTTCATGCATGTTCCCTCTTTTCTTTTGGAAAAAGTCCTTCATTATCTTACCACAGCAGTTCAACAACTGGATATAAACGGAGGGCTATAGATGAAGGAAAGGAAAAATGATACAATTTTCAAGCAAATCACTCCATGGGTAAAGGCGGGGTCATCATGAAACTTGAGTGCATCTCCATGAAAGGAAGCGGCAAAAGCAATGAGGACGCCTATGTGATTCAGCAGGTCAAGCATGTGTATGCGGTCATCGATGGCATTACGTCGCTGATCCCGTATGAGAACGAAGCAGGACAGACAGGCGGAGCTATCGCGGCTGAGCTTGTAAAAAAGCAGCTGGAAGCAATCCCTGAGGATGCAGTTTTGCACGATTATATGGAGATGATAAACGAAGCTCTCCGGGAGCAGATGGGGCAAAGCGGCATCGATCTTGAGAAAAAGGAAGCATTGTGGGGAGCGGCCTGTGCAGTCGTCCGTGTAAAAGATGCCCAAATCGAGTACGCACAGTTGGGAGATTGCATGATATTTGCCGTTTATGAGGATGACATGGTAAGACCCCTGACGCATACGCAAGTCAGCCATTTGGAACAGGCGGCCTTGGCGAAGTGGGAAGAAGGAATTAACGAAGGATTGTGTACCCGAACAGAGCTGTACGAACGATGTATGGACATCCTGATCCATAACCGCTATCAGGCGAATGGACCAGGGGGCTACGGTGTGTTGAATGGCGATGCTGCCTGTCGGGATTTTATTGAGTATGGACGCATGAATCGAGTTGGCGTGAAGGCGTTGGTGCTGGCAACGGACGGTCTGTTCATGCCGAGAGCTTTAGGTGGAGCACAGCCGGAGTGGGAAGAAACGGTGCTGCCGATCGTACATAAAGGGCTGCAACGTTATACAGACGAGCTCATTTCTCTAGAAAATAACGATCCCGAATGCATCCACTATATTCGCTTCAAAAAGTCTGACGACAAAACGGGCATGATCCTTTCTCTTCATTGACAGTTTGGTGCAGTTTGCCTTTTGCACAATTCGATTAGCTCATATACACTACAAATGGTATTTAAGCGAAGAAAAAAGGACGGTTTTCCATGATTCAAGTAAATCATTTACAAAAGGATTTCCGCATCCATCAGTCCAGACCGGGCCTTGGTGGTGCTTTTCGTGATTTGTTCAGTCGGGAGTACAAGACGGTAAAAGCGGTGGATGACCTTTCCTTTACAGTAGAGGAAGGGGAAATGTTCG
Organism: Brevibacillus schisleri; assembly: GCF_055685845.1. Classification (NCBI taxonomy): domain Bacteria; kingdom Bacillati; phylum Bacillota; class Bacilli; order Caryophanales; family Paenibacillaceae; genus Brevibacillus; species Brevibacillus schisleri. Next base: position 1,160,728 of record NZ_JBVNDM010000001.1, read on the forward strand.
CGCTGATTGGGGAAAATGGTGCTGGGAAATCGACCACGATCAAGATGCTGACTGGTATCTTAACTCCGAGCGATGGCGAAATCGTCATTAACGGCTTTGTGCCTTTCAAGCAGCGGGAAGAGTATGTTCGTTCCATCGGAGTAGTTTTCGGGCAGCGCTCTCAGCTTTGGTGGGACCTATCTCCACTAGAGTCCTTCCGCCTATTGAAAAGTGTTTATAAAGTTGACGAAGCAGAAGGAGAAAAGTGGCTGGAGCGTTTGATCGAGGAGCTGGAAATTTCTCCGTTTGTCAGTCAGCCAGTGCGCAAGCTGAGTCTTGGACAGCGGATGCGCTGTGAAGTGGCTGCTTCGTTGATTCATAAGCCACGCCTGCTGTTTCTCGATGAACCGACAGTTGGACTCGATGTGCTCGTTAAGCAAAAAATCCGTGAGTTTCTCCGCAATCTGAACGAGACGGAAAACATGACGATCTTGTTGACGACTCACGATGTGTCAGACATCGAAGCACTCTGTAAACGTGTGCTTGTCATGGACAAAGGGAAGCTGATCTTCGATGGCTTGCTGAATGACCTCAAGGAAAAATGGGGCAATGGCACTGAGGTGTCCTTCCAAATGAAAAAGCGCACTTCCGCAGCCGCACTTCGCCAGGCATTGGGAGAGATGCCTTGTGAGATCGAGCAAATCAATGATTTTACCCTCAATGTAAAAGTAGCGCGAAGTCAGGAAATGTTGCCCTTTGTTTTGTCGACGGTCATGTCATCGTTTGAAGTCAGTGACGTGAAAATCGAGGAGACGAGCACAGAGGATATCGTGCGCAACATTTATTCCTCAGACCAAGAGGTAGCCAGCCATGCGTAAGCTTTATATGGAACTTATCCGCATGAGGTTTTTGACGATGCTTGCCTATCGTGTGAACTATTACAGCGGGATCATTATCTACGCGATCAACATCGGTGCGTACTACTTTTTATGGGGAGCGATCTACGGAGGCCAGCAGCAGCTGGGCGGGCTAACGGTGGAACAGATGACTTCCTACGTTGCGATTGCTTGGATGTCGCGGGCGTTTTATTTTAACAACATCGATACAGAAATAGCCCAGGACGTCCGAGAAGGCAAGGTCGCGATCGAAATGATACGCCCCTATAATTACTTGACCGTGAAAACGGCGCAGGCGTTTGGGGAAGGGATCTTTCGCTTTCTCTTTTTCGCGGGTCCAGGAATCTTTCTTATCAGCCTGATCATTCCGTTCAGCTTCCCGGCTACAGCGACCGGATGGGGGCTTTATTTGCTCAGCTTGATGTGTGCGTTTTTGATCAATACACAAATCAATTTGGTGACAGGCTTGTTGACTTTCTTCCTGTTCCGAAACGATGGCATGATGCGAGCCAAGCGGGTCGTGGTGGATCTGTTGTCTGGTCTCGTGCTGCCGATCAGCTTTTTCCCCGGTTGGGCGCAAACGGTAATGGGCTATCTTCCATTCCAGGCGGTCAACTACTATCCGAGCCTGATCTTCACAGGTGCGATTTCAACGGAACGCTCTTGGGAATTGATCGGTTTTCAGTTCATCTGGATGTTTGTCATACTGGTCCCCATCTTGGTGATGTGGCGTCTTGCCCGCAACAAGCTGGTTGTGCAAGGAGGGTAGAGCATGCAAAACATGAGACATATTTTTAGTATTTTTGCCGACTACCTAAGCCAGTATTTCAAGACAAGACTTGCCTATCGAACGGATTTTCTCGGAGATTTTGTGTCCAATCTGGTTTCTGAGTTGATCAATCTCGTCTTTATTGTTGTTGTGTTCACCCATGTTCCGCTGATGGGGGATTGGACGCGTGACGAGATTATCTTTATCTACGGTTTCTTTTTGGTTCCATACGCATTGTTCTCGATGTTCTTCGGTTTTTGGGACTTCAATGAACGGTATATCATCCGTGGTGAGATGGATCGCATCCTGACGAGACCGATTCACAATCTGGCGCAGGTGTGCCTCGAGTCGATTGCGCCTGACCGCATTTTTGGCGTCATAACCGGAATCATCATTATGGGGTATGCTGCCATTCAACTCGATTTGTCGTTTTACTGGTACGACGTGTTCATCTTTATCGGGCTCTCGATCAGTGGGGCACTGATTTACGGTGGCGTGTATACTGCAATTGCTGCGGTTAGCTTCTTTTCCGACTCGCGAACAGGGATTGCCCCGATGATTTACAACATCCAGCAATATGGGCGCTATCCGGTAGATGTGTACAACAAGGCTATTCGCTTTGTGCTCACTTACGTGCTGCCGTTTGCCTTCGTGGGTGTTTATCCAGCGGCTTACTTTTTACGCAAGGAAGTCTGGTACACGTATGCCGCGATGACTCCGCTAGTAGCTGTCATCTTTTTCGGGATCGGGCTGTTAGTCTGGAACTGGGGAGTTACGAAGTATCGGGGAGCAGGTTCTTGATTATTTATAATTCGACCTCGCTGTGGTAATATTGGATGTAACGAGATCCACAAGCATAAAGTAAAAAAGACCGTTCCGGCGGCAACCGGAACGGTCGGTACAATAGGAGCTTCCCCCATAGGGGTGCGGCTCAAATCTGGGTGTGAAATAGACCGCTGAGGTGCGAACTCAAGGGCGGTCTATTTCTTTTTGGTCAAGGTAACAACTAAGCCGATTAAAGCGACCAGGAACAACCCAAACTGGAAAAGCAGTCCGAGTGTATCATTCGTTACCACAGGCCTCACCCCCTTTCAAATGGGGATGAGCCGCGACCACCCTTGAGGAGCCGATTCTATTGTACAAGCGAATGATAGCATGAAATGCTCTCTAGTTAGCAAGTGTCTTTTTTCATTCATTAATCACACTAACCACATCGGAAAAATAAACAAGAAGTGTCGAGCTGGCAGTTTCCTCTATTGTCAAATCAAAAAACAGCAGTATAATATGCTGTATACAACTACACATTCCTTCGGGGCAGGGTGAAATTCCCGACCGGCGGTGATCATGCTTTATGCATGTTAAGCCCGCGAGCCTCCCGAGCTGATAGGTAGCGACGGAGTGCAGGATCTGGTGTGATTCCAGAGCCGACAGTACAGTCTGGATGGGAGAAGGATGACGACAGTACGTTTATCACACGTGCTTGTTTGCCTGTGCAAACGGGATGAGAACGTAGAGGCCAGTCCTCTTGTTTCTTGTACCTTTTATTTGCGCATGGTTTGTCATACGCTTGCAAATGCCCTGTGGAACTTATAGCCACAGGGTTTATTCTGTTTGTGTAACAAGACGTGTGAGCTTACAACGACTGTTGCCATTCCTCAAGAAGGAGTAGAAAAATGAGGAGATGGTAAACATGAAAGAAACAGCGCTGCATTCTTCGCGCACACGTGCAACCCAAAAGCTGGTGACGATTCCCATGCTGGCGGCGGTTGCATTTATTCTGCAGTATCTCGAGGTTCCTGTTCCGATGATGCCTAGCTTTTTGAAGCTCGACTTCAGTACACTTCCGGCATTGATCGGGGGACTCATGTACGGACCTGTAGCCGGCGTTATTATCGAGGTACTGAAAAATACACTGCATATGCTCTTCAAAAATACAGACGGTCTGTTGATCGGTGAGCTCGCAAACGTCGTAGCAGGATCAAGCTTTATTTTTGCGGCTGTCTACATGCAGCGTCTTGGCCAAGGCAAAAAAGGCTTCCTGACTGGTCTGGCTCTGGGGACGATTTTGATGACGCTGGTCATGGCTGTAGCGAATGCTTATGTGCTGTTGCCTGCGTATGCTGTGCTTTATCAAATGCCGATTGAACAGCTCTTGTCCATGTTCAATGCGACAAGTATCTGGTCATTGGTTCTGTACGGAATCGTACCATTCAATCTTTTCAAAGGTGTTATGATTTCAGTGGTTGCATATCCGATCTACGTGAAGCTCGGCTCCAGAATCGCTGCGCGAACCAACAATTGACAACCACGATGTGACTCGCTAATATGTTTACTTAATAGAAAGTCACAAAAGGCTATGAAAGGACCCGCAGCTATACCCACGTGACAGAGAGTCGGCCCTAGTCTGGAAGGCTGATACGTAAAGGGTAACTGCACCCCATCCTGAAGCCGCTAGTGAAGAACTGAGCCGGATGCCCACCGTTATCGGGTTATTGAGAGGGCTATGGCGTATGCTGTAGTCAATCAGGGTGGTACCGCGGAAGTTAATCCTCCGTCCCTTTTTGGGATGGGGGATTTTTTGCATTTTACGTAAGAACAAAAAGGAGCGTAGACGGATGAAAGAGGACAAAGCGTTTGTAAAAGAAATTACACCGCAATCGGAGGATTTTTCGCGTTGGTACATTGATGCCATCAAAAAGGCGGATTTGATGGACTACACACCGGTACGCGGCTGCATCGTGTTCAAGCCGGATGGCTTCGAGCTATGGGAGCGAATTCAAGAGGCGATGAATAAGCGCTTCAAGGAGACAGGGCATCGCAATGCCTATTTCCCGATGCTGATCCCCGAGTCTTTCTTTCAAAAAGAAAAAGAGCATATCGAGGGCTTTAATCCCGAGCTGCCTTGGGTAACAGAGGCTGGGGGCGAGCCGCTAGAGGAAAAGCTCGCGCTACGTCCAACCTCCGAGACGATCATCGGACATATGTATAGCCAATGGATTCAGAGCTATCGCGACCTGCCTGTATTAATCAATCAGTGGGCAAACGTGTTTCGCTGGGAGAAGCGGACGATGCCGTTCTTGCGGACATCAGAATTTCTTTGGCAGGAAGGCCACACGGCACATGCGACAGAGGAGGAAGCTCGTCAGGAAACGATGCAAATGCTAGAGATTTACCGAGAGGTCGTCGAGCAGGAGCTGGCCATTCCGGTTTGGAAGGGACAAAAAACACCAAGTGAACGCTTTGCTGGTGCTGTCGACACGTATTCCATTGAAGCGATGATGAAGGATGGCAAAGCAGTGCAAGCGGGTACCTCGCACTATTTGGGCGATAAATTTGCGCGCGGCTTTGAAATCAAGTTTTTGGATCGTGACAATCAGTTCAAGTACGTTCACACCACATCATGGGGAACCTCTACGCGACTGATTGGTTCGATGATCATGGTGCATGGCGATGACCGCGGTCTCGTGTTGCCACCTCGCATGGCTCCGACACAAGTGATTATGATCCCAGTCGGTCCGATGAAGCTGCGCGAGAAAGTCATGGAGGCGTTTGATCCACTCTTTGACGAGATCAAGGCCGCGGGTGTGCGTGTCCGTGCTGATCTTCGCGAAGAAACGCCAGGCTGGAAGTTCAATGAATGGGAAATGCGCGGGGTTCCTCTGCGTCTAGAGATCGGTCCGCGTGACGTGGAAAATGGTCAAGTAATTTTGGCTCGACGTGATACAGGGGAGAAGGTGACGGTTTCACTTGAAGGTATCGCGCAAACAGTTGTTCAACTGTTAGAAGAGATTCAGCAAAATATGTTCCAAAAAGCACTAGCCTTCCGGGATGAGAACTCCCATTTGGGGATCGATACACTGGAGCAACTATCCGCTCATATTGCCAAAAATGAGAGCGAAAGCAAAACGAGTGGATGGGTGTTAGCCGGCTGGTGTGGAGATGATGGTTGTGAATCGAAGATCAAGGAAGAAACTAAGTTCACCTCCCGCAACATCCCGTTTGAGCCTCCTGTACAAAAGAAAGCCTGCATTTGCTGCGGCAAAGATTCACAGCATAGTGTCTGGTTCGGTAGGGCGTATTAATCAAACAAAGGGTGTGTCCACGCTTTGGCGGCAGGGCACACCCTTTTGTCATCTAGCGTCCGAGTATCCAATCAGTAAAAGCTCGAACATCCGTAAAGTGGTAGTCAGGCTCGGGAGCGAATTTTCCCGACTTTTGTGTAACCAAAAGCCAATCCACACCGACTGTTTGCAAACCAGCGGCACGACCAGCCAACACATCGGCATCACTGTCACCTACGAAAATGGTGTCCTCCGGTGTTGCGCCTAGTTGTTGCATAGCGGTAAAAACCCCCTCTGGGTGGGGCTTCGGATCGGTGACCTCATCCCCTGTGATTACGACGGAAAAATACTTGTCTAATCCCCATTCTCGGAGGGAGATATCAGCGCTTTTGCGGCCTTTTCCTGTCACGATCCCCATTTGGATACCGGCTGTGTGTAGTTCATCGAGCATGTTTCGGATATTTTCCGGGTTTTGTATACGGGAGTGTTCATCTGTGTATACACGATAAAAATGAGCGAGGGCGTTGTCATGCACATGGGAGGGCAGCTTGTTTTGCAAAATGCCTGTCTCTGTTGGGCCAAAGAGAGCTACAATCTGCTCGTCGGTATAATGCTCTTGTAAAAACTGCTGAAAGGTAGAGCGAAAAGCGGTGAAGATCAAGGGGAGAGTATCGGCAACTGTGCCGTCGAAATCAAACAAGATTGTCCGCATGGGAGTCCTCCTTTGATTAGAAAATAAAAGAAAACCATCGTATCTGATGGTTTTCTTGGTGACTTACTCATCCGAATCATCAAAAGGATCATCTGAATCATCTGTTGGGTCAGCTGGAGTCAATGGGAACAGGGTGTCGAAAAACTTGAATTTTCGACGGCCAGATTCCTTTTTGAACCCTTTGTACTTTTGCAACAGCTCAGAGATGTCTTCCACAAATTGATTACGTTCATCTTGACTCAAATAAAATTCAGTCAAATTATAAGCGAACGTATTTTTATACTCTTTCCTAACATCTTGGTCGCTTGCGACGAAGCGATTGAGAGTTCGCATGAGGTCCTTTTCCGTAGTACGAAACGGAGTAAACATGACATCACTTAATTGTTGAGCGTTTTCTTCGATCATCAATTGGAGCTTGACCTGAATGACCTTGGCAACAGGCTCATAATATTTCTCCACAATGGAGCCTTTTACCCGGGTATCCACTTGCTCGAGCAGTCCAACACGCACGAGCTCCTTTACATGGTAATGTAGCCGTGCAGCATTTTCGCCTAGTTCTGTAGCGATTTGTTTGGCCGTTCTGGGCTCCAAATCTTCAAAGAGTTCCAAAATTTTAACCCGTTCCGCTATAGCAAGCGATTTTAGCGCTTCTGGATCTGTTACTTCAAAAAACTCTTTCATGCGAATTCACCATCCAACTGACTAGGCCAAATTTTATTTTTTTTTATTCTATCCTTTTCTGGATCAAAGCGCAACTTGTATGCGGATGAAGTCACTACTAGATTGTGGTAAAATGGGACCAGCAAAAACAGGATATTATCGAGAGGAGGGAAAAGTTTGACGGCAGTAGGACAAGCTGCACCTGCATTTACTTTGCAGGCGAGCGACAATCAGACCCTCTCACTTTCCCAATTTCATGGTCAAAATGTAGTACTCTATTTTTATCCGAAGGACCAAACGCCGACATGTACCACAGAAGCATGTGATTTCCGTGACTTCCATTCGGGCTTTGCAGAGCTGAATACAGTTGTTCTCGGAATCAGTCCGGATTCTGTGAAATCGCATGATAAATTTATCGCGAAGCACGAATTACCTTTTCCACTTTTGGCCGATCCGGATCACCAAGTGGCTGAGGCTTATGGTGTGTGGGTGTTGAAGAAAATGTACGGACGAGAGTACATGGGTATAGAACGCACCACGTTCGTCATCGACAAAGAAGGCAACATCGCAAAGGTATGGCCAAAAGTAAAGGTCAAAGGACATGTGCAGGAAGTGCTTCAATTTATTAAGGAAGAGCTTCAATCCTAACGTTTATTTCGCAATGAGCGAATGGAGGAATACAAATGAGTGTATCCACGGAATATGTTGTACAAAGCTTTTGCCAATTGGCGAACATCCCAAGTCCATCCGGCAATACGGAAAAAGTAATGGCTTGGGTTGCACAAGAGTTAGAAAAGCTTGGCGTTTCTTATAAACGGACAAACAAAGGGGCAATTGTTGCAACAGTAGCGGGGGCCAATAACGAAAAGGCAAGACTCTTGACCGCTCACGTCGATACGCTGGGTGCGATGGTAAAGGAAATAAAGAGCAACGGGCGCTTGAAGCTGACCTTGATCGGTGGCTTTGCATTCAATGCGATTGAAGGAGAGCACTGCGTTGTAGAGACTAGCAGCGGCCGTCTTGTAACCGGTACCATTTTGTCCACCAAAGCTTCCGTGCATGTATACAGCTCAGAAGCGGGGAAAGCAGAGCGCAATGAGGCGAACATGGAAGTTCGACTGGATGAAAAGGTTACAAACAAAGAGCAAGTCCTTGCGCTTGGGATTTCCGTCGGAGATTTCGTCTCCTTTGATCCACGAGTGACTGTAACGGATAGCGGCTTTATCAAGTCCCGCCACATCGACGACAAAGCAAGCGTAGCTGTGCTGCTGGGGGTTCTCAAAGAACTGAGTGAATCCGGCTTGAAGCTGCCTTACACCACGCACTTTTTTATCAGCAATAATGAAGAGATCGGCTACGGTGGCAACTCCAGCATCCCTGACAACGTGGTGGAGTACCTGGCTGTTGACATGGGAGCGATTGGGGACGGTCAGACGACAGATGAGTATTGCGTGTCCATTTGTGCGAAGGATTCCACAGGACCTTACCACTACGGATTGCGCAGCCATCTGACCAAGCTCGCACAAGCGAACGGTCTTAACTATCAAGTGGATATTTATCCTTACTATGGTTCTGACGCAAGTGCTGCCCTGAGAGCCGGATATGACGTTGTCCATGGCTTGATTGGACCGGGAGTAGATGCTTCCCACTCCCATGAACGTACACATAAAGAAGCGCTCGACAACACGGCAAAGCTCGTGATGGCCTACCTTCAATCGAAAGAAATGCAAGCATAGGAGGACCAGATGAGCAATATGTATCAATGGGCTGACTACTATGATCTCACCCAACGTGGTGTTGCGGGTGATGTTGAGTTCTATCTGGATCAAGCCAAGCTGGCAGGCGGAAAAGTACTGGATCTCGCTTGCGGCACCGGAAGAATCAGCATTCCGATGGCGCAGGCGGGCATCGACGTTACCGGAATTGACCTATCCCAGGATATGCTGGCAAGGGCTCAGGTAAAAGCAGAGGAACAAGGTGTGACATCCCGCTTGAAGCTACTTCAAGGGGATATGCGCGCCTTTGATCTGCAGGAGTCATTTTCACTGATTATGATTCCTTTTCGGTCATTTTTGCACCTTTTGCATGTTCAAGAGCAAATGAAGGCATTGACGTGCATTCGCAAGCATCTGGCTCCAGGCGGGAAGTTCATCATGAACGTGTTTGTACCCAAGATCCATCATTTTTACGAGGAAAATGAAAAAATGTCCTTGCGTGGTACCTATCCACTCCCGTCAGGAGAAGAGGTTGCGATGTGGGATTACACCCGCTATGACCACTTTCAGCAACTGTCCGAAGTGACACGCATATACGAGCGTACGGATGCACAGGGAGTTGTGACGGAACGGGTGAGGGGCCGATTTACCCTCCGCTACATTTTCCCCGCGGAGCTCCATCATCTGCTTCGTTTAAACGGCTTGAAGGTCACACAACGATACGGTTCTTTTGCAAAGACTCCTTTTGATGCAAATAGCTCAGAATTGATTCTGGTCGCAGAGGCTTTGTAAACGGAACCTGTGGAGGGGATATGGAATGAAGATTTATACAAAGTCAGGGGATAAAGGTGAGACGTCACTGGTTGCAGGTGTCCGCGTGCCTAAGTTTGCGGACCGTGTAGAGGCCTACGGTACTTGCGATGAAGCCAACTCGCAGATTGGTTTGGCACTGGCTCTGTTGCCTGCGACAGAAGAATGGAAGGAATTGCAGGATGTGTTCCATGTCATTCAGACAAAGCTGTTCCATGTAGGAGCTGAGCTTGCGACGCCAGAAGGCAAGAAGGTCGGTTGGCCGATTGCAGAAGAGGACGTTACTTTTCTGGAAGAGCAAATTGACATGCTAGATGCTAAGTTGCCGCCGCTCACCAATTTTATTTTGCCTGGCGGACATCCAGCTGCGGCTGCCTTCCATGTTTCGCGGACGGTCGTCCGACGTGCAGAGCGCAAAGCTGTTCATGTGGCACAGCAGGATCAGGTAAACCCGTCCGTGGTCAAATACCTCAACCGACTGTCCGACTATCTGTTCATTGTGGCTCGTCATATTAATAAAGAGACAAGTGCAGTAGAAAAAACACTGCATGAATAGGCAAAAGCCCCCTGGGATCAAGCAGGGGGCTTCCGCTTTTTATTTGGTACGCAGGTAAGTGGTGATTCCCGGCAGAAAATCGATTTTCTCTGTGTGAAAAGTCTCGTAGAGAAGCTTTCCATCCTTACATGCGTTTCCTTCTAGCAGCATAGTGAGCTGCGTGTTGGTAATCGGGAAAAATGGAAATCTCTCCAACATATTTACTACAGGCTTCATGAGAGCGAGAGGGATGTGGATTTTATTGACCTTTCGCTTTCCAATGGCCTCGCCAATCGTATCGAGAATTTGTCCGTAGGAAAGCCGTTCGGGTCCACCTGTTTCGTAGGTTTGATTGGTTGATTCCGGTCTGCTCAAGGCTTGGACGAATACATCCGCCACCGTCTTGCGAGCGACTGGCTGCAAAGGATAGGAGCCATCACCAATGACTGGTGTGACAGGTAACCGCACCAGATCGGCGAGCATGTTCACGAATTCATCTCCAGGCCCAAAAATAACAGATGGACGGAAAATGACGTATGGAATACCGCTTGTTTGCACAAGCTGCTCTGCTTCGTATTTGGTTCGGTGATAGGCGCTCGTGGCGTTTTCACGTGCACCAAGAGCACTCATATGGACAATGCGCTTAATTCCAGCTTGCTTGGCGGCGTCCAGTACATTTTTTGTACCTTCTACATGGATACGAGAAAAGCTAATGCCTTTCCCCGGTTGTTCGCGAATAATTCCAACGAGGTGGATGATAGCATCGCAGCCTTGCATTGCTCTTATCAATGATTCTTTATCAAATAGATCGCCAGTTGCTTCCGTAACATGTGGATTTGCGGTTTCGGTAAAGGGAAGCTTACCTGTTGAACCAGCTCTGGTGAGGCAAACCGTCTCATATCCTTCTGCCTGCAAGCGCTCGAGTATACCCCGTCCAACAAAACCTGTGGCACCAGTCAGGAATACTTTCATGGAAAACCTCCTCCCGTTAAATACTTCCAGATTCATTGTACAACAGTTGCAGTCTGCGGTGCTATCGATCGCTGTGTTGACCAAGGCGGTATAATGTAGGGAAAAGGGGGATATATTTATGGCACAACGCAAAGTACCTGTGACCGACATTTTGGATAATTTGCAGCAGCTTTATCCGGATGCGCACTGTGAATTGAATTATACAACCCCGTTTGAACTTCTCATTGCGACCATTCTTTCGGCCCAATGTACAGATAAACGGGTGAATGAGATTACCGCACCCATGTTCCAGCAACTAAACCAGCCGGAGCATTACCTTCATTTGACACAGGCAGAAATGGAAGAGCATATAAAAGGGCTCGGGTTGTATAAGAATAAGAGTAAAAACATTTTAGAGACCTGTAGAATCTTGTACGAAAAATATGATAGCGAAGTTCCACAAACGCATGCCGAGCTCGAAGCATTGCCGGGAGTAGGGAGAAAGACTGCAAATGTCGTTTTGTCCAATGCATTCGGGATTCCTGCGATCGCGGTGGATACGCACGTATTCCGCGTAGGAAACCGGTTAGGCCTTGCGAATAGCGACAATGTGGACGAAGTGGGGCGTCAGCTCATGAAGCGCATTCCGAAAGAGAAGTGGACGGATGCGCATCATTGGCTAATCTGGCACGGCAGACGTGTATGTTCGTCGCGCAATCCACAGTGCGGTAGCTGTACACTTCAATCCATGTGTAAGTTTGCACAGGCTGAAGCCAAAAAAGCCAAAAAACCTGCAACCAAAAAGCCTGCAAAAGCAAAGTAAAAAACTGGATTTTCCACTTCTTTCTGTTCAAATCGAATGAATGGATATTGACAGTTTTCGCCGACTAGACGTACACTTATTTATAGTAATTCTAATCAATGACATTAGAGAAGCTTGTTCTTTTGTCTTTGCGAAAGACTGTGGGGTGTAACAAGATGGTACAACGTGTGGAGAAAGCTGTTGAAATCCTGAAGAATACCGGGGTTCGCATGACACCACAGCGCCATGCAATTTTGACCTATTTGCTGGAAACGATGACTCACCCGACGGCTGACGAAATATATAAAGCCCTTGAAGGCAAATTCCCGAATATGAGCGTTGCAACGATTTACAACAATCTACGAGTCTTTAAAGATGCTGGATTGGTTACAGAGCTCACTTACGGGGATGCGTCCAGCCGATTCGATGCCAATGTGGAAGAAGATCATTATCACGCGATCTGTACCACCTGTGGGGCAATCAGTGACTTCCACTTTCCGTATTTGCGGGATGCAGAAGTAGCTGCTTCCAAGGACATCGGCTTCAAAGTAACCGGACATCGTATGGAAGTTTATGGCGTTTGTGATTCCTGTCAAAAGAATCCCCACTAAGAATGTATTTGATGGATGAGCACCTCCTGCTTGAATCGGATAATTCCGGTGATGCAGGGGGTGTTTGTTTTTGGAGGACATAACCCTTTCTGTCGATATCTGTAACCTTTTGGCTTCTCGTACGTCTTCTTTTTGGTAGAAGCTTGTCCGTGAATTACCAGAATACAAAAGGTTGTGAATGTATTGAACCAACGCTATGATCGAAATAATGAGTCAAATCATACAGCCCAAGTCAGAAGACAGGCTTATGTACCGGGAAGCAGGTGGAGATTATGAGCAGGGGGTCAGGTAGAGCTCTGCGACCAAGACGAAGAAAAAGAAGGGCTTTTGGCAGGCTGTTTTTATTAAGCTTTTTCTTGTTGGCTATCTTTGGTAGCATTTACTGGTTTTTTGTACTCCGTGCCTCAACTGAGCATGTGCAGCCGTATGATGGTGATAAAAATGTGATTGTATACGAAGGCTCGCGGAAAGAGTCTACGTATTTATTGGAATCAGAGCAAATATTGTTGCCCTTTGATTTCATTAAAGAAAACATTGATCCAGCGATTTTTTGGGATGAACCTACACGTTCCGTTATCGTCACGACGAAGGATAAGGTGCTTCGGATGGAGAGCGGAGAAGTTGTCGCTTATCTGAACAAAAAACCTGTGGATTTACTCGTGCCGGTGAAAGAGGTCGACGGCACACGCTATGTCCCCTTAGATCCTTTGGAAAAGCTGTATCCGTATTCCTTTGAGCGAAAAGCAGATACGGGTGTCCTGGTCGTCGAAAAAGAGGGCTATGAAATTCAGCAAGCGAAAGTAATCGCAGCGGAGGAAAAACAAGCAGTCCGTACCGGTGCTTCTCACCGAACTCCGATTGTAGCAGAGCTGTCTGCGGGTGAGGTTGTCGACGTTCTTGGCAAAAAGGAAAACTGGTATCACGTTTTGACGGCTTCGGGAGTAGGTGGATTCATTTCAGAGAAAAGTATTGGAATGACAGATGTGCGCAAAGTCCAGCTGGAGCACACGACTACTACCGGACAACAACACACTGCTTGGAAGCCTGAGGGAAAGATCAACCTCGTATGGGAGCACGTCGTCAGTAAAAATCCGGATGTTTCAAAAATTGGTGCATTACCAGGAGTAAATGTAGTTTCACCTACTTGGTTTGAAATGAAGGATGCAGAAGGAAAACTATTGAACAGAGCCGATTCTGCGTACGTCAAATGGGCCCATAAGAGAGGCTACAAGGTTTGGGGGCTTGTTACAAACGGGTTTAATCCAGATTGGACCAAGTCCGTTCTCAGTAGCTATGACAAGCGAGATCAATTAATTGCCCAGCTTCTGTACTACGCTCATCTATACGATCTCGATGGCATCAACATCGATTTTGAAAACGTGTATTTAGAAGAGAAAGAAGAACTCGTGCAGTTTGTTCGCGAACTGACGCCGTATCTCCATCAGCAAGGACTGACCCTTACCATAGATGTGACGATCAAGTCAAACGCGAAGCAATGGTCCATGTTCCTGGATCGGAAAGCGTTGGCCGAAGTCGTCGATTATGTTGCAGTGATGACGTATGATGAGCATTGGGCAGCGAGTCCAAAAGCTGGTTCCGTCGCATCATTGCCATGGGTGGAGCGGGGCTTGCAAGGAGTGCTGGAAGAAGTCCCTAACGAAAAACTGTTGCTGGGTGTGCCGTTTTACACACGCTTATGGACGGAAGCGAAGCAGGCCGATGGAACCGTGAAGGTGAGTTCCAAAGCTTATTCCATGACGAAAGCGCAGGAA
>NZ_JBVNDM010000001.1:1180000-2305000 GCF_055685845.1 Brevibacillus schisleri
GGGCTAAACGTATCACCGAAGCTATGGCAGTCCTTACGGACTGGGTAGGGGAGCGTTCCAAGCAGCAGTGAAGCCGTACTGGAAAGAGCGGTGGAGCGCTTGGAAGTGAGAATGCCGGTGTAAGTAGCGAAAAGACAAGTGAGAATCTTGTCCACCGAAAGCCTAAGGTTTCCTGGGGAAGGCTCGTCCTCCCAGGGTTAGTCGGGACCTAAGCTGAGGCCGAAAGGCGTAGGCGATGGACAACAGGTTGATATTCCTGTACCACCTCTGTTCCGCTTGAGCAATGGCGTGACGCAGGAGGATAGGGTGAGCGGCCTACTGGATGGCCGTCCAAGCAGTAAGTGTGGTGTGTAGGCAAATCCGCACACCGTGAAGCATGAGCTGTGATGGCGAGGGAAATTTAAGTACCGAAGTCCCTGATTTCACACTGCCAAGAAAAGCGTCTAGCGAGGAACAAGGTGCCCGTACCGCAAACCGACACAGGTAGGCGAGGAGAGAATCCTAAGGTGCGCGGGATAACTCTTGCTAAGGAACTCGGCAAAATGGCCCCGTAACTTCGGGAGAAGGGGCGCCTCGGTAGGGTTAATAGCCCGAGGGGGCCGCAGTGAAAAGGCCCAAGCGACTGTTTAGCAAAAACACAGGTCTCTGCGAAGCCGCAAGGCGAAGTATAGGGGCTGACGCCTGCCCGGTGCTGGAAGGTTAAGGGGATGAGTTAGCGCAAGCGAAGCTTTGAACCGAAGCCCCAGTAAACGGCGGCCGTAACTATAACGGTCCTAAGGTAGCGAAATTCCTTGTCGGGTAAGTTCCGACCCGCACGAAAGGCGTAACGACTTGGGCGCTGTCTCGGCAAGAGACCCGGTGAAATCATAATACCTGTGAAGATGCAGGTTACCCGCGACAAGACGGAAAGACCCCATGGAGCTTTACTGTAGCCTGGTATTGGAACTTTGTGCATCATGTACAGGATAGGTGGGAAGCTGAGAAGCAGGGGCGCCAGCCTCTGTGGAGCTGTCGGTGGGATACCACCCTTGATGTACGGAGTTTCTAACTCGTCGCCCTTATCGGGCGAGAGGACCATGCCAGGTGGGCAGTTTGACTGGGGCGGTCGCCTCCTAAAAGGTAACGGAGGCGCCCAAAGGTTCCCTCAGAATGGTCGGAAATCATTCGTAGAGTGTAAAGGCAGAAGGGAGCTTGACTGCGAGACCTACAAGTCGAGCAGGGACGAAAGTCGGGCTTAGTGATCCGGTGGTTCCGCATGGAAGGGCCATCGCTCAACGGATAAAAGCTACCCTGGGGATAACAGGCTTATCTCCCCCAAGAGTCCACATCGACGGGGAGGTTTGGCACCTCGATGTCGGCTCATCGCATCCTGGGGCTGAAGTAGGTCCCAAGGGTTGGGCTGTTCGCCCATTAAAGCGGTACGCGAGCTGGGTTCAGAACGTCGTGAGACAGTTCGGTCCCTATCTGTCGCGGGCGTAGGAAGTTTGAGGAGAGCTGTCCTTAGTACGAGAGGACCGGGATGGACGCACCGCTGGTGCACCAGTTGTCACGCCAGTGGCACAGCTGGGTAGCTATGTGCGGACGGGATAAGCGCTGAAAGCATCTAAGCGTGAAGCCCCCTCCAAGATGAGACTTCCCACAGCGCAAGCTGGTAAGACCCCTCATAGACGATGAGGTTGATAGGTTCGGTGTGGAAGCGCGGTAACGCGTGGAGCTGACGAATACTAATCGGTCGAGGACTTATCCACACACTCTTAGCAATCATGCGTATTCAGTTTTGAAGGAATAAACCTTCAACGTTCCTCGGTAGCTCAGTTGGTAGAGCAATCGGCTGTTAACCGATCGGTCGGCGGTTCGAGTCCGTCCCGAGGAGCCATATGGATGGATGTCCGAGCGGCCGAAGGAGCACGATTGGAAATCGTGTAGGCGGTGTCGAACCGTCTCGTGGGTTCAAATCCCACTCCATCCGCCATCTTGGCCCGTTGGTGAAGCGGTTTAACACAGCAGCCTTTCACGCTGTCATACAGGGGTTCGAATCCCCTACGGGTCACCTAGAAAATCCCTACATGTTTGTAGGTGATTTGGAGGCTTAGCTCAGCTGGGAGAGCATCTGCCTTACAAGCAGAGGGTCGGCGGTTCGATCCCGTCAGCCTCCACCATTTATATCAAAGGACAAGGAAGGTCAGCTAAAAGCGCCACGTCCTGTGGTAACACTGACACTCAGTCGTCCTGACTATCGCGGGATGGAGCAGCTCGGTAGCTCGTCGGGCTCATAACCCGAAGGTCGCAGGTTCAAATCCTGCTCCCGCAACCAAATTTTCTACTTACTCTACTTGATCAAGTAGGATCGGAGCACCTAGTGGGTGCAAACAAATATGGAGCTGTGGTGAAGTTGGAGTTCACGCCGGTCTGTCACACCGGAGGTCGCGGGTTCGAGTCCCGTCAGCTCCGCCATTTCTAATCAAATGAAATTGGCGCGTAAAGCATGGATATAAGGCTCGGTAGCTCAGTCGGTAGAGCAGAGGACTGAAAATCCTCGTGTCGGCGGTTCGATTCCGTCCCGAGCCACCTTTATAGGGGCATAGTTTAACGGTAGAACGAAGGTCTCCAAAACCTTTGGTGTGGGTTCGATTCCTACTGCCCCTGCCATTTTTCAAAACAATAGTAGTAATCATGGCGGTCGTGGCGAAGGGGTTAACGCACCGGATTGTGGCTCCGGCACTCGTGGGTTCAAGTCCCATCGATCGCCCCATAAATTTATAGTTGGGGATTACTTATTGGGGTATAGCCAAGCGGTAAGGCAACGGACTTTGACTCCGTCATTCCTAGGTTCAAATCCTAGTACCCCAGCCATTAAAATGCGGACGTAGCTCAATTGGTAGAGCGTCGCCTTGCCAAGGCGAAGGTCGAGGGTTCGAGACCCTTCGTCCGCTCCATTTCTCAAATTGTTTTACCTTATATCATGGAGGCATAGCCAAGTGGTAAGGCACGGGTCTGCAAAACCCTCACCCCCGGTTCAAATCCGGGTGCCTCCTCCAAAATATTTGCCGGTGTGGCGGAATGGCAGACGCGCGCGACTCAAAATCGTGAGGGAAACCGTGGGGGTTCAAGTCCCTTCACCGGCACCATACTTTTACAGGCTAACCCTGAATGTCAAGATATCTTGATGATTGGGGTTTTTTTCTGCTTTAATATGCACATAGTGTAGACAGGGAAATAGACAACTTGTGTACGCAAAAAGACGAGGTGGTTGAGGTGTTTTACAAACTGCAAGATAAGCCGCCAATGGGGATTACAACGCTGTCCGTATTACAATGGATGATCGTAACTGTTTCCAGCAGTGTGGCAGTACCACTAATGATTGGAGATATGTACGGTTTACAGGCTGATGAAATTGGAAAGCTGATGCAGCAGACCATGTTTTACATTGGACTCGCGTCACTACTGCAAGTTTGGATTGGACACCGTTATCCGATGATAGAAGGTCCGGCTGGACTATGGTGGGGGATCTTTATCATTTTGGCTCAACTCGGAACGAGCATGGGTCTACATCCACAAGAAATTGGTCAATCCTTTCAAGTGGGTATGATATTAGCAGGTCTACTCTTTTTCATTTTTGGCTTATTAGGCTGGATTGGCAAATTACAGAAGTGGTTTACGCCGTTGGTTTCAGGTACGTATATGATTTTACTTGCTGTTTCTTTGTGTAGTAACATTCTCACAGGCATGCTCGGTATTGGTTTTCAGCATTCAAGGGAGGTACAACCGGGTGTGGCACTTGTGTCCATAGGGATCGTAGCCCTTGTTGTGTTCATTATGCGGACGAAGAGATTCTCCAGTTTTGCCGTTTTGTTTGGCATGGTTGGGGGCTGGATCGTGTACGCGCTGCTTGGATGGACAGAACCTGTCCGGACTACTGAGCAATTATTTTCATGGCCTTCTATTTTCTTTTGGGGACCCCCACGCTGGGATTGGGGCGTTGTATTAACGAGTATGCTGACAGGATTCGTTCTGTTGACAAACCTCATGACGAGTTTGTCGGTTATGGGAAAAGCGACAGATACGGTGCCTACTGAAAAGCAGTACAATCGCGGTGGTATTTTTACAGGGGTATCCCATTTCCTGTCAGGCTTGAGCGGTGTGGTAGGTATGATTCCACTTTCCTTGGCAGCAGCGGTTATTCAAACAACGAAAATGGCTTCGCGCCTGCCTTTTGTGATTGCAATGCTGGGGATGATGCTGATTGGGCTACTTCCCACTGTTGCTCACTTTTTGGCGGCTTTGCCTACTCCAGTGGCATATGCAGCGATGTTCATTTCCTATACGCAACTGCTGGGCTTCGGGTTGAAGGATTACGTAAATGTGAAGATGGACGAACGCACGATAATTGTTGGGGGTAGCTCGCTTTTGGTCGGGATCGGAGTCATGTTCGTACCTGCTGTAGCTTGGCAGAAACTCCCTGCATTAGCTAGCTTCTTGTTCGGAAATGGCTTATTGCTCGGCGTTATTGTGTGCCTGGTCCTGGAACATATCGTTTTTAGAAAAAAGGAAGAAGATAGCGTAAAGAAAGACGGCCAGGCTGCATGACGGGCCGTCTTTTTCTTAGGCAGTAAAGATAGAGGAGTGAGTCAGCTCGCCACCGTTGATTTCCGTAAACATGCGACCAACTGAACCTACGATTTCTTCTTTTTTAGATGGTTCCATTTTTTCATGGAAGAAGATGACCTGGAGGAGAGCGCGGCTTTGTTCCGTTACGCATGAACGCTTGGAATCGACAATGGGACTCCCAAATGCGCCGTTACCATCGGCGAGCAGTAGTTTTCCTTCCATGTTGACTTCGCGTCCATTTAATCCTTCATAGACATCTTCGGCGTGGCCGAGTCGACAAGTGATATCACCCGCTAAGTGATTGACGTCATAAATCCCGAACGGAAGCGCGTGCAAAACCGAGAAAAAATTATTCACATCAACGGCGCTGTTGATCCAGAAAAAAGGATTTCCCTGCAACAGCCGGCGAAGTAATGCTTCGGAGGAAGGGCGGTATCTGGACGGATCGATACCAACTTGCTTAAAGCAGGCTCTCCACTCGCGGATGCCTTCTATTTCTGTCAGGTTTGCGGTGTCGTGATCCAGCCGCAAGCTCTCCACATAATAATTGATACGGCCCTGTAGCATTTTTGGGGAGTCACTGACGGAAGCATTGCTGTATTGTAAAATGCCGAGAGAAAATTGCGGCAGACGATCGGACACGGAAGGATCTAGCTGAACTTTCATCGATAGACACTCCTTACTGAACCTATTTTTGGTAGTATAACAAAAAATTTTTGTGGAAGCGACTAAGCTTCGATACAATAGAAGAGAACAGAGGAGGGAATCCTGACGATGACGATGCGTGAGGTTGAGATTTATACAGATGGAGCTTGTTCCGGCAATCCAGGACCAGGTGGTTGGGGAGCTGTACTGATGTACGGCCAACACATCAAGGAAATGTCCGGTGCCGAACCACATACAACGAATAACAGAATGGAGCTGATGGCGGCCATCAAGGCGCTCTCTACATTGAAGGAGCCTTGTAAGGTGACGCTGTCCAGTGATAGTGCATACTTGGTCAACTGTTTCAAGCAAGGCTGGTATAAAGGCTGGCTGAAAAACGGCTGGAAAAATAGTAAAGGCCAGCAGGTGGAAAATCAGGACTTATGGAAAGAACTGCTGCAATTGATGGACACCCACAAGGTAGAGTACGTAAAAGTCAAAGGACACGCCGACAACAAATGGAATAACCGCTGCGACGAATTGGCGACAGGAGCGATTAAACAACTGTGAACGACTTGCTGTACTGGGAGCAGACAAAGCAGTCCATCATTGATTATGCAAAGGAAATCGGAATCGATAAGATCGGGTTTGCCAGTGCCGATCCATTCACGACCTTAAAAGAACGGCTTCTTGGACATCGGGAAAAGGGTTATGAATCTGGATTTGAAGAGCCTGATTTAGAAAAGAGGACGAACCCGGAACTGTTGTTGGACGGGGCACGTTCGCTGATTTCAATAGCGCTGGCCTACCCTTCCAAGCTCAAAAATCCACCAAAGTCAGAGCCTGGTGCATATCGGGGAATCTTGTGCCGTGCAGCATGGGGAACCGATTACCATCACGTTCTGCGCGACAAGCTGGACAAGCTGACGCGATTCATTATGGAGCTGGAGCCAGGGGCTCGGATCGAATCCATGGTAGATACGGGAGCACTGTCTGATCGTGCGGTAGCCGAGCGAGCCGGGATTGGGTTTGTAGGAAAAAACTGCGCCATCATAACGCCGGAGTTCGGATCATGGGTGTACTTGGGGGAGCTTGTAACGAATCTTCCGTTGCCAAGCGACCAACCAATCGAAGAAGGCTGTGGCGACTGTAATATATGTGTAGACGCTTGTCCGACCGGAGCCTTGATTCAGGGCGGGCAGCTTGATGCACAGCGATGTGTAGCTTATTTGACACAGGTGAAAGACTTTATTCCAGATGAATTCCGCGGGAAAATCGGGAATCGGCTGTATGGTTGCGACACTTGTCAGACGGTATGTCCGAAGAATCGCCGCATCGACAACGACCATCATGCTGAATTTCAACCTGACCCGGAGATTGCCAAGCCTTTATTGATTCCGCTACTCCAGATGAGCAATAAGGAGTTCAAGGAAAAGTTCGGCCAATCCTCTTCATCTTGGCGGGGCAAAAAGCCCATTCAGCGCAATGCCATACTAGCACTTGCGCATTTCAAGGATCGGACAGCTGTTCCTCATTTGGAGCGTCTTTTATATGAAGACCCTCGTCCAGTCATCCGAGGAACTGCTGCATGGGCGCTTGGAAAAATCGGGGGAGAGCAGGCACAAGAGGCGCTCATTACCGCAAAAGCAAAAGAGGCGTCACCCGAGGTGGTGGAAGAGATAGAAAAAGGCCTGAGCATGATCCGTGAACAGGCTTAGTTTGAACAATAGAGGGAGGACGTTAAATGGCAAAGGAATTAGGCTATACCATGATGGATTCACCGATTGGACCATTGCTCTTGGCTTCTACAGAAGAAGGGCTATGCTACATTCAGTTTGCCAATGAACAAGACGGATTGGAGCCACTTGTGCGCTGGTGCAAAAAAACGTTCGTAGGGATTACCCCAACGCGTAACGATGCGATTAATGAGCCCGCAAAATTACAGCTAGAAGAGTATTTTGCAGGCAAGCGCAAGAGGTTTGATGTTCAAACCGTATTGTACGGAACTCCCTTTCAAAAGTCTGTATGGAATGAGCTATCGAACATTCCCTATGGAGAAACTCGTTCTTACAAAGATATTGCCTTGGCAATTGGAGCGGCGAAAGCCGTTCGGGCTATTGGCGGTGCGAACAATCGTAATCCGATTCCTGTCATTATACCGTGCCATCGTGTCATTGGCTCGAATGGTGCCTTGGTCGGGTACGGCGGTGGCTTATTCATTAAAGAATATTTACTTTCCCTAGAAGAAGGTCCACTTTTTGCTCACGCTTCTTCCTAATAAGCTGTCTGCTTGCTCGGACAGCTTTTCTTTTTCTTCTGAATGCTCCACGAACGACATATTCTTCATTGAGATGAACAGT
The DNA here is from genome assembly GCF_055685845.1 of Brevibacillus schisleri. NCBI lineage: Bacteria > Bacillati > Bacillota > Bacilli > Caryophanales > Paenibacillaceae > Brevibacillus > Brevibacillus schisleri. The sequence continues at coordinate 1,187,614 of NZ_JBVNDM010000001.1, forward strand.
TCATGGGCTTTGTCGCATTCTGGAGGCGGAAAGGAGGAGGGGAAAGTGGAGTGGCGTGAATTTGTTCAGCAATACTTTCAAGCAGTTCACCAGTCATCTATGGATGGAAAGTATGAGCGGCTGCTGCCTTTTTATTGCACAGAAGATTCTGGCGTACAGGAAGAGTGGAATCGACTGAACCGGGAGAAGCAGAGAGCTGAGGAACGGGGAGTCAAATTATTGGCAGTCCAGGGACAAGTAACACCCATGTGCTGGGTAGATACTGATGCCACCATGGAAATAACGGTTCAATGGCAAGAAAATAAAACGCTAGGGATTAAGCAAACCAAGTACAAAGAGGCAAACAAACGATTGTTTCAGCTCCAGTTGCTCAAAACGAACGAAAAGTGGTCGATCATCGGGGCAAGGGAGTCGAATGGTGATCAAAAATTGGTGATCGAGGAAGAGGAGGAGGAGCCTATCATCGTTGTGTCAGGCGTCGAGGATGCCATCGACCAACCGATGCTGATCGTGCATGGAGCGGGAGGGTACAATGCTGCAAATGCAGTCGCGTATGCGGAACGCTACTGGAACACGACCAATCCCGTGTATCCTCGTTTTACGGATGACTGCACGAACTTTATTTCGCAATGTTTACACGCAGGCGGAATCCCTATGCTGATGTCTAAAGAGATGGGCAAGGGCTGGTGGATTCGCACGGGAAAAGGCGCCTCTTGGAGTTATAGCTGGACGGTCGCGCATAGCTTGTATTTGCTTTTGAAATCGGGTGGAGCACCTATGCGGGCAGTTACGAAAAGCTCTGCGGCCGAATTGGTCCCAGGTGATATCATTTGTTATGATTTTAACGGAGATGGGCGTTTTCAGCACAATACGATCGTGGTCGCAAAAGACGCGAATCAGATGCCGTTAGTGAATGCCCATACGACAGATAGCAGCATGCGTTACTGGGCATATGAGGATTCAACAGCCTATACGCCCAACATGCGCTATGCTTTCTTTCATATAAGAGGGGTGTAATTACCTCTTGCGATAACAAGCTCTTCGTATAAAAGCGATGCTGCGAACCACCCAAATCATAGCTGCGAAAACGAGCATGTCTGAAAAGGTATGCGGTTCTCCTTTAATGGATTGGATGTAAATCAAGCCATGGAACAAGACGATGACAAAAAGCCATGGATTGGCGAGATGGAGCCTTTTCCAACTGGAGCCACCCAGCCATTTTTCTGCCCGTGCAGAAGATGTCAGCCACAGGGCTAGTAGAATGAAAAAGGCAAACAGCCCAAGGTAGTTCGCAACGCCTGTAAGGGTCCAGTTTGGAGATGGCCACGTAGTCGGATCAGAGGAAGCGACAAAGAACAGACCCAGCCATCCATCAGCCTTTTCTGAACGGTTTTCATGTATGATCATCAGGCGAGGCTCATTTTCAAAAAGGACGAGCACAAGAATGACGTGCAGCAGTCCAGTTAGCCCAGTCCATATGCCGATATCTCGGCGGATGGACAAGCTGATAGTCATCCAGCCAGCAGGGAGCCAGGACTGGAGTGGACCAATCAATAAGGTGCAGCCAATCAAAATAAATGAGAGATAGCCGAGAAGCATGCTCCATGTTTCCATGGCAGGGAACGAAGAAAAATCAGCCCACATCCAACTGGCACCTAGCAGGATCAAACTTAGGATGCTCACATGTGCGACAAGGCGTCGCCCCAATGAAGTGAGTGTCCCCATCCAATCAGCACTCCTTTCGATAGCCAAAGTTTTCTGATTAGATGCAGCAGGCACTCCATTTGTTACAGAAGCTGGGCACGGTGGTATAATAGGACATGTACTGGTAACAAGTTCGCAATTTACAAGGAGATTTTCAGATATGCCGTTACATATTGTTTTGCATGAGCCGCTCATCCCTGCCAATACGGGAAATATCGCCCGTTCATGTGCAGCGACAGGAGCGCATCTGCATTTGATTCATCCACTAGGATTTTCAACAGACGATCGTTACCTGAAGCGAGCTGGTCTCGATTATTGGCATGCAGTTAACGTTCACCATCATGAGAGCTTCGAGCACTTTGTTGAGGCACAAGGAGAAGGGGCGGGCACTTTTTACTTTGTGGAGACTTGGGGGGACAAGTTGTATACGGACGTTGCCTTCCGGGATGGCGACTACATTATCTTGGGCAAGGAGACAACAGGCTTGCCAGAAGAGCTGACAGAAAAATATCGGGAACAGACTATTCGTATCCCGATGAGCGGTGCGACCCGTTCTGTGAACCTGTCCAATTGTGCAGCAATTGTCTTGTTTGAGGGACTTCGCCAGTTAGGTTTTCCATCGTTATCGTAAGGCATTTGGGAGGGAGAGATCGATTATGACTGTGAACACCATCCTGTTTGATTTGGACGGTACACTATTAGAGATGCAGACAGAACCCTTTGTCAAAAATTACTTGGTTGAAGTAGGCCGTCATGTCGGAGATAAGTACGATACCGAAAAGCTGTTGGCGTTGGTTTGGGATGCGACCAAAGCAATGATCATGAACCAAGAGCCCGACAAGACGAACGAGCAAGTTTTTATCGAACATTTTACGGAACACAGTGAGTGGGATCGAGAGGAAATATGGCCTCTGTTCGATTCGTTTTATCGCGATGTATTTCCGACACTGTCTCACCTGACGTATCCTTCGCCATGGGCAAAGCAGATTATTGCTGCCGCCAAAGAGCAAGGATTTCGGATTGCAGTAGCGACGAATCCTGTTTTCCCGCGGGATGCGATTCACCATCGCCTCGCTTGGATCGGGATGTCCCCGGATGATTTCGAGTTGGTCACTGTCTACGAGGAATCGCATTTCACGAAGCCGAATCCTGGTTATTATAATGAGATTTGCCAAAAGCTTGGGGTTGAGCCGACAGATTGTGTCATGGTCGGGAATCACATGCAGGAGGACATGGTCGCATCCAAGCTGGGAATGAAAACGTTTCTGGTAACCAATTGGATGGAAGACCGTGGTGAGCCTCAGTATCAGGTCGATCAGCGGGGATCATTAGAAGAGCTGTTTACGGCGATTTCTGAAAAAAGCGGTGTGTTTGCAGGGTAAGGAATCATTATGAAAGTATAACCGAGAAGCAGGTTGTCCGTTTGAAAAAATGGCCAAGCCTGCTTTTTCACATACTTTTCCCAAAATCATCAGGTAGGCTAAGGGGTGTACAACTACGTTTTACATAATAAAAGGAGGAAATCTTGCATGAAAAAACTTGTTTCGTCTCTGGTTATGGCTACCTTGCTGTTTAGTGGTATCTCTGTAGTGGCTGCGGCGGATACAGCAGCGGATGCTACAGCTACGCACTCGAAAGCGGAGAAAAAGGAAGAAAATAGAGTAAAACTGAACGCGAAGGCTGCCAAGTGGGGCGTCGAAACCACGGATCAAACAAATAAGGAAGTAAAAGCCGCCATTCAAGAAGCAAAAGCCGCAAAGAAAGCAGAAAACGCTAAGAAAAAAGCAGCAAAAGAAACGAAGAAACAAGAACAGCTCGCGAAGCTAAACGGTAAGGCTGTAAAGCTGGGCGTTAATACGGCAGGTAAGACAGCGAAGGAAGTAAAAGCGGCTATTCAAGAAGCAAAAGCCGCAAAGAAAGCAGCAAACGCCAAGAAAAAGGCAGCAAAAGAAGCGAAGAAGCAAGAACAGCTCACGAATCTGAAAGAAAAGGCTGCCAAGTGGGGCGTTGAAACAGCAGGTAAGAGCGCAAAAGAAATCAAGGCAGAAATCGAAGCAAAAAAAGCAGAAAAGAAAGAGAATAAGAAATAACAAGAAAACAAAAAAAGCAGGTTGCCACAGTAGGCCGCCTGCTTTTTTCCCTGGATGCTTCTTACAGGTTCCAGGTTTTGTCCTCGTTGTAGCCAGCTGTCAGAATGAAAAACAGAAAAGCTCCGAAGACCAATGCTACGATAAATGTACCCACGTTTGACAGCCCCTTTCGTAAACAAACTACTCCCATTATAGCGTAGCCTGCCCACTTTGCAAACGCCTTAAAGCTGTTGCTCCCTTACGTAAGTGACAATTTTCGATGGTCATTCACGAGTTTCAAGAAGGCACAAAGCGAAATGGGCACACTCAGTATTTCTCCTGTATCGAGTTCCATTCCTGTCACTGCTTGGTAAATAAATACCGAGAGAATCACCAAGGTTGCGATGCCGGTCAAATAAAGTCCTTTTTTCACTTGAATGCGTTCTGTTTGGATGTCCATGTTCGTTCCTCCAATATTTTACGCCAATCCGTATTGGCTTTCCGTGTATGTTGCTTATGATTGTATTTTACAGGGGGAGAGGGATTACAAACTATCGAATCAACTTACAGCTACGCTTGTTAAACCTTACAATTCCGTAATCTTCCAAGCCGCCAAAAAGCAATGTGCCGTATTTTTATGGGAAGATTGCTGAAACTTGTGCTGATGTCGCGCATACACATATGTAAAGGCTGTAAGAGCCTGTTGGCAACCGGAGAAAACGGCTTGCACGTGAATGCGTGACCGCAGGCGGACATATACATGAGAGTACATTGTCGTTGGGAAGAGAGAGGGGCTTAAGAGGGAGGAGTGTCGAACATGGACATTTTAAAACGGATCGCTGAGCACCGGGCCCGCGAAGAAAACCTGATGTGGAGAGGAACATTCGCCGAATATTTGCAACTAGTACGTAAAAATCCGCAAATTGCCCAGACGGCGCACTCACGCGTCTACAACATGATTAAAAGCGCGGGGGTTGAAGAGAACGAGGACGGCTCACGTTCGTATCAATTTTTTAGTCGAGAAATCTTCGGATTGGATCGTTCTGTTGAGCGCCTAGTGGAGGAATATTTCCACTCGGCTGCGCGTCGTCTGGATGTTCGTAAACGCATCTTGCTCTTAATGGGCCCGGTCAGTGGCGGTAAGTCTACGCTCGTGACGATGCTCAAGCGGGGACTGGAGGAGTACTCCAGGACGGAAGCCGGAGCGATCTTTGCACTTGATGGTTGCCCCATGCACGAAGAGCCTCTTCATCTTATCCCGCACGAGCTGCGTCCAGAGGTAGAAGAAGAGCTGGGCATCAAGATTGAAGGAGAATTAACGCCCTATAACCGGATGAGGCTGGAGTCCGAATTCGGAGGGTGCATCGAGGATTTCCCAGTTCGCCGGATTTTGTTTTCCGAAGCCAATCGTGTCGGGATCGGTACATTTAGCCCTTCTGATCCGAAGTCACAGGATATTGCCGATTTGACGGGGAGTATCGACTTTTCGACGATTACGAAGTACGGCTCTGAGTCTGACCCTCGTGCGTATCGTTTTGATGGGGAGCTAAACAAAGCCAATCGAGGATTGATGGAATTCCAGGAAATGCTGAAATGCGACGAGAAATTTTTGTGGCATCTCCTGTCGCTGACACAGGAAGGAAACTTCAAGGCAGGTCGTTTTGCCCTCATTTCTGCAGATGAGCTGATTGTTGCGCATACGAACGAATCGGAGTACAAGGCTTTTATTGGGAATAAGAAAAATGAGGCACTGCAATCTCGGATTATCGTCATGCCGATGCCGTATAATCTGCGTGTCAGTGACGAAGAAAAAATATACGCGAAATTAATTAAGCAATCCGACTTGGGGCATGTGCATATTGCACCGCATGCGCTCCGGTCAGCAGCAGTCTTTTCCATTATGACCCGCTTGAAAGAATCGAAAAAACAAGGGGCCGATCTGCTGAAAAAGATGCGGCTGTATGACGGTGAATCGGTGGAAGGCTTCAAGGGAGCCGATCTGGAAGAGCTGCGTAACGAGCATGCCGATGAAGGAATGTCCGGTATTGATCCGCGTTATGTCATCAACCGTATCTCCAGTGCACTGATCCGTCGCGACACGGAGTGCATCAATGCGCTTGATATTCTTCGGGCGTTAAAAGAAGGCTTTGACCAGCATCCGTCCATCACCAAGGAGCAGCGGGAGAGGTATATGAACTTCATCTCGATCGCGCGCAAGGAATACGACGAGCTGGCGAAAAAAGAAGTGCAGAAGGCGTTTGTCTACAGCTATGAAGAGTCGGCAAAAACGCTCATGGATAACTATTTGGACAATGTGGAAGCTTATTGCAACATGAATAAAATTCGTGATCCCGTTACCGGTGAGGAGATGGATCCAGATGAGCGCCTGATGCGTTCCATCGAGGAGCAAATCGGCATCTCGGAAAATGCCAAGCGGGCCTTCCGTGAAGAAATTCTCATCCGTATCTCGGCCTATGCACGTAAAGGGAAGCGTTTTGACTACAGCACGCATGATCGTCTGCGGGAAGCTATCGAGAAGAAGCTGTTTGCCGATCTGAAGGATGTCGTCAAGATTACGACCTCGAACAAAACACCGGATGAGCATCAGCTCAAGAAAATTAATGAGGTTACCAAGCGTCTTATCGAAGAGCATCAATATTGCCCGGTTTGCGCAAATGAGCTACTGCGCTACGTGGGAAGCCTGTTGAACAGATGACAGAACGTTGGCGACATGAGGGGAACGTCATAATCATATTCGGCGCAGATTGCGCCAGTTGCTAGGAGGAGACGGCATGAAAGATGAATCATCGTTCATTGTCTCCCGGGAAGACTGGTCGCTGCACCGCAAAGGGTACCAGGACCAAAATCGACACCAGGAAAAAGTGAAAGAAGCGATCAAAAAAAATCTGCCCGATCTCGTCAGTGAAGAAAACATCATCATGTCGAATGGTCGGGAAGTCATTAAGATCCCTATTCGCTCCCTGGATGAATACCGATTGCGTTTTAACTTCCAAAAGGGAAAACATGGCGGTCAAGGTAAAGGAAACAGTAAGGTAGGCGATGTCGTAGCCCGTGACGGCGATCCGGAGCAAGGGCCAGGAAAGGGGCAGGGAGCGGGCGATCAGCCAGGTGTAGACTACTATGAGGCTGAAATCAGCGTAGAAGAATTGCAGGAGATGCTTTTCGCAGAGCTGGAGCTACCGAACCTTCAACAAAAAGACGAGGAACAAATCGTCGTGGAAGAGACCCGGTTCAATGATGTCAGGAAAAAGGGCTTGATGGGTAACATTGATAAAAAACGTACGCTGATTGCGGCCATTCGCCGAAATGCGCTGGCAGGCTACAGTGATATGGAGCTTGGGATCACCGATGATGATCTGCGCTTCAAGACGTGGGAAGAGATCATCAAGCCTCATTCCAATGCTGTCATTATTGCGATGATGGATACGTCGGGTAGTATGGGTGTGTTTGAAAAGTATATCGCCCGCAGCTTTTTCTTCTGGATGGTACGTTTTCTGCGCACCAAGTATGAAAAGGTCGAGATCGTCTTCATTGCCCATCATACGGATGCGAAGGAAGTGACGGAGGACACCTTTTTCTCGAAAGGGGAGAGCGGGGGGACGATCTGCTCCTCTGCTTACAAAAAAGCGTTGGAGATCATCGATAGCCGCTACCCGACATCGCAGTACAACATTTACCCGTTCCATTTTTCCGATGGCGACAACCTCACGTCTGACAATGAACGTTGCGTAAAGCTGGTAAAAGAGCTCATGGAGAGATGCAACATGTTCGGCTATGGGGAAGTGAATCAGTATAATAGGCACAGCACTCTTATGTCAGCGTATCGCCACATCAAGGAGCCGAAATTCATGCATTGTGTCATTCGGGAAAAGGGCGAGGTATACAAGGCATTGCGTACTTTCTTTGGCAAGAAAGAAGCTGTGAGGTAGTCCATGGAAGCAACCGGGCGAGAAATCGTCCGGTTGACTTGTATTTGTTTGTATGAGTCGGATGAACAAAATGTGAGGGGTGTTACTATGTATCCACAAAAGCATCGGATGCGCAACACGGGAGCCTTCACTTTCTTGGCATACTTTACATTGGGCGCAGGTGTACTGCTATTTTCCATCGGTTTATACAATGCGACGGGTCTTCAGCTGCACGAAAAGGGGTATTATATCGCATGTATGCTTCTGGTAGCAGTTGGATCGATTTTGACACAAAAAGTAGTGAGAGATAATGCAGAGGATCGAGCGATTATTGAGGAGCAGGAAAGAGAATTTAACTTGAAGGTATCGAAAGTGGAGAAAGAAACGCCGAAATAGCCCAATAAAACCGTCAGAGTCATGCCCTGACGGTTTTTCGAATGAGCTCGATAAACTCCTCTGCTTTCTCGATATGTGGAGCGTGCCCCACATTTTCCATGACAATCTCCTGATAGGAACCACCAGCGCGCTGATATTGTTCAAGCACGTCACGAATTTGGGAGACCATCGGCTGAGGGGGATATTCGTCTTCCCCCGGCCAGCCGGGGACATAGCCACGCTTGCCCAGCGTACCGAAATCAGCAAGCGACTGATCCGAGATAATGGCATCATCTGCACCGCGAATCCATAAAATCGGACACTTCGGCTCCATCTGGACAATCCCGGACAAATTTACGTATTTGGGAGAAATCGCATTCGTAATCCCTGTCGTTCCCGGAGCAACGCCGGGCCAATCGTTTACGTATTCAAAGGTACCGGGGTAAAAATCCTCTCCTATTCTCGTAGAGAGTATGGCGCTCACATAACGCTCTTCCTGCTCTGGGCCAACTTGGAATGGGGGCTTGAAATAAAGCTGATTCATGACATTGCGAGGACTGGAGGGAGATTCATTGCCCATATCCTTGGTTGCAATCCTTTTGACCAGCTCGGGGTTGACGGCTCCCCCACCTGAGCCCGAGAAGCTGCTGTAGCACGGGGTGCCAGCTATATCCTTGGTTCCACCAAAGCCGTAAGGGGACATAGGGGCGATGAGAATCAGAGATCGGACTTCCTGTGGGTGATCGATGGCAAACTGCATCGCGATCCCGCCACCCAACGACCAGCCGGCAAGATGGACAGGTGTTGGCAAGTCCAATGCCCGAATAAACGAATGAAGGTCATCCGACCAGTCTCGCAAACCACGTGTCGCATCAATGGGCAATGCTTCACTTGCCCCATAGCCTCGCATATCAGGTGCATATACACAGTACTGGTCACATAGAGCCGCAATGGTATCATCCCAGAATAAGTTAGCTGACGCATTGCCGTGAATGAGGAGAAGCGGATCTCCTTCCGGTACGCCTGCTGTTAGGTAGGAAACGAGTAATCGATCGGTCTGAATCGTTTTGGTTTCGATTCGTGCATCCATCAATGATGTGCCTCCTTTCAAGTTATCGATATAATATCAGAATATTCTTATTATATACCCATTTAGTTACAAAATGAAAAAAGAAAACAACCGCCCGTAAAAAGGCGGTTGCAGGAAGGCTACATATGGAGACCACGCATTTGCTGTTCGATTTTCTCAAAGCCGCCAGAAACCTTAACGACTTCGTCTTTTTGCTCAGAAACGAGAACAAGCACTTCTTCCAGGCTCTCTTTGTTCTTGTCGGTAATATCGGCGTTGACTTCTACTTTTGCGCCAACTTCCTGAATCATGCTGTGAACATGGACGATGAACTCTTGCAGGTTCTTCGTTTTATCTGCAAAGTTTTGCATGTAGTTGTCTACATTGGTGAACATTTCTTGTACTTCGAGGATGCCCTCGCTATTTTTCTCAAAAGACGTCTGTGACTCGGAAATCATATCCGATACGAGCTTCATTTTTTCACGAATGGTCATGAGCAGGCTCGAGATCGACTCGGAGGATAGCTTGGAGGATTCAGCCAGCTTGCGTACTTCATCTGCTACGACAGCAAATCCTCGGCCGTGTTCGCCTGCCCGAGACGCTTCAATCGTGGCATTGAGCGCCAACAGATTGGTTTGTGCAGAAATCTCGGAAATAGTTTGAATGATTTTCCCAATCGATTCGGTTTCTTTATTGAGCTCTTGAATCAGCTGGTTCGTACCTTGGATGTCCGTGATGAATCGTTCAAAGTCATTGCCGATGTTGCCAATGCGTTTTCCACTCTCGCTAGTGGCTTCTTTGGTCGATTCTACGTACTCATGCATCTCTGTAACAGAGCGGGTCATGTCCTCAACTTGCAGATTCGTCGAGCTCATTTCCCGACGCAGCTCGTCCGTATTGCTGGTCTGGATCGTAAAGGACTCCATAATGTCTTGCAGGGAAGCGACGGTTTCGACAGCGCGAACATTTACACCATCTGTTACCTTGTTCAAATTCTCTTGATAGTCTTGCACAGAGGTGAGAGATTCATTGATCTGATCGAGAACACGTTGCAACGATTCCTTCGAGGCAATCGCTTCTTGCTTTTGTTGCTCACTTTCCTCTTGCAGTTTGTTATTGAATACAGCATGCATCATGCTCGTGATAGAAACGAAGCAGAAGGTGAGCAGGAAGTACATCAGGTCAAGATTGCTTGTCGAATGGAAAATCAATTCTCTCTGTGTCAGGAAATAGTAAGAGACAATGCCTAATGTCGATACAATGGTCAAAATATTGATGAGTCGGTCTTGATAAATCCCCATGACTGCTACAAAGAACATAATGGTCATGATATTGATCATATGCGGGTCCAGTCCAACAATGATGAACATGAAGATTCCGATTACAGCGAAGTTGAAAAACTTCATGAAAGGCGCTGCTTTTTCACGGAAGTTCGGGCGATTGGATATGTACGTAAAAGGTGCCAGCACGCCATACAAAATACCCAGTACTGTGAGAACAAATGTATACGGTACGCCTAGAAAGAGGTTTAAGACCTGAACAACCGTAATAATACTTGCGAATACGATTACGACCCAATTGTTTCTTCTTCTCAATAAATCAATGTTATCCATGTTACCCACCTACCTCGACTTTTACTTGATTGGACGACGACGAATTGTACCAGGAATATTTCGGATCGTGCTTATTGTCATAGACATCTTTTAGATGAAAGAGGGTCGGAATGGCATCGGCCCCTTTGTAAAAGACGATATCTTTGGTCTGAATCGCCTTTACTTGATACTTCGTGTTAATAAATTTAAAAAAAGTTGGATCTGCTACCCCGATTGCGTGGGTATAGCCATACTTTTCAGCGTAATCTATCATCAAGCAAATTCCTTTTTGCCCTAGTTGTCCACGGTATTTCGGCAAAACAGCGAGACTGTCTACCTCCATTACTTTCATATCTTCTGTAACAACATCCTGAAATAGTGTTTTCATATAAGCACTTGATTTGGAAAAGGGCGTCATTTCAAATGTTCCACCTGCTTCACCATCATCGGCAAGTAGGAGGAATTGTGCGGAGCCTTCTTTCGCGTACTCCATCTGGAAGCCCATGCTTGTCCATACTGTTTCTTTGATTTCATGAAATTTAGCTAACTCTTGTACGGTTTCTACTTGTTTGTACATAACTTCTCCACTCCATCGTTTTCTGATTACCGTGTTGTGTATGTTTGACGTCCCAAAAGTTATGTTTTTCCATTCTGTTGCAAAAATAAAAGTGCTTTCATCCCCCTTTCAAAAAACGAAACACAAAAAAAGGCCGTTCCATCGAAATGGAACAACCGAAGCTACCAACATCAAAAAATTTGTTCCAAGATGATGGCAACCCGGCTATCATGGTCAAAGACTGTAGACCCGTGGTTTTGCGTCGCCACCTTTCGATGACTTTGCCTTTTGCATTTATTAGAAAAACTTGTAAAACTATGTCGAATTTTGCTAGACATAATCATGCAAAATATAAGACAAAAGATATAACCTTGTCAAGTTTTGGTAGGGTAAAGAAACTAATTGTTCATAAATCATAGACGAACAAAAAACCAGTTGTGATATCAACTGGTCCTTCATTCATAGGCATTAGGTTAGGGTACGCAGAATGTCTAAAACTTCGGTAGGCTCCATTCGCGCTTTGTAATCTGGATCTAAGCATGCTAATCGGATTACGCCCTGGTTGTCGAGGATATAAGTAGCAGGAATGGGGAGCGTCCAAGAATCGTCACGATTAAAATGCTCGAGATCAATATCCAATGATCGATAGGTATCCTGTAAATAATCGGGCAGTCTGAAACTGAGTTTATATTTTTCTGCTACCTGATTATTGGTATCGCATAACACGGGAAAGCTCAATCCGTTTTTCTCTTGCATAGTCAGAGAGTGTGCAGGAGATTGTGGACTAATGGCAAACAATTGGGCACCCAGAGAGGTAATCGTATCGATCTGTTTTTGGTATGCTTGCAGCTCCAAATTGCAGTAGGGGCACCAGGAGCCACGGAAAAATGTGAGGACGATGGGACCTTTTACGATTTCTTCCGACAAGGTAATGGTCTTGCCAGTGTGGTCGAACAACATGAAATCAGGCGCAATCGAACCAATCGGCAAGCCCTTTGCGTGTCCAGAGGTCCGCAGCTCCTCGATTGATCTTGTAAATGCATCTGTTACTTCACGAGTGAGGAAGCCAGCTATTTGAATGGTTGTAAAATCTAGCTCTTCGCGCAGGCTCTGAAAATGTGGTTTATCCATATGTCGTTCTCCTCTTTTTCGAAAGAATAGTAGAAGTCATAGCTTCACGATATCTTTCTTTTGGAGGGAAAGATGTAAACTGGATTACATCTTCTTTAAAATGTTATCCCGATGAATGGAAATGGTTTTAAAACCTGTTTGAATCAGTTCTTCTCTTGCTAAAGCACGTAATGCTACCGTCACAGCTTCCCGGGATGCCCCGACAAAATTGGCGAGCTCTTGATGGGAAAGAGGTAACTCAATTTTTTGAAACGCAGAACTGTAAGGAGTACCAAATTGGTCGGCAAGCCTTACTAACGTGTAAATAATGCGATCTTGTAAAGGGAGAAGGGCAAGATTTTCGGCTGCTTGGCTGATCGAAACCATTCTATCGCTAATGATCTTCATGATCTTCATCATTAGTTGTGGATGTTCAATTATGTAGCTCTCAAATTTTGCTTTGCTCATTTTACAAATGAGGCAGGCTTCGATGGTTTCTATATACATCTCCCGTGTACCTAATGACAGGAGATCCACTTCTCCAAACACATTGCCATCTCCGAGGATATCGAATGTGAACTGCCGACCATCCCGGTTTACTTTGTATAAACGTACTTTCCCCTGTTTGATGAAGTAGAAGCCCTCTGAAAAAGTTTCTGGTGTTTGAATACACGTATTTTTGGGGAAAGAGGTTAAGGAGGTTAATTGATCGATTAAGTGCAAACTTTCCTCGGATAATGAATTCAACAAATAAAATTGGGATAAATATGTGATTCGGTTCATCATTTTTGTTCGGTTTGGGTCTTCATGATTGTTCTTTTCGCTTTGGTAACAATTCTTTTCGTTTCTTTTGTATCCGAGATTCTTAGCCACTCGTCACAAAGCTGCGTCACCCAGTCTGGTTGTGATTTACTGGCATCGTTCAACCAATTCCCTACAGAATCTTGAACATATTTAGAGGCATCTGACTTCACTGGCGTGAGTAAAGGCAGGCAGCGAGCAGGCTCATTCCTCAATGCGTCTATATGCTTACACCAGACCCCTCGTGGGCGTGTGGCTTCTACCGCAAATCGGCGAATATTTTCGTCGGTATCAAGTACCCATTCGCTTAGGAGTTGAATGGAATGGTCCAGATCATGCACGAGAGAATCTCGAATCGCCATCCATGCGAGCTCTCTCACTCCAAAATGTTGATCGGCCGCGAATTTTCTTATTTGCCTTAGTTTTTCTTCGAGAGATAAGCTGTTATCCAGGCCGATGATATAGGTACTCCAGCAACGGACACTGTCTGACTTGTGGTTGGCTAACGATAGGAAAACGGGAGACATAGCTGTGGGTTCACCCGATTTGTGTAAGATCGCAAGTAGTTCTTGTCCAATCAGACGGATCGCTTTCATTCCGCTTCGAGATCCCGTTTCTTCTAATTGATCAACAAGTGGGGAGACATGCGCACCCAGTTGAACATGAGGCAGAACGCTTTGTAACAGATGAATATGATCAACAGCCTGCCATTCAGTCAAATTGACGCTTTCTAATTCTCCAGCATGAAGGAGTGCTAATACATTTTCAGGGATGAGCGAGGTTTTACTTGCTCCTTTTCTCGTGTGTACCGAATCCGGCATTTTCAACAAACCCCTTTTCACAGAGATGGTAGACATTCAAAACGGAATAGGTTGCAACAAAAGTATACATAAAAATCACCCGTAACAAAAATTTTCCAACCATCCGATAACTAGAAGGAATAGGAGGAGATATTATGAAGGAAGCAAAAGTGATTCAATTCTACTTTTCCGGAGGCGGTGAAACGATTAGCATCGAATCCACGGAACCGGAAGAGATCATTCAAATGGTCGCTAATCAAAACAACGGATGGCTCCAGTATGATGATGTTGTCATCAACGTAAGAAATGTTTCATATATCAAAGTGTGCAATCAGGCGTAAAGATAGGAAACGGGTGTATAGCTCCAACACGAAAAAGCTCTCCATTGAATGCGGAGGGCTTTTTCATGTTGGAGGAAGCGCTGCTAGTTTGGCATTTTTCTCAATTATTTGGCGTATATTTCTAAGGTGCTTTTGTTTACTAAAGTATCGACTATTCTTTGCTAATGTGCTATCATGATACCTTGTTAACGTATTACCACTTTATCAGAGTAAAATATAGAGTAGGGAAACGAGGGGGATCATCACGATGAAGAAAATAGCATGGATGTCATTGTTGTTGGGTGCGGTGGTTTCGTTGGTAGTGGGCTGTTCCAGCGCAAAAACTGGCGCTGACGCAAATAAGCTGATTATAGGAATTGATGATAAGTTTGCACCAATGGGTTTCCGGGATGAGAAAAATGAGCTAGTCGGTTTTGATATTGATTATGCACGTGCAGCTGGCGAAAAAATGGGAAAACAAGTTGAGTTTCAAACAATCGACTGGAGTGCAAAAGAGTCTGAACTAAACAGTGGTCGTATTGACTTGATCTGGAATGGATATACGATTACAGACGAGAGAAAAGGGAAGGTTCTCTTTACCAAGCCTTATCTGAAAAACGCACAAGTAGTGGTCACGGCGGCAAATAGCAACTTGACCAAGCTGTCAGACTTGGCCGGTAAAGCAATTGGTTTGCAAAAGCTGTCTTCCGCAGCTGACGCGATTAATGCGAGTGATATCAAAAATCAGGTCAAATCGATTACCGAGTTCCCTGATAACGTACTGGCACTGAGTGATTTGAAGATCGGTCGTGTAGAAGCAGTCGTCATCGACCAGATTGTGGCCGATTACTATATGGCAAAAGAGCCGGGAGCATTTAAGCAATTAGAAGAATCGCTGTCTCCTGAGGAATATGGAATTGGCGTCAAAAAAGGCAACGAGGCATTGCAAAAAGAGCTGCAAAAAGCACTGGATGCAATGAATCAGGATGGTACAGCTGCAAAAATATCGGAAAAATGGTTCGGCGAAAATCGTGTATTGAAATAAGAGAACAGCGATGGCTTCGCCGCATGATTGGCGAAGCCACGCTTTTATTTTCAGGATTAGGAGCATACCAAGATGAGCGTAGACTACATTCTCTCCATTACGAAGCCCATGCTAGAAGGGGCGCAGATGACGGTGCTGTTGTTTCTCATCGCCATTCTGCTTTCGATTCCATTAGGTTTTCTGATCACCTTACTGGCAAAGAGCAGTAATAAGGCGCTGGCCTGGCTCGCGCATACGTATGTGTATGTGATGCGTGGGACGCCTCTCTTATTGCAGCTGTTGTTTATTTGCTTCGGGCTGCCTCTCTTGCCCGTAGTGGGAGATTATTTGGTGATGGATCGGTTCGTCGCTGCATGTGTCGGTTTCGTGCTGAATTACGCAGCGTATTTCGCGGAGATTTTTCGTGGAGGACTACTGTCGATCGACAAAGGACAGTACGAAGCGGCGCAGGTACTCGGCTTTAGCAAATGGCAGACAACCAACAAGATTATTTTGCCGCAAATGTTTCGCGTGGCTTTACCTGCCGTCGCAAATGAATCAATCACCCTTGTAAAAGACACAGCGCTGCTCTATGCAGTTGCCGTCCCAGAATTGCTTCACTTTGCACAAACGGCTGTGAATCGTGACTTTACCATCGTTCCGTTTTTTATTGCCGGAATCATTTATTTGTTGATGACGCTATTGTTGACGTTATTCTTTAAGTGGCTGGAAAAAAGGTTCAAATTCGAATAAAGGGCTGGCTCAATATGGATATCATTCAAGTATCGAATCTAAAGAAATCGTTTGGCAATCAGGAAGTTTTGCGAGATGTCTCGTTTTCGGTGAAAAAGAACGAAGTCGTGGCAGTAATCGGGCCTTCTGGCTCCGGTAAAAGCACGATGCTGCGTAGCTTGGTCAACCTCGAGCAGGTGAATGGTGGTAGCATTCGTGTGCAGGATGATTATTTGGTGAAGGACGGCGTCTATGCCGGTAACCAGGAAATCAAGCAGATCACATCGAGAATGGGCATGGTCTTCCAGCATTTTAATCTGTTCCCTCATCTAACGGTGAAGGAAAATCTGGAGATCGCACCACGTGTAGTCAAAGGTGAGGCATCTTCAGACATCCAGAAAAAGAGTGCAGAGCTCTTGGAAAAGGTCGGTCTGTCTGATAAGGCAGACGCGTATCCAGCGAAGCTCTCAGGCGGACAGAAGCAGCGTGTAGCGATCGCCAGAGCACTGATGATGAACCCGCAAATTTTGTTGTTTGACGAGCCAACGTCTGCACTCGATCCTGAACTGACGGGTGAGGTCCTGCAAGTCATCAAGCAGCTTGCCCAGGAGCATATGACGATGATGGTAGTGACGCATGAGATGGGATTCGCACGCGAGGTTGCGAACCAAATCATGTTTATGGACAAAGGGGAATTCGTAGAGTCGGGGACACCGGAGCAATTGTTTACAAACGCTAAATTTGAGCGGACCAAATCTTTTTTACATCGCGCGTTAAAATAGAGAAGATCAACAACAAATGCCCTCAGTGTCGAGAAGACAGACTGAGGGCATTTTGTATAGACAGGCTACATCACCAGATAGTTCAAGTACCGTTGGCTGATGAACGAATGAAAATGATCGCTGAACGAGTCAGCATTTAAAAATGCATTGTAAGCGTAAGGAGTGACCCGACAGTAAACGAGCTCGCGTCCATCGTGAAAACGGATGTAGAGGTGGCTTGTGGCCAGATCGTAGCGTGCAGCTTTGATCAATTTCGAATCCAGTTCCTTGTAGGTAATTTCTTGAGGTTGATTCTGACGTGGCAGAAATTGGCGAAAAAAAGATCTCAATGTACGTGCAAACTCCTTTATCTAAAAATCGGCTTATCTATTTCTACGAGTCTTCATTTTACGCAAAAATTTCGATTCGGAATACAAAAATAGCACACCGATTGCAAAATAGGCTAAGAGAACCGTATTCAGAACAATCATTGGAAAGTGGGCAAGCATGTAAGTGCCTCCAGTTAGAGAGAATGAAGTCACGAATGAAAAGTAACCTGCTCCAAAAAAGTGAAAATCTTCTTTTCGCTTCGTTCTATGGGCCTATCATCTGGTTAAGTATAGAAAGGAATGATCATCCGAAAGTATGTAGACTCATGAAAGACGTTGTCGAATGTAGTCTATATTACCTATTTTGTTATTGTCAATAATTACATAGAACCAAAATGACATTCCGCGAATTTCTTTTTTAAATTACCTTGTATCACGAGGTATAGTGTGATAATCTCTAGGCATGTCACGGGAAGGAGATGCTTTTATGAACAAGGAGTTGTTGAAAGGAAGCATTGATCTATTGCTTCTTTCGCTGATCGCACAGAAAGATCAGTACGGCTATGAGTTGGCCAAGAAGATTCGCGATAAAAGCGATGAGCTGTATGAAATCGGTGAAGGCACACTATACCCTGCCCTAAAGCGACTGGAGACGCAAAAGGCAGTGGAGTCTTACTGGGGGGAAGCCAACGAAGGCGGACGCCGCAAATATTATCGGATTACCAAGACCGGCCAGGGCCTTCTTCAAGACAAGATGAAGGATTGGCAGAGCTTAAGCCGACTCATTATGCTGTGCAATAAAGGAAGTGAGTAAACGAATGAAGCTCGAAGAATATGCAGAGCAGGTTGTCAGTCGCTTGCCGTGCTCGAAATGGGAAAAGCGGGATGTCAAAGATGAGCTGATGGATCATTTGAATAGCATGAAAAGTGAGCTCGTTGAAGAAGGCTATGAAGAAAAGGAAGCAGTATCTTTGACCCTTCAACGATTCGGGCCTACGGGAGCAATCAGTCGGCAACTGTCTGAATCCATGCCGCTCATTGATAAATATTTCCGCAAATGGGTCATGAGCTTATTCTGTATGTATGTAGCCGTCCTCAGCTATTACTTGTTGTTGTCGCCTGAGCGATGGGAAAGCAGAGCTTTTATGGTTGAATGGAAGGAAAGGATGCTTGCATATGGCGCTCCGCAGTACAGTCAGCCGTTTCTAAACACGAACCTATTTCATACATTGGTGGATTACGTATACCGTTATGACAAATACAACGTTGATATATTGGTGTTCAATCTGGCTGGAAATGTCATCTTGTTCGTGCCGCTTGGGTTGCTGGTACCACTGCTTTTCCTTAGATTCCAAAACATTCATCGCGTATTTTTTCTCACGCTCTTTGTCAGTCTCATCATTGAAACTCTGCAACTATTGTTATCGTTAGGCAGTTTTGATGTCGATGATCTGCTGCTAAACGTACTCGGGGGACTCATTGGCTACGGAATGTTCCGATTAGGGACGGCTCTCATCTACAGGCGACGGAAAAGCATCCCATACGATGATGATTTGTCTGCAACGTCGTAACAACAGAATCAGAGTCGAAAAAGCCTTCTGATTTAGCGAGGTCGCACAGATGTGAGGCGGCCTTGGCAAAGGCTTTGGCTTTTTTTACACAAAAACATCGTGATACGATATACATAGTGATTCGATTTAGGGGGATTTCATGAAACAAACAGGGATTTTACTACTGGTATTTGTACTGATGCTCCAAGTAGTCGTTGGTTGTGAGAACAACCTTGCTACCGAGCAGGTGCAGCCAAAGCAGCATGAAGATTTTACTTTTGATGTGAAGCCAGATACCTTCGAAGTATTCGTCGAGAGAGACGGAGTGAAGGAAAGTGCTTCGGAGCCGATGCCTGCGCGCAAGGTAATGAATGTACGAAAAGGTGAACAAGAGATTGCTTGGAGCTACCCAGACGATCAGCTGGATGTCTCGATCACAAAGAAAGAGGATCATTTGCAAATCACCCTGACCTCCACAGGAGCAGAGAGCTTTTCCTGGCCGACAGTAAAAGGAGCAAGCTACCTATTGCCTTTGGGCGAGGGGAAATGGATTCCTGCGGCTGACAGCAAGTGGCAGTCCTTTTTAAAAGAAGAGAGTCTTAGCTTTGCTGAGTCTTTTTCCATGCGCTTTTTTGCTGTGAACAAGAGCAAGTATACGCTGATGTACGTCGTGGACAATTTGTTTAACAACACTGTCGATTTTGTGGTTGATCCGACGATTGGGTTTACGTTTTCGCATGATTTCCCCACGATTAATCCGGACAAGACCTACGGGTTCCGCTTGTATGTCACAGACAACGATCCGGTTAGTGTAGCAGGTCTTTACAAGCAATATGTCAAGGAGCAGGGAGAACTGCTGACCCTGGCTGAAAAAGCAAGAGCCAATCCGAATATTGAAAAGCTTTACGGCGCTCCGCATTTTTACTTGTGGAACAAAAGCTTCTTATCGGTCAACGATGTGAAATGGAATGCACTGAAAACGAAACTGAACCCGAGCTTCATCGGGGCACTTGAGAAAATCTTGGCTTCCAATGAAGTGGACGGAAAAGAGAGCATCCAGCAATTCCGTGAGATTCAAAAGCAGGATTACGTCGCGGATTATCAAAAGAAAGCGCTCCTCAGCGGGTTGAATTATGCTTTGCGTTCCCGTGATTTTTACACTCCGCAGCGATTTCCACATGTCGATGAAGAGGTAAAAAGATCATTTGGAAAAGGCATCGACACGTTGACAGAATCACAGCTGTACGACATGAACAAAAAGGTGCTGAAAAGTGTGCTCCAAGATGTCGTTCCACCTGTGGAACAGTGGGGGAATGCCGACTCTACTGATCTCTTGAAAGAAATGAAAGAGGCAGGAATTGATCGAGCATGGATCGGTTTTCCGGATTGGACAGCAGCCTACATGAAGCCAGCTTTCATTCAAAAGGCGAATGAGACAGGCTATTTGATCGCCAGCTACGATTCCTACCATTCGATTCATCAGGAGGAAAATCCCGATTGGAACACGGCTATTTTCAAGGATAAGAGCTTGTACGAGAACGCAACGATTTCAAAGAAAAGTGGAGAGAAGAAAGCTGGTTTTCTCCAACAGGGGAGATTGCTAAATCCGACTCTATCACTGCCGAGTGTCAAACAGCGCATGGATGAAATCATGAGTAACGATGTTGCTTTTAATTCGTGGTTTATTGATGTGGATGCAGCAGGAGATTTCAACGATGACTATTCGCCACAGCACACGACGACTGAGGCCGAGGATATGAAGGCAAAGCTTGCGCGTATGGACTACATTCGCGATGAAAAGAAGTTGGTTATCGGGTCTGAAACTGGAAATGATTTCGCTAGCCGGAGTATCGCCTTTGCGCATGGCATTGAGACGCCTGTCATCAAATGGGCCGATCCGGACATGCGAAAAAACAAGCGAAGCCCGTATTATGTAGGAGGCTACTGGTCCCCGGCGGGAGAGGTTCCAGAACGATACGCCAAATAGGTTCCGATCAAGGAAGAGTATCGTCATGTATACATTGATCCTGCCTATTCTTTGCCACTGTACAAGCTCGTGTACAACAATGCAGTGATTACGAGCCATCACTGGGAGTGGGGTAGTCTGAAGATCAAGGATGAAGTCGGCACCCGTATGCTCAAGGAGCTGCTTTACAATGTACCGCCACTCTATCATTTGGATAAGAAGATGTGGGATGAAAACCAATCATTAATCACGAATTATTTGAAGGTATGGTCTCCTTTCCATAAAAAAGCGGTGCAGCAAGAAATGACCGATTATCGCGTCTTAACCGAGGATAGGCTCGTGCAGAAGTCGGTTTATGGCGAGGATCTGCAAGTGATTGCCAACTTCTCTAAGCAAGATTTCACGTACGAGGGGCAAGTGGTGAAGGCCAGATCAGCTCTGATTATGGACGGGAACGATAAACAAACCTTCTTTGCTCCAGCGCAGTAAGAACGATTGGAAAAAGGCTGTCCGCGAAAATGAAGCGGCAGCTTTTTTCTGCTAAGGAGTGGGTGTGTATTTCTTGCTTTTCAAATCGTATTGGAGTCGATTGATGAAGTTCATGGAAATACGAGAATAATGCCGTTCCTCCGAGCGTACCCACCCATAATAGACGGGTTGTTGATAAGGAATATCCAAATCAAGCGTAATTGAATCGGAGTCTTGCAAATGAGGTTCATGAACAAAAGAGTAGTCCAGTCCGATGGTTACCGCGAGATTTTGCCGGATTGCATTGCGGAGTGCTTCTGTGTTGTTCGACGTAAACAAAATGTCGACGGGACCATAAGTCGCGGCAAAATCCTCTACGAACCATTTGACGTAGTCGTCGTTGTACAGGACGAAGGATTGCTTGCGAAGCTCTTGCGGTGTGACGGAATCCTGGTAGGCAAGTGGCGAGTTTTTGCCTACGCCAACGACCATTTTTCCCTCTAGCAACTGTTCGAACACCAAGCCGAGGCCTTCGCTCTTTTTGAGAAGGTTCTCGTGGATAATGACCAGACCAATGTCCAGCTTGTCCTGGAGAATGTCCTCTAGTATTTCCTGTGTGCCTTTTTCGGCAATTTCGGTACGAATGTAAGGATAATCTTTTTTAAAGCTCGCGACGGCATCGACCAGAAGATTCATGGGACCGGGAATGGTCGCCAGTCTCAGTTCTCCGCTCAACGTGTTTGTATAGTTTTGTGCTTCCTCCCAAATCTCCTGGATCTTTCCCAATGCTTCAAACGCTTTTTTGATGATGATGCGCCCTTCAGAGGTCGGTACCGCTCCGAGACGCGAACGTGAAAAAAGAGTAACGCCCAGCTCTGCTTCCAAACTGGAGAGCGACTGGCTGATGGCGGAGAGGGTGATATGTTTGTTCTGAGCGGCTTTGGTCAAGGAGCCTGCCTTCGCTATTTCTACGATATATTCCAGTTGTTCCAGATGCATTCGGTAAAATCACATCCTTTAGTTGTACTTAAGGAAGGGTAAATATGTTTACATATTTTTAAATATAAAAGAGTCCTATAATGAAAGCAAGGCAAGAGATCAGTTACAAGAGACATAATAGATGGAGGCGTTTACCATGGCGAGACTCGAAGGGAAAGTAGCGATCGTAACAGGTGGAGCAAGTGGAATCGGTGAAACGACCGTCCGTCTCTTCGCAAAAGAAGGGGCGAAAGTCGTGATTGCTGACTTCTCCCCACGTGGAAATGAATTGGCGGAAGAGCTGAATCAAGCGGGCTTCGATGCGTTGTTCGTGAAAACGGACGTAACGAAAGAAGCCGGCAAGGGACTGGCGGCGCGATTGTCAACTGCGGCTCGATCCATAGCCATGCAGGAAAAGCAGGTGTGACTGCTTACTCTTCCGCCAAAGGTGGCGTGAAGCTCCTGACCCAGACGCTGGGACTTACGTATGCCAAGCAAGGGATTCGCGTAAATGCGGTCTGCCCGGGCTACATTGATACACCACTGATTGCTGGGCGCAATGAGGCTTTGAATGAGCACTTGATCGGGTTACATCCGATGGGACGCTTGGGTAAACCAGAAGAAGTCGCTAAGGCCGTTCTGTTCCTTGCCAGCGACGATGCCTCCTTCGTCACAGGGACAAGCCTGCTGGTCGATGGCGGTTATACAGCGCAATAAGATGTTCTTTCTCCTCGCGTAGATTTTGTCTACTTGGGGAGATTTTTTTTGGTAAGACTCCATCGGACAAATGCCCTACACTATCGTCCAAGCGGGCGTAAAACCGTTCGAATAGGATGGGAATGAGTGAGTACGCAACGGGGAGGGAGGAGTTTTGCCGACTTTTGTGGGCAAGGTGACCATTACCAATAATGTTGGAAATATCAACTTTGGCGATACGGCAAACAACTCACCGAAAAGCGTAACCAAATCGTTTTCCGGTTCGGGTGGAAACAATAGCGGCAACGTAGTAAAGGTCATCAATGAAAATAGCCAAACCAATACATGGGTGGGTTCAGGAGCCGCTGGAATGAAGACAGTGAAGGAAAAGAAGCGGATCCGTCGCGCAGCCCGAAAAGGCAAAAAGAAAAAGTAGCCTTGAAAAAGGCCCCGTGTGAAAGTGGACAAGCTCGGTAATAGCGTTTAGATTAAGACTATTGCGAATTTATGTGAATTGAGATAAAAAAGATGAAAGACGTCGTAGAAAGGGAGCAAACCAGATGACGAAAACAAATGAGGAATCACTCTTATTTACCCGTGTGAACAAGGACACGCAGGCACTGCCGATTTCTATTGAGGATTGGGAGAAACAGGCACGAGAGGTTTTGCCAGATGGGCCATTTGATTATGTTGCCGGGGGATCTGGGGCAGAGGAAACGCTGGTAGAAAACCGGACAGCTTTTTCCCGTTGGGCAATCATTCCACGGATGATGCGGGATGTGACGAATCGTACGCTTGGTATTTCGATGTACAATCAAGCGTTGCGCACACCGATCTTTTTGGCACCTGTAGGCATGCAGACGATTTCACATCCCGATGGAGAGCTGGCGTCTGCCAGGGCGGCAGCAGCAGCTGGAGTGCCGTTCGTAGCCAGTACAGTTTCCGCTCACTCACTCGAGCAGATTGCTGAAGTGATGGGCGATGCCTATCGCTGGTTTCAGCTCTATTGGTCGAACGATCGAGAGGTTTCTGCGAGCATGGTCAGGCGAGCGGAAAAGTCGGGCTATTCTGCTATTGTCCTCACGGTAGATACCGTCATGCTAGGGTGGAAGCGGAGAGACTTCCGCAACGGGTATTCGCCACTGCGCGAAGGAAGAGGACTGGCGAATTACTTGACAGACCCTGTATTTTGCTCGAGACTTCCTGAGGTAACGCCGGAGAATGCAGTGGAGGAAGTGTTGAAAAACATTTATCATCCAGCGCTGAATTGGAACGATATCGCCTTTTTGCGTGAGCATACTCGTCTGCCGATTTTGGTAAAAGGTATTTTGCATCCGGATGATGCGCGCCTTGCTTTAGAACATGGTGTAGATGGAATCATCGTCTCTAATCACGGTGGGCGGCAGATGGATGGCGCTATTTCTACGCTGGATGCGTTGCCAGCGATTGCCGAGGTGATAGCTGGCAAAATCCCTGTCTTGCTCGACAGTGGTGTGCGTACAGGAGCAGATGTCGTTAAAGCGATTGCTTTAGGAGCGAATGCCATCCTGATTGGTCGCCCATTCTTGTATGGACTGGCTGTTGCCGGCGAGCAAGGCGTAGCGAGTGTGTTAGATACACTTATCCATGAATTTGACGTTGCGATGGCGCTGTCTGGCAGCAATTCTATCGCTGACCTTAATCGCAGCATTCTTGCACGATTGTAAGGGGAAGCAGCCCGATCATACCCATTGTTGAAAGAAATGAGCCAGTATACATGCACTGGTTCTTTTTTTCGCAAAAAAGTTATTTCTACCACAGTTGTTCTCGTTGAACTTTCGGAAAAACATGGTAAAATGGAACGAACTTGTATTCAGAACGTTACGATCCTTCTGTAAGGATTATTTTTTTTGACTATATCCGAAAGTATAAACAGGAGATTGAAATGAAAAACCAAACGATATCTTCACTGACACCCCAAGATTGGGCGGGGCTACTACGTGAAAAAGATGGTGAGCTGAACATGGTTGTGAATGAGCTGGCAGATGTCAAATACGCTTTGGACCAATCCACGATCTTGGCAATTACGGACCATAAGGGGATTATTTTGCGGGCAAATGAGCAATTTTGCCGCATATCGAAATACGAACGAAGCGAATTGATTGGAAAAGACCATCGTATTCTTAATTCGGGTTACCATCCGAAAAGCTTTTTTAAAGAATTGTGGTCCTGTATTCGTTCTGGCCAGGTCTGGCGGGGAGAAATTCGCAATCGCGCAAAAGATGGCAGCTATTATTGGGTTGATACCACCATCGTGCCCTTTAAGAATCAAGCGGGCGAAATCTATCAATACGTGTCCATTCGCAGTGATATCACAGCTCGCAAGCAGATGGAAGACGAGCTCAAGCGGAGTGAAGAAAAGTATCGCATCATCGCGGAAAACACGTCGGATATCATCAGCATCATCAACCTGGATGGGGATTTTTTCTATTTGTCCCCGTCTTACAAGCGTGTATGGGAACATACCGTTCCTGATGAGGAAATCCATAATCTGTTCGAGTGGATTGTGGAGGATGACCGGGATATTTTTGCTTATGCGATTCAGCATGCCTTCTCTACGCGTAAAGAGTACATGGTAGAATGCCGGATTAATACCCAAAGAAACGATGTTATCTGGACGGAAAGCAAAATCAATCCGATTATGGATGAAGAAGGAAATGTGACCAAGCTGCTCCTCGTTACCCGTGACGTCACAGACCGGAAACAGTACGAAGAGACGATTCACCATTTGGCTTATCACGATGCGTTGACAGATCTGCCGAATCGACGGATGTATGTCCAACAGCTCACCAAGGAAATGATGCAGGCCAAGCGTTTCCAATCGAATCTGGCTGTGCTGTTTTTGGATTTGGATCGCTTCAAGGATGTGAACGATTCGTTCGGTCATGATGTAGGCGATATGTTGCTGATTGAAGCAGCAAAGCGTCTACAGGCATGTCTCAAGCCAGGAGATGTCGTGGCCAGGTTGGGTGGAGACGAATTTACGATTATGCAGAACCAGCTGCAAGATCGCAGCGAAGCGACTGCGTTGGCAGAGCAGATCATGTATCAGTTGCAGCGGCCGTTTGAATTGGAAGGTCATATATCCAACATTTCGTGCAGCATCGGCATCGCCTTATACCCGCAGGATGGGGACAATCCCGAAGATTTGTTGAAAAGAGCCGACATGGCATTGTATACAGTGAAATCACGCGGGAAGAATGGCTATGACTTTTTCGATCCGACGATGGAGACGAAGTCGCTGGAGCGTATCTTGATGGAAAATGAGATGCGGAAAGCCATTGAACAAGAGCAGTTCCAAATTTACTACCAGCCCAAAATCGATATCGCGACAAGTGCGATGACAGGCATGGAGGCGCTCGTCAGATGGGTGCATCCAGAGCTGGGCATCATTCCGCCGAATCGCTTTATTCCAATTGCTGAAGAGACGGGGATGATCCTGGCGCTTGGGGAATGGATTTTGAAACAGGCGTGCAAACAAAATAAAAACTGGCACGATCAAGGATATACGCTGAAGGTCTCTGTGAATTTGTCAGCGAGACAGATCTATCAAAAAGATCTGGTCGAGATGATCAAGGATATTCTTCAGGAAACAAAGCTGTCTCCTCATTGGCTGGAGCTCGAGATTACGGAGGGCATTTTTGTCAAAATGGAAGAGGCGACGGAAGTTCTGCAACAGATTCGGGACATCGGAATCCAAATTTCGATTGATGACTTTGGGACAGGCTATAGCTCGTTTAGTTATATTAAAAGCTTGCCAGTCGATACGATCAAAATTGACGCCTCGTTTATTCGCGACATTCACCACAACCAAGAGAGTCAGGCGATTGTAAAAGCGATTGTTACCATCGCACAAAGTCTCAATATGAATGTCATCGCTGAGGGAATTGAGCTTCATGATCAAGTAGCGGCTTTGAAGGAAAATGGCTGTGACCACGGTCAAGGCTATTTGTTCAGCAAACCGCTTCCGACAGATGATTTCGATCAGTTATTGCGTCAAGAGCTGCAATAATATGGCAGGAAGTAAAGCCGGGTGGGAACATCCGGCTGTTTCTTTTGTGTGGTACTATAGGAGGCGGACAAAAACATAAGTGCAAGTGTGCAGCTAGAAAGGGAGGCCCCTCGTGGGAAAGTTTTCGGGTAAGACTGTTGTCGCTATTGCAAGTTTGGTGTTGATGTGGGGATTAAGCTGGTCGATCTACAAAATGTCACTCGCCTATACGCCACCGATTTTATTCGCAGGAATGCGTTCGCTGATTGGCGGACTTCTGCTTGCTTTATTCATTTTACCAAAATGGAAAAAGATCAACTGGCGTGAAAACTGGTTGCGCTATTGTATATCTGCCTTTCTGAATACATTGTGCTTTTACGGCATTCAGACGGTTGGACTCGTGTATTTGCCAGGTGGATTATTCTCTGTGTTGGTGTACTTCCAGCCAATCTTGATTGGACTCTTTGCCTGGTTGTGGCTGGGTGAAAGCATGACAGTGCTCAAAATCATTGGGCTGATCATGGGATTCCTCGGGATACTTGCGGTCAGTGCAGATGGACTGACTGGACAGGTTTCCATCGTGGGCGTCATTTTAGGCTTGTTGACGGCTCTGACATGGGCGATGGGCGTGATCTATGTGAAAAAAGTCAGTGCCAAGGTAGATTCGCTGTGGATGGTTGCCATGCAATGCATCATCGGTGGCGCGGCCTTAACTCTTTTGGGGACAGGCGTAGAAAGCTGGTCCGAAATCGTCTGGAATGCTCCATATCTGATCGGTCTCAGTTATGGCGCTACAGTTGGTGTGCCGATTGCCATTGTCATTTACTTTGGACTCGTGAATGCAGGCGAAGCAAGCAAGGTGGCCGCCTTTACGTTTCTCGTGCCGCTCATCGCAGTCTTCACTGGTACCATTTTCATGGACGAGCCGGTAACGTATTCCCTCATCGCCGGTCTGGTATTGATCGTGTGCAGTATATGCTTAGTGAACTATCAGAAAAAAATGCGACAGCCTGCAATTGCCAATCATCTCAATCGTTGATGGAGACGACAAAGAAAACAGCCGACACTTCACAGGTTCGGCTGATTTTCTTATGGAGATTATACGGAGGGTTCTTTGTAGATTCCATTTTCATAAATGTACTGAAGGCAAGCATCGGGCAACAGGAAGCTGGGATCGCCGCC
Organism: Brevibacillus schisleri; assembly: GCF_055685845.1. NCBI lineage: Bacteria > Bacillati > Bacillota > Bacilli > Caryophanales > Paenibacillaceae > Brevibacillus > Brevibacillus schisleri. The sequence continues at coordinate 1,215,655 of NZ_JBVNDM010000001.1, forward strand.
CTTGCGGATTTCGTCCCGGATATAGGTAGAGCTGATTCCCATGTTGATGCCCTTGCTCATAATGAGGAAATGCTCGTCATGATTGCGCAGCAGCGCGTCATCCGCAATCAGGTCAGCGGTCGGATAGCCTTCGCGCGACATCACGATGAAGTTGAAGCCTGCCACCAGCTTTTCAGCGTTGCCCCAGTTCGATAGTCCCTCTAACAAATCCGATCCCATGATGAAAAAGAGCTCGTCGTTTGGGTACTTCTTTTTCATGTGCATCATCGTATCGTACGTATAGGTTTCACCTGGCAAGGCATCCATTTCGACTGTTGAAATCTCGAAAAGAGGTTCGCCATCTTTGTTTGTTTTGTGTGTACTGCCAGCCAAAGCCAGTTTGAGCATGTGCAAGCGATGGGCGTCCTCTGTCTGCAATTTTTTATCATGACGCTTTGAAGAGCAGGGTACGAAAATGACTTTGTCCAGTCGTCTCCGGTGAGCGACGGTCGCAGCCGTGAACAAATGGCTGTACGTGATGGGGTCAAAGCTGCTGCCATAAATACCGATTCGCATAAAAATTGCCTCCTATCGTCATGAGCCAGTTACTTTTTTCGAACAGTCATGCCAAGCTGGTTTTGAAAATGACCGAGAGCCCATTTGTGACCTTCGGGAAGGAAGCTCGCTACTGCATCCTCGTGGATGACGACAGAAAAGCCGTTATAGAAGCCTTCAATCGCTGTATGCAGCACGCAAATGTCTGTGCAGACACCTACTAGATGAATCTCAGTGATACCTCTTGTGCGCAACAATAGCGCAAGGTCGGTGCCTTGAAAAGCACTGTAGCGCGTCTTATCCATCCAGTGAATCGTTTCTTCGAATTCCTCGTAAATCTCCTGAATGCTGCCATACAAATTCCGGCCAGCCGTACCGATAATGTTGTGCGGAGGGTAGAGTCCAGTCTCAGGGTGGTACGGGTCCTGCTCGCGATGAGCGTCGACTGCCATGACGACAAAGTCGCCTTCTGCGAGGAAGTCGCGGATCAGCTCTCCAATGCGTCCTTCAATAGCCTGACCAGGCTCTCCACAAGTTAATGCACCATCTGTCGCAACAAAATCATTCGTGTAGTCGATCACAATCAAAGCTTTCATAGAAAAAACCTCCTGAATGTGGACCTTTTTAGTAAATCATGGCAGTTGGCGTAAAGCCAGTAAAGCGATAGAGCTTGGCTGGCGAATTCGAAAACTCGGTCGAGTAGACAGGCTGTCCGTCAGCCGAGAAAACTGGCTCGAGAAGTCCTTGCCGTCTGGTTGTCGCAAGCAAGCGCCGCTCAAAATTGCCGCGATCTTTTGCCGAAAAAGATGGAACGACGGTCTCGATCACTTGCAGTAATTCACTCAAGGTAAACTCATCTGGCAAAAATGCTTTGGCAATAGTCGTTTGCAGCATCTGCTCACGAACGCGCTGTAAGGCGTCAGTCAAAATTTCACGATGATCAAAAGCGAGGTTGAGGGCAAAGGCTTCCTCAATCGGAAACAGCTGCGCGTCTGATGCATCGTCGTTTGCCTGTGCGTGCTTCAATAAGTCTTCATGAACGAGGGAGACATAGGCAACACTTGGGATCCAACCACGAGGGTCTCTTCCTGGCTTGTAGTATGTCTTCAGCTGTTCGATGTGTACATCGCGGTCAATGTTCGTCTCTTCTTTCAACTCACGATAGGCGCATTCGTCCAGTGTCTCCGATTCATGGGAAAAACCACCAGGCAAAGCCCATTGCTCTCCAAAAGTACTGCTTTTTCGCTTGATGAGAAGAACGGCCAATTGCTTGAGTGGCAACGATTTGGTTTTCGTTTGGCGCGGGATGGAAAGGATCGTAAAGAGACAAATATCTGTAGGAAGTCCATCCGGCGAGCGGTACTTTTTGGTCCGAAAGTGGATGCGTTTGGCTCGAAGGGGAGATGTACTCACAAGATCATCCTTTCCGTTTGCTCGAATCTGTTCTTATACTTTCATGTTATGATATCGTTTTAACAATGTCAATATTACAATGTAAAAAACTGTGAAAAAGGACGTCTGTGAAGGTCAGACGTCCCTGTAAGAAGTTCGCGCGAAAAGGACTGATTAAACAGCATCCAACGCGAGTCGCAGTGTAATCGTAATGTTTTCCTCCGTTTTGGCCACGATCGTATGAGGGCTAGTCAATCCGAAGTCACCAAACGTTACGACGGAAGTTCCCTCCAATTGCAGCTTGCCTTGGGAATAAATCGCGTCAGCATCAATTTTCACATCTTTGGCAATTCCTCTTACGGTCAGGACGCCATTGATGGTGAACGAAGCCTTTTGTCCTTCTGTCCATATGGATGGCCAGTTTTCAAAGGATTTCGCTTCAAAAGTAGCAGCTGGATGGACGGCTGTATCAAAGTAATCAGGAGATTTGATATGGGTGTCGCGTTTTTCATTACCGGAGTTCAGCTTATTCAAGTCAGCGGAAGCTGTTGCTTTCATTTGGTCGGGTGCAGAGAGGTTCACATCCCAACTGCCAGTAATGCCGTCCATTTCAAAGTTTACGGTTTCTTTCGACGTCGTTACGGAGAAATAGACTTTGGACTGGTCATTGATTGTCCATTTTTTATTCAGTTGATCTGCTGTCAGAGGCGTAGAGGAAGCGGTAGATGAGGCTACGGCTACCGCAGCTGCAGGCCGGATCTCCACATGGTTTCCCACAAAATAGTCATAGAGCATGTAACCCCCGATACCAACCACGAGTGTGGCAACTGAGGCAGTCAGGATAACCGAATTCTTTTTCATTATTGAATAACCTCCATGTTTTTGAAGTGTTCAGACTTGGGGCGTATGTATTTGGCTTCGCAGGGATCATTATGAGAGAGGAAGCTGAGTGGGTCTTGAAAGCTGGCTGAAAGTTTGTTGAATGTGCAAGGGCAAGAGAATGATCAACGTTTTTCTATTGGATTTACATTTTTTGGTTTATTATTTTACAAAAAGCTTTCAGCTCGTACTCAGGGGATATTCAGCAAACATTCAGCTACGCTTATCCTGTTCAGGTAAAATAGAGGTGAGGTGAAAGAAATGAGCCTAAACAAAGGCATTAAAATATTGCTTGTCGATGATGAGCCGACCATCCTGCAATTTTTGGAGATGGGTCTCGAGAATGAAGGCTTCCAAGTATTGACGGCACAAGATGGGATGACGGCCGTGACCATGGTGAAGGAGCATCAGCCGCATGTCGTCATTCTCGATGTGATGATGCCTGGCATGGATGGCTTCGAGGTATGCCGTATGCTGAAAAAGATACAGAATGTAGCGACGATTATGCTGACAGCCAGAGAAGACGTGGAGGATCGGGTAAAAGGGCTGACGCTCGGTGCCGATGATTATATGATCAAGCCGTTTAGCTTTGAAGAGCTGCTTGCCCGTATCCATGCGCGCATTCGTAATCATTACCCACATCTGCTCTCCAAGGTACACCTCGGCCCATTTCAGATCGATGACAGGCGAAAAGAAATTACCTACGAGGACACGCTTCTGGAGCTATCGCCAACGGAATACTCTTTGCTGAAATATTTGGTGACAAATCACGGCTTGGTGCTGAGTAAGCCAATGATTCTGGATAACGTGTGGGGCTATGATTTCGGTGGGGAGGAGAATATTGTCGAGGTGTATATTCGTTCCCTGCGTGACAAATTGAATGATCGTCAGCATCGGATTATTCGCACATTGCGCGGTGCGGGCTATCGGGTTGATTTTGTATGAAGAAGAATCGAAACAATCAATGGTCCTCCTTCCTAGAACCGAACTCTTTGCGTTATCAACTGCTGTCTCGTTCGTTATTTATCTTATCCGGGTTGCTGCTTCTAATCGGTATGATTCAATACTTATTGATGGAGCAATTCTTGTATCGAAGCAAAGCGGAAAGCTTGTTAAATCTGGCAGTTACTCTTCCGTATCAGGTCTTGGAGGACACGGAAACGCTCCCAAAGAACGATCAGTATGTCAGTGCGTTGCTTTCCTTGCATACACCCGATATCAAGTATGCCTTTATTGACAACGACGCAAATGTTACGGAGCTGTTTGCGAATCCGAGCGAAGGGTATTCCCCGCGCTTTCCGGAGAGTCTATACCGCGAGATCTTGGCTAGTGGCGTATGTACTTTTAAATACAAAATTTTGGAGGGGAGTACTGGTACGGATTATTTGGTCGTACTGGCACCCATCCGTTCACCTGATCAGCTGCAAGGAATTGTACAGCTGAGCACCCCTGTCGGCTCCATGCGAGAGGTGCTGTTTCCACAGTTGATCATTTTCTTTTCTGCATCTGCACTCGCCTTGCTTATCGGTTTGTTAACTTATGTGCCTGTTCTACGCCGTACGCTGAACCCACTTTCGCGTATCGAGATTACCGTTGAGCGGATTAATGCAGGTAATTTGGATGAGCGACTGCCGATGGATCAAGGCCAAATGGAGATTGATCAATTATCGGCGGTCTTTAACGGAATGCTGGAACGCTTGGAAACCTCCTTTAAAACTGAGCAGGAAGCTGGGGAGCGGATGAGGCGGTTTGTAGCGGACGCTTCGCACGAGTTGCGAACACCGCTGACATCCATCCATGGTTTTTTGGAGGTGCTGTTGCGCGGTGCGGCGGCAAATCCCGAACATTTACAGAAAGCATTGAAAAGCATGCACGGCGAGACAGAGCGGCTGAACAAACTCGTCAACGATTTGCTGTACCTGGCTCGGATGGATCGGGAACCGGCTTTCCTTTTGCAAGAAGGGCAGTTGGACGCAGTCGTGTACAGTATGGAGTCGCAGCTCTTGGTGCTGGCCGGTGACCGAAACGTTCATTTCCGCGTAGAACCGAATGTTACGGTTGCTTTCGACTGTGACGGAATGAAGCAAGTTATCCTCAATCTGTTTCAAAATGCGGTGCAGCATACTGACCCTGTGAATGGTGAGATCGAGCTTACATTGAGCAAGATTGCCAATGGGATTGAACTGACGATTAAAGATAATGGGGCCGGAATTGCACCAGAGCATGTCCCGCATGTATTCGACCGTTTCTACCGGATTGAATCCTCACGGGCACGCAAAAGCGGAGGGGCTGGACTGGGGCTGTCGATCACCCAATCCATTGTAGAAAATCATCGTGGAAAAATTGACGTACAAAGCAGCTTGGGAACTGGGACGGTGTTTCGCGTCTGGTTGCCTAACGGTTTGAAAGAGGTTCAGCAGACAGAAGTTGCTGGTTGACAATGAGAGAAACCGTCATTTATAATCTGAGACATTCAATAAAACAACCAACACAGCCGTGAAAAGGAAAGTAAAAAAGGGATTTTGACGTCCAGAGAGTTGCCTGTTAGCTGAGAGGGCAGCCGCGAACTCTTTTTGAAAGCCACCTTGGAGCTCTGCTTTTGAAAATGCCAAGTAGAAAGCAGCGGATGGCCCACGTTATGGGGCGCATGTCTACGTAGACAGCACGAGTTTGCCTTTTGTGAGAGAGGCAAAAAAGCTGAGTGGTACCGCGATACCTTCGCCTCAGCAACCGGATTCATGGAAATCATGAGTCTGGTTGCTGGGGCTTTTTGCTTTCTGACGTCGTTCAAAAAGTCGACTACTTGAACACGTACTTATGTGAAAAATAAAGAGAAAACTGGAGTGGTGGGGTATGGATCGCTTGAAGCAAAGAGAGCTGTTGCACCTGTTGGAAGAAGACAGTCGCATGAGCGCTGAGCAAATCGGAAAAATGATCGGAGAGCCAACTGAGGTCGTTGAGCAGACGATTGCAGCATTGGAAGCCGAGAAGGTCATTGTCAAATATCCAGCGCTGGTTAACTGGGAGCGTGTGGACGATCATCCGTACGTGAACGCGATGATTGATGTGAAAGTGACCCCGAAGCGCGATGTCGGCTTTGATGAAGTGGCTGAGCGAATTTGCCGTTTCCCAGAAGTGAAGGCTGTTTACTTGATGTCTGGTGCAAGCTATGACTTGTCGATTATTTTGGAAGGCAAAACGATGAAAGAGGTAGCCACTTTTGTTTCGCAAAAGCTGTCCACTCTCGATTCAGTTGTCTCAACAGCTACACATTTTATTTTGAAACGCTACAAGCACGATGGCATTGAGCTGGAAGATCGTGACGAAGATCACAGAATGGTGGTTACGCCGTGAGTACACAAGTCAAAGTCAAAAACCGTTTATCCAGTACAGTTGAATCGTTGAAGCCATCAGGAATTCGCCGCTTTTTCGATTTGGCAGCGTCCATGGAGGGAGTCATTTCCTTAGGTGTAGGGGAGCCTGATTTCGTCACTCCTTGGCGCATGAGAGAAGCGTCGATTTCTTCGCTGGAGCGTGGACATACAGCTTATACATCCAATGCAGGTATGCTACCATTGCGTGTGGAAATTCAGAAATACTTGGAAGAACGTTTTTCGGTCAGCTATCATCCAGAGACAGAAATTCTCGTGACGGTTGGCGCCAGCGAAGCGATTGATATCGCACTGCGTGCCATTCTCGATCCAGGTGATGAAGTATTGGTCGTAGAGCCTTGCTATGTCTCCTATGAACCAGTCATTCGCTTGGCTGGCGGGGTGCCAGTTTTCCTGAAAACAACGATGGAAAACCAGTTCAAGCTGACACCGCAAGAGCTGGAGACGCATATCACCGAGCGTACAAAAGCAATCATTTTCTGCTATCCAAACAACCCGACTGGGGGGACGATGACGGCTGAAGAGTGGAAAACACTTTTGCCGATCATTGAAAAGCACGACCTTATGGTGATCTCTGATGAGATTTATGCGGAGCTTACCTACGGTCGCATGCACGATAGTATCGCGGCGCTGCCAGGGATGAAAGATCGGACGATCCTGATTTCCGGTTTTTCCAAAGCGTTTGCGATGACCGGATGGCGTCTGGGATATGTCTGCGCGTCACCTGATTTGCTCGCAGGCATGCTGAAAATCCATCAGTACACCATGCTGTGTGCACCGACAATGGCTCAGATGGCTGCATTGGAAGCACTGCGCCATGGACGTTCAGATATGGAACGAATGATCGAGAGCTACCGTCAGCGCCGCAATTATGTGGTAGATGGATTCCGTCATATCGGATTGACTTGCCATGAGCCGGACGGAGCCTTCTACGCATTCCCGTCTGTAGCCTCTACAGGTCTCAGCTCTTCTGAGTTTGCGGAGAAGCTGCTGATGGAGGAAAAGGTAGCAGTCGTACCTGGAGACGTGTTCGGCGAAAGCGGAAAGGGACATATCCGTTGTTCTTATGCAACATCGATGGAGCAGTTGAAGAAGGCACTGGAACGTATGGAGCGCTTGATGGGACGACTGTCCTAACATTTTCCGGGAAATAAAGGGGGGGCGGCTTTCGAAGCTGTCCCCTTTTTGGTGAAGTGGCTATGGTGGGGAAGAAGCGCATTTCCAGTCTGCGCTTCGGCCTACGCCCCGCAAGGGGGGATTCACTGGCCGCTTCGGAAAAAATGGCGGGAGCGCTTCAAACGTAGAAGTTTCGATGGAGTGTTTCATAGGTGAAGCTGAAAACCCCCGCCATTTTTTCCTGAGCTGGGATGGGCTCCAGAGGCGCTTGACTGGAAATGCGCTTCTTCTTACGCGGCTGTGGGAAGGGAACAGCTTGAAAGCTAATGCAAGAGGATGTTTTGCAAGTAGTTCGAGGAGGAGATTCCTAATGATTTCACTACCAACCCATTTTACCCAAACAATTATGGGCGTACATAAAGAAGCAGGTCGTCTCTGGCTCGATTCCTTTCATGAGCTGATTGCCGAATGCGAAGCACGGTGGTTATTAAAAGTTCTTGAGCCGTTTCCACCCTCCTATAACTTTGTAGCACCAGTTGCGTTGCAGGATGGGAGGAGCGCAGTGCTGAAGCTGGGAGTGCCTGGACTGGATTGGCAGAGAGAGCTGGCAGCGATTCGGGGTTTTGCAGGGCGGGGAATGGTGCAGCTTCTCGATGCTGACGAGGAAAAAGGGATCATGCTTTTGGAGCGCATCATGCCAGGAGAGACACTGGACAAGCTGAGTAGCGAAGACGAGGAATTCAATGCTTGGTGGACGTAATCAAAAGAATGCATACACCCATTTCGAGGGTTGGCAAGCTTGCGTCGAGGTTCCCGACGATAGCAGACTGGGCTGTGGGACTGGAAAAGATTCGCCCTCATTTCCAAGGGGGGACAGGACCGATTCCTGAGCAAATGGTGGAGCGGGCTATGCAATGGTATAAAAAGCTTCTCTCCACACAAAAAGAACTGTGCCTGCTGCATGGTGATCTTCATCATGAAAATATTTTGCGCGCAGAAAGAGAGCCGTGGTTGGCAATTGATCCAAAAGGACTGATAAGGGAGACGGAATACGAGGTGATTCCGTTTTTGCTGAACCATTTGCCAGAGGATGGGGTAGAAGAAGTAATGAAGCAGCGGGTCGATGGGCTGACGAAGGCGCTGTCTTTGCAAAAAGAGAGAGTGTTGGCGTGGGCGTATTGTCATAGTGTCCTATCGGCTTGGTGGTTTATAGAGGATTTTGGGGTAGACGGTGGTCGTCTGGTGATGCCGGGAGTTTTTGAGAGACTGTTAAATGAGTAAGGGCTTCACCCTGTGGGATGAAGCCTTCTTTATTTAAAATAAATAAATGAGATCCTTCGTAATGCGGAATATTAATAGCCAGTTGACTGGTTCAAGGTGGTAGCAGCGAGATTGTATTGATAGACCGATTCAATTGCTTTTGTTTCAGAGTCAAACAGGCTCGCTTCGTCTTCCATCAGTTCTTTCATCGATGCCTTCCCCAATCTATATTGATCGATTGTTGCCTGATAGCGCCCCAATGCGGTTTCTTTCTTTGTTGTACTTTCTTCTAATGCCTTTTTCGCTGCCAGTACCTTCGTATAGTTGTCACTTACTTCTTGACCGATTTTCTTTTGCGTTTTTTGTTTTTGCAGTTCCGCTTTTTTGTGCTCATTTTTTGCAATTATTCCTTTATGTGTGCTTAGTGCGGAATACTCTGCTGTGTAATCAATTCTTACTTGGGTAAAATCTATTTCTGCTTGAGCTTTGATCATCTCAGGTCGCTTTTCAAAAGCTTTTGCTTGCAATTGCTCCAAGGAAAGCAGCTCGTGCTGGGTCAGATCAGTTGCGATCATTCTCCATTGTCTGTCGGCTTTTTCATTCAATAAATCGTTGAGCTTGGCCAATGCTTGCTTGTAGCTGGCTTCAAGGGCAGCAAGATTTTTGTGAGCTTCTGTTTCTTGGGAGTTCAACCAGTACTGTCTTTGCAAGCTCTTCTTTTGCGCTTTGATTTTGGCGTCTAATGATTGGACTTCGAAGAAAGCTTTATGTACTTGCAATTGAACGGTGTTTTTTTGCGTATTCAGGGCGACTTCATCGGCAACCACTTCTTTGATCGCTTTGGCGGCGTCTTCGAATTTCTTTTTTGCATCAGCCAGAGTTATGACGTCGGATTTTTTGATTTCTTCCTTTTCTCTTAGTGTGATAGATGTTTCGTAATTCGTAATATCTAATTCAAGTCGAAGCAGCTCCAGATCAACACTGTTCTTTATTGCCTGTTCGACTGCGAAATTAAGCGACAAAGGGGCAACATCCGTCTGTTCCGCAGTGGCCACGAGTGGAGCAGCCAGAGCAAAATGTGCACCACCTGTAAGGAGAGAAGTGACTAAAGTTGTACTATAAATGTGTTTGAAGAGCCTGGATTTCATGGGGCAACCTCCTGATTATATATAAAAGAATTTGATAACGATTCTCATTATCAAATCCATGAAAAGTATATATTTCCAATACAATTTCGTCAATAAAAAAATGTTTTTTACCACGTTCTTGGCCAGAACCCCAAAACAAATCCCCTTCCGGAAAAAGGCAAAGTGAGCATCTGCCTGTTTCCCCAAAGGGGATTTGTTTTTCATAATGGAAAAGTACTATTCTTTGTCCCTGTTTTCTTTGTTTTCCGTAGCCGACTTGGCAGTTTGGTTCAATGTCCCTTCCTTTGGCGTAAGGGAGTAACCATGCATATTGCTTCCGTTATAACCCATGTCGGGCTTTTCCTGTGAGGTATGATCAGTCATTTTGCTTCCCCCTTATTTTGTCCAGTGGATGTAGAGTCTTGCTGCACATACGGATTGTCGACGTCATTTGGTTCCTTGTCCAGATTGGTACGGATTGCGAGTATTGGACTAGTGGGAGGTTGAGCGATCAGTCTGTCATCCAGTTGCTTGAAATCAGGCAGGTCGTTTTCGCGATTGTCATCCATGTTCGTCTCCTCCTTTACGGGTTAGTATATCCACCACCTGCCTGTACATTTCCTTAAATGGAAAAGCAACGGGACTCGGACTACACCAGAAAAAACAGCCCCAGTCCCAGAAAGTTCGGGAGGGGCTGTGCCGATCATCTTTGTGCAGTTAACTCGTTTTCTTGACCAGGCTCTTCATAAAAGAAGCAAGATTCGCTTGTAGCAATGGTGTGATCGCGGAAAAGGAAGCATCTTCAGTGAGTGTATTCATTTGACGAACAAATTCAGTGGTGTCCTTTGTATTTATATTCTCGAAGCGGTTAGTGATTTTTGTGTTTTTTAAATCGGAGAGAAGCGTAGCTTGTTCGTTCCGGTATTGTGTGATCCAGTCTGGACGATGTTGCAGCTTTTTGACGAATTGAATCAGCATGCTTACTTTCTCTGTTGGATTGGTTGTGGCGGCTTGCATTTTTTTGTAGGCTTCCGGATCATACCGCTCCATCAGCTTGGATGGATTAACATAGTCGTTCGGCGCCCCTTGTGGTTTTTGCGGAAGCTCTACGTAGCTGACACTGCCAGTTGCAGGGTCAACCTTTCGTGTTTTGGCAACGCCTGCGAGCAGATGGAGGGTATCCAAAAATTCAGCAGCATTTTTCTCATCAGCCATGTATTGGTCTGCCAAATATTTGCCTTGGGTTAAACCGACTTCTACCAAAGCAGCTCTTTCTTCATCAGTGTAGGTGGATTGGGAGTTGAAAAAGTTTCGCTCCAGGATGTGGTCAAAGGCTTTGCGAGCCTCGGGTGGCTTATCTGCGAAAATTTTATCCAACCGCTCATTAATCTCAGTGCTAAAGAAAAATTGGGCGCTGTGATGTTCGATGGCATCAGCAGGTAGCTCGCGTGCCTTGTGTGAACGAAGGTCTACCGTATCGGGTTTGGGCAATTCCAGACTAGTTCCTGTCACCATTTTAGGTGCAGTTTGGCTAGTTGGGAGCTGGGGGGGTAGGTAGCGGGAATACGATTGGATTTGCATGTTCTACTCTCCTCACATGGATTCATGTTCAGTCGTGAAGGCAGGAGATCATGTTTACCTTTTATCAGATGACTAGTATGAGTTGTGAGAACGGAAGGAAACGGATCTCAATTGCTTCTTTTCTATACTATCGGCTATTTTGGGTCAGTTTTTAATAGGTTGGCAAACATGAAAAAGGACTCCCGTTCAGTTAACGGAAGTCCGTATTTTTCTTCGATTATTTCGTGTGTTCATCCATGCTGAAGTCAACTTGTTCAAGAGGGACGAGCTTGGTCTTTTGCGTGATTTTATAAGCGAGCCAAATGAGTAAGAAGAGTGGCAGGCCAATGTAAGAGACCAGGACGCCATACCAGTCGACCGTTCCCCCGATGAATGCGGAGTAGTTTTGCCCAAAAATAACGATACAGCAAATGATGAAGGCAAAAATCGGTCCAAACGGGAACCACTTTGCCCGATAAGGCAATTCGCTTAAGTCTCGGCCCTGAGCGATAAACGCTTTGCGGAAACGGTAGTGACTAATGGCAATGCCCAGCCAAGCGATGAAGCCTGACATACCGGACGCATTCAAAAGCCATACGTAGACTTCGCCTTCCCCAAACAGTGAGGACAGAAACGCAAGGGCGCCGATGAGCGCAGTCAAGATCAAGGCATTGATCGGTACGCCGTTACTTGTTACTTTTACGAACCATTTTGGTGCTTTTCCTTCTTTCGCCAAGTTCCACAGCATGCGTGTAGAGGCGTACATGCCAGAGTTACCAGCAGACAATACAGACGTGAGAATAACCGCGTTCATGACGGATGCTGCAAAAGCAAAACCGGCATTTTCAAATACAATCGTAAACGGACTGATCGCAATATCCGTAATGTCGCCACTGATCAGATTTGGATTATCGTATGGAACCAGCAACCCGATGATCAAAATAGCGAGGATGTAGAAGAGCAGGATGCGCCAAAAAATTTGACGGATGGCCTTCGGAATATTGCGGGCAGGGTCTTCGCTCTCCCCAGCTGCTACACCAACCAATTCTGTTCCTTGGAAAGAGAATCCGGCAATCATAAAGACACCGAGCAGGGCCATGAAGCCGCCATTGAATGGCGCGTCGCCTTTGGTGAAGTTTTGGAAGCCAACAGCTTGACCACCCATAATGCCAAAAATCATCAACACACCGACAATAATAAAGATGATAACCGTTACTACTTTAATCAAGGCGAACCAATATTCAGATTCTCCATAGGCTTTCACAGACAGGAGATTCAAGGCAAACAGCAATCCGAGGAACAAAGCGCTCCACACTATCGCTGGGGTATCCGGGAACCAATATTTCATAATGAGTGCAGAAGCTGACAGCTCGACGGCAATGGTAATCGCCCAGTTGTACCAGTAGTTCCAACCGAGAGCAAAGCCGAGAGATGGATCGACGAACCGCGTGGCATACGTCGAAAACGAACCGGAAACAGGCATGAAGGCTGCCATTTCCCCCAAGCTGGTCATTAAAAAGTAAACCATGATACTAATAGCGAGATAGGCGACTAAAGCTCCACCTGGTCCCGCGGAATGAATCGAGCCTCCACTCGCCAGAAACAATCCCGTCCCAATCGAGCCGCCGATGGCGATCATCGTCAGGTGGCGGGCTTTCAAACCACGTTGCAATTGATTTTGTGACATAAGCTGCTTGCACGACCTTTCTTGATTTTTGAGAAGGAAGGTCGGAAATTAAAAAACCGCCATAGCCAAAAAAATGGCATAGGGCGGTATCATCCAATCCCCACCAAGCCTTCACTGAAGATAGCTCACCACGTTTGCTTGGCATGCAAACGTGACAGTTCTGCCCCTTTCGAGTACAGCCCCAACCCAATCGCACAGAGACGCGATATGAGCTTCGGCGGATTTTCCTTACCTGGAGTCATTGATTTTCTCTGAATCTCGTACAGGATGATATAAAAGCCGCGACCTCTATCCCCACCGTGAAAGATGAGGATAACATGTATGAAATTATGTGATTGTTCAACTATAAAGGATTGTTCGGGATTAATCAATGTGAAATTTTGTTAGTCAAATGAGCGTCTAGCAGGCCAGGAGCCTTGCAGCTTGCGAATTTGGACAATTTGTCCCGTATGAAACGCATCATGCAAGACAAGACTCATGACGTTTTGGTAAATGGGCGTATAGGTAGCCATCTGGTTTAACTCTTCATCCGTCAGCAAGGAAAGCTGTTCATGAATGTGGCGGTGGACGCTTTCCATTCGCAAGAGGGTAGCTTGCCAAGCGTCTTCGTCAGCGGGACCACCGGATGGGGTGAAGGTATCATCGTTCGTCTCCGCGGAGCTAGGGAATTCGGTGCCCAAAAGACGATGCAAGAGGCGTTCTTTGTAATAAAGAAGGTGGCTGATGTTTTCCCAGATGGTGTTGGCTGCTTCTCCCACAGGGCGCCAGCTAGCCTCCGCTGCTGATACTCCGGAAAGCACTTCTTTTAGGGGTGGATACCAGTCTTCCTTGTCATACGCACATTCCCATCCGTGCAAAAGCAATTCCTTCCGATTCATACGCTTCCTCCTCGTCTGTGAAACAGATTGATGAAACGCTATAATAGCAATAAGAAAAGAGGGTGTAACCAGTTAATCGAGTTACGGTGGTTACAAATAAAGATTACCATATCCTGTATGGTCATACAAGAGAGAAAAATGAAGGGTTTCGTCAGGAGAGTGGATGACATGGACTGGCTTTGTATCGATTTTTTAAATAGTGATTGGCGGGATTGGCGCGGTTCTGGTCGTTGGGAAAATCGCCTGGAGAATCAGGAATGGCTGTCATCCTTTTTGCAAACATACAAGCTAACCGCTCCGCTGCCGATGAATGAGGCGTATGCTGCATCTCTTTTGCAATTGCGGGAGCGTTTGAGACGAATGCTGGAAGACGTTGTCCGTGGAGACCGATTCCAAGAGGAGGACCTTGCGGAATTGAACAAAGTGTTGGCTCTCGCCCCTTTTCATACGCAGGTGTTGTATGTAGATGAGGAGGGCGGCTACAGGCAAAAGCAATCCAGCCAAGCAGAGAGCTGGCCCCTCGTCATGGCACAAATTGCTGCTTCTTTCGCGGAACTGCTTGCCCCGCAGCATCTGGAGCGAATCAAAATATGTGACAACGAGGATTGCCGCTGGGTGTTTTATGATGAAAGCCGCAACCGGGTGCGCCGCTGGTGCGATGACAAAATGTGCGGAAACCTGATGAAGGTGCGCCGTTTTCGTGAGCGGAAAAAGGAGAAAGGGTGATGCGCATAGGCTCACCCTTTTTATTTGTTCGTTATGAAGCTGGGGTCAATTGGATCAGCTGAGGGTAGATGGTCGAGCCTGCTGCTACGATGCCTGTGCTTTTCCAGCAAAAATCAGTCCCCTGTGTATCCGTAATTTTGCCTCCGGCTTCCTGGACCAGAAGGGCACCAGCAAGCCAATCATACACTCCTTCACCGTATTCCCAGTAACCGTCGAGTCGTCCGCACGCCACATAGGCCAGATGGAGTGATACCGCGCCTTGCATGCGGGTGGCAAAAGCTTCTGGCATCACTCGCGTCAAGGAATTTGCTGTATACTCTCCGACCAAGAGGTTCATCGGCTCGGAGGAAGCAAAGAGCGTCCCTAGAATGCACTCACTCAGCAGCGATTTGGATGAAGTAATGATTTTTTGTCCGTTTAAAAAAGCTCCACGCCCGTCAATTGCTGTAAACAGTTCATCACGGCATGGATCATAGACAAAAGAAACAACCGTGCGTCCACCGTCAATCAGGCAGAGGGAAGTAGCCCACATCGGCATTTTTTGTAGAAAGTGAACGGCTCCATCGATTGCATCTATCACCCAATAAGGACTTGTGAATTCAGGATTTTCCTGTGCAGCCAGATCGAATTCGGCGTCAGAAAATTGATAGGTGGGGAACCGCTCGGATAATGAGCGCTTTAATCGAGCTTCAACCACGGGATTCACCTCTTCAAAGCGTTTAGCCATTGCTTCCTTGCTGTGGCAGGACGCGCCTTTTTCAAATTCCACTAGCAGCTCCATTCCAGCACTTCTTACCAGCTCCTCGCAAAATTGCACATCTTGTAGATTCATAACAATTCCCATCCCTTCTCTTTTTGGTGAAAAAATAGTAGTATCTTTGAATACTACTATGTAAAAAACAGTTCGTCAACACCACGGAAATGTCGAGATTCACAATTTATGCACATGTGCAGCGTGTTTGAGACATAATAAGTAGCATCATACATAGGGGCGGAAACGAGGTGGGTAGGATGAGTCAAGCGCGTAAAAAATGGTTCCAGGCACTTGTATTGGTGACACTTGCAGCGATTTGTCTGGCTATATGGTATCTGCAGCCATATCAGCCCGATCAGGCAGCACTAACGGCTATGCAAGGCGGTGAAGGGATAACGGTCATGGATACGAATGACTGGATTATCTTCCAAGGCGGGGAGTCACGCGAACCGGGACTCATCTTATATCCGGGAGCACTCGTCAAACCGGAGAGCTATGCACCGATTGCCCGTGCCTTGGCAGGCTCCGGCTACCATGTTTTTCTCGCACGAATGCCATTGAATTTGGCTGTAAGTGATATGACGAGAGCGACACAAGTATTAAAGGCGTACCCGAATAAAACGTTTGTCATCGGAGGACATTCACTCGGTGGTACTATGGCAGCTCAATTCGCAGCAAACCACCCGGACCGAATCAACGGCGTGTTTTTACTGGGAGCGTATCCGAACACTCAGGGGAACCTAAAGAAGGTGAATTTGCCTGTGCTGTCTTTGCTCGGGTCTCGCGACGGTGTGATTAATATGGAAAGGTTTGAGGAGAGCAAGCAATATTTGCCGGAGCGTACGGTGTACATGACTATAGAAGGGGGAAACCACTCGCAGTTCGGAAGCTATGGATCGCAGGAGGGTGACAAGCCCGCTGCCATTACTCCGCAGGAGCAGTGGCAGCAAACGGTGGCAGCAATCAAGGATTGGCTGCTTAATGATGTCACGATGATGAACGTGGAATAATCCCGGATACAACACCTGTAATGCGGATGTTTTCCGAGGGGAGCAGCATGGGGGTGTCTAGCTCACGTGTGGTTGTAAACAGACATTCCAATGGATTGACGTCTGCTGCGATGCGCACAAGGAACTGCCCCTCCTGTCGGATCAACACAGGTCTGTCTTTTACAGGCTCCATCGAAAAGTCTGAGATCAAGAGGGCGTCTCCAGGAAAAATACCGAGACCACTAAGGCCGTCATCCCGCATGATGAGAGCAAAGCGGGCCACGTGATAGCTGGCTACCTGCAAAGAGGGTAACAGCGACAGTTCCTCGTCTTGTTCCAAGGCGAGATCAAAAAAATGAGTCGTGTATGCATCACCAGCAATAAAGACTCGTTTCATCAGGTATCGCCTCCTGCATAAAAATAATGTCGTCATTTACCCATAGACAGGAAAACCTTTGGCATACATACGGCTCAGTATGCGCTCAAAACGGGCACGGGCAAGAGGCATCGGCACCTGAAAGCGCTGAGCCAACACAGCCGGTGCGTTGTATCGCGAGCAATCGGCCAAAAGGGGGCTCATCATGTAAATGGGAAGCAGCAAATGCTCGGCAAAATGATTTGCCTGCGATTCTTGCCAGTCAATCATCCATTCGCTGCTCTGAGGCTGAATGCCTTCATGAAGAAGCAAATGTCCCAGTTCATGCGCGATTTTTACCCGCTGGGTTGCCAGATCGAGTCGCTCGTCCACCGCAATGACATAACGTCCCGGCGAAAAGGGGTGCGCGTGTGTACGACTCCTGCCGCAAATGCGATGGATATCGATGCCGTACGTCTCGCATAGCAGATGCAGATCGATTTGTTCGGGCGAATCGATGCCGTGATGTTGAAGCAACAAGTACACGCGACTCTCGAGCCATGTTTGCGGTTCGCAAATTTCTTGCAAAAGGGAGTGAAGCATCAAGGACCTCCTAGATGAATGGTAAAGAACGTACGTTCTGTTTTGGGTTGAAAAGAAAACCCCGCACTGGGGTTATTTTTTTTTGATGTCTTCTGTGATGTCAAACAAAGAAGGAGGTCGTTCCTCGCGTACTTTACGGACTTTCCACTGTTTCTTCAAGTCGTACCAGTAGCGGCGAATTTCTTTTTTCTCCTCTTCTGAGGCGTCCAGATACCCGTCTAGGAAATAGTAGTCGTCGGGGTCATCGATCTTTTCCTGCAAGAGCTCGTCCAACGAACGTTGATTTGTCTCTCCTGTTGCTGGGAGAATATAGGCCGTGACTTCATCTGTGCGGCCCAACAACCAATCGGTCGTGACGTCCAGCACATCAGCCAATTGCCGCAGCATGTCATTCGGTGGTGTGCTGTGGTTATTCTCGTAGTTACTGATCGTCCCCTTGGTCGTGCAGACATGCTCTGCCAACTCTTCCTGGGTCAGACCTTTTGTCTTACGAGCTGTGCGTAAGCGCTGAGATAGCATGAGCGTGCCAGTCCTTCCTGTGAGGATGTACAAGCCTATTGTACTAAATGAGAAGGAAAAAGAAAAGTATGGATAAAAATTTTGCCCCTAACGAATTATGTACAAGTCCTTTGTACAAAATACAGATAAGAACGATGCGGGGACACTCGTTCTGTACTGTGACAAAAGGGGAGATCAAACATGGAAGATCAAGTAACAACCGTATTACTTCAGCAAGGGCCATTTGCTGCTTTGTTTGTCTGGTTGTTGTTTTATATTATGAAGGCAAATCGCGAGCGTGAGGGGCGACTACAGGATTTGCTGGACAAATACAGCGACAAATACGATCTGATCCTCGAAGAATTGCGAGAGATCAAGGGAAAAGTGAGGAAATAACTCTTTTTGACATCAAACCTTACTTATGTTGCCCGATTCCTGGAAGAGCTTATTCAGCAAGGGGGACAAATCGTTGCAGCCTGTACCAGACCTTGATCGGCCATTAGCCCTTCAAGGTCCTTTTTTTGTTGTGTCCTTTTCCCGATTCACACGTCTTTCTAATAACTCACCAATACTTGGCAAAAAAGGAGCATCATGACTGTGCATGTACCCGTCGTCTACTCAACCATCTGTGAAAAAGCATTACAGAAAGTACTTCAGGAAGCATATCCAACCGAACAAATACAATCCGTTCACTACATGCTTCGAGGCATGAACGATACGTATCTCGTGAAGATGATCGATCAAAAACGAATATTCAGACTGTATCGCAGTGATTGGCGAACAGAGGAAGCAGCAGTCGCGTTCGAGATGGAGCTGTTGCTCCATTTGAATAGACAAGGAGTACCTGTATCTGTGCCAATTGCAGACGGCTCAGGAAAGCATGTCTTGAGACTGCAAGCAGCAGAGGGCAATCGCTTTGGTGCGTTGTTCACTTTTGCTGAGGGCAAGGAGCAAGAAATGGATACCGAGGAACTAAGCGAACGATTCGGCAGAGCCGTTGCGGAGCTGCATGTCAAAGCAGAAGGCTTTTCCACACAGCAAGCCCGCGAGGTGTGGGACGCCAAGACGCTGATTCATCGACCGTTAGCCATCATCGAGCCACGTCTGCAGCATCGGAAGGAGGATCTTCAATTTCTCCAAAGGCTGGCAATGGAGCTAGAAGCCAAGCTAAATGAGCATATCCGTGCCGGACTTGACTGGGGGATTTGCCACGGAGACCTTCAAGGGAATTTTAATACGAACTTTTGTGAGGACAACACCTATACCCACTTTGATTTCGACCTATGTGGATATGGCTGGCGGGCGTATGATCTGGCCGCTTTCAAGCTGAGCCGAATATTGATCGAGGAAGATGACGAACTGGTAGAATCGTTATGGAATGCTTTTCTAAAAGGATATACCGAGGTTCGTCCCTTATCTGAAAACGATCAGGCAGCGGTGCCGCTCATGACAGGAATTCGCCAATTGTGGCTGATGGGGCTGTGCATGCACGATCCTCATATCATGGGTAGCATCGATTCGGATGATGCTTTCGTGAGTGAGAAGATGGAGTTTTTCAAAAAATATTTCGCGTGAACGAGAAGCGTTTTGTAAAGCGTTGTCAGAAAAGCATGCGCCCCATAGTCAATGATAGGTAAGCCATACATTGACGGGAAAGAGGGAGAAAAGCATGTTACCGTACATCGGAAGTGGCGCGTACTGCTACGCAAATTCTTCAGCTATGCTTTTGGAGACAATTGGGGAGAAGGTATCGCCTGCTGTACTTGAAGTACTCTCTGGCGTAGGTATCGGGGCGATGTGGCATGAGGAGCAGAAAGTCATTTATTTCGGACAAGAGATTCCCGATCGTGGTGTAAGTCATGCGTTGGAGCTACTAGGATTTCGCTGGACGGAAAAGTCAGCGGATGCTGAGGGAGAGCCACTATTGGAAGAATTACGGCGTGACGTGGAAAATGGGCCCGTTTTACTCGGACCACTTGATATGGGCTATTTGACGTATAATCCCAATGCTGCTTATTTGGGAGGCGCTGACCATTTTGTTCTTGCGTACAGGATGGATGAGCGAGAAATCTACCTGCATGATCCGGCAGGATTCCCTTTTGTGAGCTTGCCATTGCCCCAGTTTGTTTTGGCATGGAAAGCCGAAAAAATCTTCGATCGCCTCTTTTCTTATCACTACTGGACAGCACCAAAGCGTGTAGGCAGTCCGTCAGAGGAGGAACAAGCTGCGAATGCCCTTCGTTTATTCCAAGGGATTTATCAGGAAAGTGCACCGGCTAAACCAAACGCTTCGGTCTTATACGGAAAGGAAGCGATCTTGCGGGTAGTGAAACGGATCGAAGAGGAGGGCGGGCTCACACCAGCAGAAACTGGTCATCTCTCCTATTTTGCTTTCCAATTAGGGGCGAGGCGAGCCATGGATTTCGCTGTGTTTTTCTCGAAGCATGCGCCAGAGCTGGCGGCAATTAAAGAGAGGCAGGCGAAGCAATTTGGACGTTGTCACACGCTGATCGTGGAAAAGAATGAGCAGGAGCTAGCGAATGCTATGCGCGTATTGGCAGACATCGAAGAAGAATTTCGCGAGGTGCTTTGCGCCAAATAAAATCGTTCCCCCAAGTGAGTAAGCACCGCTCATTGGGGGTTTTTCTTTCATTTGAATATTATTACTTTTTTATGATTCATGACAATCTCATCCCGAATGTGTTACCTTGTTATTCATTAGTCCGCGTAAAGGAGACAAAGTCCATTCCGCGTGGACATTATTTATTAACACTTAACGGAGGTTCATTATTGATGAAAAATCTAGGTTTACTACCCAAAATCCTTGTCGCCATTGTCCTTGGGGTCGGGATTGGCTCTATTTCGCCAATTTGGGTCGTGAAAGGATTGGCTACATTTAGTGGCTTGTTTGGAAATTTCCTCGGATTTGCGATTCCGTTGATTATCATTGGATTTATCGCGCCAGGCATCGGTGAGCTGGGCAAAGGGGCAGGGCGGTTGCTTGGGGTAACCACAGGGGTTGCTTACCTGTCTACGATTCTTGCAGGAACGCTTGCTTATTGGGTCAGTACGAGTATTTTTCCACACATTCTTGAGGTAGGTGGACTGGTGAATCAGTATGCCAACCCGGAGGAAGCACTGATGAAGCCATTCTTTACCGTGGACATGCCGCCGATTGTAGGTGTGATGACAGCATTGTTGCTCGCCTTTACCCTTGGTCTTGGAGCGACTGTCATCAAAGGGAATGCCCTGCAGAATGTGATGGTAGATTTGAGAGATATCGTCGAGAAGCTGATCGCTTCCGTCATTATCCCGTTGCTTCCCTTACATATTCTATCTGTATTTTCCAATCTGACCTATGGTGGACAAGTCACCATGATTTTGTCCGTATTCGTGAAAGTTTTCGTCATGATTATCGTCTTGCATCTATTCTATTTGTTCGTGCAGTACATGATAGCAGGCCAGATGGGACGCAAAAACCCATTCACGCTGATAAAAAATATGCTTCCCGCTTACTTCACAGCGATTGGAACACAATCATCTGCGGCCACCATTCCTGTGACACTGAATCAGACCAAGAAGAACGGTGTGAGCGAAAAAATCGCGGACTTCGTCGTTCCACTCTGTGCAACGATCCATCTTTCCGGAAGCACGATTACGCTTGTCAGCTGTTCCATGGCAGTCATGATGCTACATGACATGACGACATCCTTTAGTGTGATGTTTCCATTCATCTTGATGCTGGGCGTAACAATGATCGCCGCACCAGGTGTGCCGGGCGGGGCTGTGATGGCAGCACTCGGATTGATGGAGACCATGCTTGGATTTACTACCACGTTGACTTCGTTGATGATTGCTCTGTACATCGCGCAGGATAGCTTTGGTACCGCTTGTAACGTAACGGGTGACGGTGCGATTGCGGTGATTACGGATCGATTGAGCGAGGAAAAGGCAGCTTAAAATCGGCTGGAAAGATGAATGGGAAAATAGTCCCGTCTTTACGTTGAGGATTTTGCCACTTAAATTCCCCCGTTTCCAATTAGTGAGAATTATATTATCATTGGATATAATTCCATCATTCTACTTTTTGCGAAAAGGGGAATACATAACGCAATGTTTAACGAACGGAAAGCGTTACAAATGACATTGCAGGCCATGCTAGAGCAGCGTATGGCACTGCGGCGACAGTATGTCGATCAGGACAAGCAGTTGGGAGCTGACATCAAGCAGCTTTTGAGCCGCATTCGCGAGCTGGATAACGAAGTCGGGATCGGAGACGAAGAAAACCCAGACGATGTAGCTATATCAACAGAGGAATTTTCAGATGACTTGATGAAGCGAATGAAAGTGAGAAAGGCGCACATTCGTCATGATTATGTGGAAGTTGCGAAGCACATCGAAAACCTGTTACGGGAAGCAATGTCTCCAATGTCATTGGCTGATCTTTGCTCCGTGTTGAAAGTACGGCACCAGGTAGAGTTTGCTAGTCCCTACATTGGTGTACAGAAGTCATTAAAGTATTTGCCCCAAGTAAAAGTAGAAAAGGACGGGCGGAAACTGATTTTTTCACTCTAGCTCTAGGTAACTAGGGGGTAAAAGGCAGTTTCACGGGAGGCAAGACCCAAAAAGAGGCGATGTGCCTATGCACAATCGCCTTTTGGTGTCTATTGATTTACATGCTTATTGTAAGAAGGACTTGAGCATCCAAATGTGTTTTTCCAGGCTGCTGCGGATTCCCAACAGCATATCGGCTGTCCCTTCATCGTCGGCTTGGTCTGCCGTTTCCATAGCTAGCTTCAGTTCATCTACGAGAATAGAGAAGTCTCTCGCGATCGTTTCTACCATTTGCTCAGCTGTTTCGTTTCCTTCTGCTTCAGTGATGCTTGCTGTGTTCAGACATGCAGCCAAAGTCGCTACAGGCTTTCCACCGATGGAGAGGACTCGTTCAGCGAGGGTATCGAGATTCGCTGCTGCTTCGTTGTACAATTCCTCAAATTTTGCGTGGAGTGTAAAGAAGTGTGGTCCTTTTACATTCCAGTGAAAATTGTGTAGTTTCGTATAGAGGACTGTCCAGTTCGCCACTTGTTTATTTAGAACGCTGTAGAGTGTGTTTTCCATCGAGAATCTCTCCTTATTTATAATTATTATTTGTTTAAAATTATTATAAACTAATAAGGATTATTGTCAACACCCGGGAGGAAATTTATGCAGCAGCTGCGTATCGGTGCAGTTATTTTAGCGGGCGGAAAGAGCAGTAGAATGGGCTCGCCAAAGCAAAAATTACCGTGGAGGGACGGAACCTTTTTAACAGAACTGGTAAAGGAAGTACAAGCGGTTGGCTTGTCTTGTTTCATTGTAGCGAACGATTTTTCGGGCACTCAAGTGACACAAAAGGAACAGATTGATGAACAGCCCGTCACAATCACACCTGATCTGGTACCATCCTGCGGTCCTGTAAGTGGGCTGGTTACTGCTTTTCGCGTCAGTTCAGAGGATGCTTTGCTGGTGTTGTCCTGCGACCTGCCTTTTATGGATCGTGTACAAATAGCCAAACTCATTGAATTTGCCAGGGAGAGCAACGATTGGGATGTGATTGTCGCCCAATCAGAGGGACGAATCCATCCATTATGTGCAGTGTACCATCGGAGAACACAGAGTAATTGGGAGCAGGCGCTATTGCATGGACAGCGAAGATTGATGCGGACTTTAGATGAACTGCGTGTGTTGCCCTTGCCTGATGAAAGGTTGGACCCTTGGGCTGTATTTAATGTCAACACACCTGAAGAATACGAACAGGCAAAAAGTGAAGAAAAACGCAGAAAGACAGGACATGCTTGAGACGTGTCCTGTTTTTTGTTTGGAAAAAAGGGGCTTTTCATAGAGGGCTATCATACAAGCGTTTCTCTGGACAAACCGTATGAATAGTAGTGATGGCTGAAGAAAGGAGGGAGCGCAATGACAAGAAAATGCAAAAAACAAGGCAAACACCACGGTCACCACTGTTGTTACAAAAAACCCGAAAAACACCCCCACCACTGTTGCGGCAAAAAACACGACAAGTATGACGAGCGCCACTGTTGCAAAAAGCACAACAAATATTACGACGACCACTGCTGCTGCAAGAAACACGATGATTACTACGTGCCTCACTGCTGCTGCAAAAAACACAATCATTACGATGAGGCGCATTGCTGCTGCAAAAAGCATGAACATTGCCACGATCACTGCTGTTGCTTCAAACGCCATGATTGCAAATGCTTTGAAAAACTTGACCACCACTGTTGCAAGAAGCATGACATAGATGATGACGAAGAAGAGGACGACGAAGAAGATAAAGACAAAGATGAAGAAGATGACGAGGACGAAGATGATGACGACTACTGCAAGCATCACAAAAAGAAACATTGCTGCTGCAAATAAAAATTCTACGTACAAAAAACCAAAGCCCGAGAGGCCAACTCGGGCTTTGGGATTAAACAGATGAGAAAAACATAGGAAAGCGGGAAGGCACTAAGCTTGTCCCGCTTTTGCTTGATAGCTACTTTAAGGCAGGAGAATTCTTTCGGCTTGTGTATACACGTTCATTTTGTCATTGCGGATAAAACCGACTGCGGTGAGCTTCAGCTCATCTGCCAATTGCAGGGCGAGGTCAGTTGGAGCGGACTTGGACAAAATGATGCCAGCACCAATCTTGGCAGCCTTGAGCAGCACCTCAGACGAGATGCGTCCACTAAATACTAGAATTTTGTCCGTGGTGGAAATGTTATCTCGTAAGCATTTTCCATAGATCTTGTCGAGAGCATTGTGACGCCCGATATCGGAGAACTGAAGCAAAACTTCATCCGGTGTACAGAGGGCTGCATTGTGGACGCCACCTGTTTGGCGGTGGATCTCAGACGACGCTTGCAATTCCTTCATCAGGTGCATGCATTGAGCAGGGGTGACAGTTGTTGTGCTTTCAACGGGCTTTGCTGTGCGCGCATCGCTAAAAAAGTAAAAGGATTGTCTGCTTTTTCCGCAGCAGGAAGTAATTCTGCGTTTGGAGTAAAAGCTCTGCGACAAAATCGTTTCTTTATGCAAATCAACGTAAGCAAACCCTTGGGCCTCATTAATCGTAAGCTGTTTGATTTCCGAGTAGCCCTTGATGACGCCTTCGGCTGCGAGAAAACCGATGACCATTTCTTCCAGGTCGGCCGGGGTGCATACGATTGTAGCGAATTCCTCATCATTGAGGAAAATCGTGAGGGGGTACTCTGTAACGATTTCGTCGTCTTCCCAGCCATGTTGGTCAGCCGAAATTTTCAACACGGGCAATCGGGTAGTGATGGTTAGCTCAGACATACGGGCCTCCTTTTTGTCGAAATTATGAAGTTTTCATGGCTATTTTGTGAGGAAAATATTGTCGAGTGAACGCTTACATGGTAGTATACTATGTGAGATGAAAAGTGTCATAAAATTTTCGTCTTTCCATGTATTCATAGCGTAAGGACAGATTGACACGGAGCAGCGACCCTGCCACCGATTATTTTGTAGCCTTGCAGCGAATTACATAGTGAACACAATGCTTGTTGATGCTGATGTAGCGTTCCTGCTGATGATTAACTGCTGTGTTTCATCGTAGCCCTTGTTTCCATTTATAGGAGACTTGGGTGAGTCGGTGAAATCAGCAGTTTTTCTTTTTTTCGAGAAGGCTGCTGATGGATCCACAGTATGCTAAAGACCATTACAAAGGAGATGAATGATTTGGAACAAAAAGTGAAAAACCGCTGGCTCATCGCGTTGGCTGCGGTAGGCATCCACATCTCGATTGGGTCGGTATACGCCTGGAGTGTATTCACCAAGCCAATTACCGAGCAGTTTGGCTGGGACTTGCCAGACGTTCAATTTACGTTCAGCATTGCGATCTTGTTCTTGGGACTGTCTGCTGCCTTCCTCGGTCATTATGTCGAAAAGCACGGCCCGCGTAAAGCTGGTATTCTCGCATCTATCTTTTTCGGAGTAGGAACTGTCGGGGCTGGCTTGGCGATTCAATTGAGCAGCTTGCCTCTGTTGTACTTATGTTATGGAGTGTTGGGCGGTATCGGTCTTGGTGTAGGCTATATTACGCCAGTATCGACCTTGGTCAAATGGTTTCCGGATCGCCGTGGTTTAGCGACAGGTCTTGCCATTATGGGCTTCGGCTTTGCTTCCATGATTGCCAGTCCGATTATGAACGCTTTGATTGCCAATGTAGGAATCGCGAACACCTTTTATATTTTGGGCATTATTTATTTTGTTGTGATGCTGGCTTCGGCTCAATATTTGGCTCCACCTCCAAAAGGCTGGGTACCGGCTGGATTTTCCGCTGAGGGAACAGTTGGCAGCAAGCAAATCAAAAAAGATTTGTGCCAATTGACTGCCAACGAAGCGATCAAGACACGCCGTTTTTACTTGCTGTGGCTGATGCTGTTTATTAATGTGACTTGTGGAATCGCCGTGATTTCGGTAGCATCGCCGATGGCGCAAGAAATGGTGGGGATGTCTGTCGGAACAGCAGCTCTGATGGTAGGGCTAAACGGTTTGTTCAACGGTGGTGGACGAATCGGCTGGGCGTCTCTGTCTGATTTCATTGGACGGCCAAATACGTACACAGCTTTCTTTGTTATCCAAATGGTACTGTTCTTCCTGTTGCCGAATATGTCCAATCCAATCCTGTTCATGGTTGCGATGTTCATCATTATGACCTGTTACGGCGGTGGCTTTGCATCCATTCCGGCGTACATCGGTGACTTGTTTGGAACGAAGCAATTGGGCGCGATTCACGGCTATATTCTGACAGCATGGGCTGCTGCCGGCTTGGCAGGACCGATCTTTGCAGCATGGGTTCGCAAGACGACAGAAAGCTATACAGGAACGATGAGTGTTTTCGCAGGAATGTTCGTTATCGCTCTGGTGATCTCGCTATTAGTCCGACTGGATATCAAAAAACTGAAGGAAGAAGCCAAACAAAGAGAAAAGTCTGTTGAATTGGCTAGTTAATCAATGGTAAAGTTTAAATAGAGAATGATTTGAAGTAAAGGTGATTTTCCTCGATGAATAAGTTCGAAGCAGAATTCAGTAATTTGGTCAGGGCTTTCCGAAAGCGCCATATGGGAAAGGGACCTAGCAAGATCAGCACCACGTTCTGCAAGAACTGGGCGATCTGCGAGATGGAAGGCAACCTTTCTCCGGTGGAAAAGTTCATCGCCACTTCGGAAGACGGAAAGCAGACATTACGAGCTGCCCGAACCGAAATGGTCAAAGAGATCTATCGGAAACACCAGCCAGTAGACATGGAAGCGTTTCTTGGAGCAAAACTCGTTGATCTATTCGTCGATATTGACATCGAACGGGATTTTGGAATGTCGATCTTTGTTTTTGATCAAGACATCGAAAAGAAAATGAAAAACGAACCGTAAGTCTAAACGAAGCAGCGCTCCTGTTCATCGGCTTAGACGTAACGGAATTCGCGAAAGCAAACACGAAGTTGAGACTAGGTAGCGAACCTGCCGTAGACAACCACCGTGAACACGCTCTTTTCCTATAGGACAAGGGACGGTTTCATGGTGGTTTTTTCGTCTCAATGGAGTTTATTAGAGGGGAGATAAAAGAAATGGGCAAGACCAAGCATGGCGGACCAATTAAGCTGGATACTTCGTGGAAGCCTTCCTTATGGGCTTCACTGATGCCGATGGGACTCGGAAAAATCAAGCCGCATCACATTCGCGATACGATGAAGGTGGCTTTTGACAATCGCGATAATTTGGGGTATGCCTATCGCATTTTGACCCAAGGGGTATGCGATGGCTGCGCTCTCGGCGTATCCGGTCTCTACGATCAGACGTTGACTGGTCCGCATTTGTGCACCACGCGACTGAACGTCCTGCGTCTCAATACCATGCCAGCCATGGATGCCGAATGGTTTGAAGATGTAAATGCGCTGCGTAAGCTGTCCAGCGAAGAATTGCGCAAGCTGGGAAGAATTCCGTATCCGCTTTCAAGAAAACCAGGCGAAAACAAGTTCACCCGCATTAGTTGGGATGAAGCGTTAAACCGCATCGCGAGAAAAATCAAAAACATCAGCCCGAAACAGCTGGCCTTTTTCTTGACCGCTCGTGGGATTACCAACGAGGTATACTACACAGCAGCTAAAATGGCTCGTTTCCTCGGGACCAACAACATCGACAACGCATCACGTATTTGTCACTCGCCGAGTAAGACAGCACTGAAGCGTTCGGTTGGGATTGGTGCTTCAAGCTGCAACTATCAGGATTGGATCGGTACCGATGTGCTCGTATTCTGGGGCTCTGTACCAGGTAACAACCAGCCTGTATCGACGAAATACATGTATGCTGCGAAAAAAGCAGGAACGAAAATCATCCTGATCAACCCGTACAGAGAGCCAGCGATGGAGAAGTACTGGATTCCATCTGTACCAGACAGTGCTTTGTTCGGGACGAAGATTGCAGACGATTTCTACCAAGTCAACATTGGCGGCGACATCGCATTCATGAATGGCGTGATGAAGATTTGGTTCGAGATGGAGGAAGCCAAACCAGGTTCTGCGATCAATCATGAATTCATCAAGGAGCACGCTAACGGAATCGAAGAGCTGCGCAAGCATGTGATGAATGAATCGTGGGACAAGATCGTAGAATCCTCCGGTCTTAGCCGCGAGCGTATCAAGGAATTCGCGGAGTTGCTCGCTAACTCTAAAAATGGTGTATTCGTATGGAGTATGGGTCTGACCCAGCACAAATTCGGTACGGACAATATTTCTCAAGTAGCCAATCTGGCCATCCTTCGTGGATTCTTGGGTCGCAAGCACACGGGTCTTATGCCAATTCGCGGACACTCTGGCGTACAAGGCTCTGGTGAAATGGGTGCCGATCCGTTCAGCTTGCCAGGTGGAGATTTTGAAGAAAAATCATGGAACCGCATCGAAAAGCTCTGGAACTTCCCGATCCCGAAATGGCAAGGAGATATCGTCGGTATTTCTTTGGAAAATGCAGTGTTACCAGATGGACATGAGCGCAAGACCAGATTGTTCTATACGAGTGGCGGCAACTTCCTGGAGACGATGCCAGATCCGGACTTCATGCAAAAATGCTTGGAGAGCATAGAAGTGCGTGTACATCAGGACATCATTTTCAATACATCTACGTTGGTGGATGCGAAGGAAGAAGTCATCGTACTGCCAGCAATGACTCGCTACGAGCAGCCGGGTGGCGGTACATCGACAAGTACAGAGCGCATGGTTTATTTCAGTGCCGAAGTGGAAGGACCACGAATTGAAGAAGCTCGTTCGGAATGGGAGATTTACGTAGATCTGGCGGCACGGGTCAATCCGGAGAAAAAGCATCTGATGCATTTCTCAAGCGCAGCTGATATTCGTGCAGAGATTGCTCTGGCGAATCCGAATTACGATGGTATCCAGCATCTGAAAAACCGCGGGGATGTTTTCCAATGGGGCGGTGCATGGCTGTGTGAAGGCGGCGTATGCCCGACACCGGATGGCCGAGCGAATCTGATTCCGATTGAGATTCCGGATTTGAACAAGCCAGAGGGACACTTCTATGTAACGACTCGTCGCGGTAAGCAGTTCAACTCGATGATTTATAGCAAGAAAGACCCGTTCAACAATGCGGACCGTTATGATATCCTGATCAATGCAGAGGATGCAAAAGAACTGCGCATTGCAGAAGGCGAAAATATCGTCGTTTACAATAAATATGGAACGTTCCAAGGACGTGCCAAATTCGAGGACACCAGACGCGGAAATATTCAAGTACACTGGCCGGAAGGGAACGTACTCATTCCGAAGGGTGTATACGAGACATACGCAGGTATTCCCGAATACAATACAGCCGTGAAGGTTGAAAAAGCGGACACTTTCCACGCCAATAAAGATTTGAAATACGTGGAGAGAGAAGTAGAAGATTTGGAAGTAAACGTCGGCTGACGAGCTCCAGCAATGGGTGGTCAAGATTAGGGGGAACAAGCCATGCGTTTTTCGCGACAAACAATTTCGGTTGAGGAAGCGATGAGCAAGCTTTTGGCAAAATTAGTGACAGGGAGAACGGAACAAGTGCAGATCGGGGAGGCATACGGGCGGATACTGGCCTCTGATCTACGTGCAACATACGATTTGCCGCACTTTGACCGCTCGCCGCTGGATGGGTTTGCCGTGAGAGCTGCGGATACGGTTGGGGCCTCCGTTGACCACCCGATTACACTAACAGTGCTAGAGACGGTTGCGGCCGGGCAAGTACCTACTAGAGAACTGAAAAAGGGCTACGCGACGCGGATCATGACAGGTGCGATGATGCCTGCGGATGCAGATGCGGTCATCATGTTTGAGCAAACGCATAACCCAGCCGAAGAGGCGGATACTGTACGGATTAAGCGGGAGATGAAGCCTGGGGAAAATGTATCGCGTCGTGGTGAAGAGATGGCCAAAGAAACGATCATTGCCAAGGCGGGCGAGCGGATTAACGCAGGGACTCTCGCCAGCTTGGCTACGTTTGGCTATTCGCAGGTAGAGGTGTTCTGCAAGCCGCGTGTCGGTCTGATTTCGACTGGAAGCGAGCTGTTGGAGATTGATCAGCCGCTTGCTCCAGGCAAAATTCGCAACAGTAATACGGTGATGCTAACTGCCTTGATTGCCGAGGCAGGGGGCATCCCTGTTTCGTTTTCAAGATTGCCGGATGATCTGCCTGTGGCGAAGGCGAAAATTAGTGAATGCTTGCGGGACGTGGATCTGGTCATTTCAAGCGGTGGTGTGTCCGTTGGGGATTTTGATGTGATCGCGGCTTTAGTAGATGAGCCTGAGGTGGAGCTTTTGTTCAACCGGATCGCAATACGTCCGGGAAGTCCGACGACAGCCATGCTCATGGAGGGCAAGCCTTTGATTGCCCTATCAGGGAATCCGGGTGCCTGTTTCCTCGGGTTTGAGTTATTTGCGCGAGCAGCCATTCGTCGCATCTCGGGAGAAGCCCATGTGGTACAGCAGGTGATAAAGGCGAGACTCGGCGTCGATTATACGAAGCCTTGTCCATACCCGCGTTATCTGCGAGGGAAGCTCCTCGAAAAAGACGGGGTTTTGCACGCAATCCCTGATTTCAATGAAAAGGCAGGGAATCTGGGGACGTTGAAGGACAGCGAATGCTTTATGATCATACCAGCCGGGGGAAGCGGGAAAAAAGCAGGAGAGCTGGTTGATGTACTCACGCATGCCGCCCCAACCTGGAGAAGAGAGGGATAGCGTATGGTCAAGCCACCTTGTGTTTTGCAGATTGTCGGTTATTCGAACAGTGGCAAGACGACGCTGCTCACTAAACTCATTCCGATTCTCGAAAAGGCTGGGATAAGAGTTGGGGTCATCAAGCATGATGGCGGACACGATTTTGAGTGGGATCAACCTGGGAAGGACACTTGGCGTTATCGTGAAGCCGGAGCCTCGCTGGTTGCGATCACATCCAAAACGAAAACGGCCATCGTGGAGCAAAAGCCGCAGGAGTTGTCCGTCCTGATCCAGCGATTGGCAGATGCCGGGGCCCAACTCGTTTTGGTAGAAGGCTTCAAGCGTGAAGGCTATCCCAAGCTCGTCCTGCTTCGCAGGCCAGAAGATGAGGAGCTTTTATCAATTGTTACTAATTTGGTAGGGATCGTAGGTTGGACGGACAAGCGTCAGCCGGGGTTACCCTTTTTTGATATTAATGACATAGACAACGTAGCCAATTTTGTAAGGGAACGGGTTTCCGTTTGGTATTGTCAAAACTGATTAGAAACATTGAGATCATTCCAGCTTGATTGGAGATGATCTTTTTTTGTAGCATGGGAGATGATCCATGTCATGAAATATGTGGTAATGTAAATAAAAAATCGGCGAGAAATGATAAGGAGCAAAAAAGATGAAATGCCCTCACTGTCACAACGAATTAAATGAAATTCCTTTCTGTTACGGAATAGAAGCGCCACATTATTTTTACATGGTACCAGAAGAGAAACGAACAGAATTAATAAAGGACTTTTGTGTCATTGATGAACAGTATTTCTTTATGAGAGGACACATTGAAATACCAATAATAGATAGTAATGAGAAATTTATATGGAGTGTCTGGGTGTCTCTTAGTGAAGAAAACTTTTTGAGATCGAATGAATTGCTACACGTAGAAGGAAGAGAAAATGAAGAACCTTATTTTGGCTGGTTATCGACTGAACTTTCCATCTATCCAGAAACCACCCTATCCTTAAAGACATGGGTACATACACAAAAAGTTGGTGCGGTTCCCTTAATAGAATTAGAACAAACGAATCATCCACTTGCAGTTGAGCAAAGAGAAGGAATGACAATGGAGAGAGTGAAAGAAATTGCTCATTTCATCAACCATACGGAGTAATAAGAAAATGCCTGCTGCCGGGATGTTCCGGCAGCTTTTCGTTTTCTCATGCTTGAGACGATAGCTTATGGATTGCTTTAATTAGGTGGTTTTGGACGTTTATATTCACTCCAATGGCTGATAAACTTGCAGCATATTTCAAAAAAATAGGAGTGATAGCAATGGATGGAGTGCGTTACAAAATGAGAGAAGTATTGGATAAGAGCAAGATGGAGACATTTTTGCAGCAAGCTAGAATCGGACATCTTGGAATGGTCGATGGTCATTTGCCGTATGTTGTTCCGCTCAATTTTGTTTGGACAAATGGGAAGCTTTATTTCCATGGTGCCACCGGCGGGAGAAGAAATCAGGTTATCGATGCTAATCCAGAGGTCTGTTTTACAGTTTGTGAAGAATATGGAACGATTACTGATCCGGTGCCAGCTAAGACGGACACAGCGTATATGAGTGTAATGATTTTTGGCAAGGCACAGCCTATCGTTGATCTGGATGAGGCTACACACATGTTGCAAGAAATGATGAATAAGTATGTGCCAGGCTACTATAATCGGCCTTTACCCAAGCAGCATGTAGACAAATACCGTTCAGCAGTATTCGGTGGTCCGGTTCAGGTGTATCGGATAGATCCACAGCATATCACTGCGAAAGAAAATCCAATAGAAGAAGAAAAAATGTTCAAACCTGGTAAAACCGTGTAATCTCCGCAAGACGAGAAATGCCTTCTTCAATGGTGGATTCATCTACTTTAGCAAAACCCAGCACCCATCCTTTTCGATCGCTTTTCAAACAATACTTGCTAAGTGGATAAACACGGATTCCTTTTTCCAGTGCCAGGATCGTCGTGGCTTCTTCATCAAACGATTGATCAGCTTCAAGAAGGATATGCAATCCCGTTTCTACGCCGCTTAGTGTGAAGTGTTCGACGAGACCTGTCGTGATGATGGCCTTCGTCATGGCTTCATGTCTGCGCCGATATACATTTCGAACCCGTCTCATATGGCGCATGAAATGACCATGCTCAATAAAATGAGTAAGCGTTAATTGCTCCATAATCGGAAGATGTCGATAGGTTAATTCATGGACGTGGGCGAGCTGACGAATGGCCTCTTTGGGACCAACGATTGCCGATATCCGTATACCAGGAGCAATCATTTTGGAAAAACTCATCATATACAATGTGTTCTGAGGTCGCTGACTGAACAAGGTCGGAAGTGGGTCGCCGCGATAGCGAAATTCGCTGTCGTAATCATCCTCAACAATCCAAAACTGCTGCTCGGCAGCCATGTGTAACAATTGTTGCCTGCGGGGTTCCGACATAATGACTCCAACCGCACACTGGTGCGATGGCGTGACATAGACAAGCTTGGACCCCGGATGAATCTGGTCTACGCATAACCCGTACTCGTCGACTGGAACGGAGACAACTTGCATACGCCGATACTTCATTGCCATCCAGGCAGCAGGGAAGCCAGGATCTTCTACAGAAACGGTATTCCCTTCCTGTAAAAGGGCTTGTGCGATCAGATCGATGCTATGCTGGGCACCTGAGGTTAGCATGATTTGATCGATATTTACATGAACGCCCCGTTCAAGTGACAAATAACGTTGAATCTGTTCTCGTAGCGGTTGGTATCCATAGGCATTGCCATAAGCCCAACTGTCCAGATTCGTTTCTGTGGAAGCCTGTAAAAACGAACGTCTCCAAATCTTTTGAAAATGTTCGTCCAAATATGGCTCATGGGGACTGAAATCGACCTCAACCTTTTGACTATCTCTGTCCCCGAACCAACCGTGCAAATGACCGATTGTAGCGTTTAATAAAGGCAATTCGGGAGGGACAGGTCCTTTTGGCGCGGCATCCTCTGAAGGACGAGTGGCATAAATCCATTCGCTAACTCGCGTTCCACCGCGGCGAGAGGTGACAGTGTAGCCGCGGCTGAATAATTCCTCATAAACAATCTGTATGGTTGAACGGGAAACACCAATTAAAGAAGCGAGTTCGCGGGAGGGTAGTAGCAATTCACCTGGCTGCCATTTTCCGGTGGTAATATTATGGATCGCTTGGTCCAGCAGTTGCTGCCAGATTGGGCGTTCGTCATCTCGGTTTACGGTTAGCATTCATTCACCTTCACTGTTTTTGGTGGAATTTAATAACAATCCATTGGTTGCTATGCTATCATGTTCATCATTTTTTTTGCAACAAGACGGTTGGGGGACGACTTTTTCTTAGGGTGTTTTGAAATGTCACAAATCGTTTCGATTTCCTGTGACCAGAATCACATGTGTATCTGTGAACCTCCCGTACACTTGAAATATAGAAAGAACGAAGCACTTCAAGGAGGTTCTACGATGTTAAGTCAAAAAACCATTGAAATCATAAAATCAACCGTTCCTGTCCTAGAGGTGCATGGAACTGCCATTACAAAACGTTTTTATCAAATGATGTTTGCTAAGCACCCTGAGCTTCTCAATATTTTCAACCATGCCAATCAAAAGCAGGGTAGACAGCAAGCAGCTCTGGCAAATGCGGTGTATGCTGCGGCTTTATATATCGATAAGCTGGAAACGATTTTGCCTGTTGTGAAGCAAATTGGACACAAGCACCGCAGCTTGGGAGTGAAGGCCGAACACTACCCGATCGTCGGGGAAAATCTGCTAGCTGCGATCAAAGACGTACTTGGGGATGCGGCTACGGACGAGATTTTACAGGCGTGGGCGGAAGCGTATGGGGTTATTGCGGATGCCTTCATCGGTGTAGAACACGAAATGTATGAAGAGGCGAGCGGACAGCCTGGAGGATGGGTAGATTTCAGAGAGTTTATCGTCCAACGCAAGGTGAAGGAAAGCGACGTAATCACTTCCTTTTATCTGGTGCCGGCGGATGGTCAACCGATCTCCAGCTATGAGCCAGGGCAGTATGTCAGCATCAAGGTAGAATTACCGGGCGAGCAATTTACGCACATTCGCCAGTATAGTCTCTCTGATGCGCCAGGCAATGCGTACTACCGCATTTCTGTCAAACGCGAGGACGCGATGCAGGATAAGCCAGCAGGAAAAGTATCTGTTTATTTGTCAGAGGAAGTGAAGGAAGGAGATAGACTGCAGTTGTCTGCACCGGCTGGAGATTTTACTTTACAGCAAGAGGACAGCCGTCCGGTTGTGCTACTCAGTGGTGGTGTTGGATTGACCCCAATGATCAGCATGCTGAACACACTGATCAAATCGGGAACAGACCGTCCGATCACCTTCATTCACGCAGCCAAAAACGGAAATGTGCATGCTATGAAGCAGTCAGTAGAGGAGTTGGCCGCAAAACATCCGCAGCTTTCTGTTCACTGGTGCTATACACAGCCGACCGAACAAGATCGATTGAACGGAGCTTTCCAGAAAGAGGGATATATCGACTTGCCGTGGCTGCAAAAGGTCATTGATACAAAAGAGGCGAGCTACTATTTCTGTGGTCCAATTCCATTCATGAAAACAATCAACGGTGCCCTGTTGGAATGGGGAGTGCCAGCAGAAGACATTCATTTTGAGTTTTTTGGTCCGGCAGCGACCTTGGCATAAAAAGGCTCCTACGAAAAAAGCGTATGCTTACTCGCGATTCGCAGCTTGAGCGCGCAGTAGTCGATTTACCGTTTCGCGGCGAAGTCCGATGAGTTGACCGATTTCATCCTGAGTCAGCAACTCCGAAAGCGAGGCGACAGGAATGAATGTCTGAAACCAAAGCTGGAGCTTGCGAAGCTTTTCAGCAGGAGAGACTTCGGTCAGTTGGTCGATACGCTGCTGCATCATCCGCAGCTTCCCTTGCAGCTGTAGCGCGATATCACGACACTTTTCAGGATGGTCATCCAGATGGCGATACCAATCCGGGGCAGACAGCACTTCGATCTCACAGGTCACGAGAGCGATTGCTGTCCCGTAATAGGGATTCGGGCTCATCAATGAATGATGCGGAATGATCTCATCTGGAACGATGATGTTGACTAGCGTCAATGCTCCGTCTGCATGTACCCGAACGATTTTTAACAGACCGCTCTTCAGATGGTAGAGCGGTCCAGCTTCGCCTTGTCGGAACAGGACTTCTCCCTTGTGCAGGATCATGGGTTTCTCCTCGATTCTCTACGTTTTTCTCTAGCAATTATAACAAGCCCGGCAGGAGGAAGTAAGCGAGCGTAAAAAGCAGTTTGCCGCTTTTTTAGGCTTGCTACAGCAAGGATGCCTTTTGCTATAATGGGGAAATCACAGCTGGATAAAGGGAGTTGTCTGATGCTCAACTTTTTTACATGGGTAGGCTCCATAGTGGGGGTTCTCACACTCGGATTGATTGGCTATGTGGTTTACCGCTACTGGTACCATATGGGACAGCTTCCGAAGCCGGAGTTTCGTCATCTGGACACGAAAAAGCCAGTGCCTGCCGACTGGAGTCACGATGAGGTTACATTTACATGGATCGGCCACTCGACGATTCTGTTGAATATGTTTGGTACGAAAATACTGACGGATCCGGTTTTGGGCGAGAAGCTGGGGATTAAGCTAGCAGGTGTCCATTTTGGTCCCAAGCGCTTTACACCTCCTGCCCTCGACTTTTCTGAACTTGGCGAGGTAGATATCGTTTTGCTATCGCATGCCCATTTGGATCATGTCGATCTGCCAACCTTGCAGAAAATAGCGAATCGATCCACACATGTCATTACAGCGCACCAGACGAGCAAACTATTCAAGCATATGTCATTTGGTTCATATGAGGAAATGCAGCCGGGAGAAGTCATTACAACCAAAGAAGGAATGACGATTACGGCGATTCCTGTCCGACATTGGGGCAACCGTTTTCCATGGAATCATGAGTATGGCTACAACGGCTATATGATTGAGAAAAATGGTGTGCGCATCCTCTATCCCGGCGATACCGCTTATATCTCCATGGAAAATTTGCCGAAGCAATTCGGGCCAATCGATCTGGTATTCATGCCGATCGGCGCCTATAAGCCAGACTCGTATCAGGCAGCGCATTGTACGCCAGAGCAAGCATGGCAAATGTTCAAGGAGACCAAAGCCAAGTGGCTGGTGCCTATTCACTGGAATACGTTTGTGCTCTCGCGTGAGCCAGTTGATGAGCCGTTCGAGCGTCTGTTGGCAGCAGCGGGGGACGAGAGGGATAAGATCGTTGTTGAAAAACAAGGGGAGACGTTTTCGATCCCTGTTCAATAGGTGTGAAAAGCTGGCGACTGCTTACATGGCAGTCGCTTTTTTAACGATATGAATAAATGGGGAGGGAATAGCTACCTTATTATAGAAATATTTTTATCGAAGGAGTTTTTTGAGGAGGGGTACCTATGACAAAAGCATTGCCGCAACGCTGGGATATGGATGTGATTTTTCCTGGTGGCAGTGAATCAGAGGATTTTCGGGCGTTTTTAGTGACAGTGGAAGGGGATATTGCGAACCTGAAAGCGCGTTTCGAGCAATCTGGCGCTGGTTTGCATGAAACAGCCGCTTTCAAAGAAGTTGTCGCTCAAGTTCAAAGCATTGCCGTGCGAGTGAGACAAGCAGGTGCATTCATTTCCTGCCTGACTGCTCAAAATGTAAAGGATGAGCCTGCCAAACTGATGGGTGGTCGTGTAAAAAGCATCTCAGCTGCGTTTGGTGCAGTATTGACGAGATGGGAAGAACAACTGCTGGCTATCGACGAGGCTGCATGGGAGAATTTGTTGGCAGACGAAGAATTGCAATCGCTTGCTTTTGTGCTGAATGAGCGCCGCCGCCGTGCACAGGAAAAGCTGTCGCCTGAACAAGAAGTGCTGGCAAACGATTTAGCTGTAGACGGCTATCACGCTTGGCAAGACTTGTACAATGCGGTCGTGGGACGTATGAGCATTGAGGTTGAGGTCAACGGGGAGACGAAGCAGCTGTCTGTCGGGCAAGCTTCAAACCTGATGAGCAGTCCTGACCGTGCTGTGCGTTCCCATGTTTTCGAAAAGTGGACTGAAGCTTGGGGCAAGGAAACGGAGCTGTGCGCACAAGCGCTGAATCACTTGGGTGGTTTCCGTCTTTCTCTGTACCGTCATCGTGGCTGGGATTCCGTCCTGCGTGAGCCGCTGGATATTGGACGGATGCAGGAAAAAACACTCGACGCGATGTGGCAGGCCATCGACAATCGCAAGGATCGTCTGGTTGCCTACCTGGAGCGCAAGGCAAAGCTACTCGGTGTAGACAAGCTGAGCTGGTACGATGTAGGAGCTCCAGTCGGTAAGGTACATAAAGAAGTGTCTTACGATGAAGCAGCTGCCCTGATCGTGGAGCAATTCAATCGCTTCAATCCGAGCATGGCTGAGTTTGCCCAAAAGGCATTCGATGAGGGATGGATCGAGGCAGAGGATCGTTCTGGCAAGCGCCCAGGCGGATTCTGCACGAGCTTCCCAGTCAGTAAACAGTCTCGCGTGTTCATGACGTATGCGGGAAGCGCAAGCAATGTATCCACACTGGCACATGAGTTGGGGCATGCGTATCATCAGCAAGTCATGTGGGATTTGCCAGCCCTTAACCAAAACTACGCGATGAACGTAGCGGAAACAGCATCGACCTTCGCAGAGATGATCCTCGCTGACGCTGCTGTGAAAAATGCAGCCAATGACGATGAAAAACTGGTGCTCTTGGAAGATAAGCTGCAATCCATCGTCGCGTTTTTCATGAACATCCACGCTCGCTTTATTTTCGAGAAAAACTTCTATGAGAAGCGCAAAGAAGGTCTCGTGAGCGCGGCTGATCTCGACCGAATCATGGAAGAGGCGCAAAAGCAAGCGTACAACGACGCTTTGGCAGATTATGAGCCGCATTTCTGGGCATCCAAGCTGCATTTCTATATCACGTCGTACCCGTTCTATAACTTCCCGTACACATTCGGGTACTTGTTCAGCATGAGTGTCTATGCGCGTGCCCTCGAAGAAGGGGAGACCTTCGCGCCGAAATACGATGCACTGCTCCAAGATACGGGCCGCCTGATGGTAGAAGACTTGGCGAAGAAGCATCTCGGCGAGGATATGACGACAGTTGAGTTCTGGCAAAAAGCTGTTGACCTGGCTGTGGCAGACATCGACGAATTCCTGCGCCTGACAGAAGAAGCATAAATGTACGAATAAATTAGTTCCAAGCAGTCTGTCACTATTCTGACAGGCTGCTTTTTTCGTTGAGAGATTGTTAACATTGCAGAAGAAATCTTCGGATAACATTTACCTGCGGTTTATAGAATCCTCGCTATTTTTTCGTACAGTAAAAGGGAAGGGAGTACTTGTAAAGGGAGGCATCGTAATGGACACTGGCAGTCATCTTTTGTTGGGTGTCACACTGGCGGGGTTAGCTCATATCACGCCAGCAGTGGCGAATGATCCGGCACTTGCTCAGGCGCTAATGATTGCAACGGTAGTGGGTTCTCATGCCCCGGATTTCGACACTGTGGCCAGACTTCGCGGTATTTCTTTTTACATTCGCATTCATCGAGGAATTACGCATTCGATTCCCGCCTTATTTCTGTGGCCCCTCATCATTAGTCTTTCTCTTGCCTGGGGGTTTGGGCTCATGGGGCAGTTCGGTATTTTGTACGGATGGACGCTGTTGGCTGTTGTGCTGCATGTTTTTCTCGATATGCTAAACGCCTATGGAGTCCAATGTATTCGTCCAATTAGCAAGCGTTGGGTGCATTTGGATGTGCTCGCGATTTTTGAGCCACTGGTGTTCGCGATTCATCTGGCAGCGGCGATCAGGTGGATCGCTTTTAGAGGAGATCCTAGCGTGTTATTTCCGGTAGCATATGGCATGACGCTCGTGTATATTGGCGTGCGGGCTTGGCAGCATCACCGTAACGTCAAACGGGTAGTAAGGGCGTTGGAAACAAGGGGCATATCCCATGTGTTCCCGAGCATACATCCATTTCACTGGAGATTCGTCGTTGAGACGGAGGAACTGTTTTACACAGGAAGAATCGAGTATGCACGTGTGATACTGGAGGATGTATATCCGAAGCAACAGCGTGATGCGATCATCCAGGCTACTGTCGGTGTGGATGGCGTTCGTGCTTTTCTCGGATTTGCTCAACGAATCCACGTTACGTGGAAGGAGATTGCCGACGGTTATGAAGTCACGTGGAGCGACGTGCGCTTTTGGTACAACCGAAAGCTTCCATTTGGTGTAGATGTTGTCTTGGATCGTGATTTGAACGTCGTTGATCATCGGTTGGGTTGGCGAAAAAAAGCGTGGGACCCGCCGTTTGTATAAGGGAAGCTAGTATAGGTAAGCCTCGTCAGTTAGTGAAGCTGGGGGCTTACTTTTTTTGTGTGAACAAGGCACCTCAGCGTCTGCTTCTTGCATGGTTTCAGTAAAGCTTTTGCCAAAGGTTTAAATGGTATCGATAAACCAACAAAGCTGGTAAGAAGAAAAAGCACAGGGCTCGTAGACCTTGACAACGCCTCCCCAGTTGGAACTTTCAAAAGGGGACCACGCTTGTCGAACACTTCTTCTTTGAGAAACTTCCGCCCGTAGGGTGGCTTTGGCTCGACGGTCCCCTTTTGGAAGTGGAGACGGACAGTGAATCCCACCTGCTGGCGTGTCAGAGTCGAAGAGCCCTGTGCTTTTTCTTCTCCTCCACTATGTTGACCCCATTAAGGACCTTAAAAGCTATTCTAACGAAATGGCGCTATGCAATATCAAATAAGAATGATACACTGAAAAAAACTAAATGTTCGATGGTGATAGAATGAATGAATTATATTCGATCAGAGTAGAATGGTCTCCTGCGTATGAATGTATCATTAGCCTCTACACTTACATTCACGAAAAGGAGCGCAAGCATAGTTTGCTTGGTACGGCTTGGTTAGAGGAGACAAAACAAAAGCTCCCGGCGTCTTTTGCAGATGAACTCGCAGATGAACGCTGGGAAGTACTCCACCGCTTGGTGCTGCTAGTAGCGCAATCACCCCAGACCAAATCCGTTGAAGAATTTCTTGGGTGGCTGGAAAGCATTCCTCCCGGTGAAATTTATGAGCGCCTCGCGCCGTGGGTGGAGACAATCCCGCTGAACTTGGGAGAAATCCGTGATCGCAGCCTATCGTTGCTTACCCGGTGGAATGAGCATTATTTTTCGAAGATGGACCCCCGCATTTTGGAGAATCTGCAACGGAGTGCCGATGAGCTGACGGCCCGCGCCAAAGAAACCCCTCCAATCGACTTGGTCGATCATGTTACAAACGGTATCTGGATTGAGCCGATGGCAGATTTGCGAGAGGTTGTACTGATCCCGCAATACCATTGTGCCCATTCTTCTGTTCTCGACTTTTATCGGGGGCTTGCCACTTGCATGTATCCTGTCAAAGATGCGGCAATGACCAAACCACAGCCACTCTTGGAGCTGTTGCCTATCACACAGTGTCTGGCGGATGAGAAGCGCCTGCAAATTTTGCGCTGTCTGGCAAAAAAGACGTGCACGCTCGGTGAATTACAGAAGCAAGTGTCCCTAGCAAAAAGCACCGTCCATCATCATGTAACGGCGTTGCGCAGAGCGGGGCTGATTCGTGCTCACTACACAGGAAGTACGACAATTTCCTACTACAGTCTGCGAGAAGCCTTCGTCGAGCGTCTCCCGGTCTTGCTTCGTTCCTTCTTCCATGCATCAGAGTGATTTTGCTTACGGAAATAGCATGATTTTGTTGAGAGGGTAGGTTGAATCAGTATGAGCAAAATGAGGCAAGTGTGGGAGGCGTATCACCCGATTGTTCATCTTTTGATGGCAGGGACGGTGTTCGTTCAGCTCACCCAATCGATGAGTATCCCTTTTTTGGCTATCTATCTCGGTGAAACGACGAAGCTCTCTCATGCCTATATTGGGCTGATTATCGGGGCAGGTCCTTTGGCTGGAACAGTAGGGGGATTTGTTGGCGGGATTCTCTCGGATTTGTTTGGCAGACAAAAGCTGATGTTTTTTTCCTTGCTTGCTATGGCGTGCTCGATGATCGGCTTCATTACACTGGCACATCCGATCGGTTTATTGGTAATCAGCATGATTATGGGATTCGCGGCATCGATTTTTGCGACGGTTTCAAAAGCGTTGATGGGTGACTTGACGCCCGAACATAAACGTTTTCGTGTGTTCTCAAATCGCTATCTTGCGAGCAATCTTGGCTTCGCGATTGGTCCTATGCTCGGTGCTTTTTTTGGGATTTCCGGCAGCAATCTGGCGTTTATTCTGACTGCGGTATCCTTGATGAGCTTTGCCGTCATTTTAGTAGTGGCATGTCGGAGATGCGGCGTCACCGATAACAGTGGGGAGAACGGAGCGGTGGAGCGAGCCAGTTTGGGTGAGATCTGGCAAGTGCTCAGAAGGGATGTCGTCCTTCTTACCTTTGTCACAGGCGGAATCCTGTTAGTGACGGTGTACGGTCAGATGTCTGTTACGCTCTCCCAATACTTGCGGGAAAACTTTTCGGAGGGTGTCGCCTTGTTTGGAACCTTGATGAGCGTCAACGGATTTACCGTCCTGCTTTTGCAAATTCCAGTAACGAGGTTGGTTGAGCGGTACTCCTTGTTTGCGAGGATAGCAGGTGGTGCTGTATTGATGGCCATAGGAGAGGTTGGTTTTGCTTTTTCGTCAAATTGGGCTTGGTTTATGACAGCGATGATCGTTTTTACGCTTGGGGAAATCTTGATCATACCAGCGGAGTATGCGCAAATCGACGAGATCAGTCCCGCGAATATGAGAGGGACTTACTATGGGGCACAAAGCGCAACGATGCTCGGGAGCTTCCTTGGACCATGGGCAGGTGGTATGGTGCTCACCGCATATGGTGGCCCCGTGATGTTTGGGGTCATGGCAGTATTGGCGCTGGTCAGCTTGATCTTTTATTGGCTGGGACGCAGATTGCATGAACAGCGGAAGCAGCCTAGAAATGCGATTATAGAGACTGCCATGTAGCTTCTTGCCGATTGATTGCGATTGCCGTATAATGGAAAGTATCTTTTTCAAAAGGGGACGTTTTGATGTCGGTGTGTGTTCTTAACTAAGCAACTGGATAGGGTACTCCCATTGTTTTTGGCAAAAATCTCATGTCCTGTGAGTTTATTTGCTATGGAACAGAGGAGACCTTGATTAGTTAAGAACTTACGGTCATCCATCTACCCATTTGCTCGACTACGGGAACCGTGCTCTTACGCACGGTTTTTTTGCGGGACTATCCACGCGCACGTAGCGAACGTATGCCCTCAAGGCGGAGATGAACGAATGTTCATGCTCTGCCTTTTTTGCATGCATCGATGGGTCCATCCCTTTTGAAAAGAGGTACTCCACATGAAAAATTATATCGAAGACACCTATAAACAAGTGCGTTTACAAGAAGGTCAACAAGTGATCGAACAGTTTCTGCTAGCATGTTATTTTCATCCGGATTTGCCTACGAAAGAGCTGGCAAGAAAAGTACTATTGCCTATACCTGTGGCGACTGCGATCAAAAAAGAGCTGATTAAGGCAGGTGCCATACAGCAAGGAAGCGGGGTGAGATGCACCGCAGAGGGGGAAGCGTTCATTGAGCAAAAGCTAGGGTATGGTGGGCTGGATCGAAAGCTGTACGAAAAGCTGATAAGAGACGACGAAGCTTGGAAAACCGAGCTGGCTGACTTGCAAGCGGAGATGGAGATGATTTTTGCTGGGCGTCCGCAAGCTGATGTACAAATCGATCAGTCCAAATGCACAGTCGAGACGAGCCTGCGCAGGGCAATCTTATGCTTGCGGCATCAGAGCTTGGTGGGCAAAAAAATATTATGTGTCGGGGATGATGATTTGGTCAGCATCTCACTGGGACTTTTGCTCAAGCGCTTGTTTCCAGGGAATCAACAACGTCCAGAGCAAATTGAAGTAGTCGATATCGATGAACGTTTTCTTCAGTACATTACGGATGTGTCTAAGCAAAAAGCATTGACCGTCGCCTGCCATCAGGCTGATTTGCGGCAGCCGCTGCCGAAGAAGCTACAGGGTGGCTATGATTGCTTTTTTACTGATCCACCTTACACGCTGCAAGGAATGGCGCTGTTTTTATCCCGTGGAATCAGTGCGCTGCAAAAGCAAAAAGGACTGTCCATCTTCCTGTCCTTCGCGCATAAATCACCTGATTTTACGCTGAATATGCAACGAGAGTTCGTGTTGGCAGGCTTGACCGTACGAGAGGTGCTCAGTCATTTCAATGAATACGAAGCGGCGCAAATGATTGGAAACAAGGGACAGATGATCGTACTTACCACAACAGAGCTGACGACTCCGACGATCAAGCATCCATTTCTGGAGTCGTTGTACACAGGCGAAGAGACTCCTTCCAAGCGTGAGTATCAATGCAAGCGTTGCAAAAGATCAATCCAGGTAGGGGCACAGGCAAAAATAGTGACGATCGAACAATTGAAAAAACGCGGCTGCCCTCGTTGCAAGCATCAAAGCTTTGAGCTGTTGTCCCGCCGAAGAGCACAAGACTGATTGTACACAAGTGGGCATATGGTAGTGGTGGAGGGGAGGGAGAATAAGAGAAGATGGCTTACGAAAAAGCGTTTTCTTTATTACGAATCGCGACGGGAATCTTGTTTTTCATCCATGGCATTGCCAAACTGCAAAAAGGGATGGCTAATGTTGTGACGACGTTTGGTGATCTCGGCTTGCCAGGGTGGCTGGCGTATCTGGTGT
The DNA here is from genome assembly GCF_055685845.1 of Brevibacillus schisleri. Classification (NCBI taxonomy): domain Bacteria; kingdom Bacillati; phylum Bacillota; class Bacilli; order Caryophanales; family Paenibacillaceae; genus Brevibacillus; species Brevibacillus schisleri. The sequence goes on from NZ_JBVNDM010000001.1 coordinate 1,260,534, forward strand.
TGATCGTAGAACTGCTCGGCGGCCTCGCGCTGATCATTGGAGTCGGGGCGAGATATGCCGCATGGGGATTAGCTGCGATCATGGCAGGTGCGATTGTGACAGTGAAATGGGCGAAAGGCTTTGTGGGCGGTTATGAGATGGATTTGATCCTGTTGCTTGTCACGATTTGTGTAGGTCTAAAAAGGTGAAAAAAAGATCCGGCTGAACCAGTAAGCGGTCAGCTGGATCTCTTTTTTTAAACAAACAGCTCGTAATAAGCAGGAGAAACGTTATCTATAAATGGACTTTTTTCACCCGAATAGTAAAGGTGCAGCTCGTGCATGGCACGTGTACATGCCGTGTAAAAAAGCTTGCGTTCACTTTCTTCGCCATAGCATGTAGCGGAAGCATCATAAAGGATGACTGCATCGAACTCGACTCCTTTTGCCAAGTAAGAGGGAATGATCAAGATGCCTTTCTCGAAGGAAAGAGTAGCGGGCTTGATCAAGCGTATCGGCAATCTCTCTTGCAAAGCGTCATGAACGATTTGGGCTTCCTCTAGCGTTTTTGTGATAACAGCGATCGTCTGATGACCACGATCAGTGAGCTCACGTATGCGTGCTTCGATTTGATCGGTATGAGCTTGAGGGGATGTCGCCTTGGTTAGAGTTGGCAAGCGACCATCGCGCATAAAAGGCTCAATCATCTCCCCGTTTCGCAAAAGTTGCCGCGTAAACAAGACGATGGGATAGGTGGAGCGGTAGCTTTTGGTCAGGACGAAGGTCTCCGTCTCTTCAGGCTCAAACAGGGATGTGACAGCATCGAAGCTATTTTGGTGATACGCATGGGCGTAAATCGCCTGATTCCAGTCTCCCAGCACGGTCACTTTGGCACGGGGAAACAAGCTCTTGATGAGAGCGAACTGAAAGGCGGAGTAGTCTTGGGCTTCATCGAGAAAGACATGACGGACGAGGTTGTTCGTCTGCTTGCCCTCCAATCGTTCCTGCAAATACAAATAAGGAGGGATGTCTTCACATGCCAAATACTGTTGCTCTAAACGCTCTGCTGTCTGTTCGCACACTGCCGGCCACTTGTCTAATACATCGTGTTGGAGAGTGCTTGGCGCAAGCGTCCCGAGCAAGTCAGGTGATAAGAAGAGCTGGCGGTAAATAGCGCGAGTATCAATAAATTGGAGCTCCCGGATAAAATCGCGCAGAGGCTGAAACTGTTTTTTGACGATCCATGTGGCTAAGAGCTCCTGCTCGCGTTCGAAGTCATCGAAGGTATCCTCCCGAAACTGCTTTTTGCGGCGCAGCGATTGATAGGCAGCTACATACGAATCTCGGTCAAGCAGCTCCATTTCATCTTCTACCCATGGCTTTGATCGTTCGCGCTGTTCCATTTTTTTCAGCTCTGTCAGCAGTGATTTTGCAACGAGTACCATTCGATTGGGGATCGGCAGATTCGTATCGAGAGAATAAAACAGTTCATGGATGTGAGCCGCACTGATTAGCGTCTGGTCCCTAAATGTAACAGGGAGAAACATGATTCCAGCTTGTTTCAAGCTATTCGCGAATTCATCCATGGCCTGCAAAAACAAGGCGCTTGACTTGAAACGGATCCCTTCCAGCCGCGCCTCATATCCAGACTGACCACTGGCTGTCAGTACATACTCCATCTGTTCAAGCGGATTTTCCAACTGGAAGTCGTCACCGAGACGATGCTCCGCGTATTCCTGAAAAGTCGTTTGCTGCATATTTTCCTCGCCGAGCTCAGGAAGAACGGTCGAGACGTAGCTGTTAAACAAAGAGTTGGGCGAAAACAAGACGATTTGCTCTGCGGTCAATGTCTTGCGATAACGGTAAAACAAATAAGCGATTCGTTGCAGTGCCGCAGACGTCTTCCCGCTGCCGGCAGCTCCGGAGACGATGACGAGTCGGCTGCGTTCATTTCGGATGATGCGGTTTTGATCCCGTTGGATCGTGGCCACGATGCTTTTCATCTGCGAGTCAGCCTGTTTGCCGAGTACCTCCTGAAGTAGCTCGTCGCCAATCGTCACGCCCGTATCGAACAGGTGCAGCAATTTGCCGTCGCGAATGATGTATTGTCTTTTGCACGTAATCTCTCCATTTACACTACCGCCTGGTGTATTGTACTCGGCTGGCCCCGGCGAGTAGTCATAATACAGACTGGAGATCGGAGCGCGCCAGTCGTAGACGAGAAACTCCTCGTCGTTTTTATCCAGCAAAGAAGAAATGCCAAGGTAGATGGCTTCTGGCTTTGATTCCAGCTCTTCTTGAAAATCGATCCTGCCAAAATAGGGAGAGTGCAACAATCGCTGCAGCGTACGCAACTGATTTTGGGCATGGCGATGGATGCGTTCACGCTCGGACAGAACCTCCGCTTGCTGCTTGATACTGGCGTAAGTCTCGACAGCTTCAATGGCATCCTCGAAGTTGACTGTCACGTCGTCCCAAAAATGCTTGCGAATGCCGATAATATCCTCGCTCACGACATTTACATGCTCTTTGAGGTCATCTATTCGGTTCTTTATCTCTGAGATGACTTGTTCAACACGTTGTTGTTCGTTTTGCCGATCTTGATCAGTCACGCTCATGGTACCGCTCCTTTTTCGTTCCCCATTTTTGGCCTGAAGGTTTGACAATCGAAAGTGAATGTGATACTATTATATTGGAGATAAAATAGTTACATATCATCGATTGACCGACAGACCAATTCTCATTTTATCACGTGAAAATTGGCTTTTCAACATGGTATAGGAAAAAATCAAGTGAAATAACAGGGAACTCCTTTGGGGGTTCCCTTTTTTGTTGCGGCTAGACTTGTCCGTCAAGTGTTCCAGTGAGAGCTACCCATATACGGGTTGTTCCCACCAGTCTATTGAAAACGAAAAGGATGTCTTCTCACCTGTGTTTGGAACGCGAACGATGAGTGACATGCCAGGTCCGAGAATCCACTGTCCGCTAGGGGTCGCCTCAACGGTAGAGGATGCCGGAATGATTCGTGTGGCAGTATGAATGTGATCAGAAAAGGTATCTGTCATACCAGTGCCATGCAAAATTTGCCCTTGGGCGGCTGGACAAGCGGGGAGTTGAACATAACCAGAAGTCACTTGACGTGAGAGAGTCGTACCTGTGATTGAGGAAGCTTTGCCAAACAAGAAATGTGCTTCTATCGGGTGCGGGGATGGATTGGTGATCATCCAGTGATGGACAAATAAATGAACACTGGAGCGTAAGGGATTCGACAAGGCAGCAATCCCGATAGCCCCATCGCCCACGGTTATTTTTTCCGACTGCCCCATGAAGTATTTGCATTGATCCGCCATCGACATCGCATACGGAATGTGAACACTCCGACTCAACTGTTCCGTAGCAGAAGGAGTGGGAAACGGATAGTACCCCATCTGCATGTAGACATCTGGTATTCCACCAAAAAAGTACGAGGGGCGAGTATAGGAGGGCTTTGTCATGATTTCCTCTCCTTGTGAGTGGGGTAACTGCTAACCCTACAGCATATGGCGATCGTCTATGGAGGGTGTCAGGATTTAGCGTTATTGCTAGGCAGAGTTCCGCTAAAGTCATGGCGGAAAGAAAAAAGGCCGGGAATGAAATCCCAACCTTTTGCAAGCTTTTGTCTACGATACGGTTTTCCATGCATGAATCGCAAGCAACGCCCAGCCAGCAAGGAACAAAACTCCGCCAATCGGCGTAATCGCACCGAGAACCTTAATGCCGGTCATCGCCAGTGTGTAGAGACTGCCGGAGAAGATCAACGTTCCGGCTGTAAAGCACCAGCCTGCCCAAACGAGGCCAGAAGAATCCGGGTACCATTTGAGCAACAGAGCAACTAGCACCAGAGCCAGTGCATGTGTCGTCTGATAGGTCACGCCCGTATGGAAAATGCCCAGCGAATATTCGTCCAATTTTTCCTTCAGTGCATGTGCCCCGAATGCTCCCAACGCAACAGAAAGAAATCCACTGATACTGCCGAGCATCAAAAACAGCTTCATGAGTGCGTCCCTCCTTTTTTCGCATAACCTGTACATCTGTCCGACCTCTATTTTAGCGTAAAAAGATAGACATTGCCCAATTGTAATTTGGTGAACACGCCTTGGACTACCATACAAGCCGCTTGTCAACCTCCGACATAGAGTAAAGTATCGCGGTGGCAACGCTTACAGGCCGCTGCGACGGGAGGTGACGTAATATGAACAAATGGATTTCCAACGTAGGAGGGCTTCTTGGTGGCTTCGCATTGTTGAAAGCGCCGTTGGACGGTTCCTTCCTAAGTGGGGTGGACCCGGTGGTGGATGGATTGGGTCTGATCACTGTGGTCGTATTCGCAGGAGCTCTTATTTATTCTGGTGTACGTGGCTGGTTCAAGGGTTAAGTAGCAAGATGAAAAACAAATCAAGGGTGTCTCCAATCGGGGATGCCTTTTTTCTTCTTGAGGCAAGCGTCTTTAACTAATATCTTTATTTGTGCTTTACTTGATTGCTCTTTTTATTCGTAATGAAATCCATGATAACGATTAAGGCCACGATAAAAATAGACTGTAATAGAGGTTTTACATAGCTGGATTGATCGTATATAAAGTAAGCTACTATCAAGTTAGTATGAAAAGTAATGAAGTACCCAAAAGTTTTCATTATCTCACTGCACCTCATCTCAGAAAAAAGGGGCTATTATAAATAGATTCTCTTACATCTACTCCAAGATTACCACCAGTATAATTGATAATTCGCAATATCTTTTCTAAATGCTGGCGTCTTTTAGCACGGTTCCCCATATACATAAAGTAGACCGACGGCAAAAGGGGGAGGCGAAACAAATTGACCAACGACGAGCGCAAAGAACTGGAGCGATCCATTGACGAAATTACCGAGATCGCCAAAGGGTTCAATAATGCCCACACGATTTTCGCACTGGAGTTTTGGTAAGGCAAAGCTCCAAAAGAATGAAAACACTACTCGATAAGGTTCTAGGTAATTTTGACGGTCTTGTTTTTAGCCAATGTCACTTTCTTAATAATTTTCCTGATCATCACTTTTTGTTCCTCAAACGTCAGGTAGTTCCAGTCTTCACCAATTAGACTAATCAAAGAATGAAACTCCTCTACATTCCTCTCTGGCACATCCCTCCCAATTGAATCCATTAGCAGGGTTTCAATTAACTCCTGTTCTTTTTCAAGATTTGTAATCCGATCGCTTACAGCGTTAGCTTTAATTGCACCGGACTGAATAGCATCATAGAGATTGTCCAATGTCTGGTAAGACCTTCTTCCGAAACCTCTAAAACAATCTGTGGATCAAGAGCAATGCTCTTAATCTTATCAATTACATAGTCACGAGAAATGACAGAGTGTACAAGACGGGAACAGCGATGAAGACGACAGAGAACGTCAAGGAGGTAAAAGGTTCAGTCTCTAAAGAACACATCGACAATATCACTTTTAATGCACATGGATAAGGATGAGAATGTAAAAAACTCATAGATATGATCAAAAGCCTGTTCAGCTTCATTGTGAACGGCTTTTTTCGTATTTGCGTTTTACTATTTCAGCTAAAGTATCTACTTGATCGGAGAACGCTTTCCGTTCTTCTTCAGGAATGGATTGTAGTATCTCTACGATTTGATCAACGTCAGCACGGATATTATTCCTATGCTAGTCATCTAAGGCCTCTTTCAAATAGCTGACTTCAGACCATTCGACTGAGTAATAAAATAAACTCTTCCATGAGACCAACTCCTTGTGTTTATTATGCCACACGGAGTTGGGACAAAAAAAGGAGACTGAAGAAATCTGGGAAGGTGTCACTAGTACATAAGTCAGGGGTACGACTGATTAAGGAATAGGGCGCACTAGCTGAATTTTGATAAAGATAAGCGATAAAAAAGGCCATCCCTTGCCACTTTCATAGCTTTGGGACAGCCTTCTCGGTACTTTCATGAGATTAGCTACATCTAAGTGCAGATGCAATAAGGCACATGTGGATAACGTATACAGCCAGGGTAATGTTCGCAAGGGAAAATGTTACCTTTTGAGCTGATTGATTTAAGGAGATTCTTCCACATAGTTAATCACCTCAACAAAAGGGGATATTTACCATTTGCTTCATCTTAACATATGTAGAGAACTATAAGAATAGTAATTTTCGGAATATTTCAGATCATGATTAAACAAATTGCTCAATATGCTAATTAGCTCTTTGAACTATTCGTAGTATTTGGATGCCTCTAAGATTTTCGCGAAAGCTTCCCAAGAAGGGGTGTCTGGTGCTAATTGGGTGTTCAACCAAGCAGCCATCGATTCGAGATAATGACTTAGAGAGACATTTTCCCAATCCGGATTGTTTTCCAACTCAGCGAGCGATCTTTGAATAAAATCGATTAGGTCCTGCTTTGTATATGCTTGTCCATCTTTTTGACCAACGTCCATACAAGGTCCTCCTCAGATTGTAACGATGGTTCAATGTTATATAAAAACAGGTTTGATGGAGAGTAGGGGCAATTTCAGGATGTCCGTTACATTGTAGCTGGATTGTTTACTGACAATTGTTTTACCCTAGGGAATTCAAGTGGGGTGAAGCAAAAAAACACATAATTATCCGGATAATAACCAAAATCGTGTGTAAAGTGATATGGTAGCTTTTTAACAAAATATTTTAGGTTGAATTGTCTAATCTTTTGGCGAAGTTCAGAAGGCAGATACATTGAGTTGAAGACATTAATTTCGATTGGGACATGGAAGGGAGTGCGTTTGAGTTTTTTTCTCCAATGCGCAGATACGCAAATCTCAAAACAGATATCTACCAAAAGCTGTTTATGAATCTTTTTTCTTAGCCTCTTATTCATAATTCATCACCATATGTCTCTGCAAAACAGAGAGTTTAGTTGAAGTTTAAATCACATTTTTGAAAGGAACAAGCAATTTAACACAGTGTGTACGTTGTATTATTGGTCTTCGCCAACATAACGATTTTCTCCAGACATGAATTTATTTAATGAGATCCACCATTTAGGGAAATGGGCATCAGAAAACATTCAATTGAGCTTGAAATTTCACAACCTAGCAATGATTCCAGAAACCCAATTGTAGCTAATTCTTTAACATAGTCGTCACCGTTGATATGGAGAATTTCTAAAACCTCAAATATCATTGGGAACTCGGTTAACTTTTGCTGTTGGTAAAGCTCATCTACATGTTGGGCGAAATCTGAGACATCAATATACGGAAGATGCTCTTCGCTATCGTCGTAAGTTTCACTAATAAAATGGAGCCATCTTTCTTTATAGGATGGACAAGCAGATAAGAATAAGTCGATAACCTCATGTTTTTGTATCATTTCAAAGTTCACTCCATAAAAGGTATATCGAAATTTTATCACATGGAAAAATCGTTATTTAACATTTTAGTTATGTAGAGAAATAAAAAAACCTTAAGCAAGAAATGCTTAAAGTTTAACTTAACTTCTTAGATTTTAATTCTTCAACTTCACGGGTAAGCACTGCAACTTGTCTTCTGAGTTCGTTTGATGGTTCTGTACATCGTCTTCCGATAATAATTGCTGTACACAGTAATGACCCTAAAACACCGAGCAAAGTAACAAAAAAGAAGACATTTACTCCAAGCAAATGGACACCTCATTTTCATTTTTAACCATATTATTACAAGTTTGATTGAATGTATAGATCAGGAGGTTTCAAAAACTGAATAGATAGTTAGGGATTACTCAGAAAGTCATTAGCGTGTCACTAATGAAAGTAGTCATTTACGTTGCTTTACAAAACGGTAATTGAGTTTAACTCTCTTCTACTATCTCGCACTGATTTTTTAACATTTCGTTGACAATCGCTTCATGCAGATCTTCATCTTCAATTAACAAAAGTGTATTAGTAACTCGGTTACAAACAAAATAACGACCATCCATCTTGACTAAAACATAATTTTCTTTTCCGGTTGTCCAAATGAGTTTGTAGTTATCTAAATCCATTTTTATCTTCACTCCTTTCGATAATTTAGGAAAGAGCGAAAGAGCATATCTGCTCTCTCCTAATCTGAATCCACACATATTACCATTTTGGAGGGCGGCAATCAGGTTGTCAATGAATAGGAAACTCAACACACGATTTGTAAAACAAGGAGGAATTGATCATGCAAATCTCAACGGGGAGAGGTGATATAGCGGTAATTGGTAGATTTTTTGCTCAAGGGCATAAATAAAGCTGCCGAGATTTCTCGACAGCTTTAAGACTGCTTGGGTATGTCACTGTTTTTTCACAAGGGTTTCTTCTACCAAAATAGTTTATGGTAGTGGGAGTACACTAAGAGTTCCATCCACTTTTGTGTATCTGGACCCATAATTTTTCAATAAGAACATGTAGAAACCGGGTTGCAAAGTTTGTTTCGGTGCATAAGTAACTGTACTATTACCAGTAAAGGAAACTCCATCAACACCAGAATCGACCCAAGTTTTACCACCATCTGTACTTGTCATAATGTCATACACAATTAGGGGAGTTTTGGTAGATTTTTGCGTAGCGACTACTTTAATCTGGCTAGGGCTATTCACCCAAAATTGGTAATTAAATGCATCTCCCGGTCCTGGCTGTGGTTCGCCTAGGCCAGCGGAGAAAGTGTAGTTTATTGCCTGTGCTTGGTAATTGGCTTCAGATTTAACGGCAGTTTGTGACTCTGCAAAAGCGGCTGGGGTTCCTGCCAGTGATACAGCTAGTGCAGATAAAGTGAGAAGCACTTTTTTCATGAACAACATCTCCTATTATATTGAAGTATTGGTTGTTTCGACCTTATTTTACTGATTTATAAACCTATTTACTATTCCAAATAAACTATGGTTTCCATAGTCTCAGACTATCAATTGCGAGAAGGAGCAACGAGCTTTATGACTTAGGGAAAAGGTGTAGCTATTGACTATATAGGGTGGATAATGCATCTCTTGTTACTGTCGGAGTAGGCTAGTGGGTTTTCTTACTACTTTTATTTTCCAAAGATAAAGTAGTAGACGAGAAAGAGCTTTTACTTGGGATCATGTGATATACATACCAATCGATGTGATAAATGGGAGGGTGAAAGGAATGTCGTGGAACCTGATTAATAAAGGCGACAAAAGGGCGCTGGCTCTGGCTGATCGGCATTACACCCGACAGAAACCTGGTAGCAATCAGTTCTGCCTACCAGGGAAAAATCTGGTCCTGCTCACAGAGGATGAAAAGGCATTGTGGGTTACATGGCACGGCATCAGGGACGATGGCTGGGATGCCTGGGAATGCACATTGTTTAGGAATGAAGGGGATTACCTTTCCAGTCACCTTATTGTGATGGCCCTCGGGATCACGCGGCACCTCTGGGGAGAGCCGCCAAAGGATGGGATAGTCACTTATGTAGGGAAGCATTTACGCGGTGGTTGCTTTCATGCAGCAGGGTTTCATAAGGCGGGTTACAGCAAGAAAGGGAAACTACTACTACAGCTCCACGCTGACCGATTCCCACCGATGATGCAGCCAGCAGAAAATGGACTGCTGAGACATGAAGCCATCGTGATTTAACTTAACAAGGGTATATTTTTTTATTAAAAAAGATAGAGGAGCGTATTAGCGTATTATCCGTGTACGCTCCAATAAGAGAGCCACTTTTCTTTTTTATCTTGTACGGGATTGCCACCTGTCGAAACGGCTCATGTGCACCGAGTCCAAATCACCAACGAAAAATGACTTGCCATCAGCTGCCCACCCTAAAAATTGGATATTGTCATTTGCGTTCAGATAGGGGCTTCCATCAAATGGGTACACAAACGATTTCTTCGTCGATTGAATCACAAGTTGTTCATTTGCATCTTGAGCATTTGAGGTGAATAGGAATTTTTCTGCGACATAGTTATGTCCGGTCGGAGACCAGAAGACTTGAGTCAAGTCACGATCCAAATAGAATGGATGTGGATGCTCCGCCGTCGGGACACTCTTACCTGTTTGCAGGTCAGTCATATAACCGTGACCTTCCTTGATATCAAACCGAAACTTTATATCGTTGGAATACGAGGGGAAGCTTTTGAATGAATGCGTGTATTTGAGACCTGTCGGTAAATCAAGTTCTTTTATTGTTCCGTTTGCTTTATACAACACTTTTTTTGACGTTGGTATCCAATAGAGCAATTCTATGGACTGTGTACTGCTTTGTTCTTCGTCAGGAAGGAAAAACTGGTCATTAACCTTCATTTTAAGCGTACTCATGTCTTGCAAGATAAGCTTGTTGCGTTTCTGTGCGTCAGGATCTTTCAGATCAGATTGGATAAAGGTAAGGTAATGGCCATCTGGTGCAATCGCATAATCCAAGATCGGGGTTTCAGTGGTCCCTTTCACGAGCAATGTTTTTTGCTTGGTGAGTAAGTTGTATCGATACAAGCTAGCTTGATCCATCATTAATAATTCGTCCTTGCCCGATACCCACTTAGCGAAACCGTTCAACTGGCTCAGTTGCTTGGTTTTGGTGTCATATAAGTATGGAATGGTTGGTTCATCTTTCTTGAACCCCTGCTTCTCTGCATATACAAACCTTCCGTTTGGCGACATGCTTGCCCGATGCACTGCAGGTAACTGAGCGACTAGCGTTTGCTTTTTTCCATCAAGATCTATCCGGTATATTTTGGTTGGTGGAGCCGCAGTGTTAGCAGCAGTCGCAACTGTCGCTGCGTTTGCTGCCGGTAATACCAACGGAGGAAGCACGGATGCTGTAAAGAACACTGTCGCAAGGGCTAAAATACTACTATTTTTCATCGACACTCATCCTTTCTGTGACTATTAGACGTCCGAAAGGCTTCGAAGTTACCAAAAAATCAAAAAATGTTGGTATTACAGTCGGGCGTATTTATCTGTGGCAGTAAGGCAGAACTTTAGAGGCCTCGCTAAATACATGGCTTGAATTGGATATTTGCGGTCGGAGAGAGCGGTTGATTACTCGAAGGTCGGGAGTGGGTCGATTATCCTGTTTACAAAAGAGAAATTCAATTAATTAGGAGTGAATTTTGATGAAATGGAAAAATGTAAGTGATTCGAGAGTAACTCAGATATATCAGGTAGTGGGAGAGTATGACGTTTGGGCACATGTGTTCCTTCCGTTTACCAAGTTTAAGGTAAAGATCAAAGAAAGTAATAAAGGTGGGTTTTTTGGTCAGGTAAATGTTGCTTTTAAATCACGAGTTGACGGATCACCAGATTGGATCGCTGGTTTTGGAAATACTCCCGATGAAGCATTGGAAGATACAATTAATTGCTTTCTAAATAGTGTCTCAGAAAATGAAAGTCTGACTGAAAAAGACTTTGAGTGGGCTGATCCACATGACTTTTAACATAATATTTCGGGAGTACAAAAAAATAAGCCCCCAAACAGGGAGCCCTAATAATTTCTTTCGCCAAGAAAATTATATCACGGGCTACCGCGAGGGGGAATCTGGAAATGAGCGCACAGGTACAAGAACAACTGTCATTTCTGCAACCAGTGAATGAGACAGAAGTCAGAAAGGCCGTTGTGAAAGAACTGAAAGAGTATAAAGCCCTCCGTGTTGCTGTACAGAATAGGCAGGAACTAAGAGAGAAGGGCATAGGTCAACTGTTCCCAAGGCTACAGCCAACAGAGACAATAAACGAGCTGAAGGCCAAACAGATTGATCGAGCATTGAAATACTCGCTAGACGAGATCGAGCGTCGGCAATAAGGCAAATTGCTACGGCACTCGGCATGATCTGAGTGCCCTTTTTTGTGCGAAAAAGCCCAATAAAATCGCGATAAAATGCAGGATAAAACTCGGACTTTATCAGGGATAAAAGGCAGGACGATTTGAATTCGGATAGTCGGTAATCTTGAGTCAGTAGCAAGCGGCACCAGCTCTTGGGAGATACCACCTATCCCTTATCAATGGTGTACCTGAGCGAATCTATGGGTGATGACGAATGTGACCTTACGAGAGGGGGACATTCTGAGCCTGAACGCACCAGTTGCGACGAGCGTAGCAGGGAACCATGCAATTATTTTTCATTGTATGCATTACAGCGGTTTTCAAGTTTTAGGAACCCTTCTCGGAACTTTGGAAAATCGCGATTTACTCTGCTGGGATTTACCGGACAGGGGATTACATGCGAGACCTACGGCTTCGGCTTCTCGTCCCTTGTCCGGTATCTCTCATATTCGAATAAGCCGATCCTGTCTCAAGTGTACAGAATTACCTGCTGTACCGCCTCCTATAGCCTGTGACCGCAGTTAGGCGTAAGGATTGGCTCGCGCCGGATGCCCCTGCCGAAAGAGTGGGGCTTTTGATATAGACAAGCTCCTGCCATTACCTCAGAATGGAAGTATAGGGGGTGATATTTTGCCAGAAATTTATCTAGGAATTTTGATACCTGATATTGTCGTTAGTTCGAAAATTATTCTTCCAAGTATCGCAGGGGTTCTTGTCACAGTGATAGTAATAAGAAATAATTTAAATTAAGCACCCACGCGGTGCTTTTTTTCATGGAGGTGGGTGAAATGTAGTGCACCAGTTTGTTGACTCAGTGACAGGTGAAATTTACTATACGGAGGAAGTACTGCGCCGGTCGGACGAAATTGTAAAAGTATTTCGACCTGTAGGCCAGCTCAAAAGTCGTAAAGATCACAGCCAGCCAGAAGGCAAAGCGACGGCTCAGAAAGCTGTCACTTGCAGAGGCTGGTTTATTGCTTAAAATCGCACCCTATGCAAGCGAGGGAACTAACCTCCTGCAAGGCGACAATGAGCGTGGGCAAAAGGGGACGCCACTTACCGTCAAAGACCTTGCCAGCATTGCAGACTGTTCCTATCCAACAGCACGCAAGATCGTGAAGACATTCATTGAGCTGCACATCATGCGTCGAACTCATTTAGAAGGACAGTCAGCATTAGCAATCAATCCACTGTATTCTCTCAATGGGAAGACAGCAGAGGCGTGGCTCCTGCACCTATTCAGCCAGGAGATCACAGAGGCAGGGGAAGACCCAAATTTGGACTAGGGGGTCGCCAGAAGCTAACCGCCAGCCAAAGCATGAGGCTCTAAGCCTCAACCCCATTTTTTGCGGTGAAACAAAACATATACTTTTCCACTGGAATAGTAGTCGTTTGATTACACCTACAAAACATGGCACCAGCCCAACAAAATCAAGGCATCCAGCAATTTAAGGGCTGGCAATATTCTTTATTCTTACTTTATTGCCACGAAGGAGCTGAACAGCATGGATATACGGAAAATATCAGTCTCTAAAATTAATCTAGCCCCTTTTAATCCGCGAATAGATTTGCAACCGGGCGACATCGAATACGAGAAGCTTAAACGATCTTTTCAAGAGTTTGGATCCGTCGAGCCACTCATTTGGATTGAGCAAACAGGTAACTCGTATGCGGACACCAGCGTTTTAAAATTCTTGTAGAACAAGGAATTACTTAAATAGAGGTTTCTGTTGAGTCCTTGGATGAAATCCGAGAGAAGGCGCTCAATATCGCACTAAACAAGATCAGTGGTGCTTGGGATGAGGAAATTCTCGCCCAAGAAGTGCTGGTGGAGCTGCGAGATAGTGAACTGGATCAAGCTCTTACCGGCTTCGATGATAAAGAAGCAGCAGACCTCATTGCACAGTTCACTTTTAAAAGCGATGAAGACGCGGAGTTTACCAACGAGGTACTCGACTTGGATGATTTTGCTGAGAACAAATTCGATTGTCATTGCCCCCGAAGTACCCATTTCAAATGCCCATTCAAGAATTCAAGAATCTCCCGAATTCTCAGCTACCGGCAGAGCTCTTTGATCTGGACATCTTAGATGGTTCCCCCTCTATGCAGTGTGTTTTCTACATCTGGAAAGCGCGAGAAGAAATGGGGCAAGGAACATCATTTTAGAGAAGGTCAGGCAAAGCAGAAGCTTGATGATCTATTCTTCGATTTCTTGGACGTGGTTGAGAAGTTACGTCCGCGGGTAGTGGTCGCGGAGAACGTTAGGGGAATGATCATTGGATTAGCGAAAGGGTATGTGTCTTTGGTAGCTTCAGCAACAATGGGTGTGCCTCAGAAGAGAGAGCGCATCTTTTTTATTGCTCGGAGAGATGACTTGGAGCTTTCTGATCTGGCACTTGAATTCAAAGAACGACCGACTCTCTACAAGGAGATACGATCAGGAAGAGGAAGGCCGCTTGAACCAAATACCAGGACGTACAAGCGTTGGTTGAAAAGAAGATTTAATCAATTGACATAAATTCCCCATCAAAACGTGCCATATGAAGAACGACATCTTTTCTAAAAGGTGGCGTCTTTTGGCTGTTTCCCCCATATACATAATGTAGACCGACGGCAATAGGGGGAGGCGAAACGATTTGACCAACGACGAGCGCAAAGAACTGGAGCGATCCATTGACGAAATTACTGAGATCGCCAAAGGGTTCAATCTTGATTTTTACCCGATGCGATACGAGATATGCCCGTCTGACATCATTTATACATTTGGCGCGTATGGAATGCCCACACGATTTTCGCATTGGAGTTTTGGAAAGTCCTTTTACCGGATGAAACTGCAATATGACCTGAATCTGAGCAAAATCTACGAGCTTGTCATCAACTCCAATCCTTGTTACGCGTTTCTTTTGGACGGCAATTCCTTGATCCAAAATAAGCTCATTGTGGCTCACGTCCTTGCTCACTGCGACTTTTTCAAAAACAATGTGCGCTTCTCCAACACGAATCGGGATATGGTCGAAAGCATGGCGGCCAGCGGAGAGCGGATTCGCCAGTATGAGATCGAGTATGGCAAGGAAGCTGTGGAGAATTTGCTTGACGCGAGCTTGGCGATTCAGGAGCACATCGATCCAAGCTTGCTGCGTCCGAAGCTGCGTTGGAAACGAGAGCCAGAGGAAGCGAACAAAAAGACGAAAAACGAACGGCACTCCCCTTATGACGATCTCTGGGGATTGGACCGTAAAGCAAAAGAGGAAGCCGAGCCGGTAAAAGCACCACGAAAATTCCCGCCTGAGCCGGAAAAAGACCTGTTGCTGTTCATTATGGAATACAGCAATATCCTAGACGATTGGCAGCGGGATGTGCTGACGATCATCCGGGATGAGATGCTGTATTTCTGGCCGCAGATGGAAACGAAGATCATGAACGAAGGCTGGGCCACCTACTGGCATATGCGCATCCTGAGGGAAATGGAGCTGACAGAATCGGAGACGATCGAGTTTGCCAAGCTGCATTCCTCCGTCATTCAGCCTTCGACGACGAGCATCAATCCGTATCATTTGGGTCTGAAAATTTTGGAGGACATTGAAAAGCGCTGGGATAATCCTACGAAGGAGGAGCAGGAGCGTTTCGGACGCAAGCCAGGTGAGGGACGCGCGAAAATTTTCGAGGTGCGCGAGCTGGAGTCCGACATCAGCTTCATTCGCAACTTCCTGACCAAGGACCTCGTCAGTGATCTGGATTTGTATATGTTCGGCAAGCAGGGCAACGATTGGGTCGTAGCGGAAAAGCAGTGGGAGAAGGTACGCGATGGTCTTGCGGGCACACGGGTTAACGGGGGATTCCCTTATGTACTCGTACACGATGGGGATTACTTACGCTCCGGCGAGATGTACCTGAAGCATCATTTCGAGGGGCTGGAGCTGGATGTCAAATACGTAGAAAAAACATTGCCTTACATCTATGATTTGTGGGGAAAATCCATCCACCTTGAATCGATGGTGGAGGATCGACAAGTGTTGTTTACGTACGATGGCAAGAAGGTACATCGCCGCTTTTTATAGGGGGAAAAAGGCCGCGTGCCGGGTGGAAGCTGACCGAGCGTGCGGCCTTTTCTACGTGTCCGAACGAGGACAACTGATCCGTCATTTCAATGTGATTGCTGATCCCGCCGTCCATGGGGATGCTCGTCCCGTTGATGGAAGAGAGCTGGAAAAAAACTCGCAAAGAAGCGAGCGCGTCCGTGTTTTTGAAGAGTTTCAAGGTAAACTGCTAGTTTTTTTCTCAAGCTCCATCGCTTCTTCCAAAAAGGCTTGCCTTGCTTCTTTTACTAGGAAAACAATCAGGATGAAAACAAAGATGTAGGCAAAGTCGAGAAACCAGATAAGCCCCAAGGGATGAGAAAGCATGGCCCCTAGCATAGGTGACATCAACCCGCCCATAACTCCAGCCATTACTCCTTCAATAGAAGCGGTAAGAGAGACCAATTTCCCTGAGATAAACCCAACCATCATACCAATTGCGACAGCAATGATCGTCGCAGATTGTAAATCGCTCACCAGATATACTTGAATGTTCAACCCCAAGGAAATACTAGACATAGCACCTGACACCATAGCGATGATCATGCCATCCATACAGGCAAGCTCGGACCGATTTTTATAGGTATAAAGGATACTGCTAACCGTCACCAAACTGAGAAAAATCATGTTTAGGAATAGCATATCATCCTCCTAGTTCGCTGCTATTTTCCTTCTTCGCCTGCATCCACACCTGCAAAAGATATTACATCTACTACCTCGACAAAGACATCTGTTAGCCACTTAGACCACCTCCTGCAATAACATATGAGGTGGTCAAAGAAAGTTGCTTGACTTTGGATCGGTGTTTTCACTAATTATTCGAAAATGGGTTGATTGTTTATGGGAATCAATAGAAAGGTTTTAGTAGTCATCACAGTTGCGGTGGCTTTTTGGATGATTTATTTGGACTATAAGGGGAGAGGAAAGAAAGACCGCACGACCGGTGGAAACTGACCGAGCGTGCGGCTTTTTCTGTGTGTAACGAACTAGGACAACTGATCCGTAATTCCAATGTGACTGCTGATTCCGCCGTCCATGGTGATGCTCGCTCCGTTGATGTATCCGCTATGCGGTCCAACTAGATGATCAATCATCTGGGCGATTTCCACCGGTTGAGCTACGCGTTTGACCGGGCTTTTGGCGATGACGCGATTCATGTAATCCGAAATATCCTCCGGACGTACGCCCATCGCGGTATCCACATATCCGGGACAGATGGCATTGCAAGTAATCCCGTGCTCACCCCACTCCGCAGCAATTGTTTTCGTATAGCCGATCATGCCGTGCTTGGAAGCGACGTAGGTGGACGAATGTGCTGAGCCGAGCAAGCCCTGAATAGAAGCGATGTTGACGATCCGCCCGTAGTTCCTTTCTTTCATCTTGGGCAACAGGTTTCTGCAAAATAGGAAAACACTCTTCAAGTTGGTATTCATGATCCAATCCCACTCTTCATCAGAGACTTCGTCGACTCGGTGGAATGGACCGCCAACTCCGGCGTTGTTGACCAAGATGGTGATATCTCCGAAATGCGATTCTACTAGCTGGATGGCTTCTTCTACTTGCGCTCGTTGACCGACATCACAGCGAATGGACAAGGCTAGACCGCCTGCCTGATTGATTTCTTGGGCGACTAACTGAGCCTTTTCTTCATGTAAATCAAGA
The DNA here is from genome assembly GCF_055685845.1 of Brevibacillus schisleri. NCBI lineage: Bacteria > Bacillati > Bacillota > Bacilli > Caryophanales > Paenibacillaceae > Brevibacillus > Brevibacillus schisleri. The sequence goes on from NZ_JBVNDM010000001.1 coordinate 1,278,023, forward strand.
ACAGCGACACGTACCCCATGTTGAGCCAAAAGCTTTGCGGCTGCTGCTCCGATTCCATTGCCTGCTCCTGTGATGATTGCTACTTGCTGCATTTGTAAACTCTCCTTATTCATCTGTCATTTAGAGGACGCCTTTAGGCGGAAGGATTTTGACTTCATCGATTCGAACGTGGAGGGGACGGGAAGCGATATCTAACACGGTATCTGCCACATCTTTTGGTACGAGCATCGCACTCAGATCAAAAAAATGTCGGTCCTCCGTCATATTTGTATGAACAGCGCCGGGAAAAATGGTGGAGACTCTTACGTTGTCATCTTTCCATTCTTCATTGCAAATTTGGGAAAAGCCTTGAACGGCAAATTTCGAAGCACCATAAACGCCGTTTTCCGCAATGGGAATATACCCTGAGACACTAGAGATATTGATGATACGGCCTCCGTGAGCTTTCATTACCTTGTATCCTTCGCGGCTGCAAAGAAAGAGTCCGGTTACATTGGTGCGAAAAACATTCTCCCATTCCTCTAAGCTTGTTTGTTCAACAGGCTTAAACACGCCGACGCCTGCATTGTTCACGAGGACATCTAGACGTCCGTATAACCTTTGTACTTGCGCAAATAAGGCAAAGACACTTTGCTCGTCAGTCACATCTAGCTGTACATTCGTCACACTTCCCGGTTCAGCATGTGCAATTTCGTTCGGATGAGGCGCGGTTCGAGAGGTTGCCCAAACGATCGCTCCTTCTTTTGCCAGAACATTTGCCATCTCAAGGCCCAATCCCCGACTGGCTCCTGTGATGACCACGACTTTATTCAATAGTTTCATGCGTACCTCCGTATATGAAACGTTCATTCTAATAGCTGGTTTTAGGAAACGATTTTTAATGGTACAAAACTTTGACTCTACCAACAAGCGTCATAGGAATGAATTTCGGTAAAAGGAGTAGGAATTTGTGGGCAGGAACTAGGTATTTCATCGTGGAAAGCTTTGCTAGTAAACCGAATTCACCCTAGGAGGATCTTTCTATGGAAAAGCATGCGGCTGTTATCGGATCAGGTGTTATGGGACATGGAATCGCGCAGTTATTCGCATTGGCTGGATTTCGTGTTTCTCTTTACGACTTGCAGGAAGAGTTTTTGCTGAAAGCGAGAGCTAGCATCGAGAACAGCCTTTCCCTTCTGGTTGCAGAGGGAGTGATTGCAGACCAGTCTAGAGTAGCGGCGCTCGAGCATATCGTCCTGACCACGGATTTGCAAGCGGCAGTATCTGAAGCTGAAATCATCACAGAAGCAATCCCAGAAGTCATCGAGCTAAAGTGGGAGCTGTTTGAAAAGCTGGAGCATTACGCGAAGCCAGATGCGATTATTGCTTCCAATACGTCTACGTTTTCGATTGCGCGACTGATTGAAAAAGCTATCACGCCCCAACGCTTTATCATTACACATTTTTTCAATCCAGCCCAATTGGTTCCGTTGGTCGAGGTAGTCAAGCATGAGAAGACTGCGCTAGAAGTAATTCAAAAAACCATGCAGCTGATGGAAGAGATCGGAAAGTGCCCTGTTCTGTTGAAAAAGGATGTACCGGGCTTTATCGCCAATCGGCTACAAACAGCCTTGATGAGAGAAGCTTTTCATTTGCTTGCAGAAGGTGTTGCAGATGCAGCCCAGATCGATACGGTGATGAAGAACGGAATTGGCTTTCGTTGGGCTTTTGTCGGGCCTATTGAGACGGCGGATTTTGGTGGACTCGATACGTGGAAGCGCGTGATGGATAACCTGGTGCCAGAGCTGAATGGATCGACAAAAGCACCTCCTATCATGGAGGAGCGGGTAGCAGAAGGCAATCTCGGCACCAAGACCGGAGCAGGTATTTACTCGTATACGGATACGGCTGTTTCAGAAAAGCTGCGTGTGCGTGACGAACAGTTTATTCGCTTGGGGAAAATGAAGCGCGGTTGAAGTGACTTACAAATTCGCTCAACAAATCGTGGCAACTGTTGCAGCTTGCATCGATCCCATACCGACCGTCCTGTCTATCATTCATAAGCAGGGCGGTTTTTCTATGGCCGCACGGGCGGTATAATCCCCACTTTTTTATACCTATTACAGCTCGATATATTTTTTGCTTAATTAACACTCCTTCGTTACCGATATAAAAAAATTAGGACTTCACCAACAGGAAACGTTTTTCGAAATACCCCTTAGAAAGAAGATGAAATGAAGTGAAAGTTAACCTCAGGAATTGGCTTCGAAGCTATCGAACCAAACTCATCATCACATTTCTCTTGATTCTGTTAGTCCCTTCCCTTGTCGTTGGAAGCCTGGCTTACAATCAAGCGAGACAAGAAATTGAAAAACAGATCATGGACAGCGCCGACGAAAACGTCGATTTGGTCAACTCCATCGTAAGCAGTACGTTTGAGGACAAAAAGAAGGATGCTGACTATTTGGCAAAAGATATCACACCTGGCGTGAAATCAGCTGATGTTCAAGAAGAAATCATGCACCATTTGGATATGTATATGGGTATGCATGCGGATGTGTCCAGTATCAGTTTGGGAACGGTTGATGGCCAGTATTTCCGCGCTCCCAAGCAAGAAGTACAGGCAGGGTTTGATCCGCGGACGAGAGACTGGTACAAGCGAGCGATGGAGAACAAGGGGACGGTCGTCGTTACGGAGCCATATATTTCGGCGGTATCAGGTGAGGTTGTAGTAGCGGTAGCAAGAACGACAGAGGATGGCGCTGGGGTTATCTGCATTACAGTTGGGATTGAACAGATCAAACAACTGGCAAACTCAGTCAGCATCGGTTCGGATGGAGATGTCATCGTAGTGGACAGCAATAAGAAGTATGTAGTCCACCCGGAAAATCAGGCAGGAACAGTGGCACAAGAGAGTTTTTACGACAACTTGTTCCAAGGAGAAACAGGTCAATTCAATTACGAGGAGCAAAGCATCCCGAAAAAGATTTTATATGTGACGAATCCGGCTATTGGTTGGAAAATCGCCGGTTCGATGCACCTGTCAGAGGTTGAGGAGGCTGCACAGCCGATTTTCGCGCAAACGTTTTGGACGATCGCGATCTGCTTGGTGTTGGGAGGACTCATTGTAGCAGCTGTTCTGCGTTCCCTTCTCCAGTCCATCCAGGAAGTGAAGGTACATGCCGTCAGAGTGAGCCAAGGGAATTTGACTGACCCGATTCAAGTACGGTCAACCGATGAAATCGGTGAGCTCGGCCATGCGTTTAATACGATGCAGGATAACCTGCGGGCGCTCATTTCAGATGTCGAGACTAGAGCGGAGCAAGTAGCAGCGTCTTCGGAGCAATTGACTGCGAGTGCGCAGCAGACGAGCATTGCAACCGAGCATGTAACGACTGCGGTTCAAGAGGTAGCTGGCAGCGCGGAACAACAAACGAGCGGAATCGACCAAAATGTTCGCTCATTGCAAGAGATTGCGGAAGGGGTCACACGGATTGTAGAGAGTGTCAATGTGTTGTCGGATACGGCTCAGCAAACGACGGTTCAGGCAGAAGAAGGGGGCAACTTTGTCGCTCAGGTCATGAGTCAAATGAAGTCGATTCACGAATCCGTAGAACAGTCGGATCGCATGACCAAATCGCTCTATGACCGTTCGAAAGAAATCGGCACGATCTCGGATGTCATCAGCGGGATTGCCCAGCAGACGAATTTGCTGGCATTGAATGCAGCGATTGAAGCGGCGCGGGCTGGTGAGCATGGCAAAGGCTTTGCGGTTGTAGCTACAGAGGTGCGACTGTTGGCTGAGCAATCACAAATGTCGGCTAAGCAAATTTCTGAATTGATCACAGAGATTCAACGGGAAACCAAGCAATCCGTCGACAACATGGAAACAGTCAGACTGGATGTTGAAGCAGGCTTGGAAGTTTCGGAGGAGACGATTCACAAGTTTGAAGGCATTATGGAAAGCACCAGACTGACCAATCCACATATCGATGAGGTTTCCATGATCGCACAGCAAATCTTGGCTGCTGTTCAGGAAGTAACCGCGACAGCCAATGTGCTCGTCACCATCGCGAAAAGCAATGCCGAAACAGCCGAGGAAGTAGCAGCCTCTACAGAGGAGCAACTCGCCTCCATGCAAGAGATCTCATCCTCCGCTCAATCCTTGTCGTCATTGGCGGAAGAGCTGAAAGTAATGCTCAATAAGTTTACCTACTAGCATACGAGCAGGGCGCTTTGAAGCACAACAGATCGTTGACAGAATCTGTTGTGCTTCATTTGTACATACGAGTTCCTAATTATGGTAATATGAATTGCCTACCAATTCGAGAAAAAATGGAATCGTATGTCGGAGGGGAAAAGTAAGCAATGGAACTCAGGCGAAACGAATCGATTGTGAAAGAGAATATAGCCGTCAGCCTATTCAGAGGGATCGAAGTAGTAAGTGGGAGGTTAACGATTACGAGTGATAGACTCTATTTTCAACCACACAGTCTCCATATTCAAACACAACCTCTCGAATTAGACTTGAAAGATATTGCGGCAGTTGAAAAATGGAATACGCTGTTCATGATCCCAAACGGAATGAAAATAAAGATGCATAACGGACAAGACCATACATTTTTGGGATGGAAACGAGCGGAGATCATGGGCAGTATTCAGGATACAAAAAAGGAGCAAAAAATGACGGTGATTATTAAGACGAGGTAGTGATCCGTTCAATGAAAATCGCCCTGCCACAAGCAATACTGAGCAGGGCGCTTCCCACATTTTACAAATTCCTTGCAATGTGTGGTTTGCTATAATGACTGGTACCCCCACCGCCAACCAATACTCTTCCACCTTGTCTGAAGATGAGCAATTTCCTGGATCCATCTGAGAGTAGTACAGTGACTTTTGCCCGATTCGCTTTTGCAATATAAATAACGTAACCACTTCTGGAGATTACCGTACGCCAGTTGCGGTCGAATTCAGAGCGCAGAACCCGATTGGAATACACTTGGTTTTCCACGCGATTCGCGGTGATTCTTTTGTTTTTCATCGAGTCTCAACACCTCCTGTCAATCTATCCTATTCATGGGAGAGAAAAAGGCGTGGACAAGACTAGTAGGCAATTTTACTATTTTCGTTGCAACAAAGCAGGAAGCGGTCTATGATAACACCAAGGACTGTATTCATCGTAGTAAGCAGTAAAAAAGGAGTGAAAGACAATGGCAAAAAGCGCAGCACGCAAGCAGCGGGAAAAACTGGCTCGTGAAGGAAAAAGAAACCCAGAGCTCAACAGAAGCATCTTTGCATTCGCTGACATGAGACAACGGACGACGAAGACGAGAGCAGAAAAACTGAATCAACAGAAGCACAAAAGGTCGTTGTCCTTCCAAAGTGATGATGGCCTTTTTTATTTGCGTGCGAAGCCTGCTGCAATCGTTTAACATAAAATCATCCCGTACCAAAGTGAGGCATGACAGCATGAATAATACCATTCATCCCGAATGCGCGAGAGCCATTCAGCATCTCCTCCAACTGAAGGACCCAAAACGCGAAGACTTTTTGGCGTTGAAAACGTACGGAAATGATCGCTATTCAGCAATGGGGTGGGAGGAGCTACAGACGTACATCAACGAAAAGACCGTCATCATTGTCGAGCAGTTTGAAAATGAACAAAATATTATGTCCGCCCTGCGTTGGGTAGCGAGAGGATTGCCGGTTTGGCTAGCGATTCGAAAAGTGCGGGCGGATTATTCTGTGTATGGATACAAGAAGTAGCCTGTCTTCGAATGACAGGTTTTTTCTATTCCAAAAAAATATATGCAAATAATAGAAATAATACTGCACGAATGAAAAGATAGGTCTATTATTGTCAGTATCAGAAATTTTGGAGGAGACATCATGACAGAATACTTACTTAGCTTACTTCAAATTATTATGATCAACCTGGTCTTGAGCGGAGACAATGCAGTCGTGATTGCTCTTGCCTGTCGCAACCTGAGTCCAGAGCTGCAGAAGAAAGCTACTTTTTGGGGGAGCTTCGGTGCAATCGGACTTCGGATCATCCTGACCTTCATTGCTATCTGGCTGTTGAAAATTCCGTTTGTCCAAGTCGTCGGAGGGCTTTTGCTCATCTGGATTGCGGTCAAGCTGTTAAAAGGTGAAGATGAGGACAGTCACATTGGTGGGGGAGCGAGTTTTGTCGAGGCACTCAAAACCATTATTTTTGCCGATTTGATTATGAGCCTGGACAATGTAATCGCCGTAGCTGGAGCAGCGAACGGAAACCTGGTTTTGGTCATCATCGGTCTTACTATCAGCATTCCGCTCATCATTTGGGGAAGTCAACTTCTGATGAAGCTGATGAACCGCTTTCCGATTATCGTATTATTGGGGGCGGCTCTGCTCGGATATACAGCAGGAGAAATGATTGTAGGAGACAAAGCAGTTGGCAGCTTCCTGGAGGGGGTAATGCCTTCGCTGCATATGATTTTGCCAGTAGCATTGGCAATTCTGGTTATTGTGATTGGAAACTATTTGAAAAGGAAGGAGAAAAATGTGATAAATAAAGAAGTGACAAATAACCAAGCGGAGACACTATAGCTATGGAATATCGCGATTGGTACATTCTCCAAACCTTGTACCAGGAACAAAACATTACAAAAACAGCTGAAAGCTTGTATTTGTCCCAGCCTGCGCTGACGAAAAGACTACGGCAGATTGAAAAAGAATTTGGCGTACAGATCGTGCAACGGGGGAGTAGAGGCGTTCATTTCACTCCTCAAGGCGAGTACTTGGCCAAATGTGCGGATGAAATGCTCCTCAGACTGCGCAATATCAAGGAGCATGTCTTGAACATGGGCGGCGAGGTCAATGGTACGCTCCGGCTGGGGGTTTCCAACTATTTTGCACGGTACAAGCTCCCGATGATCTTGAAAAAGTTCAAGGAAGCCTATCCAAACGTCGAGTACAAGGTAATGACCGGATGGAGCAAAGACGTCTACAAGTCCGTGTATAATCAGGACGTGCACGTAGGCTTCGTCCGGGGAAGCTACAACTGGTCCGACCAAAAGCACTTATTGTTCGAGGAATCGGTCTATGTCGTTTCCACGGAACCCATTCAGATCGACGACCTGCCCACTCTGCCGCGAATCGACTATGAGACGGATCCCATGCTGCTGGCATTAGTGGACAGCTGGTGGACGGAACGATTTTCCCAACCACCGTTGATCGGCATGGAGGTCGACAAGGCGGATACATGCAGTGAAATGGTAGCAAATGGTTTGGGGTACGCCATCCTTCCACGAGGCGTGCTGAATGGCAAAGATGATCTGCACATGACTGAGCTGACCACAGCTGAGGGAGAGCCGATCAAGCGAAGTACCTGGATGTTTTATCATGCCGACTCGATGGAATTGCAAATGGTCAAGGCATTTGTGGGCTTCATAGAGCAGGGTGAGATTGCATTCATCGATTAAGCAAGGAAAAAGGAACTGCTGCGAATTCCCTGAAGGGGAGCCAGCAGTTTTTTATTATTCACACAAGGAATCGCTAACGATAACCATTTTGTATTTTTTCTGCGAGAACAATTGATTTACACTAGGTGTACCCCCACCCTAGAAGCTTCATACAACGTCGGATAGTAGGAGAGGGAACGCTTATGCTGCTACGCATTCTGTTTACATTGCTGCTCGGATCATTGGGAGGCTTGCTGTTTGCTACCATTCACAGCCCACTTCCTTGGCTACTCGGAGCGCTAGTTACGACAGTTATCTGTAATATGCTTGGGGTCAAAAATCTTTGGATTCCCCGCTGGTTTCGTCAAGCAGGATTGACAGTGATCGGGATTACCCTTGGTCTGCGAATGACATCTGAAATCGTCGATACGATGACGGGGCACGTGGGTTTGATGCTCATCGCCACGATTTTGACCATCTTGATCAGTTTGGTGAACGCTTGGATCTTTTACAAGATTTGCAGAGTAGACGGGATAACGGCGATATTCAGCAATATTCCCGGTGGATTATCGGAAATGGTGTCGGTGGGGCAAATGGCGGGAGGAAATCAACAAGTCATTACGATTTTCCACTCGATCCGTGCGATCAGCGTCGTGCTTTGTACCCCTTATCTCGTGGCATTTCTACCTACGCATGCTGCCGTACAGACGGCTACGACAGAACACATGCTGGGGATTGGGCAGACAGTCATGATTCTTGTGGCTGGTCTCATTGGAGCGTTGATTGCGTCACGCTGTTATATACCCGCTCCGTTCTTGCTAGGTGCCTTGCTCGTGACCGCTTTGATTTCGATGAATACATCACTTGTGGGAGAGAGTCCTGCGTTGCCAAGCATCTTGGTCCAAGGGGCCCAAATATTCATCGGGGTCAGCAGCGGTCTTGGCTTCAAACGAGAGGACATCGTGAAAAACCGCCGATTCTTTCTGTTTGGTCTCATGCATTCCTTGTTCTTGTTCGTCATGGTAATTGTGCTTGCCATCGGCATTTCTTACGTCACTGCAACTGATATCGTGACAGCGATTCTGGCTACGGTGCCAGGTGGACTTGCCGAAATGAGCTTAACTGCCTTGGCGACAGGAGCCGATCCGCTCCTAGTGACGGCGTTTCATTTGTTTCGCTTGGTCCTTGTCCTTACACTGTTTTCCTTCGGCGCACGTGCATGGACCAACTACCACAGCAGGATCAAACAGCCAAAGGAGACCAGCGCCTGACGTAGTTTTACAGTCAAATATATGGCAAGACCTGCACGTTCCCAGATCGGAACGGCAGGTCTTTTTGGCGTGAAAAGAATGAAAATAATCGGAAATATGGTGTTTATCCAAATTATCTGAATAAACTAGGAAGCGTTTTCATCGAATGCTATGATCTCCTTACCATAATTGAAAACGCTATCAACAGAGGGGGTCATAAAGATGAAAAAATCAAACAAATGGACAAAGTGGAGCGGAGTACTCCTCACTACGGCAATGGCACTTAGCCTCGCAGCCTGTGGAGGCGGCGGTGGGCAGACAGCATCCTCTGGAGGAGCTTCTACCTACCCGGAAAAACCTATCTCCGTTATCGCACCATCGGGCGCAGGCGGAGGCTTGGATAAAACAGCGCGCTCCCTCGCAAAGGTGATGTCAGCAACGAAGCTGGTAGACAAGACGATTTCGGTCGAAAACAAACCAGGTGGCGGACAGGCAGTAGGCTTGGCTGATTTTGTGACGCAGGACAAGAAAAACAACTACAAGCTCCTGCTTCCCTCTACACCAATCGTCATCAACAATGTGAAAAAAGAAGGAAACAGCCCGCATTCCTACAAGGATATGACTCCGTTGGCACAATTGACGAAAGATTACGGCGCGATCGTCGTAGCAGCCGATTCTCCATACAAGGATCTGAAATCGTTAATGGATGCCATCAAAGCTGATCCAACCAAAGTAACGGTTGCAGGCGGCTCTGCTCCTGGCTCGCTTGATCACTTGACCTTCTTGATGCCAGCTGTCAAAGCGGGAATTGATCCGAAATCCGTGAAATACATCTCCTACGATGGCGGCGGAGAAGCGATCGCCTCTCTCTTGGGTGGCAATGCTGACGTACTGGCAACAGATGTATCCGGTTCGGGTGAATACTTGAAATCCGGCAAGGTCAGAATCCTGGGTGTTTCTTCCCCTGAGCGCTTGAAAGGAATGTTCAAGGATATCCCGACGTACAAAGAATCCGGTTATGACACGGAGCTGATCAACTGGCGCGGTGTATTTGGGCCAAAAGATATGACGCCAGATGCTGTTGCTTATTGGGAGCAAAAATTGAAAGCGATGACAGAGACTCCTGAGTGGAAAGCAGAGCTGGAAGCAAACGGCTGGGACGATGGCTACAAAAACGGTGCAGACTTCAAGAGCTACCTGGGTGAGCAAGAAAAAATGTTCAAGGAAATCCTGGGCTTGCTCGGAATGGCGAAATAAAAAGGGTTGCTGGGGGATGGAGAAGGAGCGATTCTTCTCCTCCTTCATTCTGGATTCTGGTACGAACAGGAGGGAACATACGTGAGCAGAACATTTGACCGCTTCGCCAGTCTGATTTTTCTCGTGTTGGGCGTAGCCTTTGTAGTCGGGAGCCAAAACATCTCGGCGAGTGCTTACGGCAGCCATGTAGGGCCAAACATTTTTCCGATGGGACTCGGAAGTCTTCTGATCCTGCTCAGCCTGCGATTATTTTATGAGACATTTACATACAAGCAAGAGGGCAAGAAAGAGAAGGAAAAGCTCGATTACAAACGGTTCCTCATCATTCTGGTCGGGGCATTATTGTACGTATTGCTTTTAGAGGAAATCGGCTACGTGATCAGTACCTTCCTGTTCCTTTTCGTTGGGTTCCAGACAATGCAGAAAGGGAAGTGGCTCAACAGCGTAATCATTTCCGGTGCGTTTTCGTTCGGTGTCTACTTGTTGTACGTGGAAGTTCTCGATGGCACATTGCCCGGTTTACCAACATGGTTAGGCTTGTAGGAGGTGGATGAAATGAGTGCATTTGATTATTTGCTGAACGGATTTGCCACTGCCCTGCAATGGCAAAATATCATTTTTGCATTTGTGGGTGTCTTGATCGGGACGGTAGTTGGAGTATTGCCAGGGATTGGGCCAATCAGCGGTGTAGCCTTATTGATTCCGGTGACAGCCTCGTTGACGAGTGGACTGCCACCAGAAGCAGCGGCTACCAGCGCCATTATTTTGTTAGCAGGGGTTTACTACGGGGCGATGTATGGCGGCTCTACCACCTCGATTTTGTTGAATACACCGGGTGAATCATCTTCTGTCGTTACCGTACTGGACGGATACCCGATGGCAAAGCAGGGAAGAGCCGGAGTTGCTCTCTCCATCGCTGCGATTGGTTCATTTTTTGCAGGACTTGTCTCGCTTATCGGTTTGGTATTTTTGGCAGAGCCACTCTCTGAAGTAGCGCTCAAGCTCAGTCCGGCAGATGAATTTTCGCTAATGATCTTGGGGTTATGTGCACTGAGCGGGCTGGCAGGCAAGTCCGTGACCAAAGCATTGATGATGACGGTTTTTGGCTTATTGATCGCGACGATTGGGCTGGACAATGTATCCGGCGTGGCGCGTTTTACCTTTGATATGCCCGAGCTTTATTCCGGTTTGGAGTTTTTGACGATCGCCGTAGGGGTATTTGCGCTTGGCGAAGTGTTCAAGACGATCCTCGAGCGCGATGTGAATGAGGGAGAGATCGCCAAAATTTCCCGAATCATACCGACCAAGGAAGACTTGAAGGAAAGTGCTGGACCGATTCTCCGTGGATCACTGGTTGGATTCTTTAAAGGAATTGTTCCTGGTTCTGGTGCAACACTGGCATCCTTCCTCGCTTATTTGCTGGAAAAGAAAATCAGTAAAACGCCTGAAAAATTCGGCAAAGGAGCGATTGCCGGGGTAGCGGCTCCAGAGTCGGCAAACAACGCAGCATCTGGCGGGGCGATGATTCCACTTTTGACCTTGGGGATTCCGGGGACAGGGACGACAGCGGTATTGATGGGCGCACTGATTATGTACAATGTGCAGCCAGGTCCGCTCTTATTTGAGGATCATCCGACCATTGCTTGGGGCTTGATCGCTAGTATGTTCATCGGAAACGTGATGCTCTTGATCCTCAATATGCCGCTCGTAAAGGTGTTTGCGAAGCTGATTGAGACACCGCCGAAATATTTGATCCCGATGATCGTTGCGATTTCGGTGTTTGGTGTATACGCTGTCCGTGTCTCTGTTTTTGATCTGGTCTTGTTGCTGCTCTGCGGACTCGTGGGTTACTTTTTGGCGAAAAACGATTTTCCAATGGCTCCACTCGTTCTTGGCTTGGTCTTGGGTCCAATGATTGAAAACAATTTACGACGAGCGCTGACGACGTCCAATGGTGATTTTTCTATCTTTATTGAAAAGCCAGTATCGCTGGTGTTCCTCATCATTGCGGTTCTCTGGATCACCGTTCCCTTGATCATGAAAATGAGAGGGAAGAAAGTTATCGTGAACGAAGAATAGGGGGGCGATTCTCATGCGCGATGACAAAAGGATCAAAGAGGAAGTCAAACAGCAGTTCGGCGCGAATGCTGAAAAGTATGTGAATAGCCAGACGCATGCTACGGGAGAGGATCTCGCTCTCCTCACGCCATGGCTGAATCCATCGCCGGAATGGGTGTTTCTCGATGTGGCAACGGGCGGCGGTTATCTTACCAAGGCAATCGCTCCACATGTCGGTCACGTCTTTGCGACTGATTTGACACAGCCGATGCTTGCAGCGGCGCGAAACCATCTGAAATCTCACACAAGCAATGTCTTTTATGTGGTTGCGGATGCGGAGGCACTTCCGTTTTTGAGTGAATCCTTTGATGCAGTCGGGTGCAGAATCGCGGCTCATCACTTCCCGAACCCGGAATCGTTTGTAAAAGAAGTGGCGCGTGTTCTGAAACCGGGTGGAAAATTCGTGCTGATCGACAATATCGCAGCAGAGGATGAAAAGCTCGACCGATTTGTGAATACGCTGGAGAAACTTCGGGATCACAGTCATGTACGAAGCTACTCACGCTCCGAATGGGTAACGTGGATCGAGCAAGAGGGGCTGGTGGAGAGTCATTCGCGCATCCGTAAAAAGACGTTCCCATATGCGACTTGGGTCAGACGTACGACTGAGACTGAGGAGCAAGTTGAGCAAGTAACCGCGCATATCACAAGTGCTGACGATGAAACCAAAGCCTACTTCGCGGTTGAAAAAGTTGGAGAGCAAGTCGTTTCCATCCAAGTTGATGAGTGGATGGCATTGTTTGAGAAACCAGAATGATAAGGACGATGCTTCTAAGCTAGTCCCCGCTTACAATTAAGCGGGGGCTTGTTCTTTTTTGTATGGGTACCTAAGTAACGATTCGTAATGAGAAGGGGGCTTTCGCGACGGTTTTTGGCATGATTTTTTTAGGATTTCTTGCTCTGTATTTACTATTCGTTTGAATTCGGTCAATATAGAGTACAAATAGTCTATATGAAGGAAAATATGCTACTATAACCACAGGAGGTATGTGATGGATGAGGTTGACCTGAAAATTGTTCAATTGCTCGAGGAAAACGGAAGGATATCTCATGAGGAAATCAGCAAGCTGCTGCACATCTCGCGGCCGGCTGTTCACCAACGGGTTGCCAAGCTTGAAAAAAATGGTGTGATCAAGGGATACCGTGGCATCATTGACTGGAGAAAATTAGAGCAAAGGCTGAAGGTATTGATTTTCGTCAAAGCAAGATGTCAGGACTTCAAAGAAATCACAGCAAAGATTATGAACGTTCAGGTACCGAACGTGACCATCATTGAATGCCAGCGGCTCGCGGGAGAGTGGTGCATGATGCTAAAAGTACGTGCAACGGCCCCAGAAGATATCACCAATCTGATCGATGAAATGGTCCAGTATGACGAAATACTGGAAACCTCTACGACTTTCATCTTGTCCACGATCTACGAGGATGGACGGAAAGAAATTTGACAACCAAGGTGGAAACACAATGACAGGAAAAAAAGATTCGAAATTATTTGGCGTTACGATTGCGTTGCTAGCGGTCTACCTGTTTTGGGGAGGTACTTATCTTGGAATGAAGATCGCCATTGAATCGATGCCACCTTTTATTATGTCGGGGGTGCGATTTTTTCTGGCTGGATCGATCCTGTTTTTGATCGGGCGTTGGAAAGGGGCAGAGCTGCCCAGTGTAGCAGAATGGAGAGGGGCCGGAATTGTTGGGGCGTTGTTGCTTCTCGGAGGTAACGGTGTAGTTGCATGGGCGCAACTCAAGGTACCGTCAGCAATCGCGTCCTTGCTGATCGCTACCGTTCCATTATGGATTCTCGTTTTCAACTGGGTCGGTGGCAGCAAGAAGAAGCCAACGGTTGGAGTCATGGGAGGAATCCTGTTTGGCTTGGCTGGGATCGCAGTGCTGGTTGTCCATCCCGAGAGCTCAGGCAATCAAGGGATCGATACCGTCGGAATATTTGCGCTCCTGTTTGCCTCAATCAGTTGGGCAGTGGGATCGTTATATTCGCGAAATGCAAAGCTCCCTGCATCACCGGTAATGGCGACGGCCTTGCAAATGATCATCGGAGGGAGTTTGCTGGGGATCACTTCGCTGTTTCTCGACGATTGGACGAAGCTGCACCTATCGGAGATCACCCTGCGTTCCTGGATTGCTTTTGGCTATTTAGTTGGATTTGGTTCCATTGTCGCCTACACAGCATACATTTGGCTTTTGAAAAATGCAGAGCCTTCCTTGGTCTCCACATACGCCTATGTGAACCCGATTGTCGCAGTATTTCTAGGCTGGCTGATCGCTGATGAACAATTGACAAGCCAAACCTTGATTGCTGCTGTCATGATCATCGCAGCCGTTGCCATCATCACGATGTTTCGGGAAAAGAAGAGTCCAGGTGGGACACAAACGATAGCAAGAAAAGAAAAAGGGAAGCTTCAGGTTCATAAATGAAGCTTCCCCTTCTTTTTGCCATCAGGCTTTATTTGGTTGTTTTTTGCGGAACCCAGCGGTATTTTCTTTCCGGACGTCCGACGGTTCCATAAAACGTCTCGACAGTTACTTCATTAATAGAGACGAGAAATTCGAGATATCTGCGTACGGTTGAATGGCTCATGCCAGCCAGTGCAGCCAGATCATCGGCATTCATGCTTTGGGTGGTCTCCTGCATCTTGTCCCGGATCAGCTTTAATGTCAGCTTGTCGATGCCTTTCGGGAGCGAGGTGACAGTCCCAACGGTTTTGGTAGCAGGAGTGTGTGCGGCTTTCGTGAACAGCTTGTCCACTGCTGTTTGATCAATGGTTGTATGCTGCTGCAGCTGATGTCTCGTATTTGCATATTGTTCCAAGGTAGACATGAATTTATCGATCATGATCGGCTTGATGATGTAGCTGTATGCACCGCCACGTATCGCTTCTCTCACCGTTTCCACATCGTTTGCGGCTGTGATCATAACGACATCGATCCCGCGAAAATGCTTCCGTACTTCACGCAACAAGTCAATCCCGTTCATATCCGGCAAATAAATGTCCAAAAGCAGCACATCTGGCGTAACGACGTGAAGCATCTCCAGTGCCTGTCTTCCTGTCGTGGCCGTGGCAATAATCTGGAATCCCTCCAGTTTACTTGTGAATTGTTCATAGATTCTAGCTGCAATTTCGTCATCTTCCACGATCATGACGGTAATAAGTTTCTCAGACATTGTGGATTGCCTCCTCACTACTTGCTTTGTCCCATTTCTTGGGGACGACTACGGTGAAACGCGCTCCGCCTAGATCACTTTTTCCGAGTGAGATTTGCCCCTCTAATAGCTCGATGGCGTTTTTCACAATAGCCAAACCGAGTCCTCGATTTTCACCTGATTTCGTAGTGACACCACTTTCAAAGATGCGGGGTTCCAATTCTTTTGATACCCCATGTCCATTATCTTCGATGTCAAAAATGATATCGCCACCTAAATCAGTGAAGGATACGTGAACCAATGCGTCAGTGCCTTTGTATTCGAGTGCAGCTTCCATCGCGTTGTCGATCAAATTGCCGAGAATAGTGACCAATACCTTTGTATCCAAGCTGTCAGGTACATTTCCCAAATAGCTGTCCGGATCAATTTCGAGTAATACCTTCAGTTCTTTGGAGCGATTGATTTTCCCTAGCAGACAAGCAGCGATGAAGGGCTCTTTGACTGAACTCATAATGAAGGCGAGAATATCCTGCCGTTCCTTTACTTCATCGGTGATGAGTTCGATTGCTTTGTCGTACTCCTTTAGCTTGAGGAGACCGTAAATGGTGTTCAAACGATTTAAATATTCGTGATTTTGTGCACGCATATTATCCGAAAAGGAACTGATCTTCGTAATTTCTTCAGTGAGTTGCTCGATTTCAGACTCTGGACGAAATGTGAAGACCACGCCTCTGATTTCATTGTTGCTCAAAATTGGAGAGTAGTCGGTTATAAAAATTTCGTGCCCTAGCAAAATTTTGTAGTTCATTTCTTGCGTATTTCGATTGACAGAATGAATGATGTCGCGCAATTGCGGGCTAGCGATCGATTTCCCTACGGCCAAATCCTCTTGGAGAAGGGAACGTGCTCGTTTATTCATCGAGACAACACGCCCTTGCATATCGACTGCTACCGTAGCATCGTGAATCGATTCAAGAATAGCTGCTTTTTCCGTAAACAAAAATGAGATTTCCTCTGGCTCCAGACCAAAGATCAACCGCTTGACTCGTCTGGCAATAATAATTGCACCAATAATTCCGATAACCAGCAGCACGAGCGATAAGGCGACGACCCTTTCCTTGTATTCCGCGACCTTTTTCTCTACATCACTCATGACATAGCCGACAGAGGAGACTCCGATTGTTTCGCCGTTCTTGTTGACGATCGGTGTTTTCGCTTTGATGGCAGGACCAGAAATGCCTGTCCCCCGATAAATGACCGAGCGGTTTTCTAAAAAGACGGGGTCATTGCTGGTTCCCATCGGTAATCCAATCTGCTTTGGGTCATAGTGAGAGTACCGAATACCGTCCTTGTTTCCAATCACCACATAGCTGGCCCCTGTTTCCTTCCGAATGGTTTCGGCTATCGGTTGAATCACCTTGGAGGGATGATCGGTCTCAAAGGCTGCAATGATGCGTTCGTTCATGGCAGATAGCTTGGCGACCGTCATGGCTTGCTGCCCAATATAGCGATCCAAAATGTCATCTAATATGAAGGAAAATAAGGCAGTTCCTATCCCCATGCTAATCAGGACAACGATGGAAATGAGCAGAACCATTTGGGTCAAGAGGCTGATGCGGGCTTTTTTTGGAGTATGAACCATGGGCAAACCACCTTCGATGACAGATCAAGATGCTATACATGTATGAAAACGTTTACTATATTCATTATAACAATAACGCTTTCACATTTGTGACACAAAGTAAATTTGTAACAATATGATAGCCAATAGGTTTATGAAAAAAGTTTTGACAAATTTTTTATAAAAAATTGAACAAAATATGAACAACAAGTGAATATTGTGTTACAATAAGAGCATATAACAGAAACGGTCACGCAAAAAATCTATCATGATAGGGGTTTTGTGTTATGAATAACGATCGAAAAGCAGCAGATGTGTTAAGATGGATGGCTTGGACGGTATTGTTCGTCGGTGCTGTTATTATGGCTTTCACTGCAAACGATTTCAGATCGGAGAACTTGCCGTTGATGGTGTCGATCGGATTTTTGATCGCTGGCATGAATATCTTCATTATGAGCACGGTGTTTCGCTTGATGACACTAAAAAGAACTGACGCCTAAGTTAGTTAAAAATAGTCCTATAGTACCTCTCATTTTCTTCATTATAATGAGAGGTTTTTTATTTATACGGAAATTTGCCGTCAGCGAAATAAGCTGGCGTTTTTTTATTTTTTTATTAAAAGTGAAAAAGAAATCTTGACAATTGGAATTGGGTGTAATGACCAAAAATGGGTGGATGGGGTCATTAGAGGGGAATCCTAACAAGAATATGATCAACTCGTGACTGCAATGTGAACACTTTGTAACAGAAAAGCTACGAAATATTGAACGTCGTTAAAAACGAGTACAAAATCTCGCAGACTCTGATAGTATGTATATGCGGCAAATAGTGAAGTTCACTTGTGTTGAAAAACCTATTGTGAGGAACTCTCGAAAAGTGTGAATGCACGTTGAAGAAAGAAGGTTTTCCAAAACCTCGTTCGAGACCTCTCCATAGAGAGTGACTGCACTATCGACATCCAAAGTATTACATGCTCGTTGTTTGTGACTAGGAGGGATTAGGAGAATGAGCGGAGGAAAAATGCTGAGGCATATCCAGTTTTGGATCTTGGCAGTGTTGGGCACCGTTCTGCTGACAGGCTGTGGTAGCGAATACCTCGTCTTGAATCCAAAAGGACCTGTAGCAGAAACGCAGTACAATCTCATTATTATTTCCACGATATTGGTCGCTGTCATTATCGTTCCGGTTATTGCGCTTACCGCTTTCATTGTATACCGCTATCGGGATACACCGGGCAATAAAGCAAGTTACAAGCCGGAGTGGGCACACAGTACAACCCTAGAGGTAATTTGGTGGATTATTCCTATCGTTATCGTTGCATTGCTGGGTTACTTTACTGTCCGTGATGTTTATGTGTTAAAAGAGAACCCGAATAAAGAAGTTGCCCCTATGACCATTCAGGTTACGGCTTTGGACTGGAAATGGATGTTTACGTATCCAGAACAAAATATCGCAACTGTTAACCATCTGGAGATTCCAGCAGGCGTACCGATTCGCTTCCAGGTATCTGCTGACGCACCGATGAACTCTTTCTGGGTTCCAGAATTGGGTGGACAGATTTATGCGATGGCGGGAATGGCTACCGAACTTTATCTGCAAGCAGATGAACCAGGTACATTCGCTGGATTTAGCTCCAACTTCTCAGGTGAAGGTTTCGCCAAAATGCAGTTCGATGTAGTGGCAAAACCAAAAGATGAGTTCGATAAATGGGTAAAAGAAGTAAAAGGTACGACTCCAGCTATGACGAAGGCAGATTATGAAGAACTTCGCAAGCCTGGCGTGACAGATAAGTTTACGTACTCTGCATTCCCAGAAGGTATGTTTGAAGAGATCGTTGCGAAATATGGTCATGGTCACGATATGGACTATGTGATGGAGAAAAACCCTGCGCCCGCAGGTGACAAGTCTTCTAATGAGACTTCGCTAAATATGCAGCATATGCAGCATAAGACTGAATCGCACAACATGCCTGGAATGAATCATTCCAGTATGAACCACTAGGCGAGAGGGAGGAGGAATACCACGTGTGGGAGAACATTAAGGATTTTGCATCCACGTTCTTTGTAACAGGTGACCCACTGATTTACGGTGCGGACGTATCGATTGTACTGACCATGGTTGCGATCGTATTCGTTCTGACTAAGTATAAAAAATGGGGTTGGCTGTGGCGCGAATGGTTGACTACAGTTGACCATAAGCGTATTGGTATTATGTATTTGATCGCATCGCTTCTGATGCTGTTCCGCGGTGGGGTTGACGCCCTGTTGATGCGCGTGCAGCTGGCATTCCCGAACGTAGAATTCCTGCACTCGGATCACTATAATGCCATCTTTACGACTCACGGTACGATCATGATTTTGTTCATGGCGATGCCGATGATGTTTGCCTTGTTTAACATGGTAGTGCCGCTTCAACTCGGTGCTCGAGATGTAGCGTATCCGTTCTTGAACGCACTCAGCTTCTGGCTGTTTATGCTCGGTGCGATGCTGTTCAACCTTTCGTTCGTAATCGGGGGCTCCCCAGACGCTGGTTGGTTGTCTTACCCGCCACTGTCACAAAATGATTTCAGCCCTGGACCAGGTCAAAACTTCTATATTTGGGGGATTCAAATCTCCGGGATCGGTAGTTTGGCGACAGGGATTAACTTTATCGTAACGATTCTCAAAATGCGTGCACCTGGCATGAAGCTTTCCAAAATGCCATTGTTTAGCTGGTCCGTATTGTCCAGCTGCATTATGATTATCTTCGCTTTCCCAATTTTGACTGTAACATTGGCTCTGTTGTTCCTTGATCGTTTCGCAGGTGCCCATTTCTTCACAATGGACGGCGGCGGTAATCCGATGATGTACCTCAACCTCATCTGGATGTGGGGTCACCCTGAGGTATATATCGTAGTTGTACCAGCTTTCGGTATTTTCTCTGAAATCGTGGCTACGTTCTCACGTAAAAAGATTTTCGGCTACAAATCAATGGTTTGGGCGATGATGATCATTGCCGTTGTATCGTTCTTTACATGGGCTCACCACTTCTTCACAATGGGTACGAGCGCAAGTGTTATCGCCTTCTTTGCGATATCAACGATGATTGTTGGTATCCCGACCGGTGTTAAGGTCTTTAACTGGCTGTTTACAATGTACCGTGGTCGGATATCCTTTAAACAACCAATGCTGTGGACCATTGCCTTTATCCCTTGCTTCGTAATTGGTGGAGCGACAGGGGTAATGCTAGCAGTAGCTCCGGCAGACTATCAGTATCACAACAGTTACTTCTTGGTTGCCCACTTCCACCAAGTATTGATCGGTGGGGTAGTGTTCGGTTACTTGGCTGGTATTTACTACTGGTGGCCAAAACTGTTCGGTTTCAAGCTCGACGAGAAACTGGGCAAATGGGGCTTCTGGTTCTGGAATATTGGTTTCTACGTGTGCTTTATGCCGCAATACGCGCTCGGTTTCATGGGTATGACTCGCCGTTACTACACGTACGGTTGGGATCGCGGTTGGGCAGACCTGAACCTGGTATCCACTGTTGGGGCATTCATGATGGGTATCGGTTTCATCTTCCAAGTATGGCAAATCGCTTACAGCATCAAGCATGGTGAGCGCGACACGACAGGCGATCCATGGAATGGTCGTACACTGGAGTGGTCGATTCCATCACCTGCACCGTTCTACAACTTTGCTGTTGTTCCACAAGTGAAAGAAATGGATGACTGGTGGGCAACGAAAGAAGCAAAAGCAAATGGCACCTATAAAGAACAACCGGCCAAACTGGAGCCGATTCATATGCCGAAGAACTCTGGAATTCCATTTATCATGGCGAACTTCTGGTTCCTGGTAGGTTTTGGTTTCACATTTGGATGGGTTTGGATGGCCGTTATTGGATTCATTGGCGTATTCGCATGCATGTGGGCACGCTCCTTCCAATACGACACGGATTATTATGTACCGGTGGAGGAAGTGCGTCGCACTGAGGCTTCACTGGGGAGGGTGGTGTAACGATGGCTACGAATCATGACCATGGTCACGGCCACGACCACGACCATCATGAAGAGCATGAG
This sequence comes from Brevibacillus schisleri, assembly GCF_055685845.1. Taxonomy (NCBI): domain Bacteria; kingdom Bacillati; phylum Bacillota; class Bacilli; order Caryophanales; family Paenibacillaceae; genus Brevibacillus; species Brevibacillus schisleri. The sequence goes on from NZ_JBVNDM010000001.1 coordinate 1,298,910, forward strand.
CAACTTAAGGTTCTCGGTTTTTGGATTTTCGTTGTAACAGACTGCGTGTTGTTCGGTACGTTGTTTGCAACCTATTCGGTAATGATGAATAGTTTTGCTGGTGGACCAACTGGACAAGAATTGTTCCAGCTGCCAGGCGTTATTGCTTCAACCTTTATCTTGTTGACAAGTAGCTTTACCAGCGGTCTCGCTGTTCTGGCAATGAACAAAGGCAATGTCAAACAGCTGATTGGTTGGCTGGCTGTAACTGGTCTTTTGGGACTGTCTTTCGTAGTGTTGGAAGTCACTGAGTTTATGCACTTGATGAGCGAAGGCGCAACCATGGCGACTAGCGGCTACTGGTCCGCTTTCTACACACTGGTTGGTACACACGGATTGCACGTAACGCTTGGTCTGTTCTGGATGACTGCGCTGATGATCCAGCTGAAGCGTCGTGGAATCTCTGCGGTTACTCGCCGCAAAATTACCAACTTTAGCTTGTACTGGCACTTCCTTGACGTTGTGTGGATCTTCCTCTTCACAGTCGTTTACTTGATGGGGGTGATGTAAGGTGGCACAACATCAAAACCAAGGCGGACATCATAGTCACGGATCGATGAAAGAGTACGTAATCGGTTTTATCCTGTCGATCGTGCTCACCATTATCCCACTCGTGCTGGTCATGAACTCGATTTTGAGTAAAACGGCGACCATGATTGCGATCTTGATAATGGCGGTCTTGCAGTTCGTAATTCAGTTGGTCTTCTTCATGCACATCCGCGAAGGAGAAAAACCACGCTACAACGTACAGACATTGATTCTTGGACTTGTGATTGTATTTACAATCGTTGCAGGTTCCCTCTGGATCATGTTGTTTAACAAATATTAATCAGTTAAGAGCGTGGCACAGGCGATTCGTTGCTTGTGTCACGTTTTTTTGTTTTTGACGTTGCTTTAGTGGAGGGAAGAAGCGCATTTCCAGTCTACGCTTCAAACCAGAAAACGCGAATGCGTTTTTGTATGTAATAAAAGCTGAAATTCCCCGCCATTTTTTCCGAAGCTGAGTTGGGCTCCAGAGGCGCTTGGACTGGAAATGCGCTTCTTCCTACGCGGCATTTAGTCAACTAATGGAAGTCATTCAAGAAGGTGAAAAATTGTTTAGCTGGTAACACTCCCTCCTTGTAGCTATAATAGAGAGAATTTTACGCCAAAAAATGTGCAAGGGGAGTGAAGTCGATGGCTGGGCAGCTGTATGTAACGAAGCCTTGTGCAGAACTTCAAGCGGAGTATATCTCCTTCTACGAAGAGTGGAAAGAAAGTGGAGAGCCTATCGTACCGTGGGTGGTGGATCGGGAGCCCTATGATTTTCCTGCGTATCTGGAATTTCTGGAGGGTGAGAGCAGAGCGGAAAATCTCTCGGATGGCTATGTTCCTCATTCGACGTATTGGCTCGTGAATGAGGAGCGACGCATAGTGGGGGCGGTGAATATTCGGCATCGTCTCAACGAGCGTCTACGAAAAAACAGCGGGCATATCGGATATGGAATCCGGCCATCTGAGAGACGCAGAGGATATGCGACGGAAATTTTAGCGCAAGCCCTAACTATTACGAGCGAGTTGGGTATAAACGAAGTATTGGTGATTTGCGACTATGATAATGTTGCTTCGGAGAAAACGATTCGGAAGAACGGAGGCGTTTTTGAGTCAGAATGTACAGACGACGATGGATTGTTAATTCGTCGCTTCTGGATTACGCGACCTTCGTAAAAGAAGAGGGCTATCTCATTGTCCGTTCACAAGACTTTTGAGATAGCCCTTTCTTGTTTATTCATCTACCTTGTATGCAATCAACTTTCGTACCCATTGCTCCATCTCGTCAAGAATATAGTCTGGGGGTGGGGTTTTTCCGTCTTTTTTTGGGAGGACGAGCCATTGTAATGGTTTTGGGACATGGCAGATTTTCTCAAGAAGTTGTATTCCTTGATCGTCACTGATGATGTCTCGTAAAAAGATGAACATTCGCTTGTCTAATGTATGGATGAGCTTTCCTTCATATTCTGTACCAGAGATAGTGACAGAAGGGTGCCCGTGCCTCTCAATTCCCCCTAATACTTCAACCCATACAAAATCGTACAATTGGGAAAGTTCAGCTTCAAGGAGATCGGGATCTTTAATGGGTACCTGTTCTGTGGAAGAGAAAGGGCGATTTAAAAAAATCTCTGAGTCCATCTCCATAAAGTCTAATACTACCTTGCAAGATGGAGCTTGTTTGTTTTCATGGGTGTATAGAATCTCGTCGATTCTTTTCAAATCCAATTTTTCCCCGATCACAAAGCCTATTCGAAGTTCGATAGTATTCACTCCTTAGATCATGTTCTTTATCTGAAACTTCATTCTCTTACCCTTATCATAATAAATATTTTTCTTATAGACAGCATAAACTTATCAAAGATATTGCCACATTTACCATACTTAGTATATAATTATGTTATGAAAGTTATTTTGGAAGGGAGAGATTTCTTTGTTTGATATCGTAATTATTGGAGCAGGCCCGGCAGGAGGTAGTGCAGCGTTGTTTGCTGCAAAAGCAGGGAAGAAGACGTTGCTGATTGATAATGACAAAAGCATGACCAAGCGCGCGTGGATGGAAAATCACTACGGCATCATGGAAATCTCAGGCCCAGACCTTATTGAGATCGGTAAAAAGCAAGCAGCGAAATTCGGTGCGGAGCTGGTAGCCGATCAAGTCAGCAACATTACCAAAACAGAGCAAGGCTTGCTCGTAGAGACAGCGGAAAAAGGGAGCTTTGAGACTAAGCATGTGATTCTTGCAACTGGAGCGCTCGTGACTTTGGCAGAAGCGATTGGGGTAAAAACCAAAGAAGGCACAGAACCAAGGATCAAAACCGTTGTCGATGTCGATGCACAAGGGAAGACGAACATCGAAGGAATTTGGGCAGCAGGTACGTGCGCAGGAGTAAGCGTACATACAATTATTACATCTGGTGATGGTGCCAAGGTTGCAATTAATGTCATCAGCGAAATGAATGGCGAACGTTACGTCGATCACGATGTTTTGAAAACAAACTAAATCAGGTTAGGAAACACCTTCTTACCTTTGTAGAGAAGGTGTTTTCCTTTTTCTACAATTGACGATAGCTTGTATCGTAGTCTCGTTTTTGACATAATGAAGCTAATTGTGCGAATCGACGTGAAGAATCCTGTCAGGTTGCAGAGCGTTCCTGCTGCTCTGGAGAATTGATACGGATTCTATTTTATTTAGATTATCCAGTATAAGTAGGGAGGGAAACAGGTAGCATGTTTGTCAATCATGTGGTGATAAGCTTGATCGTTTCTTCCTGCACGATCGCGCTAATTTTCTTGATTCGAAAAGTATTTCGCTCCCACTTGTCAGCTAAATGGAAGTACAATTTGTGGTTTCTCTTGTTGGTCGCTTTGACGCCAGTTTTCATCCCGAAATCCTTTTTGGATTTTGGAGATATTTTTGCTTCAGGGATGATTCAGCGTAATGAAGTTGGCAGTTCGACGCTCGCTGCACAAGCTCCTACGTTTGAAAATGCGAATTGGGTACAGGATTTATCGTTGTCGGTAAGTCGCTATACACCAGACTCCCTTTCTACGATTTTCGTCAGCATATGGGTAGTCGGGATGATCGTTTGTGCTTCGATCACGATATCAGCCTGGTTAAAAATCCAGCAGATCAAACGGACATCATCTGTGATCACCAATCAAGAAGTCATCGAGCTGTTTGAACAATGCAAGAAGGATGTAAAAATAACGCGGCATATCGTGCTAGCTGAATCCAATCAGGTCAAATCTCCGATGACGTTTGGCGTTTTTAAGACGTATGTTGTCCTGCCCAGTCATTTTGATGAATGGCTGTCGATCAACGAAATGAAGTATATCTTTTTGCATGAACTGATGCACCAAAAAAACCATGATATCTTCATGAACTATGTGACCGTCGTGTATCAGCTTTTGTATTGGTTCCATCCATTGGTTTGGCTGGCTTTTCGGGAAATGAGGGTGGACCGTGAAATTGCTTGCGATGTAGCTGTATTGAACTTTTTAGACAAGCGAAATTACTTGGAATATGGTCATACCATCATTAAGTTTTTGGATCAAGAAAGTGGAGCCGGGAATGTCGTTTTTGCCAATCAGCTAAACGGTTCCAAAAAGGCAGTTAAAAAACGAATCGAGAAAATCGCGTCCCACAAGGCAGAATCAAAGCTGTTGCAGTTGAAAAGCACAGTCATTTTTTCCATGGTGGTCGTATTGGTTGCCAGTCAGGTTCTTGTTGGCTCCGCTTTAGCCGACGATCGCAGCCGCTATCATTTTCAAGATGATCGAACCATTTACGAGGATTTGGACAACTATTTCCGTGGCTTTGAAGGCAGTTTTGTCTTATATGATTTGAAAGCAGACCAGTATCGGATTTATAACGAGGCAGGAAGTACACAACGAGTTTCACCCAACTCCACCTACAAGATTTTTCTCTCTTTGTTTGGTTTAGAGGCAGGTGTGATTTCGAGAGAAGATTCGCTGTTAAAATGGGATGGAATCCACTATCCGTATGAGCAGTGGAACCGGGATCAAGATCTATTTACAGCGATGCGATACTCCACGAACTGGTATTTTAAAGAGATGGATCATAGCATCTCTCCGGATATGATTCAAGCTTTTCTGGAACAATTGAACTACGGGAATTCCAATATATCTGGTGGAATCGGCGAATATTGGATAGAATCTTCCTTGAAGATTTCTCCGGTGGAGCAGGTACAATTACTAAAAGCGTTCTATACGAATCAGTTTGGCTTTCAAGAAAACAATATCCAGACAGTGAAAGACTCTATCCGGTTATCGAAAAAGGCGGGCTCGATTCTTTCCGGGAAAACAGGTACGGGCACCGTCAATCAAAAAGATGTCAACGGTTGGTTTGTCGGGTATGTAGAGAACGAGGAAGGCACCTACTTCTTTGCTACCAATATACAAAACGAAGACGACGCGAATGGACCTAAAGCAGCAGAAATAACCTTGTCTATTTTGAAAGCCAAAGGTCTCTACTAACTATTGCTCTTACAGTCATTATTTTCGAAAGGGGGAGACTTCAGTGTCTACATCCATACCAAGTATTTCAGAAGCGGAATGGCGAGTCATGAACGTACTATGGGATAAGTCGCCGCTGACCGCCAACGAAATTATTTCCTCCTTGCAAGGCCAAACAGATTGGAATCCCAAAACAGTACGTACTCTTTTGAATCGTTTGGTTCAAAAAAATGCTGTTGGCGTCAATCAAAACCAAAGAGTCTATACATTTTATCCGTTGTACTCCCAAAACGAATGCCAGCACGCTGAGGCACAGTCATTTCTCCAGCGGATTTACAGCGGGGCTCTAAAATCAATGTTGGTTCAGTTCATTCAGAAGGAATCCTTATCGGACGAGGAGATTCAGGAGCTGCGTTCCATATTGGATGCGAAACAATCATCGACCGATCCTCACCAAAAATAAAGCGCGCCCTTTCAAGCTGACTTGGAAAAACCATTTCCGGTTATCCAATTTGCTTGAAAGGGCGTCTTTTTTTCAAAAGCTTTGCAAGAAAAAGGAGATTGACACTAGTGGATTACGCGTGTAATATTATCGTGAATTCAGTTGATTACAAATGTAGTACAGTATTACACATGTAGTATTGTGATTAATTTCAAAAGAAAGAGGTTTGTCATCCATGAAAGTTCACACATCGAGACTGTTTGGATTCACAGTGAAAACAATATTTCTCACGGTTCTCACGCTTGCTGGTTGCTCTTCTGCTGAAACGCCTGTCGTAAAAACGGAAACGCCCGCATCTGCAATGGATATAAAGTTCGCTGCACTGGAAAAACAGTTTGGTGCGAGGCTCGGCGTATATGCGATCGACACCGAAACAGATTTGGCAGTTGCTTATCGCGAAGATGAACGATTCGCTTTTGCCTCTACGTACAAGGCTTTAGCCGCAGGTGCAGTCTTGCATCAGAAACCATTGGAAGAGCTCGACAAAGTCATCACCTACACCAAGGACGACCTCGTTACTTATTCACCGATCACAGAAAAACACGTAGCCACCGGGATGACTCTTCGCGAGGTTGCGGACGCCGCAGTACGCTATAGCGACAACACAGCGGGAAATCTGTTGTTCAAAGAATTGGGTGGACCTAAAGGCTTTGAATCAGCTCTGAGACAGATTGGTGATGATGTTACGACATCCGAGCGCTATGAGACGGAATTGAATGAGGCTAAGCCAGAAGATACCCGCGATACAAGCACACCGAAAGCACTTGCAACGAGCCTCCGAGCCTATACGGTAGGGAATGCGCTGTCGTCTGACAAGCAGAAGATTCTTATCGAGTGGCTGCAAGGCAACACGACGGGAGCCAAGCTGATTCGAGCGGGCGTCCCCAAAGACTGGAAGGTCGGAGATAAGACAGGAGCAGCGAGCTATGGAACGCGAAACGATATAGGGATCATATGGCCACCGAATAAAAAGCCGATTGTCATTGCCGTGCTGTCTAGCAGAGATAAGCAGGACGCTACGTATGATGATGCGCTCATTGCTGAAGCTACCAAGATTGTTGTTGACGCACTGACAGCTGCAAAACCGTAATCGATCAACACGTGAGGTGATCACCAGATGATAGATAATGGTGCATACTTACTTGTAAAAAAAGGGGACCCTAGCCAAGTTGCCACGCGCAAATATCTCACGAAGGATCGCTGTACAATCGGGCGGAGGGGGACTAGTTTTCAACTGGACATTACCTTTTCCAGTCCGTACATTTCGAGAATGCATGCAGCCTTTCAAAGGATCGGGAACGATTACAAAATTATCGATTTGGAAAGCAAGCATGGCACAGAGGTAAACGGGACGCCGCTTCATTTCTCCTCTCACATTCTTCGTCACGGGGATCAAATAAGCTTATCAAAAGGGGTAGCTGAGCTCGTCTTTTTACGAGAGGTCAATAAACTGGATGATACAGTAGAGCTCCCTTTCACGCAGCCGAAGAATGCGTCGCTTTTGCCAGGTTTGGAAATTCATTTGGAGAGACGAGAAGTTCGTATCGACGGAACAAGACTTCCTTTAACCGGAAAAGACATGGATTTGCTGAAGCTTCTCTACCAAAAGGCGAACAAGGCCGTTAGTTTTGAAGAAATTATGCTGACCGTTTGGCCGGAGCGAATGCTGCATGAGGGGAATGTCCCAGATGTCGGACGGGTGGAAATCAATGCGCTCGTGTATCGCTTAAGGAAAAAGCTTCTGCGCTACGGGCAGCAAATCACGACGATTCCGCGATATGGATATCGCTTAGATGTTTGAATGAGGGAAAGTAAAATTCAGGTGAGAGAAACTCCTGCAAAACGAACTCCTTCTCAACACCAACATGAGAAGGAGTTTGTTTATGTAAGGTGTTTTCTTTTTTCTTCCAATCGACTAAAATTTTGATATAGGCCAGAAGTCATTACTCTATTTCCTAATCATTCAGTCATAGGAGCCCTTATAATGAAAAAAATCGTAGGTATTGCTTCGATGGTCGCTTTACTAGGCTTCAATGCCTATTTGTGGCCGACATTAATTCACGCGGTAAAAACAGATGGACGAACGGATACAAAAACAGCAGCTGTCTCTCAAAAAGCAGGTACTGCCAAGCCTGCTATGGATTTAGCTAATCAAGGCCCGCGCGCTGCTAACGTTTCCGCCTATCCGGTTGAAAAGCCTGTAGCTGTATCAGCACCTACCCCAGCGTCGGCGCAAAAACAAAGCGAATGGAAGCCAAAAACAAAAGCGGTAGCAGTTGCTAAAACGAGCACACCGAAGAAGAAAACACAAAAGACGAAAGCCTCAACAAAACCAGTCAAGAAACAGACTACGCGCCCTCCGGTAAAAAATGTGCCAACGTATCCTGCTTGGGATGATAACGGCCTCTATGTCGTAGACGATGGAGGACCAGGAAGTAGTTGGGTGGAGCTGTCGGATGGTTCTTTGATGCGTAAGAGCGACGGGACACGGACGTTTAACCTGCCCTATAATAAGAATCCATTCACTGGAGAGATCAAGCCGACTGTAGAACCGATGTCGGAAGCGGCGTATAAAATGTGGAAGGGCAATCAAGCCCAGCAGCCATCTCCATTCAGCCCGTCACCGTTCGGGCGATAATAAACCGAAAAAATGCTCCGAGAAAAAGGAGCATTTTTTTGATATGTAGTCAAATTTGAATATAATAACGTATAGTACTTTGATTTAACCACCCAGGAGGGCGAAGCAATGATTGCAAGAGAAAGTAAAGTGAATATGGTGTTAGCGGGGCTACTGCTTGGTCTCCTGATGGCTTCCATGGACAATACCATTGTCGCGACGGCTATGGGTACGATTGTCGGTGAGATGGGCGGCATGGATAAGTTTGTTTGGGTGACATCAGCGTACATGGTCGCTACGATGGCGGGGATGCCGATATTCGGTAAACTCTCCGATATGTATGGGCGAAAACGTTTTTACGTATTTGGTCTCATCGTATTTTTGTTAGGGTCTATTTTATGTGGGACGGCAAACAGCATCGTTGAGTTGAGCATTTATCGGGCGATTCAAGGGATTGGCGGCGGAGCGCTGATGCCGATTGCCTTCACGATTATTTTTGACGTATTCCCGCCGGAGAAGCGTGGAAAGATGACGGGACTTTTCGGAGCTGTATTCGGTACGTCCAGCGTATTGGGACCTTTGCTGGGAGCGTATATTACCGAATATGTCAGCTGGCATTGGATTTTTTACATCAATGTACCGATTGGTGCTGTTTCCCTCTGGTTGATCTCGATGTATTACAAGGAGTCGCTGGAATACCGCAAGCAGAGCATTGACTGGTGGGGAGCGATTACGCTGGTCGGTGCTGTAGTGAGTCTGATGTTTGCACTTGAGCTGGGCGGCAATCAATACGCGTGGGATTCAATGCAGATTATTGGATTGTTCTCTTCCTTTTTCTTGTTGTTTGTGATTTTTCTATTTGTCGAGAAGCGGGCATCTGATCCGATTATTTCGTTCTCCATGTTCAAGAAGCGGTTATTTGCCACGACAAATGCGATTGCATTGTTGTATGGAGCTGCTTTCATTATCGCTACAGTTTACCTGCCGATTTTTATCCAAGGGGTCTATGGCGGGTCAGCGACGAATGCCGGATTACTGTTGACACCGATGATGCTCGGCTCGGTTGCGGGTAGCCAGCTAGGTGGATTTCTGACGACGAAGACCAGCTTCCGTAATATTATGCTTCTGTCCGCAGTCTTTTTCATCCCAGGTATTTTTCTTTTGAGTACACTGACGCCTGAGATTCCTCGTTCAATCGTTACACTTTATATGGTGATTGCAGGGTTTGGCGTGGGCTTCTCTTTCTCCACCTTGGGAATTTCAGCAATTCATGGCTTTGATATGCGTCAAAGAGGATCGGCCAGCTCGACAAACTCTTTCTCCCGTTCATTGGGAATGACATTGGGGATCACCGTATTTGGGATCTTGCAACGTAACTCGTTTGAAAACGGCTTGTTCTCTGCCTTCGGGGGTCAAGGGATGACGAATGCCATTACAGACCCGCGAGCGATTTTGACACCAGAAGCGCGCGAATCCATTCCGGCTCCTATTTTGGATAAAATGATTGATATTCTTGCTTCTTCGATTGCGAATACGTTTATGTGGGCGCTCGTTCCTGCTGCACTTGCTCTCGTATGCATTTTGCTGATGGGAAATGATCGGGCATTGGGGAAATCGCCTGGCGCACCGAAACCGGAACGCGGATAGAGGAGAATCGTCATGAGTCTAAAATTGCTTGTTCTGGGATTGCTGATGGAAGGGGAGAAGCATCCCTATGAGGTTCAGCAGCAGGTGAAGGCAAGGGGAATGGATTGTTACATGAAATATGCCAAGGGCTCCCTCTACTATGCCTTCGACCAACTGGAAAAGAGCGGGATGATTGAGGTCAAAGAAGTCATTCGTGAGACTAGCCGCCCAGATAAGAAGATGTATGGGATCACGCCAAAAGGCGAAGAGCAATTCCAACAGCTTCTCTTGGAAGAACTGCAAAAACCGATGCAGCTGACCAATCCGATCTACGCGGCTCTGACTTTTGCTTCGTACGGTGATCCACAAAAAATGGATGAGGCCTTGGAAGTTAATATCCAGGAGGTAAGACGGTTAGCTGAATTGTTGGAATCGATCCAGGAGGAAAAAAGAGAGAGGCTTAGCTGGGGAGCACGAGCGATTCTGATCGGTGCCGTTGAGCATTTGCACGCAGAGATGCGCTGGATGGAACGCATCCGAGAAGAAGCGTGGGGCCGTTGATTTTGAATTTATTATGAACATTGGACTATTTTCAACATTATGATAGTTTTTCGTTTATAATAGTGGTAATTTCAATGGCAAGGATGGTACCCGCACATGATGAACTCTGCCCTCGGACGCTTCCGTCTCATCGGCCTGATCGAAGGCGTCTCGTATTTGGTACTTCTCGGGATTGCTATGCCGCTTAAGTATTTTATGGATTACCCGGCTGCAGTTAAAATTGCCGGTTCGCTTCATGGATTGTTTTTTGTCCTGTATATTTTGGCGCTGGCACATGTTACAATGACCAATAAGTGGTCCTTCTTGAAAGTGATCGGGGCTTTTATCGCTTCATTACTGCCATTCGGCAACTTTGTTCTGGATGCACGCCTGAAAAAAGAGCAGTAAGTATACACATTACACATTATGTAAGGCACTAGAAGGCGGGTCATCGTACCCGTCTTTCGTACATATTCAAAAGAGAAAAAAATGGAGGGGATCTGTGTGGAGACCAGAATTTTAGCAGGAATTCTTTTGTGGGACGAAGAGGAACAGTACGTTCTTGAAACCGTGATGGAGGACCGTTACAAGCTGGTTTTGCCGCAGATTATCACGCTTGCAAGCACAGAAGAAAAGGTAGCGACAGATGAATTGGGCGAACAATTTGTCGGTCAAAATGTTATTGCCAGATGCTTTGTTTGATATGAACAGATAATTCTGAAAAAAGGGTGTGGATAAGCGTGGAACTGCGTGACCGCTATGCTGGGAGTTTGCTAGGATTAGCCGTTGGAGATGCACTCGGCACTACTTTAGAATTTCGCAAACCGGGTACCTTTCAGCCGCTTACAGAAATGGTCGGGGGAGGACCGTTCGATTTAAAGCCGGGAGAATGGACGGATGATACGTCGATGGCGTTGTGCCTGGCTGAGAGCTTGATTACGCAGAACGGCTTCGATCCGGTTGATCAGATGAACCGATATGTAGCCTGGTTTCGAGAGGGTTATATGAGCTGCAAGGATCACTGCTTCGATATCGGGAATATCACCAAAGAAGCGCTGTGGCGTTTTGAGCAGACAAAAAATCCATTCAGCGGATCGGATCATCCGATGTCGGCAGGGAATGGCTCCATTATGAGGCTAGCACCTGTCGCACTCTATTATGCCAATCAACCAGAGCTCGCCATTGATTACTGTGCGCAAAGTTCTCGCACCACACACGCGACGGCAAAGGCAGTAGATGGCTGTCGTTTTTTCGGGGCATTACTTCTGGGGGCTCTGCAGGGTATTTCGAAAGAGGAGTTGCTCACTGATTCGTTTTCTCCAGTAGCGGGTCTATGGGAAAAGCAACCGCTTGATCCTGATATCGCCCGAGTCGCGAATGGTTCCTATAAAGCGAAAACGAAAAAAGAGATCAAAGGATCGGGGTATGTCGTCGATTCGCTTGAAGCGGCGCTTTGGGCTTTTTATACCAGTAGTTCTTTTGAAGAAGGCCTGTTTCTAGCGGTAAACCTCGGAGATGATGCGGATACGACGGGAGCTGTCTACGGTCAATTGGCAGGTGCCTATTACGGAGTAGAGGGCTTGCCTCAACAGATGCGTAAGCTGTTGGCTAAGCGAGAGTTGATGGAGGAGTTCGCGCGGAAATTGTACGAGCACGCTACCCGTTAACGTCCTTATTTCTCAGGCGAACATAAATAAAAAACGATAAGCACTACCATCAGGCAGTGCTTATCCTTCTGTTTAGGCATGGACAAGTTCTGGAGTTTGTATATGAAGAGGCGGCGGAACTAACCAGCCTTTTTCTTTTGAAATGCGGAGCAATCTGAGGCCAAATTGGGCTTTTGCAACATGGTACTGACCAAAAAGCATTCCGATATCTTCCCGGATGGACTGAGCCATAATTTGACTGCAGGAAACCAGTCCGGCTGCGATGTCTCTTGTAACACCAGCAGCGATCTCTGGGTCACTTATACGAGCACCTGCCGGTATGTTTTCCAGATTCGCTACTGGTCGATCCGGTGGTGCTGGTGGCAATCCAATCCCATTCACTTTGAGCAATTCATCCAGTTGCTCTACTTCTTGTTTCATGCTTCGCGTAATGTCCTCGAGAAAGCTTTTCAGATCATGATCACCAGTATGGTTGAGCGCTGTTTGATAACTGGCAAGCAAGCCCTTCGTTGTTGAAAGATACATCCATACTCCAAATACCTCGCCATAATGCATAGGTTCATTTTGCGGATTGCCTGATAAAATACCCATTAATGTCCTCCCAGTACTCAGTAGAGTTTTGATATCCATTCGGGTTCTCCTAACTTTGTGATGTAACCCAAAGATAAGATTTACAAGAGGGACAGGATATATCCCCTCAAAGGAAGAGGAGAATTATTTTCCGGGTTCTTTCTTGATACGATTATGATCGTATATCCCCAAAAAGCGATGGTACACAAGCTCTGCCACACCTAAAAGGGCTACCGTAATGATTAACTCGCCAAAACTTAGTGGCCAATTCAGCCATCTGGCAACTGCCCATAAATAAATCCCAGCGATCACTGCATCTGCAATCGTGGCCGTAACATTATTGGTAGCTCGTAATATCAGTTGATCGCCAATCAGATATGCGATGACGGTTAACCCGAGTGCCGTTAAAATGGCGGATGTCCAGGATGCATTTGCAAACCACCATAAACAAGCGACAACAATAATACCGTTAACAGCAGCCTTAATTAAAAATCGAGTCATTTTTATTCTCCTTTATAGTCCTTATGGTGCTTACTGTTTTACAAAATAGTCGGGTTTATTCAAGGGCCGTTTTCTTGCTTTTTCCGGTTAAAGTAGTTCGTCATCATCCAAACTAAGACCTAGCATTCATCTACTTTGGAGGGAGGTCATCCATTTTGTACTTTTACAAGGAAGATTTGATTAACATGATTGTTCCAGATAAACCCGACCCGGCGGCAGCTAAAGTCATCCAGGAGATTTTGGGTGGTCGTTTTGGAGAAATGCGCACCATTTCATCGTGGGTGCGCAAAGCTCCTTACCCGTCGATGCAGCAGGAAATCCATGGATGGGGAATTATGTGTATAATCATGGCAATTTGATAAGTGATCTTCTCGACAACCTGGTGCTGGAATCAACCGGTGTCCTGCAAAAGTCACGCATTTACGAAATGAGCTCGAACAAAACATTCCGTGAAACGCTTGCTTTCCTAATCGTTCGGGATAACGCCCATCAAAACGCCTTCGCAAAGGCATTGGAGACATTAGGCGTGAACTGAGGCAAGCTGTTCCCTATCCCCAACTACGACATAAACAAGTATCCTGAGTGCCGCAAGTATGTAGAAATGGGCTTCCACAATGCTCAGTTCAATTTCCGATTGGATAACACTCGTATTGGAGAAATCTTCAACGGACAGTCGCCGAGTAGAAATGGCGGCAGTTTGGAAGTAGTTCCGCCACCTGAGGGCTTCCCGGTTCCTATCATGCCGGAACAGCCAAATGAACACAGCCCAGGACTGTATGATCTGAATGCGTAATAGTTAAAAAGGAAAAACCAGTCATCGCATAAAGAGCGTTGAACTGGTTTTTTTATCTTTTTTCCTATTTGTTACTGCTGGCTTGCTTTTGCAGCCTGGAGCAGCATTTCTTTGGAAACGGTTGGCGAATCGGTAGCTATACGATACATAATCGGTTGCTCTCCGTCTTGATCCAACCAAGACAGCTCTTGATACTGACCGGATTCACTAAACAGGAAGTGGTCGTTTTTCGTGTAATGCGCTTTTTTTCCGCTGACAGTTACTGCATCGTATTTCGTTGTTTCTGGTGTGCTCAATTGTACATCTAGTTGTTCTTTCGGGAATTTCTCTATCGTAACAAAGATACGTTCTTTTTGCTTGTTCTCATACAGACTGGTATACGCTTCGATAGGAGAAGTCGCTTGTGGAACTACTTTCCATACGACATTTTTACCTGTTTCCTTGCTTTCTTCTTGAAGCTCATGCAGCCACTGCTTTCCTTCTTGACCCATCATGACACCGTATGGGGTACCCTGTTTGCCTTCAAGGAAGGAAAAGCTGTCAGGAAGCTGGTGTGGCAAGGCATGTGAGAGAGAAGCTTCTTCACTGAGGACGGCAGTCCATGCTTTCCAATCTTTCACCACATCCGGCTTTTCGATGCCGATCATGGGGTTTTGTTGAAAGAGAGGGTGCTTCTCTTTTTCAAGCGCTGCGAAGTAGACAAGGGCAGTTTCGCCTGTTGCCAGTTTGTTCTCAACGTTTGCCAATTCCAGACGTATTTCTTTAGGGGTTATTTGTGTCAATGTAAAATCCTTACGTGCTTGAACTTCCATTTGGACAGAGCCTTCATCCATTTTGTACAACAAGCTGTGTGTCGCATAACCAAAACCAGTAGTCAGGGCGAACGCTGCTGCAACATGTACCAGCTTTGGACGAAAGCGCATCCCTTTGTGCAAACGCCGCTTGCCAGCGAACTCCTGTTTGGCTAATCGTTCGATTTTGCTATCCAATGCAGGATCAATGTGGACCTTCCCTGCTACCAACTCATACTCATTTCTTAGCTTTTTTTCAATGAACATGAAAAGATGCCTCCTCACGATTGGTTTGATGCTCAAAATGCTCTCTCAACTTTTTCATTGCCAAGTGATGTCTCGATTTCACCGTTCCGAGCGGGATTTGAAGAATCGCAGCAATTTCCTCCAAGGAACAGTTCTGATAGTAACGCAGTACGACGATTTCCTTGAGCTTGAAGGATAAGTTCTCTACGGCAGGAATGACTTCCAGCTCATCACTGATCGCCCCCAGCTTATCCTCCATACCTGCAACAGGTGCTTCGTAGCCTTTTTCCTTTACCCGCTCTAGCAGGCGGAATCTTCGCCAAATGCTCCGATTCCAGTTGCGAACCTGCCGCACTATCAATCCGTTAAACCATGGGATAAAGGGCTGCTCCACATCGTACCTGTCGATGCTTCGAATCAACTCCACGTACACTTCACTCATCATGTCGTCTACATCCTGTTTGTGTGGCGCCAGAAAATAGATCAGGTTGTAGACATACGTGCGAGTTGCTCGATAGACTTCTTGAAAAGCTTCTTCCTCTCCTTGGCGCATCCGGATGAGCCAAGGCTTTACATTTTCTTCTTTCATAGGCCGGCCTCCATTCAGGTCTTACATAATATATTGGCTCCCATTTGACTGGGAGGTTCACTTCGTTTCTTTATTGTGTGTTATTAGAAAATTTTAAACAGAAAAACTTTTCTTTGTCTTTTTCAGTAGTTTTGAGTAGTTCGACATTAGTATACAAAATAAGACATAGAGCAAGGGGGGATTTAAGGTTGATTAGTTTTCACCAAGTAAATAAACATTACGGAAGCTTTCATGTCCTCAAGAACATCAACCTGCATATCAACCAGGGAGAAGTCGTCGTGGTCATTGGCCCGTCAGGATCGGGTAAAAGCACGATGGTTCGCTGTATCAACAGATTGGAAACGGTTACAGACGGAGAGCTGGTGGTAGACGGGGTGAAAGTGAATGATAAAAACACCGATATCAACAAGCTGCGTCGGGACATCGGCATGGTGTTCCAGCACTTCAATCTATACCCACACAAGACCGTACTGCAAAACATTACGCTGGCACCAACCAAGGTACTAGGCGTATCGCAGAAGGAAGCCGAAGAAACGGCTCTCTACTATTTGGAAAAGGTAGGGATTCCGGAAAAGGCGGAAATGTTCCCAACGCAACTATCTGGCGGTCAACAGCAACGCGTAGCAATTGCGCGTGGACTAGCTATGCGACCAAAAATCATGCTGTTTGACGAACCGACCTCTGCACTGGACCCCGAGACAATCGGAGAAGTGCTCGATGTCATGAAGAAGCTGGCGAAGGAAGGCATGACGATGGTGGTCGTGACGCATGAAATGGGCTTCGCCCGCGAAGTCGCAGATCGCATCGTGTTTATGGATCAGGGCACGATTCTCGAAGATTCGACACCAGAGGAGTTTTTCGCAAGTCCGCGTGAAGAACGTGCGCGTTTGTTCTTGAGTCGGATTTTGAATCACTAAAAAAGAAAACGATAGAGAAAAGGGGTATTCAGATGAAAGCAAACAAGCTGTGGAAAAAGGTAGCAGGTATGGGTCTCGTTCTGATGCTGAGCGCAACTGCGTTGGCAGGCTGTGGTGGGGGTAGTACAACAGAAGGCGGCGCAAAAGGTACATCAGCTGCAGCAGGAACAGGCACATTGGCAAAAATCAAAGAAAGAGACAAATTCGTAGTCGGAGTGAAGTACGACCTGAATTTGTTCGGCTTGAAAGACCCGGCAACCGGAAATGTAGAAGGCTTCGATATCGATATTGCGAAAGCGATCGCAAAGAAAGTACTCGGGGACGAAAACAAAATTGAGCTGAAGGAAGTAACCTCCAAAACGCGTATTCCGATGCTGAAAAACGGAGAAATTGACGCGATCATCGCAACGATGACTATTACAGAAGACCGTAAAAAAGAAGTAGACTTCTCTGACGTGTACTTCCTAGCAGGTCAATCTTTCTTGGTGAAAAAGGACAGCTCAATCAACGGTCTGAAAGACATGAAAAAAGGCATGAAAATCGTGACCGCAAAAGGTTCTACATCTGCGAAAAACATCAAAGCGAGTGCTCCTGATGTAGAAGTACTTGAATTCGAAAACTACGCGGAAGCCTTCACAGCACTCAAAGCTGGGCAAGGTGACGCGCTGACAACTGATAACGCTCTCCTGTACGGCATGGCGAAGCAAGATCCGAACTACCGTGTAACAGAAGAGACCTTCACGGAAGAGCCATACGGTATTGCAATCAGCAAGGGTGATGCTGAATTCGTGAAAACCGTGAACGATCTGCTGAAAGAAATGAAAGAAAACGGCGAATACGACAAGATTTACGAAAAATGGATCGGAACAAAACCTAAAAAATAATGCGGTTCGACTCCATAAAGAATGAGCGGTTTACTCTGCCGCTCATTCCCTTATATTCCTAACAGAATTTTGCACACAAGGAGGATCGCATAAGAGATGATCGATTTTTCTATCTTGTTTGATCACATGGATATGTATCTCAAAGGCTTTTGGAACACCTTACAGGCGAGCCTACTTGCTCTCGTCGGGAGCTTTGTACTGGGGACGCTCTTTGCGATCTTTCGGATTTCTCCGATTCGACCACTCAAGTGGATCGCTACGGCTTACATCGAGTTTGTGCGGAATATCCCGTTGATTCTCGTCGTTTTCCTCTTTTTTGTGGGCTTGCCGGCCATTGGTATCATACTGGAGCCCTTTATTGCGGGTACGCTTGGGTTGACAGTGTATACGGCTGCATTTATCGCGGAGACGATCCGCGCAGGCATTCAGGCGATTCCAAAAGGACAGACAGAAGCCGCTCGTTCCTCGGGATTGACGTACGGACAAACGATGCGCTATATCATTTTGCCACAAGCGATCAAGGTCGTGATCCCGCCGATGGGCAACCAGTTTATCAATCTCGTAAAAAACTCCTCGGTATTAGGTGTGATTGCAGGTCTTGACCTGATGTACTATGGAGATCTGATTTCCGCTGATACGTTTGTTACTTTTGATGTGTACATCTTTGTAGCTGTTTTTTATCTGATTCTGACCCTTCCGTTGAGCGCGTTCGTCAGTTATTTGGAGCGACGCTTGGCTGGAAGCCGCTAAGGAGGAGGGGACATCATGGACTTTACCGGAGCATATGCGCCCAGTCATTTGACCTTCCTGCTCGAAGGCTTTTGGGTCACTTTGCAGGTCGCTTTCTTGTCAATTGTCTTCAGTTTTACGATTGCGATTATCGTAGGGGTTTTGCGTTACGCAAAAATTCCCGGAGTCTCACAAGTTCTCGGGACAATCGTAGAGCTGATTCGCAATTTGCCGCTCTTGTTGATTATTTTCTTTACGTATTTTGCTCTCCCTGAAGTGGGATTCAAGCTGGACAAGTTTTGGGCCGCTGTTCTGGCGTTGGTTATTTTCGAAGCAGCGATGTTGTCGGAAATCGTGCGAAGCGGTTTAACTTCGGTCGAAAAAGGACAGATTGAAGCTGCACGCTCTTCTGGTCTGAATTATGTCCAGACACTGTGGCATGTTGTCCTTCCACAGGCTCTCAGAAGAATGGTTCCGCCGATTGTGAGCCAATTCATTTCGCTCTTGAAGGATACGTCACTGGCTGTCGTAATCGCTTTGCCAGAGCTGATGAACCATGCGCAAATCATCAACGGACGCAATGTCAACTACGTCATCCCAACCTTCCTTATGGTGGCAGTGATGTACTTCGTCGTCAACTACGCGCTGTCAGTCGTCTCCAAGCGACTGGAAAACAAGCACGCGTAAACGTTTTATCTTTGCAGATCTCCGATTCTTAGTAAAATAAGAATAGGAGATCTTTTTCCGTGTGAAAGGAGCAGCTATGCGAGAACGCCTTTTGATCCTGTTTATTATCATGCTGGCAACTGCCTTTTTTGGAGAGATGAAGGTAAACCCCGTAGGAGGATCTTTTCGTTTTTCCTTGGGCATCGCTGCTTTCTTTTTCGGATTGCTGTGGTTTTCGTCTGTACCTGTATTGTTGACGGGTTTTTTTACAGGGACGTTTATCTTCGGATTTCGCGTCGGAATGGATGTCTTTTTTGCGTACCGTCCATACATGGAGAGCGTGGCTGCGCATCTTCCCTCCGCCTTTTACTATTTCAGCTTTACGGTTCTGTTTTATTTGCTCCGTGCGCGAAGGTATCGTGAGTTCCCTCTATGGTTAGGGCTGATAGGTGCATCCATTGATTTCATCTCCAATGTGGTAGAGATCCAAGTGCGACAGTATTTCACTGATTTTCCGCCGATCACTTGGCAGAGCTTTTTGATGCTTCTCTTCTTTGGGGTCTTGCGCAGCTTTTTTGCTGTTGGTTTGTACAACAGCTTTTCAATCAGGCAGTTGCGGGCAGTGGGAGAGGTGCGTCAGCAAGAGTTGGAGCGTCTGCGGATGATCAATACAGAGCTGTATGAGGAAGCCTTTTACTTGCGAAAATCAATGACGCATCTGGAGGAAATCACGCGCGAGAGCTATCAGCTCTACAGACGTCTGCTCACCTCTGATCATGCGGAATCCCCGACAGCTTTGGCGATTGCAGAGAATGTACATGAAGTAAAAAAAGATTCGCAGCGGATGCTGGCGGGCATTTCCAAGCTAATCAATCAGGAGGGACTAGCACCACAGCTACCGATCAAAGAGCTGTGTGAACTGGTTGCTCGGGCGAATCAGAAGTACGCCGAGATGTTGGGAAGGGAAATTCAAATCGACTGGAGCTGTAACATCAACCTGTCTACCAGCCAAATCTATGCGCTGCTCTCCGTGCTAAACAACCTGGTAGCCAATGCAGTAGAGGCGATTCCCACGTCGGGACGGATTGAGCTGAATGTGAAGCTGATTCATCGTCATCTGGTGTTCAGTGTACTTGACAGTGGTCCGGGAATCCCGCTGGAAGAGCAGGAATGGGTGTTTCAGCCCGGGTATACGACGAAATACGATGAAAAGGGAAATGCATCTACCGGAATTGGACTGACGCATGCCCGAGGAATTGTCCAAAGCCTACAAGGAAGCCTGCGTATTTTACCTGATCAGAAGCAAATGACGCACTTAGAAGTGCAAATTCCGACTGACCAATTGCTCGGAAAGGAGGGAGTGTAAGCAATGATACGTTTCTTTTTAATTGAAGATGATGCCGTAGTGCGCCGCATGCTCGAACGAATTATTCAAGACAGCGGGTTGGGTGAAATTGTAGGACAAGCCAGCGACGGCAGTCACGTATCGATTGATCAGCTGTATGGGGTCGATGTCATTTTGATCGACTTGTTAATGCCAGGACTCGATGGCATCCAAACGATCAAAAAGTTGCAGGCAGATGGCTTCGCGGGCCGCTTCATTATGGTGTCACAGGTGGAGAACAAGGAAATGATCGGGGAGGCTTATTTGCAAGGAATTGATACCTTTATTCAAAAGCCGATCAACCGCCTTGAAGTCATGGCTGTGCTAAAGCGAGTATCGGATTACTTGACGCTGGAAGCCTCTCTGCAAACCATCCGCAAATCCTTACAAATCCTCGACGTCAAAGCAAAAGAACCACATACCAGCGGCTTGAAAAGTCAGTCATCCGATCAGGATATTCTGGCACAAAAAGCGAGAAAGCTGCTGTTGCAGCTAGGGATCGCAGGTGAAGCCGGGGCTCCCGATCTGCTATTGATCATAGAATGGCTCGTACAGGATGAGCGGCAAGGAGACAAGCTGCACGAATTGCAGCTCAAGGAACTGTACACACAAATTCTGCTGAAGGTGCATGCCACCCTGAATGAGCATGGCATTACCAAAGAGGTGCGTGCCATGGAACAACGGATTCGCCGGATGGTCCTGCAAGCCTTTACGCATCTTTCCTCATTGGGGTTGACCGACTATGCCAACCCGACCTTTGAACACTTTGCACCACGACTGTTTGACTTTCAAGAAATTCGCCAGCGGATGCAAGAGCTGGAGGCGGGCGAAAAAACGACGAAGTGCCGGATTAGTGTGAAAAAGTTTTTATCTGTCTTTTATATGGAAGCAAAGGCGCTATAAATAGCAAAAACGCGGGAGTCGATCTAAACGATCAAATCTCCCGCGTTTTTTTATTCATGCCTTTGCCTGATTCACAAGCTCGGAAAAGGCACCATACAAACCAATTGCCCCATACTGCTGCTGGTACTCCTTTATCGATCCATCACGCACGATTTTCCCATTCATCAAGAAAATTGCCCGATCCGCTACCGCATCTGCCACCTGCAACTGGTGTGTCGTAAAGAGAACGGATTGACCCGCTAGCTTTACTTCCCGCACGAGATCGACAAATGCATCCATCCAATACGGATCGAGTCCGTTGGTCGGTTCATCGAGAACGACGAGTGCAGGCTTTGCCAATATCGCTTGGGCAAACAGGAGACGCTGCTGCATGCCTTTGGAGAACTGGGACACCCGTTTGTTTCTCACTTCATGCAGTCCCACCATTTTCAGCAGCCGATCCGCCTCTTCGGCGGTGCGATTGCGCAGGGAAGCGTAAAACTCGAGCGTTTCTTTCGCGGTAAGTCCGGCAGAAAACGTAAAGTGATCCGGCATATAACCGATTTCTTGAAGATACTCTACGCGATTATCGTTCCAGTTTAACCCGTTGAGCTGAATGGTTCCCGAAGAAGGCGGGAGAATACCGACCAGCATCCGCAGGATCGTACTTTTCCCTGCACCGTTCCCGCCGCATAGGGCGACGACTTGGCCCGGTGGAATGTTCATACTGAATGGGTGGACGATTGTTTTCCCATTGATTTCCTTAGTGACCTGGTCGATGGTAAGTCCTAACGTATTCATTGCATTACCTTCTTTCCCATACCCGGATGGCTATGAACAAGGTCGCACTGATCCAGAGCAGACTGAGTGCGACAAAGATGAGATCACCAAGCGGAGAATCAGCCCAGTACACCCATTTGTAGTATTCAGGTCCAAAGATCGAGCCACCGCCTAATCTGGCAACGGAAAAGATTCGTACAAACTCCGCCGGGTTGAGAAACGTTGCGAGCTGAAGCAGAGGCTTGATCCATGTATAAGGGACGAAGCTGAGCACAGAGATGAGAAGAGTAGGCCATGCCAGAATATAGAAGAACCAGATGCTGACTCCCATCGTCAAAGCCTGCCAACGGTTTTTACTAATGGCCCCAATCAGCATGGCAATTCCCAAAAATAAAAGAATGAGACAGATGGAAAAGGCAAGCAAAAACAAAAGTGTCGAGAATGCAAAGCTTTTTCCTAACAGCATACCAGCTACACCAGACAACCCATACCCGAAGCTGACGATCGCAACCAACACGAGTGCTTGTCCTAAATATTTCCCCACCAAAAACGAAAAGGTCGTCATGGAGTAGGTAGAGAGGAGCTGCCAGCTTCCCTCTTCTTTTTCCGCCGTCAAGGAAAAAGAGGAGAGAAGCATCGTCATCAGTGGCAGCAAATACAAAATCAGATTCAGCATGGTACCTGTCGTATACGTATAACCCTTCATGTAGGACTGCGATTGGATAATCAAGAGCCCCAAACTAAACAGGGAGAACAGAGCCATAAACGAGTAGGACCATGGATTGCGAAAGCCTACCTTCACTTCTCGTTTGGCAATCAGATTGATGTGCAAAGACTCCACTCCCTCTGTTAGTTATGTGTGGTTGGGGTAGTACTATTGCTGCCGTGATCTGCTGGCTTACTTTCGTGACCGCCATTATGTTGACCTTCGGAAGACTGACCGTCTTTGTTCATGTGTTTGCTCATGCCATTTTCCCAGCTATGATTTTTCAACTGATCCGCACTCATGACAATACCTTTCTTTTGTTCCTGAACGAAGCTGTCTGCAGCAGACTTCTCTTTGAATGAATAGATGCCATATGTCATTGGCGTTTTGAAGTCTTTGTCGTAAGCGTAGGTAGCTTTCTCTGCTTTTGTCCATTCTGCTGTGTAGTAATCGCGGACAAATTGTACAGCCACGTTATCGGTTCCATTCTCTTTCGTCCAGTTGTTCATGCAGCCGAGATCATCGAACTTCAGTGCTTTTCCATCTTTTAAGACGATTTCAGTAGCATTGTGATCGTTAGGGACATGCATTTTGCAAAGGTCACATTTGTCTACGCCTTCCGCGATATCCACAGGTTTCGGCTCTTCGCTTCCGCAGCCGACCATAAGCAGGCTAATGCCGAGAATTGCTCCGATTGTTGTACCCCATTTTTTCATTTTGTTCATGATTTTCTCACTCCTATATAAATGATGGAACAGCTTCCTACTAACAAAATAAGTCCAAGAATGCCTGCACCCCAACTGCTTGTTTCCCCAGATTCAAGTAACACGGTGTCCGAGGGTTGCATTAAAGGAGATGCGTCCTTGATTGCTGAGCCGGCCCCACTTGTAAACAAGCCTTCCAGAAACACAAATCCCGGGGCTTGGAAAAACAACTGGTAGGCAGGAACCGCATCGGTCAAACCTAGGTAAAAAGGATTCATCTCGTACGGTAAATCACTGCGAGAATCCCCGTTTACATCGAGTCCTTGCAGATTGTCCCAGTAGTTTTTGTTTAAGTTGTTGTTCTGACTATCCTGGGCTTGCGCTTGGATGACGTTGGAGACAAATTGATTATCGGTTAATACGTTGTCAGAAGAGGACAAAAACTGCATGCCGATAAAGTTGAGACTGAGTAAATTGTTTTTTACTGTAATACCGGATGATTGCTCTAAATACAGTCCAACGCGGTTCCCCTCAATCGTGTTGTTTGCAATCAGCGTATCCTGTACGGTAATGAGAAGAATTCCTTGCGAACCAGGATTTTTTTGCTGTTTCAAAAATTGATTCCCGGTAACCGTCAATTTGCGCGACTCCATAAGCTGGGAGCCTGTGACATTTTCCATTCCAATGTTGTTGATGACCGTCGTATCAGAGGTCCCCATGAAGTGATAGCCGTACCGCGAGCTCGTCACCAGATTTTGTTCCAGATGGTTTCGATCGCTATTTTCGATGTAAAAGCCATCTTCGACATTCGTCACCTGATTTTTAATGAAACGGTTATGATCCGATTCACGCACGTCAATTCCGTTTCCTCGTCTCGCTTTTTCCGTTTGCTTTGGCTTTACTTCAGGCTGTGCTCCGTGATTATGTCCGGAACTGGTCGTTGGGCTGCCATCACCTTTGATTTTTCCGATGACTTGAACGTTATGCAGCGTGTTGTAGTTTGCTTGCCGTAATTGAATACCGATCCCTTTCGTTTCAACGATGACATTCTCCAGGAAGTTTTGATCGCCTCGGATGACAAGAGCGGCTACGTCACTGTTGATTCGCTTGTCCACGATATGGATTCCTTGCACGCTCACATTGTCGCTTTCAATCGTGAGCGTTGCCTCTTCCTCAGTCGGATTGATGATCTTCACTGGATCATTGGCTACCAATTGAATCGGCTTGGTAATTCGGATCGGACCTTTGTACAAACCATACGGGATGGTAACGGTATCGTTAGGGCGTGCTTGATCAATGATCGCCTGCAAGGAGTCAGTATCGGCAGGCGTCGCCTTGGCTGCGATAGGCAGCTGTAGAGCAACGATACAAATGACGGAGACGAAAAGTAGCGGGAGAGATAATTTTCGATTGTTCCATCGTAATGACAGGGTGCATCCTCCCCTATTCCACTAGAGAGCTCTCTTGTTTATTGCCGGATCATCGGCTGCTAGCTACATTTAGGATAACAGCCTCTTTTCATTTTCGTATGACTCAACCGGGCTATAAAACGTGTCAAAAAACGCAACGATTATGAAAAAATGGAAGGGGCAAGAGGTTTACACCTGAGGTGGCATTGTGCAATCGATGCGGTCATACTAAAGGAGAGAGAAGGAAGAGACGAAAAGGAGAGACGATAAATGGATGCAAACATAGAGAAAGCACTGCGCACGACGCTGGAATATTGGGATCGGATGAAAAAGAGCCATGAGGACGACGCGGAGGATGACGCGAATCAGTTTGAGGCCTCGTTTTACCGCATGATGGATCATATTCGAGAGTGGTACGATCAGTTGGAGACGAAGCCTGGTACGGTAGAGGATGCATTGCTTCTTCCAGACATGACAGAGGTTGCAGAGCAGCTGCCTGTAGAAATCATGCTGAATTTTGAAACAGAGCTGGAATTAATCGTAGATGGACTAATAAGGGAGGATGATGAGAAATACGATTAAAAACAGAGAACTTGTCGCATCCTATCCTTGACATGATTTACTAGAATATTGTGTTTGGGGAGGATAAGCACAAGTGGTACCTACTCTGTTATGCGTCATTATCATCATCCTTCTTCTGCCACCCATTGTATTTTTCGGTTATATGTACGCCTTGTCTAAACAGCCGAAGCACTCCATTATTCGTTCCCATCCTTTTTTGGGGTGGATGCGTTATTTGCTGGAAAAGCTCGGGCCTGAGTTTCGCCAGTATTGGTTTGAATCGGATACAGAAGGGAAGCCGTTCTCCCGTTCTGACTTTGTCGGGATGGTTTATGCGGCCAAATACAGGACCGACCTGATCTCGTTTGGTGGAAAACGCGATTACGAGGAGCCCGGCTTCTATTTGTCCAATGCGATGTTCCCGAGGCTGACGAGTGAGCTGCGGGTAGATAACGAGAAAGTGGTCCCTGGCAAAAAGTATGAGATTACCCATGAAGGACTGTTTACAAGAAGAGAAAAGCTTATCGAGGAACTAGAGGTTAAGCCGTGGATGCTGCATGACGAGGATGTCATTGTCGTGGGCGAAAACAGAAGGCAGCCCTGGCGGCTAAAAGGGATGTTCGGTGCATCAGCTACCTCCTTTGGAGCAGTGGGAGAAAACTATATCATGTCCGCTGGGTATGGGGCACGTATGGCAGGCGGCTCTTGGATCAATACAGGAGAGGGTGGCGTTGCAGAAGTTCACCTCTCTACAGGTGTAGATATTATTTCGCAAATCGGGCCTGGGATGTTTGGTTTCCGTGATGACAAGGGCAAGTTTTCCATCGAAGAATTCAAGAAAAAGGCAAGCATCCCGAACATCAAAGCGTTCGAACTGAAATTTCATCAAGGGGCCAAAATACGCGGAGGGCACCTCGAGGGCGCCAAGGTCACGGAAAAAGTCGCAGCAGCAAGGCTGGTACCTGTGGGACAAACAGTCAATTCACCGAACCGCTTCGAGTTCCTCAGCAATCCGGACGAAGCCTTGCATTTCATCAGTAGTTTGCAGGAGGCGGGAGGCAAGCCGGTGGGAGTAAAAATCGTTGTCGGCGATCCAAAGCGCTTGGAGCATTTTTTTGAGAAAATGCTGGAGCTGTCCATTTACCCGGATTTCATTACGGTTGACGGCTCTGAGGGCGGTTCAGGCGCAATGTTCAAGGCAATGGCAGATGGCATGGGCTTGCCATTGTTCGCCGCGCTCATCATTCTCGATGATACGATGCGGAAATTCGGTGTCCGGGACCGCATCAGGATTTTTGCTTCCGGCAAGCTCGTCACTCCTGACAAAGTAGCGATCGCCATGGCATTGGGGGCGGATTGCGTCAACTCCGCGAGAGGCTTCATGATTGCAACTGGCTGCATCATGGCGATGCAATGCCATACAGGTAAATGTCCGACAGGAGTCACTACGACGGATTCCAAATACCAGGAGGCGCTGGTTCCAGCAGAAAAGCAGTGGCGTGTCATGAACTATATTTTACAGTTGAGGGAAGGCTTGTTCTCGCTGGCGGCAGCATGTGGTTTGGAGAGTCCGACCGAGCTTCGGAGAGAGCATGTTGTGTTTACCAACGAAAGCGGGGAGACCATACGTGTGGTTGACTTGTTTCCGTATCCGGTCGCGTCTAGATAAGTATTTACAGAGAAGATAAATAATGGTATGGTGAAAAAATCAGGCTATAGTACACCTTCCTTCTAACTCAACTGGCGATTAGGGGTACTGCTTTCCTGATTTTTTTTAACGTATAGGAATTTATAAGCGGTACGCTTATGAATTCCGGAGCGCATGAAAACTTTCTGCTAAAACGCGATCGCTCCTCCATGAATAGGCCTCGATAGAAGTTTTCTTATGCCTATTAAAAAATGAAAAAGGCCGTATGATCCTGTGCAAGCGATCATGCGGCCTTTGTTTATGTCTATCGATTAGGAAATCGTGTTTTGCCCAGGCTTCCAGTCCATTGGGCACAATCCGCCTGATTGCAGAGCTTCGATCACACGGAGCGTCTCGTCTACGCTTCTGCCAACCTTGGAGTTGGAGATGACTGCGTATTGCAGGATGCCTTCTGGATCGATGATGAAGCTGCCGCGCAGCGGAGCTTTGGTTGCTTCGTCTAGCACACCGTATGCCATGGTAGCTTCTTTGCTGTAGTCAGAAGCGATAGGGAAGGAGAGTGGTCCGATGCCTTCACTCGCTCTCATCCATGCTTTGTGTGTATGTATGCTGTCGCCGCTAATGCCAAGTACCTCGACATTTAAATCCGTGAACTCCTTGATCCGGCGATTGAGGCTGAGAATTTCGGTTGGGCATACTTTCGAAAAGTCAAACGGATAAAAGAACAAAAGAAGCCATTTTCCACGATAGTCTACCAAGCTCTTTGGCAGGGGAAATCCGTTGTCAAATGTCACGGTGTCCATCGTAAAATCAGGTGCAGGAAGTCCAATACGTGCTGTCATAGTCCGATCTCCTCGTTTCTGATACCGTATGTCAGGTACTGGTAACAAAGTATCACGAATGATAAGGAGAATCAATTAGTTCGGAATATCAGAAGTGTAGTGGAGTTTTTTTGCATCGTTCTTTTGGAGAAGGAAGAAAACAATTGGAATAAAGGAAACCAAGAAACAACAGGCGGCGATAATCGGAAATACGGACATTTCCAAAACAGCACGACCGAGATAGGTTTGCCAGCCGATTGCAGCTAAACCGATCAAGTAGGCGATGCCTGTGAGATGGATGAATCCAGTACGAGCAGTGGACACATGCTTTTTACGTTCCGCTAACCAAGCGACAAAAGGTACTGCTTGCAAAGCATGAAAACCAATGCCATGGAGCCAAATGATATTCCCTTCCTCTCCGACTACTCGACCATAGTTGAATGAAATCCAGAGGCCTGCCGCAAACGAGAGCATAATCGCAATCATGGCATAGCGGATACCAACGGCTAGCTCTGGGTGTAGGGAATAAGCTTTTCTGCGGAAAAACTGAATGGCAATGAATACATAAAAGAGGACCAGCAGAAGAGCCACAAAAGTAAAAATGGAACCAACGGCGACGTCGAAGGGTGTACCATTTTTGACGAACCTCGGGTCCAAACCGCGGAAGTTTTGTACGGTTTCCGCTCCGTAAGAATAGAGAGCAAGCAGGATATAAGACCAGCGAAAGAAAGCTCTACTTCGTGTACCCAAGGTAGATAAAGGAATGATTGCGGCTGTCGTCAATAAAAATATTCCGAGTGCGGCATTAAAGGAAAACGCTTTCGAGACATCGCCTTTAGGAGCGATGGGTCCCCCGTGCAACATGACCCAGATCGCGCATATGGCAGCGAGTAAGAAGCCGAGCAAGCCGGTATACACTAACCATTTCTCCCCTTGAAAAAAAGGGGGTGCCGAATGACTTTTCACAACAGATTGCTTCATGAATCGAGTTCTCCCTCCAGTAAAGTTTTGGTACTCTGCTACTCACTTTACAGGGATGAAGATTGCGGAATAACGGGCAGCGGAATGAAATCGAATTAGGACTGGGGACGGATTTATATGTAGTTCCTGAGGGAGAGCTTTACCATCAGGGAGAATTGAAGTAAGATGGTTAAAAATTACAAAAGGGAATAAAAAATCAGGCTAATGTACACCTTTTCTAAGCGAAAGGTTTCCTGATTTTTTTCGTGATGCCAATGAAAAATCAAATCTACCTTCGCCGGAAAAATAAAATCATCGTACAGCAGGGGCAGCATGAACTGCCTACCTCTTATTTAGCTGCGGCTTTGCGCAATATAGAGAGCTTGGGCTATACCTTTTCGCTGGAATTGCTAGAAAGAATCCGGACGCTGTCGGAAGGAGAGTTTTTTGCGCTCTATTCGGATGTGGTCGCTGTACTCAAGGAAAAGATCGGGGCATCCCGCCAGTACAAGCCGATGTATCCGAATTTTCCTAAGCAAGTCATGGAGGCTAGCGAGGGTGAGCTGTTTGTAAATGCGATCATTCATTATTTGACGTTAGACCTACCTGTGCACGAAGTGAAAAAACGTTTGCCTTTGCTAAGAGAATCTCGACTGAAGCTGATTCATTTGGGCACAGATGAAGAGCTGCTGCAGGTAGGAATGAACTTGCTGCGCGCCAATAGCTCACTGTCCGCTACTGACAAGGAAGACTTGGAGGGCTTGATTCAGGGCTATGAAGGAGTCGCAGAAGCTCTGCCAGCAGAGATTCCTCAAAAGGAAAACGTAGCGATCGCTGCTAGCCTGCTGCTCAAGTATGACAAGCTTCCCGCTGCTTTTTTTGCCCACTATTACAAGACCGCAACAGATGTATTGCGTCTGGCAGTGGCGCTGTCTGATGGAGATGTGAGCTTGGCAGAGCCTGCAAAATTTCGCAAGTTCAAACGCGGGGAAAGAAGACTGCTCCTTAGCCTGCTGGAAGCCAGCTCGAATATCGTAGAAGACATGAATCGTTACAAAAACAGATGGATTCGTCTCGGGGAAATCTTGCATCCGTTTGAATATAAGGATCGCTATCCGAAAGCGGCAGAAGCATTCGATATTTTGCGAAACAATCACAAGGTCGAGACGTTCAACAGCCAAGTAGAGCTGGCGCTGGTCCGTGCAGATGTGAAAACGGCGATCAAGCTGCTCGAACAGCGTCCTGGGGAATTTGCCCGTCGTCTGGATCATTTGCTGCGTGTGACGGAGCAGGGGAGTCCAGTCCTTACTGCCTTCGAAAAAATTGCGGATGGTGTATCAACTCCAGTTCTTTTGCAAGTTATGAATCACTTCGACAAACGGGACAGCTACGGGGAATGGCGGACCTTTTTTCCGAAAGGGCAAGTGGCGAAAGTACAGGCAATCGAAAACCGAGTGCCAGGCTTGCAAGCGGACATTAGACAGAAGGCAGCGGATATTTGCCGGACAGCGTTGTTGAACCGTTTTGGCCAATTGCCGTCGCTGGGCAACGTCTATATCGATCCACGGCTACAGGAGCATCTCGTTCCGTTTTCGTTGCGATCCGCCAGCAAAGCATTGCGCACGATTGCACGCGGCTCCCGACTATCGATCCCGGATGGAGGAACGATTCGCTTTTTCCTGTGGTGGAGGGAAGGGGTTGTCAACGATGTGCC
Organism: Brevibacillus schisleri; assembly: GCF_055685845.1. Lineage (NCBI taxonomy): Bacteria > Bacillati > Bacillota > Bacilli > Caryophanales > Paenibacillaceae > Brevibacillus > Brevibacillus schisleri. The sequence goes on from NZ_JBVNDM010000001.1 coordinate 1,329,163, forward strand.
TACAGGCAGAGTCGATATCGATTTGTCTGCCGTGCTCTATAACGAAGACTGGAAGTACATGGAGCATATTTCTTATACCAATCTGCGTTCCGACAAGTATCAAGCGTTCCATAGCGGGGATATTGTGGAGGCTCCCGAAGGCGCGTGCGAGTTCATCGACATCGGCATTGATTCTGTCATCCGCTATGGCGGTCGATACGTCGTAATGAACCTGTATTCGTTTTCGAGTCAGCCTTATTGCGATTTGCCTGAATGCTACGCAGGCTGGATGATTCGGTCGGCGCCACAGACGGGAGAAATTTTCGAGCCGCAGACGGTACAAGACAAGATTGATCTCGCCGCAAACACGCGGGTCTGTATCCCGGTCATTTTGGATCTCGTGGAGAGAAAAGTGATTTGGACGGATATCGCCCTGAATTCCGATCCGCGTTTTGCCAACAATGTGGAGTCCAATGCCGGAGGGGTAGAGCTGATGGGAAGAGCGCTCACCTCGTTGGTGAAGCCTACCCTGCATGAGTTGTTCATGCTTCACGCGCAGGCGAGAGGGACGCTGATTGATCAAGCAGAAGAGGCAGATACGGTATTTTCCTTGGAGGAAGGGATTACGCCGTTTGATACGGAGATCATCATGGCGGATTTTATGCAGTAAGGTTAGGGGAGTGTAAGGCTTGGGTTCGGTATTGTACCGGACTCAAGCCTTTTTATTTTGTCTATTCTAGCTAAAAATTTTTCTCCTATGTTCATGAAAATTTCAAATAAAACCCAATTAATAGTCATAACGAGCTATTTTTTTGCTAGTAACTGGAACTCTATAATGTCAAATGTAAATGGACAATTCAATTTGGAAAGAGGAGGAAAAAAGAAATGGAAGTGGATTCCTTTTATTGGGAAATGGTCAAGAAAAATATTGGGGTGTATACCACTGAGGAACAAAAACGCTTAAAGGACGGAAAGGTCATCATATTTGGACTGGGTGGGGTCGGGGGGATGGAGGCGATTCTTTGCGCCCGCATGGGGATCGGGCATGTCACCGGAGTAGATCCTGATGAATTCGAGGTTTCTAACATCAATCGTCAGATGCTGGCTACGGTACATTCATTGGGTAAATCAAAGGCGGCGACGGCTGAAGAAGTTCTCCAATCCATCAACCCGTACATATCTGTTCGATGCGTCCAGGCAAATGTTGATGAAGACAATGTGCTTGAACTGATGAAAGGGCACGATTTGGTGATCGAAGCAGTGGACGATATACCCTCCCGTGTCATCATCCACCGGACTGCTCGTGAGCTGGGGATACCAAGTGTGGGCATGTCAGGAAGTCCCCCAAATCGTGGGTTTGTCTCTTCCTTTTTTCCAGACGGCATCTCGTACGAAACAGCATTGAACATCCCAGGAGCAGGGGAAAAGTTGACCAATGAAGCGTTACGCCAAGAGATTGCTGACATAAAAAAAGCCAGGGCCTGGCACTCTGTCAAAGAAGGAGCTCCAAAGGAATGGGCAGAGGATTTTTGTGAGGGAAAGGCTGGCTGGATTATTACACCAGTTCGCGCTCATCTCATATCGCTTTTCAGCTTTCATGAAGCCGTGCAAATCTTGACGGGCAGAGAACCGTTGGCACGTGCACCCAAAGGAGTTCTCATTAATCTAGATACGGAAACACCGGTAAAAGTGACAACTCCCCCTGATGGAACGTGGAACTATGCAACACTATAACGATTTTGAAAGAACAAAGGAGATGATCGTGTGTCATTGATAGAAAATAGCCAATTATATAACAATAGTTTCACCCGCAATTTCGGAATCATTACGAGTGAGGAGCAAGCCAAACTGCGAAATGCTAGAGTAACGGTGGTAGGTGCAGGCGGCGTGGGAGGAATCACATTGATTCAACTCGCCCGGATGGGTGTAGGGAAGCTTCATGTCATCGATCAAGACTCGTTTGAGGAAAGTAATCTCAATCGCCAAATGCTCAGCTTTGTCAGCAAAATCAACTCTCCCAAGGCGGAAGTAGCGAAGGAAATACTTCACGATATCAATCCAGAGCTGGAAGTAAAGGTAACAAGGGAGTTTGTTACCGAAGAAAATGCACATGATCTGCTGGGTGATACAGATGTGATTGTAGATGCTACGGATAATCTGGTTGCACGGGTAATCATCCATAGAACAGCAGCTGATATGGGAATCCCCTCCATCTGGATTGCGGTAACACCACCTTTCCGTGGAGGAGTCATGTGCATGACCCCGGACTCCTTGCCCTATGAGGTCGCCATGAGACACCCTTCTTATCAACAGCCTCTCACACCAGAGATGCGTGAAAAAATTAGTCAGATCAAAGACGAGCGTGCAAAGTATTCCGTATCGCAAGGCGCTTTGCCTGAATGGGCAGATGCCTATGTAAAAGGAGAGGCTCCATGGGCAGTGCTTGCTCCGGTAGCGAATATCGTCGGCGTATTGGCTAGCTTTGAGGCATTCAAACTAATCATTCAGAGACCAAACCTATTGCCAGCCGTTGCTCCCAATCTAATCAAAGTCAATTTAGCTTCCGTCCAAATGGTACAGGTGGAAGCCCCGGCAGAGGGAAGCTGGGATAACACGCTACTATAAAGGACTCCTATGTTGCATACGACCATTATCCTACTGGTAATCGTCCTCTTGTCATTAGTGGCAAAGGATCTGGTTCTCGTCTACGCTTCCCTCTTGCTGCTCGGATTATCTCTGCTAAAAGCAGTGCCTGTCATGGATGCAATCCAAAAACCAATTTTCCATGTGGGTCTGTTTTGTCTAATGGTATTCTTGTTGATTCCGATTGCCAAAGGAAAATATGATTTCATCTCCCTTGGTAAGGAAATGGTCAGTTGGAAAGCAACGATAGCTATTATAGCAGGTTTTATCATCTCTTATGTCGGGGGAAAAGGCTTAAGTATTTTGCCAGATCAACCGGTTGTTTTCATAGGCGTAACAATTGGAACACTTTTGGCCGTGCTACTGTCAAATGGGCTGCCCGCAGGCTTAATCATTGCAGCTGGATGCATTGCGTTGCTGTCAAGAATCTTCAATTTATAGCGCCCTCTAAATCTACTTTGAAAGAAGTGCCAAACTATGAATCTCAATCATCAAATGAAAAATCATTTTCTTATGCTAGTCATATCTTTAGGGCTGCTTGTTCAAGGGTGTTCAACTCCTGATTCCCCCCATCAAAATAGTACAACACAAGCTCAATCAGTGGTGGAATCAACCAGTGAGATCGTAACGGAAGAACTGAAAGTGCCAAGCATCGATCAGGACGTCTCCTTATATGTGAGGCATATGAGTGCCAAAAACAAGGAAAAGTTCGCCAGCAAAGAGGTTGTGTTGTTTCTTGAACCGTTTAGCGTACCTACTGCCGAAGCTTTCGATGTTCCGGGATTCTCCTGGATGGAGGAATACGCAAAGCAAGGCTACGACACTTGGGCGATGGACTTCCGAGGGTTTGGGCATTCTACCCGACCAGTTGAAATGGATCAACCACCTGTAAAGAATGCTCCTGTTGTCCGTGCTACTGAGGCGGTAAAAGATCTGGAGGCTGTCGTCCAGCACATAAAGAAAACCCGACAAGTGGATAAAATCAGTATCGTAGGATGGTCATGGGGTGGAGTTGTTGCAGGGATGTACGCGACTAAACATTCCGATGATATTGAAAAACTCGTGCTTTATGGTGTTATGCATGGTTTTTCTTTGCCTTTGATGGCAACTCCATTTGAAGCAAAAGGGAAGCCAGATGAAATTAATCCCCAATTACCAGCTTATCAGGTTGTCCAGTTTGACAAGGCCATGCACCATTGGCACATGATGCTAGATAAACGTGATCTGGTTTCTAGTGAGGCAATGAATGCTGTATCCAAGGTCTTCGTAAACGCTGATCCTAACAGCAGCAAGCAACCTGAACAGTCCATCCGCCGTCCAATGGGACCTTTGGTAGATCTGTATTACATATGGACTGACAGACCCATTTTTGATGCGGCGAAAATTACGACGCCAGTGTTGATCATTCGAGGAGATCTGGACTTTTTTGCCGATAAGTCCCTCTTCCATAAGCTGACCAATTCATCTGCAAAACAAGAAGTGGTTATCAAAGATGCCACACATTGGGTGTTGTATGAAAAAAATCGTGATCAGCTCTTGCGTGAAACAGACGAATTCCTGAAAAAGTAAGTAAACTCGTAAGGATGTGCTGGAAATGAAGGCGTTTCAAATTTTGGATGCAACACTGCGAGAAGGAGAGCAGCAAGCAGGCGTTCGCTTCACATGCGAAGACAAGATTCGCATACTGCATCTCTTGGAAAGCTATCAAATAAACCTCATAGAAGTGGGCCATCCCGGAATTTCTGCTCTGGATGAAGAAATCTGCCGAAAAGTGGCTCAATCGGCAAGACGAGCGCAAATACTAATGCATGCGAGAGCTACTGTTGAAGAAGTACATGCTGCAAAGCGCGCCAAAGCAGACTGGGTGGGGATATGGGCTTCCATTAATGATGTGTCTATCCAAACCAAATTCAGACATCACGAGGAAAGCTATATACATGAGAAAGTCCAACAAGCAGTTATCGAAGCAAAAAAGCTTGGATTACAGGTTAGATTCACGATTGAAGACGCTTCACGGACAGAGTGGGAAAAGATATCCAGCTTAGGTCATGCTGCTTTGCAGGCAGGTGCAGATCGCATTAGTTTGGCAGATACTGTCGGGATTTGGGAGCCTGATACATGCAAAAAAATCGTAACTCGTGCCATTGAGGAGTTTGGATGCGAAATTGAAGTTCATCTGCATAATGATTTCGGTCTTGCTCAAGCGAATGCGCTGGCGGCTATTGATGCAGGCGCTTCTGTCATTGATACGACAATTTTAGGGATCGGTGAAAGAGCAGGCATTACTGACTTGATCCAGCTTACTGTTGCGTTGCAAAAGCTGCGAAATGATCATCGATATTCTTTGGATAGAATTCCCGAGCTTGTCCAAGCGATACGTCTGACGACAGGGTATAGGCCGGACGAACTGCGCCCTATCACCGGGCAAAATGCCTTTACGCATACATCGGCTTACCATGTCCAAGCCGTAAAGAGAAATTCCAAAGCGTATGAGCCATTACCTCCCGAAACAATTGGAAGAACACGGCTTCTAGAAGAAAAGCGTCCTCCAATAGGAAGTCCAAAGCTACCTGTTTCCTTACAGGTAGGAAAGCCGTTTCCCAAGGGTGCTTCAGAGCTACAGTATCATCGTGACGGTCCAGGGATACGCTGGGTTATGATGGATTCGCGTGTTGATGAGCGAGCCTCATTCTATGTGATCCAAAGGATGTTTGGACTATGCGATTTGTCCGGTATTCCTGAAAAGCATGTAGACAGACATGCGCATCATTGTGACAGTGCCTTCCTCTTTTGGGGAGATGCACCTGATGGCACTGGGCTGGTGTGTCATGTTCAACTCGGTGAAGAAGAGAAGACTGTTGAGAGTCCAGCAGCTATTTTTATCCCAGCAGGGGTCGAGCATTCCTATCACTATGTGTCTGGTCGCGGAACTTATACAAATATTGTATTGTCACCTGAATACAACAAAAGCCTTTTGGTTTCAGCAGCTTCTTCTGAAATACCAGTGAGCTAAAAGGTACAGGAATTTATTGAGGAGTGGGCGGCCATCTGGGCATGAGTACGGTATAGACCAGGCTCATGCCTTTTTCGGCTGAATACTTGAGTATTTGTGGTTACATCGACAAAACCCCGCCATAGATCGGCTCCTGCTGCGTTTTTTGTCCCCAAGTGCGCGTACCATACTCAAAATGCCACCACTCCTGCGGATAGTTGACGAATCCGGCAGCAGTCATCAAATGATAGAGCAGTCGGCGATTGTCTCGAATCTCGATGTCTTTTTGGGTAGGCTGTACGAGTTCTTCATAATAGTGAGTATTCGCCCTTTCACTGAAATCATCGAAGGCTGTCCCCATCTCCATCCAGCCATCGGGTCCTACGATAGTCAGATCGACTGCACCACCGGATAGGTGCGGGGACGGTTTGGAGAGGTCTGTTGTTGGATAAGCAACGAATTTGCTCAATTCTTCCGTGAGGGCGGGTCCCTCCTGCCAGCCTTGTAAAAGCAGAGCTTCACGAAAACGTTCATACAGAGATGCCTGTACCTCGAACGAGCGCCAGCCATCTAGCACGACGAGTTTGTAGCCAACAGGCAGTTGGGCGGCTGCCGTGGCAAGCTTGCGTGCTGCCCCTTCTCGCAAAAAGGCTTCTGGCTGTGTTCCGGCATAGCCCTCGTGGTAGTAGGCTGGATAGACCGTGATTTGTTCCGAAAGGGAAGAAAGGGGGATCATCGGTTCGCCGCATTCCTTGATCGGCAGTGGGCTGGGCAGGTCCATGTCTGTTATTTTTGGAATCGGAGGATATAGCATGACTGCACACCCCTTTCGATAGTTTTGCCAATAGGGTAACGAAAATTTTCAGGTAAGTAAATGGGGATTATCTTAAATTTTCTGCCAATAGCCACCTGCGAGGAATCGGCAGCTTTTGCTTGAATCCTCGGTAGCTTTTGCTATTATTAAAGCAAGTGCTTGTCAACGAAACGAATGACATTTACATATGGAAGAGAAACAGGTCCTTGTTTTTGCGAAACCGATTCGCCGGAGCAAGGTTAAAAGGGAAGTTTGGTGAAAAGCCAACGCGGTCCCGCCACTGTAAGAGAGTAGCTATTCTTCAAGGCATCATGCCATCCACTGCCCATCCGGGAGCGGGAAGGAGAAGAAGAGCGATGATCCTCAAGCCAGGAGACCTGCCTGTTTTATGTTTACACTGATTTCCTTCGGGTCAAAGGAAGAGGTGAGGATTGTTGCTTTTCAGCTATCCGCGCTTTGTTTTTCCTTACGTACTGGGGGAAACAGAGCGCTTTTTTTCTGTGAAAAACGTCTTGACGTTTTTCATAAAAGTGGATGCGACCGCTTGCGGTCAACAAAACGGTCATGACCGTTTTGTTGCTTCGGAAAGTATGGATAGAACAGCGGAGTAAAATACGTCACTTTTTGAGGTGGTCAGGATGGAGAAAAACGATAAGAAGCGGGGCTTGACCCTCGTTTACACAGGGGACGGCAAAGGAAAAACGACAGCAGCAGTCGGATTGGCTGTACGGGCGACAGGGCGCGGGAAAAAGGTGCTGATGGTTCAATTCATCAAGTCGCCGGAGCGAACATACGGAGAAAAGATTATTTTTGATAAATTGGGCATTGAAATCGTGCAAATGGGCGTCGGCTTCACCTGGACAAAGACACCGGAGGAGCATCGTGAGGCATTGAAGGAAGCTTGGGCGTTTGCAAGCGAAAAGCTCTCTTCCGGAGCGTACGATGTCGTCATTCTGGATGAGCTGAATAATGCATTGGCGATTGACCGCTTCCCGATTGACGATGTGCTGCCATTGTCCGCTGTGTTGGAAGCGATTCAAAATAGGCCAAGTCATATCCACCTCGTGATTACGGGACGGGCAGCAAAGCAGGAGATCCTAGACATCGCAGATCTGGTGACAGAGATGAAGCCAATCAAGCATTACTACGATGAAGGGATTCCAGCTGTGCTGGGGGTAGAGTTTTGACAAGCGCAGGTGTAATAGAGACGTTCGGTCATGGTGGAGACCTGCTGACCGCAGCGCAGCGCTTTGGTCGAGAGCCTGGGCAGCTTCTGGATTACAGTGCCAATATTAATCCGCTGGGGATGCCACGAAGCGTCCGTGAGATGCTACTGGCTTCGTTGGCTGCTGTCGCGCATTACCCAGACCCTGGACATCGTGTGTTTCGACGTGCGCTGGCGAAACGGCTGCAAATGTCGGAGGAATGGTTGCTGCCTGCGAATGGTGCAGCGGAGGCAATGGCGCTGGCCATCCTCGGTCTTTCGCCGCAAACAGTTGGTGTGGTGTATCCTTGCTTTTCGGAATACGCGCAACTTTCCGAGCAGTATGGAGCTCGTGTCATTGGCTGCTTCGGGAAGGAAGCGAACGGGTACAAGCCCGATCCTGAAGAGCTGTATACACTTTTCACGCAGACGGATCTCGTATTTGTCGGGTCACCTAATAATCCGACAGGAATCCTGTATCAACCGGAAGAGCTGCGCCAAATGGCGGAATGGACGCAAGAGACCAATACGTGGCTCATCGTGGACGAGGCTTTTCTCGATTTTGTGGAGGAAGAGCGGCAGTATACATTGGCGACGCAGCTGGAGCACTTTCCTCGTGTGATTTTGATGCGCTCGATGACGAAAATGTACGCGATCCCGGGATTGCGCTTGGGCTATGCGATTGCGCACCCGGATGTCATTGCGAAAATGCGCCAAAAGCAAGTGAGCTGGAGCGTGAATGCCCTGGCCCTTTTGGCAGGAGAACTGTGCTTGCAGGAGCAGGCATACGAGGAACAGACGCGCAGGCTCATCAAAACAGAACGTGCGTATTTGACTGATTGCATCTGTAGTGAGTTGGGCTGGCAGGTATGGCCTTCGGAGGCAAACTTTTTGCTACTGCGCTCGTCAGAAGGATTGCCAGCTGAGCAATTGCAGGCACGACTCGGCAAAAAAGGCGTTCTGATCCGCAATTGTGCGATGTATCCCGGTTTGACGGCCCATGATGTGAGAATCGCAGTGCGTGGACGAGAGGAAAATGAACGACTTTTGGTAGCGCTTCGCGAGGTCCATGCGGAAGGAAGTGAACAGCGATGAGCTTGGTGCTGGTAACAGGCGGTGTCCGTTCAGGAAAAAGCCGCTACGCGGAAGAGCTCGCGATGACGTTGGGCAGTCGAGTCCTGTACGTGGCGACAGGCAAGGCTTGGGATGATGAAATGAAGCAGAGAATCGAGCAGCATCAGGCACGTCGTCCGCTGGAATGGGGCTGTGTGGAGGTAGGAGAGCGATTAACCGATTACCACGCATTTCGTGAGCAGTATGATGTGGTGTTGATCGATTGTCTGTCCACTTGGGTGAGTAATCGATTGATGAGCGTGGATGAGTCGGAATGGAGAAGTGCTTCACACACGCAAGCCCTGCTGCAGGAGGCAGAGGCGTGGCTGACCCTCGTTCAGAATTCCCCGCAAAAAGTCATTGCTGTCACAAGCGAGGTCGGATTGGGCGGTGTAGCCTTGAGTCGTTTGGGCAGATGGTTCGCGGATGTGCTGGGCGATGTCAATCAGAGAAGTGCACGACAAGCGGACGCCGTCTACGCGGTTTTGTCGGGGATACCGTGGAGGATCAAAGGATGAATGCATTTTTACACGCGATCTCGTTTTTTACGCGTATTCCGGTCCCGTGGCTTCGTCCTTCTGAGGAGGCGTGGAGAACAAGCGTCAACTGGTATCCCGCGGTTGGTTTGGTCATCGGTTTATTGCTATGGGGTGTGCATCAGGCAGGACTGGTGCTGTTTAGTCCATGGATCGCCGCTATTTTGACACTGATCGCATGGGTCTACGTGACCGGTGGTCTTCATATGGATGGGTGGATGGACCTCGCGGACGGTCTTGGCAGTAGCAGGCCGCGAGAGCAAATCCTTGCGATTATGAAGGACAGTCGCGTTGGTGCGATGGGCGTACTTGCTTCGATTATGCTGTTGCTGATCAAGGCGGGTGCGGTCGCAGAGCTCGCACATCCGGGATGGGGCAGCTTTTTGATCGTAGCGCCAGTAGCAGCGCGGACACATGTACTATTGTCGATCAAGCTCTGGCCGTATCTTTCGGCGGACAAAGGAATCGGAAAAGGCATCAGTTCCGGGCTTTCCGTTTCCTCTATCATCGTGAGCTACATCATCGTCTTTGCAGCAGGATGGTATCTTGGGGGCTTGCAAGTCATGACAGCTATTTTCCTGTCGCTGTTGTTCGCTCTATGGTTTTCACGCTCGGTTGCAAAAAAACTGGGCGGTTTAAATGGAGACTGCTACGGGGCTGTTATCGAAAGCAGTGAAGCGGTCGTTCTGTTGGTGTTAGTCGGGAGCTGGTGGTTATGAAACTGGTTTGGATACGTCACGGGGAGACAGACAGCAATCGAGAGCATCGATATTTGGGGCATAGCGACGTTGCTTTGAATGAGCGCGGTTATCTGCACGCGAGTGATTTGACCAAGGAATTACCAGTGCTGATCCGGCGACCTGCTGCGATTTACTCGAGTGACCTGCTCAGATGCATGCAGACTGCCGAACCACTCGCAGCTGCTTGGGGGCTATCGATTATTTCGGAGCCAGCTTTGAGAGAGCTGTCTTTTGGCGAGTGGGAGCTGATGACCTACGATGAGCTGATGCAGTCGGACCCTGTGCGGGCCACGAGTTGGTACGACGATCCTTTTCGAAATCGACCTCCACAAGGGGAGAGTCTGGAAGAGCTAGGGAAGCGCGTGGATCGTTGGCTACGTTCCTTGTTGGAGAGAGCGGGCAAGGAGGAGGCATCCGATACAGTCGTCATCGTCACACATGGCGGCGTGATCCGCTGGTTCCAGGCCGCCTGGCTCGAAAACAATCCTGACCAATATTGGCAGGTCGACGGCATGAAGCATGGAGAGGCGCTGGTAGCGGAATGCTTGGATGCGGAAGAGAAGAGTTGGATGGCACAACCCCTGAAGAGTAAGAGAGGGACAACATGACAGAAGTATGGATATTATGCGCGGCATACTTGATTGATCGGGTGGTAGGTGACCCCCGGAGCTTGCCGCATCCAGTGATCATCATGGGCTGGTGGATTACACGATTGGAACGCGTCATACGTTCTCTCGTCAAAGAGGAGTCGCATTTGAAGCTGGCAGGAGTCCTGTTCCCGCTCGTGATCGTTGGGGGAAGCTACGCTGTCGTTTGGCTGATTCTGTGGGGAGCGACGTTTATCCATCCGGTGCTTGCCTGGATATTGGGTGCCTGGTTGATTTCTACGACGATCGCGACAAAAGGCTTGGCCGATGCCGGGATGGAGATTGCCCGTCATCTTGTGGCTGGGGACATGGAAGCGGCGAGACGCTCCTTGTCCATGGTAGTCGGACGTGATACGGAGCGACTAGATGAACCGGAAGTATGTAGGGGAGCGGTAGAAACCGTGGCGGAAAACATCGTCGATGCGATCGTCTCTCCGTTGATTTTCGCAGCGATTGGGGGAGCACCGTTGGCAATGGCGTATCGTGCCGCCAACACCCTCGATTCCATGGTTGGCTATAAAAACGAGAAGTATCTGAATCTCGGTTGGGCGTCTGCCCGCTTTGACGATGTACTGAACTACATACCCGCCCGTTTGACGGCTTTGTTGCTCGTCGCCGCAAGCTGGCTGCAGCGATTGGATGGGAAGCAGTGCTGGGCAATGATCAGAAGAGATGCGCACTTGCATCCGAGTCCAAACAGCGGTTTGCCGGAAGCCGGAGTCGCTGGTGCATTAGGCGTGCAGCTCGGGGGTTTGAATTATTACCAAGGCGTTGCATCGAATCGGGCAAAAATGGGAGATGCGAAACGACCATTGCAGGCAAGTGATATTGTCGCGACGATTCGTTTGATGTATCTCGTTTCGCTCTTATGTCTGCTCGTAAGCGTGATGATATCGATTTTATTATAAACAGGAAGCGAAAAGGGGAGGGGCCTTATGAGCGGCAAGTTGTTTGTGATCGGGTTTGGTCCAGGGAGTTTTGAACATATCACTAAGCGGGCGCGGGAAGCCCTGCAAGAGTCCGATGTCATTATCGGCTATTCCACCTACGTAGATTTAATCCGTGGACTTTTGACGAATCAGCAAATCGTCAGCACAGGGATGACGGAAGAAGTAGCGCGTGCACGGGAAGCTGTACGTCAGGCGGAAGAGGAAGGTAAAAAGGTAGCGGTCATTTCCAGTGGAGACTCAGGTGTTTACGGGATGGCAGGTCTCGTATACGAGGTGTTGGTGGAAAAAGGCTGGACAGAAGCAAACGGCGTACCCATCGAAATCGTACCGGGCATCTCGGCGATCAATTCCTGTGGGGCGATTCTCGGTGCACCTATCATGCACGACGCATGCACGATCAGTCTGAGCGATCACTTGACGCCGTGGGAACTGATTGCCAAACGGATTGACGCAGCAGGGATGGCTGACTTTGTGATCGCGTTGTACAACCCGCGCAGCGGACGACGCACACGCCAGATTGTCGAAGCGCAACGCATTCTTTTGCAGTATCGCTCACCAGATACGCCGGTCGGTATCGTGAAAAGTGCCTATCGCGAACGCGAAACGGTTGTCGTGACGACCCTGGCCCAAATGCTGGAGCATGATATCGGCATGTTGACCACCGTGATTATCGGAAATACATCGACATTTGTATACGACGGCAAAATGATTACACCGCGCGGTTACCAGCGTAAATACACGCTGTCTGCCGATGAGCAGCCACTGAAGCCGCATCAGCGTCTGCGTGTAGAAAATGAGCCTTGGTCGCTCGAGGCCTCTGAGGAAAGCCTTGCGTCAGCTCCAGCAACACCAGCAACACCGAACACAGAAAGACCAGTAGCCGTTACCGAGGATAGAGTACCTGCTACAGAACCAGCAAATCGTGTAGCAACAAGCACGGCAGTACTGGAAGCACCGCCTGTAACAGAAGAAGCCGCACCAAAAGCTCCTTTCGCATGGGCCATGGAGGCATTGACGGCTATCAATACAGCGAAAGGCATTGAAACCAAGCCAGCTGTAGGTCAAGTCAATCGTCCGGTGTCTACCTTTACGCCAGAGATGATTTTTGAATGCGCGGTAAGTCCAGGTGTTGCCAATAAAAAAATCACGCCGCTGCAAATGATGGCGATTGCCGAGGTGGCAGGAGAAAAAGGCGAGATCGAATACACCCCACACCACCAAATGATTTTGCGCGTGCCGACTGCCAACCCAGAGAGCATCACTAGCCGTTTGCGAGAGCTTGGATTGATTCTCAGCCCGATCGGAGACGTTTTGCAGGTAAAAGCGTGTGATTTCTGCGACGGCGAGAAAAAAGACAGCATCCCATATGCCGAGGAGCTGCACCAAAAGCTGGGTGGAAAAGAAATGCCAAAAGAACTGAAGATCGGCTTCAACGGCTGCGGGATGGCGTGCTATGGCGCGGTTCAAGAGGATATTGGGATCGTATTCCGCAAAGGAAAGTTCGATTTATTCCTGGGAGCCAAAACGGTGGGACGCAATGCACACTCCGGTATTCCGGTAGCAGAAGGCATTGAAAAAGAAGAGATTGTTCCACTCGTGGAGCGAATTGTGAACCGATTCAAAAAAGACGCATTTCCGAACGAAAGGTTCCACAAGTTTTTCCAACGTGTAGGTGAGCTAGAGGGCTTTGCATGGTACGAGCCAGCCAAAGCTGAAATCGAGAATGCTGCATGCGGAGATTAATGCAAGAACACCACTAAAAACGAGGGGGACATAAAATGGACGCAGTATTATTTGTAGGTCATGGAAGCAAGGACCCGGAAGGCAATGAAGAGATTCGCCAGTTTGTGGCGACGCTAACACCGGACTTGGATGTACCGATTATCGAGACGTGCTTTCTGGAGTTTGCCCGTCCTGACATGCTGCAAGGCTTGAATACATGCGTGGCTCGGGGAGCAACCCGCGTGGCGGTGATTCCAATCATCCTGTTCTCTGCCGGACATGCAAAAATCCATATTCCAGCTGCTATCGATGAGGCGAAGGAGCTGCACCCACACGTTCAGTTCATCTACGGACGCCCGATCGGTATTCACGACGAAGTCATCAATATTTTGACCGCTCGCATGGAAGAGGCAGGCTTTGCCTCCGGGGAAGACAACGATGACCTGGCTGTACTTGTAATCGGGCGCGGCAGCAGCGATGCAGATGCCAATAGCGATATTTACAAAATGTCCCGACTGTTCTGGGAGCGCTACAAAGCGAAGTGGGTAGAGACCGCTTTCATGGGCGTGACATATCCCTTGTACGACGAGGGCGTTGAGCGTTGCTTGAAGCTGGGTGCGAAGCGCATCGTACTCTTGCCGTATTTCTTGTTCACGGGTGTGTTGATCAAACGGATGAGCGACCAGCTAGAGAAGTTCCGTGAGCAATATCCAGAAGCCCAGTTCGAAATGGCCGAGTATTTTGGCTTCCATCCGTTGTTGAAAGAAGTGCTCAAGGATCGTGTGGTAGAAGCGTTGCACGGTGAAGTGAAGCTGAACTGTGATACCTGTCAGTACAGGCTGGCGGCGATGGAGCATATCGACCATCACCATCACCACCACGATGACGAGCATGGACATCATCACCACCATGGTCACCATCATCATCACGACCATGACCACGACCACGATCATGACCACGATCATGACCACAAGCATGATCACAAGCACGACCACGTTACCAAGTAGGAGGAAGACAGCATGATTCTGGTACTGGCTGGAACGAGCGACGCGCGCGAGTTGGCTTTGCAAATCAAGGACAAGGGCCACGATCTGTTGACGACAGTCGTCACCGACAATGCGGCGAAAAGTATGGAGGAAGCGGGTGTGCCCGTTCAGGTCGGACGCCTGACTGCTGACGATATTCAGCAGCTGATCCAAGACAGAGCCGTCCAATGCGTAGTCGACGCGAGTCACCCCTTCGCAGAGGAAGCCTCCAAGAACGCCATGGCAGGAGCCCAAGGAGCGGGAGTCCCATACATTCGTTACGAGCGGGAAAGCCTCTCCTCACCGGGCAGTGAAAAGCTGATTGTAGTAGAAGATTATGTACAAGCGGCTGAACTGGCGGCAAAAAAGCGCGGTGTCATCATGCTGACGACAGGCAGCAAGACGCTGAAGACGTTCACGGATCGGCTGTTGGGCCTACCGGATACGACGCTGGTAGCTCGCATGCTGCCGCGTCTTGACAATATGCAGAAATGCGAAGAGCTCGGTGTCGAGCAAAAAAACATCGTTGCGATGCAAGGCCCTTTTTCCAAGGAGCTGAACAAAGCGCTCTACGAGCATTATGGTGTCACGCTGATGATCACCAAGGAGAGCGGCAAAGTAGGTGCTTTTGATGAAAAGGTGGAAGCGGCACTGGAAATGGGCATCGAAACAATCGTCATCGGTCGTCCAAAGATCGATTATGGAACGAAGTTTTCAGATTTCGAAAGCGTATTGACTCAACTCAAACAAGTGACTGGAGGAAACTAACCATGGATTTCAAAACGGAATTTAAACCGATGACCGTACAACCGCAAGAGATTGAGGACTTGAGCTTTCAAATCATTACAGATGAGCTGGGCGAGCATTCCTTTACAGAAGAACAATATCCAGTAGTACAACGCGTTATCCACGCATCCGCAGACTTTGATCTTGGACGCAGCCTTGTTTTCCACCCGGACGCAGTAAAATCGGGAATCGAAGCGATCCGCAGCGGCAAAATCGTCGTAGCAGATGTACAGATGGTGCAAGTCGGCATCAGCAAAAACCGCATTGAAAAATTCGGTGGAGAAGTAAAGGTGTACATCTCTGATCGCGATGTGATGGAAGAAGCGAAGCGTCTGAATACGACTCGTGCGATCATTTCCATGCGCAAAGCGATCAAGGAAGCAGATGGTGGAATCTTTTGCATCGGAAACGCACCTACGGCACTCCTGGAGCTGATCCGTATGGTGAAGGAAGGCGAAGCAAAGCCAGGTCTGGTGATCGGGATGCCAGTTGGTTTCGTATCCGCGGCAGAATCCAAGGAAGAGCTGGCGAAGCTCGATATCCCATTCATCACAAACATGGGACGTAAAGGCGGAAGCCCAGTAACGGTAGCAGCATTGAATGCCATTTCAATTATGGCGGAACGGTTGGGCTAAGCAGATGGCAGCCAAAGCAGCAACGGACGAAAAAGAGGCAAAGCCCCTCCGCCACGGATATACGACTGGATCATGTGCAACGGCGACGACCAAGGCTGCTTTGATCGCGCTGATTACTCAGGAAGAGCAAAGCCAAGCGACGATTCGCCTGCCAATCGGTGAGGACGTCACCTTTCAGATGGAGAGCTGCGAGTTTTCATTGGAGAAGGCGACCGCAAGCACGATCAAGGATGGGGGAGACGACCCAGACGCGACACACGGTGCCCTTATTCTCTCTACGGTGGAATGGTCGGATGAGCCCGGGATTATTTTGGATGGCGGACTCGGTGTGGGACGGGTGACCAAGCCAGGGTTGCCCGTTCCGATTGGCGAAGCAGCGATCAATCCCGTCCCGCGCAAAATGATCAGGGAAACCGTGCAGGCTGTTCTGGATGAGTACGGGACCCAGCGCGGGATCAAAATCGTCATCTCCGTGCCTGCGGGTGAGGAAATCGCCAAAAAAACCTTGAATGGACGACTCGGCATACTCGGCGGCATCTCCATTTTGGGGACGCGTGGAATCGTGGTGCCGTTTTCCACTTCTGCCTACAAGGCAAGCGTGGCACAAGCGGTCAATGTCGCCAAGGAAGCCGGCTGCGATCATATTGTGTTGTCGACGGGCGGTAAGAGTGAATCCTATGGGGTAGCTACTTATCCAGAGCTGTCGGAAGAAGCATTCGTGGAGATGGGCGATTTCGTCGGTTTTTCCCTCAAGCAGTGCAAGAACAAAAAGATGCGCAAAGTGACCTTGGTCGGGATGATGGGCAAGTTTTCCAAGGTGGCGCAGGGCGTCATGATGGTTCATTCCAAAAGCGCACCCGTCGATTTCGGCTTCCTCGCTCAGATGGCAGCAGATGCAGGAGCTTCACAGGAGCGTATTGACGAAATTTTGGGAGCCAACACCGCTTCGCAGGTAGGCGATATGATGGTGGACACACCAGCCTTTTTTGAGATCATGTGCGAAAACTGCTGTCGCGCTGCACTTAAGGAAGTGGGCGGCGGCATCGAGGTCGAAACCATCATCATCACAATGAAAGGGTCCCTGTTGGGAAGGGTGACGATCAATGACACAGGCGATGAAAGTAATTGGAATCGGGGATGATGGACAGCAGAGCCTGCTGCCGTTGTACCGGACTTGGATAGAGGAAAGTGAACTGTTGGTTGGAGGAGAGCGGCACCTCAGCTTTTTCCCGGAGTATACAGGAGAAAAGCGTGTACTAAAGGGCGGACTGACCGCGATGGTAGAAGAGCTACGCACAGAGACACGCAAGACGGTCATTCTGGCGTCAGGCGATCCGCTCTTTTACGGGATTGGCGGCTTACTTTCCAAAAAGCTAAACGTGGAGATTTACCCGCACCTCAGCTCCATTCAGCTTGCTTTTGCCAAAATGGGCGAATCATGGCAGGATGCAACATTGGCAAGTGTGCACGGACGCAGTATCAAAGGTCTGGCGCAACGGATCGACGGGAAGGATAAGGTCGCTCTTTTGACGGATCGGGAAAACTCGCCAGCAGCAATTGCCAAGTACCTTCTTTCGTTTCAGATGACCGAGTATGATGCGTTCGTGGCGGAGAATCTGGGAAGTGCCGAAGAACGGACAGGCTGGTATTCCCTTGAGGAAATGGCTGATGGTAGCTTCTCTGATCTGAATGTCGTGATTTTGAAAAAACGCCGTCCAAGCCCGGTGTGGCCGTTCGGAATCGCAGACGAGGAGTTCTCCCAGCGCAAGCCGGACAAGGGACTTATTACGAAAAAGGAAGTGCGCATTTTAAGCATTGCGCAGTTGCAATTGCATGCGAAAAGCATCGTCTGGGACATCGGCACCTGCACAGGCTCTGTCGCCATTGAAGCGGCACGAATGGCGCGTGAGGGTGAAGTGTACGGCGTAGAGAAGAACGTGGACGATCTGGAAAACTGCCGCCAGAACATGGCGAAGTTTCGCACGGATTTGACAGTGATTAACGCACGCGCCCCACATGGCTTGGATGAGTTCCCGGACCCGGATGCCGTATTTATCGGCGGCAGCGGTGGAGAATTGCGCGAGCTGTTGAACATCTGCTGCACACGACTGCGCCCGAATGGCCGGATCGTGGTGAATGCAGCGACCATTGAGACATTGTACGAAGCGACACAAGCATTCGCGCAAGAAGGATTCGAGACATCGGTGACACTGGCGCAGCTATCGCGCAGCAAGCCGATTTTGTCCCTGACGCGCTTTGAAGCATTGAATCCGATCTACATCATTACGGCCTGGGCCAAGCAGGCAGAAGAACAAGGAGGAGACAGCAAGTGACTAAGATCGGAACATTGTACGGACTGGGAGTAGGTCCCGGCGACCCTGAATTGATTACCGTCAAGGCATTTCGTCTATTACAGCAATCACCAGTGGTTGCGTATCCGAAAAAACGGATGGGCAGCAAAAGCTATGCGCATCAAATCGCAGAGCTGTATGTGCAGACCCCAGACAAGGAAATGCTTGGGCTCGTATTCCCGATGACGCGGGACAAAGAAATTTTGGAGCGCGAGTGGAACAACACAGTGGAGATCGTTTGGGAGCGTTTGTCTGAAGGCAAGGATGTTGCTTTTGTAACGGAAGGCGATCCGATGTTTTACAGTACGTTCATTCACATGATGCGCGTCATGCATGAGGAGCACCCGGAAGTACCAATCGTGACCGTACCAGGCGTCTCTTCGTTTCTGGGAGCAGCTTCCCGCTTCAATCTGCCGTTGGCGGATGGGGACGAACAGATCGGCATCATCCCAGCAACAGAAGACAAGGAAGCCATGCGCAAAGCGCTTGAGAACCACGATACCGTCGTGTTCCTGAAGGTAGCAAAGGTACTGCCAATGATCATTGGCTTGCTGAAAGAAATGGGTCTGGCTGAAAAGGCAGCGGTAGCGACCAAGGTCACTTCCTCTGAGGAAATGGTTTGGACCGATATGCGTGAACTGGAGCGGGCAGAGCTTAGCTATCTTACACTGATGGTGGTGAAAAAATAATGAAACTGTACATAGTGGGAGCGGGTCCCGGCGACCCTGATTTGATTACGGTAAAAGGCTTGAAGCTGCTGCAAAAGGCAGACGTCATTATGTATACCGACTCTCTCGTGAACGAGGATTTGGTTGCGCTCAGCAATCCGAATGCCGAGGTACTGCAAAGCTCGGGTATGGCATTGGAAGAAATGGTAGAACAATTGGTAGAACGGATTAGCAGCGGAAAAACAGTCGTACGCCTGCATACAGGTGATCCGTCCATTTATGGCGCGATTATGGAACAGATCGCCCTATTGAAAGAAAAAGGCATCGAGGTAGAAATCGTTCCAGGTGTGAGCTCAGTATTTGCGGCAGCGGCAGCAGTAGGAGCCGAGCTGACGATTCCTGATCTGACACAGACGATCATCCTCACCCGCGCGGAAGGTCGCACACCGGTGCCTGAAAGAGAAAAGCTGCGTGCGCTCGCTGAGCATCATTGTACGTTGGCTCTGTACCTTAGCGCGACTTTGACGAAAAAAGTAGTCCGTGAGCTGGTCGATGCAGGCTGGAGCGAGGATACACCAGTTGCAGTCGTACAACGTGCAAGCTGGCCGGATCAATTGATCGTTCGCACCACGCTGAAAAATTTGGACGAAGACATGGGCAAAAACGGTATTCGCAAACACGCGATGATTTTGGCTGGCTGGGCATTGGACCCGAACATCCACGACAAGAGCGAGCAATACCGTTCCAAGCTGTACGATAAAACCTTTACACACGGGTTCAGAAAAGGTGTGAAGGAATAATGAAGATCATCGAACTGATCGAGGGAGAAATCCCTGTTATCGAGCAGCGCGGAGACTATGCGATCGTCGCGATCACGAAGCACGGTGTAGAGATGGCGCGCGATCTGGCACAGAAATTCCCTGGGACAGACCTGTACTACATGAGCAAGTTCGAGCGCGGAGATGAGGAAGCGCGCGGCATCCAGCTGTTTTCCAACAGTGTCCGGATGCTGTTTCCCGCTCTGTGGCCTGCTTATAAAGGTTTAATCATCATTATTTCACTGGGTGCGGTTATTCGGATGATCGCACCTTTGCTCGAAGACAAAAAGAAAGACCCAGGTGTCGTCGTCGTCGATGACCGTGGGGAGAATGTCATCAGTGTGCTGTCTGGCCATTTGGGCGGTGCCAATGAGCTAGCTCGCGAGGTAGCGGCAGTCATGGGGGCTCGTCCGATTATCACCACAGCATCTGATGTACAAAAGACGATTCCCGTCGATCTATTCGGTAGACGTTTTGGCTGGGAGTGGGATTCCGCTGAAAAGCTGACCCCTGTTAGTGCTTCTGTCGTAAACGAGGAGCGCGTAGCTGTCATCAATGAATCCGGTGAACGCGACTGGTGGATGCATGACACACCGATGCCACCATCTATCAAGGAATACGCGACAATCGCTGAGGCACAAGCCGATCAGCCGCAAGCTGCTCTTGTCGTTTCTCATCGCCTGCTCATACCGGAGGAACAATCGATTTTGGACAACGGCGTCCTTTATCGTCCGAAGGTAATCGTGCTCGGGATGGGGTGCAACCGGGGAACCTCCGCTGAGGAGATCGAGTCAGTCATCAAGGAAACGCTGGATGAACTGCAATTTTCGATCAAAAGTGTAAAAGCACTGGCGACCATCGAGCTGAAAAAGGATGAAGCAGGTCTAATCGCCGTTTGCGAAAAATACGGCTGGCCATTCGTCTGGTATTCGCCCGAAGAGTTGAATCAGGTAGAGATCAGCGATCCGTCGGATACCGTCTTTAAGTTCACGGGAGCGTACGGAGTGAGTGAGCCTGCCGCGAAGCTGTACGCTGGCGCGGGCGAGCTCGTTTTGACCAAGAAGAAGTCGGGCAACACCACCATTTCGGTCGGATTGATGCCCTATCATGAGGAGGAGCGCGCATGACGGACAGCCGCCGTATTGTGATTGCAGGAACAGGCAGCGGAGCGGGTAAGACAACCGTTACTATCGGACTGATGGCTGCTCTGAAAAGAAAAGGGCATACCGTACAGGGCTTCAAGTGCGGACCTGATTACATCGATCCTACGTATCATACGGCTGTGACCGGCAGAGCCTCGCGCAATCTGGACAGCTTCATGCTGGAGCACGAGATCGTGAAGGAGATTTTTGTCCGCGGTAGCGAGGGTGCTGACATCTCGATTATCGAGGGTGTCATGGGCATGTACGATGGCAAGGAAGCGACCAGCGATAAAGGCAGCACGGCAGAAATCAGCATCTTGACTGGCTCTCCGGTTCTGTTGGTGGTCAATTGCCAGAGCATGGCACGCAGTGCTGCTGCGATTGTCAAAGGCTTTCAACTGCTCAATCCACAGGCGAGAATCGTCGGTGTTATCGCGAACAAGGTCGGGAGTGAAGGGCATCACAAAATTGTGAAGGCAGCGATCGAGCAGGAATGCGGGATTCCGGTCGTAGGCTATCTAAAACGGGAGAATGAGCTGGAAATACCGGAACGTCATCTCGGGTTGGTACCATCTGTCGAGCGTGGAGAGTTGACTCCTTTGTTTGAAAAGCTGGCTGACTTGATCGCAGAGACAGTCGATTTGGAGCAAATCTGGGAACTGGCAAAGGCAGAGCCGCTGCAAGCAGAACCTGCGCTGTTTGCTCCGCGAAAAGCATCTGCCAATGTCACCATTGCTGTAGCGAAGGACCCTGCTTTTCATTTTTACTATCCGGAAAATCTGGAGCTGCTCGAAGCATATGGCGCGAAGCTCGCGTTCTTTTCTCCGCTTGCCGGAGAGGGAGTGCCTGAGGACGCAGATGGCTTGTACATCGGGGGAGGCTTCCCGGAGGAGTTTGCAGCAGAGCTATCGCAAAATGAAGCGGTGAAACAATCGATCCGATCAGCGATCACAAAAGGCTTGCCTACCTTGGCTGAGTGCGGCGGCTACATGTTTTTGACAGAGGCGATCGTCACAACCGATGGCGACAGCTATCCAATGGTGGGGCTCATCCCAGGCAAGGTGACCATGCAGAAAAAGCTCGCAGCGCTTGGCTATCGGGAAGTGCGTGGCAAGGAAGGCAATTTTTTGATCGGTACAGAGGAACAGGCAAAAGGGCATGAATTCCATTACTCTACGTATGCTTCGGATCAAGAGCTGCCAGCAGCATATGAGACGAAAGGGCTCCGCGGTACGAAACCGGAGGGCTATGTCCAAGAAAATCTGGTCGCAGGCTATACACACTTGCATTTCGGCTCCAATCCTGACCTGGTCGAACGTTGGCTGAGCCGTTGCGCGGAGGTGGCCGAGCGTGCCTAAGACCCTCCCATTGATGGTGCAAGGTACCAGCTCGGATGCAGGAAAAAGTGCGATTGCAACAGCGCTGTGCCGGATTTTTGCCCAAGATGGCTACAAGACAGCTCCGTTCAAATCGCAAAATATGGCTCTGAATTCCTACGTGACGCTGGATGGAAAAGAAATCGGGCGGGCACAGGGTGTTCAGGCAGAGGCGGCAGGAATTCTGGCGACGACTGACATGAACCCCATTTTGATCAAGCCGACACGAGATTCCGAATCGCAAATTGTCGTTAACGGCGAGCCATACGGCAACATGAAGGCTTTTGCCTATCGGACGGAGTTTTATGACAAGGGCTTGCGGATCATTGAGGAAGCGTATCAACGACTCGCTAGCTCCTACGAGCGGATCGTCATTGAAGGGGCTGGCAGTCCGGCAGAGGTCAATCTGAATGACCGTGAGCTCGTCAATATGCGAGTCGCTCGTCTCACGAATGCGCCCGTCATTTTGGTGGCAGATATCGAACGAGGGGGAGTGTTTGCCAGCTTGGTCGGTACCCTTCAACTGCTCGAGCCCGAAGATCGGGACCGCGTGATCGGCGTCATCATCAATCGTTTTCGCGGTGATTTGACGCTTTTGCAGCCGGGACTCGACTGGTTCGAGGAATATACGGGCAAGCCTGTCCTTGGTGTCGTGCCATTTATTCCAGACTTGTGGATCGATGCGGAGGACTCGTTGATTTTGCACCGTTATCAAGGGCAGCGTGAGACACCGCGGGAGATTGACATTGCGGTTTTGCGCTACCCACGAATTTCTAACTTTACAGACGTGGACCCGTTTTTTGTAGAGCCGGATTGCCGGATGCGGTTTGTGACACGTTTGGAAGAGCTGGGGGAACCTGACCTGATTGTCTTGCCGGGCAGCAAGAATACACTCGAGGATTTGCAATTCTTACGAGAGACAGGTCTTGCCGCGGCGGTCAAAGACCTTCATCATAAAGGGAAGACATATATCGTCGGTTTGTGCGGCGGTTATCAAATGTTGGGAGAAGCCATTCATGATCCTGCTGGGGTCGAGTCTCCATTGCAGCAGCTTGATGGGCTGGGTCTTATCCCGATGATTACGACGATGGAGCAGAAGAAAACGACCGTTTTGTCCCGTGGAGAAGCAGTATTTGCGAAGGAAAAGCTGACGGTGGAAGGCTACGAGATTCACATGGGGCAATCGACTTATTCGTGTAATGATTTTCCTTTTATCCAGATGGAGGGGCGTACGGAGGGCTATTGTCAGGAGGAGCGGCAGTTGATCGGCACGTATTTCCATGGCTTGTTCCACAATGACCACTTCCGCACGCTGTTGCTGAATGCCATCCGTGAGCAAAAAGGACTCTCACCCATTACGGATCGCCCATCTTTTGTCGCTCTACGAGAGCAGGGGTACGATCTGTTGGCGGATACCGTTCGTCGCCATGTGAAGTTGGATACGATCGAAGAGTACATGAAGGCTTTTCAAGAAAAAGAGGTGCAAGTATAATGGCAGTCATTTATCCGGCGATTGAGCCACGAAATCAGGAAGCAAGTGAGCAAACGAGACAGCATGTGGATCAGTTGACCAAACCGCTTGGCAGCCTTGGTCGCCTGGAGCAATTGGCTATTGAGCTGGCTGGGATGACAGGTGAGACCATGCCTGTTGTAACACCGCCGGGCGTGCTTGTTTTTGCGGCCGATCACGGTGTGGCACGGGAAGGTGTCTCTGCCTATCCGCAGGAAGTGACAGCGCAAATGGTGCTGAATATGGTTCATGGTGGAGCTGGGGTCAACGTCTTCGCCAGACAAATCGGAGCCATTCAAAAAATCGTAGATGTCGGTGTAGCGGTCGAGGTCGAAGCACCGGGTGTTTATCATAAGAAAATCAGGGCAGGATCGGGCAATATGCTGAAAGAAGCAGCGATGACCGCAGACGAAGCACAACGCTCCATCGCAGTTGGCCTCGAGATGGCAGAAGCAATGATCGGAGAAGGCGCCAAAGTCCTGATCGTCGGTGAAGTGGGCATTGGCAACACGACAGCCAGCAGTGCGATTCTGTCAGCCTTAACCGGAGCTGATCCTGAGCAAATCGTCGGACGAGGAACAGGGCTGGATGATGCAGGCTGGCAGCGTAAAAAGACAGTTGTTCGCGAAGCACTTGCCTTGCATCGCCCGGATGCAACCAATCCGTTGGACGTTTTGGCAAAAGTCGGCGGACTGGAAATCGGGGCAATGGCTGGAGCGATCATGGGAGCAGCCTCTCGTCGTGTCCCTGTGCTGCTGGACGGCTTTATCGCTACGGTAGCGGCTTTGCTTGCTGTTCGATTGGAGCCACTCGTTGCAGATTACTTGATCGCGGGTCACCGTTCTGAGGAGCCAGGGCATGATTTTGTCCTGCAAGAATTAGGCAAGGAGCCACTGCTCAGCCTGAAATTGCGACTGGGCGAAGGAAGCGGAGCAACATTGGCTTTTCCAATCGTGGAAGCAGCGACACGGATGGTTCGTGAGATGGCGACATTTGCATCAGCAGGAGTAAGTGACCGATGAGCGGCGCGGGGAAAGTCTATCTCGTAGGAGCTGGCCCTGGCGATCCAAAGCTGATTACCGTAAAAGGAATGGAATGCCTGCAAAAGGCAGAGGTGGTTGTGTATGACCGTCTGGCAAATCCAGCTTTGCTGGAGTACGCGCCACAGACGGCAGAACGCATCTACTGCGGCAAGCTGCCGGATCATCATACGATGAGACAGGAATCGATTAACGAGCTGTTAGCGGAAAAAGCGCTGGAAGGAAAAGTCGTCGTACGGCTAAAAGGCGGCGATCCTTGTGTGTTTGGTCGTGCGGGAGAAGAAGCGCAGCTTTTGGCTGAGCGAGGAATTGCCTTTGAAATCGTCCCGGGAGTAACAGCTGGAATTGCAGCCTCGGCGTATGCGGGTATTCCGGTGACACACCGCGATCACGGCTCGTCATTTGCTGTCGTGACGGGACATTTGCGCGAAGACAAGCCGGAGTTGGCGGTAGAAAAATGGAGTGCTCTCGCGAATGGCATCGACACAGTTGCTTTTTACATGGGAGTCGCCAACCTGCCGTTGATCCGCACCCAATTAATCAAGCACGGACGCGATCCACATACGCCAGTAGCCGTCATCTCGTGGGGAACACTCCCGCAGCAAGCAGTAGTAACGGGTACCTTGGCTGATATTGAGGAACGTTTGGCCCAAAACAGTCACATCACGAATCCAGCTATCATTCTGGTCGGTGAAGTCGTGAAGATGCGTGAGAAAATAAACTGGTTTGAAGCTACGCTTGGAATCGAGCACGTGCAGCCATAGGAAACCGAGGGGGAGGGAACGCTGGTGACGCACTATGCCATGATGGTCAATCTACAAAACAAGCGTTGCTTGGTGGTCGGTGGCGGGCAAGTAGCCGAGCGGAAAATCGGCAGTCTGCTTGCTGCTGGTGCGGATGTCACCGTTGTGAGTCCCTCCTGTACGGCAACTATTCTTGAATGGGCACACGCCAAGAAAATGACGGTAGCACTGCGCCGCTTTACCCCACAGGACGTCGAAGAGGCAGTCCTCATCATCGCAGCGACGAGTGATCCCGCCGTCAATCTGGCGGTATACGAAGCGTGTCGTCCGCATCAGTGGATCAATATCGTTGATCGCCCAGACCTCTGTTCCTTTACCGTTCCATCTGTCGTTGCACGTGGAGACTTGCAGATTGCGATCTCTACAGGTGGAAACAACCCGGGTCTGGCAAAGAAAATGCGCCGCCAGCTCGAAGATTGGGTGGGACCGGAATACGAAGACTACACGCTTTTTCTCGGCAGCATGAGAAGACAAGTACTCTCGCTGGCAGTGAGCGAAACGGACAAACGGGCAATTTTGGCAGAGCTTTTGGACGACCGATTTTTACAATGGACCAAAAATGGCGAAACCGACCGAAGAGATCGGGAGGCTGAAGCACTACTTACCAAGAGAAAAGAGTAGCTCAACGCAAAAAATTGGATGGCTCCCACTAAGCGACTTGGTGGGAGCTTTTTTTCTAGTTTTTACGCCAGATCATTTCCAAATGCCTCCCGACCTCTTGAAAGCCGAGCTTTCTGTACATTTCTTGTGGCGTATCATCTGCATAGGTCGTCAAGTACATATGGGTGGCGCCGAGCTTTTTGGCGTCCTGCATCATGACCCGAATGATTTCCGTACCGAGTCCCCTACGCTGCCAGGCATCCAGTATAAAAAATTCCTCCATACGAACGAGCTCCTTGTAAAGATGCCATTCACATGCGCCGACGGGCTCCTGATCGACAAAGCACACATACGGGATGATCTCACCGGTTTCATAGACCTCTCTTTTCCGGTTCGCTTTACGGACAGCAAAATCAGGATTGATCATAACCGAATCATAAGCAGTAAGGCAGCGTATGCCTGCTTCCATGACGTCAGTAGAATCCCCTCGTAAAACGGAGCATTGTGGATTCGGCGCCAGTTTATCGGCAACCTCCAACGGAGCGAGCATGTACAGCATCGTATTCACTTCAAACCCAAGCTGGTTCGCAAAAGACACGAACTCTTCTGAAAAAGGTAGCGACGGGTGCAATTCCAGCTTCAAGTGGCCGAGCTGCTGCTCTTTGGCACGCCGAAGCTCTTGCTCGATGTAAGCTTGTAGCCAGTCTTGCGTGGGCACCGACATGATTTCTGTATAATTATGGCTATACATGTCCGGGACCGATTCATCCCGATATACGCGCACTTGTGGATGCTCGGTTCGCGTAGAAAAAGCAAGGGCATAGCGCTCCTGCAAAGTAAAAATATTCGTGAGCATTCCTTTATTCCCCATTTCCTGATATGGTGATAGTTGTTTGAATACTTGTCTTCCCTAGAGTAAGCCATTTTCCTAAAGGAGGAAACGAAAATGTCGGATGCTTTTCAAATAGGCCCCTTTTTGTTGAAAATGAGCATGCTGGCGGTCGTTGTTTCGCTTTCGCTCGGCTTTGTGGCTATATCCGCTCAGCTTACACATAGTAGGGAATGGAAGTCAGCGGTGATTGAGCTGTTGAGTCATGCACTGGTGCTGGCTTTTCTCGTTTGGAAATTCAGCTACATCCTGTTTGATTTTTCCAAAGCGCTGGAGAACCCCTCATCCATTCTTTATTTTTCTGGGGGAGAAAACGGAGCCATGCTGGCGGTCGTGGTAGTTGTCGTCTACCTCACCAAGACAGTACGAAAAAAAGCGATTCCTGTTCATTTCGTCGCCTTGGCAATGGCGACAGGTTTTCTTGCTGCAACGGGCGTTTACCAGCTGCTCACGGTCGTGTTCGAACAGAGCAGCATGTGGTATCACGTACAGCAGATCGCCATATGCGCCTTCTTTCTTTGGTGGCTGCATCGGGCAAAGGAAGGACTCATTCATCTGGTGGCTTGGCTTGCACCCGTAATGTGGTTTGCTATTAGCCAAGTCTATGTGCACTTTTTTGTTCCGAATCGAGAAGCTGTGTTTGCAGGACTTTCCGGCGATCAGCTCTTGTACTATGCTTTCGCTCTCTTGCTGCTCTTTTTGTCCAGGCGAGTGAAGCCGTTAGGGGGAGCGACCGATGAAGAAGCATCATAATGTTTGGGCGATTGTCGTACTCCTGGGGCTTTTGGGATGGGGCATTTTCGATGCGGAAATCTTGAACAGGCAGGACCCCATCGCTTCATCTGGCGAGCAAGGCAACGGGCAGATTGGAATGGAAAAAGGAAATACCGCTCCGGATTTTGAATTGCAGCAGTTAGGTGGCGGTACGGTCAAGCTGTCCAATTTTCGCGGGAAAAAAGTCATTCTCAATCTGTGGGCGACGTGGTGTCCTCCTTGCCGCGCAGAAATCCCCGACATGCAGCGTTACTACGAAGAGAACAAGGAAAAAGGTGTAGTTATTCTCGGGGTCAATCTGACCGATACGGAGACGAGCCCGGAAGTAGTGGCGGATTTCGTGAAGTTGTACGGCATCAGCTTCCCGATCTTGCTCGATCCCGATAAAAAAGTAGCGAATGTGTCCAAAGCCATTTCGATTCCGACCAGCTACATCATTGATTCGAACGGCGTGGTCCAGAATAAATACATCGGCCCGATGAGTGAAGAAATCATGGAGAACATGCTGTCTGCGATCCAATAGAAAAACCGACAGCAGGCATATTGCTGTCGGTAGTCATGTCTCTCTGATTATCCAGCGTCTACTTTGTTTGCTGGTTCTTTGACGGGTGTCTTTCGATCCAGACGAAACACAGC
Source organism: Brevibacillus schisleri (assembly GCF_055685845.1). Classification (NCBI taxonomy): domain Bacteria; kingdom Bacillati; phylum Bacillota; class Bacilli; order Caryophanales; family Paenibacillaceae; genus Brevibacillus; species Brevibacillus schisleri. Next base: position 1,357,556 of record NZ_JBVNDM010000001.1, read on the forward strand.
ATTGAGCAACTTGTAAATATGCTTGGATTCCTTGGTCAGCAATGGACCCAAAATGGCGAGTATCAAAACGTAAAGAGCCGCAAATGGTTGCAAAATTTCCATGAGTGCGCCCGCTTTTCCGAGATTAGCCATGATGATGGAGAACTCACCGCGAGATACGATGGTCAGTCCAATATTGGTAGAAGCCTTCGGAGGCAATCCGGCACTTCGCCCAGCCAATAGCCCGGCGACAATGTTACCGAAAAGGGTAAGGGCAACTGCACCAATGGACAACCATACGGCTCCACCTAATGACAATGGATCAATTGTCAAACCAAAGCTGAAGAAGAACATGGCCCCGAAGAAGTCTCGAAACGGCAGGATGAGGTGCTCGATGCGCTTCATGTGTTGTGTTTCTGCCAAGACGAGACCTACGAGTAATGCTCCGATGGCTTCGGCAACATGGATCGTTTCGGAAAAACCCGCAATCAGAAACAAAGCGGCAAACACTGTAATCATAAACACTTCGTTTGATTTGATGTTCAGTGCCCGATTCAGGAAAGGAACGAGCTTGCGGCCTACGATAATGAGGAGGAGCATGTAGCCGAGTGCAATCAATGCGGATGAGAGTACGCCAGCAAGAGAAGTTGCACCACTTAACACCAAGCCGGACACGATTGAGATATAGACGGCTAAGAATATGTCTTCGAACATGATGATCCCCAAGATCATCTCTGTTTCGCGATTTGCTGTACGTTTGAGATCCACCAGTACTTTTGCCACAATGGCACTGGAGGAAATAGTGGTAATACCTGCGATAATCAAAACTTCTTTGAGTGGAAATCCAGCGGCCCAACCAAACAAGAGGCCGAGGGTAAAGTTGATGACAATGTAAATGGTACCGCCAACGGCAATAGATCGACCAGCCTTGATCAGGCGGCCTACTGAAAATTCAAGTCCGAGGTAAAACAACAGGAAGAGTACGCCGAGTCTGCCCATAAATTCGATGAGCGGGGCGCTTGAAATAAAGCGGAGATCAAACAAACCGATGTCGGGAGCGTGTGGACCCACGATCATCCCGACGAGAATGTAGAAGGGTACGATGGAGAATTTTAACTTCATGGAGAGGAACCCCGCGATAGCTATGAGTGCGAGGGCAAGACCGACTTCAAAAACGATGTGCTCCAATATCACTCACCTCCGTTGCTGAGAATAGTCTTGAGAGCCTTCACCTGCTTCCGTTCACCTGCAACGACCAAAGTAGATCCTGTACAAAGGACATACTCGGGGCCGGGATTAATCGTTTGATTATGGTCTTTTTCGATAACGGCGATGATCGTAGCGCCTGTTTCTTGACGAATGTTGAGTTCCCCGATCGTCTTGCCAATGGCAGGAGCGTTCGATTCAATCTTGTACCATTCGATCATGAGTTTGTCTAACGCAACCTCGACTGTTTCCAGTGCAGATGGTTTGTACGTCAATCCGCCTACGATGGCAGCAATTTGTCTCGCCTCATCATCGTCAAGGGTAACCATGGAGAGCGTTTCGTCTATATCATCACGGTCAAAGTGATACATTTCCCGGCGGCCGTCATCGTGAATGACGATAACCAGCTTGTCGCCACTCCTGGTCTCGACCTGGTACTTCCTGCCGATTCCAGGCAAATCGGATTCTCTAATAGAGAACATGTAAGATCCTCCTTCACGCAAAACACTGTATTGGCATAGATAGCTGCTCTTTTTCCCAGTGAGCAACAAGTCGTCAATAATTATTTGGAATTATCTCCAGCCCGGTGATATTTTAGTAATAATCCCCCCTGTTGTGCGGATTATTGTCGACATTCATACCTACAACAACTATTATACACGAAATGACATCGTTTTTCTTTGAAATGAAACATTTTTATTTAAAAATGACACACTTATAAATGAGTACGAATATTAACTATCCTCTAAAGCGCGGTCGCTCCTCTATGAGTGGACTTCGATAGAGGTTATTTTAAGGATGATGAAACATGGCGAACAAACAGTATCGATTAACAGAAGCGGAATGGGTCTTTATTCAAGACATGCGATCCATGGAGATGGATGAGCTATTGGACATCGTGATCGCATTGCGCAATGAGGTAAGGGAGCTGGAGAAAAAGGCGGAGCTGATCAGAGAGCGCGAGAAAGAGGGCTGGCAGGAGGAATATCAGGCAGCACAGAAGCGAATTAATCACCTGCGCCAATTTGAGGTTGAGCTTCGCAAAACATGGCCGAATGACTAAAGCAAAAAGAGGTTCTCTCCCAATCGGAGAACCTCTTTTTTATTGAAACTAGGCCATGATCGGTTTTGCTTCTGACTCGTTGTTCGACTCGATGGCCGTTTCATCTGTTTGCTGGACGCGTCCCGGATGGAACTCATTTTCATGCTTGGCTATGACCACGGTAGCTACGCCATTTCCGATCAGATTCGTGATGGCACGAGCTTCTGACATGAATCGATCAACGCCGAGCAAGAGGGCAATACCTTCGACTGGAATGACAGGGAAGGCTGCCAAGGTAGCGGCGAGTGTAATGAAACCAGAACCTGTGACACCGGCAGCCCCTTTTGACGTAATCATCAGAATTCCTAAAAGAGTGACCTGTTCCCAAAAGCTGAGCTCGATGCCATATGCCTGGGCGATAAAAATGGCGGCCATAGATAAATAAATAGAGGTGCCATCCAGATTAAACGAGTAGCCCGTCGGTACGACCAGACCGACAACGGATTTGGAGCAGCCGTACTTCTCCAGCCGGTCCATCATTCTCGGAAGAGCGGACTCTGAAGAGGATGTTCCGAGCACGAGCAGAATTTCCTCCCGAATGTATTTGATAAACGAGAAGATGCTGAATTTGTAGTAGCGCGCGATCCCGCCCAATACGAGAATAATGAACAAAAACATCGTGATATAGACAGCCGTCATCAAAAGACCCAGTCTGGTTAGCGACCCGATGCCGAATTTGCCTATCGTGTACGACATTGCTCCAAATGCAGCGATTGGAGAAACCTTCATGATCATGTTGACGACACCAAAAAATCCGTGTGTCAGCTTGTCAAACAGCTTGATGACAGGCTGGGACGCTTGCCCCATGGCAGCGAGTGAGAGACCAAACAGGATAGCGAAGAACAGAATGGGTAACAGCTCGCCTTTTGCCATAGCCCCGACGACGTTTTCCGGGATGATCCCCGTAATAAAATCAATAAAACCGTTGTTACTCTGAGCAGCAGCCTCCGTATACTTGGAGACGTCCCCACTGGTCAGTCCTGTTTTGTCAAAGCCTGTTCCAGGCTTGATCAAGTTGACAACCAACAGTCCAATCGCCAATGCGATTGTGGTAACGATTTCAAAATAGAGTAGCGCTTTTCCGCCGATCTTTCCGACTTTTTTCATGTCTCCCATACTGGCGATTCCATTCACCACGGTGAAGAAGACAATCGGTGGAATGACCATTTTGATCAGTTTGACAAAAATATCGGCCAACACCTTCAGCTCTGCGCCGAATTTGGGTGCAAAATGACCAACTAAAATACCGAGAATGATGGCTATAACGACCTGTACGGTCAGATTTTTAAAGTTGATCCGCATCGAATCCATTCCTCCTCCAAGATTTGAAAGCGCTTTATCCCTCTCTTTCGCATTGTATAGATGGTGTGGAAAATTGAAAATGATGCGGTCATATTGGTTGTTTTGGTCATTTTGGTCATAGAAATCCCCTCAAATTGGAAAGGAAAAAATCAATCATTGACATACTCTCGACACGAACGATAGGTAAAGTAAGAGAGGTACATAGTGACACGAAAGAAATAGACAACCGGGAGAATGGAGGATTTTCTATGTTCAAGAAGCAATATCTGGCAATTGCCTCAGCGTTGATTCTGACTACCACACTTATTCCGACGAGCTCTCAAGCAGCGACTGGAAATAAGAATCTGCAAGCTAAGTACAACAACATTAAAGTTATCTATAACGGTGCAGCTGTCCCAACAACAATCGAACCATTCATCGTAAACGGAACCACGTACATTCCACTTCGCATGATGGCTGGCGTATTCAGCAAGGATGTAGCATGGGATGGCGCGAAGTACACTATTACGGTAAAAGACTTGCCTAACTCCCAACACGCAAACGAGTTGGCTGCACGTGATGCTCAAATCAGAAGTCTGCAAAGCACCATCGATAGCCTGAACAAAGAGATCTCTGATTTGAAAAACAACAAGAAAAACAACAATAGTAGCAAAGATGATGATATTCAGGATGCCTTGGATGATCTGGAAGATGATCTGAACTCTGATTACGATGACTACAAAGACCTCAAATGGAGTATCTCCCTGAAGGGCGATGAGGATGATATCGATGTAGAAATCGAGATCAATCTGGATAAATACCAAGATGAATTCGATGATCTGGATGATGATGGCGATGTAGAAGCTCTCGTTGAAGATATTATCAAAGATATCTGGGACGACAAGGATTTCGAAGATGCCGACATTACAGGTGAAATCATCGACAGCGACTCTGACGATACGCTTTATGAGTTCGAAGGCGATGCTAGCGATCAAGACATCAACTTTGACGTGTAAAATAATCTGAAGTGGGGACGTTTCTCACAAAAAAAGCCTTGCTCCTTTTCACAGGATGCAAGGCTTTTTTCCTATTTTCCAAAAACATCACAGCCAAATTTAAATACAAGGTTGTAAACTGATAGAATAGAAATAGGTAGACTATTAGAGAGACCATGCGAGAATTCTCGAATAGGAATGATCATATGTCTGTATATCAGGTAGGGAAGATATGAAAAGCATATTATTGGTAGAAGATGAACTGGTGATAGCGCGCGTGCTAAAGGCTTACTTGCAAAAGGCAGGGTATGAGGTCTGGCAAGCGAACGACGGAATCGAGGCGATGGAGCTTTTTGACGAAAAAAAGCCGGATCTGGTTCTGTTGGATGTCATGCTCCCTGAACGCAACGGCTGGGAGATTCTCCAGTACATTCGCGAAAAGAGCTCCTGTCCGGTCATTATCATGACGGCGCTCGGTCAAACAGACCAAAAGCTCAAAGGACTGAATCAAGGGGCAGATGACTACATAACGAAGCCTTTTGTCGCGGATGAAGTAGTTGCACGAGTCAATGCGGTGCTTCGCCGCTCTGTTATTTTGGTGAAAGATCAGGAAACCCGACTATTTGGAAGCTTAAAAATAAACTTTCAGTCCCACCACGTGACGCTGCACGGTCTCGAGCTGACGTTTCACCCGCGCGATTTGTCCTTGCTGCTTTTTCTGGCACAAAATCCGAATCAGACCTTTACCCGGGAGCAATTGATCGAACAAGTATGGGGAATGGACTATGGTGGGAGTGACCGTGCTGTAGACCTGGCGATCAAGCGGGTCAGAAAGACGCTGGAGAATTGGCCAGTTCAGGAAGGCGAGATCAAGACGCAAAGAGGGGTTGGGTATCAATTCTGTGTTTATAAAAAACAATGAGCCCGTATCGCTGCTGCGCTATTGGACTACACGCTATCTGCTCACCCTCGTGATCGGATTACTCATCATTGGGGCTGTCTCTGCCTATTGGATCAAGTACGCTGCGATTGAAAAGCAGATCGAGGTCACGCGACTGTTTGCGGAGGAAGTAGCTGATCGAGTCGTCGATGATGTTGGAAATATTTTGGTGGGGGAAAAGCTTCATCAGGTATTGGATAATCGGCGAAAGTTTATGGGTGTGGATCGCAATCTGATTTTATTCATTGAAGATGTAAAAGGAAAGGTCGTATACAGTCGGCCAACCAAGCTTCCGCCTCCATTGCAGCAGGCAGCACCTGAGTTGTTGGAGCAGGCAGATAAGCGGGATAAAGTGAGGCATCCGTCAGGTGAGACCCTGTATGTAATCAGGAAAAATTTGGAGTTCAATGACCAAATCATTGGCAAGGTGATCTTGCTTTTCCCAGAAACAGATATCAAGGTAGGGAAAGAGGAAATCCAGTATTTGGTCATCATGCTGGGGAGTTTGGGTGTGCTTGGCTGGGCGGTTATTTATTTTCATGCACGCAAGCTGTCTGAACCGATTCAAAATGTGGTGATGTCCGCACGACAGATCGTAGAAGGAAACTACGACGTCTTGCTCAATAAAACGATCAAGGAAAAAGAAATTCACGAGCTGGTGCATACATTTGCGGAAATGGCCGACCGTCTTCGGCAGTTGGAAAGCATGCGAACAGAGCTATTGGCTGGAGTGACACACGAGCTGAAAACCCCCGTTACGTCGATTAGCGGATTAATCCAGGCAATTAACGACGAGGTGGTTTCCGGTGAGGAGCAGAAGGAGTTTTTGGAAATCTGTCTGAAGGAAACAAAGCGCCTGCAAAAAATGGTAGAGGATTTGCTAGACTTCAATTCATTTGCCGTAGGAGCGATCACTGTTTGTCAGGAAGAGCAAAACGTGAACAAGCTGGTCCGCGAGATCGCCTCACAATGGCAGATTGTTAACGACCTCAGTTACGTTACGTTTACCGTTGGGGTTCTGGACAAGCAGACGATGATCTATGTCGATCCGGGCCGTGTCCAGCAAATCCTGATTAACCTTTTGAACAACGCGAAACAGGCTGTTGGTGGGAAGGGAAGCATAGCGCTGACTCTCTACGAAACGGACACCGATTTACGAATCGACGTCAAAGACGATGGACCAGGAATACCCGCAAAGGAACAGCCTCTTGTGTTTGAGCGCTTTTTCCGGGGAAGCAATAAAAAAGACAAAGTACGTGGACTCGGTTTGGGGCTGTCCTATTCTCGCATGATCGCGAAGGCGCTTGGTGGAGATCTCCTCCTCGCAAATAGCACGTCAGAGGGATCGGTGTTTACGCTCATTTTGCCCATGCGCAAGGAGCAGTGCGAGGAGATTGCTTGAGAGCTTCACCGGCGTTGGTGGAGCTCTCTGATTTTCTGCATCAAGGGTTCTCCGATACTCGGGGCGAATTGATCGTAGACTGGCTGCAATGCTTCGATCCAGGCCGCACGTTCTTCTGCTGTCTGCATGTGGATGTTCATCCCCCCATTTTCTTGGAGCAAGCGTAGTTGTTTGTCATTCATCGAAACAGCCAACTGATTATTGTAAGCTGTCGCTTCCTGCATCGCTTCTGATATCGCCTGCTGAATATCGGCGGGGAGATTGTTCCAAAACGTTTTATTAATCACGACGGCGTAGCCCAAATAACTGTGATTGCTGATCGTCATGTGCTTTTGAACGTGGTAAAGCCGTTTGGTGTACACATTGGAGATCGTATTTTCTTCGCCGTCTACTTTTCCGGCAGCCAGCATGCTGTATAATTCATTGAAGGAAGAGCCTACAGGGATTGCCTGGAGCGTGCGAAACTGGGATTCGATCACGTTGCCTGGAATGATGCGCAAACGTTGGCCGACAAAATCGGAAGGCATAATCAACGGGCGGTTGGCTGTCACTTGCTTAAAGCCGCTTGCCCAAAAGGCCAGCCCTTTCATGTCGGAATCTTCAAGCTTATCGAATAGTATTTGGCCGATTTCCCCATTGAATACAGTTTCGACGTCCTCTTGCGATCGAAACAGATAAGGCAGATCGAGGACAGCCCACTCGGGAATCGTGTTCGACACATAGGAGAATGCAGGGGCGATCATCTGGATTTCGCCGTTTTGCAAAGCAGTCATCTCGGTTTTCTCTGTGTGAAGGATACTGTTGGGAAAGACTTGCACCTCTACACGTCCGTTTGTCTTTTCCTTCACGAGCTGGGAAAAACGTTCGATAGTCAAACCCTTCGGCGTGTTTTCCGCGATCACGTGGCTGAACTTGATGATAATTTGATTGGACAGCCCTACCTGTTCTTCGTCGTATCCTCTGTTGTCCATTAGGAAATCTGGACCGAAGCCGATAATGACAGCGCTCACAAGTCCGAGTATGACTATGAATGTACTGGTTACCAATGATTTCATTTTCAAACACCTGCTTATGTTGAATGAATGTAAGTGAGTTGCAAACCCAATGGAAAGGAAAGAACGAACCTGCTCGAACGATTAACAATTAAATGGAAGATTATGCTGCTCTCCGTCGGAATCGTTCTTTTTTCCTTGATCATCGGAAACTTGATCATGGCCGGAGGGATTATTCGGATTACGGAAACCCAACTGGGACAACGGCTGATGACCACAGCGCGCACGGTTGCGACGATTCCAAATGTACAAAAAAGCATTCAGGAACCAGACGGGTGGAAGGTGATCCAACCGACAGCCAACAACCTGCGCGTCGTCAATGATGTGACGTATATCGTCGTACTGAATAGGGAGCGTGTTCGTTATTCAGACCCATTAGATGAGCGGATTGGTACGGTGTTTATGGACCCTGCGGTTGATGAGGCTTATGCCGAGCACTCCTATTTTCAAAAAGTCATAGGAGAGATGGGAACGGCTCTGCGGGCATACGTGCCGATCATGGATGACCAGCATCATCAGGTGGGTGTTGTCTTGGTCGGACGTGTCATGCCTGATGTCTGGGGGATCTTGTACAGCGAGCGAAACAATATCGCGCTGACCTTTTTCCTCTCCTTATTGTTCGGGGTGTGGGGCTCCTATCAGTTGGCCCGTCACATGAAAAAGCAGATGCTCGACTTGGAGCCGGACGAAATCGCGCGAATCCTGGTAGAGAGAACCGCAACCTTCCATGCCATGCATGAGGGAGTAATCGCTATCGATAATCGGGAGCGAATCACGATCTTTAACGACAGGGCGAAGCAAATTTTTGGCATAGAAGGAGAGGTGCTGGGCAAGCACATACGGTCTGTCCTGCACGACACCAGATTACCAGAAGTGTTGGAGCTTCGCCAGAATTTTACGAACACGGAAATTCACGTCGGCAATACATTGCTCTGGTCCAACCGTTTTCTGATCAAGGTCGAGGAAAAGATCGTCGGTGCCATTGCGATTTTTCAGGACAGAACAGAAGTGGCGAGAATGGCGGAGGAGCTGACGGGCGTAAAAGAATTCGTCGGTGCACTACGGGTACAAAATCACGAGCACATGAATCATTTGCATACTATCGCAGGCTTGCTTCAGCTCCATCAGCATGAAAAGGCACTCACATATTTGTTCGAGGTCAACGAGCAGCAGGAGGAGCTCACCTCCTTTTTAACAACAAGGATCATGGATGAGAATTTATCTGGGCTCTTGATCGGCAAAGTAAGTCGCGGAAGAGAGCTGGGCATCCGTGTTGTCATTGATCGCAGGAGTCATCTGGAACGTTTTCCGCCGTACATGGATCATCATAATTTCGTGCTCATATTGGGAAATCTGATCGAGAATGCCTTTGATTCACTAGAGCGCATCGAACGCGAGGAGAAGGAGATCATGATCAGTATCGAGCAAGACGATGAGATTTGCTCCATTTTGGTGGAGGACAATGGAATCGGCATGGACGAAGAGACGCGCCGACATATGCTGGAACGGGGATTTTCTACGAAAGAGCGTGTGCACCGTGGACTTGGTCTGCATCTGGTGCATCAGTTGGTCAATAAAGGGGGAGGCGAGCTGGTTTGCCATTCGGCACGCGGAGAAGGGGCCAGCTTTCTCATAACGTTTCCGATGGGGGAGGTGGACAGTCATGGAGAAGGATAACGATCACATTCGCGTACTGATTATGGAAGACGATCCGATGGTACAGGAAATCAACAAGCAGTTCATTGAGCGCGTCCCGGGCTTTGTCGTGGTTGGAATTGCAGCCAACGGGGCAGATGGACTCAAGCTAGTGAAAGAGCTCACTCCTGACTTGGTGATCATTGATATTTTCATGCCGATCCAGGACGGGGTGAAGGCGCTGATGGAGCTGCGCGCCGCCAAACATGCAGTGGACGTCATCGTCGTAACAGCTGCCAAGGACAAAACCACGATCCAGTCCATGCTGCGCAATGGGGCGATGGACTATATAATCAAGCCATTTCAGTTTGAACGGATCAAGCAGTCATTGGAAAACTATCGAGAGTTTCGCCGACGGATTGAGTGGGAGGGAACCGCGTCCCAGGATGAGGTCGACCAGCTGCTATTCCGCAAAAGCCGGGAAAAGGAACAAGCCGATGCCACTCCAGCCAGAGCAGTGCTACCGAAGGGACTACACGCTGTCACTATGGAGCAGATCATGCGCCAGATCGAGAAAGAGAGTCAACCGCTATCGGCAGATGACGTGGCCGAACGCGTAGGGATCGCGAGAGTGACGGCCAGACGCTATTTGGACTATCTGGAGAAGAGCGGGAGTGTCAGAATGGATGTCAGCTATGGTGGGGTAGGCAGACCGACGAATCGCTATGTACGTGTCACTCCACAAGATGCGGGGGGCATGGGGGGTAGAGAGCGCCATGGTCGATTATGAATCGTTATTAGGTTCGCTGTTTGATATCGTGCACGTAACAGACGCAGAAGGCAGAACCTTGCATGGCTCAGGACGATATGAGGAATTTTTCGGAATCGATCCAAGGGAGATGATAGGCAAACCGATCGAGGAGTTTTATCACCTCGGCTACTTTGCGCCAACGATCACGATGCGGGTCATTCGCGACAAGAAAAAGGTACACACGATTCAAACCACCCGCAAAAATCAAAAGCTTTTTGTGGAAGGCACACCGATTTGGGATCAGGACGGGAATTTTAGCGGAGTGGTCCATACTTTCATTGATATAACGAGCCAGGAGCAACTGCAGCAGGAATTAAATGAAGTCAAGTACGTCGGGACGGTCTTGCAAAGTGAAATGACCAAGGAGAACAACAGACAAAAAGGAGAGACCAGCTTGATCTACCGCAGTCAGTCCATGGAGCAGGTCGCCATGTTGGCCAAAAAACTGTCGCAGGTAGAATCATCCATGATCCTGCTAGGAGAATCAGGTGTCGGAAAAGGCGTGCTGGCAAAATATATCCACGAGTGTAGTCCGAGAGTGGACAAGCCATTCGTGCACATCAACTGCGGAGCCATTCCCGAGACATTGCTTGAGTCAGAGCTGTTTGGCTATGAAAAGGGTGCTTTTACAGGAGCATTCAAAGATGGTAAGGCAGGTTTGATTGAGAAGGCAAACGGAGGCACGCTGTTTTTGGACGAGATCGGGGAGATGTCACTCTCCTTGCAAGTGAAGCTGTTGAATGTGTTGCAAGAAAAAACGATTACGCCCGTAGGCAGCTCTGTTTCGCGAAAAGTCGATGTAAAGCTGATCACGGCTACGAATAAAAACCTGCGACAAATGGTCAAGGAAGGCAAGTTTCGCGAGGATTTGTACTATCGCATTCACGTCGTCCCATTGGAGATTCCGCCGCTGCGCGAACGGCAGGAAGAGATACCCGTGCTCGTCCATTATTTTCTGAATGTCTTTTCGCAAAAGTACTGTTTGGAGAGACAGCTCGCAGATACCTGCTATCGCATCCTCAGTGAATACGATTGGCCTGGCAATGTGCGGGAGTTGGAAAATGTAGTGGAACGGCTCGTCGTCACGTCTCACGATGTCCTCATTACGCCCGCGCAAATTCCGCGTTACATACATAACCAAGAGTACAGGGAGTACAAAGGGATCAAGGTCGATCGTGTAATGCAGATGCAGGAAGCAATGGACGAGGTGGAGCGGCAGCTCGTGCACCGGGCGTATGAGCAGCATAAGACGACGACAAAGGTGGCGGAAGCGCTCGGAATCAGCCAGCCGTCTGCAAGTCGCAAGCTGCGAAAATGGCTATGCACCATTTGACACAGATGTACGATAATGGGGAGAGAACCCGGAGGAGGAGACTGACAGATGAACAAAGGGAAAGCATTGCGAGCGGGAGATACAATCGGAGTAGTGGCAACCTCTAGCCCTGCTACAGAAGAAGTGCTGAACAAAGCAATGGCAGAGCTGCAAGGTCTGGGATACAAGGTGAAAATATCGGATACGTGCCGAGAATCGTACGGTGGGTATTTGGCGGGAACTCCTGAGCAACGGGCGGCTGAGCTGAATGCCATGTTCGTCGACGAGGAAGTGGACGGGATCATGTGCATGCGCGGTGGTTACGGTTCCCCGCAAATCCTGCCTTTGCTCGATTATGACCTCATCGCCCAAAACCCGAAGCTGTTTATCGGCTATAGCGACATTACGGCGCTGCATACCGTTTTCGGACAGCGTGCGAATCTGGCTACCCTTCACGGACCAATGGCTACCTCAGACATCGCGCATGGACTGGATGACTGGTCCAAGCAATATTTGCTGCGCGCCATGACTCGCCCCGAGCCATTGGGAGCAATCATGAATCCGCCGGGGGAAGAAATCGTCTGTCTCGTCGAAGGTCAGGGAGCAGGACCCGTAGTCGGCGGGAATCTCGCCCTCGTCTCCGCCTTGATGGGCACGCCTTACCAGCTCGATACGAGAGGCAAGCTGTTGTTCCTGGAGGATATCGACGAAGAGCCGTACCGGATTGACCGCATGCTGACACAGCTTGCCCAGGGTGGCTTGTTTGATGATTGTGCGGGCGTCGTCATCGGGACATGGACCGATTGTGAGCCGAAAAAGCGCGAAGGCTTCTCTGTCTGGGATGTGTTTCAACATATCGTCGTACCGTACGGAAAGCCGACCATCTGGAACATTCAGATCGGACATGGAGCGTGCAACATCGCTCTCCCTATGGGCGTAGAGGCTAGTCTCGATGCGACAAACGGTGAACTGGTGATCGAGGAGAGCGTAACCATATAGTGTGAATATGTTTGAATTCAAGAAGGCTTCCCCCAACACGTGTAGCGTTGGTGGGAGCCTTTTTGGGTTACTTAGAAAAATAAGGAAACAGGACGTTTGACCCATAAATTATTTTCCAATATATCCCGATTATTAGATGGAATGTAAAAATAAGACGGAATATGGAAGTTGCTTGCGTAGGATTTTTTTGGAAGGGGAGATAGGTCTAATGATGCTAGCGTTACTTCAAGCACTTACAATGGGGTTGTTCAGCCCCGAGTACTCATATGTCGTGCGGGGAGCGACCCTCAAGTGCAGTCAGGGAACCGACCCCGGCATTTTGAATTTACCCTGGTGCCATGGCGTTTACAGCCTTAACAAGCCTGTCATGAATGTCGCCGATCACGTCCCCGGCGTGAATATCGGATGCTTTGGGTTTTGTAAAGCGGTAGGAGGAGATAAGTGTGTACCACAGACGTTCTCGAAATGGACAGATGGAAAACACGATGTGCTCATCGACAACGAGCATGCCTTGCTGAGCAGGTCGCAGCTCGTTTGCAATCGTTCAGGCATTATCACGATTGAAAAAGACGGTCAGGATTGACGCTTCCCGCGCTTGCTAGAGAAGGAGGGGAGAGAACATGCAGCGTACGAACGGCGTCATGACCTATCAGGATATAAAAGTCGTCTGGCCATATGGACCGATCCGGCTAGATCAGCTAGAGTTCGTCCATCAAACAGGCGCGCATGCCAAGCTCACGATCACAGGAATTGTCCCGGAAGACAAAGAGGACGAGATCATCAATCGTGCCGGCACCCACGATCCCATCGAGCTGTACAAGGTGGAAGGCGGGGAAAAACAGCCGATTTTCATGGGGCGGCTGGATCATGTGGAGATCAAGGTCGTACGAGACATTCACTACGTCACAATAAAGGCCGTGTCGCATACAAATGCGTTGGATCTGAGCGTGAAAACACGTTCGTTTCAACAGGTGAATCGGTTGTACCGGGATGTCGTAGATGAAATCATGTCCGTCTATCATGGTGGAGATGTCATCGATCAAGCCTTCGACGACCGCCAGCAGGGCAAATACATCATGCAGTACGAGGAGACAGACTGGACTTTTTTAAAACGAATCGCTTCCCATGTCGGAGCCGTCCTCGTCCCAGATTTGAGTGCGCATAAGGTACGCTTGTGGATCGGCATGCCCGAGGGACGCAAGCAAATCAAGCTGGAAGAAGAATCGCCATACGAGGTCAACCGGGCCATCGCGCCGTACATGAAAAAAGCCGCAAACGGCTCCTCGTCCGTCAGCGAGTACCAGTACACGACGTACGCCTTCGATTACGACGACCTGCTGCAAATCGGAGATGAGGTGCAGCGGGAAGGGCAAACGTTTGTCATTACAAAAGTGACTGGGAAGCTGGAGCAGGGGCTCCTGAGGTGGAGCTACGTCTGCGCTGTGCCAGAAGCCGTCAAGCAAACGAAGCTGTACAACAAGGCTATCATCGGTGCGGCAATCGACGGAAAAGTGATTCAAATCGGACGGAATCAGGTCAAGCTCCATCTGAACATGGACAAAAAGCAAGAACCAAGCAAGGCCCAGTGGTTCCCGTACGCAGCGGAAGGAAACCAAATTTTGTACCTCATGCCCGAGCTCGGCTCAAAGGTAAAGCTGTACTTCCCAAGCGCCGATGAAGACGACGGCATGGTCATGAACTCCGTGCGCCATGCGCCCAAAGGAGCCGCTGCCGAGAAACAGGAGCGGCAAATGCAAGACCCCGGTGTGAAGACATTTGGGAATCCGCAGGGGAAAGAGTTCACGCTCGGGGATAAAGAGCTGACGATGACCGCCAAGGAAGGGATGCTTTACATCTCGATGAATAAGGATGTAGGCGTCAGTCTGAAAAGCACCTCGAATGTGAATATCAGTGCGAGTGGTGCCCTGACCTTGAAAGGGGCAGCCGTGTCTTTGTCCGGGACGGAGAGCTTGAACGTGAAAACGGCGTCGGATACGATAGAATTGTTGAAGGAAAACAAATCCAGCAGTGAGGAGATTAAGCTGGAGGCGAGCAAACGAACGAAGTACAACCAGCTATTTAGTGAATTTGAAAAACAAGTACAGGCTAAAGGTATTGAAGCGGTGAAGAACGACCGAATACGGGCCAATTTCGATGCAGAAACTGCAGCGAATAAACAATACTGGGAGGATAATTTATCTGCGCTTTGGAGTGGTGTGGTCGATTCAGCAGATATTGTGTTTACCGCATTAATGCTCGGCCACGCAGAAGAATTTTATGAAGGGGTAAGTGGTAAAGAGGTAGGATCACTAACAGAGCGAAATCAAATCGCAAAAGGAGTCGTGCAAAGCGCTACCGATACCATTAATTATGCGGGGCAGGTACTTTCAGGGGATAAATCGCTGAGAGAAATGGGAACAGATTTGTACGAAGTAGGCAAGGCGGGCGCAAAAGATTTATACAGCGACTACGTAGAGCCTTTTGTAAAAGATGCGGAATACATGTTGGATGACACTGTAAAAGGCGGCATGTGGACCAGGTCGATTGAAGAAAGCTACGAAAAAGGTAGCAATCAAGGCAAGAGAGATTTGGCTATCGCCGAGCTGCTACTAAGCCGTGGGGCTGCGTCTGCCTATAAGCAAGGAGTAAAAAAGGCAATTGACTTACCAGATGGGGATGCCCAACGTGGAAAACGAGACGGTGGAAATGGAAAGGGATTACTTCTCGATGGCGTTGATAACAACCGGAACAGTAGCGCATCCCTAAAGGGTGGAAAGCTAAAGACGCAGGCTAAGAGTTTTCCAAAATCGATCGAGGAATTACAAAAAGAGGTTGATAAGCTTCTTAAGCAGATGGGGAACGTGTTTGGTGGAAGAATTGTTGTTCTCCGAAATGCTACTACGGGTCAACTTATGGTTTATTGGGCTAGGCATGATGATTTGCCTGGTAATGGAGGCGGTGGTGGTGGGAATCATCGTCGTAGGGATGGGGAGGAAGACCGGGAGAGAGAAGAAAGAGACAGAAGGGACAGCGAAGAAAGGGAGAGAAGGGAAAGAGAAGAAAGAGAGAGAAGAGAAAGAGAAGAAAGAGAGAGAAGAGAAAGAGAAGAAAGAGAGAGAAGAGAAAGAGAAGAAAAAGAGAGAAGAGAAAGAGAAGAAAAAGAGAGAAGAGAAAGAGAAGAAAAAGAGAGAAGAGAACAAGAGCAAAGGGATACTGAGGGGACGGGTAAGACTGATCCAAATGTAAGCTATGGTAAGGTGTTTCCAACAAGATTAATTGATTTAGAGACAGAAGGACACATTATTGATAGAGTTAGAGAGTTAAGGAGCAAGCTTTCTAATAGACTGAAAAAAGATTCTAATTTTGCTTACTCAGAAGTAAATATAGAAGGTATAGATAAAAAAGAGTTTTATGCACATAGTGGTTTAAATGGAGATAACAAGGCAAAAGATTATGCTGAGTATTCATTAAAACCAAATAAACCTAAGTATGAGGCTACTCAAGCACCAGATAGAAGTGGTAAAGTTTTTAAAAGAGACATGGATACAGAGTATAAAATTCTAAATGATTTGGCAGCCAGACTAGATAAATTATCAGATCCTTCAAAGGCTCGTGGGAAAATAAAATTATTCACTGAAATTGATACATGTGCAAGTTGTAGTAGGGTTATTGAGCAGTTCCACAGAGATTATCCGGGAATTGATATTGAAGTAATTCATAACGATGGAAATATTATCGTACCAGAATAACTATAAGAGGTGGTTTGAGGATGAAACGAAATTACGAGGCTTTACTTGGTGCATTTTATGGAAAATATTTTGAGTTCAAAAATATGAAAATGAGTAATGATGAAGCACTTGCAAGAACCTCCAATGATTTTGAAGGTGTATTAAAATTAGGTGAAATGGAAAATGCTGTAGTTCACATTGCGATAGGAAATATTATCTTATCACATACGCGGACATATTATAAAGTAAAAGACCAATTAATTGAGGTTTTAAATTCAATAGACTTAGAAAAACTTCAACTGGAAACTTCTCTAGATGAATACCAAGACATTCTAGAACGAAGAGATATGGTGCTAGATGAAATTGATAATATACAAATTGACTACGATCCTTATGCAAGATGGTATAGCTTTGAGATGGAAAAAGAAGTTAAGAGTTATTTTGGAAATATTATATGTGAAGATGAAAGCGAGCTTGTTGAAAAAATAATCGAGCGTTTCGAACGTGATTGTGATAATACACTTAGTGAAAATATTGTTGTTAAAACTACGCTTGCAGAATTACTAATTAGGCATGGAATTAAGTCGAATGAACAAATTGTAAAAATCAGAAGTGAGCTGGAACAGTTTGATTTGAATAATGTTGGGAAACAATTATCAGAATTTGAGAAGCTAGACCTGTCTATCCGAATTAAGGAAGTATTAGAGAGTCTGTAAAATATTTTGTGTAAACTCTCAACCTCTAAACTACAATTAGGAGTAGAAAGGTTGGGAGATTTTTATGATGTCAAAAGAGCAGATCAAGCAGTGGATCAAAGAGAAAAACATGAAGTCAGTGGACGACGTACAGTCAGCGTTAAAGGATCTATTCGCAGACACGATCCAAGAAATGCTGGAAGCTGAAATTGAGTCCTCTCTTGGATACGCCAAGCATGACATGAAAAACAAGCGGACAACCAACAGCCGCAATGGGTATAGCAAGAAAACCGTCCGCTCTGAGTATGGGGATGTTGACATCCAAGTACCCCGGGATCGAGAGGGTGATTTTGAGCCGAACATTGTAAAGAAACATCAATCCAATGTGACAGGGATCGAAGATCAAATTCTCGCCCTCTATGCCAAAGGCGTATCCACACGCGATATCCAAGACCATCTGCAACAGCTCTATGGCATCGAAGTCTCACCAACGCTCATATCCAATGTAACGAATAAGATTGTACCGATGATCAAAGAGTGGCAAAATCGCCCCTTACAAGCGGTTTATGCTGTTGTTTTCCTTGACGCCATTCACTTTAAGGTAAAACAGGACGGAGCTATCGTCAATAAAGCCGCCTATATGGTCATTGGTATTGACCTTGACGGTCATAAAGATGTGCTCGGGATCTGGATTGGGGAGAATGAATCAGCAAAATTCTGGCTGCATGTACTCAATGAACTGAGAAATCGTGGAGTGCAGGATATTCTCATTACGAGCGTCGATAACCTTCGAGGCTTTACAGAAGCCATTTCAGCATGTTATCCGAAGACGGAGATTCAGAAATGTGTCATCCATCAAATCCGAAACTCCATCAAGTATGTTTCCTATAAGGATCTAAAAAAGATTACGTCCGAACTGAAACCCATCTATAAGGCTCCAACGGAGCAAGCTGCATTGGAAGAACTCGAGCAATTTGAACAAGCCTGGGGCAGTAAATATCCCTTGATGGTTCGTTCCTGGCGAAATAACTGGGATGAGATTGCGACTTTCTTTAAATATCCCCCAGAGATTCGAAAGCTGATCTATACAACCAACGTCATCGAGAGTTATCATCGACAGCTCCGAAAAGTGACAAAGGGAAAAGCCATGTTTCCCACAGACGATGCCCTTCTGAAGATGCTATATCTCGTGACCATGGATGTTCTGCGAAAGTGGACGGGACGCGTCCAGAACTGGGGACAGATTCTCTTGCAGCTATCCGTTTTCTTTGAAGATCGAGTACAGCCGTACATTCGGTAACAAATGAAAGGCTTCATCCCCGAAGGGATTATCTTTCTCTCCACCAATGCGTCAAGGGTTCGCTTCGCCTTACGCCCTTGACTCTATTGGCTTCGAAAAAGAGGTCCCAATTAGGGGGATGAAACCTTTTCATATATCGGTTGATTGAGTTTACACAAAAATCTTGACAGACCCAAACGCCACAATGCGAGCTAACCGCCGTGTTGTGGTCTTCTTTGTTTCTGTCACCGTCTCAGCGGTTGATGGATAGAACCCACCCAGTGCGGAATGCATCGGGTGGCTAAGCTCAGGCAGACTTAACCCATGTAATACCCGCATAGAGATTTCTTCATTTCAGTTGTACGCACATGGAGATTGAATTTTATACCCAATTTAATGTAATAGCATTGCATCGAACAGGTCGATTATGGTCAGATACCACCATGATTGACCTGTTTTTTGTTATCTTCGCTTTCTTGCGTTTTTTTAAATGATCGCAAAAATGCACGTATATAAAACGATGTATAGGGTGTAAAGCCAGCCAAAAAGAATTTTCGCAACTAACAGAGGGGAAGCTCCGCCTACTAACAGTGTAAGAGTTAAAAATCTGATGACGATCAGTTTACATATAACAGGTAAGACAACGTGAAGGCTCAGTTAATTGAGCTATAAAATATCAAGAAAGTCACTAATCACAAAAGTGCAGTAACTGAGCATGATGCTTAATCGACAGAATTAACCGATACGTCCAAGTAAAAATACATTTGACAAATGTAGACAACAATAGGAAAATGTGCTACGTTTTATTTGTATGGAAAAAAATAGGAGGTTTCGGAAGGGAAAATTGTTGTGAAATGAGCATATCCCAATGAAACGTAAAAACAACTAATGCGTCATAACAAATATAATGATACACAGTGGAAAGGAATGGCAAAGATGAAAGTCAAAAAAATTGTAACTGCATCTTTAGCAACGACGACCCTTCTTGGGGTTATTGGACTTTCTAATTTTGCAAGTGCATATTCAGAAGATGTTTGGTTCGATTCTTATGGAATAGATGTTTTCGATGGAGATCCTCTGGATTCAGTTACAGATGTGTTTGGATATACACGAGGCGAAGGAGATGTTAAATCTGTAAAGGTTTATTACGAAGTTTTCCGTGATGGTGAATATTTAGACAAGGCATCCAATACAAGAAATGGTTTTAGGGTAACAATCACAGAAGACCATCCAAATAAGAAAAAGAGTAGTAATTGGGAGGTAAATGCTGTACATCGAATAGATGATAAAAATGGAGATTACGTCAAGGAGTTCAGTGAGGATAAACTTAAAAAGGGTGCGGAAGCAATTGCGCCAGAGAGCGCTGAAGAATCAAGTTCTAAAAAGGGTGACATTCAACATTTACGTTCAGCAGAATATCAAGAGCAGTTAGAGAACACTTGGGATGACATCATGGAAGCACACAATTTAAATAAAGATGAGTGGATTGTTTGTGACAGTTCTCAATATGAATCGCTAAAAGAGCAACCTCCGGGTTCTTTAACCTCTAAGGATGTTACCTCATTATTTGTCCAATCAGTAGAATTCCCCAAAAAGGGTGGAGATAGTGTTCCTTTGATATTAGTGCATGAGAAGGAAAAAAAGGCACTCTTATTGCTAAAGCGTGGTAAGGGTGAAAAAGTAGTTGTTTACTTTGGTAAAGAAAATAGCACCAAAAACAACAAGGCATCGTCAAGTCGTGAAAAAGATGGCGAAGGCGATTGGGTTATTGAAAAGGTAGAAGAAAAGGAATAAATCAAAGAAGACTATCCCTCAGTCATTAATTTGAGTTTGGGACAGTCTTCTTTTACATGTTCTTCTGCCTGTCTAGAGAAGGTTTAACATAAGAACATTAGCAAAGTTGATTGTATCTGATTATGTTAAATGATTTGCATGATATGATGGCACATTCTGACGAGATATTTGAAGGACTGATAAGAGCAAAGGAAGGCATAGTTAAAGCGGTAACAAGTGCCTTGTATGATGGAATGAGATACATAAAAATCAACAATGAATACCTGGGTAACGAATGGAAATTATCAAAGTACGTTCGGTGATTGGCAAGACATTTTCAGATCTTTTGATTGAGGGAGAGTAAGCAATGAAAAAATTGTTAGTTTCTTTAATCCTACTATCTGCGACAATCTTTTCTGCTTGTAATTCCCAAAAGCCTAATTCTAATACAACAGAAATGAGTCAACAGGTTACGCCAGTGAACAAAACAGATGGATTAATTAATACTGTAAATCAAGCTTCGAATACGAAAACAACAGACTTATCTAGCAAAGAACTAAAACAATATTTAAACTCAGTAAAATCAGACATCTCAGCAATAACCGAGAAAGACAATGAGACAGGGACTATTTCAGTTATGGAATCCCATATGGTATTTCCGTTTGTATTTGTGAAAAGCTTAGGGGTTTCATTCATTTTTCCAAATGATACAGATGATATAAATCCAACCTACCTGAATGTAAACAAGGCTACAAACATTAGAAATGTTAATGTAAAAGGCGCAATGCCAGGAATGAATTTTAAAGATATAATGAGTAAACTTGAAAATGCACAGGTCAAGAAAACGTGGGTCTCAACAGAAGATAATGTGGCTTATAAAATTGATTATAAACTCGACGGTGTCGTGTATACTTTTATTTCATCTGATGAACTGGGAAATGAATCACAACTATTTATTTCCCTAGACGATAACTAATATAAAATGTAATTAAATTTAAATTTTTCAAGGCGGTTGTCAATCTGGTGACCGTCTTTTTCTTATTTTTCAAAGGCTTATTCCAACTCGAACGACGAGGAGGAATAAGCCTTTGAAGCATGCCAAAAATTCAAGGGAGAAGGGTACCTACTGTATGAGGAAACAGCTACTTACCGCTTAACCGGCAAAGAATGGTAGCCAAACGCTAAATCAATCATGGCACTTGCTTCCTGACGCTTCAACAAATCTTTTGCGCGGAATGTAAAAGAGCCATCTGCGCTTAACTTCGTATCAGGATCGACAATACCTTGTGAAGCAAGAGTAGTGATCGCATCTTTTGCCCATGCATCGGCTTTGTCTTGCAGCTTCACTTTGCTGGTTGCCTCCGGTTCAAGCTGCTTCAAAGTTTGGATCATGACAGCAGCGGCTTGTCTTGAGATAGGTGCCGAAAGGTTCAAATCAGGGATGCTCGCGGCCAATTGCTTTCTATTGTTGGTTTCATCCCCGGGAAATCCGTACCAGCCATTTGCTTTGACCAGGGCGTCAATAAATTCTCCTTGTGTCATGGTACCTGTAGGATCAAATTGACTTCCTGTTTTTGCTCCCATAATGGAAAGAGCGCTGAGATTGTTGATATAGGTCTTATAGCTACTGCTATTAGATACGTCTGAGTAAGTCTCTTTCCTATCCATTTTTTGTGAATGGGCAACGGCAAGTGAGACGTTTTTTGGGGTGGAATAATAGAAGTATGTAATGTTACCGTTTTTCTCTTCCTTGAATGCGATTTTACTGCCTTCCTCATCTACAAACAGTAGTGGATGAATCATGCGCAGCTTTTGTTTTCCAATGGTTGCATCTTCCACCATAAGTGAGCCATTCTCGTAGGCAATAGAAGTACGGTTCCAAAAGCCACGCGTATTTTGGTACAGCCCGATGTATTTTTGCGCATCCTTTTCACTCAAGGGCAAGTAAACAGGCTCCGCTTTTTCTTTTTCCGGGAAATAATGATCCATGAACTCTTTGAAAATATCGGATCTCATGTCTGAATCATTGTTGTAGGACATATAAAAGGCAGTTTTTTGTTCAGGGATCAAAACGATCAGGGAAGCATGTCCAGTAATGTTTCCACCCTTGAAAACAACGTGCTGACCATTTGCCAGATCTCTATAAAGGTTTTCAAAGCCTACTGTTGTGACCGGGATGTCCTTTTCTGCGAAAATTTGATAAGAATGCATCAAGTCCATGCTTTTCTGGCTGACGATTTCCTTGCCGTCAAATTTTCCGTTTTGCAGGTGCATGATCAAGTACTTGGCCATGTCTTCTCCCGTTGATAGAATGCTTCCCTGCGGACCATCAGTTGGAAGGAATCCATCTGCCGGATGTGGCTCGCCATTAGGACCGTAATGGGCAGCCATTCTCTTCAAGAGCTCAGGCTTTGAGCGAACGCTACTCGAGGTCATTCCGAGAGGCTTGAACACTTTTTCATCCATATACTCGTTATAAGGAACTCCACTTGCTTTTTCCACGGCGTAGCCAGCGAGTAAGAATCCAGTATTATCATACGTATAGACCTCGCCAGGTGGTCGGATGACGGTCGGCATATTATTCTTTGAAACGAATTCAGCCAGCGAGATGTCTTGCTCGGTGTATTGTGGACCAAGAAAGGTAGTGATGTCAGGCATATCGAAGCCGCTTGAGTAGGTAAGCATGTCGTACATGGTGAGTGGTTTTCCGGTCTTATTAGGAATTTTTAGCCCACCGAGGTATTCCTCTACATTGCCATGCAGGTCTATTTTGCCCGCATCGACTTGCTGCAAGACGGCCATGGCGGTAAAGGTTTTCGATACAGAGCCAATTTGGAACACGGTGTCTTTATCAACAGGGATTTTCTTTTCCTTGTCAGCGAAGCCGTAACCTTTGTTCACGAGAACCTTGCCATCACGGACGACAGCAAAGTTGGAACCATTGACATTAAATTTTTTCATCTTCTCTGCAAACAGTTGATCGGCAAACGCTTCTACTTCTTTGGCATCCAGCGGTCCTTTTATGTTATTGGCAGCAATGGAAGTAGTCTGATTGGATTCCATTGCGCTGAGCGGCTGCGTGCATACGGTAATCAAGCTCGTAGAGAGAAGAAAAACTGCGAGACTCATTTTTTGAAAAGCTTTTTTCATATGGGATTCTCCTTTGGGTTTTGCTAATACGTTTTGGCGCATCGACTCCAAGAGTGAGCGCTTTGCACAGTATGGCAAAGCTTATGTCATACTCGGTAGTAACTTTCTGTCATATGACAATTTGTCACTGGCTCATACGCAGGTTCCGGAGCAGATGAAAAGACTGCCGAGTTTCTCGACAGCCTTAAAGTGGGGAGAGAGTAGTTATTAATCTTTCAGCTCAGTAATCACTTTTGAGGCGCGTTTTTCATCAGGGGTAGGGAACATTTGAAATTGATGCTGAAGCTCGATTTCCTTCTCATTCAAGTCACTTGAAACTTTTTGCTCAGCTTGTCCCCTGTGTTTATCGCTATTTTCCACGACCAGTCACCTCCCTCAAAGGAGTAGGGTATACAACAAGTCCCTACTTTATCCCAAAAAGAGGAAAAGGATGCTTATCGTTTAATCGGCAATGAATAGTAACCAAATGCTAAGTCAAGCAAGGCACTGGCTTCTTGACGCTTCAGTAAATCTTTTGCGCGGAATGTGAAAGAGCCATCTGCGTTTACCTTCGTGTCAGGATCGACGATGCCTTGTGAAACGAGAGCAGTGATCGCATCTTTTGCCCATGCGTCGGCTGTGTCTTGCAGCGTCACTTTGCTGGTTGCTACAGGTTCAAGCTGCTTTAAATTTTGGATCATGGCAGCAGCGACTTGTCTTGTGATTGGTGCCGATGGGTTCAAATTAGGGATGCCCGCGGTCAATTGCTGTCTAAGCACGTCTTCCATCCCGGCCAATACGTTATGGCCTTCTGCTTTGATCAGGGCGTCAGCAAATTCGCCTTGTGTCATGGTCCCTGTAGGATCAAATTTATTTCCTGATTTCGCTCCCATAATGGAAAAGGCGCTGAGGTTGTTGATATGGGTCTTATAGCTGCTAGTGTTAGGGACGTCTGAGTAGGTCTTTTCCATTTCCATTTCCATTTTTTGTGAATGGGCAACAAGGCTCAAGCCATTCATCGTTGTATAATAGAAGTATTTGATGTTACCGTTTTTGTCTTCCTTGAACGAGACTTTTTCGCCTGCCTCATCTTCAAATAGCAATGGGCGAATCATTCGTAGCTTTTGTTTTCCTGTTGCCTCACTCTCAAGCACGAGTGATCCATTCTCATAGGTAATAGAAGTGCGTGTCCAATAGGCACGCGTATTTCGATACAGCCCGAAATATTTTTGCGCATCCGCTTCACTCAAGGTCATGTAAACAGGCTCAGCTTTTTTTTCTGTTTCTGGGAAATAATGATCCATGAATTCTTTGTAAATATCAGCGCTAATCATTGAATCATTGTTGTAGGACATGAAAAAGCCGGTTTTATGTTCCGGGATCAATACCATCAGGGAAGAATGGCCTGGCATGTTTCCGCCCTTCAAAACAACATGCTGACTATTTGTATACTCTGGAAAATAGTTTTCAAAGCCTACGGTTGTGATCGGGATGTCATCCGCGAAAACCTGGTGCGTATGCATCAAATCCAAGCTTTTCTGGCTGACGATTTCCTTGCCGTCAAATTTTCCGTTTTGCAGCTGCATGATCATGTACTTTGCCATGTCTTCTGCGGTTGATATAATGCTTCCCTGCGGACCATCAGTTGGAGCGTGTCCTTCTAGCGGACGTTGCTCGCCATTAAGATCGTAATTGGCAGCCATTCTCTTCATGAGCTCAGGCTTCAAACGTACACTGGTCGAGGCCATTCCGAGAGGCTTGAACACTTTTTCATCCATATACTGGGCAAAGGGGATTCCACTTGCTTTTTCCACGGCGTAGCCAGCGAGTAAGAAACCGGTATTATCATACGTATAGGCTTCGCCAGGTGGTCGGATGATAGTCGGCATGTGCTTTGGAAGGAATTCATCCATGGAGATGTCCTGCCCGATGTATTGTGGACCGGTAAAGGTAGTTTCGTCCGGCAATTCGAAGCCGGGTGTGTAGGTGAGCAAGTCGTACATGGTGACTGGTTTTCCTGTCTTATTCGGAATTTTTAGCCCACCGAGATATTCCTCTATATTGGCATGCAGGTCAATTTTACCCGCATCGACTTGTTGCATGGCAGCCAAGGCGGTAAAGGTTTTCGTTACAGAGCCAATTTGGAACACCGTGTCTTTATCAACAGGGATGTTCTTTTCCTTGTCAGCAAAGCCGTAGCCTTTGTTCACGATGACTTTGCCATCACGGACGACAACAAAGCTGGAACCAGCCACATTATATTCTTTCATTTTTTTTGCAAACAGTGGATCGGCAAACGCTTCTATTTCTTTGGCATCCATCGGTCCTTGGGCAGCAATGGAAGCAGTTTGAGTGGATTCAACAGCACCGAGCGACTGCGTGCATGCGGAAATCAAGGTTGTGGAGAGAAGAAAAACGACGAGACTCATTTTTTGTATCACTTTTTTCATGTGTGATTCTCCTTTTTGTGTTGGCAACTCGTTTTGGCGCACCGACTCTGAGAGTGAGTGCTTGAGCACAGTATGGCAAAGCTCGTGTCATACTCGGTAGTTACTTCTTGTCATCACTTTTCCGACTGACAAAATGATTTTGATGAAATGACAGGACTTAGCCTGTCATATGACATTTTGATACTGGCTCATGTGACGCGCAGTGGTTTACGGTAATGGCAGACCATCATCATCGTGTCGGAAAAGATATAGATAGGAGAGAATTAGCTTAAATGAAAAGAGCGATCATGCGGAACGTTCAAAATGTTATCTTTTTGCTGTATACATTTGTCTCGGGAGTATTTTATTTATGTTTTTACTTGGTCAGTATCGTGCTTGGCCTGGCCTTGTCATTTACCGTAGTGGGAATTCCGTTGCTCACCAATGTGTTGCGTACAACTCAAACCTTTGTCCAGCATGAACGTATTCAGACGAAGATTTATACCGATATTTCCATAGAACCGTTGGCAATGAGAGAAAGAGCAAAGGGAAATCAATGGATGCAGGCAAAGGCGGAATTATTGAATGTAAGAAACTGGATATCCGTTTATTGGCTGATGAAAAAATTTGTCCTAGGCTGTATCTGCCTGGTGATAGGAGTACTCATCTACATTGCACCCGTATGTTTTGCGATCGTACCGTTGTTCTATCCTTTCATGGAGATACATTTTTTCGGGAGCGTAGTGGATTCAGAGCTGAAGGCATTGCAAATCATGAGTTTAGGATTCATACTCATGATCGGATGCTCCAAGCTAGGGAACGGTCTGGTACAATTAGTTGGTGGGTACACCCGCTTGATGTTCAAAGCAATTAGGAGATGATGGTTTGTTAGATATCGTGAAACAATGGGCCTGGTATGACTGGGTGATGTTTTTTTACGTCTGATCGTTTGCTTTTCACTCACCGTTACGACTGTAAAATTTGGAGATTATATCACGCTACCCTTATGGATGGTTATACTTTGGGAAATGATGGTGTTTTCCGTCCCGTGGATTTGTTTAATGCTGAGCTATCGTTACTATCTGATAGCAGAAATGCTCTTGTTTGGCGGATTATCGATTTATCTCACGTCTATGTTTCCGGAGGCGTACCTTACTTTATTGATGCCTGCTTTTTTGATTGCCGCCAATAGTGCGGAGAAATCGTTTCGCTGGTCGGCTCCCATTACGATTGTTTTTATCCCACTGGTGATTATGTTTTTTTCTCGTGCATTTGATGTCTTCGTGATTTTTTCGCAAGTCGGGCTTGCTTATGCGATAGGGTTTGCTTTTCATTTGCTCATCGTCAACCATCGGCAAAATGAAATTATTCGCAAGCAAAACAGTGTGCTGGAGCAATACCTCACCCAAATCGAGAGAGTGACTCTGCTGGAGGAGCGGGATCGGCTTTCCAAGGACCTGCATGATACGATGGGGCATTCCTATGTCTCGATCATCATGGGGATGGAAACCTTGCGTCAGGATATAGCGTCGCAGGAAGGGTTGCAAAAGCTCGAATCCCTCTTGCAGCTTGCACGAAAAGGCATGAAGGAAGTGAGAGGGTACTTGCACCAGATGGGGTCACCGCAAGAGACTCTTCCCTTGGGTCATTCGCTGAGGCAGCTTGCGGAGGAGTTTCAGACACATGCAAAAGTGAATGTGCGATTTCGTGCGATTGGAGAAGAGCATCCTGTTAGTAAGCAGGTGAAAATGACCTTGTTTCGTTGCTTGCAGGAGTCATTGACGAATGCCGTACGCCACGGGCACGCTACGGACATCGTCGTTTCCTTGCATTTTGAGCAGCAACAGACGAGGCTGGAAGTACAGGATAACGGTCACGGGGTAGAAAATTGGGAGGATGGCTTCGGGATCACGACGATGAAAGAGAGGGCGGCTCATTTGCAAGGAAGAGTATCCGTATTCTCAGAGCGAGGAGAAGGAACGCTCGTTACTTGTTTGGTGCCGAGGATGGTCGAGAGCGCCGACGAAATCATTCGTTTGGTTATCGTAGATGATCACTCGTTTATTCGGGAAAGCTTGCGCTCGATACTCGAGGGACAGCGGGACCTGCGGGTAGTCGGGTTAGCCGAGGATGGGGCGCAGGCTGTAGAGCTGTGCGAGGAGCTAGAACCAGACCTAGTGCTGATGGACTTAGAGATGCCGAATATGGACGGGATTACTGCGACAAAACGAATAAAGGAAAAATGGCCCGGTATCCGTATTCTTGTCCTGTCTACGTTTCAGGATACTGAAAAAGCCAAGGAAATTATGCGTAGTGGTGCAGATGGCTATCTCTTGAAATCGATTGAATCACGCGAGCTAGCGGAAACAATTCGCCTCGTCCATCGCGGCGGTACGATGATTGCTCAGGACCTGTTTCATAAAATGCTGGATGGACAGCCAGTAAACGAACAGGAAGATTTGCTCGTTGCGCCGAAACAAAGCGAAAAAGACGAGAATGCTTATGGTTTAACGAAGCGGGAGCAGGAGATTTTGCAGATGCTCTCCCAAGGCATGCGCTATAAAACAATCGCTTCCAAGCTGTATTTGTCAGACGGGACCGTGAGAAACTATGCATCTGCTCTGTATGACAAGCTCGGAGTGCGGAATCGGGATGACGCGGTACAAAAAGGGAAAATGGAAGGACTTCTGTAACGTGTGATAGCCAGGGAGAGTAGGCCCTGGTTTTTTTGCTTTTTCCTGTCCTAATAGATGGAGGGCCAATGCATTCTGCTAAAAAATAGTAGGTTTATTGTAAATATTTCTTGTTCTGTTAATATGAAGTTTGGTGAAAAATATGGTAATTGGAAGACAGAGCAAAGAGATTATCGGGGAGATATTTGGTGGAGGACAACTATGAAACGATTGATGGCAGCATTGTTAAGCCTTGTGTTAATCCTGACGGCCCAATTTAATACGGTTCAAGCCAATGGGAATGACACAAGAGTTGATTACGAACAGCAATATACACGTATCGGGGAGGATTACCACATCCTTAACGATAATGTGCTACTGTCAAAAAAAGATGGAACCGTATGGTCTTGGTACATCTATGGACATCCTCTTAGTTCTTCAGATCCATTCTATAAAGCCAAGAAGATGCAAATTCCGGGCTTGCAGAATGTGAAGGAGATGACAGTCAAAAGGAAGTCGGCCCGGGGAAACTATATTGTTAACTACGCGGCCCTAAAAAATGACGGAACGGTGTGGTATTGGGACGCCGCCCCCGGCACTACTCTTGAAACAAGTACGACTAGTGCTCCGAAGCAAATCAAAGATTTGAAAAATGTAACGTCACTAGTCGCGAATTATAATAGTGCCTACAAGGTCTTGTTCGTACTAAAATCAGACGGTTCCGTATGGAGTTTAGGAAGTGAAATAGGTACCACGAAGGGGGCTTCAGCCGTTCCAGTCCGAACCAAGCTGCTAGATGATGTCGTATCCATAAAAATGGCTGCCGGCATCGTATTCGCTTTGAAAAAGGACGGTACGATTTGGAGATGGAAGGCAAATTCGTATCTACCGAATAACCGCTCGAAAAACACAAGTCCAGAGCTGATGAACGGATTTGCTGATATCGTCAAGATAGAGCCTGGCATTTCTACCAGCTATGCCTATATGAAAGATGGCACTGTCTTGTCTTGGCCAACTGCTGACACGAAAAAATATCCTTTGTATTTACATGCAGCAAAAGACGCGAGAACGATCGTGCAATTAGACTCCATGAGCGATCGGAATATCGATAAAACGTATGCCTTCCGAGAAGACGATCAGCTTTGGTCAGTGGACAGCAACGATAAAGTTTTCCCAGAGTTTACGAACATCGCTTCTATATACCAAAATGACTATTCCCCACAAGTTAGGTATTACTATGTATTAAAAAAGGATCAGACTTTGTGGGCTTGGGCAGATTCGATTGCCTTGCCGAAGTTAGTTGTTTTCATGGATGAAACGGTAGCGCGTAATCGTTCAGAGAAAGCAGACAATCCAGCAGCCGAACGCCCTGGGACAGCAGACAAACCAACGGGCAATCGCTCTGGAACAAATGCCCAGGCTGTGATACGAACCACGCCGGAAATGAGTCTCTATCCGTATGTCACGATGCTGCAACCTGGCGACAAACAGTTCATTGCGGTAAATAATTTGCTTCCTGGGACAAAAATGACGTACACCATTGACGATCCGAGCATAGGAACCTTAGCGAATGTGAATGGTACACAAGTCGTAAAAGCGAACAAACCCGGGCAGACCATTGTGCGGGCAACTGCAAGCAGAGCTGGTTCTCCGGACGTGACTGCTTACTTTTTGTTGTACGTCGTCGACAGTAATAGGCTGTCCGAGACGTATTACACTGCCGTCCAGTCGGTTCCTGTGGCTGACAGACAGCGTCCGTTTATTGTAGAGGGACTGACCCAAGCAGGAGAGCTTGTGATTACAGCCGCAAGCAGCGAAAAGCCGGAGCTTGTTGACGGCCAACTCGTCATCACGCCCGAGTTGATTGACCGCGTAGCTGACAATGCGCGAAAGGCTAAGACTGCCGTGGAGCAGACGCTATCGGAAAACAACATTGCCCTTGCTAGAGAGATAGTCGTGAACGGGGAAGTTTTGTCTTTGCCTGAACAAAAAGGTTTTACAGTCAAACTTTACAAGGATAGCTTCACGAATCGTAAGGATGTCGACTATCTTACCGTTCATACGGGGGATGCGAAACTGACGTTTAACCTTGCGACTGTAAATCGCCTGTTCGGCTCGCTCCCGGTTATCGTTATTCGCTTGGTCGAAAACAATAACGGCGGATATCACGTACAATTTTTAGATGAGCAAGGGCAGGAGCTTTCGAACGTATCAAGCAACATCGGGCTCGTTTTGCCTGCAAATCAGGCGGACGCGACACATACTAGCGTATTTTATACGAATGGGAAAGTAACGCAGCCTATCGGAGGAAAGTTCAATCCGTACAATAACGGCATGGAAGCCGAAATAAACCGTTCCGGAACCTATTTCGTGGACGATAACACAAAATCGTTCCCTGATCTTGACAATAAGGATCCTGAGTTACAGCAAGCCGTACAGTTTCTGGGATCGAAAGGAATCGTAACCGGGAAAGAAGATGGCAACTTTGAGCCCGATTCACCGCTTACCCGTGCAGAGTTCACGGCTATGCTTGTAAGAGCTTTTTACGCTTTGGACGAAACGGCGACGGAGAGCTTTTCAGACGTGAATTCGCCGCAGTGGCATGTTCCATTTATCGCATCCTCCGAGAAAAAGGATATCGTCAAAGGTTATCCGGACGGCACGTTTAGGCCGGATCATACCATATCCCGGGAAGAAATGGCTGCGATTGGTGCAAGATCATTACATGAAAAGAAAAATTATTACTACCCTTCGAATACGGAGGACTACTTGAGTCAATTCACAGACCAACACACGATTTCCGAGTGGGCGAGACCAACGATGGCTTTGGCTGTGAAGCAGCGCTTGATCGATGTCCCTGCTGATAAACAGATTAGGGCCGGCGAGGCTGTTACTCGCGGGGAAGCTGCTCGAATGCTGTATCGACTATATTTACAGCTTTGATACTGTTAATAAAATGAGAAAGGCTTATTCAAACTTGAATGATGAGGGAGAATGAGCCTTTTTGCATGACCCTTGGCGAATTTGAAACAACAATGAGTCTTAGTATCTTTGTCGCTGAAACAATTCGATGATCTTATTACAAGAAAAACCTTGTTAGTAGAAAAAATTGAAGAGAAGCCAACTGCCTATCATTTAGATAAGATAGTTTAAGTGGAAATTTTCAAACCAATCTCCCAAGAAATTTGACAGGTATTTTCAAAAAGTTGTATAGTAAACTACCAAATGCACCCAAAATATACATTACAATTCTCCTATCAAAACTCCACGAGGAGGAACGACACGATGGAAATGTCTATCACAAGAGGTCTGTCAGAATTAAAACTACTCGATAAACGAATCCAAAAAGGAATCAATGAAACGACTTTCATAACTTCGGCTATTGGACCTAAGCCAGTATCTGGTTACACGTCAACAGAACTATATGTGGAAACAACAGAGCGAAACTACCAATCCACCATTGATCTAATAAAAAGAAGACAAAAAATTAAGTCGCTTATCGTCGAATCCAACGCGAAGACAATGGTAACGATCAGTGGCAAGAGAATGACAGTAGCCGAAGCAATCGAGCGAAAAACCTCCATTCAATATGAGAAATCACTGCTGGAGAAAATGAGAAGGGATTACAACCACGCTGTCACGCAGGTTGAAGAGAAAAATGAAGAAGTACAGCTGCGATTAGAAAAGCTGCTAGAAGCAAACTTTGGCAAAGATTCCAAGGTGAAGGATACAGAAATGGAGGCGATCTCCAAACCGTTTAAAGAGCAGAATGAAGCGAAGCTCGTAGACCCATTGAAATTGAAAGAGAAAATGGATACGCTTAGTAAAGAAATTGACGAGTTTGAGTGTGAAGTCGATTTTATTTTAAGCGAATCCAATACGATTACCAAAATCAATCTTGTGGATTAACAGTCGTGTAATTTGCTAATCATTTGAATAGCGGATAAACGAGAGTCCCTTGCCTAGTGGGTTAACTAGGCCATCCTATAATTATTTGGCGAATATGAGGATGAAAGCTCAAAGATGAGAGCTCAGCTTTCAAAACTTACGTCTCAAAGCTCTTTAGGCTCAAAGCTCAGGACTTAGGCTTTAAGACTCGATGAAATCTTGGGGCATTGGTCCATAAAAGTACACTCTCTGGACTTTTCAGCAACCACCAAGCTAAATGGTTAGCAACTAGCACTCATACAAAGTAGAGATATGTTGAGAAATGATTTTCAACGTACCTCTACTTTTTTATTTAAACGAAACGGTTAAGAAATAGAAAAGTTATGACGATACAAATAGGAAGAAAAGGAAATGAATTGAATGTGCCATACAAGAAAGTCAGGGAGTGAAGCAATGGAATTTGAGTTTCATGTTACCTTCAACGATCTCCAACTTGATGAAAAGGAAGCTTTTATCGATCTTTGCCAATCGCAACAAGTGAAACCGGTCATGATCGTTTTGGATCAGGGAAATTACATCAATCAACCGATGATAACAGGAGTAATCAAGCGAGCAGATTTTCAGGAAGCGAATAAAGAGATGGAAAAGATTGCAGCTACGTTTCAAAACAACGGTTTTACCATCGTTCGAAAAAAAGTAGAGATTTCACCAAAAGAAGAAACGTACTTTTACCAGCCCATCCTAAAAAACTCGAAGCCTTACTTCGAATGGCATGGCAAAGTACAGGTTGATGATGTCGCGGCGTTACGAAATTTATGTGAGGGTCATGGCGGACATATCTCGAGAAACTCTTTGAATGCGAATGGAAAAGTGAGATTTATCACCGTTCGAGAATATGAAAGCCCGAAACAGTTTTATGACCGAGTAGAAAAGATCCATACCATTTTGCAAGCAAATCAGATCGTGCTAATCAAAGAACAGTACGAACTATGCATTTATGACAGCCGGGAAGAACTGGACAGCGGCTGGATTTCCTAATGAGTAGAGGGAGGATCATGATGATTACATACGACGATGTAGCAGAGTTGGAATACGAGGCGAGAGAGCTCATTGTTTTGGAAGCACTGTTGAGAAGAATTGCTCTTGTGAATATGCCCTTTGTATTAAAAGGCAGTCTTCTAACCAGACAATATTTGGACAACCGAGAGATTCGGGACGCGAATGACATCGACTTATTGTATGCGGGGAAGATCAGGGACGTTGAACATGCCCATGAAGTATTTACACAATGGATGATCCAAGTAACCGAAATGGATCTGAACGACGGCGTGGTGTTTAGAAGTTTTCGAAAAAATGCATTTTGGAGATATATCGATTACGCAATGGCAGATGATTTTCCGACGATCAATACGGATATTGCCTATTATTTCACAGGTCAAACAAGGGAAGCGAATGACTATAACGAGCTTGATCTGGATATTTCGTTTAACCTGGAAATGGATGCAGAACCGGTTCCGCTACAGTACCAACCTGCCATTGGGGAAAGCTTCTTGGTTCCGTACACTGTGCCCCTGTCCATCCAGGTTGCTTGGAAGCTGCATCAAACGATTGTCAGGCCGAGGTTTAAAGACTTGTACGATTTGAAATTTTTACTTTCCCACCCGTCCTATGACAACGATGCGCTCAAGGAAACATTACAGGCGCTCGTGAACGAATGCAGTATCGATCCATCTATTAAAAAAGCGGATATGAAAAAGGTGCTGGTCGATGATTTACAGCACATATACGATTCATTATCCTACGATTACGACCTGAGAAAATATGCGGGCAGCATGGATCGTGGGCTTTATTTTACGCAGTTCGTCAGTGATTTGCGTAAAAAGATGGATTTTGCCGGGATTAATGGGTACGCGTTTGAAAGTTTGCCAAGTCCAACATCGAAAAAATAGAAACAGCATAGGAAGTGAAGTAGGCTTATTCCGTTTATCGTGGTAGACGGAATGAGCTTTTTTAAATCATTCACCATCATCATTCATGAATAATACCCTACATTAACCCAATTTCCTTTAGATCACATATGGGAAAATCACTTTTGATTACATTGTTGTGGGCACCGGTCCAGCAGGATCTGTTATTGCAAAGAAAACTAACGGACGATAAAAAAACATCCGTTCTCGTATTGGAAGCAGGAGAAAATAATGATAGGGACACGCCAATTAGCAACTCAACATTTGCTTTAGAGCTGGAGGAGATGTATCTTCCTCAATATTTTTGGCAAGGAGAAGGAGTACCTCAGGAAAAAGTAAATGAACGAAGTTTTGAATGGACGACGGGGCGATTATTGGGTGGAGGCACCTCTATTAACACACAACAGTATGTAAGACCTACGTCAGCAGTTTTTCAGCAATGGGAGAAGCTGCTGGGGCCTCTTTGGTCACCAAAGAATGCAACTCGCACTTTCCGAAAAATGGAGAATTACAATGGAAAGACAAACAATAAAGAGGCTCGTGGCTATAAGGGATTGATCGACATTCGGCAAGCACCTGAAAATCCAACACCCATGTCCAAAAAATTAGTGTCAGCCATCGAGAAAGTGCTTCCACCGCTTTTCTATCATCGGATATCATGACTACTGCTGGTCAAGGAGCCAATTGTCGAAAGCTGCAAGTTTTCTTTAAATCAACGGTTCTTCGGGTGTTATTTAAGAATAAGCGAGCAATTGGCGTAGAATTTCTCAAAGAGGGTAAATGCGTGCGAGCCTACTCTCGGAAAAAAGTAATCATCTCAGCAGGCATCAATAGTTCTCAGCTTCTAATGCTTTCTGGAATCGGTCCCGCCAAAATGCTTAAGGACGAAGGAATCCCGGTTGTTTTCGCCAACCCTCATGTAGGCAAAGGTCTTAGAAACCACACGCTCAACTTTGCTGAGTTTAGTGCCAATCCGAAAGATAATCCATTGCCTGAGGATGATCCAAATGCGCTTTTTACAGGTGGGGCCTTTTTGCCAGATCCCACTCCAGGCTCAAACAAAACTCGTCGGGCAGTCCAACTGATTGGAATTGGCTCAAAAGGGAAACTGACGGTCGCTATCCTTTTCCTAAAACCAAAAAGCCGTGGTTCCATAAAAATCCAAAGCAATGATCCGTTGAAAATCGTGCTGGCTGATGATTCGATTATTCCATTCACAGTGGATGGCAACACGTCTGCACCAGCCTACCTGATTGGAAATACAATTACACAGCAACTCGTGAAACAAAACGCGCGAGACAATAAGAAAAGGTGAAAGTAGTAACGAAAATGATAATATCCCGTGAATCCGCAATTGTACGGAGATTCAGGGGATACTATTCGTGGATTGCCGTTTTACGAAATCTCGGGCTTTTGGTTTGAAACTGAGCGGCAGTCTTGGACGATATTACCACGTCATACTGCTGCTGTTTTCTGTATCAATACCAATGATTACCCCAAAAACGCAATAGAACGCTTCACTTTCCTGGCGAATGCAATGGGATTATCGATCGACTCCCAATGAATATACATAAGACGCGGGTTGTCAAAGAGCCAGTGATTATGGACTGCTGTTACCTTTATCCCGTTTTTGCGAAGATTTGACAGCAAACGGTTTACTTGGTTTTGGAAGAGAGCCGTTTCCCCTAGACATAGTGCACGTCCTGAACTGTTCAAGGATTCGAATGAGAACAATTGATAGCGGACCAACGGGGATGTTGTTTTTCTGCCTAATATGGACGCATTGAATATTCTATTTCTGGAAACGAAACAGACGGGACCTCGTGTAATTTCATGCTCAGTTCCACCTAAAATGGCTGAAAATCGGTTACACAGTCTTCTAAATTGGGGACTTGCCTTTGCTTTTGCCTTTGCTTTGCCCATATTCGTCATCCTTTCGATTATGATGAAATGAAAACTTCATGGCTCCACCATGTTAACCCAGGAATGCGATGGACTCTTTGGTTTTCCTGGCGAATACGATAGGATTCTCTATCGCTTCCCAATGCATATACATTAAGCGCGGATTTTCTTTTAGCCAGTGGTTGTGAAGTGCCGTCACTTTAATCCCACGCTTGCGGAGATTCGACATCAAGCGGTTCACTTGATTTTGGTGAACGGCAGTCTCTCCCAAACAAAGGGCACGGCCCGACCTATCAAGGGATTCAAACGAAAACATTTGAGCTCGAACTAAAGGGGAAAGCGTTCGTCTTCCCAAGATTGTTTCTCGAAGATTTGCAAGCCGCATGACAAAACAAACCGGCCCACTCTCAACTTCCGACTCGCCCCCTAATATTCTTCCAAATCGGGTACAGAGCCTTTTGAATTGGGGGCTAACCTTCGCTTTCGCTTTATGCGCCATAGTAATCCTCCTTTTGTCAATCTAGAAATAGCTTATGATTGACAGTAAAAAGGGAAATGAGTAATTTGTGGTTTTTTTATATGAAAAAGACACAGATTTCATTCTAGGTCCTAGTTGTTCTCCCTAAGCACACTTCTGATGATTTACTCGTAGAGGGGGTTATAGGATAAATATCATGATGATGCCGATCTTAGTTATGCTGACTTGACATGAGCAAATTTGAGCTACGCCAACTTTTCTCATGCTAATCTGAAAGGTGCAGTCCTAGATGGAGCGCTTCTCTATAAAACACGATTTGTAGATGCAAAAGGAGTTGAGGAGTGGGTAGTGCAGAATGATATCCACACAGCAACGTACATCAAAAAGCCACGATAATGGACTGAGGACGGTGAATAGGGAATGGAACAAAACACCAGCATTTCAAACAACATTTGGTTTGGGCAACCATCATCCTCCAGCCCATCTACTATAAAAGAAAACCTGTTACGTGCAACCACAGAGCACGAAGCCTTATTTCATCTGATTGAACTATTCAAATTGGGAGATTTCACGCAAAAACGACTACTTATTCAGCTCATGAATTACACGAATGACGAGGCTCTATTAAACCTGTGTATTAGAGTGTTTTGCTCCATCTCAACACACGAAGACTTGAGAGATTCCAATCATCTTCTTTTTCTTGGAGGGGTACCGCCAGCAAAACGCAGATTTACAACGTTAAGGGATCTGTCCCAAAAGTAGCCGGTTTTCAAGCAGGCCGCAAGGATTTACAGCCCCCACCGAAGTCCCTATGTTGGACTTTGTACAGACTTTATAGAGAATTCGAAAAGAAAAAAGCCGGGATTTCACCCGACCCTCAATAGATATTCTGTTAATGGTGCTCGTGATTTTGTTCTGGATCTTGTTTTTTTACCGAGTCAATTTCTTCCGTTATTTCACCTACAATGAATTGCTTTGTTGGCATTATTCTAGAACCATTTGCACTTGCATTTACTTTGACATAGTATACACCTTCTTTATCAATTGTTCTCTCTACGGTATACACTCCGTTGTCAACGTTAGTGGCAGCAATGGTTTCATTTTTGTTGGAACTATCCTTTTTCCAGATAGTAAAACGAACTTCCTCCGCATCATCCACAACTTTCCCGTTTTGATGAAGAACTGCTTTAAACAGCTGTGGTTTATTCAGTAAAACCGGATGAGGCACAGAAATATCTATTTCAAGGGGTTTTTCTTGCTTGTAAAGACTAACTGCCTCTTTATCTACCGAACATGCGGTTAGGAATAAACTGAAAAGCAAGATGGAAAGAAATTGAACGTAAATTTTCACTCGTTTATTACCGCCTTTGCTTCGTAACATTATCATGCGTTAAGGTATCTTTTGAAAATCGGGACTCGTTGAATAATAAGCCAATCAATCAAGTAAACCAGGATCAGGGATAATCCAATTAACGGAAACAATATCCCGAAGAGTGCAATGATAACGACTAAGCCTTTCATTTTCTTTAATTCCGGTACTTTTGGTGCTCCTATATGACCATTTGGTTTACGTTTCCACCACAGGATAAAACCGCTGACAACAACGCCCACAATTCCTATACAAACCAAAAGACCGATAAGTTGATTGGGGAGCCCGTACTCTAATCCTTTGTGAACAGTAATCCCCCATGCCATCAATTTGCCTATCGGCTTATAGTTATCATATCGGTAATCCGCTAATACAGCTCCTGTGTATTGGTCAATGTGTATGGTTGCTTCGTCTTTGGCTTTTGGCGGAAAAACAGATAACGTGTAGACCCCTTCTGGCTTTTTCGGGAAAATGACCGTATAACTCGGGTGAATTTTTAAACTGGTCGCAATATCCACAACATCATCAACAGATACCGGAACATATCCCTGGATTTTGGAAGAAGGTACGTCCAGATTTTGAGCATTCCAAGGAACTTCGGCAATTTCTTTTGTCTTTACCGTGGTAGTTGGTGCGCTGCCTACCCAAATAGAAGGGGGGTAGCCAACCCCTGCATTTGTAGCAAGATACTGAACCTTATTCCCCCAAAAACCAGACCAAAGTAAACCCGTTATAACTAAAAAAAGCATACCCGCTGAAATCCAAAATGCTGGAACTGCGTGTAAGTCTCTAATCAGATTTTTTCTGCCGCCTGTTAATCTGGGGATAATAACTCCCCGTATCTTTCCTTGTTTTGGAAACCATAAATATATGCCTGTAGCGATTAAGATGATCGACCAACAAGCAGCCAATTCTACAATTCTGTCCCCCACTGTGCCTAACATCAATTCACCGTGAAATTCTTCAATTTTATCCATCAAACGGTCTTTATCATTGAGTTGACCAATTAAATCACCGGTATAAGGATTCACGAAAACAGTGACGGACTCACCTTTAAGGTTGATTTTAACTTCAGCCGAACGAGTCGCCTCTTCCCCCGGACGATATTTTGTCACTTTTGCTTCGGGGTATTTTTTCATCACTTCATCAATCTGCTTAGAAGCCGGTAATTTTTCATTTTGTGCTTCGACATAGTAATCATCATGATATATCCACTGTTCAATCTGTGGTTTAAATAAGTAAACGGCTCCCGTAACTGCAAGTATAAAAATAAAGGGAGCACAAATAAGCCCGGCATAGAAATGCCATCTCCACATTGTTAGATATATAGAGGGTTTCGTTCCCTTCTGAACCACTGATTTTAACTGTAAATCATTATCTGTTAATCCACTCATGGTTCTGGTAGCTCCTTAATCTATTTATTTCATCTGCAAGGATCATTATATACGCTGATCCTGCCAAACTATATGACCCTTTCGAGCTACTAACCTGTGAAATATTTGGGAATGTTGGCGATCCCCCGATTACTG
Source organism: Brevibacillus schisleri (assembly GCF_055685845.1). Taxonomy (NCBI): domain Bacteria; kingdom Bacillati; phylum Bacillota; class Bacilli; order Caryophanales; family Paenibacillaceae; genus Brevibacillus; species Brevibacillus schisleri. The sequence goes on from NZ_JBVNDM010000001.1 coordinate 1,397,108, forward strand.
TCAAAAAGCCCCATAACCTTCATTAATCGATGAATACGTTTGCGGTTTATATGCTGTTCATATTTCTTCTCGATCCATACTTTAATCCGACGATACCCATAGATTCCCCGGACTTTATGAAAACACTCTGCGATCTTCTCCTTTACCTGCTCATCTTCAAGCTGCTTTGGAGAGGTGATGGCTTGCCTTTTCATCCATCTGTAATATCCACTTCTGGAGACTTCGGCTAGACAGAAGGTTCGATACCTAATTTTTTTGCTACGGTTTTATAACCCATTCCATCTCTCAAATATAAATCCACTGCTTTTTTCTTAAAGGCAGCGTCAAAAGTTCTTCTGATTTTTCCCATGAGAAAATCCCCTCATAATAGACAGAGTAAGGTGCTTACTTTTTTCTGTCCACTATGAGGGGATCATATCACAATAGCAAGTCTTAGACTGCCGCTATTGTCATTCAACTAACGTTACTCGTTAGCGTAATGAGTCTCATCTAAATTCAAGAGTTAAACCCACTCCAACCTCCAATACATTCGCCACATTTGATAATGCAATTTTCGATTTCAAATCTGTACAATGACAAGCATGTAAATATTTCGGTTTGACAGTCTGAAAATATTCCACGGTTTTGTTCATCTGATATTCTCCAGGGTTTAGGAGATGAAATCCTCCGATTATATCGAGAATCCTATCGTCTCCACAAACTTTTTTGGCATACTCAATGGTATTGCAGATTCCTGAGTGTGAGCATGCAACAATGATGACAAGACCGTTTTCAGCTTTATAAATCAGTGCAGAATCATCCAGCAGGTAGTCCTCTGAAATTTCGCTATCTCTTACAATTTGTCCAATAGCGTTATCCTCTTCAAAAGGCATAGTCCTTTCAATTTCACCTAGGAAGACCAACTTCTCCGTCAGCCACACCGGCTTTTTTGTGTATTCCAATTTAAAGTGCCTAGTGATTTTCTCAGCAGTTAGCAAACTCCCTATTTCTTCACCATTCAAGAGTTTGCTGTAGAATACATCGGGATGAGCAATAATGGTTGGAAGTCTGAATTCTAAATGTTCAAGTTTCGCTTCAGAAAACATTCGGATGAGCGGATCCAATCCCCAGGTATGATCGTTATGTCCATGTGACAGCGCAACGTAGTCGAGTTTTCTTAAATCAATTCTCATCTTTTCTGAATTGCGAATGAACGCATCTGAGTATCCTACGTCGAACAGTATCCTCTTACCTTCATCTTCGATTAAATAAGAAACAGCTGGCTCACCAACAAAGTAGCGGTCGATATAAGTATTATTATCAACCAGCACGGTTAATTTCATTGAGATATTCTCCTCTTCATGTTGTAAGGTCTAATGCCCCTCCACAAAACCAAGCACTAATATTATACCGAAATTTCTGCCACTAAATGAACAAAACTACCCGTTAGCTTAATGATTTATCGTCAGTCTAATACTTTATTTTTACCAAACAACACCCTTAACGTGGTGAAAACCGGCTATTTTTGTGTCCAGAAGTCCTTAGCGTTGTAAATCTGCGTTTTGCTGGCGGTACCCCTTGGAGAAGGGAACAAAGCGGCAGTGGATACCTTTGCGTCTGAGGCTATTACGACACTTTCCCTTGAAGTCATTCCATATCTGATGGCCTTGCTGGAAGAGTGGGACTCCATTCGTGACACTTCGGTAATGATCAGAGATTCGATTGACTGCTTTATCAATTTCAAAGAACACCTGGGTGATAATGCGACAGTTGATGAGATTGGTGAGTATTACAAAGATTTCATGGAAGATTGCGATGCGGGGCAATATTACTATCATCAAAATTTGTCCTTTCTTGGGGATCTGACAAAAATACTCATGCAAAGGGTATTTATCGCTGCCAATCATGAACAAATGCTCCGAATGGAACTTATTCCATCTTTATTGTCGACTTGGTCAGGTGAAAAAGTACCTGGGGACTACCACACCGTAATCACGAACGAGAATTATAAAGATTATGTAAGCTATGTGAAAGGTCTGGCAAACAAAAAATGGGAGAAGGGTCAAAAGTATTTTTACGGTCATCCACTGTAATTTTGATCGCTGGCCGTGGAAAGGGAAATGGAAATGTTATTACATTCAGATGACGCACAACAAGAAAGAGATAGAACTATATTTGGAAGATATGAGAAAAACTTTAATATTGAAAAGAGGTGACTAGCATGTACAAAGAATTAGATGTTTTCATAACAGGCTGCCAAAATACCGTTGATTATTGGTATGACGTTGGTTGCATAATAGCGTTTGACATGCTAGCAAAGTTTAGCCAACAGGATTGGGAAGACCTGTCCAGTCATGTGCTGATGAAGCCGTTAGAATGGCAGCGAAAACTCGCGTACTGTCTGGACAGTTCTTGTAACGAGCATGAACTGAACATCCTACTATCGTTGCTGGATACGGATGATGAGGAACTTTTCGTGATCTGTGTAGATACATTGAGAAGCTATACGACTCTAGAAGCGAAACAAATGATACGTGACAATCCTGCCATGCTCGTTCGCGTAAATGAATTGCTTCCCAGAGCTGGCGTTGCGACTAGGGGAGTATTAGAGGATTTTCTTGTGAAAATTAAATACGCGGAGCTTATTGAATAAGTAGTACGTTATCAAAAATTAGATGCGGCTCTGTACATGAAAAGAATAGAACCGCCCAATCCACCACATACTACAAACGCTATATCTATACCATGAGAGGTGGAGCGTCCGGATGAGTATGACAATGAGTCGGCCCGTGACCGACGTACTTAATAAACAGGTGGCCAACTGGTCTGTGCTGTATATGAAGCTGCATCATTATCACTGGTTTGTTAAAGGCCCGAATTTTTTTACCCTGCATGAAAAATTTGAGGAGCTATATAACGAGGCAGCGAAAAATGTAGATGCACTGGCGGAGCGGCTGTTAACGGTTGGGGGCAAGCCTGTTTCGACGTTGAAGGCTTGTATGGAGCAGGCATCCATTAAGGAAGCGACAGGTGGAGAGTCTGCGGATCAGATGGTAGAGGCAGTCGTAAGCGATTTTACACTGCTGATCAAAGAGCTCAAAGAAGGGATTACAGCCGCGGAGGCAGGGGACGATGAAGCGACTGGGGATATGTTCTTAGGGATCATGGACAGCTTGCAAAAGCATGTGTGGATGTTGCAAGCCCACTTGGGAAAATAACGAGAAATTCTTTTACAAGCAAAGCTGATGCCATGGGGTATCGGCTTTTTTCCTATGTACTCAGGAAAGCAAAGTGCAGAGCTGGTCTGATTTGGGACAACCCCCTTGTTCCCAAGAGAGACATGCTGGTGTAAACTAACTTTGTGATGATTTAAAGAAAGCACTTTCATGATGGAAAGGATGTACATTCCCATGGCATCACCCTATGTTACATTTAATCGCGAGCAGTGGAGTGCTCTGCGGGCTTCCACGCCGTTGACCATATCTGATAACGAGCTTTCCCTTTTGCAGGGCTTGAATGAGAAAATGTCCATGACCGAAGTCTCCGACATTTACCTTCCCTTGTCCCGTCTGCTGAATTTGTATGTCGGGGGCACGCAGGAGCTGTACCAGGCGACCCACACTTTTTTAGGGAACCAGGATGGCAAGGTTCCATTCATTATTGGTATCGCAGGCAGTGTGGCTGTGGGCAAAAGTACGACGGCTCGCATTTTGCAGACGCTGTTATCCCGCTGGCCGAATCATCCGAAGGTCGATTTGGTAACGACCGATGGATTCCTGTATCCGAACAAGGTTCTAGAAGACAGAGGAATCATGAAGCGCAAGGGATTTCCGGAGAGTTATGACTTGCGCCGCTTTATCAACTTTTTATCCGAAGTAAAATCGGGTTTGCCTGAAGTGAAAGCGCCAGTTTATTCCCACCTTGTATATGACATCGTGCCAGATGAATGGCAGACCGTCAGACAGCCTGACATTTTGATTGTCGAAGGCTTGAATGTGCTGCAACCGCCTAAAGGTGACGAAAACGATGCTCGTATTTCCGAGGTCATTGTTTCCGATTTCTTTGACTTCACGATTTACGTTCATGCGGAAGAGAAACACATCCTGCAATGGTATGTAGAGCGATTCAAGCTACTGCGTCAGACTGCGTTCTCCGATCCATCCTCGTATTTCAAGCGTTACGCGAGTTTGTCTGACGAAGAGGCGACTGAGGTAGCCACCGGGATTTGGACGGAGATCAATGGAGCCAACCTGCGCCAAAACATTTTGCCGACGCGTGTTCGCGCGCAATTGATTTTGGACAAAGGGCAGAATCATATGGTGCAAAGCGTGAAGCTGCGCAAGCTGTAGATAGATAAAAAGGTGGGGGACGGTTGTTATGAAAGTGATTAGTGCCTGTTTAATCGGCTGTGAATGCCGTTACGATCAGAAGTCATGCTTGGACCAAGAGCTGGAGCAATTGCTCCGGGAAGGAAAGGCCATTCCCGTCTGTCCTGAACAGCTGGGAGGTTTGCCAACACCGCGACCGCCAGCAGAAATCATCGGGGGAACTGGAGAAGATGTTCTGGATGGCAAAGCACGCATCATAGACGACACAGGCCGAGACGTCACCGAGGAATTTTTGATGGGGGCGAACCAAGCGCTAAAGCTGGCGAAAACGGTTGGAGCCACATCCGCCATCTTAAAGGAAAACAGCCCGTCCTGTGGAAGCTCCTTCGTTTACGATGGCAGTTTTTCCGGGAAAAAAGTGCCGGGTGTCGGGCTGACGGCGGCGCTGTTTCGCAGAAACGGGATTGAGGTAACATCTGAGGCGAAAGCAACCAATGAATAACAAGGGGGGGACGCGATGGACAGCGTCCCCTTTTTACAACTCCTTCAACAACCTCTCCAGCTTCTTCTGCTGATCCTTCCGTTTCTTTTTCGCAATCCGGTCTTCTTCCTGTAGTGCCATGACAAGGGAAAAGCACATCAGGACCATAATGACGGTAAAGGGTAGCGCTGCCACAATAGAGGCTGTTTGCAGTCCTTCTAAGCCACCACTTAACAATAGAACGATCGCGATTGCGGATTGGAGGACGCCCCAGGTGATTTTTACCCGATTCGACGGGTCCAGATTCCCATCAGAAGACAGCATACCGAGCACGAAAATAGCCGAATCCGCTGATGTGATAAAAAACGTGATGATCAACAGAATTGCAACGACAGCGAGAATGTACCCCATGGGCAACTGCTCCAGTGCGAGGAACAACGCAGTCGAGATGTCGCTTTGTACCGCTGCCCCTATAGGCGCTTGATCAAAAATTTCGAGATGAAGCGCAGTTCCACCAAACACCGAAAACCAAATAAAGCTCAACAAACTGGGGACGAGCATCACGCAAATGACGAATTCCTTGATCGTGCGACCTTTGGAGACGCGTGCGATAAACATGCCGACGAACGGCGCCCAGGCAATCCACCACGACCAGTAAAACAACGTCCAGTTGGCTACCCATGTTCCTTGGGTAAAAGGGGTCAGCCGCAAGCTCATCGAGATGAGGTTATTCAAATAACTGCCCAGCGTGCTGGTGAAGGCGTCAAAAATAAACGAGGTTGGTCCCAATACGAGCGTTAGCAGGAGGAGCAACAAGGCGAATACCAGATTCGTATTGCTCAAATACTTGATACCCCGATCCAGTCCGGTCGTAGCAGAGAGCAGAAATAGCACGGTAATCACGGAAATAATGACGATTTGCACGGTGGTGCTGGACGGCAGTCCAAAGAGGTGAGACAAGCCTCCGTTTATTTGCAGAGTTCCGAGGCCAAGTGAGGTTGCGACACCGAATGCCGTGGCGATGACAGCCAAAATATCGATCCCTTTTCCGAGCGGTCCGTGTATGCGTTCACCGAGCAGCGGGCCAAAGGTGGAGGAAATCAAGCCCTTCGCCCCTTTGCGAAATTGAAAATACGCGAGCGTGAGCGCGATGAGAGCGTAGATCCCCCAGGGATGCAGGCCCCAGTGAAAAAACGCATAGCGCAGAGCAGTTTGTGCGGCTTCGGTCGTTTGTCCAGTCACACCTGCTGGCGGAGCGAAGTAATGAGAGACGGGCTCTGCCACTCCCCAAAAGACAAGACCGATCCCCATCCCAGCAGAAAACAACATAGCAAACCAGGTAGGGAGCGAATATTCCGGCTCGTCATCGTCGCTCCCCAAAGGGATTTGTCCGTATCTGCTAAAGGCAAGGAAGATGCAAAAAATCAGAAAACCGAAAGTCACGATTAAATAAAACCAGCCAAAATTCGTCGTGGTCACTTTCAGGACTTGAGAAGCCGCAGAGGCGAAAAGCTCAGGAGAAATCGCGCCGAACAGCACAATAACAAATACAATGACCAAGGATATCAGGAAAGTCATCTTTATCCTCCCGGGAATCTACAAGAAATGGTAATAGTTATCATCCCGCGGGATTTCCAAGATTATTCCGGATGGGCCGCCCTTGAATGGAGTTACGATGAAAACGTCTCGATAAACCGATTCGCTGCTTTGGACAAATGGCGTCCAGACTGCCAAACGACAGCAGCGGAAGAATAAATGGAAGTTCCGGAGAGTCGAATCCCGCGAATTTGTTCGCTCTGATGCGTTTCCCACGCTGAGATGGGGACGATGGAGGAACCGACCGAGGAGGCGACCATGCTGACGATGAGAGAGATGTCCGGGCACTCGCAGATGACGTGCGGTTCTACACCTAGACGGGAGAATTCCTTGATAATCAAGTCGTAAATGCCCAATCCTGGTGTGCTCGGCATGATGAGTGGGAGCTCGGCGATCTCGCGCATTTCGATTTCTGTGCGATTGGCATAGGGAGAGGTGGCTGGAACGATGAGCACAAAATCCTCTTCCTCCAACGGAATCATGGTGCAGTTGTTCAACGAGTGGGGAAGGCGTACGATAGCGACTTCTATGGTTCTTCGCTCCAGCCACTGATTGAGAAGCTGCGTATCGCCTTTCCAAATTTTATAGGTGATGAGCGGGTATTTTTGCTGAAATACACGAATTTGTTCTGGCAGGCGATAGGCCGACAGTGCACTGACACCGATGGAAAGTGTCCCACGAATGCCTTCGCCTGTTTCTTTTACCTCGGAGAGAGCTTCCTCCATTTGATGAACGATATTAAGCGCCTGTTTATAAAGAGTGATGCCTGCTTCTGTCAGGACCATTTGTTTTCCTGAGCGCTCAACAAGCATGGTTCCGAGCTCCTCCTCCATTTGCTTCAGCTGCTGACTCAAAGGCGGCTGGGCCATGTTCAGTCTTTTAGCTGCCCCCGTTATCTGACCTTCTTCTGCTATGGCAATAAAGTAACGCAATTGCCGAATATCCACACACACGCCCTTCTTTCCTTACGAGAATGGTTCCATATGAAAACGATATGAAAATTAGATTTTATGGATATTTTTCATATTGATGAAGCTATGATAGCATGTTTCCTGTGAATCTTCACTTCATGGAATAGACATAAAGGAAAGAAGGGAAAATCTGTGCGTACGTGGATGGAAAAGCTATTTCACTTGCGCGCTTACGACACGACGTTTCAAAGGGAACTCATCGCCGGATTTATTGGCTTTGTCACCATTGTCTACATTGTTGCCGTAAACGCTTCGATTTTAAATGATGCTGGAATACCGATGGAAGCAGGCATTCTGGCGACAGTATTGACGGCATTTATCGGGTCACTTCTCATGGCCTTTTGGGCAAATGCTCCTATTATTCTGGTTCCCGGCATGGGGATCAACGCTCTGTTTACGTTCACATTATGCCAATCCATGGGCCTCACTTGGCAACAAGCGTTGGCTGCTGTTTTTGTTTCGGGTCTGATCTTTACTGTGATTGCCTTTACCAAGGCTGCGACGATATTGTCCAATGCGATTCCTGCTTCGCTAAAAGAAGCGATTACCGTAGGGATTGGGTTGTTCTTAACCTTCATCGGTCTGCAAAAAGGCGGGCTGATCGTCATGAATCCGTCTACATTTGTCGCGCTGGGTGACTTGTCCAGCCCGCATGTGATCGTCACGCTGATTACTTTGATTGTTACGTTGATTTTGTTTGTTCGAAATGTACCGGGCAACTTCCTGATCGGAATTGCGGTTGGTACAGGACTTGGCTTTTTGTTCGGGATTGTCGAGCCAGGAGGGGGAGGAACGTTCTCGTTCGCGGATTACGGAAGAGTATTTGCGGGTCTTTCCTTTTCCGCCATTTGGACGTTGCCATTTTGGATCGCGACCTTCTCATTGGCGATGGTCATCGTCTTTGAAAATATTGGCTTGATTCATGGGCATACCGCGATGCTTGGACAGCCGCAGAAGTTCCGCCGTTCGCTGCAAGCAAACGCGTTGTCGGCTGCCATCTCTGGCCTTTTGGGAACCAGTCCTACAGTATCGACAGTGGAGACCGCAGCAGGAATCGCAGCGGGAGGACGGACAGGACTGACCGCGCTTGTAACAGGTACCTTGTTCCTGCTCTCACTTGGTTTGCTTCCTGTCATCAAAATGATTCCAGATGGAGCGATTGCTCCGGTGCTCATTATCATTGGCGCACTGATGCTGCAAAACGTACAGAATATCAATCTGAAGGACTTCTCGGAAGGCTTCCCTGCTTTTTTGATCATCGCAATTATCCCGTTGTCCTACAGCATTGTAGATGGAATTGCGTTTGGATTCGTAGCGTATCCGCTCATGAAGCTCGCATTGGGCAAACGTCGCGAAGTGCCTGCGCTCATGTACGTCATCGCGGGATTATTCTTGCTGAATCTCATGCTACCGATATTCACATAAAAGAGTAGTTTTCCCTCGACTTGAGTCGGGGGGTTTTTTGTTCTGTTCTCTAGAAAGTGGCGCAAGGGTTGTGAAATAGCGGAAAAAGAAAGACTGATCAACGAGCTACAAATCGAACCGTTTGAAATTTTTCAACGAGAAGAAGTACCAGTCAAGTGGGGGACGTTCGCCGATCCATGGGGAAATCGTCTTGGGTTGTTCGAGTACCTGGATGCGGCTGAAAAAGAGGAGAGGCAAAAAAGACTTGCGAAGCTGTAAGCAGAAAACCTCCCTAACAACAAAAAAAGTCCCTTTGCCTATGAGAGAGGCAAAGGGATTATTGCGTGGAGAGATGCGGATTGATTATCGTTTTACCAGCGTAAATGCTTGTTTTACTTGGTCTAGAGACATCATCAGAGGGATGAATTTTTTCCCTTCTTTGCTTGCTGGGTCAAATACGGAGTCTTGTGGCAAGCTTACTACATAAGCCGTGTTGGTTGCTTGGTTACGTGCAATTTCGACACCGATTGGCGGCTCGTCCGGGTTGTTCAGTTTTTTCCAGTCATTCAGGTCAAACGCAGTGATAACGACAGCAGTTGCACGATCTTCTGCTTTGTCAGCATTGAAGATGAAGCGGGTTACACTCTTTGCTTCTGGCAAGAATTCGTCTGCATGTGGGCCAGTTTTTTCCTCGACAAGGATGTTGCCGTTCCAAGATTTTGGACCTTTAAAAGCAAAGGCAGAGTCTTGGCTTTTGAAAGTATCATGATAGACTTCGAGTGGTGTTACAGCTGGTTCGAAGTTGGCACTCATCAATTCCCATTTGCTTTGGTTCCACTTCCATTTTGATTTGAGGTAGCCGCGAACATCTGCATTGTAATCACCAGTCAGACGCTCTGTACCTTCCAGTACGTAGAGACCATTTTTGTTTAGATCGATTGGTTTCAGTTCGACGAAGTCCGCTCCGACTACACCTGCTTTGTTTTTATCCAGACCTGGCAGGCTGAGCTCTTTCGCTTTTCCATCTTTAATAGTGTAAATGTGATTGGTTGTGTAGCCGCCGCTTCCGCCCGTGCTTGCAGTAACCATGATCTCGCCTTTTTTATCGTAAGTGAAATCTTGAACGGACAGCTTCGGCTCGTAGCCGTCGTCCTTCACGTCAATGTTAAAAGATTTCTTCGTTTTGCCATCTGTTACTTTGATAGTGAGATCCTTCACGTATGGGCTGTTTTTCTCTTTTTTTCCGTACAGAACGACTGTGTCTACGGTCTTGTCACCCGTTACGTCTGCTGTTTTTTTCGTAATCTCTTGCAAGCCTTTTGGTGTAGCGGCTGTGTTGCTTGCATCTGCTGTAATGGCATACCCACCAGTGAAAAGTGCAGAAGTAAGTACCGTCCCTGTTACGAGTTTGTTCAAGTGTTTCATGTGTTTCATGTGATGAATCTCCTCCCCAGTCTTGCTGACTGATCATGATGAAAAGTGTCGTTGCTGTATTTTGTGCTTGTCCTTGCTATACGTTCATTATGTACGATAGGGCGGATGCATTGGTTACAGACTATCGACATAAATCCTACAAATCAGTAACAGGTAAAGGTTAAGGTGCTAGGAGGTTGCTCGCTTCTTTTAGCAGTGCCTCGCTGCTTTGCTCCAACAGCATAGGATAGAGACGTGTTTTGTCTGGAGCTAGCGCGAGGAGCTGATCATATACCGCAGAGGAGGCATAGAGCAAATCAGAATCGTGGATAATCTGGTGCAAGGAGCGTTCATCAGCGAATCCTGCGGTCATGTGTTGAATCTGTTCGATACCTGCCTCTTGTACGCGTCCCGCCATCCATTCTCCGCCTTTTTTTCCGAGACAAACAAACCCAACTGCCCGGCCTGCCTCCAGGCGAGCGATTTCCAAAAGGGTGCTCGTCTGGGCATTTGCTCCAATGATGAGGACCGATTTATGATAACGAACAGCTGATTCTTTTACTTCCTCTGCATGGTTGACGGTGGTGACAATTTGGTCGGCATCTTGTAAGGCAGAGAGGACATCTGAATGGTTTTCAAGATAGGCAACCTGAATGGGGTGACCGATGATCTCTTCTATTTTCTTACGATAAAAAGGATGATCATGCTCGTGACATTCCACCAAGAGCCATCGGGCTTCTTTTTTGGACCGGGAAAGAAACAAGTGTCCGTAAGCAATGGAAGCAAGCATAAGCTCATCCAACGAAAACGGAAGCTGCTGTGCTTCAGTCATGATGGTTTTGGCGTGATCATAAAGCGATTGCTGACGCATGCGAAAGGCAGCAATCGCAGCTTTGTCGGCGATAGAGGTACCACGACCCTTTTGCATATGGACGAGACCTTCATCCCGTAGCTGTGTGTATACAGCATTAATGGTGTTGCGGTTGACTTGCAGCTGATCGGCTAATTGGGCAGCAGGTGGAAGCATTTCACCCGATTGAAGGTGGCCTAAGCCAATGAGAAGCTTCAATTGTTCTTTGATTTGCACATGGATCGGGATTGGAAAGTCTGCATTTAGCCGCACAAGTGATTGAGTCATGGATATTCGCCTCACAGTTTGGGGTTTGTATTTTATTTTACTAAATATCTAGGTAACTAGCTATTATTTATGTTTTTGTACGATAGCTTACAGAACAAGGAAGGGTCACTTGCTACGATGTGAGCAGGAGGTGGCTGTGATGAATGGTGAATGGAGCATAAAGGATTTTGTAGCCAAAATGAAGGGGAGAAGTAGAACGCCCTTGAAAATATCTGGCTCGGTTGCTTTGATTGGGGGCCTTGGCGGATTAGTGACGATAGGGGTACTGGGCATGCTGACGGAATTAACTACTGCGGTCTGGTTGATGGCTTCATTTGGAGCAAGCTGTGTGCTTGCTTTCGTGGCCTGGGATTCGCCGTTATCTCAGCCGCGCAATATCATCGGGGGGCATTTTTTCACCAGCTTGGTTGGTGTGCTGCTCTATCAAATAGGCGGATCGCAGCTGTGGGTAGTAGCTCTAAGTGTCGGTCTTGCGATTGTCACTATGCATGTGACGAAAACGACGCATCCTCCTGCGGGTGCCAATCCGATCGTCATTGTCATGGATGGCAAGGGGTGGGAGTTTTTATTGTCTCCGGTACTTATCGGTGCAGTAGTAGTTGTGCTGATTGCTCTGTTCGTTAATAACATGCATAAGAAACGTGCTTATCCTGTGTTTTGGGTATAGCTGTATCAAGGTAAGAGATGGCCGCCTTTTATGAGGTGGTCATTTTTTCAGTGCGCCCAGCATGGGCGATAACTCTAGGGTGTAAGTCCCGAACGGGGGTTGGCTGTACCAACCGTTAGCTCAAGGCAAGGGTGTCTACCGTGAGGTGGAATCTGGAGGAAGCCGGCGGCAAAGTCCCGACCTGAGGTACACGAATCCAATTTGAGGCTGTTGTATTCGGGCGAGTCTGCTGAACAAGACGAAGCCCTATACAGCCAAGGAATACAGCAGTAAACTTGGGCAGGTACATGGGATGAAAGTTATCGTTCTTACCTGGGGAGGTCTGCATGAAGTGCCTTCAAATGTTGGTAACCGTCTCCGTAAGGAGTCGCTGAACATGCAGAAGTCAGCAGAAGCCATAGTACCCAAGTATAGGACGCTTGAACGGGGAAGGGCTGAACATTAAGTCAACACATCCGCTAATCACTTTCGTGATCAAACTGTGAAGCAGAATTCCGTAAGGAACTACTCTTGGAGAATAAGGGTGAAGCCCTGAGGGTACAAGAGAGGGCTGAGTATTGACCGACAAGACTAGAAGGATGCGTGCGAAGGAAAGGGTATCGTCATGGAGTTGTTGGAGAAAGTCCTATCACGGGAAAATCTATTAGTGGCGCTCGAAAGAGTGGAAAGAAACAAAGGATCGGCGGGAATCGACAGTGTTTCAACCGAACAACTGCGCGATTATATCCGTGAACACTGGTTAACCATTAAAGAACAGATTATGAAAGGAACCTATAAACCTTCCCCTGTCCGCAGAGTCGAAATCCCGAAAACTGACGGAGGGGTAAGGTTATTAGGTATTCCTACCGTGATAGATCGCTTAATCCAACAAGCCATTCTCCAAGTTCTTACTCCCATATTCGATCCCCACTTTTCAGAATCCAGTTTCGGATTCCGACCGAATCGCAGTGCGCATGACGCTATGAGACAAGCACAATCTTATATTTCCGAAGGATATCGCTTTGTCGTAGATATGGACTTAGAGAAATTCTTCGACCGGGTAAATCACGATATTTTAATGAGTCGGGTTGCCCGAAAAGTAAAAGACAAAGCTTTGTTGAAACTTATTCGCGCATACTTACAAGCAGGCATCATGATCAATGGAGTCTGCCTCTCGGCAGTAGAAGGCACACCACAAGGTGGCCCGCTTAGTCCGTTATTGGCGAACATCCTGCTTGACGACTTGGATAAAGAGCTGGAAAAGAGAGGACATCGCTTTTGTAGATACGCAGACGATAGCAACATCTACGTGAAAACAAAGCGGGCGGGAGAACGGGTAAAAGAGAGTATCCAAAACTACTTGGAGAAGGTACTTAAGCTAAAAGTAAATGAGCAGAAAAGTGCAGTGGATCGACCTTGGAAACGTAAGTTCCTCGGTTTCAGTTTCACTAACGCAAAGCAAGCAAGGATTCGGCTTCATCCAAAATCACTTCTGAAGTTGAAAGAGAAAATCCGCTTCATCACAAATCCGGTATGGAGCATCTCTATGGATGAAAGGATTCGGAAGCTAAACCAGTATCTCATGGGATGGGTTGGATATTTCGCCCTTGCAGATGCAAAGAAAATTCTACAATCCATCGAAGAATGGATACGGCGTAGACTCCGACTTTGCTTGTGGTCTCAGTGGAAGCGAATAAAAACCCGATATCGAGAACTTCGTTCTCTGGGTTTATCACACGTCCAAGCAATAGAAATTGCAAACACCCGAAAGGGTGCGTGGCGTTCCACAAAGACTCCTCAAATACACAAAGCCCTCGGAGTTGCATACTGGCAACAACAAGGGCTGAAAAGTTTAGTACAACGATATTCTGTTCTTCGTCAAGCTTGATGAACCGCCGTATACCGGACGGTACGTACGGTGGTGTGAGAGGACGGGAGTTAGTCACTCCCTCCTACTCGATTGGAGGAGGAAGAGGTGATTGACAAATAGATCTAAATACATAAAAGTATAGGCAACTAGTTATTTGGAATGGCGAGGGTTGCATCATGAGTGAGCAAATCGTTCTAGCCAAGAAAACAGTATTTCAGACACCGACCGACACTCGAATGGGCATTTTCTTCATTCAAAAGGGACTCCTGCGTCTTTCCCGGCTGAACGAGGAGGGAAAGTCCTTTACCGTGGGATTGCTGGGACCAGGAGCTGTTTTTGGCGAGATTGAGGAAATGGTGTTAGGGTCACGCGCTGTTTACATTGAAGCGATGCAAAAAACGACCCTTACTCATTGGAGTGCGACTCGGATGGAAGAAATGCTGAAAGCATGTCCACCAAGCCTGAAAGAAATGATGTTGCAGTTGTCAAAACGATTGGGGGAACAAGAGGAGAGGATGGAAAAGCTGGCCTTGGAATCGGTTAGGGATCGCGTATTGCATTTGTTGGTTCAATTATGTCAGCGGTTTGGAAAAGCAGAAGAGCCGTTTTGGAAATTGACCGTATCTCTCTCCCATCAGGAGATTGCCAACATGGTGGGGGCGACTAGAGAAACCGTTTCATTAGCATTAGCCGGTTTAGTCGATGAGGGAATAGTGTTGGTGTCCCGCATGTCGATTGCTGTGCATGCCTCGAGAATGGTTGATAAAATAAGCGAATGCAAGTAAAATGATTGAATGCTCAAAACGGGCCGCGGTTCGTAAACTCCCGCGTTATCAAAACTAGGAGGAAATCATATGTTTAATTTTTGGATCGGAGTGCTTTTTGCTCTGGTTAACTTCGGGCTGTTCCTGCTCTGCTACCGATTATTCGGCAGAATGGGACTGTACGCGTGGATCGGAATGGCTACTGTGCTAGCCAACATTCAGGTTGTCAAAACAATCGAGATGTTCGGTTTGGTCATGACGCTCGGCAATACGATCTATGCATCTATTTATTTGGTAAGCGATCTATTGAACGAGAAGTATGGAGAAAGAGAAGCGAAAAAAGCCGTGTGGTTCGGCTTCTTTACCTTAATTGCGGCAACGATCATCATGCAGCTCGTGCTGGTGTTTGAACCACAGGAAACAGATATCGCCCAAGGTTCCTTGCAGACGATTTTTGGCTTGATGCCAAGAGTGGCATTGGGTAGCTTGTGTGCGTATTTTGTCAGCCAATTTGTCGACGTAAAAATCTATTCGTGGTTGAAGAAAAAATGTCCAGGTCCAAATCAGCTCTGGATTCGCAATAATGGAAGCACGCTCTTCAGTCAGATGCTTGACTCCGTTACTTTTTGTACGATTGCCTTTTTAGGAGAATTCCCGATGGACGTATGGTGGCAAATCCTATTGACTACCTACCTGATCAAGTTTGTCGTATCGGCAGCTTCGACACCGGTTCTATATATCGCACGCAGTATGAAAGTAGACGAAAGCTAATTGACAAAAACAGAGAAAAACCGCCAAGGAAGATGGAGCTTGGCGGTTTTTATTTTTCCATGTTTAGAAGGATTATACAAACTTTACATCAAATTTACATAAGATTCAGGTTATACATTTACCATCTTATAGTAGCTACTTCCGAATGATGTGAGGAGGAATGATGCAAGAATGATGAAAAAAAGAAGAAGTGCTTCCCGATGGCCGAAGCTGGCGTTAATAGCCGCAGTCATGATGGGAACAGTTTTACCGACCGGGTGGATGCCACAGGCAAAAGCTGCGCGGGCTGATCATGTGGTGATTAGTGAGGTGTATGGAGGTGGGGGAAACTCTGGTGCCCATTACAAGAATGACTTCATTGAACTGTATAACCCGACAGTCAAGGCTGTTTCGGTTGGAGGCTGGTCAGTGCAGTATGCTTCTGCTACAGGAACGGCGTGGCAAAAGGCAGGGCTGACTGGAAGCATAGCCCCTTACGGCTTCTATTTGGTTCAGCTAGCAACATCGGGTGCAGGAGGAGGGGAACTGCCAACTCCTGACGATAGCGGGACTTTGAACTTGTCAGGGACGAATGGGAAGGTTGCGCTGGTTAACAATGGTGACCCGTTAGCAGGGGCAGATGTCACCTCCCAGGCCAGTGTCGTAGATATGGTTGGCTTTGGTACTGCCAATTCATCTGAAGGCAACTCATCAGCACCAGCTCCCTCGAATACGACCAGCATCCAACGCATTAGCGACGAGCGCGGCATTGTGCCGAACGGAGGAAATGGCTGGGATACCAATAACAACGGCAATGATTTTATCACGGGGGCTCCTACCCCAAAAAACACGCAAAGCCCAGTAGAAGCGCCGCTACCAACAGACGTGACCGATAAGTTGAACGCTACGGAACTTATTTTTGATCATACTGATCCTATCCAAGCAACAATTCGCGGCTATGTCGGTCTGGGGCGAACTATCAAGGTTTATGCGAGTCAGCCTGCAGGAACAGGTAACGACACTCCTTTGGCCCAGCAAGATTCGGATGCGTCCGGACTGATCGAGCTGACTTTTGCCAATCCCGATCCAAATGCGCAGGGAGTCTATCTCACAGCAACGGAAGGGAGCAAGAAGGAAAGCACGAGCATCGAGCTGAGGCCAGCGGTAACCAGCCCAGCTATGATTCAGGATAAAGTCAGCCTGCAAGCATTGAACGGTGTGGGCGAGCTGCGAGGAGTAGCAGGTGCGGCAGCAGGGAATGCGATCCTGCGTGCATACGATCCGCAAAAACAACCGCTAATGCTTAGTAACAAAGAAACAAGAACGGCACAGGCGAACGGGTCATTTTCTTTTACAATTCCAAACATTGACCAGTTGGATTATATTCTCATAACGCAGCAAACAACTGGGGAATATGGCAAGTCGTTTGAGAGCCCGGAAGTTAGCATTACCAAGTCAGCCGTAGGTTCGACTACGATTGCAGAAGCAAGAAACACTCCGGTAGGCACGAACGTGATTGTCGTCGGAACGGTGACGGCGATGTTTGAAGCGGGCGGCC
The DNA here is from genome assembly GCF_055685845.1 of Brevibacillus schisleri. NCBI lineage: Bacteria > Bacillati > Bacillota > Bacilli > Caryophanales > Paenibacillaceae > Brevibacillus > Brevibacillus schisleri. Next base: position 1,414,006 of record NZ_JBVNDM010000001.1, read on the forward strand.
AAAACAACGTCTACTTCCAAGACGATACGGCAGGACTCGTACTTCGTGCGTCAGGGCTGACTGGCAAAATTGAGGTGGGAGACAAGATCCGAGCTACCGGAAAAATGAGTGATTATTATGGACTTGCTCAACTCGAAGCGCTCACCGATAACGTGGAAATGGTGCAAAAGCAAGCAGGTGTGCCTAGCCCGCAAGTAGTAACTTCTACTGATTTTGCAGCTGCTACAGGAGAGGCTTTGGAAGGCAAGCTGGTAACTGTGAAGGTGGTTACTGTCAAAACAGCATCAAGTGGCAATTACACGCTGGAGGATCAGCACGGTACGTTTGTGTCTCGACCGGATGCCTCTCTGACACTTCCAGTGAACAAGAGCTATGCAGCTATAACAGGCGTGGTGAACTACGACCGCAATGTTTACAAGCTGGTGCCGCGCACTGTGGCTGATCTCGTCGAGGACGAGAATAAAGTCCCGATGGTCACAGCCAGCCCAGCTGGTCCTATGGTGACAAAAGGAACAAAAGTCACGCTCTCGACGACGATGGCTGACGCTACGATCCTCTATACGGTAGATGGTTCAACGCCGAGCAGAGGGAGCATCAAGTATACGGGACCGATCCAGATTGATGCGGATACGACCCTTTCAGCCATAGCTGTCAAGGATGGTTACACAGACAGCAATCTAACGACCTTCCGCTATGTGATTCAAAAAGATCACATTCGTATCCATGACATTCAAGGAGCCACGCACCGTTCACCGATGGCGGATGGAACGGTGACCAATGTTCCGGGAATCGTAACGGCTATCGTCAGAAGCGGCAGCAATGTACAAGGCTTTTATATGCAAGACCCGCAACCGGACGCAGACCCCTTTACCTCTGAAGGCATTTACGTTTACGAGCCAAAAGCAACGGTCGCCCCTGGTGATGAAGTAACGGTTAGCGGCACGGTTAAGGAATACGTACCATCGAACAGGGCGGGCACAGACCTCACCCAGACGCAAATTGATGCAACCTCGTACGCCGTTGTAAATCCAGCAAAGGGACTCCCAGAACCACTCATCCTGGGTAAAGACAACTACGAATATCCGAAAGGAATTATCGACAACGACAGCCTCGGCAAATTCGATCCAGACCAAGACGGCATCGACTTCTGGGAAAGCCTCGAGGGCATGCTGGTACAAATCGACAATCCAATCGTGGTTGGCGAAACCAAGACGTTTACCAATCCACGCGCAACAGAATTTGTCGTCATCGATGATCGAGCCCATCCGAGTCAGCCGCGTACGCCAGCCGGCGGAGTGGTACTGGAAGCCAATGATTTTCACCCTGAGCGCATCACGGTATCGGACAAACTCGAATCGATTACCGGAGAGGTAAAAGTCGGCGACAAATTTGACGGACCGCTGGTAGGCATCATCGACTACAGCTTTGCGAATTACAAGCTGTTCCATACACGGTCATTTACGGTACAGCCAAGCCATTATGAGCCGCAAGTGACAAGTATTTCGCCAAAAGATGATAAGCTGACAATCGCTTCGTACAACATCGAGAATTTCTCGGCAAAAACCGATTCCGCCAAAATCAACCGCATCGCCGAGACGATTGTGGACAACATGAAGGCGCCGGATATTATCGGTGTGGTGGAAATGCAGGATAATAATGGACCAACGGACAATGGGCAAACAGATGCGACACAGTCTGCGGATGCATTGATCAAAGCAATGGAAAACAAAAATGGCCCGACTTACCGATACATCGATATCGCGCCACAGAACAATCAGGATGGTGGACAGCCAGGCGGAAACATCCGTGTCGGCTTCTTCTACAACCCAGGACGGGTACAGCTGGCAGCAGGAACGCCAGGCGGCGCGACTGATGCGGTGCAAATCGAGACACGAGATAGTGTAGCGCATTTGTCACACAATCCAGGACGGGTAGATCCGACCAATGCAGCTTTTGCTTCGAGCCGTAAGCCACTGGCAGCGGAGTTCATTTTCCAAGGCGAGCCAGTCATTGTCATCGCCAACCACTTCAACTCCAAGGGTGGAGATCAAGCGCTGTTTGGAAAAGATCAGCCGCCACAGCTGGTCAGTGAAGTTCAGCGAATGAAGATTGCCCGTGTGTTAAATAGCTTTGTAAAAGAAATTCATGCAGCGGAAGCGAACGCAAATGTTGTGGTGCTGGGTGATCTCAATGATTTCCCGTTTTCAAACCCGGTGCAGGAATTGGCAGATGGCGTTTTGACCAATATGGTGGAGAAACTGCCGAAGGGTGAGCAGTATACGTACGTGTACCAAGGGAACTCTCAGGTCTTGGATCAAATTTTGGTCAGCAACCATTTGGAGGATGACACGAAGGTTGACATCGTTCACATCAACGCTGGCTTGACCGAGAACGAGGGGCGTGTGAGTGACCATAATCCTGTCCTTGTCCAGTTGGACTTGAAGGATCGCGGCACGCCGGAAAAAACAGCACAAGAAGTGGCGGAAAGCATTACGCAGCTCACACAGCCCGCAGCGGGTGAGACACGCTTGAAGCTACCAGAAGTACCTCCAGGCTTTACTATCGCGATCAAGTCGTCTAGTGATCCAGCAGTCATTGCGCTGGACGGCAAAATTACACCGCCATATCGCCAGACGAATGTAGACCTTGTTTTGGAGGTCACGCGAGCGTCCGATCAATCGACAGCGGAAACTACAGCCTTGACCGTGCAGGTTCCAGCCAAGCCGGATTCCCCACCGCCAGTGACACCGCCGGACAGAACACCGACACCGGACTCGCAGCGAGAGTTGAACAAGCAAGCAGCTCAGGCCATCTCTACAAGCAGCGAGGAGAAAATCATTTTAGGACAGGTGGATCAAGTGCTCAGCCATCTGGAAAAACTTCTGGAGGCCAAGCAATGGACGCCAACTGAGAAATGGGAGACAGTCACGGATACAATCAAGACTGTACTCGAGGCAGTAGCCGAGCAGGCCGAGCGGGGAACCATCAGTGAAGAGACACTCCAAGATGTAACGAAGAGCTTTTTGGACAAAGCATTTGACCCGCTCACTGAAGATGGCATTGAGGATGAAGAGATTGCCCGCTTGGCACTTGCCTCCTTGACGAGCTTGGCGAAAACAGCACTGGAGCCGCTCGATGAAAAGGATATTTCCAAAGAGCTAGCCAAACATGTCCGCACACTGGCAGAAGAGCTTTTGAAAAAGCTTGGCACTGTCGTCGTAGATGATGGGGATGAGATCAAGGCAGATGATGAACAAGTAGATGAACTTCTGGAGATACTCGGGGAATTCATGAAAGCAGTCGAGTCCGTGAAAGAAAAGATCGGCTTTGCACCTGTGCTGTTCGTTCAGGTGAAAAAAGGCGATAAAGATGCGAGCGATACGGGTTCTCGCAAGGGAGAATCTGCTGATCCGACGGTGACCCTAGAACAGAAGCTCGTTGAACAATTAAAGGAAAAAGAGGTAGGCATTCGCGTAACCTTGGAGAGCGAGGCATGGGTAGAGGTTCCAAGCGCATATTTTTCGGCTCAACGTGCAAGGAAGTTTGCCCTCGCTCTGACAGAAGAAAATGGGAACGGGTGGAAAGGTGTGCCGAACCCTGGAGAAGCGTATCAATTGCAAGTGTGGAGCAATGGCAAAAAGGTGACCAGCTTCGGTAAAACAGGTTTTACACTGGGTCTGCCAGTCGCTGATGACACAAGCTCCAAGCTCCAAGCTTTCTCATACAAGAGCAATATATGGAGACCAGCAATTGGACTCAAGGGTAAAGCGATTCAGGTGACAAAAGAAGACGATCTAGGGATCTTTTCAGTAACGACCGCGGCCTCTTATGTCGTCGGGGAGAGTGCCCTGAAAAGGATTGAGATCGAGCCGAAATCTCTCAAGCTAGCCCAAGGGGAAGAAGCCCAGCTCAAGGTAATGGCGATTCTTGGTAATGATGCAGAAGAAGACGTTACTGAAGCGGAGGGTATCGAGTTCACATCCAGCAAGCCCGAACTGGTAGAGGTTGATGAGTCTGGACGTATTCTTGTCTTGGATGAAGCCAAACCAAGGACAAGAGTGACCATCACGATCAGCTACGCTGGCAAAACAGCCAAGGTAACTGTCACGGTTAAGAGCAATTAACGAAAAGAAAACGGGTTGGGAGAAAGCTTCCCAGCCCGTTTTTTTGTTGTGGAAATGGATTAGATACGTGCCATCCCCATCGCTTTTTCAACTTTGTACAACATCTCGTTCGCGACTTTATTCGCTTTTTCTGCCCCGGCAGTCAGGATACCATCCAGCTCAGAGGAGTGGAACAGCTGCTCAAAGCGTTCTTGAATCGGACGGAGTGTTTCTACGACAACCTCTGCCAGCTCGGTTTTGAATGCGCCGTAGCCTTTGCCCTCGTACATCGCTTCAATCTCATCCAGCGTTTTTCCAGAGCAGAGGGAGTAGATGGTCATGAGGTTAGAGACAGCAGGCTTCTCTGCTTTGTCATAACGCACAACGCTGTCGGAATCCGTTTGCGCGCGCTTGATTTTTTTCGTGATGGTGTCTGCATCATCCAGCATGGAGATGAAGGCGCCTTGGTTTGGATCGGATTTGCTCATTTTCTTGGTGCCTTCAGCAAGGGACATGATGCGTGCGCCAGTCTCCGGCAGGCGAACCTCTGGAATGGTGAAAATGTCGCCATAACGGTTGTTAAAACGAGCGGCTAAATCACGAGTCAGCTCCAGATGCTGCTTCTGATCCTCGCCCACAGGAACGAAATCAGTGCCGTACAGCAAAATATCAGCAGCCATCAATGGAGGATAAGCCAGCAGACCGCCTGGAATGGATTCGCCGCGTCCATCGGATTTGTCCTTGAATTGAGTCATGCGCTCCAATTCACCCAAGTAAGAGGTACACAGCATGATCCAGCCGAGCTTGGCATGGGCCGGTACTTCGGATTGGACGAACAGCGTCATTTTGTTCGGATCGAGGCCAACGGACAAATAGAGAGCCGCAAGACGACGGATGTTCTCGCGCAGGACAGCAGGCTCTTGTGGAACGGTGATCGCATGCTGGTCTACGATGCAGTAAAAGCAGTTGAACTGATCTTGAAGCGGAACGAAGTGCTTCATTGCGCCCAAGTAGTTGCCGAGTGTCATAATGCCGCTCGGCTGAATGCCGGAAAAGATGGTTTTCATGGGAAAGTTGCTCCTTTCAATCGTGAGATATGAATTCAAAAAGTCGACTTTTCAGGACTTCTTCGTGATCAAAAGTCGATTTTTTGAATGTCCGCTTTAAATACAAAAAGGTCCATCCGCCCTGGACAGGGACGAATGAACCGTGGTGCCACCCTTGTTATTTCACGCATGGAATCTCCATACGCAAAATCTCTTTGATCCGTACCGTTTCTGTGTAAGACAGCTTGATACGGTGTCCATTGTAACGTACGGACGTAACGCCAAAGCCTACTGCCGCCATGAGAGCGGGTTCGGTTTGGAGCTCGGAAGCCCATTCATCATTTCCTCAACACTGATTCGCACCAACCATCAGCTCTCTGAAGTCTCGCAAAATGACTACTCTTCTTCCTCATTGCCATCAAATGATACCCTTTGAGCAAATATTTTACATAGAGTGGAATAAAAAAGCAAGTAGGTCTTGACAAGAAAATCCAGAAGTTGTAAAAATAACTCAATAGTTACATAACTGATGAGTTACTTTTGGGGTGGAAAAATGACCAATGACAAACTGTCAAAAGGAGAGTTGAGTCGCAGTCGGTTGCTTGCAGCGGCAGCTTCTGAGTTCGCGGCAAAAGGCTTTCATCGCACACGGGTGAGTGACATCGTGAAAGCAGCAGGCTTGACACAGGCGTCGTTTTACCAGTATTTCGACAGCAAGGAAGGTCTGTATCAGCAGTTGACGGACACATTCGTCACCAAGCTGTGGGAATTGGCGGACAGCGGTCAAAAGGTAACGGCCTTGACGAAGGCAGATGTCTTCCATCAGGTACGGGAAAACTTGCTCGCCTTGTTCCAATTTTTTCAGGAGCAGCCTGACTTGACCCGGATTGTGCTGTATCAGGCAGAAGAGGCCGAAGAGCTGCATCGTAAGCTGGCTTCTATTGTTGCTGACAACTTGCGACAAAATCAGACTGCTGGGCATGTCCGTGTCGAGTTGTCTGTGGAGGTAGCGGCAGAGGCAATGATCGCAGTCGTAGACCGGATGACGACGCGGTATTTGCTGACGGGTGAGAAAACAGCGGAGGAGCTTGCAGATGACGCGGTATCTTTTTTGGCATATGGTATTTTGCAGACAAACGAATAGGAAGAGGGTGCTTGCATGCTGGAGCTGTCTCATCTGATTTGGCTGTTTTTAGTCGTTTTCATGTTTCATGATTTCGAGGAGATCGTGATGGTAGAAGGTTGGGTGCGAGCCAAGAAAGACATCATTAGACGGACTGTGCCGCAACGGCTTATGAAGATGCTGGAGCCGTCGCTTTCGATGAACACGGCGCAATTTGCCGTCGCAGTCTCTTGTATTTTCGCGGTTTTATCGGCAGCGGTTATCCTGACTGTCATGACACTTTCGTCTGGAACGTACCTTCCGTTTTTCCTGGTTTGTCTGCATGTGATGTTTCTCCATGTGTTCATACATGTTGGTCATACCGTTGTCCTTCGCACGTACACACCTGGTGTGGTAACGGCCGTGGTATTCGTTTTGCCGTATAGTTTATATACGTATGATCGATTGCTTGAGACTGGCTTTGTGACGTGGCCGTTGCTATGGAGTACATTGCCGTACAGCTTGTTGATCATACCTGTTTTGTACGTGGCACACCGGATTGGGGAGGCAGCAGGTAAAATGATCCCCCGATGAGAAAAAGAAAGGGAGTATGCTATCCTAGTAGGAAGAGATTGGTGTGAAAGAGGGAGTTTTGTTGAAGCTGCGACTAGGCGTAATAGGCGCCGATGATTCACTTGCCATCATCGAATCAGTCATGCGAGAGTTTCCTGAAATTGAATACTTGCCGATTGTCTATTGGAAAGAGGAGGAAATCCTCGATCTGATCATGCCACATGTGGATGAGGTGGATATGTGGCTTTTCTCCGGACAGGTCCCTTATGCCATGGTGAGCGAGTCAGGCAAGGTTCAAGTGCCGATGGCGTATGTGCCTCATCTCGGTGCGAGCTTGTACAGAACCTTGCTTCATCTGTCCCATCAATTGGGAGTCCGGGTGGAGGAAGTGAGCTTTGATACATTTTCATCAGAAGAACTGGAGCATTTTATGGACGAAGCGGGCATCGCTGGCGGCTACAAGTGGCTCAAGCATTACGAGGGAGCGATTTCAGCCGATGAACTGGCGGATTACCACGAACAGCTCTGGAGAGCAGGCAAGACAAAGGTGGCTGTCACCTGCTTGCGGACAGCAGAGTTAGAGCTGACACGAAGAGGTGTCCCTGTACATCGGGTCGTGCCGACGCGTGCAGGCGTGATTTCGGTCATTCACATGCTCTTGCGAACACACGAAATGCTTCACTTCAAAGATACCCAGATTGCCGTACAGATGATGGAGATTGATCCCTTTCGCGAGCTTGCCGGTGGCAATTTTTCTACAGATGAATGGCAAAATGCCGAGATCAAGACGATGGAAAAGCTGTTGCGTTACGCGAAGCATTTGCAAGGCTCATTGAAGACAGCGGGTCCCGGACGCTACGTTATTTTTACAACGCGGGGGAATTTGCAAGAAGTTACTCGCGATTATTCGACAATTCCCGACTTGGATGAGATGTTCGACATTCGTGCTGATCTGGTAACATGTGGGATCGGGATCGGCAAGACTGCTTATGAAGCGGAAATCCACGGTGGCGCGGCCCTCTTACACGCCAAAGAGCGAGGGAGCGGCAATTGGATGGTCTTTTTCGATGACAAAAGCGTCGTGGGGCCGCTCGGGCGAGACGAACAACTCACGTATCGGTACGACTCAGAGAAGCTGCAAGCACTTAGCCAGCTTACCTCACTCAGCGTCATGACACTGGCGAAGCTTGAATCCATCCTGAAAAAGCGCGGGTCTCAGGAGATTCATGCCCACGAATTGGCATCGCATCTACAAATATTGCCACGAAGTGCCAGACGCATACTGATTGAGCTGGAGTCAAAGGGTCTTGCGCAGGTCATCCGGGAAGAAAATCCGCACCCGCGGGGCAGACCGCGCAAGGTGTATCGGATCAGCTTACAATCGTAATTGTAATAAATTTACAAAAAATCATTTCTTTCAGGAAATGATTTTTTTGTCGTTAAAAAATTGTTCTCAAATTCACATTTATGACAAATAATAAGAGATGTAAACAACTATGAATTTACATAAAAAAGAATATTTTCCAAGGAGGAGTTAACGAGTATGAAGAAATCGGTTTTTGCAGTAACACTCAGCTTCGCATTAGGTACCACTACATTCCTTCCGTTGACAACGCAGGCCGCATCCGAAAGCATCGTGTATAGCGCTGAGTGGGATACCCCCGAATTTATCGGAGAAGAGTTCGAAGCAGAAGAGCTGGATGGCGAAGAAAAAGTTTGGGGATTCCTGGAGCAGTATCAAGACTCCTTCCGTATTGATGGAGATGTGAAAGATCACTTTAAAGTGCTAGATGAAGTGACAGACAATGAGACAGACATGACTCACTACCGTGTACAAGAAATGTACGAGGGCATCCCGGTCTATGGTTACCAGCAGACGATTCACGTAAACGAGGATGGAAATGTAACGGCATTCCTCGGTAACTACGCGCCTGACCTGTCAAACAATGATACGCTGACGGAAAAACCAAAACTCAAGGCAGACAAGGCGGTCAAAGAGGCCATCAAGGATTTGGAGGATGAGATTAACGAAAAAGTCGAGAAGTTCGAGGTGAAGCCAAAAGGGGAACTCTACGTGTACATCCACGAAGATGAATCGTATTTGGCTTACGAAGTGGAACTGAATTTCCTCGATCCGCTGCCAGGGCGTTGGAAGTATTTCATCGATGCAAATTCTGGTGAAGTCATTAACAAATACAATATGCTTCATGAGATTACAGGAACGGGTACAGGAGTACTGGGTGACACCAAATCGTTCGAAGTAACGAAAGTAAGCAATAACAACTACACGGCGAAAGACACGACTCGCGGCAAGGGAATTGAGACGTACACTGCACGCAATAGAACCAGCCTGCCAGGTACTCTTGGTTCTGACACAGATAACAATTGGACAGATGGAGCGCTTGTCGACGCACATGCGTATGCACAGAAAACCTACGATTACTACAAAAACGCACATAACCGCAACAGCTTTGACAATAATGGTGCGAAATTGATCTCCACAGTCCACTACAGCAACAGATATAACAACGCATTCTGGAACGGTACGCAAATGGTATACGGGGATGGAGATGGAAGCGTATTCCGCCCATTGTCCGCTGGATTGGATGTCGTTGCTCATGAATTAACTCATGCTGTCACAGAACGAACAGCCAATCTGATCTATCAAAACGAGTCAGGTGCACTGAACGAATCCATTTCTGATATCTTCGGGGCCATGATTGACGACGACGATTGGCTCATGGGTGAAGATGTATACACGCCAGGAACGCCTGGAGATGCACTGCGCTCTCTCGAAGATCCAACCGTTGCTGGTGATCCTGATCACTACAGTGATCGATACACAGGTCCAAATGACAACGGAGGCGTACACACGAACAGCGGTATCAACAACAAAGCAGCATATCTCCTCGCAGAGGGTGGTACACACACCGGTGTAACGGTCACAGGCATTGGTCGCAATGACACAGCAAAAATCTACTACTACGCCCTAACAAACTATCTCAATCCAAACTCTAATTTCTCCGCTATGCGACAAGCAGCCATTCAATCCGCAACAGCTCTTTTCGGTGCTAATTCCCAACAAGTAAAATCAGTAAAAGCTGCGTATGATGCAGTAGGCGTGCAATAATCACTGAGATATTTCGTGACACGAAATAATTTCCATACTAGTAAAAATTGTCTTGCTCCTTGTGGGGTAAGGCAATTTTTTGTATGTTGGTAGTAATTTACAGCGTGTGAATATGGAGTTAGAAAGGAGTAGCTCATGGATCATTTCAAAACCATATTGCGACACCATTATGATATAGACGCTGCTGATGTTCTTCCTCAACAAGGAGGATGGTCAGCACTTGCTTATAAAGTCATCAGCGACCAGCATTCCTATTTCTTGAAGGTCTATGAAAAAAGCAGAGCATCAACGCCCAAGTGGACAGCGCTGATCGATAAGTACGTTCCCATTATCCAGTGGCTATCACGCCAGACCAGACTACAAGGCAAACTTCCAGTTCCACTACTGACAAGAAATGCAGCGTATAAACATGAAGACGACATGGGCATCTATCAACTGTTTGAATATATGGAGGGGAAAACCATCGGGAGCCAAGCATTAAGCACGATGCAAGTCAGCCAGCTAGCAGAAATCATCGCGCAGTTGCATTTGTACGGGGAAGAGATCCCGGTCAGTACGGCTGCGATCAAGGAAGACTTCCACATCCTATTCGCCGAGCAGTTTAGAGAAATGCTGAACGAAGATATCTATCGTCTGCCAGATGATGTGAGTGAAATTGTCAAACCTTTTGCCAGCATACTGGCTACGCGCTTGAATGATTTGGAGATGATTGCCGAGGAATTGCGAGGCAGTGAGGTGAAAATGAAGCTTTGCCATACGGACATTCACAACTGGAACCTAATGCAATCTGGTCAACAGCTCATTCTCATAGACTGGGAAGGATTGAAGCTGGCTCCAGTAGAAGCAGATCTGATGTTTTTGGTAGATCAGCCGTTTTTAGAGGAGTTTATGGCTACCTATCTGAAGACACATACAAATTATGTCGTCAATCGACAAGCGCTGGAATTCTATCAAATCCGGCGTAGGTTGGAAGATATATGTGAACTGCTAGAGCAGCTTTTGTTTGATGAGCAGGAGGAAGAGGATCGAGTAGGGACGATTAGGCATTTGAAAGGAGAATTGAGTAAGGTTGATAGGAGACGAACATGATCGACGTTACTTATTTGAAAAGATTATTCAGCGCTTCTTGTCGAGTTATGCCTCCTTTTCAAAATAGACAGACTATTATACAATTAAGGACATAACCGTTAATCAACCGTTATTGACTCTACATAGAAAGGGGGAGTGACTCGTCATGATCAATTCGGATCGATTGTGGGATCGATTGGGACAGCTTGGCAACATTGGGAAGCAAGAGGCGGGCGGCATTACGCGGTTGTCTTTTACGCCTGAGGAGCGGGCGGCAAAAGATCTCGTCACAGGCTTTATGAAGGAAGCGGGTCTCACCGTTCGCGAAGATGAGGTTGGGAATTTGATTGGCCGAAAAGAAGGGAAAAATCCAGCCGCTCCTGTCGTTTTGGTTGGCTCGCATATCGACTCCGTACCAAATGGCGGCGATTATGACGGTCCCCTTGGCGTACTGGCTGGGGTAGAAGTTTTACAGACGATGCAGGAACAGGGAATCGAAACAGAGCATCCGATCGAAGTCATCGCGTTCACGGATGAAGAAGGAACGCGTTTTGGTTATGGGATGATCGGCAGTCGTGGTATCGCTGGTCTGATCAAGCGTGACGAGCTGGAACAAGCAAACAAGAATGGGGTCACGATTGCCGAAGCAATGCGGCAAACGGGGCTTGATCCGGACCGCACCAGTCTCGCCGCGAGAACGCCTGGAAGTGTGAAAGCGTATGTGGAGCTACATATCGAGCAAGGCAAGGTACTGGAGAGCCGTGGGCTATCTGTTGGGATCGTGACAGGAGTGGCGGGCCCGCTCTGGTTGAATTTCGTGTTGGAGGGAGAAGCCGGTCATGCCGGGGCAACGCCGATGAATTTGCGCCGTGATCCGTTGGCAGCAGCCGCTCAAGTGATGCTTGTCATCGAGGAAGAAGCCGGACGGACAGGAACCAGTGTAGGGACGGTTGGAAGGCTGCAAGCTTTCCCGGGCGGGGTGAATGTTATTCCGGGACGAGTCGAGTTTTCGCTTGATTTGCGCGATGTGGACGAAGCGATCCGCGATGAAGTGGAACAGCGCATTTACGAACGAGCAGAAGCGATCTGTGCAAAGCGTAATGTGACGTTGAAGGTAGAGCTACTGCAACGCATAGCTCCTGCTGTATGCTCGGACGATATCCAGCATGCTGTAGCCGAAGCGTGTGAGGCAGAAGGCTTGGAAGCATTTAGACTGCCGAGTGGCGCAGGGCATGATTGCATGCAGCTCGTTGGGCTGTGCCCGGTTGGCATGATTTTCGCCAGGTCCAAGGATGGCATTAGCCACAACCCGGCAGAGTTCACGACAAAAGAGGATTGTGCGAACGGCGCACAAGTACTGTACCGCACCGTTTTATCCTTAGCAAAATAGGTATAAGAGATAGTAAGTGGGGGAGCCACGTAAATCAGGAGGAGAGCGGCATGACAGCAACGGCAGTGGTAACGCTTAATAAGGCGGTCGAAGAAATCAAGGATCAGGTAATCGCATGGAGACGGTATTTGCACGAAAACCCTGAATTATCTTTCCATGAAGAAAAAACAGCACAGTTTGTATACGAGACACTTCTTTCTTTTGGCAATCTGGAAATATCCAGACCGACGAAAAACAGTGTGATGGCCAGATTGATCGGTTCCCAGCCGGGGAAAGTCCTCGCCATGCGCGCCGACATGGACGCATTGCCGATTACGGAAGAGAATACGTTTGAATTCGTATCAAAAAATCCCGGCGTCATGCACGCATGCGGACACGACGGTCACACGTCCATGCTGCTCGGAACGGCAAAGCTACTGTCTGGGATGAAGGATCAGATCAAGGGAGAGGTTCGTTTCTTCTTTCAGCACGCGGAGGAAGTATACCCGGGCGGAGCGGAAGAAATGGTACAGGCAGGCGTCATGGACGGCGTAGACATGGTAATTGGTACGCATCTGTGGTCGACGATGGAGTTTGGGACAGTAGGTATCTGCCCAGGTCCGATGATGGCCGCTCCTGATACGTTCTGGATCACTGTTCTTGGAAAAGGCGGACATGCGGCGCTCCCACATGAAACGATCGACAGCATTGCGATTGCGGCACAAGTGGTGACCAATCTCCAGCACATCGTATCCCGCAATGCCGATCCGCTCGATAATCTGGTTCTCTCTGTCACGCAATTTGTGGGGGGAACGACACATAACGTCATTCCGGGAACGGTAGAGATTTGCGGGACAGTCCGCAGCTTTGACAAAAATTTGCGCGAGTCTGTTCCAGGACTCATGGAACGCGTGATCAAAGGCATTACAGAAGCACACGGCGCAGGGTATAAGTTCAAGTACGAATTTGGCTATCGCCCGGTTATCAACGATGCCGAAGTGACGAAATGGATGGAAGAGGTCGTAGAGGAATCTCTGGGAGCGGAATGGGTAGAGCATATGCGCCCAACCATGGGTGGCGAGGATTTCTCGGCCTTCCAGCAAAAAGCGCCAGGCTGCTTCTTCTACGTCGCTGCCGGAAACAAAGAAAAAGGCATCACATATCCGCACCATCATCCACGTTTTACAATCGACGAGGATGCGCTCGAAGTCGGCGTCAAAATGTTCGTCAACGCGGCAAGAAAAATCGTGATGGAATAGGCAGAATGAAAAATGGCGTAAACTAATCCAAAAGTAAGGCAGCTTGTCAATGCGGCAAGCTGCTTTTTTACGTTTCTCTCTAATCTGGGACTCAGGTTGTGGTACGGAATGTGTATTTAGTTGTGTTTAAGGTTGTATAGTTGTGTATTTAACTTGGAATTCATTGTTTTTTCTTTTGGTTTTAATAAACCCTCAACAATGCAGCTATAAAATGAATGCAAACAGACCTGGATTCTTTCTCAGTGATAGGAATCGGGGCAGAAAAGGGAGGCTTGATCATTATGTAAACAAGTGATGAAGCAAATCAAGACGATGAAAAGAAAATGAATTGAGATCCGAGGAGGAGAGACACCATGAAAAAAATCCTGAACCCAAAAGGAATTGCTGCGCTTTTAACAGCTACAACTCTCGTTACCGGTGGAGTCATCGTACAAGCGCCATTTCTGAATTCGTCAGTTTATGCCGCAGCAAAGGAGGCGAAAGAACTCTCATCTGAAAAGCAACTCTATCGTTTCCTGTTTGAAAATAGCATAGAGGATAGCTCAGAATCTCACCATCCTGTGCAAGTGTCCGGAACACCAACGTTCGTGGAAGGACGTGTAGGATTGGGGAAATCCATTCATTTCCAGTCGACCTCAAAAGACAATGCAACCTGGATAGATTTAGGTGAAAATGACGAGATGAAGTTTGGGGAAACACAAGATTTCACTATTGCCTTCTGGGTGAAATCTCCTGGCGTTGATGCTGATCCTGGCATTATCTCCAATAAAAACTGGTCAAGCGGTGGTAACGTGGGTTGGTTCATCGGACTGCAAGGGTCTACGTTAAAGTGGAATTGGCGCACATCCGACAGCTCCCGTCTCGATGCAACGATTCCAAACATTGCGGATAATGCATGGCACTATGTCGTCGTTTCTCATGATCGGGATGAACTGGCAACGATCTACGTCGACGGTAAAGTAGCAAAAACAATCGATATCAGCCAATCCAAGGGAACAATCGACACTAGCTTTACTACCAAGATTGGAGTAGATGGCGCTGGAAACCATTTTGGAAATCGCTATGACGTGCAGTTGGACCAGTTGCAGATTCTGAGTCGCACCGTTACAGATAAAGAAGTAGCTGATAGTTACGCAAGTGCTCCGAAAATTCCAGTGAAGAGCCTTTCATTGGATCAGAAGGAGTTCAAATTGAAGGCTGGAGCAACGATGCCTGTTACAGTTGTGATCTCTCCGAAAGAAGCGTCCGTTCAGGATGTCAAATGGAGTTCCAACAACAAAGAGGTCGCGAAGGTCGAAATGATCAATGGACGCCCAACTGTTGTAGCAGGCAAGCCAGGCAAAGCAAAAATCACGGTGAAAACTGTCGGTGGAGGCAAAACAGCGAAAGCGGAAGTAACCGTTACGAATTCGATTGACGTATCGGGAGACGGTCTCTTAACCGAGGAGGATCTGAACGTCATCTTGGACAACCAGAAAAGCCGTATCGGTGACCGGCGTTGGGAAAAAGCGCAACACGCGGATATTAACAATGACAAGAAAGTGGACAAAGCCGATGTGGAGATGATGAAAGAAAAGCTGGCTCCTTATGAGAACGATTTCCTTTACAGACGTGTCGTAGTTATCGGCATCGATGGTGCAGGGAATGCAGTCAAAGATCCGGAAGCAAAAGCGACGAATATCTTGAAACTGATCGAAGAAGGTGCTGGAACATTTGAAGCCAAAGCAGAGCTGCCCACGATCAGTGCGCAAAACTGGGGATCTATCCTGCACGGCGTCACTCCTGACAAGCATCAATTGACTAACGATAGCGTAGCGGCTACTCCTTATCCGGAGAAAAGCGAGTTTCCTTCCTATTTGAAGCTGTTGAAACAAGAGCGTCCTAAACTCCAACAAGCTTCCTTCGCTACATGGGGCCCGATCAATATCGGTATCATTGAAGATTCAGCAGGTTCTTACAAGCAAAATAGCAAGTCGGATGAAGAGACTGCGAAAAAAGTAGTCGATTATATCAAAAAAGAGGGTGAAAATACTCGTAACATTTTCGTTCATTTAGATGAAGTGGACGGTGCTGGCCACAATCAAGGCTATTTCACACCGGCATTTTATAAAAAGCTCCAAAAAGCAGATGAGTATGTAGGGAATATCCTCGAGGCACTGGAAGAGGAAGGATTGATGGAGGATAGCCTGATTATCGTTGCGACTGACCACGGTGGGAAAGGAACAGGGCATGGGGGTTCTTCACCGGGAGAACAGACGATTTTCTGGGCGGCAAAAGGTGGCTCCATCACGCCAGGTACAGAGCTCTCAGAGGTAGGAAACATAGACACTGCCGCCGTAGTAGCCCATGCGCTTCGCTTGGAATTGCCTGCAAATTGGGACGCTAAAATACCAGAAGGGTTGTTTCAAGACAACGAGTAAAAAGACCAGTTATTCCTTATTCCACCATGGTGTAATAGGGGATAACTTTTTTCTTTCTAGCTAGTGACAACGAAACTAGTACAGACGAATCAGCTTTTGCCAAAAGGAAGTTTTTCTACTCGCGTCTTTGATCTTTGCCAACTCGATTTTGGCATCCATAATGTCATTCATCGCCTTGGTCAAGCGGCGATCTCGTTCCTTCAGATTGTTGGTAATATAGGCTTCCTGCTTTTCTACACGCGCTAACAGCGCTAAGTAGGCGGCGTCTTGTTGCTGGACATGGGAAGCCAAGGCATGCAGCTTTTCATCCAGCTCTTCGAGGACAGCAGTATGCTCCAAAGCCGGATGTGAGGAAACAGGGGCAGAGGGGAATGCAACCGCAACGGCCGTTTCCTTTCGGGCGGGTTCAGGTGAGCTTTGCGTAGCAACCATTCGGGCAGCTTCATCTTGCGGAATGAGCTGATCCTTTGTTAAGCTATAAAACCGCTGAAGACACGTAATATCTGCCTGTCGATACTCCCGACGATTCTGGCTATCCCGCAAAAACCAGTAGCCGTGCTGTTCTAAGAGCATGCTCCACTTGCGCAAGGTGCTGGCCCCAATACCTAACAGTCCTGCCACATCTCTGCCACTGTATGTTCTTTCCCGTGCCAACAACTCGATAACCTCTCCCATGGAAATCCCTCCTCTGGCGTAAGTCCGCTCATCTCTTGCTATACCGTTTCTGTACGTGAAAAAGGTTTTCCTTTTGGAATCGTGCGACAAAATCTCACAGTGTTCGTAAGCAGCGTGCTGGTTTGGCGTCAATTTGTCACCAGTCGACAAAGTTGTTTGGCAAAAAGGACAAATGACGGACGGGTACAAGTACATTTTCTCTTTGACTCCGCTTTTGCTCAATAGGGCTATGCCAAATGTTCATAGGATGCATGAGAAGGAGGGATTAACCATGGCATTCAAAGACCAAGTAAAAAAATTTGAAGGCAGAAATGTTAGGGTTGCCACTGTAGACGGTACTTTTTTCGGTCGTCTGGTACAAGTAAAATCGACCACCATTATTTTGGAAGAGCGAAATGGTAATCGCCGCACCATTATTCGTGATTCGAAAATTGTTGCTGTTACAGAGCATGACGGCGACGATTGCTAAGTTGTGATTGTAGAAAAGTAGGATTTGTTTCTCAGGCTGTCGAGTGATCGACGGCCTTTCCTATTCTTTACACCCTGCGGCATGGTAACATAAAAGGGAGTGAAAAAACGTTGCGAATAGAGGGGGTACCACTATGTTGGATATTCGATTTCACGGGCATTCGGCCGTGCAGGTAACAAGTGAAGGGCATTCGATCATGATCGATCCATTTATTTCAGGAAGCTCAGTGGCAGCAACCAAGCTGGAAGACATCTCGGTTCAGTACATCCTTCTGACACATGGACACCAAGATCATATTTTGGATGCAGTAGAATTGGCCAAGAAAAACGATGCGACAATCGTTGCAACCCATGAGCTTGCTACCTATTTAAGCTGGCAGGGAGCCAAGACCATCTCGATGAATCTGGGAGGCTCTGTAAAACTTCCATTTGGAAAAGTGAAAATGACCCAAGCGTTCCACAGCTCTGGTGTCGTGCTGGATGATGAGAAACAAATCGTGTACATGGGAATGCCAGGAGGCTTTGTGATCGAGCTGGGAGGAAAAACGATCTATCACGCAGGGGATACAGGACTGTTCGGTGATATGAAACTGATCGGAGAGCGTCATAACATCGATTTGGCGTTCCTGCCAATTGGAGACGTGTTCACAATGGGACCTGAGGATGCACTCGTGGCTGCCGAGTGGGTACAAGCCGATTTTGTTGTGCCCATTCATTACGATACATTCCCGCCGATCAAACAGGATGGGGAAGCATTCGTGGCTGAGCTGGCCGAGAAAGACATCAGAGGCAAGGCTTTGAAGCCAGGGGAGACATTGCGTCTGCCATAACTCGCTCTAGATACATAGAACCGCTAATCTACTTAGGATGAGATTAGCGGTTTTTTTATGGAGTTCTTTTGTATGTGGCTGCGGTGGGGAGAAGAATATTTCCAGTCTAGGCTCAGTGCTCCGTCCCGCTGAGGGTTGGGACTGTCCGCTCCGAAGGGATTTGCGGGGAAACGCAAAAGTGGTAGCCGCTACGTCGTACGGGCACGGTTGCGTTTCTTTTGCCCGCAAATCCCTTCTCCGCTGGGTAGGACTCCACAAGTCGCTACGTCTGGAAATATTCTTCTCTAGCGTGGCTGACCACGTTCTTCCATCTTTTAAAGCTTTTAAGACCCGGTTTAAGCACGAAAAGCTCGTAGAGGAAACAGGAGAAAAAAGCGAAGATCTTAGGGACACCGCCCGAGGTGCAATGAAAAAAAGAGAAACAAGCCCTTAGCGTCCACCTCTGAGACGCTCCCAGAATGGACAACTTTGGACGCGGGTTTCGCTTTTTTTCATGAAGCCGGACAGTCAATCCCACAGCGGGTGGCCCTAGAATCTGAGCGTTTTCTCCTGTTTCCTCCTAGCACTACAGCAACAAATAGAGGTTCCTATTAACTAGCTGCAGTGGGGAGAAGAATATTTCCAGACTAGGCTCCAGGCTCCGTCCCGTTGGGGGTTGGGACTGTCCGCTCCGAAGGGATTTGCGGGGAAACGCAAAAGTGGTAGCCGCTACGTCGTATGGGCACGGTTGCGTTTCTTTTGCCCGCAAATCCCTTCTCCGCTCGGTAGGACTCCACAAGTCGCTACGTCTGGAAATATTCTTCTCTAGCGTTACAGATGAGATTCTGCAATCTTTTAAGGCATTTAAGACCGATCTAACAGGGAAAGCTCGTAGAGGAAACAGGAGAAAAAAGCGAAGATCTTAGGGACACTGCCCGAGGTGCAATGAAAAAAAGAGAAACAAGCCCTTAGCGTCCACCTCTGAGACGCTCCCAGAATGGACAACTTTGGACGCGGGTTTCGCTTTTTTTCATGGAGCCGGACAGTCAATCCCCCAGCGGGTGGACCTAGAATCTGAGCGTTTTCTCCTGTTTCCTCCCCACCACCACAGCACGAACCGAGATTTTTTATCCCAAAAAGAAATCTCTGAAACTAGCATGAAAAGAGCAGGACCACTCATAGATATAGAAGAGTAAAGAAGAGAAAGAAGAGAAAGAAGAAAGGGTGACTACCTGGATGAGATTGGTGCACAATAGTCTTCTATTTCTTGCGGGAGTGGTCCTCTATTCACTAGGTGGTATCGCTTTTCCAGACGGTGGGGCCTGGTATGATTCCCTCGCCAAGCCCGATGGAACACCGCCAATCTACTTGTTTCGCATCATCTGGCTCATATTATATGCACTCATAGCATGGTCGTTTGTGATTTTGATTCGAACAAAGCAGATAGACCGCGAGCTTTTGCTCCTCTATGGGATTAATTGGTTTTTTCATCAACTGTTTTTCGTGTTGTTTATCGGTTATCAATTGCTCGTGTTGGCTGCGCTGGATACCATTCTAGTGATGTATTCCACATGGGTACTCATTCGCGCCATTCGCCCCCACCACAAAATCGCATCCTCGCTACTCATTCCCTATTTCATGTGGAGCGTGTTTTTTATGTGTCTAGCAATTGGCTTCTGCCTACTCAACCTGTGAGTACAAAAGTAATTACAGGCCCTCGACGAGTCGGCTGGCTCGGGCTGTCGCTTCTCGCTTTATTTCCTCCCAATGAAGGGTTTGGAATTGGCGCTGATGCATCAAAATTTCTCCGTTCACAATGGTTGTATCCACATCGGCTCCCGTTGCGCTGTATGCAAGCAGGGCATGGATGTCATGGACAGGCAACAGGTGAGGTATATCCAGATCGACCAGGATGAGATCAGCTCGCTTCCCGGCTTCCAGGGTTCCGACCTCGTGATCGATCGCAAGCAGCTTCGCACTTTCGATGGTAGCCATTCGCAAGGCCGCTTCGGCAGGCAGTACAGTCGGATCGCCGTGCTTGAGCTTTTGCATCCAAGTCGCGGCTTTGATCTCCGCAAACATATCGAGGGTCGTAGCACTGCCGGCACCGTCAGTTCCCATCCCGACGGTGACCCCGGCCTCGATCAGCTCTCTGACAGGGGCGATGCCGCAGCCGAGCTTCAAATTGCTGACAGGATTATGTGCGACACCGCCTCTCATCCCGGAAAGAAGCGCGATATCGGATTCATTCAGATGAACAGCATGCGCGAGCAAGACGTGCGTATCGTGAAACATGCCCAGTTCATGCAAATACTCCGTAGGCGTTTGATCGTACTTGGCCCGGATTTTCTCTCCTTCCTCAATCGTTTCAGCCAGATGGATGTGGAGAGGGATTTGGCGCTTGCGGGCAAGCTCGATGACTCCTTGCAAAGGCTCCGGCGGACACGTATAAGGAGCGTGCGGACCGAGCGGACCGAGCATCGTCGTGATTCTGCCATCGCCAGCCCCCGTCCAGTTGTCGATAAGGTCTAAGGCTTCGGTCATTCGGCGTCCTCCATCATCCTCAAGAAAGACCATTCCACGTGTTAAAGAAGCGCGTATCCCGGAATCAAGTACGGCTTGGGCAACTGCATCCATATGCACATACATATCGGCAAAAGCGGTCGTGCCAGAAGCGATCATTTCTGCAATCCCCAGTGTCGTTCCCCAGTAGACATCTTCTCTTGTCATCCGGGCTTCAGCCGGGAGCATCTTTTTGTCCAACCAATCCATCAGCTTGAGGTCATCGGAAAAAGCACGCAGCAAGGACATACTGGCATGGTTGTGAGCGTTGATGAGACCGGGCATCGCAACCCTATTTTTAGCCAGTATGACACGGTCTGCCTCCTCTTCAAGGGATGGGCCAATTTTGGCGATTCGCCCATCCACAATCCAAATATCCCCGAGAAATGGCTTCTCTCCCTCAACCATCGTCAATATCATGCAGTCTTTAATCAGTAACGTTTTCATGGGAAAATCCTCCTTTTTCTTCCTGGTAGCGATGCAAGCGTAAAGCTTGACGCCGCGAGAAAGTCAAGGAGGGAATTTTTGGAAAAGAGAGAACAAATTCAGAAGCGTTGTGCTGAGCTTCGTGATTTTGAAATATTGTTTATTAGATAACAATTGACGAGAGAAATAATGCTACATAAAATGTAGATAAGATTTGGGGGAAGAAAGTGATGTCACATATGTTAAATGGAGGGCTTGTCGGCCTACAAGCAATCTTGGATCAATTAAAGCCTTCGGAGCGAAAAGTCGCCGATTATATCCTGGCTCACCCGGAAGATGTCGTGAAGCTCTCTGTCCAAAAATTGGCGGAATATAGTGGGGTATCCGAGGCGACGATCATCCGTTTGGCTCGTTCTCTTAATATGAAGGGGTATCAGGAGCTAAAACTGCGCGTCGCAGGAGATTTGACGAAACAGACGGCGATGGGCAGCTATCAGGAGATCATGATGGAGGGTTCAGTTGAATCGATTATGCAAGCGGTTAGCTGGAACAATATTCAATCCATTCAGGATACGCTCTCAGTCTTGTCCAACGAAGAAGTAAAGAAAGCAGTCGACGTGCTGTCGGTAGCCAGGAAGATCGATGTTTACGGTGTCGGTGCATCGGCGGTCATCGCTGACGATATCCGGCAAAAATTTTCGCGGATTAACTTGTGGTGTGAGGCTTATTCGGATTTTCACGCACAATTGACGTCGGCAGTCACTTTAACGGAAAAAGACGTGGTCATCGGCATATCTTATTCAGGACAGACCGAAGACATTATTCAATCGTTGACGGAGGCCAAGCAGCAGGGAGCGACCATTATTACCCTGACCAAATTTGGTCCCTCGCCTGTAGCCGAACTAGCCAACATTCGGTTGTTCACCAGCTCGGTAGAAAAAAGCATTCGTAGCGGAGCCATGGCTTCGCGCATTGCCCAATTGAACGTCATCGATATTTTGTTTATTACCATGATCAGCAGGATGCAAGAGCGAGTCATTCCCCTGTTGGAAAAATCAAGGCTTGCTGTTAGTCGAACGAAACGCTCCTCGACGTAGGAGAAGGGAGGGTAGACATGGACGACCTGGAGCTGCTTTTGCAAGGATGGGTGGACAGCGGTTTGCTACCGGGAGCTGCCTTGCGAATCGTGCGTGATCGTCGTATCTGGTATGCGTGTGATGTCGGAACGACGAGTATTGCCAAAGACAAGCCAGTGACGCCGAACACCATGTTTGACCTGGCGTCGCTCACGAAAGTGACTGCGACGCTACCTGCTATCCTCTTGCTCATGCAGGAGGGAGTGGTAGCGCTGGATGATCAGATTGGTCAATTTTTCCCCGATTGTCCCGCTGACAAAAAGCGGATCACACTCGAACAGCTGCTTGCGCATACCTCAGGAATGCCGGCAGATTTGGCAGTGAGAAGGCGCGATAGCGAGATCCATTTGCCAGAACTGTTGTATGAGCAAGAATTGATTCACGCGCCTGGGGCCCAGGTCGTTTACAGTGATTTGGGCATGATCTGGTTGGGCCTCGTTATTGAGCAAGTAACAGGAGAGCGTTTAGACCAGTTTGTTACCCGGCGCATCTTCACCCCATTGGGCATGACACATACTGTTTTCTGTCCGAACGAACAGATTTATCGGAATATTGCGTCTACTGAATATTGTAGCCTCACCAACGCCTACATCACAGGAGAGGTTCATGATGAGAAAGCATTTACGATGGGAGGGGTTGCAGGACATGCTGGACTGTTCTCAACAGCTGACGATCTGTGCCGATACGCGATGAGCTGGTTGTACCAAGATCCTCGAATACTTGCTGGCGAATGGTACGAACTGGCGATTCGCAATCATACAGAGCAAGCAGGGGGGAGTAGAGGGTATGGCTGGGAGCTCAATCAAGCATCCACCACCTTGAGCTGTGGAAGCGGCTTGCATCGTAGGAGCTTTGGGCATACGGGCTTTACTGGAACCAGTATGTGGATTGACCCAGAGCAGCAGTTTGCTGTCATTTTTCTCACTAACGCCGTTCATCTAGGCCGCAATCATCAGCTTCGGCAATTACGACCGATTTTGCACGATGCTGTTACGGCCCAGCTTTTGCAGACCTAAGGGAAGAAAAAGGGGAGGGTTTCGCATGAAGCAATTTCGTTTTCGCTATGTAGCTTCTCTGGTGTTGACTGCGGTTATGGTGGTGACAGGATGTAGCAGTGGAGGAACCGAAACAGAGTCAGTCGGCGGACAAGGTAGAGGACAGCAGGTAACACTCTCCATGCACAGTTGGCGAGTAGAAGACACGGAGGGCTACAAAGCCATCATCAAAGCTTTTGAGGCAGACCATCCGAATATCAAGATCGAATTCAAACCATTCAAAGCAACGGAGTACAATACCATCCTCAACACGGCGCTCCAAAGCGACAGTGGCCCAGATATTTTGCAGCTGCGTCCCTATGCTCCGGGGATTGCCTTGGCTGAAGCTGGACATCTGGAGCCTCTCGACAATGTGCCAGGCATATCTACCATACCAAAAGACGTCCTCGCAGCGGCCACAGGTAAAGATGGTAAAGTCTACGGTGTCCCACTATCCCTGAACTCCACGCAATTTTACTACAACAAGAAGATCTTCGAGCAAAATGGCCTCCAGGCACCGAAAAGCTGGGATGAGCTGATTGCGACAGCCAAAACATTAAAAGAGAAAGGAATCGTCCCGATCTCTTTCGGAGCAAAGGAAGGCTGGCTCCTCTCTCTCAGTCATGGTGTAATTGCTCCAGCTAGCTATAGCGGTACGGACTATCTCGACAAGCTACTAAAAGGAGAAAGTGACTTAAAAAGCGCCGAGTTCCTCCAATCCGTGCAGCGTATGCAAGAACTTATCCCTTATTTCCCGGAAAATTATGTGGGTCTCGAATTGAATGATATGCGGACGTTGTTTGCCACGGAAAAAGCAGCGATGTTCATCAATGGTAGCTTTGAACTGGAAGGCATCAAGAAGCTCAACCCTGATTTGCCGCTTGATTTCTTCCCGATGCCAACCGATGACGGAAAACAAGTTCTGACAACCTGGGTCGATGGCTCCTATGCTGTAAATGCCAAGTCCACACACAAAGTAGAGGCATTGAAGTTCATGGAATTCATGGCGACGAAAAAGTTTGGGGAGCTATTCGCCAATCAGTTCAAACGAATTAGCGCGGTGCCAGGTGTATCGACTGACGATCCATTGGTAAACAAGATGGCAGAGCTGTCCCAATCAAGCGCTACACCCTATTTGATGGTCGTCAGCTTCGCGGAAGGAAAACCGACCACGAAGCAAACATTGGAAAACGCCCTCCAAGGCATGTATTTAGGCAAGCTCACCCCTCAGCAGGTCGTAGAAGAAGTACAAAAGTCAGCTGCTACCTGGTTCCCTCCCTTTAAAAAGTAGAAAATAGCAGACAGAAAGGGGGAGTGGACCTGAGATGGGTTCACTCCCGGCTTCTGAACAGGCCGCGATGATTTTCGTAAAAAGGGGTGGGTATCATCGAGACAGTAAACCGAAAAAGCATTCGAACAAAGGGGCAGGTGCGCTGGTTGATTCACTTGTTTCCGTTGCCCGCGCTTGTTATTTATACGTTGTTTGTCGTGTACCCGATCTTCTCGGCATTCTTATACAGCCTGTACGACTGGAATGGCATCAAGCGCGGGGTTTTTGTCGGACTGCAAAATTTCATTACGCTGTTTACGGTAGAGCCTTTCAACGAAATGTTCTGGAATGCTTTTCGGCATAACGTCTTCTACTTTGTGGTCGAAATGATTGTGCAAAATGGGATTGCCTTCGGTCTGGCTTTTCTCATCTATCGCAAAATACGAGGTTCCGGCTTTCTCAAGATTGCTTATTTCATGCCAAGGCTGTTGTCTGTTATTGTAATTGGTTTTTTATGGAAGCTAGTATTGAATCCGAATTATGGGGCACTCAATACGTTTTTGGCAAAAATTGGTTTAGGGGAGTGGGCCAGACCATGGCTGGGGGACCCAGATACAGCGCTTCTTGCGATTATTTTGATTAACTGCTGGTTTGGCATAGGCTTTGCCATGCTGATCTTTTTGGCGGGGCTTCAGTCGATTCCTGAGGATTTGATCGAGGCGGCGAGATTGGATGGGGCAACAGGCTTGCGGATGCTGTGGAAAATGATTTTGCCGCTGTGCATGCCAGCCATTACGATTATGACGATATTTACGTTCATTCAGGCGTTTGAAGCGTTCGAGCTCGTCTACGCTATGCAAGGCTCGATGGGTGAGCCGTTTTATTCGACGGATACGCTAGCTGTTTACTTTTATCGCATGGCGTTTAGCAGCGGAGCTGGGGATGTCACACTTGGACTCGGTTCGGCATTGGCTGTCGTGTTGTTTTTCATCGTCGGATCTGTGTCGGCGTTGTCGCTCTATTTGATGAGGAAACGAGAGGTCCAACACTAATTGCGTGTTCCTGAGTGGAAAGGAGGATGCGATGTGAAGATGACTGTGGGTGGGAGAGCTGTATCTTATGTGCTGGCGTATTTATTTGCGCTACTCGCGCTATATCCGATCGTACTGATGATTTCTTCTTCCTTAAAAACGAATAGGGAGATATTCGCGAGTCCGCTCTCCCTTCCGAAGACGTTTAGTTTGGATACGTACAAAAAGCTGTGGGAAGCCGTGCCGTTTGCCGACTTTTTATGGAACAGTGTATTCGTCAGTGCTCTGTCTGTCTTGCTCATTACGGTTTTTTCAGCGATGGCGGCCTTTTACTTGTCGCGTTTTTCCTTTACATGGACAGCGGGGCTCTACTTCTTTTTCATTATTGGTTTGATGATTCCGATCAAGCTGGGGATCGTTCCTTTGTTTTTGCTGATGAAAAATCTCGGCCTCTTGAATTCTCTGTGGTCGCTGATTCTGATTTATACGGCGAGTGGGATTCCGATCTCTGTTTTTATTTTGACGGGCTTCTTTCGGACGTTGCCGATTGAGCTGGAGGAAGCGGCGCGGATCGATGGATGTAGCCATTTTCAGGTGTTTTGGCGCGTACTCTTGCCGCTGATTCGTCCGGCCTTGGCTACGGTGGTCATAATTAATTTCATCCATGCGTGGAACGACTTTTTCTTCCCGTTGATTTTCATTCAGGAGGAAGCGCTCAAGACGATCCCGGTAGGCATGATGGTGCTGTTTGGAGAATATGAAACGGATTGGAGCCTGTTGTTTGCAGGGCTCACGTTGTCTGCTTTACCGATGATCGTCGTGTTTTTGCTGGCATCGAGGCAGTTTATGGAGGGGTTGACGGCAGGTGCAGTCAAGTAATGGGGAAAAGTGGTTTATCGGGATTGATGGGGGCGGAAGCAAAACCAGAGCAGCCATCTGCAATGAGGCAGGACAGGTGGGGGCAATCGTGGTGGGGGAATCATCAAACCCGCTCTCCAGAAGCTGGGGGGATGTGGAAGCTACACTACGTCAACTCATGGATGCTGTGAGAATAAAGGCAGGTGCCAAGGAAGAGGAAGTAGCCGGTCTGTTTATTGGGCTTGGCGGTGCAGATCGTCCGCAGATCAAGGAAAGAATTCAGTATGCCTTTACCAATGAGTGGGGAGAACGGCTATTGATTGATAACGATGTCATCGCTGCTCTTTACGCAGGGACGTGGGGGCAGCCGGGCATCGTACTCCTTGCTGGTACGGGCTCAATTGCCTGTGCCTTTTCAAAAGAGGGGGCGCGGCACCGTGTAGGCGGATGGGGGTATCTGGTAGGAGATGAGGGCAGCGGGTTTGATTTGGGCAAAAAAGCGGCAAGCGCTGTATTGCGCGAATACGATGGGCGCGGTGAATCGACAATGCTGACACAACTGTTTATGGACCACTATGGCGTTGAGCGTCCTGATGAACTGATCAGCCTGATATACGGGGGAAGCAATCCGCGAATGGAGCTGGCAAAAACGAGTCAGCTCGTAGAACAAGCCGCGACACTAGGCGATCCGGTGGCGAATACACTGATCATGCAAGCAGTGGAGGATTTACTAGAATTGGCCGATGCTTGCTTAAAAAAGGTTCAGGAGCCTGTACCAGTCGTTTTAGCGGGAGGATTGTTAACGTCCAGCACAATCCTTCGCGAACAACTGATTGGGAGAGCTTCGTTTCAAACGATCATTCCCACCGTACCACCTGTCGTCGGAGCGCTGGTAGCGGCTTTCACAAAGCTGGGCTTCGTTGTTGGCGAAAAAATGGCAGAGCAACTACGAGTCAGTGCAGAGGTACTGGAAGAGAAATCACACAATTAAATTTTCCGAGGGATGGAAACAACAGAACGAATAGGGTAAAATTGGGTGAGAATAGGATTTGAGAACGTTGTAGGCTATTTCCGTAATTTGGAGTAGCCGTTTTCTCGTCCCAGGAGGGAGGGGCACGATGAAAAATTTATTGGACAGTGGATGGAGAAGTGGTCATCTCTATCGTTCCTTCTTTGATCAAATGATTCAGGCCACTTTTCTGCTCGATCAATTTGGTAGAGTTTTTAAAGGCAATCCTGCCTGCCAAGTGTTGACTGGCTACTCCGTAGAAGAATGGGAAGGAGCCTCCTTTTGGAAGCTGGCTATTTCGGAAGAACAGGAGATGGTACGCCTTCAAACACAATTTGCGATGAATGGTGATCCGAGACCTTTTTTCACCGCTTTTCGTCATAAGGATGGCACAAGTATCCCCGTGCATATTACATATGGAGCTTTTGGGGAGGAAGGCACATCAATTGGGTATTATGCGATGGTGCAGAGGCTCCCGGCCCCGTTTGGTGACAGCTATGGTTCCAAACAGTGCAGAGTATTGGATATTTCCGGTGAAGGTGCGTTCATTTTCCGTGCTGGGGAGCTTCAATACGTCAACCAAGCAGGAATGCAACTGGTTGGGGCTTCCGGCTTGGACGAGCTGTTATGGTATCCATTTCAGTCGTTTTTCCATCCCCGTGATGTACCGAAGATCAAGGGCCTCATCCGCACTTTGGAAGAAGGGGAAACAGCCTCGCCAATTGAGGTCGAGCTAATCCGTTTGGATGGCAGTCGGACGGAGGTAGAAGTGCGTGGAACATCCATGACGATGCTGGACAAGCTCTCCATGTACATACTGATCCGGGATATTACGGAACGCAAACGGGCGCAAGAATTTTTGCAAAACTCGGAAAAACTCGCGCTGGTCGGGCAATTGGCAGCAGGGATCGCGCATGAGATACGCAATCCGCTTACCTCGCTAAAAGGCTTTGTGCAATTAATGCAAAAGGATGGCATGAGAAAGCCGGAGTATTTTTCGATCATGAGCTCGGAATTGGCGCGAATTGAGATGATTGTCTCAGAGCTGTTGGTCTTGGCGAAGCCGCATACGGCTGTGTTTGAAGCCCGCGATCTGTCCAACCTGATCACGCATGTGGTTACGCTCTTGGAGACGGAGGCGATTTTGAAAAAGGTCATGATTCAGGTCGTTTTCGAATCGGAAGTCCCCTTGATCCATTGCGATGAGAATCAGTTGAAGCAAGCTTTCATTAACTTTTTGAAAAATGGGATCGAAGCGACCGCAGGGAATGGAGAAATTGTGATTCGACTGCGATGTGAAGATGATCGAGTCGTCATTCGGTTTGAAGACAACGGAGTGGGGATCCCAGCCCATCAGCTGGCGAGATTGGGAGAGGCTTTTTTCACGACGAAGGAAACGGGGACGGGCCTGGGATTGATGGTGAGCCGCAAAATCATCGAGAACCATCGGGGGACGCTGCGGTTGATAAGCACCCCAGGTAACGGAACGGCAGTCGAGGTATGCTTGCCCATCAGCAGCTAGGAGGACGACTGGATGAACAAAAATACAGTACTGACAGCAGGCTTCGCCCAAATCCCCAAGGGAACTACCTTGTACGAGGTTTCAACCATGGTAGGCTGTGTACTCATCATTGATGTAGACGCCGAAGTGATTTGCGACGCCAGCTTTACCTTTGTCATGGACAAGACGAGTGAGTTTTTGGTTAGCTTGCTTGTAGGCAAGACAGTTGCAGATGGCATGCAGGAGATCACGAAGGCGATCCAAGAACGTTTTTTAGCACCTGGTCAGGGAGCTGTCTTGCAAGCCATCCGTGCAGCTATTGAGCGATATCATGAAAAAAAAGCGTAAAGCTACCCAATAGCCGGAGGGTTGAATATGCATGAGAAGCACGACGTTAGAGAAGCGTATGCAAGACAGTTGTTGGAGCGTTATAGCCAATGGCTCGGCAACATAGAAGCAGTCGAGCTTGGTGAGGTTGAAGCGCTATCTCGTGAGGTAGATAGTATGCTGGCAGAACAAGACAGTGTCTTGCATGCAGAACTGCTGAAGCAGATTGTAGAGCTGCGAAATAAGGTAACCGAAATGATGTGGATCTCCGAGCACATGAAGATTTTACATGACCTCAGCCACATTTTTGCGAAAACGTTTGAGGAAAGTGAAATTTTGTGGAAAGCATTTGAGCTGGTCTCGCGCGTGATGCGTGCAGATGCTTTCTTTATTGCCTTTTATGATGAGGGCGACAGTGAGATCAAAATTCCGATCAGCATCGATAATGGGGTCAATTACGGTCCGCTCACGATTCCCTACGGACAAGCGATGGTGTCCAAAGTGATTGATACACGGGAAACCATCCATATCAAGACGATGAAGAACGAGCCAAGCGAGCTAGAAATGATCCGCTGGGGAAGCCCGGAAATGGATACGAATACATGCATTTTCGTACCACTCATGCTGGGGAATCAGATCAAAGGCGTTGTTTCTGCCCAGTCTTATCGGGAATTCGCCTATAAAAAAGAGCACGAGGAACTACTGAAAATCATTGGTTTTCAGGTAGCAAGTGCTATTGAAACGGCGCGCTTGTATGAGCGAATGTACCAGATGTCGTTTCAGGATGAGCTGACAGGGATTGCGAATTATCGTGCTTTCCATCGTGATTTGGAAAAGCTGCTGAGTGAAGAGAATACGTCTGTCTCTTTGATCATGCTGGATTCAGACAGCTTAAAAGCGGTGAACGATCATTATGGTCATCATGCAGGGGACGCATTGATTAAGCAAATTGCCGAAGCGATGAAAGAAGTAGCGGGACCAGAGGATACTGCGTATCGTTATGCGGGAGATGAATTCATGCTGCTCTGCCCGGGGGCGTCGATGGAGATGGCGGAGGAAAAGGCGAGTGCCATTCGGGAATATTTGCTCTTGCGTCCCTTAACACAGGACGATTGCTGCATCTTGATTGCGGTCAGTGTTGGCATTGCGCGCTACCCTCAAGACGCAAACACGGCAGATGGCTTGAAGCGGGCAGCAGATGAGGCACTGTACCGCTCCAAGCGCAAAGGGAAAAACTGTACGACTGTGTATGCAGCCGGCTAAGCTTTTTGCTGACGCATGGCGAATAGAAACGTCAAAACTGGCGAGATCCACAGGTAGATGACATAAGGCAAGTATTCCACTGTAGATACGTGCAAGGTAGCGGTAAAGAATGCACCACTTACCCCCCATGGAATGAGTGGGTTGACGAGTGTCCCGCAGTCTTCGAGAGTACGAGACAGTCGTCTGCCCACCATTCCGCGAGCTGTGAATGCTTCCCGAAACATCTGCCCAGGGAGCAGGATAGACAAATATTGTTCTCCTGTCAGCAGATTCACGAGAATAGAAGAAGATCCGGCAAGTCCAACCATCTCAGCGTCTCGTTTGATTCGATTGATGAATCCGGAAAAGAGTGCATGAAACACACCGCTGTATTGCAGGATGCCGCCTAACGACAAGGCAATCAAAATCAAGGCGAGGGACCAGGTCATCGACAACAGTCCACCGCGGTCCACAATCGATGCAACGGCTTCATTGGCGATATTGCTGGTGAAGCCTTTTTGCATGACAGTCATCCATTGGACCGGAGAGGTAACTCCTTCGGAAAGAGCAGCTGTGACAATCCCGCTCAAAATCCCGAATACCAATGTAGGCAAAATCGGTTTTCGCAGCGCTGAGCATAACAGGACGACGAATGCTGGCAGCAGCGATAAGAGGCTAAGCGAGAAATTTTGTTCCAAAGCATGCTGGATTTCTTGAATGGCGTCTAGATTCACATTGGCGCTTTGTCCTTGAATTCCGAAGAAAATCGCGGTGATGGCAAGGGCAGGAAGGGCAGTGCGTGACATGAACTTGACGTGCTCCGACAAGGAAACGCCTGCAATGGCTGCTGCAAAGTTGGTCGTGTCGGAGAGCGGCGACATTTTATCCCCAAAGCAAGCTCCACAAATAATGGCCCCAGCTGTAATCAACGGATCAAGTCCGAGTGCTGTCGAGACCCCCATCATAGCGACCCCTACCGTACTAATGGTGGTAAAAGAGCTCCCTGTAACAGTGGAGACGACCACCGTCAGAAACAGGGCGGAGAGTGTGAAGTACTCCGGTGAGATCAGCGAAATGCCGAGGTGCAGGATCATCGGAACGGTTCCACTCATCATCCACACCCCGATCAAAATTCCAATTAAGGAAAGAATCAGCATGGGGGCGATCGCGGTTTGAATTCCTTTGATCAAGCCCTCCTCCATTTGCTTCCACGGAACGCCGAACAGGAAGAGAAGAGTGGCAGCTCCTATGGTTGCGAGGAAGAGCGGCATATGCGGCTCAACTTTGCCCCAAAAAAGGGCAGGAAACAAGATTCCGAATACGGTGACAAGCACCCAAATACTTTGCGAAAAAGATAATGGCTTGTTCATAATGGCAACTCCTTGTTAAATCAGCCTAAAGCAGTGAGAAAGTATATTTTCGCTTTCGCACTTTTGCGCTTTCTTGCTTCTTTGCTTTTGTGCGTTCAAGTATTAGTGGTACTTTATCCTGAATTACTTGTTTCGTCAACGAAATGGGTTGAATTCGGAATCGTAAAATAATACAGACAAGTATGCAGGGGCTGAGTGTGACGAACCTTATTGTCCCTATTTAAAATTATTATAAAAAGATATTGACTTTAAAGTTATATCAAGTACAATGATAATTGTTCCTAATTGATAATGATTATAATCTACTGATGAGAAAAGGGGGGGCCGTTCATGTATGATGTCATCATCATCGGCGGAGGACCAGCTGGTGCTTCTGCTGCCATATATACAGCTCGTGGAAATCTAAAGACGCTTGTCATTGATAAGGCACCCGGAACTGGTGCGCTTGCCCTGACACATAAAATCGCCAACTACCCAGGGGTAGAAGGCGAGATGACAGGGAAAGAACTATTGGATAAAATGCGCAGACAAGCGGAGGGCTTCGGTGCAGAATTCATCCAGACTACGATTTCTGCGGTAGATGTGGAGGATGAGGAAAAAAGCATCTTCACGGCTCATGGTACTTTCCAAGCGAAGGCCGTGATCGTCGCGACTGGTTCCAAAGGACGTAACCGTATGCTTCCAGGTGAAGAGAAATTGCTCGGACGAGGCGTGAGCACTTGCGCGACATGCGACGGAGCTTTTTATGAAGGCAAGCATGTTGCGGTCATCGGTGATACGGAGGAAGCATTGGAAGAAGCGCATGCACTGACCAAATTTACGGACAAAATCACTTTCTTGGTGCCGCGCGCTGATCTTCAAGGGGTCGATGAACTACCTCGGCTGCCGAACACGGAAATACATTTTCGTACCCGCCCATTAGAAATTGTGGGAGAGAAGTCAGTCGAAGGGTTGCGCATTCGCACAGCAGAAGGAACGGAAGAAATGCTGTCCGTAGACGGGGTTTTCGGCTTCCTGTCAGGCAGCAAGCCGGGTACCGATTTCTTGGATGGGCAAGTTTCCCTCGATGAGGAAGGATTTATGATTTTAGATGAGTTCATGCAGTCTTCTGTTCCAGGCGTATTTGGAGCGGGTGAGGTGCGCAAAACACCTGTGAAGCAAGCAGTAGTCGCTGCGGCAGACGGTGCCATTGCGGCTATGGCTGTAGACAAATACATCAACAAGCGCTCCAAAGTTGTTCCACAGTACAAATAGAAGAAAAAGGAGAGAAACAAACATGGCTCAAGCAATCGTATACTCCAGCACACATTGCAACTTCTGCCAGCAATTAAAATCGTATTTGACAGAACAAAACATTTCTTTCGAAGAGCGAAACATCGATGAAAAAGAAGAGTACTTTCAGGAGCTGAGCCGTTTAGGCGTGATGTCTGTTCCCTTGACAGTCATTGGTGAAAAGCAAATTTTGGGCTTCAACCCGACCCGTATCAAAAAAGCACTGGCAGTATTGGAAGAGGCTGCGAAGTAAATTTCATCAGGTACCATATAAAAGGAGAGATGTATCATGACAACCATGACAACACAGCAAACTGTACAACTTCAAGTAGGAAAACCGGCACCTGACTTTAACATGCTCACGACCAAAAACCTCGAGACACTGGAAGAACGTGTGTCGCTGGCTGATTACAAAGGAAAATGGCTGATTTTGTTCTTCTGGCCGTTCGACTTCACGTTCGTTTGCCCGACAGAGGTAACTTCGTTTAGTGACAACATGGAAGAGTTCGAAGATTTGGATTGCGAAGTATTGGGTGTATCCACGGATAGCGTACATACGCACCGGGCATGGATCAAAACACCGCGCGATGAAAACGGCATCGGTGAAGTAAACTTCCCGCTCGCGAGCGACTTTAAAAAAGAGACGGCACAAGCTTATGGCGTTCTTGATGAAGAGACCGGTGCAGCTCACCGTGGCTTGTTCATCATCGATCCAGACGGCATTCTGCGCTACCAAGTGGTAACTGACATGAACGTGGGCCGCAGCGTGACAGAGACAACTCGTATTTTGCAAGCCCTGCAAGCTGGGGGTCTGTGCCCGGCGAATTGGAAGCCAGGACAGAAGACGCTGTAATAAAAGAAAGAGCATTGCTTCTATATAGAAAGAAGAGGGACAATCCCACCCGTCTATTACAGTCGGAGGGATTGTCCTTCCTTTTTTATAGAAAGAACGCGCCAGGGATAGAGCTAGCTTTGACGATTCCATGCCTCTACAAGAAGTTCGTTGTTGATGCTCATTCCAGCCGCAGAGCCTAGAGCAGCAGCAGTTATCACTTGGTATTGTGTAGTTGCTGCATCGCCTGCACTGTAGACACCCGGTACGCTCGTTTTCCCAAAGCTGTCGACGATGACCGTTCCGGCTTCCGTTACCTGGCAGCCTAATGCTTGTGGCAAGTCAGATCCAGTGACGAGTTTTGGGGCAAAGAAGATCCCTGTGCACGAGATGCTATTGCCATCTGTAAGCTCAACACGTTGCACCTTCCCATCGACAGATACAATCCGCTCGATCGGGGAGTCAAAGACAGGAACGCGATGCTGCAACAGCTCCAGCCTTTGTTCTTCCGTGAATTCATCTGGTCCATTGGTGCAGAGGGTGTAATGATTAGTCCAACCAGATAGCACTTTTGCCAAGTGCAATGCTTTCCCTCCGTTTGCTATCAAGACAAGTGGTTGGTCGCGTAATTCCCATCCATCGCAATAAGGGCAGACAAAAGCACTTTTTCCATATACTTCTGCTAATCCGTTAACAGGTAAAGGAAGATCCTTCATTCCCACTGCGAACAGTAGCTTTTTGCTTTGATAAGTCGTTCCCTGTGCAGTCGTTATGAGAAAATTTCCATCTTGTCCCGTAATCGTTACCGCTGTATCCTCCACAAAGTGAACGGAAGGATAGGCGCTGATTTGCTCTCTTGCAATGCGACGAAATTCGCTCGGAGTGATGCCGTCTCTCGTAAGAAAGCCATGCGACTCACGTGTAACGCGATTGCGCGGATGGCCTTCATCGATAACGACGACACTTTTTCTTGCCCTGCCAAGTGCGAGAGCGGCACTCATACCTGCTGGTCCTCCACCAATAATCCCTACATCGATATGTTGATTCATGTTTATTTGCCACCTTTATAGACCTTTTATGTCTATTATAAACAAACCTTCTTCAGAATCAAGCTGCGAAACACTTTGTATTCTTTTTGTAAATAATCCCTTAAATCGAAAAAATTCAACGCCTTTCAAATAGTAGCAACCTACTATTTTTACAAGTAAAAAGGAAAAAAAAGGAAGGAGTAAATGTACCTAGTTGGCAAAAAATGTGGGTCAGAAGACCGTCCCGGTTGCAGGACTTCCCTCCAAAAAACGTAGGACAATGGAGGCGAATCTGTCCCAATATTACATTTTCATGACAAATCTGAAAAAGACACTATAGTGAATTTTGTCTATGGGAACGATTTGCTCCCTATGTTTACAATGACTGTGACGTGGCAACATATCGGAGGTTGACGAGAAATGGAGCCAACAAAAAAGAAAAGATGGCGCTGGATGAGCTTGACCATGCTGATCGTGGTGGGGGCAAGTGCCTTCTGGTGGTTTTGGGCAGCAGATCGTGTCGAAAGCATGGAGACGACTACAGGTGCTCAATTAAAATTTCGCACGAATGGTGAGCTGTTCGAAGTCTATCAGAATCAGAAATGGCAGCCCTTTTTTGCGAAAGGTGTCAATCTGGGGGCATCGCTACCGGGTCATTATCCGGGTGAGCTTCCCATATCTAGAGAGGATTACATGCGCTGGTTCGCGATGATCGACGAGATGGGAGCGAACGTCATTCGTGTGTATACGATCCATTCTCCTGTCTTTTATGAAGCACTGGTCGATTACAATCGGCAAAAAGAAGGGGACCCTCTCTATTTGATGCAGGGCATTTGGAGTCCAGAAGAGCTGTTGATTGAAAAGAAAGACGCCTATTTGCCAGAGATTCGCGAGGAGTTTCGACAGGAAATCAAGGATGCAGTCGGTGCTGTCTACGGAGACATCACCCTGCCGGGAAAACCGGGAAAGGCAAGTGGTACATACCGTGCCAATGCGGGCAAATACTTGATCGGTTGGCACACAGGGACCGAGTGGGACCCCGTGATGGTGAAAAACACCAACCGCCTGCATCAAAAAGTTGCATCCTATCAAGGGAAGTACTTCCACGGGACACCGAATGCAACCGCTTTTGAGACATGGATTGCTGAAATGGTGGATACCGTCGCAACGGAGGAGAGCAAATACGGTTGGCAGCATCCGATGACTTTCACCAATTGGGTGACAACAGACCCCTTATCGCATCCGGGAGAGCCGATCCATCATGAAGATTTGGTCAGTGTCGATTCTACCCATATAGAGCCAACACAGTGGGAGGCAGGCTACTTCGCTTCCTATCACGTGTACCCGTATTATCCGGATTTCTTCCGTTACGACACTACCCTGCAACAGTTGAAGAACGATGCAGGGCAAATCGATACGTACAAAGCGTATTTGCGACAACTGAAGCAGTATCACAAAAACATGCCGATCATGGTGACGGAATTCGGGGTCCCGGCATCGGTGGGAGTCGCCCATCTGGGAAATTTGGGGCGCAATCAGGGGGGGCATTCAGAAAAGCAGCAGGGAGAGATTGACGCCGAGCTTTTGCAAGAAATCCATCAAGAAGGGTATGCGGGAGCAATCGTATTTGTCTGGCAGGACGAGTGGTTCAAAAAAACATGGAACACGATGCGCTTTGAGTTGCCGGAAGATCGGCGCTCCCTGTGGATCAACGTATTGACCAACGAGTCTCTGTTTGGAGTCCTGGGCATGTACCCGAACAAAGAAGGCGTGCTGACCATTGATGGGAATCGCACAGATTGGGATCAGCTCTTGCCGGAAGAGAAGCAACGCCTCGATGTTCAAGTTCCAGGTGTTGACGAAATCTGGATGACACACGATGAAGGGTACGTCTATTTCCTTGCTCAGTTGAAGGAAGAGTTTGACCCGGCTAAACAACAGCTCTATGTAGGTGTTGATACGCTTCCTGGCGGGAACAAGCATGCTGTGCAGCTTCCCGGCCTGACACTGGATGAGGGGCTAGAGACGTTAATCGCGTTGGGAAAAGCAGATGAAAGCCAGATTCAAATCGCTGCCAATTACGACTTTCATGCACGCTTATACGGGAAACGCTACGGCATGCTTGCAGTCAAGGAAGAGGAGAAAAAAGACGATTCCGGGATATTCAAGCCGTGGAAGCTGGCCGTTAGCCTGGAGATGGAGCCGCCAGACAGCAAGAAGTACTATCCGTTGGAGGAAGTCGAGGTCGGAAAGCTGACCCGGGGAACGACAGATGCCCAAGACCCGAAGTACGACTCACGAACCTCGTGGCAAGCGAAGGGAAAAGTGGTAGAGCTGAGAGTGCCGTGGATGCTGCTTGGATTTACAGACCCGAGCTCCTTGTCCGTCATGAGCTATGAAGATGATGGCAAAAGCTTCACAACGAAGACGACGAAAGGCATACGTATCCTGCCGTTCCTCGTGGATACGGCGACGAAACAAATCGTCGGACAAAACGCTTATGCACTGACGAAGCTCCCGATGTATACATGGCAAGGCTGGGAGCAGGTCGGTTATCACGAACGAAAAAAACAGAGCTATTCCATACTAAAAAAAGCATTCCACGAGATTGAGGCTCCGGTGAAGACCGGGACTCAGCCTTGATTGGATAGGAGAGTGGCAAACGTGCAAACACCATTGGCGACGGCAATTGTTTTTCTGTACGCGCTATGTGGATTGACAGTACTAGGCTTGCTTGTCTTGTTCGCACTGAAGCTACGCAACATTTCGGTGGAGAAACAGACCATGCGCTGTCTGGAAAAATATCGCGATTACTTCGTTTACCTGCAAGCACACGGGGAAGAAGAGGAGCGCTTGCAAGTGCCTTATGGCGATGTGACGCAAAAAGAAAAGCAAATCATTCAGAAAAAGCTGTTTGAGCTGATGGAGTGCTTCACAGGTATTCATCGGGACAAGCTGATCTGGCTTTGCGAGGATATGGGACTCGTAGAGCTGGATATGCAAAGACTAAATGGCAAGTGGAAATGGACGAGAGTAGATGCCGCTTACAATTTGGGGATCATGCGCTCCAAGCTCGCTGTACCTGCTCTCATGACGCTCCTGCAAAAAAACACGAATGACACCAGTGTTTTTATCATTGCACGCTCTGTCGCCAAATGTGCACGCAATACTGAAGATTTGCGGGAAATGGCGACCCACGTTGTCCGAGCGAAGAACAATGTCCACCAGCTCATCGTGGACATCATCAGTGATTCGCAGGTGGATACAGCACCACTTTTTGCACAGTTTTTACAAGATTCCGATGCTGAACTGGTCAAAATCGGACTGATTGGCTACGCCGTGCATGCCCAGCCTGGCATTGAGCCTGCGCTATACCAGCTCATTCAATCGCCTGACAAGGAAGTCCGAATCAAGGCAGTCAAGCTCATGTGTCGGGATATCCGCTATATGAATGAGCAGACACTCACGGATTTTATGAATCACAAGGATTGGGAAATTCGGGCAATGGCAGCGAAGGCAATTGGCTCACTGAAATTGCATGCGTACATTCCCTCGCTAAAAAAGGCGGTTGGCGATGCGAACTGGTGGGTTCGTCATCACAGTGCACGCAGCCTGGCGCAGCTGGAGGTCGAAGGCTTTGCTGCCCTGTGTGAAATTTTGCAGGAAGAGAGAAACGGTCATAAGAGCGAGATGGCTCATCAAGTGATCCAGGAGGAGCTGGAAAAAGAGAAGCTGGTTCTACAGGGTGCAACAGCAACCGCGACAGAGAAGCTCGTGCAATACAACGAAAAGCTGCATCTGTACCGCAAGTCGTATCGCAAAACGATCTCCACGGTTCAGGCGCTGGAAAGATAGAGCGAAAGGAGGCTGCCATGAGAGATTTTCTACTTTACTACGGGGTGTTTGCGGTCTATTACGTCATCGCGATCAACTCTTTGTACTTCATCATCATGCTGTTCTCGTTCAAGAGCATCATGGGAATTTTAAAAAGCTCCATCTATTCGAGATTCCAGACACTTTCAGGCTCTGAGCACGTTCCGCCGATTTCGATTCTCGTGCCAGCGTACAACGAGGAGCTGACGATTATTGAAAATGTGAGGTCGCTCTTATCCTTGAACTATCCTCGCTACGAGGTGCTCGTGGTCAACGATGGATCGAAGGATGCTACCTTGCAGGTATTGATTGACGAGTTTTCGCTGGTTTACTCCGAACACATGCCCGTGCAGCCGCTTTTGCATACGTCGAACATCAGGGGAATCTACCACAATCCGGCTTTTCCGAATCTGTATTTGATCGACAAAGAGAACGGAGGAAAAGCTGACTCGCTCAATGCGGGGATCAATCTCTCCCACTATCCGTTGATCGCATCCATTGATGCAGATTCCTTGCTGGAAAAAGACGCGCTGATTCGCATTGCGAAGGTGTATATGGAAAACCCGGATGAAACAGTGGCTATCGGCGGAGATATCCGCATTGCTAACGGCTGCAAGATCGAAGACGGTGTCGTGAAAGACATTCGTCTGCCAGATAAGTTTTTGCCGATGATGCAATCTGTCGAATACCTCAAGGCGTTTCTCGGGGGACGGATCGGCTGGAGTGCAATCAACGGATTGATTATCGTCTCAGGTGCGTTCGGTGTTTTTCGCAAGGATTACATCATCAAGGTAGGCGGCTATCGCGAAGGGTATCCGGGTGAAGACATGAACATCATCATCAAGCTGCACAAGTACATGCTGGAAAACAAGCTGCCGTACCGAGTGGCATTCTGCCCCGATGCGGTCTGCTGGACGCAAGCGCCGGATACACTCAAAATTTTGGGCAGTCAACGGCGCAGATGGGGACGCGGCAATCTGAAAAACATGATTGAGTACGGCAGACATATGGCGTTCCGCCCCAAGTACAAGCTGTTCGGGATGCTCACGCTACCGTTCAATATTCTGTTTGAAACCTTGAATCCATACTTCCGCATCACGGGTCTACTAGCCCTCATCGGTTACACCTTACTGGATATGACCAACGGCTATGTCCTCTTACTCTACGGCTTGCTCAATGTGCTGTATGGCATGCTGCTTGGCATTGGCTCCTTATTGCTGGAGGAAATCGCGTTTCGGCGGTATCCACGCTTTCAGGACATCGTCAAAATGCTTTTCTATACGATTCTGATGTTCTTCGGCTATCGGCAAATCGGCGTCATCTGGAGATTCCTCGGTCATATTGAATACTTGCGCAACAACAACTCCTGGGGAACGATGACGCGGACGAGCTGGCAGACGAAGGGCAGCGAAAACATTTCAAGTTTGGAGGCTAGATCATGAGTAATCTCGTACCTGTTTTTTACGAGCATCTGAGCAAGATGGAAGAGAAACAATTGGCGTGTGGGGTTATTCTAGCGGCTTGCAAAAACCTCACAAAAGAGTCCATGGAGCTGATCAAGCAAGACCTGGGCACCAGTTCAGGAGACGGCTCCGAGATTGCTTTGCACTACGCGTATGACAAAAACAAGCAGCTCTTCGGAATCCTGCTTGAAGGACAGAAGCTTTCGAACACTCATTTCTATGCTTTGCGTGTCAAAGACTATTTGCAAGAGCACAAACTGCTTGCGGGCAGCCTGTTGATTGCGAGTTTTCCCGAAAGCTCCCGCTCGTCCGGTCAAATGCTGATGCGGATGATCCAAGAGATGAGAGAGCCAGGCGCTCACGGGGAGATCAAGATTTACGAGCAGAATCCCGCTCAAAGAGAAGAACCCGCAAGTATTTTGCTGGTTAACCATGATGAGACTGTCAACGAGTTTTTGAGCATCTACTTTCAGCGCAAAGGGTATCTCGTTACGGTAGCCAATGACGGGATGGATGGTATGGAAAAATATCAGGAGGTCGCTCCTGATCTCGTGATTACCGACCTGAATCTCCCTATCCTCAATGGATACCAGCTCATGGAAAAAATCAAGCATATCAGCGCTTCCATGAGCAAGATTATGGTGCTTACAGACAAACGTCTGGAAGAAGATGTGCAAAAATCGTTTGCGATGGGAGCATCTGACTACATTACGAAGCCATTCTCCCCGGTAGAACTGGAAGCTAGGGTGAAAAGGCTGATTTCATAATTCTAGAAAGAGAAAGGGAGAGAAACGAGGATGGCGAGATACGAGGAACTGCAACAGAAGATTCAACGAAAGACAGCGAGAGTGGGTGTCATTGGGCTTGGGTATGTAGGGCTGCCGCTTGCCGTAGAGACGATCAAGAGCGGTTATACCGTAATCGGAATCGATCTGCATGGTGGAAAAATCGAGAGCCTGAAAAGAGGAGAGTCATACGTCCAGGATATTTCTAATGAAACCTTGCAGGAATGCCTCGCGACCAACCGCTTTTTTCCAACGACTGATTATAGCGTAATCGAAGAGCTGGATGCGATCAGCATTTGCGTTCCGACACCGCTCAGTCCCAATCAGGACCCGGACACCTCTTACATTATAAACGTTGTCGAGCAAATCAAGCGATTCATGAAAAGAGGAATGCTCATTACACTGGAGAGCACAACCTATCCGGGAACAACGGAGGAACTGATCCAGCGCGAATTTGAAAAGCTGGGCTATCGGGCTGGGATCGACTTTTTCCTCTGCTACTCGCCAGAGAGGGTCGATCCGGGCAATCGCAAATACAGTACGTACAATACGCCAAAGGTGATCGGCGGGACGACAGAACGTTGCATGGAGTTAGGCACACTCTTGTATGGCAGTCTGGTCAAAACCGTCGTACCGGTTTCCTCGCCAAAGGTGGCGGAGATGTCCAAGCTTTTGGAAAACACCTTCCGTAGCGTCAATATTGCCTTCATGAATGAGATGGCGATGATGTGCGACAGAATGGGCATCAATGTTTGGGAAGTAATCAAGGCCGCATCGACCAAGCCTTTCGGGTTCATGCCGTTTTACCCGGGACCCGGAATCGGTGGGCATTGCATACCGCTCGATCCGATGTATTTGTCGTGGAAGGCCAAGGGCTTTCGTTTTCACAGTCAATTTATTGAGATCGCCCAGTCGATTAACGACAACATGCCGGACTATGTGCGAAACAAGACAGCACAAGTACTCAATATTTACGCCAAAGCGATTAACAGCTCGCGCATCTTGATTCTTGGCATGGCCTACAAGCCGGAAGTCGATGACTTGCGGGAATCACCTGGGCTGGAGATTTACGAGCTATTCACCAATAGCGGAGCGACGGTTGACTATTACGACCCGTATGCGCAGAGCTTTGTGAATAAAAAAGGGGAGATCGTCCATTCCATTGCCAATGACTACGAGGCGTTCAAGACTTACGATTGCATGGTGCTCATTACGAATCACCAATGCTTTGCCTATCAGGAGTTGGCGGATTTGGGAGTGGCTATTATCGATACACGAAATGCGTTTGAGGGCATCACGAATCCGAATGTGTATCGCATCGGAACCTCCGTGGCTATCAAGCAGGAGAAGGAAGTCGTCAGCTTGCTCGCATAATACAAAGTCGCAACATTATACGCAACAAGGGAGGAACCAAAGACATGTGCGGAATTATGGGATATATCGGGAACAGGGAAGCGCAGCCGATTCTAATCAATGGGCTGCGAAAGCTGGAATACAGAGGCTACGATTCCGCTGGCATTGCGATTTGTGAC
Organism: Brevibacillus schisleri; assembly: GCF_055685845.1. Classification (NCBI taxonomy): domain Bacteria; kingdom Bacillati; phylum Bacillota; class Bacilli; order Caryophanales; family Paenibacillaceae; genus Brevibacillus; species Brevibacillus schisleri. The sequence goes on from NZ_JBVNDM010000001.1 coordinate 1,456,579, forward strand.
GGAGCAACGATCGGCATTCGCAAGGCAAAAGGCAGAATTGATGTACTGGAGAGCCAAACCCAAAAGTCCGGCTTGCAGGGCTCCATCGGCATTGGTCATACGCGCTGGGCGACACACGGACGACCATCTGACGAAAACTCTCATCCTCACTTTGATCAGTCCGGCAAGTTTTCGATCGTGCATAACGGCATTATCGAAAACTATCTGGATCTCAAGCAGGAGTTGATCGAAAAAGGTGTGACGTTTACTTCGGAGACGGACACGGAGGTCATCGTACATCTTTTGGCGCAGGAATACGATAACAACCTGGTTGCGGCAGTGCAGAAGGTCGCTGGCAAAATTCGCGGAGCCTTTGCCCTCGGTGTGATGACGGAGCATGAGCCTGACAAGCTGATTGCGGTTCGTATGGCGAGCCCATTGATTATCGGGGTAGGGGAGAATGAGAATTTCATTGGCTCAGATATCCCGGCGATCCTGGAGCATACGCGTGATGTGTACGTTTTGGAAGACGGAGACCTGGCGATTCTGACCAAAGATTCCGTTCACGTGATGCGTCTGGATACGACGGAACCAATCGAGCGAGAGCTGGTGCGGATTGAGTGGGACAAGGAACAAGCGGAAAAAGACGGCTTTGCGCACTATATGCAAAAGGAAATTTACGAGCAGCCGCGTGCCCTGCGCAATACAATGACAGGTCGAATCGATGCTACCGAGCAAAAGGTTGTTTTCCCTACTCTTCAGTTATCAGAAGAGAGTGCCAAGCGTGTGGAGAAAATCTACATTGTCGCATGCGGTACCGCTTATCATGCAGGCTTGATCGGGAAGCATGTAATCGAGCGACTGGCACAAATTCCGGTAGAAGTAGATGTAGCGTCGGAGTTTCGTTACCGTCGCCCACTCTTTGCGCCCAATACGCTCACGATTGCTGTCAGCCAATCAGGGGAGACAGCAGATACATTGGCAGCCATGCGTGAAGCCAAACGAAATGGCTCAGCAGTACTCGCGATTACAAATGTAGTCGGAAGCTCGATTGCCCGTGACGCCGATGACGTGATTACGACAAATGCAGGTCCGGAAATCGCGGTTGCTTCGACGAAGGCATATACGTCGCAGCTGATTGCGTTTTACTTGCTTGGCATTTATTTGGCGCAAGCGAAGGGTACACTGGATGCTGACACCCGTGCCTCACTGCTTCAACAACTGACCGCACTCCCGGAACAAGTCGAGCATATTCTCCAACATGCGGATGAGATACGTCATTTCGCTGAATCGATCAAGGACGAGCAGCATCTGTTTTTCATTGGACGAGGACTCGACCATGCCGTATCGATGGAAGGCTCGCTCAAGCTGAAGGAAATCTCGTACATTCACTCGGAGGCGTATGCGGCAGGGGAGCTAAAACACGGCACACTGGCGCTGATCGAAGAGGGAACGAGAGTCATCGCCTTGGCTACACAAGATGAGCTGCATGAGAAAATGATCAGTAATATTACAGAAGTAAAAGCCCGTGGAGCAAAGGTTCTCGGTATTACTCTAGATGGACATGTAGAGCTGCATCGCTCGGTTGATGACGTATGCCTGATTCCGCAGACAGATGCCTTGTTTACACCGGTGTTAGGCGTGATCCCCCTCCAGCTCATTTCCTATTACACTTCTGTTGCGCTCGGCAATGACGTAGATCGTCCACGGAATTTGGCCAAAAGTGTAACAGTTGAGTAAACACAAACGTCAGTCGTACTAAGGCTAGAGAGTAATTGGAAAAAGGGGGAAAGATGAATGAACACCTCGAAGCGGACGTTGAATCAGGAGAAATTACTGGAGATTATGCTTCAGGCCTATCAGCTGGGCGTGCAGAGGAAAGACATTAATTTGAGCATGATGATTGACACACTGACCTATGAATTGAAACCATACTTCGATCAGCAAATCCAACAAGGTCAGCTTGCAAAAGGGGAGCTGACCAAGACGGAGGCGATAGGATGAACATACATGCAGTAGTACTCGCAGCAGGAAAAGGAACCAGAATGAAATCTTCGCTCTACAAGGTCATGCATCCAATCTGCGGGAAGCCGATGATTGAGCATGTCGTAAAAACATTGGAACCATTGTCACTTCGGCATTTGGTCGTCGTTGTCGGTCACGGAGCCGAAGTGGTCAAAGAACAGCTGAAAAACCGTGTTCAGTATGCGTATCAACCGGAACAGCTGGGGACCGCTCATGCTGTTTGGATGAGCCACGAAATTCTCGGGGCGCAGGATGGCATAACGATTGTCATGAATGGAGATACACCGCTCGTACAAGAACAGACGCTGCGAAGCTTGCTCGAGTATCATCAGCTCAAACAAGCAGCAGCCACGGTTTTGACCTCCATTGTGGACGAGCCTACAGGCTATGGCAGGATCATTCGCGACGAGAACGGCGATGTCCGGAAAATTATCGAGGAAAAAGACGCGACCTTGGGCCAAAAAAAGGTGAACGAGATCAGCACCGGAATCTTTTGCTTTGACAACCAAAAGCTGTTTTCGATGCTGCCGATGGTCTCAAACGAAAACGCGCAAGGGGAGTTTTACTTGCCGGACGTTCTGGGGCTATTGCAAGAGCAAGGTCATTTGGTAGCGGCGTTTGCAACGGATGATCCCGCAGAAGGCAATGGCGTCAATGATCGTGTGCAGCTCGCAGATTTGGAACAGCTGATGCGCAAGCGAATCAACGATTTCCATATGCGAAACGGAGTGACGATGATAGACCCGAGCTCGACGTACATCGATTCGGACGTAATGATCGGGCGTGATACGGTGCTCTATCCGGGAACCTGCCTTTTTGGCGACACACAGATCGGTGAAGGCTGCCAAATCGGGCCGCACGCGCTGGTCAAAAACAAGAGTATCGAGGATTACACGAGAATTCCGCCGTTTTCAGCGGTTGATGGCAGTACGTTTGGTGAGCGGGCTTTTGCTGGAGTGGGAGCGACGACACAACCGTACGGTATCGACCAGCGCTGATGCAGGTACTTCGTCGATATAGCTGGCTTTGGATAGCACTACTCCTTGTGACAGTGACTTCGATCATCATGCTGTCGTTGGCAAGCACCCGCTCCGCCCTGACAAAAGCAACCTGGATATGGGATGTCAAGCAAATGAAGACCCAAACGGATGAAATGATCGAGTTTGCCGAGAAAAACGACATCAACCTGATCTATCTTCACGTCGAACCAGCAGCAGTTGCGCCAGAGACGTATCGTACCTTCATTGAAAAAGCCAACCAGGCAGGCATCAAGGTAGAGGCGCTTGGCGGTGACCCAAATTGGGCGTTAACAGCAAATCGACAGAGTATCGACGATCTCATCTCATGGGTGAAGGCGTTTAATCGAAGTGCCAAGCCAAATGAACAATTTTCGGGGATTCACGTCGATATCGAGCCGTATTTGTTGCCTGCATGGAAGGAAGACCAGGCAGAAATCGTCGTGCAATGGCTGAAGAATGTCAGTTATTTGGCAGCGGAGACGAAGAAGGATACGGATCTTGCTGTCGGTGCCGACTTGCCTTTTTGGATCGACTCCGTAAACGTTCCTGGCAGTGATGAAAAAGTGAGCAACTGGATGGTGCAGCGACTCGACAGTATTACATTAATGGCCTACCGGAATCAAGCCCTTGGGCAAAATGGGATCGTCGAAATCGTAGAAAAGATCGTCGATGATGCCAATGTACGCAAAAAAGGGTCGGTCATCGTAGGCGTCAACATCATGGAAACGATGGAAGGCGCTCATGTGAGCTTTTATGAAGAAGGCACAAAAGAGATGAATAACCAGTTGGCCATTTTACAGGAGGAGCTGTCAAACAATCCGGCGTTTGCAGGAAGTGCGATCCATGATTACGAGAGCTGGAAGCACGCAAGTCAACGAGAGGAGCAACTTTGACGAATGAAAGCTGCGCGCATCTATTTGAGTGTTCTCTGCCTGACGGTCGGCTTTCTATTTGGCTTTTCCCCCGCGGAGAAGAAGAGTAAAGCAACGTGGATCTGGCAATCCGAAATGATCGGGAGAGAGAAACAAGAGATTCTCGATTTCTGCAAAAGGAACGATATTAATCTCGTCTACTTGCGGATCGAAATGAACAAGCCCTATGAATACTACCGCGATTTTATCCGCGAAGCGACAGAGATGGGAATCGAGGTGCATGCGGTTGCTGGTCATCCCGCATGGGCACTCAAAAGCAATGAAAAGCGGATGATGAACATCGTCCACTGGGTAAAAAGCTACAACCATGAAGCCCAGAAGAATGAGCGAATTCGCGGGATTCAGCTAGACATCGAGCCGTATCTTCTGCCATTTTGGGAGAACGATCAGAAGCGGATTATCCGGGAATGGCAAACCAATGTGCAGGCGTTCGTAGCCGAGGTATCAAAAGAACAGGAATTGGTTTCCAGTGCAGCCATTCCATTTTGGCTGGACGATATTCCTGTTCCGGGACAAGAAGAGATGTCTCTGTCCAAATGGATGATAGGTCAGTTTGATACGGTATGTATCATGGCGTATCGTGACACACTGTCAGGTCAAAACGGCATCCTGAATTTGATTGATCAGGAAATGAAGGAAGCGGATGAGTTAGAGAAGCGTGTCTTGGTTGCTGTGAATATGAAGCCGCTTGATGAAGACCACGCTTCTTTTGCAGAGGAAGGCTCCGCTCTCATGCAACAGCAATTAGAGCAATTACCTGCCCTTTTGGCACAGCATCCGTCCTTCTCTGGCGTCGCGATCCACGATTATCGTTACTGGAAGGAGGCATCTCCATTGCCCCCAGCAACGAAGCAACGCTACAAAGGCACCTACATATGGCGTGCAGAATTGATTGACACGGAAAAGGAGGAAATTCTCTCCTTTGCAGAACAAAACGGGTTGAATCTCCTCTATGTTCGTCTAGATTTGGAGCAGCCGATTTCCTACTATCGCGATTTCGTGAAAGAGGCTCGTGAAGCGGGTATCGAGGTTCATGCGATGGGGGGCCATCCGATTTGGGCTCTGTCTGAAAGTCGAAGCAAGATCATGAAGCTCGTGAATTGGGTGAAAGCCTACAATGAGGCTGTCTCGACAGAAGAGCAGTTTCACGGCATTCACTTAGACATTGAGCCGTATGTCCTTCCTGTCTGGCGCGAGGATAAAGAGGCAGTTTTACGCCAATGGATGGGCAATATCGAAGCATTTGTCGAAGAGACCAAGAAAGAAACATCCTTGGAAGCAAGCGTCGATCTCGCCGCCTGGCTGGACAAAACACCAACTCCGGGTCAGCCGGAATTGCCGTTTTCGCATTGGATGATCAAACAGCTTGATCATACGACCTTGATGGCCTTTCGCGATCGCGCCCCTGGCATCATCGGCTTGGTTGAAAATCAGATGAAGTACGCAGAGAGCCTCCAAAAAAAGCTGGTCGTCGCCGTGGAAACGAAAGAGAGTCACGAAGGGAACGGGATTACCTTTCACGAGGAAGGCATGGGCGAAATGGACAGGCAGCTGGATCTGGTGACAAAAGTGCTGGATCGATACTCCTCTTATTGGGGGCTCGCTATTCATGCCTATGACTACTGGAAAAACGGGAAAGAGTAGGCTGCCAGCATCGTGCATCATTGTTGTACAATAGAAGAGGTTGTTCAAAAAGTCGTCTTTTGATCACGAAGTAGTGAAGAAAGCTAATTCGGCATCGAAAATGGCGTTCACCTCCGAAGTCTGGTGCTCATGTAGATTACCTACACTCCGCTCCTCCTTCGTTCGGTTCTCGCCATTTTCTCGGTGCTGAAAAGCCAACTTTTTGAACTCGCAATAGAAGAAAACGAGTGTCGGAAAGAGGAGAACAAGCCATGCGAGATGTGCAAAACCGACATCGAAATCTTCCGCCGCGTACACCAGAAATGTTGTACAACATGGTGCGCAAGTTTTACCGTGGAGCAGTCAGTCATTTTGATCTGATTCAGGAGAAAAAGCAGGAAGCACGTGCAGCCTTGGAAACGGGTGACCATGACAAAATCCGTGTAGCTGTACACACGTTATTTTTGGAGTTCCATTTTTATGTGACCTGCTGGCTCCAGATTGAGCTTGCCCTGTATCGGCTGGCGCGTCAGGATGAACGGCTTGCACAAGTGATGGAAAACTATCGACCATCGTTGGAAAAGCATGTAGCGGTACGGCAACTGCTAGATCAGACAGAGGCGTGCGTGGAGGCGCAGTTTCAACCAACCGGGGATGGATGGTCCAGCGTGCAGAAGGATGCCTACGCGTTTGGCAGCATCATTTTTACAGTGGATGAACAGAGTTTGCAAGATTTGCACGCCTTGTTTCAGGCGATTGTGGAAAAGGTAGACCGCTGAACCATCTCCCATAATAAAAAGCGTGACCGTCGCGATGGATGGTCACGCTTTTCTCATTTAGAATGTGCCAGGGAAAATGGAGCCTGTGTGAGGAGCCATTTGGCCTGGGGTGTTCAATTGTTGAACCTCTTGCGTATTCGTGCCTGCAAAGCCAGGAGAGAAAATCGCTTGTGCTCCTGCGCCAGCCTGATTGCTGTACGCCTGATTGGCATATGCCTGTGGTTGCAGCTGAGATTGTTGTAACTGAGATTGTTGCAGCTGACCTTGCTGGGCATGCAAGCCATAGCCAGTGTTATTCAACTGGCGAACTTCCTGAACATTGGTATTGGCAAAGCCAGGCGAAAAAATACTGCCAGTCATCGCTGGCGGATAGGCTGTTTGATTCGTATAGCCAGCTTGTCCACCGTAGCCGCTATAGCCAACCTGATTGCGGGCTTGAACCTCTTGAACATTCGTGCCGGCAAAGCCCGGAGAGAAAATGGAGCCTTGTCCAACCGATTGCTGATACGAAGGCTGTGCTTGTATGTAGCCAGCTTGCTGGCCTTGTGCATAGCCAGTGGATTGGTTTTGCAAGGAGTGAAGTGCTGGATTTTGAGCATAGCCGAAATTCTGTTGCTGCTGTGGATAGCCAGTGTTATTTAGTTGTCTCACTTCTTGGACATTCGTATTTGCAAAACCTGGGGAGAAAATCGCTTGTGCCCCACCGGAGGACATCCCCAATGAAGGAGTTCCGATGGATTGGGCATGACCGCCGTGGTTCCAATGCTGTACTTCTTGTACGTTGGTTCCGGCGAAGCCTGGTTGGAACATCGAACCTGCAGGGCCTACCGCTCCAAAAAATTGCGGTTGTTGCTGGGATTGCATCATATTGTTATTTGTGTAGGTCATGGTTAAGACCACCTCCATGGAGTATTTTTTCCAAGGTTGATCAGGTCATGCATTCGAAACGAAAAAAACATGCCGGAGTCTAGACGGCATGTTCCTTTAGATCAAAATGTGAGACTTGCCTCATTGTTCAGTGCTACCCGCACGGTGCAGCCAGCATGCCGATTCACTTATTGCGGTAGCGTTTATCTACAACCAGGAAGGATTGACCCATTATGAGCCAACAGCCTGGGGGTCAATCGCGTCAGTGGGTGACGCGCTGTTCCCCTTCCTGACGGGCAAATCGCACCAAGGTCGTCTGTGAATCAGCTAGTGCTGTTCGACTCCCTTATCCTGCGGCACTCCCTGGCTTACTTTGCATATGGGAGACATGCTGTGCGTAGTGGATCAAATTTGCTAACGACAATTGTCGAATCGATGGTTCATCGAATTTCTCCGGCTTTGCATTTGCTTCAAAGAGCCATAGCTTTCCTTCTTCTGTCAAGCCAAGGTCCATCGACATCTCAGCCAAATCCGTCCATTCTGCATTTAATGATCGTGCGATGGCGAGCGCCGTATCGTGAATGTGTCTTTCCATTTGCTCGTGATTATTATAAAACAAGGCTTGCATAACGGTTGATAACGAGTGGATCGAGCCACCGCGTGGCACATGAGTAGTGATACTTTGCGAGCCAGACCTTCTGATGCCAACTCCGGTTACGCTCCACTCGCCCTCACCATCTTTCTGTACGAGGACGCGCACATCAAAAGGTTTGCCGTTGTAGCGGGCACGACGGATGCCTTGCTGCATGATGTACTTCTGCTGTTTGACATGAAGTCTAATATGCCTCCATACGTCATTCAAATTGGAAAAGCGGCGAGTAATGGCCTTATGCTCCTTTAACCGTTGCAGGAACCACTTATCGTTTTTGAAATCAATGCGCATGATTCCCTGACCAGCTTTGCCGCGCACAGGTTTCAAGTAGACAAAGCGATGTTCCGTGCAAAAGCTTCGAAAGCGGGCCAAGGTGTCCAGCTGTTTCGTCTCCGGCAGAAAAGCTTGCACTTCCAGATGGGACTCAAGCATCGTAAACAGCTGTTGCTTGTCAAAAAAGCTGCGATTAAACAAAGTGACATTTGGCATCTCATGGATGCGGTTCAATGTTCTTCGGACTTCAGGTCGCCGTTCTGCTTTTCTCGTCGGAATTCGGTTGTAAACCACATGGGGGAAAGGTAGAATCACCTCTTGCCACGAGTTTAGACGATTGTTGTACAAATAGCCGCGCACTTTTTTCTTCTCCCAATTGATTCCTTGTGGAGTGAACACATATACGAGTGCACCCCATTGCTTTCCCGATTGAGAAATATCCTTGAAGTTCTCGCGATTTCCTAAAAATGTTGCCCCTTCACCAACGGTCAATATGCCAAATAATGGGCCAAGCTTCAGGGAGTCGTCCGCCATTTTCCAGTTAATGCGTGTACGAATACGGTTTGCTTGCACGCGGGGCAAACCAGCGTATATCCGTTTCGTATGAGAAAAGGGACCGAGACTGGCGACCAGTGGCTTTGGCGAGCGTTTAAGGACTAGCCGAGGTAACTGTACGAACCATCTACCGCTAGGGAGGATCGTCAGCCACCCGGAGCGCTGCTGAAGCATGGTGTTCCTCCTTCCTGAAAAACGGTACAGATCGCGTGCGACTAGAAATTGGCCAAGTAACAGCTATAATCGACGAGCAACTTGCTTGATTCCTGATCAGCCTGCTTGAGACGGGCGTGCTTGAATATAGAACGGCCAGGCTTGGAATTCGCTTCGAACATCCAGACATGGCCTTGTGTATCGATCCCCATGTCTAGCCCCAATTCTCCTAAATCAATCCCTTTTGCCAGTTCAATTGCGGTAGCGAGTCGGATTGAAGCGTCAGAAATGCGCTGAGTCATGAGGGGTTTTTGCTTGCCAAACAGGTGTTGCAACAGGTCATCGCCAGGGATGACAGTTCCACCTGTCCGTACGTGGGTAGTTACGCTGCCAGAACCGGCAACTTTGGCTGCCGTGCAGGAAACGACCCATTCGTTTTGTTGATTTTTATGCAAGTGAACACGAAAATCAAACGGTCGTCCATGGAATGTCATGAGCGAAATGCCCTGTTGTGCCAGATACGAACTGACGCGACGACTACGGAAGACATGCTGATAAAGGCTGGACAGCTTGGAGAATTGTTTTTTTACATTGCCGCTGCCTGTATGATAGGAGGCAGTAAAACCACCGCCTGCCTGGCGAACAACTTTGACAATGCCGTACCCGAGACTTCCGTTTTTGGGCTTCAAATAAACGATAGGGTATTTACGCAGCAAGTCTCGAACCGTTGTAAGGGAAGGAGAGGTATAAGTCTCCGGGATATGCTCATTCACTTCTGGATTCGGATACAGCAGTTGGTGCACGCCCCATTTGTTGAAAAAGCCCTGATTGAACATCGGTAAATTGGGGTAACTGGCGAGTCGATACTTGAATTCCTGAACGGCTTCATGTTTTTCTGCTGAACGAGAGGGAATACGATCATAGACGACATCGGGCATGGCGGTAACATGCTTTTTCCAAAAGTAGCTGCCTGATTTGTTTCTGCGCAAAAACCACGCTTTGACCGTATTCGATTCCCAGTCTACATCGGTTGGAGAAAATATATAGTAGAAAACGCCCTTCCCTTCTTGTGCCTGTAACAGATTGTAAAAAAACGAGGTGCGTGAGCCGATTGGCTGCTTGGGATCGCGTCTGATGCCAGTTGTAACGATCCCGATGGAAGGACCGATCCGGAGTGCGGAGCCCTCTAGTTTGAGCTGGATCAAGCCAGGATGAGGAATGCCCAGCTCCGTTTGCAAGAGCGTCGTCACTTTCATGACGTTCGTATCCGGATTGCGTTTATCTTGTAAGACAGTTGCGACTACTTCCTTTTTACCCAGTAAGACTTTAATTTTTTGGCGTTGCCGTAGCTGTAGCTGTTGGAAGAGAGTAGCTGGCAGGATAATCCCACTGATACGTGGGTTGGAAAGGAAGCGAAGCCGCATTCTGAACGTTTCCATGCTTTAACCTCCTACACGCTCTTTCATGAGATAGTGGGCGTAGCGAACAGGCTGAGTAATCGAATGTCGTTGTGCAGTTGGGTCGTCAATCATTCGAAAAACTGTTCGCCCTGGTCTGCTGTTTACCTCGATGATCCAAACATTACCTGCGGTGTCGATGCCAATATCGATTCCCAGCTCAACGAGTCTGCCGTGTGACTCTTCCAAAAAACGGGGAAGTTCTTCCGCCACTCGGTTGATTGTTTGCTCGATGCGTGCCGCTTTAGCGGATTTGAAGTGAAGGGGCAGGAAAGAGGTCAGAGGTGTTGCTTTCCCTCCTCCGTGCAAATTGGAGGTGATGCTGCGTTTGTCTCCCAGGCGCACAGCTTTGCCAGTTGTCGCCCATTTACCTAGTCCGTTTTTTTGAACCAGAACACGGACATCGAATGGGGTACCATCCGGGGTATGCAACTCCAAATAGGGCTGTACCAGGAACTTGCGGCCGGCTGTAAAGACAGACACAAAACTTTTTAATCCGGCAGTGTCACGAATTCGCCTGGTGAAAGGTTGATTGTCCCGGTTTCGTCCAGAAGCTTCATAGCCACTGCGTACTTCTTTGATTCTCACGACGCCAATACCGTGAGTTCCCGCCATTGGTTTGATGATGGCTGCCCCGTATTTTTCCAAGGTTGCCTGAAGCACAGGATATGAGAATATTTCAGTAGGTGGTAGCAGCGGGGCAAGAAGAGGAGACTTAGCGAGCATTTGGTGCACCTGCCATTTTCCAGACAGACCATGCCCCAAAAACGTAATGTTGCGATCGTTTTGCAACTTTTCCACAAATGGTTTATAGTGGCGATAAGATGGGCCCACAAAGCAACGATCATAGATAAAGGCGGGGATTGGGAAGTCTTTCGCGTGCCAGGACCCATTGCGATATTCGAAGCCTTTTACCATACGGGTGGAAAAGTTAACCTGACGTGGTGAAAAAACGAAGACGCGTATGCCGTGCTTGCGTCCATAGAGCGTAAGCTTTTTGTAGTACCCTTTGTCTACAAAGTGGGAGCCTTGGCACCGGGCCATGATGCCAAGACTTCTCTCTGATGCTGTCATGTAGGTCACCTTCGCCTGTTATTGTTGCGTTTCGGTCTTCTTTTTGTGGGCTTTTGTGGTTGAATGGTCCGGGGAAAACCACTTAGAAAGGCGGAATAATCCAGCATGCGAATGACAGAAGGGCGAGCACGCCGAGGCAGCTCTTCGGCACCCTCAGGCAACGGAACTGTTTTGGCTGACTTGGATGGCTTACTGTTGACCTCCAATAGCCACACCCGTCCATGGACATCGACTCCCAAATCAATTCCGAATTCTCCGTAATGCCCAGGCAGTGATTCTTCTAAAAGGATCGCGAGCTTAAGTGCTACTGTGTGTAACGTTTGAGGGGATGGTCGTATCGCGCTCGCCCGTGGTCCACATACTCGCAGTGCCTGAAGGGGAGTCATCATCTGCCCGCCTCTGGATATATTGGAAACAATGCGGTTTAATCCCAGGCGAGCTACCATGGAAGTGACGGACCATTCGCCTTTTCGGTCTTTTTGCACCAATACACGAAAATCTGTCGGTCGTCCTTGGATGCCGATTAACGGTAACCCTTGCTGCAGCAAATAGGATGTGCCTTTTGTCCTTTTTTGCAAATACTGATGTAAGCCCTGAATGCTAGCAAATGATTTGCGCAATCCTCCGGGGAACGCGAGCTGGTATCCCTCGGGCGAACTGCGAACTCGAATGATCCCGCGCCCCATGCTGCCGTTAGCTGGTTTAGCATAAATAGTGCGATAGGTAGATAGCATTTGTCGCAGGTCTTCTTGATTCAAATAACGAACCATGCTGGGAAGATGCTCGGAGGCTGTCGGTTGATTCTCGAGAGCGGCGTGTACATGCCACTTATTCAAAAAACGCTCGTTAAAAAAGGGAATAGAAGCTTCCTTGCAGCGTTGGACCCAGTTGGCCATCTGCTCACTTCGTTCGCGTTGGCGGGACACGAGTCGGTTGTAAATGCATTGTGGAAGCGGAAGTAAGGTTTGTCTCCAAAGGCCTCCTTTTCTAACGAGGCCGCGCACAGTTCCTGCATCCCAGTTGACATCCTGAAGCCGAAATGCGCAAAGGATTCCTCCGCGTTTACGGGTGATATCGGACATCTCGTGAAAGAAATTGTTTAGGTGTCCAAACGGTCCTTGCGAGGACGCTGCATTGTAGCTTGAAACTAGAACACCTACATACGGTCCGAAAACGATTGTTTTCTGATTCGTATCATAACGGACTAAGAGTGGAACGCCTTTGGGTAGATAGAGTGATTGAGCTAAAGAGGGTCGAATGAAGGTTTTGCCCGAGGTTTTGCCTCCCCGTTCCCAACCGCCTACGCGTGCGGAAACGGTTTTGTTCCCAAATTGGACCGAAATGGTGGACGGTGTTAAAAGATTCCATTTGCGCAAGTGCGCCTGGGGCAGGTAAAGGTCTACTTCCGATATTATCTCGTTTTCGACAACGATTGTTGGAACGTAGGACATGAGTATCCCCTTCCCATCAGGCAAAGTTAGTCTATGGTATGAGCATCTAAAACGTTTGGTGCCATGTAGAGAAGAGAGGTTGTTAGGATTTATGAACGCTTGGATACTATTAGTGAACATTGCAGTAGGCTCTGTCATCGGTGGAGTGACGAATGAGTTAGCCATCCGAATGCTGTTTAAACCAGTAAAACCGTGGTATATAGGCGGATGGAAAGTGCCATTTACTCCGGGATTGATCCCAAGAAGACGGGACGATATCGCAATACAAATGGGCAGACTCGTCGAAGAGCATTTGTTGACGACGGAGGGGGTCAAGCGTGCGCTGAACCAGAGTGGTCTGGAGAGTACACTGACAGGATGGATGAACACCATCGCTCGCGATTGGATGACAGATGAGCGTAGTCTACGTCAAGCATTGCTCACAGTGATGCCACAGTTATTTAAGGAAGATGGAACGTGGAGTGAGGGTGTCCGAGCGCCTATCGAGGCGAAATGGGGTGCCTTTGTCGATCAGGTTTTGGCACAATATGAAGAGAAAAAACTGCGAGAGTTGGTTTCGGACAACGGACGAGAGCGTCTGGATGCTGCACTTGGCAGTGTGAGCGAACTGCTCTTGAAACGTTTTCGTGAATATTTGCATTCCCCGGAAGGTCAGCAAACCTTGCAAAACATGGTTCGCGGATTGCTCGGCGGAGGCGGAGGCATGTTTGGTGGCTTGGTCGGGATGTTTCTTGGGGATGACAAGATTTTGGGCAAGATTCTCCCGTATCTCGATGAGCTTTTGCAAAGCAGAGAGCTTTCGGAACGCGTGCACTACTTTTTGCATAAGGAAGCGGACAAGCTCTTGGACAAAAATGTGGGCGAAGTGGTTGCCTGGATTGGGCGAGATCAAGTGGACGATTGGGCGCGAAAGCTTTTTGCCAAGCTGGAGGAGCAAAGCCTGCGTATCGTGGACGAACCTCTGTCTCGTTTGACGGCGCCTATTTCTGAGACGGTGACAACGGAACTCGTTCCTCGTTTGGCCAAGTGGATGGTGGACACGCTGCAACAAAATATAGAGAGAATATTTTCGCGCCTGGCCATCCGGGATATTGTTACCCGGCAAGTAGAGGGTTTCCCGATTGAAAGAATTGAAGAGATGGTAGTCGGAATCTCAGGCAAGGAATTCCGCATGATCACCGTGCTTGGATTTATTCTTGGCGGGATTATTGGGCTTGTCCAAGGTATATTGGCAAATTTGGTTAGTTAAACAAAACTGAAAAGAAACTGTAACTGTGTTGTAATAATCCTGTAATATTCCTTGGGTATGATAAAAGCACGATGAAAACCCCCTTAATGATATACTTTCTGGTCGGTAGCTTTCGAAAAAGCTACCCTTTTTTTTTGCCCCGCCTTCGGGTATATTGGTCGAAGGAGCGCACGTATATGGAACGGGTGGGAGAAAAGGAAGGGGGAATAGCAATATGGCAACGAAGCATGAACAAATCTTGCAACATATTGATCGCCTTCCGATCGGTTCGAAGATTTCCGTGCGGCAGATCGCGAAAGACCTGGATGTGAGTGAAGGGACTGCATACCGCGCGATCAAGGAAGCGGAAACGCAAGGATACGTCAGCACGATTGAGCGTGTCGGTACGGTGAGAATCGAGAAGAAGCAGAAGGAAAATATTGAACGTTTGACCTTTGCGGAGGTTGTGAACATCGTTGATGGTCATGTGCAGGCTGGACGTGAAGGCTTACACAAGACCTTGAATAAATTTGTAATAGGAGCCATGCAGCTCGAAGCCATGATGCGCTATATCGATGCCGGGAGTCTCTTGATTGTCGGTAACCGCTATCAGGCACATAAAATCGCTTTGCAGCAAGGGGCTGCTGTATTAATTACCGGAGGATTCGATACAAGTGAGGAAATTAAGCAGCTTGCGGATCGCTTAGCGCTGCCAATCATCTCCTCCAGCTACGACTCCTTTACAGTTGCTTCGATGATTAACCGAGCCATTTACGATCGCCTGATCAAAAAAGAAATCGTAATGGTTGAGGATATTTTAAAGCCGCTTGCAGAAACGCCTGTCTTATTGACATCAGATTCTGTTGCCAAGTGGCATCAATATACGGAGCTGTATCAGGACACGAGATTCCCCGTTGTTGACGAGCAGATGCGCCTGATCGGGATTGTTACTTCCAAAGACATCATCGGTCATGAGGAGACGGCCATAATCGACAAGGTCATGACGAAGAACCCGATTACCACCTCGCCGCGGGTATCCGTAGCGTCATCTGCGCACACCATGGTGTGGGAAGGAATCGAGCTATTGCCTGTCGTAGACAACCATCGCAAGCTCGTAGGGGTCTTGAGCCGCAACGACGTGTTAAAAGCGCTGCAATTTACAGCTAAGCAACCACAGATGAGTGAGACGTTCCCGAATCTGATCATGTCCCATTTCCGTGAGGAGCGACAGGCAGATGAGATGGTCTACCTGGGTGATGTGAGCCCACAAATGACCAACCATCTCGGTACGATTGCCAGCGGAATCATGACGACGGTTATGGTCGAGGCTGCTTGTAACCTGTTGCGCCACCATCGTCGAGGAGACATGGTACCGGAAAATATCACTGTCTATTTCCTAAAGCCAGTCCAGATGGAAAGCCATATCGAAGTAAAACCGCGACTTTTAGATATCAGCCGACGCTTCGGAAAAGTCGAAGTATCCGTATTCCACGGCGAACAGCTCGTGGGGCAGGCCATGATTACTGCGCAAATTATTGAGCGTTAAAGGAACAGTCTCTTTATGACTGTTCTCAGGCTGTCGAGAAAGTCGACAGCCATTTTTATTTCACTTAATTTTAAAGCGACACCGCGTTAATTTGTTATAATTCTTATAATTACATTTTATAGTAGGTGATTATTGTGCTTACCTCCAATGATAAAAATCCACAAATGCATTACGAATTTGTGTGTCTTGATGAATTGGTCCCAGAGGACCATTTATTAAGGGTCATCCAGAAACATATAGATTTCTCCTTCATCCGAGAAAAAGTACGTCAATATTATTGCGAGGATAACGGTAGACCGTCGATTGATCCTATTGTTTTATTTAAAATGATTTTCATTGGATACCTTTACGGTATCCGCTCAGAGAGGCAACTCGAAAAAGAAATCCAGACTAATATCGCCTATCGTTGGTTTCTTGGCCTTTCTTTAACAGATCGAGTTCCAGATCACACAACAATCAGTTGGAATCGTCGAACCCGTTTTAAAAATACAAATGTTTTTCAGGAGATTTTTGATGAAATTGTTCGCTTGGCGATTCAGCATCGAATGGTCGCTGGACGTGTATTGATAAGTGATTCTACGCATCTTAAAGCAAATGCGAATAAACGAAAATTTAAGAAGCATGTCATCGAGAAAACGAGTCGTGCCTATCTCAAAGATTTAGAGGTAGCAATTAATGAAGACCGTGAGGTACATGGAAAAAAGGATTGAAGCCTAGAGAGGGTGTGAAGGAAGAAAAGGAAATCAAGATGAGTACCACTGATCCGGAAAGTGGCTACATGGTTCGAGACAGCAAGCCCGAAGGCTTTTTCTATCTCGATCACCGGACTGTCGATCATAAGTACAATATTATTACCGATGTCCATGTCACTGCTGGCAATGTCCATGATTCCGTTCCTTACATAGATAGGCTGAATCTCCAAATCGAGAAGTTTGGGTTTCAGGATACAATTGAAGCTATTGCATTAGATGCTGGTTATTTAACTACTCCAATCTGCAAGGCACTTCACGATATAAATGTATTTGCTGTCATCGGTCATCGTGCCTTTACACCTGTTAAAGGTCTTTTTGCTAAATGGCGCTTTAAATATGATCTGGAGTGCGATGTGTACACATGTCCTCAAAAACATACGCTTACTTATTCGACTACCGATCGAAACGGATACAGGATGTATAAGTCCAATAAAGAAATATGTAAAACTTGTCCAAGGCTTTCTGAGTGTACCCGATCTAAAAATCACCAAAAGGTGATAAGCAGGCACGTTTGGGAAGAGAGTAAGGAATGGGTTCGACAGAACCGTTTAAGTAAATCGGGGAAATATTTATATAGATTAAGATACCAAACCATAGAGCGAAGCTTTGCAGATGCTAAAGAACTGCATGGGCTTCGCTATTGTAGGTTACGCGGACGTGAAAATGTCCAAGAGCAGGTATTGATGACAGCAACAGTACAAAACATTAAAAGGATAGCGCTACACCTAGCGAAAGCAAGTTAGGTGCAGGCTATCCTTTTTTTCAGCACTTCGTGCTGAACAATACTAAAAAGAAATCCCCCAAAAGGGGGTTTCTCTTCAGGCTGGGAACAGTCTCTTTATGACTGTTCTTTTTTGTTACTGGCCGTGGTGGAAGGAAGAAGCGCATTTCCAGTCTACGCTTCGGCCTCCGCCCCGCAAGGGGTGTGAACTGTCCGCTTCGGAATAAATGGCGGGAGCGCTTCAAACGTTGCAGCTTCGAGGAAGTATTCCATAAGTTATTATGAACGAGGACAGCCCCTATTCGTAACTTCGTAGGTTACTCTGGCTACACTAAGGGCAAGTACGCCAATAGACAGAGCGCTACAATACGAAAGGAGCTGCTACTTATGAAGGATTTCACAAAATACGTTGGTTTAGACGTTTCAAAAGATAAAATTGCGGTGGCAATAGCTGAAGATGGCCGAGAAGCCCCACGTTATTGGGGAATGATTGCTCATACACCTGAAGCTGTTCGTAAACTCATGAAACAACTAGGAGATTTTCACTCTCTTCAAGTGTGCTATGAAGCAGGTGCTACCGGTTATGAACTATATCGGCTTTTTCTTCGTCTCGGAATCGATTGTATAGTTGTTGCTCCTTCTCTTATCCCGCAAAGACCAGGAGATCGAGTAAAGACGGATCGGCGAGATGCACTCCGTTTGGCTCAGTTGCTTCGTGCAGGTGAGTTGGTTTCGATTTATGTACCGACGGAAGAAGATGAAGCTCTACGTGACTTAGTTCGTGCTCGGGAAGATGCGAAAGAAGACCAGCTTCGAGCCAGACACCGTTTAACGAAATTTCTTCTTCGTCACGATTTGCGGCCTCCTGTAGGAATTAGAAAATGGACCGTTAGGTACAGAGAGTGGCTTGATCGTTTAACCTTTTCACAAAACAGCTCACGTACCGTTTTTCGCGAATATTTGCATCAACTAGACGAGATCGAGCAACGTTTAAAACGTCTTCATGAGGAAATTCACGCTCAAGCGACAGAAAGTGTTCATGCTCCTATGATTCAAGCTCTCCAATCATTACGTGGTGTCGCAGAAATAACCGCTACCAGCTTGGTTGCAGAAATCGGTTCTTTCTCCCGATTTGCCCACCCTCGTCAGCTGATGTCTTATGCTGGATTGGTTCCTTCCGAATCGTCAAGTGGGGATCTCCGTCGACAAGGGGCCATTACTAAAACAGGAAACACTCATCTTCGTCGTGTTCTGGTAGAGGCTGCTTGGAGTTACCGTTATCCACCTGCGTTAAAAGGGGAGATTCGGAAAAGACAGGAAGGCCAGTCGAAGGAAGTTCAAGCCATTTCATGGAAAGCACAAAATCGATTGCATAAAAAATATTGTCGCCTCATGGCGAAAGGAAAGCCAGGCGGAAAAGCAGTGACAGCTGTTGCCCGTGAATTGTTGGGTTTTATTTGGGCGATCACTCGACAAATGGAACAAGCGTCATAAAAAGTTAACCTAGAATCAAGCAGTGAAGATAGGGCTCGAAGGCAAAAGGAAGAACCGGTAGGGAGAAACCACGTGCTTCACTTGCACACTTGTTTAAAAACAACTATGTGCGTCATAAGTTTGTGGAAGCTCCCCCGAACGGAGAGATAAAATGTGAGAACCCACGGATATCAGACTGCTCACCGTCGAAAAGTTTTTGCCTTCGTGCCGTGTCTTTACCCATTCTTGTTGCTTGACATGGAGCCTCTGCGGGCATGATCTTTGCGTAAAACGCGGTGGGTTTCTTTACGCTGACCGCAACAGAGCAGTCTACCACGCCCGCCTCTCCATATAAAGCAACAAGAAAAAAGGAAAAAGAAAAAACGGGGCCGTCATGCTATTGACAGTCCTCGTTCATATCAGTGAAGCTGAAATTCCCCGCCATTTATTCCGAAGCTGAGATGGGCTCCAGAGGCGCTTGGACTGGAAATGCGCTTCTTCTACGCAGCTTTGGTAAAGGCATCCTGAAAGTTAATTCATGAGGCGAAAATCATCCTGATAAACGAACAAATCAAGCCACGACTAAACAGACAGCCGATTCAAGTAAAAAGGAGAAATAAGCGAGGCTCTTTGGGACACCAGCCGAGGCGCAGTGGAAAAAGGGAAACACGCCTTTAAGCGTCCACCTCTGAACATGCATCATGGGAGGACTACTTTGGACGCGGTTTCCCTTTTTCCACGGAGACGTGCAGGAATGACCCCATGCAGAGGGCCCAAGAAGCTCGAGCGTTTTCTCCTTTTTCCGCTGCAACCAGCAGCAACGGTCAAGGATGTTTTATACGCCCTCGAATTGACAGCCAAAGAAATCCAACATATCATCTAATTAGAACATTATCTAATCCGTGCGATTAAACTAAAGAAAGGAGCACCCCATTTTGCAATTAGACCAACTCGTCACCTTTTACAAAGCACTCGGAGACCCGACGCGCGTACGCATTCTCGCGATTTTGGCAAACGGCCCCCTGCATGGACAGGCGTTGGCAGGCAAGCTCGGTGTGACACCTCCCACCATCACCCACCATATGGCAAAGCTTCGAGAAGCAGGTGTCGTTTACGAACGTCGTGATAAAAACACTATTTACTTTTACCTGCATGAAGCCAATGTAAAACGCCAATCGCAGGCAATCGTGAACGTCATGGAAAAAGCAAAGGATTTGACAGCAGAGGACATTTTTACGCAAGACAACTCACATGTTCAAAGGAGGCACCAGATGGCAGCGGAAAAAATGCAGGTCATTCGCAGCTTCATTACGCCAGATGGCAAGCTGAAACAAATCCCGTCCCAGCGTAAGAAGAAGCTGATCGTCTTTGAATACATGGTCCGTGGGTTAGAAAAAGACCGCAAATACAAGGAACAAGAGATCAACGAATACATTCGCCAATTCCATGAGGATTACGCTACGATTCGCCGGGAATTCATTATGAATCATTATATGTATCGAGAAGAGGGGATCTACGAGCTGAACCCGGAGGAAATGTGGGCAAAAGACGAGGACCTGCAATAATGGGAATTATTCCCTCCTGACTCGAACAGAAAAAAGGACAACCTTCGGCACTGCCGCTCAGGTTGTCGAAGCAATAGAATGTCACACAAATTCATTATAGCGAGAGCTCTAGCAGGTTTGTATGATAAACGGCTGGGAATAGAGGAAAAGTATTTCCAATCATCGTTTTCCCAAAAATGAAAAAGGCATGCGGAACGTAAAGCTGTTCCCATGCCTTTTTTTATACCCCTTTTTTCAATTCTGTCTGCCAAGCCGTACGATAACGGAAATAATTGCGAGTTCCCAAAAATAAATTCATAACCCCTACAATCAGCATGATCAATGCAACGACAATGCGGATCGTATCGAGAGAATCAAAAGTAAACTGATTGAGGCCGAACAAAGAAACGAGTATCCCCAATGACACATTCATCTTCCCCAGCACCATACGCGATTCAAGCGGATGGATGCCTCGCCTGCGAGCTTGGATACTATAGTAGACACTGGCTACTAGGGAAGCGAGAACACCGGTCATGTAAAAGGCAGACCACATAGATGGATTCATCCTTTCTAGCCATTCTGGTATTACCCATCCTACCAAAATCAGGGGATAACGGTCAAATATAGGCAAGAACGTTTGTTCTTATCGTCCGTATGCGCTATACTTCCGGTATAATGTAAGGAAGAAAGTTTCAATCGTGAAAAGTGAGAGGGGTAATATCATGACCTCCTTTGTCCATTTGCATGTTCATACGGAGTATAGTCTGCTGGATGGAGCAGCACGTATCGATACGCTAGTGAAGCGAGCCAGCGAATTGGGCATGCATGCACTGGCAATGACAGATCATGCCAACTTGTACGGGGCAATCCCGTTTTATAAAGCTTGTCTGGAGGCAGGCATCCGACCGATTATCGGGATGGAATTATACGTAATAGATGGGAATCTTCAAGATCGCGTGCGAAATGCACCGCCACCTAGTCATCTGATCGTTCTCGCTGAAAATGAAACAGGCTACCGGAATCTACTGAGGTTGGCAACAATCGCGAATACAGATGGCAACTACATCCTTCCGCGTCTCAACAAAGAGGTGTTGGCAAAGCATACGGACGGCCTCATTGCACTGAGCGGCTGTCAGCAAGGGGAAGTAGCCAAGCTGTTACTGGCTGGAGAAGTGGACGCTGCCAAAGAAGCAGCCCTCCGGTATCAGCGAATGTTTGGTGAGCAGCATTTTTATTTGGAACTGGCTGATCATGGACTGGAAGTGGAGCGCAGGCTGAATACTCGTCTCGTGAAACTAAGCCAGGAGACGGGGATTCCGCTGATTGCGACGAACAACGTTCACTACATCCACAGGGAAGATCACCAGCAGCATGATATCTTGTTGGCGATCAAAGAAGGCAAGACCATCGGCGAAGAAAACCGTTTTCGTTACGAGACGGATCAGTACTATCTGAAAAGCGCTGAGGAAATGGCGGCGCTCTTTGCTTTTGCTCCACAGGCGCTAGCGAATACGGTAGCTGTTGCAGAAAGGTGCAAGCTGGACCTTACCTTTGGCGCGCATATTTTGCCGGAATTTCCCTTGGCAGAGGGGCAAGATTCGACGCAGTATTTGCGTGAACTGTGTGAAAAGGGCTGCCGGGAGCGATACGGCGAGATTACGCCAGAGGCACAAGCGCGTCTGGATCACGAGCTGGCGATCATTACAGGGACGGGCTTCACCGATTACTTCCTGATTGTTTGGGATTTCATGCGGTACGCTCACGAAAACGGGATACCGACTGGACCTGGACGCGGATCTGCGGCAGGTAGTCTGGTCGCGTACGTTTTGAAAATCACGAATGTCGATCCCCTTCGCTTTCAGTTGCTCTTTGAACGCTTTCTCAACCCGGAGCGGGTGACGATGCCCGATATTGATATCGATTTTTCTGTAGAGCGCCGTGACGAAGTCATTCACTATGTAGCGAGCAAGTACGGTCAGGATCGCGTCGCCCAGATCATTACCTTTGGTACGATGGCGGCTCGTGCAGCGGTGCGTGATGTTGGGCGGGCGCTAGGCTTGTCTTTGGGCATCGTGGATCGCGTTGCCAAAATGATTCCGCAATCGCCAGGCATGACGATTGAACGAGCCATGCAGATCAACCCGGATATTGGCAAGCTATGCGCGGAAAACAAACAGGCAGCGCAACTGATCGAAACGGCAAGGGGCGTAGAAGGTTTGCCGCGTCACGCCTCTACGCATGCGGCAGGTGTCGTCATTTCGCGTGAACCGCTGACGAATTACGTCCCATTACAGACGGGCAATGAAGGCTTGGCGCTTACTCAATATCCGATGGAAATTCTCGAAGAAGTCGGTCTGTTGAAGATGGACTTCCTCGGCTTGCGCAATTTGACAATCATTCAGGAGACGTTGCGTCATTTGCAGGAGCAGGGAATATCACTTGATCTGGATAAGCTGCCGACAGACAATGAGAAAACGTTTCGTATGCTCTCCCGTGGGGAGACAACCGGCATTTTTCAACTGGAATCCTCAGGGATGCGCAATGTGCTGCGAGATTTGAAGCCGAGCAGCCTTGATGACATCATTGCTGTTCTCGCATTGTATCGTCCGGGGCCGATGGAGATCATCCCGCAGTATATCGCCGCCAAACACGGGACTAGCAAAGTACAGTACGCTCATCCTGTACTCGAGCCAATTTTGCGGGAGACACACGGCTTTATGATTTATCAGGAGCAAATCATGCAGATTTCCTCGACACTCGCAGGCTTCAGTCTTGGTGAGGCAGATATTCTACGCCGAGCGGTCGGGAAAAAGAAACGGGAGCTATTGGCGGAGCAGCGGGAGAAGTTCGTGGCTGGTTGCGTCCGGCAAGGGTACGGAGATGAGTTGGGCAATCAGGTTTACGATTTGATCGTGCGCTTTGCCGATTACGGCTTTAACAAAGCCCACTCGGTTGCTTATGCAATCATCGCCTATCAGATGGCCTATTTGAAAGCAACTTATCCGATTGCGTTCATGGCAGCGCTGCTCTCCTTATCCATTGGCAGCCAAACGAGAATTGCCGAATACACGGAGGAAGCGCGGCGACTGCAGCTTACCGTACTCGGACCTGACGTGAATAAGAGCTTGGCCTACTTTACAGTGGAGCAGGATGCGATTCGCTTTGGTTTGGCCGCAGTGAAAAACGTCGGCTACGGTGCCATTGAATCGATCGTGAAAGAGCGCAAAGGCAGACCGTATCGTGACGTCTTTGATTTTTGTGCGCGCGTGGATGCACGGTTAGTCAATCGCAGAGTAGTAGAGTCGCTCACTTTATGCGGCGCGCTGGACTCGTTACCAGGACATCGCAGTCAGCTTTTGCTATTGCTGGATGAAGCGGTAGGGAAGGCAAACAGCAAGAGAATCGAGCGTGACGCCAACCAGCTCAATCTTTTTGCGGGAGAAGAAGATGCGGCACCTTTACGGGAGCCAGCAGAATATCCCGAGGTACCGCCACTCTCACATACGCAGCAATTAAAAGAGGAGCGGGATTTGATCGGGGTATACATCTCCGGTCATCCACTTGATCAGTTTGCCCATGTCGCAAGTCGCTCGGAAGTAACAGTGATCTCTTCGTTGGGGGATGTGCCGCGCGACAAGACGGTAAAAGTATTTGGAATGATAACGGAAGCCAGACGCATCCAAACGAAAAAAGGGGACCCGATGGCATTTATTACGCTAGAGGACAAAACGGCACCAGTAGAGCTGGTCGTTTTCCCGCAGGTGTATGCGAAATATGCACAACTGCTCGAGCGCGAGCAAATCATCGTGGCAGAAGCCCGAGTCGATCACCAGGAAGACATGGTCAAGCTCTTGGCTTCCCGTGTCTGGGATGCACAAACGCTGCCGCAGCCGAAGTCTGAGACTGTATTATTTGTCAAAATATCGGCAGAGCAAGAGCACGATTCGACGCTACAAAAACTTTCACGCTTGTTTGTCGAAAAAAAAGGAACGATTCCCGTTATCCTTTTCTACGAAGGAAAAAGACAGACAATTCGCCTGCCAGAAGCAAATTGGGTAGATGTAGATGAGTCATTTTTGGAGCAAGCGCGAGAAATTGTGGGGCCTGACAGCGTAATTCGGAAAGAAATGCCTATAAATTGGGGAGGATGAGGAATGTCCTCCCTTTTTCGCCGTTTTCGGCAGGTTTACAGGAGAACA
Source organism: Brevibacillus schisleri (assembly GCF_055685845.1). Classification (NCBI taxonomy): domain Bacteria; kingdom Bacillati; phylum Bacillota; class Bacilli; order Caryophanales; family Paenibacillaceae; genus Brevibacillus; species Brevibacillus schisleri. The sequence continues at coordinate 1,480,881 of NZ_JBVNDM010000001.1, forward strand.
GATTTTTATTATATTGAGAGCATAACTCAATGAGTGGTCAGACCACTTGGAATAACCCAGGCATTTTTACTGCCTACAAGCCATCATAGAAACTATTATCGTGAAATGGAGTGGGATCTCATGTCCAACCTGAGAGAAGAAGCACTGGAGCTTCACAGAAAACATCAAGGAAAATTGGAGGCAGTGACCAAGGTACCCGTTCGCAATGCTTACGATCTGAGTCTTGCCTATTCTCCAGGGGTTGCTGAACCTTGCAAAGATATCTTTGATGACAAGTCCAAAGTCTACGATTACACGATGAAAGGCAATCTGGTTGCAGTAGTCAGCGACGGTACTGCTGTACTTGGTCTCGGAAACATTGGACCAGAAGCAGCAATGCCGGTTATGGAAGGGAAAGCAGTTTTGTTCAAATCCTTCGCAGGCGTAGATGCATTCCCGATCTGCTTGAATACAACAGATGTAGATAAAATCGTAGAGACAGTAAAACTGCTCGAGCCTACTTTTGGTGGCGTGAACTTGGAAGATATCGCGGCTCCTGCATGCTTCGAAATCGAAGAGCGTCTGAAGCGCGAAACAAACATCCCGATTTTCCACGATGACCAACACGGTACAGCGATCGTTACAGCGGCAGGTCTGATCAATGCTCTGCGCGTGGTGGACAAAAAGCTGGAAGATATCCGCGTAGTAGCAAACGGGGCAGGTGCAGCTGGTATCGCGATCATGAAGCTTTTGATTTCCATGGGCGTGAAAGAAGTGATCATGGTTGATACAAAAGGAATCGTGTACGAAGGCCGTCCATTCGGTATGAACCCAGTGAAGGAACAGATGGCAAAAATTACAAACCGCAGCATGCTGCAAGGTGACCTGGCTGATGCCATGAAGGGCGCTGACGTATTCGTCGGTGTATCCGTAGCTGGTGCTGTTACACAAGACATGGTTCGTTCGATGAACCGCGATCCAATCATTTTCGCTATGGCAAACCCAGTACCAGAAATCATGCCGCAAGAGGCAAAAGAAGCAGGTGCGGCAGTAATCGGTACAGGCCGTTCCGACTTCCCGAACCAAGTAAACAACGTACTGGCATTCCCGGGAATCTTCCGTGGCGCTCTGGATGTACGTGCAACGGAGATCAACGAAGAAATGAAGCTGGCTGCTGTATATGCAATCGCAGACCTGATCACGCCAGAAGAGCTTACTGCGGATAAAGTAATTCCTTCCGCATTCGATCTACGTGTAGCGCCAAACGTAGCTGCGGCAGTAGCAAAAGCAGCGATGGAAACGGGTGTTGCTCGCATCACGGTTGATCCGGAAGAAGTAAAACAAAAAACGATGAAATTGACAGCTATCTCTTACCAAAAAGCGTAAAATACTCTTTATCGAGGCACCGATGACACCCTCCGCGAAAAAACGTAGGTATTTTACAAACGTGGAGGGTGCTCCTCGTTGAAGGTACGAGTAAGGAGGATAATCGTGCTCGACTCTTCCCAAGATCGAAAGGTTTACGAAGGAATTCTCCTGCAACTTCATGAAATCATTCAGGAGCAAAACTTGCGGCCCGGGGACAAGCTGCCGTCTGAGCGGGAGCTGTCCGAGCAACTGGGAGCAGGACGTTCCTCTGTACGCGAGGCTCTTCGGGCTCTGGAGCTGCTCGGACTCATTGAGACGCGCCGCGGGGAAGGCACCTTCCTCAAGCATTACCGACACAATCGGCTGATCGATATTCTTGGCTTTTTTATCCTACGGGATACGAAAACCAAGAAGGACTTGATCGAAATGCGGCGAATGCTAGAGCTGGATGCTGTCCGCCTAGCCTGTAGACGGGCGACTGACAAGCATTTTGATGAAATGGAGCGCATCCTGGCCATTGCAGAGGAAAGAGTAGCAAGAGGCGAGGTACCTGCGGAGGAAGACTATCAGTTTCATCGTGTCATATGTCGCTCCAGCCGTAACTCGATTCTGCATCGCATCTGGACGCCTTTGGTTGAGTACAGCAACAGCATTCGTATTGAATCACTATCGCGCGAAGGTAGAGCGAGTGCAGCACTCGTAGAGCATCGGCAGATTATGGAAGCCATTCGCGAAGGCGATGTGAACGTGGCATTAGAGAGAATGAAAAAGCATTTGGAGAACAGTAAGCTATAGTTTTCCCCTAATTTGCGAGGGGCGCTGGCGCTGTGATATGATGATGCAGACCTGTATTGGACGATTGAGGAGGAAGCCAGCATGTGGACGGTCATCTACATCGCTCCTAGCGCTAGAATTGCAGAACGGATACAGCAACGTTTGACAGATGAAGGATTTTTGGTAAAAATTCGCGAAGGCAAGGTCTCTAAGCAATACGAGATTCTCGTGCCTGAGAGCGAACTAAACGAAGTCCGGGATGTACTCGGCACGATCCTTCACTGAAGAGAAAGGTGGGTTACCTGTGCTTAAAGATCTTTTTGGGAAAAAGCGCAAATTCGCTACAGTTCCTTCTGAGACACTAGCACGTGTCCCTGCTTCCACCAACATTAGCAAGGAAGCGGGTACGAAAGAAAAGGAAGTCCCTGAGGGATTGATGAATAAATGCCCACATTGTGGGACGATTCACTACTCGAAGGATTTGGAGAAGAACTTGCGCGTCTGCAAAGGCTGCCAGTTCCATTATTCCATGTCCGCTCCTGAGCGCCTGCAAGCGCTTCTGGATGATGGGGTTCTGAAAGAAGAATTTGATGCCAATTTGATAACAGCCAATCCACTCGGTTTTCCTGGTTATTTGGAAAAACTGGAGCAAGATATGGCCAACACCAATTTGAACGAGGCGATCATTACAGGCGAAGGTTTCCTAGGTGGGAACCGCATTGTGATTGGGGTCATGGATTCTCGTTTCCGTATGGCGAGCATGGGCTCAGTCGTCGGGGAAAAAATCACGCGCGCAATTGAGCAAGCGATCGAACGGCGTTTGCCTTTCATTCTGTTCAGTGCATCCGGTGGAGCACGCATGCAAGAGGGCGTATTGAGCCTGATGCAAATGGCGAAAACCAGCGCAGCGTTGTCTCGATTGGATCGCGAACGCTTACTGTTTGTCTCGGTCATGACGAATCCTACATATGGTGGGGTATCAGCCAGTTTTTCTTCGTTGGGAGATTACAATATCGCAGAACCGGGAGCTATGATCGGTTTTGCTGGGCGTCGAGTCATTGAGCAAACGATCCGTCAGGAGTTGCCAAAAGACTTCCAAACAGCGGAATTCTTGTTAAAAAACGGGCAGCTCGATATGGTGGTACACCGTAAGGACATGCGAAATACGCTGTCCAAACTGGTAGAGATGCACACGTCTCGGGAAGGAGTAGAAACATGGCAGGCGAGCTCTCCTTTGAAAAGCCATTAGTAGAATTACAAGATAAGATTAAGGAATTGCGCCGTTTTACTGAAGAAAAGGGAATTGACTTCTCTGAAGAAGTACAGCGTCTCGAACAAAAATCAAAAGAGCTTGCTGAGCAAATCTACGGCAATTTGACTCCATGGCAACGCGTACAGCTGGCTCGTCATCCGGAACGGCCAACGACTTTGGACTATATACAACTACTTTTTACTGATTTTATCGAGGTTCATGGAGACCGTCTGTTCGGAGACGACCATTCGATTGTGGGTGGAATTGCCAAGTTGGATGGACGTCCGGTTACGGTCATCGGTCACCAAAAAGGGAAAGACACAAAAGACAACATCAAGCGTAATTTCGGGATGGCTCATCCAGAAGGCTATCGGAAGGCATTGCGCATTATGCAGCAGGCGGATAAATTCGGTCGCCCGATCATCTGCTTTATTAATACATCAGGGGCCTATCCTGGAAAAGCGGCAGAAGAGCGCGGTCAGAGCGAAGCGATTGCCCGCAATCTGCGTGAAATGGCGACATTTGGCGTGCCAATTATTTGTATCGTCATCGGGGAAGGCGGAAGCGGTGGAGCCTTGGCGATCAGCGTAGGTAACCGCATCTATATGCTGGAGAATTCCTATTACTCCGTGATTGCACCAGAGAGTGCAGCGGCGATTCTCTGGAGAGATTCCAGCTTGGGTATGCGTGCAGCGGAGACGATGAAAATTACGGCACCTGATTTGTTGGAATTAGGAGTCATTGACGGAATTATTGATGAACCATTCGGAGGAGCCCATCGTGATTTGATCGCGCAGGCAGGAATGGTCAAGGCGGTCATCGCGGAACAACTAGAACAGCTAGGCCGTTTAACTCCAGATGAATTGATACAGGAACGTTACGAGAAGTTTAAACAGATCGGACAATTCGCCTCCCTGTAAGAAACAGGGGGGCGTTTTTTTCTTTTTTCTCTGAGGAAAATCTGCTACAATCGAAGTCGAATGAAAGAGTTATCAGAGCTTTCAAAAAGTATGGCACATATCTTTTGAGTGTATAACAGATATGAGGATTTGGGTGATACAGCATGTTTCATACAAAGTATGGTACATACTGTTTCCGTTAAATGACATGCTAAAGACGATACGATTGGAGAGGTGGATTCCATGCGGAAACTTGCAGTTCTCACTAGCGGTGGAGATTCTCCTGGAATGAATGCCGCAGTCCGTGCGGCTGTACGTCGTGCTCATTTTCACGAGGTACAAATGTTTGGGGTTTACCACGGATATGAAGGGCTGATGAGGGGAGATATCAAGGAGATGTCTCTAGGCTCTGTTGGGGATATTATCCAACGGGGAGGAACCATTCTCTACTCCGCTCGCAGTGAGGCGTTCAAGACGGAAGCCGGACAGCAAAGAGCGGTGGAACAATTACGTGCTCATGAAATTGAGGGTCTGATTGTCATTGGGGGAGACGGATCGTTTCGCGGTGCACAGAAGCTAACCGAAAAAGGTTTCCCCACCATCGGCGTACCGGGTACGATTGATAATGATATTCCATGCACCGATTTCACGATCGGGTTTGATACGGCATTGAATACAGTTGTGGAAGCGATCGATAAAATCCGCGATACGGCCACCTCGCATGAACGCACGTACATTATTGAAGTAATGGGGCGAGATGCTGGCGATCTGGCATTGTGGGCAGGGCTTGCAGCTGGTGCCGAGTCCATTATTATCCCAGAAGCGTCGCAGGATATGGACGACATTATTGAACGTTTGCATGCTGGACAACGCCGTGGTAAAAAGCATTCCATCATCATTGTGGCGGAAGGGGTAGGAAGTGCCGCTTCTTACGCCGAAGCGATCACGAAAGAGACAGGCTGGGAGACTCGCGTGACGGTACTGGGTCATATTCAACGTGGTGGTTCCCCTACTGCGATGGACCGAATGCTGGCAAGCCGAATGGGTGCCGCAGCTGTCGATTTGTTGCTGGAAGGCAAGCAGGACCGAATGGTTGGGGTTCAGAACAACCAGATCGTTGATGTTGATTTTCAGGAAGCATTGGCGAAAAAGCATCAATTGGATTTATCCATTTATCAATTGGCGCGCACGCTATCTATATAAAACTGACAGTTTTTACGAGTGTCGAGGAGGCCTACATCCTATGTTAAGGAAAGCAAAAATTGTATGTACCATCGGACCAGCGAGTGAATCGGTTGAAACGCTGAAAAAACTAATTGAAGCAGGAATGAACGTAGCGCGTTTGAATTTCTCGCACGGTTCCCACGAGGAGCATGCGGCGCGAATCGTAAACATTCGTCAGGCATCAAAAGAAACCGGGAAACCCGTTGCAATCCTGTTGGATACAAAAGGTCCTGAAATTCGCACGGGTACGCTGGCAGTAGATGCAGTCGAGCTTGTAGAAGGAAATACGCTAATCCTCACCACTGAGGAAGTAGCGGGTACCGCAGAGCGCGTCTCCATTACGTATCCGGAATTGCCACGTGATGTGAAAATCGACGATACGATCTTGATCGACGACGGCTTGATCGGGTTGACTGTACAAGAAGTGCGTGGCACCGAAATCATCTGCTTAATCAAAAACGGTGGAACACTGAAAAGCAAAAAAGGCGTCAATGTTCCTGGTGTCAAAATCAACTTGCCAGGTATCACAGAAAAGGATGCCCAGGATATCGAATTCGGTATCGAACAAGGAGTCGATTTCATCGCAGCTTCCTTCGTCCGAAAAGCATCAGATATCTTGGAGATTCGCCAAATTCTGGAGCGCCATAACGTGCGTATCGATATTATCGCGAAAATTGAAAACCAGGAAGGCGTCGATAACGTAGACGAAATTCTGGTAGTAACAGATGGAATCATGGTTGCGCGTGGTGATTTGGGCGTAGAGATTCCGGCAGAAGAAGTACCTCTTGTTCAAAAGAAGCTGATCAAAAAATGTAACGAACTCGCGAAGCCAGTCATTACGGCAACACAAATGCTTGATTCTATGCAGCGCAACCCACGTCCAACGCGTGCGGAAGCAAGTGACGTTGCGAACGCCATTTTCGATGGGACAGACGCAATCATGCTCTCCGGAGAGACGGCTGCCGGTAAATACCCGGTTGAGTCTGTCGAGACCATGGTGCGGATCGCTGTACGTGCAGAGCAAGAGCTGAATTATCGTGAGATCTTGTATGCACAAGCACAGCTTAAACAAGTGACGATTACGGATGCGATCAGCCAAGCTGTATCCAATGCAGCATTGGATCTGGACGCAGCAGCAATTATTACAGCGACCGAAAGCGGACACACTGCTCGCATGGTATCAAAGTTCCGTCCGAAAGCACCAATCGTGGCTGTAACGCCACATGAAGCGATTATTCGCCGTCTTGCACTCGTAAATGGCGTGTATCCGGTGAAGGGCGAAATGGCGAATACAACCGATGAAATGCTGGAGATGTCTGTTCAAGAGGCGCTTGATGCAGGCTTCGTTCGTCATGGCGATCTCGTTGTGATCACAGCAGGCGTGCCTGTGCGTGAAGTTGGGACAACGAACCTGATGAAAATCCACGTCATTGGCGATGTAGTAGCAAAAGGACAGGGTATCGGCCGCAAAGTTGTCACAAACAAGGTAGTGATTGCTAGATCAGCTGAAGAGGCACTGGCAAAGGTAGAAGAAGGAGCAATCCTGGTAACCATCGGTACGGACTCCGATATGATCGAAGCGTTTGGCAAGGCAGGAGCGGTGATTTGCGAAGAGGGCGGACTTACCTCTCACGCAGCTATCGTAGGCCTGAATCTCGGCGTTCCAGTCATCGTAGGAGTGCAATTTGCTACGGATGTATTGAAGGACGGACAAATCGTTACAGTGGATTCCGAGCGCGGGCATATTTACTCAGGTCACGCCCGGATTCTGTAGGTAAAACTACTCATCTTTAATGGAGAGTACCTCTGAAGGGTGACCAAAGGGTCACCCTTTTTGGCTTGGTGTAAAAAGGATTAGCCGACGAACTACCTGATAAGTATTACCAGATAACGGTGATTATTAGGTGATGCAAAGCGAGTGGGAATCTGTTAAAATCGGTCGGTGGCTTTGTGTAAGAACGGATGAAATCCATACGTTCGGGGTTTCCAAATCATGCCAGAAGGGATGTTGTAGCGCTCGTTGCCAGGAAAAGGCTGAACATAGAGCTGCCCTTCTGTACGTCCAATGTTCGGGATTTTGTGTCAAGTGTTTTTTTGGGGTAAACACAACATCTAGTATTGTCGAAAATTATTTCGCACAATATGTAGGTAAAACTATTGAGTTTTACAGATAAAGATAGTTAAACTAGAGAGGATAGATTTGAAGGAGGAACGATATGCTGGCGACCGAAACCGTATCCCGAACTCAATTTTTGCGGGATGAATTCTTAGATCAATATCCTGATTTTCCGAACCATATGAGTCCTCTGGGACAATTTGTTTACTACCGTACTTATTCTCGCTTTGTACCGGAAAAAGGAAGACGGGAAACGTGGAAAGAAACTTGCCGCCGCTCGGTGGATTACAATATTAAGCTGGCTTATCAGCATTTGAACAAAATCGGAATGAACGCCGATTCCCGCGCAATGGAAAAAGAGGCAGAAGGTTTGTTTGACAACATGTTCAACCTTCGCCAGTTTTTGTCTGGCCGTACCTTGTGGGTTGGTGGTGCAGACAATGGTGTAGCGGATTTGTATCCGTTGGCGAACTTCAACTGCTCCTTCCTGAACATCAGGTCTTGGGATGACTTGGGCGATTTGTTCTACCTTCTCTTGGTAGGAACTGGCGTAGGCTTCAAATGCACGCAGGAAATGGCTGCTGGACTGGGCCCGATTCGCACGAATGTTTCGCTGCTTTCTTCTGAATACAGACCGCTGCCAAAGCATCAGCGCCTGGAGCGTTCTGAACTGAATGTGCTGGATAACGGCTTTGCCAAAATTTATGTGGGCGATAGTAAAGAAGGCTGGGTAGAATCCCTCCGTCTCTACCTGCAAATTTTGACAGATTCCACTTACGAACACATTCACACAGTGAAAATCTCTTATAACAGCGTGCGTCCGAAAGGCGAGCGACTGAAGCGCTTTGGCGGTACGGCTAGTGGTCATGAGCCGCTTCGCGAAATGTTTGAAGGAATCGATAAAGTGTTGAAAAACCAAATCGACCAGCATTTGGCACCAATCGAGAGTGATGAAAAAGGATACGGTAAAATCCGTCCGATACATATCCTCGACATTGGAAACCTCATCGGAGCAAACGTCGTCGTAGGTGGCGTGCGCCGTACAGCGGAAATCTTCCTGTTTGATCACGATGACTACGAGTGCATGCTTGCAAAATACGGCATCAATGGCTTCTGGACGGAGGATCAGCTGAACCATCACCGTCGTGTAGGCGAGCTGTTGGGAGAGCACAAACCTGTATGGTTTGACAGCATCCAAAATGTAGGGGACGGACGCTTTGGTCTGGATCACCGCCGTATGTCCAACAACTCCATCGCCTTTACCAAACAACCAACTAAGCCATTCTTGAACCTCGTGTTCACCTTGATGCAATTGGAAGGCGAACCAGGCTTCATCAACCTGGAAGAAGCAAACCGTCGCCGCCCAAATGCAGAGGGCTTGAACCCTTGTGCAGAAATCCTGCTCGATTCTTATGGCGTCTGCAACCTGACAACAGTCAATCTGGTTGAATTCGTGAAGGATCGCGGGGATGGTTCCAAGTATCTGGATCTCGATGGCTTGCTGGAAGCACAACGCAAATCTGCTCGCGCTGGACTGCGCATGACGCTGGTAACGCTGGAGCTGCCGCATTGGGATACCGTTCAACAGCGTGACCGTTTGCTCGGAACTTCCCTTACTGGTGTGAAGGATGCGCTGGCATCCCTTGGCTATACAGAAGAGCAAGAGCTCGAACTGCTGCGCCAGCTAGGCGATGCTGCTCGTGATGAGGCGAACCGTTATGCGTATGAGCTGCGTGTGAACTCTCCACTCTTGGTAACGACTGTGAAGCCGGAAGGTACGCTGTCTCAAGTGGCTGGTGGTGTCTCCAGCGGTCTGCACTGGTCCCATTCGCCGTACTACATCCGCCGCATTCGTATCAATGCTGAGGATCCATTGGCAAAAGCGGTACAAAATCTTGGATGGACAGTCAACCCAGAGGTAGGAACACCAGGCGAAACGTATGAAGAGCGCATGGCAAATGCACGTACACTCGTAATCGATTTCCCTGTAGCATCAGGCGCAGAAGAAACAAAGAACGAAGTAAGTGCAAAGCGCCAATTCGATACGTACTTCCGTTTCCAGAAAGAATATACGGAGCATAATTCTTCGAACACCATTACGGTACGCAAGGAAGAGTGGGCAGAAGTAGAAGACATCGTTTACGATAACTGGGATAATTTCGTAGGGGTATCCTTCTTGCAATTGGATGGCGGAAACTACCAATTGGCTCCATATGAAGAGTGCACCAAAGAACAGTACGAGGCATTGAAGCAGTCCATGAAGCCGTTTGATCCTGCGATTTTGCAGCAGTATGAAACTGGCGGCGAGGCTGACCTGTCCACGGCTGAATCTTGCGAAGGCGGAGCTTGCCCGATTCGTTAAGCGATCTGAATCATAAGAGGCAGACTGAGAAATCAGTCTGCCTCTGTTTTTTTATGTGGCTGTAGGGGAGAGAAGAATATTTCCAGTCTAGGCTCCAGGCTCCGTCCTGCAGGGGGGTGAGACTGTCCGCTCCGAAGGGATTCGCGGGGAAACGCAAAAGTGGTAGCCGCTACGCCGCGTGAGCACGGTTGCGTTTCTGTTGCCCGCGAATCCCTTCTCCGCTCGGTTGGACTCCACAAGTCGCTACGTCTGGAAATATTCTTCTCTAGCGTTACAGATGAGATTCTTCAATCTTTTAAGGCATTTAAAACACGTCTAACACGGAAAGCTCGTAGAGGAAACAGGAGAAATAAGCGAAGATCTTAGGGACACCGACCGAGACGGAATGCAAAAAGCGAAACACGCTCTTAAGCGTCCACCTCTGAGAAACATCCTGAATGAACCACTTTGGACGCGGTTTCGCTTTTTGCATGGAGTCGTTCAGTCAATCCCCCAGGGGGTGGCCCTAGAAGCTGGAGCGTTTTCTCCTGTTTCCTCCCCACCACTACAGCAACGTATTTTCTTGTCCTTGTATGGTACAATCATTTTATAGAGAAAGGAGCGATCCAAAATGACTCCGTTTATTCATTCCCATCGTTTGCGTGTCCGCTATGGCGAAACCGATCAAATGGGTGTGGTCTACCATACGAATTACTTGAACTGGTTTGAAGTAGGAAGAACAGAACTGATTCGCCATGCGGGAATCACCTATCGTGAGCTCGAGGAAAAAGGTGTACTTCTGCCTGTCACAGATGCGAACATCTCTTACAAACAGCCCGCCCGCTATGACGACGAGGTAGAAATACGGACACGTGTAAAAGAAATCAGTCCTGTCCGGCTCACATTTGCTTACGAGATTGTTAGATTGCCTGACCAACAGCTGTTGGTGTTAGGTGAGACGATGCATGTATTTACCAACACAGCTTTGAAGCCGATTCGCTTGTCGCGAGCGGTACCTGACATCTATGATTGGTTGGACTCCCAGCATAAAGGAGGGGAATAGGCATGTTCCGCTTTTTTGTCATTCTATTTGTCGTCGCGTTTGGTTTAGAGCTTTGGGGGCTTATTACTATTGGATCATGGATCGGCGGCTGGAATACAGTCGTACTGGTCATTCTCACGGGGATCTTTGGTGCTTGGCTTGCAAAGCAGCAGGGGATGCAAGTATTCCGCATGGTTCAACACCAGTTGTCGCGTGGCCAAATGCCTACAGATTCGCTCATCGATGGTGTCTTGATCCTGATCGGTGGCATTTTGCTCTTATTGCCTGGATTTGTCACGGATGTGATTGGGTTGGTCTTCCTCATTCCGTACACACGGATGATTATTCGTCATCTATTAAAGCGCTGGCTGTGGAACCTTATCTCGTCTGGCCGTGTTCAATTGTTTTTCCGCCGCTAATACAAATATTCCCTATGAAAAAGAACCGCTCCGAGCTACGTACAAGCTGCTCGCAAGCGGTTCTTTTTACATGAGGTCAGGTTTTCCGCCCACGGATGTAGCCCCATACATCTACGAAGACGTTGGCTTTTACCAAAGCATTGATCATGACGAGTGAAACAGGTCCGATGATCAAGCCCAGGAATCCGAATAGCTGGAGACCAACAAACAGCGCGACTAGCGTGAGGAGCGGGTCGAGACCGACGTTTTCCGCAACGACTTTTGGTTCGATAATTTGACGGAAAATCAAGACGACCCCGTACAAAATGGATAAGCCGATGACCATCGTGTAATTGCCTTTGAAAAACATGTAGATGATCCAAGGAACAAAGACGGTCCCTGTCCCAAGATAAGGCAAGAGATCGACCAAGCCCGTGATCAAGCCAATCGTAATCGCGTACTCGACACGCATGACCAACAGGCCAATGATGACGATGGCAGCGGTTAAGGAGATGAGGGTCAACTGCGCCTTGACGAATCCGAACAAGGCATTGCGCAAATCGATGAAAATTTGATCGAGACGGCTGTTTACCCCAGTTGGCAAAAGACGACGAGCCCGCGCTTCCCAAAGGGCAAAATCTTTAGAGATAAAGAAGGCACCCATGATGGAAATAACGGAAACTGTTGCCATATTAGGGAGTGAGAGAAGCAGGTTTTTCAATCCATCCAGGAATTTGACGATCAAGTTCTGCCCGACATTCGTGATGGTCGAGATTGCACTGCCTACCGTACTGGCGAGCTTCTCTTGGTATCCTTGATCAAGCTGAGCATAAAACCACTGAATCTGATTGTACAGTCCCATTAAAAAGTCTTGAGAAATTGTAGTTTGCAAATAATGGGCCAGCTCCTGTGCAACGACTGGCAAACGCTTGGCCAGCTCTCCGATTTCCACGACCGTTTCCGTGATGATCAGTGTGGCCACTCCGCCAGCGAGCAGTATCAAAACCAAGAGCGCGATAATGACCGAAAGCCAGCGGGGAATCCGGAACTTTCTAGTCATAAACGTAACGGGCTTGTTGATGATGAGCGCAATGATTAAAGCGATTATAAATGGGTACAGTAAAGGTGTTGCGTATTGGAATACCCAAATCCCTACATAGACAAGCAGGCAGACCCATAACAAGCGAATGATTTGAAAGAGGCGCTCTACCCAGTTTTCCTGATTCAAACGATTTCTCCTTTCCGCCGCAAAGGTGCGAACATAATACTGATGTTTCTATTATGCAGCATGCCTCATAGGTGGAGCAAGAACGCGAAAAAACAAAACTCCGTTTCACCCTTCGAAACATTTTTTCGCTAACCTTATTCACAAAATCGCAATAATCTTTTATAATTGGGTCGTCTTAGTGGATTCTTTTCTCTCGCCTCTCCCCTTACACGAGCGTCATTTTCATGTACGACCTTGTGAGGATTTGCGTGGATACATTCCCTGTCAAGAGTGGTGGATGAAAGAAACCGCTGCTTACAATTTCATAGATAGGATGTTCAAAAAGTCGTCTATTTTGAACTTGATCAGGCTGTTTATCAGTCATGGCGGACAAGCGAAGACTAGATAAGCACTACTACTTGAGTGGAAAAGGAGAGGGAGTTCTATGACAACTACTCGTGGACTTGAAGGCGTTGTTGCCGCTCAATCATCTATCTGTTCGATCGTCGATGGGGTTCTTTGCTATGGCGGGATCAACATCGATGAGCTGGCAGAACATGCAACTTTTGAAGAGGTTGTATACTTGCTCTGGCATGGAGCGTTACCGAAGCGTGATCAGCTGGACGCTTTGAAAAAACAATTGGGTGAAAATGCAGCAGTGGCCAAAGAAGTGCTGGAAAGCATTCGCCACTATCCAAAAGGCGTACACCCAATGGCGGCGTTGCGCACAGCTGTCTCTTCGTTAGCGCTCTACGACACAGAAGCGCAAGATATGTCTCCAGAAGCCAACTATCGGAAATCGATCCGTCTGATGGCACAAACTCCTACCTTGATCGCAGCTTACGAGCGTATGCGTAAAGGTTTGGAGCCAGTAGCTCCACGTGCAGATTTCACGATTGCACAAAACTTCCTCTACATGCTCACAGGCCAGGAGCCAACAGAAACAGCAGTAAAAGCGTTTGACGTTGCTCTGATCCTGCATGCTGACCATGAGTTTAATGCATCTACATTCTCTGCTCGCGTATCTGTTGCGACTCTGACTGATATTTATTCCGGTATCGTGTCTGCAATTGGTACGCTCAAAGGCCCTCTGCATGGTGGCGCTAATGAAGCAGTAGCGAAAATGCTGAACGAAATCGGCGGCATGGCTAATGTAGAATCCTACATCCGCACCAAGCTGGATAATAAGGAAAAAATCATGGGCTTCGGACACCGTGTATACAAAGATGGTGACCCTCGTGCGAAATGGCTGAAAGAAATGTCCAAAGCACTGACCGCGCAAATCGGTCGCCCTGAGCTGTTTGAGATGTCTGTGAAGATCGATGAAATGATTTCCGGTGAAAAAGGATTGAAGCCAAACGTTGACTTCTACTCCGCATCTGTTTACATTTCACTCGGCCTCGAAACGGACCTGTTCACACCGATTTTTGCTATCAGCCGTATGTCCGGTTGGACAGCACACATCATGGAACAGTATGAAAATAATCGCCTGATCCGTCCTCGCGCGGATTACACCGGTCCGGTCAACCAACACTACGTTCCAATTGACCGCCGCTAAGAACTCGCTATTTTCGAGCGTGGAGGGCAGGTGGTCAGCCAGGCTGATCGCTCCTGAGCGCAAGCTTGAGAACTACCACAAGTGAGTGGTAGTTCTCCTACGTCTGGAAATATTCATAATCACTAAATATATAGAACACTGGAGGGATTTTTTGTGTTTAAAAACCTGACGCAACCAACTGTAGGCGAAAAAATTACTGTGGATAACGGTAAACTGGTAGTTCCAAACAATCCAGTCATTCCTTTCATCGAGGGTGACGGTACTGGCCCTGACATTTGGAAAGCTTCTGTTCGCGTTCTGGATGCAGCTGTAGAAAAAGCTTACAAGGGCGAGAAAAAAATCGCTTGGTTCGAAGTATTCGCAGGTGAAAAATCCTTCAACCAATACAGCGAGTGGCTGCCAGAAGATACGCTGACTGCTGTTCGTGAATACCTGATCGCAATCAAAGGTCCTTTGACTACACCAGTAGGCGGCGGTATCCGTTCTATCAACGTAGCACTGCGTCAAGAGCTGGATCTGTATGCTTGCGTACGTCCTGTTCAATACTTCGATGGTGTTCCATCCCCAGTGAAACATCCTGAATTGACTGACATGGTAATCTTCCGTGAGAACACTGAAGACATCTACGCTGGCGTAGAGTGGGCTGAAGGTACTCCAGAAGTGAAAAAAGTAATCGACTTCCTGCAAAACGAAATGGGCGTGAAGAAAATCCGCTTCCCAGAAACTTCTGGTATCGGTATCAAGCCTGTTTCCAAAGATGGTACAGAGCGTCTGGTTCGTGCAGCAATCGACTATGCAATTGACAACAAGCGCAAATCCGTTACCCTCGTACACAAAGGTAACATCATGAAGTTCACGGAAGGCGCGTTCAAAAGCTGGGGTTATGCACTGGCTGAAGCAGAATACGGCGACAAAGTGTTCACTTGGGCACAATACGATCGCATCAAAGCTGAAGGCGGCGACGCTGATAAAGCACAAAAAGAAGCAGAAGCAGCTGGCAAAATCATCGTAAAAGATGTTATCGCTGACGCGTTCCTGCAACAAATCCTGACTCGTCCAGCTGAGTACGATGTAGTAGCAACACTCAACCTGAACGGTGACTATGTATCTGATGCATTGGCTGCACAAGTAGGCGGTATCGGTATCGCTCCAGGTGCAAACATCAACTACCTGACTGGTCATGCGATCTTCGAAGCAACTCATGGTACAGCTCCGAAATACGCTGGTCTGGACAAAGTAAACCCATCCTCCGTGATCCTGTCCGGAGAAATGATGCTGCGTCACCTGGGCTGGAACGAAGCAGCTGATCTGATCATCAACTCCATGGAAAAAACCATCTCTGCGAAAACAGTAACATACGATTTCGCTCGTCTGATGGAAGGCGCAAAAGAACTGAAATGCTCCGAGTTTGCTGACGCTCTGATTCAAAACATGTAAGATAGATTTGGGTACAAATTTTTACACTTACATTTTTGGAGGGGAATAGTTCATGGCATTCAACCGTAAAAAAATCGCTGTTATCGGTAGTGGCTTCACTGGTGCAACAACTGCATTCATTTTGGGGCAAAAAGAACTGGGCGACATCGTATTGGTTGACATTCCGCAACTGGAAAACCCAACAAAAGGTAAAGCGCTCGACATGATGGAATCCGCGCCAGTATTAGGCTTTGATGCAAGCATCACAGGTACTGCGAACTATGAAGACATCAAAGATGCTGATCTCGTCATCATCACAGCTGGTATTGCCCGCAAGCCTGGCATGTCCCGCGATGACTTGGTTAACACGAATGCTGGCATTATGAAATCTGTTGCAGAGCAAGTAAAAACATATGCACCTAACTCTATCGTGCTCGTACTGTCCAACCCAGTTGACGCGATGACGTACACCTTCTTCAAAACGTCCGGCTTTCCGAAAGAGCGCGTAATCGGTCAATCCGGCGTTCTGGACACAGCTCGTTTCCGTACCTTCGTGGCTATGGAGTTGAACGTATCTGTAGAAGACGTAACGGGCTTCGTACTGGGTGGTCACGGTGATGATATGGTTCCTCTGGTTCGCTACTCTTACGCTGGTGGTATTCCATTGGAAAAATTAATCCCGAAAGACCGTCTGGATGCGATCGTAGAGCGTACCCGCAAGGGCGGCGGCGAGATCGTAAACCTTTTGGGGAACGGTTCCGCTTACTATGCACCTGCGGCTTCCTTGGTACAAATGGCTGAAGCCATCATCAAGGACAAAAAACGCATTCTGCCATCCATCGCTCTTCTGCAAGGAGAATACGGCTACAACGATCTCTACCTGGGAGTACCGACTCTGCTCGGCACAAACGGGATTGAGAAAGTGATCGAATTGGATCTGACTGCCGAAGAGAAAGCAGCGCTCGACAAATCTGCTGACTCCGTACGCAGCGTAATGGCTGTTTTGAAATAAGATCAATACATGTAAGACGCCTTTCTTTGGGAAGGCGTCTTTTTTATTAAAGTTGCTGTGGTGGTGGAAGAAGCGAATTTCCAGTCTACGCTTCGGCCTACGCCCCGCAATAAATGGCGGGAGCGCTTCAAGCGTAGAAGTTTCGAGGGAGGATTTCATAGGTGAAGCTGAAATTCCCCGCCATTTATTCCGGAGCTGAGCTGGGCTCCAGAGGCGCTTGGACTGGAAATTCGCTTCTTCCACGTAGCTTTTCAGTTTTTTTAAAAGCGCTTAATGAAAAAGGGATGTGATTTTAAACTCTAGAAAACTTCACTGAGCCCACTTGCAAAACGTTGTAAAAGCAATATATACATCCACATCTGTCCGAAAGCACTGTCACATGTTTGGAAGGAGACCGCCCGAACGCAGAGAGGATACAGGCGACTGGAAAACATGTGGCAGGGCTTCTCCCGACCACTACAGTTTGAAGGCATATTTAATATAGTACCTTTACCTAAAAGAGGAATACTATTGCCAAGCAACTAAGTTCTATGTACGAACAGCATGTCTTTACAAAAAAATTACTTGTTTTCCGCAATCAGCATTGGCAGACTGAGTATTGTAGAGAGAAGTATTTTTCAGGGGACGTAGGATAGAAAATCGAGCGCAAGCATTGCAACGCTAGGGGGAAACAGACAGATGATCAAAGTATTGGTAGTGGATGACGAAGCTTCTATTGTAAAGCTATTGCAATTTAATCTTGAAAAATCAGGATTTCAGGTCGTAACTGCTTTTGACGGTAAACAGGCCTTGGAAGTGGTTAAAAGCGAGCAGCCTGATTTTATCATTCTTGATTTGATGCTTCCCAAAATGGATGGGATGGACGTATGCAAAACCTTGCGCCAAGAACGCAATAATACGCCGATCTTGATGCTTACAGCGAAAGATGATGAGCTCGACAAGATTTTGGGCCTTGAGCTTGGTGCCGATGATTATTTGACAAAGCCTTTTAGCCCGCGAGAAGTAATTGCCCGCGTGAAAGCCATTTTGCGGCGGTTTCAGAACACGCCAGAAGCGACTACAGGGCCTCAAGAGGTGCTGCTCCAATTCGGGGATATTCGCATCTACCCGGAGAAGTACGAGGTGTTCTGTAAAGACGTCAAGGTCGAGCTGACGCCAAAGGAATTCGAGCTGCTCAACTATTTAGCGAGCCACCAAGGGCGTGTACTGACGCGCGATCAATTGTTGAACGCTGTTTGGAACTACGATTTCATCGGGGACTCGCGAATTGTGGACGTGCATGTCAGCCATTTGCGCGAAAAACTTGAGGATGACACGAAGAACCCGAAATACATTAAAACAGTTCGCGGATTAGGATACAAACTGGAAGGATAACGGAGGATTTACCTTGACTCGCTTTCGAATCAAACTCACTTTGACTATTTTGGGTTTAATCTCTCTCGTACTATTGGTGATGGGTATGTATTTTGCCAAAGTGCTTGAGAATTCCTACCTCCAATCACTGAATGAGCTATTGTCCCGCGAGTCGAAGCTCATCGCTCAGGCAGTCCGATTCCCGGACGTCTTTTCTGATAAGGCGACGTTAGAGGATCGGGTCAAACAAGTAGCGCCAGCAGATGAAGTACGGATCACCATTATCGACAAGGATGGTCAGGTGATGTACGACAACTCCTCCCATTCGGAAGAGATGGAAAACCACCATGACCGACCAGAGATGAAGGCAGCGTTACAAGGAGAAACAGGGATTTCCCGCCGTTTCAGTGAGACGCTCGGCTATGACATGATGTATGTTGCAGTACCTGTTGAACTGAACAACGAAATATTCGGTGTTGTTCGTTCAGCGATGTCGATGAAAGATATTACTGATACGATCCACAAAATGTGGTACAGCTTACTCACTGGTTTATTGGTTACTTTGGTAGTCGGATCGATTGTCGTTTCCCGCATTTCCTTTTCCATTATTCGTCCGATCGAGGAGATCACCCGGGTAGCCCGCAACATTACACAGCGCCAATATGAGAGCCGTGTGAGAATCAAAGCAAAGGATGAGATCGGTCAGCTTGCGGGAGCGATCAACTTCATGGCATCGAGCCTGGAGCAGCAGATGTACGAAATTTCGGAGAATCAGCAGCGTCTGGCAGGGGTGCTGACCAATATGACGAGTGGCGTGATCTTCATTTCAGAGCAACGTCGGATCATGCTGGTCAATCCAGCCGTTGAAAAGCTGTTGGGGACTGCTGGACATGAGATCGTAGGGAAGCTGCATATCGAGGCAGGCAAAAGCTTTGGGCTCAGCCAATACATCGACAGGTGCCTCGACAGAAGCGAGAAGTTCCGTCAAGAGGTACACATCTATTACCCGCAGGAACGAATCCTTGACGTGAATTTTGCTCCCTATATCAACTTTAAGGGGGAGTCGCGGGGTGTGGTCGTGGTACTGCATGACATCACGGACATTCGCCGCCTGGAGAAGATGCGCAGTGAATTCGTAGCAAACGTATCGCATGAGCTACGTACGCCGATTACCTCGATCAAGGGCTTTACGGAGACCTTGCTTGAAGGCGCGATGCAGGACGAGGAAACATGTCGCAATTTCCTGCAAATCATCTCAGATGAGAGCGAGCGGCTCTACCGAATGATACGCGATATTTTGGATCTCTCCAAAATCGAGCAAAAGCGAATCCCATTGCATCTGAGTCAGGTTCACTTGCAGGATTTGATCAGTTCAGCTGTTGCCATCATGCATGACCAGGCACAGCGCAAGCAATTGACGATCACGCTTCCTTCACCGAAGCCAGATATTTGGCTGATGACCGATAAGGATTGCTTGCAGCAGATCATCCTGAATCTGTTGACGAATGCGATCGCCTACACGCAAGAAGGTGGAAAAATCAGCATCAAGACAGAAGCAGATAGCGAAAACATCACTATTCAAGTCATGGATACCGGGATCGGCATTCCGGAAAAGGAGCTCACGCGTATCTTTGAGCGGTTTTATCGTGTAGACAAAGCCCGCAGCCGCGATTCAGGTGGAACAGGTTTGGGCCTCGCAATTGTGAAGCATCTCGTGGAAAATTTGCACGGGCATATTAGTGTGGAGAGCAAGGAAGGAAGAGGGACAACCTTCACAGTTACACTTCCCCTTACCTAAAAAACAACGGCAAAAAGATTTACACAAACAAAATAGTAGCTTTACTTCTACAATACAATCGCCTTGTACCATTTGACATGTCAGACACAAGAAGGGGGAAGAGGGAAATGTCACGGCATGCTTTTGAAGAACAGCAGGATGTACTGCACCGCAAGCTCATGACGATGGGCACATTGGTGGAAGAAGCCATTCATAAATCGATTAAGAGTCTGGTTGAGCGGGATGCCCAACTGGCTGAACAGGTTATCGCAAGCGATCCTGTAATCAATGAGTTGGAGCAAGAAATACAGAGCGATTGCTTCCGTCTCATTGCGCTACAGCAGCCAGTCGGTGGTGACTTGCGACGCTTGGGAACAATGTTGAAGCTGGTGACGGATTTGGAGCGCATGGGTGATCATGCCGTTTCCATTGCCAAGACGACCCGACGCTTGATGGCGGACCCGTACGTGAAACCTCTCATCGATATTCCGATGATGGCTGATCACGTCAAGGCTATGGTGCGTGATTGTTTAAATGCCTATATTGCACGCAACAAAGAAGCGGCAGAAGAGATTGCCTCACGCGACGACATTGTTGATAAACTGTACTCCACGATTTTCCATGATCTGATTGAATTGATGACGAAAAACAGTCAGGCCATTTCGCAAGGAACGCATTTGCTCTTGGTCGCGCAATATTTGGAACGGATTGCCGATCATGTTACGAACATCTGCGAATGGATTATTTATATGTCTACTGGAAAAATGACGGATTTGAATAAATAATGCCCGAATAACAAAAAGCCGCTGTGAGCTATGAATATTAGCTGGCAGCGGTTTTTTCACGGTTGTAGACAGACGCCTATTCTCCCTTTTGTGCATACAATACATCGATTCATTGGCAGCTAGATGAAGTACAGGAGGGAAAGGCAATGACCACAAAAGTCCGCCATATATATGCCGCAGGGAATACTGCGCGAGGATACAAGACGTTTTACGACTCCGTATTGGAAGGCTTGGAGCGTGTTTATATTTTGACAGGGACAGTAGAAGGAATTACTTCACCGCTCATAGAGGCGATTGGCAATCAAATAGCAAGAGCGACCGATGAAGTGGAGTGGATTCATTCGCCTTTTGTGAACGGGCAGTTTGATGGTGTTATTTTTCCAAAGTATAAAGTGGCGATCATGGATGGAAGCTATCCCCGGATTTGGAGACCCGCTTCTCCCGGTGTAAAGGAAATTCAGGTCAATTTGCAGTCGATGGTCAACATTGATCAGCTGGTGGATGAAAAAGACCAGATTGCCAGTTGGTACGAAGAGATTTTTAGGAAGAGTGAAGAGGCATACCAAGCTTTTGGCGAGGCGCTGCGCATCCACGATGAGTGGGAGGCTCCCTACATTGAGCACCTCAACAGAGAAGAAGCAAATAACGTCACGGAAGAAGTAAAAGCCTTGTTCTTCGGCGAGGAGCAACTGGAAAAGAAAGCAAAGGTAAGGCGTATGTATTTGGGGGCAGCGACGCCGCAGGGGCCCGTAGATCATATCATGAAGCTGACCGACCATTTGGAGAAGCGCTACTTTATCAAGGGCAGACCAGGCTCTGGCAAGTCTACTATGCTGAAAAAGTTGGTGGAGGAAGCCAAAACACGTGGCTTTGACGTGGAAGTGTACCACTGTGGACTAGACCCGCACAGCCTTGATATGGTAATTGTTCCTGAGAAGGGCCTCGCTATTTTTGACAGCACCGCTCCTCATGAGTATTTTCCAAGCAAAGAGACAGATGAGGTTATCGATATGTATGAACGGGCAATTGAACCTGGCACAGATGAGGTATATGAAGAAGAATTAATGGATATTCAGGTCAGATACAAGCAAAAAGTGAAGGAAGCAACGGCGAATCTTCTCGCTGCCAAGGAGCTGCGCGACCAGTTGAACAATGCTTACCAGGAAGCGGTGGATCAGCAGCGTCTCAGGGCAGTTACGCAAGCAATTGTCAGCAGACTGACGAAGATGAGCTAAACGTATTCAAGTCGTAGAATGAAACCCGTTCGACTGCTCATACTACAAGAACGGAAGAGGATCGTTGTTGGAGAATGGAGGTGAGCAGCCGGATGGGTTTTGCTATGACGATGGCTCTGTTACTGTTAATCAATCCCCTCGACCCAACTAATTTTTTGCAGGTAGAGATCGAGGGCAAGACAGTAGCTATGCTCAATCGGGCTGATTATGCTCTTCCCTTTGAGGGCGTTCCTTTAGTGGATGACAGCAAGCTTGCGCGAATGGTGGAAGAGTTGTCGAAAAAAGCATACATCGAGCCGATCAATGCAACGATTAATAACGCCGGGGCCATCGTTCCAGAAGCCAAGGGAAGAAGGTTAGATGATCTGGCATTTCACGCACGTTTTTATGATTATTTTTACGGTACGGGAGCCGCAAGCATGAATGTCAGCTACAAAGAGATATTCCCGAAGGTAGACAAGGCTCTCATGAGTCAGGTTCGGAAAAAAAGGATCGGACAATATGCGACTTATTTTAATGCAGGCAACCGTAATCGTGTACACAACATCAAGCTCGCCTCGCAGGCGATTAACAATTACGTGGTGTTACCAGGAGAAGTTTTTTCTTTTAATAAGGTAGTGGGCCAGCGTACGAAAGAAAAAGGGTATTTGCAGGCGCCTATCATTGTCAGAGGAGAGCTGTCGGAAGGCATCGGGGGAGGGATCTGCCAAGTATCATCTACGTTGTTCAATGCGGTAGACCAGGCAGGTTTGCACATTGTGCAGCGCTATTCTCACAGTCGAAACGTAGCGTACGTACCTCCAGGTCGAGATGCAACCGTGAGCTGGTACGGCCCTGATTTTGTGTTTCAAAACAAATACGCTTATCCCGTCTTGATTCGTGCGATCGCGAGCAATGGAAGCATGTACGTGACGGTTCACTCTTTTCCAGAAATGGAGCATGAGCCACGAAATGTACCAAGCGTACGCCGCACGACCCCTGAAGAAGCACCGGATGCTCCATCTATTTTGAATGAAAATGGACCGACAATCCCTTAGAGATGAGAAGGGGTGTCGGTTTTTTGCTTTTAGTACGAGGCTGCGGTGGGGAGAAGAATATTTCCAGACTAGGCTCCAGGCTCCGTCCCGCTGGGGGCTGGGACTGTCCGCTCCGAAGGGATTCGCGGGGAAACGCAAAAGTGGTAGTCGCTACGTCGTATGGGCACGGTTGCGTTTCTTTTGCCCGCGAATCCCTTCTCCGCTCGGTAGGACTCACAAGTCGCTACGTCTGAAATATTCTTCGCTGTCGTAACTGAGGACATTCTACATTCTTTTAAGATTTTTAAAACTCGTTATAGCATGGAAAGCTCGTAGAGGAAACAGGAGAAAACAGCGAAGATCTTAGGGACACCGCCCGAGGCGCAATGAAAAAAAGAGAAACAAGCCCTTAGCGTCCACCTCTGAGGCACCCCCAGAATGGACGACTTTGGACGCGGGTTTCGCTTTTTTTCATGGAGCCGGGCAGTCAATCCCCCAGCAGGTGGCCCTAGAATCTGAGCGTTTTCTCCTGTTTCCTCCCCACCACGACACCCCGTCTAACAAAAGCTTGCCTAGTTAAAGTTTCACCTAAAGAAATAGTTGCCACGGATAGAAAAACATCGTATAGTTTTCATGTGATAAATTTCGTGCACGAAATATTACTTAAGAAAGGAGTGCGTTATGAATAAATCACTGCATATTCGGGACTTGTTAAAACGGTTGAACAAGACTTTTGGCACAATGGCCACAAAAGAACTGTCCCAATATGGTGTGACTGTCCCGCAGCTAATGGTCATTCGAGAAATACATCCTGATCCCAAAACGATCGGTCAGATAAGCAAAGCCGTAGACTTATCCTACAGTACCGTTTCTGGCATCATTGATCGTTTGGAACGAGAACAACTCGTAGAACGTGTACGTGATGAGAATGACCGACGTGTTGTCTGGATTCGTAAAACACCGAAGATTTCCGAGCTGTTCGCAAAGGTTGATTTTTTCTCAGAGAACTTTTACAAGCGTATTTTCCATGGATTTTCCGATGAGGATTTAGACATCATTATTCAGTCGATGGAAACATTGATTGCGAAACTAGAAGAACGAGAAAGTTGAGGAGAAACCATGAAGCGAAAACTGGTTTTGTATGTCATTTTGCTCCTGTTCGTGGCAGGTGGTGGAGGAATCGGTTACTACTATTGGTATCAAGGTGCACATTATGTGACCACACAAGATGCCCGGATTGCGGGAGACATTTATCGGGTCATGCCCAAAATGACAGGCAAACTGACCGGACTCGCTGTCAAAGAAGGCGACACCGTTATAGCGGATCAAATCGTAGGGCAGCAAGATACAAGCAATGTAGCAACGACAATGCTGGAAAACAGCGTGTTGCGTTCCCCCATTACAGGTACGGTGATTAAAACGCAAGCCAAAGAGGGAGAGATTGTTTCAACAGGGCAATCGGTAGCTCTCGTGATTGACGAAAGCAAATTGTACATCTCCGCCAATTTGGAAGAAACTGAGATCGAACGCTTGAAACTCGGCCAAAAAGTCGATTTTACGGTTGACGCTTACCCAGGTAAGAAATTGGGTGGTCATTTGATGGAGATCGGAAAGGCGACGAATTCTACATTTTCCTTGATGCCAGCAGCCAACACGAGTGGGAACTTCACCAAGGTAACCCAGCGTATCCCGATCAAAATCGCCATAGATGACACAGCAGGTCTGGACCTCGTGGCCGGATTGAACGCCGAGATCAAAGTGCACGTGAAGGAGATGTAATGAAGCATGAAAAAGACAGCACAATGGAAAACAATCGCTGCAGTCATGGCAGCCGTTTCGCTTATTGCAGCGGGCTGTAGCGAGACATCTTCAGCAACGCAAACGAGTGAGAACATCCCTGTTGTGAAGACGTGGAAGGTGACTTCTGGCTCTACGGGTGTCATCGCCAATGGTAAGGTGGCAGCATCTGAGGAGATCCAAGTCGTTTCTAAAGTATCTGGAAAAGCAGCGAGCGTGAATGTAAAAGAAGGTGCAGTCGTCAAGCAAGGCGATGTTCTGGTCACGCTGGAGGCAGCCGATTATCAGCAGCAGATTAATCAGGCACAGGCAGCTATTGCAGGCGCTCAGGCAAAACTGCGAGATACAAAAGCAGGTGCACGCAATGAGCAACTGACGCAGCTTGGAAGTATTGTCACGCAGGCAGAAGCCAGCCTGAAGGTGGTCGAGAGCAACTACAATCGGATGAAAGCACTGTTTGATGCAGGCGCATTGTCCCAGGCTGAGTTGGAGAAATCTTCGCTGGAATTGGAAAAGGCGCGCACAGGTCTTGAACAGGCGCAAGCCCAATACGATCTGGCAAAAGCAGGCCCAACTGCCGACACGGTAGCGGCTCTGCAAGCAGAAGTGAGCCGTTTGGGTTCCAGTCTCGAGCTGGCGAAAAGCAATTATGACAATACCATTATTCGTGCGCCAATCACAGGTATCGTCGCCAAGCGTGCGGTTGACCCGGGAGAAATGGCAGCAGCGGGGGCACCTCTTTTGGTGCTAGTGAATATGGCAGATGTTAAAGTAGAAGCAAGCGTACCGGAAAACCAGATCAACCAAGTGAAGGTCGGCTCTACTGTTGATGTGAAGGTAGGCAGTCTGGGTGGGAAAGTGCTGAAAGGTACCGTTGAGTTTGTCTCTCCGATTTCGGATACCAACAGCAGTTCATTCCCAATCAAAGTGAAGGTAAATAATCAGGACGGCTTGCTGCGCGCAGGTATGGTAGCAGAGGTTATGCTCCAAGGACAGGCAACACCAGGAACAAAATTGCCTACCTCAGCCGTGCTGGAAAAGGACAGTAAGCATTACATTTATACGGTAGATAACAACGTTGTGCACCAAGTGGAAGTTGCAGTAGAGAACGCAAGCGGCGACTGGACAACTGTCACGAATGGCGTCAAAGATAATGATCAAATTGTGCTGAACCCGACAGACAAACTGTCCGAGGGCAGCAAGGTGATCGCAAACTAACGGGGGTGTTGACACATGGCGGAAGCGGTGGCACACCGAGAGGAGAAAAGCGGGAACGGCGGCATGTGGCTGTCTCTTGTCGCAATCCTCTCAGGAACCTTCGTTGCGATTCTGAACAATAGCTTGATTAACGTTGCCCTGCCTGCCATGGTCAATATTTTTGGTTCGAGTACCGAGACCATGCAGTGGGTATTGACCGGATATATGCTGGCAAACGCCGTCATGATTCCCATGAGCGGCTCGTTGTCCGCTAAATTCGGCGCAAAAAAAATATTTGTACTTTCCTTATCGGCATTTACTTGTTCGTCCATCCTTTGTGCATTGGCGTGGAGTGACTCTTCGTTGATTGCTTTTCGCGTCGTGCAAGGCGTCAGCGGGGGGATGATCATGCCAATCGGGATGTCGATGATTTACATGATCGTTCCGCGTGAAAAGATCGGAATGGCACTGGGGATATTCGGGATTGCTTCCATGACAGCCCCTGCGCTAGGCCCGACCTTGGGTGGGTATCTCATCGAATTTTTAAGCTGGCAATTTCTTTTTCTGGTCGGTGTACCCTTTGGTATTTTTGCGGTGATCATGAGTATTGTACTGCTTAAGGAAACGCCGAAAAAGCCAGAGTTAAAGTTCGACTTCTTGGGAGCATTTCTTGCCATCGTCGGTTTCGGGACGCTGTTGCTCGCTTTGAGTAAAGGGCAAGCAGAGGGCTGGACCTCCTTTTTCATCGTCAGCTTGTTTTTCATTGCGGTAATGAGCTTGATCCTGTTTGTCTGGGTCGAGCTGGGGAAGGAAAGTCCGCTGCTCGATCTGCGGCTTTTGAAGATTCCTACCTTCACCATCAGTATTCTGACCTCCGGCTTCGTCATGATGGGAATGATGGGCGGTATCTTCCTGATGCCGATTTTCCTCCAAAACATTCAGGGCTTGACGGCTATGGAGTCTGGAATCTTGCTGATGCCGCAATCGATTGCCATGGCGATCATGATGCCAATCAGCGGAAAGCTGATGGATAAATATGGGGTCGGCCCGATTGGATTGGTCGGCTTGACCATTATGAGCATCACGACGTATGAATTGCACAATCTATCTGCTGACAGCATGCATTCGTGGATCGATATGATCCTGACCATTCGCGGGATCGGAATCGGATTGTGTATGATGACGCTGTCCACCGTAGGGATGAACGCCGTTCCGCGTACAAGTGTAGGGGATGCCTCTCCGCTGTCCAACGTATTGCGTCAGGTCATGAGTTCGTTTGCCATTGCGATTTTGACAGTGATCATGCAGGCACGTCAAAATTTCCACATGGCCTCAATCTCTGACAACTTGAATACGGATATGGCGACGCAGTTTATCAGTGGCATTTCAGGAATGTATGCACAAGTAGGGGTAGATGCAGCGAACGCGACAGGGGGAGCCAGCGCGATTTTGTACGGAATGATGGCAAAAGAATCGTTGGTCCAAGGTATCGGGGATACTTTCCTCGTCTCAGTAATCCCTATTGTCCTCTCGATTCCACTTCTGTACTTCCTGCATAAAAAGCCGAAAAAAACGCAGCAACAGGTGCCAGCAACCGAGAAGGCTACAGCCTAATAGTAAGGGGCAATTCCGCAAGTCTTATCGAAGACTTCTTTGGAATTGCCCCTTTTTCTGTTAGGACATCATTTTAAATAACCAGTACAAAATACGTCCTACGATGTAGCCAAGCAGAATTGTCCAGCCAATCTTCGCCCAAATACTCAGTCCCTTGATGAATTCACGCAAGCTTTTGCGGTTCTCCGGTTGCTTGTTCAATGGAGGACACTCCTTTAGCAGGTTGGTTAAAACGAATGAACACATAAATGCCGGCGATAATGATCAAGCCGCCGATCCACTGCGGAGGCGTTACCACTTCACCCAAGATGAAGTAAGCGAGAATCGCAGTCCCGATCGGTTCTCCCAAAATCCCCATGGAGATCGTCGTCGTATTGAGCCATTTAATGATCCAGTTAAAAATAGAATGTCCAAGCAAGGTCGGGAACAGGGCGAGACAGAAGAACCAGCCCCAATCCGCCCCAGGGTAACCGACGAGCGAATACCCGAGAGCCAGATCATAGGCGACCAGAATCACGCTGGTTGCCGTATAGACGACGAGTGTATAGGCAAAGGAAGACATATGCTGGCGAACGTACTGCCCGACCAGCCAGTAGCCCGTCACGGTGACAGCTCCCATCAATGCGAGGAAATCCCCCCACAGAGCCATGCCGCCTACTTGAAAATCTCCCCAGCCAATCACAAAGCTACCTGCAATCGCCAGCAAGCCGCCGGATAAAGCCAGAAATCGAACTTTTTCACCAAAAAAGAAGTAACCGCCGATGAAGGCAAATAATGGCTGTAACGTTACGAGCACAGTAGAACTGGCTACAGATGTGTAGTTCAGTGATTCAAACCACAACAGAAAATGGCTTGCCAAAAAGATTCCCGATAAAATACAGAGTAGCCACACTTTCTTGGATATTGCTCCAATCTCTGTTAGCGCACCACGATTCCAGAATAAAAAAGGAAGCGTTAAAAGAACGGAAAAAATGAGGCGATACGTAGCAATAATCGGAGCAGGCGCATCCGATAGCTTTACAAAAATCGCAGAAGAGGAAATGGCGATCACCCCGATTAAGAGAGCTAAATACGGGGGAAATAACGGTTTTTCCAAAGATTGGTTCATCAGTACACCTTCTTATGCGGGTAAGGTCATGGTTCATTAATTGTAATTGTACAGTCGGATTAAAAAATTCACAATGTTATGTGTACCTCGCCGCTTGAAAGGTTTCTTTTCAATCCGGTTATCCTACTGGCATGAGAAACTTACAGGCTTTTTTCCGTATCGCTGCTTTCATGCTTATCCTCATCTGTATCCCGACACGGAGCGAGGCATTGCCGCTCACCCCCTTTCATATTTTGATTGATGTTGGACATGGAGGTATAGATTCGGGAACTTCTTTTGGGGATTTGTACGAAAAAGACATCAATCTGCAAATTGCCAAACGACTCTATCAACAACTCACAGCTGCGGGTTACACCGTGGCTTTGAACCGCCACAAGGATGTTGCCCTGAGTGATGACAATCGTTGGTTGGACAACCGATCCCGCCATATACGTGACCTGGCTCAGCGCAAGAATTTGGCAAAAGAAATTGGCCCGCAGATGATGCTCAGCTTGCATGTAAACTGGTCACCGAGTCCACGGCGCAGGGGAGCGATTATTTTGCATCAAAACACAGAAGAAAGCTACCTGTTGGCAGAGCTGCTACAAAACTCGCTGAACAAGCTCACAGGGTCTACCGAAAAGCCAGTCAGGGGTAAAACGTACTACATGCTCCGTCATAACTACTGTCCGTCTGTCATCGTGGAGATGGGGTTTATCAGCAACGCGAAGGACCGCGAAATGTTAACGAATCCCAAAGCACAAGAAAAAATCGCTCAGGCCATTACTGAGGCCGTGAGCGAATACGTAAAGCTGTCGGGAAATCTGAAAACGGAGGCTAGTGTGCAGGAGAGCTGGTGGAGAAAATTAATGAGTAGTTTGCTGGATAAGCGTTGAAATGGTTACAAATTCGGCCTCCTTCTGAATTCGCGGGATGTACTGGCGCAGAAGGGAGGCTGTTTTCTTGCCAGGAGGTCCAACATGACCAATTGCGATACATAGGGGATGGTTGTGGATTTTTTTGCAGACGAGCTCCATCTGCTTTGTAATATGTGGGACAGAGTATACGTCATCCAGAAAAATTTGATTTACTGCATGGGGGACGCCCATTTCGGCTGCGACTTTCGCCGCCACGCTTTTATCGGTAGTCTTGCTGTCCAGGTAAAAAAGGCCGCGTTCTTTGACGACCTTCATGATGATGCGCATGATTCGCTCGTCAGCCGTAATTTTTGAGCCCATATGGTTATTCATGCCAATTGCATGTGGCACATCGTCAATCGCTTTCTCCACGCGACTGCGAATCTCATCGTCGGACAGATCAGCCGTAATGGCTCCAGGACCGAGCCAGGAGCGTTTTCCTTTCATTGGCTCCATTGGCATGTGAACGAGTACATCATGTCCTTTTTGATGAGCGAGCTCGGCATCCTGCTTCGTGCTGGGCATAAACGGCATGACGGCAACAGTTAGAGGGACTGGCATTGCTAATATTTCCTCCGTCCCTTGCATGTTGTTCCCGAAATCATCAATGACAAATGCCATCAGCTTTTTGACAACGGGTGCAGGGTCTGGGGTGGAGTTAGCAGTCACTGGAATCGCCCCAAGGGAAAGCAAAAGCGTGAGCAAGATCGGAATCAAATTTCTCCCATTCATAAGATCACCTTCCTTGTCCATTTTTTTCATAGTCTGTTCAATCACCTTGTGCTTTACCCGCCATATCTACGGCTTGGCTTTGATGTTTGCCCTATGTTACGATTAAAGATAGTAGTTTTGTAACGAGAGGGGTCGAATTCCTTGAGTCATTTTGTGTTGATTGATGGAAACAGTGTTGCGAACCGGGCGTTTTATGCGCTCCCTTTGTTGTCCACATCGGCAGGACTGCATACGAACGCAGTGCTGGGCTTTACGACTATGCTGTTAAAAGTGTTGGAGGAAATGAAGCCGACGCATATCATGGTTGCTTTTGACGCGGGAAAAGTCGTGTTTCGCCATAGCGAGTATGCCGAGTACAAAGGGGGACGCAGCAAAACTCCGCCGGAGCTGTCTGAACAGTTTCCACTGATTCGGGAGCTGTTGGATGCCTTCTCAATCAAACGCTTCGAGCTGGAAGGCTATGAGGCGGATGACATTATCGGTACGTTGACGAAGCAGGCAGATGAGCAAGCTTGGAAAACGACTGTCATTACCGGAGACAAAGATATGCTACAGCTGGTGTCTGAGCATGTATCCGTTGCTTTGACGCGCAAGGGAGTTAGCGAAATCGAGCTGTACACTCCGGAAGAAATTCACGAAAAGTACGGCCTTAAGCCGCTGCAAATAATTGATCTAAAGGGCTTGATGGGTGATTCGTCCGACAACATTCCAGGTGTTCCTGGTGTCGGGGAAAAAACAGCGCTGAAGCTGCTACACGAATACGGTTCTGTTGAGCAAGTACTGGAAAACATCGATAAAGTATCAGGTAAAAAGCTGCAAGAGAACCTACGTGAGAATGTAGACAAGGCGAATATGAGTAAAGCCTTGGCAACCATTTTGCGTGAAGCGCCTGTGGAGCTGGATGTACAAGAGACTGGCTTTGAAGGCTATGATGGCCTACCTGTCAGCGAGTTCTTTAAAAAGATGGAGTTCAAATCGCTCTTGTCCAAGATCAAAGTGACACAGCCAGCAGATGGAAGCGGACAAGCAGACGCCAAGCCATTTTCATTTGAGATGATTTCAGAGGAAAACAAAGCGGCGTACGAATCCAAGCTGACTTCGCCAATGGCTCTTTACATCGAAATGGACGGGGAAAACTATCATCATGCGCCTTTCCTCGGGATTGGATTGGCTGCGGAAGATACGGTGATGTTCGTGCCGTGGGACGTA
Source organism: Brevibacillus schisleri (assembly GCF_055685845.1). Taxonomy (NCBI): domain Bacteria; kingdom Bacillati; phylum Bacillota; class Bacilli; order Caryophanales; family Paenibacillaceae; genus Brevibacillus; species Brevibacillus schisleri. Next base: position 1,512,186 of record NZ_JBVNDM010000001.1, read on the forward strand.
GCCAAGGAATGGAAGGTGCTCTGTGAGTGGCTGGCTGATCCGGCAAAGGAAAAGTGGGTATTTGATGGCAAGCGAGATACGGTTGGACTCGCTTGGCATGATTTTGCGATAAAAGGCATTAGCTTTGATGTGTACCTCGCCTCTTACCTGCTGAATGCGGCTGAGAGCAACCCGACCTTGGATAGCATTGCGGCACAATACGCACAGACACGGGTATTGTCAGATGAAGAGGTGTACGGCAAGGGTGCCAAGCGTCTTGTTCCTGAAATGGACGTGCTGAGCGAGCATGTGGCACATAAAGCGGCAGCCATCTGGCAGAGCGTGCCTGTCTTGCGCGAGCAGCTGGCGGAAAACGAAATGGAAAAGCTGCTCGGCGAATTGGAAGCACCACTGAGTATGGTATTGGCTCTCATGGAAAAGCAAGGCGTGAAGGTAAACAGTGAGCGTCTCGTTCAAATGGGGGAAGACTTGGATAAAAAGCTCGCGGGTCTGACAGATCAGATTTACGAGCTGGCGGGTGGGACATTCAACATCAACTCGCCGAAGCAATTGGGTGAAATTTTGTTTGACCGCTTGTCTCTGCCTGTATTGAAAAAGACCAAAACCGGGCCTTCTACCAGTGCGGATGTATTGGAGAAGCTCGCCCCGTATCATCCGATCATCGATGCGATCCTGACCTTCCGTCAGCTCGGCAAGCTCCGTTCGACGTATATTGAAGGTTTGACCAAGGAAATCCATACGAAGACGAGTAAGGTGCATACGCTTTACAACCAAGCGACTACGGCGACAGGACGCCTGTCCAGTACAGACCCGAATCTGCAAAATATCCCGATCCGCATGGAAGAAGGACGCAAGATTCGCGAGGCGTTTATCCCATCAGAGGATGGCTGGTACATGCTGGCGGCTGACTATTCCCAGATTGAGTTGCGGATTTTGGCCCATATTTCGCAAGACGAAAACTTGATTGACGCCTTCCAAAAAGGAATGGATATTCATACCCGCACCGCGATGGACGTATTTGGTGTAAGTGAGGAAGAAGTGACCTCGCTGATGCGCCGTCAGGCAAAAGCGGTCAACTTCGGGATCGTATACGGCATCAGCGACTACGGTCTGTCGCAAAACCTCAATATTACCCGCAAAGAAGCCGGGGACTTCATTGAGCGTTACTTTGATGTCTTCTCCGGTGTGAAGCGCTGGATGGATGAGATCGTTCAGCAGGCGAAGGGGGATGGCTACGTGACGACCTTGTTGAATCGCCGCCGCTACCTGCCTGATATTCGCAGCAGCAACTTTAACCTGCGTTCGTTTGCCGAGCGTACCGCGATGAACACGCCGATCCAAGGGACTGCTGCCGATGTGATCAAGCTCGCGATGATTCGCATGCAGGAAGCGCTCGAGGAGAAAGGTCTCGCTAGCCGCATGCTTTTGCAGGTGCACGATGAGCTTGTATTTGAAGTGCCAGAAAACGAGCTTGAGGTCATGCGCAAGCTGGTACCAGAAGTGATGGAGAGTGCGCTGTCCATCAACGTGCCGCTCAAGGTGGACGTCAGTGACGGACGTACCTGGTACGATGCGAAGTAGGCATGCCTAGAACATAAGGATCGATAGACAGCGAGAGGAGGAGGGCATATGCCAGAATTGCCGGAGGTAGAAACCGTCGTACGGACTTTGCGTGGCTTGGTTATGGGAAAAACGATCGAGAGAGTAAGTGTTCATTTGGCGCGTATTGTACGCCAGCCAGATGACGTGGAAGCTTTCAAATCTCTCTTGGTGGGACAAACCATCCAGGATATCCAACGGCGGGCAAAATTCATTCAGTTTTTCTTAAACGAGGACGTGCTCGTGTCCCATCTGCGAATGGAAGGGCGCTATGGCGTGTATCAGGCGGATGATCCCGTAGAGAAGCATACCCATGTCGTCTTCCATTTTACGGACGGAACGGAGCTGCGTTATCGGGATGTTCGCCAGTTCGGGACGATGGATCTGTTCCCTAAGGGGAAGGAAACAACCGTCGGACCTTTGGCAAAACTGGGGGTAGAACCGCTAGATAAGAGTTTTACCCCTGAAGTTTTGGGGAAATTGTTAAAAGGACGGTCAACAAAAATTAAGCCGCTTCTCCTAAACCAGGAATGTATTGTAGGGCTGGGGAATATTTATGTGGACGAGTCACTCTTTAAAGCAGGCATTCATCCGGAGAAACCAGCAGGAAAGCTGACAGATAAAGAAGTTATTCGACTGCACGAAAGCATCGTCTCCACTTTGCACGAAGCGGTAGAACAAGGTGGTAGCTCCATCAAGTCGTATGTGAACGGACAGGGCGAGATGGGAATGTTCCAGCAATCTCTATTAGTGTATGGACGAAAAGATGAGGCGTGTACGAAGTGCGGAGCCGAAATCATTCGGTTTGTAGTCGGCGGCAGAGGGACACATATTTGCCCGAACTGCCAAAAGTTATAACAGTTCGACCAAGGGAGGAGGATGGGCATGATACTAGGGTTAACAGGCGGAATTGCCACTGGGAAAAGCACGGTGACAGGTATGCTTCGAGAGCGTGGAATTCCTGTCATTGACGCTGACCAAATCGCCAGAGAGGTCGTAGAACCAGGTAAACTGGCCTATGAAGCGATCGTGCGCCATTTTGGAAGAGAAATCCTATTGGAAGATGGTCAAATTGATCGGAAAAAACTAGGAGAGATCGTGTTTTCGGACGAGTCCGAGCGTCAAAAGCTGAACGCCATCGTCCATCCCGAGGTACGCCGCGTCATGCGGGAAGAGGCCGAATCAGCGGAAGCGAATGGAGCCGAGATCGTCTTTATGGACATTCCTCTGCTGTATGAGAGCAAGCTTACGCATATGGTAGAAAAAATCGTGGTCGTCTATGCCCCCTACGAGATGCAATTAGCGAGAATGCTGGAGCGCGACGAATTGGAAGAAGAACAAGCACGAAAAAGACTGCGGGCACAGTTTCCCATTGATCAGAAGAAGCAGGGCGCAGACTTTTTGATCGATAATTCTGGTTCGCGTGAAGAAACCGAGCGTCAAGTGGAGGCTGTATTAGCCGCGATTCGATCGGAGCGTCAATCATGAGTTTTGGCAAACGTGCAGCATGGATTCTGCTCGTTTTGGCGAGTGTATTTTTGCTGCTAAACACGCCAGTGGTGTGGAAATGGATGTACCCGATCAAATATGAGCAACAGATTGTGACGGCTGCACTGAAATATAAGGTGGACCCTCATTTGGTATTGGCTATCATTCGTTCCGAGAGTGGATTTGCGACAGATCGCGTTTCGAAAAAAGGTGCGGTCGGGCTCATGCAACTCATGCCGGAAACAGCGCAATGGATTGTCAATGAGGCAGGCTTCCGTCCAAAGGACAGTCAATATTTGTACGACCCTGTCATGAACATCGAGATTGGGACATGGTATCTCGATTTTTTGCTGTCCCGCTATGATGGCGATATCGTCAAAGTCATTGCCGCCTACAACGCTGGTCCGGGAAAAGTAAATGGATGGCTCGCGAGTGAGCAATGGGACGGAACTCGAGACACGGTTGAGGACATTCCATATGGGGAGACCCGTCAATATGTCCAGCGAGTGCTCTATTATCATGATCGTTACAAAAATATATACGACTTTCAATTACGTTAAAAATCATGAAAGCCGCTTCTCTTACGGGTTAGAGAGCGGCTTTTTCTCTTTTTTTGGGTAGGGTAAATCGTCCAAATATTTATTTTTCAGTAAAACACATTGATAATTGTGTCATACTTATTATAATAAAAGTATCAGATAAGCGTAACTCAATTCGAAAGGGGTTTCTATATATGACAATTAAAATCGGTATTAATGGTTTCGGACGTATTGGCCGAATGGTATTCCGCCGCGCTATCCAGGACCCCAACATTGAAATCGTTGCAATCAACGCCAGCTATCCAGCGGAGACGCTTGCACATTTGTTGAAATATGACACGATCCACGGACGCCTGCAAAATAAAGTGGAAGTCCAAGACAACAAGATTATCGTAGATGGAAAAGCAACAGTTGTACTGTCTGACCGTGATCCGCTAAAGCTGCCTTGGGGTGACCTCGGAGTAGAGATCGTTGTAGAAGCTACAGGTAAGTTCAACAATCGAGAAGGCGCTGGCAAGCACCTGCAAAGCGGTGCGAAAAAAGTTGTGATTACAGCACCAGCGAAAGAAGAAGACGTGACAATCGTTATGGGTGTAAACGAAGGCACCTACGACCACGCCAATCACCACATTATCTCCAATGCTTCCTGCACAACCAACTGTCTCGCACCTGTGGCAAAAGTGCTCAACGATTCATTCGGTATCGAACAAGGTCTCATGACTACCATTCACTCGTTCACAAACGATCAGGTGAATCTCGACAATCCGCATAAAGACCTGCGTCGTGCACGTGCAGCTAGCGAGTCCATCATTCCAACGACGACAGGAGCTGCTCGTGCAGTAGGAATCGTTTTGCCAGAATTGAATGGCAAGCTGAACGGTTTTTCCTTGCGTGTACCGACTCCAAACGTTTCTGTAGTAGACTTGGTGGTCAATACGAAGAAGCCAGTTACACTGGACGAAGTAAACCGCGTCCTGCGTGAAGCGAGCGAAGGCAGCATGAAAGGCTACCTCGAGTTCTGCGACGAGCCGCTCGTATCCAGCGATTTCAATGGCAACGATCACTCCTCGATCATCGACGGTCTGTCTACGATGGTAATGGGAGACAATCAAGTCAAAGTCATTGCTTGGTACGATAATGAGTGGGGCTACTCCTGCCGTGTCGTAGACTTGGTTCGCCACGTATCCGAGCAGCACAATCAAGCTGCAAAAAAAGAAGCTGCTGCTGTTGGTGTAAAATAAGTAGTATATACAAAACCCCTTTGCCGATATTTCGAGCAAAGGGGTTTTTCGTTGCTTCGTATTTACGATGAGGTAGGAGAATCTTCTAATGAGTTCACGTTAAATAGATCATCATCTTCAAAGCTGACAATAAACAGCCGGATGTTCGTCTTGAGATCGAGGTCAAAAGGGCTAGGGACGTCGTTTCCTCGGCCGTCTTTTATCACGCGAACAGTAGGACGATGCGAATAATCCGGATCAACCCGACTTACTACCCCGACTTCTCCGGTATTCAAAACGACGCTGCTCCCAATCGGGAAGATAGCAATGTGCTTGATAAAGGCATTTACGAGATGATGCTCGAACAGCGTACCGCCAGAGCCTAGCAGGTACTCGATAGCATCCTGTGGCATATACCGCTTGCGCCATGGACGTGGGGAAGTCAATGAATCATAAATATCACAGAGACCGACAATTTGCGCGAATTCGTGTATTTGCTTGCCGGATAATCCCTGTGGATAGCCGCTTCCATTTAGCCGTTCATGGTGTTGCAAGCAGACGTGTGCTGACAAAAGTGAAATGTCATGCTGCTTTCTCAACAAATTAAATCCAAGCATCGTATGCTGTTTGGCAATTTCTCTCTCTTCTTCCGTCCAGCGCTCTGTTTTTTGCAACATCTCGTCAGGCAGGCTCACTTTGCCGATATCGTGCAGCATGGCCCCTACCCCAAGGTTTATGAGCTGAGTGCGATTGTAGCCCAGAGACATACCCACAGCAGTCGCCAGCACGGCAACATTCACGGAGTGATGGTATAGGGATGGTGAATGAGAAGAGATCGTCGTCAAATGTCCAACCATTTGCTTGTTTTGCATCAGGTCGTCCAAAATTGAACTAAAGGCGCGCTGAAAATGAAGGCCCATTTCTTTTAAAGAAATTTTCCGGGCCAGCTTGTTTGAGTTTGTAATTTGTTTGATCGTCTTCTCGATGGCTTCCACAGCTACCTGTCTGGTTTGTGGGCGAATCACTTCTTCTACGACGATGTCATTAGTAAGGGGATCATCGATATACACCGAATCAACCTTAGCTCGCTCTAATCCGGAAATGAGTCGTTCCGTTAATTCCATCCCGGTTCCAAGCAGCACCTTTCCATCTTCTGTGAAGACTGTACGCCCTAATTTCATTCCAGGCTGTAGTTGTTTTAAAGATACTAAACGCATGACTATCCCTCCAACAGTACCATAATTGTACTCCATTCGACTTATCCTTTAAATAGGTACAAGGATTGACTTGACTTCTGACAGGAATATGAGGGACACTGTAGACAAGTATTGTCAGTATTGGAGTTGATTCTGATATGCGTTGTCCATTTTGCGAATATAATGGGACTAGAGTCCTGGATTCACGTCCTTTCAATCATAATAAATCCATTCGTCGCCGCCGTGAGTGCGAAGCCTGCGAGCGCCGTTTTACTACCTTTGAAATGGTGGAAGAAACACCTTTGTTAATTGTGAAAAAGGACGGAACTCGCGAGGAATTCAGTCGAGACAAGATATTGCGCGGGTTGGTGCGTGCTTGCGAAAAGCGTCCGGTACCGTTGGAAGTGCTTGAAAATGTAGTAAATGACATTGAAAAAGAATTGCGCAGCTGCGGGCAAGCAGAGATCCAGAGCAATGATGTTGGGGAGAAGGTCATGGAGCGTTTATACCATGTTGATGAGGTCGCCTATGTGCGCTTCGCCTCTGTATACCGTCAATTCAAAGATATCAATGTATTTATGAAAGAGCTGGAGGAGCTATTGGCTCAAGCACGAAACAGCTCGTTTCCGAAAGAATAGATAAGCTTTTTCTGCCAGACTGGCAGCTTCTTTCTCGCTCTTGCGGCCAATCCGCCAGGGCTTCTTTGGTTTTCCAACTCATTTTTCCGCGAATGAATGGGTTGTCATGCTATAATAAAAGAATCGAATTTTGTCAGGAAGGAAAGATCTGATGCGTCGTTTAGTTTGGAACGAGTTGTTGCCGAAGGATCGTTATCTGGTGCGGATGGCAAGACCGATTGGCTTTGCCGAAATGGGCTTTGTTACGCAACTATACTTGCCGATCATCGGTGTCGAATCGTACTCTCTCTACCAACTGCTCGTTCATGGCGTGCAGGAGGTGAGCGGAGCCTCTTCGGAGGGGACCCATCGCAGTTTGATGCTGACGACTTCACTTTCTCTGGATCGGCTATTGGATGCGCGTGAACGTCTGGAGGCAATCGGGCTAGTTGAGGTGCGCCGCAGGGAAAATCAGCAGCGTGACTATTATTACGAGTATTTGATCAAACCGCCGCTTAGTCCGGCTGAGTTTTTTGCAGACTATGTACTGTCGTTGATGTTGTTAAACAAAATCGAAAACGTTCGCTTTTCGCAACTGCGCCAGCATTATGCAGACACACTTGGCAGTCAGTTGGATCAAGAATACTCCATTGTGGAAAACGTCACGAAAGACTTTCACGATGTGTTCCAGTCGTTGAAACCATCGGAGCTGGAAGTGAAAAAAGGATCGGAGCGGGATCAGTTTTTAACCGAGATGGACACCAGCTTCCCGCAAGCGCCGATGAAATCTGGCTACGAGGCACAGGTCAACCATTCGCTGAGTGTATCGTCCTTGCGCCTGTACTTGCCGGATAATGCCGACTCGGTCAAAGTGTTGGAAGGCAAGAGCATGGAGCTGTTGTTCTCGCTGTGCCATTTCTATCAGCTGGACAGCTGGGGGATGGGGCAGGAGCTGCGTGATTGGACGCTGTACAAATCGGATCGGAGTTTGGACGGAGAAGTTTTGCGCAAGCGTTTGGTACAACGTTACACGGAAGACAAGCTGTACCGAACTACGCCTGCAACTGACCCGACAGAGGATGGATGGGGACCCGGTCGCTTGCCTGAGCCTGGAAGCGAAGCCTTTATTCGTGCTTGTCGCCAGCTATCTCCGGTGACCCTGTTGGAAAAGGTCGTTGGTGGCAGAATCAGCAAGGTGTTTTTGGAACGGGCTGAAACACTTGTATTTGCGGATGGGATGCAGCCGGATGTCGTCAATGCGCTGCTGCTCCATACGCTAGCCAGCATGCAAATGGAGCTGCCAAAAGCGTACATGGAGACGATTCGTGACAGCTGGAAAGCGAAGCGGATTGCGACAGTGGACGAGGCAGTCAAGCAGATTCTCGAACGTGCGGATCAACGGGCACAAACAGCCGAGAAGGCAAAAACGAGCAAGAAGGAATCGGCTCCGGTCAGACGCAACGGTAGAGCCATCTTGCAGGACAAGCTGCCGGCATCTGTCGAGTGGCAGCTGTCGCAGGAGAAAACCACATCGGACGCTGAAAAGAAACAGTCCATTCAGGATTTTCCAGACTTGCAGAAAAGACTGGAAACCTTGCGAAAACGGAAATAAGGAGTGTGAGGGAACGTGGAGTCTATCAGTGAGTTTATGCAAGAGCTCGCCAAACGAACACCGCGTCAGTTACTGACACCAGACCAGCAGTTAGATAAAATGTTCCGTTCGTCAGCGTATTTAAAAGCATTTCAACAAGAGCACCCCGCATTGACCAGGGACGATTACCTTCGCTCGCTCTCCAATATCTATACGGCAGTCAAGGAGCAGTATTGGTGTGAGCGTTGCCCGGGTCTTGGCGAATGCCCGAATTTGGTCAAAGGGCATAGCACTCATTTGGAGCTCGCTCACCAGCATATTATCAGCTCGATGACGCCCTGTTCCAAGCAACTGTCGCACGAGGAAGAGATTCGCCGCCGTCGGCTGATGCGCAGCTACTATGTTTCCGAAGAGACCTTGAACGCGAGCTTTGAAGGCTTGGTCATTGACTCCGGGAATTTGGCTACCGTAGATGCCGCGATTCAGTTCTGTGAAAAAGTCGGAACAGGCGAGCGGGTAAAAGGACTTTACTTGCACGGTCCGTTTGGTGTTGGAAAAAGCTACATCATGGGAGCAATCGGTCGCGAGCTCTCGGAGCGAAACGTCGCTTCCTTGCTGGTTTATGTGCCAGACTTTATTCGGGAGATGAAGGACTCTATCTCGGATCAATCGTACGCAGGGAAGCTGGAGCTGCTGAAAGAAGTACCTGTACTGATCCTCGATGATATCGGCGCGGAGAACTTGACGCCATGGGTTCGCGACGAGATTTTGGGGGTTATACTGAATCAGCGGGCAAACAACCATTTGCCTACGCTGTTTACTTCAAACTACGCGCTGAATGAACTGCAAGAGCATATGTCTATCTCCAACGGAAATCGGATCGAACAAACAAAAGCGGCTCGCATCATGGAGCGAATCCGCCATTTTGTCGATGTGTATGAAATTTTACGCGAGAACCACCGTTCCTAGCACTTGTGTAAAGAGGCGAGAGAGCTCCCAATACGTGAGGGCGAGTACTTCTCTCGCCTTATGATACGGTCCAAACAGGACGTGTGACGTCGTTCCTACAGGCGAGGCGACAATTCCCAGTGAATCAGCCATGACCATGGCACGGGCCAAATGGTAGTCGTGGCTGATGATCAGGGCGTCTTGAATATGATGTTCCTCCAAGACCTGCTGGCCGTACAGCAGGTTTTCGTATGTGCTGGTAGACTTGCTTTCTAGCAAAATGTCCTCTTGGGGAATTCCTTTGGCCACCAAGTAATTTCTGCTTACAGCAGCTTCCGTAATCGTTTTGCCTTCACCAAGGCCGCCAGTGACCAACAGCTTCGATACATAACCTTCTTTATACAGGATCGCCGCCTGCTCCAGACGCTCGCGCAGACCAGGACTAGGTCCCTCACCCCAGACAGCTGCACCGAGGACAATGCCGACGGTTGCGTGGCGTGCGTTGGCCTTCTCAATCGTCTGTTCGATGCGGTACCAGTTGTATCCCGTCCATAGTAGACCGAGAAGGATGACAAGCTCCAACATGATCCATATCCTGCGCCAGTAAGGACGCTGTGCGTTTATCGTTCGATTTTTCATTCTTCGAAATCTCCCTCGTAGTCTCTCTCTATTTAGACGTTTGAAATAAGGTCTAGTTACAAGGTTTGACATATGCCTGACACGAAAAACTAGTAAATTCTTTCTTGCACTTTGCCGATATAGTAATGGTGGAATGGTTTCGAAGAACAGCAAATTTCATACTTGCGAGGGAGGCTAGCAATGTTCTGGAAAAAAACGATGCTCTTGTTTCTGGCCGTCTTTCTATTAGTGGGGACTGGAAACGCAGGGGTAGGATTGGCTGCCGATGAAATCAGCCGACTCGTTCTGTCCAAGAACGAGGTAACACTGGAAAACGGAGATTCTACTAACCTGACGGCTACCGCTATTTATGTGAGCGGAAAAACGGAAGACGTCACTGTCAAGACAGAATGGACGACACAGGATGCGAATATCGCTACTGTTTATGCCGGACAGATCACAGCCAAATCGGTAGGGAAATCTACCATTACAGCTACTTACATGGGTAAGCCTGTCGTAGTGGGTGTGACTGTAACCAAAAAGGTAAAGGCACTGACGACAGAAGATCAAACGTTGAACGTAAGGATCGGCAACACAGCAAACGTAAAGCTGACCGCTGTATACAGCGATGGGACAACAGAAGACGTAACGACTCAAGCAGACTGGTCCATCGATAATCCTACGATTGCGACAGTAGTAAATGGAGCAATCAAAGGTCTGAATTCAGGATCAGGTACAGTGACAGCAAAATTCGGTAGCCAGTCGACAACGATCTCTGTAAACGTCGAGATCGCCCACAGACTGGAGCCAAACAAAAACCAGGTTTCACTCTTGCTGAACGGCGAAGAAACAATCAAGCTCAAGGCCATTTTCCCGGATGGAAGTGTAACGGAAGACGTTTCGGACAAGGCTGAATGGTCTTCAGACAATACCGCTGTAGCCGATGCGCTCAAGGGCACGATCAAGGCTTATGGCGCGGGTACAGCAACCATTACGGCGAAGTATGGAACAAAAACAGCGACGATCAAAGTCGATGTGGATACAACGCAAAAGCTGGAACTCAACAAGCAAAACATTTTCATGAATGTAGGCAAGGAAGAAGACATCGAGCTGAAGGCAACCTATGCCAATAATGGCGGTTCCACAGTAGTGAATGATAAGGCCGAATGGTCCTCGGATCGCGAGGATGTTGCTTACTACAGCAACGGAAAAATCCATGCGGTGAAGTCCGGTGAAGCGGTGATTACTGCGAAATACGGAAACAAATCCGTTCAGGTACGCGTAGATGTAGAAGTACCCCGTTCCTTGTATATCAATCCTGCTTTCTTGACGATGAAAAGCGGGGATAAAAAAGACGTAATTGTAAACGCGTCCTTTGCAAACGGTACAAGTGAAGATGTCACTTCAAAAGTAGAGTGGTCTTCGGATAATGCAGATGTCGTATTTGCAAATGGCAAGACCGTATCCGCGTACAAGGCTGGAACAGCGAATGTAACGGCTAAATACGGCGGAAAAACAGCGACACTGGTTGTCGATGTAGATGTACCGCAAAACTTGACCGCAGATATCACGACAGTAGCAATCCCAGTGGGTGGCGCGAAGCAAGTAACGGTAAAGGCTGCGTATCCAAGTGGAGGCTCTGCTGAAGATGTCACACAAAAAGTCGTTTGGTCATCGAGTGCACCTAATGTAGCAAGCGTGCGTCAAGGCTTGATCACTGGTGTGTCCACAGGTTCAGCGACCGTGACCGCTACATACGGAACACGCACAGTGAACATTTCCGTATCCGTTGGCGTCATGCAGACATTGACCGTAGACAAGAAAAAGATCGTGCTCGCCAATGGCAAGTCCGAAACGGTTAAGCTGACAGCAGCTTACGCAGATGGAACGAACAAGGATGTAACAGATACAGCGACATGGAGCACAGCTTCTGCTGCTGTAGCAGAAGTAATGAACGGAAAGATCACGGCGACAGGAGCAGGGAAAACGACCGTAACAGGTACCTTTGATGGCAAGTCGGTTTCAATTGCTGTAGAAGTAGACCAAGCGACGAATCTCTCTGTTGATCCTCGCATGCTGATCTTGAACGTCAATGAATCAAAAGACATCAAGCTGAGCGCAACAAACTCTGCTGGCAATTCGGACAATGTGACCAAAGATGCTGAATGGTCCTCGTCCTCGCTGAAAGTAGCGGATGTGGTAAACGGTCGCGTAACAGGTCTCTCAAACGGACGTGCGACGATCACCGCGAAATATGGCGGCAAATCGATCAGCATCCCGGTAGAAGTCGGAATCGTGAGCAAGCTGGAAGCAGACAAGCGCTTTGTATCTACGAAGTCAAACAGCAATGTACAAGTAACCTTGACAGCTACCTTCTCCGATGGCCGCACCATGGATGTTACCAATCTGGCTGACTGGAAGACGAGCAACTACAAGGTAGCTGACGTAACCAAAGGCCTCGTTTCAGGACGTGCCTTCGGAAAAGCGACGATTATAGCGAAATACAACGACAAGAGCGTCTCCATCCCAGTCGATGTCGATACGTTGAAATACTTGAAGACAGATGTTGTTCAGCTCGTGATGAGCAAAGGCGAAGTGAAACAAGTGAAAGCCATTGCGACGTACATGGATGGCTCTGAGCAAGATGTCTCCAAGCCAGCTCTCTGGACCACTTCTCGCCTGTTGGTAGCCGATGTGAAAGACGGCGTCATCAAGGCGACAGGGTCGGGGAAAGCGACGATTTATGTGCAGTATGGTGGGAAGAAGACTCCGATTGTGGTAACGGTGAGATAGTGGGTTCGTAGGGAAAAGAGGAAAGCCAACCGGGTGGGATCGGTTGGCTTTTTTTGTTGAGTTTTTTCAGCAGGGGCGGGGATTTATCTGATTTTTTCGCTTGCAGTGTACGGCGGGCGTATGCTATACTGATTTCACTGAGGCGGTAAACGCTGGAAGTACCATACATATGGGGCATTAGCTCAGCTGGGAGAGCGCTACACTGGCAGTGTAGAGGTCAGCGGTTCGATCCCGCTATGCTCCACCATATAAGTAACTACGGAAACGGCAGAGATGCCGTTTTTTCTTTTTGTATCTTTTGTATAACAAATCCCCTAGTCAGTTGGAGGTTTCGGATACCGTTATAGCTTTGAGTATCCATCTCTGGAAATCGAATATACGCTGCTTCTATGAAAAACGGAGCGAAAAGATACTCTCTCCCCGCTCCATCCAGCAATCTTCTTCCCCCAAAAACTCACAAATTCATCAACCCCCGAAACGCTTTCATCCTCCCCCTACTAACAGGAATATCCGTCTGACTATCATCATTCATCTTAATCAAATACGTATGATTAAACCACGGAATAATCTCTTTAATATGCTTCACATTCAAAATATAGTTCCGATGACTTCTAAAGAAAGAGCGAGACCGATTCAAAATCTCCTCCAGCTCATTTAAGGACAAATCACACTTGTCGATACTCTCTTTTGTCGCCACATATAGATCTTTCTCACGCACAAACGCAAAGTAAATCTGCCCCACAGGGATCGGGATGATCTTGTTGGTCTTCCGGATGCAGACATGCTCTTCCATCGGGAGAACTGCCGCAGCGCGGTCATTCATGGCCGCTCGCTTCCTCAGTGTCCGCACTTTTTGGATCACATCGTCCAATTTCGATTCCATGATCGGTTTGGTCAAATAGCCCACAGCCAGCGTAGAAAAAGCCTCCAGAGCGTGTTCATGATAGGCAGTCGAAAAAACGATCAATGGGGGATTGGACATCTGATTCAAAGTTTTGGCAAATTCAAGCCCATTCATCCCGGGCATCTGAATATCGAGCATAAGCAAATCAGGCTCGGAATTGATCATATGAGGCAATGCTTCCAGTGGATTGGTATAGATTGCGTCCACCTGGATATCAATATACTTTTTCAGCAAATATTCTAATTCGGAACAAATGGCTGGCTCGTCATCGATGATGATCGTTTTCAGGAGCATCTGGATGCACTTCCTTTTCAAATGCGGATAACGGAGCGACAAAGGATACGACTGTTCCCAAACCAGGCTTGCTTTGAATCGTGAGGCCGTATTTTTTGCCATATATGGATTGCAGCCGTGAATGGACATTGATAAGGCCGATGCCTTTCGATTGGCTGTTCCAGATTTCGGCCAAACGCTCTTCACTGATTCCAACGCCATTGTCTTCAATGCTGATTTTCACTTCATGGTCGTACGGTTTCACTCGAATCGTGAGCAGACAATCGCTAACTTTTGGGGAAAGTCCATGGTGAATGGCATTTTCCACGATCGGCTGCAAAGTCAGGACAGGCAATTTGCACTCCAGCAGGGTTTCGTCGATCTCCATGTTCACCTTTAAACGGTTGCTAAATCGGACCTTCTCGATTTCCAAATACGACTTGATTCCGTCTAGTTCTTCCTGCAAGCTGTGATGATTTCCCTTGCTTTTCAAATTGCGCCTGAAGATGTCGCTTAAATGACCGATTAAGCTTCTCGCTTGATCAGGGTCTGTACGACAGTAGGACATAATCGTCCCCAAGGTGTTGAACAGAAAATGCGGGTTGATTTGTGCTTGCAGGGCGCTCACTTCAGCTTGCTTTCGCATTTTCGCTTGATGCTCGATCTCCGCTAGTTCAATTTGGACCGACAGCAGCTTGGCCAAGCCGTCCACTAGCTTCTCGTTGGTCTGGGACGTCTTGGAGGAAGAGGTCTTATAGTAGAATTGCAACGTCCCGATTTTCTGGTTTTGATGATACAACGATGCGGCGCTGATCGATTTTAGGCGAGGTGGACGCGGAAGAGCAAAATCTTTGTCGCGCCATACCCCTGTAGGGTGGGTCAAAACAGCCTCCGCTACTTGTGCACACAGCGTCTCTTTCTGCACATGATTCTCCAGTTCATGGCCTTTTGCGCTGAGCAGCTTTTCGCGGTTGGTAATGGCAACTGCATCCACCTTGGCCATTTCACGGATCAGTTCAGCGGTTTTTTTCGCAGAATATTCATTTAGCCCCGTCCGCAGATGAGGCAACGTCTGACTGGCAATCGACAAGGCAAGGTTTGCCCCCAATGCGCCGGACTGGTCTTGCATCATTTTGAGATTTTGGAAAACGCGCGTGAAGAGCAGCAGACCTGCAATGGTCATAATGGTGGTCGGGATCGCGATTTTTACTTCCAGTTCGAGTGCCGCTGAAAAAGGTTTGGCCATGAGCAGCACCATGACTTTTTGAATGAGCTCGGCTGTAACGCCAATCAGTACGATATGCTGCCATTTCAGACGCAGCATATTCATTTTCGTACTGACGATTCCGGCCAAGTAGCCGTTCATTACGGTCGAGATGGCACAGGCGAATGCGGTAAATCCACCGATCGAATAGCGATGAATACCTCCTATTAGGCCGGCCAAAAAACCGACGACTGGCCCTCCGAGCAACCCGCCAGCGACGGCACCGACAATGCGCGTATTGGCGAGTGCGTCATTGACCCGTAGCCCATTCTCCGTTCCGATTACTGACAGGAACCCGAACAGCGTTGAGAGGATCACGATCCGCATCCAGTTGTTTTTCCCGTACATGATGTTCCGAAAGTAATCTAATTGGCCGATGATAAGGGCGATGACTGCAATTACAGAGATGTCTTCAAGCAGTCCCAGAAGCATAGTGATTGTCATAACAGCCCTCCCTATGGAAAAGGGTAGCCCGAACTGGTCGA
Organism: Brevibacillus schisleri; assembly: GCF_055685845.1. Lineage (NCBI taxonomy): Bacteria > Bacillati > Bacillota > Bacilli > Caryophanales > Paenibacillaceae > Brevibacillus > Brevibacillus schisleri. The sequence continues at coordinate 1,527,721 of NZ_JBVNDM010000001.1, forward strand.
AAAATCAATGTAACTCAACTGGGTTTTTCGGCAGCTCGGATGCCGTTTTTGCACATCCGGAAGTATTCGATAGATTCTAGCAAAACAAACAACTTAGAATAAAAACAGTTCTTCGAGAATCCATCCGGGTAAATATGTAACCCCTTTCAAAGGATTGTTTGATTTGTAAGCGGTTAAACGATGGATTCGGGTCAATCACAAGGAGGGGACAGCAATGAGTCAATCGAGTGATCGTGAAAATACGCGGCGCATCACAAGCAACATTTTTAAAGGTTCACTAGGGAATCTGATTGAATGGTACGACTGGTATGTCTATGCAGCTTTTGCAGTGTATTTCTCGTCTCAATTTTTTCCAAAGGGCGACGCTACCAGCCAGTTGCTGAATACTGCCGCTGTTTTTGCTATCGGATTTTTAATGAGACCGATCGGGAGCTTGCTCCTGGGCCGATACGCTGACCGTCATGGGCGCCGTGCTGCGCTGACGCTGTCTGTTACCATCATGGCGGGTGGTTCTCTGGTGATTGCCGTAACACCAAACTATGAAACGATCGGCGTGTTTGCGCCTATCATTCTCGTTCTTGCCCGCCTGCTCCAAGGTCTCTCGCTTGGCGGGGAATACGGAACATCTGCAACGTACTTGTCCGAGATGGCTTCCAGTGGTCGCCGAGGGTTCTATTCTAGCTTCCAGTACGTCACGCTGATCAGTGGACAATTGCTGGCACTGGGTGTGCAAATTATCTTGCAGCAAATACTCACGGAAGAAGCGATGATGGCATGGGGCTGGCGAATTCCATTCATCATTGGAGCCTTTGGCGCAGTAGCCGTGTTGTGGCTGCGCCGCAGTATGGACGAATCGGAGCAGTATACCAAAATGGAGTCGAAAAACAAGGAGAAGGCGGGTACGCTTCGAGAGCTGATGAAGCATCCGAAGGCGGTGCTGGCAGTCGTCGGTCTTACACTCGGGGGAACCATTGCCTTTAACACCTACACGACCTATTTGCAAAAATTCATGGTGATTACGGTAGGAATGCCGAAAGATGTAGTTAGCTGGATTAACTTTACCGCATTGCTCGTATTCGTCGTCTTGCAACCACTTGCTGGTATGCTGTCCGACCGAATTGGACGGCGCCCGCTGTTGATTGGTTTCGGTATTCTTGGAACATTGTGGACCGTACCGATGTTTATGCTCCTGGAACAAACCACTAGCCCATATGTTGCTTTCCTGCTGATGCTGTCTGGTCTTATCATTGTTACTGGTTATACGTCCATCAATGCGATCGTGAAAGCCGAGATGTTTCCTACCGCCATTCGCGCTCTGGGTGTAGGCTTTCCATACGGGGTGACCGTCGCGATTTTTGGGGGAACAGCGGAGTTCATCGCGCTATGGTTCAAAAGCATCGGGAACGAGTCTCTCTTCTATTACTATGTAGCAGCTTGTATTGCCATAAGCCTTCTCGTTTACTGGCGTATGGACGAGTCTTCGAAAAACTCTAAGATCGAAGCTGAGCTGAACACTGCAAAGGACTAGATGGAAGAATAGAGGGGCAACGAAAAACGGCAGAGATGCCGTTTTTTTGCATTACCGAACTGTATAAGATTGCATTTCAAAACTCCTGCTTTTATAATGAGTAAAAACTCACTCGAAAAACGAGGTCCCCCAATGCCCCGCACTAAAGAACAATACGAACAAATGCGCAACGCGACAAAGCAGAAAATACAATCAGCAGCCATGCAGTTATTCGTTCAAAAAGGATTCGGGTCGACGAATGTCCAGGACATTGCGGATACGGCTGGCATCAGCATCGGGCTTTTGTATCGGCATTACAAATCGAAAGAAACCTTGTTTGACGACCTGGTGGATTACGCACTTGCAGGCTTGAAGAAAAACATCGATTTCTTCGAGTCAGCTATTTCACCCAAACAAGCATTGGATCAGTTTGTGAAAGAAATTCACAGCGACATGACGACAGGCGAAGAGTTTGCGAATTTGCTGATATTGATGGCTCAATCGTTTCTAGCGGGGGGAGGAACAAGCGAAAAACAAACCGAGGTAGCTCGCCTTAGCGACAAGTTGTTTCACGCCACAGCCCAGCTTGTCAAAAAAGGTCAGGCGCTCGGCGAATTCCGATCAGGGGACCCAGATGAAATGGTCGTATTTTTCTATTCGACACTACACGGGTTAGCTATGATGAAAATGATGCGAAAAAACCACTTCACGATGCCTTCATCCTCTATCCTCACTTCTTTTCTATACAAGGAAGGAGAATAACCGTACATGTTTACAGTGATCAGGGCGGATCAAGTAGAATTCGATGCAAGAGAGCAAATGTCTCAGATTTTTGCGGAGGGATTCACGCAGTGGCTTGGCTTTTTTTTCAATGACAAGCTAACCATTGCAAGAGCTTTTGCTCACATGTTCGTTTTGAATCAATTTTATGTAGCGGTAACGGAGGATCGCAAAGTTGCTGGTATGGCTGCATGCACGGATGGCACTGTCTCTTCGGTCGAATTTGAAGCTACTCTGGCTGATCCTTCTCCCGTGAAATGCTCAATCGATTTCGTCGGAGCCGCTCCCGAATCCAGAGGGCAGGGGGCGGCAATGATGGTTCTCCGTCATATGATGGAAAATACCCCGTATGAACAATTTCTCATCGAAGAAGTAGCAGATACGAAATATTCCCGCTATGAAGCTATACCAGAAATTAGGGTTCCAAGTATATAGCCGGAAGCCTGTCCTTTTAAAGAGAGCTCAAAAAATTGGAATCAATCATTTTATATCGTTGAAATACGAAAAATCGCTCAAGGGATAGATGATCCTCTGAGCGATTTTTCGTATTTCCGCGCCGATCTCGTACGAACGCAAAAAAGAAAGCCACTCTTACGCGGACAGAAGGTTTTCCCTTCTCTTTTAGAGCCTCCTAAACGGCCTGCAGGGGCTTTCCAGTCACGGGAATCACCGGGCTTGTTACGGGATGACCCGAAACTGATGGGAATGCTGGATCGCATGAGAAGTTCAAGGACAACGGGAAGTTAGGGGAGGAATATACAATGCAGGCACTTCAAAACGTTTTTAACTATCAAGATAAACAGATTCGAGTAGTGGTAAAGGATGGAGAACCTTGGTTTGTAGCCCGTGGCGTTTGCGCTGTCCTTGAGATTGTAAACAGTAGAGACGCAGTTGCTCGACTTGACGAGGAGGAGAAGGGTAGCTTTGGCGAAATGGCGCACATCAACAGAAGTTATCTGGATCAATCCAGTGGCAGCTGATCAAGTGGGGCAGCAGACAATCTTCTCGCTGCCCGGCATATAGCGGATGGATACTAAATGCTCATTATATAAAAAAGCCCATCCTATCCAAGGATGGACAACGTTGAAGGAAAATTATTCAAACACCGGACGCAAGAAACTTCGCTCGTAACTGATGATGCACTTTGTCTGCTCTGCGAGTGAGAAGGCAAGTTGGCAATCTTCATCGACCAGTATTCTCTTTCGATAATCCTCATATTCTGCCAAACTAGGAAAACTAAATAAGGCATAAGCAATATTATTAGCACCTTCATGAGGAAGGAAATAGCCATGATGATGTCCGCCAAACTTGTTGACAAGAGGTATCCACATCTTTGCATATTCTTCAAAAACACTTACCTGATATGGATCAATAACATATTTCAAGTAACAAGTGACCATTTTTCCACTCCCTAATGGTTTTTCCTAAATCTTACTGTACATCAGTATTAGAAACAAGAAGGGATATGGTTTTACAAGCTGTGTATTTAAAAAGGACTTTTAATAAAAGTCTCGTGGATTTGAATCACATTCTATTTTTAAAGGCTTAAACCAATTTTTCAGGAATGTTCGTGTATCTGAGACTGTGATAGCAACATCGCCTTTTTGAATATCGATGTATAGGCTATAGCCTCCATCAGATTTAGACTCAATTGGAATCAAGTCAATGAATTCGTTAAAATCTTTTACTGCTTCGGTGACTCTATCCATTTGTGGTTTTGTTACATCACTTACAATCATCAAAAACTGTCTCTTCAACAATACACCCCATTGTTTTTATTTTCATTATATCACAGTAATGAAAACCGGGTGGGAAACGACAAGTTGGCAACTGCAATTACAACGGATGCACCGAAAAGGCTACGACGAAAGGAACGGTGTTCACGAAGAAGGGCAAGAGCGATAGACTGGCACCTGTAACCGTCAACGCTTGCGACAAACATAAGAAACTACCGAGTTTCTTTCCAAACAAAAATCAGGGGCGAAAGATATGTTTCCTAGAGCTAGCGCGGAAGATGCAATAAAGGGTTGGAGATTACCTCCCGCTATGCTGGAAGAAGTCAGGATCAAGATGTGGGCTGCTGGTTGGCGACCTACCCGAAAGGAAATCGAAGACATTTTATTAGCTGTAGAAAGTACGATGATGGCTAATGAAAGGGAGATCAAATTGCCGAAGAAATACGCAGTTCAAAACAAGGAGAGTAAGTCGTTTCTGAAGCATAACGGGAACTACAATCCGTGCGCCTATCCGTATGATGATGTGGAGAGTATCGAGGAAGCTACTCATTGGAGCGACTTCAGGCACGTTTCGTATGTAGCTAGGTGGTACGCCGACAGCTTTTACAAGTGGCAGATTGTAGATGTGGACACAAGGGAAGTGTTGGAGCCGATGAAAATAGGGTTGGGTGGATAATGACAATGACCGAAAAACAAATCATAGAAACGCTGGCAACGAAGGTGATGGGATGGGAGCTTGGCAACAAAGGAAAAAGACTGGAACCCACTCCAAAACATAGCCGATGCGTGGCAAGTGTTGGAGAAGATCAAAGAACAAACGCACTTCTTTGTCCTTAGTTACGCCGAGGACAATGAAAAGTACGCTTGGCAAGCAGACTTTGATGATGTGTCTGTCCAGAAGATCGGCACTGGGATGACGGTACAAGAAGCGATCTGTAACACAGCACTGAAAGTGGTCACTTTAACAAAACGGTAATTGTAGAAAGTAGGAAATTCCCCAACTTGGTGAGAAAAATACCCCGGGATTAACCCGGGGGCCGTTGATGGTGGATTAGTTGATTTTCAACTGTTCCCAGGTAAACGAAACCGGATAAGAACCGTTTTCAAAGACTCCTACCTTTTGCCACATGTAGAACACCACTGTTTTATTTTGGTTATCGATCCCAATGTCGATTGTATACCTATAACCAGGAACTTCCCAGCGTTTGACTTCCTGATTGTTGGAATCAAATGCGACGACAACCAAAACAAGGTCATTCGATGAAGGGGTATACGACCAATACGTATACTCACCATACTTAACGATGACGTTTGCTTGGCTAATCGCAAGTCCAGCTGGTTGCAAAATTTGAGCAGGTCTGGCAATCAATTCATAGCTATTCTCGACTTATTCCCTACTAAATGTGAGGGTCTTCGTTCGAGCCTACACCGTGCAGGCGACTGTCATCGCACACGGCGTTCCATCAACGGATAAGAAAGAATGTTTTACAACGGGCAAATATAACGCTACGCCAATCAATCTAAATTGTCCGCTAACTAAAGTTATAACTTTCTGTGATTGTGTTATTAAAGAGCTGAGGTTAACAAAACACACGATTTGATAAATAGGGGCAGTTGCAGCGGGGGGGCGAGCCTTCAGTCTCGACGAAAAAATATCCCCCCGGGTCCAACCCGAGGGCTGTTGATGGATAATTAATTTTTAGAAATATCCAATACCATTTCTTGCGTGTGTTTTGAATCAACAGAAATGAAAAATTTATACGTTCCTGCAGAAGGCATTGTGTAAGATCCTAAGTCAAAAATGATTAACTGTCCTTTATCAAGAGTAACATTAGGAATCGTAATTACGGAGCCATTAATTTTATCAGCACCAATTTCATTGCGATCAGAAGCAATGTAATACAAATCGGTTGCATCTGGAGTGAAAACATCATTCAAATCAAAAGTTAGAGTCGCGTTTCTTAATGGCTGGGTGGCGAGAAATTTTGGCATAAGGTATTGGGAGGAGCCTTCAACGAAATGGTAGGGATATTGACCATTTAGATTGTCTTGCAAAGTGAATATTGGATCAGTATAGCTATTCTCGACTTATTCCCTTCTCTTCGTGAGGGTTTTCGTTCGAGCCTACACCGTGCGGGCGACTTTCATCGCACACGGCGTTCCATCAACGGATAAGAAGGATTTTTACAACGGGCAAAATAAGCGTACTACAAATATGTCAATATTTACAGATTTTGATTTCAACATGATGGATCCAAGTGATGAGGGATTAACAAAATAATCGATTTGTAAAGGAGAGGTTCGTGCATGACAGAAATCGTTTTAGAACTCGATGAAAACCAGCGCTTTTTGATTGAAGACCCTGATAGTGTCTCGGTGATTATGGTCGATCAGGTGACGATCCTTCCAGTAGCAAACCAGATCGTTTATAACGGATTCTCCTTCGATGTCGATTATGGAAAGATGGATTTCTCAAGAAGACGAAAAGTTCAGATGGTGTCGAATACCAAAGTTGGCGCAGCTTTTGGGGAAGAGGACTTAACTTAACATTACTTGTGTTTAGTCAGAAAAGATCCAGCGTTCTCCATAACTATAAATAAATTGCTCGTTCTCTGGTGTTTCTTTTATAGGTACACCTGATCTTGTCTGAGTTTGTTTATGTATTGCAAACGGCCCATTGACACCACGGTACCAGACAGTATATTCACTTCCGTTTTTTGTGTAGGTAACTTTAGAAAATTGATGCCCTGCCTCCAGCCTACGTCGCCCATTTTCGGAATAGACGGGGAACGGTGTTGAATCTAAGGAAACACTTTCGATACTAATTACAGCTCCACCCTTGGAACCAATGAACTCCCCTTGTTAGTATTACCCAAGTTTACGTCACAGGGAGTAATAGGTTTCACTGATTTAACAAAAGAGAAGTTGTGATGAGGGGGTATAGAAAGGAGACAGGAATGTAGAAAGACGACCCTATTTTACAAAGGTCGTCTGCTGAATTCCTTATATCTGGTGCCTTGATAAGTTAATATGCCTGTATCTCCTTCGACCAGTAAGCCATACTCACTACCTTTTACATGGAATTCTAGTCTTTCTCCATTGCTTAGTTCAAAAGTAAGGTAATAGTATGTTGATACACTAGTATCATTACCGCCACCTGAAGTTCTTGTGCGTTTACTAATTATTTTTGCAGGTTGAGTTAAGATTGGGGAGGCATTATTTGAGATCCAAATCCTGATACCATTTATGATCGCTCCTAAGATGAAAAGTACAATTATTCCAGCAATCACTATAAACCACCAGGGCGGACTAAAACCACTAGAGAAAGATGGTCCAAAGTCATTTGCGAACATTCTATTATCACTCCAATATTTCGTTTACATGTTATACGTGAAAGTATGGTTATTGTTTCCTTTTAAAGTAAAAAGTCAATTTTACATACTATTTCAGGAGTAAAAAAATCCACGCACTTTAAATGGAGCGTGGAAAAATAAAGACTAATTAATTTGAGGGTAACTTGTTTGTCATCTTGCCTAATATTTGATTTACATGAACCGGACCGATCACTCTGCTATCTAGATGATGAGCGAGATTCAGTGAAAGAGTGGGTTAATGGTATTCAAGAGATTGCAGCTCGGCGTCGAGGGAAGCTAACTGCAAATGAGTAGCGAGCCATATAATGTCGTACTAGACTTGCTAGAATTGTACTGGGATGATCCAGTTGCTTTCGTCGAGGATATGTTGGGTGTTGAACCAGACGATTGGTAACAAGAAGTATTGTATGCTCTAGCACAAAATCGCCTTGTATCAGTTAGATCTGGGCAAGGAGTAGGAAAGACGGCTTTGGAGTCATGGGCGATAATCTGGTTTTATGCTGCCCCCACGCGGTTCCCGATCTTTTTTAACCTTGTCCCACAATCTTCTTCAAGCGTCCTACCAGCGGGATGACAATAACCGCTGCTACAACCACCTGCAAAACGTTCCCCGGAATGGAGCCAAACGGCTGAATCCAGTTCCCGTAAAGAATAACCTCAACAAAGTAGTAGCCCACGATCTTAATCACCAATGCAGCGACAACTGCGAGTGCGTACACAAATACCCGATTGCCAGGCACCTTCTCGGCGATGAGACCAGCTACATAGCCCATTGCACCCACGATTACGAAGGTAAACGGTGCCCATGCTGTCCAACCGGAGATAAGGTCAAAGAGGCCCATACCAAAAGCTCCAGCGATAGCTCCTGTTTTTCTGCCATACACAAAGGCTGCGATTAAAAGAGGCACGTTACCGAGATGAATGAGGCCACCGTTACCCATGATCGGGAGTCTTAGATTGATAAACATGGTGGCTGCGAGAGTAAAAGCGATGAAGAGTGCGTTAATAACTAAGGTTTTCGTCTTTGTTGTTTTTCTTGGTGAAAAAGTAGAATCCATATGATAGCCTCTTTCTTTATTATTTTTACTATTATCATACTCACAATCAGCTACATAATAAATACACTTTGCACGATTTATTTGCCTAGGTAAATCATTCCAACGAAAGAGATGCGCTGGAGAAAGGCTAGGAAGCAGGTGCAGGACAGTGACAGCTTTGGATAAAATAGCTGATCCGCTGCTGGAAGGCGGCCCCGCATTAAGTTTTTGGAAAGTGTGCAAACGCATCTTGATCAGTAAGCGAATAGGAAAAACTCAAGTCTTTTTCAGCTTGAGTTTTTTGTCGCTTTGATTCGTTTTTTTCTCGTAACGCTTAGGCTAGCCTCTCCCCAAGCTGTTTCACTTTCTCCAGCCACTTCTTGCGCTTTTCCTCCGCCGAGGCATTCACCCCACTAATCTCCGTAACCTTCACAGGTTTAATCCCGCAAAACTTTAAAATGTTGCGTTTCATCACGAGGTGTCCGGCTTGCCAGTAGATCAATCGGTTGTACCAAGAGGGAGTATCCATGGTCACAATCACATGGGCGGTTTTGCCCGTTAACAGTTTATCCCATAGAGGTGAGCCTTCCCGATATTTATAGGCGAATCCGGGTAATAAGACACGATCAAAGAATCCCTTCAAGATAGCGGGCATCGTACCCCACCAAGTCGGATAGACAATGACCAGATGATCCGCCCAACGGATGAGGTCCTGCGCTTCTTTTAGGTCATCCTCCAGCTCTGTTCTTTTCCGATATCCGTACTTCAAATTTGGGTCGAAAGCGATTTGGCTCAAATCAATGGTGCGAATCTGTGCTGCTTTGTCTGCGGCTCCTTGCATATAGGCATGCGCCAACGCGGAGCAATAGCTCTCGGGATCTGGATGTCCGATGATAACGAGTATGTTCATTTTCATGTCCCCCTGTAGAGTCGATTCCATAACCGACAGATCGTGGTAAACTGAACTGTATTCAGCATATCGTGTGGAAGGAAACAGAGGAATGATCGAAGGCGCATAAATGTTGTGGATTCACGCAAAGGAGGTTCCGTACTTGGAAAATGCGCATGGGTTTGCGATTTCGATGGTGTATCCGATTATGAAAACAATTACTCACAAGAAGCTTGATTTTGAGCGTTTTTGTGAGCATATTTCTTTCGACAGTAGTTTGCTAAAGGATGTAGAGGCGCGGATTGATGAAGTAGAGCTTGAGCGCTTGATGAAAGAAGCTGCCATTTACACGCAGGATGATCATTTCGGACTGCATCAAGGGCAGTTAACTGATATTGCCGATCTGGGCATTCTTGGCTATGTCATGATGCATTCGGAAAAAATCGTCGATGCATGGAAGGCTTATCAGCGGTATCACGTGATCCTTTGCAGCGGGTACGAGTTGGATTGGGAAGAGCGGGGGAAGGATGTTTTCCTGCGGTTTCATAGGCAAAGCCCTGGGAGCGTATCCCGACATTGCATGGAGGATATGGTCAGCTCCTTGTACCACTTGATTGTCCGTATGAGTCACCGCGCTATTCCGTTACAGTCCATACATTTCACACACGACGCTACGGATGATATCGCTCCGTATTTGAAATTGTTCGGGATGGAGCCTCACTTTGGTGAAGAAGAAAATGGGCTCTTGGTAGGCAAAGAAGTTTTGCAATACCCGATCCTGTATTCAGATGTCCGGCTGCGGAAAGCTTTCGAACCCATCGCGGAAGAAATTAGAGCGAGGCTGAACAGGGGGCGGGAATTTTCGGACCGTGTGTTTCAATGGATGATGGGATGTATGCCTGCGGCTTTTCCGACCTTACAGGAGACTGCCGCTGCTTTTCATATGAGTACGAGATCCCTGCAAGTGAAACTAAAGGCAGAGGACACTTCCTATCATGAATTGTCCACGAATGTCCGCAAAGAAATGGCGATGGGGTATTTACAGCAAGCGGAGCATTCCATTGGAGAGATTGCATACCTGCTTCATTTTTCAGATCCAAGCGCCTTTCAAAATGCTTTCAAGAAATGGACGGGGCTGACGCCGGGGCAATATCGGATCAGTCGCCAAGCACTTGCTATGTAACGTCATGATCGAACACGCTGCGTAAGCGTGTTTTTTTGTGTTGTGGAGCCTCCTCATTTGACAAGTTGGAAAATCATGGTGTACACTTTTTTTATTCCGACTGTACAGTATAAATAAACGAGGTAAAATCATGCCCAAATTAGGAATGGAACCAAAGCGCCGAGCAGATGTCATCAATGCGACCCTCACTTGTATTAGCAAACACGGGATTGATGGCATGACGCTGGATAAGGTGGCGGAGTATGCGGACTGCTCAAAGGGTGTCGTCACGTATTACTTTAAGAATAAGGATAATTTGACGAGTGAAGCCTTTCAGGCATTTTTGGCCTATTATGGCTTGAAAATCGAATCTGACATTGAGAGCACCATGACCGCCCAGGAAATGATGGACGTCACGCTTACGCACATCTTGCCGCCATACGTGAATGACAAGGAAAAACGGATCAATGTTTCGCAGCTGGATGGCATCGCTGAGATGTACATCCCGCATGAAGATCAAGCAAGACTCTTTGTCCAATTCTTCTCCAAAGCAGCGTTGGACCCCAAGCTGCAAGAAGTGGTTGCGAAGAGTTATGCGCGAGATTTGCAGGGCATCACCAAGATTTTTGAATATGGCAAGCAAACCGGGCTTATGTCTGTAGAGGATTCACAAAACGCTGCCTATGGACTCATGGCGATGGTTGTTGGCTTGAGCTTCTTTCGAGTGGCGAGCGTTTCGCCAGCAACCGGTGAAGACAACCGATATATTTGTGAGGATTATGTGAGGCAGATGACGACTAAAAGATGAGGAGGGTACACATGAATATTACAAAGGTAGAAGCTGGCGGGAAAAATATTGCCATTGTGAGTGGTAGCGAGGTACTTATAGGGGATGTACAGTCCGCATTGGACCTGATCGCAACGGTACATTATCAAGCAGACAGTGAGCGTATTGTTCTCAACAAATCATTGCTGAACGAAAGCTTTTTCGATTTGAAAACACGCCTTGCTGGTGAAATCCTTCAGAAGTTCATCAATTATCGGGTGAAAGTGGCAATTGTAGGAGATTTTTCGGTGTACACAAGTAAAAGTCTAAAAGACTTCATCTATGAATCGAACAACGGAAACGACATCTTTTTCTTGCCAACCGAAGAGCAGGCGATCGAGAAGTTAAGCCAGGTGAAATAGAGATGGAGCGGCCGTACACCATGGTAAGCATCCCAGCAGGGCATATCGAATTACGAGACGATCGAATCAAGGCCAAATGGACAACCGAGGTGAACGCTTTTTTACTCGCACCGGTTCCTGTTACGAATGCGTTATATTTCTCGGTTGTACAAAAAGCAGCTGGACCGAGTGACCACCCAGAGGCTCCTGTCGTGAATGTCTCGTGGAACGATGCGATTTCGTTTTGCAATCTGCTTTCTCAGCAAGCAGGTCTCACGGAATGCTACTCGATAAGTGAAGATGGTGAGCGTGTTGGTTGGAACGAGGAAGCGGATGGCTATCGTCTGCCGACAGAGGCGGAATGGCAGTACGCTTGCAAAGCAGGGACGGGCGGTTATCGGTACGGCGAGCTGGATGAGATCGCATGGTACCAAGGGAATGCTGAAGGTACAGCACATGCGGTAGGACAAAAGCTGCCGAATGCGTGGGGGCTCTATGACATGCTGGGAAATGTTTGGGAGTGGTGCTGGGACCTTTACGATGTAAACGTCTATGGCTCCTACCGAATTTTTCGCGGTGGCAGCTGGGCAGAAGAGGCCAGAGGCTGTGGGGCGACGTGCCGCAGACGCAGTCACCCCACGTTTCGAATTGATGATCTCGGCTTTCGTCTTGCCAGGGGGGGTTGCAAAATCCAAAGAAATCCTTTATATTGATTTTAGTTAGATAATCTAATTATATTCAAGGTGGATTATGAGCAGAAAAAACAAGTGTGAGCATACATCCGATCAATTGCCGAAACTTGGTATTCAGCCATATTTGCATCTGATGGAAACAACTGCTCTGCAAAATACGGATCGCAAATTGGCTCATTTGGGATTATTGATGCTATGGCTGGGGGATAACGCCATAGACGTCATTGATTTGAATTTGGAGAAATTCGGCATAACGGAGTGTAAATGGGACGTATTGCTGTTGCTTACGTTACATAAAGACAGGGAACTTATCACCCCTTCTTCGCTTGCAGACAGGCTGGGGATTCGGCGTGCTTCTGTTACAGCTTTGCTGGACTGGCTGGAAAAAAGGCACTGGATCATCAGGGAGCAAAGCACGCTGGATGGTCGCAAGATTCATGTCAAAATAACGCAAGAAGGCAGAGAATTGGTAACCAGCGTACTGCCAGTTTTTTGGTCTGCTTGCTCCTCCATTATGAGCGAATTAGAAGAGGAAGAACGGATGCTGTTGGAAAAAATCTTGATGAAGTTAAATAACAGCATGGAAGAGAAACTGGGGGTGGGAAGATAAGATCATATTTTTTTGTGAATATAATTAGATAATCTAACTAGAATGTGTGTAAATATTCGAAAAAGAGGTGTGCGATGTCACAGCGAAACTACTCACTCATGACGGCAATCTTATGTTGGTCTGGAATCGTCGTCATGTCGAGCTTATACGTTACGATTCCCCTTATGACCCTATTTGCCGATCTTTTCCGTATTACGTTGACACAGGCTGCAGCAGTAGGCAGCGCATTTTCGGTTGGGTTTGCCATTGGGTGTCTGATTTATGGACCGCTGTCCGAAAAGTATGGCCGCAAGAACGTTATTGTGATCGGGATGATTGCCCTGGCTCTACTTTCTTTGTTGCTTGGTAGTGCAAATGATTTCGTATGGATCATTGTACTCAGGGGCTTGCAAGGTGCTGCCGCTGCTACGTTCTCGCCTGTTGCACTCGCCTATGCTGTGGAAATGTTCCCTGCGGCAAAGCGGGTAACGGCAATCGGATTTATCAGCACGGGATTTTTGGCGGCAGGAATCATTGGTCAAGTGCTCAGCACCGTAATGAGTCAACAATACAGTTGGCACGCCGTATTCTATATGCTTGCTGCTATCTATTTCGTGACGTTGTTTGTGGTGATAAGGTGGCTGCCAAAAGAAGAGAGCCCCCTTGCTACCGTTAATATTTGGGAGCCGATTAAGCGAATTCCCTCCCTGTTCAAACAAAAAAATATCGTCTTGAGCTACATAATCGCTCTTGTATTGCTTATGTCATTCGTTAATATGTATACGGTCTTGGGCAGTTATTTGGCGGGATCTGATTTTGGGCTTAGCAACAAGGAGATGCTGCTTGTTCGAACGATTGGTGTAGTGGGTATGCTCATTTCTCCGCTGGCGGGCGGGCTGGCAAAACGGTTTGGCTTACGTACCGTGCTCCGCTTCGGATTAGGTCTGGCAGTGGTCAGTATGGCTTCCCTCGGTATGATATCTAACTTGGCTCTTTTGATTGGTACGAGTGTGCTTTTCGTTGCAGGAATTGCGTTATCCGTTCCTTCCGTGATCTCGCTTGTTGGACAGCTAGGGGGCAAATCGCGGGGAATTGCGGTTTCGGTTTATACGTTTATCCTGTTTTCGGGAACAAGTCTTGGGCCGGTTCTGTCCATCCGATTAATGAATTTTGGAAGCTATGAACTTACTTTTGTCCTGCTTGCAATCGTACTAGGAATTGGTCTGTTGGCTGCATGCCTGATTCGCAGTGATTCTGCAGTTGAAAGTAGTAGCACAAAACCTCCTTCGCCACTAGCTTAGTGGTTGAGGAGGTTTTGTTGTTAGAAACGATGGCTGCTATTGATTATTTTGTTGATTCAGCAAGCGTTCTCGCCGCTTATACACGGCAATGAAAGCGGCAAACACGAGCAACAGACATCCTGTGAACAGAAACCCTTCCTCGATGGAGAAGGGCAGCCAACCTAAAAGGCCTGAGCCGACGACCACACCGAGAGAGAAAAAGGCGTATAAGTAACCGTGTGCTTTCCCCCGCAATTCTTGTGGCGTCGATTGAATGAGCATCGTATTGACAGAGGGAAACAAAAGAGCAAAGCCAATCCCATATAGTCCTAACATGCAGTACAGTGCCAATGTCGTGTTGGATTGACCAATAAGCAGCTGACTCACGCCCATGAAGCCAATTCCGATGGACATCGTTTTGGAAGGGGCCACACGATCAAAAATCTGGTTGGTCGGAAGCACAAAAAGCAGGACGGCAATGATCCCAAAAGTGCTCATTAATGTACCGCTTAATTTCGAATCGTATCCAAGCGATTGCACATGCAAGGGCAAAAGGTAAGCGATCACACCTTGTGAAAACATGAGCAAAAAGGCACCGCCGTAAGCCTTGATTATCCCAGCATTGAAGATCAAGGCTGAGGTCGGAACGTCCTTCTTAAGCTTCTCTTTCTTGCAAGCCTGAGTGGATTTCAGAAAAATGACGGACAGGATGGTTAGGAAAAAGCCCATAACAGCTACACATGTAAAGACAAAGGGCACGGAGGTTTTGCTTGCCATAATGCCGCTGAATGCAGGTCCGATAATCGCTGCGAGTCCCACAAAGGTACCAGTGAAGGCAACCTTTCGTCCTTGCTGCTCATGTGTCGTGTTATTCGCAGAAAAAGTAAAAGCAGCAGGAACGATCAAACCGGCGACAAATCCGTGAATGATTCGCACGATAATCAACAGAAACGGCTGATCGACGATGTGATACAGCAGCAAGGCACAGCTGGATAAAACCAAGCCGATCAACAGTGGTTTGGATGGACCAACCTTATCTGTCAGTATGCCTGAGATAATATTGCCAAAGGTATTGGCTAGCGAATACAGACCGATGACAAACCCTATAACAAATGAGCTGGCACCTACGGAAGCAGCAAATGTACTCATGACCGGCAGTTGCGAGAACAAATCAAAGAACGAGAAAAAAACGATGGCGTATACGAGCAGGGCATTGTTAAACGGCTTCAGAGGATACACATCCTGTGCCGTTTTCAGTCTGCGATCCAGAAAGAAGTTCCCAAACGGTACAAAAGCGGCGAGTAACGCAGCAAGAGTCCAGAGCAGGCTCCATCTCACGCGAATGGCTGAATAGAGTATCGCCAGAGCATACAAGCAAAATATCCCACCGTGAATACTCCCTATGATGGTTACGGCTTTGTCTAGGCCCCACACGTATTTCAAGGGCATCGCGATGCCCATCAATACTAATAAAGAAAGGCCATCGAGTAGGCCTGTAAGACGTAAAAAGTAAATTGGATGTACCCGCACTTGTGACTCTCCTCATTTTTTATGAAGTGATGCCTCTATCCTACCATTTTTTTTGAGGAAGAAAGTGAACAAATTCGGGTCATTCCTGTGTCGATATCATGAGGGCGGTGTATTTCTTTTGCCGTGTTCTTAACTGTAATCTTCAATCAGGGAGACTTTTCCTTCTTTTATCATAAAAATCGATTTCCCTTTTAATTGGAGCGTATCTCAAGCCTTAAGTCCGTTTGGCAAATCAATCGTGAGTGTTCCTTCATAATCAATTTGCACTTCTGCTTTGTCATCCATCACGAGGCAGGCGATAATCGTCTGACGCCGACTCGAGAAAATTTTCGCAGACTTTTCAGCTAGCTCTCTAAACGCTTCTATTCCTTTTGTTTCTGTGTTCAGTTCACCGTTGGAATAATTCCTGAACACAATATCCGTATGCAAGAGTCTCGCCATACCTTCGACATCAAATGAATTGTAGGCTTGCACATAATTTTCGATGATTCCTTTTACCTCTTCATTCGTCATGGTCATGCTCCTCTTCAGGGATATATCAAGCGTATTCCTTAGGATTCGTTCAGATGCAGCTGTTCTCCTCTCATAACGATAGGAGAACAAACCATCGACGCCCAATCGAGATACTATCGAGGTGTTGGTCTTCTGTATAGGAGTGACATTTTCTTGGTGATTGTTTACAATTTACTCGTGAAAAGTTCGTCCTAACAAATAGGATTGGCGAGGTGTCTCGATGAAGAGTCAAAATCCCGAATCTAACAAAATCGTTGGTCAAACGGCAGCGACAGGCTTTCAGGTAGGTATACGCAGGACGATGCCCATTACCCCAGAACAGGCTTGGGCGTTTTTAACCTCGTCTGAAGGGGCGAAGTTATGGCTTGGAGATGTAGCGAACCTTACCTTTAGCGAGGGGGAGACCTTTACTTCCAGAGATGGAATATCGGGTCAATTTCGTGTGGTGAAGCCGTTTCGGCAGTTTCGTTTAAAGTGGTCGATGAAGGAATGGGAAAAGCCATCCACATTGCAAATTCGGCTACTATCCGACAAGCCTGACCGAACGACCATTAGTTTTCATCAAGAGAACTTGGATCACATGAACACACGGGAGCAAATGAAGCTTCATTGGGAAGAAGTTCTGAATGAAATCAGGCAAAAGTTCTCCATGATGGAGAGGGAATAAGCGTATAAACTGCACCAATTCTATGATTAGCACAAACCAACAGAAAAAAGAGGTGTGACGATGGTAGGAGAGTTGTCGAATTACCTAAAAGAATGTGACATAAAAGTGGTTGCTGCGGAGGATTTCACGGTACCTGCTACAAAGGAAGATAAGCACAGCATTTTGGTTCTGCCTAGCTATAATATACTAGAGATGATAGAAGAAGCAGTGGACGAAGAGGGATCACTCTCTGATTATGTACATAAACAGCTAGAGGAGGTTCACGGCTTATCTGTGGAGGATGTCTTTCGGCGGATTGTGAAATCTCGCCTTTTGTATACAGACATCGAATCCGAGTTGAAAAGTTTGGAAGGAAAGAACTTTGAAGGCATCTATCAGGCATATTCCCTAATATGGGAAGGGGACGAGCTGATCAATGAACAACTCAGTGAAACAGAGACGGAGTCCTTCCTCATAAGTGAAAAATGGGTGCAGGATCGATTACAAGATGACGCCCTGATTGTCCTGGAATTGCCGAAAGCATCCGGCTATGAAGCACCGTTGTGGGTCCCGATGGGCGGCTATAATGAATGCCCACTGCCCGTTTACCAGTCCGTTATCGTAACGCACTGGCAGGAGGCTTATGGGATCAAGATTCTCGCTGTGACAGAGGATACGTGGATTTTTCAAGCCGGTTCAAGACCGCAGACCTACGAGGAGGCAATTAAGCTGGCAAAAGAGCATTTCATCTTTTGTCAGTACGTCTTGGATGAGTTTCCTTCATTAGGGCATTACGCGGATTATTTAATGAGACAGGATGTATGGCATTTTTGGTGGGATTAACCCGCCATATTCCTGAAATATCTCCCGTGTTCCGACAATAAACATAACAAGATACCAAAGAACACTGGGGGAAGGAATGAGCAAATCATGCCTCAAGGAATACATGATGTGGAGCTGAACCAGCCCATCGGGGCGGTATGGCAGTTTGTGAGTATAGTGGAGAATTGGGTTCCACTGGTACCTGGCTACATCAGCCACGAGGTAATCAATGAACGTCGTGTCGCTTGGACGTTTACAGGCGATATCGGCATCATGAAGAAGACCATCAGCCTGCAAGTGGATATCACCGAATGGACGCCTCCGACCGAGGTGAGGTTTACCTTGACCGGGCTTAGTGGGAATTTTACCGGTCATGGCTACTTCAAAGCGAAGGCATTGGATGAGGCACGGACGAAAATGACGGGGTGTCTGGATATCACCGCCCATGGTGTGAAGGGTCCTATGATTAATTCGATTTTAAAATCCAATCTGCCCAATACAACGAGAGAGCTCGTGGAGGCTATTGGAAAACGTATAACGAAATAGCATCCTTGCCACCAAAACGAAACGAAACACGCCAGCGCGGCGTGTTTTTTTTGTCATGCACGATTGGGAGATAATAAAGGAGGAGGCGCCGGATGCGAAGGAAAAGATCAGCTACCAGATGCCTACCTTTGCCCTCCATGGAAATCTGGTGCATTTTGCTGCTTTCAAAAATCATATCGGTTTTTATCCATCCCCAGGTGGTATAGAGGAATTCAAAGAGGAAGTGAAGGAATATCACAAGTCGAAAGGGACATTGCAATTTCCGATCGATCAGCCCTTACCTTATGATCTGATTAGAAAAATCGTCCAATACCGTGTAGCGAGCAACCTGAAAAAAGCAGAGAGTAAATCAAAAAGTCGGCGGAGTTGACGCTTAGAGACAGCGGTACATATAATTTCTTTATGACGATTCCAATTGTAACCACCAAACTGTATATGCCCCCGCCACGGTTGAAGACCGTTACCCGTCATCGACTAATCGAGCAGTTAAACGAGGGCCTAAACCGTAAGCTGACGGTCATTTCAGCACCAGCAGGCTCCGGGAAAACAACACTTGTCAGTGAATGGCTCGCTAGCGGTGATCGACCCTTCGCCTGGATTTCCATGGATGAAGGGGATAATGACCCTGCGCATTTTTTTACATACCTCTTCACAGCTCTGCAAAATATTGGCCCGAATATTGGATCGGGCATATTTCCTTTGCTCCATTCTCCTCAACCTCTACCAATCGAATTAATGATCTCGACTCTGCTTCATAAAATAATCGCAATACCCAACCCTTTTGTTCTTGTCTTGGATGATTACCACGTTTTGAAAACGGGGCCACTTGACGATGCCATCTCTCTTCTGCTTGAACGCATGCCCCGGCAGATGCATCTGGTAATTGCAACCCGTGAGGAACCACGATTGCCTATTGCCCGCCTACGAGTACGGAACCAATTGAATGAAGTCCGCGCATCCGATTTGCGCTTCACCTATTCGGAAGCAGCTCAATTTCTGGAGAAAGTGATGGGGTTAGAGCTATTACCAGAAAACATCGCCCTGCTCGATGCCCGCACAGAAGGCTGGATTGCCGGTTTACAGTTAGCTGCTCTTTCCATGAAAGAACAAATAGATGTCACAACCTTCCTTCCAACTTTTTCGGGCAGTCACCCTTTTATTCTCGACTATCTGGTTGAAGAAGTGCTTACCAAGCAATCTGCAAGCACTCAAGCATTCCTGCTGTATACATCCATCCTCGACCGATTATCCGGTCCTCTTTGTGACGCCGTTTTTAGTCAAAGTGATATCTACCCAGGTTCAGGCCAGGAAACGTTAGAATTCCTCGAACGCGCCAATTTGTTTATCGTCCCGTTGGACAGCGAACGGCGTTGGTACCGCTATCACCATCTTTTTGCTGATTTGCTGAGGCAGAGGCTCCGGCAGCGTTTTTCATCGACAATAGGAGAGTGCGAGCGAATTCTCGCAGAATTACACACCCGTGCTAGCATTTGGTATGAAGACAATGGATTTGAAATGGAAGCTTTTCACCATGCAGTAGCAGCCAATGATCTATCGCGAGCAGCACGACTGGTGGAGGGCGAGAGGATGCCGCTGCTCTTTCGTGGAGGGGTAGTCCCTGTACTGAACTGGCTGGAGTCGTTACCACGCGAGGAGCTGGATGTAAGGCCAGCGCTGTGGGTGATGTACGCCTCGGCTTTGCTGATGACTGGTCAAATAACCGGCGTTGAACCGAAGCTACTAGCCGCCGAAAAAGCCCTACAAGGGTTGGAGCCAGATGCCGGGTCCAGAGATACTCTTGGGCATATCGCTGCTATACGTGCCACATTGGCTGTGAGCATGCACCAAGCAGAGGAAATCATGGCTGAGGCCAAGCGAGCCTTAGCGTACCTGCACCCCGACAACTTGCCTGTCCGCACAGCCACTACATGGTCGCTGGGGTATGCTTATTACCTCCAAGGGAATCGTACCGCAGCTACCAAGGATTACCAGGAGGCATTATCAATCAGTAAGAAGATTGGTCATGTTGTGATCAGCATGATGGCTACGCTTGGACTAGCGAAGCTACAGGAGGCAGATAATCAGCTCCATATGGCGGCTGAGACTTATCAGCATGTACAAATATTGGCGGGTTCTCCACCGTTGCCAGCTGCTTGTGAAGCGCATCTGGGTTTGGCCCGGATTTTTTATGAATGGAACGACCTGTATACAGCGGAGCTTCATGGTCAACAGTCCATTCAATTAGCACGTCAGCTGGAACAAACGGATAGAGTCGTAGCAGCGCAGGTGTTTCTCGCAAGACTGAAGCTAGCACAGGGAGACGT
Organism: Brevibacillus schisleri; assembly: GCF_055685845.1. Taxonomy (NCBI): domain Bacteria; kingdom Bacillati; phylum Bacillota; class Bacilli; order Caryophanales; family Paenibacillaceae; genus Brevibacillus; species Brevibacillus schisleri. The sequence goes on from NZ_JBVNDM010000001.1 coordinate 1,548,315, forward strand.
TAGCGGAGCGGCTACCATGCTTGCAAATGCTGAGTATGTGGCTCGCAAGCAAGGCTTTGTCATGCAGATGCCTCCTATTGCCGAAGTACAAGTCCGTATTTTGCTTCAGCAGGAAAACCTGACAGCGGCAGCCCGATTGGCACAGAAGCACGACCTTCCCATACTCCAAGCCCGTGTACTTCTGGCACAGGGAGAAACGTCCGCAGCACTTGCGGTGCTCGAGCCATTACTTGTGCACGCGGAGGCAAAACAGATTGAAGATGAACGGCTCAAAATCATGCTTTTGCAAGCGGTTGCTCTGCATGTGCAGGGTGATCAAGCAAAAGCTGCGCAAATAATGAAAGACGCATTGGTGATAGCGGAGCTGGGTGGCTTCATTCGCACTTTTGTCGACGAAGGTAGCCCGATGAAAAGAATATTGCGTGATGCGACAGTCCATAGAATGCTGCCACGCTATATAGAAAAACTGCTTGCAGAATTCGAGTCCCACCATGCTGATTCCCTGATCGAGCCGCTTAGTGAGCGAGAGCTTGAAATTTTGCAGCTCATCGAAAAAGGATTATCGAATCGTGACATTGCCCAGCAGCTATTCCTCGCACTCAGCACGGTGAAAGGGCATAACCGGAATATCTTTGACAAGCTGCAGGTACAGCGGCGTACGGAAGCAGTCGCACGAGCTCGCAAGTTGGGCTTGTTGTAAATTGCAAAACAATACTTAAGTATCTGTATACCAATACCGTGCTCCCGCTATACTCATGGCAAAGTGGATGGGGGAGATGCCAATGAGAGCCGTGATATGTACAAAATACGGATCGCCAGATGTTTTGGAGCTAAGAGAAGTAGAGAAGCCTAAGCCAAAGGATAATGAAATTCTGATAAAAATTCATGCCACAACGGTTACTTCTGGAGACTGTAGAATACGCGCCTTCAAAAGTCCGTTTTTGCTCTGGATTCCCATCCGCCTCGTGCTCGGCCTCACCAAACCGAGAAATCCGATTCTTGGTGTGGAGCTATCTGGGGAAGTCGAAGCGATCGGCAAACAGGTAAAACGATTTAAAATAGGCGACCAAGTCTATGCATTAACCGGGATGCGATGCGGTGCGCACGCGGAGTACATCTGTCTGCAAGAAAACACAATCGTGGGCTTAAAGCCGATAAATGTAACACATGAAGAAGCCGCCGCGATTCCTTTTGGGGGAACGACTGCCTTGCATTTTTTTCGAAAAGGAAAGCTGCAAAAAGGACAGAAAGTGCTGATCTACGGAGCTTCTGGGTCGGTAGGGACCTCAGCGGTACAGCTTGCCAAGTATTTTGGGGCTGAGGTGACAGCGGTATGTAGCTCCGCCAATTTCGATTTGGTGAAATCGTTGGGGGCCGATACCGTCATCGATTACACGAAAGAGGATTTTACGAAAAAAGAAGAGCGGTATGACGTTATATTTGATGCGGTTGGGAAAGCAACGAAGTCCCATTGTGTAAAAGCATTGGTGCCCAACGGGATATTCCTGACAGTGGATGGGCTAGGGATTGCGAAGGTGCGGACGGAGGATTTGGTTTTCCTTAAAGAGTTGATGGAGGCAGGACAGATAAAAGCGGTTATTGATAGACGCTATTCGCTGGAACAAGTACCGGAGGCTCACAGATATGTGGAGACAGGGCGGAAGAAGGGGAATGTAGTGATTGCGGTGGGATAAGACGGAATACCGTAAACATGAAATTCAAAATGGGGCAGACCTAAGCTGAAAAACGGCTTTTGGGACTGCCCCATTTTCACGATCCGGGTGTTATCCAAGTGAAAAATTTGGGCAATGCACATTGAACTCGACTATAATTTAAACGAGGCATATTATTCCTATTTAAACAAAATTTTCACTACGTGCAAGTAAATCTTTCAAATACAGAGGAATTCTCACTATGGATGAACGTAAGGTATTAATTATTACAAGTAAAGGAGATCAGACGGGTGAAATCGTGAAATACTCCTTTCATGAAGGTAAGGTGTGTATTTGGTTTAAGGGCAGAGAAGAGCCATACAAATACAATAATGTTGTTATCAAAATGAATCCTAAACTTGTAGATATCGAAAATAAGACCGTACTATATGCAGGAATACCGCTCAGAAACATAAAGGAAGTTTTAGATTTTGATGGTACCACAAAGGTTTTTTTTAATAATGACAAATCAAAAATCTTTGATTCCTCTTTGATCAGTATGGAGTTGGGAAGTCATTCTAATAATGAAGTGAATTGTCTACTGGACTATTGGAATGACGTTGCTCAATACACAAATACAGAGGGCGAGTCCGAATCGTTTTTAAAGAAACAATTCTCGAAGATTAACTTTATCGATCAAAATAGTGTGCTTGCCACTTATCTAAAATGTGGAGAGATAGAGCATTCGGCACTCAATTCAGTTGCTCCCATCTATCCATTTCGATTCAATTTGAGTCAAAAAGAGGCACTTGAACAAGCGATGCTTAGTAATATCTCTATTATTCAAGGGCCACCTGGTACAGGGAAAACACAAACAATCCTAAATATTTTAGCTAACTTGACGATTATGCAAAATAAATCTGTAGCTGTTGTCTCGGGTAATAATGCGGCTGTCCAAAATGTGAAAGACAAGCTTCAAAAGTCTGGATATGGGTTTCTTGCAGCATTATTAGGAAAAGTGGAGAATCGAGAAGCCTTTTTTAAGAATTTGCCCACATACCAGATTGAAGGATGGGATAACAAAATTCAAGAAGAGAAGTTACAGGAAACGTTAATACACTTGTCGCAACGTTTAGACGAGTTATTAACCCTTGTCAATCGCAAGGCGAGACTAGATCAAGAAATAGCTGCTTATCGTTTGGAACAAAAGCATTTTCTCTTTCATAATGAAAAACGAAATATGGAAGAGATGGAGCGCTTGTTTTTTCGCCGTCAAACATCCGAGACCATTATATCTTTTTTAGTGGATGAGTACTTTTTAGGGAACCGATCATTCCGCTTTTTACATAAAGTAAAACTACTGTTTAAATATGGATTTATCGATTTTAAAAAACTGAAAAAGAATCGCTTGGAGCTAGTCACACGCTTGCAAATGAAGTACTACGAATCTAAATTGGCAGAAATGGAACAGGAAAGAAAAGATATCCAGCAGAAACTAGATACCGAATCCTTCGATGATCTGCTACTTCAACACGAAGTGAATTCATCCCTCTTGTTCAGGCAGAAGCTCTATCACAGATATCAAGGAAAATCAGGCTTTCGTGGTAACGCCAAAAATTATACAAGAAACTTCGAGGAGTTCCTCGAGTATTTCCCTATTGTATTAAGTACAACCCACTCTCTGCGTTCTTGTATACCGGAAGGATACCTGTTTGATTATGTGATTGTTGATGAGGCGTCTCAGGTAGACTTATTGACCGGAGTGCTTGCTATGTCTTGCTGCAGGCGAATGATTATTGTAGGTGACATGAAGCAATTACCCCAAGTTGTAGATGAGAAAATAAAAAGCAAGCTGAAGGTTCAGGAAGTACAAGTCATGTATGATTACTTTCAGCAGAGTTTGTTATCATCCATGCTAGCGATATATGGAGAGAAAGTCCCAAAAGTGATGTTGAAGGAGCACTATAGATGCCGACCTAGCATAATTGGTTTTTGTAATAATCAATATTATAACAACGAATTGATTCCGTTGAGTTCAGAAGAAGAATCCGATGTCTCAATCCGGGTGCATTACACAGCAATAGGCAATCATATGAGAAAAGTGACTGCAGGAAAGCAAACAGGGAGATTTAACCACAGGGAAATTGAAACAGTAAAAGAGGAGATTTTAAAAGAGCTACAGCTTCAAAATTATCCGTTAGAGGATATCGGTTTTACAACCCCGTATCGTTTGCAGGTGAGAGAGGCGAACGAAATGCTAGAAGACGAAATGGAGATTGATACGGTTCATAGGTACCAAGGTCGTGAAAAACCCATCATAATTATGTCTACCGTTTTGGATCAAACAAAAAGCGGACAAATTGGAAAAAACTTTGTTGAAAATTCTTGTTTGGTCAACGTAGCCGTCTCCAGGGCGCAGAAACAGTTCATTCTTGTAACAGATCATTCTTTATTTCGAAACTCCCGAAAAGATATCGGGAATTTAATACGTTACATTGAGTATCATACACTGCATGAGCATATCACTCATAGCAATCTGATATCTGTATTTGATTTGTTGTATAGTGAATACTCGGAACGATTAAACGACTTGCAGAGCCGTTTAATCTATAAATCCAGTCACAAGTCGGAAAATATAATCTGGCGAGTTCTATCGGATTTAATGGGGGAGGAGAGCTATAAGGGCGTCACATTTAGTATGCAGGTGTATCTCAAGGATATTTTTTACGATACTGAACGGCTTGTCGAAGCGGAGAAGCGGTATATTAATAACAGGGCTTCTTTTGATTTTGTTATTTATGACGCAATTAACAAGCAACCACTTCTAGCAATCGAAGTAGACGGCTTTGGTTTCCATAGAAATAAACCGGAACAAACTGAGCGGGACAAGCTGAAAAACGGGATTTGCAATAAATATCAAATTCCGTTGTTGAGGCTTCCAACTACGGGCTCCAATGAGATAACGAAAATTCGTAATCAACTAGATAGGATTTTAGAAATGGAAGTAAGAGAAGACGACAAAAAATCGCTCAAGTAAAGTATGAGCGATTTTTTCACATTTCTTAACTCACCAATTCCTACTCATTCCGCCAAGCCAACGCCAGCGTCCCCATCCCAGCATGCGCCCCAATCGTAGAACTGATCGGCCCAACCAACACCTCGACATCGGCGTACTTGCTCTGAATTTTCTCTTTCAGTTCCAGCGCTTTGTCCAAGACGTTGCCATGCAAAATCTGCACGTGCCTCACGGAGTAGTTCTGTTTGGCGGTCTCCAGCTGTTCCAGCATGCGCTTGACCGCTTTTCCTTCGGTACGAACCTTTTCATATACTTCAAACAGCCCATCCTTAATTTGGAAAATCGGCTTGATCTGAAGCAGATTGCCGATGAAATACTGCAAACCGGTCATTCGTCCGCCCTTGTAAAACTGGTCGAGACTGCCGACTAGGATATAGTTCTCGAAAGATTTGTATTCTTCGCGCAAGGAAGCGGCAATCTCTTGGTAGCCTTTTCCTGCCTTGGCTTGTTCGATTCCGTTTAAGATAATCGAGGTAATCGGGTACGACATCAGCTTGGAATCTACCGACTCGACAGGGAAGTCTACCATCTTGGCTGCTGTTGCGCTTGTATTATAGGTCCCACTCAGATCAGAGGAGAGGTGGACAGCAATCGCGCATTCATACTCTTCCTTTAATCGTTCGTAGAGAGACACAAATTTTCCTAAGCAAGGCTGCGACGTTTTGGGAGCATGATTGGCCTGCATAATTTTTTGATAAAGCTGTTCAGGTGCTAGATCAATGCCGTCTTCATAAGTGCCATCTTCAAAGATAATCTCCAGTGGAACGACGTAGATGTCATGCTCTTCCATGACGTGTTCAGGTATGAGCGCGGTACTGTCTGTAACCCAGGCAATTTTTTTCTTCAAGGAAACATGTCCTCCCCCAATTTAGTAGAAACCTTGCTATCTCTTTACTCTCGAAAGCTTTGGGTCATGGTTGTCCGAACCTGACGATGTATAAGTAAACTCGCATATATGTATCATAATACGGAAACTGTCGTTTTTTGTCGTAAATAGAAGAAGTTTTCTTGAACAAATGAAAAATCCCATGTTTCTTCGAGAGGAAGAGACATGGGATTTAGGATTTGTATCGTCTACTCAACTAACGGCTTGATTTTGGGAAACACCTTCAATGCTGTCTTGTAAAACACATCCTCGTGATATTCCGCTGGGATCAGGTCCTGTACAAACTGGATATACGACTTCACTGGTGCCAAAGGCCAGTCTGTTCCGAACAAAAACTTGTCGAAATGATCACAGTAAGTGATCGCGTGGCGCAGATGGGAGAAGAAGAGAGGAGATTCCGCGAGTCGCTTGCAATTGGCTGCGTCACCGACCATTAAGCCGGAGAGATCTGCAAACATATTGCGGTTTTTATAAACAACCTCTGCCCCATCGAGTACCCACGGGTCGCCAAAATGGGCCATCATGAAGTTGACGTCTCGATGTTTCACTGCCACCTCGTCCAGGGTGAGAGGGTGGGAATATTTTAAGAGCCCACGCTCCGAGTACGTATCGCCAGTGTGAAAGACGACAGGCACCTGGTATTTGGCAGCGAGTGCATAGACGGGATCGTAGACGCTATCATAGGCGTAGAAGGGATAGTAGCCCAAATAGATTTTCAACCCGACGACGTTGGTTTTTTGCAAATCAGCTTCCAAGCGTGCCACTGCTGCTTCATCCAGCTTGAACGGGTTGATTCCCAGACAGTAGACGAACTGTGGCGGCAACTCGTCTGACAGGTCTAGTCCCATGGGAGTGAGTGCTTCCACATCGGGAAAGCCGTCTGGCTGAGTCTCTGTCAAGCCCATGCCTATCCCAAGAACCACGCCATTTTCGGCATATTCTTGCAAGAGACCAGCGACAGAGTAATCGACAAACGATTTTTCAGCTGCCGTCCGCTTGAATTCCTCGATATGGGATAAATGCATATGCGCATCAATGATTTTCATTGTGAAGCCCTCCCTTATTTGGCAAAGCGAATCGCCCGTAAGTCAGATAAGGCATTCGATGGAAGCGTGTTGTCGGCAAACAGGAAAAAGACTGGCGGAGTAAAGGTAGTACTGTTGTTTGGCAGATTCAGTTCGCGTATGACAGAAGCTACGGCCACTTCTTTGTTTGCGTATACTTGGAGGTCCGCAGTATCGAGGTCAGTAACGATATGCATCTGATCCTTGCTGTTAGCTCGCCCGAGGACATAATCGGAGACTTCAAGGACATCCAATTCACCTTGTGCCAGCGTGTAATTGAGCTCCTCGCCGTTTGTACCGACCGTTTTCAGCCATACCGCCTCGTCCACGGTTCCTGTCTGCAAAAAGATGTCAGTGGCCAATTCTTTGCCAGCAAAGTACGTTCCGGTATTCTGCTCAATCTCTACGGCATGACAGAGGACAGGTACTCCTGGCAGCAGCAAGTAATACTGGTGGCAAGTCAACCCGCGATACTTCTCCTGCTTTTTCACATGGTAGCTCACCTTGATTCCCTGCCACGCATTTTGCTTGTTGTCGACTAGCTCGACAAACGAAGCAGTACGCTCTTCCTTAACCAATGAAAACGCACTTAACTCCTCCATATAGTTGCCGATTCCACCTGTCCATGGATTCCACCAAGATTTCGGCTTCCGTTCAGGGAAGGCGCTGTCCAGCCACTCCTGCCCATTGCTTGTAAGCGAGTAGAGTGTCGGAGCAAAATCTGGAGCAGCTTTGATCCGCAATCGTCCATTGTCGGCGATATAGACCTGCTGTCCTTCTTCCACTGTTTGCTCCTGGATGACCTTACCTTGACCGATTGGGAAAATGGCGCTCTGCAAATGCGACACATGCGTAGCAAAACGTCCCTCTACTTGCACGAGGTCATATGGTTTTTCCGGTGTCTTGAAGGAGAAGCCAGATTCCGTCTCTTCCTCATCTTCTGTAAAACTCTGCGTTTGTCCGGAGGCTGACTCACTCATAAGAGATGCCATCAGTTCACCTTCCAAGTACTGCTGCTTGTACTCTTTCACCTGTACAGCCACGTCTGTGCTTGAGACAAACGGATTTTGCCCATTCGCACTCAACTCCAGGTGAGAGGTCAAGATCAGGTCTGCTGGCATAGGTTCCTTACGGGCAAAGGCGCGGAATTCTTTCCAGTCGGCATAGCCACCATGCGAGAAGTGGACTGGGCCGAACGATTTTTTTTCATGTGGGGCAAGCATGCCGAGATTGGTTTCCAGTGTGACGTACCAGCCTTGAATATCGAAACGGTATTCAGGAGGCCAGCACATTCCCCATGGGGCTGTTTCATCTTGTGTAAACAGCCAGTTTTCACTGACTAACTCAGCATCCCAATAATCCATATCGCTACCATAGGAGGAGGGTGTTTCAACATAACGACCTTGGTACGGCACAATGGGGCGAAGAAAACTGTGATGAAAGCCTTGGTTAAGCCAAAGCTCAGCAGCCAGCTTGTCAGCCGAGTGGTTTTCTATCTCCAATCCGTGTTCTACAGTGCCATCTCCGAACAGGAGCGTTTTGCTAACTAACGCTATTTGCGGGTAGGCACTGGAGAGATACGTCGCATGGATTCCGATCGCTCCCTTTTCAGCGATAAACACAACTTTCTCGGCACGCTTCTTCGAGAACTCGCTGGAAAACGGTTTGCCGAGCTTGGGATAGTAGAGAGTGGTTGGGTCCCCGCCTGTCCCGGCGACAACGGTCATCTCATTATCTTCTTTGTTCAAGTAGAGCGAATGGCGGCCATGGTGAACTTGCCAAGCCTGTTCCGTTTCTCCCGACACCATCGCACCTAGCCCGGTAAAGGCAGCTCCGATTTTTTTGACAAAAGAAACCGCTCTGCCATCTGCGAGCTTTGTCTCCACCTGTACGTTGGCTTCGTAAAAGCCGTGTTCATACAGGTCAGCGTTAAGTGGAAGCGACATGCGCTCTTTGCCGGACAGTTTCAGTATGTGAAGGTGCTCTTGTAAGCTGAAAAATGAGCAAGCGGGCAGATTGAATGAAAATTCCGCTTCTTCCGCAAAGTTGTTTTCCACGTCCAAATAAAACAGTTTTGTCTGTCCCGGATAGGAGAGGCCAGGTACATGCAAGGAAAGGGTAGCAGGAAACTTGGGAAGGATTCCTACCTCAAAGAGAGCTGCCTTACCGTTGATCAGCAGGTGGGTGCAGACACGCGGATGGGTGCGCCAGATGCTTTGCTCTTCTGTGATTGGATCGACAAAAAAGGTTGCGGACAGCGTGGTTTCCCCTGTCACAGCCAGCTCGTGCTGATAATCAAAGCGGATCGTGTCGCTCGGTTGCCCGTTTAACGAAATTTGTAACGGCTTGCCTGATTTGTTGATGATTCGGTAGTGAATCTGATACTCCCGTCCAAAGACCAGCTCCAGCTTTTCCACTTCGGCGGACACGAGATAATCTTCTGTCTCGATGAGGCGCATGCCTCGACCGCGCCGCTCAAACTCCACGCGCAAGCTCTGTTCTCCTTTTGCCCAGGAGTAGGTGAAGTAATCAAAGCCGTTTTCCTTGCGTCCATCCGGCTCAACGACGATCTCCCGCGTGGAGTCCTGATACCAGTCAAGCTCTTCAAAATAATGGGCGATTGCTTCGGTACGGAGCACAGAAGGAATCATGTTCATCAGATGGGTGGCGTCGTCCCGGTCTTCCCAGAAAAAGCCGAACTTTTTATACAACGGAACAGCCTTCGTGTTTCCTGCCCATGTATACAGATCAAGTCTCGGCCAGCCGAGCTCAATCGTTTTTTCCAGTGCACATGAGAGTAGCATCCGGCCGACCTTTTTTCCGTGATAGTCGGGACGTACATTGAGCAACGGGATGTAGAGGGCGCCGGTATCTTCCCGATATTCGGCCAGGCTGCAATAACCAACGACCGTTTCACCTTCCATTGCGAGATAGACAGTGATAGCGTCAGATGCTGCTTCTTCTTGTCTGATTTGTTCGGCTGTCGTAATCGAATTTCCGCCTCCCCAGCTATCTCGGCTGGCATTCCACATATCTGCGACCGCTGCGGCCAGCTCAGGGCGGTAGGTGACAATTGAGATTGATGCTTCCATGCTTGTTAACACCTCGATTACATTGTTAAATGATGTATCTTATAAGAGTTGTACGTATGATCGACAAAATTGTTGCTAGTTTTCGGAAAAAGAATCTGAATATGGGATAATAAGAGTAAGCGGGAAGGAGATAGCTATGAAACGGAAATTTATTATTGGTGATATCCATGGATATTTTCATGTACGTAAGCAGCTACTGGAAAAAGTAAATTATAGGCCTATACAGGACCAAGTTATTTTTATTGGAGATTATATAAGTCGAGGACCTGAATCCCTAAAAGTTGTTTCAGAGATAAAAAGAATGGTGGAGGAAGAAGATGCAATTGCGTTAATGGGGAATCATGAATATTCTTTGATTGAATTTTTAGACTCTCGGAACCCTTCCTTTGATTTATTTTTTCTACATCAAATGGGTGGTATGAATGCAATAGAAAGCTTTCTTCAAGGTGTGAATGATTTAGTTTTTAACGATATAGAGCTTGTTAAAAGAACACTCAAAGTAGAGCGTAAAGAAGAAATTGATTTTATCAATCATTTGCCCTATTACTTTGAAGATGAGGGACATATTTTTGTACACGAAGGAGTTTCTCCAGGGAATTGGCGAGAAACAACACCTGCTGATTTTGTCTGGATAGGTGAGGATTTTATCGAAAGTCCAACAGGCATTGATAAAGTTGTGGTATTTGGACATACCCCAACTTCGAGAATAAAATCGAATCCAGAACCTAATCAAATTTGGTATTCAACAGAAGGGGATAAAATAGGGATAGATGGCGGGTGTGGCTATTCTGGAGGACAACTAAATGCTCTGGAAATCAATACGGATGGATACAGGAACCACTTTGTCAAATGTTAAAATACACAGCCCCTACCCTAGTTAAAAGGTGGGGGCTGTTCGACGCTTTCCAACGAAACGACCATTTCCTTACTTTACAATTCCCTTCAAGAAGTCCAGGAGCAGCGGATAGAAATGGGGTTTGAAGTGAACGCCGTTGTCTGCGTATTGGATTTTGTTGGCTGTGAAGAGGGGGGACAGGTCCACGTAATCGACTTTGACTTCATCGGCCAGCTGTTCAAGCGCTTGATTGAAGTCCGTAATGTTCGCATACTGCGGCACTTGCTTCAAGGTTTCCTCGGCGACTGGCGGGATCGACAGGATGTGGAGCTTGGCCTTCGGTACCTTGTTTCTGATGCTGTCGATCAGCTGGCGGTAGCGCTCGACGAATTCCTGCTTGTCCGACAATGTAATGTCATTGCTGCCCAGCAAAATGAATACATGCTCCGGTGTCCGGCTGGCGAGTTTCTCGACATTCATGAGGGCGAGAGAGAGCGTCGCGCCGCTCGGGGCGATGACATTCGCCGAATCCACTTTGTTCAGATAGGACAACGCCCCCAAGATGGAATCCCCCAGGAAAACACTGTGCTTGAAAGCTGCTTTGTAGGCTTCGTTCGTATCGATGAGCGCCGGACCGCGCGATTGATTGGTCAGATCCGTCCGCTCCTTCAAATAATTCAGCAGGATTGGGTAGAATGCGTTCGTGAAATGAGAGCCGTCTTCATCGTATTGAATCTTGTGCTGCCGGAAAATGGGGGCAAGGTCAATGTAGTCGATTCCCTTCTCCTTGGCCATCTTCTGCAAGGCTGCGTTGAATGTTTCAATCTGCGGGTTCATGGACGAGCCGAACGGCGATGCGGTATCTACCGGCGTAATCGACAGCATGTAGACGCGAGTCGCCGGAAGGAGTTCCCTTATACGATCGACCAGCCGCGTGTATTTCTGTACGAATGTCTTCTCCGCTTCCTCTAGCAGTTCCCCAAGATCGTTCTGTCCCATTGACAGGAATACATAGGACGGCTTGCGGCTCGTGATCTCTTCGACGTTGTCCAGCGTAGATTGGACCGTTCCGCCCAATCCCCCCATAACGTTCGCTTCAGGTAGTAGGTCATCGTTCGTTAGTCCTCCGATAATGGAGTCGCCTACGAACAAGCTGCCGCCGAACAATTCCTGAAAGCTACCTGCAGGCGCCTGTGTCGTAGTGCGCTGAGTCTGCCCCTTGTCGTCGGACGCACCACAGGCGACGAGAGCCGATAGTATCGCCACTGACAGAAAAATACTTACCCATCGTTGTACCATTTTCATTCTCAATTTCTCCTTCTTGCAAGATAGCCAAATCATAGAAGAGAGAAATCAATATCGGGTGCAGATGAGATCAATATTGGGTGCAGACGAGGGGCAGGAGGCATTGGTTTGCTTCAAGTTGGACAAGGTGCAATTGCCGGCGGTAGTAGCTTTTAGGGAAAAAATTGGTATACTTGCAGAGAAACCATACAAGGTTTATGATGAAATGTTTTATGTGGGAGGAATGACTATGAATTACATCATCTTTGACCTGGAAGCTACGTGCTGGGAAAACGACAGGACGAAACAAAATGAAATCATAGAAATTGGAGCGGTAAAGCTGAATGAGCACCTTGCCGTAATCGGTGAGTTTCAAACTTTTATCAAGCCAAAGCTAAACCCTATTCTCTCAGACTTTTGCAAAAAATTAACATCCATTTCTCAAAAAGAGGTGGATCAAGCGCCGAGCTTTGGTGAAGCAATCAGCCACTTTCAAAACTGGATAGGCAGTGAGTATCACCTTTGTTCATGGGGCTTCTACGATAAAAAGCAATTGAAAATGGATTGTGAATTACACAATGTGTCGTCAAGCTGGATTCGTCACCATATCAGCATCAAGCACCAACACGGCAAAATGATTGGAGCCGAGCGCGGTGTCGGGATGGGGAAGGCATTGCAAATGTTAAATATCCCTCTCGAAGGTACGCATCATCGTGGAATGGATGATGCCAGAAACATCGCTAAAATATTCGTCGAAATATTTGATCGGTTGAAGTTCTCCTGATCGTCTATCATACGCAAGTTGCGATAAATGTAAAAGTAAGGTAACGGTAAGGTGCGATTTAGAAGCCATTAAGCTTAGCTCGTTACAATTAGGCTTGAGGTGATTGTCATGGAGCTAAAGCAGAACCGCGTTCGCATCATCGATGGCTTGCGGGGATTTAGTTTAGTAGGGATTTTGATGGCGAATATGCTGATTTTCCAGTATGGGATTTGGGGAAGCCAAGAAATGGATTTGTACGCCCTCCCCAATTATGAAATGACAGCTTATCAGCTTGTGAAAATATTTGTGGAAGGCAGCTTTATGCCGATTTTTGCCTTCATGTTTGGTTTTGGCATGATCAAAATGCAGCAAAGCTTGGCTACCAAAGGCTTGAGACAAAAACGCTACCTTACCCGCAGGTTTTTGATGCTGATCGGACTTGGTTTCCTTCATTCGTACTTCCTGTGGGAAGGAGATATCTTGGGGTTTTATGGCATGATGGGCTTCTTTTTGTTGCTGTTTATGAACCGGAAACCGAAAACTCTACTCATTTGGGGGATTGTCTTACTCTGCCTTGTCAGTTTAATGGGGCTTGCTCCAGATGATCCGAATGATCCTGCGAGTATTACCGATTCTGCCCGTATGGAAGCCTATGTGGTCAAAACCATGACCGTCTACGGCACGGGAACGTACGAGGAGATCGTGCATCACAGAAGCAACGAAGATCCGCTTGATTTGCCAGAATACATGATGTTTGTTTTGCTATTGATCGCGCCGCTTATGAGCGCACCCATGTTTCTTTTTGGGATGCATGCTGCGAAGCGCAGGTGGTTCGAAAAGCCAGAGCAAGAACGAACCTCGTATCTCCGAAACATGCTGATCTTCTTGCCAGCGGGACTTCTGTTAAAAGCGCTACATGTGTATCTGCCAGGAGCTTGGTGGAGTGGCGTCGGTGATATAACGGGGGAAAACATCCTTGCCATCGGTTACATTTTCGCCTTTGTTTGGTTCTTTTCCAGAGGCACGGAATCAACTTGGCTGCCAAGATTTGAAGCTGTGGGGAAACTCTCTTTAACCAATTATCTTTTGCAAACCGTCATTTGTACGACGATCTTCTATGGATATGGACTCGGATGGTTCGGAAAGATCGGGATATTGGCTGGTTGTGGATTAGCGATCGTGATTTATGTGGCACAGCTTTTCTTAAGCCCACTGTATCTAAAACGATTCCGTTATGGTCCAGTGGAACGACTATTGCGTATGTGGACAAATTTTTCGTTCTCCGGCAAGACAAAGCAACGCCGGGAAAAACCTGTTTCTGCTTAGCATCAGAAAATAAAAACCAAGCAGCTGTGATATTGGCTACTTGGTTTTTTGTTTGTTTTTTGGCCTCTAAAAATATGAATCCTCTTATCGGTCTCCATCATACAATGTAAATGGTTGGAAAAAAGATGATCAGATAGGTCATCGGAAAGAACGGAGGATGGGAATTGGGACGTTTTCACAGAGCCGTAACGAGTCTTGTTTTCTTTAGCCTCTTTTGCTTGATCTTCCAAGCATCGATATTCGTGCCTGTAAGCCAAGCAGCAAGTGCAGAGGAAACACCTGCCGCGGTAGAATCCACTGTAGATCTTCGTCACTTACAAGGAAAAGTCAATGAAATTAACGCCGAGAACTTAATCCAGGAAAAATATACGCCAGACAGTTGGAGCAAGCTTGTGTATGCGTTGGATGCTGCAAAAGCGGTACTGACGAAGCCAAACGTCACCCAAGCAGAAATTGATGGTGCCTTGTCCGTGTTAGTCATAGCAAGAGACGGGCTAAAGAAGCAGGAGGGTACAGTCGACAAGAGTAAACTGCAAACGAAAGTAGAGGAAATTGCAGTAGAAAAGCTGCAAGAAAAAGATTACACAAGGGCCAGCTGGAAAGAGCTACAGAATCGACTAGGGAATGCTTACTTTGTGCTAGATGATCCGCATGCGAGCCAGATTGTCGTAGATGTTGCCCTTGAGAAACTGATCAAAGCAAGACAAGATTTGAAGAGACAGGATGACGCGGTCTATAAAAGAGAATTGAGAGCCAAAGTCGAAGAGATCGAGGACAAAGACTTGGATAAAGACGACTACACCAGATCAAGTTGGCGTGATTTGGAAGATGCACTCAAACAAGCATGGGATGTCATCGGCGATCCACATGCCACGCAGTCGGAGGTAGACGATGCTCTGTACGATTTGAAGAAAGCGTGGAGAGATCTAGAGGATGACAAACATCGGGACAGAGACCGGGATCGGGACAAAGGCCGTAAAAAAGGTTCCTATACCACGCCGACAAACAGCTTTTTTACGGGAGGCAGCTCTACAGATAAGAAAGAGGAACGCCCGTCAACCAATAAGAAAAGTAAGAGCCAACGTGGCTATATCAACGGCTATCCAAACGGAACGTTTCAACCGGATCGCACGGTGACACGTGCGGAGATGGCGGCCATTTTACTGAACGCTGGAATGGTGAGCCAGTCTTCTGTGAATAAGGGAAGGTTCTTCGATGTAGCCGACAACTACTGGGCAGTAAATCCGATTCATCAAGCAAGTGCGGCGGGTATGATGAGCGGCTACCCCGATGGCACATTCCGCCCATCGGCCAACATTACCCGGGCGGAAATAGCCGCGGTCATCTATAAATACAAGGCCTTGCAAGGTGGAGGAGGGGGCACTGCCTTCTTTGATGTGAGGGGAGATCACTGGTCATCTCCAATTATTGCAGCGGTTGTTGCGAAAGGCTACATGACAGGTTACCCCGATGGCACCTTCCAGCCAGAGAAAGCGCTGACTCGTGCCGAAGCCGTAACGATTCTCAATCGCGTGCTGAATCGCGTGCCAGAGAACCAAGCTGGTCCGCAAAGATGGCCGGATGTCGCACCTGGTCATTGGGCGTATAAAGAAATTGAAGAAGCATCCATTCAGTAACGATTTCGAAAAAGGACTCACCCTTCTGTAAAATAGGGGGTGAGTTTTTTTATGGTAATGAACATGATCCTGACGATCAGAGTCGCTGCTTTTTATGTATAGTGAAAAAGGCCCTGTTTTCTATTCTTTTCTATCATTCGGTTATCTCTTCCAGAAGATTGTGGTATAATCTACCACTAAGATGGAATGGCATAAAATCATTCAGCTTAGAATCGAGAGGAGAAAGTTTCATGAAATTAAACAAACGCTGGAGCAAACTGACTCGTTGGGCAGGTACAGGTGCACTCAGTTTGGCGCTTTTGCTAGGGTATGTGCTTCCGGTTCACGGGCAAACTCCCGTAGCTCCCGTAATCAGCCCTTGGTCGGTGACCACGTTGAACGAAGGGGAGAAATACGGAATTTTTCCACTGGCGTGGTATGAAGATGGTTCATTTCAGCAATCGATTCCTGCTGACAAATTTATTTCGTTGATGGAAGGAACGACGAAAAAGCTGGATCTTCTGGGATTGAAGAAAAAGAACGCTTCCTTATCCTTTCCGACTGATAAGGTCATTACGAGAGAAGCAGTCATTACTTCATTGTACAAACTCCTGGCGAACTACGAATTGCCAGCAGCATTCGAAATGACCGGGGATAACCCGATTGACTATATGAAGAAAAAAGGCTTGGTCAAAGGGACAAGCACAGGTCTGGAGCTGAACCAGCCAAGCACGGTTGAACAAGCGACAGTGATGGCGAGTCGACTGGTCGAGTTCGCATTCGATACGGTGGGCGGCGGTGCCGAAGGTCTCATGTGGAAAGTGACTAATGGCAAAAATACCATGTACTTGCTCGGTTCGATTCACATGGGGATCGCAGATATGTACCCGATGCAAAAAGACATCCGGGAAGCGTATGAAGAGTCGGATGAACTGTGGGTCGAAGCCGATATTATCAACGGTGACAATGACTATTTAACACAAAAGATGGTATACACAGATGGCACCACACTGAAGGATCACGTATCCGCTGAGACGTACCAAAAGGTGCAAAAATTGCTTGCAAAGCTGCAACTGCCAGCCAATTCTTTTGATGCCTACAAGCCATTTGCTATTGCGTTGTCTGTGCCAACGCTCGGCTACGCAGACGGTGAAACGGATCTTCAGTTCGCGATGCTGACTGGCATCGACAGGTACTTCCTGACGAAGGCGATGCTGGATGAGAAGCCGATTAAGGAGCTGGAAGGCATTAAGCTGCAAGCAGACTTGCTGTCAGGTGTACCGGCTGAGCAGCAGGAGAAAGAATTGAACATTATTTTAGATAGTGCGATGACCGAAAAAGGGCTGGAGGAAGGCACAAAGCTCTTAAAAGATATGCAGACGGAATGGGTAGAAGGCGATCTCAATGGCTTTACCCAGATCATGACGACGAAAGGCGATTTTGGTGAAGGCGAAGTGAACCAGCGCCTGCTCGGTGAGCGAGACAAAAACATGGCTATTAAACTAGCAGAAGTGTTGGAGAAAAAAGGAGAAACGACTTCTTTTGTCGTGGTCGGTGCTGCCCACTTCTCCATGAAAGGCATGGTTATCGATCATTTGAAAGCCAAGGGCTATCACGTGCAACAATTGCAATAAGAGCTGGAATAGGAAGTGTCGGCGCGCAGGCTGGCACTTCTTTTTGTTGCTCCCAAAAAACAGGTTACCGAGTGAACATTCCCCAAAAGAGCAATTCAGAAGAAATCTCTCCGCATAGAATGTGCTACGATCTGCTTAGGAAAAAAATGAAAGGTGGGACCCCCATGCGGAGTCAAATTTCGAAAACACGTCTGTGGATTGCACGGATTATGAGTGGACTTGTTATTCTTTTTATGTTTTTTGACGGTGTATTTAAACTCATCCAGCCTGCTCCTGTCGTAGAGGGAACCCTCGTACTCGGCTATGCGCAGCATCACATTGGTGTGATTGGAATTCTCGCCCTTGTATCAACGGTGTTGTATGCGATACCCCGGACAGCAGTTTTGGGTGCGCTTCTGTTGACTGGATTTTTCGGTGGGGTTATTGCGACCCAGATCCGTGTCGATGCGCCGCTTTTTACGCATACACTGTTTGCTGTCTACCTCGCGATTTTAATGTGGGGCGGATTGGGGCTGCGGGATGAGCGGGTGCGAAAGCTGCTTTTCGCTGCCAAAGAAGAAAAATGATAGCTACGAATAACCGTTGAAACTGCCAATCGTTGACAGATGAAAAAGCATGTGGTAGGATGGGCACAACTTATCAAGAACGGAGGGTTACGTGTGGCAAATTAGTTTTTCGATACTTTATTCGCACAACACAATCGATGTAATAGCGCAAAAAGGCTATGTTGTGTGCATACGAATCGAGAAATGGATTGCCGCTACGGTAACCCAATTGAATCATGGGCAAATGGGAGTGAGGAAGGCAAGCGTGCTGCCCCTTCTGTTTGGATGATCTGTGAAGAGAATGGAACCCATCCTGTACAATCAGATGCGGGTATCTGATGTTCATGGTTTCCGTTTCTTCTTTCTTTTTCGATGACGTAAGCACAGGCAGCCTAGCCTGTGTTTTTTTATTTCAGTTCGTTGAGGAGGAAAACGTACAATGGCAGAACAGATTTTAAAAGTAAACGGTGTGGAAATATGCGCGGAAAGCTTCGGGAAGCCCACAGATCCGGCGATTTTACTGATTATGGGAGCCCAGATGTCTATGCTTTGGTGGGAGGAAGAATTTTGTCAGAGAATAGCTGACGCTGGGCGCTTTGTTATTCGTTTTGATAATCGGGATGTCGGGCGCTCCACGACGTACGAGGTTGGCCATCCAGGTTATACGTTTGAAGATATGGCGGATGACGCTGTTCACGTCTTGGATGCATTCGGTGTACAGCAGGCACACTTCGTTGGTATGTCGATGGGCGGAATGTTGACACAAATGATTGCATTGCGACATCCCGAAAGAGTTCGCACGATCACATTGCACGCAACGTCGAATTTTGCTCCTGGCCTACCACCAATCGATGAGAAGCTGATGGAGTTTTTCAGCAAGATGGGGGAGATCAATTGGGAGGATGAGAAGGAGGCGTTAGAGGCGGCGGTTGCGAGTTGGAAAGTTCTCAGTGGTTCCAAACATCCTTTTGACGAGCAGCGCGTTCATGAATTGGCCAAAATCGATATCGCCAGAAGCAACCATTATGCGAGTAGAAACAACCACGCCTTCGTGACGGCCAGTGAACCGTATTTGTTGCGGACAGCAGAAATCGCTGTACCAGCTCTCGTGATTCACGGTACAGAAGACTTGCTCATTCCTTTCGCGCATGCATTACATCTTGCGAACACCATTCCGGGAGCAGTCTTGCTCACGTTGGAAGGGACGGGGCATGAGCTTCCGTATGGGGATTGGGATGTCGTCATCGAGGCGATTTTGAAACATACGCAAGAAAAGGAAGCGTAATGACACTTCCTCCTCTTTACTGAGCCCAAGGTTACAAATTGAAGAGGGTAACAAGAAAAAACGGAGCGGAAAACAGGAATGAACCCTGCTTTCTCTCCGTTTTTTTGTAGCGGAATGGCGTATTTCCTTATGTGGAAGGAAACAGCACGATATTTATGGAATCGTTTTCGGTTATGCTCTCGGGCTAACGAGAATTTTCACCTGGTTTTTCTCTTTCAACAGAGCTTCAAAACCATTCTCCATGATGTCGTCGAGCTTGATGCGCTGGGTGACCAGCTTGTCTGCCGGGAAGAAGCCCTTTTCCATCAGGCTGATGACAGCAGGGAATACGTCGCGGTAGCCAATGATGCCTGTCATGTTGCGCTCTTTCATGACGATGTGGTTTGGCTTGATTGAAGCTTCTCTTTCGAAGATGCTGACGATCATGATTTGTCCAGCGATTTTGGTAGATTCGATGGCTTGCGTGAGGACAGGAGGCACGCCTGTGACTTCAAAGGCGATATCTGCACCGCCGTTTGTCCGGTTGTGAATTTCCTGGACTACGTCGTATTCATTTGGATCGATGACGATAGCTCCCAGCTCAGAGGCCTTGCTTTTACGTTCGGGGGACAGCTCCACTGCATAAATCTCAGCTGCACCTGCTGCTTTTAGTGCCTCGATGACAAGCAAGCCGATAGGCCCGGCGCCGAATACGACAGCTTTGTCACCAGCTTTTAACTGACTTGAACGAACGGCATAAAGGGCTACGGCAGATGGCTCCACAAGAGCACCTTGCTCATAGGAGAGACTGTCTGGGATTTTGTGGACCATGTGCTCATCGCAAGCCACGTATTCCGAGAAGCCGCCACCACCGCCTGCCAAACCGAGGAAGCCCATTTTTTCACAAAGATTGTATTTGCCTTGTCTACACGCAGCGCATGTTCCGCAAGCGAAAACTGGCTCGACAACGACGCGATCGCCAACCTTGATAGTGGTTACGCCTTCCCCGATTTCCACCACTTGTCCGGAAAATTCATGCCCCATTACGATCGGGGCTTTTTCGCCTGTAAGTGGATGTTCAGCTCCCTGTGGGATGAAGATCGGGCCAGCCACGTATTCATGCAAGTCGCTTCCGCAAATCCCGCACCACTCGACTCTGATTTTCACTTTACCTTTGCTCGCAACCGGTTCCGAAATGGTTTCCAAACGGAGGTCTTTCAAACCGTGCCAACGTAATGCTTTCATATCTGCCATCTCCTCGTTCGATTTGGATTCTATATGAAATTCAGCAAGTAAAATAGGAAACGTTTCCGAAAATTAATATGTCATAAGTTCAGCATCTTGTCAATTTGATTTCCTAGGCAAGAGTCTGCTATGTTTTGCTCACGCCTCGTTACCGTTACTTTTGTGTATGCTATAATTGCGGTAGGAAAACACAATTTAGATCGGAAACTTAGAAAACGATTCCGGTATGGAAAGGAAAGCAAGGCGTTGGATACAAAAAATAAAGTGACAATAGAAGACGTGGCGAAGAAGGCTGGCGTAGGAATTGCAACAGTATCGAGGGCCATCAATGACAGTGGGGGAATCAGTCCGAAGACGAAAGCGTTGATTCTGGAAGTGATCGATGAGCTGGGCTTTATTCCGAACACTTCCGCGCAAAGTCTAAAGGTACGCC
This sequence comes from Brevibacillus schisleri, assembly GCF_055685845.1. Taxonomy (NCBI): domain Bacteria; kingdom Bacillati; phylum Bacillota; class Bacilli; order Caryophanales; family Paenibacillaceae; genus Brevibacillus; species Brevibacillus schisleri. The sequence continues at coordinate 1,569,030 of NZ_JBVNDM010000001.1, forward strand.
AAACCTATCAAATCGCATTGGCTGTCCCTGACATTCGCAATGCGATCATTCCGGATATCGCCTGGTCAGTTGAGCAAGCGGCCAAGCAGCATGGCTACCGTGTCGTACAAATTAATACAGCAGGAAATGCCCGAATGGAGCTTGAGACTGTGCGTGAGGTCAAAAAGCTGCATGTAGACGGGCTGATTATCATGCCACTCGCCTATCCGAAGACGTTGGTCCAGATGATTAACAAAGCGAGTGTTCCCGTTTCGATTATTAACTATGGAAAAAAGCTGGAAGACAATGTGAAAGCAGATGTGGTCAGCATGGCGCGTCAAGAAGGTCGACTCGTCATGGAGCATCTGATCAAAATTGGCCGTACGCGAATCGCATACGCTGGTGCGCCGAAGGACAAGATCGAGGAGCGATATTTTGCCTATGAGGCGTCACTTCAGCACGTCGATCCTTCGCTGGTGTATTTCGGTGAGGACTTCTCGTTTGAGACGGGCCTTCGTGCTGCCGAATACTTTTTTAGCCTGAAAAACATGCCGGACGCTATCTATGCGGTCAATGACATGGTGGCAATCGGGATCGTGAATCGGTTCAAGGAGCTCGGCGTCCGCGTACCAGAAGATGTCGCGGTCGTGGGAATTGACAACAATGTGTGGACGACGATTACGACTCCGCAGATCAGTTCTGTTTCGATCATGGGAGAAGAGGTGGCACGGCTGGCGACTGAGCTTTTGCTGAAACGGATTCGTGAGCAGGGGGCAGGAGCGTACGAACGAGTACAGTTCGAGCCGCGGCTGATTGTAAGGGAGTCCAGTGTGGCGGTTATCCGTAAATCCTCGTTGGATACGTAGGGAATTTTCAGCTGAAAAGCCGAGTGAAAGACAGGTGATCGGTGATGATACCTGGCTTTTACTCGGCTTTAGCTTTAAGGCAATATGGCGAACGAGCGAACCGGAAACCCGGAGGCTTTTTCAGGCTTGGGTGTAATGTTAACTATGACAGCGCCTTTTGCCGGGAGCTTATCGAGATTTTTGAGCAGCTCCACTTGATAGGTGTCTTGATCGAGCACAAAATATTCGCCCAAGAGCGCTCCGTTTTTCCGGTAGTCGATTGTCGCATCCGTATCGAAGGTTTCGTGACCAATTGCTTTGATTTGTCTTTCCGCGAACAAAAATTGTAAAGCCTCCAATGACCAGCCAGGAGCGTGGTTGTTTCCGTCTGCATCCTTATTGTTGAAGGCCTCCACATCTGGCCAGCGCTTGCTCCAATCTGTGCGCAAGGCGACGAAGGTACCGCTCTCGATTTGACCATGCTCGGTTTCAAAATGCAAAATGTCTTCCACAGAAAGCGAATAGTCGTTGTTGGCTTCGGCTTCTTTTGATTTGTCGATGACGACGAGCGGCAATACGAGTTCTTTTAGTTCGATTTCGTCCAAGTAACGCTTGTTGCGCACGAAGTGAATTGGTGCATCCAAGTGCGTACCGTACTGCCCAGGAAAAGAGAAGCGCTGGGCGAAGAAGCCGTCGTCATGTGTGAACAGTGTTTGGAATTCGGCGGCGTCAAAGGCGTGGAAGTGCGGAGATTCCGGACCGAATGTGTGCGTGAGATCGACCCATTCTTTTTGTTTTAACAGGGTAATTGCTTGAATCAAATCGTTTGCCATGTGTCCACCTCGTTACTGTTTTTAGAATTTTCGCGCTTGTAAAACCGAGTTTATCCAATACTTTATCGTTTCTAATTCCGAGTGTCAATATCGGAAATAATTTAACAAAAAATAGCAATCGAGAAGAAGCGTTCAAGCATGATTCTGCTATGCTTTAAAGGAGAAGAATGAGTATCATCCAAACAAAAAGCGAAGGAGAAATTCCCATGACAAAAGAGCTTTGGATCAATTTGCCCGTCAAGGACCTCGAAAAGTCCAAATCATTTTTTGCCGCACTCGGATTCTCTTTTCATCCTCGCCATGAGAATAGCAAAGAGATGGCGGGCTTGGTGATTGGTGAGAAAAACATGCTCATTATGCTGTTTCCAGAGGCTACCTTCCAATCGTTTACGCAAAATGAGCTGGTAGATACGAAACGCGGCACGGAAGTATTGTTTTCGATCGATGCCGAAAGCAGAGAAGCAGTGGATGAATTGGTGAATCAGGTGAAAGAAGCTGGGGGCACTGTTTTCAGTGAGCCGCGGGAGCATGGTCCGGGGATGTACGGGGCAGGCTTCGCTGATTTGGATGGTCATCGGTGGAATGTGTTGTATATGGATATGAGACAGATATAGAGAGAATAAAGAAGCGTGCCCCTGAGAAATCAGGGGTTTTTGCATGAACAAGCAAAAATTCATGTTCCATTAAGGTTGTATAGAAATGCGATTAAGATTGATTGCTTACTCTTCTAGAGAAGGAAATAAGGGTAAAGGAGAGGAGCAATCTTATGAAAATGTTTTTGAAGTTACAGACATTAATGGCGACTGTACTTGTAACTACTATGAGCGTCAGCCTTGTAAGCGGAGTTGTTTCTCCAACCAAAGTGTTCGCATCTTCTGTATCTGGGCCGGATGATCCGAGAGAGGTAGAGCAATTTGCAGATGAATTTTTTAACCAGTCAGAAATTAAGAACAACATGGCAGGAGCTACGTTTGTAGTTGTAAAAGGAGACAAGGTCCTTTTTAAAAAAGGGTATGGATATGCGGATGTAGAGAAGAAGATTCCGGTCGATCCTGATCGGACTGTATTCCGTGTAGCGTCAGTAACCAAGGTTATTACAGCTACAGCCGTTATGCAATTGGCGGAGCAAGGAAAAATAGATTTGAACAAAGATGTATCCGCATATATGGGGGGTGCCCGGATTCCGAATAAGACAGGCACTCCTCTTACAATGAAACATCTGTTAACGAACTCCACTGGATTTGACTTTGGAGATACTTCTGACGGTTCAACAACCGACTTGAAACGGGAGGTTTCTTTAAAGAAATTCGTTATGGACAATCTCCCAAATGTCATTCGCAAGCCAGGAGAGTTTTACAGATATGACAACCTCGGCTTCACCATTCAAGGTTATGTTGTAGAACAAGTAGCAGGAAAACCATTTGGTGAATACGTGCAGGAACGCATCTTTAAGCCACTTGGCATGGAAAATAGTGATTTTCGACTTACACCCTCAATAGTCAAAGAGTTGGCTGTACCTTATAATATTATCGGACAGCCGATCCCGACTTATGCAATGGTACCAACTGAGCTTCCTGATGGTGGAATGCTCTCAACTGGTTCTGATATGGCTAAATTCATGATTGCTCATCTCAATAAAGGAAAGCTTGGGAATGCGACGATTATGGAAGAAGAAACGGCAGCAGAAATGCACAGACCTCATCTTTCCGTGCATCCAAAGCTGAATAACATGGCCCTTGGTTTCGAATATGCCAACCAGCAAAATTACAATGGACAATATGTTATTGAAAAAGGAGGAGATTTACAAGGATACCATACCGGGATGTGGTTGATCCCGGAAGAAAAAGTGGGAGTATTTGTTACAGTCAATAAGGACTTCGAAATTCGTCTGCCTTTGATTAAAGCGTTTATGGATCATTACTACCCGAAAAATGAGCAGAAAAAAGGGATTGAGTTAGCGAAACAAGAACTCACGAAGTTTGAAGGGACATACAGCGATTTGCGAAACCGGATGTGGACGACTCGTATACGTGCTGAAGGCGGCAAACTCATTGTAAAAGACTCGCTGGGAGAACATGTCCTATATGAGGTGGAGCCACTCTTATTCCAGGATGAACAAGGTAGTAAAGCTGCTTTTAAGCTGAACGATCACGGAGATGTGCGGGCTTTCTATTACGAGTTAAAATCAGATAGTTGGGCAGAAAAAATGCCTGAGCCGCAACGTTATCAGGATGTGGAAAATGACCATCCATATGCGTCCTATATTTATCACCTGAAACAGATCGGTGTCTTTGCTGATATGGAAGGAGACAATCGCTTTTCGCCCGAACAACAGATAACAAAAGGAGAGTTTGTTGGCTGGTTCATCAAGTGGAGTGGCATTGCCCCATCAAAGCATAAACCGATTTACACGGATCTTTCAGGTAACAAGTATGCGCGGGAAATTCAAGCAGCTTACGAGTTAGGTTTACTAAAAGCATCAGCTGATGGCAAATTTAATCCGAACGAGCCATTGACGCGTCAAGAAGCAGCATCCATCGTATGGCGCATGGCATTTGGCTATTTTCATGCAGAGCCGAAAAAAGCCAAGTTGAGTGGTAGGACAGATGCTTGGGCTTTAGAGGGAGTCCATTTCGTAGTGGCAAAAGGATTATACGGACCAGAAGTGGTGAAAGGCAGAGATGGCAGTCTCGATTATAAATCAGAGCAGCCGATGGTAAGGAAAGAAGCGGCTGCGTTACTATCTCGGTTCGCAGACCAATTATTTTAGTGTACAACAAGCCGTGACTTCTTATTTGTGCTTCGTTTCGACATGAGGCGATGGAGGGAAATACAATCAAAACGATATTGATCATCGACGATGAAGCACAAATTCGTGAACTACTCAGTATTTATTTGAAAAATTACGGGTTTGCTACTTATGAAGCAGGTAATGGGGTTGATGCGCTGGCTGTATTCTCAAACGTGCAAATCGATCTGGTTATTGCTGATATTATGATGCCGATGATGGATGGATACGAGTTATTAAAAAAGATGCGACATATTTCTGAAGTTCCGTTTTTGTTCCTGTCCGCGAAATCGGACGATATGGATAAAATTATTGGACTGCAGCTTGGCGCTGACGACTATGTGGGGAAGCCTTTTAACCCCATAGAAGTCGTCAGCAGAGTTCAAGCGTTATTCAGAAGAATGGATGTATTTTCTAAAGGTGAAAAACAGAACCATGAAATCATACAAATTGGCGATGTCATGCTCGATTTGGTGAGCTGTAAGCTGTACAAAAATGGACAGCAGAAAGAAGTGACATCGTACGAGTTCAAGATTTTGTCTTTACTGATGAAGCATGCGGGGAGAGTTTTTACAAAAGCATCCATTTACGAGCATGTTTGGGGGCAGGAATACATAGGGGATGAAAACCTCATCATGGTCTATATCAGCAAACTCAGGGAGAAGATTGAGGATAACCCAAGAAAGCCAGTTTATCTTATTACGATCAGGGGGTTAGGCTACCGTTTTGAAAAAAAATGAGAGCATCCCCGACAAGCGGCCGTTAAAACAACTGTTTTTTCGGCACTATGTTGTGATAAGCGGTTTGTTCTTATGCACGATTATGATTGCTCTTTTGGGGACAGACCTGTTGATGGACAACTATTTTGATAAAGCGCCCGATTTGACCCAAGTGGACGGCAGTAAAATATACCAGTACCCTTTTGAAAAGATGGATGGACGGTTGTTAGACGAGTACGGCGGCTGGTTCGAGATCGTGGATGAATCGGGGACAGTCATCTATGTAAAAGGCAACAAGGAAGACAATATCATGACATATAGCGATGGAATGCTGTACGCTAAAGTGGACATACTGCGAAATGATGATTCAATTTTCTACCATGCCTATCGAGCGCAAGGGCCAGAGGGTGAGACCTATGTTCTGTTATGGAAAATTCCTCAGCGGTCGGAAATTATATCATTGGCGTTTGGAATCTTACTAGCGTTGTTTGTCGTTCTGTTGTTCATCGCCCTTTATTTCTACACCCGGTACTCCGTCTTGAAGATGAAGAAACCTCTCCGGCAAATTGTAGAGGGTATTAAAGAGATGGAAGGCTTCAATTATCAGAAGAGGCTTACATTTTCGGCTGAAATGGAATTTGCAGAAATCCGAGAAGCATTTAACGGAATGGCAGAACGACTACAGCAGACCTCTGAAGAGAAAGAAGCGGTAGCGAACAACAAAAGAAACATGTTGTTGCATTTGTCTCATGATTTGAAAACACCGATTACCTCTGTATTCGGGTATTCTCAGTTGTTGTTGGATAGGCCGGAGCTAGAAGAAGAGCAAAGGCGTCAGTATGTTCAATATATTAACGACAAATCGTCTTATATGGCCCATTTGATTCAAAATTTGTTCGAACTGGCAAAGCTGGAAGACCAGCACGTGAGACTGGATCAAGAAAAGGTGAATATTAGTAAGTGGTTTATGCAGCTTGTTGCGGAATTTTATCCGGAAATAGAAGATAGGGGATTTCAGCTGGAAGTGAAAATTCCAGAGGAGCCGCTGTTTGTCATGTTCGACAAAATGCATATGAACCGCGTTATTACGAATTTGATCGGTAACTCGCTAAAACATAATCCGCCGGGAACGCAGCTATTCGTTTCATGCGAGAAAATAGAAGCCGGCGTTGCTCTGTGGTTAGGTGATAACGGTACAGGTGTTCAAAAGGATGTTAGGGAACACATTTTTGAAGAGTTCATAAAAGGGAGCAATCCTGTGAAAGATAGCACCGGACTTGGTCTAGCCATTTGTAAAAAAATTATAACGTTACATCAGGGGACCATTCATTTGGAAAGAAATCAACGGTATACGACGCTATTTAAAATAACTTTGCCTCTTGAATGAGCGGTACTCTTCTTGTGGCAGGCTGATGTCAGGAAGAGATGGAAATGGTATCCTGGAAGGGTAAGGCAGGATTGGAGAAGGGGATGGTGTTATGAAAAGGACACGCAAAATCACCTCCTAAAATTATCGTGTTTTCAATTTTAGGAGGGATATCCAATGAAGTTTCAGCGAATCGAGCTAGATAATTGGAGCAGAAGGTCTTATTTCGAGCATTATCTGAACCGAGTGAATTGCACCTTCAGTATAACTGCCAACATAGATATAACGGAATTGCTCCCCGCTCTACGGCAAGAGGGGATGAAGCTGTACCCGGCTTTTCTATATATGGTGACAAACGTTGTCAATGCGCATCGTGAATTTCGGACTTCCTTTCATGCGGATGGCGAGTTGGGCTATTGGGAGAGCATGATACCCAGCTATACTTTTTTTCACCAGGACGATCAAACTTTTTCTACGATGTGGACGGAATTCGCAGACGAGTTCCCTGTGTTTTATCAAAATTACGTAGCGGATATGAAAAAGTATGGGGACAACAAAGGTCTTGTGGCAAAAGAGTTGGAACCGCCTTATACTTTCCCTGTCTCATGTATTCCCTGGGTGAGCTTCAGTGGGTTTAATCTGAATATTTCGGGAGATGGGCGATATTTGCTGCCGATCATTACGAGCGGAAAGTATTTCGAGCAAGAAGGCAAAACGTTATTGCCTGTTTCTTTGCAGGTCCATCATGCGGTTTGTGATGGCTACCACGCCAGCGTGTTCATCCATGATCTGCAAAAATGGGCAACAAACTATAAGGAATGGTTAGGTGTCGAGTGAATTGGCTCGTTTGGTATGCTTCTCCTTCCTAATCTCTTCCAATCATTTATAATAACGGTAGGAGAACTGGGAGGAGAAGGAATGAATAAAGAATTGGTAGGAAAAGTCTTCGGCTGTATCGTTTTGGGGGCGATCATTACTGTGATCGGAGTCGTGGCGATGGTAATGACTGCCTTGAACGCACAGGGAAGAGTTTATTCCCTCCTTGTCGCTGTCACGACAGTCGTTTTTATCATTTACATCATCGGGCAAATGTTCGCCCCGCAAAAGAGTCGGTTATGGAACAGAGCCCTCTTTGTCTATTTTCTTTTTTGTACGCTGCCAGTTGCAGGATATGAGATCAGCAGCTATTACCATAATAGCATTCCTATTGTCAGTGAGGCAGAGGTCGATCTGGAACAGTATAAACCGTTTCGTACAGGCTCCAAAATTCAAAAGCTTGATCAACCTGCGACACTGTCGTTACAGTCTGATTTGCCCATAATAGATGGGGCGACCGCTTTGTATCCTCTTTACGCTTCCTTTGTGCAGGCTGTTTATCCCAAGAAGGATTACGACCTTGACGACAGCGAAGTCATGGTAAGCAAAACGCCAAATGCGTATGAAAACTTATTGGATGGCAAAGTCGATGTCATCTTTGCGGCAGCTCCTTCCGAGGAACAGCTCCTAGCAGCCAAAGAAAAAGGCGTAGAGCTTAAGCTGACCCCAATCGGAAGGGAAGCTTTTGTCTTTTTTGTCCATGCAGAGAATTCTGTTCAGGGACTTACTACCCAGCAGATTCAGGACATTTATGCGGGAGACATCAATTCCTGGGATGAAGTCGGGGGCGGGTATGAGTTCATTCGCTCCTTTCAGCGTCCTGAAAATAGCGGGAGTCAGACGATGCTAAAGAAGATCATGGGGGGGAAAGAGCTCATGAAAGCACCACAAGAAGACGTGGTAACAGGAATGGGTGAAGTCATCGAGCAAACAGCCAACTACAAAAATTATTCGAATGCCATCGGCTACTCGTTCCTGTTTTATGCCACGGAGATGGTGCGAAACGGAAACATTCGTCTACTCGCTATTGATGGGGTAAAGCCTAATAAGGAAACGATAAAAAACAGAGCGTATCCGTTTGCGGCGGAGTTTTACGCAGTGACAGCTGGGACGGACAATCCGAATACAGAGAAACTAATCGAATGGATTTTGTCTCCGCAGGGACAAGAATTAGTAGAAAAAACGGGCTATATTCCAGTGAAATAATCAGTAGCAAGTAAAGGAGACCCTTGGGCAATTGACCCGAGGGTTTCTGTTTCTATCCATCTTCATTCTCAAGCTCTTAAACTTTACTTATTTAAAATAGGTATTTCTCCAAGCAGTCGCCGCCAAACATCACAATCCGATCTGACTTGTGAGCATCAATCAAAATAAGTAAGTTCATTTTTCCTGATACGTTACGCAATTTCAGTACTGGATGAGTGAAAAAGGTGCGTTAGTCTAATACTTTATTATCCTTGATCAGCTGGTTCATATTGACAGGAAAATCTAAGGCTGTTATAAAAATAGTAAATAGCACTCGCGAGGTGAGAGTGCTAATATTGAAAAAGGAATACATAAGAAGTCCGGAAGGGTGGGTATTTTTTCATGGAAAAAAAGCAGTTTCAAGCAGAATCTACGCGTCTGTTGGAAATGATGATCCATTCTATTTACACACAAAAGGAAATCTTTTTGCGCGAATTGATCTCCAATTCCAGTGACGCGATTGACAAAATCTACTACAAATCGCTCGTCGATGATCAATTGGTGTTTGATAAAGAGAACTATTTTATAAAAATAGCGGTTAACAAAGATACCAGAACGTTGACCCTGACAGATACCGGGATCGGCATGACGCAGGATGAACTGGAAAATAATCTGGGTGTCATTGCGAAGAGCGGTTCGTTGGCGTTCAAAAAAGAAAACGACGCAAAGGATGGTTACAACATCATCGGTCAATTCGGCGTAGGTTTCTACTCGGCCTTCATGGTTGCCGACAAGGTTACGGTCATCAGTAAAGCACTGGGCAGCGACACGGGCTACAAATGGGAGTCCAGCGGTGCAGATGGCTACACGATCGAGCCTTATCACAAAGATTTGGTCGGGACCGAAATCATTCTCGAAATCAAGGAGAATACAGAAGAAGAGAACTACGACGAGTTTTTGGAAGAGTACCGTTTAAAAGCGATTATCAAAAAGTACTCCGACTTCATTCGTTACCCGATCAAAATGGACATTACCCAGCATAAGCCAAAAGAGGGCAGCGAAAACGAGTACGAACAAGTGACGGAAGAACAAATCGTGAACAGCATGGTTCCGATTTGGCGTAAAAATAAAAGCGAGCTGACAACAGAGGATTACGAACAGTTTTATGCGAGCAAGCATTACGGCTTCGACAAGCCGCTGGGACACATCCACATTAATGCAGATGGAGCCGTTGTTTATCAGGCGATTTTGTACATCCCGGAGAGCATGCCATTTGATTACTACTCGAAGGAGTACGAAAAAGGTTTGGAGCTGTATGCGAACGGCGTACTGATCATGAACAAATGCGCGGATCTGCTTCCAGACTACTTCAGCTTTGTTAAAGGGATGGTTGACTCCGAAAGCCTGTCTCTCAACATTTCCCGTGAGATGCTCCAGCATGACCGTCAATTGAAGCTAATTGCGAAAAACATCACGAGCAAAATCAAAAGCCAGCTGCAAAGCTTGCTGAAAACAGAGCGGGAAAAATACGAGCTGTTCTACAAGTCATTTGGCAGACAGTTGAAATACGGCATGTACAGCGACTACGGAACGCATAAAGAAACATTGCAAGACCTGCTGATGTTCTACTCTTCCAAAGAGAAAAAGCTGGTGACGCTACAAGAGTACGTAGAGAGAATGCCAGAAGATCAAAAGTACATCTACTACGCATCCGGCGAGTCAATCGAGCGAATCGAGAAGCTGCCGCAAACAGAGCTCGTATCCGAGAAAGGCTACGAAATCCTGTACTTCACAGATGACGTCGATGAGTTCGCAATCAAAATGATGATGAACTACAAGGAAAAGGAATTCAAATCCGTATCGAGCGGGGATTTGGGAATCGAACCGGGCGAAGAAGAAAAAGCAGCCGAAGCCGAAAACGAGAACAACAAAGAGCTGTTCGACTATATGGCATCGCTGCTCGAAGGAAAAGTCAAAGCCGTAAAAGCTTCCAAGCGCTTGAAGTCACACCCTGTCTGCTTGTCGACAGAGGGTGAAGTGACGATTGAAATGGAAAAAATCCTGAATGCGATGCCAAACAATCCGAGTGTGAAGGCAGACAAGGTCCTGGAGATTAATGTGAACCATGCGGTGTTCCAGTCATTGAAGGGTGCATTTGACGCAGACAAGGAAAAGGTCAATTTGTATACGGCACTTCTGTACAATCAGGCTCTCTTGATCGAAGGCTTGCCGATTCAAGACCCGGTAGAGTTTACCAACGATATTTGCAAAGTAATGGTGTAATCACAAAAAAGGGGATGAGACTTGCTCATCCTCAGGCTGTCGAGAAAGTCGACAGCCATTTTTATTTCACTTAATTTTAAAGCGACACCGCGTTAATTTGTTATAATTCTTATAATTACATTTTATAGTAGGTGATTATTGTGCTTACCTCCAATGATAAAAATCCACAAATGCATTACGAATTTGTGTGTCTTGATGAATTGGTCCCAGAGGACCATTTATTAAGGGTCATCCAGAAACATATAGATTTCTCCTTCATCCGAGAAAAAGTACGTCAATATTATTGCGAGGATAACGGTAGACCGTCGATTGATCCTATTGTTTTATTTAAAATGATTTTCATTGGATACCTTTACGGTATCCGCTCAGAGAGGCAACTCGAAAAAGAAATCCAGACTAATATCGCCTATCGTTGGTTTCTTGGCCTTTCTTTAACAGATCGAGTTCCAGATCACACAACAATCAGTTGGAATCGTCGAACCCGTTTTAAAAATACAAATGTTTTTCAGGAGATTTTTGATGAAATTGTTCGCTTGGCGATTCAGCATCGAATGGTCGCTGGACGTGTATTGATAAGTGATTCTACGCATCTTAAAGCAAATGCGAATAAACGAAAATTTAAGAAGCATGTCATCGAGAAAACGAGTCGTGCCTATCTCAAAGATTTAGAGGTAGCAATTAATGAAGACCGTGAGGTACATGGAAAAAAGGATTGAAGCCTAGAGAGGGTGTGAAGGAAGAAAAGGAAATCAAGATGAGTACCACGGATCCGGAAAGTGGCTACATGGTTCGAGACAGCAAGCCCGAAGGCTTTTTCTATCTCGATCACCGGACTGTCGATCATAAGTACAATATTATTACCGATGTCCATGTCACTGCTGGCAATGTCCATGATTCCGTTCCTTACATAGATAGGCTGAATCTCCAAATCGAGAAGTTTGGGTTTCAGGATACAATTGAAGCTATTGCATTAGATGCTGGTTATTTAACTACTCCAATCTGCAAGGCACTTCACGATATAAATGTATTTGCTGTCATCGGTCATCGTGCCTTTACACCTGTTAAAGGTCTTTTTGCTAAATGGCGCTTTAAATATGATCTGGAGTGCGATGTGTACACATGTCCTCAAAAACATACGCTTACTTATTCGACTACCGATCGAAACGGATACAGGATGTATAAGTCCAATAAAGAAATATGTAAAACTTGTCCAAGGCTTTCTGAGTGTACCCGATCTAAAAATCACCAAAAGGTGATAAGCAGGCACGTTTGGGAAGAGAGTAAGGAATGGGTTCGACAGAACCGTTTAAGTAAATCGGGGAAATATTTATATAGATTAAGATACCAAACCATAGAGCGAAGCTTTGCAGATGCTAAAGAACTGCATGGGCTTCGCTATTGTAGGTTACGCGGACGTGAAAATGTCCAAGAGCAGGTATTGATGACAGCAACAGTACAAAACATTAAAAGGATAGCGCTACACCTAGCGAAAGCAAGTTAGGTGCAGGCTATCCTTTTTTTCAGCACTTCGTGCTGAACAATACTAAAAAGAAATCCCCCAAAAGGGGGTTTCTCTTCAGGCTGGGGATGAGACTTGCTCATCCTCTTTTTTATGCGAAAAACGTCTAGGAGTGATAAAACAACTAGTTGCTTGCCCTCGGTACATACGTGAAGATTGGATCTCTTAGCTCGAACTCATATGTTGCTCCATTCACGATTCCAACGACCTTCTCACTGTCATATAAATCGAGCAAGAAACCAGCCATTTGTTTAGCTGTATGGAACTTAGGAACTACACCAGCATATTCAAAGTGATCCATATCAAAGGAACGCTTCGCAAATTCGGTCTCTGTTGCAGCAGGTGCCAACACTTTTGCTTGCATGGCTGCTCCGTTCTCCCTCAATTCTTGTGCCAGACCTTCCGTAAAGGCACTAACATAGAACTTCGTCGCGCAATAAGTCACGGCGTTAGCGATGATTCTGTAACCTCCGCCTGAAGAAATATTGATGATTTGCGTTCCTTTCACATGTGTATAATCACGAGCATAACGAGAAGATAGAATCGTTAGTGCTTCAATATTCAAGTGAAGCATGGACTCAATTTTATTCAAATCTTGTTCCCCGACAGAAGCAAAGTTTCCGAACCCCGCATTGTTAATCCAGGTCTCAATCTCATAATCCTTTAGACTGTCGTAAAAGTCATGAACATTTGCACGCACACTTAAGTCAACTGTCCGAATGACCACATCCAATTTTGCATTGATTTCAGCCACTTTTGATTGGAGCTTTTCTAATTCCTCTGTTCGACGAGCTGCTAAAATTAAGTTTTTTCCACGAGCAGCAAATGCCAGAGCGGTTTCAAAACCAATTCCTGAGCTTGCTCCCGTAATGACCGTATAATTCATGTATATCCCTCCTGAATTTATTCAATAGCTTCCATTGAGAATGGATGTTTCATTGAGTATACAGATTAGAGTAAACTCTAAGTCAAGGGTATAAAATCTATTCGGAGGTTTCTCATGCGCACGATTGGTGAAGTGGCACATCTATTAGGGATAAGCACACATACGCTGCGGTATTATGAAAAGGAAAAAATAATAATTCCAGATCGCGATGAAAGCGGTGACAGGCGATATAGCGATTCGCATATTCAATGGCTGCAATTTGTTATCAAGTTAAAAGAAACGCAAATGCCTATCTCGAAAATCAGGAAGTACGCTTCCCTGTTTTTAGAAGGGGAACATACTGCCTCAGCTCGACTGAGTCTTTTAGAAGATCATAAACACTATATTGAGCAACAAATAAAAACTTTAATCGATGTGGATGGTATGCTAGAACGTAAAATTGTTGGTTACAAAGATTTTATCAGTAACCGAGCAGTCAAAGCTCAGGTAGACTAAGCTCCATTGCCCGCGCGCATTGAAACAAGCAGGCTTGAGGAGGAGGGATTCATGGACAGAAAAACCCTTGAGTGAGCCTCAAGGGTTTTTTTCGTCCAAACGTGCTAGGCAGGAAGCTGAACCGAGCCACGTATGAGGATTGCCGGCCCAGCACCAGCCTAGCTTCGGTTTATTTTCGCTGATCCACATGGCTGTTACGCGTCTGTCGCCACAACGAGAGCCGAGGAGAGAAAAGCCGTTGTTTTTCTTTACCCGATCCGGGAAGTGAGTGATCAGGGCAATCCCTTCCTCCAGCGTGAGCGGAGAACGCTGTTGCTCCAAGAGGATGGGCATTGCGTCATTCGGATTGACGTTCAGCGTTTCTTTTCCAGTATCAATTCCGGTCATTAAGTAAGCCATCCCTGTAGGAATCTCAATGCCCTCGATGGGTGTAAACCGCCGGATTTCTTCTGTATCCATGACACTGAAGCCAGCTTTCTTTTGCCGCTCGATGGCTTGCATCGCTTTTTCTCCGTCGAACCAATCCCCTTTTACCACGAGAACAAAGGGTACAAGGCCCTCCTGCTGTTCGTCTTCTTGAATGGGAAGAGCTTCTGCCAGTGGTTGCAGCGGGTCCAGACTTTTCCTGAACTCATCTGCTGTCATACCTGCCATTTCAGGATAGCCCTTTTGAATGAGTGTTGTTAGTTGCCGTTCGAATTCTGCTCTGTGCATGGGTTAATGCGCCTCCCTCCACTTGTCACATTCATCTTACAACATTCGTGCCAATTCAAAGGTTTCTCCAAAATAAAAGGAATAAAGCAGATTTGGGTTGAAGTAACTTTACAACTCAGCTTTAATCTTGATGGAAGAAAATCGGGAAGGGGGCTGTCTGCCATACGCCCTATTGATATTGCACGTAGGCTGAAGCTGAGCACGAGCGCCTTGCGCAATTATGAAGCACATGGGCTGGTTCCGCCTGTAGAGCGGTCAGCGAGCGGCTACCGGAAGTATACGGAGGAACACGTCGCCTATTTTACTTGTATTCAAGCCATGTCTCCTGGCTTTGGGATGGATGTGACGGCGCAGGTGATGCGGCTGATCCAGGATAAACAGTTGCAGGCTGCTCTGTGGCTTGTGAATGAGGTGCAGGCTAATTTGCAGAGGGATAAGCAGTTAGCGGAACGAAATTTGGCGATGCTTGAAGACGGTCCAGCTGGAAAGGGTGAGGAAGCTGGAAACGGCGAATGGATGACGATTGGGGAGGTAGCAACCATGACTTCTCTGCCGAGCTCAACCATCCGCCACTGGGAAAAGGTAGGACTCATTACGACTTCCCGCGATGAGAAAAATGGCTACCGTCTCTTCAATCGCTCGCAAATCCGCAAGATTATGCTGCTACGCACGCTGCGACCTGCTGTCTATTCCTTATCGGTTGTGGAGCTGAAGGAAGCCATCGCGAACATGAATGAAGAGGATGTAAAAGAGGCGCGAAACATCGCTTTGGAAACGCTGTGCTATCTGGATCAGATGAATCTCGTACAAATGCGTGGGGTTTTCTATTTCTATCAATTATGCAAAGTGGTTCAGTTGGTCGAAGAATAGGGTAGCGAAAAGAGAAAACCCTCTCCTGCACATTTGCAAAAGAGGGGATGTCATCGTTATTCCACAAACAGTGATACTCGCTCAAATCCCGCATCTGAAATGCGAATCAAGCCTGTATCCGATATGTGCAACGTCGGTATGACGACCAGAGCAAGCAAAGACAATGTCATAAAGGCGTAGTTCATTGTGCAGCCAGCATTCACCAAAGCTTGGCTAATCTCCATGGACTGCTGCACAACTGTTTCATAAGGCTCGGTCGACATCAGTCCAGCTAAACGCAGCGGAAGCTCCACCATTTCGCCGTCTCCAGTCACGACAGCGATACCACCTTGCATGCTGATCACAGCATTGGCCGCTTGTGCCATCCGCTCATCGTCGTTTCCAATGACAAGCACGTTATGGCAGTCATGGGCGACAGTCATGGCAATCGCTGCTGGCTGGTTAAATCCGACATTGCCGACAATCCCGATGCCAGAGCCGCCTGTTTTCCCATGGCGTTCGAAAACAGCCATCTTGCACAAGGTACTCTCGGGTGTAATCTGTAGCTCACTATTTGCGACAGCCACATCGACAAACACTTCGTCTGTCTCTACGTGATTTTCGCGGACAACTGCGACGCGTGTCTTGATCGTCCCGGACGGAACGGGAGTCTTGATAATGAAGTCAGAAGGAGTGAGCTCAGCCTTGATTTTCACAGAGTTGATGGCAAACTCAGGGTAAGGGAACGGAGAAAGTTCGAGCGTCATTTCACCGTTTTCCGCCACTACTTCACCGCGTGCGATCGTCGTCACGACATTTACATCAGCCAGATTCCCGTCGAGCAAAATGATATCGGCGATGATACCCGGTGCGATCGAGCCTACATCTCGTGCGACACCGAATCGTTCTGCTGTATTGATGGTCGCCATCTGGAAGGCAGTCACAGGCTTGACTCCTTGCGAGATCGCATGTCTGACGATGAAGTTCATATGACCTTCTTCTTTCAACGAATCACAGATGCGGTCATCGGACACGAGCATCATCCGGCGGGAGTCAATGCCCTGTTCGGTGTGTGCTTTGATCGTTGCTGCAACATCGTGCCAGGCAGAACCGCGGCGCATTTTGGCATACATGCCGAGGCGTACACGCTGTGCGACATCTTCGCTGGTCACGCACTCATGGTCGCCGGTTACACCCGCAGCTGCATAAGCAGCCAGACGTGGATCACTTGACGGCCATGTATAGTGACCATCCACTACTTTTCCTGCCCGCAGTGTAGCTTGAATCTCTCCAATCATTTTCGGGTCTCCGTACACGACACCAGGGAAATTCATAACTTCTCCGAGTGCGATCATATCGGGTCCCCAGCTCAATGCTTCCGCGACCTCCGCTGGTCCGAATTCTGCCCCAGCCGTTTCAAAAGAAGCATCTGTAGAAGGGACGCAGGAAGCAACCTGCATGTAAGCAGCCATCGGGGTTTGTCTCGCCTCATCCAGCATGATTCGCAAACCAGGTAGTCCGAGAACATTCGAGATCTCATGCGCGTCGAAAAAACCGCCTGTCGTTCCGAGCGGCAGTACCGCATGGGCGAACTGCGTCACGGACAGCATGCTGCTTTCGATATGACAGTGCCCGTCTAACAGTCCTGGTGCCATATACTTTCCTTTTGCATCGATGATTGTGGTGGATTCATCCGTCATTCCTTCCACAAAAGGACCGACATAGGCGATACGGGTGCCAACGACAGCGATGGACATATTCGGCAAGATTTCACCGGAGAGAACATTGACGAGAGTGCCGTTATGGATGAAGAGGGTCGCTTTTTTCTCCCCTCTGGAAAAGGCAACGAGATCAGGAATGCAATCTGCGAGTGGAGGTCTTGCAAAGGACGGATGCTGCTGTGTCATGTTTACTATCACCTCATGCTGAATTTGGTTTTTTACATATAGTACACATCGAGGAGGAAGGAAGCTAGTTTTCTTTTAGAAAAAATTTTAAAAATGAGGGTGTAGTGGATGACGAGAGTAAAAGTCAAATACCTCAAAATATCGTCCTACCTAAAGCTGTGCGTGGGCGCTGGGGTTTCAATTGGGATTTTGGATGGGGCCTTCCGTTTTTTATTATTACTCGTAATGGGACAGTTGAGCACTTCGGAAGCACTGCTCTTCAGCATGCAGGTTAAAGGATGGCTAGCGGGAACTTTGCAGTTGCTTTCTGTACCGCTGCTGTATGGGGTGGGTGCAGTCTTGTTTGGCTGCGTCTCCTATTTTCCGTTTATGTACTACCTAAAATGCAAGAAGGGGCTTGTGATTGAAGGGGTATTTGAAGGGGAACATTACGGGGACATACCAAAATAAAGCACCTCCCATTTTCACCGTTGTTGAAAGTGAAAACAGGAGGCGCTCTTAGTGTTCTGCTACCTCTATTTCATTTGTCTTTGTTTTCCGCAGTTTGTAAATCGCAACGAGTAAAATAAACCACACAGGTGTGATGAACAAGGCGACTCGTGTATCTTCCGCGAGTGCCAGCACGACCAGAATGAAGGCCAGGAATGCCAGGATCAGGTAGTTGGCAAACGGATAGAGCGGCATTTTAAACGAATTCGCTTTTGCTAAATCTGGTCTCGTTTTGCGATATTTCAAATGACAGATGACGGTAATTCCCCAAATAAAGATAAAGCAAACGGTCGAAACGCTAGTGATCAGAGTAAATACGCCTTCTGGCATGACGTAATTCAAGACAACGGCGATAAGGATAACAACCGTCGAAAAGAATAGTGCATTTGCCGGAACCTTGTTGGCAGTCAGTTTGGTAAGGGGCACAGGTGCATTCTTTTCTTTGGCAAGGGAGTAGACCATACGGCTTGTACTGAAAATGGCGCTATTACATGCAGAAGCGGCAGATGTCAGTACGACAAAGTTGACGATACCGGCAGCGGCTGCAATGCCAATCGCTGCGAAGACCTGCACAAACGGACTCTCCAACGGGTTGATCGCGTTCCAAGGATAAATGCTCATGATGACGATGAGTGCGCCAACGTAGAAAATCAAAATCCGAATCGGGATTTGGTTAATCGCTTTTGGAATGACTCGTTTTGGGTCTTCTGTTTCACCGGCTGTCAGCCCGACGAGCTCGATTCCAACAAATGCGAACACGACCATCTGAAAGGAGAGAAGGAACCCATTGAAGCCGTTCGGGAACATACCGCCATGACTCCAGAGATTCGTGAAGCTGGACGCACCAGCATTCGTAGAAAAGCCCTTGATGATCATGAAAATGCCGACAAAAATCAAGGTGAGAATCGCGATGACCTTAACCAGCGCGAACCAAAATTCCATTTCTCCAAAAAGCTTCACTGTCGCCAGGTTCATGATTAACAAAATCACGAGGGCGATTAAGCCTGGCATCCACTGCGGTATTTCTGGAAACCAAAATTGCGTATACAGACCAACAGCTGTCAGGTCGGCCATGGCGATGGAAATCCAGCAAAACCAGTAAGTCCAGCCCGTGACAAATGCGGCCATATTCCCCAAATAGTCTTTGACGAAATCCACAAAAGAATGGTAGTTCAAATTGCTCAAGAGGAGCTCCCCGAGTGAGCGCATGATTAAAAAGCAGATGATGCCTGTAATCAAGTAAGCAAATAAGATGGATGGGCCGGCCAAATGAATCGATTTTCCTGCGCCCAAAAATAATCCTGTTCCGATTGCTCCGCCGATCGCGATAAGTTGTACGTGTCTGTTTTTCAGACCTCTCTCTAATTTTTGATCCTGCATACGATCCACCTCTCTATTTTTAGTTAGTTTTCAATTTTTAGATTTTTATCAAACAGATAATTTTCATATTAACATAACTATAGCGATTTAACATATGTTTATTTATTTTTATAGAAAAAAAGCTTTTGGATATGAACGAGATAGGAACATTTTGGAAGTGTTTGCTCTTTTAAACAAGGGCTGCACTTTTTTTGTATTTCAGAAAAAAGAATATATTGACATGAGAATGGAAATCATTTAATTTTGCATTAAGGCAACTTTTTTATACGAATGCATATTAGTTTGTTTAGGTTAATATTATTGGTACGAGACTACATTGTTGTGTGTAGGCATATGTGCATGTGGGATTTACCCGTTTCACCATCAGTTTTTGGGCGGGATCATATAACGGGCTATTATCTTGGAGGGAAGAATCATGGAATCTGCTATCGCGGTAAGGGGCTTGCATGTCTCCTACTTTGGGAACGAAGTTGTTCGGGATGTTTCTTTTGATATTGAAGTAGGGAGTATGGTTGGAATCATCGGTCCAAACGGGGCAGGGAAGTCAACCCTGATCAAAGCGCTTTTGGAACTCATTCCGAGAGATAAAGGGAATGTGCGGATTTTTGGGAAAGAAACAAATGAATTCCGGAAGAAAATCGCCTATGTACCACAGCGGAGCATGATTGATTGGACGTTTCCGATCACCGTCATGGACACCGTACTGATCGGAACCTATCCAAGCGTCGGACTATTCAAATTTCCGAAAAAAAAGGAAAAAGCGTGGGCGCTGGAATGCTTGAGAAGAGTAGGACTAGAGGATTTCCGCGACAGACAGATTGGGGAGCTTTCCGGTGGACAGCAACAGCGTGTCTTCCTGGCAAGGGCACTTGCACAAAAACCGGAGCTGCTGCTTCTGGACGAGCCGTTTGTGGGGATTGATGTGGCGAGTGAGGACACCATCATTCGCATCTTGAAAGAGCTGCAATTTCAGGACAAAACAATTGTCGTCGTCCATCATGACTTGTCCAAAGCATATGCGTATTTTGATCAGCTTCTTCTCATGAACAAAGAATTGATCAAGTTCGGTACGGTCGATGAAGTGCTGAATCGAGAAGTCATGTCGAGAGCATATTCCTATCAACTACCATTTCTCGAAAAGACCGAGGTGCTTGCATAATGGACTTCTTGATGGCAATTGGACAGTATGAGTTTTTGCAAAAAGCATTGTTTACATCTGTAGTGGTTGGGTTAATCTGCGGCGTCATCGGTAGCTTTATCATCTTACGCGGAATGTCCTTGATGGGGGATGCCATCTCGCACGCTGTTTTGCCTGGGGTGGCTCTCTCCTATGCTTTTGGGATCAATTTCTTCGTGGGCGCTGTTTTAACGGGTGTGCTCACCGCTGTTGGAATTGGCTACGTGAGCCAAAATAGCCGCATCAAGAACGACACGGCGATTGGAATTTTGTTCACGTCCGCTTTTGCAATCGGAATCATCATGGTTACGATGCTGAAAAGCAGTACCGATCTGTATCACATTTTATTCGGGAATGTATTGGCTGTGCGTTCGTCAGACATGTGGGTGACGGTTGGCATCGGGGTTATCGTCATCGTGACAGTCTACGCTTTTTTCAAAGAACTGTTACTGACTTCGTTCGATCCGACCATTGCAGCTGCCTACGGCTTGCGTAACAACCTCATTCATTACTTGCTTATGACATTGCTGACGATGGTAACTGTTGCTTCCTTGCAAACCGTGGGAATCGTGCTCGTCGTCGCTATGTTGATTACACCGGCTGCTACCGCTTATCTTTTGACGGACCGTTTGTCGATCATGATCTTGTTGGCTGGCGGTTTTGGGATGCTGTCTTCGGTTATCGGCCTTTATTTTAGCTTTACCTATAATTTGGCCTCTGGTGCCACGATTGTCGTGGTTGCAACCGTGCTCTTCTTCCTGGCCTTTCTCTTCTCCCGAAAACACGGGGTGGTATGGAAATCAATCCGAGCTCGGCAAAAACGAATCGAGCTCTTAAAGTAAAGGAGAATTATCGTCATGAAGAAGTGGAATCTGTTTTTCGTTTTTCTACTAGCAACCGTATTAATGGCAGCGTGTGGTGCTCCGCAAAGTGCGAACGAGCCTACGAAATCAGGGAGTGACAAGTTGCAGGTCGTAACCACGTATTCGATTCTGTATGACATCGTGAAAAATGTTGGGGGAGATCGAGTAGAGATCCATAGCCTCGCTCCGATTGGCTCCAATCCGCATGAATATGACCCATTGCCTGCTGACGTGCAAAAAACGACGGATGCAGATGCGGTTTTCTACAACGGACTGAATTTGGAAGCAGGTAACTCCTGGTTCGATAAGCTAATGACCACAGCAGGCAAAACAGGTCCGGATGCACCCGTGTTCCGTCTCAGTGAAGGCGTAGCTGCTAAGCACTTGACGACCAAAGGCAAAGAGAGCGAAGAAGACCCGCACGCTTGGCTAGATGTACGCAATGGCATCAAGTATGCGGAGAATGCAAAAAATGCCTTGATCAAGGTGGACCCAGCCCACAAGGAAACGTATGAGCAAAACGCCAAGAAGTACATCGAACAGCTGACTGCGCTACACGAGGAAGCGGTTAAGCAGTACAATCAGATTCCGAAAGAACAGCGTTTGCTTGTGACGAGCGAGGGAGCGTTCAAATATTTCAGCGAAGCGTACGATTTTGAAGCGGCATACATTTGGGAAATCAACTCAGAGAACCAAGGAACACCAGAGCAGGTCACACAGGTGGTCGATACAATCCGTGCGAAAAAAATCCCGGCTCTGTTCGTAGAGACGAGTATCGATCCACGCAGCATGGAGATGGTATCGAATGAAACAGGTGTACCGATTGTCGGGAAAGTATTTACGGACTCACTCGGAAAGCCCGGAGAAGATGGCGATACGTACATCAAAATGATGGAATGGAATATCAAGACGATTTATGAAGGATTGACCAAGAAATAAGCTTCGTAAAAGCAAAGCACAGCTCTCTCTAATCAGGGCTGTGCTTTTAAATTCTTCCACTGCTTAACATCTTTCATCAGATTGAGGTATAATAGGCTAGTGTCTAAAAGGAATCCGGAGTATTCATTTTTAATCTGTCATATTGAAAGAGAGTGGGATTATGGGTCGTAAGTGGAACAATATTAAAGAAAAGAAAGCTTCTAAGGACGCGAGCACCAGTCGTATTTACGCGAAGTTCGGAAAGGAAATTTACGTGGCGGCAAAGCAAGGCGAGCCGGACCCAGAGTCCAACCGTGCTCTGAAGGTCGTCCTGGAGCGTGCTAAAACGTACAGCGTACCGAAAGCAATTATCGACCGCGCGATTGATAAAGCAAAGGGCGGCTCTGATGAAACGTTTAGCGATCTGCGCTATGAAGGCTTTGGGCCAAACGGTTCCATGATCATCGTGGATGCACTGACCAACAACGTAAACCGCACAGCTCCTGAAGTGCGTGCCGCTTTCAACAAAAACGGCGGTAACATGGGCGTATCCGGTTCGGTAGCTTATATGTTTGACCCAACAGCGGTATTTGGTTTGGAAGGCAAATCCTCTGATGAAGTGCTGGAAATCTTGATGGAAGCGGACGTAGACGTGCGCGACATTTTGGAAGAAGACGGTGCTGTCATCGTTTACGCAGATGCAGAACAGTTCCATGCTGTACAAGAAGCACTCAAAAACGGTGGCGTTTCAGAGTTTACCGTAGCTGAACTGACCATGCTACCACAAAACGAAGTAACGCTGACAGAAGACGTACAAGCGCAATTCGAAAAGCTGATCGATGCTTTGGAAGACTTGGACGATGTGCAGCAGGTGTACCATAACGTTGATTTAGGTGAATAATGTTTTTAATGGAGAAGACCTTTGTGTAAGAACAGAGGTCTTTTTTATGTGGCTGCGGTGAAGAGAAGAATATTTCCAGTCTAAGCTTCAGGCTCCGTCCTGCTGAGGGTTGAGACTGTCCGCTCCGAAGGGATTTGCGGGGAAACGCAAAAGTGGTGGCCGCTTCGAAGCACGGGCACGGTTGCGTTTCTTTTCCCCGCAAATCCCTTCTCCGCTCGGTAGGACTCCACAAGTCGCTACGTCTGGAAATACTGGCGTAACTGCATGCAATCTTCAATTTTAAAGCTGGTCGAATGCATCAAAGTAAACAGATAATTAGTAACTTATTATCCCATTCAATTAAAACAGATATTTACAATTTTATTTCTGTCATATAGTTTGATGTTAAAATTTTCTTGATCAGGAGGATATTTTATGTCACGTAAAAGGACAAAAGTTGCTGCTGGCTTATTCACTGTCGTTGCTTCGCTTTCATTCTTTACAACAAGTGCATTTGCTGACTATCTCGGAGGAGAATGGGACATCTATGATGTTACATATGAAGATATCAATTTAGATGAAAAATACTCGGATTTACTTTGGTCTGCTGCTGACCAGTGGAACGCAATCAGTAATATCAACCTTTCGCCAGCAGACACTAATGAAACTGGTTATATTTCTGTACAACACCCAGATTCAAGAGTCGAAAAGGAGCTTTATAGGCTTGGTACATATGGACTTGGAATACCATATGATGATAGAGGCAGGATGAATCGATCTCCATATGCGTCAGCCAACATAATAATTGTAAGGTCTATGTGTGACGATCTTGACACGGATGACACGATAAAAACTATGACTCATGAATTCGGTCATACACTTGGTCTTGCTCATCCTGAAGATACTAGTGTAGATTCCATAATGGATAACAACGATGTATTTGACTGGGATATCCACGGTCCTACAAAGTATGACAAAAAAGAACTTAGAGGTCTCTACGACAACAACTAATTATGGAAAGGATGTGTGAACATTGAAAAAACTGATTGCTATTGTGTCTGTGACAGCAGTAATTGCTGGTGTTGGTTCTGCACTGATGTATAAAGAATTCAACCATTAAAACTCTCATAGCGTTGCTCTATCTAGAACATTCAACTCTACTGAAGAAATAGTCAAAAAAGCTAATGTAATCATAAAAGGAAAAGTACCATCTGAGTTTAGGCAAGAAAAAGTGGGTACTGTTGTTTATAACGTATACGAAGTGCAAGTGGATAAATTATATAGTAACCTTTCTGACGCCAAGATAACGGAAGGTGAAAGCATCGAACTTTATCGTCTTATAGGTCTAGATTTAGGCGACAATAAAGAGCTTGCTAACGTAGTTGACGCGGACTATCACGAGTTAGAAAAAGGTGAATATCTATTATTTTTGAGTGGCGAATATGATGACGAATTGAAGAAATATACTTATATTCCAAACACACCTAATCAATTATTTAAAATGACCAGTTCGGAAGGCTTAAGGTCCAATCAGTCAAACGCTGAATTTGAAAATATAACTAAGGCGGATGAGCTGCCTCCAATCAATGAGGCAGATTTGTTAGAAGTAATAGAATCGATTAAGTAATTTTATCTTAGGCGCTTCCTATGAAGTGCCATTTTTAATTTCAATATGTACATAAATGTGGCGGCGGGGGAGAGAAGAATATTTCCAGTCTAGGCTCCAGGCTCCGTCCTGCTGAGGGTTGAGACTGTCCGCTCCGAAGGGATTTGCGGGGAAACGCAAAAGTGGTAGCCGCTTCGAAGTACGAGCACGGTTGCGTTTCTGTTGCCCGCAAATCCCTTCTCCGCTTGGTAGGACTCCACAAGTCGCTACGTCTGGAAATATTCTTCTCTGTCGGAACTGAACACATTCTTCCATCTTTTAAGGCTTTTAAAACTCGTTTAACACGGAATGCTCGTAGAGGAAACAGGAGAAATAAGCGAAAATCTTTGGGACACCGACCGAGGTGCAATGAAAAAAAGAGAAACAAGCTTTTAGCGTCCACCTCTGAGATACTTCCTGAATGGACGACTTTGGACGCGGGTTTCGCTTTTTTTCATGGAGCCGGGCAGTGAATCACCCAGCGGGTGGGACAAGAAGCTGAGCGTTTTCTCCTGTTTCCTCCCCACCACTACCGCCCGACAAACGGGTTTTAAAAGAAATAAAAACCGCCCCCATAAAGGAGACGGCATATATCGAGCTCGTTAGTTTTGAGGTGCTACCGATCATCACGTGCGACGCATCTACCTCCAGTATGAAGTTAGAAGCTTAAAGCAGTGTACGGTTTCCCTTACTCACTAGGTGATCGTGTAAATCATCCATGGCACATCGCCTCCGTAAAGGTCTACAGCCTGATTGAAAACACACCACCGAGCTCGATGAGTATAGTATGAGCAAAGCCCATCTTTTTATTCACTCATCTTTAGCATCTGTTTTCGAATCGCATTTAAAAACTGTTGGTTGCTGTAGGCCGTACCACCAGCTAATCCTGGTTCAACTGCATTCACGTACATTTGATCGGCTTTGACTGCACGTAGATTTTTCCATGCAGGCTGCTCTTGCAACTGCTTGAAAGCGGGCTGGTCTTCTTTGTTAACCATCACAAACAAGTAGTTGGGATCTTCTTTTGCCAAAGCATCCATAGAGAGTGCGGTACGCTCCTTCATATTCACGACGACATCTGGGACAGGCAGGGCCAAGTCCGTATATAACAGGTGATTGTACCGTTCATCCTTTGGATAGGCGTAGAAGGAGCCTTCTTGGAACCACAGCGTCAGCACTTTCTTTTCCGGGAGTGGAGCAAGCTTGTCGCGGAGTTCCTGTGCATTTTGCTTCACTTTCCCTATAAAGGTATCCAAATTGTCATCTCTTCCACGAACATCAGCGAGCAAACGCAAGTTTTCTTGCCAATGAGCTCCGTTCGTGGAGACGGGAATGACGGATGCAGCGGTTTGCAATTTGGCCAAGTCTTCCTTGGAGGTCTTGTCAGTTGTCATGATGACGTCAGGTTCGAGGGCAACCAGCTCACCTAGGTTCTCTGTTATATGATAGGGGAGCTGCTTGGCATTTCTGATCATGGCTTGATATTCCGCCGGAAACTTTCCGTTTTTATCTACCGTAGCAGCGACGGGCGGGATTCCCAGCAAGAAAGAATCTTCATACGAAGCAGGGAAGCCAACGAAAACAATGTCTTTGGTTCTGGCCGGAATTGTATAAGTGTTGCCTAAGTAAGTGATCGATCTGGTCGGTTTCGCTGCCGCTGAATCGCCAGATTGTCCACCATTTCCGCAGGCTGCCAGGATGAGAAGCAAAGCGGCAATCGGGACAGCTAGTAGCCGTTTATACATACAGGTCACTCCGTTCTTACTTCTTGTGTTATCAGGAAAGTAGCAGGACTCATGTAAATTATAGGCTACCCGATCCATCCGTCGCTGTTGCATTCCTGAACATTTTCAAACATTCTGCTGTAACCTTTTTCCTGCTCAAGACACTAATGGGTATCCAAGAAAATTTTCGCATAGGAAAGTAGTCGATCAGCCGACAGCAAGAGAAGGAGGAGCTTCTTTGTATGAAGAAATGAAACATCAGGTCATCATATGGGGGGCTATACGGTTCATTTTGATGTGGACAGGAAACAGGTGATCGGAATCATTCCTCCGTATGCAGAGGATTCTAAACCGCTTCCTAACAAAAGCAAAGCAATGTCACTGGAAGACGCGACTAGCGTATACATCACCTATCGTCCGCTCCGATTGGTCTACAAGCTGATGGAGAATCCGGCTACATGGCAAAATAGCAATCCATAAGAAGCCTCGGATAATCCGAAATGCTAGGATATAGACATCAAGGAAAAACAACCCCGAGGAGGAAGTACACATGGCATTGCAATCCAAACAAATTTTCGTTAATTTACCGGTGAAGGACCTCAACAAATCGATCGACTTCTTTACGGCGATCGGCTATGAATTTAACCCGCAATTTACGGATCAAAATGCAGCATGCATGGTGATCGGCGAAAACATTTTTGCTATGCTGCTCGTCGAAGAGTTTTTCCAAACGTTTACGAAAAAAGAGCTGACGGATGCAACCAGAAGTACCGAGGTCATTGTCGCGTTGTCTGCGGACAGCAGAGCGCAGGTCGATGAGATCGTAAACAAAGCATTTGCTGCGGGCGCAACTCCATCGAAAGACCCGGTTGACCATGGCTTCATGTACGGGTGGAGCTTTCAAGATTTGGACGGCCATCTGTGGGAGTTCTTGCATATGGATCAAGGCGCTGTTCCACAGGAATAAGAGACGAAGGAAACGAACTGAGGGCAAAAAGCATGGGATCGGTAAAGGGATTCCAGCTTTTTGCCCTTTTTTTCATTCAATACTGGCACATCCCAATCTGTTAACAGCTGATGTGCTGCCTCATTGTCCGCGGGAAGAAAATTATAGTATTTGCCTACATCAAATTGATTTTCCGGAAATGTCATCGGCTGATGGTTCTCTACGCGCACGAGACAGATTACCGTGCTTGATTCATCGGAAATCCGCATCGTGACCGCTTCCTCTTCTACAAACAAAGGTCTGCACCCAAGCTTTTCTTCATACCATTTTGCAGACGCACCCGGGTCCTTCACAGGTATAAAAACCCCTTCCATGCCTTTTAACAGTGATTGAGCCATCCGATCATCTCCCATTCGACCAAAAATCTATCACCTATCATTTCGACGATGATAATAGGAAAAACCTGTAATTCCCACACTTTCATTTTGACAATCTCTCGTGACATATCGCTAGCTAAGCGTTATCTTGTACGTAAAGAACACAGATGGGGTGAACGGATGCGCTTCTACAATAAATACATAAAAAAATATGGCGTAGTCGCCTTGATTTCCATGTTTTTCTTAGCGTTGGAGGCGGTATGTGATCTATTGCAGCCGACGATTCTGTCTCACATTATCGATACGGGTATCGGAAACCGGGATATGGATTACGTGCTCAAGACAGGCGGGCTAATGCTGCTCGTTACGGCGTTGGGGGCAGTCGCGGCATCGATCCGCAATGTGCTGGCGACATACGTGTCGCAAAACTTTGGTGCGCAGCTGCGCGCAGATTTGTTTTCCAAAGTGCAGTCCTTATCCTTTGAAAACTTGAACAAGTTCGATAGAGCCTCACTCGTTACACGTTTGACTAATGACGTCAATCAAGTGCAGATGTTTGTAAACGGCATGATGCGAATATTCGTCAAAGCGCCGTTGATGTGCATTGGCGGGTTGTTTATGGCAACCCAATTGAACGTGGATTTGGCGGTGATTCTCGCCGTTGTCGTGCCCATTGTGGGTCTGTTTATTTTCTTGAATATGAAAATCGGTTTTCCGTTTTTCCTGAAGGTACAGCAGGCGCTTGACCGAGTGAACGGTGCGATGCGTGAGTATTTATCTGGGGTACGAGTCGTTAAGGCATTCAATCGCTTTGATTTTGAGCGTGGCAAGTTTACACGGGCAAACGAAGAGCTGCAGTCCAAATCGGTCTCGGCTACGCGGGTGATGTCCATCTTCAGTCCAGCGATCATGCTGACGATGAATCTCGGAATTGTCGCGGTCCTCTGGCTTGGGGGGCTTGGCGTAGAACAAGGAAGCATCGAGGTCGGTCATATCATCGCGTTTACGAACTACATGACGCAAATCCTGTTTTCACTCATGATGATTTCCTTGGTATTTAACATGTTTGTGCGGGCCAAAGCATCGGCAGGACGCATCGGAGAAGTATTTGCGGAGATAAACCAAATGAGCTGGAAGGAGGAACAATCGCACGAGCTTCCAGGTAAAAAGGGACGCATCGACTTCGAAAAGGTCAGCTTCTCGTATGATGAGGAAGGCGGTCAGCCAGTACTCAAGCAGATTTCGTTTACTTGTCTGCCGGGGGAGACAGTCGGGATTATCGGGTCGACAGGCTCTGGAAAAAGCAGTTTGGTTGGTTTGATTCCACGGTTTTATGATGTAACGGAAGGCACGATTCGAGTAGATGGCATCGATGTACGCGATATCGAACCGAAGCGATTGCGCGAAAAAATGGCGATTGTGCCGCAAAAAACTATGCTGTTCACAGGTACGGTGATGGAAAACATTCGTTGGGGCAAGGCAGAGGCGACCCACGAGGAGGTCGAGCAAGCGGCACGTATGGCGCAGGCTCACGAGTTCATCTCCGCCACTCCTGAAGGCTATGAGACACGCGTAGGGCAGGGAGGAGTTAACTTCTCTGGAGGACAGAAGCAGCGTATTTCCATAGCCAGGGCCTTGGTGAAAAAGCCGGAAATCCTCATTCTCGATGACAGTACAAGCGCGGTAGATGTGGCAACAGAAGGGAAGATTAAGGATGCGCTTCGAGCCTATGCGGCTGGTCTTACCTGCATTTTGATTGCACAGAGAATAACCTCCGTTATGGATGCGGACAAAATCATCGTGCTAGACAATGGAGAAGTCGCTGGCATCGGTACGCATGACGAATTGATGACCTCTTGTCAGGTCTATCAGGAAATCTTTCAGTCACAAATCGGCCGGGAGGTGAAGTAAGGTGAGTCAACAGAAGCAACAACAACCTGTCTTTTCACCGAGACCTGGCCGAGGCTTTGGACATGGTGCTGCCAGAGGTCCAGTGAGTAAGCCCAAGAATTTTTCGGGTACGCTAAAAAGACTCTGGTTAGCTTTTGGCAAAGAAAAGAAGCTGCTGCCGATCGTATTCGCCATTGTATTTGTCGATGCACTACTCATGCTGTCTGCGCCTTATTTGATCGGAAAGTCGATTGATGCGATGACAGGTGGCGAGGAAGCTCTTAGCTTTTTGTCTATCCTCATTCTTGCTTTGCTCGGCTCGTATATCTTCGATGGGGCACTGACGTTTTTGCAAAGCTGGTTGATGGCAGGCATCTCGCAACGGATCGTCTCGAACTTGAGGCAAGCCCTTTTTGACAAGCTGCAAAAGCTGCCAATTGCTTATTTCGATTCGCGAACGCACGGGGAGTTGATGAGCAGGCTCACGAATGATATCGACAACGTCAGCAGCTCCATTTCCCAATCCACAACGCAATTGATGTCAGGAGGGATCGTGCTCCTCGGTTCGCTGGTGATGATGCTCGTCTTGTCTCCGATCCTGACACTCGCATGCCTGATCACGGTGCCACTCGTGTTCCTGCTCACACGCACGATTGCGAAACGAACGAGCGTACTGTTCAAAAATCAGCAGATGGAGCTAGGCAAGCTTAACGGACACATTGAAGAGACGATTTCAGGCATACAGGTAGTGCAGGCCTTCAATTATGAGCAAAAAGCCATTGAGGACTTTACGACGATCAATGACCGGCTCTGCAAGGTCGGGATGAAGGCACAGGTATGGACTGGCTTTCTCATGCCGATCATGAACGTGATTAACAACCTCGGTTTTGCCATGGTGGCGATTGTAGGAGGCATTCTCGCTGTCAAAGGATTGATCACAGTAGGTGTGATTGCGAGTTTTCTCAGTTATTCCCGCCAGTTTGTCCGTCCGCTGAATGACCTCGCGAATATTTTCAATGTGCTTCAATCCGGTGTTGCTGGGGCGGAGCGGGTGTTTGAGGTATTGGATGAACAAGAGGAGCCAGTGGATTCTCCGGGTGCCACTGTGCTTGCACAGCCGAAGGGTCACGTTGTTTTCGATCAGGTCAGCTTTGGCTATCGTCCAGATCAACTGATTTTGAAAAATATCAGCTTCGAGGCACAGGCGGGGAGTACCATCGCGTTAGTCGGACCGACGGGTGCAGGCAAGACCACCATTGTGAATTTGCTCACGCGGTTTTATGACGTGACCTCGGGTACGATTTATTTGGACGGAAAAGACATTCGAGAGTATTCGCGGGACAGCTTGCGGCGCAGCTTTGGTTTTGTTTTGCAGGATACGTACTTGTTCTCTGGTACGATCAAGGAAAATATTATGTACGGCAAGCCAGATGCGACAGATACGGAGGTAGTAGCCGCTGCGAAAATGGCAAATGCAGGTGTGTTCATCAATCGGCTTCCAATGCGTTATGACACGATGCTGACGGAAAATGGGGGCAACCTGAGTCAGGGACAACGCCAGCTTTTGGCGATTGCCCGCGTCATACTCGCCAAGCCCTCGCTGCTCATACTCGATGAGGCGACAAGCAGCATCGACACACGGACAGAGCTGAATATCCAGGATGCGCTCCTCACCATTATGGATGGGCGTACGAGCTTTGTGATTGCACACAGGCTTAATACCATTCGGGATGCCGACACGATTATGGTCGTGGATCGGGGAGAGATCGTGGAAAAAGGCAGTCACGATGAACTTATTGAGCAAAAAGGTACCTACTATCAATTGTTTTACAACCAGTTTAAAAATCTGGAGGCTGCTGGGGAATAACAGAGCACCCCGTCCAAACACGGAAATGACGTGGAGGACGGGGCTGTTGACAAAAAGGGTTAGGGACCCAATGCCCTAACCCTTTTGCCGTTTTTTCACTTATACGTCGTCGGATTGTTTTGTTTCGTAACCTGTGATTAGTTTGCTTTTATCATTCGTTTAATGTTAATTGCCATTGCAGAAAAGAGGCAGTGTTCGGATACATTTCGAATGCCTCTTTTGTATGTTTCTTTTAAGTTATGCTGCCTTTTCATTGTACCGAAGGTACCCTCGCACCATATTCTTCTTTGCCTTTGGATAACACTGTACTCTTGGCTTTGCTTCCTTGCTTGGTTGCGTTCTTTAGCCTCTTGGAATAATGGTCTTTCTATTGTTTTGCGAGATGCGGTTTGTCCAAAACATTGTTGGCGTAACTCACAGGACTTACAGTCCTTTGTTTGGGCAGCATAAATTTTGCTATAACTTTGTTTCCAACTGTGCCACTTAACATGAGTAAATTGAAGTGCCTTGCCATTCGAGCAATAATAGGCATCGTTCATTTCATCAAATGTAAATTGTACTGACCTTTCGGTCTGATCAATAACACCTTTTATCGGAGAGATATAACCGGTTATCTTTAAATTTTCTAATTCATGGTGTACTCCAGAGCGATCATACCCTTTATCTGCGCCTACTTTGCCAATATGTAAACCAAATTTCTCTTTTTGTATCTGTAATCGCTTTATAAATGGTTCGTGGTCATTCACATTAGCAGCCGTAACGTGTATATCAGTTATGATTCCATGCTTAACGTCCACACTGGTATGCGCTAAATAGTGAAATCCCTTGGGTTTATTAGGACGGTTCAATAAACCTGACTCCGGGTCTGTTGTGCTCTGTTTTACTTCCTTCTCAGGAGGAGAGGTTTTAGGTTTTCTTCCTCGTTTTTTCCTAGTGGGATCGTTATCTCTGTCTTTTTTAATTCTCCGTGCTTCCTTTTCTAGCTCTTCAAGGTACTCAGTAGGCTTTTTCTCCACTAAAACTTTTTCTGACCTATTAATCGATGCATTCGCTTTGATGTGAGTAGAATCAACAACAATTATTTCCCCAGTAACTAAACCAGTTCGAATACATTCCGAGACGATGTGATCGAAGATCTCCTGAAAAATATGACTTTCTTTAAATCTACGACGGCGGTTCTGGCTCAGTGTGGAATGATCGGGAACAGTGTCAGTTAAGTCCAATCCTAAAAACCATCGATAGGCCAAATTCACTTGGATTTCTTGTTCCAACTTCCTTTCGGAAGGGATGCCATAAAGATACCCGATAAGGATCATTTTCATTAACAAAACTGGATCAACTGAGCGACGACCTACAGGCGAGTATAAGTGTTGCACTTTCTCATAGATAAAAGAAAAATCAATCTTATTACGAACAACACGTAAAAAATGATTCTCGGGTACAAGATCATCCAAATTTAAGAACATAAACTGGTGCTGTTTGTCTCCATCGATTCCCATCATGAGATAGCCCTCCAAAATAAAAAGAACCGTATAGAAATGATTTCTACACGATTCCCAGAAACCCCTATCTCTACGGCAATTTGTCAACAGCCCCGGACGGGGGGCTTTTTTTTAGGATGCTGGTTTGCTGGCGGCGATCAACAAGAAGATCGGCCGACGGATTTCGTCTCGCATCCCGAGTATATCCAGCATTTCCTCAGGAGGACCAGGTTCAGCGACTTTTGTAAGGTGAAATCCGGCTTTGTGGGACTCTTCAAAAGTATGCTCAGATCATAGCGTAGCCGTATCCTTTTCTTTGCGTAAGAAAACCAAAGGTAGAACGATTAGAACGACAGAGATCAGTATACATAGAATAGGATAGCCAACATCTTCTGCGAGCTTTCCGAAAAAAGGAACCAGAACCGCCAAGATGATCGTCTTAATCATGGATGAATAAGAAAGTAGCGTACTGCGTGAATTCCCCGAGATTCGTTGATTCGTCATATTGATCAAGACAGGCTCGATGATGGAGTAAAAGAAGCTGATGAGAATCATACAGATGATCCCGGATAGTTCAGGCAACAACGGAAGCATGAAAATACTCAAAGCCATCATGACGGTGAACAAGATAACCGTTGCTGTTTCTCCCAAACGTTTTTCTATGTGATAGGAGACGACAGAACCAAGAATACTTGTGCTTTGTATGAAAATAAATACAATGCCAAGCCATTCGATAGTCATTCCTTTCTCATGTAGGAAAGGTGAAACAAATAAAAACGTAAAGCAAAAAGCGGGAACAGCCAGAATAGCAGAATAGAGCAGTACATTGCGTAAGCTCTTTCTCTTCCATACCTTTCTTGAGGTACTGAAAACGAAGTGGATGAGAGGTTCGTGCTCTTTGTTCG
The DNA here is from genome assembly GCF_055685845.1 of Brevibacillus schisleri. NCBI lineage: Bacteria > Bacillati > Bacillota > Bacilli > Caryophanales > Paenibacillaceae > Brevibacillus > Brevibacillus schisleri. Next base: position 1,602,816 of record NZ_JBVNDM010000001.1, read on the forward strand.
TTCCCACCCCCGATTGTTTCGGTTCTTTGATGAAAGAGGCAACACACCCGGCAACAAAGGAGAGAATCCCACAAATAATAAACGGTAAACCAAGCGAGTAGGTAGCTAACCACCCGCCAATGATTCCGGCAAATGCAGTGGCAATACGCATCATTGCCAATTGATAGCTCAACGCTTTGGAAAATAGATTTTCTTTACCTTTCTCGTGTAGATAATCGTAGAGGAGTGCCTGGTCAGCTCCAGAAATAAAGCTCCCTCCCACGCTCCATACGATTTGCAGCAAGCAAAGAATCGGGAACCAGCCTGTGTATGCGTAGAGGATCATGGCAGGAGCCATTAATAAGGCTCCCATCACAAGAGAACGGGTGCGACCGAAACGATCTGCAACGATTCCAGCCGGTATCTCAGCCAAAGCGGCAGCTACCCAACCAAATCCCTCTACCATTCCGATTGTGGCCAGACTTAGGCCTCGTACCTGCTGTAAATACAGCACATAGATGGGAAGCCACAAATGAAATTTCGTAAAAAAGGAATAGATGAAAATCATAAGCATATTGGAATCTAGCAAAGCATGATTTTTCATTCAGTCAAGCCTCACCCGACATAATAGTCGTAGACTGAGACGACTTCAAATCCTGTAGATTGATAGAGTGACAAGGCGTTTTGATTATCGACAGCCACTTCTAGGCTAATTCCTCCTATGTGTTCTCTTTGATTCAAGATTTGCACTGTCTGAGAGAGGATTTTTCTACCCAGCCCTTTTCCTTGGAGCCCTTTTTTTACGCAAAATCCTGAGATGAAAAACTCGTTATCCTCTTCGCTTACGGTAATCATCCCGACTGGTTCAGACTCGTACTGAGCCAGATACGTTTGAAAGGATGGCTCTGACAAATTGCGTGTAACTAGCGCAGTCATGAGCTCAGCTGTATCCTCAAAACCGCTTACGCTAATCTCTACCAGTGTCTGGAAATCATTCGTGGTGGCTGGGAAAAGCTGTAGACGGTTATCCGATTCCACAGCAGTTACGTGCGCTGTAGCGGAGTAATCCAGCTTGTATTCAGAGAATTGATAAGTGGCCGCTACGCCTTCTGCAAAAGAACTGGCTTCCTTGGACTTGCGATTGCTGACGAGTAAAATTTGCGTTACCTCACGCTTTTCACATTCAGCTTTTGCTTGTTCATACAGAGCGCGGAAGATTCCTTTGCGTCGATAGTCTGGATGAACCATTCCGCTGATCTCCACTTCTTTCGGACTGACGATCGCATACATACCGAGGAATCCAACCAGTTGCCCATCTTGGACGTACAGAAAATCATTCGTTTGTTCAGGTTGGCGGTTTTGGAGCATCGATACGTTCAGGTTGACGGATAAATCAAATTCATCGTATGCCTCGCATATTTTTGCCAAATGGACAATCTGTTTCAACCACTCTTCCGAAAGCCCTTTTGCTATTACAAGTCCTGCACCGTTGTTAATTGTACTCATCGTCTCAACCTCCAATTAGTATGTGAGTAGAAAAAAGCCGTGGAGCTTTCAATCCCCACGGCAGTAGATAGCAAAAAAAACGTGGGGATATTCGATCCCCACGGCGGCAAACATAAACAAACTTGGCTATACCAAGCCTTTGACGCGTACATGGTTGCCATACAAAAAAACACGGGTAATCCCCGTGTTTTAGGCACAGCTAAGAGAACCTGCTAGATAAACTAGGAGGATTTCACGTACGCCAGATGGGGAAATGGAATATGATTGCATACTGAAATAAAGCTCATGTATGTCATTGTCATGTTCCCCACCTCCATTATTGTTGCAAGATCCATAACTACCTTCAACTATACGTGAAGTACCGAAGTCTTACAATTGTTTTTTTCAACGCGTAAGAAATGTAAGTCCTTCACCGTGTTAAGGCAATCTTGCTTGAACTTTTTGGAGCGCACAAACCCATGGGGATACCTTATTAAACGGACGGGTTCGTTAGTTCAATAAAAATATATTAGGTTCAGTCTAAAACTAATTATTATAAAGCTATAGTATACCAATTGAATTGGTCATAACTGGGGTTATTTATTATTAAAATAAAGTATTAGACTGTGAAAAATAGAATAAGCAATAAAACACAATAAAGCTATCTCTATGAATACACCAGTTAGTCGGAGAGCTTATTTAACAAAAAAAGTCGGTACACTAGCCCATAGACCGGACACTTAAAAAAATTTCTTTTTCTTTCTTGTCACACTCCACGCCCCTTCCCCGTCACACTGGTACAAAAAACGAAGGGATGATAAAAATGGAAAAATACGATGTGGTGATTGTCGGCGGGGGAGTCGCTGGATTAACAACTGCGATCTATGCAGCAAAGGCAGGCAAACAAACGATAATCATTGAAAAACAGGATCGCTTAGGCTACGAATCAGAAAAAAGGGGCGTACTTCAACGTAGGAGGGCATGCCTTGTATGATGGAGATGCTCTTGCTACGTTCCATGAATTAGGATTGCATATGCAAGGAAATCAACCTTCCCTCGATGGCTTTGGGATTTGGAAAGGTAAAATGGAGATAGCCGCTTGGCTTACGAAATTAGGAAAACTAGATACTCATCAATACGATCAAATCAGTACCCGCGAATGGATCGAAGCAAATTTACAAGATCCAATGGTTCGAAATTTATTTTACGCCCTGCTGCGAACGGCAAGTTATGTGATTGCGCCTGACTTACAAGCTGCCGGCCCAGTTTTAAAACAACTTCAAAACTCCCTGCAAGGCGTTTTGTATCTAGATCGTGGCTAGGGCGCATTGGTCGATGAATTAAGGAAAAAAGCATCTGAATACGGGGCTGTTGACAAATTGCCGTAGAGATAGGGGTTTCTGGGAATCGTGTAGAAATCATTTCTATACGGTTCTTTTTATTTTGGAGGGCTATCTCATGATGGGAATCGATGGAGACAAACAGCACCAGTTTATGTTCTTAAATTTGGATGATCTTGTACCCGAGAATCATTTTTTACGTGTTGTTCGTAATAAGATTGATTTTTCTTTTATCTATGAGAAAGTGCAACACTTATACTCGCCTGTAGGTCGTCGCTCAGTTGATCCAGTTTTGTTAATGAAAATGATCCTTATCGGGTATCTTTATGGCATCCCTTCCGAAAGGAAGTTGGAACAAGAAATCCAAGTGAATTTGGCCTATCGATGGTTTTTAGGATTGGACTTAACTGACACTGTTCCCGATCATTCCACACTGAGCCAGAACCGCCGTCGTAGATTTAAAGAAAGTCATATTTTTCAGGAGATCTTCGATCACATCGTCTCGGAATGTATTCGAACTGGTTTAGTTACTGGGGAAATAATTGTTGTTGATTCTACTCACATCAAAGCGAATGCATCGATTAATAGGTCAGAAAAAGTTTTAGTGGAGAAAAAGCCTACTGAGTACCTTGAAGAGCTAGAAAAGGAAGCACGGAGAATTAAAAAAGACAGAGATAACGATCCCACTAGGAAAAAACGAGGAAGAAAACCTAAAACCTCTCCTCCTGAGAAGGAAGTAAAACAGAGCACAACAGACCCGGAGTCAGGTTTATTGAACCGTCCTAATAAACCCAAGGGATTTCACTATTTAGCGCATACCAGTGTGGACGTTAAGCATGGAATCATAACTGATATACACGTTACGGCTGCTAATGTGAATGACCACGAACCATTTATAAAGCGATTACAGATACAAAAAGAGAAATTTGGTTTACATATTGGCAAAGTAGGCGCAGATAAAGGGTATGATCGCTCTGGAGTACACCATGAATTAGAAAATTTAAAGATAACCGGTTATATCTCTCCGATAAAAGGTGTTATTGATCAGACCGAAAGGTCAGTACAATTTACATTTGATGAAATGAACGATGCCTATTATTGCTCGAATGGCAAGGCACTTCAATTTACTCATGTTAAGTGGCACAGTTGGAAACAAAGTTATAGCAAAATTTATGCTGCCCAAACAAAGGACTGTAAGTCCTGTGAGTTACGCCAACAATGTTTTGGACAAACCGCATCTCGCAAAACAATAGAAAGACCATTATTCCAAGAGGCTAAAGAACGCAACCAAGCAAGGAAGCAAAGCCAAGAGTACAGTGTTATCCAAAGGCAAAGAAGAATATGGTGCGAGGGTACCTTCGGTACAATGAAAAGGCAGCATAACTTAAAAGAAACATACAAAAGAGGCATTCGAAATGTATCCGAACACTGCCTCTTTTCTGCAATGGCAATTAACATTAAACGAATGATAAAAGCAAACTAATCACAGGTTACGAAACAAAACAATCCGACGACGTATAAGTGAAAAAACGGCAAAAGGGTTAGGGCATTGGGTCCCTAACCCTTTTTGTCAACAGCCCCAATACGGGGGGCACTTTTTAACCAAGAACAAGGTCAACTGTATCGAACATGAGAACGGAATTGTTCAACATGTCCTTTGTGAAGACGGCACGAAAGTAATAGCAAGAAATATCATCGTCACAACCTCTCCAGCGATCGCTTACCAGTTGGTACCCCATGCAGAAGCAACCGCTCTCCATACTTGGAAAGAACAAGCGATTGAAGTCAGAGCAGCTTGTTTAGATGTAGCTTTGCGCCGACTTCCAAAACCGAAACAACAATTTGACGAATTAGTTGTCAAACAATACCTTCCAAAGGTCACGGTTTGCCATGATTTTATGCATATGAAACGTCAAGAGAACCCAGGGCCCGCTGTCCCGGAAATTAGTGGGTTATATGTAGCAGGAGAGTGGGCATCTCACGGTGAACTACTGGTCGATGCTTCGACAGCAAGCGCTAAAAGAGCTGTACAGCATATACTCTCGCATGAGGAAATGGAGAGAGCCCTCAACTATGAGTATAGAAACATTGTATAAATTATATAAAACGCCTCTTTTCTCGTTAGCATATCGGATGCTCGGGAGTGTTATGGATGCGGAAGACATTGTACAAGAAGCCTTTCTTGCTTTTCAGCCCCCTTCGATCTCGATGGCAGAGGGTCAAATAAAGTAGTTTGTGAACTGTCTCATACAAGGAAATACGACAAACTGCTTGAGCTAGTCAGTGAAAATGTCGTTTTCTATTCAGACGGCGAAGGCAAAGTAAGAGCTGCGCAGATTCCTATCATTGACTTTGATAAAGTCATTAATTTGCATCATAATCTGCTCAGAATGTATGAAGGGAAGTATTCTTATTCGTTCCTTATAGTAAACGGGTTGCCGGGGATTCGAATCAATATAGATGAAAATATTCAGTATATATACTCATTTACTTTTAAAAATAATCAAATTCAAACGATCTATGCGGTAGCAAATCCAGATAAACTACGACATGTATAATTTGCCCCCATTCAAAGCTCCTCGTGCAGTCCAGAGGCAGTGAAATCAACAATCGTGGGAGAGCGCTAACTGGCAGTGTAGAGGTCAGGCTTCAGACTTCAGGCTTCAGGCTTCAGGTTATGGTCTTTTTCTGTCCCCATTAGCGTACGATCAGAGAATAACTTATCTTCCGAAATGTGGTATTATTATTTTTTACGTGCTTGAATTTTTTGACTGAATAGTCGAATCGGTGAGGGTGAAAACAGCTTATTATTATTGACTTTTCACAAGTGGAACTATATAGTTCTAAAATAATGATCAAGATTTAAACTATCTGATGTATACTTTAGTAACATCATAAATTTGAGTCTTAATAGAAGTGTAAATATTGAGATAACGGAGTGTTTCGATGGAAAACATGAAAGATCTCATTCTTTATTCCCAAGATGAAGGAATAGCAAAAATCACTTTAAATCGTCCTGAATCCTTAAATGCTTTGAACTTAGAATTACTTTTTAGCCTATCTGAAACCTTAGATAAAGTTAAGGTAGATCAGAATGTAAGAGCTGTAATTATAACTGGAGCTGGAGAAAAAATATTTTCTGTAGGTGCTGATATTAAGCTATTACACTCTTTAACTCCCCTTGAGGTAAGAGATCTAGCTAAACTTGCTGTCGAGATTACTCATAAAATAGAATCCTTGGGCAAAGTAGTAGTTGCTGCTATAAACGGCACAGCATTAGGAGGAGGACTTGAGATTGCAGAAGCCTGTATGCTGCGTATTGCAGCATCACATGCGCAACTCGGACATCCTGAAGTTCGGATTGGTGCAGTAGCTGGTTTCGGTGGTACCACTCGCCTACCACGATTAATCGGAAAGGGTCGAGCAGCGGAACTGTTACTAACTGGAAATTCTATCAACGCGGAACAAGCATATAATATGGGACTAGTAAACAAAGTAGTTGAACCTGGGAAATTACTTATAGAAGCCGAAAATATGATTCGAGGAATTTTATCCCAATCACCTATCGCAGTAAAATTGACTTGGGAGGCTCTGCACCACGGCCTAAATTTAACATTAGAAGAGTCTGCCCAACTCGATGCGAATTACTTTGGTTTAGTCGCTTCCACTGAAGACTTCAAAATCGGTACGAAATCCTTCATAGATAAGACAACACCGGTGTATAGTAAAATCACAAATAAAGAACACGTAATACAAGTCGCTGCACAATTATTTTTGAAAAATGGCAATACATCAATGGATGAAGTGATGAAAATAAGTAAAGTTTCGAAATCCAATATTTACTATCACTTCAAAAACAAGGAAGATCTTCAATTAGCTGTTGTAAAGTATTGGACTAGTTTATATGAAACCTGTCTGATAGAAGCCTTAAAGCAAGATTATCGACCTGTCAGAGAGCGTTTAAGTGATTTTACTGAATTACTTTTAGGTGGCGTGATAGAAAGAAATGGAGTTGGGAATTGTCCCTTCATCTCTTTGTACATCAAGTCTTCTGAACAATCTTCTGAAGTAAAGGATGCTATCACTCTATTTTTCCGTGAAATTGAACCGATCGTCATTAAAATATTTAAACAAGGGAAGGATAATAATGAATTCAATAAAACTGTTCACCCTAAACAGATGGCATTATTATTCTTAAGCACATTAGAAGGTTCTCTTATTCTCGGAGTAATGATGAAGGACCCTTTACTTATTAAACAAACAATAGACAACTTCTTTCTTCTTCTTGATTAACATATTTCTCATCCGCTCACCTCTAAATAAGCGAAATAAAAAACAGGCAATCCAGTCTGTTTTTTTTGTATTCGGATTTTTTAGTGGAGACAAACTCAAAACATCTCACTTATAAATCGGAGAATATGGTGGTATTTTGCTAAAGACTTGATTTGTAGCAATATCTTAGTACAATGGTTTTATGACTACTCAAAAATCATTGAATAATGACCACAGGGTCAAAATGTTTCAAGCACTAGCTGATGAAACAAGATTGGAAATCATACGAGTTCTATACGCCAATAAGAAGGAGATGAATTGCGGGGAAGTTGGGGACATTTGCAATACTTCGAAGTCGAATACTTCGTATCATTTGCGTACTTTAAGGGAGGCGAAATTGATTAAGGTACGAAAAGAAGCTCAAACGAAGTATACGAGTATCGACATGGAGACCTTTGAATCTTACTTGCCGGGATTTCTTGATACGTTGTAGAAAGAAATTCTTTTTTTCTTCATTAGTTCAAAAGTTATTGTACAACGAAACTAGTGTCGATAGGAGAAGATGAATCTCATGATAAAGTTAACAGCTTTATTTTTTCTCATCATGTTTGTTATCGGTACAGATACATTTTTGATTTCTCCGCTCATCCCCACTCTTCAGAAATTGTTTCATATCCCGACCGAATATGCCGGTTGGATGGTCGGGGCATATGCGTTGGGATATGCCATATTTGCTTTGATAGCCGGACCGCTTTCCGATGGATGGGATCGCAAAAAAGTAATGTTTTCCGGCATGGTTTGCTTCTCGGTTTCAACCATTTTATGCGGCTTTGCGACAGGATTTTGGACGATGTTTTTATTCCGTTTTTTAGCCGGAGTCAGCGCAGCATTCACAGCGCCGCAAGTCTGGGCCTCTATTCCTGCTCTGTTCCCTGTGGCAAAGACCGCCAAAGTATCAGGAATCGTAATGGCAGGCTTGGCTGCTTCCCAAGCGTTCGGCATACCGATTGGAGGCATGCTTGCTGCAAACCATTGGTCTTATCCTTTTTTTGCAATCGGTTCATGCTCGTTGTTGGTGGCGATATTTATCCCTTATGCTTTACCCGAAATGAAACCGAATCAAGACCTAAGAACCAAGCTTCCGATATTTAAAAGATACGTCCCGCTATTGACAAGCCGAATCGTGAGAAGATCTTTCCTGGCTCATTTCTTATTTCAATGTGGATTTTTTGCTGCCTTTTCTTTCATTGGAAAATGGATGACGGACCGCTTTCACCTTTCGGTTGATCAAGTGGGGTACGTAATGTTTTTTCTTGGCCTAGGAAATATAGTGGGAAGCTTTAGCGGTGCTTATGTGATCAAAATGTTGAATCGTTTCAATACGATGGTTGTGGGCATTCTCGTCTCTATTGCATGTTTTATTGCTTTGCCTCACCTGCCATCGGTTGCGTCTTTCGAAGGGGTATACTTTTTCATATTCGTAACCATGGGCATCGTCTTTCCGCTCATAATGGGAATGCTGAATTCATTAAATCCGACAATTCGTGGCACGATCTCTAGCTTGGCCAATTCGATCATGTACGCTGCGACAACACTCGGCTCTTGGTTCGCCGGCTTGATTTATGCGACATTTAACGGGTTTTTCGCCGTAGGCATATTTGCGGCTATATGCTTTGCCGGTTCGTTGTACTCTTTTATAGCAAGTGGTATTTTGACTAATCACGCTAAAACAGAAAAAGATTATGCATCATAAATGCATACAAGAAATTAAGATGAATATTCTAAATCTTACGAAATTCAACATCCTAAGTATTAGTGAGAATGAATATGAATTTCTAATACAAGTAGTGACGAACTCTCCACCTTTAGCTTGCCCTCATTGTGGAAGCAAAGTGAAACTCTACAAGCACGGTAACAGAGAAAATGTTTGTATGGACTTACCTATTCACGGTAAGCGTGTAGGGCTTCTCATAAAGCGCCAGAGGTATCGTTGTCGTGAATGCTTTCAAACCTTTTGGGAACGCTTGGACCACACCATTGACGCAAAGCGGAACTGTACAAAGCGATTGCTGTCCTACGTAGAGAAGGAAAGCCTTACTCGTACATTCGTCAGTATTTCAGAAGACGTGGGGCTTAACGAAAAGACGATCCGCAATATCTTTCGCGATTACATTAACCACCTCGAAATGACATTTCGGTTTGTGACACCTAATTGGCTTGGCATAGATGAAATTCATATAATCAAGCCTCGTTGCGTATTAACCAACATTCAAGAACGAACATTGCTGGACATTCTTCCTAATCGCAATAAGGAAACAGTTGTTGGATATCTCTCACGACTTCCGAACAAAGGGCGAATACAGTATTTCACGATGGATATGTGGAAACCGTATAGAGACGCTGTGAAGGCTGTATTGCCAAAGGCTACTATCATCGTCGATTAGTTTCACGTTGTCCGTATGGCGAACCAAGCGTTAGAAACCATCCATAAACAGCTAAGAGAGGATTTATCACCAACGGAACGGCGTGGGCTCATGCACGACCGATTTATCCTTCTGAAACGCCATAAAGAGCTTACAGAGATGGATAAAATAACGCTTGACCTATGGACGAAGAATCACCCCACTCTCGGTATTGCGTATAACTTGAAGGAATCATTCTTCGATATTTGGGATTGCGATTCAAGACAAAAGGCATTCATCAAATATAACGATTGGAAAGCCAAAATACCGAAGGAACTCCAATCCGCTTTTGAGCCTCTTACAAAGGCCATGATGAATTGGGACGAAGAGATATTCGCTTACTTCGACCACCGCATTACTAACGCTTATACGGAGTCTCTGAACAGCCTTATCCCTGTCATTAACCGTTTGGGTAGGGGCTATTCATTCGATGCCCTGCGAGCCAAAATTCTTTTTACAGAGGGGCTTGCAAAGGATCGTAAGCCTAAATATCAAAAGCTTATGGATGATTACGAACTCCGAGACTACAACTTCCCGATGCTCGATAATATGCCTCCCGTCGGTGTGGTTCGTGAGCGTGGCGAACAGCTTCGTGGTATCTACATTTCCACCTTGATTGAAAAATTGGAGAAGGGCGAATTATAAGCCCTTTTCCACTATAATTTCCGAATACCTTTTTTTCTGTGAAAAACGGTCATGACCGTTTTGTTTAGTGATGTCCATCCCTACTAACAAGTAATATTTCATCTGCCTGCTTTCCGATTCTGAGAGAAATTCTCCTCAAAGGTAAATGAAGTAGTACGATTTTTTTGGCTAAAGGGGGATTGACTCCGGAATGTTAGTACTTTATATTTCTAGTCATACACCAGGATTATCCATAACTCATTTTTTATAGTCTCAAGTAGTACTAAATGTTTCTAAAACACCGAGAGTTCTCAATACTTATCAAGTGAAAAAAATTTATAATAAGAGGTGATTATATTTTCGAGATTACATTAGTACCATTTAGTTCCTATAGCCTTACAAAAGAATGGAGAGATGTATGATGTCACATAATGATGTCGTTCTTTATTCGATTAAAAATCGTATTGCAACCATTGCGCTAAATAGACCTGAATCATTAAATGCTTTAAACCGAGAAGTACTTGAACAGCTTTCAGTTGTCTTAGAAAAAGCAAAAATAGACCAAGAAGTAAAGGCGGTTATTATAACAGGTACAGGAGAAAAAGTATTTTCTGCTGGTGCTGATATTAAATTCCTTAATTCCGCTACCCCTCTTGAGGTAAGAGATTTTGCAAAACTAGCTGTTGAAGTCACTTGTAAAATTGAATCCTTAGGTAAGGTAGTAGTAGCTGCCCTTAACGGATCTGCATTAGGAGGCGGTCTTGAAATAGCCGAATCTTGTATGCTTAGAATTGCTGTCAATCATGCTAGAATTGGTCATCCTGAAGTTCGTATTGGTGCGGTAGCTGGATTTGGCGGAACTACTCGATTACCAAGATTAGTGGGAAAAGGTCGTGCTGCTGAGTTATTACTAACAGGAAACTCTATAAGTGCAGAAGAGGCATATACGTTTGGTCTTATAAATAGGGTGGTGGAGCCTGAGAATTTATTACCTGAAGCCGAGAACTTATTACAAGAAATCTTAGCTCAATCACCAATAGCCGTTACACTAACGTGGGAAGCCCTTCACCGCGGGCTAAATGTAACACTAGAAGAATCTGCACACCTCGGGGCCGATTTTTTTGGATTAATTGCATCAACAGAAGACTATAGGACGGGAACCAAAGCTTTTATTGAAAAAACCAAACCTGAATATAAAGGGAGATAGAATAGTAACGAAGTATTAAGGTTAGAAAATTCAGAAGAAACACGCGTTTGTGAATATTTTCCTCATAATAACGATTTATAATCCCGCTACAAGAGAAGTTGTAGGCGAAATAACTTTTGGAGGTTGAGAAGAAACACGTAGAACAATACAAGAGGAGGAAACATAGCATGCTTGAGACTGTGCTCACGATCACTTCGATGCAGACGCCCGAAGAGGCTCGTGCCTTCAAAACACTTAACGAGGAATGGATCGCCCTCCTCTTTGCCATCGAAGAGGAGGACCGGGTTATCCTCAATAACCCAGTGGAGAACATCGTGAACAAAGGAGGAGACGTACTCATCGCACGCGATGGCGATTCGATCGTCGGATGCGTTGCACTCGTTCCGACTGGGGCAGGTGTGTTCGAGCTCTCGAAGATGAGCGTGACATCCAACTTGCGGGGGCGCGGATACGGACGGAGAATCATCCATGCCGCTATTAACCGCGCACGCGGACTTGGCGCAACATCGCTCTTTTTGGGCAGTAGCACCAAGCTACCGAACGCTGTTCATCTTTACGAATCGGTTGGGTTCAAGCACGTTCCTGTTGAGCAGATCGGGCCCATGCCCTATGTAAGAGCGGATGTGTTTATGGAGTTGGAACTAAAATGATTATGGAGACAAAATAGTGCCAACGTAGCTGATACTACCTGCAACGCATGGGGTTCCCGTGTCGGGAAATTCCTTTCGAGAAGATTCGTTAGATGGGTACGACAGGGGCGAATTGCTTGATCCAGGACGGAAGCAGTTGGAAGATGAGCTATAAGTGTTATTTGAACGAGGTTTAGGATGAGAGAGACCGTCTGTAGAGTTTTACGGGGGAATCTGTTCTCTTTCATGCGACAAAATTTGAATAATAACACCTCCACTAAGCTTTGCATCTATATTGCCGATTCATTTTTTTGAGACAGGGCGCTTGTTAAATCCGTTTGATAAAATATGGGATTCATTGCAAAGCTGAATCTGACTGATCAGTATCATTTTGGTATTGTCACGTTCGGGCTCACTACAAAGAATTTCAGTGGTGCAGGGGGATAAAGGTATGAGCAAAATTCAGGAGTTTAAAGTATTACATGAATCAAACGAGCTTTTATTGTTAGGAAATGCTTGGGACTTGTTTTCTGCATTGTCTCTGGAGAAAGCCGGATTCAAAGCTATCGGTACAACCAGTTGGGGAATAGCGAAAAGCTTGGGTTATCCGGATGGTGAAACAATTGAATTTGACACAATACTAAATCGCATCAAAACGATATTGGATCATGTAAACATCCCTGTTTCTGCCGACATAGAGTCGGGTTATGGAAAAGATGAGGAAACGATAGTCGAGAATGTATTGAAACTTGCGGATATAGGCGTTGCGGGGATCAATATAGAGGATTCTTGCAAGGATCAAGCAAGACTCAAACCATTGAACGAACAATGCAAGCTTTTATTGAAAATAAGAATGGCACTTGAGAAGAGCGGCTATAAAGATTTTTATATTAATGCAAGGACAGATACCTATAAGCTGAATATAAACCCGAGCAACGAAACGACGGTCCGGGCGCAAGCCTATGTGGAAAGCGGAGCAAGCGGAATTTTTGTTCCTGGATTGAGGGATGATAACGAAATCAAAGCGGTTGTAGCGCAAATTGCCGCTCCTCTAAACCTTATATCTGTGCCAGGGCTTACAAGTTGCAACAAGCTTCAGGAGCTTGGAGTCAAGCGGCTAAGTCTCGGGGGCGCCTTATATCGGAAGCTTCAAGCGTTATTGGACACGTGCGCGGCTCATATTTATGAATCTCAGGATACGTCTTTGCTATTCGATTGAATGCAGAAAGGATAGCAAAATGGACGAGCTTCTACTACGCTATCGAAAAGCGATAATAGGTGGAATACAATCATCAACCGTAGAACAACTGCTGGGCATAAAACCTGTATCCATTGCCCCCGGTCAAGTCCTGTTTGAGATGAGGCGACCGAGGGCCACTCCAATCCCCAAGAAATTTGAAATGTGTATTTGACGAGAACCAAAGTCTTGTGGCCTATGGAACATGCATTTGCATGATCCTTCGTGGAGATAAAACAAAGGGAAGGTAACAATGTTCATATGAATGAAGTCCCTTAATTGAAAAGTAATATAAAATCCTACACTCCCAAGAGCTTTGTACGGACCTGAACATCATTGGGAATTCCGGTCACTTCTTTTTACCCCCGCAGTAAATCTAATATGTTATATAAAAAATGAAATGTGGATGATTAAAAATGCTTAACGAAATTGTAATTTATCAAAAAAAACATCATGATAAATTGGTAGATATTTGGTATCGGGCCGTTTGTCAAACCCACAATTTTTTGACGGATAAGGATATTCAATTTTACCTTCACATAGTTCAAAATGGAGCTTTACAAGCAGTTGAGGTTTGGGTTGAATTGAATGGAAATAAAGAACCGACAGGATTTATTGGACTTGATGGAACGAAAATAGAGATGCTATTCGTCGACCCAGAATACCATGGACAGGGTATTGGAAGTCGATTAATGAAACATGCTGAAAAAATAAAAGGTTCCAATCTCCAAGTTGATGTCAATGAGCAAAATGAGGGAGCATTCGCTTTTTACAAATGGTATGGCTTTGTACAGATAGGACGATCAGAACTAGACGGAACAGGAAAGCCATTCCCTTTACTTCATCTAGAACTAAAAAGTTGAGTAGGTTAACCACTTGTCTGGCTGAATCTTTTACCGTTACGGTTCAAGCTCACGCTAGGTGTTATCTACCTACTCGACGCGCTAGTCTACCTCTTACCCGATAGGAAGATACCTCGAGACTGCTTTAACGAGTAGTCTTTTCTTTTTGGTCTCTACATAGTTTCCCTCTGATTTAACATATTGAGTTGCTTTTTTATCACGATTGAGCTTGTGTTAAATAGGTTCATTTTTCAACTATCCTGCCAAATAGTAAACGAGGCTGCCGGATCATTATCCAGCAGCCTCAGATGTATTTGCTAAGCTATCGAACCCGTTAGTTCAATATTGTTCAAGAGGGAGCCTTCCAGGAGCTATACAAAAATAAAGAACAATTAGCTAATCTTTTTAAAATGAAATGCGATGCAAATTTGATAAACGACGATCCATTAGGGGACGTGGAAGTTCAAATTGAAGGGTTATCGTATTATGAGGTCAACCAGTAAAAAGTGGCTGACCTCATAATACGAACGGGCAGGATAGTTTAGAAGCCTAAACCATGTTAGAATGTCGGTGACATTAAATTGTAGAGGAGTAAAGCTATGCTGGAGCTAGTAAAAAACGTGCTCGAAGACATGGATAAACAGCTTACTCGTATTATGCATGTGAATGTCAATCAAAATGTTGACCACCGTGCTCATCAAAAAATTGACCACCATGGCAAAAATTATTCCACCCGACGGGTGGGTAACTTTTTCATGATCACGATTGCTTCAGACTTTGCTTAAATCGGTAACTATCACCGTTCATTGCAAAAATGTGAGCTCGGTGTGTAAGTCGATCCACTAAAGCGGCCGTCATTTGTTCATCTTTGAACACTTGAGTCCAGTTAGCGAAGTCCAAATTGCTAGTAAGGATCATGCTTCCTTTTTCATAACGAGCAGCACAAAATTGAAATAGTAGCTCAGCACCTGTTTTACTTAAAGGAACAAAGCCTACCTCATCAAGAATGGCTAGATCGACTTTTAACCATTGTTTCTCCAATTGAAGCAAGCGCCTCTCTGATTGCGCCTCCATCAGCTCATTACACAGTTTGGCTGCTGTCCAGAATTGAACAGTGTAACCGTGACGGCAAGCCTCCATCCCAAGGGAAATCGATAAATGTGTTTTCCCGGTGCCTGAATTTCCGATAAAGATTACATTCTCAGCCTTCTCGATGTACTCGCAACGAGAAAGCTGGAGAACCTTCGGTTTATTTAGAGCTGGCATGACTGAAAAATCATATTGGTCTATGGTTTTAATTGTAGGGAACTTTGCTTGTTTGGTGCGGGATGCAATTTGATTCGCATCTCGTTGCAAAACCTCTTGCTCCAAAAGAGCCAAGAGAAAATCTTCATAAGGGATTTGACGCTCCATGGCATCATGAGCCATTTCCTTATAGGATTTCTTGATTGCGGGCAACCGTAGACGTTTTGCATAGGCTTCAAGTAAAAATGATGTACTCAATGAACCACACTCCTTTTTCGCAACAAGTCATTGTACTGAGTAAGATTAGGGGACTTTACTCGGATAACAGGGACATGGCTGTCAGTCTCAAAAGCAAGAGACGGAACCCGATGCTCTGGTATTGTTCGTTGGAGAAGAAGTTGCCTTACGGCATCGTACTGGAAAATCCCTTTTTGGGCTGATTCGCGCAATGTATTCTCCACTAAGGTGGGCTCGAACTCCCGATGCAATAAGAGAATACGAATAAAGTCTTTCATTCCTCCAGACCGATGTTTGCACCGATCTAGAAACTGGTGATAAACATCAGGGAATTTGGCCTTCTGCAAGGGCCGAGCGTAAAGAACAGATCCAGGACGGATCAACATGAGATCGAGGTAATGGTCATAATCGAAAATCTCTTTTCCTTTTTCAAAACAGCGTTTATGGGTAGCGATTAGCTCTCCATTATGATAGATCGCAAGATCATCAGCGTAAACTCGGCATACTAACTCCTTTGATGCATATGAAACAGGTACAGAGTACGCGTTTTGCTCAAAGGTAATCAAGGAGAGCGAATTGCTCTTGACGGTTACCATTCGACAGCAATCTAAAGGCTGAGGCGGAAGTGGCAACATACGCTCCTTATCTTCAATAAAAGCATCCGCCACTGTAATGGTTGATCGCGGAACCTTAGTCTTTTCATAAGACACGCATTTTTCCAATAGCCAACGATTTAGTTCATCTAAAGAGGATACGGAGGGCATTGGCGTAAAAAACTGCTGTTTGACCATTTTCACAAGGTTCTCGACCTGTCCTTTTTGATTCCCTTTTGCGGGCTCGCAAAAGTAACTTTCGAACAAATAGTGTGCTCGTAATTGGGTAAACCGTTCCTGTTCTTCTCGATTTTTCCCCTCCAGAATTTTTTTCACAGCTGTCTTTAAATTGTCGTAGACAATGGTTTGAGGTACGGCTCCAAGAAACTCGAAAGCATTTACATGACCTTGTAAAAGTGCTTCCTGCTTTTGATGAAAGAATGTTTGGATAAATATTTTCCGGCTATACGTGCAGCGCAAACAGAATACCTGGACGGTAACTTGCTTTCCAAACAGTAGGATATCCACCTCTCCCCAGTCGAATTGAGCAAACTTCCCTGGTGGGAATTCAAGAGGAACGTACGCTTTTGGCGGAGAAACTCGTAATTGTCTAACATAGCCACGAACGGTTGATTCGCCGCCTATGAAGCCATATTCTTCTACGAGTCTTTGATAGATGCGTTTGGCAGTATGTCGCTGCTTTGGAGGAGCATGTTCATCTTGACGCAGCCATTCCAAGATGATTGGTTTAACGGATTCAATGACTGGTTTCGGCTTCGGTTTAGAAAGCTTGTATACAGGAATTTCTGTTGTTGTTAAGGCTTTACGTATGACTTGCCGAGAATATCCTGTCTCTCTGGAAATTTGACGAATCGGTTTGCCTAGCACGAAGTGCTGTTTCCTGATAAACTCATAATTAGCCATCTGAAGCATTTCCTTTCCTCCTATATCTTGTTAGTCTCAGCAACTTCAAGATATAGGAAAGAGGTGCTCAGGTGGTCAATTTTTTTTTGAGCGTTATACTGCAAAGTGGTCAATAATTAGATTAGCATTCACATCCACACTCACAACGGAGCGGGCCTGCTGCTCACGCGCATATCGGCAATGCCAGCCGAAGCCACAGCCTAGGTCGAGCACTTTTTTCTCGCGAAGGGAAGGCAGTAGCTCTCGAAACGCGTGCCATTCTCCCGCGGCGTTCAGTCCCTCAACCGAACGGGCCATTTGACTGTATGTGGTGAAGAAACTTGGCTCATCGTATTTGTTCTGTTTCATTCGTTCAAAACCTCATGGGTCGGGTCGTAGGCTTGGAGTAGTTCCCGCAGCGCTTTCTTGACGTCCCCCTGAAACGATCCACCGTGATAGCAAATCAACTGCTCGATGTCATAATCGAGCAAGCGGCGGACAGAGCGAATCGCTTCCTGCATATCCAGCGTATAGGACGGATTGGCGATTTCGAGTCTACCGTTTTCGATGACAACAGCATCACCGGCAATCAGCGTTTTGCTTGCGATCAAATACAATGAAATATGTCCTGGCATATGTCCAGGTGTATGAATGATCTCGATGCCGCCGCACAAAGGCAGGCGTTCGTGATTCGTTACGGTTCGATCAACCGTAGAGGGCTCGATGGACTGCAAAAAGCGAATAAATTCCTCAGCGTGCTGCTTTTCACCCGACCCCAGATGGTCCAGTATTGCTTGAGCCTGTTCCAATCGCAAAGATGTCTTTTGTCCAGCGATGTACGGTGCTTCGGATTCGTAGGCGATGATTTCGAGGTGGGGATAGGTTCTTTTTAAGGCTGCCAAAGAACCGATGTGATCCATATCGTGATGCGTCACAATGACCTTCGTAAGGTCGTCGAGCGTAAGCTGTTGCTTGTGTGCGGCCTCCTGAAGCAGTGGCAAAAAGTCCGGATAACCACAGTCCACAAGAATCAGTTCATGCTCATCTTGCAGCAGCACAGGGGTAATGAACTGTGCAGATCCATTGTACATAAATGAAATGGCGAGAAAGTGAATCTGGTTCATACGTTGTCCTCCTGACTGACTCATCTTAAAAAGGAGTGTAACGCAAGAGTAGAGCAGACACACGGTCGACCTTTTCTCTGTCTCATTTATGTCCACGAATAATGCGCCGAATACTGTGTTCGGTCAAGTAATGTTTCTGGGCGAGCATTTTGACAGAAGCCCCTTCGTGATAGGCTTGCCAAATCGCATGATTACGCACGCTTAGCCATTGCTTTGTGTCTGTGGACGCGCCCCATTGTCGTTTGTTTTCGTGGTGGATCGGGATGTATAAGTAACTTCCTTGTACGTAATGCTGAATTTGCCGCAGCAGATCGTCTGGCAATAGGTCTTGTGCATTTTTGTATTTCATGTGCTTTGCTCCTGTCTATATAGCGTGATGTGCGTATATAGATGAGCAAAGAGATCCTCAACTCAATATGGGAAAGGCTCTGAACCAAGAGAAAGAAGAACTCTTTGCTCAGAGCCGCATTCGGCTCTTCGTACATAAGGGTCTCGCATTTGAATCATCTCCCTTCTTGTCTCTATAGTAGTGAGAAAGGGAAGTTCCTTCAATAAACATCTTTTCCTCGATTGCAAAAGAAAGGGTAAGATGAGAGGGATGCATAGATTGTTTTTAGGATGGAGATGAAAAAAATGAGTCTTGGCGGCTTTCAAAGCGGCTTTTCCGCTCGCAAGGTATCACGTTCGGAAGTGCGGTGGGGACAGTTTTTAATATGCAATCACGGGTGTGAGGAAGTTATCCAATTGATTTCGCATGTATCTGGTGAAGTCGAATTTGAGCTATGCAAAATTGAGGCAGAGCGCATGGCGCATGTTCTGTTAGAAGCTTCGAAAGCAGAGCGCTTATGACATGTATTTTTCATAAATTTCTTGAAACTTACAGCCCACTCTCTCGTATACATGAATGAGCATGTATAGATAGAGGGAGGACGAGTATGAGCGACAAAAATGTTGTAAAAATGAGTCCCTTTCAAGCAGGAGGAAAGCTGATCGCAACGATTGTGATACTGGTTGCGTTGGTCTTGCTTGGCACGCAATCTTTTACGATTATTTCCGCAGGGCATAGTGGGGTTGTGCTGCAACTGGGAGCGGTACAGCCAAAAGTGTTACAAGAGGGCATGCATTTTAAAATTCCGTTCATTCAAACGGTGGTGCCGATGGAAGTGCGGGTGCAAAAATCAGAAATGAGCCAGACTTCTGCTTCACGTGACCTGCAAACCGTCTCTACGACAATTGCTGTTAACCATCATTTGGATGCAGAAAATGTCAATAAACTGTATCAGCAAGTGGGATTGGAGTACAATAGCCGAATTGTTGATCCTGCCATCGCCGAATCATTTAAAGCTGTGACCGCTCAATACACAGCAGAAGAACTGGTATCCAAGCGTTCCGAGGTCAGCCAAAAGGTAAAAGAAGTCTTGCATAAAAAGCTGTCGAATTATAACATCATCCTCGACGAAATCAATATTCGCGAGTTTACTTTCAGTGATGAATTCAACCGCGCCATTGAATCCAAGCAGGTTGCCGAGCAGCAAGCGCTCAAATCGAAGCTGGACCTGGAGCGGATCAAGATCGAAAAAGAGCAAGAAATCACGAGAGCAGAAGCACAGGCACAAGCATTGCGTCTACAAAAGCAAGAGGTTACGCCAGAGCTGATTCAGCTCAGACAGATTGAGGCGCAACTTGAAGCCATCCGCAAATGGGATGGAAAGCTGCCGAGCGTAACGGGTGGAGCTACTCCGTTTATCAACGTGGGTACCAAGTAACCAAATAAATAAACAAAGCCACTCCCTTGAAGAGGAGTGGCTTTGTTATTAGTTGCGGATGAGATAATCGAAAGCTCCCAAAGCCGCAGTAGCTCCAGATCCCATCGAAATGATGATCTGTTTATAAGCACTGTTCGTGCAATCACCGGCAGCAAAAACACCAGGGATGTTTGTAGAACCATGGCTGTCTACTACGATCTCACCAAAGCGAGTGCGCTCAATCGTGTCGCCCAACCAATCTGTATTCGGTACCAGACCGATCTGTACAAACACACCTTGCAATTCAATGTGCTTGGTTTCACCTGTCTCACGCTCGATGTAAGAAATGCCGTTTACTTTATCCGTACCCGTAATTTCTTTGGTTTGAACGTTTTTGAGTACTGTGACATTTGGCAGACTGTAAAGACGATCTTGCAATACTGCGTCAGCTTTCAGTTCTGGCGAGAATTCCAGAACGGTTACATGCTTCACAATTCCTGCGAGATCAATCGCTGCTTCCACACCTGAATTACCGCCGCCAACAACTGCGACATCTTTGCCTATGAACAAAGGACCATCGCAGTGAGGGCAATAAGCTACACCCTTGTTCTTGAACTCTGCTTCACCTGGTACACCCAGATTCCGCCAACGAGCACCTGTCGACAAGATGACTGTCTTACTCTTCAGAACAGCGCCGTTTTCGAGTTCAACTTCGATCAGATCCTTCTTCTCCAAACGCTTGGCACGTTGCAGCTTCATGACATCAATGCCATACTCTTTCACTTGCTTTTCCAAGTTGGCTGCGAGCTGAGGACCTTCAATGTATTTCACACTGATGAAGTTCTCAATGCCCAATGTGTCATTGACTTGACCGCCAAGGCGTTCAGCAACGAGACCAGTACGAATCCCTTTGCGTGCTGCATAGATCGCCGCACTAGCACCTGCTGGGCCACCGCCCACAACAAGCACATCATAAGGGTCTTTATTGTCAAACTCGGATGCGTCCGGAGCAGAACCCAGCTTGGCAAGAATTTCTTCCACGGTCATACGACCGCTTTCGAAAAATTCACCATTGAGGAAAACGCTCGGCACAGCCATCACGTTTTTGCTCTCTACCTCGTCCTTGAATACGGCACCATCAATCATTGTATGAGTAATACCAGGATTGAAGATACTCATCAAGTTCAGAGCTTGGACAACATCTGGACAATTGTGGCAACTCAAGCTGATGTAAGATTCGAACTTATATTCACCACGAAGGTCTTTGATTTGATCAATGACACTTTGCTCGACCTTTGGAGCTCTTCCGCTAACTTGCAAGAGAGCCAATACCAAGGAAGTAAATTCGTGACCCAGCGGAGTACCGGCAAAAACAACGCCAGTATCTTCGCCGACACGGTTTACGCTAAAGCTAGGTGTGCGAGTGAGTTCAGCTTTCTCCACACTGATCTTCAAAGACATGCTGGCTAGCTCATCAATCAGTGCAAGCATCTCAGAGGATGCCTCATCCGTGCCTGCACTGACTTTGAGTACAATATCGCCTTCCAAGAGCTCGAGATATTGTTCTAGTTGCGCTTTGATTTCTTGGTCAAGGGCCATTATCTATCACACCTTAAATTTTGCCTACGAGATCAAGGCTTGGTTTCAGTGTTTTGCCACCTTCTTGCCATTTAGCTGGGCAAACTTCACCTGGATTGTTGCGAACATATTGTGCTGCTTTGATTTTGTTGATCAGAGCACTTGCATCACGGCCAATGCCACCTGCAGTAATCTCAACAGCTTGGATGACACCGTCTGGGTCGATGATGAATGTACCGCGATCTGCCAGACCTTCAGCTTCGATCAATACGTCGAAGTTGCGGGAGATCACATGGGAAGGGTCACCGATCATGATGTATTCTACTTTGCTGATTGCTTCAGAGCTTGAGTGCCATGCTTTATGAGTGAAGTGAGTATCTGTAGAAACGGAGTATACTTCAACACCGAGTTCTTTCAAAGTTGCATATTGGTTTTGCAGATCTTCGAGTTCAGTAGGGCAAACGAAAGTGAAGTCTGCTGGGTAGAAGCAAACTACGCTCCATTGACCTTTGAAGTTTGCTTCAGTTACTTCGAGGAATTTACCTTTTTGGAATGCTTGTGCTTTAAAAGGCAATACTTCAGTTCCGATGAGTGACATAGTGTTAGCTCCTTTATATGTTTTTTGTATAGTACATATTCAGGACATGCGTAACGAGGCATGCTTGAATATAATTTACAATGATTATTATTTAATAAATGATTCAGTAAGTCAAGTTTTTTATAATGATTATAATGTGATAATTTTTACAAGCCTTTTTCTCCATTATTTAGTATGATTCGAACGGCATAAGAGTATTCGTTTGCTGCATGAAAAATTGACGAGTCGTTCGTAGAAACCAGACGGATTGTTTTACGTATGAAATAAAGGGAGCATGGACAGTGGAATAAACATACAGGAGTGATGATATGCCTTCTCGAATTAGCGCACCACAGAAGAGCTTGTCCAAGGATGCGTTCAAGGTAGAGCTTATTACTGCGGGGATTACGGTTGTAATCGGGCTTGTAATTTTGGGCGTTCTTTATTATCTAGATAATCGGTTTGCCTGGAAGGAATGGATTGGATGGTGCTTGCACGGATTGCTCGTTATTGGTGTGATCGGGACGATCTGGTCTTTTGTCGAGCCGTATTTTTTATGTAAAAGCTGGCGGTATGAGATCGATGAAGATTTCCTGCAAATGAAATTCGGGGTGATCACAGAGAGACATATCCTTGTTCCCATGACGAAAATTCAAGCAGTCTCAACGAAACAAGGACCAATTTTGCGAAAGTACGGGCTGTACACCATCTCGATTAAAACAATGGGCTCCTCACACGAGATTCCAGGGTTGCCGGGGGATGTCGCTTCTCAATTGAGAGAACAGATTGCACACTACGCCAAATTAAAGGAAGTGGAGTAGTGATGGAAGCAAAACGATACCATCCACTAACGATCCTTTTTGATCTCATCATCCAAGTTAAGCATCTGTTTTTTCCTGCGTTGATTCTGTTTGTGTTCAATTATGACTCGACAAACGCATTCATTACATACGGGAGAATTGTTTTTTACATCTATGTAGCAGGGATGCTGGCCTATCTGCTTTTGAAATGGGTTTCGTATAAGTATAGGCTGGATGATACGGCTTTCCATCTTTACGAAGGGATTTTTACGAAGACAAAGCAAACGATCCCTTTTAGCAAAATCCAAAACGTCAATCGACATACGACGTTGCTGCACCGGATTTTTAAAGTGACTTCTATCCGGTTTGAGACAGGGATGGTTGGCGATGATTCTAGAGTGGAATTCGCGGTGATTTCTGTAAACGAAGCAGATCGACTGGAGGCCTACACGAAACAGGCAGTGCGATTAGAGAAAGAGCGTGAGGCTGAAGGGAAAGCAGGAGATTCCACGGAGGAAATCGGTACGCCGTATATCACTCCTGAGCGAGTCATTCACTTTACGCCAACGAAAAAAGAGATTATCAAGGCTTCCTTCACTTCTCTAAGCTTCCTCGGGATGATTACGCTACTGATATGGGCGTACTTCAAACTCACCGAATATATCGACGTGGAGGAGCAGGTAGTAGGTATTTATTCGCTGATTATGAGCTCGTGGACATGGATCACGCTAACTGCCGTTGGACTACTCGTCCTGTCCATCGTATTCGGCATGGTTACGACTTATATTCGTTACGGAAAATACGAAATTTCTTCGGATCACGACCGGATTTACATTGCCAAAGGAGTCATTGAAGAAACGGCTTTTTCGATCGCAAAAGAGAGAGTGCAAGCGATTAAAATCAAACAATCCTTGTTAAAGCGCATGTTGGGTCTCGCCGAAGTCAAGCTGACGGTTGTTGGCGGGGATAGTGATTCGGATAAGGATAAACAGGATGTCAGCTCCCTCTATCCATTTCTACCAATAAAACGTGCGTATGAGATGATCGCAGAAATATTGCCTGCGTATGAAGTGACGGAAAAAATGACGAGTCTCCCCAGAAAGTCGTTATGGGTTCGCTTGGTCAGATCGAGCTGGATTTGGCTTATAGGCACAGGTGCGCTTTTCTATTTCAAGCCGAATATTTGGGGGTGGGAGCAAGCCTGGTGGGTTATATCCATTGCGTTGACACTGATCATCCTAGCCTTCGAAGTCATTGAATTCTACAACACGCGATACACCTTGAATGATCATTTTATTCAGTTCCAAACAGGGAGCCTGACTACGACCTTATATATATCCAAACGAGAAAAGATTATTGAGGTCAACGTCAAAAGAGGCCTCCTGCAAAAGCAGCTAGGGCTTGCTTCGATCAAAACAGTCAATCGTGCCAAACCAGTGAGTCATAAAGGGGTAACAGATGTGCCGATAGAGTTGGCGGAAGGGTTTTATCAGTGGTATATGGGACGTAGAAAAGAGATCAAAGTAAAGTAGAAGAGGGGACGTAGAAGGAAAAGGCGAATCTTTTCCCTCTACGTTCTTGTGCTTTCAAACAGCTCCAGCCACTCCCCATCCGGACCTTTGAAGAACATATAACGCGAGCCGTTCGGCAAGATGGTTATTTCCTGATCGATAAAGGTTACATGTCGTTGCTTCAAACGGTCGATTTCAGCTTCGAGGTTGTCGACAGCAAACGCCAGGTGGTGGACTTTGCCCTCTACCGGAAGGGAATCGCTGTATCCGTGAATGAGCTCCAGCTCTGTCTCAGTGCTTCCCGGAAATCCAAGAAAAGCAAGCGTAATTTCTCCGTTGGAATGAGCGAGCTTTCCTTTTAGCTCCATCCCAATCACTTCGGTGTAAAAGGCAACTGAGGCGTTCAAGTCTTTTACCATCAAGCCCACATGCTCCAGCTTTTTGATCGCCATATCATTTTCATTCCTTTCCATGGGTATGATTTTTTTCTATTGTAGAAGAATTTGTAGGAAATGTCTGTATGCGAAACTGTCATGATAGGTTTTCCATTGATAAACATGGCTATAATTGGGGTATGGTGCAAAATTTCGTCATCCCCGGGGTGGAGCATGGAATCTATTGTGGAAGTAATTGCGAGAGCACTGCTGGCTTTTGCCATCATGATGATCATTACTAGAATCTTGGGCAAGCAGACGATTGCGCAAATGACGTATCACGATTTTGTCGCGGCGATCACCTTGGGGGCGCTGACAGCAAATCTTGCCTTTAACAACATGGCCAAAATATCGCACATGCTCGTGACATTACTCACTTTTGGTGGTATCGCCTATTTGTTGATGATTCTCTCCCTGAAAAACCGGAAAATGCGAAAATGGTTTTCGGGCCAGCCGACGGTGGTCATCCAGGATGGAAGAATTCTCGAAGATAACATGCGTAAGCAAAAGCTGTCTTTGGATACGCTGAATCAAGAGCTGCGGGAAAGAAACATTTTTAATATCGAAGAAGTTCAATATGCTGTGCTGGAGTTGAATGGAGAGATATCCGTCCTGAGAAAACCGCAATTTTTACCTGTTACTCGCGGGGACTTAAAACTGAAAATGGGGAAGAGACAGATATTCCCGATTGAATTGATCATGGATGGTCAAATCATCCAGAGCAATTTACGCCAACATAGCTTAACCATCGAGTGGCTACTTTCACAGGTGGGCAAAAAAGGCTTGAGTGTCGAGGAAGTGAACTACGCCGTGATTAGCTCCAATGGACAAATTTATTTCGACCCGTATGAGGACCGTATGAGTAATCCGATCGACAAAGAATAAGGTGTCGCAAAAAAACCTCCGGGATGGAGGTTTTTTACTTGCTCGAGTATTGGCGGAGTGTCCCTGTTTGCTTCAAATGGTTATAAAATCTGTGCAAAATAGTGACAGCTTCCGCACGAGTCAGCATTTCTCCACCCTCGAACTTGCCGTTCCATGCAGTCATGATCCCTGTTTTTTTCAAAAGGGCGAGGTTGGTTCCGAGGATTCCGCTGTAGTCATCCGTAAACAAGATTTCATCGCCATCTTGGCCAAAGAGAAGCGGATACAGGATGTTCGTTTGGTCTCTCCCATCTTCGTTATACCGCCCATCCTCCTGGAAAAGGTCTTCAGGAGAGTTTGGGTCAAGCGAATACGGACTCAAGATGATGGGAATATCCCGCATGCCAGAAAGGATTTGTAAAACTTCCTTGGCAGGCATATCTTGCCTGTCTAACATAAAGACGGGTAGGACGTT
Organism: Brevibacillus schisleri; assembly: GCF_055685845.1. Classification (NCBI taxonomy): domain Bacteria; kingdom Bacillati; phylum Bacillota; class Bacilli; order Caryophanales; family Paenibacillaceae; genus Brevibacillus; species Brevibacillus schisleri. Next base: position 1,628,979 of record NZ_JBVNDM010000001.1, read on the forward strand.
AGCTGTACCGATTCGATTGAGTTTGGCGTCCGGGTAAAATTTGTACCCAGCAGGTGTATAGCTTACTGCATTCCACCAATCTCGTGTAACAATTGAACTGATTTCCTTGTAGGCCCAATGATTTTTCGGTACATCAGAAAAATGTTCGATGTGGTAATTGCTATAGTCCGTCTTCTGATTCGGTTTGTACGGTCTGTATTGATCAAACAGGCGATAGATCATGACGGTCATTTCCGCTTTGTCTACCAATCTTTCGGGTTGGAAGCGACCGTCAGGATAACCGCTAACAACCCCCTTATCAACCATGAAGGAGATCGAATTCATGGTCCAGCCGTATTTCTTCGGATCGACATCATGAAATTTTGATGCAGCATATGTAACCACAGGATAAATACCAGATAAACCCAGAATGAGTGCAAGGAATACAGTGATGACTTTCATATACGCTCCTCTTTTTTTAAATAGAATTGTAAGGATTATCCTTCTAGTATACTATTCGGCGTTGGAAAAGGAAGGTGTTCTGCAAGAACAGATGTGACGATATAGAGCGAGTCAAACTCGCCAGAAGAAGCCGCGATGATCGGCGGTTACGCGAACAATCCCTTTCAGACATGCCACGTCTTCATGGTGATGAATGTGAATCATACCGCACACCTCCCATAGTAATGGCTCCATTATACTATTGAATGATTATTCAGTCATTTTGGGTTTGCGATCCACACTCATCCTATATTCCTATATCGTGTATGATGAAAAGGGATGATTGCTCGTATGAGGTGAAAACATGAATGCATTGCCGATAAATGAAGTATTGCCCGAGCTGGTAAACACGCTGCGTGAAGAGACAAACGCAGTGTTGGTTGCTGCTCCGGGTGCGGGGAAGACGACGCGGGTACCACTTGCCTTGCGTGAAGAAGCTTGGTTACATAATCGCCGAATTGTGATGCTGGTCCCACGCCGACTGGCCGCACGTCAGGCCGCTTCCTACATGGCTGCCTTGCTGGGGGAAGAAGTTGGACAAACGGTCGGATATCGGGTTAAGCGTGAATCAAGAGTAGGTCCAGGCACACGAATTGAAGTGATGACAGAAGGAATTTTAACGAGAATGCTACAGGATGATCCGGAGCTATCTGATGTTGGTCTTGTTATTTTCGATGAGTTCCATGAACGAAATTTGCACGCGGATTTAGGGCTGGCCCTTAGTCTTCAGGCACAAAGCTTGTTTCGAGAGGACCTGCGAATACTCGTGATGTCCGCTACACTCGATGCAGAGCCCGTGTCAGCCTTAATGGGGAATGCTCCCATTGTTAGTAGTAAAGGCAGGATGTTCCCGGTGGAAACGCGCTTTTTGACATCCCCGATGCAGGGGCGTCTGGAAGAAGCGATTGTCCAGATGATCTTTCAGGCGTTGAGACAAGAAGAGGGAGAAATGCTCGTCTTTTTACCGGGAGCCAAAGAGATTCACCGGGTGCAAGAGTTGCTTGAACAAAGCGGTGTGGGCACGAACATACGGATTGCGCCTCTTTACGGAAATTTGTCGCAGGAGGAACAAGATAAGGCGATCCAGCCTGGGAAAATAGGAGAACGCAAAATTGTCTCGCTACCACGATTGCCGAGACGAGCTTGACTGTCGAGGGTGTGCGCATCGTGATTGATAGTGGATTAAAACGGGTGCCGCGCTTTTCGCCGCGAACGGGGATGACGAGACTGGAGACTGCAAAGGTATCGAGAGCATCTGCTGACCAACGCCGAGGAAGGGCCGGACGTCTTACACCCGGAGTCTGCTTTCGACTGTGGACAGAGCAAGAAGATCGTATGCTCATACCACAGCAGGCACCTGAAATCATGGAAGCGGATCTGGCTGTGCTGGCATTGGAGCTGGCTTTGTGGGGAGTCGGGTCGTCGGACGAGCTGGATTGGCTGAATCCCCCGCCGAAGCCAGCGATGGCACAGGCTCAAGAGCTGCTGCTCCAACTGGGCGCATTAGATGAGCGGAAGCAGATCACAGCACATGGACGAGCGCTTGCTGGAATGGGTGTGCATCCGAGAGTGGGCCACATGATTCAGAAAGCGAATGAGCTGGGGGAAGGTGAGCTTGCTTGCGAGCTTGCTGTTCTCTTGGAAGAACGAGATATTGTCAGGGGGCGCCAAGCGTCAGCAGATGCGGATATGCGTACGCGTGTTGAACTACTTCGTCTGGTAGGAAATAAACAGAGTGGTGGAACAGAACTCCCGCTTGATGTAGGAGCATGCCAAAGACTTTGGAAGGAGGCAGCTCATTTCAAACGGGTATGGGCAAACAACCAGTCTGCCGGCACTTCCACTCGAACAGAAGCGACGGGAAGACTGCTGGCGTTTGCGTACCCCGACCGGATTGCCCAGCGAAGGGCGGATGGACGTTATTTGCTTCGCAACGGGCGTGGGGCGGCTTTTTCCGTGCAGCAACCACTGGCTGCTTCGCCGTATATTGTGGCAGCAGAACTCGATGATCAAGGTGCAGATAGTCGGATATTACTGGCGGCTAGCGTGGAAGAAAGCGAGCTGTTGAAGGATTGTGCGTTGCAGATTACGGAACGAATGAACGTATGGTGGGAGCATACAGCAGCGGCAGTTCGCAGCCGCAAGCAAAAACGGTTGGGCGCGATCCTGTTGACGGATATGCCTGCGGAGTCTTCGCCAGATGAGGTGTTAACAGCGTTTTTGGACGGAATAAAAGGAGAAGGCTTGGAGATTTTGCCGTGGAATCGGCAGGCGAGACAGTATCGGGAGCGTTTGGTTTTTATGCATCGTCTGGAGGAAGGCTGGCCGAATGTGGAAGATGAGGCACTGCTTGCTTCCTTGGAGGAATGGCTCGCTCCCCATGTGTATGGTTTCAAAAGGAAGGAAGACCTACAGTCGCTGTCGGTGACGACGATGCTAGAGAGTATGCTCTCATGGGAGCAGCGCAGACAGCTAGACGAGCACGCTCCGACTCATGTGATCGTCCCGAGCGGTTCCAAAATTCCTGTCGATTACAGCGATCCAGCGGCTCCAGTGCTTTCGGTCCGGCTACAGGAGTTGTTTGGTTGGCAAGACTCCCCGAGAATAGGCAGAGGCAGAGTGCCACTGACATTGCACCTGCTTTCGCCAGCACATCGTCCGGTACAAGTGACACGGGACTTGGCGAGCTTTTGGGCGCATGCGTATTTTGAGGTGAAAAAAGATTTAAAGGGACGTTATCCCAAGCATTACTGGCCGGATGATCCGCTAGCGGCTATTCCGACAAACAGGACGCGTCCACGCATATAAATCGATTCGCTAGGTATATTCGGGCAGAGAGGAAGAGCTCCGTGTCAGGTGAAATTTCCCATTTTGCTAGTTCGATGTTCGTGAGTCACGTCAATTGTGAAACCTTCCCCGTGTCTGGGTACGTCAGGAAGATACCGTGAATCACGTACTACCCCCTCTATTTCTCTGGGCTGCCTGTTAATCAGGCAGTCTTTTTTTTGCATAAAAAGGCTCCATTGATTTAAGTCAATGACCGTCGCTATTTTTCCTCCTACAATAAACGCTACATTGTAAATGAGGAGGGATCTTATGGCGGTCTCAGTCATCCAGCCATCGATTCAGAGAAAATCTGCTCTGATTGCTGGTATTTCACTTTTCATCATGGTGCTTGCTTCCTTTTTTTCGTACGGTTTTGCTCATGAAAGTCTTGTCGTGCAAGGAGATGCCAACGCAACGTTTCAGAACATCAAGTCATCCCCTATGCTGTTCAAAGCCGAGATTTTCGGTTGGGTCATTATCCTGATCACGGATATCGTCGTCGCTTGGGCTTTTTATCTCTTTCTCAAGCCGATGAATCCATACCTGTCACTACTTGCTGCTTGGTTTCGTTTGATCTATACCGCTATTTTGGGAATAGCCTTGTTTAATCTGATTGTTGTGCTTCTCCTTTCGAAAAATACGGAGCCATTCGCACTATTACCAAGTGACCAGCTTCAAGCACAAATGATGCTTTGTTTGCAAGCATTTGAGTCAATTTGGTCTATTGGATTAATGATCTTTGGCGGGCATCTCATGCTTGTCGGTTATGTGGCTTTCCAATCCGAAACCATCCCGAGGGTCATTGGCTCATTACTGTTGTTGGCCTCCGTAGGCTATATGGTGATCAACATAAGCAAATTGTTTTTTTCACAAAATATCGGAATGATATCGACGCTTACCGCTATATTTCAATTGCCCATGATCGCGGGAGAGTTGGGGTTCGGGATTTGGCTGCTGTTTAAAGGAGGGTTAGCCTCCAAAAGAAGCTGAAACCGCTACGTTTGGTTAGCGGAGGTCCTCTTTTTAATCCGACTTAATGACTCTGGCGTCATGCCCAGATAGCTCGCCAATTGATGCTGGGGCACACGATCGATTAAGTGAGGGCGTTTCTGCAAAGCGGTTTTATACCGCTCTTCGGGTGTGGAAGCGATAAAGGAAGCGAACTCATCTTGTATCTCGCCAAGGTTTTCTTCTAACATCTTGCGTGACATGGTTTCCAATTGTGCGTATTTGCTAAACATGTCACTTACGGTATCAAGATTACCCACGACCAATGTACAGTCTTCGAGACAAGCTAAAAAATAGGCAGATGAGTGATCCGGCTTATGCTGACCCAGATTCACAATGGCTTGTTCTTCTGTGTAGAATTGGGACGTAACTTCTTTCCCCTTTTCATCTATCGAATACTGTCTAACACATCCATTTAATACAAAATAACACTTCGTGGGAATATCTCCTTGTCGAAGGAATATCGTTCCTTTTTTATATTCCTGTGTAGCGATTTCATCAAGGATTGCCCCTTGCTCTTTTTTAGAAAGGGTTGTAAATCTAGCAAGGTATTTCAAGAGAATCTCTTTCATTTCAAAATCCTTTCCTGAAAGAAAAAGGTCCCCATGCTCGAAACGGGAACCTTTTCTTTTTAGTATTTTTCGCGGCTTACGCCTTATTTCCCCACTGCTCCCGATAAATCAACTGTTGCAGGTCCTCACGTTGTCTCCATTGGTGCAGCTCCAAGAGTGGACGTTCGGGATAATGATCTGTGTAGCCGATCGACAGCAATGCGACAGGATCGATATGCGGCGGTATGTTCAGGATACGACGCACGTCGGCCTTCTTGTAAAAACTGACCCAGCCCATCGCCAAATCTTCGGCGTAGGCCGCCAGCCACATGTTTTGGATTGCACAGCTGACCGACATAATATCAGTTTCCGGGATGGAATTGCGTCCGAGTACATGGTCTCCGCCACGTGTAGGATCACAAGTGACACAGATGGTGACTGGCGCTTCCTTGATCCCTTGAATTTTCAACTCCAAAAAGGTCGACTCTCGTCCTGTTCCTTCGTAGTGGATGGCAAGCGCCCGCCGTTCTTTATCCGCACATTCTGCCAGAGCTTGCTTGGTTGCGTCGTCTTCCACCAGGACAAAATTCCAAGGCTGCATGAATCCGACAGAAGGAGCATGGTGGGCAGCGGCCAAGATCATGGCGAGCTTATCCGGGGAGACAGGGTCTTGGCGAAAGGTACGAATATCGCGACGATTGCTGATGGCTTTATACAAACCGTTTTTTTCTTCCGTACTTAAGCGTTTCATGAGAAAAACCTCCCTATTTGCATTCAGGTCTCTTTATTTTACTTGCAAAGTATGCTTCCTTCCAGACATCTGCTTGACATATTCATGTCCTACGCTAAAGAGAGGATGAGTCCGAGCAGAGGGGAGAGTACGAGCATGCATAGCATCTTAATCGTGGAAGACGAACTACCCATCTCTCGGGTATTGAAGGCGTACTTGGAAAAAAACAACTTTCGGGTTGAACAGGCATTTAACGGCGAGGAAGCTGAGCGGAAGTTTGATTCACACAATCCTGCGCTCGTTTTGCTGGATGTGATGCTGCCTGGACGAAGCGGATGGAGTATTCTCGAATATATTCGGGCGAAAAGCTCGTGTCCTGTCATCATGCTGACAGCGTTGGGACAAATCGATAACAAGCTGGCGGGCTTGAACAAAGGCGCCGACGACTATATCACCAAGCCCTTTATTGCCGACGAAGTGGTCGCTCGCGTACATGCAGTATTACGTCGCTCGAAACAATTGATAGAAGGCAATCATGTGAAGCAGTTTGGCAGTCTGAAAGTCGACTTCAAGGCGTATTCTGTGATGCTGCACGGCATTGAACTTGCGTTTACGCCAAAGGACTTGTGCCTGTTTCTTTTTTTGGCGCAGTACAAAAACCAGACGTTCACCAGAGAACAGCTCATCGAGCAGGTGTGGGGGATGGATTACGAAGGAAGTGATCGCGCAGTAGACCTCGCGATCAAGCGCATCCGGCGATCTTTGGAGAATTGGCCGACATCCGAAGGGGAAATCCGTACTTATCGTGGCTTGGGCTACAAGCTGTGCGTATATGAGTGAGAAAAAACGCACCTCTTTGTTTCGCTACTGGACGACGCGATACTTGATCATTTTGTGTATCGGCCTTTTCGTGATCGGAATTGCATCCAGCTACTGGATTTCTTATAGCGAGACTCAAAAGCGCCTTGATTTTATGAGACTGATGGCAGCAGAAGTAGCGGATCGGGTCGTTGATATGGAAGGCAAGGTAAAAATGGCTCCGTTCTTGTTTCGTATTGTGGACAGTCGCCAGCAGTCACTCGGAGTCAATTACAAACCAATGATGATGATCCTGGATGAACACAAACAACCTGTATTTGGCGTACCCGGTCCTTTTTCTAGTGAACTGAAGCGCCTCGCGCCTGATCTGGTGGAGGCGGATGACAGCCTGTCACAGCTTGAGCTTGCGCGGGGCGAGGAAGTGCTTTTCGTGAAGGAAAGCATTAAGGTTGAAGAGCGAGTGGTTGGATGGGTCATGCTGTTCACCCCACAAAAACAGCTGATACGCAGCATGACCGAGTTCCAACTGCTTGCGATCATGCTTCTAGGTCTCGGTTTGCTTGGGTGGCTCGTCATTTATTTGCTGACGAAAAAGCTGTCTCAGCCGATTAAGGATGTGGCAGACGCTGCCAAGCAAATCGTAATGGGAAACTACGAGATTCAATTGGATAAAAACAAGCGCGAACAAGAAGTGTATGAACTGATCCATTCCTTTGAAGAAATGGCAGAGCGATTGAAGCAACTGGAGATGATGCGTACCGAATTGTTGGCAGGGGTAACCCACGAACTCAAAACACCTGTTACGTCCATCAGTGGGCTGGTGCAAGCCGTGAGGGAAGAGGTTGTGAGTGGTGAGGAAGCCAAGGAATTTTTGGATATTTGCACGAAGGAAACGACACGTCTGATAAAGATGGTAGAGGATTTGCTCGATTTTAACTCTTTTGCAGTCGGTGATATTCGCATTCGCAGGCAACCTCAAAACATGCAGGAGCTGATCCGGGAAATTACGCATCAATGGAGAATTTTGCAAGAAGAAGAGAAACTCAGCCTGCACATCGAAAGTACCTCTGATCCGATCATGATAGATACCGACCCGCTGCGTGTACAGCAAATCATGTACAATCTCCTAAACAACGCAGCACAAGCGATGGAATCGGAGGGACGGATCGTCGTGTCACTATCTGCATCAGCAGAGGAGATTCGCATTGACGTGAAGGACAATGGATGCGGGATACCAATAGAAGAACAGTCTTTGATTTTCGAGCGATTCTACCGAGGAGAGGACAAGAAGCACATCGTCCGTGGGCTGGGGCTTGGTTTGTCTTTTAGCAGAATGATTGCCCAAGCGTTAGGAGGTATGTTGATTCTGACTGAGAGTACGGCGTCAGGCAGCACCTTCACGTTGATTTTGCGCAAATAATTCATGCATGATCATAAAACGACCTGGTTATCTGGTCGTTTTTTTGTGTTTTCATCTGACTTTTCCCTGACGTATTCGTTCCGTATAGTGATCGCAACCAAAAAGACAAGTCTTCAATCAAGCAGACAGTAGGAGGACTGAGCGTGACTCACAAGGAGAAAAAGAGAGAGTTGTTTTCGAAGGCAGGAAGCAACAAGAGAAGATGGATCATTGGAGCTTTGGCTGTCGGGGTCGTGATTGTTTCAGGCGGTATCTTCAGCCATCAGTCGTTTTTTACCCCGCAAACGGCGCAGGCCGCTTTTCAAGTGGAGACGGTAAAAAGGGGAGACATCTCAGAAGTCGTGCAGGCATCAGGCACTGTCCAGGCTTCCAAGCGCTCGTCTCTCTCGTTCTCTGATGCAGAAGAAGCGAAGGATGCGATCTCTACCATTCAGGTCGGCGTTGGTGATGCGGTAAAGGCAGGGCAAGTTCTGGCGACGATGGACGATTCCGTAGCGAGAATCCAGGTGACGAATGCGGAAGCAAATCTTTTATCGGCGCAAGCCAAGCTAGAGGAGGCACAAAAGCGCAAGAGTCCCGCAGAAATCACTTCTTTGCAAGCCGCCGTCAATCAGACCAAGAACGAATGGGAGCTCGCAAAGCAAAACATTGACGGGAAAAAAGCGGCAAATGACATAGAGAAGGCAAAGGCAAACCTGGAGAGTGCCCAGAAGACGTACACTTCCCAGCAAACCTTGTTCGCGGCAGGTGCGATTGCCAAGAGTGAATTCGACAGTGCCCAGGCCTCGTTGGACCAAGCCCAGCGCGATTACAACTCAGCCGTATTGACAGCCGGACAGACGACAGGGCAGGCCAGTGTGAAGGTAGAGCAAGCATTGGGGCTGCGTATCAAACAGCGCAAGAAGCGTTACAGGAGGCGAATGAAGGCCCAGATGCTGCCACAGTGTTATCGGCCAAAGCAGCGGTAGAACAGGCAAAAGCGGGGCTGCAACAGGCACAAAAGGCATGGAGGGCAGTCACCTTGAAAGCGCCGATGGATGGAGTGATCGTCCAGGTAAACGGCAATGTAGGCGAAATACCCGGCAATGATTTCATTATCATGGATAATTCGAATAGCGGAGATTTAGAGGTAGTGGCTCAAATTAGCCAGAGTGATATCGGAAAAGTGCAGGAAGGCTTGCCTGTGACGTTTACGACGAGTTCTTATGCGGACGAGACGTTCCGTGGAAAAGTAAAGCTAATCTATCCAGAAGCGAAAACCGACGCTGGAGTCACCACTTACGATGTGCTTTTGTCTGTGGCAAATCAGGATAACAAATTGAAGATCGGGATGACGATGAACGTCGCGATCGAACGAGGAACCCATAAAAATGTGCTCGTGGTACCTGCGCAAGCGCTGCAAACCCAAAATGGCAAGGATGGCGTGTATGTGCTACGGGATGCTACTGCACAACAAGCTGAAGAAGGAGCGGAAGGGAATCAGGCTGAGGCGAAGCAAGCGAATTACCGCAACGGAGGAAAAGAGGGCAGAGCGAATATGCCGTATCGATTTGTTCCGATTAAAATGGGGTACTTCACTGCCGATCAGGTAGAGGTGACGGAGGGGCTTACCGAAGGAGAGCGTGTCGTCATCCTCATGAATACACAGACCTCGTCTGAAACGAGTCAAAATGGAAATCGAATGGGCGGCGGTATGCCAGGATTCGGCGGAATGGGCGGCGTCCAGATAAGGGGACGGTAGGCAGATGAAACCGGTCATTCAAATAGAAGAGCTGAGAAAACAATACGTCATCGGAGACCAGGAGATTTATGCGCTCAGGGGTGTCAGCTTGTCGATTGAGGAAGGGGATTTCGTGGCAATCATGGGGCCGTCTGGTTCAGGCAAGTCTTCGATGATGAATGTGATTGGCTGCCTGGATAAGCCTACTTCGGGAGAATTTTTTTTAGACGGCTATCCTGTATCACTAGCACATGATGATGAATTAGCAGTCATCCGCAATCAGAAAATCGGATTTGTTTTTCAAAATTTCAATCTGTTGCCACGTACGACCGCAGTTGAAAATGTAGAGCTGCCCCTTTTATATGGAGGTGCGCCTGCACGGGAACGAAGAGAAAAAGCCATCCGGGCATTAACGAGTGTCGGACTGGCGGAGCGATTGAACAACAAGCCTAATGAGCTGTCAGGTGGACAACAGCAACGGGTGTCGATCGCGCGAGCTCTCGTCAATGATCCCGTCATTCTGCTGGCAGATGAGCCGACAGGAGCGCTGGACACAAGGACGAGTGAAGAGATCATGGGTATTTTTCAAAAGCTGAACGATGCAGGCAGAACGGTTATTTTGGTGACACATGAGCCTGATATTGCGGAGTATGCCAAGAGGATCGTCCGGTTCCGTGATGGGCAAATTATCGCGGATGAAGTGGTGGAGGATCGCAGGAGGGCGTCCATGGAGGGTAGAGAAGATGAGCTTTCTTGAATGTGTACGCATTTCCTTTCGCAGCATCAGGGCAAATGGCTTGCGCTCCGTTCTCACGATGCTGGGAATTATCATCGGTGTGGCTGCTGTTATTGCGATGGTGGCGATCGGCGAAGGAACCTCCACGTCTGTTGCTTCGCAGATCAATGGTTTAGGGAGCAACCTGCTGATTGTCACACCTGGTCAGGCGACACAAGGCAGGGTAAGCCTTGGAGCTGGCTCTCTGAATACGTTGACGATGGCAGATGCAGAAACCCTGACGCAAAAAGAGTCCATTTCGGGTGTGGCTCCCAGCGTCAATGCGCGGGGGCAGATTGTCTGGGGAAGCAATAACTATTCCAGTATGCTCGAGGGGACGTCAGCCGATTTCCCCCAGGTGAGAAATGTAGAGGTGGGACAAGGGCGCTTCTTTAGCAACTTTGAAGTGAAGATGCAATACAACGTGGCTGTCGTGGGGACAGAGGTGGTCAGCAACCTGTTTAAAGGAGCGAATCCAGTAGGGCAAACCGTTCAGATCAACCGGATTCCGTTTACGATCATCGGCGTATTGCAGAGCCAGGGAAGCTCAGGTATGACAAACAACGACGATCGGATCATCATTCCGATTACCACTGCGATGAACAGGTTGACCGGAGGCAAAAACGTGGGCTCGATCTACGTCTCGGCAGCATCGTCGGACTTGATGGAGAAGGCGCAACAAGATATTCAGCAAGCCCTTCGTGCCAATCACAAACTACGGCCACAAGCTGCCGATGATTTCCGCATTACGTCCCAGTCAGACATTTTAAGTACAGCACAGTCCGTATCCAGCTCGATGACCGCGCTTTTATCTGGTATTGCCGCGATCTCGCTGATTGTTGGCGGGATCGGCGTGATGAACATCATGCTTGTATCCGTCACGGAGCGGACAAGGGAGATCGGAATTCGCAAGGCGATTGGAGCCAAGCGGGGAGATATTCTCCGCCAGTTTTTGATCGAAGCGGTTACGCTTAGCCTGATTGGCGGGGGAATTGGCATTGCCTTAGGGGTTGGGGCTGCGTTTTTGGTTAGCAAGCTCGGTCAGATGGCAACTTCGATTAGTCTGTCGCCGATCATGTATGCGTTTTTGACCTCTACATTGGTTGGTGTCATTTTCGGTGTGTATCCGGCGAGAAAAGCAGCCCAGCTCAAACCCATTGAAGCACTACGGTATGAGTGAGTGTGTAATTTTACCAATCCGGGGCATACTAGCCGTGAGAGGTGTTGGTGCTGATGGAAAAAAGCGTTCAATTTTCCGTACCATGGCGAGAAGCGACACGCATTGTGCAAAGGATCAAAACAAGCAAATTGCGTTATTTTGTCAGACAACAAGAGGGCAAGAACAGTGTTGCGTTCGTCTTTCCTCGTGTTAGCGTCAGCCAATATGTCTATTTGTATATCATTTTTGGACCAAGAGCTGCTGATGTGCTCAACAACGATAGCAAATAGAATGATCCCTGATGGCCTTAAGCAGGCGTCAGGGGTTTGTAATAATTCACAGGAAAACAAAACCTGACACTTTTCGATAGGACTGTTTCATAGTACAATTCGAATATGAACGAACTTGGGGAAGTTCGGGATGGCGGCACCCAATCCGTGCAGAAGGGCCGCCTCTTTTTTTTACTCATAGGATATAATAGGTACAATTACCTGAATGTACAGCTGGAATGAGTGGATAGTTGGATTTAAAATAAGCTTATTCACGTGAATATAACGTACTACTCTCTCCCAGGATTTGATCTTGGGGCTTTTTTTTTGTTCAAAAACAAAACACATGAAAAAAAGCCGTTTTTCATGACGGCTCTGTTATCGATAGGGTAGGTTGAAAGCTTCCTTTTAGCAAGGCATCAATCAATTGCTCCTGTGTGAGTGAAATCGTGATGCCCATCCCAGGCAGATCGACAGAAAAAACATTCTCCAGGTACAAATACCAGAGGTGGCCTGTCGGCTCGATGGAATAGACGTGTATATTTTTCTGGGAATGCTGGCCAGCCTTTTGGATTTCCCGCAAAGCTGTAAACAGTTCTCCCCAAATAGGCAGATAGGGCTTCGTTTGGTGCTGAACAATCGCTTGGATCAGTTGGTTTTTCGTGAGAGAAATAGCATCCATGGTTGGGTGGTTCAACGAAAGCATGACCGTTATACTCCTTTTGCATGGCATGGGGCATTAGTCTTTCGTGATGGCGATTTCTGTCGAAGCTATGAATAAGTGTAAAATAGTTATCAGTTCGATGCAAGAGAAGAGAAGGTAGAGATGAGCATTTGGGTATTTGACGGTTGCTCTTGATTTGGATAGCATAGGAAAAGCGGTTTTGACAAATGGAAATAGCGAGAAGCGGGAGATGAGATTGTGGCAAAAAAACACCGGTTGATTATTGAGTTTTGCGGTGGATTTGGTCAAGGGTTGGCCTTGCTGTATGCTTTGCGGTCGCCTGATGTTCAAGTGGCAGGAATCATTTGCAGTGACACGCAGTCAAGTTTGGCTAGCAAGCTGATTGATTTTGCACAGCCAGGCTATGAAATTCCAATTGTTACAGGTGCCAAGCAGCCCCTTTTCTCAGGAACGATAGAGACGACCACCTCGGAAGGTGTACGGCTCCTTGCAGAAGCGAAGCAGGATGAGGAAAGTGACTTGACGCTTGTGACGTTTGATCGTTTGACGACGCTAGCTTTGGCTGTCACGCGTGATCCACTGTTGGCGCGTAAATTTACGAGAATCGTTGTGCAGGGTGGAGCGATACGCGTACCAGGAGACGTAACGGCTATTGCCGAAACAAACATGTATCGTGATCCAGAAGCAGCTGCGCTCGTTTTGTCAGCCCGCTTGCCACTTGTGCTTGTTCCATTAGATACAACCAGCTCGTTTCGTTTGAAGGAAGAGCAAGTACATAGGCTGGGGAGTCTCGCACAAGCAGTTGGCCTGATCGATAGAACGGCGATGTCTGACGTGCCATTCGCCGTTTCTGGTGGTGCGCTCCATGCATGGGTAGCGATGCTCGCGGCTCTCTCGCCTGATAAAATACGGACGGAGCAGATGAAGCTCTCAGTCGAGTGCAAAAGCGAATGGTCACGCGGTGCCATTTTAGCCGATTTACGGGCGAAACCGAGTGTAGGAACCGATACGGTCGTATGTGTTGAGGTTGAGATGGCAGAGGCAGAGCGCTTTTTGCAAACCGTTTTGGATCAGGGAGGGGTATAAGCGCATGGAAAAAATCATTTTGGATGTAGATACCGGGATTGATGATGCGATGGCGATTGCTTATGCAGTTCACTCGCCTGCTCTTGAAGTGTGTGGGATTACCACGACTTTTGGCAATATCACGGTGGAGGAAGCAACACGCAATACCTTACAGGTGCTCGAGCTGCTGGGTGCGTCTGAGATTCCTGTCTATCAGGGGGCATCGAAGCCGATTGTTCGCGAGCTTACTGGAAAAGCAAGGCTGTTCCACGGTGAAAACGGGCTAGGCAATGTCGTCCTTCCAGATCCATCGACAAAGGCTCAGCCACAGAGTGCCACACAATTTCTCATCTCTACGATAAAGGAAAATCCTCACGAAGTGACACTCGTGACCGTCGGGAGCATGGCCAATTTGGCGCGGGCGATTATGGCTGCTCCAGAAATCGTATCCCTTGTCAAACGCGTGGTCGTGATGGGAGGAGCTGTAACAGTGCCGGGGAATCGCACACCAGTAGCCGAGGCGAATATTTGCGCTGATCCGGAAGCCGCAGCGTACATCTTCCAGTCTGGTATTCCTGTTACGCTCGTAGGCCTGGATGTGACGATGCAAACGCTGCTTACCCGCGAACACTTGCAGGAATGGAGAGCGAAGGATACACGCTTAAGTCATTTTTTCGCGGATATGTGTGAGGTGTACATGAATGCCTACGTAACAGTGGGCAATTTGCGCGGCTGCGGTCTGCATGATCCGTTGGCGGTAGGTGTCGTCATTGATCCGACGTTTGTGAAGTCAGTCCCGATGCATGTTGCGGTAGATACATCCGGGGGAGCCAGTGATGCCCGTACGATTGGAGACAGGCGGGAACATCCAGCGCAGCCGCCGAATGTGGACGTATGCCTGGAGGTTGATCATGAACGCTTTGTCAGCCATTTTTTACAATATGTTTTAGGTGAGTAAGGAGGAAGTCATTATGTTAAAAGAGTTTAAAGAGTTTGCGTTAAAGGGAAATGTAATGGATCTCGCTGTCGGTGTCGTGATCGGTGGGGCTTTTGGGAAAATTGTAACCTCACTCGTTAATGACATCATTACTCCCCTGATCGGATTGCTTCTGGGCAAGGTGGATTTCTCCGGCTTGTTCATCAATTTGAGCGGGGTTCCTTATAAGACGATCGCCGAAGCAAAAACAGCACATGCTGCGACGCTGAACTACGGGTTGTTCCTGAACTCTGTGATTGATTTTGTCATTATTGCCTTTTCTATTTTTATCGTCATCAAGCAGCTCAACCGTTTCAAACGCAAGCAAGAAGTGGAGCAAGCGCCTGTAACGACCAAAGAGTGCCCGCATTGCATCACAGCGATTCCGATCAAGGCTACACGCTGCCCGAACTGCACCTCCATGCTGGAGACAAAAGGAAAGACATTGGCACACGAATAAGACATATTCAGGAATCAGACAAACAGAGGAGGGCGATTATGCCTTCCTCTGTTTACGTTTCACGCGGTTTTTATACTGATAGTGAAGCCTTTTAATCGTATGATAATAGGTCTTGTCTTTGAGCTTGGCAAACAGCCCATGGGATGGAAAGTCGTAATTGACTTCAATAATGGAGAGGTTTCCAGCTTTATCAATGGCAAAATCGACGCCGATTTGCGCACTGTGCCGATATTTATTAAAGTGGGCACATACACGGTGACTGACTTGGATCAACAAAGAGACGATCCCTTTTATCTTGTCGGGTGTGACAGCTCCAGACTTTTTCAAGGCATGTGGGACTGTGACGGCATATCCGCCGCCGCGAGCGACATTGGTAATAATACTATCGGCACCGGCTACCTTGGCTAGCATGCCGGCATATTGCCATTTGCCCAAGCCATTGCGCATCATCATGACGCGAATATCAAAGGGACGAGCGTCGATTTCAGCTAAATCCAACCCTTTTTGTATGACGTAATTTTTTTCTGTGCACTGCGCGGCAACCTTCTGCTTCAAGTCAGCTAAAGAATTTGCTTGCACAGGCTCTCCGCGCTCCTTCACAAATTGATAGTCCCCACGATCTGTTTTCCAGACACGAATAATGCCTTTCCCCATATGGGTTCTCGTCGGTTTGATATAGACGGTAGAATACTTCGCTAAATACGAGTCCAAGCTTGCGGGCTGATATAAAGCAGTAGGCGGCAGGTAAGGACGAATGTAAGGACTTTTTGAAAAGAACTGGTGAAGGCTCCACTTGGAGGAGGAGATCACATCATGCACCTCACTTTACGAAAAATCCATTCGTCCCAGCATATGCAACTACATTCTCGACCGTTTTTGCTGGCTCTCGATGAGACTGGCGTTTTTCAAAAAATGCCGAGGAGTGAGAAGGATTTCGAAAATTGTGGGGGAATATATGTTCTAATCATTGGACAAGGATGGCGAAAATCATGCGGCTATATCGCCCAGTGCAACCTCCGACTCTGCAACGAGCGAACGTCCAAAATGAGTACCGTTACCGAGAGTATATGCCCAATAAAAGCCTGGCGAACTATATCGCCTGCTACTGGGTCTCAGAGTACAACGGCGAGGGTATCGCACGTGCGAGCCGAGTCATTCCGGATGGCTGCGTCGATATCATTTTCAATCTCAGAGCTACTTCTGTAAAGAAGGGGGCATTTCTAACGGGACTGATGCGGACGTACGAAGACATGCTAGTAACCGAACCACAATCTTTGATCGGCATTCGATTTTACGCTGAGGGAGCAGCTCGCTTTTTGCGCTATCCCGTCGCCATGATCAACGGACATCATCCCAATCTGGAAGACATCTGGGGCAAAGAGGCGGATGAGGTGATAGAAGGCTTGGTTGAAGCCTCCGACACGGCGGAGCGAATCGTTTTGTTGGAGCGGGAGCTTATCAAACGAATGTGGATGGATGATCCAGGAGACCCGTTGCTATTGACAAGTATGAACTATTTGTATGAATACAGAGGAAATCTTTCCATGGCCGCGCTCGCTGAGAAAGTGAACTACAGCGAGAGATCCTTGCGCAGGACGTTTCAACAACAATTGGGTATGAGCCCGAAGGAACTCGGACGAATCATTCAATTTCAAGGGCTGCTGCAAATGCTGGCAAAGAGAACGCGCACTTCGTTTACAGATGCAGCTCTCCAGTGTGGCTATTACGATCAGTCGCACTTGAACAAGAGCTTTCACACTTTTTACGGTGTAGCTCCAAGCAAAATTGTCTCGCCAGATCGTGCGAATCGATAGTCTTTAAAAGTTGTCCGTTTTTTACAATCTTCTTTTTGCGAGATGCGTTACCCTAATGAAAGGATGGTGAATTCATGTGAATGAACAAACATTAGATACATACTGCCGGAAGCAGCCCGGTGCCACCCATGACTATCAGATGGATTGGGAATGCGATCGCTACCATGTCGGAGGCAAAATATTTGCGATGATCGGGGGCGATTCGAAAGGTGTTCGCATCCTCACCTTGAAATGCCACCCGATGCGTGCGGAGGAATTGCGCGAGACATATGAAGGGATCGTACCCGGCTATCACATGAATAAATCCCATTGGAATTCTGTCTACTTGGACGCTGACATTCCCGAAGGCTTATGGGAAAGGATGATCGAGCATGCGTACGAAACGGTGCTCCAAAAACTGCCCAAGCGCGTCCAGCAAGAAATCAAGAGCGAACAGGAGTGAGTGATGTGGGAATCAAGCTTGATATGGTAGGGATTGTCGTACAGGACATGAAAAAAGCGTTGGACTTCTATCGGGTACTCGGTTTCGATATTCCCGAAGGTGCAAATGAAGAGCCGCATGTGGAGGTAGCGCAGGACGGTGTTCGTCTCGCCTTCGATACAATGGAAGTTGCCAAGGGGGTATATGGAGGATGGGAAGCACCTTTCGGGCATCGGATTGAGCTGGCTTTTTTGTGTGGGGATGCTGCGGAGCTTGATGCGCTGTACACGAAAATCGTTTCCCAAGGATACGAGAGTCACCGTGAGCCATGGGATGCGTTCTGGGGTCAGCGGTATGCCATCGTGAAAGACCCGGATGGGAACTTGATCAGTTTGTTTGCGTAATACTATTCTTACATAAGAAGACAAGCCGAGCCTTTGTGAAAGAGGTTCGGCTTGTTTGTGTTTGTGGACGTAAACATTGGCTGATATATAAAACTTTTTAATAGGAAAACATACCCATAACATCGCTGGTTTTTCTCAATAGAACGGGTTAGTGCTGAGACAGCTTGAAAGGGGTGAGACCTGTGCATGGTTGTTGCTTAAAGAAATAAAATTTACTGATAACTGATTGACTTGTGTAATTTTACTACATATAATGAAAGCGATAACAGGAACGAATTTTTCAACGATTCTCGATTCTCAAATGGGGGCTTTTGACATGGATCAACCTGCAAATTTGCTCGATTATCGTGCGAAAAATGAGCATGTACTCATTGGCCTCATGTCGGGTACTTCGCTGGATGGCATTGATGCCGCACTCGTAGCGATCCGCACGGATGAACAGGGCGAGATCGAAAATGTGACTCTCCGCGACTTTTTTTATATGCCATACTCCGATGACTTGCGTGAGTGGGTCATGAATCTGTGCAGTGTAGAGACAGCGAGAGTGGATCAGCTGACTGCGGTTCATTACGGCTTATCTGAATGGTATGCCTATGCGGTACAGCAGTTGTTGCAAAAAGCTGGTCTCACGACAGCCGAAGTAGACGCAGTCTGTATGCACGGACAAACCATTTGGCATGTCGCCGGGCGGACTCCATTTCCCGGACCACAAGGAATGACACAGGTCAGGGCGTCCTTGCAAATCGGCGAGCTGTCCACACTGGCAGAACGTACAGATATACCGGTAGTGGGAAACTTCCGCGCTCGAGACTTGGCTGCTGATGGAGAAGGTGCACCGCTCGTTCCGTATGCGGACTATATTTTGTTCCGCCATCCGCAAAAAGGCAGACTGCTGCAAAACATTGGTGGAATCGCCAATGTCACATTGCTTCCTGCAAGCGCAGCTATCGATCAAGTCGTCGCTTTTGATACGGGCCCTGGCAATATGATCATGGATCAAATCGTCCAGCTCATGACCAACGGACAGATGAGGTATGACGAGGGTGGCAAGCTGGCCGCAAACGGCACCGTCTCTTCAGTGTTACTGGAAAAATGGCTGAAAGACCCTTATTACCAGATCAAGCCACCGAAAAGCACAGGCCGCGAAGTATACGGCAGAGCTTTTGCCCAAGAGCTGTTCCATGATGCGAATCAAATCGGGATCAGTCAGACGGATCTGTTGGCAACCGTGACAGCATTGACTGCCACGACAATTGCGAACGCCTACATGCAATTCGTATTACCAACAACCAAAGTGGAGGAAGTAATCGTCTCAGGGGGAGGCGCTCATAACCAGACGCTTCTCGCCATGCTGCAGCGTCAATTGCCGACAGGAATGACCGTGATGACGGCGCAGCAGTTTGGGATGCCTGACGATGCGAAGGAAGCCGTCGCTTTTGCCATTTTGGGTCATGAGACACTAATGGGACGACCATCCAATGTGCCATCCGTAACAGGGGCGAAGAGGGCCGTGCCGTTAGGAAATATATGCTTCTAATATGAGAACAACAGAGGGGGTACCATCGTGAAAAAACGAGTATTGGCAGGCTTTTTCCTATCATTGTCTCTCGTGCTTTCCGCTTGTTCTGGTGGAGGAACAGCACCCGCAGAGCAAGGCAAGTCAGCGGAAGGACAAGCAAAAACAGAACTGATCGTGGCAGCCGAGCAAGAGCCAGTGGGCTATGACCCGCACAAGGTTCCAGCGGCATCCAGTGTGCGCGTCTATGCGCTCATTTACGATAGCTTGACCAAGCTGGATGAGAACATGAACATCATACCGAATCTGGCAGAGAAGTGGGAGATTGCGCCGGACGGAAAAACGGTCACGATGTTCCTGCAAAAAGGCGTCAAATTCCACAATGGCAAAGACATGACGGCAAATGACGTAAAATTCAGCTTTGAGCGAATCATGAACCCAGACACGGGTTCGATCGCGAAATCGTATTTTTCCAGCGTAGAAGCAATTGAAGTGAAAGATCCAACGACGGTTGTCTTCAAGCTGAAAAATGCGGATGCCTCATTCGTTGCAAATACGGCAAGCGCCTATGCTTCTATCGTGCCAGCAGGCTCCACTGACCTGACCAAGGAAGCTATCGGTACTGGTCCATTCAAAATGGAAAAAAGTGAGTCGGGACAATATGTCCTGCTGAAGAAAAATGCGGATTACTTCAATAAAGAACTGCCAAAGGTAGAGTCCATCAAGTTCCAAATCATGAAGGACGAGGCGGAGCGTCTCGCTGCAATTCGCTCCGGTAAAGTCGATATCAGCATGGTGTCTGCTGATTCTGCGAAGCTCTTGGAAGGCAAGCCAGGCGTACAGGTCAAGAACTACCAATCCTTGGAGTACAGTTACCTGGGCATTAACGTAAACAAAAAGCCTTTTGACAATCCAAAAGTGCGCGAAGCAATCAGCTATGCCGTTGACCGTAACCAAATTATCCAGACTGTTTGGAAAGGGGAAGCGACTCTGACTGGTCCGATCGCTCCTGCTTTGACCAACTCGGCTTTGGACCCTGCTACTTATCCGACCTACAAAACAGACGTAGAAAAAGCGAAGCAATTGCTGGCGGAAGCGGGCTATCCAAACGGTTTCGAGACCCAAATCGAAACAGCAGCAACTTACCCAGACATGGTAGAAACGGCACAAGTGATTCAACAACAGCTCAAAGCAATCGGCATCAATGCAAAGATCAACCAGCTTGAGTGGGGGAACTACATCGATACGTGGAAATCCAAGGATATGAACTTGATGGTAGGCCGCAACACTTCTGGTGTAGATGCTGACCGTTCCATGCGTTTCTTCTTCTCGACAACTGGCTCTGCCAACGTGTGGAACTACTCCAACCCTGCCTACGATGAGCTGGTGCAAAAAGCACTGACGACAGTAGATCAAGCAGAGCGCAAAAAGTTGTATGACCAAGCACAATCCATGCTGGTAGCAGATGCACCCAACCTGTTCCTGACATCTCCGAAAAACTACTACGCGGTCCGTGACAACATCGATTTCACGCCGTCCGCAGCGGGTGAAATATACTCGCTGATCAAAACTTCGATTAAGTAATGTAGCATACATGTGATGAAGGCTCCGCCAGAGGTTAGGCGGAGCCAAGTTTCTAAATATGGAGGGAAACTCGTGGGATCTTATCTAATCAAACGTGTCGCCAGCCTGATTCCCATCCTGTTTGGCATATCCGTCTTGATCTTCACGATCCTGCATCTGGTGCCGGGCGATCCAGCTTCCATCATGCTAGGAACGAGTGCCACACCGGAAGCGATTGCGGCGTTGAATAAAAGCATGGGGTTAGATCAGCCTTTGATTAACCAGTACCTGCATTGGGTCACAGGAATCCTGCAAGGGAATTTTGGCGTATCAGTCCACACAGGAGAAGAGATTTTGCCCCAGATTCTCAAGCGTTTTGCTATTACCATGCAACTGACTGTATTTGGCGTTCTGATTGGGTGGGTGCTCGCGATTCCGTTCGGGATTCTCTCGGCTATTCGCGCTCATTCCAAAACAGACATCGTGGTTCGTGTGTTTACGCTACTAGGCATTTCTGTTCCGAACTTTGCCATCGGGACACTGCTCTTGCTCGGCTTTTCACTTTATTTCAACTGGTTCCCGCCTATTGATGTGGTGAACTTCTGGGATAATCCAATCGAGGCGTTCAAGGTATTCATTCTGCCTGCGACAACGATGGGGATTGTGGTGGCTGCTGGTGTGATGCGGATGACTCGTTCTGCATTTTTGGAAACCATGGACAAAGATTTTATACGGACAGCACGGGCCAAGGGTAACAGTAAATGGACAATCGTCATGGGCCATGCGTTCCGCAACTCTTCGATTCCGATTGTGACGATCGCAGGTATGCAGATCGGTTACCTGCTTGGCGGGTCTGTGATCGTTGAGCAGCTGTTCTCGATTCCTGGTTTGGGCCAGTACATTCTGGAAGGAATTTATCAGCGGGATTATCCGGTTGTACAGGGAGGCGTTTTGTTCGTCGCTCTGGTGTTTGTCCTGGTCAATCTGCTCATCGACCTGATCTATACCTGGATTGATCCACGTATCAAGTATTGACAAGGGGAATGCGACATGAGCACATTTCGAAAGCGTTTTTTGGCGAATAAGACAGCCGTCTTCTGCTCCATTTTGCTGGCGTTGCTCTGTTTGACGGCAGTGCTGGCTCCGGTGTTGGCTCCGCATGACCCGACACAAATGTTTCAGGATCATCGGATGGAAGGCAGCTCGGGTGAGTTTTTGCTAGGTACGGACCAATTTGGTCGTGATCTTTTGAGCCGCATTATCTACGGTGCGCGCGTATCGCTGGTGGTTGGGCTTTCTGCCGTTCTTGTCAGCGTCGTTTTCGGTACGCTGTTTGGCTTGATCGCTGGCTACTTCGGGCGCTGGATTGACGGTTTTATCATGCGCTGTATGGATGTTCTGTTTGCTTTTCCGGAAATTTTGCTGGCGCTGGCGATTGTCGCCGCATTAGGGCCGGGAACCTTCAACACGATCATGGCCATCGGAATTGTGAACATCCCGATCTTCACCCGGACGGTGAGGGGAGCGGTTCTCTCTATCAAAAATCTGGAGTACGTAGAAAGCGCTCGTGCCATCGGTGCGAGTACACCGCGTATCTTATTTCAAGAAATTTTTCCGAATGTAACGGCACCGCTGCTGGTTCAATCCTCTCTGGCGATTTCAGGTGCGATCCTGACAGAATCGGCCCTCAGCTTTTTGGGCTTGGGGATTCAGCCGCCAGACCCGTCATGGGGCGGGATGATTTCAGAGGCGCGCCGCTACATGGAGTTGGCTCCGGGCATGATCATCTGGCCATGTCTTGCCATGACGGTGACGATTCTTGCTTGCAACATGTTTGGGGATGCCGTCCGTGATATTCTCGACCCGCGTCATCGTGGGAAATAGGAACGATAGGCTGAGGTGAGAACGAATGAATGTGCAACAGATCAGAGAACGAATGGAGTCTAGTCTGACGCAAGGGATTCATCAGGGCATTTTTCCGGGAGGCGCTGTCAGCATGCTGCGAAAAGGCGCGCCTGCTGTGATGGTCTGCATGGGAAAAACAAGCTATGGACAAGATGGAAGGCCGGTTCATTGTCAAACGCTGTATGATATGGCCTCCTTGACCAAGGTAATGGTGACCTTGCCGCTCATCCTCATCAGTGTGCAGGAAGGCAAGCTGTCGTTGAATGACTCGGCGACGACCTACTTGCCTGAATTAGCGAGCGCTCACGATCAGGAACGCAAAGGGCAGATTAAAATTATTCATCTGCTCACACATACATCGGGTCTTCCTGCATGGCGTCCGTACTTTTTGCTAGGGAAAAATCGGGAGGACTATTTGCGGCTCATCGCAAACGAGTCGATGCTGGATGCCCCGGGGCGTAATGTTGTGTACAGCGATCTGGGATTCATGCTGTTGGGCTTTGTACTGGAGCGCATCTGGGAGGAGGAACTGGACGCGCTTTCGAAGCGACTGATTTTTCAACCGAGCCGAATGTTTCATACAAGCTACTTGCCGCTGGAACAACCACGTCTGCAAGGAATGGACATTGCTGCTACGGAGAAGGGCAATGCCTTTGAACAAAAAATGGCGGTGACTTTTTTATCAGAGTTAGCAGAAGCTAGACATCCTTTGGCGCTGGAGTGGCAGCAAGCTTTGACCGAATACGGTTGGCGAGAAGGAGTTATTAGTGGCACTGTTCACGATTGCAACGCCCACTATGGCTTGGAAGGTGTCAGCGGGCACGCCGGACTTTTTTCCACCTTGGCTGATACAGAGCGCTACATCCACATATGGACGAGTGGGAAGGCTTCCGTACAGCTTGATCCGACGCTGTGTTCCTTGGCTACTCGCTCACTCACAGACCATTCGATTCATCGCAGAGGTTTGGGGTGGATCATTTCCCCGACAGGCGGTTCCTTGGAACAACTTGCCGCAGGCTGTAGTGGGGGAGACCTTGTTTCGGAACGCGCCTTTGGGCATACCGGTTTTACAGGAACGTCGATCTGGTCGGACCCGGAGAGAGACGTAACGCTGATTACATTGACAAACCGCGTGCATCTTGTCGCGAGCCCGTTGATCGGGGCGTGGCGGACCGCTCACCATAACCGATTATTTTCTGTAATCAAACCTGACCACACATCCTGATGAAAAGGGGGAGTACTCATGGCAGCAATGCTTACGATTGATGATTTGCGAACTTCTTTTATCCAAGCAGGCAAAAAGCTGACCGTGATCGAGGGTGTCAGCCTCTCTGTAGAGCCTGGTGAAACCGTCGGTGTGGTCGGTGAATCCGGATGTGGAAAAAGCGTGACCAGCATGTCCATCATGCAGCTCTTGGGACGGAATGTAGAGATGACCGGGAGCATCCGTTTTCAAGACAAGGAGCTGCTCTTACTCACGGAAAAACAAATGCAAGCGATTCGCGGCAATCAGATCGCGATGATTTTTCAGGAGCCGATGACTTCGCTAAACCCATTGCATTCGATCGGCAAACAGATCAGCGAGCCCTTGCGTCGGCATCTCGGACTGTCCAAACAGGAAGCCAAGCGACGGACGATCGAGCTTTTGAAAGAAGTCGGGATTCCGCGTGCCGATGAAATCATTTCCGACTATCCGCACCAATTGTCAGGCGGGATGCGTCAACGTGTGATGATTGCGATGGCGATGTCTTGTGCGCCCAAGCTCTTGATTGCCGACGAGCCAACGACGGCTTTGGACGTGACGATTCAGGCGCAAATATTGGAACTCATGAAAAAAGTCCGTCAAGAGCAAGGCACTTCCATCCTGCTTATCACACATGACCTGGGAGTCGTGGCGGAGATGTGTCATCGCGTCATCGTCATGTATGCAGGTCAAATCGTAGAGGAAGCCGACGTCAAGCAACTGTTTGACGAGCCGAAGCATCCGTATACGAGAGGGCTTTTGAAATCAATGCCTTCTGTCAGTGTCAACCAAGTGCGTTTGGATGCGATTCCGGGCTCGGTGCCCCTTTTGAGCGAAATGCCTGCGGGTTGTCGTTTTGCACCGCGCTGTTCACAAGTCATGGATATTTGCCGCGAGAAAAATCCAGAGCTTACGCCTGTCGCAGACAACCAAAAGTGCCGCTGCTGGCTGTATCGCGAGGAGGACGTGCAATGAGGCAACCACTATTGGAAGTCAAATCATTGACCAAGCATTTCACGAGCAAGCAAGGATTCTTCAGCAAGGAAAAAGTCGTTCGTGCCGTCGATGGAGTCAACCTTGCTGTTTATCCTGGCGAGACTGTCAGCATCGTTGGCGAATCGGGGTGTGGGAAGTCCACGACAGGACGATGCATCCTGCGCTTGATTGAACCGACTGATGGAGAAGTCTTTTTTGAAGGACAGGATATCCGCAAGCTCAATGAATCAGAGCTGCGTAGAGCCAGACGCAACATGCAGCTCGTTTTTCAAGACCCGTTTGCTTCGCTGAACCCGCGTAAAACAATCGGACAGCTTTTGGAGGACCCACTCATCATCCACGGCATCGGCAATATAGCAGAACGCCGCAAGCAAGTCGAGGAGATGATCCAGATCGTCGGCCTCTCCAAGCAGCAGCTGGATCGCTTTCCGCATGAATTTTCTGGTGGTCAGCGCCAGCGGATTGGCATAGCAAGGGCGCTGATTTTGCGCCCGAAGCTGATTGTGGCTGATGAGCCTGTGTCTGCACTGGACGTGTCGATTCAGGCACAAATTTTGAACCTGATGCAAGATTTGCAAAAGGAGTTC
Source organism: Brevibacillus schisleri (assembly GCF_055685845.1). Classification (NCBI taxonomy): domain Bacteria; kingdom Bacillati; phylum Bacillota; class Bacilli; order Caryophanales; family Paenibacillaceae; genus Brevibacillus; species Brevibacillus schisleri. The sequence goes on from NZ_JBVNDM010000001.1 coordinate 1,654,371, forward strand.
AATCTGACGTATTTGTTTATCTCGCATGATTTGAGTGTCGTCCGCCATATTTCTGATCGGGTAGCGGTTATGTATCTAGGAAAAGTGGTGGAGGTAGCGGATAAACAATCGTTGTACGAGAAACCCACGCATCCCTATACACAAGCACTGTTATCAGCGGTGCCTGTACCAAATCCCCATTTGACGACCCAGCGGATCATTTTGGAGGGCGACCTGCCGAGTCCAGCGAATCCGCCGTCTGGCTGCACATTCCATCCGCGTTGCCGCCACTGTATGGACATTTGCAAAACGGTTGCTCCTGTGGCTAGCGAGGTTTCAACAGGGCACTTTGTCACTTGCCATTTGGATCAGTCATGAAGTGAACATGGGGCAGTAAGATTGAAAAGGAGGTTCGATAGAGCATGAATCTGGAGAACTTGCAAGCATTGACGACTGAAGGAAAAAACGAGGGCAGCAGTGATTTGGATCAATTGAGTGCCCGAGGCATCGTACAAATGATGAACGATGAAGACAAGAAAGTTCCATATGCGGTAGAGCGCGTCCTCGATCAAGTATCTGATGCGGTAGAGGTTATCACACACGCACTGGAAAAGGGCGGAAGACTGTTTTACTTTGGTGCTGGAACGAGTGGACGCTTAGGAATTTTGGATGCGTCCGAGTGCCCGCCCACCTTTGGTACCCACCCTGAGCTCGTTCAAGGCGTGATAGCAGGCGGGCCATCCGCAATGGTACGCGCGGTAGAGGGCGCAGAGGATTCCTTTGAACTGGGTCAAGAAGATGTGCATAAATACGGTGTGACCAAAAATGATGTGGTCGTAGGGATCGCAGCCAGCGGACGGACTCCGTATGTTCTCGGTGTATTGGCGGAGGCACAGAAGATCAAAGCCAAGACGATTGCTGTCGCTTGCAACAAGTCTTCGTACATCAATGAAGGCGTAGATGTAGCAATTAATGTCGTCGTAGGACCGGAAGTATTGACCGGATCGACGAGGCTCAAGGCAGGAACGGCCCAAAAGCTGGTGCTGAACATGCTGACGACAGCGACGATGATTCGCTTGGGCAAAGTGTACGGAAATTTGATGGTCAGCGTGCAAGCGACCAACCTCAAGCTAAAAGAACGAGTAAAGCGGATCATCATGGAAATAACCGGAGCGAGTTACGAGGAAGCGGAGCAACTGGCTGATCAGGCAGACGGTGATGCGAAGACAGCCATTATCATGAAGCTAACCGGATCGAGCAGGGAAGAAGCCACTCGTTTGTTGAATGTTACCAATGGAAGAATCAGGGAAGCAATTTCGCAGTTGGACTAAGTTCATGGGAAAGGGTGAAGAGATTCCATGTTGCCAGAATCTATTCGCGAAGAGCTGCGTGCTATCGTCGGAGCGAAAAACTGTCTCGACAAACAGGAAGCATTAATCGCCTATTCATATGACGCGACGCCGATGCAGCAAGCATTGCCGGATGTGGTCGTCATGCCGAAGAGCACAGCCGAAATCCAACAGGTCATGCGAGTCGCCGCACGACATCACATCCCGATTGTGACGCGTGGAGCAGGCTCCAATCTATGTGGAGGCACGATACCAGTCGGTGGCGGAATTGTTTTGGTGTTGAGCCGGATGAATCAGATCGTAGAGATTGACGAGCAAAATTTGACGATTACGGTGCAGCCGGGGGTTCGAACAGTCGACATCCATCAGGCGGTAGAGGCACTCGGTTTGTTTTATCCACCAGATCCAGGCAGCATGGTCATCTCCACGATTGGTGGGAATATTGCGCTCAATTCGGGTGGACTGCGCGGGTTGAAGTACGGAACCACCAAGGATTACGTGCTGGGGCTTGAGGCTGTGTTGCCGAACGGAGAGATCATCCGTACCGGAGGCAAGCTGATGAAGGATGTAGCGGGCTATGATCTGACCAAGCTTTTGGTTGGTAGCGAGGGTACATTGGCGATCATTACGGAGGCGATTCTCAAGCTGATTCCGAAGCCACAGACACAGCGAGTTATGCTCGCGATGTTCGCAGATATGGCACAGGCGGCGAGGTCTGTTTCGGATATTATTGCCAACCGTATTATTCCTGGAACGCTGGAATTTCTCGACCAGGGCACGATCCGTGTTGTCGAGGATTTCAAACAGATCGGGCTTCCAACAGATGTGGCGGCGATCCTCCTGATCGGTCAGGACGGAGAGCCACAGACGGTTGATCGGGATATGGAGCAGATCGCTGCTATTTGCAAAAAGAATGCAGCCGTGCAAATCAAGGTAGCGACGACAGCGGAGGAAGCTGATGAGGTGATGACTGCCAGACGCAGTGCACTCGCCGCATTGTCCCGGATGCGTCCAACGACCATATTGGAGGACGCAACCGTTCCTCGTGCCGCGATTGCGCCCATGGTCGCCGCGATCCAAGAGATTACAGAGCGTTACGGGCTGCAAATTTGCACCTTTGGCCATGCAGGAGACGGCAATTTGCATCCGACCTGTATGACAGACGCTCGCAACACGGAAGAGATCGAGCGTGTCGAGCATGCCTTCGAGGAAATATTCGCGGCGGCAATCGATTTGGGCGGTACGATTACGGGAGAGCATGGCGTAGGGATCGTCAAGGCACCGTATTTGGAGTGGAAAGTAGGGGCCGCAGGTATGGAGATCATGAAAGGCATCAAGCACGCTTTCGATCCTCACAATCTACTGAATCCTGACAAGATGTTTGCGAAACAGTCCCGGAACAGAGTGGTGGTCCAGCGTGCTTAAAGAAGCCTTGGTAAAGAAACTCGATTACGATGAACTGTCCAACTGTATGCGCTGTGGCTTCTGTCAGCCAGCCTGTCCGACCTTTCGGGAAACTGGCTATGAGGCGGCTTCTCCACGCGGTCGCATCGCCTTGATGAAAGCCGTAGCAGACGGTGTCATGGAGCCGGACAAGGATTTCGTCGATCAAATGAATCTGTGTCTAGGCTGCCGGGCATGTGAGCCGGTATGTCCAGCAGGTGTGCCGTACGGTCAGCTGATCGAGCAGACGCGAGAAGCGATCGAAGAGGCGCAGGAGCATCCATGGTGGGTCAAAGCCGTCCGCAAGCTCGCGTTTTTCCACCTGTTTCCTCATCAGAAGCGCATGTACCAGCTCGGCGGACTCATGCGCTTCTATCAACGCTCAGGTGTGCAAAAAGTCGTTCGCAAGCTGGGGGTGCTGTCCATCCTGCCAAAGCAAATGCGGGAAATGGAAGCGATCATGCCAGAAGCAAGCAGTAAAGGCATTGTGGACTACTTTGGCGGCACTGTCATTCCGGCCGTTGGAGAGCGCAAGTATCGTGTTGGGATGTTTCACGGCTGCATCATGGATGTCCTGTTCAATGAGACGAATCGCAATACCGTTCGGCTTTTGAGTGAGGCAGGCTGTGAGGTCATCATCGCTCCAGACCAGGTTTGCTGCGGCGCTCTCCATGCACATAGCGGTGAACGTGAACAGGCTCGCCATTTGGCGCGAAAAAATGTAGCTGCTTTTCACAAGGCTGACGTGGATTTCATTGTATCCAATGCAGGTGGTTGCGGGGCGATGCTTCTAGAATACGACCACTTGCTGGCAAAAGATGCCCTGTGGCAGGAGAAAGCAAAATGGTTCGCTTCACGCGTGAAGGATATTAGCGAGGTAGTTACACTCCTCGTCGAGCCAAAAGAATGGCAGTCATTGCCGCAACGAATCACCTATCAATCCTCCTGTCACCTGCGCAACGGGATGAAGGTGACCAAAGAGCCAGTGAGCCTTTTGCAAGCCATTCCGGGAGCTACATACGTACAGCTTCGCGAAGGAGATCGCTGCTGCGGTTCGGCTGGCATTTACAACCTGGTGCAGCCTGAGATGGCCGGGAGTCTTTTAGACGAAAAAATGGGTCATGTAGCGGCTACCCAAGCAGACATTCTTGTGACGTCGAATCCGGGCTGTCTGCTGCAAATGAAAGCAGGCATTCATCGAGCAGGACTAGAAGAAAAGATGGAAGCCGTGCACATCGTCGATTTATTGGCACGTGTGAAGCAGGAACAAAAGCCCTTGTCGCCCCCTGAGTGAGTGGGGATGACAAAGGCTTTTTCTGCTTAAGAGGGGCTAGCTGTTTTGTCCTTTTTCCTGATCGTAGATATCCAATGCAGCCTGAACAGCGCGCCCAGCGTGTACACGGGCTCCATGCCGAATGAGAACGGCTTCCAACGCCCCTAGTACATGCAAAATGTTTTTCTTCCGGCAGCTGTAGCCCATTGTGCCAATCCGCCAGATTGTTCCTTTTAGCGGCCCAAAGGAACTGGCAATTTCAATATGAAAATCTTCGAGCAGCATAGCACGGACTGACTCTCCGTCGAGCTCATCAGGAATTTTAATACAGGTCACGACGGGAAGCTTGCAAGCCGGATCGCCATAGAGCTGCAATCCCATCGCCAACACACCAGCGACCAAGGCTTGTTCATGCAAGCGATGTCTGGCAAATCTCGCCTCCAGACCTTCCGTGAGGGCGATGCGCACTCCTTCGCGCAAGGCGTACAGCATCGTTGTCGCCTCCGTATGGTGGTTCAGCCGTGCGGGTCCCCAGTAATCCATGAGCTGGCTCAAGTCAAAATAGTTGCTACGGATCGGTCGAGTTTGAGCAGATTTCGGAGCAGAGGGATCAGCCAGTCCACGCTCAATCTTTTTCCGTTGGAGCAAGAGTGCTTCTATACGAGAATTAAACGTGAGCGGAGCCATTCCAGAGGGGACCGACAAGCATTTTTGCGTGCCGCCAATACAGGCGTCGATATACCAATCGTCTACCTTCACTTCTGTCCCGCCGATCGAAGCGACAGCATCAACGACAAACAGAACATCCATCCGGCGGCAAGCTTCTCCGATTTCTTTCAAGGGCTGAACACAGCCAGTGGATGTTTCGCCGTGAACCATTGCTACGATTTTGGGCTGAACTCGCTCGATTTCGGCAATGACGTCCTGCGGTTCAAAGACACTTCCCCAGCGCGTTTCCATCGTTATCACATCTGCGCCGTACCTTTCCGCAATCTCCGTGAGCAAGTGCCCGAATCGTCCATAAATGGGTACAAGCACCCGATCTCCTGGTTCAATTATGCTACACAAAACGGCCTCGATGCCCGCTCGGGAAGTTCCATCTATAGGGAATGCCCAATGATTGGATGTCTGAAACAATTTCCGAAGCATTTCCATTGTTTCGTTCATGATGTCTGTGAATTCTGGATCGAATTGTCCCAAAATGGGTGACCCCATCACGCGGAGAACACTAGGCTCGGCCTCGACGGGCCCTGGCGTCATGATTGTCCGGTGTGAGGTGGTCAGTTCTTTGTATGCACACATAAGCTCTCCCCCAGATCTTTCTATATCAACGGCCGCTTTTCCGATCCCATTATCGGAAAAACGGCGGTAGCACTACCTATACTTTTGTGCCCATCAAAAATCGATTTTGAAATTCAAGAATCCAGCTTTTCTCAGCGCCTCGTAGATAATGACGAGCGCTGGGCCAAGTATCAGCCCGAAAAATCCCAGCACCTGAAATCCGAGGAACATGCTGACAAGAGCGGCCAGAGCGCTTATTCCCAGATTAGATGCGAGTATCTTTGGTTCAATAATGCGGCGGACGACCGTAATCACGAGGAAGATGACAATCAGGCCGATTGCCAAAGAAGAGTTACCCATCAAGAAGGTGTAAATAGCCCATGGGACGAGGAACGAGCCTGTGCCTAAGATGGGGAGAATATCGACGAAAACGATCATGAGCGAAATGACGGCTGCATACTTGACCTGCAAAATAAGCAATCCCAATAAGGACAGCGCGAACGTCATCAGACTCAAGATGATTTGGGCACGTAAAAAACCAAGGGTGGCACGGTTCAATTGAGAGATAACCACCTCGACCTTTTCACGAGCAGATACGGTGAACATTCTCATGAACCCAGCACGCAACTTCGGGAAATCGAGACTGATCAAAAACAAGGCAACCAGGTAAATAATCGTGGAGATCAAAAAGCCCGGAATGATGGCTGCCACACCGAGAATCCCTTTGGCAACCGTAGAGGCTGAAGTAAGCGCCCAGCTTTTCAGCCCAGCGAAGACACTCTGGATTTCCGATACGGTTTCAGCAGGTAACGACGCATAGTAAGTTTCCCAGCTCATCAAATAGGACTCGACCAACTCAAAAATATGCTGTGAATAAGCCGGTAATCGCTGAGCCAAATCCATTCCCTGAATCACAATCTGCGTACCGATCCAGTACAGTACAATCCCAAAAGAAATGAGGAACAGGAAAAAGGCTGTGATTACCGCACTCATCCGATTCATTCGTAGTCTCTTGATAAGAAACAAGACGAGCGGCTCAACCAGAATTGCAGTTAACAGTGCTAGCAAAAAGGGGACGGAGTAAGGCAAAAGAAACAACCCGACTGCTAGAACTAGTAGCAGGATGATCATTTTCCGAATCGTCATGACTGCGCTCCATTCTGAGTAAAAAGTCGCTGAAAATTGATTCCCTTATTTTATCATTTTTCCAGAAATGAATACAATGAGCCCAATCATATCGCGAAATTGATAGAGAATATCAGAAAAAACAAAGAATTGAAAAGAATACAAAAAAGGGGAAAACACAAAAAGTCATGATATGATGCTCATCTATATACCACTCAAGTTTGATGCGTGTAAGCATATCGTCTTGAGAGTCACATCTTATTCTTTCATAGCGAGGTGTCGGAATGAAGCGGTTTGGATTAGCGATGCAGATTGTCGTCGGTCTCATTCTGGGTATCCTGGTGGGTGCCATTTTTTACGGCAACCCGGCAGTGGCGACCTATTTACAGCCTATCGGTGATATTTTTCTCCGGTTGATTAAAATGATTGTCGTTCCGATCGTTGTTGCCACGCTTATTGTGGGCGTAGCAGGCGTAGGTGACATGAAAAAGCTCGGCAAAATCGGTGGTAAGACAATTTTGTATTTTGAAATCGTTACCACGATTGCCATTATCGTTGGTCTTTTGGCGGCCAATATCTTTCAACCGGGTGTCGGTGTGGATCGAACAGTCCTTACCAAGACTGATATCCACAAGTATGTAGACACGGCAGAAGCAACACAAAGCCACGGTATGGTGGAAACATTCGTTAAGATTGTACCAACGAATATCTTTGATTCGCTTGCTCGTGGTGATATGTTAGCAATTATTTTCTTCTCCGTCCTGTTTGGACTCGGTGTCGCAGCAGCAGGTGAGAAGGGAAGGCCGGTTCTCAACTTTTTCAATGGAGTCGCGGACGCCATGTTCTGGGTTGTGAACACCATCATGCGTTTCGCTCCGTTTGGTGTTTTTGCACTGATTGGTGTTACCGTTTCCAAATTCGGTTTGTCATCCTTGATTCCATTGGGGAAACTGGTTATTTTGGTTCACGTTGCCATGGTGTTCTTCATCTTGGTGGTATTGGGCATCATCGCGCGTATCAGCGGAATCAAAATTACTTCCCTTCTGCGTGTACTGAAGGACGAGCTGTTGTTGGCTTATTCAACTTCCAGCTCCGAGACTGTACTGCCTAAAATTATGGAAAAAATGGAGAAGATGGGCTGTCCGAAGGCGATCGCGTCCTTTGTTATTCCGACAGGCTACTCCTTCAACCTGGATGGCTCCACACTGTACCAGGCACTGGCTGCTCTGTTCATTGCGCAAATGTATGGTATTCACATGCCAATTAGCACACAGATCACGCTGATGCTCGTACTGATGGTTACGTCCAAAGGGATCGCTGGTGTACCGGGAGTATCGTTCGTAGTACTGTTGGCTACCCTCGGCTCTGTAGGTCTCCCAGTAGAAGGTCTTGCTTTCATCGCCGGTGTAGACCGTTTGATGGATATGGCTCGTACAGTTGTTAACGTAGTAGGTAATGCGTTGGCAGCAATCGTGATCTCTCGTTGGGAAGGTCAGTTCGACAAAAAGAAAGCAGACGATTATGTTCAGGCAGTAAAAGCCGATCGAAGTGCTGCTTAATCTAAGCTATTAATAGTTTGAAGAAGCCTCCTGTCAGTGAATTTAGCTGGCAGGGGGCTTTTTGTTTTGCGTGGATAGAGTGGCTGAAGTGGAAGGAAGAAGCGCATTTCTGCTAATTACCCAGTTCAAACTTTTTTAGTTGACACCAAAAACAGGAAAGAGTAATATGATACCAACAACTTGATAATAACATTTTGTTAATAACAAAAAGACAACAACAATTCAGCAGCAAAAAGAGGCGATTGGATGAAAGATAAACCATCTGTCAATAAACAAGGTCAAACCGAACAGGAGTACTTGGAAGCTTATGATGTCAGCCAATTCGAGCGACCGTCTGTGACAGTCGATATGCTGGTATTCACCGTGATGGATGAGCTGGAAGAGAATTACCGCAAGCTCTCGCCCAAGTCGTTGAAAATATTGCTGGTGAAGCGTGGTGAGCATCCGTATATCGGCCAATGGGCGCTGCCAGGTGGGTTTGTTACACCTGGGGAGAGTCTGGAGGAGGCAGCCAGACGCGAGCTGCGTACGGAAACAAACGTAGATGACATTTACTTGGAGCAGCTCTACACCTGGGGCGATACGGGCAGAGATCCACGGACATGGGTCATTAGCACGTCGTACATGGCCTTGGTAGACAGCTCGTCTTTACAGTTGCAGGCAGGCGATGATGCAGAGGAAGCGGAGTGGTACCGCATCGAGGACAGGTGGCTAAAAGAAACGAAGACGGCGACGATTGACGGCTCCATTACTGAAAAATGGCTGGAGCTGCGACTTGTACATGAGAGAGAGCAACTGTCTGCCACGATTAAAATTACCAAAACAGTAACGGGCCGAACTGTACGTGAGACCCGCGAAATTGTAGAGACGAACAATCTTGCATTTGATCACGCCAAAATCATTCAATACGCACTGGAGCGATTGCGCAACAAAATTGAATATACGGATATCGCCTTTGCCTTAATGCCGGAGCTGTTCACATTAAGCGATCTGCAACAGGTGTACGAAGTGATTTTGGGACGTGAGCTGTTGGCAGCGGCGTTTCGAAGGAAGGTAGCCGACAAAGTGCTGGAAACGAATCAATATCGAAAACATGCCGGGCACCGTCCATCCAAGTATTTCCGCTTTAACCCGGAATGGATGGATCAGACGTAGCCTCGTACCAGGGAGGAAATCACAATGAATCAGGGACACAATCGAAGCGTACGCGTACGAATCGCGCAAGAGACGCTGCAAATCACAGATCAGGGCTACTACGTAAACAAAGCGGGAGAAAAGAAGAGCATTAGGGAGGATCTCGCTGCTGCCATCAGCCAGTCGGTCTTGTATCGTCCAAATGATTTGGCTGCAGATACAGTACAACTGCCATCGCATCAAATAACAGCTGCACAACTGCGTGCCAAGATCGAGGTTACCTCGGAATCCAGCCTGGATGCAGCCAAGCGCCTTGTCGTTTCTGAGAAACGAGCAGATGCCGTATGCTTGAATTTTGCTTCCGCCAAAAATCCGGGCGGAGGATTTCTAGGGGGAAGTCAGGCGCAGGAAGAGAGCTTGGCGCGTTCCTCTGGTCTGTATCCTTGCATCGTGCAAATGCAGGAAATGTACACCTATCATCGCCAGTTGAAAACCTGCTTTTATTCCGACTACATGATTTATTCACCGCGGGTCCCCGTGCTCCGCGATCAAAGCGATCAGCTTTTGCCTGATCCATATCTCTTGTCTTTCGTTACAGCGCCTGCTGTGAATGCGGGGGTTGTTCGTGAGCGAGAGCCTGAAAATATCGCTAAGATTGGTCCTGTTATGATGGAGCGCATCCGGAAAATTTTGCGGGCAGCAGCCATTCACAACCATCGGACGATCATTTTGGGGGCCTATGGCTGCGGAGTATTCCGCAACAAAGCGGAGGACGTAGCAGATTACTTTGCGACTGTTTTGATCGAGGAACAGTATGCACAGCTTTTTGACCACATCGTTTTTGCCATCTACGACAATTCTGCGCGCCAGGAAAACCTGCGAGCGTTCAAGGAGAGATTCGCATGAATGCGAAAAGCACCGGCTTTTTAGCTGACTGGAATTGGTTTGAAAAAATTTGGCTCATCTCATTTACACTCGTAACTATCTATTTGTATTTCGCACTTGATGATACATTAATCGGCTTGATTGCCTCCTTAACAGGGATGCTGAGTGTCGTGCTCGTCGCCAAAGGAAAGACGTGGAGTTACTACCCGGGTATCGTCAATGTGGTTTTGTACGCGTTCGTCGCCTATGGGCAAAAGTACTATGGCGAAGTCATGCTGAATCTTCTCTATTTTTTGCCGATGCAATTCATAGGACTCTACCTGTGGCGTAAAAACCGCGTGTCCGAAGTCAAACAAAATGACGTCAAAATTGCGATTTTGTCCAACCGAGCACGCATCTGGTGGACCATCTTGAGCATCATCGCAACAATTGCCTACGGGTTTGTATTGAAGCAAATGGGCGGGGCCTTGCCTTTTGTTGATTCCTTGACGGCTGTTCTCTCGGTCATCGCGATGCTTTTCATGGTGAAGCGCTTGGTCGAGCAGTGGGTGGTCTGGATCATCATTGATTTGTTCACGATCTACATGTGGCTGGCAGCGTTTTTGAAGGACGGAAGCGATGTCTCGATGCTGGTCATGTGGTCCGCTTATTTGGTGAATGCCATCTACGGCTTGATGAACTGGGTAAGACAGTATCGCAAGCAAAGGGAGGAGCAAACATGGGGAGCGTAGGCTTCATTGGCGGCAAATTTTTGCCACTGCATCAAGGACATGTATACGCAATTACACAGGCGGCCTGCCGCTGCGATGAGCTGTTTGTCGTTCTCTCGCACAGCCCGACTCGCGACCGAAAGCTGTGTGAGGAGGCAGGAATCAAGCCCATTCCCTATGAAGTACGGTTGAGATGGCTGTCCACGCTGGTCAAGGACATGGAAAATGTCCGTGTGCTTGCAGTCGAAGATCGTGCGGATAGCGATGAGAGCTATGATTGGGAGGCAGGAGCAGCGGACATCAAGCGCAAGATCGGGAAAAAAATCGATCTGGTTTTCAGCTCTGAGTCCGCCTATGATCCGATTTTTCGCCGTTTATACCCGGAGGCAGCGCACATCATTCTCGATGAATCGCGCAGCCAAGTACCGATCTCCGCTACCCAGATTCGCAACGAAGGGGTCTTCGCTCATTGGCAGCACATCCCGGCTATTGTTCAGCCCTATTTCGTCAAAAAGGTGGTCGTGGTAGGAACAGAAAGCTGCGGAAAATCGACCTTGACCCGTTATCTTGCGAAAATCTACAACACCGTGTTTGTCGAGGAGTACGGGCGTACAATCTGCGAAGAGGTTGGGGGCTGCGATACGATTTTGACACCGGAGTATTTCCCGCACATCGCGTATGGTCACAAAATGCAAGAATACAAAGCGCTCCAGCAAGCCAACAAGCTCTTGTTCATCGATACCGAAGCGATTGTTACCCAGTTTTACTCTGAACTGTACACGGGGCAAACCTTCTCTGTTCTTGACCAGATTGCCGAAGAGCAAGCGTATGATTTGTGGCTATTGATGGAGTCAGATGTCGCATGGGTAGATGATGGACTGCGTGTGCACGGAGAAGAGCAAGTGCGCCTGCGCAATCACGAAAAGCTGCGTCAGATGCTGGACGAGCGGGGAATTACGTACGTGACATTGCGAGGAAATTATGCCGAAAGACTGCAAGGAGCTATGCTACATGTCGATCAACTGTTGAAGACGACTTCTCAACGAGCTGGAATTGGGCTAGACTAAAGTCATCAAACGATTCTGACAGTAGAAGGGAGCCGTGCTGCATGCAGTCGATCGTACAGCCGCTATCCCCCCTTAGCTTGAAGGAATGGGCAGTCGCCGTCAAAGCGCTTGGAGAAGGTGAGCAGATCATCACGATCCGCAAGGGTGGGTTATACGAAGAAACACGAGAATTCCGCTTGGAAAACAATCAATTTTATTTGTATCCGACCTATGAGCACCAGAAGCGAGACATGGTAAAGGCAGACTACCAGCACCTGTTTGACGCGACCCTCGAAGGCTGGACAATGGACAAGAAGACCGTGACGATCAAATATTTTGCTGAAGTAACCAACGATTTAGAACTCATGGATGAAGCCAAGCTACGCGCGCTATCGCCCTTCCACATCTGGACGGATAATTTCGCAGATGTGCGCTTGCATTGGAAGAAAAAACAGCCGCTGCACATTTTGTTCGTGCGGATGTATCGATTAGAGCAGCCGGTAGAAATTCCGATTGACGTCGCTTATCAGGGCTGCAAATCGTGGCATGATCTATTGGTGGAGATACCGCGAGCTACGTTTACGCCTGTGCTTTCCGACGAGGAGTTCGCAGCGAAAAAAGCTGCGATCATGACGATTCTGCAAGACTAACATTCCATTTTACGCTTGTCTGGAGGGTTCTCATGAAAGCGATCCTGGTAACGGAATTAGGCGGGCCGGAGACGATGAAATATGCGGAAGTCGAGATGCCGACCATGTCATCTACACAAGTCCTGATCCGCGTCGAGATGACCAGTGTCAATTTTGCCGATATCAAATCCAGGTATGGAAAAAAGGGAGCAGCCAAGCTGCCGTTTATCCCGGGACTCGATGCGACTGGCGTGATCGAACAGGTAGGGGCAGAGGTGCAAAGCCTGAAGGTGGGACAACGAGTCATTGCGTTTCCGGCCAACGGATCATACGCCGAGTATATCGTGGCGGATGAGTGTTTGACTTTTGCACTGCCAGATCAAATCAGCACGGAAACAGCAGCCGCTTGCCCAGTCGTGTCATTTACTTCGTATCAGCTACTGGCGAAGGTTGCCCGCATTGCCAAAGGGGAAACCGTATTGATACACGCTGCGGCAGGCGGAATCGGGACGACGGCGATTCAATTAGCCAAGCTGGGGAGCAGGTCGTGTCATCGGCACAGTCGGTAATGAAGCAAAGGCGGAAATTGCCTTGTCAGCTGGTGCCGACTATGTGATTTGCAATGATCGCGAAGATTTTGTGGAGAGTGTACACGCGCTGACGGATGGTACGGGAGCCGATGTGATTTTGGACTCGATTTCCGGAACGGTGAGCGAGCGTAGTCTCGAGTGCCTCGCTTGGTACGGCCGACTCGTCCATTTTGGCAATGCCAGCGGCGAAATCGGTCAGATCAAGACAATCGATTTGCACGCAAGCTGCCGCTCTGTATTAGGCTTCAGCTTTGGTACGACACGTAAGCTGCGTCCACACTTGTTACAGGATACTGCGAAGCAAGTTTTGGACTATTTGGCGAATGGACAGCTGGACATCAAGATCGGCAAGCATTTTGCATTGGAAGAAGCAGCAAGTGCTCATGCGTTGGTAGAGAGTAGGGCGAGTACGGGAAAAGTACTGCTGGATGTGCGTTCGTAACGATGTGGAGCCCTTGCTGACTCAAAAGCGAGGGCTTATTCTCTATTATTTTGAGAGGTGAATGCTATGCAGATGATTTCAACAAGTGAACTGGACAAAAACGTCATCACTGAATTTTTCATCAAACATTGGGGAAGTCCGCAAATGGTCATCTCCAGTGGCGTTTTCCAATGCGATGCGCTGGACGGCTACGCAGTAATGGATGAAGAGGGTACAATCAACGGATTTATTTCCTATGTGCTCGAAGATCAGGAATGTGAAATCATTTCCTTGGACAGTGTGATCGAAAACAAAGGAATCGGGACCGCCCTTCTCAATCAAGTAGAGCAGACCGCCAAAGAAAAAGGCTGCCACCGCATGAAGCTCGTCACCACCAACGATAACCTGCACGCCATGGGCTTTTACCAAAAAAGAGGCTATCAGTTTCAGAAGCTGTACATCCATGCTGTGGACAAGGCCCGGCAAATCAAACCAGAAATCCCCCTTACCGCAGACAATGGCATCCCAATCCGCGATGAAATCCTTTTTATTAAAAACCTCTTTTAAAAAAGCCACGCAGAAATAACTGTTGTACGAAAAGCGAAGGTACATGTTTGGAAGGAGACCGCCCGAACGTAGAGAGGAAAAAGGCGACTGGAAAACATGTGCCTTCGCTTCCCCCCGACCACCGCAGAATGAAAGCCTTTTAAAAAGTTTGCCCCCACACAATTGTTGACATTCGTAACTGTACGAATTAATATTACAGTACTCTTCGCAAGGAGGCCGTCTGTGACGTGAATAGTGAATTTACCATTGCTGTTCACAGCTTGGCTTTGTTGGCTCATATCCCGGAGCATATGGCAAGCAGTGAGCTCATCGCAAAAAATGTATGTACGAATCCAGCCAGAATTCGCAAAATCATGAGCATTCTGCGTAAGAACGGATTTGTGAAGACAAAAGAGGGAATTGGCGGCGGTTATATACTCGCAAGCGACCCGAATGAGGTAACCTTGGCCGAGATATATCGTTCGATCTCGAATGGTACGCTGAAGCCGCATTGGTGTTCGGGAGATCCGCAAGAAGCGTGTCAGGTTTCTGCGAATATGCACGGAGTTATGGATCAGATTTTTACCGAAGCAGAGATGTACTTTACAAAATATTTGGAACAAATCACGATCCAAACCGTATTAGATAAAGTCCGTCATGGATGTCAGGAGAGTTCGCAACAGTAACCTTACAAATTTTTAACATGGAAACTGTAATGATTTCCGTTACAATTGGGAGGTGCACCAGAATGAATCGAGATGAGTTATTGGAAGTCGGAGAATGGGTATTGGGCAAAACCAAATTCGGCGAGTTAGTTCAAGGCTTCGTCGAAACAGATGATTCATTGCGAGGTACCGCAAAAGTATATGTGGTTCAATGCGACAACGAAGAGACGATCGGCAAGCTGGTGGTGATTCCGAGACAGTGGATGGATCGCATTCCAGTAGGCTCTTTTGATGATGAAGAGCATATGCATGATTTGATCGACCTCGCCCTCGCAACCAAAGATAGAGAGTGGTTTATGGACCTGACTGCCAAGGCAAGCACCATGAAACAGTCAGGGAAAGAAGCCCGCAAAACAAGAAGCTCTTCCATTCGCAACCGCTTGGGGACTTCTGCTATTTGGGAGCAATAATTTTTCACTATACAGGAGGAGTACGGAGTATGTCTGTTGTGAATCATAACAGTTGGTTTGAAAAAGGAATGAGCTTTACGGCGTACAAAGAAAGCATGAACGTCAATAAAGAAGAGCTGTCCCGCGTGTACGATCAGCTCACATTTACTGACGAGGATCTGGCTGTCTGGAAGGATCTCTCCCAGCGTAATTGGAAAGGGGTCGTGCTGACCGCAGACTGGTGTGGGGATGCTTCCTTGTGTGTTCCTGTCATTCAGCGAATTGCCGAGGAAAGCAACATCGAATTGCGCTTTCTCATCCGCGACGAAAATTTGGAGTTGATGGACCAATACCTGACCAATGGCACAGCACGTGCGATTCCGATCTTTATTTTCCTCGACCAGGATGGATACGAGGCAAGAGTTTGGGGTCCGCGTTCGCCAGAGGTGCAGGAAATAATTACGACTGCCCGTGCAGGATTGCCGGCTGCAGACGCTCCAGATTTTGAGGAAAAGCAAAAGGAGTTGTACCGCAACTTCAAGCAAAAGATATCTACAGACCCTGCCATTTGGCGTACGGTGATTGAAAGCGTAAAAGCGAAGCTGCAAGGCTAAAAAGAAAATCTAAATGGATAGGAATGGATAAATGAATATGAGTAAACAAGAGAATAGTCAGCGACCGATTCTCTTCCTAATGATCAACATGTTTATCGCCATGCTGGGAATTGGCTTGATTATTCCGATTTTGCCCGAATTTCTCAAAGAGTTCGGCGCGGGTGGGGAGACGGCTGGATACTTGGTGGCGGCTTTTGGTGTAACTCAATTTCTTTTTTCTCCGATTGCCGGGGAATGGTCAGATAAGTACGGTAGAAAAATCATGATTGTTTTGGGACTCGTCCTGTTTACGATCTCTAATCTGGTTTTTGCCTTGGCTGAACAGACATGGGTGCTCTACCTTTCTCGTCTGATCGGCGGGATCGGGGCAGCAGCGATGATTCCGTCCATGCTGGCGTATATAGCGGACATTACGACCGAGGATAAACGTGGAAAAGGACTGGGGATGCTCGGAGCCGCCATGTCTCTCGGATTTGTTATCGGACCTGGTATTGGCGGATTTTTGGCAGAGCTTGGCTTGCGTATGCCGTTCTACATTTCTGCGGCAGTTGGTGCGGTAGCTACACTCGGTTCCATCTTCTTCTTGTCAGAATCTCTTCCGAAAGAGAAGCAGCTCGCGTCACGAAACGCCAAAGACAAACAGGAAAACATCTTTGTACAGCTCGGCAAGTCGTTTCAATCGTCGTACTTCATCATGCTGGTACTGGTCTTTACGATGACGTTTGGCTTGGCGAACTTCGAAGTTATCTTCCCGCTGTTCGTCGATGCAAAGTTCGCTTATACTCCACGTGATATTTCCATCATTATCACAGTGGGAGCACTTGCCGGTACAATTGTGCAGGCAGCACTGATCGGCAAGCTCATTACTCGTTTTGGCGAGAAAAAACTCATTAACGTGACGTTCTTCTTGTCTGCTGTTGCGATGGTGATGATGCTATTGTCCGGTAACTTCTGGTATATGCTAATTATGACGGTTCTCTTCTTTACCCTGACGTCGATTATGCGTCCAGCAATCAACACGCTGATCTCCAAGCGTGCGGGGGATGAACAGGGCTTCGTAGCGGGGATGAACAATGCGTATATGAGTCTGGGGAATATTTTTGGCCCAGCAGTGGCAGGTACGTTGTACGGGGTGCATTTGAACGCACCGTATTTGTTCGGCGCGATTATCCTGGTTCTCAGCTTGTTCTTGTCGCAGGTGGAAAGCCGTCGCAGCGTGAAGCGCGTCGTGGCCTAACCCTTGACAGTTTTTAGAAAACCGTGTAAAAAGGAAAGTAACAAAAATAACACCAACAAATTCATTGACGAGAAAGAGTAAGCTAATCCCCTTGTTCCCCAGAGAGTTGGCCCTAGTGCTGAAAGCCAACGTTCAAGACTTAGCCGAAAATCCTCTCCGAGAAGGAAAGCCGAAGCATTTGGAGTAAGCTGACCCGGAATCCCACCGTTACAAGGGACGCGTATGATGGTACGTAGTAGAGGTGCCGAAATGACATGCTTGCATGAAGATTTCGGAACAAGGGTGGTATCGCGAGATCAAATCTCGTCCCTTAGGGGGCGGGATTTTTTTGCGTTCTATGAACCTACACTTCTACGCAAACGACAGAAGAAGGAGTGTACATGATGAGGAAAGTAGACGTAAAAGAAAAAGCAAGGACACGAGAGTTACGCGTTTTGGATCAGTGGAGGAAAGACGATACATTCCGCAAGTCAATGGACAATCGGCTGGGAAAGCCAAACTTCGTCTTTTATGAAGGTCCTCCGACCGCCAACGGACAGCCGCATATCGGTCACGTGCTCGGACGGGTCATCAAGGACTTTATCGGACGCTACAAAACGATGTCCGGCTACCGTGTCGTCCGCAAAGCAGGCTGGGATACACATGGTCTTCCAGTAGAGCTTGGGGTGGAAAAGCGACTTGGCATTTCCGGCAAGCAGGAGATCGAAAACTACGGGGTGGCCAAGTTCGTCGAAGAGTGCAAAAACAGCGTATTCGAGTACGAAAAGCAATGGCGTGAGCTGACGGAAGGAATCGCCTATTGGACGGATATGGAGCATCCATATGTGACGCTGACCAACGACTACATCGAAAGTGTCTGGCACATTCTTTCCGACATCCATAAAAAAGAACTGTTGTACAAAGGCCATCGTGTCAGTCCGTATTGCCCGGATTGCCAGACGACGCTCAGCTCCCATGAAGTGGCGCAAGGCTATGAAGACGTGAAGGACTTGAGTGCGACGGTCAAATTCAAAAGCAAGACAAGCGATGACATCTTCCTCGCGTGGACGACGACGCCATGGACACTTCCAGCCAACGTGGCTTTGGCTGTTAACAAAGAGCTCGATTACGTGCGGGTGAAGCACAAGGATGAAGTGTACGTCGTAGCAAAAAATCTCGCGGAGAAAGTCTTCAAGGAAGACTACGAGGTTTTATCCACGCACAAAGGCGCAGAATGGGTCGGTACTACGTATGAGCCGCCTTTTGACTATATCAAGGTAAACCATGGGCATTTCGTCGTCGATGCAGACTATGTCAGTGACACGAGCGGAACGGGCATCGTGCATACTGCGCCAGCGCATGGGGAGGATGACTATCGCACGACCCGTCAGCATGAACTTGATTTCGTGAACGTCGTGAATTTGGCTGGTCGCTATACGGATCAAATCTCAGATTTCGCAGGTAGGTTCGTGAAGGATTGCGACGTCGATATCGTTAAAGACTTGTCACATCGCGGTCTGCTGTTTTCCAAGGAGCGCTACGAGCATAGCTATCCGTTCTGCTGGCGCTGCAAATCGCCACTGCTCTACTACGCGATGGAGAGCTGGTTCATCAAAACGACAGCGATCAAGGATCAGCTGATCGAAAACAATAGCAAGATCGACTGGTATCCGGGCCACTTGCGCGAAGGGCGCTTCGGGAAATTCCTCGAAGAGCTTGTAGACTGGAATATTAGCCGCAACCGGTATTGGGGGACGCCGCTCAATCTATGGCTTTGTCAGGATTGTGGCAGTGAATATGCACCAGGCAGTGTAAAAGAGTTGCGTGAGAAATCTGTGGCACCAATCGACGAGAAGCTGGAGCTGCATAAGCCGTTTGTGGATGAGGTGAAGCTGCGCTGCT
Source organism: Brevibacillus schisleri (assembly GCF_055685845.1). NCBI lineage: Bacteria > Bacillati > Bacillota > Bacilli > Caryophanales > Paenibacillaceae > Brevibacillus > Brevibacillus schisleri. The sequence goes on from NZ_JBVNDM010000001.1 coordinate 1,673,187, forward strand.
CTTGCGGTGGTACGATGGAGCGGACACCTGAGGTCATCGATGTGTGGTTCGACAGCGGTTCGATGCCGTTTGCTCAATACCATCATCCATTCGGAGACGAAAAGGTGTTCGAGGAGCAGTACCCTGCCGACATCATTTCGGAAGGAATCGATCAGACGCGGGGCTGGTTCTTCAGCTTGTTGGCAGTCTCTACCCTGTATAACGGAAAAGCCCCTTACAAGGCGGTCATCTCTACCGGTCACGTTTTGGATGAACATGGTCAGAAGATGTCTAAAAGCAAAGGAAACGGGATCGATCCGTGGGAGGTAATCGAGGAGTTCGGTGCGGATGCGTTCCGGTGGGCGCTTTTGTCTGACAGTGCGCCGTGGAGCAGCAAACGATTCTCCAAGCGGATCGTCGCCGAGGCGAAGTACAAAGTGATCGATACGATCCATAACACGCATGCTTTTTATTCGTTATACGCCTTGATCGATGCATTCAAGCCAGAAGAGTATCCATCGCAACCACCTGTGAACGAGCTGGATCGTTGGATACTTTCCCGCTTGAATACCACCTTGCAGCACGTGGTAAAAGGTCTGGAAACCTACGATTTCATGAATCCGGCGGGGCATATCGAAGCGTTCGTCGACGAGTTGAGCAACTGGTACATCCGTCGTTCACGGGATCGTTTTTGGAGCAACGGGATGACGCCTGATAAAGTATCTGCTTACCAGACCCTGCGAGAAGTGTTGCTGACACTGGCGAAGATGATCGCACCATACGCGCCGCTGATCGCAGAAGATATGTATGGCAATCTGGGGGGAGAAGGCAGCGTTCATTTGACTGACTATCCGAAGGTAAACACAGAAGCAATCGACGAAACCCTTGAGCGGGACATGGAAACGGCTCGACACATCGTGGAGCTGGCCCGAAATGTTCGCAACGAAACTGGACTCAAGACCAGACAGCCTTTGTCCGAGCTGATCGTATCGATGGAGCAGCCATTTAACCTCGAGCGATTTGCCGGCATTATCCAAGACGAGATCAATGTCAAAAACATTCGGGTAGAGCAAAGCGACAGCAGCTTCGTGACATATCATTTCAAGCTCAACCTGCAGGTAGCTGGGAAAAAATACGGCAAGCTCGTTGGGCCCATCCAAGGGTATCTAAAAGAATTGAACGCAGCCGATACACAGAAGGCAGTGGACAATGGCTACTTGGATGTGGAGGTCGCAGGCGAGAGTATGCGGATTACGCTAGATGAGCTGCTCGTGGAAAAGCAAGGGAAGCAAGGCTTCGCTTCTGCATCCGGCTATCAGCTCCATGTGGCACTGAATACGACACTGACAGAAGAGCTTGAGCAAGAAGGCTTGGTTCGTGAAGTCATCCGTGTCATTCAGGATGCACGCAAAAAGCTGGATTTGCCCATCGATAAACGTGTCCAGCTTACACTGGATGTAGACGATGAGCTACGAGCAGCATTGGAGCGTTTTGATCATGTTTTGCGTGAAAGTGTACTCGTTTCGGGTGTGACTTTTGCGAAAATAGCAGATAGGGAGACCGTTTCGTTTAGAGATAAAACATTTGGCTTGCACATCGGGTAACAAAGCGGTTGGATAAAGAAACAGCTAGGGAACATGGTTGGTACACCGGTTCCCTAGCTGTTTTGTAATAACTCTGGGTCAAACCAAACATCCTCATAATCGCCCGCAACTAAAAATCTCCAGCCAACAGGTAATCCAAGATATTTTTATATAGGGGAGCCCATTCGTCGATATGTTCAACGTGTATCGGTCCCCTTTACCAATCATGTTGCTTTGTCTATTTTACATCTGAACGAGTGCCATTTGACACCCAAGCAATATGTATACTATAATTTCCTCCAGAATGAAAATTCATTCCGCACGAGAGGAGTCATGAACTTGTCTGAAACCAAGCGCGAATTAATCTTGGATGCAGCGCTCGTTTTGTTTGTAGATCGCGGTTTTGATGGGACGACCGTTCCGATGATCTCCGAAAAGGCAGGGGTCGGTGCAGGTACCATCTATCGTTATTTCGAAAACAAAGAAGCGCTCGTCAATACGCTGTTTCAAGAATGTGTGGGGGAACTGCTTGAGACAATCAATGATGGTTATCCTCGCACATCTGATGACTTACGCGAGCAATTTCGGCATATTGCGAATCAGGTGATTCGCTACGCCAAAAAGAATTTGAATGCCTTGCTGTTTCTGGATTCCCATACAAACGGTCACTACCTGGACGAAGCCAGCCGCGAAGCATACATGAAGCTGCGAACATTTTTATGCGAATTCATTGAACGGGGACAAAAAAATAAGGTTATCCGTCCATTGCCAGCGGATGCATTGATTGCGATTATGGACGGGGCATTCATCGCATTGAACAAGTGCATCAAGGCTGGCGAAATCGAAGAAACCCCGGAATTGCTTGCCGGTGTAGAGGAAGCTTGCTGGGATGCGATCAGAATTCATTAATTCTGATCCTTCTTTTGAACAAAACGGAATGAAAATTCATTCCGGAATACTTTTCTATAAAGCAATAGGAGTGAGGCCTACATGACTAAGACGGGAAGAAAAGTGGTGGGGATGTTGCTGGTCATCTCCCTTGCAGTGATTGGGACGGCTTGCAATCAGATGAAGCAGTCAACGGAAAGCGAAGTCCAAGCCGAGGCCAAAATTGTGGAAGCGGAGCCGATCGAGCTGAAAAGCTTCCAATCGAGCAGTGAACTGTCAGGGACACTTGCCCCTATCGAAGAGACGACTGTTTCTTTTGAAGTAGCCGGGGAAATCAAGTCGTTGCCGTACAAAGAAGGAGATGTTGTCAAAAAGGGAGAAGTGCTTGCCCGCCTCAATGCTACAGACTACTCTCTCCAGCTGGCATTGGCAAACGCTGAGATGCATGGTGCGAGTGCCGAGCTTTCCAAAGTAAAAAACGGAGCCCGGGAACAAGAAGTTCAGCAAGCGAAAGTAGCGGCCGAAGCGAAGAAAATCTCTCGGGATCAAGCACAGAAAGACTATCAGCGAATGGAACAGCTCTATAAAAATGGGGCGATCTCCGAAACCGAATTTGAAAGTGCCAAGAATGCCTTTGAACTAGCAGATAAAGATTATGCAGAAGCGCAAGAGACGTATTCGCTAGTGATAGAAGGCGCTCGGACTGAGGATATCAGCGCGACAAATGCCAGCTACCAAGGGGCGATGGTCACTCGCGATCAGGCTGCAGCTACTTTGGCAAAAACGGAAGTGAAAGCACCTATTCAAGGAACAGTGCTAGCGAAAATGGCTGATGTTGGGCAACTCGCAAGTTCAGGGGCTCCTGTCTATCGAATCGGCAACATCCAACAATTGAAAACAGTCTTGCCTGTACCGGACAAGGACATCTCAGCGTGGAAGGTGGGAGATGAGGTCGAGATTCGTTTGTATGAAGACAAACGAATCGGAAAGGTTACGACGATTTATCCTGCGACGAACGAGCAGACGGGCACGATTAGCGTGGAAGTCGTCATTGATAACACCAAAAAAGATTGGTTTGCAGGGCAAGTCATCAGCGCAAAGCGAACCTTGTCTCAAAAGAAAGGCATTTTTGTCCCTGCCAAAACCGTTTTTAGCCGTGGTTCTGAGCCTTACGTTTTTTTGCTAGCGGATGGAAAAGCGATCAAGACCACTGTCACGATTGGTCAGTATGTTGACAATCATTTGGAAATTACTGCTGGCTTGCAAGCAGGCGACATGTTGATTACGAAAGGTGCTGATCGTTTGCTTGGCGGGGACTCTGTCACTGTGAAAGGAGGCAATCAGCCATGATCGAGTTTTTCATCAACAAGCGCAAAATCACCCTCGTTTTCTTTTCGATGCTCGTGCTGATTGGTATGTTCATCTCAGTTACGCTTCCGAAGCAAGAGCAACCAGACATTATCGTCAGCATGGCTACCATTACCACCGTGTATCCGGGAGCGACTCCTGAAAAGGTGGAGCAGACAGTCACGAAGAAGCTGGAAGAAAAAATCAACGAGGTGCAAGGAATCAAATCCATTAGTTCGGAGTCCCGATCCGGTGTATCCATTATCAACGTGCGAACAGAGAATGACGTTGAACCAAAAACGGTGTTTGAAGATGTACGGAAAAAGGTAAAGGATGCCGAGGCCGATTTACCCGATGAAGCAGAGCAGCCCATCATCAATGATGACATGAGCCGGACTTTCATCCAGACCTTTCAAATCACAGCCAACTCTTTTGAAGAAATCCTCCAATTACGCGATATGCTTGATCTATGGAAGGATCAGCTTCGAACCGTGCCAGGCGTATCCGATGTTTCGATCCAAGGATTGCCGGAGCAGGAAGTAAAGGTCGCGGTCGATGCACAGAAGCTGCAACAATACGGCATTTCCTGGGCGCAAGTCATCCATGCTGTCCAAACGAAAAACGAAACAACACCCCTAGGTGATGTCAATATTGATACGCGAAAATATCAGCTCACATTACCAGTCAGCTATGAAGTAGCGACTTTTGAAAAGGTAGTCGTGACACGTACGCAGGAAGGAATGCCCGTCTATTTGAAGGATATTGCCACCATTTCCGACAGTACCAAACGGGTGGAGTATCGAACCTATTACAACGGGAAGCCTGCTGCGACCATTAGCATCAACGCTGAGCTGGGAAGCGATGTTCCAGCTGTGCAAAAAGCGGTGGATACGAAGCTTGCCACGTTGGAAAAGAGTCTCCCAGCGTGGGCGAAAAAAGAGCCTGTGTTTTTGCAAGTGGATCGAATCGGCAGTATTTTTTCCGAATTGTATCTGGAAATGATCATTGCGATCATAGCCGTACTTTTTATTTGCATCCTTGGATTGAATGTAACGACATCCTTGATGGTTGCATTGGCGATCCCCATCTCTTTGGCAGCTGGGATGGTGGTTCTGCCCTTCTTTGGCATTACGCTCAATCAAATGACCGTATTCGGGCTCATCATTGTTCTCGGGATTTTGGTAGACGACGCAGTGGTGGTAAATGACAACATCGAGCGCAGATTATCTGTTTTGGGCGAGGATCCGTACACGGCTGCTGTAACCGGGACGAAGGAAGTGGCCATCTCCATTGTCACTGCTACCCTTGCTACCATATCTGCGTTTGGGCCGATCATGTTTCTGCCTGGTGATGCTGGTCAGTTTATTTTTCCGGTACCGCTCATTATCATTTTTACGATGGCGGCCTCGATGTTCATGTCACTTACGATCATTCCGATTTACCGGGAATGGAACGAGCGAAGGAACAAGAAACGGAGCAAAGCAGAGACGGACTACCGTAAGCCAGCGGGCTTATTAGGCAAACAAATCGATGCATTGACGAATTGGTATGGCGATCGTGTCCTGAAAGCCATGTTGAAACATCCGCTGAAAACAGGAGTGAGCGGAGTACTGATTGCCACTGCTATCTACGGACTCGCTGCGGTTGTTCCTGTTCAGCTTTTCCCTGATGATGACAGGCCACAGATGGTTGTGAATATAACGACGCCGATTGGCGGCAATTTACAGGAAACGGATCGAATTGCCCTGGGTGTTTCCCAATGGATTGCGAAACAGGCACACATTCAAAAGGTTTCATCTTTCGTAGGTGGCAATGCGCCACAGATGATGCCCTCAGCACCGCCGGTTGGTACAGGTGAACATGTAGCGCAATTGATCGTTACCTTTGACAATCACAAAATGGATGCGCGAAAGGTGCTGGCGCCGTGGTCGGAGCAGTTTAAGAGGATGTATCCAGAAGCGAACATCATTCCGTACAGCGTAAAGGCGGGGATGTATTCTGGTAACCCGGTTGGAATTCGGGTGTATGGGGATGATCTGCAACAGCTGTACGCGATCTCTGAGCAAATCAAGCAGCTCATCATGGAGTCAAAAGGAACGTACAACATCAACGACACGCTCGGAAATGAACAGTACTCCCTTCAATTCCATGTGAATCAAGAAAAGATGGACAAGGAGCTGATCAACGAAGCGGATTTGACCAGAACGTTGCGTTTGATCAGCCAAGGCATTCCAATGGGACAATTTGACAATGGGAGAAACTTGATCGATATTACGCTGGTAGCCGATCAGCCGGGAATGACGACAGAGCAAGTCTTCGCGCAACTCACGGTTCCGAATGCACGTGGGCAGCTTATTCCGGTTTCGCAAATTACAGAAATGAAGCCGGATTTATCGATGCAGAGTATTCCTCGTTACAATATGTCCCGTAGTGTCACGATCACGAGTGATGTCCGAGATCGGACGGCTGCAGACGTGATGAGCGAAATAACAGCGAAAATGGAGCAATTGGAATTGCCAGACGGGTATGGCTGGAATGTAACAGGTGAAACAGAGGAGGAATCGGAAGTTTTGCTCGATTTGGGTGTGCTTGCGATTGTGGCGGTCTTTCTCATCTTTTTGCTGATCGTGCTGCAGTTTAACTCGTTGTCTATTCCTGTCTTGGTCATGAGTACAGTCTACCTCGCCATCGCGGGCAGCTTGATCGGGCTATTTATCACTTCCACACCGATTGGATTCATGACAGTAGCAGGCTTTATCGCATTGGCGGGTATCGTCGTTCGCAACGGGATCGTACTAATCGAGTTTATTGAGGAAGCGAGGCATCAAGGAGTCTCTCTGAACGATGCAGTCATCAGGGCGGGGAAAGCAAGGTTGCGCCCGATTTTACTGACGACCTTTGCCGCAGTAGCCGGTCTGTCACCGATGGCGATTACGGGAAGCGTGCTGTTTCAGCCGCTCGCCATTACGATCATTTCTGGCTTACTGTTCTCGATGCTACTTACGCTGATTGTCGTTCCTTCTCTCTATACAGTCATAGCCATCCAGAAGGAGAAAAAGCGGGTAAAAAAGGAAGCGCAGAAGCAGCTGACAATCTGAGCTTTTCAGAAGGAATGTTCAGATCAATGGAGAAAGGGGTAGAGGCACGAAGACGAACATTCACCAGGAAGTGAGGAAATGCAGATGGACCAAGTGAAATGGAACGTTGGAGTTATTGGCGCAGGCGTCATGGGCGAGCGCATGATGAACGCGATCCGTACCCACGAAAAATTTCGAGTAGCCGCAGTCAGTGATGTATCTCCGGAAAGAGCACAGGAAGCCGCGCAAAAGTCCGGCGATGTGCCTTGGTACACAGATTATAAGGAATTATTGAAAAAGGTAGAGCTGGACGTCATCTATTTGGCGGTTCCTCCGAAATTCCATCACGCGATTGCCTTGGATGTGCTGGCGCACAAAAAGCATTTGCTCTGTGAAAAGCCGTTGGCTAATTCCTTGACAGAAGCGCAAGAAATGTTGGAAGCAGCAAATAACGCAGGGGTTGTCCATGCAATGAACTTCCCGCTCTACTATCAAGGTGTTTTTCCTGAACTATCCCGCAGACTCGAAACAATTGGAGATGTCCGTCGTATCGATATCCTAACGCATTTTCACCAGTGGCCGCGTCCATGGCAGCAAACACCTTGGCTGGCTGGTCGTGAGCAAGGCGGTTTCATCCGTGAAGTGCTGCCTCATTTCACTCACCTGACTTACGCGCTCTTCGGAGACCTGCATGTAGTCCACTCAGAGGTAGACTATCCAGCAGATCCTGTGCTATGTGAGACAGGTGTATCGGCCATTCTGCGTCTGACAGATGGTACCCCGGTTACGATCAATGGCTTGGCGGGTATCGCGAATGAGGAGCATTTGGATTATCGTGTGTACGGTTCAAAAGGAACGCTGAGTGTCGTGAACTGGAGCAATCTGTTTGTGGGTGGACACGGCGAAGCGCTCGTTCCGGCTGAAGTTCCGCAGCAAGACCGTCTCTCCCTGTTGTTGGATGAGCTGTCCATTGCGATAAACGGTGGCGATGCCAGACTGGTTACATTTGAAACAGGCGTGAAAGTACAGCAAGTGCTGGAAGCATTGCTCGGACATGAAAAAGTACATTACATCAAATAAAAAGTAGCAGGAAAAGTCCACGAAAAAAGAGCAGGTAGGCAGGGGTAGCACATCCTGGGCGACTGCTCTTTTCTTTTTGCTAGGGCTTGTATGTCTGTAAAAGCTGCTCAATATGCTTGCTGGCAAAATGGACATGCTTGTTATCGTGTGTGAGTCTGCTTGCCATGATGGCTCCTTCAATGGAAGAAAAGATAAACGAAGCGACGGCTTCTGCGTCCATGTCAGAACGAAATTCTCCCTGGGCAATTCCTTCTTCCAGCAATCCCTGCATGAACGAAACGACCTCTTGGTAAGCGGTGACAGCATAATCGCGAAGAACAGGGAACGAATGGTCACTTTCGACGGCTGTGTTGAGAAGCGGGCAGCCACCTTGGAGCGGGGGATTGTTTACCGCATCAGAATACACCGTTGCCATGGCTACGATTTTTGCAGTGGCCGTGTCCTGTTTTTCCAGCGCTGCCGCAAAATGTTCCTGTAACACTTCACCCGCATATTTGAAGGCCTCTATTGCTATTTCATCTTTACTGGCAAAACCTCTGTAGAGGGCACCTTTGGTAAGTCCCGTGGCATCCATGATGTCTTGCATGGAGGTTCCTGTATATCCGTTTTGATTAAAGAGCTCTGCTGACTTCTGGATAATATGCAGCTTTGTTTTTTCGCCTTTTCGCATCGCGATAGTCCTTTCATTCCGGCCAACACGGTCTATATTCGTCCAAGTTATTGTAACATTTCTCTTGTGTACGAAAGAAGGCAATCATGTAAAATCAAAAAGAGACCGAACCGTTCGGTATCAAAAAAATCGAACAAAGGGTTGTGTGACAGGTGAACCGTATCAAACCATATTCGATTGTCATTTTCGTCGCTTGTATAGCCATCACGTATGCACTCGTGCAAAACTTTATCATCGACCCAGAAGCAAAAGGCTTTCTCAGTCATAAGTCTGATTTCAACAAAGAGCGAATGAACACATCGATCTGGCTTACGGTCATGTACGTCCATTTGTTTTTCGCCCTGATTGCCCTAATCTGTGGGGTGGCTAACTTTTCGGACAAGCTGCTCGCCCAGAACCGCAAGCTACATAAAGTAACAGGGTACGTTTATCTTTTTAGTGTGTTGGTTGTGGTAGTCACATCGGGGTATATGGCTCCTTATGTAACGGGCGGAAAAGTGGCGAGTTGGCCCTTCCACCTGTTGAACATTATCTGGCCGGCCATCACTATTACGGCGCTCGTCAAAATAAAAAAGCGCCAAGTCATGAAGCATAAGGAATGGATGGTCCGGAGTTTTGTTTTCTTATTTACCAACATGCTGATTCATCTCATGAAGCTGATCGTAGAGAAGGTAATAGGTTTGCCGTATGAGCTTAGCTACACAATCGGTGTATATGCCGCCCTGATTGGACTTGTCGTGACGGCGGAGATCATCATTCGTACAAAATTGCGAGCACGGAAAAAAGTATGAGAGAGACGCAGCGCTTCCTTAAAAAAGCTTCGCATCAACCAACTCCATTGGTTCAGATGCGAAGCTTTTTTAGGGAGTAAACCGATGGCCTTTCCTACTGCTGCAAGGCTTTGCTCTGCATCAAAAAGTCGATAAACGTACGCATAATCCCGTGAACAGGTGTATCCTTGAGGTAAATCAGCTCGAAGTTCCGGTTGATTTGCGGCAGATTCAAGACGTCTACTTCCTGGAGTTCCCCTTCGTCCAAGTCTTTGGAGATGGCAAACCGAGGCAAAAAGGCGATGCCCAGCCGTTGTTTGACCATCCGCTTCACGACCTCGATATTGTCAGCCTCCATGATGACGTTGTTTTGCAGCTGAAAATGGCTGAACGCATTGTTGATCAGCTTCCAGTCGAGCGAGCCCCGATTGAACAAGATCAATCGTTCACGTGCGACTTCTTCAATGGAAACCCGTTGACGGAATCCAAACGGATGGTCGGGATAAATCGCTAAGACCATGTCATCCGGCATCAGTTGAATCCGGTTAATCTGTGGGTGGGTAACGGCACGAGCAATTCCGAACGACACCTCATGGTTTAGAACCATATCGAGCACCTGATGAGAATGTCCGGTGAGGATCGTCAGCTTGATTTTGGGGTACAACTGCTGGAACTGCTGGACGAGGTCAGGCAAAATGTAAAAGGCGGAGACAAAAACGGTGGAGATGGTCAATTCTCCCTCTACATCGCCTTGCGATCGCTGAATGGCTTGCTGTCCCTCTTGTAGCATATGCATGATGTTTTTGGCATAGGGAAGGAACAGATCGCCTTCCTTTGTAAGAGAAATCGTATGACCCGTACGTTGAAACAGCTTACAGCCCATAGTTGTTTCGAGTGCCTTGATTCGCATGCTAACCGTGGGCTGTGACAGATAGAGCAAATCAGCCGTTTTGCTGAAGCTCCCGGTCAGGGCGACAAAGATGAATGCTTCCATTTGCTCCATATTCATAAGTAGTGGCTCCATTATGTGAATTTTTAAAGTGGCCTATTGCAAATTTTAATTGGAATCGCTTATAAAATTACATTAACGTAAAATTAGCAGAATAGGTAGAGTTATCAAAAGAAAATAGCCCAAGGGATGGATGAAAATGGCCAGAATGCCGATTATCGATTTGCACTGTGATGCACTTCTGAAAATTTGGGAGAAAAATGGGGCTCTGTCCTTTGCAGATGCGGACGAGCTGGACGTCAACAGGAAACGGCTACACGATGGCGGGGTGAAGCTGCAGTGCTATGCGATCTGGACATCACCTGAATTGTCCACGGAGCAACGTTTTCAAAAAGCTTTAGATCAAATTCATTACTTTTATACAGAGGTTCTCGGAAAACATCCAGAAATGAAACAAATCCGTGATTGGAGCGATCTCGACCGTTTGCAAGAAGGAGAAATCGGAGCGTTGCTGACGCTGGAAGGGGTAGAGCCAATCGGTAACGATTTGAAAAAGCTGCACATTTTTTATCAGCTAGGGGTTCGTTCTGTGGGCCTCACCTGGAACTTCGCGAATCTCGCTGCAGATGGTGCGCTGGAACCGAGGAATGCCGGACTGACGACCTTTGGCAAGGAAATCATTCAGTTCCACAATGAGCATAAAATGTTGACGGACGTCTCACATCTAGGAGAGGGCAGCTTCTGGGATACAATTGAGCTCGCTACATATCCGATCGCGAGTCATTCAAATGCACGAGCGATCTGCGACCATCCACGCAATCTGACGGATGAACAGGCAAAAGCGTTATTTGCCAAAGGCGCGAATGTACATGTCGTTTACTGCACCCAGTTTATCAATGAAACGACACCAACCACGATAGATGATCTAATTAAGCACATCGAGCATTTTTGTTCACTCGGTGGCGTGCGTCATATCGGGCTCGGCTCTGACTTTGACGGCATTACCGCAAAGGTCGTGGGCTTGGAGCATGCGGGGCAGAGCCAAAACCTGATTAACGAGCTGCTCAAGCATTATAAGGAAGAAGAAGTGCGCGGGTTTGCCTATGAAAACTTTCTGCGCAATCGTCCCGTGTAAGCAATCGGCATAGATGCACGAAAGGAATGGAATGTATGACGAAAAAAATGCGGCAGCTTAGTGCGACAATTGGGAGACTGCCGGTTGGTGAGAAAAATGACATTACGGATGTAGCCGGAGTCCGAGTTGGACATGTGACGATACAGCATGAGCTGGACAACGACGACTATGCATGTACAGGAGTGACAGCCATTTTGCCACATGGCGGCAGCTTGTTTCGGGAAAAGGTAACCGCAGCCAGCTATGTGATCAACGGCTTCGGCAAAACGACGGGACTCGTGCAAGTAAATGAGCTGGGGGTTTTGGAATCGCCGATCATGCTCACCAATACGTTTTCCGTCCCTGCGGTTACACAAGGGACTCTGCAATACATGCTGGATACCAATGAAGAGATCGGGGACACGACAGGGACGATCAACATTGTCGTGGGCGAATGCAACGATGGTCATCTCAATTCCATTCGTCGCTGTGTCGTGCGCCCGGAAGATGCTAGAGAAGCGATTCAGAACGCAACGGACGAGGCCGTAGAAGAAGGAGCTGTCGGGGCAGGGACGGGGATGATTGCCTTTGGCTATAAAGGTGGTATCGGCTCGTCTTCTCGTATCGTAGTGGCTGAGGAGCAGACCTATACATTGGGGACTTTGGTACTCAGTAACTTTGGCAACAAAAATGATTTCTTGGGAGCAAATCTGTTCACAAGCTGCAAAAGCAATGAAAACGCAGTGGAGAAGTCTGAGGATGGCTCCATTATCATCGTACTGGCGACAGATGCGCCGCTCAGCGATCGACAACTGCTTCGAGTAGCAAAGCGCGCAGGAATCGGCTTGGGACGAACGGGCAGCCATTTTGGGCATGGAAGCGGCGACATCGTCATCGCTTTTTCCACAGCACAAAAAATCCCCCATCAGACAACAACCATTACGGAAACGCGCGTGCAACTACGTGAGGATCATCCGATCATGAACGAACTGTTTGTTGCTGCGGCAGAAGCGACAGAGGAAGCCATTTACCATTCACTGGCGCAAGCAGTCACGACCAAGGGAAGAAAAGGACGCATCGTTCATGCGTATCCAAGTCAGGGCTTAGGACAGTAGTAACATAACCCTACAACTGGTGACATACCTTGAGTGTAAAGAGGTGCATGGTGTGATACAGGAGGTAGGGTTATGTACATTGAAGTCGAAAAGGGTGTCACGGTTTTCGTTGAAGACCTCAATCCTGGCCCGAATAGCAAAACGATTTTTTTCGTTCACGGCTGGCCGCTCAACCATAACATGTTTTCCTACCAATTCAACGTACTTCCCCAGCACGGTTTCCGCTGTGTTGCCATGGACATACGCGGCAACGGCCAATCGGACAAACCATGGAGCGGCTATACGTATGATCGCTTAGCAGATGACATCTATGTCGTTTTGGAAGCCTTACAGATTAGGGATGCTGTCTTGCTAGGTTTTTCGGTGGGCGGTGCCATTTCGATTCGGTATATGTCTCGTTATGAGGGGCGGCATATTTCCAAGCTAGCGTTAGTGGATGCGGTTTCTCCTTCCTTTGTAAAAATGCCGGGTTCTCCATACGGCGTCACGAAGGAGCAAGCGGAGGGGCTGATCAGTCAGATGTACGCCAATTTGCCTGAGTTATTAAACACAGTGTCTTTGCAGTTTTTCAATCGAAATTTAGGGACTGCTACGCTCCAGTGGTTTGTCAAAATGGGGCTGAATTCCGCTTCCTATGCGCTCATCAAAATCATGCAAGCAGCAGTGAGAGAGAATGTCATCAATGACTTGGGTCAAATCCGCGTGCCGACCGGAATTTTTCATGGGATTCACGATCAATTGATTCCATTCAAAAGCGCCGAGCTCACTCAGCAGCAAATCAAAGGGTCTACGCTGTTTTCGTTTGATAATAGTGGACACGGCTTGCCGATATGTCAGGCGGATGACTTTAATAAGAAGCTGATGGCGTTTATTCAATCATAATTCGTAAGGGAACTGACAGCCGATTCTCTGCCTTACGTGCAGGATATCGGCTGTTTCTGATAGAACTTACCAAATTATAGTTTTCAATAGCACTGGAAAAAACAACGAGTAAGGATGGGAAAATTGAAGAAAAGATTGTGGATTTCTATACTACTTCTAGCAATCGTTGTGGGAGGTTTTTATTCTCTTGTAAAAGGTAATCCGCCATTGGAAATTGGCACCCGTGCTTCAAGCGAAGATCATAAATCTGTTGTTGTGGGCATGGGTAATAAGGGCTTTGGTGAAGTAAAAATCATAGATGTTTCAGTGAATAACGATGAAACACCATCAATAACAAAAGTGCAGGTTAGTAATGCTTTGCAAGGGTTCATCATAACGGATGATTTTGATAATCCGGGCTCCAAGCCGTATGGATTTCAGAATCTAGAGGATGTAGCGATAAAAGCTGGCACATCTCCTTCTGCTTATTTTAAAAAAATGGATGAGGGTACTGCTACGAAAAACGATGAAATTTATGGACTAAGTGTCGTTCATCATGAAGCAATAGACAGAGTGCATGTAAAGTACAGCTATCTTGGGATGACATTTGATGAAAGGGTGTTCTTTGAAGCAGGGGTAAATCAATGAGTCAAATGAAAGTTGTACCTGTCGAAGTTCCCTGGATGATCAGCCCCTCACATGATTTCGTCGGTTTTACTGGTTATGAGGAGCGGGAAGTAAGCGTGGAAGTGTTGTGTGGATATAATAAAAAGCGCTACGATGAAGTTTTGTCTGAGCTGCAAGAGCAATATGGGGAGGACATCCCAGACGACGAATACAATAAGGCGGGCAGTGCTATCATCAAAATTACTTTCCGGCCAATTTGTCTTTTTACGATGTACGGTAAAATGCAGGGCTACGAGCGATATGATTTCAGCATGCTCGATCAGTACTATGATGGGAGAGTATCTTTGCGTGATGAATGGGATAAAACGGATGTTTGCCCAAATCCGGGATTTTACGAAGTTATGGAGTCGACAGTAAAAGAAGCATTTGGATTTACGTCCCCTAGAGTCAAGCATTGGGTATTATGCGCGCATGACTCTTGTATCGATGTGTTGGCCTATTCTTTTGAGTGGGAAGAGGTCGAATGACTTTTGGAACACTCTTTTTGCTAGCTAGAATCTTTCAACCAAAGGCAGGGGAATGAAATGGACCACGCAAGCGTTTCAGCTCTGGAAGTATTTATACAACAGTTCATAGAGAAGGAAAAGGTGCCGGGGCTCTCCATTGGCATCTCTCGGGATGGTGAGACCATCTATCAAAAAGGCTTTGGTGTTACAGATCTGGGGACGAATCAGCCCGTAACACCCGAGACCATTTTCGGCATTGCTTCGGTTACCAAATCGTTTACCGCTGCCGCTATCATGCAGCTCGTGGCAGAAGGCAAGCTGTCTGTTGACGACCTGATTCGCAACTATTTGCCTGATTTACAAGGAAAGGGAGACATACATACGGACAAAATCACGATCCATCATTTGTTCTCTCATACTTCAGGTGTTCCACCGCTGCTACGCCGTGAAGAACTGACGAGACTGCCCGAGCATATTGTCTATTTGAACGAAGTCCAATTTGAACCCCTTGGTATGCCGGGTGAGTATATCAGTTACAGTAACGACATGTTTCTCCTGCTGGGAGCTATTATCGAACGTGTCACTGGGCAGCGCTACCGTTCCTATGTAACAGAACGCCTGCTAGCGCCGCTCGAAATGAATCGCTCGACCTATAACCTGGAAGAAGTGGCTCGCTTCGCCGATGTCTCCGTCCCTTATGTCAAAGGGGAGGAGCAGCAACTGAAAAGAGTGTCGTGGCCCACGCTTGGTAACTATGAAGTGGGGGGAGGCATCCGCTCCTGCGTCGTTGATTTGCTGAAATACGGTCAGCTCTATGTCAATGCCGGGCGCTATCAAGAGAAGCAGGTAGTAGATGGGGCCTCGCTTAGAGCCATGTGGCAGCCAGTTCATCGACTGACAAAAGACACCTGGTATGGCTATGCGCTCAAAACAACGCCTGGTTATGCAGGAATAACGCTAGTTGAGCATGGTGGCGGACAGCCCGGGGTGTCATCGAACTTCGGATTCGTTCCGGAAAAAGGGCTAGTCGTCACCGTTCTTTCCAATCTGGAAAATGTGCCGATTCGGGACGTCTGGCTGGCTGCTGTAAATGCTGCCCTTGGTTTACCGCTTACACACAAAGAAGACGAAGCCCCGCTCTATACGCCAACGAGAGAAGAGCTAGAAAAGCTCGTCGGGACGTACACGTCAAGAGAAGGCGGAAGATTGCGGCTCTTCCTTCGAGAGGATGCTCCTGTAGCAGAGGTTGCTGGTATGGAGTACGCGTTACGGGCCAGCAGCCACGATACGCTGATCGATGTACAAAATGGTCAACCGCTCCGTTTCTTTTTCAAAAAACAGCAGCAAGCATGGGCGGTCCTCATGGGGCTGAGGATGCTCTGTAGGAGCGGAGACAAGTTCTAGACGGACTCCATAAATGAAGCAGCGGCGATCGAAGACTTGATCATAAAGTCTTCAACTCGCCGCTGTTATGATTGTATTGAGATTCCCCTGTCTAGGCTAAATAATGATACGTCGAGACGAAAAAGGAGAGAATGCAAAGAACGAGTGCCGGTATTGCTTTCGGAAAAGGATCTCTAGCAATTACGAGTAGAATGAAGGCAGCTATCAACATGGTCACGCCTAAAAGCAATCCAGATAATAATGCCGCGATTGAAAAGCATATTCCAACAATCAAGCCAATGGAACTGATGATCTCGATAAAGCCAGTTAAGAAGTTAAAGATGGGTGGGAGTCCAAAGCGGTCAAATTCATTCGCCATTTTACCGGAAATAATTTTTGTACCTGTAAACATAAAGAAGATCGCAACAATGACTTGCAAAACGATTAGGGCCATAACCATGATAGCTTCCTCACTTTCGTTATTTTGTATCAAGCTAAATGTATGCTATAGCATGTATTTGGTGGAGAAAGTATCAGACCTCTATTTATTCATCTTTTACGACTTGATAGAGTTTGTCGAGCAAAGCATGCAATTCCGCAATCTCTCCATCGGTAAGGTTTTGCGTTACATGGTTATGCGCGTCGGTAACGACGGGTAGAAGCTTTGATTTTAGCTCCATCCCTTTGTCACTCAGTAACAAGTTATGTGAGCGTCGATCCGCGTCATTTAAAGTACGAATGACGATTCCCTTTTTTTCAAGCGAGTAAATCATTCTGACGACGGTGGTCTGATCGCGGTCAATCGCATCCGAAAGTTCCTTTTGTGTGATCGCTCTTTCTCCATCCATGACACTGAGAATGCCCCATTGCTCTGACGTGATCTCCAATTGCTTTAACCTCTTCTTAAAATAGTTCGTCATTTTCATATCTGTACGGTGAAGAAGAAATCCGGTTAGATTGAATAATTCCATAGAGAATCCAAACCCCTTTATTTATATGCTATAGCATATAAGGTGATAGCGTATTTGTTCCCGTTAGTCAAATAAAGAGTGCCGGGAAAGCCTCACTGAAAAAGAGTAAAGAAAACGAAAAAACGGGTAAAGATATTAAAACTTATAATTCAGAATATTTAATATAATACAAACTATCCAATAAAAAGAACATGAGGGGGTTCGTGTATGGGATTTCGTTCCTGGATTTCTGTGGCGCTCCAATTAACGATGGCGACAGCATTGCTTGTAGGCTGTAGTCAACCGGCGGCCACTCTTGACTCAACATCGCCGTCAGGTGCGAATGGCGTCACGCTAAAAATGGTCGAGAGCATTACTAGCCCACAACGAACTGCGCTGTTAAAAGACATGCTAGCCCAGTTTGAAGCGAAGAATCCGGGGATCAAAGTCGATCTGATTTCACCTCCATTCGAAGGAGCAGATCAGAAGATCACACAGATGCTGATGGCAAAAGAAGAGCTGGACGTGCTAGAAGTTCGCGAATTCAATGCCAAGCAGTTTTCGATGAACGGCTTCATTGAAAATTTGAAGCCCTACACAGACAAATGGAAAAATTACGATCAGCTGACGGACGTCGCCAAACGGCGTGCCACTTGGGTGGACAAGACTCCTTATTACATTCCGAATGGACTGTACCAGCGCGTCTTGTATTATCGGACGGATTGGTTTAAGGAAGCAGGGATCGAGGTGCCGAAGACGTGGGATGAGCTCTTGCTCGCAGCCAAAAAGCTGACGGACCCTTCCAAAAACCGCTACGGGTACAGCTTCCGGGGAGGAGCGACCGGGTGGGATTACGCGCTGATCACGATGTGGGCCTATAACGGGACGGAGGTCGACCCTGACTCTGCCTTTTTCATGAAGGATGGACGCACGCTCTTCTCCACGCCGCAATCATTGGAAGCGATGCAGTATTACAAACAGCTTTACAAGGAAGGCTCTCCAAAAGATTCCGTGAGCTGGGGTTTTCAGGAGATGGTACAGGGCTTTGTAGCGGGTTCGACTGCCATGCTGATTCAAGACCCTGACGTCATTGATGGAGCCAAGGAGAAGATGCAGGAAGGGACGTGGGCAACCGCTCCGATTCCGCTTGGTCCTTCGGGTGTCGCTCAACAAGTAGTCGGTGGACCGGGGTGGGGGATGACTGCGTATTCGAAGCACAAGGAAGAGGCGTGGAAGCTGATTGGCATTCCTCTCTGATCCTGAACAGAGTACTCATTTTGCGAAAAAGACTTCCACAATTCCTGTCGTGAAAAGCGCGGCCGAAGATGAATTTTACAAGACAGGTTACTTCCAACCGTTTATGGAGATGAGCCAGCAGCCGACGAAGTTCCTCGATGTTTCACGTCCTGTGGACTACAAAGGCTGGGGAGCTTGGCAAAGCACGGCGGATAAAGACATCCAGAGCTTTTTGCTCGATCAGCTCACCGCAGAGGACCTGTTGAAAAAATGGGATCAATACTGGACCAAAGAAAAAGCCGAGCGAAAGTAGACGTGGGGGGATGGTAGCTTGGATACACAAAAACCCATCGTCATGATGACGAAGCAGGTTGTGCCGGAAGGGAAGAAATCGTTCCGGATTTCCAAAGAAGGTCGCTTTATATTTTTGTGCCTCTTGCCCGCCATTTTGTTTGTTTCGGTCTTTACGTATTATCCACTCGTGCGTGGAATCATCATGTCTTTTCAGAGCTACACGCTTTTTGATTTAATGAATATTCAGTTCATCGGGCTGGACAATTTTGTGAATGTACTGACAAGCCCAGACTTCCCGCGTGTTGCTATGAACAGCTTTTACTGGGTGTTTTTCTCCCTTGTCTTTCAATTGCTGTTTGGCTTCATGCTGGCCCTTATGATGCGTAAAAAATTTCGCGGGAGAGGGATTTATCAGGCATTTATCTTTTTTCCGTGGGCGATGTCCGGCTTTCTGATTGGGCTGATTTGGCGGTGGATGTTCAATGCCCAGTTTGGCGTTATTAACGATTTGCTCTTGAAAACGGGTCTGATCGATGCGCCGATCTCCTTTTTGGCGGACGGAACTTGGGCGATGGCTGCCGTCATTATCGCGAATATTTGGTATGGTGTCGCGTTTTTTGCCATCATGATTCTGGCTGCCCTTCAATCGATCCCAGAGGAGCTGTACGAAGCGGCGGCGATGGATGGAGCGGGGAGGATTCAGCAGTTTTGGCGGGTGACACTGCCGTATATCATGCCTACGATGCTGGTGACGATCCTGTTACGGGTTATCTGGATTCTTAACTTTCCGGACATTATTTACGCGATGACGAATGGAGCTCCTGCAGGCTCCACCCATATATTCGCTACCTACATGATCGATAAAGTCATCTTTGGACAAGACTACGGGCAAGCCTCGGCTGTGGGTGTCATCATCGTGGTGATTTTGATGTTATTCACGATCTTCTACGTGAAAGCGACCAAAGTAGAGAAGGGAGGGGACTTCTGATGCATCGTGAACATTTAGGGTGGAGGACTGGCAGAGCGATTGTCTTGACCTTGTTTCTTGCTTTTGCGATTTTCCCGCTGTATTGGATTATCATTACGTCGCTCAAAGGTCAAAAGGAAATCTTTTCGCTCCCGATTCAATATTGGCCACAACAGGTGACGTTGAACAATTACCTGGAGATCTTTCAGATTTCCCACTTCCAGGTGTACATCTGGAACAGCTTTCTCGTTTCCTTGGTCGCTTCGGCAATGGTCGTGTTCATCGCGATGCTCGGCGGTTACGTGTTGGCTCGCTTTTCGTTTAAAGGAAAGCGTCAGGTGATGTTCGGATTTCTCGTCACTCAAATGATTCCAATGTTCATTGGCATGACGCCGTTGTACGTGATGATGTCCAAAATGCACATCTTAAACAGTCTGTTTTCGTTGATGCTCATCTACACGGTCATGCTGATTCCCTTTTGTACGATCATCATGTCGGGCTTTTTCCAACGGATACCCAA
This sequence comes from Brevibacillus schisleri, assembly GCF_055685845.1. Lineage (NCBI taxonomy): Bacteria > Bacillati > Bacillota > Bacilli > Caryophanales > Paenibacillaceae > Brevibacillus > Brevibacillus schisleri. The sequence continues at coordinate 1,693,103 of NZ_JBVNDM010000001.1, forward strand.
TGCCTTGGAGGAAGCAGCGATGATGGACGGCTGCTCCCGATTGAGCGCCCTGTTTCGCGTCATCGTGCCGATCATGCTCCCCGGAATTGCGGCAACGTTTATTTTCGCCTTCGTTCAATGCTGGAACGAGCTGATTATGGCTGTTCTGTTCATTGATGAAGAGTCGGTCAAAACGATTCCCGTCGCGATGAACGCCTTTATCAAAAAATACGATATCGAATGGGGAGCGATGTCGGCAGCTACTGTGCTGTCAGTCATCCCGACGATGCTATTGTTTGCCTTTTGCCAAAAGTACTTGGTGGAAGGGCTCACACAGGGTGCTGTAAAAGGCTAGAGGTAGTTTCGCATGCCTGCTTGGTACGCTGCTTCATCGTTGTTTTCCAAACCAAACAACGCTTCCTCCAAGGCAAAAGTACTGCGGTAAAATCTCATCCGTGTAAGCACCTGCTCAAGCTGGATGTAAACCGGGGTGAAATACTGCAAAAACGCTTCCCCGTAGCTCGCACATAGCCCTGCAAGGTCGTATGCCGGATCGCCTACACCAGAGCCGCCAAAGTCGATGATTCCTGTGATGCGTTGTTTTGTGGGGGAGTACAAGATATTTCCTGTGCCAAAATCTCCGTGGGTCAAGCAGGGCTGAAAATCAAAGTGGGCAGGGTCTGCCAGGTATGCTTCAAAGCTCTCTGCCACATCCTTTTTCGCTTGCTCACGCATGGCAGGGAACAACTTCGAAGCAATCTGTTCATACAGCTCAGTCAACTGCTTGGCCATGTCAAAATCGCCGGGGATAAGCTCCGGGAGCAAGGAGGAGACGGGAAGCTGATGCAGCTCATGAAGAAATTGTGCCAGCTGGGCAGCGACAGTCGGTACGGAATTTTGACGCGAGGCTGCTTGAAAAGCTTCTCGGGTAAAAGGCTCGCCTTCGAGTAGCGGATATCCGGCAAACACCCGCCCAGGTGTTTCTTCAGCAAAGGACAAATAGATCGGAGCCGGAATCGGCAGGGAGAGATATGGTTTTACCGTGCGTAAAATGCTCGTTTCGACCTTCAGTTGCTCGATTCCGGAGCTGTACTTCGGAAAGCGAAACACGTACGCGTCATTGACGATGAGCACATCATTGTTTTGGCCCATTTCGTTAAAGTAGGCGGAAGTGATGGTCAACTCTGGATACGTTGCTTGAATGTGTTGGATATACGTTTGCGTTGTCGTTGTCATCATGATTCTCCTTCCAATACCCCGCATTTCGAAAAAAGAGCACTCTCCCCTGAGGAAAGTGCTCTTTCGTATTTACGATGCTGCCAGTTCAAATCTGACGAGCGTTTCTTTGGTGTTTGCGAGCTTTTCTAGTTCAACAATTCGCCAGTTAGGGGAGATTGTCCTGCGCATCCACGCCAATGCATCGTCTGGTAGGCGAACGTGGTGCAGTGCTGTCTCCTCGACTTGATAGTCATGCTCCGCTTGGATGTTGTAGCGTTTGTTTAGCAAAAACTTGATCCCGTTAAAAGTGGTGAACTTGATCTGGTAGCCTTCGCGAATCGCAGCTTCCAGCGTAAGGGGATCATTTTTGGACAGTTCAAACAGAGGGGTGTAATCGTACTTGCCGCCCTCCACGTCCGAAAAAGGCGCAGGGTCACCTGTTCTCAGCTTGTGGATGATTTCTTCATCGACGAATCCATGGGCACGGGCTGCCTCTAACAGCATCGTTTCCCACTGGGATAGCTTTACGGTAGACATGGACTGTCCCTCCTCTTTTCACGATGTAACGGCACAGACATCGCCAGCCTTTCTCCTAGTATAAAACAATGAAATTGTACTTCTCAACTACAATTCCGACTGTTTTACTATGAAAAGTGCAGCGAGCTGTTCTGCTCAGGATGAAAGCGAGGAGGGGTTCTTCTTTTTACGCGACTCCTTGGAGGTTGTGGTCAAGGTCACGCCCGCGATGATGAGAATCGCACCGAAAAACTGTACGCCTGTTACAGGCTTTGCCAGCAATAACAATCCGAAAAGCATGGCAATAAACGGTTCCAGGTTGGCAAACATCGCGGCTTTGGCAGCGCCTACCTTCTGTAGCTGGCTGTTCCAGATTAAGGTCACAATGCCGTGCATGACGACAGCGGTGACAAACAAGAGAAGCCAGGATGAAAGGCTGGTGCTTACCGTGGCCGTAGGGATGCTGATCAGGACAAAAGGCAGCATCGATCCGAAGCCGATCAAATTGGATACGAGCGTCGTCACGAGTGGAGGGAGTCGATGTCCCAACAACCTGACGAGGATGATCGAGGTAGCGAACGTCAGCATCGTCAATACAATCCAGAGGATACCGACATCAAAATGCAGCTCTGCCCCTGTATAAATGACGAATATAACCCCTGATGTACCGATTACCGAACCGATTGCCATGCGACCAGTCAACGACTCTTTCAAGAACAAGGCAGCCAAGAGAGCGGTTGTAATCGGCGTCAGTGCAAGGATCAGGGCAGAGGTGGTCGGATCAGCTGTAACGAGCCCTTTGTAGAAGGACCACTGGTTGATGAATACACCGATAACTCCCAATACCGCGAGCAAGAGCCAGTCCGTTCGAGAGAGCTTTGGCATTTTCAGCCGCCCTCTGGACCAGATGAGCAGAAACAACACGATAAACAAGAGACGCATAGCCGATAAAAAGAGTGGAGAAAACTCAGCGACGAGCATTTTCCCGAAGACGAAATTGCTGCCCCAAGCGGTTACGCAAAAAATGAGCAGCAAGTAGGAGCGTAGCATAGGATTCGTTCCTTCCTGTGGGTCAGCGAGTGTGATCCGGCGTTCGGATGTACCGTTTCCATAGCCAGGTCATGCACAAGTAGGCGGTTAAGACCAGAGCTGTACATAAGGAGGCAATCCAGATTGCCATCATCGGATCGACGTACATCCGGCTGCTATAGCCTGCGACGAATCCCATTACTGCGCTGATCAAAATGAAAGTAGGTGCTTTTCCCTTCGTCAACACGATGACGACGATAGGCAAAAACAGCGAGGCATACATAATGCCAAAGAAGAACAGCAAATCCAGCAAGGTCGGATGGAAGTAGATCGTCAAACCATAAGAAAGCGCACCGATAGCGATGGCAAGGATGTAGCCCAAACGTATTTTTTGCCGTTCAGAAGCGTCTGGGCGGAACAGCTGATAGACGTTGTTGACCATCAGGCTGATCATGGAATGAAGCCCCGCACCGAAAGCGGACATGATCGCACCAAAGGCACAGAGGACAAATAATACAAGTAAGATCATCGTGTCAATCTTGCGTACGAGATCAAACAACAGCGAGTAAATATCATCAAAGCCGCCCGTAAAAAGGACGATGATGATGAGCGAGGAAAACGCCAGTGGTACGGTAGCAAAAATGAGTCCGGACACCAGAAAGGTAGGGACGATCTTTTTCTCTTCCATCATATAGAGCCGCTGCCACGATGCCTGATCGACAAATACTTGACCAAACCCAATCAACAGCCCGGTAATGATAAAAAAAAGACCCTCGTTGTTGTTGAGCACCAGAAGGTAAGGATGGTAAAGGCGCAGTCCGTTATAGACGTGCTCGACACCTTTTCCGACGAAAAAGTAGACGGGAATCAGGATGACGGCCGCAAACGTAATGACTATTTGCACGATGGCAAAACGATGGATCGAGCGGATTCCCCCGATGCCTGCAAACAGCACACAAAATCCGAAAAAGCAGAGCAAGCCGAGCGGGATCGGCAAGCCAAACAAGATGTTCAGCAATACGCCCCCAGCCATTCCCTGGACGAACATCGCTTCAATCGTCGTAATCAAAAGGATGATAATCATCAGCCAGTAACCAAACGGATGCAGCTTGTCCCGCATGTAATCCCCGATGGTCATCCCTTCTGATAACTCACGGCGGACCTTTCGCCCAAGCAGTCCAAACATACTGAGGGCAAATGCTCCCATCAAAGCGAAGCCGATCCCGCCAAATATTCCGTATTTGACGAGTGCTTCCGGTGAACCGAAGATCGTGTTTCCGGTCACCCAGCGGGCGAGGATCGAGACGACTCCAAGCCCAATGCCGATTTTTGCTGCACCGACCACATATTCGCGAAACGATAAGTAGGTCAAGATCCATTCCCCTTATCCCGGTATTCTTTCGGGGTTTTCCCCACTACCTTGCGAAAAATGGTGCTGAAATAGTGCTGGCTGTTGAAGCCAGTCCGCTCCGCAACCGTCGATATGCTCCAATCAGGATGAGCAATCAGGAACTTCTTCGACATTTGAATGCGGTACTGCATTAAATACTCAGAGAATGAGACGCCTACTTCTTCATGAAAACGGCGGCTCAAATAGGTAGGATTGATATGGACTTCTGCGGCAAGATCAGCCAAATTCAGCTTCTCCGCGAATTTTTGATGAATGATGTTCATCGCATCAGAAATAATTCGGGTGTAAGCAGAGAGGGCAGGGCTCTTCTGATATTTTTTCAGAATGTCGACCAGCTCGCTCTCAATGACGGGCTTCGTGATGTAATCCACGACACCCAGGCGGATCGATTGCTTGGCATAATGAAAATCTTGATAAGCCGTTACAATGATGAGCTCGATGTCTTTGTGCTGGGCTCTCAGCTCTTCGCCAAGCACTAGCCCGGATTTCCCAGGAAGATTAATGTCCAGAAAGGCGAGATGAAGAGGAACCTTCTGGCTGATCGCCATGGCCTTGCTGCCATCTGCGGCCTTGTAGAATTTCCACAAGGGGAACATGGGCTGAATCAAATACTCGAGTTGGTCCAGCTCCAATGGTTCGTCATCCACGAGTAGTACGTTCATCTTCTCACCTCAGATCGATTTGTTCATACGTACAGGGCCACCTGACAGACACAAGAGTTCCTCCTTCAGTTATCGGAGCAAGCTCCAGATGTGCATGATCACCAAAACAAAGGTGGAGCCGCCTGCGGATGTTGTCCAACCCGTGACCGCTCTCCTCATGTGGCTGTTCAGTTTCGATCTCACTTTCATTTTGGAATGCTGTGAGTCCGGAAGAACCGTTGTCGATGACTGTAAGCAGGACATCGTCATCTTGTCGGCTTATGCGGATGTCTATGGTAGCTTCGCCCATTTTTCGTTCCAATCCATGCTTAAATGCATTTTCCACGAGCGTTTGCAAGACGAATGGCGGAATGGATGCTTGCATGAGATCATCTGCACAATCGAGCTGAATTCGGAGCCGATCGCCGAAGCGCAGCTTTTGAATCTCCAAATACTGCTCCGTGTACGTAATCTCCCGCGCCAATGAAATCAACGGCTCGGTGGATTTGTATTTGAATTTGAGAAACTGGGAGAGGACTTCGAGCGCTCTCACCAGTTCCTTCGTTCGGTTCAGTCGCGCCAGACTCAGAATGACATTTAACGTATTAAACAAGAAGTGAGGCTGGATTTGTTGATTCAATTGATTGTAGAGTGCTTGCTGCAACTCTTTTTCCAGCTCGATCTTCAGATTCTTGTTTTCTAACAGATCAATCCGCTTCTCGAAAATGAACAGAAACAATAAAGCAATAGCTCCTATGATAGGAGCCAAAATAAACAGCAGAATGAGTAAAGTGAAGCCTTCGAAGCTTATCATGAGATCCCTTCTGTATGGAGAGATTTTGCAGTTACCATCATATCATGCTGCTTCTTGATCTCTTGTGTTTTTAGAAAATTTTAATCTCTCTATGATTAGACTTGGGCAAGGTGGCAGGCGACTTGGTGCGTATCGTGCAGACTTGTCAGTCCAGGTACTTCTGTTTTGCAGCGATCAATCGCATACGGGCAACGCGTATGGAAGCGGCAGCCCTGCGGAGGATTGATCGGAGAAGGTACATCTCCGCGCAGAATGATCCGTTCCTGCTTTTTATTGATGTCCGGCACCGGGATCGCAGACAAAAGTGCCTGTGTGTAAGGATGCTGCGGGTTGTCGAACAGCGACTTTTTATCCGCGATCTCTACCACTTTACCGAGGTACATCACCATGACGCGATCCGAGATGTGACGAACGACGCCGAGGTCATGGGAGATGAACAAATACGTCAGCTTGAATTGCTTCTGCAACGATTTCAGGAGATTCAGCACTTGAGCCTGAATGGATACGTCGAGTGCCGATACGGCTTCGTCACAAATGATCAGCTTCGGCTGCATTGCGAGGGCACGGGCAATCCCGATCCGTTGGCGTTGACCACCACTGAACTCATGCGGGAAACGGTCAATTTGATCCGGACGCAAGCCTACATAGCCGAGCAGCTCGATAATGCGCTCGCGGCGTTGATGCGCCGGTACGATATTTTGGATCGCCAACGCTTCCCCGAGAATAGCGGATACAGATTGGCGCGGGTTGAGCGAAGCAAACGGGTCCTGGAAAATGACCTGCAAATGCTTGCGCATATCGCGCATTTGCTTCTTGGACATGGCCAGCAGATCTTGTCCCTCGAATAGTACCGTTCCGCTCGTCGGTTCATCCAGACGGAGGATGGCACGACCAGTAGTGGATTTGCCACAACCGGATTCGCCTACAATACTCAGTGTTTCTCCTTCATGGATCGTGAAGCTGATGTCATCCACGGCTTTTACGTGGTTGACGGTACGACCCAATAAGCCGCCTTTGATCGGGAAGTGCTGCTTGAGATTTTTTACTTCCAGCAGTGGCTTTTTCGTTGGATTCGCTTGTGTCGTCATCATGGTCATACCCCCACTTCCGTAGCAGTCTTGGTGTCGCCGTCCCACTCAGACGTATACATCCAGCAGCGTACTTTGCTTCCGTCTGTATACTCCAAGAGTTCAGGAAGCTTTGTATGGCACAGCTCTGTTGCATGCGGGCAACGTGGAGCGAATCGGCAGCCAACTGGCATATTGAACGGACTTGGTACATTCCCTTTAATAGCTTGCAGCTCTTCTACGTCCTCATCCAAACGGGGGAGGGAGTTCATCAGCCCTACTGTATATGGATGTCGTGGATTTGCGAACAGGTTTTGTGCAGTCGTGTACTCTACGACTTTTCCTGCGTACATGACCGCGACCCGATCGCATGTTTCTGCAACGACGCCAAGATCGTGGGTAATCATGATAATGCTCATGCCCATTTCGACTTGCAGCTTTTTCATCAGCTCGAGAATCTGAGCCTGAATGGTAACGTCCAAAGCGGTCGTCGGTTCATCCGCGATCAAAATCTCCGGGCGGCAGGCGAGAGCCATCGCGATCATGACACGCTGGCGCATACCCCCAGACAATTCATGCGGCTCTTGAGTCGCGCGCTTTTCCGGGGAAGGAATACCGACCAGGCGCAGCATGTCTACTGCTTTGTCCCAAGCTTCCTTCCGTCCCATGTTTTGGTGCAGGCGCAATACCTCTGCGATTTGCTCCCCAACCGAATAAACCGGATTCAGCGAGGTCATTGGCTCTTGGAAAATCATCGAAATCTCGTTACCGCGGATCGCGCGCATGTCTGCTTCTGATTTTTTCGTCAGGTCTTGCCCTTTGAAAAGGATTTCTCCTCCTACAATTTTTCCCGGAGGACTGGCAATCAAACGCAGGATCGAGAGGGAAGTGATACTTTTTCCACAGCCCGATTCTCCTACCAGCCCGAGTGTCTCTCCTCTATTTAGCGAGAAATCAACGCCGTCCACTGCTTTACTGACGCCATCTTCTGTGAAAAAATGCGTTTGCAGATTGCGAACGTCCAGGATGATATCTTGTTGTTCCGCCATGGTGATCCCTCCTTAGTTCAGATCAATTCGTTTATTGAAGTAGCGATACAATACATCGACGAGCAGGTTCACGAACACGAAGATAATGGAAGCGATCAGTACGCCGCCTTGTACGACAGGCAAATCACGCATGCGGATCGCATCGACGATCAGACGACCCAAGCCGTTGATGGCAAAGACAGATTCTACGAGAACCGTACCGCCCAAAAGGAAACCGAACTGCAAGCCAACGACGGTAATAATCGGGATCAAGGCGTTTTTCAAAGCATGCTTGTAAATGATGACTGTTTCACGCAAGCCTTTTGCTTTTGCTGTGCGGATGTAGTCTTGACGTACGACGTCGAGCATACTGGAGCGGGTCATACGAGCAACGATAGCAGCTCCGGCGGTACCGAGTGTGATCGCTGGCAAAACCATGTGCTTCCAGGTGCCCCAGCCTGCGACCGGGAAGAGTTGCAGCTTGACGGAGAACGTGTAGATCAAGCTCAAACCGAGCCAAAAGCTTGGCAAGGATACACCAAGCAAGGCAATAACCATGATCGTAATATCAGCAGCAGAGTATTGCTTGGTAGCAGAGATGATCCCTGCGATCATTCCGAGGACAACCGTTACAAAAATACTGGCAACGGCGAGCTCAATAGTAGCAGGCAAGCGTGCCATGATCTCATCCCACACGGGGAGGTTGGAGCGAAGTGATGTCCCAAGATCGCCTTGGAACACGTTGACGACATATTGTGCGTATTGAACCATAATCGGCTGATCCAAGCCGAGCTGTGTACGCATTTTCGCAATCGTTTCTGCAGAAGCGCCTTCACCAGCAAGCAATACTGCCGGGTCGCCAGGAACCATTTGCATGATCAAAAAGACGACCAGAACGACACCGAGCAGGACGGGAATCATTTGCAGCAGGCGACGAGTAATGTAAACAAACATGTAGCATTCCCTCCTATTGTTTCATTCGTGGATCGAGAGCGTCCCTGAGGCCGTCCCCAAAGATGTTGAAGCCGAGAACAAGAGTTGCAATAGCGAAACCAGGGAACATGGCCAGATGCGGAGCGGTAAACAAGAAGTCGCGTCCGTTACTGAGCATGGCGCCCCACTCCGGCAGAGGAGGCTGTGCTCCCAGTCCGAGGAACGAAAGGCCAGCGGCGGAAAGAATCGCGGTAGCAAGGCGCATCGTTGCCTGTACGATAATTGGAGACAAAATGTTTGGAAAAATGTGTCGAAAGATAATCGTGAAGTCATTGGCACCGAGTGAGCGGATCGCATCGATGTACTCCAGTTTTTTCACCGTCAAAGTAGAGCCGCGGACGATCCGTGCAAATACAGGAATCGAGAAGATACCAACGGCGATCATAACGTTAAAGAGACTCGGCCCTAAGGCACTGACAATGGCTAGAGAAAGCAGGATTCCCGGGAAGGCGAGGAGGACATCGATGATACGGGAGATGATCGTATCTACCCAGCCGCCGTAGTAACCGGATAATAAGCCGAGAATAATTCCGAAAAATGCACCAATAAAGACGGCGACAAATCCGACGGACATCGAGAGCTGTGTTCCGTATAAAAGACGGCTCAGTACATCCCGACCTTTGTCATCGGTACCCATCCAGTGTTCAGAAGATGGTGGCTTCAACTTGTTAACCAAGTCAATCTCATATGGATCGTGGGGCGCGATAAAAGGTGCCAGCAGGGCAATCGCGATGTAAAAAATTACGATACAGCCGCCTACCATGGCGAGTTTGTTTTTTCGTAGTTTCCTGTAAAAAGTCCGCCATCTGCTAGGGCGTGTAGCCGCTGCTTTCGGCGGAAGAGCTTGATTGGTTGGTGCGATCTCAACCTTCATGGTGTAACCCCTCCTTTGCTTACGTCAAAGTTATCAGAAAAATGTACGAAGTAAAGGCAATTTGAACAAGTCGTAAAAATAGTGAAAATAGACGTAAAGATTGTGCAAATCAAGTCTTTCGGCTTCCTAGATAATGGGGGAGAAAGGAATGGAGAGAGACAAAGAGAGGGTGGATAATGGATGGGCGTTACCTATTGGTTGACCAATGTTCGTTTGGAGACGGGCTACCGTCGGGAAAATGGTGTCGTCACGGGGACAGAGGCATCCTTGTTTCACATTTTGGTTAAAGACGGAAAATTCACGCGTATTGTATCAGCGACAGAGAAGCTTACAGACGGTATTTTGCAAAAGGATGCAAAAGGCTTATTGGCACTCCCATCTTTTGTAGAGAAGCATGTTCATTTGGACAAGACGCTTCAGGGAGAGCAATGGCGGGCTGTCATTCCTGTATCTAATATCATTGAACGCTGCGAAATTGAAAAGCGTACACTGCCGGGATTGCCGACAACGACACAAGAGCGTGCGGAGAATCTGTTGGAGATCCTCTTGTCCTATGGCTCGACACACGTACGTACACATGTGGACATTTACCCGGAAGTGGGAATCTCCAATTTGGAATCAGTAAAAGCAGCATTAGCAACCTACGCGGATCGAGTCACCCACGAGATCGTGGCATTCCCGCAGCATGGCTTGTTGCGTACAGATGCAAAAGCACTCTTGCGTGAGGCGTTGCGCCAAGGTGCGACTCATGTCGGGGGTGTAGACCCAGCTAATGTAGATGGCGATATAGAAGAATCCTTGCATCAAATGATGGAGCTGGCAGTAGAAGCAAACGCAGGTGTGGACTTGCATTTGCATGACCCAGGCCATTTGGGAACCTACACGATGAAGCGACTGGCAGCAATGACCGTAGACGCTGGCTGGCAAGGCCGCGTGGCAGTCAGCCATGCGTTTGCGCTCGGAGACATCTCAGTGCAAGAAGCTGAAGAGATGGCGACGATCCTGCGGGAAGCAGGCATTACGATTATCACCAGCGTGCCATTTAGCCGCGTGATCCCACCTGTTCAGCTACTGCACCAAAATGGCGTAGACGTTGCGGTCGGCTGCGATAACATTTTTGACACGTGGCAGCCATACGGAAATGGCGATGTACTGGAGCGCCTCTGGCGACTGGCAGAACGCAATCGTTGGCTAGACGAGCTGTCTCTGTCTCAATCCCTGCGTTTTATCACAGGTGGCAAAACGACGCTGGATGCTAACGGAACACAGCTGTGGCCTGTACAAGGGGAAGACGCGAGCCTGATTCTCGTGGATGCGACCTGCTCGGCAGAAGCGATCGCGCGCCGTGCGGATCGACGCGCTGTATTCTTCAAAGGCAATCTCGCTTCTGGTCAAGTGGAAGAAGTGAACGTTTAAGAGGGGGGAAAAGCCGGTGAAATCTTCTCCTTATTGGATCGTCAACGCTCGAGTGGAAATCGGGTATGAGTGGGAAGAAGGCGTGATCAGTGGAACGCGGACAGAGCTGTGCGATTTGCTCATTGAGCATGGAAAAATCACACGCATTGTCCCTTCCAGTGAAATTTTGGAGGATGGGCTGCCTAAAAAGGACGCGAAGGGCTTACTGATTTTGCCGTCTATGGCGGAGAAGCACATTCATCTGGAAAAAACGTATTACGGCGGCCCATGGAAGGCAACAACTCCCGTAAAAAACTTGTTCGAACGCCATGCTGAGGACAGAGGGCTGTTGCCGATGTATCTCAAGCAGGCACAGACAGGAGCAGAAAAAATTCTCTCGCTGCTGGTGGAAACAGGCGTTACGCATGTAAGAACGCATTGTCATGTGGACCCACAGGTTGGGCTAGGGTTTTTGGAAGGAATGAAGAGTGCGTTTGAGACGTATGCAGACCGCGTCTCCTACGCAATCGTTGCTTTCCCGCATTATGGCATGCTCCGTACACAAGCACGCGACATGGTACGAGAGGCACTGCGTCAAGGCGCCACTCATGTAGGCGGCGTCGATCCGGGTGGAGTAGATGGCGACATCGAGCGTTCCCTGCAAACGATGCTAGAGCTGGCTGTAGAAGCGGATGCCGACATTGACATGCATTTACATGATCCAGGACATCTCGGAGTATTTACGATGAAGCGTCTTGCTGTTCTGACGGAAGAGGCAGGTTGGCAGGGACGTGTCACGATTAGTCACGCGATGGGATTGGGCGATGTTTCGCAGGAAGAAGCCAGAGAGTTGGCGCAACGACTCGCCTCGCTTGGCATTTCCATCGCATCGACCGTTCCGATCAATCGCCCGACCATTCCGATTCCGTTGCTGCATCAAGAAGGCGTAGCCGTCATGCTCGGCAACGATAGCCTGACAGACAACTGGACCCCCTTTGGCAGTGGAGACTTGTTGGAAAAAGCAGGACGACTGGCTGAACGCTTCCGCTTGACGGATGAAAGATCGTTAGGCGTAGCACTCGGCTTTGTGACAGAGGGGCGGATCACTCTCGATGAAACCGGGAATCGCCTGTGGCCATTGGTTGGCGATGAGGCGAGCCTGATGGCTGTCGAAGCGACATGTTCAGCAGAAGCTGTTGCGAGACGTGCGAAGCGCAAGGTCGTTCTTTTCCAAGGCAACCGGGTCGCGGGTGAGTGGTAGTACTACTTTTAAATAGAAAGGATGTCATGGATAGATGTCTACAGCCTATTGGATTACCAACGTCCGCTTGGAGAGCGGATACCGCAAAGAAAATGACAAGGTGGTTGCTACAGATACTGAAGTGGCGCATCTATTAATCGAAGACGGACGAATTGCACAGATCGTGAGTGGAGCCGCTCCACAAACCGAGCTGCCAACGAAGGATGCCAGCGGTCTATTGGCACTGCCGTCATTCAGGGATATGCACATCCACATCGATAAAACGTACTATGGTGGCCCTTGGAAAGCCGTGACGCCAGTAAAAAGCATCCTGGGTCGACTGGAAGAAGAGAGCCAGCTCATGCCGAAGCTTTTGCCAACAGCACAGGAGCGCGCAGAAAAAATGCTGGAATTGCTGCTGTCCGCAGGCTCCACCCATATTCGCTCCCATTGTAATATCGATCCGTACATCGGACTCAAAAACCTGGAAGCGACCATGGCAGCACTGGAAACCTTCAGCGGCAGATTGCAGTGCGAGGTCGTGGCCTTTCCGCAACAAGGTCTTTTGCGAAGCAACCAAGTGGAAAACATCCGCCAAGCCTTGAAGATGGGCGCGACCTACGTTGGTGGTGTAGACCCGGCGACAGTGGATCAAAACATCGAGAAATCGCTCGCTACCATTTTTGAGCTGGCAGTCGAAGCGAATGCACCTATCGACGTTCACTTGCATGATCCAGATCATCTCGGGGTGTTTACATTCAAACGTCTGGCTAAAATGACCGAAGAAGCAGGGTGGCAAGGTCGCGTTACTATCAGCCATGCCAACTCCCTTGCTGACATCAGCCTGGAAGAAGCAGGGGAAGTAGCAGAAATGCTAGCTGGCTTGGGCATTTCGATCACTTCCACTGTACCAGTGAACAGAGGAACAATTCCAATCCCATTGCTGCATGAAAAAGGTGTCTCTGTGTCTCTCGGAGACGACAGTATTACCGATCACTGGTCGCCTTTTGGTCAAGGAGACAGCTTGGAAAAAGCAGGCCGCTTGGCAGAGCGATTCCGCATGCAGGACGAGCGTTCCCTGTCCCAAGCTCTAGGCTTCATTACAGGTGGGAAAACGCCGCTGGATAAAGAGGGCAACCGCCTGTGGCCAAATGTTGGCGACGAAGCGGATATTGTATTCGTTCATGCATCCTCGGCAGCAGAAGCAGTTGCACGCCGTGCGAAGCGCCAAGCTGTGATGTTCCGCGGGAATGTCGTTTCTGGGGCTTTGTAAAATCGAAAGGAAATCTATAACAAAAACAGACACGCGATTGTGACGTGTCTGTTTTTGTGTTCATTTGCCTGCACCTAAAATGCATGGCACCAGCATAAAGGATCATCTCCCCCACAATGAGGGCAACAACCACCTGTATAGCGAAGTCGAATTTGATCGGAATGTAGCACACCATAGTCGGTAATCGGTTCGACACCCGGGATTGGTTCGTCTGGAATCTCGCGCACTTTCATGTCCGACCACTTTCCGCTCCAGGAACATTTCCTGCACGTTAATCTCTCTGCTGTAGGGTGCAACGCATTCTCGATGACGATCATACATTCTTGACTGTTGGTATTACAAGTAGGACAATCGTGAAATTTCATGATTCATCACCTCTCAAGTTTGCAAACATCCCCAAAATAATCGACAACGACCTCACGGAATTCTTGGGCAGCTCGCGAAATGTACCGACTCTTGTGCCATAATAATGCGATTTCCCGTACCAATTCGTCATTCTCGACTCTTAGATACGTGATTTGTTCACGAGAATCTCTTGCTGTGCTTGGGATGAAGGCTATGCCAATTTCTGCTTCCACCAGCTGGATTAGCCTTGCAGGTTCATCTCCCTCATACACATAGGTAGGTACAAAGCCAACCGACTTGCATATAGAGTCTACCAAATCGCGTGTACCGTACCCTTTTTTTACACCGACAAACGATTCATCCTTCAGTTCTGTCAAAGATACGATACTTCGGTCTGCCAGTCGATGTCCCCTTGGAACAGCTACGAGAATAGGGTCAATGAACACGATTTCACATTCAATGTCATCGTCTTGGATAGGAGGGGAGGACAAGCAAAAATCGATCTCTCCTCTATGAAGAAGCGTAACCATTTCCTGCGTGGAGAGCATTTGTACATGGAATTGGATATCGGGACGCTTTTTGCGAAATTCGCGAAGGATATTGGGCAGGGTGCTTGCCGTAGTCACCGCTAATTCAAGCGTGCCATGCTCTGGGTTGGACAAATCGTGAAGCTCCAGTTTCCCTTGTTCCAATTCAAACAAAGCTCTTTCCACCCGGCAAAGGAATTTGCTTCCGAACTCATTCAGTCGTAGCTTTCTCCCTGTACGATCAAAGAGAGGGACTCCCAGATCCTCTTCTAATCGTTGAATCGTTTTGCTTAGAGACGATTGGGTCACATGCAGACTTCGTGCAGCTTCGGTTACATGCTCCATACGAGCTACGGTAAGAAAGTATTGCAGTTGAAGAAGTTCCATGTAGCTCCTCCATTCATTCCTTTCAATCCATGAAATCATAACATGAAATGCGTTGGAGTAAATGTATGATTTCCAGTACGATATCATCAAAACGCTTTTAAGGAGGGCTGGAAATGGGGGCTCACAACAGGTGGTTGATGATTGCCGTTGGACTAGGGATATTGTTGAACCCATTAAATTCTTCGATGATTTCTGTTGCAATTGCAAGGCTGCAAAATGTGTACCGTCTTGATTTCACGGTTGTTTCGTGGATTATTTTCTCGTTCTACATTGCGAGTGCTATCGCTCAACCTGTCATGGGAAAGGCAAGTGATTTGTTCGGCCGCAAGAAGATATTTCTTACCGGGCTTGTCGTATCTTTCGTTGCTTCCATATTGGCTCCATTATCCCCAAACTTCGGGTGGCTCATTGTATTCCGAATTGTGCAATCGATCGGAACTAGCATGATGGTTGCCGTTGGAATGGCCCTTGTACGAATTCATATTACCGAGAAGCAAGCGACTGCGCTTTCCGTACTGTCCATATTCCTATCAGGAGCAGCAGCGATTGGACCTTTTATTGGCGGGGTATTGCTTCATTATTGGGACTGGTCTGCGATCTTTCTCATTAATATTCCGTTCGTGGTGGCTAGCTTCCTGTTAGCCTGGAGGATGATTCCAAAGGATGGATCGGCAGCATCCGTTGCACATAAGATGTCCTTTCGAAAATGGTTGGAGCTGATTGATGCAACAGGGATTGTGCTCTTCGCGGTCGGTCTGGTTGCACTGCTCGTTGGATTACTGTCAGCAAAATCATCTGGGCATGTCTCATGGTGGCATATCATGGTTGGAGGGATCGGCCTCGTTACACTGGGGGCTTTCGTACGACATGAGTTAATAACGACGTCTTCGTTTATTCCTTTGCGGACATTCGCGAAGTACCCTGCGATGACGTGGGTCAATATCGAATTCATGCTCGTTAACGTCCTTTTTTATTCGCTTTTTTTCGGCCTTCCATCCTACCTGCAACTGGTTCGTCATGTCAGCGAGTTCCATACAGGAATGCTCATGCTCAGCTTAGGCTTATGCTCCCTCATTGTGTCTCCACTAGCGGGACGATGGATTGATCACTCAGGACCTCGGCCAGCATTGTTCGCATCCGCCATACTGATGACATTTGGGTCATTGTGGCTTGTGATGTTCAACCAAGATTCACCTGTCGCCAGTGTTTGTGTGGCGTTAGCGGCATTCGGCATTAGCAACGGGTTAAATAACGTCGGAATGCAAGCAGCCTTGTTCAAAAGCTCTCCAAAAGAAATCATTGGCGTCTCATCCGGATTATTTAATACATCGAGATACCTGGGAACCATTCTCTCCTCATTATTGATCGGCATTGTAATGGGAGATACGTTTAGTGCCGAGGGATTGCAAGTGCTTGGCATGATCCTCACGACAATCTCATTGTCTTTGGTACTCATGAGTTGGCGACGGGAATCAAGGCAAGCGGGGGAGTCGTAGATCCACCCATCCCTTATTCAAAATCGCAGGCATGATCCATAACAAATTGTTGAAATTTTTCAGTGGCAGGTGATAAATATCTCCCTTCTACCCAAGCAATTCCAATTGTTCGTTGGCACTTCGGGCTTTTGACAGGGATTTGTGTGATCTTACTCTGGTCCGTTCCCTTTAAATTGGGCAAAAGGGAGATTCCCAGTCCAGCAGCGACCAGCCCTGCAACGGTATCTGCTTCCTCTCCTTCAAATGTAATGGGAGGTGTAATTCCCGCTTCTTGAAACAGTTGCTCGACAGTGATACGAAGGGAGTATCCTTCTTTTAAATGGATAAAGGATTCATCTGCAATCTCTTCTAAAGTAATGGAGGTACGATTTGCATATTTATGGTCTTTGGGGACAATCACAAAAAGCTCTTCATTCCAAAGCGGGTTCCATACAAAGGGAGATTTCATATCCATAGGAGCAAGTAGACAAAGATCAAATTCTCCTCCTTGCAACTGATTCATAAGCGTATGAGAGGGACCTTGTCCGAGTCGAAAATGAATATTTGGGTAGTGGGAGCGAAAAGAAGCCAGTAAATCAGGGATACGACTCGTACTTAACGTGTGCAGAAATCCAAGAGACACCTCTCCCTTATCTGGATCAAGTAAATCCATGATTTCTTGTTTTCCTTCATGAAATTCCTTCATCATATTTTCGACTCGCTTTAAAAAGAGCTGACCATATTTATTGAGCCGAATCGAACGTCCCTGACGGTCAAACAGAGGCACCCCTATTTCATCCTCAAATCGGGCAATCGAACGACTGAGGGCAGGTTGGGAAATCGAAAGAGCTTCGGCAGCATGTGTCACATGTTGAATTCTTGCCAGGGTTTGAAAATATTCGAACTGTTGCCATTCCATTCGAAAGCACCACTTTCCGTTCGGATTTCCTATTACATAAACGCATGAAAAATATGATTATAATGAATTATACATCATAAATAAATGGTGGTACCATGAAACCATAATCATCCTGAAATGATATGGTGATCATATGATACAACAAGGCACATCACTCTTCCGCAAGACAAGCTTTGCTTTTTTTGCCGCTGGTTTCAATACGTTTGCGATTCTTTACTGCGTACAACCTTTGATGCCAGAATTTTCAAAGGAATTTGCGGTTAGTCCAACGACTGCAAGCCTTTCCCTCTCTATTACGACAATGGTTCTTGCCGTCAGTATGCTCATTTTTGGTTCGTTGTCTGAAGTATGGGGACGCAAGCCAATCATGATCGTTTCTATGCTCGCTTCGTCTGTGTTTTGTATTCTTACAGCATTCAGTTCGAATTTTCATGTTCTCCTGGTATTGCGAACGATTGAAGGTATTTCATTGGCGGGTTTACCCTCTATAGCAATGGCCTATCTTGGAGAAGAAATCGAATCCAAAAGTTTGGGAGCGGCTATGGGTCTCTATATATGCGGCAATTCAATTGGTGCTGTGTTTGGCAGGGTTTTCTCAGGCATGATGAGTGACTACTTCGGCTGGCAGATCGCGATAGGGGGGATTGGCCTCATCAGTTTGGCTGCCACACTGGTTTTTTGGAACACCTTACCACCTTCACAAAATTTCAAGGCACGCCCATTCGTAATGAGAAAGTTAGGTCTGTCTTTAATGGACCACCTAAAGGCTCCAAGTCTCATTTGTCTATTTGTCATCGGCTTTATCCTTTTAGGGAGTAATGTAGCGTTGTTCAATTACATTGCTTATGTATTGCTCGAGAAGCCCTATTCACTCAGCCAATCACATATAAGCTGGACATTTTTAATTATGATCATCGGGATGTTCAGCTCCGTCTGGACAGGAAAATTAATAGATCGTCACGGTAAGCAGAGGCTGTTATTCACGAGCTTATTCCTTGCATTGATCGGTGTCTGTTTCACGTGGGAAGCGAATCTCCTGATGAAGATCGTAGGACTTGGATTTTTTACTTTTGGATTTTTCGGAGCGCATGCCGTTGCAAGCAGCTGGGTAGGACAGCTTGCTTTACAGAACAAAGCACAGGCCTCTTCTTTGTATTTATTTTTCTACTACACGGGTTCAAGTGTAGGAGGAACAATCGGAGGAATGTTTTGGTCCGCATACGGATGGGGAGGCGTCATCAGCATGAATGTCGGCTTTCTCCTGATTGGCTTTATACTTTGGGCGTGCGTTTCAAAAATGGTACAGAACGCGAAGAAAGTGGCGAAAATCGCCTAGACTTGTGCCTCAACATAAAGAAACGGAAAAACTCAGTATCGTTTCGTGATACGAAGTCTTTCCGTTTTTTTATAGGTCAAACAGTAAGCCGATTGCCAGCGCCAGTAAGACGGCGAAAGCACCACCTGCAAGTGAGCCAGCGACATTGACGGCATCGTTGTTCCAACCAGCGCGACCGAGGATTCGCATGGCTGGCTTGCCGCAGTGACGGGCCTGTTCGATTTCACGACCGCAAACGCTGCAACGGTACATTTGCTGCCAAGTTGCACCGATCCATGAATCGACCAGTGACCCTACCAAGCCAGCCAGTCCTGCTATACCAATCCAAGCTGCCAGTCTAAGGGCAGGTGTGATCACATCCGGCGCGGGTTGACCGGCTGCCGCAAGCAGCAACCACGCTACGCCGCCGATATATAATCCACCGGCAAGCGAAGCACCCATGCCCAAACTAGAAACACCGCCAGAAGTACCAGGCGGAACACGCTGCCCCGTCTTGATCGATCGCGGAGGCTTCCGGCTTAAGCCGCCGATCTCTGTCGCCCATGTATCGGCTGTGACCGCTGCCATCACGCCGAGGAACGCGTACCACCAAAGCGGATGTGGCCACGCCCAATTAACTATGCATAACAGCAACCCGAGCCCGCCGTTTGCGAGCACCTGGCCAGCATCGCGTCTCCCTGTTTTCTCATAACCACTCTCTGCCTCTTCTTTTTTATGCTTTTTCCACTTGGATAATAAGGTGGACGAGACAAAAAAAGCGATGAGGGAACCGAACCAGATAGAGCTTCCGAGTGCGTACATCACGGTGCCCAATATCACCGCCGCCAAAAAGCCGGAACCAGACAGCGACCGTTTTACATAAGCCGCCCCCGCAATCCCAGCGCTACAGGCCAGACCGATTAACCATGCCACAGCTTCCCGCCCCCTTTGCTTTGACTATTATACCTCACCATAGCAGGCAAGATGAGCGGTTTCCTCTAGAAAATGGTAATGACAGAATAGAGGAGTAACGGATGTGGGGAAAAAGGTTAATTAGGTATACAGAAGAAATAGTAAATACGTATGGCAAGATTGAAAGCATAGCAAGTGACGAGGAGTGTTAAAAAGTGCAAAAAGTTGGGCATAGATAGACGTGTTGTACGAACGGGTATCTTTATCAAGAAAGGATGATTGGTTATGAAGACTTCTTCCAAAGAGAATGCGGTGTCGTTTTTGCAACTGGTAGCGTCGGGGAATGTGCGAGAAGCATACCAAAGATACGCTAGTCCGAATTTCCGTCACCATAATCCCTTTTTCCGTGGCGATGCTCATTCTCTCATGCTCGCAATGGAAGAGAACGCCGCAAAGAATCCGCATAAGGTTCTCGAAGTGAAACGTGCCATCGAAGAGGGGGATATCGTTGCCGTTCATTCTCATGTGAAGCAAAACCAAGAAGATCTTGGGGGAGCTGTGGTTCATATCTTCCGTTTCCATAACGACCAAATCGTTGAATTGTGGGATGTAGGCCAACCTATACCGGCTGATTCCCCCAATGAGAATGGAATGTTCTAAAGTCAGGATATGATTGTTGAGCAAATGGGCATGGTTCATTTCATAAACACAAAGATCGGCAGCCAGTGCATTTGGCTGCCGTTTGTTTAACTGTAGATTGTCATTTCTTTATAGAATAGATTGCTGAGGTAATTGAATCGGTACACGAAAGGTTGCCTGAGGATAAAAAGAGATTTATTTATCTTCGCTAATGGAAGAAACCTCAGCTACTTACATGGGATGGAATCGCTGTTGAGTTGAAAGTAAGTCGAAGACAAGCTTTTAGGTGGAGAGAAGAAATCATATGGGCGATACCAGAAAAGCTCGAATGGCGTTAAATTGGCACTAAGATGGCACTTTTGGGCCGAAAAAATCAAGTGTTATGTAATTATCAGGAAATGGATCATCTGGAAGTGGCCCAGTAAACAAGGGATCGGGGATATCCCGGTCGAGTGAAGCCGCTCAGAAATGGGCGATCACAGTAAATAACAAGGCTTTCCTTAAGGTTTCATGTGCAGGGAAAATTTTCCTTGTGTCGAAATTTGACTAGAGGAGGGATGGTAATGAGTAATGCAAGGTATAGGTTTCATTACGTAACTGGTGAGACTGAAGAAATCGATAGTGGTAGAGAGTACAATGTGGATGCTAGGCAAAAACTTATTATGGTGGTACAAGACAACAAGAAGTGGTTTATGGTTGATGGGAAAGCCATAAACATGGATAATGTTGTGACTGCGGAAGTGATAGGCGAGAAAGAAAAAATGGAATTAGATATAAAGTTAACCAAACCAGATTGAAGCACCTATAGAGGTGCTTTTTCTTTTGCAAAACAAACTCAATTGGATAAGTTTATTCACCTTACAGTTAATTACAGAAGTTTACACTCCAGGCGATTTCAGCGAGAGAACAGGACTCCCTGATAAAATGGAGACAAGCAAATAGGAACTGTGCCACTCGGGACGCCGGGTGGCTTTTCTGTTGCTTAGCACTTTTAAAAGGGGAGAATTATATTGAATAGTAAACATCTAATCACATTCAGAGAGCAGGATCATCAGAAAAACAAAGAGAAGCTTAATCGACATCTGATGAGGTATGCACAAAATTTTAAGTACAAAAAGTGCAAAATGAAAAATGAGTTAAGTCACCTGCCTAGGGTATTTATCATTGAGGATGCAGGGGAAGACTTACTTAATGACTTAAGAAAAGATCCAGATGTACTTGCTGTCGAAGAAAGTAGAGAAACGACTACGTTGGACATGGCTCAACAGCCACCAGAATGGTCACACCGCATGATTGGAGTTGAACAATTTCACTCTCGTGGTTATACAGGAAGAGGTATAAAAGTTGGGGTCATCGATACTGGATGTGCTAATCACGAGGACTTGGTGTGGGCGGGACGTTATAATTCTTACCCCAACAGCACCTTACCGCCAACGGCTGATAAACAAATGCATGGAACAAAAGCTGCAGGGATCATCGGAATGCGGAAAAACGACAAAGGGTATGTAGGAGTTGCACCAGATTGTCTACTGTACGGAGTAAAAGTAGATAATAATACAGGGCTATGGGGGGTAGAGGCGGAAATTGAAGCAATTCACTGGTTAGTCTCTCAAGGTGTGCAGATCATCAATTGTAGTTTTGGAGATTCAGAGGATTCAATTGCAAGATATAATGCTTATCTCGATGCGTATACTAAACATAACGTTTTGTTCATTGTTAGTGCCGGTAACTTGGGGAACGTTGAAGGAATTGATGTTAATAATTCAATTCTTAAATCTCCTGCTAAATATCCTTTTGTTTTAGCGGTAGGTGCTGTTACTCCGACAAAATATTTAAACAGAGAGTCTTCACGTGGAGGTAATTTGAGTGTAGTTGCTCCATCAAATGTTATGACAACACAACCACATGAAAATAATATTAATGGGGTTGACTATAATTCAATTGGGTCAGTTTACTCCACCTTCGGAGGAACATCGTGTGCAGCTCCACATGTAACAGGTTTAGCTGTATTGTATAAACAAATGTACCCTAACAAGACAGCATTTCAATTAAGAGAGATGATTGAAGGAAATACGGAGGACTTAGGCTTAGATGGGGTTGATAAACAACACGGTTATGGGTTGGTAGTAGCTCCCTGGGTAAATCCATTATCGTACAAAGGTAAGTTAACCTCAGACGCAATTATTGTTCCAAGTGACGCAATATCTGTCACAGGAGTTATTCCTTCTGGGGGCTACGGTATCCATTTTCGATTTCAGCCTACAGTAACCGGTATTTACACATTTGCACCGTTTAATTTCAATGGTGCTGTCCACGTTTATAATACAAATTATAGTCAACTAGGTTATAATGATGTAGATGGTGTCGTTGAAATGGAGATGTTTGCAGGTCAACCTTATTATATCAAAGTATCCGGAAAAACGACTAACGATTCAGGCAGTATGAGATTGAGAATTTTCCATCCACAATAAAATTATAACCACAATTGAGAATAGAAAAATAAGACCCTCTACGGAGGGTCAATTTTTTTAGAGACACATTGAGCCATTATTACCTGAGGAAAGACTCTCAGAAATGTAGCGCAATGTAGACATTAATTTCTTGCACTCCGTTCAGTGAGCTTCTGTTTTGGTAAGACTAAGATACTTTTTCTTTGGCTAAAGAACTCAAACAATGGTGGTGGTGATCATGTAGTGGCGAGAGCGAAAGACCCGAATCGTATTAAGGCTTTAGAGATGTAGAAGCAATCAAATAATGAAATGGAGCTAAAGGACATTGCTGAACAGCTCGGAAGGAACAGGAAGATCAGGACTAGTGGGATGAGCAAGCAAATGGAATGTTCTAATTAAAAGAACGGAACGGAGCGAAAAATACGGAATGCTCCAATAAAGGAACGAGTGATACAAGCCGCCAGCAGTTGTGGAAGTCGAAGCAGACGACCTGACTGATAAACAGCGGCTTTTTGTTTTTGAGTATATGAGGGACTTCAATGCAACACGCGCAGCTAAGGCAGCAGGACTATAGCCAGAGGTCAGCTCATGTTGTCGGGTGGGAAACCCTATGATAGATATCCAGCACTTCCATTTTCACCATACCACCTAGATGTTGTGGTACGAGATCAGACAATTCTTTTAGTGCCATATGGAATTCATCGATTCTTGTTTCATCTACTAATTCCATGCAGAGGAATGCATTTTTCGTGTTTTCTGTTAGCATCGTCCTTTGAGCTTCCCGCCAATTCCAGCATCTGCATATGGCACCTTCATCATCTTTATAAACAATTTCCCCTTCATAGGGCGAAGCATTTTCATCCTGTCCCAATGGGAGAAACGGTTCGTTGCCATTTGCTTGCGTTAGCCGAACATCGCCTACAAAAGTGTCGATATCTTCTCCACCACAGGGAAATCCATAACGCAAGGAAATGGAATTATAGATGTCAACAAGCGGGTTTATGGTTCCGATCGGATGGCCATTTTTCACTCTTTTTAATAAAGCTTCAATGGAACATCTTGCCCCTTTCTTGGTCTTGAATTTCTGAAAAGCTTCTCGCCAAACGGAAATGACAGGATTACTGCTGAATTCCTCCAGGTGTAAAAATTTGTGTGCTTCTTTTTCTGCCTCCCGCAGTAGCTTCTCGTATTTTTCAACGTCCCTATTTGAATTATCGATCCCCTGACATATCACGATGCCTATTTTTGCATGCGGAAATAACGACCAAAAATCATCTTCTATGATAAATCTGGACATAACCTATCTCTCCGTTTCATTTCGTTGATTATGTTTTGGAGGGGCTCGCAAAGGCGGAGAAAATCCCCAGAGCTATATAGAAATAACCAGTGATCCGATTCATTACCTTTGAACTCGCTGTACTACCCACAATCCGCTTTCTCATACTTGCTGCGAGAACGGCATACAGACCATCGCTAATAAAAGCGAGGATAATAAATATCGTTCCTAACAGCAAAAATTGAACGGTGACTGACCCGGCAGTAGGTGCGATAAATTGCGGAAAGAAGGCTAAAAAGAAGAGTGCTGTCTTGGGGTTCATTACCTCCACAAGCGCTGATTCTAAAAAAATCTTTCGTAATTTTTTGCGAGGGGCTTTTGGAATTTCGGAAGCTGTGCTATCAGATTTTGAAAATAATGTCTTGCACCCCAAATAGATAAGGTAAACAGCGCCCAAGTATTTCACGATATGGAAGGCTGTTGCTGATGTCATAAGGATCGCAGAAACTCCGATTGCTCCAGCTAAAACGTGAACAGAACCACCAAGAGACACTCCTAGAACTGATACTAGACCTGCTTTCTTTCCTTGATCAATACTTCTTGCCATAATATAGAGCACAGCTGGTCCAGGTATGATTAACAATGTAGAAGCGGCAACGACAAATAGCCAAATAGTTGAAAACTCCATAAGAAGCAACTCCTTGTTGTATCTATAGGCTGATCACTTAAATAACTCTTTTCGTTGCTCACGCATCCACTGAGCAACCTGAATTTCCTCTTGATCCTTTGATTTTTCAAGCTCTGTCACAATTGATTGATAATCGGTGTTGTTGCGATTTTGGCTCATTTTGGCTGCCCCTTGGATAGAGGTGATTTCAATTTCAAAACCAACGATTCCTTTCATTTCTCTCTCAAGCAATTCAGGATCAAATGTCTCCCAGAGCCGACCATTTTCTCGGTGAGATTCATAGTGTGTCAGCATCGTATCCAAAGCCGACTTGAGTTCCTCCTTCGTGAGGATACGCGCTGTCCCATACGCATGTACAGCGAGATAGTCCCATGTGGGAACCTGTTCACTCTCATACCAGCTTGACGAAATATAAGCGTGCGGTCCTTGAAAAATCAGCAAAACATCCTGATTGTTATCCAACGTTTTTTTCTGCATGTTTCCGTATGCGATGTGCCCAGTCGCATAGATTTTCCCTTCCTCTTCACGAATTTCCAACGGGATATGTGTAGCCAACGGGCGATGTTCATCAACCGTAATCAATAGGGCAAACGGGTTAGCCTTCATCATTTGAACGGCCTCACCATGTTCCATACGATATAGCTTAGGAATGTACATAGGAACCATCCTTTCAACTTGTATTTGAACCAAGCTTATGATACAAACTGACATAAAAAAAGATACAATAACAAACAAATATACATGTCAGGAGGGGGCAAATGAAAAATACCATTTTTACATTCAAGGATAGCTCTCCTAAATACAAACAAATCTATGAGAAATTTAAATCATTTATTGAACAAGGCGACATAAAGGCGGATGAGCCATTGCCCTCCATTCGTCAACTCGCAGATTCCTTACATGTAAGCCGTAATACAACATTAATGGCGTATGAGCAGCTTGTTGCGGAAGGGTATATTCGTGGAGAAGGCCGCAAAGGTTATATTGTCAATGAGTTAGAGCCCGTTTTATTTCATGAGGCTCGTCGCTTTTCTACTCACAAGCAAGCAGAGCCGGTACCCTCTGTTCGCATTGATTTTCGCGCAGACGTTGTCGATCAATCGCATTTCCCTTTAAAAACGTGGCGGAGGATTTCGAATCAGGTATTGATGGAAAAGGACAGCTTTCGGTACGGAGAACCTTTTGGTGAATGGGGCCTGCGTGAGCAGATTGCAGCCTATTTACTCCAGTCTCGTGGGGTGAGAACAGAACCAGATGCCATCATTATCGGCAGTAGTACCCAACAAATGCTGGTGTATCTCGGTCTTGTCCTGAAACATGATTTTTCTAGCGTGATTGTGGAGGACCCTGGTTATGATGGTGCTAGGAAAGCTTTTCAATTAAATCGTTTTACACTGGAAACGTTACCCGTTTATGAGACAGGTGCTGATTTTTCACATCTGGAACAAATGAAATCACGATTGATTTATGTAGCGCCGTCCCATCACAGTCCATATGGGGTAAGTATGCCCATTCAGCAAAGGCATGCGCTCATCCATTGGGCAAAAAATAGGCAAGGCTATATTATCGAAGACGATTATGATAGTGAATATCGCTATACCCAACAGCCATTTCCGGCTCTCGCTTCCATCGATTCAACGAGGGTTATTTATCTCGGAAACTTCTCGAAGTGCTTTCTGCCAGGAATTCGTTTAAGTTATATGGTATTGCCACAGCCACTGATCAACTGTTATAAAAATCAATTCGCACATTTCGAGAGCACCACTTCACTCCTTAGCCAATTCGCCATGGCGAAATTTATGGAAGAAGGGGAATGGAATCGCCATATTAAACGCATGCGTCTTGTTTATAAACGAAAAATGCAGCACTTCGTCTATGAATTAAGGAAGCATTTCAAACACCATATTTCAATCATCGGGGAGCAGTCTGGTCTGTACGTTTTAGTCAAAGTACACCTGGAGCGTTCAGAAGAATGGCTCATTCAACAGGCTTCCCTTCAGGGAGTTAAAGTCTATCCGACTTCACTCTTCTTCATTAAAAACAAAACGGATCACCCAATCGTCAGACTTGGGTTCAGTAATTTATCAACTGATGAAATCCAGCTTGGTGTGAAGCTTTTAAAAATGGCTTGGTTACAAAATGACGGGTTCAATAGCTCAAGCTTTTAGTCGCGAACAAACACCCAAGCTGGTAAGAGAAAAAAGAAGAAATAAGCGAAAGTCTTTGGGATACCAACCGAAGCGCAATGGAAAAAAAGAAACCTGCCTTTAGCGTCCACCTCTGAATTACTTCGCAGAGGCGCGACTTTGGACGCGGGTTTCTTTTTTTCCATGGAGCTGGGCAGGGATAACCCCTAGCAGGTAGCCCAAGAACTTGAGCGTTTTCTTCTTTTTTCTCCCCACCACCAAAGGCTGGATTTAAACCCAAAGAAAAAAGGCTTCCCTGAAAAATCAGCGATGCCTCCGTGGTCTATCTGGCTACTTTGTTTCTTCCGTTCTCTCCAAAGCACCATGCACAATTTTCCCTTTAAACATAACAGCAGCCCGACGAGATTTTCTCGCAATCGCTTCCGCAGAGCAGGAGCTTTCTGCAAACACGATGCTCGCCTCGTCACCAACCTTTGGCCATGCACGGTTGCCATCTTTATCGAGCGTTGTTTTTCCTCCGGTGATGAAGTACAACGATTGCACCAATGATTTCTCATCGACCCAACGGTAACGTTCAACCAGACGGTTTAGCTTATCCAGCATATCGCCTGTACCATATGGCGACCACGAATCGTAGAACCCATCATAACCAAGTGCGACTTGTACGCCTTTGGCATGAAGCATCGGGACAGGTGGCATTGCCCGATTAATCGGAACGGTTGTCATGATCATCGTTCCTAGCTGGAACAATCGATCTGCCATGTCGGAGCACTCCTCCATCGACACATCTCCGAGGGCAAAGGCATGACTGATTGCCATCCGGTTCTGCCAGCCAGCTTCCTCGGTTAGATCAAGCAGTCTTTTGATCGTATAAAAGCCGAGTGTCCCCGGATCATGCAGGTGAATATCGACATCCGCATCTGCTTCCACCGCAATGTCCATCATCTCACGCAAGGAGCCTTCCAATTCATTATCAATCCCAGCCGGGTCCAAACCTCCAACCAGTGTAGCGCCTTCCTTCATCGCTTGTCTCATCAAGGAGCTTGCTTGTGTGCGCAGGAGCCCCTGCTGCGGGAAAGCAACGATTTCATACGTCAGACGATCGCTGTACTCTTCCAGTGCTGCACGCACACCCTCCAGGTTTTTCAGCCCGATGTATGGATCGATGTTCACGTGTGTGCGGACATGTGTGGCACCGCCTTTGATATGGAGCTGGAGCATCGCTTGTGCGCGTTCTTTGGTCGTCCCCGTTATCAGCGGCATTTCTTTTGCTTCGAACTCCAAGCGATCGATCAGTTTTTTCGGAGGGAGGCAGGATTTCCAGGTTGCGCCTGCATACGTTTTATCCAGATGATTATGCTTTTCAACAAAAGAGGGGAGGGCCAATAAACCTTTTGCATCTTCTTGCGGTAAAGGGGTGTCGAGTGGTTCGTTCGCGGTTACGATCTCTGCGATTTTGCCGTCTTCGATCTTCAAATGACAGATCTCCGAGATTGTGTGAAAGACGCCGTCGTCTCCTGTTTCAAATCCTTTATCGAGACGGACGTTGGTTAACCAAAAAGCTTGTATCACTAGAAATCAGCCCTTTCTCTATCTTGCAAGTAGTGGATGAGAGTCCAGTCTAGCTGTCTTTATTAATTGTAGTGAATATTTCGAACAAGGTTGTTCATCTTTTTTACTAGTTTTTGCATGA
This sequence comes from Brevibacillus schisleri, assembly GCF_055685845.1. Classification (NCBI taxonomy): domain Bacteria; kingdom Bacillati; phylum Bacillota; class Bacilli; order Caryophanales; family Paenibacillaceae; genus Brevibacillus; species Brevibacillus schisleri. Next base: position 1,721,354 of record NZ_JBVNDM010000001.1, read on the forward strand.
TCTTTACGTATTGTATGGAATCTTGCCTGTTTTCGAAAAGGAGTAAAGATTGTGCAAATACACGTAAAGGTTTTGAAACAAATTTTACAGAATATTTCCTATAATAACGAAAGATACAACGGAGTGGAAAGGCCGGAACGAGAAAGAGTAGGGAGGATCATCATGAAAAAGAAAATAACCGCAAAATATGTCATCGGTTTTGACGGCGAAGATCATGTGATTATCAAAGATGGGGAAGTCGTTTACGAGAATGACACCATTTTGTATGTGGGGCATCATTTTGATGGCGAGGTAGATGAAGTGATCGATGCGGGCAATGCAGTAGTCAGTCCAGGCTTCATTGACCTGAATGCGTTGGGTGATATTGATCACGACATCGTACATTTGGAGCAAGCCTCTGCTCGAAACAAAAACATGCTCTGGTCGGAAGACTACTACCGTAAAGGCTACCATGAGGTAATGACGCCTGAGGAAGAGGCATTCAAATCCCTTTACGCCTATAGTCAATTGATTCTAAATGGAGTAACGACAGCGATGCCGATTACATCCGTATTCTATAAGCGCTGGGCGGAAACGTATGAGGAGCTGGCAGCCGCAGCCGATCATGCAGGACGCTTGGGATTGCGTATGTACATGGGGCCAAGCTATCAGTCCGGCATGCGTGTCGTGAAGGCAAACGGAGAGATCGAAGTACTGTGGAACGAAGCGGAGGGACAAGCAGGGCTGGAGCGGGCTGTCCAATTTGTCAAAGATTTCGATGGGGCTCACGACGGACTCATCCGAGGAATGCTGGCACCAGAGCGAATCGAGTCACAGTCTGTAGAGAACCTGATCAACACAAAGCGCTACAGCGATGAGCTCGGATGTCCGATCCGTCTGCACGCTGCACAAAGTCTCTATGAATACACGGAAATCCATCGTCGTCACAACAAATCACCGATTCAGTTCCTGAATGAGATCGGCTTCCTCGGAAAGAAAACAGCAATTCCCCACGCACATTTCATTCCAGGCTTTAGTAAAGCGAAATTCGGTGAGGGAGACGATTTGGCGATCCTGCAAGAGACAGGTACGACTGTGATTCACTGCCCGCTCGTAGTAGGCCGCCACGGTGAGGCACTCGAATCATTTGCTCGTTACAAGCGTCGCGGCGTCAACATCGCGATTGGAACCGATACGTTCCCGCCTGACTTCATCCAAAACATTCGCACAGCCAGCATGCTGTCCCGTTTAGTGGAAGGCGATGTCGCGGATTCCAGCTACGCAGACATTTACCGCGCAGCGACATTGGGCGGTGCACGTTTCCTTGGCAGAGATGATTTGGGACGATTGGCACCGGGGGCAAAAGCAGATATCATTGCCATCGATCTGGACGGTTTCCACATGGGTGCGGTTGATGATCCAATCCGTACGATCATCACGTGTGGCTCAGGCCGTGATGTGAAGCTCTCCATCATCGCTGGGCGCACCGTGATGAAAGACCGCCTCCTGCCAGGAGTTGATCTGGAAGAGATCAGAGCGAAAGGACAGCGTTACTTTGACAAAATGCGTCTAGGCTACGTCGAGCGCGACTATCAACAGCTAGGCGAAAAAGAGTTGTTCAAGCCATCTTTTCCAATCGTGAGCAAACCATAGCTTGAATAATTAGAAGAAGCACAATCTGCTAGAAACGGCGGATTGTGCTTTTTCACTTACCGGATGAACCCGCCTTCGGAATGCATGATTTGTCCCGTAATCCACTCCGCTTCGTCACTTGCCAGTAAAAGCGACAAGACGCGCTGCATCCTCGGGCTGTCCGATCCGTCCGGATGGAGATTGCTGCAAAAGGTAATGCTTGATTTCGTCGTTCATCCAGCCTGTATCGGTGGGGCCTGGATTTACAGCGTTGACCGTAATCCCTCTCGTGGCTACTTCGGCAGCCAGTGTCGTCGTCAGGGCATCCACGGCTCCTTTTGTTGCCGCATACGCGATCTCGCCGACCATCGGGCCTTTGGACTGACCAGATGTCATGTTGATGATTCGGCCTCCGCGTTGTTGGGAGAAGCGACGTGCAAATTCCACACTGAGCATTGTGGTTGCCCGCACATTGATGGCATAATGTGCATCCAAACTGGCGATATCCAGCGCTTCGAAGCCGTCATTTGTTGAATGGCAAGCGTTGTTGACGAGAATGCTTGGAGCGCCCAATTGTGCTGTAGCTGCGTCGAGCACCTCCTTGTAGGCATCAGGCTGTGACAGGTCAATCTCGATCCCGGCGCATCTGACTCCGTAGCGTCTGATCTCTTCCTGCAAGATGGCGGGTTCATCCTTTTGCATCCTATAGGCCATGGATTGGTCGTAGGCAGTCCAATATGTATGGAAAATATCGACACCGTGGGAGGCAAGCATTTTACAAATAGCAGCCCCAATCCCTTGAAGGCGGCTGGCTCCTGTTACTATGGCAATTTTTCCGTGCAAGCGAAGGTGCGTGGTCATACATATCCCTCCTCATTCTGTCACTATCCATTCTTTTCGGGATACCTATTCCTTTCATCCTGCCTGCGAAGAAAAAAATATCACGAAATTTTTGCGAAGTTTTCGCTAAATAACCAGAAATTGTAGGGGTAGGACAAACTTACGCTGGAAATCATGCAAAATTGTTGCTATTTTGTATATATAGCAAGTTTCAAATCGTGGTTTTCATACTAAGGGAGATGTAGAAGATGGAGTGTCAGTTAACAATTACCCGGACAGAACAGAAAAAGGAGAAACCAGCTTCTGACAAGCTGGGATTCGGTGTGCATTTTACCGATCATATGTTCACCATGGATTATACTGAAGGTAAAGGATGGCATGATCCACAAATTGTCCCTTACTCTCCGCTGACATTGGACCCGGCAGCAATGGTGTTCCATTACGGACAAGCTGTCTTTGAGGGCTTGAAAGCTTATCGCAATCAAGAGGGCAAGGTTCGCTTGTTCCGTCCTGATCAAAACTTCAAGCGTATGAACCGTTCATTGGAGCGTATGAGCATGCCGCTGATCGACGAGGAATTCATGGTCGAGGCATTAAAACAGCTGGTGGCAGTAGATAAAGAATGGATTCCAACAGAAAGCGGACAGTCTCTCTACATTCGTCCCTTCGTAATCGCGACAGAGCCATGCTTTGGTGTGCGCGCTTCGCATACGTACAAATTGGTGATCGTTCTTTCTCCAGTTGGAGCGTACTATGCGGGTGGCATGAAGCCCGTGAAAATTTACGTAGAAAACAACTACGTTCGTGCGGTAAGAGGCGGAACAGGAAACGCAAAAGTGGCAGGTAACTACGCAGGCGGTCTGAAAGCACAAGTGGAAGCAAAAGAAAAAGGCTATGAGCAAGTGCTATGGCTTGATGGTGTAGAGAACAAATATATTGAAGAAGTAGGCAGCATGAACGTGTTCTTCAAGGTAAAAGGGGAAGTGTGGACCCCAGCATTAAACGGTAGCATCCTGGAGGGGATCACGAGAGATTCGACCATCCAATTGCTCAAGGACTGGGGAATTCCAGTCGTAGAGAAGCGGATTTCCATGGAAGACCTGCATACCGCTTACGTCAATGGTGAGCTGGAAGAAGCATTCGGCACCGGAACAGCTGCTGTTATTTCCCCGGTCGGTGATCTGAACTGGAACGGACATCAGATGATCATTAACGGTGAAAAAACAGGGGAATTGACGATGAAACTGTACGACGAGATGACAGGAATCCAGTACGGTGAGCGTGAAGACAAGTTTGGCTGGTCGGTAAAAGTGACAGAATAGTCACGCCAGCAGCATAAGAGGCATAGCCTTCTCTTTTTCGGGAGAGGGCTATGCCTTTTTTATGCTGGAGAAGGGACACTAAATTTCGCGTGGGTACTGGTAAGTCCAAGTATTTCACCTCTTGACAGGGGGTTGTGTAAAATATTACCTTTTGTGGTAATACCACAAATATTTGTTATAGGACCAGCAACGCAGGGAGGCGATCATGACAATGGAGAAAAAAGGGGGAAAGAAAGAACGGTCGTCGGATCAAATTGAGAAAAAATTAATCAAAGCAATTTTGACCCGAGAGTATCCTGCAGGAAGTACGCTGCGGCCGGAACGGGAGTTGGCAGCGTACTACGGGGTAGGCAGGCCAACCGTTAGAGAAGCACTGCAACGCTTGGAAAGAGATGGCTGGATCACTGTGCGGAAAGGACATCCGGCAATTGTTAATGATTATTGGCATCAAGGCAATATAATGACCCTTGTCCATATCATTCAAAACCACGAAGATGTTACGGATGAGTTTATTTCGTACTTGCTGGAACTGCGGATATCGTTGGCGCCTGTTTACATTCGTAACGCGGTTGCTGCTCATCAGCCGAAGGTGGTCGCATTGCTTGCCAATCTCGATCAACTGAAACCTGATGCTGATTCTTATGCAGCCTTTGACTGGGAGCTGCAGAAAAATCTGACGAGGCTTTCCCCAAATCCTGTCTATTTACTGATTGTAAACAGTTTTGATTCCTTTTATCTAAAAATGGCGCGAAAGTATTTTTCCATCCCGGAACACCGCGAGGCATCTTGGCACTACTACCATGAACTTTTGAACGTCGCTTTACAAGGAGATTACATCGAAGCAGAGCGTGTAGCCAGAAAGGCAATGGAAAAAAGTTTGGAGCTGTGGAGAACCCGAACCGTGTTGGAACTAGACAAGTGAAGGAATACAAGAGGAGGGCGTTCTGATGAAGGCAAAGTTTCTGAAGGAATTCTTTACGTTTCCGGATATCCTCATCATGAGCATTCTATTCCTAATTAGTTTGTCTTTCACTCTTTCTGAATGGTACATGTGGAAAACATGGGTGGCACTCGTGGCGGGGATGATTGGATATGCGGCAAGCGAATACTTGATTCACCGATTTCTCTTTCATCTCAAACCGCCTCGAAATCCATTTTTGCTCCATTTGTTAAAGCGCCTCCATTATGATCATCACGCCGATCCCAACAACTTGCACCTGTTGTTCTTGCCCGTGTGGTACAGCTTGCCGCTCATTGCAGGAACCGGAGCCATTTGTTATCTGCTCACTTCTGACGTAATTGTGACCAATGCCTTTGTTACAGGCGTGATCGGTTTTCTGCTATTTTATGAATGGACGCATTATATCGCCCACCGCCCGGTTCAACCCATGTCTCCATGGGGGCGCTGGATGAAAAAGCTCCATCTATGGCATCACTTCAAAAATGAACATTATTGGTACGGTGTTACCAGCCCTGTTTTTGACGTCATGCTGGGAACTTACAAGAATGAACAGGATGTCGAGAAAAGTTCGACCGTGAGGGATCTGGAAAGACGGTGGGATAAAGATGTTGAACTGTAAATGGCATATTTTGAAATCTTTTGCATGGCCATCCCTTTTTTGAGGGATGTTTTTTTTTCTAAGATTTAGTAGCTATCGATAAACGCTAAAGCTAGTGAGAAGAAAAAGCACAGGGCTCGCAGACCTGAACTACTACCCGTTAGATGGACACTTTGAAAAAAGTGACCGTCTAACGGTTTTTTGTGTTTTAATCATCATTAACGAGAAATGAGTGGGGATATGTTAGATGAGTAAAAACAGAATAAGTTTTACGGAACATGAGATACATATGTTAGAAAAAAATCAAAATGTACTTCGAGTAACAGGGAAAAACATCACGTATTCTCCTATGTTCAAATTTACCGCTGTACAGGCATATCGAGAGGGACAAACGCCGATTGAGATATTTCTTCAGGCAGGTTTCCCCTTAGAAATAATGGGTCGTCATACACCAAAAAAATGCTTACATCGATGGAGAAAAGTATGTACGACTTTTGGTGAAGCTGGATTAATTGAGGAGCGCAGAGGCAAGGGGAGCACCGGTAGAAAGTCAGAGGGAGAATTATCAGCAAAAGAAAAACTGAGACGTGCTGAAGCACGAATTAGGCTTCTGGAAGCAGAGAACGAACTTTTAAAAAAGCTAGAAGCGCTCGAAAGACAAACCAATAAGACGTTATCGTCTCCCGAGCGCTTTCAGCTTATTAGCATAGTTCTTCGTAAACATGGCTTGAAGCGTGTAACCCGTTATCTATGCCAGATTGCTGAAGTGAGCTCAAGTGGCTATTATCGCTGGTGTAGTGCTGAGGAACAGCGACAAATTCGAGAAGAAGCCGACGAACGAGACTTCCTGCTCATCAAGGAGCATTTCGAAACTCGAAAAGGGAGAGCAGGAGTGCTGGTCATTAAAATGAGATTGGAGCGAATGAACGGTGTCGTGATGAATCATAAAAAGATTCGTCGTCTTATGCAAAAGTTTAAGCTAGTCACTCTTATTCGGAAAGCGAATCCGTATCGAAAAATGGCCAAGGCTACTCAGGAACACCGCACATGCCCAAACCTACTTAAACGTCAGTTTGATCAAGGTATACCCGAGAAGGTTCTACTTACTGACATTACTTATTTGCGCTATGGTACTGGTCAATGGGCATATTTGTCTTGCGTAAAAGATGGGGCGACCAAACAGATTTTGGCACACTATCTGTCTTCGACATTGGAGTTATCACTAGTGAAACGGACACTAGACTTATTAATCAAACGATTGGACGGTAACGTCCATCCTGATGCTATTTTTCATTCGGATCAAGGAATGCACTACACTCATCTTACAACGAGGCGCCTTATTGCTGAGGCTGGTTTTAAGCAGTCGATGTCTCGCAAAGGTAACTGCTGGGACAACGCTTCAATGGAATCGTTCTTCGGTCATATGAAAGACGAACTCGAATATAAGGACTGTGTTTCACTTCAAGAGTTGCGTCAACGCGTCAACGAATATGTAACCTATTACAATTCAGAGCGTTATCAGTGGACATTAAAAAAGATGACTCCTGATGAAACCAGAAATCATCTCATTGCTGCTTAATTTGCAACAGGCTCTTTTTAAATACTGTCTATTTCTAGGGGAGTAGTTCAGACCTTGACAAAGCCTACCCAGTCGGAACTTCAAAAAGGGGACCACGCTTGTCGAACACTTCTTCCTCGAGAAACGTCCGCCCGTAGGGTGGCTTTGGCTCGACGGTCCCCTTTTTTAAGTGGAGACGTCCAGTGAATCCCCCTTGCGGGCCTGTCAGAGTCGAAGAGAACTGTGCTTTTTCTTCTCCTCCACTATGTAGGCACCTTCAATAGAGTTATTTTGAACATTCAAAAACGACATAGTAAAGAAAGTGAAAAGAAAGGTAAAGATAATGAAAAGATTAATAGTGAGAAAATTAGTAATATTTAGTCATGTCATATTCTTTTCATTCTATCATCCAGAATAAGGGGGCATTCACAGTGAAGAAGAAGCACATGCTACGATCCATTCTCGCCCTGTCCGTCTTGGTTTCCACAGTCTTGGCAGGCTGTGGTGGCAGTCAGACATCCAGTGGGACGAATTCCGCGCCCAACTCCAATCAAGCTTCGACTAGCCCCGCGTCTTCATCGGCCGCAACGGGTGGAGGTGGTACCCTGATTATTGCCCGCCTGTCCGATGCGAATAATCTGGACCCGCATTTTAGTACCCAGATTAACTCCATGGCAGTGACGCAGCACAAGCTCTATGAAGGTCTGGTCATGATGGATCGGAATAGCGAGTACAAACCTCTTTTGGCAAAAGAATGGAAACAAAAAGACGATGTCACCTGGGAGTTCACACTGCGTGACGGTGTTACCTTCCACGATGGGGAGCCTTTTAATGCGGAAGCGGTGAAAAAGACGATCGACCGAATTTTGGACAAAGACAATCCGACTCCCAAAGCAAACATGTTTGGCATGATTAAAGAAGTGAAGGTCATTGACCCACTGAAAGTAGAGATTATTTTACATTATCCGTTCGCAGGGCTCCTGTCCGTTCTGGCGAGTGCCGAGGGTGGCATCATTAGTCCGAAGGCGATGAAGGAATTTGGCAAAGAGTTGTCCAAGAAACCGGTAGGGACGGGGCCGTTCATCTTTGAATCATGGACACCTGGACAAGAAATCGTCTTGGTGAGAAACGAGAAGTATTGGGGAAACAAGCCGAAGCTGGAAAAAGTTGTTTTCAAGACCATTCCTGAGGATGCGACACGTGTAGCCATGGTGGAGACAGGGGAAGCTCATGTCGCAGAACAGCTACCGGTCACTGAACTGGAAAGGGTACAGAACTCGCAGAGCATGTCTTTGGGGCGGTTCGAATCATTCGCGGTTGACCATATCGGGATGAACGTCAAGCAGAAGCCTTTTGACGATGTTCGGGTTCGTCAGGCCATCGCCCATGCGATTGATAAGGAAGCAATTATTAAAGGGGTTTATAACAATGTCGGAAAAGTAGCGATCTCGTCATTAGGGCCAAAAGTCATCGGCTACAGCCCGAATATTAAAACGCCAGAATACGATTTGAACAAAGCGAAGCAATTGCTCACCGAAGCAGGCTACGCCAACGGATTCAAGGCAACCATCTATCTCAATGACAACAAGGCACGGATCAATGTGGCAGAAGTGCTGCAATCCCAGCTGAAGGGAATTGGCATCGACTTGCAGATTCAAGTGATGGAGTTCGGCGCGTATTTGGAATTGGCGGCAAAAGGGGAAGCGCAAATGTTCATTAGTGGCTGGGGCAATGCGACCGGGGATGCCGATTACAACCAGTACAACCTCTTCCACAGCACGTCAGCAGGTGTGCCAGGCAACCATTCCTTCTACAATAATCCGAAAGTCGATGCGCTGATCGAGGCGGGGCGTAAGGAAAAAGATCCAGAGAAGCGCAAGGAAATCTACGCAGAGGCGCAGCAAATCGAGATGGAGGAGGTGCCGTTGCTGCCATTCCGCAGCAGTGAAAACCTCGCAGCCATTGCAAAAAATGTACAAGGTGTGTACATCAGTCCATCAGGGTACATTGATGTGAGCCAAGTCACGATTCAATAGCAGGAGCTAGAGACCTTCTCCACCAAATGGAGAGGGTCTTTTTTTAGTAGATAAGAATTTATAAAAATTCATATCGACATGGATGACTTTTGCCCTTTGGGTACGAAGGCTTCACCAAAAATCTTGGCGAAGCCAGTATTGTGGCTGCGGTGGGGAGAAGAATATTTCCAGTCTAGGCTCCAGGCTCCGTCCTGCTGAGGGATAAGACTGTCCGCTCCGAAGGGATTTGCGGGGAAACGCAAAAGTGGTAGCCGCTTCGTCGCGCGGGCACGGTTGCGTTTCTTTTGCCCGCAAATCCCTTCTCCGCTTGGTAGGACTCCACAAGTCGCTACGTCTGGAAATATTCTTCTCTGGCGTAACTGATGATCTTATTCAATCTTTAATTGTTTAAAAACCCGTTTAAGTACGGAAAGCTCGTAGAGGAAACAGGAGAAATAAGCGAAGATCTTAGGGACACCGACCGAGACGGAATGCAAAAAGCGAAACACGCTCTTAAGCGTCCACCTCTGAAAAACCTCCTGAATCGACTACTTTGGACGCGGTTTCGCTTTTTGCATGGAGTCGTGCAGTCAATCCCCCAAGGGGTGGCCCTAGAATCTGAGCGTTTTCTCCTGTTTCCTCCCCACCACTACAGCAACATATACTCCAAGTCTATTTTTATTGCATCATTCGCATAAAAGTAGAAAAAGTGAAAAAAAGAGTAAAGAAAGTAAAAATACAAGTAAAGAGAGTGAAAATAAAGCGACAGAATAGTGGGTAAAATGAGATATGCGCGAATGGTCAAAATATTCAAGTGCATCTGGCGCAAAAAGCGTTCACGACCGTTTTTTTGACCGCAAGCGGTCACATCAACATGGATGAAAAACAACGAGACGTTTTTCACAAAAGAGGGGGATAACTACATGAAAAAAAAGACGCGCTTTTTCCAGACGCTGCTTGCCATGACCGTTGCGGTTTCTACAGCGTTGGCAGGCTGCTCACAAGCACCTGGAGCAGCAGGGACTTCCCATTCTTCAGGGCAAACCAATGCTTCATCACCAGCTGGTAAAGAAGGCGGGACACTCGTCATCGCCCGCTTGTCTGATGCGAACAACCTTGACCCACATTTTCTAACGCAAATCAATTCCGCCGCCATCATTCATCACAAGGTATACGAGGGTCTCGTTCGGATGGACAAAGAAAGCAAATATGTAGGCTCACTCGCTTCTGAATGGAAGCAGCTCGATGATGTGACATGGGAATTCAAGCTTCGCTCTGGTGTGACATTCCACGATGGCACGCCATTCAATGCGGAAGCTGTGAAAAAGACGATTGCACGTGTTCAAGACCCGGCAGTAGGGTCTAACCGCGCCAATTTGTTTGAAGCCATTAAGGAAGTAAAGGTCGTGGATGATACTACGGTTCGATTCATCCTGCACTATCCATACGCACCACTCCTGTCAGTGCTCGCCAGTGCAGAGGGGGGAATTTTATCACCAAAAGCGATTGAACAGTATGGGAAAGATTTGACCAAGCATCCAACGGGAACAGGGCCTTATAAATTCGAATCATGGACACCTGGTCAAGAAGTCGTCCTGGTGAAAAACGACAGCTATTGGGGCGAAAAACCGAAGCTGGACAAAGTCGTCTTCAAGACCGTTCCAGAGGATACGACCAGACTCGCGATGGTCGAGACAGGAGAAGCGAATGTAGCTGAGCAATTGCCAGTGACAGAAGTCGAGCGGGTGAAAAATTCTCCGAGTATGACACTTGGTCGTTACCCTGCTTTCGCTAGCGATCATATCGGGATTAACAACTCGAAGAAGCCATTCGATGATGTACGCGTTCGTCAAGCGATTGCACATGCGATCGATAAGAAAACCATCCTTCAAGGGGTCTACAACGATGTCGGGACGGTTGCCCATTCCTCCATTACCCCGTCCATGGTTGGTTACAGCCCGAATGTAAAAGACTTGCCTTACGATCTGGAAAAATCCAAAAAGCTGTTGGCGGAAGCTGGATACGGAAGCGGCTTCAAAGCAACCATTTACTTGAATGATAACAAGGCACGAGTAAGCTTGGCAGAGGTGCTTCAGCAACAGCTGAAACAAATCAATATCGATTTGGAAGTCAAAGTGCTAGAGTTCGGTGCTTATATTGAAGCAGCCAACAAAGGCGAAACAGAATTGTTCCTCAGCGGTTGGGGAAATGCCACAGGTGATGCAGACTACAACCAATACAATCTGTTCCACACGAAGTCGCAAGGGGCAGCTGGCAACCATGCTTTCTACAGCAATCCGGAAGTGGACAAGCTGATTGATGAGGGTCGCAAAGAGAAAGACGAAGAAAAACGGAAGCAAATCTACGAAAAAGCACAGCAAATCGAAATGGACGAAGCGGCAATGGTACCATATCGCTTCTCAGAAAACCTCGCAGCGATTCAAAAAGGCGTAGAAGGAGTTTGGATCAGCCCAGCAGGACACATTGAGATCGACGATGTAACCATGCCATAATTTCAGCAAAAAAGTGCTTCACGATCAGCATAGCTTCGCCCATTGGGAACGAGCTATGCTGATTGATTATACACAGAAAGAATAAAATGGGGGCGAGTCTAGTGAAAAAACAGAAGATGCTAGGTTCAATGCTGGTAGGTATCCTGAGCGTTGGCCTCGTGCTTACAGGCTGTTCATCGGGTACAGAGCAAGGTACGGCAGGGACTCCGACTGCGAAGGAAGCTCCGGCAACAGATCAGACGCTGGTGATTGCAAGGCAGTCTGACGCAAACAATCTGGATCCGCACTTTATTTCAGCGATCAATGCAGCGAGTGTGGTCCATCACAATGTGTACGAAGGTCTTGTCCAGCGGGATGATAACATGGCGTTCAAACCAATGCTAGCCACGGAATGGAAGCAGTTGGACGATGTCACCTGGGAGTTCAAGCTACGTCAGGGAGTCAGCTTCCACGATGGTACGCCATTTAACGCCGAAGCGGTGAAAGCAACATTCGCACGCGTACGCGATGAAAAAGTCGCTTCTCCACGTGCGTCTCAGTTTAAGATGCTTTCGGAAATAAAAGTAGTGGATGATTACACCGTGCAATTCAAGTTAGCTTACCCGTACTCCCCATTGCTGTCGATCCTCGCCAACCACGAAGGCAGCATCATCAGTCCAAAAGCAATAGAGCAATATGGCAAGGACCTGAGCAAACATCCCGTCGGTACAGGACCGTTCGTATTTGAATCGTGGACACCTGGCCAAGAGATTGTACTTGTAAAAAATGACAATTACTGGGGAGAGAAGGTAAAATTCAAGAAGGCCGTCTTCAAAGTCGTACCGGAGGACACGACCCGCGTAGCCATGGTAGAGACGGGAGAGGCGCACATCGCTGAACCATTGCCGGTAACGGAAATTGACCGCGTCAGTAATTCCCCTCATATGAGCTTGTACCGAACAGAGGGCTTGGGGACAGATTTCATCGGGTTCAATACCAAGAAGAAGCCGTTTGACGACATCCGTGTTCGTCAGGCGATCAACTATGCGATTGAGACCGATGCGATCATCAAAGGTGTGTACAACGATGTCGGAACGAAAGCGAATTCCGCAGTAAGTCCGAAGGTTCTTGGATACGATGGGGCGTTAAAAGGATACGAGTTCGATCCAAACAAGGCGAAGGCCCTGTTGAAAGAAGCAGGCTATCCAGACGGCTTCAAGACAACCCTGTGGACAGGCGATCGCAAGGAACGGATTAATGCTGCGGAAGTCATTCAGTCCCAGTTAAAAGGAATCGGCATTGAAGTAGAGGTAAAAGTGCTTGAGTATGGAGCCTATTTGGATGCAGAAGACAACGGTGAAACAGAGCTGTTCATCAGCGGCTGGGGCAATGCCACTGGAGACGCTGACTACAACCAGTACAATCTGTTCCATTCCAGCTCTTTGGGCAAAGGCGGTAACACAACATTCTACGTGAATAAAGAAGTGGACAAGCTGATTGAAGAGGGGCGCCGTGAGCAGGATACGGAAAAACGCAAGCAAATTTATGCGAAGGTGTTGGAGATCGAAAAGCAAGAAGCACCAATCGTCCCGATCCGCAATCTTGAACATGTCGCTGCAGTCAGCAAAAACATCAAAGGCTTCTGGACCAGCCCTTCTGGGTATATGATGATCAAAGGCATTACGATCGAATAACGCAAACATTTAGAGAGAAAAGGATGGGAGACGAAGCATGAAAGCAAGCTTGTGGATCAAAAATGCGAGTCTGGAATGTGGCTATATAGAGGAGAATGGCATCGTGACGGGAACAAAGACGGAGCGTTTCCACGTCCTGCTCACGGACGGTCGCGTTGAGAAAATCGTACCTGCTTTGTCAGATATACCTGACGGGGTATCTGTATGGGATGCACAAGGCCTACTGATGCTTCCCTCTTTCCGGGAAATGCACATTCATTTAGACAAAACATTTTATGGAGGTCCGTGGCAAGCTGTTCTTCCTGCTCCCAATCGTTTTTTTCGAATCGAGCAAGAGCAGGAACTGCTGCCTCGCCAGCTTCCTGTCGCCCGTGAGCGTGCAGAAAAGCTGCTGGAGTTAGTGCAATCGCACGGCGCTACTCACGTGCGGACGCATTGCAACATTGACCCGGTCATTGGGCTGAAAAATCTGGAAGCCACATTGGAGGCATTGGCAGCTTACCGTGAAAAACTTTCCTGGGAAATTGTCGCGTTTCCCCAACATGGCTTGCTGCGCAGTGATTCTGTTTCCCTCATTCGTGAGGCGATGAAGAATGGAGCCGGTCTCGTCGGTGGTGTCGATCCTGCTACGTTTGACGATGATATCGAGAAATCACTTGATACGATGATGGATATAGCGGTTGAAGCGAATGCGGATGTGGACATTCACCTGCACGAGCCTGGTCATTTGGGTGTTTATATTATGAAAAAATTGGCTGCAATGACGAAGGATGCGGGTTGGCAAGGTCGAGTCACTGTCAGCCATGCTTACGGGCTAGGAGAGGTACCGACTGCGGTGGCCGAAGAGGTCGCGGAGCTTTTCGCCGAGCAGCAAATCGCTGTCATGTCAGCTGTTCCCATTGATATGCCAACCATCCCAATTCCGTTGCTTCATGCCAAAGGCGTCCATGTTGGATTGGACAATGACAACATTACTGATCATTGGGACCCATTTGGAACCGGAGATATGTTACAAAAAGCAAACCGTCTGGCTGAACGGTTCCGGTGGATCGATGAGCGATCTCTATCGCGTGCACTGGGATTCGTTACTGGTGGCGTGACTCCACTGGATCAAGCTGGAAATCAGGTTTGGCCGAAAGTCGGAGATGAGGCAAATGCGGTTTTTGTCCGTGCCAAATGCTCCGCTGAGGCTGTGGCTAGACAATCTCCGAAGGAAGCGGTGGTTTTCTCGGGCAAGATGGTTTGGCAGAAACAATCATAAAGATAGTAAGCGCAATCCGATCTTCTCCAGAAGGTCGGATTTTTCATGTTATAAATGTGGCCGTAGTGAGGAAGAAGTGCATTTCCAGTCTACGCTTCGGCCTCCGCCCCGCAAGGGGGGATCGACTGTCCGCTTCGGAATGAATGGCGGGAGCGCTTCAAACGTAGATAATTTCAGGAAGTATCTCATAGGTGAAGCTGAAATTCCCCGCCATTCATTCCTACGCTGGGACGGGCTCCAGAGGCGCTTGGACTGGAAATGCACTTCTTCCAACGTAGCTTTTGTAATATCTTGAAAGCCAGGCAATACAAGATGATAAAAGATTACTTAACTAACTATAAAGGATTTTAAAACAAATCCATTCATTAAAATGCGGACAATCATCAAGAACCCTCAATCATTTTCTTATGGCCTTTCATATACAGATCGGAAAATCAGCAAACTACACCAAAGAAGCGTGTTTCCAGTCAAAGCGCCTCTGGAGCCCGACCGAGCGGAGGGATGAATGATGGGAGTGTTTTTAGCTTCAACGTGCGAATACTTCGTCGAGGCAACCACTTTTGAAGCGGCTCCCGTCATTCATACCGGAGCGGACAGTCTTCACCCCCTTGCTGGGCGGAGGCCGAAGCGAAGACTGGAAACACGCTTCTCCACCGAAGCAACGGTATCAAGTATATTTTCACACTTTTTAATCTGCACAAAATTAAATAAAAGTAA
Organism: Brevibacillus schisleri; assembly: GCF_055685845.1. NCBI lineage: Bacteria > Bacillati > Bacillota > Bacilli > Caryophanales > Paenibacillaceae > Brevibacillus > Brevibacillus schisleri. Next base: position 1,736,423 of record NZ_JBVNDM010000001.1, read on the forward strand.
AAATATTATAAATTGATGTAAAGATGCTGAAAGGTTCGGTTGGGAATCTACCGTATAATGCAAATAAGAAATACATTCAGAATTTTCGACAGTATTCTACAGGGGGTAGACACAAATGAAGAAAACGCGCATGGTCGGTTCCTTGTTGGCTCTGACATTGACGGTTAGTGTTGCGCTGACTGGATGTGGTGGTGCGAGCTCGAAGCAATCCGGTTCGACGAATACAACTGCTGCTGAAGCTCCGAAAGAAGGGGGAACCCTGATTGTCGCTCGCAAGGCAGACGCCAACAATTTGGACCCGCATTTCATCTCCAATATTCCTTCAGCAAACTATGTGTATGGAAAAGTGTATGAGAGCTTGGTTTCTCGCGATAAAAACGGCGAGTACAAGCCTACTCTAGCTACTGAATGGAAACAGCTCGATGACTTGACATGGGAGTTTAAGCTCCGTGAGGGCGTTACGTTCCATGATGGTACACCCTTTACAGCAGACGCTGTGAAAAAGACGTTCGAACGAGTACGCGATCCAAAGGTTGCATCACCGCGTGCATCCAACTTCTCGATGATCAAGGAAATCAAGGTCGTGGATGACAAGACTGTACATTTCGTACTGGAGTATCCTTTTGCACCGCTGCTCTCCATCTTGGCTAGCTCAGAAGGAAGCATCATCAGCCCGAAAGCAATCGCCGAGCATTCCGATACATTGGCGAAGCAGCCTGTGGGAACCGGAGCTTTCAAATTTATATCCTGGACGCCGGGTCAAGAAATGAAACTCGCAAAAAATGATACCTACTGGGGTGAAAAGCCAAAGGTAGATGAAGTATTGTATAAGGTTGTTCCAGAAGATACGACGCGTGTAGCGATGATCGAAGCAGGCGAAGCGCACATCGGCGACCAGCTTCCCGTGACGGAAGTAGAGCGTGCACAGGCATCTCCTGGGATGAACATGGTGCGTGCAGAAGGCTTGGGTGTGGATTACATCGGCTTTAACGTGCAGAAGAAGCCATTTGATGATGTACGTGTACGTCAAGCTGTCGCACATGCTATCGAAAAGCAAGCCATTGTACAAGGGGTATACAACAATGTAGGAACACAGGCTGTTTCCTCGCTGTCACCAAAAGTCATCGGCTACAACCCGAATCTCCAGGATTACGCGTATGACGTCAATACAGCAAAAGCACTGCTCGCAGAAGCAGGTTACCCAAACGGCTTCAAGACAACCATCGTGACAGATGACCGTAAAGAGCGCATGAACGTAGCAGAAGTCATCCAGTCACAGTTGAAAGGCATCGGCATTGATTTGGAGATCAAAGTAATGGAATACGGTGCGTATCTGGAGTACGCAGACAATGGTGAGCATGCGATGTTCATCGGGGGCTGGGGCAATGCAACAGGGGATGGCGACTACAACCAGTACAACGTCTTCCACAGCACTTCGAAAGGCAGCGCAGGTAACATGGCGTTCTACAACAATCCAGAGGTAGACAAGCTGATTGAAGAAGGACGTCGCGAAAAAGATGCGCAAAAACGCAATGAAATTTACGCAAAGTTGCAAGAAATCGAGCTAAAGGAAGTACCGATTCTTCCAATTCGTACGATTGATCATGTGGCGGTTACATCCAAGAATGTAAATGGCTTCTGGCTGAGCCCTGTTGGCTACTTGATGCTGGATGATGTATCGATCAACTAAAGGTGATAGAAGGGATGGCGCTTGTCGCTGTCCCTTTTTTCGTCAATAGAGGAATTCACGTTCTGGACCGGGAATGTAACTTGGGGAAGAGAAATGCTCAAGAGACAAGTCATGGGGTGGAAAACATGCAGGAAGAGCAGCTAGACATATTTGACGAAGCAGGACAGCATATCGGGGTAGAAGCGCGTAGCGAAGTGCACCGCTTGGGGCTGTGGCATCAAACCTTTCACTGCTGGATTTATCGTGTAGTAGATGACCAGATCGAAATGTTGTTCCAAAAAAGACATCCACAAAAAGATACTTTTCCAGATCTGCTCGACATTACCTCTGCCGGTCATCTTCTCGCCGCGGAACAGCCATTTGACGGCGTGCGGGAATTGGAGGAGGAGCTGGGCTTGTCCGTGAGCTTTGAGGCATTGGACCCGTTAGGCGTGATTCGTGATGTAATGGTTGCCCCCTCTATCATTGATAAGGAAATGTGCCATACATTTTTGTATGAATGCGGTCAACCGTTACGCGAGTACCGTATACAGGAAGAAGAAGTCACGGGGCTGTTTTGGGTCAGTCTGCTTGAGTTAGAGCGGTTGTTTGCGGGCGAGATCGGACAGATGACGGTGAATGGATTTTTGCTAACGGAAAATGGTGAACCAAAGGATATAGCAATGATCGCAGCCAAGGCCGACTTCGTATCGCATGAAGTGCATTATTACCAGCAGGTGTTTGAAGCAGTGAAACGACGCGCAGCAAATGCAGCCAATCGATAACCCTGAACGGAAAAACAATGCCTCGCTTGTTATTTGACAAGACGAGGTTTTTCGTTGGTCGAGAAAGACTGTTTTTTCATGTGGTATACTAAACAATGCTTTTTCGCTACTCGCGATCATGCGTACATAGAGAGAGGAGATCGAGATGAGACTACAGATTATGATTGCCCTTATGCTCTCGACATTCCTTGCTGCGATGGAAGGAACGATTGTGAGTACAGCCGTACCGCGCATTACGAGCGATTTGGCAGGCTTTGAACAGGTGAGCTGGGTATACGCCATCTACATGCTTGCCACTGCCGTATCTGCTCCCATTTACGGCAAACTAGCTGATTTATTTGGCCGAAAAAATGTGTTGTTAATCGGGATCGGCATCTTTTTGTTAGGTTCTACGCTTTGTGGAGTGGCGACGTCAATGTGGCAGCTCATTGTTTTCCGTGCCATTCAAGGCTTAGGTGCTGGTTCCGTCATGCCGATTACGATGACCATTATCGGTGATTTGTATACGGAGCAGACTGCCCGGGCAAAAGCGCAGGGCTGGATTAGTGCTGTATGGGGACTTTCCGGTGTGGCAGGTCCGTTGGTCGGAGGATTTTTGGTCGATACACTGACGTGGCGTTATATCTTTTTTCTTAACTTGCCTTTTGGACTTGTATCGTTTTTCATGCTCATTCTTTTGTACAAGGAAAAGCTTGCCGTCAAAGAAAAGCGCCATATCGATTATCCGGGCGCGCTTATTTTTTCGGTCGGGACCATCGCCTTGTTGTATGCCTTGTTAACAGGTAGCCAGAATCAATCCTGGACCAGTCCAGTGACGATTTCCTTGATCGTATTTGCTTTGGTGACCTATCTGGTCTTTGTATCGGTGGAGAAGAAATCGCCTGAGCCGCTGATTCCGCTTTCGCTTTTCACCAATCGAAATGTAACCATGATCAATCTGCTGACGCTCTTGACCAATGGAATTGTAATCAGCATGGTGGTTTACTTGCCGATCTGGAGCCAGGGGGTCTTGGGCGAAAGCGCGACGATGGCAGGCTTTGTCCTGACACCGATGCCAGTTTGCTGGACGATTGGCTCTATCCTTGCGGGGAACTTGTTAGGAAAGCTGCGAGCGGAACAGTTATTTATCGCAGGGACAGCCGTTCTGACGGTAGCGACAACATTGTTGAGCTTCCTATCCATTCACTCAGCGGGATACCTCATTTATGTGGCTGTGGGCTCAATTGGTTTGGGAATGGGACTCATTTCCCCAATCGTTATGGTAAAAATTCAATCGTCTGTTGCAGTCGACAAGAGGGGGACTGCCATTGCCCTCAATACATTCACGGGTACATTTAGCCAAACCTTCGGGGCAGCAGTATTTGGAATGTTGTTCAACATGGTGACTGTAGCAAGTGGCCATACGAATTTAGGGGCCTCGTTTGAACACGGATCGATCCCGGTAGCCCAGCTGGCACAGATCCGAGACTTATTGGCTAGTGGTGTTCATGTGGTCTTCACAGGCACCTTCGTGCTTGCGATAGGCAGCTTTATTCTGACCCTTTTGATCGCAAAAGGAAACCGAGTCAAGCAGACACACTAATTCGAAGACGTCCGCCGCGTGCGGGCGTTTTTCGATATTTGGTTACAGTTTTCCAAAAAATGCAAACTTCATATTGCCAGCCGTTACATACATCGATACTATTTTCCTAGATGCCCAATTTCTTGCAGACAGGAGTGCATGAGATGATGGAGGAGATTCGCCCGGTTTCCATTGACGATATCGATGAGGTCGTGAGAATTGCAGCGCTGAGCTACCCAGGAAGCAATCTACTGGGTGCAGAGAGCAGACAGCGATTTGCCGAACGCGTAAGGGAGACGATCGAAAACGACCCACATGTCAGCTACCACGGCTGCTACCGTGATGGACAATTAGCGGGTATAATGAAATGGTACGATTTTCCTATGAATGTTCTTGGTACACCGCTTTTGACTGGCGGAATTGGGCTGGTCGCCGTAGACCTTTTGCATAAAAAGGAAAAGGTCGCCATGTCGATGCTTCAAGGTTTTCTTTCCAGCTATCGGGAACGGGGAATCTCGCTGGTCTCTCTCTATCCGTTTCGTGTTGATTTCTACAAGCAAATGGGTTTTGGAATAGGGACCAAGGTTCATCAATACAAGTTCAAGCCGTTCAGCCTGCCGTTTGTAGGCAAGGACAAAATCGTTTATATAAGAAAAGAGGACAAAGAAGAACTGTCTGCTTGCTATCATCGCATCGCCCGTCAAACCCATGGCATGATCAAGCGAACAGACCGTGAGTGGGACAGACTCCTCGACGTCCCTGAAATGATTGTCGTCGGTTACAAAAAGGAAGGGAGATTCGCCGGCTATCTCGCTTTCCAGTTCCAGAGCGCTCATGAAAAAAACAAACTCGTCAACAACATAGAAGTAAGAGAGCTTCAATATGAGAACCGCGAAGCACTTGCACAACTGCTCTCTTTCCTACGGAGCCAGGCCGATCAGATTCAGCGAATCGAGTTCACGACGCCGGACGAAGATTTTCACTTGTTGCTATCCGACCCGGGCAATGGAACGGATTCGATTTTATGGAGCATTTATCATGAGAGCCATGTATCTGGAGTCGGTCTGATGTATCGGATTATTGATGTACCAGGATTTTTCCGTCAGCTGTCCCACCACCGATTTGGTTCGGAAACAGTGAATGTAAAGCTGACGATCCATGATTCGTTCCTGCCTGAGAATGAAGGAACATGGCTCATCAAGTTTGTCGATGGACGTCCGGAAGTAGGAGAGGCAGCGGAGTCTGACGTTTCGGTGGAGCTAGATATTTCGGATTTTTCTTCACTCGTGATGGGGGTAGTAACGGCCCGCAAGCTGTATCAATACGGCCAGTTGGAGCTGGATGCACCAGAAAAGCTCCCCATTTTGGATAGACTGTTTGCTGTTTCCGAGAAGCCAAGAAGTGTGACAACCTTTTAGAAAAAGAAGGTTCGTCACGTTTTTGACACATTTGGTTATCTTATTTTGCTTCCTCCCATATGTTGTTAGTAAATGGGAGGAGGTAGGGTTTATGATCTTTCTAACACTGGTTATCTTTTTTGCATTTCTTTTGATTGTTTGGGTGGTCGTTAGACTCCTCTTCCGGCTGGAAAAGCATGATTCCATCACACATGATGAGAGGGAATTATGGAATCGTTTTCAAGTGAAGGAGCAGGAGATCAGATACCGAAAGCCCAAAAAATAAAAAGAAAGGCGCCAAGATGACAGGCGCTCTTTCTTTTGCGTGTTACCCACTATGAGATGAGAAAGAAGGAGAAAACAATGCCAGGTAGATCAGAGGGGCATCAACGTGAATTTTTTCGCTTACGTCTAGAATACGCCCTCTGTGCAGACATGACCATTGTGCTGGTCAAAGGGAAAACCATGGAGATTGGGAGCACGCAGGTATTGATCGAGGATATTGGGGCAGGTGGACTTCGTTTTCTTTCTCATCTCAAAATGCCAGCAAATGACCAGCTCGTTCTGCAGTTTGCGACGGAATTGTGCGGACAGGCTCTGAAAATGTACGGCCACGTAGTTCGTACGATTCCGTGGGAAACGGACTATTATGAATACGCTGTACGGTTTACGATGGAAGAGGAACAACATCTGGAGATTAATCGCATGGTAAACCGATTGGCCATCCGCTATCGGCAGAAACGTACAGCAACAGAAGGACGTTTCTACAAAGGTGACCGTTTGACATTTTTAAAAGAGTTGGCTCAAGCAAGCCTTTCGATGCGAGCCAGTGAAGTATAGATAAAAAGGCTTTCTGTTGTGCGAATACAACGGAGAGCTTTTTTGTTTGACACGGAATAAACACGATGATAAGTTATCTATAATAACTCAAACGAATAAAGGTTGTGTTTATATATGAGTCTTCACGAAGCATTTTGGAGCGCTTCTCTTCAAGAATGGAAGCAAGGTTACATCGAACAAGACGAACACTTTATGTGTTTGCTCTGCGGGGAACAGGTGGAGAAAGGAATCATTTATCCAGTGGAGGGTGTCCTGTACGAAGCGTCCCGCTTTATCCGCCATCATATCGAGGTTACGCACGGTTCTGTCTTTACCCACCTGAGCCAGTTGGATAAACGATTGACGGGCTTGTCTGATCATCAAGTTAATTTACTTCGCCTTTTTTACCAAGGAAAGACAGACGCCGAGGTTCAAAATGAAATGGGGATCGGCAGTGCATCGACGATCCGTAATCACCGCTTTGCACTCAAGGAGAAAGAACGTCAGGCCAAGGTGTTCCTGGTAATGATGGAGTTATTGCATGAAGCGGATAAACAGCAATCGTCCAACGATGCCAAATCAAGCAAGCAAAAGAACACCTCGAAAGATGGCGATGCCACAGAATATGCCGCGGTCGTAAAGAAATTCCTTCCGAATGGACTATCAGGTCGATTAGAGCGCTTCCCACGCAAGCAAAAGCATAAACTCATCCTACTCGAAGAGATTTCTAAAAAGTTCGAGCTTGATCGTTTCTACACCGAGTGGGAAGTGAATGAGATTCTCGAAGGTCTCTACGATGATTATGTGACCTTGCGGAGATATTTAGTCGATGCAGGATTGATGGATAGACAGGCGGACGGCAGTCAATATTGGCGGATCGCTGTGGAAAACGAAGGAGAGCAACGGGGGGCGCAGCAGATGAATCGCAAGCAAGAGCTCAAGCAGATGTACAAGGAAGTTGAAACCGATGCAGGTGTTTATCAAATAAAGAACAAGCAAAATGACAAAGTCTTCATCGCTAGCACGAATAACCTAAAAACGATCAATGGTAGAAAGTTCATGCTTCAGCATGGCTCGCATCCTAATCGACAGCTGCAAAAAGACTGGGATAAATACGGTCCGGACGCTTTTGAAATCAAAGTGCTAGAGAAGGTTGAAAAGAAAGACCACCCGTATTTTGATTTGAAGGATGCATTGGAAAAACTCGAAGATAAATGGATGAAAAAGCTGACGCCATATGGTGATCGAGGCTATCACGTGCAAAAAGATCCGTCCTAGTCTCGTCCACCTTCGAGCATGCGGAAGCGCTCCAAGTGATCCCACAGACCTTCCTTTTGTAAGATATGGACTTGTTTTTCGCCAAATAAATCAAAATGCGGGAAGGGCGCACGATTATGAATGTAGGCAGGATCGAGTCCGTTGGCAAGGCACCAGTCTGTCAGTAACGAATAATTGGCACAGCCTACTTTTGTAACGGTTTTGATTCCAGGAAACCGGGGGTCCAGCCAATAGTGGGTAAGAAATGCCAATTCACCTTGACTAACGGCTTGCTTCCAACGGTTTAGTTCGTCTCGTGTAATCCCAAATGCCACTCTTCCTCATCCTTTGCAAAGTGTATCTCCCTCATTAATAGCATGGAATGATAGATACGTCAAAAAGACAGTTCTCCCCGGGGATAGCCGAAGGAAACTGTCTTTTTGTACTTGGTTTGCTACCGAACTCCTGTAGGAAGCTGAGGCGGGATGTAATTCAATTCTTCGTCTGCGGTGATGTAATCCGTGTGGACCATGAGGAGCAAATAGCGTTTGCCGGTTTGCGGATCACTGAGAATAATGTGGTCGCGGCCAGCAGTTTCGAGGACACCGCGGAAAATTTTGGCGTTCCATTGGCTGTTGTTTTCAAACGTTTGGTACACCGTAATGACTTTGCCTCGATTCAGGCGAAGGATGTTTTCGATGTACGATTCTTCCAGCACTTGCCCAGGAGTAATGGGCATTCCGGGAATCAAGGACCCGCTTGGTTGCATCGGAACCAGTTGAGGTTGCTGTTGCTGAATCATCTGCTGCTGTTGCTGAGGTATGCCGTATGGATACTGTGCGGATGGGTACATGTCGTAGCCGTATTGTTGTTGAGGATAACCAGTGTAAGGCATTTGTTGACTCATGATGAACTCGCTCCTTTATCTATCTATTCCTTTTAATAGACGCGTGGACAATCTGCAGGTGTTGGAACGAAGAAGCAGTGTGCCTTATAGCGACCGGAGTTTTGTTGATCCCACCAAGTAGCTGGACAGTTTCCGGAAGGCCGGTAGAACCATAATGCGTTGCTAGCCGGACGGGTCTTTTCGCCATTGACTGCGCGCTGCGCCAATCGTCTTTCTTTATCCCTGGTCCGTTGATAGAAATACGGCTTCTGGACCGCTTCGAATCCTCCCGGAGATTGATAGACCATGTCACGCATGCTGCGAATGTTTTTGAAGTCAAGGCAGTTACCTAAAATCCGATTTACCCCAACGTTGCCAACCATCAACATGCCCAACTCACCTTCACCCTCAGCCTCAGCTCGAATCAGTCTGGCAAGCATATCGACATCTTTGGAGTTCGCTTTGATGACGGCCATTGCTTCACCTCCTTCCCCAAAAATCACAATAACAATATATGGGCGAATAATAGATTGGTGATTGGCCCTATAAATTTTTCATCAAGTTGACGTTTACGTAAACGGCAGTTACAATCATTTTGTTCGGTGAATTCTGAATTTTATAAATGTAAGTGAGGGGCGCTGGACATGAACAGAGAAGGAATACAGAAGGAAGAATCGTGGACCATCTCTGATTTTGCTCAACAAATAGATGTCAGCACCAGAACGATTCGGTACTACGAAGAGCTAGGCTTGATTTTCCCCAGTCGGACAGAGAAGGGCAGCAGGCACTACAACCGCAAGGATCGTGCCAGGCTGCGACTCATTTTGCGAGGGAAGCGCTTTGGATTTTCGTTGGATCAGATTCGCGAGATGATTGAGTTGTTCGACGAGGATCGTACAGGTCGGGCGCAGCTTTTGCGAACGATTGAGTACGGCAACCAAAAGCTGGGTGAGATCGACGAGAAAATCATGGAACTCCGACAACTGAGAGAAGACATTCTCGTCTACAAGCAAAACTTTGAACAAAAATTGCTTGAAGAAAATGAGGAGGAGAAACGATGAACGTATCAGCTCTGCTCGCAGCAAACGGAAGGAAATACCCTGACAAGCCCGCTCTGGTTGCAGGAGATGTACAGGTCACCTATTCCCAGTGGGATACACGCTCTACACAGTGGGCTTTCTATTTGCGAGAGCTTGGCATCCAGCAAGGGGATCGGGTCGTCATGCTGATGCCCAATTGTCCGGAGTTTGCCATTTTTTACGTCGCCGTCATTCGCACTGGTGCACTCGTCGTGCCGATCAACGCGCGCTCAACTCAAGAAGAAGTACGACATATATGTGAACATGCCGGAGCAAAGGCACTTCTTGTTCACGATGCCCTCGTGCCGATCGTGAATGAGTGGGTCCTTCAAACGTCGCAGCTTGTGGCAATCAAAACAGGAACGAGCCAAGGGAATTGGCAGGGCATTGCTGATTGGGATGCCACTGACGTGTCTTTTAATGAAATGAATGCGCTTTCTCTACAGCCCTATTTGGTGAACATGAACGAAGATAGCGAGATCAGTATCCTCTATACATCTGGAACGACAGGACGCCCTAAAGGGGTGCTTTATACACATAGAAACGTATTGACTGTCGCGAAAATGATGTCGATTGAACTGACGATGACACATCGTTCTCGAATTTTACATTTGATGCCGCTGAGTCATTCGGCTCCGCTCCATCTCTTTTTCATTGCAGGGCTCATGCTTGGCGCCACTCAGGTAATGGCTCTGACCTTCTCGCCGCAGCTTCTTTTGGACTTGGTGCAGCAGCATCGGATTACGCATTTCTTCGGGGCGCCCGTGGCGTATTTGCTGACGATGAAGCATCCAGAGTTTGCGGCGTACGATTTGTCTTCCATCGAATATTGGATGTATGGCGGGGCTCCTCTGTCCAAAGAGATGGCTGCGCTCATGGAAGAAGCTTACGGACGCGATAAACTGGCGTGCGTCTACGGATTGACGGAGGCAGGGCCGACCGGAATGTGTCTTTTGCATAGAGAGCATCCAAATAAAATCGGCAGTATAGGCAATCGTGGTGTATTGTTCGTCGAAATGGAGGTCGTAGACGAGCGAGGAGAGCGATGCGCCAGTGGCGAAGTGGGCGAAATTCGCTTACGTGGGGAAGGGACAATGAAAGGATACTACAACAATCCAGAGGCTACAGCAGAATCGATACGAGATGGTTGGGTGTATACGGGCGATATTGCACGGGTAGATGAGGATGGATTTCTATGGATGATGGATCGCAAAAAAGACGTGATGATCACGGGTGGGGTTAACGTTTACCCCAAGGAAATCGAGCAGTTGTTGGAGCGTCATCCGTTGATTGGAGAGGTAGTGGTTGTAGGTTTGCCACATGTGGAGTGGGGCGAGACGGTTACGGCCTATGTGGTGCTAAAATCAGGAGTTGATAACAATGGAGATTGGCTAGAGGAAATCCAAAGCTTTTTGCGCGGTCATCTCGCCGATTACAAGCTCCCGAGACAGGTCCATATTGTCCCTGCGCTGCCGCGGAATACGAGTGGAAAAGTCCTGAAGCATGTATTGCGTGATGTCAGTTCCCAAAAGGAAGTGGAGCTGCGATGAGTGATTTGCAAACGAGCATCGATCAGCGAACTTACAGTGACAACATCCCGCACCCGCGTATGCCACAGGAGGAAAACTTTTTCAAAGCAGATCCCAATCTCAATTACTTGCTGGTACGTTATCTCCCTGCTTCCATGCATGAATGGGCCAAACAGCAGTTGAGCTGGTTAGGTGCGCAAGTGGCAGGACCCATCGATGAGCGTGCCGCTTATACAGACAGAGAAGGCAAGCCAAGATTGCGCAAGTACAATCGGCTGGGCGAGGATATTTCCGAGATTATTACCAATGAAGGCTACAAGGAAACAGTAGCAGAGGTTTACGGAGCAGGCATCGTCAGCTATTTGTATCAAGACATCCCTGAGTTGGGGAGAAAAGCGCCGTACAGCTATTCCTTTTTCATGGGCTATCTCGTAAGCCAGTCTGAGCCGGGATTTTATTGCCCTGTCACCTTGTCGATGTCAGCCGCTTATTTACTTGATCGTTACGGCAGCGAAGAGCAGAAGGAGCAGTACCTGACAGGACTGACCTCTCGTGACCGCACTCGCTTGTATGAAGGGGCTACTTGGCTGACCGAGCGACAGGGCGGGTCGGATGTCGGTGCGAATTTGACCGTTGCAGAGCCAGTAGCAGGTCGGCCCGGAGTGTACCGATTGACAGGAGAAAAGTTTTTTGCGAGCAATGCAGGAGCATTTGTTGTGACTGTTTTGGCAAGAATCGATGAGAAGAAACCGGGAACAAAAGGGCTCGGACTGTTTTTGGTGCCTTGGGTAAAGCCTGACAACGAACGCAATCACATCCAGGTCCGCCGCTTAAAGGAAAAGCTGGGCGTCAACGCCGTACCATCTGCGGAGATACTGTTGAACGGGGCAGAGGGTTATTTAATCGGGGAGCCACAGAACGGCTTCAAATACATGGCAGAAGCCCTGAACCTCTCGCGCATTTGCAACGCGATTGCTTCGATTGGGATTATGCGTCGAGCTTTTTACGAAGCGAGGTATTATGCCGAGCAACGCCGTGCATTCGGGAAGCCAATTGATCAGTACCCGATGGTAAAAGAAATGCTGGTGAGCCTCTTATTGGATACAGAGGTCAGTACGGGTGCAGTGTTTGATATGATTGCTGTCTATGATCGCTTGCAGTCTCATTCCGCGAGCAAAGAGGATAACGCGCTTGCTCGCCTACTGATTCCTTTGCTGAAATACCGTACAGGGGAAGAAGCTGTCAAATCAACCCATACCGCGATTGAAATTCATGGCGGTAACGGCTATATCGAGGAATACGTGACGCCGCGTCTGTTGCGTGACGCGCAAGTTTTGACCGTATGGGAAGGCACCTCGAATATACTGGCACTCGATATTTTGCGTGTGATGCAAAAAGAAAACAGCCACGAAGTGTTTAGCAGAATGCTTCGGGAGCGCATAGCTGGCTGGAAGCATGCCTTTTCACAGCCGTACGCCGAGCTGATTCGAACAGAACTGGCCATCCTGGAGGAAAATATCGCCTATCTCATGCAACAGACCCACGATTATGTAACGTACAAATTAAAAGCGCTCGCAGACCATATGGTAGATTTGTACACCTTATCATGCATCGTCAGTGAAGCAGAGGATCAGGTGACGCGTGAGGGAAATGCGCGCAAGTACATTTTGGCAAAGCTGTATGCCGAAAAGCATTTCCCTTCACGAAAAAAGCGGGGGATTCAAGGCGATTCTTTGCTGGATGTTCAGTTCTTTACCCAACTGATGGAGTATCAGTTTGTCAGCGTAGAAGAGTGGGCCCAACAGTCCGCTATTGTTCCGACCCAATAATCAAAAAGCGCCTTTTGTCCACTTGTTGAGGTGGCAAAGGCGCTTTTGATTTTTATGCGTACCGCTTGCGGCGCATGCTCCAAATAAACCAGGCCGCAGCAACCACTGCTGCTACCGCTAGCAGCGTGATCTCGAAGTATTCATCGATCAGAACCTTTGCGTGATTTCCGTATAAATAAAACAAGGTGCCAATCAAGAAAAACTTCAATCCCCGCCCGATGATCGCATAAAACATGAGCTTGGTCAGCGAGTAATTGAATACACCTGAGAGCACAGTGAAAACCTTGAAAGGAATGGGGGTAAAAGCTCCAATCAGTACGGCAGCATCCCCGTTTTTTGCGAATTTTTCCGTCGCTACGATAACCCATTTTTCAGGGAGAATCTTGTGCAAAAGTGGTTTTCCCAGCCATCTCCCCAACAAAAATCCGATGGGAGCGCCGAGGACGGAAGCAGTAAAGGCTACTGTCGCAAACTGAATCGCTGAGCCTGGATTCAGCAGACTCATCGCAATTTGCATAAAAAACGGAGGAATTGGACTGATAAATGAGTCCAAAAATGCCATGGCCGCGAGTCCCCACATCCCATATTGCATGAATAGCTGTGTGATATGTTCGAGCATGAGCATCTCCTTACGGGGTTTTTTCTATTGTAGCCATCTTATGCCACTTTGTCCAAAGAAAGACCACAACGGAAGTGAGATGACGTGAGGAAAAACGAGGAAATAGGGCGATTGGCAGCTATCACATTCCAAAAGCTCTAGGTCGAATATTGGTAATGAAGTCCTTGCTTTTTCATTGACGCTAGGAAAGATTATCCACTAAAATGTAGGGAAACAGGACAAACATCATGGGAGGAACCAATGAAAACATTGGGTTCGGGAAAAGTCGTTTTCTATGCACCAAACGGGACTAACTTGCAAGTATCAGGGGAAATTGACGTACGTGGTGATCGGGTATCCATAACAGAAATCATCTATTTTAATGGAAAACCAAACGGAGCGCGCGAAACGAATTTGCCATTAGCGCAAACCGTGATTTACTGGGAGCCAGAAGTGTACGAACAGATTGGATATGAAGAAGAATAAGAATCTTTGCGATTCCAAGCCCTGTCTCTTGCAGGGTTTTTTCGCGTATGGTGGTGTATCTGCCAGCACCTCGGGCTATAGCCGATGTCCGGGTATTGTGTTATGATGTGGGATGGAATTTACGTATGGTACAAGGAGTGATCCTTATGATCGATTCTATATTGGAACGTGCTCTCGCAGGTGAACGCCTGGGTCTCGAAGACGGTCTGGCTTTGTTTGCGAGCAATGAAATCGAAAAGATCGGACATTACGCTAATCTGGTTATGCAGAAGCATCATCCAGATCCGATTGCGACTTTTGTCATTAGTCGCAACGTCAATTACACGAACGTATGTGACACGTATTGCCGTTTTTGTGCCTTTTACCGTCCCCCAGGCTCTTCTGAAGGATACGTTCTTCCCAGAGAGACTATTTTCGAAAAGATTCAGGAGACCGTTGATGTAGGCGGTACAGAAATCTTGATGCAAGGTGGCACCAATCCTGATCTAAAGCTGGATTATTACACCGACCTCTTGCGTGCGATCAAAGAGCGCTTCCCGCAGATTACGATGCACTCTCTGTCTGTGGCGGAAGTGATGAAAATCGCGGAAGTTTCCAACATGTCTGTCGAGGAAGTGCTGAAAGAGCTGAAGGCAGCAGGTCTCGATTCCTTGCCGGGAGCGGGTGGCGAAATTCTCGATGATCGTACACGTCGGAAGATTTCCCGTTTGAAGGGCTCTTGGACTGAGTGGATTGATACCCAAAAAGCCGCACACCGTGCAGGCTTGCCTGGTACAGCTACCATGGTTATTGGTTTTGGAGAAGAGATGGAAGAGCGCGTACTTTCTCTGTTGCGCATCCGCGATGCACAAGATGAGACAGGCGGATTCAAAGCGTTCATCGTCTGGACCTTCCAACCGGACAACACCAACATGAAGGCTGTCAACAACACGCCGGAGGAATACTTAAAAACACTGGCAATCAGCCGCCTTATACTGGATAATATCGAAAACTTCCAATCTTCTTGGGTGACAATGGGTCCGCATTACGGTCAGCTTTCTCTCTCTTATGGAGCGAACGATTTCGGCCAAACGATGATGGAAGAAAATGTTGTTTCCGCAGCAGCATGTACGTACAAGGTCAACACGAACCAAATTTTGGACCTCATTCGTGGCGCAGGCAAAATTCCAGCACAGCGCAACACACAATATGACATCCTGCGCGTTTTCAAAGACGGCGAGATGGCAGAACGTGATTTTGTCATGCAAAACTAAAAAAAAATACATCCAAAAAACGCTTCTCTGTCCCCTGTTAACAAAGGGAAACCGGCAGGGAAGCGTTTTTTTGTATTTTAATCAGGAACTTTTTACCTGCAACCTTCCCTGAGTTTCCAACCGTTTAAAAGTATATCGCTCCTGACGGGACATATACTGTAACTACAATGGCGGGTTGGGGGGATGGTTATGCAGACGTTTCGCGTATTGCTGGAGAATGTCCCTGAGCATTGTGACACGTATCGGGCTATCGTAAATGAGATGACGGAGCGGGTCAACACTGCACCGGTGCGCATTACATACAGGGAGCAAGAAGAGAATGGATACCTCTTGTTCTACTTTCAAAGCTGGTGTGAGAGTGAATATGACGCGCAGACCATCGATTGGGCAAGAGCCTTCGTTGCTCTTACATTAGCCGAATGGGTCATTCAGGTGAAGGAACCGAAAATTATGGAAGAAATGGCCGCAGACTTACTCGCTGCCGAACAGATGGAAAGCGAGTGGACTGAGATTTTTCCTTATATTCAACGCATGTGCCAAGAAGTCGAGCTGGATGGCGGGGAACTGTTAACGGCTACGACACGTAAGGCAAACGTATATCGCAATGTCTTCACCTATCTGGAGTGGGAGAGAACGATCAACGTATTGGGTTTCATCCGCTTTCGACTGCAGGAGCATTGGAACGAGCTGTTCGAACTCGTGGAAACGGGCATTGATGAATATCTGGAAGACAAGCAATACCAAGAGTTTGTCGAACTGCTGCGCTACTTCATTGCTGTACAGGAAACCAAGCAGGAAATCGTTCATGTCGTTCCTAGTGTGGACAAACCTTTCCATCTTTATGATAAAAAAGGGGATCGTCTTTGGCTTGAACAGTTGGATACTGTTCTGAACATGGACGAACAAAAATGCCGTGACGAGGATTATTTGGTCAGTGCTTTGGTTACACTGGCTCCTGAGAGTATCGTGCTCCATATGGCTTCGGAAAAGCCTGGGCTTGTACAGACGATCCGCAGTATTTTTGACGGTCGGCTCATTACTTGCCACTCTTGTTCCCTTTGTCTATCCGAGCGACGTGTACTTGACGGGAATAATCCCTCTAAACTATAATAGCAACAACAACTTTACATCGCTTATAAATACGATGAGAAGGACACAGACAATAGTTAGGACGCTCTAGAGAGGCGGGCCACAGGCTGGAAGCTCGCTGCGAACTGTTATTGATCTACCACCTTCGAGTAGCTGCCGGGAACGAAGCGTAGGCTTTTACTATCGGTATGCCGGTTAGATACCGTTACATGGAATGAGGAGTCTGTTTTTGTGAGCAGACTTGAAGTAGGGTGGTAACACGAGAACACACTCGTCCCTTTTTGGGGATGGGTGTTTTTTTATTTTCTCAACCAAAACAGATACAGGAAGGAAGAATCCACAGTGGCACAAATTCATGTTACTTTCCCAGATGGCGCCGTTCGTCAATACGACGCTGGGATTACTATCGAAGACATCGCAGGCTCCATTAGCTCTAGCCTGAAGAAAAAGGCAGTAGCTGGTAAAAAAGACGGCAAGGTTGTTGATCTGTACACAGAACTCACAGATGACGCAGCGATTGAAATCGTTACCCTCGATTCTGCCGACGGGTTGGAAGTATACCGCCACAGTACAGCTCACTTGCTCGCTCAAGCGGTAAAACGTATTTACGGCGCTGAAGTGAAGTTCGGAATCGGTCCTGTGATCGAAGATGGCTTCTACTACGACATGGATATTCCGGTTTCCCTTTCCCCGGAGGATTTGGGCAAAATCGAAGCAGAAATGGAAAAAATCGTGAAGGAAGACCTGCCGATTCGTCGCAAAGTTGTAAGCCGCGAAGAAGCAACTGCGATTTTCCAAGAACTGAACGATCATCTGAAGCTGGAGCTGATTCGCGACCTGCCAGAGGATGCGACTATCACATTGTATGAGCAAGGCGAATTTTTCGACCTCTGTCGTGGACCGCACTTGCCGTCTACTGGCTACATCAAAGCATTCAAGCTGATGAGCGTGGCAGGTGCATACTGGCGCGGAAAAGCAGAAAACCAAGTTCTGCAACGCGTATATGGTACAGCTTGGCCGAAAAAAGCAGACATGGATGAATATCTGCACTTCATCGAAGAAGCGAAAAAGCGCGATCACCGCAAATTGGGTAAAGAACTGGGCCTGTTCATGTTCTCCGAGGAAGCACCAGGTATGCCGTTCTACCTGCCAAAAGGCTTCACTGTTCGCAACGAGCTGGAGCAATTCTCCCGCCGTCTGCAACAATTGGCACAATACACAGAAGTGCGCTCTCCGTTCCTCATGAACGAGCGCCTCTGGAAAGAATCCGGTCACTGGGATCACTACAAAGAGAACATGTACTTCTCTGAAGTAGATAACGCGACTTACGCCTTGAAGCCAATGAACTGCCCAGGTCACATGCTGATCTATAAAAACGAGATGCATTCGTACCGTGACCTGCCGATCCGTTACTCTGAGTTCGGGCAAGTTCACCGTCATGAGTACTCCGGGGCGTTGAATGGAATGCTGCGGGTGCGTACCTTCTGCCAGGATGACGCGCACGTGTTTGTCCGTCCTGATCAGATCGCGAGCGAAATCAAAGGCATGATCACTTTGATTGACAGCATCTACAAGGTATTTGGCTTCGAATACAGTGTGGCTCTGTCCACTCGTCCAGAAGATTCCATGGGCTCTGATGAGCTGTGGGAAGCAGCAGAAAGCTCTCTGAAAAGAGTGTTGGAAGAGCTTGGTATGGCCTATGAAATCAAAGACGGAGACGGTGCGTTCTACGGACCGAAGATCGACTTCCAAATTACCGACGCGCTGAAACGCCGTCACCAATGTGGAACGATCCAACTGGACTTCCAAATGCCTGAGAAATTTGACCTGACTTATGTTGGTCAAGACAATGAGAAGCATCGTCCAGTTGTTTTGCACCGTGCGATGTACGGCTCCATGGAGCGCTTTATCGGTATCCTGATCGAGCACTACGCAGGTGCATTCCCGATTTGGCTGACACCAATCCAAGCACGCATCATGAACATCAGCGAAGTGCACATGCCATATGCAGAACAAGTAAGAGAAAAACTGCAACAAGCTGGCATTCGTGTAGAACTGGATGGCCGCAATGAGAAAATCGGCTACAAAATCCGTGAAGCACAAGTTGAAAAAATCCCGTACATGCTGGTCATCGGTGAAAAAGAGGTGGCTGACGGTACACTGTCCGTCCGCAAACGCGGAGTGGGCGATGAAGGCGCGATGACAGTGGATGCGTTTGTAGAGAAAATCCGCGCTGAAATCAATGAAATGAAGTAAGAGCGTTTAGAAGTAGAGCCGCCCTGAAGTTTCGGGCGGCTTTTTTTTCAGTAAACGTTTACTTGACACGTTTACTAGGTAAAAAGAACGGGAAAAGGATGTAGAGTAAGTATCCTAATCGACATCAAGAAGAACAGCGGGGGATTCCCATGCGGGTAAGCATTAAGCAAAGACTGATAGCAGCATTTCTTGCCATTATTTTAATTCCGATTGGGGTGATTAGCTCATTTGTATACGTCAGTATGGAGGAGCGAATCCAGTCTTATTTTATTGAATCCTCGACTAAAGAAGTGGCTCAGGTAGACAACGCGATTAACTTGTATTTCGACTCGATTCGTGAAAACGTCAACCTGATAGCAGGCAGTCCCTTACTAAAGAGTGCAGATAACACCATCACGACGTATATGGACAAACCAACCAAAACCAAGCATACCCCCCTGCAAAATGGCGGGGTAGAGGCCGCTATTTTTCAAGATTTCCTGCGATTTGTCGATTCTCATCCGAATACTGCCTTTATTTATTTAGCGACCAAATACGGGGGATACATACAGTGGCCGACAGATGATGTCATCGCGAATTACGATCCGCGTACAAGGGATTGGTACAAAAAACCAATGGAAAATCCCGGAAAAGTGATTACAACAGATCCTTATCTCTATTTGGGCGACAACAGTATCGTGATCAGTAACGTGACGACATTAAAGGATGACAAAGGTGAACCATTGGGCGTTGTTGGACTGGATGTGAATTTAAAAGGGCTTACCGATATTTTGAAAGAAATTAAGATTGGGAAAACGGGTTATCTCATGCTGGTGGGCAAAGACGGAACGATTTTAGCTGATCCCAAGAACCCCGAGCTCAACTCGAAAAACCTGAAAGATACGCAAATTCCTGAATTGGCCGCTATTGCAGAGAATACCCCCAGCAGCTTTGCGGTCACGATGAACGATACCGAGTATTTGGCGAACGTCTTTACTTCCAACAAAACCGGTTGGAAATATATTTCGTTTATCGAAAAAGCTGAGCTCTCTGCTGAAGCCAATCAAATCGGTTTCACCATTGGGGCATTAAGTATTTTGTTTGCTTTACTAGCGGCTGTTGCTTCCGTTCTTTTCTCGCACAAATTTACCAAGCCATTACTTGCCATCGTTGACCAGATTGCACAGATCGGTCGTGGTGACTTTACCGCGGAATTGCCCAAAAACCTTTTGGATAGAAAAGACGAAATCGGCATGCTTGGTCATAGCATTCAGGTGATGCAAGTATCCATCCAAGGACTTATTCGAGAAGTCCAAAAAGCGGTGAACACCCTCTCTACTTCGTCAGACAACATATCGGTTCGCATGGCGGACAATGTAGATACTGCGAATAAAATATCTACCACGATACAGGAAGTAGCGAGCGGGGCGCAAAATCAGCTCCGAGGTACGGAAGAATCCGCAAGAGCGATGGAAGAAATGTCGATTGGCATCCAACGTGTGGCGGAGACAACCTCCATTATCTCGGAATCATCTACAAGTACGGCGGATGAAGCGCAGCTAGGAAACCAGTCGATCCAAAAGGCTATCCAGCAAATGGACTCCATCCGTGGCTCTGTGGAGCATTCTGTATCCGTCGTCAAGCAATTGGGTGAGCGTTCCAAAGAAATTGTGCAAATCATTGACGTGATAACAGGAATTGCCTCTCAAACGAATCTGCTTGCTCTGAACGCAGCCATTGAAGCTGCTCGTGCGGGAGAGCATGGACGAGGTTTTGCTGTCGTAGCAGATGAAGTGAGAAAGCTCGCAGAACAATCTGATGAGTCTGCTCGACAAATCGCCAACCTGATTCAGGAGATCCAAACAGATACGAACATGGCAGTCAACTCGATGGATTCCGTCAATCAGGATGTTCAGGTTGGATTGTCTACTGTACTGGAGTCAGGAGAAGCCTTCCAACGCATCCTGCAAGAAATTCAACAGATAACCGATCAAATTCAAGAGGTATCTGCTGTCTCTGAACAGATGTCTGCTGGATCGGAACAAGTAGCAGCATCTGTGGACGAGACTGCCCAAATTGCAAGGGTTTCAGCGCACAATGCTGAAAATCTGGCGGCTTCCTCCAAAGGTCAGTTGGCCACAATGGAAGAGTTTGCCGTTTCATTTGAATCATTGAACCAGATGGCTCGCGAACTGGAAAGAATGATTCGCAAATTTAAGATATAAGAATGCATAGCGGGAAGAGTACGAATGTCAGGAGGAATTCGTACTCTTTTTTTGCAAAGCGAACCCATTTATTCCACAATGTGCTGTTTGCGTTTGAAAATTTGGCGATTTCGATTTAAGATAATAGACTGGAACGAAGTCGAAATACGGTATGATGAAGATGAAGGGGAAAAGGAAAAGTCGTCCTATAGATAAAAGGAGAGTGAACAGCTATGCCAGATAAAGTGCTTGATTTACGGAACCGTCCTCTCCGAGATTTACGAATATCTGTCACCGATAAATGTAATTTTCGTTGCCGTTATTGCATGCCTGCTGATATTTTTGGACCGGATTTTGAGTTTTTGCCGCAAAGCAAGTTGCTGACCTTTGAGGAAATTACCCGTTTGACCCAGATCTTTACTTCGCTTGGAGTCGGGAAAATCCGCATTACCGGCGGAGAGCCATTAATGCGCCGAAATTTGCCTGAATTGATTCGAATGATACGTGAAGTAGAAGGCGTTCAAGATATTGCGATGACGACTAACGGCTCTCTCTTGTCCCGCCATGCGCAAGCACTAAAAGAAGCGGGTCTGGATCGGGTCACGGTCAGCCTGGATAGCTTGGATAATGAGCGCTTTGGGATGTTGAATGGAAGAGGCTATCAGGTCGATGCTGTGCTGGATGGGATTCGTGTTGCAGCAGATGCCGGGCTTTCGATCAAGATCAACATGGTGGTACAGCGCGGAGTCAATGATCAAGATATTTTGCCGATGGCACGGTACTTCCGTGAGCAAGGGCACACCCTTCGATTTATTGAATTCATGGATGTGGGAAACAGTAACGGCTGGCGGCTGGATCAAGTCGTACCTTCCCGTGAAATTGTGCGTATGATCCATGAAGAGATGCCGTTGGTAGCGGCCGAAGCGAACTACTATGGAGAAGTGGCTTCTCGCTATCGCTATGAGGGATCGGACCAGGAGATCGGGTTGATCTCATCGGTGACCCAAGCTTTTTGCTCCACTTGTACCCGGGCTCGCCTGTCGGCAGAAGGGAAATTGTACAATTGTCTCTTCGCTTCATCCGGAGATGATTTGCGCGAACCAGTCCGCGATGGACGCTCGGATGAAGAGATTCGCGAGCTGATACGTGCGATCTGGGAGCGGCGTGACGTGCGCTACTCGGAGGAACGGCTAAGTGAAACGCCTGGTCTCGCCAAGCGTGAAAAGGTCGAAATGTCCCATATCGGGGGATAATTAGGTATTAGCCTTGACAAAACCCAAGCTACCTTGTAATATAAATTGCGTGTATAAACAACACTTCATACTTCGAGAACAAGCAGAGGCGCCCAGCTTCTCACCTGGGTCGACGTCGTATACGACTGTTGACAGGTAACTCTTACGCAAGGATCCTCGGATCTGATGAAATTGCTTAGGTGAGATATGTGCGGGCGCAGAATGCGTTCGCACATTTTTGTTCCTTCTCGAAATTGACGGGGGTGGCAAGTATTAGCAAGGATCAAATGTTAATTAACGAAGCGATCCGTGCCCGTGAAGTCCGTTTAATCGGTGCTGACGGGAGCCAATTGGGAGTCGTACCTTTTAGGGAAGCATTGCGCATTGCCCAGGAAGCTGAATTGGATCTGGTAAACGTTGCTCCTACAGCCAAGCCGCCTGTATGCCGTATCATGGACTATGGAAAGTTCAAATACGAGCAGGCGAAAAAGGAAAAAGAAGCGCGTAAAAACCAGAAGATCATCGAGCTGAAAGAAGTGCGTTTTTCTTCTAACATCGAGGAACACGATTTTCAAACAAAGCTTCGCAACGTCCGCAAGTTCTTGGAGGATCAACACAAGGTGAAGTGTACGATCCGTTTCCGTGGACGTGAAATCACCCACTCCGAAATTGGACTAGGCGTTATGGAACGTGTAGCTGCCCAGTGTGAAGATCTCGCTACGCCTGAGCGCAAGCCGAAGATCGAGGGCCGCAGCATGATCATGATTCTGGCTCCGAAAGCGGAAAAGCAGTAAGATAGTAGTTTAGACAGGAGGATTTTTCAGATGCCTAAAATGAAAACCAACAAGGCCGCTGCGAAACGTTTCAAAAAGACTGGAAGCGGCCAATTGAAGCGCGACCGTGCGTTTGGTAGCCACTTGTTCGCTAACAAATCGACGAAAGCTAAGCGCCACCTGCGTAAAGCTGCACTCGTTTCCAAAGGCGATCAAAAACGTATTGAGCAAATGCTCACTTACCTGTAAGTTTTTCTTTATTACACACCATTACGCAGCATGAGCTCCCTAAGCGCCTAGTAGTAGGCCGCCATGCTGGAAAGACCAGGAGGAGTTTAGTATGCCAAGAGTAAAAGGTGGCATTGTTACACGCCGTCGTCATAAGAAAATCCTGAAGCTGGCGAAAGGATACTTCGGTTCCAAACATCGCCTGTTTAAATCCGCTAATGCGCAGGTAATGAAATCCCTGCTGTATGCATACCGTGACCGTCGTCAAAAGAAACGTGATTTCCGCAAACTGTGGATCACTCGTATCAACGCACAAGCTCGCATGAACGGTCTGTCCTACAGCCGTTTGATGCACGGCCTGAAAGTTGCTGGCATCGAAGTTAACCGCAAAATGCTGGCTGACTTGGCTGTTAACGACAAAACTGCGTTCAACGAACTGGCAACAGTTGCAAAAAGCAAACTGAACGCTTAATTTTTGAATAGAAGAGCCGATCTTCCCGATTGAGGGCAGGGTCGGCTTTTTTGTTGTGGTCTGGAGCGCAAAATCAAACGAATAGCATCCTACACCTGTCCACACGCTATCAATCTCCTTGTCATATCTTATAGCAAAGATAGAAGGAGGTGAGTGGCATGGCAGAATTACGAGTAAGCCTATGGGCAGGTCGAAACTTTGAAGCTCGTCGTATTCGTTTTCGTAGACGTGGGGTAGCAGTTAGACAGTGTCAGGCTCTTGAATTCAATGACGTACTGTCGAGTTTTCGATTACGAGCAGGGAATAATGGCCGAGTGACACTCGTTCTGTTTTCAGGAACCGCTTATCAAGGCGATTTTCGTGTCTTTCGGGGGAATCGAGATATTGCCAACCTCGGTAATTTTGGCTTCAACAATCGTACCTCGTCGTTCATTTTTGTGGGACGCAATCTGACTACTTCTCAAATCAGGGAGATTCAACGGACGAGAACAGCACCGAGAAACGTGGTAGAAATCAGAACGTAGAAAGAGAAGTTTGAGTCAAAGAAAAAACAACCGAGCTCACATTCGGTTGTTTTTTCTATTTCTATTCAACAAATGATTCGTTGGCGAATAGCGTCTGCCACACCCTGTGCGCGATTTTGTACACCGAGCTTTTTTAAGGCGGACTTGATGTAATCCTGTACGGTAAACTCACTAATTCCCATCCAGTTCGCCATCTCCTTAACGCTTTCGCCCCATGACATTCGCTGCATGACTTCGACTTCTCGGCGTGAGAGCTTGGCGGTTTTAGGGCGAAGAGAGTCGGTTGCCAATACTTTGCCCAGCATCGAACAGTATGCGCTCAAAGATTGTACCAAAGGACGGTTGATGCCAGAACAACCATCCTGATGCCAGGAAATACCGGCGTAGCCGAGTACGTTAGGCCCATAGCTGATAGGGAGAATGAGCGCATAAGGGGCGCCGTACACTAAATGGGGCGGTAACTCACGAATCGCCTCAGAATCTAGTAGTACGGCTCTCTGTTCACGGATCGCCTGCTGGATTAGGGGCATATTGCGCAAGTCTACCCGGATATTTCGGATGGAGCATAACTCTTGGTCAAGAATCGACCATAGTCCCTCACCTGTTTGACTGAGCGTGGAGTAATTGCACAGAATGGCTCCCGTAAAAGGAAAGAGATCCACGAAACCGCGTACAGCAAGCACTAGTTTCTCCTCGTAATATGCCGTTTCTTGGATTCGATCGATGTACATGTTCAGCTCTGGACTGACCATGGAGTGATTGCCACCTCCATTTGAGTGATAAACACCCCCTGATTTTTGGGGATATGAACGACCGTTCAGCCTGACCTATAATCAACCTACAGCGCCTTCATTTTATCAAACCGCAGATTGGAGCGTAAAGAATAGAATTGGTATAAATCAACAACTTCACAACTTCTTTCATTCATTCGAAATAGAAGGCGTATCAGAAAAAAGAAAGGTTGGATGGGGATGAGGAATGGTTTTGTTTCGATCAGCCAAAAAGGATTAGATCAGGAGCTACTGCCATACCAGTTGTATCAAAAAGCGAAGAGATACGGCATTTGGAACCCGCAGGACATTGATTTTACACAAGACCGCGAAGATTACGCGAATATGAATCCAGAGCAGAAGGAAGAAACCTTGGGACGGATTGCTGGTTTTCTTGGTGGGGAAGAGGCTGTCACCCTCGATCTTTTGCCTCTGATCATGGTCATTGCAGAGGAAGGGCGACTGGAGGAAGAAATGTTTTTGACGACCTTCCTCTTTGAAGAGGCCAAGCATACGGAGTTTTTCCGGTTGGTTCTCGACAACATCGGCGAGTCAGGAGACCTGCATCATTTTCACGATGATGTGTACAAGCGAATTTTCCATGAGATCCTGCCGAACGCACTCCATCGTCTATTGACGGATAAAAGCCCCGAAGCCATCGCAGAAGCTTCTACTGTCTACAACATGTTTGTGGAAGGCGTGCTCGCTGAGACAGGTTACTATGCGTTTTACGAAGCACTCAGCAAAACGGGGCTCATGCC
Organism: Brevibacillus schisleri; assembly: GCF_055685845.1. Taxonomy (NCBI): domain Bacteria; kingdom Bacillati; phylum Bacillota; class Bacilli; order Caryophanales; family Paenibacillaceae; genus Brevibacillus; species Brevibacillus schisleri. The sequence continues at coordinate 1,761,859 of NZ_JBVNDM010000001.1, forward strand.
TGGTTTGATGCAAGGAATAGGGTATTTGAAGACAGACGAATCGCGGCACATCAGCTACGGAACATTCCTGCTACAGCGATTGATCTGTGAGCATCCGCATATTTACGATGTCATTGCCAAAAAGATGGATGAGTTAGCTCCGATGGCAACTCATCTGTACGACTGGATGGATGACCCACAAGGGGTGAGTGCATTCGGAGTGAAGATCACTGATTTGCAGCAGTTTGCGAAAAAGCAACTGAGTGTGCGCATGGAGGTACTTGCCCGAGCAAAAGGACAGACGATTGAAGAGCTGTATAAACATACAAGGACAACGATTGATGTGTAAGCAAAAATGCGATCGAACATATTCGCGTCGTTGTTTATAGAACTAGGCTATGGTCCTAAAGCGGAATCCGCCCAAGGTCTGAGTAAAAAACAACCTTCCGTCCGTGTTAGACAGCCTGGCTGATCCCTTACAATAAAGCCATAAGAGGAAAACATTGGATAGGGAGAGAGATCAAAATGAGAAAACAAAAGTGGATGATGTTAGGAATTACAGCAGTTGTTTGTTCGGCGATGGTCGTGCCAGGGGCGTTTGCCAAAGAGAAAGAAGACGCATATTCCGTGACGAATGCTTTCTTCGCCCCAGCTCCGAACACGACGGCACCAGTAGCCCAGAAAACAGATACCGTAACAGGTACACAAACAACAGGTACGCAAACAGCAGGAAGTGCATTTATTTTCGCTCCAAATGTAAACGAAAAAGAAAAAAACTAATGGGTTAAAGCATCCGAACAGGATGCTTTTTCTTTTAGAAAAAACGAATCCATCTCAAGTCTGAGAAAAAAAACAATCTTTCGTCCGTGTCGAGCAGACTCCCTACTGCCATACAATAAAAAGCGTTACAGGAAAACATTGGATAGGGAGAGAGACATAGATGAGAAAACCAAAATGGATGATGATGGGTGTAACAGCAGTTGTCTGTTCAGCATTGCTCGTGCCAGGAGCGTTTGCAAAAGACAAGGATGATTCTTACACGGTACTACCTTCCTTGGTAACCCCTGGTTCATACGCCGTACCAACGGTTCAAAAAACCGAGGTCAAAAACACGCAACAAACCGGGGCCTCTTTTATTTTCGCCCCCACCGTAAACGAAAAAGAGGAGAAATAAAGCAGAAGAAAGCTGTCAGACCCTGTCTGGCGGCTTTTTTCCTGTGAAAAGCGTCCTCTCTCATCTGGGGATCGAAACATCGCCCGCTTGCATTCAATCAAACGATCATGACCGTTTGGTTTGGGCGAGTTGGATATAGGTGGACGATGCGCCACTTCCAGTCACTAGGCATATGATGGTGGGTGAATCCTAGCAAGAGAGGAGTTTCGCTGATGAGCAATCGCCAGAAAATGGCGGATGAGGAATTACAGGAATGGGCAAGCAGACTGGAGACTCAAGCGCCCCAAGACGTGCTTGTGAACGCCGTAGAAAACTATGCAGCGAGTCTGATTCTAGCTGCCAGCTTTGGTGCTGAAGATGTCGTTTTAATCGACATGCTGCACAAATTGGCTCCCACGATTCCTGTATTTTACCTCGATACCAACATTCATTTTGCTGAAACGTACGATACGCGTGACAAGCTGCAAGTCAGGTACGGCACGACGTTTATTCAAGTGCAGCCACAGGTGACGTTAGCCGAGCAGGCAGAAAAACACGGTGACAAACTGTGGGAGCGAGAACCGAATCTTTGCTGCGAGATTCGGAAGGTAGAGCCATTAAAGCGCGTCCTGTCCAACTATCAGGCGTGGATTACAGGCATTCGCCGCGAGCAATCACCTACTCGAGCGAATACAAAAAAAGTGGAGTGGGACGAAAAATTCAACCTGGTCAAATTCAATCCGCTAGCAGATTGGACGGAGGCCCAGGTGTGGGAATATATCCATGCACATGATGTCCCTTACAATCCATTGCACGACCGGAACTATCCAAGCATTGGCTGCCGAGTATGCACGCGCGCTGTCCTGCCTGGCCAAGATTCCCGGTCGGGACGGTGGGCTGGCTTCGAAAAGACCGAATGCGGTCTGCACAAATGAACAGCGCAGGAGGGAAAGATGTGAAGCAAGCGATTTTGCCGCACGGGATCAAAAAAACCATTATCGTGGACAAATGGACCCTGTCGGACATCGAATGTCTTGCCATCGGAGCATTTTCGCCGTTGACTGGTTTCATGGAAGAGGAGGATTACCACACGGTCGTGGAAACGATGCGTCTGGCCAATGGAGCGATTTGGCCGTTGCCGGTGACATTGGCTGTCGATGCAGATGAGCACGACGATCTTGTGCCTGGCGACAGCATTCTGTTACGTGGGGAAGATGGCGTGGACTATGCGATTTTGCACGTGAAAAGCTGCTTTGTGCCAGATAAAATGCGTGAGGCAGAGCTCGTTTTTCGCACGGTGGATCTCGCTCACCCCGGTGTGAAAAAGCTGTTTGAAAAGCCAAACCTATACGTGGGTGGGCCTGTAGAAATTCTGCAAAAGCCACAGCCTGAGCGCTTCTCTGATTTTTATTTGACGCCGGCAGAAACCAGAAAAAGATTTCGAGAAAATGGCTGGAAAACGGTGGTTGGTTTCCAAACGCGCAATCCCGTTCACCGGGCGCATGAGTATATTCAAAAAGCCGCATTGGAGATTGTCGATGGCCTTTTTCTCAACCCATTGATGGGGGAAACGAAATCTGACGATGTTCCTGCACAAGTACGAATGAAAAGCTATCTCGCCCTTCTGGAAAATTACTATCCACACAACCGTGTACTGCTCGGTGCTTTTCCGGCTGCTATGCGATATGCAGGTCCGCGTGAGGCGGTGTTCCACGCATTGGTACGAAAAAATTACGGTTGTACACACTTTATCGTCGGCCGTGATCACGCAGGGGTAGGCGATTACTACGGCACGTATGATGCGCAGCACATCTTTTCCGAGTTTGCGCCTGGCGAGCTCGGTATCCAGCTGCTCTTTTTTGAGCACAGCTTTTACTGCAACGTCTGCCAAGGGATGGCGACGACCAAGACATGCCCACATGACAGAGATTCTCATATGACGTTATCGGGAACAAAAGTGAGGGAAATGTTGAGAAACGGGATGACGCCACCTCCGGAATTTACACGTCCGGAAGTCGCAATGATTTTGATTGAGGGATTAAAAGCTCCGCAATAAAACGGAACCGGAAGAGCAGGAGAGGGACGGCAAAGCTGTTCTTTTTCCGTTGCAAAAACTGGACAAGTTTGGTGATAACGTCTCGACGTTTTTCATAAAAGTATACGCGACCGCTTGCGGTCAACAAAACGGTTTTGACCGCTTTATTGTATCCGCTTTCACGCAAAAACCGCGCTGTAAAGCCATTTCCAACTGAGCATTCGTTCGGACGAAAGTCCAGTAAAATCTTTTTGTTTTCGTTGACACCCCCTAGGTGCCTAGCTATAATCAGACGTAACACTTTATTCTGACAACAACAATATTGAAAATATTTTTTAAATAGCAGGCTATGACGAGGACGGTGCGCGTTTCCCCTTTTACAGAGAGCCCTGATGCTGAGAAACGGGTATAGGGTACGTCGCATTGCTCACCTCCGAGCCGTTTTGCTGAAACTTGCTTTGCAGGTAGTAGGCCAAACCGATTAACACCCGTTAACGTGTTACAGTCCACATTTGTTGTGACTGGCTGAGATCGGCTGACCGCGAGGCGCCGATAAAGTTGGGTGGTACCGCGAACCCTTTCGCCCCAAAAGACATGGAAATCGAACCGTGTCGGGGCGAAAGGGTTTTTCTATGTGTCTATAGTTATTTTCAATACCTGTTGGAATTGGGAGGAGGAGAGAGCAATGAGTGTTGAAATGGCCGAATTGCAGAAAAAGAACGGCATTCCACCGATTCAGTTCGGGGAAGAGGTGACAGGAGCAGAAACACTGCTTCGCTGTTTGATCCTGGAGGAGGTCGAATACATTTTCGGCTATCCAGGCGGGGCGGTTCTCCCCATTTATGACTCTCTGTACGGGAGCTACTTCAAGCACATTTTGACTCGCCACGAGCAAGGCGCTATCCACGCTGCTGACGGATATGCCCGAGCGACTGGCAAACCGGGTGTTTGTATCGCCACTTCTGGTCCGGGAGCAACGAACCTTGTAACAGGGATTGCAACCGCTCAGATGGACTCGGTTCCGCTAGTCTGCATCACGGGTAACGTGGCACAGTCACTGATTGGTACCGATGCGTTCCAAGAGGCAAACATTACGGGAATTACCATCCCGATTACGAAGCACAGCTACTTTGTCCGCGATATTCGCGATCTCCCGCGGATTGTAAAGGAAGCGTTCCACATTGCGACAACTGGCCGTCCTGGCCCAGTATTGATCGACATTCCAAAAGACGTCGCCAATGAGAAGGCACCCTTTACCTACCCGGATAAAGTGGAAATTCGCGGCTACCGCGCTTCACTCGTACCAAACGACGAAGAAGTACAAGAGTTTGTCAAAGCCGTTAGTGAAGCGAAGCGTCCAGTCATTTTGGCGGGCGGGGGAATCATTGCAGCTCAAGCAGAAAAAGAATTGCGCGACTTTGCTGAAAAAACACGCATCCCGGTGATCAACACCTTCATGGGATTGGGTGGTTTCCCCGGAACACACGAGTTATCGTTGGCAATGCCGGGGATGCACGGAAATTACACAGCGAACCAAGCGCTCTTGAATGCGGATTGTGTGATTGGTCTGGGAGCACGCTTTGATGACCGGATCACGATGGGTCGCACGAAGGAGTTCGCACCAAAAGCCCGCATCGTACACGTCGACATCGATCCAGCAGAGCTGGGGAAAAACGTAGACACAGCGATAACAGTAGCAGGCGACGTGAAGAGTACGCTGGCAAAAGCAATTCCGCTCGCAAAAGCTTGTGATTCAGAAGCTTGGATCAGTCAGTTGAAAGAGTGGAAAGAACAATATCCGTACAAGTACAAAAAAGATGGCGACGTTTTGAAGCCACAAGCAGTGATTGAACTCTTGTACAACTCCACAGATGGGGAAGCGATCGTCACAACAGACGTTGGACAACACCAGATGTGGACAGCTCAATACTATAAGTTCAAGCACCCGCGCTCCTTTATCTCTTCCGGTGGTCTCGGCACGATGGGCTTCGGCTTCCCGGCAGCAATTGGCGCACAGATCGCTCACCCAGATCGAACGGTAATCTCCGTCGTAGGGGATGGCGGATTCCAGATGACTAACCAGGAGCTGGCAATCGTCTCCCAATACAACATTCCGGTCAAAGTAGCGATTGTGAACAACCAGTGCTTGGGAATGGTTCGTCAATGGCAGGAGCTCTTCTACGATAACCGCTACAGCCAAATCGATCTGACGTGCAGCCCGGATTTTGTCAAACTGGCGGAAGCATATGGCGTTAAAGGCTTGCGAGCACACACGCCAGAGGAAGCCGAAGTAGTTTGGGCAGAGGCACTTGCGCATGATGGACCAGTCGTGGTGGACTTCCGAGTTGCACAGGAAGAAAACGTATATCCGATGGTTGCATCAGGCAACACACTAGATCAGATGGAATTGGGGGACGATTAGGATGCAGCAACATACCATTTCCGTACTCGTCAACGACCAACCAGGGGTTTTGACTAGAGTAGCGACACTGTTCGGCCAACGTGGCTTCAACATCGACAGCATTACGGTGGGAGGCACGGAAGAACAGGGGCTGTCTCGGATGATCATTTCAACCGGGGGAGATGACCGCCAAATCAACCAGCTCATGAAGCAATTGCACAAGCTGATCGATGTCATCTCAGTCACGAATCTCAGTGAGAACCCTTTTGTTTCACGGGAACTGGCACTGATAAAAGTGACGGCATCGCCCAGCCAGCTGGCAGAGTTAAAAGGAATTGTCGAGCCGTTCCGTGCCGCGATCGTCGATGTGGGTCCTAGCTCACTGATCGTGCAAGTAACGGGTGACACCGAAAAGATTGATGCGCTGCTCGTACTATTACAAAGCTACGGCGTTATTGAATTGACAAGAACAGGTTCAGTAGCGATGGCGCGCAGTATTGTTCCAGCAACAGCCGCAGCAACGGTTTAAAATGAAAAATTTCAGAATAGAAATTCAAACTAAACATTTTTAGGGAGGCTATACAAATGGTAAAAATGTATTATGAAGCGGACGTAAAACAAGAGGTACTGCGCGGAAAAACAATCGCAATCATCGGTTACGGTAGCCAAGGTCATGCACAAGCACAAAACCTGCGCGACAGCGGTTATAAAGTAGTGGTGGGTCTTCGCCCAGGGAAATCTTGGGATGTCGCAGCGAAAGACGGTTTTGAAGTTTTGACTGTAGCAGAAGCAACCAAACGCGCTGACGTAGTACAAATCCTGATGCCAGATGAGCGTCAAGCACAAGTATACCGCGACGAGATCGCTCCAAACCTGAAATCCGGCGCTGCACTGTGCTTCTCACACGGATTCAACATCCACTACGCGCAAATCGTGCCACCAGCTGATGTAGACGTAATCATGGCAGCTCCAAAAAGCCCGGGTCACCTGGTTCGTCGCGTATACCAAGAAGGCTTCGGCGTACCTGGTTTGATCGCCATTTACCAAGATGCAACTGGCAACGCGAAAGATCTGGCACTCGCATACTCCAGCGGTATCGGTTGCACAAAAGCAGGCGTAATCGAAACTTCTTTCCGTGAAGAGACAGAAACAGACCTGTTCGGTGAGCAAGCAGTATTGTGCGGTGGCGCAAGCGAGCTGGTAAAAGCAGGCTTCGATACATTGGTGGAAGCAGGTTATGCTCCTGAGATTGCCTACTTCGAGTGCTTGCATGAGCTGAAGCTGATCGTTGACCTGATGTACGAGGGTGGCTTGGCTCGTATGCGCTACTCCATCAGTGATACTGCTGAGTACGGTGACTACAGCACAGGCCGTCGCATCATCACAGATGAGACTCGCAAAGAAATGAAAAAAGTACTGGCAGAAATCCAAGACGGTACATTTGCTCGCAATTGGATCTTGGAAAACCAAGCAAACCGTCCTGGCTTCACTTCCCGTCGCCGTCTGGAATCCGAACATGGTATCGAGGTAGTAGGGGAGCAGCTGCGTGGCATGATGTCTTGGATCAACAAAGATACGAAAAAAGAAGAAGTGAAAATTGGTCAATAAATAAGTGTGTAAAAAATGTATATATAATGTAGGGAAAAATGTGGAGGTGAAAAGTTCATGCGGACCATTGAGATTTTTGATACGACTCTGCGCGATGGGGAGCAGTCTCCGGGCGTCAATATTAGCACGAACGAAAAGGTGGAGATCGCCCTTCAACTCGAGAAGCTGGGCGTAAACAGAATGGAGGCGGGCTTCGCTGCTGCCTCCCCTGGTGACCAAAAGTCTGTGGCCGAAGTTGCAAAACGGGTGAAGAATGCAACCGTCGTCAGTCTGGCTCGTGCCGTAAAAGACGACATGGATAAGGCATACGAAGCGCTTCGCAACGCACAAAACGCTTCCCTCCACGTCTTTCTCGCAACATCTCCGATTCACCGTCAGTTCAAGCTGAACATGAGCAAGGAAGAAGTCCTTGCTCGGGCGGTGGAAGCGGTCACCTATGCGAAAAAGTATTTTTCGGAAGTTCAGTTTTCCGCAGAGGATGCGGCGCGTACCGAGATCGATTTTTTGGCAGAGGTTGTAGAGGCGGTTATCAAGGCAGGGGCTACCACGGTTAATATTCCAGACACGGTTGGCTATATGACGCCGTATCAATACGGAAACATTTTCCGAGAGCTGAAAAAGCGCGTGCCATCTACTGATCTGATTCGCCTGAGCTGCCATTGCCATGATGACCTCGGGATGGCAGTCGCCAACAGTCTTGCTGCTGTCGAGGGTGGAGCTACGCAAGTAGAGGGTACCATTAATGGAATCGGAGAGCGCGCAGGAAATGCTGCTCTGGAAGAAGTGGCGCTTGCGTTGGAGACACGCAAGGATTACTACCAGGCGACGACCAAGCTGAATTTGAAAGAAATCGCACGGACCAGTCAGCTGGTAAGCCGTTTGACAGGGATGATCGTGCCAGGAAATAAAGCAGTCGTAGGTGCAAATGCGTTTGCGCACGAATCCGGTATTCACCAGGATGGTGTGTTAAAAGAGGTCACTACGTACGAAATTATCCGTCCGGAATCGGTTGGATTCAAGTCAAACAAACTGGTTCTCGGCAAGCACTCTGGCCGCCATGCTTTCAAAGAAAAGTTGGTTGATCTGGGTTATCACCTGGAGCAAGAAGAGGTAAACGCAGCGTTTGCAGCATTCAAAGTATTGTGCGACAAGAAGAAAGAAATCACGGATGATGACATCCTCGCATTAGTCGATTCCAAGATGGTTCGCGGACCTGAAGCGTTCCAGCTGGAATCCGTGCAGCTCGCTTACGGCAACATTTCCGTTCCGACAGCGAGTGTGCGACTGGTTCGTGCCGACGGATCGGTATGCGAAGAAGCCGCATGTGGAAATGGATCGGTTGATTCTATCTACAAAGCGATTGACCGCGCTACCGGAGAAGAAGTCTCCCTCGTCGACTACAAAATTCTTTCTGTTACCCATGGACAAGATGCGTTGGGTGAAGTGTTCGTACGCCTTCAACAGGACGATCTGATCGTAACAGGACGCGGTGTGAGTACGGATGTGCTGGAAGCAAGTGCCATTGCCTATGTACGGGCAGTCAACAAGATCATGGAGCGGCGAGGCGAGCCTACTCCTGTCAGTGCAACGATATAAAGATAGGGTTTAAAGTGGATAGGATCATAGGAACCAGCAGCGTTCGGAAACCATTACGTATAGAAAAGCGGGATAAACGATGAAGAAAAACTATCGCATCGCCGTTCTTCCTGGAGACGGTATTGGATCAGAAATCATGCAGGAAGCGGTCAAAGTCCTTACACTCGTAGGGGAACTTGAAGGTGTCACTTTTACATGTGAAGAAGGCCGGATCGGTGGGATCGCAATCGATACGGATGGAACACCGTTGCCAGAAGAAACGGTAACGTTGGCAAAGCAAGCGGATGCTGTGCTCTTGGGAGCCGTTGGCGGACCGAAGTGGGATCAGAATCCTGGGCATCTTCGTCCAGAAACAGGGTTGCTCGGCATTCGCAAAGCACTTGGATTGTTTGCGAATATTCGCCCAGCTACCATGCACAGCTCTCTGGTGGATGCGTCCACCCTCAAGCCAGAAGTCGTTTCTGGCGTTGACTTGATCGTTGTACGTGAACTGACCGGGGGGATTTACTTCGGTGAGAAAAAACGCTATGACGGTCCAAACGGTGAAGTCGCAGAAGATCAGTGCATCTATCATGAAGCGGAAGTCGAGCGAATCATTCGAGTTGGCTTCGACATTGCCCGCAAACGCCATAAGCGTCTCGTATCTGTAGATAAGGCAAACGTCCTCGAAAGCTCCCGCCTCTGGCGCAAGGTAGCCGAGCGAGTAGCGGCTGACTATCCAGATGTAGAGTTGTCTCACCAGTTGGTAGACTCTTGCGCGATGCAACTCGTGCGTGAACCCAAACAGTTTGACGTCATCGTGACAGAAAACATGTTTGGCGACATCTTGAGTGATCAGGCAGCGATGCTGACTGGTTCGATTGGGATGCTGTCCTCGGCGAGTCTGGCAGCTGGCAGCTTTGGCCTGTATGAACCGGTTCATGGCTCTGCCCCTGACATTGCTGGAAAAGGCATTGCCAATCCGCTGGCAACCATTCTGTCCGTAGCGATGATGCTTCGTCTCTCTCTCGGAATGGATGAAGCGGCAGCAGCGGTGGAAAACGCGGTTTGGTCCGTACTGGAAGCAGGGCATCGCACGGGCGATATCGCAGCAGACAGAAGCAAAGCGATTGGTACAATCGAGATGGGCCAACTGGTTCGCGACGAGCTGTCCAAACAGTGGCAAACACAATAAATCATACACAAAACGAAACCCTGCCAAAGTCCTTCGGTGCTCTGGCAGGGTTTTCTCCATTATGATACGACTTATCCGATTGTAATCTTCCCTTTTGGATAGCGGAAGTACTCCTTTTGCTTGCGTTGTGCGAGGGCAAAGGCAATGGTGAGAGGCCCTACCCGACCGGCAAACATCGTCAATACGATCAGGATTTTCCCGATTGGAGTCAGATGAGGAGTTAGCCCCATGGACAATCCGGTCGTAGCAAACGCAGAAGTGACCTCGAACAGGATCATCTCAAATCGGGCACTTGTCTCTGTAATGGAAAGCACCATTGTCATGACAAGGACAATAAACAAGGAGATCATCGTCAATGTCAGCGATTTGTAGACCATGTGAGGCAGGATGCGTTGCCGGAAGAAGATCACGTCTTCTTTTCCTTTCATTTGGGCGATAACAGCACCAACCAGTGTGGCGAATGTCGTCGTCTTGATACCGCCACCCGTTGATCCAGGGGAAGCACCGATGAACATTAACAGAATAATGAGGAATAGGGATGACTGATACATGTCACCGATATTCAAGGTGTTCGAACCAGCCGTACGTGCTGTCACTGACTGATAAAGAGAGCCAAGCACTTTGCCCATCATAGACAAAGGCTGCAAGGTCTTCGGATTCGCATACTCCAAAATAAAGATCAGAGCAGTTCCTGCGACAACTAATATCCCGGTCGTAGACAAAACGACCTTCGTATGTAGCGAAAGACGGCGCGTTTGACGGTAATCGTACAGCTCACTCACAACCATGAATCCGATCCCGCCGAGGATGATCAGCAGACAGACAACAAGCGTGACGACCGGGTCATCTACGTAGGCTGTCAAGCTGGCGAAATCCCCCATTAAATCAAAGCCAGCATTATTAAAGTTAGAAATTGCATGAAAAAAGCCGAAGTAGATCGCTTTAGGCAATGGGAAATCAAAGGCAAAGCGTATCGAGAGAAGCACACCGCCGATCAGCTCAGTGAGGGCAGTAAAGATCAGGATCATCTTGGCCAAACGAACGATACCTTCCATCGACATCTGATTCAGGGATTCTTGCAGAATGAGTCGCTCGCGCAAAGAGATCTTTTTGCGCATGATTAGTGCGAAAAAGGTAGCGAACGTCATAAAGCCGAGTCCGCCAATTTGGATGAGCGATAAAATGACGAGTTGACCAAAGGTAGTGAAAGTCGTTCCGGTATCGACGACAACCAAGCCTGTTACACATGTAGCAGAGGTGGCTGTAAACAGCGCATCAAGCCAATGCAGACCAAGCCCATCAACTGTAGCGACCGGGAGTGTCAAAAGCAGCGCTCCCAAGAAGATAATCAAGGAAAACCCAAGAACAAGCGTTTTTGGTGGATCAAGGTGAAGCTTTTCTACGATTTTTTTAATCATAGCAGTTATACCTCGGCTTTTTTTGAGTCTAGTGAAAAGGAAAAGAGGGAAATCCATTTCTTAGTATGGTATTTCCCTTGGAAAACTTACCGAAGTAGGGCTGCACCCAATCGGTGAAGCCAATGCTTCAACTCTCGTTCTTCCAGTGGAGCGAGTGGAAAACGGACAGACGGGCAGCGCAGAATGTCGGTGGGCTCATCTGCTACGCGAAAAGCATGACCGCCAGTCAGCTCGAGTCCTTCCTCACGCAGAATAGCGACGACTCTCTCTTCTTGTTCGGTTGCTCTTGCGGTTGGCGTGCCCCATTTGATCCACGTATTTAAGCCCCCTGAAATGGGGTACATCCGTGCATGATCAGGGAGTGCCTGGCGTCTTTCCTGCCACAGTCGCAGGAAGCGGGTCTGGAACAGGGCGCGACGATCCGTCAGAAACTCTTCATAAAACCATGGATCATCGAGGAGGCGAACGGCGGATTCCACGACGAGCAAGGATGGCTCTGCTCCTGTCATGGAAACAAGCTGACTGTAGCGTTCCAACTCGTCATCCGATAAATCAGAAGGAAGCATCAATACGCCCAATTGCAGATCGCGAGCCAGCGTTTTGGACAACGAATGCAGATAGTAGACCTCCACAGGGCTTTTTGCCTGTGCAGCCATCTGGTACAGCGGAACACTCGGTTCTTCAAACCAGAGGTCGCCATAATGGTCGTTTTCCACAAGTCGTACGTTATGGCTTTGCGCCCATTCGAGTAGTTCTTCCTTTCGTTTCAACGAATAGCTGATACCGGTAGGAAATTGATAATGCGGGTTAATCAAAAGCCAATTCGCCGGGTAATGCTCCTGCTCTTCTGTGAGAGCTTGAATACAAACGCCTTCTTCATCCATGCGAATCGGGCGAACGGTAATTCCGCACTGACTCAACAAGCGAAGAAATACGGGATAGCTGTACTCCTCCACATAGACGACATCACGTGAATTCATGACACGCTGGGCAAGAAAGGCGAAGCCGCTCGTACTTCTATTAAAAAGCAGGAGGCGCTCAGGTGAGTGAGGAAGCCCCCGGCGGCCGAGGTGATCGGCAAAAACCTTGGCAGCTTGTGTACGCCTGATTTTCTTTTGCGCGGACGGTTCATCCAAGACGGTCAGGCTCTCATAAAAAGCACCACGCAATCGTTTCACCAGCTCTTCGCTAGGACGAGGGGAGGAATCAGCTAGGGAAGCGATCGGAATATCTGTGAGCGGGAGGCGATTTTCTAAACGAGCTTCTTTGGCAAGCTGCGTCAAGTAATAACCTTTCCCGTGCACAGCTTCCAGCCAGCCTTCCAACGCAAGATGATCGTATGCTTTTTTGACTGTCTCCAACGAGCAGCCGCTAATTGTTTTCATATCTCGCAGCGATATCAATTGTTGTCCATCTACAAGAAAGGCACCACGAAGAATCGCTGTTTTCAATTGTTCAGCGAGTTGTACATAGATCGGTGTGTGCGATTGTTTGTGGAAATGAAAAGAAAAATATGGTCGCTCTGGCATTCGCGCACGCCTCCTTGTCTGTCAAAAAAATAGCAGTCATCAGCATTATATAGGAAAGCGAAGCATCTCGGGTATAGGGAGTGAAGAAATTGTTGCCAGAACGACGAGGGTATTGGAAACCGGAACATGGTATCATGAGAAGAGATATATATTGAAGAAATGAGGAAAATACGGATGAGTACGCAGGAACACAAGGCGCTATCGCCCAAGCAAGTCACATGCATGGTCATCACCGTTTCCGATACCCGGTCAGAGGATACAGATAAAAGCGGGCAATTAATGAAGCAACTATTGACTGAAGCCGGTCACAGCGTTGCGCTTTATCAAATAGTAAAGGACGAGCCTGTACAGGTCATTGCTGCGATCGAAACGGGAATCGCACATGAAGACGTTCAAGTCATTCTTCTCAATGGCGGTACTGGCATTTCGCCCCGAGACAATACCTTTGAGGCTGTTTCTGGCTTGCTCGATAAGGAAATGCCAGGGTTTGGGGAGCTGTTTCGGATGTTGAGCTTTACAGAAGACATCGGTTCGGCAGCGATGCTCAGTCGTGCGATTGCAGGGACACGGAAAGGGAAAATGATTTTTTCCACGCCAGGTTCAACAGGTGCGGTGCGATTGGCGATGAATCGGTTGATCGTGCCGGAGCTAGGGCATGTGGTGCGTGAGTTAAACCGTTAACGATTTGCCGTTACTAGCCTCGTATGGTACTGTTACGAAAGGAAAAAGATCGGTCAGACCTGAACCATCGATTGAAGATGGTTTTTTGGTGCCGAATTTTGCAAGGAGAGTAGACCCATCCATGAAGATTTTACTATCGACTTTAAACGCCAAGTTTATTCACTCCTCACTCGCTTTGCGTTATTTGCGAAGCTATGCGCAGGAAGCATTTCCTTCGATTGAGCTGGTGGAGTATACCATCAACGATGTGACGTTAAATATAGTAGCAGATATACACAAGCGCAAGCCTGATGTCGTTGCATTTTCCTGTTATATCTGGAACATTCGTGAGACCCTCAGTGTCATGCGCACGCTGAAAAAGATTTGCCCGGATGTTCCGATTATCCTCGGCGGACCAGAAGTGACCTATGATGCGGACGAATGGATGAAGAAGCATCCTGAAATCGATGTCATCTGCATTGGTGAAGGGGAGCAAACCTTCTTGGAGCTTTTGCAGGTGTACCAGGAATCACTGCAAACCAAGCAGCCTCCGCGCTTGCGTGATGTAGCCGGAATCGCTTATCGCGAAGAGGAGTACGTACGTTTTTCCATGCCGCGTGCGCAGGTTGAAGAGATGGACAGCATTCCTTCCCCATACGCGGATCATCTGGACGAGCTGAACAACCGCGTCGTCTATTTCGAGGCATCCCGTGGCTGTCCGTTTAAATGTCAATACTGTCTGTCCTCGATTGAAGACGGCGTACGCTATTTCAGTCTGGAACGAGTAAAAGAAGATCTCATGCGTTTGATCAATCACGGCGTCAAAACGATCAAGTTCGTGGATCGAACGTTTAACATTAATAAGAAATATGCGTTGGAAATCTTTCAGTTTTTGATCGATAACCACAATGGCACGGTCTTTCAATTCGAGATCACGGCAGACATTTTGCGCGCGGACGTACTCGACTTCTTGACAGAGAACGCACCTCCAGGCATTTTCCGCTTCGAGATTGGGGTTCAGTCCACGAATGATGAGACCAACCGCCTTGTTCAGCGGATTCAGCGTTTCGATCGCCTTGCGCGTACAGTGACACAGATCAAGGATTCGAAAAAAATCGATCAGCATTTGGACTTGATCGCTGGTTTGCCTGAGGAAGATTATGCGTCCTTCCGCAAAACCTTCAACGACGTGTTTGGTCTGCGCCCGGAGGAGCTTCAGCTTGGCTTTTTGAAAATGCTGCGCGGGACAGGCGTTCGTGCGCGTGCGGCTAATCATGGCTATATTTTTATGGATGAGGCTCCTTACGAAATTTTGGGGAATAACGTCCTTTCCTTTGATGACATGCAAAAAATCAAGCGTGTAGAAGACATTTTGGAAAAGTACTGGAACGCGCACCGGATGGACTATACAGTGGAATGGCTCTTGGCGAATCAGTTCGAAACGGCTTTTGACTTCTTCCAGGCATTTGGTGATTATTGGGAAAAACAGGGTTGGGGCCGAATCGGTCATCAATTAGAGGATTTGTTCGTACGTTTGCAGAAGTTTTTGCAATTCCAGGAAGTGGATGGTATGGGTCATGTGCTTAGCATGATGAAATTCGATTTCCTGCGCAACCAGAAGCATCGCCCGCGCAAGCTGTGGTGGGAGGATGTCATGGACAAGGAAGAGATGCAACAAACGTTTGCTGTCCTAACCGAGCAGCGTGAGCGACTCCGCGATGATTTTGCGGCACATGCCGCGTTGGAAAAGGATTATTTCAAGCACACGCTGACTGCCAAGGTGACCTTTGATATTGAAAAATGGATGGAGACCGGTGAGCTTGTCGAGGGAGATTTTACACTCGTCGTGTATTATCCGTACAAAGACGAAGAGCAAAATGCTTTTGCTGTCGTCAAGCAGGAGGTCCAAGCAGCAGGCTAAATGACCGGATGATCAGATGGGGGGGGGAGGAGGAGACGCGAATGAACGCGAGTGAGTATACGGTGGCTGTCGAGGAACGGTTGCGTGCACAGGGTGATTCGATTGTGGCTGGCCCCATGGCGCAGTACATGAAAAATCAATTTCCTTTTCTGGGGATAAAATCACCACAGCGCAAAGAACTGACCAAACAAATCTTTCGTGATTATGGTGTACCCGAAGATTGGGAGCAGGTCGTTCGTTTCTTGTGGGCTTTGCCAGCGCGAGAGTACCAGTATGTAGCGCTTGACGTACTCGAGAAGTCCAAAAAGCGTCTCACCCCTGACCATCTACCGTTCGTTGTCGAACTGATCACGACAAAATCGTGGTGGGATACCGTCGATTATTTGGCTTCCCATACAACGGGCAAATTGTTCGCCGTGCATCCCGAACTGATCGAACCGAATACGACAGCCTGGATGGATGGGACCAACATGTGGCTGCAACGAACGGCAATTTTATTTCAATTGTCGTACAAGGACAAGACCGATCAGCGGCTGCTCTTTTCTTTGGTGGAAGGATGCGCGGATTCCAAAGAGTTTTTTATTCAGAAGGCAATCGGCTGGGCGTTGAGAGAGTATGCGAAAACAAATCCCAAAGCCGTACGTGAATTTGTAGAAGCGACTCCACTTGCGAGTTTGTCCAGGCGTGAAGCGCTCAAGCATCTATCAGGATAGGGTCGTCTGTTGTATCTGTGCTTGATAAAATACGTACATCTATTGCAAAATAAACAAGTACCATTTTTGAGGTTCATAACGTAATACATAGAGTCAGATATCGTGCGATGCCATAGCTGCTAGTATGTCAAGAAATGACCGCACTGTGGCAAGGATAGGGGATTTTGCCTCATGGAAGTCGACCTGCTAATGTCCATCATAGAGCAATACGGCTACGTAGCGATTTTTTTCATGCTTTGGCTGGGGATTGTAGGCTTGCCGATTCCCGATGAGCTGGTTGTCGCTACAGGAGGATTTCTTGCCTCCATTGGCATGTTAAACCCTTGGTATTCTTTTTTGGCGGGATATTTAGGGGTTGCCTCCGGATTGACGATTGGCTTTTTACTTGGAAAGTACTTTGGGAAACCGATATTGCAGTGGCTGTGCAAAACCGAGAAAATGAGGAACGCCGTGAATCGATCAACGAGCTTGCTGGAGAAGTATGGAACTACTGCTCTTTGCATCAGTTACTTATTTCCGGTTGTCCGTCATGTCGTACCTTATTTGGTCGGGCTTGGTGGTATGACGTTCCGGCGTTATGCGGTGCTATCATATCCGATCGGGTTGATTTGGACCATTGCCTTTTACTTTCTCGGCCATGTATTCGGTAATAATGTGGAAGCCATTATCGAGGTCATCCGTAAATACGGTTTCTACGCTTTGCTGGTGATCGTGATTGTATTGGCTGTGGTATTTTTCGTACGCAAGCAGTTTATGGCAAATCGGGCATATCGGGCAAAAGGAGAATAAGAAATGTACCATCAACAATTAGCTGCCCACCGCCGCAATTTCATGTTGCTGCTCGTTATTAGTTGGGCCCTCCTCTTGGTCGGATACTTCAATTCGAATGTTTGGGTGCTGGCGGCAGGAGCTTTACTGGTGAATGGCTATGCTTATTACCTGATGCAGGCAGACAAGCGTCTGGCTAAAGAAAAAGGTTTTCGGGTTCCAGAAATGAGCCTTTTTTTGGTCGCATTTTTAGGAGGAGGGATTGGGGCGTTTGAGGGTATGCTCATTCAACGGCATAAGACCAAGCATACCTCTTTTCGCATTCTGCTCCCGCTCTTTTGCATCGCGCAAATCTTGCTAGTCATTTGGGGAATACAACTATATTTGGATAAGAATCTCGTGTCGTAGGTGGCACGGGATTTTCTTTTTGTAAAAAGGATTCTCTTGTTTGAAAATTCAGCCTATAATGGAAAAAACGATGGAACAAGCTGAGGAGGTAGTTATGTCTCAATCGAGCGGCTTAACGAAAGCGTACGCACAGCAATTGGATGCACAGGACGAACTCGCGAGCTATCGCGAAGAGTTTTATTTGCTTCCGAGCCTGTATTTGGATGGAAACTCGCTTGGCCTCATGTCAAAAAGAGCGGAAAAGAGCGTCATGGATATGATGCAGTCTTGGAAGGAGCTGGGTGTGGAAGGCTGGACAACGGGTCGTCACCCGTGGTTTTTCTTTTCGGAGAAATTGGCAGAGATGAGCGCCGCGCTTGTAGGGGCAAGCCCGGAGGAAGTGATCGTCACGGGATCTACGACGATCAACCTGCATCAGCTGGCAGCTACCTTCTATCGTCCTGTTGGGAAGAGGTCGAAGGTCGTTGCCACCGAACTGGATTTCCCTACCGATATATACGCACTCCAGAGTCAAATGAAGCTCCACGGGCTGGACCCGGAAGAGCATTTGGTTCGGGTAGCGTCAAGAGATGGTCGCCTGATTGAAGAAGAGGATATTATCGATGCGATGACGGATGAAGTAGCACTCGTTGTCCTTCCTACCGTCCTGTATCGCAGTGGCCAGCTGCTCGATATCGAACGGTTGACAGCAGCCGCACATGAGAGAGGCATTCTGATTGGTTTTGACGGATGTCACTCTGTAGGAGCGATCCCGCATTCCTTCAGTAAATGGGGAGTGGACTTTGCCTACTGGTGCAACTACAAATACGTAAATGCAGGGCCTGGAAGCGTGGGTAGCCTATATGTCAATCGCAAGCATTTTGGCAGGACTCCTGGATTGGCGGGATGGTTCAGCTCGAAAAAGGATAAGCAATTTGACATGGATCATACGCTGGAGGCATGCGAAAGTGCGGGAGCTTACCAGATCGGTACCCCACATATGCTGAGTCTCGCCCCATTGCTTGGTTCGTTGGAAATGTTCCAGGAGGTTTCCATGGAAAAGCTTCGTACCAAGTCGCTTGGCTTAACGCGGTTCATGATGGATTTGATCGAGGTGGAGCTGGCAGACATGGGTTTTACGATTGCGAACCCACAGCAGGACGATCGGCGAGGTGGGCATGTCAGCCTTGAGCATGAAGAGGCCATACGTATATGCAAGGCCTTGAAGGAAGCGGGTATTATTCCTGACTTCCGTGCCCCAAACATCATCCGGTTAGCCCCCGTTGCTTTCTATACGACTTATAGAGAGGTTTGGGAAAGTGTCCAGATCTTAAAGGCGATCATGCTGGAGAAGAGCTACGAGAAATTTGAAAACAAGCGAGGTAGTCGCTTGACAGGTCCGACTTAGGTTGGACCTGTTTTTCTTTTGTAATACGCCATTTACGGGATTTCCTTTCCATTATTGGGTACACTATCCGTACCTGTAGACAGTCTACATTCTACATTCCATGGATAAGGGTGAGCAGCTTGAGCCAGTTTTTTCAAGCATGGAAAAAAAGAAAAGAAGCCCTCCAGTCAAAAACGTTGGAGCAGCACTCCGACAAGAGCATGGAAAGCGTATCGGATGTTGCGCTCACGACAAATGTGGAGGAAAACATCCAATTGATTCAAGCGCAGCTTGGAAAGTGTGACGATCTCGTCGTTCGGCGTTTTCAAACGAAGACAAAGACGCAAGCCGCTATCGTTTTTATAGATGGCATGGTGGATCGAAATGTCATCAGTGATTTTATTATTCGCTATATGACGACTCCCGATATCACCTATAATGATCCGGCTACAAATGAGCTGGATTTGACAGACAAACTGAGGCAGATCGTCCGAAATATTTTGTCTGGATGTGCGGTACTGATCCTCGATGGATGTCAAAATGCTTATTTGAATAACACGAGAGGTTGGGACAGGCGTTCGGTGGAAGAGCCTCAGACGGAGTCAGTCGTACGAGGGCCACGTGATGGTTTTTGTGAGACGTTGTGCGTGAATTCAGCACTGATCCGCTTCCGTTTGAAGGACCCCAATCTAAGAGTGCGTCATATGGTTGTCGGGGAACGAACACAGACTGACATTTACGTTATGTACATCGACGGCATTGCGTATCCTCCGATGGTGGAGGAAGTGATTGCGCGAATCGAAAGTAATGTTCGCGTGGATTCTGTGCTGGAGAGCGGGTACATCGAACAAATGATCCAGGATCGGAGATGGTCCCCATTCCCGCAGATTCAAAATACGGAGCGCCCGGACAAAGTAGTGGCCAATCTTTTGGAAGGGAAGGTAGGCATTCTGGTAGATGGGACTCCGTTCGGATTGATTGCTCCGGCTGTTTTTTCGCAGTTTTATCAGAGTCCTGAGGATTATTACGAGCGGTTTTATATCGCGACCTTGATTCGTTTCATTCGGATTATCAGTATCAGCATTGCCTTGTTGTTGCCGTCTCTTTATATCGCTTTTAGTTCGTTTCATCCAGAGATGATCCCTTCTCGACTGGTCATTGCGATGGCGGCAGGACGATCTACCGTTCCCTTCCCTTCTTTAATCGAAGCGCTGTCTATGGAGTTGGCCATTGAAATATTGAGGGAAGCGAGTGTGAGGCTGCCGGGGCCAATCGGTCCTACAATTGGGATTGTTGGGGCACTCGTGGTTGGGGAAGCAGCGGTAACGGCTGGGCTTGTCAGTCCTGTCATGGTGATCATCGTGGCTGTAACGACAATTGGCTCGTTTGCATCCCCAAGTTACAGTGCAGCGATTGCTATACGCATGCTCCGCTTTCCGGTAATGATTCTGGCAGGAATGTTTGGTCTATACGGTATTATGCTGTTTTTGATTGTCATCCTCATTCATTTGTCTTCACTGAAATCGTTTGGAGTGCCTTATATGAGCCCGCTTAGTCCGCTCAACCTGAATGGAATGAAGGACTTGTTCATACGGGCACCCCATCACATGTTGAAAACAAGACCGATGATGTTTCATGTTCAAGATAAAATCCGGATCAGAGAGGAGGATAACCAGAAATGAACAGGAGGGAAGGGCACGGCTGGCACCAGACTCTATCGATGTGGCAGCAAATTTGTCTCATGACAAGTACCTTAATCGGTGTCGGAGTTTTGACCCTTCCTCGCACAACCAGTTCGAAATTATATGAGGCAGGCTGGATCGCCCCTATGATTGGCTCAGCAGGTGCGTATGTCTCCTTATGGTTAATTGTCAAATTGAGCAAGCGTTATCCAGGGGAAACCTTTATTGAATACAGTCACAAGGTGTGGGGATCTGCCAAACGGCCTTGGGTGGGAAAAGTTTTCAGCCTTCCTTGGATTTGTATCTATCTGGTATACCTGTATTTCTCCACGGCCGTCGTCTCGCGTGTATTTGGTGAAGTAGTTGTCACATCCGTTCTGTTGCAGACTCCGTTGGAAGTTATGCTCATCACGATGTTTTTGTTGATACTATTTTTGTGTATGCATGAGGTGGAAGTAGTAGCGCGAGTAAACGAGCTGCTGTTTCCTTTTATTATCTTTCCCCTTCTTTTTATCGCGATTGCGTCATTTCAAAAGTCGGAAATTGGGAATCTCCTGCCGATTAATCATATGTCGATCCGATCAATGGTAGAAGGAGTGTACGAAGGAATTTATTCCTATTCCGGTTTTGAAATTATGTTCATCTTTTTCGCCTATGCGCAACAAAACACGAACAGGGAATTAGCGGGATTGTACAGTTTATTGATTGCAGCATCACTCTACATGTTAATTGTGGTTGCGGGTATTTCGGTGTTTGGTTACG
Organism: Brevibacillus schisleri; assembly: GCF_055685845.1. Taxonomy (NCBI): domain Bacteria; kingdom Bacillati; phylum Bacillota; class Bacilli; order Caryophanales; family Paenibacillaceae; genus Brevibacillus; species Brevibacillus schisleri. The sequence goes on from NZ_JBVNDM010000001.1 coordinate 1,783,032, forward strand.
AAGAGCTGCAAAGGGTGACGTGGCCAACACTAGAATTGGTCAAGACGACCCAGGTGCCAGGATTGATCTTGGAACGATTGGAGTCCGCTTTTTTGGCAGTGTGGGTTTCGGCTGTTTTTACTACGGTAGCCAATGCGTATTACGTAGTTGTTTATTCATTGAGACAGTTGTTTCGTAAAGGAATCAGGTTTCAAAGAATCGTGGCTTCTGTCCTTCTCATCCCTTTATTCTTCTTTGCCCTCATTCCACAAAATATCACGGAAGTATTCAGTATGGCGTCGTTCCTGGGGTTGTCTAGCCTGGTCATTAATTTACTGATCCCTGTCGTTTACTGGGTAGCAATCCTCATCCGCGACATGGTGACCCGACGAGAGGGGCGGAATATCGATGGGTAAGTCTCTTAGATACTTCGCTTTGTTGATCATCTCTACAATCCTGCTGACAGGGTGCTGGGACAGACGTGAATTGGAAGAACGCGCATCGGTGTTGGCCATTGCGATAGATCAGGATGAAGAAAATGAAAATCTGTATAAAATGACCGTCCAAATCCCTATTCCCATCAAAATCGCGGGGAGTAGCGGGAAGGGCGGAGGAAATAATGCGGATGCCGTGAAAATCATGAGCGTGACAGGAAGAACGGTGACAGATGCTTCCAACAACTTGCAAATGCGGCTAAACCAACGATTGTTTCTTGGGCATACGCGTATTCTTGCCGTAAGTGAGGAGATCGCTAGAAAGGGAATCCAAGACATCATGGACAGCTTTCGTCGCGAACCGCAAATACGGCGACTTCTGTGGCCGATCGTCGTGAAGGGCAAGGCGGCTACCTTGCTGGAAATCAAACCGAGAATCGAGCCGATTCCAGTCGTCTATATGATGGGGCTGATCGAAAATGGCATGAAATTAGGAAGAATTCCAGACCAAACATTGGGCGACTATTTCAATCAGACCTCTAATCTAACCATGGAGCCGTTTTTGAATTATGTAGAGGCAAGAAATAATGAGGTGAGCTGGAAAGGGGTTGCTGTTTTTCGCGGACACAAGATGGTGGGGATATTGGATCACGTGCAGTCATGGGTATTACTTCAGCTGCGAAATGAAAAACCGGGTGGAGACATTGTGATTCCGTTGCCGAAAACCAAGAACGGATATGTGAGCTTTCGTCCGCATTTTGTAAAAAAGAAGGTGATCATTCACAAATCCTCTTCCGCTACCTATCAATGCGAGCTCCAAGGAGATATTGTCGAACTTACAGAAAACCTGAAAATTCCTCCTGAGCAATTCATCTTACAAATGCAAGCGCTTATTAAAAAAGAAATGGAAAACCGCGCAAAGAAGCTCTTGCAGCATTTACAAAAGCAGTACAATAGTGACATTTTGAAACTGGGCCTTACACTGCGTGCGAAGCATTACCAAGACTACTGGAAAACTCACAACTGGAAGCAAGATTTCAAGGATTTTCCCATACGCGTTACATACACAATCAAGCTGCGCCGTCTTGGTATGGAAATGCAATAGGAGAGCGATCACTGTGGAGAAACAGCAACGTAATTTTGGTGCTTGGCAACTGACAAGCATTATGATCAGTTCAATGATCGGGGTGGGTATCCTCATCATTCCGAGAACGGCAACCGAACTTCTTCATCAAATGGGGTGGATAGGCCCTATTGCAGGTGCTTTCATAGCATCCGTGGCTGTGGCGGCTATCGTTTATTTAGGCAACCAGTTTCCCGGGCTTACCTTTGTGGAATTTATGCCGAAGATATTTGGTGTTGCGATTGGTACCCTGTGTATATTTCTTTTCATTCTCTATCAGTTTCTTAACGCGGGAATCACAGCCAGATTGTTCGGGGAAGTCGTCGTGACCTCCGTATTGCCGCAAACCCCACTGGAAGTAATTATCATCACGCTGCTGTTGTTGGTCGTGTTTCTTTGTTGTCATGAGATTGAAGTTGTGGCAAGGGTAAATGAGCTGTTGCTTCCCTTCCTCCTGTTGCCGTCACTCTTGATTCCACTCGTCTCCTTCATGAACGCAGATTGGTACAATTTATTGCCATTCCGATTCGAGTCATGGACAAGCGTCATGAAAACGGGGCTGAATACGTATACGCTCTACACTGGGTATGAGTTGTTAATGGTTTACTTTGCCTTCGCTATTCCCGGGGCAAGACTAGGGGTGGCGAGCATGACAGGGATGAGCTGTGCTCTTGTCGTTTATGTTCTTACAGTTGTCGCAGGCATTACTGTATTTGGCTATGAAGAATTGCAGAGGCTGATGTGGCCTACACTTGAACTGGTCAAGGTAACGCAGAAAACCGGCTGGTTTTTGGAGCGCTTTGAGTCCGCCTTTCTTGCGATTTGGGTAGCTTCCGTATTTACAACGATCGGGAATATGCTTTACGCGACGATTTTTTCATTGCGGCGCTTGTTTCGCAAAGGCATTCGTTTTCAGCAAATCACTGCGATTGTGATCATGGTGCCTCTTTTTTTCCTAACGTTAGTGCCGCAAAATATAGTGGAGCTGTTTTCTTTTACACAGCATTTGACCAACGTAGGATATTTGATCACCATCATTATCCCGATCTTGCTGGCAATCACTCAATTCATACGCAATCAGTTCAACAAAGGCCGAGAAGTGAACAATGAAAAGGGAGGGACATAGGAGCCCCTCCCTTTGTAGCGTGTCTGTTCGAAGAAGAAATGGTTAGATTGGCTTTTCGGCTTGCTCAGGCAAGTGTTCCGCGATAGTCGTAATCATGGATTGACGTGAGGAAGCATCGCTGTTTTGCCATAAAACTTCAAACAAAACGCCTAACCCCGGCAGTGTCTTCTCCTGACCGCTTGAGATAGCATCACTGATGGTCTCTTCCACTTCGTTTGGATCTGAGCCTTGCATTTTGTACATGATCGCTTGACGTAAATTGAGTGAGGCAATGTTCATGACCGCGCTTCCACCTCTCTTGTGAGAATGAATTCAAGAAATAGTATTTGTAAACGCTGATTTGTCATACCATACTTTTCGTACAAAACGTTCATGACCGTTTTGTGGGGGATGTTTTGGTTGTGCTATAATGCTTGTTATTGGTAAGTTCCGTAAAGGGGAAGATTAACATGTCCAAGCAATTTGCCATTATCGGGATGGGACGTTTTGGTTCTAGCGTGGCGAGAACGCTGTACGAGATGGATTATGAAGTGATGGGTATAGATGAGAACGAGGAGCGCATTAACGAAAATATTCAGTATGTTACGCACGCAGTAGCAGCTGATTCTACGGATGAACGCGCCTTGAAGGAAATCGGCATCCGCAATTTTGACGTAGTTGTCGTGGCCATTGGGGTCGATATTCAGGCAAGTATCCTGACGGTATTGACGCTGAAAGACTTGGGTGTCAAAAAGATCGTGGCAAAAGCACAGAATGAGCGTCATGGACAAGTATTGTACAAGGTGGGGGCTGACCGTGTCGTATTCCCTGAGCGTGACATGGGCGTTCGGGTCGCCCACAATCTGATCTCTTCGAACGTACTTGACTTTATTGAGCTGGCAGAGGACTACAGCGTAGCGGAGGTAGTCGTGTCGTCCAAGCTGGTCGGTCAAAACTTGCGCCAACTGGATATTCGGAAAAAATACGAGGTCAACGTGATTGCCATCAAAAGCGGAGATAAATTCAATATCGCTCCTAGCCCGGATGAAGTCATCCAATACGGCGACGTGCTTGTGGTGATCGGGAACAACAAAGACTTACGCGAATTTGAGGAGCGGGCATAGGTTTATGACAAATGAAATCATTACTTCAGTACAGAACCCTCTGGTAAAGCGATTGCACCAGTTGCTATCACGGAAAGGACGGGAAGAGCAGCAGCGTTTTCTCGTGGAAGGGGCGCATCTGGTAGAAGAGGCGTTAAAAAGTGGGGCGGAGGTAGTCACGGTGATTTACGATCAGCAGCGTGATATGGACCCTGCTTGTCAGCGTGCTCTGGCTAATCATCCGGAAGCTGTTCAGGTCATTGCTGCATCAGAGGCAGTGCTGGCGAAACTGTCCGAAACGAAGTCACCGCAAGGAATTGTGGCCGAAGTGAAAAAAACAGCAGCAGATTGGGCAAAATGGGTGGATCAGAAGAGAGAGGAACAAGGAAGCTTACTGCTCCTCTTTTTGGACGAAATACAAGACCCGGGCAACCTCGGCACGATTTTGCGCACAGCAGAAGCGGCTGCAATCGATGGTGTCGTACTGGGGAGTGGCAGTGTCGATATTTACAATGGAAAAGTGGTACGGGCAACAATGGGGGCACTGTTCCGCATCCCGGTCTTTACACAATCGTTAGTTGACACGGCTGATGAATGGAAGGCAAAGGGAGGGAGAGTTCTCATTTCTTCGTTGGAGCAAAACAGTGTTTCCTATGACGAGGCTGATTATGCGGGTCTGACGGCACTGGTTATCGGCAATGAAGGAAGAGGTGTCTCCAAAGAGATGTTTGCCAAAGCTGATCAATTCGTCCACATTCCGCTTTACGGCGGAGCGGAGTCGCTGAATGCAGCGGTTGCAGCAGGAATATTTGTCTATGAGGCACAGCGCAAAAGAAGATAATAGGGAAAGCCGACATCCTCGAGAAGAATAAGGATGATCGGCTTTGTTTGTGTGATCCACCGAAATGATTACATGGGACCTACATTAAAATGGAAGATATACACTTGCGTGCCACCGTAATAGACATCAACCCTATAGTAGCCTGGAGACGATGCAATCACTCAGCCTTGGGAATCGATGCTGATTCCACCCCTTGTCGACTCGTATGAAATGACACTCGTATGGTTGTTGGTTGGGAGTCTGTCATAAATAGGGTTTTGATAAATGTCCAGATTAACGTTGACTTCTGTAACGCTTGACATGGCAACCACTGCCTGCGATGGCTTGTTCGAAACCTCGGCAGCACTTGCACCAGCTTGTCCAGTCAAAAGCAATGGAATTGCCAGCAGACTTGACGTGATAAGATTCCACTTTTTCACAAGAATCACTTCTTTGTGTCAGATAGATAAAACATACTATTTTTACCATATTATTTCAATTGTTGCATATAAAAAAGATCGGCATGTCTAGCCGATCTTTTGCTCGTTCTTTTTCTCTTTATACTCTTCACGAGCGAGTTGCCATTGATCCTGCGCCATCCGGATAATGCCGCTCTCAATGGTGTGGTTGCGAAAAGCGAGTGCCTTGCCGAAATATTTAATGGCTAAGTCAAACTTTTCGAGTCTGCGATAGAGCTCACCAATCAAGTACAGCAAGCGGACTTCGGTCATTTCTTTGTCACCGCGTGTATAATCGGAATGAATATACGATTGTTCATATTCTTCCACGGCCATATCGATAAAGCGCATTTCTTCCGTGACATTTTTTTGGTATCGATAAAGCCATGCAAGGCGCAAATATAGACCCGCTTTTACGGAATGAGGCTGATCCGTAATTTCAGCTGCATAAATAGCCAGCTTGTAGCTGACAATGGCTTCTGGTACGTGTCGAACCTTGCCAAAATCTTTTGGCTTCCATTTCGAGGAGATTTGTTCATCCACAATCTGTTTTTGCCAGGGGGCGAGCTTGTCCCGGAATTGATCCGTAAAAGCAAAGCCGCATTCAGGGCAGACATTGACGGTATATAAAATGGGATTTAAAGATTGTTCTTTAAAAGTGGTATAAAAATCGCTGTCGCGGTTGACCATCGTCAACGTGCCGCTTCTAATTCTTTTGGTCGAAAAGGTCGCTTGGCAATGGCGGCAGCTGCTTGTCTTATCGTAAAGGGCGGAAACATTATCTATCATGTCAAAATCCCCTTTCGAATGGGTAACATACACATGAAAACACAATCTGGATATGTAACATTTGTAGAATTGAAAGTTCTCTCTTGTTACGCTATAATTTTCCTTACGTCACAATTATAACGTAAAGCGATGACGGAGACTAGTACGCAGGACCTATCTGTTTTTCCAGGGAGAAGATGCCACAGACTGCGAGCATCTTTAACATGATAGCTGCCGAATTCACTCCAAAGCCGCACTCTGAACCGCTTTTCGCGCAGTAGGAGCAGCCGGGTCATACCCGTTACCAATGATCTGAAGTGAGACAAATGTCTCTTTCCACTAGTGATATTGTCATGGATTTGTCACAGGGTGGGAGTGAATTGTCTAACAAGGGTGGTACCGCGAGAAAAAAGTAACTCGTCCCTTTTTGAGGGGCGGGTTTTTCTTTTTCCAAAACAGAAATAAAGGAGCGATTCGAAGTGCAAACTCGGTTGCAAGAAATGAAAGAGTCCGCACTGGGCCAAATCAGCCAAGTGACAGAAGCCGCACAACTTCAGGATTTACGAGTCAAATACCTGGGGAAAAAGGGCGAGTTGACAGAGCTGCTGCGCGGCATGGGCAGCCTGTCCCCAGAAGAGCGTCCAGTTGTCGGTCAGCTGGTGAATGAAGTACGGGAAGCGCTGGAGGCAGCGTTCTCCGGTAAACAAAAAGCATTTGAAGAAGCGGCTCTCTTTGCCAAGCTTTCTTCTCAAACGATCGATGTGACACTGCCAGGACGTCCAGTACCAGCAGGCACCATGCATCCGCTTTCTCGGATCATTGAAGAGATCGAAGACATCTTCATTGGCCTGGGCTTCGAGGTGGCCGAAGGTCCTGAGGTTGAAATGGACCACTTCAACTTCGAGATGCTGAACCTGCCGAAGGATCACCCGGCACGCGATATGCAAGATACGTTTTACGTCACAGAAGAGCTGCTGCTCCGTACGCAGACATCCCCTGTGCAAGCACGTACAATGTTGAAAAAAGAAGGCAAGACCCCGCTCAAAATGATCTGTCCGGGTAAAGTGTATCGCCGTGATGATGACGATGCGACACATTCCCACCAATTCACGCAGATCGAGGGTCTTGTGATTGATAAAAAAATCGGGATGAGTGACCTGAAAGGTACCCTCTTGACGTTTGCCCGTCAAATGTTCGGGGAAAATCAGCAAATTCGTCTGCGCCCAAGCTTCTTCCCGTTCACGGAACCTTCCGTAGAAGTAGACCTGCAATGCTTCAACTGCGGCGGTCACGGTTGTCGTGTATGTAAGCAAACAGGCTGGATCGAGATTTTGGGTGCTGGTATGGTACACCCGCGCGTACTGGAAATGGCCGGCTACAACCCTGAGGAAGTCAGCGGCTTTGCATTCGGTATGGGTGTGGAACGAATTGCGATGCTCAAATACGCGGTAGAGGATATCCGCCATTTTTATACCAACGACGTTCGTTTCCTGCGTCAGTTCAATCGAGGCTAGAGAGGAGAGGTAAAGATGAAGGTATCGTACCAATGGTTATCTGAATACGTCGATCTGAGTGGAACGACGCCCCATGAGCTGGCTGAAAAGCTGACTCGCAGCGGGATTGAAGTAGACGCAGTTGAATCGCGCAACGAAGGTGTATCTGGTGTTGTGATCGGTTATGTAAAAGAACGCAGCAAGCACCCAGATGCAGACCGTCTCAACGTATGTGTGGTTGATGCAGGACAAGGAGAAGACCTGCAAATCGTTTGTGGAGCAGCGAACGTAGACAAGGGACAAAAAGTTCTCGTTGCCTTGATCGGTGCGAAGCTCCCAGGTGGTCTGAACATCAAGCGTTCCAAGCTACGCGGTGTAGAATCCCAAGGAATGATCTGCTCTGCAAAAGAATTGGGCTTAAACGACAAGCTGTTGGCAAAAGATCAGCAAGAAGGCATTATGGTTCTGCCAGCGGATGCGGAGATCGGAATGGATGCAGTTTCGTACCTCGGTTTGGATGACTACGTGCTGGAATTGGGATTGACACCGAACCGTTCGGATTGCATGAGCATGTTGGGGGTTGCTTACGAGGTTGCTGCTATCTTGGGCAAAGAAGTGGTATTCCCGCAAATCGAGCTGACCGAAAACGGTGGCGACAACCCGATCCAAGTTAAGATCGATGCGACAAACGAATGCTATCAATACCACGGTCGTCACTTCACCAACGCCAAAATCGCGACATCTCCGCAATGGATGAAAAATCGCCTGATGGCAGCAGGAATTCGTCCAATCAATAACGTGGTAGACGTAACGAACTACGTCCTGCTCGAGTACGGTCAGCCGCTGCATGCTTTCGATGCGACACAGGTAGCTGATCGCTCTATTGTCGTTCGACTGGCAAACGAGGGCGAAAAGCTCGTGACATTGGACGATCAAGAGCGCACGCTGGATGCACAAACCTTGCTGATTGCCGACCAGACCAAAGGCTTGGCGATCGCAGGTGTAATGGGCGGAGCGAACTCTGAAATTACTGGTGAGACGAGTGAAATCATTCTCGAAGCAGCTTGGTTCACGCCAAAAACAGTGCGTCGCACAGCTCGTATGCTCGGCATGCGTACAGAAGGCTGCGTACGTTGGGAAAAAGGCGTTGACCAAGCACGTGTACAAGAAGCTGGTGAGCGCGCCGCTGCGCTGATTCAGCAATTGTCTGGGGCAACAGTATCCAAAGGAATCAGCTCTGCTGTTGTAAGCGAAGCTGCGCCTGCTGTTGTTTCCGTTACGCTTGCAAAAATCAATCAGCATCTCGGAACCGACATGTCTGCTTCTGATGTATCGCCGATTTTCGAGCGTCTGCAATTCCCGTATGAAGTAGCGAGCGACAAATGGACGGTAACCGTTCCAACGAGACGTGGCGACATTACGCTACCAGAGGATTTGGTGGAAGAGGTTGCACGTCTGTACGGCTACGACAACATTCCGACCAGCTTGCCTTCTGGTTCGACCACACAGGGACAGCTGACTAAAGAACAGCAATTGCGCCGTACGATCCGTCATCATCTGATCGGTACTGGTATGAATGAAGCGATTTCCTATGCACTGGTTCATCCAGATCGTGTTGAGGCAGTAGCGGGTCTGCATCAGGAAAAAGTAAACCCTGTTGCGCTCATGATGCCAATGAGTGAAGACCATAGCGTTTTGCGCACGAGCTTGATTCCTAGCCTCTTGGAAACAGTCGCTTACAATAAAAACCGCCAAAACCACGATGTTGCGATTTTCGAATTGGGCCGTGTGTTCTTGACAAAAGAAGAAACACTCACTCAGCTTCCGGAAGAGCGTCTGTATGTAGCGGGTGCATTGACTGGACAACTGCTCACACAAAACTGGATGGGCGCCAAACAGCCTGTTGATTTCTTCCAAACCAAAGGGATCGTGGAATCACTCTTCGCTCGTTTGGGCATCCAAGCTACCGAGTACAAAGCCGTCCAGGACATCGCAGGTATGCACCCAGGACGTACCGCAGAGGTATGGGTAGGAGAAAAACGTCTGGGCTATCTGGGGCAAGTTCATCCGGGCACAGAAAAAGCGTACGATCTGTCCGAAACGTACGTATTCCAGTTTGATGTAGCTGTTTTGATTGATGTAGCTGCCGAGGTTGGACATTACAATCAGCTGCCGAAGTCCCCGGCGGTAACGCGTGACTTGGCTCTCGTTGTCGATCGCAGTGTAGCTGCTGGTGCATTGGAAGCAACGATTCGTGAAGCGGCAGGAGAGCTGCTTGAGTCCGTAACCCTGTTCGATGTATACATGGGTGAGCGTATTGCCCAGGATAAGAAGAGCATGGCATTTGCCCTCGTATTCCGTCACGCAGAGCGTACCTTGCAGGACGAAGAGATTCAACAAGTGACTACTGCTGTCATCGAAGCCCTGAAAAACAACACAGGTGCTGAATTGCGCGTGTAACACAGCTTGACGAAATCTGACATTTTCAGTAACCTAAAAAAGGATAATGTAGAGCAAAGGTCGCAGTAGGGAGGTACCTCTCGTGCAAGGTGATGGGAAAAATCGTTTGACGGTGGACATCTTTGGCCAACAATACCGGCTCAGCGGCAAGGCAAGTGTCAATCACATACGCATGGTGGCCGGTTTCGTTGATGACAAGATGAACGAAATCTCAAACGGCAACCATCGACTGGATACTGCCAAAATTGCCGTACTTTCTGCAGTCAATATCGCGGATGAATACTTCCGCTTGCGTCAGGAGTACGAAGAACTGCTGAAAATCATTCAGGAAGAGGCAAAGGCTAAACCGATAGATTAAGGAAAAGAGGGGCGAATGCCTCTCTTTTCACGTTGTGGGTAAAAGGAGAAGAGCCACCCCGTCTTTGATGGGATGGCTCTTTGTTGCATTTTGCCTATGTCTCCTGCTTGTTCCCGGCATCTCCATTGCGCAAATCCATATGGGTTTTGATCGGGATAAACAAGTCGATGATCCCGATCACCAAGGAAGCCAGGAGCGCTCCAAGAATCGTTACGCGGAAGCCAGAGACGATGAACTGAGTGAGATAAATCACGACGGCACTGACCAAGAAGCCGATAATACCCCGATTGTACGGCGAAATTCGCTCTCCGAAAATGGCTTCTACGGCCCAGCCAATCAGTGCGATGACAACGGCCGCGAGTAGGGCTGTCCAAAAACTGCTAACTGAAAAGCCGGGGACCAGAAAGCCGACAAACATCAGGACTACGGCAGCGACGATAAAGCGGACGATATGGCGCATGATCGTCAAGTGTACTCCTCCTTTAGGGTTGTTTCACCTTTCATTCTCTCACGCAAGGAGCTGAACTATGCTAAACGAAAACGTGTAAAATTATCCTTCGCCGGTGCTGCCTGTCCGAAGCTTTCCGTTGCCCAAGTTTTCTAAGCTCCGCTGCCATGCTATAATGGGGAGATATCGAAATGATTGCCGGTATAGACCGTCGCTCCCGCCCGCACGGTACAACGGTCGCCGCTGGATAAAGAAGGAGGAGCACAGTGGAACAACGGGTTTTAAAGACGTTAGAATACGATAAAATAGTGGCCCTGTTGATTGACAAGGCATCTTGCACATATGGAAAAGAAAAAGCATCAGAGCTGATTCCTTTTTTACGCTTGGATGAAGTCATTACCGCTCAGCAAGGGACTGAACAAGCAGCAACCGTGTTACGCTTAAAAGGCAGCGTGCCGCTCGGTGGCATTCGCGATATCCGCGGCCCCGTACAGCGCGCCAGATTGAACGCCATGCTCGCCCCAATGGAATTGCTGGATATCGCCAGCACCGTTATGGCCGGACGCAGGCTCAAAACGTTTTTGCTCGACATGTGTGACGATCACGAGCTGCCATTATTGCAACAGCAGGCAGAGCGTATTGAGGGCCTGCGCGAGTTGGAAACCGAAATTCGTCGCTGTGTTGATGAAAACGGCGATATTTTGGACAGTGCGAGTCTTGAATTGCGACAGGTACGTCAGGAGATTAGACAGCTCGAGTCGCGCATTCGCGAAAAGCTCGATCAAATGACACGCTCGTCTACGTACCAAAAAATGCTGATGGAAAACATCGTTACGATTCGTGGAGATCGTTTCGTCATTCCGGTGAAGCAGGAGTATCGTTCGGTATTTGGTGGAATTGTTCACGATCAGTCGGCATCCGGGGCGACGCTCTTTATCGAACCGGAAGTGATCGTCGAGATGAACAACAAGCTTCGCGAGCTTCGCCTGCGTGAGGAACGGGAAGTGGAGCGCATTCTGTATGTGTTGACGGAGCAAGTATCCTTTGCGGTAGAGGCTTTGGTCGAGAATACAGAAGCACTGACAGAGCTCGATTTTATGTTTGCCAAGGCTCAGCTTGCCTGGAGCATGAAGGCGATTTGTCCACGCATCAATGATCGCGGATACGTAAACATGCGAAAAGCGCGTCATCCACTTATTCCACGTGAAGTTGTCGTTCCAGTAGATGTGGAGCTAGGTGGAGAGTATCAGGCGATCGTTGTGACGGGTCCCAATACAGGGGGGAAAACCGTTTCCCTCAAAACAATCGGACTGCTGTCCTTGATGACGATGGCGGGCTTGCATATTCCGGCGGAGGAAGAGAGCGAGATGACTGTATTCTCCTCCATTTTTGCCGATATCGGGGATGAGCAATCCATCGAGCAGAGCCTGTCTACATTCTCAAGTCATATGACCAATATTATTCAAATCTTAGCGAAAATGGATGACAAGAGCTTGGTGCTGTTTGACGAGCTAGGTGCAGGAACAGACCCAACAGAGGGTGCTGCTTTGGCCATGTCCATCATCGATCATGTGATTGATTCCGGTGCGAGATTGGTTGCAACGACTCACTACAGTGAACTGAAGGCGTATGCCTACGATAGACCCGAAGTCATTAACGCCAGCGTAGAATTTGACGTACAGACGTTGCGTCCTACTTATCGCTTGCTCATCGGGGTGCCTGGCAGATCCAACGCGTTTGCTATCGCAAGACGCTTGGGATTACCGGAACACATCATTGATGTAGCACGTGGCTCGATCAGTGAAGAAGACAATCAGGTCGAGAGCATGATTGCTTCGTTGGAGCGTAATCGCAAGTCGGCGGAAGCAGACAGGTTGGCGGCAAAGGCAGCCCGCCAGGAAGCCGAAGAACTGCGTAGACAGCTCGAGGAAGAGCGTGCCCAATTTGCTGAAGAGAAAAACAAACGAATGGAGCGAGCAGAAGACGAAGCGCGAATTGCAGTCCAACTCGCAAAAGAAGAAGCGGAAACGATCATTCGCGAGCTGCGCGAAATGATGGCAGAAGGCATGGAAATCAAGGAGCATCGTCTCATCGATGCGAAGAAGCGCTTGGGTAATGCCGTGCTTGAGCTGGAGAAGGAAAAGGTGAAGAAGCCGGCAAAAGCAGTTCGCGCTACGCAGATCAAGGTGGGCGACGAGGTAATGGTGACGAGCTTCGGACAAAAAGGAACCGTGCTGGAAAAAGTAAACAATGAAGAATTCCTCGTGCAGATCGGGATCATGAAAATGAAAGTAAAGCGCGATGATATGCATGTACAAAACTCCATCCAGCAAAAACCGCAAGCGGCTCCGTACACCTCTGTGAAGCGTCGCAGTGACAATATCAAAATGGATCTCGACTTGCGCGGCTACAACGTCGAGGACAGCATTCGGGAAATCGATCAGTTTTTAGATGATGCACTGCTGGCAGGCTTGCACTCGGTGTCCATTATTCATGGACACGGGACAGGGGTACTGCGCAAAGGCGTGCATGAGTATTTGAGAAGTCATCGTAATGTAAAATCCTTCCGCTTGGGCGGTCAAGGAGAAGGCGGCGTAGGTGCTACCATTGCCGAATTGAAATAAGAGGTCGGGAGGGACATATGGAAAGCCTTCTACACAATCCATATTTTGCAACTGCAGCTTATTTTACAGTGTCTGGACTGGCGATGGTTTTATTCTTAGCCATTTTTGAACTGGTGACGCGTTATCGTGTTTGGGAAGAATTGAAGCGTGGGAACATGGCAGTAGCAATGGCAACAGGCGGGAAAATTTTTGGGATCGCGAACATTTTCCGTTATTCCATTCAGGCGCATTTGTCTTTGGGCGAAGCGTTGATTTGGGCGACATTCGGATTTTTCCTGTTGCTGTCTGCGTACTTCATTTTTGAATTCATGACCCCAACGTTTAATGTTGATCAGGAAATTGCGAAGGATAACAGGGCCATTGGCTTTATTGCGATGGTCCTGTCCATCGGTTTTTCGTATATCATAGGGGCATCCTTGCCTCGTTAGACGGGTTGAACGATATTTCAAACGAGAGTATAATTTGATTTGGCGAAAGAGTACCAAACTATTCTGCCCAATCAACGTCCTTTTTACGAAAAAGAGGACAAGCCAAGATTGTATGGGGGAGGAACAGCCTTGGAAACGTTGTACAAGGTCCTCATCGGATTGTGTGTGCTTTTTATCGCTGCAGGTGTTTACTACCTGTCCTAAAAATATACGCAAGTTGGCCGCGTGACTTCTACAGTCATACGGACCTTACTTGGAGAATGTGAAAGAGGAGATACGCAATGACTCAACCTGTACGCGTAGCTGTTGTGGGATTGGGGTTTGTAGGCTTGCCGTTGGCGCTTACCTATGCCATGAAAGGAGCAAACGTCATCGGTATTGACGTCTTACCGCATGTCGTCGATGAGATCAATGCGGCACATTCCCATCACCTGGAGTCCTATCAGGGGAAAACGTTGCCAGAGATCCTCAAAGAGCAGATTGAAGCAAAACGTTTCCGTGCAACGTCCTCCTACGAGGAAGCTGCTGCGGAAGTCCATAACTATATTGTAACAGTCGGATTGCCTGTTCATAACGGCGATCCTGATCTCGGACCGCTGAAAAGCTGTGCACAATCGCTCGGTCGTGTACTGAAAAAAGGCGATACGATCATGATCCGCAGTACCGTCGTACCAGGAACGACAGAAGATGTGATTCTGCCAATTTTGGAGGAAACAAGCGGTCTTGTTGCGGGTGTCGATTTCTACCTGACATACTGCTCGGAGCGAATTGCAGAGGGGCGTGCTTTTGAAGAGTTCATCCATATGCCGCTCGTTTTGGGTGGCATCAATGAACAAAGCGCTGAAAAAGGTAAAGAGTTGTTGTCCTTCATCAGTGAGACCGACATCACGATTACGGATATCCGCGTAGTCGAGACAGCAAAAGTCATCGAGAACATCCAGCGTGATGTGAACATTGCGATGGTGCAGGAATTCGCTCGTTTCTCTGAGGCATTTGGCATCGATACGTTCGAGTTGATCAAGGTTGCCAATACGCACACGCGTGTAAACCTGTTATCGCCAGGACCGGGTGTAGGCGGCTTCTGCTTGCCGAATGCACTGTACTACTTGCAGCCTAAGGCACGTGAATTGGAAGTAAACCTGCCGATTCTGCAACTGGCTCGCAACACAAATGATGCGGTACCTGAAGTGTTGATCGGTATGCTCGAGCAAGCTTTGAAGAAGAATGGCAAGACATTGGCAGGAAGCCGTGTAGCTGTATTGGGAATGGCGATGAAAGACTTTTCCAATGACGACCGTGTAAGCCCTGTCCACGACCTGATCAAGGTGCTCATGGCAAAAGGAGTAGACGTTCGTTCCTACGATCCGGCTGTTCCGACTGTGTATGATCACAAGGTTGAGAGTTTGGACAAAGCAGTGAATGGAGCAGATGCGTTGTTCCTGACTGCTGTTCAAACGGAATTTGCTGAGGCAGATTGGGCACAGGTTGCTGAAAAGATGGCTGACGCACCGATCCTCTTCGATACAAAGAACCGCATCCCGCGTGACCTTGTCAGCAAGGCGACAGTGGTGCGCATTTAATTCTTGAACAAGTTCCACTGATTTGAATGCCAAAACCTCTCTAAACGCACGTAAAAGCGTTTGGAGAGGTTTTTTTCATAAAGTAGTGAACCATATTGAACGAGAGAGCCAATACATGGTGTATACAATTTCAGGGGGCCCTCCGATGAATGATCAAATGTTAGAACTGTGGCTGGACCGTTTGCTTGATGGAGATCAAGAAGCTTTTGAGGTGATCTACAGCATGACGCGGACAAAAATTTACGGTACCGTAGCAGCCATGGTCACGAATAAAGAAGATGTTCATGATATTGTAAGCGAAATTTACTATCATCTATGGAGATCACTGCCTGCTTATGATCGCAAGCGTCCGTTTCTTTTCTGGGTGAATGGGATTGTCATTAGACAGGTGAAAAACTGGCGTAGACAGATTTGGAGAAGATTCCGTCTGTTAGAACGAAAACAGAGCTTGGAAGAAGAGCAATATGTCGAAACGCCGGATGAGCCAATGCTTGCGATGGAGTCTGCCACAGAGATGCAGCAAGCAATCCAAATGCTGCCGTTCAAGCTGCGGATCGTCGTCATTTATCGGTATTACTACGATTATACGTACGACCAGATAGCCGAACTGCTGCAAATACCTGTGGGGACAGCAAAATCGAGAAATCATCTAGCATTAAAGCGAATCCGCGAGTGGATTGACGTCGAATGGAATGAGGAGGAACTCCAAATATGTCTATCGAAAAAATCATAAAACAGTCACTCACCAAGCAAATGGACGAAACCACGATCCCTGATGAACTCGATCAGCGCGTCAGGCAGTCCTTTCATCGCTATCACAAAAAAAAGGAGACTGTATCGATGAAGAAAAAATTAGTTATGATGGGGTTAATTGCTGCTATTATACTGCCGACTGGAGTATATGCGGCTTTAAATGGAACCTCTTATTTTGCAGACAATCCAAAAGACTTGAACAAGTTGGTGGGTGAAGGGGTTAAGCGAGCAGCGGCAGAAGGATTGTCCATTCCGATCGATCAAAAAATTACCGATCAGGGGATTACGATTCATTTTACGGAAGTGTATGCGGAAGATAGCAAGGTTCTGCTGCACTATCGCATTGAACAACAAAATGGAGAACTGGTGCCTTTCGAATTCGATACGACAGGTTTAGATGTGGTAGGCGAAGCAAATGGCAATCCTGTGTACCAGGATAAAGGTTTGGAAGGTACAAGTTTCCTAAGCTTTTTCGGGGCCAGCAAAGAGGGTTATTTGCCTTTCTACTTAACAGATGAGTCCGGTAAGGAAGTAGAGGTGGGAATAGCCGATCATAACAAGCCAGAGGGCGTTCTTGCCTTCACCTCGCGTGAATTCAAGCTACCACAACCACTCACCTTAAATATCGATGTGAACCGGATCGGCAAAACAAAGGGCAACTGGAAGGGACAATTTATTGTGGACCAGAGCAAAGCCAAAGAAGCAACAGAGGCTGCGAAGTAGGAGAAAAAAATTCGGTCACGTATAATAAGCCTCGTAAATGGCAATAGTAACCGAGGTAAGACAATATTTCAAATGTCATGTAAGGGTTACATGCTAGGAGGCAAAAATGGAACGTGGAAGAGTAAAGTGGTTTAACAGTGAAAAAGGTTTCGGTTTTATCGAGCGTGATGGTGGAGATGACGTGTTCGTTCATTTCTCCGCAATTCAGGGCGAAGGGTACAAATCCTTGGACGAAGGGCAAGAGGTTGAGTTTGACGTAGAAAACGGTCAACGCGGTCCTCAAGCGACGAACGTTCGGAAATTATAAAAGCTGAAACGACAAGCAGACTCAGATAATGGGTCTGCTTTTTTATTTGGGTTTAAGTAGCTAAAGTGGAGGAAAGAAGTGAATTTCCAGTCTGCGCTTCGGCCTACGCCCAGCCCAAAGGGGGATTGACTGTCCGCTTCGGAATACGAATAAAAGTATATTTTTTGCAAATCCACAGCATTTGTCCAACACGCTTTGTCCGTCTTTCGCCTTTACATGTAGTAGTCTCATGTAAAGGAATGAACTGCACATGTCCCGTCGGAAGGATAAACTGACAGTCATTTACCAAAAGGGTAAAAAGCGAATAGTCGTAAAGACATTTTTGCGTGAAACCAGTAGAGTGGTTGTCGTACTAAATACGCAGTTTACGAATGCCCCAAACACCACCCAAATTGCCAGCGGAGCAGGACGAAGCGGTGCTGCCGGTAATGATGCCGCCATCGATTCATCGAACACACTGCAACAACAGAGCGTGGGAGCTGGTGGGATTGCGCGAAATCGGGGAATGGCCAGCAAGCAATCAGAGTATCATGGTCATCATAAGGGCAAAAAGAAAAATGGAAAAGAAGCCATTGTGGTGATAAACGACCAAGTAGTCAAGCTGGCAAGACGCCTTGCAAATGCTTCCGCCACACAAGTTGCAGGTGGGGGTGGCACGTACAGTACAGGTGGTACGAATGCTGCGATTGAAAGCTCCAACACGGAGCAACAGCACGCTGTTGGAGGAGGGCCAGGCTCTCGGGCATCCAATCGAAAGAATGAACAACAGACAGAAGGAGAAAGTGAAGGGAAAAGCAAAAGGAAAAGCAAAAGCAAGAAAGGGGAAAAGAGGCCTCCGGCCACAAGTAGCGCGGAAACGGAAGAATGGGCGGGCTTGAATAATCTACCGCCAAAATGGAGAACGGAAGAACTGATTTCAGCCCTTCCGTTCCTTCCTTATTCTTTTTAAAAAAATTCAGCACCGGATGCCAGGTTCAGCATAGCGCGCATTGTTTTGTACATATCCTGCGGATTGGCTGCATTGTAATAGACCGTGTTTGTTGCTGTTTCATAGCGCGTGCCCGGGACAATTGCGGCCATCTCGGCTTGTCCTGCGTGCGAGAATTCCATCGCCAGCTCTACAGGTACAGCTGTACGGAATGGCTGGATGTTGTTCCGGTTGCGCAAGGCATTGGCTGTCTTGCGTTTCAGTTCAGCGGTCGCTTCTTCGCGCGAGAGACAGATAGCAGCTGTGCGGGATACCGCTTCCTTCACGATCGCTGTTTGGATGCCTGGAATCAGTTCCTGTGCTTCGACGGCGATGAGATTATCACCAGACACCATGACAACAGGAACGTTATGCATACCCGCGATCGCGGCGTTAAAGCCGAACTCACCCACGACTTGTCCGTTGATATACATATTGTGAACCACACCGGACATCGTATGGCTGAGCACACCAGGAATCCCTTGGCGAGTATGATAGCCGATAAACATCGCTGCATCAAAGCTCTCATCGATTCCCTGCATCATGGATGAATCGCGTGGAGAACCTGCCAACAGTCTCGCTTTCGGATGGAGCTTTTCCCAGAGAATGTTGTTCATTGTGTTGTGGCTGTCTGCTACGACAATTTCCGTTACGCCAGACTCAAGTGCAGCTTCAATAACCGCATTGGCATCATCTGTCATAAATTGGCGTCCACGCTGATAGTTAACCCCCGAATTCGGGTTAATATAGCTCGTATCTACAATGCCTGAAATACCTTCCATGTCTACCGATAGAAATAGTTTCATCTCATTTTCACCCTTTCTGTCTGGTGCAGCTTGCTATACAAAATAGTCCCAATTCATATGTAACCAGATTGATCATGAGTAGGCAACCATAAAAACAGATTCTTCAAATAAATCATATAAAAAAAGCACGATGCCCGCTGTTCGCGTTTCACCGTGCCTTTCGTCATTTCAGTAACGTACGATAAAGAGCAACAATTTGTTCGGTCATGAGTTGAATGGTAAAAGTCGATTCTACTTTGTTCAACGCGTTTTGCACCAAGATCTCACGCAATTGTGGTGAAGTCCAAAGTCGTTCCATTGCTTGCGCCAACAAAGCAGGATTTCCCGGTTCGACGATCAGCCCCGTCTCACCATCGAAAACAAACTCTTTCACACCACCGACATTGCTTGCTACGACAGGAACCTCCGAAGCCATTGCCTCGATGATGGTATAACCAAGCCCTTCGTACAAGGAAGAGTGAACAAAGCCATCTAAGGCATGCAAGCACGCAGGAATGTCTTGCCGAAATCCAGCAAAGCGAACACGCGATTCCAGCCCCAATTCTTTTACCTTCGCTTCAAGCATTGCACGTTCAGAACCGTCTCCGATCAACACGAGATAAGGAGACGCCTCTTTCGTGTTCGCCACAAGCGTATGAAAAGCATCGAGCAGAATCGGGAGCCCTTTTACAGGAACAAAGCGAGCTGCTGTCCCGAACAAAAAGGCGTCCTCTGGTATGTTCCATTCTGCACGCAGTCGATTGCGGTCATTTTCCCGTAAATGGTTTTGCCGATAAGGCTTCATGTCCATTCCGTTATAAATCACGCTAATGTCAGACGAGCGAACACCCTGCCCCCGCAAAATATCGGCAATCGCACCACTGATCGCGATGTAATGACGGTTCCAATGTCTCGTGCTCATTTCCATCATGCTGACAATGGCATAGGCCAAGGAGCTTGAATAATCATAACGGAGTGAGCTGTGAACAGTGGTCAGCAAAGGCACCTTCATACCGCGAGCGGCCAGTCGGGAAAAGAAATTGGCTTTAATCCCATGCGTATGAATGATTGCTGGTTGGAATGTGGTAAAGGCATTCCGCAGAGCCTGTAGCAATCGTAAGTCAAAACGTCCGAACTGATTCAGTGTAATGACTTGGATGCCTGATTCCCGCAATTTACTCGCAAAAAGAGAATCATAGAAGCATACGACTGCGACTTCTACTTCGTCGACTGGAAAAGTAGTGACCAAATTGAGAATATGTTGTTCAGCACCGCCAAATTCCCCCCCGCCAATCACGTGGAGGACTCGTAATTTGCTCATCTGAATTCACCCGAATCGTAATTAAAAACCCCTACTGAGGTTATGTACATGGAGGCACGACCGAATAGAGGCGGTGTACCGAAAAAATAAACGATCATTTATAAACAAAGCCATTTTCACTATAGCAGATGCCTGCTAGATTCGCAATAAGACAGCACTTATGGTATCGTTGATGATGGAAAATTGAAATGGAGAAGGACGGTTACGTAAATGAATACGCACAACGTGTTGATCATATGCTACATATTTCCTCCTATTGGGGGAGGCGGCGTGCCAAGACCGTTGAAAATGGCCAAATATTTGGGGGGGTTTGGCTGGAATGTCCATGTACTGACAGTAGATCCTGCTTATCATGCGACGCTCGATCCATCCCTTTTGGCACAACTGCCGAGTGATGTCACCATTCACCGTGCGAAGGAGTGGCAGCTGCTGCCGAATCGAGGGGGACAAGCCCCATCAGCAAGTGCCAATACAACGTCTACACCATCACAGCCATCATTTAAGGCGAAGGTAAAAAAACAGATCGTCAATGTGCTGAAAAAAGTGAAGCCATACTTGTTGATTCCAGACGACCAAATCCTGTGGATGCCGAATGCGCTCAAGCTAGGACGAGAAATCATGCGACGTGAAAAGATCGACGTGATTTTTTCTACATCGGGACCAGTAACGAACCATTTGATTGCGAAAAAGCTTTCCCGTGAGTTTGGTTGCAAATGGGTAGCGGATTTCCGTGATCCATGGACGCAAAATATGCACACCTCTGGCATTGAATGGAGAGAGCGCATGGAAGAGCGAATGGAGGAGGCGGTGATGTCCCAAGCGGATGCGATCACGACCGTCACTGCGACCTTCGCCTATAATTTTGGCGAGAAGCATCAGAACCGCATCAAGCGGATGGAGCTGATCTACAATGGGTTTGATCAGGCTGATTTTCAAGGGCTGGCTCCCAACCATGCTGCTCCGGACAAGTTCCATGCGGTGTACGCAGGTATTTTGTACCAAAAGCGCAACCCACGCCTTCTCCTGCAAGCCATCAGGGAGCTCATCGATGAAAAAGCAGTAGACCGAAATGATCTCTTGCTCAGCTTTGCCGGGGTGTTCGATTACCCGGGGTATTCCGAAAATCGCGACTGTGTAGAAGCATTGGGGCTGAGTGACATTGTTCGTGTGTTGGGGAACCTGCCGCATAAAGAAGCACTCGGACTGATGAAAGGCGCGAATGCCCTCTTGCTGATCGGGGATGTGTCCGCTGACGCCGGCGCGTATATTCCGGGCAAGCTCTACGAATACATGGGGATTGGCAACCCGATCCTTGCTCTGAACAAAAGAGGCGAAGCGACAGAGATTATTGAAGATTTCCGTCTCGGTCAGGTAGCCGATCCTGAGCAAAAAGACGAGATCAAGCAAGCATACCTGAAGCTGTATCAGGAGTGGAAAGCGCAAGGACAAACGGGTAGCGAGGAACGCGGAGCTGATTTTGCAGAGCGTGTGAAACCGTATGAGCGCCGTGAACAGGCGAAGCAATTGGCGGAATTGATGGATGAACTGGTGAAAAAATAGTACAGCATCGCCCCGAAGCCAATGAAGGCTTCGGGTTTTTCTTCGTTTGGCAGGAATACTTCTTCTGCTTCAAAATAAAAGGACCTGACGATGTTCGCCAGGTCCTGATTCGTACTGATTTGTCTGCTGCCAAGCTAAGGTAGCAGGCTTTTTTTAGTACAGCAAATATTTCTCTACTTCTTCCGGTTCCTTGATGTGAATGCCACCAGTATCGCCGTATTTTAACAGGTTGAACATCACTTGCTGGTCCATCGTTCCGGCTTCAGGGAGTGGGAGAATGATCCAGGTCTCGTATTGGTGGATCAGACGGTCTTCCTTACCGAACCAAAACGTTGTTTTGATCGTGGATTCCTTCAAGATATAGTCCAGATCGGGGCGTTCTCCCAATTGCTTTTTCAATGGTTCAAACAGTGGGCTTTGGCTATTTTTCAGCCATTCTGCTCCTGTCATTTTCAATTGGAACGGAACGCTGACTACACCGATAACTTTTTCCTCAGGCAATTGAACGGCCTTGTCCATGAGAGGCAGCCAGTCCTCGAAGCCTTTCAATACATCAAATGCTAGCGGCTCATCCGGAGCGGTTACAAACTGCTCATTTGCCTTGATGTAGCGTTTGTCGTTAATTCGATAGTACGAATAAGGCTGGGCCGCGATGCGTGCATCCACATTGTAGCCTTTCCCGTTGATGACGGCTCCATTGAAC
Source organism: Brevibacillus schisleri (assembly GCF_055685845.1). Taxonomy (NCBI): domain Bacteria; kingdom Bacillati; phylum Bacillota; class Bacilli; order Caryophanales; family Paenibacillaceae; genus Brevibacillus; species Brevibacillus schisleri. The sequence continues at coordinate 1,805,332 of NZ_JBVNDM010000001.1, forward strand.
ATACTCGTCGTGGTACGAGACAGGATTGTGTTTTTTACATACCCCTTATACCAGTAAGTCTGTGCCTCTTTATCCGTTTTGCCCTTTTCTAGGGCTGTTTTCAACCACTCGGCCCCTGACTCGGTTTGGACCGTTGTCGTTTGATCCGGCTTCTGGTCAAAATTGGTAGTGGCAAAAGCCTTCGTCCCTGATTCATACGTGCAGCCACCGAGCAGGGAGGCTGTGCAGATGGCAGCGAGCAATGCCCATGCTTTCGTCGCTTTACGCATGGCGAAACCTCCTTACGACTCCGTATCCCAAGAGTCCCACGAATAGCGCGATTGTGAGTCCGAGTACCGGAATGTTGTGCTGCTTAAACACGAGAATACGATGCGTATTGTACATGTTGGCCACGATTTCGTTTTCTTTGTCTCCATCGATGTCGCCGATTTGCACATTGATCAGCGGCATGTAAATGCGCCAGGTTTGTTTCAAGCCCTCTGGCGTGTAGTCATAGCCAGCCAAATAGCGAGTATCTGTGGTACTTACCCAGCTTTTCGCTTTGGCTACGATCTCAGGCTTGGCGTTGTTACCAATCGTAGCAAAGTTGGAGAAGCGGAAGCTCTTATCGTGGTCACCGCTTGCCCACAAAATTTCCCACGTACCGTCTGCTTTTGGTTTCAAGATGTACGAAGGCTTGCCAGCCACGAGTAGCTCATCAACCTTGTCGTTGTCGATATCGGCAGGAATGAACTCGCCAGTTGCCAATTCAGCCTGTTTGCGTGTCAGTGTGTACGATTCTGTCAGTGTACCATCTGGCTCAACAGACAGTACACTCAGGTGCTCGCCCATGACAACGATTCCTTCGCGGCCATCTGGCAGCATCATGGTGGTCATCAGCTTGGTTGCTTTTGTCGTGCCGCCAAAAGGCTTGCCGTCGTAGTTGCCTGTCAGCATACCATCCTTGATGTGTAGATCCGTGTACTTGGAACCCAATGTTTGTCGTACGTCCATACTGCCTGCGTTATCTGCCAGTTGGTTTGCGATGTTCTCCATATCAAGCATAAACGCACGATACGGTGCCGTTCCGATTTGCATCATGCCTTCCGCATATGGTTGGCGTTGGACATTCGGTACCAATTGACCGTCTTTCATCGTGTAATACGGGAAGCCCGGATAATCGGTCGGCAATTTTTCCTGGATGATCTTCATGGTTTCTGCCGGAATCTGATCATTCGGCATCCGCACCATTTGACCATCTTTCCAGGTCAGGACGTAAAGAGAAACAGGTTCCGCCTGCAAATGGCGCAGCTTCTCCGCCATTGCTTTTTTCTCTTCTTCCGTCTCTGGCTTTTCAATTTTTTCCGGCAGTGGAAGCTCCTCGGCATTGCCGTACGTAATGATCTCCATCTTGCCATCGCCATTGACGTCTTGCAGCGTGATCGGGAAATAATCTACCCAATCGCCGTTGTACAAACGATCAGATTCGTATGTCACGGTAAAGTGGCTCAGTGCAGTCAGCGTATCTCTGTTGAACGTCACGTTCGCCAAAAGGGCGATCAGAACCAACGAGCCGACTGCACGCCAGTTGAGGCGCCCATACCATTTCACGAGAAGCGCAATCACGATGACTGCGATTGCACCACCGATCAACAGAGCGGCGGTCGTTTTCACATCGACACGTGTCAGTGCGCGATCCAAGAGCAAGAAGCCGATGGTAAACACAAGCACTTGTCGACGTTCCGACGGATGTACCACAAAGTAGCAAAATGCTAGCAGTGGCAGGAAAATGAGTACAGCAATCCACGTTAAATCAAGGAACGCGGGTTTCACGAGCAAATGATAAATCAGAAACAGGGCAATTGCGTACAGCGCCCAGCTTATCGTATCGAGAATAGGATTCCGGCGCATGCCCTCACCACCTTTTATTTTGTGTCTGGTCGACGAATAATGCGCAGAGGAAGCCGCCAAACAGCCAGAAATAGAGGGCCACGAACGGCACCTCGAAAATGTTTTCCACGAGGTTATGTGTTGCTACCGCGATTAGTCCGCCCAGCAATCCGAGAATCGCAAAAAAGTGCGGAGAACCCTGGATGTTGCGGATGAGCCCAGCTCCGTATTTGAACATCGTGATCACGGTTCCGATCAACAGGATGATCCCGATCAGACCATATTCCGCCAAACTTTTAAAGAAGTAGCTGTCTGAATAAATGGTACCGAAATGGCGAGCTGCAACTGCTCCGCCGTGATGACCGAGTCCGACACCGAACAATGGCTCGATACGCATATTGTCGTATGCTTTTCCCCAGCGCCCGATGCGTCCACCTTCACTGCTAGATTCGAAGTATTCAGGTGTAAACAGCGTGAAAATGCGATCTTTTACTTTTCCGACAAGCGGAACTGAATCAGGAACGAAGAACAGGGCTACAACCCCGATAATCCCTGCGATCACCAAATATCCTGCTACTCGTTTGTTCCAGATGTAGAAGCAAACGAACACGGCAAAGGCAAGAGCGAACCAGGCACCGCGGGACCCGGTTAAGAGCAAAGCAAGCACGGTGGTCAGTGCTACAATGGCCCAAATCAATTTTTGCTTGAGAGTAGTAGCAGTCATGAACAGACCAGCGGCAATCGGTGTAACCAACGCCATATAGCTGCCCAATACGTTCGGGCTCGTTACGAAGGAGAATGCACGCGTTGTAACTGCTTCCCCTTCCTGCACCCATGATTCAGGTGTTTTGACGCCCACGATGACTTGCAAGACACCATACAGTGCCGCTACGAAACCAACCAGCACTAGTACCTTCATGAACTTGTTCAGGTCTTCCATCGACTTCAGTAAATAGAAGCCCATGAAAAAGGCGAGGATGTACTGGTAGACAGAGCGGAATCCTTCTACAGTCGCTTCCCAGTTCGCCATGTCTGTCACCATGATGGCAACACCCAGGACGAAAAAGGCTCCCAGCCAATGTTTGATTCCAGGCATCGTTCTGTTTGATTGCAAAAAGGCTCCAAACGTAAACAGCATCAGAACGATGAGCAGTGCTTCATCCCACAAAGAAGATATGACTGGAATCGGTAGAATCTGTCGCAAGACGTAATCAATTACTGGATAGGCCAACAGCAAATACAACCATGTAGTTGATTGGCTTCCCCACTTCAACACGGTTTCTCTCATTTTTATTGTAGTCCTCCTACAGGTAGGGATTAACCTACCTATTATAATGAATCTGGCAACCCGGTAGCAAGCCGGGGGGAAAGAGGTTGGTAGGAACGGTAGAAATAAGATATGATAACTAGGTAGTTTGAGGGGTTAGAACCAAGCCTGGAACGTAGGGTTTCAAATAGGGATAGGAGAAAAGTGGACATGAGTTTGTTAAAAATTGCTTCCATGATTGTCGTGCTGACTCTCGTTGGAAGGCTTCTGGGCTTTTTTCGCAGTGTGTATGTATCCAACTTGTACGGTACTGGTATGGAGGCAGATGCGTTTAATATCGCGGCAACGATCCCGCTGACGCTGTTCTTGGTCATACCGGGAGCGGTCAATGCTGTACTGATTCCGACCATGCGCGGCATGATGGAAAAAGGAGAGCGGACGACTGACTTGTATCAAAAAATGCTCACGATCATTTTGGGGATATTCGTTGCTCTGTCTGTCTTAGGCGTGGTCTTTTCTTATCAGCTTGCTGCAATGTTTGGACTGACAGGTGAGAAGCTGGAACTCACGGCTTGCATGCTGCAATGGATGTGGCCATCAGCTATTTTCATCGGGTTAACAGGGTTGTGGTCGAGTATATGTAATGCTCACCAACATTTCTTTACACCGACGCTCGGCACGGTAGCCAATGGTGCTTTGGTAATTGTCAGCATGTATGTGCTCGTTCCGATGTATGGACCCATTGGTTTGGCGATGGCTACGACAATCGGTTACTTGGCTGCACTGTTGCCGATTCTCCCGACTTTGCGCGGATTCGGTTATCAGCAGCGCTTCTCCTTCGCTTGGCGTGAGGACGCTGCTCTCAAAGGCATGGGCGAGCGCGTCATTCCGATTTTAATTGGTGCGGTTGTTGCTCAGGCGACTACCTTTTTGGAGCGAGGTTTCGCGGAAGGGCTCGGAACGGGTGTCGTTTCCGCTCTCGCCAATGCGAACCAGATCATGCAATTGCCTCTGGCTATTTTTGTCGGGGCGTTTACGTTGCCGTTATTCCCACTGTTGGCTAGTCATGTCAAGCGGGGGGAAATGACGGAGATGAAGCAAATCCTGCAAAAGGGACTTGCCTATCTCCTCATTTTGCTGCTGCCCGTGACAGTTGGACTTGCGCTATACGCAGAGCCGATCATCCGTCTAGCTTTTGAGCGCGGTGCGTTCGATGAGCATTCTGTCGCTTTAACAGCGTGGGCACTACCGTTTTACGGCGTGGGACTTTTCTTTTTAGCGTCGAGAGACTTGCTGACTCGCGCCTTTTATGCACTGGAAAACACGAAGACACCCGTTATAATCGGGGCGATTGGGATCGGTGTGTATGCCCTTGCCAACTGGTTGCTCATTCCGCTGCTTGGTCATGGCGGAATTGCTCTCGCCAATGCGGTTTCAGCTATCAGTCAAGCACTCCTGCTGTTTATTTTGCTGTGGAGGGCAGTAGGCAGCCCTGTACGAGCGAATTTTCTCATGACTACGGGGAAAACCATTCTGGGCTGCGCAGTCATGGCTGGTGCTATTTTGTTCGTCGATCCATGGTTATCCGTTTTGCCTGTCTGGTTGTACTTATCGCTGGGAATTATGGGTGCAGCTCTTTTATATCTTGTTGTGCTCATTTTGGTTCGCGAGCCACTTGTTTCAGAGCTGCTGCAAAAAGTACGCAAGCGGTCTACTCCAGCGGGGGGGCGCTCGTAAGCGGGAACTCCCGGATTGCATAACGAGTCTTACCTGAGCTAGCGGGAGGAATGGTCTCCACATAAGAAACGTGGATACTCACTTGACCTAACGCCGCGCGAATTCCTGCCAAAAGCTTGGCTTCATCAGCAGGCAAAAAACGTTCGGGCTCCTTCACCAGTCGAAGGCTCAGTCGCTCCGGCTCATGCTGGACGATCTGGAAGGTGCGAAAGCTGTCCATATTGCGAACGATGTGATTAAAATAATGTCCGTGCACGTACTGTCCGTTTCGTGATAGGAACATGTCGTCTTCTCTGCCGTCAATCGAAGCAAGAAGTGGAAAAGGGAGATTGCATGAGCAGGCTGAATCAGAAAGAGCGACGACATCTCCTATTTGGTAGCGGAGGCGAGGCATGACGGTATTGTGCAGGTCAGTGACAAGCAGTGCTCCTGCGTGTCCATTGTTGAGGGGAATATGCGTAATTGGATCGACTACCTCCAAATAACTGTTCCCGGAAAAGGCGTGCATGCTCCCTACTTTACATTGATAGGCGATAATTCCGCCGTCACGAGCGCCGTATTCATTCACAACAGGCGCATCAAAGGCATGGGCAATCGTTTGCCGCTGGTGCTCGTGCAGGCTTTCTGCTGTAGAAACCACTGCTTTGAGCGGGATTCCCAGTGTCGTGCCGCGTCGTAGCATCATCATGGCGAGGGTATGCAGCGCGGAGGCGTACCCGTATAAATAGGCTGGGCGGAATTTCCGGATGAGGCGCAGGTTTGCTTCCAAATGTCTTTCGTCCAATTCATAGGCAGAAATCATCAGGCGGTTTTTCAACCAGCGTTCCTTCCAGCGGTAGCGGCGAGCTTGCTGGGCGTTTAATTCGAGTGGAGAGCCCCAAATCATCACACATGGGTCACCAATGCGAATGCCGTACCAGGATAGCCCAAACCACCGTGCAGCTTCATATCGCTCGACAGTTGGACGATCGAGGTAAAAATGGGTAGGTTCACCCGTGGAGCCTCCCGTTCGATTTCCAATGAGCCTGCTTGTTTGTCGGCCCTGACTCAAATATTGATCAGCGTTTTGCCGAAAGTGTATTTTGGTCAGAACAGGAATCCGCTGCAAAAAACGTTCAGGCATCTCACGCATTTTACTCCAATCTGGGGCGAAGGCATTGTAAGCTGGTACATTTTGTATCGCATGATCGAGTAGTTTCACCAGCTTTTCTCGCTGCTGCACGGTAAGCGCTTCGGCAGATAGACGCTGTGTTGCTTGCAATTCTTTCATGTAAGGACGGATGCGATTTCCTTTCAAAGCCTCCATTAGCGGCCACTGTACATGGCGGATCAAAAATCCGGTTGTGGGCATAATATCCCCTCCTACTCATAGATCTCACAGGCAGATGATTAAAAAAAATCAATGGAATCTGTTTTTCACCAGTATTCCTGCGAAATTCCATCGATATACCTGTTTGCTGGAAGAGGGAAATGATAGTAGGATAGAGAGTGGGTTCATGTCGATTGGTGCTGCCCCACGGGTATCCAGTCAAAGAGACGAATAAAGGAGTTACCCATGTTGAAAAAAAGTCATTTTCTCGCGGGAGCGTTGATCTTAGCCATAGCGGGGATTTTGTCAAAAGTTATCGGGATGTTTTATCGAATTCCGCTTCAAGAGATAGTCGGCGACAGAGGTCTCGGACTCTATCAGGAAGTATATCCTCTCTACCTGACCTTTCTCATATTGGCGACAGCAGGTGTGCCAGTAGCGTTGTCGAGAGTGATTGCAGAGGCATTAGCTGAAGGAAAACAAGGCTCTATTGGACAGATTTTGGCCCGTAGCATGGTCATGATGGGCGCCATCGGACTTGTCTTGTTTGGGCTCCTGTACGTCAGCTCTCCACTCATTGCAAAGCTCATGGGGAATCCGCATTTGATTGAGCCGATCCGAGCGATTTCCATGTCGCTGCTGTTCGTTCCCTTGATTGCGGTTATTCGCGGCTTTTTCTACGGCCATCAAAAAATGTTGTTTGTCGGGCTCTCGCAAATCGTAGAGCAGACCTTGCGTGTCGTATTTATTTTGGTAGCTTCCCTGTATCTCGTGTCACTCGGTGAAGATACGGATACCGTGATTACCGGAGTCAACTTCGGTACGATGATCAGTACGTTTTTGAGTCTCGGGTTTCTAGCGTTACTCATGTGGCTCCACAACCGGAAAAATTCCGTCTTTGGCGGGGCTGAGTGGCGGAGCCTAACATGGTGGTATGATCGTGCTTTCTTCGCCTCGATGTGGCGAATTGCCTGGCCGATTTGTATCAGCGCCTTAGTTATTCCGATTTTCAGCCTGACGGATTCCTTTCTGGCCATTAACATCTTCCGCTATATATGGAATGTGGACGGCTTGACGGCGGATACGTGGTTTGGCATTTACAGCAGGGGAGGACCACTTCTGCAAATGGCGAGCTTGTTCGGATCGTCGATTGCCCTCTCGATCGTTCCTGCCATTGCCGAAGCGATCAGACAAAAGGATCAGGAGCGGATTACGACCTTGACCAAGCTCTCCCTGCGTTTTGCTTGGCTAATCGGTCTACCAGCCGGTCTGGGACTGACAGCTGTAGCTGAAGGGGCGAATCTTGCGTTGTATGGCGATATGGAAGGCACGCGTGCCATGGCGATTTTAGGCATCACCGCGATCCCGCTTTCCTTGTTGCTTGCTACAAACGGTATTTTGCAAGGGATCGGTAAGGAAAAAATCCCTGCGCGTCATCTGCTGTATGGGGTTATTGTGAAGGTACTGGCGACACTCGTGTTTACCTCGATGTTCGGTATGGACGGCTTGTCCTTGTCTTGGCTGGTTGCGACTGCATTTGTCTGCGTACTGAATATGCGAGTCATCAACCGTTACGTATCGATTCCGATTAACTGGCGCTTCGATACCATTTATCCGTTACTGGTGGCTAACCTCATGCTGATTCTGGCTTGGGGAGCGACAGAGGCAATTGATTTCCTGTTCAGGGGAAGAGAACCAGTACGCATTTTGGGAGCGATAGAGACCGTCGCTGGAGTCGGTGTAGGACTCATTGTGTACTTGGGACTGCTCATCCTTATTCCACTCATTGAGGACAAGGAATTGGATTGGCTGCCTGGCGGAAACAAGCTGCGCACCTTTATCCAATTCATTCGGAGGAAACAGGCTTCTTCATTAAAGTCCAATACGAATAACGATTAAACCAATCACAAAACCCCTTTCTCCACAAACGGAGGAAGGGGTTTTATGCGGTCCTTCTTATTTCGCTTTTTGATAAACACAGACGACCATTTTTACGAAAAATTCACGGGTAGCGGGCCATTTTGCCAAGGTCTGCAACTGATTGCGCAACGGAATCTCTCGCTGGTAAACCACAGGCTGCACCACGCCTTGTTGAATTTTTCGAAACCGCTTGATCGTCATGCGATTGATGTACGAGATCGTCTCTCTACCATCGGGAAGCTTGTCGAAGCGAAACGCAATCCGGTCAGAACCGTCTGGCAAGTCACGGACTAGCTGTTTATAGGCGTCAATCAAGGCTTGCTCCGAGAAGAGAGCATGCACCCAAGGAATGCCGATCGCATCTGACAAATGAGCACCGTATGGATGATAATACGGCGGAAAATTGATGTAGAGATGCCCCCCAGGCTTCAAGACCCGAAAGCATTCCTCCAACGTCTTTTCCGGTTCGCCTACGTGCTCCATCGCGTCGTTCATGATGATCGTATCGAACGTGTTGTCCGGGAAGTCCATTCTCGCGGCATCGCCTGTCATGAAGGAGACGAGATGATCCAGTCCTTTTTTCTTCGCGAATTCATTTCCTTCGTCCGCGTAGTGGGGGACGATGTCGATGCCGATCATTTTTTTCGGTCCATAGGTGGCGTAATAACAGGTTTTTCCACCGCCGCCACAGCCGATGTCCAAAACCGTTTTGTCACGGAACATTTCCTCCTGTGAATGGAAGGGGAGGAAAAATTGAATGGTTTGATCCCCTTTTTGAAATTGCCATTCTGTATAGCTCATTTCCCCGTTGTTTGCCAGATTAAATGGGTGAACGGGGAGAGGAAATAATCGATTTAAACGAAGTAACACTTGTGAAGAAAAGGACATGTTGTCCTCCTTTCCAGGTCAGCCTTATTTACGCAGCGCCTGCAAAACAAGTTCACTGCTTTTGGAAGCTTCGATCGCTAACAGATGGGAATGCTTTGTTACCACATCAATTTCGTGATCGAGGGTGTCCAGTTTTTCAGCGAGCAAGGTCAAAAGTGTAGTTTCATCGAGTTGAGTAATATGACCAGCATTGGGCATTCCAGCGCGTTCAACGAATCGATCGATTTTCGGATCGTAGGAGATACCGATAAAAGGGATTCGCAGCATGCACGCAAGAATAAGTGAATGAAGCCGCATTCCAACGACGTAGTTGCATTGCTTCAGTACCGACATAATGTCATGAAAAGTCACGGGTGCATCGAGAAGACGTGCTCCTGGTTGGCTCATCTGGTCCATGATTTCCTGAGACGGTGCCAAATCACTAGGGACATGCATCGGCAGGAAGAGAACATTCCATCCGCGCATGATAAACCAATCTGCTGCCCTGGCTATCTTCTGTTTGAATTGCTGTTCCTGCTTCCAGTCCCGGACAGAGATGGCGACCAAAGGCTTGGAAGGATCATCAAACATACCATGGAGCAGCTCTTTTCCCCGTTGATCTGCAATATCGTCAGGGGATATCGTCAGAGCAGGGTCAGCTGTTATATAGATAGGGGCTTTTTTTACGCCGCAGGCTTTGAAGTCCTCCCCTGATTCGTAGTCGCGAACCGTGATGATGTTGACGTGATTCACCACGCGTTTAATCATCGTGCGACTGAGCGATTTAAGGATGGGTCCAAACCCTTGCGCGTAAAAGACCACGGGTTTACCTAAAAGCTTGGCAATGGTGACGATGCCCAAATAGTAGAGGACACTGCGCGGACTGGTTACATCCTGCATCAGTGTACCGCCGCCCATCACCAGCATGTCACTTCGCGAAAGCTCGCGGACGATGGTTCCAAAGCTCCAGCGGTTATAGGCTTCAATCCCGAACAGTTCCGCAGTCCGATCAGGCTGATTGGACAAGACGGCGAGAGAGATATTTGGTTGTTCCCGCTTAAGAGAGCTGATGATGCCGTACAGGACCACATCGTCTCCGGCATTATTAAAGCCGTAGTACCCGGAGATGAGAATTCGCGACATGGAGTGAACCTTCTTTCTATATCAAACGTACAGGAAAAATACATTCTCAAGTATAATCGAGTAAACAAGGGGAAGTAAAGCAACCACAGTAGAAAACTTCCCGCTCCAATTCTTTGGACAGATACAGTGGGTGCAGCACGGTTCGTAGGGTATAATGATGTTGTTCCGACTTACGAGAACATATAGAGGAAACCCATACCGAACATGCCGATGCCAAGAACGATGAGGGCAATCATGACGATAAAAAGTCCCTTGTTTTTGCGGCGACGGTAAAAAAATTCGTCAAACATGGTAAGCCTCCCTGCGGTTGTGATAGTCCATTCTACTATCATACCATGTTCTCTATCATCCTTGCCATCCACAGATGAGTGAATAGATGTCCGCAAGAATAGGGGCGAATAACAGCAAAAGGGAAGGAGCATTTTTCATCATGGAAAACATGTGGCTCAAATACACATTACTAGTGGAACCAGAAATTGAGGATTTGTTTGTGGCAGAGGTTTTGACCAGCTCCTACACGCTTGGCTGGATCGAACCGCAAATCGAAGTACTGACAACGGAAAACGGATATGATTACGCAGAAAATACGGAAGGTCCACTTGCTGGTTATTTGTTTGAACCCCAGCACGATCGTGAAGAGGAGCATGTAGCTCGCCTGAAGACCTACATTCAGCGGTGGAATGGACAAGTCACGATAAAAGAAGTAGACCTCGTCGCTGAGGAAAATGATTCGTGGAAAGAGGAGTTCCGTGAAGTCAAAATAGGCGACTGGTGGGTGGCACCAACGTGGACGGACCCCGCAGCGTTGGAGTCGGCTCGGCATATCCTATGGATCGATCCAGGTGCAGCCTTCGGAACCGGCTATCATGGGACGACGCAAGACATTCTTTTGTTTTTGCAAGAAATGGATCTGGAGGCTAAGCAAGTCATCGATGTAGGAGCTGGCTCAGGAATTCTCTCTTTGTACTGCGCTTTGAATGGAGCGAAGCATCCTGTATGGGCAGTGGACATTAATCCACAAAGTGAGTATCAGGTTCTTGTCAATGCGACCAATAACCATCTTCCTGACCACGCTGTACAAGTCGTCATTGGGGATGCGAGCGAGGATGCAGTGAAGTCCCAATTGCCTGACCAAGCTGATGTCATTCTGGTCAACATCGGGGGCGATGAAAATGTCGCGATGCTCCCGATGATTACGGAGCGAATGGCACCGAAAGGAACTTTGATTCTCTCGGGAATTGTCGAATGGAATCGGGATGCTGTCATCGCTATATTTGAACAAGCAGGCTTCCAAGTAGAAAAAGAAAGTCAACATGACGAATGGGTTACCGTTGTATTGAAAAACATCGCTTAGAACCGCCCTGTAACTTCCGTGTGAGACAATAAAGAAAATAAGGTACTCAATGGAGGGGAAAACAAATGGAGCAGGTTGTCATTGCTGCTGCTGGACGTACGCCAATCGGTACGTTTGGTGGCGTCTTGAAAGATGTAAGCGCTCGCAAGTTGGCAGAAATCGTCATTCGTGGTGTCATGGATCGATCTGGCCTGGAAGCTTCTCAGATCAATGAAGTCATTTTAGGCAATTGCATTCAGCGGACAGACGAACCAAACATAGCGCGAGTGGCAGCATTGGACGCAGGATTGGGAAAAGAAGTGACGGGCTTCACGATACAACGTCAATGTGCGTCCGGCATGCAAGCGATTGTGAGCGGCGCTTCCCAAATCCTTTTAGGTGACAGTGAAATTGTTTTGGCAGGCGGCGTAGAGAGCATGAGTAACGCCCCGTATGTCCTGAAAAATGCGCGCTGGGGCAAACGTTTGACACATGGAGAAATGACCGATGCGATGTGGGAGTTGTTAACAGATCCCCACCATCAAATCCTGATGGGCGAAACGGCAGAACGTCTGGTCGATCGTTATGGGATCACACGTGAGGAGTCGGATGAAATTGCCTTGCGCAGTCAGCAGAATGCGATCCGCGCCATAGACAGCGGTTTGTTTGCCGAGGAAATCATCGGGGTCCCTGTTAAAAAACGCTCGGAAGAAATCATGGTTACGGAAGACGAATTCCCTCGCAGGGGAGTGACTCTGGAGAGTCTCGCGAAGCTTACACCCAGTTTTCGTGACAATGGTACAGTAACGCCAGGCAATGCCTCTGGGCTCAACGATGGAGCGTCCGCAGCCGTTTTGATGAAAGAAGGAAAAGCAAGAGAGCTCGGGATCGAACCACTTGGCAAAATTGTCTCGTGGGCAGTAGCGGGGGTAGAGCCTGATTTGATGGGATATGGACCCGTTCCAGCGGTGAAGCGAGCATTGGCAAAAGCCGGTTTGACGCTCGCGGATATCGAACTGATCGAAGTAAACGAAGCCTTCGCTGCACAATACCTCGCCGTAGAAAAACTGCTGGAGCTGCCGCGGGAAATAACGAACGTGAACGGAAGCGGCATTGCGCTGGGTCATCCTGTCGGTTCTACTGGCTGCCGAATTGTCATTACCTTGCTGCACGAAATGAAGCGTCGAGACCTGAAACGAGGCTTGGCTGCCCTTTGTGTTGGCGGCGGGATGGGTATGGCGATGGTTGTCGAACGCATATAGGTTTAAACGAAGTCTCCCCTGTTAAAAATGGAAGCAAAGGGGGAGGCTTTTGTCATGTTTATAGGGTCATTTTTCAAGCGACATGGAAAACAGATTGCGTTTCATACCTTATCCTGTTTGGCGATCGGGGCGTTGCTGCTGGTTGCCTACAGTGCCTATCAATACAAGCAAATGACCAATCAGTGGTATGCTCCGCTTGATGGAGCCAAAGGGAGCGCAAAACAGGCGACTGCATCCCTTCCTCCTCGTGATCTTTTGACAGGAACAGCACCATTGAAGCCTTTCGTCGCCCTGCTTCTTGGCGTAGATAGTCGAGACGGGGAAAGCGCTCGTTCAGATACGATGATGCTTGCGGCGATTCATCCCGAGAAGCAATCCGTCTACCTTTTGGCGATTCCGCGTGACAGCTACATGGAGCTCCCGGGAAAGGGATACGACAAAGTGAACCATGCGATGGCTTTTGGTGGTCCGAAGATGGTGAAGGATTCGCTGGAAAAATTTTTACAAATAAAAATTGATCGGTATATCTCCGTAGATTTCGATGGCTTCCGTCAAATTGTGGACGAGCTGGGCGGTGTCACTGTCGATGTGAAGAAACGTATGAAGTACAGCGATCCGAGCGACGACACGTACATCGATATTCAACCAGGGCTGCAGACTTTATCAGGTGAGCAGGCATTGGATTATGCCCGTTATCGCAAAAGTGATCTAGGCAAGGAAGACAGTGATTACATGCGGATTGGCCGGCAGCAGGAGATTCTCAAAGCGTTGGCTTCTAAAGGCACCTCGCTCCAAGGGTATACCAAGGCATTTTCACTCATGGAAATACTTGGTCAGCATGTGAAAACGGACCTCACCGAGCAGGAAATCGCCTCTCTGTTACTGTCTTATGGCGATGGAACTCCGAACACCATTCAAGTCGATACACTGGTCGGGCAGGATGAGCGCATTTGGCATAATGGAATCGTCGGCTGGTATCATCTCGTGCCCACAACTGAACGGGAAAGAGCACGCCAGCAAATGATCAAGGAAATAACACCGTAAGACACAAAGAGCATAAGAGTAAGAGACACGGCTTCATCAAAGGTCGTGTCCTTTTTTGTCGAATGCTCTTGTCCCGATAGAAAGCACATGATTTTAATTGGAAAATTGAATATGTTTCGAATACAATAGTCATTAGGAAGAGATTATGAATGTAGATCATAGGGAGAGGCAAGGCCATTTAAGGGATGGAGGGAATGACCATGTCAAATGCCAAGCCTTGGATTGCCAATTACCCGCCCGAAACTGCGCCGTCATTGGATTACCCCCGTGTTCCTTTGACGCATTTTCTGGAGCAGTCTGCAGCTATGTATCCAGACAGTAACGCGATCTATTTCATGGGAAAAAGCATTACGTATCGAGAGCTTTTGCAGTTGTCATACCAATTTGCCAATGCATTGATCAAGCGCGGTGTAAAAAAAGGTGACCGCGTGGCGATTATGCTGCCAAATACTCCACAAGCCGTCATCAGTTACTACGGGGCGCTTTTTGCAGGCGCGATCGTGGTCATGACCAACCCGCTATATACCGAGCGAGAATTGATTCACCAAATGAACGATTCAGGCGCCGAGACCATCATCACACTGGATTTGTTGTACAAACGTGTTACCCAAGTCCGTGCATCTACCTCACTTCAACGAATCATCATCACAAGCATTGGCGATTTCCTTCCCTTACTGAAAAAATGGCTCTATCCGTTCGTGCAGAAGAAACAAGGACAAAATCCGCAGGTTACATACAGCGTAGATATTGAGCCTTTTCTTTCCGTATTAAAAGAAAGCGCTACCAAGCCTGTTGAAATTCCAGTCGATCCGACCCAGGACATCGCGCTCCTCCAATATACAGGGGGGACAACAGGTGTTGCCAAAGGCGTCATGCTGACGCACGCCAATCTCATTGCGAATGCAGTCCAGTGCCAAGCGGTCCTTTACAAACTGAAAAAGGGAAAAGAACGGATTTTGTGTGTGCTCCCGCTGTTCCACGTGTATGGGATGACTACCGTGATGAACAAAGGAATTTGTATCGCAGCAGAAATTATTCTCGTTCCCAAATTCGACGTGAAGCAAATATTTGAAATGATCGATAAGCGCAAGCCTACTCTTTTCCCAGGGGCACCCACCATGTATATCGGTCTCATCAACCACCCGGACTTGAAAAAGCATGATCTTTCATCGATCGATGCATGTGTCAGTGGATCAGCTCCGTTACCAATCGAAGTGAAGCTCAAATTTGAGGAGTTGACGGGCGGCAAGCTGGTCGAGGGCTATGGGATGACAGAGGCTTCTCCGGTAACACATTCCAACCCGATTTGGGAAAAAGGCATTACGGGAAGCATCGGGATGCCATGGCCAGATACGGATTGCCGGATTGTGGATCCGGCCACAGGAGAAGAAATGCCCCAAGGCGAGGTCGGGGAGTTGGCCGTAAAAGGACCCCAAGTTATGCTCGGCTATTGGAATCGCCCAGAGGATACCGCTGCCGTATTAAGGGATGGCTGGTTTTTGACGGGAGATATGGGTTATATGGACGAAAACGGCTATTTCTATATCGTAGATCGCAAAAAAGACATGATAATAGCCGGTGGCTTCAATATTTACCCGCGTGAAGTAGAAGAAGTGCTCTTTGAGCATCCCGCCATCCAGGAGGCAGCAGTCATCGGTGTCCCAGACCCGTACAGGGGGGAAACAGTCAAAGCCTACGTCGTTTTCAAGGATGGACAGCTCGTGAGTGAAGAGGATCTGGAATCTCATTGCAGACAGAGACTCGCCGCCTATAAGATTCCGAGACAATACGAGATTCGTACAGATTTGCCCAAAACCATGGTCGGAAAAGTATTGCGTCGCCAATTACAAGAAGAAGATAAGAAGAAAAGGGAAGCCCAGGAAGAAATCAAAACGAGCTAGTAGCTGATGTTTTGAGGCTTGCGATCCCAGGCGGAAAGCGGCCTTTTTTGCTGACCTCTTGCGATTGACAGAGGAGTGGCCCTGTATTACACTAATTATGAATGAGTGATCATTCATTTCATCATCAATGTTAGTAAACATGGAGGTAGTTATGGCAAAGAAAACGGGGGAAAAGTATCAAGCCATTATTGATGCTGCTGTTCGAGTAATCGCCAAACAGGGCTATTACAGTGCCCAGGTATCGAAAATTGCGAAAGAGGCGAAGGTAGCAGACGGCACCATATACCTCTATTTTGAAAACAAGGATGATATTTTGATATCACTGTTTAATGAAAAGATGGGCCAGTTTGTGGAGACAAACCGCAAACGCATTTCGGAAGCGACGACCATTGAGCAAAAGCTGTATGTACTCATCCATGCACACTTGAGCCAGCTATCCAAGGACCACGATCTGGCAAAAGTAACGCAAATCGAGCTCCGTCAATCCAGTCCGTTCATTAGTGAAGGAATCGGCAACGTGATGAAGCAGTATTTCAACCTTATTGACGAAGTGATCGTAGAGGGTATGGAGCAGGGCGTATTCCGATCTGATCTTGAGGTGCGGATTACGCGCAAAATGATTTTTGGAACGCTGGACGAAGTGACGACATCTTGGGTGATGAAAGAGTGCAAGTACGACCTTGTCTCTTATGTTGATTCCATTCATAACCTCTTCCTGCTTGGTATGAAGGGAAAAGAATGAAAAGAAAAGCTTTTTTTGCATGAAAACGTTTGTTACAATGGAAATAGTAAGACTGAGCGATCGCTCGGAATGAATAGTAGCTGTTTTTTATATATGGGGAGAGTTTGGGGGGAGAGGAATGGCGTCGCATTGGAATGTAGAAATCGTTGATCGCGTTGCTACGGTTACGATTAGCAACCCGCCTGCTAACGCACTCAGTCAAGCAGTGCTCGGTCAATTGAGTGAACTTTTGGACCAGTGGGAAAATAACGATGAAATCAAAGCGATCGTTTTGACTGGCGAAGGTCGGTTTTTCATTGCAGGAGCAGACATCAAAGAATTTACCCAACTGAATCGGGATAATGCGGAAGAAATGGCGAAGAAGGGTCAAGCGTTGTTCAATCGCTTGGAAACGTTCCCGAAGCCAATCATTGCAGCAATTAACGGCGCTTGCCTTGGCGGAGGATTGGAGCTTGCATTGGCATGCCATATCCGCTTGGCAGCACCTGAAGCCAAGCTTGGGTTGCCAGAGCTGAATCTCGGACTCATTCCTGGCTACGGTGGTACGCAACGTCTACCACGTCTGGTTGGCCGTGGCAAAGCGACACAGATGATTCTCACTTCTGAGATGATCGGTGGCGAGGAAGCTTTGCGTATCGGTCTTGTGGAAGCGGTTTATCCCGTAGAGCAATTGCTTGCAGAAGCACAAAAGCTGGCAGCTGTTTTCGCGAGTAAGAGCGCGATAACCCTGAAGCTTGCCCTAGCGTCCATCCATAACACAACGGAGCTTTCGTTATCACAAGGCTTGGAGCAGGAAGCAAAGCTCTTTGGCGATGCTTTCGCGACGGAGGACGTAAAAGAAGGCGTGACTGCATTTCTCGAAAAGCGCAAGCCGCAATTCGCAGATCGGTAGTTAAGCATATAGCTTCACAAGTATGAGGTACCACTAAGGAGGAGGCATCCTGATGAATATCGTGGTTGTGTTGAAACAGACGTTTGACACAGAAGAAAAAATTGTCATCCAAAACGGACAAATTTCCGAAGATGGCGTTGAATTCATCATTAATCCCTACGATGAGTACGCTGTAGAAGAGGCAATCAAGCTCAAGGAAGAGCACGGCGGAGAAGTAACCGTGATCAGCGTCGGCCCAGATCGTGCGGAAAGTGCCCTGCGCACTGCTTTGGCTATGGGCGCAGACAAGGCTGTTCTGGTGGATGATGAGTCTCTGTTCGGTGACGAATTCACAATCGCCAAAGTATTGGCTGCAGTAGCGAAAAAGGTTGGCTTCGATATCATCATTGGTGGACAAATGGCTGTAGACTCCGGGGCTGGCCAAGGCGGTCCTCGTCTGGCAGAAGAGCTGGGAATTAACCATGTATCGACTGCTGTGAAGTTAGAGGTCGACGGGACGAACGTACGCGTAGAGCGCGATGTAGAAGGGGACCTGGAAGTCGTGGAGACGAGCCTTCCTGTTTTGATTACCGCTCAGCAAGGACTCAACGAGCCGCGCTATCCTTCTCTCCCTGGTATCATGAAAGCAAAGAAAAAACCTTTGGATAGACTCGGCGCAGACGATTTGGGAATGACTGCGGATGAGGTAAAAGCAAAGACAGAAATCGTCGATCAGACATTGCCTCCGAAAAAGCAGGCGGGCCGCATTCTCTCTGGCGAATTGGCAGCTCAAACGTCGGAATTGGTGCAACTGTTGCGCAATGAAGCGAAAGTGATCTAAGCGAGAGGGAGAGGATATCCATGAAAAAAGTACTTGTATTAGCAGAAGTACGTGACGGACAACTTCGCAACGTGTCGCTGGAAGCATTGACTGCAGCACAAGCATTGGCTGAGGGCGGCGAAATTGTAGCAGGTGTATTCGGAGCAGATGCAGCAACGCATGCAGTGACATTGGGTCAGCATGGTGCGAGCACGGTGTATACGGCTGATCATACAGCGTTGGCACAATACACGCCAGATGCGTATGTGCAGGCACTTACGCAGTTGATTGAGCTGGCTTCTCCAGATGCGGTTGTTTTGGGGCATACTGCGATCGGTCGTGACATCGCACCTCGCGTAGCAGCGAGACTCGGTTTTGGTCTGGTTTCGGACGTAACCGGTATTGAAGCAGGCCCAGTATTTATTCGCCCGATCTATGCCGGAAAGGCGACGCAAACACGCAAATTCGTTGATGGAACAACATTTATTACGATTCGTCAAAACAACATTGCCATCGGTGCTGCTGACCCTTCGAAAACGGCAGTGGTGGTTCCAGTTGAATTGGAAATCAAGGATTTGCGCACTATCGTAAAAGAAGTTGTAAGAAAAACAAGCGGCAAAGTAGACCTTTCCGAAGCGAAAGTCGTGATTTCCGGTGGACGTGGCGTGAAGAGTGCAGATGGCTTCCAGCCGTTGTACGATCTGGCGGAAGTGCTTGGTGCAGCTGTTGGTGCATCTCGTGGCGCTTGCGACGCAGACTATTGCGACTACTCCATGCAGATCGGACAGACGGGTAAGGTCGTTACACCTGATTTGTATATCGCATGCGGAATTTCCGGAGCGATTCAGCACTTGGCTGGTATGTCCAGCTCGAAAGTCATTGTTGCCATCAACAAAGATCCGGAAGCGCCAATCTTCCAAGTGGCTGATTACGGTATCGTAGGTGACTTGTTCGAAGTGCTGCCATTGCTGACGGCTGAGTTCAAAAAAGTATTGGTGTAAGATAAAGATGATAACGAGGCGCTCCTTTTTGGGGCGCTTTTTTTGTCCTCGGCTCTTACTTTATGCTTTCCTTGCTTGGTATAATAGGGGTTAAGGAGAGGTGATCGGGATGAGTGAGGAGCTTTTGCAACAACTTAAACACATGGTTGCTGAAAATAATCAAATCACAAAGGAAATTAAGCAAGAACTTCGAGAATTTAAAGAAGAGATGTACGCATTTCGCATTGAGATGTTCGGTTTTCGGGACGATGCTACGCAAAGATTAGACAGATTGGAACGTCAAAATAAACATATCGATGCAGACCTTGACCTGCTGCATCGGAAAGTTAGTGACCACGAACGGGAGATCAATCGGCTCAAACAAGTTGGGCAATAAGGTGCGGACAGACTGGACAGACTAAAGCGAGAAGTGCAGGGCAAAGTGTGGAGCGGCGTAGTCAATTTGTTGTTTGAATGATATACTGATAACCGTTAGGAACCTTTATTTAGTAATTGAAATTCAAGGAGGTAACTTCTATGGCAATTGTAAATGCTACCGACCAAAACTTTTCCCAGGAAGTAGAGCAAGGCGGTACAGTCCTGGTTGACTTCTGGGCTCCATGGTGCGGCCCTTGCAAAATGATCGCTCCTGTACTGGAGCAAATCGACGGTGAAGTGGGCTCCCAGCTCAAAATCGTCAAAGTAAACGTGGATGATAACCCAGACTCTGCTGGTCGTTTTGGCGTAATGTCCATCCCAACCCTGATCGTATTCAAAGACGGTCAACCAGTTGACAAAGTGATCGGCTTCCAACCAAAAGAAGCGCTCATGGCAACTGTAGGCAAACATCTGTAAGAGCAATCCAACGATTGAAGCGGCATAGCTATGTGCCGCTTTTTTATTATGTTTGAATACTGAATTCTGAGCGATCGTTTGTCAAAAAATTAAGTTTACTTGAACGAAAATAATTGCGTTTTTATAATACTTTGATTAAACTTCATATATTCAATTTATTTAGAAAATAAAGGGGGCTTTTCTAATGAAGGGATTTCATTTGATGCGCTCGCTGGCGGCGATCTCGCTAGGGGCGGTATTGATGGTCGGATGTTCGAGCGGAGGAAATACAACTGCTCCTGCAGCAGGAGAAGGTGGCTCGGGACAAGCAGCTAGCGCCGACGGACAAGAGATACAAGCAAAAATCGGTGTCGTTGGTTTCCTTTCAGGATCTGGTGCAGCATATGGAGAAGCGCAAAAAGCAGGATTGGAGCTGGCGTTGGGGGAGCTGAATGAAGCCAACAAAGGAAAGCTCAAGATCGAACTGAAGTTTGAAGACTCCGCCGGAGAAAAGGAAGGCGCGATTAATGCGGTAAATAAACTGATTAATCAGGATAATGTCGTGGCGATCATCGGACCGACACTTTCTGGTGAAATGTTTGCAGCAGGACCAGTTGCAAACGAGGCGGAAACTCCGATCTTTGGTATCTCCAACACCTCAGAAGGAATCAATGATATCGGGGAGTACGTGTTCCGAAATTCTTTGCCTGAGTCCATTGCAATCCCGACAGCTATGAAAGCAGCCGTGGAGAAAAATGGCTTGAAAAAAGTAGCACTCATACATGCATCCAACGATGACTTCTCCGTGAATGGTTACAAGGTCATGAAAGCAACCGCAGAAAAGCTGGGCTTGGAGATTACTGGTGAAGCGACTTTTGCAAATGGCGATGTGGACTTCTCGGCGCAGTTGACCAAGCTGAAGCAAACAAACCCGGATGCTTTGCTTGTGTCCGCTTTGTACAAAGAAGGCTCCATGGTTGTGAAAAAAGCACGTGAGTTGGGCTTTACAGGGACCATTCTTGGTGGGAATGGCTTCAATAATCCGAAAGTTTTTGAAATTGCGGGTCCAGCAGCAGAGGGCTTGATCGTTGCCACTCCATTCAGCCCTGAAAAGAAGGATGATAAGGTACAAGCCTTCGTAAAAGCATTCGAAGCCAAATACAACAAAAAGCCTGACCAGTTCGCTGCCCAAGCATACGACTCGCTGTACATCATGTCGCAGTCACTGCTTGCCGCAGGAAAAGCAGATCGCGAAGAGCTGCGCGGAAAATTGGCTCAGTTGAAAGACTTCACAGGTGTATCCGGCAAACTGTCTTTTGACGAGAAGCGCAATCCGATTGGTGATGCGGTGGTCGTTGTCGCAAAAGAAGGCAAATTTGTCCCGTTTGAATAGGATCGTGCCCGGGGTCGCTCCGGGCTTCTTTTTCTATCGGTTATCTCGCTGGATCAGAAAGTATCAGATGATATTTTCGCTTGCTGATCCAGCGAGAATAACTCAAGCATCGTTAGATGGTAACCACTTAACAGTGAGGTGAGGCATTTGTTTTGGCAGCAATTAGTCAACGGTTTGACAGTTGGTAGCACTTATTCATTGATTGCATTGGGCTATACGCTCATTTTTGGTGTCTTGGGAATCATTAATATGGCACACGGCCAAATTTTTATTTTTGGATCACTGGTTGGCTTGGTATTGATGACCAGCCTGAATATGCCTTTAGGGGTAGCGCTGATCGTAGCAATCGTCATATCTGCCATTTTGGGTCTCGTGCTGGAGTATATAGCGCTTCGCCCCCTTCGTAAAAAAAATGTACCCCATCTGGCATCCTTGATCAGTACGATCGGATTTGCCATTTTAATGGAGGAGGCCATGCACAAGTTTTTCGGTGCTGACTCCCGTTCGTTCCCGCAATCTTTTGGGGACACCACCTTTGACTTGGGGCTCATTCAAATTCGCAGCGTCGATCTCGTTATTTTGGGGATTTCTGTGTTGCTGATGTTCGTTCTGCATTTCTGGATTCAAAAAACGAAAATGGGAAAAGCCATTCGCGCGACGGCTGAAAATACGGATACAGCTAATATTTTGGGGATTAACACGAATATGGTCATTGTTGTGACCGTCATGCTTGCTTCAGCGCTGGGAGGCATCGCCGGCATATTGATCGGGATGGCGTACTCTGCTCTCATTCCGACGATGGGAATGACGCTTGGCTTCAAAGGTTTGGCGGTCTTGATTTTAGGCGGTGTGGGGAGCATTCCTGGAGCCATGGTATGCGGTGTATTGCTCGGGATTATCGAGGTGTTTACCGTCGCATACGGAGACTCGTCGTATCGGGATGCGGTTGCTTTTGGCTTGATCATTCTCATTTTGCTCTTGAAGCCGGAAGGACTATTTGGACGCAAAGCGTAAGGGAGGTGCAGACATTGGACATTCTCAATCCATATAATTTACAGGTACTGACTTTTATCTTGTTAAACAGTATTTTGGCGATCAGTATTTACATTACGCTCTCGACGGGACAGCTTTCCTTGGGACATGCGGGCTTTATGAGCATTGGTGCTTTTACGGCGAGTATTTTGACGAAGCAAGCGGACATGCCACTGTTTATCGCCATCATCATCGGAGGACTGGTGGCAGGGCTGATTGCACTGTTGATCGGTGCTCCGACATTGAAGCTCCACGGCCTGTACCTGGCAATTGCTACGCTTGGCTTTGGTGAAGTGATTCGCGTTATTTTTCTCAATATGGAGATGACAAATGGCGCTCTCGGATTGACCGGACTTCAATCGGTTGGCAATTACTTGTACGATTTTGAAAAAGCACTGGGGGTAAAAGCACAAACCTTTGGCATTTCGGTCATGCAAATGAAGTCATTATCAACCTTTGTGTTTATGCTGCTCCTGTTTGCCTTCATTCTTTTCCTGACGCTGCGTCTGAACCGTTCGCGTCTGGGGCGAGCTTTCGAAGCGATCAAAGCGGATGAAACGGCAGCACGAGCAATGGGATTGCAAGTCAACTATTATAAAATGCTTGCATTTGTGATCGGTTCCATTTTGGCTGGTGTATGTGGAGGGTTGTTCGCCCACATTACGACGACGATTACGCCTGATGATTTTAACTATCATAAAGTAGTCGAAATCTTGTCCTATGCCGTTATTGGCGGCAGTGAAGTGGTTTGGGGGCCGCTATTCGGTGCCTTTGTATTGACAGCACTGCCGGAGGTGCTGCGTGGTTTGGCCGAGTACAAAATGCTCATGTACGGTTTGATCATGGTCGGTGTAATGGCGTTCCGCCCGCATGGCTTGATTGGTGCCGACACGTTCCAAAAGCTGTTCAAGCGTCGTCGGGGCAAGTCATCCGACAAGGAAGCGAAGGGAGGAGTATAAGATGTTGCTGGAACTTGCGAACGTAGGAAAAAGCTTTGGCGGCATCACCGCTCTTCGTGACGTTTCTTTTACTGTCGGGGAGGGTGAGATTGTCGGCTTGATTGGTCCGAATGGTGCGGGGAAAACGACCATTTTCAATATGGCGACGGGCATATTCGAACCAACGACGGGAACCTTTACTTTTGCCGGACAGAAGCTAAATGGAATGGCGCCTAACAAAATTACCGAAATGGGGATTGCAAGGACGTTCCAAAATATTCGCTTATTCGGTCACATGAGTGCGTTGGACAACGTGAAGGTAGGATGTCATTCGCGCATGAAGGCCGGCTTCTGGGCTTCCCTTTTGAAAACATCGGGACAACGTGCGGAAGAAAAGGCGGTGACCAAAAAAGCAGAGGAGCTCCTCGAATTCGTAGGCTTGTCTGACATTGCTGACGTCCGCTCGGATACATTGGCGTACGGTCAACAGCGGCGTCTGGAGATTGCACGGGCACTAGCTACGGAACCAAAACTCTTGCTATTGGACGAACCTGCTGCTGGAATGATCGAGACCGAGACGAAAGCACTCATGGAGCTGGTCAAAAAAATTCGCGATGACGGAACGACTGTTTTGTTGGTCGAACACGATATGGGATTGGTCATGAATCTGTGTGAAAAGGTCGTATGCATCAACTTTGGGGTCAAAATTGCTGACGGCACACCAGCAGAGGTACAAAACAATCCAGATGTGATTGAAGCCTACCTCGGCAAGGAGGACGAATAAGATGCTGAACATACAAAACTTGACGACCTCCTACGGTCAAATCAAGGCGATTCGCGGGATAACGCTGGAAGTGCCGGAGGGCAAAATCGTCTCGCTAATCGGGGCGAATGGAGCGGGCAAAACCACAACTATGCGTACGATCGCAGGTCAACTGAAGCCTGAAGCAGGGACGATTACGTTTTGTGGTCAACGCATAGAGGGTTCGAGACCCCATCAAATCGTAAAAGCCGGACTGGCGTTGGTTCCAGAAGGGCGTGCAATTCTCGGGAAGATGACCGTACTGGAAAACCTGGAGATGGGCGCATTCCAGCGCAACGATGCACAAGGCATCAAGGACGACATGGAGAAGATGATGACGTGGTTCCCCATCCTCAAGGAGCGTCTTTCCCAATTGGGAGGGACGATGTCTGGTGGTCAGCAGCAAATGCTAGCTATTGCCCGCGCATTGATGTCTCGACCGAAGCTGCTGCTTTTGGACGAGCCGTCAATGGGCTTGGCTCCCATTGTGGTGGCAGACATTTTCAAGGTGATCAAAGAAATCAATGCAGAAGGTACGACCGTCCTGATCGTGGAGCAAAATGTCAAGCAGGCCCTCAAAATCGCTGATTACGGGTATGTGCTGGAGGCTGGGCAAATCGTATTGGACGGCACAGGAGTAGCGCTGTTAAACGACGAGCGTGTAAAAGAAGCATATTTGGGCGGTCGCAAACACTAGGTCTGCCTATAAAAACTGTCGCCATGGAATGAGGCGGCAGTTTTTTTCGTATGGATTCCATGGTACTATGAAGGATAGAACGTATATTCTCTTATGATGCGAAATGGGAAGGAAGCCGGATACGATGCCAACCAAATTGACGAGAGAGCAAATGGAATATCTTGTTCATCAAGTACAACGCTATTTTAAAGAAGAACGGTCGGAGACACTCGGCAATTTGGAGACGGAAGAGTTGATTGCCTTTTTTTCAAAAGAGCTCGGCCCCTTCTATTACAATCAAGGGGTGCAAGACAGCCGCAAGCTGCTGATGGAACGGATGAGTTCCTTAGAAGATGAACTGTATGTATTGGAAAAGCCAATCCACAAGAACAAATAGATGCTAGGCAGATATAGAGCAAAGAGGAGGGAGCAGCCATGAACAGCTCCTTAAAAGATAAACTGGCCGTCCTGCCAGATAAACCAGGCTGCTACCTGATGAAAAATGCGAGCGGGGAAATCATTTACGTCGGAAAAGCCAAGGTGCTGAAAAACCGCGTCCGCTCATATTTTACAGGCAGTCATAACGGGAAGACGCAGCTGTTGGTCAGTGAGATCGTGGACTTTGAGTACATTGTGGTATCCTCAGCGATTGAGGCGCTTATCCTCGAGTGCAACCTGATCAAGGAGCACGACCCGCGCTACAATGTCATGCTCCGCGATGATAAGACGTATCCGTACATCAAAATTACGAACGAGGCGCAGCCACGCCTGGAGATTACCCGTAAGGTATTAAAAGATAAAGCCAAGTATTTCGGGCCCTATCCGAATGCCGGAGATGCCTCCGAGGTGAAGAAGCTGCTGGATCGACTCTATCCGTTGCGAAAATGTCGCAATATGCCCAAGCAGGTTTGTCTTTACTACCATTTGGGACAATGTCTTGCGCCCTGTGTGTACGAGGTATCGGCAGAGGAAAACCAGCGTTTGGTGGATCAAATCAGCCAGTTCCTCGATGGTGGTCATGAGGAAATGAAGCAAACCCTCACGGAAAAAATGCTGCAAGCCGCAGAAAACATGGAGTTCGAACGAGCTAAGGAATATCGTGATCAGATCAAGAGCATCGAAGCCGTAATGGAGAAGCAGAAGATCACGTTCACCGATACGATAGACCGCGACATTATCGGGTTTGCCGTGGAAAAAGGCTGGATGTGCATCCAGGTGTTTTATATGCGAAAAGGGAAGATGATCGAGCGTCAGACGACTTCCTTTCCATACTATGGAAGCGAAACCGAGGACTTCATGTCTTATGTGAGCCAGTTCTACTTCGACAAGCAAAATGCGCTGCCAAAAGAAATACTGCTCCCGCAAGAGAGTGAACCGGAGCTTTTGGCTGAGTGGTTGGGCATCAAAGTCCATGCTCCGAAAAGAGGCAAAAAGCATGAGCTCGTGAAGATGGCTACCGAGAATGCCCGTATTGCTTTGCAGGAGAAGTTCGCGCTGATGTCCAAGGACGATGCTCGTACGGTCCAAGCAGTACACAATCTCGGTCACATTTTAGGGATTCCGGTTCCTCATCGAATTGAAGCGTTTGACAACTCCAATATTCAGGGAACAGAGCCAGTGTCTGCGATGATTGTGTTTACAGACGGCCGCCCTGACAAAAAGGAATACCGCAAATTCAAGATCAAAACCGTAGAGGGACCAGATGATTACGGCTCCATGCGCGAAGTCGTTCGCCGTCGTTACTCTCGTCTGCTGAAAGAAAACCAGCCAATGCCCGACCTGATTGTGATCGATGGTGGTAAAGGCCAAATCAGTGCAGCTATGGACGTGCTGGAAAACGAGCTAGGTCTCTATATTCCTGTCTGTGGTCTGGCGAAAGATGAGAAGCACCGCACTGCTCAGCTCATGTACGGAGATCCGCCAGAGCCTGTAAATCTTAGACGTGATAGCTATGAATTTTATTTGTTGCAGCGTATCCAGGATGAAGTCCACCGTTTTGTTATTACGTTCCACAGACAATCCCGGACAAAAACAATGCTTTCCTCGCAGTTGGATGAGATCCCGGGTATTGGTGAAAAGCGGCGGAAGCTGTTGTTCTCTCATTTTGGCTCGTTGAAAAAAATGCGCGAGGCGACCGTTGAGGACTTCCGCCAATTGGGAATCGGCGACAAGCTGGCAAAAGAAATCATCGGGCATCTGCGCAAGCTGGACACATAGCCAGTGTGACTTTTTAAACAAGCTCTAAAAAGGAATTGATCCATTTTTAGACTCATGATATAATCCGATTCAAACAGAATAGTTAGCCTCACTTCCATTATGGAGTGAGGTAGAGGCGCGAAAACCAAGAGTACCACCCTGAGATCGGGTATCTGTGAAGGGGACGGGAAAGGGGAATTCGCCGAAGTATGGGGGGAAACCCGCTTTTCTCCATGCTGGGTCTGCGTTGAACAAATGCAGGACTGTCATCTGCACAATGACCAATTGTCAGATGGAGAGCTATCTCACGGTGTGTCAATGTGAGTTTTGATGGTGATAACTGTCAATCTTCGTTGTCCGCGTGTATTGGGAGGGAGGAACCGGTATGTCGAAACAGTAGGCAGCGGCAGGTCTTATTCCTTGTCGGTGCCTTTTTTGTAAAATAAAAATGCAAGACTTTTCCTTATAGAGAGAATAGTGAAAAACCATACGATACGAGATAAATACCAATATTGGATATGAGAAAAAGGGAGAGAAGCCGCATGGGGTTGATCGTGCAGAAATACGGAGGCACCTCTGTAGGTACCATTGAGCGAATTTTACGAGTTGCGGATCGAATTATCAGCTATAAAGAGGAAGGGCATGATGTGGTAGTTGTTGTTTCTGCAATGGGGAAATCTACTGACGTGTTGGTAGACATGGCCAAGCAGATTAGCGCATACCCATCCGAGCGTGAAATGGATATGCTGCTGACCACGGGGGAGCAGGTATCGATCGCGCTTTTGTCGATGGCCTTGCATACAAAAGGCTACGATGCCATTTCTCTTACGGGCTGGCAAGCTGGAATCACCACAGAGGCGATTCACGGAAGAGCACGGATCAAGCAGATTAATCCAGAGCGGATTCAATCTGAGCTCGGTCGTGGTCGTGTGGTGATCGTGGCAGGATTCCAAGGGATCAGTGACGAAGGGGAAATTACGACGCTCGGCCGCGGTGGATCGGATACATCTGCGGTTACACTTGCAGCCAGCTTGAACGCTGAGAAATGCGAAATCTTTACAGACGTGTCCGGGGTGTATACAGCTGATCCGCGAATGGTTCCAGCTGCGAGCAAGCTGGATACGATCTCGTATGATGAGATGCTGGAGCTGGCGAACCTCGGTGCAGGGGTTCTTCATCCTAGGTCAGTAGAGGCTGCGAAAAAATACAAGGTAAGGCTGGTCGTCCGCTCTAGCTTTACTGCCGAAGATGGTACGTACGTTGAGGAGGTTGCCAACATGGAAACAGGAAGAGTAGTAAGTGGAGTTGCACACGATGAAGATGTAGCCAAAATCACGGTTGTCGGCATGCCTGCCAAGGTCGGGACGCTCTCCCGTCTGTTCAATACGCTGGCGGACAATCAAGTGAACGTCGATATTATTATCCAAAGCTCTTATGATGCTACTGTTACAAATATTTCTTTCACAGTTGCAGCAGATGACCTGAAAAAAGCACTGGATACGCTGGACAGAAACAAA
Source organism: Brevibacillus schisleri (assembly GCF_055685845.1). Taxonomy (NCBI): domain Bacteria; kingdom Bacillati; phylum Bacillota; class Bacilli; order Caryophanales; family Paenibacillaceae; genus Brevibacillus; species Brevibacillus schisleri. Next base: position 1,833,785 of record NZ_JBVNDM010000001.1, read on the forward strand.
AACGAGCTTGGCTTTGAAAAAGTCGATTTCGAGGAAAGCTTGACCAAAGTATCCATTGTTGGCTCTGGAATGATCAACAATCCAGGGGTAGCTGCCGAAATGTTCCGCGTTCTGGCAGAAAAAGAAATTTCTATTAAAATGGTATCAACTTCTGATATCAAGGTTTCTTGCGTCATTCCAGCAGCTTTGACAGAGCTGGCTGTTCGCAGTCTTCATTCGGCCTATGGTCTGGATGTTGAGGAAACCGCGGTTGTGCACGGAGTATAAAAAGATAGATGCTCCCTCTCCCTTCTTATAGGTAGAGGGGGCATTTTGTTCATGGCGCCACTTGTACAGAGATGCGTATGTCCGAAGGGCTTTCCATTTCGATTTTGCTGAACGCTTCTTTTTCTTTCCACTGCTCAATCATACCCGCGATGATCCCGGCTTCAAAGGAAAGACTGCATCCTAGTCTTTCTATAGACTGATAGCTAAAAATGGAATGAGTGAGTGAATAGACGATCGTTTGCCCGTTCTCCTCCAGGACGTCTAGCTGGCCTAATCCAAGCCGAATAAAAGGCATAATCGGGCCTGTTGCAGATTGAATGGGGATTTGGCGGCCCATATTTTTTCCTATCCAATAGAGTATATGGTTTTCGCTATCGCCTAGCAGGGTGCTAGTAAGCGTTTCGCGTAGGAGATGATAGCCAAGATAGGGCATATTCATTCTCTCTGCGTAGGGAATGGTCTCTGTCGGCAACAGTGCTGCAAGCTGATCCTTCTCTTTCATATGTGCTTCCCTCCTGTCTTTACTAGATTATGAGGAGGGACACGCATTCATGACATCGGAATAGAAAAAATAGCTGGACTAAACAAAGTTATTCTATCAATGTATTTAGTACATTGATTGTCTTGACGCTCTGTGTCGACAAGAGTACAATTGGATTTGGTCATAGTTTTGCCCAACTTTTTCTCGTATTTTGACACATTCCGACAAATTCATTTGATCTAGTGAACGCAGTCATTTGGTGAACAGCGTCAAGATCCCGTTCATAAAATGATCGTGGTGGTTTTGCTATGTCTAATGGGTGAGGCAATGGGTTAGGATATTGGGGAAAGGTCTATCAAAACGGTCGAAGCCGTTTTGGACCGCTTGCGGTGATGCTTGACGTTTTTCACAAAATTGAGAGTTACATACATTGAAAGGGGGACCATTGTATGGCGAAAGGCCATAGCTTTCTCAGTCACAAGCTCCACTCACTTCTTGGTTTGTTTCCGATCGGGCTCTTCCTGCTGTTTCACTTGACAGCCAACTACCAAGCGACCCGTGGAGCCGAAGCTTTTAATCAAACAGTTGGTTTGATTGAAAATGTTCCATTCGTATTGGTGCTTGAATTTGTTTTCATCTACCTCCCGATCCTGTTTCACGCTGTTTACGGTATTTACATTGCGTTCCAAGCAAAGCAAAACGTAGGGAACTTCGGTTACTTCCGAAACCAAATGTTCTTGTGGCAACGCGTTACAGGAGTCATTACCCTCATTTTTATCGTTTGGCACGTCTGGGAAACCCGCATCCAAAAAGCAATGGGTGCACATGTGGATTTTGACATGATGGCAAATATTTTGAGCAGTCCTGCAATGATCGTATTCTACACAATCGGGATTATTAGCACGACGTTCCACTTCTCCAACGGACTGTGGTCGTTCCTGGTTCACTGGGGAATTACAGTTGGGCCGCGTTCCCAGCGCATTGCAACATTCCTGACTTTGGGCGTATTCGTAATTGTGACCTTCATCGGCTTGCGTGCGATGTCGGCTTTCATTTTGTAGGGATAGGGGGACAAAACACATGGCAAAAGGTAAACTGATCATTGTCGGTGGAGGTTTGGCCGGCTTGATGGCTACCATCAAAGCAGCAGAAAAAGGCGTTCCTGTTCAGCTGTTCTCCCTGGTTCCGGTAAAACGTTCCCACTCTGTCTGTGCGCAGGGCGGTATTAACGGAGCGGTAAATACCAAAGGGGAAGGCGACTCCACATGGGAGCACTTCGACGATACAGTATATGGCGGAGACTTCTTGGCAAACCAACCGCCAGTTAAAGCAATGTGCGATGCAGCACCTGGCATCATTTATATGTTGGACCGTATGGGCGTTATGTTTAACCGTACGCCAGAAGGTCTGTTGGACTTCCGTCGTTTCGGGGGAACCAAGCATCACCGTACCGCTTTTGCGGGTGCGACAACTGGACAACAGCTTTTGTACGCATTGGACGAACAAGTACGCCGTTATGAAGCTGAAGGTCTGGTAACCAAGTACGAATATTGGGATTTCCTCGGAGCCGTTTTGGACGATACAGGAACCTGTCGCGGGATTACTGCACAGAACATGCGTTCCGGTGAAATTCAATCCTTCCGTGCGGATGCCGTTATTTTGGCAACAGGCGGACCTGGTATCATCTTCGGTAAATCGACGAACTCGATTATCAATACTGGTACAGCAGCATCTGCGGCGTATCAACAAGGGGTTATCTACTCCAATGGTGAGATGATCCAAATTCACCCAACTGCAATCCCGGGCGACGACAAGCTGCGTCTGATGTCCGAGTCTGCTCGTGGTGAGGGTGGTCGTGTATGGACGTACAGAGACGGTAAGCCTTGGTACTTCCTGGAAGATAAATACCCTGCTTACGGAAACCTGGTTCCGCGTGACATCGCGACTCGCGAAATCTTCTCTGTTTGCGTAGATATGAAGCTGGGTATCAACGGCGAAAACATGGTATACCTCGACCTGTCCCACAAAGATCCAAAAGAACTGGATGTAAAATTGGGCGGTATTATCGAGATTTACGAAAAATTCGTTGGGGATGACCCACGTAAAGTTCCAATGAAGATTTTCCCTGCGGTTCACTACTCCATGGGTGGTATGTGGGTAGACTACAACCAAATGACCAATATCCCTGGTTTGTTTGCAGCAGGTGAGTGCGATTACTCTCAGCACGGTGCAAACCGTTTGGGTGCGAACTCCCTCTTGTCCGCGATCTATGGTGGTATGGTAGCAGGTCCAAAAGCGATCGAGTACATCAAAGGTTTGAACAAATCCTCTGATGACCTGTCTTCCACGCTCTTTGACAGCTTCACAAGCAAAGAGCAAGCGAAATACGACAGCATCCTGAAAATGGACGGAACAGAAAATGCTTACCTGATCCACAAGGAACTGGGTGAGTGGATGACTGACAACGTAACGGTAGTACGTTACAACGACCGTCTGCAAAAAACGGATGATAAGATCGTTGAACTGATGGAACGCTACAAGAAAATCAACATCAACGATACGAATAAATGGAGCAACTCTGGTGCGGCGTTTACCCGTCATCTGTGGAACATGCTCGCACTGTCCCGCGCGATCACAATCGGTGCGCTCAAGCGCGACGAGAGCCGCGGTGCTCACTACAAGCCTGACTTCCCTGAGCGTGATGACGAAAACTTCATGAAGACGACAATGGCGAAGTTCAATGCTGAAACGACTGCGCCTGAAATCTACTATGAAGACATCGACGTATCCCTGATCGCACCACGTAAACGTGACTATACGTCTGACAAGAAATAAGAGAGGAGGAAACTGATCATGGCAGAAAAATTGATTCATTTGATTATCACTCGTCAAGATGGCCCTGACAGCACTCCGTACAAGGAAGAGTTCAAAATCCCTTACCGTCCTGGTATGAACGTGATCAGTGCTTTGATGGAGATCCAACGTAATCCACTCAACGCACAAGGTCAAAAAACGTCTCCAGTAAACTGGGAATCGAACTGCTTGGAAGAAGTATGCGGTGCGTGCTCGATGGTTATTAACGGAAGACCGCGTCAAGCGTGCTCGGCACTGGTAGATAAACTGGAACAGCCGATCCGTCTTGAGCCAATGAGCACCTTCCCTGTACAGCGTGACTTGTCGATTGACCGCAGCCGCATGTTCGATGCGCTGAAGCGCGTAAAAGCGTGGGTTCCAATCGATGGTACGCATGATCTGGGACCTGGTCCTCGCATGCCGGAAGTGGAGCGTCAATGGGCGTACGAGCTTTCGAAGTGCATGACGTGCGGTGTTTGCTTGGAAGCTTGCCCGAACGTGAATGCGAAGTCTGACTTCATCGGTCCGTTCGCAATTTCGCAGGTTCGTCTGTTCAACCAGCACCCAACGGGTATGATGAACAAGCATGAGCGTCTGGAAGCTTTGATGGAAGATGGCGGTATCGGTGATTGCGGTAACTCGCAAAACTGCGTACAAGCATGTCCAAAAGGCATTCCGCTGACAACCTCGATCGCTCACATGAACAAAGAAACAACCAAACATGCAGTGAAGAAGTTCTTCTTCTCCTAATTGTTTGCAATAGAAAAGGCGTGCACCGGTGATCCGGAATGCACGCCTTTTTTTCATGTCGCTGTAGTGGAGAGAAGAATATTTCCAGACTAGGCTCCAGGCTCCGTCCTGCTGGGGGTTGAGACTGTCCGCTCCGAAGGGATTCGCGGGGAAACGCAAAACTGGTAGCCGCTACTTCGCGTGGGCACGGTTGCGTTTCTATTGCCCGCGAATCCCTTCTCCGCTCGGTAGGACTCCACAAGTCGCTACGTCTGGAAATATTCTTCTCTGTCGTAACTGAGGACATTTCTTCAATTCTTTTAAATCTTTAAAAGCCCGTTTAAATAGGGAAAGATCGTAGAGGAAACAGGAGAAAACAGCGAAGATCTTAGGGACACCGACCGAGACGCAATGCAAAAAGCGAAACACGCTCTTATCGGCCACCTCTGAAAAACATCCTGAGGATACCACTTTGGCCGCGGTTTAGCTTTTTGCATGGAGTCGTGCAGTCAATCCCCCAGGGGGTGGCCCTAGAATCTGAGCGTTTTCTCCTGTTTCCTCCCCACCACAATATCAACGTACAAGGAGTTTATTCAATTCGTCTCGATAACCGCCGCCATCGCCAGCTTTTCAAAGATGCTGACGAACTGCTGGAGTTCATCCTCACTAAGGTGAGAAAACATTTTATTTAGTTGTTCTCTCCGATTCTGCTTGGCTACTTGCAGAATTTTTTTGCCAGAATCACGCAAGCTAATGTAAACAACTCGGCGATCCTCCTCATCACGATCACGGGCGACGAAGCCGTGTTTATCCAATCGGTCGACCATTGCTGTGATTGCGCTTGGTTTGACTCCCATTGATTCAGCCAACTCTCCAACCGTGCATTTCTCCTTCTGTTCCAACTGATAAAGAATGTAGAACTGAGGGCCGGTTAAACCAGAGACAGGTTCGGCTAATTGTGTTCCCATCGTGCGCATAATGGTACGAAACGCCTCCTGCAAGCGCTCAAGCGTATCTGTAGAGGGGGAGGGCATGCTCGTATCATCTCCTTATTTGATCTATTTCTTCGTAAAAGGGAATATTTGATATGCAATATTTAACGCAATTAAATATTGGCTGAAATTACTTCGTTTGTCAACCTTCGATAAAAGAAGGGAATACCCAAGCCATTCCTAGTGAAAACTGAAAACATAATGGAATGACTTCCAGCAAGGAGGCAAACGATGAAGAAAAAGGTATGCAGCATTGGATTGATATTGGCTTTGCTTCCCGCAACGACTGTCAGCACAACAGCGTTTGAAGGAACGGCGACCATTCGTACGCAGATTTTGCAGGATCTCGCGGAAATGCACGAGCCATTACATACAGGCAAGGCGGGCAAGGAATATAAAACGACGGCAGATGAATGGCAACGACAAGAACTGCTACTGCGAGGTGAGCAATTAAAATCTGCACCAGTCGATTCGCTGGAAATGATTGAGGCGACTAAGGCTTGGGAGGAAGCGGGGGTAAAAGGGGAAGGGATGCTCGTTTCGGTGATCGATACGGGAATTAATCCGCGCCACCCCGATTTACCTGCCCCGCATGATAAGCGTTCAGCCATGCAAAAGTCAGGCTCTTCCCAGAAGGTGATTCCTGGCTTTAACTGGGCTGACCGTACACAAACAACGGAAGACGTATCGGAATCTCAGCACGGTATCCATGTTGCGGGAATTATTGGTGCGAACGGAAAAGTAAAAGGGGTTGCACCTGAAGCCCAGCTCATCAGCCAAAAAGTGTTTTCCAATTATCAAAACGAGGTTCCTGGGCTAGGTGAATCGATTTTATTTGCGATCAATGATTCCATTACGAAAAAAGCAGATGTCATCAATTTGAGTCTCGGTTCCTCAGCGGGTTATGTGGATGAAACAAATGTGGAGCAAATGGCAGTAAAGCGAGCAGTCGATAATGGGATCGTAGTAGTGGCAGCCGCCGGCAATGATGCGTATTTCGGCAGTGATAAGGTACGAGCACAGAATCCGGATATCGCTATGATCGGTTCTCCAGGCTTGAGTCCTGATGCGTTTTCGGTTGCTTCTATTAACGCAACAGCACTGGCCGGCTATAGCTTCACGGTGCAAGGGGTACCTGGTATGGAGAAAGTTGTGTATTTATCGGGCTATGTGGAAGGCGGGGGTGCAATAAACCCAGTCATGACGCTGATGAAGCCGTATCCGCTCGTCTATATGGGGAAAGGGAAGAAGGAAGACTACAATGTTTCCGTAAAAGATAAAGTCGTATTGCTCGAGCGAGGCGACATTTCATTCGACGAAAAGCTACGTCTCGCCAAAGAAGCAGGGGCTGTTGGTGCTGTCATCTATAACAATGAAATGGGACCCCTGATTATCAGTGCGGAGCATGCCAAACAAATCCCGGCTGTTTCTATTTTGAAGCACATGGGCGAGCAAATGGCACAAGCGATTAAAAAAGGCAAGAAAGTGACGGTCTCCTTTAACGGTGAATATGGACAAAATCCAATGCCATATCCCGACGGAGGAACAATCTCGGCTTTTTCATCATGGGGACCAACGCCCGATTTGCAGTTCAAGCCAGAGATTGCAGCTCCAGGCGGGGGCATCCTGTCACTCACGCGAGAGTCTGAATATGCCGTGAAAAGTGGCACCTCAATGGCAACGCCACATGTGGCAGGCGGGATGGCATTGCTGAAGCAAGGCTATCTCAAGCAAGGGCGGAACCTGCAAGGCAGATCGCTTGTCGATACGTTAAAGGCTGCGGCCATGAATACAGCAGAACCGATTATCGATCCGCAAATCAGCGTACCAGCAGCGGATAAAGAGAAAGCAAAAAAAGTACCTTACAGTCCTCGGGTTCAAGGGGCAGGGTTGATGCAAACCGCAAAAGCGATCAAGACTCCAGCCATCGTTGTGACTGCAAAAGGAAAAGCAGGCGTCTCGTTAGGCGAGATTGGGAATTCAACGACCTTTTCTCTGTTTATTAATAACAAGTTTGGCAAAAAGCCGATTACGTATCAGTTGCAAAATGAGTTTGGTGTCTTGACTGACTTGCGCAAGAATGGGCTCAACATGCTGACCGATACTCTTTTCGAGGGGGCAGAACTGCAATTTTCCGCCCCGAAGATTACCGTTGCGCCAGGGAAGCTAGAGGAAGTGAAGGTAACGCTCACGATTCCGCCAGGCTCCGCACGCAATCAATTTGCAGAAGGATTTATTTCCTTTCAACCAGATGATAAAGAGCTACCTACGTTGCGCACGCCGTTTTATGGGTTTTACGGTGATTGGGATGAGCCAAGGATCATGGATCAGCCCGTATGGGAGGCAGAAAGTCAGGAAAAACGAACAGGTGTCAAGACGAGCTGGTATCACGATAAACGCAATGACAAGTGGCGCTATCGGGATTATCTAGGAGTGACAGGTGTCAAAGCCGATGGCGGTGCGAAAATCGACCCCAATCATATCGCCTTTTCGCCAAACGGGGATGGGCATTACGATGTCGCTGCTCCTTCGATTACATTTTTGCGCAATGCCCGTCATATTATCGTCGAAGTAACCGATCAGTCAGGCAAGCCGATTCGCACTCTTGTGCGCGATGAAAAGGTGAGCAAGTTCGACCAGTCCAAGCTAGGGACGCCATACTATTATACGGAAAGGGAAGCGTGGAGCTGGGACGGAAAGATCTTTTCACCGCAAAAAGGGGCCTACATACAGGCACCTGATGGACAGTACCACTTCTCTATTAAGGCCAAAATAGACGACCGCAATGCAAATTGGCAATCGATGACCCTCCCCATCCGCGTGGATACAAAAGCTCCTGTGATTACAGCTTCTGTGTCAGGTAACCGGGTTCAATGGAGTAGCCGTGATAAAGATATCCAGGCCTATTTCCTTTATGTAAACGGAAAAAGGGTAGGAGGCCCCTATTCTCCAAAAGTGTCCAGCACACTCATTAATCAGCCGGATAAAAAAATGAGTGTGGTAGCGCATGATTACGCGGGGAATATCAGTGTGGCACATATAAACGGGAAAAGCGACAGCACCCCGCCATTTGTGGAGTTCCCGGATGATTTGTTTCCTTATTTGAAAATATCCAAGCAGCCAGATGTGGCCTTCAGGGGCAAAGTGACAGGCGAGGATATGATGGACAGGGTGCGCTTGTCGATTAACAAAACGCCTGTAAAGCTGGCGACGGATGGCTCCTTTGAAAGCATCCTGCGATTAACGGAAGGTCTCAACTATGTGATGTACAGTGCAATGGATATGTATGGAAACAAGCGCCAATTCACGCAGCGGGTCATCGTTGATACGAGCCCTCCGATATTGCAATTGCTAAACGATGGTAGCGAAGACGTACAGTTCGATCCAGCAACCAAGAACATGCTCGTTCCGGTCCGTTTCCTATACAGAGATCAAACATACAAAGGTCAAGTAAGCATCAATGGGCAAATCGTGTCCTACTTTGAAGAAGAGCAATTGGAAATCCCTGCACAAAAATACGTAACGCAAATTTTGAACATGAAGCAGGGAGAAAATCGCATTTTGCTCGAAGGGAAAGACGGGGCAGGCAATCAAAGCATGTTGCTGGTGTATGCGTATGTCGATGCCAATTCAGGGGCGGTCGTCATAAGTAATGGCGAGCAGCGTATATCCTACAAGGCGCGAACAGTGCCAGCACCGACGATCCAGCTACCGAACAAACAGCTAGAAGGGCAGGAAGGTGAAGCGCTGCCCATCGAAGGGAAAGTGACAGGTGCTGGTGCTGTTAACCTCCAAATCAACTATGGATCAAAAAGCTTTCAGACCAACGCGAATGATCAAGGGCTATTTCGCTTGGTGCTTCATGAGGTAGAGGAAGGCAAGCAAAAAGTGACGGTTGTTGCCACCGATGCGCTGGGGAGGGAAGCCCGAGCGGAGATGAACGTCGTCGGAAAGAAGAAATAGGGTAGCGGGCCCGTCAGTAGCAGATAAACAGCTATTGCCGGGCCAAATTTTTTTTTGGAGGATACTATTCGATGTTTTACCACGGGATCAATTGGGAATATGTTACGAGAGAGTACCCGGTGCTCTCACCAAGAAGGACAGCCAAAAGGAAACGTGGGGCAGAGCAATTGTTGGATCGCATTCATCTGATCGAACAATTCGGTTTGGAACCCGTTCATTTGCTTGAGGCCGACGAGGATTACGATGAAGTCCGCTGTATACAGGAATGTTTGGCATTTGGAGATACTGTTTTTGCCTTTGATCGAGTCCAGCTTCCGATGTGGCAATTGAGTACACATGAGATTGGTGTAGAGATAGTAGACTTGCGAACGTGTACGGCCATCTATACCATTGGTCATGAGACAAAAGTAGAGGAATATTTTCCTGGTAAACCTTGTTTCCGTGACCTTATACCCAGGAAGTTTTCGTAATCCTATTGCATCTGCCAAAAATCGACATTATGATAGTCCTATACGAGTTCAACCTCTGAGAGTGAATTGCCCGGGAAAGGAAGAGAATGCAGATGATAGTCCAGTACCTTGATCCATTTCTTGAATCAGCTTCGTCCGTGATTCAACAAGTATGCAATGTCGACATTTCGCGTGGAGAGTTAGCTGAAAGAGAATGGAGCCATGTAGAAGGCCATACATGGATTCGAATCGGAATGACAGGCCAATTACAAGGTGAGGTCTTTTTCGGTCTGCAAGAGGAATTGGCTTTGCGCATTGTCTCGGCCATGATGGGCGGCTATCCCGTGCAAGAGATGGATGAGCTCGGAAAAAGTGCCATTTCCGAGTTAGGGAACATGATTTCCGGGAATGCGAGTACGCTTTTATCCAATCGAGGTGTTATTGTAGACATTACCCCGCCCTTATTTCTACACCAGCATGACTTGAAAGACATGGCAGGGACAGCATTGACTGCACCGCTCGATCTTCATGACATGGGCAGACTGGATATTCAAATAATTGTGATAAGATAGGGCGGCTAATGGCCGTCTTTTTTGTGAAGGATACGTACCCACGCTTTATCATTCAAAGGAGGGATAAAAAGAGATGGATCATTACTTCTCGATCTGCTCAGCTGAGATGTATTACGAGAAATACATGGCCTTTTTATTGGAAAACTACGACCAGCTTCGCATGCCATATTCCTTTCCTGTGGCGCTCAGTTTTCTGGCGAGTCCCGTTTTAATGGAGGGGAAAGCATTTCTTTGCTTCAACGATGACGATGAAGTGATCGGTGCCTTTTCATATATTTACGGGACAGGTGAGAATCAGTACGAAGACAAGCATATCGTTCAAATTCAGGTAATCCATTTTTTGGAACAGTATCGCAGCAGTCGCCTTTTTTTGCATGCCCTTCAGTATGTAACCGAGTATATCGCCTATATGGAGGAGGACGTGAAGGAGTTTCGATTCTGGACTTCCTCAGACGACTCTTTACGCAAATTGTTTGCCAAGATTGCAGATCGAGTAGCTTCTGTGGAAACGGAAAACGGTCCATTGGATGAATATCGCGCCTCATTTCGGGCTTGGCAATCCTATGCGGCCAGGTTTCACCATGAACCATTTTTCTAATCCAAGAAGGAGACGTTACGATGCTGTTCGTCATCAAAAACCTGTTTAGCTACATACGCCCCTATAAGCTCCTGAGTTCCCTTTTTTTCCTCACGCTTGCACTTGATCTACTTTTTTTATCCTTGGCACCTCTCAGTTTCCAGATAATCATTGACAGAGCGATTGTTCCCAAAGATATGCACGTTTTCTCCGTTATCATGATCGTCTTGGCGGTTAGCGGGTTTATCTGTATCAGTGCTGGAATGATCAGTGATTATGTGCTGGCAAAACTAAATGCACGTGTGCAAAATGATTTGCGGCAAAAACTGTTTGCGCATATGCAGCATTTGCCGGTCAGCTATTTCCATAAAACGCGTTCGGGCGAACTGATCTCTCACTTTTCAGTGGATTTGCCTGTCATTGACAGATCGTTAGCGATTCTCTTCACGACAGGTATTCAGTCATTGGTGGTCGTGACGATTAGTACAATGGTGTTGTTTTATTTGGAATGGGTGATGGCGCTGTGTATTTTGGTTGGGGCAATCTTGATCTTTACAGGCCCTTATTTGCTTGGACGACGTGCCCACGCAATCAATGCTGCCTATAAAGAACAGCTCGCGGCTATGACGAATGATGTTCAGGAAAATACGAAAGCGCAAATGGTTATCAAGGGGTTCAACCTGCAAGCTGTCATGATTGATAAATTCATGGAAAGACTCGAATTGCTGTTGGTCAGAAACTATCGCAAAAATTTGATGGCAGCGAAGCTGGAACGAATTCCTGCGCTATGCTTACTACTCATCAACTTTACGATTATTGGCTTCGGTTCTTATTTGGCACTCACCGGGCGAATCTCTGTCGGTTCGCTTGTCGCCTTTTTCACCATGTATACGTCGATGGGGAATGCAGTGTTTAATCTGACCTTTACGCTTCCACTGATGACAGATGCACAAGTCAGTATGGAGCGAATCCAGAAGGTGCTGAATGAACCTAGTGAAAAAGTCGACCATTCTTCATCCGAACAGATCGATTTGCGTACGACTGAAGTGTCCATACAAAACGTTACGTTTGGCTATCAAGAAAATCAGTTATCTATTAAGCAAATCAACATGCAGATTCCAGCTCGGTCAAAAATTGCGATAGTTGGCTCCAGCGGGTCTGGAAAAAGCACGATCATTCAGCTGCTATTAGGCTTTTATCAACCTAGTTCTGGTCATATCGAGATAAACGGCACAAAACTAGATGAAAGGAATCGGGGAGCCTTCCGCAACCATGTAGGGGTCGTCTTTCAGGATCACTTTCTTTTTCACGGAACAATAGCAGAAAACATCCGGCTCGGCAAGCTCGATGCGACCAACGACGAGCTGAGGATGGCTGCACAGCAAGCGGAGATCCATGATTTTATCATGAGTCTACCAGACAAGTACGAGACACTAATTTTGGATGGGGGTAGCAATCTATCGGGGGGACAAAGGCAGCGACTTGCCATTGCTCGAGCGATTCTTCGCAATCCTTCTCTACTCATTCTGGATGAAGCAACTTCTGCTCTCGATCCCATTTCTGAGGCTTCTATAAACAAGACCTTTGCGAAGCTTTCCAGCGATCGGACTGTCATTACGGTGACACATCGTTTGTCGACCATAACGGACATGGATCAAATATTTGTATTGGAGCAGGGGGAACTTGTGGAGCAAGGGACACACTCTCAACTGTTGCAAAAGCGGGGCTATTATAGAAGACTATGGGAGAAGCAGCAGAGAAGTTTCATCTCCTCGCACGCGGAACGGTAGAAGTGATACGTTAACCAACAGAAAAAGAGAGGCGGTGTGTAAAGGATGCATGTCCAATTTAGAAAATGTACCAGTGACAATGATTTTGCCCAATTCACGCTATTCTTTATGCGCAATCGATTGGAATTTAGCCGTATGTTTTCCCTTAGTGACACGCTCGTTCATATTTTGACGTTTCTCCCGGATTCTCATTTGATCCTCATAGAAGACGAGCGAGGTAAATTGATCGGATGGGGCCATTATCAATACTTGACAGCAGATAGGCAATCAGACCCAGAGGGAGAAATTTGCTATATCCATTCCGTCATCGTTGAAGAAAAATATCGAAGGAGCAGGGTATTTTTAAAAGGCTTTCGCCATCTTATCAGACAGGTACAGGAAGAGAATGAACACGTGAAACAAGTAACCTTTCATGCAGATGCTAATCATATTTATCTGAACCGGCTCTATTCGAAATTTGCACAGCTTGCAGGGGAGCAGGAGGGGTATTATGGACAAGAAAACATCTACCTATCCGAAATCAATCCGCTCGCTTCCTATCTGGGAATGGACGCAATTGACGTTAAATAAGGAAAAATGCTATTCTTAAGAAGATATTGTCAGAAGGGAGGTCTATCAGATGATTCCAATGGTACCACGTTTGAAAGACGGAGTAAGAAAACCATTCACTGCTTCGATTCAAAATCTTCTCATGAAAAATGAGCAGCTGCGTGTAGCTACTTCTTCTACGAAGTAATCGATCAGCTATCATCTTTTTCGAATCAACTGTTCCCATGAATGGAGAAGTGGTTGACAGGCTATCCTGCTCAGCCACTTTTTTATTTCTGTTTGAATAGAAGAAAAAAATAAAATATTTTTTATTGTCTAGATGATTTTTAATAGATAGTGTATTGTTGGAAATAGTAAGGGGGTATGAGAGCTTGACCTATGTAAAACAATTAATTGGGATGTTTTTCCTGGTTATCGCTGTTTGCGGTGGGCCGTTCATGCTATATACGCAAAAGGAAGAAATCGTGGTTGAACCGGGAAATATCGTAGTTCGTGCGGTATATCTGATTCAGCAGTTTGCAGAGGGCTCCCTCGGAACCTATTATTCCGGGCAAACGGAAAGGAGCATCGCAGAGGATATCCTCCCATTTGCAATTAGCTCCTTTGAACTACTATTCTCAAGTGTGATTGTCGCCGTTCTTGCTAGTATTATTTTTGGATTGCTATTGCAGCGCTTTCGGATTGTACGTCAATTTCAAAAGGTTTTGAATTTACTTGCCACCATTCCTGATTTTATCCTGATCGTTGTTTCGATTGTGGGTGCGGTCGGGTTTTACAAGATGACGAACATTCGAATTATCACCCTGTCACCTGTAAGTGACTCTGAGAGTACTTGGTTTCCGATCACGCTACTGTCCATTGGACCAACGATTTTTCTCATGAAGGTAGTCAGTCTGAAGTATGCACAAATCGGCGGCGAAGACTACATTAAAACAGCTCTTGCCAAGGGGATGGGGATCTGGCATGTTCTCATTCACCACGTCTATAAAAATATCAAGCCGTTTCTCATTGCTGATTTAAAGAAGACGATTGCGATTTCGGTAGCCAACTTGTTTATTGTTGAGTACTTATTAAACGTCGTAGGATTGACCCGCTTTATTTTTAGCAAAGATGGCAGTTACGAATTCAATGCTGCTGTCATGGGACTGTTAGGTATTATTTTGTTATCCATTTTGGTCTATGTATTGATTCGTCTCATTTTGTATGTGATTGAACGCGCGGTTGTATATAAATAACCCAGACTTCTTTTGGAATGAGTGAGGGTATGGTATGAGGAAACGGTTCAATTGGTTTTTATGGCTAGGCAGTATCTTGGTATTATTTTTAATCATTATTGGTGTAGCCGGACCTTATTTAGCCCCCTATGACATCGATTACCAGGCGAAAGTGCGTAATGAGATGGTGAACGGGAAGCAAGTGATCATTTCGCCTCCTTTGGCACCGTCAAGCGAGCATCTGTTGGGTACGGATAAATGGGGCTATGATTTGCTTACAAAGCTGCTCCATGGGGCACCGTACACCATTTTTATTACGCTCATGATTGCGTTATTGCGATTATTGATGGGAGCATGGATCGGACTGAATATTGGAATATTGGACAAGCAGCAGCGTTGGTGGATTGCGATTGAGAACGCTTGGGGATACATGCCTATATTTATTCCTGTCTATTTTTTATTGAAAGGAATCAATATCAATCCTGAATTGCCAACGTTTACGCTCGTATTGTTTTTCATAGTGGTCGTGGCTGTGCTAGGGACGCCTTCGGTAGCTGCGTCCATCCGGCAAAAAACAGAGCAAATCAAGGAATCGCAGTACGTATTAGCTGCGACCTCGCTGGGGGCCGGGCGGGATCAGATCATCTTTCGCCACATCCTGCCGCATTTGAAGGAGCATCTGGTCATTGTTCTGGTGACAGAGATGATTGCAACCATGACGTTGATGGGGCTTCTCGGGATATTTGGTCTTTATGTAGGTGGCACGACTATGTACTATGACCCGGTTGAGTTTCACTCGATCACACATGAATGGGCAGGACTGCTCGGCACTTACAGAAGCTTTGTCTACACGAATTACACGTGGATTTTCCTGATCCCACTTGCTGCCTATATGCTTGCAATCGGTTCCTTTAGTCTACTGGCCAAAGGATTGCGTGATAAGTTCGAACAGACGTATAGTCGTACCCCATTTATTTAAGTTGTGGTGTCCTTGATTTTTACGAATCAAGGGCACTTTTGGTTGATTGGGTTAAAAATAGTGGAATGGAAGTCGAATTGTAGGGAGCAGTATATGTCTCGGATGAATAGACTGGAGTGTCGGGGGCGGTGTTGGCCTTGGGTTCCGATGGCAATCTCATCAGGCGAGGCGACCTCGTCGCGATCTGAACGGGGAACAACTGGCGGCTATCGTCGTCTCGAACGGAAAAATTCACGGCGGATGTCGAAGAGGTTTCTCATCGGTGTTCGGAACCCATTGCCCATTTTCTGAATAGGATGTAAGGCAAAAGCCTAAAATCCTTGAAATTCCGGCACCATCACCCACCCCCCATCATAGGATAAGGTGACTCTGTAATCCCTCAACCTTGTTCCTGTAGAGCCCACAAGGAGGGGTGGCACGATTGAAGGGTAGCGACCAAACCAAGCCGTTGTTAACGAATCGCGAAAGAGAAGTGTTTGAACTCTTGGTCCAAGATAAGACAACCAAAGAGATTGCCGGACAACTCTTCATCAGCGAAAAGACTGTGCGCAATCACATTAGTAATGTCATGCAAAAATTAGGTGTCAAAGGTCGATCTCAGGCAGTAGTCGAACTCGTTCGACTTGGTGAACTAGAGATTTGAACCCAGTCCACCCAGCCTCCCTTTTCTTCCCTTGGTCGGAAGGGAGGGTTTTTTTATGTTGTTTTACCGGATACCCCTATGTAAATATTGAATTTCTTTGGCTGCTGAGTGTATTCGGTGCTCAATTATGATAAACAATCAGCTCGATTAGATAAAAAGACATGGATGAAAAAAAGACATCCCTCTACCATTTTCATGGTCTTTGGGATAGCCTCTTCGGTAATATCTCACTTAGTCTGGACACATGCATTTCGTGTAGGGTGGAAACCAAAGGCAGGGAGGAGTACATCTAGCTTGGGGTTGACTACCTAACTTTTGAAGTAGTTTTTTGAACATTCCTAATCACCTCCTATTTATGGATGAATTTAACTTTCTATTAAATAGTAACACAAGGAAGTGGGTATTTGCATACGATCTTTTCTGAATTTTCAATTTAATTAGGCGCGTGTAAGAAATAGAAAGCATCAGGATAGTAATATTATCTCTTGCTCACAGAGATAAACGAAGCGGAAGGAGGCGCGACAGGTGAGTAAAATAACGCGAATTTTGCACTACCCCGGGCAAGTGGAGCATGGCTGACCTGGATTATCAGTCATATGCCGGGTCATACAACTTATCTAGAACCCTTTTTCGGTACCGGTGCTGTTTTATTTACCAAGGAGCGATCGATACTGTTGAAAGAGTGGTGATTTACATGGGAAACAAACTATTTTTCTTTCTCTTCCTGATTCATAAACGAGTAAAGCGGATCTCTCTTAACACGCCCAGACATCATATCGTCGTAAGGGGTAAAATCTGTTCTTTTTGGTAATTGATTTTTATTAATTGATGTAAAGATCCACCAAAATATTGCAGCTACAATAACGAAGGTAATTACAGTAATGATTAAACTCATTTGTATCACCACTTTCTGCACCAGAGGCTATTTTTGTTTAACATATTAGACTGGATTATCATCCGAAAGGTCACAAGTGGAACTGTTAACAGGATTTAACACACGATTTGTTAAATTGACAACCTTAATTTCAATCTTGAGGAGGTGAAACTCCATAAAAAAACCTGCAGCAAGATAAGTTTAATCTTGTGCAGGTTAACAGATTTTAAGCGAAATCGTTAGAAAGGTCTTCTAATAACTTTAATTCTCCGTGCTCCATTGCGGATAAGCCTTTGCGCACGTTCACGGCTGATTCTAACAAGTACTGAAATATCTGTTGAGTTTTCAACGTCAAAGACTGAGAAAAACCGACCATTGGCGAAAAGTACACCTTTAAATTCAACTTTCAATCCAGGACAAGCTCGCGGTCGTGTGTTCTGAATAATAGTGCGCATTACACCTGCTTTAATGAGCGCCCTCGCTTGTTGGGGCGTTGTACGAACCGCAAAAACAGGGTCAATTTCAACACCTGGCGCCTTTGCTTCCACTTCAACAATTAAGAAAAATCGGTTTCCGATCTTTGCAATGCTATTTGCTCCGATAGTAATCGGTGCTGTTGCCATGAGAGATCACCTCCTTGTACCAAAATATTCAGGAGGTCACGAAGGGGACAAGGGCTATACTCCAATTTTTCAAATTTGGTATTTTGACTAGATTAGAAAATCAATTCGCTGCTCTTCTTTATTGCTTCGAAGACATTCCAATAACTCGAAAATGATGTCCATATCCTTTTTAGGCATGGATTATTGCAGGAATGGGGAAACAGCTTAACACAACGGTAATTTAGAAAATGTACGCTAAGGCTGTCAGAAGTATCCCGAAAAGCAAAAGTATCCAGCCAATCACTAATGTTATGTAAGTGAAAAGCTTCCAGATTCCATAAACAGAGCCTTTTCGTAAACTAATACGACTCCACAGAATCATCCATAATCCCATCAGGGTCGCTTCCTTTTGAAGAACTGGAAAAGCAATACAGATTAATAGACCTGTGATGAAACCTAATAGTACCAATTGTATTGAGAGAGTCATATAAACTACCTTTCGAATCCCAGATTTATGTTTCAAACACTATAAGGAGTGGCTCGATGGTTGTTATGCTGAAAGGATTAAGTGAATCTATCATTTCCGAAAACTAATGATGAGGATACCACTAAGGGATGGAAATTATCTTATGAGTTCATGGCGGGTACTTTGGTAATGTTCCTAACAAGAATAACACCGCCGCATTAAAGTAAAAAAGAGCCGCTGCTTACACGATCTTAATAAATCTTATTTCCCCCGAGTATCCGAAGCCCAGACAGGATAAGTTTTGCAGGTGGTTTACCTTGATAATGGATATTGCTCCATGCAGCGTTATCTGAGTACCAATTTGGGAATCCCATTCCATGATAATTGTGCTGGCAGCGGCAGCACAGGAGAGGCTGCGAAACGAACAGGCCGTGGTTCATCCTCTTCGAGAAAGAAGCTGAATATTTGGAGGCAAGGGGGAGATGTATCGAAGGAATCGCGCTAACAAGCACAATTTTACAAAACATGTTAGATCTAAATTCTTGATTAAACCAAGTATCGTATTTTGTGATCACTTTAGCGGTGGCTTTACATTCATTCCGAACATGTTGTTACAAGCCCACAAGCTGATGCCGATTTCATTTCGACGTCAGCTCGCGGACTAGATACATTGCCATGTACTCTTTGTTTTAGCCAATTTTCCTGATTACTTTTGATTTTCCACCTGAACTGAGAATAATCCATCCTTCAGGAACAGGCGAGGCTTGCAGTACCTCAATCTGCGTTCCGTTAGGAGCACCATTGACATTTCTGATCACATTCGATCCTCCATAGGTTCGAACCATGACCCATCCTTTTGGGATAGGGGAAGCGAGCATCACTTCTACCTCCGTGCCGTACGAAGCATCATGAACATTTCTGATTACATTTGATCCTCCAAAGGCTCGAACCATGACCCATCCGACTGGAATAGGCGAGGCGAGCATCACCTCTATCTCCGTACCATAAGAAGCACCGTTCACATTCTTGATGACATTCGACCCTCTAAAGGCTCGAACCATGACCCATCCGCTGGGGATAGGCGAAGCTAGCAGCACCTCTACCTCCGTGCCATAAGAAGCACCGTTCACATTCCTGATCAGGTTCTGCGTTCCTAATGTTCTAACGATAACCCATCCGGCTGGAATAGGTGAGGTAAGCGACACCCAAATTTCTTCTCCATACGTGGCGCTTCTGATGTTTTTATTGGAAGCGTAGGTGGTTGCCTTTTCCTGTGCAGGGAGCGCTGCCGCTTGGACTTGTGTGGCTAGAGAGGGTACTACGACGACTGAACTTAATGACAGGATAATAAGTGCTTTTTTAAACATGAACATCAACCTTTCATGATAAAAGTTGTTTGGAAACTATCATCGAGTAGAGGTCAATTGTTGTAGCATTTCTTGCAAAAAAGAGGTGTCTATCATCTCCTTCCTAAAATCCCAATATATACCACCTTATCACAAAGAAGATCCTCTAACTTTAAGAGAAATTGTCGAATGGAGGTTTAAATTGACAATATTTTGAATAAATGAATGTGAATGTCAATCAAAATGTTGACCACCGTGCTCATCAAAAAATTGACCACCATGGCAAAAATTATTCCACCCGACGGGTGGGTAACTTTTTCATGATCACGATTGCTTCAGACTTTGCTTAAATCGGTAACTATCACCGTTCATTGCAAAAATGTGAGCTCGGTGTGTAAGTCGATCCACTAAAGCGGCCGTCATTTGTTCATCTTTGAACACTTGAGTCCAGTTAGCGAAGTCCAAATTGCTAGTAAGGATCATGCTTCCTTTTTCATAACGAGCAGCACAAAATTGAAATAGTAGCTCAGCACCTGTTTTACTTAAAGGAACAAAGCCTACCTCATCAAGAATGGCTAGATCGACTTTTAACCATTGTTTCTCCAATTGAAGCAAGCGCCTCTCTGATTGCGCCTCCATCAGCTCATTACACAGTTTGGCTGCTGTCCAGAATTGAACAGTGTAACCGTGACGGCAAGCCTCCATCCCAAGGGAAATCGATAAATGTGTTTTCCCGGTGCCTGAATTTCCGATAAAGATTACATTCTCAGCCTTCTCGATGTACTCGCAACGAGAAAGCTGGAGAACCTTCGGTTTATTTAGAGCTGGCATGACTGAAAAATCATATTGGTCTATGGTTTTAATTGTAGGGAACTTTGCTTGTTTGGTGCGGGATGCAATTTGATTCGCATCTCGTTGCAAAACCTCTTGCTCCAAAAGAGCCAAGAGAAAATCTTCATAAGGGATTTGACGCTCCATGGCATCATGAGCCATTTCCTTATAGGATTTCTTGATTGCGGGCAACCGTAGACGTTTTGCATAGGCTTCAAGTAAAAATGATGTACTCAATGAACCACACTCCTTTTTCGCAACAAGTCATTGTACTGAGTAAGATTAGGGGACTTTACTCGGATAACAGGGACATGGCTGTCAGTCTCAAAAGCAAGAGACGGAACCCGATGCTCTGGTATTGTTCGTTGGAGGAAGAAGTTGCCTTACGGCATCGTACTGGAAAATCCCTTTTTGGGCTGATTCGCGCAATGTATTCTCCACTAAGGTGGGCTCGAACTCCCGATGCAATAAGAGAATACGAATAAAGTCTTTCATTCCTCCAGACCGATGTTTGCACCGATCTAGAAACTGGTGATAAACATCAGGGAATTTGGCCTTCTGCAAGGGCCGAGCGTAAAGAACAGATCCAGGACGGATCAACATGAGATCGAGGTAATGGTCATAATCGAAAATCTCTTTTCCTTTTTCAAAACAGCGTTTATGGGTAGCGATTAGCTCTCCATTATGATAGATCGCAAGATCATCAGCGTAAACTCGGCATACTAACTCCTTTGATGCATATGAAACAGGTACAGAGTACGCGTTTTGCTCAAAGGTAATCAAGGAGAGCGAATTGCTCTTGACGGTTACCATTCGACAGCAATCTAAAGGCTGAGGCGGAAGTGGCAACATACGCTCCTTATCTTCAATAAAAGCATCCGCCACTGTAATGGTTGATCGCGGAACCTTAGTCTTTTCATAAGACACGCATTTTTCCAATAGCCAACGATTTAGTTCATCTAAAGAGGATACGGAGGGCATTGGCGTAAAAAACTGCTGTTTGACCATTTTCACAAGGTTCTCGACCTGTCCTTTTTGATTCCCTTTTGCGGGCTCGCAAAAGTAACTTTCGAACAAATAGTGTGCTCGTAATTGGGTAAACCGTTCCTGTTCTTCTCGATTTTTCCCCTCCAGAATTTTTTTCACAGCTGTCTTTAAATTGTCGTAGACAATGGTTTGAGGTACGGCTCCAAGAAACTCGAAAGCATTTACATGACCTTGTAAAAGTGCTTCCTGCTTTTGATGAAAGAATGTTTGGATAAATATTTTCCGGCTATACGTGCAGCGCAAACAGAATACCTGGACGGTAACTTGCTTTCCAAACAGTAGGATATCCACCTCTCCCCAGTCGAATTGAGCAAACTTCCCTGGCGGGAATTCAAGAGGAACGTACGCTTTTGGCGGAGAAACTCGTAATTGTCTAACATAGCCACGAACGGTTGATTCGCCGCCTATGAAGCCATATTCTTCTACGAGTCTTTGATAGATGCGTTTGGCAGTATGTCGCTGCTTTGGAGGAGCATGTTCATCTTGACGCAGCCATTCCAAGATGATTGGTTTAACGGATTCAATGACTGGTTTCGGCTTCGGTTTAGAAAGCTTGTATACAGGAATTTCTGTTGTTGTTAAGGCTTTACGTATGACTTGCCGAGAATATCCTGTCTCTCTGGAAATTTGACGAATCGGTTTGCCTAGCACGAAGTGCTGTTTCCTGATAAACTCATAATTAGCCATCTGAAGCATTTCCTTTCCTCCTATATCTTGTTAGTCTCAGCAACTTCAAGATATAGGAAAGAGGTGCTCAGGTGGTCAATTTTTTTTTGAGCGTTATACTGCAAAGTGGTCAATAATTAGATTAGCATTCACAAATGAAGAAGGTGCATATGGAGAGCGGTTGTGAGAATTGGCTGAATGGAAGCCTCCGATACTCCGACAGATTGACTATCTACAAAAAGGGTGAAATACACAAAAAATAAAAAGAGGCCTCCAGTAGGGGCTGTTGACAAATTGCCGTAGAGATAGGGGTTTCTGGGAATCGTGTAGAAATCATTTCTATACGGTTCTTTTTATTTTGGAGGGCTATCTCATGATGGGAATCGATGGAGACAAACAGCACCAGTTTATGTTCTTAAATTTGGATGATCTTGTACCCGAGAATCATTTTTTACGTGTTGTTCGTAATAAGATTGATTTTTCTTTTATCTATGAGAAAGTGCAACACTTATACTCGCCTGTAGGTCGTCGCTCAGTTGATCCAGTTTTGTTAATGAAAATGATCCTTATCGGGTATCTTTATGGCATCCCTTCCGAAAGGAAGTTGGAACAAGAAATCCAAGTGAATTTGGCCTATCGATGGTTTTTAGGATTGGACTTAACTGACACTGTTCCCGATCATTCCACACTGAGCCAGAACAGAGCCGTCGTAGATTTAAAGAAAGCCATATTTTTCAGGAGATCTTCGATCACATCGTCTCGGAATGTATTCGAACTGGTTTAGTTACTGGGGAAATAATTGTTGTTGATTCTACTCACATCAAAGCGAATGCATCGATTAATAGGTCAGAAAAAGTTTTAGTGGAGAAAAAGCCTACTGAGTACCTTGAAGAGCTAGAAAAGGAAGCACGGAGAATTAAAAAAGACAGAGATAACGATCCCACTAGGAAAAAACGAGGAAGAAAACCTAAAACCTCTCCTCCTGAGAAGGAAGTAAAACAGAGCACAACAGACCCGGAGTCAGGTTTATTGAACCGTCCTAATAAACCCAAGGGATTTCACTATTTAGCGCATACCAGTGTGGACGTTAAGCATGGAATCATAACTGATATACACGTTACGGCTGCTAATGTGAATGACCACGAACCATTTATAAAGCGATTACAGATACAAAAAGAGAAATTTGGTTTACATATTGGCAAAGTAGGCGCAGATAAAGGGTATGATCGCTCTGGAGTACACCATGAATTAGAAAATTTAAAGATAACCGGTTATATCTCTCCGATAAAAGGTGTTATTGATCAGACCGAAAGGTCAGTACAATTTACATTTGATGAAATGAACGATGCCTATTATTGCTCGAATGGCAAGGCACTTCAATTTACTCATGTTAAGTGGCACAGTTGGAAACAAAGTTATAGCAAAATTTATGCTGCCCAAACAAAGGACTGTAAGTCCTGTGAGTTACGCCAACAATGTTTTGGACAAACCGCATCTCGCAAAACAATAGAAAGACCATTATTCCAAGAGGCTAAAGAACGCAACCAAGCAAGGAAGCAAAGCCAAGAGTACAGTGTTATCCAAAGGCAAAGAAGAATATGGTGCGAGGGTACCTTCGGTACAATGAAAAGGCAGCATAACTTAAAAGAAACATACAAAAGAGGCATTCGAAATGTATCCGAACACTGCCTCTTTTCTGCAATGGCAATTAACATTAAACGAATGATAAAAGCAAACTAATCACAGGTTACGAAACAAAACAATCCGACGACGTATAAGTGAAAAAACGGCAAAAGGGTTAGGGCATTGGGTCCCTAACCCTTTTTGTCAACAGCCCCAGTAGGAAGCCCCTATCAATTAGCGAACAACTCTTCATCAGTGAAAAGACTGTGCGCAATTACATTAGAAATGCCATGCAAAAACGTGTCAAAGGTCGATCTCAGGCAGTAGTCGAACTCGTTCGACTTGGTAAACTAGAGATTTGAACCCAGCGGGATGTAGTCGGTAATGGCAGAGTGGAGCCACATTACCGAACCATTCAAAGTTAGACATAGCCAGATCAATGAATAAAGTGCCAGATGTAACATCTGACACTTTGGTAATGAAAGTAGATGATATCTACCTTAATTCATGTCTAATATAGATTGCAACTACTAAACCGTTTGAGGCTGCGAAAGAAATATAAGCAATATCGGTCTCGGACAACATTTGGTAATATCCTACAATATTGTTTCTTGATTTTTTATAACCGTAGGCCTTATGTACATCTTCAATAGAATCGCCTATTTTAATTCCACGTGGGGTTTGGTAGTTAAGCTGATTGTCTGCATACATTAAGGAGATGATTCCGGAATTTTCCTCTCTTTCTCCGGCGATGATCCTTCCTCCCCAGGATGAGATGAAGCGATTCTCATTACTTATATAAGTTTCATCTGGTGGACGGCCAATTAATTCTTGAACATCTAAAGAAGTCAATCCTGTGTTTAACGGACCAATTTGTAGATCTTGTAGGGTTAGCTTAGGCGCGGTTAATGGTTCAATGGTTTCGGAAACATCTTGCTCTTTAAGAGATTCAATCGTTTCGGAAGCATCTTGCTCTTTAGGAGGTTCGTTGGTTTCGAAAGCATCTTGTTCTTTAGGAGGTTCGATGATTTTGGAGGGATTGTCCTCCGTTTGAAAATTATGGGCTATAGAATTTTTTCGATCTTCGCTAGGAGGTTTAACTTTAGCGAATTTGTTAGTTACCCCTATGTATGTTACTACGAAGGCAAGTAACGAAATTATTAGTAGGAGTAAATTCACTCGGGCAAAAATCACTTTGTTTTTTAGCATTGTAAAAATTATCAATAACGTAAAAAAAATTGTTGAGATACCGAAAACGAGTAGAAGAGGATCTTTTTCCATCAGGGCCATCCTTAATAAAAGTTTGAAATTATCATATGTCATCTGTTTATCTCATCTATCAATGAACAAGGCTACCTTTTTGAGCGATATAGTTCAATCTTCGGCATAAAAATCAACACCGAATACAGAAGTGAATTCCTCGGAGTCTTCACTTTAGCAGTTCGTTTGGCATCCGAATTAAATAACAGGATGGTAATAAGTAAATAAATCGCATTTGTAGGTCGTCCGGCAAGAAAAGTTTACCATAAATATAGGAGTGTGAGACAATTTTAAGGGAAATTATCAAGGGATTTACAGCTAGTGAAGAATGTGAAACACCATTAGGTTTGTACCCAGGGAGGGAACAAGGGACGGTTTCGGTAATGAAGTTACCAACACTCGTTATTAAGTGTCATTCTAAAATTAAAACAAGCTGATCCATTGTAGATCAGCTTGTTAGGAAATTACTACTCTTTCACCAAGGTTATTCTGCTATCAATAAGGCGAGAAACTCTGTAAGAAACAGGAAGGAAGCCTTGACGAGGCCAATAACGTGAAGATTGTAAATTCGTTTCTCTCCAATCCGTCATGCAGGAGACATATCCTTTTTTCTTCGCATGGGCAAGTCCATGCAGGGTAAGTGCATAATTGATACCTTGCCCGCGATATTGATCTAGAGTACCAGCCACCCCTAATTCAACACAACGATCCGGTACATTCAAATTTACATTACTTCTATCGAAGGGGAAATATCCTTGAAAAGAAACAATTTTTCCATCTTTTAAGGTGATCCAGAAATCGACATCAGGATCATCAAGGAGACCTGCATAACCTTTACGTAATTCCTCAGGGTCATCACGTAAAGAATAAGCAAAAACGGGTGCCTTATTTTGATGAATTCGAATAATGTTTGCAATCTCCTCTACCAAACTACGATCTTCTGGGGATGCCAGGCGAATTTCCACATTTGGAATGCTCAAGGGGAGGGGAAATTCCCGATCAAATAATGAGAGCAATGCATGTGTTTGTTCAAAGCCAAATCCTAAACGGAACCAAGAATGAAGTAATTCTGGTTGACTGGCTGGAATTAGCGCAAAATGACTGAAATATCCCTCATCTACCCATAGTTGAGAAGCCTCTGAATAAAGATCTCTATATAATTCAACGGAGGTATTGCGAGAAATTGCATGACCCTCCAAGTTCATCCAGACATGACGACCTCGAAGAGGGTTTTCCATCTTTTGTCCAATGAGGTATCCGATTAATTTACCATCTTCCATTGCTGCGACTCCGCTACTGTTTGGTCTTGACCATATCGTTTTAACAGCAGTCGTTGCATAATTTTCATCTTCACATTCAATTGGTAGTACCGATAGAATTTCTCGATCTAGTTTATGACGTTTGGACAATAGTTGCCCAGCTTCTGAGATTAACTCATCCGTAAATGGTATGAAATACATAAAATGGACACCTCTGTTTTTTTATCATCATAAAGCTGCTCTTAATCTGTTGCAATTAGTTTTGCCCTGGAAAGTGAAGCAAAATGAAAGATTCTCTTTTCGGTTCCTATGAGTGAAGGATATGTCAGGATGCAGGCGTTAGGTTAAATCGGGATCATTCTTTTCCAATACCCCTTTGGATATCAAAAGAACGAAGTATATGTATGTAATTATGGCCGGGATCAAGTAGGATAAGAAGGTTCCTCCAATATTCCAACCATTAAAATATTGTACTTTGCCAAAATAAAAGGCAATAGATTCCAAAAGCGTTTGGGCAACAGAAAAAAATAGTATCCAGAGAACTGGCTGGGTTTTCGTTCGGAAAATGAGAAAGTAAGTACAGCAGGCAATAACAGGGAATAGTCCGAGGTTCATTGGAAGCACGGAAGCGGTCTTGACCTCTAAAACAGGTGTCAATATCCAGTAATGGTTATAAATAAATCCCCCAGACATTAACGATGTACGACAGGACCGATGCAAATGGACCAATCGTGAGAACGATTTTAGGTGATCGCAAATACAACCAGATTCCAAAAATCCATGGAAATACGAAGCCAAGCAAAATGTTTATAAGCATTGCTTTGTTTTCTCCTCAAATTCTTTTTCATGAACATTATTGCCGTTGGATACAAGACTTATCACAATGCTCAAATAGAGGTTTGAAAAAAAGAGAGGGAATATGTATAAGCTCCTTTGGGTCGGGGCCTTGAACCTAGCAATTGCAAGGGAAAGGAAAGAGGTTTATAACGAAATTTAATGGAATAGTGATGATGGTGAACGTCTCATTGCTACCAGTGTAGACCCGAACACGAAAACCATTTGGTCCGACACTGAGAAGACATCCAGTAAATGTATCGAATATGGTTCTTATTACAACAATTCTGTTGATTAATCGGACTGCTTTTCTACGATTCTTTCTTTGTATTTCTAAGGACACTCTTCTCGACGAAGTTGTAACACCTTTTTGTGCCGCCAATTCTCGCACCTCCTTTTAAACGATCTTGCCTACTCTATTTGATGTTTTTGTGAGAGAGATGCGTATACTTCGCCTCCGTACGTCAGATTACTCAACTCGCTTCTCTCACATGGTATAGGGAATGCAAATAGGGGATGCTTGGCAACTGATACGAGCCTAGGGTAAACGTAAATGTGCTAATGAATGCGCAAATTTATTTATTAAAGGCATATCCAAATGAACGACAAGTCTAGCGGGAAATTATGTAAAAAGGGCAGCTTATAAAGCTACCCAAAAACATTGAAAATTACTCGCAACTGCAAGCAACAATTACCAACAGGACGAAGAGAACCAAAATTAAAGAAAAGTCATCAAAAAAGCCAGCGCTCATGAATGTCACTCCTTAATTGTGATTGAGGGTACTCCCCAAATTAAGGTATGTCATCTAACGAATTATGTAAGGGCGTTTGTACATGAAAAAAATAATGGGTGGAAAAAATGTTGTTTTTATAGTGGTTGACACAATGTGTAGGGAGTGAAACCGATGGATCGCAACTGCATGGTTAGAGTGGCTAGCCGCATGAAATGGACGGCAGGCAGAAGTGGATGAACAGCACTGAATTATGAATAGGCTTCAATTAGACTGTAGATGACCAAGAATGTTGATGAGCTTGCCAAATGGGTCGCGGACGTAGAAACGCCGAACACCCCAAGGCTCATCTGCTGGCCCATATTCAATTGGAAACCCTGCATGCTTCATCCGTTCAAGCGCTGTATCGACATCATCGACTTCAATGGATAGATCAGGAGTAAGCGTGTGGGAACCTCCCTGTGAAGCAAAACTAATTTGAACGCTCATTTCTTCGTCAGTCCCGTAAGTTGCGATCCAACTATGATCCATCAATAAATGTAGGCCGAGTACGTCCTGATAAAAGCATTTAGCTGCGGCGATATCCTGGGTGTCTATATTGGCGACAATTCGTTTGACCTTCATTTCGGACCCTCCAAATGATTAGCGTTTTTTATTAATATTTTGATTATTTTACATGAATCAAAACGCAAACGGCAACACACCTCTTACCCAATGTAAGAGGTGTGTCTATTCGCAAACTTTGTTATTTGTCTAGTAGGGAACCATCGGGAAATGCATTCTTTAGAGAGTCAGCAAGTACAATAATTTTATTCCAATCAAAATTGTATTTGTTAAAAACAGATGCGCTTGTGATGCCACGTTTAACTACTCTTCCATTTTCTTCATCTAAAAGATAGACAGTTGCACTGCTTTGAAACCTTATCAGTTGAGCATTTTCACCAATGACTTGCCCATCAGGAATACTGCTGAGAGACGGATATTCCCTAATACCATCCCAACTATTAAACAATTTAAAGTAAACATCGGCACTAACAATGCCTCTCTTTTTACCATCCATGACTACATATACAGTTGCACTGTTCGTTTCTTTCACCCGAAAACCATTCAATAGAGATGGATCTGTTGTTGCTTGGATTGATCGATTTGACTTTGAAGATTGAGAGGTGGCAGTCGTCTTATTTGCTTCGGCATACGATGGTGTAGCTAACATACTTGCTAAAAGTAATGTAGCAGAAAGGAAAGACAAGGTTCGCTTCATGAAAAACACTCCTTATTTGTAATTTATTTCCAATTCAATATGAATTTCTTGTCTATCAATAGTTTTCCTTTAGATGTATGGGGGGATTTGTTACAAAAATGTGAATACCGAGATTTTGTTGAGTTTTTTCGGAATTCCATTCAAGAAAAACCAAAAACGAGGGAGGGGAACAGGTCCTAAGTTTGTAGCTGATAGTTTACCTGACAGATTCCTTTGGTCTACAGGTTTGACAAAAACAATCCAAAGCTAGCTTTGTCTCACTTTGAAAATGTGTACCGCAAATTGGTGGACCTTATAACCAATACCCTATCCAGTAAATTGCTCCGCTGATTACCACTAATGCGATGAAAAACAATATTCTTGCTCTAACCTTTTTGGGACTTGGAGAAAAGATAACTTCCGCACCGACCCACAAAAAAAGGAGCAACGCTAAGAAAATTTTAGATAGCAGCAACAATGAAAAACACCTCCACTATATGGATAATGATACCGAATAGTCAGCTGGGTATGTGAATGAAAAAAGCCACCGTTCCTTACGGAAGGTGACTCGATCCTCATTGGGTACTTTTAGGTAGAAAATCGGTAGGATTTACTAGAGTTCCTTGTTTCATAACAGAAAAATGCAACATATCTCCTGTTTCGGATGACCCTACTTCTGCTATTTTTTGACCTTTCTTTACAGTATCTCCGGGCTTCACAAGAAATGAACCAAGGAGAATGTGACCATAGAGAGTAGTGAATTCGGAATTGTGCTTGATTATTATTGTTTCTCCAAATCCTTGTGTGCTTTCAGCGAAAAGAACGACACCATCATTTGCTGCAAAGATAGCTGTACCTTTAGCGGTTGCATAGTCCAATCCGTTATGTCCTTTTGATTTCTTGGTTTCGGGATTTATTTGCAAGCCGAAATCAGAGGAAATGACATAGGGATCATGAATGGGGGCTTCTAACAAAAAGGGTGCTTCGTTCATTTTACCAGGCTGACTCAAATTACTTGCCTCCGCTGCGAAAGCCGTTGGTGTTAAAGTAACGGCTAAAGTTAAAAGATTCAAAGCAACAATATTCCTGATCCTCATATTTTTTCCTACTTTCATATAAATTGGTTTCATTAATAAATACGAGGAAAATGGAAAAATGTAACTGTTAAGGAATTGTTGGATGTGAAAGTGGCCAAGGTAACCTACTAAGAGCCCCCCTTTCTTCCCTCGGTCGGAAAGGAGGGTTTTTTATGTTCATTCGCTTTGAATTAACCTTTTATTACCATTTATGTAAGCGCATTAGCATATTGTAATGTAAGACGTAATAAGATGGATTTGTAACAAAATCCATGAAGATCGAGAGGGATACTATGAAATTCAAGAAATGTGTGAGGAATGTGCTAATGGTAGGGGCTCTGCTTGTCACCGCCGTTTTGCCGATGGCGGCACAGGTGGCACAAGCAGAGGAAAATCAAGTCGAGGCGACTGCGGTATCCAATTACAAAATTATTGGCTACTACCCCTCATGGGGGGCTTATGGACGAAACTACAATGTAACGGATATCGATCCTAATAAAGTAACGCATATTAACTACGCATTTGCGGACATTTGCTGGAATGGCAGACACGGCAACCCAGATCCAACGGGGCCCAATCCACAAACGTGGGCTTGCCAGGATGAAGTAGGCAATATTAATGCCCCGAATGGTACGGTTGTTCTCGGAGATCCATGGATTGATGTGCAAAAATCCTATCCCGGGGATACATGGGATCAGCCGATCCGCGGAAATTTGAATCAATTGGCAAAATTAAAGCAAAAAAACCCTCAATTAAAGACATTGATATCGATCGGGGGCTGGACGTGGTCCAATCGCTTCTCGGATGTAGCAGCAGATCCGGCTGCACGCCAAGTATTTGCGCAATCTTCAGTCGATTTTATCCGGAAATATCAGATGGATGGGGTCGATCTCGATTGGGAGTACCCGGTTGGTGGAGGTTTGCCTGGAAACAGCACACGTCCAGCAGATAAGCAAAATTATACGTTGTTGCTACAGGCTGTCAGAGACAAACTCGATGCGGCTGAGGTAACGGATGGTAAACAGTACTATTTGACGATTGCCTCTGGTGCCAGCCCTAGCTATGCAGCAAATACAGAGCTTGGAAATATTGCCCAGGTTGTGGATTGGATCAATATTATGACCTACGACTTCTATGGAGCCTTCCAAAAGCAGACTGGACATAACGCGCCGTTGGCCTATGATCCGGCAGCAGGAGCAGCAGGTTTGCCAAATGCTCAGACCTATAATGTCCAAACAGCTGTAGAGGGTCATCTTCGTGACGGGGTTCCTGCCAGCAAGCTCGTTCTCGGACTGCCGTTTTACGGCAGGGGCTGGTCGGGTTGCGGAACAGCGAACAATGGGGAATATCAAAATTGCACAGGGCCTTCAACAGGAACGTGGGAACCTGGCATGCTTGACTTCACGGATATCCAAAATAATTATGTGAACAAAAATGGCTTCACACGTCACTGGAATGACGCTGCAAAAGTGCCCTATCTCTTCAACCCGGCTTCGAAAACATATATTAGCTATGACGATGTGACTTCAATCGGTCACAAAACTTCTTATATTACATCCAAAGGATTGGCAGGCGCAATGTTCTGGGAATTTAGCGGAGACCGTAACAAGGTTCTGCTAGACAAAGTGAATGGCGATCTTCTAGGCGGGACAGCACCAGTCGACAACGTTCCGCCGACAGCACCAGCTAATCTCCAAGCGACTGCCAAAACAGCGACAAGTGTTAGCCTGAGTTGGGGTGCTGCTACCGACAATGTAGGGGTTACTGGCTATGAGGTATACAATGGCACTCAGCTAGCGAAAACAGTAACTGGTACAAATGCGACGATTAGCGGGCTGACAGCTGGCACTACGTACCAATTCACTGTGAAGGCAAAAGATGCAGCAGGGAATTCCTCAGTAGCAAGCAATGAGGTAACGGTTACGACGGATACAATTCAGCCAGACAACCAACCTCCTAGCACACCTACCAATCTAGTCATTACAGGGAAAACTAGCACGAGTATCAGTCTGAGCTGGGCTGCTTCTACAGACAATATTGCGGTGACAAATTACGAGGTTTACAACGGGACAGCATTAACAGCGGATGTAACGACTACGACTGCAACTGTCACAGGACTCACACCTAACACATCGTATACCTTCTCTGTGGTAGCGAAAGATGCAGCAGGTAATGCTTCACAAAAGAGCATCGAGGTCGTAGGCGTAACAGATGCTGCAAATCCAGGAACTCCTGCATGGGTGCCAAATGTAAATTATGCAGCTGGTGATTTGGTCAGCTATCAAGGCAAGGTATACAAATGTCTGCAACCTCACACTTCTCTCGTAGGGTGGGAGCCTGCAAATGTAGCAGCTCTCTGGCAGGTTCAACAGCAAGCGGCAGTAGAAGAAGGCGATGGTTATGTAGATGAGGAGATTTTGGAGGAAACAGAAGGGAATGCAGATGCGCAGTAAGTAAAGAAGGGGCTGTCCCTCCAGTCATGAAAATGACGGAGGAACAGCCCCAATTGTTCGTTTGGAAATTAAGCAAAGGCTTTTAACAGTTGGAGGACTAATGGAATAAGATCTCCAATAAAAGTAAGAATCGCAATTGCCGTATTCATAGAAGCCCCTCCTTAAAATTCCAAATTTACTATTATTATATGAATGTTGAAAATAAGAATCAAGAAATATTTTCCACCTATACTGAAAAAAAGTGACTCATGTGAAAAAGTCATACAATGACTTGATAAAAATAACGATTTGTAAGGCAGTCACTCCAAAAATAATGACAGCCCAATTTCTGTTCTTTTTCCATTCCAATACGCCTTTCGAGGCACACATAACGACTAAGCCTACCATTGCTAATAGATGAATGAAAGCCACACCTGTTAGTAGTGCTAGAATTCCAATGACAACAACAACGGTCACGGTCGCTTTAAACCAAAAGGGCTGCTCACTCATACTAACGCCCCATTCCCTTTTTTGTAAATTTTAACATACACAAGAAAAAAGCCAAGCCATAAGGCTGTTAGAGACTTATGAAAAGCAAAGGGGGAGCATTCCGCCTTCTTACCAAGGAAGGCAGAGCGGGCATAGACGCCCATCGTTTCTTCGATTCATCTAATGAATGTATGTATATGTTACTTTTTTTAGGAAAATGAAACAAAACAGATTCAGGTTCGAATAATGAATGTGAGAAAACAAATATGAACAGACGAGGGGAAGAGAAATGATGAAAAAAGTTACGCACGCTGTGTTCCTCCTGGTGGCTGCAAGTATTGCGATGTCATCTTCTAGTGGTGCACTGGCTAGGGAGAATACGCTGGAAAAAATAAAAGTAGAGCAAATGACTCCTGAAATAAATAAGCTGGTAGAAAAAGGGGTAAAGAAAGCAGCTAGTCTCATCCCTTATTTGAAAGATTATCCTGTTAGAGAAGTAGTAGTGAAAGACACTCCTTATCTGCTCGTGAACAACTACAAGTCAAAAGAAAACAATGCAGAATTCGTTACCTTGGTGCTCGACAAAAATACTGGTGACCTGCTTGAGTTTGGCAAACAAGAGCTATATAACCAAAAGAGCCAAACGCTTTACCCGATCGACAAATCGAAAGAAATAGCCGTGTCGTTTATGAAAAAGTTGTACGGTGAAGACATGGCAGGATACCAACTGGATGGGGACGGGGTTGCGAAGGTATTCGATGGCCAAACAAATAGAATTCAGTTTGTACGTATGGTCAACGGGGTTCCTTTTCCAGATGACATGATTCAGGTACAAGTTGATCACGAAGGACAAATCACAGGAAAATCTCTTGGCATGAATATCGAAAAAATCTCCTTCGCGAACTTGGATCAGATCCTATCCAAAGAAAAAGCCGAGAAACAGTTGTCCACCTATATGAAATTACGGTATTCCCTCGATCAAGATGGAAAAACGTACAAGCTCCTCTATGTTCCTGCTTTTTCCGGTAAGTTGGATGCCGTGTCCGGCAAAGACAGCGTGAATATGCCTTATCATAGCAAAGTGAATGTGAAACCAAAGGGTGCCAGCCAGCCCGTAGCACAATCCCGTGAAGAAGCACAAGCGTATTTGACTCAGCGTACGGGTTATGATTTTGTAAAAGGGAATGTCTTTTTTGAAGATTTAACTGGTGAAAAACCCGTGATTATCAAATATTTCTGGAAAACAAAGAAATGGGAGGGACGTACTAATTATTCGTGGAGAACAGACGACGGATGGATTGGGAGCATGCTAATCGAACCGAAGACAGGGTCAATTGTGAGCTATCATGTCATCGATACAAGTGTGTCAAAGACCGCTACCAAAAAATTGACGCAAGAGCAGGCTTTGCAATTGGCCATAAATGAATTAGCAGAGATCACTCCAGCTGGTACAGGCGAGCTGCTGCTACTTCAGCCCGGAGAATATGATGAAAGTACAAATCAATACGACTTCATTTTTGTGAGGAAAGAGCAAGAGATTCCTGTTGAGGATTGGCTGACGCATATCTCGATCAACGGTAGCAACGGGAAAGTCATGGGGATCGATCGCAATGAAAAGGTCGATGGAGTGATCTCTGATCCGAAGAAGGCAATCTCCCAAGAAGAAGCGGCAGCCGCTTTGCTCAAGAAATATCCATTGCAGCTACAGTATATCTTGCAAGAGGAAGGCAAAGCTTCTCTTGTTTATACGTTACCTAGGCTATTCGATGCAAAAATAGATGCGTTGACGGGTGAGTTTTATACCTACGGGTCTACAGAATAAGTAATAAAGCGAGAAGAACCTCCCTATCCAACGGATTAAGGGAGGTTCTTTTCGTTATATGTACGGGCAATCTCCATCAGCTTGGCTTCCACATCTTCCTCATAATAAAAATGGTAGGTTAGTTCATACTGGGTGGTGCCGTTTTTTCAGATGAGAATGGCTAATGGGCCGTTATAACCGAACTTGGCTGTGCCATTCATTAGTGGAATGGTTTTCGCTTCATCGTAGCCTCATATAAAGTCTCCAGAACTATTCGAATCCAAGGTGAGATAGGCGTATGAATCGATGAAGTGGATTCAATCAGAAAAAGTTGATCGAAATCTAAGAAAAAACAAAATTGACACAAAATACAAACTTCAGTATGATCACTTTATAAAGTCATTGGAAAAATAAAGGATGAACGAATACGATGCGCAGAACTGGAGATCTAAAACTAATTCAAGAGCTCAATCGCTTTATTATACTCGACACCATTCGCCAGTTTGGGCCCATCTCGCGAAGTGATATCGCCAAAAAGCAGGGCATCAGCCCAACTACAGTCACCTCGGCAGTCAACGAGCTAATCCGTGACGGCATGGTTGCAGAAGATGGAACTGGTGAGTCAAAGGGTGGTCGTAAGCCGATTATGGTTCGCTTTTGTCCAGATGGGAAGTTTTTAATTGGCGTCTCGATTACGAATACAGCGATTACGATAGCCGAAATGAATTTGGAAGCGGCTACAAAGCAAAAGAAAGTCTATCCGGTCAAAGCTGGTCTAGTGAGTGACCTGATCATCCAGTATGTGCTGGATTCGATCGGGGACTTTCTCCAGTCGGTGGATGATGTCAGCCGTTGTTTGGGCATTTCCATCATCGCACCAGGGATTGTCGATGCAGCGAGCGGGGTCATTCGCTTCAACTCCAAGCTACGTTTGCATGATGTTCCATTAAAGGACATGGCAGAAGTGCGTTTTGGGCTAAACACATGGCTCGACAACGATGCCAATGCAATCGCTCTAGCGGAAAAAAACTTCGGTGGTGGACTGAATGCTGACAATCTCCTGTTTGTTACTGTAGGAGAAGGGGTTGGTTCGGGCCTCGTTGTAAACGGTTCCATCTTCCGTGGAAGTCGAGGTGGAGCAGGTGAATTCGGGCATACGACAGTTGATCGAAGTGGGATGCGCTGTGACTGCGGTAATGTCGGCTGTTTGGAAAACTACGTGGCGTGGCCAGCCATTTACTCAGGCTTGCTGTCCGCCATTACACGCGGAAAAGAAACGCTCGTCATGGATTTGGCTGACGGAGATATGACAAGAATCACATTTGATGTCTTTCGCCAAGCACTGCATCAAGGGGATCAGGTATGCCAAGACATCGTTGACGAAATCGCTTCATACATGTCAATCGGCATCGTGAATCTGGTGAATTTGTTCAACCCGAGC
Source organism: Brevibacillus schisleri (assembly GCF_055685845.1). Lineage (NCBI taxonomy): Bacteria > Bacillati > Bacillota > Bacilli > Caryophanales > Paenibacillaceae > Brevibacillus > Brevibacillus schisleri. The sequence continues at coordinate 1,869,861 of NZ_JBVNDM010000001.1, forward strand.
CTGATCATTCTGGGTGGAGAAATGATCCGGGACAACCAAGTGTTGTTTGAGCGCATCCAAAAACAAGTGATGGCCCAAGCGATGGGGACGATGGTCGAAGGGCTGGAATTCCGTCCAACTGTACTGGGGGCTGATTTCGAGGTCAAGGCTGCTGCTGCTGTTTTGTTACAAGATGTTTTTCACTTCAGCTTGTAACATCTTTTTATATACTTTATTCGGTCATTGGAAAAAGAAAGTTTACCCCATCAAAAATCGTTGAAAGGGGGCGAGTCGAAAAGGAAAGCGCGTCGAGTTTGGCCATATTTTGGGGGTAAAAGAGGAGAATGTAAATCGAGGAGGGGTTTCTGATGAAGAAGTTGGTTTCGATTGCAATGGCTGCTCTCTTGGTAGCAGTAGCAGGATGTTCGGGCGGCGGGCAGAGCTCCGCACCAGCTGGAACAACTGACAGTGCTGCTTCAGGCGAAAAGGTAACGCTCACCTATGCGCTGTGGGACAAAAACCAAATGCCTGCGATGGAGGAAATGGCAAAAAAGTTTAACGAAAAGAACCCGAACGTGGACATCAAGATCGAGCTAACACCTAACAAGCAATACTGGACAAAGATGGAGGCAGCCGCAACCGGTGGCACCCTGCCGGACATTTTTTGGATTAATGGTCCGCGTATCATTAAATACGCAGATAATGACATGCTCTTGCCGATTACAGATCAAATTAAGGCAGATGGCATCGATCTGAACAATTATCCGAAAGCTCTCGTTGATCTCTACACCTACGATGGACAAAACTACGCGCTACCGAAAGATTTCGACACCATTGGCCTCTGGTATAACAAGAAGCTGTTTGACGATGCAAAAGTACCGTATCCAGACGAAACCTGGGATTGGAACAAGCTGAAGGAAGTAGCAAAGCAACTGACGGATGAGAAAAAAGGCGTTTGGGGAATTGCAGCACCTCCTTATGGACAGGACGGCTTCTATAACACAATCCTTCAAAACGGTGGCTATATCATTTCGGAAGACAAGAAAACGTCCGGCTATGACAAACCGGAAACGATCGAGGGCCTCAAGTTTTGGACAGACCTGATCAACGAAAAAGCATCACCAACAGCAGCGCAATTGTCCGAAACAGAGGCAACACAGCTATTTGAGTCAGGCAAGATCGCGATGATGTACAACGGTTCATGGATGGCATCCGCTTTTTATAAGAATGAATATACGAAGGACAAGGTGGACGTGACGTATCTTCCAAAAGGGAAAGAGAACACAAGCGTCATTCACGGCCTGGGCAACGTGATTTCGGCTAATACCAAGCATCCGAAGGAAGCATGGGAATTCGTGAAATTCTTGGGCTCGAAAGAAGGGGCAGAAATCCTCGCAAAATCGGGTGCTGCGATTCCGGCATTTAACGGAACACAGGATACATGGATGCAATCCATGCCGAACTTTCATTTGAAAATTTTCATTGATCAGGCAGCTGTGGCGAAACCGTATCCGATCTCGAAGGACACGGCAAAATGGGCCAAGCTGGAAACAGAGCTCATGACCAAGGCATGGGCTGGACAAATGAGCGTAGAGGATGCATCCAAAGAGCTCGCGCAAAAAATGAACGAAATGCTTAGCCAAGAATAAAAGGTCTATGATGGATGGCTTCGCATCATGGACGAGGCCATCCTTTTTTGAAAAGCTGATGTAAGGAGGGAATGAATGCGATGAGCAGCCAGTTGCAGCCTGAAATGCACGCCGCCGTCCAGCCAAAAACGAATAAATCGTTGAATCGCATGAAAAGAAGTGATTGGTTCTGGGCGTATCTCATGATTGCTCCCACACTGATCGGGTTGGGTGTCTTTTACTTATGGCCGATCGTACAAACCATTTATTTAAGCTTTACCAAATGGGGAGGCTTCGGCAAGTACAAGTGGGCTGGCTTACATAATTACGAGCTGTTGTTGAAGGACCCTAACTTGTGGATCGCGCTGAAAAATACGCTGATTTATACAGTAATCGCAGTTCCGGTAGGTATCGCTATCTCCATTTTTATCGCTGTACTACTTAATCAGAAAATTAAGGGGATTGCGATTTATCGCACCCTGTACTTCCTGCCTGTTGTGACGATGGCAGCAGCTGTGGCGATGGTGTGGAGATGGTTGTACAACGCTGATTACGGTCTGATCAATTATTTGATGGGATCGATAGGTATTGAGGGCCCACGCTGGATATCTGATCCCGCCATTGCTTTGTATGCGGTGATTATCGTTGCCGTTTGGAGCTCCATCGGATACAACATGGTGATTTTCCTGGCCGGACTGCAAGGCATCCCGAGAAGCTATTACGAAGCGGCAGAAATTGATGGAGCGGGGCCGGTTCGGATGTTTTTCAAGATTACGTTGCCGCTGTTGACTCCTTCGATTTTTTTCGTCAGTATCACTTCCTTGATTGGGGCTTTTCAAGTATTTGACCTGATTTACCTGATGCTTGGAAGCAAAATGGGCAATCCAGCAACTGAACAAACGCAGACGATGGCGTACTTGTTCTTTACGAATGGATTTGAATCAGGAAACGGTGGCTATGCGGCCGCAGTTGCTGTCGTGCTTCTGGTGATGATCCTGATTGTTACCGCGATTCAAATGAAGTTGCAGAAAAAATGGGTTCACTATGATTAATCAAAGCTGAACAGACGGGAGGGATATGGAGTGAGTGTTTATACGAGTCGGAACAAAATGGGCAAGAAGTTGTTGATTCATTTGCTGTTGATTGCAGGTGCTCTCGTGATGATTGCGCCATTCGTCTGGATGGTTCTCACCTCGCTCAAGTCACTAGGCGAATCAACACAGGTGCCTCCGGTCATTTTGCCGACCAAGTACCAGTGGGAGAATTACACCCATATTTTTGAGATGCTGCCCTTCTTGGACTTTTATTGGAATACCGTAATCACAACTGTGGCGAAGGTAATCGGACAAGTATTCCTTTGCTCGCTTGCGGCGTACGCATTCGCGCGAATTGAATTTCCAGGGCGAAACGCCTTGTTCATCCTGTTCTTGACCGTTTTGATGGTGCCAGGCCAGGTGTTTCTGCTCCCGCAATTTATGATCATGAAGGAGCTTGGCTGGCTGAATACGTTGACAGCACTGATTGTACCTGGATTGTTCAGTGCATTCGGTACGTTTCTTCTGCGTCAGTTTTTCATGTCGCTGCCGAAAGAACTGGAAGAAGCGGCGAAGCTCGATGGCTGCAACCATTTTCAGATTTACTGGAGAATTATGCTACCGTTGGCGAAGCCCGGCTTGATCGCACTCGCTATTTTCGTAGCCTTATGGTCTTGGAACGACCTGATGTGGCCGTTGATCGTCAACAGCACGCCTGATAAAATGCCGCTCTCTGCTGGCTTGGCGTACTTGACGGGCGAGCACACCAATTTGACGAACTACCCGATTTTGATGGCGGGCTCCGTCCTTGCCATTTGGCCGATGATCATCGTTTTTATTTTCTTGCAGAAGCATTTTGTCGAGGGAATTACCCTAACTGGGTCCAAATAGACTTTTTCCCAAAAGGAGTGAAACCATTATGAATCATGTTCTGGTAATCGGAGCAGGAACCATGGGGACTGTTCACGCGAAAGCGTATGCTGCCATGGAGAACGTTAAGCTGGTCGGGATCGTCGATATCCGCAGCGAGAGAGGAAAAGAGCTGGCAGCCGAGACAAAAACAGAATGGTTTGAGAGCTATGAAGAGGCACTGGAAAAACTGGCGCAGGTCGACATTGTAGACGTGTGTTTGCCTACGTACCTTCATAAGACCTATGTGAAAAAGGCTGCGGATGCAGGCAAGCATGTCATTTGCGAAAAGCCGTTGGCCCGTGATAAGGAAGAAGCTCGTTTTATCGTTGATTATTGCCGGGAGAAAAACGTCAAGCTGTTCGTCGGACACGTCCTTCGCTTCTTCCCGGAGTACGAAAAGTCCCGTCAGCTGGTTCATGACGATGCGATTGGCAACGTTGGTGTGGCACGGACGTTCCGTGGTGGTATCTTCCCGACAGCGTGGAATGACTGGTACGCCGACTACAAAAACAGTGGCAGCCTTGTTTTAGATATGATCATTCACGATTTTGACTTTTTGCGTTGGTGCTTCGGGGATGTGGAGCGTGTGTACGCGAAAGGCTTGCTTGGTCGAGGCTTTGCACGGATGGATTACGCGCTGGTCACGCTTCGCTTCAAGAACGGCATGATTGCGCATGTGGAAGGCTCGTGGGCACATGAAGGCTTCGCGATGAAAATGGAGCTGGCAGGCAAGGAGGGTATCATTTCCTACGACAGCTCGAAGGAAAAACCGTTAGTAGCGGTTAATCGCTCGAAGCAAGCTGGCATGAACGGAGTCGCAGTTCCGGAGAGCCCGTTGCGTGAAAACCCGTATTTCCGAGAACTGAAGCATTTCATCGAGTGCATCGACCATGATCTGGAGCCACTCGTGACGGCAGAAGACGCCGTGAAAGCGGTAGAAATCGCTCGTGCCGCGCTTGTGTCAATCGAAACGGGCAAACCCGTAACTTTGGTGTAGGAGGGGACTGGACATGGACATGAAACTCGGAATCATCAGTGTTGCACATATGCATGCCTACAGTTACGCAAATGCGGTTGCGAAACTAGATGGGGTTCAATTAGTCGGGGTAGCAGACGAGGATGAAGTGCGTGGAAAGACCGCAGCTGAAAAGTTTGGCGTTCCGTTCTTCGCTAATTATCATGAGTTGCTCGCAAAGGATATCGATGCGGTCATCGTCACCTCAGAAAACGCCAAGCACCAAGAGCATACGATAGCGGCAGCGAAGGCTGGCAAGCACATCCTGTGCGAAAAACCACTGGCGACAACAGCAGAGGCTGCTCAAGAGATGATCGACTTTTGCCGCGAACAGGGCGTCATTTTGCAGACAGCATTCCCAGTGCGATTCCATCCAGCTGTTGTTCGAGCAAAGCAATTGGTGGAGCAAGGCAAAGTCGGGCGGATCATGGCAATCCGGGGTACGAACCGTGGACAAAATCCTGGTGGTTGGTTCGTCGATCCGGAAAAATCCGGCGGAGGTGCAGTGATCGATCACACGGTTCACGTTGTCGATTTGATGCGCTGGTTTATGAACGCTGAAGTGCGTGAGGTTTACGCGGAGATAGACAGCAAATTTTCCGATACGCCGATTGATGATTGCGGCATTTTGACCATGGAATTTGAAAATGGGGTATTTGCTACACTCGATTGCAGTTGGTCTCGCAACAAGGCGTTCCCAACTTGGGGAGACGTGACGATGGAAATTATCGGGACAGAGGGCACAATTTCGCTCGACGCTTTTTCTCAAAAGCTGGATGTGTATTCCAATGAAAAAGGCTTGAAGTGGGTCAACTGGGGCGATGACATGGACAGTCAATTGGTCAAGGATTTCGTCTCCAGCGTACGAGAAAAGAAAGCGCCGTCGATTACGGGTGAAGACGGCTTGCGGGCTGTGGAAGTTGCCCTCGCCGCTTATCGATCCGCTGAACAGAAGCAACCAGTCGTATTACGCTAGAACGGTGAAGGACGCATGAGTGTACGTGTAGGCATGATCGGCGTAGGTGGAATCGGGCAGCATCATCTAAAAGGCTTGTTGGCGGACGAAAGGGTAAAGGTCGTTGCAGTGTGCGACGTGAACCAAGTGGCGGCTGCTGAGACTGCTGAGCGCATTGGTGCGCATGGCTACACCTCTTGGCGTGAGCTGGTAGAGTCAGAAAAGCTGGATGCTTTGTTTGTGTGCGTCCCACCTTTTGCGCATGAAGAGATTGAGGAAGCGGCGGCTGCGAAAGGGATTCATCTGTTTGTGGAAAAGCCAATTGGGCTGGACATACAGATAGTAAATGAAAAGCAAGCAGCGATTGAAAGGGCAGGGATTATCACCGCGACTGGCTATTGCCTGCGTTATCTCGATATCGTACAGGAAGCGAAAGCGTACTTGGAAGGCAAGTCGATTGCACTCGTCCGCGGTCATTATTTGACCAAGTTCGTTACGACACCTTGGTGGAGGGAAATGGGCAAGTCAGGTGGACAGCTTGTCGAGCAGGCGACACATACGCTGGACATGATGCGGTATTTGGCTGGCGATATCGAGAAGGTCTATGCGCAGATGGCCTTGCTCGTCTCGCGTGACATTCCAAACATCGATATTCCAGACGTGACTTCCATTAGTATGGTGTTTCAGTCAGGGGCGCTAGGACATCTGGATACGTGCTTCATTCAGCCGGATCACCGTACGAATGTAGAAATCTTGGGCAAAGATTTCCGCGTCATGATTGACGGAAAGCAATTATCGATCATCGATGAGCAGGGAGCGCGTACAAAAGAGAGCACAGTGGATATGTACGTGGAGCAAGATCGGGCGTTTATCACCGCGATTGTGACAGGGGATCGCAGCTTGATTCTGTCGCCGTATGAATCAGCGAGAAAGACGCTGGAAGTAACATTGGCAGCGAATCAGTCGGCACAAGAAGGAAAGCCTGTCACTATTTTGAGAAAAGGGGAGTGAGGCGCATGGTTTTTCAAAAGGGGATCAATGCTTGGTGCTTCCCAAAGGAAACGAGCGTGCAAGAAATGTTTCGCCAGGCGAAAGCGCATGGCTATCAAGGGGTAGAACTGAATTTGGACGAGGGAGATGCTCCCTTTCATCTAGGGATGACAGAGCAGGAATTAAAGGGGCTGGCAGACGAGGCTCGCGAACTCGGTTTGGAGCTGCCAAGCGTCTCTACTGCCCTTTTATGGAAATATCCGTTGACGCACAATGAGGAAGCTACCCGCGAGCAAGGCATTCGTGTTGTCGAGAAAATGATAGAGGCGGCAAGCATTTTTGGCTCGCGAACCGTCCTCGTCGTCCCAGGTCTCGTAACAGCTGAGGTGTCGTATGATACGGCCTATGAACGGGCACGTGAAGCATTGCAGCGCTTGGCGAAAAAGGCGGAGCAGCATCAGGTATACATCGGAGTCGAAAACGTGTGGAACAAGTTTTTGCTTAGTCCACTGGAGATGGCCCGCTTGATCGATGAAGTAGATAGTCCGTGGGTAGGCGCTTATTTTGATGTAGGCAACGTCCTGCAATTCGGTTTTCCTGAGCAATGGATTCGCATTTTGGGCAAGAGAATCCAAGCTATTCACGTCAAAGATTTCAAGACAACCACAGGCAACATCACAGGTTTCGTGCCGCTGCTCGCTGGCGATATTCCATGGAACCGCGTGATGGAAGCGTTGCGTGAGATTGGGTACGACGGCTACATCATCCCGGAAATCTCGCCTTACAGCCAGTTGCCTGAGCAATTGATCGTGCATACGTCCCAAGCGTTGGACGCCATTTTTCAATCGTGAATGGACAGCAAGGATGTGAAGTGGAAGATGAATCAAGACAAACCATATGCCATCGGGATTGATCTGGGAGGCACGAAGATCATGGCCGCGATCGTCGACGAGCATGGGAATATCCTCAGGCAGGCGAACGCAGCGACCCAAACAGAAGAGGCAGCGCAGGCAGTTATCGGTCGTATCGGTGATTTGGTGCAGACGGTTCTAGACGAGAGCGGAATTAATCTCTCTCGCATTCGTGGGATCGGGATTGCAACTGCGGGAATTATTGATACGCAGCGCCAAATGGTCATTTTTGCGAGCAATCTAAACTGGAGCGATGTGCCGATCGGCGCGATGCTTCAGGAGCGGTTTGGCGTAGCCGTCCAATTGATCAATGATGCCAATGCAGCAGCGGTAGCAGAATGGGCGTTTGGAAGTGCACGAGGCTCGAAAGACTTGATCTATGTAACGGTCAGTACAGGTGTTGGTGCTGGGATTATCAGTGGAGGACGGCTGATTACAGGTGTTGGCGATAGTGCTGGTGAGTTTGGGCATATTTCGCTTGATCCAGAAGGACCGTTGTGCGTGTGCGGGAATAGAGGATGTCTGGAAAATTACACGTCTGGGCTGGCTTTGGCAAGCAGAGCCAGGGAGCAGCTTCTACAGGGGGTTACAAGCTCGTTGCTTGTTGAAAATGGGAATGACCTGAGCAGGATAACGGCCAGAGAGGTCGGAGAGGCAGCGGTTCGCGGAGATTTGCTCAGCATGACCTTGATGAAGGAAGCAGGTTATTATCTCGGGGTGGGACTAACCAATCTGATCCATCTGTTCAATCCACAGGTGATCGTCATGGGTGGCGGTGTGATGAAGAACGGACAGCTGCTGCTTGCAGAAGCGAAGAACGTCATTCGCGAGCGCTCTATCTCTCGGATGGCAAACCAAGCGAGCATCCAGTTGACAACAATTGGTGCGGAAGCAGGCGTGCTTGGTGCAGCCGGTATGTATTATCCGTCCGAGCGTGAAATGGTTGAGGTATAACGGAATGAAAGTGCGAGAGGCCGATGTTTGGGATACATCGGCTTTTTCCTGTTCCCTGTACAGTGCAAGTCATAGGAGCCTAGACCTAGATTCTATCTATTGGTAAAATATTGAAAACAGCAAAAGCAGCGAAGAAGCCCGGATTTTTCAAAGAACTCCTTACTTTTCTATTGGTAATTGCCATCATCCTCGGAATTGCTAGCGGTGCTATTTTCTATTTATCTGGGAAAAACCTTGAGGATCTGCTAGGATCGCGCCCCGTAGCAAAAAAGGAAACGAATCAGCCTGCACCCGTAAATCCAGTGTCTACAGGTCAGGAAGTGGGCGCAAATCAGCAGTCAAATGCTGTAGCTGTATCGTCGGAGGGGAAAAGTACAACGGACGTGGCGATGGCGGCAGCTTATCCAGTTGAAACGGTAGGCCAACAAAATAATGTCGTAGGACAAGTAGCACAACCAGCAATTCCTACCCAAAAGGGATCGCTCAAGGGTACGATTACTTGGCAGTATAACGATTTTGTTGGGACGAAGCCGGATGTGAATGCAAGGATTCTACTCATTTCCAAAGGTTATGATAAGAATACGCTCACTGATGATGAAGAGAGTATATTTGCAATAGGTACAGTACCAAAAAAAACGTGGGATTATTTGCTGCAAAAGCAAATGGATATGGAAATTACGAGGTTGGTAACTTACCGGCTGGAGAATATCACATCTTGGTCGTATCAGCACAAACCACTCGCAATATTAATGAGCCTATTGATGAATATTTCACAAGTATATTGAAACCTTACATCAGAAATTGGGATTCATTTGTAAGGATTAGTCTATTACATTTAAAATATGAACTCTCCACGATTACAATCGAAGAAGGTCAAACACTCGATTTCAGTCACGATTTTGGTAATACGTTCTATTAATCTTGTTTTGGCCTTTAGACTCATAGGGTTTTCCACCGCGATTCATGTATCATAAAACTATGGCACGTTTTGGCAGGAAAAACAGGTCAAACGTAATAGAATTTGTGGGTAAAGGGGTCGCCGCAGCATGAAGGGAAAAAACAAAAGCATCATGATCGTCATGGCTCTGGTCATCGTCGCATTGCTGGGATACGCAGGCTATCGTTTCTTTGCTCCTGTGACACTGGCAGAAGGGTATTTGTACGAAGACGATACACGTATGCTATACACGAGTGTCACAGTAAATAACGAGAAAGTAAACGTAGAAATAACAGATTCCATCGTCGAAACGGAAGACAGCATCCCCGTTCTGAAAACCGAATCGATCCTGCTGGAGGGAACGATGGATGGGGATCAGCTGACCCTCAAAAATCCGGCGACTGGTCAGGATATCATCGGTACAGTGCAGGGTGACGAGCTCCAATTTGACGGGCTGCTGATGGATGGAAATAAGGGACAGTCGAGTCTTGTTGCCACAAACAAAAGGGCGTACGAAAGCAAATTGACGACATTAACCAAGCGCATCAACGAGGAAGCAGAAGTAAAAAAGAAAGCAGCAGTAGAACAACAAGCCAAAGAAAAAGCGCGTGTGGACTTCGCCAAAAAAGTAGAAAAGACAGGAAAGCTAGAGGCTGATCTGATTGAAACGGCAAAGTATTTGGACGAGCTGCAATTTACGGATGAAGCGCAGTTTTCAAATGATCAAATAGCGGAGCTGCAAAGACTGTTGGAAGAGATTCGTACCTATTCGACGCAGCCAGGCTTGAGCAAGATGGAATTCGAGGTCATGCAAGGAACGCTGGGCAGTATGAAGGTGTTGGTTGATGGGATGAACACCATGGATGGCTCGATCCAGGATAAAAACAAAAACATGCAGGAAATGATCGCCATCATGGAGACCGACATGAAGGATATCCAAACGATTTGGGCGGAAATCAAAGCGAGCGTGCCGGATGCCGAGAAACGGGAAAAAGCAGTCCTCGCGGCTATCAAGACGGCGACTGATTCAATCGCGCAGGCGAAGCAGCGCCAAAGCTCGGTAGACAAAAGCGGACAAGCAAAAGTGAAAGAAACCGCGAACGGTCTGTATCAACAAGCGGTGAATGTACTGAATCAGACAAAAGCAAAGTATGGTTTTTAGACAGGAACAAGGCTCTCCTTCGAGAGCTTTTTCTCATTTAAGCACCCTTATCGTTTTCAGGTCGGAAAAATTGTATTATTCTTATAGTATTACTAAGGGATAATGACATGAAGGCATATTTTCCAGGAGGAATACGATGAGCGTCTACCAGAACATTACCGAATTGATTGGAAACACGCCGATTGTTCAACTGAGGCGCATGGTTCCTGAAGGAGCAGCAGAAGTTTTTGTGAAGCTAGAGAAATTCAATCCGTCCGGGAGTGTGAAGGACCGCGCTGCCTATAATCTGATTTTGACGGCTGAGCAAGCGGGACTGATCCAACCGGGGGATACGATCATAGAGCCGACGAGCGGAAATACCGGAATCGGCTTGGCGATGAATGCCGCAGCAAAAGGCTATCGTGCGATTTTGGTTATGCCTGACAATATGTCGAAGGAACGGATCAATCTATTGAAAGCGTATGGGGCAGAGGTTGTCTTGACACCAAGCGAGCTGAGGATGCCGGGGGCGATTGCCAAAGCGCAAGAGCTGCAAAAAGAGATTCCGCGCAGCTTTATTCCCCAGCAATTCGAAAATCAGGCGAATCCGGACATTCATCGAATGACGACAGCTAAGGAAATTTTTGCGCAAATGAATGGGCGACTGGATGCTTTTGTCGCCACAGCTGGGACGGGAGGAACGATTACCGGAACAGGCGAAGCGTTGCGCGAAAAGCTTCCGGAGCTGTATATCGCTGTCGTCGAACCAAAAGGCTCCCCGGTTCTGTCTGGCGGAAAGCCTGGTCCACATAAACTGGTGGGCACGAGCCCCGGTTTTGTTCCACAAATCCTCAATACAAGCATTTATAATGAAATCATTCAAATCGCAGACGAAGACGCTCTACAAAGCATGAGGCAGCTTGCAGCGTTGGAAGGGATTCTCGTCGGCCCTTCATCGGGAGCCTCGGTCTTTGCTGCCATCACGATTGCCAAAAGGCTGGGAGTGGGGAAACGAGTCGTTTGCATTGCGCCTGACACGGGAGAGCGGTATTTGAGTATGAATCTTTTCTAATGAGGAGAAAAGGCGATGAGCAACGAAAAACACGCGGTGATCATCGGGGCAGGCTTGAGTGGGCTCGCAGCAGCGCTTGCTTTGAAGCAAAAGGGCTGGCAAGTGACGCTTTATGAGCAGGCAAAGGAGCATAAAGGCATCGGCGCTGGAATTGTTTTGGCTGCCAATGCCATGAAGGCATTGGATAAGCTGGGAGTTGGACAGGAAGTACGCGAACGTGGGGCAGCTGTCCGTTCAGCACGGATTCGCGACTGGAAAGGAAATTTGTTAGTCGAGCTACCTGTCGCGGAACAAGCAGAACGGTGCGGGGCTGACAGCTACTTGATTCATCGGGCTGATCTACAGCAGGCTCTTTTGGCGAAAATCTCGACGAATGAATTGATTTTAGGCAAGCAGTTCGCTTCATTTTCTCAAGAAGAGGAAAGGGTTCATGCCGCTTTTGCAGATGGGTCGCGTACACATGGGACGATTCTGATCGGAGCGGACGGGATTCACTCCCGTGTACGGAAGAGCTTGTTCGGTGAAGAGATGATGAGATACTCCGGGTATACGGCGATTCGCGGAATTGCTACTTATCAAGACCCTCGTTATCCACTGGAATCAGGGGGAGGCTTTGAAGCATGGGGCAAGGGAATTCGTTTCGGATTTTCCCATATCGGCAACAATCGAATACATTGGTTTGCCGCTATCAATGCACCTGAGGGAGAACAAGATGGATCATTGGGCCGGAAGCGAGAGACGTTGAGCCGACTTGAAGGCTGGTATGAGCCAGTACGTGCAGTGATTGAGGCGACAGAGGATGCAGCCATCTTGCGCCATGATATTTACGACCGTGCACCTCTCAGGAAATGGAGTGAGGGGCGGATTACATTTGTGGGCGATGCGGCACATCCGATGCTGCCGAATCTGGGGCAAGGCGCGGGTCAGGGAATGGAAGATGCACTTGTGCTGGCCAGATGCCTGGCAGATAACGACACGGACTCGGCTCACGCTTTGCGCATGTATGAAGAGATACGGAAGAAGCGAGCGAATGCGATTGTGAAAGGTTCCCGCTTGATGGGGGCAGTCACCCAATGGGAACATCCGCTCGCCATCGCGGCTCGTCATTTCCTGCTAAAAACGATCCCTGCCCGTATCCAGAGCAGAAGACTGGACTGGATTGTCGGACACGAAGTGTGAAAACGGTGGCAAAAAAAGGCAAGGAGCATGAGGCCCTTGCCTTTCGACTTTTTTCGCTTATTGATGACGTGCCTGATAGGCAAGCAACGCCGCAATGAATAACTGACCGGTTTGGATCATGGAGCGCTCATCGACATCGAATTTGGGATGATGATGCGGATATGTCGCCTGAATCTCCGGATTGCGCCCACCGACCATGAAGAAGGTAGCGGGGCGCTCTTGGGCAAAGTAAGCAAAATCCTCTCCACCCATGCCAGGTGGAATTTTCAAGACGCGCTCCTCACCAAAAATACGTTTGGCTTCTTCTGCAAGTAGCGGAGTTTCTGTCTCATCGTTCCAAGTAGCTGGGTAGCCGCGTTGGTACATGATTTCGCAAGTAGCGCCGACTGCCTGGCAGCTGGCTTCCACGATACGTTTTAGAGATTGCTCGACCGCTGCCCTCACTTCCTCGTTATACGTGCGGACAGTCCCCTTGAGCCTCACTTGATCAGGGATGACGTTGAACGCTTCACCCCCGCCTACGAAGGAGCAGACAGACAGAACGACTTGTTTCAGCGGATCTACCTGACGGCTGGCAATCTGCTGCAAATTCATGACAACCTGACTGCCCAATACGATTGGATCAACGGAAGTATGAGGATAAGCACCGTGTCCGCCTTTTCCGTACAAAACGATCTCGAAGCTGTCTGCTGCTGCTGTAATGTAGCCATGTCCGATCCCGACAGTGCCTACGGGAAGCTCGGAGGCAACGTGCGCGCCATACACGACATCAACACCTTCGAGGCAACCCGCCTCCACCATGGCTTTGGCGCCACCAGGTGGCAGCTCTTCCGCGAATTGATGCAGGAATACCACATTTCCTGGGAGCTCATCGCGAAACTCGCTCAACACTTGTGCGACTCCTAAAAGTCCGGAGGTATGTATATCGTGACCGCACGCGTGCATGACGCCTGGAATGCGGGACTTATACGGTACTTCTTTTTCATCTTGGATGGGTAAGGCATCGAAGTCAGCGCGCAACGCAACTGTTTTTCCTGGCTTTCCACCCCTCAAGAGACCGACAACACCCATGCCACCGACACCAGTTTGTACCTCTATACCAAAAGAAGCCAGCTTGTCTGCTACTTTCTTCGCTGTGTTTTCCTCCTGAAAGGAAAGCTCGGGATACATATGCAAATCACGTCTGAATGTAACAAGCTCTGGATAAATCTCCTGTAGCCGGGCAAACAGTTTTTCTTCCATCGAACCCACTCCTTTTTCCTAGGGAAAGAGATTGGTATTTCGTATTCGCCTTATTATAAAAATATTCCGAATCATAATTCAATGTATGATTTCGAGAAGTATAATGAAGCTACATTGATATTATGTAGACATTTCCAGTAGAAATCTCTAGAATATTAGAGAGACATGTTCAAAAAGTCATGTTTTTAGTACAGCTGCGTAATCAAAAGACGACTTTTTGCACAGATGGATTGAGGAGATTATGACGAGTACACAACCGAAAAACCCCAGAGTTCTAATCATTATGCTCGTTTCTAGCATCCTTGTTTTAATCTTTACTTGTGTAAGCATCGCGATTTCCTATTTCAATACGATTCAATCCGTCCGGCTCTCCATTGCGAATCAAAGCATGAAAGCTGCTTCTACAGTAGCAGACAGCCTAGATGTTGACGCGTATCAGGAGTTTTTACGAAATCCGGTAAAAGAGAACCCCGCCTATAAACGAATCGAACAGCAATTGAATCAAGCGCGTGAGCAGTTCGGTCTGCTGTATTTATACACGATTCAAATCAGTGAAGACAGGCAGAGTGGTCGCGCGATGATCGTTGCAAGGCCTCCAAATGCGAAGCAAACTTTTGATATCGGTATGCCTATTGTTCTATCTTCTGAGCACATTCAAATGATTTACGAAGGATCATCAGCGTACTACTCAGATATTATCAGGGATCCAAATTACGGGGTCTACTTGTCTGCTGGCGCGCCGCTTAGAGATAAAGAAGGAAGAATCATCGGAATCATCGGAGTAGATACAGACGTAGCCATCGTCGAGGACATTGGAGATGATGTCGTTCGTAGCAGCATTCCTGTTTTTGCGATTCAAGGTTTGTTTGTCGTCGTACTGATCTTCCTGGTTCTTTGCATGGAACGCTGGTACCAACGTGCCATCAAGGCAGCAGTTGACGAGACGGAAGAAACCTATCAGGATGAATTGCGCTCAGTCATTTGTTCGATGCGCTCCATACGCCATGATTTCGTCAATCACATGCAAGTGCTCTACGGTTTGATTGAATGCGGCTATTATCCAAAAGCACGAGATTACGTGCAGTCGTTGCTGAAAGAAACTAAGCTTTTGGACCTCACCGTGAGGTTTGCGAATCCTGCCTTAATGGTATTGCTTCACACCAAATGGGAGCAGGCTAAATCCAAACAAATCGTGATGCAATTTGAAGAATGTGCTGATCCAATCGATAGCATTCCTTCCATTGATCTGATCAAAATTTTATCGAATCTTATTGATAATGCGATTGAAGCGGCTGATTTAACGGATGGGGAAAAGCGAGTCAGCATTTCTTTTTGCTGTGATGAGGAACACGTTATTTTCCGAGTTGAAAATACAGGACCGGAAATCACGCCAGAACAACGAGCACGTATTTTCGAGAATGGCTATACAACGAAAACGAAAACAGAGAAAAAATGTGGCTCGCGTGGAACGGGTCTGACGATCGTAGATGCAGTTGTTCACAAGTACAAGGGGAAAATTGAGGTTTGGTCCGAGCGGGGAATCACGAGATTTACCGTCTGGCTGCCAGTGAAATAGGCTCATAACGAAAAATGATTCAAGGATGATAAGAAAAAGCCGTCAAACAGTTGACGGCTCAGGCTGTCGAGAAAGTCGACAGCCATTTTTATTTCACTTAATTTTAAAGCGACACCGCGTTAATTTGTTATAATTCTTATAATTACATTTTATAGTAGGTGATTATTGTGCTTACCTCCAATGATAAAAATCCACAAATGCATTACGAATTTGTGTGTCTTGATGAATTGGTCCCAGAGGACCATTTATTAAGGGTCATCCAGAAACATATAGATTTCTCCTTCATCCGAGAAAAAGTACGTCAATATTATTGCGAGGATAACGGTAGACCGTCGATTGATCCTATTGTTTTATTTAAAATGATTTTCATTGGATACCTTTACGGTATCCGCTCAGAGAGGCAACTCGAAAAAGAAATCCAGACTAATATCGCCTATCGTTGGTTTCTTGGCCTTTCTTTAACAGATCGAGTTCCAGATCACACAACAATCAGTTGGAATCGTCGAACCCGTTTTAAAAATACAAATGTTTTTCAGGAGATTTTTGATGAAATTGTTCGCTTGGCGATTCAGCATCGAATGGTCGCTGGACGTGTATTGATAAGTGATTCTACGCATCTTAAAGCAAATGCGAATAAACGAAAATTTAAGAAGCATGTCATCGAGAAAACGAGTCGTGCCTATCTCAAAGATTTAGAGGTAGCAATTAATGAAGACCGTGAGGTACATGGAAAAAAGGATTGAAGCCTAGAGAGGGTGTGAAGGAAGAAAAGGAAATCAAGATGAGTACCACGGATCCGGAAAGTGGCTACATGGTTCGAGACAGCAAGCCCGAAGGCTTTTTCTATCTCGATCACCGGACTGTCGATCATAAGTACAATATTATTACCGATGTCCATGTCACTGCTGGCAATGTCCATGATTCCGTTCCTTACATAGATAGGCTGAATCTCCAAATCGAGAAGTTTGGGTTTCAGGATACAATTGAAGCTATTGCATTAGATGCTGGTTATTTAACTACTCCAATCTGCAAGGCACTTCACGATATAAATGTATTTGCTGTCATCGGTCATCGTGCCTTTACACCTGTTAAAGGTCTTTTTGCTAAATGGCGCTTTAAATATGATCTGGAGTGCGATGTGTACACATGTCCTCAAAAACATACACTTACTTATTCGACTACCGATCGAAACGGATACAGGATGTATAAGTCCAATAAAGAAATATGTAAAACTTGTCCAAGGCTTTCTGAGTGTACCCGATCTAAAAATCACCAAAAGGTGATAAGCAGGCACGTTTGGGAAGAGAGTAAGGAATGGGTTCGACAGAACCGTTTAAGTAAATCGGGGAAATATTTATATAGATTAAGATACCAAACCATAGAGCGAAGCTTTGCAGATGCTAAAGAACTGCATGGGCTTCGCTATTGTAGGTTACGCGGACGTGAAAATGTCCAAGAGCAGGTATTGATGACAGCAACAGTACAAAACATTAAAAGGATAGCGCTACACCTAGCGAAAGCAAGTTAGGTGCAGGCTATCCTTTTTTTCAGCACTTCGTGCTGAACAATACTAAAAAGAAATCCCCCAAAAGGGGGTTTCTCTTCAGGCTGAGCCGTCAAACAGTTGACGGCTTTTTGCTTTTGCGAGTCTCTATGCATGGTGTCCTGGCGCAGGCTGCACCACTTGGCTTTCCTGTGCATGAAATGGACGTGAGATCGAGTAGAAGGCAAATCCGAATGAAATCAGGACGAACACGGCTCCAACCCATGGTGTGTAAATGACGGAGGACCGCTCGACGACGAGACCGCCAGCCAGGGAGCCAAGGGCGATACCTAAATGCTGGGCAGAAGTATTCAGGCTTAATTGAATGTCCGCAGTAGCAGGTGAGCAGGAGATCAAATAGTTTTGCTGTGCTGGCGAAATAGCCCAGCTAAGCGCACTCCAGATGACCATGATCGGCAAGAACAAATAAAGCGAGCCTGTAAAAAACGGCAAGACACACATGATCAAGCCAAACACTGGAATGATGAACAGGATGCTTTTGGTTGCTCCCCATTTATCTGCGATCCAACCGCCAATACCACCGCCAGCAACGGCTGCAAGCCCAAACAAGAGATAAATCCAGCTCAGTGTCGTTCCATCGACATTCATCGTCGTTTGCAGATAAGGAGTGAAGTATGCATACAGCGTCAAGTGACCTGTCAGCATTAACATGACGATAAACAAGGCGCTGAATAGCTTGCCGCTACGGAGGGTAGTCATTTGATCACGCAGCGGGATCGGCGGTGCGGTTTGAACTTTTGGCAAAAATAAGAGGATAAAAATCATCGCGACAATACTCAGAGCTGCAATGAGCCAAAAGGGGGCACGCCATCCGAAGGCATTCCCCAGAGCCAGTCCGACAGGGACGCCGAGTACGAGCGAACCGCTAATCCCCATGAAAATAACCCCAATGGCGCGGCCGCGATAAGCAGGTTCCACAAGATTCGTTGCAATTGTAATCGATAGCACGATCAGGATGGAGCTACTTGCTGCGCTCAAGACGCGCGCCGTCATTAATACAGCGTAGCTTGGACTAAGTGCCGCAAGCACATTGCTCAGGAAAAAGGCTGCTAATGCATACAAGTATAGCTTTTTACGCTCGACGCGCCTTGTAACATGCAGGAGCAGAGGAGCAGCAATGGCAAAGGCAAGCGAGAAAATGGTGATTAATTGTCCGGCAGCGCTAATCGATACCTGAAGATCACGAGCAATCAGATCGAGCGTACCACCGATAATCAATTCCACCGTACCTACGACAAAGGTAGCAATCGCTAAGATGAAGACACGTGGATTCAAGACAATAGCTCCTCTCGACTAAAAAGGTTACTACTATAATAGTAACCTTTTTAGTCTTCTGCAACTAGAAATTTCTCCATATAAATAGAAAAGACTCCGGCCAACTGTAGAATTAAAAGCATAAAAAGTTCATCATGACCAATAAAAATAAGTAATCGAATACAATGTAAAACAATTTATTGAAGGATGTGTAATGTAAAAGGGAAGTTGTACCACGATGCGGTAGCGCGTTGGGAATGTTTTAACTGAAATTGCGAAGAAGGGGTTAAAAGTCTCATCTGCAAAAGCAGGTTTGAATCTAGAAAGGAATTAAGATCTATCGTAACGATGAGCAGGGCAATGTCGTATTAACATCAAGTGGAACTGAAATCAGTTTTCAGTTAATGATTGGAGGCTTGCTACATCTGAGAAAACAATTGGGGGCAGTTCTTAATATCTGTACTGCCTAAGGTTTTGTAACCTTTCGAATTTAATTAAACAGGCGCTATAAAGGAGTAATTCTAATCTATGAATATTGAGAAACCAAAAAAGGAATTGGGTATCTTTATACTATATTCTTTATTATATATTTTCATTGTTGCATTATTTTCTGTAGCGATAATGTATTTTCCTATACCAATTTTGGGAGCTACAGGGTTTATTCAGGATGTATGGTATGTAGTATTTGTTAAAATCATTTTTCTACTTGTTCTTCCCTTGTGTATTTATAAAAGAC
This sequence comes from Brevibacillus schisleri, assembly GCF_055685845.1. Classification (NCBI taxonomy): domain Bacteria; kingdom Bacillati; phylum Bacillota; class Bacilli; order Caryophanales; family Paenibacillaceae; genus Brevibacillus; species Brevibacillus schisleri. Next base: position 1,888,940 of record NZ_JBVNDM010000001.1, read on the forward strand.
TTGGGTACGAAATTTCTAGTATATTTAAAACCAAACGAACGTGGAAAATATGTATAGCAGTATTTAGTTGTTTTATTCTTGGAATGCTTCTAAATGTCAGTTACATAGCTGAGATTAATAGAGTTGTTGCCAATGGTGGTATCATGATATGGATAAACTTTACAGTTGGACTTCTTTTACCGCTTGTGCAAGCGGCTATACCAGAAGAGATTTTTTATAGATATATACTCCAAACTCGATTGGAAAAAGTATGTGGAGCTATCTTAGGTATTTTTTTATCAGCGCTTTTGTTTGCTTCATTTCATTTTCCCTCTCGTTATCTACTTTCAAGCGGAGTAGAGGGAACTGCGGGAAATATTTATTCGGTTCTCATAGGAACTATTGTACCAGTGTTTGTTATTGGTATTATCTTCGGATTTTTATGGTGGAGATATAGGAACATCTGGATTTTGATTGCTTTACATTATGGAATAGATACATTACCTTCAATTGCTTCATTTCTACATATCATCAAATAGAGCCATTAAAGATGAGGAAACTCTATTTTAAGGGCTTCTTGGCGGTACTGAACAGGCGTCATATAGCCTAATGTCCCATGAATGACGGAATTTGTGCCAGTTTTGAATAAGGAAATAAGGGGAACCATGGACCCCCTAGAGCTGTTTGTCCTTTATTTGCATGTCGGTAGATGATGCTGTTCAACTAGCTGGTTTCGATAGTTCAAATAAACGAAAGCCGGTTTGTATTTGGCAAGTAAAAAGTGCAGAGTTCGGCAACCATTTTGTGCATAGCCTTGCCAGGCTAAATTTTTATTATTAACGGTGGGAAAGAGCATGCCGAAGGCGATAACTCTCTCCTGTGAAAGCTACGATGTGAGCATGATGCACAAGACGGTCAATCAAGGCAGCGGTTAAACGGTTATCTCCGAAAACCGTATTCCATTGGCTGAATTCCAAATTCGAGGTAACAATGACACCGATTCGCTCATAACATTCTGAGATTAGATGGAAAAGTAGGTCAGCACCATCCTTGTGAAACGGAACAAATCCTAACTCATCTAAGATTAGTAAATCAGCATCCATTAATTCCTTCTGAAATCTCGGTAGATTGCCAGCATGAAACTTGGTTTGCAAAATGGAAACCAACTCTGCAACCCGATAAAACCTCACATTTTTCCCCTGTTTACACGCCTCTACACCAATTGCCGTGGCCAGATGCGTCTTTCCTGTGCCTACGGCACCCAGCAAAATAACATTTTCCTTTCGTTCTACAAACGAGCCTCTCTTCAATTCCTCAATCGTTACACTCTCAGGTAGCGAAACCGACTCGAAAGAGTACCCTTCAAAAGTCTTTATTTGCGTAAATCTTGCTTTCTGTAACAATCGTCGGATTTTTCCCTGCTCACGGGAACTTCGTTCCGCTGATAGAACCGCATGAAGAAACTGAGTTGGGTGTTCAAACGGTACTTGATCATAGATATTCATGACATGTGCTAATCTCATCTGCTTGCATAGTTGACGTAATTCTTCTCTCATTTTCGTACCTCCGTCCGTTGAAGTTGATCATATCTCGAAAGATCTAGCTGATACCCAACGAAAACAGACGGTGTTCGATTGTCTTTCATAGGTGTTGGGATGATCTCTGGATGACGTAAACGGTACAGAACATGCTCCAATCGACTCACATCATCCTGCTTTTCTTGCGTAAGGCATCTTTCAATCTCCTCAATTTGGTATGTTCTTAGCATTCGAATGATCCAGCCGATTCTTGCTTTGCGACTTTTTCCTTCCACAGATTGAAGAAAAGCTTTTGTTTGGCTGGGAAGCAAGGCAAGGACAGAACTGTAATCGAGAGCCTTCGGCCTATTATAAAGTGGCTCCAACAGCGTTTGCAGATCAATTGGGATCGGCTCGTCTATATATCCCCTTGGTAGTGAAATGAGGACTTCATAGCTGTCATTTAGTACGTCTACTTTGTTCCACCAATACTTCAGCCATACTCGTTCGTGAGAACGGATAGATGGAACCTTTAACGTTTTTTGATCAACGAGAACTTCACCGTATCCATTGGCTTTTACGGATTCTAAACGGAAAGCCTCGTAAGGTACGAGAGGAAGTTCCAAAAGCTTGATTTTCTCTCGCTCCCAAAGCTCTTGCTGTAAGACTCCCTTCGCATAATGGAGTCTTTTCAAATCCTCAAAGGCTTGCTGATTGATAACATACTGTAGTTGTTCCAAATCATTGGCTACAGGTAATGGAACACACCAATTTCTTCGTGCATAACCAACTTTATTCTCAACATGTCCTTTTTCGTTTCCCTGAGCTGGATTACAAAATACAGGCTGGAAGCGATAGTGAAGAGCAAATCGTTGAAATTCGTCTGTAAGCTTTCTCTTTCCATCGGTTCCTACAGATACAACTGCCGCTGAAAGATTGTCAAACCAGATTCGATTAGGCACTCCGCCGCTCATCTCAAATAACCGCCGTAACCCTTCCAAGAAACACTCGGTGTTCTCCTTCGGAGTAACAAAAACAAATGCCGCGTTGCTGTAAGGGTAGGAGAGGATCAACATTTTCCGCTCTACCAGTTCACCGCCAATAATTGCTTGAAATGTTCCAAAGTCCGCCTGAGCTTCTCCACCTGGATGTTTTAAACGAATATAAGGTTCCGATTTTTCGATTTGCAGTTCTAACTTCCGCTTGGCAACATAGTACCGTACGGTACGATCTGATCCTGCAAAGCCAAATTCGGAAACAAGGCGATCATAGATACGTTTTGCCGTGTGCCTCTGCTTTTTGGGGCGGGTTTGATCTTCCATAAGCCAAGTATCCACTTGCTCACGATAAGCTTCCATAATAGGGAATTTTCCTCGAAGAGGACACTCTTCTTTGTTCCAGTCCGAACAATCTGCATATTTCTTTGCTGTTCTCCAGTTAACACCAGTTTGTTCTGCTATCTGGGAGATCGATTGATCTTTTACGTCCCGAAAGTATTTGATATAGTATTGTTGAGCCATTGCCAGCATTCCTTTCATCCCTCTCCTATCTGTTCCGAAATAGAAGAGTAGGGGGTTGTTTAGTTAGCTGGCAAGGCTTTTTTCATGTTCGTAAATGGTCTGCACTTTTCGGTTGCCAAAGTGTGTACTTTTATTTTGCCAAACACAACCCAAGAATGTGGATTTTACGGCATTCTTGGGTTGTGCTTTTTTTAGTTACCGGTCGGAAATACCACTTTTCGGATAGCCCCTCTTTATTTTTTTGTGCGATTTCGATACGATGCTACATATAACGCCATATACATATATATTTATACATAGTAAGATACTGATAGCTATTTATGTAATTTTTGGGTAAATTTTATGTTGAAGAACGAGTTTTACACTCTGTTAAACTACGTTGGAAGGAACAGACTTTAGATAACTTTCATTCGATAAATGTCACAAACGGTTTGTCAAATTTAACCCACTGAAATAACAAAATAGGGAAAGGATATGAAGTGGGAAAACCAAGACACGATCATAGTTTACGAGCACTATTTTGATGAAGAAAAAAATCGCCGAGCTCATGATCAGATGCTCCAATTCATGGAACGGAAGGAGCGAGAGTACAATTCAAATTGTAAAGAAAGACTTAAACACAAGCCTCATCTAACGCTCATTAAAAACGCAAGCGAATATGAGTTTAATAAAGCTATAGAAGAGGAACAGAAACGTCCATATAATCTTCCGATAGAGTTTCATTACAACGAACCTGAACGCATTTGAGAATGTCTTTATTTCCGTTTATGGGACAAGCCATCATTTGTCTAGGTTAAAACAAGCATAGTTCCGACGGTGACCCCAAGCTGGCTGTTTTGCCACCATGGTGCCAGTGGGCAGGTCTTCAAGGCTGATGGAGGGAACAGGAGCTTTTAGCATCTAGAAAAAAAGAAGGAGCTTGTCGCGCCGCGACAGCTCCAAGAAACCCCAATTCTTTACCTTTGGCTCTACGTCCATGATTCTTTCGATTGCAGTAACTCCGCCACTACAATAGCCCTCGTTTCATTTCACCCTGATGCTCCTGCCGCTCACTGCTTTTTCTTCGCGAACAGCAACCAGCTCGCGGACAGGACCGCTAATCCGACAGCACCTAGCATACTGATCAGCACATGTCGGTCTCCCGTTCCCACATACAGCAGTCCATTCAAGACAAAAGAAGCGGTGCAAAGCAAAAAGCTCCATTTCAATACTTGTCGCATGATCCTAATCTTCTCCTCCCGTTCTGCTACTTGAGCACATCGACATGCTCGATGTTTCGAATCGACATATACGCGACGGCCGCGCCGAGGAGTGCCAGGCCAATCGGCACTGCAAGAATGGAATATAAGGTGAAGCCGTTGACGTTCTGGCAGACGAGCATCACGACGATGAGTGACGACACGATGGTAGCCGCGCTTGAATGTTTGCGCATGCCGAAATTCAGAGGAATCAGGCTTAAAAAGCTGGTCGCCAGCGCACTCATCACGACCACAAGCAGCGATTTGGTTGCAACGGACCACGAGAGAGGCTCTGGAACAACGGAGGCGAACAGATTGAATACATAAAAGCCAACACCAACAAACAGGTTCGCCGCAATATCCGCAACGAGCGTAAACAGCACGACGACGAGCAGCTTGGCTGCGATGAGCTTTTTGCGATTGATCGGGTACATGAACAGTACCGTGATCGATTTGTTGCGGAACTCGTTAATGACAAGCCGGGAAATAAGCACTGACGCGAACACAATGTACGTTCCCCGAATGAGTGTATCAATGACGGAGAACGCCATATCGTAGCTCGTAAAAGGCATCTTTTCTGTAATTTTCGCGTCAAGGCTGATAAAGCAAATTAGACTTAAGATCACGACGTTGGCGATCATCGCTGCCCGAATATAAGACCCGATCCGAAACTTGCGCATTTCGAGCTTCATGAGCTTAAACACCGACGCCACCCCCATTCAGAATGGACAGGAAATAATCCTCAAGCGACCCTTTTTTCTTATGAACCGCTTCGATCTTGACATCGTGCAGCACCAAAGTCTTCATCAGCTCGCTTTGCGGAATGCGGCTATCGTAAATGCGGATTTGGCCATCGTCGGTGACGCGGACATTGGATATTTGCAAATAGTTTTCAAGCACGTAGGCCGCTTTCCTACTGTCGTTCGTCGTGATTTCGATATACTCCTGTGTTTGCTTGACGATATAGTCCATCGAAACTTCCTGCAGCAGCTTGCCGCCGTTCATGACGGCGATCGTGTCGGCGACCAGCTCCACTTCCCCAAGAATATGGCTAGAAATGAGAATCGTGGTCCCATATTGCTTGCACAGCATTTTGAACAGATCGCGAAGCCCCTTGATTCCTACAGGATCGAGACCATTCGTCGGCTCATCGAGAATCAGTAGCTCCGGCTTGGTCGTGATCGCCCGCGCGATGCCGAGCCGTTGCTTCATCCCCAGCGAAAATTCCTTTACCGCTTTCTTGTCGATCCCTTTCAGATTGACCAGCTCAAGCGCCTCATCAATCGCCTTTGGGTCATGGTAGCCCATATATTCGCAATGCAGCTCCAGGTTTTCACGGGCCGTCAGCTTTTCGTAAAAGATCGGGTTTTCGATGATCGTGCCCATCCGCCCCAGCAGTCGGTACGACGTATCAGTCAGCCGCTCACCGAAAATTTCGATCTCACCTGCCGTCGGCTTCACCAGGTTCGTGATCATTTTCATGACCGTTGTTTTGCCCGCACCGTTTGGACCAAGCATGCCGTATATTTCGCCTTGCTTGATGTTCATATTGACGTTCGAAACAACTTCCTTACCCATGTAAGCACGAGTCAGTTGATTCGTTCTTACGATATACGTCATCGTTCGATGCCCCCTTCGTTCGTTACAAGCTCTATCGTAAGCATCGAATTTTGCTTTTTCCTTACCTGATTCTTACAAATTCCTTAAGCCGCGAATGCGATTCGCTTCAGTCTGACGGTAAACACTGTTTTTTCGTACGGCTTGCTATGGATGCGGATCGTCCCTCCTTGAGCTTCGATCAGCCTTTTCGTAATCGTCAGCCCTAGACCGCTGCCCTGATACGATTTGTTACGGGAGTCCTCCAGCGTGTACATCCGCTCGAACACCCGGTCCTGATGCAGCTCGTGGATCCCTTTGCCCCGATCCCATACGTCCACATATACAAACTCGTCGTCTCCGCGCAATGTTAATCCGACCACCATCGCCTCTCCGCCATGCTGAATCGCATTGGCGATCAAATTGTTCAGGGTGCGGTCCAGCGCTTCCTCGTTCCCCCACGCATACATTGGCTTGTCCGGGATCTCGATCGCGACCTCAAAGCCTTTGACCGTCAGCGTGTCATAAAATGCGAGTATATTTTTTTCGCAAATATCGTTCATGTGGATCCGAGAAAGCGGCATCGGCTCGTCCCCTGACTCCAGTCTCGCCAAATCAAAAAACTGTCGGATGAGCTGCAGCACCTCGTTGGCCTTGGCGTGCACCTTGGACAATAGAACCTTTTGTTTCGCTGCGTCCATGTCCGGATCCAGATTGATCGTTTCGATATAACCAAGTACAACGGTAAGTGGCGTCTTCAAATCGTGCGATATGTTCGAGATCATTTTCCGCATCGACTGCTCCATCTTCAGGAAATTCGCCGCTCTTTGCTGGTTGTGCTCCAGCAAATGATTGATTTCGACCAAGACCGGTATCAATGCGCGATCGTCCGTAAAAACAAGCAGCTTTTCGCTTGTGCCACCCTCGATAATGTCCTTTAATTTGCGGTGAATCAGTTCCAGGCTGGAGCTTCTAGCCCGGTAAGTTCGGTATTGAGTCGCAATCACGACGAGCAAAAGAACGACCAGCACAACTAGCGCGATCACCATGTCATTATCCTTCCCACTTGTAGCCAATGCCCCACAGCGTCTTGATATAACGTGGTGCGGATGGCTGGTCTTCGATTTTTTCCCGCAACCGGCGGATATGGACGTTAATGACGTTTTCGTCCCCATAATATTCGTCATTCCAAATAAAGCCGTACAGCTGCGCCTTCGTAAACACGCGATTTGGATTCGTGGCGAACAGCTTCAGGATTTCGAATTCTTTGGCCGTCAGCTTCAGATCGACATCGTTTTTCGAGACCGAAAAATTTTCCAGATCAATACGCAGGGCTCCGAATATCAGCACCTTGGCAGCTGGAGATGCCTGATCTGCTGAGCCCGCTCCCGCATTCGAATACGTCGTGGCACGACGAATCGCCGCTTTGATCCGAGCCGACACTTCAATGAGAGAAAACGGCTTTGCAATGTAATCGTCGGCACCGAAGCCGAGCCCGATCGCTTTATCGACGTCGTTGTCCTTTGCCGACATGATCAAAATCGGCACCGAGCTGTTTTCTCGGATCCGCTTGATTACCTCGATGCCGTCCAGCTTTGGCATCATGATATCGACAATGACAATATCGAAGTAGCTTTGCCGAAACTGGGCAATTCCGTCCAGTCCATCAAACGCTGCCAAGACGTCGTAGCCTTCTTTGATCAGATGATTCCGAAGCATCTCGACGATTTGGGAATCGTCCTCAATCAGCAGTATGTTGTGTGGCATGGTGTTCTCTCCTTAATCCTATCCTTATCGAAAGTAGACCCATTGTTTATTATTTTAGCTCCTTGGTTGCAAGACTAGTATGCTATTGATTTTAAATAACTCTATTTCGGGTTTATTACTATTTGTGGTGGGGTTTTGCGCTCACAATTTGCCGGCTCATCGAGTTTTGAGCAACTACAGCGACTTCGGGCTAAATCTCTTTGTTAACTGATCTTTTCTGTAAAAAAATCTTCTCTTCTTATTAAAAAAATCTCTTCCGAAACCATCACGATGTTTCCAAATACGCACATAGGAGTAGCGCTAGCAAATCGCGTAATTTAAATGGCTAACATGATATTTAGTTATTTATATTTATTGGTTATTTTGGATACTTTGTAGTTTTTAATAAAACCAAAAGCCAAAGTCCAGGGATTGTCAGTATCGGAGACGGATGATCATCTTGCGGATTTCTTCATCGTCAAACAGTTGATCCACATATTTTTGGGTGATTTTTGTCAGTGCGACATCATGGTAAAAAGAATCGGCAAAAAATTTGACGAACGGTTGACCGCGTGTCTTAATCGCATGCCAACCTGTGTCCTCTTCACCTGCAAAGATCATTTCATCTTGATCCACTACGATTAGCTGATAGCGCTCCAAGCCTTGATGCTCTTGCACCGGGATAAAGGAATGAACACAGGAAAGCGTGGTGTTAATCTGCCCGATCACCAAGGCTTCGATCTCTACGCCTTCCTTTTCTTTCCTCTCAAGTAGGGAGGCATACTCTAAAAAATCATCGGACCAGGCGGAGATGCGAATAGACCGAGTCGCTCGTTGGATCAGTTGTTTGCATTCTGCGCGAATCGATTCGTCAACCTTCAGGCTCCAGACTCGGTCGTCACGTACGGTTTTATGAGAAAGGGAGCTGGTTAATTTTTTGACGTCCGTTTGAAATTGGCGGGTCAGCTTTTCTACCAGGCTGTCCAGGGGAAGAGCTGTATACCGCTTCTTCTTTTCCGATATGGTGTCAAGGACCATCCCCTTTTCTACCAGACGATTGAGCACCTCGTAAATTTTGGCCTTTGGCACCCCCGAATGCTTCACGACCATTGCCGCATCGAGAGGCTCGCCGCTAGACGCCAACGCTTCATAAACTTTACTCTCATACAGAGAAAAACCAAATGTTTGTAGCATCAAAATCCTCCATGGAAAACACGAGCATTTTTATTCGATCGTACCGATAATCGAGGTGTTTTGCAAGAAAGAGGAGGGGGCGAAAGGAATATTTTATCGAAAAGTATCGAGTTTTCTCGACGTAATTCGACAAAATTCTTGTAGGCCTTTAGGCAGTAGACATACCAAGCATATATCAATTAGAGACCCTATGTATAAATGATCAGCCGAAAATTCGGCACTTGTTGCAAGTAGGTCGATAGCCTTATTGAGCAATTTCTTTTGAACGTGAAGGTTTTTTTGTCGAAGGAAAAAATTTGGCAAAGATTACGTATCGCGTAATAATTAAGAACAGTCGGAATTGGGGGTATAATTTTCCGATGCTTCACAAATAGATAGAAAAAGAGGGTGAACCGCAGTGAAGAAAAGCCAAAAGCTCTTATCCGTTTTATTTTCCTCCTCACTCGTGCTCAGTACTTTCGTGGCTGCACCTGCAACGGGTTTGGCCAAATCAAAAGAGGACAAACATGATTTCCAGGTCGACTTGTCCACTGTTAACCTGGATCGACTGATTAAAGGGTTAATGGAGCAAGGAATCATTGATGAAGACGCCGATCAGGAAGAGATTGACGAGGCGTTGCTCGAGTACTTCGAAGACAAAAAAGTACCACACGGCATTGATGAGTCGTCTTCTTACGGTAAGGAAGCGAGCAGAGGACAGCAGGCAGCATTGGCTGATGCTGTGCAGAAAGTAGCTGAGATGGAAGACGGCGATGAAGTGCGTGCTTCCAAACGTCTACATACCGATAACATCGTTGTCGCTCTTGTCGAGTACCCTGACCGGGAGCATAATCAGCTACCAAAAGTGAGTGACTCGCTTTGGACGGAAGACTTCAACGAAAAGCATTACAAAGAAATGCTGTTTGATCAGGAGGGGTACAAAACTCCTGAAGGAATCGGCATGACAACAATGGCGAAATACTTCTATCTGCAATCGGGAAGAACGTGGACCGTTGATGGTGTGGTAACGCCATGGCAAATGGCAGAGAACGGCTACAAGTATTATGGAGGGAACTCCAAGGCTGGTGACGATTCCAATCCGCGCGATCTGGTAATCGAGACCTTGGCGGCGGTTGGGGAATCCATTGCCGGGAAAGAGGAATTGTACGATCAGCGCGATCCGTATGATATCGATGGTGATGGAGACCTAATGGAGCCGGATGGCAATCTGGACAACCTCATGCTCGTTCATGCGGGGATCGGAGAAGAGACAGGGGAAGATCCAGATGCGATCTGGTCTCACCGTTGGACCTTGAAAAAACCGGTGGAAATCCCTGGAACAAGCCTCAAGGCATTTGATTACATGATCCAGCCTGAAGATGGCGCACCAGGCGTATTCACACACGAATACGGACACAATCTCGGTTTGCCAGACTTGTATGACACGTCAAGAGCAGGAAAAGATTCGCCAGTAGGTGCTTGGTCCCTCATGTCGTCCGGTAGCCATACAGGTAAGGTCTTCCAAACGGAACCTACAGGCCTTGATCCTTGGTCCAAAATGGTTCTACAACAAATGTTTGGCGGCAACTGGATTGCTCCGACTGTTCTGGACTACAAAGATGTAGAAAAACGCAAGAAAACGGTTCAGCTCATTGATGCGAGCAGCATTGAGAAAAACGGAAAAGTCGTTAAGCTGAATATGCCGAAAGTTGAAAAGAAACCGCCGGTTGAGCCAAAAGATGGTGGCTACGCATACTTCTCGGATGAAGGAAACAAATTGAACACCAAAATGACTTCCGATGTGATTGATTTGACTGGGGTCAGCTCCGCCACGATGAAATTCGATTCATGGAGAAACATTGAGGAAGGCTATGATTACCTCTCCGTCAATGTAATCGATGCGGATACAGGTGAGAAAAAAGAAGTGCAAAAATTCGATGATGTAACAAAAGGCTGGGACAAAGAAGAAATTAGCCTGAATGAGTTTGTCGGCAAAAAAGTGCAAGTCGAGTTTAACTATGTGACGGACGTCGCTTACGTGTTGGACGGCTTCTATCTCGATAACTTTGAAGTAGAGGCAGATGGGCAAGTTATCTTCGCGGATGATGCAGAGGGTGAGAAGAAGTTCAAGTTGGATGGCTTCATCCACTTCGATGGAAAAGGCAAAATGTACGATTCGTACTATTTGGTTGAGCTGCGCTCTCACGAAGGAATTGACGCTGGACTGAAGTACTTCCGCCGAAATGACTCCTTCTTCACGTATGATCCAGGTATGGTGATCTGGTACTTTGATGGTCGCTACGAAAGAACACGTGATAACAATACGAGCAAGCATCCAGGCTACGGCTTGCTCGGTGTGGTAGATGCCCATCAGGAAGTGCGTTACTGGAACAATGATGAGGGTAACAAAAGCGCAATCGCAGACTCCCGCTATCAGGTGAACGATGCTGCGTTTAGCCCGAACAACACATCCGGTATGGATCTGGATTACATCTATGGAACGATGAAATACGATCCGTTGAAAGGCGTTAAGGAGTTTGACGATAGTGATGACTACTCGATGCCAGAAGTACCGGAAGTCGGTAAAATCCTGCCGCAAATCGGTTTGCAAATCAAACTGAAAAGAGCTTCCAAGAAGTTCACGGATGCTACGGTTGAGTTCTCCATTGACAAACATTAATGAATAAGTCAAAAGACGCCACACAGCGCCAAGCTGATGTTTGGCGTCTTTTTCGGTGCGCCCAGCATGGGCGATAACTCTAGGGTGTAAGTCCCGAACGGGGGTTGGCTGTACCAACCGTTAGCTCAAGGCAAGGGTGTCTACCGTGAGGTGGAATCTGGAGGAAGCCGGCGGCAAAGTCCCGACCTGAGGTACACGAATCCAATTTGAGGCTGTTGTATTCGGGCGAGTCTGCTGAACAAGACGAAGCCCTATACAGCCAAGGAATACAGCAGTAAACTTGGGCAGGTACATGGGATGAAAGTTATCGTTCTTACCTGGGGAGGTCTGCATGAAGTGCCTTCAAATGTTGGTAACCGTCTCCGTAAGGAGTCGCTGAACATGCAGAAGTCAGCAGAAGCCATAGTACCCAAGTATAGGACGCTTGAACGGGGAAGGGCTGAACATTAAGTCAACACATCCGCTAATCACTTTCGTGATCAAACTGTGAAGCAGAATTCCGTAAGGAACTACTCTTGGAGAATAAGGGTGAAGCCCTGAGGGTACAAGAGAGGGCTGAGTATTGACCGACAAGACTAGAAGGATGCGTGCGAAGGAAAGGGTATCGTCATGGAGTTGTTGGAGAAAGTCCTATCACGGGAAAATCTATTAGTGGCGCTCGAAAGAGTGGAAAGAAACAAAGGATCGGCGGGAATCGACAGTGTTTCAACCGAACAACTGCGCGATTATATCCGTGAACACTGGTTAACCATTAAAGAACAGATTATGAAAGGAACCTATAAACCTTCCCCTGTCCGCAGAGTCGAAATCCCGAAAACTGACGGAGGGGTAAGGTTATTAGGTATTCCTACCGTGATAGATCGCTTAATCCAACAAGCCATTCTCCAAGTTCTTACTCCCATATTCGATCCCCACTTTTCAGAATCCAGTTTCGGATTCCGACCGAATCGCAGTGCGCATGACGCTATGAGACAAGCACAATCTTATATTTCCGAAGGATATCGCTTTGTCGTAGATATGGACTTAGAGAAATTCTTCGACCGGGTAAATCACGATATTTTAATGAGTCGGGTTGCCCGAAAAGTAAAAGACAAAGCTTTGTTGAAACTTATTCGCGCATACTTACAAGCAGGCATCATGATCAATGGAGTCTGCCTCTCGGCAGTAGAAGGCACACCACAAGGTGGCCCGCTTAGTCCGTTATTGGCGAACATCCTGCTTGACGACTTGGATAAAGAGCTGGAAAAGAGAGGACATCGCTTTTGTAGATACGCAGACGATAGCAACATCTACGTGAAAACAAAGCGGGCGGGAGAACGGGTAAAAGAGAGTATCCAAAACTACTTGGAGAAGGTACTTAAGCTAAAAGTAAATGAGCAGAAAAGTGCAGTGGATCGACCTTGGAAACGTAAGTTCCTCGGTTTCAGTTTCACTAACGCAAAGCAAGCAAGGATTCGGCTTCATCCAAAATCACTTCTGAAGTTGAAAGAGAAAATCCGCTTCATCACAAATCCGGTATGGAGCATCTCTATGGATGAAAGGATTCGGAAGCTAAACCAGTATCTCATGGGATGGGTTGGATATTTCGCCCTTGCAGATGCAAAGAAAATTCTACAATCCATCGAAGAATGGATACGGCGTAGACTCCGACTTTGCTTGTGGTCTCAGTGGAAGCGAATAAAAACCCGATATCGAGAACTTCGTTCTCTGGGTTTATCACACGTCCAAGCAATAGAAATTGCAAACACCCGAAAGGGTGCGTGGCGTTCCACAAAGACTCCTCAAATACACAAAGCCCTCGGAGTTGCATACTGGCAACAACAAGGGCTGAAAAGTTTAGTACAACGATATTCTGTTCTTCGTCAAGCTTGATGAACCGCCGTATACCGGACGGTACGTACGGTGGTGTGAGAGGACGGGAGTTAGTCACTCCCTCCTACTCGATTTTCTATGATTACTGGTCTAAGCTCGGCTGCATCGAAATAGGCTATAACAATGAACGACAAGCTGCCCGAACTGATTGCGCGTAAGAAAGGCAACCTTTTGTACAGGCATAGGAATCGCGCCCGGCAGCAAGGGGGGATCAATCATGCTGCATATTGTCGCTTGCATTAAGCAGGTGCCAGACACCAAAATCATCAAGATGAATCCGAAGACGAATACGATGGATCGCGCCAGTGCGCCAGCTATTCTTAACCCGTATGACGCACATGCGGTAGAAGAAGCTGTTCGGTTGAAAAATCGATATGGGGGTGTGGTCTCCGTCGTCACCATGGGACCGCCGCCAGCGGTGAAGGCCATTCGGAAGTGCATCGAGATCGGAGCAGACGCAGGCTATCTGGTAACGGATCGTGCATTTGCCGGAGCAGACACATTGGCAACCAGCTATGCGATTACCAAAGCCATTGAGAAGATTGCAGAAAGCCAGCCAGTCGACCTCGTCATTTGCGGGAAGATGACCATCGACGGTGATACGGGACAAGTCGGACCAGGAGTCGCCAGACGGTTGGATATTCCGCCGCTTACGTGTGTGAAAAAAGTAGTAGAGATAAACAAAGAACAAGGTTACGCCATCGTGCATCGAAAGCTGGAGGATGGTTATGAAGTCATCCAGTCGACCTTGCCTTGTTTGTTTTCTGTGGAGAAGGAGATTAATGAGGTACCGTATTCTCCGCTGCCCAACATGCTTCGAGCTGCTAGGTATAATCCTGTTGTTTGGTCCGTCGATGACTTGGGGGATATCGATCGGACGCAGTTAGGTCTGAAGGGCTCTCCTACCATCGTTGCAAAAGTTTGGCCCCCAGAGAAGCCAAAGGGTGGCGAAATGCTCGAAGGAAGCGTCAGCGAGCAAATCGCACGCTTGATGGAAGTTTTGCACGATAAACAGCGATTGTTTCGGGTGAAGGAGGAGCAGGTATGAATCTGGATGATTTTCGTGGCATCTGGGTGTTTTTAGAGGTGAGTGACGGCCGTATCGCCCCAGTATCACTCGAGCTGTTGGGGGCGGGAAGACAAATGGCTGACAAGCGAGACGTGCCGCTTGCTGGCTTGTTAATCGGAGATGGAGTCAAGGAGTTGGCCCACACGGCGTTTCCCTTCGGTGCGGATCAAGTGTATGTATACGATCAGAAGATTTTTCATGAGTATCGTACAGAGTCCTACATGCGAGCTGTCATCGAATGTGTCCAAAAGCACAAGCCGGAAATTATCTTGTATGGGGCGACGTCCACGGGAAAAGATTTGGCTAGCGCTGTTGCGACGGATTTGGAGACAGGGCTGACCGCCGATACGACCATGCTCGATGTGAACGCGGAGACAGGATTGTTGGAGGCGAGCCGTCCAGCGTTTGGTGGTAACATCATGGCGACGATTTTGTGCAAAAAACATCGACCGCAAATGGCGACCGTTCGCCCAAAAGTCATGAAAGCGCTTGAGCCAGACGAGTCACGTACAGGAGAGATCATCGAGGAAACCATGGAGCTGCGTGAAGAAGACATTCGCACAAAAGTACTGAAAATCGTCCGGGAGACGAAGGAAAAGGTGCGGTTGGATGAGGCAGATGTGATCGTCGCTGGCGGTAAGGGACTCGGAAGCAAGGAAGGCTTTGCTCTTATTCATCGCTTCGCAGAACGAATCGGGGCAACCGTCGGGGCTAGCAGAGATGCGGTGGAAGCTGGCTGGATCGGTCATGAACATCAGGTCGGACAGACGGGAGTGACGGTCACGCCAAAAATCTATTTTGCCATCGGCATATCGGGAGCTATCCAGCATTTGGTCGGCATGCGTAACTCAGGATTGATCATTGCCATCAATAAAGACCCGAATGCACTTATCTTCCAGGCTTGTCACTACGGTATTGTCGGTGATGCTTTTGAAATTGTGCCATTGCTCATGGAAGCATTCCAAAAGGAGCCGGACAAGGAGGTAACGTATGGCTGAGAAATTTGATGTAATCATTGTCGGAGCAGGCCCGGCTGGAACAGCTTGTGCTTATACGCTTGCCAAAGCGGGTGTAAATGTACTGTTGATGGAGCGCGGGGAATATCCGGGTTCCAAAAACGTCATGGGAGGTGTGTTGTATCGCAAAACGATGGAAGACATCATCCCCGAATTTTACAAGGAGGCGCCTGTTGAGAGACCGATCGTCGAACAGCGGTTCATGATGCTTGATAGGGAATCAGCCATCAATTTCAGTTATAAAGGCATGGAGTGGGCCCAGGAACCTTATAACAATTTCACGGTGCTGCGGGCGAAATTTGACCAATGGTTTGCAGACAAAGCCGTGCAGCAGGGAGCACTTTTACTTAATGAGACCGTGGCTTTGCAGTGCATTGTTGAAAATGGCAAAGTAGTCGGTGTGAAAACAGATCGACCGGATGGGGATTTATACGCAGATGTTGTCGTTCTGGCAGACGGCGTGAACTCCTTGCTGGCGAAATCGTTAGGGTTCCACAAAGAGTTTCGTCCAGATGAAGTAGCGCTCGCTGTCATGGAAGTACTGAAGCTGGATCGTAAAATAATCGAGGATCGCTTTAACCTAGAGGGCGATCACGGTTGTACGATTGAAATTTTCGGAGATTCGACCAAAGGGATTTTGGGGACGGCTTGGTTGTATACGAATAAGGACAGCTTGAACATTGGGGTAGGGACGATGCTGTCGGGTCTGATCAAAAACAAGATTAAGCCGTATGAGTTGTTGGACTATGTAAAGAATCATCCGATGATTCGGCCGTATATCCAAGGGTGTGAGCAGCAGGAATACTTGGCGCACCTGATTCCAGAGGGAGGCTATCGTTCCATTCCCAAAATTGTCGGCAATGGTGTCCTTGTCGTAGGAGATGCTGCCCAGCTCGTCAATGCGATCCATCGAGAGGGATCGAATATGGCGATGGCATCTGGTGTCATGGCGGCGGAAACGATCTTGGCGGCAAAAGAGGCGGGGGACTATTCAGAAAAAATGCTCGACGGATACCGAATCAATCTGTTGAATAGCTTTGTCGGTCAAGATTTGAAAAAATACAAGGACGCAACGCATCACTTTGAAAAATTCCCGCAGTATTTCGAACAGTATATTCCGATGATGAACAAAGCGGCGAGTCAGATGTTCACGGTTGATGGCACCTCGAAATGGAGCAAGCAGAAGAAAATCTGGAGCGACCTCGGCTCTGCGAAGGACAAATGGAAAATGGCGCGTGACTTGATGAATGCGTGGAGGGTGATGAAGTGATGCAGGATATACCGAAGGGCCAGTCAATCGAGGAGAAACAGTATCTCGTGCGTTTCAAAGCGGATACGGAGTCACATCTGCATGTGCTCTCTGCTGATGTTTGTGCGACGCAATGCCCTGATAAGCTCTGTACCATCTTTTGTCCTGCGGAAGTATACAAATGGGAAGAAGTGCGGATGCACGTCGGTTACGAAGGATGTCACGAATGTGGGAGCTGCCGTATTGGTTGCCCATATGAAAATATCAAGTGGGTGTATCCGAAGGGTGGACACGGAATCATCTTCAGACTCGGGTAATGGGCGGCGATAAGCGGTGATACAAGTAGGCGATCTGGTCGTATATGTAAAGGATGGGGCAAAGGGAGTCGTCATTCATATGGAGGAGGACCGCTTCCAGATAAAGTGGGAGGATGATTTTGTCAGCTGGGAGAAAAGGGAATGGCTGTTGCTCAGTTCATTGGAACAAAGCGATCTTCCAAAACAGAAAGAACAGCAGGAGTAGATTCCCGCTGTTCTTTTGTTTTGAGGAATTTGATCACTAGTTACGGACTGTATAAGGATACATCCGAGCAAAAGACCCCTCAATTCGAAAACAGCCGAGAACTGGTTGTGGAGAAGCGAGTGAAACGATGAGATACGCGACCTCCGGGTAGCGACAGTAAGCAATATCTTCAGGTGACGGAATGGGAGGTGCAGTAGGGTGGGAGTGGTAGATCCCGACCAAATGCTCCCCACGCAACGCCATTTCGTGGAAAACGTGTTGAATCTGCTTGGGGTCCATAGCGAAGGCGACCGGGCTTTTCAACGTATTTTCCATTCGCCAAACCGTCTGTGCACTTCCATTTCTACCGGAGAGCAATCCACACGTTTCATTTGGCCGCTTCTCCAGGGAATCTCGGATGATCTCATCCCAGACTGCACGGGTCATGGAAAAGGGGGGCTCTAAAAGATTAGCCCTGCCAACGCCTGCCGCAGCAGCCTCCACTTGTTCTAGTCTGGACCGACGGTTGGACTCTATGAACCGGACCGGATTTTGGCAATGGCGATCGCGGCATTTTCGATGGGCGCTGGGCAGGTTGGACTTGATGTTGTTGACGTTGATGATACAGTGCACGCATTTGTTCAGGGGTCATGGTTTTTCCTCCCTTTCTGGACTGTAATATGTTGTATTCAGGTTAGATTCACATGGTAACGGCTCTCGCACATTTTCACTTTTTCAACGAAACGGGTTGAATTCGTTGGCATTTTTGGGATAGGGCATCTGCATTTTTACTGGTGTGGAAGATAACTGTTGAGTGGAAGGATCAGAACTTGGCATGAATTGGGTATTTGGGTGGAATTGGGCGCTTGGTTGAAATTGCGTGTTTGGCTGAAATTGGGCATTTTGCTGGAGTTGACTGAAGGCTTTATTGGATCGAGCTTCTTTTTGCGTGAATTCTTTGATGATTTGCTTGTATTTTTCTTCGTTGTTTTGGAGTTCTTTCACCATGTTTTTGAGTCCGGTTATCGTCTTTTTCAACACTTGCTCCTGGGATGTAAACTGCTCAATGGTTTTTTCTTTTTCAGTTAACAGAGAGTCATATTTTTGGGTTGTTTTCTCCAGTACTTCGTTCCATTTATTTTTTTGAAGAGAGATGTTCGCGAGCTTTTCATCGGTTTCCTTGGCTTGTTGCTGAAAAGCTTTGATACGATCCTGTGCATCGGTTAATTGCTGTTGTGTTTCTTTTAACTCCGACTGGAGACTCTTAACAGTGTTTTGTGTTTGTTGGATTTCTTCGTCGCGTTGTTGGATGCTTTGCTGCAATTCTTGCTCATGCAGGGAATGCGATTCGGCCAGCTTTTTATAATCGGCGACGAGTTGATTTTTCGTTAACCGGGCTGCCTCCAGCTCAAGCAGAGCTTCCGTTAATTGTTGAGAAGTCTCTTCGTGCTTTATTGTCCAACTTTGCTCGAGATCTATTGCTTTTTGCAACATCTCATGGCGAGTGGCTTCTAGCTCTTGCTCTTTCGTGCGCAAATCTTGTTTTTGTGCTTCGAGTTCTTGTTCTCGGGTGTAAATGTCTTGATTCTGCACTTGTAGCTCCTGCTCCTGGGTTTGCAGCCCTTGCCTTTGAGCTTGGATTTCTTGCTCCAAAGAGAGTAGTGCCTGTTCCAGTGTGTTTAGTTCTTGCTCCCGAGTAAGCAACTCCTGCTCTTGGTTGTGCAGTTCTTGATCTCGGGCGTTCAGCTCTTGTTTCATCGTGAGTAGCTCTTGCTCGTGGGAGTGGATTTCCTGCTCATGAGAGAGAAGCTCCTCCCCGCGAAGCTGCAGCGCTTGCTCTCGGGATTGAAGTCCTTGTTCTTGAACCTGTAGTTCTTGGCTCTGCGTTAAAAGTGCCTGCTCCTGGGAGAGGTTGGCTTGTTCCCAATCCCGAAGCCCCTGTTCATGGCTCTTCAGCTCTTGTTCTTGAACCTGCAAGGCCTGTGCATGAGCTTGTAGTTTTTTTTCTTGGGCCTGGAGCTCTTGTTCAACATCGTTTAATTCTTCTTCACGTGCTTCAAGGTCTCGCGTCCGCTCGAAAATTTCTTGATCTCGGGCCTGAAGCTCTTGTTTGAAAGCGAGCAGCTCTTGTTCTTTTGTCTGGAGGTTGTGATTCTGAGAGTGAAGTTCTTGCCCGCGCGTTTGTAGCTCTTGCTCAAGGGTGTAAAGGTCTTGCTCTCGAGCTTGAAGGTATTGCGTCTGGGTGAGAAGTTCTTGTTCTTTTGTTTGTAGGTGATCTGCTTGCGTTTGTAGCTCTTGCCCTTGTACTTGGAGCTCTTGCTCAAAATTGAGAAGATCCTGCTCCCGAGAGTTGAGGTCTTGCGTCTGGGAATGCAGTTCTAGCTCTTTGGATTGGAGCTGTTGTTCTTTCGTCTGCAGGTTATGCTTTAGGGATTGAAGTTCTTGGTTGTGGGTCTGAAGTTCTTGTTCGAGCTCGAGAATTTCCTGCTCCCGAGAGTTGAGGTCTTGCGTTTGGGAATGCAGCATTAGCTCTTTGGACTGGAGCTGTTGTTCTTTCGTTTGCAGGTTTTGAGCTAGGGATTGAAGTTCTTGGCTTTGTGTTTGAAGCACTTGTTCGATATCGAGAAGATCCTGCTCTCGTGAGTTGAGGTCTTGCGTCTGGGAATGCAGCTCAAGCTCTTTGGACTGGAGTTGTTGTTCTTTTGTCTCAAGGTTATGCTTTAAGGATTGAAGTTCTTGGTCTTGTGTCTGAAGCACTTGTTCGATATCGAGAAGTTCCTGCTCTCGTGAGTTGAGGTCTTGCGTTTGAGAATGCAGCTCAAGCTCTTTGGACTGGAGCTGTCGTTCTTGCGTCTGGAGGTTATGCTTTAGGGATTGAAGTTCTTGGCCTTGTGTCTGAAGCACTTGTTCGAGCTCGAGAAGTTCTTGTTCCCGTGAACTGAGGTCTTGCGTTTGGGAATGCAGCTCAAGCTCTTTGGACTGAAGTTGTTGTTCTTTCGTTTGCAGGTTTTGAGCTAGGGATTGAAGTTCTTTGCCTTGTGTCTGAAGCACTTGTTCGATATCGAGAAGTTCCTGCTGCCGTGAGTGGAGGTCTTGTGTTTGGGAATGCAGCTCAAGCTCTTTGGACTGAAGCTGTTGTTCCTTTGTTTGCAGGTTTTGAGCTAGGGATTGAAGTTCTTGGCCTTGTGTCTGAAGCACTTGTTCGATATCGAGAAGTTCCTGCTCACGTGAGTTGAGGTCTTGCGTTTGAGAATGCAGCTCAAGCTCTTTGGACTGGAGCTGTTGTTCTTGCGTCTGGAGGTTATGCTTTAGGGATTGAAGTTCTTGGCCTTGTGTCTGAAGCACTTGTTCGAGCTCGAGAAGTTCTTGTTCCCGTGAACTGAGGTCTTGCGTTTGGGAATGCAGCTCAAGCTCTTTGGACTGAAGTTGTTGTTCTTTCGTTTGCAGGTTTTGAGCTAGGGATTGAAGTTCTTGGCCTTGTGTCTGAAGCACTTGTTCGATTTCGAGAAGTTCCTGCTCACGTGAGTTGAGGTCTTGCGTTTGAGAATGCAGCTCAAGCTCTTTGGACTGGAGTTGTTGTTCTTTCGTCTCAAGGTTATGTTTTAGGGATTGAAGTTCTTGGCCTTGTGTCTGAAGCACTTGTTCGAGCTCGAGAAGTTCCTGCTCCCGAGAGTTGAGGTCTTGCGTTTGGGAATGCAGCTCAAGCTCTTTGGACTGGAGCTGTTGTTCTTTCGTTTGCAGGTTTTGAGCTAGGGATTGAAGTTCTTGGTCTTGTGTCTGAAGCACTTGTTCGATATCGAGAAGTTCCTGCTCCCGTGAGTTGAGGTCTTGCGTCTGGGAATGCAGCTCAAGCTCTTTGGACTGGATCTGTTGTTCTTTCGTCTCAAGGTTATGTTTTAGGGATTGAAGTTCTTGGCCTTGTGTCTGAAGCACTTGTTCGAGCTCGAGAAGTTCCTGCTCTCGTGAGTTGAGGTCTTGCGTTTGAGAATGCAGCTCAAGCTCTTTGGACTGGAGTTGTTGTTCTTTCGTTTGCAGGTTTTGAGCTAGGGATTGAAGTTCTTGTCTTTGTGTCTGAAGCACTTGTTCGATATCGAGAAGTTCCTGCTCTCGGGAGTTGAGGCTTTGCGTCTGGGAATGCAGCTCAAGCTCTTTGGACTGGATCTGTTGTTCTTTCGTCTCAAGGTTATGCTGTAAGGATTGAAGTTCTTGGCCTTGTGTCTGAAGCTTTTGTTCGAGCTCGAGAAGATCCTGTTTCTGTACGCTGAGGTCTTGCGTTTGAGAATGCAGCTCAAGCTCTTTGGACTGGATCTGTTGTTTTTTCGTCTCAAGGTTATGCTGTAAGGATTGAAGTTCTTGGTCTTGTGTCTGAAGCTCTTGTTTGAGAATGTGAAGTTCCTGCTCCCGTGAGTTGAGGTCTTGTGCCTGAGCGTGCATTTCTAATCCTTGCGCTTGTAACGCTTGTTCAAGACTGAGAAGTTCCTGCTGTCGTGCTTGAAGCTCTTGTGTCTGAGAATGCAGCTCCAGCTCCTTAGCCTCGAGCTTTTGCTCAGTAACAAGCTGCTCTTGTTCTTTGGTCTGCAGGTTGTGTTTTAAAGATTGCAGTTCTTGGTTTTGCCCCTGCAACTCTTGCTCAAAACAGAGAAGTTCCTGCTGTCGTGCTTGAAACTCTTGTGTCTGAGAATGTAGCTCCAGCTCCTTAGCCTCGAGCTTCTGATCTGTAGCAAGCAGCTCCTGTTCTTTGGTCTGCAGGTGATCCGCTTGCGTATGCAATTCTAACCATTGGGTCTGAAGCTCTTGTTCAAGACCGAGCAGTTTCTGCTCCCGTTTTTGTATGTGTTGCGACTGGGAGTGTAGATCCTGCTCTTTCGTCTCAAGGCTACTCGATAGGGATTGCAGTTCCTGCCCTTGCCCCCGCAGCTCTTGTTCAAGATCGTGAAGCTCCTGCTCGTGAGCCTGGAGACTATGCTCAAATGCGTGGAGGTTTTGCTCGCGCACCTGTAGTTCTTGTTCTCGCATCTGTAGCTCCTGCTCCCGCTGCTCCCAATTTCCGCTTGCTGCTGTAAGCTGCTGTAGGTCAGAGAGTGTTTGCTCTTCCCGTGCCCGTGCGTCCTCCAACTGCTGATTCAATGATTCAATTTTGGATAGCTGCTCGTGCTGTCTTATCTGCGCACTCTCAAACTCTTCATTTGCATGATCCAAAGCTTGTTTCCATGTAAGTTGTTGCTGCTCCAGATGCGCGATCATGTCTAAATGCTGCTGGCGTTCATGCAGGATCTCCTCGATTTGACTCAGCTGCTGCTGATCTTGCTCGTGTAACGCCTTTTGCCATTGTGCCTCTTTTTGTTCGTAGCTTTGTAATCGCCGTTGGAGCAGTTCAATGTGCTCGCGCAAGTGTTCTTCCTGCGCTTGATGTTTGGACATGATTTCTTCCAGTCGTGGACCTTTTCGTTGTTCTCTGATCTCGGCTTGCAAGCTGTCGATCGAACTCTTTAGTTTTGCCTCTGTTTCCTGGTGGTCGGTTATGGCATTTTCGCGTTGTTTCAAGAGATGTTCGTAGTAGTCGAGCTTGCCCTTCATTTCTTGAAGCATGCCTTGTGAATCGTTCAAGCGCTGCTTCCATTCGGCCCCTTTGCTGTCCAAATCGTGGAGGTTCTGGTTCAGATGTTCAAGCTGCTCTCTATATGCTTCGTTTTTTTGGGATGTTTCCTCGATCAGCTTTTGTAGGTGCCACACTTCTTGCATGAGTTGGTTTGTTTTTTCTTCGTAGTAGTGTGCTTGTTTTTTTAGCAGGAGGAGCTTCTCATTTTCTCTCTCTTTCGACTTGTTCGCATTGGAGATTCTCCTTTTGTACACAGTGTTGTCCTCCTTTTTCCGTCTGGCTTTCCCATATAGACATATGTACGGGTTGGGAATTGGTGCCTGTATTGTAGTGACGGTTCATCTATAGAAAAAACGGGAGAAGTGCTAGTCTTCTCCCGCCTGATTGAAAACGAATATTTTTTTTATGGAGTGGTAATGACAATATCCCCAAACGTGATGCAATCGGCAACCAGTAATTGTTCGTCCGGAACGACTGTAATGGTGGCACTGAAGACGAGGACACCAGAAGAGTCGGTGAGTGTGAGAATGATAACGTCTGGCAGGCCGAGTCCTGTTTCGGCGAGTGTCAGAGAGTAGGTCAGGGTTTCTTGTGCGCCTGTTGCTGTGAATGTCCGTACACCAGTACCTGTTACGACGAGACCTGTCACAATTGGCAGGATAGGCAGTACGGTAATGCATGTCGGAGAGCTGATAGTCGTTGGAGAGAAGCTGAAGCTTTGATCACCAAGGACATCAGGCAGGAGAGCATCAAAGAAGTTAAAGGTAAACGAGCTGCTGGATGGATCGCAGCTTGGGCAGATATCTGCGATGAGCTGAATCGTACCGACGGCAACGGCGAGTGGGATACCAATAGAAATGGAAACGTTTGGTACCAACGCGTTGACGGACGCCTGGCAATCGCAGTTGCGTACTGGGAAGATTGGTGGGCATTGTGGCGGGAATGTAATCGGCGGGCAACGGAAAGATGGCGTTGGCGATGGAATTGGAATGCTGTTTGGACGTGGAGAGCAGAATTTCGCCAATACTTCCAGTTTAACTTCTGCTTCTACTTGGATTTCTACGCAGACAATGACGTCGAGTTGAACCATGCCTCCGAGGAGAACAGTACCGGTTGGTGAGCACTCGAAAGCACTGATTCGGCACAAGATATTGTCCTCGTCAAGCGGTTCAGGCAAGCAGAGAACGACTTCCTGATCGAATTGCACTGTCGTTGTGAATTCGCAGAGAGGCGTTCCGTCTGCGAAAACGCGAACGAGCACAGTGGCTCCGAACACAAAGCGAACGACTCCGACCCGAACAGTGGTCCCATTGACTGTAATGTTCTCGCGGCGAATACTGACGACTCTGCAAGTAGGACCAGGAGAAACTGGCTCAACGCAGGAGAGCGTGATATCTTGCCCAGCACGAATGGCAGCGTCTACCAGAGCTTGACAATCGTCGGGAAGGGCAATCTTGTTTCGGTAGCTGTTCGCTAATACTACCCAGTCATACACCTTATTGACGCGAATGCACTCTTCCTGCAGGTTGTTCGATATAGGAGGAGTTGCTGTAGGCGTCGGTGTAGGGAGCTGGCGACCCATAATGGGCTTCACGTGATGTTTCACCGTAAGAATCCTTCCTTTCCTAGGGAGTTTGCTTTGCAGTTACATACTATGTGGGCAACGGGAGTTTGGCATGTTGAGCATGCGCCTATTTTTTAGGTCACTATCTTGTCAGAAAGGAATTTGGAATTTTTGGAAGAACCAATTGTCGTCGAATTTTCTTTGGGAAGTGTATCGAACACGCTGAGCAGCAGCTCCGCAAGTCAGCACATCATCCGCAATTTCACTCGCATTTGCGTAGAGCACAAGTTTTTTCGCAGCCTCAATCCGCCGCTCGTTAAAATGGCTGTACGCCATTCGAAGCATATTGTAATAAATGTGCTCATGTGCAACTGTGTAAGGGTGAACTTGCCTAAACAAATGCAAGATTTTTACGGATGGCTGGACCATACACGTATACCCAAAGAGCCACATCTTAATGGAAAATTCGATATCTTCAAATCCCCAAATGCGAAAACCACGGTCAAAACCCCCGACCTTCATAAAAGCTTCACGGGTGACCAGGAAGCAACCCCCTGGCAATATCGCAACCGGTGAAGGGCCCGTTGGCTTTGGATACCAGGTGATTTCGAGCTTCTGATTCAGATTTTGCCCATATCCGATTTTATGTGGCTCTGTCATGGAAGCGATTCCGGGAGCAACGCCATCTGCTTTCTTTGTCAGAATGAGCTCCATCATGCGATCGATCCAAAAGTTTTCAAAAGACAGATGGGCATCGCAAAAAATAAAGTAGTTGCCACGGGCATGATTCACACCCAAGTTTCGTGCTGCTGCTGCACCAATGCCTTCTGTCGTGATTAATTTTATTTTTTCATTTTGCCCTTGGCCTTGTAAAAAGTGACAACCGTTATCAGTTGAGGCATCATCGACTACGATCACTTCATATGGAAACGTGGTTCTTGTATTCAAAAGGGAAGTGATGGTAGAACGCACATTGTCCCCCTCATTTTTTACAGGAATGATAATGGAGATTAGGGGCATTTGTGAGGTGGGCATATGACCACTCCTTTCTGTAGCATCGTATGCGCAAAGCGTTTCTTCGGAACAGTCATCGCCAAAAATGTTCACTTTGGACACTGGGCATTCATACAATATCGCGGACTGACGGAAAGTTTCGTGAGGAGAGATGGGAATGGATGTTGAGGTATATTACAGTGGTCAACGTGGCGGGACCATGCCGTACGCGGCTCTGCCAGCGTTTCGTTTATTTTGCAAGCAAAATGGCTTTCAATTGAAGTGGGATTCGACGAATAAAAGAGTTGACCTGGATTCGGGGTTGAAAGGAAAAGTTTGCGTTCTCTTTACAGGCATATCTTCAGGAGGAGGAACTGCCTATGAGTGGGAGGTATTGGGGAACGTACAAAAATTTCTTTCTGATAGCGGGATGGAAGTTGTTATAAGCCAAAACAATCCGTCTCTGGCGAAAAATACGGATGTCGCTATACGTTTCAGCTTGAAGGAAATGAGAGTTCTGGAAAAGCCAAGACTGATTTTCTTTCAGTCGGAGGATGAAAAGCGGCAAGACCTGGTCAAGTGTTTGCGCGCTGAATTGCAGCAGTCAGGAATCCCGTGTCACTACAAAGTAACCAAAAACCAAAAGCAACCATCGATCGTTCACATCCAGTTGCAATTGCCGCTCTTTACGGAAGTGAGCAAGCGTAAACTCTATGCGGAAAAAATTGCGCTACATTTAGCGTCAGGGGTTTTGGAGTATTTCCAAAATGGATTGCACATTCAACCAATGGCGTTTTTACCACCCACTATTTTAAAGCTGTTTTATTCCACTATGTTCATTACCTCTGACAAGGAAAGTCAGCAGGGAGAAGATGAAAAGCCATGGGCAGAGGAACAAAACACGATTCAGGAAAGTAACCAGTCGAGTGCTGAGAACAGTGAATCAAATATAGAAGGAAACAGTGAATCAGACAGTGAACGGGAAGAGCTGTTGATCTTGGCAGAAGAAGAACTGCTGAATCAAGTAGTGACCATTCACCCCGTCGAAGAAGTGCCAGAACAGGTTGAAATGCGTACAGCGGCAGAAGTGTATTTTGATTACACGTTGATTCACTCTGAATCAGCTGAGAAGCCGTACCTGTTGATTGGGACGCTCCAGGTGAAAAATACGGGGAACGTTGAACTGAAAAATCCAATCGTTTGCCTGCGTGTCTCACCTGTCGATTCGATCAAAATGGGAGGCCAGGTATTGCCGCCGAAGCTCGTGGAGACGATGGCCGTACAAGGTACATCGGGCTTAAAAGGATGGAGATACTTGGAAGACGATTGGTTTGCCCAAGCGATGGAGAGAGGGGAATATTGGATAGCGCCGATCCAGCCTGTAACCATTGCACCGGAATCGACGGAATCCTTCCAGAATTTCCAGATTTCATTTTTGAAACAAGAAGCGGGGAAGGGAATCGTCGTCGAGGGTGTCGTGCTGTGCAACGATCAGACCGTACACTTTTCCGCCAATAACCGGATCGCCGTGTCTTTCTAATCGAGAAGAAAAGCCACCATTTCAGTAGAAATGATGGCTTTTCCGTTCCGCGCCTTTATTTTTTTAAGAACATTTGTACGAACGTTTTCCCGTACGGACCGCCATTTACAACAGCAATGGCAACGTAGTCGTATGTTGGACTCATGATATTAGCTTTGTGCCCAGAGGAATTCATGAACATTTGATGAGCGCTGCTTACAGAATAGTTTTGGGCAATATTTTCAGCAGCAGCCAAATAGCGAATACCAAAAGTGTCCATCATTTGAAACGGTGAGCCGTAAGTGGGAGAGGTGTGGCTAAAGTAGCCTTTGTTTACCATCTCTTGAGCTTTTACACGTGCAACGTTCTCCAACTGCATGTCCACTTGATAGGGTGCGAGTCCGCGGCTGGTGCGCTCTTGATTCACGAGCTGAACCATTTCTTTTTCCTCAGCCGTCAAACCTGCGGGTAGAGGAACTTGTGCGTCAGCACCAGGGTTTTGCGGCTGCTCAGGCTTGCTAGGTGTTACGGGAGTCGGTGGATTTGTTGGAGTGGTTGGCTTCGTATCTGGTTGGGGCTGCACGGGATTGTTCTTGTATTGCGTTTGAATGGCTGTATAAGTTTTGGTATCGGCTTCACCAGTCAAGGTTTGTTTATTGCGCGACTGGAACAGCATGACGGCAAAACGTGTAGATTCATCGAATTGTCCCGATGCCGTTACTTTGTAACCGAGGCCAGCGAGCATCGTTTGCAATTCCTTCACGCGTTCACCGCTAGCACCCAATTTTAGCGTAGCGTAATCATTGGACTCAGCAGGATTGCTAGGCTTGGACGGTGTGCTTGGCTGTGCTGGTTGTGTTGGCTGCACTTGCTTGCGAGCTTGGTACACGCTCGTCAGTTTATCGTAGGTGGTTTTGTTTACAATTCCGGTTTGCGGCAGCTTGTATTTTTTTTGAAACGCTTTGACGTTATAAGCTGTGTTGCTGTTGTAGATCTTGTCCACTACCAGCTTGTAGTCGTAATGGAGTGCATCGAGCATCTTTTCCACTTCAAGCACGCGCGAGTTCTTCATCCCTTTTTTCAAAGAGGTAAAGCTTGTTTTCGCAAACGCAGGTTGTCCGATCATGGTAACGAGGACGGACAGGGAAAGGATGGTTGCCATTTTCTTTATGTTGCGATTCATCTCATCACGCCTTTCTCTGTTTTGTCGCACCACAATGGTACTAAATGTGGAACAAATGAGAAAAGCACAAAATATTGGAAAGAGGTGGAGGTGGAATGTTTGACCTCTCTTGGATCGACCTAATCATTCTCGTGCTGGCAAGCTTTCGTCTCACGCATTTGATTGTTTTTGATGAGATTACGTCTTTTCTGCGAACCCCATTTTACCAGGTGTTCTATGTACCCGACGAGTCGGGGCAAATGGTTCGGGACTTTCAATTTAAAGGCGGAAGGGTGCGCCAATGGATAGGCAGATTGTTGAGCTGCCATTGGTGCGTGGGAATTTGGGTGGGGGCCTTGATCGTGGGGTTGTATATGTATGTGCCAGCCGCCTATCCGTTGCTGCTCCTGCTTGCCATAGCCGGAGCGGCGGCTGTCATTGAAACGAAGCTATATACGAGTTGAATGGTTAACTCCTTGAAAAAGTTCTGTACACGATCACTTCGTCATACGAAAGAGGAATAATCTCTTCGGCCATGTATCCCCCCACGATTCTTTGCTGGACTTGCGGGGTGTTCGGTACACCGACACTGGAAGAAGCGATGTCCACACGGAGTGTTGTGGCATTCGGATCGAGTGGGATTTCGAGGGCAAAGGTGGGTTTATCAACGGTGTAACTTTTTACGTTTACGCCATTCACGAGTGCTGTCAAAACAATGGGCTTCGGCAATTTTGCAGGGGAACCAGGGACTTTGCCCTTCACTAACAACATTTGAGCCGGTGCAGATGGATCTGATTCGACAATCGCACGCAGGACAGGAGGCGCCCACAAGTCCATCCCCCGATTCATGCTTGTAATTCTGGTTGTATTGGATGGAAAGGTCTTATAGATCTTCAACAGGTCGAGTACACCCATGCCTTTGTAGTGTGGGACGTACGATATCCAATGGCTGGGGATGGACGAATAATTTTTCGCTAGTGATCGCAATACTTCAGGTACGCCGACAGAATGCCATTGTGTAGCTGATTTGCAGGTCGTGTGGATTCGGGCGTTTCCTAAGTAGTGAGGCACATAACCGATGGGATAAAATTTGGCGATGCGCATCCACAGGTCGTAATCCATGCAAAATTGCAATTTTTCATCCACGCCCCCCATATGCCTGAAAACGTGGGTCCTGATGAAAGCGGATGGCTGGCAAATCACGCAGCTCTGATACAGCTTCTTGGAATCAGCCTGTTCTGACGGATAGGTGGAAGATACTTGACCGTACTCGTTCATCACTTGGCAATTGCCGTGAAGCATTCCCCAGCTCGGGTTGCTCGCAAAAGCGTGAACAGCCATCATGATGGCGCCGGGAACATAGGTATCGTCTGAATTCAGCCAGCCAATGATTTCCCCTCTTGCCATTGCCAGACCTTTGTTAAGCGCATGAGACTGTCCGCGATCCGGTTCGGAAATATAACGGAAGCGCGGATCTTTTTGTGCATATTCTTGCAAGATGGAGAGCGTATCGTCAGTCGAGCCTCCATCTACCACGATATGCTCAAGGTTTGCATAGTCCTGGGTCAATATGCTATTTATTGTCTCGCGAATAAACCGGCCTTGGTTAAAAGAGGGGGTAATGATACTCACTAATGGTTGCTGTGAGTGGGACACGAGATTCACTCCCATCTTTCCATCATAAAAAATGCATGCACTACCATCAGACTATGAAAGAATGGAAAATCGGGTACACAAGCATCGTCGATCTTGTGCACCCGATTTCAAATTCCCCAGATATTACAGGTAGTCCGGAATGATCCCCGGATTGCGGAAGATACGGAGTAACTCCGCGTGACAATTCTGGTCGATCGCGCTACCAGGAATGGCTCTTGCCACGAGGCTGATGCGGCCCGCATCGTAATTGTTTATTTTGCCAGAAGGGATGGTCCGAACCGATTCAGGAATGACTTCAAACAATGTGCCTCGGAGCATCTCCTCAATGCAAAGGACAGATGGCAACCACCAAGTCGTATCGTCCTTATAAATCCGGTTCATTTGTCCAGGAGCTCCGTTGTAGACCATGATGGACTGATTCGTATCCAAAATACAGGCAGTTTCCAACAAGAGGTGCCCACCTGGCTTAATCACGCTTCGGCATTGCGACAATGTCCACATCGGATCGCGCAGATGATAGAGCAGTCCAAGATGCTGGACGACATCAAATTGATTGTGCCGTATTTGTTGAGGGAATGGCAGTGGTTCTATAAAATCGTCCATCAGCAAAACTTGCAGCCCTTCCCATAGTTTGTAAGGACTGGTATTGTACAGCGGCAAAACTTTGCTTTGCAGGATGTTCTTGCAAAACTCAAAATTCAAATAGAGCGGCTGCATACAGTCCGTTGCCACGACAAGACTTGCCCCTCGCTGCTCCGCTTCAAACGCCCACATTCCGTCAAAACTAGCGAGATCAAGGACGCGTTTCCCCGAATATTGGATGTATTCTCTGGATTGTCTCGTCATATTCCATATACCTTCCAGAAGCGAAATCCCGGGTGTGACAATCCCGGGTCGCAGCGGGATCTTATGGTACCATCGCCGTTTGCTGATCTCATCGAGAATTTCCTGATCTGTCCAAAATCTTCCCATCGACATGTCCCCCTTCATTGCAGAGTGCTTGCCCTATACGATATGTTCGGACCGTGCTGGGGGAAATGATATAAATGCATTAATTTTGTCCCATTCACGTCTATAGTTGCTTGGCAACAAGTTAGGTTTTCGGAAAAAAGGCATATGCCCGTTTCTCGTTGTCTGTCACATACATAAAGTATGGGGAGAAAAAGGAGGCGGAAAGAGTATGCCCTTGCCCATCGTGATCATCCATCGAGGGGACGATGATTATCTCACATACAGCTTGCAGCAAGCGAAAAGAAGTAATCCCGATTCGCCTGTCTATCTGATAGGGAACGGGGGAAACAGAAGGTATGCCGTGAACGGCATCATTCATGAGATGATAGACGATTACATGCATGCCGCTAGCGAAATGACGCGAGTCTATAAACATATTCATTTCATGCCCTATGAGTACAATCTATTTTGTTTTCAAAGATGGTTTATTTTGTTGGCGTTTATGGAAAGGCATCAGATTCCGAAATGCTGTTATATCGATACGGATGTCATGCTGTTTACCGACGTGAACCATCCGCGCTTTGAAAACTTTACGATGGAATTCGTATGGACAAATTTCGTAGATAGGCAGAAGTTGGAACAATATTGTGAGTTCATGAAGTCTCATTTTGCCAATCCGATTGCATTCGCGCAAGTCGTTCAATACACCATGCGGAGAAAGGAACACGTACGATTCAATCAACCTC
This sequence comes from Brevibacillus schisleri, assembly GCF_055685845.1. Lineage (NCBI taxonomy): Bacteria > Bacillati > Bacillota > Bacilli > Caryophanales > Paenibacillaceae > Brevibacillus > Brevibacillus schisleri. The sequence goes on from NZ_JBVNDM010000001.1 coordinate 1,920,286, forward strand.
TCATAACGGATATGGTGCTGGCCTTGCTCTTTCTTGAGCGGCTCAAGGGTTACCAAATCACGAATGGCTTGTTTCATGATGGCATAATTGATGGGAATATTCAGCAGGCGACATCAATGGAAAATTTGTACGGCTATAAGAAAATCTACTCGATAAATGGTGTCCTGTGCTGCAAGGATAAGGCAACGGGGCGATATCTGCCGGTGTTTTCTCTTCATTTTCAAGGATATACGAAGCACCATATGAAGTTTTTCACAACTCCCTATCTCCCGCAAGCCGGTTCTTACATTTTTGATTATATTTCTAACCGTTGGATTCAGTTTCTATAGGCTTCTATCATTCCTCGTGTTAGTTGACCATTTTCATTGGACGATAGAGCATCGACTGCGACAGACGCATAAGATGGTGCATACAACACGATAAACGGATCGAGGTGGCCTGAGTGAAACTGATATTACTATCGGGTGGTTCAGGGAAAAGGCTGTGGCCGCTCTCCAATGATGTCAGGTCCAAACAGTTCTTGAAGTTGATAGGCAATGCACATGCCCAACCAGAGGCGATGGTTCAACGAGTATGGAGGCAGCTAGCCTCCCGCAATTGGTCGGAGCCTGTTTATATTTCAACAGGCCGCTCACATGTTGATTTGCTTCAAAGCCAACTGGGTGAAGACGTTCCTTTGATCGTGGAGCCGGAAAAAAGGGATACCTTCCCTGCCATTGCTTTAGCGGTAACCTATTTGTACTCTGCTTTGACAATGGACCCGGATGAAGTCATCGCCATCATGCCTGTAGATCCATTCGTTGAGGACCGCTTTATGGACAGGATCAAGGAGCTAGAGAACGTCATCCTCAAATCTGGCGCGAATCTCGCATTAATCGGAGTGAAACCTACGTATCCATCTACGAAATACGGCTACATTGTTCCACAGCTAGAATCACAATCGGATCAGGGTAAAATACCCCCTGCCTATCAAAAAGTAAAAAGCTTCAAAGAAAAACCGTCCCTTGAGCAAGCGCAGGATTTAGTAGAAAAGAAGGCCCTGTGGAATTGTGGAATTTTTGCTTTTCGATTGGGCTATCTGATTCGCGAATTGGAGCAAAAAGGATTGCCTACTGAATACAACCGCATGCTTGAGCAATATAGCCAAATGCCTGCCATCAGCTTTGACTATGAGATTGTAGAAAAGGCAGAGAAAGTAGTCGTTCTCCCGTATGAGGGAGCCTGGAAGGACCTAGGGACGTGGAATACGCTCACGGAAGAAATGAGCAGGAATACAATTGGTAAGGTTTTGCTGGATGAGAGCTGCACCAATACGCACGTTATCAACGAATTGGACATCCCTATCGTGTCCATCGGTCTATCGGATATGATCGTAGCGGCGAGTCCGGATGGCATCCTTGTTTCTTCCAAGGAACAAAGTCATATGGTCAAAAATTTGTCTTTGGATTGGACAAAGCGCCCAATGTATGAAGAGCGGCGCTGGGGATGGTATCAGGTTATGCATTTTCAGAAAAATGAAGACGCGGGGGAAGTATTAACGAAACAAATCCATGTATACGACGGGAAAAATTTGAGTTATCAGTACCATCACCACCGTAGCGAAGTATGGATTATCGTAGAGGGCAGCGGAGAGTTCATTTTGGATGATCAGCTGAGCCAGGTTGGACCAGGTGACGTATTGCAAATCCCGGTAGGAGCCAAGCATGCAATCAAAGCTACGACCGAGCTGGCATTCATCGAGGTACAGATGGGCAGTCAGCTGGTGGAAGAAGATATCGTTCGACTTGGGATGACGTGGTCAGCGATTCTGGAGCAGATTAGGAAGCACGGTGATCACAATGATTGATCCTGCGTTCTGGCGAGACAAAAAAGTGTTGATCACAGGTCATACCGGCTTCAAAGGCGCATGGCTGTGCTTATGGCTGCATGACTTGGGGGCGAAGGTAACGGGGTATGCGCTGTCGCCGCCAACAAATCCGAGTATTTTTGAGTGCGCCCAAATCAGCTCATTGGTTGATTCAATCATTGACGATGTCAGATCGAAGGAAAGTGTTCATAAAGCAATCAACCAAGCCAACCCGGATATCATCATTCACATGGCCGCTCAGCCGCTGGTGCGTTTATCGTATCAATATCCAGCGGAAACCTTCGAAATCAATGTCATGGGTACGGTGAATGTACTCGAGGCGGCGAGAGTGGCTGTACAAAACGGAATGAAAATCAAAGCAATTATCAATGTCACGACGGATAAGGTTTATGAAAATCGGGAGTGGGTGTGGGGATACCGTGAGCAGGATGTGCTGGGCGGCTATGATCCGTATTCCAACAGTAAAGCATGTTCGGAGCAAGTGACTGCCTCCTATCGCAATGCTTTTTTCCACCCCGACCAGTATCATCAGCATGGCGTTGCCGTTGCTACAGCGCGAGCAGGCAATGTGATCGGCGGTGGTGATTGGGCGATGGATCGTTTGATACCGGATTGCCTAAGTGCCTTGATAAAGGGAGAGACCATCGTCATCCGAAATCCAAAAGCAATTCGACCGTGGCAGCACGTCCTGGAGCCCTTGAAGGGGTACTTGATGCTCGCTGAAAAAATGTGGGCGAATGGCAAGGATTACTCCGAGAGCTGGAATTTTGGTCCGAATGAGGAAGATGCCAGATCGGTAGAGTGGATCGTCCGGCAATTGTGTGAGCGTTGGGGGGCTGGTGCTCGTTTTGAAGCAGAGCGAACCGATCCACAATGGCACGAAGCCAAATATTTAAAGCTGGACTGTTCTAAAGCCAAAGGCGTAATAGGCTGGAAGCCCAACTGGTCGCTCGAACGGACCTTGGACAGTATCATTTCTTGGCAGAAGGCTTATCAGAAAAAACAAGACGTAAGAGAAATTTGTTTGGCCCAAATCGCGGCGTATACCAATGAGGCCAAGTGAACAACAGAGAAAGGAGGGCAGCCAATGAAAGTCGTCATCCTAGCAGGAGGGTATGGCACGCGCATTGGAGAAGAAACGCATCTTCGGCCGAAGCCGCTCATTGAAATCGGTGATTGGCCCATCATTTGTCATATCATGTCCATTTATTCCAAGTACGGTTTCCATGATTTCATCATCTGTCTCGGGTACAAAGGCTACATGATCAAGGAGTACTTTGCGCACTACTTCCTTCACCATTCTGATGTGACGTTTGATTTTCGTACCGACAATCAGGTCACTTTTCACAACCACAATGCTGCTCCGTGGCGAGTCACATTGATTGATACGGGGAAAGACACAGGGACAGGTGGAAGGGTGAAGCGGATACAGAAGTATGTGGGAGAAGATACATTCATGCTGACGTATGGAGATGGCTTATCCGACATCAATATTGAACAGCTGGTAAAATTTCATCGCACGCATAAAAAGCTCGCAACGATCACCACGACTCAACCGCCAGGCAGATTCGGAGCATTGGATATTGCCAATGGGAACAACGTAACAGGATTCCAGGAGAAGCCAAAAGGGGACGGCGGATGGATCAATGCTGGTTTTTTTGTCATGGAGCCGGGCGTATTTGATTATATGGCGGGTGATGAGACGGTATTGGAAAAAGAGCCGTTGGAGGGCTTGGCCAAGGCGAATCAACTAATGGCCTTCAAGCATACCGGTTTTTGGCAGCCAATGGATACGCTCCGAGATAAAAACTACTTGGAAGAACTGTGGAAATCCGGAAAGGCAGCATGGGCAACCAGTCGAACATAAGGAGGAAGCAGGAGTGGGCGGATTAAACGAGAACAGTGAAGAAGTTTTTTCTCCGATCGGATACGGGGACATAACGATCGATTGTGGGGCAAATTATGGGGTCATTTCTCAAAAAATGGCGGATAAAGGCGCTCTCGTCTTTGCGTTTGAGCCGAATCCATACGTATTTGAGGAATTGAAAAAAAGGGTGGGCGCCTATCCGAATGTTATATGTATCAACAAAGCAGTTTGGCATAAAAACGATAAGCTACGTTTGCATTTGCACGAACATTACCATACGGATCCGGCAGGGTCTGCTTACGCCTCTTCCCTTTTGAACAATCATCCTGTTACGAATCCCCATAAGTATGTAGAAGTAGAGGTCATTGATTTGACACAGTTCATCCAGATGCTCAATCGGCCGATCAAATTAATCAAAATAGATATCGAGGGGGCAGAATTTGAACTGTTGGAAAAAATCGTAGAGCAAAATTTACACCTGCAAATCGAAAAAATCGTCGTAGAAAATCATGAATGGCTGATTGAAGGCTTGAAAACGAAAGCCGATCACTTTCGGAGGGTCATGCAAGAAAAACAAATTCACAACATCGACTTGAACTGGATATAAGAAGATTGTAGAGCACGTGAAGGGGAGCGATCCCGAATGAAGTTACTTGTGACCGGCGCGACAGGCTTTCTCGGAAGCCAGCTGGTAAAAGCGCTGCGATTAGACGGACATACTGTCATCATCTTGAAAAGGAGTACTTCCGATTGCTCGCGCATCCAGGACATATTGCCTGATTTGATTACGTATGATGCGGATCGCGGTCAATGGGAAGCTCCTTTTTTCGAGCAGGGGAGAATCGACGCAATCATCCATACGGCAACTTGTTATGGACGAAACACCGAGAGCATTACCACGATGGTAGATGCAAATGTAACCTTTCCGCTGAAGCTGCTGGATATGGCCATGCGCTTTGGTACCCCTGTTTTTCTAAATACAGATACGTTTTCCAGTGCGCCCACCCGATTATCCAAACATCTGCAACCATACAATTTGACGAAGCGTCATTTTCGAGAATGGGGAAAATGCCTAGCAGATACCTCTTCCCTACAATTCATCAACGTCAGGCTGGAGCATGTGTATGGTCCTTATGACAATGCGAATAAATTTGTCACTTCAGTCATCAAAAGCTGTCTCGAAAATCAACCTGAACTAAGGCTTACAGAAGGGAAGCAAGCAAGAGACTTTATTTATGTGGAGGATGTTGTTGCTGCCTTTCGTGTGCTGTTGGCGCATGCTGCTCGTCTACCCGCAGGCTTTACGGAATACCAGGTAGGGACAGGTACGGCTACTCCGATACGAGAGTTTGTAGAACTGGTTCATCAGATGACGCAATCAAGCACGGTCTTGAAGTTCGGATCGATTGCGTATACAGATAGGGAGATCATGCATTCACATGCAGATACTCGATCGCTGCAAGCACTGGGGTGGAATCATCGAGTGAAGTTGGAGGATGGATTGAGAAAGGTTATGGCTACTTTCAAATAGCAACGAAACAAAAAACATGGCGAGTCTGCAGCCATGTTTTTTCATGTGCGTTTAATCGAGGAAAGTCTTGTTTGTGCAAAACAGATCAGCGTGAAAAGGTTTCATTTCGTCTAGTAAGTGGTTGTAGTTCTTCACCTTTACCACTGTATTGTCCCGCTTAAACATATACAGATGGGTAAACAATTTCTCCAGCAGTGTGTATAGCACGAGTGGATGTCTGCCGAAGTTTTCCGTGATGCTCTCAGGGTTGAATTCAATGATCACATCTGGGTCCCACTGCTTAAGCGTTCGCAGGGCACTTTCCAAGACGATGACCTCAGAGCCTTCCACGTCAATTTTAATCAGGTCGATGCGCGAGATCATATTCTGCTCTACCCAGTCATCCAACCTGACACATGATATGAATTGGGTGGATTTCTCCACGGCCTCTGGCTCATGCGGGATATAAGACCATCCGCCTCCACGCGGGTCGTCGTTAAAATGAATGTTCCCGTTGCGGTCGGCTATTCCGAGCTGAATAGGCTCGACATTGGTGATGTGATTCTCGGCAAGATTTCGCAGGAGATAAGGATAATTGACATCGGAGGGTTCAAATGCGTACACCTTGCCTTGAGGCGCGAGATAGCTCAGGGCGAGTGAGATCGGGCCGATGTTCGCACCGATGTCTAGGCAAACATGGTCAGGTTGTACGATTTTTTTCAGAGGGTGGATAACGTAGTCTTCATAGTATCCTTGGTAATACTCCATAAAGTACAGGACGCTTTGATCGGAGTGGTCCCCGTAGACGGTAAAGGTTTGATTGTCAAACGGCAGGTGAAAGTCAACTTTCTTCATCGAATTTGATGCTCCTTCAAGTGGATTGTAGATCATGATGATGTCATTTCCTACGACGAATAAGAGGTCGGGACGAAGAGCATGAACGAATTCTCGTAGCTGTTGGATAGTGGGATAATCTTTCAACAATGGATTGGGACCAATAAAGCAACGAGCATCATCAATCAAAATGACGTGATTTTGAACAGAATGCTGCAAAATGGCAGCCAGCTCATGCAAGATAGGGGTGTCCAGGTCTCCTTTGGCTGCCTCCGTTGAGCGCGGGATGTAATGACCGTCCAGCCAAAACAGGCAAGGTGTTGTAACAGAGTGCATCAGGTTGCTCAATACTACGCCACTGTCACCGTGGAGGATATGGATGTGGCTGTCGCCTGAGAATCTTTCTTTTGCCGCGATAAACAATGCTTCATCCAGCTCGATGGAAACGAGCAAGTCGAAATGGTTTTTCATCGCCTGCAACATGTCGCCCTTAAACGTACCTGTCTCGATCAGAGTGCGGATGCCCATCGTTTTTGCAATATGCTTGATCTTCGACCTTTTCAAATCGGTTGTCGGTGATTCCAACAGCCAAAAATCCCAAGTTTCTTGTTCGGTTAACGGAAACGGGATTCGGCGCTCCTTCCTCCACGTATCCCGAATTTGCTGCATGCGTGACATACAAGGATGACCTCCTTTCAAATGACATTAGCGTGCGACGGATGAAAAGACAGCCAATGTTTCGCGCGCGCATTTCTCCCACGAAAAATGCTTGGCTTGATGGATGCCTTTGGCAACTAGGTCTGCTCGTGCCTCAGGTGTCAGATAAAGATGGGCGAGCTTCACCGCGATATCATCGGAAATATTCGGGTCGAAGGTGAGAGCAGCGTCACCAACCACTTCAGGAATGCTCCCTGCATTGGAGCAAACGATGGGGATGTTGGACTTCATGGCCTCTACCAGCGGAATGCCAAACCCTTCGAAGAGGGAAGGAAAGCAAAGGAACTGGGCATTCCGATACAAGTAAGGCATCTCTTCCTGTGGTACGTAATGGAGCCATTTGACTTGGTCCCAAAGCTGGTTATTTGTGATGTAATTCATGACGTTTTGATGTGCCTCTTGAGCAAAACCGGTGAAAACCATGGGAACTCGGATTTGGTGTTTATCCCGTAAAGTGACAAGTGCTTTGAAGACATTTAGGTGATTTTTGTGATGCCATGTATTCGCGGGGAAAAAGCCGTATTCGCTGGGCAGCTTATACTTTTGTATGACCTGTTGGTTGAGTGCCTCATTATGTGGCAAGGAAAATTCCCGCGAGGCATCTAGGTGGATCGCATGTACTTTATGCGGAGGAAGCCCGAATTTTTGGAGGATCGTTTGCTTGGAAAACTCCGAGAGAGTCAGCACGGCACTGCAACGCTCAGCAGACGATTTGTAGTTGTCTAGTCGCCAGCGCAAGGAATGAGCATCGAAAAACTCTGGGTAATACTCGTGTTGGATATCTGGAATGTTGATCACAGAAGGGATTGCGACATCGGATGGATTCAATACAAGCAACGGACAAAACCACAAATTCAACTGGAGGGAGTTAATCCAGTAATGAAGCATCGCGTGCGCATTACCATGGTCGGGGACCATGAATTTGCGCACATTTTTTTGCGCCTCAAAGGTATGGAAATTGTGTGAGGATAAAAAAAGAAACCACTGATGGCCGTCCCCAGCATTCATCGAGTAGGCCAGCAAGTTCCTGACATACTGCTCCATCCCGCCGATTTTGCCAGGAATCACTGACATCAGGTTTATTCCGACTCTCATGTAGGGATCCTCCCTTGAACGTGAGGATGTACCATGTACCAGGCGATCGTTTTCTCCAAGCCAGCGAGTAAGGACGTTTGTGCCACGAAGCCGAAATGCTCTTTTGCTTTGGTCACATCTAAAAGGCGGCGCGGCTGTCCGTCTGGCTTGGTTTTATCCCATTCGATCTCTCCTTGGAAGCCGCTTAGCTGCTTGATCGTTTCAGCTAAGCTTTTGATGGAGATTTCTTGACCAGAACCGATATTGACCGGTTCCGATTGATCATAGTTCATGGTTGCAGCAATAATCGCCTGAGCAGCATCCTCGACATAAATGAACTCGCGTGTGACGTTGCCTGTTCCCCAGAGAACGATCTTCTTCTCGTCATTGCGAATCGCATCCACACATTTTCGAATGATGGCAGGGATGACGTGTGAGGTTTCCAAATCGAAGTTGTCGCCCGGGCCGTACAAATTGACAGGGAGCAAATAAATGGAATTGAACCCGTATTGCTCGCGATAGGCTTGTGATTGCACCAGCATCATTTTCTTGGCTAAGCCATACGGAGCATTGGTTTCTTCAGGGTAACCATTCCATATATCTTCTTCCTGAAACGGTACAGGCGCATATTTCGGGTAGGAGCAAATGGTTCCAATGGCTACGAATTTTTTGACACCAAATAAACGGGATTGCTCCATGAGCTGAGTTCCCATGATCAAATTATCGTAAAAGTATTTTCCGGGGTTTTTTTGATTCGCGCCGATTCCGCCAACGACGGCAGCCAAGTGAAGAATGATATCGGGACGGAAATCTTGCAACATCTTGTTCACATCATGTTCTTTGCGAAGATCGTATTCATGGCTTCTAGGGATGAAGATGTCCGTACAGTCCAGCTTGCGCAATTGATGAACGACGTGGCTTCCTAGAAATCCTGATCCACCCGTAACCACAATCCGTTTTTTCGCCAGATTCAATTCTTGTCAACCTGCCTTTCTCGTCCGCATTCAGTTTCGAGGTGAAGGGACTCTGCGATTTACCCAATTTTCGATCTGGGCCTTGCCTTTGGTAAATTCCTGATAAAATTGGTACTCCTCATAGGAAAGTGGGAGGACTTCTTCCAGGTGGTAGCTGACAGATCGTTTGATTCCAGGATTGTTGGGGTGGTTCTGAAGGATCTGCTGGCTGCAAAAAATACTCACTTCACATTGCTGTCCCTCTGAGGCAATGGGAATCACGACTTGAAAACGCCCTTGGGTAACTTGGAATTTGTATACGAATTTCCCATTCCTCATGACATGGAAATGAAGAAGAGGGGCGATATCTTGGTTGCTTCCTTTGATAAGCAAAGCGTTCATCGGTCCATGGCTGGCTTCGATGGTCATTCGCAGGTTTTGGGGAGCCCATGAGTCCGAGTAGCGGTTGGATGCGATGATTTGGGGAGATGGCCCGAATGCATGATACGCTTTTAGTTTATTGAGAAACCAAAAGGCTCCTTGCTTGTAATGCTTCTGCGTGTAGTGATAGAGCCATTCATTTGAGATGGTGCCATGATGCTTCACGCTTGTTTTCAAAATTTCGGAAAACCCTGGCTCCAATTCATAGACAAACGTTTTGCATGCGTCATATAAGCGTGAGTTAGCCAAGAATTCCGGTATCGTTCCAATCGGATAATGCAGGGAAATCCGGTTCCACAAATCGTAATCCATGCACCAGTCGTGTTCTTCATTTACACCACCAACTGCTTCAAAGGCATGCTTTCGCAGGAAAGCGGCAGGTTGGCAGATGATGTTGAAATGAAACAATTTTTTTCTGTCAAACTCCACCCAAATGTACGGATATTTTGCTTTGTCATCCTCATCAATGTGGAGCCCTTTACCGTATACCACGCCCCATTCGGGATGCTGCTGTAAGGCAGCCACAGCCTTTCGAATGGCACCGGGAAAATACGTATCATCTGAATTGAGCCATCCGATAATCTCACCACGTGCCATTTGCAATCCTTTATTGATAGCATGGGATTGGCCGCGATCTGGTTCGGAAACGTAGCGGAAGCGGTCTGCCAGGTGGCTGTATTGCTGCAAAATATTCTGTGTACCGTCAGTTGAGGCGCCATCTACCACAATATGCTCAATATGGGGATAGTCTTGTGTCAATACGCTCTCGATCGTTCGTTTGATAAATTTTGCCTGATTGTACGAAGGGGTGATGACACTGACGAGAGGAAGGGATTGCATGGACATAAGAAGTTCCCTCCTGATTTTTTTCTACTCATCCACTCGACGTTTTTAAGGGCTGTTCTGTTGGCGTAGTTCAGAGCGCCAGTAATTCAATAAATCTTCCATCGTTTGCTGGAAGGAGATCTCGGGCTCCCATCCCGTCTTTTCCCGGAACAGCGATGAGTCTCCCAATACAATGTCCACATCAGAGGGGCGCAACCGATTGGTGTCTACATGTATTTCTACCTTCACATCAGTCAAGGACAGTAGTGTCTTCAACATGTCCTCGATGGTGTAGCGAGTACCCGCGGAAATATTGTAGACATCGCCTGGTTCACCTCGGGTAATCGCCAACCAATACGCCTTGACAATATCCCGTACATCCGTGAAGTCTCGAATGGCCTCAAGATTGCCGACATGCACTTTTGGCTCTTGCAGACCAAGCTCAATCTGGGCAATTTGTTTGGCAAAATTGGAGGTCACATAGCTTTCGCCTCTTCGCGGACCGGTATGATGAAACGTACGTGTACGGATGATCGCCAGACCGTAACTGTGGTGGTATTGATATCCGAGATAATCCTGGGCGATTTTACTGACCGCGTATGGATTAAGAGGACGGAGTGGGTTGGTCTCCTTTATGGGGATTTCCTCCGGATAAACCAAACCATACTCCTCACTGGAGCATGCGATTTGAATTTTGCAAGCAACAGCATGGTTGCGTACCGCCTCGAACAAATGTAACTGTGGGACAATATTGTTCACCATCGTATCCGCAGGAGACGACAACGAGGTGGGGACGAAGCTTTGGGCAGCCAGGTGAAAAATGAGATCAGGCTTTATTCTCTGGATGAGTTCATTTACAGATTGGGGATCTTTTAATTCACAGTTTTCCATATGCACGCGGTCTATCAGGTGCCCTAGCTGCTCCTTTTTGGTAAGGGACCGGAATGTACCGTAAACATCTACATCTCCCCGCGACAGTAGATACTCAGCCAAGTGACTGCCGGCAAATCCCGTTACTCCGGTAATCAATGCCTTCATGAGTCGAATCCCCCCTGTCCATGATGCTCGTAGCGAAGGATGAACAGCTTAACATATTATGAATATGGAAAAACGTGAAAAATGGCACGGCGTACAGCTCGTTTCCAGAGGGAATTTTATGGGGATCAGGGCTCGGCATGCACCCATTTGCAGGTCGCATAGTCGAAAAACATGAAATCATCTGTGTTCGGGATAGCCTGTGAGCCAAAGAAGGGGATATAGGCTTTTGCGTGTCCTTGAAAATGCAAGGAATGAGCAGGAAGGTAGTCAGTCGTGCCCGTTATTTTGCAAAAAAGAGCACCAGCCTTTTGATAAATCTGTTTCTTCCCATCTTGACTGTCAGCTTGCGGGCAGGATGGAGCAAAAGGACAGTTGAGATTATGATCGAAAAAGCCGTTGGCGACCATACCATACGTAGCTTTACGGCGAAGCGCGTAATTGTGAAACAGGATAAACAGCACCATGTCGGAAATGGGGACATCTCCGATTTCTTTTGCGAATTGAAGCAGAGTCTCGTAGTGAAGAGGGTCGCGGAAAAATTTGATTGTGTAATCGCAAAATTGATTGAGTTCTTCCAGATCGCATACGGTCGTCCAGGTAAACTCAAACGTAAAGTCATCGAACTCCTCGTTGTATCGCTTGCTGATATCGGTGAATAGCATGACGTCCGAGTCCAGGTAACAGCAACGTTCTATCCCTTGATTCCTCATAAAATCGCGCAAAATAAACCAGCGTTGGAAGCAAAACAGATTGTATTCGTAGGTGTTGGAAGTGGAGTGCTTGTAAACAAAAGAAAAAGCTTGGGCACTTTGGTAGAAACGACTCAACAGGAAGTGCTCTGTATTTTCCGCAGAAAGATACTTGTTTTCTGGGCTCCCGATAAGAATGACACGAGAAGAAGGGTTGCTGTATTTCGCCTGTTGCATGCATAATCCTACATGCTCTTCAGCCGTTCTGTGAATAAACACGATGGGCAAACTCACAATTATACATCTCCTCTGTCTTACAAAATGCCTGCTAGGCTCCTATTGATAAACTTTATCCTAATATATTGTCCCGAGGAGGGCCTTGAAACCATGCAAATAGCCTGTTTTGCGGCCTGTTCCTTGAATGACCAATCGTATCCGCAAAAAGATAAATATGATACGGAAAGAGGGAAATTGTGAATGGAGGCATGGAGAGAATGGATGTGTTAAACCGATATGAAAGGCAAGTGTATTCTCAAAATGGAGAAGACGGCATCATTGAAGAAATATTTTCACGAATCGGAACTACGAATCGCTATTGTGTAGAATTCGGCGTTGGAGATGGCTCGGAATGTATGCTCAAAAATCTCGTCACGCAGCACGGATGGAGCGGATTAGCGATGGAAGGCGACCTGAACAGCTGCAATAAAATGTCTACGGATTATGCTGCCTATCCCCAGGTCATCATCAAGAATGAGTTAATCACGAGAGAAAATATTGCTGGTTTATTCGAAAAAAATGGTGTCCAAAAAGAATTTGATCTGCTCTCTATCGACATTGACGGCAATGACTACTGGGTATGGCAAGCTCTTTCTGCTTACACCCCGAGACTTGTCGTTATTGAGTACAATGCGGCTTTTCCGCCTCCACAAAAAATGGTGATCGTGTATCAACCGGATTTTAAATGGGGTGGCAATACCTACTATGGTGCCAGCTTGAGTTCCTTGGCCATTTTGGGAACCAGCTTGGGATATGCCTTGGTGGGGACAGATTCAAAGGGCGTCAACGCTTTTTTTGTAAGACGCGACTTGCTTCTTCAATCAGGTTTCCCTGAATTAACACCAGAACAGGCTTATCATCCTCCTCGTTACGGATCAGTCGCGGGCGGACATCCACCTCAGTCCGGTCCCTATTTGGAAATCTAGTCCTGACTAGAAATCGAGCAGCTCCAAGACAGCTTGCTTCAAGGTGAAGAGCTTTTCTTGGCTATCCTGACTACTCGTTCCTTTCACTCCTAAATAAATTTTGATTTTGGGCTCTGTGCCTGAGGGTCTGACACAAAACCACGAATGATCGTGGAAAAAGTATTTGATCGTATCCGAGGCTGGCAAAGTGAGCGGTGTAGTTGTACCTGTTCGACAATCTGTGCGGATTCCGCTGGCATAATCTTCGATGGCCAGGACGGGGTGGGAGGCGATTTGGGAAGGTGGCTGATTGCGCAGGGAAGACATCGTTGCCGATATTTTTTGCATGCCCTCTCCTCCTTTGCATGTGAAAGAAATCAGCTCTTCTGCATAATGACCGTAACGGTCGAATAAGTCATTCAGTGTGTCAGCGAGGCTTTTGTGTTGTGATTTGTAATACGCGCACATGTCTGCAATTAGCAAAGCAGTTTGTACGGCATCCTTATCCCGGACAAAATCGCCGATTAAGTACCCGTAGCTTTCTTCATACCCAAACTGGAAGACGTACGCTTCACTTTTTTTATAGGCTTCGATTTTTTCGCCAATATATTTGAAGCCTGTCAGGGTGTCTTCTGTCGATACACCGAAGTCTGCCGCGATGGCTCTACCCATTTCGGACGTGACGATTGTTTTCAAGACAAGGCCGTTTGTGGGGAGCTCCCCCTTTTTTTGTTTGGTTTCCAGCAGGTAATGAAGAAGCATGGCTCCCAACTGATTTCCTGTCAGGACGATGTAGTCTCCTGCCTTATTTTTGACGAGCACGCCAAGGCGATCTCCATCAGGGTCCGTCCCCATGATCATGTCGGCGTCCATCTTTTTGGCGTATGAAATCGCTAATCGAAAGGCCTCAGGCTCTTCGGGATTAGGCGAGTCTACCGTCGAAAAGTTAGGATCGGGGATAGCTTGCTCGAGAACAACACTCACTTGTGTATACCCGAACTGTTTCAATCCACGCGTGATCGAGTCATGGGTCGTGCCGTGCAGGGGAGTAAAGACAATCTTCACTTGCTCCCGGATGGAAGGAGATAAGTCAGGATGGACGCGCAATTGCTTTACTTTTTCCAAATACGCATGCAAGAGAGAATCGTCAATGCAGTGAAGCAGTCCATTTTTGTACAGCTCTTGCTCATCAGCTGGAGTGATTTCGAGTTCATTTCCGGCATTAGCGATAAGGTCCATCAGTCGTTCGGCTGTCGCGAGTGTAATTTGTCCCCCGTCTGCACCATAAATTTTGTAGCCGTTATATTCGGGCGGATTATGGCTTGCTGTAATGACAATGCCAGCACACGCACGATAGTGGCGTACAGCAAAGGAAAGCAGAGGGGTAGGAGTCAGCTGTTTGAATATACATGTAGTAATCCCGTACTGACCGAGAACTTTGGCGGTTTCCTTGGCAAACAACTGTGAGTGTTTGCGTGAATCATAGGCAATGACGACTTTTTTGACGGCCAGATCCGGATATGTTTCGAGTAAATAAAGAGCCAGCCCTGCGCTTGCTTTGCGAATCGTGTAAAGGTTGATGCGGTTTATTCCCGGCTCCATGACTCCGCGCATCCCTCCGGTTCCAAATGCAATCGGGGCAGAGAAGCAATCCGCAAGCTGCTTTTCATCAGCGTGCATGGCGGTTAACTGCTGACGAAGCTCTGAATCAAGGGATTCACATTCATTCCAGCGTGTGTAGTGTGTGTACCAGTTTGCATTCATATAGAATTCACTCCCGCGTGTAGAGTACGACATCATTTACTAGGGTATTAACGGAATGGTAAGTGGTGAGTGGATGTGATTAAGACGGGAGGATGTGAGACTTACATGAAGGTGGATTGGCTGATCGTCGGAGCTGGATTTACGGGTGCTACACTCGCAGAGCGGATTGCCAATGAGCTCGATCAGAAAGTGTTGGTGGTAGAGGGGCGCAATCATATCGGAGGAAATGCCTATGATTGCTATGATGAGCGTGGGGTACTGATTCACAAATACGGTTCGCACACCTTTCATACGAATTCCAAGATGGTCTGGGACTATTTGTCACGTTTTACCCAGTGGCGGCCGTACTTCCATGAGGTGCGTGCCTATGTCGATGGCATAAAAATACCGTTGCCCTTCAATCTAAATGCATTGTCCGCATTGTTTTCTCCGCAATATGCTCAGAAACTGGAGAGCTTGCTGATCCGTCAATATGGATTCGGGGCGAAGATTCCGATTCTGAAGCTTCGGGAAAGTGCTCATGAAGAGCTTGGCTTTTTGGCTGAGTTCATTTATCAAAAAGTATTTCATCGGTATACGATCAAGCAATGGGATTTGAAGCCGGAGGAGCTGGATCCGTCTGTTTCCGCAAGGGTTCCTGTGTATGTCAGCAGGGACAATCGGTTTTTTCAGGACACGTATCAGGGAATTCCGTTGCATGGCTTTACAGCAATGTTTCATCGCATGCTGGACCATCCGAATATAAAGGTGCTCCTCAATACGAACTATCAAGAAATCGCGGATGAATTTAGGTATAAACGAATGATCTACACCGGCCCGATCGATTCCTTTTTTGGCTATAAGCATGGGCAATTGCCTTATCGAAGCCTGCGCTTTCATTTTGAAACGCATCAAAAGGCATGGTATCAAGAAGTGGGGACTGTCAATTATCCCAATGAGTATGATTTCACCAGAATCCTCGAACAAAAGCACCTCACAGGTCAAGTCGTTCCTCACACAACTATATCCTTCGTATATCCACAGTCATATTCACCTGGCGAAAACGAGCCGTATTATCCAATTCCCCGCAAGGAAAACAGTCAACGGTACAGCCTCTATAAACAAGAAGCAGAGCAAATACGTGATCAGGTGCTTTTTGCGGGCAGACTCGCGGATTATCAATACTACAACATGGATCAAGCGGTGGCGCGGGCATTGACCTTGTTTAAGCAGATTGTCGCAGAATAGTTAGGAAGGCTTCTCTTTTGGTATGAGCTTGCTCACATAGACCCAGCCCTGGGGTGTGTACACAAAAACAGGCTCGTACTCGTCTCCCCACAGTTTCAAGATTTTCGTTAGAATGTACTTTCTTGCTTTTGTCCATTGCGGCCAGTTCTTTGTGTGGGAATTGTTGCTCTCGTGAATCAAATAATGATAGAGGTTCGCATCGACCCAGTGAATATCACCTGTTCCGATCAATTTTAATAACATGTACTTGTCATGAGAAAACCTTCCCTGCATGGGATCGTCACATTCAAATCCGCCGACATCACGAACCGCTTGTGTCCGATAAAAACGAGGCCAAACCATTGGAGCTTCCAGGTAATCATACTTATCTTCATAGATCCGAGGCCGCATGATTTCGGATAGTTCACGCGTGTCACCCACTTCCCTCCAAAAAACGGTGTTGGAGAACACGACGTTCGTGGTTTCCGGCTGGCGTTCCATCTCATCCAACAAAATTTCTAAGGTTTTTCCGTCGAACCAGTCATCCGAGTCAAGTGAGACAAAGTAGGGCGTATCAATTCGTTCCAGAGCAGCAGCCATTGTTTTTCCAATCCCTGAATTTTCAGGGAGTAGCACGTAGTGAATGCGGGGATCATCGAGGTACTTTTCGACGATGGCTTGTGTGTGATCAGTAGATGCGTCATCTACAATGAGGAGCTTCCATTCCTTGTGTGTTTGGTTCAACACACTTTCGATGGCTGCGGGGAGATACTTCGCCCGATTATAGGTTGGAATCACGACGGTAATGAGCGACATGTTACCTGCCTACCTCCTTATTGATCTATGACAACGGCTTGCTTTCATTAGTTTATTACGGACTTCTGTTCTTGACCCTCAGCCTGACAACTGAACGTATGAACATGATCCGGCATAAGCTTAAGAGATGCTCAAGGGAACTTACCGGAATGAACATTACGGCACAGCCTGAAGAAGGGGAGTAGAAGCGGATGAAAACAGCTTTCCTCACAGGAATCACGGGTCAGGATGGCGCCTACCTGGCAAAATTTCTGCTGGAGAAGGGGTACCATGTGGTGGGACTGGTTCCACGCCGGAGCTCAGTGGACAGGTGGCGGCTGGAATATTTGAACATCGCAGATCAGGTAGAGTACAAGGACGGCGATCTATTGGATGTGTCGTCGTTGACGCGTGCGCTGAAGGCATGTAAACCAGCGGAAGTGTATCATTTAGGTGCGCAGAGCTTTGTCGGTTCGTCGTGGGAACAGCCTATTTTGACCGCACAAGTAACGGGAATGGGTGTCCTGCATACTCTGGAGGCGATTCGGGAAACGGACCCTGCTATCAAAATGTATCAGGCCTCGTCAAGTGAGCTGTACGGATTAATCCAGGAGCCACAGCAATCGGAGCAAACACCTTTTTACCCAAGAAGCCCATATGCAGTCTCCAAGCTGTTTGGCTACTGGATGACCAAAAACTATCGGGAAAGCTTTCAGATGTTTAGCACTAACGGCATTTTATTCAATCATGAATCACCTTTGCGTGGACTGGAATTTGTTACGAGGAAAGTGACGCATGCTGTTGCAAGAATTGCCGCCAACAAGCAAAAGGAACTGCGGCTGGGGAATATTCAGGCGAAGCGGGATTGGGGCTTTGCAGGAGATTTCGTAGAAGCGATGTGGCTGATGCTCCAGCAGGATAAGCCGGATGATTATGTCATCGCGACAGGAAAAACATCGACGGTGGAAGAGATGTGCAAAATCGCCTTCGATTATGTTGGGTTGAACTACTTGGATTATGTCGTGATCGACCCGGAACTGTATCGGCCAGCAGAAGTGGACATTTTGTTGGGCAATCCGGAAAAAGCGAAAAGAGAGCTCGACTGGACACCGAGAACGAAGCTGGAAGAGCTCATTCACATGATGGTCGAAGCGGATATGCAGCGGGTGGCAAAAGCATAGCGGAATCGAAAGGTCTATGACCAAGTGATGAGGCGTCCTGCCTATGGGACGTCTTTTTCTATTGTTTCGCCTATGACGTATCTACAGTCAACACATATATATAGGAGTGGGCAATTATGTGTGTATAACCATGCTTCGAAAGGAATGGTGGGAAATGCCTACACAGAACTTTGCTTTTACGGGCACTATTCAAACCTTTATTGTCCCTCCAGCTCTTACTACGTTGACGATCCGGGTGGTGGGTGCCCGAGGCGGCGACGGACTCACAGCTGGAGGGAAGGGGGCGTATATCCAGGGCGACTTTCCTGTGACACCCGGCGAGGTATTGTCTATCCTCGTAGGCGGAGCAGGTGGTGGCGATGACTTAACTGCAGGGAGTGGAGGCGGCGGATCATTTGTTTGGCGCACGACGGGTCCCGTTACTGCCGCCAACATTCTGATTGCAGCAGGCGGTGGAGGTGGCGGTACTCAAGGCTCCGCAGGCGGAAATGCGAATGAATCGAGTATATCGGGTCAAGCTGGACAAGAGACATTAGGAGGCGCAGGGGGAGTGAATGGCCTCGGAGGTGGAGGGGGCAACGGATTCCTAGGGGGAGGAGGTGCTGGAGGAGCAGGTATCATTGGAAACGGTGCCAACGGCTCCACGGGTGCCATAGGAGGAACCGCTATTAATGCTGGGGGTGCTGGGGGAGGTACTGGAGGTTTTGGTGGCGGCGGGGCAGGGAGCGCAGGAGGCGGAGGCGGTGGAGGATATAGCGGCGGTGGAGGTGGAGGCGGTACAAACCTTGTAGAATCATTCGGAGGCGGAGGAGGCGGAGGTTCCTTTAATGCCGGACTCAATCAGAAAAACGTTTCCGGTGTGGGAACTGGCGATGGTATCGTAGTCATCACGTTTGCGGCTGTTACACTCCATTTTACGGGTGAGCTTCAGACCTTCGTTGTCCCTTCTTGCGTTACTTCGATGACGATTCAGGCAGTAGGGGCGAGAGGCGGCGGGTCATTAGATTTTGGCAGAGGAGCGTTCGTCCAGGGGGATTTTCCCGTCACGCCCGGTGAAGTATTGACCGTTTTGGTTGGAGGAATGGGAAATAGTCGAAGCGGGGGTGGCGGTACATTTGTGTGGCGGACTGCAAACCCGGTGACAGCAGTCAATCTGCTCGTAGCAGCGGGTGGCGGAGGCGGGGAAGCCAATCTACTGCCAGGAAGGGATGCAGCTCTAACCACAAGTGGAACGGGAGGAGCGCCTGGCGGAGCTGGAGGGATCAATGGGTTAGGTGGTGGTGCGGGAGCGCCAGTTGATGGAGGAGGCGGTGGAGCAGGCATTGTTGGAAATGGTTCTTCCTCACCAGGGGGAGGCGGCGGCGGAACCGCGATCAATGCCGGTGGCGCGGGTGGAGCACCCGACGGCGGCGGTGGAACTGGCGGTTTTGGCGGAGGAGGCGGAGGCGGAGCTAGTGGCGGCTTTAGTGGAGGCGGAGGCGGAAACGGATTAGATCCCGTGTTTCCTCTAGTCGCTGGGGTCGGAGGAGGAGGAGGCTCATTCAACGGGGGGAGCAATCAGCTTAACTTGGCGAGGATTGGGCTTGGCAATGGTCAGGTCATCATCAGTTTTCCTTTCGTCGAACCCCCGACTATCACATGTCCCCCTGATATGAGCACGGGTACAGATCTAGGTGTGAATTTCGGAACCGTAACGTACACGGTAACAGCGGCAAGTCCTAGCTGCGGCATCGTTTCGATTTCCTGTAGCTCGTCTGGCGTCGTTCACAATTTCCCGTCCTTACCTGTAGCTGAAGTAGTTGAGACCATGGCGTTTCCGCGGGGAATGACAGTGGTGACGTGCACGGCAATGGATGCGGCTGGAAATACGAGTTCCTGTTCGTTTACCGTTACAGTTATAGAAGTATTTCCAACTGCCACGCCTCCGCCCCCGAACAATCTGGAGGCTAGGTGCATCATGGTACAAGAGGTATACGACTGGGTGGTCTTTACGAACCGGGAACGGAGCAAGGTATCCATCCCTGATGAGTTCCTTCCGTTGATTGACGAAGCCATACAATCTGGTCAGGACATCTCTATTCAATGCATAGAGCCTGTCGTCCCTCCACCATTTCCGCTCTTTCAACGCCCACACCTGAAGTCTGTCTCTGATGTTTCCTGCAACATCGTCAACGTTCGGAGAGTGCAGATGACGGTCAATCAAACGACTTTTCTGGCAGGGATGGTACAGTTTGTTTTCCAAGCAACTGTCCTACTCCGCGTCTTCGCGAACGGTGACTTTTTGTTCAAATTCCCGGTTGTCGTTTCGTTCGACGATGAAGTGATTCTATGCTTACCGGAGCCTTTGGATGCAAACAACATCTCCTGTAGGATCACAGGTATCGAGTGTACACCGAATGAGCACTTTTTGCTTGGTGGAAGGGTGGAATTGGAAGTGATCATCTGCAAGGAGATTCAGGTACATGCGGAAGTCAAAATGGAGGTGTTAGGGAAATTTTGTTCTCCGCGTCCAAATAACATCCCTGCCCCTACTCCTACGCCCTTTTTTCGTTGTCCGTCTTTTATATTTCCACGGCAATGCCAATCGATCTTCCCGATTCAGGAGTAGGGGTTGTCAAAATAAGATCACAACACGAGCCAAGGAGGGACGTTTCATGGGGAACGTCTCTTATTTTGTAGCATGTAAAGCTTTCTGCTAAAAACGCGGTGACTCATAGGCTTATGGGAGTCATCTGAACGTACTCCGTTTTGAAATGAAAATGGAAATGTCACCCTGTTCCTTTTTAAGGCGAACCTATTTCGGTGAATGAGTTAGCCTATTCTTGTTCAATTCTAGGAAAAGGCTGATCTGTTTCTCTGGAAAATAGCCAAACTCCGCCTGGTGCTTAGTTTTTTCAGTTATTGGCACACTACTTGCTTATTTAGAAAAGTACAAACATTCAAACATTCGCACTCAAAGGAGACTTGCTATGAACGTCGTTGCCAACGTATACCGGGGAGAACAGGTAGAGAGCTCACATCTTGGACATATCGCAGTTGTTGATTCGCAGGGGAGATTGCTCTATTCGTACGGGGACCCCCATCGCCTCACATATGCACGCTCCAGTATGAAACCGTTGCAGACGATTCCGGTAATCGAGACAGGGACCGCAGATCGGTATGGTTTTGAGCTGGCTGATCTCTCGCTCTGTTGCGCTTCTCACAGTGGGGAGCCACGCCATCGTACACGGGCGCTCTCGATACTTGCGCGAGCAGGTCAGCAAGAAGCGGCATTACAATGCGGGACACATGTGCCACGTCATGAGGAGAGCTACAAACAGCTAATCCGGGAGGGCAAGCCGCTCACACCCGTATTCTCGAATTGCTCCGGTAAGCATTCCGGCATGATTGCCACTGCGACACATATGGGGGAGGACGTGACTACCTATCATTTGCCTACGCATCCGGTGCAACAGCGAATTCTCGAAGTAATCGAGGACATAACAGGCTACCCCAAAGACAAAATCAACTTCGGGACAGATGGATGTGGGGTTCCCGTCCATCAATTGCCGCTCGCTCATTACGCGTGGGCCTTCGCCAAGCTGGCGAGACCAGAGGTGATTGAGAATCCCGAGCGACGAAAAGCTGTTCAGCGAATTACGGATGCCATGACCGCTCATCCCGAAATGGTCGGGGGCGAAAATAGATATTGCACAGACCTCATGTCAGCATTTAGCGGTCGCATCGTAGGGAAGGCAGGCGCAGAGTCCGTGTATTGCTTGGGCGATAGAGAAACAGGATTGGGCATTGCCATCAAGATCGAGGATGGAGGACCACGAGCGATCAACCCGGTCGTCAATGAAGTGCTTCGTCAATTGGGAATTGGCATGGACGGTCCATTGGAAGCCCTCGCGGAATATACCAATCCGCCCATTACAAACATGAGTGGGAACGTTGTTGGACGGATCGAGACTTCCTTTCGTCTCGCCAAGACAGATTTTTCATTGCGTGTATAAATGGCATTCCCAGCGTGCCGTTTATTCATAAAGCAACAAAGGCTACATGTTGTTTAAAAAGAAAAGGGGGGCACATGCAATGAACATGCGAAAAGGATGGAAGCTGCTTAGTACCGCTGCACTTGTCACTGTTCTTGCCATTACGGGTTGTAGTCAGTCGGCAACGCCGACACAGCCAGGAGGGGGAGGGACAGCAGGTCAAGCGTCCACAGATTCAAGTGGACAAGTAAATGTCGCTGCAAAGCTCAAACTCAATCTGAAGACCGAACCACCTTCGCTCGATCCTCCAAAGGGCTTTGACAGTACTTCCAACGAGGTGTTGAACGCCACAATGGAAGGCTTAGTTCGATTGGACAAGGATCACAAGCCGCAAGCAGCTATGGCCGAGAAATGGACAGTGAGTGAGGATGGAAAAACGTATACCTTTACCCTGCGCGATAGCAAATGGTCGAATGGTGAACCAGTGACAGCGCAGGACTTCGAGTTTGCGTTTAAGCGCATTGTCGATCCGAACAATGCATTCCCGTCTGCTTTTCTCGCCTATTACATCGATGGAGCAGAAGCGTTCAACAAAGGAACAGGAAATGCAGATGGCGTACAAGTAAAGGCCGTAGACGAGAAGACGTTTGAGGTAAAGCTGAAAGCGCCAACAGGTTATTTCCTCCACATCCTGACGCAGCCGACCTTCTTCCCAGTGAATAAAAAAGTCGTGGAGAGCAATCCGAAATGGGCAGAAGGCGCTGCAAGCATCGTGACGAATGGACCGTTCAAAATGGAAGATTGGGTTCATGACCAGACAGTGAAGCTGGTGAAAAACGATGGCTACTGGGATCGTGATTCGATCAAATATGCGGGAATCGAGTTTGTCATGGTCAACGATGAAAATACACAATTCCAAATGTACAAAACAGGTCAGCTCGACATGATCCAGACCGTTCCCAATGATATGAAGAAACAGTTGATCGATTCTGGAGAAGCAAAAGTGGAGACGGAAGCGTCCATCTACTACTACCGGATGAACACCACAATTCCTCCGTTCACGAACGCCAACATTCGGAAGGCATTTGCACTGGCCATCGATCGCAAAACCTTAATCGACAATGTTGTGCAAGGGAAGCAAACACCTGCCATGGCTCACGTTCCATTGGGCTTCCCGGAGCCAGACGGAGCGGATTTCCGCACAAAGGGCGGAGATTTCTTCAAGGATAACGATGCAGAGCAGGCAAAAGCATTGCTGAAAAAAGGGATGGAAGAAGAAGGCTGGACAACCCTGCCGCCTGTTACCATGACCTATAACACCAGTGATGCACATAAGGCCATCGCGCAAGTTTTGCAGGAAATGTACAAGAAAAATCTTGGGGTAGATGTGAAGCTGGAAAACAAAGAGTGGAAAGTATTCTTGGCAGAACAGCGTGCCCGCACTCTTCAATTCTCCCGCTCGACGATCCCTGCCGATTACGGAGACCCGGTCAATTACCTGGAGTTGTTCGTGACTGACCATCCTGGGAATCGTATCAATTACAGCAACAAAGAGTATGACGCACTTGTGGAGAAGATTCGCAACACTGCCAACGAACCCGAGCGCTTCAAGCTCATGCATGACGCGGAGAAAATTTTCATGGATGATATGCCACTTGTACCTATCTATTTCGGGACAAAAGTATTTATGGAGCAGCCAAACATAAAAGGCATTATTCGCCATCCAGTCGGCACGATTGACTACAAATGGGTAGAAATCGGTAATAAGTAGTAAGTAAAATAAGCGAAGACAAGAGCGAATATTCGAAACGTTCTTGTCTTCACACTACATCTTGGAGCGGCTGAAATGGACAAAAAATCGATCATATTTATTGCGAGAATGGATGAGTTTCTACAATCTGTCGTTAGTCAATACCATGAATTGGGAATCGGCGATGATATCCATGTCGAGGCGATGCGAGTCGACCAGCTTCCGTTACGCCCGATCACGCCTGGTGCTCTCGTCATTGTATCCACCAAAAGAATCGTCCCCCTTGTGCAACCGTATGTGCCGAAAGAATCCAGCATCATCATTGCCAAGCGAATGCTGCCGTATCACAATTTACGCGGGATGCTGGAAATCCCGAAAGGCGTGAAAGTGCTTCTCGTCAGTGACACCAAGGAAACTGCTGAAGAAAATGTGGAATTGCTGCGTGCTTCAGGGATGGATTTTGAACTGTATCCCTATTACCCAGGTGCTGACTATCCACCTGACATCGAGATTGCGGTTACGCCAGGAGAGGCAGAGCATGTCCCTACGCACATTCGCAAAGTCGTCGATATCGGGTATCGGATCATCGATTTATCTACATGGCTTGCCATCTACTCTTATTTTAAAAACGGTAATTTTCAAAAGGTGACCGCACGCGCTATGCAATCGTTGGTCGATATCACCAAAGAGCTGAACAACGAGATTCAGCATGCGCATCTGTTGAGCAAATATTTGGAGGCCATCGTCAATCGAATCGAGGACGCAGTGATTGCCATGGATGAAAAAGAAAACATCCGTTTTGTCAATCAGAAAGCAATCGATACGTTGCAAATGGAAGGGAATGGAGTCGACGGTGAGCGGGCGTCCAATTGCTTGCCCGCGAGTTTTTATCAGTTGATCCGGCAGTGTGAAGAGAACAAGGATGTTTTGGTAGATTGGGCGAACAAGACCTACTTTTTCCGCAAAATGCACATCGTCATGGAAGGCAGCTTTCTGGGGAGTCTGCTTTTGTTTCGTCAAGCGGCAGAAATTGAAAAGCTGGAGCATGATTACCGCATGCGCCTATACAGCAAAGGATTGATAGCCAAATACCAGTTTGATGATTTTTATGGGGAGAGTGCCCCTGTACAAAAAGTCATTCAGATTGCCCGCAAAATCGCCAGAAGCAACTCCACCGTGCTGTTGTTGGGAGAGACAGGGACAGGGAAGGAATTGCTCGCCCAGGCTATCCACAATGCTTCGCCACGCAGAAGAGAGCCGTTTGTTGGGGTCAACTTCGCTGCCATATCGGAATCTCTTCTGGAAAGCGAGCTGTTTGGCTATGAAGAAGGGGCCTTTACCGGAGCGCGTAA
Organism: Brevibacillus schisleri; assembly: GCF_055685845.1. NCBI lineage: Bacteria > Bacillati > Bacillota > Bacilli > Caryophanales > Paenibacillaceae > Brevibacillus > Brevibacillus schisleri. The sequence goes on from NZ_JBVNDM010000001.1 coordinate 1,945,304, forward strand.
AGGCGGACATATCGGCTGGTTTGAATTGGCCCACAAAGGGACCATTTTTCTTGATGAGATCGGGGATGCCAGCGCGGCTATTCAAAACCGACTGCTGCGTGTATTGCAGGAACGCCAGATTATGCGCGTAGGCGGCAGCAAGATCATCCCGACAGATATTCGCGTCATCGCAGCAACGAATCAAGATTTGCAGCGGATGATTGCGGAAGGAGCCTTCCGTGCTGATTTGTATTATCGCCTGAATATCTTGCCGATTCATTTGCCGCCGCTTCGGAACAGACGGGAGGATATCCCGTGGTTGGCCCAACAATTTATAAAAAAATATTCCTATGATTTGCGCCGCCCGCCGTTTACGTTGACCAATGAAGCGATGCGAGCGCTCCATGAGTACGATTGGCCTGGAAATATTCGCGAGCTCGAAAATGTGATCGAGTATTTAGCGCATGTCGTGGAGGATGAAGCGTATCCGTATCATTTGCCGTTTCTGCGGGAAATACCGGAAGCGCCGTTACCTGTAGATGGTCTAAACAACGAATGTGAAAGCATCGTCGCTGCATATAAAAAACGAGGATTTCTGGATGAAATCACGGCTATTTTGCAGGAGCTGGAGCAAGGTGGCGGTGGACGCTATACGCTACTTGCGCAGTTGCAACAAAGAGGTCACTCGGTTACCTTGCAACAGCTGCGCTATCGCCTGAAGCTTTTGCAGCAGGATGAGCTGATTCAAGTGGGAAAAGGAAGACAAGGAAGTCAGATTTCCTCGAAAGGTGAATCGTTTCTTGCCTATTTACATCGGATGAAAGCAGGGGAACGTATATGAGCGATTACTGGAGGCAGCAAGCGCTTCTGCACAGAGAGCAGTACCTGGATGATTTGAAATCCTTTCTTTCCATTAACAGCATCGAAGACATGACGACGGCAAAAGAAGGAAAGCCATTTGGCGAAGGTGTTGCGGCGGCGCTTGAAGCCATGCTCGGACGCGGTGAGCTGGATGGCTTCCAGATCAAAAACCTGGATGGTTACGCAGGGACAATCGAGTTCGGCGACGGGAAAGAAGAGATCGGTGTTCTCGTGCATATCGATGTTGTCACTGTGGGAGAAGGCTGGACGACCCCGCCTTTTGAACCGAGCATTCGCGACGGTCGCATCTATGCGCGGGGAGCGATTGACGACAAAGGCCCAGCGATGGCTGCGTACTATGCGCTGAAGCTGGTCAAGGATTCAGGCTTGCCACTGACAAAACGCGTGCGTATGATCATCGGAACGGATGAAGAGAGCGGCTGGCTGTGCATGAAGCATTTTGCCCAGCATGATCGTATCCCGCCGATTGGCTTTTCACCGGATTCCTCCTTCCCGATGACACATGCCGAGAAGGGACAAATCAACCCGACATTGACGATTCCCGTGATGGAAGCAATCGAACGAAATGGAGCATGGCAGTTAGCGTCGTTTGTCTCCGGTGATCAAGGCAACAGTGTACCCGAAAAAGCAGTCGCTCTAGTACGACTGGACTCCGAGGCACGGCAGGAGGTCGTCCTTTCCCGATTGGCGGAAGAATGGGAGATGTTTCTGAATAAAAATCACACAACTGGTCGTATGGAGCTGGTAGGGCTGGGACAGTTGCAATTCACGCTCGCAGGAAAGCCAGCTCATGGGATGGCGCCATTCCAAGGCGTGAATGCGGGAACCTTGTTGGCTACTTTCTTACGAGCGTACCCGTTTGGTGGCTCCAGTTTGTCCTTTCTTACGATGTTGGCTGATGTTTTGCATGAAGATTATTTTGCTCACCATCTCCATATGGCTTGCGAGGATGAAGTGTCAGGCAAGCTGACGGTCAACGCGGGGATTTTACATTACGATTCCAGCGAAGGGGGGACAGTTCGGCTCAATATCCGCTATCCGGCGACCATTTCCTGTGAAGAATACGTTGAGAAATTGAAGCAAAGGACTGCGGAGCTGGGCTGGACGCTTTCCGCTCTGCGGACATCCAAGTCGCATTTTGTACCCAAAGAGCATCCTGTGATCCAAACCTTGTCGCGCGTGTACGAGGAGCACACGGGAGAGCCAGCTACCCTTCTTTCCTCAGGAGGAGCCACTTACGCCAAAATCATGCCGCATGGTGTTGCTTTCGGTCCGCTCTTTCCGGGGAAGGAGTCTATGGCCCATCTCGCTGATGAATATGCCGAGATTGACGACCTGCTGCGTGCCATGGCGATTTACGCGCATGCCATTTACGAGCTGGCTAAGTAAACGAGGAGGACTTCCATGTCAAACTATCTGGTAAAACGTATTTTGATGATGTTCGTCACCCTGTGGATTATCGTGACGCTGACGTTTGCCTTGATGCATGCCATTCCGGGGAACCCGTTTGCCTCCGAGTCGGATCAGTTGCCAGAGCAAATTCTCAATAATTTACGTGCCAAATACAACCTGGACGAGCCGTTGCCTGTTCAATACATTTTATATCTGAAAAATCTGTTAATTCTCGACTTGGGTCCATCCATCAAGTCAGACTCTCGTGGAGTCAATGACATGATTTCCGATGGCTTTGCTGCATCTGCCTGGTTGGGTGCGCAAGCGATCGGGGTCGCACTCCTTTTCGGCATTACATTGGGCATTATCGCAGCGCTTAATCGCAACAAATGGCTGGATTACGTTGCCATGGCGCTTGCCGTATTGGGGGTAGCGATCCCGAGCTTTATTATGGCACCGCTTCTGATCAATTTTTTCGCGATCAAGCTGCCGCTCTTTCCGGTTGCGACATGGGGTACCTGGATGCATACGATACTGCCTTCACTGGCGCTCGCCTTTGGTCCAGTTGCAGTCATTACCCGCTACATGCGTGCCAGCATGATTGAAGTCATGAACCAGAACTACATTCGAACAGCAGAAGCAAAGGGGATTCCGATGTTTATCATCGTCGTCAGACATGGAATTCGTAATGCGATTCTGCCTGTTGTCACCTTTCTCGGACCTTTGATTGCCAGTTTGATAACGGGGACCTTTGTCGTGGAGAAAATCTTTGCGATTCCCGGCATTGGCAAGTATTTCGTAGACGGCATTTTCAACCGTGACTATCCGGTCATTTTAGGTACGACGATTTTTTATAGTGCGATTCTGATTTTTACCATTTTCCTGATTGATATCGCATACACCCTGATAGATCCGCGGATCAAGCTGACCAACAAGGCGAGATAAACTGTGGCGATGGAGCACAAAGTAGACCCGTTATTTCGTCCGTTGGCGAAAAACACGCAGGCGAATGTCATTGCACGACCCAGTCTCAGCAATGGGCAGCAGGTCATTCGGAAGCTGCTGAAAAACAAGCTGGCTATGCTCGGGCTGTTCATTATTCTCGCTTTGGTTGGCATGGCGATCATTGGCCCGAATCTCGTGCCGTATAGTTATTCCGATCAGAGCTTGCTGACCAAAAATCAGGAAATCTCCGCAGAGCATTGGTTCGGTACGGATGAGCTGGGACGTGATATGTTTGCCCGTACGTGGTATGGGGCGAGGATTTCTTTGACGATTGGCATTGTCGCGGCATTGATCGACCTGGTCATCGGAGTGACCGTCGGGGGGATTGCAGGCTATATGGCAGGACGAGGCAAACGAGGGGATCGCATCGATACGATCATCATGCGTATTATCGAGGTTTTGTATGGGCTGCCGTATTTGCTGGTCGTCATTTTGCTCATGGTGGTAATGGAGCCGGGAATGCTGACGATTATTATTGCCCTGTCTGCTACGGGTTGGGTTGGCATGGCGCGGTTGGTGCGCGGACAAATCCTGCAATTGAAAAATCAAGAGTTCATTCTGGCTGCCCAAGTACTGGGAGCAAAGTTTTCACGAATTTTGCTCAAGCATCTGATTCCCAACACATTTGGCGTCATTATCGTCAATTTGACCTTTACGATTCCATCGGCCATTTTTGCTGAGTCGTTTCTCAGCTTTCTTGGACTCGGTGTACAAGCTCCCGTCGCCAGCTGGGGGACGATGACAAACGATGGCTTGGGCGTTATTTTGACGGGCGATTGGTGGCGACTGTTTTTCCCGGCATTGATGATCTCGCTGACGATGTTCGCCTTCAACGTATTCGGCGACGGTTTGCAGGATGCGCTTGATCCGCGTCTACGCGATTAGAGACGACAGGGGGAATGAGGATGAATCAGCATTTGCTGACAATCGATGACTTGCGAGTGAATTTCAACACGTATGGCGGAGAGGTTCAGGCCGTGCGGGGTGTGTCCTTTTACGTGGACAAAGGGGAGACGGTTGCCATCGTAGGGGAGAGTGGATGTGGCAAGAGCGTTACGGCTCAAGCGATCATGGGATTAATCCCTGATCCACCTGGAAAAATCGTCGGGGGAAGGGTTGTATTTGAAGGAGCCGAAATTAGCCACCTGCTCAAAAAAGAGCTGCTGGGTATTCGCGGAACGCAGATCGGCATGGTCTTCCAAGACCCGATGACAGCGCTCAATCCGACGATGAAGGTAGGGACACAGATCGTAGAGGGGTTCGTTCGCAGCCACCGAGTATCGAGAGAGGAAGCGCGAAAGCGAGCGATCGAGATGCTTTCCCTCGTAGGAATTCCCGATCCGGAAAAGCGAATCGATCAGTACCCGCACCAATTCAGCGGAGGGATGCGTCAGCGAGTGGTCATTGCGATTGCTCTTGCTTGCCAACCCAAGCTGGTGATTGCGGATGAGCCGACGACAGCACTGGATGTGACGATTCAGGCGCAGATTTTGGATTTGCTCAAGCGACTGCAAGAGGAACAGGAGTTATCGGTGGTGATTATTACGCATGATTTGGGAGTTGTAGCCGAGATTGCTCATCGCATGGTTGTCATGTATGCGGGAATGGTGGTAGAGACTGGGACGGTTGAGGATGTTTTTGCAAATCCTCGTCACCCGTATACATGGGGACTGATGTGTTCTCTTCCGCGTCTGGATGAAGGCGAAAAGCAACGGCTCGTTCCCATCGAAGGCAGTCCGCCGGATTTATTTCATCCGCCAGTCGGCTGTCCGTTTGCTGCCCGTTGTGATTTTGCGATGGAGATATGCGAACAGCAGATGCCTGTGAAGAACGAATTCGGTCGTGGACATCAGGCTGCTTGCTGGCTTCACGATCCACGGGCACCGCGAATAGAGGAGCTGGTGGCAGCGGGGAGGCAGGGAGTATGACAGAAGCGTTGCTTGATGTTCGCGATTTGAAGAAGTATTTTTCGCTTGGAACGGGATTTGATTTGAAAGCAGTCGATGGTGTTTCGTTTACGATCAACAAAGGGGAGACATTCGGTCTGGTCGGTGAAAGTGGCTGCGGGAAGTCTACGTTAGGTCGGACGATTATTCGCCTGTATGACCATACAGATGGCGAGGTGTTGTTCAAAGGGAAGAATGTTCATCAGCTTCGGGGAAAAGAAGCGGAGCAGTTCAATCGGGATGCCCAGATGATTTTCCAAGACCCGCAAGCAAGTCTGAACCCGCGTATGACCGTCGAGGATATCATTGCAGAGGGCTTAGACATCCACCATTTGAACCGCGGGATGAGACGAGAGCGTGTGGCGGAGCTGCTCCATCTAGTGGGCTTGCATAAGGACCATGCGCAGCGTTTTCCGCATGAATTCAGTGGGGGACAGCGCCAACGGATCGGAATCGCGCGGGCGTTGGCAGTAGAGCCGGAATTTATCATTGCGGACGAGCCGATTTCCGCACTCGACGTCTCGATTCAAGCGCAAGTCGTTAATTTATTGGAGGATTTGCAGCATGATCGTGGATTGACTTATTTGTTCATCGCGCATGATCTGTCCATGGTCAAACATATTTCCAACCGGATTGGCGTCATGTATTTGGGAAAAATGGTCGAGTTGGCGTCGAGCTATGAGCTGTACGCTCGTCCGTTGCACCCCTATACGCAGGCTTTGCTCTCTTCTGTGCCAGTGCCTGACCCGACGGTGAAGCGAGAGCGTATCGTTTTGCAGGGAGATTTGCCGAGTCCAGCGAACAAGCCGAGTGGCTGCGGTTTTCGTACACGCTGCCCACTCGTTCAACCTCGTTGTGCGGAAGAAGTGCCGAGATGGCAGGAGGCACAACCCGGGCATTGGGTGGCATGCCATTTGTTAGAGTCGTAAGAGAGGAGGAAGGGCTGTTCCCGATCGTTGGGACAGCCCTTTCTTGTGAGATTATAAATAGTAGAAACAGGTAAGAACGATTGAGAAGACAATCAGTCCAGTACCCGATGTAAGAAAAAGCGAGGTTCCGATTCGCACGAACGACTCCTTCTTTTCTTCGAAAGCAGGGTCGTTAGCTTGAACGATGTCACTGTCCATCATGCGCGGCTTGCGAAAGAACATCCCTTTCAACTGCTTGAATCCACGCAGAAAAATCGTAAAAAACCCAGAGCGTGTCACGACGGCAATACTCCCTACGATCAACAGGAAAAGGCCGATTAAAAAACTCTGGTTAATCAATGGCACCAACGTACCGGCTTGAATGGTAATTCCTAAAATCACACTGCTGATCACGGAGAGAGCGAGTAGGAGAATGAGCCATTTTTTCAACGAAGAAGCACGTCCTTTTTATAGTGTAGGTGCAATGCGCTCTGCCTCCCGCAAAAAAGCTTGAACGGCAGGTGGGGCTTCACGAAGCGAACGTACAGCCAAGCCGATTTGCCGAGAGAGAGGCGGCGTGATTTCTTTGACAGCGACATCGGGTAGTTGTGCTGGTAGAGTCAGTGACGGAACGACTGTCACCCCAACACCGCTTTCTACCATGGCTAGTATCGTTGTATTATCAGCGATTTCATAGGAAACATTTGGCGTAAGCCCAGCCTTGGCAAACTCCGCGCCAATCAACAAGTGACAACCCGCCATAGGCATGAGAAACGATTCGCGGGCTAATTGCTCCAAGGTGAGAGAGTGCTCTTTTGCCAAAGGATGATTGGCTGGCACGACAGCATGCAGGGAGTCTGTCGTCAGCAGGATTCCCTCCAGCTCGTCATCGGGCCACACATGAAAACCGACATCGACAACCCCCGAGCGAACCCATTCTTTTATTTCTTGATAGCTTCCTTCATATAGCTTTGTTTGCATATGCGGATAGTGACTTTCTATCGACTTTAGCAATTTTGGTAGGAGCTGAGCGGTTACGCTGGGAAAAGAAGCAATCCGGAGCGTTGCCTCCACATGCTCGCCTGATTCGGCAGCCACCTGTTTAATCACTGAGACGTTATCCAATATGATCCGGGCCGAGGCGACGATTTTTTCGCCAGCTGTGGTCAGCTTAACACCACTGCGATTGCGGGTGAACAAGGAAACACCGAGCTCTTTCTCCAGTGCGCCGATCGTATGACTTACACCCGACTGGCTCAATCCGATTTGTTCCCCAGCCCGCGTGAAGTTGCCAGCGGTGGTGACAGCCACAAGGACTTCCATTTGAAACAGAGTCATAGAGCTTCTCCTTTCATGAAGTTTTTATCATGGTTGGTATGCGAAAGCTTCATTTTACAGCGCGGTTGCATCACTTTAAGATGAAAAGCAAGAGAAGCATTTGTTAAATAAAAGGAGAGAAATAACCATGAATCATGTGAGCGTATATCATGTGGACGCCTTTACAAGAGAGCCGTTTGAAGGCAATTCCGCGGGCGTCATCCCGGAAGCAGGTACTTTGACTTTACACCAAATGCAGAAAATTGCCAATGAGTTGAATCTTCCTGAGTCTGCCTTTTTGATGCCATCCGACCATCCAGAAGCTGATTTTCGCATTCGCTATTTTTCTCCTTCGGTTGAGATCGATTTTTGCGGCCATGCGACAGTGGGTTCTGCTTGGCTATTGGCGACAGAGCGTGGATGGTTGGAAAAGGGTAGTCGTATCGTGTTTGAGACAAACGTTGGTTTGATTCCTGTTCAACTGGTGATGGAGGATGGCCAGTTACAGCGAGTAGAAATGACCCAAATCAAGCCATCTGTGAAGGAGATTGATTTAGACAGCGAAGAGATAGCGAGGCTTGTTGGCATAACATTGGCCGATCTGGATGATCGCTATCCGATGAAGCTCGCTTCCACTGGAAATAGGCATCTACTCGTTCCAGTCCGCACCCGTCAGGCAATCGATGCAGCCCAGCCATTGCTCGCTTCGCTCGCAGAAATGAATAGGCAGCACGGCATCACAACCACCCATTTGTTTACGTGGGATGCTCCTGAAGGCTATGACTTGTACACGAGAGATTTTGCGCCTGCGATCGGGATTGCGGAGGATCCTGTAACAGGTGCTGCAAATGGGGCTCTGGCTGGCTATCTGGCATTGGAAGAGTTGCTGCCCGCTGGACAAGTGACAGAGCTCGTCATTGGGCAAGGACATGCGATTGATCGACCAGGAAAGCTGTATGTAACGGTTGATCGATCTGGAGGGGAGCCTGTTATTCGTGTAGCAGGTGAGGCGCATTTGACGATTGCAGGGCAGATGAGGGGATAAATAAGCAAAAGAGAAAGGCGTTCTTGTCTAAGAACGTCTTTTTGTCTTTATTTCCTGTTAATCCAATATAAGGAATTTATTATAATTCGAATTGTGTGTTTAAGGAATATTTGAATAATTTTACCTGTACTTATTTTTTCGGTTTTGAACCGGTATGGGGAAGGGAGTCTTAGAGATGAATAGTAAATTCATCCGTTCCGTCAGTATTTGTAACGTATTTATTCTGCTCTCTTTACTGTTTTTGCAAGCGGTTCCTGAGCAGGTGCGTGCAACGGAAAAAAGCAAAACATACTTGATTGGTTTCAAGGACAGTAAACGAACGAAAAGGAGCGCCATTCAAGGAACGTCTGTGCAACAGCTCAGCTCCAAAATTATGGTGGCTACCTTAACTGAAAGCGAGAGGGAGGAATTATCTCAAGATCGAAGTGTAGCCTACATAGAGGAAGATAGTGACACGGAGTTAGCAGAGGTAAGGTTCTGAACACGTATGATTACGACATCTGGGGCAATTTGATTGCGGATAAGGTCAAGGAGACGATTTCTAACTCGTTTATGTATGCGGGGGAAATGTATGATAAAGAGAGCGGTTTTTACTATTTGCGTGCTCGGTATTACGATACGAAGATAGGTAGGTTTATATCCGAGGATACGTATAAAGGGCAAGTGGATAATCCGTTGACGCTCAACAGGTATACGTATAGTCACAACAATCCGGTTAGGTATATTGATCCTACAGGACATGATGCATGGCTAGTTCATGGGACGTTTTCGGATAATTCTACTTGGAAGGATGATTTTGTTACGTATTTCAAAGGTTTATATAAAGAGGATGTAAGAAAATTTGAGTGGTCAGGTGATAACGATAATACGGCAAGGGTAAAGGCAGCACAATCTTTGGCAAGCGAGATCATGAATTGGCGAAGTATTAAAGGTAATGAGAAGAAACCAATTCGGCTAATTGGTCATAGTCATGGCGGAAATGTATCAATTTTAGCAGCAAATGTTTTGGAACATGAAGGAATTCAGGTGGAAACGCTTGTTACTATTGCTACTCCTGTAAGGGAACTTGAATATTATTTAGAGTATCCAGTGGGACAGCATCTACATGTTTACAATGAACGAGATGGTGTACAGGTAAATGGGGGAAGCGTATGGTTACTTGGCGAAGCCAAACGGGAGTATACAAATGCAGCAAATATAAAAATTGAATTAGGGGAGGAGTACGACCCAATTGAGGCTCACTCTGCAATGCACTCTAATGTTGAAAGGTGGAAAAAATATATAACGCCGTATCTCGCAAAATTTTATGTGGAACCAAAAAGGTAAAAAATAATCTTACTGCGAAACTAGATTAATTAGCAGGAGGGGGAATGCCCAATGCGATTGTGGGTGAAGTTAATTTGGATCATCACTATACTCGTTAATTTATCAGGTGTTATCTGGTTTGTACTTGGCTCGACTGCAAATTTTCAACGCGGTATAGACTTGATTTCCACGGTAATACTTTTGTATCTAGGTATACCCTCAATTTTATTGATAGTCGTTTCTAGTTTTCTATTATTGAAAAAGTGGAGTCCATCTAGGTGGTGGGAGTTCATTGGGGTTTTAATTATCATCATTACCATGCTTTTAATGACACCACATTTGTATAAAAACGTAGAGACGAGTGGGTGGTTAACAGAAAAAATAAGAACTGATTCCATACAGCAGACACCGGATGGTAGATTTGAATACTGCATGGAACTAATTAATTTGTTTCAGAAAAATAGTTCAGCTCGCTTATATTTAAAGAATACCCAGACATTGGAGGAAATAAGAATTCATTTAGAGTTTCCTACAAAGGAGATCACAGGTGTATCTTGGGGTGATGTAAATTACTTTGTTAAGCTCGAACCAACTACTAACTCAAATATTTACATACTTAACACTACCGAGGAGTTTCCTTTTCCAAATGAGAAATATGAAATTAATATACTGGAGAAAACAGCAGTAAAAATAAACAATGAATAGAACTACCTCTATCCCCTAAACGAGTAATCTACGCTCGTTTGGGGTTCTTTTTTGTCTGAAGAAGGAAACTTCGGAAACAATCTGCTTTTGAGAGAGCAAGACTGACCTACAAGCAAGGGAAACATATACTAACTTGGAAAATCACTTCTGCTAATCAGTAATATTGGCTGACTAGTAATTTGTTAGTCAAAACATATTGGTACGTTCCTATTGAACCAATATCAGGATTTCACTATAATTCTAAATGCTGTTTAGGTAAAATTTACATTTTTTCTGTACTTATTTTTGGGGAGGAGATAAAGAGTAAAAAAGAAATGATACCAAAGCTCAAGACAAATATGACAAGGAGTTACAGGAATGAACCCTAGATTCATCCGCTTAATCAGTAGTTTCAATTTATTCCTACTGCTTGCTTTACTGTTTTTGCAACTTGTCCCGGAGCACGCTATCGCAAGCGCTAGTAGTAAAACGTATTTAATTGGTTTTAAAGAAAACAAGAAAACAAAAGTAAGGGCTATTCAAAGATCGTCGATCCAGCAACTTAGCACGGAAGTGATGGTTGCTCAATTAACAGAGAATGAAATGGAGGTAATGTCTCAGGACGAGAATGTAGCCTATATTGAGGAAGATAGTGAAATAGAGTTAGCAGAAACAAACAGAACAGAAAAGCAGGAAATTCCGTGGGGGATTGAGCACATCGGGGCGAATCAAGCTCACGAAAAACATTACAAAGGCCAAAACATCAAAATTGGAATTATTGATACAGGTATATCCAATCATGAAGACCTCCAAGTAAAAGGAGGCATTTCCTATGTAGAAGGAAAATCAGATTTTGATGACGAGCACGGGCATGGAACTGCGGTGGCTGGTGTTATCGCTGGTAAAGATAACGATGTTGGGATTGTTGGTGTTGCACCAGAAGCTGAAATCTATGCCATTAGAGTCCTTGATGAAAAAGGTCACGGCACATATTCCAGCATGATTCAAGGGATTGAATGGGCGATACAGAATGACATGGACATCGTTTCCATTAGTGCTGGTGGTAGAATTGACAGTCAAGCGCTACACGACCAGATAAAAAGAGCGAATCAACAAGGGATACTGGTTATTGCAGCAGCAGGGAATCGAGGAATGGGTGAGGATACCCAGTTATATCCTGCGAAATATGCTGAGACATTGTCCGTTGGTGCGATTAATCAGGACAATCAACGGGCTGACTTTTCAAGTGTTGGCAGTGGGTTAGACCTGATGGCTCCTGGCGTTGATATTCTAAGTACGTCCCTCCATGGAGACTATGAGCAACGTTCAGGCACATCTTTAGCAGCTCCTCACGTAACCGGTGCAGCAGCTGTTATTTGGTCAAAAATGGGTGGAGCCACCAATCGCGAAGTGCGTGATCGTTTAGTCGATAGCGCAACAACTTTAGGGGAATCACGTTTTTACGGAAAAGGGCTTGTAAACCTGGAGAAAGCGCTGGGACTAGGGAATGAAGACTCCGCTGAGATTACCTCACTGGAATCGACGCCGAACGAATTGCGGCTTTCCGAAGGTGAGAATTATCAACTGAAAATTACGGCGAACATGACAAATGGCAACACCAGAGATGTCAGCAAGGAAGTTACGTATACGAGCAAGGATGAAAAAATTGCTACGGTTACACCTTCAGGTTTCGTCACAGGAAGTGGAATGGGAGATACGCAACTAATCGCTGAGTTGGGTGACAAAACGATTGAGATCCCGATAGTGGTGTCAAAAAGAGCTCCTTTGAGCCCAATAGGTGGGCTCGACACTCCCCAAAAAGGCGAGTTAATCAGTGGTACGTATACCATTAAAGGATGGCATCTCAATCCAGACGGAGTATCGAAAATCAGTATCCTGATTGATGGTACGAATGTGGGAGAGGCATCTTATGGCGACCCGAGACCAGATATTGAAGCGAAATATCCAGCTTATCAGAATAGCAATGCTGGATTTCACTATCAACTGGATACTCGAAATGTAATGGCAGGCACACATAGCATTACGGTGGAAGTTCAAGATACGAATGGACAACAAACCGTAATGGATGGAACGACGTTTTACATTGGTGACGTGGAGCCGTTGAATGGTCTGCATGCTGATGTGACCAAGCTGGAACTAACGAATGAAGGATCGCATCAGTTGGTGGTATCTACAGTTTTAGAAGATAACACCCTGAAAGACGTTACAAGTCTTGCAGAGTACGCTTCATCAGATGAAAGTGTCGTAACAGTAGACGCTACTGGGCTTGTAAAAGCAATGGGGGCTGGCGCGACGATTGTGACCATTCGATATGATGGTCAATCAATCACGATCCCCGTTACGATCAAAAAGGATGAGCCACTGATACCGCGTTGGGAGTTAGAAGCGCCAACCAGTAATTCCATGATGACAGGCGTCACACTCATCAAAGGCTGGTACCTAGATCCATCAGGTGTCTCCAAGATAGAGGTTCATGTGGATGGAACAGTAGTAGGGGAAGCTTCTTATGGGCATACCCGCCCTGATATTGAATCCTCGTATCCACAATATCAGAATGCTAAAGCCGGATTTGAGTACCGTTTAGACACAACGCAGCTAATGGAAGGGCAGCATTCGATTAAGGTTACGGCTGTAAATAAAGACGGCGCTGAGCAAGTTCTGACAGAGCGAGCTGTTTTCATTGGGCGTGCTGAACCGGCCACAAGTATTGTGGCAAATATAAGCAAGGTAGATTTGATACAAGGGAATACACAGCAATTAGCCATTTCTGCTGTTTTACTGAATCAACAAACGAAAGATGTGACAAGAGAAGCTCAATACACGGTTGAGAATCCTACGATCATTAGTATTTCAGATAAAGGGATCGTTACGGGGATTGAAATCGGTCAAACCAATATCATCGTGAAATACCAGGAACAAACGCTTACGATACCTGTTTGGGTCAAAGCAGCAGGGGGGCTGGCTCGGGGAGGCATTGACAGTCCCGCAGACCATGCATTAATCAGTGGAGTTTACCCTGTCACAGGCTGGTTTATTGACTCTACTGGTGTTGAAAAGATTGAAGTACTGGTCGATGGATCCGTAAGTGGTGAAGCAACCTATGGCATTTCTCGTCCGGAAATAGAAATTATGGATGCTTCTAAACCGGATGGAAACGTAGGATTCCACTATAATCTCGATACAGGAAAATTGCGGGAAGGCACACATACTCTTTCTGTTAGAGGAACAGGCAAGGGTGGAAATCAGGTAATGCTGGGGAACAGAACGATTCAAGTCGTTACCTTGCTACCAGCAATCGGATTAAAGGCAAACGTTACAGAGGTAATCGTTCCTCAAGGAAAAACGCATCAAATGACTGTCATGGCGGTACTGGAGGATCAGAGCAGTCATGATGTAACCAAGCTGGCCCTATACAACATAGAGAATTCTTCCGTAGCAAAGGTGAGCATAGATGGCTTGGTCACGGCTCTAGCCCAAGGAAGTACGAGTCTCACTATAAAATATGGGGATCAAAGTATCAGCATTCCTATTAAGGTTACGGAAGCGGAAGCACTTAAAACTTTGGGAGAGATAGAAACGCCTGTAAATGGTTCTACTGTTAATGGCACCTATACGATTTCAGGCTGGTTTTTACATCCTTCTGCTATCTCAGACTATCGGGTTGTCATTGACGGGGTAGAACATGGGAAAGCAAAATCGGGCCTTGCTCGACCGGATATTGCCCTGCTTCATCCGGAATATACAAATACGCAAGCAGGATTCAGCTATACCGTTGATCTGAACGAGCTGCAACCGGGTAATCATACCGTTTCTGTGATCGCAACGGATAGCGAAGGAAAGCAACATCCACTACCAGAAAGAAATTTCGTGATTGGAAAAGTTGCTCCAGCCATTAGTCTGCAAACTACAGAATCAACTATTAGCGTAGCAAAAGACGCTATGCAGAGATTGCAGATTACGGCCAATTTTGAAGGGCAAAATCCAAAGGACATTACAGGGGAAGCTGTTTATACAGTAGAAGATCCGAATGTCGTTTATGTCAGTCCACTGGGAATCGTTACAGGTCTGAAGGTTGGAATGACAAAGATTTATGTGAATTACGGAAATCAGTCATTGGTGATTCCAGTTGTTGTCACAGAATCAGAATCAGGCTCGCTGGTTGCCAAAGGGCAAATGGATATCCCAAAAGAGGGCACAGTTATTGGTGGAATCACAACCATACAAGGATGGATTCTGGACCCGAGCGGTGTCTCCAAAATCGAGGTTTTGGTGGATGGACAATTACAGGGAACTGCCGTATATGGCGGACCTCGTCCAGACATTTTCGCCATGTATCCACTCTACCAGAATGCAAATGCTGGTTTTCAATATCTACTGGATACGTCCTTGTTTGCGGAAGGGAATCACAAACTGACCATAAAAGTAACGGATAAAACGGGTGCGGAGAGTCTCGTGCTGGAAAGTAACATCATAATTGGTCCCGTTACGGGAATCACAGCGAATTATTCGGAAGTTACTTTAGAAAAAGACAAGAGCGTAGCATTCACGGTCGTTGCATCTTATCGAGATAAGAGTACCAAGGATGTAACAGGAGAAGCGACCTACACGATCGATAATCCAGCTATTGCCAAAATAGATGCAACAGGACTACTAACAGGCCTCTCATCAGGAAGTGCAGTTCTTACCGTGTCTTATGCTGGCATCGTGAAGCAATACCCTGTCACTGTAAAAGGCGACGTCTTGGTAACAGGGGGCGCCATTGACACCCCGCAAGATAACGAACTGATCAGTAGGAATTACAACATAACAGGATGGTTCGTTTCTTCTGGTGAAGTGGAGAAAATCGAGGTTTTGATGGATGGAGATAAGCTGGGCGAGGCGAAATATGGGCTTGCACGACCAGATATAAAGCGCAAATACCCAGACGCACCACATCTAAAACCAGGCTTCTCCTATCTGCTGGAAGTTGACCAGATGCAAGTAGGGGAACACCAATTACAGGTGCTGGTCACAGAAAAAGATGGGAAGCAAACGAGTATGGAGAAGACAATCACGATTGTTGAACCCATACATGACACGTATGCTTTTTGGCTGCAATTTTCTAATCAGCAAGGACAGAACAATTGGTCTTATCAGGAAGTAAGCGGAGATCGCTTCACTGACTTGGAATGGGACAAAGCTGCCGAGGAATGGAAGAGTAATCAAAACGAGACGGCAATCGGAAATACGTGGATAAAAGTCGGGAGCTCAGATCCAATCTTGAAATGGAAGGCACCGCGTTCAGGTCGAATTCACGTAAGCGGTTGGATTTCCAAAATTCAAGTGGAAGAGGGAGACGGAGTCAACGTTCGACTACTGAAAAACGATGCTCAAATTTGGCCTTCCTCAGGCTGGCAATCGATTGACTTTAACGATGAGATTGGTGTGGAACTTCAGGAGGAGCTTTCCATTGAAGAAGGAGACGCCCTGATTTTTCAGGTCAACCAGAAAGAAAACAATGTTGGGGATCTTCTCAAATGGACACCTGAAATCACCTACATAACGACCGAGGTGAACGATAATTCTGCTCCCCAAGTCTATTTGATCTCACCAGTGGTAGGGAAGGCTGTCACTACTGTTCATTCAGAGGATGTCATCACCATATCAGGCATTGCGATGGATCCGAATATCGGAGACCAAGTTCATATTTGGTATCAGTTAGATGAAGAAGATCCTCATGAACTGACTCGTTTTACGGCGTCTGAGAGCGCAAATGAATTTTCGTATAACTTGCCCATCCGAAATTTGAAACCAGATCATCTCTACTCACTTCGTGTTTGGGCAGTCGATCAGAAATCCAGTAAATCTCTCGTCGAAAAAGTCGATATTAGCTTGGATATGAGAGCGCAAGCTGAAAAGGACCCGATAACCATTTCTGCGAATTGGAAATATCCGAAAGATCGAGCAGAAATACCAAAAGGGCAGTCGATTACGTTGGATTGGGACTACTACAACGGTAAAGGGTATCCAAGTTATATAGCCTCGCAAGAATTAATCATTTATATCAGCGAGGGCGGGCATGTCACTTCTACAAAACGGGAGAAATTAACAGGTACAGCCCGTTCTTATGTATTTGATACAAGCTATATACAAAAAAACGCACTCATTGATGTGCGCCTAAAAGCGGTAATGAAGAGCGATGCCCCGAAAATCCTTGAAGGCAGTACCGCTAAATTGGAGTTTTATCTATTAGCCACGAATCAAGCGCCTGTCGTCGTAAATACTGAGCTTGTCATCATGGATAGTGGCCGTACAGGATTAATCAATTATTCGCTTAGAGATAATGATGTTTCAGACAAAATCGTATCAACAAAATTAAGAGTGGGACTGACTCAAGGCGGAAACGAGCTGGGTGAGAAAGAAGAGGCGATTTCCGAATCGAGCCAAAATGGGAATGCGTCCGGCAGATATTTTTTCCCCATCACAAAAGAAATGTTGTATCAAACCGTGTATTGGACAGTTCAAGCTCAGGATAATCGCGGGGCATGGACTACACCAGCGAATTACACATCCCGATTGGAAGATGCTCTCCCGAAGATCGTCATTTATACCCCTGGGGCAAAGAGGGTCATGGACATTGATGAGACCTTTACTCTGGAAGGGGTCTATACCCATCTTCAAGCAGGCGATGTCATATCTGGAAGGATGAATCGTCTTAAAAATCCGCAGGAATTTACTACTACTGGTAGCTCAGGTCATTGGAGCCTTAGTTGGAGGGGCAGGGATCTTGGAGAAGGCACCTATCCGAACATCGAAGTATCCAATCGCGGCGGTTTTGTAGCGGTTTATCCCGGAAGCTTGACCATCGAGAAGAAACCAGATGCCCCTAACATTATTAAAGTAGAGGCAGAGACGAATTCTCTTAAAGTATTTTGGAGTCCTGTCGCAGGAGCAACAGACTACGGCATTCAAGTAGATGGCGGCGGGATCAAGCGGGTAGGCAACGTATCCACTTATACCATCACGGGCCTACAACCGGATCGCGTTTATACAATCATACTTTGGGCGTACAATTCATCCGGTACTAGCAGCTATAGCAGTAGCCCCTACACAGTCCAAACGAAACCGGCAGAAAGCAATTTTAATCTGTTGGTAGAGTATAATCCGGTACGGATGCATTTTCCTGTCAATCAGGCAAAATACTTTAAAATCACAGCGAAGACGAGCGGAGTTTATCAGTTCACGTTAAATAACGACTCGGGATTAGCGGCAGATGCGAATATATCTGTTTATAAAGGGGCGAGCTTGCTGGATCATGAGGAGATATCTTCAGGAAGTAATGGGAGAGTGAATCCAGTATTTGCTGCCGGAAAAACGTATTATGTGAAGATTGTAGGAAAAAGTGCGTTTTACGCTACGCTTCTGGCAAAGCCAGGAGGCGAAGCCTTTGTTTTTAATCAGCCAAACGATATCACGATTCCAGGTGGACAAACGGTAGAAATCGCCATGAATGTTATCATTCCTGGAAAGTATCGCATGGTTACGCAATTGAAAAATCCAAGTCAGAAGTATCCTGCTGTAACGGTCTATTCCAATGGGGTTCAAGTGTCGCCAAGGGAGAAGCCAAGTGCAGCGGAGGTCATTTATGATTTGGCGGCAGGTGCCTATACGATTAAGCTGACCAATACAGAAAGTAATCCAGTCAATGTATTATTTACAGTTTTTGCTCCAGCGGCTGGGGGAACGGTTTACGAGTATGTATACGATCAAAACAATCGAATCAAGGCGATCAAAGAAAACGGAGTCGAAAGCGTCATTTTTTATCATGACGAGAACGGAAATATCACAAAAAGCGTAAAGCAAAACGCATCTACACCACAGAAAGCCAAAGCCTTGAGTCTTGATCTGGAGAAGGTGGATGTATCACCCGGTAACTCCAAATCAATCAAGGTCATGGCAACGTTGGACAACGGGAGTCAGGTAGATGTAAGCGCGCAGGCTGTATATGTCGTGGAGGATCCTTCGGTTGCTTATATCAACAAGGGGATTGTGTATGCAGTGAACGGCGGGACGACGAAGGCCAGGTTGTATTTCGGTGGGCAGTCGAAGACTTTTGCCATTACCGTTGATGCACCATCCGTTCATTTGACATCGATCAGTCTTACACCAGGACAATCAACGATAACAGAAGGCCAAATCCAACGCTTGTACGCATCCGCTTATTACTCAGACGGTAACAGCAAAGATATCAGCAGCGTTGCCAGCTTTGACACCTCGAATTCATCTGTTGCGCAAGTGAGCAGCCAAGGTGTCGTAACGGGTATCAAAGCAGGAACAGCGACGATTACCGTTTCTTATGATGGTAAAAACGCATCCAGCCAGATAACTGTTCAAGGGGCTACCATCCAAGAAATAAAAGGGACCCCCGTGCAAGTGTCGTTGGTTGCAGGTGGTACTCAACAGCTTAGTGTCATGGCGACTTACTCGAACGGGGCCGAAGAAAATATTTCAAAGCAAGCTGTGTATTCAAGTAGTAATGCCAATGTTGCATCAGTGGATAGTGGTGGACTGATAACAGCACTTTCGCCAGGAGCTACGCAAATCACGGTAAGCTACGGTGGGCAAAGTACGATCATTCCTGTTACGGTTTCAGGAAATGCCATCTCTCTCGTGTCTTTGGCTGTTACGCCAGCGACAGTGAGCATTGGCAAAGGAGCCAGCCAGCAGTTGGAAGTGAAGGCGATCTACAGTGATAACAGCCAAACGATTGTAACGAATCAGGCGACTTATCAGAGTTCGCAACCTGCTATTGCCAGTGTTGGAGTAAGTGGGTCCGTCACTGGGGTGGCGGTCGGGTCATCTACTGTAACCATATCTTTTGGTGGGAAAGTCGTTACCGTTCCTATTCAGGTTACAGAGACGCAAGAGCCTGTGCAGAGCTTGTCTGTTACACCTGTCAGTCTGAACATGTTGGTTGGGAAGACTCAGCAGCTACAAGTTACAGCGACCTATAAGGATGGCAAGAACATGGATGTTTCGGGGCAAGCAGTCTACTTGCCAGGAGATGCCACAGTGGTAACTGTTGATGCGAATGGAGTGGTTACGGCTGTTAAGGCAGGTAGTACGAACATCACTGTTACCTTTGGGGGAGCAAATGTGGCTGTGCCTGTTGTTGTTACAGCAGAAATTCCGGTTCAGAACATCAAGGTCATCCCGGAAGACATCATTCTTCAAGAGGGGACAACACAACAATTAAATGTGCTATTGAAGCTTGCGGATGGTACTGAAGTAGATGTAGCGGATAAATCATTGTTTACAATGGCGGATCCATCTATAGCATCTGTTTCTGCAAGTGGTCTCCTTTCAGGAATAAAGGAAGGAACCACCTCAATAACCATTGACTATTTGGGAACCAAGGTAAGCGCGAATGTAAAAGTAGCCCAAGTATTGAAAGAAGATAAGATAAAACGCTTGTCCGCAGGTGGAGCACATACATTGATGGTGAAAGAAGACGGAAGTGTATGGGCATGGGGTCAGAATGAGAAAGGGCAGCTAGGAGATGGAACGGTACAGGATCGGACGACGCCAGTAGAAAGTATGCTGGTCATCTCGGCGCAGCAACTGGCAGCGAGTCCAAGCACAGTGCTGTTGCCAATCTCTCAAAGCAAGCCGTTGCAAATCACGGCGACCTATGCAAATAACAGTACCCAAGATGTCACGACGCAGTCGACGTATGAGAGCAGTAACCCAGCGGTAGCATCGGTAGATGCAGCAGGTGTGATCACAGCGGTATCGGTAGGGACAGCGAACATCACAGTCAGCTACTATAACCAAACGATTACAGTTCCTGTAGAAGTCAGGGAGACAGATGTGAAAGCGAATCGCTTGTCTGCCGGCGGAGCACATACATTGATGGTGAAGGAAGACGGAAGTGTATGGGCATGGGGTCAAAATGAGAAGGGTCAGCTAGGAGATGGAACGGTACAAAATAGGACGACGCCAATAGAAAGTATGCTGGTCATTTCGGCGCAGCAACTGGTAGCGAGTCCAAGCACAGTGCTGTTGCCAATCTCTCAAAGCAAGCCGTTGCAAATCACTGCGACCTATGCAAATAACAGTACTCAAGATGTCACGACGCAGTCGACGTATGAGAGCAGTAACCCAGCGGTAGCATCGGTAGATGCAGCAGGTGTGATCACAGCGGTATCGGTAGGGACAGCGAACATCACAGTCAGCTACTATAACCAAACGATCACAGTTCCTGTAGAAGTCAGGGAGACAGATGTGAAAGCCAATCGCTTGTCTGCCGGCGGAGCACATACATTGATGGTGAAAGAAGACGGAAGTGTATGGGCATGGGGTCAAAATGAGAAGGGTCAGCTAGGAGATGGAACGGTACAAAATAGGACGACGCCAATAGAAAGTATGCTGGTCATTTCAGCGCAGCAACTGGTAGCGAGTCCAAGTACGGTGTTGCTGCCGACGTCCCAAAGCAAGCCATTGCAAATCATGGCAACCTATCCAAACAACAGCACGCAAGATGTCACGACGCAGTCGATGTATGAGAGCAGTAACCCAGCGGTAGCAACGGTAGATGCAGCAGGAGTGATCACAGCGGTATCGGTAGGGACAGCGAACATCACAGTCAGCTACTATAACAAAACAATCACAGTTCCTGTGGAAGTCAGGGAGACAGAAGTCAAAGCCAATCGCTTATCCGCAGGTGGAGCACATACGTTGATGGTGAAAGAAGACGGAAGTGTATGGGCGTGGGGTCAAAATGAGAAAGGGCAGCTAGGAGATGGAACAGTACAGAATCGGACGACGCCAATAGAAAGTATGCTGGTCATCTCTGCTCAGCAACTGATAGCGAGTCCAGGTACGGTGTTGCTGCCGACGTCCCAAAGCAAGCCATTACAAATCACGGCGACCTATCCAAATAACAGCACCCAAGATGTCACGACGCAGTCGACGTATGAGAGCAGTAACCCAGCGGTTGCATCGGTAGATGCAGCAGGTGTGATCACAGCGGTATCGGTAGGGGCAGCGAACATCAGAGTCAGCTACTATAACCAAACGATTACGGTCCCTGTAGAAGTCAAAGAGACAGAGGTCAAAGTCAATCGCTTGTCCGCAGGTGGAGCACATACGTTGATGGTGAAAGAAGACGGAAGTGTATGGGCGTGGGGTCAAAATGAGAAGGGGCAGTTAGGAGATGGAACGGTACAAAATCGGACGACGCCAATAGAAAGTATGCTGGTCATTTCGGCGCAGCAACTGGTAGCGAGTCCACGTACGGTGTTGCTGCCGACGTCTCAGAGCAAGCCATTGCAAATCACGGCGACCTATGCAAATAACAGCACGCAAGATGTCACGAAGCAGTCGACGTATGAGAGCAGTAACCCAGCGATAGCATTGGTAGATGAAGCAGGTGTGATCACAGCGGTATCGGTAGGGGCAGCGAACATCACAGTCAGCTACTATAACAAAACAATCACGGTCCCTGTGGAAGTCAAGGAAACTGAAGTGACAGCCAAACGCTTGTCCGCAGGTGGAGCACATACGTTGATGGTGAAAGAAGACGGAAGTGTATGGGCATGGGGTCAAAATGAGAAGGGGCAACTAGGAGATGGAACGGTACAAAATCGGACAACGCCAATAGAAAGTATGCTGGTCATTTCGGCGCAGCAACTGGTAGCGAGTCCACGTACGGTGTTGCTGCCGACGTCTCAGAGCAAGCCATTGCAAATCACGGCGACCTATGCAAATAACAGCACGCAAGATGTCACGAAGCAGTCGACGTATGAGAGCAGTAACCCAGCGGTAGCATTGGTAGATGCAGCAGGTGTGATCACAGCGGTATCGGTAGGGACAACGAGCATTACAGTGAGCTACTATAACAAATCGACTATGATCCCAGTCGAAGTCAAGGATATCGAAGTGAAAGTCAATCGCTTGTCCGCAGGTGGAGCACACACGCTGATGGTGAAGGAAGACGGAAGTGTATGGGCATGGGGCTACAATGAAAAAGGACAACTAGGGATTAATAGTGTACTAAACAGTTTAATTCCTGTAAAAACACAAGTAAATTAATATGGAGTGAAACTAAATGGGGAAAAAACTAATAAAAACATCAAAAAGGATATGTAATGTTATCTTAATTATTTTCACAGTACTTTTCTTATCTGAAGAGTCGGCTCTTGCTGCAGCAAATGCGGTAAGTAGTGCAGCAGGTGATCGATTCTCTTTGATTCTTAAGGGAGATGGTACAGTCTGGGCCTGGGGGTATAACTATAATGGGCAATTAGGTGATGGCACAACTGAACAAAAAAATGTTCCTGTTCAGGTAAAAGGATTAACTAATGTAACAAGAATTTCTGCAGGAGGAGATCATGGTTTAGCGTTACGTACCGATGGAACAGTTTGGAGTTGGGGATGGAACCCAAAGGGGCAATTGGGGAATGACACCAAAGACAATAGTGTTACACCAGTGCAAGTAATTGGCCTTACGGATGTAACAGAAATTGCAGCTGGGAGTTATTTTGGATTAGCATTAAAGAAAGATGGAACAGTGTGGATCTGGGGGGAAACGGGTCAATATAAAAGTAATAGACCAATTAAAGTAGATGGTTTAACAGATGTTAAGGCTATAGCTGCAGGATCTGGGCATAGTCTTGCACTAAAAAAAGATGGAACAGTTTGGGTTTGGGGAGATAACCATAGTGGACAATTAGGACTTAATCATACTGGTCCGGGGTTATCTCCAAATAAAGTATACAATCTCGCAAATATTGTATCTGTAGCTGCTGGGCGGCAGCACAGCCTAGCTCTAGACGTAGATGGGAAAGTATTCGCTTGGGGAAATAATGATTCTGGACAGCTAGGAGATGGTACAAATACTCAGCGGACTACTCCAGTGCAAATTCCAGATCTAAAAGATATTAAGGAAATCGCAAGTGGACCCTCTTCGGGTCATAGTTTAGCAATGAGTAAAGATGGTTCAATTTATGCTTGGGGATCCAATTATTATGGACAAATAGGGAATGGTACAACTACTAGTAGTAATAAACCCATAAAAATCACAACAATTCCATAATCACCTCATGGTTCCAAAGACTCCCCCCTTCTCCTAAAGGGGGGAATAATATTCTCTCTTGGAGGCATTATGAAACACCTGTCGATAAAGTCAATCTTGATCTTTTTGGTATGCAGTTCTCTAATAACGACCATGATATCACCAGCAAGTATCCTCGCGAATGATCTGTCACTGCCGAATTCGGATAATACACAAAGTATAGAACCACCAATTCCAACCGAAACAATAAATGAAATCCAGCAATCCATCTCAGAGCAAAATCTCAACCCTTTACCAGAAAAAACAGAAGCAAAAAATCCCGCATCATATAACGCCGAGGACATCGCTTCACTAACATGGACTCAGCTGGATGCAAACACAGCAATCGAAATCCACCAAACATTCGACCGAACCTTACTAAAATACGCTGCCTATTTCTATCCAGATCTATTGCAGCTACTTTCAACAGAAGAACACTCAGAAGTAAATGCTTTTTCCAGTGACCAGCTCATTTCTCAATTCGATCATTTCAGTCAGGAAAATAAGGCCCTCTTAAATCGCCTTACACCCCTTGTAGCATCGAAAGTAAATGAACTCAAGAGTCTGGAAGAAACGCTCGACATTCAAGCAGTGAATACAACTCCTCCAGAAGTTCTCTACTCGGAAAAAGATCAGGAGTTTCGCTTTGCTCGTTCAAAAACAGAGCAAGCCGTAGATGATGTATATCGCTCTGCCAACTTGGTCGAGCAAGATCTCTACTTACCAGGAAAGCATGGACTGGATCTGGATATAAAACGCAGATACCACTCCATGAGCAGTAAAATCAGTGCACCAAGCTGGGATGATGATCTAGACAAGAATGAAGCCCTAAGGGACAATGAAAAATTTGCAACCGGTTGGGATTTTAATATGCCAAGACTGGATATCGTCACGCGTGAGCAGGCAGCCACGGTAAGGGACGACCCATATAATCCAGGCCAGCAAATTTACTCCACCAAAGTAGACAAGAGTCCAACGGCGAATCGTTATTACATTAGCCTAGAGGACGGGACATCTTTAGAATATCGTTTTAACAAGTTTGTGAATTATCCATATAAAGACATCATGTTCATCACGGACGACGTGAATCGAAAGTACACGCTGCATTACCGTAATCTGAAGTATGAATTTGATGTAAAGCTGGGAACGGTCGTCAAATCCAATATTTATGGGGACACGATCAAGTACAACCTGAACAGCGATGGAGAGCCAGTCAGCATTGAAGACAGTGTCGGCCGTTATGTCGTGCTGAAACGAAAGCAAAACGACACCACGCAAGACTTGATTGTCTACAAAGACAAGACAGAGACCACCGTGCTCAAGCACATTCGCTACCACTTTGAACGAAAGCTAGCATTGAACGGTTACTTTCAGCTCGTCCGAGTAGAAGTCTTGCCGACAGCAGGGAGTGGAAGCGGTTCTTATACAGTAGCAAATTATTCCTATCATAATCCTACTACCAAGGGTATTGCTTATTTCAACTTAAACAAAGAATATACGCTGGATAAGCTCCCAACTGATCAAAGCCTTCAAGATTCAGCAAAGTATTGGGAATCGGATACAAAGAAGCGTAAGGAAATCGATTACTTGCTCATGCAAGAGGTTTCCTATCCGTTGCAAGGATTAAAAATCAACTACGAATATCGTCCCTACCAACTAGGTCAAACGACGTTCAATGACGGTCTCGTACGGATTTTTCAAGACAAGTATGCACTGAGCTATGTAGCCTATCATCCAGTCAATAAAGTATCGTACAGCTATACGCAGAAAACGCCGAAAGGAACCAATACGTATAAGCTGGAAAAGAGCTATGCCAATAATGACAACCTCCGCGAGATATGGAAGGTACCAAAGGAACAACTGCCCAGATTAAAGAATTTTGCGGAACGTCATGGGGATACCATCCAGGTCACAGAATCTGAGGCTTCCCGTTACACGAAGAATTCTATTTACAAGGTCAATCAAGACGGAAATACGTTGCTGCGAAGCGTTAAGACAACAGGCGTGAGCAAAGGCGGAACGAATGTATCTGGCGCGAAGTATCGGGTGGAGTACAATCCAACTACGTACACAACCTATGCCTATTCCGGCCGGAACACAAAGCCGACGTATCAATACGTTTTCCTGGAACCGACATCGGCGGTGAGCGATCTAGATGTTTACAATTCCTACTTGAAAGACCCGAACCTTTCCAATCGCTCACGGTATGCGGCGAAGATCAACAATTACGCTCAAGAGACGTATTTGGAATATAACGATTACGGACAGCTAACCAAGCAGATTGCACCGGACGGGATTGTAAGTACATGGACATATGATGCAGAAGGGGTAAATCCATGGGGATTCCGGACCTTCTCCGTATTAAAGGCAGCCAGAACGCAATCAACCTCCGCCTCGGGCGATCCGTATTATTCGAATACGACATTCGAGTACAACAATCAATATTTGCTTCGGAAGGAAACGGAGATCAACTCGTTCCCTGCCAATTTGATCAATAATCACAAGAGCCAATCGATCGAACGGACATATGAGTACACCAATAATCAGCTCTATTCAATTACGGAAAACTTTGGCGGAGCAAAGACAAGGACGCAGACCTTTACCGCCTATGATCAATATGGCGTTCAGCCAACACAAATCGCACTCGCAGGTGTTGAGTTGGAAAGCAGTAAATCGGATGTATTGAATTTTTCCTACGACATCGATGACAAAGGCCAAATCAAAAGCCAGATCTATCCAAACGGAAGCAAAGCTACATATGATTACGATGAGTTAGGCCGACCGTTATCGGAGACTTTTCACAATCAAGGCGCAAAACGAACCATTACGTATGTGTATCGGGATGGCGAAGCTTCTGGATCGAGTTCAGAGGGACCGGGCATCGTGGAGAAAATTGCCCCGGATCAATCGAAGCTGATCACTTACTACACCCCATATGGAGATACCGCCTACCAAGAGCAAGTGGGCACGTCAGGTGCGAAGCGTCCATTGGTAGAAAACGAGTTTACGCCAGATGGAATGGAGATTAGTCGCACGGTTCCTTACGGGAAGCAGGAGCAAAGCACCTCGTACCTGTATGACTGGGACGGTTTTGTGTACCAAACGACGAATTCCTTAGGAACTACTAAGAGCCATCGAAACAATGCCTACTCGGATGGAACAAGATACTTACCCCGTCTGACGGAACAAACGCTCTCTCCGAATGGGTATATCGCGACCACGTACCGTGATTTGTATGGAAAAGTGGAGAGCACGGAGGAGACGACGCAAAGCGGCAGTCACCATCGCGTGACGAACTACCAGACGGATCGATTCGGGAAAGTAACCAATAAAGAAATCTCAGACGGCAAAACTTCCCAAGCGTGGAGTATGCGCTTCGACCATAACGACAACCTGGTTTATTTGCAGGACCCGGAAAATAACGTAAATGTATACGGGTACGATGGGCTAGGCAATCTCACCAGTGTATTGGAGAATGGCACGACTACGGCAGAGTATACCTACAATAGTTTGTCGTGGAAGCTCTCGGAGAAGAATCCAGAGACAAAAGCGGAGACGTACACCTACGAAAAAAGCGGTCTTGTGAAGAGTTACAAGGACAAAAACGGCGTCACATTTAACTACGACTACACGCCTTTCCATGAGTTGAAGAAAGTTTCTTCTGGCGCTTCTTTCTATGAAGACCGGGTGTACGATCCACAGTCTGGTCTGCTTTTGAGCGAAAATAATCACACAGGAAACTCTATTAGCTATGGCTACGATGGGTTCCATCGGAAGAATCGCCAAACGATGATGGGTAAGGATTACCAGCTTCTATATTCCGACAACGACGATACGATAGATACACTCGTATACCCAGCAAGGGGGGCGGTATCTGGTTCAGCCCCATCTCTAAGTGTCGGATACACCTATGACAACGCGAACCGCTTAAATTCGGTGGCGATCCCGGGAGTCGGAACAACCACGTACACGTACGATATCAGTAACTCAGGAGAAACCAATGAAGTATCGTATCCGGGTCAACCGAAAGCGATGCAGCAATCGGTTAGCTCATTTGGTGAAAAAACAGCCTTGAATCACGCAGACGGCTGGAATGAGTCAAATGGCTACGATCTGTTTGGGAATATCACCAGTCAAAAGCGCTCCGGTACGAATTATGGATTGTTTGTGTACGACAAGCTTTCCCGGATCAAGGAAGAATCGGTCGAGGGTAACGTTAAGCAATACGCTTATGACAAGCGCGGCAACCGCCAAGTGTATGCAAATGCCCCGGTAGATATCCTGCGCTCCTATGAAATGAAGCACGATTTGTTTAATCGTTTACAGGAGTACAAGGACGAGAAGGGGACGACGACATACACGTATTATCCAGGTGGGCTGCGTGCGACCAAGCAACAGACTGGTAGCGTGACGGATACGACTCACTACGTCTATTTGGATGGGCAAGTCATTGAAGAGCTGACGCAGGATGGCAGGGTCAAGGCGCGGAATGTGTTTGGTAACCAGTTGATTTGGCGAAAAGACTATGCGTCGAATCTTGAAGGTACCTACTATTACAACAGCCACGGCGATGTTGTTAAAATCAAAGCCCCGAACGGCAACGTCCTGAATACGTATGATTATGACATTTGGGGCAATCTGATTGCGGATAAGGTCAAAGAGACGATTTCCAACCCGTTTATGTATGCGGGGGAGATGTTTGACAAAGAGAGCGGATTCTATTATTTGCGGGCCCGGTATTATGATCCGAAGATAGGGCGGTTTATATCGGAGGATACGTATAAAGGGCAAGTGGATAATCCGTTGTCGTTGAATCGTTATACGTACACGCATAATAATCCATTGAGGTTTGTGGATCCAAGTGGGCATGCACCTGAACAAGGTCTAGGTGTGGCACCTAGCAACGGAAATTGGAAAGACTCAAGAGATTTAACTCCGTATGAAGCTATGTGGGTTCTTACTAACCCTGATAGCACAGATAAGCAAAAAGCTCAGGCTTTGTACGGCATGTCTCGAAGTATTTTTGCTCCTGATAAAGGTGGAGCTTCAACGTTATCGAGTATAATGAAATATTCAAGAGTACCTTCCACGTCAACGTTTAAACTATTGAATTTAGCATCAGGTGATAACCCAATTGTTGGAGCAATTAATGTGGACATAAAAGCAGGCAAAGGAGTAAATGTTATTGCAGATGCAAATAAATTACCCTTTCAGAACTCTTCTTTTGATGCAATTGTGTCTGTTAGCCCTTTTGGATTTGATCCGTTAACATCTGACGCGTTTAGAGTTTTAAAAGAAGGTGGAACATTTACTATTGTGGGTAACTATGGTAATAAGTATTTTAAAAATGTCTTCAATGCAACAGAGCAAGAACTTAGGAATGCTGGTTTTGGTCTAATGTATAAAGGAAAGCCTGCGGATGATTTACTAACTAGTTTTACAACGAGTGGTAAAGCAATTGATCCAGACACTTTAAAACAGATTACATTATATAAATTACATTTTGATTAAGAAATGGGTGAGTAAAATTAGGAAAGTACTTGATGTTACAGGTAAATTATTTGATCAAGTGGATTTTACAGAATCGACATTATTCTTCCACTGCTATAGAAAATTACCTGAGTCAATAGAAATTGAAGTGTGGGGGCTTTCATTAGAAGGAACACAAAAAAATGAGGATTACTATGTATCTGGAATTTCTACTATCAGCTTTGAAGGTGTGACATCTAGTCTATTAGAAGTTTCGGTATACCACCCTAACGGAAATGAATTTATTAAGATTAACAATGACAGATATTTAAAGTTAACAAAAAGCTGGGGGGAGCCTTTAGATCAAGAAGAATATCAATATCATCTTGGTGGAGTATTAGACTGGCCAAGTGGTTATTGTCAACTAGGTATTAACGCAACTGGAAAAGTGACAGTGTCATTTGAAACAAATAATTGTGTATTGACTGGCGACTATGTAAGAAATCCAGAAAAGTATACATACAAAGGGAATAGGGACTAATCCTACGAAAAAGAATTACACCCCAAACGAGTAATCTACGCTCGTTAGGGGTCTTTTTTTCATAAAAATGTAAATAACTCTTGATTTAAAATGCAAATTTATAGTAATATCGATTCAAGGAAGTCGAACTATAAATTTATAGTATTTCTGTTTCATCAAGAAAGGTGTGTAACCATGTTTAACCCCGAAACAAAAACAGCCTTTCTTCAAGGATATAAAGAAAATACCCAAAAAGCTTATTCAAGAGTGTTCAACCTGACAATGAAGTTCGAAGTGGAAAAGGACAAGGATTTGCTCCACTTTACACTGGATGAGATTGAAACTGCCTTGCACAGCTTCCATGCTTCTACAGGAGACTCTCTCAATACGGCTGGGAGAACGATATCTGCTTACTTGAATTGGGCAAGGGCAGAGGGGCTTAGAGAGGACACCAATCCATTGGAGTCCGTTTCAAAAGAATGGTTTAAGAACATGGTAGGAAACACCCATCAACAATTTATTACGAAGCAAGAAATCGATGCAATCATTGACCAATGTAATAACGATCAGGATTCTGTGATTCTCTCTCTGTTATTTGAAGGTGCGGGTGGAAGAGAGGTAAGTGAACTACGCAATCTAAAACGCGAACAAGTCAATGATGAGAAACGAACATTGATATTGATTAACGATAAAGAAGAAACAAGAGAAATTCAAATATCCGAGCAGTGTCTGAAATTAATAAATGGCGCAATCAAGCAAAAGGATTATCTCAAAGGGAATGGGGAGATGAGACGAGATCATCTCAAAGAAACAAGTGAATTAATTGAAACAGGCTATGTAATCAGGCCAGCCAAGACAA
The DNA here is from genome assembly GCF_055685845.1 of Brevibacillus schisleri. Lineage (NCBI taxonomy): Bacteria > Bacillati > Bacillota > Bacilli > Caryophanales > Paenibacillaceae > Brevibacillus > Brevibacillus schisleri. The sequence goes on from NZ_JBVNDM010000001.1 coordinate 1,975,729, forward strand.
GAAATGTTCATATGGAACAAGTCAGTCCTCATCTGATTTATGGGAGATTACATGCATTAGAAGAATACTTTGGTTTGGACAATCTACGAGTGAAAACGATTCAACGTAGCGGGATGATTTGGATGGGAAAGCAACTGCTTGAACGTGATGGTGAACTCGGAAAAGAGCAGTATTATGAGATATGCCAACAGTTCGGCATTAGCCAAGTCATGAATGGAAACAAGCTAGAGTATATGTGGTGGGGATTAAAAGACTTCGTTAATCCAGACATGATTGCTGCATTGTACGAGTAACGCACCTAGAGGATGTAATTCCTCTGGGAAAACAAGATAAAACTAAAAATTTATTGTAAATCGATAAGGGAGGTGATCAAACACATGAGTTGTTATCTTTTGTTATAACAGTCCAAATCATATCCAATATATTAAAATTTATAGTAAAAAGGAGAGTATATAATTGTTTGATTCCATCAAAATGAAAGTAAGTTCCGTATTTATTCAACCTGAAATATTACGACAATATAACTTTGCATCTTTTACATACCGTAATCAGAAAGCAGGTGTTATAACCACATTCCAAATGCAAGACGAGATCATTCCATATATCAAATATCAAGAAGCAAGCGGCACTTTAACTATTCAAGTTTCCATTCCTAAGCTGCTTTATGGAAATAATGTCAAAGTAATCAACGAATCAGATATTCCTATCTTCTTTCAACGAGTACAAGAACGATTACAGCAATTATTCGGTATCCATATTGCCCATGAAGATTGGAGAATTACCCGTTTAGATGTATGCTGCAATTTCCATGTTGGGAATCGAACAGGGGAGTATGTTCGTCAGTTGAGCAAAGGGAAAATGCCCTAAAAAGATACGCGAAATTTTAATCATGACGAAACAGTAGAATTTTATAACAAGAGTAGCAGAGTCATGCTATACGATAAATACAAGCAATGTAAACGAGTGAAGGAACCGAAGGAGATCATTGAGCAATCCAAGGGAATTTTACGATTAGAAATTAGACCTAGCGACAATGACATGAAGAAATATACCAAAGAGAAGAGAGCCATTCATCTCGTCACTCATTCCTTTTTTACCTACATAATCAAAAGGACACTTGAGGGATTGCCATACACAGAAAATGTGGAAACCATTGATTATGAATGGCTTTTGGAAAACAAGGAGGAAATATCAAAGATTGAGATCTATCTAGGTTTCACTATGATCAAAAATTTGTTCCAAGAAAGTGGAATAAGAGCAATTTATACAACATCCACTCTTCCTAATCGTAGGAGTTTGGCAAAGAAAATAACCATCCCGAAAAAGGAAGGGTTAAAAAGATTGGAGATTGTTGATTCAATTCATGGTTGAAGACATCCACTCACACCGTATTGTTGTTAACACGATAACGATAAAAATTAGAGAACTTTGGATAAATTTTGAATGGACAGAGCTTACTAATAAAGAAAAATAAGCAAATAGAGCAGTCCTTACAAAGAAAATGTGTCTCTCTACGATACCGTATCGATACAACCTGCTGCCATTCGGGGGTATTTTACATCTCTATATAGTGAATGGACATGAAATAGGGGCATTACACATCTAGTCCCATAGGTAGGTTGGATTTTAGGCGATTAAGTTTTGAGGTGGAAAATTACTCTCCCTCCAACACCAGCAATTCATGCAACTCAATATCTAATGTCTTACAGATCGTTTCAAATGTACTAAGGTGAACCCTATCTACTTGGCTGGAACAGAGATGGCTGATTGTATTCGGTCTAAGACCAGTGAGTCTTGCCAACTCTCGTTGAGACATATTTCTCTGATCAAGGATTTCTTTTAACTTTACAATTATAGGCATTTTGAGTCCTTCTTTCCCGTGAACATTCTTTATCCATTATACGTGCAATTTTAGCACGAGGAAAAGGTCGTTGATTGTATCTGCTAAGCGATATATAATTGTTTTGTATCTACTAGGCGTTACAATGATTCAAATTCCTGTAACGGGAAGGGGAATAGTATGGAAAAAGTAGTGGGATATGTCAGAGTATCGACAAAAGGACAAGTTAAAGATGGGTATAGTCTAGCCTACCAAGTAGAGGAGATTCAGCGTTATTGTCAGGATAATAATCTAGAATTACTGAACATCTACAAGGATGAGGGGATAAGTGGAGCAAAAGTGGATGAGGATGGATTGACCATTGAACGGGAAGGGTTACAAGAACTCTTATCCAGTTTTACTTATCAAAAAGTAAGCCATATTATCGTTCTCAACACTTCCCGATTGTGGAGAGCCGACATGGTGAAAGTCCTCATTCAAAGAGAATTAAAACGGCACAGCGTAGACGTAAAAGCAATTGAACAGCCCAACTATAGTATTTATGCCCATGACCCGAATGATTTTCTAATCAATGGCATGATGGAATTACTCGATCAATACCAACGTTTGGAGATCGCACTCAAACTAGGGCGGGGAAGAAAAAAGAAAGCGCAACAAGGAGGATATGCAGGAGGTGGCGTTGCTTTCGGATATACGGCAACGAAAGGACAAAAAGCCATTCAGATAGATGAGAGACAGGCGGAGACTGTGCGGAGATTGTTTTCCTTACGTGAAACGCATCCCACTTGGTCACTCTCCCAATTGGCTGTCCAACTGAATACAGAGGGGTATACTACGACACACGATAAATCCTTTACCAAGGTACAGGTCAAACGAATCATTGATCGTGAAGCCTTCTACAGGGGCACCTACCGCTACGGTCAGATTGAAGCAAATGGACTTCACCAAGCCATTATGTAGCGGGAGGAACGAACGTGGAAGCTCAATTCACTCATTATAAACAGGAAGAGATACGCTCTCTTGATAAGATTCAGACATGCGAAATAGGTACACAATTAATTTTTGACTATGTTCAACAAGAGAACGCTGTATTTAACATCGCTACGATAGAGGAAATAATAAAAGCCATCTTTCAGGTGGAACTACATCAACGAGAATACTTGCTGCAAATCCGTTTAGCGAAGGCATTGTCTAGCACCAAATTACAACCGTAATGATAGAACGATAATGACATGAAAAGAATGTACGAGCTAACGTATCCGTGCGTGTTCATCTTTGAATAATGCTTGTTCGGAGGGTGCTGGCATTCTTTTCTCTACATCATTACTTATCAAAGATAGGGGTGAAGTCTTTTTGCATCATAAATTGAAGTACCTATATATCGGAGTAGACTTACATAAACGTCATCATACAGCGGTGATGATGACCTGTTTCCATGAAAAGAGAGACGAAATCCAATTCGAGAACAAGCCGTCAGCGTTTCCGAAGTTTCTGCAACAAGTAGAAAAACTAGCCAAGAAGGAAGGCTTGACCCCTGTGTTTGGCTTGGAGGATGTTGGGGGCTACGGAAGAGGATTGACCATGTTCCTTAACGAACACAAGTATGAAGTAAAATCGGTTAACCCTGCCCTTACGATATCTATTCGGAGAAGCAGTCCAAATAACAAGAAAACAGATGCATGGGATGCAGAGTGTGTGGCTCGCATTCTGATTTCCAACTTGGATACACTGCCGACTGCGAATCCACATGACCTTTATTATGCAATCTCACAGCTTGTCACAAGAAGAGAGAACATTGTGAGTGTTGTAACAGGAATCAAGTTGCAGCTTCATCAGTTGCTAGGCTATCACTATCCAAGTTACAAGAAATTTTTCTCACAAGTAGATGGGAAAACAGCATTAGCTTTCTGGCTGAAGTATCCTTCTCCAAGTTGTGTGCGTGGGGTGAGTGTGGATGAATTGGCTACCTTTCTGTATAAGAAGAGCAATCGCAACATGTCTACCAAGAAGGCAGAGGACATTCTATCTCTCGTACAGCAAGACGGAGACACATCGAAAGATTATCAAGGAGTCAATGATTTTCTTGTCAAAAATGTGGTTCAGGACTTGATTATTCGAGAGCATCAACTAAGGCAAATTGACACAGCGTTAGCGAAGCATCTTGCCTTACTGGATTACAAACTAGAGACCATGCACGGAATTAGTACGGTCACGGCAGCGGAACTAATCGCGGAGATTGGCGATATTTCACGTTTTTCCAGTGCTGACAAACTAGCGAACTTTGCAGGGATTGCACCTGTGCAGCATAGTTCAGGGAACAAGCAGAAGAGTAAAAAGAGCAAGTTAGGCAACCGTAGCCTTTATGATATCTTCTATAACCTTGCCATTCGTCAACTTGGTGTATCAAGGGCGAAGAAACCCAATCATCCTGTTTACCATTCCTACTATGAGAGAAAGATGGCAGAAGGGAAAACCAAGTGGCAAGCGATTATTTGTGTAATGCGTAAATTGGTCAATGTCATATACAGCATGATGAAGTATAAGACGGAATATAAGATGCCAGTCCTTACAGAACAGGCGGCGTAGTAGCAGGGTGGTAGCGGAAAGGTTGCCACCTAACCTTTATCTATTGAGCGCTTTATCATGGAGGATACTTATAAAGGGCAAGTGAATAATCCGTTGTCGTTGCATCGGTATACGTATGTTGCGAATAATCCTTTGCGTTATGTTGATGCGAGTGGTAATCAGTATACTGAAATTGGAAATTCGCTAACATCTCAGCAAATAGGACATAATATAATGCTGGATGAGAGGACAAGGGACGCCTATATCCACATTTATAACACTTATGGACCAGACGCCATACCAGAGGAACATCGTGAGATCGTAGGAATGATGGCAGATCCAGCCTCAATGCTACCTGGATATGGCGGAGTGAAGATAGTTCGAAATGCTGGTAAAGCCTTAATAACAGAGGTAACAAAGAATGTAAGTAAAGAGGCTGTAACTGTAATTACCGGGGGTAAAAATTTCAAGGATCATTTTCTAAGGCACAAAAAACTCCTTGAAACAACTCTTGGTACAAAATATTCGAAACTAAAAGAAGATGGACCTAAGTTTTTACAGGATATTGGACGAATTATTGATGACGGTACAGTTAAGTTTGTAGGACAAGGTACATTAAATAAAAATTCGGAAGTGATGAATATTTACCGAGGAAATGGTATTACAGTTGTTACAAAACCTAGTGGTGAATGGGTTACTTTGCTCGAAACTGGTCTTGGAATGGATTTAAATATCATATTCAAATAAAATATTTAAGAGGGGTGTAGATAAAATGCTAGAAAAAGTTAGGTCAATTATAGGTGTAAATCAAATTGAAGACATCTATTTAACGGGGTTTGTGGACATCGATAATGGTATTGCTGAATTTGTAGCTAACTCTAGTTTAGTTTACTTCAAGTTCGGTAATCATTTAATAGAATTTGAGTCTATCGATCAGTATTCAAGATTAGGTATTACTATTGTGGATTCAATTAGGCACCAAATAGATTTTGAGGATGTTATACCAAGTAAATCAAGAATTACAGAAATCATTTTAGATAATCCGTTAAATATTAATAAAGTAATTAATATGCATTTTTTTGATCTTGAAGTTAGTGAACGAAATTTAAGATGCGTTGCTATAAATTTAAGGTTAGCGAATGGACAAGATATTTTTATAGACCCAACCAGCTTAGGGCTTAATATTGGTGGGCTAGGTGTGAAAAAATTATGGGAAGATAACTTAATGGGGGGAGAATCAATGGCATTAACAGAAATAGAATTAGAAGCTAGTTCCGAATGATTTACTTAGCAAGAGTTTTATAACATATCTTAACCCTCGACTAATCAACGCTCGTCGGGGGTTCTTTCTTTCTTGCTCGTTCTGCTGCTTGAAGACACACGGGGAAAAGGGAGGAAGCAATTTTTAATAATAAGTACCAAGATTACTCGGCATATTCAACTGGCGGTAATGGATGAGAAGGCGTTTGACAGACATTGTACGAGAATCTGCTTCGGAAAAGTGTTCAAATAGAACAGGAAGGGTATAAATGAACATTTGTCAATGATTTTTCATCTCCACGAACAGTTTAACCAAAGCAGAATAAACCATGCGAAATAAGGTATAAAGTTTAATATTAGTGCCGTAAAGGGAACGATAAGTCTTCTTTACGGCTACTCTCTGGGGATGATGAGATGGAATGCAATCAAAATTTGGATAACTTTCTATTGCGTTATGTTTGAAGGAACCCATTTAAAAAAACCTTTATTTTATAATGCTTCAATCGGCATTAGATTTGAAATGGGTGGAGACATTGATATACCCGAAAAACGAGTAGAACAGGTAAAAAAGAGGACGATAACCTTATTTGACACGGTAAATAAATACGATAATATTATTTATTTTGTGCTATTTGTTGATCGTTGGGGTGATGAATCAATTAATTCCTTGGAGGATGATGTTTTTGAGACATTCGGTAATTATGTTGATGGAATAGACTTAGACCAAATATCTAAGAAAGAACAGGAGTTTCGATATAAAGACGTAGATGAGATTGATAATATAGTAACTATTAGGTACTGTGCCAAGGTGAAAGTCCAAGATATGAAGGTGGAAAGTCTGATTAGGGCAATTGCAAATCGAACTCTTGGTTTGAAACCCATTATTACGGGTGACATATATTTGATAAATGAGACGAATAGTACTATTTATCATCTTTATGACGACAGAGGTTTGGATATTGTGGCTGAAAAAACAGAGACTTTACGGAAAGTTTATCAGCAATACGATAGTTGGATATTAGATTATGATCGAAATAGGGTTGACGTAATATTTTCCTGACTGGCCTTGTGAGAGGTGACTCTCTCCAAGGTTTTTTCTTGTGCCCCATCCAGTGCCGAATAAATCGGGCGGCAATTGTAAATGCTAATCCAATTCTTGACCACCTAGCCGTAAACGCTCATAAAAAAGTTGACCAACCAAAAAGTAAAAACCTCTTGATTTAAGTTGTAAATTTATAGTATTATCAATCCAAGGAATTCAAACTACAAATTTATAGTAACCCTGTTCCATTTGGAAAGGTGTGTAACCATGTTTAACCCCGAAATAAAAACAGCCTTTCTACAAGGATACAAAGAGAATACCCAGAAAGCCTATTCAAGAGTCTTCAACCTGACAATGAAGTTTGAGATGGAAAAGGATAAGGATTTGTACCACTTTACATTGGATGAGATTGAAACTGCCCTGCACAGCTTCCATGCTTCTACAGGAGATTCTCTCAATACCGCTGGGAGAACGATTTCTGCTTACTTGAATTGGGCAAGGGCAGAGGGGCTTAGAGAGGACACCAATCCACTGGAGTCCGTTTCAAAAGAATGGTTTAAGAACATGGTAGGAAACACCTACCAACAATTTATTACGAAGCAAGAAATCGATGCAATTATTGACCAATGTAATAACGATCAAGATTCAGTGATTCTCTCCCTGTTATTCGAAGGTGCGGGTGGAAGAGAGGTAAGTGAACTACGCAATCTAAAACGTGAACAAGTCAATGATGAGAAACGAACAGTGATATTGATTAACGATAAAGAAGAAACAAGAGAAATTCAAATATCCGAGCAGTGTCTGAAATTAATAAATGGCGCAATCAAGCAAAAGGATTATCTCAAAGGGAATGGGGAGATGAGACGAGAGCATCTCAAAGAAACAAGTGAATTAATAGAAACAGGCTATGTAATCAGGCCAGCCAAGACAAGAAATGTTCATATGGAACAAGTCAGTCCTCATCTGATTTATGGGAGATTACATGCATTAGAAAATTACTTTGGTTTGGACAATCTACGAGTGAAAACGATTCAACGTAGCGGGATGATCTGGATGGGAAAACAACTGCTAGAACGTGATGGTGAACTTGGAAAAGAGCAGTATTATGAGATATGCCAACAGTTCGGTATTAGCCAAGTCATGAATGGAAACAAGCTAGAGTATATATGGTGGGGATTAAAAGACTTCGTAAATCCAGATATGATTGCTGCATTGTACGAGTAACGCACCTAGAGGATGTAATTCCTCTGGGGAAACAAGATAAAACTAAAAATTTATTGTAAATCGACGAAGGAGGTGAACAAACGTATGAGTTGCTATCTTTTGTTATAACAGTCCAAATCATATCTAATATATTAAAATTTATAGTAAAAAGGAGAGTATAAAATTGTTTGATTCCATCAAAATAAAAGTAAGTTCCGTATTTATTCAACCTGAAATATTACAACAATATAACCTTGCATCTTTTACATACCGTAATCAGAAAACAGGTGTCATAACCACATATAAAATGCAAGACGAGATCATTCCATATATCAAATATCAGGATGGGAGCAGAACCTTAACGATTCAAGTTTCCATTCCTAAACTGCTTTATGGAAATAATGTCAAAGCAATCAACGAATCAGATATTCCTACCTTCTTTCAACGAGTACAAGAACGATTACAGCAATTATTCGGTATCAATATTGCCCATGAAGATTGGAGAATTACCCGTTTAGATGTATGCTGCAATTTCCATGTTGGGAATCGAACAGGGGAGTATGTTCGTCAGTTGAGCAAAGGGAAAATGCCCTATAAAGATACACGAAATTATAATCATGATGAAACGGTAGAATTTTATAACAAGAGTAGCAGAGTCATCCTGTACGATAAATACAAGCAATGTAAGCGAGCTAAGGAACCGAAGGAGATCGTTGAACAGTCCAAGGGAATTTTACGATTAGAAATTAGACCGAGCGACAATGACATGAAGAAATATACCAAAGAGAAGAGAGCCATTCATCTCGTCACTCATTCCTTTTTTACCTACATAATCAAAAAGACACTTGAGGGATTGCCATACACAGAAAATGTGGAAACCATTGATTATGAATGGCTTTTGGAAAATAAGAAGGAGATATCGAAGATTGAGACCTATCTAGCCTACACCATGATCAAAAATTTGTTCCAAGAAAGTGGAATAAGAGCAATTTATACAACATCCACTCTTCCTAATCGTAGGAGTTTGGCAAAGCAAATAACCATCCCGAAAAAGGAAGGTTTAAAAAGGTTAGAGATTATTGATTCAGTTCAGGGATGAAGACATCCACCCAATTGAATCTGTTACGTTTACGATAGCGATAATAATTACAGAATATTGTATTTGATTCAGGGTGCCAAAGCGTGAAAAGCAGGAGAAATAAGGACAAATTGATACAGCTTATGGAAAAACGAGGGGAAAACGATGCATTGACGATTGGAACGGTGGGGGGCAAATTACATCTAAAGCCGAATCTAGCACCGAAGATAAACGCCTTGCACATCGAGTTCCACGGTGAAGTTGTAGAAATTACAATAAGCAGCTATTCAATTTCAATAAGCTGCTCAATAGGAATGTTTAAAGTCTTGCAGATGAGTTCTAGTGTTTCCAAGTAAACCCGATCAACCTTTTCAGAACAAAGATGATTCACTGTGCTGGCTCGCAAACCAGTCAATCTAGCCAACTCCCGCTGAGTTATCCCTTTTTGTTCAAGAATTTCTCTTAATTTTATACGAATTGCCATGTATTTTCTCTCCTGAAAAGTGACTCCTAAGAGACGGAATTTGTTTTCATTATAGCATCGAAGAAGGAGGAAGTCATTGAATGTTACGGTTAAGAGTTATATAATGAAACCATAATGTTTCGGTTAAGCGTTACATTAATTTCAATTCCTGTAACGGTAGGGGTGAAACGCATGGAGAAAGTAGTCGGTTATGTGAGAGTATCCACCAAAGGACAAGTAAAAGATGGGTACAGCCTATCCTATCAAGTAGAAGAGATCGAGCGCTATTGCAAGGAGAATAACCTAGAATTACTCGGAATCTACAAAGATGAAGGAATCAGCGGAGCAAAGGTGGACGAGGATGGATTAACGATTGAACGTGCAGGTCTACAGGAATTACTTGCTAATCTTCATTGGCAAAAAGTAAGCCATATTATCGTTCTCAACACTTCCCGATTGTGGAGAGCGGACATGGTGAAAGTCCTTATCCAAAGAGAGTTAAAACGGCACGCCGTAGATGTAAAAGCAATCGAACAGCCCAACTATAGTATTTATGCCCATGACCCCAATGATTTTCTGATCAATGGCATGATGGAATTACTCGATCAATACCAACGTTTGGAAATCGCACTCAAACTAGGGCGGGGGAGAAAAAAGAAAGCGCAACAAGGAGGATATGCAGGAGGTGGCGTTGCTTTCGGATATACGGCAACGAAAGGACAGAAAGCCATTCAGATAGATGAGAGACAGGCGGAGACGGTACGTAGATTGTTCTCCTTACGTGAAACGCATCCCACTTGGTCACTGTCCCAATTGGCTGACCAACTGAATGCAGAAGGGTATACAACGACACATGCTAAGTCTTTTACCAAGGTACAGGTCAAACGAATGATTGATCGTGAAGCCTTCTACAAGGGTACCTACCGCTATGGTCAGATTGAAGCAAATGGACTTCACCAAGCCATTATGTAGCGGGAGGAACGAACGTGGAAGCTCAATTCACTCATTATAAACAGGAAGAAATACGTTCTCTTGACAAGATTCAGACATGCGAAATAGGTACACAATTAATTTTTGATTATGTTCAACAAGAGGACGCTGTATTTAACATCGCTACGATAGAGGACATAATAAAAGCCATCTTTCAGGTGGAACTACATCAACGAGAATACTTGCTGCAAATCCGTTTAGCGAAGGCATTGTCTAGCACCAAATTACAACCGTAATGATAGAACGATAATGACATGAAAAGAATGTACGAGCTAACGTATCCGTGCGTGTTCATCTTTGAATAATGCTTGTTCGGAGGGTGCTGGCATTCTTTTCTCTACATCATTACTCATCAAAGATAGGGGTGAAGTCTTTTTGCATCATAAATTGAAGTACCTATATATCGGAGTAGACTTACATAAACGTCATCATACAGCAGTGATGATGACCTGTTTCCATGAAAAGAGAGACGAAATCCAATTCGAGAACAAGCCGTCAGCGTTTCCTAAGTTTCTGCAACAGGTAGAAAAAATGGCAAAGAGGGAAGGCTTGACCCCTGTGTTTGGCTTGGAGGATGTAGGGGGCTACGGAAGAGGATTGACCATGTTCCTTAACGAACACAAGTATGAAGTAAAATCGGTTAACCCTGCCCTTACGATATCTATTCGGAGAAGCAGTCCAAATAACAAGAAAACAGATGCATGGGATGCAGAGTGTGTGGCTCGCATTCTGATTTCCAACTTGGATACACTGCCGACTGCAAATCCACATGACCTTTATTATGCAATCTCACAGCTTGTCACAAGAAGAGAGAACATTGTGAGTGTTGTAACAGGAATCAAGTTGCAGCTTCATCAGTTGATAGGCTACCACTATCCAAGTTACAAGAAATTTTTCTCACAAGTAGATGGGAAAACAGCTTTAGCTTTCTGGCTGAGGTATCCTTCTCCAAGTTGTTTGAGCGGGGTGAATGTGGATGAATTGGCTAACTTCTTATACAAGAAGAGCAATCGCTACATGTCTACCAAGAAGGCAAAGGACATTCTATCTCTCGTACAGCAAGATGGAGACACATCGAAGGACTATCAAGGAGTCAATGATTTTCTTGTTAAAAATGTGGTTCGGGACTTGATCGCTAGAGACCATCAGCTATCACAAATTGACACAGAGTTGGCTAAGCATCTTGCATTACTGGATTACAAACTAGAGACCATGCACGGAATTAGTACGGTCACGGCAGCGGAACTAATCGCGGAGATTGGCGATATTTCACGTTTTTCCAGTGCTGACAAGTTAGCTAATTTCGCTGGAATTGCACCCGTTCAGCATAGTTCAGGGAACAAGCAGAAGAGTAAAAAGAGCAAGTTAGGCAACCGTAGCCTGTATGATATCTTCTATAACCTTGCCATTCGTCAACTGGGCGTATCAAGGGCGAAGAAACCCAATCATCCTGTTTACCATGCATACTACGAAAGAAAGCTAGCAGAAGGGAAAACCAAGTGGCAAGCGATTATTTGCGTGATGCGTAAATTGGTCAATGTCATATACAGCATGATGAAGTATAAGACGGAATATAAAATGCCAGTCCTTACAGAACAGGTGGCGTAGTAGCAGGGTGGTAGCGGAAATGTTGCCACCTAACCTTTATCCATTGAGCGCTTTATCATGGAGGATACGTATAAGGGGCAAGTGGATAATCCGTTGAGTTTGAATCGGTATACCTATACGCATAATAATCCGATACGATATGTCGATCCTTCTGGTAATCATGTGAGTGAAAGCGGAGGTTGGGAACCTGGAGGAAGTTATTTTTACTATGATCATGACGGAGTCAGACGAATTCACGGAAGTAAGGAAATTGATTGGAATTATTACCGAGAATGGTTTGAATCTGATCAAGCAGGTATGCAAGATACATTGAGAGGTACAAATAAAGTAAAAAATTACATTGCAGCTAAGGTTACATGGGATTGGGCAATGGAAAATGGCGTTCCTATGGACGGCGGAGGAGTAGGTAAAGTACCTGGTGTAGCAAAGAGTAAATCAACCACATTCAAGCCGTTATTTGGTTGCAACTGTTTTACGGCAGGAACAAAGGTGCTAACAGACGAAGGGGAGAAACCTATCGAGGAAATCGAGGTAGGTGATAAAGTCCTAGCTAAAGACGATGAGACAGGTCAGATAGCCTATAAAAAAGTCGAATGGCTCTTCCAACGTGATGTTGAGGAAACGTATAATATTACTGTTGGCGGTGAAGTCATAACGACAACTGACGAACATCCGTTTTGGATCGTCAAAAAAGGTTGGGTGGAATCTAAAAATCTTGTTGTGGGCGATGTTCTAACAAACGCCGATGGCAAGGAATTGACCATTGAGAAGATCGGGGTTAAGAAGGAACATGTAACAGTTTATAACTTTAAGGTGAAGGATTTCCATACGTACTTTGTTTCAAATCTTCACATTTGGACACACAATCAATGTGGTGATAAGTTTTGGAGATTTACTTATCATTACGAAAAACATGTTAAAGGTTTGCATGGTGGAGGTAGAGAGTACGGAAATATAACAGAGCAACAATATTATGATATTGCAATTGGATTAAAAAATTCTAAAATCGATGGAATTGATGTGTTTTCAAAGACACTTGATCGTAACAAAGTGCAAGTGATGTATAGGAAATCTACAAATGACATTATTTACATTAATCCAGATGGAACTATAGGCTCAATGTTTAAACCAAAAAAAGGAATAGATTTTTATGAGCGAGTTAAGTAGAAAGGATTTCGACACATGTACTATTGCTTGGTTTGCGGTTATCGTGGATTAATAGCACCTCAATATGATAGTGAAGGATTACCAAATTTTGAATTATGCATTTGTTGTGGATATCAAGCAGGTTACGATGATGATGACCAAGGTCATTCAATTGAATCATATCGTAAATGGTGGTTTGAAAGGGGGGCACCCTGGTGTCATCTTGAAGATAAACCAAAAGACTGGGATTTAAAAAAACAGTTAAAGAATATTAATATTATAATCTAGCGAATTAATGAATCTGTCCAATAAATAGGTTTTCTGGTTAGGGACAAATAACTGGTTCTAAAGACCTTGGGGTGGTAATCAAGGTCTTTCTTTTACCCCTACCCAGCGCCGAATGAATTGGTGGCACGTCCCGAAACAACTTAATCATCATTACCTCCGTATGATATTCTTCCAATATGCTTGTAAGCACAAACAAGGTGTTGGAGAATATACCCCTTTATTACGAATCCTCTAACCTCGTAAAAGCTCCAGTATCATCAGATATCATCATGTCTGGTTCCGAATACCATATCTTCGTTTTCTCACGGTTTTTCAGAAATAAATGAGATTGCTAATAATCGCAACCGACCTCATATTACAATCGATAGGGAGGGCGAGCAGGGAACTTTGCAACTGAACAGATATATAGCCCGACTACCATAGGGTGTAGGGAGAAATTTATCGAATGTGAATTTAATGCACAACTAACTGAACACTTGGAGCGATGGTTCTAACGAGAAAACTCTGATAATGTGCCAGTTGACATAATGCCCATATGAGTCGTTAATTCACTTCCAGTCTTGGAATTCGGAGATGGGAAATAACACTACTGACTTGCCGCTGATGATATTTGTTCGAGCAAAACGTCCGCGCTCTATACTAAAGTGTGTAAAAAGTTAGCAGCAAGGTACTATTGTTCGCGAAGCAACCCTTGAGATATTCGAAAAAGATGGTAAGTTGATTTCCAATTATCATGTGGTAATAGAATAACACTGAGGATGTGATTAAATGATAATACCAGTTTTAAAGGATATTGTCGTACGAGGCGAACCTGAATGTGCTGATGATTTTATTCTTTCAGCAAACGCAGATATAGGAGTAGGAGCAAAAGACGAGGAAGGTGTCGAGTACTTTTATTTTAGAATTATCTCATCTAAAAGATTACTTTCAATGCTTAAAGAGGACAGTATTATAGATTGCAGAGCGACATTTATGTCCAAAGAAAATTAAGTATTAGACTGAAAAATAAAGTGTTAGACCGTGAAAATAATGTTTTAGACTGAGAAAATATAGTATTAGACTGACGCTGAGTCATTTCGCTAACGGGCAGGATAATTGAATAAATATGGTATCCTATACTGTAAAACGAACCCGATTAGGAGGATCGTAATGGGATTTTTTGAACAACGGCTAGAAAATTGTATTCTTTCTTCTAAAGAACTGTTAACCAGTAATGATCTCGAGGAAGTCATGCATTTTTATAAGCATGCTGAATATGAAATGGCTTTTGAAGGACTCCTAATTGAGCTTATTAGTGCTCGTCGATTTGGAATGGAAAGAACTTGGGGAGCACTATCAACTGGATAAAGACACCGTATTTGATGAAATGATATGGGAGAAATTCATGCGGTGGGGCAAATCATATTCTGTTCAAGATAAGTGCTAACTAATTCAACTAAAACCAGCTAATATCTTGTCAATATTTATCTCTAAATTCCTTAAAACCCGATGATATACTAAAGATGCGCATGCCAAATATCCTTCCAGAAACTTAATGGAAGGCTTTTCTTTTATTGATCTTCTTTGGGATTTAAGCTAAATCAAGGAAAGATTGTTTGCTTCTTAAAACGGCATAGATCCAATGAAGAAGCTTGTTTACACATGCTATAACTGCCACTCTGTACGGTTTTCCTTCTTCACGCTTCTTGTCGTAGAATTCCTTTAATTTTTTATTGCAGGAGCGTCTTAGCCCACATAGAACCGCAAGGTACAAGGCGTGTCTAAGTCGCTTGGACCCTCGTTCGTTTGGCAAGCAGGATTAACTAGCAAGTAATGGAGAACGAGTAGTAGGCATGCATGGCTGTCCTTTCCTCCGGAATAGGCTAGGCATACCCTGCGCGACTCAGTCATGATTTTAGCAATGGACGCTCTCGCAATATCTAAAGCAAAACTAGGCATTTCCTCCAATATAGTTAAAGCCTCGCCATTCGCCGGTCTCACTGGAGTTGCAGCCTGAACTTCCTCAATCTCAAACAGGTCGCTCCATTCTATAGCTGATGCGTACTCATATTCATAGGTGAGATCTGGCCAATCCAAAGCCCCGCTCACTCCATATGGTCCCATCTCTTTAGCAGGGAATACTTCAATCAGCAGCGTGGTGTCATGCTTTTCAAACCATACCATCAGTTTGTTTTTAGGTGACTCTAAATGCCAATCCCACTCATGAGGCAGCAGCAAACTGTGAATAAAGGCATCGATGAACACTTGGTCTGGGATCATATGTGTAAAATCCTCTTGCTCTAAAAAGGCAAACAGATTCCCAAGTGTGGTATCCGCCGAAATGATATCACTCCAAGCCAAGTCACTGTCTGTCCCTTGCATTGGTTTCTTTGGCTTATCGTGAGTAAAGTGATGAATCACCACGTATCCATTTCCTATGGAAAAAACCCCGCTATGATCTCGTACAACACCATGAAAGACAAAGTCATTTTTCTGTAAGTAGGACCACACCGAACGTACAGTATTATTCCACTTCTTCAGACTCTGGAAGACTGATACTCGCTGCTCCCCTTCAGTAAATTGATATCTCTCGTCCATAAATTCTGCCTTAACTGCATGAAAAAAGAGTAGGCTGCTGCCTACTCTGGAATAACATGCTGCCAGAGGGCATTCGCCTCCTCTATGGTTATTTCACATTCCACAAGATACTCTTTAAAAGGTCTGCACCATTCGATTAATATCTATCAGTGGTCCTTTGCACGTCCTCAAGCTGTTTCGACTTAAGGGGCAATAAGCTGTTGCTGTTCAAACATTTCCAGTTCGGCCTGCACCGTTTCTTTAATGTCCAGAGGTCGATGATCTGCCTCCAGTAACGCGCTGCGATTATGACGATACCAATGATTACGCCATACACGAATTCCATGCAATCTCCTCCAATTTTTAGGACTTACATTTCAACTTAAATGCAGCCTGTTGGTATAATTCTTCATACAGGCTATCATCCAAGATTTCGCTATTGTAGATGGCTTCCAAGCTGCGATCATCATCCCCCAGTGTCTTCATTTGGAACGAGATGAGTCGGTCTGTTTTGGCCAGTTCACGCATAACTTCCGAATCAAACTTAATTGTCTTGTCGTCCAGATCCGGATCTGCATTAGTTGTGAACAATTTCTCGGCTATTAACATAAGCCCTTCTACGGATAGTCCCATGGAGGCTGCTAGATTTTGTTTTTCCTTATCAGGAATGATTTCCAATGTGCCCCAAAGAACATTAGAAGCGTAGTACGCAACTTTATATTCATCACTGTCTATCTTGTACGCCTGGCCAAGAACATTATTGTTTTCAACCAAGGTAATAAAGGTTTCTTCTCCCTCACTAGTAATTGAATTTTGTGGGGAGAAATGTGGCTACGGTGGGAAGAAGCATGTTTCTGATCTTCGCTTCGTTCTTTTACCCACCGAACACTAGCTAACGCTTGCCTGCGATATGTCTCCCTCTTTTTTCCTGTATGGCAGGTGAATTTTGTAATCATCTAGGTGCATAACCAGATGGTTCTTTAATACCTAATCGAATGTGGCTTTTTTGGTAAATGGAGGATTTGTAGGAATAGAGAAATGCTCTTTCTAACTTATTTACATATATGGAAAATGAGTGAAATAATTAAAACGTATGAAAAATATGGCGCTTATGGGAGTGGTAGACTGTGTCGAAAAAAGGCGGTTTGTTGAAATCGGATTGGAACAAGGTATGCAAGTCTCTTTTGGCTGTGGCTTGTGCCGTTCCTTTCATGTGGGGAGGCAAGGTGGCGGCGGAGCCCGTGGTGAAATGGGAAGAAACCTACGAAAATTTGAATGGTGTCATGAAGCATGGAAAAGACGGACTCTATTTTGCGCAACTCACAGGCGATGAGATCAAGCTGGTACAGATGAACGAATCTGGTAAAGTCGTAGACCATGAGACCTTTGCAAAAAAGGAGATTGGCACACTGGCATCCTTCACGCAAAAGAAAAAGGGCGGATATGTCTTTGCCGGATGGACAGAGAGCAAAAAACTCTATCTAATGGAGGTAGACAAATCAGGCGTACTGCAATGGGAAAAAACGCTGGAGAAAGACTACTCTGACCTCGGGTACTCCGTCGATCTGGCGGAACTGCAGGATGGCAATATCGTTTTGGCAGCGGAAACAGATCTGTACGACTACTATATTCAAAACGATATCTACCTTGCAAAGCTGACGAACAATGGGGAAATACAGTGGGATAAGAAAATCGGGGATTACGATTATTATGACAAAGTAAGTAGAGTCGTACCTACCCAAGACGGAGGATTTTTGTTTTTAGGTGAACTTGGAACAGCTGAATACACGGAACTCAATTATGACAATTATACGGATATGTATGCAGTCAAATTCGATTCGTCAGGCAACCAAGAGTGGGACAAGCAATACGAGTCAAATAGAAATACGGAACCTAAAGATGCAATCGAGACCGCTGACGGCGGCTTCCTGATCGCGGCGAACAATTACACAGATTACATCGTCGAAGATGTAGACGGATATGTTGATGGGTATTACATGAAGCTGGACAAATCTGGAAAGTTGGAGTGGGAGGCGAATCTGCCCCGCGCGCTCTCGAATACAAGAATCAACGATATTCAACAGACGGAGGATGGCGGATTCATCCTTGCAGGAAGAGCGGACTACGGTATTGACTGGAGTTCTTATAGCACTATAAAACATGCGTATCTGCGCAAGATTGATCAGACTGGGCAGGTAGAGTGGGAAAACGTGATCGAAAAAGACGATCGAGCAATCGAGAGTGCCGCGGTGTTCCAAACAGAAGCAGGCGGATATGTGTCAGTAATCAAAGAAGAGAGTAAAAACCTGTGGCATATCGCAAAAGTGAGTGAACAGTAAAAATGAGAATGTCTCGCTCGGAGAGAAAGAGGCTAACGAGGTTCACCAGCTTCACGGTATGTTGATACGACTTATGGAACCCGGTCACTCCATCTTCAGCTAGATCCGTCAAGGATTCCACTAAATCGAATGATAAGGATCGATCGTTCAATCCTTGTCCGATGCCAAGATTATCGCTTACTTCCTCTACCATTTCACATGTGAGCGTCTTCCTGGGCTCCACATTTGCATCGCGACAATCAGTAGCCAATTGATCCGTATGGGGCAGCTGTAATGACATGTTAATTTTGGCAAGATGGAGTAAATCTTTCTGATTTAAAAAAATCTCATCAACTTCCTTGCTTTCACGATGAAACATGATGAGAACATAAGTCTCATCTGTTGGTAATGCGATTGGCTGTTGCTGTGAATTTCCCTGAAGAGTATACACTTGGATCTACTCCTACATACGCCACTAATTTCTTAGCGTGAGTAAACCGATCGATTTCTCCGATTTCAGATAGAATCGTTGCCGCGATTTTTTTACCGATACCGGGAATCGATTGGATAATCTCATATTCTTCAACTTCTTCAGCAAGAGCATCAATCTGGTCCTGTAAGCTGGAAAGATGCTCTTGATACTGAAGAAGAAGGCGAATATAAAGTTCAAGGCTGATTAGATGACTTTGATAGGCTGTCTTCTGAAAAGGATTACGTGTTGCTGCAGCCATGATAAGCTCGGCTTTTTCCTTGGCCCAACGCTCTGATCGGCTTGTACAAATACAAGCTACTCTCTCCATGATTGTGTTTTCTCCTGCAGCCAGGATCGACTCGGCTGTAGGGAATTCCCGTAATAAGAGTAAGGAGATTCTCGAAAATAGGTCTCCAAAGATGCCATTGTATTCAAGGAAAACTTGATCGAGGACTGCATGAAATTGCAACTTTGCTTGAACATACATATCTGTCAGGGATTCAAACTGCCTCGTTAGATGGCGAAGATTCAAGAAATGTACGCCTCTCTGTTTATAAGCCTCAAACTCCTCCTTGTAATACAGCTCGCAGAGCTGATAGGCATCTACCGCATCAGTCTTAACCTTACGTAACGAAGATGACTTTTTCGCTTGGTTTGAGATCAGCGGATTCACCACAATGAAGATAATAGAGTGTTCCTCCAGAAACTGAACAACAGCAGCCTGGTAATGCCCAGTAGACTCTAAGATGACAGTGGGTGAGTGGCCTGTCAGTGTAGTGACATCATTGATTAAGTTTAAAAGGTAATGAAGTCCTTCTTGCGTATGAAGAAATGAGAAACTCTTACCGGAAGGTTTCCCTTTATCTAAAAATACCTGCCCTTGACTTTGTCCCTTCGATACATCCAGACCGATCACTGGATTCATACATCTCTCCCTCTCTAAAGATTTATTGCCGGTAACCCCTAATGACTGCTTGCAGTTCCACAGCATCGCTAGTGATGCGAGATCGTTTGTCCCAACCAGCCTAAACATGGTTTCCACAAGTAGGGGGTGAACAGTTTTAGTGACGGGATGAGATCTCCCACGGGTTCGACCGTTCTACCCCGGCTACCGTAATGGTACGACTCCTTAAATAAAAGAGGTCAACCAGTAAAAACTGGCTGACCTCATAATACGACGGGTTCGTTAGTTCAATGACAACAGCGGCAGTCTAAGACTATATTTTTCAAGTCTGATATGCTCCCCATACAGTAGACAGGCGAAATAATAAAAAGCTTGCTATTGTTAGGGGCTGTTGACAAATTGCCGTAGAGATAGGGGTTTCTGGGAATCGTGTAGAAATCATTTCTATACGGTTCTTTTTATTTTGGAGGGCTATCTCATGATGGGAATCGATGGAGACAAACAGCACCAGTTTATGTTCTTAAATTTGGATGATCTTGTACCCGAGAATCATTTTTTACGTGTTGTTCGTAATAAGATTGATTTTTCTTTTATCTATGAGAAAGTGCAACACTTATACTCGCCTGTAGGTCGTCGCTCAGTTGATCCAGTTTTGTTAATGAAAATGATCCTTATCGGGTATCTTTATGGCATCCCTTCCGAAAGGAAGTTGGAACAAGAAATCCAAGTGAATTTGGCCTATCGATGGTTTTTAGGATTGGACTTAACTGACACTGTTCCCGATCATTCCACACTGAGCCAGAACCGCCGTCGTAGATTTAAAGAAAGTCATATTTTTCAGGAGATCTTCGATCACATCGTCTCGGAATGTATTCGAACTGGTTTAGTTACTGGGGAAATAATTGTTGTTGATTCTACTCACATCAAAGCGAATGCATCGATTAATAGGTCAGAAAAAGTTTTAGTGGAGAAAAAGCCTACTGAGTACCTTGAAGAGCTAGAAAAGGAAGCACGGAGAATTAAAAAAGACAGAGATAACGATCCCACTAGGAAAAAACGAGGAAGAAAACCTAAAACCTCTCCTCCTGAGAAGGAAGTAAAACAGAGCACAACAGACCCGGAGTCAGGTTTATTGAACCGTCCTAATAAACCCAAGGGATTTCACTATTTAGCGCATACCAGTGTGGACGTTAAGCATGGAATCATAACTGATATACACGTTACGGCTGCTAATGTGAATGACCACGAACCATTTATAAAGCGATTACAGATACAAAAAGAGAAATTTGGTTTACATATTGGCAAAGTAGGCGCAGATAAAGGGTATGATCGCTCTGGAGTACACCATGAATTAGAAAATTTAAAGATAACCGGTTATATCTCTCCGATAAAAGGTGTTATTGATCAGACCGAAAGGTCAGTACAATTTACATTTGATGAAATGAACGATGCCTATTATTGCTCGAATGGCAAGGCACTTCAATTTACTCATGTTAAGTGGCACAGTTGGAAACAAAGTTATAGCAAAATTTATGCTGCCCAAACAAAGGACTGTAAGTCCTGTGAGTTACGCCAACAATGTTTTGGACAAACCGCATCTCGCAAAACAATAGAAAGACCATTATTCCAAGAGGCTAAAGAACGCAACCAAGCAAGGAAGCAAAGCCAAGAGTACAGTGTTATCCAAAGGCAAAGAAGAATATGGTGCGAGGGTACCTTCGGTACAATGAAAAGGCAGCATAACTTAAAAGAAACATACAAAAGAGGCATTCGAAATGTATCCGAACACTGCCTCTTTTCTGCAATGGCAATTAACATTAAACGAATGATAAAAGCAAACTAATCACAGGTTACGAAACAAAACAATCCGACGACGTATAAGTGAAAAAACGGCAAAAGGGTTAGGGCATTGGGTCCCTAACCCTTTTTGTCAACAGCCCCATTGTTAGGGGAGCTTTTTCATGTCTAGAGGTAAATATAATGCTTTCGAGAAACTAGCCATTCTCGAAGAAGTATCAAATGGGGAAATTGGTTTCCTGGCAGCTGCGAAGAAATATGAGATTAACAAGACAACTTTAATGAAATGGCAACGTCGGTACAAGATGTATGGATATGAAGGGTTAGAGCGTCGTACGCATCTTCAACGCTATAGTGCTGATCTTAAGCTCCGAGCGGTAATGGATTACCTTGAGGGGGGATTGTCTCAGTACCAAATCATCGATAAATACAAGATTGCTAGCACGAGACAGCTTTTTAATTGGATCAACAAGTATAATGGTCATAGCAGCTTAAAAGCCTATAAAGGGGAAGCAAAAGCTATGACAAAGGGTCGCTCTACGACTTGGCAAGAACGGATTGAGATTGTGCAGTATTGTCTGGCACATGAACATAATTACCAAAAGACATCTGAACATTTTCAGGTCTCCTATCAGCAAGTATACCAATGGGTGAAGAAATTCGAAGATGGCGGTCAGGATACGTTAAAGGATGGCCGAGGGAGAAAGAAAACTCCGGAGGAGTTAACAGAGGCCGATCAACAGAAACTCAAGATGAAGAAGATGGAGTACGAAATTGAGCGACTTCGGGCGGAAAATGCATTCTTAAAAAAGTTAGAGGAGCTAGAAAGAAGGCGACGCTAAATCAGACACGGCAGGAAACAATTTACCTTGCCATCCAAGCGCTTCAAAAGGATGCATCAATTAGCGTTCAACTCCTATGTAAAATTGCAGGAATTGCACGCTCAAGCTATTACAAGTGGCTAAATCGCAAACCCAGTGCTCGAGAGATGGAGAATGAGAAGTTTACCCAGGTGATGATGACCATCTATGAGAAAGTGGAGCACACCTTTGGATACCGTCAATTAACCTTGCATATGCGAAAACAAACCAGAAAAACCATTAACCATAAGCGCGTAGAACGGTTAATGAAGGTAATGGGAATCCAGTCTGTTATCCGGAGAAAGAAAAAGAAGTACACAAACGCCACGCCGCAACAGGTGGCGGAAAACCTACTAAACCGTAAATTCCATGCTGATGCACCGAATGAAAAGTGGCTCACCGATGTAACGGAATTCAAGTACGGTAACGGCCAGAAAGCGTATTTAAGCGCTATTCTCGACCTTCATGATAAATCCATCGTCGCCTATGTATTAGGGCGTTCCAATAACAATCCACTTGTATTCCAGACGTTGAAACGTGCCTTGCAGGCAGCACCAGGAAGCAGCCCCATGCTTCATAGCGACCGAGGCTACCAATACACCTCCTTGGGCTTTAAGAAACTTTTGGATGACAACAACATAATCCAGAGCATGTCCCGTGTGGGACGATGTATCGATAACGGCCCAATGGAATCTTTTTGGGGGACCCTCAAATGTGAGAAGTACTATTTGCACACGTACCATACTTTTGAGGAACTTGAGAGAGATATTGAGGCCTATATCCACTTTTACAATAACGAACGATTACAAGCAAAACTAAACGGCCTCAGTCCGATGGAGTTCAGGACCAAGGCCGCCTAAATTTTATTATTTGTACTGTCTACTTGACGGGGTGCAGTTCAGTCTTGGTCCGCCGCTGCTTCTTTTAATGGATCAGTCTACAATTTATTTTTCAAAAGCTGACGATTCTTCAATTCAAAAACCACGATAAATCAACGACTCCAGTCTAATACTTTATTTTTACCGAACAATTTATATTTAACGAGTTTTGGACTGTCAACACCAAACTAAACAGATTTCTTAAGTGCTTTTTGTTTGTAAACGAGTGGACTCAGATACCCCAAAGTCGAGTGAATTCTTATTTCGTTAAACCATTTTACATATGCCCCTAATTCTTGCTTCAACTGTGTTAGAGACTCAAATCGTCGATTCTTTACAAACTCCGTTTTGATCAGCTTAAAAGTCGCTTCTGCGACAGCATTGTCGTAGGGACAGCCTTTCATGCTTAGCGAACGCTTGATTTTGAATGTACGGATGACGTCATCAATCGTGCGATTGATAAACTCACTGCCACGATCCGTGTGAAATAGCGAATTTGACGCAGGTCTCCTTTTACGCTTGCAAAAGCTTGGTAGACGAGTGCGGCATATTTAAAGGTTCCACAGCTATAACCAATAATCTCACGATTAAACAAGTCCACGAGCAGGCAGATGTAGTGCCATTTGTTTGCGACTCGGACATACGTCAAATCGCTCACAACCGCCTCTAGTGGTTCATCTTTTGTAAACTCGCGGTTCAATTCGTTCTGAATCAGTGAATCGTTACACGGCGACTTATGCGGTTTATACTGGGCAACCGTATACGCCGATACAAGACCGTTTTTCTTCATCAAACGTCCAATACGCCGTCTGGAAACGATCCATCCTTCTTTTTGTAGGGTTGCCTTGATCTTTCTGGTTCCATAAACGCGCTGATTCTCATCAAAAATACGGATGATCGCTTGCTCCATCTCATCATCGCTAGATGACTGCTGGCTACTTTCATAATAGTAGGTACTTCGATTCACCTTGAGGACGGTGCACATGCCAGACACGGAGTACTTATGTGCATTTTGCCGGATAACGGTTATTTTCGTCCGAAGATCAGCGCTGCTTGCTTTAAAATATCGTTCTCCATTTTCAATCGTTGATTTTCCTTACGCAGCTCCATAAGTTCCGTTTGTTCCTCTGTTCGGTTGTCCTTTTCTTTGAAAGAACCTGTTGTTCTACTCTGTTTGACCCAACGGTCAAACGCAGATGCACTCAGATCATATTCTCTCAAAATATCTGCACGCGGTTTGCCATTCTCGTAAAGTTGAACCATCTGCTGCTTGAACTCATCGGTGAATGACCGACGCTCATGTTTCCCCATGACATTCTCTCCGTTCCTTGTCGATTTGATTTCAATCTACTAGACCTTAAGAGAATTGTCCAATTCAGTGTAGCCGATTCATTTACTTCTGAGTTAATTGAGAGGGAGATTAAAAAAATATTAGAGGACTGCGTTAGATCTACCTAGGAAGAGGTTTTGCACAAGCAATCAACCGATATCTATGTTGGGAATATGACACTATAAAGTACGAGACTGTCTAAGTACATCGAATGTATACAAAAAGGGTACATAAATATGGGGGAAGTATGAAACTGCTGATAGAATCACCTTACGGAGTAATAGAGGACTTCCAAAAAGTGGGGAGTATAAGTGGAATTGTTGACTTTTTAAATTGTTTTGTTAATGACAATCAGAAACTTCTCTTTGCATTTTCTAGTGATTTGAACTTTATTGATGCAGAGATTCACAAAAAATTAGTTATTGACAGAACAGCCTATATTAACAATGAGTGGGTACTCTCTTGGGACCCTCCCCAAAAAAGATTGCCTACTACTTCTTGGATTTGTCCAATTGGAAAAAATGAAATAATAGAAGCGATCAAAATGAATTACCTATTTTTGTGTGTAGTTGTAGATAAACAAAGTAGATTTCAAGACTATTCATATGTATTACGTCATATTGAAGAAGATGTTAGTTTTTCTTTGTGTTTCACAGAGAAAAAACTAGGAGATTTTGAGAAAAATGTACTACCTAAGCTAAAGCAACTTAATAAAGAATACTTTTGACACTACTCCCCCAAACGAGCAATAAACTCGTCAGGGGGGGGATTTTCGTGTTTTAAGATTCAAGGGGTTTACATACTATCCTTGACGAACATTGGTGCAGGAAATAAAATGCTATTTTGTGTGAAATGAAGCATTGTAGTTCGTCATTTGACGGGAGGAGCGGGAGTCGGAGTACTCCTAAAAAAGGATGATTCGTAGTAAGCTGAAGCAGGGATTAAGCGACTTTCTGGGAATGTAAAATCTTTGGTGGTGAGTATATGGATATTCAGGCGATAAAAGATTTTGTACTGACACATAATTTGGAGGAGCGAAGTATTACTGGATTTTGGAACTATTTTAATAACTACCAAAAAGAATATAGTGAAGAATTTCAGAAAGAGTTTCCAGATTATCATGTTAACCATGTAGAGGTTTTCATTGATACGGTCTCCCTTCGAATCACCAATTGGCCAGATGATGGTTATAATCATGTAATCATTGTCGTTAGAATGCATTACAAAGATCAATATGCCGGAGTGTATAAGATGATCTTTAACTTATCCGGTGACGTAGAGGATGATCACCTATCGCTCTTTTAGGGGCTGAGATTAAGAATATCTAATTTTCCAACCACATGTGGGTTTATCACTCCATGTGGTTTTTATATTTGTACCTCACCCTTTGCCAATCCACGCGAGCAATTAACCCCCAAGTCCCCCTTCGTCAAAAGTCAGTTGTAACCACCAATTTTTTTCTACCAATAAACATATTTGAACCATAAAACAATGACAAAACTTGAATATTATAGTATTTTCTCTGTAAAAATACGCCACGCCTCTCGTATAATCTCGAGTCGCACGAAAGGAGATCGATAGATTTGCTCATAGCCATAAACCTGATCTTTCTACTTATCTTTGCCTTCATACTGGCAAAACTCCTCACCCTACTAAAACAAACACAAGATCAGGTCCATCACTTCCACCCATTCATCCCAGAAACCGGACCAGCAATCGGCACCAAACTACAATCGCTACCTTTCCGCACGCTAAACGGTCTAGAGCAACAACTAAATCACCTGCCCCGTCCACTAATCGTAAACTTCACCCATACAGGCTGCGGGCACTGTGCCAATCATGTACACGAACTATTATCCGAGGGAAGGGTACTCACAGATGCATCCGTAATCATCTCAACAGAATCCCAGCACATATCCACTTCCCAATGGCTACAAGAAAACAACATATCCGGCATCCCTGTCTTGATCGGCAACGAACCCATGCTGGAAGCATACCAGATCAACCATTTCCCCAGCGTTTTCGTAATCGATGAACAGGACGTCATTCGTGCCAAGCCGATAACCGCCGTGGAAACCAAAAAGAAGCTTCTGGCGCTAGCAGGTGAACCAGCATGATTCGCTCCTATTTTGCAAAAACGGTTCGATTGATTTGGGCACATGGCAAGCTATGGCTCATTTGTTCCATTGCTCTCAGAATCATCCTGGCATTTTCCCCGTTGGCTACGATCTGGATTATGAAAGAAATGGTGAACGAGGTTACAGCCATTGCGCTGGACCACACGGATGATTACCAGCCATTGATTTGGCTGCTTGCGGGATTGTTTTCCGTGACGTTGGTGACGAATGCGTTGGAAACGGTCTTGCGTGTTCTCAATGCCCATACGGAGCAACGACTGGAATATCATTTGGAGCATATGGTAGCAAAGAAAGCAGCATCTGTTCCGCTCTCCTATTTCGATGATCCGGAATTTTACAATCATCATCACCGCATTCGGGCAGAAGCAATGGGGGAACGGTTTCTGGACCCTCTGGAAAGGGTATTGGATCTTGGGAAAAATCTGATTACTCTGATTTCGTTTGCGGTATTTTTGTTTAGCATTCACTGGGGATTAGCTGTGATGAGCTTGCTGGCCGTGATCCCGCTGTTAATTGTCCAAATCAAATTTGGTATGTCGGAATACTATCTCGCAAGGCTACAGACGCCAGAGATTCGCGAAGCCTCCTACATCAGCTCGATCCTGAATGAGCGCGATAGCTCCAAAGAGGTCCGACTGTTTCAGCTCACGGACTTTTTGCTAGGCAGATGGTCTCGCCTGTATTTGAAAAATATGAAAGAGGTACTTCGTCTGCTCCACCGCAGGGAAAAAGCACTGATTCTCTCCGGGATTTTTACCTCCTCGATGTATATTGGCTGCTTGGGATTGGTAGTATCTTTGCTTCGTGCGAGCGCGCTGATGGTAGGGGATTTTGTAGCGATTGCACAAGCGGTACAGAATACGCAGCAGCTGCTTTCGCAAATGACCTTTAACCTCGCACATATCGTCAACAGATGCTTGTACATCGCTGATCTGTTTGACTTTCTGGAATACGAGGATAAAACGATTCCGCAGCTCACTGGCAAAGCGGAGTTTCCCGCCAAGCTGCAATCTGGTATTACGTTTGATCGGGTTTCGTTTTGCTATCCCAAAATGGAGCGTAATGTGATCCATGAAGTTTCCTTTACGATCAACCCTGGGGAGCGTATTGCGATTGTTGGCGATAATGGCTCTGGAAAAACGACGCTCGTCAAATGCCTGATGGGGCTTTATCCGATCCATTCAGGGAATATTCTGTTCGACAATCAGTCGATTCGTGAGCTCGATATTTCCGACCTGCAACGAAATATTACGGTCATTTTCCAAGACTTCATACGGTACAACTTCACTGCTGGCGAGAACATCACCATTGGGAGAGTGACGCAGGAAGTCAATCCCGCCCAGATGAGGCAAGTAGCGGTTGAAACCGGTGCAGATACCTTTATTCGTCGGCTCCCTAGTGGTTACGATACGATTTTGGGGCGGACGCTACAGGATGGCGAAGACTTGTCAGGTGGACAGTGGCAGAAGATCGCGTTGGCGCGGGCTTTATACAGAAGAGGAGAGATTTTTATTCTGGACGAGCCTACGGCGGCACTTGATCCGCAGGCAGAGCTTGAAGTATTTCAGCAGTTTGATGCCCTCACACAGAATAAGACGGCGATTTTTATTTCCCATCGGATGGCTGCGGCACGAATGGCGGATCGGATTTTTGTCATGAAGCAAGGCCAGCTGATCGAAGTCGGGCATCATGATGAGCTAATGGATGCAAACGGAGAATATTCGCGCATGTACCGCATGCAGGCGAAATGGTTTGCGTAACAAAGGAGGGGTGATATGGAGGAGCTTGGGCTGCTGTTTCGGCTGATTCTCGCGTTTTTATTTCTCAGCACGTTTATTTCAAAAATAAGCGATATGGGCACGCATTTGTCCATTGTGCGAGCCTATCAGATCATACCTTATTCGTGGTCAAAAGGCTTTACGTATCTGGATCTGGGGTTGCAAGTCACCGTAGCGGTTTCTTTGCTAATCGGTCTTTTTACAACGCTGGGACTGTCCCTGGCGATTCTGTTGCTAGGGGTGTACACGCTTGCGATCAGTATCAATCTAGCAAAAGGGAGAAAGAAGATTTCATGCGGATGCGGCGGAATGGCGGGAAACCATTTTTTATCGTGGAAGCTTGTTTTGCGTAACCTCGTATTCATCAGTCTGGCAGTCTGTGTGGGGCAATGGAGCGGGGGCTGGGCGAGTGTTGACCATTATTTGTTGTCCGGCAGTTTCGAAATCACGAACGAAGTTATGGCTATCTTCTTTTCGAGTGTATGCATCTCACTACTCATGGCTATTGGCGGAGAAATTAGTACGTTCAAACATATTTTGCGAAAAAGGCAGGGATGAACATGTCTACAGGCTGGATGATTGGGTTCGGGGTATTATGGGTGACGGTCATCGCAATTTTGGTCGTCTTGTTTCAAGTATTAAAGGTGGTCGGGACGTTCATTAATAAAATGGAGGCAGCAGAAGAGTACAGTAGAAGAAGCGACAAACATATTAATTCCTGAAATTTCAGAAAACACTTTCAATTCTCGTATAATCATTGTATTATATACCTGTAAATACAATTTATACCAAAGGGGCGATAAGAATGTTCAAGAAATTACTCCAAAAGCTCGGAGCAAGTGGATTTGCAGGATGCCAAAAAGGATGCATTAGAAATGGCCCATTGTGTGAATGCCCTTGGTAGTTTTTCAGACACATAAGTAGAGCAAGACTGTCTCGCAAGTAGAGAATTCTACTACATGAGGCAGTCTTGTTTTTTGGCTAAACCGAAAATTAACGTTCTAAATCTAAATGAAGCAGAGGAAAGGGCCTTCCCGAACCATCCAGTTCAGAACGTCCTGTTTGCACAAATCCATACCGTTTGTAGAAAGCGTGAGCCCCCTCGTTTTGCTCGTTGACATCTACTTTCAAATGAGGGCCATACTTACGCTCTGCATGTTCGAGTAATCTGCTCCCAATCCCTTTCCCGTGATATTCTGGATCAACGAACAGCATTTCGATTTTCGTTCCATCAAGCCCAATGAAGCCTACAGGCTCTTTCTTTTCGTTTATTTCCATCCATACCTCAACAGCAGATAGTGCTTCATTTTTTACCATGTTTTTATCACTCGTGCCGTAAAACCCCTTGCTTTAGCTATGGGGATATAAGGCACTTTGCTCTGCATCCCTTGTGGGGGCTAAGAGCAAACAAAAATAGTTCTTTTTTTGTTGATACTTGTTAGACATGTCTTCTCTATCTAACAGGGTGGTATAATTAACCATAGGTGATGGTTTTGACTAGATCAGTGGAAAGTAACCACAATGTCGTATTTGACTGTAAATATCACGTTGTTTTTTGTCCGAAGTATCGTAAAAAGGTTTTGATAGAGCCAGTAGAGATTCGATTAAAAGAGTTGTTTCTTGAAAAGGCAGTGGAACTACGTGTGGAAGTTGTTGAAATGGAAATCATGCCTGATCATGTTCATTTGCTCATCAAATGCGATCCGCAATTCGGAATCCACCGAGTCGTAAAACATTTGAAGGGCTATACCTCTAGAGTGTTGCGGATGGAATTTAGACATCTCAAAAGTAGACTTCCCTCGCTATGGACAAACTCCTACTTTGTAGCAACGGTTGGCACGGTGCAACTCGATGTGATTAAGAACTACATTGAGTCTCAAAAAGAAAGGAATGATTGAACTTGCATAGAGCCTACAAATTCCGTTTGTATCCAAACAAAGAACAAGCAACACTCATCAACAAGACAATTGGATGTACTCGCTTTGTATTCAATCACTTTCTTGCGAAACGAAAAGATGCTTACGAACAAGAAAACAAAACGTTGAATTACAACGACTGTTCTGCTTTGCTCACACAACTTAAAAAAGAAATCGAATGGTTGAAAGAAGTGGACTCCACTGCCCTGCAATCAACCTTAAAAGATTTGGATTCCTCCTACAAAAAGTTTTTCAAGGAGAAAAAAGGCTATCCCAAATTCAAGAGCAAGAAGAACCCAAAGCAATCCTATACATGCAAGATGAACATCAAAATAGAAGGGAATCGCATCAAACTTCCTAAGTTGGGATGGGTATCGTATGCTAAATCTAGAGAAGTTGAAGGGCGAATCCTATCAGCTACGATAAGATGCAATCCTTCAGGTAAATACTTTGTATCCGTATTGTGTGAAACGGAGTGTAAATTACTCCCACAAGTAGAACGAACAGTTGGGATTGACCTTGGAATCAAGGATTTCGCCATTCTCTCTACTGGTGAGAAGGTGGCAAATCCCAAATACTATCGCAAGGATGAAAAGCAACTGGTGAAGTGGCAACGGATTCAATCTCGTAGACAAAAAGGCAGCAACAACCGGAACAAGGCGCGTACCAAAGTAGCTCGACTTCACGAAAAAATTGCAAATACCCGTAACGATTTCCTACATAAGCTGTCAACCAAGCTGATCAACGAAAGCCAAGTAATCTGTTTGGAGGACTTGCAAGTGGAAAATATGGTCAAAAATCACAAGTTAGCCAAATCCATTGCAGATGCTTCGTGGTCGATGTTTCGTACGATGCTGGAGTATAAGGCAGAATGGTATGGAAGAAAGGTCTCCATTGTGGGAAAACAATTTCCTTCAAGCCAGCTATGCTCAACTCCAAACTGTGGATACCGCAACAAAGAAGTGAAAAGTCTCAACTTGCGCAGTTGGATATGCCCGCACTGTGGCGTACAACATGATCGTGACCAAAACGCTGCGATCAATATTGAGCAAGAAGGACTTCGATTGTTGGCGTAGTCAACTAAACTGTGGGACACACAGGGCTAGCTTGGTAATATTCACTCCGTTAGGAGTGACTACCCAAGAATCCCCCGCCTTTAGGCATGGGGAGTGTCAAAAAACGCAATATCGAGTCTGTAAAATATTTTGTGTAAACTCTCAACCTCTAAACTACAATTAGGAGTAGAAAGGTTGGGAGATTTTTATGATGTCAAAAGAGCAGATCAAGCAGTGGATCAAAGAGAAAAACATGAAGTCAGTGGACGACGTGCAGTCAGCGTTAAAGGATCTATTCGCAGACACGATCCAAGAAATGCTGGAAGCTGAAATCGAGTCCTCTCTTGGATACGCCAAGCATGACATGAAAAACAAGCGGACAACCAACAGCCGCAATGGGTATAGCAAGAAAACCGTCCGTTCTGAGTACGGGGATGTTGACATCCAAGTCCCTCGAGATCGAGAGGGTGATTTTGAGCCGAACATTGTAAAGAAACATCAATCCAATGTGACAGGGATCGAAGATCAAATTCTCGCCCTCTATGCCAAAGGCGTATCCACACGCGATATCCAAGACCATCTGCAACAGCTCTATGGCATCGAAGTCTCACCAACGCTCATATCCAATGTAACGAATAAGATTGTACCGATGATCAAAGAGTGGCAAAATCGCCCCTTACAAGCGGTTTATGCTGTTGTTTTCCTTGACGCCATTCACTTTAAGGTAAAACAGGACGGAGCTATCGTCAATAAAGCCGCCTATATGGTCATTGGTATTGACCTTGACGGTCATAAAGATGTGCTCGGGATCTGGATTGGGGAGAATGAATCAGCAAAATTCTGGCTGCATGTACTCAATGAACTGAGAAATCGTGGAGTGCAGGATATTCTCATTACGAGCGTCGATAACCTTCGAGGCTTTACAGAAGCCATTTCAGCATGTTATCCGAAGACGGAGATTCAGAAATGTGTCATCCATCAAATCCGAAACTCCATCAAGTATGTTTCCTATAAGGATCTAAAAAAGATTACGTCCGAACTGAAACCCATCTATAAGGCTCCAACGGAGCAAGCTGCATTGGAAGAACTCGAGCAATTTGAACAAGCCTGGGGCAGTAAATATCCCTTGATGGTTCGTTCCTGGCGAAATAACTGGGATGAGATTGCGACTTTCTTTAAATATCCCCCAGAGATTCGAAAGCTGATCTATACAACCAACGTCATCGAGAGTTATCATCGACAGCTCCGAAAAGTGACAAAGGGAAAAGCCATGTTTCCCACAGACGATGCCCTTCTGAAGATGCTATATCTCGTGACCATGGATGTTCTGCGAAAGTGGACGGGACGCGTCCAGAACTGGGGACAGATTCTCTTGCAGCTATCCGTTTTCTTTGAAGATCGAGTACAGCCGTACATTCGGTAACAAATGAAAGGCTTCATCCCCGAAGGGATTATCTTTCTCTCCACCAATGCGTCAAGGGTTCGCTTCGCCTTACGCCCTTGACTCTATTGGCTTCGAAAAAGAGGTCCCAATTAGGGGGATGAAACCTTTTCATATATCGGTTGATTGAGTTTACACAAAAATCTTGACAGACCCGCAATATCTCTTCTTTTGTAAAAAAATGGTGCGTACGGCAAACGGCACGATACCAAATATCTACTAATTGATCATGATAGCTGGCTTCATAAACAACAGTTTTGATATTCATCATGAAACCTCCCAATTCAAACTAACAAACAAAAAAGAGCGCTCATGAGAGCTTATTATATAGAGATGCTAAGAACTTTCCTATCATGTTCACAGCTTTTGCTCTACTTGGCAGAATTTTAAAATATTTCAGATATCCATTCACAGATTGAGCTATACTGTTTTTATGGAACAATCTTCTAATTAGTGGGGGCGGAAAAAATGAAAAAACTCGTTTCTTTGGCAGTCGTTGCAAGTATTGCGATCCCGTTACTAAGTCCAACTTTTGTCCAACATGCTGCTGCAAATGCTATTCATGACTATCGGAATGAAGTTCAGGTCAACCAGTTCCGCCCACATGGGGGAGATAAGCAGGAAGTGAATGATTTCATCGCGTCCTTGGTGAAGCAACGATCCAATCCTGCTGAGGTAGCAAAGCTGGTAGCAGATGACTCCTTAACGAACTTTGCGATGAAAAGCTATATAGAAGGATTGGCGCAATACAAAAACATTCAGGTGATCGAAGCAAAGGTAGACAAGCTGTACACCGTCACCAAAGAGGACGCCTACAATAATTATCGCGCGATTGTAAAATTCAAATACGTCGGGTATACCGCAGATAACAAGGCCATTGAAAAAACGGATTATCTCGGCTTGGCCAGACTCGGGACAGACCCGGTAAACTGGAAGGCGTGGGGAGTTATTTGGCAGGACTCTGGCATCGATGTGTCAGATGTGAAGCTGATCCAGTTGGAGAAGCCGCGCAAAGGCGAAGAAGTATGCGTGATCACGACAGATGCGGGTGTGATCAAGCTGAGACTGTTCCCGAACAAAGCTCCAAAAGCGGTGGAAAACTTTAAAACACTCGCGAAAAAAGGGCAATACAACAATATGATTTTTCACCGTGTGATCAACGACTTCATGATTCAGGCGGGAGATTTGAAAGGGCCGGATGGCAAGGAGCTGCCGAGTATTTACGGCGAGTCGTTTGAAGACGAGTTTAGCCGGGATCTGTTCAATTTCAGAGGAGCACTCAGCATGGGGAACGCTGGACCTAATACCAATAGCACGCATTTCTACATTGTACAAAGCCCGAAGGTAGATCAGGAGTACCTCGATTTGTCGGCGCTGCCGCTGAACGCAGAAGCGAAGTATAAAGAAATTGGCGGACGAGCTTACCTCGACAATCGTCACACTGTTTTTGGTCATGTATTTGCGGGGATGGAGGTCGTAGACAAGATCGCAGCCCAGAAAACAGATGAGAATGCAAAGCCCATCCAAAATCCGATCAAGGTACAAAAGATCGAATTTGTCCCGTATAGCGAATAAGTTTTGCCAACAAAAACCCCCTCTCATTCCTGACATTTGGGATGAGGAGGGGGTTTGTCGATGAAGGGGAGAGACAAGTCAATACGGCTCCCAGCGCAGTTTTCGTGCTTTTTCGAATCGCTCTTCCACATAGGGCCAGTTGACGATATTCCACCAGTTCTTTACATATTTGTCTCGCTGGTTTTGATACGCCAGGAAATAGGCATGCTCCCATACGTCCAGAGCCAGCAACGGAATCACATCCCATTGTGACAGGTTCTGGTGCTTTTCGGCTGTAAGAATCTCCAGATGATGTGCTCGCGGGGCCCAAACGAGGATCGACCACCCCGGACCTTCTACCTTTTCTGCAGCCTGACTAAATTGTCTTTGAAAGGCGTCATACGAACCGAAATACCGATTGATTGCCGCTGCGAGATCACCAGAGGGAGTGCCGCCCCCATTTGGACTCATGGATGACCAAAAGATCGTATGCAAGTAATGACCGGCCCCATTAAAGGCTAGCTCGCGTTCCCAATGGCGTATGAGATCGAAGTTGCCACTTTCTCGCGCATCCGATAGCTTCCTCTCTGCTGCATTGAGATCGTCTACATACTTTTGGTGCAGTTTGTTGTGATGGATTTGCATGGTAGCTTCATCGATGTACGGCTCTAAAGCGTTGTACGCATAAGGGAGCGGGGGGAGAGTATGCCGTCCGACACCCACGGGGCGTGCCGCACGGACTGGCTCACGTGCACCGGGATAGGAAACGGGTTCTGGCACAACAGGCACTTGTACTTCTTCTGCCACCGCTGGCTGTCCATGTATTGATTCCTCAACAGGTTCCTTCGCTTCTTCTTCCAGTTGGTCATCCTCACTCAACTGTGCCAGTCGTAAAAAGTGATGGAATTGCTCCTGCACTTGTTCTGCGCGAGTGATGAGAGCAGGGAGTTCGACGCTGTCTTTTGTTGAATCAAGCTTGGATGCTTGCCTTCCGATCCGTGTAAATGTTTCTTCGAATTTGTGCAGATGCCGTTCGAGTTCTCGGTTGAGGGTCTTATGTTTTCGCAAATGCTCGATCCATTGTCGCCCCCATTGGCTCCAGTCCAGCAAATTCTTGGCTTCTTCTACCAAAAGATTCTCCTCCTCGTGGGCACATCATCACTCTCCACATTATGAAAGGCGCCTAGAGAAGGTGCGACATTTGCGGAGTACAAGAAATTTCATCTACGCATATGGTAGTAGCACAAATGTTTGAGTGGTATGCTGTACTATATTCATTTCAACAGGGGAGACACATTAGTATGAGTAGAGAACGAGCGATTGCCGTTATTGATTCAGGAGTGGGAGGATTAACTGTTGCGAAGGAAGTCATGCGTCAGCTACCCGAAGAACGGATTGTTTATGTAGGCGATAATGCCCGTTGTCCGTATGGCTCCAAATCGCCGGAAGAGATTCGTACCTACAGCTTTCAAATGATCGACTATGTGATGCGTACACCGTTAAAGGCATTGGTGATCGCCTGTAATACTGCGACTGCCGTCGTGCTGGAGGAAGCGATAGGGGATTTGCCGCTACCCGTCATCGGGGTGATTGAGCCAGGGGCGCGTGCGGCTGTTCAAGTAACGAAAAACGGAAGGATCGGTGTCATCGGGACGGAAACGACCATTCGTACCAAGGCGTATGAACGTGCGCTTTTGCGGATTCAGCCGGATCTGTATGTCGCAGGAATGGCTTGCCCCGCATTTGTGCCACTGGTGGAGAGCCACATGGCGAATACGGAGGAAGCAAGAAGAGTTGTAAAAGAAACGCTTGCCCCGTTCTTGCACGAAGATTTGGACACGTTAATTTTGGGTTGTACACACTATCCGTTGCTGGCACCAATTATTTCGGAAGTGATGGGAGATCGAGTACGCCTGATTAACTCCGCAGAAGAGACAGCGCGAGAATTGTCTCTGCAAATTGCGACGGACGCCGAACGCAAGCAAATAGAGCGTCCAGAACATCTGTTTGTGACGAGTGGGGATGCTAACAAATTCCGGACCATTGCAGAAGAATGGCTAGATTGCAAAGTTAACGTCCAGCACAACTCACTGGAAAAAACTGTCCAGCCCTGATGGAAGACCTTGTCTGGCGAGACAAACTTTCAACGCATAAACCCAAGCCTAGCTCGTATACATGGTAGTACAAAGTGTGTGGAGGAGGCTGGGGAAATGAAGATAAGGCACATCGGGAAAATGACGGCCGTGCTGGGAGTTAGCGCAGTGCTTTTGTCGGGCTGCGGTCTCTTTGGCCCGGAAAAGGAAACAATTAGTATTGATGCACCACCACAGTCAGAGGTATCTGTGGATTTGCCCAACGGCACGCCGTCCCCGGATGCTGCAAAAGATGGCGCACAACCGGTCGTTCAGGAGACTGGAGAGAGAATGGTGTACTTGCAGGATGCTAACGGCTATATCGTTCCTGTCTCGATGACGCTTCCGAAATCAGACGGTCCTGCCAAACAAGTATTGAGCTACATGGTAAAAGGTGGACCGGTTGAGAGCATGCTCCAGGGTGGCTTCTCCGCTGTCTTGCCGAAAGGGACAGAAGTAAAAGGACTTGTCATCAAGAACGGCGTAGCCACTGTCGATTTTTCCAAAGACTTCAAAACGTACGAAGAGAAGGACGAGAAGAAAATTGTCGATGCAGTCACCCGGGCGTTGACGGAATTTAGTACCGTCAAGACTGTGCAAATTTGGGTGAACGGCACGCCGATGACAGAAATGCCAGCAACCAAAACACCCATCACGCTATTAGACCGGAATCAAGGAGTCAATCTCGAACTGGGCGATGGGGCAATACCAGGGGATACCTCCAGCGTAACGGTTTATTTCCAAGGTCAGCTGGATGATACACGAACGTATTATGTCCCGATCACTCGGCTAGTTCCTGAAACGACCGACATCGCCAAGGCAACGGTCGAAGAATTGATCAAAGGACCGAAACAAGGATCTCAGCTCTTCAGTTCCTTGCTGCGTACGACACGTGTTCTGAATGTGAAGCAGGAAAAAGATTTGGTGACAGTCAATTTGAGCAGTGACATCCTCAAGTATGACGATGGCAAGGAAGCGAGCCCAGAAGCGCTGCAATCGCTCGTCTTGTCATTGACAGAGACGACAGGAGCCAAGCAAGTGCAGCTGCTGGTGGAAGGAAAACCGCTCGCTAGTGGTGCGTTTACCAAGCCAGTGAGCCGCCCGGTTCAACTCAATCCCATACAGATGTAAGGAACGAGCCACGCCCGTATTAACGAGCGTGGTCAGCCTGAAGAGAAACCCCCTTTTGGGGGATTTCTTTTTAGTATTGTTCAGCACGAAGTGCTGAAAAAAAGGATAGCCTGCACCTAACTTGCTTTCGCTAGGTGTAGCGCTATCCTTTTAATGTTTTGTACTGTTGCTGTCATCAATACCTGCTCTTGGACATTTTCACGTCCGCGTAACCTACAATAGCGAAGCCCATGCAGTTCTTTAGCATCTGCAAAGCTTCGCTCTATGGTTTGGTATCTTAATCTATATAAATATTTCCCCGATTTACTTAAACGGTTCTGTCGAACCCATTCCTTACTCTCTTCCCAAACGTGCCTGCTTATCACCTTTTGGTGATTTTTAGATCGGGTACACTCAGAAAGCCTTGGACAAGTTTTACATATTTCTTTATTGGACTTATACATCCTGTATCCGTTTCGATCGGTAGTCGAATAAGTAAGTGTATGTTTTTGAGGACATGTGTACACATCGCACTCCAGATCATATTTAAAGCGCCATTTAGCAAAAAGACCTTTAACAGGTGTAAAGGCACGATGACCGATGACAGCAAATACATTTATATCGTGAAGTGCCTTGCAGATTGGAGTAGTTAAATAACCAGCATCTAATGCAATAGCTTCAATTGTATCCTGAAACCCAAACTTCTCGATTTGGAGATTCAGCCTATCTATGTAAGGAACGGAATCATG
This sequence comes from Brevibacillus schisleri, assembly GCF_055685845.1. Lineage (NCBI taxonomy): Bacteria > Bacillati > Bacillota > Bacilli > Caryophanales > Paenibacillaceae > Brevibacillus > Brevibacillus schisleri. Next base: position 2,014,200 of record NZ_JBVNDM010000001.1, read on the forward strand.
GACATTGCCAGCAGTGACATGGACATCGGTAATAATATTGTACTTATGATCGACAGTCCGGTGATCGAGATAGAAAAAGCCTTCGGGCTTGCTGTCTCGAACCATGTAGCCACTTTCCGGATCCGTGGTACTCATCTTGATTTCCTTTTCTTCCTTCACACCCTCTCTAGGCTTCAATCCTTTTTTCCATGTACCTCACGGTCTTCATTAATTGCTACCTCTAAATCTTTGAGATAGGCACGACTCGTTTTCTCGATGACATGCTTCTTAAATTTTCGTTTATTCGCATTTGCTTTAAGATGCGTAGAATCACTTATCAATACACGTCCAGCGACCATTCGATGCTGAATCGCCAAGCGAACAATTTCATCAAAAATCTCCTGAAAAACATTTGTATTTTTAAAACGGGTTCGACGATTCCAACTGATTGTTGTGTGATCTGGAACTCGATCTGTTAAAGAAAGGCCAAGAAACCAACGATAGGCGATATTAGTCTGGATTTCTTTTTCGAGTTGCCTCTCTGAGCGGATACCGTAAAGGTATCCAATGAAAATCATTTTAAATAAAACAATAGGATCAATCGACGGTCTACCGTTATCCTCGCAATAATATTGACGTACTTTTTCTCGGATGAAGGAGAAATCTATATGTTTCTGGATGACCCTTAATAAATGGTCCTCTGGGACCAATTCATCAAGACACACAAATTCGTAATGCATTTGTGGATTTTTATCATTGGAGGTAAGCACAATAATCACCTACTATAAAATGTAATTATAAGAATTATAACAAATTAACGCGGTGTCGCTTTAAAATTAAGTGAAATAAAAATGGCTGTCGACTTTCTCGACAGCCTGGCCACGCCCGTATTAACGAGCGTGGTTTTTGTTCGCCAATGGTTCGTTGTCACCGGTCCGTACGGTTCTCCAAATAACGGGCCCGAGTCCAAGCGATGGGATCGTGATCAAAAGACCTGCCACAAATCCGACTATACGTGGGTCAGCCATCGTCAAAATCCAGCCGCCAAGGAGCATGGACAGACCGATCAGAATATTTGAGATCGTCGCATCCAAAGCAAATACTCTGCCGTGGTAGCTGGGGGTGACATGCCGCATGATCAACGTATTCAGGCTGGCGTTTCCCATTCCTCCCGCCACGGTGGATAGCGCAAAGAACAGTGCCGTTACATAAATCGTGGGTGAAAAGCTGGTCAAAAGCATTCCAAAGCCTTCCACAGCAAAGCTGCTGGCAGCCACTTCGTAAAAGTATCGTTGAAAGCGCTGAGCAAGTACTCCTCCGATGATGAAGCCAATTCCGATCGCTCCGTACAACAGACCAATTCCCCATTCACCGGCAGCAAACACTTGATAGGCATAGACACTGATCAAGACATTGATGATCCCCCCGCCGATTGGCCACACGGCTTTTAGCAAAAGGATAGCGTACACAATTGGTGTGGATGTAATGGCGCGAATCACTTCTCCGTAGGAAGAGACTTTAGCAGCCTGCCGCAACTGCACGTTAGTAACGGAGTCGTTTGGGGAGGCGGGTACCTTCAGCCTAGCCAGAAACAGAGCCGAGGCGAAAAAGGAGAGGGCATTGAAAAGAAAAGCCAGATCACTTCCCCACAGTGCAATAAAAATACCGCCGATCAACGAACCAATGGCCATGACGATTCCATAGATACTTTGATCAAGTGCGTTCGCAGTCGCCAATTCCTCAGGGTCAACGATTTTGGGGAGCAGGGACATTCGTGCAGGATTGTAAAGGGAAGAAAAGGCAACTAACGAAAAAGTACCTGCATAGACCATCCATAAATCTGATTTTTCAGATACGAACAAAAACGAAAGAGCAACGAAGCCGCGAACGAGATCACAGGCGACCATCACTTTTTTTCGATCAAAACGGTCTGCCATCAGACCGCCCAGTGGACCAAAAATCAAATGAGGCAGCGTGCGTAGCGCGAGGGTAATGCCGACCGCGATAGCTGTTCCTGTTATTTCGAGCAGCAGTGCGAGTACAGCAACGCTGTTAAACCAATCTCCGATTCCGCTTAAGAAATTGGCGGTTAAAAGGCGCCGCAGATTCGGCTTTTTCAAAAGAAACAAGAAGCTCATATACAGATTCACCTACCATCAAATTAATTGAATATCTAATTAGATAATATTTTAAATAGTCGAGTGACGGCAATAAATTTTTTAAGAGGAAGGAAGTGACAAGAATATTTGCAATTCACGTAAATAGGGAAGAGGCGTTTGTGCAGTGGCAGATCGTTTCCCGCCTCTGGTATAATGAGCGGAGTGTAACAAAGCGATTTAGGAGGAACTTGGAATGAGAGTGGATGGCCGTGCCCATGACCAATTGCGCCCAGTAACCATTACGCGCAATTACATTAAACACGCAGAAGGATCTTGCCTGATTGAAGTCGGAGACACAAAGGTGATTTGTACGGCGACTTTGGAAGAACGGGTACCGCCTTTTATGCGTGGTGGCGGGAAGGGCTGGATCACAGCCGAGTATTCCATGCTTCCCCGAGCAACAGCGACCCGCAACGCGCGTGAGTCGTCGAAAGGAAAAGTCGGTGGACGAACAATGGAGATTCAGCGTCTGATCGGACGTGCTCTGCGCTCCGTTGTAAACCTTGAAGCAATGGGTGAACGCACCATTTGGTTGGATTGCGATGTCATTCAGGCAGACGGAGGTACACGGACAGCTTCGATTACCGGAGCGTTTGTGGCAATGGTAGACGCGATGCAAAAGCTGGTGGATAGTGGCACTTGGAAACAGCTTCCGTTAAACGATTTCCTGGCAGCGACCTCAGTAGGGGTAGTCGGCGAGGAAGCCGTGCTCGATCTCAACTACAAAGAGGATTCTACAGCAATTGTCGACATGAATGTCGTCATGACGGGAAAAGGAAAGTTTGTCGAACTGCAAGGAACAGGGGAGGATGCTCCGTTTTCGCCTGAACAGCTACAAGAAATGATTGCCCTTGCAAAAGTCGGCATTGACAACTTGATCAACAGTCAAAAAGAGGCGCTCGCTGATGTTACGCTCTCTTTTGCACAATCGGTAGCGGAGGAAAGTCATGCCTAATCGAAAAAAAGTCGTTCTCGCAACACGGAACCAAGGAAAAGTGAAAGAATTCAACAGGCTGTTCGCAGATGCAGGCTGGGAAGGGATTAGCCTCGCTGAATTTGATGGTGTGCCTGAGGTAGTAGAAGACAAGGACACCTTCGAAGGAAATGCGCTGAAAAAAGCAATCGAAATCTCTACATACTTGAATATGCCGGCCTTGGGTGACGATTCCGGACTGGAAGTAGATGCGCTGGAAGGACGCCCGGGTGTTTACTCCGCACGCTTCGCTGGGGAAGATGCAACAGACGAGCAGAATTGGCGTAAATTGTTGAATGAGCTGGAAGAGGTGTCGACAGAGGAACGCACAGCTCGCTTCCGTTGTACGTTGGCGTTGGTGATTCCGGGCGAAGAGCCAATCATTGCCGCAGGCGCTTGTGAGGGCGTGATCGCGCGTGAACCAAAAGGGTCAAACGGCTTTGGTTACGATCCGGTATTCTACGTCCCATCGATGGACAAAATGATGGCCGAACTCATGCCAGAAGAAAAGAACCAGATTAGCCACCGCGCTCGTGCCATGCAGCAACTGCTTGCAATCCTCAAGTAGACAAGAGAGAAAACAGGAGAGTGAAGCGTGATGGGAATTCTCATCATGAGCGATAGCCACGGCTTGGTTCGGGAAGTAAGCCAGGTCGTCAACCGACATCATGTCGAAAAAATTCTGCATTGTGGCGATTTTTGTGTCGACCATAAGCGCGAGCCGTTTTCCAACATGACACTTGTCCGAGGCAATTGCGATTCGACACAAGAGGTGCCGACTGAGCAAGAGACCAAATGGCGCGACCTTCACATCCTGCAAACGCACGGGCATCTTTTTGGAGTGAAAGGCTCTCTTCTGCGCCTTCATTACCGTGCAGAAGAGGTCGGGGCAAATGTAGTCGTATTCGGTCACTCCCATGTACCTGTCTGTGGAGTAGAAAGAGACATTTTGTTTCTAAATCCAGGTAGCCTGCAAATGCCACGAGGTTTTCACGTACCGACATATGCTCTTTTAGAAGAGACAGGAACGAGCCCGACAGAAACTTACATATCCGTGGCGTTTTATGATCATGCAGGCAACCTGGTTCCACAATTGGGAGGGAACTATTCTGTTCGTCGACCAATGAGGTCTTCTTGAAAACTAAAAGATTTGTGCTATACTAGAATGGTTATAATGGCTAGAATATTATCATCCGAGCCTGCGAAGATACCTTGGCGCGGCTGGCGATGTTCTGTTGATTCGATTTAGGAGGGGAAGTTTACGTGGCAGCAAATTGGGAAAAGGTAGAGAATAACCAGGGAGTCCTGACGATTGAAGTAGATGCTACGCAAGTAGACGCAGCATTGGATCAAGCGTTTAAAAAAGTGGTTCAAAAAGTTCAAGTTCCAGGATTCCGCAAAGGAAAAGTACCACGCAAAATGTTCGAATCCCGTTTTGGTGTAGAATCTTTGTACCAAGACGCTCTTGACATTCTGCTTCCAACTGCATACGGACAAGCTGTTCGTGAAACTGGTATCGAGCCAGTAGATCGTCCAGAAGTAGACGTAACGCAAATGGAACAAGGGAAAAACCTGATCTTCAAAGCGACTGTAACTGTGAAGCCTGAAGTGAAGCTGGGCGACTACAAAGGTCTGTCCATCGAAGAAAAAGACTTCTCTGTAACAGAAGAGAGCGTTGACGCTGAACTGAAGCGCATGCAAGAGCGTCATGCTGAGCTCGTAGCAGTAGAAGAAGGTGCCGCACAAACAGGCGATATCGCTGTAATCGATTTCGAAGGCTTCCAAGACGGAGTAGCTTTTGAAGGCGGTAAAGCGGAAGATTATTCTCTGGAACTGGGTTCCGGTACTTTCATCGCAGGGTTCGAAGAGCAACTGGCTGGTTTGAACATCGGCGAAGAAAAAGAAATTACCGTAACTTTCCCTGAAGAGTACCACTCTCCTAACCTCGCTGGTAAAGAAGCGGTATTCAAAGTGAAACTGAACAGCCTGAAGCGCAAAAACATGCCTGTTTTGGATGATGAGTTTGCCAAAGACGTGAGCGAGTTCGACACGCTGGAAGAGCTGAAAGCAGACACCAAGAAAAAACTCGAAGAAAAAACAGCGCAAGAAAAAGATCAATATGTTCGTGAGCAACTCGTTCTGAAAGCAGCTGAAAACGCTGAGATCGATTTGCCAGCAGTAATGGTTGAGCATGAATTGGATCAAATGGTTAATGAATTTGGTCAACGTCTGCAATACCAAGGCATGACGCTGGAACTGTACTACCAGTTCTCCGGCATGGATGAGAGCCAACTGCGTGATCAATTGCGTGCAGACGCAACATCCCGCGTTCGCACTTCCTTGGCTTTGGAAGCAATTGGCAAAGCAGAAAACATCGAAGCAACAGAAGAAGACGTAAACGCAGAACTGGATAAACTGGCTGGCGTATACGGCCGCCCAGCAGATGAGCTGCGCAAAATCTTCTCCGCACAAGATGGCATGGTTGCTCTGTACCGCGATGTGCAAACTCGCAAAACAGTAGATTTGCTGGTTGCAGAAAGCAAAGTAACAGCATAAGCTTAGAAGAACGCATGATTGGTCAGTGGGCAGGCTAACCCTGAGCGCTGGCTGTCAAGACCACAAGGCACGAGTGTATCGTGCCTTGTTTTTCCACCATTGACTTTTTTCGGCAAAGGAGGAAAATACATAATGTTAATCCCTATGGTCATCGAGCAAACAAGCAGGGGAGAGCGCTCGTACGATATTTACTCGCGCCTCCTGAAAGACCGGATTATTCTCTTGGGCACCGAGATTGATGATGAAATCGCCAATCTGGTTGTTGCTCAGCTGCTTTTCTTGCAAGCAGAAGATCCGGACAAGGACATATCGCTATACATAAACTCTCCAGGTGGTTCTGTTACAGCCGGAATGGCCATCTATGACACCATGCAGTACATCAAACCGGATGTGTCCACGATTTGTGTGGGCATGGCTGCCAGTATGGGTGCTTTCCTGTTGGCTGCTGGTGCAAAAGGCAAGCGCTTTGCTCTGCCAAACGCCGAGGTGATGATTCACCAACCGCTCGGCGGTGTGCGTGGGCAAGCAGAAGACATCCGCATTCATGCGGAATGGATTATGAAAACGAAGCGCCAGCTGAATGAGATTTTGTCTGAGCGGACAGGTCAGCCTTATGAACGCGTAGAGCAAGATACAGATCGCGACAATTTCATGAGTGCAGACGAAGCAAAGGCCTACGGATTGATTGACTCTATTATCGAACGCAAAAACTGACCCGTTGTGAGGTGAAGCGCATGTTTAAGTTTAACGACGACAAAGGCCAACTGAAGTGTTCCTTCTGCGGCAAGTCCCAGGAACAGGTGCGCAAGCTGGTAGCTGGTCCTGGTGTTTACATTTGTGACGAATGTATCGAACTGTGCAATGAAATTGTACAGGAAGAACTGGGCACTGAAGAAGAAATCGATATGAAAGAAATTCCAAAGCCAGTGGAAATTCGCAAAATCTTGGACGACTATGTCATCGGTCAAGATATGGCGAAGAAATCCTTGTCTGTAGCGGTGTACAACCACTACAAACGGATTAATTCCGGGGCGAAGATCGAGGATGTGGAGCTGCAAAAATCCAACATCATGCTGATCGGTCCGACTGGTAGCGGGAAAACGTTGCTCGCGCAAACATTGGCGCGCATTCTGAATGTACCTTTCGCGATTGCGGACGCAACTTCTCTGACAGAAGCAGGCTATGTGGGCGAAGACGTTGAAAACATCTTGCTCAAGCTCATTCAAGCTGCTGACTATGATGTGGAGAAGGCTGAAAAAGGAATCATTTACATCGACGAGATTGATAAGGTAGCCCGCAAATCGGAAAACCCATCCATCACGCGTGATGTATCTGGTGAAGGCGTTCAGCAAGCGCTCTTGAAAATTTTGGAGGGTACCGTTGCGAGTGTTCCACCACAAGGCGGACGCAAGCATCCTCACCAAGAGTTCATCCAAATCGACACGTCGAACATTTTGTTCATCTGTGGCGGTGCATTTGATGGCGTCGAGCAGATTATCAAGCGTCGTTTGGGTAAAAAAGTCATCGGTTTCGGCGCAGACTTCGGCGATGGCGTAAAAGGCGATCTGAAAGCCGGAGAATACCTGAAATACATTTTGCCGGAAGACCTGCTGAAATTTGGTCTGATTCCGGAGTTCGTCGGTCGTTTGCCAGTGCTGGCTACTTTGGAGCCGCTGGATGAGGAGACGCTCGTGCGTATCCTGACAGAGCCGAAAAACTCTTTGGTGAAACAGTACCAAAAACTGCTGAGTCTCGACGGTGTTGAGCTGGAGTTCGATAACGGTGCGCTGCTGCAAATCGCGAAAGAAGCGATTAAGCGCAACACTGGTGCGCGCGGACTGCGTGCGATTATCGAACAAATCATGCTCGATATGATGTATGAGCTTCCTTCCAGAGAAGACGTCAACAAGTGTGTCATTACCGAAGAAACGGTACGCGACAAAGTGAAGCCGCAACTGTTGACCAAAGAAGGCCAGGAATTGCACGAAGAAACAGCCTAAGCATTGTCTACGAAGACCATCTCGTTATCAGCGAGGTGGTTTTTTTGTTGGTGGTTTACGTCTACGCTTGCGGGGCAATACTACTTGATATCGTTCAAGAGAAGCTTTACATATGCACAAAACGGTCATGAACGTGCTCCTCTCTCTTCGGAGGACAAAAGTTGACCGCAAGCGAAGACGCATGGGAGGGACTGCATATGGACTATACGACATTGGTCATTGCTGTCATTGAAGTGGTTGTTGGTATCGTGATCGGCACCTACTTTTGGAACTTGCTGCGAGCGCAGAGAAACACGAAAACCTCAACCGAAAAGGAATCGCGCAAGGATCTTGATTCCATTCGTAAAATGAGAATGGTTGCGTTGACAGAACCTCTGTCAGAGAGAACAAGACCAGCGACTTTGGAAGAAATTGTAGGACAAGAAGATGGGCTTCGTGCGTTGCGTGCCGCTTTGTGCGGTCCCAACCCGCAGCATGTCATTATTTATGGACCACCAGGTGTAGGCAAGACCGCAGCGGCTAGGGTCGTACTGGAAGAAGCGAAGAAAAATCAGCTATCGCCGTTTTCTTCTGATGCCAAGTTTATTGAAATCGATGCGACGATTGCGCGCTTTGACGAGCGCGGGATTGCTGACCCGTTAATCGGCTCCGTACATGATCCGATTTATCAAGGGGCAGGCTCGCTTGGGCAGGCAGGGATTCCGCAGCCAAAGCCAGGCGCTGTGACGAAAGCGCACGGTGGCATGCTTTTTCTTGATGAAATCGGGGAACTTCATCCTATTCAGATGAATAAGTTACTAAAGGTTCTCGAAGACCGCAAAGTCATGCTGGAGAGTGCTTACTACAGCGAGGAAAACAACCAAATTCCTTCGCATATTCATGACGTATTCAAATACGGTTTGCCCGCCGACTTTCGTCTGGTTGGAGCGACGACGAGGCTGCCAGAAGAACTGCCTGCTGCGCTTCGTTCCCGTTGCCTGGAAATCTTTTTCCGTCCATTAAAGGCTGGGGAAATTGGGTGTATCGTGCGTACAGCCGTGCCTAAAATGAATATGAATATAGAAGACAGCGCAGTTACAGTAATCGAGCGCTATGCGACCAATGGACGTGAAGCGATCAATACCTTGCAAATCGCCGCGGGAATTGCCTTGACGGAAAAACGCCAAGACATCCAGGCTGCCGATGTGGAATGGGTAATGCACAGCAGTCAAAAATCGCCTCGCCCCGAAAAACAGGTGCATGATACACCACAGGTCGGTTTGGTCAACGGTCTTGCTGTGTACGGTCCGAACATGGGCAGTGTGATGGAGCTTGAAGTGACTGCTTCACACGCAGCTGTTCCTGGTCAGGGTCGAATGACGATGACAGGAATGGCAGAGGAAGAGGAAATGGGCAGCCGCAGCCGGACGATTCGCCGAAAGTCGATGGCAAAAGGCTCGATTGAAAACGTCATGACTGTCTTGAGCAGAATGGGCGTCCGTCCGTATGATTATGATCTGCATATCAATTTTCCGGGAGGCATCCCTGTCGATGGGCCTTCGGCGGGCATTACCATTGCCACTGCGATCTACTCGGCGATTCTGAATCAGCCTGTCGATAATTTACTGGCGATGACTGGCGAAGTGAGTATACATGGGAAGGTAAAGCCAGTTGGGGGTGTAGTGGCAAAGGTGGAAGCTGCCAAACAGGCGGGAGCGACTAGAGTCCTCATTCCACAGGAAAACTGGCAAAGTATTTTTGCGGACATGAAAGGGATCGAAGTCATTCCGATGTCTACAGTCTCTGAAGTAATCGAGCTGGCTGTACCGCAAGCTACCATGCAAGAAGAAGAGGCGACGGGATTTACTTTGCAAATCCCAGAAGAGGATCTCGCTTCCTCTCCGCTATCCCTGTAACAGTCGGGTATGCTCGCGGATTAGACATCGGATTGTGTTTGCGCTACAATGGAAAAAAGCTTCTGCTTGCAAAGAGCCTGAGGCCTTGCCCGGCCTGAAACGAGCTCCACAAAAATGATTGTGTATGATCTTTTTTGTCTCGTTTTTTGGGGTCGGGTGGGCGTTTAAAAAACGGCTTTGAGGGCCGTTTTTGTCTGTTATAAGACTCTTTGTAAGAGGGTAGATCAACAAGGAGAGGTGCATCCGCTTGGGCGAACGTTCCGGTAAACGAGAATTACCGCTTCTCCCGTTGCGAGGATTGCTTGTTTATCCGACAATGGTACTCCATTTGGACGTTGGACGGGAAAAGTCCATCCGCGCATTGGAGCAAGCCATGGTAGACGATAACAAGATTTTGCTTGCGACACAAGAAGAGGTCCACATAGAAGAGCCAGATGCTGAGCAAATTTACAAGATTGGTACCGTTGCGCGTGTGAAACAAATGCTGAAGCTGCCAAATGGGACAATCCGTGTTTTGGTAGAAGGCTTGCAACGCGCGAAGATCGAGGAGTATCTTCAGCAGGAAGATTATTTCGTCGTGTCGATTACATATTTGCAAGATGAAAAAACAGAGCAAAACGAAGTGGAAGCTTTAATGCGTTCCTTGCTGGGCCACTTTGAGCAGTACATCAAGCTGTCCAAAAAGGTTTCTCCAGAGACGCTAACCTCTGTGCAGGACATTGAGGAACCGGGACGCTTGGCCGATGTAATTGCTTCCCATTTACCGCTCAAGATGAAAGACAAACAAGAAATTCTGGAGACGACCAACATCAAGGAACGTCTGGAAATTCTTTTGACCATTTTGAACAACGAGCGCGAGGTACTTGAGCTGGAACGCAAGATCGGCAACCGCGTGAAGAAACAGATGGAGCGCACGCAAAAGGAATACTACCTGCGTGAGCAAATGAAAGCTATCCAAAAAGAGCTGGGCGACAAGGATGGCCGCCAAGGTGAAGTAGATGAGCTACGTGCCGGGCTCGAAAAATCGGACGCTCCTGAACGGATCAAAGTGAAGATTGAGAAGGAGCTCGAGCGTCTGGAAAAGATGCCGGCGACTTCTGCGGAAGGCTCGGTTATCCGCACGTATATCGATACCTTGTTTGCGCTACCGTGGACGAAGACGACAGAAGACAATCTGGATATTCATCATGCACAGCAAGTTCTCGATGAAGATCATTACGGCTTGGATAAACCTAAAGAGCGCGTCTTGGAGTATTTGGCAGTACAAAAGCTGGTAAACTCCATGCGTGGACCGATCCTTTGTCTGGTTGGTCCTCCGGGTGTCGGGAAAACATCTCTGGCCCGTTCTGTAGCGCGTGCAATCGGGCGTGAATTTGTTCGCATTTCCTTGGGTGGAGTGCGTGATGAAGCAGAAATTCGCGGTCACCGCCGTACGTATGTAGGAGCTCTCCCAGGACGAATCATCCAAGGAATGAAGCAAGCTGGCACGGTTAATCCTGTCTTTTTGCTGGATGAGATCGACAAGCTCGCGTCCGATTTCCGTGGAGACCCTGCGTCTGCCCTGCTCGAAGTACTAGATCCAAACCAAAATGATAAATTCAGTGATCACTATATCGAAGAGACCTATGATTTGACGAACGTCATGTTTATTACGACCGCAAATAGTCTCGATACGATTCCGCGTCCGCTCTTGGACCGGATGGAAGTCATCTCGATTTCCAGCTATACCGAACTGGAAAAGCTGAACATTTTGCGTGATTACCTCCTGCCGAAGCAAATGCAGGATCACGGTCTGGGCAAAGATAAGCTGAAAATGAACGACGATGCGATGCTGAAGCTCGTTCGTTTGTACACGCGGGAAGCGGGAGTTCGCAACCTCAATCGCGAAGCAGCAAACGTATGCCGCAAAGCTGCCAAGCTGATTGTAGGCGGTGAGAAAAAGCGTGTCGTGGTTACGGTCAAGACGCTGGAGACGCTGCTCGGCAAACCGCGCTACCGCTATGGACTGGCGGAGATAAAAGATCAGGTCGGCTCCGTTACGGGTCTGGCTTGGACACAAGCAGGCGGAGATACGCTGAATGTAGAAGTCAGCATTTTGCCTGGAAAAGGAAAGCTCACCCTGACAGGGAAACTGGGTGACGTCATGAAGGAATCTGCGCAGGCTGCATTCAGCTATATTCGCTCTCGTGCAGAACAGTGGGGAATCGATCCTGCCTTCCACGAGAAGAACGACATCCACATCCACTTTCCGGAAGGGGCGATTCCAAAAGACGGTCCGTCTGCTGGGATTACGATGGCGACCGCACTCGTATCCGCCCTCACGAAAATCCCGGTGAAAAAAGAGGTGGGGATGACCGGGGAGATTACATTGCGAGGTCGGGTACTGCCAATTGGCGGGCTGAAAGAAAAGTGCATGTCCGCTCACCGTGCAGGTTTAACCACGATCATTTTGCCAAAAGACAACGAGAAGGATATCGAGGATATCCCGGAGAGCGTACGCGGTGAACTGACATTCTATCCAGTTGACCATTTAGATGAAGTGCTGCGTCACGCGCTAACTAAACAGCCAGTAGGTGACAAAGCATGAAAGTAACATCATCAGAGTTTATTATCAGTGCGGTTGGACCGAAGCAGTATCCGACAGATGGCCTCCATGAGATCGCGCTGGTAGGACGCTCTAACGTAGGAAAATCATCATTGCTCAATAAAATGATGAACCGCAAAGGGCTTGCCCGGATTAGTTCTCGTCCGGGTAAAACCCAGACATTAAACTATTTCCGTGTCAATCAAATGCTCTACTTCGTTGACTTCCCGGGCTATGGGTATGCAAAGGTAGCGAAGACGATCAAGGAACAATGGGGAAAAATGATCGAGGGTTATTTGAAAAACCGGAATGAGCTTCGCTTCATTATTCAACTGGTCGATATTCGCCATGCTCCGAGTAAAGACGATATTGCGATGTACGATTGGTGCAAGCAAATCGGGCTCCCTACCGTAGTCGTAGCAACGAAAGGTGATAAAATCGCTCGCGGGCGTTGGCTACAGCATACAAAGATCATCCGTCAAAGCCTGAATTTGCGCGGGGATGATACGATCATTGTATTTTCCTCGGAGACAGGCCAAGGCAAGGATGAACTGTGGGCAGAAATCATGCGTCGTATCCGTGCTGGTGAGGAAATGGCCAAGGAGACGGCTGCCAGAGCAGAAGAGATTGCTCCAGCCAGTGAGTAATTCTTAGACCCAATTCGTCGTGGGGAAGGGAGCATCTAAGTGAGCGGGAGTGCTTGCTTTGCTGTACGTGGTGTGATCGAAGGCTTCTATGGAACACCTTGGACACATGAAGAGCGGCTGGATATGATCGACTTTTTACACCGATATGATTACAACGCGTATTTCTACGCTCCCAAAGATGACGAGTATCTGAGGGAACGCTGGATGGAGCCGCTTCCTGTGAAAGCCAATCAACAGTTAGATGAGCTGATTCAGCGGGCGAAGACTCACAACATGCAGTTTATTTATTGTCTGGGTCCTGGACTTAGCATGGAATATACGAATCGTCAGCACTTGGAGCTGTTAGGTAAGAAGTATCGGGATTTGTATGATCTCGGTGTGCGTTATTTTGCGCTACTGTTCGATGATATCCCCATGCACCTGTTGCATGAGAAAGATGTAGCCGAGTTTGCCCATTTGGCGGAGGCCCATGCCCATACGACGCTTTTTGTGTGGGATTTGATACGTAACTGGGGCGATCCAGTCAAGCTGGTTGTCTGTCCTACACAATACAACGGGATAGGAAAAGAAGCGTATATCATGTACCTCGGCAAGCATTTGCCGCCAGAAATCGATTTGTTCTGGACGGGACGATTCGTCTGCTCGCCTTACCTGACGGACGGTGATGCGATTCGCTTTCAAGAGTACACCGGTCATCAGCCATTTTATTGGGACAACTACCCGGTGAATGATTTGGCCATGGCGAACGAACTACATATTGGTCCATTGCGTCACCGTGATCCAGACCTGTGGCAATACGCAGCAGGCTATGTGGCGAATGCGATGTCTAGACCAGAATGCTCGAAGATTCCTTTGATTACGACGGCAGCCTATTTGCGAGATCCGATCGGCTACGATCCTGATACGGTATGGAAACAAGCGGTCGAGGAAGTAGCGGGACAAAAGGATGCGGATGCTTTCTTCACCTTTGCGAATAACGTGCAAAGCTCGTTTTTATGCGAGGTGGAATCGCCGCGATTGCTAGAAGCGATCCTGACCTTCCGCTTTCATTTCTTGGAAGGAGATCGACAAAAGGCCATTGCGGACTTGACGGCTCTTTTTCAGGAGATGGAGGCGGCGGCAAACAAGCTGTTGGCAGGAATGGCGAATGAGAAGCTTGCAGCAGAAACGAGGCCGTGGGTGGAAAAGTTCCATCTGTGGACCAAAGTCGGTCTGTCAGCAGTTGCTCTCATCGATCATGGGACAAGAGGGCGACTGCCACAAGCAGTCTATCACTTGCTCCGCCTCAAACAGTGGCTTAAACGAACGGAGCGTTACCCGCAAGAAGTGTGTGGACCCGTTATGCAGCTTTTTGTGGATGCCGTCATGCTAGAGGTTAAGAAGAGTTCATAAAAAAAGTTCCTTTCCCGCAGGGGAGAAGGAACTTTTTTGCTTTTCGCATCAGGCGGATTCACGACCGTCATTTGGCTTTCTTTGACGGAGATTCCGCACCCATTCTTGAATCGGCAGCTCAGCAAGAATCATGCCGGTGAAAATCAGGAGACATCCGGTTAGCTGTCTTCCACTCAATATTTCATGAATAAAGACGTAAGAGGTGACTGCAGCGAATACGGGCTCCAAAGCGAAAATGAGAGCGACCCGCGTCGAGCTGGTTTGCTTTTGCAAGGCCGTCTGCGCGAGAAAGGCCAGTGCCGTGGCAAAAATAGAAGTGACGATCAAACCAAAGGCCACCTCGGGTATGAACAAAATCGCCGGATCAAAAGCACGACTCCAATCCTCAAAGAAAAAGGCGTACAGCCAGCTCATCACACCTACTGTGCCTAATTGCGTGATGGCAAGGGGCAATGCTGCAAAACGAGGAGCGTATTTACCGGTAAAGACGATTTGCATGGCGAAGCAGATGGCAGCGACGAAGATTAGGGCATCACCGAGATTAAAGGAGAATGACTGGTTCTGCGTCAGTAAATACAAGCCGAATGCTGCCAGAATCACACCGAAGATAGCGAAAGGCTTGACGCGTTCACGCAAGAGCAAAAACGAGAAGAGCGGCACCAATACGACGGCTAATCCAGTGATAAAGCCAGCTTTGGACGGCGAAGTATACAGTAGTCCCACGGTCTGTAAGGCGTATCCCAGACAGAGCCAAAAGCCGAGGATGACGCCTGCACGAAGCAGTGGCCCTCTCCATTCAGAGGTTTGCCCACGATGACGATTGCGGATGAAATAGATGATCAATAAAAATAACGCAGCAATGGTAAAACGAACAGCATTAAACGTATTGGGAGGCAGCGATGCGATTGCCTGTTGTACGATCAAAAACGTAGTTCCCCAGATAACTGCGACGAGGAGTAGCGTTATGTCTGCCATCCAAGGTTTTCTCAAAGCTTCTTTCCTCTCCTTTCTGACATTTTCACAATTTTTCTTCGGTTTTCATGTATAGGCGACATCATAAGGGATTCCCGGGAGGAACGCAAGCGGATTATATAGGATATACGCAAAGTGCGCTCCGTTAAAAAACTTTTCACAATTACTCCTATCCGATTCGGGACATAATGATATAATAATAGTGCATTTTACATATGCCGCTAACAGGTTTGTTATTCTGGGAGGACATTATGGATATTCTTTTGCTGGGTTTAAACTATAAAACAGCTCCTGTCGAAATTCGCGAAAAGTTTACATTCAGCGACGATGGGACAGCACGCGCTCTTCATCTACTCTCCCAGACGAAGAGTATCGCAGAATGTATCATCCTGGGGACGTGCAACCGGACGGAGATTTACGTCGTTTGCGACCAGGCAAATATAGGCCGAGACTATACCCGTCGTTTTTTGGCTGAATGGTTCGGCGTGGAGAAAGAACAATTTAAGGATCATCTCTATATAAAAGAGAACGAACAGGCAATCGAGCACTTGTTCCGCGTCTCTTCCGGTCTTGATTCGATGGTAATGGGAGAAACACAAATCCTCGGACAAGTCCGGGATGCGTTCCTGTTGGGGCAGGAGCATCAAACGACAGGGACTGTCTTCAACACCTTATTCAAGCAAGCGATAACGTTTGCCAAGCGTGCCCATACAGAGACAGCGATTGGACAAAATGCGGTTTCTGTCAGCTACGCTGCTGTCGAACTGGGGAAAAAGATCTTCGGTTCCTTTGCAGGGAAGTCTGTTCTGATCGTCGGAGCGGGCAAAATGAGCGAGCTGACCGCCAAGCATCTGCACGCAAATGGATCGGAACGCGTTATGGTTGCGAATCGTACTTTGGAGCGAGCGCAGCTTTTGGCAGAGAAGTTCAAGGGTGACTCCTGTACGATGGAGCAGCTGCCTGAGGCACTGCTCACAGCAGACATCGTCATCAGCTCGACCGGAGCGACAGGTTATGTCCTCGGCAAAAAAGAACTGGCTCCGATCATGAAACAACGAAAGCATCGTCCGTTGTTCATGGTGGATATCGCAGTTCCTCGCGATCTGAATCCTGACTTGCATGATCTCGATAACGTATTTTTATATGATATTGACGATCTGGAAGGCATCGTTGCGAGTAACGTTGCAGAACGTTCTCGTGAAGCGGAACGGCTGGATGTCATGATTCAAGAAGAGATCGTGGCATTTACGACCTGGTATCAGACGCTTGGCGTGGCGCCACTGATCGCTGCATTGCGTGACAAGGCAAATACGATCCAAAGCGAAGCGATGCGAAAAATCGAAAACAAGCTGCCGAACCTGTCTGAGCGGGAGATGCACATCATCCGCAAGACAACCAAGGGCATTGTCAATCAACTCTTGCACGATCCGGTTGTGCGTTTAAAAGAAATGGCAGCTACCAAAGATGGGGAAGAAGTACTGGATATTTTCGAGAAAATGTTTGCGTTGGAGGAGATCCTGGAGCGAAAAGAACAGGAAGCAATCTGGGCTAACGATAAAAATAAACAGACATCTTCTTCTCGGGAGCAAGTATTGGTTTCCCGGTTCCCTGACTAAGCTGACCTGACAATCAATCTATCTGCTACTGTTAGAAACCGATTGGGAAAGTGGGGGAGAGAGTGCATGGCCGAGGTGAGATGGATCTACGACTTGACGATCTTTCTCTACGCTGCAAGTGTTCTCTTCTATTTTAACGACTTCTTGCAAAGCAACCGGAAAGTCAATCGTCTGGCTTTCGGGTTGCTTGTTGTCGTTTGGGCCTTGCAAACCGCATTTTTTGTCTCGCAAGCAGTCATGAAGGGGTATTTTCCAGTCATTACGCTGTTTGAGACGCTCTTTTTTTATTCATGGGTGCTGGTAGGCTTGTCGCTTGCCATTCACTATTTTTTTCGGATTGATTTGCTGGTTTTTTTTACTAATATTATCGGGTTTGTCGTGCTCGTCATGTCGATGTTTTTACCGGAAACGCCGATTGAGGCTGTATCGAGCATTTTGACCTCTGAGCTATTGCTGACGCATGTGACACTGGCCATGTTCAGCTACGGGGCGTTCTCGCTCTCGATGATCTTCTCGGCCATGTACTTGCTTCAGCACAAAATGCTCAAGGGAAGACGTTGGTCGCCGTTGCTCAGACGTTTGCCTAGCCTCGATCAATTGGAAGGCTACGCGTACCGAATGAACATGCTGGGTGTACCAATGCTCTTGCTCTCGATTGTATTAGGGATTATTTGGGGTAAAATGGTTTTGCCGGAGAAATTTCTGCTAGATTCAAAAGTAGTGCTTTCCGTGCTGGTTGTTGCGATTTATTCGCTGTGGCTGTACCAGCGTTATCGGGATACGATGCAGATGCGCAGACTCGCGCAGTGGAACGTCGTGGCGTTTTTGTTACTGCTTATCAATTTTTTAGGCTTCACTACTTCTACATTTCACGACTGGTGGTAGGGGCTGTTCATCAAGGAGGCTGTCATGGGAAAATGGAAAGTGGGAACGCGTCGCAGCAAATTGGCGCTCACTCAAACGAAATGGGTCGTAGATAAACTGAAGGGGTTCGCACCTGAGGCTGATTTTGAATTGCATGAAATCGTGACAAAAGGCGATCGAATCCTCGATGTGACCTTGTCCAAAGTAGGCGGAAAAGGATTGTTTGTCAAAGAAATCGAGCAATCCTTGTTTGATAAGGAAACCGATTTTGCGGTACACAGCTTGAAGGATATGCCTGCTGAATTGCCAGAGGGCTTGGTAATCGGCGCGATTCCGAAGCGTGTTGATCCTCGAGATGTTCTGCTTTCCAAGGACGGCAAGACGTTGGATGAATTACCACAAGGAGCTTTGGTAGGGACCAGTAGCTTGCGCCGTTCTGCACAGATTCTCGCCTATCGCCCTGATATTCAGATCGAATCTCTGCGTGGAAATATTGATACGCGTATGCGCAAGCTTGCGGAAGGAAATTTTGATGCGATTATCCTCGCTGCGGCTGGACTTGAGCGCGTGAATTTTGAAGGGGAAATCTCGCAGTTTCTGCCTGTTGAAATCAGCTTGCCAGCAGTCGGTCAGGGTGCGCTTGCCATCGAATGCCGAGCAGACGATGAGGAGACACTCGCTCTCTTGAAGCAGTTTGATGACGCTCCGACGCGTTTGGCGGTAACAGCAGAGCGGAGCTTCCTGCACAAGCTCCAAGGGGGCTGTCAGGTGCCGATTGGTGCTTATGCGACAATTGGAGAGAACAATGAAATTACGCTGACCGGAATGGTTGGCTCTCCAGATGGGAAACAAATGTTCAAAAACACGGCGACTGGTCAGGATCCGTTAGCGCTGGGCATTCAAGTGGCGGAAGCCCTTCTGGCGCAAGGAGCGGGAGAGGTACTTGCAGAAGTATTGCGGGAGAATGAGCAATGATTGTCCACGGATCGCACAAGCCGCTGATTGGCAAGTGCATCATGGTCACGCGGGCGAGAAGTCAAGTTCGCGAGCTCGTTGAACAGATCGAGCGGTTGGGTGGAGAAGCATACGCATTTCCTCTGCTGAAAATGATGCCGCCGACGGACACTGCCAAGCTCGACGAAGCCATCACCCAGTTGCCAGCATACGACTGGGTGGTCTTCACGAGTGTGAATGGTGTGGGCTTTTTCTTGGAGCGCATGCGCGAGGTCGGGGTTGGTCTTGAAGGGTTCACTGGCAAAATTGCTGCGGTCGGTCCGAAGACGGCCAAGGCGCTTGAGCATCACGGGCTCGAAGTAGCTGTAATCCCGTCTGATTACGTCGCGGAGGGCTTGCTGTCGAGCTTGTATGATCAGCTGCTTCCTGGTCAGCGCGTTCTGCTGCCTCGTGCAGATATTGCGCGCAAGGCATTGCCAAAGGAATTGGCTCGCTTGGGGCTTGCTGTGACAGAGGTAGACGTGTATCACACTGTCATTGATGCAGAGCACGCACCAGAAGCAGCGGAAAAACTACAGCAAGGTCTCATTGATATCATCTTGTTTACCAGCTCTTCAACGGTGACGCATTTCATGGCAGCGATGGAGCCCTATGCATCGTTAGACTGGCTCAAGCACGTTCAGATAGCTTGTATCGGACCGATAACGGCAGATACAGCAAAGCAAAACGGACTTTCTGTTCATGCAGTAGCAAGTGAGTACACCGTGGAAGGATTACTAGCAGCTATCATAGAGAATCTGGGAGGGAATCGACATGGCACAAACATTTGACCGTCATCGCCGCCTTCGCAAAAGCGCGGCTATGCGCAATCTGGTGCGGGAGAACCACGTACGGGTGGAAGACTTGATTTATCCGTTGTTCGTAGTGGAAGGAACCGGTATTAAGAACGAGATTCCGTCCATGCCAGGCGTGTATCAGCTCTCCTTGGACACACTGGCCGAAGAGATGAAGGAAATCGTAGCTCTGGGAATTCAAGCTGTTCTGATGTTTGGGGTACCAACACATAAAGACGCATGCGGAACAGAGGCGTACAATGACGATGCGATTACCCAGCAGGCGATGCGTCTGATCAAGGAAGCCCATCCGGAAATGATCGTGATTGCAGATACATGTCTGTGTGAATACACCGATCATGGTCACTGTGGTGTCATTCACGAAGGCGAAGTTGTGAATGATGAAACCTTGAAGCTTTTGGGTCAGACTGCTGTTTCCCAAGCAAAAGCTGGAGCAGATATAATTGCACCTTCCAATATGATGGACGGTTTCGTGATTGCAATCCGTGAAGCTTTGGACGAGGCTGGTTTTGAGCATATTCCGATCATGTCCTATGCGGTGAAATACGCTTCTGCCTTCTACGGGCCGTTCCGCGATGCGGCAGGCTCCACTCCACAATTCGGCGATCGCAAAAGCTACCAAATGGACGCGGCCAATGCACGTGAAGGTCTGCGCGAGGCAGCTTCCGATGTAAAAGAAGGCGCAGACTTCTTGATCGTGAAGCCAGGTCTTGCCTTCATGGACATGGTTCTTCGTCTGCGTGAGAACTTCAACCTGCCGATCGTGGCTTACAATGTGAGTGCCGAGTATTCCATGGTAAAAGCTGCAGCTCTAAATGGCTGGATCGATGAAGAGCGTATCGTTATGGAAACATTGGTTGGCTTCAAACGCGCAGGAGCAGATATGATCATTACGTACCATGCAAAAGATGTTGCAAAATGGCTGGCGAGGTGAGCACGAGATGAATAGAGAAAAATCTACTCAGTTATTTGCAGAAGCACAGCATTACATACCAGGCGGAGTAAACAGTCCGGTTCGTGCCTTTAAAAGCGTGGGAGGCAATCCTGTTTACATCGCAAAAGGAGAAGGCTCCCGCATTTTTGATGTGGATGGAAACAGCTACATTGATTACATCGGCTCGTGGGGTCCGTTGATCTTGGGTCATGCGCATCCGCGTGTCCTTGCAGCGATTACGGAAGTAGCTGCGCTTGGAACCAGCTTTGGTGCACCGACTGAGCGGGAAACAGAAATGGCAAAGCTCGTTTGTGAGATCGTGCCATCTGTCGAAGTCGTGCGCATGGTGAACTCCGGTACAGAGGCGACGATGAGCGCTTTGCGCCTCGCGCGTGGATATACCCGACGCAACAAAATCATGAAGTTCGAAGGCTGCTACCACGGTCATGCCGATAGCCTGTTGATCAAAGCTGGTTCCGGTGTGGCTACATTAGGACTTCCAGACAGCCCAGGCGTACCAGAAGGAACAGCACACAACACGATTACGGTTCCTTACAATGATCTGGAAAGCGTCAAACTGGCATTTGAAGCGTTTGGCAATGATCTGGCAGCAGTTATTGTGGAGCCAATCGGCGGCAACATGGGGGTTGTTCCTCCACAGCCAGGCTTCCTCGAAGGGCTTCGTGAAATTACGGAGAAACATGGGACACTGCTCATTTTCGATGAGGTCATGACTGGCTTCCGTGTAGCATTGGGCGGTGCACAAGAGCTGTACGGCATTACTCCGGATTTGACAACGATGGGGAAAGTCATCGGCGGTGGCTTGCCAGTAGGTGCATACGGCGGCAAACGGGAGATCATGCAGCAAGTGGCTCCAGCAGGACCAATCTATCAGGCAGGGACGCTGTCAGGAAATCCTTTGGCAATGGCTGCTGGTTTGACTACCTTGCAAGAGCTCAGCAAACCAGGTGCTTACGAGCGCTTGGAGAAGATGTCCGCCCGTTTGGGTGAAGGCTTGGCTGACAATGCCAAGAAGCTGGGCATTCCGCACACGCTCAATCGCGTAGGCTCCATGGTTTGCCTGTTCTTCACAGAGACGCCGGTGATCAACTATGAAACAGCGAAAACATCCGATCTGGAGCGTTTCTCAGCATACTTTAGCTATCTGCTGGAGGAAGGCGTCATGATCCCGCCGTCCCAGTTTGAGGGTATGTTCGTTTCCTTGGCTCATACGGATGAAGATATCGAACGGACGATTGAAGCAAGCTACAAAGCGATGAAAAAAGCGTTTGAATAAAGAATGAAAAGAAGAAAGCACTTCCTTGCTGATGCGGGAGGTGCTTTTTTTGACTTTGAGCAGGATTTTTCTATCTCCTGTCAAAATACGAAGGCAAATGCCGATGAATGAGGTGGAGAGATGGAAGGGACAATTGTTCACGTACCGCAAAAACATCTGATTGGGCTTAGCTTCTCCGGTTCTTTTCCGATGCTTGTCGAATACATGCCCAAACTATGGGAGACTTTTTTGAAGCGTCAGGCTGAGATTCCTCTCGCGATTTCACCAGATGTACGCTACGACATCAGCGACGAGAATCGGCCGCACCAAATGTATACCGAGTACATTGTGGTGGAGGTAGAGCGTTTTGAGCATATCCCTGAGGGCATGGTGGGGTTCACCATGCCAGCGAAGACATACGCTCGTTTTACTCACACAGGATCGATGGAACAGGTCCAAAACACATACCACAGTCTGTTTGGCTGGCTCAACGAGAATGGCCATCAAGTGGACGAGCAAGCTCTTCGCATGGAGCGCTACGATCAGCGGTACCTTCCAACTTTGCACGAGTCTGCTCGGGTCGACAATGCGTATGAAATTTTTATCCCGCTTCGGTAAAAAACAAGAAAACAACACCTCCTTTGCACGAGCAAGAGGTGTTGTTTTTGATGTCAATCCATTTGCTTGTCCAAGAAGCTTGCCAGTTCACCCATGACAGACTGAAGCACTTGAAGGGAATCATCGACGCAGAGATCGACATCAAGGGAGTGCTTGGCGTTTTGCGGGAGATGGAGCTGGATGTTCGGTTTGGATGTGGCAAGCTGATCAACCACACCCTGGTTGTAGTAATGATCGGCAGTACCTGAGACGAGGAATACTTGTTGGGTAAGATTCAGTAACTCCGCATTAAACACGTCCTCAGCCAGCAATGGAGTCAACAGGATAGCCGATGATTGGGCAAAACGAGATTCCTTGAGTAATCCGCATGTTATCGGCACCGTACCGAGTGACTTCCCGAGGAAGAAAACTCGTTCATACTCGTGAACCTCCAGCACACGTGAAACAACGGTTTGCATCTCCTTGCTGATCCAAGAACTTCGTTCACCGAATGAGCGATTCCACAAATCCGTATTTTCTCGTCCGTAATTTGCATGTACATGGACCAGATCGATCTGTTTGTTCAAAAAAAGCATGGTAGAATAATACAGATAAGGCCTGTCGAACGAATAGCTGGCTCCGGGAAAGAAAAAACAGACGGAGCGAGATGGCGTCTGATTTGCCTGAATGTGCGTGTACGTCATTTCTCTACCTTCCCTGACGATCACGGAACCTGTTTTTGGGTATACCATCTACTAGCTGCACCTCTTTCATGTTCTTGGAACAGAGTTATTTTCCAATCGTAAGGGCAATAGCATTTGTTGACAAGAAGTAAACAAACAATAAAGGAGCATGATTCGATGAAAAAGGAAGTCCAACTGAGTAACGGCATCAAAATAGCTTACGTAGAAGAAGGAACGGGGGAGTCGCTTGTTTTGATCCACGGCTTTTGCGGGAGCTCATCTTACTGGCACAAACTAGTGCCACTCCTGTCAAAAACGCATCGTGTCATTGCGATCGATTTGCGTGGTCATGGAGACAGCTCGGCGCCTGATGAACCGTATTCGATCGAGCGCTTTGCAGACGATCTGGCTTTGCTTGTAGAGGAGCTTGGTTTAACAAAGATTCATCTGTTTGGACATTCACTCGGTGGCTATGTGACCTTGGCATTTGCCAATCAATACGCGGACAAGCTGGCGAGCTTTGGTTTGGTCCATTCGACGCCATATCCGGATGACGACGCTGCCAAAGCCAATCGGGATAAAGGCGCAGACAACATCCGCCAAAATGGAATGGAGCCGTTTATCAAAGCCCTCGTACCGAAGCTGTTCGCACCTTCCCATATCGACACGATGAGAGAAGAAGTCCAGCTAGCAAAAGAAATTGGCTTTGCAACGAGCCCGGTTGGAGCCGTCCAAACATTAATCGCTATGCGTGATCGAGCGGATCGCAATCATGTGCTGCAAGAAACGACATTACCTGTGCTATTAGTCGCAGGAACAGAGGACCAGATCATCCCTGCTGAAAAAACTTTTACAGTAGATAAAAATAACGTCGAACAAGTGCTGTTGCCTGATGCTGGGCATATGGGCATGGTTGAATCACCAGAGAAGATGGCTGAAGCCTTCAAGAGCTTTCTAAACAGAAACTAAACAAATATCACTCCATAGTCCTAGCAGATTTTGCTATAATGAAAACGTTATCCTATTTATTTATACATAGACGAGAGGGGAAATTATCATGAAAAAGGCACGTCGGATTACGATGACGGCGTTTGCATCTGTTGTATTTGCATCGCTGATGTCTTCCTCAGCATTTGCAGCACCCTTGCATCCCGTACAGCACGTTGACTGGATGGTGAAAAAGGCAATTGTATCAGCGGGTCAAAATGGCGATCTTGCTTTGGATCGTGCCGTGACTCTTGCAGAAGCGACTGTTGTTTTCTCCAAATTGAAAGAGGCAAAAGTGGGAGCTGCCGCGAAAGGAGCTCACTGGTCTACTCCTTACTTCGACTGGGCAAAGAGCCATGGTGCTCTCACACAAGACGACTATAAAAACCCTGCGCAAGTGGTAACATCTGCGAAGCTTACACAAATGGCTGACAAACTGGGCTATAAAGTGAAGCTCGACAACAAGGCGACTGTCACGCGCGGTGAATTTTTCCAAGCATTGGGTGATGCGGCTACCACACAGGTAACGATTGCCCATACCAACGATACACACGGTCATATTCAAGAAGACAAGAACCAAAAAGAATTCGGCTTTGCTAAAATCGCAACCTTGCTCAAGGAATGGCGTGCAGAGAACGAAAACTTCTTGCTCTTGGACGCTGGTGATACCTTCCAAGGTACCGTTTTCGTGAACCAATTCAAAGGCGAATCTGTTGTTCCGATCCTCAACAGCCTTGACTACAACGTAATGGCGGCAGGTAACCACGAGTTTGACTTCGGTTATGAGCAATTGCTCAAGCTGCGTGACATGCTCGAGCATCCAGTTATCTCTGCTAACGTATTCAAATCAGATGGAAAAGAATTGCTGCCACCTGTTTTCAAAGCAGAGATTGGCGGGAAGAAATTCGCCTTTGTTGGTTTCGTAGCGGAAGACACACCTGTATTGACTCACCCTGACAACGTAAAAGGGCTGACATTCAAAAACCCGGTAGAAGTGGCAAAAGCACTTGTACCTGAGCTGAAAAAAGAAGCAGATCACGTGATTGTTGTTTCCCATATCGGCGTGAACGTAGACCGTGAAATCGCGAAAAACGTTCCTGGCATTGACCTGATCGTTGGTGGTCACTCCCATACTCCGCTGAAAGAACCTGAACTCGTAAACGGCACATACATCGTACAAGACTGGGAGTACGGCAAGTCAC
Source organism: Brevibacillus schisleri (assembly GCF_055685845.1). Lineage (NCBI taxonomy): Bacteria > Bacillati > Bacillota > Bacilli > Caryophanales > Paenibacillaceae > Brevibacillus > Brevibacillus schisleri. The sequence continues at coordinate 2,039,324 of NZ_JBVNDM010000001.1, forward strand.
TCGGACGCGCTGACCTCTACTACCTCGGAAAAGAACTGGTAGCATTCAGCGGCGGTTTGAAAGAGTACGATGAAGCAGTTGTGGCTGATCCAGATGTAGATAAGATGGTTAAAGAAATCGTGAGCAAGATCGATACGGTCATGAATGTTGTCATTGCGAAATCCGAAGTGCCACTCGATGGTGACCGTGCACTGGTACGTACGAAAGAAACAAACGTTGGTAACCTGATCACAGATATCATGCTGGAGCGCACGAAGTCCATCAAAGGCCATGAGGCAGATGTAGCACTGGCGAACGGCGGTGGAATTCGAACACAGCTGCCAGCAGGCGATATCACGAAAAAAGGTCTGTACACGCTCCTGCCATTCGAGAACAATACACTGGCAGTCGTAGAAGTAACAGGCGAAGAGCTGAAGCAAGCCCTCGAAAATGGCGTGAGCAAGGTAGAAGAGGGAGCCGGACGCTTTCCGCAAGTGAGCGGCATGAGCTTCACGTACAACCCATCCAAGCCAACTGGTGAGCGCGTAGTAGAAGTAAAAGTTGGCGACAAGCCGCTTGACCTGACGAAAACGTATAAATTGGCTACGATCGACTTCCTGGCAGCAGGTGGAGATGGTTACGAATCGTTGAAAAAGCCATTCTTCAACACAGGCTTGTCCATGTACAGCATTGTGGAGGAAGGTCTTATCAAGCGTAAAACTGTCAATCCAAAAGTAGAAGATCGCATTGTTGAAGTAAAAAAATAAGGTTTGACCGGACAGGGGTGGAGAAAAACCTCCCTGTCCATCTTTTATTATGAAGTACCTTGCAATATAGAGTAGCCATTTGGTAAGCTTTTACATGGGTGATGTTGATGAACGTACAGTTTAAAAAAGGGGTTCTGGAGCTGTGTGTTCTCGTCTTGACAGCTAAGCAGGACAGATACGGATACGAATTAGTTGCGAGCATCTCTGAAAAATTCCATATCTCTGAAGGAACGGTTTACCCCTTGCTTCGCCGATTGACCCAGGAAGGATTTTTTACGACCTATTTGGCGGAATCACAAGAGGGACCCCCACGGAAATATTACCAGCTGACAAATCGCGGACGTCAATACATGAATGATCTTATCTTGGAGTGGCGAATATTTAACCGCGGGGTAAATGAGATCATAGAGGAGGGACTCGGATATGACAAGGCGTGAGTTTATGGATGAGTTAAATGCATTACTTAGCGCTTTGCCCGATAAAGAACGCTTAGACATCCTTGCCGATTATACAGAGCATTTTCTCTCGGGTATGAATCAAGGGAAGACGGAGCACGAGATAGCGGAAGGATTGGGAAGTCCGAAGCTAGTGGCACGCGAGCTTTTGGCTGGCTACCGAATTGATCAAGCTCAGTCCACCGCATCGGTAGGGAATATGACGAGAGCGATTGTCGCGACGATCAGCTTGGGTTTTTTCAATCTCGTCTTTGTTTTGGGGCCATTTCTAGGCCTGATCGGTATACTGATGGGGTTGTATGCGATGACTGCGGCACTATTGGTCGCGCCAGTCGGAATCTTCCTGGATTACGGGATTCCTGCTCCCTCTCAAGAGCGACTTTTCTTGTTGTTCTCCAGCATGGTTTCCGTAGGCTTGGGCGGTATGCTTGCCATCGGCTTGCTGCGATTGACAAAATGGCTGTATCGCCAGTTTTTGCGTTATCTCCAGTTCAACGTGAAGATGATCAGGGGGAAATAAGATGCGAAATTTAGGGAAAAGACTCTTTGGCATAAGTCTTCTTTTATTCATTATCGGTGTATGTGGAATCATCTGGCTCTTTACGAAGCAAGAAAATTTCTCCTTTTCGTTAAAACAAGTGAATGAAGAGCGCGTGATCGAACAAGAGGTCAAAGCGATTGAGGTGCGGACGGAAGCATCTGATGTGGAAATCTTGGCAAGCAAGCAACCAAAAGCGAGCGTACGGATGGTCGGGGAAGTATCTGAACAACAACAGGAGCGATTAGAGTTTCGGAGTGTAATCTCACCAGATGGTACGCTGCTCGTAGAACTGCGTGAACGCCCTCACGTGAATATGTTTTATCCTCGCAATGGGAAGGTAAAGCTGGAGCTCTTCCTGCCGGAAAAGGTGTATGAAAACGTCCAGCTTGAAACGATGACAGGGGATATCAAGAGTGGAATGCTGCATGCAAAGAACACGAAAATATCCACCGCCAATGGAGATGTGAACGTGTCGGGTTATGAAGGAGAAGCGCTTGATGTCCAGACAGCTACAGGAGATATCAATTTAGCGAATGTTCGCTCGGCCGTTGCCATTGTAAGCTCTACTGGCGAGATTGATAAACTGACAATGCCAGAGCTGACCCATGACGTTTCCATCCGAACGGATACGGGGGATATTCGAGTGACGGTAGCCAAGGAGCCTACTGCAGCACAGCTAGATGTGACGACAGATACAGGTTCCATCGAAACCACCTGGTCGAACCTTACCTATGAAAAAGACGAGGAATACAGAGTGAAGGCATCGATTGGAGCAGGTGGACCCAAAGTGACTGTACGAAGTTCTACTGGGGATGTTCGCATTCAATAGGAGAAGTTTGGAAACACTGATGGATAGGATTGGAAACGGAAGAAACGAAAAGATTTTGACACAAAAGAGACATTCCTTGTCGAATGACGAATGGTATCATATTGAAGGAAACATAATTGTGCAAAGCGAGGTTTATTCATGACCGCAAAAACTTTTAACGATACGTTTTTGAAAGCATGTCGCGGTGAAGCGACAGAGCATGTTCCGGTTTGGTACATGCGTCAGGCGGGGCGTTATCAGCCAGAATACCGCGCCATCCGCGCGAAGCATAGCTTTTTTGAAATGAATTACATACCGGAAGTTTGTGCGGAAGTGACACGTCTGCCCGTTGAGCAACTGGGTGTTGACGCTGCAATCTTGTTTGCAGACATCATGACGCCACTAAAACCGATTGGCGTAGATGTGAATATCGAATCGGGGATTGGTCCTGTAATCGCAAACCCAATCGAATCCTTGAAGGATGTTGAGCGTCTGCTTGAGCTCGATCCGGAAACACATGTGCCGTACATACTTGAATCCATTAAGATCTTGCGTCAGCAATTATCTGTTCCATTAATCGGTTTCGCAGGAGCACCATTTACACTGGCTAGCTATTTGATCGAAGGCGGCCCTTCCAAGCACTATCATAAGACAAAAGCATTCATGTATACCGAGCCAGTTGCTTGGCAGGCGCTGATGGAAAAACTGGGCGATATGACGATTACCTACCTTAAAGCGCAAATTAAAGCAGGTGCGCAAGCTGTTCAAGTATTTGATTCGTGGGTCGGTGCATTGAATGACGAAGATTACCGCGAGTACATTACACCAGTCATGACCCGTATCTTCAACGCACTAAAAGATACTGGTGTGCCAACGATCTATTTTGGTATCGGCGCTGGTCATCTTTTGATGGATTGGAACCGCTTGCCTGTTGATGTGGTTGGTCTGGACTGGCGTACTTCGATTACAACTGCTCGTGAAATGGGTGTGACGAAGACGCTGCAAGGCAATTTGGACCCAACGCTGCTACTGGCCCCGTGGGAAAAGCTCGAAGCAAAGGCGAAGGAAATTTTGGATGAGGGCACAAAACAGCCAGGCTTCATTTTCAATCTGGGACACGGTGTATTCCCAGACGCTAAAGTAGAAACGCTGCAACAACTCACGAAGTTCATCCATCGTTACAAAAGGGACATCTAATCAGGAGGGGCGCTTACATGTCAAAGCAGAAGATCGGACTCTTGTTAATGGCGTATGGAACGCCACGCAGTCCTGAACAGATTGAACCATACTATACGCACATTCGCCGTGGTCGTAAGCCACCACAAGAACTGCTCGATGATTTGATGGCGCGTTACGAGGCTGTAGATGGATTGAATCGATTTGCAGACATTACGGATGAGCAAGTGCGCGCGCTCGAGCAGGAAATGAACAAACGCAACCCAGATCGTGAATTTGTAGGGTACCTTGGCTTGAAGCATATCGCTCCATTTGTCGAAGACGCAGTAGAGCAAATGAAACGCGATGGAATTACGGAAGCGATCAGTCTTGTTCTGGCGCCTCATTATTCCAGCTACAGCGTCAAAGAATACAATGGACGAGCACAAGAGCATTCCGCTGCAATTGGCGGACCTGTCATCCACAGCATTGAGAGCTGGTATCTGGAACCAGGATTCATCGGATATTGGGCAGACGCTATTCAAGCGACGTTTGCCGCGATGACGGATGAAGAGCGTGGACAAGCCATCGTGATCTTCTCCGCTCACAGCCTGCCGGAAAAAATCTTGAAGTCAGGTGATCCGTACCCAATGCAACTGGAAGAGACAGCAAAGCTCATTGCCGAGCAAGCAGGGGTCACTTCCTATGCAATCGGATGGCAAAGCGCAGGAAATACACCTGATCCGTGGTTGGGACCAGATGTACAGGATTTGACCAGAGAGCTGTACGAAGCAAAAGGCTACCAAGCATTTGTTTACTGTCCGGTCGGATTTGTTGCGGAGCATTTGGAAGTTCTGTTTGATAATGATGTGGAATGTAAAGCGGTTACAGATGAGCTAGGGGTACATTACTATCGTCCAGCGATGCCTAACGCCAGACCTCCGTTCATTTCCTGTCTGGCTGATGCAGTCGGAAAGAAGCTGGCGAATTAGGGGATCGATCATATGAGCGATAATACCTATCATATTACAATTATAGGCGGCGGCATAACAGGGTTGGCCGCTGCTTTTTACTTACAAAAGGAAATCGAAGCAAAAGGCTTGCCCATCCGTTTTCGACTGCTTGAAGAGCAGGGACGACTTGGTGGGAAAATCAAGACATGGCGTCACGAAGGATTTGTCATTGAGCAAGGTCCCGATTCGTTTCTCGAGCGGAAAACAAGCGCGGCTGAGCTGGCTGTAGACTTGGGGCTTGGGGATGATCTCGTTCGCAACAGTACAGGCCAAGCTTATATTTGGCATCAGGATCGCCTAAAGGCTATACCAGAAGGAGCGGTCATGGGTGTACCGACAAAGGTCATGCCTTTTGTCACGACCGATCTCATTACTTGGCCGGGCAAGCTTCGAGCTGCTTTGGATCTCGTTCTTCCTGCCTCAAAAGGAGACGGCGATATCTCTGTGGGTGACTTTTTTCGGCGTAGGCTAGGTAATGAAGTTATTGATAATCTTATAGCGCCCTTATTGTCCGGTGTCTACTCCGGGGATCTCGACAATCTCAGCTTGCTTGCGAGTTTTCCTCAATTCGCTAAAATGGAAGAGCAGCATCGCAGCTTGATTGTAGCGATGAAGCATTCGCGCCCGCAATCAAAAACGCAGGGAAAGCCAAAAGGCATCTTCCTGACGTTGAAAAACGGCTTGCAGTCTTTTGTTGAGGCAATCGAGAAGAGCTTGCCTGAAGAAGTCATCTCGAAGAATACTGGTGTCAAAGAACTGGTGAAACGGCCAGACGGGAAGTACACCTTGGTATTGAAAAATGGAGAAACGCTTGAGACGGATACGGTGCTGTTTACCGTACCACATGCTATGGCAGAGCCATTGTTCCGTCCTTATGTACAAGTTCCTCCCCTTCCACAAGCGAAGCCGCATATGGTGGCAACCATCGCGATGGCGTTTCCAGAGTCAGCCATTGATTTAGGGATGGAAGGGACAGGATTTATTGTACCGCGGAATTCTGGCGCAAAAATTACGGCGTGTACGTGGGCGCATCGCAAATGGCCCCATACGACGCCGAAAAACAAAGCCTTGCTGCGTAGTTTTGTAGGGAGAGCAGGAGAGCAATCCTTCATGGAGCAGACGGACGAGGAAATTCTGGAGGTTGTCCTCCGCGATCTGCGCAAGATCATGACGATTCGAGCAGAGCCGGATTTTTATAACGTATCTCGCTTGCAAAATGCCATTCCATATGTTGTGGGACATCAGGCTTGGGTGCAGAATGTGAACAATCAATTAAAAGAAAAACTCCCTGGTGTTATCGTGGCAGGTGCGTCGTACAGTGGCGTAGGTGTACCAGATTGTATTGATCAGGGGAAAAAAGCAATAGCAGAATGGATAGCGTCAGTAAAACCGGGGAGATAGATAACCCCGGTTTTTCCTTTTTTTTCGGTGCTAAACGGCTCGTCCTGTCCATATAGTATAGGGAAATGTCCTGCACTTGAAAGGAGGAGCACGAATGGCATTACAGGATGGGCAACTCTCTTTTGCCATCAAGGAGACCATTTTCCTCTCATCCGATAGAGCTGGAATAGGTGAATTGCAAGAGCTGGAATTGGTTCCAGATGTGGAGGTGCTGGAAAACGATTCCTACATCTCGATCACGGGTTGCTTGCAATTAGTAGGGAAGTACGAGCCAATCAGGGAAGCCGCAGAAGCGACAGGCGGCGAAGGAGAATCGCTGGTTGAGGCCATGACTTTTACTCCCTTTCGCCAGGAAGTATCGGATCAAGCCTTCTATGGCTGGGAGGAACAGATCGGTCATCGCATTCCGTTGAATATCACCATTCCATTGGATCGGATTACGGAGATCGGAGACATCTACGCGATTGTGGACAGCTTTGACTACAAACTGGAATCACCCCATCAAATGCTAATCGATGCCGATCTGAAGATTTTAGGGATAGTCCTTGGGAATCGAAATGAACAAGCAGAGCAGATCGAAACGCAGGCTGCCGGTCCAGACGAAGGAGCATGGGAATACACTTTCGCAGCTGGGGATGATGGGCAGGAATATACGGAGCAGACGTCCCTCGATGACATTGATCAAAAGCTGAGTGCGCTGGAGGAGGAATTGGAGCGGCAGGCATTGCCAGCATCCTATGAATCAACCGAATCTCCTTCCTTGTTCGATACCCCGGCTATTGCTCAATCCAATGAAGATGAATACTACGAGCAATATGGGGATGTACTGGAAGTGGCTCAGCCCGATCCACCAGAATCTTGGGAGACTGCTCCGATTTCGTATGACTTCGATTCCCAACAAACTGCTTCGTATGATTCTTCTGACTCCTATTCCGGGCAGCCGGTATTGGCAGATGAGCAAGAACAGATGAGAGAAATAGCCGAAAAAGAACAAGGACATGAGGAGCCAATACTGGCTCTACACGATCAAGAAGCAATCGGATACCAACCAGTTTCTAATGAACCTACTGGCTCATCAGTCGAAGCGGAGTCACAGGAAGCTGTGCAAGAAGCGGTGGAAGCTAGTGTAGTATCTGAGCCAGAATCTGAGCCAGAACCTGAGCAAGAAGCAGAACCAGTCGTTGCAGAAGCAGTCGTAGCAGAACCAGAGGCTGCCGCGGAAGATGTAGAAGTACGAGTGGCGATTTCAGGGAAACCCTCCAAGGAAGAAAAAAGTAGCGTGAACATTACTTCCATTTTCTCTCAAGCGAGTCGTGCCAGGCAGGAAGCGATGGCGCAGGAGGCGGAATCTTCATCTAGCTCTTCACGATATGGGTCTGCGGCGAATGCCAGCCCTTCTACGGTGGAGGCCATGCAAAATCTCACATCGTTTGTCCGGAAAAAAGAAGAGCGCTCCAGTCAGCTGAAAATGTGCATTATTCAGCGCGATGAGACGTTAGAGCATATTTCACAGCGATACTCCTTGCCAGTTTCCAAAATCGTGGAAGTAAACCGATTAACTTCTGAGCAGCTCGTAGCAGGGCAGATTCTGTACATCCCACAATAGAGGAGTGGGGGACCGTGGATAAAATTGATCTCTCCGAGGTTTGCCAGCAATATCGGGCCCGCGTAATCCGAATTACGCCCCTTGATGATTGCTATTTATTGGAGACAAACCGGGGCCCCAAAGAACTCCACGTTTGGCCGCGTGTAGATGTGATGCGCTGGTCGTTTGCCTGGCGCGAACGACTGGCTCGTCAGGGGTTTCGAGAAGTGGAGCGGTTTATTCGGACGAGAGACACCAAGCCATTTTTGATTTTGGGTAAACGCGGCGTTACTATGACGGACCACCACAGACAAATCGAAGACTATCAGCCCGGCCAGGACACTGTGAGGCAATGCGGACGGGTGATCGCGATGATGCATCAGTCTCAGCAGGAGAGTCCTTTACTGTCCGGAAGTGATTTGCTCAAGCAGGAAAAGCAGCAAGTAGAAGAAAAAGGAAGACGTGCCAAAGAGCTGGTCGAATCATTTCGAGCCAAATATGAGAGGAATTCTAAGGAAAATCGTTGGGTATCGGAACTCATGACCCCTATACTGCAAAGAATGGACCGTTCCGCTACGATGCTTGCCCATGAGAGAATTACCACGGAGGCAGTCGCTGTATCCCATCGAGACCTTTTGCGTAACAACTGGGGATTGATAAACGGGAAGCTGTACTTGAGAGGCTTTTTCAGGCCGGTCATTTCAGTACAGCAACGCGACGTTGCCACCTTTTTGCGCGATCATTTTTTAACCCATAAGGATTTGAAGCAGATAGACGCTTTTTTTGACGGCTATGAAGAAATCAAGCCACTCACCTATGGAAACTATTCGTTGATACTCGCCTTTATGGCTCGTCCCCGTGAAGTGTACAGGAGTATCGAATCTTACGTGAAACGTGTATCGCTGAATCAAGAAGCGTCGATCGCTGGTATTGAGCACGCCTTGCAGAGCCAACAATCTGTTGATTTGCTACTTCGACATATTGCTGAGCGGGCCGAGCGTTCGAGGAGGGAGGGAGTCTATGAGTCGGTATGATGACATTGCTCCTTTGTTTAAAGAGTATGACATGTATGCCCAGAGCATTGACGTTTTAAAGGAGCCAAATGTATTTAAGGCGACGACTCCCTACGGCTCCTTCGTATGCAAACGAGCGCAAGTACCCGCGCAACGTCTTGTTTTCGTCAGCGATATGCTGCGCCAATTGCAGCACCGCGGATGGGATGGGGCTGTTCCATTTACGTATACGAAATACGATGATCCTTTTGTTCAACAGGGTAGCACTGCCTATTATGTAACCCCCTGGCAGCCAGGGAGTGAGGAATGGGCCGAGCAACCCTTGTCTTGGGCGCCCCCCGCCTTGGAACGTTTGGCGGAGCTTCATCATTTGACACAAAACTATCGCTACGATGATCCGAGACAGGTAGAGCCGCTTGTCGACTCCTTGCTAAACCGCTGGCAATATTGGCAAGAGCAAATGAATAAGGCGGCAACTCTTGCGCAGGAACGCAAATACCCTTCCCCTTTTGATTTAGTGTTTTTGGCAAATAAGGAGTTTATTGAGGAAATGGCCCAAACAGCGACAGACTTATTGACCGATTGGAAAGAACGTCATGAGACACATGCTCATTTTCGCTTATCGTTGATCCATGGTAACCCGAATCCAGAGCATGTTGTGCCAGATCGATCGGGAAAAGGACGGCTGCTTAATTTTGATCGTGCCAGTTTTGATACACCAGTACGCGACTTGACGCTATTTTATCGTACTTATTTTCAAATGGCGGGGGATGAGGTTGGGGCTTCTCAACTATTCCATCGCTACGCCGAGATATTTCCGCTGCAACCGGAAGAAATTGAACTGATGGCTTCGTTTCTGTCCTATCCGGAGAGGATCATGAGGGACCTGGATATTTACTATCATCATCCCCGCGAGTGGAGCGAGCTTTACGCTGTCCAACGTTTTGAAAAAGATATGGACCGCCTGATGCGCCTGCATCGTTGGGTCCAGCAAGCCTTTTAATGAGCAACGTCTCACCGCGTGGGGCGTTGTTTTTCTTTTTATAACCATTCAAGAGAGATGGCAACATAGAGCATGGCCAGCAAACCAAGAAGGATGACATCAAAAGAGGTAGGAAACACAACGGTTCGGACAAACTGAAAAACCAACAGCGGAAAGAGCACCTGTTTGCATCCGTATTTGATCCGTAAATACGTGGGGTTATACTTCCAACGAAAATTCATCACAATCACCTCATTCCAGCATATGCGTGTTAACTTTGGACAGTGTCTACAACCTTGAACAAACGCCTAAAACATTTTCGTGGAAAGTAGATAGTGGTTTGAATGGCGCCTGAAAAGGGAAGGTGTAGGGCAGGAAGGCTAGGACGAAACGAATAAAGGTGATCATAATGTTTTTGAAAATTGCCAAAACCCTTTGCCCAATTCCCGAAAGAAAGAATTATGCTAAAGTGTGTATGGGAGTGGCCCGGGGATGAATCATCAATTGGTCAAACTAATGGAATTAAAACAGAATTATGAGTATCTGGTGATGACCAGCAATGAGCAAAGCACGCGCCAGGTCAATTACGAGAGTCTTATGCCATTTATAGAAGAGTTAGTCGATACGTGGTTCGTGAAAATGGACAAGCCGTGCTTCCTGTCGATCTCGTTTGAATCGGCTTTAGGTGTTGTCTATTTTCGAATCGAGCGTGGCAACAAAGAGAGCGCAAAAGTGCAGCGCGAAGTAGAGGAGCGCATTGTTGTCTCGGAACAGTGTGATACCGCTCAAACACCGCGTTATGTCCGTTTGTTCGCGCAGAGTAATGTCAACGACCGTGAGCTAAAGGAACTGGAGAAATCTTTTTATGGGCTGCTCCTCGTAAACATCCGGGCGTTGATTCTCAGATGTCAACAGGACCAGTCAACAGGACAGCGAGAAATTGAGATGGAGAGGAAGCTGGCTAGACGCATGCAGTCGATGCTTATTCCCACAGAAGAATTGCAGTTGACCAGTTTGCGAACAAGAACGGTTTACGTACCAGTCGATTATGTCGGCGGAGATTACATCGATTATCGACAAATTAATGATCGCTACACCTGTTTTATCATTGCGGATGTGTCTGGTCACGGTTTTTTGGCCAGTATTTGGGCAACGGGGATTAGGATTGCTGTACGGCAGGTGTTGCAGTCCAGCTATTTGCCGGATGAGATTTTGGAAAAACTCAATCAGTTGCTTTATGCAGATTTGGTGAAAACCCGGTCTTACATTACGATGCTGGTTGCTGTCTATGATGAGGTAGAACACAAAATTCGATTTAGCAGGGCAGGACATCCACAGCCTTTTTATTTGTCCAAATCGAGTCCAACCGTATTAGCCTGCAAGGGTGGGGTAGGCCTAGGGCTTTCGCCCGATAGCACGTACCAAATGGAGGAGGTACCCTTAGAAGAAGAGGGTATGCTATTACTCTATACAGATGGTTTGATCGATACAGGGAGAAAAGATGTGTTTCGAGGAAATAGGCATTGGCTAGAAGAACTAACCTCCTTATTACATATGCCTAGTGACAGTAAGCAGGAGTCGATGGATCGAGTTGAGTCCTACTTAATGGAGATAACACAGCAGCGACAACAAACGGATGATATTTCTGTGTTGATTCTTCAATTTGAGCCTGAAGAGAGTATAGCCCTCGTGTAGTTGCGTCAGTGAATAGGAGGATGAACTGTGATTTTGTGTGAGCGTTGTCCGGACAATCCCACTTGTGATAATTGCCTTGTCGCGCTACGTTCTGGCGGTGCAGCGAATAAAGTCGTTCCGCCCCGCACTGTTAAGGTGACGAACCTAGCAACGATGGAAGCGTTCCAGGCGAAGCTGGTAGCAGTGAGTCGGACGACCATTGGGTTAAGCAGTTCTGATCATGATTTGCACGGACGCATAGAAATAGAGCTCGCCTATGATTTCCGAATTATCGGTAGCGGATTGCGTGGTATAGCAGGTGATCCTTACCACATTATCGATATCGAAAAGGTTTTGCGACGGGAAGATGTCCTGGAGCGATTGCTTCTGGAAGAATTTCACACGTGGCACATGAGTGGCGAATTGGACCCTACAGACGTCTTGTTACATTGGAAGGATCGAGACGACGAGCGGGGGCGATTAATCAAACAAGAGATTCAAAAGCTATCGATATTGCGTCAGATCGAGACCATTTTTCTCTATCTTTACGATGAAGGGGAAGTGCGTCCGCTGGGTGACGCTCGTGCAAGTGCGGAAGTAGAGCGAGAAATGCAACGACTGGTCGAAGAGGCCGCTGGAACGGGCGGACCTGTGAGGGAGCAAATTGTCACCTCGGATGGTACAAAGGTGTTTGATTTATACACATCTGTATTGCCAGATCGGACCTGTGGAATCGCCTTGATTGATGTCACCGCCGTCATTGCAGAAGAACGAAAACGCAAAAGACGGGAATGGGAGATCTACAGAGATATTCTGGGTGTGGTCACGGAAGGTAAGCTGTTGTTGCTAAGTGATGAAGAATTATTTTTCTTGCTTCGGGAAGGGCATAAGCTCTTGGCGATCGATATCCGTTTACCGGAGCAGCTTGCAGAACTGCGTAAATTGTTCAAGGAGGCTTTGGAACCACAAGGCATTTCTGATAAACGATTACTGCAGTTTCTCGTTGCGGTCAACGAAGCTGCTTCGAATACGTTGAAGCACGGAAATGGCGGCGTGGTCACGTTATACTTGTCGAACGACAGGCAGATGTGCCGGGCTGTGATCCATGATGAAGGCCAAGGAATTTTGCTCGAGGATATTCCGCGTGCTACCTTACAGCAAGGATTTTCTACACGCCACTCGCTTGGGGCCGGATTTCACGTGATCCTGCAATACTGTGATCGTGTATATTTGAGTAGCTCGCTGGCGGGTACAAAGCTTATTTTAGAATGTATCCTTTCGCGTTAAGTAATGATTTCCAAAAAGCCAAATGTTTGCAAGTGAATGAAAATGGGTAATATAGTAAAAGGACGAGCAGATTGGGTGTACCGATACCTATTGAGAGGAGTTTGAGCATGGACTACCGCGCAACAGAGGCGAACGGACAAGCTACATTGTTTTTCGTCGGAGAGTTGGACATGGCTGTAGGAGATCGAGTGGGTGAATTGCTCCAGCAGTATGGAGGGCGAAATCAATCCGTTACCGTCGATTTTCAAGGTGTCTCCTTTGTAGATTCTTCCGGTATTGGAAGCCTGTTTTTTACCACGAAAGAACTGTTGGCCATGGGCAAGCAGGTAGAAATCGTCAATGTCCGAGAAGAAATTCTCGATATTTTGGGCGTTCTCGGTTTTACCGAAGCACTGGGCATTGCAGTTGGAAAAGTGGGCGAAACCCGGGTTTGACGCCAAACAGCGTGATTGTATATAATAGTGAAAGCTAACAATAAGACAACTACATATGATATGAACGATGAGTGGGAAGAGTAAGTCAGGACGCCTTGGCAGAGAGGAGAATCAGTAGCTGCGAGATTCTCTAAGGTCATGAATGGCTGAAGGTCGCCCAGGAGTTTTTTCGGTGAAAGCATGTGCCTAGCCGAGACCGGTTCGCAACCGTTATCTTGTCAGAGTGAACACGCCATAAGCATGACGTTTATCGTGTGTTAACAAAGGTGGTACCGCGAAAATAATCCTTTCGTCCTTTGCGATGAAGGGTTTTTTTATTTTTTGCAAAGCAAGCCATGCTAATAGGAGGAGTCGTACATGTCTACACAGCCAACAACCGACATCGACCAATTGCTGCCGAAAAACTATGATCCAAAAGCAGCAGAGAACAAATGGTATCCGTATTGGATTGAAAAACAATTTTTCAAGGCAGAACGTGACCCGAATAAACGTCCGTTTACGATTGTTATTCCACCGCCGAACGTTACTGGTAAATTGCATTTGGGCCACGCTCTAGATACGACTTTGCAAGATATCATTACGCGTACCAAGCGTATGCAAGGCTACAGCGCCTTGTTCTTGCCAGGTATGGACCACGCCGGTATCGCAACCCAAGCGCGGGTAGAGGCTACCTTGCGAGAAGAAGGCATCTCTCGTCATGACCTGGGCCGCGAAAAATTCGTGGAAAAGGTATGGGAGTGGAAGCACATTTACGCTTCTCATATTCGTGAGCAGTGGGAAAAACTCGGTCTTGCTCTGGATTACTCCCGCGAGCGTTTTACCATGGATGAGGGCTTGTCCCAAGCTGTACGCGAAGTATTTGTTCGCTTGTACGAAAAAGGCTTGATCTATCGCGGCAATCGCATCATTAACTGGGACCCTGCTGCTCGCACGGCTTTGTCCGATATTGAAGTAATCTATAAGGAAGTAAAAGGTGCGCTGCATCACATGCGTTACCCATTGGCGGATGGCACTGGTTATATCGAAGTAGCTACAACCCGTCCTGAAACGATGCTAGGTGATACGGCTGTAGCGGTACATCCGGAAGATGAGCGTTACAAGGACATGATCGGGAAAACCGTGATTTTGCCAATCGTTGGACGCGAAATTCCAATCGTAGCCGATGATTACGTTGATCCTGAGTTTGGGTCTGGCGCTGTAAAAATTACGCCAGCACACGATCCGAATGACTTTGAATTGGGTCTTCGTCATCAGTTGCCACAAATCGTTGTCATGGATGAGACAGGCACGATGAACGAACTGGCCGGTATCTACAAAGGCTTGGATCGCTTTGCATGCCGTAAGCAAATCATCAAAGACTTGACGGAGCAAGGCGTTATGTTCAAGGTTGAGGAACATATTCATCAGGTTGGACATAGTGAGCGCAGCGATGCAGTCGTAGAACCATACCTTTCTACCCAATGGTTCGTAAAAATGCAGCCATTGGCTGACGAAGCACTGGCTAATGCAAATAGCCCAGAGAGTGTGAAGTTTGTCCCAGAGCGCTTCAAGACGAACTACCTGCGTTGGATTGAAAACATCCGCGACTGGTGCATCTCACGTCAGCTTTGGTGGGGTCACCGAATTCCTGCATGGTATTGCGGAGATTGTAACGAAACGATTGTATCTCGCGCGGATGTGACTGAGTGCCCAAGCTGCCACAGCCACAAGCTGGAGCAGGACAACGACGTTCTCGATACATGGTTCTCCTCTGGTCTGTGGCCGTTCTCGACGCTGGGCTGGCCAGAAGAATCCGAGGACATGAAGTACTTCTATCCAACGAATGTCCTGGTAACAGGCTACGATATCATCTTTTTCTGGGTAGCTCGTATGATGTTCTCAGGTCTTGAATTTACCGGGAAAAGTCCGTTTGAATCCGTTTTGATCCATGGCATTATTCGCGACTCCGAAGGCCGCAAAATGTCCAAATCACTCGGCAACGGTGTCGATCCGATGGAAGTAATCGAGAAGTACGGAGCGGACGCGCTGCGATACACACTGGCGACCGGGAACTCTCCAGGGAATGACCAACGCTTCTATTGGGAAAAGGTGGAGGCAAACCGCAACTTCGCAAACAAGATTTGGAACGCGTCCCGTTTTGCCTTGATGAACCTGACTAACTTTAAATACGAGGAAATCGATTTGAGCGGTGAGCTGTCTACACCAGACAAATGGATTCTCTCCCGCCTGCAAGCAACAATTGCAGATGTAACCCGTCTGTCTGATGCATTTGAATTCGGTGAATCTGGCCGTGTGCTTTACAACTTCATTTGGGATGACCTGTGTGACTGGTATATCGAGATGGCGAAGCTGCCATTGTACGGTACCGATGAAGCGGCGAAGAAAACCACCCAATCCGTTCTGGTAACGGTTCTGGATCAAACGCTTAAGCTGTTGCATCCGTTCATGCCGTTCATCACGGAAGAAATTTGGCAGGCATTGCCGCACCAAGGCGAGAGCATCACAGTAGCACCTTGGCCAACCGTTAACGAGCAATGGATGTTTGCTGAAGCAGAAAGCGAAATGAACCAGTTGATGGATATCATCCGCAGCGTACGCAACATCCGTGCTGAAGTAAACGTACCGATGTCCAAGAAAATTGAGCTCTTGATCAAGCCAAGCGATGCACTGTCCGCTGAGCGACTGACACGCGGTGAGCAGTATCTCACTCGTTTCTGCAACCCTGAGCGTCTGGAAATCAGCCTGGATCTGGCTACGCCTGATAAAGCGATGTCTTCCGTGATCACGGGAGCAGAACTGTTCCTTCCACTGGCGGGCTTGATCGATATCGAGCAAGAGCTGAAGCGCCTGGAAAAAGAAGTGGCGACCCTCAACGGCGAAGTGGAGCGCATTGAGAAAAAGCTTAACAATGCTGGATTTATGGCCAAGGCACCTGAAAAAGTAGTCGAAGAGGAAAAAGCGAAGATGGCAGACTACATGGATAAGCGGGATAAGGTGATTGCACGACTTGCTGAATTGAAGGGCGAATGATCCGCCATACCATCGCATATTTTTGAGAATGGAGCATTGTGGTATGCATGCAGAAGAAGGGTTTGTAGAATACACCCAAGCGCTCGACTGGCTGCATGGACTGCTCAGGTTCGGTCAACGGCCGGGGCTTGAGAGAATGCACTGGGTTTTGGAGCAGGTAGGACATCCTGAGCGGAGAATCCCGTTTATTCATGTGGCTGGCACCAATGGAAAAGGTTCAACCTGCGCATTCCTGACGCAAATGCTGATGGAAGCCGGATATAGTGTAGGTACATTTACCTCCCCCTATTTGGTGGATTTCCGTGAACGCATCCGTTACAACGGCAGCATGATCGCGGAAGAAGATCTATTGCAGCTGGTGAATGAAGTCAAGGTGTGGGTGCAACGATGCGAACAAGAAACAGAGTATGGTTCCCCTACCGAATTTGAAGTGATTACGCTGATCGCCATTCTTTATTTTTCAAGAGTGGCGAGACCAGCGGTAGTCGTTTGGGAAACAGGACTAGGCGGGCGATTGGATTCGACGAACGTCGTCCTTCCGCTTGTTTCAGTCATCACGAATATCGGCATGGACCATACACAAGTGCTGGGAGAAAGCTTGGAAGATATTGCCCGGGAAAAAGCGGGGATTATCAAGCCGGGTGTTCCTGTAGTCACAGGTGAGGTTAGGCCGGAACTTCTCGCGGTTTTTGAGGAGCGCGCGAGACAAATGAAGAGTACGCTATATCATATAGGTGAACATTTCTGGGCAGAGCAGGTAGAGGAGCAGCTGGGTGATCAACAGTTTCGTTACAAAAGCATTCACCGTCGTGCGGAAGCATCCTACCGTCTTACCATGAATGGCATTCACCAAACAACCAATGCAGCCGTTGCTTTAATGACTATCGATGTCCTGCGAAATTACTTCTCTTTCTTGCTGGAGGAAGAAGAAATATCTCGTGGTTTGCAACAAACGCGTTGGCCTGGTCGTCTAGAAGTCATCTCTCCAAGACCAATGGTTATCTTGGATGGGGCACACAATCAGGAAGGAATGGAGGCGCTTGTAAGCAGTCTGGATCGGTTGTTGCCGGACGGAGTACAGTTGCATTTGCTCTTTTCTGGATTGGCAGATAAGCCGCTCGCCAAAATGGCAGAGTCGCTCGCACCAGTTAAGTCAAAAATCAAAAAGCTGCATGTGACAACCTTTGACTTCCCGCGTGCAGCCGAAGCCAATAGCTTACAAGAGTCGTTTTTAGCCGGGGGCTGGGAGCAAGAGTTTCTCGATGCAGTCCCAGACTGGCGGGCGTTTCTCCTTTCTTGGATGCGGGAGAAGCAATTAGCGAAGGCGGATGACTGGCTGGTCGTCTGCGGTTCGCTCTACTTCATCGCCCAAGTACGCGCATTCTTTCCCACTATAGTAGAAGAGGCAGGTGAATAGGGTGGATCAGGCCCAACACGTCCACTTTGTGGGCATCGGCGGTTATGGCATGAGTGCCATTGCCCGCGTCTTGATCGACCTTGGATACAAGGTAACCGGCTCCGATGTCGCCATGAACGATTTGGCGAAAAAGCTGGAAGCAAGAGGGGCGGTCATTCATATTGGTCATAATGCTGCCCACGTGGAGGGAGCAGACAGCATCGTATACTCCACCAGTATTTCTAAAGACAATCCTGAGGTGATTGCAGGCCAAGCACTAGGAATTCCGGTCATGCACCGTTCCCAAATGCTTGCTCGCATATTGAATGAACGTACAGGAGTAGCAGTAGCCGGAGCACACGGCAAGACGACCACGACATCGATGATCTCTCACGTGCTGGAAGGGTGCGGTGTAGACCCGACTTTCATCATTGGCGGTGAATTGATGAGTGCTGGTACCAACGCAAAGGCAGGTACCAGTGATTATGTCATTGCCGAAGCAGATGAGAGCGACGGTTCCTTTTTGGAATACAGGCCGATGTATGAAATTGTGACGAGCATCGAACCAGATCATCTGGAGCATTTCGATGGCGACTTCAACAATTTGAAACAGGCGTATGTCCAGTTCTTGAGCCATCTCAAACCGGATGGAAAAGCGATCCTGTGTATCGATGATTCACATGTGCGCGAAGTCATGCCGTCGGTCGAAAAAACGGTCGTGACGTATGCAGTTGATCCGAACTTTGTGGCACAAGCACAGTTTTCTGCCACTTCGATTGAATGTGGAGATCGTTGCAGCACGTGCCAGATTTATCACAAAGATGAGCGGTTGGGTGAATTGTGCCTCGTAGTCCCAGGCAAGCATAATATTGCAAATGCACTAGCCGCGATCATTGTATGTCTGGATATTGGCCTTTCCTTTGATAAAATTGCACAGGCGCTGTCTACCTTTAGCGGTGCCAAGCGCAGATTTCAAATCATCGGGGATGCACGAGGCGTCCTGATCGTAGACGACTACGCGCATCATCCGACAGAAATTATCGCGACACTTAGCGGGGCAAGGGCATCGGGCAGACGTGTAATCGCTGTGTTTCAGCCACAACGCTACACACGCACGTATTTCCTTATGGATGAATTCAGTCGTGCCTTTGCAGAAGCAGACGAAGTGATCATTACGGACATCTACTCTCCAGCGGGCGAAGAAAAAATCGAAGGAGTTACCTCCGAGGTGTTGGTTCAAAAAATCCGCACCAACAGCCACCCGCGTGCGCAGTACATTCCTACAAAGGAACAAATGCAGGAGCATGTCTTCAAAGGATTGCAAGAGGGCGACCTCGTGTTGACAATGGGCGCAGGAGACATTTGGAAATCTGCATATTGGCTAGCAGAAAAGCTTGAGAAATAACGGATAGAGACGTATAAAGACTTGGAACCTACGGGTTTCAAGTCTTTTTATTTTGATCTACCTATATTTAAAAAGTATCGAGCTACCCACAAAGCTAGTGAGAAGAAAAAGCACAGGGCTCGTAGACCTGAACTACTACCCGTTAGATGGACACTTTGAAAAAAGTGACCGTCTAACGGTTTTTTGTGTTTTAATCATCATTAACGAGAAATGAGTGGGGATATGTTAGATGAGTAAAAACAGAATAAGTTTTACGGAACATGAGATACATATGTTAGAAAAAAATCAAAATGTACTTCGAGTAACAGGGAAAAACATCACGTATTCTCCTATGTTCAAATTTACCGCTGTACAGGCATATCGAGAGGGACAAACGCCGATTGAGATATTTCTTCAGGCAGGTTTCCCCTTAGAAATAATGGGTCGTCATACACCAAAAAAATGCTTACATCGATGGAGAAAAGTATGTACGACTTTTGGTGAAGCTGGATTAATTGAGGAGCGCAGAGGCAAGGGGAGCACCGGTAGAAAGTCAGAGGGAGAATTATCAGCAAAAGAAAAACTGAGACGTGCTGAAGCACGAATTAGGCTTCTGGAAGCAGAGAACGAACTTTTAAAAAAGCTAGAAGCGCTCGAAAGACAAACCAATAAGACGTTATCGTCTCCCGAGCGCTTTCAGCTTATTAGCATAGTTCTTCGTAAACATGGCTTGAAGCGTGTAACCCGTTATCTATGCCAGATTGCTGAAGTGAGCTCAAGTGGCTATTATCGCTGGTGTAGTGCTGAGGAACAGCGACAAATTCGAGAAGAAGCCGACGAACGAGACTTCCTGCTCATCAAGGAGCATTTCGAAACTCGAAAAGGGAGAGCAGGAGTGCTGGTCATTAAAATGAGATTGGAGCGAATGAACGGTGTCGTGATGAATCATAAAAAGATTCGTCGTCTTATGCAAAAGTTTAAGCTAGTCACTCTTATTCGGAAAGCGAATCCGTATCGAAAAATGGCCAAGGCTACTCAGGAACACCGCACATGCCCAAACCTACTTAAACGTCAGTTTGATCAAGGTATACCCGAGAAGGTTCTACTTACTGACATTACTTATTTGCGCTATGGTACTGGTCAATGGGCATATTTGTCTTGCGTAAAAGATGGGGCGACCAAACAGATTTTGGCACACTATCTGTCTTCGACATTGGAGTTATCACTAGTGAAACGGACACTAGACTTATTAATCAAACGATTGGACGGTAACGTCCATCCTGATGCTATTTTTCATTCGGATCAAGGAATGCACTACACTCATCTTACAACGAGGCGCCTTATTGCTGAGGCTGGTTTTAAGCAGTCGATGTCTCGCAAAGGTAACTGCTGGGACAACGCTTCAATGGAATCGTTCTTCGGTCATATGAAAGACGAACTCGAATATAAGGACTGTGTTTCACTTCAAGAGTTGCGTCAACGCGTCAACGAATATGTAACCTATTACAATTCAGAGCGTTATCAGTGGACATTAAAAAAGATGACTCCTGATGAAACCAGAAATCATCTCATTGCTGCTTAATTTGCAACAGGCTCTTTTTAAATACTGTCTATTTCTAGGGGAGTAGTTCAGACCTTGACAACGCCTACCCAGTCGGAACTTAAAAAAGGAGACCACGCTTGTCGAACACTTCTTCCTTGAGAAACGTCCGCCCGTAGGGTGGCTTTGGCTCGACGGTCTCCTTTTTTAAGTGGAGACGGCCAGTGAATCCCGTTGCGGGCGTGTCAGAGTCGAAGAGACCTGTGCTTTTTCTTCTCCACCACTATGACGACTCAACATAGACTTTTATTTTTCTAAAAAAATTAGTACCAGATACTAATATCTAGTGTTATAATCAGATCATAAAAATCGAAAGGTGATGTTCGGATGATGACAAATACAACCCCCTTCAAATCACGAATTACCGCCATCGGTACGTATGTGCCGAGTAGCGTCCTTACCAATACAGATATGGAAAAGCTAGTAGATACATCGAATGAGTGGATCTTGCAACGAACAGGTATACATGAGCGCCGTATGGCAAAGGAAGATGAATTTACCAGCGATCTGGCCATCGCTGCTATCCACGATATGATTGCAAATTATGGGAAGGATGTCCGCGATGTCGATATGATTTTGGTCGCAACTAGTACCCCAGACTATCCATTTCCAAGCGTCGCGAGTCAAATCCAAGCGCATTTTCAAGTCGAGCAGGCGGGAGCAATGGACCTCTCTGCTACCTGTGCAGGATTTACGTATGCGCTCCATACAGCAAATGCGCTCATCAGCTCTGGGTTGCATCGCAAAGTGTTGGTGGTAGGTGCAGAAACGCTAACAAAAGTAACCGACTACACGGATCGTACGACGTGCATCCTATTCGGGGACGGAGCGGGAGCGGTGCTGATTGAGCAGGATTCTACAGCTCCTGGTTTTTTGTCCGCTTATTTAGGCTCAAAGGGAGACGGAGGGATTCATGTATACCGATCGGGCTTGTCTACGCGTATGGACGGACGAGAATTGAACGGGAATGGATGCATGGTCCAAAACGGGAGAGAAGTGTACAAGTGGGCAATAACAACTGTTCCAAAGGGGATGCTAGAGGTAGTGAACCGGGCTGGTAAAACGCTCGAAGATGTGGACTGGTTTATCCCGCACAGTGCCAATTTGCGCATGATCGAATCCATTTGTGAGAAGAGTCAGTTCCCTCTCGATAAGACATTGTACAGTCTGACTCATTACGGGAACACATCAGCGGCTACCATCCCTTTGTCGCTCGCCTTGGGGATCAAGGAAGGCAAAGTAAAGGCAGGGGATACGATCCTGATGTATGGGTTTGGCGGTGGTCTCGTCCACGGTGGTCTTTTGTTCACTTGGAATCCGTAAAAGTAGCTATATCGAAAATGGAGAGGCTGTCCAGAATTGTTCTGGGCAGTTTTTTTTGTCCCAGGAATGGTAGATATCCTTTAAGGAGGACAGGTTTCGACTGGGGGAACAAAAAATGGCGAACGCTATGATATTATTCGTACTCTGCCTCTACCTTTCGTGGGTTGATTTTCATCATAGACGAATACCCAATCGCGCATTAGTTGCAGGGTTTGTACTAATTTCTTTTCTCGAGCTCGCTCGCTCTTCGCCAATGGAATGGCTGATGGCTGGACTCTTTGCGATTCTCTGTTTACTGGTGTTTGGATCGATTAGCTATTACAAGCCTCTTGCGCTTGGGATGGGGGATGTGAAGCTATTCGCTCTAGTCTGCTATGGACTCGGGATTCGCGATTTTGTAGTCGTTCTTACGGTTGCGAGCTTGGCTGCATTGCTCGTCTCTCTCGTTTTGTTGCTGATACGAAAAGTAAGTATAAAATGCGAAGTGCCGTTTGCGCCTTTTGTGACGATGGGGTTAGCCGTCCTTTTATTTATCAGTGAAGCTTCTTGAAATGGCTTGTGGAATCGTAGTAGAAACAAATTCGATAGAATCGCTAGATAGAAGTCATAACCCGTCCGAGCAAAACGTATGCTAGTACAAAGAGCCTGTGACTAGGAGGGCAAGCGTATGAGCGGACAAAATAAAAATCGTGTGACGGTCAAAATGAACGGAAGGTTCTGGAATGAAAAGCGGGACGACAGCACAAAGGAAGCAAGTAGAAAGCGCACGCCAAAGGACGATACGCCACGCGTTCGTTTTCAAGCTCCCCCCTTACCGTTTACTGACCCGTTTAAGGAGAAGGGCAACGAAGCATGGGAACGGATGATGCAGCTACGAGGGGCTGCCGCGAAAGAAACGAAGCCGAGTATTGAACTCGATCAGACGCCAAACGACTCCTACGAATCCGATTTTTCCTTCGAGGATACCGAAGAAAAGGGATACAGGAGTCGTCCGATGAGTCGGCTCGCATCGTTATGGCCAGAGGGGCCCTTTTGGCGCACGACTTTAACAACAGGTGGGGCTGTAGCCATTGGCCTCTTATTCGGATTTCTTGTATTGACGGTCTTTTCCCAAAAGGAGTTTTCCGAGTCGTACGGAAATGTTCTGAGTGAAACGGTTCAGACACTGACCGCGCCGGGTGAAGGCACTGAACAAACGGCTGGGAAAAATGACGTGACAGGTCCCGCTTTGCCAGATGAAAGTCAGCAAGCGAAAGGTAAGGCGACCAATGGTAACGCAGTGGGTCAAACAGCGGTAGCTCTACAACTGCCAGCCGTAAACATGTACGTTGCACAGGCAGGAGTATTCCAGCCAGATGCATCGCCGCAAACAGCTGTAGAACCACTGGAGAAGGCGGGTATTCCTCATCTGCTTTATAAAGACGCAAGCAAGCAGTACATGTTCGCAGCCGCTGCTCCCACAAGAGATGCTGTGCTAGGCTTTGCCGCCAGCCTGAAAAACAAAGGCATGGATATATACGTCAAAGAATTCTCCTTTCCCGCTTTTGAAGGGTCTGTCCCTGTCGGAAAAGCCGCCAACGCATCTGGCGAATCTAACGTGAATGCCTTTTTCACCCACGGAGTCAAACTTGTCCAAACACTTTCAGCACAATCGGGGCTTATTATTACGACGGGTCAACTTTCGCCAACCGCAAAAGAAACGGCAGAAATAAAGGAAATTCACCGCCAATTTCTGGAGGAAAGCCGTAAAATGGAAGCCAAGGAGGCCTGGAAGCCATTGCTTGATGGGATGGTAAATGGGGTGAATCAAGCGCTGGCAGCGAGGGACAAAATGGCGGAAGCAAGCGCTGGCAAAAAGGTGGAAAGCGCGGAATCCTATGCGTGGCAAGTACAGGCAGGTGTCCTTGCCTTTTTCGAGAGCTACGCGAGTTGGATTCAAAAGGCGCGTTCATCCACATAAATACAAGTTTATATGGTCTTCCGCAAGGTTTTCTTGCAGGAGGCCTTTTCTTTCTATACAGTAATTACCAGGAGCAATCAGGGATTGTTTCGCTTCTCCCCATTTGCTAAACTTATGTTTGGCAAAAAGAGAATCCCTTATAAAAAGGGAGTTGGGAAAATGGGGAAAGAAACGCTTACTCTCGTGTTTCTGTTGGTGAGTGGACTTTTGTTTGGTAGCATTATCGGGGAGATTTTAAGTCCTTGGCTACCTTTTTTGGCCAAGAGTAAAGAGATTACTTGGTCGCCTGCGGCAGATTTAGAAATTTTGAAGTACGAACTGAACTTTCAGGTAAAACTAAATCTAGCCAGTATCGGAGGCTTAGCCCTCGCGTTTTGGATACATCGACGAATAAAGTAGGTTGAAAAATGACGAAAAAAAATGTTCCTCTCATTCTGGCTTCATCTTCGCCGCGTCGAAGGGAGCTTCTGCAAACTTTAGGCTTATCATTTACCGTCATCACCAGTGATGTAGATGAGACGACCGCAGAGCATTTATCTGCGAGCGAAGTAGTAGAAGAATTGTCTTTACGCAAGGCCAAGGAAGTGGCTTCTCGCTTGACAGAAGGCGTCGTTTTAGGATCTGATACGGTAGTCGTTCTTGATGACCAAATACTGGGCAAGCCTATTGATGAAATGGACGCATATCGTATGTTGTCCATGCTCCAGGGGCAAGAGCACACCGTTTATAGTGGAGTCGCCTTGATAGATGTGGAGACAGGTCGTACTGAAGTCTCACATAGTCTAACGCACGTAAGAATTCGAGCTTTAACAGAGCAAGAAATCAAGTCGTACATCGCGACAGGTGAGCCGATGGATAAAGCGGGCTCTTACGCCATTCAGGGTATTGGAGCCACGATCGTGGAAGGAATAAACGGAGACTACTTCACTGTTGTTGGTCTTCCGTTAGGCCTGACGTCTACTCTTTTGACACGTTTTGGGATGCCAATTTTGTAAAGTTGTCATGCTTGAAGCAAGCGGCGACGGCCATACGCCTCATGAACATCTCCATGTCAGCCGTTTTCGATAATGTGAATATGGCTGGAGGCGGATATAAAATGGCAACAAATACCTGTAACAAAATGCTGTTGAAAAACGTCCCTTACTATGACCGTCCACGTGAACGACTGCTTCGCGAAGGAGCGGTCCATCTGTCTGATACTGAACTTCTTGCCATTTTACTGCGGACAGGCAGGGAACAAGAGACGGCTCATCAGCTGGCTCAGCGCTTGTTAGCCAGGTTTGGAGACCTGCGTGGTTTAGCCCAAGCCTCTCATGCTGAGTTAACAGAGCTAAAAGGAATTGGTCCAGTCAAAGCGATTGAATTGCATGCTGCGTTTGAGCTTGGGCGTAGATTGATGGGAGTGCCTCGAGAGTATAGGGCTTCTATCCGTTTACCACGGGACGTAGCTGATTTGATGTCGCCAGAGCTTGCTCATTTGACACAGGAACATTTTGTCTGTCTCTTTCTGAATACCAAGAACCATGTGATTGGCAAGCAGACGATTTTCGTAGGCAGTCTGGACGCTTCCATCGTACACCCGAGAGAAGTCTTTAAAGAAGCGATCCGTCGTAGCAGCGCATCGGTGATATGCCTACATAACCATCCGAGCGGTGATCCGACACCTAGCAGGGAAGACATTGCGATTACGCATACATTGCGTGACGCTGGTGAACTGGTGGGGATTTCATTGTTGGATCATGTTATTATCGGGGAAGGCAAGTACGTTAGTCTCAAAGAGCAAGGGTACTTGTAGCGTGTTTGAAAATCTTTCCCAAAAACGCGGTCGCTCTACCTTGAAGAGGCCTCGAAAGAGGTTCTCTTATGCTTGTCATTTGGATTAATATTTGGAAGGAGTTTTTTTATGTTTGGTGGATTTACACGTGACTTGGGGATTGACCTCGGCACTGCCAATACACTTGTTTTTGTGAAGGGGAAAGGAATTGTGGTGCGTGAGCCTTCTGTTGTAGCGATCCGCACGAATAACAATTCCATTGAAGCAGTAGGGAATGCAGCGAAAAGTATGATCGGTCGTACGCCAGGTAATATCGTAGCGGTTCGCCCAATGAAAGACGGGGTTATCGCTGACTTTGATACAACTGCGACAATGATGCGCTATTTCATCAATCAAGCACAAAAAAATCAAGGGCTGTTTACACGTCGTCCAAACGTAATGGTCTGTGTACCTTCGGGAATTACTGCGGTGGAAAAGCGCGCGGTCGAAGATGCTACGAAGCAGGCTGGGGCGAAGGAAGCATATACGATTGAAGAGCCGTTTGCAGCAGCGATCGGTGCAGACCTGCCGGTGTGGGAACCGACTGGTAGTATGGTCGTTGACATTGGCGGCGGTACGACAGAAGTTGCAATCATTTCTCTCGGGGGGATTGTGACATCCCGCTCTATTCGTGTGGCCGGGGATGAGATGGACGAGGCGATCATTCAGTACATCAAGCGCCGTTACAACTTGATGATCGGGGAACGGACTGCAGAAACACTCAAGTTGGAGATCGGCTCTGCGATTGCTCCTGATGAGGTCGAAAACGTTGACATTCGCGGTCGTGACCTTGTAACCGGATTGCCAAAAACGCTCTCGGTAAGCAGCTCAGAGATTGCGGAAGCATTGGCGGAAACCATTTCTGCTATCGTGGAATCGGTGAAGGTAACACTCGAAAAAAGCCCGCCTGAGCTCGCGGCGGACATCATGGATCGTGGAATTGTACTCACAGGCGGCGGTGCGCTCTTGCGCAACATGGATCGCCTGTTAAGTAAGGAAACTGGTATGCCCGTGCATGTCGCGGAAAACGCACTGGATTGCGTAGCGATTGGAACAGGTCGTGCATTGGAGAACATTCACCTGTTCAAATCCAAGCAAGGCATCACCTCTTCCCGACTAAAACGGGGTAAATAAACGGAGGGTAGGGCATGTCGTTTTTCGGGAATAAGCGGCTTATCATTGTACTTGTAGGCTTGGTCCTGCTTATCTCCGTCATGGGCTTCACTTCTCGTGAACGGGTTAGCCTGACCTGGCCAGAAATGTTCTTCAAAGATACCTTCAGCGTGGTGCAGGGCTTTTTCTATCGTCCTGCCCAGGCTGTTTCTGGCTTTTTTCAGGAAATAGAAGAAGCGTACGGCGTGTATGAAGAAAACAAGGCACTTAAGGCAAGCTTGGATCAATACGCACGTCTAAGTGCCGAATTGCACACGCTCAAGGCAGATAATGATCGCCTTCGAGAAATGGTGGGGGCAAAAGATTCACTTAAATCTTACAACCTTCACTTTGCGGAAGTCGTGGCGAGAAACCCTGATACATGGAACAACGTCGTTACCATCGATCAAGGATTAAAAAGTGGTATCAAAAAGGATATGGCTGTCATTACAGCCAAGGGAATGATCGGGCGCATACAAAGTGTTGCCAACTTTTCAGCTACAGTTGAATTGTTGACGAGCTACGAGCGACGTGACCACATCTCAGCGGATATTTTGACGGAGCAGATCGTTGACGGCAAGCTTGTGTACCGTCAGGTTAGTGGTGTCATTGAAGAGTACGACGCGCAAAAGAGATTGCTCGTCATGCGCAAAATCCCTTGGGGACAGGCAATTAAAAAAGATCAGCAAGTTATTTCATCCGGCTTGGGAGGAGTTGTCCCTCGCAATTTGCCGATCGGCTATATTGTTCGCGTAGAGCCAGATGATTATGGCTTGACTCAAACCGCCTACATCCAGCCAAGCGCTGATTTTTCACAATTGAATGAAGTCATGGTTGTGGAACGAGACTTCACAATCGGTCCCAATGGTGAATTGATCCCGCAACAGCCAGCTGGTCAGACACAAAAAACTGTGCCTCCGGCTCCACCTGCTAGCGGGGGTGGTCAGTAATGGCTCGTTTTTTACTGACGTTGGGCGTCGTGGTTGTGTTTGTTTTGGAAGGAACTGTGATGCAAGTATTTTCACCTGATGCATGGGGTCTGTCTTGGATGACGGTACCCCGGTTTGCGCTTGTCTGCTGCATCTTTATTTCGATGTATCTCGGCAGGCGCGAAGGTTTGTATTACGGGATCGCCTTCGGGTTTTTACAAGATGTCCTATTTGGGCAACTAATTGGAATCTATACCATGTCCATGATGGTGGCCAGCTACTTTGCAGGGATGATCGTTCTTTTGTTCCAGAGAGGATTCGGGATGGTTTTCATTACTAGCTTCCTGATTTTGTTCGGACATGAGTGGCTTTTGTATTCGTTGTTCCGCTTGTTTTCCGCCGCCCCCTTCGATGTTCGATGGATTTTGACGCATCAAATTTTGCCAAGTGTGCTGTTTAATCTCGCTTTTGGCTTACTGGTATACTTTCCGATCAAGAATGTATGCAACAAGATTCTGGCGAAAAAGGAAATGCACATGCAGTAAGGACAAAGGAGAGGAGAGTTCGTGGAAGAAGTCAAAGAACCAAAATCAGACATCCCTATTCGGCTCAATATATTGTTTGTGATTGTATTTTTGTTCTTCGCCGCCAT
This sequence comes from Brevibacillus schisleri, assembly GCF_055685845.1. Lineage (NCBI taxonomy): Bacteria > Bacillati > Bacillota > Bacilli > Caryophanales > Paenibacillaceae > Brevibacillus > Brevibacillus schisleri. The sequence goes on from NZ_JBVNDM010000001.1 coordinate 2,067,657, forward strand.
TATTTTGCGGCTATCCATCGTGCAGCTAGTGGAAGGCGAACAGTACAAACATGAATTGGAAAAGTTCAGTATTCGGGAACTGCCGATTTCCGCTCCTCGTGGCCGTATCTTGGATAAAAATGGCGAGGTACTTGTTTCGAATAAGCCTGTGTACACCGTGCAATACGTTGAAGAACAAGGACAGGACATTGATGAAGAGAAAGTTGCGGATCGTCTGGCAAAAATCCTCATCCCCGATGGCGGCAAAATTGGTACGGATAAGGAACTGTTAAAGAAGACGATTGAATTGAGATCAACCTTGCCTGTTGCTTTCAATGGGCAAGAAACAAACGATCTCAAGGCAAAGGTCGCGACGAAGTTAAAAGCCGTTCCGAAAGTCGAGACCGTTGATCAGATGTCTGACTTCCAGTTGGTAAAAACCGCTGTATATCTGGGAATGCGCGTTCGTTCTCCTTTTGATGACAAGGAGAGAGCAGATCTTATTAAGAAACTAAATGCTGCCAAACCAGGTACACCCGCTATTACGGAAGCGAACACCACGGACTTCGAGCTGTTAAAAATGGCGATAAACGCCAATATGACCCTCGCTCTGAAATTCGACAAGGAAGATCGCAATGACCTCGCCAAAAAAGTGAAGGATCAGATTTCAGCTTTGCCAACCCCGGAAGGCTTAGCAGATAAGTCTGACATGGATTTGCTGCGCTATGCCTCGTTGTTCGACATGGATGTCAAACTGCCGTTGACAGAGCAGCAACGCCAATTTCAGTGGCACAAGCTTTCTTTGCTGCAGGAAATGCGCTCACCACAGATGGCAAGCTACATTCCAAGACGTGTCAAGGTCAACATTACAGCGCAAGAAATGTTCCAAATCGAAGAACGACGCACCGAGCTGCCGGGAATTAGTGTGGAGCTGGAGCCAGTGCGCCAAATTTTCGAAGATCCGGATGGTTCGGCATTTGGTACTCACTTTCTCGGGTACATCAATGCGATTCGTCCTGAGAGCTTGAAAGAATATCAGGCACAAGGCTACAATGCTATCGACCGTGTCGGTGTAACCGGGCTGGAGAGCTCCTATGAACGTTATTTGCGCGGCAAAAACGGGATTATGGAAGTGCACGTGAACAAAAATTCGGAGACGGTAGAGAAGCAGATGCGCCAAGCCCCTGAACCAGGAAACGATCTTGTTTTGGCTTTGGACTGGCGTTATCAAAGCAAGGTAGAGGCCATCTTGAAAGAAGAGGTTGAAGCATTCAAGAAGCGCCCGTCTACACCAAAAGCATTTAAAGACGCACACGTATTGGTGATGAATCCGAATACGGGCGAAATATTGGCGATGGCGAGTTATCCAGATTACAATTTGAATCTGTATTACGACCGTAAGAAATTCAACGAGAATTACGCCTCACTTATTTTGCCGAACGAATCAAATAGATTCATCTATACGCCGTATCCACCTGCTTCTACCTACAAGCCGCTGTCTGTCATGATTGCGCTTCAGGAGGGGCTGACTACACCGAACGAAGTCATCTATGACCGAGGCGGATTGTATGTCGGAAACACGTATAAACGCAACTGGAAGGCGGGTGGTCATGGAGCTGTTAACGCTCGTCGTGCCTTGCAGGTGTCGAACAATACGTATATGTACGAAATGGCGCTTCGCTTAGCAAGAAAAGGAAAAGATGGCTGGGAGAAGCAGTTCTCTGTCTATGATTACTACAATGCCCAGTTTGGTCTTGGTGTGAAAACAGGTGTGGATCTGCCGAATGAACATACTGGTTGGGAAAACCAGAACATGTACTTCGGGAACTTGGCGGACGTGATGATTGGTCAATATGATCTGTTCACGCCGATGCAGTTGGGTCAATACGTTTCGACCATTGCCAATGGAGGATATCGAATACGCCCCCATCTTGTAAAAGAAATTCGCAAAGGAACCACCGATCCGAAGAAACCAGGTCAAACGCTCTCCGTTATTGAACCAGAAGTGCTCAACCGGGTTGATATCGATCCGAAGTATATTCAGGTGGTAAAAGAAGGGATGCGGTTGGTTACTCAACCAGGTGGTACCGTTCAACGCTTCAAGGGGTTGCCGTTCACGGTTGCAGCCAAGTCTGGTACGGCACAAACGTCGCAGCCAGCGGAAAACGCACTGGTTGTCGGCTTTGCGCCTTATGAAAATCCTCAACTGGTTTTCGTCGTCGTTGCGCCGAACAGTTTGAGAGATGGTACATCCAGTTCTGATGCTACTGGTCCGATCGCGCGTCGATTGCTCGAAGCTTACAATGAACTGAATCCAGGTGTCCTTACTGGTGGGGTTCCGAAGCCGAATCCAACTAACTAGAAGGTTGTCCAGGGCAATTAAGCCCAAGAGAATAATCGAGTCAAGCTCTTGTAAAACGCCACTATCTGACCCGTTTCGGCAATTTTTTTACGCAGAGCAGGAAAAATCTTTCTGCATGGCGAATGGTATCGGTCGAGGTGAAACCGGTGACGACTGTGAAAAGCAAGGTCACGATCAAAGGGACTAAAGAGGGTCTCGTCTTCTTTATGGATGATACTTGTTCCTTCGACGAACTGCTGGCCGATATGCGTGAAAAAATAGAGCATAGCCACCAACAGATTTTGTCGGGGCCACTCATTCGGGTATCTATAAAATTGGGAAAACGATACTGCTCTCCAGAGCAACAAGAGCAGTTGACTCAAATTATTCGAACTAAGGGCAACCTGGTGATCCATACAATCGAATCTGATTTGATCACGAGGGAAGAAGCGATGGCTGAACGCCTGAAAACCCATTTTTCCATACAGGTAAATACGGTACGCTCTGGACAAGTTCTGGAGTTTGACGGTGATTTGCTCTTATTGGGAGATGTCAATCCCGGGGGGACGGTTCGCAGCACAGGAAGCATTTACGTGCTAGGGCATCTCAGAGGATACGCGCACGCAGGTATTTCCGGTGACTCACAGGTAATTATTGCGGCTGCAGTCATGAGTCCTACCCAATTGCGGATTGCAGAAGTGATTAGCAAGCCGGGTGAGGAATGGACGAATAATTCTGGAGGCACAGAATTCGCCTATCTGGAAAATGAGATCATGCTGGTAGCGAAAATGAACTACTTGTCGCGAATCCGCCCTGAATTGGGTGAGAAAAAGCGTGAGGGTTGAGGGAAAGAGGAGGAACGGACGTGGGGATAGGAATTGTCATAACTTCCGGTAAAGGCGGCGTGGGTAAGACGACCACTTCCGCCAATTTGGGAACGGCGCTCGCATTGTTGGGACAAAAAGTGTGCATGGTAGATACCGATATTGGCTTGCGCAATCTGGATGTAGTCATGGGACTTGAGAACCGAATTATTTATGATCTGGTAGACGTTGCCGAAGGCGCATGCCGACTGCCACAAGCTCTGATCAAAGACAAGCGGTTTGACAATCTGGCATTGCTCCCGGCTGCTCAGACCAAGGACAAATCCGCAGTAACTCCCGAGCAGATGGAAGAAATCATTACGCAACTGAAGCGGGAATATGATTATGTCATCATCGATTGCCCTGCGGGTATTGAGCAAGGCTTCCGCAATGCGGTGGCAGGGGCTGATCAAGCAATCGTCGTGACTACACCTGAAAAAGCCGCTGTGCGTGATGCTGATAGGATTATTGGCCTATTAGAGCGAGAAAAAATCGGAATGCCGAAGCTGGTGATCAACCGTGTTCGCTCCCATATGGTGAAAAATGGCGACATGCTGGATGTAGAAGACATATTGGATTTGTTAGCCATTGACTTAATTGGCGTAGTGCCGGATGATGATCATATCATTAAATCCGCGAACCAAGGTGAGCCTGCTGTGATGAACCATGAATCGCGTGGTTCCATCGCCTATCGGAACGTTGCCCGACGACTTTTGGGTGAAGCTGTTCCATTGCAACCATTGGAAGAAAAAGCGGGCGTGTTCCACAAAATGCGTAAATTCTTTGGATTAAAATAGGTAATACTTGGCTCCCTTCTTTTATAGAGGGGAGTCACGTTTTCTAGGAGGAAACGGATGGACCTGGAAAAACGTCATTTAAAAACAATTGACTGGACCATCATCTTGATTTTGGCAGGGCTAGGTATCTTCAGCTATCTGGGAATTTCCGGTTCTGCGGCAGGTGTAGATAAGGCGCATCAGCAGGTCCTTTGGTATGTCATCGGCTTTATTGTGCTAGGTGTGACATTGCTATTTGACTATCGCCTATTCCACAGCATGGCCTATGTCTTATATGCACTCGGTCTGATTCTTTTGATCGGGGTATTTCAAACGAAGCCCATTAACAATACGACGAGCTGGTATAACCTTGGTATTATCTTGTTTCAGCCTTCTGAACCGATGAAGCTGTTCACGATCATAACGGTGGCCCGCTTCTTGTCCAAGAGGGCAAACGATCAAGACCGCTTTTACTACTTTTACAAACTGATTCCAGTAATGACCTTGGTTGGCGTACCATTGCTTTTGATTTTAATTCAGCCCGATTTGGGTACCGCAATGGTCTATACGGGGATGCTTGCCACTATGCTAATCGTTGGTGGTATACGGATGAAGCATGTATTGTATATGGGCGGGCTGGTCGGTAGCTTTTTTGCCGGCATGACACTGTTGTATCAATATAAGCAGGATATCTTTTTCAAGATTATCAAGCCGTATCAGTGGGATCGGATCGTCTTTTGGATGAACCCGGATCTTGAACCGATGGGACGAGGGTTCCAGCTCAAGCAAGCATTGATTGCTATCGGCTCAGGGCAACTGTTCGGAAAAGGGCTTGATACGCCGACACAAGCGAGCTTTGGATGGGTGCCGGTAGGAGAAAGTGATTTTATCTTTACTGTCATTGCAGAAAAGCTGGGCTTTGTCGGAGCGGGCTTGCTGATGATTTTGTTTTTCGTCTTGATTTACCGAATGATCCGCATCGCGATGGAGGCAAAAGATCCGTTCGGCTCCTACGTTGTTGCGGGTGTCGTAGGGATGCTTACTTTCCAAATCTTTGAGAACATCGGCATGACGATTCAGTTGATGCCGATTACGGGTATTCCGCTTCCGTTCATTAGCTACGGAGGGAGCTCGCTCGTAACCAACTTCCTGATCATTGGTGTGGTGCTCAACATTGGGATGCGTAAGGACAAGTTACGTTTTGATTAAATAGTTGTTCAAAAAAGTCTTCAGGTTCGCCCGCTTTCTCGGTGCGGAATTGAAGACTTTTTGGATACTCATGAAATGCGTGACAAATGCAAATACTTATGCTAAAATCATCCTAAGTTAACCATTTTTACAAGTTATAGTGTTTGATTGATTGGTATGGAGTCGTACGTATTGTGAGTGACGTCACCAATTGTCAATCGCAATTCGTATGACTTTTTTTCCTTGACGCAAAAGGCTTATCTGTAAAAAAGAGGTTAACGCTACACTCTTTCGCCTCGTGGGGCGTAATGTTCAGGGAGGTTTTGTTTCATGCAACAAGGTATCGTAAAATGGTTTAACGCAGAAAAAGGATACGGCTTCATCCAAGTTGAGGGTGGCGACGACGTATTCGTACACTACAGCGCAATCCAGTCAGAAGGTTTCAAATCTCTTGACGAAGGCCAAAAGGTTGAGTTCGAAATCGTTCAAGGTAGCCGTGGACCACAAGCTGCTAGCGTAACTAAACTGTAAAATTGACAGATTCAAAGGCAGTCTCTCTATGGGGAGACTGTCTTTTTTGCATGTTTGTACCCGATAAGCTGGGGAGTTGGAGAGGGCGACGGTCGTCATAAACCAGGTAGACAAGTCATAGGATGAGTACTAAAGGCTTGGCCTGCGGAGGGATGGACATGTTTGAAAGAGTAGATCGCGTAAAAGAAAGACGGAGGGAGCGTTTGGAACGAATTCGAACACAGTCACGAGACGGCTATACTCCCTACGTCGATGACTGGAAAGATCCGATCGAAGAAACGCCAAACCCATTCAGTTACTCGCCGCCCGAGAACGATATGATGGTCCAGCCACCGTCTCATGAAAAGTGGGGCGTGCAAATTTTAGCATCTGTCTTATTGATTGGTGCCGCTTATGTATTGTTTCAAACAACGCTGATCCCTGCTACTTGGAAAAGCTCCGCGAGGGAAGTCATGACACGGGACTTTAATTTTTCGGGGGTAGCGGACTGGTATGAAGCGAGATTTGGACCGATTCCGACAATGCTTCCTTCGATGCCTACTAGTCCCCCTGCCGTGCCAGCTACGAGCACAACAAAGGGTGTAGCTGCTGTGTGGAAGCTCCCCAGTAGCTGGAAAATCGTCAAATCCTATGATCCAGAGAGTGCAAATGTGATCCTGCATACGGGAATGAACGATCAGATCACGATCGGAGAAGCTGGCTGGGTTGCTTTTGTCGGTGAAAAGCCTGATTATGGGACGACAGTGATTGTTCGTCTAACCAAAGGGCGGGAGATATGGCTGGGCAATCTTGATAGTATAGGGGTGACGAAGGACGAGGTCCTTGCACCTGGTAAGGTCATCGGAACCGCTCGGGTAATGGATCAGACATCACGTCAACTGTATCTAGGGGCGAAAGTGAATGAGCAATTTGTCAATCCCTTGGAAGTGATTCCATTTGAATAGGGGAGGCTGGCTCGACATTCGCTTTCGCATTCACCTGCTATTTTGGGCGGTGATTGGCTTGTCCGTGGTGACAGGCCATTTTTTGGAGGTCATTACCTTGTTTGTCATCGTGCTGATCCATGAATTAGGGCATGTAGCGATGGCGCGTGAGCTCGGATGGACTGTAAAAGAAGTGCAGCTTCTGCCTTTTGGTGGAGTAGCGATGATGGAAGACTCATACGCCACGGACCCATTGGATGAGATTGTCGTGGCACTGGCAGGGCCCTTCTTAAATATGGTGATGATGGCTGCCTCCTACTTGTTTTGGTTTATGGGGATATGGACGGAAGAGTGGGCCCGCTTTTTCTTGGTAAGCAATTTGACGATTGCGCTGTTTAACCTGTTGCCAATCTGGCCATTGGATGGCGGGAGAATCTTGTTGGCGGTTCTATGCTGGTTTATGTCATATAGGCAAGCGACGATGATATCGATGACCGGGAGTACGCTGTTTGCGGGGATCATGGTGGGGATGTCCAGCTTGGAGTTGAAGTACAACTTAGCAGTGATCGGGATTTATTTACTGACGTTGAACATCCAGGCATTTTTGCGATTTCCTTATCAATTTTTTCGCTTCCTGGTCGAAAAATACGACCGGCAGCTAGACGGAGCTGCCGTTCAAGCGATACGGGTGCATCCCGAGGAAACGGTACTAGCTGTCTCGCACAAGCTGCGACGGGGATGCTCCCATCTTTTCTACGTCCAAGGTGCGGGTCTCTTGGCTGAGGAACAGCTTTTGTATGCCCTTTTGTTTGAACAAAAGCACGATGCCGCAGTGGGCAAGCTCCTTTAGTCTATAGACCTTAATCAGCAGGAGCAATCCATTCCATCAACCAGCAATCACGCAAGCTTCCTTCGTGCCATTCGTGCAGAGGAAGCTCTTTTACTTTTCGAAAGCCACATTTTTCGTAGCAACGGAGGGCTCGTTCATTCCAGGCTTGCGGGTCAATCGCGACCTTCATAATAGGCCAAAACGCGTTCGTCAGAAAGCCATTTGACTAAGTGAGCGGTACCATTGGGGGTTAATGCTCTAATGGTAAGATCACCAGCATGAATCATGGTTTATCTCCTTTACCTTGACTTGGTAGCTATGTTAGATTACTTCCTATGAGCCCGGTTATCCTTCTTTTGGGCAAGGCTTGTACGGGGAATAAGGAGTGAAGGCAGTGAAGCAAGTAGCGATCAGTACACAAGGTGGGAGCATCCGCATCGCATTTATGGAAAACGGGAAATTGCAGGAATGGCGTACACAGGATGTGGGGTCACACGCAAGTGTTGGTGACATTTATCAAGGACGGATCGCAGATGTAAAGCCTGGCATCCAATCCGCTTTTGTTGATATTGGTACAGGTCAAAATGCTTATTTGTATGTAGATGACACGATCGGTGTGGAGCCGGGTAGAACAGCGAAACCCAATATTGCAGAACGCGTTCACGTTGGGCAAAAGATATTGGTTCAAGTGAGTAAAGAGGCGTTGGAAATGAAGGCGCCCAAAATCACAATGCGGATCAGCTTGCAGGGGCGTTACCTGGTGTACCTTCCGACTGAAGAGAGCATTTCACTTTCGCGTAAAATATCTGATGATAACAAACGAAAACGACTGCAACAGGTGATCTCTTCGACAGTAGGGCAAGGGGAAGGCTGTATTTTGCGCACAGAAGCAGCGGAAGCAGAGGAGCAGACACTCATTCGTGAACTGACCTATTTGCGCAATCGTTGGCAGGACATGCGGCGAACAGCGGAAGGACTGCGCTCGACCGGGCGGATTTTTCAGGATGCCGAGTTGATCGAGGTGGCGCTCCGAGATGGCTTGGCGAACGAAATGGATGAGTTGTTAGTAGAAGGTGCGGCGACTCATCAGCAGGTAAAAGCGGCGTTGGCAGCTTTTGCTCCGGAAGTACAAGAGAAGCTTCGCTGGTATCAGGGCAAACAGCCGCTCTTTGACTTCTTGGGTGTCGAGGCGGAGTTGATTCGTGCTCGTGATCGACAGGTGCCGCTTAAGAGTGGAGGGTCCTTGGTCATTGACAGGACAGAAGCGATGACGGTCATCGATGTAAACACCGGTTCATTCACTGGTGCGGGAGGGCAACAGCGGGAGCAGGCAGTAACCGCGACCAATCTGGAGGCAGTAGCTGAAATTGCCCGGCAGCTTCGCTTGCGGGACATCGGTGGCATCGTGATCATTGATTTCATTGACATGAAAGAGCAGGGCAATAAGGAGCGAGTGATCTCGCGATTGAAACAAGAGCTGGCAAAGGACCCTGTGCCTTCGACTGTTCTCGGGATGACTTCGCTCGGATTAGTCGAGATGACGCGAAAAAGAGTTCGTGCGAGCCTGATGGAGCGGTTGACGGAGCCATGTGAGGCATGCGCGGGGCGAGGGAGAGTTTGGCGAGTAGACGAGCTGTTACGGCGCTTGTACGTCGAAGTCACTGCATTGGCAAAGAGCCAAGATGCGGAGGCGATTCTCGTAGACATGCCTCCACGATTGCTGGACATGATAGAGGAGGGGGAAATAGCAGAAGCAATTACATGGCCTGTCCATGTCTATAAGCGGCTTGTCTCTTCTATGAGCCCCGACGAGTTTCGAATTGGATACGTCGGAAATCGGGCAGAGGCGGAGCGTTTACAATCGAAATAACTTGACTGGGCTATTGTAGCTATGATAACCTAATGGTTGTCATGCAGATATGCCTCGTGCATACTGTAACCGCACGAATCAGGTACATAAGCCGTCGCTTGTCGACGCACCTGTAAAGGCGAGTCTGAGTATAGGAGGTGCACACAGTGTACGCAATTATCGAAACCGGTGGAAAGCAATACAAAGTTGAAGAGGGAGCAGTTCTCTTCATCGAGAAATTGGCTGGCAACGAAGGAGACGTTGTTACTTTTGACAAAGTTCTCTTCGTAAGCAAAGACGGCAAAGTTACTGCAGGAGCTCCTACAGTAGCTGGTGCAACGGTAACTGGTAAAGTAGAAAAACACGGTAAATCTGCAAAGATTATCGTGTACAAATACAAAGCCAAGAAAAACTACCGTCGCAAGCAAGGTCACCGTCAACCATTCACCAAAGTTGTGATCGAGAAGATCAACGCTTAATTGGTGACTTGTTATGATTGAAGTGATCGTGAGCCGTGCGCAGCACGGTATCCATGAAATTAGTATTTCCGGACATGCCAATGCGGGTGCCTATGGGGCAGACATCGTTTGTTCTGCTGTATCAGGCATCAGCTTTGGTATATTAAACGCCATCCAACCTTTGACCGGCATCACCCCTGATGTCGCTGTCGCACAAGAAGGCGGTGGGTTCTTGAAGTGGAGTCTTTCTTCTTCGGGGGATGAGACTGCACGCGAGAAACAACAGCTTTTGGCAGAGAGCATGGTCATTGCTCTTTTGTCAGTTGAGGCGAATTACGGTAAATACGTAAAAGTAAATGATCGTAAATGGCAGGGAGGTGTCTGATATGAACATGCTGTTTAACTTGGACCTTCAGTTTTTCGCATCGAAAAAAGGGGTAGGTTCCACAAAGAACGGTCGCGATTCCATTTCCAAACGTCTGGGCGTGAAACGTGGCGACGGGCAATTCGTTACTGCTGGTAACATTCTCGTTCGTCAACGCGGAACTAAGATCTACCCAGGTGCGAACGTAATGAAAGGCGGAGACGACACTCTGTTTGCAACTGCAGATGGTGTTGTTCGTTTCAAGCGTCTGGGCCGTGATCGCAAACAAGTTGTGATCGAGCCAGTTGCTTCCGAAGCGTAATATTTATTAAGAAAAACCCAGCGTATAGCTGGGTTTTCTTTTTGTCCGGCTCTTTTTTAACGAGCAGGAATTTAAAAAATCCGGAGCGCATAAAAACTTCCAGTAAAACGCGGTCGCTCTTCTATGATTTTGCCTCGAAAGAGGTTTTTTTATGGTACAATAGATGGGAAAGATATTCTTATCGACTTGGGTGAATGTGATGGGGGACGAGCGGAGGCTGTTTACGCATCAGACAGACCAACTGCTGACCGTTCTGAACAGGCAGCGGCATGACTGGTTGAACCATGTTCAGGTTCTGCTCGGCTATTTGCATTTGAACCGTACTGAACAAGGAGAGGCCCATTTGAAGCGCATTGCACAGATGGCGATGCAGGAATCGATGGTTGCCCGATTGAATAGCTCCTTGTTGTCCGTCTTCTTCTTGACATTTAACGCACTGAACAACGAATTGCTTTTAGAAGTAGACGTGTGCAATCATGTGGATCTCACGCGAGTAGTCTTGAACGAGCAAGACTTGTTTCAGTTGGTGTCAGAGATATTATGCACAGTGAACGATCATGTAGACCAGAGCGGGTACGAAGCGGCCAGCATGCAAGTAAGCTTGCAGATGGATGAGCGTGGCGTTCATTTTCGTTTTGACCTGGCCGGTGTACTTCGTGCATCCGGAATGGAAGAATTGGAAAAGCTGATACGTAAAAGCGAACAGAGTACGGTGGAAGTCACCGAGTGGATACATACGGAAGAGGAATGGGTCCTGAAATTGGTGGTTCCATTCGCGGAATGAAAGAGGTGACACCATGTTTGTCGATCAGGTAAAAGTATATGTAAAAGGCGGGGACGGTGGTAACGGAGCCGTCTCCTTTCGCCGGGAGAAGTACGTACCGCTGGGTGGTCCAGCGGGTGGAGATGGTGGTCAAGGTGGAGATGTCGTATTTGTCGTGGATGAAGGTCTGCGTACACTGGTAGATTTCCGTTATCAACGACATTTCAAAGCACCACGCGGAGAGCATGGCCGCAACAAATCTCAGCACGGAGCAGGCGCGGAAGATATGGTCGTGCGCGTGCCACCGGGAACAACTGTCATTGATGATGATACCAAAGAAGTGATTGCCGATCTTGTGGAGCAAGGTCAACGTGCTGTAATCGCAAAAGGTGGACGTGGTGGACGAGGCAATAATCGTTTTGCCAACTCTTCGAATCCAGCCCCACACATCTCGGAGAATGGAGAGCCAGGTCAAGAGCGTTATATTGTCATGGAGCTCAAGCTGATTGCAGATGTGGGCTTGGTTGGTTATCCGAGTGTAGGGAAATCCACGTTGCTGTCCAGTGTAACAGCGGCGAAGCCAAAAATTGCTGCGTACCACTTTACGACGCTGACACCGAATCTGGGTGTTGTGGACTTGGGGGAGCGGAGCTTTGTAATGGCCGACCTGCCAGGATTGATTGAAGGCGCGCATGAAGGTGTGGGTCTTGGTCACCAATTCCTGCGTCACGTAGAGCGTACACGCTTGATCGTCCATGTGATTGACATGGCAGCAGTAGATGGACGCGACCCATACGAGGACTATTTGCAAATCAACCGAGAGCTGACGCTGTATAACCTGAAGCTCGAAGATCGTCCGCAAATTGTAGTCGCGAACAAAATGGAACTGCCAGAAGCAGAGGAAAACCTGCGTATTTTCAAGGAAAAGGCTCCAGATGTCAAGGTGTACGAGATCTCCGCTGCAACTAGTAAAGGCGTACAAGAATTGATGTATGCGATCGGGGATACCTTGGCGGCGATTCCGGACAAGCCTGCTGTCGAAGAAGTTGCGGAAGTGGAAGAGCGCGTAGTGTTCCGAGCAGAAAAAGAACCAGACGCATTCGAGATTACGCGTGATAACGACGTATTTGTCGTCAGCGGGGAGAAGATCGAGAAGCTCGTACGCATGACGAATCTGAACAGCTATGATGCAGCCCAGCGTTTTGCGAGACAAATGCGTAGCATGGGTGTAGATGATGCTCTGCGCAAGCTGGGAGCAAAAGACGGGGATACCGTTCGGATCGGCAAATTAGAGTTTGACTTTGTGGAGTGACAAAAACCATGATTGATATCCCATCACTGAACCCATTTATGGGGGATAAACGACTCCAACGCGGTGCATCGCTACCGCTAATCATCTCCAAGCAGGTGCAGACACCTGTCCAAGTTTTGGTTGAACATGCAAAGGGCAATTATCTCGTAGTTTCCTATGAGATGAAGCCTGAAACGAAAGCAGAGCTGCTCGGAACAACTGTACGCATTCGTTGGGAAACAGATGCGGCAGTGAACACCATTGATTTGGAAGTAGTTTCGGAGCAAACGATTTGGCCGATCAAGCTTTTAGGGATGATTCCGATTAGTGTAGGGGTAGAAATTACCCAAAAGCGCAAGCAGGATCCTATTTCCCCAGATCTCGGTATTTCTGTTCCTTACAAGGTGATGGGAGCTAGACCGATCGAAGAAAAAGGCGAGGCAGTGTTGTTGAAATTCTCTCCTACCCGTCTTGTTTTGGGAACAGACGGTTATGTGTCAAAGGGCGATTTTCTCCATTTGTCTTTCAAGATACCGAAGCAAGCGCAGGAGATCGTCATGATGGCGAAAATCGTGGAAAAAACGTTCCAAGACAACCAAACAATCATTGAATTAATCTTTACGGATATCAATGAAAAGCACCATGATCTCATCAAAGATTACTATAAAAAGCTCTTAACTACCGCTTCTTCCTAAGGAAGCGGTTTTTTTCCTTTGATGTTCCCGTGAAGAAGGTATATAGTAGAGTACATAGAGTTCTCAATCGAGCCTGTTCACTTCATGATTTGTTGTGTGCGCTTTCCTGAATAAATATTTGTGAAATCATTCACTTTTTATTATAAGAATCCGTTGTTTGCTTTACTTTGTGAAAAATGTTACATGCAATTTTTTACCGGATTTTCAGGGAGAATAGCGGCCGTTACTCGTATGAACAGGCATCGAGAATGAAAGGCCTCTATTCCAAAGCAAAGGAGGACGTTTTTTTATGTCTCAAACAACTACGCAACAAGCTCAAGCTGCTGCTGAAGTAGCAAGCACTGCTACTCTGGCACCAGCACAGCAACAAGATGTACTCGATCAGTTGATGAAACCAGAAATTCAAGAGTCACTGAACATATTGGTGGCGAACCTGCCTAAATTGGCAGAACTGACAACTCTTTTGACCAAAACCTATGATTTGGTACAAACGGTAGCAAATGATCATGTATTGATCGACGACATCAAAGGCGGAATGGAAGAGTTCGTAAAACCGATCTCTGATAAAGCAAAAGGTATTGCGCAAGCAGCCATTGAAGCCAATGACCGTGTACATGTAGAAGAGTCTACGATCGGTTTGTTCGGTATTCTCAAAATGCTCAAGGATCCGCAAGTACAAAAAACATTGCGTTTCGCACAAGCATTCCTGGAAGTAACTGCAGAACGTCAACAACAAAAACGATAGTTTTTTTATTATGGAATGGAAGACAAGGACGGAGGATTGGGCATGGCGAAGCATATTCTGATTCTAGGCGGCGGTTATGGCGGTTTGCTCAGCGCATTGACTGCACGTAAATACATGACGGCTGAAGAAGCGTCGATCACGGTAGTAAACCGTTTTCCTACTCACCAAATCATTACGGAACTGCACCGCTTGGCAGTAGGAAACCTGTCTGAACAAAACGTGGCGCTCCCTCTGGAAAGATTGCTGCGTGGCAAAGAGATTAACCTTGTAGTAGACACGGTAGAAAACATTGGTCTCGAGTCCCAACGCGTAACATTGGCGAGCGGCGAGTCCATCAAATACGATGCTTTGGTCATTGCGTTGGGAAGTGAAACCGCATTCTTTGGAATCCCAGGTCTGCAAGAGTACAGCTTTACACTGAAGTCTGTAGAAGAAGCAAATCGTCTGCGTGCACACCTCGAAGAGCGCGTGATTGAATACAAGACGAGCAAAAATAAAGCAGATGCTACCTTCGTTGTAGGCGGTGGCGGTCTGACAGGTATCGAGCTGGTTGGGGAATTCGCTGATATGTTGCCAAATCTGTGCCATAAGCACGGTGTAGACTTTGCAGACGTTTCCATCTACTGCGTAGAAGCAGGTCCATCCATTTTGGCTGGTTTTGCTCCTGACCTGGTTGAGCGTGCGAAAACAAGCTTGGAAAAACGCGGCGTTCAGTTCCTGACAGGCGTACCTGTAACGGAAATGAAAGAAACCACAGTTTGCCTGAAGGATGGCGGTACCATTGAAACCAAAACAATGGTATGGACAGGTGGCGTACAAGGTAATCGCGTAGTAGCTGAGTGCGGCGTGGAAGTAAACCGCGGACGTGCAACTGTTACAGAATTCCTGCAATCCACTTCTCACCCTGATGTATTCCTTGCAGGTGACAGTGCGGTCGTAATGGGGCCAGAAGGTCGTCCATTCCCTCCAACTGCGCAACTGGCATGGCAAATGGGCGAAGTAGTAGGTTACAACCTTTTCGCACACTTCAACGGCACCAAAATGGATACCTTCAAGCCGGTATTCTCCGGAACATTGGGTAGCCTGGGCCGTAAAGACGCGATCGGTACAATTGGTGCAAGCCAACTGAAGCTGAAAGGTCTGCCTGCAACCTTGATGAAAGAAGCGAGTAACGTTCGCTACTTGACTCATATCAACGGTCTGTCGTCTTTGGCATACTAATCGAATCAGGAAAACCCGGGATCATGATGTCCCGGGTTTTTTGTGCTTGTTTATCCGTTTCCGCTCGGATCTTCAATCACGTTTGGGGATTGTGCCATCTTTTTGCCCCGCATGTCATTGCCAAACTGTTCGAGACTGCTTGGCTTACCCGCTGGGTGATTGTTACGGCGCTCCGATTTATCTGACTTTCCACGTCCGGCCATTTGCCTTTCACCTCCTCCATACGATACGCATTATTGTGTGCGAAGAAGCTGTCCCTCATGTAATCAAAGTGAACCAAATAGGGTCGGATGAAAAAAAGTGACGGATAAGGATTGTCACATTCCATTCTTTCCGTTATAATGTCCTCTATGAAGGAACAACTGTTTTTTTCAGGAGGACACAACGCATGAAAAAGGAAGAAAAATTCTACTTGATTCGATCTGACATCTTGCCAGAATCGATTGCCAAAACGATTGAAGCCAAGAAGATGCTGGAATCCGGCGAAGTGGATACCGTGAATGAAGCGGTTGAACGGGTGGGATTGAGTCGTAGTGCTTTTTATAAGTACAAAGATGGCATTTTTCCGTTCAATGCGATGATGAGCGAAAAAATTATGACGTTTACTTTCTCTTTGGATCACATGTCAGGTTACTTGTCCAAAGTGCTCACATATGTAGCAGATCAAGGTGGAAACGTATTGACCATCAATCAGACGATTCCACTTCAAGGGATTGCTACCATATCCATGTCAGTCGATATGGCTAATCTTCGCGTATCTAGCACGGAGTTTTTGGATGGCTTGCAGTTGATCCCGGGCGTTCGCAAAGCGATGATCGTCGGTAGGGGCTAAGAAAAAACAATCAAAGAAAAGGCAGGGGAGAGAGATATGGAGAAGCAGAGCATTAAATTGGGATTAATGGGGTTTGGAACAGTCGGGACTGGTGTCGTACGCATTATTCAAGCGCATCAGGAGGATTTGCAAAAGCAAACCGGTCTCAGCATTGAGATTTCCCGTATTCTTGTTCAGGATGCGGAAAAATCCCGCAATATTTCATCCATGGAGGGCACGTTGACCACTGACCCTGCTAGTCTTTTGGATGACCCAGAAATTGAAGTCATTGTGGAAGTAATTGGTGGCATTCACCCTGCAAAGGAATACATCTTGGGTGCACTCGAACGAGGCAAGCACGTAGTAACAGCCAACAAAGATCTGATGGCGTTGCACGGAGCCGAAATTTTAGAGAAAGCGCAAGAAAAAGGCTGTGACGTTTTCTACGAGGCAAGTGTGGCAGGTGGGATACCGATATTACGTGCATTGGTAGAAGGGTTCTCCTCAGACCGTATCGCGAAAATGATGGGGATCGTCAACGGGACGACCAATTACATCATGACCAAAATGAGTCAAGAGGGCGCAGAATACAGCGAGGTATTGAAAGAAGCGCAAGCACTGGGCTATGCGGAACAGGACCCAACCTCCGATGTGGAGGGCTTTGATGCCGCCCGCAAAATGGCGATTCTGGCAACACTGGGCTTCCGTGTACCGATGAAGCTCGAAGATGTGGACGTAAAAGGGATCAGTTCTGTGAGCAAGGAAGATATCGCCTATGGCAAGCAGCTGGGCTATGAAATCAAGCTGCTCGGGCTGGCTCGTCGTGACGAAGAGGCGATTGAGGTAAGTGTGCAGCCGACTCTGGTTCCGAAATCTCATCCACTCGCTTCCGTTAATGGTGTCTTTAATGCCGTGTACGTACATGGGGAAGCGGTAGGAGAAACCATGTTTTACGGGCCGGGTGCAGGTGAATTACCGACTGCCACCGCCGTTGTGTCTGACCTGGTCACTGTCGTAAAAAACAGAAAGCTAGGAGTGAATGGACGTGGAATGGTTGCTCCTTACAAAGAAAAAGTACTGAAAGAAGACAGTGAAAAATTCTCGAAATATTTCCTGCGTATCGTCGTTGCAGATAAACGCGGTGTTCTTGCTCAAATTACGCAGCTGTTGGCTGACAAAAATATTTCCCTTGAGCAGGTGATCCAGCAACCGTTCAACAACGGACGTGAAGCAGAGATTATCATGATTACACACATGTCCTCAAAAAGTGACATGGATGCGGTACTGGCATACATGGAACAGATGGATATCGTATCAACTGTGCAGAGCTGCTACCGTGTAGAAGGGGGAGACAAATAATGGCTTTTAATAGACAGTCTGGCATCCTAGAACGTTACCGGGAATTTCTCCCGATTACGGAAAAAACTCCGCTGGTCAGCTTGCATGAAGGAAACACTCCGCTGATCCATGCCCCGAACCTATCGAAACAATTGGGGGTGGAGCTGTACGTCAAGTACGAGGGGCTCAATCCGACCGGCTCTTTCAAAGATAGAGGCATGGTCATGGCTGTAGCCAAAGCGGTTGAAGAGGGAAGCAACACAATCATGTGCGCTTCGACGGGGAATACATCAGCAGCAGCAGCGGCGTATGCTGCACGTTCAGGATTGCGTTGCATCGTCCTGATCCCGAGCGGTAATATCGCACTGGGCAAGTTGGCACAGGCCATCGCCTATGGTGCAGAAGTCATCGCGATTGACGGTAATTTTGATGAAGCACTGGATATTGTTCGGGAAATCACAGCGAAAGAGCCAATTACACTGGTGAATTCCGTGAACCCTTACCGGATTGAAGGACAAAAGACTGCGGCATTTGAAGTGTGCGATGCGTTGACAGACGCTCCTGACATTTTGGCTATTCCAGTTGGTAACGCAGGTAACATTACGGCATACTGGAAGGGCTTCGAGGAATATTTCGCAGCCCAAAAATCGACTCGCTTGCCTAAGATGTACGGATTCCAGGCAGCCGGAGCAGCTCCGTTGGTTCACGGCGAACCCGTACCCAACCCTGAAACGATTGCGACAGCGATTCGAATTGGCAACCCAGCGAGCAAGGATGGCGCTTTGAATGCCATTTCGAAATCAAACGGTCTTGTCGATAGTGTAACAGACGAAGAAATTTTACATGCTTATCATTTGCTGGCGAAGAGTGAAGGTGTGTTTTGTGAGCCTGCTTCGGCAGCATCGCTGGCGGGTATTATCAAGCTGCATGAGGCTGGAAGGCTCCAACCTGGTAGCCAGATCGTGTGCGTACTAACTGGAAACGGACTAAAAGATCCAAATATCGCTTTGAAGCTGGTAGGTGAAGAGCCGCGTTCTGTTCCGGCGACACATGAAGCTGTAATGGAGCTGGTTCGTCAAAGTGGGAGAGAATTTGTATCATGAATGGAAGACGTGTAAAAGTAACCATACCGGCAACGACAGCGAATCTGGGACCGGGATTCGATGCGCTGGGAATGGCTTTCCAGTTGTATTCTGTCGTAGAAATGGAAATCAGTGATCATACGACAGTGGAGATGATGGGCAAGGAGCTACAAGGAACACCGACGGATAAAAACAATCTTCTGTACAAGGTTGCAGCGGGATTGTTTCAAGAAGCAGGTTTCGCCATTCCTGAGCTCGCGATCCGTGCCTACAGTGAGGCTCCTCTGACGAGAGGATTGGGAAGTAGTGCCGCTGCGATTGTAGGTGCACTCGTAGCGGCTAATCATCTCGCTGGCGAACCATTTACGCGTGAGCAGTTGTTTGAAAAGGCAACGCGCTTGGAAGGGCATCCAGATAATGCAGGTGCTTCGATGTTTGGTGGTGTCATTGTTGCAACGATGCCTGAAGTACCAGGAGACCCTGTGCCTTATGTGCGGTTTTCTGCCCCGGCTGGATTGCAGACCCTCGTTGTGATCCCGGAATTCATGCTCTCAACAGAAAAAGCGCGGAACGTCTTGCCACAGGTGTACAGCAGGGAGGATGTTGTATATAATGTGGGTCATAGTAGTTTGCTAGTTGCTGCACTAGCACAAGGCAGACTCGACCTGATGGGACGGGCAATGTCGGATCGGCTGCATCAGCCGTATCGCGCAAAGCTTGTACCTGGCTTGAACGAAATCCTGGACAAAGCGACTGAACACGGGGCACTGGGAGCTGCTTTAAGCGGCGCTGGACCGACGATCCTCTGTTTCTTCTCCTCAGATGAAGAATTAGAGAAGCTGCGTGCATTTGTGGACAGAGTGATGAAAGGGCACGACATCTCGTACCGCGTGATGATCTTGCAACCGGACGAAAATGGCGTACAGGTAGAAATCCATCAGAGATAGACCATAGTGGATAGGAGTAGCCATGGAGAAGAAACTTGCTTTTCTAGGACCGCGTGGAACGTTTACCGAAGAAGCAGCACGGATATTGTCGCTCGGACAAAATCTATCTTTCGTTCCGTACCCAGGTATTATTGAAGTACTAGACGCTGTTTCCAAAGAGGAAGTGGCATACGGTGTCGTACCGATGGAAAACTCCATTGAAGGAACGGTCAATTCTACACTGGATTGGCTCATTCACGAAGTAGAGCTGCCTATTTTGGCAGAGCTCGCTTTGCCGATTACGCAAAATTTGCTTGTGGCAAAACGGGAGCACCCACTTCCTTTGTCCGCGATTACGAGAGTGCTGTCACATCCTCAAGCGATTGCACAAAGCCACAACTTTTTGCGTGAGAATTTGCCGGAAGCAGCGATTGAAACAGTAAACAGTACGGCATTGGCTGCAAAAATGGTGAGTGAGCATCCAGAAGAGCCATGGGCTGCTGTTGGTACTCGATTAAATGTAGAAATCTACCCATTGGAGTTTGCGCGTGAACAAATTCAAGATTATTCGAATAACTATACGCGCTTTGTTCTCGTCGGTCGGGAAAGTCTTGATCTACCGGTTTCCCGCAAGGAAAAGACGACGATACTGGTCACGCTGCCAGAAGATTTCCCGGGAGCATTGTATCAAGTACTTGCTGCTTTTGCTTGGAGAAAGGTCAACTTGTCTCGCATTGAATCACGTCCGACGAAGAAAGCACTCGGAAGCTATTATTTTGTCATCGACATTGAGCAGAAGATGGACGATGTCTTGCTGCCAGGAGCGTTTGCGGAGATTGAAGCCATTGGTTGTCAAGTTCGTCAGCTCGGGACGTATCCATTTTATATGCATCAGACCAATTCCTAGAGGATTGGTTTTTTCTTTTTCTACTCCCTCCCAACAAAGGAATGACGCCAAGGAGCAAAACGCCCATGACTGCATACGATGTTAGGGAGTTTGGTGCAAGGGAGGAGAAAAACATTGAGAATACACATCGTCCAAAAAGGCGATACGATGTGGAAGATCGCCAAAAGATACGGCGTCGATTACAAAGAACTGTTACGCCTTAATAGTCAATTAAAAACTCCCGATACAATTTATCCTGGAGCGAGAATCAAGATTCCGGCGAAACAAGTTCCTGTCCGACCACCACAAAGAACGACGCCTCCGCATCCAATGAGTGAGGCGGCCCCTTATGTGAAAGAAAGACCGATTACCGAAGAGGAAGAGATGGAGGTTCCGCAACAAATTGAAAGGCGGCCCATTGAGCCGGAAGAATCAGGAGAGGTGGAAATCGAATCCAGAGAGGAGATCAGACCTACTCTACCACCGGCTCCCATTCCTACGAGGCCACCCAAGGAGATGCCTAGACCTCCCAAAGAAATGCCAACACCACCAGTCCCTTCTGTTTCACCAGAAATAGTCAGGCCAACGGAATCACCAACATTACCACCTCCACCACCAACACAGCCGATTCCAAAACCAACGGAGCCGATCGAAAAACCAATCGAGAAGCCAAGTGAAAAACCGATTGAAAAACCGATTGAGAAGCCAACACCGTATAAACCACCGAACATTTCAGGTAATCCAAATGTGCTGCCTCCGGTTCCGCCTGTTCCTATACGTCCACTCATACCGACTCCACCTCCAACCGGAGTGAGTCCGTATATTTATCCACCAGCGATTCCACCGAATCAAAATGTGCCCTACATTCCATATAGACCACCAACTCAGGTCTTGCCCTTACAGCCTATACGACCGCCAGCAAATGTATGCCCACCTTGCACGCAGCCACAGGTAAGCCCCTTGCAACCGATGCAGCCAAACTACCCACCGCCACGGGTGAGTCCCTTGCAACCGATGCAGCCAAACTATCCACCGCCACGGGTAAGCCCATTGCAACCGATGCAGCCAAACTATCCACCGCCACGGGTAAGCCCATTGCAACCGATGCAGCCAAACTATCCACCGCCACGGGTAAGCCCATTGCAACCGATGCAGCCAAACTACCCACCGCGGGTAAGCCCATTGCAACCGATGCAGCCAAACTACCCACCACGAGTAAGTCCGTTGCGGCCGCAGAAGCCGACTTCAAAGGTGAGCCCACAGCAGCAGCTCAAGCCACCTTCAAAAGTGAGCCCGCAACAGAAGCAGAAACCAACAACGAGGGTAAGTCCGGAGCAAGAGCGCAGGCCGATGCCACAGGTGCGCCCATTCCCGCCATTCCGACCGCCGTTCATGCCACCATTCCCACCACCATGCCCGCCATTTCCTCCCTGCCCACCGTTCGTGAACCCGTGGAATGGCCCATTTTATCCAAGTCGCCGACCGATTGTGAGTCCCGAACAAATTCGACCCATTCATCCATTTCCAATGGTCCCACCACCGATCAGACCGATGCCGTTTCCTTATCCATGCCCACCACCATTTCCACCCATGCCATTAAAGCGGCCACGAGCGAAGAGGCCTGTGTGCCCGGAACCAGTGGAGTCATCATCATGTGAGTGTTCTTCTGAAGTCATGGAGTACAGAGGCCGAAAAGGCAAGTACAATCGTTCTCCACAGGGGATTCACAATAACATGATGTTCCCGCCTTCCCCGTGTATGGCTTCCATGCCTGAACAAGGGGTTTGGCCGAACTGGGGAGATGGGCATGAAGAATCCTCTTCTTACTGAGAGGGTATGGGATGAACAAAGGAATCTTATCTACCATTGAAAAGGCTTTTCGCTGTCAAATCTACGGGGTAAAGCCGAAGCGAAACGTCAACCTGTTAAAAACAGACCGGGGCCATTGGATACTCAAAGGATATAAGCAGGTCGAAAAAGCTGTGTGGGTGACAGAGTTAGCAGATGCCCTATACCAAAAGGGCTTTCATCATACGGTTCAGTATGTGGCGAGTCAGGAAGGGACAAAAATTTTTACATTTGAAGACCGCCATTACACCATCATGAAAATGATTGATGGGCATGAAGCAGATAACGGTTCTCTTTTCGATGTGAAAAAAACAGCAGAGACATTGGCGCGTTTTCATGTCGCAGCTCAGGGTTTTCCTAATGCTCATTCCTATGCGTATGAAGGAAAACCGGCCCTTTTAGATAAATGGGAGAGCCGCTTGGAATACTTTGAGCGATTGATGTGGTCGCTTGAACAGAAGGGACCACAGACAAAACTGGAGCAACTCATTTCCCAACAGGCAGATCATGTCCTTCGGGATGGCAAGGAGCTGCTGCAATCTGCCTACAAGCTGCCTTTGACGCCAGAAATGTTTTTAGCCATGGAGAGGGGGACACTTGCTCACAGAGACGTGGCGAGTCATAACTTTTTGCTTACGGAGCGAGGCAATTGCTACTTGATCGACCTTGATACCGTAGGTCATGATCTTCAGCTTGTTGACCTCGTACAATTGATGTCGCGGATGCTATTGATGCAAGAGTACCGAATGGATTCCTTTGTAGAAGCGATGGAAGCCTATAGTAACGTCAACTATTTATCTGATACGCAGATTTGGGCTGTTCATCAATTGCTTCGCTATCCCGATAATTTCTTGCGGGAGGTAACAGGCTTGTATAGTCAGCGCCCAGGCTACCACATGAAGGGCGTCATGCAGCTGATCCAAATGGAAGGAAAAGTGATGGCAAATCGCCAACGCTTTTTAAACGACGGAGAACGAATCTTCCAGCGTTCTCCGTGGGGGCATTACCATTTTGTTGGATAGTTGGATAAAATAAAACATCCCTCTTTCAAGAGGGATGTTTGTGTTGTTGAGAAGCTTACTTGGAAGCAGGCTTGGACAGATCAATAGAGAATTTCGCAAACCCAGATTCCAATACGTTGATGAACTTGATATGGGACATTTTTTCAGCGAATGGTTTCGCGTCTGGCGAAGAAGTGAAGGTAACGTTCAGCTTCGCATCTACTGGAGTAAAAGACCAGTTATTGTCTGCTGCTGGATCGATATTTTTTTGGTTCAGGATGTAGTCGATTACGATTTGACGGTTTTCATCTGGAGAATCGATTACGATGTTTTTGCCATCCAGACCTGGGAACGCACCGCCGCCGCTTGCACGGTAGTTGTTGGTTACGACGATGAACTTGTCTTCAGGTTTTACTGGTTTGCCGTTATAAGACAGGTTTTTGATGCGGTTTGCATCTTTGTTTGCTACTTTTCCATCTACAGCGTATTTGGATGGCTGCGTAACATCGATTTGATAAGTAACACCGTCGATTACATCATAGTTGTACGTTGGGAAAGACTCGTTGATGAGTGGTTGCTCATCTGTTTTCTTCGCATCGATTTGGTTGAACTGTCCAGCGGAGCGCTCCAACCATTCTTTCACTGTAGCACCATCGACCAGAACCGCTTTCAATGTGTTCGGGTAGATGTACAGGTCAGATACGTTTTTGATGGCGATTGTACCAGCTGGGATATTGGAGTAGTAGCTCACTCCGTTACGGCCGCCCGCTTTAAATGGTGCACCAGCAGATAGAACTGGAATGCCGTCGTATTCTGTACCCTTCACGTTTTTCTCAACGAACCATTTTTGTGCATTGGTTACGATTTGGATAGATGGGTCATCTTGCACGAGTGCAAAGTAGCTGAAGATCGGAGAAGATGTTTTCCCTACAGCGGAGCGAACCCAGTCAACTGTTTTATCGTGATCTTCTTTTACTGCGTCTACGATAGCTTTGTCTGCATCAGCCAAGGATGCTTTGTTTGCTTTGTCATAAATCGGAACAACTTTTGTAGCGGACTCAGCTACCTTCCATTTTCCGTTTTCTTGTTTCAGCGTCAGGTCGATCACGCCGAGGTGGTTACCCCAGAAGCCAGGCATAACGGCTGGTTTACCGTTGAGCGTTCCTTTTTCTGCATCAATGCCTGGAATTTTATCGAAACCAGGACCAGGGAATACGGAGTGGGAGTGTCCGAACAAGATCGCGTCGATACCATCTACTTTGCTCAGCTGGTAGCTAGCGTTCTCCAATTGAGGACCACCCTCGATAGGGCCAATTCCGGAGTGAGGAACTGCGATGATGATGTCCGCACCTTTTTTCTTCATTTCAGGTACGAATTTGTTGGCAGTTTCCACGATGTCCTTCGCGATTACTTTTCCTTCCAGGTTAGCCTTGTCCCACTGCATAATTTGTGGAGGAACAAAACCGATTACGCCTACTTTGAGTTTTACATCTTTGCCGTTCTCATCTTTAAAAGTACGCTCCAGGATTTCGTAAGGAGTGAACATGTTTTTGTCATTGTTAGGGTTTTTGTCCTTGTCGTCTACATAGACGTTGGCATTAATATAAGGGAATTTCGCACCTTTCAAGCTGGTGCCCAAGAAGTCCAAACCAAAGTTGAACTCGTGGTTACCGATATTGGCAACATCATAGTCCATTAGGTTCATTGCTTTGTAAGCAGGGTGAGTATCTCCAGCTTTCAACGGGTCAATTTTTGCCACGTAGTCGCCCAACGGGTTTCCTTGCAACAAGTCACCGTTGTCGATCAGGATGCTGTTTTTCGCTTCTTCTCTTGCTTTTTTGACCAATGTGGCTGTTTTTGCGAGGCCAAACTCGTCTGTGTTTTTGTCTTGATAGTAGTCATAGTTCACGATGTTGGTGTGGATATCTGTCGTTTCCAATAGGCGGAGCTTGAGGACAGAACCTGTTTGCGCACTTACCGGAGTAAGAGGAAAAGAGAGTGCGCCAACAACCAAAGAAGTGCTGAGGAGAAAAGCAGTCAGCATTTTTTTGTTCGTTTTTTTCATGTTTGAAATGACCTCCATAAGTTTACAATAATGCCAAGCAAAAATAGTTTATCATTAGATTTGAAGGCTGGATAGATAGCTAGATGAAATAGTATATTAATTTTTTGTATTGACAAAAATAAAAAAATAGAACGTCAATCCCACTTTAGTCGCGTATGCCCCTGTTTCTTTGTGGCAATGATAGGAAGAAAAGCCTATAAAAGAAGGGGTTCTATTTGACTGAGAAGAAAAAGTGGATGGTTTACGCGACGTGGGGTGTAGCTTTCGTTACAGGCGTCGTAGCCGGTATCCTATTTGTGGGTAAAGACGGAAACGATTCAGGTCTTACGCGCTTACTGAACCATACTGGCAAAGCAGATGTAGTCGCAGGTAATTCGTACGAACTGGTTTTAACTCGCCATTATTTGTGTGGGGTGCGAGATGAAGAACATGTATCGGTTCGTCCGAATCAACTGGCAGACGCCATGGGCAACTATAATGGATGGGAAATTGTACAAGCCGAGCCCGTCAAGATGCTCTTAATGAAACGCGAGCAGGATATAGCGCCAGCGTGCAAGGAGAATGGACATATCGGAATAGCTGCGGACGGCATGCTAGCCCTGTTTCATGGTCTGCCTGCTGAACAAGATGTCGTGCAAACCTTTTATCGAATCGATACGGCAAAAATGGAAGCGAGTCTGCCAAAAGAGGAATGGGAGAATCTGAAACGGGGGATTCGCATTCGGAATTTGGCAGAGTATAACAGTGTATTGTCTACCTATGGCGAATACCAATGGAGCGGACAATGAATACGGGTAAACCGAAAAGAAATCCCTTTCGAGCCTTTCGTGTAACAAGCACGTATGGACTGGAAAGGGATTTTTGTTTCCATGGCTACGGATTTAGTTCAACCGCAATGATTCGCCAGCGTTCCCCCGGGACTTCACGGCGCAAAAGAAACTTCCATGTTCGTCGAAAACTCCCGCCTTCCTCTGCGATGTACGCGAGCCGAACAGGAACCTCTATCAAGAGGGGACCACGTTCATCAGAAGGGATAACGATTTCTGACGTTCGCACAGATTCGATCGCGGACAGTTCTTCTGGAAGTGTGAAACCGTCTGTTGTCATTCGCATCGAATGGGTGTCGTGCTCATGCAGAGCGGTGAGGAAATAGCCGACCAATTCTTCAGGTGACGCCCCTTTTAGAGTAGTGGCAAGTGCTCCGGAGGCTTTGAGAATCATCATGCTGTGACTGGGATCGGGCTCTGAGCGTCGATGGGTGGAGCTGCCAAAAAAGTGGATGCAAAAATGCCCCGGGAATTCATTTCCTTTAATCGCACCAGCACCATGAGGCATTCCGTGCATAGAGGCTGCAAAATAAGTGCCGTCTACCTCTACCAGAATGGCTCTGCGCTTCCACGACCATTTTCCCTGATAAATGTTCTTCATGATCTGTGTATCCTTGCGCGTCAACGGTTGAACATCGGCATGGCGACTACCTGCTCTGCGCTGGACATCAAAACGTTGTCCTGTCTCTAAATCAATTACCGTACCGAACTCCATCCGTTTTAACGTTTTTTTCACCTGTTCCCAGGGAATGGCTTGTGCAAAATGGACTGCCTCTACGGACTTGACCATTTCTTCGATCTGCTGGCGAACATCGTTTGCCAACACATAACGACGTGGCATTTCTTTTTCATAAAGCTGACCATCGTGATCATATACATACATTCGTTTTTTTACGGTCAATGTAGCGCGTACCCAATGCGGGTTATAGGAGGCGACTTCGATAGTAGAGCCCAATATCCGCTTCGAAAATTGCTTTCGATCAGGGAAGGACATGGTCGTTTGGAAGGAGGAATCGGGTGACACCGAAACGGTGACCTTGATGTCATTCTTGACCTTGGCAAGCGCAGAGTACGGCATGGACAGTGCGATTGCGAAAAAATAGATACAAAAAATAAGGACTTTGCTGCGCAACAACCAACACCTCCACAGCTTATCGTTTCAATAAGATGTCTGGCTTATGTGGCGTAAATCTTGGTATCATAACGCCATTGCGCTTACGCCATACTGATTTCATACGGTGATCGAAGGAGGAGTCTTTAGACCATGTCTACCATGCCTAGAGGTAGCTACAAAGACCAGTTCCATCAGCGTTTGTACGTTCAGTTGAACCAGGGACACAACAAGCTCAATTACCAACAGATCAACAAGATCAAAGAGCACATGCAAAGTGGCGTAGACGACTATGCTCACATGCAGCATGATGTGTCGGATTCATTCGGAATGAACAAACACTAACAGACGCCGTATAACCCGCTCCTTTTATAAGGAACGGGTTTTTTTATGGTTGTTAAAAAAATCGACTTTTTGAACTTGGATATGAAATGGAAATACACGTTCGCTTTTTGGGTGCTTTGTGTTACAGTAGAGAGTAGAATCTTTGCTCACGGAGAGTGGACTATGCGCATTTTAGGAATTGACCCTGGCATTGCGATTGTTGGCTTCGGGGTTGTGGATAAAGAGGGCAGCCAATTGCGTCCCGTCCAATATGGAAGCATTCAAACAGAAGCTGGATTGCCAGTACCGCTTAGATTGAAACAGATTTTTGAGGCAATGCAGAGCCTTCTGGAAACCTATCGTCCTGATGAAATGTCCGTCGAAAAGCTTTTCTTTAATAAAAACGTGACGACGGCCTTTACCGTTGGTCAAGCGCGAGGGGTTATTATCCTTGCAGCAGAGCTGGCTGGTGTGCCGGTCTATGAATATACCCCGATGCAGGTCAAGCAAGCTGTGACTGGATACGGGGGAGCAGAGAAGAAGCAAATACAGGAAATGACGAAGCTCCTATTGCGGTTAAAGGAAGTACCAAAGCCTGACGACGTGGCGGACGCATTGGGCATTGCGATTACGCACGCACAGTTTCGAGCGTTCATTTCCATTTCGGAAGGGGTCAAGAAATGATTGATTTTGTAGAAGGTACACTTAGTTATCTCGATTCGGAATACATAGTTATCGAAACGGGTGGAATTGGTTATCGACTGTTTTGCCCAAACCCGTACCAATTCGTTCGGTATGAAGGCAACAAAACCAAATTGTTTACCCACCACCACGTGCGGGAAGATGCCATCCTGCTGTACGGCTTCGCCACCCGTGACGAACGCGATTTGTTCCGCAAGCTGCTCGATGTTAGCGGAATTGGTCCAAAGGGCGGACTGGCTATTCTGGCCGCTGCAACGCCTGAGCAGCTAGTGATGGCGGTTCAACAGGAGAATGTTACCTATTTGACGAAATTTCCGGGGATTGGGAAAAAGACAGCCCAGCGCATTATCCTCGATTTGAAGGATAAATTGGTAGGGTACACACCATCTGCGATTTTGACTGTTGCAGCGGGTGATTTGACAGCAGGCGAGCAAGCTGTGTCTGCACTGAACGAAGCACTCGATGCATTGACTGCACTGGGTTACTCTGATGGTGAACTGCAAAAAATCAGAAACACGCTGTCTGAGAAATCAAAAGAGGGCGATGGTGTAGAAAAGCTCATCAAACAAGGGCTTGCGTTGCTCATGAGGGGGTAGGATTTTGGATTCTCGGATCATCACGACGCATATGAATTGGGAAGAAGATGCGGCGGAGCTGAGCCTCCGTCCTCGCTATTTAAACGAATACATCGGTCAGCAGCATGTGAAGGAAAACCTGAAAATCTTTATTGAAGCGGCCAAAATGCGGAAAGAGTCGTTGGACCACGTACTGCTGTACGGTCCTCCTGGTCTGGGGAAGACGACTCTGTCGCAAATTATTGCAAATGAGCTTGGTGTGAATATCCGCACGACTTCTGGTCCAGCAATTGAGCGTCCCGGTGATTTGGCAGCGATTTTGACGAATTTGCAAGAAGGCGATGTCCTGTTTATTGACGAGATTCACAGACTCAACCGAAGCGTCGAGGAAGTTCTGTATCCGGCGATGGAGGATTTTGCACTGGACATCATTATCGGTAAAGGGCCAAGCGCTCGCAGCGTTCGTTTGGATTTGCCGCCATTTACACTGGTCGGGGCTACGACGCGGGCTGGAATGCTCTCCGCGCCGCTTCGAGATCGCTTTGGGGTTGTCAATCGCTTAGAGTTCTATACTGTCCCGGAACTGACCTTTATCGTTTCGCGTGCAGCCGACATCCTGCAGGTCGTCATTCGAGAAGGCGGAGCAGAGGAGATTGCCAGACGTTCACGGGGAACACCCCGGGTGGCAAACCGTTTGCTAAAGCGGGTTCGCGATTTTGCCCAAGTAAAAGGCGAAGGCGTCATTACGACAGAGATTGCCAAAGAAGCACTGGAAAGATTGCAAGTAGATGCCTGCGGTCTCGATCATATCGACCACAAGCTGTTACTAGCGATTATTGATCGTTTTGATGGTGGACCGGTTGGACTGGATACGATCGCAGCAACAATCGGAGAAGAGTCACAGACGGTGGAAGATGTTTGCGAGCCGTACCTCATGCAGATTGGCTTTATGCAGCGGACGCCACGGGGGCGTGTACTCACCCCAAGTGCGTACCAACACTTTGGTCGGGAGATGAAATCGTGAATCCTGTAGCCAAGCTACTTATTATTGGTGGTGCTGCTTTAATCGTAATCGGTCTGTTGTGGCAGGTAGGAGGCAGATTTTTGCCGCTGGGGCGTTTGCCGGGAGATATCGTGGTAGAAAAGGAAAACGTCAAATTCTACTTTCCGATTGTGACTTGTATTGTGATTAGCATCGTCCTGTCTCTTGGCATGTATCTATTTCGGTTGTTTAAATAAGCAAGTGTGTAGGCCATCGGAGCTCATCGTTCCGGTGGTTTTTTTTGTGTGAGGGCGTTTGGTCCCATTTTACGAAAAAGGCAGGAGATCAGCCGACGATTGTCGAAAAAACATGGGATGACATGCCAATTTTTGTTGAAAATCAGGTGAAGAAAGGACAATGGACGACATGAGAAAGAAATGGATGGGGAAAGTCCTTTCGGTGGGCCTGCTATCAGTAGTTCTCGTAGGAGGACATGAACCAGCGCAGGCAGCCGGCGACAATATTAGGGTTGCGCTATTTGTGGATACAGGACAAGGCTATCGGGGAGTAGTTCCTTCCGTTACGCTAACTGCTGCAAATGGAATGGAGGTCGTGCTCAATGGACCCGAAGGCAAGACAGATTTACCCGAATTAAAGGGAGATGCAGCTCGTTACCGAGTTGATGAATATCATCTGATCGTTGCCGAAACAGGTGACTGGGATCGCGCACAGCAGATTGCACAGCAATTGAGCCAACGAAAATACGAGGGTTCGATCCAGGTGGCAAAACGTAACGGTCAGACCGTCTATCAGGTTGTAAGCGGAACGTACGACACGTATCAGGCTGCTGCCAATCAGGCAAAAACAGTTGCCCAAGCAATCGGGCAGAATCCGCTGGTAAAAGGCCCGCATCGACTCGAAGCGGGTAAATTCAAAAGCTTAAAGGAAGCACAAGAATGGCAGGCGTCCTTTGAAGCAGCGGGTATTCCTGCTTATCCCGTGATGGTATCAGAGGAGGATAAAGTAAAGTATGCGGTTTGGATCGGTGATGAGGTTAGTCCTGATGCCGTGAAAGAATTGAAACGAAGAGCAAACGCTGCATTTCCTTCTTTCTCCTATCAGGATCCAGACAGCCATTCTTATGTTATATTGAAGCAGGATGTATACGGATCACCGGATGAAGTGATTTGGAAGTATGTATTCTCCCCTCAAGTTAAGCTGACCGTAGAAGCGAATAAAGCAGACGATGAAGCGGTGATTGGCGTTGTAGAACGAGAGCAGCGCACATATCGCGGTGAGATGGAGCTGTCGGAATACAATGGTCACTTGACGCTAGTAAATGAGCTTCCGATGGAGGAGTATCTGTATGGCGTCGTTGGCTCTGAAATGGCTCCAGGCTGGCCAATGGAAGCATTGAAAACGCAGGCAGTCCTGTCGAGAACTCGTGCTGTGTGGCAAGGCAATAAGTATGGTGTTGCCAATGTGTCCGATACGGTTTTCGAACAGGCGTATTATGGCTATACAAAAGAGTCTGATGATGTGCGTGAGGCCGTTGACGAGACGGAAGGCGAAGTCATTTACTACCAAGGCAAACCAGCCGAGTCTCTCTTCTATTCCAACGCAGGCGGTATGACAGCGGATGGCACAGAAGTATGGGGCAATCCCGTTCCTTATTTGCGATCTGTCGAGAGTAAAGACACCTATCCAATGGATAATGCAAGCGTATGGTATCGTGTGGCTTTAGCGGATGGTACGAGCGGCTATGTACGAAATGATCTAGTAACCGAAACAGGCCAGAGCAATTCAGCCGGACAAAGAATGGCGGTCATTTCGACCGAGAATACCAATTTGCGCTCGGGTCCAAGTACAACGACGAATCGTGTGTTGTCCGTACTTCCTACTGGTGCAGAGGTAACGATCCTCTCAGAAGTAAAAGAAGAAAATGCGTATTCGTGGACGCGTGGTCCGTTTACCGCTACAGAGATCGCAGCCATGATCAATGCAGCGCATGACAAGAACAAAGCTCCACGCATATCAGGAAACGTAACGAGCCTGAAAGTGACAGAGCGCGGTCCATCTGGACGTGTGATCGCGATGGAAGCAAACGGGAAGCCAATCGTCGTTTCTTCACCGGATGCTTTCCGTTCTGTTTTTCAACAAGGTGGCTCCCCTCTTCGCAGCACGAAGTTTGAAGTAGAAAAGATCAATGGTTCGCAATTCATCTTCCGTGGTACTGGCTTTGGGCACGGACTTGGTGTTTCGCAATACGGAGCACGTGCAATGGCAGAGGAAGGGTATGACTACAAAGATATCTTGCAACACTACTACCAGGATGTGACAATCGAAAAGTAAGTCGTTTGCCACAAGATCTACCGCAAAAAGGAGTAACGATTTCGTGGACGTGCAACAATTTGATTTTGATCTACCGGAGCATTTGATCGCGCAGCACCCGCTAGAAGACCGAACTTCATCGAAATTGCTCGTATTAGAGAAACAAACAGGGAATATCGTTCATCAGCAATTTACCCATTTAATCGATCACCTCCAAGCAGGGGACGTACTCGTCATGAATGACAGCCGCGTTTTACCTGCCAGATTGATAGGGGAAAAGGCTGACACTGGTGCGAAAATAGAAATCCTTTTGTTGAAATCACTTGGTGAGGATCGTTGGGAGACGCTGGTGAAGCCCGGGAAGCGGATGAAGCCGGGGACAGAAGTGGTTTTTGGTAACGGCCTTTTGCGTTGTGTTTGTGAAGACGTGACAGAGACAGGTGGACGAATCGTGCGCTTTTTGTACGAGGGAATCTTTTATGAGATTCTCGACCAATTAGGCTCGATGCCTTTGCCTCCGTATATTCACGCGCAGCTGGAGGACAGCGAGCGTTACCAGACAGTCTATGCGAAGGAGCGCGGTTCAGCGGCAGCTCCAACAGCCGGGCTTCATTTCACAAAGCCATACTTGGAGCAAATCGCTGCCAAAGGGGTACAGCTGGCTTATGTGACACTGCATGTTGGACTTGGGACTTTTCGCCCTGTATCAGCGGATTCCGTGGAAGAGCATGTCATGCACGCGGAGTACTATGAGATTCCCGAGAAAACAGTAGAGCTGGTGAACCAGGCAAAAGCAGAAGGTAGAAGAGTAATCGCTGTCGGGACGACATCCTGCCGAACATTGGAGACAGTAGGGCGCGCGAATGGAGGAAAGCTGGTGGCAACCTCTGGTTGGACGGATATTTTCATTTATCCGGGCTACACGTTTTCCATCCTGGACGGGCTACTGACAAACTTCCACTTGCCGAAGTCTACGCTCGTCATGCTTGTGAGTGCATTGGCTGGAAAAGAGAATGTAATGCGTGCCTACAAAACGGCTGTCGAAGAGGAGTATCGCTTCTTCAGTTTTGGCGATGCGATGCTAATTTTATAAAAATGTGAACAACCCACCTGTATAAGTGTATACTTATTAGTCAGGTGGGTTTACTTCACCCGGAAGTTTTTCTATAATAGGTAAGACTTACATACATAGCTTGAGGAGTGCAAAGATTTGGCTGTACGCTACGAGTTAATCAAAACATGCAAACAAACTGGTGCACGTCTCGGTAAGCTACATACACCTCATGGGACGATTGACACCCCTGTCTTTATGCCTGTCGGTACACAAGCGACAGTGAAGACGATGAGCCCCGAGGAGTTAAAAGCGATTGGTGCGGGCATCATCCTCAGTAATACGTACCATTTGTTTCTTCGTCCAGGGCATGAAATTGTTCGCGAGGCAGGCGGACTGCACGGTTTTATGAATTGGGACCGTGCCATTCTGACTGATTCCGGCGGTTTTCAAGTATTTAGCCTTAGTAACCTCCGCAAGATCACGGAAGAAGGAGTATCCTTCCGTTCCCACCTAAACGGAGAGAAGCTGTTTATTGGTCCTGAAGAGGCGACACAGATTCAGAACGCGTTGGGTGCCGATATTTTCATGGCATTCGATGAGTGTGCTCCTTATCCTGCGGAGTACGATTACGTAAAAAAATCAATGGAGCGAACAACCCGCTGGGCAGAGCGTTGCCTGAAGGCGCATACCCGTCCAAACGAGCAAGCGTTGTTTGGGATCGTTCAAGGTGGAATGTTCAACGACTTGCGCGCACAAAGTGCACGAGATCTTGTTTCCATGGATTTCCCAGGATACGCGATCGGCGGTTTGAGCGTGGGAGAACCGTTTCCATTGATGTACGAAGTGCTGGAGCATACCGTTCCACTGCTTCCGACAAGCAAAGCCCGCTACTTGATGGGGGTTGGTTCACCAGATGCTCTTATCGAAGGAGCGATCCGCGGCATTGACATGTTTGATTGTGTGTTGCCGACAAGAATTGCCCGCAATGGGACATGCATGACAAGCCAGGGAAGACTGGTCATCCGTAATGCAAAATACGCGCGCGACTTTACCCCGCTTGATCCAAATTGCGATTGCTACACTTGCAAAAATTACACACGTGCTTACATCCGACACCTGGTCAAGTCGGAGGAAACCTTTGGTATCCGATTAACTACTTACCATAACCTGCACTTCTTGGTGAAGTTAATGGAACAGGTGCGTCAGGCGATTGCCGAAGACCGCTTGCAAGATTTCCGCGACCAGTTTTTCGCTCAATATGGATTGGGTGAAGATAGATCTTTTTAATCGAGGGGGATTTTTTTCATGGATGGCTTGACTCAGTTTTTACCGATTATCATCATGTTTGCGATTTTTTACTTCTTGCTGATTCGTCCGCAACAAAAGAAGGCAAAACAACGCAACGCTATGCTTGGTGCTCTGAAAAAAGGCGACAAGATCGTAACAATCGGTGGAGTGCATGGAACGATCCAAGACCTGTCTGATGATACTGTTACGTTGCGTATTGCTCACAACGTAAACGTTACTTTCGATCGTGGAGCGATCAACAACGTAGCTTCTTCCAGCAACGAACCTGCTAAGACTGAACTAACGAAGAGCGAAGAAACAAAAGAAGAATCCAAATAATACATGCGAAAAGCAGGTGGGTGATCCACCTGCTTTTTTCTGTCTGTGCGCCCAGCATGGGCGATAACTCTAGGGTGTAAGTCCCGAACGGGGGTTGGCTGTACCAACCGTTAGCTCAAGGCAAGGGTGTCTACCGTGAGGTGGAATCTGGAGGAAGCCGGCGGCAAAGTCCCGACCTGAGGTACACGAATCCAATTTGAGGCTGTTGTATTCGGGCGAGTCTGCTGAACAAGACGAAGCCCTATACAGCCAAGGAATACAGCAGTAAACTTGGGCAGGTACATGGGATGAAAGTTATCGTTCTTACCTGGGGAGGTCTGCATGAAGTGCCTTCAAATGTTGGTAACCGTCTCCGTAAGGAGTCGCTGAACATGCAGAAGTCAGCAGAAGCCATAGTACCCAAGTATAGGACGCTTGAACGGGGAAGGGCTGAACATTAAGTCAACACATCCGCTAATCACTTTCGTGATCAAACTGTGAAGCAGAATTCCGTAAGGAACTACTCTTGGAGAATAAGGGTGAAGCCCTGAGGGTACAAGAGAGGGCTGAGTATTGACCGACAAGACTAGAAGGATGCGTGCGAAGGAAAGGGTATCGTCATGGAGTTGTTGGAGAAAGTCCTATCACGGGAAAATCTATTAGTGGCGCTCGAAAGAGTGGAAAGAAACAAAGGATCGGCGGGAATCGACAGTGTTTCAACCGAACAACTGCGCGATTATATCCGTGAACACTGGTTAACCATTAAAGAACAGATTATGAAAGGAACCTATAAACCTTCCCCTGTCCGCAGAGTCGAAATCCCGAAAACTGACGGAGGGGTAAGGTTATTAGGTATTCCTACCGTGATAGATCGCTTAATCCAACAAGCCATTCTCCAAGTTCTTACTCCCATATTCGATCCCCACTTTTCAGAATCCAGTTTCGGATTCCGACCGAATCGCAGTGCGCATGACGCTATGAGACAAGCACAATCTTATATTTCCGAAGGATATCGCTTTGTCGTAGATATGGACTTAGAGAAATTCTTCGACCGGGTAAATCACGATATTTTAATGAGTCGGGTTGCCCGAAAAGTAAAAGACAAAGCTTTGTTGAAACTTATTCGCGCATACTTACAAGCAGGCATCATGATCAATGGAGTCTGCCTCTCGGCAGTAGAAGGCACACCACAAGGTGGCCCGCTTAGTCCGTTATTGGCGAACATCCTGCTTGACGACTTGGATAAAGAGCTGGAAAAGAGAGGACATCGCTTTTGTAGATACGCAGACGATAGCAACATCTACGTGAAAACAAAGCGGGCGGGAGAACGGGTAAAAGAGAGTATCCAAAACTACTTGGAGAAGGTACTTAAGCTAAAAGTAAATGAGCAGAAAAGTGCAGTGGATCGACCTTGGAAACGTAAGTTCCTCGGTTTCAGTTTCACTAACGCAAAGCAAGCAAGGATTCGGCTTCATCCAAAATCACTTCTGAAGTTGAAAGAGAAAATCCGCTTCATCACAAATCCGGTATGGAGCATCTCTATGGATGAAAGGATTCGGAAGCTAAACCAGTATCTCATGGGATGGGTTGGATATTTCGCCCTTGCAGATGCAAAGAAAATTCTACAATCCATCGAAGAATGGATACGGCGTAGACTCCGACTTTGCTTGTGGTCTCAGTGGAAGCGAATAAAAACCCGATATCGAGAACTTCGTTCTCTGGGTTTATCACACGTCCAAGCAATAGAAATTGCAAACACCCGAAAGGGTGCGTGGCGTTCCACAAAGACTCCTCAAATACACAAAGCCCTCGGAGTTGCATACTGGCAACAACAAGGGCTGAAAAGTTTAGTACAACGATATTCTGTTCTTCGTCAAGCTTGATGAACCGCCGTATACCGGACGGTACGTACGGTGGTGTGAGAGGACGGGAGTTAGTCACTCCCTCCTACTCGATTGTTTTAGCGGCGTGGCTTGATAACTTTAGGTTTATGCTTGTTGTTGGAATTTGCCGAATTCACGCCGAGAATCCCGCCTAACGCAGCCACTCCAAAAGCACCGAACAAGAACAGGAAGGTTCCCCATTGCATCGGGGCGTCAAAGCCGAGGAAGCCAATCAAGAGAATGAAGAGGAAGTACGTGAGTCCGGTAAGTCCGCCATAATACCAGCCCTTGCCGCCGCAACGACGTCCAGTAACGTATCCCCCGACCAAGAGGGCAATGGCATTGATTACGTACGTAAAATAGGGCAGCGTGCCTTCTCGTATCGAGGTGAAGCTAAGGAGCAGGGTTGCGAGCAACGCTCCAATTAAAACAAGACATGTCGTATACAATAGACCGGTCAGTACAGAGGTGGATGCACTTCGCACGGTATGTACCCCCTTATTGGAAGTGTTTGTACATCTATATGAGAGGCTTGGCTCACGTATTCATCTTCGCGTTGAACATTGAAAGGAATTTTCGTATGATGGATGGGGAACGAGACGGGGGTGAGGAAGATTGATCAAAACGTACTTTTATAACCACTCTGAACAGAAGATGTTTCACGACGTTGATCTGGCAACGAAGGATCAATGGCTGAAATCACCAGAGGATTTGCTCTGGATCGATCTGTATGATGTGGGAAACAATGAACTGCCCTATATTGCCAAGATTTTCGACTTTCACCCGCTGGCAATTGAGGACTGCCTGCACGTCAGTCCACGTGCCAAGGTAGACAAGTACGATGACTACTATTTCTTCGTTTTTCACGCCCTGCGTTACAATGAAGAAAGTGACGACGAGATCACAACGGTAGAACTGAACGTTTTTCTCGGCCCTAACTACATCGTGACGATCCACAAGTCCCCGATGAATACCATCGGTCGGATCGCTGCCATGTGTCACCGCAACATTTCTTACTTAAACAGAGGTCCTGACTATTTGCTGTATGCCATTGTAGACGGGATTACCGATGAATATTTTCCCATTATTGATCGGATTAGTGTGCGGATTGACGAGCTGGAGGACGAGATTTATGAACATCAGATGGAGGAAATTACCGAAGAGTTCCTGGCGTTGAAGCGAACGATTATTTTAATCAGGCGTGTGATCATGCCGCAAAAAAGAATTTTCGCGAACGTCAACGGCCGTTACTCCTTCGACATTTCCGAGGAAAACGTTCCGTTCTACACCGACCTAACAGACCACTTGGAACGGATTTCGGATTCAACGGAAACCTTC
Source organism: Brevibacillus schisleri (assembly GCF_055685845.1). Lineage (NCBI taxonomy): Bacteria > Bacillati > Bacillota > Bacilli > Caryophanales > Paenibacillaceae > Brevibacillus > Brevibacillus schisleri. The sequence goes on from NZ_JBVNDM010000001.1 coordinate 2,105,484, forward strand.
CGTGATCTGGTTAACGGTGCGTTGGATACGTACTACACCATCATTAGCGCCAAAACAACCGAGACGATGCGGGTTCTTACCATCATCTCCACAATCATCCTTCCGTTGACATTTATCACCGGACTATTCGGGATGAATACTTTCGCATGGCTGGGTGAAGAAGCAGAACCGTATATGCTGATCGTGGCACTCGTAATTATGCTAGCCATGACGTTTGCCATGCTTCACATTTTCCGCAAGCGAAAGTGGCTGTAATTGGTGCTAATACTTTCCCTGCCCCCTGTTGAACACTAGTATCAAATGTTCTTTGGGGGGCAGCGTAAGTGGATAATCTTACTATGGTGTTACTTCGCACCCTTTTCTCGTATTTTTTCCTCCTGATCTTAGTGCGGTTAATGGGAAAGCGGGAATTGGGAAAGCTGTCCGTTTTTGATGTGGTCATCTCGATTATGCTTGCAGAAATGGCTGCACTGGCGATTGAGGATGTCGATAAGCCTGCTCTTCGGTTTTATTTGCCGATGCTGTTGATTGCCTTATTGGAAGTCGCCTTCGCTTATGTGTCATTAAAAAGCAAGAAATTCCGCGATACTGTGGACGGCTCTGCCGATTTGATTATAGAAAATGGGCAAATCAGGGAGCAGGCGATGCGTCGCAATCGCTTGAACATGGATGATTTGATGGTACACCTGCGGCAAAAAGACGTAAAAAACATTGCCGATGTTGAATTTGCGTTGTTGGAGCCAACCGGACAGATGAGTGTGTTTTTAAAGGAGCAAAAAGAAAAGGTTACCAGGGAAGATCTCGGGTTGATGAAGAAGCTACAGGTCGGTCCTGTCTCATACAAAGGCCTGCCCATCCCACTGATTCTCGATGGCAAGGTGCGAACAGAGGCATTGAGCAAGATCGGACAAAACGAGCTATGGCTGAAACGAGAAATCAGGAAATACGGAATCAAAGACATTCGAGAAGTTTCTTTTTGCAGCATTGACGAGCGTGGCATCATGTATTTGGACAAAAAAGACAAGCCGTAGCAATAAGTGCTAACGGCGAGGGAAGAATGCGGCGAGTTGTTCGCCGATCCACGGAATGCGCCGGACGTCTTGCTTGCCCAAGACGCGCATGGCGATGAGTAGGACAATGTACAGCAACATGCTAATGAAGGTACTTGCGGTCAATAGCTGTCCAATCGAAATGTCCGTAAACCAGTGCTTGGCAATGTAGGAACCGGAATAACCCATGAGCAGCATGGCAACCGCGATTTTGCCGAATTCCCGAAGGTCGACCGTAAAACCAATTTTTTTGATCAGGCTGGCAAAATGCAATAACGTCCCAAGCGTAATGCCGATATTAAGAGCAATGACAGCGCCGTGAATACCGAATGATGGATGTGCCGTGAAAAAAAACATGGCGACAGTTTTGATGATGGCACTGATCAGTGTATTTCGAAAGACGACCTGAGCGTAATCGAGACCTTGCAAAGCGGCGGCAAGAGGGGCTTGGAAAAACAGGAAGACGGAGAACGGTGCCAGCTCTTTTAGCAGCACGCCAACCTCCCGATACTCATTGCCGTAGAGCAGGACACATAAGGGTTCTGCAAAAATAGTGAGTAAGACGGTACAAGGTGCTCCAATGACGAGTGTTATCCGCATGGCTTGATAAATGCGGCGATGCACGAGTGGAGCATTTTTTTGATAGGCCGCTTCCGCTACGGCAGGAACGAGGGAAACGGACAAGGAATACGTTAAAAAAGTGGGGAAAAGCACCAAAGGAACGGCCATTCCAGCAAACTGCCCGTACAAGCTAGTAGCAGTCGAGGTGGTAAAGCCTGCAATGACGAGTGCGTACGGTACGAGCATCGGCTCAAGCACGTAAGCAATGGAGCCGATGACGCGGCTAAGCGTGACAGGGAGTGCGACATGGATGAGTTGCGACAAGCTCTTTTTGCTTGCTGAAACCGTCATGAGAAGAGGCTTATCTAGAAGCTGAGCTGCTGCTTTTTTGCTGCCTTTGCGATACTGCCAGAGAATGTACAAGAGTCCGGCGGCTTCCCCAAAAATAATACTGGCGACAGCCCCTGCTGTGGCGTACTCAATGCCTTTAGAAAGAAACGACATCGTCATGACAACGACCAGTGCCATTCGGACGACTTGCTCCACAAGTTGAGAGACGGCTGTAGGGATCATGTTTTGCTTGCCTTGGAAGTATCCTCGCAGGACAAGGGAAATGCCGGAAATCGGGATGACCGGAATGGCTGCGAGCAGAACAATGTGTGCACGAGGGTCTGCGAATAGCATTCCGGAAATCCATTGTGAGAACAAGAGAAGCAGGACGCAAATGAAGAGGCTAATCCCGCCGGCAACCGACAAGGCTAGTAACAAAAATCGGTGAGTCAGCCGCGGATTATTAGCTGCTTCCGTCTCTGCCACTTGCTTTGCAATGGCAACCGGAAGTCCGAATGTCGTCACAGTAATCAGAAAGTATAAAAGGGGCACAACCATCTGATAAAGCCCCATTCCTTCCGCTCCGATAATGCGCGACAACACGATCCTGTGAGCAAAGCCAAACACTTTGGTGATGCCACCAGCAATAATGAGGATGACCGTTCCGTAAAAGAAGGATTGTTTCATGGAAGGCTCCTTTGCAAGGATAAATTCACTCAGTAAAGAATATGGACGTGCCGCTGTCGGCATGACTACTTTGAGGGGGAAAATTGGGATGGACCAAGCGCAAAAACAGGAATGGTATGGGCAAGTCGTAAGTCTCTGTGTAAGCAAGGCAGAGGAATTTGCTCTTTTGGGGTATGACAACGTGGCGCCTGAAGACGTTTGGGAATGCGTCACGAATGGCTATAAAGAAATGCCACCGATACATCAGCTTGTCAACGACATTTTGTCCTTGAAGCCTAACAAGTACATGAATTACCTCATGATTCAAATGTACAAAAATTCTTAGTGATTTTATAGAAACTTCCGGCCGCCCTCTTCGTATACGTACATGTCGCGAAAAACGCAAGGGGTTGGTTACCATGGTTTACATTCCCAGCAATAATTGACACGTTTTTTTGTACTTCGTTATAATGGGCATATTGGTTTCTCGTCTAGGACGGGACCCTGTTAGGAAAGAGGGGTATTACTACTATGGTTAAATGGGGAAGATTCCTCCTGTTTCTGGTCGTTGTAGGGCTTTTGGCTACGCTTGTAGCGACTACGACCAAGCAGGTGGCAGGAAACATCACACTCGGTCTGGATCTGCAGGGCGGGTTTGAGATTCTGTATGAGGTAGAGCCTCTCGAGGCTGGGCACAAAGTTGATATCGAGCTTTTGAAATCAACAGCTCACATGATTGAAAGACGGATTAACATCGGTGGCGTAGCTGAGCCAGTCACCACTACCGAATTGCCAAACCGGATTCGTGTTCAAATCGCATCACAATCAGCGGATCAGGACAAGCTTCGCGAGTTGATCGGGAAGCCTGCTCATCTGACATTCCGTGATGAAAAAGGCAAGATTATGTTGCAGGGAAGTGACTTGGCTCCAAACGGGGCAGCAGTTGGTTATGACGACCTGAAACGCCCGCTCGTTACCCTGAAATTCTCTGACCCGAAGAAGCTAGAAGAAGCTACACGTGCAAACCTGCACAAGCCAATGGCGATCTTTTTGGATGAGACGATGCAAACTAATCCGACCATTCAATCGGTCATTTCTGGTGGTAGCGCGCAAATTACTGGAAATTACACACAGGAATCGGCACAGGAATTGGCTGATCTGCTGAATTCCGGTGCGATGCCAGCCAAACTGATTGAGAAGCAAGTAACCTCGGTGGGTGCTTCCTTGGGAACTCTGGCTCTGGAGAAAACCATGTATGCAGGGTATATCGGGGCTGCGCTGATCTTTATTTTCATGCTAGTTGTTTACCGTATGCCAGGTATGATTGCAAACATTACCTTGGCTGGATTTACCTATTTTTGTATGGTCGTACTCGACTGGATGCATGCAACGCTGACGCTGCCAGGTATTGCTGGATTTATTTTGGCCGTAGGGATTGCCGTGGATGCCAACATCATTACCTATGAGCGCATCCAGGAAGAAATCCGTTCTGGCAAGACAGTCCTCTCTGCCTTCCGTGCAGGTGAACGCCGTTCCTTGATTACGATTATCGATGCTCATGTAACGACACTGATTGCAACGGGCGTTCTGTTTTTCTTCGGGACGAGCTCCGTACAAGGCTTTGCTGTTGTATTAGCGATGACGATTATCGTAAGTATCATTACCAACGTGTTTGGGTCCCGCTTCCTCCTCTGGCTGGTTGTCCGTTCCAACATGTTTAAAAAGCCGTTCTGGTTCGGGGTAAAGGAGAGTGAGATCCGTGAGCTATGATAAAGACCATACTGTAATCAGATTTGACATCGTGAAAAATCGCAGGAAGTTTTTCATCGCTTCTTCTGTGATTATTATCATCGGCCTTCTGTTTACGCTATTTCAAGGTCTTCACCTTGGCGTTGACTTCAAGGCAGGAACTCGCTTAGATATGTTCATTGGAAAAGTATTCAATCCGACAGATGTAGAAGAAGTGATCAAAAAAGAGGTTCCTAATGTGAATTTCAGTAAGGTCACTCCGTATGGTGAAAATCAAGCCTACACACGTTTTGACCAAACCATTTCATCCGACACACTGATGAAACTGGAAATGGCTCTTAAAGCAAAATACGGTGAGCAGGTCTCGAAGCAGGTTTCGTCGGTTGATCCGAGTATTGCGCAAGAGATGGTGCAAAAAGCAGCGATTGCGGTTGCGATTGCTGCTGTGGGAATTGCCATCTACATCGCGATCCGCTTCCAATGGCTGTTCGGTATTGCATGTGTGGTGGGGCTTGCGCATGACGTGTTTATTCCGATTGCGTTGTTCTCCATCCTCGGGTTGGAGGTAGACATTACCTTTATCGCCGCGCTTCTGACGATTTTGGGTTACTCGATTAACGATAAAATCGTTATTTTTGACCGGATTCGGGAGAACTTGAGAACAATGAAATCCAAGACAATTCCTGAACTGGAACATCTGGTGAACGTGTCGCTGTGGCAAACGATGCGCCGTTCTGTATACACGGTAGCGACTGTATTCTTCACAGCTCTTGCACTGGCTGTTTTGGGAAGCGAGAGCATCCAGAACTTCTCCTTGGCCCTGCTGTTCGGTCTGGTGAGTGGTACGTATTCCTCTATTTTTATTGCAGCCCAAGTATGGGTGAATTTGAAAGAACGGAATATGAAAAAGAAAAAAGAAGTAATGTAACGGTGGACATAACCGCAGGTGAACCCTGCGGTTTTTCTATTCTCTGTTTCTGTATTTGCCGCAGTTTGAAGCCGTATGAGAGTTTTGCATAAAACGGTATGTTTTATGCAGTTGTCAGCTTCCTGCTCCATCCACTATAATGAATGAGGATTGGAGGAAAGCCCATGCTGAAAGCGAAAACACGCTGGAAACTGGCCACCTATGATGAGCAGCTTGCTGCTAGTATCGCCGCAGATTGCCAGCTTACTCCGCTCGTATCCAAGCTACTGGTGATACGTGGCATTGATACATCACAAAAGGCTCGTGATTTTTTACAAGCCGGTCCAGAATTGTTTCATGACCCTTTCTTGCTGGATGGAATGGAACAAAGCGTGCATCGCATTCAACAAGCCATTCAAAGGCAAGAACCGATTTGCATATACGGCGATTACGACGCCGATGGGGTTAGCTCCACATCGCTAATGGTACATCTACTGCGCCAACTCGGCGCTGTTTTTGACTACTACATTCCCAACCGTTTTACAGAAGGGTATGGGTTACATAAAGACGCCTTGGCACATCTGCATCAAAGCGGCTATAAACTGATCATCACTGTTGATACAGGGATCAGTGCAGTCGAACAGGTAGCGTACGCGAACCAGTTGAGTCTTGACGTCATTGTAACCGACCATCACGAACCTCCGGCAGTCATCCCGGAGGCATTTGCTGTGATTAACCCCAAGAAGCCTGGTTGTTCGTACCCGTTTGATATGTTGGCGGGAGTGGGGGTCGCCTTTAAAGTAGGGCATGCCTTACTGAAGGAGCCGCCTCTGCATTTGGCTGATTTGGCTGCATTGGGGACGATAGCGGATCTGGTGCCGTTGGTAGATGAAAATCGCATTCTTGCTCGAGCAGGATTAAAGCGCTTAAATCATACAAGGAACCTTGGTCTGCAAGCCTTAATCCGAGTTTGTGGGTTGGCCGATACTGAGCTGTCTGCTGGACATGTAGGCTTTGCGCTTGGACCGCGTCTGAATGCGAGTGGAAGGCTGGAGACGGCTGAATCCGCTGTGAAACTGCTGACGACTTCAGATATGGACGAAGCAGAGAAATGTGCCCAGGCGCTGGACGACTTAAACCGCGAACGTCAGGAAATCGTTGCAGAGATGACTGAGGAAGCTGTCCAGATGGTGAATGAGCTGTATCCGCCAGACCAGAACAATGTTCTCGTTCTGGCTAAAGAAGGCTGGAACGTGGGCGTAGTAGGGATCGTAGCTTCCCGATTGGTCGAGCTTTTTTATCGTCCAACGATTGTGCTTGGCATCGATCCCGAAAAAGGAACGGCAAAGGGCTCGGCGAGGAGCATTGCAGGTTTTGATATGTATGAAGGTTTGACTGCTTGCAAGGAATGGCTACCGCACTATGGCGGTCATACAATGGCAGCGGGGATGACCTTGCCTGTAGAAAATCTCGATTTATTACGCCAAAAATTGAACGAGCTCGCTGGAGAGTGGTTGTCCACCGAAGACTTCACACCGATGACCAAAGTAGACGTTGCGATGAGTATGGAAGAGATCAGCTTGACCGCAGCGGAGCAACTCGAACAGCTCGCCCCATATGGCATGGGGAATCCAACACCGCTCGTTTTGTTAGAAGAAGTAGAAACACAAGGAATGCGCACCATTGGGCGAGATGACAATCATTTGAAGTGTACATTGAACAAAGCGGGAACCTCTTTGGATGCAATTGGCTTCAACTGGGCACATGTAACAAAGAGAGTAACGCCCAAGGCACGTTTTCACGTATTGGGAGAATTGTCTGTAAACGAATGGAACGGAAATCGAAAGCCTCAGCTGACGATCCGTGATTTGTCTGTTGGACACCAGCAAGTGTTTGACTGGCGAGGCAGTCGTGACAAGATAGAGAAATGGCAGCAAGTGATGACGGAGTCCAATTCGGTGACGATTCTGTTTCGCGAGGAAAGCTATGAACCATTGGCAGCGAAGGCGACAAGCGATCAGGTGAATTCCTTGATCGTGGTTGGTCGAGAGGGGACGAATATCACAGCCTCTTCCAACGTGATTTTGTATGATTTGCCGACGCGCCGTTCCGAATTGGAAGTGGTTCGTGTCTTGCTCAAACAAGCGGAGCGAATATACTGTTTGTTTGGTGATCCGGATTTAGGAATGGAGCGGCTTTCCTGTCCGGGCCGGGATCATTTTAAACAGTTGTACCAGTTTTTCGTGCAAGTGCCAACTGTTAAAAAAATCCATATGGATGCATTGGCCAGAAAGCTGCAATGGAAAAGAAATCTATTGGACGGCATGATCGCCATTTTTATGGAGCTGGAGTTTTTAGCGGAGGAGGCCGAGCAGTACACGCTGCAGGCCAATACTGCCAAAAGGCCACTCGAGAGCTCTGTGCTCTACGCGAATTGGAAGGAAGAGGCACAGCTCGCGACGGATTTATTACTTTCTTCTTCCGATGCAATGATTCAAGCGCTTCATCAATTGGTGGAACCAACCACCGTTTAGGAGGAATTTTTCATGGATTTTAAACAATACATTCGAGTTATCCCAGATTTTCCACAGCCAGGTATTCGTTTCAAGGACATCACTACTCTCTTGAAGGATGGTCCTGCTTACAAAGCTGCGATCCAAGACTTGGCTGTCTTCGCTCGTGAAGTACAAGCAGACGTAATTGCGGGTCCAGAAGCTCGTGGATTCGTAGTAGGTGCGCCATTGTCGTACGAAATGGGAATTGGCTTTATACCGATCCGCAAGTCTGGCAAGCTGCCATATGAATCCATCAAGGCGAATTACGACCTGGAGTATGGAAAAGATGCGCTGGCTGTACACGTGGACGCTATCCAGCCAGGTCAGCGTGTTCTGATTGCAGACGATTTGCTGGCGACAGGTGGAACCATTGAGACAACAATCAATTTGATTGAGCAACTTGGAGGCAAAGTAGTAGGAGCGGCCTTCTTCATCGAACTGTCCTACTTGGATGGACGTAGCAAAATAGGTGAAATTCCTATCAAATCGCTCGTTCAATATTAATTGATGCAACAAGGAAAAACGGGTGAAATGCCCGTTTTTTTCTTTTTTCTGCGACTGTACATACTTTACAGGGGAATTCAGCTTTACAAGACGAACGACATACAAGATAATAGTATGAAATAGACAGACATGATACGTGCAAGTAAGCCTTCGCCTGCGCCAAAAGACTTGGCAACGCCCAAGTTTTCTAGACGTATAGGAAAGTTCAAGTGCTTCACAGTGCGAAATGCGTCCAGGCTTAAACTTTCCGGAGCGCATCACGAAGTGCCTCAGCGTCTGCTTCCGGCAATACTTCGGTGAAACTTTCCGCTATAATGCGGTCGCTCCTCCGTGAGAAGGCCTCGATCGAGGTTATTTTACTGAGAGGATAAGGGAAGGGAACTATGATTACCGGCATTGATGAGATAGTAAAAAAAGCAAGCACCTATTTATCACAAACGGATATGGACCTGATTACACGTGCCTATCAGCTAGCCGAAAAAGCGCATGAAGGGCAAATACGCAAATCAGGCGTTCCTTACATTATGCACCCAATCGCCGTGGCGGGTATTCTTGCAAACCTGCACATGGATGCCGTTACGATTGCGGCTGGATTTTTGCATGATGTCGTGGAAGATACCGAGATTACGCTTGATCATCTCCGTGAGCAGTTCGGACCGGATGTAGCTCTCCTGGTAGATGGAGTGACCAAGCTGGAAAAAATTAAATACAAGTCCAAAGAAGAGCAGCTCGCCGAAAACCACCGCAAGATGCTGGTTGCCATGGCGCAGGACATCCGCGTCATCATGATCAAGCTGGCAGACCGTCTGCACAACATGAGGACACTTCGGCACATGTCGGAGGAGAAGCAACGCGAGATTTCCGATGAAACCCTGGAAATCTTTGCGCCACTCGCTCATCGCTTGGGGATCGCTTCCGTCAAATGGGAACTGGAAGATACGGCGCTTCGGTATTTGAATCCGCAACAGTACTATCGGATTGTGAATTTGATGCAAAAGAAACGGGTGGAGCGTGAAGCCTACCTGAATGAAGCATCGGATACGATCAGAGAAAAGCTGGGCGAGTTAAACATCGAGGCAGAAATTTCGGGACGTCCGAAGCATATCTACAGCATCTTTAAAAAGATGACGAGACAAAACAAGCAGTTCAACGAGATTTATGATCTGCTTGCGTTGCGAATCATCGTGAATGACATCCGCGACTGTTATGCGGTTCTCGGTATCGTGCATACCCTGTGGAAGCCGATGCCAGGCCGATTCAAAGATTACATTGCCATGCCAAAGACGAACATGTACCAATCGCTTCATACCACAGTGATTGGCCCAAAAGGTGAGCCATTGGAAGTGCAAATCCGCACGTGGGATATGCACCAGACAGCAGAGATCGGGATCGCGGCTCACTGGGCGTACAAGGAAGGCAAAAGCATCGTGCAAGGCTCTTTTGCAGAGAAGCTGGGTAGTCTGCGGGAGATTATCGAAGGTGGGTCGGAAGAAGCTCCGAACGCGCAAGAGTTCATGGAGAGTCTCAAGCAGGATCTTTTCTCCGATACGGTTTTCGTCTTCACGCCAAAAGGCGATGTAGTCGAGTTGCCAAAAGGCTCCGTCCCGCTAGACTTCTCCTATCGGATTCACTCGGCGGTAGGAAACAGAACGATTGGCGCCAAGGTGAACGGCAAGATTGTACCGCTTGACTATGCGATGAAAACAGGCGATATCGTCGAAATCCTGACGTCCAAGCATTCCTACGGTCCTAGTCAGGACTGGCTAAAGATGGCCAAATCCGCGCATGCTCGAAATAAAATTAAGCAGTGGTTTAAAAAAGAGAAGCGGGAAGAGAACGTCGCCAAAGGTCAGCAAATGGTGGAAGCGGAGATCAAGTCGCGCAGCTTTGACGTAAAAGAAGCGATGACGGAAACGAACCTGAAGGAAGCAGCAGCTCGGTTTAATTTCCAAGGGGCAGAAGACATGTTTGCCGCTGTGGGCTATGGCGGCATTACGGCTTCGCAAATTGCGACTCGTCTCCTAGACAAACTCCGTCGGGAGCGCGAAGAACAAAACCCGACCATTCCTGAGGTCAAACCGAATCCAGCAAATCGCTCTGTCAAGAGCGAGTCTGGCGTCAAAGTTCGTGGCTTGGATAATTTGCTCGTCCGTATTTCTCGTTGCTGTACACCTGTCCCAGGCGACCAAATTATCGGTTTCATCACGAGAGGTCGTGGGGTATCGGTGCATCGACTGGACTGTCCAAACGTACTGACTGACGAATGTACAGAGCGTCTGATTGATGTCGAATGGGATACAGATTTCAAGCATAATTTCCATGTAGAGATCGAGATCACAGGCAATGATCGGAGCGGACTGTTAAACGATGTATTGCAGGTTGTGGCTGAAACAAAGACGAATATTGCGGCTGTCAGTGGCAAGTCCGATAAAAATCGAGTGGCAACGATTCATATGACCATCTCGATTAGCAATGTGGATCATCTGTTGAAAGTAGTAGAGCGTATTAAGCGCATCAAAGATATTTATTCGGTTCGCCGGATACTGAGCACCTGATCCCTCGTGGATTGGGTGTTCTTGTTTAGCGAAGGGGAAGGATGAATCAGTGTGAGAGTTGTCGTACAAAGAACGAGGGAAGCGAGTGTGACCGTAGCAGGAGAGATTGTCGGGCAAATTGATCACGGCTTAATGCTGCTGGTAGGAATTACGCATGAAGACACAGAAAAAGAAGTAGAATTTGTCGCAGACAAAATTGCGAACTTGCGTATTTTTGAAGACGAGGAAGGCAAAATGAACTTCTCTGTTTTAGACAAGGGTGGTCAAATTTTGTCCGTATCACAATTTACGCTGTATGGCGATTGTAGAAAGGGCAGAAGACCCAACTTTATGGCTGCCGCACGACCAGAGCAGGCTGAACCGTTGTACGAGCTGTTTAACGCCAAGCTGCGGGAAAAAGGGCTCCAGGTGGAAACAGGACGCTTTGGTGCAATGATGGACGTGCGTTTGTTAAATGATGGCCCTGTCACATTGATTGTGGAATCATAGGCACAACCAAGGGGATGAAAACATGGCGCAAGAAGCATTGGTGATCGGTGCGAGTGGCATGCTTACAGAGGTTTCCCGATGGCTGGCTCGCCAAGGTTATCAAGTAACGGTGCTTGGGCGTGATCCAGTCAAATTAAGTCGTATCAGAGACGGTTCCATTCATCCAGAGTCGATTCATTTGCTGTCTCAAGACTATCAGCAGACAGACAGCTTGCGGCAGTCTATGGCCGAGCTCGTAGAGAAGAGAGGGCCAATGGATGTGGTTGTCGCGTGGATTCATTCGACTGCACCACAAGCACTCTCTGTGATCGTGGAAGAACTGTCGCGTCCTGAGAAGAGCTGGCAATTGCTGCATTTGTGTGGGAGCGGTGCTTGGAAAAATTCACCAGCAAAGCCGACATCAGAAGTTTGTATATATCGACGGGTCATCCTCGGTTTTACATGTGCAGGTGAGCATTCACGCTGGCTGACGAATGATGAAATTGCGGCTGGGGTGATTGAGGCTCTGCAAACAACTGAACAACAAGTAATCGTCGGTCAGGTCGAGCCGTGGGAAAAACGCCCGGCTTATTAATCCATTTCGAAATAGCGAAGTCAAAAACAAAAAAACGATTGCACTCGGCAATCGTTTTTGTCGTTTCAGTACGAAATCGGGTCAGTGAATATAATTGGCTGTAGGGAGGATCAGATTTTTGACGATCAGGTTCACAGAAATCGGCTTTTTCCCGACTTCTCGTGCCCATATCGATAGCTGTCCGACATGGTGAATTTCATGAGCGATCATGTGCCGCATAATTTCACCCCATGTGTACGTAGCGATGCTGCCGTCTGGCTTCGTGTCCTGAAAGGCTTTTGTTTCCATACTTTCATCCCAATTGCGCAAAAATTGAAGCACATCCGGGCGAAAAGTCGCCTCCAGCTCACAAACCTTTTCCAACCGGTTGTAGAGGTTGAAGCTTTCTTGAAAATCAGGCCTTCCGAGCATGACTTGAATCCAGCTCCACTCTACATCAATGACATGGAACAGGGTATGCAAAATCCCCCCGACACCTCCGATGCGCGGACGAAGCAATTCTTCTATCGGAACGTCCTCACACCATTTCAGCCATTCTTCACGAACAATCCAATTGTACTCAAACAATGTTTTAATAGAAATCACTCCATTTTCAAAGGTTAACTTGTGATCACCTGCGTCCATACCGTGCGATTACTGTTATTGTGATTGTTTTTCATCCGTCATCACTCCTTTCAATGCCTTATGATATTCGCAAATCCTTTGGGAATTCCTGCCTGTCTTGCCTTGATGCGATCAGATGTGCCATAAAAGAAACCCCCATACGAGAGAGCTTGAGACAGCTTCTTTCGCCTGGGGGTTTTGTAAGGGAGGGATCAGCCTCCCTGATTGCTTTGTGTATTAAAGTACTGGACAATCCCTTTGAACAGACCTTCTGAGGCAAGATCCTGCTGTTTCTCGGAACGTGCGCGAATCTCATCGTTGTAGTTGGATAAGAAGGAGATCTCAGCCAAAATGGATGGCACCGGGTTTTCGCGTAGAACGAAATAGTCTCCGTACCGATAATTCATGTCCTTGTAGCTCGTCGCTTTCACCAGTTCTGTTTGAACGAGGGAGGCGAGCTTGCTAGAGTTACCTTGGCTGTAGTAGAAAATAATCGAGCCATTCGTTGCAGAGTTAGGATGCGTATTATGATGGACGCTGACAAAAATATCAGCCTGATTTTGAATCGCGATGTCGACACGCTGTTGCAGGGTCAGTTTGCGATCATCAGCCCGTGTCATGATGACTTTGGCACCTGCTGCTTCCAACTTGTTGCGCAGGAGCAGAGATACTTGCAGATTGACCGTTTTCTCTAAAGTAGAGAAGCTGGAGCCAGTCGAACCACCATCTGTGCCACCATGTCCAGCATCGATGACGATGACTTTACCGGCAAGATCATTACTGCGTACCACTGCTGGCGCACCGTTAGCTGAAACGAGCCAGCCTGCAATGTAGCCAGTGGAGCCGTCAGGGAAGTTTACTTGGAACCACTCGCCTGATTTATTGGCAATCCCGTATTTCTCGCCGGGCTGTACCTGTTTGATAACATTGTGATCGGTACTCGGACCAGAACGAACATTGGTATCTGGATTCATGATCGTCACGTATGGGCCACTCGGAGTAGGCATGCTTGGTTGGTCCACCGTAATGTGCTGGCCTGCCACCCAGCCAGTTTTTCCGTCCGCCGCTTTGATGCGGTACCAGTCTCCTTGTTTTTCCAAAACGGTCAGCTTGCTTCCGACGGGAAATGTAGTTTGAATGGCACTGCTTGTGTTCGGTTCACTGCGCAGATTCAACCCGTCGGTTTTTACTGTGGCGGTTTGACTGGAAGAGGACGGTTGTCCAGTCTGAGGTTGCGTGTTCCCATTTCCATTTTCGGGCAGGGTCGGCTGACCTGTGTTCGGGTTGGTTTGATCGGTGGAGAGCCAAGCATTGACTCCATCGTAAGGGAATTGAATCCAACTATTTTGTCTGTTCAAGACTGTGATTTTCTCGCCCGCATGTAGTTGACCGATTGCAGGTGTACTGGCATCTGGCGTGGCGTATACGTACGGAGCGAAATCCAAGGTTAGGCTGGTTCCTTGTAGTGCAGGAGGCTTCGGTTGTGAGTCAGTACCCGCTGGATTGGTCGTTGGAGGCGTACTACCTGTAGAGGGAGGAGGAACTGCTTGTCCCGTACCTACTTCTTTTACAAGCCAGTTTGCGACCCAGCCTTTTGTTCCTGCGTTGAGTTGAATTTGGAGCCATTCGCCACTCGTTTGAACGACGGGGTAGCGTGTTCCTGGATTGATGGTTTGTACCACTGCATATGTCTGACCTGGTCCAGAACGAACATTGAGATTCGTTGTGGTGCTCTCCACTTGCTTGGCAGATACTGTTGCTGGCTTCTGTTGCTGTTGCTGTGTGCTGACGAGCCAGTTCGCTACCCAACCGCTCTGACCGTTCGGAAGCTTTACTTGAATCCAGTCATTTTTGGTGGAGATGACAGGCAGCACAGTTTTGTTCGGCAGTGAAGTGACGATAGCGTCTTGGAGGCTGGGACCTGAACGGACATTGAGCTTGTCCACGGTGACCTGAACAGAACCGGCGGCCCAGGCTGCAGAAACGGGGAGGGAAATGGCACAGATGACAGTCAGGAGACTCATCAGGATCTTTTGACGAACAAACACGATAGACATCCTTTCCGAAATACGTAGCTTTTTAAATTCATTGCGATCTTGCATGTTTTTGCCAAAATAATCACTTCGCTATTTCTCCTGCTTTTTCCTGCAAAATACGACAAGGTTCTGCATGGGTTCCCTGATTGCTTTTTAGCTGGCAAGGCAATACTAGATTTTACTAGATACTAGCGAACGCAGCTTTTCAGGAGGAATTTATCGTGAGACAGTCAAAGAAGGAAACATTCGCGCAAGGATTGAATCGGCAGTTTTTGTCTGTTGATTTTCAAGACGATTTAGAGAAAGAAACGTCACTACAAAATGCGGAAATGGCCCAAGATTTTCATCCGGGCTTACGGGATATCCAACACCCTCGGCAGAAACGGAAATAACCGTTTTTGTCACCTTGCACACGATGCCACAACTTGTCTAGTTGACCCGAGTAATTCTCGTCGGCTATGATGAGGAGTGGCATTTTTGAAAAAAGCAGGTGAACTCCATGATACAAATGATATGTGAGGGACACGCATTCGAGCGGGAACTCTCCTTAATTCTCGCATTATTTTATGAAGATCCAGCACTCACTTTTGTGCCCGAGTGGACAGATGAGGCTGATTTGAAAATCAAGCTGGCATTAACCGTACGTGAAAATGGAGTCGTAGCTTCGGGAGAATTATACGATGGCAAGCGAAGCATCTCCCATCAGGTGGAGCGAGACTACGTAGCACGTGATGAGAAAGCGATGAAAAAGACGGCCAAGCAAGCGCTATGCTATGCGCTGTTATTGATGCTGGAAGAATACACGGGCATGGAGCAAGGCTGGGGAATTTTGACCGGGATACGCCCGACGAAACTGTTGCATCAGTTGAACGCCGCTGGTGTAGACAGACAGGAAGCACACAAGAGATTGCAGCAAGATGTGATTTTGCGTCCATACAAGCTAAAGCTTTTGCAAGAAATCGTAGACAAGCAGCTTAACGTCGTGCCTGATTTGTATGAGATTGACCGCGAGCTATCGGTCTATATCGGTATTCCATTTTGTCCGACGAAGTGTGCGTACTGTACGTTTCCTGCTTACGCGATTCGCAGTCATACGGCTTCGGTTAATCCGTTTCTCGAAGGTCTCCATTACGAGATGGAGCGGATGGGGGAGTGGCTTCGGGCGAATGACCAACGGATCACGTCTATTTATTTCGGTGGCGGAACCCCTACGAGTATTACCGCAGATGACATGAATCAGCTGTTTGAGACGATGCATCGTTCGTTTCCACACATGGGAGATGTACGTGAGTTGACAGTTGAGGCAGGAAGACCCGACACGATTACACGCGAAAAGCTCGATGTCATGAAGCGGTGGGAAGTGGATCGGATCAGCATTAATCCACAGTCGTTCACGCAGGAGACGCTCCAGGCAATCGGACGTCACCACACCGTCGAAGAGACGATTGAGAAATACCATCTGGCTATGGAGATGGGCTTGACAAATATTAATATGGACCTGATCATCGGGCTGCCAAACGAAGGCGTATCCGAGCTGGCACACAGTCTCCAAGAGGTAGAAAAGCTGATGCCTGCCTCGCTGACGGTGCATACGCTGTCGTTCAAGAGAGCATCTGAGATGACGCAAAACAAAGACCGCTACAAGGTCGCCAGTCGCGAAGAAATTAGCAAGATGATGGAGATGGCTTCCGATTGGACAGCAGCGAACGGTTATGACCCGTACTATTTATATCGTCAGAAAAACATTTTGGGAAATCTGGAGAATGTCGGGTATGCCAAGCCAGGGCAGGAAAGCATCTACAACATCATGATCATGGAAGAGGTACAAACCATCCTTGGTCTCGGCTGTGGTGCGGTTTCCAAGCTGATGGCTCCAGGAAGTGGCAAGCTGACGCGCTTTCCGAACCCCAAGGACCCGAAAACGTACAATGATACGTACAAGGTTCTGGTTGAAAACAAGCTCCGTGATTTGGTTGAAATCTATTCGGGTGCGAGACTGGCTGGACAGGTATCTGGCAAGTAAGTGATGGATATACTTGTTCTTAATAAAAAAAGTTTTATTTGAGCGCCTGTTGACGGCTGTTGGCGGGTTTGCTATGATTCACATTAAGCTTTTTTATTGAATAAGAAATGATCTGATGACGGGAACAAGTATCCAGGAACCGGATGCCCAGAGAGAAAGCGCCGTGGCTGAGAGTGCTTTCGTATAACGGCTTGGTGAATGACATCCCTGAAGACCGCAGTGAACGGCTGAAAGAAATCTCTTTCCCCAGTAACTGGCAGGCGTGTGCCGGCGTTAACGGCTAATAAGTGGGATAGCCTTTTGAGATGTAGGGCTATTCAAACAGGGTGGCACCACGGGAGTATAACCAGTCTCTCGTCCCTGACATGCGGCGATTTGCTAAATGTCAGGAGACGAGGGGCTTTTTTGTTTGTTCATAAAGAAAGGTTCCTTGATCCTGAAGGTTTGGCTTTAGCCCGAGTTTTTGAAAAGACATGGAGGTTCGAGAGGAATGACAAGAATCCAGATCCCACGCGGTACGCAGGATATCATGCCTGGTACTGTAGAGCTGTGGCACTACGTGGAGGCCAAGGCCCGCGATCTGTGTCGCCGCTCCAATTACGCGGAAATTCGTACGCCGCTGTTTGAGAGCACAGAGTTGTTCCAACGGGGTGTAGGCGAGACTACGGATATCGTGGAAAAAGAAATGTACAGTGTAGCCAATCCGCGCAGTACGGATGCTCTCACGCTGCGTCCAGAAGGGACAGCGGGTGTTGTTCGCTCCTACGTGGAAAACAAGCTGTACGGTGTGCCTAATCAGCCTACCAAGCTGTACTACTTAGGACCGATGTTCCGTCACGAGCGTCCGCAAGCAGGCCGCTATCGCCAATTCGTCCAATTCGGTGCAGAAGCGATCGGTTCAAGCGATCCAGCAATCGATGCCGAAGTCATTGGCCTTGCGATTCGTCTGTATCAGGAGCTCGGATTGACAGGACTTTCTGTGGAGTTGAACAGCGTAGGTACAGGAGAAGACCGGGCACGTCACCGTGAGCATTTGCTCGCACATTTGAACGGCGTTCGCTCCGAGCTGTGCGAGGATTGCCAGTCTCGTATCGATCGCAACCCGTTGCGCGTACTCGATTGTAAAAATGAAACATGCAAAAGACTGACGATGGACGCTCCGTCCATTTTAGACTACTTGAGTGAAGAATCTGCGGCACACTTCGAAGCCGTACAAAACTATTTGACCGCACTGGATATTCCGTTTCATGTAAATCCACGTCTGGTTCGCGGTTTGGACTACTACACACTGACCGCATTTGAAATCAAAATGGCGGAGATCGGTGCGGTAGAAACACTTTGTGGCGGTGGGCGCTATAACGGACTGGTTGCAGAGCTGGGCGGCGACGATATGCCGGGCATTGGCTTCGCACTCAGTATCGAGCGTCTGCTGTTGGCTCTGGAAAAGCAAGGTGTTCAACTGCCGACCTCAGGTGGCATCGACTGCTTCGTAGTGGTGCAGACACCGGAAGCGAAAACAACAGCTTTCGTCCTCGTTGACCAATTGCGCCAAGCAGGAATTGCGGCTGAGCTGGATTATCTGGATCGGAAAATGAAAGCACAGCTGAAGCAAGCAGATCGTCTACAGGCACGTTTTACGGCGATCATTGGTGAGTCTGAATTAGCGAACGGCACGGTTGTTCTAAAGGAAATGGCAACAGGCGAGCAACAAGAAGTGAAACGAGAGGAACTCGTTGCGGTACTCGCTGCAAAAGCAAATCAATAAAACAAATTGTTGGGGGAAATGATCATGTCTTGGCAATATCGCACCGTACATGGTGGAGAAGTAACAACAGCACACGTTGGACAGGAAGTCGTACTGAACGGATGGGTACAAAAGCGTCGCGACCTCGGAGGCGTCATCTTCATCGACTTCCGTGACCGCACTGGCATCGTCCAAATCGTATTCAACCCGGAGTACAACAAAGAAGCTTGGGAAGCGGCTGACAAGGTTCGCAGCGAATACGTACTGGTTGTAAAAGGGAAAGTGGTAAACCGTGCACCGGAAGCAGTCAATCCAAAGCTGAAAACAGGCGAAGTAGAAGTGCACATCTCCGAAATCGAAATCCTGAACGATGCAAAAACGCCTCCGTTCCTGATTGAAGATGAGATCGATGTAGATGAACAAGTTCGTCTGAAATACCGCTACCTCGACTTGCGCCGTCCAGAAATGCAGCGCTCCCTGCTTTTGCGTAGCAAAGCAGCAAAAGCTTTCCGTGACTACCTGGATGAGAACAACTTCCTGGAAATCGAAACACCAATTCTCCAGAAGAGCACGCCTGAGGGCGCACGTGACTACCTCGTGCCTTCCCGTGTACACCCAGGCGAGTTCTACGCACTTCCACAATCGCCACAGCTGTTCAAACAGCTTTTGATGGTATCCGGTTTGGAACGCTATTACCAAATCGCTCGTTGCTTCCGTGACGAAGACCTGCGTGCTGACCGTCAGCCTGAATTTACCCAAGTGGACATTGAAACCTCTTTCCTGTCTATGGAAGAAATCCTGCCAATGATGGAAAAGATGGTCGCTCACGTGTTCAAGCAAACGGTTGGGGTAGACGTACCGACTCCATTCCCTCGTCTCACGTATGCGGATGCCATGGCGCGTTACGGTTCTGACAAACCAGACGTACGCTTCGGCATGGAGCTGACAGACGTATCTGATCTGGTTGCGACAAGCGACTTCAAGGTGTTTGCAGCAGCTGTAGCTGGCGGCGGACAAGTAAAAGCGATCAACGCAAAAGGTTGCGGACACTACTCTCGTAAAGAAGCAGACGACTTGGGCAAATTCGCTTCCCGTTATGGCGCGAAGGGCTTGGCTTGGATCGGCTTCAAAGACGGAGAGGTCAAAGGGCCAATTGCGAAATTCTTTAAAGAAGAAGAGCTTAACGAGATGAAAGCACGCTTGGCGGTAGAAGAAGGCGACCTGCTCCTGTTCGTTGCTGACAAACCAAAAGTAGTAGCAGATGCACTGGGTGCCCTTCGTTCCAAGCTGGGTGCAGAACTTGGTCTGATTGACCAAAGCCAGTTCGCTTTCCTGTGGGTAGTAGACTTCCCGCTGGTTGAGTGGGATGAGGATGCAAAACGTTACGTTGCCCTGCACCATCCGTTCACGCGTCCAAAAGATGAAGACCTGCACCTGTTCGACACCGATCCAGGTCAAATGCGCGCACAAGCGTACGACATGGTTCTCAACGGATACGAGCTCGGCGGAGGTTCCATGCGGATTTTCAAGCGCGAAGTCCAAGAAAAAATGTTTACTACACTTGGCTTTACACCAGAAGAGGCGCGGAAACAATTCGGCTTCCTCATGGATGCATTCGAATACGGTACACCTCCACACGGTGGAATCGCTCTTGGCTTGGACCGTCTGATCATGCTCTTGGCTGGACGCACCAACCTGCGTGAAGTCATCGCATTCCCGAAAACAGCAAGTGCGAGCGACCTGATGGTAAAAGCTCCAGATGTCGTAGACGGAAAACAATTGAAAGAGCTGTCCATTGCAACAATTGTCACAGAAGAAGAAAAGGTGGAAGCGTAATCGACTTGCGCAACTGCATTGCTCTTTGATACATTGGTAATACTATGATGAAAGCCCTGCGATGCTCGTGATATCCGATAGTTTTGAGCCACAAAGTTTGTTTAGGGAGTTTTTCGTCCGTGATTGTAAAGGCATGCCTCCTTAGAGTGGACGTCTGTAACAGTTCGGCAAGACACCCACCTGCGATGAGCAGGTTCAAAACTAAGGAGTAACACGACATAATGGGGCTCCTTTTTTCTATTTCAATCCTACTTTTCCGATTGACTATAATCCAGCTTGCGAATGAAAGGTGACAAGAAATATGCTTCATCAATTTTCTCGTTGTGAATTGGCCTTCGGTCCCGAAGGTTTGGAAAAAATGAAAAATAGCTGCGTTGCTGTATTAGGAATTGGTGGAGTAGGTTCCTTTACAGTGGAAGCACTGGCGCGAACAGGTGTAGGCAAGCTCGTTTTGGTAGATAAGGATGTAGTAGACATCACGAACATCAACCGCCAAATCCATGCGACGCTGAACACAGTCGGTCAAAAAAAGGCTGAGCTTATGAAGGAGCGCATTGCGACGATCAATCCAGAGTGCGAGGTCGTAACTCTCCATATGTTCTACAATGAAGAAACAGCGAATGCGCTGTTCGAGCATGAACTGGATTACATCGTGGATGCGATGGATACTATGTCCGCGAAGCTCCATGTGATTAAGGAAGCAAAGCGTCGCAATATCCCTATTATTTCTAGCATGGGTGCGGCCAACAAAATGGACCCGACTCGTTTTGAGGTTGCCGATATTTCCCAAACGAGTTATGATCCGATTGCAAAGGTCATTCGTCGTGAGCTGCGGAAAAGCGGTATTTACAAAGGGGTAAAAGTGGTATATTCCCGTGAGATTCCCGTAACCGTCCGTGTAGATGTACGCGAACAGATCGTTTCCAACCCGGATTCACCGATTAGTAAAGTGCGGATGCCTCCAGCGAGCAATGCTTTCGTGCCTTCTGTAGCTGGTTTAATTTTGGCCAGTGTAGTGGCAAGAGATATTTTGGAGTGGCAGCCTGTAAAAGGATAGTGGAACATGGATGATTTATTCACGTTTGCCTATGACCAGCAGGGTGGCGGAAAACAGAAGCCATTGGCTGCACGAATGCGGCCGCAAACGATTCAGGATGTAATCGGGCAATCGCATATTTTAGCTCCTGGAAAGCTGCTTCGACGCGCGATTGAAGCAGATCAAGTGTCCTCTGTCATTTTTTATGGACCTCCGGGAACAGGGAAAACAACACTGGCAAAAGTCATTGCCCGAACCACACGTACGCATTTCTCCGAGTTAAATGCCGTGACGGCCGGTGTCGCTGACATCCGCAAAGTGGTAGATGCAGCGAAGGAACGGCTTGTTATGGACAGTCAGCGGACAACCTTGTTCGTAGACGAGATACACCGCTTCAATAAATCACAACAGGATGCCCTTCTTCCTTATGTGGAGGAAGGCACGATTATTTTGATCGGCGCTACGACGGAGAATCCTTTTTTTGAGGTGAATCCGGCGCTTTTGTCGCGTTCACAAGTATTTTCCCTTCAATCGCTTTCTCATGAGGAATTAAAGCAGGTTATGGATCGGGCACTTACTGATGAAGAAAACGGATTGGCGGAGCTATTTGTCACTGTAGAACCGGAAGCGGCAGAGCATTTGGTTCAATACGCAGAAGGGGATGCCAGACGTTTGCTCAACGCATTGGAACTGGCGGTGACAACGACGCAACCAGGAGCAGATGGACGCATTACGGTGACATTGGACGTCGCCGTGGAATCCATTCAGCGCAGGGCAGTACGCTACGATAAGAGTGGGGACAATCATTACGACACGATCTCCGCTTTTATTAAATCCATTCGTGGTTCTGATCCGGACGCAGCTCTTTACTGGTTGGCGAGAATGATAGATGCCGGAGAAGATCCGCGGTTCATTTCTCGCCGCTTGGTTATTTCGGCTTCAGAGGACATCGGAAATGCTGACCCGCAAGCGATCACAGTTGCGATTTCCTGCTTTCAGGCGGTAGAATTGGTGGGGATGCCTGAAGGGCGTATCCCTTTAGCACAAGCGACGACGTACCTGGCAACCGCCCCCAAAAGCAATGCTGCTTACAACGGAATTAATTCTGCGTTGGATCGTATCCGAACAGATGGTCACAAGCAAGTGCCGATTCATCTGCGAGATTCTGCTTACAAGGGAGCTGCGAAGCTGGGGCACGGTCAGGGATATCTGTATCCGCATAACTATCCATATGGGTATGTACCTCAACAGTATCTGCCTGACGGTGTAAACTACTCGTTCTACCAGCCAAAGGATCACGGCTATGAGCGTCACATTCGCCGCTTCCAGGAAGAAAGACAGAAGATGGATGAACGTGGATTACCAAGGAAAAACTCCCCCGAATAATGGGGGAGCTAACATGTTAAGTGCGGACATTTCCGCCCGGTTTATTGGGCAAATCACCGTTTTCATTCGGCTGTTTGCTCTGCTCACTCGCACCGTAACGGGCTTTGTGAGCAATCGTGCCTGCGGGTTGGTCGTACAAGGTTTCGGACGGGTGGTTGGGACCTCGTTCCGAGCGTTTGTTCGTTGTCATCTGCATATCACCCCCTAAGATGTTAGTGTGTCCCTCGATACAGAAGACATGTAGGGGGCGGGCGCGTATTACCGATACAAAGAGGAGAGTTGTTAACGTGAAGATTTCAACGAAAGGACGTTACGGGCTTACGATCATGATGGAATTGGCCAACCGTTGCGGAGAAGGGCCAACTTCCTTGCGGAGCATCGCCCAAAAACACGATTTGTCCGAGCATTATTTGGAGCAATTGATTGCACCTCTGCGTAACGCGGGTTTGGTAAAGAGCATCCGTGGCGCATATGGCGGTTATGTTCTGGCGAAGCAACCGGATGAGATTTCTGCTGGTGATGTGATTCGCGTACTGGAAGGACCGATCAGCCCTGTGGAATTTGCAGAGGAAGAAGACCCGGCTAAGCGTTTTTTATGGCTGCGTATTCGGGATAGTATTTCTGCTGTTCTGGATTCGACATCCCTTCAAGACTTGATCAGTTTTGAGGACGATGGTCCTGCCGATAATTATATGTTTTACATCTAGAATATAAGAGGTTGTTCAAAAAGTCGTCTTTTGATCACGAAGTAGCTCAGAAAGCTAATTCGACATGGAATATGGCGTTCACCTCCGAAGTCCGGTGCTCATGTAGATTACCTACACTCCGCTCCTCCTTCGTTCGGTTCTCGCCATCTTCTCGGTGCTAAAAAGCCGACTTTTTGAACACGTACTATAAGTTGGTAGAAGGTGACGGCATTGTCAGAGCGAATGTATTTTGACCATGCAGCTACTACGCCGGTACATCCACGTGTAGTTGCTGCTATGACTCCCTATTTGACTCAAGTATACGGGAATCCATCCAGTGTCCATGGTGCAGGTCGCGAAGCACGAAAAGCGTTGGAGCATGCGAGAGACACGATTGCCGACTTTATGGATGCTGATCCGCAATCGCTCATCTTTACGAGTGGCGGGACAGAAGCGGACAATATGGCAATCATCGGCGCCGCAATGGCACAGCGCGAACGTGGTCGCCACGTCATCACTTCGCAAATCGAGCACCATGCAGTCTTGCATGCTTGTGAATTTTTGGAGCAGGCAGGATTTGAAGTGACGTACTTACCTGTTGACCAGACAGGCATGGTCCGTTTGGAAGACCTGAAACAAGCGATTCGTCCCGATACGGTACTGGTGTCTATTATGTACGGCAACAACGAAGTAGGAACGATCCAGCCCATCGAGGAAATGGGCACCTTTCTGCGTGAAAAAGGGATTGTTTTTCATACAGATGCCGTACAGGCTTTTGGTGTACTGCCTGTCCATGTACGGAAGCTGCCTGTTGATATGCTCTCGGTATCCGCCCATAAAATTAATGGGCCAAAAGGAGTCGGCACTTTGTATTTAGCGCGTAAGGTTCCGTTTTCCCCGATTTTGCACGGCGGTTCGCAAGAGCGCAAGCGCAGAGCAGGAACGGAAAACCTGGCTGGGATTGTTGGGTTTGCCGAAGCGACCAGGGTCGCTGGCGAGGAAATGGCGGAGCGAGTTGAAAAGTATAAGCAGATGAAAGCAGCGATGATCGCAGTCTGGCAGGAAGCAGGAATTACGTTCTGCCTGAATGGACATCGTGAGCAGGTATTGCCACATATTTTAAATGTGTCCTTTCCTGGTGCTCATACAGAAACCATGCTGATGAATTTGGATATCGCCAAAATTGCAGCAGCGAGCGGCTCAGCTTGTACATCCGGATCACTAGAGCTGTCACATGTTCTAAAAGCAATGCACTTGGACGAGAAGATTGCTCTTTCAGCCATTCGTTTCAGCTTTGGGATTACGAATACAGTGGAAGAGGCGAAGCAAGCTGCTACAGCGGTTGCAGCGATTGTGAAGCGTTTGGTACGCGAATAACGAAGGATGAAAGCCGTTTGGTTGAAGCCAAGCGGTTTTTCATTGGAGCAAAAGTGGGTTTCTTATTGGAGTTTGTGGTGAATTGTGGAAGGGGATGGTAAAATGATGCTGTAGTACTGATCCTGAAGAACTACTATACAATTCTGATCATCCGATAAGGAGAGGACTTTCATGTTGGCCAGACGCTACTCTATTCGCTACAAACTGATGTTTACAATACTCATCCTAACCATGCTCCCATTAATGGTCGTCGGTTATATCCAATTTGAAAATGCGCGCAGCGCGCTATACAAGCTCGCTGTATCTGACTTGCAATACATAACGGAAATAAAGGCACGCGAGCTGGCTGATTACACGCAAGAGGCAACGAGTAGTGAGCGGAACAGACAGAACATTAACGAAATAACACGTGAGGTGGCCGAAAAATATTACAAGCCAAATGGTATGGTTGGCTACGCCTATATCTTGGATGCGAGTGGAATCGCTATCTTTCATCCAGACCCGAAAGTTGAGAATACCTCTTTGGCGAATGAACCATTCACGCAAGTCATGCTCGCTCAAAAAAACGGCTGGATCGAATATGAATTCGGAGGCTCTACCAAAGTGGCGGCGTATAAGCAGCTGCCGAACGGGTGGATTCTTGTTATTGGCAGCTACGAGAATGATTTGCTGACGACGATTGAGAGCAGTCGTCCGATGATGTTTCTCCTCAGCCTGATAAGTGCTAGCTTAGCGCTGATAACAGGTATTTTTATTGTCAACAAGCTAGTACGACCGCTAAATGAGCTGGTATCGGCAATGAAACGTGCAGAGACAGGAGATTTGACCTCGCAAGTGACTGTTCGTTCCCGGGACGAGCTTGGGGAATTATCATCGATGTACAATGAGATGATGGGGGTATTCCGCAGCATGGTCAACGAGGTGCAGCGAGTAGCCCAGCAGGTCGCGGCAGCGTCAGAAGAATTAACAGCGAGTGCGACAGAAAGTGCGCGTGCTTCCGAACAGATTTCCATCGCTTCCTCGGAAATCGCTACGGGTTCCGAACAACAAAAACAAACGGTGACGGATACGGTACGCTTTTTATCTCGCATCGGTGGAGATATCCAACTCATTGCGACCTCGACTTCCCAAGTCAATGCTGATGCGACAGACGCGAATCGATTGGCACAGGTTGGGGAAGGCAAGCTGCACAAGCTTGTACAAGAAATGGATCAAATCACGGATCACGCCCGTCGTACAGAGCAGGTTATCCGCGAGCTTGGCTCTCAATCCGAGCAAATCATCGGTATCATCACGATCATTCGTCAAATATCCAACCAGACGAATCTATTGGCTTTGAATGCCGCCATCGAGGCTGCACGGGCGGGGGAACAGGGACGTGGCTTTGCGGTTGTGGCTCAAGAGGTACGTAAGCTGGCTGAGCAATCGGGTGCAGCTGCAGAAGAGATTGCAGGCTTGATTCATACGATCCATACAGATATTCTCGCGGCTGTAACGGAAATGGGGACGACTGCAGTCGCTATCCAGGATGGACGCGAAGGAGTGGCGCAGGCAGGAGACAGCTTCCAGCAAATCTTGGTGGCCGTTCAAGACGTCAGCCAGCAAGTACATCGTATGAACGATGCAGCCCAAGCGATTCATAGCGATACAGTTCAATTAGTGAGTCACTCCGAAAAAATTGCTGGACTTGCGGAGACAGCGGCCAGAGATACACAGGAAGTGGCAGCAGCGTCTGAAGAACAGACAGCAACGTCTCAGGAAATGACGGCAGCATCCGAAACGCTTGCGAAAATGGCGGAGCAGTTGTCAGAACAAGTAAAACGATTTACAATTTAAGACGAGCATATGAAAAATCCACTTTCAAGAGAAGTGGATTTTTCCTTTCTGGAACGGTTTTTTATGTAAGGAGGCGTTTAGATGGACGAGCAGCAGTCAATCTCGCTGTTTGCGGAAACCTACATTCGAGGATTTGTTTCTCAAGAAATTTTTTACAATGAAGAAACCTGGTACGGAGTTATCCGTCTTAAGATAGAAGAGACTACCGAATCGATTAAAGAATCGGAGGTCATTATTGTCGGTAATTTTCCTCGCCCGCATCCAGATGAGCTGTACACCTTTTACGGTGAATGGAAAACACATGCTCGTTTTGGACAGCAGTACGTAGCAAAACGCTATGAACGTGAAACGCCGAAAACATTGGCAGGGGTTGAGCGCTACTTAGCCAGTGGCTTGTTTCAAGGGATCGGAAAGAAGATGGCCAAACGAATTGTCGAGCAGCTCGGGGTAGATGCGCTGTCGATTATCGCGGACTTCCCAGAGCGATTGGCTGAGGTACCAGGCATTTCTGAACAACGTGCCAAAACGATCTATGATTCCGTAGTCGAGCATCGCTCCTTGGAAAGTGCCATGGTTTTCTTGTACGACTTCGGCATTGGTGTGAACATGGCGCTGCGTATTTATCAGACCTACAAGATCGAAACGATGACAGTGCTAAAGGAAGAGCCTTACCGTTTGATTGAAGATGTCGTAGGAATCGGCTTTAAGCGGGCAGATGATATTGCACGAGCAACTGGAATCGCTGCTTCCTCAGAAGAACGTGTGAAGGCGGCGGCTCTCTTTATGTTGCAGGAGGCATCGTATTCGGAAGGACATGTTTATTTGCCTGTGGAGGAGCTTTGTGAAAAAACGCTGCGCCTTCTCGAAGAGTGCGGGGGGCACGTCTTTTCTGGAGACGATATTCAACTGGCAGTGGAAGCCCTGTTTGTGTCGAGCAAAATTGCCTGGGAAGATGAGCGGGTTTATTTGCCCTCGCTTTTTTTTGCCGAGCTTGGTCTAGCTAAAAGACTGCGTCACTTCGCATCACGGGATGAATTCGGTACGTTTCCGACATCGGAATTTTACCGTGCGTTAGGGGCGGTTGAGGATGAGCTGGGGATTACGTATGCTCAGACGCAGCGTGATGCCATTGAACAGGCGATCAAAGCAGGTTTGATGCTGTTGACAGGGGGACCTGGTACGGGGAAAACGACAGTCATTCGCGGGATATGTCGTGTCTTTTCTCAGCTTCATGGATTGTCGCTGGACTTGAAAAAATACAACGAGGAAAATCCATTCCCGATCGTTCTTGTGGCTCCTACCGGACGCGCAGCAAAACGTATGACAGAGACTACGGGTTTACCTGCAATGACCATCCATCGCTTGCTCGGTTATAAAGGTGAGAGCTTCGAGCATGACGCGGAGCATCCAATCCGTGGTCGGCTATTAATTGTGGATGAAATGTCCATGGTCGATATCTGGCTTGCCAATCAATTGTTTCGTGCGGTCCCAGACGACATGCAGATCATCATGGTAGGTGACCCTGACCAGTTGCCTTCCGTAGGACCGGGGAATGTTCTGTTAGATATGATCCGATCCGGATTGCTTCCGTTGGTACAGCTGACAGAAATTTATCGGCAGGCAGAAGAGTCTACCATTATTCGGTTGGCCCATGATGTACGCAAGGGGAATGTACCGACAGATTTGCTTCACACCACCCCGGATCGGCGATTCTTCACAAGTTTGCCACAAGAAGTTCCGGAAGCAGTGAAACAAATTTGCTTCGGAGCCGTAAAAAAAGGATATACGGCAAAAGATGTTCAGGTATTAGCCCCTATCTATAAAGGTAATGCCGGTGTGAACCGGTTGAATGAAGAATTGCAGGAGCTGTTTAATCCGAAAACGCCGCAAAAGCGTGAAGTTACTTTTGGAGAGACGACTTTCCGTACAGGAGACAAGGTTCTGCAATTGGTGAACAATGCTGAAGAACAGGTGTTTAACGGTGACATGGGTGAGATCGTCGCCATCTTTTTCCCGAATGAAAATGCGGAGAACCAGGAGATGCTGGTCGCTGCCTTTGATAACAGGGAAGTGGTGTACAAGCGTTCGGATTACCATCAGCTGACGCTTGCCTACTGCTGCTCGGTTCATAAGTCTCAAGGTAGTGAATTTCCGATTGTGATCATGCCGTTTGTCAAAAGTTACTACCGTATGCTCAGACGCAAGTTGGTCTATACCGGGATCACCCGGAGCAAATCATTCCTCATCATGTGTGGAGAGCCGGATGCGTTCCGTGCTGCTGTAGAGTCTGATGAGGAAGGGGTACGGTACAGTTATCTGGAGGAACGGCTAAAGCAAGAGTGAAGTTGGAACCATTTGCGCCGAATGGGCGCGTCCATTTCGCCTGATACTAACAAGGCGGAAGGGGGATGTCCCACATGCGCAAGGCAATGGATGCAGTCGGATTGCCAGTTGTTTGCCTTCAAACAGGGGAGACGATTGGAACCGTGCGTGACATTCTTTGCGACTCCACTTGGCATGTACGAGGAGTCTTGCTGAGCGAACAGGGCTGGTTCCAATCAGGTACCTATATTCCTACCGAACATATTCATGCGGTCGGGGAGTCCTGCCTTACCGTATCGGGAAAAGACGCGATCACGCCCTTACCTCATCTCGCCGGACTAGAGCCTGTCGGCATTGTGACGGGAAAGACGAAGTTAAAAGGAAAAGCGGTAATTACCGCTTCCGGAGAGTGTTTGGGAAGGCTGGAAGATGTTTACTTTTCAGCCAACTGGGAGAAACTTGTAGGGTACGAACTATCAAATGGCTGGTTTGCAGATATTACGGAAGGACGAAAGCGCCTCCCTGCACCAGCATCCGTTATTATCGGGGAAGAAAACCTGATCGTGCCGGACTAGTTCGTGGCTAGGCGTGAAAGGGAGGAAAAGCGTGATGCGTGTCATATGCCCGAATTGCAGTTCCAAAGATGTAGGAAAGATTGGAACCAATCAATACTATTGCTGGAACTGCTTTATAGAAATGAGCGTTTCCAATGAGCAGATCGCTTCTGTCTACCAAGTTGAGGAAGATGGATCCTTGCATTCGCTCAACGATCTGTTTATTGAGGACCAGACAGTAACCGCTCACTTGAATATGTAGTGGATTTGAGCGGCAAATCCAATGGAGGTGGCACGCTTGTTCATTCGAGGCCTGTTGCGGGTTCTGGCCACAAGCGGAATTGTGGCGATCATTGGCTATTGGTTGGCTCCGCGACGTCGCAGTCGGTTTTCATTGAATTGGAATCAGTTGCCCTTCTCCATGCGTGATGTAACGCGTATGTGGAAATCAGGTCGCAAGCTGATGCGTGCCGTTACTCGTTAACACAAAATGTGAATTGGAACGTAAACAAACACCCGAACATACACTGTGTTCGGGTGCTTTTTTCGCCATACATGAAAAAGCTCCGTCGTGGAAATGACGGAGCTTGCGTGTATTAAGATTGTTCTGCCAAGCGTTTTTGCTGTTGGCTTTTCGTGCGCCCGATCAACAGGACACCAACCACAACAGCCACGATGAATACCCATTTTACCCAAGGGTAAGCGGCAAAGAATGGTGTGAGGAGCTTCTCACCTGTTACCATGTTCGCAGCGGTATACGCCAATACCGCAGAACCGATATAGATAACGATCGGATATTTCTCGATCAGCTTCAAGATCAATGTGCTACCCCATACCATGATGGGAACACTGATGATTAAACCGATAACTACCAGAAGGAAATCACCATGTGCTGCACCAGCAACGGCGATAACGTTATCCAAGCCCATTACGGTGTCGGCTACGATAATCGTCCAAATCGCTGCTCCCAGTGTTCCGCTTGCCTTCATATTCTCATGACCATTATCCTGAATCAGCAACTTGAGAGCGATCCAAATGAGAATCAAACCACCTACAAGCAACAGGCCAGGAATTTTCAGCAACCAAACCACAGCGAGAGTCGCCAATGCACGAATGACAATGGCACCAACCGTTCCCCAGATGATGGCTTGCTTTTGCTGATGAGCGGGCAGGTTACGAGCCGCCATCCCGATGACGAGGGCATTGTCCCCGGCCAGCACGAGGTCGATGATAACGATTGAAAGTAATGCGGTCCAAAACTCAGGGCTTAATAATAAATCCATTTCTCTTCCTCCTCCTAATCCATTGTAGAAGCGAATAATCCGCTGGCCGTTTTCTTGATACCTCCCATAGTGTATGTAAAGGGGCGAAAAAGAAAACGACCTTTCCCGATTCAGGAAAAGGTCGTTTGAAAACCAAAAATAGACCTTTTACCTGATCGGCAAAGGTCTTGCTTACAACATTGCGAAAATGTTGCCAACATAGCCGGGGAAAAATCCCGTAATGACGACTATGTTGCGAAAAAGCTACTCCCCTTTGGAGATATCCTCTTGTAATTACATAGTACTGAACACGAAATTGTGTGTCAATAGGTTACATGAAATTAATGTGAATGAGACAAGCTAAAAAAGATGTAGGCAAATAGGGAGGAGTTGGGGAACGTGGATGAACTTCGGCGAAGTCGTCTATTTGCTGCTGCTGTTTGGGTCATCACACTTTTGGTCATCGGCAATCTGCTTTGGCTGCTCCGACCAGTCCTGTCACAGTTGTTTTCGCTCATAAAGGAAGTGCTCGTTCCCGTCATATTGGGACTCGTCATTGCGTACTTGCTCCATCCGATCGTGCAATTGCTGGAAAAAAGAAGGGTTCCGCGCTTGATGGCAGTCCTGCTCATCTATGGATCATTTGTATTGGTGATTACGATTGCGATCATTAACGCCATCCCAGTTTTCACGAAGCAATTGGTGGAGCTGTCAGACGATATTCCCCGCCTGATGGATTGGTACTATACATGGATGAGTGAGTGGGAGGCACGAAAATATTTTTTGCCGGATAGCATCTCGAAGGGTGTGGACCGGGTGATCATCCAGTCGAATGAGGGAATGTCTCATTCCGTATCGAAACTCGTGGATAATGCCAAGCATTCGATGGGAAAGTTGTTTGCCTTTGCTATTGTGCCGTTTATCGCTTTCTACTTTTTGAAGGATATGAAGCAATTGCATGAGACGGGGATGTCGATTGTTCCAAAGGCTTATCGGAAGCAAGTGCTGATCGTCCTGCGGGATATTAATGAATCCTTGGGTAAATACATACATGGACAAATGATGGTCGCCCTGATCGTAGGCGTCTTCGCATACTTGGGCTACTGGTGGATCGGCATGCCGTATCCTTTTGTATTGGCTGCATTCGTATGTCTCACCAACATCATTCCGTACATCGGACCATTGATTGGGGCGGCACCAGCAGTTGTGATCGCGATTACGATTTCCACCAAGACACTGCTACTCGTTGTCGTTGTCAATCTCATCATTCAAATCGTGGAAGGAAACATTTTATCTCCGAACATCGTTGGTCGTTCCTTGCATTTACATCCGCTACTGATTATCTTGGCACTGCTGGTAGGGGAGACGGTAGGGGGGATCATCGGGTTAATCGTTGCTGTCCCGATTTTGGCCGTTTGCAAAGTGATCGTTAGCCGAATCGCTGTCATGATGCATGAAAGTTGACAGTGATCAGGTAAAATATTTATAATATGGACAAAGTGATTTATGTGAAATCAATGAGGGAACGAGTATGTTGCAGACCTTTTACAGAGAGGACGCTCCATGGTTGAGAGGGCGACCAAAAGAAGAGCAGCAGAAGGCTACTCCTAAGACCGGGCAAAACCCGGCGGCTTGGCACCGTTAGACGCCACTTAAGCGACAGGCCTTGGCTCAGATAAGTGTAGCGAGCCTGTAAGCAGGGTGGTACCGCGAGAAATCAGTTCTCGTCCCTGAGGGGATGGGGGCTTTTTTTATTTTTAGATGAGGAGAATGTAGATGAAGAAGCTGACAGGCAATCAAATCCGCCAGATGTTCCTCGACTTTTTTGTAGAAAAAGGACATCGCATTGAGCCTAGCGCTCCATTGGTTCCAATCGACGATCCTTCCCTTCTGTGGATCAACAGCGGTGTGGCGACTCTCAAGAAATACTTTGACGGCCGCATCATCCCGGACAACCCGCGTATCACGAACTCGCAAAAGTCTATTCGTACAAACGATATTGAAAATGTGGGACGTACGGCTCGCCACCACACTTTTTTTGAAATGCTGGGTAACTTCTCAATTGGTGAGTACTTCAAGGAAGAAGCGATTGAATGGGCATGGGAGTTTTTGACAAGCCCAAAATGGATCGGCTTTGATCCTGAGTTGCTCTCCGTTACTATTCACCCAGAGGACGAAGAAGCATTTGAGCTGTGGAACAAGAAAATCGGTGTTCCAGAAGAGCGAATCATCCGACTGGAGGGCAACTTCTGGGATATCGGAGAAGGCCCGAGCGGACCGAACACGGAGATTTTCTATGACCGTGGAGAAGCGTTCGGAAACGACCCGAGCGACCCTGAGCTGTACCCGGGTGGGGAGAACGAGCGCTACCTGGAAATATGGAACCTGGTATTCTCCCAGTTCAACCACAATCCAGACGGTACCTACACGCCGCTGCCTAAGAAAAACATTGATACGGGGATGGGTCTTGAGCGCATGACGTCTGTCATCCAAGGCGTAGACAACAACTTTGAGACAGACCTGCTGTTCCCGCTGATCGAAAAGACCACGGAAATCTCCGGTGTGAAGTATAAAACAAGCCCTGAGATGGATGTAGCCCTGAAGGTTATCGCTGACCATGCACGTACGGTTGTGTTTGCAATCGGTGACGGTGCGCTTCCATCCAATGAAGGACGTGGCTATGTCATTCGCCGCCTGCTTCGCCGTGCCGTACGTATGGGGAAAAAGCTGGGCGTAGAAAAGCCATTCCTGTACAGCTTGACTGAGACAGTAGGCACGATGATGGGCGAATTCTACCCAGAGGTTGTTCAAAAGCGTGCGTTTATCGAAAAAGTCATTCGTGCCGAGGAAGAGCGTTTCCACGAGACATTAAACGATGGTCTAGCGATCCTGTCTGACATGGTAAAAGCAGCAAAAGATAGCGGAAAGACACAACTATCTGGTCAAGATGTGTTCAAAATGTACGATACGTATGGATTCCCTGTTGATTTGACAGAAGACTTCGCAGACGAGCAAGGGCTGACTGTCGATCGCGATGGCTTTGATAAAGCAATGGAAGAACAGCGTGAGCGTGCACGTGCAGCACGTCAAGACGTAGACAGCATGCAAATCCAAGGTGGTCCATTGTCTGATTTGACGGTTACGAGCCAATTTGTTGGTTATACTGAATTGGTAGCAACAGGTAAAGTGGAAGCGATTATTTTGGACAACCAGCTGGTAGAAGAAGCAGAAGAAGGTCAAACCGTACAAGTCGTTCTGAGCCAAACACCTTTCTATGCAGAAAGCGGCGGTCAGATCAATGACGAAGGTTTCCTGATTTCTGATATCGTGAAAGCACGTGTGACAGATGTACAAAAAGGGCCAATGGGTCAAAATGTACATTCCGTCATCGTCGAAGCAGGTACCCTGCGTAAAGGCGATGAGGTTCGCGCGGAAGTGAACCGTGAAGCACGTCTCGCTATCACGCAAAACCATACAGCGACTCACTTGCTGCATCAAGCACTCAAGGATGTCCTGGGAACGCATGTCAACCAGGCAGGTTCCTTGGTAGCACCAGAGCGTCTCCGTTTTGACTTCACTCACATTAGCTCTATTACTCCAGAAGAACTGGAGCGTATCGAAGCAATCGTGAATGAAAAAGTGTGGGCAAACCTGGGTGTCGAGATCGCCAACAAACCATTGGCTGAGGCAAAAGCGATGGGCGCGATGGCGTTGTTCGGTGAAAAATACGGCGACGTTGTACGCGTTGTAAAAGTGGGCGAATACAGCCTGGAGCTGTGTGGTGGATGCCATGTGAACAACACCGCGGAAATCGGTCTGTTCAAACTGGTAAGCGAGAGCGGTATCGGTGCAGGTACACGCCGGATCGAAGCAGTAACAGGACGCGGCGCTTACCAGTTCTTGAACCAGCAGTTCACTACACTCAAAGAAGTGGCGCAAGCACTCAAAGCACCTGTACTGGCAGAAGCACCTGCACGTGTAGAAGGTCTGCAACAACAATTGAAAGAAGTACAGCGCGAAAACGAGTCCCTGCGTGCAAAACTGGGGAACATCGAGGCAGCGTCGTTGACGGATAAACTCCAACAAGTAGACGGCATGAATGTACTCGCTGCACGTGTTTCCGCTGTCGATATGGACAACCTGCGCGGCATGGTGGATGAGCTAAAAAACAAACTCGGCTCCGCTGTCATTGTGTTGGGTGCGGTCGATGGCGACAAGGTGAACCTCGTTGCAGGTGTAACCAAAGATCTCATGGATCAAGGTATTCACGCTGGCAAGATCATCAAGGAAGTCGCAACTCGTTGTGGTGGTGGCGGTGGTGGACGTCCTGATATGGCACAAGCCGGTGGTAAGGACCCATCCAAGCTGCAAGAAGCACTAGATGCAGTGGCTGACTTCGTGAAGAGTCAAGCAGTAGCGAAATAATGCGATTGCAAGAGAAATTTGTATAATCGACAGGAGTAAACGAAATCCGAGTCGAATACAAAAAAGAGTAGGTAACCAAAAGAGTCTCAAAGGAAATCGAGGTGTTGATTGTGAGTTCGTTGGATAATACCATGAAATTCACGGTGCCCAAGGAAGCGAATGCGGCGGATGTCCAAGAAACATTGACAGAGGTGTACAAAGCCCTGCAGGAAAAAGGATACAACCCGATCACCCAGATCGTCGGTTACTTGCTTTCTGGCGACCCGGCGTTTATCCCACGCCACAACAACGCGCGGAGCCTGATTGGCAAATTGGAACGGGACAAAATCATAGAAGAGTTGGTGACCGTTTACTTGTCAGAGCGCAAGTAGACCTTAACGATGACACGATTGATGGGGTTGGATGTAGGCGACAAGACGATTGGAGTGGCTGTCAGCGATGAGCTGGGATGGACTGCGCAAGGAGTAGAGACCATCAAGCGACAATCCAAGGAAAAGGATTTTGCCCGCCTGAGCGAATTAGTTTCGCAGTATCAAATTGGGGCTTTCGTCGTTGGTTTGCCCAAAAACATGAACGGAACCATAGGCCCGCGTGCTGAAATGTGTCAAACATTTGGCAAGCTTTTGGAGGAACGCACGTCTCTTCCTGTCCACATGTGGGACGAACGCTTGACGACGATGGCGGCAGAGCGTATGCTGATTTCTGCTGATGTTAGCCGTCAAAAGCGAAAGACAGTGATAGATAAAATGGCGGCCACTTTAATCCTCCAAGGATATTTGGACGCGAAATCGAGGTGATCACAATGAGTGAAGAGATGATGGAAGAGTTCGAAGTGGGCGATGTGATCGCGCTGACGGAAGAAGGTACCGAGGAACCGCGAGATTTTCGTATCATGTACATTTTTGACATCGAAGACCGCAGCTATTTGGTACTCGTACCAGTAGATCAGGAAGAGGAAGAAGAGTACGAGGTTCACTTCCTGCGTTATGACGGTACAGACATGCTTCAGCCAATCGAGGATGATGAAGAGTGGGAGCAAGTAGAAGCTACCTTCGAAACGTTGATTGCTGATTTGGAGAAAGACGGAATTTAATAGAAGCGTGAGAAAAGGGTCCGCAACTGGCGGGCTCTTTTTTTTATGACTTTTTTCGCCAAAATCACCCATGAAGTGACAGTTGGATAAGCCTCTTGTATAATGAATGGGATGGAGATAAAGAGACCCTAAAGGGAGGATTTCTAGCTTGAAACCAATGTCAGCGAAGCCTGATTTTAACCCCGAACGCCCTGCTACGCGTCGACGCAGACGCGGCGGACGAATTGTGATGTGGCTGGTTGCCTTGTTGTTGTTGATCATTTTGGCTGCGGGGGGAGCAGCGTGGTACGTGCACCAGCAATTACAGCCTGTTGCAGGTGAACAGACGGTAAAGAACGTGTCGATTCCGTCCGGTTCCTCTGTACAAAAAATTGGTCGGGTACTGGAAGAACAAGGTCTGATCCGAGATGCCGATGTTTTTAATTACTACGTGAAGTATAAAGGTGTGGCCCCTGATCTTAAGGCGGGAGAGTATCAATTTACGACTGGCCAAGCTATTGACGAGATACTAACAGCCATGGTGGAAGGAAACACGGTGATCAATGCGAACCGATTTACGATCCCAGAAGGCTGGAATGTCGAACAGATCGCAGATCATCTCGATAAAGAAGGCATTGTAGAGAAAGCGGCATTCTTAAAAGAAGTAAATGAAGGTGCATTCCCCGAATATCCTTTTGTCGCCGCCATACCGAAGCAAGCAGACCGAAAGAACCGTCTGGAAGGGTATCTGTTCCCGGAAACGTATGAGGTGGACAAAGACACTACGGCACATGAAGTCGTCTCGCGTATGCTGGCTCAATTCCAAAAGGAATGGAAGCCAGAGTGGACTGAGCAGCTGAAGCAGCGCCATTTAACACTTGATGAAGCAGTGAATCTCGCTTCGATCGTTGAGCGTGAAGTAACCGTTGACAAGGAGCGTCCGCTTGTAGCAGGCGTGTACTACAATCGGATTCGCGATAAGTGGCCGTTGCAGGCTGATGCTACCGTGCAATTTATTCTCGGCAAACAACGAGATCGTCTGACCTTTGAGGACCTAAAAGTAAAAAGCCCGTACAACACGTACACAAATCCTGGATTACCACCGGGGCCGATTGCCAACCCTGGCAGAGCTTCGCTTGAAGCTGTCGTCAATCCGGCCAAACACGACTACTTTTTCTACGTGACGAAAAAAGACGGAACGTCCGAGCATTACTTTTCCAAAACACTGCAAGAGCATGAAGCAAATGATAAGAAAAGCAGGGGAAACTAACCAGGTTTCCTCTTTTTTTTGCCTGCGGTCAACAGTGCTTGACGTAGCCAAGTTTTCCTTTGGTGTGCTATAATAATTCGGTTGTAACGAAAGAGGAGTGAAATCATGATTACCAATCCGGCAATTGACGACTACGTGTCAAGCCTGGTTCCCGAGCGTTCTTTGCTGCTCAAGCGACTGGAGCAGGAGGCGGCAGAGGAAAACATCCCCATTGTGCAGCTCCCGTCCGCTCAAGTCATGCGGATGTTGTTATTGCTGCATCGTCCCAAAGCGATTCTTGAAGTGGGTACGGCAATTGGCTATTCTACCATTTGGCTTGCAGAAGCTGCACCGGAAGCGCGAATTGTCACGATGGACATAGATGAAGATCGATTGGTGAGAGCACGGGAAAATATAAAAGAAGCAGGATGTGCAGATCGTGTGGAAATACTCTCACGTGACGCCACTTTAGGGCTGCCGGAGTCGTATCAATTTGATTGCTTGTTTATCGATGCGGCCAAAGGTCAATATCGAACGTTCCTCGATTTGTATCTACCGCTTCTTCGCGAAGGCGGTTTGGTAATCAGCGACAATGTCCTGTTCCGAGGACTGGTGGCGACCCCAGAAGAAGCGGGCAAGCGCCAGCGTCCGATGGTGGACAAGCTGCTTTCTTATAATTCACATTTAATGGAGCGTCCTGATTTAGAAACGACATTTATTCCGGTCGGAGACGGGTTGGCCATCAGTATGAAAAAGAAGTAAAAACATAGGGTCGTATATGCGTAAAGCATCATGAGGAAGGGGACATGAAGCATGGGTAACCCCGTATTGATTGGGGTAGCGGGAGGCAGTGGTTCTGGAAAAACGACTGTAGCAAAGGAGCTGTACCGCCAGTTCCAAAATGATAGTGTAACGATGATTGAACAGGATTCCTACTACAAGGATCAAAGCCATTTGAGCCCAGAAGAGCGGGCGCTGACTAACTACGACCATCCCTTTGCTTTTGACAACGATTTGTTGCTTGCGCATTTGCAGGAGCTCATGCAAGGAAAGGCGATCCAAAAACCGATCTACGATTTCAAGGTGCATAACCGCAAGCCGGAGCAAATCCAAGTCGACCCAAAGGATGTCATCATTCTGGAAGGAATGCTGATTCTGGAGGATGAGCGGATTCGTAATTTAATGGATATCAAGGTGTTCGTCGATACCGATGCGGATGTGCGTATTGCTCGTCGAATCGTACGTGACATCGAAGAGCGCGGTCGTTCCCTTGATTCAGTGGTGACACAGTACTTAAACGTCGTTCGACCGATGCACTTGCAGTTTATTGAGCCGACCAAGCGATATGCAGACGTCATCATCCCAGAGGGCGGCTACAACCGAGTAGCATTGGATCTGTTATCCACGAAGATCGGAAATATCTTATTGGAGAAGCAACAATTCACCAATCAATCATAGACACCTAAAAGTGCACCGTGACGTACGGTGTGCTTTTTTCTTTGTTCGTTGTTTCTGTCGCGTACATTCCGGCAATACTGGTGAAAAAAGCCAGGGAGGGAATTCGATGCAGCTGGATCGACGAATCAAAAGACGTCACTTCCTTGTATTGCTGTCCATGTCGTTGTTATGGCTCGGTTTGATCGTGCGCTTGTGGTGGATTCAACTCGGATCACCCCATCGGTTTTCTCGGCATGGCGTTGACTTGGTAAAAGCAGCAGTAAAGCAAAGACAGCAAAGCATCGTACTGCATAGCGGGCGTGGCGATATCGTAGATCGAAATGGGTACGCCTTTACCGGAGAAGAGCATCTCGCCTTGATTTTGTTCCCGTTGGCGCGTGGGAGCCTGCAAGGAACAGATGGCTTGCAGCGGTTGGCTCAAATAACCGGAGAATCTAAGGAACGCCTGTCAGAGACCATGGAAAAGGCGAAAGTACCGCTGCTCATGCGAGAGTCGTCCGGAAAGCTGGTGATGCTCACCGAGCGGCAGGCGGAGGAAATCAATGCCCTTGCCATTCCAGGAGTTGTGGCATTGGCGGTGACAGAGCGATACCGTGCTGATGAAGTAGCCAAGCATTTGATTGGTTTTATCCATAAAAATCCCAACATGGTGCAGAAGCTGTATCCAGATGAATGGACAAGCGGCAAAATGAATGCCGAGAGCACGCTAGGGGCGTCGGGTCTGGAGCGAAGCTTTGACCGTTTTTTACAGGGGGTCGAGCCATCTGTCTTGTCCTATTATGTAGATGGGCATGGTCAACCGCTCCGAGGGCTGGATATCCGCTATACAAAGCAATCGAATCAATACTATCCGTTGTCCTTGACGACTACCTTGGATGCAGCGATTCAGAGAAGCATGGAGGCAGCCGCCGATCAAGTAGGTCTAAAAGAGGGCAGTATCGTCGTTTTGGACGTACAGACAGCCGATGTTCTTGCAGCTGTGAGCCGCCCTACCTATGATCAAACGAATGTTACAGGAAACACGAGCGATTGGAAGAATCGCGCGTTCAAACAACTCCCGCCTGGTTCCGTCTATAAAACAGTGGTAGCAGCAGCCGCCCTGGCGGAAGGAATCGTTTCACCAACTGACCGTTTTTCATGTACAGGGGAATACGGGAAGTACCAATTCTCCTGCTGGAAAAAAGAAGGCCACGGCAGTGTGACACTGGAAGAAGCCTACGCCCAATCCTGCAACATTGCGATTGCTCATATTGCCAAGATGATAGGCGGGGAAAAGTTGGAGGAGTATGCAAAAAAGCTGGGCTTGACCACTCAGGTGGGACATCTTACCCCTCATCTATATAAAATCCAAAACTTCAAGCAGCTGGATGGCGAAGAGCCAGGTAGAGTCTTTGCTGAGGGGATATCCCGCGACGATGAAGGCGTCCTGATTCAAAGCGCTATCGGTCAGCGGGATGTACGCATTACCCCCTTGCAAGCAGCCAATATGATGGTAACGATTTTGCGTGGCGGTCAAAGCTCTCAAGTACGGCTGGTAAAAGAGATCGCATACCGAAATGGTCAGTCGTTCCATACATTCCCCGAGCAGAAGCTCTCTTTGGACGGTATTGACTACGTCACAGCCAACAAATTGCGAAAAATGATGCGAAAAGTCGTCACAGAGGGAACAGGAAAGATACTCATGAATTCCGCTTGGCAGGTGGCAGGAAAAAGCGGGACTGCACAAATCGGGGATGCGAATGGAAACAACCATCTGTGGTTTCTCGGGTACGCTCCGTTAGAAGAGCCACGTTACGCCATTTGTGTCGTGGCAGAAAACCAGCCGAGCTGGGGAAAAAACCAGGCTATGGAGTTTTTTCACCAAGCTGTTGCTGGGCTTGCCGATCATACAGCTCAATCTTCCCAACCTCGCGAAGAGTATTTCCGAGGATGAATCCTCTTGCGTTAATTTGATTGTTTTTACTTAGCCCGACGATCAGCATGAGGGGAGAGGAAGACATGTACATGGATTGCGAGGCTTTTGCCCAAATGGTTCTCTTATCACCTTTGCTGGGTGACAGGCGTTTCACCGTATGACTATGCCAATCACCAATGTATTTCCATTGACGATTTCTGCTTAATTTGCGGACGAGCTTGTTGAGATGCGTGTCATCGAAAAAAATAGAATGTGGCTGGTGAATCGCATTTGGGCCTGGTTCACTTGCATACGTAACGACCCATCTATCCTCACCAAGTGGGTATCCCATCATCACCCCTCCTGTTTCTAGTGAGGGTTTTTTTCGTACGGCCTGCTCAATCTGTTTCCACGCTTTTGGTGTGATGTACAGCGTCGTCATGAGACGTTCGTCCCTCCTTGATAAAACCACTGACATTTGCTTGATATCATATGTATGCGAATGGTGAAATGACCCGTGTCCAGCAAAGTTAGGAATTGTCGAAAAAAAGATTGTAACGAACCTTCTTCCTTTCTATAATTTGAATAAAAGTGTGAGTTCAAAAAGTCGGCTTTTTGAACAACTTCTACTAAGACGGAGACTGGAAAGGTTGATTGTATGCCTTTGGCACCTGTTGATCTCTCACTGATTGGGCAAGTATTAGCGGCAGATTTGTACACGGAACAAGGAATATTGCTGCTGGGACAAAATACGACGATCACACCTGCCCATGTGATCCTATTGCAAAAGCAACGAGTCCGTGAGGTTGAAATCATACAGAGTCTTACAGAGGGAACTGGTGAGGAAGTTACTTCTCAACTATTCCAACTGGATGCAGATTCTGAGACCGTTGCTGCTTATGTACAAGCTCTCGACAAAACGAGACTACTCTTCGATGAACTGACAGTTGGCGGGGCACAAAGACTTGATCATTTTTCCAACATCTTTTTTGATGTAGCAGAAAAATCGACGAAGCATTTGGGGTTGTTCCGGAACTTGTACGTGCTGGAAGGGGCAGACAGCTATACATACCGACATTCATTAAATGTAGGCATTCTCTGTTCGCTCATAGCTCGCTTAATGAAATGGGATGAAGAGCGAGTAGCATTCATGGGGATAGCCGGATTTATGCATGACATTGGGAAAATGAGAGTACCGAAGGAAATATTGCTGAAGCCAGGCAAGCTAAGTGAAGAGGAATTTGCGATCATGAAGAAGCATACTGTCTTCGGCTATGAAATGATCCGTGAAATGAAGGGTGGGTCTGAGCTGTTGGCATTGTGTGCCTTGCTGCATCACGAGCGACTCGACGGGTCTGGTTATCCGGAGCAAAGAAAAGGCGATAACATTCCAATCGAATGTCAGGTGCTCGCTGTTGCAGACATGTTTGATGCGATCTGTTCTGATCGGGTGTACAAGGGGAGGACGTCCCCATTCGAGGCGGCACAGCTCCTATGGAAGGAAGCCTGTAACGGAATCTTGAACGTCGAGATCGTTGCACAGTTTGTCCGCTACATTGCCTTGCTGTACGTAGGCGCGAAGGCGAGGTTGAGCAGCGGGGAAGAAGTCGAAGTCATTCTTATTCATCAAGATGAACCGATGCGTCCGTTGGTAAGAAGAATGGGTGAATTCCTCGATTTGCGGCATGATCGCAAGCTGACGATTGAAAAAA
This sequence comes from Brevibacillus schisleri, assembly GCF_055685845.1. NCBI lineage: Bacteria > Bacillati > Bacillota > Bacilli > Caryophanales > Paenibacillaceae > Brevibacillus > Brevibacillus schisleri. Next base: position 2,147,934 of record NZ_JBVNDM010000001.1, read on the forward strand.
TGATTGGATAAGAAAATCCGATACGAAAAAGGGAAAACCGCTCTCGAAAAAAATGAGAGCGGTTTCATTGTTGCTGATCTGTGAACGATCGTCGGGAAAGCTCGATCAGCTTGGAAGATTGTGACACAATGAAAGTGTGTATGATAGACAAAGAAACGAAAAGATTCGTGTCGTGCGAATGCTCGAAACGCAAGGAGGAAACAGATGATACGCAAAGCGGAACCCACAGATGCAGCTTTTGCTGCGCCATTAATTTACGATGCCATTGGCGATATCGCGCATACGTTGACAGGTGCAACGGAGGCGGGGGAAGCGATTCGCATGATGGAGGAGTTTTTTGCGAAGGAAAACAACCGGCTTAGCTACGAAAACGCAGTGATTGCCATGGATGGAGATGTACCAGTAGGACTGGCGCTCTTTTATCATGGAAGCCAAACAGAGGTGCTCGATCGCCCCTTCGTTGAGCATGTCCAACGTTTGACTGGCGAGACGATTACGCTCGTAAAAGAAGCAAAGGATGACGAATTCTATTTGGATTCTGTTGCGGTTGATTCCTCATGCAGAGGGAAGGGGATCGGATCACTTCTGCTGGATGCTTTTGAAAAAGAAGCGATTCAACGTGGACATGACCGAATCGCTTTGCTCGTTGATGAGGAAAAACCACGTGCGCGCAAGCTGTATGAATCGCTCGGCTATCGCGAGGATGGGACAGTGATTGTAAGCGGGCATAAATTGAGCCACATGGTGAAGGATCTACCGAAGAAGGCGTAAGAAGACTTCTGTTAGGCTTGATACAAGAATAAAAAACGTTTCCAGTCGGACAACGCGCAAAATGTCCGAGGGAAACGTTTTTTTTGTAAGCTTAGCTGCTAAAAGCAGGGAGGCTTTCTGCATGGGGTGGTGAGGGCAGGTAAGGTGTGAGATCAAACTTCCAGTCAAATTCACGGATCGGACTGTACTTACCCGTCAAGAGTTTCAAAATATGAGCTTCGGTTACTTTCCTTGTATTTTTAGACGCGCCTGCTTCGTCGTAAAGATTGCCGCATGCATAGGCAAACAAATACTCTTCCCAGCTCGAATAAGCGAGTTGGATTCGCTTGGCTACGTCCAGCATGCCTTCTACGGCCTCTGCCTTGGGAAGATAGGACTGCTGGGCGCCTGCCTTGCAAATAATGAGATACCAGGCGTAATCAAAGGCGGCAATACCGGCATATGGGAGTCTGTTCATGTACGCGTAAACGACCAACTGTCGGGCTGACTCCAGATCGCCTTTTTTTAAGGACGCGATGTAGTTGGAACGATTGGTAGCGCCGAGTGAAGATAATACGTGGCGATGCTGATCAAATTCAGTTCTTCGCCCATGCTCCAAAAACCAAGTCAAGCGCTCTTTCGTTTTCGCGGCATCCCCGGTATCCCATCTGTTATCAATACGAAGCCGCAAAAACGTATCGCGCAGGCGGTTGTATTCGTGGATGGCCAAATAATACGCGAGCCGCTTCTGATTTAGGCAAACAGAGGAGAGCGCATGCAAGTAGCGGCTTAACTTTGGGTCGATCTCTTTTTCGTTTTCTGCTTCTTTTGTCATGGTAATCCTCCTTGCCTCCTTTAGTGGAATGTCAATGCTTTGCGAGTTTTGGGAAACTCACGAATGATGCGGATGTAATACAACATGGAAATCATCGCGAGAATGCCCAGAAGCCATGATCCCGTCCATCCTTTTTCTTCTAAGTCAGGCTTGGCATTGATATACGTATCGGTCACGAGAATCGACTGATAGGGAAGCTTTCGTTTATCCAGAGCATTCACAATGACAGGCAACATCTCCCCATCCGGTACCGCCTTCAGCGTTCCTCGCATCGTTATGGATTGTTTGTCATGAATTTCCTTGGCATGGTCGTAGTCCGTAATGACAATGATTAATTGTTGACCCAGATAACCCACATTTACATAGCCTGTGTCCGAGTTTAATAGATCTCGCTCTTTGGCTTTGGCAGCAGGGATGAACTCGGCTATTGGCTCAGGATACTTCTCTTTGTCATAGACACGGAGCATATTGGTATAAGACGCTTTGGTCAAAGTAAACTCCACCTGGTAGCCAAGAGGAGTTTGTTTCATCCCTTCTACGGTCTTGATTTGGACAGGCTTATATTTATTGACCAAGGAGTCAAACATTTGCTCCGAAGTCATATCCAGCTTCATGGATACGACAGCAAACATAGCGTAATGGAGCAGAAGGAGAAAAATAATCGTCCAAATGTTACGTCTCGTGTAGAGAGCAAAAAATTGCTTGAACCTTGCTAGCCTGCCAGGAAGTCCAAGCGTTTGCAGGTTTTTTCTCCTAACAGCTTTGGCCTGCTTGCTCGCAGGTGGTTCCGTCATCTTGTTAAACGGTGAGTGTATTTGTGTCAAGCATATCTTCGCGTCGATATCGGATGGATTATGCGAGAGTATCTCCTGAAAAACCTCTTGAGCCTTCTCCCATTCCCCTAGCTGAAGATAGCCTTTCCCCAGCAAGCTGCGAGCATCCCACAGTTCTGGCATGCGAGTGAGGATTTCCTCGCAATCTTTGATCGCATCTGTGGCATCTCCCTTCTCGAGGAAAAGTCGTGCACGATACAAATACGCATCGATGTTATCTGGATCAAGACGTATCAATTGATCAAAGGTATGAAAGGCACGATTCTTATTTCCGGTTCGCAAAAAATATTCACCCTGTAAACGGATCAAATCGGGGTCAAGAGCGTACAGAGCATGAGCTTTTGCCAAATAGCTTTGAGCCGTTTCCCAATCGTTTTCCATGAGGGCAAATAACGCATCGCTGCGCCATTCTAGAAACGCTTCAATATCCAGGTCATCGCGATTCTCAAAAGAGTGGTAACGCAGCGTGAAGATCTGATTAAGCTGGCCGTTCAGGTAAGCGACCAAACGTCCTGAGAGCTGGCTTACGAGCTTTTCTGATTTCTCCTGCCATTGAAAATGGGAATCGAGCAGCTTCCACACTTCATGAGGCAAGTGGTAGTGTTCTTCTAAAAAGTGGAGAAATTGCGTATCGATGAGTTGATGGCAGCCGACATTCCACATGGCCTCGTCATTCAGCAACTCACGCCAGTTTTCAAGCTGGATACGTTCGTGATAGTTGTCGTACAACTCTTGTGTACGGTGGAAAAAACGCTCCACCATATCACCAGGGTTCATGGAGCGTTCGGAATGATCGTAGTTCTCCGTGAAATCGTACCGCTTGGGAATCGGGATTTCTTCTTGAGAGACTACTTCTTGCAGTGGTTCCTCTAAAAATCTGTCAAATAGTGTGAGCCGATGCGGTGGATCGTAGCTAGGCTGCTCTTCTTGCGTTTCGTGATTCTCCTCGCCGTCCAGCTGTCTTTTTTCAGGATCCCGCTTGTCATTACGTGTGAACTTCAGGGCGAGGTCATACGCCTCTCGCAATCGCTGAAAGCCTTCAGGATCAACTTCCGGATTGTGCACCTTCAACTTTTTGGCATAAGCCTTTTTTATCTGGGCAGGATTGTCCGTCGGTTCAATCCCGAGAATCTCCCAAATCCCCATTAATACTCATTCCACCCTTCAAACATGTCCAGCTGCTGCTTCAATTCTTCTGCTGCTTTGGCAATGTCCCTTTCATTTTGGGTGGACAGGACACTTTCGAAGCGGCGTAAGTAATTCGCAATGATCATCCGGTTTTCGCCCAACGCTTCCTCATACATACGCTCGCCTTTTGCCAGAAGCAATCGATTTTCGGTTCGTTCTCTGGGGTGGATCTTTATGTTTTGAAGAGCTTGAAAACGCTCCTCAATTTCTTCTTTTGAAAGGCTACCCGGATTTTTTTCGATGACGGCCTTGGTTTTGACTCCTGTAGATACGACAGTCACTTCGACTTCGAGAATCCCGTTGATGTCATATGTATAACGAACATCGATAGACTCCTCGCCCTTCTTGGCAGGGGGGACTTTTATATTCAGTTCGCCAAGCTTGAGGTTATGTTCGACGCGTCGGCTTTCGCCTTGATACACGTCAACGAGAATGGAGCGTTGATAATCGAGAACGGTGTACAGTCGTTCTACCCGGCTGACCGGGATTGGCGTATTGCGCTCGATGATCGGAAAAAAGTAGCCATCCTCATGTTTGCCGTTTGCCATGGTTTGAACAATCCCCGTACCGAGTGTGTATGGGCAAACATCTGTTAATACAAGCTCGTTTAACGCCTCGTTGCGTTCCTTGAGTGCTGCTTGTATTGCTGTTCCCAATGCAACGGCCTCATCGGGATTAATATGGGAATAGGGCAGTCGCCCAAATATTTTGCTTACGATGGATTTGATAAGCGGCATCCGCGTCGCACCGCCAATAAGCACGATGGCATCTAGGTCCCGAGGTGAGATGGATGCGTCTCGCAAAGCACGCTCGATCGGCTGACGCAGTCGTTGTAGCAGGGGAAATGCGAGTTCTTCCAGCTGATTTCGACTAAGGGTCGTTTCAACCAGCTCACCCTGGATATTGACACTCATTTTCCCTTCTTGCTCGGAAAACAAGGCGCGTTTGCACAACTCAGCTTGCTTGTGGATGGACGAACGCGTTTTGCTGTCCAGCGTGTTGATATCGAGTCGATGGGCTTCTATGAAATAAGAGGCGATCAGATCGGTAAAGTCTTCGCCGCCCAAAAAGTTGTCCCCAGCGATTGATTTTACTTCCATCACACCTTCGAACATTTCCAAAATAGAAACGTCAAACGTTCCACCACCTAAATCGAATACGAGGAATTGTGTCTCGGATTCCTCTTGATGGAGCCCATATGAGATCGCTGCGGCAGTCGGTTCGCTAATTAAGCGCTCTACTTTCAGTCCTGCAAGCTCTGCTGCCCGCTTGGTCGCTTTGCGTTGTGTGTCGTTAAAATAGGCAGGCACACTGATAACCGCTTCGTGAACGGGGTGCCCTAAATGAGCCTCTGCATCCGTCTTCAAAGATTTAATCACAAAGGAGGAAAGGTCATCGGCAGAAAAGGAATATCTCCCCAGCTGGTATCTTTTTTCTGTCCCCATAAACCGTTTGAAAGTAGAAGCGGTACGATCTGGGTGAGTCAAGAGGCGCTCTCTGGCGATTTTTCCAATCAAGATCTCGCCGTTTTCATCGACGCTGACAACAGAAGGAGTTAGTGTTTCTCCGAGAGCGTTTGGAATGAGCGCGGGTCCATTTTCAGTCCAGTAGGCAACCAGACTGTTCGTCGTGCCCAAATCAATTCCAATGGTGGTCATTAGCTAGGTCCTCATTTCCGTGTTTTTTCTACTAATATCGGCAAAAATAGTGACTTTGTAGATAATTTTACCATGAAAAATATGGATATAATTGGTTCTTTAGTAGGATATGAAATCGAATTTTAGATAAAGAAAATAGATATAGAATTCGTAAGATAGAAAACGACAGACGAGAGAGGTCGTTATGCCAATGCAGCAACGAATGGAAAAGTGGTTTGAAGCGTGGAAGTTACTTATGCATGATATGGAGCGACAAGGTGCCCAGGTTTGGCCGCTCACCATAGAACCTCCAGCAGCGCTGGAAGAAATCGAAAGAAGAGAGGAAAGTCTCGGGATCAGCTTTCCAGCGACGATCCGGACTATTTTACTATTGGGCAGCAGTCAGGTTCAAATAAATTGGTCGTTGCCATCTCGAGCGTTAGATCCTTTTTCGCTCAGTGGGGACTTGGGATGGTCATTGGATGCATTTGAGTGGCCGTACTTTGGTGGGGACGAAGAGAGTGAGGACGAGAAAAGGTATCTCTGTTTTCACGTCGGTGGGAATGGCGACATGCTGCTCATCGATTTGTCGACAGGCGTGGATGACCCACCCGTTTATTCTTGGGGGCATGAGACAGACGAATTCCTATTGCTCGGCAAAAGCTTTACAGAGTTCGTAGAGCGAGTCACGGAGCTTGGCTGTATTGGGGCAGAGTGCTGGAATTATGAAGCACTCGCCGGTGCAGATGGGCTCGATGTCGAGGGACAAGTCGCACAAGAGTGGAAAGAATGGCTGCAAATCTATCGGACGCTAAGCTTTGAAGAGGCAGCGCAAGATTTCGAGAAGCTAGTCTTGTTTGCAAAAATGCATGGTGCAGGAGATTCACGCATCCAAGAGGCATTTACCCAGTACGATTGGGAGCCAATTTTACAAAAATGGGTAACACAAATTGAGCAGGAAACCTCATCGAGTAATCTGCTACTTTGGTGCCAGCTCATTGTCGAGACAGTAGGCAAGAAGGCAGAGAGCTGGGTGCGCTCTCTATGGGAGTCCGGGCCACATTATCAACGGCTAGGATCAAGCCAACGTGCATATCTAACGGCAGCTTGTTTGCCGGAAGAAGAGGGCTTACAGAGAGTTTTGGCTGAAATGGACGAAGTCGTTGCCAGAAAAGAATGTTTGGTAGGATATGCTGCCAACAGTCATTTGCATCACTTTCGCTCCCGAGAAGTCATTTTGTGGATGGAGCCGCATGTGGCGTACCCGATAGAAGGCTGGGATGAGCTTTTCGCGGTGTCACGTCCACAATGGGAGGATCTGATTCGCTGGCTGGACGGAAATGAAGCACAGCGACAGATTGCATTAAGTGCTTGGGGGAAAATGCTGACAAGTGGTGAATCGCCTTCCGGTGAAGCGAATTGGCAAGAAATCAATCGGTTGCTGGATGTAGCATACGAGAAAGCCATTCTGCGCAAGGAAAAGGAGCGTGTAGATCGTATTCGCTCTTCCTTGGAAACCGTAAAGCATTAGACGAGGGGGGAGAGATAATGAGAAATGTAGTAACCGTATGGGGAACAACCTTGCAATCGGCTGATGAACTAGCGGATTTTCTGACTCCGGTTTACGATGAGGATGTTGAAGTGATACCGTCTGGCTTTTTAACAGCGTCGGGTCTTGAATGGATAGACGAGGACTTTTTTGAAGTACATGAGGTACAGGATGCAGAGGCGAGAGCAGACTTTTTCATGTATTTGGAAAACGAATATGCAATGAATGCAACCCTCGATCGAAAAGAATGGCCGGAAAAGCTAACAGAGGAAATTGGCAAGTACCCACATGTCATTTTGCTGTATGGCAATGAATCGCGGTACGGATCGATTAACGAAAAATTGTTCGATCTCACTGAGGGCGGGCAAGAAAAAGATTCACCGTTAGTCCTGCTCGCCAAACTTGTATTTGAAACAGAAGAGCGATAAGGAGCAGAGAGAAATACATAAGATAGGAGAGAAAGATATGGCTTATCATTTCGCAGATTTGTATGATGCGGCTGAACTGGGAGACATCGAGCTTGTAAAAAAGATTGTTACGAAACAGCCGGAATTGCTGCATGAAAAGGATGAGTATGAGTTTTCCGTACTGCATGGCGCAGTGATGACGGACGATGTTGACCTCATTGCGTATTTGGTCGCACAAGGTGCGGACGTTCATGCGAAAAACGATGAGGGGATTACCCCGTTGCATATCACGCTCTATCCAGAGGTTGCAGAGGCGCTCATCGCGCACGGTGCAGACATACATGCCAGTGCTCATGATGGAAGTACCCCGTTGCACACACAGGTAGCGGATGGAGAGGAACGTTTGGATGTGGTAGAGTTATTGCTGGCCAAAGGTGCGAATCCTGACAAAAAAGACATGGATGGGCAAACACCATACGATATAGCGCGTGAGAGAGAAGACGAAGAGATGATGGCTCTATTTGAATAGGGGAAAAAGGAAAGCGTCCGTTATGATTCCGGACGCTTTCTTTCTTGCTCGAGTGCTGCGACGCGTTTTTCCAGCTCGTCGATGGCTTTTTGCTTGATTGCGGTGCGTTTTACGATGAACAAGCAGCAAGCAATGACAAGTGCGAAAGGCATTAGAAAGACAAAGAGCTGGAAGAGTAAAGTACCCCATTCGATCGACACAGCGCCAAAATCTAGCATGGGTGATCACTCCAATCATAGGTGGAAATGTGAATCCTTTACCATACAAGCAACCGTGAATTAATCGACAACAACTCCCTGCGTACAGGCACGCATAGGCGACCGCCCACATAAGGATAGAAGTAAGCTATTCCAGACGTGGAGGTGGCAGCCATGTCCAGCATTATCGCGGCGCTTTCCCTTGTTTTTAAAGAACTACTCGTTTTTGTGGCTTATGTCAAGAACAATGCCTTCCCGCAACCGCTTCAGGACACCGAAGAAGAAAAGTACCTCCGACTCATGGCCAAAGGCGACCCTTACGCCCGCAACAAGCTGATTGAGCACAATTTGCGTTTGGTGGCGCATATTGTGAAGAAATTCGAGAACACGGGTGAGGACAGTGAAGATCTGATCTCCATCGGTACCATCGGCCTGATCAAAGCAATCGAGAGTTATCAGGTGGATAAGGGCACCAAGCTGGCTACGTATGCTGCGCGTTGTATTGAGAATGAGATAGTAATGTCAAAAGGGTAGCTCATGGGATGTAGTCATATGAGGAGGGGGACCTACATATTGATTGAGTTCACTTTTAGAAATCAGTTTTACTTTTTTTGAAACAGTTAAATTCGGATTTTCGACAAGTAACAGTTGATCTTTATTAAGTAGACGAATTAAGTACCATTATTCTCCATTTGAACTGTTGGTGACGAATTAGCAGCAATAATTAAAACAAATGGTGGGATATAATGAACGGCTCCAGACTGATCAAGGGTTTGTTGGACAAGTCGTTTACATTTGCAGACGAAGAGAAGAAGAAACTTGACGCTATCATTGAGCCCTCAGCACGTCACGCGTAAAAGACATCAATGTGTACCTTGATTGAGGGCTAACAAAAGTCCAATTCTACACAAAAAAGAAAGATGCAATAAGGCAAATTGCTACGGCACTCGGCATGATCTGAGTGCCTTTTTTGTGCGAAAAAGCCCAACAAAATCGCGATAAAATGCAGGTTGAAATTTGACTTTAGAGATACCGTCAATCCCTTATCAATGGCGTACTCGAACCACCTATGGATGTTGAGGAATGTTAGCCTACCGAGAGGAACATTCTGAGTCTTAGCGCTAGTCCTTCGTCGGTTGTGGCGGGGTAAGTAAGACTAAAAATCGTCTCCCGCCATTGTTAAAAACCTTATTTCGGCTTGACGAGGCTTGGTTAACCTCTCGGGAGTCTTGTAGAACCGAATTAATGATGGTTACTCGCGCTCAGTGTGCGTTGTGATATTTTGTATAAAAAACTATTGCAGAGGTCGTACTACATAAATAAACTAAAAATGTAATTAAATGTAATATAGGAGAGGGTAAGATGTTGAGAGGAAAATTTAAAAATATTCTATTATGTGCTGTTGCTGTTTCAGGTCTAACGATTGGTACTCAAGGTGCATTTGCAAGTGATAGCACACAGAAGCCTATCCAGAAACAAAGTCAAGAGAAAATCCAAGCCAATGCCCAAGGGCAGGTTCTTCACTCGTTTGATATTTCTAGAGTAGATCGTTGGCAAAGCTCTGGCCCATTCACTCTTAACTCAACCAAGTCAGTTAAGCTAAAAGTCCTTACGGCGAATATAACTTGGTCTCCAGTAACTCCATATTCAGAAGTCAGTATAGTTAGACAGGGTGACGGCAAACGCGTGACCATGTCGATTTATGCAAGGGATTATAAGGAAGAGGATTTTGTTCTTGAGCCTGGTACGTATTACTTAGAGTTTCTAAACCACATGAGTATGCCGGTTTATATGAGAGGATCCGTAATTGAAAATTAACTTTTCTCTGTATAACAATTTCAGCAATAAATATAGAAACGAAGAGGTGGAGCAGATGTTGAAAAGCACATTCAAAAAGTTCCTATTATGTGGTCTAGCTGTTTCTGCTTTAACAATTGGCACTCAAGCTGCTTTTGCAAGTGATATCAAACAAAACCAAACCTCACTTAAGCAAGGGCAGAGTCAGGTTCAAGTTGAAAAACAAAGTCAGGACGCTTTCTTTTGGTTCCATCTTTCTAGATTAGATAGAATAGCTTCATCAGGAACATTCACCATTGAATCAAAAACGTCAGTTAAGGTAGTAGGTTTTACTGGTAGTGTAAATCCAAGTTATCCAGTGTTCCCGGATTCAAAGGTCTATATCGTTAACCCAAATGGAAAGACCTTATCTATGTCAATTGTTGGGAATCAATATAAAGAAGAAGTTTTTGAACTTGAGCCCGGGACCTATTATTTAGAGTGCGTAAATTATGGAAGTCGTCCTATTTTTATGAATGTAAATTTATATAAAAATTAGTATTTTTACGATTTAAATAAATGAAGGAATAAGTGCCGTCATAGAGGCTGGTGAAATGTAGTGCGCCAATAGGTCAACTCGGTGACAGGAGAAATATACTACACGGAGGAAGCGCCGGTCGGACGAGATTGTAAAAGTTTTTCGTCCAGTTGATCGCAGCTCAAAATTCGCGAAGATCAAAGCCAGCCAAAAGGCAAAGCGACGGCTCAGAAAGCTGTCACTTGCTGAGGCTGGCTTTTCGTTGAAGATCGCTCCTTAATGACAGCGGGGTACGCAGCATTGATTGCTGCTATTGCAGCAACTCAAAGGCATGGGGGGCAGTTTGTTGGCATTTATATGACTGACGGTAGCAGTGCTTAAATTAATTCGCATGATGATTAATATCGAAGAGTAAAGAGCATCCAATCGGACGCTCATTTTTTGAAAAAACCCCATGAAGTGGTGAGGTAGTCTAAAGTTAGAACAAAGATTGGGAATCGTTTCCCTGCCTATGTTTACGACCTTCTATTGTTTTCTGTCTGAAGTAAAGAAACAGAGGAAAAGAAAATGATAGACCAACTGTTAAAGTTGCGGCGATGTAAATCCACCAATGCTTCATGTGATGCTTTCTAACTTCTTGAAAAAGAAATACCCAGAAAATGAAGCATGAGATAAGAAAATCGGTTGCAAAAAACGAAGAAATGTCGTTTGCAAAAAGTTCCGATGTAAAAAGATTGATATCTAATCCATTTGTACGAAGGAACGGAATGAAATAACTGTAAGGCAAGACTGCCCCCAAAATTGCCAGTAATAAATATAGGTTTTTCATCCTCAACTCTCCCCCTTATTTTTGGAGATATTATACAGTAGGTAAAGAGTCCACTTCAATTCGTTTTAGAGTAAATTCTTTACAGTTTAGGGAATTTATGTGTTTCTCAACATGCTAAATACCATGGTGAACAATACTGTAGTTTTCATGAAAGGCCTGTTCAGCAATAGCTGCCAATGAAGATAGGGTTTTAGTCAGATCATCTCTGGTGCAATTCCACTTCTCGTAGGCACCATTCCCATTCTCATCCATAACAAAGTCTCCGGTGAGCTGGATGGTTGAAGGAGCCAGAGAAAACAACCGTGACCAATTTAAACAAATGTCTTTAAGAAGGTTCGCACCTTCGTGACGAATGATCGTAATGCCATGGTAATTTAAGCCGGTGTGGATTTCTTGGGTTGAGGGATTAAAGGAAGGGATCCATCGAAGAGAGTCCCATATGTAGAGGACAAGGTTATCACTTAAAACTACGGTCTCAACTGGTTCATGTTCGAGTTCACTTCGTACTAAGAAAAACTCATGTGTAAGGCCTATTTTATCACCTGAATGTGTTTGGCAAAATAAAAGTACACACTTTGGCAACCGAAAAGTGCAGACCATTTCCGAACATGAAAAAAGCCTTGCCAGCTAACTAAACAACCCCCTACTCTTCTATTTGCGGAACAGATAGGAGAGGGATGAAAGGAATGCTGGCAATGGCTCAACAATACTATATCAAATACTTGCGGGACGTAAAAGATCAATCGATCTCCCAGATAGCAGAACAAACTGGTGTTAACTGGAGAACAGCAAAGAAATATGCAGATTGTTCGGACTGGAACAAAGAAGAGTGTCCTCTTCGAGGAAAATTCCCTATTATGGAAGCTTATCGTGAGCAAGTGGATACTTGGCTTATGGAAGATCAAACCCGCCCCAAAAAGCAGAGGCACACGGCAAAACGTATCTATGATCGCCTTGTTTCCGAATTTGGCTTTGCAGGATCAGATCGTACCGTACGGTACTATGTTGCCAAGCGGAAGTTAGAACTGCAAATCGAAAAATCGGAACCTTATATTCGTTTAAAACATCCAGGTGGAGAAGCTCAGGCGGACTTTGGAACATTTCAAGCAATTATTGGCGGTGAACTGGTAGAGCGGAAAATGTTGATCCTCTCCTACCCTTACAGCAACGCGGCATTTGTTTTTGTTACTCCGAAGGAGAACACCGAGTGTTTCTTGGAAGGGTTACGGCGGTTATTTGAGATGAGCGGCGGAGTGCCTAATCGAATCTGGTTTGACAATCTTTCAGCGGCAGTTGTATCTGTAGGAACCGATGGAAAGAGAAAGCTTACAGACGAATTTCAACGATTTGCTCTTCACTATCGCTTCCAGCCTGTATTTTGTAATCCAGCTCAGGGAAACGAAAAAGGACATGTTGAGAATAAAGTTGGTTATGCACGAAGAAATTGGTGTGTTCCATTACCTGTAGCCAATGATTTGGAACAACTACAGTATGTTATCAATCAGCAAGCCTTTGAGGATTTGAAAAGACTCCATTATGCGAAGGGAGTCTTACAGCAAGAGCTTTGGGAGCGAGAGAAAATCAAGCTTTTGGAACTTCCTCTCGTACCTTACGAGGCTTTCCGTTTAGAATCCGTAAAAGCCAATGGATACGGTGAAGTTCTCGTTGATCAAAAAACGTTAAAGGTTCCATCTATCCGTTCTCACGAACGAGTATGGCTGAAGTATTGGTGGAACAAAGTAGACGTACTAAATGACAGCTATGAAGTCCTCATTTCACTACCAAGGGGATATATAGACGAGCCGATCCCAATTGATCTGCAAACGCTGTTGGAGCCACTTTATAATAGGCCGAAGGCTCTCGATTACAGTTCTGTCCTTGCTTTGCTTCCCAGCCAAACAAAAGCTTTTCTTCAATCTGTGGAAGGAAAAAGTCGCAAAGCAAGAATCGGCTGGATCATTCGAATGCTAAGAACATACCAAATTGAGGAGATCGAAAGATGCCTTACGCAAGAAAAGCAGGATGATGTGAGTCGATTGGAGCATGTTCTGTACCGTTTACGTCATCCAGAGATAATCCCAACACCTATGAAAGACAATCGAACACCGTCTGTTTTCGTTGGGTATCAGCCAGATCTTTCGAGATATGATCAACTTCAACGGACGGAGGTACGAAAATGAGAGAAGAATTACGTCAACTATGCAAGCAGATGAGATTAGCACATGTCATGAATATCTATGATCAAGTACCGTTTGAACACCCAACTCAGTTTCTTCATGCGGTTCTATCAGCGGAACGAAGTTCCCGTGAGCAGGGAAAAATCCGACGATTGTTACAGAAAGCAAGATTTACGCAAATAAAGACTTTTGAAGGGTACTCTTTCGAGTCGGTTTCGCTACCTGAGAGTGTAACGATTGAGGAATTGAAGAGAGGCTCGTTTGTAGAACGAAAGGAAAATGTTATTTTGCTGGGTGCCGTAGGCACAGGAAAGACGCATCTGGCCACGGCAATTGGTGTAGAGGCGTGTAAACAGGGGAAAAATGTGAGGTTTTATCGGGTTGCAGAGTTGGTTTCCATTTTGCAAACCAAGTTTCATGCTGGCAATCTACCGAGATTTCAGAAGGAATTAATGGATGCTGATTTACTAATCTTAGATGAGTTAGGATTTGTTCCGTTTCACAAGGATGGTGCTGACCTACTTTTCCATCTAATCTCAGAATGTTATGAGCGAATCAGTGTCATTGTTACCTCGAATTTGGAATTCAGCCAATGGAATACGGTTTTCGGAGATAACCGTTTAACCGCTGCCTTGATTGACCGTCTTGTGCATCATGCTCACATCGTAGCTTTCACAGGAGAGAGTTATCGCCTTCGGCATGCTCTTTCCCACCGTTAATAATAAAAATTTAGCCTGGCAAGGCTATGCACAAAATGGCTGCCGAACTCTGCACTTTTTACTTGCCAAATACACCTGAAGTTAGTAAGATTTTTGTTCATATAATCACAATGCATACTTAGTCAATGACGAAGAAATCGTCAAAAATCTCTCCGTCAAGATTGAATAGTAGTTTATACCAGCCAAGTTTCTTGTTTTTAAAAACGATTGGAATGTATGAGGCAACGTAATCAAATCCGTATGAGATACCCTCATATGTCATGTTTTCATCCCATCTATCGATGAACATGGCTACTTCTTTTAGCGATATGGTTAAATCTTCGGTCTTAAAATCAACACCAAATACAGAATGGAATTCCTCAGTGTCTTCACTTTGGTAGATCCAAAAACTTTTCCAGAACGAATGAATCGACCTAGTTTCGACCTCATGTGTGAGGCACCATTGTTTTAAGAATCCACTGTTCAAAAAATCACGACCTTTGGTAATTTACCACAATAGAATAGTTATTGAAAAAGCCCTTTAATAAAAGGGCCCGTAATAAAAGTTTCGAATCCATTAGATTTAATCTCTAGGAATTCCATCAATATCATGACCACGACCAAGACTGCTGCTAATAGAAAAGTAGGCCAGTAATAGGTTGGATGATCAAAGTACCAAGCCCGATCATCACAATTACTTGGGCCATAGTCATTTGAGAAATTGATTTTCTACCCGCAATTCGCAGTAGAAGGGTACCGAGTACAATTACACCTACAGTTTGCCATATCAGAGTCCAACTCATGTGAATACCTCCGCATTCATGATGGTATAGGTTGCCCAATTGGCAGGAAAAGTTTACAAGCCACACGATTTGTTAAATGGGGAGGAGAGACGATGCAAATATGTAGCAAGGAGACGACTAGGCAAGACAACAATCGATATGCGAAACGATAGTGGTAGAAAATGAAAGAGGCGCTAAGGCATTTATACGCTTAGCGCCACGGGGATTGGTTATTTCAGTACATTCAAAGCACGACGTAGTTTCTTTGCAAACTCTATGGGTGGTTCAACAGATTCAATATGCAAATACATGAGACGTGGCTTATCAAAGAGCCAGTGATTGTGCAGGGCAGAAACGATAAACCCTTCTTTACGAACAGCGTCAATAAACTTTTGGACTTCGGTTTGCAGGAGTGTAAATTCACCTGTATTCAAGGTGTTGCCTTCTTTGTCGAGGGATTCAATGGTAATTTCATGCTCAGTATCATATGGCTTGCCCAAGATTGTTGCATTGAGGTTACGCTGAATCGTGATAGAACAAGTATCATTTGACATGCCTGTCCCACCCAGAATTTTGGCTATCCGATCGCATAAACTTTTCGGTATCTTCAAGTGTGATCCTCCTTTTCTTGTTTTCATACATTCTATGTAGAACAGAATAAGAGGTTCTGGACAGGGGGAAAAAAGGGTGCATGTACAAGTGAAAGGATTTACACGACAAGCAAATTGCTCGTCGTATTCGAAAAGTGGCTTATGAACACTGAAAAAATAAGATAGCCACCACCTAACTAACTTGTGAGAGGTGTAAGGCTATCTTTTTTATGTTTTGAACTGCCAATGTCATTAGTGCTTGCTCTTTCATATCCAAGCACCAAAAGGCAATATGGGTGGAATATAGCGATGTTGAATTCAGTGCAGGTTGTATGATGATGAGCAAAGACCTGAATGTAATCTACGCCAAGACATTTTCCATAACCTCCTTTTTATACCAACCTAACGATTATGAGAATACACCGATCCTGTCACAAGTGTGCAGATTTACTTTCTGCACCACCTCTTATAACCTGTGACCGCAATTGGTATAAGGATTGGCTTGCGGGAGAGAACTCTGCCCAAAGGTTGGGTGTATTTGGGTAATTTTGGGTGGGGTGTAACCTTATTCAAAAACGATTCGTCAAACAAATGTATTTTCAAACACCCAATAAACGTTTGCCCCACTGAGGAGGTAACAAATCCATGAAAAAGGTTGTGTTTATCGCTGCAATGATAGCTGTTCTGTCTGTCGGGCAGATCGCCTATCCCATTCAAGAGGTAGGAGCGGCAACGGCGGCCTCTTATCGCATTTCCTACAAAATGCCCACGGTCAATACGCTGGAAGAAAAAGAAGTTTTTCATTCTCTCCTAAAAGATGCGCTTAAGATCAAAAATCCGCATCCGGCCAGCACCCTGGACAAAAACAGAAAAAGCCTTACGGAAATCGTCGGCGATCTTAACGGTACAGACACGCCGCGCGGGTTCATGATCGATGAATTCGTCGTTTCAAAAAACGGGTATTTGTTTGCCCTGTACAATGAGATCGGGGTATTGGATCCCGTCTATCCCCAAGGCTACGATCCGGCCGCCATCAGCAAGCAAATATTGGAGCAGGAAGCATCTGGTCAATGGGGAGGCGATCTTCGGCGAAAACGGGGAGAGATGGAACTAAAAGCACGGATAGACGCACTTATCCAAGCGGGGTACGTACAGCCTGAGGAACTGAAAGACCAACAGCTTACGAAGCAATTTGTTGCGGAGACGTTGTACCGCATGTACAAAAAAGTTAAGCCTTTTAAAGGGAGTGTAGCTCCCAAGGACAGCCAAAGTGAAGCAGTCCGTTGGGCAGTAGAGGTGGGAGTGCCTCAATTCCAGGTCGATGCAAAAGGGTTTGTGTATCCGCAATCGCAGCCGTACTACACAAATTCGCTCGACTTCATCCAGCTGTTTTTGCCGAGTAAAAAAACGGGGGCTGGATGGGAGTATTTTCAATACGAAGTCAATCAAGACATGCTGCTAGAGGCCGTGCGCAACTATTCGGGCCAATTATTGTATGTAAACAACAAGCCGTTGTCCTCCCATCCCAACTATGTGATTCTGTCTAATCTTCCAGAGACGAAGAAGGCCGAAACGCAGCTTAGCGCCTCTCTTGCACCTAAAGTATTGGAGATGGTGGAGCAAGTTCGGCGAGAAGTCCAAAAACCGCGTGTGTGGGACTGGCGAACAGACGTAGTCAGGCATCCTTCCTTTACCAAACTTGTGAGCGAGTACCGAAAAACGAAGAACCAAAAAGCGCTGAATCAGGTCTATCAAACAGTCAAGGCACGCTATAATTTATTCGATCGGCAGGACTCACTGCAGGTCATAAAAAGCGTCCTGGATCATATTCGGTGAGTTTTCGACAACACTACACCATCATCAAACAAAAGCACCCGTGTGGTGCTTTTTTCATGTTTCTTCACTACTTTTGACAAGCCGTTCGCGCATATCTTCTCGACAGGAGGGGATGAACGGTGCATGTAAAGATTATACCGGGTATTGCTACTGACAGTATTCGTTCCGCCTGTTATCAGTATTTATTAGGAAAATACAGGAGGGAGAAGCCGTATGATCGGAATATATGCCAGGGTGAGTACAGAGGAACAAGCCAAGAGCGGATTCAGCCTCGACGATCAGTTAAGGGAATGCAGGAAGAAAGCAGCGACGAGTGAAGCTGCTGAATATGTTGACGATGTATCAGGCGAGTTCTTAGATCGACCGGCTCTCTCAAGGCTTAGACGAGATGCGAAGGAAGGACTCATTACGAAGATCGTTTGTCTGGATCCCGACCGGTTATCACGCAAGCTTATGAACCAGCTGCTAATTACAGATGAATTTGATAAACGCGGGATAGAGCTCGTATTCGTGAATGGCGAATACGCCAAGACGCCAGAAGGACAGCTCTTTTATAGCATGCGTGGAGCTATAGCAGAATTCGAAAAAGCGAAAATCAATGAACGAATGAGTCGTGGAAGAAGAGAAAAGGCAAGACAGGGCCGCGTTCTCCGTGATTTTCAAATATATGGATACAGTTATGATTCTAGGAAGGAACAGATCGTAATAAATGAAGCAGAGGCAGCAGTAGTGCGACTCGTATTCGATCTTTTTACTCAGCCCAACGAGCTCGTTCAGGGAATTAATGGGATAGCTGTTTATTTAACCAAAAAAGGGGTTCCTACCAAGCGTGGTGCTAGTGTATGGCATCGTCAGGTGGTGCGGCAGATGTTGATGAACGAGGCGTACGTGGGGAGATTTTATCAAAATAAGTGGAATACGGAAGGAATGCTGGGTAATCAGTTTCGCGAGGCAGATGAGAAAGTCCGTATGAAAATGCGCCCAAAGGAAGAGTGGATATCCTTACCCTGCCCAACTATCATTGACGAAGCAAGATTTGAACATGCCCAGCGACTGCTAAAGGAATCCAGAAGGAGATGGGCAGGGCGGAGCTTCAACGAGTACCTCTTAAGTGGCCTAGTACGTTGTGGGTCCTGTGGTAATACGATGTCAGGAAGAAAAGTGAAAAACTGGAGCCGCCATGTATTTGAGTATACTGACGTTAAGAATACAGCAGGTGCAAAAAATAAGGGATGCGGTCACCGTGTAAGATGTGAGCAATTGGACAACCAGGTTTGGGAAACGGTATGCTCATGGTTGAACAATCCAGATGAGATAGCGATAGCGGTTGAAGAAAAGGTGGAGGCTCCATTTGAGCAAGCAGAGCTGGAACGTTTGCAAAAGGAACTCGAAAAAACGAAAGCAGGGCGCAAAAGATTGCTCAAATTGTTTGCATCCATTGAAGAAGACATAAGCGAAGAAGATATACGACAAGGGTTAAAAGAACTGAAGGAAAAGGAAGATAAACTGAATCAGCGCTTGAACGAGCTACATGAACAAGCGAAACTACAGATCGATAACGAATATAGCCGAAACTTGATCCAGGAAGCTGCAGACTATTATTTATCAAAAGCACAGGATGAACTTTCGTTTGAGGATAAGAAAGAGCTGATCCGTCATGTAGTAAGGGAAGTTAGAGTTTATGAGGAGAGCGTGGAGATATACACGTTCTAAATCCGTTTATGCACTTCTTTTGACATTTAGATTGAAATCCTCATGCATCTGAGAAGTCTGAAAAAAACCAAAAAAGATGTTTCCTTGCACGACCCAATCGGGACGGATAAAGAGGGGAATGAAATCACCTTAATCGACGTCCTTGGTACAGAAACTGATGAAGTGGTCGACGCTGTGCAGCTCAAGCTGGAGTCCAATAAAATTTACCAGCACATACACATCCTCGATGAGCGTGAAAAAGAGGTGATCATCGGTAGGTTTGGGTTGGATCAGGACAAAGAAAAGACACAGCGTGAAATTGCGCGGGAGCTGGGCATTTCTCGTTCGTATGTATCCCGTATCGAAAAGCGAGCGTTAATGAAGTTGTTTAATGAGTTTTATCGGACGAAACAGCCGCAGGGTAGATAAAAGGTAAAGGGATAAAGGAAAATCATTTGAGAAAAGATCACCCGTAAGCGAGGCATTCTTTAAGCCAGCCGTCTTACGGGTGATTGCTGTGCGAATAGCATCGGCAAAAATAACCCCACCCTATAGCCAAATTCACTAAGGGTGGAGTGGGAAACGTTACCCTGCCTATGGCTCACTCTTTAGGGATTCAATCCAATCAGCATGACAGGTACCGCACAAAAGTTCATTGCGGTCCTGCTTACCTTGGAAAAACGTGATTTGGCGAACGCTGTCTGTTTCACATTCACAATAATAACAGCGATATTTCTCCAATTCGTTCCCTCCTTGAAGAGTTTTTCAAGAGTAACGATAGTTATCCTCTCCATCTATGGTGTTATCTAACACACTAGGAATTTTTTGAATAATTTTTTCTAAATGCAAGTGCTAAGTCAATCACTAGTCCAAACAAGAAGTAAGTAATGACATGCAGTAAATACCCAACAGAAAGAATGGTACTGTTAGCATCCTGATACACTTCGATTATCCAATGTCTGAACGGTTCAATATAAACAATTTCATTGAGGATGGGGTTTGTCACTGCAAATAAGATGTGCTTTTTATCATTCCCTAAAATATCGAAAAGGCAAATCAAAATACTGACCAAAGTTAGCCAAAAACTAAACTTTTTAAGCAGGGTCAATATGTTCACTCTCCAAATTAGATTCGGATCATTCCGGACTATGGTCATGGACCTATTACTTACGTAGCCAATAACCGTCTTGAATCATGTGGCGGTTTTTATTTGCACGTGTGAAACAAAAGCGAGAATCGTTCGTCAAAATAAAGGGGGTTCCATATATTTACAGTTAAAAAGCATTATAGCATTCTACCTTTTGAAAAAATAGAAACAGAGAGGAGTGAAAATAAAAAAAGAACCTGACGATGATATTGCGGTATGGGAAGGATGAAAAATGTAATGAAGAACAAAAGACAAATTATATTATCAACACTTGCATTAGGTTTTCTCGTTGGCGGAGGCTATTTGTTTTTAGATTCTCATAAGATCGAAACGAGTCGTGCTTACGACCAAACCTCTCATAAACCAGCAAAAAGTGATAAGCAGACTTTAAAAAAAGTAGATGTATCGGGAGAGGTAGTAGAGGGCTTCGACAGTACCAAAGAGCTTCATGAAAGCGCTGAAGTGATTGCCGAGGTTGAAATCAATGAATCGGAGAGCTTCCAGTATGAAAACGTCGTATTTACCCTTAGTGATGCAAAAGTCAAACAAGTGTATAAAGGTGAGGTACTGCCAGAAAATGTGATCAATATACTAGAGACCGGCGGATATAAAAATGGAACAGAGTATACTTTTGAAGGTAATGAGGTATTCGAAACAGGTGAAAAAGCGTATGTATACTTAGAAAAATATGATGGTCCCGTTACCGAAGACGCGTACGTAATTAAAGGGGTTTATCAAGGGAAATTCCTCAAAGAAGAAGGTAAGTTGCAGTCTCCTAATGGAGTGGCCAAAGGATTGCAGATAGATAAGGAAAGTCAATTAGGACTTGATTAAAATGATTGACACAAGCCACTTGGCCCCGCAAATACGTGAGGAAAAGTGTTTTCATCTTGCAAATTCCACAGCTAACCCGTCCCTGTATAAAAGAGACGGGTTCTTTACTGAGAAATGTTTATTCGTATCCAGAATGTGCGGGCAACTTTATTTGACCAAGATTTCAACCTTGGTTCCATCGGGATAATCCTCAAGTCGATTGGAAATCCAGGATCCAGCCCCACGATTATCTGAAGGTGATATGTATTCAATATGTGCCCCTGTGCCTCCCTCAGCACACATAGCCATTGGCCATTCATCTCGATCATATCCTTTTTTTGTAGGAATACCTTTGAGTGATTTTTCGCGATTTCCATCTGCCCCACTGCGGTCAATTGTACATACAGCTGACTTCCCAGAGGCAATCGCTTCTTTGATATGCTTTGCAGTCTGAGGATATCGATCAGACGGAAAAACGATCGTATGGTCTACATTCCCGTTGTTGACTGTTTTGTTCTCTATTGGCACAAGCCCAAAGAAATAGGCGGCGCCGATCAGCAGCACCACAATCAACATCAGCATTTTTTTCTGGGTCATGCTTTTGTCCTCCAATATAAGTTCTTGATCAATAATAACTGCTTGATGAAGTTGTTTAATGAGTTTTATCGGACGAAAACGATCACCCGTAAGAGAGGCAATTCTTTAAACTAGCCGTCTTACGGGTGATTACTGTGCGAAAGCCAAAAGGATCGCTTATATCTACTGGTTAAAATCGATGTACGTCAAAACTTCCTGTTCGCTATTATAAAAAAATTAAATTATACCTTTTTTTAGCATGATATCTATTATTTTTTCAGCTATTTTTTCAGGAATGCAAATCCCACTGGAAGTATAAGTTAGGTTAGTTAAGACAACAATACTCAGTTTTTTGCTGTGCGAGTAGCCTGAAAAATGATTGTATCCGCACATGTGGCCGATATTGGTTCTTAGAACGACACCACTTTCGTTTTTTACACTAAAAAACAATCGTAATTTCCGTTTACTTTGATCATCAAGAACATCGGTATTAAAAATATTATATAAAAACCGACTAACATCTGATGCATTTGAAACAATTCCACCTGATGTAAAGCTTAAAGTCGGAAGGAAGAGTGGAAATTGATCGATATTCGCTTTTTTACCTAAGTGATATTTATCTAAATCGTATCCGGTGGCAAGGCCATGTGGGAGCTTATCCTGAGCAGAATAAAAAGTATTCGTTAAATTATAGTTGTCTAAAAAAAACTCTTTCAGTATGTTCGAAAATGATTTATTTGTTACCTTTTCAGCTAGTAAACCGAGAAGAACATAACCTGTATTAGAATACTTCCGATTCTCACCAGGAGCAAAATAGGGCTTGTTTTTTCTAACTTTATTTACAAGCTCATCAGGTGTAGACTTTTTACCTAAAAAATATAGTTTAAATAAATGAAATTTGTTAAGCAAAGGGTCATATAAACCACTAGTATGATTTAGTAAGTGTTTAATTGTGACACCTTTATTATCTGAAGAGATATTTATATCTTTTGAAGCTGAATCATTCAGCGAGATTAATTTATCTTGAACTAGTTTTAATATGATTGCTTGCACGTAAATTTTTGTGATACTTCCTAAATAGTAAACCGTATTTAATGTAGCTCTTTTTTTTGATTCTAGATTTGCATACCCCGAAATAAAATGAAATTCAGCATTTTCTTTCAAGACTAGCGATACTTGGATACTCGGAACGTCAAATTCTGCTCTTAGCTGATTTACAGCGTCAACAATCTCATTCGTAACATCTTTTTTTAATGTTGATTTAATAAAACTATCCGTTTCATTGGTACTTTCTTGAAAAGTTTCGGATGACAGAATTGGGCGATTAAAAATTTGGTACGTTAAATAAATAAAGTTGGAAATACAGTAATTAACAAAAATTTTAATTCTCTCAGTAATCATCTATTGAATCTCCAGTAAGCTAACTTTATGAAGCAAAAAGAAAGGAGCCTATGCATTTTATTAGTGCCATACTGCCAAAGTTCATATTATCTCAATCAGATGAACTTTTCTAGTAAGATTGAACAAAAACACTACATACATACCGAATTATATTTCATTACAAAAGATTACACATAAACGTTTTTAATCGTTAGATTTAGTAAATAGGAGGAAGCCACATGATGGAAAAGCTAATTACACAATTAATTCAAAATTCTCCTCAAAATGAAGATAACATGCCTAGTAACGACAATAAGTTCATGAAGATTGGCGACTTCGTAGACAACCTGGTTTTAACGAGGGGATGATTAGTGCACAGAACTTCATTGTCAACGTGGAGTTTTTTAAGGAAGTCCGATCACCGTGGGGATTACGTGAGACAGCAACATTAGGTATGAAAAAATGTCTGCCGCTATCTTGTTCCTGTGCAATATGAATGGAAACGTCCCAAACGAGCAGAAGTAGAGGCGAAGAAGGTAGTGCACAAGGAAGCCAAGTTGATCGGTTAGCTTTGAGGTACAAGCTTCTTAATTATTTTGTAACGGTGACATATAACATCTCTGC
Source organism: Brevibacillus schisleri (assembly GCF_055685845.1). Lineage (NCBI taxonomy): Bacteria > Bacillati > Bacillota > Bacilli > Caryophanales > Paenibacillaceae > Brevibacillus > Brevibacillus schisleri. The sequence goes on from NZ_JBVNDM010000001.1 coordinate 2,171,317, forward strand.
CAACACGAAAACTTGAAAAGCAGCCACACCAAACAAAATAAATGCCATCTTACGGTTTTTCTTCCGTTCAAATATTCCTAAAGAAGCCATGACAACGGCAAGGCATATCATCGTTACGATTCTTAAGAAAGCCACATGTGTAAAAATATTCACTACTGCAATAGCAAGAGCAACTACTGAAAAGATATTGAACCAAAGAGTTCTATTTTTCATAAACAATCACCAACGATTTCCTTTTTGTAATGATTTTAACAGATTGGCGATCTAGAAACATTAAAATGGCTCCGGGAATTGTAACAAGAAAAACTCCCTAATAAACAGGGAGTGGTAAAGAGACAACTAATTTGGTTAGCGCGATGTTTCTTGAAGCAAGGTCACATTACATCTCGCGTTCTGGACACCACCAACCGCATCCATGACGAAGGCAAAGCCAGATACAGCCTCCAGATTGTGCTGGATAATAAGATGAATATTGAACCAATTGACCATTTACTTTCTTGAATTTCTTAGAATGAGTTTTCTTCTTCTTCATGGGATCTCTTCTCCTTTAGGATGGATCTAAAATAAGGTATTAACAGAATTTTCTTTTTGATTGTACGAGTGTTCTCAAGTGACGAAAATGGACGATAAAATAGTGTTAGGATGGTCACGGACGTGTGCTCGCCTTATTGAGGATTGAATGAAAAGGCACCCCAATAAGGTTCCAACGTCCCACAGTTTGGCGTTTTGGGAAACCTCGATTGTAATTTCGGGAATTTTCTGAAGAGGAAAATCAAAAGTCTCTGCCCCTAATGTATTGGATATAACATATGTTAAAATAATGGCTATCGGAATTGATAGACTGTGTGCTTTTTTATCGAGGTGGTCGTGATGCCAAGTTTCAATTTAATGAGGTGTCTATGCAGATTTTACGTTTTTTTAGTGCAGCAAGTGTAGCGTTTCTTGTCAGTGCCATGTTGTATATTATTTGTATGCTCTCCTTCCTATCCTATCAAGGTGAAGGAGTGGTTAATGTTTTCACTTCCTTGACATTTATGTTGAGTTTTTATTTACTACCGTTTTGCTATGTTGGATGCTTGTTAGGAGAAGTGGTATATTCTTTTACATCCAAGATAGTAAACCGTTTTCTTGTAACGTTGATCTTTGTATTAACGGGCATCATGTATTCATATTTGGTACATAGGTTTTTATTGCAGGGAAAATCTTTTGGATTTTATTTAGTTTTGTCAGTGTTGGGGTCAACATCTTTTTACTGGGCGCATTTTATTACCGTTAGAAAGACGAATATACAACTTGCAGTAATACCAGGGTATGTAATTCTGATGTTTTTGCTTGGATTGCTGTTTAACTTGTCCCTATTCTAAAGAGACTCTCTGAGTTAATCATTTGCTTCATGGTTATCAATACGAAGAGGCACCATCCTGTCTGATAGGAGGTGCCTCTTCGCATTATTGAGACGGGTTTAAAAGTATCCGATAGATGTTCACCCTGTTTCGCTACTTTGCGTGTGTGAGGGATACTTCAAAGGCATCTAAAATTTCAAGAAAATGCGAAGCTTCTCTAAATACATGGTCAGCGAGCAATGGAGGGATTATGCTCTTAATTTTGCATTCCTCAATCAAATCACGAGCTGTTTTTTTGAAGTCGCGCAATTGACGAACGGATACGCGATTTTGATCCACAAACTGATTCAGTAGTGGTTTCGTTTGAGACTGGGGACGCATGGAATCAAGATCCTGAGCTTGGAACAATAATTGATCAAAATCATGGCTGAATTCTCTAGCTTGATCCACTAGCTTTCTTTCGGAAGGATCGAGCAAATGGTTAATAAATTTCGCATGGTCAGCCATGATTCGCAGGAAAAAGACATTTTCATTAATCACCGCATCAGGTAAGGGATCAAGGTTTCCTGTATTCAATTGTTCTAATCGATTCCGAAAATAGGCAGCCTCCCTGCTCACATGGTCGACCAACAGCGGAAAGTTGTTACCACCGATTTTGCAATGAATAATGAGTCCGAGTACTTTGCGTTTAAAAGCCCAAATATAGGAAACAGCATTGTGGACGAGTTGATTAAAGTCATAGATTCGCTGAGGGTCTACGTCAGAAGAAAAGGCAAGTGCTTGGCTTTCTATTTCTTCAAAAATGCTGTAAAAGCGATTCGCTTCTTCAATTAATTTTGTGTCTTCGCAGTTAAAGCCCAATTTGAGAAACAGGGAGTGTTCTTTCATGATGCGAGACCAAAAACGTATTTCCTCTAATGATCGATCAACAAAAACATCTGCCATGTTGTACCTCCGCATAAGGATTTGGGCGGGTCAAATCCCATTTCCACTTTTGATCATATATAATGTATGACTATGCGTTTACCCAGTTTCGTGAATGGGCATGAGCACAGAATTATAAAATTCTGGCTTGTCCCACAAAAAAACTCCCGGTAAAGGGAGTTTTCCATGTCAAAAACGACGCATCGAATGCATTTGCATTCTGTGGTGATGGGCTCTCATGCGATGGAAGTGTTCTCTTTCTCTAAAGGTATGATGACGCAGTCGGTCATGACGATGTTCAAAAGCTAAAGAGCGAAAACGTTCTGCCTGCCTCATATGGTGATGCATACGCTGTCTATGATGATCAATTGGATCCATAACACTACCCCCTTAACCGTTGGTACTTATAGGATATGAGGACAGCTTTCTGCTTGCTTATGCATGAGTGGATATCGCGAAAAAAGAATGAAAAAGAGGCGTAAAGCCTTTAGCTTTCGCCCAGTTCTGAATAAGGTTAATCTTTTACTCGGTTCGCGGTCTTGTCGGGAAACAGTCTGGTGATGGCACGTCGGAAACCTCAGATAGCTTCATCAAATAGTAGCATTCTTCTCGGGACATATGGTCGGCCATGAGCGGGGAGAAAACTCCAAGCAATTCATCGCGCATCCGCATCTCTTCCAATTCATGCAAGAATACCTGAAAAAGCTTCATTTCCATTTCTGCTTGATGGTTAAAACGGCGTAGTGCCGGGAAGTTATCCAGGTTTGTTCGGAGATACCCGGCTAATTCTACCGCTTTTAGGTAAAAATGCTCGAACTGTTTGGTAAATTGTTCACTTTTACGCTGATAGTCTTTTTCCACCATGTCCAAAAGGGAAGTGATGGTGGCTGCATGCCCGACCGCATCGGATAGCCACAGAAGGTGGAGCTCTACCGGGTGATTGGCAGGTGGCAAGCTTCCGGAGAGGAAGGCATGCAAGATACGTTCATACTCTTCTAGTTCATTGACCATGTGGTTTATAAACGTTGGAGGAAGACTAATCGATATTTTACTGATGAGGTGCCTCTCCAGAATGTGGAGTTTAAATTCACGCAGCTGTTGCGTGAGTTCACTTGCTTGCTGGTTGAGTGCGTCTAGTTCATCGGAAGATAGATTCTGCCTGGCGATATCCAGTAAGTTATCAAATGACACAATAAAGTATACAGCTTTTTCAATCTCCTCCTCTTCATTCGGAGCGAGTGATTGAAAAATAAAGCGGGCATGATCGCCCAGAATCTGAAGCCAGAAACGGTGCTCAAACAACATACTTTCCTTTATAGGAGCATTCACTGATGTTCCCTCCTTACTCCACATCAAGATATGTAAAAACGCCCAGAAGTGTGTGACGGATTGACCTTGACTCACAAATGGACATTAATGGTAAAATGCTTGTAGGAGGAGCAGCAGTAGGGGGGAGAATATGAAGAGACCAATCACAAATATACCAAAGACAGGCAGCGAATGGTTATGGGATGTAGTAGGTTGTGTATTTTTTGTGGGATCACTACTCTTTTTAGTCTTTGTATGGAATAAGCTTCCTGACGAGGTGCCTGCCCATTACGATTCCTTGGGGGAAGTAGATCGCTGGGGTTCAAAATGGGAGTTGCTTCTTTTGCCTGGGATTGGCGTCTTTATCATTTTCCTCATGCAGGTACTCGAAAAACATCCGGAGCTACATAACTACCCAGCACGCTTCTCTGAATCGAATGCCGAGCAGTTTTATTTGCACAGCCGAAAAATCGTGAACCAAATAAAAAATAGTTGCTTAATTATTTTTTCCGTAATCTTATTGGAGTCGGTTTCTATTGCTCTAGGCTGGGGAGGCGGCTTTGGGAAGTGGTTTCTGCCGATCACGATCATTGGGATGATCGTTTTGCTTGTGATAGGAATCGTGAAACAAAAAAAGATTCAATGAGAAGAGTAAGCGAGGGGGCCTTCTAACGGAAAGGGCCTTTTCTTTGTTTTTGGCAACGAAAATCATGAGGACATATGTCCTTCCCTATCCACCTTGCCATCCTTTTTAATTAGGAACAGATCAGTGTGAGGTGAGAGGGATGAAAGGAATTATTTTTGCGATTTTGGGCGGTGTTTTCATTACCTTGCAAGGTGTTGCGAATGCAAGAATCAGTCAAGATATAGGTACCTGGCAAACCGCGACACTTACGCAGTTAACGGGCTTTCTCACGGCTTTTTTACTCCTGTTGTTTTTTCGAGATGGAAAATGGCAGGCATATAGGCGAGTGAAACCGTTATATTTGACAGGTGGGGCACTCGCAGCGTTTATCATTTTTAGCAATGTTACGGCTATCCAGCAGATCGGGGTAACCATGACGATTTCAGCTGTCTTGATTGCCCAGCTTAGCCTGACTTTTCTCATTGATAGCAATGGGTGGTTTGGTGTCGATAAACAAAAGATGAGGCTGCCGCATTTTATTGGGATCGGGATGATGATTCTGGGTGTGCTGATACTGAGATCCTGATAGCGAGAGGGTGAAACAGAGGGATGAAGGAAATCGAAAATCGTGAGCTTTTGCAACAATATCTCCATGAGCATCAGTTAGCGTCTGTTTTTTATGAGCCTCTTCTGCCGTATTTGTCCTTGTACCAATTTGATCAAGGGGAGCTCATTTGTGCCCAGGGTGAAGCGGCCTGTCACCTGTATGTTTTGGTGAAGGGAAAAGTAAAGGTTTTTACGACGTCCCCCGAAGGAAAAACGCTGATCCTATCCTTTAAAAAGCCCCTTGAAGTGATCGGAGATATTGAGTATGTAAGAGGAATTTCTTATCTAAATTCGGTAGAAGCGGCCTCGTCTGTTCAGATGATCGGGATTCATTATCGCTGGTTGAAAAAATACGGGACAGACTACGCTCCACTCCTGCAATTTTTACTGCAAATCATTACGAATAAATTTTGTGTGAAGTCCAACACATTAAGTATCAACCTTTTGTACCCAGTAGAAGTACGTTTCGCACGTTATTTGTTGTCCGTTTCGATAGAGGAGTGGAATTCTGCTAACAGAGAACAGATCAGTACGAGCTATTTCTTGGATGCAGCGAATATGATTGGAACGAGCTACAGACATTTGAATCGGGTCATTCAACAGTTCTGCAAGGAGGGACTGATTGAGCGTGCCAATGGATACCTTCTAATCAAGGATAGGGAAGGTTTAGCTAAAATGGCGAGCGAGACTCCCAACGAATAAGGAGACAGGAGTGTCAAAATCATGGTAGTCGGGCTATTTTTTGCGTTACTGGCTGGCTTGTTGGTCAGCCTGCAAAATATTTTTAACAGGAAAGTAAGTGAACAGGCAGGAACATGGTCTACGACGACTCTTGTGCTTGGGATGGGATTTCTGTCGTCTTTGACGATGGGTCTCATTTTTGAAGGAAATCAGTTGTTTTCGCCACAAACTATGCAGCCGTGGTACTGGTTCAGCGGCATGATCGGCGTTGGGGTGGTCTTTTGTTTGGTTCAAGGGATGAGACTGCTTGGCCCAACGTATGCCATCTCCATCGTTCTCACTGCCCAGCTCGGCTTTGCTTTATGGTCGGATTCAATCGGCTGGTTAGGGCTGATTCAAGTGCCGATTACGTTTACGCAATTGCTTGGGGTTCTGGTCATTGTCGGGGGTGTGGTCGTTTTTAAACTAGGTGGCGAATGGCAACAGAAACGCTCCGTGAGTAAGATGTAATTTTTTTGTTGACTTAATTTTAAACGTCATGATAAAATAAAAAATTTTAAATTCAATATTTGTGTTATAATGGCTATAGATTGCTTTGAAGGAGGTGGACGTATGTTTCAAGTTGGAGACAAGGTTTTTTATCCGATGCACGGAGCAGGCGTAATCGAGGCGATGGAGGAGAAGGAATTTCTGGGTGAAAAGCACCTCTATTATGTGCTCAACATGTCGCTGAAAGAGTTAAACATCATGGTCCCGGTTGAAAAGATGTCCGCTCTTGGTATCAGAAAGGTGGTCGAAGCCGACATTCTAGAGAATGTTTTGGCCGCCATGCTAGAGGGGCAACGCGACACCGCGTTGAATGCAGCACAGCGCTACAAGCTTCATACAGAAAAAATGAAGAGTGGCGATATTTACGAGCAATCTGAGGTCATTCGCGATTTGGTTGGCATGAGTAAAGAAAAAGTGTTGGGAACGAGTGACAAAGTGATGCTGGATAATGCGCAGCAGCTCCTCATTAGTGAGATTGAATTGGTAAAAGATGTAGATACGCAACAGGCAACAGAAATGCTAAAGCAGGCTGTATGCCCAGAAGAAATGTCTGAAATTGTCCCATAAATATTGTCTATACAAGGGAAGCAAGGGGAGTGATTGTTAATGCAATCGCCCCCTTTTTTGTTTGTCTGTTAGAGCAACAAGCTGCGATCGAGGGAAAATTCTTGGCGACTGGCAAACTGGTGATAACCAGCACGTAAAAAGGCTTTGGCCATTGGTGTGTTTTTTACATCGGTATCTGCGCGGATGTATGTTTCGCCAGCTAGTACAAGAACGTCTGTGGCTTGCTTCAGCAATTGATCAACATAGCCGTGTCCTCTTTGCTCGGGGAGAACACCGATGTATCCAATCGTAGCAAAGGTAGGGCTGACTGTAGGCATCAAAAATCCAATGAGCTCATTTTTGGCAGTATAGGCAAGCTGCCACCATTCCGGTTCGTATTTCATTTGTTGCAAATCTTGGAACATTTCCTGCGCTTGGACTTGAGGGCCTTTTTCCAAGCGCTGCTCTGTTATTTGTTGATCATGGGTGAACTGCGAGACACGCAGGATGGCATCCACAAATGCAGCCTCGCCAACCTCAGGAAGACTGCGGTACACGATCAGATCATGCGTTCCTTTTGACGGTATAGCAGTTGTCTCGTTCGAAGCATGCCATTCGAATCGGTTTGTTTCCCGGCTAATCTGAAAGCCGAGCGCTTCCAGAACATTTCTCTGCTCTTGGTGATCCGTTTGCCATTGGGGAGAGGAGGAAGGGGAATCCAGAACATAGCCGATTTTCTCCGATAGATCCCCTGCCATGAGTGTAAAGACTTCGCGTAAAAAATGAGCTCCGAGCGAAGGACATTCTGTTTCTTTCCATGGAAGCTCCCACAAAACCAAATCAGTCGCTTGCTTACTGCCAGGCAATGTCCAGAAGGCAAGACGACCAGCGATCTCACCCTGTACCTCCAGAACGAAGCACCAGTCTTGACGCATGGCTCCTTGTGTAAACATTTTATCGAGATAAGCAGCGATATCATCCCGAACGGAAGCAGGGTGATCCGGGAAGGCCAGAAATGCAGGTAAATCCTCCGAGTCGATACGGCGAACAGTGATCATGCAAGGCATCTCTCCTTTGTAACTACCCATAGTTATTTTGTTAGTTACAAATGGATTTTACCAAAATGTTCTGTAAATCGTCAATCTTGGTCTATGTAGGAAAAGAGGAAGGGGAGGAGCAAACTGCCCGCTCCCTCGTTTGCTCCTGTGTTATTCAATCAACACGCCCCGCGACCTGCCTATGATGCGGATGGCCCGATTCCACAGCAGCTGGAGCTTTTTTCTCAGCAGGGGTCGCACATACAGATCAGGGCTTTTCAAATAGGAACGCATGGGGATGACACGAAAACATATACGTCCTTGACTTACATATCGTTGCGAAAAGGTCGGGATGACTGAGATTTGCTCGAGTGAAATCTGATTCCTCTCATTTTTTTCGACAGTAAATCGCAGGATTGCCCCGCACTGGGATTGATCAAACGAAAGCATTTTCTCTGATGTAAAATTGCCCAAAGAATACGCGACTAATGTTTGTCTCTTTGTCCCGTGAGGAGTCATGATACTCGGAGTGACAACAGGCTGCAGAACATGTGGGTGAGCCCCGAGGATGACATCAGCACCATTGTCGAGCAGGCTTTGTACGAGCTGCCGCTGGCGCGTTGTCGGTGTATAGCGGAATTCAATCCCAAAGTGAAGGGAGATGATCACGACATCGACGAGAGGACGAACTTTTCTCAAGTCGGATAATATCGTGTCAAGATGAAGAAGTCGGACGATCCATGGTGTATGAGCGGGGATCACCTGCTTGTTTGTCCCGTAGGTATAAGCAAGCATGGCGATGCGAATGCCGTTTACCTCCTTGATCAGGTAGGTATTTGCCTCGTCGGGGCTTCGATAGGTTCCGGTATGAGCAAGCTTGTATCGATCCAAAACATCAAGGGTTCGGCATAGTCCGGTTACTCCGCCATCCAGACAGTGGTTATTCACTGTAGTCAATACGTCAAATCCAGATGTTTTCAAGTCCCGAGCCAATTCATCTGGACAGTTGAAGCGAGGGTAACCGGTTCGTGCCGAGCCGATTTGATAGGGCTGTGTTTTCCCGGAAAAAGTGGTTTCTAAATTGCCAATCGTGAGATCCGCCGCTGAGAGAATCGGTGCCACGGGATGAAACATATCGGTAAAAGAGAATTGATCTGTACCAGGCAATCTGGCAGTTGCCACCTGCTCTTTCCACATCAGGATGTCGCCTACAGCGGCGATCGTAGCCTTCTTTTTCATGCACTTCACCTCCCCTCCTACTCTATTCCAGAAGTCGTCCTTCTGATTTGGATAGTAGCGGAACGTTTTCATAGATAATGGTCTATACAGGCTGTCTATGCCGTTCATACAATAGGAAAGCTGATCGAGAGAAGAAGAACGAGGCAAAGGGGTGATGCCCGTGAAAAAGAAGAGAAGAGCTGCTGCACCTGTAAAGACGCTAATTCTTGACAAGCCGGTTATCGCTGTGACAGGAAGCGCAGGGAAGACCACGACAAAGGAAATGATCTACAGCATCTTAAGTCTACGGATGCCCACATATAAATCGATGTACAACAAGAACTTCCTGGGAAATACAAGAGCGCATACCAAAAGAATTCGGGACGAGCACAAAGCCGCAGTGCTTGAATATGGAATTTATCGAAGCGGTCATTTGCGACAGCATTGCAAAATCATCCAGCCGTCTATGGGAGTCATCACGAATATTGGCACGGCTCACATCGGAAATTTTGGCGGTGATGCCAAGCAGCTGGCGTTAGCAAAAACGGAGTTAATTCGTCATATGAAACCCACGGGAACCGTTTTTCTGAATCGGGATTGTCCCTATTCTCGCGAGTTCGTTCAACAGCCTTACCTGGGGTCGTTCACGGGAAAAATCGTGACATTTGGCAAGGAGCAGGAGGCGGACTATAAGGCGGGGCGAACGAAAATAGAAGGCAATGGGTTTCGATTCGAATGTTCTTTGCGTGGAGAAAAGGAGTCATTTTTTGTTCCTATTCCTGGCGAGCATAATTTATACAACGCATTAGCTGCTATTGCAGTCGCACATACGATGGGGATTCCCGTCGATGACATTCGTCGCGGGTTAAGCCAGTTTCGCAGACAGAGAAAACGTCTTACCAGCTATCGACTCGCAAATAACATTCAGGTGCTGGATGATACCTTCAGTTCGAATCCCGATGCGGCCAAGGCAGCGATTGATGTGTTAAGCCAGGTCGGGCATACCACAAAGATCGCCGTGCTCGCCAGTATGCTAGAAATGGGAAAATACGACGTGAAAGGTCATGAGGATGTCGGGATATATTTGAGTCAAAAAAATGTAGACTACTTATATACGCTGGGAAATAGTGCGAGGTATATTGCAAGAGCAGCGATTCGCTCCGGATTTCCGGCAAATCGGGTGAGGCATTGCTTGAGTAAGGCAGGCTTGCATCGGCGTCTAGCAAAACAGCTGAAACCAGATACAGCTTTTCTCGTAAAAGGATCGAATCGGTTGAAAATGGGAGAGACTGTACAATTTTTGTGCAGGGTAACTGCCAATCTAGGTGCTCGGAATGGATGAAAGAGTGGGGGCGCCTGCGGATCTATATACAGGCTATTGCGGAAAAAATAGGTGAATGACGGCGGGCAAACGCACATACCATCTGTGCGTTTGCTGCATTTCCTATAGGGAGACTAGTAGGAGGTGACACGTCATGTCATATCAATTTCCCCCTGGCGGCCGAGATGGTTCCCCAGGTTTTCCAGACTCCCCTGGTTCCCCCGGTTCACCGGGAGGTTTCCCCCCGCCACCACCAGGTCCTCCACCCAGCAGGACGCCAAGTGCACCAGGAGCCAGAGGCTATGGGGGAACACGCCGGATTGATGCTGGAGGATTCTATCCCTGCTTATATCGCTACACGTACGTATGGTTGCGAAATGGTCGTTCTTTCTGGTTTTACCCCGTCTATGTCAGTCGTAATTCTGTATCTGGATACCGATGGACTGGATATCGTTGGGAGTATTACGGGACAGACTTGCATCGAATCGCTTATTTTACTTGCTAACCAAATTTACAAGAAAAACGGCCATTCCTTGGGTGGATGGCCGCTTTATTTTGTGTTCTTATTTTATTGAAAGTGAAAAATCCTTGTGATCATGAATTTCTCCCTTTTCCACATGGACCTTGATTGTATAATCCCCAGCAGTAGGGAACTGTACGTTGCCGTCATATTGACCAGCCGCAGTTTCCGTTGCATCCACGAAGCTATGCTTTTGGTCAGTACCCCTCCAGAACTCAAACTTGACTGTCGCTTTGTCCAACGCTTTGTTGTCCTTCATGAGATGAACAGTGAGGGCAGTTGGTGTTGCTACTTCGATATTGTCGGCTGGCGAGAAATGATAATCTACCGTTTCGGCATTCGCGTGGCCTGTCGCTCCATGATCGTGTGACTGATCTGCACCAGCTTCCGGCGCGGAGGGCGCCCCAGGTCCAGGAGTTTCGCCTGCTTTGTTGGTTACGGTAAAAGGTGTCTTCTGCATATTGTGGAAATCTCGTGCCGTTACATGGTAGTAGACAAAATAAGAACCTGGCTCCTTAATGGTTTGTTGGGCCGTGTAGACACCGTCTCCTTGCAGCGAAGCCGGAATCGTTTCATGCTTTTCTTGCCCATCTTTCCACCATTCGAATTTCACTTCCTTGGCATCATCTACGGGTTGGCCATCTTGTGTCACTTTAACAGAGAAGGTAACGGTGTCGCCCGCTACAAGCTCCTTTGGTTCCAAAGTAAAGGCAGCCTTAACGGGAGCTCCGGGTTGAAAAGCTTGTTGCTCGTTCTCTTTTCCACAAGCGGCTAAGAGGAGCAGAAGCATGGATAAGAGCAAAATCATCGTTCGTTTCATGTTGGATTACCCTTCCTTTTTTAATTTCAACAGTTCCTGATAAATTTGATCGGGATCGAAATCGTCACCCATGCCGAATTTTTGAATGACAGCATTGTTATCATCCACGAGATACGTACTCGATGTATGAGAGATAAATCCATCATCCATCTTATTGGCAAAAAAGCCAAGCGAATTTGTAACCGTTTTGATCGTTTCGTCATCACCCCGAAGCAGGGTCCAGCCGTGTTCTTGAATCCCCAACTGCTTGCCATAGTAGCGCATGACATCAGGAGTGTCGTTTTGCGGATCAATCGTGATGGTCAAAAACTCAACGTCTTGCCCCATCAGATTTGCTTCGAGCAAGCGCTTTTGCAGCTGAACCATTTTGATGGTTGTCGTGGGACAAATATCCGGGCAACGGGTATAAATTAGCTCCACCAAGCGAAATGTTTTCTTTTGCGGTGCTAGCGAATAGGGTTGTCCATCGATGGTTTGCAAAGTTACATCTGGCAATTTCGCCTGGGCGTTTTTGGGCCCGAACCCAACCCAAGAAACGACAAGAGCAACAAGGACGAGGACGGGTAACAACAAGAGCAACCGTCTGATTCGGATAGCGGTAGCAGGGGCGATATTCACGTGTGAGAGCGCCTCCTTTCTCATTCTTTTTGGCTATGGCGTTATGAGGCCGTCCTCTTCCTGATTCTTTTCTTTTCGGTACCAGGTAGAGAAAATGTAAGCCAGGACGACTCCGTACGTCAGCTCCTGCATGAGCTTCATCACGATTCCGCCGAGTCGTTGATCATCCAGAGGGAGAAGGGGAACGGCGAACATCGATTTGTCGATCGGCGCGGAAAAGAATGGAGCGCAGAGCATGGAAGGACCGTCTACATATGTCGTATACAAAGGGGTTGCTGAAAAAATAATCAGTGCACAAGCAGGTGTAATCAAAACGCCGTTAGCAAAGATGTAGGCAAGCTTTTGCAGCTCTGACAGACGGTGAATTTCCGGTATCGGAGCGATAACAGGCATCCACATCAAAATCGCAGTCACCAGCAGCAGTAAATGAATCAAATTATGTAGGGCCAGGTTGTTCATTGCCAAGTCTAAAATAACAGGCATATGGTAAAACGAGAACAGGGCATTGAACATGAGAATAGCAGGGATCGGATGACTCGCTATGCGCATGAAAAGCTTGAGCCCCCGGCGATAGAACAGGGAGCGAATCAACCATGACGGGGTACCTGCCAAGAGCAGCAAGGGCATGACGAGATAAAGCAATGATTGCTGTAGCATGTGGGCGCTAAACAAAAAATGCCCAGCTACGTTCAAGGGACTCCCCAAACTAAAGTAAAAACCAAGTAAGCCGAGAGTGAAAAAGATCTTTTGCTTGCGTGTGACAGGTGTGGAATCTTGAAAGGTTTGGCGTAATGGTCCGGTCAGAGAGAAATAAGCCAGACCAATCAAGAAAGTCAAAAGAATCAGCTCTGGATTCCATGTCGCCCGAAAGCCAAAGGTTTCAGTGAAATAGGTGAGGGTCATTCGATTACCTCCGTTTTCAAGGATTATCCCCAGTACCCATTATAGGCAAATAACTGGGAAAGCCTAATGACTCGTTCGGGCTATTTCTTCCAAGGGAACGGAATTCTTCACATATTTGTCACGTATGTCCAATATGAAAAGAGCCTCCCGCTAATCGAGGGAGGCTACCACACGTTATGATTTTTTCTGTTCTTCCAACCAAGCTTTCCATTCGCTTGCTTCGCGTCCACCGACGAGTCGCGCCACTTCCTTGCCGCCCTTGTAATGAACGAGGGTCGGAGTGAATTCGATGTTGTATTCACCATAGCTGGCGTTAAATTCCAGCAAATTGAGCTTTTTCATATCGATGTCCAAGCTTTTCACGATCGGTACAAGGACGGGGGTAGTTGCTTTGCAATGCTCACAAACTGGGCTGTAAAAGTAAACAAACGCGTCCTCCTGATTATCGAGCTTACCTTTAAGCTCATTAGGCATAATGAGATTATCATATAGTGGGTCACTCAATTGTTCGAGAGTAGCGGGGTGCAAATTGGCTTTACCATAAGGGTTTCCTTCCGCAAGCTGACGGTTCGAAATGTCAGCGTACACAATCGCACCGATCAGGAGCGCAGCCACAAGGATGGATAGAGCGATGACTTTCTTCATGAATCATTTCTCCTTTGCATTTTTTATAACGATGACAAGCAGGATGCTGATCAAGGTGAAGGCAATGAGAGCAAGGAACGGAATCGTGATAAACCCTAGCCAGTTAATATAGTCCGTGTTGCATGGCACAATGCCGCAAGCGCTGCCGAGATCTTGAAGGGCAGGTATTTTTTGAATCGAGTAATGATACAGCGATGTGAGTCCTCCGATAATGGAGAGAATCAAGGCGTACGACGCGATCTTGTCGTCTTTCTTTGCGGAGGCAACCCCCAGTAAGATGACGAGCGGGTACATCAAGATTCGCTGGTACCAGCACAGGTCACACGGTATGTACTTTAACACCTCTGAAAAAAACAAACTGCCTCCTGTTGCGATGAGGGAGACTCCCCATGCGGCAAACATGGCTTGTTCAACGATTTGCTGACGTTTCATATAAACACCTCGTCCATATCTTAACATATTACAAATCGAAAGTAGATTATAAAAAGTAATAATTTGTTGAAAGTATGGGCTTGTCTCCTGCATCATACTGGCTGCACTACCCGATGCGCTTGCAGCAGGTAGAAACCAGTGCGAAAGCTCTCCGTTTTCCCGACCATAATCAGTAGACCCGTACGTGTGGAGAGGATTGCCTTTCCCGAATCGGTACGAAAGTGGTTTGTAGCGAAGGCCATTCGACGAGCATGACGCCTCGCCAATATCCTGCGCCACCATCAATGCCGACCATATTGTCTCTGCGCCAAGGACCGCTGCCAGCGTATTGAGGCAATCCTGGCACAGGGGTATGGCCAAAGATGACTGGGAGATCTCCATCATAATTCAGGTAGAAAGGCTCGCGAATCCATAGTAAATCATGCGGATTTTGTTCCTGCAAGGGGACGCCGGGTCGAATGCCTGCGTGTACCAAAAGTGCAGCTGGAGCTCCTGTTCGCGGATCGGCTGGCAGCTCTATATACAAAGGAAGAGACGACAAGGCTGGTAAAATTGCTGGGTAGTGTGAAAGGATAAATTGCCGTGCTTCTTCTTGTTCCTGCAAAGAAGGCACCCGATTAAGAAAAGCTCGCCGAAGCGGGTGATTCTCTAAGAAAGAACGAATGGTGGCATCGCCGCCGTTGTAGCGCAGGTATAACTCGGGATTGCCGTTGCCGGATAGCCAATCTACAAGCATTTGCTCGTGGTTGCCTTTTATGAGATAGATTTGGTTCGGATACGTCTGCCGAAGAGCGAGTAAATCGAGCAATACTTCCTTTGATTCAGGTCCTCGATCGATCATGTCCCCCAATACGAACAGACGATCACCAGCTTGAGGGGAGAAGGAAACGTCCCGTAGCGCCTTTTGAAAGGCCTGATTCTGACCATGTATGTCCGAGACCAAATAAGTAGCCAAACAAGATCACCCTCCTCGATTGCCCGTTTTGCCTATTAGTAGGATATGTTTGTGCAAAGTGGAGGGTGAAAGGGTGTGTCTCTTTCCCAGGTGTATAAATGGGTGCACATCTTTTGTAAATGGGAATAGAGATGCATAATGAGTCAAATACCCATACGGTGGGAGGATCAAACGAAAGATGGCTACTTCTTATCGCGACTATACATCGCCAAATACGCAGTTCACGTACGATATGAGAAATAATCTGTTTTTCAAAAAGGACGATCGGAATTTCATCGATTCCTTGGGGATCGCCCAATTAAATACATTGGGCAACAGTTCGCTGCTAGATATTTTCCTGACAACCGGAAATGTTGTCGAGCCACACATTCATCAAAATGCAGCAGAACTGGTGTATTGCATCGCTGGTGAAGCCATTGTGTCCTTGATCAATCCTTTTACTAATCAATTGCTCAACTATCATATAAAACCGAGACAAGTTGCCAATATTCCGCAGGGCTGGTGGCATTATGAAATGGCCTTGACAGACGATACGCATCTATTGGCTATTTTTGATGCGCCTGTACCTGAGGTGATCTTTGGCTCCGATATATTACGATTGACTCCTGCGAGTGTGTGGGCACATACGTATTGTTTAGACGAAGGAAAGGTACAAGAAACATTTGCGCCTCTTACCCAAACAGTTGTGATTGGTCCGCCAGTAGGGTGTCAGCAGCAGGGGACGTTGCCAGATAGAGCTGCTTCAAGCCAGTATCCGTACTATGGTTACTCGAGTCATTTGCCAGACAGTTACGGTTATTACGATACCAACTACATGCAGCAGGGTGGGTATGGACAGCACCCAGTCTATCAACAGCAGACCGGTTATCCGCAATATGGCACGAATCCCCCTCATACCGGATATCCGCCACAGCCCGTTTATCCATCCTATTAAAGAGAAAGAAAGATCGTGTTCTGATGGGCAGGTCTCCTAAATCTGTTCTTCTTCTATTACAATCAGAAGAAGAACATTTTCAAAGAAGAGGGGAGACCATGATGGATCATCTGGCACACTGGTTACGGACATCTTCCTTTACCGTCGTATTCACCGGAGCAGGCATGTCGACAGAGAGTGGCTTGCCTGATTTTCGTTCACAGTCGGGGCTATGGCGTGGCAAAGATCCGATGCAACTCGCGAGTACACGCGCGATGATGGAGAATCGGGAAGCGTTTGTGGAATTTTATCAGATGCGCATTCAAGGACTACTGTCTTGCAAGCCACACGCCGGACACGAATGGTTAGCAGAATGGGAGCGCCGTGGTTTCGTTCATGGGATCATTACACAAAATGTAGATGGCTTTCATCAAGCGGCGGGAAGCTTGGCAGTAGCCGAACTCCATGGCTCCCTTGCGAAAATCCGCTGTCTAGACTGCGGGACCGAGTATGCCAATACATGTTATCTGGAGGATCAAGGGACGATTTGCGCATGCGGAGGCTTTTTGCGTCCTGGTGTTGTCCTGTTTGGCGAATCTTTGCCGCAATCCCAAGTCGATCAGGCCATCTCGTGGACGGAACAAGCCGATTTGTTCATCGTGTTAGGTTCTTCTCTAACCGTGAGTCCAGCTAATTGGTTTCCGCAGCATGCAAAAGAAAGAGGAGCCAAACTGGTCATTGTCAATCAGGAACCTACCCCATTGGACGCGTGGGCAGATGAGGTCATCCAAAAAGAACGGATCGGCGACGTGTTGCAAAGAGTAGGACGGTCATTAGGAGAATAAAAGCAGGCGTGCTCGATGAAAAGAGTACGCCTCTTCTGTTTGGGCTCGTTGACCTGCTTTACTGCTGGTGACGCTTCCTATTGTATTTTTGTCCATGAGTTATTATTACTTAATATTCAATATTTTACCATTAATGAGGCGGCATTCCAATATTTGGTCCATCCATTTGAATCACCCTAGAGCTTGCGCGAAAAACATGATACCATCGAGTGTAAGATTCATATGGCTTCTCGATAAGCAAATAGAAAAGAACAGGTGACGTTCATGCAAATATTATCAGTAGAAAACCTCTCCAAAGGCTATGGAGAAAAAGTATTGTTCGATAACATTTCCTTTCATATTGCCGAGCAAGAGCGCATTGGTCTGATCGGTGTTAATGGTACGGGAAAATCCTCGCTCTTGAAAATCGTAGCAGGCTTGGATACAGCGGATAGCGGGAAAATTGTTCACGCGAATCATTTCCATGTGGAGTATTTGCCGCAAAATCCTGATTTTGACGAAAACTCCTCCATACTGGAACAAGTATTTTACGGCGATTCTCCACTCATTCAGCTTTTGCGTGATTATGAAACAGCACTAGAGGCTGTTCAGGAATCGCCTGACGACGAGAAAAAGCAGGCGCGATTGTTTGCTGTTCAAAACCGGATGGATGCGGCTGATGCTTGGGAGAGCAATACGCAAGCCAAAATGATCTTGACCAAGCTTGGCCTGCACAATTTCTCGCAAAAGGTAGGCGAGCTCTCTGGTGGGCAAAAAAAGCGTGTAGCCATGGCACGTGCTTTGATCCAACCAGCAGACCTGCTTATTTTGGATGAGCCTACGAACCATATTGACAATGAGACAGTCGAGTGGCTGGAAGAGTATTTGTCCCGATACAAGGGTGCTTTGCTGCTCGTTACCCATGATCGTTACTTCCTGGATCGCGTGACGAACCGCACGTTTGAGCTGGATCGCGGCAACCTCTATAGCTACGAAGGCAACTACGCGATGTTCCTGGAGAAAAAAGCAGAGCGTGAAGAAAATGAAGCGGCCGTAGAGAGCAAGCGGCAAAATCTGCTTCGACGCGAGCTGGCATGGCTTCGTCGCGGAGCAAAAGCACGGACGACCAAACAAAAGGCGCGTGTGCAACGGGCTGAGGAGTTACGAGATAAAGCTGTAGATGGACCGGCTGCCAAGATGGAAATGGCACTCGGGGCCAGTCGTCTCGGCAAAAAGGTGATTGAGCTTACAAACATCCATAAAGCGTACGGTGAGCGAAAACTGATCAACGATTTCAGCTATATTGTCCTACCGGGTGATCGTGTGGGGATTATCGGGCCAAATGGAAGCGGAAAAACAACGCTCTTGAACATGCTTGCAGGAAGAATTCAACCAGATAGCGGTTCATTGGAAATTGGGACGACCGTAAAAATCGCCTACTACACGCAGGATAGTGTCGAGATGGACGAAAAGCTGCGCGTCATCGAATATGTAAAGGAAGCCGCAGAGGTCATTCAGACGAGCAACGGAGAATCGATTACGGCATCGCAAATGCTGGAGCGGTTCCTGTTTTCGCCGCATATGCAATGGACACCGATTTCCCGCCTGTCTGGGGGAGAGCGCAGACGTCTCTATCTGCTTCGGACGTTGATGGGAGAGCCGAATGTGCTGTTTTTAGATGAGCCGACCAATGATTTGGATATTCAAACACTCAGTATTTTGGAGGATTATCTCGAGCAGTTCCCCGGCGCAGTCATCACGGTATCGCATGACCGCTATTTCCTCGATCGTACCGTAGACCATTTGTTTGCTTTTGAGGGGCAAGGAAACATTCGTCATTACTACGGCAACTACTCCGAGTACCTGGAAGAAAGACGTCAGGAAAAGGCAACACAAGTGCAAGAAGCGGATCAACAGGCAGAAAAGGAGCAAAGCAACAGCGGGGCTAATCGAGGCAACAATCGCACGCGCAAGCTGTCCTACAAGGATCAGAAGGAATGGGATGCGATTGAAGGCAAGATCGCAGCTTTGGAAGAGCGCAGCGTAAAGCTAAAGCAAGAGATTGCAGCGTCTGGGAGCGATTACGGCAAAATTGAAAAGCTCTATGCAGAAGAACAGCAAGTGGCGGCAGAGCTGGAAGCCACTATTGAGCGTTGGGCGGAATTATCTGCAATGGTAGAGGAATTGGAGCAAGGGAAATAATTAGTGACGTAGCCAGTAATTGAGGGCTGGGAATCCGACGCATCCACCTGTAGACTAGAGTAGATTACTAGAGTAGAGGAGTCGCTGTCGTTGCCTGCCTATAAGTTAGACCCGGAATGGGTGATGTCTTACCTAGAGCTGCAAGAACATCAGCTCTCTTCCGAAGTGCATCCAGAGGATAAAGAAGTGATCATGAACAAGATCAGGGAAATGACGTTATCGATCATGTACAAGCAAGCGAGAAGATTTCTTGTATACTTGGAATCGGATGAAACGGAAGCAGAAAGAACGAAAAAGACTCGTCTTATGTGAAGAAGACCCGCCTTGGTTTAAAAGGGCGGGTCTTTGTTTCTATTTATTGCTGTCTGATTCGAACGGGCGTACCTATGGGCACGATTTTTGCCAGCGCATTCACGTCCTCATTGAACATGCGAATACAGCCGTGAGATACATACTTGCCAATAGAAGAAGGATCATTCGTACCATGAATCCCATAGTGTGGCTTACTTAGTCCCATCCATAAGGTGCCGAAAGCACTCAAACGACCTCCCGGATAGGAATTCGGATAGGGGACCTTACTGATGATGGTAAAATCCCCTCGTGGTGTCGATGTGGCAATTTTGCCCAAGGCGACAGGATAAGAACGGATGAGTCGGTTCCCATCGAACAGGTCGAGCCGTAGCTTCGCAATCGAGATGCGGATGTTGTAGGACGGCAGCTTCTTCACCTCCCCCACAAACGATACGAAATGCCGCTTTTACCATCTTATGAAAACCAACGGAACCGGTACCTTTTCTCTGATGATTAATGTAGTTTGAAATCTAACGAAAACGTATCTGGATAGCGTAGTCCGTCACGATAGAACAAGGTCCGCACCCAGACGTACATCCGTAATGGAATGGAAGGAAAGACGATGGCGAGCTTACCTTCTTCCAAGACAGGCAAATCGAGCGGCGATTGAATTTCATAAGGGACTCCTTCTTGATCAAGCAACGTTTTGTAATGTTGAGCCTCACTCCAGCTAACAGGATAATAAAATGATCTCTCCATCCAATTCCAACACCTTTCCAGGTTTCACTGCTTCCCATTGTATGTAAAACATTTGAGATAAAAAAAGAAACAAACGCCATAGTCATTGGAAAATAGGCAGCCTAATTGCGTTTTTTAAAGTGTCGTCTAGGCAAAAAACGTCATGATTTTCCCAGAAAATGCGTGTAAAGTGGAAGTAAGCACAAACTGGAGGGACAAGGGAATGAAGCAGACGCACTTGCACTTTAACATGCAAATAGGCAGAAAAAAGCCAGTGAGTGTAAACAACACGGAAACGGCCTGTCCTTTTTGTGATCGAAACAGTCTCACCGATGTTTTGGAGCAGCGGGGCTCCATGATTTGGCTCATGAACAAATTCCCTGTTCTGGAGGATACACATCAGACTGTTTTGATTGAGACGGATGAATGCCAAGGGGATTGGTCTGTCTATTCCAAAGAGCATGTACGTGCATTGCTGGCATTCGGGGTAGAGAAGTGGCTTGAAATGGAGCAAAGCAAGTCTTATCGTTCCGTTCTGTTTTTCAAGAACCACGGTCCGTATTCCGGAGGGAGCATTCGCCATCCGCACATGCAAATCGTCGGATTAAACGACTACGACTATCTGGATCAAGTAAAAGACAGTGACTTTATTGGCATGACCATCGATCAAGAGGCCGGGGTTGAATGCAATCTGTCTACGCATCCGCGTGCAGGTTTTTTTGAATACAATGTCATTCTTTCGGACTTTGATCGACTGCCGAAAATGGCAGACTACTTACAAATTTTAGCACATTGGATACTGACTCATGTCAATCCTCGTCATCAAAGCTATAATTTTTTCTTTTACCATTGGGGAGAAAAGCTGATCGCCAAAGTGGTTCCGAGATTTGTTACCTCGCCTCTTTACGTAGGCTATTCGATTCCGCAGGTCGCCAATAATTTGGAAGATATGGTCGCCCAATTGCAACGACGATACTTCTAATCATAGGAAGGGTGCTTACGCGATGACGTATACGATCTCGGCAAGAAAAACACTCACCTCAGAGGAACTGGCACAAATTAAAGAATTGGTTGGGATTTGCAATGAGCAGGATGGGATTGATCTCAAAGTAAACCCGGGGATGCTGGAGAAGCGTTCGGGAGAGCATGAAGAGGATTTTGTCTGTTATGCGGATGGAAGGCTGGTTGGCTTTCTCGGGCTTTACGTGTTTCATGGCGGTGAGGCAGAAGTAAGCGGCATGGTCCACCCAGCCTACAGGAGAAAAGGCATATTCACAGCGTTGCAAGCACAAGCCGCAGGTGCATGCAGACGAAGAGGCATACCGGCGCAGTTGTTTATCGTTCAGCGAGAATCGGAAAACGGTAAGTCATTTATGGAGCGAATCGGCGGGGAATATCAATTCTCGGAATATTGGATGGATTTGGGAGAGAAGCAAAGAGCAACGGTTTCTGGAAACGTGCTGCTTCGACCGGAGACCGCTAGTGACTACGAAACATTGATTTGGCTGAACGTCCATGGCTTTCAAATGGAGGAAGAACGTGCAAGGGAAATGGCCGAAAACATGGCGGGTGATCCAAAGGCCACCACGCTTTTGATGATTGTCGATGATAAGGCAATTGGTAAAATAAGTGTCAACAAGGATGAGGGCAAGGCGTTTATTTATGGATTTTGTGTCCACCCGGATTACCAAGGGAAAGGATATGGACGCCAGGCTTTGGCACAAACGATCGAGATGCTGGGGAAAGAAGGATACCAGAACATATCATTGGAGGTAGCCTGTGAAAACAGCAATGCTTTGGGGCTGTATGAATCATGCGGCTTTTTCGTAAAGTCGGCCAATGATTACTACAAGCTGGCGTTGTAGAGGGGCAAACTGCATTTCTCTATCTCTCGGGTTGGAAAACGTATTAAGTTCCATGCTACGATAGAAGAGAAAGCAAGTGTGCTGTAAAAAGGAGTGACTCATTATGAAACTGTTGTCCATCGAACCGACGCCGAGTCCAAACGTCATGAAGCTGAATGTAGACGAGCGTTTGCCTGATGGGGTCCAACATGTCTATACAAAGAAAGATACGAGTAAAGCACCAGAACTCATGAACAAGCTCTTGGAGATCGAAGGGGTTACCTCCATTTTTCATACGGCAGATTTTCTCGCGCTGGAGCGAAAGTCCAATGCAGATTGGCAACGTATTTTGACGGTCGCGCGCGAGGTTTTGCATGCAGGTGGAGGAGCGGCTGTTCCTGACCTGTCTGCCGAAGATGCGGGGGCATTTGGAGAGGCGCAAGTGTACATTCAAATGTTCCGTGGAGTTCCGATGCAGGTCAAGGTGACCATGGGGACGGAGCAGATTCGTGCAGCGTTGCCAGAGCGTTTTGGACAGGCAGCCGTGCGGGCGGGATCTGCGTCGCCTAACCTCATCATGGAGCGAAAATGGGTCGAGCATGGCGTGCGCTATGGCGATTTGCGCGAGATTGGTGAAGAGGTCGCACTGGAAGTCGATGCTTCCTATCCGGAGAGCCGCGTGGAAGAAATCGTGGAACAGGCCATGGCGCTTGGTCCCGGGGAAACCCCAGAGCCAGTCGTGCGTGAAAAGAAAGTCGTTACGCTGGAGATGCTCGATGATCCGGATTGGCAAAAAAGATATGAAGCGCTGGATCGAATGGAGCCTACTGAAGAGGATTTGCCTGTTTTAGAAAAAGCGCTTCGTGATAGCAAGCCATCGATTCGCAGGCTGGCCGTTGTGTATTTGGGTATGATTGGCGGAGATGACGTCTTCCCGCTGCTGTTTGAAGCGCTCCGCGATGATTCCGTCTCTGTACGACGCACAGCGGGAGATACCTTGTCTGACTTAGGTGACACACGCGCAATTCTGCCGATGTGTGAGGCGTTGAAGGATAAAAATAAGCTGGTACGCTGGCGTGCTGCACGTTACTTGTTTGAGGTGGGGGACGAAACGGCCTTGGATGCTTTGCGTGCCGCACAGAATGATCCCGAGTTCGAGGTCAGCTTGCAAGTCCAAATGGCTGTCCAGCGCATTGAAAGCGGCGAGGCGGCAAGCGGTACCGTTTGGCAGCAAATGACTCGGCGAAACGATTAGTTCGCTCCTTCCCGTTGCGTTTGAGCCCTCTATCAAGCAGATTCCTGCTGGAGAGGGCTTTTTTATGGTATTTTCGTTGGTTGGATATACAGCGGATAGCGGGGCATACTGCTTCAAGAAGAGCGGTAAACAAGCTGGTTTATTAGGTAAATATTGGTATAAGTCAGTATAAAAATAGACACAGTTCAATAATAGTTGACTTCCACCTTATCCATCCCTTAGACTAGGATAGGGTTTAGTTTATGTATTCAACATCGCTAGTGCGTAGGGGAGATTGTGTATGACAACCAATCACTATGACGTTGTTATTGTAGGTGGAGGACTTGCTGGTCTTTCCAGCGCTGCCTACCTGTCGTCGAAAGGCAAAAAAGTTGCAGTTTTGGAACGCGGTCAATTGGGTGGACGTGCCGTTACACTGAAGATCAAAGGATTTAACTTCAACTTCGGTGCCCACGCCATTTATGCTCGCGACAGCTCCGTTTTGAGAACGTTTGAAAAAGAATTGGGTCTG
Source organism: Brevibacillus schisleri (assembly GCF_055685845.1). Classification (NCBI taxonomy): domain Bacteria; kingdom Bacillati; phylum Bacillota; class Bacilli; order Caryophanales; family Paenibacillaceae; genus Brevibacillus; species Brevibacillus schisleri. Next base: position 2,194,946 of record NZ_JBVNDM010000001.1, read on the forward strand.
AACATCGATTGGCAGGATTTCAATCCGACAAAAGCCAAGTACGATATTGGTAGCGATCTGACTGCAGTTCCGGCGAATGTACAAGGACTTTTCCAAACGAAGCTCTTAAAAGGTATGGACAAAGTATTGTTCACGTTTGAGATTTTGAAAACGATGCTAAAAATGGAGAAAGGCCATCCACATATGTCGATTCAAAAGTGGATGGAGAAAAAGCAAGTCAACGAAGAAGTGCGAGAAATGATGTTGACGCTTGCTTCTTCCAACTTCTTCACGCGTGAGCCTGAAAAGATTCCTTCTGACGTTTTCTTTTCTTACTACAGCCGTTTGTTTACAACGAATAAACCGGTAGCGTATATCGGTGGCGGCTGGCAAGCACTGATCAATGAATTCGTGCGTGTGATTGAAGCAAATCAGGGTACGATTCTGATCAAAACCAAAGTAGAAAAGTTCCAAGTAGAGAATGACCGTGTGGTTGGAGTGGTGACACCGGAGGGCGAATTTACGGCGGATGAATTTATTTGCTGTATCCCGCCGAAGGAGATGGCGAAGGTCTTTGCGGAGACGCGCCTGGAACATGCGGTTGCACAGCATGCTGAATACGAGCCAACGGTTGTTATGGTGTATGACATTGGCTTGAAAGAGCGAATTGACGTACCGTTCTCCTACATCTACGAAAAAGCAAACAATATTTTCATTACCGATATCTCGTATTATGACCGCACTTGTGTACCTGAAGGCGGGCAGTTGCTGCAGGCGACTGCTTACATGCGTCAGGATGAAGTAGGAAACAAGGAAGCGGCCGAAATCCGCAAACAAGAGATTGAAAACCTGTATGACAAGCATTTCCCAGGCTGGCGTGAGCAACTGGTTGTGCCGCGCGTTTCTGCTCGTGCAGTCGTACAGGAGATCAAATGGACCATGAATCAGAAGCCAATGCCGATTTTCATGCCGGATTACCGCAACCTGTTCTTTGCGGGTGACTGGTGTGAAGGACAAGGCCAACTGTCTGAGCTGTCTTTCTCTAGCGCGATGAACGTTGCCAAGCTGATTTTGGAAAAAGAATAAGTCGATGACGAGCGGGTGTTCCTTGGAGAAAGGAATGCCTGCTTGTTTTTTCTCATTCAACGTTATAAAGAGAAAGCCCGCCAATGGAGATGGCAGGCCACATGGATTACGCTTTCTGACTATATACGTGATAAACGAGATTGCCGATTTGCGCCATGACGTTGGCGGCATCCTTTTGTTCGAGTCCCTTGTTTAAAATGGACAAGGTGACAGCGTGTGAACCGACGTAGAGGATTCCGACATCATGCGTGATTTTGGTTACAGAGCCAGTCTTGTTGGCGAATTCCCATTTCGGAATCGTCCCGATCACATCACCGTACGGGTCAGGCAAAAGGAAGGGGATGCGCTCACGGTGCTGCTGAGTCTTCAAAATGGCGACCATTTTTAAACAGCTGTCGTAGGAGATGATTTTTCCTGTTGCCAAGTAGCGGAGGTGGCTTCCCATGTCTTTTGCCGTCACCTCATTGTATCCTTCCAATTCGGCTGGAACGACCATGAGTTTGTTGTAGAAGTGACTGTTTGTCATTTCGGTTTTTTGCATCGCGTTGCGGATGCTCTCTGTTCCGACGAGATCAATCATCATGTTCGTCGCCGTATTGTCGCTTTGGATGATCATCAGGGTAACCAGGTCGCGAATCGTAAATTCAGTGCCTGGAGTCATATGCTGAAGAACACCTGCACCGCCAACGAGATCCTCTGTGCGCAGCTTGATTTTGTCCTCGAAGGCAAACTTGCCTGCATACGCTTCTGCAAAAACAGCTGTCATGATCGGGACTTTGATCACACTGGCTGCATAGAAGCGCTGATCTTCGTTGATGGATAATGTTTCGCCGGTTTGCAAATCTTCGAAAAAGATTCCCCATTCCCCGCCAGCGTCCTTGATCAGACTGGATATTTGGGCAAAAAGACTGGATAACATGCAGACCCATCTCCTTTTGTTTCGATGTAGACAAAATTTTCTCAAGATAATATTATTTAGTCATGCTCCTAACAATCAAGAAGAATTATTCGAAGATGGGGGTTTTACTGTTGCATAAGTGGAAGAAACTATCATTTTGTGCTGTTCTGTTAACAAGTTTAGCATTCGCTGGTTGTGGAGCACCGCAAGCAAGCAACACGGGGGAGACGACAGGTGCGAAGCAGGAGCAGAGTAGCGCCCCCCAAACAATGCAGGTCAACCTGAACTCGGGTGAGCCAAGCACGATCGACCCTGGACTGGCAGAAGATATCCCTTCGATGTCTGTTGCCCGTGCAGCATTTGATGGCCTCCTGCGCCTGAATGAAAAAGGCGAGCTAAAAGAGGCGGTCGCAGAAAAGTACGAGGTTTCCGCTGATGGTCTCACGTACACCTTCCATCTGCGGGAGTCCAAATGGACCAATGGAGATCCGGTTACGGCTCATGACTTCGAATACGCATGGAAACGGGTTCTCGACCCGAAGACCGCTTCTGGTTACGCGTATCAGATGTACTATTTGAAAAATGGGCAAGCTTTTAACGCCAACAAGGCAAAAGCAGAAGATGTCGGCGTGAAGGCAACAGACGACAAGACGCTGGTGGTTACACTGGAAAACCCGGCGCCGTTTTTCCCGGGACTGGTTGCGTCCGTCACCTATTTCCCGGTCAACAAAAAAGCGGTTGAGGGCAACAAAGAGTGGGCTTCGAAGCCAGAGACGTACATTTCAAACGGGCCATTCAGCTTGAAAAATTGGGAGCACAAATCAAAGATCGAATTCGAAAAGAGCGATTCTTACTGGGATAAGGACGCTGTCAAATTGTCCAAGCTGACGTTGAACATGATCGAGGATGCCAATACAGAGCTATCGATGTTTGAAAAAGGTGATCTGGATTGGGCGGGCTCACCACTGGGCGATTTGCCGCTGGATGCGCTGGATGCGCTGAAAGAATCCGGAAAGATGCAATCTCAAGCAACAGCGGGTACGTACTGGTACATTTTTAATACGAAGCAAAAGCCGTTTGACAACAAAAAGATTCGTCAGGCATTTGCTACGGCAGTCAATCGTCAGGAAATCTCCGATAATGTCGTACCATATAAGAGCACGCCAGCGACGGGTATTCTCCCACCGACCATGGCACTCACGCCAGAAGGCTACATCAAAGACGGCGATGTAGAGACTGCGAAGAAGCTCTTGGCGGACGGTATGAAAGAAGCGGGGATCAAAGAGTTGCCACCGATCACGATTGCATACAATACATCAGAGGTTAATTCACGTATTGCGACAGTCATTCAGGATCAATGGCGCAAAGCATTTGGAATCGAAGTCAAACTGGTTAACAAAGAGAACAAGGTTCACCGTGAGGACATGAAGCAAGGGAACTTCACCATCGGTCGTGGTAGCTGGATTGGCGATTTCAACGATCCGATCAACTTCCTGGAAGTCTTCAAGGGTGGGCTGAATACATCCAAATGGGAAAACAAGGAGTTCCTCGATTTGCTCGCGCAATCTGCCAAAGAAGGGGATGTAGCGAAGCGCAAGGAAATCCTCAAGAAAGCTGAACAAATCGTCATGGATGAAATGCCTGCGTTGCCAATCTACTATTTCACCTATGCGTGGGTGAAGCAGGATAGCGTTAAAGATGTGGTAGTAGATGCACTCGGGTTCATCGATTTCAAGTACGCTTCCAATCAAAAGTAATCATGAGTCTATGAGGGAGTGACTGGCGTGCGTCCGATCATTGGTGTGGCATGTACGAAAATGTATTTTCCGAAGAACGATCTCGACCAGTTTTTCTATGTAGGTTCAGGCTATGTGAACGGAATTGCACGCAGTGGTGGTACTCCACTGATCTTGCCACTGCTGACGATTCAGGATGCTCCGTTTCGTGAGATGATTGAATCGCTGGACGGCTTGATTTTGTCCGGTGGTGAAGATCCTGCGCCGCATTTGTACGGCGAAGACCCGCTGCAAGGGCTGGGCGATATCAATTACGAAAGAGACATCACGGAGCTTGAGATTATCAAGATTGCGATGGAGCTGAAAAAGCCAATCCTGGGCATTTGCCGCGGGATGCAAATTTTGAATGTGGCGTGTGGCGGCACCCTCATTCAAGATATCCCGAACCAAGTACCAGGAGCATTACAGCATGCACAGAAGGGTTCGCGGCAATACGGGGCGCACAAGATTACGCTGCAACCTGGCTTTGTAGCGGATGCCCTCGGAAAGACAGAGGTGCTCGTGAACACTTCTCATCACCAAGCAGTCAAAGACATAGCACCGGGCTTCAAAGTCACAGGATGCGCGGTTGATGGTGTGATTGAGGCGATGGAAAGCCTCGACGGGCTACATGTAGGCGTACAGTGGCATCCAGAACGGATGTGGGCACACGACGACGACATGTTGAAGATTGCCGAGGCATTTGTTGCCCGGGTAAAGCAGTTGAAGCTGCAAGCGACTAACTAGAGTCGTAATGAGAGAAACCGTTCTGGGTTTGCCCAGAGCGGTTTTTTGCGTGCGGGAGGGCTTCCCCGTAGAAGTGTAGTGAAACAAGGATAAATGACAGGCAGAATCGAACTTCACGTAAGAGAGTGGATTTTGACATTCCGAAAGCCCCTGTATACTGAGCATAGAGGTGAGAGAAATGTTAAAGGTCGGAGACTCAGCTCCCGTTTTTACGGCGACGAGCACAAAAGGAACCATTGATCTTAGGAATCACATCGGCAAAGAAAATATTGTCCTCATTTTCTATCCGGGAGATGATACCCCGATTTGCACGAAGCAGCTATGTGCGGTTCAGGATCACTATACCAAAATCGAACAAGCAAATACTGTCGTTTTTGGTGTCAATTCCGGTGGCATGGACAAAAAGCGCTCGTTTGCTAATAAGTTCCGTTATGAATTTCCGTTGATCGTAGATGAAGACGAATCCATTCGAAAAGCATATGCTGTCGGCAAGGTTCTTGGATTGTTTTTCCAGCAACGCATTGTGTATATCATAGGCAAAAACGGGACGATCATCTACGCCAAAAAAGGAAATCCTCCAGTATCAGAGCTGCTACAGGTAATCGAAAGCCAAGCCTAGGACGTTCTCGCTTGCGTCAATGGAACAAAACAGGGATAATAGAAATGAGAATGTATGTTTGGTGGGTATCCCTATGAAAAAAATTCTTCACTTGGATATTGACGCATTTTTCGCGAGTGTAGAGCAGTTAGATCGCCCTGAACTTCGGGGGAAGCCGGTCATTGTCGGGGGAACTGGCAATCGAGGTGTCGTATCGACCTGTAGCTACGAGGCACGCAAATACGGTGTTCGCTCCGCAATGCCTGTCGCCATGGCAAGGAAGAAATGTCCGCAAGGCTATTATTTGCCTGTCCGCTATAGCCGTTATATCGAAAAATCGGCTGAAGTCAGACAGATATTTACTTCTTATACAGAACGTTATCAAACAGTGGGTCTAGACGAGGCTTATTTGGACGTGTCCCATTATAAGAATGCGGTACCCATCGCCCGCGATATCAAGAGGCGAATCAAACGAGAGACCGGACTTACTTGTAGCATCGGACTTTCCTACAATATGTCGTTGGCTAAGATTGCCAGTGATTTGAAAAAGCCGGATGCCTTTGTCATCATCCGACCAGAGCAGGCTTTGGATGTGCTGCGGCCGTTGCCAATTGGCACCTTGCATGGAGTCGGCAAAAAGTCACAAGAGCTGCTCGCGAAAAAGGGGATTGAGACGGTAGAGGATTTTTGGCGGCTTTCACTCGATGAGGCCACTACATTATTTGGGAAGTTCGGTCGTTCCCTCTATTACCGGGCGAGGGGAGAAGACAATCGCGAAATTGAGATGGACCGCGCGCCGAAATCAACGAGCCGCGAAACGACTCTGCCCTTTGATTTGTTTGATAGGGAAGCGATTGCGCCGATTGCCACCTCCCTTTTGCGTGAGGTCGAAGAGGACATCCGTGAAGAAGGGGTCGAGCCCCAGACGATTACGCTAAAAATCAAGTACGCGGACTTTACCCAGCGGACCAAGCAGCACAAGGCTGTGTCGGGGGCTAATTGGCAGGAGCTGTTGGACGATTTACTCGACGCTTTTGACTATACAGCGGGCGTTCGATTAGTTGGCGTAGGCTTTTCTAATTTTGCCGAGCAGCAAGGGGAGCGGTACGAACAGCTCTCGATGTTTTCGTGGAAGCTGGGGAGGTAAGGGAGGGAGAACGGTGGAGACAGAGAATGCCTTTCATTGCTGTGCGACCTGTATTCATTTTCGCGTGGAGAAAGGTACGGGTGGAGTCAGCTATCGATGTTCTCGTCTGACCTATGAGACGCGTCCGGACTATCGATTCCAATGCTGGACTCCGACTGAGAAGGTCAAGCGACTGATGGAAGCACGGAAAAGTCAATGATAACGACAAAAAAGAGGCACCCCCTTCGTCCGTATCGACAGAGGAGGTGCCTTTCTATTCCATTGTCAAGTCGAGGACCATCACTTCCTCCGGGCCATCCATTTCGCCATTGGAGGTAAAGCCTAACGACTCATACAGCTTACGAGCGAACTCGTTTTCAGGATGAATACTCAAGTAAATGCGCGTACAGCTGTAGCGTCTGCCCATTTCCTCAACGAGCATGCGCAGAAACTTTTTGGCGTAACCCTTCCCCTGATGGCGGCCATCAATCATAAAGCGATCCAGCCAAATTCGGCCATTCTCTACTTCGATCCCGTGCATGGCATAACCGACAGCGATGTCCTTGTCATACAAACCGCATGATATCCATTCCGGTTCAAACCCTGATTGGGCGATGGAAAAAGAGTTGCTTTCAATGAAGGAGTGTTGACGTTCCGTTACAGTCAAGCTGGCAATTTGGCGCCAATTTTCTTTCGTAATTTCACGAATCGACAAGCTCAAAATTTCATCTCGCTTTCCTTGATACTGAGGCTGGTGGATTTGCTTGCTTTTAATTGCACAAAAAGGAAAATGCCGAAGCCAAGGATGGATGCTGCAACGATCAGGAGGGCAGACGATACAGGAAGTAAATCCGTCAAAATTCCCCCTGCCAGTGGGCCTGCAACCATTCCGATCCCGTGAAACATATTAAAAAGAGAGTACGCTGTGCCGTATGCACCGCTTCCTCCTTGGTCAATGATGGCCCCCAGTGTAGCCAAGGTAGGCGATAAGGTGAAACCAATGCTGGCTCCAATCAGGGCCATTGCGAGCATTGCCTGCCAGAGGGAGTCCGCCCACGCCAAAAATGGCAGAAACACAGCCAACGTCATGATTCCGCCAAACATGAGTTTATACGGATTCATGCGGCCAGAAAGCGAGCCGGCAACTGGGGCGATCAGTCCGTACGCGAGTGTCATGACCCCAAACAAAAGACCAATCGTTGTCGGCGTCATGTTGAGTTTCTCTGTAAAAAATACGGGTAACGTCGGCTCCAGCAAGCAAAGGGAGATCTCAGCCAACAGGACGATTCCAGCGATAAAGATGACTTGCGGATTGCGGATAAATCCACCAACATGAAGCTTTTCACTGACAGTTTTCGTCGCGTCTTCCTTCAAGAACAAGTAGACCAGCACAATGTTGATCACAGTAAAGGCTGCTGCTGCCAGGAAAGGCATGCGATGGTCACTGATTTCAAACAGCCATCCGCCAATCGGCGCTCCGAGCAATGTACCGGTCGAAATGGCCGTCAATGCAATTCCCATTACAGTTCCCCGCATTTTGGATGGGAACAAATCCGCCAAGAGGGCAAGGGCAGTTGGCCATGTAGCCGCAGCAGCAATACCTTGAACAAAACGCGCGGTAATCAACAAGGCCATTGTTTCAGAAAAAGCAAACAATAACGTAGAAGCAGCAAGACCGAGCAAACCGATCAAAAGCATAGTTCGTCTGCCGATCCGATCGGATATCGGCCCGAAAATAGGAGTGGCAATGAGCATTGCAATCGCATAGCTGCTAAACAGCACGCCCATCATTGTTGATGATGGCTGCAGCTTTTCCGTAAAATAAGGAACAATCGGAATCAATAAGCTATAGAGTAACATATCGATGAAAAGGATCAGGATGACAAACAAAAGTCCGATTCGTTGTTGTTTGGTCATTTGTGTAAAAATGGACATGATGGAACACCTCTCAACTATAAAAACTATTTTTGTTTTATTGGTTTTCTTACAAAAAACGATATCGTGGTCTTCCAATGTTAGTGGGATGACCACGAGTCATTTGTTACCTTTTATCGGCTGGTACCAATCCAAATAAGAGGACATCTACAATAGCGGATAGCGCTTCTGAGACTGTAATCTGGTTTTTCATGTAAAAGCGCTGGTCGAGTGTAGAATTCAGCGCATCGACAATGACCTTCAGCATGAGCGTGACGTCCATATTAACGATGAGTCCTTCTCGAATCGCTTGCTCGAGTAGGAGGCGAAGCGTCTGCCAATCCTCGGATAGAGAAGCCTCAACTTGGGCATATTGCTCAGGATAATATCGCTTCATCTGTTCGAGGATGCGCAAATCATAAAATTCATAGTGTGTCGGTAAAACCATCATGACGCCTTTGATTTTATCGATAAGAGAGAGACTGTCGTCTGCGAGAATTTGCTGTGTTTTTTCATCGCCCTCTTCAAAGGACTGCTGTATGATTGTTTCCAGAATTTCCACTTTGGATGAGAAGTGCTCGTATAACGTGCGTTTGCTGATCCCGAGCCGCTTCGCCAAATCATCCATGGAGAATTTCATGCCTTTATCGCGAATCTCTTCAATGAAACCTTTCATGATCCGGTTTTTCATTGCAATCGACCCCCAGCCAAAACAACGGAATAGAAAACCATAAAAACAAAAATAGTTTTCTTGGTAACGCCATTTTACACAGGATGAGAGTGCAATGCAAGTGGTGATCATGCTTTTTGTTTTGCAACCAAGTGGTCGATTATGGTATAGTAAGTGCCGAAATCGCGGTTGATTGCTTCACATCATTTGGAGGTGCCCCGTGTTTTTAGAGAAGCTGATGCCTAGTCAGTTCGTCGAATCAATCCATCACATTGACATAGATCAATTGAAACGAAATAACATCCGTGCGGTGATTACAGACTTGGATAATACCTTGGTGGAATGGGACAGGCCACATGCTACCGAGGAGGTCATCAACTGGCTTGCTCGCATGCATGAGGCAGGCATACAGGTCACTGTTGTCTCCAACAACAACAAGGAGCGTGTAGACCGCTTCTGTGCCCCATTAAATCTCGGGTTTATTTATGCGGCCAAAAAGCCGACAAACCGTGCCTTTTTGCAGGCAGTGCGGCAGATGAATGTAACCATCGCTGAGACTGTTGTCATTGGCGATCAATTGTTTACCGATGTGCTGGGAGGAAATCGATTAGGATTTCATACGATCCTGGTTGTTCCTGTAGCCCAGACGGATGGTTTTTGGACGCGCTTTAATCGTCAGATGGAGCGTGTGGCCCTTATTTGGATGGAGAGGAAAGGAATGGTTTCGTGGAGGAGAAAAGCATGACGGAACAATCGCATGGCTCTTGTGCTGGATGTGGGATTGCCATTCAGACAGCAGATGCAAAAAAGCCTGGCTATGCACCTGAATCCGCGCTTGGCAGAAAGGTAATCATTTGCCAGCGCTGTTATCGCATCAAGCATTATAATGAAGTAGCTCCCGTAGGAATGGGCGATGACGACTTCCTCAAGATTTTGGATGGCATCGGTTCTACGGAGTCTCTTGTCGTAATGGTAGTCGATATCTTTGATTTCCAAGGCTCCTGGCTCAAGGGTTTGCCACGTTTTGTCGGGAAGAATCCGATTTTGCTCGTGGGTAACAAGGTTGATCTGCTGCCGAGAAACATCAACCTGAACCGTGTACGCAACTGGATGCAGCACGAAGCAAAAGAACGCGGACTGCGCCCGGAGGATGTCGTTCTGATTAGCGCGCAGAAAGGGCTTCATATCGATGAACTGTTGAATCGCATTGGAGAGCTGCGCAAAGGCCGTGATGTTTATATTGTCGGTGTGACCAACGTAGGAAAGTCGACGATGATCAACCGTATCTTGCATGACTACGGCGCGGCTGAGCTGGAGATTACCACTTCGCCATTCCCTGGTACGACACTGGACAAAATCGAGATCCCGCTCGAGGATGGCCGCTCCATTTTTGATACGCCGGGAATCATTAATCGCGACCAGATCGGACATATGGTATCCCCGACTGATCTGAGAAAGATTACCCCGACCAGCCGGATCAATTCCAAGGTGTATCAGCTCGATGATGGACAATCGCTCTTTTTGGGTGGTTTAGCCCGTATCGACTTCGTACGCGGAGAGAGACAGCCGTTCATCGTCTATGTCGACAACGATCTGTACATCCACCGGACGAAGCTGGAGAAAGCAGACGAAGTGATGCAAAAGCACCATGGAACCTTGCTGGTACCGCCAACAGGGGAGGAAGCTGCGAAAGCACTTCCACCATTTGTGAAGCACACCTTTAAAATCAACAAGTCCACCACGACCACTGACATCGTAATTTCCGGTTTGGGCTGGGTCAGCATCCAAGGAAAACACGAAGCGAGTGTTGTCGTGCATGCACCTAAAGGCGTAAGTGTTGGGATGCGCAAAGGGCTGATCTAGCTTAAACAAGAAAAGTCGAGTTAGCCTTGCCCCTTGCCATATGCTATAGAGAGACGTCCGGGGAGGAAAAGCTCCATGATTACAAGCAAAACACAACTGGTTGGTCTGTTTGGGCATCCAGTTTCCCACTCACAATCACCGATGATGCACAATACAGCTTTTTTAGAGACCGGGTTGGGATTTGCCTATGCTGCGTTCGATGTGGAACCGGAAAATCTGGAAGATGCAGTCGCGGGTATTCGCGCGTTAGGCCTGAAAGGGATTAACGTCACGATTCCCCACAAGGTCGCTATCATGCCGATGCTGGATGAAATCGATCCGCTTGCCAAACGAATCGGTGCCGTTAATACCGTCGTTTCTCGTGATGGACGCTTGATCGGCTATAACACAGATGGTATGGGCTATGTTCGTTCGCTTGTGGAAGAGACGGGAATCGTTCTTGAAAAGCAAGTGGTAACCATGGTAGGGGCTGGAGGCGCTGCGCGTGCTGTGGCGTTTACCTTGGCTGAAAAAGGAGTCAAGGAAATTCGCATCATCAATCGTTCCCGGGAAAGAGCCGCGGTATTGGCTGAGCATGTGGGAACGATTGTACCTACGAAAATCGTAGAACAGGGCGAAGGGGAAGCAGCTATCGCGGACTCTTCGCTGTTGATCAATACGACATCAATCGGAATGCTGCCAAACGTGCAGGAGACACCTGTGCCAGCAGAGTGGCTTCATTCCGGTTTAACCGTTAGCGATCTGATTTATAACCCGCTCGAAACACGTCTGCTCAAAGAAGCGCGTGCCATCGGAGCCGCTGTTCATTCCGGAATCGGCATGTTCGTGAATCAAGGTGCACTGGCATTCGAGCTGTGGACGGGCGAACGTGCACCAACTGGGGTTATGCGTGAGGTCGTCTTGCAACAATTAAAGAAAACAACCTGATTGGCAGGATATAAAAGGAGGCATTGCCGATGTTGACCGGCAAGCAAAAGCGCTTTTTGCGCGCAGAAGCACATCATCTCACCCCTATTTTCCAAGTTGGAAAAGGCGGCGTAAACGAAAACATGATCACGCAGATCAAAGAAGCGTTGGAAGTACGTGAATTGATCAAGGTAGCGATTTTGCAAAACAATAATGACGATAAACATCAAGTGGCTGAAGATCTCGCTGCAGGTGCTGGAGCAGAGCTTGTGCAGTTGATTGGCCATACAGTTGTCTTGTACAAAGAGTCTCGGGAGAACAAGACGATCAAGCTTCCATAAGTGACCTGCATGCAATGAGACAGCCAATCAAGCAAGTAGGGATCATGGGAGGAACGTTTGACCCGATTCATTGTGGGCACTTGCTGGCGGCCGAACAAGCCAGAGAGCAAGCGGGTCTGGATGAAATCTGGTTTATGCCTACACACGTTCCACCACACAAAGAAAGAGAGAGTCTGACGCTGGCGCATCACCGCTTGCAAATGGTTCAGCTGGCCGTGTCTGATCACGAGGTGTTTCGTGTTACAGATGTAGAGTTCGAAAGAAAAGGGCCATCGTACACCTATGATACGATGACTCAGCTCATTAGGCAGTTCCCGGATTGCCGGTTTTCCTTTATCATGGGGGGAGATATGGTAAAAATCTTGCCCAAATGGTACCAGTACCAAGAGCTGATTCATATGGTACGCTTTATAGGTCTAGCGAGACCAGGAACCGAACTGGACCTAAAATCGAGCGAGGACGTCACATTTGTGGAGATGCCTGTTTGGGACATTTCCTCCACGATGATTCGCGAGAAGGCAGCTGCCAGGAAAAGCATCCGTTATCTTGTGCCTGATGCCGTGGAGCGCTATATAAAGGAGAACCGAATCTATGAGAATTTTGGATAATCGGGAAGAGCTTCTCGTTCGCGTACGGCAACAAATGCATGAAAAACGCTACAATCACACGCTAGGGGTAGCTGCGTCGGCTCGCGAGCTGGCAGAGAGATTCGGGGCTGATCCTGACAAAGCCGAGCTTGCTGGTCTGTTGCACGATTACTGTAAGTGCTGGGCTGTGGAAAAAATGTTTGAGATTCTCGTTCGCCACGATATGCCTACAGAGCTTTTGGAAGGGGAAAAAGAGCTGTGGCACGCCTTTGCAGCAGCGATTGTGATCCAGACTGACCTGGGTGTAACGGATGCAGATATTTTACAAGCTGTTCGCTACCATACGACGGGGCGGGCTGGCATGTCCCTGTTAGAAAAAGTCGTCTGTGTGGCAGACTATATAGAACCAAACCGGGTTTACCCCGGTGTCGATTTTATTCGCGCCAAAGCCATGCATGATTTGGATGCCGCCCTGGCACTTGCCTTGGGAGGGACCATTCAATTTTTGATAGAGAAGCAAAAGACAGTTTTCCCGTTGACATTGACGGCCTATAACGATTTGGTTTCCCGCAAAGGGAGAGAAGGAGGGTTTTGATGGTTAAAACAGTAGAAGATTTGGCCCAGTTGGTTGTGAAGGCAGCAGAGGACAAAAAAGCAGAGAACTTGAAGGTGCTCGATATTAAAAAGCTGTCTGTGATCGCAGACTATTTCATGATTTGCCACGGAAACAACGAGCGTCAAGTACAGGCAATTGTTCGCGAAATCCGTGACCAAGCCCACAAAAACGGCTTTGACGTCCGCGGTATCGAGGGAGCGGATGAAGGGCGCTGGGTACTGGTTGATCTGGGAGATATCGTCATTCACGTTTTCCATCGCGAAGATCGCGAGTTTTACAACCTGGAGCGCCTGTGGAAGGACGCAGAGGAAGTTTCCTTCAGCGCGCAAGGGTAAGGACAGATGGCATACGCACATATGGCCGCTGTATATGACAGGCTGATGGCGGATACTCCTTATGACCAGTGGCTCGATTGGGTCGAGCGTCATTGGAAAAAGGGAGAGAAGCCTGTGCGAGTCATTGATCTTGGCTGTGGGACTGGCACGATTGCGATCCCACTCGCCAAGCGGGGATACCGTGTTACGGGAGTGGATCTCTCAACAGAAATGCTTGCAATCGCCTATGACAAAATGAGGCAGGAGCAAGTAGAAGTAGCGTGGGTGCAGCAGGATATGCGGGAGCTGTCCTTGCCGGAAGCGGATGCGGTCATCTCCTTGTGTGATTCATTGAGCTATCTTACAGAGGAAGCGGATGTGCAGGAAACGTTCAAGCGCGTTTTCGCCCATCTCGCGCCTGGTGGGAGCTTTCTGTTTGATGTGCACAGTCCGTACAAGATGCTGCACATTTTCGGAGATGAGACGTTCACACATGTAGAAGATGAAGTTTCGTACATTTGGCAATGTTTTTGCGACCCACTGCGACTAGAGGTAGAGCATCAGTTAACGTTTTTCATTCGTCAGCCAAACGGATTGTACGAGCGGATGGAAGAGGAGCATTGGCAAAGGGCTTACCAGCCTGTCCAACTGATGCGCTGGCTGACAGATGCTGGCTTCACAGATATCATCATCACCGCTGATTACTCGGATTTGCCGCCACAAGAAGCGAGTGAACGCCTATTTTTCTCAGCCCGCAAGCCGAAAAGTTTGACATGATTGGTTCGGATTGACTATAATGGCGTTATAACTACAGATTTCGACGCGTTTAAGAGGAATAGTAGGAATCGGATTCGAGCATTCACAGAGAGTTGACGGATGGTGCAAGTCAACCCGGATCTATCTGAACTCACCTCCCAGCACTTGCCCCCAAGGTCATCCAAGTCATGACTGCGTAAGGGTGAGCGGCTTATCCCCGATACGGATGAAACAAGTGGGTGAATGCTTGGCATTTGCCAATCTGGGTGGTACCGCGGGAATGTAAACAACCTCTCGTCCCTTTCGCAAGAGCGATCTGGGATGTGAGGTTTTCTTTAATTTTTACCTATTTTAAGATGGGAGTGCTTTACCATGGTATTCAGTCATCGCAATGTCGAAAAGAAGTGGCAGCAATATTGGGAGCAGAACAAGACCTTCAAAACCTCCGAGGATGAAGGCAAGAAAAAGTTTTACGCACTAGACATGTTCCCGTATCCATCTGGAGCTGGTTTGCACGTAGGACATCCGGAAGGCTATACGGCTACTGATATTTTGTCCCGCATGAAGCGGATGCAAGGATATAATGTTCTCCATCCAATGGGCTGGGATGCGTTTGGCTTGCCAGCGGAGCAATACGCGCTCGATACAGGAAACGATCCGGCGGAATTCACCGAGCACAATATCAACACCTTCCGCCGCCAAATTAAGTCGCTCGGATTTTCCTACGACTGGGATCGTGAAATTAACACAACTGATCCGCAATACTACAAGTGGACACAATGGATTTTTACGAAGCTGTATGAGCACGGTTTGGCTTATATTGACGAGGTAGCTGTAAACTGGTGCCCTGCTTTGGGAACGGTTTTGGCGAACGAAGAAGTGATTGATGGAAAAAGTGAGCGTGGCGGACACCCAGTAGAACGCCGCCCAATGAAGCAATGGGTCTTGAAAATTACTGCGTATGCGGAAAGACTGCTCGCTGACCTGGATGAACTGGATTGGCCAGAGAGCATCAAGGAAATGCAACGCAACTGGATCGGCCGTTCTGAAGGGGCAGAAGTAACCTTTGGTATCGAAGGTCATGATGAATCCTTTACCGTCTTTACGACTCGTCCAGACACTCTTTACGGAGCGACGTATGCGGTATTGGCTCCTGAGCACAAGCTGGTTGAACAAATTACCGTACCAGCTCAAAAAGAAGCAGTAGAAGCGTACCTGGATCAAGCGAAGCGCAAGAGCGATCTGGAGCGTACTGATCTGGCAAAAGAAAAGACGGGAGTATTTACCGGAGCGTATGCGATCAATCCGGTTAACGGCGAGCGTCTGCCAATCTGGATTGCAGATTACGTGCTGATCAGCTACGGAACGGGCTCCATCATGGCGGTTCCAGCGCACGATGAACGTGACTATGAGTTCGCGAAAACATTCGATCTGCCAATCAAACAAGTCATCGCTGGTGGAGATATCTCCAAAGAAGCGTATGCAGGCGACGGAGAGCACATTAACTCCGGCATGCTCGATGGTTTGAACAAAGAACAGGCGATCAGCAAAATGATTGAGTGGCTGGAAGCAGAAGGAAAAGGAAATCGCAAAGTAACGTACCGTCTGCGCGACTGGCTGTTCAGCCGTCAACGCTACTGGGGTGAACCAATTCCGATTCTCCACCTGGAAGATGGCACGATGAAAATCGTTCCAGAATCCGAACTGCCAATCATGTTGCCAAAAACAAAAGAAATCAAACCATCCGGTACAGGTGAATCGCCATTGGCAAACATCGCGGAGTGGGTCAACACTGTCGATCCGGAAACAGGCATGAAAGCACGCCGTGAGACAAACACGATGCCGCAATGGGCCGGTAGCTGCTGGTACTTCCTGCGCTTCATCGATCCGCACAATGACAAGGCATTGGCTGATCCAGACAAACTGAAAGAATGGCTGCCAATCGACATTTACATTGGTGGTGCAGAGCATGCGGTACTGCACTTGCTCTACTCTCGTTTCTGGCACAAGTTCCTGTACGATATCGGTGTCGTACCAACCAAGGAACCATTCCAAAAGCTGTTTAACCAAGGGATGATCCTGGGTGAAAACAACGAGAAAATGAGTAAGTCCAAAGGCAACGTCGTAAACCCAGACGATATCATCGACAGCCATGGTGCCGATACACTGCGACTGTACGAAATGTTCATGGGGCCACTGGATGCATCGATCGCTTGGTCGACAAAAGGCTTGGATGGCGCACGCCGCTTCCTGGATCGCGTATATCGCCTGTTTGTGGGTGACAACGGTGAGCTGAACGAAAAAATCGTGGAAACCTCCAACGTAGCTGGCATGGAGCGCGTGTACCACCAAACTGTGAAAAAAGTAACAGAAGACTACGAGGGCCTGCGTTTCAATACAGGTATCTCTCAGTTGATGGTATTCGTAAACGAAGCGTACAAAGCAGAAGTTTTGCCGAAGAAATTCATGGAGGACTTTGTAAAAATGCTGTCTCCAATCGCTCCGCACTTGGGTGAAGAGCTGTGGGAAAAACTCGGTCACAGCGAGAGCGTGGCATACGCAGCATGGCCTACGTACGACGAGGCGAAGCTGGTTGAAGACGAGGTAGAAATCGTCCTGCAAATTAACGGCAAAAACAAAGAAAAGCTGCTCATCGCTTCTGATTCGACGAAAGAACAGATGGAAGAGATGGCGAAAAACAACGAGATGATTAACGAACTGATCGAAGGAAAAACGATCGTCAAAGTCATCGCTGTTCCAGGCAAACTGGTGAATATCGTCGTTCGTTAAGAAAAGGGCGACAAGAAATAAGAAGAGGAGTGGAACCTGAGAGTGACAGGTATCCACTCCTTTTTTCGTCAATCCACGTTTACGTCGTCATACGCTAATGCGGCTGATTGTTCAAATTTCGTGCAACCAGTTCCTGATCCTCGGCAAACTTCGCTTGTGTGCGGCGAAATACTTGGGCGAAAAGACCAGGAATACCGTCTTGCAAAGGAATCAGTCCTTCCCCAGTAATTCCTCCGGGCACGCAGACCCTTTTTTGGAGAGTAGGGAGGGTGAACGCTTCTTCCCGTAAAAGATCTGCGATCCCAATTAGCATTTGCGTAGTCATGTAGGTAGCAGCTTCTGCGGAAATACCCGTTTCTTCAACGGCTTCTTGAATCATTTGCTGCAAAATATAGCTGATAAACGCTGGCCCACAACTGACAATGTCAGAAGTAATTCGTAAGAAAGGCTCCGAAATCTCAATAGGGGAGCTAATGTGCGCAAACAGACTTCGTATGAATTGACGCTGTTCCTCTTTGATTCGTGACCCGAATTCACATAAGCTGACACCACTCATGACGGCATTTGTTATAGAAGGAACGACTCTGGCAACGGCACAAGGAACTTGAGACTCCAAATCCGCAAGCTTGATCGGACTGGTGATCGTAATCAATAGGTGGTCTGGCGTTAAGGCAGGAGCGATTTGTTCGAGCATCACGCTATATTCCAGTGGCTTGACGCACAGCACGATCGTTGTAGCTTCTTTGACCAAATCGGCATTGATGTGCGCAACAATGAGCCCAGGATGTTTTTCTGCCAGTTTTTGCGCCTTCGCAGGGGTTCTGTTGCTGATAATGACATGACCAGGGGTCAGCGCCTTGGCTGACAGTAATGATTCAATCAAGATACTGCCCATGCTGCCCGTACCAATGAACCCAATTCTATTCATGGGCATACCTCCCTCCGATATTCTCTTCCCATTCTATGTAGGAGCACCTATGATCATGACCGGATCTCATTGTACTACCAGTCGATCCTTTATCCGTGCAAACATCTTCTCGCCAATTCCCTCAATCTGTTTCAGGTCATCTGCCGAGCGAAATGGCCCTTGTTTTGACCGGTAATCCACGATTGCCTTTGCACGAGCTTCTCCAATTCCGGGAAGACTCATGAGCTCTTCGGCAGTTGCCGTGTTGAGGTTTATGACTGTAGAGGCACCTGTGGTGGATACGCTTGCAGCAGATTGTACAAGGCCAATGGATGCGGAGACTGGCGTGGTTGCCCCTTTAGTCGGGATGACAAGAGCAGCTCCATCTGCGAGCGGCGCTGCCAAATTGATCTGCACCAGATCAGCATCAGGCAGTGCTCCTCCTGCTTTTTCGATGGCAGTTGCGACACGCGTACCTGGTTCAAATTGGTATAAACCGGGGTTTCTCACTTGTCCTTTCACATCGACATAGAGAGGAGCGGGGAGTGGTTCTTTATCCTTATCTTTTTCCGGCGTTGCTTTTATACGCTTGGCAGGTTGAGCAGCAACTGAATCATCTGTTCGTTCTTTTGTTTCAACATCTGATGCTGCATAAGCTGGAGTATGCAACGGTAGTTCGGCAGTCTTAGGCGATTGGTCGCGTTGATAGAGCCAATAGCTACAACCGACAAACAGAACAGCCGCAGTCAGCAAGAGGATACGGCGATAACGCTCCCACCATTCCAACACCATAACAAAAAACCCTCCCGTCCTTCAGGTAGCGATGCGTTCATAGAGAGAACATGTTCTCTATGAACGATGCTACGAAAAGTAAGAGAGGGTCTGCAAATCTATTTAGTCTGTTTTCGTTGTTAGCCGATATGCTGCAGCGAAGAATTTTTCTTGCGGCGAAGGTCTACATTCGGGCTGACATAAGGCTCAAAATTGTGCTTTTGCTCAATGAAGATTTGATGCCACAGCATGAAGACTAGGATCGTCCAGATTTTGCGGCTGTAATCCGCATTGCCTTCACGGTGTTCATCGAGCATGTAGAGCACATAGGCCTTATTGATCAAATTATCCACCTTGGATTCAAAAATGATCTCTTTTGCCCATTTGTAAAATTCGTTTTTGAGCCAATGACGAGTCGGAACAGGGAAGCCCAGCTTCTTTCTCGATTGGATCTCAGGTGGTAAGAAGTCTTTCATCGCTTCACGAAGCACGTGCTTGGTCGTGCCGTTGGCAATTTTGTACTTGGTTGGAATGGTAGCGGCGAATTCAAATACCTTCAGATCAATGAAAGGCACTCGCAACTCCAAAGAATTGGCCATCGTCATCTTGTCGGCCTTCATCAAAATGTTGCCTCTGAGCCAAGTGTGAATGTCCAAATATTGCATCTTGGTCACATCATCATATTCGGAAGCGCGTTTGTAAATCTCTTCTGTAATGGTGAAAGGAGATACATACGATTCCGAACGGGTAATATCCTCCATGACGACGCGCTTTTTCATTTCTTCGCTGAAAATCAGCGCGTTTCCGAAGAAGCGCTGCTCAACCGTTTTCGACCCACGGATGAGGAAGTTTTTCCCTTTTACCTGATCAGGGAGGCGTTCTGCCATGTATCCGATGGATTGGCGCATCCAGCCGGGCATTCCGGAAAACATTTTAAGAGAATGAGGCTCTCTGTAAATATTGTATCCGCCAAAAAATTCATCTGCACCTTCACCGGACAATACAACGGTTACGTGTTCACTCGCCATCTGTGCTACGAAATAGAGCAAGATGGCAGATGGGTCTGCTACCGGTTCGTCCTGATGCCAGATCAGTCTTGGCAATTCATCCATGTACTGCTTGGCGTTTATCACGCGCTCGAAATGCTCCGATCCCAAGTATGCTGCGGTTCGCTTCGCATAATCGAGCTCGCTATAACCAGGAATATCCGAGCCGACGGAAAAAGATTTGACTGGCTCGAACGTACGCAACATCCCAACGATACTGCTAGAGTCAACACCACTAGACAAGAAGGCTCCACGAGAAACTTCACTAATCCGGTGTTTGTCGACAGATTCAAGCATGACACTGCGCGTACCCTCAACAAAATAAGAGAACGGCTTGCTTTCATCAGGCTTGAATTCTACATCCCAGTACCTTTCCAGCTTGATCTGGTCGTTTTCAACCACGAACGAGTGTGCAGGTGGTATACGGTAAATGCCAGCAAACATCGTTTCAGGATCAGGTACATATTGGAACGTCAAATAGTGATAAAAAGCGGTTGGATTCACTTCACGCTTGAAGCCTGGCAGCTCCAGCAAGCTTTTGATCTCACTGGCAACCCCAATCGAATCATTCGTCTCGACATAGTAGAGAGGCTTGATTCCAAAATGGTCGCGCGCCCCAAACAGACGTTTTTTACGGGAGTCGTAGATCGTAAAGCCAAACATCCCGCGTAAATGCTTAGGTGCATCTGTTCCTACCTCTTCATAAAGGTGGAGGATGGTCTCAATATCAGAATCGGTATGGAAAACGTGACCGATGTCCTTTAACCATTGCTGTAACTCTTTGTAATTGTAGATTTCGCCGTTACCAATAATCCAGATGTCACGTGTTTCGTTAAACAGCGGTTGATGTCCGCCTTCCACGTCAATGATGCTTAAACGACGAAAGCCCAGGGCGATGTTGTCTTCAAGGTGAAAACCATCGTCATCTGGACCACGGTGCAGGATGACACCCGTCATTGCACTAATCGCTTCTTGTTGAACAGGCTTTTGCCGCTTGTTATAGAGTGATACGATTCCGCACATAAGAAATGACTCTTCCTCTCACTGGATTGCTCCTGCTTACTCTATCATGTATCGACAATCAACGCAATCTCTTATGAATGCCAGTGATTGACCTCGAAAATGCTGATTTTACAAGGGAATTAGCCTTTCTTCTTTTCTATTTTTGTCCCCATTCGGTTAGATATACTCCCTTAGGAGACCATGAATCGTTCGACAAAACAGTTCATGAAAGAACAGGACGGGGGGATTACAGTGTCAGTATGGATAGCAAGCCTAGCGATGATGATCGGTCTTATTCTGTCCGCCTATTTGCATCCTGCTTGGCTGCTGCTGGCTGCAGGCTTACTATGGGCACTTGTTGCATGTATCCCGTTACTATACCGCAAATGCGTTGCGTGGTACTCACTGATTTCTATTCTAGCAGGTCTCTTTTTTTATGGGTACGAGAATCTCCACAGCTCTGAAGTGAAACCATTAGCAGAAAGGGAGCAGACCATCTGGATAGAAGGAGTCATTGATTCTCCTGTGAGACGGGACGGCGATGCAGCACGATTTTTTGTCACGATAACATCCTGGGGTGAAAACGAGCGTGAGCAGAACGAGCATTGGTCTCTCGAAAAAATCGCGCTTCGTGTTAAGCTTGCCTCTTTCCAGGAAGCAAAACAAATCGAGCAGTGGAGACGTGGGAGTGTTATCGTGGCTCCGGTCCGACTATCCTTACCAGCTCCTGCGCGCAATCCTCATGCCTTCGACTACGCCAGCTATTTGTATTGGCAAGGTGTCCATGTCACAGGGGAAACAAGCTATCAAGCGGTTGAGATGACACCTGCTTTTTCTGTTTGGGCGAGCTTCCAAGAATGGCAGGACTCGGGTGCAAGGCGAATTGAATCATTATTTTCAGATCCAGAAACAGCGGGTTATATGAAGTCGCTCCTGCTTGGTCTTGGACAAGAGGTGAACCCCGAGCTAGCGGCGATGTATTCGAATTTGGGATTAAGTCATATCCTCGCGATTTCCGGTTTACATGTGACATTGGTCAGCTCTATGTTTATGTGGTGTTTGGAGCGGATTGGAATCAGACGCAGACTAGCATTTGCTGTAACGATTTTGTTCTTGATCGGGTATGTGCTTCTGGTGGGAGCCAGCGCGTCCGC
Organism: Brevibacillus schisleri; assembly: GCF_055685845.1. Taxonomy (NCBI): domain Bacteria; kingdom Bacillati; phylum Bacillota; class Bacilli; order Caryophanales; family Paenibacillaceae; genus Brevibacillus; species Brevibacillus schisleri. The sequence continues at coordinate 2,216,792 of NZ_JBVNDM010000001.1, forward strand.
GATCCGATCTGGACTGATGGGAAGTGTGGGGCTTCTCTGCCAAGTATTTGGAAAGAAGTTGGATGGTAAAGACGTCTGGGCTGGGGCACTTATCCTAATGCTGCTGGTGAATCCGTATCAGCTGTGGCATGTCGGTTTTCAGCTTTCTTTTGCGGTAACACTTGGTCTGATCATTTTTGTGCCATATAGCTTGCATGTGTTTGTTCGGGTACCTGTCTGGATTCGTACACTGCTGGCGGTTACATTGTCAGCCCAGCTTGTTTCTTTTCCGTTTCTCATCTACCATTTTCATTTGTTTTCACCTGTGTCTTGGCTGGTCAATTTAATAGTGACACCGATTCTCTCGGCCATAGCGCTACCACTCGGGTATATTGCCGTTGTCCTCGATTTCGTCCACCCGTTTTTGGCAGTGATTCCTGTTTGGTTATCGACGGCAATGCTGAAATGGATTCATCTCCCGCTGTTTGCTCTTGAAAAAATAAGGCTGCCCTTTACCTATTGGCCGCATCCTTCGTGGTGGTGGCTTGCTTTGTATACCTTTTTTTTGGGTGTTCTGCCCATTTCATGGAGGTTGGGCTATCATCGAAAGCGTGATATAATGCTTACTTTCGTTATATTTCTTTCGTTCATTGTAGCGGCCAGACAGCCGTTTTCAGGAGTCGAAGAAGTGCGAATTACCTTCCTTGATGTCGGACAAGGGGATTCCATCGTTGTCGAAATTGGTGATCAGAAGGTATACTTAATGGATGCGGGTGGGACAATGCGGTTCCCAGCTGCTGAACCATGGATGGAAAAACGTGACCCATTTGAGGTGGGGAAAGACGTCGTTCTGCCGTTTCTGATGGCCAGAGGAATCGAGAAAATCGATCGTGTCATCATGACGCATGGCGATCTGGATCACATTGGGGGATTCAAATCGCTTGTTCCTCATTTTTCTTTTGGAGAGGTATTGGTGAATGGAACAGCACCTTCGGAATTGGAGGGTGAGATTGTCCAACTTTTCCAACAAGAAGGAGTTCCGATACTAACCGGGCTTCCGGGGCAATCATGGTCAGATGCACCAGGAATCGAGTGGAAGTGGCTGCACCCGGGTGAATCGACTTTTTCAGGAAATGATGCATCCGTAACACTCCAGCTGACTGCTTTCAACAAGACTGTATTGTTTACGGGTGACATTGAAAAGGACGGGGAAAGTCAGCTTGTTCAAAACGGTTTGACTTCTGTGGATGTTTTGAAAGTAGCCCATCATGGAAGCAATACCTCGACTACCGAAGAGCTCCTTGCAGTCACAGCACCAAAAGCTGCTGTAATCTCTGCCGGGGTGAAAAATCGGTACGGGCATCCTTCGCCCGAAGTGCTGCATCGCCTAAAAAAATCGGGTTCTGCCGTGTACAGGACTGATGCTCATGGAGCGATTACGCTGGTTATTACACCTACGGGATTATATTGGCAGGCCCAAATATTGGATACATAATCTGTTTGCAACTTTTTCAATGAGCGAACCGTCTGTAGGGGGGAGAAGAGAATATGCATGAAGCAGAGTTGATCAGGATGGCGCAATCCGGGGATCATGATGCGCTAGTCGAACTGCTTCGATCTATTGAGACCTCCGTTTACCGAAGCGCTTATTACATTCTAGGGAACGAACAAGACGCGCTCGATGCCTCCCAGGAAGTCCTCATTCGAATTTATCGAAAGTTGGACACCTATCAGGAAAAAGCAAAGTTCTCTACCTGGGTACAACGCATTGTCAGCAACGTCTGTATGGATAAATTTCGCGCGAAGAAGGAAACGGTCTCAATTGACGAGCACGAGTTGATCATTCCTGATCGTAACAACGTAGAAGAAGAAATCCTTCTCACCGGGCTGTCGAATGACATCCAGGAAGCCATCGGCAGATTGCCAAAGCAATATCGGATGGTTGTAGTACTCCGCTATCTGGAGGATTTATCTTATCAAGAAATAGCGGAGGCACTAGATTTGCCGCTTAACACGGTAAAGTCGTACTTATTTCGGGCTAGGCAACAGTTACAGGAGCTGTTGTACGACTACCAGAAAGGGGGGATCGGTTGATGACCAACGAAGAGATTTTTGAACTCATGCAGCGGGATTTGGATGGAGATTTGTCGGAGTCAGAGCAGCAACTACTCCATCGTTTGATCCAGAAAGATACTGACCTGCAGCTTATGTACAACCGTTTGAAAGATGTGTCACAACAATTAGAACATCTACCCCCTGTCGTACCTCCGATCAGCATCGTAGATTCTATCCTACCCAAGCTGGAGTCAGCCGCTGCAAAGCCTGCTGCGGTGAAATCTACGGTGAACGAAGAAATCCTGCCCACTCTGGAAGTTAAGCGTGAGTCGTCTTCGCTGCCGGAATCAAAAAAGTGGAAGCGGATGAAAGTGTGGATGGCTAGTCTTGGTAGTACGGCCGTCGCTGCCAGTTTATTGGTTGGCATGCTTTTCTCTGGCGGTGATGGTAAGAAGCAAGAAGTCGATTCGTTCCAGAACGGAACGGACATGACGCCAGCGGTCGTGGAACAACCTAAAACCCCCGGGCCAGATGCTCCCACTCCTCCAAGCAATAATCCAATATCATCGAATTCAAAAGAGGAAGAGGACAAGACTAAAAAGTCTACAAAATCGGCTACTCAGACGAAGAGTAAAAGGCCACCGGCAAAGAACGTTCAAAAGCAGACACCGCCACCGAAGAAAACGAATCCGCCACAGCCACCGAAGAAAGTTGTACCTCCACCGCCAGTAATGACAGATGATCAACCATCGGGCTGGCCGATCGGACTGGATGAGAATCCGGACAGAGAAGACAAAGAACCTGCTAATGACAAAAAGGACGACGACGGGGAAAAGCAAGAGGAGAAAGACAAGGGAAAAAATAAAGAGAAGAAAAAAAATAAAGATAATGACTAACTTTTTTCCGCGTATGGACCGGCACCGCTTGCGGGGATTCTGCGTATAGTACATTATCAAGCACCCCCTGCTTACCGTTTGGGGAGGAGGAATCCCGGGGCTTTTCCCTAAACGTTTACATAGAGGTGCCAACGGATGAAAAAGCCGCTACCGATTCACTGGTGGCGGTTTTTTTTCGCTTTGCTCAGATCAACATGTGCTATAATAACGCAGGTAAGAAGAAGGAAAGGGGAGAAAACGTATGCCACTCCTATCGGCTATTCGCGAAATACGGCAAAAACAATTCTCGCCGATCTACGTCTTATACGGTCCGGAGTCTTTTCTGGCCGAAGATTTTTTGGCGTTGGCTCGTAAAGAAATGATTGATCCAGAATTTATGGATTTGAATATGAGCGTGTATGATTGCACCGAAACAGGATTGAGTGAAATTCTGCAGGATGCGGAAACCTTGCCGTTTATGGGCGAGCATCGATTGGTGATTGCCAGACAAGCCTACTTTTTAACAGGAAGTAAGCCTTCGACGAAGGTAGAAAGTGACCCAGATGCTCTGCTCGATTATTTGCAAAATCCGCCTCCCTTCACCACGCTTATTCTACATACAGAAGCGGACAAGCTCGATGAACGAAAAAAGCTGGTTAAAACGTTGCAGCAAAAAGCGAAAGTGATCCCTTTTCCGTTGCTAAAAGACGGGGATTTATACGGATGGGTAGAGCGGCAAGCGGGTAAATACCAGGCGAAAATTGATCGTCAGCAGACCATGAAGCTTGTGGAGCGAGTAGGAGCCGAGCTGCGTCTACTGGACAAGGAAATCGAAAAGATGGCCTTGTTTGTCGGGGTGGGGGAAAGCATCACGGATGACGCCATTGAGCTGCTCGGAGCACGTACGCTGGAGCAGGATGTATTCGCGCTGATTGAACAGGTCGCTTCGGGGAGATTGGACAAGGCACTCAGGATGATGTACGACTGCATGAAAACAGGAGAGGAGCCGATCAAGCTGCTGGCTCTCTTGGCGAGGCAGTTCCGCATGCTGTTGCATGTCAAGCAATTGGCCCCGCGTGGTTATTCACAACAACAAGTGGCAGGCATGATTAAAATGCATCCCTACGCAGTGAAAAAAGCAATGGAGCAAGCGCGTCATTTTTCTGAGGAGTCGTTAAAAAAACTGCTGGGGATCTTGGCCGAAGAAGATTTCCGGATGAAGTCAGGGCAAGTGGACAAGCGCCTCGCCCTCGAATTATTTATTGCACGTGCACATGACGAACGAACAAAACGGTCGTGACGATTTTTCATAGTAAAAAACCCCTAGAACAAGATGTTCACGGGGTTTTTTGGCGCTTGGTCTCTTACGCTACAGGAGCGCTCAGAACGTTAAGCTTTTTCATCAAACGAGACTTTTGACGGTTTGCTGCGTTTTTATGAATGAGACCTTTCGAAGCGGCCTTGTCCAGCTTTTTCACAGCCACCAGAAGAGTAGATTTCGCCAATGCTACATCGGAAGCAGCGACAGCTTTCTCAAAGTTCTTGATGGAAGTACGCAGATCAGACTTTTGAGAAGCGCGGTGTGCGCGACGCTTTTCGATTGTTTTGGTGCGTTTAATCGCGGATTTAATGTTTGGCATGTGTGTCACCTCCTTAATACGACCATAGACATACAGTCATACAACAAAGTAATTCTAGCATGGGGCGAACCCATTTGCAAGAAAGGATTCGGAATAAAAATGCAGGATTCAAGCAAGCTAGTAGCAGGAACAAAATGGTCAGTACTTTTTTCACTTCGGATCAAAGGAGCTGATGAACATGGCACATAACATTGACTTGTCTGGTTATTCCATTCGTACGGATCTGGCCTTGGAGGCCCACGAGCTTGCTCAGCAGCAAAACCAGAGTGATATTGAGGGCATTTGGCTGCAAGCTGACGATAGCGAGCCCAATGTGAAAGTAACGAGACTGCATGTGGAAACAGAGGAAGCAGGAAAGGAAATCGGCAAACTCCCGGGGCATTACCTAACAATTGAAGTACCCAAGCTGCGGGATAACGATACATCGATTGAGGAGCAGGTGGCCAAGCGCTTTTCCGCCGAATTTGCGATGTTTCTCAAGCAACTGGGGATCACAGAGGACAAAAAGGCTCTGGTCGTTGGTCTAGGAAACTGGAATGTGACCCCCGATGCGCTTGGACCAATGGTTGTGGAAAATTTGTTGATTACACGCCATCTGTACACGCTGGCTCCTGAAACCGTTGGAGAAGGGTATCGGGAAGTCAGTGCGCTATCACCGGGCGTCCTTGGGATTACGGGTATAGAAACGAGTGAAATTATTTTTGGCGTCGTGGAAAAAAGCAAACCCGATTTTGTCATCTGTATCGATGCACTTGCGTCCCGCGCGCTGCACCGGGTCAACACGACGATTCAAATATCGGATACAGGGATTCATCCCGGATCAGGAGTCGGAAACAAGCGCAAAGCGATTGATCAGGAGACACTTGGTGTGCCAGTGATTGCGATTGGAGTCCCTACGGTCGTTTTTGCCTCCACGATTGTAAATGATGCGATTACATACTTGCTGGGGCATTTTGGACAATCCATGGTGGAGAGCAAGCGGGCGTTTAACAAACTGGCATTAAGCACGCTGCCAGAGCGTAAGGAACCGTATACCGAAGAGGATTTGCCTGACTTGGAATCCCGTAAGACATTCATGGGATTGGTAGGTTCACTGCCGGAAGAAGAGAAACGGCAACTGATTCATGAGGTCCTCCGGCCGCTTGGACAGGATCTGGTCGTCACGCCAAAAGAAATTGATGATTTTATTGAAGGTGTGGCAAATGTGATCGCAACAGGCCTGAATCGCGCCCTGCACAGTGCCGTAAATGAAGAAAATAGCGGCTCGTATACCCACTAAGTCATGAAAAGCTAGAGTGAGAGAGAAAAGCTAGAAAAGGGTTCTATCGTCTCTATGAGCCTCATAAGCTAAAGCATAGACAAGCACGAGGGAAAGGGAAAGTTCTCCCGACGTGCAACCATGCTACAGCTAGAGGAGTGAGACTGATGGCGACCCTCATTCAACGCCAATTCGTTGTTCTTTCATTTATAACCGCTTTCCTGTTTGTCATGACAGGAGTGCTTTCGCTCGGCGGGAACCGAATCGCAATATCTTCCTCTGCCATTCAACAGGCCGCTTCTCATATTTCCAGTCTGGCGATTTTGGGATGGATGGGGCAGGAAATTCCGGTTTTGTCCGAAACCGTGCAAGCACAGGCGGATGATCGCACGAATAGCGTAACGGGTTTTCTCTTTCGCTTGGCAACCAATATACAGCCAGGAGACTTGCGTAGCTTGCTAGGCAGGGAGCTGCCTGGGATGGTGACAACAGAGGATGCCAGATTTGTCGTACAGGGAAAGGGAGCTTCTCTCGCAGATTTTTATTTGGAGTATCCCGCCCATCCAAAACAGGTAGCAGATCAATCGCAAGTAGTTCCAATCGTAGAGCCAAAGCCGGAGGATACCACCAAGTCAGGTGAAGCACAGCCAGCTCCTGTGCCCAATTCAATCACGGACGGTAAAAAGATCGTCTACATCTATAACTCGCACAACCGTGAATCGTGGTTTAGTGAGACGAAGTCAGTGGGAACCTCAGTCGATCATCCTACGAGAAATATATCGTTAATCAGCAAGTACTTATCAGAAGCGTTGAATGACAGAGGGATTGGTTCCGATGTGAGCACCGACGACATCTATCAACAGCTGTTGAACAAAAAAATGCATTACTCCTTTTCCTACGCGGAATCTTTGCAAGTGGTCAAAGCGGCAACAGAGAAAAACAAGGAACTGTACTACTTTTTCGATCTGCATCGAGACACAGCCCCACGAGAGCGTACGACGGTCACGATCAAAGGAAAAACGTATGGAAGAGTATTGTTCGTCATCGGAAAAAGAAACAAAAGCTACGAGAAAAATGAGGCGTTTGCAACAGAGCTGCATGAGTTGATGGAAAAAATGTACCCAGAGCTTTCGCGTGGCGTGATGGAAAAAGGCGCAAAAACGGATCACGGCGAGTATAATCAGTCACTCTCCCCGGGAAGCCTGTTAATAGAAATAGGTGGTACGGAAAACAGCGTGCAGGAAAGCAGGAATACGGCAGAAGCATTGGCAGATGTTTTCGCAGCCTATTATCAGCAAGCTGAAAAAGTAGGCAAACCAGTTTCTGACGAGCCTGCAAAGAGGTGACGGGCATGAACGTGACGATGAAGCTAACTGGACTGTTAATCATCTTGCTGGTCGGGGTAGTTTTGGGATTGCAAACGGCTGAGCGTGGAATATCCAAGGTGAGTGGGGTGCCAGAGGGGCAGGCGCAAACCTTTTCCATCAAAAAAGTGGATCAAGGACAAGTAGAGATCGCGGTAATGGGCAAGCAGGTTCAGACTGCCAACCCGAAGGAAATGGTCAACTATGTCAGTCGGATCGGTTTGACTTTGGGTGGAAGCATTAAAAGTGGAGCGCAGAGTTTTGTCGATTGGGTAGGGAGTTTTTTTGAACCGTGAAAATGGTTTACGCGCAAAAAGAAGGGGTGCAGAAAGCCCCAGTGACTAAAGACCCGTACAAGCGGGTCTTTTGCATGTGACCACTGATGCTTCGTACGATCTGCCTAAACAGTGCATATGAGGCTACATCAACAATGAAAGGGCTATCATAAAATTCTTTTACATAATTTTCAAGCGCGAGTCAAATATTCTTTTTAGTCAGTAAAGAGTTAATAGTTAGAATTTATTGTGTTGCGAAAAAATTGAATAAATGACATAATGTTTATGGATAGGTCTATTTTGGAAGTATATTTCGGTGAGAGAGGTGAGCCACGTGTCACATCCTGTCCTACAAATCGAAAACCTGCAAACGCACTTTTTCACAGACCGCGGCCAAATCCCTGCCGTTGATGGCGTGACGATCACGGTACAAAAAGGAGAAGTAGTCGGTATCGTAGGCGAATCCGGCTGCGGAAAGAGCGTTACCTCCCTTTCCGTCATGAAGCTAGTACCCAATCCCCCAGGGAGAATCGTGGGAGGTTCGATTAAATTCAAGGGGGAGGATCTCATATCTGTCGATGAAAAGCGAATGAGAGACATCCGCGGAAATGAAATTGCGATGATCTTTCAGGAGCCGATGACGTCTTTAAATCCGGTATTTACGATTGGAGACCAGATAGGAGAATCAGTCCGATTACATACGAAAGCGAGCAAAAAGGACGCAAGAGCACGTGCCATTGAGATGTTGAAAAAAGTCGGAATTCCTCGAGCGGACGCGATTGTCGATGAATACCCGCACCAGCTTTCTGGAGGCATGAGGCAGCGTGTCATGATTGCGATGGCAATGGCTTGCAATCCAGCGCTTTTGATTGCAGACGAGCCTACTACTGCGCTCGATGTGACGATTCAAGCTCAGATTTTGGACCTGATGCGCCAACTCAACCGGGAAGCTGACACATCCATTCTCCTCATTACCCACGATCTTGGGGTCGTTGCGGAAATGTGTCACCGTGTCGTGGTGATGTATGCAGGCAATGTGATTGAACAAGGCGATGTTCGTACGATCTTAAAAAATCCGAAGCATCCTTATACGATCGGCTTGTTGAATTCGTTGCCGAAGCTGGAAGGATCACAGGAGCGTCTCTATTCGATTCCAGGCAACGTCCCGATCCCGGGGTCGCTTACTGTCGGATGCCGTTTTGCACCTAGATGCGATAAAGTTTCAGACCGATGCCGCAGTGAGATGCCAGAATTAAAAGTGGTAGAGGACAATCACCTTTCCCGCTGCTGGCTGACCGAATAACCCGAGAGGAGCATGCAGGTGGCTGAAGATCTTCTGGTTGTAAAAAATTTAAAAAAGTACTATCCAATCACAGGCGGTGTTCTTGGAGGGGAATTAGGTGTAGTAAAGGCGGTAGATGACGTATCGTTTACCGTTAAGAGTGGCGAAACCTTGGGGCTGGTAGGTGAGAGTGGCTGTGGAAAGTCCACGACGGGGCGTTCGTTGCTGCGACTGATTGAACCGACCTCCGGTGAAATCAATTTTGACGGGACAGATGTCATGTCACTTTCCACAGATGCCATGAGAAAGATGAGGCGTGACATGCAAATTGTCTTTCAGGATCCATTTGCTTCGCTTAACCCTAGACATAATATTGAGAAGATTTTGGAAGAACCTTTGATTGTACATGGTTTGGGTTCATCGGCAGAGCGAAAAAAGCGCGTGCAGGAAATGTTGGAAATCGTTGGTCTGAGCAGCTATCACGCGAGCCGCTATCCGCATCAATTCAGTGGAGGACAGAGGCAGCGGATCGGTATTGCGAGAGCGCTGATGCTCAAACCCAAATTGATCGTTGCGGATGAGCCTGTGTCTGCACTGGACGTGTCTATTCAGTCGCAGGTGCTCAACCTCATGCAGGATTTGCAACGCGAATTCGGCCTTACATACTTGTTCATTGCCCACGATTTGAGTGTAGTGCGTCATATCAGTGATCGAGTAGGCGTGATGTACCTTGGCAGAATTGTCGAGCTGACGACGAGTAGCCAATTGTACTCCAATCCGCTCCATCCGTACACGAAAGCACTGCTGTCGGCGGTACCTTCGCCAGACCCTGATGCGGTACGAGATAGAGTTATCCTCCAGGGAGATGTGCCGAGCCCTGCAAAACCTCCTAGTGGCTGTACCTTCCATACGAGGTGTCCCCATGTGACAGAGGAGTGTCGTACTGTGCGCCCAGAATTTGCGGACACAGGCGATGGTCACTTTGTTGCTTGTCACTTATACAAGTCCTAATCGACAAAAGGGAGTTTGCCTGCCGAATAGGAAGTCTTGTAAAGGGGGGATGCAAAGCAGGAGGTATTGTATCAACCGACTATCTACCAAAAAGGAACATGCGAACGTTATTTGAAAAAGGGGGATGTTTTCATGAAGAGAAGAGTTCTCTCCGCAACCATGACCAGCCTAGTGGCGCTGGCTATGCTGATTGCTGGATGCTCTAGCACAACGACACAAGCGCCGGCAGAACAACCAAAGACAGAAACTCCGGCACCTGCAACTGAGCCTGCAAAAACTGGACCGAAGCAATTAATCATCGGTCGCGGTGCAGACACAAAAGGGCTTGACCCAATTACGCAAACAGATGGTGAGACATTTAAGGTAACGGAGAACGTCATGGATACATTGATTGGCTTCGCGGATGGTTCAACAGAGCTCGCTCCATCGTTGGCCGAGAAATGGGAAGTAACTCCTGATGGTCTCGTTTATACGCTGAAACTGAGATCAGGCGTGAAATTCCACGATGGAACTGATTTCAATGCAGAGGCGGTTAAATACAACTTTGAGCGCTGGAGCGACAAGAGCCATCCACAGCATTCACCAGAGGGCTTCGAGTACTACGTGAGCCAGTTTGGTGGGTACAAGGGTGACGCGACTCACATTATCAAATCTGTAGAAGCAGTCGATCCGACCACTGTAAAATTCACGTTGATTCGTCCATTGGCTCCATTCCTCGCCAACCTGGCAATGTCCCCTTTCGCGATTGGCTCGCCTGAGGCATTGAAAAAGGATGTTAAGAAATTCAATGAGCACCCAATCGGTACAGGACCTTTCAAATTCGTAGAGTGGAAGCGCAACGACACGATCACACTTGAGAAAAACCCTGATTACTGGAACCCAGGATATCCGAAGCTCGATAAACTGGTATTCAAGGTCATTCCGGAAAACACGGCACGTCTGACTGCTTTGGCATCTGGTGAGATCGACTTGATGGATGGTCTGAACACAGATGATATCCCAGCAGTAAAAGACAACAAAGACCTGCAACTCTTCCTGCGTCCTACTAATAACATCGGTTACATCGGCTTCAACGTAGAGAAGAAGCCACTCGACAATCCAAAGGTTCGTGAAGCCATAGCTTATGCAATTAACAAACCTGAAATCGTTACAGCCTTCTTCGATGGGGTTGGAGAACCAGCAGTCAACCCAATGCCAAAAACGATGTGGGGACATAACAACGATATTAAAGATCGTGAGTTCAACCTCGATAAAGCAAAACAATTGCTGGCCGAAGCAGGACATCCAAATGGCTTTAAAATCAAGTTTTGGGCAATGCCAGTTCCACGTCCGTACATGCCAGAAGGTATGAAGATTGCAGAAGCAATCCAGCAAGACCTGAAGAAAATCGGGGTTGATGCTGAGATCGTGACGATGGAATGGGCAACGTATTTGGAAAAGACTCGTTTGGGTGAGCAAGAAATGTTCATGCTTGGTTGGACAGGTGACAATGGCGATCCTGACAACTTCTTGGCTGTCTTGCTCGACAAAAACAACATCGGAAGCAACAACTATACACGCTGGGCAAACGAAGAAGCACATCAATTGATGATGAAAGCACAGTCCACCCCAGACCAAGCAGAGCGCGAAAAAATGTACAAAAAAGTACAAGAGATCATTTTCAAAGATGTGCCAATGGTTCCGCTGGCACACTCTACACCAGCATTGGCAGGAAAAGCGAATATCGTCGACTACAACCCGCATCCGAAAGGATCTGAAAGTTTGGAAAAGGTAGACTTCAAGTAAGCTGATTCATCGGAAAAGGGTAAGAGGAGTGCATACCTCTTCTTACCCTCCTTTCATTCATTTAGCCATTATTTTATGCAGGAAGGCGAGGAGATGGCATTGCTAGCTTACAGCATTCGAAGAATTTTAATGCTCATTCCTGTCTTAGTGGGCATGTCAATCATCGTTTTTTCCATTATTCGTGCCATCCCTGGTGATCCGGCTTTGACGATTTTGGGAGAAAAGGCAACACCACAGGCGATTGCAGACATACGAGAAGCTTTGGGATTGAATAATCCGTGGTACATACAGTATTTCGATTATATGAAAAATATTTTGAGTGGAAATCTTGGGGAATCATTGCAAACGAATGCGCCGATTTCAGATGAAATCATGCCTTATTTGGCGGCGACGACTGAACTTACAATTGTGAGCATGCTGATTGCGGTGTTTATCGGTGTAAATGCAGGGATTCTTTCTGCGTGGAAGCAAAACTCCTGGTTTGACTACTGTGCGATGTTGATCGCTTTGGTTGGTGTATCCATGCCGATTTTTTGGCTAGGTTTGATGGAGCAATGGGTGTTTGCCCAAGAATTGAAATGGCTGCCATCAGTTGGTCGCGACAATTCGCGTAATCCCATAGAGGCTATTACGCACTTTTATATACTGGATACGATGATGGCTGGTCGTTGGGATCAGCTATGGGAAGTTATCAAGCATTTGATCCTGCCGGGAATCGCGTTAGGTACGATCCCGATGGCGATCATTGCACGTATCACTCGTTCGAGTATGCTGGAAGTCATGCGTGCCGACTATGTCAGAACCGCTCGTGCAAAAGGCCTGACGCAGTTTTGGGTCGTGTACAAGCATGCGCTGAAAAATGCAATGATCCCTGTCTTGACGGTAATTGGTTTGCAAACAGGGTTGTTGCTGGGTGGAGCCGTTTTGACAGAGACGATCTTTGGATGGCCAGGAGTTGGTCGCTATATTGTGACCGCCATTGGAAACCGTGACTATCCGGTTATCCAATCAGGTATCCTTGTAATCGCGACGATTTTCGTCCTGATCAATCTCTTGGTCGACCTTCTGTACGCCTATATCGATCCGCGCATCAAATATCGCTAAGGAGGGACGAAGAGACATGGCACAACCACAATTACAATCACAAGATCAGGTAGTACCTTTAAAAGTGAAGCAAGAAGAAGTAGTCTCTCCTTGGAAGGATGCATGGAGGACGCTACGAAAAAACAAGCTGGCGTTGGTGGGCTTCGGGATCATTTTGTTTTTCGTTGTTGTGGCGGTACTAGCTCCATGGATTGCTCCGTATCCGTACGACAAAGGCGAGCTCGTGATGAAAAACAAGCCACCTTCCGAAGCGCATTGGTTTGGAACAGATTACAATGGTCGTGATGTATTTAGTCGCGTTATTTATGGGGCACAAATCTCCTTGTGGGTAGGGACGTTCTCTGTCATTGGTTCCGTTCTCGTAGGGACCTTGCTCGGTCTTTTGGCAGGATATTATGGCAGATGGATCGATACGATCATTTCGCGTCTTTTTGATATTATGCTTGCGTTTCCGAGTATTCTTTTGGCAATCGCTGTGGTTGCCATCTTGGGGCCATCTTTGCAAAACGCCTTGATTGCCATTGCGATTATTAACATTCCGACATTTGGGCGGTTAGTACGCGCCCGTGTATTGAGCTTAAAGGAAGAGGAATTCGTCATGGCCGCACGGGCAATCGGAATGAAAAATTCCCGCATTATCATGCAGCATATTTTGCCGAACAGCCTCGCACCAATCATTGTGACCGGGACGATGGGGATCGCAACAGCAATTATTGAAGCAGCTGCACTTGGCTTTCTCGGACTGGGAGCACAAGCGCCAGAACCAGAATGGGGAAAAATGCTCGCTGATTCACGTCAGTACATTCAAAAAGCACCATGGACCGTTATTTTTCCAGGGCTCTCTATCATGCTAACAGTTCTCGGCTTTAACTTAATTGGGGACGGCTTGCGTGATGCACTTGACCCGCGGATGAAGAGCTAGTCCAATTGAAAAAGACAGAAGGGAATGGAGATACCGTCCTTCTGTCTTTTCTTATTTATCCTTCTTCCATGAAGGTGCGGCACAACTGATTGAAAGCAGGCGCAGCTTTCGTGATTACCTGATGCCTTACGTTTGGGATCATCTCGAGTCTTGCTTTTGGCAATTTCATCGTAAGCATTTGCGCATAATGATGCATACGTTTATCTTGTTCGCCATAGGCAAGTAAAATCGGAAGCTGGATCTCGCCTAGACGCTCTGTACATTGATAGCGATGACCGGCACCGTAAAGGTATTTTAAGCTGGTGGGATCTGTTTTGGAGGCGTGCGCCGTCCATTTTTCCTGCATTTCTGGGCTATTGACATGTGAGGAGGCAATGGAACGGGCAAGAAGAGGGACTCCGTGAAGCATCGACAATGCCTGCGCCATCCAAAATCGTCCATGCAAATACAGGTCATTCACTTCGGAAAAACCGCTCACGAGTATACCGCCTCGTGCATGATCAGGATAGCGAAGACAATATTCAAGGGCGATAGAAGCACCTTGGGAGTACCCCAAAATAAAGGGACGCTCTATGCCGAGTGATGGGATCAGCTTATGGAGTCGTTCTGCCAATTCCCCAATAGAATAGGGCTTCTCCATGGGCGAACTGTCACCATGTCCGGGCAAATCAGGGACAATGAGCTGAAAAGTATCTGCGAGTGCTTGCTGATAAACAAAATTGATAGAGCCGATGCATGGCGCATGGATACACAATAACGGCTGGCCTTTCCCCGATATGTGAAAAGCAAACTGCTTGCCATCCTGATGGACGAGTATTTGTTCCATTTTTGTTTTCACCCCACCCTTAGGTTGTCCGATCCGAAGTAGATTTTGCAATTGAACTCTTCTTTTTTTGATGGGGAAGTGGTATTCTCGCAATAGAATAATTGGTGAAAGCAGGGTGAAGAAGTTGTTTCAAGAGCGCATTTCGAAGCTCCACACGTTTTTGACAGAGCAAGAGCTGAACGCGGTGTTGATTACCTCTCCCAAGCACGTCTACTATTTGACCGGATTTTTTACTGACCCACATGAACGTTTTATGGGTCTTGTTATTCCTGCTGAAGGAAAGCCTTCCTTAATTGTACCTGCTCTTGATCGTGAGGCAGCAGCAGAGGCTTCGTTCGTTCAAGATATCCATACACATACGGATATCCAAAACCCGTATGAAATCCTCAAGCAAGTGTTACCAGCGAACTTGGCGAAGCTTGGAATTGAAAAAAGTCATATGACTGTCGAGCGCTATGAAGCACTTGGACAAGTTGTTCTGGCGTCGAGCTATGTAGACGTGGAAGAGCCACTCCGTGAAATGCGTTTGATCAAATCTGCGGACGAAGTGGATCGTCTGAAGCACGCTGTTCAGTTGGTCGAGGATTCCTTGCGGGAGACCCTGAAAAAAGTCAAGACAGGCATGACCGAGACAGAAATCGTAGCTGAGCTGGAATTCCAGATGAAGCGCTGGGGTGCAGAAGGTCCATCCTTTACGTCCATGGTATTGGCAGGGGAGAAGTCCGCTTTGCCACATGGGAAGCCAGGAACGCGCCAGGTGCTAGAAGGCGACTTGCTTTTGTTTGATATCGGGGTAGCTGCGAACGGATATGTATCCGATATTACGCGTACCTTTGCTGTAGGCGAGATCAGCGCCCAGCTACAAGAAATTTACGAGACAGTATTGGCTGCTAACGAAGCGGCAATTGCTGAGATTCGTCCGGGTGTGACCTTTGCGCATTTGGATAAAACCGCTCGCGATGTTATCACCGCAAAAGGCTACGGAGAATACTTCATGCACCGCCTTGGGCATGGACTAGGGATGGATGTACACGAATATCCGTCTGTTCACAGCCAGAACCAAGAAGTGCTTCGTCCAGGAATGGTCTTTACCATCGAGCCGGGCATCTATTTGCCAGGAGTAGGTGGCGTGCGGATTGAAGACGATGTATTGGTTACGGAAACGGGCGTTGAAATACTCACGCAGTTCCCGAAAAAACTGACTTCTATTAACGGATGAATAAGTTGGAAAAATTGAATACGTATCGAATGGTGCTGGATGGCATATGCCGTCAGCTTAAAAGGGAAGTCCGGTGAAAAACCGGCGCGGTCCCGCCACTGTAACGAGGAGCGCCTAGCGAATAGCCACTGTTTTTTGCGAGACAAAAAATGGGAAGGTAGCTGGGTGTGTTGATCCGTAAGCCAGGAGACCTGCCATGCGATCATTTACAATCGACCCACGAGGATGGGGCAGATGTGGAAACAGTCTATGAAAGGGCGCCTTTGCGCCTATTATGGCTATATCTACGTTTGTCATGCACCTCCCGATTGAAATGGGGGGTGCTTTTTTTGTGGAAGCAATTGGTTTACTACAACATTTATAAAAGAAAAAGGGGATTACAGATGTTTCATACAATCAAAACACATACAGTAATGAAAGGACTAGCTTTCGGTATCATGACAGCTGCCATGCTTTTGGTTTCGGCATGCGGCTCCACTACGACAACGCAGGCTCCAGCCAAAACAGAACAAACCGCTGCTCCAGCAGCAGAGAGCAAGCCTGTAACACTCACCAATAATGGCATCGAAATGACCTATCCAACAGCACCTGAACGTGCCGTGACATTGAACCAACACGTCACCGAAATCATGTTGGCGTTGGGCCTGGCTGATAAAATGGTCGGAACCGCTTACCTGGACGATGAAATCCTTCCAGCGTTAAAAGCAGATTATGACAAGATTCCGGTCCTGTCTGACAAGTATCCTACGAAAGAAGTGCTGTTGGCAGCGAACCCAGACTTCGTGTACGCCGGATGGAAAAGCGGTTTCGGCGAAAAGGGCGTAGGAACGATGCAGGATTTGGAAAAGGTCGGCATCAAATCGTATCTGCAAGAATCGTCTAACAAGCCTGGTCCAACGATCGACGATGTGTTCGCGGATATTACGAACATCGGACGCATTTTCCGTGTGGAGGACAAAGCCAATGATTTGATCCATAAAATGAAGAGTGAAATGGATCAAACGATTAGCAAAATTGGCAAGGTGGACGAGCCACTTAAAGTATTCGTGTACGACAACGGGGAAGATAAGCCATTCACAGCAGCCAACAACTACATGACGTCCTTAATCAAAACGGCTGGCGGCAAGAACATTTTTGACGATATTCAAAAGGGTTGGGCAGAGGTCAATTGGGAGCAAGTAGTGAGTCGCAATCCAGACGTGATTATTATCGTAGACTACGGGGATAGAACTGTTGAGCAAAAGCGTAATTTCCTTTTGACCAAAAAAGAACTGGCGGATATCCCGGCGATTAAAAATCAACGACTGGTTGTATTGCCATTGTCTGCGGCTTCTGAAGGCGTTCGAGCACCGATTGCGCTGAAAATTTTGGCGGAAGGACTCTACCCGGATAAATTCAAATAGAGTACGCCCCTTTTAAGGGAGGGAATAGCACTGCAACAGATCAAGTTACCTTCTATCATCATTACTTTATTGGTCGGACTCTTCCTCTCGATTACGTTCGCAGTTACGCTCGGATCGGTGGAGATTAAACCGACTACGGTATGGAAAATTGCCTTATCAAAAATTCCGATGTTGACCCAATGGATTGAGGTGGACTGGTCCCAAGGGGAGCAAACAATTATTTGGGATATTCGCTTTCCGCGTGTACTCTTGGGGGCGATCGTCGGCGCAGGTCTGTCTGTCGTGGGAGTAGCGATCCAATCGTTGGTTCGCAACTCCCTGGCTGACCCGTATGTGTTAGGCGTATCTTCAGGTGCTTCCGTTGGAGCTACTTCCGTAATTATTTTCGGAGCATTCAGCATGTACGGGCAATATGCGTTAACCTTTGGCGCTTTTACAGGCTCTCTCGTGTCCATCATTCTCATTTTTACGCTATCTCGTATTGGAGGACAAAACTCGACGGTACGCCTGCTCATGGCTGGAATTGCGATATCTGCGATCTTGTCGGCCATTACCAGTCTCCTTGTGTTTTCAGCACCGAATGAGCATGGAATTGGAACGGTCCTGTTTTGGTTGAGTGGCAGTCTGGCTGGCGGCAAATGGGAGTACCTGACGATCCCTACATTGATTGTTGTCATCTGTCTCATCGTCTTAATGGCCCAATACCGCTCGCTCAATGCGATGCTGATGGGCGAGGAGTCAGCGGGAACACTGGGGGTTAATACGGTACAATTCCGCAAGCTTCTCCTGGTGATCACGGCACTACTCACGGGGGTGATCGTGTCCATCGCGGGATCAATCGGTTTTGTCGGATTAATGATGCCCCATATTGTCCGTGTGATGGTCGGATCAGATCACAGACGTGTCCTGCCTGTCAGCGCTTTGTTTGGCGCGATATTTCTCATCTGGGTTGATGTAGTCGCCAGGCTTGCATTTGCACCGGAGGAGCTGCCGATCGGTATTTTGACAGCGCTATGTGGTGGTCCATTCTTTATCTGGTTGATGTTGCGGAGTTCTTATTCCTTTGGAGGTAGCGGACGATGAATTTGCAGGTTGAGAATATATCGGTCGAACTGGAGAAAAAGGGAATCCTGCGCAACGTCAGTCTGGAGGTGCGCTCTGGAGAGTTTGTGGGACTGATCGGGCCGAATGGCAGTGGGAAGTCCACATTGCTAAAAAGTATTTATCGGGTACTGAAGCCGCGTTCGGGATGGATCTCACTGGATGGCGACGACGTATACAAGTTAACCTCGCGTCAAAACGCTCAGCGAATGGCAGCAGTACGGCAGGAGTCCTCTGTTGAATTTGATTTTTCGGTAACCGAAATCGTGAATATGGGACGTGCTCCGCATAAACGACTATTTCAGTCTGATAACGCAGAAGACCTTCAGATTTGTGAAGAAGCACTACAGCGGGTAGGGATGCAAACATATGCCGATCGCAGCTTTTTCAGTTTATCGGGTGGAGAGAAGCAGCGGGTGTTAATTGCCAGAGCTTTGGTGCAGCAAGCCCAGTTCCTTGTCCTTGACGAACCGACGAACCATTTGGATGTTCGATACCAGTTGCAGGTGATGGATCTGGTCAAAAATCTTGGGATTACAGTGTTGTCCTCGTTGCATGATCTCAATATTGCAGCGATGTACTGTGATCGTCTGTACGTGATCTGTGACGGGGAAATCGTTACATCAGGGACGCCAGAGGAGGTCTTGACACCCACTCTGATCCGGGATGTTTTCGGAGTAGAGACAGAAGTGACGACCCATCCTATTACTGGAAAAAAGCATGTATATTTCTACTCGGAAGCGATCCGTGTGAAGCCATCTATCCAGAAGGTAATAAGTGGAGTCAACTGACGGGGGACAAGTTGAGTTTCTTTGATTTTCATAAGAGGGGATGCCTAGTCGGGGCTGTTGACAAATTGCCGTAGAGATAGGGGTTTCTGGGAATCGTGTAGAAATCATTTCTATACGGTTCTTTTTATTTTGGAGGGCTATCTCATGATGGGAATCGATGGAGACAAACAGCACCAGTTTATGTTCTTAAATTTGGATGATCTTGTACCCGAGAATCATTTTTTACGTGTTGTTCGTAATAAGATTGATTTTTCTTTTATCTATGAGAAAGTGCAACACTTATACTCGCCTGTAGGTCGTCGCTCAGTTGATCCAGTTTTGTTAATGAAAATGATCCTTATCGGGTATCTTTATGGCATCCCTTCCGAAAGGAAGTTGGAACAAGAAATCCAAGTGAATTTGGCCTATCGATGGTTTTTAGGATTGGACTTAACTGACACTGTTCCCGATCATTCCACACTGAGCCAGAACCGCCGTCGTAGATTTAAAGAAAGTCATATTTTTCAGGAGATCTTCGATCACATCGTCTCGGAATGTATTCGAACTGGTTTAGTTACTGGGGAAATAATTGTTGTTGATTCTACTCACATCAAAGCGAATGCATCGATTAATAGGTCAGAAAAAGTTTTAGTGGAGAAAAAGCCTACTGAGTACCTTGAAGAGCTAGAAAAGGAAGCACGGAGAATTAAAAAAGACAGAGATAACGATCCCACTAGGAAAAAACGAGGAAGAAAACCTAAAACCTCTCCTCCTGAGAAGGAAGTAAAACAGAGCACAACAGACCCGGAGTCAGGTTTATTGAACCGTCCTAATAAACCCAAGGGATTTCACTATTTAGCGCATACCAGTGTGGACGTTAAGCATGGAATCATAACTGATATACACGTTACGGCTGCTAATGTGAATGACCACGAACCATTTATAAAGCGATTACAGATACAAAAAGAGAAATTTGGTTTACATATTGGCAAAGTAGGCGCAGATAAAGGGTATGATCGCTCTGGAGTACACCATGAATTAGAAAATTTAAAGATAACCGGTTATATCTCTCCGATAAAAGGTGTTATTGATCAGACCGAAAGGTCAGTACAATTTACATTTGATGAAATGAACGATGCCTATTATTGCTCGAATGGCAAGGCACTTCAATTTACTCATGTTAAGTGGCACAGTTGGAAACAAAGTTATAGCAAAATTTATGCTGCCCAAACAAAGGACTGTAAGTCCTGTGAGTTACGCCAACAATGTTTTGGACAAACCGCATCTCGCAAAACAATAGAAAGACCATTATTCCAAGAGGCTAAAGAACGCAACCAAGCAAGGAAGCAAAGCCAAGAGTACAGTGTTATCCAAAGGCAAAGAAGAATATGGTGCGAGGGTACCTTCGGTACAATGAAAAGGCAGCATAACTTAAAAGAAACATACAAAAGAGGCATTCGAAATGTATCCGAACACTGCCTCTTTTCTGCAATGGCAATTAACATTAAACGAATGATAAAAGCAAACTAATCACAGGTTACGAAACAAAACAATCCGACGACGTATAAGTGAAAAAACGGCAAAAGGGTTAGGGCATTGGGTCCCTAACCCTTTTTGTCAACAGCCCCTAGTCGGCGTCCTTTTTTGTTAAGCCAACGGCAGTAAAAGCGGAAGAGAACTTCGCTCCAACTGTCGGGGTTTTACCTGTTAGATGCAAAGGTTCTTTTATTGATCAAAGGAGCCGTGCGATACGTCGCGAAATTGTTGGATATATCCAAATTCACGGTTTACAACTATCTCGATAAGAAAAATCCATAGAACAAGATGGGAGATGACCCGTATGACGGAAGTAACGAGAGAACAGGCGCGCAAATTTCATGACGGTGTTCACGTTCTGGATGGGCATTTTGATCTGCTGATGGATGTGGAGATTCAGCGTGGATACGGTCGAACCAAAATGATCGAGACGGAGTATTTGCCACGGTTTCAGCAGGGGGGCGTGCATTCCATCGTGGCAGCCGTGTTCGTCGAGGATGCTTTTGTACCGGAGATGAGTCTGCGAAAGGCACTCAACCAGATCAGCGCTATGCATGCAGAGGCGGCAGAGTCACCTGAGCACATCGTCATCGCCAAAAATCTTGATGATTTGCAACGGGCAAGAGCGGAGCAAAAAGTATCGTTCATTCTGTCGTTGGAAGGGGCAGAGCCACTGCATAACGATTTGAGTCTCTTGCGTGTCTTTTATGAGCTCGGAGTACGGATGATGGGGCTGGTTTGGAGTCGGCGCAATTTCGTTGGGGACGGCAGTTTTTTTGCACCGGTGCGCGAAGGGAAAAAAGGAGGCATTACCGATTTCGGTGTGCGTCTTATCGAAGAAGCGGAAAAGCTGGGGATCGTCATCGATGTGAGCCATTTGAATGACGAAGGGTTCTGGGACGTGATGGAAATCGCTGAAAAGCCAGTGATTGCTTCTCATTCCAACAGCCGAACAGTCGTACCGACGATGCGCAATTTGACAGATGAGCAGATCAAAGCGATTGCAGAAAAGGACGGACTTGTCGGGTTGAATGCGTTTAGCATGTTCACAGCAGCTAACAGCGCCGATGCAACTATCGAGAGACTGATAGATCATGTTGACTACATGAAAAAGCTTGTTGGAGCAAGGTACATCGGTATAGGCCTAGACCTGTGCGATGATTTGACGAAATATTTGCCCTTGGACAAGATTGCCAAAACCAAAGAAATGCCATTTGATGTAGTAAAAGGCCATGCGTCTTTTCCAGAAATTACACGTGAACTGATGAATCGCGGGTACACGGATACAGAAATCGAAGGAATCTTGGGTGGCAATTTCCTCAGAGTGTATCAGCAAGTGTGGAAGTAGATCAGATAACAGGAGGAATGCAGGATGGCACAGACTGGTCTTACACTAGTTTCTTTTGGCTATTATCAATCTGGTATCAAGGTAGCTGATATACGTTTTGAGGATGGGGAAGTTTGGCATCGGGGCACAGGTTGGGATAAGGGTGGTGCGGCTGAAGGTCTATTTGCACAACTGATTGAAGGGGAAGCAGCCTACGAGTTGCCTCTCCTCACCCTGGCACAAAAGCTGCTGGAATGGGAGCAAATCGACTGGGAGAGCGAACAAGTCGTATTAATGGAAAAAGGAGGGCATTACCAACGCCATCTATCCATCGAAGGAACAGGTCCCGCAGGTCAAAAGCAGGCGTGGATCTGGGCGGTGCGCGAAGCTGCGCAGCCAATTGACCTGATCATTTGTGAAAACGAAGTCATCGGATTTGTGCTGACAGGTCGCGGTGATAGTGTCGTATTGGCGAAAACAGGGTGGGAGAATTTGACTCCACTTACGATGTGGCAGGACCGTCTGCTGTCCGAGGTTAACTACGGTGTACATCATTTGGGTAGGCATGATGTAGAGATGAGGGATGGCATTCGTTTGGCGACCGAGGTTTGGCTGCCCGCGGGCTTGGCGGAAGGACAGCGAGTCCCAACGATTTTCATGCGCACTCCCTATGGACGGATGGATGGCATTTTTCGGCGATTACCTTTTGTAGCTCGCGGATATGCGCTGGTTGTTCAGGATACACGCGGACGAGAAGATTCCGAGGGAGAGTGGATTCCACTTGTTCATGAGCGCAATGATGGAGACGACAGTCTCAACTGGATCGCGAGCCAGGAGTGGTCTGATGGCAGCGTCGGGATGCTCGGCGGCTCGTATGTGGGATATGTGCAATGGGCTGCGGCTGCAAGCGGAAATCCACATCTGAAGGCGATTTTCAGCTACGTGACAGTAGGAACGCCTTATGTGGACATCCCACGCAAAGGGGGAACGATTCTTGGAGGTCTGTCATGGATTTTCATGATGGCAGAGAAACGGCGAAATGTCGCAGCTCTTTCCCGGGATGACTGGAGTGAGGTCATCAAGGTGCGTCCGATCAAGGAAATTCCGCAAAAAGTGCTGGGGAAAGAAATCCCGTTTTGGACAAAATGGATGGAACATCCGGACGGAGACGAGTTCTGGGCTATGTCAGACTGGAAACGGCATGCGGATCAGGTGAGGGTGCCTGCTATCCTCGTATCAGGTTGGTATGACGACAACGGGATGGGGACGAGCGAATCGTGGGAGGTTGTCTCACGAAATGTACCAGAGCACACCAGACTCATCTTGGGGCCGTGGTATCACAAGGCGAATACGACGCGAGAAATCCATCATGTACCCTTCGGAAACAACGCTATCCGTTACGATCTGGATGTGACACAGCTCCGCTGGTTTGACCGCTATTTAAAGGGAGTGAAAAATGGCGTCGATCAAGAGCCGCGTGTCGAGTACTACATGGTGGGAGAAAACGAATGGAAGACCTCGCAGGCTTGGCCGCCAGCGGAGATGACACTGACGAATCTGTATCTGAGCAGTGGGGGAAACGCCAACACGAGCGGCGGAGATGGAACACTGACCCTGTCTATCCCGGGTAAAGAAGCGTTGGATACATACAGCTATGATCCGCTAGACGCAGCACCGTATCTGCTGGATTTGTCCGAGAATGAAAATAGCGTTCCGGAAAACTATCGTGATGTGGAAGAACGCGCAGATGTCCTTGTCTACACATCCGAGCCATTGGAAGAGGAAGTCGTCATCGCAGGAGAAATCTCGGCTGTTATCTATGCATCCAGCTCAGCGCGGGATACAGATTGGATGGTTCGGCTGTGTGATGTAGATGAGGAAGGCAATTCGATTCGTTTATCGGACGGGATTATATGCGCGCGCTATCGTCACTCGTTTAAGGAGCCCGAGCTACTTGTTCCAGGGCAAATCGAATGCTATGAGATTCGCATGACCAAGATCGCCAACGTCTTCCGGAGGGGTCACCGCATTCGCGTCTCGGTTACTTCTGGTGCTGAGAACTTCTCGTTCCCGAATCCGAATACAGGCAACGATCTGGCAACGGAAACTGAGACGGTCATCGCCTCGCAACGTGTCTATCATGACAGCAAGTATCCGAGTCATATCAAGCTCCCTCTCTTACGGTCTGGGGGAAGTAAGGAATCTTCAGGAGGTAATTAAAGCATTATGGCTATTTACAGTTGCAGAAAATGCAAGTTCCGTTACGACGAGTGGCTAGGTGATACGAAAAATGGCGTCCCGCCTAGAGTGCCTTTTCCTCATTTAGCAGGTTCTGTGTGTACGGAATGTGAGATGAATGAGGAAGGACGGCACTTGCCGCTTCCTGAAACGAAGTACACGAACGTAGAAGCTACGTATTACGATCAGTTTGCCGGAAAGGCTAGCATCGCTTTTTATCGAAACTGGTTGCTACGAGAAGCGGAGCAATCACCAGTCTCTGTGCTGGAGCTGGGTGTTGGAACAGGGAGAATTGCCATTGAGCTGGCACGGAATGACTTGCCCGTCTGCGGGATCGATTGGAGCTCGGAAATGCTTGCGATGGCCACCAAAAAGAAACGGCGCATATTAAAAGGGAAAGAAGAACTGCTGGAGCTGGTAGAACAAAATATGTGGGAGCTGGAGCTAGATCGGCAATTTACGCATGTGCTTCTTCCAGAAGGGATTTTTCAGCAGGCCACCTGTAGAGACAAGCAACGTCAATTGCTTTCGATCATCCACAATTACATAACGGAGGACGGAACAGTGGCAATTGACTTACTGTTGCCGCCAGTAAAAAATCAATGGGCAACGCAGCAACGCAAATTCGTTTTCCCGGATCGCATGGTGTATCAAAAGGTGGAGGGGGAGACCTCACTCTTGGATCAAAAGTTCCGCTACACGCTTACTTATGAGACTTTTCTTGATCAGATTGAGCAGCCGAGGTATCGCGTAGAGCGCGAGATGGCGTTGCTTTTGCCTACAGAGCTTGAGCTGTTATTGGAAGGATCAGGCTTTCGCGTCATCTATAGCAGAGAGAATGTATTCCACAAGCAAGACTTCGAGCCGAGTCAAGCGGACGAGGGCTATGATATGGATCGTTGGCAGCATGGTGGGTATCCGTTCGCTGAGCCTGTCGGGACACCGGGTGGAGCTACTCGCTGGACAATTTTGGCGAAAAAAATTTTTTCCTCGACTTTGTAACAAAACGTCCGCTGTTGCATCTAACCAGTGAATGCGAGTGAAGGAGGTCACGCCCTTGGAAAAATTGCAGCCAACGACAGATGCTGCTTTTGAACAAATCATGAGGGAATATGGGACCCGCGTGCTTCGACTCGTCACTTTTCTGGTCAAAGATCGCAGCTTGGCAGAGGATATTACCCAAGATGTCTTCGTTAAGGTGTATCGGCATCTTCCACGCTTTCGGCAGGAGAGCAGTGTGCACACGTGGTTGTATCGAATCGCGGTTAATGAGTGCAAAGGTTATTTGCGTTCTTGGTCGTTCCGTCATATCCTTCCCCGCTCGTGGATGAGACAGGATGGGGAGCTCTCTACAGAAAGTCTTGTGCTCGATCAAGTCGAGAAGGACCAGCTCGTTGCGGAAGTGTTGCAGCTTCCTCCGCTCTATCGTCAAGTGATTGCCCTTCATTACTATGCGGATTTATCCATCGAAGAGGTGGCTGAGGTGCTAGGAGTAACGGAGGGAACAGTGAGAACTCGGTTGCATAGGGCAAGACAGCAACTGCGGCAGAGTATGGGAGAGGGGAGGGACTGGGAATGGACGAAAACCGATGGCTCGCGGATTTAAAGGAACGGGCAGATCAGACCATTTTTCGTGATGTACAGTTCACTGCATCGATGGAAGAGCGAGTGCGGCAGAGGGTGAGGTCTGGGAATGGGTGGATGACTGGCTGGAGGAAGTTAGCCTTGCCGGGCGTTGTGCTGACGGTGGGCTTGCTCTTGTGGTTTGGGCTCCCCATTCAGGAGGAGAGACAATCTGCACAGCATGTGATAACACGTTCGCAACAAGAGACACAAATACCTTCCTTGTTGCCAGGGGCCCAAATGGTCGAAGCCGATTTGTGGAAGCTGTCACCTTCTTTATCTTCCACTTACGACAATCAGTCCTTTTCTTATTTGGGAGAAAAGCCTGTCCGCATCATGACAGATCAGGACGGTTTCTACGAAGGGCAGACGCAGCGAGTGATATGGCTGTTGAATGGGGACTACGCCCAAGAAGTAGAGATCACTGCTTACAATACCGATGGGACTCGTCTGTCATTGGGCAGCTACGTGGTTATGGACCCCTTATACGATGCAGATGGTCATTTTCCATCAGGGATCGTGTTGCCTGAACCGGGAAAATGGAAGCTGGAAGCAAGATCAGGAGGCAAACATCTCGGACAAGTTTTTGTCGAGGTGAAAAAAGGGATATCACCTGCGAGCCGTCAATTGGTTGGGCCTATCATTCAGCAGTATTTAGAGACGGAAAGCGTCAAGCTGGGGTGGCTGGGAAAATATCGAGAGATAAACGTTGAGCTGATTGGAGTGGAAGCGCAAGATGCTGCGAAGCGGACCGTATACGCCTGGGTGAAAATAACGGGTAGCCATTCTTCCGCGCTCAGTGCACCGATGGTCTTTCAAATCGTCTACAATGGAAATGCTTATCGGGTTACTGACTTCCAAATGCCCGAGGACGGCCGCAACTACCAGAGCAGCCTGCAAAAACTGTTTCCACCAAAAGTGCTGGAACAAGTTCAAAATCGATCAAAAACAAAGTGAGAATGACAAAACGGACCTTTGCCTAAAAAAGGTCCGTTTTTCGCTTTTCATGTCTATCCGTATATTTGAGCACCTATCGCCCAGTACGTTCCATTACGGCGAGGTAGGCTATTCGCATTCGCAACCATCACTGGGGGATGGGAAGCCCTTGCGAAGCCGTTTTGCTCCAAAAAAGTGTGGAACGCTGCTTGTTCATCCGGTACGTCTATTCGCACACGTCCGGTATGATGCTGTGTCAGCTTGTACAAGAGGTGTTCAGCCATACCAGCATTCTCTGCGACGATCGGCCCCGCGATCAGATTGACTGGGCCTTTTACGGCGAAGCCATATCCGATGACCTTGCCGGAGAGATTTTTGGCTACCAGACAGGTGCTAGCTTGTCTCATGCGTGTCTCGAGAAAATGAGTGCGTCTGCTACCCAGTGCTGCTTTGTCTAATTCAACCACGCTCGAGAAATCGTCCAACTCCATTGGTGCAATTTCAAATTCGTCATTCGCTTCGTTTTGCAGAGGTGCTTCAGGCACAAAGCGTTCAGCTATAAACTTTCGAATACGATCCACCGTCTGGAACCCGAGATTTTTGTACAATGGCTCTCCTTCTGGAGTCGCAATGAGCATGATCGATGTATCCGTAGAAACAGATGCCATGCACGCCTTCATGAGCTGGCGACCATACCCTTTGCCTTGCGACGAGGGATGGACAATCACCATACCGATGCTCGCAAGCTTGTCATCGTACGGGATGATAGCCGCACATGAAAGTAGGGTGCCACTCGCGTCTTTGTGACCGAATGCGGTTCCGATAGACAGAATTGTGCGAATTTCCGGTTCATCGTAATCCCAGCCTACGGAATCAGATAAGGCAATGAGGCCGGGAATATCCGCTATCGTTAAGGAATGCAAGCAAGAGTCAACGCTGTTCACTTTGATCATTCTCCGTTTCCTTCTTTGTGCTCACGGCAGTATCGCCTAATGGTTGAGTTAATGCATTCGCCAGCCTAGCCACCTCCATACTATTTACCACTTTAGCACAGGAAAAGTTTGGATACGAGAAAAAGGAGGCAAATGCCTGATTCTCTTTGGTTGCTCTTTATATCATCGGTTTGTTATAATTACTGTTAGTGTATTTTTTGCGAGGCGCAATCTGAACGTTTGAATGGATTCGCGTGGGAGGGAACGAACAACACATGGATCGTCGTGAAAGACAAAAAAGGATACGAAATTTTTCCATCATCGCCCACATTGACCATGGAAAGTCGACGCTGGCAGACCGCATTTTGGAGCTGACCGGTGCTTTGACTGCACGTGAGATGGAAGCCCAGTTTCTTGACACGATGGAGCTGGAAAAAGAGCGCGGGATTACGATTAAGCTCAATGCCGTGCGTTTGAACTATAAAGCAGATGACGGTGAGGAGTACATTCTCCACCTGATTGACACCCCTGGACACGTCGACTTTACGTATGAAGTATCCCGCAGTTTGGCTGCCTGTGAAGGAGCTATCCTCGTCGTGGATGCGGCACAAGGGATCGAAGCCCAGACATTGGCTAACGTGTATTTAGCGTTGGACAGCAACCTGGAGATCATCCCAGTCGTCAACAAAATCGACCTGCCGAGCGCAGAGCCTGAGCGCGTGAAGCAAGAGGTGGAAGACGTGATCGGTCTGGATGCCAGCGATGCGGTTCTGACTTCTGCCAAAGCAGGTATCGGGATTAAAGAAGTACTGGAAGCTGTTGTGCAAAAAGTACCTGCTCCAGAGGGAGACCCGGATGCACCTCTCCAGGCTTTGATTTTCGACTCCTATTTTGATGCGTATCGTGGCGTTATTGCCTCCATCCGTGTCATTAACGGAACCTTGAAAAAGGGTATGAAAATCAAAATGATGGCGACAGGCAAGTCGTTCGAAGTAACCGAAATCGGTACATCGACACCACGCCAAACGCAAGTAGAAGAATTGACGGTTGGAGATGTAGGCTACGTAGCTGCTTCCATTAAAACAGTGGGAGACACCAGTGTGGGGGATACCATTACAGATGCGAATCGCCCTGCAGCTGAACCGCTACCTGGTTACCGCAAGATCAACCCAATGGTTTTCTGCGGCTTGTACCCAATCGAAACGAACGAGTACAACGATCTGCGCGATGCATTGGAAAAGCTCCAGCTAAACGATGCGTCCCTGCAGTTTGAGCCGGAGACTTCCCAAGCACTTGGCTTTGGTTTCCGTTGTGGTTTCTTGGGACTTCTGCACATGGAGATCATCCAGGAGCGGATCGAACGTGAATTCAACATTAACTTGATTACGACCGCGCCGAGCGTTATTTATCGCATTACCAAAACGAACGGCGAAGTATTCGAAATCGACAACCCGTCCAAAATGCCGGAAGCACAAAAGATCGAAATGGTCGAGGAGCCTTACGTTACGGCGACAGTGATGGTCCCGAAAGAATACGTCGGTGATGTTATGCAGTTGTGCCAAGGTAAACGCGGTGAGTTTCTTGACATGCAGTACTTGGGTGAGAATCGCGTGCAGCTGAAGTACGACATGCCATTGTCCGAGATCGTCTACGATTTCTTTGACATGCTGAAGTCCGGAACAAAAGGATATGCATCCTTTGACTACGAGCTGGGTGGCTACAAAGCTTCTAAGTTGGTGAAAATGGATATTCTCCTCAACAGCGAAGTGGTGGATGCTCTGTCGTTTATCGTACACAAAGATACGGCCTATGCTCGCGGTAAAGTCATTTGCGAAAAGCTGAAGGAATTGATTCCACGTCAGCAATTCGAGGTGCCGATTCAAGCAACCATCGGACACAAGGTTGTCGCTCGTGAAACGATCAGTGCGTTGCGTAAAAACGTTCTTGCTAAATGTTACGGCGGGGACATCTCGCGTAAGCGTAAACTGCTCGAAAAGCAAAAAGAAGGAAAGAAGCGCATGAAGTCTGTTGGTTCCGTAGAGGTACCACAAGAAGCATTTATGGCTGTATTGCGCATGGATGATAAGAAGTAGCAGCTCTCCCCCCACCAAAAAGCCACCAATGGGCGAAATGGTGGGGGATTTATTTTTTTCATAACATAAGTTACTCGAAGGTTAACGGTATGAAATGAGATGTAGAATGCGACGACATAGGCAGAATTTTTAAATCTGCTTCTGTCGTCTTTCTTTTTGGCACATTCCGTTCTGATGACATGAAAACTCGACCCTGTGGAGGATCGAGTGGTCACCAAGGATGTGGTGGTTGGGGATGATTGGTTACAGGTGGTATCGCTGGTGGATGTGGATTTGGTTGGGGGGAGTGGTACAGGAGTTGGTGGATGAGGATCGAGGCTGTGTGGTGGCCAAGGAGTTGGTGGATGAGGGACTTCATTCGATGGCGGGAATTCTGGATTCGGTAAGTTACAATCTGGTGGACAGTTAGAATTAAGTTGGGAATCATTATTGGTTGGTGACAATCAGAACTACCTCCTTTACTTGTTTGTAATATCAAGTATTTGAAAGGACATTATGCAAATGGATGAGGGTCGCAAGTAATAGCAAGGGGTACCGCCAACAATATGGAGGTACCCCGAAGTGGGTTCTATTTGACAAGTTCGTTCTGCGCTTGATAACTTTCGATTACATTTTGATAGCCGGGAAGGTGACCAGCTAGTAAAGCACCAAAACCTTCGACGTCGTTGCGCCAATCCCGTTGTAGCTCACACGCTACACTAAACCAGTTCATAAGCTGCGCGCCAGCATGTGCCATGCGCATTAACGAGGCTTCCGCTACCTGTTTGCTGAAAGTGCCAGAAGCGTCGGTGACGACAAATGCTTCATACCCTGCATGAAGAGCGGAAAGTGCGGGGAAGCTTACGCAGACATCGGTAACCACACCAGCAATGATAAGTTGCTTCTTGCCAGTTGCCTGGATCGCTTTTACAAAATCCTCATTATCCCACGCATTGATCTGTCCTGGACGAGCAATCTTAGGCGCGTCTGGAAAGAGTTCGACGAGTTCCCTGATCAATGGACCGTTTGGACCACTCTCGAAGCTCGTGGTAAGAATGACAGGCAAATTAAATAATTTCGCGGTCTTTGCTAAAGCCAGAACATTGTTCTTGAATTCATCAACCCCGTAATCACGCACAAGTCCAGAGATAAGGCCGGTTTGATGATCAATCAGAAGAACAGCAGCATCATTTTTAGAAATACGGGAATAGAGATCAGTCATTTAAGAATCCTCCTCAAAAACAAGTAACAACTCTAACATGTCTATTCGAAATGAAACGTTTCATTCACGAATTTGAACAAACTGCTTAAAACGATAGATTTTGTTTTATTCCTGCGCTTCCCTATCATGTTTGACTCGATATAGAAAAATACACTATGATAATCAAGCTGTTACAAATGCTTGCTGTATCAATGTTTGCAGTCGATTCTCTCATTTACTGTGTTACAATAAAATAACGAGGTCGATCAAAGGCGTATATGGCTGTTTTACGCATGGATGATAAGAAGTAGGCCTGACCTTGTGTCAGGTCTTTTCTATTAAAGAGGTTGTCAAAAAGTCGTCTTTAGAACAACCCAATTTAAAAGGAGGGAAAGGGACATGATGCCACAATCGGTTTACATTCACATTCCCTTTTGTACGAATAAATGTTACTACTGTGACTTCAACTCATTTGTGACGAACAATCCGCAGCTCATTTGGGATTACTTAGACGCATTGAACAGCGAAATGGAGATCACCTTTAGCCAGCAGCCGATCGAGCAGGTGAAAACGATTTTTGTCGGCGGAGGAACACCTACGTTTCTCGATCATGCTCAAATGCGCACGTTCTTGGAAATGGTACAAAAGCAATTGGGCAAGTACTGGACGGATGATATCGAGTTCTCGATGGAAGCGAATCCGGGAACGACAGACGTGGAAAAGCTACGGATCATGCGTGAGCTGGGTGTCAATCGGCTGAGCTTTGGTGTGCAGTCCTTTGACGACGCACTCTTAAAAAGACTGGGACGAATCCACGACCAGGAAGCCGTGTACCGCAGTATCGATAATGCGAAAAAAGTAGGCTTCGACAACTTCAGCATCGACCTGATGTTTGGATTGCCGGATCAGACACTCGATATTTTCCGTCAGACATTGGACAAGGCATTTGGGCTTGGTACCACTCATTTCTCCGCGTACAGTCTCAAGGTGGAGGAGAACACGCTGTTCCACACGCTTTACCAAAAGGATCAGCTGCCACTGCCGTCTGAAGAGACGGAGCTTGAGATGTACATGGTATTAATAGAAGAGATGGAGCGGCATGGGTACAAGCAGTATGAAATCAGCAATTTTGCAAAACCGGGCTTCGAGAGCAAACATAATAAAACCTATTGGCTCAATCGTGAATACTATGGGTTGGGTGCAGGTGCCCACGGTTATGTTTGCGGCCACCGACACGTGAATGCTGGCCCGCTTGCGATCTATTTGCAGAAGTGCAAGGAAGGGCTGCCGCGTGTAGAACAATTCGAGGTACCGCGCGAGGATGCCATGGAGGAACAAATGATTTTGGGACTGCGTTTGAGAGAAGGAGTTGATCTTTCGGCGTTTGCTTCCCGTTTTGGCGCAACTGTTCATGATATTTTTGGGACAATAATAGAAGAAGAGGTAGCCAAAGGGATGCTGGAAGAAAAGGGCGGCTTTTTGAAGCTGACGAAACAGGGGCTTCCGCTAGGAAATGAGGTATTTGCGCGCTTTCTTCGTTAAGGAAAAAGTGAAACTCGCGAAAAATGAGATTTTTTGTCTATAGAACTAGCTCAAGTTCGTTGACAAATCCTTCTACTATTGATACCTTAGTATATAGATTTAGCACTCGATAAGCATGAGTGCTAACAATCCAACAGGAGGCGAGCGACATCCATGTTATCAGACCGTCAACAAATGATTTTAAATGCGATTGTCGATAATTACATTCATTCTGCCGAACCTGTTGGCTCCCGAACCATTTCCAAACGGGACGACATCGGATTCTCTTCGGCAACGATACGCAACGAGATGTCTGACTTGGAGGAGCTGGGATACTTAGAACAGCCCCACACATCGGCGGGACGTGTTCCTTCTACAAAAGGATACCGCTTCTACGTCGATAACCTGATTCAGCCTCATCTTTTGGAGGAAACGGAGTTGGGTAAACTAAAACAGTTGTTTGCCGAACGTATTCTCCACGCAGAACAAGTGGTAGAGTACACTGCCCAAATTCTCTCTCAGTT
Organism: Brevibacillus schisleri; assembly: GCF_055685845.1. NCBI lineage: Bacteria > Bacillati > Bacillota > Bacilli > Caryophanales > Paenibacillaceae > Brevibacillus > Brevibacillus schisleri. Next base: position 2,249,571 of record NZ_JBVNDM010000001.1, read on the forward strand.
GACAAACTACACGGCGATTGTCTTGGGACCAGAGATTTTTGAGCATCGGTTAAAACATATTCAAATCGTTCCTCTCAATGCTGAACAGGCTGTCGCGATTGTGGTGACACATACCGGACGAGTGGAGAACAAGCTGATTGATCTTCCAGAAGGCATAGGGGCCGGGGAAATCGAGAAACTCGTCAATCTGTTGAATGCAAAGCTGACTGACGTGCCACTATGGCAGCTTCGGCAACGTCTTTATCAAGAGATTTCCGGTGAAATGCAACGTCATACGGAGCAGTATGAAGAAATTCTTCAGCTCCTCAACAACTCGCTGACACAAGAAGAAGAACGCGTATACTTACGCGGTGCGACCAAGATCATGAACCAGCCGGAATTCCGAGACGTAGATAAAGTCAAGGATATTCTCGAGCTATTAGAGCAGCACGATCAATTAATGAATATGATCGGCATGCAGGGTGATGGTCTCACGGTGCGCATCGGACAGGAAAACCAGCTAGACGCGATTAAGCAATGCAGTATTATTACCACTTCTTATTCGCTTGGAGGCAAGCCAGTTGGAATGGTGGGGATACTTGGGCCGACGCGAATGGAATACGGCAAGGTCATTACTGTACTCAATCATTTGGCGGAAGGCCTATCGCGCATGCTGACTTCGCAGTTTGAGAAATAAATGGAGTGAATGGCAACACAGTCTTTTGACTGGAAAAGCCGCCAGGAGGTAGTGACGTTGAGCGAGGAAAAAGTAACGCAAGACCCGACTCTCGAGGAAGAACAAGTAGCAAAGGATGCAGACCAAGCAGAAGCAACCGAGATGAACTGGGAGCAAGAGGCTGCTCACTGGAAGGCTCAGGCTGAAGATCACCAAAACCGCATGCTGCGTGCCATGGCTGACATGGATAACCTTCGCCGCCGTGTTCGCAAAGAGCAGGAAGATCTGGCTAAGTACGCTTCACTGAAAATCGTGGAAGAGCTTTTGCCAGTCCTCGATAACTTCGAGCGAGCACTTGCGGCTGACAAGGAATCCATGACTGTAGAATCCCTGCTGGAGGGTGTCAACATGGTATACCGTCAGATGGTCCAAGTTTTCGATAAAGAAGGCTTGGCTGCAATCGAGGCACAAGGAAAACCATTTGACCCACACATCCACCAGGCGGTTATGCAAACACAAAACCCTGAGTTTGAATCAGGCGTTGTGGTAGCCGAGCTGCAAAAAGGATATATGTTCAAAGACCGCGTCGTTCGTCCGGCGATGGTTCAAGTGAACGAGTAATCTCAAAAAACGAAAATTCACTAGACGTATAGTGTTAGGAGGACATTTTGTATGAGTCGCGTAATCGGAATTGACTTGGGAACAACCAACTCTTGTGTAGCAGTAATGGAAGGCGGCGAGCCAGTCGTTATTGCCAATGCGGAAGGTAACCGCACCACACCATCCGTAGTAGCATTCAAAAACGGCGAGCGCATCGTTGGGGAAGCGGCAAAACGCCAAGCGATCACCAATCCAGACAATACCGTAATCTCCATCAAGCGCCACATGGGTAGCGCCCATAAAGAAACGCTGGAAGGCAACCAGTACACACCTGAGCAAATCTCTGCTATGATCCTGCAAAAGCTGAAAGCAGACGCTGAAGCCTACCTTGGTCAATCTGTGACGCAGGCAGTGATTACGGTTCCAGCTTACTTCAATGACAGCCAACGCCAAGCAACAAAAGATGCTGGTAAAATTGCTGGCTTGGAAGTACTGCGTATCGTGAACGAACCAACCGCAGCTGCACTTGCATACGGTATGGAGAAAACAGAAGATCAAACCGTTCTCGTATTTGACTTGGGCGGCGGTACCTTTGACGTATCCATTCTCGAATTGTCCGACGGCTTCTTCGAAGTAAAAGCAACGTCCGGTGACAACAAACTGGGCGGAGACGACTTCGACGATGTTGTGATGAACTACCTGGTGAGCGAATTCAAAAAAGAGCATGGCATCGACCTGTCCAAGGATCGCATGGCTCAACAACGTTTGAAAGACGCTGCTGAAAAAGCGAAGAAAGACCTCTCCGGCGTATTGACTACGACCATTTCCCTGCCGTTCATTACAGCAGATGCAACAGGTCCAAAGCACTTGGAGATGAACCTGACTCGTGCGAAGTTCGAAGAGCTGTCTGCTGAGCTGGTTGAGCGTACAATGGGCCCAACTCGTCAAGCGCTGAAAGACGCTGGTCTGACTCCAAGCGAACTGGATCGCGTTATCCTGGTTGGTGGTTCTACTCGTATCCCAGCGGTACAAGAAGCCATCAAGAAATTTACAGGAAAAGAACCACATAAAGGTGTAAACCCAGACGAAGTAGTAGCACTGGGCGCGGCTGTTCAAGCGGGCGTACTGACTGGTGACGTGAAAGACGTCGTTCTTCTCGACGTAACGCCACTGTCTCTCGGTATCGAAACATTGGGTGGCGTATTCACCAAGCTGATCGATCGCAACACGACGATCCCAACAAGCAAATCCCAAGTGTTCTCTACAGCTGCGGACAACCAAACATCTGTAGAAATTCACGTTCTCCAAGGGGAGCGTCAAATGGCAGGCGACAACAAATCGCTCGGACGCTTCAACCTGTCCGATATCCCGCCAGCGCCACGCGGCATCCCGCAAATCGAAGTATCCTTCGATATTGACGCGAACGGTATCGTAAACGTACGTGCAAAAGACCTGGGTACAGGCAAAGAGCAACGTATCACGATCACTTCTAACTCTGGTCTGTCCGACGATGATATCGATCGCATGGTAAAAGATGCTGAGTTGAATGCAGAAGCGGACAAACAACGCAAAGAGCAAGTAGAAGTTCGCAACGAAGCTGACCAACTCGTATTCACGACTGAGAAAACACTCAAAGAAGTAGAAGGCAAGATCGACCAAGCTGAAATCGATCGCGCTAACGCTGCGAAAGATAAAGTGAAAGCTGCTCTGGAAGGCGGTAACTTCGAAGAGATCAAGACAGCGAAAGATGAACTGTCCGAGATCATCCAACAAATTTCGGTGAAGCTCTATGAGCAGGCAGCTCAAGCGCAAGCAGCACAAGGCGGCGCTGAAGGTCAAGAGCCGAAGAAAGACAATGTCGTTGATGCTGACTACGAAGTGGTAGACGATAAAAAGTAACACGCTGGAACTGTGAGGGGAGAGATTTCTTCCCTCACTTCCCACGATGTGACCCATGAAAGTCAAAGTCACGGAATGCTGACTTTGACTTTTTTTCAAGTCTGTCACATGCTATGATAACAGTTGACTGTCATGGGAGTGATGTTGGAGATGAAACGTGATTTATACGAGGTTCTCGGCGTAGCCAAGGACGCGGACGCGGATGAAATCAAAAAAGCGTATCGCAAGCTGGCACGTCAGTACCATCCGGATGTAAATAAAGAGGCTGACGCGGAAGAAAAGTTCAAAGAAGTTAAGGATGCGTACGACATCCTGTCCGAGCCACAAAAGCGTGCGCAGTATGACCGTTTTGGTCACCAAGACCCGAATCAGGGCTTCGGTGGCGGAGGCTTTGACGGATCAGGCATGGGCGGCTTCGGAGATATTTTTGATATGTTCTTCGGTGGCAACGGCAGACGTGCGAATCCAAATGCGCCTCGCAAAGGATCTGATCTGCAATTTGGCCTCAGCATTGACTTTATCGACGCGATTTTTGGAAAAGAAACCGACGTGGAAATTCCAAAAGAAGCAGAATGCGATACATGCCTTGGTTCTGGCGCGAAGCCTGGTTCCGGTGTCGATACATGTAAGACTTGTAGTGGTACAGGACAGCAAGAAGTGGTGGCGAACACGCCGTTTGGCCGAATCGTCAACCGCCGTGTTTGCTCAACTTGCGAAGGCAAAGGGAAAGTTGTCAAAGAAAAATGTTCAACTTGCCGTGGAAGTGGACGTGTCAAGGTACGCCGCAAAATTCATCTCAACATCCCAGCAGGTGTGGACGATGGAGCACAATTGCGCGTAACTGGCGAGGGTGAACCGGGCGCAAACGGTGGACCTCCTGGAGATTTGTACGTCGTATTACGCGTGAAGAGCCATGAGTTTTTCGAGCGTGAAGGAAATGATATTTACTGTGAGGTTCCGCTTACTTACGCACAGGCAGCACTTGGAGATGAGATCGAAGTGCCGACTGTCGACGGTCGCGTGAAGTTGAAGATCCCGGCAGGTACGCAAACAGAAACATTCTTCCGCTTGCGTGGAAAAGGTGTTCCGCATTTGCGTGGAAACGGCCGCGGTGATCAGCATGTGAAAGTGCGCGTTATTACGCCGACCAAGCTGAGCGATAAACAAAAGGAATTGTTGCGTGAGCTCGCCGAACTGTCTGGAGAAAAACCAGGACAGCACGGAGGAGAAGACGAAGGCTTTTTCGAAAAAATGAAACGGGCATTCCGCGGCGAGTAATCCGTCGCGGATTTGTCCGCTTTTTGCCTAAAGTTTCATGTAGCGAAGTCGATTAAATGAAAAGCCCGATTGGGAGCTTATGTGGGGAGTGGTAGATTCGTGAAATGGTCAGAAATCAGTATCCATACTACAGCGGAGGCTACGGAGGCGGTGTCAAGCCTCTTGTATGAATTGGGTGCCAATGGTGTCGTAATTGAAGACCCGGAGGTGCTCTATCGTGAGTGGGATACCCCCTTTGGCGAAATCTACCAGCTTTCTCCTGATGATTTTCCGGCCGAGGGCGTATTCGTTAAAGCATACCTGCCGGTTGACAGCAGCGAGCTGCTAGATGTTGTAGAAGAATTGAAAGAGCAGCTGGCGCAGTTGATCGAGTACGGTTTGGATATCGGCAAGGCATCGATTGCTGTAAACGATGTCCATGAAGATGAATGGGCCCACGCCTGGAAAAAATACTACAAACCGGTTCATGTGTCCGATCGCATGACCATCAAGCCAGTATGGGAAGAGTACGTGCCGAAGCACCCAGATGAGATCATTATCGAAATGGACCCAGGTATGGCATTTGGAACAGGTACACATCCGACGACCATTCTTTGTCTGCGTGCACTCGAGAAGTATATGGCAAAAGGCGATCAGGTGTATGATGTTGGGACAGGCACAGCAATTTTGAGTATTGCTGCCATCAAGCTCGGAGCAAAAGATGTGCTGGCGATGGACTTAGATGAAGTAGCTGTGCGCTCTGCACAGGCCAATACCGAACTGAATGGTGTGCATGAGCATATCAACGTGAGACAAAACAACCTGCTCGACGGCATCGAGGAGCAGGTGGAAGTGGTCGTGGCTAACATTTTGGCAGAGGTCATCGTGCGTTTCACCGACGATGTATTCCGCGTGTTGAAGCCAGGTGGGACCTTTATCTCGTCAGGTATTATTGCTGCGCGTGAAGCGGATGTGAAAGCGGCGTTGGTGGCTTCAGGTCTTGAGATCGTGGAAACCATTTTCATCGATGACTGGGTAGCAATTGTAGCAAAAAAACGATAGAATAGTGGGGTTGACGAGATGCAACGATATTTTGTCGAGCCACATTCCTTTACTGAGAATGAGCTAACGATTGTCGGAGACGACGTACACCATATCGTAAATGTAATGCGTGCTCGGGAAGGCGAAGAAATCATCGTTTCTGATGGAGCGGGCAGGTCAGCACGGGCCAAGCTTGTCTATCTTTCTGCCAAGGAAGTACGGGCAGAAGTAATGGAAATGCTTCAAGAAGAGCGAGAACTGCCGATCCGGGTCACAATTGGTCAGGGGCTTCCAAAAGGCGAGAAGCTGGAGTGGATTTTGCAAAAGGGGACGGAACTTGGGGCGTACTCCTTTTTCCCGTTTTCTTCTGAGCGAACCATTGTAAAGCTGGACGCCAAAAAAGAAGCGAAAAAACTGGAGCGTTGGCGCAAAATCGTTAAAGAGGCTGCTGAACAGTCTCATCGTGCTGTTTTGCCAGAGCTTTTATCTCCTGTTTCATTTCGTGAGATACTTGAAGCTGGCCAATCGTATACGCGTTGCGCAATTGCTTATGAAAAAGAGGGCAGTACCACGATTCATCAAGTGTTAGAAGAGATGACTGCGAGTGATTCACTTCTCGTCCTCGTTGGACCGGAGGGAGGCTTCTCTCCTGAGGAAGTGGCCCAAGCAGAGAGCAAAGGGTTCCTGACGGTATCCCTCGGCCCGCGTATTTTGCGCACGGAAACAGCAAGCCAGTATGTTTTGGCCTGCGCTTCCTATCAGTTTGAACGAAAGGCTTCATCACTTCACAAAGGATGAGCAGGAACGAAACGGTCATGACCGTTTTCGTTGACCGCTAGCGGTCACATCCACTTTTATGAAAAACGGTGAAACGTTTTTCACGGAAAAGGAGGAATGGCAATGGCTACCGTTGCTTTTCATACATTGGGCTGCAAAGTAAACAGCTATGAGACAGAGGCCATCTGGCAATTGTTCAAGGCTGACGGCTATGAGAGAGTCGACTTTGAACAAGAAGATGCAGATGTTTACGTGATTAATACTTGTACGGTTACGAACACCGGAGATAAGAAGAGCCGCCAAGTGATTCGTCGTGCGATTCGCCGGAATCCTGAGGCGATCGTAGCCGTAACGGGCTGCTATGCGCAGACCTCTCCAAGTGAGATTGCGCAAATTCCCGGTGTAGATATCGTAGTTGGTACACAAGGACGCGAGAAGCTGATCGAGTACGTGGATCAAATTCGTGCAGAACGCACGCCGATCAATGCAGTAGGCAACATTATGAAAGCTCGCGACTTCGAAGAGCTGGATGTTCCTAACTTCACGGATCGCACACGTGCTTCCCTCAAGATTCAAGAGGGCTGCAACAACTTTTGTACGTTTTGTATTATTCCTTGGGCACGTGGTCTGATGCGTTCCCGCAAACCGGAGAGCGTTGTCGAACAGGCTCAAAAGCTGGTGGAAGCGGGCTACCTGGAAATCGTTTTGACTGGGATTCATACAGGTGGATACGGCGAAGATTTGGAAGACTACAATTTGGCCAAGCTGTTGATTGACCTTCATCAGGTGGAAGGCCTCAAGCGTATCCGCATTAGCTCTATCGAGGCAAGCCAAATCACCGATGAAGTGATCGAGGTCATCAACAACTCCGATCGTGTCGTACGCCATCTGCATGTACCGTTGCAAGCGGGCGATGACGAAGTGTTGAAGCGCATGCGCCGCAAGTATACGACTGCTGAGTTTTACGAAAGAATGGTCAAAGTACGCGAAGCATTGCCAGGAGCAGCGATTACGACAGACGTCATCGTAGGCTTCCCGGGTGAGACCGAAGAGCAATTCTGGAACGGATACGAGTTTATGAAGAAGATCGGTTTTGCCGAGATGCACGTATTCCCGTACTCGATGCGTACAGGTACACCAGCAGCGCGTATGACGGATCAAATTCCTGAAGAGGAAAAGAACGAGCGCGTTGCGAAGCTTCTGGAGCTCAATCAGGAACTGACCTTGGCATACTCCAAGAAATTCGTAGGGGATGTACTGGAAGTCATTCCAGAGCGTCCGTTTAAAGAAGCACCTGATAGCGGTCTTCTGATGGGCTATTCAGACAACTACCTGAACGTCGTCTTCCCTGGCGATGAGAGCATGATCGGCAAGATTTGCAAGGTCAGACTGGATGAACCAGGCTCGGAATACTGCAAAGGGACTTTTGTTCGCGTAGTGGAAACAGAGGCGCTGCCTTACCTGAAGGAGCGAGCTATATGACGGAGATATCGGCAGGGGGCGTTGTATACCAGAAGCAAGACGCAGAGTACATGCTCCTATTGATTGAAGACCGCTATGGCAAAGTAACACTCGCAAAAGGGAAGCAGGAGATGGGCGAGACCATCGAAGAAACGGCTCTTCGCGAAGTTTTGGAAGAAACAGGCGTAGCCGGGCGATTGGGGTCCAAGCTCGACATGATCACCTATGTGTATACACATCCAGTGACGGGCGAATCCATCGACAAAGAAGTCCATTATTATTTGGTGGAAGCTTACAACACGGAGATCACCGTGCAGCTAGAGGAAATCAATGATGTCCATTGGCATTCTGCAAAGGAAGCATGGGATTTGCAACTGCAACGGGGATACCGTAACAATGACAGCATTTTTCGCCTTGCATTCGAACAATTAGGGATAGAGGTGTAGTTCCATGAACATGAACAAATATATCGACCACACGCTGTTGAAGCCTGATGCTACACAAGAGATGATTGACAAGCTGTGCCAAGAAGCAAGAGAGCATGACTTCATGTCTGTATGTGTAAACCCTTATTGGGTAAAACGCTCTGCTGAACTCTTGGCAGGTTCTGATGTAAAAGTGTGCACGGTAATCGGTTTCCCTCTGGGAGCGAGCACGATCGAATCCAAAGCAGCCGAAACCCGCGATGCGATTGCAAACGGAGCGACTGAGGTAGATATGGTACTGAACGTAGGTGCCCTGAAATCCGGTGACCTGGAAACTGTCAAAAAAGACATCGCTGCTGTAAAGCAAGCGGCTGGCGATATTCTCTTGAAAGTGATTCTGGAAACTTGCCTCTTGACCGAAGAAGAAAAAGTAGTTGCGTGCAAGCTCTCCGTAGAGGCTGGTGCTGATTACGTAAAAACCTCCACAGGATTTTCAACAGGTGGAGCAACGGTTGAAGATATCGCCCTGATGCGTAAAACCGTAGGACCAAATGTAGGTGTAAAAGCGTCTGGTGGCGTTCGTGACGGCGAAACAGCGGTTGCGATGATCGAAGCAGGCGCGAGCCGTATCGGTACGAGCTCCGGTGTTTCCATTGTAACAGGAGCAAAAACAACAGGCAGCGGATACTAATACGAAAGAAAAGCCTGGCCGAGGTAAGGCCGGGCTTTTTCCGTCCTGCATGCTGAAGTTCCTATAGAGAGAGGATAGGGAGCGGGGAGGAGATTAGCAAAATGAAATTTGTTAAAGGAATCGTCATCCTGTTGGCTTTTTATGGGGTAGGCGTAGCTGCGAGCAAATGGCTGCATATTCCCCTGCCCGGGAACCTGGTGGGAATGTTGCTATTAACACTGGGACTGTGTATGGGATGGATACGAATGGATTGGGTGGAACAAGCGGGTACATTTTTAATTAGACACATGTTGCTCTTTTTCGTACCGATCATTGTCGGAGTTGCTTCCTATTTAAACGTATTCACACAAAACCCATTGCCAATCATACTATCGATGGTTCTCGGTCCATTACTAGTCATGCTTGTGACTGGCGTGGTTGTGCAATGGTATATGAAGCATCATAAACAAAAATCAGAATCGTCCTTACCGCAAGAGGGGAGGACTTTGGATGCTTAGCCCATTTTTTGCCATTTTGGTATCGATAGCAGGGTACAAAGGCGCAACCATGATCAACGCTCGATTCCATCGAATGCAGCCTCTTTTGGTGGCTGTGATCTTGGTCTGGACCATGTGGTGGGCATTTAGCGGTGATTGGGAGGCGTTTGCTGCCGGAGGATCGTGGATTTCCTTTTGGCTCGGTCCTGCAACAGTGGCACTCGCTATTCCGCTGGCTAAACAGATCAAGGAATTTGCTCATATTTGGCGCGGTGTTTTGCTTGGTGTATGTGCAGGCTGTGCAGTTGCGATCTTCGTCGTTATGGCTGTTCATTGGTGTCTGGGCTCAGATGAGCTCGTATACAAAAGCATGCTCAGCAAATCCGTGACCACCCCCATTGCGTTGGAACTGAGTCGTTCCATAGGTGGGGAGCCTGCACTTGCAGCCTTTTTTACCGCGCTAACAGGGATGGTCGGTGTCATGATTGCCCGTCCTGTTCTCAAATGGGGAAAAATCACTGATGATTGGGCAATCGGGATCGCGATCGGTACGAGTGCACACGCCATTGGTACGGCTAGCTTGAACCGCGTTTCCCCTGTTCAAACGGCAGCTTCAAGTGTCGCAATGATCGTGGCAGGCGTCATTACTTCCATCTACTTGATACCATTTTCTTTCTAAAAGTGAGGTCAGTAGGACGACGCTTATCAGGGATCAGCCATTGAATAAACCGAGCTATTTGCGGCACGAATGGTAGCGCGACCAACGAGCAGACGAGATTGAAGATCGTCTGAGAATGAGCAATTTGCATAGAAGGACTATCCGTTAAAAAGGCACTGACGAGGGCAAGCTGGGAAAGAAACGGTAAAAAAACAATCGCGCCTGCGACGTTGAAGAGCGTATGACACCATGCGACCTGTTTGGATGCCGTATTCGTGCCAATCGCAGCGATGACAGCAGTAAAGCAGGTTCCGACGTTCGCGCCCAATACGATGGCGAGTGCCGTTTCCATCGAAAGAATTTGATGACTGAGTAGGCCCATCGTGATCACAGTCGTAGCGGAGCCGCTATGGATGAGCGCGGTGAAAATGATCCCGGTAATCAAACCGATCCAGATGGAATGGCTGCTCTCCAGAAAAAGCGAACGAAACGTTTCAGACTGCTCCAAAGGCTTCGCCATGACTTTCAATGTATCGATGCCGAGGAAGATCAGTCCGAAGCCGGCGACGACAAGACCAATGCAACGAATGTTTCGGCGCGGCATCAGCCAAAGGGCCACTCCGATGAGAAGCATGGGGATGGCAAAAGACTCGAGCTTGAGCGCAACCAGCTCCGTTGTCACGGTCGTGCCCAGATTGGTACCTAAAATGATGCCAACGGTTTGTGTGAACTGGATTATACCTGCGTTCGTCAGCCCAATCGTCAGGACGGTTACCGCACTGGAGCTTTGCAAGACAAAAGTAGCGAAAAGACCAATCCAGAAGCTATGGAGTGGGGTACGAGTAAAGCGCCCCATCCATTCTTCCATTTTTTTGCCGGCGAGGTTTTGAAAGCCGGAGCGCATGGCATACATACCGAAAAGAAAAAACGTGAGCCCAAAGGTAAAAGGGGCGAGGATGGAGACTATCACAAGATACGTTCCTCCCTGTCCATTTTTAGCAAGTTACTATAACGCTATGCCTGTACTAGGGCAAGCATGACAAAGAGGAGGAATGGCTGCATGGCACGTGTGCTATTGAATCAACATCGGAAAAAGCGGCTAGAAGTAGGACATCCGTGGATTTTTCAATCAGAGGTATTAGAAATTCAAGGGGATGTAGAACCAGGTGAAATCGTCGAGGTCACCAATCACAAAGGACATTTCTTGGCAAAGGGCTACATCAACCCAGCTTCACAAATGATCGTACGCATTTTGAGCTACGACCAAAAGGAAGAGATCGACTACGACTTTTTCTTGCGGAAAATCAAGGAAGCGGCAGAATTCCGGACGAGATTTGTGGACAACCCACGGGCTTGCCGTGTGATTTACGGGGAAGCTGACTTTTTGCCTGGACTCATCGTCGATCGCTACGAAGATACATTGGTTGTCCAAGTCCTCTCATTGGGGATGGAGAAGCGCATCGATTGGATTCGGGATGCACTGGTAGAGGTTTTTGCACCGACCGGTATTTATTTGCGCAATGATGTACCTGTCCGTGAACTGGAAGGGCTCACACAGGGCAAAGAGGTCCTGTACGGAGAGTGTCCGCGTGAGGTACTGATCGAAGAAAACGGATTGAAATACTATGTGGATATCGTAGAGGGGCAAAAGACGGGCTTTTTCTATGATCAGCGGGAAAATCGCGCCTCCATCGCGCCATTGATGAAAGGCTGGGGCGAAAAGCACGGCATTTCCCTGACGAGCATGGAAGTAGACGGCAATACAAAGCAGGTGCCTGTTGACAAGCGGGGGAAAGTGGTCAAAAATCCGTTTTGGGATGGCGCTGAGGTATTGGAATGCTTTACACATACTGGTTCCTTTACCCTGAACGCATGCAAGCACGGTGCGAAAAAAGTGACAGCCCTCGATATTTCCGAGCACGCTATCGAAACAGCGAAGCGAAACATTACACTCAATGGCTTCTTGCATCGTGTTGATTTTGTGGTGGCGAATGCGTTTGATTACTTGCGTGAAAATGTAGAGGCAGGCAAGAGCTGGGATGTAGTCATTCTTGACCCGCCAGCGTTCGCGAAATCGCGTGGAGCAGTGAAAGGCGCTTGCCGCGGTTACAAAGACATTAACTTAAACGGAATGAAGCTCGTTCGTCAGGGTGGCTTTCTCGTTACCGCGTCTTGCTCGTACCATATGTCACCTGAGCTGTTCCTGCAAACGATTCAAGAGGCAGCGGTCGATGCGAAAAAGATATTGCGCCTGATTGAATGGCGAGGAGCGGGTAAGGATCACCCGCAAATCAGTGGGGCTGATGAGGCTCATTACTTGAAATTTGCCATCTTTGAAGTAAGAGATCGTCGATAGAGAAAAAGAAAAACAGCGTCCGCATTAAAACGGCGCTGTTTTTCTTTTCGGCTTTTAGTCTGATTTAAGAAGTTGGTTTTTCAAAAATCAATTCGAAGTATTTGGCCATACCGTCGCCACCGGTGCTTGGAGCAAAGATTTGCACCAAACGCCAGCCTTCCTTGGCGTGCTCGTGGACAACGGTCTGATAATCTTCTTTTGGTTGGCGTCGAAAAGAGGACAGCTCAACTCGGACGAATTTGTATTCAAACATGTTCTTTCCCCCCGCTTGTATCGTCTCTCTTTTTATACGCGCGACGAGCGGAAAGAGTTGCACAAAGAATGTGAATCATTTCGAATAAAGAAATAAGTGCTCATGACAATTGCTTGTCATTTTTTACACGCCTGACGAGATCGAGTGCCTCCTTGAATCCCAGCTCCTTGCCTAAAAAGACTTGTCCTTCGGCGGGGGTAGAAGCGCGGGCCTGGCTTAAGTTCTGAAGCTCGTGGGTCAAGAGATGCTCGACCAGATATAGCTGTACCTGACCAATTTCCCGTTCGCTTTTCCGATCACGCTCCTTGAATTTAGCCCGCTGTTGACTTTCCTCCACATACTTGTCAATATCATCCTCCAAAAAATGCGAGGCATTGCAGATGATATGGCGGTAGTCATCCGTCTTAGAGGGAATGGTACGGATGGTGTGACCGAGATGGGCGAGGAGAAATTTGTTCAAGACGATTGGGTCACGGGTGTAGTTGTTATGCAGCAGGGAATATTCCCCCAAGAATGAACCGCTGTCCTTATCATAGCTGTGCAATAAAGTGTAAGAAGAGCAGTACGTGCAGTACAGTAAATAATCTCTCATGGAAATCCCTCCAAAAAATAGCTCCATGACAGGAATTTTATTTATATCGTATGAGAAAAAACGTGAGCAGGTGATACTTGCTTCTCTTGTTTTTGGCGTTTGGTTTGTGTATGCTAAATGACGGGCTCGGCCCGGTAAATAGAGCAGATGTTGGGCTTTTGCATAGCATAGGAGAGAGTAGAAACTGGGTAGACTCTCCGGGTATCGTACGGAGGGGAAAGGAGCATGACACAGATGGGAAATCAAAAGATTCGACTGGGCATTATTTATGGAGGAAAATCCTCAGAGCATGAAGTTTCATTGCGTACGGCCATGTCCATTATGCAGGCTGTAGATGCAAATAAATATGAGGTAACCCCTGTGTACGTTCAATTGGATGGCTCTTGGGTGACTGGAGAAACACTGGCAGGTCAACTGCCGGATAAGATCGAAGCGTTGCGCTTATCGGCAAAAACACCAGTTAGTAACGAGGCAACAGAGACAGGGCAAGAGCTGGCAGTAACAAGCAAGCCAGGATCGCTGTTTGCCATGAATGAGCAAATGGATGTTGTTTTCCCTGTGGTTCACGGACCATTTGGCGAAGATGGGACGATTCAAGGACTGCTGGAATTGGCGAATATCCCGTACGTGGGAACCGGAGTAATGGCTTCCGCTGTCGGAATGGATAAATGGATGATGAAAACCGTCTTTGCACAGGCTGGACTACCGCAAGTGAAATATGTAGGCTTGCTGCGCTCTCAATGGGAAAAAGGCCAGGACGATGTCATGGATCGGATTGAGCGTGAACTCGGCTATCCGTGTTTCGTCAAACCAGCAAATATGGGCTCCAGCGTAGGGATTAACAAAGCGAAAAATCGTGAGGAACTCAAGCACGCATTAGATGTAGCTGCCAAATTCGACCGCAGATTGATCGTGGAAGAGTTCGTTCAAGTTCGTGAGTTGGAGATTGGCGTTTTGGGGAATGAAGAGCTGATGACATCTGTCGTTGGGGAAGTCATTGCCGCTAAAGAATTTTACGATTATGAAGCCAAGTACAAAGGGGCGGGAACAGAGCTCTCCATTCCTGCCATCGTTCCCGAGCATGTATCCGAACAAATCGCGGAAATAGCCAAGCAGGCATTCCAAGCACTCGATGGCTCTGGCCTTTCCCGTGTAGACTTTTTCTGGGATGAAAAAAACGACAAACTCTATATCAACGAAGTGAATACGATGCCAGGCTTTACGCCGTTTAGCATGTATCCAATGCTCTTCCAAGCTGCGGGTGTGAGCTACAGCGAGCTGATCGATCGTCTGGTACAACTCGCTATCGAGCGACATGCGGATAAAGGTCGCAACGTCGTAGATGCGGAAGAGTTGGATTAATCATAAGAAAAAAGATGCTGATGAATCGGCATCTTTTTTTTTTGTGGATGGAGGAACGGATTTCGGCCTGCGTATCTCTTTTAACTGTATCCGAAGAATATTATCACTTGAAATGAGAATGATAATCGTTTACATTATACATGGGACGTTTTACCAGTTATGTCAGTCACAATGCTTGAATAAAAAATTGGATCAAGCAAGAGGAGAGGTAACATGTTCGTAGTCAAGCATATCGCAGAGCATGCAACGATGCAGAGCTTTCTCAATTGTTATCTCCGAGAAACAGGTAGGGGCGAGTGGATCAATCGAAAAGACGAGATTACGAAGCAGCTAACGAAAATCATACAGCCGAGTTCAACGGGTACGTACCTTCATTGCGAACTCCCGCATCAGGGGATTTCCCTCTATGTCAGTGTCAAATATCATTCCGTGACAGGCAGGCATTTGTTTCATTACCCAGCTTGCTACCGAAGTGGTGACTGCACTCGTTTCGTTCAAGCGGACTATTTGACATTAGCGGTTCTTTTGATTAAAGAACTAACGCTTCAGCATGGGGAAAATGCAGTTCCGGATGAATTAGTCTTGCGGATGATTCAAAGCTGCCAAAGCATTGAGAAATTTGTTCGGACGCGCCAAAGTAATGCCGAGATGTTATATGGCGTGGAACAAAGCTTCATCGAAGCAGAGCAGGCGCTTTTGTTCGGTCACTTGTTCCATCCAACGCCGAAGAGTCAGCAAGGAATTCCTGAGGCCAAGCAAGCGTTGTATGCACCGGAGTGTTGCGGGAAGTTTCAACTCCACTTGTTTGCAGCCCATCCATTGATTGTTCATGAAAAATCTGGGCAAAAAGAATCCGCTACGCAATTACTGAAGGATGAGTTTCCTTCGATAGCTGATGTCGATCCATCATTTTCAATCGTCCCGATTCATCCGCTTCAAGCAGAATGGTTGCTCGAACAGGAAGCTGTACAATCCTTGATCGAGAAAGGATTGCTGCTATACCTGGGGCCAGCAGGTGAGGAGTATATGGCGACATCATCTCTTCGAACGGTTTATCATCCTGAGAAGAAATACATGCTCAAGCTGTCCGTCCCAATCAAAGTTACGAATTCTTTACGGGTCAACAAGTTAAGTGAGATGAAGATCGGTTTAGAGGCGAAGCAACTTTTTGAAACAGGTATCGGTGAAGTAAGTCGCAAGTATCCGGGCTTTGGCTTTATCTCTGATCCGGCTTACATCACGATCATGTTGGAGCATGAGGGAGAAACGGGATTTGAGGTAATCCTGCGTGATAATCCCTTTATGGGGAGGAATGCAGAACAAGTCACGCAAATCGCGGCACTTGTGCAAGATCCACTTCCTGGCTACAAGAGTCGGTTGGCAACGATCATCCACCATCTGGCACAAAAGGAAGGCAAGGCACCGGATGTAGTTAGTCTGGAATGGTTTAAGCGGTACGTAGACATTTCATTGAAACCGATGGTATGGCTCTATCTGAAATTCGGAATCGGCTTGGAAGCTCATCAACAGAATAGTGTAGTCACGCTCAAAGATGGATACCCGGATCAGTTCTTTTATCGTGATAATCAAGGCTACTATTTCTCAGAATCGATGCAAGAGGTATTAGAGGCAGAATTGCCTGGGGTTGGCAAGGCGAGTAGGAACATTTACAAAGACCATCTTGTCGATGAGCGAATCACCTATTATATGATTTTCAACCATATGTTTGGACTTATTAATGGATTTGGAACGGAAGGTTTAATTGACGAACAAATTTTATTAGCAGAGATGCATGAGGTTTTGACCGAGTTTTTACCTATGAATCGAGAGGCGTCGAAGTTTCTAGAGAATCTACTTACGCGCGAACAGCTTCCGTGCAAGGCGAATTTGCTCACGCGCTTCTATGATTTGGATGAATTAACCCAACCGGAAGAGAGATCATCTGTTTTTGTTTACATAGATAATCCTTTAGCAAAGGTAAAGCAGACCGAAAAGGCAAGGCTGCATGCTTTTGGATAGCTTGAAGAGACTTGGAGGATAAGGTATGGAGTTAACAATACAAGATTTCTCGATTGAAGAGGCACTTCACTCGCCCCAGTACGTGCAGGTGAGAAGACGGGTGTTTCGACAATGCATCGAGTCTTTATTATATGAGGGAATTTTGATCCCTGAGACCCTTCAAGAGGGGGACAAAACAATTTACACCTTGCATGGGCTTGATGAGGGTGAACTGCCTGTTCGCTATCTTTGCCGAGGGCGGAAAAGTGCCAGTTTTGGGCTTGTTCGTTTAGGGAAGGACCCCGTTACTCGTGTTGTTTACGATCAAAACGGGGTTGCAAAGCAAGAATCTGAAGCGGTATCCCTCACTCGTTTTTTAGTGGAAGTCTTTCGAACGAATACGGTAGATGAACAACGACTGAAGCTATTTGCCAATGACTTGGAACAAACGTTGTTAAAGGATACATTGTCCCAATACTATCGGATACAAAATGATATTCGGATGCAGGGCAAATCGTTCGATGAGCTGGAAGGTGATCTGATGGATGGTCACCCTTACCACCCTAGCTATAAATCACGTGTTGGCTTTACCTATGTAGATCATTTTGCCTATGGTCCTGAATTTAAGCAGGAAGTTCATTTTCTATGGCTAGCGATACATAAGCAATATTCTCAAGTGTCCATTGATCAAGGGAAAAATTTCGATGACCTTCTCTTGGATGAATTAGGTCGAGACCAAAAAGAAGCCTTTCAACAAATCATCGTCAATCATGGATGCGATCCGGATCGGTATGCCTTCGTGCCTGTCCATCCTTGGCAGTGGCGTAATCATATCGTGCCTGGATTCCAGGACGATATCCATCGCAAAGAGATCATTGTGCTAGGGGTAGGCTCTGATGGTCATCGTCCACAACAATCCATTCGCACCTTTGCTAACAAAAGTAATCCGCATAAACCGTATCTGAAACTCTCGATCAACGTGGTGAATACCTCAGCGGCACGTCATCTCACCCCGCACTCACTGGCAAGTGCCCCCATTGTTTCGAGGTGGCTCAAGGGGATTACGGACGCAGATGCGTATTTACGAGACGTGCAAAAGGTGATCATGCTCCAGGAGTTTGCGGCAGTGGCATACGATCCTCCCCCTGCTTCTGAGCTTGTGGAAATGGTTACATTCGGAGTAATTGGGTGCATGTGGAGAGAAAGTCTCATCCCTCATCTCGAAGCAGGAGAAGATGCGGTTCCTTATAACGCATTAGCGGCAGTAGAGGTGGATGAGGTGCCATTCATTGATCGTTGGATTCGTGAGCAAGGGCTAGAGAATTGGCTTGAGCGATTGTTGGAAAGCAGTGTATTGCCAGTCGTTCATATTCTAGTGAAACATGGAATTGCCATGGAAACACACGCGCAGAATATGATCCTGGTGCATCGGGATGGTGTCCCTACCCGGGTAGCATTGAAGGATTTTCATGAAGATTTGATTTTTTGCCAACCGTTCTTGAGTGATCCGGACAAATGCCCGAATTTCGAGGAAGTGCATGAATATTACGCAACGAAGCCTGATGATGTAATGTTTCACATGAATGAAACTTCAACAGTCAGAGATTTGACGTTAGAGACCTTATTTCTGATCAATCTGGGGCAACTCGCACGGCTATTGGAAGAACATTACGGATATGCCGAAGAGCGCTTCTGGGAGATGGTCGCTCAGGTATTGGAGGGGCACCAACAACGATTCCCGGAATTGGCGGAGCGATTTACGCGATTTGATCTGTTTGTTCCAAGCGTGCAAGTAGAGAAATTGACCAAGAAAAAGCTATATACACCGACCGAGAACTATCATTTACATGAAGTTCCCAATCCTTTGTTCGAGGCAAGGAAAAGGCTTCATTCCATGGCTGTGGGAGGTTACTAGCATGTTCATTGTGAATCAAAATGAGATTTCTGTGCATGAAATGGAGAGACATAAGCAAGGATTCGAAAGCATGGATCATTTTCGACAGCCAGAAGGAAAGAGGTACGCTGTCTGCATAGCTGACCCACTTGACGTGATTAGTCTTGTTCAATATTTACGTGAGCATGATGCCTCCGTGTTGTTGATTCATGGGGAAACCCCAATGGAAACAGCCTATCAGATGGCAGTGAAGGCAAGATGTTATGGGCTTGTTTATCAGGAGACGAAGCACTTCTTGTCCATCACGGATAAACAACAGAGCGAAAAACCATCGCTCTACCAATATAGCTCAGGTACGACAGGGGACGCGAAGCTCATCGGGAGAAGTTGGGAGGATATCCAAACAGAAATTCATGCCTACAACCAGTTGTTTCAGGGAGAGGAATCGTTAACCCCAATCGTGCTGGCATCTGTTACACATTCGTATGGATTGATATGTGGAGTGTTGGCAGCACTGGAACGGGGAAGTAAGCCTTCGATTGTGACGCACAAAAATCCGAAGTTTGCTTTGCAGGTGATCCAGGATACTCCCCAGCATATTGTTTATGGTCTGCCAGTCTTTTATCACATCTTATCCAGCTTTACGCGAGAGCAGGTACGCTTTCACCGGTTAATGACATCTGGCGCTCCCATGCCAGAAGGTTTGTTTCTAAAACTGCAAGGCATGAGCGACATCTTGATGCAACAATATGGTTGCTCTGAGGCGGGGTGCGTCAGTATGAGCAAACAGATGCGGTCGCATACAGATCTGGGGGTTCCCCTTTCCCATGTAACCATGACAACAGGCGAAAATGAAGAACACCCCGGTGAAATTAAGATTTGGAATGGACAGAACGAAATAGCGACGCAAGATTTAGGTTTCTGGACAGGAGAAGGACATATTCAATTTGTATCAAGGATGGATGATGTGATAAACGTCTCTGGCTTAAAGGTATTTCCTTTAGAGGTCGAGGACGTCATTTTGAAAATGAGTGGGATAAAAGAAGTAGTCGTGTATCGTGGACATCATCCGGTCATGGGAGAGATTGTGAAGGCGCAGGTTATTGCAGAGGGAGGAACTACGCCTGAACAAATCAGGAAATGGTGCCAAGATCGTTTGCCAGGCTATAAAGTCCCATTTGAAATCCAATGCGTGGCAAGCATTCCTAAAACAGCCACAGGAAAAATCAGCCGTCGATTAGTAGAAACGGAGACGATCAGCAAATGACACGATCAGAAAGAATCGAGCAAATCCATACGATCATGACCGAAAAATTAAAATTATCGCATATTCACACGCTAGAAGAGTCCATGCGATTGAATGAGGATCTACATATTGATTCGATTATGCTATTGCAACTGATTGTGTATATCGAAGAAGATTTGCGCTTGGTAATACCTGCTCATGAGTTAGATCCACGAATCTTCCAAACGGTTGGATCGCTCCTTACTTTTGTTGAACAGCTAGAACCGCAGCATGTATCGAATTAGCGTCTATACAAACAGCGAGTGGGGGATACAGAATGGTTAAGGTACATTGCATCATTTCTTGCCTATGCGAAGTGATTAAGCGCCGCACAAAGATTGATTATCGTCCCTATTATTTTGGCATATGGGATGCCGAGTACTCCATTACAGATCAAGGTGTGGTCACCTATTACATTGATAACCATGAGGAGATTATCAAGGGATATGAGCGACTTTTCCGAGCGAAAGTAACAGAATGGTATGATCATTCCCAAGATAAAGCCTCCAATCTGGACATGTTCTTGGAGCTAATCGATAATCGTACCGAGGATCAGTTTGTCCTTGTTCAGATAGACATGTCGCTGGTTCCAGAACGAGATAATAAATTTGCATTGAAGCCATTCCCGCATTTTTTGATGATTTCAAAGACGGAGAATGAGGATGAGTGGTTTATGTTTGACCCGGATTTTCGTTGGGAGGGCAATGTGAAGAAGGAGACGGTGATCAAAGCCTTCTTGGAAAATCCGTTTGGTGGCGGCTTTATGGTGGATGCGAGTGAAATTAAGGAACCAACCTATGAAATGATCCACGACTATTTCTATGACGCACTCAAGCGTGATCATAACCCGTTTACCCTTGAGCTAAAGCAATTAATTACAGACATGGCAGAAGGACGCAATGGATACAACTTGGACATGTTGCTTGCGGCAGTGACTCAGGTGAAAGTGATTGCGATCCGCAAATACAGCTACGAGTATGCATTTCTCTATCTGCAAGATTACCTGCAATACCATCGTGATGAGTTTTTGCGTATCGCGTATAAAGTGGAGGACATCTACCAAGGGTTTACAACAGCTCAGTACTTGTCTGTCAAAATGGCGATGACCAAGAATCTGGCGTTGTTGCCTCCGATTATCGAGGCGTTAGAAGAGATTGATCTGATTGAACTAGAAGTGAAAAAAGAGCTGGAACGTCAGTTTGTTCTGTGGACCCAAATGGATAAAAGTCTCGTCACTTTCGACGAAAAAGGGTGGAGGTAAACATCATATGAAACTCTCATTGTGCACAATTACTTTTCGCCACCAGTTGATTTCGTTTGCACAGCTTGTTCAGTTTGCTCATCGTCATCATTTTGATGGAATCGAGTTATGGGGAACTCACGCCCAGCATCTGTACGATCATGATCGAGTAGAGATGGAGGAACAGGTAAGGCTGGTCAGGGATCAAGGCATGAGTATCTCCATGCTTAGCGATTATCTGGATA
Source organism: Brevibacillus schisleri (assembly GCF_055685845.1). Classification (NCBI taxonomy): domain Bacteria; kingdom Bacillati; phylum Bacillota; class Bacilli; order Caryophanales; family Paenibacillaceae; genus Brevibacillus; species Brevibacillus schisleri. Next base: position 2,270,736 of record NZ_JBVNDM010000001.1, read on the forward strand.
TTGCTACTACATCAGGATTTCAGCGTACATTGGAAAAAGCAAAAAAACTCATTTCACTGGCGAATCTGTTGCATGTGAAGCAAATCAGGACGTTTGCTGGACAGAAGGCAAGTCAAGAAGTAGGGCCTGAAGAGCGTGCACGCTATGTGCATCATCTACAAATCTTATGTAAGATGTGTCAAGAGCACGGGATTCAGCTTTTGGTCGAAACACATCCGAACACGCTTACAGATTCGCTGAGTTCTACACTTGCTTTGTTGCAGGAAGTCAATCATCCTGCACTAAAAGTGAATCTTGATTTTCTTCATGTCTGGGAATCCGGCGCTGATCCAATCGATGCGTATGAGCAATTGAGACCGTGGGTAGCTCATTATCATTTGAAAAATATTTCTTCATCGAATCATTTACCAGTATTCGCTCCACATAATGTATATGCCCCTAACGGCGATCGTGAGGGAATGGTACTGCTCGGTGAAGGTGTTGTAGATTATGGGCCTATTTTAGAAAAGATTGCGGATACGGATTATTTTGCATCGATTGAATGGTTTGGTCAGAGTCCGCAGCGTGTATTAGCGGAAGAGGTAGAGTGGCTGCGGAAGGCAATGATGGTTCGTGCGTAAGTAAAAAAAGGTCGGAGGCGCAGGGGTGCTTCCGATCTTTTTTTCGTGTAAAAGGAAACCAAGTGCTTCCAGTGAGCGTCTACGTATTGATTACTTATTCGGGAGGACCCTTGATGAAAAAACACCTATTGCTCTCATGCTTGCTGATTTCCTTGCTGGGCATCCTTGTCCCTGGACAAATCAATGCTTCTGCTCCTGCGAAGGCAGACCCTCGCAAGCCAGAGCCAGTCGTCATCTATCAAGTAACGGTAGATGGAAAAGTGACAAAAACCGTGACAAACATGCCTTTGATCCATCGAGCAAGCATGTCGCCATCGGGCAGGTTTGTATACGGGGAGCGAATCGGATACGGAAAAGCAGACCGAACCATACCTTACTTGTACGATATGCAAACAAAAAAGATGACGCAGCTATCCGGTTATGGCAAATGGTCGCCGAAACAGGACTCGCTCTACGTTCGTGAAAATGGCGGTATCGTGAAGCTCAGTCTGCCAGACGGCAAAAAAACAGTACTCGTCCCGGCAGCAGCTCAGTATCCCGTCCTTGATTTTTCCGTTTCACCGGATGAACAGTACATGGCGTTCACCCGGATGGACATGCTCTCTTCCAATACCAAAGTAAGCGGCCATTTGTACTTGCAACACCTGCCAACACTCAAAATGAAAAAGAATGACCAATATGAGTGGAAGGAAGATCAATATGCACCACAAGAGAAGTTTTATTGGATGCCAAATTCCAAAAAGCTGTTTTACCAGACGAAAACAGCCTTCAAAGAGCTTGATTTACCAACAGGGTTATAATATGAACACAAAATGACCGACTTTCCTTCTTATTCGAATGATATGAAGTACCGGTATATGCGAACGGAAAAAGAAGAATACATGCTGGATCTGCCAGCGGGGAAAAAGTTGATTTTGAAGTCGTCCTTTTATCCTGATAACGATTTGAAACAGATTTTCTGGTCACCGGGAGGGAATCAGTTTGCAGCAGAAGTATATGTACATCCATCAAATTCAAAAGATTCGTATGGGTCCATCCGCTTTTGCAAGCAGGTAAAAAATTGCAATGATCCATTCAGTGATCCGAAGAAAGGCTTACCAAACCCGTATTTGAGCTCTGCTGATAACTATCGCATCATTGGCTGGGCAAAGGATGGGAAGTCGTACTACGTAGCCGATCTTGCTTCTACTCACTATACGGCTTTCGCACTTGATAAGCTCGATATGTACAACGAAATCTATGAGCAGCGCTAACCAACAAATTCGGCTAATCTTCAGGCGAAGGAAGTGTAAGAGGTGCGAACACATGTGTACATGATCCGCCATGCAGAGTCGCCGTACATTCAGGACCAGGAGGAAACGCGCGGATTGTCAGAAAAGGGTCGGCAAGATGCGCGGCGTGTTGCGGAAATTTTGCAAATGGAACAGATTGAAGTATTTGTCTCCAGCCCTTATGCAAGAGCCATCCAGACAATTGAAACTGCGGCGAAGCAAGCGAATCGGGAAATCAAGCTGGAACCGGATTTTCGCGAGCGCGAATTAGGTGCTTGGGTAGAGTGCTTTGAGCATTTCGTACAGGCTGTCGAGCATGTATTTGCAAACCGTGAGTTCGCTTTCGGAGGGGGAGAATCGAATGCGGTAGCGGGGGAAAGGGGACTCGCTGCCTTACAGGAAGTTTTGGATCACCATCGAGGCAAAAAAGTCGCGATTGGCATCCATGGAAACATCATGACGATCATCATGAATCACTACGATCCATCGTACGAATTCTCCTTTTGGAAAAAGACCTCGATGCCCGATATTTATAAACTATGCTTTGAGGAAGATCAATTGATTCAGGTAGAACGCCTGTGGAATGACAAAGACAAGCACTAAAAAAGAAGCCGTCTCCCGTATGATACGAGAGGCGACTTTCTCTTTCTATTATTCGTGACCTTCCAGATCAGTAATGAGCGTCCATAATGACATACCTTTGGAAGCCTTGAACAAAAAGGCATGTTTTTCATCCCGCAACGGCAGTAGAGCAGCCAGTGCCTCTGCTTTGGTAGCAAAATGCAGCTTTTTCCCCGCATAAGCATCATGGAGATGGCGTGAATCCTCACCGATTGTCACGAGCAGTTCGAAGCGCTCGGCGATGTCTTGAATCGAGGCTCCGACGCCCGCGTGCATAGCCCTGCTATCTGGTCCGAGCTCGTACATGTCACCTAACACGACGATTCTTGCGCGCTCAGGGTACAGCTCGGCAAATGTCCGTACGGCAGCTTCCATGGAGACGGGGCTGGCATTGTACGCATCACTGATATACACAGTACCGTGTTTCCCGTTGATTTGCTCAAATCGCATGGCGGAGAGCTGAACCGTGGACAAGGCGTAAGCGATTTGCTCCGTATCCATTCCGAGCCTCTTGGCAATCGCGACAGCAGGCAGTGCATTCAGGACACTGTGGCGGCCGTGGAGCGGAAGGAATGCCTCGAAATGCTCTCCGGAGGCAAGGTATACTTTGAAACGAGTCCCACCTTCAACCGTTTCGATTTGCTCTGCCCAAATATCCGCTTTCTCATTAACAGAGTAGTACATGAGTTCACCCGGATACAGATGGGCTATCAACCGTAGATACTCCGAATCCTTATTGAGCAGCACGAGCCCGTCAAGAGCGGTATGAGGAAGCAGTTCCGCCTTAGCGAGAGCGATTTTTTCACGCGTGCCAAAATACTCAATATGGGACTCTCCAATAAATGTAATCACGCTAATATCTGGCTGGACCAGTGAAGCGAGCAGATCAATTTCCCCGGCGTGGTTCATCCCGAGCTCCAGTACAGCAGCTTGATGTTTTTCTTCCATCTGCAATAACGACAAAGGTACACCGATGTGGTTATTGAAGTTTTTATATGTCTTGTATACAGGCGAACGGCTCGCAAGTACGTGTGCCACGATGTCCTTCACGGTTGTTTTCCCGATACTTCCGGTAATGGCGATGCGAGGGAACGAAAAGCTTTTCCGATAAGCGGCAGCCAGCTTTTGAAAGCCACGCAGTGTATCATTGACGAGAATTAACCCAAAATCGTTTGGCAAGTCCGCAGGAATCTTCTCCTGATTCGAAACGAGAGCAGCTACTGCTCCTTGCTCAGCTGCTTGTAACAAAAAATCATGTCCATCCCGTGCGCCGCCTGTCAGCGCTACAAACAAAGATCCCGCAGTCAGCTCGCGGGTATCAAAGTGAACGGATGACAAGGCAAGCCCTGGGGAACCAGCGAGCAAAATCCCTTCTGCGTTGATTGCTGCCTGATCCAGTGCAATTGGTTTCATCTGCACGAACTCCTTTTTCTTGTTATCCTGTTTCAACCTCGAAGTCATGCTACCATGCGTTAGGTAGCGCCGCAAGACAAAAGTGAGGGAATATGATACGATCAATTCTTACATACATAACTATCCACATACATGAGGAAGAAAGGAGTCTCCCATGGAAAAAAGTATTTTTACCAAAATCATGGACGGTGAAATTCCTGCTCGTATCGAGTATGAGGACGAGCACGTCATTGTCATCCACGATATTGCACCAAAAGCACGCGTACACTTGTTGATCATCCCGCGTAAGCCAATTCCGACGCTAATGGATGTAAGCGCGGAGGACCTGCCGCTGATCGGGCATATCCACCATGTAGCACAACTTCTGGCGAAAAAGCTGGAGCTGCCAGGATTTCGCTTGATTAACAACTGCGGCAAAGAGGGTGGACAAGAGGTTTTCCACATCCATTATCACCTGTTGTCCGGTTTTTACGAATAAAATTGAACTAAAGGTTGACCTTCTTTAGTCAATTATCCTATAATGAAGTGTGACAGTCTGTTCGTACGTTCGACTCAGGCGTCCCACGGTTTTAGCGGAGGGAGGGAAGACAAATGGCAGAAATTCGAGTCAAGAAAAACGAGTCTTTGGATAGCGCACTTCGCCGCTTCAAGCGTGAAAGCGCAAAATCCGGGGTGATGGCGGAACTGCGTAAACGTCGCCACTTTGAGAAGCCTAGCATTAAGCGCAAGAAGAAATCCGAAGCAGCTCGCAAACGCAAGTTTTAATTGACGGAGGGCTCATCATGAGTGTAATGGAGCGACTCGATCAAGATATGAAGCAAGCAATGAAGGACAGAGCTGCTCTAAAACTCTCTGTTATTCGCATGGTGAAAGCCGCATTAAAGAACGAAGAGATTAACAAGGGCAGACTTTTGTCTGAAGACGAAGTGCTGACCATCTTGACTCGTGAGTTAAAACAACGCCGTGAATCCCTCCACGAATTTGAGAAGGCAGGCCGCGTGGAACTTGCCTCGAAAACGCGCGAAGAGATCGACGTGCTCTCCGCTTACTTACCCGCTCAGCTTAGCGAAGACGAAATTCGTGATATCGTTCGGGAAGGTATCGCAGCTACCAGTGCCTCCTCCAAAAAGGAGATGGGCAAAGTGATGGGTGCGATCATGCCGAAAGTGAAAGGCAGAGCAGACGGAAACCTCGTGCAAAAGATTGTATCTGAGGAACTACCATCGTAGACGCGAGTAACACCTCATATAGATACGAACAGAAAAACTCAACCTGTAAAGGTTGGGTTTTTCTTTTTTTCCAAATGTGAAAGAAATATGAAACGATTGCCAACCTCTTTCGTATACCTTATTGCACACAAGTTGAAGCTGATAGAAGGAAAGGAGGTACATGCAATGAGTGCAACAAGGCTAGTAAAAAGCCGCGTGCGATTGCTTTTTTCACTTCTTTGCCTGATTATGGGTATGACGATGCTTCTTGCTCCCGCGTCCACAACAGCCAAGACCTATCAAAAAGCTGTCTGGATTCCAGTAGATAGCACGATCGAGCGAGGGCTGGAGAGCTTTTTACAGAGAGCATTTGCTGACGCACAGCAGCAGCAGGCAGATCTTGTTATCTTGCATATCAATACGCCAGGTGGAGAAGTGAACGCTGCCGACCAGATTGGGCAGTTGATCCGTCAGGCTCCCATGCATGTGATAGCCTACATTGATAACCAGGCTTTTTCAGCGGGAACTTACATCGCCCTGAATGCAAATGAAATTATTATGACGCCGGGCAGTAGCATGGGGGCAGCCACACCGATTGACTTGGCAGGGAATGCAGCAGATATCAAGTTCATTTCCGGTTGGAGTAATAAAATGAAGGCGGCAGCTGAGCTGAATAATCGCAATCCTGACGTTGCTCGCGCGATGGTGGAAATCGATACAGAATTCCCGGGATTAAAGCCAAAAGGCACGGTGCTTTCTCTCGATGCCCAACAAGCGAAGCGGTTGGGTTATGCAGATGATGTGGTGTCCAATAAGGAAGAATTGCTCAAAAAGCTTGGCATTCAGCCAGATTCCCTTCAGGCCATTGAGCCAACCGGTGGCGAACTGGTAGCTAGATGGGTGACGAGTCCGATTGTGATGAGTCTTTTGCTCATCATTGGATTGGGAGGAATTGTAGTCGAACTGTTTGCCCCTGGCTTTGGTGTTGCGGGGACGATTTCGCTCTTTGCCTTTAGTCTGTATTTCTTCGGTCATTATGTAGCGGGATTTGCCAACTGGTTGCACATCGGACTGTTTGTCGTCGGAATCTTACTGATGCTTCTGGAAATTTTTCTTCCGGGCGGCATTGTCGGTGCGATTGGCTTCCTGAGCATTGTGACAGGTCTCGTAATGGCAGCCTACGACACGAAGCAAGGGCTCGCATCCCTGGGTGTAGCCGCTTTGGTCACGGTAATTGTTGCATTCATGTTAGTGAAGAAATACGGGGTTAAGAGTCTATTCAACAGGTTTGTCTTGGGTGAGACGCAAAGCAATGAAGAAGGTTACGTAGCTCCGCGCGATCAGCGTGAGCTGGAAGGAAAATCAGGCATCGCGCTAACACCATTGCGCCCGGCAGGGGTCGTCAAGGTGGAAGGAAAACGTGTGGATGCCGTATCGGTTGGTGGGTTCATTGAAGCAGGTACCGCCATCACCGTTGTGCAAGTAGAAGGCACGCGTATCGTTGTTGCCGAACTAGAACAAAAGGAGTGAGCTCTTCATGTTTGAAGGCGGTTTGATTCCCCTTATTTTTATGGTGGCAGTAGCCATTGTTGTACTTTCTGTTTTCTTCTCGTTCGTACCAGTCATGCTCTGGATTTCTGCACTGGCTTCCGGTGTGAATATCGGGATTATTACCCTCGTCGCTATGCGCTTGCGTCGCGTCGTCCCATCTCGTATCGTGAATCCGTTGATTAAAGCGCGTAAAGCGGGCTTGCAGCTGGATACAAACCAATTGGAGAGCCATTATCTCGCTGGCGGTAACGTAGACCGGGTAGTAGATGCGCTCGTAGCAGCACAACGCGCGGATATTCCACTTGGCTTCGAACGAGCTGCAGCCATTGATCTGGCTGGTCGTGATGTATTGGAAGCGGTACAAATGAGCGTTAACCCGAAAGTGATTGAAACACCTGTGGTTGCAGCTATGGCAAAAGACGGTATCGAGCTGCGCACTCGTGCAAAAGTAACGGTTCGTGCCAACATTGATCGATTGGTCGGTGGTGCTGGTGAAGAAACCATCATCGCCCGTGTTGGTGAGGGGATCGTATCGACAATTGGTTCTTCAAAAGGACATAAGGACGTATTGGAAAATCCGGATCTGATCTCCAAAACGGTATTGAACAAAGGTTTGGATGCCGGAACTGCTTTTGAAATTCTCTCGATTGATATTGCGGACGTGGATGTAGGGAAAAACATCGGGGCACAATTGCAAACCGACCAAGCAGAAGCAGATAAACGTATTGCCCAAGCGAAAGCGGAAGAGCGTCGTGCCATGGCGGTAGCCCAAGAGCAAGAAATGATCGCGCGCGTACAAGAAATGAAGGCAAAAGTAGTAGAAGCAGAAGCACAAGTACCACTCGCTTTGTCCGAAGCATTGAAAAGCGGCAAAATGGGCGTAATGGATTATTACAACATGCAAAACATTGCTGCTGATACACAAATGCGTCAATCTTTTGGGCATGCAGGTGACAAACAAGATCCTGCTCTGCCAGACGAGAAAGAATAAGGGCGATTGCCATGGAAGATCTTATGGATCTCGTCGCAGATTTACTGGATTTAGTCGAGTGGATCATCCCGCTCATTGGCAAGTTCTGGTTTGTCATCCTTGGTTACTTAGGATATAAAGCGCTTGGTAAAGCGGGAAAGAAGAAGATGTCTCAAGGCAAGAAAATGCCTCCGCTTACCCCGGCAAGCACGTCGGAAATCCCGATGGAAACGGAAGAGTACGGCAGAGTGACGGTGCGAGCATCCTCTAAATACGAGCCACTTCAGCAAGAATCGATGGAAGGCATTGGAGTTGAGCAGGAATGGGCATTTTCCAGTCCAGCTCGTGCTTCGACGGGTCCGACCATCACAGTGAAGGAATCGGAAACGAAGAAGGTCGCTGATTCGGAACGAGCGAGTACCCTCACAGCGAAACACGGCAATCCGCGTGATGGGATGAAATGGGCACTCATTTTTGGAGAGCCGCGCTCTAAAGCTCCGTACGCTCAGCAGGTTCGGCAAAGAAAGATTTGATAATAGCAGCAAGTCAAAACAGGTGAACCTCGGTTCGCCTGTTTTTCTTGATACGCAATGTTTTTATGTCGAAATATCTCGAACAACTTGTCTTGTTTCTCGTATCCCGGTTGACTATCCTGAATGTAAAGAAAATTCTTCCGAATAGAAGAAGGAGTAGAGGTCAAGCGATGAATCAACAAATTTTCGAACAAATGGGGCGGTTTCGCCAAAAAGTGATTCGGCTTGCCATCTTCGAAAAGAAATCAGTGTATGAAACAGCGATCGCGTGCGGTTGTTCAGCTGAGAAAGTAAAACGAGTCATGAAAAAATGGAAGGCGCTTACAAACGAAAGCAAATAATCAATGGATTTTGTTATATGTATTTCAAAAAGGGAGTTCTCACCTGCTTGCCAAATTGCGAGCGATGAGGGCTCTTTTTTTGTGACCGTTTTTGATGAATGCCACTTTATGCTCGCGCATACGCATAGATAAGAATGGTTTTGTACCTGCAAACAGTTGAGATCGTCATATTCGCCAATATATAGAACGAGAAGGGGGGCTAATCCATGAAGCGTTGGAGCCGCCGTCTGCGCCAGCTGGCCGGAGGGGTGTTGGATCTGCCGCAAGATGTAGTCCTGGAAGTCCCGCGCATCACGATGATCGGTCATTTGCAAATGTATATAGAGAATCATCGAGGAGTCTTGCATTTTAGCGAAAAAGAGCTTCGCTTGTTGTTGACGAACGGTCAAATGATTGTTTCAGGTGAACAGCTTGTCATCCGAGCGATTTTACCTGAGGAGGTTCTGTTAGAAGGTAGAATCGGTGGCGTGAAATTTTTGGAGACGGGACCACAGAGCTCGTAATTTTTGTTGAGGTAGGGGGCGGCACGTATGAGGTATGGAATCAAGGAGTGGGTGGATGGACATGTAACCATTACCGTTCGGGGAAAACGGTTTGAGCGGATGCTGAATATGGCCGTACGGGATGGAATTCGAATCTGGAATATTCGCAGGGTAGGAGAAGAGGTGACTCGCTGCGATATTTTGATTCGGGATTATTTTCGTTTGCGGCCGCTGTTAAAAGAGACAGGCTGTCGCAGTCACGTCGAGGCGAGAGATGGGCTACCTTTCTGGCTACTGCGTATACGTAGACGAGCTGGACTGGCAATTGGGGCTGCTCTTTTTTTCATCGGATTGTACATGCTCTCCTCTTTTGTTTGGAGTGTGGAAGTAAGTGGGACGAAAATGGTTGATCCGCGACGAGTGATTCAAGTCGCCGAACAAGTGGGGATTAAAGAAGGGGCATGGAAGGTCAAACTAAAAGAACCGTTGGTTTTGCAAAAAGAGCTGTTGAGTTTGCTGCCTGAAGCGTCCTGGGTTGGAATTGAGATTCAAGGAACCAAGGTCATGCTTCAAGTGGTTGAAAAAGAGGCTCCCGTAAAGCCGCTTGCTACAGGTCCCCGTCATCTTGTAGCGAAAAAGAGGGCTGTCGTCCAAAAAATTCTCCCGGAGGTTGGTCGCAGTCAGGTTGTGAGCAATCAATTGGTAGAAAAAGGCCAAGTGCTTATTTCCGGGATCATCGGCAATGACGACCGTCAACAAGCCGTATCAGCACGAGGCAAGGTGCAAGGGGAAGTGTGGTATATAAGCAACACATCCGTCCCGCTAAAACAAACGATGCACCGTTTGACGGGAGAAAAGCTGCAGCATCAATACTTGCTCGTAGGCCCCTATGCGGTATACGTGTGGCCTTTTGAAAAACAGTCCTTTGCACAAGCCAAAATGGCAGAACAACGGTTTCTGCCCTCCTATGCGGGATATACCTCACCACTTGGCTGGAAGACAGTAACGTACGCGCAAACAGAACCCGTTCAAACAGAAATGAGCGTCCAGGAAGCGACGGAGCTGGCTAAAAAATTCGCCAGGGAGGATATCTTGAAAAAAGCTGGAAAAGATGCGTTCATTCAGGACGAAAAAGTTTTGCACGTCACAACAGAGAATGGTAAAGTTTACGTAAGCATTCATTTTTCCGTCATTGAAGATATTGCCATTGAACAGCCTTTCGTTGGGCAGTGAGGGATGGCAAGCAAATGACGCATTGCTGATTACCGTTGCAAGGAGATGGAAGCCTGTTGCACGTACAAGATGAGGTAAGAATCCCGTTTTCAGACGCATCTGAGGCCTTGCTGTTGTTCGGACCACATGACGCGTACCTAACACTGATCGAGCAAAGAAGTTCCGCCAAAATCATGACCCGAGAAGGCGAACTGGTTATTAGCGGGGATAAGCCGGAAGTGGACAAACTGACAGCGTTGATTGAAATTCTGCTACAGTTGATTCGCAGAGGGATTGCCCTGTCCGAGAGAGACATCTCTTATGCGATGTCGTTGATTGAACGAGGAGAAGGTGCCCAACTGCTCGATGTGTATGATGAAGAAGTCGCTCGTACCCAACGTGGCAAAGTAATCAGGGCAAAGACTTTAGGCCAGCGTCATTACTTGTCTGCGATCAAGAAGCATGACATTGTGTTTGGAATTGGACCAGCTGGTACCGGAAAAACGTATTTGGCTGTTGTCACAGCAGTAAATGCGTTGAAAAATGCGCGTGTCAAACGGATCGTTCTTACCAGACCGGCCGTAGAAGCGGGGGAGAGCCTCGGGTTTTTGCCAGGAGATTTGCAGGAAAAAGTAGACCCTTACCTGCGTCCGCTCTATGATGCCTTGTACGACATGCTGGGCAATGAACAAGTCGCCAAAATGATGGAACGCGGACTCATTGAGGTTGCTCCTTTGGCGTACATGCGTGGTCGTACGCTTGAAGATTCCTTCGTTATTTTGGATGAAGCCCAGAACACGACTCCCGAGCAAATGAAAATGTTTTTGACCAGGCTTGGCTTTGGTTCGAAAATGGTCATTACGGGTGATGTGACCCAGGTGGATTTGCCAAAAGGCAAGAAATCCGGATTGCGTGAAGCACAGCGCATCTTAAATCCGATTTCCGATGTAGCCTTTATTCATTTCCAAGAGGGAGACGTCGTTCGTCACAGTCTGGTACAAAAAATCATCGCTGCTTATGCCAAGGAAGAAGTAGAACACGGCTATTAATAAATGGCGTCACAAAAAGGAGATCGTTTACCTGTGTTATCTGTAGAAATCCTTCATGAAGAAATCGAACCGATCGATGAGAATTTGCAAAACCTGCTTGTCCGTTGCCTGGAAGCAGCTGCAAAGCTGGAAGAGGTACAAGGAGAAGTAGTTGTCACACTGGTGAACAACGAGCGCATCCACGAGCTAAATCGCGAGTATCGTGGTGTAGATCGGCCTACCGATGTTCTGTCCTTTGCGATGAACGAGCCAGGTGAAGGAGAAATGGAAATCTTCATCGATGAGGATGAGGCCAGCGAGTTTCCGAATATGCTTGGAGATATCATTATCTCGGTGCCAAAAGCACATGAGCAGGCCGAAGACTATGGTCATTCATTCGAACGCGAACTCGGATTTCTCACGGTTCATGGTTTTCTTCACCTTCTGGGCTATGATCATGGGACGCCAGAAGAAGAGAAGGAAATGTTTTCACGCCAAGAAAAGGTGCTGGAAGAAATCGGCTTGACGAGGTAGGAGATTACGTTGAAGGAATGGCGACGATTGACTCGCAGCTTCACCTACGCTCTGCAAGGGATTTTCTATACCGTACGGACACAGCGAAACATGCAAATCCACGTAGCCGCAGCCATAGTGGTGCTGGCGGCAGCGTGGTGGCTGCAGACACCCCGCAGCGATGTTTTGCTGGTCCTTTTTTCTATCGGTCTGGTCTTCTCCCTTGAGCTGGTAAACACTTCGATCGAAGCAGTCGTTGATTTAGCTTCCCCGGAATGGCACACCAAGGCGAAGATTGCCAAAGATGTGGGAGCAGGAGCTGTGCTTGTGGCGGCGATCCTGTCTTTTATCATCGGAGTTATCGTATTTGGACAGCCACTGTTGCAAAAAGTATGGGGATAGTTTTTACTAGTGATACCGGACGGGTCATTCCAGTTGACCTTTCAGTCTGGTTTCTTCGTGTCTCTTTGGACAGATTCCGTTGTGAAATGATGTTAAAGACCAATCATATGAGGAATGATGAAAATGGATAAACAATTATTATTAGCACAAGCAATCGAAGCCAGAAAGCTTGCTTATGTACCGTACTCCAAGTTTCAGGTCGGAGCAGCTCTTTTAGCTGAGAGTGGCAAGGTTTATTTGGGAGGCAATATCGAAAATGCAGCGTACTCCCTGTGCAACTGCGCAGAGCGTACGGCTCTTTTTAAAGCGTATTCGGAAGGCGATCGGACTTACAAGGCATTAGCTGTCGCTGCTGATACACCGCAAGCTGTATCACCGTGTGGGGCTTGCCGACAAGTAATCGCGGAGCTGTGCCCACCGGACATGCCTGTATTTTTGACGAATCTCAAAGGCGACATTTGGGAAACGACAGTATCTGCCCTGCTTCCAGGCGCATTCACCAAGGAGGATTTACGTGGATAATCGCAAGACCAAGCAATCGTTTAAATCAGGCTTTGTCTCCATTGTGGGACGTCCAAATGTTGGAAAATCAACACTGTTGAATCATATAGTGGGACATAAAATTGCCATCATGTCGAATAAGCCGCAAACGACACGCAACAAAATTACGGCGGTGCATACGACCGAAGAGGGTCAAATTATTTTCTTGGATACACCGGGGATTCACAAGCCTCAATCCAAACTCGGAAACTACATGGTTTCGGTTGCCGAAAATACATTGAACGAAGTAGACCTCGTTTTGTTTGTTGTCGATGCAACAGAAAAACGCGGAGCCGGGGACGACTACATCATCGAGCGGTTGAAGCAGGTCAAAACGCCAGTATTTTTGGTCATCAACAAAATTGACAAAGTCCACCCGGAAGCATTGTTGCCAATTATTGACGATTACCGCAAATTGTATGATTTCAAGCAGATTGTTCCGATCTCTGCTCTAGAAGGTAACAATACAGGATCATTGCAGCAGGCTATTTTGGGTGAAATGGAAGAAGGCCCGATGTATTACCCTGCTGACCAGGTGACAGACCATCCGGAACGCTTTGTAGCAGCTGAATTGATTCGGGAAAAAGTTCTGCATTTGACGAGGGAAGAAGTACCTCACTCCATTGCTGTTGTCATCGAAGAAATGAAGCGAGGCGAAAATGGCAAAACACTTTACATTTACGCGGCCATTTATGTAGAGCGGGATTCCCAGCGCGGTATTTTAATCGGGCAAAAAGGTCAGATGCTCAAAGAAATTGGTCAACGCGCGCGCAAGGATATCGAGCGACTGATGGGGGACCAAGTATTTTTGGAGCTCTGGATCAAAGTGAAAAAGGATTGGCGCAACCAAGATCGGATGCTGCGTAACTTCGGTTTCTACGACGAGCAATAATATTCCCAACGCGATGTGTTAATTTTTCCAAGGCATAGAATAACGGGCAAAGGTGATTCTAAGAAGGAAGTGGATAGACCCGATATAGGAAAGGATGATGCTCCTTGCTTCGTGACTTTTCTTGGAGAGTTTTCGCTTCAACCGGTGACATCCATGCGTACCTTCTCTACCGTGATCACCATCAAGCAGATGTTTCCAGCGAGGAGACCTCGTTTGATCTCGCCCAGGAAGAATTGGGTGACACACAGGCATGCTTGTAAAATGGGAAGGAATTGTCATTCGCAGTGTGGACTATGGCGAGTCCAGTAAAGTGGTGACAATGTTTACCCGGGAGAACGGCAAATTAGGCGTGATGGCCCGTGGTGCCAAAAAGACCAAAAGCCGTCTTGCCGCCGTCTCCCAGTTGTTTTCGCATAGTTATTATCTATGCAAGGCAGGACCCGGTACGGGAATGCCTGATCTCTCTCAGGGAGATATGCTGGATTCGTTCCGGGATATGCGGCAAAGCCTGACTGCTACGGCTTATGCCGCATACATAGCAGAACTTTTGGATCGACTGACGCAGGAAAGGGAGCCGAATCCCTATTTGTTTCAGCTACTTCTTCATACATTCCGCCATTTAGATGAAGGACGAGATGCTGAGATTCTGTGTCGGATTTTTGAGACCAAGATGCTCATTGTAGCGGGCATCTCCCCGCAACTCACAGCGTGTGCAAACTGTGGCGAACAGCGCGAACCCTATGCGATCAGTGTGGGGCAGGGCGGCCTGTTGTGCCCAGTTTGCCTGCCTTCCGATCCGTATGCGATGGCAGTTACACCCTCGACCTGGAAGCTGTTACGGCTATTCCAGGTATTTGATTTGGAACGGCTTGGTGACATTGAAGTAAAACCGGCTACACGCAACCAGCTCAAGCATGTACTGCGGAGCTTCATGGACGAGTATCTGGATCTCAGGCTGAAAAGTCGGTCATTTCTGGAGCAACTGGAGCGTATGGAAAGAATGACGCAATCAGATCAGGACTAATTGACATACGAATTTGTTTTCGTTATGATAAGAAGCAAACTTGTATACCGTATGTTGCCATGAAGGAAAAGAGTAGTCGGCCACTGGCTGTGAGTAGCGAATCGGGGATAGTGAGAGCCCGGTCACCATGCTGATGAAGGGCGTTCTGGAGCAATTTGATTGTAAGGTGGGCGAAGAAGTCATTCGCCAAGTAGGGTGGAACCGCGAGAATCCTCTCGTCCCTACACTGTCGCATCAGGCAGTGTAGAGGCGGGAGGTTTTTTTAGTTTCGACTTAAAGCCAAGTTCTAAGTTCTACGAAGTTTAGAGGAGGATCAAGCATGAAAATGACATTTCAAGACATCATTTTGACGCTGCAAAACTTTTGGGCAAAGCAAAACTGTCTCATTGTCCAGCCGTATGACGTTGAAAAAGGGGCGGGTACGCTAAACCCAATGACCTTCCTTCGTTCCATTGGACCTGAGCCGTGGAATGTAGCATATGTGGAGCCTTCCCGTCGCCCGGCAGACGGACGATATGGGGAAAACCCAAACCGGTTGTATCAGCATCATCAGTTCCAAGTAATCATGAAGCCATCGCCTGACAACATTCAGGAGCTGTACCTGGAGAGCTTGCGCGAACTCGGGATCGAGCCACTGGAGCATGATATCCGATTTGTTGAGGACAACTGGGAGCACCCTGGTCTTGGCGCTTGGGGCTTAGGTTGGGAAGTTTGGCTGGACGGAATGGAGATCACGCAGTTCACGTACTTCCAGCAAGTGGGCGGTCTGGAATGTAAACCAGTAGCAGTCGAGCTGACTTACGGACTGGAGCGTTTGGCTTCCTATATTCAGGAAAAAGAAAATGTGTTCGATCTGGAATGGTGCAACGGGTATACGTACGGCGATGTATTCCTGCAACCAGAATACGAGCATTCCAAATACACATTTGAGCTGTCTGATGTCGACATGCTGTTCTCTCTCTACAATACGTATGAGGCGGAAGCAAAGAGACTGATGGCGGAGCGACTGGTTTACCCGGCTTATGACTATGTACTGAAATGCTCCCACACCTTCAATTTGCTGGATGCACGTGGAGCGATCAGTGTGACGGAGCGTACAGGCTATATCGCTCGTGTACGTAATCTGTCTCGTGAAGTAGCACAAACCTACTATAAAGAGCGTGAGCGCCTCGGTTTCCCGCTTTTGCAAAAAGGCAACGCAGACGCTGCGGTTCAAGTGAATCAGGTGAAGGGAGAGGATACAAATGAGTAAGCGCGATCTACTCGTAGAGGTTGGTTTGGAAGAAATGCCTGCTCGTTTTGTCGCACAGGCAGCGGCACAATTCAAGGAAAAAGTAGAAAAGTGGCTGACTGCTGAGCGCGTGCCGTTTGATCAAATTACGGCATTGGAGACACCTCGTCGCTTTGCCCTGTTAATCAATGGATTGGCAGAAAAGCAACCTGACCGCAATGATGAAGCGAAAGGTCCTGCACGCAAAATCGCACAAGATGAAGCGGGCAACTGGTCCAAGGCAGCACTTGGATTTGCACGAAGCAACAATGTTGAGCCTGACCAACTGTATTATAAAGAAGTAAACGGGATCGAGTATGTTCATGCTCGCAAATCCGAAGCGGGAAAACCAACTACCGAGCTTTTGCCGCAACTGGCTGAAGTAATCACCGGCATGAGCTTCCCGAAAAATATGCGCTGGGGCGCACGCGATTTGAAATACGTTCGACCGATTCGTTGGCTGGTTGCTTTGTTTGGCGATGAATTGATCGATTTAGAGATTGCAGGTGTAAAAAGCGGACGTGTTTCTCGTGGACACCGCTTCTTGGGAACAGAGGTTACCTTGAATCACCCAAGCGAATACGTGAGCAAGCTGGCTGAGCAATACGTCATGGTGAAGCCCGACGAGCGCAGAGCAGCCATTGTAGAACAAATCCATCGCTTGGAGAAAGAAAATGGCTGGACAATTCCAATGGACGAAGGACTTCTGGATGAGGTAGTTCATCTTGTAGAATATCCGACTGCACTTTTCGGTACTTTCGAACAAGAATTCCTTTCCATTCCACGTGAGGTTTTGGTTACCTCCATGCGTGAGCACCAGCGTTATTTTCCTGTTGAAAATGCAAAGGGTCAATTGCTGAATCATTTTGTGACAGTACGTAACGGAGACAGCCGCGCTCTGGAAAACGTAGCGAAAGGGAATGAAAAAGTTCTTCGCGCACGCTTGTCTGATGCTCGTTTCTTCTACGTGGAGGACCAAAAGCTGTCCATTGACAGCTGCCTGAAACGCTTGGAGACAATCGTTTACCATGAAGAGCTGGGAACAATCGGTGATAAAGTTCGCCGTGTACGCAAAACAGCTGCGCAAATAGCAAGCAAGCTAGGCGTGAGCGCAGAAGAAACCAAGCAGGTCGACCGCATTGCAGAAATCGCAAAATTCGACCTCGTGACCAACATGGTAGGGGAGTTCCCTGAACTGCAAGGGATCATGGGTGAAGATTACGCGCGCAAAGCGGGTGAGTCCGACGTCGTCGCAAGTGGCGTATTCGAGCATTACCTCCCGCGTTTTGCAGGAGACAAAATGCCTGCTTCGGCTCAAGGCGCGATCGTCAGTCTGGCTGACAAGATGGACACGATCGTAGGCTGCTTCTCGATCGGTATTGTGCCTACTGGCTCACAGGACCCGTATGGTCTGCGCCGTATGGCAGCGGGGATCGTTACGATTTTGGTGGAGCGCGATTGGCAAATTTCTCTTGCCGATCTGTGGAATGCCGCGATGGAAGGCTATGTAGCGCAAGGAGTAAACAAGAGAGCCGCAGAAGACGTGAAAAAAGACCTCGTAGACTTCTTCGCACTACGTCTGAAAAATGTCTTGCAGGATCATGGTGTTCGTTACGATGTCACCGACGCAGTTCTTGCTGCCGACCTGACATTGGTTCCAGAGGTGCTGGCAAAAGCAAAAGCACTGATGGGAGCGGTACAAACAGAAGAATTCAAGCTGATTGTGGAGCAGTTTAACCGGGTGAACAATCTGGCGCAAAAAGCGGAAGCAGACCAAGTCACCGAAGCTTTGTTCGCAGAAGATGTGGAGAGGGCCTTGTATCAGGCATTCCAAGCTGTTCAGAAGGATGTAGAGAGTCTGAAGGATCAAGAGAAGGTGCTCGCAACCTTGTCAACCTTGCGCCAGCCGATTAACGCATTCTTTGATAAAGTCATGGTCATGGCCGAAGATCAGGCTGTTCGTGCGAATCGTCTTGGACTTCTCTTGCAGCTTTCTCGTGTGCTTTATCGCTACGCAGATTTTTCCAAAATTGTTTTCGCCTAAACAAAATAACACTGGTGCCTTCGTCTGAAAATCAGGCGGGGGCACCTTTTTTCCGCGTGAAAGAAGGAATATCCCGTCGAATAGAGTAATACTAGGAAGAGGTAAAGACAGAACCGGGGTGATTGGTCATCGAGCTTACCAAACGACAAGAGCACATCTTACAGATAGTGAAGGATGACGGACCGATAACAGGAGAACATATCGCGGAGCGACTGAATTTGACTCGTGCGACGCTGCGCCCTGATTTATCCATCCTCACGATGTCAGGATATCTAGAAGCCAGACCTCGGGTCGGGTATTTTTATGCCGGCAGACCCGCAAGCTCAGTCATAAGTGAACGGCTTCACAAGCTTCTCGTCAATGACTACAAGGCGGTACCGATCGTGGTATCCGAATCCGCCTCGGCTTACGACGCCATTGTTACCCTCTTTTTGGAGGATGTTGGCACGTTATTCGTCGTCAACCAAAAAGGATATTTGGCTGGCGTGATCTCACGAAAAGACCTCCTACGGGCTTCTTTAGGCAATAAGACGCTGGAGGATGTGCCAGTCAGCATTATCATGTCTAGAATGCCGAATATCATTACATGCGCACCTGATGAGACCTTGTACGCAGCTGCTAAAAAGCTGATTGATTTTCAGATCGATTCTCTGCCTGTCGTAAGGCCTAGCGAGGAAGATCCGAAGCAAATGGAGCTGTTGGGGCGCGTCACCAAGACGACGATCGCGAAAGCATTTGTAGAATTGGGTAGCGAACCGAAAGTGTAGGAGGAGAAGCGATGCAAGGTAATCAGCGAGGACAGCTCATCTATGTAGTCTCAGACTCCATCGGCGAAACGGCCGAACTTGTCGTTCGCGCAGGAGCTAGTCAGTTTGATCGTTTTTTGTTTGATGTACAAAAGTATCCGTATATAGAAGACAAGGAATCGATTGACGAAATCATTGCTTCGGCAAAAGAATCGCGGGCAATGATCGTTTTCACTCTGGTCATTCCGGAGCTGAATGCGTATATTACACAACAAGCTGCTCTTCTCGGAATTCCGGCTCTTGATGTTATGGGGCCTTTGATGAATACATTGCAGGGCATGTTGAAAGAGCCACCAACCGGAAAACCAGGTTTGGTACGCCGACTGGATGAGGAATATTTCCGCAAAGTAGACGCCATCGAATTTGCTGTCAAATACGACGATGGTCGGGACCCACGCGGTCTGTTGCGAGCAGATGTGGTTTTGATTGGCGTTTCACGTACTTCCAAGACGCCTCTTTCCATGTATTTGGCTAACAAACGACTTAAGGTTGCCAATGTTCCGCTTGTCCCAGAGGTAGAGCCACCGGAAGAATTGTTCCAACTGCCAGTCGAACGGTGTATTGGGCTTACCATCAATCCGGAGCAACTGAACGGCATTCGGACAGAGCGTCTGAAGGCACTGGGATTGACAGCACAAGCAAATTACGCCAATCTCGAACGGATTGCCGAAGAACTGGCCTATTCGAAGCACATTATTGAGCGCCTTGGATGTACCGTTATTGATGTTTCCAACAAGGCAGTAGAAGAAACGGCAAAC
Source organism: Brevibacillus schisleri (assembly GCF_055685845.1). Lineage (NCBI taxonomy): Bacteria > Bacillati > Bacillota > Bacilli > Caryophanales > Paenibacillaceae > Brevibacillus > Brevibacillus schisleri. The sequence goes on from NZ_JBVNDM010000001.1 coordinate 2,290,235, forward strand.
ATCATTTTGGAGATGATTCGAAAAAACAATCTCCGAAATGAAAGGAAATAGGCCGAAAGAAGGATTTTGACGTTTTTTGTAGAATTTCAATTAGCTGAGGTACTTCTCATACGTGAGTTCTCAGCGTTTATTGCCCGAAGAAATGTGGAAAAGTAGAAAAGAAGAAAAGAAGTTCGATGTAAAGAAGGAAATTGACGAATTTTGACGAACTAAATATTCTCACGTGCGATTCTCCTTATAAAGGTGGAAAGACATGACTGGTCCCACTTCAGATGAATTTGTAAATCAAGTGCGTGCCGCTGTCGACATCGTAGACGTTGTAGGAGAGTACGTTCAACTGAGAAAAAGCGGTCGTGCCTTTCTCGGTCTATGTCCGTTTCACTCTGAAAAGAGCCCTTCCTTCAACGTAAATGCAGAGCGACAGTTTTTTCATTGCTTTGGCTGTGGAGCAGGTGGGGATATCTTTTCCTTTTTAATGAAACTGGAGCAATTGACTTTTCCAGAGGCACTGCACAAATTGGCGGAGCGTGCCGGGATAGCTATGCCCCAGCCGCAGCAAGTAGAGGAATCACCTGAAAAACGGATGAAGCATGCGATGCAAGAAGCGCATACATTCGTTTCACGCCTCTACCACTACGTGCTTACGAAAACCCCGTATGGCGCAGAAGCGATGAAGTATCTTGCAAAGCGCGGAATGTCTGAGGCGACAATCGCCGAATACCAAATCGGGTTTGCCCCGGATTCCTGGGATTTCGTAACGCAGCAGTTGACAAAGCGGGGATTTTCACAGGAATTTATGGTGGAAGCAGGGTTATTGGCCAGGAGCGATGCAGGAAAAATCTTTGATCGCTTTCGAGGTCGTATCATGTTTCCGATTCAGGATTCCCAAGGTAACGTCATCGGATTTGGTGGGCGCTTACTGCAAGGATCGAAGCCCAATTCCAATCAAAAGTCTCAACCCAAGTATCTGAATAGCCCGGAGAGCCTTTTGTTCAACAAAAGTGCTACGCTGTTTAATCTTCATCGTGCACGCCCCATCATTAGAAAGAGAAAAGAGGCGCTGTTGTTTGAAGGATATGTCGATGTCATATCGGCATGGCAGGCGGGTTTTACGCAAGGTATTGCCACTTTGGGAACAGCCTTGACGGAGCAGCAGGCCAGAATTCTTCGTCGCAATACAGAGTCAGTCGTACTCTGTTATGACGGAGATGCTGCAGGGCAAGAAGCAACGAGCAAAGCGATTCACGTTTTGCAGCAAGCCGGTTTGATCGTTCGAGTAGCTCCACTTCCACAAGGAGTGGACCCGGATGATTACATCCGCCAGCATGGGGCTGAAGCATTTTCCCAGCAGGTATTGTTACAGGCGATGCCAATTACGGCTTTCCGTCTGAAACATTTACGCAGTCAGTTCGTAATAAAAGATGAGACGGACAAAGCTCGCTTAATCGCGAAGGCGGTCGAGATCATTAATGAACTGAGCAGCCCGGTGGAACGGGACATGTATCAACGGCAATTGGCTGAAGAATACTCCCTTACTCTCGGTGATCTCAAATGGGAGTCCAAACGCGCCTACAATCAGCAAAAAAGTGAGCGCCAAAGGGATAAAGTGACGCCAGCATGGAATAATAGTATAAATAATGGCAAAGTTACGCTCGCGAAAACACTGCCACCCGCTTATCACACGGCTGAGCGCATGCTGCTTTACTACATGATGCGGAACGAAGAAATAGCCGCCCGCGTCCAGCAGGAATGCAGTGCCCACTTTCAGGTGGATGAACACGATGCGCTGGCTGCCTACCTGTACGCCTACTATGCAGAGGGAAACCCGGAAGACCCTGGAAAGTTTATACATTACGTGCAAGACGATTTGTTAAAGCAATTAGCCTCGGGATTGGCCATGATGGAGTGCAACAACGACGTATCTGAGTTAGAGATCGGTGACTACATCAAACAAGTGAATAACTACCCGAAGCGTGCCGAGTTGGAACGATTGCGCGATGAGCAGCGGAGCTTACACCTCCAAGCGGCCGCAGCGGACAGCGAGGATGCGCGCAAACAACTTGAACTTCAAGCAGCCGTCACAGGGATGAAGATTCTTGAATTGGAAAATGCTTTAAAAGAAGGGTAGCTTCAGATCATTCCCGGGGAAGGAGGGAAAGTAGATGAACAAGCAAAATATTACTTCCGACATGGAAGCAACGTCCATCGAACAAGTGAAGGAACAGTTGGTCGAATTAGGCAAGAAACGCGGCGCATTGTCGTATAAGGAGATTACTGCTCGTTTGGCAGGTTTTGAGCAGGATTCTGATCAAATGGATGAGTTTTTTGAATATCTAGGTGATCAAGGCATTGAGATTAACAACAATGAGAATGAAGATGACGACGATGAAGTCGATCAAATGATCATCAAAGACGAGGACAACGAAGAATTTGATTTTGACGATCTCTCCGTTCCGCCTGGAATTAAGATCAATGACCCTGTACGGATGTATCTGAAGGAAATTGGTCGAGTTCCTCTGCTCTCCGCAGAAGAGGAGATTAAACTGGCGCAGCGAATTGAACAAGGTGATGAGGAAGCTAAAAGACGTCTGGCTGAGGCGAACTTGCGATTGGTAGTATCGATTGCGAAGCGTTATGTAGGACGCGGCATGCTATTCCTCGACTTGATTCAAGAAGGGAACATGGGTCTGATTAAAGCGGTGGAAAAGTTTGACTATCGCAAAGGCTACAAGTTCAGTACGTATGCGACCTGGTGGATTCGCCAAGCGATTACCCGTGCTATTGCAGACCAGGCTAGAACGATCCGGATTCCGGTTCATATGGTGGAAACGATCAACAAATTAATCCGCGTTTCCCGTCAGCTTCTGCAAGAGCTAGGTCGTGAACCTATGCCAGAAGAAATCGCTGAAAAAATGGATCTCACTCCGGAAAAAGTTCGGGAAATCATGAAGATTGCTCAAGAACCAGTATCCCTGGAGACTCCAATTGGGGAAGAAGACGATTCCCACTTAGGTGATTTCATTGAGGATCAGGATGCATTGGAGCCATCTGATGCAGCTGCCTATGAACTTTTGAAAGAACAGTTGGAAGACGTTTTGGATACATTAACAGACCGGGAAGAAAATGTGCTGCGTCTGCGTTTCGGGTTAGATGACGGACGTACACGGACGTTAGAAGAAGTAGGCAAAGTGTTTGGTGTAACCCGTGAACGGATTCGTCAGATCGAAGCAAAAGCTCTTCGCAAATTGCGTCATCCGAGTAGAAGTAAACGCTTAAAAGATTTCTTAGAATAACCGATATAAGAAGTATGTGGCCTACGTTAGCCGACGTAGGCTTTTCTTATTCATGAAGGAATACACTTTTTGTCGTAGTTAGGAGGGGCCGCGTTGGACGACCAGCGCAAGCGCACGATCATTGCCGAAATTGAAAACTGGCGGCGCAACCATTTACTGCCTGAACATTACTGCATCTTCTTGTTAAATCTGTATACAGAAGGGGATCGGCCAAATACACCGGCGTCCGCAGGTGGGAATGAGCGAATGGGAACGGCACCGAGTGTGCTGTCAGGAAAAGTCAATTCAACATCATCTGTCACAAACACATATGCACCTAGAACTGTCTCTCCAGTGACGGGGAAAATGGTAGTGGCATGGCTCCTTGGTGCCTTTGTCATTGCTGGTTTGATCTTACTTGCTTTTCATTTTAACCGTTTTCAAACCCCAATGCAAATTACCATCTTTGCCTGTTTCGCTCTCGTTTTCTATATTCTGGGATTCGTTTATCGAAGATCGGCCCCGCCATTGACGCATTTATTCCTGGCTTTGTCCTTTGGGATTTTGATCGCGGGAGGCGTTTATTGTATCCAAAAAATGGATGGTAGCTTGCCGCTTATCCTGTTTTATTTAGGCTTCGTTTGCATGCTGTTGTGCATCAGCGCAATTGTTTTCGGCTATGCTTATTTGCTCTATGCAGGATTACTGGGTTTGGCCATCTTGTATGGCATTACAACCGTTCATCGAGTAGGGATAGACTATACATGGTGGACATCGGAGTTGTACTGGGTACCGCTTGCGTGCTTGCTCACAGGTATGGGCTTCTTGATGAATAAGGCCAATTCGAAATGGGCGGGAGTATTTGCAGTATGTGGACTTGCCTTTTTCTTTGGTGCAGAGATACAGGCTCTGTATATTCCAGCGGCGAAGCGAGATATGATTCAATTGCTGTTGTTTATTAAGGTGTTCGTTGCGTCCATTTTGTTCTTCTTCACGCGTGGATATTGGTATGCGTGGTTGAGACTGTAGACTATCCGAGACTTCTCGTTCTCCTCTGCATGCTTATCTGTTACAATTTCAGAAGAGAGCAAACGGGGTGAATAAATGAACAACAAGTGGAAAGTTTTAATCGGTATTTTGCTGGCGGCTTTTTTTCTGGGTGGAGAAACAGTAGCCAAATTTATGGGTGTACATACATATAGCATCGGATTCATAGCAGCATCTGTCTCTTTTTTGGGAGCGATTTTATTAGGAGCACGCCGATCATAGGCGTGTTTTTTTTTGAGAAATTCCACATGAATCCAAAATCGTGGTGTATAATGGTAAGAGTATTCTGAACAAACGCTCAGTCAAAATTGTGTATTTCTTGATGGTTCTTTACTAAAGCGTTTTCAAGGGGGCAGCGATTATGAACTTCGATTTGACTTCAGAACAACAAATGTTAAAAAAAATGATACGCGAATTTGCTGATGAGGTAGTGGCACCGGAAGCAGATGAACGCGATCAAACTAAACAATTTCCTGTCGGAATATTCAAGCAGATGAGCGAACTGAACTTGATGGGCCTTCCCTTCTCTGAGAAATACGGGGGTGCGGGAGCCGATTCCACGAGTTTTGCGATCGTTGTGGAAGAGCTAAGTCGTGCATGTGGTTCTACAGGAATCACGTATTCGGCGCATATCTCGTTAGGTGGCGCTCCACTGGCTTTGTTTGGAACGGAAGAGCAAAAGCTGAACTATTTAAGCAAAATTTGTTCTGGCGAAAGCTTTGGCGCGTTTGGGTTGACCGAACCAAATGCAGGGTCTGACGCAGGTGGTACGAGGACGAATGCGATCTTAGCAGATGGGGAGTGGACGATTAACGGCTCCAAATGCTTCATTACCAATGCCTCTTATGCTTCGTTTCTCGCCTTGACAGCTGTGACTGACAAAGAGCAGGGCTCACGGGGTATTACTGCTTTTATCGTTCCGACAGATACACCTGGCTTTCAGGTATTGGCGAACTATGAAAAGCTCGGCTTGCACAGCTCCAATACGACGGAGCTCGTTCTTGAAAATGTCCGCGTGCCAGAGGAAAACGTCCTTGGGAAGCGGGGAGAAGGCTTCAAGCAGTTCCTCATTACACTTGATGGTGGGCGAATCGGGATCGGAGCTATGGCAGTAGGAATTGCACAGGCTGCCTATGACAAGGCGTTGCAATACTCCAAGCAGCGTACGGCTTTTGGCAATTCCTTGAGTCATTTTCAAGCGATCCAGCACAAGCTGGCGGATATGGCGATGCAAATAGAGCTGGCGAGAACGATGGTGTATAAAGCAGCGTGGTTGAAGGATCATGGTCGCAAATTTACGAAAGAAGCAGCAATGGCAAAATTGTATGCTTCGGAGATTGCCATGTCTGCTACACATCAGGCTATTCAGATTCACGGTGGGTATGGTTATATGCGGGAGTATCAGGTAGAACGATTTTTCCGCGATGCCCGACTGTTAGAGATCGGCGAGGGGACTTCAGAGATTTTACGTAATGTCATCGCAAGAGAAATCGGGTGCTAGCCTTCCGTATTTGGTAACGAAAGAGCATGACTGCCAGCGTAAACTGACAGCCATGGCTCTTTTTTTGTTTATTACTTTTTATTGATCGCCAGATTGTACAGTTGGGAAACCAAATCCACTCGCGATATCGTCTCCTACAGCAGCGTTTGAGCCACCTTTGATGTCATTTCCTTTCGCGCGTTTTTGCAATTCTACACGAACATCTTGAGAGCTCCAAGATGGATTGGATGCCCAGATTTTCGCAGCCAAACCGGAAATGTGTGGGGTTGCCATGGAAGTTCCGCTGATGGAATTGTAACCTCCGTTATTCCATGTAGACTGAATAGCGCGTCCTGGTGCTGATACTTCCACATCACGCTCTTGAATCACGTAGTCTCCCGCTTGCCCGCTCTTGCCACGAGAAGAGAAGTCAGCTATACGGTAGGTTCCGTTTTGTTGAACATTCTCCAACGCTGCTACGGCTACTGTATTCACTAATGCTCCAGGGTAGCCAATGCTGTTCACTGTCGGTCCGGAGTTACCAGCTGCAGCGACGACTAATACACCTTTTTGGTTTGCATAGGTGATGGCACTTTCCATAAGGGTACTCTTACCGCTAGAGCCAAGAGACATAGAGATGATCGCTTTCACGCCTAATTGAGCGGATTGGTCAGCAGCGTAACGAATAGCATAGGCAATGTCATCCTCATAGCCGGAGCCAGAGTCATCCAGTACTTTATATGCCCATAGCTTTGCATCTGGTGCTACACCATAAATACCTGCGCCATTGCCGCCGTCAGCGAGAACAGTTCCGGCGACGTGTGTTCCATGACCATGTGCATCATTGCAAGCACCGGTAACAACAGGAGAAGAAGATTGCGTGAAATCGTTGCACTGCTCTGCGTTAGCGGTTAGGTCCGGGTGCTGCGTATACACGCCAGTATCCAGGACCGCAACACGAACATCTGCACCGCCAGTTGTAGCGGAGAGGGATTGGTTTTTATAGATTGCTTTAATTCCCCACGGAACGACTGCCGCAGGAGAGACCTCTAGCGCACTTACTTGATCTTCTTCTATATACTCAGCGATCTTTAATTTTTGCAATACGGTGATTTTTACATTGGGATCGCTTTTCAGTTGGTCGAGTTGATCACTATTTACATCGAGGGTAAAGCCATCTTCACCAAAATCATGGCGTACTTCCAAAGGTCCAGCAAAATAACCGGTTCTCACATCCGAATCTGACTGAATTAATACCCGTTCAGTTTCAAATTCATCGAGTGAATCGTTACTGGCTGCCCCCACACCTGTGAAGACACTCATCACTAGCGCCGAAGAGAGTAATCCCATTGCCCACCACTTGCCTGTTCTTTTTTTCAAACTTTTCTCCTCCTTAAAGATAGTTAGTTTGTGTTAGTCCATGATGTTCATGGCGTTAATATACATATATGTAAAAATTTTGTAAATATTTATTTATTAAAATAAAGTTCACAATTCGATGAAAATTAAATCAAATTGTATAAAATACGATAAAACAACGCCGTATTTAAAAATTTTGCTTGTTATTCCGAACATTACATCCACGTAATGGCAACCTGTAAGCCTCTCGACTACTACCCAAGAGCCCCCTTAATGGCCTTGTCCCTGCTGGGTGCAACAGTGAGGATTTTGTCGTTCTTTGCTGATCATCTGTTAGGGAATTTGCATTTCGCAATTGCTGCCAAATAGGGTAGAATAGAGGCAACGGAAGGTGAATATACAGATGACATCAGTATCAATATCCAAGCGGCTACAAACAATTGCCCGCTATTGTCCAGAAGGAGCCCGCGTCGCCGACATCGGGTCGGATCATGCGTTGTTGGCTTCTTATTTGCTTGTAAAAGGAATTGCTTCTTTCGTGATCGCAGGCGAATTGAATGAAGGGCCTTTTCAAGCGGCAAAAAAACAAATACATACATTGCAGGTAAAAGATCGCGCTTCGGTACGTAAAGGAAACGGGCTCGCGGTATTACAACCTGGGGAAGCAGATGTGATCTGCATTGCTGGGATGGGCGGACAATTGATCGTTTCCATTTTGGAAGCAGGTAAAGACAAACTGGAAGGTGTGCAACGCCTGATTCTCCAACCAAACGTAGGGGAAGAAGCGGTGCGCCTGTGGATGATAGAGAATGGTTGGCAGTTAATCGCGGAGTCCATTTTGCAAGAAGACGGCGTGATTTATGAGATTCTCGTCGCCGAACGAGGCAATCCTACCTTGCCTTATGAGGGCAAAGATCGTACGCAGCAAGAGCTCATGCGCATTGGTCCATTTCTTTGGGTGGAAAAATCAGAGGTATTACAAGCGAAGTGGCTGGATGAGCATGAAAAATGGCAAAAGATCATCGTTCAATTAAAGCGTTCGGACAAGCCGGAAGCAGCAGAACGAATCAAGGAAATCGAAGCAGAAGTAAAATGGATCGATGAGGTGATCGCATGCTTGCGCACGGACAAACAGTAATCCAATATGTAGAACGTCTTGCACCTAAATCGTTGGCGATGGAAGGTGACAAGATTGGCCTTCATGTAGGCACCTTGCAAAAAAAGGTAAAAAAAGTGATGATCGCACTAGACGTACTGGAATCTGTGGTGGAGGAAGCAATCGCAGAGGGTGTAGACCTGATTGTGGCTCACCATGCCGTTATATATCGACCACTGAAACACCTTAGGACAGATCTCGCCGCCGGACGTGTGTTCGAAAAGCTGATCAAGCATGACATTGCGGTATATACAGCCCATACCAATTTGGATGTTGCGTATGGGGGGATGAACGACTGGCTCGCAGAAGCGGTTGGACTCACGAATGTAGATGTACTGGATGTTCTTTCACGAGAGGATTGGAAGAAGCTCGTCGTATTCGTGCCCGCTACTCATAAGGAAGTAGTGTTTTCCGCACTTGCTGAAGCGGGTGCAGGGCATGTAGGTAACTACAGCCACTGTTCTTTTCAGACAGAAGGCACCGGAACCTTTTTACCAGGGGAAGGAACGAATCCCCATATCGGTTCGACAGGTCAATTGGAAAAAGCAGAGGAAGTTCGCATCGAGATGATTGTTCCTGCGTCCAGGCAATCGGCTGTGGTCAAAGCAATGCTTGCTGCCCATCCCTACGAAGAAGTCGCCTATGACATCATTCCACTAGAGCAGTCCGGAACTGTATACGGAATTGGGCGTATCGGCAGTCTGCCTACACCACTGACACTCCGTGAGTTTGCTTTGCTCGTCAAAGAACGATTTTCTCTCCACGGTCTACGCGTAGTTGGCGACTTGGATGCGACAGTCAAAAAAGTAGCGGTAGTAGGTGGAGACGGAAGCTCCTTTGTTTCCAAAGCCATTTTTAAAGGCGCGGATGTTTATTTAACAGGAGACATTGGTTATCACACCGCACACGATGCGCAAGCAGAAGGCTTGTCGATCGTAGATGCTGGTCACAATATCGAAAAAATCATGAAGGAAAAGCTGGCGACTATCCTGCTGGAACAATTGCAGGCAAATGGTTACGAAACAGAGGTTATTCCTTCGCGCGTGCACACAGATCCGTTCCAGTTTGTTTAAGACGTAGCAGGACCAACCTTTTGTTGCCTGCCAGATGAAGTGTAGGAGGATTTTATGTGCAAAAACTAATCCGGACAATTTCTTGTGGATTACTGACAGTAAGCTTACTCACCCCCGGCGTCGCTTCTGCGGCTGGGGGCTTATTGCCATACAATGACATCAGCAAGCACTGGGCGAGAAAAGCAATCATTCAAGGTGTGCAGCTTGGTTTGTTTGAGGCTGGTCCAAATGTTCCGAAGTTTTACCCAAATCGTGACATGACGCGTGCGGAATTTCTCGTCATGATCGATCGGCTTTATTACGGGGGGCAGTATCAGATCTATCCGCTTACTTTTTTATCCGAGCATTCGGAGTGGGCGCGGGCAGAAGGTTTTCAGGAACCGTATTTGCCATATAAAGATGTTGACCGTCTGACCTGGATGTACAAACCAACGTTGCGCATCTCCACGATCTTGGATAGATTGTACGGCCCAAATGCGATTCAGTACATTTTTCCTGGTGAGATGATGAAGCCGAATCAGCCGATCACCAAAGAAGAAGCTGCCAAGATTTTGCAAATGTTCACCATGTCTCCAGATAGTAAAAATGCGTGGGAAGAAGTGCGTTCGTGGGGATGGCTAGAGGGAGAAAAAACGGAACGAGTGAAGCGAGGAGATGCTGCGGTTGCAGCTGATCGCATGGTGAATTATTTCCTTCAGGATGGAATCATGCCTCTGCTGGATTACGACGGGAAAAAGTTCCCCATGGTTCCTGATCTCGAAGAGGTATTGCCGCTATTCGCAACCTATGCAGATCCCAAAACAACAGAAGAACAGATTTATGTAGATGCGGCTGCCGCTATTCGCAGTAGAAATGATAGTGAAGAGACATTTGAACAGTTACGCAAGCTGGCGGATGACTCCTTCCCCAATCAAGTTGGTGTTCACTATTTACTGAGCTGGAATCCTGAAACACCGATTGAAACCAATCTGGAGGAAGCTTTTCTTTCTATCGACGCTTACTTCGAAGACAAAATCATTCTCCCGGAAACACTCGGGCTGTTGAGTGCCAATGTGTACGATATCGCCTTGCAGCTAGGGAACAAGGATCAAAGCCAATACCAAAAAGTGCTTGACCGACTTAGTGCTTATGAACAAAAAGTGAAGCAGGATTCCAAAGAATGGGAATCGCTCGCCATGTATTTGGGGGCACTGGAAATCAGGAGTGGTCAGGTAGACCTGGCGCTGGCTCGTTACAAGCGATTTGCCGACAGGAGCCCGGAGGCATTGTTGAATACTTCCTACTATTATTTGCAGGAAGGACGTATGCAGGAAGCTGAAGAGGTTCTTGCTGCGATGAAACCGAAAGCGTCAGACAGCAGAATGAATCAGCTGCACAAAATGTTGCGTCAAGAGTTTGCATCGTTAAAAGATCAGCCAGCTATTATTTCTGATTTGGGGTACTCTTTGCGCCGGTTGGACAATGCCGACACCTACCAAGTCAAGGGTGAAGCGGCGTTGAGTGGATTGACGTTCTCATACACGCAGGATGTTAACAAGGAAAAGCAAATAAGCAGAATATCCGGCTCTTATCAATCTCCGCAAAAACTAATATCAGACAAGCTGCTCTCCTATACAGATGGGAAAACAAACACGCAATACTCGTACGATACGGATCGGCAGACATGGGACAAGAGTAGAACGGACAAAGTTGACTTTTTGCACGAGTGGGTTGGTGCTGTCAAGGTAGCCGATCGTGCCAAGGAGCTTCATGCACGCTACTACAAGCAATCCTACGGGAAGTATGATGTCATTACAGAGTGGATTCCGGGCTCCATGCTGGTAGAGAAATCAAAGAAGGTTACGCTCGGACAGGGAAAAGTGAAAGAGGTTCCCTTGTTCATGAACAAGTATTATATTGATCGAGCTAGCGACCAAATTGTCAAACATACGTGGCGTTATGAAGAAATTTATGAGGGCGACGGATACGTAGCCTATTCGGGTACCGACAATTACGACTTTACAAGGAATGTTGCATTCTCGATACCTGATGATGTTCGAAAAGGGGTGGCGCCATGAAACGATTTAGTCAATGGGCAGTAGCAGCTGTACTGCTACTCACAACTGTTCTTCCTGTGCAAGCGGCAGAGTATCCTTTCGAAGAAACAGAAGAAGTATTCCAGCACGTCATGCAGAGCCACTTGAGTAAACCGGCAGCCAAACAATTGGTAAAAGGGGCTCTAGAGGTGGTCAGTCAGCAGGCTAATCAGAAAAAACAGCTTCAGTTCAAAGTTTCTGAAGAAGATGACACCTGGGACGAGTTGGAATTGAGGCTTGTAGAATGGCAGAAGAAAGGCGGATTTGATACGCCGACGATGAACACTTGGGCGATTGATGGAATGCTCTCTACGCTCGATGACCCGCACAGCGTATTTTTTACGCAAGATGAATTGCGTTTGTTCCAATCTGACGTTGAGAATCAATTTGTCGGATTTGGTTTTCGTCTCCGGCGGCAAAATGATCATATTATCATCCGTGAAATCGTTCCGAATTCTCCAGCAGCAGCTTCTCCTTTGCAACGAGGCGATCAATTGATCAAAGTCAATGAGACCTCGCTGGTAGGAAAGACTTTTGAAGAAGCGTATGCTTATTTGAGGGGCAACGAAGGGACTGAAGCCGTTCTTACTGTATATCGTCCATCTGACAAACGGGAACACCAGATAAAGTTGAAGCGTGCCTCGATGACCTTGCCGGAAGCGGAAGGACAGATGTTTACGAAGGGCGCGGTTGGCTATATCAGTCTTGAAACATTCGGATCAGAAGGAGCCATCCAGGTAAGGGACAAGCTTGCTGAACTATCCCGTGTGCAAAAGCGGTTGTCCGGGTTGGTGTTAGACCTGCGGGATAATGGTGGGGGATACTTGTCCACAGCTCGAGATATTGCGAGCCTCTTTATGGAAGAAGGCTTGCTCATGTATACCACGAATCGCAATGGGGTAGAGGTAGAGACGTGGGTACGAAATGGGCAGGATATCGGCATTCCAGTGCGAATTTTGGTAAACGGTGGAACCGCTTCTGCATCTGAGTTGTTGTCAGGTGCGCTGCGTGATCATGGCATCGCCAAACTTGTGGGTACCAAGACATTTGGAAAAGGGAGTGCCCAACAAGTTATTCCTTTGTCAGACGGCGACGCGCTCAAACTCACATTGAATGAATATTTTACCCCTAAGCATTCCGTGGTGAATCACGTAGGGCTGCAACCGGATATGGTTGTGGAGGATTATGGAGCACAAGTAGTAGAAGCTCTCCATTCATTGAACGTCAATACGTGGGAACTGAGTGACGCAGAAGGCGATACCGTCATCAATGGAATTCCATTCCCTACGGTAGATCCTCTTTTTAAACAAACGCCTCAAGGGCTGCAAATCCGAGCTGCTGTACTTTCGCATTTGCTGGGTGATCCGTCCATTGGCGAAAAAGATTACGTAGCACTTGCTCCGTATTTGAAGAAGTACCCTGCACTAAAACAGCAAACGAAAAATGGTGTCAACACCCTCACATTTACTTCGTGAGCATGGTCCCCTGTCGCTTTTGGCGAACAGGGGCTTTTTCTTTTTTAGGCGTATACTCGGTCATGCAAAATCGTACACTATCAGGTGCGACTATGACTATTACTATTACGAAGAGAAGGGTGGCAGCCGGATGAAAAAGGTCATACTATTCCTGATCGACTCCATGATGTCTGATGTTCTGGAGCGATGCATTGCTGCCGATAAAGCACCGGCGCTTCGGTTTTTCATGGAGCATAGCCAGTACATACCAGATTGTGTGACCGTTTTCCCTACAATGACGGCTTCGATAGATTGCTCTCTCATTACGGGAGTCTACCCCGATCAGCACAAAGTACCGGGTTTAGTTTGGTATGATGCAGAGCAGAAACAGATGGTGAATTATATTAATGGGGCCCCTTCTATCCGAAAAATAGGCATCATAAGCTGTGCCGAAAACGTCCTTTTTGATTTAAATGAACGTCATCTGAGTAAGGATGTCAAAACGATTCATGAGGTTCTGGAAGAGAACAAACTAGTATCCGGTTCCATCAATGTGATCGCCCATCGCGGACATAAGCAGCATAAGGTGAAAATGCCAGTCTTGCTTGATACAATTACATCTTTTTCCCTGCGCGAAAAGGTAAGTGGTCCAACGATCATGAGTATGGGGACACTGGTGAGCCCGGCGTTATTTCGTACCGTCCCCTGGGGTTTCTCGCAATCCGCTTTGGAAGGCTACGGAATTAATGATACTTATGCAATCGATGTGATGATTGAGGTGATTCGCAGCGGTCATCAGCCACATTTTACGCTGGTCTATCTGCCAGAGAATGATCATAAACTCCACAAATCCCCGGAGGATGCTGTACAGCACTTGGCAGATGTGGACAAGCAATTGGCTCGTTTACTGGATAGCTTCGCATCATGGGAGCAAATGCTGGAGAGAAATGTATGCATTTTGATTAGTGATCATGGGCAGACCGTCATCGGAGATAGTGAGGACCACAATATACCGCTGAATCATCTTTTGGCGAATTTTTCGATCCATGCGCTTGGTACGGATGTGACATCAGAAGTGGAAGTAGTCATTTGCAATAATGAGCGTATGGCCTATTTGTATCCAGTGAATGGAACGGATCCACTTTCTATTGTAGAAGCGGTTAGTGTGGAAGAAAGAATTGATTTGATTGCTTGGAAAGAGGGCGAGAAGGTAAAGGTGCGTCGGGGCGGAACGCAACAGGAAATGTATTTTTGGCGAAACGGGGAGTATCAAGATGCCTACGGTTCTTCTTGGTCCATTGAAGGAGATGTTACCGTGCTGGATGTGCAATATGATGGGGAGTGTCTTTCTTTTGATACATACCCGGATGCTTTTTCTCGACTATACGGGGCATTGTTCTCGCAGACCGGTGACGTGGTAGTCGTTACCGCTGCCAAGAGCTATGAATTAGTATCGGAATGTGCACCCACGCATTTAGGTGGAGGAAGCCATGGTTCCCTGCATAAGCAAGATTCTCTGATTCCGTTAGTGATTGCAGGGGCATCGGAGTTGTTTCCACTCCCAGCAAGACTGGTAGATGTCAAAGACTTTATTCTCCGTGAACTGGGGATTCCGTCAGCCTCAAATCCGCAATGACCGGGACATGATCGGACCAATTGACAGGTAGCAGCTCGTAGTGCTCGATATTCCAGTGATGAGAAGCAAAAATATAGTCCAGGCGTCGGCGGAAGGCAGGAAGCGTTGGTTTTTTTTCCTGACCTGAGACAAGGGCACAGTCCATCAGGTGTGGAGTAAAGGACACATTACTCGCGTTGAAATCCCCCATTAGGAGTAATGGGGCTTTTGCGTG
>NZ_JBVNDM010000001.1:2310000-4680000 GCF_055685845.1 Brevibacillus schisleri
GTAGGTCCCAAGGGTTGGGCTGTTCGCCCATTAAAGCGGTACGCGAGCTGGGTTCAGAACGTCGTGAGACAGTTCGGTCCCTATCTGTCGCGGGCGTAGGAAGTTTGAGGAGAGCTGTCCTTAGTACGAGAGGACCGGGATGGACGCACCGCTGGTGCACCAGTTGTCACGCCAGTGGCACAGCTGGGTAGCTATGTGCGGACGGGATAAGCGCTGAAAGCATCTAAGCGTGAAGCCCCCTCCAAGATGAGACTTCCCACAGCGCAAGCTGGTAAGACCCCTCATAGACGATGAGGTTGATAGGTTCGGTGTGGAAGCGCGGTAACGCGTGGAGCTGACGAATACTAATCGGTCGAGGACTTATCCACACACTCTTAGCAATCATGCATATCTAGTTTTGAAGGTGCATATAATCACGGAGAGTTACCCAAGAGGCCGAAGGGGACGGTTTGCTAAACCGTTAGTATGCGCAAGCGTAGCGAGGGTTCGAATCCCTCACTCTCCGCCATTTTTATTTTGGCGGCGTAGCTCAGCTGGTTAGAGCGTTCGGTTCATACCCGAAAGGTCGGGGGTTCGATTCCCTCCACCGCTACCAAACTTCATAAAAATTATGGCGGTCGTGGCGAAGGGGTTAACGCACCGGATTGTGGCTCCGGCATTCGTGGGTTCAAGTCCCATCGATCGCCCCATAATAACACGGGAGTATAGCCAAGTGGTAAGGCACGGGTCTGCAAAACCCTTATCCCCGGTTCAAATCCGGGTACTCCCTCCATTTTAGTCCCAGTAGCTCAGCAGGATAGAGCAACGGCCTTCTAAGCCGTCGGTCGGGAGTTCGAATCTCTCCTGGGACGCCACGCGTTTACAAAAGATAGCCTCCTTAGGACGTTGTGGCGTCCGCAGGAGGTTTTTTTCGTAGAAGATAGTGCGCCTTTCAAGAGGAAATCAGAAGCAAGTAGTCAGTCAAAGGACCTAGTTCAAAAAAAATAGTAAAAAAACTTTCATCTACGATTGGAAATATTTTGTCTAATTTGTCATAAATTATGTAAGAAAATCACAGAATATGGCTCCTTCACTACTCGGAAAATGTGACGAAACAATGATATTTTTGTAGAGAGGCACTTATATTCTTTTAAAATTTTTGCGACATGTAACTTTCTTTTTCGACAAACGTATCTACTAGAAGACAGAGCCAGAAAATGATAGCTTGATAGGAAGAATATGGGCTCTATCCAATTCGAAAACGATATTGACTTGCGGAAATTGATTGTGTATACTCAAACACGTACTTCGTGTCAACAGAAAAACACGTGTTAAATCAACGTTTATAGGCGGTCGTGGTGGAATTGGCAGACACACCATCTTGAGGGGGTGGCGGGGCGACCCGTGCGAGTTCGAGTCTCGCCGACCGCACCAATCCCGGAAACAATCAGGAAGAAATGGAAACGAGCGTTTGTGTTTTTCTAAATAAACGGAGCCTTTTTCGACAAGGGCTTTTTTTTCTGCCAACTGCGAAGCACTGTCGAATAGAAAGAGAAAAAGGTGGGAAAGGTGATAGCAGTGCCTTATTTTTTCCCACTTTTGGGTCATTGCTTATGAATCGTATTTGATGTAAACTGCCAATTGAGAGAAAAACAATAGAGAAATGTTGGAAAAACAACACTACCTAAATTCAGATCAGACCCAATCTGGTTTAGGTCGAGGAGAAGAACCCATGAGTGTAATTAGAGAGATCATTGAGGGATTATTCATCGGATTTACTTCTGCGGTGGGCGTAATCGGCACATACCAAACACTTGTTTCTTGTGCAGGCCTGTTCCGCAAAAAAGAGCAAGTAACAGCTGAGCCGCAAAAGACGTTTGCTGTGCTCGTGGCTGCTCACAATGAGAGCGCCGTAGTTGCTCCGCTTATTGAAAACCTGAAGAAGCTCGACTATCCACGTGAAATGTACGACATCTTCGTCATTTGCGACAACTGTACAGATAACACGGCAGAAATTAGTCGGGCGCATGGTGCAATTGCATGTGAGCGTTTTGACACATCCAAGCGTGGGAAAGGCTACGGCATCGAATGGATGCTGGAGAACCTCTGGGCAAGACCTAAGCAGTACGACGCTGTCGTCATGTTTGATGCTGACAACTTGGTTGAGAAAAACTTTCTGAAAGTAATGAATGACCGTCTTTGCAAAGGGGCGCGTGTGATTCAAGGTTACCTCGACTCCAAGAACCCGTTTGATTCCTGGATTACGCTGTCCTATGCGGTTACCTACTGGTTTACAAACCGTATGTGGCAGCTGGCTCGTCACAATTTGGGACTGCCGAACACTTTGGGCGGAACTGGCTTGTGCATTGAGAGCAACCTGCTCAAAGAAATGGGCTGGGGAGCAACCAGTCTCACGGAAGACCTGGAATTTGCAACACGTTGTATTGAACGCGGTATTTACCCGACTTGGGCTCATGATACCAAGGTCTGGGATGAAAAACCGATTGACTTAAAATCGTCTATGCGCCAGCGTTTGCGTTGGATGCAAGGGCACTACGATGTGGCAGGACGCTACATTCGATCTGTCTTGTTTAATGGTGTGAAGTCGAGAAAGCTGGGGATGCTTGACGCAGCCTTCTACCTCTTCCAACCGATGTACGTACTGATGGTGACAATGATGTCGGTATTGTTCCTGGCAAGATTTTTTGATATTGGTACGTTTTCAACGGTATCCACGATCTTGCCTACATGGCTGGTATACGGATCCACAGCCGTGTTCTACCTGTTGCCGATCTTGGCCCTCTATTTGGATAAAGTTCCGTGGAAGGGGTATTTCGGGCTCCTCTTGCTACCGTTCTTTTTCCTAACCTGGCTTCCGATTATGTTTTACGCGTTCTTTACGAAGAAAAACCAAGTGTGGAGTCATACCTCTCACACTCGTGCGATTCGTATCGAGGAGATCCAGCAATAGTAACGTAAACAAGCAAAAACCACAGGGGGAATATTCACCTGTGGTTTTCCTATTATCTTAAAGTAGCGAGACCGTTGCCGAATTTGGTATAATGACGTGATCAAGCAAGTAGCGTTCGCCAACGGGATTAAGGCACCAGCGCCAGACGTAGCGGTGCCCATAGGAGGAAAACAGCAATGAAGCTCGCGACAGATATTCACAACAACGACGTCCCATTGTTGTGGGGCGATAAACGATACCATACATGGAATTATCATTTAAGAGGGACTTTTCACGAAAAGATTTTCAAGGTTCCATTGGATGGCGGTTTTAGTTGCCCGAATCGGGATGGGAAAGTAGCGACAGGAGGCTGCACGTTTTGCAGCGCGAGAGGATCTGGAGATTTTGCTGGTGATCGCAGAATGGATCTGGAAAAACAGTTCCATGATGTGAAAAATCGCATGCACGAGAAGTGGCCACAAGCCAAGTATTTGGGCTTCTTCCAAGCGTACACAAATACGTATGCGCCTGTGGAGGAGCTGCGGGAGATGTACGAAGTCATCCTCCAACAAGAAGGCGTAGTCGGACTCTCCATTGCCACACGTCCTGACTGCCTTCCGGACGACGTCGTGGAGTATTTGGCTGAATTGAATGAGCGCACATATTTGTGGGTGGAGCTCGGTCTCCAAACAGTCCATGAGCACACAGCTCAGTTAATTAATCGAGCGCACGATTATCAATGCTACGTGGACGCTGTAGAGAGGCTGCGCAAGCACAACATCCGTGTATGCTCTCATATCATCTATGGATTGCCAGGAGAGAGCCACGAAGAGATGATGCAGACGGCAGATGCTGTGGCACATCTGGATGTGCAGGGAATCAAAATACACCTGTTGCATCTACTGCGCAAAACGCCGATGGTGAAGCAATATGAAGCAGGCCTCTTGGAATTCCTTTCGCAGGAAGAGTACACGAAGCTCGTTGTAGATACATTGGAAATTTTACCGCCAGAAATGATTGTCCATCGAATCACAGGGGACGGACCACCTGATCTCTTGATTGGACCGATGTGGAGCCGTAAAAAGTGGGAAGTTCTGAATGGCATTGACGCAGAACTGAAAGCGCGGAATAGCTGGCAAGGAAAGTTATTCGTACCACGTACGTAAAAGTCATAGCAACAAGCAGGGAGCCTTTTTAAGGGCTCCCTTTCTTTTTTAAAGATTGCGAATCAGATTTCTCGCACGCTTCGGGTAATTGGTGATCAGACCATCTACCCCACAGTCAATGGCTCGCTGGATTTGCCGACCAGTATTTACCGTCCAGCTCAAAACTTCAAAATGATGCTGCTTTGCTTGTTTGACCAAGTCTTCCGTCAATTGATCATAGGGGACGTGCAGTTGATCAGCACGATATCTGCTGGCTACTTCCCAAGGCTTGACGAGTGGTCCCACGTATAAAAGTCCTGTTGTTTGTCTGGCATCCAATTGCTTGATTCGTAAAAGGCTGTCGAAGTTAAATGTTGAAATGATGGTTCTCTCTGTTAGCTGATAACGTCTGATTTGTTCGATGATGAGCTCCTCTAAGTGAGGTTGATCGAGGAAGAAATTTTTCATCTCGATGATGAAGCGCAGTGGTGAGTCGACAAACGACTGAAATACTTCCTGAAGGGTTGGAATGTGTGCTTTTGGTAGTCGCATAGACGAGCCTTTATCTGCTCGAAGCTGACGCAGTTCACGCAATGTGTAATGGCGAACCAAACCGGAACCATTGGTCGTGCGCTCCAGGTTATGGTCATGAATGACAACCAGCTTATTGTCACTGCTGAGCTGAACGTCTAATTCGATCCCATTGGCTTTTCGTCGGACGGCTCCTTGAAACGATTCCATCGTATTTTCCGGAAACAGGCCGGAAGCGCCACGATGGGCATAGATAAGTGGGGGCACGAGGGCTTCCTCCCTTCTCGAGCGTGTCATTACCTTCTACTATGATATGTAAAGGGCCCCTCGATACGACCTGACATGAGAGGCATCTCCAGAAGTCTATCCGATTACGACGAGTACGATGACCAAAAGGACAAAGAGGACAAGGATCAGGGCAAAATTGTTATTGCAGCTCACAAAAAACACCCTCCTTCCCGCACATGAAGCACCTACTCTCATGGTATGAAGAACCGGTAAATATGACCCAACAGAATGCCCACCTTCTGTTTTTTTGTGCATGAGGAACGCTTTTTTATACAGATTGGCAGATGACGGTCTTACTCGTTTTGCTACAATGAGAGGAGGAGTATTGCAGGGGAGGATGAAGACCGTGATAAATGTTGTAGGCGCACAGGATGCTGGCGACCTGATCATTGATCGACAAAATCGCCGCGTAAAGCTGCACGTGTATGAACCATCACAAATCGAGCAGTGGGATCGGGTCATGAAGGAGCTGGCTGAAGAGTCAGAGGCAACAAAAGTGATTGTGTACGGGAAGAAACAAGATATTCCACGATGGCAATCTCTGGGGTACGAGCTAGAGGGAACCATTGATGGTTTTTTTCAAGGGGAAAACGCACAGATGCTCACCTGCTATCTGACAAAAGAGCGGGCTACCTCTGGTGCAGAAAAACTTGCCGAGGAAATCCTTACGTTGAGCCTGTCAAAAGCGGGGAGTACGATAGAGAAATCATTACCAGAGGGTTACAACCTGCGTGAAGCAACGGAGGCAGACACGAAGGAATTGGCGTGTTTGTATGGTCTGGTATTCGCGACGTATCCTACACCGATGAACGATCCTTCCTACATTCGCAAAACCATGCAGGAAGGTACCATCTACTATGTCGTTGAATTTGAAGGCAAGATTGCATGTGCTGCGTCAGCTGAGGTATCCGAACGATTTGGTTCTGCGGAAATGACGGATTGCGCGACCCATCCTGACCATGCAGGGAAAGGCCTCCTCCAACCACTGTTTATCGCGCTGGAACAGAGGATGGAGGAGACGGGGATTTACTTTTTGTACACCTTGACCCGGGCACAATCAGCAGGAATGAATGTGACGGCTGCCAAGATGGGTTATGCATACCGAGGACGGTTGATTAACAATTGTACGATCTTTTCAGGCTATGAAGACATGAATATATGGGTAAAGCCACTTCGCCCGACGAGGGATTAACAGGCTACCTGTTTGTAGGATACAACTGCTGTTGCAGACGACGGGCCATCAAGGCCAATTGAAGCTGCCAGCGTTGATGAGCATCCTCCAGGCGGTAGCCTGTTTTTTCTTCAATCTGGGTCAACCGGTACTTGAGCGTATGTCGATGGATATACAAGGCTTGCGAGGTCTGTAGCCCGTTTCCATTCTGAGCCAAATAAACCTCAAGGGTTTCGAGAAGCTGTTGATTGTATTTCGTATCATAGCGGATTAATGGTTCCAGCAATGGGTTCCACAGACGGAGCAAGCTTTCTTTTTCACGATGGTACGGAAACAAAAACTGATAGCCCTGCATATCCCGGTATCGCAAAATTTGCGGGGATTGGGCTAACAGCGGGTACGCTTGTAGAGCAAACATCGCTTCTTCGGAGGAACTGACGACGTTTGGTAATTGCTCGCAGGGATTGCTCAAGGCGATCTGTAGGGCAAGTTCAGGGTGCAGCCCTCTCCAGCGGGAAGTGAGCTGTTCTAGCAGGCGTAGGCTTGTCTGATCATCAGGCAAAATAAACAAGAGGCAATGCGGTCGCTCGCGCAGCAAATAAGAGCGCTGATGACGGTCGCTAAGCCTCCGCATCAATGTAATGACACTTTGATGCATGTCTCCGAGCATCGTCTGATCAGCTACCTCTACACGAACAGCGACACAGAGATGATGACCAGCAAGCGGGTACCCCAGCATGCGACAACGGCTCTCCAGCTCCGTATGGGTCATCTGCTGCCCATTCAGCAACTCCTCCACAAAATCCCCTTTTAACCGCCATTCCGTTGCGGCTACCGCCTTTTCCTTTACATATTCGAGTGCACATAAGGTAGAGGCATGCTGTAGAGCGACGTCATCGAGCTCTTTCCAGGCGTGCTCGGGCTTCGTTAAGGTCAACGTGCCAAAATGCTCGCGATTGGCACGAATTGGTACACGATGCGCGATTTCCTGAGACTGATCATGCGGAAGTGCTTCCGAACTGCCATGCTGTGTGACTTCAAAGCCTAATGCATCGACGAGCGACACGACGCCTCCCGTAAGTGCTGCGAGCTCGCCAGCGATGGCGGGAAGGCCTCCCTTGGACAGGGCAGCATCAATCATTCGATTATGAATCGCCGAGGAATAGGCCAGCGTTTCAAATTGCCGATTCATGATCGGCTGCAAAATGGCTTTGGTTATGGTTGAAAAGTTGATCTCCGTAGGAATTTCAATCAAGGGAAGTTGATAGTGATCCGCCAAGGTCAAAAACGTCTCGGGAATTTCCCGTAAATAAAAGCCCGTATGAATCGCAACGCCACTCAGCTTTTGCTTCGCCAACGAAGGAATAAAAGAAGCGAGCTTTTCTGTATGCTCAGCCAGCCCAAAGCCGGTAGTAATCAAAAATTCGCCTTCTTGCAGGCGACTCGTATCCTCCAGCACCTCGACAATTGTTACCCAACGAATTGGATTGTCGAGTCCGCCTGCTCCTGCGATCAGCCTGGTGTGAACCATATCCGGCAGTTGTAGTGCTTCTCTTATCGTGATGGTCATCAGGCATCTCCTCCAAAAGCTCTCGGTAAAGGTTCTCTTATACAAAATGTACAAAAGATTTTGTCTCTTTTCCATGTTTTTTTGCCAGCACGTAGGATGGCTCTTACGTGCTGGTCAGCTAGGATAGAGGTAAAGAATAAGCGAGGTGGCGACGAAAATGACGAAAAGCTATGTAATCAAGCCTGAATTGGGCAAAGAGTATCCGATTATTTCTCACGGAAAAGGCATCTATCTTTACGATAAAGAGGGGAATCGTTACATCGATGGTTCCAGTGGAGCGGTGACGGCAAGCATTGGTCACGGTGTAGAAGAAGTGGCTGAGGCGATGTATGCGCAAGCCAAGGAAGTTTCCTTTGTGTACCGCTCGCATTTCAGCAGCGATGCTGTGGAGAAGCTGGCTACAAAGCTGGCAGAGTGGGCACCAGGCTCTCTAAACTGGACGTTTTTTGTCAGCAGCGGTTCGGAAGCTACGGAGACAGCACAAAAAATTGCGATTCAATACTGGCAGGAAAAAGGAAGACCAACGAAAAATCGGATTATCTCCCGCTGGATGAGCTATCACGGGATTACAATGGGCGCACTTTCGATGTCTGGACACGTCTTGCGCCGAAAGCGTTTCACCCCGTTATTGGCTGACTATCCGGCGATCACAGGACCATATCCGTATCGCAAACCGGAAGACATGTCCCTCGAATCGTATGCGCTTGCGTGTGCAAACGAGCTGGAGACCGCAATTTTGCGCGTAGGACCTGAGCAGGTAGCGGCATTCATCGCAGAGCCTGTCATCGGGGCTTCTGGGGGAGCGGTCGTGCCGCCAGACGGTTACTTCCAACGTATTCGCGAGATTTGTGATAAGTATGAGGTTTTGTTTATCGCAGACGAAGTAATGACAGGAGTAGGGCGCACGGGGAAAGCGTTTGGGGTCGACCATTGGGGCGTCGTACCTGACTTGATGACATTGGGCAAAGGCATGAGTGCCGGTTACACGCCTATGGCTGCTACGATTGTCTCGGACGAAATCATTGAGACGATTACAAAAGGCAGCGGCTCGATTATGGCAGGACATACGTATAGTGCTAACCCACAATCTGCTGCTGTTTCTCTGGCTGTCCTCGACTATGTAGAGAAGCATCAGCTCGTCGAAAAAGCGGCAGAACAAGGTGCCTATTTGCTTGCCCGCCTAAAAGAACTGGCCGACGAGCTCCCGTTGATCGGAGATGCACGTGGTCTTGGTATGCTGTGCGCGCTGGAATTTGTGAAAAACAACCAGACAAAAGAACCGTTTGCGCTTTCTCAAGGAGTAGGCGGGAAGGTCATTCAAAAAGCATTTGAAAAAGGCCTGCTTATTTATCCGGCAATGGGGGGGATCGAAGGAGTGGCAGGAGACGCTGTCATCATCTCACCTCCACTGACCATTACTACGGAGCAAATCGATGAACTGATATCTCTGCTGAAAGAAGCGGTGACAGCTGTTCAGCAAGAGCTCCAAGACAAAGCACTGATCGGATAGAGAAGGAGGAACGAGGATGACAAACCGATTTGAAAAGGTCGTCTCCCTGTCCGAAGCGCTCACCCATTTTCGCGATGGGATGACGCTGTTGGCAGGGGGATTCGGTGGGGTAGGCAATCCGCCTACATTGATTCAGGGAATTTTGGATAAGGGCGTGCGTAATCTGACGCTGATCAGTAACGATACTGCTTTTCCACATATCGGAATAGGCAAGCTGGTGACCGAAAAGCGCGTCAAAAAAGTGATAGCTTCCCACATTGGCTCAAATCCGAACGCAGGGGCCCAAATGACGGCTGGAGAGCTGGAGGTAGAGTTCTGCCCGCAGGGGATACTTGCAGAGCGTGTACGGGCAGGTGGAGTCGGTCTGGGAGGCATTCTCTCGGATGTCGGTATCGGGACGATCGCGGAAAAAGGGAAGCAGAAGGTCGTTCTGGATGGAAAGGAATACTTGTTGGAGACACCGCTCACTGCCGAAGTGGCTATCGTACATGCGAAAAAAGCGGATCGCTTTGGCAATTTGGTGTTTGATACGAGTGCACGCAATTTCAATCCGTTAGTGGCGATGGCGGGCGACATTACCATCGTGGAAGCGGATGAGATAGTAGAGGTAGGCATGATCGACCCGGAAGAAATCGTCACCCCGGGCGTTTTCGTGAACGTAATCGTCCAAAGTGAAGGGGTGAATTGGCAATGGGCATGGGAGAAGTAAAAGAAACCGAGAGCTATCGTGAACGTATTGCCCGCCGCGCAGCATTGGAAGTGGAAGACGGCATGATTATTAACTTGGGAATCGGCATTCCAACGTTAGTAGCGGATTTTATCCCAGTTGAGAAACGAGTCATGTTTCACGCGGAGAACGGCATCCTCGGTACAGGACCAAGCCCTGCGAAAGGCGAGGAGAACGCCATGCTATGCAATGCGGGCGGTTTTCCTGTCACGCTTGCCACAGGGGCATCCTTTTTTGACAGTGCGACTGCTTTTGCCATCATCCGACGTGGACTATTGGATATGACGATTTTAGGAGTCCTGGAAGTAAGCCAAAATGGTGACATTGCCAACTGGATCGTTCCAGGCAAACGTGTCCCTGGCATGGGTGGAGCGATGGAGCTGGCACAAAAGGCCAAGAAGGTCATGGTTGTGACCACGCATCTGGATAAAAACGGACGTTCGAAAATCGTTCGGGAATGCTCACTGCCGTTAACCGCGACAAAGGCTGCGGATTTGATCATCACGGACATGGCTGTAATGGAGGTCATGCCAGATGGTTTGTACCTGCGAGAAGTCATGTATCCATACAGTGTCGCAGACGTGATTGGAGCAACGGAAGCCGAACTCAAGATGGACGGAGAGGTTGGCGTTTTCCGCTAAGCAAAGACAAATCCATGGAACGGGGGAAAAACATGGCAAACTGGCAGGTGCTTATACGGGAGCAGTTGGAAAAAGAACGCGAGGCCGCTGTTCAACTGCTACAGCAATGGGTAAAAAGCCCGAGTGTACAAGGAGAAGAGCAATCCATTCAACAAAGCATTGCAGAGCTTTTGGAGCAGATGGGGCTGGCCGTTGACTTATGGGTCATGGAAGGCGATGAGCTGGTGTCACATCCGTATTTTGTCTCCCCGCGTACGACGTTTGAAAGCAGCCCGAATGTCGTCGGTGTGTGGAAGGGACAAGGAGAGGGCCGGTCCATCATTCTAAACGGACACGTGGATGTAGTACCCGCGGGTGATTTGGCACAGTGGAGCGATGATCCGTTTAGCGGGAAGGTTGAGGATGGCAAGCTTTACGGGCGCGGAGCAACCGACATGAAGGGTGGAAACTTATCTTCCCTGTTGGCGATCCAGGTTCTACAGAAGTTGGGTGTGCAACTGAAAGGCGACGTCATTTTTCAAAGCGTGGTAGAAGAAGAAAGCGGTGGTGCAGGCACATTGGCGACGATCATTCGCGGTTACAAGGCGGATGCTGCCCTGATTCCAGAGCCGACCAATATGAAAATTTTCCCGAAGCAGCAAGGCTCCATGTGGTTCAGATTGACCGTCAAAGGCCGTTCTGCTCACGGAGGGACCCGCTACGAGGGAGTCAGTGCCATCGAAAAGAGCATGCTCGTCGTTCAAGCAATTGGTCAACTGGAAAAAGAGCGTAACGATCGACTCGACGATCCGCTCTATGCCAAGCTGCCCATTCCTATCCCGATTAATCTGGGGGTGATTGAGGGAGGCAAGTGGCCTTCGTCTGTAGCTGATCTCGTCAAGCTGGAAGGAAGGATGGGGGTTGCCCCAGGAGAACAGATGGATGATGCCAAAGCGGAAATGGCGGCAGCACTCAAAAAGCTGGCAGAGGTCGATCCGTGGTTTGCAGAGCAGCCTGTTGAGCTGGAGTGGTTCGGAGCTCGTTGGGTTCCCGGAGCAGTGGAGCTCGATCATCCGTTGATGGATATTTTGCAAGCGCAGTTTGAAGCTGTGACAGGAGATCGTGCCATTGTGGAAGCATCGCCTTGGGGAACAGACGGTGGGTTGTTGACCGCTTTGGCCAATACGCCAGCGATTGTTGTTGGACCTGGCGTCACACAGGTTGCACACTATCCGAATGAATACATCGTATTGGATGAGGTGTTCCGTTGTGCGGAGATCTTTGCGCTGACGTTACTAGAATGGTGCGGTGTAGCTGAAAGTGTGAAAGAGTAGAGATATCCAAATATTTCAAATTCAAGACAGGAAGGCACGTGTATGAGGGAGAATGATTGCAAGGTGAACGCCAATCAATGAGAGTGGGGATATGCCGATGAAAAAAACGTGCTTTATCGGGGGAGAATGGGTGCCAGCTACTGTTCATGCACCCCTACTCTCTCCATGTACGGGTCAAGAGATTGCACAAATTTCGCAAGCAGACTCATCATTGGTTGAAAAAGCAATTGCCGCGGCCCACGAAGCGACTGCCGTCATGCGGCGCCTTTCTGCCTATCATCGTGCCTTCCTGCTTGAAAGAATCTCGATTTTGATGAATGAACGCTTGGAGGAAGCGGCGCGGATCATCGCAATAGAAGCGGGGAAGCCAATCAAAACAGCCCGTGGTGAAGTGATTCGAACCATTCAGACGTATAAGTTTGCGGCAGAGGAAGCCAAACGCCTCCACGGCGAAACCGTGCCACTCGATGCAGCGATCGGGGGAGAGGGACGCTTGGCTTATACCGTGCGTGAACCATTAGGCGTCATCGGGGCCATTACACCCTTTCCTTTTCCGATGAATCTCGTCGCCCATAAGGTAGGCCCTGCTCTCGCTGCTGGTAATACCGTTGTTCTCAAGCCAGCATCGCAGACACCGCTTAGCGCATTGTTTCTGGCAGAGCTCGCAGAGCGAGCAGGTGTGCCTGCTGGCGCACTATATGTGATCACGGGTAGTGGGTCGAGCGTTGGCGATCAAATCGTGTCTGATCCGAGAGTCAGGGCGGTGACCTTTACAGGGAGTCCAAGTGTTGGGCTGGATATACGCAATCGAGCGGGTATGAAAAGAGTCACGCTCGAGCTGGGATCGAATTCGGCAGTGATCGTTGATCGCGATGTGCAGCTGAATGAAGTGATTCCTCGATGCGTTTTTGGCGCCTTCGCCTACTCTGGGCAGGTATGTATCTCCGTGCAAAGAATTTATGTGGTCAAAGAAATCTATCAAGATTTCGTCCAACGTTTTGTTGAACAAACACGAGCACTACGCGGTGGTGATTCGCTTTCTGAGGACGCTGACTATTCCGCTATGATCAATCCCCGGGAAACAGAACGTGCGATGGAGTGGATTCATGAAGCTCTCCTACAAGGGGCGCGTTTGGAGTGTGGGGGACAGATCGTGGATCGGATGCTCCAGCCTACGGTGTTGACGGGTGTTCCGGAAGATGCAAAAGTATCTAGTCAGGAAGTACTCGGCCCGGTCGTTCTCATAAATCCAGTGGAGTCGGTCCGGCATGGCATTACGTTGGTCAACGATTCCCGCTTTGGATTACAGGCCGGTGTCTATACCAACAATCTGTCGTTGGCTTTGGAAGCGGCAGAAGAGCTGCGCGTTGGCGGGGTGATGGTAAATGATATTCCGACATTTCGCGTCGACCATATGCCCTACGGTGGCGTAAAGGAGAGCGGACTTGGTCGGGAAGGGGTCAAATACGCGATAGAAGAAATGACGGAATTGAAACTCGTTGCCATCAAGCGATAAAAGAAATGAGGAAAGAGCTCTTGCAAATCATAGTAGAGCTGTGATATAGTTTATATTGTTGAAATACGGAGGGATACCGAAGTGGTCATAACGGGGCGGTCTTGAAAACCGTTAGAGTGCAAGCTCACGCGGGTTCGAATCCTGCTCCCTCCGCCATAAATACAAATGAACCGACTCCAGTTGAGAAGCTGGGGTCTTTTTTATGGTCGAGAGCTTTGAGAGGTGGTTGTCGGTTCTTTTTTGTAAAAATATCAGAAAATAAAGAAAACTATTATATAATGGAGAGGAGACTATAAGTGATGGGGGAATTTGCATGCTTGAAGCGCAAAAGGTTCGTAGAAATGCACTTGGCGATATTTTGCGAAGAAGTCGTGGACGAAATCCTGATAAGCCTGCCCTATACTTTGAGGAAGAAGTATTGACCTACACGCAGCTTGATCAGCTTGCAAACAAGACGGCTCATTCGCTTCTTTCAAAAGGCTTGCAAAAAGGGGAGCGGGTAGCAGTATTGTCACGCAACTCGATGGATTTTGCGATTCTGAACTTTGGGATAGCAAAAGCAGGGGCCATCATGGTGCCGATCAACTTCATGTTGAATAAAGAAGATGTCGCCTATATTTTCGGTCATGCGGAAGTGAGTGCGTGCTTCGCAGCTCCCGAATTCATGCAGCTCGCCCAAGACGGACTCCTATTAGCTGGAATTTCCCCCAAGCTGCTTTCGCTCATGTCCAAACCAGCAGAACAAGCAGGGGAATGGTTGCCTTTTCGCACGATGATTGAACCGGCAGACGATCACGAGCCTGAAGTAGACATAGTGGACGAAGATGTTGTGCAGATTTTGTATACCAGCGGAACGGAATCAAAGCCAAAGGGCGTTATGCTCACTCATAAAAGCATTATCTCCGAATATGTCAGCACGATTATCGAAGGCGGGATGACGCAGGATGATGTGGCTGTTCACGCACTTCCCTTGTTCCATAGTGCACAGCTTCACTGCTTTTTGGGACCGTACGTGTATCTAGGTGGAAGTGGGATTATTTTGGAACAGGCAACCCCTACGTTGATGCTACAGACAGTAGAGGCGTATAAGGCCACTCAGTTGTTTTGTCCGCCAACCGTGTGGATTGCTTTACTGCGGTCTCCCGATTTTGCCGCGCGTAATTTGAGTTCTTTGCAAAAGTGCTACTACGGTGCAGCAATTATGCCAGTAGAAGTATTAAAAGAGCTCGATAAACGTCTCCCAAACGCTCAGTTTTACAATTTTTACGGACAGACGGAAGTGGCGCCATTAGCAACTGTTTTACAACCGAAGGATCAGATGAGAAAAGCAGGCTCTGCAGGCAAGCCAGCATTAAATGTGGAAACGAAAATCGTCGATGATGACGGGAAAGAAGTCCCTCGTGGTAGTGTTGGTGAAATTGTTCACAGGACCAGCCATGCGATGCTAGGGTATTTCCGAGATGAGGAAAAGACACAGGCTGCCTTCCAAGGAGGGTGGTTTCACAGCGGGGATTTAGGCATCATGGATGACGAAGGCTATATCACGGTCGTTGACCGGAAAAAAGATATGATTAAATCGGGGGGAGAGAACGTAGCAAGCAGGGAGGTTGAGGAGCTTATTTATCAACATCCGAAAGTGTCAGAGGTCGCTGTGATCGGAGTTCCCCATCCGTTCTGGATCGAAGCAGTGACGGCTGTTGTTGTCCCAAAAGCGGGTGAGTTACTGACTGCTGACGAGATGCTTGCTTTTTGCAAAGACCGCCTTTCCTCCTTCAAAGCACCCAAATATGTAGTGATTGCTGACAATCTTCCTCGAAACCCCAGCGGCAAAATCTTGAAAAGAGAGTTGCGCCTCCGATACGAAACACTGACGACTTAGCCATTCACAAGGTCTTACCTACAGAAAAACCCGCTCTGTTATGGAGCGGGCTTTTGCTGCTGTGATTATTTGACGTTGGAAACAGTTGGGCGATCGGCTTGAATGACTTCAAAACGATAACCTTTTTCTTTCAAGTACGAAATGATTTGGGGGAGAGCTTCAGCCGTTGGCGACTTGGTGCTGGAATCATGCATCAAGACAACGATTTCTTTTTGTGACTTTACTTGCTGCACTACATTTGCCAGTGCCTGCGCGGCTGTGTACTTGTTGCTCCTTGCATCGCCGTTTGTTACATTCCAGTCGATAAACGTATAGCCACGTTGTTTTGCTTCTTCTTTGATCGCATGCATGACGGTCTGCTGCTTGTTATAACGTGTGGGATCTTGATATTTCAAACTAACGGTATTCGTACTACCACCTGGATAGCGGAACACGGTTGGTTTTACGCCAATTGCCTTTTCAATCATTTGACTACCTTTTTCCACGTCTGCAAAAAAGCCATCCATATTTTTGTAAAGAAGCTGATAATTATGGGAATACGAATGTCCTCCCACCGCATGTCCTTCAGCTACGATCCGTTTGAGAATGGCCTCATGACCAGCTACCTCACGGCCCACAATAAAGAAAGTGGCTTTGACTTGATGCGCTTTCAGCGTATCCAAAATGCGTGGAGTGACAGGTGAAGGTCCATCGTCAAAGGTTAAATAAGCGATCTTCTCAGAAGACTTCGGTGTCTGAGGGATCGGTTTTGTAGATGGTTCAGGCTTCTTCGTTTGATTGGTCGTTCCTTTTTGTTTGTCAGGCTGCGGTGGAGTCGGTGTCTCTGGTTTTGCTGGCTTAGATGGTTTTGGTTGTTCTGGTTTCGGTTGCTCCGGTTTCTTTGGTTGTTCAGGCTGCTTTGGTTGCTTCTGTTGAAGCGGCAGCATCGGGATAAACGGTTCATCGCCATAGATCAGATATTTTTGCCGCAGCTCAACAAATTTCTTAAGATCCGCTTCATAGGAAGAAACAATCTCCTGAGGGGATTTGCCTTGTTCGAGAAGCAGACCGATTTTGTTGGTACCCATCACCTTGTCGAACATGGAGATTTGCATACTCGTACTTTTTGGTATAGGGAATGGTTGTAATTGCTTGGCATAAGCCAGCGCGTAAATACCTGTTTTTACAGGGTTAAACTGATGTGGATCGTTGATCTGAAGGCGGACGCCCCCGGCAGTTCCTTTAGTCTCAGGAATAAAGATGACGCCAGGCAGAAGACTTCCATTTAACAGATCGGCGTACTTGTGCGAATCTAGACCCTCTGCCCCAATCCAAGTGAAATGGTCGCCTTGTCGAAGGGGGGTACCCTCACCCAAACCAGTTGCCATATACCCGAAAACCGAGGTCAAGTTAGGGAGATGCGGAGAACTCGGAATCCAGGCCAATCCTGTCTGTTGATAAATCAAGCTACGTGTATACCCTTGCATCGGAATAACGGTTAGATCTGCACCGATGGTACGATTGAAATACAAGGCCAGCTCTCCGATGGTCATGCCATGTGCAAGCGGGAGGATATCCACTCCGATAAAGGAACGGTAAGGTAGTTCAACTACTGGCCCCTCGACAATCGTTCCACCGAGAGGATTCGGTCGATCCAGTACCATTACTTCTTTTCCTTGTTCTTTTGCTGCAGTCATGGCGTATTGCAAGGTAGATATGTATGTGTAGGTTCTCGATCCAATATCCTGCAAATCAACGAGAAGAATATCAATGTCTTTGAGCATTTCTGGTGTCGGCTTGCGAGTTGAACCAGACAAGCCGTAGACCGGAATAGCGTAGACGGGATGAACAAAGCTCGTTACCTGTTTTCCTGCTACCGTTTTTCCATCGAGGCCGTGTTCAGGTGCAAAGAGAGCGGCTAAATGGACGGAGCGATCTCGTCGTAACATGTCGATCGTGCTAACCATTTGACTGTTCTGACCTGTTTGATTCGTAATTAATCCGACTTTTTTGCCTTCAATGAGATAGTGGAACTGATTGAACAGTACATCACTTCCCAATTGGATGGCAGTCGTATTGGCGGAGCTTCCTACTGGAGGAATTAAAGTTAAGATAAGTGCCAGGATGAGGAAAGGGAGAAATTTGTTCATCATTCATTGCCTCTTTCAAGATAAAATACTGTCGCTTCTTGTCTATTGTAACGCTTTTGGAAAGCAAGATGGTTGCATTTTTGTAACAATTTGAAATTAGGTCAAAAGGAGCAGAAAAAAGGAACAGAAAAGAGGAGGGGTATTAGGAAAAAATGTTCTTTTGAAAGGGAGTCTACAGGAAAATCTTGAAACAGCCTTCATCCTATAGTAGATTAAGAATCGTGTGAACCTTTTTGGAAATGGAGTGAATGTTTTGCTGAAAAAAGTAACCTCATTACTGCTCGCGATTGCCTTGGTACCGATGGCAGCGTTTTCTGCAGCGGCAGCGACTGCACCTGTAGTGCCTAAAGCCGTACAGAATGCTGTTAAGGTGGAGTACAATAAAAACCAAATTGCGTTTCCTGACCAAGCACCTATTATTTCCCAAGGGCGGACATTGGTACCGATTCGTCCGATTGCAGAGAGTCTTGGATTTGAAGTGAAATGGAATGAACAAACTCGTACCGTTACCATCAATAAAGGGAAAGATAACATCAGATTGGTCGTTACTCAAAAAATTGCCAACAAAAATGGACAAACCATCAACCTCGACGTACCTGCACAGATTGTGAACAAGCGTACTGTAGTGCCTGTTCGATTCATCGCGGAAGCTCTGAGCTACAAGGTTGAATGGGATCCGAAGACACAAACGGTATTGATTGCGGATAATGTGAACCCTAATCAAGTCGACCAACAGGAAAAGCCGAAAGATCCAGCAAAGCCTGGAACAGACGAGAAAAAAACCGATACAAAGGTAACATTGTTCGATAAAGCGAGTATTGAGGGTAAAAAAGTGAACGTCTTTGCTTATTATCAGGTTACCGGGAAGGTTGAAGCAGGTTCAGAAGTTGTCGTCATCGTAGGAGATGACACATATGAGGTTACAGTAAATAAGGATGGCACCTTCAAGTTCCAACTCGAAGGTGAACATGATGGCATTCGTAGCTTCACTTTAAAAGCAGAAAAAGATGGAAAACAAGATACAGTAGATGGTGAGTTTATCGCTCAATAAGGCAGCTACTTCCTGAGTAAGAACACCTCCTGCACATCACACTAAGTGCAAGGAGGTGTTTTTGTTGTGAGACGAATAAGTAGGAGTATCGTTGCTGTACTCCTGTTTGCCGGCTTGCTGACAGGGTGTTCGCCTAACAAAGAACAGGGCACCGAAGATCAGAACGGAAATAAGGCCAAATTTGAATCTCTGGGAATTAACTTCCAGAACGATAACGTCGGTAGGGACAAAGGACCGGCAGCCATGATTAGCCAAAAGAGGGTTCATCAGCGAGAACCACAGCTGGTGACGTACTTGGAAGGGCGTGCGGAAAAGCTGCCCGGTGTAGCCGATATCAAGGTGTTAGCGTACAAGGATAACTTGATTGTAGGTGTCCTGCCAGTTGATACACCAAAGCCTGACGAAGTCAATCCGCGGACCTCGATCCCGTATACGCCTGGAAAAATTGTGCGAGTCGATAATGGACATCCAGATTCGCTGCACAGACGTGTTGTGAACCGGATGAGGTCAAGCTTACAGGCAGAAACACGCTTTAACATTTTGTACGTGTCTACCAATCGCGCTGTTTATGACCGAATCGCAGATTTGCATTCACGAATTACGAACGGAGAGCACATCAGTGACGAGGAATTTCAAGTCCTGTTAAATGATATTGGGTATACGGTTATTGGATATAATTTAGTGGATTGAAAGAGCACCACCTGGACTCCCGGGTGGGCTTTTTGTCGAATAAGGGTCAAATGGCAGGAGAATAGTTAGAAATGGGGAAATAGTCAAAGAAGAGCAGGAGAACGGCAAGGAGTGCACATTATATGATTCCAATCCACATCCCTATATCCAAAATAACTCCTCCAGGACAGAAGCCATATGTCTTACGGCGTCCTGCATTAGCAAAAAAATTGCGTCTGTTGAAATATACGCAGATTTGTCTCATTCATGCAGGGGCAGGCTATGGCAAAACGACTTCTTTTGCTACATTTCTACATGATGAAGCACTGGCTGCGTCCTGGTTTACCATTCAGGATGGAGACGATGCCCTTCTTGCGTTTGTCATTTGTCTCGTCGAAAGTGTTCGGCAGGTTCATTCTGGTTTTGGACAGGTATTGAAAGAACAACTCAAAGACATCACTGAGCAAAGTCCGGTGCCGTCCCTAGACAGTAAAGTACTGGTCGACTTGTTTGTCGGGGAATGCGTACAGCTCCAGGCTGACCACATACTTGTTTTGGACCATTTCCAACGAATTGAGAATGGGAGTGAAGTCGATCAATTTGTTCAACGATTAGCCGAGGCGCTTCCACAAAAGGTCAAGCTGGTTATCTTAACGCGTTCCCGACCGAAATGGTCCAATCTCGACTTGTTGTCCGCAAGAGGAGAGTGTCTGGAGCTTACAACCAATGACCTTTCTTTTACGCTGGAAGAGAGTGAGGCCTTTTATTCTGATCAATACGACATCACGTTGTCCGAAGAAGATTGGGGTCGAGTCGAAGAGGTTGCGCAAGGCTGGGTGATGGCGCTGCGAACTTTTGGTGAAATGGTAACGAGGGGGCAGACGGTGTCCGATAGTCTGCGTGAGTTATCCCGATTGTTGCATTTGCTGGAAGTAGAAGTCTGGACACAGCTGGATGCAGGTATGCAGCGCTTCTTGATGGAGGCAGCCGTTCTCGAACAATTCGATTTGGAGGATTGCAAGCAAATACTCGGGGAGGGATGTATCGAGCACCTGTTGGAAGCACAACGTTGTCATCTTTTTCTGCATGTCCAAGCAGATTCTCATTATTCCTTTCATCCGCTATTTCAGCGTCTCTTGTCGAGCAAGCTGGCTGCGAATCAAGCGACGTACGTGCATGTAAATCAAAAGGCCGCAGGATGGTACAGACGTAAAGGGGACGAGGCAAAAGCTTTTGGGCGGTTGCGTCTCGTTGAACAGTGGGAGATGCTGGGTGAGTGGCTGTGCCAAGCATCAGAAAGGTTGCTGCAAGCAGGGAAGCTGGACTTTTTATACGAGTGGATAACGCTATTACCAGAGCATATCAAGTGCGAGCAGCATTGGCTGTTGTTTTATCAGGGTGAGGTAGAACGCTATCGGTGTCTATATGCGAAATCCTTTGCTTCTTATGAGCAATTTTTGAAACAATGTGAACAAAAGCAAGATCAAATCGGATTGTGCCGCGGGTTGGAAGGGCAAGCACGCGTCCATCTCGACAGCGTCCAAGGCGTCAGGGCCGAAGAGCTGCTCAAGAGGGCAATTCAACTTTTGCCCCCATTTGAACAAGAGAATGAGATGGCACCGAGGCTATATCGCTTGCTGGCAGAAATTTATACGAATCGCGGAGATGCCAAACAGGCGGCAGCTTGGTATGAACGGAGTCAGGAGTTAGAGCAGCAGACCGAGGTTGAGCTGGAATCGCGCCTGTTGTTTCGTACTGGCCGATTGCAATCTTCCATCCAGATATTGGAAAGTAAGTGGCAGGTAGAACAAGGGAAGCATCCTCCACTGACCAGATCGTATCGGGAAACCTCTTTACTGCTATCTTTTGTGTATGCATTGAATGGCGAATGGGAGCGAGGGTGGGAAGCAGCAGAAACTGCCATACAACTCGGACGTGCAGCGCATTCCCCTTTTGTAGAGGCGAATGGCTATGTTCGAAAAGCGCATGCGGCCCTCATCAGTCAAACATTGCCTACGGACGAGATTCGCGAGCTTTATGAAAAAGGCTTGCAAATCATGGAGGAGCTCCAGTCCACACGCGGAAAGTCAGAAACGCTTCTGGGACTAACCTTGCTTTACGCAAGAGAAAAGGCACTCGACCAAGCGCTTCTGTATGGCAACAGAGGAATACAAGAGACAGAGGCAATGCGCGACGACTGGTTAGGCAGTCTGGTACGTATGGCCATTGGAATTGCCTATGCCAAATACGGGAAAGAAGAGGAAGCATGGGCTACCTTTATCGATTGTGCCGACCGACTCAGTCACTGCGGGGATAGCTATAATGTCGTCATTTGTCAATTGTGGCTGAGCTTCTTGGCTTATCGCAAAAAACAATGGGATTTGTTTGTACCTGCGGTGACGCAAGCTCTGTCCTTGATGAAGTCCGGTGAATATCAATTCCTTTTGCAGAGACCTACGCTGCTTACACCGCATGATGTACAGCAGCTGATGCCGATTCTGATTGAGGCAGAGCGCCGAAAGGTATCGCCGGATTACGTCTCTCAGCTGTTAAATGATTTGGGCTTGCAAAACGTGACATTCCACCCCGGATATACCCTTCGTATTCAGACGCTGGGCGCTTTCCGTGTATGGCTGGGAGAGCGGGAATTGAGCGAAAAGGCATGGCAGCGTGGGACGGCCAAGCTGTTGTTTCAGCTTTTATTGACAAAGAGACACCATTTGTTAGCCCGGGAAGAAATCATGAACCGACTTTGGCCAGACAGTATCGAAGAAGCGGCAATTCGCGATTTTAAAGTGTCGTTGAATGCATTGAACAAAGCCCTTGAGCCAGATCGTGCTGCCAGAACAGACACCTTCTTCATTCAACGCCATGGCAGCTCTTACGGTTTCAACCTGGCATCGGGCTACCATATGGATGTCGAAGAGTTCGAGAAGCTCGTTACACTGGGCTTGGCAGAATCAGATCGGCGCCAAGGGACTATCCTGTTGGAAAAAGGACTTGCATATTACTTGGGCGATTACATGCCGGAATGCCGTTATGAGGATTGGTGTGTAGAAGAGCGTGAGAGAGTGCAGACGCTGTTTTTACGCGGAGCAGAGCGGTTAGCCAAAATCATGCTAGAGGACGGGAAGTTGGAAAAGACGATCCGCTGGTGTGAAGCGATTCTGCGGGTGGATGATTGCTGGGAGGAGTCATACCGCTTACTTATGACTGCGTATTATCAGCAAAATAATCGCACACAGGCAATCCGCTGGTATGAAAAGTGTGTAGCAAAACTGAGGGAGAACCTCGGTGTCGCACCGATGCCTGCAACCATGGAGACTTATCTTCAAATTATAGCGAAGTAAAAGATCGCCCACAAAGCGATCTTTTTTTGTACATAGAGCAATGGTTGCTTGACAAAACTAGGAAGTATTCGTAATATAATCTTTGTACTGACCAGTCAGTTCAAAAAGTCGAAAGGGGACAGGAGTGATGGCACCATCCAAAAAAGATCAAATTGCAAACGGAGCTTTAACCGCATTTGCCCAATTGGGTTATAGCGAAACGACCATGGATGCAATCGCGGAAATGGCACAGGTGGCAAAAGGAACCCTCTATTATCACTTTTCCACAAAGGAAGAGCTGTTTTTGTACGTGATAGAAAAAGGCGTGAAGATGCTGATTTACCATGTAGATCATGTAATGCAGAATGAAGAGCTTTCCTTGGAGGATCGTATTCTGAATGTGCTGGATGAGCATCTTCGCTTCTTTTCCGAGAATCAAGATTTGTGTTTCCTGTTGCTGAGTGCTTTCTCAGGAGATGGACAACGCGACAGGATGGTTTGCAATCTGCTAGGTGGCTATTTCAGCACGATGGAGTCACACATGCTAGAACTGCAGCAGTTGGGGTATATCCGGGCGGATATCGATATACGCACACTTGCATCCTCGTTGTTTGGCATGGTTGGTTTTACCGTACTTCGCAAGCAATTTCGCAAAGAGCCAGTGAACAGTGCCGAAGATAAACAGACACTTCGTTATTTGCTTTCAGGAATGTTTCAAAATAACGTCTAGAGAAATGTAAACAAGAGGAGAAGACAGATGAACAAACGTGCATGGATCGGTGTAGGTAGCTTTGTAGTGAGCATTGCAGTACTTGGAACCGTATTGTTTGGTTCGAATGTGAGTAGCATGGCTGGTCAGAATACAACGAAATTAGCAGGTGTAATCGAAGGAACAGAGGTCGACCTCTCTTTTAAAATGGGTGGTTCCATCGAACAGCTCTCCCTGAAAGAAGGAGACGAAGTAAAGGCAGGGCAAGTAGTTGCCACGTTAAGCAGCGCGGAAATCCTTGCGAAGAAAGAACAGGCTGAAGCAGCTTACAAGCTCTCACTCGTCAAGCTTGATCAGGCGAAAAAAGGGGTATCAGTGACAGATAGCTCCAGCAATGCCCAAGTCGACCAAGCAAAAGCAGTTGTCAACTCGGCGCAAGCGCAGCTTGACGCGAACAAAAATGGAGCGCGTTCAGAAGAAATTACGCAGCTCAAAGCGAAATTACAAGCAGCACAAACTTCGAATCAAATTGCCGCGACGAATTTGGAACGAATGAAGAAATTAATGGCGGAAGGTGCCGTTCCACAAGTGAAAGTGGAAGAGGCGCAAATGCAAGCAGATAAAGCCCAAGCGGAGTTTAAAGCAGCAGAAGAGCAGTTGAAAATGGCTCAAACTGGATCACGCAAAGAGCAGGTCGATGCCGCACAAGCACAACTGGATCAAGCAAAAGCTGCATACAACCAAGCAGTAGCAGGGAGAGGTCAAGTAGGCTTGAAAGAGCTGGATGTTAAATCCGCAGAAGCGAACGTCATGCAGGCAAAAGGTGCACTGGCTGAAATGGAAGCCTATGTGAACAACACCAAGCTGACAGCTCCAGTAGACGGTATTGTAAAATCAGTTGCCGTTCAAAAGGGAGAGCTGGTTTCGCAAGGCTTCACTGTATTGACTA
This sequence comes from Brevibacillus schisleri, assembly GCF_055685845.1. Classification (NCBI taxonomy): domain Bacteria; kingdom Bacillati; phylum Bacillota; class Bacilli; order Caryophanales; family Paenibacillaceae; genus Brevibacillus; species Brevibacillus schisleri. Next base: position 2,334,057 of record NZ_JBVNDM010000001.1, read on the forward strand.
TCCAAACAAAATCAGATAACTATGTAAAATTTTATGTAAATGAATACATGCTTTCGAATGTGAAAACAGGCGATCAAGTGAAATTGTTTGTCCCAGCCCTGAACAGAGAAGTAGACGCCAAAGTGGTTACTGTAGCTCCTGCTGCTGACTTTGCCGTAAAAAAAGCGACACAAGAACTCGGTGATCGTGACATTCGTTCCTTCCAGGTGAAGCTGCTGGTGTCCGATTCTGAATTGCGTCCAGGCCTGACGGTTGAGTGGCAACTTGAAGGAGCTGGTAATGGTGAATAGTTTCTCTCACCTGTTCTGGAGCGAATGGAAAAATCTTTTTGCAAACAAAACCATTCGAAATATTCTCTTCCTCGTTCCCCTGATTTATTTGACGATGTTCGGCTTTCTGTACAGTGAGAAAAAAGTGATGGAGATCCCTACTGTGATGGTGGATGCCGATCAAACCGAATTGAGTCGTGAGCTCTACCGCGCCTTTGAGGTTGATCATACATTTCGAATCACGTCTATTGTAGGAACAGAAGAAGAAGCAATGAAGTTGGTTGACAAGGGAGAAGCAAATATCGCCCTGATCATACCTGCTGGATTAGAAAAGGATGTGAAAGCTGGGAGAGAAGCAGAGGTACTGACTGTTATCGACGGCAGTAACATCATGATTTCGAATACGGCAGTTCGAGCAGCGAATACAGCAATTAAGTCTGTTTCAGCAGGAACCACGCTGAAGAAGATGGAAGCACTAGGCGGCTGGGGAGAAGAAGGGAAAAACATGTTTACGGGTATCGATTATCGATACAGAGTGTTGTACAACCCAACCTTCAGCTATCTGTCCTTCATGGTATTCGGTCTTGCAGGTACAGTGCTTCAACAGGTGCTGTTTCTTGGAATCGTATTGTCCGTTGCCCAGCAAAAAGAAGAGGGGACCTGGAAGGATACACTATCTCGCCATAGCTTCTTCGCGATCACGGCGAGCAAATTGTTGCCGTACTTTCTGGCAGGAACCCTCAACATGTTCCTGGCGTTTACACTGATGTTAAAAGGTTTTAATATCCCTTATTACGGAAGTACGTTTGATCTAATGCTACTGGCTAGCATGTTCAACTTGGCGGTGTTGGCTATCGGGTATGCCATCTCCTTTGTGTCCAGCAGCCAGCTCCAAGCTACTCAGATCGGGATGATGATTGCAGTCCCTTCTTTCATGCTATCGGGTTATACTTGGCCACTCATGTCGATGCCAACAGGGATTGCTGCGATTTCAAAATCTTTGCCGCTGACCTATTTCTTGGGTGGTGTAAGGGAAATTTTGTCGAAGGGACACGGGCTGTCAGCTGTCATGAACGACTTCATGGTTCTCGGTTTCATGACACTCATCGGGTTGTTCGCAGCCTATGTCATTTATTTGTTGCAGATAAGGAAAAGTAAGGGGAAAGTTAGAGAACAAACGGCGGCATAAATAGAAGGATTTGGCTGCGCCAGAGTGATGGCGTAGCCTTATTTTTGTTTACAAGGATCTTGTTTGGCAGTCAAGTTGTATAAAAATAAACCTTGTGTAATAAATAATCTCTCCTTTATACTTATTATAAAAAAGCAGATTCTTCAACACTAGGGGGACTTTATGTCAGCGACTCATCTAAAGCAATTGTGCGAGGAGACGTACACCAAGTTGAAAAAGGTCAGCATGGAAGTAGAACGTTTTTTGAATCAGGTTACCTTATCTGGTCTTGTATCTGCATCAGGTGATCCTGAAGATTTTGAAACGTATTACCGTAACTATCTTTCCGACTTGCGCCACCTTTTAGTCTACTGCGAAAATGCATACGAAAGGCTGGGAGTATCACTCCGACGCGCACGATTTCATGAGGAGTTTGCCGAGGAAGTATTATATCAGGTATACCATACCTGTATAAATAACTTCTATTACCCCAAAGGAGAGGTTTACGAAGAAGATGGTCGGTTGGCCTATACGGGTCAGGACTGTATCATTTTTCGCAAGCAGGTCGTCCCTGAGTTGCAGCAGTTGACCTTATCCTTGTCCAGAGTGTTCGAACAGTTGCGTAATGATTTGCAGTATTACGAGACAGACTACATAGCGAAAAAACAAATGCAACAAGAAAAAGCACAGGCCTAATAAGCCTGTGTTTTTCTATAGTTTCTCGAGTCGGGGATGAACCCGGATGGAAGTCCTATTATTTATAAAAGTGTAGCGTAATGGATAATAGCTGTTTACATTATGCTTCGAAGTAATCACTTTTCTCCTCATCAAAAGAGAGAGGAGAGTTCATGAGAAAAAAACGAATTTCCTCAATGCTTAATCCCATTTTTCGTGCTGTCAGGATTAAATCGATCCATTCCTTATCCAGGAGATCTTTAGGAGACGGAGTGGTTTTCATGTTAGTTCCCCTTTTACCCTCCTTTTGTAAAAACAAATAAATTACCCAAAAAATGGTTGGAAAAAGATAGGTAAAAAGCTTATATCAGAAATGATACTTAATTCAGTTTCATATGTAAATCTAGTATTTGTGACTTTTGTTTTAAATTCATGCAAAAAATAATAAGCCACCACTATATCAGTGCTGGCAACCATGTTATTTATGTCGATTTATCCGCCATTTATTGTACTCCAAAAACTCCCGAAACTGTTCTTTACTTACCCCGGATTTCATAGCCTCTTCGATCAGCTTGTACCATTCTTCATCAACATTCTCGACTGAAGGAATATCTTTATCCTGAAGCAATGTGTCTACTGTCACATTTAATACTAGTGCGATTTTCTCAAGAAATTGAATAGAAGGATTTCGCTGAATGCCACGCTCGATTGAACTTAGATAAGACTTGGCGACACCAGCGCGTTCAGCTAAATCAGAAAGAGAAAGGCCTTTGTCTATTCTAAGCTGCTGTATACGCGAGCCGATCATGTAATAGCCACCCCTTTAAATCTCTTCGTTTATTATAACGTCAAAATAGCTGAAACACAACTTTTTGTGGGACTAGTCCTGTGTCGTTTGGCTCATTTATTCGATTCGACCCTACTGACGTTGCTAAAAAATTACCTTTCTACTAGATAAAATGAAGCATCATTATGGCTAAGTATCTAAAATTACGTTCGTTCTTTATAAAAAACATAATGTTCGTTATTAAGGTTGAGAAAAAACGAGATATTCAGACGATATTCTACAAAACAGTCGATTTTCGCTGTTTTTGGTCTATTTTTAAAGGAAATTGATATTTTACATTCTATTGCCAGTACAGGATACTGTTTTCAAATCGTTCTTTATAAAGAACAAAACAAACGGATTGTTCTCTATAAAGGAAAGTTCGAGCTTGAATGGCGCTTACCGCTTTCAGCTTGAAATGGATAGAAATGTACAGAAAAACTTACAAAAAAACTGGAGAGGAGAGATCCATTCTGCATGCCAATTTGTCAGAAGCAGTGGCGGTAATCTGCCTGTTAATTGTAATAATTATACTATTTTTTATGGGTATCTTGGTGATTAAATCAAGGAATTTGTTGATAGAAAGGAGAACGCGCCTTTACCTGGGACAGTTTCAAGACTACTTCACGTATATCCAGTCTCATATGGACTCACCTGAGAGGTTGAAAACGCCTTACTGGCAATTAAATCGTTTGGAAATGAGAGTTCTGCAACAAAAACTCATTGAATGGATCGAATCTCTTACAGGAAGCCATCGAAAGAAAATGATCACACTATGTGAGGATACAGGGCTCGTCAAGCAAAACCTCCAAAGGCTGAATAGTCGCTTCCATTGGATAAGGATCGATGCAGCCTACCATCTAGGAGCAATGCGATCCGAGGAAGCCGTACCAAGGCTACTGCAATTGCTACAGACAAAAAAACTCGATCCCACTCATTTTATCATCGCGAGATCTATCGCCAAGTGTGCGAGAAATCTGGACGATATAAGGAACATGCTGATGCTCGTTGTAAAGCATCGGAAAAGCAATCATTACCTTGCTGTTGACATCATGAAAGAGACAGAGTTGGACTGTACGCCATTATTGCTTGAATGTTTGCGAAGTACGGACAAGGATTTGAATAAAATCGCTTTGATTGGATGGTCTGCTCCTTTAACTGCGGAGATTGCCGATTTGGTATATCGGCAGATCGATTCGGAAGACCAGGAAGTCCGCATCCAGTCAGTGAGGTTGCTGTTCAAATATGATGCTGTTTTGGCAACGGCATTGTTCGAGTCGTTGATGAAGACGAACGATACGGAGGTCTGTCAGAATACTGAAATGATTGAGATGTATGCCAGTTGCAGAAAGCAAATCAATGAAGATGAGATGGAGGACAAGAAAAATCGTTATGTTTATGCCGTGTAACTATACCTGAAAGGAGATTGCAATGAGGGACTTTTTGCAAGCATACGGGATCTTTGCTGTTTATTACGTAATCGTGATTGAGACGCTCTATTTAACGATTCTAAGCCTGTCCATCAAAAATATTTTTTCCATCATCAAAAGCTCCATGTATTCTCGCTTTCAGTCACTCTCTGGATCAGAATACGTACCACAAATATCCATTCTTGTTCCTGCTTACAATGAGGAATTGACCATTATTGAAAACGTTCGTTCGCTTCTCGCGCTAGATTATCCCAAGTATGAAGTCGTTGTTATTAATGACGGTTCCAAAGACGAAACGTTGCAAGTTTTGTTACTGGAGTTCAAGTTAACTCGCACAGAGTATGCAGGGGGCTCCAGAGTATTGGAAACCTCCAACGTACGAGGTGTTTATTACAATCCGCAATATCCTAATTTATATCTCATTGATAAGGAAAACGGAGGAAAAGCCGACTCGCTAAACGCGGGGATAAATCTTTCCCATTATCCATTGATTGCTTCCATCGATGCTGATTCGTTATTGGAAAAGGACGCGTTGATCCGCATCGCCAAGGTGTACATGGAAAACCCTGAAGAAACGGTCGCGATCGGTGGGATAGTCAGAATCGCGAACGGCTGTGAAATCGAGGACGGAATGATAAAGAAAGTCAATCTTCCTACCAAAATTTTGCCTATGTTCCAATGTGTCGAATACTTAAAGGCATTCCTAGGGGGAAGGATTGGGTGGAGTTCAATCAATGGACTGATTATAGTGTCGGGTGCCTTTGGGGTATTTCGAAAAGATTTCGTTGTCAAAGCCGGAGGTTATCGAGGGGGATATCCTGGCGAGGACATGAACATCATCATCAAGCTTCATAAATATATGCTTGAAAATAAACTTCCGTATCGAGTGGCTTTTTGCCCAGATGCCGTTTGCTGGACCCAGGCCCCAGATACCCTGAAAATACTTGGCAGCCAGCGAAGAAGATGGGGACGCGGAAACCTCAAAAACATGCTGGAGTACGGCATTTATATAGTAGGCCGTCCCAAGTACAAAGTTATGGGGCTGATTACATTTCCCTATAACATCATTTTCGAAACGCTGAATCCTTATTTCAGGTTTACCGGTTTTGTGGCTCTGCTGGGATACACATTGATGGACATGACTCAATGGAGAATACTGGCTATCTATTCGCTACTGAATCTTTTGTTTGGCGTGCTACTCGGGATCGGCTCTCTGTTTATGGAAGAACTTGCTTTTAAGCGTTACACAAGAGTTCGCGACAACCTCAAGATGTTGGCATTCCTCTTCTTTATGTTTCTTGGATATCAGCAGTTGGGAGTCATTTGGAGATTTTTGGGTCATATCGAGTTTATGCGCAACAATAACACATGGGGAACCATGACGAGAACAAGCTGGAAAACATAGAGAAACAGGGCACGGGAGGGAGATACCATGAGTCAGATTGCAAAAGCGTATTCGTTTCCTTTATTTCAAGTATTTGAACATGTGCTTACCTTCTATGAATCGAGTCAGTTGCCATGCGGGATTATTCTGGCTGTCACGAATGGAAGCAGTGAAGAACAGATCCAAGATTTGAAAATGTCTTTGGCAAAAGCAGAGGGGTTTACCGATATCCATTGCTTTTACGACAAACAAAGCAGCATCCTCGGTATTCTCCTTGGTGACCAGATGCTAGGCAATACTCATTTCCATTCTCTCTTCATCAAGGAACAGCTACAGACCCAACATATGTTGGCAGGGCCAGTATTCATCGCCAGCTTCCCTGAACAGGGGGAATCAGCAGCACAAGTTCTCAGTGGTATGGTACGGGAGATTACTGCTGGAAAGGGAAGCGCTGGAGAGATTCATATATACAGCGGTAAAAGATCATCGGAAGCAAAGAGAAGTCTTTTGCTCGTTTCGCAAGATGAAACTGTGAATGAGTTTTTACGCATCTATTTACAAAGAAAAGGTTACAGCGTTTATTTGGCGGACAACGGGAGAGAAGCGTGGGAAAAATACAAGCGATTTTTACCAGATGCTGTTATCACCGATGTCAATCTGGCCATTGAAGACGGTTACCAGTTGATCAGCAAGATCAATGCAGTTGAGCATGGCACCAAAATCGTGGTATTAACCCACAAACGGTTGGAAGACGACAAGAAAAGATCATTCGAGCTGGGAGTCTCAGATTATATAGCGAAGCCATTTTCACCTGTAGACCTGGAAGCACGAGTGAGAAGTCTATTGTCTTAAACATAGATAAAAGGGAGGAAGCAAAAATGAGCTACTTCACAAAATTGAAGCAAAAAATGGAATCAAAAACCGTAAAAGTTGGGGTAATTGGACTTGGGTACGTTGGTCTTCCCCTCGCTATGGAAATGGCAAAAAGCGGTTTCTCTGTTTACGGCATCGATTTGGATCAACGGAAGGTAGAAACCTTGCTCGCAGGCAGGTCGTATATTCAGGACGTTCCTAGCGATGTGATCCAATCAAGCCTTTCAGCTCAGAGATTCTTCCCGACCACTGATTATCGGGTGCTCAAGGAGCTAGATGCCGTCAGCATATGTGTTCCAACGCCGCTCAGTGAAAATCAAGACCCGGATACGTCCTTTATTAAGGGAGTTGTCCGTGAAATTATCAAATACAAAAAGAAAAACCTTCTGATTACGCTTGAAAGCACAACTTACCCGGGGACGACAGAAGAATTGATCCAATGGGAGTTCGAAAAGCTGGGTCTGACCGTCGGAAAGGATTTCTTCCTTTGCTTCTCTCCTGAGCGTGTTGATCCAGGTAACTATTCCTTCAACACTCATAATACGCCAAAAGTACTCGGGGGAACCACGCCGAAGTGCTTGGAGTTGGGGGCCCTGCTGTATGGCAACCTGGTTACCAATGTAGTAACGGTTTCTTCCCCGAAGGTAGCTGAAATGTCAAAATTATTGGAGAATACATTCCGGAGTGTAAACATTGCCTTTATCAATGAAATGGCTATGATGTGCGACAAAATGGGCATCGATGTGTGGGAGGTTATCAAAGCTGCGTCAACAAAACCGTTTGGCTATATGCCGTTTTATCCAGGCCCTGGAATCGGTGGGCATTGCATTCCGCTTGATCCGATGTACCTCTCATGGAAGGCAAAGGGCTTCCGTTTTCATAGCAAATTCATCGAACTGGCACAATCGATTAACGACAGCATGCCAGACTATGTGATCAATAAAACCGCACAGGTACTGAATCTTTATGCGAAATCAATCAAAAACTCGCGGATTCTCATTTTGGGGATGGCCTACAAGCCTGACATTGATGATCTGCGTGAATCCCCAGGTTTGCATATATACGAGCTGTTCCAGGAAAACGGGGCACGTGTCGATTACTACGATCCTTATGCACAAAGCTTTGTAGACAAACGCGGGAACACAGTTCGTTCCATTCCGCATGACTTGGAACAAATGAAAAATTACGATTGCATGGTACTCGTTACGAATCATAAGAGCTTTGACTACCAGAAGTTTGCTGATCTGGGTGTAGCCATCATTGATACACGAAATGCTTTTGACAGCATAACGGGTCAACATATTTACAAGCTGGGGAATCCGGCAAGGATGCACGGTGAGGAAGAGCGAGTCGTACTCCTGGCTTAACTCGGAAACTGGATGATCATTACGGAATAGGGGAGGCAATCGTATGTGCGGTATCGTGGGATACATTGGTGAAGGACAAGCGCAAAAAATTCTGACAAATGGTTTGCAGAAGTTGGAGTATCGCGGCTATGATTCGGCTGGTGTCGCAATATTTAACGGTGAAAAAATGGAGATTTGCAAATCGAAAGGAAGGCTGGCCGTTTTGGAAGAACGGCTCGTCCAATTTCCTATGCGAGGTTGTTTAGGAATCGGACATACGCGTTGGGCCACTCACGGCCGACCATCCGATGAGAACTCTCACCCACATACGGATGAATCGGGGAAGTTTTCTGTTGTCCACAATGGTATTATCGAAAACTATCTGGAAATCAAACAGGAGCTTTTGGACCATGGAGTCACGTTTACATCCGATACCGATACAGAAGTCATTGCTCATCTCATTGCTGTACTATACGAAGGCGATCTCGTCGCCGCCGTTAGAAATGCTGTACTGCGTATGCGCGGAGCATATGCACTCGGGGTTATTTGCGAGTACGAACCAGATAAAATGGTGGCAGTCCGATTGGCAAGCCCATTAATTATCGGGGTAGGTAAAGGAGAAAACTTTATAGGCTCCGACATCTCTGCTGTACTTGAGCACACTCGCGACATTGTCATCTTAGAAGATGGGGAAATGGCAGTTCTCAAGAAAGACAGCGTTTCACTCATGAAAGTGGAAACAAGCGAACCACTTCAACGTGAGTTGTTCCACGTAGATTGGAATGTGGAACAGACGGAGAAGGACGGATTTGAGCACTTCATGTTAAAAGAAATTTACGAGCAGCCAAATGCATTTCGTAACACGCTGCTTAACCGGATTGACGAGGACGGAAAGCAAATTGTTTTGAAGGATATGCCATTACACTCAGAACAAATCAAAGGTATTGAGAGGATTTTCATCGTCGCGTGCGGTACCGCCTATCATGCAGGACTGATCGGTAAAAATGTGATTGAAGAACTGGCAAGAATACCGGTAGAGATCGATGTGGCTTCAGAATTCAGATATCGACGTCCTATAATATCTGAAAAAACACTGGTCATTGTCGTGAGCCAGTCGGGTGAAACAGCTGATACGCTGGCAGCGTTGCGGGAGAGTCGACGTTTAGGAGCCAAGGTCTTGGCCATCACGAATGTACAAGGCAGCTCGATTGCCCGTGAAGCCGATTATGTGCTTGCTACCTTTGCCGGACCGGAAATTGCTGTCGCTTCAACGAAGGCGTACACCTCTCAGGTAATTGTTTTTTATCTGCTCGGATTGTATCTGGCTCAGGTGAAGGAGACGCTTGCGGAAACAGAGCGGGAACTCATGATTGCCAATCTGCGACAGCTGCCTGAGCAGGCTGAGAAGGCACTCCAACATGCGGATGATATTCGCGTCTATGCCGAGTCCATCAAGAATCATGCCAGCCTGTTTTTTATCGGTCGAGGCATTGATTATGCTGTGGCGTTGGAAGGATCCTTGAAGCTGAAGGAAATTTCGTACATTCACTCAGAGGCATACGCTGCTGGGGAATTGAAGCATGGAACGCTGGCTTTGATTGAAGAGGGTACGCCTGTCATTGCCTTGGTGACACAAAAAGAGCTGGAAGAAAAAATGGTTAGCAATATTACAGAAGTGAAGGCACGAGGTGGGAATGTGCTAGCGATCACATTGGAAGGCAATGTCGAATTGCACCGAAATGTTGACGAAGTGTGCTTTGTACCTGCGACTTTGCCTGTATTTACCCCCATCCTGTCTGTTATTCCGCTGCAGTTGATCTCGTATTATACTTCTCTGGCATTGGGTAATGATGTAGACAAGCCACGGAATCTTGCCAAAAGTGTAACCGTTGAATAAAAAAATATGATTTGAAAGAATCCCGGAACAGCCAGCTTATTGGAGAGAACGGGATTCTTTCCCCATTTTGACTTGTCGGATTTACATTAATTCCGTAAGGGGCTGAATTGTCCATGATGGATTCCACTGACCAAACTCTTGATCAAAAAACGTTGATCGAAATCATGCTTCAGGTTTACGAGAAGGGTCAACAGACAACGACAATGGGAACGAGAGATATTGTTGAGGATATTGTTAACAGAGTAAGGCCGTACTTCAAAGAAGCCAAATAAGTCGATTTGATGGGAGGATCACATGACTAGTCGTTATGCAATTGTATTGGCAGCGGGAAAAGGGACACGGATGAGGTCTACGCGATGCAAAGTGCTCCATGAAGTTTGTGGCAAACCAATGATCCAACATATTGTCGATCGATTACATGGTCTTGGCATCCACGAGATTATTTTGATTGTTGGGCATGGGGCCGAGCAAGTGAAAAAGCAATTCGGTGCTTCTGTCCGCTATGCTTACCAGCCCGAGCAATTGGGAACTGCCCATGCAGTGATGATGGCGGCAGACCTCCTGCATGACAAACAGGGGACAACGATCGTGTTGAGCGGAGATACACCATTGGTGAGGGAGAAAACGCTGGAGCAACTGCTCGAGCAGCATGAAACTCAACATGCAACTGCAACTGTATTAACAGCTCGCGTAGACGATCCTACAGGGTACGGGCGATTGATCCGCAACGCAAACGGTCTTGTAGAACGGGTCGTGGAGCACAAGGATGCAACAGCCGAAGAACGGCTCGTATGCGAGATCAATACAGGAATGTATTGTTTCGACAACCATAAGCTGTTTCAAGCCATATCCCGAGTGAAAAATGATAATGCCCAGAAAGAGTATTACTTGCCTGACGTTTTGACTATTTTAAACGAGCAAAACGAGAGCATTGCAGCTTTCATGACCGATAATGCGGAAGAGGGGGGCGGCGTGAATGACAGAATTCAACTGGCTTGCGCCGAAAGATTACTCCGAATGAGAATCAATGAGCAGCATATGCAAAACGGGGTCACTATCATTGATCCAACCTCCACCTATATTGATGCCGATGTGTGTATCGGACCTGATACGATCATTCATCCGGGAACGTACCTCCGCGGGAAAATAACAATAGGACCCGGTTGTGTCATCGGACCGAATGCAGACGTAAGGGATTGTGTCGTAGGGAGTAATGTAGAAATTCGCTACGCAAATGTATGTAATAGCACGATTCGAGACAGAGCAGTGGTTGGTCCTTATGCCTATATTCGTCCAGGTTCAGATGTAGGTGAGGAGGCGAAGGTCGGAGATTTTGTCGAACTGAAAAATTCACGTCTCGGGAAAGGGGCAAAGGTTGCTCATCTCTCGTATATTGGTGATTCTGATATTGGTGAACATGTAAACGTAGGCTGCGGTACAATCACTGTCAACTACGATGGCGTCCACAAGCATAAAACGATCGTGGGTGATCACGCCTTTATTGGTTGCAATGCCAATTTGATAGCTCCCGTTACCATTGGAGAGGGTGCCTATATAGCCGCAGGATCTACGATCACAGATGATGTTCCGAGCGATGCTTTGGCTATCGCCAGAGAACGCCAGAGCATCAAAGAGCAGTATGCCAAACGGTTGATGACAACCCGCACATAATCGCAGTCAGTAGGAGGATGTCTTATTTTTACAGCTAGCACAGAACCAGAACAAAATCGATCAAGCAAAAAAAAGCTACTGCTTGGTTTTGTGATCATTATCATAGCAGTCATCGCAATCATCGCTTATTTATTTAGGACTCCTCCGATGATCGCGACCTGGATTTGGAATACGGAGCTCATTGTTGCAGAAAGAGAAGAAATCATCGCATTTGCCAAGCAACATGAAGTCAATCTCGTTTATTTGCATATTGATCAAGAAAAGATTACCCAACAAGATTATCGTTCCTTTATTAAGGAAGCAAATGCATCCGGCATTCGTGTGGATGCTCTTGCAGGAGATCCGGTATGGTCACTCGTTTCCAATCGAAAAAGTATTACCACCTTTCTAAATTGGGTTCAGACCTATAATAAATCAGCTGGAGAAGGTGAAAGATTTAGCGGTCTCCATCTCGATATTGAACCTCACGTACTTCCCGAATGGAATGAGAATAAGGAAGTAATCAAAAACGAATGGGTAGCCAATATCGAATACTTGTCCGCGGAAATCAAAAAGGACCCGGCGTTGGAGCTAAGCGCCGATATTCCGTTTTGGATGTATGAGCTGTCGCTGGCAGACAAATCGGAAACGGTCAGCAAATGGCTGGTCAGCACGCTAGATCATGTAACGTTAATGGCTTATCGCGACAGGGTAGAGGGACCGAACGGGGTATTGGAAATTGTAAACCCGATCATGAACGAAGCCAACGGTCAAAAAAACAAAGTGGTCGTAGGCCTTAACCTGCTACAAAGCGCAGAGGGAGAAAACACAACTTTTTTTGAGGAAGGGCATGGCGGATTGGAGGAGCAACTGGCCGTTCTCGAAGATAATCTCGAAGAATTTGCAGGCTACGCCGGATACGCCATCCATGATTACGAGAAGTGGAGGGAACTGGTAAAAAATAGCAAAGCCCAAATGGAGGTAAACAAAGCTTCAAAACCGATGCCTGTATTCGAAGGGGAGGGCAAGAAGCTGGTTGCCAAAGTAGACGGTGGGGATATTGCCCTCTATAACGGCCAAGGCTGGGAACCCGTGTTTTGGGCGGGAATCAACCTGGGTGCAACGACACCAGGGCACTATCCTGGAGAGCTCTCACCGACCCGCGAAGATTACTTGCGCTGGTTTTCGCAGATGAAGGAAATGAATAACAAAGTTGTCCGCATTTATACGATTCTACCTCCGACTTTTTATGAGGCATTATATGAGTTTAACCAAAAGCAGGAAGAGCCGTTGCTCCTACTGCAAGGAATCTGGTCGCCGGATGAAGCGCTCGCGGGTGAAGATCGGAAAGGACGGGATGCATTTACTCCCGAGATAACCAACGATTTTCGCCAAGAGATTAAAGACGCTGTGCAAGTAATTCATGGAGGGGTGACTCTCCCGGAGCGGTACGGTCGTGCCAGCGGTGAATATCGAACAGATGTGTCGGAATACTTGGTAGGGTGGATACTCGGTACCGAGTGGCATCCGTATACGGTACAGGTGACGAATGCATCTCATCTGGACATGCCCCCTTATCAGGGGAAATATATCATAACAACGGAAAAAGCGTCTCCTTTTGAAAGCTGGCTTGCCTCCATGCTTGATTCTTTGGCTGAGGAAGAGATGAAATATGGATGGCAGCATCCAGTATCGTTCACAAATTGGCTGACGACCGATCCGCTGTCGCATCCCAACGAGCCGCTGCCGCAAGAGGATATGGTCTCGATCGACCCGATGAATCTGAAAGCCTCGGCTGAATGGACTGCTGGTTACTTTGCCGCTTATCATGTCTATCCGTATTACCCGGACTTTTTGCGATATGAGGAAAAGTACCAAGCGTACCGGGATTCAAGCGGCAAGATAAATCCGTATGCCGGATACCTGCATGATTTGCGAGCCCACCATAAAGGAATCCCATTGTTAGTTGCCGAATATGGCGTACCTAGCTCGCGTGGAATGACTCATTATGGGCCTGCTGGACGGAATCAAGGAATGCATACGGAAAAAGAGCAAGGTGAGATGAACGCTGATATGCTGAGCAATATTTATGAAGAGGGTTACGATGGCGCACTTTTATTCGCATGGCAGGATGAATGGTTCAAATTTACTTGGAATACGATTGACCTAGAGCTGCCTTGGGAACGGAGGGCGATGTGGAACAATCCGTTAACAAACGAGGAAAAATTTGGTGTCATCGCTGTCGAACCCGGTAATTATGTCTCTGACCAGATCATCCTGGATGGGAAAACAGCAGATTGGGAAAAAAGACTTCAGCGAGTCAAACGTGCTTATCCTGGATTCGATCTCTCTGTTTCACACGATGAAGCATACCTGTATCTCATGCTAAAGAAGAGCGAAGGGGTTTGGGATTTCTCAAAGGACAGGCTGGATATTGGCTTTGATACACTGAGTGGTGGGAGTCGAACTGCTGATCAAGCACCGGGAATTACATTTTCCCAAGAGATCGAATTTTTAATGCGAATGCAAGGGGAAAGCAATTCTCGCATTTTTGTCAATAGCGCCTATGATCAGCATAGTTGGCTATATGGGTATATCAAGGGAATGCTGCCTTGGGACGAGCGTTATGATCAAGCAGATAGGGGAATATTCTTGCCGTGGAAGTTGACACTCAACAAAGCATTGTATTTACCGGAAACCAAGAAAAAAGTGCCTTTCGAAGAGCTGGAAGTGGGTATCATGAAGCCAGGGATTTCCAATCCAGAAGATCCGAAGTACGACTCATTGGCAGATTGGTATGCAAAGGGGAATGTTTTGGAAATACGCATTCCTTGGATGTTTCTGGGGTATACTGACCCGAGTAGTAAACAGGTTTGGAAATACCCGTATGAGGCGAATGGAATCGTTCCAACCGAAAGTAAAGGTGTCGGAGTGGAAGTATTTGCACATTCCAATCAAAAGCCATTCTCGCGGGAAGCTTCCAACCCCCTCTTATACCAATGGGACAAATGGGATTTGCCAACGTACCATGAACGAAAAAAGCTGAGCTTTGAGATTTTGCGCAAGGCGTACGAAGCATATGGTATGCCAAAGCATGAGTAACGAAATGGGTGGTCAGCAACCACCTTTTTTCTATTTGAACCGCACCGAAATGTAACTAAAAAGGCGTACAAACCTTAGACGGGTACGTACGCCTTTTTGTTCACTGAAGTTTATTACTAAAACTTATTGCGCACCAAAACGCAGACGTTGAAAAAACTTAGTGAGCAAGCCGCCGATTGTTTTTGGAGGCTGTTCCGTTTTGACTTGTTCGACCGGTTGGGCTTGACGAAGGGCCTGATTCACATTGATCATACCGTACCCGTACAACTGATCGTGGCCCGGGGCTCCAAGGTCAGTTGCAGAATGTCTAATGAGGTTCATCACGTCTCGGGTGTTCATATCGGGATGAACGGAACGGATGAGCGAAGCGAGTGCAGCGACGTGAGGACAAGCCATCGAGGTACCTGATAGCGAGGCATAGTCGCTATAAATGTACGTGCTCGGAATATCGACCCCAGGAGCTGATACATCTACATAATTACCAAAGTTGGAAAAATCCGCGCGTTCTTTACGGTGGTCCACAGCGGCAACGGCGAGGACTTCATCATAGGCTGCAGGATAACTAGGCTGATCGCTCGCATCGTTTCCGGAAGCCGCGACTAACACGACATTATTATCAAAGGCATAGCGACAAGCTTCCCGCAGAGCAGCAGAGGAGGTGTAGTTACCTACGCTCAAGTTGATGACATCTGCTCCGTTATCAGTTGCCCAATAAATTCCGTGTGCAATGTCTACAGCTGATCCCGAGCCGTCTGCGCCAATGGCTTTAACCGGCATGATCTTACTATTCCAGGACATCCCGGCAATGCCATCTCTGTTATTCGTTTTCGCTGCTATGACACCAGATACGTGGGTTCCATGACCATTATCATCCTGAGGTTTGTTACTGCCATTCAAAACGTTATAGCCTTTGACCAGCTTTCCAGCAAATTCTGGATGCTTCATATCCACACCTGTATCGACGACTGCTACGATAACATCACTGCTACCTTCGCTGACATCCCAGCTTTTCTCCATGCCGATTAGAGGAAGATTCCATTGATATTCCTTGTAATACGGATCGTTTGGCTTCACGTTCGGGAGTAAGAGGTAATTTGGCTCGGCAAATACGGAGTCAGGATGTTCAGCCAGTTTTTTCATGAGCTGCTTGGTAGTCATGCTCTTTGATTTGATGATGAGAAATTTGTCAAAGTCGCGCTTGATCTTGGCATCTAAAGAGGAAACAAGCTGATCAATTTTTTCTTGCTTGGGACGAGGGGAAAAGCGCACGACGACTTCATTCTCTACATAATGACTGCGGTCACGTTGGTTATGATGAAGCGTTTGGATATGGCTTTTTTTCTCCAGGTCACGACGAACGTCTTTTACCTGTTCAATGTAGTTAATCCGTGGAATTCTCGCCTGAACGGATGTCACGCGGGGATGAGGTTCGCGCATTTCCTGTTCTGCATGCTGATTCATCCGATACGGGACAACGATGAGACCGACCAAGGCAATAGCGGCAACAAAAGGCCAGACGCGCAAAAAACTCACTCCCTCCAGTGCTGTTATCTATATCGTGCACATGAAGGGAGTGTTTATGAAGGAAATAGCTTACAGTTAACGTGATTAGATTAAACCAAGCTTTGCTAAACCATGTTGGATGCCATTGTCGTTTACGTGGCGCGTAATTATATTGGCGAACGGCTTCAATTCTTCATGGGCATTCCCCATCGCTACTCCCATGCCAACATAGGAGAGCATCTCTTTATCATTCAACCCGTCTCCAAAGGCAACAGCATCCGCCGGAGTGAGTCCAAAATGTTTTAAGACAGCTTCAATTCCTTTTGCTTTGGAGCCGTTCGGGGGCAAAATATCCATGCAGTGTTCATGCCAACGAATATATGAGACGTCATGGAATTCACCCATGTATCTCGATTCATCTGCACCACAGTAGAGAAATGCCTGATAAATCGGCGTTTCCTCCCAGTAGCGATGGCGATACGCTGGGTAGTCCAGTCCCAACCAATCAAAAGACTCGACGATATGTGGGTGGTCTATCGCATTGGCATAGAAGTGATCAGCACTCAAAAATACCATCGGATGGGAATGACCCTCAGCGATTTGTTCGAGCTTTGCCAATGTATCTATCGCAATTGGCGTGTGATGGATAATCTTCCCTTCACTCTGCACATACGACCCGTTAAAGCCCACGAATGTCTCAATGCCCAGTTGCTTAGCGATTGGCATCAAATGATAAGGAGCTCGGCCGGTTGCGATCGCGACATGGACACCGTTTTGTTTTAATGTTTGTACGGCGTCCACCGTTGTTTGTGGAATAATGTGATCGGTGTTCAGTAAGGTTCCGTCAATGTCAAAAAAGACGATTTGATAAGCCACTTCTTATCCGCTCCTCTCCACGCGCTCTCTCGTTGTTTTCTCTCTATAAAAAGGTTTTGTACAAAAAAATAGGAAAAGGAATGTCGGCTGGGACACTCCTTTTCATTTCGCTATTAGAATACAGCTACTTCTGTCTCGCTGTCAAATACATGACATTTGGCAAGATCCATCGCTAGTTTTACCTTCATCTTTGGTTTTAGCGCTTCACGAGAATCCACGCGTGCCACCATCTGGGTATTCCCGATATTGTGGAAATAGACGTACAATTCGGAGCCCATGTTTTCTACGACTTCAACTTCTGCTTCCAGTGTGCTCTCAAATGGATTTGCTTCCATAAAAGAAGCGTCGCTGTAAATATCCTCCGGGCGAATTCCAAAAATAACCTGCTTATTTACATAACCTTTTTCCCGTAAAGTCTTGGCTTTATCTTCTGGGAAGCGTACATGAATATTTTGCGCATCAAAATAGAGTGCTCCTTCTTTCTCGGAAAGATTCCCTTTCACAAAGTTCATTGCAGGGGAGCCGATGAAGCTCGCAACAAACAGATTGACTGGATGATTGTAGATTTCAGTCGGGGTTGCCACCTGTTGGATGAGACCGTCCTTCATGACGACGATTCGGTCTCCCATGGTCATGGCTTCCGTTTGATCGTGTGTCACATAAATGATCGTGGTATTCAAGCGTTGATGCAGTTTCAAAATTTCCGTGCGCATTTGTACACGCAGCTTTGCATCGAGGTTGGACAACGGTTCATCCATCAAAAAAACTTGCGGCTCACGCACGATCGCACGACCCAGTGCAACACGCTGTCTTTGCCCCCCGGATAGCGCTTTTGGCTTGCGGTCTAGCAAATGCGAAATATCGAGGATTCGCGCTGCATCTTGAATGCGCTTATCAATATCGGATTTGGAGAATTTGCGCAATTTCAGGCCGAAAGCCATATTTTCGTATACATTCATATGCGGATAGAGTGCATAGCTTTGAAACACCATGGCGATGTCGCGATCTTTGGGAGCTACATCGTTGACGCGGCGATCGCCTATGTATAAATCACCTTCCGAAATCTCTTCCAGACCTGCAATCATGCGCAGCGTGGTAGATTTTCCACAACCAGATGGTCCGACGAGAACGAGGAATTCGCGATCTTGAATTTCCAAGTGAAAATCGTCAACTGCCGTAACGTTGTTTCCATATCGTTTATAAATGTGGGAAAGACTTACCTTTGCCATGAAAAAGGCACCTCCTCGGGATTGTGAAGAGAGAAAATTCTTGGATGACTATAAGGGTAGGGTACCAATTCACGTGCAGGTTGGATATGGACAGTATATACAAAATGTTTCGTTAATTTTGACGAAAGAGAAGGTAGAGCTGTAGCAAGACGGCATCAGGAAACAATCGCGGGTCTAATCCGGTTTGTTCCGTCAGCTTGTCCAATCGATACAACAGTGTATTCCGGTGAAGGAAAAGCTGTCGTGCGGTATCGCTTACATTCAATTGTCTGGCGAACAACGTATCTAATGTTTCCAGTTGTTCATTTGTCATGTGCGGAACAGTTATGACAGCGGCCAGCTCGTTTGCGAGAGCGACTGCTATTTCTTTGGGGAGAGAAGCTGCCCATCGTTCTAGCGGATAAGACCAATCTCCAGCGACCATCATTTGTGGCCGATAGGCTTGAAGGGCACGAGCTAGTGATAATTGCTGTAAAAGAGTGTCGCCCAATGCAAGTGGACTCGTGATTGGCGATCCGACAACAAGGCGAACAGGTTCCATCCATTCCATCGATATCAGATCATGTAGGCCAGATGCCCACTCCAAAAGCTCTGAGGCCGTTTTTTGATGATCGAGCATGGAGACAGGGACGACGAGAAGCGCATGTGTTTGTGTTAACGGAATGAAATCGGGTACGCCTTCAAAAAAATCATGCAGCAAGGGTTGCAAAAAATCCCATTCTCCCTTTCGATCCGGTCTGCATCGCTCTAATAAAAAGGAGACGCGCGCTTCTTTCCACGGCCATTTTGCTTCCAGCTGAGCAGGGATGGCAATAGGGGGGCCGGAGACCATGCTTGAAAGCCAATTGGCTATCTGTTTTGGGAGGGGAAGCGTCGCTGGATCATCCACATGAGGAAAAATCAGATCCAACAACGTTCGGGCTGAAGCATGCCAGGATGCCGTTTCGATAAGGATCACTGTCATCACATCGCTGCTCGAATGGACGGCAACTTGCTCCCAGCCTGTTTGTAGCCAATCCTGCTGGGTCTGTGCTGCTTCTGTTTGTGAGACTTGTACATATTCAATAGGTAAATTTGTCGCTTGTCGGATGTGCTCGACATCTCTCTTCCAATTTTCCACAAGGTGACCCCCATCTCGACACGAAAGTAAGGCTATTATACCTTAGTCGAGGGCTAGCACGGCAGCGGTTTCTTGAAGAGCCGGAGCTGGAGAGGCTATTTCATGAAGTGGAGTATCACTGCCCAGTACATGCAAGGTGATCTCGGGGCGGGAACGCAGACGGATGTTTACTCCTGTCTGCCCCAGGCCCTCGCTGATATAAAAAGGTCGACCATCCTTCTCGTGAAGACCTTTCACGATATTTTGCTTCGGCAGTTTCCCCATCTTTACGAGATGAAAGGGGCGAGGCCAATGGATCTGTCCTCCATGAAAATGCCCTGATAACAAATAATCGTAAGCATACTCCTTCATGTGCAAAACTATATTAGGATCATGAGTCAAGACGAGCCTTGCTCCAGTCTCGGGAACACCGAAGAAAGACTTGGCCAGGTTGCTATGGCGCGTGCTAAAATCATCCACACCGATAAGGTGCAGGGGCTGCCCCTTGTGATAGATCGTTTCATTTTCATTGACAAGAACACGACAGCCAATTCGTTCCAACTCTGATTTTAACTGTGCAAGCTTGAAAGGGGTAAGCACGTAGTCGTGATTGCCAAAAACTACATAAGTTCCGAGTGTCGGCTGTAATTGCATAAGACATTGTACAAAAGCAACTGCCTTCGGAATGTTTTTGTCGCGGTCGAGCAAGTCTCCGGTAATCGCAATCAGGTCTACCTGACGCTGCGAGAAGTCATCGACAATGCGCTGGGGCAATACAGATAAGTTTTCCATGTGCAAATCAGACAAATGCAAGATCGAAATCGGCTCAAAATCATGTGGTTGTTGAAGGTGCCGGGATTTTTGCAAGGGTATTGCTACTTCCTTTATTTGAACATCAAATGTATTGCGATAGGCCCGAAAAAGCAACAAAGCGATAGCGCCAAGTAAAATAAACCAGATCATCAAGGTCAGCCATCTCCTTTGCAGTAAGAATACTTGTCCATTATACAAGAAAAAGTTCGCAATCGAATAAGTAGGTTCTGGCAGGAGGAATTACGCAAAAAATGTAGAAATATTATGAATGTTGCGTAGTGAGAAAAACGATGTAGAGTGGGAGAGTGAAGACATGAACGTTGAGAAAATTCCAGCAACGGAAGGCCCTTATAATCTGAAAAATTATGACGAAACATATGCGGATTTTGATTGGGCAGATGTGGAGAAGCAATTCTCTTGGTATGAAACCGGGAAAGTGAACATGGTGTATGAAGCCATTGATCGACATCTCGCTACTGATCGGAAAGACAAAATCGCTTTGATGTACAGCAATGCGACGAGAGACGAGACCTATACTTTCGCTCAATTAAGTGAATTATCCAATAAATTTGGGAATGTTTTGCGGAATTTGGGCATTGTAAAAGGTGACCGCGTTTTCGTCTTTATGCCACGTTCGCCAGAGCTTTATGTAAGCGTTTTAGGTACGATCAAGGTTGGCGCAATTGTAGGACCGCTGTTCGAAGCGTTCATGGAAGCGGCTGTGCGTGATCGCTTGGAAAATAGCGAAGCCGTTGCGATCGTTACGACACCTGCACTATTGCCACGCATACCCGTTAACGACCTGCCTGCCTTAAAACACGTGATTGTTGTAGGTGCAGAAGAGGAGCTAAAAGAAGGTCACATCAGCTTTGAAAAAGCGATGGAAGAAGCCTCCACCGAGCTGGAAATCGAATGGGTTGATCGTGAGGATGGAATGATCCTCCATTACACCTCAGGCTCAACGGGCAAGCCAAAGGGTGTTCTGCATGTTCACAATGCCATGATCCAGCACTACCAAACTGGGAAATGGATTCTCGACTTGCAAGAGGATGATATTTATTGGTGCACAGCCGATCCAGGCTGGGTAACGGGTACATCTTATGGCATTTTTTCACCTTGGTTGAATGGAGCAACAATTGTTGTACGTGGCGGACGTTTCACTCCGGAAGACTGGTATAAAGTCATTGAGAAGAACAAAGTATCGATCTGGTTCAGTGCTCCCACTACGTTCCGTATGTTCATGGGGGCAGGGGATGAACTCGTCAAGCAATTTGACTTATCCAGTCTGCGTCACGTCCTGAGCGTTGGAGAACCGCTCAATCCGGAAGTCGTTCACTGGGGCATGCGCGTGTTTAATCAACGCATTCATGACAACTGGTGGATGACGGAAACAGGTGCTCAGCTGATTTCTAACTATCGCTGTATGGCGATCAAGCCTGGATCGATGGGTAAACCGTTCCCAGGTATATATGCAGCGATTATTGACGACCGTGGAAATGAGCTGCCACCGAATCGAATGGGGAATCTGGCAATCCGTACAGGGTGGCCAGCTATGATGAGACAAATCTGGAACAACCCAGCGAAGTACGAAGAATACTTCAGCATCCCAGGTTGGTATGTATCCGGGGATTCTGCATACAAGGATGAAGAAGGCTACTTCTGGTTCCAAGGCCGTATTGATGATGTGATCAATACTTCCGGTGAGCGAGTCGGTCCGTTTGAAGTCGAGAGCAAGCTCGTGGAGCATCCAGCAGTAGCCGAAGCGGGTGTTATCGGCAAACCAGATCCGGTTCGTGGTGAAATTATCAAAGCATTCATCGCGCTGCGAGCTGGGTATGAGCCAAGCGAAGCGTTGATGGAAGAAATTCGCAAGTTTGTGAAAGAAGGACTGGCTGCACATGCTGCTCCTCGTGAAATCGAATTCCGCGACAAGTTGCCAAAAACGCGTTCCGGAAAAATCATGCGCCGCGTCTTGAAAGCGTGGGAATTAGGTCTACCAACTGGTGACCTGTCTACGATGGAAGATTAATCACAAGAAAAACCATCTCTCGAAAATGCCGGGAGATGGTTTTCTTTTTTTAGGAATGGCTATGTTGTTTATGATCATGTGGATGGTCGTGCTCATGGTTATGATCGTGATCGTGGGAATCGGATGTTGGCTGGCAATGTAAGTCACCATGTCGAGTAGAAGAGTTCTCAATCTGGATGGTAGCGTGTGTAATGCCGAATTCTTTTTCCAAAAGAACCAGTGCGTCATTTAACACAGGGTAGCTGGGCAAATTGTCCTCGACAACCAGATGGCATGTCAGGGAATCAAATCCGGAAGTCACCGTCCAAATGTGCAGGTCATGAACTTTGATAACTCCAGGCAGCTGACTGAGTGACTCTTCCACTTTTGTTGTATCCAGCCGTGAAGGGGCGCCTTCCAGCAAAATATTGACGGATTCTTTCGTTACACGCCATGCGCTCAGCATGATCAGGACTGCCACGACGATACTGATGATCGGGTCGGCAATGTACCAGCCAAAAGCCCACATCAGGATACCACCAACGATTGCCCCGACAGAACCGAGAAGATCGCCGAGAACGTGGAGATAGGCACTGCGTACATTGACGTTGTTTTTGGTATCGCCACGCATGAGTACCATGGCTGCAGCAATATTCGCCAAGAGTCCGACTGTGGCGATGATGATCATAGAGCCACTGGCAACCTCAGGCGGATTCCACATGCGTTGGAACCCTTCCCAGAAAATGAACAAGGAAATCAGTACAAGTGTCACGCCATTGGTCAGTGCAGCCAAGATTTCAAAACGTTTCAACCCGAATGTTCTCTTTGCAGAAGGTGGTCGTGCAGCGAAATGAACAGCGATCAAGCTCAATAGAAGTGCTAATGCATCGCTCAACATATGCCCAGCATCAGAGAGCAACGCCAAACTATTGGTGAGGAAGCCCCCGATGGTTTCTACAACTAGAAATACAGCAATGATGAGGAAAGAAATGAGAAGAGCTCGTTTACTGGCTCCTTTTCCATGGTGATGGTGATCGTGTCCATCTCCATGATCGTGATGGTGAAAGCCCATGATAGAATCCTCCTTATAGAAAATAATTTATAAATGTTCCACTAGATAAAGGGCGTCTTTTCCTACGCCGCCCATAAGCGCTGACGCCCTCGTATGCTGCCATGGAAGTCCGAGAAAGGAGAGGCCAGGCACTTTTGTGATACCCCGAAGATGAATGGGTCTGCCTTTCGAATCAAGCACATCTGGAATACTCAGCCAATCGTAGTTTGGTCGAAAGCCAGTGGCCCACAATACGTTATTGACTGTTGCTTCTGTTCCATCTGCGAAATAAACGGTACGCCCATTAACCTGTACGGTTCGAGAAACCAACCGCAATGCTCCTGAGCGAGAGAGCTCGCGCACCTGCTTTTTGTAGCCGAATATCGGATCGGGTGAGCTGCGCATTTTCTCGCCGATCCAAGTGGAGTGGGGAGCATCGAGTAATCCAAGTGTCTTCATGTAATCAAATATAGGTTTGCCAAAAATGAAGTTTGGCAAGTAAGAGCGTGAATCTCCCTGTGAAAAAATAACGGGTCGATGAGCGGCGAGCTCTACCGCAATCTGTGCCCCAGAGTTGCCGCTGCCAACGACAAGGACCGGGCCGTCGATAAGCTGGCTCTCATTCTTGTACTGCGAAGTGTGCAGTTGATGAACGGTGTGGTCCAAGCTGTTCGCAATACCTGGGATAAACGGCGTGTGAAATGGTCCTGTTGCGCTGACGACTTGCTTCGCGTAGAGCAGACGGTCTTGTGTCCGTACTTGGAAGCGGAAACCAATTTTGCTGAGCTCCATAACAGTCGTACCCAGCATGACGGGCAATTCGAAATGTGTGG
This sequence comes from Brevibacillus schisleri, assembly GCF_055685845.1. NCBI lineage: Bacteria > Bacillati > Bacillota > Bacilli > Caryophanales > Paenibacillaceae > Brevibacillus > Brevibacillus schisleri. The sequence continues at coordinate 2,358,089 of NZ_JBVNDM010000001.1, forward strand.
CGTACAATTCTAGGTAGTCTGCCGCTTCATCCTTGTTCGGGAGCGTATTCTGCTCTCCGGGAAACGTAAGACCAGGTAGTTGATTATGTTTACGTGGTGTAAAAAGCACCAGCGAATCGTAGCGTTGCCGCCAACTGTCCCCGATCCGTTGGTTTTGCTCCACGATGACAAAACGGCGATTTTTACGCTTGAGTGCATATCCGAGAGCAAGTCCTGCCTGCCCCCCGCCAATTACGATGACGTCATAGTCGTTCATGATTTGGGCCTTCTTTCTGGTAATTGATTACCTAAATCATACCATATTCATTATCATATTCAAGTAATTATTTGAATGTTTTTTGAAAATCAGCAAAAAAGGCCGCCACTATTAGTGACGGACCTGTTTAAAAGCCAGTGGATTTACGGTTTTGATTGCCTCAATTCGGCAGCATGCTCAATACCACACATGATTAAATGGCGGACATGATCGTCATCGAGTGAGTAATAGACGAGCTTGCCACTTTTGCGGTAACGGGCGAGACCCATGTTTTTTAACAAGCGCAGATGGTGAGAGGTATTCGGGATCGAACTATTGATGGTTGCTGCGACATCACAAACGCAGAGTTCTCCTTCAAGTGCAAGCGCGTAAATGATTTTTGCTCGCGTATCGTCTGCGAGAGCCTTGAAGAGAGGGGCGACACCATCCGTTTCCGTCATTCTAGGCCGAAGCCTGTTTACTTTTTCTTCATCGATCGTCTGGACTTCACAAACCTCCAGATCAGTGGGAATGCGCTGAATGTCTTCGCTCACTTCATTCACCCCGAACCGTACGATTTTTCACCATTATAAGACGGATACAGGGGGAAGGGAAGGCTGGACAACCTGTTGATTTTGTAAAAAAAGTAAGGACAAGAAGGAAAAATAGGTGTCTTTATATAAATAGGAATGATACCTATTTACAAAAAGAGAGGAGAGAACTCCCGCTTGATTCTGAAGATTCGCCAATTTTTAGTTGAAATAATCGGGGCGCTTCTGCTTGGTCTAGGTGTCGTTTGGTTAACGATGGGAAGTGACAGCAGCTTGTTTTCCGGTTGGAGCATAAAGTGGTCCCCTTTATGGCTTGATGTGAAAACCTTTTTCCTTAGTATTTGGCTGGAAGCAATTCCGTTTGTCCTCTTGGGTGTATTCTTTTCGGCATTTATCCAGACGTTTGTGACAGAAGAGCAGGTGAGGCGTTGGACACCGAAGCATCCACTCGTGGCCCTGCCGTTTGCCGGGTTGCTCGGATTTTTGTTCCCTGTCTGTGAATGTGCCATTATCCCTGTGGTTCGTCGCTTGATCCAAAAAGGGATGCCGCTGTCAGTCGGGATTGTTTTCTTATTGGCGGGACCGATTGTGAATCCCGTTGTTTTGTCATCGACCTATGTCGCTTTCGCCCGTCAGCCGGAAATGGCTCTCTACCGGGGCGTTGCGGGATTCGTTGTTGCGCTCATAGTGGGCATGCTTGTCTTCTTGTTTGTCAAAAAAAATCCGATACGGCTCGGCATGGAATCGCAAATCAGTCATGAAGCCGATCATGTAAAAGCGACGAGTGGAAAGCTGTCCTCGACATTTGCGCACGCAGTGGACGAATTTTTTGACATGGGGAAATATTTGTTGTTTGGTGCGTTTATCAGTGCACTTTTACAGGTGTTCATCAGCCGGGATACGCTCATGGACATCGTTCAAACGCCGCTCACCTCCCATTTTGTCATGATGGGGATGGCGTATTTGTTTTCGCTTTGTTCAGAGGCGGATGCGTTTATTGCTGCCTCCTTTTCCAATACGTTTTCAAGCAGCTCGTTGCTTGCGTTTCTGGTTTTCGGTCCCATGCTCGATTTAAAAACGACGTTGATGCTATTTGGAACGTTTCGCTTTGGTTTTGTTGTCAAGCTGGTCGTAGCTATTACGCTTTTGGTGATTGGCGTCACTATGCTTATGCCGATGTAAGGAGGAGAATATGGATCCGAATAAATTGAAGCGTCATCACATCATGCGCAGTTTGATTTTGGCGGGCATTACAGCATTGTTGGCCTATTTGATCCTGTCGGAAGCACTCAGTCACTATCTCGCACCCCGCTTGCACATGTTCAGCTATGTCACGCTCGTCATTCTGGCTCTGCTGACAATGGTCAGCATACGGCAAATTTTTGTTGGCAGTAGCGTCTACGATTGCGATTGTGAGGAGCAGCACAAAGTACCACGTACACCCATGGGCTCCTTTTTGGTTTATGGATTGTTTGTGCTCCCCATTTTAATGGGATTTTTCATGCCGGATAAAATTCTTGGCAGTGATGTAGCACAGAAGCGGGGGATCACGCTACTCAGCAATGATGTACGAAAGCTGGCGGATGTAACGGCGAACGCGAATGTGAATGCAACAGAGAATGTGAAGCAGACAGCAGGAGTCAAAGAAGATGCCGAGCCAAGTATAAAACCACAGCCAGAGGCTACCAATCAAGTAGCAATACCCCCGGTGCAAGCAACAAACGACGAGCAATTGCGGCAGCGATTCTCGAACGTGGGATTTGGTGACTTTTACACGGATATCGCCGTCTTTTTACATAAACAGCCAGTGATTGAACTGAATGACAAAGTGTTTCTGGACGGACTCACCACGATGGAGCTATATGCAAAAGAATTTGCTGGAAAAGAGCTTGAGACAATGGGATTCGTATATCGACAGCCTGATTTTACCAAGCAGCAGTTTGTCGTAGCGCGGTTTTCCGTCACCTGCTGTACAGCAGACTCCAGTGTCTATGGGGTTCTGGTGGAAAAGGAGGACGCGGACAAATGGAAAAAAGATAGCTGGGTAAAAGTAGGCGGAAAGCTAGAGCTGCGTCAGGTAGACGGATATGACATGCTTGTTCTCAAAGCCTCTCAGGTTGAAGCCGTCTCCGCTCCCAAAGATCCTTATGTGTATTACAGCTTTGAATCAGCTCCAGAAAGTTAAAAGCGGGGGAAACAAAATGATCGTGCGACTAGATTTACAGGATGAACAAACGGTGCAAAAACTTTGGAACATGCAGAAAAGAGCGTATTGTGTAGAGGCGGAGTTAATTGGAACAGAAGATATTCCACCTCTGCGAGAATCAGTAGAACAACTGAGGGCATGTGGGGAAACGTTTTATGGCTACATAGAGGGAGACGAGCTGGCAGGGGCTGTTTCTTTTATGATCGAGGGGGAGACGTTGGATATTCACCGAATGATTGTCGATCCTATTCATTTTCGCAAGGGAATCGGGAGTCAATTGCTAGCCTCTGTCCACGAGCATGGTTGCAGCAGGATCGTCGTAGCAACTGGTTCCTTGAATGAACCAGCTGTTCGATTGTATGAAAGACATGGATTTACCTTGACGGATAAAAAAGAAGTGAAGCCCGATCTGTGGCTATCTTTTTTCGAGAAAACGATTCGACGATAAGGAGAGAGGTTGGGAGGGTTTACGTTGATATCGATTAGGAAGGAAATCAAGTGGCAGCAGCGTTTGCTCAATGCCACGACAATGGCTTCCTTGTTGGCTTTGGTCCTCGGTGGATCTGGGAGTGGCTGGTGGATGCCAGAACGGGTAGGGGCGCAGTCTCCTGCGGTGGGGAAGATAGACGACTTCACAGCCAAGCCTATAGCAGATGGCAGTAAAGGCTCGTACGACCTGAAGTTTGAGATGTCGCCGGAAGGAAAGTTTACCGCTGAGGCCAAGATCACCGTTGAAAATCGTTCCAAGGACGAATGGGATCAGCTGATCTTTTATTTCCTGCCCAATGCATTTACAAAAAAGAACAAACCTCCATTCTTCGAGGACGCAGCCGAAGTGAAAATTCGTGACGTCAAACTGAATGGTGTGAAATCCAAGTATCAACTGACGGGTGATACGCTTGCCATCCCACTTGCCGAAAAGCTTGCGCCAAATGAGAATCGAGAGGTAATCGTAAAATATGCGTTTACCGTTCCGAGAAAAGGACTGCGCTTTGACCGTACGGAAAATGGCTTTCATTTGGCGCAAGCATATCCGATGCTAGCTACCTACCAGGGGAAAGACGGATGGAATAAGAAGCCGTACTCGCTTCGAGGCGAATCGTATCATACGAGCCATGCGGATTTTTCTATTTCGTATCGCTTGCCGAAAGGGTATACGGTCATCAGCTCGTCTGATCAGGATAAGGCGTCTAACAATCAGACTGGTGAAATAAAACTGAAAAATACGAAGGAAGTATTCATTGCAGTAGTAAAAGGAATGCGTAGTATAAGCAAAACGGTCAAAGGTGTCGAGCTTCGGGTATGGGGAAAGGAAGCAGACAAGGAAGCGATGACAGTCGCCCTGCAAGCTGCGGAAAAATCGTTTGAACAATTTACGGATAAATTGGGGCCGTATCCCCATAAACAACTCGATATCCTGTTGGATGAAACCGCAAGTATGGAATATCCAGGCGTGGTGACGGTCGGACACATGGGGAGTGTGGACCCCGATTTAAGTCACACCGTGGTGCACGAGATTGCCCATCAATGGTTCTATGGAGTGGTCTCGAATGATCCGTTCCATCACGCCTGGTTGGACGAAGGAATAACAGAGCTTGCCACGACGCTCTATTTTTACGATGTTGAGAAAAAAGGGGATGCCAGCTTTTATTTTGCTGAACAAGCTGACGCGACCCAATCGGTTTCCAATCTGCCGCTGGATGAGTTTGGCAAAGGACCGATCGTGGGTCCGGTGTACGGTCAACCTGTAAAAGAGCTATGGAAGCTGATTACAACATATGGCGATGCGACGGATGGCTGGGAGTTTTTGCAAGCGTATTATCAGACGTACGCCTACAAACAGGTGGATACGCCTGAGTTTGTTCGTTTTGCCACAGCGTATTTTCCGGTGAATGAACAGTACTTCGCGAAATGGCTGCGTTTATAGTACGACCCTCTACACAGAACAACCCGGATAACGGCACTTTTTTCAAGTGTTAGTTTCCGGGTTTTCCTTGTTTTTAAGGCGTAAACTTATTTGGTATCATCTGTTTCTTTCTGTTGGTCTTCATAAAACCAAAGAGGATCATCGCAATCCTCATCGCCATTGTAATTGATTAAAATTTCTTCACCCGCTTGAATGTCCGTATACGCATAAAAGTCAAACGTGTGGTTGTCGAAGTTAATCTCATACGTGGCATTTGGCGTGTAGGAATGATTAAATAGCATGCCATACCCTAACAAGAAGGCTGTGTGATTAGCACCGTACTCAAATGCATAATCCGCGAGCAAGGTTTTCTCGATATGCTCATGCTCTTCGTTCAAATAGGGCAGCACGGGCGCTTCATGAATCAGGTCGCCTTTTCTGATATCTTGCGTTGCAAATACACCTCTATTTAATTCTCCATTGCTAAGTTTGGAGGTCTTGACTTCGATCATGCGGATCACCTGCATTTCTTATGTCTGTGGAAAACGTATCTTTCTAAGGATGACAGTTGATCGAGCAGAAAGCAATGTTTTTTATTTGATAACCAAATGATGGCGAACCGCATAAGCAGCGAGCTGGACGCGATTAGCCAATTGCAGCTTCTCGAGAATGTTTTTCAGGTGGTTTTTCACAGTGTTTTCTGCGATGATCAGCGCTTCGCTTATTTCCCGATTCGTTTTTCCGGCTCCCACATACATGACAATCTCTCGCTCTCGCGGGGTCAGAACAGCTGGTACCATTTCATCCGTCGCCTCTTCTTGACGGAAGCGGTACATGAGCCGGGTTGCCATTTCGCGGGTCAACTCACTGTCCTCGCCGAGCAAGGCATGCAAGTAGTTAATCCAGTCGTCAGGCTCTAAATTTTTCAGCAAGTAACCTTGGGCACCGAATTGAATGGCCGTGATCAAGTCAGCAACGTCATCGGAGACGCTGAGAATGACGACCTTGATGTGCGGGTATGCTTTCTTGACTTCGCGGGTCGCTTCGAGTCCGCTCCATTTCGGCATGTTGATGTCCATGAGCACAAGGTCCGGTTGTATTTGTCCGCATAGGAGAAAGGCTTCCTCGCCATTTTGTGCTTCTCCGATGACTTCAAAAGAGGGATCGGGATCAAGCAGGCTACGAATGGCCATACGAGCCATCGGGTGGTCGTCGGCGATCAATACACGGTAAGCGTTCATAGTGTTTTTCCTCCTGAATGAGAAGATAAGCGGATGATCGTACCGCCTGCCGGTCGTAACTGAATGTCGATGGAGGCGTTCAACTGGCGTGCTCGCTCGCGCATCATGGACAGACCGTATTTTTTCGTATCGGGAGAAGGGTTAGAAATCCCAATGCCATCGTCCTCAACGGAGAGAACCCAGCCAGTTGCTTCATCTGTCGTGAGGTGAATCCACGAATGCTTAGCCAGAGAATGCTTGCGAATGTTTGCAAAAGCTTCCTGGATGATCCCGAACAGTTGTACCTCTGCGGTGGGAGTAAAAAAGCCGTCTTTGACATGTAATTCGCTTGCAACGTCGATTCCAGATAAAGCGCTCCATTGCGCCAGCCATTTCTCAAGGCGCTGATCCAGACTGCCTTCTTCTGGCAATGAGCGCAAGTTAAAGATGGCTTGCCGTACATGATTGTCGATGGCAGATACAGCGATCCGTGCATCGTCCAAGTGTCCCTGCTTCAGCTTTACGTTGAGGAAGAACAGAGACTGGGCAATTCCGTCGTGTAATTCGCGGGCAAGGCGTTCCCGCTCTTCATAAACAGCGCGACGAGCTTGTTCCTCGATAATTCGTGCATTCATTTGTTTAAGGGTGTGAAACATCCAGGTAGCGAATAAAAAAGAGAGTAGGAGCGTCAAGAGGGTAATGTACACATTTCCGGCTTCCATAGACATATAGGGCAACAGAAAGTCGTGACGGATGAATTCAAAACCCCCGATGATGATGGTTGGAATCAAAAAGGTCAACCAATAAAAAATCCGATAGGACATGCAGATGCCTCCTTGCATGACTGCTGGCAAACATTCCTTTAGTATACCGAATGGGACGAGCGGATGGTATACTCAGGTGAGAAAAGGTGGAAAGCAGGAGGGAATATCATGAGCACGATTGCGAAAGCATTGACGATAGCGGGTTCAGATAGCGGTGGGGGAGCTGGGATTCAGGCAGATCTGAAAACCTTTCATCAACATGGTGTGTACGGAATGAGTGCGATCACAGCAATCACTGCACAAAATACATTGGGCGTAGCAGGTGTGTATCCGTTGCCGACAGAGGCAGTTGCCCAGCAAATGCATGAGGTGCTGCGTGATCTTGGCGCTGACGCGGCGAAAACGGGCATGCTGTTCAACGCTGATATCATTCGTGCTGTTGCAGAAGAGCTCAAAGCATTTGGCCTGAAAAAGCTGGTGGTAGACCCAGTGATGATCGCTAAGGGAGGGTCAAAGCTACTGCTGGATGAGGCGATCGTTGCATTGAAAACAGAGCTGTTGCCGCTCTCGGAAGTCGTCACACCGAACTTGCCGGAAGCAGAATGCTTGACTGGCATGAGAATCGAGACGACAGATGAGATGCGCGAAGCGGCAAAAGCGATACATGCGTTAGGCGCCCGCAATGTCCTGATGAAGGGTGGACATATGCAAGGGGACGTTGTCGTTGATATTTTATTCGATGGTGCCGCATTCCATGAAATATCCCATGAGCGTATTCATACACGCCATACGCATGGCACAGGTTGTACGTTCTCAGCGGCTCTTACAGCAGAGTTAGCCAAAAATACACCGCTCATCACTGCGGTTGAAAAAGCAAATCGCTTTATCTTCCAAGCTATTAAGACAGCTCCGCAATTAGGTGGCGGGCATGGGCCGACCAATCACTGGGCGGTTGTAGATTGATTTGACGAATCCAAAAATGAATGCCCCACAGCGATACCGTACAAACAATCGCTGAAGGGGCATTTTTTATTTGACTTCAATAGAAAAAGTACCTTGAAGTCGTTCAGGATAGCTAGACAGAGGAAAGGAATAAGAAGTAGGCGTACCTTTGTTTGTTTTTCGCTTGAATAGCATGGAATAGTATTGAATGGATTCATCATCTGTCGAGTGGGTGCTTCCTTGCACATAATCATATTCATTTCCCACGTCGTCAGTCAGGTCATACCCTAAGGAGATATGAGAGTCTTTATCTTGGGGTGGAACCTTCAAAGAAAAGTCCATACCCACCACATCATCAACTTGACGTAGTGCCGTTAATTTTAAGCGATCATTTGGCACGTTTGTTAATGTGTCTGCCTTCGCATCGATTACGATTTGCAATTTATCTTTGTCTATGGCACGAATACCATCGGCTTTGAGAATAAGCTTTTCGGGCTCTACAAAATAAATACTTTCCAGATGGTATACTCTTCCATTCTCACCGTTGTCCCGAACAGGAACGCCATTTCCCCAAAAAGCGAATGTTTCTCCTTTTTCATCTTCAAGCCTCAGCTTATCAAAATCAAATATGTGCTTTTGGTTAGCTGGATCAAAGCGAATGCTCACTTCAGTCTGAGTAGGAAAAACCGCGATTTGTTCAATCGTGAAACGCTGACCGTCGATCATGACTTCCTTCATCACGGGGTACACTTTTTTGTCAAAGGTCTTAAATTTGTTTTTATCTACAGCAAAGTCGATCAAGAGTGGAGTCTTTTGTTCGAGATTATTGATAGCAAGTGAGACTTTTGCAGTCATTGCATCGGGTATTTCAGTGGCTTCATTGATGACAATATCAATACGATCCTGAATCACAGGCTCTTCTCTCCCCATGCTTGACCAAGATACACCATGCTCCCATTCCTTTCCCGTTTGGTCTAACAACTCGATCTTGTGCAGGGCTACTTCTTTATCAGTAAATGGATGCTTTATAGTATAGAAGAGAACCATCCGTTTATCGTCGGCCAAAACTTGATCGATGGTAAACGTCACATCTTCTACTGAACCACTGGCGCCAATATTTTGGACAAGATTGTGTTCTGCTGCCTTTTGCAAGCCTTTGTCATCCCGAAGAAACGCAACGATCTTCTCCATCCCGGGAATAGAGCTGACATAAGCGGCAACAGCAGGTGAAAGGCGAACGGAAAAAATAAACACAAAAAGGAATAAACAAGCAACCAGACTAGAACCCACGCGTATCCACCGATTGCGGCTCCGATTTTGACGCAGCTCTTTTGCTTGTTCCATTCCTCTTCGAATGTATTGATCAATCTCAGCGGGAACCATGAATGGACTCGCATTCTTTTTATCATTTTCACTCATAAAGCTCACCAGCCTTTCCCGAGATCTTTGCGAAGTGCACCTAGAGCCTTGTGCAGCCACGTTTTGATGGTGCCTTCCGGATGACCGAGTACCTCTGCAATATCGCGTATCGTCCGATCTTCAAAATATTTTAAAATAATGATGTGGCGATAATTTGGACGGAGACGAGCGAGAGCCTCTTCGATTTGAATACGCTCGACATTTTGGGCGTCCATCGGGAGACCTGCACGACTCTCGACGTCATCTTCCATCGGACTCAAGATAATCCGTTTTCGATGCTTTTGCTCATCGAGACAAATATGAATAAGGATGCGGGTCAGCCATGTACGAAAATACGCAGTCTGTTTCAATCGTGCAAGCTTGAGATAGGAACGGCATGTCGCTTCCTGAATGGCCTCTAGTGCATCTGTCTCGTTACGGAGAAAGGCGTAGGCGATTTTATACAGTTGATCCTTATGAAGGCTGACGAGTTGAAAAAAGGCATCATCATCCCCATTTTTTGCGCGCGAAACGAGCTGTTCCAGATTCACTTTTTCCCCTCCTCTACCATTAGACGGTGCAGAGGCAAAAACGGTTTTCCTAAAATGTCAGCAACTTTCTTTTGTTTGAACCAATCACCCGTCCACTGCTTACTGTAAAAGAAAGAAGTGTGTAAGGATGGGGTGCAGGTGTATGTGGATCAAATGGGTTACGATTCATGAATCGTATGGCCTCCCACGGATTGCTCAGGAATGTCGGCGTTATTTAGAAATGAAAGGAATTCGAGTCAGGCTTTTGTCCAAACAGACCGAAAAAGCAGGATATGTCTATACTTTGCAAGTGCCGCTAGCTCAACAGGAGCAAGCAAAGGTGCTGCTACGCGATTTTAAAAACACCCTGAAATAACGGGCACAGCCATACTTCTCCTTACGTTCAGTCGAATGGCACGGGCATACTAGGTGAGGGGGGATGATGGATATGGGAACGACCCTTTTGGAACGACCTGAAAAGACGGAGCAAAAAGGCAGCAAGCTGTTTGTTCCGGATTATATTTTCGTGGAACCACATGCATTGAATTATCCACTTGGAAAAGAGCTGTATCAACGTTTTCAAGCGGAAGGGATTCCGATGCAGATGACGACCAGCCATAATCAGGTTCGTGGCATCCCTGGGGATACAGAAGTGGAGAAATATCGCAATGCGAAGCGGACGTTGGTCATTGGTGTACGCAAAACATTGAAGTTCGAGACTTCCAAGCCTTCCGCCGAATATGCCATTCCACTGGCTACGGGATGTGCTGCCCACTGTCATTATTGCTATTTGAACACCAATATCGGGACAAAGCCGTATGTTCGAGTGTACGTCAATACAGATGAAATTCTGGCACAGGCTGAGAAGTATATCCAGGAACGCCCGGGTGAGATCACACGTTTTGAGGCAGCCTGTACATCCGATCCGGTTAGCATTGAGCATCTAACGGGCAATTTAAAACGAGCGATTGAGTTTATGGGCCAGCAGGAGTTTGGGCGGTTGCGCTTCGTGACCAAGTTTCACCACGTGGATTCCTTGCTGGATGCCAAGCACAACAAGCATACCCGGTTTCGCTTCAGCATGAATGCCGACTATGTCATCAAAAATTTTGAGCCAGGTACTTCCAGCTTTCATCAGCGACTGGAGGCAGCAGGGAAGGTAGCCAAGGCCGGTTATCCGCTCGGCTTTATTTTAGCGCCTTTGTATTGGTTTGACGGATGGGAAGCAGGGTATACCGATTTACTGGAAAGACTGCGTTCGCAGTTGGTTCCCGAAGCGATGGAGGATTTGACGTTTGAGCTGATCCAGCACCGTTTTACCAAGATTGCTAAAAGCTTGATTCTCCAGCGCTATCCGAAAACGAAGCTTGTGATGAAGGAAGAAGAGCGCAAGTACAAATGGGGGAAATACGGGAAAGGGAAGTACGTCTATCCCGACATCCAAGCAAAGGCTTTGCAGGCCCATTTGGAAAGTGAAATTGCCCGACTGTTTCCTCAGGCTCGCGTTGAATATTTTACGTAAGCACCAGACTGCTCTCGATGAAGAGCAGTTTTTCTTTAGAAAAAGGAGTACCAAATGATACCAAACGACACAATGCGAATGTTTTCGACAAACGCTTACATACGTGCTAGAATATGGAGTGCTCTCATTTTCTTGAAAGGGATCGAAGCATACATGAAGTCCATATTGATTACCGTTGAGGGACCTATTGGAATTGGGAAAACCTCTTTATCGCGGGAACTAAGCCGTGCATGTAACTTGCAGCTACTGGAAGAGATCGTCTACGAAAACCCATTCTTGGGTAAATTTTATGAAAACATTGCCGAATGGAGCTTTCAACTCGAGATGTTTTTCCTCTGCAATCGTTACAAGCAGTTGCAGGATATACATTCAGAGTTCCTGAATCAAGGTATTTCCGTTGTTTCTGATTACAATATTTTCAAAAATACGATTTTTGCCAAACGGACGTTACAAGGAAATAACCTACCAAAGTACCTTAAAATTTATGATATCCTAACAGAGGATTTACCTCAGGCCCATTTAGTGATCTACATGACAGCTTCGATTGAAACCGTGATGAAGCGGATTGCGATGCGCGATCGCGAAATGGAGCGCAGCATGGATGTCACCTATATGGAGAACCTGATTGCGGATTACAACGAGTTTATGGACGCGTTTGAAAAGCATCATCCGGATACGCCTGTCATCAAATTCGATTGTGACGATTTGGATTTCGTACATAGACCAGAAGATTTGAAGTATGTACTGGATCGAATTGCACCACGGATTCAAGAGTTGATGGGACAAGAAGGATAGGGAACAAGGGAAAAGTAAGCATGGGGATAAGGAGTTGCGTACATGTCGAGGTTTCAAAACAGCACGCTTCGTGAAAAATACGGGATACCAAACAACGCAGTGATTACGATTGGCGGAACAGTAGGGGTAGGAAAATCCACCTTTACACATGCCTTGGCAGATCAGCTCGGATTTCGTGTATCTGTAGAGAAGGTTGACAATAACCCGTATTTGGGCCGTTACTATAATGATTTATCGCGTTGGGGTTTCCATTTGCAAATTTTCTTTTTGGCAGAACGCTTCAAGGAACAAAAACGGATGTTTGATTATGGCGGCGGTTTTGTCCAAGATCGCTCCATCTATGAGGATACCGGGATTTTTGCCCGTATGCTGTACGAGCAAGGCAACATGACAGAAGAAGATTACCGCACTTATACAGAGCTTTTTGAAGCGATGGTCATGACGCCTTACTTCCCGCATCCAGATATTTTGATCTACTTAGAGGGAAGCTTCGATGATATTATTGGTCGCGTAAAAGAGCGCGGGCGTCCCATGGAGCAACAAACGCCGGTGGATTATTGGCAAGATTTGTTTGGCCGCTATGATAGCTGGATTGCTTCCTTTACTTCCTGTCCGATTTTGCGGGTCAATATTAACGAATACGACGTTGTGGATGACCCATCTTCGGTAGAGAGCATTATTGCGCGGGCAGCTGAAAAAATTCGGCTTGGACGAGCTACCCGCTTTTCATCATAAAGATCCTATGCCATAACAGAGCACCCCTGCATATTGCCAGTAAGAGGCGGAAGCAGGGGTGCTTTGCTTTTATTTGGTGCGATATCCTTCCAAGAGAAGGGTCATCGCTGCTGAAATTTCCTCAAGGGACTTCTTATGATCAGGCGTCTCTGAAATCCAGAGCACGGCTTCGTTCATCGCACCAGACAGCAAATGCGTCAGAGCATCGATGGAAACCGGACGTAGGTACCCTTGCTCCTGCATCGTTTGAAGCTGCTCTCTGAGATGCCGCATGGAGTTTTCCTCGTCCATTCGTCTCCACTTTTCCCACCCGATGACAGCAGGGCCATCGATAAGCAAAATCCGCTTGTTGCGATGTTCGACGGCCGAGGAGACAAAGGCCAAGCAACCCAAGATCAATTGTTGCCAAGGCTCCTCACTTTTCGCAGCTTCCGCTTCTACGCGCTCTCCGATTTCTTGTTGCACAGAAGTCAGTACTGCCTCAAATAATCCTTCTTTGCTCCCAAAGTTATGGTACAGTGCGCCACGGGTCACCCCGGCTTGTTTCACGATGTCTTCCATGGCCGCATCCGCATAGCCTTGTTTGGAGAACACCTCTCTTGCTACTTCGATCAGTTTTTGCATCGTTTGCTGTTTTTGCTCTGCTTTGGACATCTTCATGCTTTACAATCTCCTTACTTGTTTCATGCCAGATTAGACAGAGTCAACATAACTGTCAGCAAATGCTTCAGAAGGCGGGATTACTTTTATGATATCAAGTAAAATGCCGTTTGGATCGGATGTGATAAAATGCCGCTGACCGAAATCTTCGTCTTTAATGTCAAGATGGAGAGGAAGACCTGCTTTCACAATAAGCCTCTCGTATTCAGCGTCAACATCATCGACTTCGAAATTAAGGATAAGACCACCATCTACTGGCTTTTGGAATCCTTGTGGAATTGTGTCGTGAGAAGGATCTAAGATGGCTAGCTCAAAAGCTGGAGTGCTGCTCTGATTCTGCATACTCACATACCAGTCTGCTTCGAAAACAATATCAAAGCCAAAGTGCTCTCGATAAAACTTCGAGCTAGTCTCAACCTGTTCTGTCAAAATAACAGGATAAAAGCTGTTCACTTTCATTCTGGATCTCTCCCTCACGATTGGATGAGGTTAATTTAACATACATACAGTATGTATGTAAAGTGATTTCGCTTTTTTCAACAAAGAGTTTCCTACACTTTGCCACACGCAAATCGGCTACGGATAAACCCCGCTGTGGTATAATAAGAACATCTTGGAATTAAAGGGGCTCAGACATGGCTGAAGAATGGTTTGAACGCAGCTTTCGCGAAGATTATGTGCTTGTGTATCGTCATAGGGACGATTCGGCCGCAGATGGAGAGATCGCTAATCTGTTGGAAAGATTGCCGGTAAAGGACACAGGACGCGTACTTGATCTTTGCTGCGGGAGCGGGCGTCATTCGCGTGCGCTGGCTCGCCGGGGGTATGAAGTAGTTGGTGTGGATTTGTCGCCTGTTCTTTTACAGTTGGCTGAGGAACAAAACACCTATCCACAGCTAAGTTTTGCCCGCTGTGATATGCGCGACATTCCGTTTCACGAAGAATTTGATATCGTGGTGAATTTGTTTACCAGCTTTGGGTATTTCTCCACAGATGAAGAAAATGCTAACGTTATTCGTAACATGGCACAAGCACTCAAAACAAAAGGTGAAGTGGTCATCGACTTCTTAAATGCAGCGTACGTCATCGATAACCTCGTGCCGCACTCTACCAAGGAAGTCAGTGGGATGTTGATTAAAGAAGAACGCTGGGTCCAGGATGGATTTGTGAAAAAGCGGATACTGATTTCCGACGAGTCATCGAATGAACCGCGTGAGTATATGGAGCAGGTTCGCTTGTTTTCTGCCGAGCAAATGATTGCGATGCTAACAGAAGCGGGATTCGAAAAAATCCAAGTGTTTGGAAACTATCTGTTTGAAGAATATGTAGCGCATGAATCACCTCGTATGATTTTTTATGCCGTGAAGCAATAGGGTGCGGATAACCTGTACGTCTCGTGAATATGATGGTGTAACAACCATTTATCGGGTAAAAGGGGGCATTGCTACAATGAGCAAGCTGTCTTTGGAACAGGTCAAATTGTATCTGAGCAAGGTACCTGGCTGGAAGCTGGTAGAAGACCGAATGGCGCTATCACGCACGTACCACTGTCGTGACTTTTCCACTGCAATCAGTTTCGTCAACCGTGTGGCAGAGATGCTTGAGCATGACAATCAGCATGTGGAAATTCATTTGGCAGGTGGCACAGTCACGTTTACATTAGCCACCCGCGAGGCAAAAGGTTTAACCGGCAAAGATTTTGCATTAGCCCAGACGATTAGCAAAGTAAGCTGACAGGCAAAAGAGAAATAGCCGCTTCTCACAGCGAAGCGGTGTTTCTTTTTGGCTTTTTAAGAGCTACTTTGCTATGATGGGCAGTATGAACTATTTCGGAGGGATTACAAGATGGACATTCAACAACATGAGCAATTGATTCAATTGTTGGCGGAGTATAAGAATCAAAAGGCTTCCGTGACTTTTACCCAATGGGATACCGATAGAGAAGAAGAGGAAGAGGTAACACAATTTCAAGCTCAGCTTCTGGAAACCAAGCTGACTGACAATGAATTTGAAGAAAAAGATCTCCTGCTCGTGTTTACGACAGAAGAGGGCGAAGAAATGGAAATCCTGATGGAGATTCCGGGTGATGAAGTAGATTTGGCTAGCTATGAGGAAGGCCATTTGCGAATTTTTGGAACAGAAGCGGAGATTGTTTTGCAAAAATGAAAACGAAACGAGCTTTTCGTTATGTAGGCACGCCTGATCCCATGTCTGATAAAGAGGCGTACCACTGCGAAAAATATATAAAGAAACACAAGCATTCCTTGGTGAGAGCGGGACAATATTTGGTTGATGTAACAGCCCTCCATGCTTTGTTTCACTTGGACTGTTGGAATTGCAGGACCGTTCATCGTGAGACCTGCTGTGAGGGTGGACAACCTTACGCTGTAGAAGAATGGCAGATTCCCATCATGGAGGGGGAAATCCCCTCTATCTCTGCTGGACTAAAGGATGAGGCTGAACGCAATCATTGGCTTCTCCATGGGGTTTGGGATCGCAATGAGCCTCGAGGAACCATTCGCATGCGACATGGCAATTGTCTTTTTTATCAAGAAAACGATGGGCGTTACGGCTGTGCGATCCATGCTTATGCGGAACAGGCTGGTCGAGAAGTTGAGCCGCTCAAGCCATATAGCTGTCAACTGTATCCAATCGACTTGATTGATACAGGGGAAGGGATCCTGCTAACGGCGGTTACCAACGAAACGTCATCCTTTTCCAGATGGGGGACGGATTATTTGGAGCAGTTTTACTGTGCCAGTCCGGCCCGCCGAAAGCTTGCTACGCATATCGACGACAAGCTGTTTGCACTAGACGGCTATCGGCCAGCCTATGAGTGGAATCTGCCTTTGTTACGTTATATTTTGCAAGAAGAGGCAGAGAGAATAGAAGGCATACTTGGGAGCAGCTATCAATTGGAACGTTGAATGCCTTGTGATATGATGATGTATGCATCAAGTAGATTGATAAAGGAGCAACAGCGATGAACGTCAAGACAACTCAAGAATCTCGTACAATTCAGGCATCACTGGTTCAGCCATCTGATACGAATTACCATGGTACTATTTTTGGTGGTACGATGATGGCTTATATAGATGAGGTAGCTGCAATCGCTGCGATGCGACATTCGCGTCGCCCTGTTGTGACAGCATCGATTGACTCGATTGATTTTCTTGCTCCCGTCAAAATGGGACATTCCATTTGCCTCGAAGCATTTGTTTCGTCAACGGGCAAAACGTCCATGGAGATTTTCGTCAAAGTCGTCTCGGAAAATCTCCAGACCGGCAAGCGTATTTTGACCGCGACATCTTTTCTCACCTTTGTTGCCTTAGATGAGGAAGGGAATCCGACTGAGGTGCCAGCTATTGTCCCTGAAACAGAGGAAGAAGAGCGATTGATGGCCACTGCGGACGAGCGGAAGAAAATGCGCAAAGAACGAAAAGGGAATCTGCAAGATTTTGTGAGCCAATTGAACATCGAGAAAAGCATATAATTTTTTTTAGTCTTCACCCTGAGCGAACATTCGTTCAGGGAATTCTCGTTTATTTATGAGGAGGAGGAATCGGGCAATGAAGTACCGCAGATTAGGAAAAACGGATCTGAACGTATCCGTAATCGGTGTAGGTACCTGGCAATTTGGCGGGGAGTGGGGACTGGATTTCTCCCAAGAAGCTGTTGACCAGATTCTCGACAAAGCAAAAGATTTCGGCATCAACTTGATTGATACAGCGGAATGCTACGGAGATCATCTGTCCGAACAGCTTATCGGGGGATATTTGAAAAAAAACCGCCGGGAAGACTGGATTGTGGCGACGAAATTCGGGCATCATTTTCACGACAAATTTTCTCGAACCAATCATTATGGAGCGGCTGAAGTTCAGCAGCAATTGGAAAAATCTCTGCAAGCCTTACAGACCGACTATATTGATTTGTACCAATTCCACTCGGGACCTGACGAAGCGTTTGACAATGATGACTTGTGGACCTACCTCGACAAGCAGGTGCAGGCAGGAACGATCCGCCATCTCGGACTCTCGATTGCGAAAAATGATAACATGCATCAAACATCTGCTGCTACTTCGGTAAATGCAAAAGCCATCCAGGTAGTTTACAATCGTCTGGATCAAAAGCCGGAAGAAGGTGTGTTTGCTTCTTGCCAGCAGCAAGACCTGGGTGTATTGGCTCGCGTTCCGTTGGCGAGTGGTTATTTGAGCGGAAAGTATAAGCCGGGTTCTGTATTCAGTGGAAACGATGTGCGACATCGACACGATCAGGAGCATGTCAACAAGCTGTTGCTCCAAGTAGAAGAAATCAAGAAAAATGAAGTTCCAGAAGGAATGGATATGGCGCAGTGGGCACTGGCGTGGTGCCTCAAGCATCCGGCTGTCACGACCGTGATCCCAGGTAGCAAGAGCCCAGCGCAGGTAGAGGCAAATGTCAAAGCGGCTGACTATGTGAGCGATGAGCATCCACAAACGATGTCGAAATAAAAAGGATACGTGCGATGACAATTCCGAAAAAGCGGTAAGAACGTGCGCGAATGGTCATTTGTCATTCAAGAAAGAATGATTGGGCAGAGCGAATAAAAAAAGGAGGAGCCGCGAGAGACAGCGACTTCTCCTTTTTCTTTTAATCCAAAAAGCGGGATCTGATCTGCGGGGTAGGAAGCATGCATTGCTCTGCTTTACCCATCCACCGATAGCGATTTCTCGCGACCCAATCATAAATCGGATTGCGGACAGGCTTTGGGATGAGCCGAGCTACATTGGATAGCAGAGGCCATCCACCTTGAAGCTTGCGACCAACGTGCAAGATCGCATCCGATTTTGTATATAGCTGTCCGTTGGCGATAAAGACAACGGATGACATGTCTTTTTCCTGATAGTTGTAATGAGACAAAATTTCCTGCGCTCTCTGAGACTGCAAGGAAGCAAAATGAATGTGTCCATGCGGATCACGCTTCAAAATAAACTGCACAGCACCGTGGCACAGATGACAAACCCCATCAAACAGTAACAGGTACGCAGGATGGTCCAGTTCTCTGCCTGCATTCATGAGACAGCCCTCCATACTTCAAGTGGTTTGGTCGAAATGCTCATCCTTAGCTCCATCATAACAGAGAAAAACAATGGTTCCTATACATGAACGATTATTCCGTCACAAACGCGAGTGTCCCTTGCTGGATCAACTCTTCAGCTTTTACGAGGTCAGGGTGCATTTCGCGGTCTTCATGCAGGCGGGGAATCACCCGGCGCAATTGCTCATAGGCTCGCGCTGTACCTGTTCCGAGATCACCCGAACCAAAATCGATAGCTTGAGCTGCTGCCAAATATTCGATAGCAAGCACCTTGGTGACGTTTGATACGATCGTGCGAAGCTTCCGAGCAGAAGTCGTACCCATGCTGACATGGTCCTCCTGATTGGCAGATGACGGGATCGAATCGACTGATGCCGGATGGCAGAGCACTTTGTTTTCAGAAACAATGGAAGCGGCTACATATTGCGTAATCATAAATCCAGAATGGAGTCCGCCATTTTCGGTTAAGAATCCGGGAAGACCACTTAGCTGTGGATTGACGAGACGTTCTGTGCGTCTTTCAGAAATATTTGCTAATTCAGCTATGGCAATGGCAAGAAAATCAGCAGCGAATGCCATTGGCTGACCATGGAAATTTCCGCCGGAGATGACATCGCCTGTTTCTGTGAAAAGGATAGGGTTATCGGTAACGCTATTGCATTCGCGTGTAACCGTAGTCCATACATACTCAAGCGTATCACGAGTTGCACCGTGGACTTGCGGGAGGCAACGAAGGCTGTATGGATCTTGGACGCGTAACTCACCCTGTCCAGTAGTTCGTTTGCTGCCAGATAAGTGCTGGAGCAAACGCTTCGCTGATTCCTGCTGTCCTGGATGCGGGCGGACGAGATGGAGCTGGGGATCGAAGGCTTTTGGAATTCCACGCAGTGCTTCAATCGTCATCGCCGCAATCAATTCCGCGCTTTCAAGTAGAACTCGCGAATCATACAAGGCGAGGCAAAGCTGTGCGGTCATTGCCTGTGTACCGTTAATCAGAGCCAGACCTTCTTTTGCCTCGAGTCGAATAGGGGAGAGGCCCACTTCACTCAGTGCTTCTTTACCGGATAGCCGCTTGCCATTTACGAGCGCTTCACCTTTTCCGAGCATGACCAGTACCATATGAGCGAGAGGGGCCAGGTCGCCGCTTGCACCAAGGGAACCTTGTTGAGGAATAATCGGATGAACCCCGCGATTGCATAGTTCTACTAGCTGAAGCAATGTTTCTTCCCGAATTCCCGAATACCCCTTTGCCAACGCATTGATGCGCAATGCCATCATCGCACGGACAACTTCAACGGCATAAGGGTCGCCCATTCCGCAGGCATGACTCATAATTAAATTTTCTTGTAGCTTGCTTACGTCCTCATCGTGGATCATGACATCGGAAAATTTTCCGAAGCCAGTAGTGATTCCGTATACGACTTCCTGCTGTGCAACCATTCTCTCCACCATGGCACGTGAAGCACGAACACGATGTAATGCTTCTTCAGATAATTGGATGTGGGTGGCGCTTCTTGCAATGGAAACAACATCTTCGATACGCAATTGATCCCCATCCACTTTTACAACGTTTACTTGCTGATTCATCTGTAATTTCCTCCTTTAGCAGAGCAGAGAACGAAAAGAGCGAGGGGTTAGGATACTATCTCCTAACCCCTCGCTCGAGAGCATGTATGTGATTGGATGAAACGTGTTAGCCTGCAATCGTCGCGGCATACGTTCTTCCTCACTTTCGTTCATGTGCAACTGTCTGATTATTTTAGCTATTGCTATCATTGTAGCAAATGCCTACGTGCAGTCAAGATGATCTTGTCACGGCGGCTTCCCTAGAGAGTAAAAAACGGGCTTAGTCCAATTTTTTAAACTGGGCGAGAGTCGTCTCTAGAGTTGGATAAATGTCATACCATGTACTGTGTTAGTTCATCCGAAAGGACGTGTAGAATTCCGTGGAAAAGCGACGTAAGATGCCGCCTATGCCTACCGCAATCCCAAGGCGTCCTAAAGAAATGCCAAAACCGCCTTCTTCAGCGATGCCATTACCGTCTCCATCGATGCCGTCACCTATCAAGCCTTCTCCTGAAAAGCCCAAGTCGGAAAGTCCAATCAATCCGAATCATTCTATTCCTGCGCGTCCAATGCCGAAAAAACCGATCATGCCTGCTCCCAATCTGGCTAACCCGAACGTGCCAAACGTGATGCCGCCAAATCGGATGCCAGCGAATCCGATGCCACCTAATAAGCCGTCCAATCCAATGCCACCAAATCTCAAGCCGAATCCAATGCCAATGCCCCCGAACCGGATTCCGGCAAATCCGATGCCTAACGCTTCACCGAATGTAAGGCCAAATGAGAGCCCAAACATGAGGCCAAATGTCAGACCCAATGTGCGACCAAATGAGAGTCCAAACATGCGGCCAAATGTGCGACCGAACGTAAGGCCAAACGAAAGTCCAAACATGAGACCAAATGTCGGACCGAATGTACGACCAAATGTCAGACCGAATGTGCGGCCGAATGAAAGTCCAAATATGATGCCAAATCTAAGACCGAATATCAGACCAAATATCAGACCAAATATCAGACCAAATGTAAGGCCGAATGCTCGACCGAATGAAAACATAGGAAGGGAGCTGGAGCTGTACCTGTTCAAATTCCAGTTCCATATGGATCGGATGGAGTATTTCCGCCACAAATGCGAGGAGCATCGTGAAAATCGCCGCAAATACATGGAATACCGCAAACATTACAAGCATCATGAACGAAGAATGCATCATTATCATGACCGTTGCCAATTATGGAATGACGGTAGCAGTTCCTTTGGTCGAGGTTCATCATCTTCATCCTCGGGTGGCAGTAGCTCCTCCTCTGGATACAATTATCGACATAGACGGGATCATAGACGAGGACGTGGGTGTGACTGCGGATGTTCATTTTGAAGCGCATGAGGAAGGACGCCAGCTAATTAAGCTGCGTCCTTTTCCATGCTCAATTCGTAAATGCTTCAACAGCGACTCCTTTTTTCTTTAACTCGCGCCTTAAAGTAAGGAGGGCATCATCTTTGTTTTTACATTCCAAGATGATGTCCACATTGTAATCCGCTAGCGCACTGACAAATGTAAGGAACGCCTCTGGATCAATATCGTCAGCATGAGCGCGAAAGTCATTTGCTGACTTAGGCGAGGACATGTGCATCTTCGGTGTGCGTTCTCCCCAGGTTTGAATAATTCGTGGAAGGTATTCCGTCCAATCCTCGCCATCAGAATGGCAGTTGTGGTGGTGAATATCGAGCACCATCGGCACACCGATCCGTTCGCACAGCTCCAGAACCTCGCGCATTGTAAAAGAAGTGTCATCGTTTTCCACGACTAAACGACGTTTGACGTTTTCAGGAAGCTGCTCGAAGTTGGATGCAAAACGAGCAAGAGAAGAGGCTTTATCTTCGTATACCCCTCCCACATGTGTCACCAAGACGGAATTATCGTCGAGCCCCAGTAAATCAAACACTTTTGCATGGTAGGAAAAATCGGCAATGGTCGCTTCCATCACAGAAGGCTTGTCACTGTTCAATATGCTGTAATGTCCGGGATGAGCTGTCAAACGAATGCCATGATTGCGGATATAATTCCCAGCTTTTTGGAAGTCCCATGCGAATTCCTTTGCCCAATCCCATTCAGCGGCTACTGGATGAGTAGCCAGTGGAACAAATTCAGAAGGAAGCCGATACAAAAAGATCTGATTTTCTACATTATAAGCAAGCAAATCCATTAAATTGAAAAAGTTTGCCTGCATAACTTGCCGCAGCTTTTTTAATCGAGCTGGGGGATCTAATTTATTTACTTGGGCAACTGTCGTTTTTTTGTTTGGATTGTTTTTCGTCTTTACACTGATGCAGGCATAGCCCATACGGATCAAGGAAATCTCCCTCCTTTGCAGCAGCATTCCTTTGTAGTATCTCCAAAACGGGGACGGCGCCGACTTCTTGCCAGGGAATTATAAAACGGATAAGATGGGAGAATGTCACAGGCACGCCTACAACCCGTAAAAATGCGGACGTTCCTCGTGAGTAGACTTCGGTAAAGGGTTTTGAAGGAGAATGCAATGAATAGTCTTGACCAATCCTATAGTATGACTCTGGTTTTTCTCTCCTATTTTATTTCAGCAATGGCGTCATACACAGCATTAGATCTAGGCGCACGTCTCCATTATGCAAAAGGCAGGGGACGTGTGTTTTGGTTATGTGCTGGAACCGTCTCCATGGGGCTTGGTATTTGGGCTATGCATTTTGTTGCCATGCTTGCTTTGCATCTGCCGATTGCTGTCGAGTATGATAACTTGATTGTATTTTTCTCGATTGTTTTGGCCGTGTTATCATCAGCGCTTACATTATGGATCGTGAGCGAGCAGTCCATGTCCAAAACGAGGGTGGTAACAGGATCAGTTGTCATTGGGACTGGTATCGCAGGAATGCATTATACAGGGATGGCAGCGATGATGATGAACGCCGTTATTCTGTACGATTGGCTATGGTTTACCGTATCCATTTTCGTGGCGATCTTGTTTTCGATGGTTGCGTTGATTCTTACGTTTCAATTGCGTTCGGTGGACCCAGTAGAAGGTCTCTGGCGTAAAATTTTTGTAGGGCTGTTGATGGGGGCAAGCATTACCGGCATGCATTACACTGGAATGTACGCCACCACATTCGTCGCTCACGAGCACATGGCAATCGCAGTGATCCCGTATGATGATTCGGGGCTGATCGCTACCATGATTGGCATTGTCAGTGTGTTGATTCTAGTCGTGACCTTGGCTTCTGTATACGTGGACAAGCAATTCGCAGGGAAGACCTTGCGCGTTCTAGAAAGTGACCAGCGCTATAAATCGCTATTTGAGCACAATTACGACGGAGTAATCTTTTACTCGATCGATGGTACGCAAAGCGTCATGAATCCAGCGGCGATGCGATTGACAAAGGAGCAGAGCTTGCCACTCGAAAAATTAAAGACGATGTGTATTTCTACAGATGCCGAGCTCATATCGACCCATTTTACAAATGCCGTGCAAGGTGAGGCATGCAACTGCGATATTACCTTGACGACGAGCGAGGGTTGTCAGCTTCATCTAAACATGACTCATACCCCCGTATTTGTCGATCAGCAGATTACGGGTGTCTTTATGATTGTGAGAGACATTACCAATAAGAAGGAATACGAGGCAAAAATCAATTATCTCGCTTTTCACGATTCGTTGACGGGTTTGCCGAATCGCCGTTTTGTCGAACAGCAATTGGATCAGGTGATCATGGAGGCCCAAAAAACAGATCAACAAGTTTACGTGCTGTTTCTGGATCTCGACCATTTCAAACTGGTAAACGATTCCTTGGGGCATGATTTTGGTGACCTGTTACTTCAGGAAGCCTCCTTGCGATTGCAGGATTGTGTAGGAAAAAAAGGAACGGTGTACAGGCTCGGCGGAGATGAATTCATGGTCATTCTGACAGATGTCACGGAAAGAGAAGTATCTTCCATGGCGAATGAAATCAACCAGACGATTGAACAGGCATTTTTTATACATGGGCACGAGCTGTACATAACGACGAGTATCGGGATTTCTCGTTACCCAGAGGATGGGCAAGACAGAAGTGTCTTGATGCGGAACGCAGATGCGGCGATGTATGCAGCCAAAGACAAAGGGAAGAACAGTTTCCACCTGTACGTACCGAATCTGGAGCAAGCAGTGAATGACAAGATGAATATTCAAAATGAATTGAATCGCGCTTTGGCCAGGCAAGAATTTTTATAGCATTACCAGCCACAGGTAAGTGCCAAATCAAGCGCAATCGTTGGCGTAGAAGCACTAATTCGGTGGGATCATCCTGAACGAGGCTTACTTTTGCCAGACCAGTTCATCTCGGTAGCAGAAGAAACCGGGTTGATCGTACCGATTGGAGAATGGGTGCTGCGGACGGCCTGCAAGCAGAACAAGCAATGGCAAGATCAGGGACTCATGCCGCTTCGGGTTGCCGTCAATCTATCTGCACGACAATTTCTCAAACAAGATTTTACCCAGATGATCGCTGAGATTCTGCACCAGACTGGGTTAGCACCGGAATACCTGGAGCTGGAAATCACAGAAAGCAGCATGATCGACGTCCAGTGCGCCACACAGGCACTTAAGGAACTAAAGCAATTAGGCGTGCACGTTGCGATTGACGATTTTGGAACGGGCTACAGTTCTCTCTACTATCTGAAAGAATTCCCGTTGAATCGTTTGAAAATAGATCGCTCGTTTGTACGCGCCATGATTGAACAGCCTTCCCATCAGGCCATTGTGTCCACGATTATTTCCATGGCGCATCATTTGCAACTGCATGTGATTGCAGAAGGGGTCGAGACAAAGGAGGAGCTTGCGTTTTTGCAGGAGTATCTGTGTGAAGAAGTGCAAGGCAATTTATTCAGCAGACCGTTTTCCGAGTGAAGACGTAGCATTTTATTTGCAAGCCCAAAAGGGGGTTAGTTAAACAAGAGGAGCAGCTCTCATGAGTTGCTCTTTTGTTTTGCTTCTGCCAGCCGAAGGAGGTGGTATAGCTGTCAAACTGGCACGTAAAATGTACTATTCCTGCTAACTTGTCAAGGAATTGCATCTAGGATGAAAGGAGGGAGAGAATGCTAGCTCTAGGTGTCATCTTATTGCTGTTTACCATTGGAGTTGCGATTGCCATTGGGTATCGGGCAAACGAAAGCGTCCGCCACTTTGATGAAAGCGCGCATGAGAGTTTTATCGGTTCCCAAGCAGAGAGGGAGGGATATGGGTGGCTTTTCGAACTTTGCGATCTCATTTTCGATTATCTCTATTTTGACAGGTGCAGTATCCTTGTATGGGCACGGATTACTCTATGGCGGTTCTGGCATGATGGGCTTCGGATGGACCTTGGTCGCGTTATTCGTCATCCTGATCGCAGAATCGATGTCTGAGCTCGCATCTGCGATCCCTACAGCCGGAGCATTGTATCATTGGGCAGCTATTTTAGGCAGCAAACGGTGGGGCTGGTACACAGCGTGGATCAATCTCATCGGCCAAATCGGGATTGTCGCAGGTATTGACTATTCGTTCTCTTTATTTGCGGACCCGCTGCTCGCGAGTGCGTTTGGCTATACTTCAACGGAAACGACTACGTTAATCCTGTTCGGGATTACACTCCTTTTGCACGGTACGTTTAACCACATTGGAATTCGACTCGTTGCCCGGTTAAATGATTTCTCTGCTTGGTACCATATTGGCGTCGTCGTCATACTCGTCGGAAGTCTCGTTTTTTTCTCCCGTCATGAGTTGCAACCGCTTGATTACCTCTTCCAAGTCGGTCAAACCTTTTCAGACAAACCGTACGCGGTTGCTTTTTTGATTGGGTTATTACAGGCGCAGTGGACATTTACTGGCTATGATGCATCGGCGCATACGATTGAAGAAACGATTAACCCGCGGGTTCGTGCTGCTTGGGGGATTTATACGTCTGTGGCCTTTTCCTTTATTTTTGGATTTATCATGCTTGCTTTTGTCACTTTATCCATCAAAAACGCAGCGGCTGTCAGTGAAGCGGAAAATGCATTTATTTATGTGATTAGCGAAGCATTAGGCGGCACATTTGGTTCCGTTGTACTGTGGCTCGTCACCTTTGCGATGTGGTTCTGTGGCTTGGCATCGATTACTTCCTTTTCGCGAATGTTGTATGCGTTTTCGCGTGATAAAGGAATGCCGTGGAGCCATCAGTGGGCAGAAATTTCGACCAAATACCGAACGCCGGCAAAAGCAATTTGGCTGGTTATCATCCTTTCCTTTGCGCTTGCCTTGTTCGATTACATCGTGAAAGTCATCAATCCGAACACGTCGTATACGACCTTGGCATTTCTGACGGCGGTAAGTGTCGTTGGGTTATATGTCGCTTACGGGATTCCGTTGTACCTCAAGCTCCGGGCGGAATCGCGGGGACTTTTTCAGCGGAAGCATTATGGTCCTTGGCATCTGGGGAAATGGAAAAGAAGCTCTGGCTCACGGAATGTGAAGGGCCACCCTTATGTCAGTATTGGCATAGGGTTTTTTTTCGTGAAGGACGGTTTTGCATAACGAATGGCAGAGGACGAAAAGCTATCAGTAGGAAGGAAATAGCCATACAGATGGGAGGTGGGCGATGAAAAGGGATGAGAGGGCTGCTACTAACAATGGGAATCGTGCTGATGGCACAAGAAACAAGCTTGGTTCCACAGGTGAGTGGGTATGACAGATATGTGCTGTCAGTTTATCCGAGATGAACTGCCATTTTTGGAAGAGTACGATCGAATCATGACAGAGAAGGTAAGGGAAGCGTTTTTACAGCAAAGGGTAACCAGAGACGTTTGTCAATGATCAAGGCGTGATGGTAGGGAATGGAGAAATGTGGCTGGGGCAATTTTCGAATCTAGTAGCATAAATCTTTTTATTGTTACAAATCGTATATTTTACATGGACATTATCGGTGGAAAATTCTAAAATAACAAATAAATAGACAGCTACAAATGTGGATTCGACAGCTTTGTCCTTGTGGAATGGACATTTGTTATTTTCATCGTTCCGTGATAGAATTCACAAAACGATATTTTTTTTAGCTAAACTTAACTGACTCGGGAAATGTTGAGGGATGAGGCAAAAAGAGGAGTGATTGTGTGAGTTTAGAAACGAAGAAATGGGCGGATGAAGTAGCTGAGCAGGTAATCTCATGGCGACGATATCTCCATCAGCATCCAGAATTGTCGTTTGAAGAGGAAAAGACGTCACAATTTATTTACGAAACGTTGGAATCTTTCGGGAATTTGGAGCTTTCGCGGCCAACCAAAACGAGTGTGGTCGCTCGACTGATCGGATCACAGCCAGGAAAAGTTCTTGGCATTCGCGCTGACATTGATGCTCTTCCGATCCATGAAGAAAATGATGTGCCATATGCATCAGGAAAAGCTGGCGTGATGCACGCGTGCGGACATGATGGTCATACAGCGATGCTGTTGGGAGCCGCAAAAATTTTGTCCCAGTATAAGGATCAAATCAAAGGTGAGGTTCGGTTCTTCTTCCAGCATGCCGAGGAGCTGCCGCCGGGTGGGGCAGCTGAAATCGTAAGAGCTGGTGCAGCGGACGGATTGGATTCGATCATCGGTATTCATTTGGCATCGTACATGCCTGTAGGGAAATTTGGTGTACTTTACGGGGCACTTACTTCATCGACAGATCGCTTCGATATCAAGATTCAAGGAAAAGGTGGGCACTCCTCACAACCGGAAGCATCAGTTGACCCGATCGTCATTGGGGCACAGGTTATTACTGGCCTACAACAAATTGTTTCCCGCAACGTCAGTGCGTTGGACAAGGTCGTTATTTCGGTGACGATGCTGAATGCAGGGACAGCTTATAACATCATTCCAGATTCGATGACGCTGACGGGCTCCACACGCTGCTTCGATGCACAGATTCGCCAAAATATTCCGATGTGGATTGAACGAATTGTCAAAGGAATTACCGAAGCGCATGGAGCAAGTTATGAATTCACGTTCTCGCATGGCTACACATCCGTTGTCAACGACAAGCAGGTGACGAAGCTGATGGAGGATACGATCCGCGAGCGTTGGGGAGAAAAAGAGATTATTTACATTGATCCTTTGATGCCGGGTGAAGATTTCTCTGAGTATTTGAAAAAAGCTCCTGGCTGTTTTATTCAATTGGGTGCTGGCAATCCGGACAAAGGCTTTACATACCCGCACCATCATCCTCGCTTTGATTTTGATGAGGACGCAATGGTACGCGGCGTGGAATTGTTTGTTCGGGCAGCTCAAAAAGTCGTCATGGCGTAGAGCGAGATAGAATGAGGGGGATGTCGTATGGCAGAGGCACGCGTCAATGAGTACAAGCTGCATTTTCTCGTACTTATTCTCGTCGCATTGACAGAATTTATCGGGACAAAAAAAATCAGTATTGGTATCGGGGTTATCGCTCTGTTTCCGATGCTTTACGCGCTCGTTTTAGGCGGGGCAATCAGTTGGCCGAAGTTTAAATTCTTAAGTGAAAAAGAAATGAACGTCGCAGCCAATATTTTGGGTGTTTCGTTTTTGATCTTTATTGCGAAGCTGGGAGCCAATATCGGGCCTGAGCTGCCTAAGCTGCTCGGTTCTGGTGTATCCTTGATTGTACAAGAGATGGGACACATTGTGGGGACAATTGCACTTGGTCTGCCAATCGCATTGTGGCTGGGTCTGAAGCGTGAAGCAATTGGGGCGACTTATTCTCTGGACCGCGAACCAAACTTGGCGATCATTGTAGAAAAGTTTGGAGCAAACTCTGCCGAAGCTCGCGGCGCGCTGGGCGTATATATTTGCGGAACCTTGTTTGGTGCCATTTATATGTCGATTCTTGCAAGTATTTTAGGAAGCAGCGGGTTGTTTCACCCGATTTCACTGGCGATGGGAGCCGCAGTTGGTTCTGGTAGTATGATGGCAGCAGCAACAGGCTCATTGGCTGTTATTTTCCCGGAAGCGCAAAAGGACATTGCCTTTTATTCCGGAGCGGCAAACTTGATGATGAGTATCGTCGGAACGTACGTGTGTATCTTCTTCTCCTTGCCGGTTACACAAAAGCTGTACGCATGGCTTGAGCCTATCATTGGACGTAAAAGCGCTTCTTCTGCAGCAGAAGGGGGGAGAAAAAGCGCATGAATCAAATCTTGACGATTTTTATCATTGGCTTCATTGCTCTTATCGGTAACTGGATCGGTTATAAAGTACCAATCATGGATTCTTTGCCAGGTATTTTGCTCTTGGCCGTCATTACGTTGATCGGAATGGGCTTTACTCGTATCCTGCCGTTCAAATCTCCCGTCATTGTTTGGATTTCTTTGTTTGCGATGCTTGCGACATCCCCGTTTTTCCCAGGGAATGAATATACGGCTGCTGCGATTGCCAAGATCAATCTGCTCGCATTGGCCACACCGATTCTCGCCTATGCAGGTCTGTCACTCGGAAAAGATGTTCATCTATTCAAACAGCTTAGCTGGCGTATCGTAGTCGTGTCTCTCGTCGTCTTTACTGGCACGTTCCTCTTCGCTACGTTGTTTGCGGAGATTGTCTTCAAGATTCAAGGTAAATTTTAACGAAACTGTTTTTGGGTTAGGGCCTCCGTGTGCTTCCATATGCCATGGAGGTTCTTTGCACATACAACGGCAGGAGTGGAGAGAGTATGGTCATTGATGTAAGAAAGGTTACCTGGCAAAGAGATGAAACAACCATTCTGCGAGACATTGCTTGGCAAGTGCAAGACAAGGAGCATTGGTGTTTAGTCGGGTTAAACGGCTCTGGTAAAACCAGTCTGTTGAAAATCATTTGTGGTTATGTGTGGCCGACAAAGGGGGAGGTCAGTGTATTAGGCAACCTTTACGGAACCGTCGACTTGCGCGAGGTGCGTAAATCAATCGGCTGGGTAAGCACAGCGTTGATGGCACAGCTTCATGAGCATGAAACTGCACTCCGTGTCGTCTTAAGTGGACGGGAGGCAACCATCGGCTTGTATTCCGTTCCTGATGAAGCGGACGTAGAGAAAGCGTCGGATTTACTCGATACATTTGGATGCCGTGCATTGAAAAACAGACCTTTTGCCGCTTTATCGCAAGGGGAGAGACAAAAAGTACTGATTGCTCGAGCCTTGATGGCTTCCCCTCGCTTACTCATCCTAGACGAGCCTTGCACTGGGCTGGACCTGCTATCAAGAGAACAGCTGTTGGCCATGATTGAACAAATCGCCAAGCAGCCTAACGGACCCACTCTCATTTATGTCACCCATCACATCGAAGAAATTTTGCCTTGCTTCACGCATACCTTGCTGCTAAAAGCGGGGGAAGTTGACCAGGCTGGAAAAACAGATGAGGTCCTAACGGCGGAACGTCTGACAAGCTTTTTCGGCGTACCTGTTCACATTCAACGCTCGCAAGGAAGATCTTGGGTCAGCTTAGGGGAAGAGGCGACCGTGTGATTATGTAGTGTGTTGGATAAGTTTGGGCACGAGTCAGCACGGTTGTGCATGATTGTGTATAATAACAATAAGAAATTGTATCTGGGAGGAGAGGAGAGATGGAGGCATGAACAATGTGATTGCACCAATCACAGACTCCACCTGGGCGATCATCACCTATGAGGAAGCGTGGAATAGCTACGTGAACAGCTATGTGATCAAACAAGGGAATGCCTTTGTATTGATTGATTCTCACCAGCGCAAGCAACGCTCATTTTTTCAACAGGCGTTGGAAGAGATCGGGGTCAAGCCAGATCGAACGGAATATGTCTACTTCACTCATCGACATGCTGATCATATTGGAAATGCCGATATGTTCCCTTCTCGTAACAATTGGATTCACCTCGACGATTATTACGAACTGGATGATTTTTCACAGACGCTATTCGGCCATACGTTTACAGGTAGTGGGGGAGATCTGCCGTCCCTGCGTTTCCGACAGCTTTCTTTTCATACAGAAGGCTCCGTTGCCTTCTTTGATCCCCAGTCGAAAATATGCTTTGTTGGCGATCATTTATGCTTTGAAAACACAGAACTCGGCCAAATCGTGGGCGGAGAAGTGGACTGCCGGGCAGCTTATCAAGAACAATTGAAGCAATGGGTAGCACGTGAACCAGAGCGAGCGGCGGAGTTTACGGAGGGCTTGAAGATTTTGCAGGATTGGCCCATTGAGTATTTAGCTACTGGTCATGGCCCCATTCTTCATGGCGAAATCAAGGAGTTTTTGCAAGAGTTGATTGCGATTGCTCGTCCGTAACAAAAAAAAGACTTGTGTGCCGCGCATTGACGGCTCGCACAAGTCTTTTTGCATTACTTGCTGGAAGGTGTTGTTTCTTCTTCACTCACTTGTTTTTCGCTTTCTAAATCTTTATCCATGATTTGGACGTTATGCTTTTTATACAATTCCTCGATCCATTTATCCATATTATTTCGTTTGTTTCTTGATTTTACTTTTTCGATCACTTTCGGGCGGGCTTCTTCAAATGTTCCCTCGAACTTATCTTTGTTTTTCTCATAGTATTCTTTGATTTGTTCTTCAGTGATCGGGTTATCCTGCTCGAACAGCTTGTCCCGCAGCATAACAGCGCGCACGCCTTCACGGAGCTCTTGCTCAGTCATTTGCTTATCCTTCAAATACTGTTGGAATCTTTCTGGTGATCCCATTTTTTCTTTGACTGGGTTCACACGTGCATCGAGTTCTTGATCGGTTACGGTAATTCCTCGTGCAGCGCCTTCCTGTTTGTACAGCTCCAAGGTGATGATATCAGCCATGACACGCTTACCAGCATCTTTTTTCAATTTGTCGTACATTTGCTCTTGCGTAATCGTCACATTGCCGATTTTGGCAACAGGGTTATCCGCAGAGAACGCAGAATCTTTTCCAGGTGTACAGCCCGCTACAGCGAGAGCGAGTACAAGTGCCGAGGCAGCAAGTATAGATGCATTGAATTTTTTCATGAAAAATACCTCACTTTCTTGATAGTAATACGACTGTGCATAGAGCAGCGTTACGGGAAGCGGAAAATAAAAACCGCACACATAAAGCAATGTGCGGTCGTCAATCGATTAGCTGGCTTGTGTAGAGGCTTTTTTCCACTCTTCCAAGCGTTTTTCCAGTACGGAGTGATTCAGATGCACAAGACTAGCTGATTTGTCCATCAATTGTTTCAGATAGGAAAGGGCTCGCTCATAATTTCCTTTGGCAGCTTCAATCTCTGCCAAGCAAAAGAGCTTCCAGTCCTTTGCCGATCGTTTGCTTGCGATCAGCTGGTAAGCTTCTATCGCACTCTCTACTTCACCCAGACGTGCGTGCGAGCAGGCAATAAGCGCTAAGGAATCAGTCATTCCCTGATCACGCTGGTAAATACGAAACGCCACTTCCAATGATTCGTTGTATCGTTCGGAGGAATAGTAAACGATCGCCAGGTTGTAAAACAAGTAGTGAATCATCGCTTGATTGAATAACGTTGGTCGTTCCTTGCAGACGTTGATTCCTTGAACGATATATTTTTCGGCCATTTCATAATTGCCAAGCATGATCTCATGGGTTGATTTATCCAGCATAGCGACAGCACGGGAACGGTTCTTCCGATAGGAAGCCTCCAGCCAGCGCAATCGAATATTCAAACGGCGTTTGAACAGATTGGCCATGTACTGAAAGCGGAAGGGCCAGTGCAGGCGAATAAACATAACCAACAGCACAGCCGCAATCCCTGCCAGCGTTGATGTCAAATTAAAACTCAAATACTCCACGTAGTGACACCCTCTCTATATACGCTGCATCTATTAACCCATCTTAGCACAGAACCTGTCCGCATGACAGAGCATTACCGCTATTTCGCCAATGGCAAGATATTCTCTTTTTTGGATGCAGAGAGCTGCTGCGTTTTGACGTAATCGTCTGAAACGGTATAGAGCGTGTCGCCAATCGTGAGTATCCGCTTAATGTTACTGGAGCTGTCGTACCAGCCTTCGCCTGCTTTCGCAACATCTTCCTTCGACAGATGGGTGATCTGATCTCTCAGCTGAAACCCTTTTTGTAGATCAAGCTGATAGACGTAGGCACCTTGGAAAGTAAAGTGGCCATACTCGCGCATGTCGTTTTTGGCTTTTTGTTCAGCCGTACGTTCGTGGACGGATACAGGAAAGGCGAGCAGATTTTTTTCTTTGGAGAACAGCAGCGCCTTGTGATTGCGCAACAGCTCGGAATCCGTTCCTCTGTCCCCGATCACGGTCTTGAACTTTTCCTTCGGTTTCGTTACATCACTGACATCAAAGAGGGCAATTTTCATCCCTTGGTAGTACGCCCAGTCTTTATCTGATTCTGCGTCTTTGCCAAAACCGATGATATGGTTTTCATCATACGGGTGTAAATAGTCGCTGTAACCTGGAATTTTCAGGGCACCTAGTACGCTTGGTGCAGAAGGCTTCTTCAGATCGAGAACGAACAGCGGGTCGACTTTTTTGAAGGTGACCATGTAGGCACGATCTCCCATGAAACGGACCGAATAAATGCGTTCTCCTGGAGCGATGCCTTCCAGCTTCCCAAATACCTCGAGTTTATTGTCCAGCACATATAAGTTGTTTTTGGACGTAAGCTCATCGTCCCGCCACGTGTCCCCACTCGTGGTGGCGATTCGGAAATAACCGTCGTTTTCATCCATGGAAAACTGGTTCAAAATACGTCCAGGCACCGACCCTTTTCCTGTATACCGAATGTCTCCCTTATTCATGGCAAATCGATAAATGGTTGTTTCTGACTCAATGGGAGGGGCAATCAAAGGAGCTGTCACCCCTTTTTGCTTAACGGCTACTGGCTGGGCATTGTTCTGGGTGACGGCTACATACAGATTTTTGGTGGATGCATAGATGTTCTCACCAGCACCAAGATACGTATTCAGTGACATCTTTTGTTTCGAATCATCCAGATTCACGCCAGTGACGATCAAATACTCTGGACGAAAGTGATCCGGGAAGTAACGAATCTCGCTGTAGGGAATGGTTTGGTATTGGTTATGATGGGCGCTGTCTTTATACGTTGGGCCTGGCACTTCTGCTTTCTCTTGCATAATACGATACGCATCCATGTAATGGTTGGCTGTCACGTACAAGCTCGCGCCGATTTTGCGGGACGACATGTACTGGCCTTCCAGCTCCAGTTGACGAATGAGCCGCGGTTGTTTTTTGTCCGTAATATCGTAGATCATGGTTTTCACGGACTGCATGCTTTGGAAACGGGGGATGCCTCTTTTGGAAGCGGAACCGGGAGGATAGGAGATATTCTCATCCGCTTGCCCGATGACGATGAGTCTGCGATCGTCGACGTACATTTCTTGTGGTACGAATTTTCCATTGTCATAGCTGATACGGCTTGCGACCTTCATTTCGGTCGCTGGATACGCTTTAATGATGCGCACTTCATTTTGCGTGGATTGATAAAGATAAGTTCCGTCTGATTTGACGATATCTGCTTCATCGACGCCCTGCACTTGTGTGTTCGTTGTGGAAAAATCACCGCGAGCAGCGCCGCCGGAAGTGTCCGCTACTTTGTTGGCTGTGCTAGGTGCGGCTACTGGCATAGCGGCAGTCGTTTCCAAGGTGCCGTAATGATAGCGATCCAAGTCAGATGATTGGATAAGTTTTTTTAGCTCCGCATAGGAACCGACTACTGGCAACTCTTCTGTGGATGCTGCGGCTTGAACGGTTGGCTCCGCAATTGTACCTGTTGTGAACAGGAAGGGTATAGCGGTCACCACCATCACAGAGGCGAGAAGCCCGGCAAATGTTCTTTTCATTTTAATCCCCCTCATATCTGCTTCTTGCCAAAATTTGCTGTCGGTAATAAGACGACGCACGTTTACGGAATGTTTCACACACTCTTTGGGCAGCAATCTACGGACAGGTGGGGGAGCGTGTGCTATAATAATAGGCGGTTTATGCTACCATTTACACCACTACGTCAAAAGGGGCGTCATAGATGGAAAACTTGAAGCAAAGCATTCTGGAACTCATCACGGATACTTCTACGAATCTACCACCAGACGTGCGTCGTGCCGTCAATGCAGCTAAAGTGAAAGAGGATCTTGGCACACGTGCAGCGCTGTCTTTGTCTACGATTGCGCAAAACGTCGTCATGGCAGAAGAAAATGTTTCTCCGATCTGCCAAGATACGGGGATGCCTACATTCGAAGTGAAAACTCCGGTTGGAGTCAACCAGCTGATCATTAAACAAGCCATCAAAGAAATGATTGCAGAAGCAACCAAAACGGGTAAGCTGCGTTCCAACTCCGTAGATTCCTTGACAGGTACTAACACAGGGGACAACCTCGGACCAGGTACTCCTGTCATTCACTTTGAGCAATGGGAAGAGAATGAAATTGAAATCAAGCTGATTCTCAAAGGCGGCGGCTGTGAGAACAAAAACATCCAGTACTCCCTGCCTTGTGAGCTTGAAGGTCTGGGCAAAGTGGGCCGCAACCTGGATGGTATTCGCAAGTGCATTCTGCATGCGGTATATCAAGCGCAAGGACAAGGCTGTAGTGCCGGCTTCATCGGCGTAGGAATCGGTGGCGATCGCACCTCCGGTTATGCACTGGCGAAGCATCAATTGTTCCGCAAAGTGGACGATGTGAATCCAATTGCTGATCTGGCTGCTTTGGAAGACTACATCATGGAAACAGCGAACCAACTCGGAATCGGAACCATGGGCTTTGGTGGTAATTCGACTCTCTTGGGCTGTAAAATCGGCGTGGAAAACCGCCTGCCAGCGAGTTTTTTCGTATCCGTTGCGTACAACTGCTGGGCATTCCGCCGTCAAGGTGTTCGCCTGAATCCGGAGACTGGCGAAATCCTCCGTTACCTCTATAAAGACGAAGAAGTGGCGATGGACTTGTCCCCTGTAGCAGCTACGGACGATGCGGGCGAAAAGCGCAGAGAGGTTGTTCTGCAAGCGCCAATCTCCGAAGAACAAATCCGCAGCCTGCGAGTAGGCGATGTGGTCATTATCAATGGTGAAATGCACACAGGACGCGATGCCCTGCATAGCTACCTGATGGATCATGACTGTCCAGTGGACTTGAACGGTGGCATCATCTACCACTGCGGTCCAGTCATGCTGAAGGACGAAGCAGGCGAGTGGCATGTAAAAGCGGCTGGCCCGACTACCTCCATTCGCGAGGAGCCGTACCAAGGCGAAATCATCAAGAAATTTGGAATCCGTGCTGTTATCGGAAAAGGCGGAATGGGTGCAAAAACCCTGAAAGCATTGAACGAGCATGGCGCTGTGTACTTAAATGCGATTGGTGGAGCGGCTCAGTATTATGCAGAATGCTTGGAAAAAGTAGAAGGTGTCGACTTCATGGAATTCGGTATTCCAGAAGCAATGTGGCACCTGCGCGTTAAAGGCTTCGCAGCAATCGTCACCATGGATTCCCATGGCAACAGCTTGCACGCGGATGTGGAAAAGTCTTCCGCAGAGAAACTGGCTCAGTTTGCTGCACCTGTATTTAAATAAGGAATGTAACACAAAAGCCTCTGGCGCACTTCACGTGCTGCCGGAGGCTTTTTTTTCAAACTAGACGAGAGAGGAGAAGGAAATAGTCGGATAGATGATGAACTTTCGAGGAACCAACCACGATTGCGGACAGATGGGTTTTCATTTTTGACAGGGGGGACAGAAATGAAATGGTTGATTGCTGATCGCGTCATTATCGGAGATGGAGAGCATGTAATCGAACAAGGTGCTGTCGGGATTGATGAGCGAGGAAAGATTGTAGCAGTGGGGACAGAATCGGAGCTTACGGATTCCATATCGGAAGGAGAGGTAAAGCGGTACAGCGGATGCTCCATTTTGCCAGGCTTGATCGATTTACATGTTCACATCGGGTATTGGTGGAGCAAACCAGACTCCGCTGAGTATCGCAACAACGACGGACTCGTGGCTTTACTGGCGACAGCGAATTTGAAAGAGGCACTTTCCTTGGGGGTAACGACGATCCGTGATGTGGCAGCTCCGGATGGATTGTGCAGTACGCTGAAGCTGGCAGCCAAGAACGGTTTCATTGTTTCCCCTCGTCTTTTTCAGGTAAACCAAGGGATTATTATGACCGGGGGGCACGGCTGGCAATTGGAGGGTGCCCTGCGAGAAGCAAATGGTCCGTGGGACGTACGGACAGCCGTGCGTGAACAAGTAAGAGCAGGAGCAGACTGGATCAAGCTCATGACGAGCCATCGTACACCAACGCCGGAGTTCACACAAGAGGAGCTGGATGCGGCGGTTGATGAATCTCACCGCTTGGGACGAAAATGCTGTGTACATGCCTCGCTCCAACCGGCGATCCAGATGGCGATTGATGCGGGATTTGATACGATCGAGCATGCGACGTTTATGACCGTTGAACAAGCAGAGCAGATGAAAGAAAAAGGACTGGTATGGGTACCGACTATGGTTACCTTCTTCCAGATTGCTGATTATTACAAGCATATTTGGAATGAGCAGCAACAGGCGAATCAAGGCATCTTGAGCGAAGAGATTATCGAGCAGGGAGCCTTTTTCATCGAATCAGAAAAGGCGTATCGCGAGAACTTCGTACAATTGATGAATACAGGCGTAAAAATCGCTACGGGTACGGATATCGTATTGGAAGGCTATCCAATTACGCCTGTGGCAGAGGAAATCAAGCTGATGGTGGAGCTGGGGATGGAGCCAATTCGTGCGATCCAGGCTGCTACTCAAAATGCTGCTGAGGTGCTGGACCAAGGAAGTAAGATTGGGACGTTAGCGTCAGGTTATTTTGCAGATTTGCTTGTGGTAAAAGGTGATCCATTACAAGAGATAGAGGAATTAAAGCAAGTAGAGGAAGTGTTTCTTGAGGGTGTTTCTGTCTATTCAAAGTGTTGATGGGGCTGAGCCTTGCTCTTTCAGGTTTGTAACGGCGTTTGTACTGGGTGTTTGACTATTTTTAGCCAAAATGGGTATTGGTTTATTGCGCGTGTACCAGGGCGGGCATAGGTTAATAGCGAATGATCACAGAAAAAAGGAGTGAGATTCGTGAACTATGTAGTCCGTTCGGGAGATACGCTAAACAGCATTGCGGCTCGTTTTGGTGTATCCGTTCAGGAATTGATCCGTGTGAATAATGTCGCCTATCCCTACTACATTTACGTTGGTCAAAATTTGTACATCCCAATTACGCCGACACCAGCTCCAGGTGGGGATGTCGAGCGTCGTCTGAATCGACTGGAGAATCGAGTAGATGCGCTGCGCGAAGACTATCGCAGGCTGGATAATCGAGTAGATCGGTTGGAGAACCGTGTCACTCGTCTGGAGCAGGCCACTACGCCGACACAACCTCCGCGCCCACGTCCGACCGCTACGCCTCGTCCACGCTAAGTAGCTGGATAGGGGGCCAAATAAATTTCCACATTTAGCAATTTCCTCTTCGCTTGATCCTGCATAAAGTGATACGAGAGGATTAAGAGGAGGTGCACCCATGCTAGGGTTAAATGGAAAAAACGTCCGACACCATTTCATGGGCGTCTATGGAAAAGTGGTGCAGATTCGGGAACTGGTGGACGTGATCGACCAAGTTTTTGACTCTGTAAACAAAGTGGGCAACATAGGTAAGGCGATGCTTGGACCTCGAAAGGCAAGTGCCAAAAAGCTCGACAAGCTGAGATGAATGGCAAAACAAAAAAACCGCGTCCGTAATGGAGGCGGTTTTTATTTATGGTTCATCCTTGATTTCTAGGGGCAGACTCTATCATCAGAATAACTCATCAGAAAGAAAAAGTCTACTCTTTTTCTAAAAATTCCCTTATATTTTTGAAGCTGTTATCAACTGACTTCAAAAAGGGGAGTGCGATGGAGATGGAAAAGGAAAGGCGTCACGTAGGCTTAGTCACGGGTGGAGTGCTGATGGGATTAGTCTTGTCAGCGTTGGATCAGACGATTGTCTCAACAGCCATGCCGACAATTACGAAAGAGCTGGGAGGTCTATCTCTTTATAGCTGGGTGTTCGCGATTTATATGCTCACATCGACCACGAGCATGCCCATCTATGGGAAAATGGCGGACTTGTTTGGAGCGAGAAAAATGTATTTGATCGGGTTGTTTGTGTTTCTTGTAGGATCTCTTCTCTGCGGCATGGCGAATTCCATGACGGGTCTTATTGTAGCGAGAGGTGTTCAAGGTTTGGGAGCTGGGGCATTAATGCCGGTTGCATTCATCATTGTGGGTGAACTGTATCCACCCGAAAAGAGAGGCAAATTTCAAGGACTTTTCGGAGCTGTCTTTGCCATGACGAGTATATTCGGTCCCTCGTTGGGAGGAATGATCGTGGAGCATCTGCCATGGGGATGGATCTTCTTTATTAACCTTCCTATTGGTATCGCTGCCTTTTTGATCATTGCGCTAGCCTTTCGTGATCAGCGGCACTACGATAAGAAGCCTGTGATTGATTGGTACGGGACGACCAGCTTGAGTGCAGCCATCATTCTCATCCTGCTGTCCCTTGTCATGGAGGGGAGGGAATACAAGATCGGATTAGGGGGAACAGGTACCTTATTTCTCGGCTTGTTCATCTGGATTGAAACTAGGGCAAAGGAACCCCTGCTTCCGCTTTCCCTATTTCGCATTCCGGCCATTGGATATGGCAATCTCGCAGGATTCTTTGTGAGTGCTGCTTTGTTCGGTGCAATCGCATATGTCCCTCTGTTCGTCCAAGGGGTACGCGGTGCGAGTCCCTCAGAGGCTGGATTCCTTTTAGTCCCACTCATGCTGTCCGCAGCGATTTCTTCGACGATTGGGGGAAGATGGATGGCAAAAGCTTCATTTCGGGCGATTCTGATTCCGAGCTTACTTATCATGGCGACAGGCTTCTTCCTCCTAAGCACGATGGATGGAGAGACAACCAACGCACAGCTTGTTATCTACATGATTGTCACAGGTCTAGGCATGGGGGCAATCTATCCGGCACTCGGTACAGCAGCACACAGCGCTGTCAAACCGCAAGATCGGGGTGTTGCCAT
Organism: Brevibacillus schisleri; assembly: GCF_055685845.1. Taxonomy (NCBI): domain Bacteria; kingdom Bacillati; phylum Bacillota; class Bacilli; order Caryophanales; family Paenibacillaceae; genus Brevibacillus; species Brevibacillus schisleri. The sequence continues at coordinate 2,398,233 of NZ_JBVNDM010000001.1, forward strand.
GTCGACATCGCAATTATTCCGGTCCATTGGGGGGACGATTGGAGTGAGTGTGTTTGGAAGCATCGTAGAATGGCGGATGCGGGCAGGACTGGTGTTTAGTGAAGCTTTGCACGACGTCTTTATCACTGGTTTGATTCTGATTGGAATCAGTTTGATAGCCAGTGTCCGACTTGGCAATACTCGATTACTCGACAAAGAACCCCGCCATTCGCATTCAACAAATAGCGGGGTTCCCAAACAATAGAATTACGGTTTTTTATTCATACCTTCCATTGCCATCCGAACCATCTCTTTGACCATACTACCGCCCAAGCGACCTCCGATTCGACCGGCATCGTGAGAGGTTAACTGTCCATTGTAGCCGGGCTGCAATGGGACATGAATTTCATCTGCGACTTCGAACTTGGCCTGTGCAGGATCAGCAACGTGTGCAACCTGCGCTTTTAGGGCGTCGAGCCCTTTTCTCGCCTCGGGGACGAGAGGGTGTTTGCGTCTGCTCATGGTAGATCACCTCACACCCTAGTGTGCCCAATTAGACGAGTGCTTTGCGCAGAGTAAAATCAGTCTCCTGATAGTAAGTATTAGCAACGAGCAGGTTCGGTCCTGCACATCCAGCAGCAGGGCAGAAGCAATTGATCTTCTGATTCAGCGTGTGTTCTTGCCATTTTTCAAATATAGACTGGAGCTGATCGGTTTGAATATTGCCCAATGGCTCGACATCCCCGAAATCGGTCACGATGACATCACCGGTGAAAATGTTGATGTTTAGACGATTGCGACCATCTGGATCATTGCGAGTCGTCACATTTTTCGCAGAGCGCAGTCTGCTGATCAATTCCCTGTCTGCTGCTTCAGAACTACAAGCAAAGAACGGAAGCGTCCCGAAAAGCATCCACAAATCTTCATTACGTACATCGAGCATCCGATGAATGGCTTGACGGAGCTCATCGAGCGAAAGGACATCCAGATCACGGGCAAAATCACTGGCGTACATCGGGTGTACCTCATGTCGCTTGCTGCCCATCTCCTGAATCTGACGATGGAGAGTATCGAGCTTTGTCCAGGTGCGATGATTCAGCATCGTTTCGGCTGAGACAAATACACCTGCTTCCGAGAGCTTGCGTGCATTTTCCATCATCTTATGAAATTGTGCTTCCGCTCTTTTCATTGAAACCGGCTGCCGTGCTTTTGCGTAAACAATATCATGGAATTCTTCGGGAGTAGACCAGTTCCATGAAATATGCATGACATCGATGTAAGGCAGGATCAACTCATACCGAGAAAACGGCATGGACATGTTGGAGTTGATTTGCGTCCGCAGCCCACGATCTGCTGCATATTGTAGAATAGGAGCGATCACAGTTTTCACGGTACGCTCGCTGTACATCGGTTCGCCGCCTGTTATACTGAGAGTAAGCAGATCTTTTGCTTCATCGAGACGACGAAGTATGAGATCAACAGGAAGAGCGGGATCGTCCTTGTATCGCAATGTATCACCAACCGCGCAATGCTCACAGCGGAGATTGCACAGATTCGTTACAGTAAACTCGACGCTGGTAAGTTTATAGGCGGGGGGTGTCGCATTGAACAACGGCTCCCATGGATCGTGTAAAGGTGTTAATGGTGTAGTTGGAACCATGCGGATCAATTGTGAAACCTCCTTCATTCTGCGTACAACTCAACCTATTATAACGACATTAGGGCGGAAGGAGAATAGCTAACGAGATGATTATGGGGATGTCTTTTGGACGCGGTGTGCTTTTTCATGATCGAAATGTGCTGGCTTGCGCGGAAGTAAAAGACGGCGTGATTCATATGTGGGCGGAAAAAATCACATTGAAAACGATAGGTAAGCTCTGGTATCGAATCTTTTTCTCCTTCCCGTGGTACTATCAATTGTTTCATCTCCTGCTTGCTGGTTATGTACTGGCGGCGATCGTGAAGCCGGACTGGGCCATCCTCGATCCGATGTGGGTAGCTGTATACATCGCAGGCTTTCACTTTGTTTTTCCGAAAAAGATGAAAAAATTTCACGGTGCAGAACATAAAGTGTTTAGCTATGGAGGGAAGAAGTCACTAGCAGCACTGAATGAGATTCAACGGGCAAATATCGTGAATGACGGTTGCTCGACGAATCTGGTCGTGTGGTTTTTTACAGGATTCATCTTGTCTGTATTCTTTTTACCTTTAGAATGGAGCGTCGCATGTGGGGTAGCAGGACTGCTTGTTGGCATGCTCGGTGATCGCTACGTGCGTAAATATTTCGGTTTTCTTTACAAGCTGTCGGCTTTCTTTCAAAAATACAGCACGACCAAAGAACCGGACCAGCTTCATTTAGAGACAGCGATCCGCTCGTATATGCTATTTGAGCACATTCGTGAGGTAGATCGATTGCAGAGTGCTTCGTAAGGAAAAAGCAGTGTTAATCGGCTTGGATCGCAAATCATAAAAAAACAGGGAGGATAGAAGGTGCTTATGCGCCCTCGACCTCCCTTTTCTTTTTCCTACTCCCGTTCGAGCGGGCTTTCTTCCAGTTGGCGATACATCTTTCCTTTATCCACATACGATTGGCGAATACGTACGAATTCTTTCAAGTCTGCCTCGTTGAGTTCACGTTTTACTTTTGCTGGGTTGCCGACAACAAGCGAGCGAGGTGGCACCTTCATGCCAGGAGGAACGAGTGCACCCGCAGCAACCATCGCTTCTTCTCCGATTTCCGCACGATCCAGCACGATCGCGCCCATTCCAATCAATGCGCCGTGACGTACCACGCAGCTATGTAAAACGGCGTTATGTCCTACGGTCACCTCGTCTTCGAGGATCAGCGGGTTGTTCGGGCTTTGGTGCAGGGTGCTGTTGTCTTGGACACTGACGCGTTTTCCAATGACAGTCGGAGCGATGTCCCCGCGGATCACGGTGTTGTACCAAATAGAAGAATCCTCGCCGATTTCGACATCGCCAGAAACGACGGAGCCTTTTGCCAGGAAAACGGTAGGGTGAATCTTCGGTTTGATGTTTTCAAATGATAAGAGCAGCATAGTTACCTCCTAATCAATGAGTAAGTGAGCAATCTGTTTGCATCGGGCGCGGATGGAAAATAGAGAAGCGGCCAGTTGCAGGATCGCAGTCGATGACTGTCCCGGAAAGCTGGTCTATCTCATGTGTTTGATAAAAGAAACGAATTCCACTTATTTCTTGGGCGAGATCATGTTTGTCCGCTTCCGTAATGGCGATGCTATATGTATAGCTGCCACAACCCGTTGTAGTTGGGACGAGTCTGATTCCGAGCTGTTCTGCATCCGATTCTTCCGCGATCATTTGTGCAAGACGTACCGCCGCAATTGGAGTAATGGTTATCATCGTCATACCTCCTTGTAGCCATTTCTATTGTACTACAAATGGCCCTTCCAAATCCTGCTTGTTGACCATGTAGGAGGCATGTGATAGAGTAAATGTTACTGATTCTGATGTGCAGGAAATGTGGGTAGTCGCTGCCGCAATCGTTTCGACGATTGGCGGTAGAGGAAAGTCCAGGCTCGCCCAGGCTGAGATGCCTGGAGTGTTCGTACCTGGTGCAAGCCAGGGCAGTAAGGTGTTGAGCCTTGCTGACGGCGTGGAAAGGGCTCTCTCTGAGGCCCGAGTACGCTGAAAGTGCCACAGAAACGTAGCTTTTCTGGCGACAGAAAAGATGGAACGCGGTAAACCCTGCGAGCGAGAAACCCAAATTAGGTAGGGGAACCGTCCTGAAGGAATCAAACGGAAAGGACGGATGGTATCTTCGGATGCCATAGATAGATGGCTACCGCTCTTGGTGCGAGGGATTGCCCCGCTTGAAGCACGGGAGAGACAGAACCTGGCTTATAGCATTTCCTGCTGGAATGAAAACGTAAAACCACCTGAGATCTCAGGTGGTTTTTTTACGTTCTGCGAAATATCGTGAACCCGATACCTATCCATGTTTGAGGAACAGTGGAATGATTTACCCGAACAAGCTTTGAAACTTTTTCGGAAATCGTGTCGTCTTAAAAGAGCGTTCAGCCGAAGAAAACAGTTCTACTGTGGACTATTCCATCATTTCTTCAAATGGGAGAGTCTGCTGGAGAGAAAGAACTGATAAACGGTTACATTGATGGAGGGGTTTATTTTGAAAAAAGAAAAGAATCGAGCAACCAAGGATTTTAAAAAATTTGTAGCGACTGCGGTTCTGGCAGGAGCGCTTGCGTTGCCGGGTACCGGATGGGCTGCTACGGCACTGCCATTCTCCGACATCGGAGGAAACGTGAACAAAGACGCGATTCTGAAATTGAACTATGCGGGTGTTCTGAAGGGTTATACAGATGGCACTTTCAGACCGTATAAAGAAGTGACGAGAGCAGAGTTCGCCAAAGTTGCGGTGCTGGCACTGGGGTACACAGACGCGCAAGCAAAGCTACTGCAAGGAAAGACTGCATTTAAAGATCTGCCAGCAGATCACTGGGCAACTGGGTACATTAATCTTGCCGTATCCCAAGGCATCATCAAGGGATATCCAGATGGAACCTTCAAACCGAACAACAACGTAAAAATTGCGGAAGCATTGACTGTTTACGTACAAGGCTTAAAAATTGACGTTCATCCATCAGCCTCAAGCGAGTGGTACATCCCATACTTACTGGAAGCGGACAGAGCAGGTATTTACGATGCAAAAGAAACACCGACAGCAGCAGCTCCGCGTGATATCGTCGCGAAGTACACGGATCGCTTTATGGAAACGCCTGTCTATGCAAACGGCGCGTACTACGACAAAGATGGCAACGCAAAAGGAACCAATCAGAAGCTGCAAGTAGTGAAGGGCGCAGTTGCTTCGTATGACAAGTCTGGCAAAAAGCTGAAGCTAGTCGGACAAAACAAAGAAATCGAATTGGCTGATTCCGCGCAAGTATACGGCAATCTGATCGTAGGCGCGCAAGTCGAATACATTACGAAAAATGGCCGAGTGGCTTTCCTCACCGTTGTTACTTCTGACTCCGAAATCGTGGAAGGAATCGTGAAGACTGGCCTTAATTTTACAACGGCAGTAGGCGATGAAAAGAAATTCAAGGCAATCGTCAATGGAAGAGAAGTTGTTTTGGAAGTAGAAGATGGCGTAAATGTAAGCCGTTCTCACATCGGCCAAAAGTTTGTGGCTGTGGTTGGCGACAATGGCAAAATCAAGTCCATCACGATCAGCGACAATACGACAAAAGGAATTGTGGAAAAAGTATCTTCCGTGAGCGGTTCCAACTCGAAAAAAGAGCTGAGAGTAGACGGCACGACCTACACGCTGGATTCCAAAGCAACGGTCAGAGGTAAGGCGCATCCAGAGGCAAAAGCAGCGAGTGCTTCGTTCTCTGACATCGAAAAGGATGACTTGGTCGAGCTGACACTCAATGTGGACGGCAAAGTATCTGAGCTTGTTTACACGAAGCTGAGCTTCACTGATACGATCACCGTTGATACAGACAAAAACTTGATTCGCGTTGGCGGCGTCAATTACGAGGTGCATGAAGATACAGAGTTGTTCGTAGACGAAGACGAAGTAGATGAACTGGATGAGTTGACAAGCGGCAAAATTGCAGTGCTTACGTTTGACAAAAATGGAAACCTGGTGAAAGTAGAGCAGGGTGTAGGGGCAGCTACGAACAAGCAGATCTCAGACACAACTGCGTATGCACCAGGAAAACTGGCAACTGTGAAAATCGACGGGAAAACCTACGATATCTTGACCAACGCGAAGCTGACTGTCGATGGCAACTCCGTATCTCCAACGACGATTAAAAACGATCAGTTTAATGACCACCGCATCCTTACGTGGAAATACAATGTCGGAACGAATGACATTGTGGAGCTGACTTTGGAAAAGCAAACCGTAAAAGGATACGTGACGAAAAAATCCGGTTCCAAAATTACCGTGAACGGGAAAGTGTATGAGCTCTTGTCCGGGGTTACTATTGACAGCGATGCAGCATCCAACGACAACGAGTACACGCTGACACTCAACAACGCTGGCAAAGTAAAAGCCATTACAGGTGCGCCTAAGAAAGTAAGCGGCGTGGTTGACTCTGTTGAGGTTCGTAACGATAACGGCAAGGTGACTTCCGCGAAAATAGAGGTTAACGGCAAGACGTACGATGTAACGGATGAGGACGCGATCGAAGATGTCGATCAATTTGAGTACGTGACATTGACTCTGGATCGTGACGGCGATGTCATTGCTGCTTCCGTGAGTGGAAAGCTGGCGAAGGAAAACGTGCGTTTCGTCGGAATTGAATCCCGCGTAAACAAAGACAAATACGTATTTTTCGATGACGTATCGACAAGCTTGAAGCTGACAGAAGATGCAAAGATCAAATACTACAACGGTAATGACTTGAAAGAAAGCGAGCTTTCCACCAAGGACAAAGTGGATTTGTGGACAAATGATCAAGGTCATGTCTATGCCATTGTCGTAGCAAAACGATAAGAAACTGGAAAAAGGCGATCTCCTCCTCCATTCGAGGAAAAGGGGTCGCCTTTTCATTTGTTGGCATAGGCTTTAAAAAGTATTTAATTGAAAATCATTTTCAATTAAAAGAAGATGTGATATATTGTTTTTGTTTCGTGCAAAACAAAAAGAGGAGTGATTTCAATGCAGGTTGATTATGAAGTGATTATTGTTGGTGGTGGACCAGTTGGCATGATGGTGGCTGGAGAGCTGGCATTGGCTAAAGTGAAGGTATGCGTACTTGAGCGCTTAAAGGAAACGACCCCGTATTCACGGGCGCTCACGGTACATCCGCGCACGCTGGAAATCCTGGATATGCGCGGGTTGAAGGCGAAATTACTTGAGAGAGGAAAGCCGATTTCGACGACGCATTTTGCTGCGCTTGATACACGCTTGGATTTCTCAGTATTGGATTCTTCCTCCAACTACACACTGATTATTCCCCAACATGACACGGAGAAGGTACTAGAGGAGTGGGCAAAAAGTCTAGGGGTGGAAATACGGAGGGAAGAGGAGGTAGTGGCCGTACACCAAGATCAGCATGGGGTTGAGGTTGAGACTTCCGGGCCCAATGGAAAGGCTGTGCTGACGGCACGCTATGTGATCGGTGCAGATGGCGCTGCCAGCATTGTCCGAAAGCAGGCAGGCATTCCGTTTGTCGGTAAGAATGCGACCTTTACGGCTATGCAAGGGGATGTTGTGTTGAAAAATCCGCCGGAATCGGGAGCTCCTTCCTACTTTCATGAACAAGGTTTGGTCATGATTGTACCTTTGCCAAATGGAATGCATCGGGTGGTTCTAATCGATTCGGAGCGAATGGCTGTACAAAAGGAAGAACCCGTTTCCTTGGAGGAACTGCGCGCTAGTTTACTGCGTATTCTTGGAGACGATTTTGGAATTTCCGATCCGTTTTGGATGACTCGTTTTGGCAATGCGACTTTGCAAGCTCAGCGTTATCGAGAAGGACGGATTTTCCTGGTGGGAGATGCTGCCCATATTCATTTTCCAGCCGGAGGACAGGGGATGAACGTTGGCTTGCAAGAGGCAATCAACCTGGGGTGGAAGCTAGCGGCCCATTTAAAAGGCTGGGCACCGGATTGGCTGTTGGACAGCTATCATACGGAGCGTTTCCCCATCAATACCGCATTACTTACAAATACACAGATGCAATCACTACTGTTCGGTAGTTCGGAATTCTCCCCATCCGTTATCGCTTTGAGGAATATGGTGTCCGACCTGCTGAAAATACCCGAGGCAAATTATCGGTTGGCTACCCAAATCTCTGCGTTCAATGTCCAGTATGAACCGATCGGGGAGATGCCGTCGCATGTATTGAACGGTCGACGTTTTACAGAGTTGAATCTGCGTCTGGAGAACGGTGAGTGCCAGAATGCGTACGAGCTTCTTCATTCTGGTTTATTCCTCTTGCTACATTTCGGCTCGGATGAACGTTTGGATGAAGCTCTCGATTGGTCGAAATATAAGCATGTCCATGTAGTTCGTGCTTCGCTTGCGCAGGGAGCTGCTGATTGGCATGACGTGCATACAGCGTTGATTCGACCGGATGGATATGTTGCATGGGCTGTTTCCAAAGAGGAGTCTAATCCGCTGGAAGCTATTCGGAAAGGAATCTCACACTGGTGCGGACATGATTGATTGAAACGGAATTGTTTTGTGCAAAACAAAATGAAATTGTTTTTCTCGAAACAATCAGTATATAATGGAGGGGAGATGAGATGGTAATCTAGGAGACATGATATGCAAAGTACAGAACTTTCCAAGCAGCGGATCATTCAGCTTTACATACAGCTAGTCACGCAGCAAGAGCTGCGAGAAAGCAAATTGACTGCGCGAATGGCAGAAGAGATGCAGAAGCTGGAATCCGAGATGGGGATGAAGCTAAACCTTACCCTATCCGAAATTCATTTCATTGCCTGTATCGGGGATCATGGTCCCATCAATGTCACCACGATTTCGGAAAAAGTCAATTTAACGAAAGGGTCCATAACACGGATCAGCAAGAAGCTATGGAAGCTTGATTTAATTAAAAGGCAACAGCTGGTTGATAATAAGAAAGAAGTGTACTATCGGCTAACCACAAAGGGACAAAAGCTGTATAAGATTCATCACCAGTTGCATCAGGACATTGAACAGCGATTTAAGAGCTTTCTGGATAAATACACACCGGAGCAATTAGCATTTTCCCGCGAACTGCTGGAGGACTTGCTGAATTGGGATTTCTGAAATCGTAGGCAAAGGGCGCCATCACACTGATGGTGTCCTTGTTATTGTCTATGGGGGACACCATTAATGCGAGTAGTACAGGATATATGACTCCGTTGGAGGAAGCAGGAAGGAAGGGAAATTCACAAATAATTGCTTTGCGTGAAAAATATGTTCGTGAACAGAATTATGGATAATTAAAAAGCCAAATTACCCCACGGTAATCTGGCTTTTTTGCTTATTTAACCTTAGGGTTAAATTTTGCATTTCTCATAGGAAACCGCTCTTAGTTAGGTATACGTCTGTCTTTCCACTCGTCAACTTCTCTTGGATCGATGTCGAGAACTTCGCAAATATGTAGCGCAATCGTAACAGTGGGATTGGTAATCCCGTATTCAATGTTCTGATAATGTTTCAAGGATACGTTTATGATCCTGCTTATTTTTTCCTGAGATAATTTCTTTTCTATTCGGGCATCTTTTAGTTTCAATTCTTGGAAGCTCTCCTTGAATCATTTACTCATATGTTAACCCGTTAGCGAATTTTTGATGACCCATGATACTTGGCGAATTAAAATACACGTATTATACTTACTGTTATTGCTAGGTATTTACATTTTGATAACCTCTAAAAACCAAGATGAAAGTGGAATGAAAATTCATAGAAGGATGTGAACTCCATGCATGAGTAATATAATTGACGGATCATAAGTAAGTTCAAGGGAATTTGATGGTAAATATTTACAAATACTTGTGGCAATTATAAAATGTGGGAAGTTAAGTGTTTCTTATGTACATGACTAAGGGGGATTTCTTTTAGTATGGAAACAAGAAAAACAACACAAAAATCGATACGCTCTGAAATAGATACAAATATAAAAGAGAACGGATATACACTTAGTAAACTCGGTGAGTTAAGTGGTGTGAATCCTGGACATTTGAGTGAGATCCTAAATAGCAATCCACCACGTGCCATTACAATTGGTCAGCTTGACACGTTGGCTAAGGTCTTTAAAAAGGCTCCTGGTTGGTTGTACGAGTTATACCCGGAAGAGTGCATAGCCGAGGAAAAAATTTCGCGTCCACGTTTGATCCCTTACTTGGTTCGATGTGCCGAGATCGGGCGTCAGGATTGTATTGATGTGGTTGTCTCAAGATTGCTAGAGAACCCTAAAAACGTTTCCATTCTCTTCACTGTTGCAGAGCAATTATTTCAAACTGGTGGAAAGGTTATGTCAGTCCCTTTTTATCAGCTAGTGATTGAAGCTGAAAAAGATAGTCATTCGGATCACTTTCTGATAAGTCAATATCGGTTATTTCGTGCGTTACAAGGTAAAAGTCCAGAAGATAACTGGAAAGCGGTCATAAGGTTTGAACCCTATCGGAACAGATTGTCCGAAAATCACCAATTGGACGCGTTGCTACATCTAGCGAATGCGTGCTACATGTTGCAGAAGTGGAAAGATGTAGAAAAATATGCTGACGAATTACGGACCCTAGCTATTGCAGTCTATCAGGATCAACTACGCAAGAAAGAGAGCGGTAAAACGGTTGAAATGTTACACACGGAACGTCATCTAGTTGTGTACTATGGCCAAAGCTCCTTGTTAAAAGGAGTTGCTCTCACTATGCAAGAACAGTATGAAGAAGCGGAAAAACACGTGATCGAATATACTGATCTTACTTGGTTTGAACTGTTAGATGAGATAGGGCATAAAGAAGTAAAGAAATTCAATATATGGGGCAGGGCTAACTTATATGGGCTTAACTTAAAGAAGGGAAACGTGAGTATCCTATCAGAGTATGTTGCTTTCTTACAGGAACATCCAAATGAAATTCTCCCTGGGATGTTGACCATCATCGAAGCAGCCAATAAACATAATTTTTGTATAGATGAGCTACTGCATCGTTATTCTGCTAATCTATCCAGCTTTCATGACCATCAGAACCCTATTAATTTGAGTCAGAATTTTCACTTTTGGGATCAAAAGACTGAATATGAATTTAGAAAAGGAAACACGTCACAAGCGATAGATCAGTTACTGCTGTGCCTGGATTTATCTGACAAAATGACCTATCACCAAGGATTTAAACGTTGTGTCACAAAGTTTTGGAAACACTTGCCACATGCAACAAATGAGCAAAAAGATCGCTATGAAGCCATTTTAGAAGGGAGAGTGTGAATATGAAGAAACTTTTTGTTTTGTTATCCATGGTTTTGAGTTTTGGGGTATTTTCCAGTGTTGGCCAGGCTTCTATAGGAAGTGAAACGCCATCTATTTCTACTGTTTCTCCTCCTCCAGTTATGCAATATCATCACGGCGTAGGAGGCTAAATAGGGTTTGATAAAGGGTTCGAAAAAGCATCCCAAATAAAAAAGGGATGCTTTTTTTATTTTCCCATTTTTCTAAGAACAGTGAATTTGGGAAATTGCAGTATAGTTATAAATGTATTTATTGTTAAAATAAGGGGGGTGATAACCATAGGGGCTATTGCATATAAAAAGGGCGTTCCCCCCCTTTGCCAGGTTAAAGGAACGCCCGCAGGAGGAGCAGATACAGCTCCTATAAGTAAATGTACCACGCTAGCGTTAGATCAGGAAGGAGGAACTTATCACGATGTAGATCAATTGAAAAACATTGTGGAACAATTACGCGAGCAACTGGTGCAATTGTTTTTGGAGAAGAATGATTTGTTGGATGATGCAGTCGTGGAATTAAGTCAGCAATTGGATCAGTACATTCTGGTAATTCAATCAAAAATGATGCAAAAATAAGGTTTTATTTGAGTTTAGGTATTTAGAACCTTTTTTAGGAATATATGTTACGGTTGTTTTCTGTTTAAAATTTCCAATACCATACAGGAGGGTAAAAAATGAATAGTAAGAAACTATCTTTCGCAACTCTCTTACTTAGCAGTTTAGTTGTATCTGGAGCTGGTTCTGCCTTCGCAGCATCTCAAGGTGAGACTATTAAAATAGGTAACCTAAAAATCATTGAACGTGTGTATGAGAACCCGGAAGAGTATGATTTTACAGATGCCCTTACGAAGAGTGATTCATCTAAGATTGGTCCCTTAGGCAATGATATGACTGGCAAAGTGTATGAAATGTCTAAGAAGGACCTATACAAATCAAAATCTTATGAAGCTGATATTGAGAATGATAGTAACGAAAACGATTCCATTTGAAGAAAGGATACAAGAAAAACCTTTCTGACCGGTAAAATAGGTGCGTCAGCTGAGACGAAAGTCAACTGGAGGATAATAGAGGGGAAAGTGGGGATTAATGCAGAAGTTTCATTTGGAACAGAAGACATTATAGAAACAACCCAAACTTGGGTCATACCAAAGCGTACGATGACAACTGTTGAATACGGATCAAAAGCAGTAAAAACCACTGGAAGCTTAGTCGAATATTTTCAAGGCAGAGTAGTAGATTATAACTACGTTAACGTCAAATACTCGTACAAAGAGTATTATAGTAAAAAATCAATAGATCTATGATCCGACTGTGAATGTCAATCAAAATGTTGACCACCGTGCTCATCAAAAAATTGACCACCATGGCAAAAATTATTCCACCCGACGGGTGGGTAACTTTTTCATGATCACGATTGCTTCAGACTTTGCTTAAATCGGTAACTATCACCGTTCATTGCAAAAATGTGAGCTCGGTGTGTAAGTCGATCCACTAAAGCGGCCGTCATTTGTTCATCTTTGAACACTTGAGTCCAGTTAGCGAAGTCCAAATTGCTAGTAAGGATCATGCTTCCTTTTTCATAACGAGCAGCACAAAATTGAAATAGTAGCTCAGCACCTGTTTTACTTAAAGGAACAAAGCCTACCTCATCAAGAATGGCTAGATCGACTTTTAACCATTGTTTCTCCAATTGAAGCAAGCGCCTCTCTGATTGCGCCTCCATCAGCTCATTACACAGTTTGGCTGCTGTCCAGAATTGAACAGTGTAACCGTGACGGCAAGCCTCCATCCCAAGGGAAATCGATAAATGTGTTTTCCCGGTGCCTGAATTTCCGATAAAGATTACATTCTCAGCCTTCTCGATGTACTCGCAACGAGAAAGCTGGAGAACCTTCGGTTTATTTAGAGCTGGCATGACTGAAAAATCATATTGGTCTATGGTTTTAATTGTAGGGAACTTTGCTTGTTTGGTGCGGGATGCAATTTGATTCGCATCTCGTTGCAAAACCTCTTGCTCCAAAAGAGCCAAGAGAAAATCTTCATAAGGGATTTGACGCTCCATGGCATCATGAGCCATTTCCTTATAGGATTTCTTGATTGCGGGCAACCGTAGACGTTTTGCATAGGCTTCAAGTAAAAATGATGTACTCAATGAACCACACTCCTTTTTCGCAACAAGTCATTGTACTGAGTAAGATTAGGGGACTTTACTCGGATAACAGGGACATGGCTGTCAGTCTCAAAAGCAAGAGACGGAACCCGATGCTCTGGTATTGTTCGTTGGAGAAGAAGTTGCCTTACGGCATCGTACTGGAAAATCCCTTTTTGGGCTGATTCGCGCAATGTATTCTCCACTAAGGTGGGCTCGAACTCCCGATGCAATAAGAGAATACGAATAAAGTCTTTCATTCCTCCAGACCGATGTTTGCACCGATCTAGAAACTGGTGATAAACATCAGGGAATTTGGCCTTCTGCAAGGGCCGAGCGTAAAGAACAGATCCAGGACGGATCAACATGAGATCGAGGTAATGGTCATAATCGAAAATCTCTTTTCCTTTTTCAAAACAGCGTTTATGGGTAGCGATTAGCTCTCCATTATGATAGATCGCAAGATCATCAGCGTAAACTCGGCATACTAACTCCTTTGATGCATATGAAACAGGTACAGAGTACGCGTTTTGCTCAAAGGTAATCAAGGAGAGCGAATTGCTCTTGACGGTTACCATTCGACAGCAATCTAAAGGCTGAGGCGGAAGTGGCAACATACGCTCCTTATCTTCAATAAAAGCATCCGCCACTGTAATGGTTGATCGCGGAACCTTAGTCTTTTCATAAGACACGCATTTTTCCAATAGCCAACGATTTAGTTCATCTAAAGAGGATACGGAGGGCATTGGCGTAAAAAACTGCTGTTTGACCATTTTCACAAGGTTCTCGACCTGTCCTTTTTGATTCCCTTTTGCGGGCTCGCAAAAGTAACTTTCGAACAAATAGTGTGCTCGTAATTGGGTAAACCGTTCCTGTTCTTCTCGATTTTTCCCCTCCAGAATTTTTTTCACAGCTGTCTTTAAATTGTCGTAGACAATGGTTTGAGGTACGGCTCCAAGAAACTCGAAAGCATTTACATGACCTTGTAAAAGTGCTTCCTGCTTTTGATGAAAGAATGTTTGGATAAATATTTTCCGGCTATACGTGCAGCGCAAACAGAATACCTGGACGGTAACTTGCTTTCCAAACAGTAGGATATCCACCTCTCCCCAGTCGAATTGAGCAAACTTCCCTGGTGGGAATTCAAGAGGAACGTACGCTTTTGGCGGAGAAACTCGTAATTGTCTAACATAGCCACGAACGGTTGATTCGCCGCCTATGAAGCCATATTCTTCTACGAGTCTTTGATAGATGCGTTTGGCAGTATGTCGCTGCTTTGGAGGAGCATGTTCATCTTGACGCAGCCATTCCAAGATGATTGGTTTAACGGATTCAATGACTGGTTTCGGCTTCGGTTTAGAAAGCTTGTATACAGGAATTTCTGTTGTTGTTAAGGCTTTACGTATGACTTGCCGAGAATATCCTGTCTCTCTGGAAATTTGACGAATCGGTTTGCCTAGCACGAAGTGCTGTTTCCTGATAAACTCATAATTAGCCATCTGAAGCATTTCCTTTCCTCCTATATCTTGTTAGTCTCAGCAACTTCAAGATATAGGAAAGAGGTGCTCAGGTGGTCAATTTTTTTTTGAGCGTTATACTGCAAAGTGGTCAATAATTAGATTAGCATTCACATCCGACCTCTCCATATGTTTTTCCTTCTGTTCATAGTTCTTCTTAGTGGTTGTAGCGAGGGTAGTTCATCAGTAACAGTCCCTACAGATAAGTCATATGCAAGCGTCTACGATTATTTTGAACAAATTACAGGGGAGAATTTAAAAACATCCGTGCTGCAGGTAACAAAAAATGGTAATTCAGCAGAACTCACGTTACGAATCTTAATTTCGGACGATTTGAGAGAAAAAATGATGCATACGGAAAAACCCATTTACTTTTCGTTTGCAGATATGCCGGGTAACGAGACCATTAAAAATTTGCTTGCAGAAACTCCCTCACTCGTTCAAATTGAGTTAAACAGTAATGAGAGTCGGTATACAATTACGCAACAGCTAAAGCTAAAAGAAAATTTGTCAGAAGCTGATAACCAGGCGCTATTGTCTCCTGCTAATTACCGACTTCAGGTCATAAACGAAGAAAAGCTCTCCGTAGCTAGTTTTATGGGTTTAGAATATTCGCTACTTCCTGAAGATAATCAGAAGTAGCAAATCGCTTGTTACGAATTGTACCTCTTGTGGCAAAAACGTGGCCACACCCTACATGGTATTTTTTGGGGGGGTACCGCCAACCAAATGTGACTTGGATGTAATAAAAAACTTCGTATTCCTGTACGCTAAGGAACACGAGTTTTTTCATATTGCAAGACCCCTTGGTAGTAGCATCCATTGTTCTCCAGAATGTAAACCGTGTCGGAGGAGATCATTCGGAAGACTCGTGCTATGTGTACGTAAAAGAGGATCAAACGCTGTTCCTAGGGATGCCTTGAATCCCTCTGTCTATGGCGGACCGCGCAGTTATACAGCCTCCCGTTTTCTGCGAGTGTTGAAGCAAGCATACCAGTCTGAAGCAATCCTTTTCGTGGAATCGCACGGCCAGCCATTGGATCGAGCTGCCTTTAAAAGGAGCTCAGTGATTGGGAGCAGCTAGCTCTGCTCACAGAGCAATACGGGCAAAACAGAGAACGGATCGTAAAGCGAGATGTGTATCTTTCTCCAGGTGTCAGAGCTTCCTCATGAATTTTCAGAAGCTCTAGAATGGTCATGGTAGGGGCTGACTACCACCGATCCAATTCATCGCACTGGTCCCTTTGATTTTTTGATAGCTGCCCGTTAAAACCTCTACTCCCCAGCTTCGCAGCGTCGATCTTCGCCGTAAAGTTGGGGGTCACAATGGTTCCTTTCTTACTATTCTGAAAAGGTAACAGATTATCACAGCACACCTTTGTAACAATATTTAAGAAACCTCCTACTACATACCAAAGAAAATGAAGATGAAAACCCCTTTTCCAAAACTGGATTAGGAACTTTTTAATTATTGTTTTTACTGGAATTGAAAAGCGATAACGCTGATATTCACTTAGGTACAATAAAATTTACGTACAGTAAAGCCAAATTATCCTCTGTCAACCACTTGGAATTCCTACTTATTTTTCCTCAATCAATTACATAATGCAAGTCGTTTCTACTCAAATCACTTTGCTCAAATGCTGACCCATGTGTTCATACTACACGCTCAAAGACCATTCGCAATTAGGTTATGAAGAATATTGTTTATATTAAGAGAAAGACTAAGCTCCTGGTTGTGATATATGTAAAATATGAAAATATACCCATTTTTTATATTAGTAAGTAATGATATCATGTTTACTCGTAATAAAATATGGAAAGTGAGGTAGTAATTGTTAATAAAATTGCATTTGGATAACATAACAGTGATTCTTTTTTTTCAAGGCATTAGCCAGTTCTGCTCAATTCGGGTAGACAGGAGATTCTGTTGTGACAAAAGGCCTAAGGAATTGATTCGTAAGAGGGTATTACTGAGATAGTGACTTTTTCTACTGTTTGTATATTGAACATCAATTCATTTTCTTAAGTGCTGTTCTCGAATGTCAAACTAGTAGAAACCTAACCAATGAGGAGAGCAAAGTGAACATTAACATGAAAAGATATTTGTCCGTGCTTCTAGTGCTGAGTGTGTTATTGAATATGGTAGTGCCCCTTTCGTACGCATCTACGAATTTAGATGATCAAATGAACACAGTGCAAACAAGTGAAAAGACATCTTCAGAAGGTGTAGAGAGTAAAACAGAAATAGATGGCGAAGGATCTATAGATAGTAAGTTATCCATAGATGAGGGAAAGCAAGAAAACGAGATAGAATTCGAACCAGAAAACGAAATAGTAGCGTTATCGATCCTTCCAGATGAAATTCAAATGGGAGTAGATGAGTCTGTTGCTTTACTTGTTAAGGCAATGTGGACAAATAAGGTTGTTGAAGATGTAACCCAATCTGTCACGTGGGAAATCGAGAACAAAGAATTGATTCGTATCGAAGAAGGCAAGGTCATTGCTCAAGCTCCGGGCAAAACCACGCTCACTGCTACTTACAAAGACAAAGTGACGAAAGTGAATGTTGAAGTGGTAGATGCTTCTTCTGAAGAGCCAGTTGTAGATGAATTAACCGATGAATCACAAGCTGACGAATTAGAAGAGGAAATCCCCAGGTTGATGAGCCAAGTTGCGGGGGAAACATTCGAGCTGACCATTTCCGAAGGTGAGACTTATGTTTTTGAAAATAGTAATCCTAAATCAAGTTCTTTGTTGAAAGCCGATACTTCGAGAAGTGATGGTAGGACGTATGACTATGCTGCGTACAATGCAGAGGGCAATGGTGTCGCTCATGACCTAGACTCCATTGCTACTTCAAGGTCGATCCCACTAGATGGAAGGCTTGTTGTTACGGTTACTGGATTTCCTGTAACTTTTACGGGAGATATAGAAAAGACAACCTATTATTCGGCATCAGAACCCGCTTTATTTAAAAAAACGTTGAGCAAAGATGAAACGTTTATTGTAGTAAATACAAGCTCACAAAGTGAGTCTATACAATACACTGATGGTACGAAAAAGAAATTCAGTTACCATATATTCAACAGTGATGGTTCGGGCTACACACAGGCTGTCGATACGTCGACAGTTTCCTATTCCGTTCCAGCAGGCGGAAAGTTTGTAGCCACTTCGACATCTGATGATCCTGTAACATTTGGTGGTTATTATGACATCTTCAAAGAAGAGGATGCCTCTGATGGAACTGTCATCAGTCACAAACTGAATCAAGGCGAGTCCTATCGTTTTGTCAATAATAGTGAAAAGACTTTAAGGTTAGATACGGATGCTGCGTATAAGACAGATACGAGATTTGATTTTGCTATTTACAAAAGCGATGGCACAGTACTTTCCCAGGCTGCTAATTCATATGCAAGATCGAACGCTGTTCCCGCGGGTGGAGAGATCGTCGTAACGGTTAAGTCTAGCACACCGATCACGTTCCAAGTTTATGACCCTATCTTTGTCGGAACCCCAAGTTTTGATCCTGCTCTTTGGGAAAGAACTGTTTCCAAAAATGAAACAGTCAGTGTGAGAAATACAAGCACATTCGACCTTAAAGCTTTAACCGATGCTGGACCAAGTAAAGTATTTACTTACCAAGTTACAAGTCGTGATGGATCTATCGTGAGTCAACAGGACAATTCCTCCTTGAGAAGCATACCTGTTCCAGCTGGTGCGACGTTGACTGCAACAGTAACCAAAGATAATCCCGTAACATTTCACGGATATTTTGATTATTTTCAAGAAGAACAGGTAGAAGATCTTCTATTCAAACAAGTAGTCAAACAAGGCGAATCTTATATCTTTACGAATGTTAGTGGAAAGATTCAAGAGATTGAAACAGATGCTTCTTCTTCAAATGGAAATCGATTTGAATACACCGTTTATAATAGCGACGGCACTGGCAATTCATATGCCCTGGATACAGCTTTGAGATCGAAGAACATTCCAGTCGGTGGAAAAATGGTCGTTACGGTCACGTCTTCCATACCTGTGACCTTCCAAGGATTTGAGAAAGGTGTAAAAAGAAGCACCAGTGCAAATCCTGCACTATTTAAGCGCCAAGTGTTTAATGGTGAGACGGTAAGCTTTTTAAACACAAGCACGAAAGAATTGAAGATTGAAACGAATGCGTCCAGTAGGAATAAATACAGTTATCAGATTGCCTCAAATACTGGTTCTGTCGTCAAACAGCAAAACGATGCAACTGCGACAAGCTTGGAGATACCAGCAGGTGGAAAGCTGACGGTTACCATTCCCTCCGATCAGAGCGTTACCTTTTATGGATATTATGACCTCTTTAAAGAAGATGGTTCTAGTTCGATACGCTTTAAACTACAACTGAACCAAGGAGAGTCTTATGTATTCACAAACACGAGTACGAACAAATACCAGTATCTAGATACAGATGCTTATTCCTCTCAGGATAAGAAATACGATTATGCCTTGTACTATCAAGGACTTCCAACACGTCAGTCTGCAAGTGATAATGGAAGACAAATTTCAATGCCTCCGGGCAGTAGAGTAGTGGTCACTGTTATATCTTTAAAACCTGTGACATTCGAAGGTTTTAAAGAGGGATTAGAAGCAAGAATGAGTCCTACCCCTGCTCTTTTCAAACGAACAGCGGTTAAAAACGAAACAATTGGGATTCGGAATACAAGTCAAGATACCGTACAAGTTCTAACAGATGCAACCTACAACAAAAATCGATTTACTTATCAAGTGATGAAGAGTGACGGTTCTATTAGTATGGAGGCCAATGACACTTCTCAGCTCCAAGTATCCGTACCGCCAGGGGGTAAGCTGACAGCAACAGTGACCACTGACCTGCCGGTTACGTTCGCAGGTTACTCTGACATTTTAAAAGAAGAGTCAGCGGTTTCTTTAACATTTAACCAACAAGTACAACAAGGACAATCTTATACCTTTGTAAACAAAAGTGATGTAACACGAGAAATAAAGACAGATGTTACCTATGAGTCTGGGAATAAATTTGATTATGCCATGTACGAAGTGGATGGAACCGGTCACAGTCTAGAACGTGATTTCTCTAAAGATTTACTTGAAATTCCCGCAGGTGGAAAGGTAGTTGTAACGGTTACTTCGGCTTCTCCAGTGACGTTCAGCGGATTTGAAAGCACGATAGCAAGAAGTGAAAGTTTGCAACCTGCCTTGTTAAAACGAACCCTTTTAAAGAATGAAAGTGTAAGCATTCTAAATCAGAGTAAAAAAAGTTCGAAAATCAAAACAACTGCAACACGTTATGATCCCTATCGTTATGAAGTCAAGAGTCCAGACGGTAAGATCACAGATAGTGATAAAAAAAGCACGTCAAAGAGTGAAACAATTAAGGCTGGTCATACCTTTACCGCGACAGTCATCAATGATAATCCGATTACTTTTTATGGAGCCTATGAGCATTTTGTCGTAACTTCAGATCCAGTCCCGATCATTGAGAATGTAGCGGTCAATACTTTTGTCGATGTGACGAAGAATGCAAAAGAGGTTATCTATCAGTTCACCACAGAAAAAGAGGGATTGCATCGCTTGTTTACATCTCCGTATCAAGAGAGTGGTGGAGAGGTAGACACGGTTCTTACCTTGTACAGCGATTCTGCCATGCAGAATGTGATTGTGCAAAATGATGATCATGATGGCCCTTTCGGTACCCTATTCTCCATGGTGGAAGCAAAGCTTGCGCCGAATACGACGTATTATGTAAAACTTACTGCAAAGGCAAATGCAAATTTATTGACCAGAATGACAGTAGAGTCAGATTTCGACAATTCTCGTGAAACAGCTACGGCAGCAGAATGGGATGGGATTTATTCCGACCGTTTGTCTTCACCATACGATGTTGATTATTTCAAGCTTACGCTGGATGAGATTGCCGATATGAATTTATATGTCGACAACAACATTCTAACGTTGGAAGATAAAGACGGAAATGAGCTCCAGACGTTTTATGCGAATCAGGAAGACGTGTTATTTATTCCAGGCGACATAGGCGTATTTTATGCGAAAGTATGGAAGCAAAATCCAAGGAAAGAGAAAAGAGCGGCTCTACGCTCGTTACAGACTGCTCCAACTCCCATCTACCATACAAAGTTTCATAAAGTAGTACGGGATACGGGGTATATGGCTATAGATCCAGACTTAAACATTGCCGGAACGATTTCATGGAAATACTACGAAGATCATCAGGAAACGGTTATTACCGTAGCACCTAAAGATAATCCAACTCATGTAGTTTACCTAGAAACAAGAAGGTTTTTGGCGAAGAATGTGAAGCATACCTTTACGTGGGATGGTTCCATCAATATGCCGACTACCCAGCCAATCTTAAAAAATGGAACTTACATTGTAAAAATTCGAGCAAAAGACGTTGCAGAAAGGTATACAATTGGTTCATGGTTTAGACTGGTCAATGCAAAAGATACAGAAACTCTTGATATTGATGAACTAGTTAAGACATACAATCGGGAAGTACCTACCGAAGACATTAAAATTATGCAAAGAACACTTAAAAACATGAAAATGTATCATGGCGAAGTTACAGGCTCTTACGATGAAGATTTATTAATGTCCGTAATTATGTATGAGGTAGTTACCAACAGATGGAGCGGACTAGTTGCCCAACAAGAAATGGAAGTAAGAGATGGAAAATACTATGAGCCTATTACTGAAAGAGGAAAAATAACGAAGAGATTGGTTAGCAATTCTATTAAAGACGAACACCGAGACTACTCGGGGGCAAGAATTGAGTTTATGCTGCAAGGCGATGCGATCATCTATTCAATTGCAACGCGTGGGGCAATACGTATATTGCGTGTAGGGTCTACCGTAACTGTAAAAATAAGTAAAACAGCAAAGGAACTAATTGATGAAGTCATTGAGATGAGTGAATGCAATTGTTTTACTGCTGGAACAAAGGTTCTAACAGATGAAGGGGAGAAAAATATCGAAGACATTGAAGTCGGTGATATGGTTCTCGCCAAGTATGAGAATAACCCTGATGGAGAGTTGGCTTTCAAAGAAGTAACAGCTTTATACCGCAACGAACGTGACGATATTATTAAGTTACATGTTGGGAAGCAAATCATCGAGACCACAGACAACCATCCGTTTTGGGTAGCAGGTAAAGGGTGGGTCTTCGCATATGAACTTCAGGTAGGCGACAAACTCCAAAAGGCTGACGGAAGCAACCTGATGATTGACAAGGTTGAGTTCGTTAAGCTAGATGAACCAGTTACGGTCTACAACTTTAAGGTTGCTGAATTCCATACGTATTATGTAACGGATCTGGGCATTTGGGTGCATAATACAAATTGTACTTTCAGAGATGTTTCTAAATTGAATAGTTGGATAAAAACAGAGAAAGGTCCTAAGGGAACATTAAAAGAACAAGGGTTTAAGTTTGTAGGGAGAGAGGTGCGAAGTAATGGACTTATCATTGATAAGTACGAGGATGGCAATGGTAATTATGCACAACTTCATACAAATCAACCGAATAAGACAGGAGCTCCTGGGAAATATGATCCGCAACATTTTCACTATACAGATTCAAATGGAAATAGTATCGATAATAACCATTACTACTAATGGAGGGGTGACAAATGATATACTTTAAGGAATCTAGACCGTATTTTCTAATTGAAGATTCTATTTTACCTTTCCGAACAGAATTATATTTCGAAATATTTAATTGCTTTCTAGATAAAGACGAATTTTTGTTATTTGCTGGGCCAGTAAAAACAACAGATCGAGAGTATATGAAATTTATAGAAGAGCGCAAGGTATTAATTGGTTCAATTGATACATGGTTTTGGTGGCCAAAGTTAACTAGGGAAATTCTTTGGTTTAAGCCAAAAAATAATTTGGAAATCTTGAACGAGATAAAGGTTTTTTGTGCATGTATTGTCACTGAATCTGGAAATGAAAATATTAACAATTATAGTTTTGCTATGACGCTAGAAGAGACCGATGAAGGTATATGCTTATACATCTCTGAAAAGGCGAGAGGTAGCTTTTTATCTAAAGTGTTCCCGAAAATGGAAAAGGTTATGAAAGATAATAAAGTTTCATATGAATCATTAATTTAACATCGCAGGTAACTAATCTTTTCTTTGGTTTGTTTCGGAAATAACAAATTCAAAACTCCTTCTACTGTCATTAGGATCTATTAACTTAGCGCCACTCTGCGCCTTTAACCGGCGTAGGGTGGTTCTTTCTGAGCAAAATGAACACTACTCAGTGCCGAATTGGGCGGAACGAACTGAATGAACTTAATCCTAATCATCCTCTTATGATGTTCCTTTAATATGCCTGTACGCACGTAAATGTTTGAATTTTAGTACGTGAAATCAAAGACGATGCATGTTTGGCGAAATCTAAAATTTTGAAAGAAACCGTGCTTTCCGAATTATAATTGGCAGGCAAAGATCTCAATTGATCGAGTGGATATAGTGACGGAAGAATAAGCTGATGGCATAACAGCCAACTGCCATTAAATGAGTTTTGGAGGTAGAATGCCAATATGAAGATCATAAAAATTAACGGTGAGGAATTTACTTCTAGGGATAATTTACACAGCATTCTGAGAAGCAAACTAATAGAACCTGAACATTATGACCATACGTATTGGGGAAATAATCTCGATTCGTTATGGGAATGTTTAACTGCGTGGATTGAATTACCTCTTACGATTGAATGGTTGAATTATGAAAAAAGTGTTGAATATCTAGGGGATTATGCAGAGAAATTACTCCAAGTCTTTACTGATGCAGAGAAAAATGAAAGAGGATTTAAAGTGATAGTAAAATGAAAACTGGTTTGAGTGATTTTAAGTATATAGAAAGCACCAGAACAGCTCTTCCAATGTAATCTTAAAGAAAGCTGTTCATTCTTTCTAAAAAGATGTAATCGATCTAACTAATATGTCCCACCTCACTTTCAATATATTGATCCAATCGTAGGAAGTACTAGATCAGACCAACATTTCTATTTCAACGATTAGGAGAATAGCATGGAACTTAACTTAATAAAATCAATTGGAATGTTAAAACATAATGTGTCAACTGAGGAAGTCGCTCAAATTCTTAGTTTTCTAATAGAAAACGATTCCTTGCTGTTATTCTCTTTCTATGAGAGAAATCTTCATTTATTCGAGTCGGAGATTCAAGAATTCATCAATGAAAGACGTCTATTTACTAATTCCGAATGGGTATTGCCGTGGGAAGAGACAATTCCTCATTGGGATCAACCAAATCATACACCACCAAATATGATTTGGTTCTCAGTAAAGTCAAAGGACGAGATTATAAAAGCGATAGATATCGACAGTTTATTTCGATGTGTTGTAGTGAAGGAGGGCGAAGACTTTTCGAAATACTCGAATGTGATATTCCAACAAGAATATTATGCAACTTTTAACGAAGAAAATTTTGAGCATTATATTGGGTTTACGAACAAGATTGAATTTCTTAACGCCACATGGTCAGAATTAAAGAACCGATTTCATGTAAACTTAGTTGAATAGACTTTATTGGATAAATTCTAACAAGTCCTCGGGTTTGTAAGGGTTTTGTGTAAACGGAACAACCGATATTAAAAAGGTTTCATCCCCTAATTGGGACATCTTTCATGGAACCAACAAGGTGAAGGGCGTAAGGCGAAGCGAACCCTTGACACGTTGGTGCAGAGAAAGACAATCCCTTCGGCGGTGAAACCTTTCTCTGCTATTAGCCGCGATTTAAAACTCATGAACTTATCATTCGCGCCGGGGTAGTGCCTTCTTTTTTCAATCGATTATAATAGCGTATAGAAGCGATTACTGTTATGAGAAAGAGGGAACCTCCATGACTTATACGACTCAGGAAAACGGTGTTTTTCCAGCAGTTTGTTCACTTGATTGCCCGGACCAATGTGGATTGCTCCTTCATAAAAAAGAGGGGAAAATCGTCAAAATCGAAGGAGACCCGAACCATCCGGTGACCAAGGGGAATATTTGCAACAAAGTTCGCAACATGACAGCGCGCATTTACGATCCCAAGCGACTCACGCATCCGTTGAAGCGTATTGGCAAAAAAGGGAGCGGGGAGTTTGTTCGAATCAGTTGGGAAGAAGCCATCACTACCATAACCGAACGCTGGCGTGCCTTGATCGATTCAGACGGTCCCGAGAGCATTTTGCCTTACAGCTTTTACGGGAACATGGGGCGGATTAGTGTTGAGGGAATGGATCGACGTTTTTTCCATCGGATGGGGGCTAGTCAACTTGACCGTACGATCTGCAACAGTGCAGGGGCTGTAGGCTACAGCTACACGATGGGCGGAGCCTTTGGCACAGATCCGGAAGACACTGTACATTCCAAGCTGTTCATCATGTGGGGGATCAATACGGTTAGCACCAACATGCATCAAGTGGTGTTTGCGGAACAGGCTCGGAAAAATGGGGCGAAGATCGTCGTAATTGATGTCCATAAAAATCAGACGGGGCGATGGGCTGATTGGTTTATCCCGATTTTACCCGGAACAGATACGGCTTTGGCTTTGGGCATCATGCATGTGCTTTTTGCAGAAAACTTGGTGGATTCAGCCTTTATGGAAAAGTATACAGTAGGACATGAAGAGCTCAGGGAGCATGTACGCACCTACGATCCTGCCACCGTATCAGTCTTAACGGGTGTCCCTGTCGAGGATATTTATAAATTGGCGAGAATGTATGGCACCACTTCTCCGTCCTTTATTCGCATTGGAAACGGCATTCAGCATCACGACAATGGTGGAATGTGTGTCAGGACGATTGCTTGTCTTCCGGCCCTGACAGGGCAGTGGCTTGTCAAAGGCGGTGGGGCCAATAAAGGGAATAAAGGTTTCTTGGAGCACAACAAGCTTGCCGTGCAGCGACCAGATTTGCTGGCCAATAAACAGACGAGAGTCATCAATATGAATGAACTTGGAAAAGCGTTGCTCGATACAGAGCCGCCGGTCAAATCGCTCTTCGTCTACACGAGCAATCCAGCCATTGTTGCACCAGAAGGAAACAAAGTGCGGAAAGGCTTGGCGAGAGAGGATTTGTTCACAGTCGTACATGACTTATTTTTGACGGAGACGGCACTTTATGCCGATATCGTTTTGCCAGCGACGTCTTCCTATGAAAATACGGATTTTTACACGTCGTATTGGCATCATTACATTCAGCTTCAGCAACCAGTGATCGCACCATTTGGAGAAAGCAAGTCCAACACGGATGTTTTCCGCTTGCTTGCTGCTGCTATGGGATATGACGAACCTGCTTTTCAAGACAGTGATGCAGAGATGGTCGGACAGGCGTTGGAGGGGCACGGCAATCCTCATCTGGAAGGAATCACGTATGAAACTTTGGTCGAAAAACAATATGCCAAAGCAAATTTGGAACCTTTCTTTTTGGAACACCTTCCCACCCCAAGTGGCAAAATTGAGCTTTACTCACAAGCAATGGCAAAACGAGGGCTGCCCCCATTACCGACGTACACGCCATTGGTGAATGATGGGGATTTCCCGTATTTATTTGTGCCGGGGCCGAATCACAATTATTTGAACTCCACGTTCTCGAATAATGAAAAACATCAGAAGATGGAAAAAATACCTCGTTTACACATGAATGTGGCGGATGCTGGTGCTCTAGACATTTGTGATGGTGATACCGTCCGCATATGGAATGAGCGGGGAGAGTGCGAGCTCGTGGCAGCTGTCGGAGAAAATGTTCTAACGGGTGTCGTCGTGAGTCAAGGCTTATGGGCAGATAACGAAGGTCCGAAGCATTATGTAAATGCCCTCACACCAGACCGAATCGCGGATATGGGTGGAGGCGCGACATTTTTTTCTGGACGTGTTGCTGTGGAAAAGATCGCCCGATAACAAACAGCGAGTGCCCCTACTGTAAGGGCGCTCGCTGTTCCATTTTTTCGTGAATGTACCGCAAAAGGGGAGGAAGCGTCTTATGCTTGATTCCAATCTAATAAAGCAACTCATAAAAGAACGGTCAGAACTTCACCTGAATGATCCAAAGGTATATGATTTCTGGGAAAGGCTAACGGAGCTGTTGAGTGCCAACACTCTAGAAACCATCGAGTTCTTCGAGGCTTGCACAGAGCAAGAAGCTTATTGGCTTAGTGAAATTTTTGAGGATATCTCAGCAAGAGTGAATAGTCGGGATTTTATCGAATGTTTAAAGCGAGTGGACAGAAAATATCCAGAATTACTACTTTCAAAAGATATTAGGGTAGCGGAGGATTTTATGGACCGAACATGATGAGTGAGTATACTCCTTAAAGAACGAGGATTGTACGAAAGAAAGGAGTGGGCAATGATTAATCCTACATTCAAACAATGGTTGAGTTTGGTAGCGGTCATATAGGAGACGGTTCCCCATGTCCCCAGGATGAATTGTCAAAATTGCACGAGTGAAAGCGTCAGTTATGAATACATTGGAGATCCAGAGAAGAGAGTGGGATATTTTTTGATGTGGTGCTATGAGTGTTTGGAAGGAATTCATATCTCAAGAATCGGAATCCCGGAAGGTGCAAGCATCATACCGTTTCATGCAGGAGAAGAACAAATGGCCCATATCCCAAATTTCAAGAAGGTTTCCCCATAATACAGGAGGAGGTTCTCTTGTGGCACTAGAGTATTCGTTACTTTTGGAAGGCCCAAGGGAGCGCTATCTTTGAATGTAACGGTGAAACCATTCATCTATTAGAAGGAATGGTGTGTTGTATATAAACGAGGATACTGGATTTTGGAAAAACGAAAAGTTTCTCCGCTTCGTGAACCAGTTCGACTATGAAATTTTAAAAGCGCCAAACCAACAATAAAAAAGTGTCCCCACCGCATGGCAGAGGGACACTTCTTCTTTTCGATTACAAAACAAAGCTGACGACGATACCAGACAAAAGACTAACCAGCGTGGCACCGAACAACAGCTTCAACCCAAAGCGAGCAACCACATTGGATTGTTTCTCATTCAGCCCTTTCACCGCACCAGCAATAATGCCGATAGAGGAGAAGTTCGCGAACGAAACGAGGAAGACGGAAAGAATCCCTACTGTACGTGGGGAGAGTTCAGATACGACTTTGCCCAGCTCGATCATCGCTACAAACTCGTTCGTTACGAGCTTCGTCGCCATGATACTACCAGCCTTCATCGCTTCCCCAAAAGGAATGCCCATCAGGACGGCAAAAGGAGCGAAGACGAAGCCAAGCATTTCTTGGAACGTCCAGCCGAAAATCATGCCGAACAAGCTGTTCACAGCTGCAATCAAAGCAACAAAACCGAGCAGCATTGCGCCAACGACTACGGCTACCTTGAAGCCGTCCATGATGTACTCGACGAGCATTTCGAAAAAGGACTGCTTTTCATTGCTTTGAATCTCCAGTAAATCCTCTTCTTCTTTCACGGTATAAGGGTTGATGATCGAAGCGATAATAAAGCCGCCAAACAGATTCAAGAACAGGGCGGTGACAACGTATTTCGGCTCAATCATCGTCATGTACGCACCGACAATCGACATTGAAACAGTGGACATGGCTGACGCGCACAGCGTATACAGACGGTGCTCCGGCAAGGAACCGAGCTGTTTTTTCACGGTGATGAATACTTCATTTTGGCCAACGATAGCAGAAGCAACAGCGTTGTAAGACTCTAGCTTACCCATGCCGTTAATTTTGCTTAGAACAAAGCCAATTGCCTTCATGATAATCGGCAAAATCTTGAAGTGACGCAAAATACCGATGAGG
The DNA here is from genome assembly GCF_055685845.1 of Brevibacillus schisleri. NCBI lineage: Bacteria > Bacillati > Bacillota > Bacilli > Caryophanales > Paenibacillaceae > Brevibacillus > Brevibacillus schisleri. Next base: position 2,426,649 of record NZ_JBVNDM010000001.1, read on the forward strand.
ACGGAAATGAAGACGATTGGGAGCAATACACCAAGGAAAAAGGACATTTGTCCGTCGTTTGCCAGATTACCAAATACGAAATTGATTCCTTCCCCAGCAAAAGCAAGAAGCTTTTCAAACGATTTGGAAATGGCTGAAACGAATATAACCCCAAACTTGGTTTGCAAAAGAAGAAAGGCGAGCAAAAATTGCAGAGCAATCATGACGATGATCGGTCTGTATTTGACCTGTTTACGTCCATTACTTCCTAACAATGCTAACCCGATCACGATGAGTATGCCAGCGATGGGAATGATAAAATTCATTACAACCTCCAAAAATTTAAATAGTGCTAAACATAAAAGGCAAAAAAACGCACTTCCCGACAAGAGAAGTGAAAGCGGTTTATATTCTATCATCCCGATAATATGATTGCAATTTATATGTATGTTCAGAATTGTTGTCCGTTACGTGTGGAACGCTGAAATCGGGCGTACTAGCATAAGCCTACCGCCATACGGTTTATGGAGGAGGTGAAATCCTTGGATGAGTTGCAGAGGCTCAAGCAGTTTATTACTTCAGCAGAGCATGTCTGGACTCAGATCGCGAATTCGCCAAGAGGAAAGCCTGTATATACCGTAAACGGTGTGGATTACACGCCATTGCCCGAAAAATACAACACCAAACGAAAAATCTCCCGTATTTTCCGCCGGTATTGGGGCAAGCAATTGACGGAAGTGATGATTCGGAATCTCCACTTGCGGATGCTGAAGGGAAAGCTCTGTATTCCTTATCGTGACATCCCAACTTTTCCAGCAACCGTGCTGTCGTTGCAAATAAAAGTGAATCTGCCGGATCATCGGACCGTGGCTGCGATACTGAGCGGGGGAGGGAAAAAAACAAGAGTGGACTACCGTTTGATCCGAGTCGGCGCAACCAAAACGTTTACGATCATGAAACGCTCAGGCGAGCAGTTTGATCTGAGATATCAATCTCTTGCTACGATACCCCTCAACCCGAAGGCACAACCCGTACGTAGAAGCAAGCAACGGGGAAAAACCAAAAAGTGACGAAAAGCTCCTCAATTCCCCCGAAACATAAGGGGCGAGGAGCTTTTGTTATACCGTTACGTACGAATGGAAACGCGGTACTCCCGCAGCCAATAATCTAGCTGGCCGAGATAGGCAAATAACTGTGGGGTACTCATGAGCTGACCGAAAAAAGGAATGCTCGAAGCCTGGGCATCTGACTCGGCAATTTTTCGAATCGTCGGAGCATCTACCAGTTGAAGCAGTGGAGAGGAAGAGTCGTTTATAATATCCAGCAGCCAAGAGCGAACGGCTTCCGTATAGGCGGGATTGTGTGTTTTCGGATACGGGCTTTTCTTGCGATATAAAACCTCATCAGGTAAGATTCCTTCCATGGCTTTTCGCAAAATTCCTTTTTCCCGATTCCCGTGCTTCTTCATATCCCATGGGATGTTCCAGACATATTCCACGATGCGGTGGTCGCAAAACGGGACGCGCGCTTCCAGACTGGCTGCCATACTCATTCGGTCTTTGCGATCCAACAGCGTGTTCATGAACCACGTTATATTCAAATAAAACATTTCCCGACGGCGCGCTTCAATCGGGTCTTCGCCTGGAAGATGCGGGACTTCATCGAGAGATTCCTTATAGCGCATGGCAACGTATTCCTCGGGTTTGACCCAATCACGAAGTTCAGGTGATAGCCAGGAGGCACGTTCTTTCGTCACTCTCGACCAAGGAAACGTTCCGGCATGCAGCAGTTCCTCACGATGAAACCACGGATACCCACCAAATACCTCATCTGCGCATTCTCCAGAGAGGACGACGGTCGTCTCTTTTTTTATTTCGCGGCAAAACAGGTAAAGGGACGCATCCACATCAGCCATCCCCGGCAAGTCGCGGGCAAGTGTCGCAGTTTTCAAGGAGTCGATCAAATCGTCAGTGTCGAACTTAATCGTGTGGTGCTCGGTTCCGAGAAACTTTGTAACGAGTTGCACATAAGGTTCATCCTCATTCGGTTGAAAAGCACTCGCCTTGAAATGTTTTCGGTTGTCGACGTAATCGATAGAGTAGCTGTGCAAAGTTCCGCGGCCTGTTTTTTGAAAATGATCTGCCGCAACAGCTGTAATAATGCTCGAGTCCAACCCGCCTGACAAGAGGGTCGAAACGGGCACATCCGCAACCAATTGGCGTTCAATCGAATCCGTGACTAGCTCCCTGACACGTTCCGCAGTTGTCTCCAAGTCATCCGTATGTGGGTGGCTTTTGAGCTGCCAGTAACGTTTTTGCTTGACGCCATTACGAGTCACCAACAGATAAGCACCGGGCCGAACCTCGTGTACGTTGTGAAAAACTCCATGGCCAGGCGTACGGGCGGGACTGATTCCGAAAACCTCTGCCAAGCCTTCACGGGAGAGCTCTGGTTTGACTTCGGGGTGAGCGAGCAAGGCTTTTAGCTCGGAGGCAAGCAGAAATGAACTGCCTCTTTGCGCATAAAACAGCGGCTTAACCCCCATACGGTCACGGCCGACAAACAATCTTTGTTCCCGTTCGTCCCAGATCGCAAAAGCAAAGATGCCGTTAAGCTTTGACAGACAATCTGGACCCCATTCTAAATATGTGTGCAAAAGCACCTCCGTATCCGAGTGAGATTGAAAAGTATGTCCGCAATCAAGCAGTTCTGCTCGCAAATCCTCGGTATTATACAGTTCACCATTGTAAATCATGGTGCAGGCATGTTCGTTTTTGAGAGCTGACATAGGCTGCTGTCCGCCAGCAGGGTCAACGACCACAAGGCGACGATGACCGAGGGCTGCGCGAGGAGTCAGCCAAAAGCCTTCTGCATCAGGGCCTCGATCCTTGAGGCATTGGGTCATTTTTTGCAGCATATTACGTTCACCAGATAAGTCCTTTTCCCAATCAATCCATCCTACAATTCCACACATGGCATAATCACCCTTCTCCTGAAGCATTGCACACACAGCGTATGCAATCAGCCTAGCGAGGTTGTCTGTCCAGCAGGGAATTGAGGGTAATATGCGGAATTTATAGAAGATTTAAACTAAGGGAGGCTGCGGTGGACAATCTCACGTTATTGCTCATTGAAAGAATGGGCATTCTTTTGACGCTGGCATTTATTTTGACAAGGACACCGTTGTTTCGCCAGCTTTTAGACCGCGAATTGCACGTAGGGACGTCAATCGCATTTTCTGTCATGTTCGGGTTGTTTGGGATTGCGGGTACATATGCAGGAGTGGTTGTACAAGGAGAGAGCTATCTCCCTGCATTTTGGATTTTTCGTTTGTCGCATGACGAAATAATCGCCACTTCTACGTTGGTAGGGGTCGTCATTGGAGGTTTGCTAGGGGGGCCTCTCGTCGGCCTGGGGGCAGGTGTCATTGCTGGGCTTCATGTCTTTCAATTGGGAGGATTCGCCGCAGCACCGATGGGCTTGTCGATCCCGATCACAGGATTGCTGGCAGGATACGTAGCGCGGTTTTTCTCGCAGGAGCGGGTTATTTCTCCATCCAAAGCCATGTTCATCGGCATGTTCGCGCCCATTATTCAGATGTCGCTTTTATTGATCATGGCCGCTCCGCCCGAGCTGGCGCGAACCATGGTCAACGTGATCGGGATTCCGATGGTGCTCACAAACAGTGTTTCGATTGCGATTTTTACGACGATGATACGGGTTGCCTTGCAAGAGGCAGAGCGTTCCGCTGCCATTGAAGCGGAGCGTTCCTTTACGATAGCGGAAAGAATTTTGCCACACTTGAAAAGGGGGCTTACACCCCAGACAGCCCAGTCAGCAGCCCTCGTCTTACAAAAAGAAACGAAAGCAGCCGCCGTTGCAGTAACAAATCGGGAACGGCTTCTTGCGCACGTTGGAGTGGGGGCAGATCATCATCATCCGGGAGAAACACTCCATAGTGAGCTCGATAAGCGCGCTCTGTTTAGCGGTGGAATCGACAAGGGATTGACGCGAGAGACCGTCGGGTGCAAGCGTAAAAATTGTAGCCTGCATGCAGCGATTCTCGTGCCGATTAAAGAGGGGGACAGCGTCGTTGGTCTGATCAAACTCTACTATCGGAGACCGCAACAAATAGGAAAAGTTCAGGAAGCATTAGCAAAAGGGCTTGGCAACCTGATCTCCAATCAATTGACCCTATCTCTCACGGAGCAAATGAAAGGCTTGATGAAGGATGCTGAGTTGCGAATGCTGCAGGCACAAATTCATCCACACTTTTTGTTCAACACGCTGAATTCGATTGTGACCTTGATACGAATTGATCCGCAGCTAGCTCGGCATATGACCATTCAGCTTGGCGTGTTCATGCGTTTTAACCTGAAGCTCACCGCAAGTCCGCTTGTCACCGTGAGACAGGAGTTGGATCACCTGCATGCCTATTTGGAAATTATCAAGATAAGATTTTCCGAGCAATTCGCCGTTCGCACCATCATTGAGGCGGGGGTAGAGGAAGCCCTTATTCCTCCTGGCACGTTGCAGCCGTTATTTGAAAACTGTATTCAGCATGGTGTTCGCGACATCACGAACGGCGGTGAGATCATTCTCCATGTGAAACGGCAGGATGTGCACGTTGTTTTTCAAATCGAAGATAATGGCCAAGGCTTTCCCGACAACTTGCTGCCAGTTCTCGGAAAGGTGCCAATGGAGAGTAAGGAGGGCAATGGAATTGGCATTCATAATGTCAACCAACGTCTGATCAGCTTGTGCGGACAAGAGGCCCAACTTCATTTTGCCAATAAACAAGAAGGCGGTAGTATGATTACCTTTACGATTCCGATTACAAAAGAGGTGAGTGCCTAATGCCAATACGCGTCATGATTGCAGAAGACGAGCGACTAGCACGCGAAGAACTGAGCTATTTACTGCTTCAAGAAGGAGACGTAGAGCTGCTGCCCTATGCCACCAATGGACGAGAGCTGTTGGAAATGGTAGATGTGCACGAACCGGATGTCGTCTTCCTCGATATGAAAATGCCTGAGCTGGAAGGAGCGCAGGCAGCGAGAATGCTGGCTTCGCGTAAGCAGCACCCCCTCATCGTTTTTTGTACCGCGTATGAGGAATTTGCCATCGATGCGTTTAAGCTGTACGCCGTCGATTATTTGTTGAAGCCTACGGAGCCCAAACGGCTGGTGGAAACGATGCAACGAATCCGAGAGCGTCTAGTCAAGCCAAAAGTAGAGCCTGTCCAGACAAAACGAACGAAGCTGTTGGTAGAAGACAACAGCCGATTAGTGGTCATTGATCCAACGACGATTGTCTATGCGGTGCGGGAGGAGCGATATGTGCAAATCGTCACCCAAACAGCTACCTATTCAACGCGGATGACCCTGACCCAGCTGGCGGAGAAGCTTTTTGCATACGACTTTTTCCGTACCCACAAAAGCTATCTGGTCAATCTTCAATTCGTGAGCGAGCTCGAACCGTGGTTCAACGGTGCCTACAACCTAATTTTGAAGGGAGAAGGAAGACCGCGTATTCCCGTATCCCGGACCTCCGCCAAGGATTTGCTCAAACGTCTCGAGGAGTAAGCCTGGTGATCCATGGTTTGCAGATCGTGGTTGAAAATCTGCCACTGACACACTCTCTCCGACATCTTACGCAGAAAAATACACGGATAAAAAAGGATTCTCTACAATGTAGGAAGCGCTTACATTTCTGTTGATGAGGGGGAGGTTCCTATGGGCAAATCCGCTTCGGCAAAAAAAGCCGAGGATCAGAAGAAGGATGCTGTTGATTATGCAGCAGTGATTCAGTCAGCCACTTTCAAAGAGCTTTTGAGAAGAAAAAAAGCGTTTATTTTGCCATCTTCTATTTTTTTCTTTGTGTTTTACTTTACTCTTCCGATTTTAACCTCCTATTTCACCGTACTGAATCAACCAGCGATTGGAGCCATTTCGTGGGCGTGGGTGTTTGCCTTTGCTCAGTTCGTCATGACATGGGGTCTCTGTATCCTGTACACCAGGCGGGCAGAGCAGTTTGATCAACTCGTAGAGAAAATCAAACGAGAGGCAGGTGGGAGGGGCTAATGAACGTTACTGCATTTTTACTCTTTCTCGGCATTGTTCTTTTGACGCTTGTTATCACCTTTTACGCGTCGAAAAAGACGAATACGACTAGTGAGTTTTATACCGCTGGAGGAGGCTTGACGGGTTGGCAAAACGGCCTCGCGATTGCGGGAGATTACATGTCCGCTGCTTCTTTTCTTGGAATTGCCGGGATGATTGCGTTGAGCGGGTTTGATGGTTTCTTCTACAGTATCGGTTTTCTTGTCGCATATCTCGTGGTGCTCTATTTGGTAGCAGAGCCTTTGCGTAATTTAGGAAAATACACGATGGCTGATATGATAGCCGCGCGTTTTGACAATAAAAAGGTTCGTGGTGTCGCTGCTCTCAATTCGATTGCCATCTCGATTTTTTATATGATCGCGCAATTGGTCGGAGCAGGCGCCTTGATCAAGCTGCTCTTGGGTCTGGATTATACGACCTCCGTACTGATCGTAGGGGCATTAATGACCATCTACGTCGTCTTCGGCGGGATGACAGCAACCTCGTGGGTGCAGATCGTCAAAGCCGTTTTGTTAATGCTTGGGACATTCATTATTTCTATGATGGTTTTCGCCAAATTCGATTTTAATCTTTTGAAAATGTTCGAGCAAATGAAGATGGCGACACCATTGGGAGAGCAATTCCTTAATCCTGGCAACAAGTTTAAAGTGGGGCTCGATACGATTTCATTGAATCTCGCGCTTGTGCTCGGAACAGCTGGATTGCCGCATATTTTGATTCGTTTCTTCACCGTAAAGGATGCCAGGACAGCTCGCAAATCGGTTGTGTACGCAACGTGGATCATTGGTGTCTTCTATGTCATGACGATCTTCCTCGGCTTCGGGGCGGCAGCGTTTGTCGGAGCAGGCAATATGGACCCAGCAGGTAACATGGGCGCTCCATTGCTAGCGCAAGCACTCGGCGGTAACTTCTTGTTCGCTTTCGTTTCTGCGGTTGCCTTCGCTACCATTCTCGCAGTAGTGGCTGGGCTGGTACTGACTGCGGCTTCTGCCTTCGCGCACGACTTTTACGGACACGTATTACGCCAAGGAAAAGCAACAGAAAAGGAACAAATGAAGATGGCCAAATGGGCGTCTGTCGGCGTCTCGATTGTCTCTATCCTGCTCGCCTTGTTTGCGCAAAATCTGAACGTGGCTTTCCTTGTTGCTCTGGCTTTCGCAGTAGCGGCGAGTGCAAATCTACCCGTGATTTTGTTCACGATCTTCTGGAAAAGATTCAATACGGCTGGAGCAATTAGCGGGATGCTCGTCGGACTGTTCAGCGCTCTCATTCTAGTTGCTTTGAGTCCGAACGTTTGGAATCCTGTGGCTGGAAAAGCCATTTTGGTCGGCGAAGCGCTGTTCCCATTGCCGAATCCGGGGATTGTCTCGATCCCGTTAGGGTTTTTGGCAGCGTGGATCGGAACCTTGCTGTCTAGCTCCCGTGATGATAAGAAGTTCGATGAAATTTTGGTGAAAGCGAATACAGGAATGAAAGATTCAGCGTAGAAACAGTAAACATAGGAAGCTCATGCCACGAAGAGAAGGCTGGGGTTAACCCCTGGTCTTTTTTTTATTTTTGCAAGAAGGAGAGGTATTGTCCGTGACGACGATCATCTTTTTCCTTGCCGTCATTATTGGAACGATGGCTATCACTTATTCGGCTGCTAAACAGACAGGAACGACGAGGGACTTCTATGCAGCAGGAAATCGCTTGAACGGGTTACAAAATGGTATTGCCATTGCGGGCGATTATATGAGTGCTGCCTCGTTTTTGGGGATTGCGGGAACGATTGCGATGTACGGCTTTGACGGGTTCGTGTATGCGATAGGCTTTTTTGTCTCTTATCTGATTATTTTGTTTTTAGTTGCGGAGCCGTTGCATAATTTGGGGCGCTATACGCTGGCAGACGCGATTGCCGTCAGGTTTGACAGTCTTTGGCTGCGTGGCGTTGTTGCCTGTACGACTCTATTAATTACGATTTTTTACATGTTGGCGCAATTAGTTGGGGCTGGTGCCCTCATTCATTATTTATTAGGAATCCGTTACGATACGGCGGTCCTGATCGTCGGGAGCCTGATGACATTTTACGTCGTGTTCGGCGGGATGGTGGCGACCTCGTGGGTTCAGATTATTAAAGCGATTTTGCTCCTGACAGGGACATTGATCCTAAGTCTGATCGTGTTTGCCCGTTTTGATTGGAGCTTATCCGAAATGTTTTCTCATGTAAGTACGATTACACCTCTTCAGGAACAGTTCTTACAGCCAGGTAATCAACTTCATGATCCGCTGGAAACGATCTCCCTGCATTTGGCTTTGATTCTCGGTACCGCCGGACTCCCCCATATTATCTCCCGGTTGTTCACAGTCAAAGACGCAAAGACGACTCGTAATTCAATTTATACCGCTACTTGGGTCATCGGCGCCTTTTATTTGATGACGATCTTCCTCGGCTTCGGAGCGAGTACGTTTGTAGGCTATGAGGCATTGAAAAATGTGGGCTTCGGGGGGAATCTGACTGTCACGCTCTTGGCGAATGCTCTCGGTGGAGAGTTTTTGATGGCATATATCGCTGCCGTTGCCTTTGCGACGATATTGGCTGTCGTGACAGGACTCGTGCTCTCTGCGTCTTCAGCGTTCGCGCATGATGTCTACAGTCATCTGATCAGGCGAGGGATGGCATCGGAAAAAGAACAGGTCACCATGGCAAAGCTTTCGTCAGTTGCGGTGGGCGTGATCTCCATTTGGCTGGCGATCGGTGCAGAAAAAATGAATGTGGCGATTCTCGTTGCGCTGACGTTTGCAGTCGCAGCATCATCCAATTTGCCACTGCTGTTGTTTACGTTATATTGGAAGCGGTTTACCGTGCGAGGAGCGATTTGTGGCGTCCTGACAGGGTTAACGGCATCCGTAGTCCTTGTCATTTTGGGACCGACTGTTATGCATCCCTCAGCTGGACTTATTCGTGCGGAGCCATTATTTCCACTGACGAATCCCGGATTGGTCTCGATACCACTCGGCTTTTTAGGGGCGGTGCTCGGAACACTACTGGATCGGCCTGATCCGGATGCCGAGAGGAAGTATGAGCGCGTACTGTTTCAGGCGTTGACGGGAATCCGAGTTCCATCTGGGAAAACGTATCGATGATCCGTGATGAGCACAGCATGATGAAAAAAGACGATAGAGTGGCGACCCTTTTTGAGGGTCGTTTTTTTGATTGGCACGATCCGGCCTTGCATGTTTCATTGGGCAATCATTCATACTACGGGTAAACGACATCAAAATGGGTGATGGGTATGGAAAAGGTCGGGCTCGTTTTGCAGGGAGGAGGTAGCCGTGGGATTTATACTGCTGGCGTTTTGGATTACTTCATGGAGCAGGAGCTATACATCCCGTACGTGATTGCCGTATCAGCAGGTGCGTGCAATGCGGCGGCATACTTGGCGAGACAGCACGGATTGGGCAAGATTTATCATACGAAATACATTCGCGATCCCCGATACTTTCACTATAAAAATTTGATCAAGAAACGCTCGCTGTTTGGCATGGATTTTATTTTCAGTGAGATGCCTAACAAGCTGGAGCCGTTCGCCTTTGATCGGTTTCGCGAAGCGAAGGAACAGTTTGTCGTCGTCACGACGGATTGCATGACGGGGGAAGCTGCTTACTTTACGAAAGACGACTGTGAGGATATTTTTCATGTGATTCGGGCTTCGTGCAGTCTCCCGTTTCTATCCCCAAAAGTTGCCTTCAACGGACGTAAGTTATGGGATGGAGGCATCGTGCATCCGGTACCTCTCATGAAGTCCATGCTTGATGGCAATCAAAAGCATATTATTGTGCTTACTTCTTCTTGTCCTCCAAGAGAGTGGATGCGCAAGCTTTCGCGTGTCGAGCGTCTTTTTTCCAGAAGTACGCGCTTGTGTCAAGCATTCATTCGTCATTTTCGCATCTATTACGAGGCAATAGAGCAGATCAAAGAGATGCAGAAGGAAGGCAAAGCGTTTGTCATCGCACCTCCAGAGGGTACCTTTCTACGAGGATTTGAACGTCAAGAGGAGAAGCTGGAGCATTATTACAGACAAGGCTATCAGGATGCTCGTACTCAATTTTCTGGGCTTTGTACATGGCTTGGTCTTGGCGGGAACAGGTGAAAAATGAGGAGGCATCTATCTCGTGGATGTTTTTTCGGCAAAATCATGTGAAACAGGTTTTTCCAAAGCAAAGATAGGGAAGAAGCATCAGGGGAGGATGGAATCAGGAGGAAAGACCCCATGAAATATGTGAATGTAGACCTAGTAGAGCCAGGAGACGTTTTGGCTCGAAGCATTTATACAAGCGAGGGCTTGACGCTGTTGCATGCAGGTGTCCAGCTGACTGTCGGAATGATAAATAAATTGCGTCGGTTTGGCGTCACGATGTTAAGCATCAAAGACCCGCTGCTCGATGAAGTGAAAGAGCAGGAGGTCGTCACGGAGACCACTCGGAAGGACGCAATCCGCAATCTGTCTCAAGCGATTTCGTGTGTGCAGACTGGAAAAAATTTTGATGTCCGGGGCATTCAAAAATCGGTGGGAAGTATCATCGACGAGACCTTGAAAAATCGTCGCGTGCTCTTGAATCTGGGGGAAATTCGCACGACCGACAACGCGATGTACATTCATTCCTTGAATGTGTGCATGATGGCGACAGTAATGGGGGTAGGATTAGGTTATAATACGGCTCAATTAAAAGAGCTCGCCATCGGAGCCCTCTTGCATGACATTGGAAAGCTGTCAGTCGACAAGGAAGCACCAGCCTACAAAAAGAACAGCAAAACCAATCATCATACCTGGCTAGGCTTTGATCTGTTGCGAAAAAAACATGAGATGAGCATTGTGTCCGCACACGTTCCTTTGCAGCATCATGAATGGGTGGATGGTAGTGGGCAGCCACGAGGACTGACTGGCGATGAGATTCATGATTTCGCCAAGATTGTTGCGATCTGTAACTACTATGATAATCTCATCTCGCCTTTTTCAGCGGAAGAGGAGACTTTGCCTGCGTATGAGGCTTGCGAAAAAGTCATGGGGCTCGCGGAGAAACGCTTTGATCATAAAATGGTCATTCACTTTTTGCGCTCGATTGCCATGTATCCGACAGGAACCTCGCTGAAGCTGTCGACAGGAGAGATCGGTGTGATCATTGACCAAAATAGAGGCTTGCCTTCGCGCCCAGTCGTTCGGGTCATTCGAAGAGAGCAACAGGCGAATCGGCGGATCGTCGATGATCATGAGATTACGGACATTGATTTGAGTGAAAAGCCTACTATTTTTATCTCAGCTGTCATGGACTAGGCATAGAAAGAATAGGACTCCCTATCAGGGAATATCCCTATCAAGATCAGGGAATACCCCTACATACACGTAGGGCCCACGGGGCTACAATGAACTCAAGGCAGATGGATACATAGAGCTACACTAACACATTTGCCAGATGAAAAAGAGGAAGGACGTGTCATTATGTCCCGTATTCTAGTTCCTGTTGATTTCTCAGCGCAGTCCATTCAGGCGGTCCGCTTCGCGCTAGCCTACGCCAAAAATAAGCATGATATCACATTGCTTCATGCCATCTCGCCATTCCCTTCACGCAATGTTGTCAGAAGGTTAGGACGAGAAGTTGTAGAAGATTATCAATTGGATGAGGCAAGAGATGATCTGAAGAAATTCCTGTCGATCATAGAAGAAGCAGGTATCACGTATGAATTGGAGATTGAATTCGGAGAGCCGCATGAAGTCATTGCGAAGCATGCTGCGAATGACTATGCTGCCATCGTAATGGGAACACATGGCTACGGTCGAATCACAGGCTTTTTGTTGCAGAGCGTCAGCTATCCGACACTCCACGATGTCAAAGTTCCAGTCTTCCTCATTGCAGAGGAGACAGATGAGAGCCGCTTCCCTTGGAATAAAGTGCTCATTGCAGTAGATGGTTCCGATCATTCGATGGAAGCTGCGAAAAAAGCCATCGAGATGGGTCAGCACCTCCCGAATGTATCGTATACACTTCTGTCCGTTGTCATACCGCCAGTCACATACGCAGGTGTATATGGCGTAGGCTGGGATAACATGAATACACTCGAAGGTTGGGGACGTGAATCGTTAAAACCTTGCGAGGAGATGCTTGAAGCTGCATCGATTCCTTTTGAAAGCATGGTCGTAGTTGGAGATCCAGCTACTGTGATTCGCCAGACCGCTGAAGAAATCGGCGCTGGACTGGTTGTGCTCGGTCATCATGGCCAAGGTGCGGTTGCAGGGACATTGCTTGGCAGTGTTACATTTAAGACGATTCATCGTACGAAAACACCACTCCTCATTGTGAAAACATAGCATTTCGCTAGAAAAAGCTGTCCGATTCGTGGACAGCTTTTTTGCTTGGGCGCAGCCTCTTACGATAGCGTTTGCGCTTGTTTTTGTTCGAAAGGTTGATTCGCCCCATCTGGTGTAACCTCTGCCGAATCCCACTTGATTCGCGTACATCCCCATGCAGCGAGCAGAAGGATGACAGATGATATCAGAAATACGGTAATCAACGAAGTCATCTGCATGAGCGGACCTGCAACAAAGGAACCGACCATCATGAGTCCGACCATGAGCGGTGAAATCGTCCCATTCACTCGTCCGATATACGCTTCATCCACGAGCTTGATCATGAACATACTGATCGCAATCTGTAAAAATGCCATCCCAATTCCGGTGAAAAAGCGCATTGCTGCGGTTACGTATACCCAGACAGAGAGAACTTCTACGGCGACGGAGAGAGCGAAGAATATCAATCCACCTGTAATAACCCAGCGACTATTCATGCGCTCCAGATAAACAGAAGCCAAAATGCCGCCCAACAACATACCCAATCCGTCTAACGCAGTAAACCATTGGATGGCTTCTTTGGAGAGTAAAAGACGATCCGTGACGACGAATACCTCCAGCGAATTAATAAAACCCGAGGATAGCCCCAGACACGAAAAGGTAATGGCAATCCCGAGCAAGGCTGGTCGCTTTTTTACATAGGCAAAACCTGCTTTAATTTCAGAAAGGAGGGTCCCGTCTTCTTCTGTTGCGGTGGCAGATGAGGCAGGGAGCGTCAAGAGAATCAATGCCGAGACAAGGAAGAGGCCGCCCATCGTTAACAGGGAAGGGTAGATGCCCCAATGTTCAAAGAAGAAGGTACCGACAATCGGGCCAACCAGTAGAAAAATAGATCCCGTACTTTGTGAAATAGACACAGCTGCTGCCATTTGCTCATCAGGAATATGACGCTTCAACATCTTGGCAGAAGAAGGCTGGGAGAACTGCGACACGACAGCTGAGATAAATGTCGCAAAGAATACAGCGATCCACATCCCTTGCCAGAGCAAATACACGATGACCAAAACAGAGAGAGCGCTTAACAGGTTCCCGGCTATCATCGTTCTCTTTGGATTCCAGCGATCAGCCAATGCCCCGCCAATAATCGAAAAAACCAAGATCGGCGCGAGTTCGATAGCGGTCAAAAGCGATACCGCGGTCGGATTGTTGCCGCTCGTTTCCATTACGTAGTAGAGTAAGGCCATGTTACGGATCCATATACCGATATTTTCTAATGTATCCGTGATAAAGACGGTAAGAAAAACTTTGTTTCCCCAAAGACCTTTCATAGGTCATATCACTCCCGAAAAGTTATACCGAACGTCCGGTCTAATTAATGTTGAAAAAAATGCTACTTGGCAACAATGCCATGCAGCAAAACGTCAATGCTCCTCTTCAGCAGAGCATGAAGACGCTCGTCATCCATCTGATAACCTACATTAATGATTCCGTTCATAAGCCCTTCTAGTATCATCGCCATTTCTTCAGGATCGCATGGGGCGAACTCACCTCGGTCGATTCCTTCTTGAAAGAGGGAAGTATAGAGGGTATATGTGGAGCCGAGCATTTCCAGCACTTGTTCCAAAATAACTGGATCGGCGAGCTGGCTGCCGGAGAACTCTTCGCCTGCTTTTTTTAGAGGGTGGGACAAAAAGTCCTCCAAGAAAAAAGCAGCTAAGCCGTACAGTTTATCGATGGATGTCTCGAATTCTTTTTCTTTTTCATGCCATAGATCTTCCCATTCGTTGTACTGCTTTTCAAGCAAATGCAGGAACAACTGCTCCTTGTTTTTGAAGTGGTAATAGAGGCTGCCCTTACTCGCTCCAGTTGCTTGGCAAATGTCCTCAATGGAAGTGGCTGAATAGCCTTTCTGAGAAAATAACTCGGTGGCTTTCTCTATGATATGTTGTTTGGTTTTCTCCCCATCGAGACGGCGCTTTGACATGATTGAAATGCTCCTTAATCTAGACTGAACGTTCGGTTTAGTTTTAGTTTATTCGATTTGAAAGGGAAGCGCAAGTGCTCGATTGAGAAAAAGGGCAGAGGGAAAAATGAGAAGAAGCGAGTAAGAGGAGGGATTATTTTGCAAATCGGTTGTCATGTCAGTATTCGCCATGGGTACGAGGAGGCGGCGAGAACGGCATACAAAGAAGGCGCGTTATCCTTTCAATTCTTCCCGAAAAACCCGCGTAGCTTAGGCGTCAAGCAATTCGATGCCCGGGATGCAGAGCGGTGTCGTGCTTTTTGTCAGCAAAACGGCATGCTGTCGATTGCTCATACGCCATACCCGGTGAATCTTTGCGTCGAGGAGCAAGAACTATTCGCCGTCACAGTAGGCTCCGTGCGAAATGACCTTGAAATTGCCGATGCTTGTGGAGCGTTGGGCGTGGTCGTTCACTTTGGCCAGTATAAAGGCGCTGATGTCCTTGCCGGTTACAAAGTCATGATCCAGATGGTCAATCAAATACTGGATGGCTGGAATGGAAAAGCCCAGCTGTTAATCGAAAACAATGCCGGACAAGGCAACCGCATGGGCACGACACTCGAAGAGCTTACGCAGGTTCGACAATTGTTTGCTGAGCCACAGAAGGTAGGCTTTTGTTTGGATACGTGTCATGCATTTGCCAGCGGATTGTGGAAAGGGAATGATTGGGAAGAAGTAGCCGATCGGATGCGAGAGCTTGACTATTTTACGAGCTTGCGGGCCGTTCATCTAAACGATTCTGTTTATCCGAGTGGTTCCTTTCGAGACCGGCATGCCGCCATCGGAAAAGGGATGATCGGTGATGCAGCCATTGCCGCTTTTTTGCAAACACCAGAATTGCAAGGACTTCCCATCGTTTTGGAAACGGCGAGAGGCTCAGAAGGGGGCCATGGTGAAGAAATCAAACATGTTCGTCTGCTCATTGACAATTGGCAGGGCTGACCATGTTATGGTAGAGTGTGAAATGATGTGTTCAACACGGGAGGGGTACCAATGAAAAAGCGTATTAAGGTGACGATTGCGGATTTTACTCATCTAACAGAAAACTTGAATAATCCAGAGGAGCTCGCTCTGTACGAAGCGGCGAACGGAAATACATACGATGCTGAAATCGAGCATGATGGATATGCGATTGTGGATGTGACAGACGAGGATTACATCGAGCTGGCTCCAGGAGAATATCAGCTGATGATCGAGGAGTGGACAAACGCCGGACAAATCGGCGAATGGACACTGCAAACCATGTCTGACCCAGCAGATGACAAAGCTTTGCTGTACCGCACAGTGGACAAGGCTGGATCAGAAATACAAGCACCACAATCATTGCCGAAGCAAGTAGTCGAGCTGGTTGCAAATACGTGGTTTGGTAAAAAAGCAAAGAAGATTGAAGAGTAATCCAAGAACGAAAAGGAGCGCTGCGAGGTAGCGCTCCTTTTTTATGTCAATAAGATCCAACAAAGCTGGTGAGAAGAAAAAGCGCAGGACTCGCAGACCTTGACAACGCCTACCCGGTCGGAACTTCAAAAAGGGGACCCGGTTGTCGAACACTTCTTCCCTGAGAAACGTCCGCCCGTAGGGTGGCTTTGGCTCAACGGTCCCCTTTTTGAAGTGGAGACGGACAGCCAATCCCCTTTGCGGGCGTGTCAGAGTCGAAGAGAACTGCGCTTTTTCTTCTCCTCCACTATATTGACTCACTCGTCCTCAGAATCCAGTTGAATCCCATACTTTCTAATCCGCCGCATAAGTAGCGACTGGGTTATACCGAGGACCGCTGCTGTTTTGCGAGTCGTTTTGTGTGTGCGCAATGCTTGCAGAATAAATTCCATCTCAATTTTCTCCATCCGATCTGTAAGAGAAAGAGAACCGAGTGAAAGAATTCCTTCCTCCAGCTCACGAATACTCCGCAGTTCTTCCGGCAAATCACTGACTTGGATTTCATCCAGCTTGGACGTAATAACGATCCGCTCTACCAAATTTTCCAGTTCCCGCACATTTCCAGGCCACTCGTATTGATGCAAGACATCCAGCACTTCCGGGGAAAAACGGCGTTTCTGGCTATGCTTGCTATTGAATCGCTGTAAGTTGTGATGGAGTAACGGGAAAATATCGTCCTTTCTCTCCCGTAATGGCGGAACATTGATTGGCAAAATATTAAGACGATAGTACAGGTCGTGTCTGAATTTGCCCAACCGCACAAGCTCCTGAAGGTTGGCATTGGTTGCTGTTATGATGCGGATGTCAGCCGTGTATGTTTTCGTGCCGCCGATCGGCATAAAGGTTTTGTTTTGCAAAAGCAGCAATAATTTCGATTGTAAGTGGTAGGGAAGCTCACTGATTTCATCCAAGAAAAGCGTCCCTTTGTCCGCCATTTTCACTAATCCGATTTTCCCCGAGTGACTCGCCCCCGTAAAGGCCCCTTTGTGGTAGCCGAACAGCTCTGATTCGATCAAGGTTTCGGGAATGGCGCTACAGTTGACGTGGACAAACGGCCCGCTGCTTCGCTCACTCAACTGATGGATTTGCTCCGCTAGATAGCTTTTTCCTACACCTGTTTCTCCTGTAATAAACACGGTCGTGTCGACAGGGGCTGCTTTTTTCATTAATTCCAGCAGAGCGAGATAGGAACGGCTGTTGCCTATCAAGGTTTGGGAGGAGCTCTGGCTTGCTTCCCACTTCATGTGCTGAATCTCTTCGCTGTACCGCTTAAGCAAAGCAACCGTCTCTTCCAGCTGTGAACTGGCACGGGCTGCCTCAGTGATATCGCGTGAGTGGGAAACGATCAGCTCTGGTCTCCCCTCCTCATCCGGGATGATGTGTCCAGTTACCAGGAATTTTCCCTTATTATTGACGAGCTGAATGGTTGTGGTCGGTTTTCCCGTTTCCAAAACCAAGCGGGTGACAGAAGGGCTGAAAATCCCCATTTCTTCGAGAGCGGATACGTTTTGCCCGATGAGTTCGGCTTTTGGTAGACCACACAGGTTTTCACTCGCGTTGTTTAACCATAAAGTAGTTCCCTGCGCATCAGCGATGAATATGCCATCTGCCAGTGTGTTCAGGATGTCAATTAAACGATCAACAGAAGACAGTGCTAGTATCTCCGCAGCTTTTTCCATGTTGAGTAGCTCCCTGGTTTTTCAACTGATTGTACAAGATGATATTGATCGTTGTATAGTGAGTCGGATTTAAAAATAGTTGAGTCGAAATCGATTCGAGCGAAAAGTTAGACTTTTCCTACCTTTTCGATTCAAAAGTGAGTCTATTTCGACTCGGCAATCGGAATGGCTTTTAGCTTGATCACGTTTTCTTGCCGTTTTGAGGCTTGGCACAAGAGTTGCTATTACATAGTGGACGTAAGCGATTTACCCAGAATAAGAGATAAGGAAATGCATGCGATGTTATCAAAACTGGTGACGCACGAACAGGCAGTGGAGCATGTTCTGGATGGCACCCGGCTGATGTATGGCGGATTCGGCACGATAGGCTCCCCGGCACACATGATTGATGCGATCTTGCACAAAGGCGTGCAAAGCTTGACACTCATTGGAATTGATGCGGGGTACCCGGAAATCGGAATCGGAAAGCTGATCAGTCATGGACGGGTGAGGCGGCTAATAACCACACATATTGGCTCCAATCCCGAGGCAGGTCAACAAATGATGGATGGGATGCTGGAAGTGACATTTTGTCCACAAGGAATTTTCGCAGAAAAGATTCGGGCAGGAGGTGTTGGCATTCCGGGAATCGTTGTGGATGCGCATGTGAGAGGAGAGCGAATGGAAGGAGCAGAGCCGTTTGCTTTTGCCGGAAGAACTTGTCAGATTGAAGCCGCCCTGACAGCGGAGGTAGGGATCGTCTATGCCAAACAGGCAGATACTTACGGAAATCTCATTTATGACAAGGCGGCAAGAAATCTGAACCCGTTAGTAGCGATGGCCGCAGATATCACGATTGCTGAGGTTGAGGAGATCGTTCCGGCAGGAGAGCTGGACCCGGATAAAATCGTGACGCCTGGCATTTTTGTGGATTATATCGTGGTTCGTGGTGGAGGGAACAGCTAATGGGGTTGGAAGTGGATCAGCGAAATATGGTTGCGTGGCGTGCGGCCAAAGAGGTCGCTCCCGGAATGGCAGTGAACTTGGGGATCGGGATACCTGAGCTCGTCGCTGATTTTATTCCGCATGAATGGCAAGTCATGTTTCACTCTGTGAATGGAATCTTGGGTGTCGGACCTACGCCGTTAAAGGGAGAAGAGGACCAGCATATTTCCAACGCTGGTGGAGCACCTGTTACCGTTGTCCCGGGGGCATCGTATTTCGACAGTACCATAGCGTATGGCATGATCCGAAGAAGGAAGCTGGATGCCGCGTTTATCGGGGCTTTGCAGGTGAATCGCCGAGGAGATTTGGCAAACTGGATTGTTCCGGGCTCACGTGTTCATGGCATTGGTGGAGGAGCGGAGCTTGCCTATTACGCCAAGAAAGTGATCGTGCTCATGAGCCATGTGAATCAGGCAGGAGAGCCTAAAATTCGCAGGGAGTGCACATTGCCGCTGACGGCGAAGGGCTGCGTCGATCTTATTATCACGGAGCGGGCCGTAATCGAGATCACGCAAAGAGGCTTGCTTTTGACAGAGGTAATGTACCCGTTCACCTTGGAAAATGTCATCACGAATACCGGAGCACCTTTAATTATTTCAGAAAATTTACAAATGGTAGAGTAATAAAAAATGTAAGCGTGAACATAAAGAATTGGGGGATGGAACAGATGAAAAAAACATGGAAAACAATCGCAGGGGTCGTATTTTCGTTGTCACTACTCGTAAGCGGATGTAGCCAAGGCGCATCTACTAACAGTGCGGGAGGTCAAGCGGGTGGGGCTACTGCTGGAAATGCATCATCGATGACAAAAGAGGCAGGCGTATTTGTTTACGCGGCTTCCGGTGAATATCAGCCATTCAGCTACTTCAAGGATGGCCAATTGACCGGATTTGATGTCGAGATCGGCAATGAGATCGCCAAGCGTTTGGGGCTTGAGCCAAAGCCGGTCACGTCGCCTTTTTCCGGTATTATCGCAGGGGTAAAGGAAGGACGCTACGATGCAGCGATTGCCAGCCATGCGATTACAGAAGAGCGGAAGCAGCAGGTTGATTTCGCAGACCCGTACTATTTGTCCGGTGGTCAATTGTTCGTTCGCCCGGATGGGACGATTAGCACGCTAGAAGGATTAAAAGGAAAAGAAGTGGCAGTCGCACTCGGCACTACACACGAAAAGATGGCGAGGGAGTACACGGATAACATCAAAACGTATGACAGCGATGTAACGGCTCTGCGTGCCTTGGAGCAAGGAAAACACGATGTCGTGATTACAGATAGCGTCGTAGGGGAAATTGCCATTGCCCAAGGCTTGAAGCTCAAGAAAAGCGGGTCGCCACTCTCGGAGGTCAAGCATGGAATCGCAGTGCGCAAAGGAAATACGGAATTGCTGAAGAAGATCAACGAAGTGCTCAAGCAAATGATGGAGGATGGTACCTACGTCAAATTGAGCGAAAAGTACTTTAACCGCGACATCAGTAAAGCTGAATAGTGAGTTGGTATTAAAAGTAAATTCCATTACGAGTGAGGGGTGGCATCAAGTGCCCAGTTTTGCCCATCTGACAGAAGAGTTTTTCCGGACATTGCCGTTTTTTTGGAAGCCGTTGCTGCTGACATTTCAGCTGACGATCGCTTCTGTTATCGTAGGCTCGATTATCGGATTGTTTGTCGCCTTGTTAAAGGTATCCAAGCTTCCAGTTGCACGTTTCATAGCCAATGCGTACATCATGATCATTCGCGGTACACCGTTGGTCGTGCAAATTTTCGTCTTGTATTTCGGCTTTTACAAAATCATTGACCTCGGTCAATTTTGGTCGGCAGCGCTCGCTTTGGCGATTCACAGCGGAGCCTATATCGCAGAGATTTTCCGGGGCTCTATTCAATCGATTGATAAAGGACAAATGGAGGCAGGGCTGTCTTTGGGCATGTCTGCTCGTCAGACGATGCGTCGGATCATTTTGCCGCAAGCGTTGAAACGATCGATCCCACCGCTTGGTAACCAGTTTATTTTGTCTTTGAAGGAATCGTCTCTGGCCGCTTTCATTGCAATGGATGAGTTGTTCTCACTGGCCCGTCGCTTGTCTGCGGAAACCTTTGATGAAATGACGTACTTTTTGATTGTGGCGCTCTATTACCTGGTTATTGTCATGGCGTTTACGTATGTGGTCCACATCATGGAGAAGCGTCTGGCAAAAGGAGAGGCGTAAAGCGGAGGGGAAAAACGATGGAAAAGCAAAGAGAAATGATACGCGTGCAAAATTTGAAGAAAAGCTTCGGAAAAGTGGAAGTTCTCAAGGATGTTACCCTGCAAGTCGGAAAGGGCGAGGTCGTCGTCTTGATCGGTGCCAGTGGATCGGGGAAAAGCACATTGATTCGATGCATTAATTTTCTGGAGATCAAGGACGGCGGAGAGATTTATATCGAAGGGAACAGCATCGACCCAAAGAAGGATGACTTGACCAAAGTACGACAAAAGGTAGGCATGGTGTTCCAGCACTTCAATCTGTTCCCGCATAAAACCGTTCTGGAAAACATCATGGAGGCACCGCTGATAGCGAAAAAAGCGAACAAGGAAGAAACGAAGCAGGAAGCGCTTGGGCTGCTGCAAAAGGTAGGTCTTTCTGAAAAAGCGGACGCTTACCCGTCCAGCCTCTCCGGTGGACAAAAGCAACGCGTGGCCATTGCTCGTTCGCTGGCGATGAAACCTGAGATCATGCTCTTCGACGAGCCAACCTCAGCGCTTGACCCAGAGCTGGTAGGGGAAGTGCTGGAGACAATGAAACAGCTCGCACAAGAAGGGATGACGATGATTATTGTGACGCACGAGATGGGGTTTGCCAAGGAAGTGGCCGATTGGGTGGCGTTTATGAATCAAGGCAAGATCATCGAGATGGCTAGACCCCAAGAAATTTTCAACAACCCGAAAGAAGAGCGCACGAGAGAATTTTTGAACCGTGTACTGTAATGGCGTAAAAACGAAAGGGAGCTGGGGCATGAAAGACGTGGTCATTGTCGCAGGTGTGCGGAGTGCTGTGGGTGCATTCGGAAAAAGCCTGCGTGACGTACCAGCAACAGAGCTGGGGCGGCAAGTATTGGAAGGCTTGATGAATAAGGTTGATTTGCCGAAGGAACAAGTCAATGAAGTGATTTTTGGCAATGGGTACGTACATGGGGGAGGACTCAATGCTGCACGTATCAGTTCGCAGCTGGCGGGATTTCCCCGCAATGTCTATGGTCACATCGTGATCAAAGCCTGTGGTTCAGGTTTGAAAGCAATTGGCAACGGTGCGCAAGCGATTGCAGCAGGTCAAGAGGATGTGGTGATTGCGGGCGGAGTGGAGTCCATGAGTAGTGTTCCCTACCTCGTGAAGAATCGCTGGGGCAGCAAATTCGGCAATTTGTCCATGGACGACGCTCTATTGTCCGATGGCTTGATCTGCTCGCTGACCGGTGAGCATATGGGTATGACCGCAGAACGGCTGGCTGTACAATACGGTATTTCCCGTGAGGAGCAGGATCGTTTTGCCTATGAGAGCCATGTAAGAGCAGCGGCAGCAATCGAAGAGGGCACGTTCGCGAATGAGATCGTACCGATTGAAATCAAGGATCGCAAAGGCACACGTGTTTTTGCGCAGGATGAATCGGTGCGCCATGATATCAAGCTAGAAGAACTCGCCAAGCTGAAAAGTGTTTTTCAAAAAGAGGGAACCATCACTGCCGGAAATGCGTGTCCGATGAATGACGGTGCAGCCGCTGTATTGATGATGTCCCGTGAAAAGGCGGAGGAAGCGGGTTTGACTCCACTGGTGAAAATAAAGGCTTTTGCCAGCGCAGGAGTCGAACCTGACGTGATGGGGATCGGGCCAGTTCCTGCTACGCAAAAGGTACTGGAGAAAGCGGGATTGAACCTCGAAGACATTGGGCTCATCGAATTGAATGAGGCATTTGCCGCCCAGGCTTTGTCTGTGATCAAATGCTTGGAGCTGGACACGAGTAAGGTGAATGTCAATGGAGGCGCGATTGCCTTGGGTCACCCTGTGGGAGCAACTGGCGCCAAACTGACAGTGACGTTGATGAACGAAATGATGCGCAGACGCGAGAAGTATGGAATGGTGACACTGTGCATGGCAGGTGGCATGGGAATGTCAGTGATCTATGAAAATTTGACAATGTAAACTTCACATGTGCAAATGAAAAAGCCCCGAACGTTGAAATGTCGGGGCTTTTTGCAATGGAAGCTTGAGCGCTATTAGGGAGCGTTTTGTTCGCGTAAGTATTTTCGCAATGTAGCCGCTACTTCTGTTGGGTTTTCCAGCTGTACAATGACATGCTGATATTTGACATGACCCTCTGCTTCTAGGATCAACAACGAATCCGTCTGGGCAAAAGAAAGGAAGTACCATTCATTTTGATACTTAAAGCTTCCTTCATAAATGTTCAAAGGTCCAAAAGACGTCCCTGGCATGCGCAACATCCATTTTGGCGGAACAAAAGAACCGACCTCGACATGCTTGATCGATTGATAAGGGAGCGTGATCGTATTTTTCAAGGCTAAGAGTGTATGCAAGCCAGTGAGACGCAAGGTAAAATCCGTTTTGCCGAAATGTACACTTCTTCCCATCGTTCCTCACCTCTTTCATCTGCCATCGTTACATTATCTCACAGATAAATAGTGATGACACGGGACAATCAAAAAAGCCGGCGTTTCCCACAAGGGAAAGCAACCGGCTTGGCGTATGCTTTCTTACATTTCTTCTGGAGCAGCCAGACCGAGCAGACGCAGACCTTCCTTCAGCACAGCCACGACTGCAGCTACGAGCTGGAGACGGGATGCTGTCACATCTTCTTCCTCAGCCAGGATGCGTACATTCGCATAGAATTTGTTGAATGTTTGCGCCAGGTCGATCACATACTTGCCGATTTGCGACGGATCGAAGTTATCGGCAGCACGTTCGATTACCTCTGGGAACGCGTTCAAGAGGGTAATCACTGCCCAAGCCTCTTTGCTGTCGAGTGCACCGGAAGCCAGGTTCACAGTTGTTGCTGGCTGGTAGCCACCTCTGCGCAGCAGCGAGCATGCACGCGCGTGAGCGTATTGCACGTATGGTCCTGTTTCCCCTTCGAAGGTCAGCATCTCTTCCCAGGAGAAGTTGACATCATTCAGGCGGAAGTTTTTCAAGTCATGGAAAATAACTGCGCCGACTCCTACTTGACGAGCCACTTCTTCTTTATTGGACAGGGAAGGGTTTTTCTCTTCGATGACTTTTTGGACATCAGAAATGGCTTGTGCCAATACTTCTTCCAAGAGAACAACTTTCCCTTTACGCGTGGACATTTTCTTGCCGTCCTTGAGCATCATGCCGAATGGGATGTGGTGCATATTTGCGGACCACGCATAGCCCATTTTTTCCAACACTTTATAGAGCTGCTGGAAGTGGAGGCGTTGCTCGTTTCCTACGACATAAAGTGCTTTAGCAAAATCGTACGATTCGTGGCGGAAGAGGGCTGCAGCCAAATCACGCGTTGCGTACAGGGTAGCGCCGTCAGATTTTTTGATCAGGCATGGAGGCATGTTGTATTCGTCGAGGTTCACGACCATTGCACCATCGGATTCAGTCAAGAGACCTTTTTCCTCGAGCAAGGTAACAACACGATCCATTTTGTCATTATAGAATGCTTCACCGTGTGTGGAGTCGAAGGCTACGTTCATCAGGTCGTAAATCTTCATGAATTCCTTGAGGGACTCATCACGGAACCATTTCCACAGATGCTGAGCTTCTTCGTCGCCATCCTCGAGCTTTTTGAACCATTCACGCCCTTGATCTTCCAAGGTAGGATCGTTCTCAACTTCTTCGTGGAAACGAACGTAGAGGCTGAGCAGCTCCTTGATCGGTTCTGCTTTTACCTTTGCTTCGTCACCCCAGAGGCGATACGCAACGATCAGTTTACCGAACTGCGTACCCCAGTCACCCAAGTGATTGATGCGAACGGGCTCATAGCCTTGCTTTTCCATGATGTTGGCAATCGCGTTTCCGATTACAGTAGAGCGCAGGTGCCCCATGGAAAACGGCTTCGCAATATTCGGGGAGGAGAGGTCGATTGGTACTTTGCGTCCTTCACCAACATGGCTACTTCCGTATGTGCTGCCTTGGGTAAGGATGGTTCCGATAACTTGCTCGGCCACATTTTCTTGATCCAGGAACAGGTTCACGTATGGACCAACTGCTTGCGATTCGCGCAATGGTGCACCGGAGAGCTGTCCAGCCAGCTCTGCTGCGATCATCGGTGGGGCTTTGCGCAATGCTTTTGCCAATTGGAAGCAAGGGAAGGCCACATCGCCCATTGCAGGGTTTGGTGGTGTTTCCAGCATGCCGTATACGGCTTCTTTGGTCAGTGTGTCTACGCCCATCGAGGAGAGCGCAGCGGCAATCTTTTCAGCGACTTGGTGTTTGTAGCTCATCTAAAATTCCCCTTTCAAATAAAAAAAACCTCTACGTCTCCTGTGAAAAAGAGACGAGAGGTTATACTCCCGCGGTGCCACTCTTGTTGTTTTACCCTTCCATCACATAGGAAGGAAAAAACCGCTTGATCTGCTGTAACGGGCAGTCCCGGCATAGCCCTACACGATCCGTTGCCCATAATGGCTGGCGTAGGATGTTCAGGCGGCATCTCAGAGGGGCGCTTCCTCACATGGTTTGGCATCGGGCTTACACCGTCCCCGACTCGCTTTCGTCCTCACACCAGGAGTACTATCCTCTTCAACGATTCGTTTGTTTCTCTAGAATTATAGCTGTTTTGTCCGTCATGATGCAAGGTGTCTCGATCAAGGTTTTTTTAAAATCTTATCTAATTCCGCGAAATATTGCTTGGTCAGCTCTTCCCTTTCTTCCGGGCTGAGGTTATCTGCGTTCATCATTTGCTCTTTGTACTGTTCCAGCTTTTCGAGCATGGCCAGCTCGGCAGCCGCCGCATCGTCCAGATCGTAATTTTCCGATGGATCGAACGGGATCAATCGATTGTCATTCCCACTGCGAAAATAAGCCGAGCGCCAGTTCTCCGGAAACTGATAAGGCTGTTCGCCAAACATAATCGCTAAAATATCGTCAGATTCAATCGGCAGGAAGTGATCGTAATCGTCTCTTCTGCCTCCCTCGGACAAGTTAATGTGGGACAAAAAATAGTGGAGATAATGTTCCCCAGTTTCGGTATTCTTAACGATGGAATACGTTTCAAATTCGGATTTGGATAGCTCTTTTATGGTCTCCAAACAGGACAGAAATTTGTCTTTTTCTCGTGCTTGCATGTCATCCATGTCATCTCGTTCCTTTCGCTCTACAATAAGCCTCATGATAGCAAAAGCAATGTGCGCTGACAATGAGAGCAACGCAGCAGAGTGCAGCAGTGGAAGAAGGGAAAAGGATTATAGATAAAATAGTTGGATAATCTTGTCACAAAAATAAGCCAGCTGGATCAAATACATATCAACAGGTAACAAGGAGGTGAACAGTACGTGAATGCAAGTGCCAAAAGTAGCGAAGCGGACTGGACGCTGCAATTGACCAACGAGGAGAAGCTGACAAGACTCATGAGCGAGTACGGAGACAACATCGTGCAGCTCGCCTACTTGATCGTCAAGGATCGTGGAATCGCGGAAGACATCACCCAGGAGGTGTTCCTGAAGGCGTATCGGGGTCTGGATCAGTTCCGCCATCAGAGTAGCGTGAAAACATGGCTTTACCGAATCGCGATCAACGAGTCCCGCAAATATTTGCGTTCGTGGTCCTTTCGCCAGATTTTTTCTACCTACCTCTCCAAGGAGGAAGCACCCCCGGAAAAGGTCGACACGGCAAATGTTGAATCGGCCGTCATCGGACAAATGAGCAAGGTACAGGTAGCAGAGCAGGTGATGAAGCTCTCGCCGCTGTACCGAAAAGTCATGGTACTTCATTACTATGAAGATTTGTCGATAAGAGAGATGGCGCAAGTGCTGGATATTTCAGAAGATGCCGTACGAACCCAATTGTCACGGGCCCGAAAACATTTTAAGGCATTGTGTGAAAAGGAGGGATTGGAATGGACGTAGATAAGGAAATGCGTGAAGCGGTGCGGAGCGCAAGTGTGGAATCAGTGGAGGAAGTGAGGTTTACAAAAGAAATGGAATTGCGGATCAGAGATGCGATTGCAAAGAATAAACACAAGAATCGAAACAGAATTTTCGTGGCTGGTTCGCTGGCAGCTTGCTTGGCGGTTACTGTTGTGGGAATGCACCAGCAAGGCTGGTTTCCACAGTTGCCAAATGGCAAAAATGTAACGAATGCGATTGCTACAACTGCTACGAAAACAAACAATAAAGAGGCAAAACCGAACAGTGTAAAGGTGTCGGCGGAAGAGGCCATCTTACCATTGAAAAAAGTGATTCCAGCCTTGAGCAAGATGACAATAAGAGTGGATCGTACAAGCCATGGAATCAGTAATCTAACGTTATTGGAAGGCGATAATGCTCGTGCCAAGGTTGCATATGATATACAGACAGGACAAATTGAGAGTTTTACAATTGATGGTGATCGAGGAGAACAGAAGGGAGAGAAATTGCCATCAGCCAAGACTGCGGAGAAAGCAGCAAGCGCATTTCTTCAAGCTTTTTTGGGGGAGGAAAGTAAGACCTATCAGCTCGTCGAGACTCAGATCTATACCGACGAGTATATGGTAAAAGGCCCATGGATGAGCGTGAATTATCAACGGATCGAAAACGGCCAGCCCGTCCCGTTCGACGTAATGTCGGTTGGAATTGACGAACGTGAGCAAGTCGCGTTTTTCGGGCGATTGAACAAGAGCGAACAAGCCTTTTTCACCAAGCTGACAGATGCCATGCCCGATTTGAGCCCATCCCTTCTTCTTTTGGATAAAGAAAAGAACCACGATGGCATGTCATTCATTTTGGGGAAAACGAACAAAGAGGGGCATCAGGTTTCTCTTGTGATCACTGGCAATGGTCAAACATTGGAATTGTATAGGCTTCTGTTTAAGGATGAAAAGGAAGCAGCGAGCCAGAAAAGAGCAGATGGAGCAAAAGCATTGGAGCAAGAGCGACAGTTCCTGAACAAGCTGCTCGGGGCTGATAGCGAGAACTATCGGTTGTTGGACGCCAACCATCCGGGATTGTACCTGAGATACTATAACGGGATGCCGGTGTTGTCTGATGAAATAAGCATCAATACAACCGACTCTGGCCACCTCGAATATTTCAGTAAGGAGCTCGAATCATTTGAGACGTCGCAGTACCCGGATGTATCGACTGCTGTGTCAGAAGAGGTAGCCATCAAAGAGCTGAGCGAGCATATGAAGCTTCGGTACGTGCAGAATCCGAGAATACAGCCACAATCAAAACAAGGGGATATGTGGCAGCCCATTCTGGAGTACACACCAGCTGTTTCCTTCATGCAAAGAGGACGTGAAGATGGTCAGGAGTGGTATATCGACGCGACCAATGGCAAGATGGTGTATGGAACGGGAGATAACGGGCTTGCTTATGATCAGTTGAATACGAAGGAAGCACATCCGATCGAATCTCCAAAGGAATACGTCAAGGTTCGCTCCAAGGATGAGGCAAAGGCGTTGCTGAAAGCGGAATTCGGCATACAAGTGGATGACTCGACCTATAGAGAGAGTAACCGTGACGGACGCAAGGAATACGTCTGGAATGATAAAAATGACAAGTATATCGGCGTAGAAGTTCTCGCAGAAACAGGCAGTGTCGTCGGGCTGGGAACACCGCGTTCCGATACAGCAGTGACTGTCAAACGCGAGCAAGCGGAAGAGGCTGCACTTGCCTTTCTGCCTAAATACGTTGATCCAGGCATAAAAGAAGTGCAATTGGCGCAAGTCATACAGCCAGGCGAAGCGAATCCTGTGTCATCGGGCGAATGGGAATTCAGATATCTCATGAGCAAGGATGGCATTCCAGTACAGGATCGCGGGCAAAAAGCGGCTTATTCAGTAACAGTCGATCCGTCTTCTGGCAAAGTGACAAAGTTTGAAAACTACAGAGAGACGCACGAGTTGGTGGAGCTTCCAGCATCCGACGAGATCGTCTCGAAAGACAAGGCTGTTGAGGCGTATTTACGCGTCATGCCTTTAAAGCTGGTCTATTTGATGAGAGATGTGGATGGGCAAAAATTAGCTCAACCAAAGCTGGCGTATGTGCCGTGGAGTGACGAAAAGCTGGCGTTCAAATATATTACTATGGATGCCGTGACAGGCAAGATCATCACCAAATAACAAGAAAAAAAGGCTATCCCGAAGCCATTCCTGATGGCTTTTGGGATAGCCTTTTTTACACTTATCTAACAGTCGTCACAGGAGCACCCGATAATAACCAACAGGATAAACAGCACGAGCACGATTGCGAAGCAGTCACCGAAGAATCCGTTACCGCAGAAAGATGTACTCATCTTTGTTTCCCCTCCTTTCCGTTATACTCCAGTCTATACACGAATGCCGATATTGGACTGGGCGGATGCCCAGCTTAGGCAAAAATGGGCGCGTAAGAGGGGAGACTCCGTAAAAAATAGACAATTCACAATTGACGGGGAGACAAAGGGGGTGTTAAGATACTTGCAAACATTCAAGACATTTCGCAAACCAACTAAATGACAAGTGTACGACTCTTATCCAGAGAGGCAGAGGGACTGGCCTGATGAAGCCTCGGCAACCGGTAAAAATCCGGTGCCAATTCCAGCAAAGCTACGTGCTTTGAAAGATAAGAGGATGTCTCAGGCGTTTTCGTATCTGCTGACAAATCCTCTTCTTTCAAAGAAGAGGATTTTTTTATTTGATTTACCCAATTACGGAGAATAAGCCGATGCAAGGGAGAAAAGGGGCACGTCAATGAAACCAACTTTTCGCGAACAGCTTTCCCGGAAAATTCTGATTCTGGACGGTGCAATGGGCACCATGCTTCAACAGGCGAACCTGACTGCTGATGATTTCGGCGGTGAAGCCTATGATGGCTGTAATGAACTCCTGAATCTGACCAGACCAGATGTGATCCGTTCCATTCACGAGAAATATTTAGAAGCGGGCGCAGACATCGTCGAGACAAATACGTTTGGTGCTGCTTCCATTGTTTTGGCTGAGTACGATGTGGCAGAGAAGGACCTTGAGATCAATATAGCTGCAGCGCGCTTGGCCAGAGAAGCGGTGGATGCCTATTCCACGGAGGAGTGGCCGCGTTTTGTAGCAGGTGCAATGGGACCTACGACCAAAACCCTTTCGTTGACAGGCGGTGTCACTTTCGAAGAGCTGGTCGAGGCGTATTATCGCCAGGCAAAAGGTCTGATTCTTGGCGGCTCCGATGTTCTTCTTCTGGAAACTTCGCAAGATACGTTGAACGTCAAGGCTGGCGGAATCGGGATTCGCAAAGCTTTTGAAGAGCTTGGACAGGAGCTTCCGGTGATGCTGTCAGGTACGATTGAGCCGATGGGCACGACGCTGGCGGGTCAAAACATCGAGGCGTTTTACATCTCCTTGGAGCATATAAAGCCTGTCTCTATCGGTCTGAACTGTGCGACAGGACCCGAGTTCATGCGCGATCACCTGCGGACACTATCAGGAATTGCCCAATGTGCGGTCAGCTGTTATCCGAATGCAGGCTTGCCAGACGAGAACGGTCATTACCATGAAACGCCACAGGGACTTGCTTCGAAAATGCGAGCGTTCGCTGAACAGGGCTGGATAAACGTCGCTGGCGGTTGCTGTGGAACAACGCCTGACCATATTCAAGCGATGGCAGAGACATTGAAAGACTGCAAGCCACGCAGTACAGCTGTAGAACCGCTGAGTGCGGTCTCCGGGATCGAGGTCGTTTACGTCGAAGATGACAATCGTCCCTTGCTAGTAGGAGAGAGAACCAATGTCATCGGTTCCAAAAAATTCCGTGAAATGATTGCAGCTGGTCACTATGAAGAAGCATCTGATATTGCCCGGGCCCAAGTAAAACGCGGCGCACACGTCATCGATATATGCTTGGCTGACCCCGACCGTGATGAATATGAAGATATGGAAAAATTCCTACAGTTCATCGTGAAAAAAGTAAAAGCGCCCCTCATGATCGACTCGACAGATGCCAAGGTCATGGAGCTGGGACTTCGCTATTCGCAAGGAAAGGCTATTCTCAACTCGATCAACTTGGAAGACGGGTTGGAGCGATTTGAGGAAGTCGTCCCACTTATTCATAAGTTCGGTGCCTCCGTTGTCGTTGGAACGATTGAGGAAGCGGGTATGGCGATCACTCGCGAAAAGAAGCTGGAGGTCGCGCAACGCTCGTACGACATTCTTGTCAATCAGTACGGAATAAAGCCACAAGATATTATTTTCGATCCACTCGTCTTTCCGGTAGGGACAGGGGATGAACAATACATCGGTTCAGCAAAGGAAACCGTAGAAGGAATTCGTTTGATCAAACAAGCAATGCCTGCTTGCAAGACGATCCTGGGTGTCAGTAACGTTTCCTTCGGCTTGCCTCCTGCGGGTCGGGAAGTGCTGAACGCGGTCTTCTTGTACCACACCACTCTTGCAGGGCTTGATTACGCCATCGTCAATACGGAAAAGCTGGAGCGCTACGCTTCGATTCCAGAAGACGAGAGAAAGCTGGCAGAAGCCCTTCTATTCGAGACAAATGATGAGACATTGGCGGCTTTCACCGAATTTTATCGCCAAAAGAAAAAGGAAGTCAGTGTGGAAGTCTCCTCGTTAACACTCGAAGAACGCTTGGCCCGTTATGTAGTCGAAGGCTCCAAGGATGGACTGACGGAAGACCTGAAGCTAGCTCTGGAAAAATACACACCACTCGAGATCATCAACGGTCCGTTGATGGCTGGGATGGAAGAGGTCGGTCGTCTATTCAACGGCAACCAGCTGATCGTGGCAGAAGTATTGCAGAGCGCGGAAGTCATGAAGGCATCTGTATCATTTTTAGAGCCGTTTATGGAAAAAAGCGATGCCGCTGCCAAGGGGAAAATCTTGTTGGCGACAGTCAAGGGCGATGTACACGACATCGGGAAAAACCTCGTGGAAATTATTTTGTCAAACAACGGCTACAATGTCGTGAACTTGGGGATCAAGGTACCGCCAGAGCAACTAATTGCTGCATGCAGAGAAGAAAAGCCGGATGCCATCGGTCTGTCTGGACTCTTGGTAAAATCCGCGCAGCAAATGGTCATTACAGCCCAAGACCTGCGTGATGCAGGCATTGATATCCCGATGATGGTTGGCGGTGCGGCGTTGACGCGCAAGTTCACATCAAACCGAATCGCACCAGAATACCGTGGAATTGTTTTATACGCAAAAGACGCCATGGATGGTCTGGAGCTCGTGAATCGTCTGCAAAATCCGGAAGAACGTGATCGCTTGGTAGAGGAACAGCAGCATCTGCTGGAAGCTGTCGCAACGGCTCAGCCTGTTGTCGAGGAGAAAAAAGCACCTTTGCCAGCTCGTTCAGCCATTAGCAGAACCGTTCCAATCCATCTGCCGCCCGATTGTGAACGACATGTTCTGCGACAATACCCGCTGAGCCATCTGCAACCGTATTTGAACCTGCGGATGCTCCTCGGAAAACACCTCGGTGTACGCGGAAATGTAGATAGATTGATAGAGGATGGCGACGAGAAGGTACTGGAACTGTATGGCATTGTGGAAGAGCTATTAAATGAAGCGAAGCAAAAAGGAACCATTACGACACACGGTGTGTATCAGTTCTTCCCGGCTCAGTCAGATGGCAACGATATTTTGGTCTATGATCCAAAAGACCACAGCAAGCTGCTGGAGCGCTTTTCGTTCCCACGTCAGCTGGAAGAACCGCATCTCTGCCTGTCCGATTTCTTGCGACCAGTGGAGAGCAAGGAAATGGATTATGTCGGATTCCTGACTGTCACGGCTGGTGGCGGGATTCGAGAAAAATCAACAGAGCTCAAAGAGCGTGGTGACTACTTGCGCTCTCATGTCCTCCAAGCCTTGGCATTGGAGCTGGCAGAGGCATTTGCTGAGAGAATTCACCACGTCATGCGCGACGTGTGGGGCATACCGGATCCGGTTGAGATGACAATGCTAGAACGTTTCGGAGCTAGATATCAAGGCATTCGAGTCTCCTTCGGTTACCCTGCGTGTCCGAACCTGGAAGATCAGGCGCAGTTATTCCGTCTATTGCGTCCAGAGGATATCGGCGTTCAGCTGACAGAGGGCTTCATGATGGAGCCAGAGGCTTCCGTATCGGCGATGGTATTTGCTCACCCAGAAGCGCGTTATTTCAACGCAGGTCCATCTATTTTTGAAGTTTAAAAATAAATGAAAATGGGAGAGAAGGGATGGAGTTGACGACGAGAAAGAAAGATTTACGAGCCTACTTGAAAGACCATCTCCTAGTAGGAGATGGTGCGATGGCGACCCAGCTGCACGGGCTGGGCGTCCCGGTTGGCGTCAGCTTTGAGGAGCTGTGTTTGTCCAACCCTCGTTTGGTGCATGAAGTTCATACGTCTTATTACCAGGCCGGTGCGCGTTTCCTAGAGACAAATACGTATTCAGCCAACCGAGATGCATTAAGCCGTTACGGTCTGGAGCATAAGGTAGCGCGGATTAACCGGCTTGCAGTCGCCATTGCTAGGGAAGCCGCACAGGATGATGCTTATGTAGCTGGTAGCATTGGATCGATTTTGGCTGGACGGGTGAAGAAAAAGGTTTTGGATGAATACCGTGACCAGTATGAGGAACAGGCTATTGCCCTGTTACATGCAGGGGTAGACGGACTGATTCTGGAGACGTTCTTGGACTTGGAAGAGCTACTTCTGGCGATCGAGGTAATCCGCCCGCTTACAGATGTCCCTGTAATCGCGCAGTTAGCCACTTTGGAAGTAGGGCGCACACGTGATGGTTACGCTTTGACAGATGCCTTTTCCGAGCTGAAAGCAGCGGGCGCTGACGTGATCGGACTAAACTGTCGCCTTGGTCCTGCTGAACTCTTACGCTCGTTTGAAAATACAGTGATTCCAGAAGATGCACTCTTATCCGTATTCCCGAATGCGGGGCGTCTGGGTATGACTGATGGAGAATACGCTTTTAAATCATCACCTGAATATTTTGGACAAAGTGCGCTTCGCTTGCGTGAGCAGGGGGTTCGGTTGATTGGTGGATGCTGCGGAACCACACCTGCACATGTGAAGGCGATTGCGGATGCACTTGAGTCTCTTGAGCCGCAAGCGCGTGTGAACCCGACCATCGTTGCTGGAGATCGTCCTACGATTTCTGTGCAGAACACGAGAGAGAGGGAGAAACCAAGCATTGTCGAGCGCGTAAAAACCGCAACGACGATCATTGTCGAGTTTGATCCGCCACGCGATCTGGATGCAGACCAATTTCTCCACGGATGCTGCGAGCTGCACAAAGCAGGAGCAGACGCGATTACGTTGGCGGATAACTCGTTGGCGACAGTGCGGATGAGCAACATGGCTCTTGGGGCCCTCATGAAGAGCAGACATGGAATCGATCCGCTCTTGCACCTTGCTTGCCGGGACCGTAATCTGATTGGACAGCAATCGCACTTAATGGGGCTCCACGCTTTAGGGATTGACCAAATATTGGTAATTACTGGCGATCCATCACGCTTTGGTGACTTGCCAGGTGCTAGCTCGGTATTTGACGTGACCTCGTTTGATCTGATTCGCATGGTGAAGCAGTTGAACGAAGGTGTTTCGTTCTCAGGACGTCCGTTAAAGCAAAAAGCCCAGTTTATCGTGGGCGCAGCCTTTAATCCGAATGTCCGAAATATGGATGCTGCCGTTGCCCGCTTGGAAAAGAAGGTCGAGGCAGGGGCGGATTACATTATGACGCAGCCTGTGTACGATGCGGAGTCGATTCGGAATGTATACGAGGCGACGAAGCATATCGGCATTCCTGTCTTTATCGGGATCATGCCGCTGACCAGCTCGCGCAATGCGGAGTTCTTGCATAATGAAGTACCGGGAATCAAGCTGTCGACAGAAGCTCTGGAACGGATGAAAAAGGTACAAGGAGAAGCCGCCAGACAGGAAGGAATCGCAATCGCGAAGGAATTGGTCGATACGGCCGTTCGTTACTTCAATGGCATCTATTTGATTACACCTTTCAATTATTACGAGATGGCGGCAGAGCTCATTCAATATACCCGCCAACAAAGCTCTTTGGTGAGGATGGCTCAGACGTAACAGTTTACGCCAGTTAAATAGGGAAGGCCTATGTGTATAGACAGGCTATAGCCTTGCGTCTAATACACATGGGCCTTCATTTCGTCTAGCATAAACGCAGTTTTGAGAGCTTCTCGATTGCAAAACTGTTGAATCTCAGCAAGGTTCATCTGATCATACTGCTTTTTGCGTAAAAAACGTTCAATGATATGTGGGAAAGCGAGATCAACAAAGAGTAAATGCAGTTGCCTAATCGATAGGGGATTTTCTTGGAGATAGCCACGCAATAAATGAGAGAACAATTCCTCGTTCCACTGGTCATTTTTTCGCATAGCAAGGGAGAGAACACGCGTAATGTCTTTGGACGGGAAATCGTAGCGAACGTCCTCCCAGTCAATGATCGCAATTCTTTGATTACTGACGAGCAAATTCCCATTGTTAAAATCTCCGTGACAGAGGAAGTGCTTGTTCAATGGTTCCCTTTTCCATGTCGAGAAGTATGGAGAGGATAGTAAATGTTCCTTAGCTGTCACCCCTGCTTGTTTAAAAAAAGGAAGGTATTCCGCGATAGTAGCGTATTTTCGATCATTTTTCCCGGTGTGTTGAAGCTCCCACTTCTCAAGGGCAGCTAAATCTGTTTTGTACTCCACAGACCATTTCTCTGCACCATTGTAAAGTTTGCCGTACTTGGAGGAGAAACCGAGCGATCTCGCATGAATTTTGCCTAATACCGTGCCGATGCGTTCCATTCGAAGAGGGGAAGTATACGCAATATGTGGCCAGGAGAGCCTTTGGTGGAGAACGAAAAGATTTTCTTTATGCGTGATGTAGCGCTTATTATTTTTGGTGCGTTGAATGTCGGGGATGTGTACGCCGTTTTTACGCAAATGCGCTTCTGCATTCAGGATGAAATGTAAACGTTCCTTTTCCAGAGGCAAAGCTTTTGCGATGAATTTGCCATTGGTTGTTTCCAAGTAAATGACGAGTGATTTGGGTGTATCCCGAATGGTTTTGTGTTGCAAAACAGTCATGTCGTATTTGTTCTGGATTTTTTTGATGAGGTCGTCCACTGCTGATGCCCCTCCCTGCGTACAGAGCTACAAGTATTGTACGGAAGAAGAGATGTGGTTGACACGAAAAGCTCTACTTAGCAGGCGAGGGTAGAGGGTGCCAATTCATCTCGCGTAAAAAATGACTCAGCTCTGTAAACTTGGCGATGCGTTCCTCACGTGTAAAAGATGCGTTAGCCCCACTGGTAGACGGGACGACAAACACATAGCTACCAGACCAATCTTCTGTTCCAAAGTACCTGATTGGTTGCAGCCCCAATGAAATTGCCTCTTTCTTTTGGCCAGTCGCGTGACGAAAAGCAGTAATACCGTTAAAACAAATGACACGAGGTCGGTAAGTCTGGATCATTTGGACGAACAGCTCTGCACCTGCGGCGTAATCCTCGTTGCGTAGGTCTGTTGCAGAGCGGGTAGGACGTGAGACCAGATCGGTAATGCCATAGTTGTAGTCTAAGAGGGTAGCCGTTTCCTCGGGCAAGAGCTTGTGAGGTGTCAGGCCGCCTTCGTACAATCCGCGCCAAAACAGGTTGGCCGGATTGGCGTAGTGGAAGCCCGTTGTAGCCGATATACGTCCTGGATTGATACCGCAAAATAAAACCGCCAAATCACGGCGAATGTACGTGGGCAACCATTTTTCTGTGAACTCGACCAAAGCGAACCCCTCCTGTTTACCACATTGTAGCACATCAGTGAGCGCTTTCAGAAAGAAGCAAAAAAAGCTGCCGGACTCGGCAGCTTCAAGCTATATAGGCTCAAGGATTGGATCTTATAACTGGGGAAGCGGATACGGCAGCACTTGCTGTGGCTCATTGAACGTGAATTGCTCCATTTCATTCCGGACGTATCTTTTCGTCTCGAATGGAACGACTTCTTGTTCTTCATTCCCCCACAACCAATTCGACAGCATTTGTATCATAAGGATACCCTCCACTTTGTGGAAATGTTTTACATGTTCATCATACTCCAGTTGAGGGCAGTTTTGGTTGGGCAGGTGTGAATAAGGCGTGAAGAAATGGTGGATAGAAAGTGAACAAAAATGAAGCGATTTCACAGGACTTCGAAAAAAAGCGAAAAGAAATCCGCCTGTACGAGCGGACTCTTTTCGCTTTTTTGCCATGTCATTTCTATGGATTGGTGGACCACAGTCCAGCGGATTTCACAAAAATGCGTTTGTTCAGCTTCAGCTGGCTAACCACGAACTCAGCAATATCCTCAGGCTGCATGGTCTTCTCAGGATTTCCGTCTGTCAGACCCAAGTCCAAAGCCAAATCGGTAGCTACCGTACTCGGCGTCAGAGCCGTGACGCGGATGTTGTGTTTGCGCACTTCAAGAGCCAAAGACTCCGTCAGACCAAGAACGCCGAACTTGGATGCACTGTACGCACTGGTAAGAGGAGCACCTTTTTGTCCTGCCGTGGAAGAAATGTTGATAATGTCACCGGCGTTTTGCTCCATCATGCCTGGAAGCACCGCGCGAGTCACGTAATAGACGCCCATCAGGTTAACTTGGATGATTTGCTCCCATTCGCTTGTTTCGAGCTCCATGAACTTGCCGAATTTGGCAACACCCGCATTATTGATCAGGATATCAATCTGACCCAGTTCATTTTTGATAGAAGCAACAGCTGTTGTAACAGCATCGTAATTGGATACGTCTGCGGTCGCAATCGCTACCTTGACGCCGTATGCTTCTACTTCCTTCGCGACTTGCTTCAGAGTTTCTTCAGAGCGAGCCAAGAGACCGAGATGCACGCCTTCCTTTGCCAGGGCGATCGCAATTGCGCGGCCAATACCTTTACCTGCACCCGTAATGAATGCGGTTTTTCCTTTTAGTTCGATAGCCAAACGAAAAACACTCCTTTTTCAAGACAATAGGAATCTCATGTATATTGTGCAGTGTACTAGCATTTATCCCCGGAGGGAAGGATGCACTTTTATGTACGTAGGTTACGAAAGGTAACTGTATAAAGTGAAAATGTCCTCCCTGAGTAGGGAGAACATTGGATAGCAAGAATAGAACTGCTTACAGCTTGTATACGTCTGTGTATTTTTTCTCCAAGTAATTCATCAAGTAAGTCGCATTTGTACCTTCGCCTGTAATCGCTTGAACGAGTTCACGAGGGCTCTTCATTTTACCGTACTGATGGATTTTTTCCTTGAGCCATTCACGGATCGGCGCGAAATCGCCTTTTGCGATCAGGTCTTCGTAACCGTTAATCTCATTTTCCATAACGTAGACGAATTGTGCCGCATACACATTACCCAGCGAGTAAGTCGGGAAGTAACCGATCATTCCACCTGACCAGTGAACATCCTGAAGCACACCCAATGCATCTGTCGGTGGCTCAACACCCAGGTATTCTTTCATTTTTTCGTTCCAGATTTTTGGCAGATCAGCCACTTGAATGGTTTGATTGATCAAGCCCTTCTCGATTTCGTAGCGGATCATGACATGCAGGTTGTACGTCAACTCATCTGCCTCTGTCCGGATAAAGGAAGGAGTAACAGCGTTAACCGCACGATGCAGGTCTTCTACAGATACGCCTTCGAACTGGGGAGGGAACGCTTTTTGCAGATCTGCGAAAAAGTGATTCCAGAATGGCAGACTGCGTCCGACCATGTTTTCCCAGTAGCGGGATTGAGATTCGTGAATCCCCATGGAGGTACCATCGCACAGAGGAGTGAACAGCAGGTCTGGATTGATGTTCTGCTCGTACATCGCGTGGCCAGCCTCGTGAATACAACTGAAGAGCGCAGAATTGAAATCATTTTCAGCGTAGCGTGTCGTAATGCGGACATCTCCAGGGTTGAAGGTGGTGCAGAACGGATGCGCACTGCGATCCATGCGGCCAGACTTGAAGTCGTATCCGATTTTCTCGAGGATATAACGGCTGAATGCTTCCTGGTCTGCCACTGGGAAGTTTTTCGTCAAGAAGGAGGTGTCTGGCTTGTTCGGAGAGTCGGCGATCGCTTTTACCAACTTGACGGTTTTCTCACGCAAGGTGGCGAAGATCGGATCGAGCTGATCGACAGTCATGCCAGGCTCGTACATGTCCAAGAGGGTGTTGTACTTGTTTTTGCCGTCATGACCCCAATATTCGATGAACTCGAGCTGGAAGTTCACGATTTTCTCGAGGTATGGCTGGAACATGGAAAAGTCGTTGTTGGCACGGGCTTCTTCCCACACCGTTTCTGCCTTGGCGGTCAGTACAACATATTCCTGATGTCTGTCAGCAGGAATTTTCTTGTTGCGGTCAAATTCCTTTTTGCATTCCAGCACACTGTGACGGGTAATTTCATCCAATGTTTCGAGGACAGATGGCTCACTCAGCTCTGCCAAAAGCGCTTCCATTTCTTTAGACGTCGCCAGCTTGAATTGCTCGCCAGCCAACGTGCCGATGATTTCGGAACGGGCGTCCATTCCATTGCGAGGCGCTTGTGTAGCCTTGTCCCAATAAAGAACGTTCAGTGCTTGCGTGTAGCTGGTTATTTTCTTCACATAGTCACGGAATTCTGCCGCACGTGTTTCTACAGTCGTTGACATAGGGTTCCTCCCATAAATTTTTCATGTTCTGGTAATGGATAGGTAAGTCATGCAGTCAAAAAATTTTTACTACTGAATATTATATCGGTTTAACGAAAAATTACTAGGTGGATGCGGCAAGCATTTGTCGGTATAATCGTAGAGGAAACGAATGTGTTACTTATTTGCGATGACAGGAGAATGAAGATGAGTCAATCCAATCCCCAATGGGAAAATGAGATAGCAAAACGCCGTACCTTCGCCATCATCTCCCACCCGGATGCGGGTAAAACGACAATGACGGAAAAGCTGCTCTACTACGGCGGAGCCATCCGTGAAGCAGGGATGGTCAAAGGGCGCAAAAATTCCAAGCATGCCACCTCCGACTGGATGGAGATCGAGAAGAAGCGTGGAATCTCCGTTACGTCCAGTGCGATGGATTTCGAATACAACGGACACCACATCAACATTTTGGATACACCTGGTCACCAGGACTTCAGTGAAGATACGTACCGTACGCTGACGGCTGCTGACGCTGCTGTGATGATTATCGACGTAGCAAAAGGGGTAGAGGCACAGACGATCAAGCTGTTCAAGGTCTGTCGGATGCGGGGTATTCCGATTTTTACGTTCGTGAACAAGCTGGACCGCCACGGTAAAGATCCATTCGAGCTCTTGGAAGAAATTGAGCGCGTATTGGGTATTCGTTCTTATCCGATGAACTGGCCGATTGGGATGGGCAGCTATTTCAGCGGCGTTTTTGACCGTATGAAGTCTCGTGTCGAGCTGTACCAAAGCAATACACAGCACGAGGAGATTTCCTTTTTCCCTGTAGAGGGAGCAGAAGATCCATTGATCGGTGATCGTGTCGGTCAAGAACTGTGGCAGCAATTGCAGGACGAAATCTCGCTGCTGGATGTTGCAGGAGATGAATACGATCCGGAATTGATCAACAAAGGGCAACTGACGCCTGTTTTCTTCGGTAGTGCCATCAACAACTTCGGTGTACAAACATTCCTGGACAACTTCCTGCAAATGGCGCCAGCACCTTCTGCGAAGAAGAGTTCAGAAGGCTTGATTGATCCGTATACGAACGCGTTCTCCGGCTTCATCTTTAAAATCCAAGCCAATATGAACCCAGCTCACCGAGATCGGATCGCTTTCTTGCGTATTTGCTCCGGCAAGTTTGAGCGGGGGATGGCAGTCAAGCACGTCCGTCTTGGCAAAGACATCAAATTGGCGCAGCCGGTACAATTTATGGCACAGGATCGCGAAATAGTCGATGAATCGTTCGCGGGAGATGTTATCGGTCTTTTCGACCCGGGCATTTTCCAGATCGGCGATACACTCTGTGTCGGAAAATCGTTTGAGTACGAAGAAATGCCGCACTTCTCGCCGGAGTTTTTCTCCAAGGTGATGGTGAAGGACGCGATGAAGCACAAGCAATTCCAAAAAGGGATCATGCAGTTGACCGAGGAAGGGACGGTGCAGCTATTCCGTACCCATCCGATGGAAGAGCTGATTCTTGGTGTCGTAGGTGTGCTGCAGTTCGAGGTACTGGAATACCGTTTGAAAGCCGAGTACGGGGTAGACATCATGCTGACCCGTATGCCGTATCAAATCGCTCGCTGGCTCGAAGGGGAGAAAGCAGACCTCGATGCTGTGAAGAACCGAACCGTTTCCGACCGTTATGGACGTCCGGTTATGCTGTTTGAGAGCGAGTACCAGCTGCGTGTCGCGATGGATAAGTACTCAAATATTACGTTCCATGAGAGTTCACTTGGTTTAAAATCCGTACATTCTTAATTGAAAATAGAATGACAGGGCCTCCCGTTCACGGTGAGGCCCTTTTTGTCCCTCCTGAGGAGGCAAAGTAGTAGTTTGGCTCAGGAGACGCCGTTAGAACTCAATTTCAAAAAACCTGACCGCTTCCGTAGCATTTGGAAGGGTGATCATCCCTTTTTCTTGCAGACCGATTTTCTTTAGAAGGTTGCCAGAAGATGTATTATCGAGGTTGGTGATTGCTACGATGCGCTTTAAACCGAAACCTTCTTTTCCGTGGGCAAGAACGGCAGAGGCTGCCTCATAGGCGTAGCCTTTGCCCCAGTATGCAGGTAGTAAGGCAAAGCCGATATCGACATCCTCCAACGAATCTCTCTTGATTAGTCCACATAAACCGATTGGAACATTTCCTTCCTTCAGCTCTATCAAATACAGGCCAAAGCCATGCTTTTCATACATCGCAACAGCGCCATTCAAAATAAAGTTGCGGGCGTCTTCCGTCGTACGAAGACCACGATCGCCAATAAAACGAATCCAAGAAGGCTCATTCATCAGTTTCAAGACAAAATCAGCGTCTTCGGCAGTTTGCCAGCGGAGGATGAGACGATCTGTTTCCAGCACTTTCAAAGAAACGACACCAGCCTTTGCTTTTATCATTTATCCGATAATTTGCAGCTCTTTGGGAAAAGACGTCAATACTTCTACGCCTTCCTTCGTGACGAGTACATTGTCCTCCATGCGGATGCCACCGATCCTCGTGTTATAAATGCCCGGTTCAATCGTGAAAACCATGCCAGGGATGAGCTCTCCTACTGCTTGGCTGTGAACGTAAGGCGCTTCATGGAGCTCCAGTCCGATCCCGTGCCCGACACGATTGATGAAAAATTCTCCATAGCCCCGGTCCGCAATGACAGCCCGTGCAGCTAGGTCAACATCTGCGATCGGAGCCCCTGGTCGCACTGCATGTATCCCCGCCAGATTCGCTTGCAAGACCGTATCGTACATGTCCAGCAATTCTGCACCCAGTTGACCGACAGCAAAGGTACGAGTCAGGTCCGATACATACCCATCGACATACACGCCTGCGTCAATCAACAAAACTTCTCCTGCCTGAATCACCCGATCACCCGGGTCGCCATGGGGCAGTGCTGCTTTTTCTCCAGCCAGCACAATCGTTGAAAAGGAAGGGCCTTGTGCTTTTAGCTTTTTCATCTGGTATTCCAGCTCTGCGACGACGTCCAGTTCCGTCATCCCTACGGATATCAGCGGGAGCGTACGGCGTAGAGATTCCTCCATGACCCAAATAGCCCGCTTGATCGTAGCGATTTCAGATGCATCCTTGGCCACACGTATACTGCATAGCAAGTCACCGACATCCACTGCTTCTGTAGTGTTCACGGTCGATACGAGTGCCTCGTATGTTTTCGCTGTCAAATGGTTCTTCTCTACACCAATGTGAGAGAGGGAAGTCGGCAGCAAATGCTTCAACACGGTTAGCGCATCCTGTGAATCGTCATGCGTGTAAATCATCATGGCGGGACAAGCCTCCCGTGCTTTGTCAGCGTCCAGCAATGGAACGAAGAGGAAGGGGGACTCGCCTCTCACCAAGACGAGGCCCATAAAACGTTCATGTGGCTCTGTCAAAAATCCGGTAAAATAGTACACGTTTTTGGGATGCGTGATAATCAATGCGTCCAGCTTCCTGCTTTCCATATACGCGTGCAGCTTTTCCAGTCTTTCTTGCATCCAGATCACCCTTTTTTATTGGTAGACATACGGATGAGACACGTTGCGTTAGGTTCTAAAAATGACAGGTGTCAAAACGGACAGGATCTCGGCTTCTTCAACAGTGGAAGGATTGTACCACGTATGTAGGAGAGAGGAAGGGAAGTGGATCGTGTCTCCTTGCTCGAGATGGTATTCGGTTTCGTCGATGACGATGGTGACACATCCTTTAACGACGTAGTAAAACTCTTCACCGGGATGCTGAAAGGCGACATGCTTCGTCTGTCCGGGTGGCAACACGTTGAGGAGGGGCTCAAGTGCCCTGTCAGGGAAATTACCGCCGATTCGAACGTACTTTACCGGTGACCCTTCAATCTGCAACGTTTTACGCTTTGCAATGGGCGTGTGGTACGTGACATCTTTTTCTACTTCAAAGAAGTACGTAATGGGAACACCCAGGCATTCCGCAATTTTTTGCAGGGAAGTAATCGCGAGCGAGCTGTTGCCGCGCTCTACTTGTGATAAGAAGCTGACGGAGAATCCTGATTTCTCACTTAAATCCTTTAAAGTAAGCTCCTGCTGGATACGAAGTGCTCGTATTTTTTTGTAAATGTGCTCCAAAAAGTCACCTCCTGCTCAAAAAGTAATTACGGTATTACAGTAAATATTACGGTAATACAAAAATAATTGCTACATTTATTCCGAATCTTCCTTCTTCTTTTTGTATCCTACTTGTACTATTGCCTTCATATACTGGGACAAAGACAGGCCGTTTGAGAGGAAGGGAATGCTTTGAGGGCTCTCTTGTTAGTGGTTTTGTTTCTGGTTGCCTTTGACATGCACGCGCAGACGCCACTTCTTGCGCCGTATTTAAACGTATTGGGTGTATCCGCTGCGATGATCGGCTTTGTGCTCGGCGGCTATGCGATCAGCAATTTGACAGGCAACCTGCTCGCTGGCCCTTTTCTTGATCGCTATCCGAAAAAATGGTTTATCGCAGGTGGATTGATTTTGGCTGGCGTGATGCTGATTGGTCAAGGCATCGTGCAAAATACGGCGGGTTTCTTTACCTTTCGGCTGATGCTCGGGTTTTTGATGGCGTTTGTATCTCCTGCTTGTTCTGCTTTGCTCGGAGAAACAGGGAAGACGGCACTTGAGCAGGGCGAGATCATGGGGAAAAAGGGATTGGTCCTTACCGCGGCAGGTATCGTATCCCCGGCAGTCGGTAGCTTTTTGGCGGTGCAGTTCGGCTATGGTCAATCATTTGTGATTCTCGGCTACATGATGATGATTGCTGGCGTTTTCGCTTGGATGATGTTACCCGAAAGAGTAGAGGGAAGCACGTCGTCTACGCCACGAAGCAAAGGTGGGGGCAAGCAGAGCCTAACTGCCATCCTGGAAAATCGAATGCTGTATCCTGCGTTTCTCGGGGGATTTGCGATCATTTACGCACAAGGAACGATCATCTATGAAGTGCCTTTGCTCATTCAAAAACAAGGAATGTCCCCCGCCGTTACTGGCATATTGTTCAGCTTGAAAGGGTTGGGGGCACTTGCGATTTTGTGCCAGTTTTGGCTGCATCGGGTCCCCGTGGAGACGAGAACGTTTGCAGGATTGGGTGTGCTCAGCCTTCTTCTGTACGCTCTGGCAATCGGGCTGGCGATTCCGATTCACGTCATGATGTTTTTCTTCGGTGCGTGCTTTGGGATGCTGTTCCCAGCTTTTGCGACCATTTTGACGGTACATTCACCGAGAGAGCAATACGGTAGCGTGTTTAGTATTTACTCAGCGATATTGTCGATTGGAGCGGTATTGAGCCCAGTATTGGCAGGCTTGCTGGGGAATTGGCACCATTCCT
Source organism: Brevibacillus schisleri (assembly GCF_055685845.1). NCBI lineage: Bacteria > Bacillati > Bacillota > Bacilli > Caryophanales > Paenibacillaceae > Brevibacillus > Brevibacillus schisleri. Next base: position 2,471,358 of record NZ_JBVNDM010000001.1, read on the forward strand.
ACTTCATTGCGTTTTTTGTAACCGCGGGTGTCTGCCTGATCGGGGGACTGCATCGATTCTTGTTAAGCGGGGTTCCACGCTAAGAGGATAAGGACTTTCTGCTATGTTAGCAGGGGTCTTTTTTCGTTTCTAAAAACAAAAAGTTGAGCATCTTGCCATAATCCGCTATAATACCCATTGTGATTATGATAATTATTCTCAATTGAAATGCAGTCGAGTTGGCAATTTTTTGCTGCTTGAAGGCATGACGCAGATGGAGGAACGAACCGATGAAGAAAACAGCCAAACTTTCGATAGCCAGTGTCGTATTGGCAAGCCTCGTTGCAATCGTGAGTGCTTGCTCTGGCCAGCCGAACGCTGCGAGTCCAGAGACACAAGCGAGCAACAGTCAGACCGTGACACCAGCGGCTGAAGCTCCACGGGTACTGAAGGATGCGATGGGAAATGAAGTAACAGTCCCAGCTCAACCGCAGCGCGTGATTGCTTCTTATCTGGAGGATCATTTAGTAGCGTTGGGAGTGAAGCCAGTTGCTCAATGGTCAGTAGGGAACAGCCAGGTACAAGGCTACCTGCAAAAAGAGCTGGCGGGTATTCCAGCGATTCCTTATGATTTGCCGCCAGAGGTCGTGATGAGCCACAGCCCTGACCTGATTATTTTGGATAGCGCATCTCTGGTCCAAGGGGACAAGTATAGCCAGTACTCGAAAATCGCTCCTACTTATATCATTGGAAAAGAAAAGAACAGCGATTGGCGTAAAGAGCTCCTGACTGTAGGAGAAGTCCTCAACAAGGGGGAAGAAGCGAAGAAAGTGCTGGCGGATTACGAGACATTTGCAGCCGAGTCCAAGCAAAAGCTGCAGAAAGCGATTGGGGAAAAATCAGCGGCAGCACTGTGGATGACGGGGAAAAATGTGTACGTAGCACGTCAGGACTTGTCTAGCGGCGATGTGCTTTACAAGGATCTCGGGTTTAAGGTTCCTGCCATCGTTCAGGAAATCTCCAAGTCAGGAGATGCAAATTGGAACGCGATTTCCATGGAGAAATTGGCTGAACTCGATGCTGAGTATTTGTTTATCGTAAACAGTAATCCGACTGCTGTGGAACAGCTTCAAAAGGATCCAGTATGGACGAATATCCCTGCTGTGAAGAATGGAAATGCGTATACGTTTGCGAAAGATTCCAGCTGGCTTTACACAGGCGTCATTGCCAATCGTCAAATGATTGAGAATGTACGCAGCAACGTTATTAAATAAAGAAGAGAAAGCCTATCCACCCCTTGACGTTTCGTACGAAAGAGTGGATAGGCTTTTTACATGTGTTTCTTGCTGTCTTGGGATTGGGATCTTCTGGCTTTTACATGCTTCAACTCCGCCACGATAATGAAGCTCACGATGACGAGCAAAAACCACGAACTGATTTTACTAAGATGCACGAGCTCCCAGCCTGCTCTTTGATTCGGATAATTCCAAGCGCCAAGAAACGTCGCTATATTTTCCGCAATCCAAATGAAGAAACCAATCAAGAAGTAACCAAGAGGGATGGGCATGAAAAGCCGCTCGTTCGCGACGGTAAAATAAACACGTGTTTTCCAGAAGACAATGAAAATAGCTGCCATCAGCACCCAACGCAAATCCCCAATATAATGATGGGTGAAAAAGTTCAGATAGATCATTGCGCCCAAAATGGTGGCGATAATCTGATTCGGCCAGCCAGAGAGAGAAACCTCTAGGCGACGCCACGCTTGACATAAGTAGCTCGCGACACTAGCGTACATGAACCCACTGTACAGAGGAACGCCAAACACCTTGCTGTACGCATCCTCTGGATAGCTCCAAGATCCCATATGTACCTTGAATATTTCCAAGCACAGCCCGATCACGTGAAAGACCGTGATGACCTTCAATTCGTCTCGAGACTCCAAGCCGCTTTTCACCATGAAAATCTGGAAGAGCAGGCACAGCAATAGCAGGAGGTCATACCTCGGCAAACCGGGAATGGTGATGAATTTGGATAAGGCGAGCGAGCCAAAAATAAAGACTGGAAACAAGCAAGACATGGCTTCTTGATAGCCGAAATGAAGCAAAAGACGCATATATCGTATCATTTGTCTGTCCTTTACGTTTACGAAAGTAGTTTCAGAGGGCTAATCCGTAAGTACAAACCGCACAAGTCTATTAATAGCGGAAGGCAGTACGCTTACGTGGCCCTCCTCTTCGAATTTGATGTAGCTCACTTGAACACCTTTGGTAGCGAGTGGTTCCATGCGCTCGACGACCCGTTGTGCACCCTCGACCATGAAGGAGAGCTCATCGCCGCCAACAATGACAAGCAGCCTTATTTCATGATCGCCTTTCCATTCGGCGATGAAGCGTTCCTGCTCCCTCAATACCTCGTCGTTGCCCCACCAGACGGAAGGGCTGCCTGATACGACGTGTGAGAAAAGCTTCGGGCGCGAGAACATCGTATACAGTGTGAAATGACCGCCCAAGGAATGGCCGAAAATCGCCTGTTTATTCGGATTTACCTGCCATTCGGAAGAAATAGCTGGCATCAGCTGCTGTTCAAGGAAATCGAGGAACAAATCAGCTCCACCATGCTCGGGCCAAGGCTGCCCATTCGGTCGGTCAGGAAGTGTAGCTGCGTCCACAGGCATGGTCAGATCGTAACAACGGCGGTCCATGTCAAATGGTAGTCGGGAGGGATAGCCGATTCCTACAACAATGGCTGGGTTGTAGCCCTTGGGCTTGCGGGTTTGCAACTTTATTGTCTCGGCAATCGTTCCGAACATCGCATCGCCATCCACGGCATAAATAACCGCATACCCCTCAGGGGGGGCCTCAGCTTCCGGAATCGCAATCATAATCCGATAGTCACGACCATGGCTTGATTGCAGTGTCCACTCCACACAATTATGAGGGGAGTAGCTGTTTTTCTCTATCATTCTCATTTTGCAATCAATCCTTTCACATCGTCAATGACTTTCCTATGTGCGATCAGGCCGCCACTTAACCAGTGATCTCCCTCTACTTTAAAGGAACGACCGTTCTTCACAGCCTCCATGCTTTTCCAAACAGGACTCTCTGTTAGTTCTTTTTCGAACGCATCCCCCGTACCAGCGTCATTGATGAGGAAAATATAATCCGCATCCAGATCAGGTAAGCTCTCTAGTGATAAATGGATGTCACCGCCGGATACAACCAGGCTCGGCAAAAAGCCTAGCTCATTGGTAAGTACATATCCACTGAAGAAATCGTACTTGATGAAGAACATCCCTCTGCCATTGAAGCGAATGATCGCTGCTTTTTTGCCTTGGATATGAGGGGCCAGCTCCTTTTTGGCTGCCTCGACATGCTCCTTATATGTCTGCAAAGCTTTTTCAGCTTCCGCCGACTTGCCCAACAGATCGCCAATCACTCGTACGGAAGAATCAAGATCAGTATTTGCTTGCTTGAACACATACGTCGGCGCAATCATCTTATATTTATCGTACACGCCGCTTTCGATATGGTTGGCATTGTGTAAGAGGATGAGGTCTGGTTCATGGGCCATAACCGCTTCCGGCTCTGGAGGCAATCCGCCTGTAAAGGGAATGGCCGGCACATCTTTTAGTTGATCTTGCAAATACATTGTCGGTCTTGAGCCAGACGACCACTGCACGACCGGAGTAACGCCCAGCGCGACCAACGTATCTTCCAGATTGGGAGCGAATATTTTGGCAGGTGCGGCAGGCAATGTCACCTCGTTACCCATTTCATCTTTTAGTACCCGGGGGTAGGCAGGCTGGTCAGAAGAGCTATTTGCCGATCCTGCGACATTCCCAGTCGCGGACGAATCGACCTTCTGCGCTACTGCTTCACTGTTTGCATGGTTCCCGCAGCCTGCTGCCAGTCCCGCAACGAGTATCGCTGTGGTTAGCATCAGCGCAAGGCTAGTTTTCTTTCTCATAAAAGTGGAATCCCCTCTCGATGATAATGTTTCTCACTGGAAAACATTATAATTCACCCAAGAAAGGGGCTCCATGGACAACACCTTGAATGGCATTTGGACTTTTCCCCGTTATCATCAGCACGATCTCATCCAGCATTCGGTTCATGGCAATCGGTGAATACTCGTACCACGGGTTAGAGGGCAAGGAGTAGAGATATCCATGTTGAACAGCGCCAAGTCCTCTCCAAAGCGGATGATGCTGGAGAGCCAGCCAGCTTAGGCGTGTCGACTCATCCAGACAAACGAACAACAGGATTCGCTCCGGGTCATAGCTCGCGAGCTGCTCGAGCGTGATTGGCCGATTGCAAGGTTCCGTTTCCTCTTCCACAAGGGAAAGCTGCAATTCATCACACAAAAGCTCCTTCATTCCCTTGTTGTTGTAGAGATGGATGCCATCGCGATAGAGTCGAATGATCGCAAATTTATCTTGCTTGAGCATGGATTGCAGATCTGCGCGAACGGCAGCAGTCTTCGCTTCATAAAAAGCGATCCAAGAGTCACAAGCTGCTTCTTTGCCCGTGTAGCTGGCAACTTCACGTAATTGCTCTCTCCAGCCAGAAGATTGGAGGGTCAAGACGTCTATGCCATGTGCGGACAAGCATTGCCTGGTAGTCTCGGGAAGCTCTATGTGGCTAATGACAACATCCGGCTTGGAAGTCAGAAGCAGGATTTCCTGATTGTCATCGTTCCACGGTGTTTCGACCGCTTTTAGATGAACCGCGATCTGTTGCTGATACTGCTGATAGTAATAGGGGGTCCACTTCGCATCCAGGGGAGCAGCGACTGGTATAATCCCCAGTACTACTAGATGTCCCAGCAGGGAAGGGGAGTAGACGGCAATTTTGCGTTGGGATGCTCTTTCATACGTGGAAGGGGATACACCCACTTCCTTCTTAAACTTCCTACTAAAGTAAAACTCATCGCTATACCCGATTGTTTTCGCAATATCCCGCAGCTTCATATCCGTCTCGCGTAACAATCGCTTGGCGTGATTGATACGTAGACTCGTAACGTAGTCCATGACACTTTGTCCGTAAGCCTTCTTGAACGAATCTCCAAAATAGCTCGGACTTAAGTTCGCCATCGCTGCCAACGTAGTTACGTTTAACGGACGATCGAAGTTACAGATTATATAGGTGCGAACCTCGCTGAGTGACATTTGGTGACTAGGCTCGTGTTCTTTGTTATGCTTCATGAATCCATCCACCTTTTCAGGCACGTGCACAAGTTTATGATAATGATAATTATTATCTATGAATGGTGACGAAAATGATAGAGGAAGAAAAAAATAAGGCGACCGCTCCCCAGTATCGTAGGGAAGCGATCGCCGCCATTCCAATTATGGAATTACTCTTCGCCGGTAGCTACCGGATTATCCGGATACGAGCTCCAGTCACTCCAACTGCCCAAATACAATTTCACATCGGTTCGACCAGCAGCATGGAAAGCGAGCAAATTTGAGCAAGCTGTCACGCCTGAGCCGCAATAGACGATCAATTCTTTATCAGCGTACGGAGCGAGACGCTTTTGCAGCTCGTCTGCCGGAAGCATCGTCTGATCAGCACCGAGGTTGTCCTTGTAAAAAAAATTGTGCGCCCCGGGTATGTGACCTGCTTTTGCGTCGATCGGTTCGTTCTCGCCGCGGTAGCGTTCTGGCGCACGAGAATCGAGCAATACAGTGTGCTCGCTGCGGTTTTTGACATCTTCCATGTCAACCAGCATGTCGTGACGGACATGGGGGACGAACTGACGACCTTGTACATTAGGTACTTCTGCTGTTACCTCATAGCCAGCCTTTTTCCAAGCAGCGTATCCGCCGTCAAGTACAGCTACCCGATCATGACCAAGATATCGCAGCAGCCACCATAGCCGTCCTGCCATTGCCATTTCCTGATCATCGTAGGCGATGACAGTGGTGTTGGCATCGATTCCCGCATTTGAAAAATGGGCAGCTAGCAGATCCGTATCTGGTAGAGGATGACGTCCACCATGCTCACTTTTGGAGCCAGAAAGGTCACGGCTCAAATGAAAGTAGAGGGCTCCCGGGATGTGATCGTTCTCGTATTCCTCTGCACCTGCTTCAGAAGCACTTAAAGCAAAACGACAATCGACGATCACCAAATTTTCATCGTTCAGATGATCCTTGAGCCATTGAGGTGTGACAAGTGCTTGCATGAATCTCCCTACTTTCTCTTTTTTTCTTCATCATAGCAGATGGCAATCCAATCAGGTACAATAATTACGGTATTGTGGTAAGGAGAGAGGAGGAGACAAATGAAGCGTTTCATTCGCTATTTTTTAGAGGGGTTATTGTTTGTCATTCCTTTGGTAGTGACGCTTTATATTTTGTATTGGATTTTCACGACCGTGGATAACTGGTTCTATCTGCTGGTCCATAGGTGGTTTAATCTCCAAATTCCAGGACTGGGTGTCTTCTTGACCATACTCGGCATTACAATTGTAGGCTTCCTTGCATCTAATGTACTGACACGCGGAGTGCTTTCGCTCGTATCCACCGTCTTCGAGAAAGTGCCGTTTATCAAACTCATTTATACGTCCATCAAGGATTTGATCGGAGCGTTTGTAGGGGAGAAGAAGAGTTTTGACAAGCCAGTGCTCGTGACGCTATCCAAGGATGGAAATGCAAAGGCAATTGGGTTTATTACAAAGGAAAGCCTCGATTCTTTCGGTCTCACAGACCACGTAGCAGTCTATCTGCCGCAGTCGTACAATTTTGCAGGAAATCTCCTGTTGTTTCCGAGTGATCAGGTACAGCTTCTAGATACGGAAAGCTCAGAAGTCATGGCATTCCTTATATCAGGTGGGGTATCCGGAGGGCAGAAAAACGTAACCAAAAAAAGCAGCGATGCTTAAAATTATACAAACCTCCAACCCCACTAAGCTTGTGGTTTTGGAGGTTTGTTGCAAGACACCTAAACGAATTGGAGTGCCTTCTCATTTTATAAACGTTAGCTACTAAAAAATCCACTATGGCTGGAATATTTGCGACGATAGTGACGATGCCCGTATGTTCGATGCCCCATCTTCCATGAAGGCCGATGTCGGTAATCACTGCTGCTGTATTTGTGATAGCCACGTCCGGTCATTTTCCATAAGAACCGGGCGCCTTTCTTAAAGAGCACCGCCACGATGACAATCGCAACGATCAAAATAACGAAACCGATTCCCAAAATCGTGAGTAGGACTGACATCCACATCTTCTCCTTGCCAAAAAGGTCTTACCATTTTCTACGGACGACTCAACAGGAAGTTTCAATTATCCCTCGGCATTCAAATATTTCTCATAGGGCGTATAATCGATTTCTTTGGATTTCAGGTGGGCGATGAGCCATTTGTGGTCACGCTTGGGAGTTGCTACGATGTACCCCTTTACAATCAAATCTGTTGTAATGGTGGTTGCTTTCTCTTCCAGCGCAATTTGGCCGATTTTCGCTGCGATGGAACGTCTTGCAACATCACGAAACAATTGTGGCACAGGATCAACCAGTTCATTGAGCAAGGTCAGACCCTCATCTGTCCAGAGCGCCCGTGTCTGATCAATGTAATGGTCCTGCCAATCCAAGTCAGATTTTCCGTCTTGCTTGGGCATGGACTTGAGAAATTTGCGGAACATGAAATACCCGCCAATCGCCATCAAGCTTACGAGAACAATGGTCCAGCCAACGATAAACAGGGAAAACCCTGTAGACATTTCACCCATACCTTGTACACCTCATTACCAATATCCATTCATTAGTAAAAATTGTACCTTATTTTGGTTCGGGCAACAAACTTTTTGTGTTTTCCTATCCTTGGGGGTTTGCTCTTCCCAAGAACACATACAATTTAGTATGATTAGAATTAATCTTTATTGGGAGTTGACGCTCATGTTCAAGCTTGGACAACGCGTCGTCATTGTTGCCGACTCCTTCGAGCAAGGTTTGCCTTTGGGTGAATACGGTTACCTGATTGCTCGTGACCGCAATCCGGACAGCGCATTTTCTTGGGTTTTACGCATTCCAAAAATTGATAAACACATCGCCGTTGTAGAAGAGGATATCGCTTTGGAGGAGCAATTGCTGGAAGAAGAAGCTAATCGCATCTCGCATGAGGCATTACTTGACTTTGCATTGGCGACAAGGAACGAAGCACTGTTTCGACAACTGATGGGCATGGAAGATGCAGAAGAGGCAAATGACGAACCCGCGAAGGAATCAATGGAGGAATTTATCCGTAAAGTAAATATCAAAGCATGGATCTAATTGGCGATACAAGCATTTGAAACTTTTGTGAGGAAATGAAAGCGAGGCTGTTTCATGTCTGAATTTGTGACGTTTACCAATGAGTTTGGTCAAACCATCGATATGTCCCGAGAGGATTACCAGAAAAAAATAATTCCGCAAAATCTGGATAAGTACTGGGATGAAAAAGATAAGCTTCGCGATTTTGCGATGGAGTTGGTGAAGGGTCAATTTCACGAGCAAGCGGCTGTTGCTGCCGACAAGCTTCTCGAATTATACGGGCCAATTGAGTCTGCTCTCATTTTCCGTGCAGTCGTTCATATGCAGGCGAGAGAGTTTGAAAGCGCTAAAAAAATCCTGACAGATTGTCTGGAACGATTCCCGTCATCGGGTACGGCTTGCACCAATTTGGCAAAAATCTTCGCGTTTGAGGGAGATGAGCCAAAAGCGTTCGAGACCCTACATACAGGTTTGCACAAAGACCCGAATCAAGAAAATGGCTTGAACATGTTTGTCGAGAGCTTCATGCAAAGAGGGAAAAAGGATGAGCTGAAAGGGCAACTGGAGGCGCTGGCAAGTAAAGAAGGCGCTTGGAGACCACAGCTGCAACTAGCTCGTATTGCCTTGACGGAGGAGGACCTCCTGAATGCGATGAAGTGGTACACCGTAGCGATTGAAGGAGCGAAGGACCGCTTTGAGGTCGTGATGACTGTGACTGGAGAATTGGGACAAGCAGGATATGTCTATCAATTGATTCAGATTTGTGAAAAGTTCTGGACGCCGCACTTCCCGTATCCATATGCAGGCTTCAACTATGCCAATGCTCTGTTGGCGACCGATCAAATGGAAAAGGCAATTGACATCCTTCGAAACATGCAAGAGCATTTGCCAGATAACTACAAGCCCATGATCGACCACTTCCTGAATCGAGTACCTGGAGCGCTTGAAGTGGAAGCAGCCACCAAACAGAAAGTCGTCGAGAGCCAAATGGACGATCCGATGACGAAAAAGAGCAAGTGGAAGTTTTGGAAGTAAATGAATAGCTAGAGCGCCCGGCATTTCGCTGTCGGGCGTTTTTCTGTAAGAAGGGGGACTGTGCTTTGCTGCATCATCTGGAAGTGTATGTGTCCAATCTGGCGCGCTCAAAAGATTTTTGGGGTTGGTTGTTGGAGGGTGAGCTGGGTTATACGCGTTATCAGGAATGGGCCAGCGGGGTAAGTTGGAAACAGAATGGCACCTATCTGGTCTTCGTCCAGGCAGAAGAGCGATTTCTCGACATTTCGTATCACCGATGTCGTGTCGGTTTGAATCATCTGGCATTTTACGCACGGGATCGGGAACATGTGGACAAGCTACGGGAGGAAGCTGCTCGTCGTGGAATCTCCTTACTTTATCAGGAGCGGCATCCCCATGCTGGAGGAGAGGGAGATTATGCTTTGTTTTTCGAGGACCCAGATAGAATAAAGGTCGAGATCGTGGCTCCCTAACCTCCTTGGAACATATTAGTCCATGAAAAAACGGTGCAATCATCCCCGGTAGATGGTTGGCACCGTTTTTTTAGAAGCCATCTATTTGAACTGGCTGGTGAGCCGCCGCTCTATATAGGCTACGCCTTGATACATCAGGGTAGCGATGACCGCGATAATGGCTAAGCTCATCATGACCAGAGTGAAATTAAACACTTGGAAGCCGTATATGATCAAATATCCCAAGCCTTGCTGAGATACGAGAAACTCTCCGACGATGACGCCTACCCACGAAAGTCCGACATTTACCTTCAGCGTTGCGAGAAGGGTTGGAATGGTAGCGGGCAAAATGACGAGCGTGAAGATTTGCCGTTTGCTCCCTCCGAGTGTTTGCACGACTTTGACGTAATTTTGATTGACTTCCTTGAAGCTGGTGTAGACGTTGATCGTAGTGATGATAACTGAGATTGCGCATCCCATGGCTATGACGGAGAGCAAACCTGGACCAAAGCCGACGATAAAAACCGGACCGAGGGCTACCTTTGGCATACTGTTGGCAATAACCAGGTAAGGCTCTAGTACGCGGGAGAGAAAAGGGGACCACCATATGATCGTTGCCATGACGGTTCCCAGAATCGTTCCTAAGAGAAAGCCGATAATCGTTTCCCATACGGTCAAGCCGACATGTGGGAGAAGACTGCCATCTTGCAGCTGCAACCAAAATTGAGCCCAAATCTTGGAGGGATAGCTGAAGATGAGCGCATTTATGGTATTGGTTCGAGCCAACAGCTCCCATAAGCCGAGAAAAACGAGAAAGAGGAACAGTTGTGTGGCAAAGACGGAAAAGCTCATTCGCTTTTCTAGCTGCAAGTAGCGGCGGTGGACGGATTCAATTTCCTTTGGCTGCATCAGACACTACCTCCATCTCTTTCCACACGCGATGGAACAAGTCTTGGAATCCATCATGATTTCTGGCGGCAAATGGCAGAGCATCCCGGATCGGACTGGGTACGACAATTTCGCTGTTGATGCGCCCCGGGTTGCGTGAAAAGATATAGACGCGATCGCCCATCGCGATCGATTCGGAGAGATCATGTGTCACAAGGACTGCCGTTTTTTTATGCCGACGCAGTGTTGAAAAGATCAAGTCTTCGAGCTTGAGTTTCGTCTGGTAGTCCAATGCCGAAAATGGTTCGTCAAGCAACAACACATCAGGTTGACAGGCGAGTGTTCGGACGAGGGCAACCCGTTGCCGCATGCCACCTGACAGCTGCAAGGGAGAGGATTTGCGCACATCGGACAGCTCCATTTCATCCAGCAGATGCAGGGCGTACTCTTCTGTTTCCTTGTTACGAATGCCTTGGATATCGAGTCCGAGAAACACGTTGTCTTCGATGGAGCGCCAGTTGAACAAATAATCTTGCTGGAGCATGTAACCAACTTGCCTGGACGTTCCGTTTACTTTTCTTCCGTCGATCCACACCTTGCCTGCTGTCGGCTTCTCAAGCCCTGCAATGAGGGAGAGCAGCGTCGTCTTTCCGCAACCGCTGGGACCAACCAGACAAATGAATTCGCCTTCCTCCACGCGCAGGTTAATGTCTTGGACCGCCATGAACGCCCTGGTCGTGGATAAATAAAGATGGGTCACGTGGCCGAGTTCAATTTTTGCCGGCGTAGAAGAAATCTGCTTCATGAGGGCCTATTTCCCTTCTTTGGATTGGATAGCAAAAGTGGTGTTTACCAGCTTGTTGTATTCAGCGCGTTGCTTTAATTCACCAGCGGAATCCATGATATCCTGTAGCTGGTTCCATTCCTTTTCGTCCAGAATGGGATCTGTGGCATAAGACCCCTGTTCCAAGTAACGCTGGACAGCGGTTTCCAGAATCTTTGGATCGATTTGCTCGAAGTACTTGCCTATCACATCAGCCGTTTCTTTTGCACTGTGGCTGGCAACCCACTGTTGCCCTTTGTAGACCGCATTGGTAAACTTTTGGATAGCTGCTGCGTTGCTGTCGATATAGCTTTGTTTTGTCATGAAGACCGTGTAAGGAACGGTTCCGCTCTCTTTGCCAAAAGAGGCGACGACATGGCCGATTCCTTCCTGTTCAAAGCGAGAGGCTTCCGGCTCAAACAGCTGTACATACGCTCCAGTACCAGATGCGAAGGAAGACGCGATATTTTTGAATTCGATATTCTGAATGAGTTCTAGGTCGCCTTGCGGATTGATATTGTGCTTTTTGAGTACATACTCTCCAACCATTTGCGGCATGCCGCCTTTCCGTTGCCCCAAGAAGACATTGCCCTTTAGCTTGTCGAAAGTAAAGTCATTCATTTTGGTGCGGGAGACGAGGAAGGTACCGTCCGTCTGAGTAAGCTGCGCAAAATTGACAACGGGATCGGCAGCTCCTTGCTGAGAGACGTAGATGCTGGTCTCAGAGCCGACAAGCGCGACCTCGATGCCGCCAGATAACAGAGCTGACATCACTTTATCTCCGCCGGGTATGGTGGAGAGCTCCACTTCCAGCCCTTCTTCCTTGAAAAATCCTTTTTCAAGTGCGACATATTGCGGGGCGTAAAACAAAGAACGAGTCACTTCACCAATTCTTATTTTTTCGGGAGTGCTGGAGCAGCCAGTCAAAACGGCCGTCATAGCGAAAAAAGCGGCCAGCCCCAGCGCCAAAAATCGTTTCATGATTAGGAGTCCCTCCTTGCTAGGCTTTGTATGTTGTAGGCTATGCGCCCAGACAAAAAAGGGTGAATGCCTAGAGATAGAGACAGGCACATAATGAGGGAAGGCCACAAAGGAGATGGATATAGCGTGATCGTTACATTTTTAGGCACCGGATCAGGTGCACCCACTACGCGAAGAAACGTGAGTGGGATCGGCTTGCGATTTTTACAGGCAGGAAAGTGGTGGTTGTTTGACTGCGGAGAGGGGACTCAGCACCAGCTACTGCGTGCGCCGATGAAAATTAGTCAATTGGATAAAATCTTTATCACTCATCTGCATGGGGACCATCTGTACGGACTGATCGGACTGCTTGCGAGTCGATCTTTGCGCAATACCGAACCGACTCCGTTAGAGCTGTACGGACCACCAGGGCTCGACCGATATTTTCGAGGTATCATGGAGGCAAGTCCGGTTCATTTGCAATATCCATTAGAAATAAAGATCGTCAGTGAGGGCGTAATCTACGAGGACGAAGAGATCGTGGTGAGCTGCCGAATGGCGAAACATCGCGTGCCTTCGTTTGCTTATGCCGTGAAGGAAAAGGAAAAGACAGGAGCATTTCAAGTAGAGCGGGCAAAGCAGGCTGGTGTGCCGTCAGGGCCGTTATTTGGAGCCTTGAAGAGAGGAGAACAGGTCACACTCGAGGATGGTCGTGTTCTGGATGGAAAGGACTTCGTTGGAGAGCCGCAGCCAGGACGCAAAATCGTCTTCAGTGGAGATACAGAGCCGAGCCAAGCGGTTTTGGAGCTGGCAAAAGGGGCCGATTTGCTCGTCCATGAAGCGACCTACGCCCATCACGACAAGGAGCTGGCGACCAGAAGCGGACATTCCACAGCACGCGAGGCAGCTCAAATTGCCAAAGAGGCGGGCGTAAAAGAATTGTGTCTGACTCACTTCAGTCCACGTTATGAAGATGAGGACGGAGATTTTTCGATGGAGGATCTGTTGGCAGAGGCGCAGCAAATTTTCCCAGCTACCCAATTGGCTGATGATCTCGGCAGCATTTCTGTAAAGCGAGAGAGAAACGATGGGAGAAAGCCATAAACCTTGCTATAATGAATGATTACGATGGAGGAGGTGGGGGAGTAGTATGAAGCGGATTATCTTTGCTACACCAGAAGAGCTTATTCAACATTGTCAGTCGGAAGAAGTCAGCCTCGTCGTCGAATATCGAGACGATGTGAACAAGCAACGCCAGGTCATTTTGACGGGAGAGCAGCTTGCTGAGGCACAGACCTACCTGAAATTCTCCAAATCCGAAGCGTATTACCGGAAGGACGGACTTTTTTACGAAGTCATTGCAGGCTGGAAGTAAAACGGACGATTCCGTTTTGGCGTCAAATTATGAAAAAGCCGTACGGTCTGCCAGAGCCAGTTGAAAGACAATCGAGCTAATCTCCACTCCACTTGCCAGTACCTGTGTAAAAATACGGGAAAAACGGTCTTGTATAGGCGAGGGTCCAATCATCCTTGAGCATTCGCACATACAGTATGACTAGTTGCTGGCAAAGGAGGGAAAGCGAATGAGTCTGTTCAACGGAGGATTTGACGACTTTGCTTTAATACTGGTGTTGTTCGTATTGCTCGTTATCGTTGCTTGCTCTTGCGACTAACGAAAACACTAGGTAGCTTCGCCAGAAGGGAGAGCGATTTTTCGCTCTCTCTTTTGTTTTGCAAAAAAAGCTTCGCCATAGAGAGGCGAAGCAAAGGAGAGACCTATCTTATCCGAGGCGATCGTGAACTTGTTTTTTTACACTGGACATTTGCTGGTCGGATAATTTGACACCGACCGCCTTGCTGACTTTTTTAATCAGTTCGCTTAATTTCTTGTCGTCCCTCAAGTCTTTCATGGAGAAGTCTTTTGCCAGCGATCGGACATCGCCCATCGTCCATTTTTTCTTGCTTTTCTTGTTGATGGATTTCAATAAATCACGTGGATTGCCCTTCGCTTTGAGCTTGACTTTTGCCCCTGCTTTTCCTTTTGCTTTTGCCATGATGCAACGCTCCTTTCACAAGAATACGTCTGCCCTATGCAGTTATATGGAAAAGCAAGGGGGTTCGCTTGGACAGATTCACGTCGTTATTCGCCTATTTTGCTTAACGTTGTGCAATGGCCCAAACCCATAGGGGGAGCCGTGACATAGGATGAGTCAGAACGATGCATGACAGGAGGCTAGTGGGTTGAAAATTGTCAGCTTTCATCGGGATACGCCGTTTACCGAGATACTGTCAGATTTGAAAACCAAGGTTCTGACGAAAACCGAGAGACTTCCATGGCGATGCTATGATGACCTTTCTTGCTTGTGTGTCAAACAAAAGATTTTTGAGCAGCATGAGGAACTTTTTCGAAGGTACAAAGCGATGGTGGAGGAGAACATTACCGTAAGCGTCCATGCGGAAGGGGAGGATGAAATCCCGTGGGGCGTGAGATATGTCGGGGCACAGAGATTGTGGCGAAAGGGGCGTGGAGCAGGCGTCAAGGTCGCTGTCATCGATACGGGAATCTCCCGCGATCATTTTGATTTGAGGGATCAAATAAAGGGAGGCATCCAGCTTGTCCGCGGCAAACAAAATGGACACGGTACGCATGTCGCAGGGATCATCGTAGCTGAGATGAACCAAAGAGGAATTGTAGGAGTGTCTCCAGAGGCCCATTTGTATGACGTCCGTGCTTTTGATTATGATGGTCAATCATCTTTGTCGACCATTTTGCAAGCCCTGCAATGGTCGATTGCCAATAAGATGGATGTGATCAACATGAGCTTTGGTATGCCCCAATATAGCGAAGCAATGGCAAGAGCAGTTGGTCGTGCCCATCAACAAGGAATCGTACTGGTAGCTTCGGCAGGCAACGGAGGGGGAGAAGCGGAGTATCCAGCGCGGTACGATGGTGTCTTAGGGGTTAGTGCGATTGATCAAACGGGAAAATTGGCATCGTTCAGTGCGAGAGGTAAGGGCGTAAATATGAAGGCACCTGGAGTTGATATTCTGTCTACGTGGCCGGGCAATCAGTTTAAAAAGCTGAATGGTACCTCGATGGCTGCACCACATGTAGCAGGGCTAAAGGCGCTAGAAATTGGTCGCAAGCGAAAAAGAGCATAGCGATTCTACGAAAAAAACAGCTCCGAGGCTAGAAATGAAGCCAAGGAGCTGTTGCTTTTTACAAACGAATTATTGATGGATTTTGGTGTCATGGTCTTGCTGGACACGGAACCATATATTAAGATCGTTAATAACACTGGCCAATTCGTGGATCTCGCTGTTTAATTCGCAAGATCTGACGAAATTTTCTTCTTCGGACATTTGGTTGGTTTTTTCAATGATAACCTTCTCTACCCGGTGTATTTGATCTGGAATGGACGCGCGGATTTCTTCCCATTCTAGCAACATGTCCGCTCTTTCTACAGTCGAATAATCTTCCCATTCCAGATGCAGCACGGGAAGCCGTATACCTAGCCGTTCATCATGGATAAATTGATAGCGCAAAGGTGAACTCACTCCTCTCCACCTCCATCATACCAAAAATGAATCCGTACGGGGAGAGAAATACACACGAAAGGAGCAACCATGTCAAAAGGACGTCTTCTTATCGATGCGGATGCTTGTCCGCGCCAGGCACTCTTAACTGCCCAAGCATTGTGCAAGGAGCTAGACTGGATCTGTTTGACCTTTGCTAGTTATAATCATCAAATTGGCAACGCAAATCATGTGACGGTAGATGCCGGCCCACAAGCGGTAGATATGAAGCTCGCGAATGAAACGAGTTCAGGGGATGTCGTGGTGACGCAAGATATTGGTCTGGCGGCGCTCATTCTCGGGAAGAGGGCCCATGCCCTGACACCACACGGGATGGTTTTTGACCCAGAACGGATTGCGTTTCATTTGGAAGAACGAAATGAAAAAGCGAGATATCGGCGCGGAGGAGGTCGTACGAAGGGGCCTGCCGCTCGCACGCGTGAAGATGATCAGCGATTTGCGGAGTCCTTGCGCTTTTTGATGGAAAGAGGAGATCAACAATGAATCCGACAACGAGAAAAAATAGATATGTAGGCGGAGCACTTATATTTGCGGTACTTGCTACGATCATGTTTGCCCTCTATGCAGCGGGGAAAGTGGCCGGTATGGATCAAGCTGCTATTGCATTTGCGGAATCGATTCGCTCGGATATTGGGACTGCTTTTTTTCGATGGGTAACCAATCTGGGCGGAGGCATGTTCCTTGTACCAGTAGCGGTGATTATAATCGCTGTCCTATACATAAAGAAATATCGTGTAGAGGCAATGTTTGTTCTCATTTCCCTCGGTGTCAGTGAAGTTGCAAATGAGCTCTTAAAGATGTTTTTTGCCAGACCTAGACCGAGCGGCGTCAATCTGATTGAGCTGCCGGAGTCCTTTTCGTTTCCGAGTGGTCATGCGATGATTGGACCAGCCTTTTATTGCATGGTCGCATACTGGATTGCCCAATGGTTTGCGGAGAAAAGATGGTCGTCGCTCGTGCAGCCTGCGGTTTTTATTTTTGTAGCATTGCTCGCGTTCAGCCGTGTGTATTTGGGCGTTCATTATTTGAGTGATGTGCTAACCGGCTTTTTCCTGTCGATGTGCTGGTACTTTCTCCTTCGTCTTGGCTATGAAGAAAGGATGGGGAGACGAAGCACAGCCGTCGACCCCGTACCTCATTCCAGATAATCATGAAGCTAGGTGGAATACCCTAATTCACTCATTAAACTCAGCCATTTTTCTACGCTGGGTTTATTTTTTTTGTCCTTCGGCAAGACGATATACGCCGAGCGTTTGGGAGGCTTATTGCCTGTTATGATCAGTTCCTTCAAGTTACCAGCCGCAAGATCGGCTTTGACGGTAGAGCGCGTCAACAAGCTCACGCCGAGACCTTCTTTTATCAGATCGATGGCGAGCTCTGCTTTGTCTACGGTTAGCTTGGGTACATAATTACGCGGCAGTGTCTGTCTAATCCACTCGTTAAACGGAGGGCCCCAATTCATATACAGCAACGGCAGATTGCGCAGTTCGCGCGAATTGACCTGTGTAGATGCGGCAATGGGGCTCTCTGGAGAGCACACTAGGACGATTTCATCATCCCACGTTGGAATGACGTCAAAGTTGGGCAAGGATGGGGGAACGTATACGATTCCGATTTGAATCACGTTGTCCAGCAAATACTGGATGACATCGGACGAGTGGCCTGTCTTTGTGCTGATCGCAATTTGTGGATACCGATAGTGGTACTCTTTCAAGATCGGCTCGAGGGTAGAAGTCCAGATCGCATTTAAGCTGCCGATTGATAAATAGTCTTCATAAGGCTGAAGTGAAGCAACTTCATTTAGGGCTTCATGGGACAGTTTGAGGATTCTCTCTGCATACGGTAATAGGGTTAAGCCCGCTTGCGTAATTTCAACACTTCTTTTATCACGAATGAAAAGAGGTTTGCCAACTTTTTCTTCCAGTTGCTTGATTCGCATTGTCACCGTAGACTGGACTAAGTGGAGCATTTCAGCAGCCTTGGTGAAATTTTTCGTTTGGGCCAATGTGTAGAAAGCGCGTAATTGTTCGAAGTCCATACAGTTGGAATCCCTCTTATCTAAATATTTGATTACCATATACAAAAATGTTCGTTTCCCAAATTATACCCTGTTCGCTAAGCTGGGGATATCCTTATTTCATGTGGGCTATCGGGAGAGCGAGGGGTATTGGAATGAAGTGGGAATGGTGGCGAGAAACGCCCTTTTCAGTGAAGCTCTTGTTAAGTACATCTTTTATGATGAATATGGGTTTTTATGCATTAATCCCCTATCTCACTTTGTATTTGACGGGTAGCATCGGCTGGACCCTGGCGATGGCAGGGATTGTCCTGAGTGTCAGACAGTTCTCCCAGCAAGGTCTTGCCTTTTTAGGTGGTGTGATCGCGGATGCCTTCGGATACAAAGGGGCGATGTTCCTCGGATTGGGCGTACGTGCCGTTGGTTTTGCAATGTTCGCTTTTTGTACCGAGACATGGCACTTTTTTGTTGCCGCGATCCTTTCCGGTTTGGGTGGGGCGTTGTTTGAGCCTGCTTGCTCTGCTGCCTACGCCATTATTACACCTGAGGCCATTCGAAAAGAAGTATTCTCCCTTCGCAATGTGCTAGGCAATATTGCGGTTGTCGGTTCCCAAATCGTGGGGACAGCACTCTCGGCTATTGATTTTACGTACATCTCGCTGTTTGCAGGGGCCGTTTTCGGAGTGAATACCATCGTGATCTTCTTTTTCTTCCCACCGATTCGCGCCACGAATACACGGCATAGTATATGGGAAAGTATGTCTACGGTAGTGAAGGACAAGCTGTTTGTACGATATACCTTTATTTTGATGGGGTATTATTATTTGAATATGCAGGTGTTTTTAACGATTCCGCTGTTTGTTGAAAATGTTACACATAGCAAGGTGAATGTAGGGATCGTGCTTTCTGCGCTTTCGCTGTTTGTGATCTTATTTCAAATGAAAGTGACACATTTGCTGGAGGGGTATCCGCAAAGGCTTACCTTGATTGGCATCGGGACGTTGTTTATGAGCGTGGGACTATTTTTGTTCACGTTTGCCGATTCTTTGTGGCTCATTCTCTTGGATGTGTTCCTTTTTGCACTGGGTACCATGATTGCTGTCCCGAATCTAGTGGATGTCGTTCCCCGTTTTGCTCCCAAGGACTTGGTTGGCGCCTATTATGGCTTCAACGGGTATTCGATTGCCATCGGGGGTTCATTTGGACAGGTAGCGGGAGGATGGGTGTACGATGTCGGGCTGCGTTTGCAAACGCCGTGGCTGCCGTGGACCATTTGTTTGGTCATCGGGTTTTGGGTGGCCTGGATGCTACATCGCATGGAACAACAAACCGGACAAATCGGGAATGATCTAAAGAAAATAGCTCGATCGTAAATATTTTTGGGCGAAATGAAACATTTTCCATCGTTCATACGTATATAACGATAGAGATGATTGGCGCAAGAAAGTGAGGGAATTTTATGGAAGATATGAAAAAGCTGAAGCGCATGTTGCTGGTAACGAGTTCCCTTGGATTTGCAGTATTTGCCATGGTAGTCGTTACGGAAATTGTCCGAATCTCATTGTAGCATTGCCAAGCCTAACACATCGCATATAAAGCACGAAAAGCTTGCAGTTCCTTTTTGAAAGGGGGCTGCAAGCTTTTCTTTTTGATTGATTTACACTTCGAGTTTCTTTTTAAAATGGAATTGATACACGCAGATCGCAATGATCATGAACGGAACCCCGCAGTACAAGGCGATGCGCTGTTCTGGATCGAATGCCAGACTCACGAGAACGAGCAAGTTCAAGATCAAGGAAATCAAAGGCAGTATAGGGTACAAAGGTGTACGGAACTTCAGATCCTCCAGCTTGCCTCCGTTTTTCAGGTAATGGCGACGGAATGCGAGCTGCGAAGCAGAGATGGAGATCCATCCTACCTGTGCGCCGAGACCAGCGATAGACAACAGTACCATGAACACCGTATCTTCGGCAAAAATACCGGAGAGAAGAGACAAGAGAGCGATTGCAAACGTAATTAACAAAGCGTTCATCGGAATCCCTTTTCCATTTACAGCCCCAAGCTTTTTCGAAGCCATTCCTTCTTTGGACAGGGAGTAAAGCATACGAGTTGCTGCGTACAAACCAGAGTTGGCCACAGACAGAAGTGCTGTCAGGACAACGAAGTTCATAATGTCAGCTGCATAAGGAATCCCAATGCTGTCAAATACGACGACAAACGGACTTTCAATCACACCCGCCTGTTGGTGTGGAATCATCCCTGCCACAATGGCAATCGCCAGAATGAAGAACACGAGTGTACGCCAAACCGTCGTACGAATGGCCTTCGGAATCGTCTTCTCTGGATTCTCACTTTCTCCAGCCGCAATCCCGATTAGCTCGGTACCTTGGAAGGAGAAGTTCACGGTGATCATCGTCATCAGCAAGCCTGTAATTCCAAAGGGGAGAAGCGGGCTTTCTGTAAAATTGGTGAGCATTGGCGCAGGCTGACCGTTTTTCAGGTCAATGAAGCCAAACATCGCCGCTCCACCCAAGATGATGAACAAGATGATAGCGCTTACTTTAATGCTGGAAAACCAAAACTCAGATTCACCGAACGCACGAGCAGATAAAGCATTTAATAAGAAGAGCACTACACCGAAGATCGCACACCACATCCAAACAGGTGAGTCAGGGAACCAACGTTGCATCAGCAGTCCTGATGACAACAACTCTAAAGCAACGGTCACGGCCCAACCAAGCCAATACAACCAGCCTACACCAAACCCAAGTGAGGGGCTAACAAAGCGAGTCATATATGTTTGGAACGAACCGGCCACTGGCATGGCAACTGTCAGCTCGCCCAAACATAGCATAGTCAGGTACATGATAAAGCCGCCGACTAAATAGGAGAGAATGGCACCAACTGGTCCTGCCTGACTAATTGTATAACCTGATCCGAGGAATAACCCGGTTCCGATTACGCCGCCAAGAGAAATCATAAAGAGGTGTCTGCTGTTCATTGTGCGTTTCAATTGATTGTGCTGTTCCATGTTGCTTTGGGACATATAACCCTCTCCTTCACGCGAGTATGTTAAATGGATGTATGCGTTTTCAGGCGCGATAGCGATATATGCTCTGCAAGAATGATACCAAATGAAATACTTTATGAAAATATTATTTTTGAGGTATTTGCTGGCAAAAAGCGCAAAAAGATTCGGCATGTAGATGCAAAATAATTAAAAAAACGCCAAATATCTTGGCGTTTATTAAAAATGATAAGGAAAAAATTGGACTGAGAGAAAACATCTCAAGATATGAACTTGCAAGTTTTTTAGTGCAAGATTTTTAGAAGGTAACGATGAACCAATAAAGCTAGTGAGAAGAAAAAGCGCAGGGCTCGTAAACCTTGACAACGCCTACCCAGTCGGAACTTCAAAAAGGGGACCACGCTTGTCGAACACTTCTTCTTGAGAAACGTCCGCCCGTAGGGTGGCTTTGGCTCGACGGTCCCCTTTTTGAAATGGAGACGAGCAGTGAATCAACCTTGCGGGTGTGTCAGAGTCGCAGAGAACTGTGCTTTTTCTTCTCCTCCACCATGTTGACTCAAACCAGAACGTTTTTATTAGTATGTTTTATCCTTTAATCCCCAGCTTACGCAAACGATATTGCAAGCTTTGACGACTGATTTGCAATTCCTTGGCTGCTCTTGAAATATTTCCGTTATAGCGTTCCACAACATAGTGAATATATGCAGTTTCAAATTCTTGCATCGTTTCCTTCAACGGCTTTCCTTCATCCAAAAATGGCAACGTGTGAGGGGAGGGCTGCTCGATTGTTACGGGAACGGCTGGCGTCCGACGCAGAAAGTGTAAGGGCAAGTGTTCATAACGTATGGTTGATTCGTCGTCAATCATCAGATTCATGGCCCCCTCGATCAAGTGCTGAAGTTCACGCACATTGCCAGGCCAGTCATGCTGGATAAAAAATTGCAGAACCTCGTCACTGATGCTTCTTACCTCCATTTGGAACAGCTCATTGTATTTTTCGATAAAATGGCTGACCAGCATCGGAATATCTTCTTTGCGATCCCGAAGTGGGGGAAGAAATAACGTGACGACTCCGAGACGATAGTACAGATCTTTTCGCAAATGCGAATTGGCAATTGCTTCAACAGGATCTTCATTGATAGCCGCAATGATTCGTACATCAATCGTTCGATCCTTTGTGTCACCAATACGTCTAATCGACTTCTCTTGCAGAGCACGCAACAATTTTGCCTGTAGAGGCATACTAAGCGAGTTGATTTCGTCGAGAAAGAGTGTTCCGCCTTCCGCTTGCTCAAACAATCCAGGTCGCTCTACTGCCCCGGTAAATGCTCCACGAGCCGTTCCAAACAAAAGCCCTTCAATCAGGCTATCTGGAAGTGCAGCGCAGTTTTGTGAGATAAGGGGACCAGATGCACGCAGACTGGCATTATGAATGCTTTGCACAAACAGCTCTTTCCCGGCACCAGTTTCACCGACTACCAATACGGACGAGGAGGTGCGTGCTGCGCGTTTGGCATTCTCTATGACATCGAGAATAGGACCGCTTCTCCCGATAATGTGCTCGAATGTGTAGCGTGACCCGTTTTTTTGCAGCAGGTTTTCTCTGATCAATCGCTCCATTTTGGTAACATCATTTGCGATTTCCATCGCGCCGATGATCTTGCCATTTTCAATGATGGGGTACGTATTGTTGATGGTTGAAATTTCTTTTTGCTTGTCATTGAAATACGTTTGGCGTGTATTGCGAATGCTATTTCCGGTGCGTAAGCAAGTGAGCAAGGTACTTTCCTGTCCAGAAGGGAACTGAAAAACCTCTGCCAAAGGTTTGTGCAAAACGTCTTGTCTGGTCATCAATTCCAGCTCGGTCATTTTGGAATTGTAGATAATCGTTGTCCCGTCCGAATCGATGACATGTACACCTTCATTCATTCTGTCCAAAATATGTTCATAAATGCGCAAGAGAGTGTCAGCAGAAGAATTATGCGTAGAAGACGACACTGTGGGTCACCAGCCTTTCCTTATGAGGGTATCATAGCATAAAGGGAATGAGTGCAAAAACATTATGCACTGCAAAAGATTATGAATGCAAAATGCAAAATTATTTTGCTTATTAGATACGATTGGACCGACTTTGTGGGGTTTTTTTGTTTGGCATCGTTCTTGCTAGATAATTTTAGCAAGTGATCTTGAAGGAGGCTAACGACATGAGTAAAACAAACGTGGTTATTGAACAAACAGAAAAATTCGGTGCGCACAACTATCATCCGCTACCGATCGTTATTTCCAAAGCAGAAGGCGTATGGGTACACGATCCGGAGGGCAATAAATATCTGGATATGCTGAGTGCATATTCTGCGCTGAACCAAGGACATCGTCATCCACGTATCATCCAGGCTCTGAAAGATCAAGCAGATAAAGTAACGCTCACTTCCCGAGCTTTTTACAATGACCAACTGGGTGAATTCTACGAAAAGCTCTCTGCGGTGACAGGAAAAGAAATGATCCTGCCAATGAACACGGGTGCTGAAGCAGTAGAGACGGCTCTCAAAGCAGTTCGTCGCTGGGCTTATGATGTGAAAAAAGTACCAGAAAACCAAGCAGAAATCATCGTTTGTGAAGGCAACTTCCATGGTCGTACTGTCACAGTGACTTCCTTCTCCTCTGCAGAAGAGTACAGACGTGGCTTTGGACCATTCACACCTGGTTTCAAAATCATTCCTTATGGGGATATCGAAGCGCTTAAGCAAGCGATTACACCGAATACAGCAGCATTCATGCTGGAGCCAATCCAAGGCGAAGCAGGGATCATCATTCCGCAAGAGGGCTTCTTGAAGCAGGCACAAGAGGTATGTAAAGCAAACAATGTACTGTTGGTCAGCGATGAGATCCAAACAGGCTTTGGACGCACAGGTAAAATGTTTGCCAGCGATTGGGAAGATGTAGTACCAGACATGTACATCATGGGGAAAGCTCTTGGTGGAGGCGTGTTCCCGATCTCTGCAGTAGCTGCAGATAAAGAAATTTTGAGCGTATTTGAGCCAGGCTCCCACGGTTCTACCTTTGGCGGAAATCCACTCGGATGTGCAGTTGCTATCGCAGCTATGGATGTATTGGCTGACGAAGGTCTTGTACAGCGCTCCTTGGAAATGGGCGCATACTTCATGGAGAAATTGAAAGAAATCAACAACCCGATCATCAAGGAAATTCGCGGTCGTGGTCTGTTCATCGGCTTGGAACTGACTACAGCAGCTCGTCCATATTGCGAAAAACTAAAAGAACTGGGACTCCTGTGCAAAGAAACACATGAGACAACTATTCGCTTTGCACCACCACTCGTTATCAGCAAAGAAGACTTGGATTGGGCAATTGATCGCATCAAGCAAGTTCTGCACGTGACAGAATAAAAGCAACAAGATAAGCCATCCTGTGTAGGGGCTGTTGACAAAAAGGGTTAGGGACCCAATGCCCTAACCCTTTTGCCGTTTTTTCACTTATACGTCGTCGGATTGTTTTGTTTCGTAACCTGTGATTAGTTTGCTTTTATCATTCGTTTAATGTTAATTGCCATTGCAGAAAAGAGGCAGTGTTCGGATACATTTCGAATGCCTCTTTTGTATGTTTCTTTTAAGTTATGCTGCCTTTTCATTGTACCGAAGGTACCCTCGCACCATATTCTTCTTTGCCTTTGGATAACACTGTACTCTTGGCTTTGCTTCCTTGCTTGGTTGCGTTCTTTAGCCTCTTGGAATAATGGTCTTTCTATTGTTTTGCGAGATGCGGTTTGTCCAAAACATTGTTGGCGTAACTCACAGGACTTACAGTCCTTTGTTTGGGCAGCATAAATTTTGCTATAACTTTGTTTCCAACTGTGCCACTTAACATGAGTAAATTGAAGTGCCTTGCCATTCGAGCAATAATAGGCATCGTTCATTTCATCAAATGTAAATTGTACTGACCTTTCGGTCTGATCAATAACACCTTTTATCGGAGAGATATAACCGGTTATCTTTAAATTTTCTAATTCATGGTGTACTCCAGAGCGATCATACCCTTTATCTGCGCCTACTTTGCCAATATGTAAACCAAATTTCTCTTTTTGTATCTGTAATCGCTTTATAAATGGTTCGTGGTCATTCACATTAGCAGCCGTAACGTGTATATCAGTTATGATTCCATGCTTAACGTCCACACTGGTATGCGCTAAATAGTGAAATCCCTTGGGTTTATTAGGACGGTTCAATAAACCTGACTCCGGGTCTGTTGTGCTCTGTTTTACTTCCTTCTCAGGAGGAGAGGTTTTAGGTTTTCTTCCTCGTTTTTTCCTAGTGGGATCGTTATCTCTGTCTTTTTTAATTCTCCGTGCTTCCTTTTCTAGCTCTTCAAGGTACTCAGTAGGCTTTTTCTCCACTAAAACTTTTTCTGACCTATTAATCGATGCATTCGCTTTGATGTGAGTAGAATCAACAACAATTATTTCCCCAGTAACTAAACCAGTTCGAATACATTCCGAGACGATGTGATCGAAGATCTCCTGAAAAATATGACTTTCTTTAAATCTACGACGGCGGTTCTGGCTCAGTGTGGAATGATCGGGAACAGTGTCAGTTAAGTCCAATCCTAAAAACCATCGATAGGCCAAATTCACTTGGATTTCTTGTTCCAACTTCCTTTCGGAAGGGATGCCATAAAGATACCCGATAAGGATCATTTTCATTAACAAAACTGGATCAACTGAGCGACGACCTACAGGCGAGTATAAGTGTTGCACTTTCTCATAGATAAAAGAAAAATCAATCTTATTACGAACAACACGTAAAAAATGATTCTCGGGTACAAGATCATCCAAATTTAAGAACATAAACTGGTGCTGTTTGTCTCCATCGATTCCCATCATGAGATAGCCCTCCAAAATAAAAAGAACCGTATAGAAATGATTTCTACACGATTCCCAGAAACCCCTATCTCTACGGCAATTTGTCAACAGCCCCGTGTAGGGTGGCTTTTTTTATGTGGGGTCATTATGACAGAATAGTCGCATCATTCGTTCGACAAATTTCGACTGACTGTGGATAAAAGGAAAAAAACAATCCACAAAGGAAATGCTTGGATGCTTATGAGTTACGCACAATTTGCCCACATGTTACCAACAAGATGTCCACATTGCTTGTGGATATCCGAACGGTTGTTCGATACAAACCTATCTGGTACAATGGGCTCATATTAGAGATGGAGGTGAGCAAAGGTGAAATACTTAAGCGACCAAATGTTGATAGAAGTATATCATCGAGCTGTCGACCTTCAACTAGATGCAGCTTTTATCGAATTGCTTCGCGAAGAACTACAGCATCGGAATATCCGTATCACGCAGTTCAGCGCCTAAGAGCAAAATCATCACACATACGTAACATATGGCAAAAGCCATCCTCTTTTTTCGAAGGAGGATGGCTTTTGTTATCTTACGCTTGCTCCGTGATAAACTCAAAAGCAGTAATTCCTTTAATCGGTTCTTCTTTGGCAAGCAACACTTCCGGCAAATAAAAATACACAGGACCGTCCTCTTTAATAGGCCTGCCGTCTTTGGAGAATTGGAGGATGGCTCTTCTTGCCTCTGCAAGTGGAAGAACGATCGCTTCCTGATCCTCGCGGTGAAGGCGGACATGAGTCACCTCTGGTAGGGGCTCAGCATTTGTAATGAAGGGATCAAGACGGATTCCATACTCGCCTTCGAGCACTTTACGTTCTTCGGCTAAGCTTTTTCTCTCAGAAGGAAGCGTAGCCCCTTCGCGTAACTCCTTATCCCACTGCGTTCCCGTGCCAGCCAAATACTTTGCTTGCGTAGCCAGTGAGCTATCATCTTCGCCTGAGTATGTTTTCAGATCGAATTTGCGTTCATCAAAAACCCAAACGGTTGGATCCAATGTAATAGGGAAAGAAATGGCCCCTTTGAACACGATAACATCAGACATACGTCATTCCTCCGTGGTCATTCATAATCAATCTCTATATTACTATAGACTCGTAAATGACAGCAATTATCTAAAAAGCGAAAAATTCTTAAAATAGTCTAAAAATTATTGACATGCTTTTTATAGATTATATAATCATAAAAGCTGGGGGCAGAGATAAGGCATTGTGTACAAGCCTTTCCATTTTTGAAAGGGCTTTCATGAAAGCGTTAACAGCCACATCATTCACCCGAGGATGGTTGCAAGGTCGCAGAAAGATTCAGGGAATTCAAACGATTTAGGGGGCAAAACGATGGCAAAAGGCACGAATGTGCAAGCGGATCTGTTGAAGCAAAAAGGTATCCTAAAGTGGATTGAAACGGTAGGGAATAAGCTCCCGCACCCATTTGTATTGTTCATTATTTTGTGTGGCGTATTGATGGTAGTCTCAGCAATCCTCGCAGCGATGGATTTTTCGGTTATACATCCTGCAAAAGGCGAAGAGGTTGCCGTTAAGAGCTTGCTTAGCGTCGAAGGTATTCACTGGATTTTAACGAGTATGCTGAAAAACTTTATTGAATTTCCAGCACTTGGTCTCGTTCTGGCGATGACGCTTGGAATTGGACTGGCAGAAAAAATCGGCCTTTTGACGACAGTTCTACGCAAATTGATGGCAGGCATTCCGGCAGCGGTTGTCAGTTATGCCATTGTCTTTGTCGGTATTTTAGGAAATCTTGCTTCTGATGCAGCCATGGTTATTATTCCTCCGCTTGGCGGTCTCGTGTTTTTGGCAATGGGGCGTCACCCGATTGCTGGCTTTGCAGCTGGTATGGCGGGTGTATCCTCCGGTTTTACAGCGAACTTTTTCATAGCCGGTACAGATGCTCTCTTGGCAGGGATCAGTACAGAAGTAGCGAAAACGATTGATCCAAATGCAATGGTTACACCGGTAGATAACTGGTTCTTCATGTCAGCTTCCGTTGTGATCCTTGCTTTCTTTGGAGGATGGATTACCGATAAAATGATCGAACCACGTCTTGGTACGTATCACGGAGATCGAAACGTACAATTCGAAGAAGTAACTCCGCAAGAAAACAAAGCACTGCGCAAAGCTGGCCTCGCAGCGTTGATTTTCGTAGTCATAGTAGGATTACTGGTCGTTCCAGAAGGTTCCCTGCTACGCGATCCAAAGACAGGTGACTTCTTGACCTCACCATTTTTGAAAGGGATTATTCCCATCATCCTGCTGTTCTTCGTGACCGTATCGTTCGTGTACGGTAGAGCAATGGGACTGATTAAAACATCGAAGGACATTCCGCATTACATGTCCGAAGCCATCAAGGATATGTCCGGCTTTATTGTGTTAGCGTTTACAGCAGCACAGTTCATCGCGTTCTTTAACTGGAGCAATATTGGGATTTTGATGGCTGTCAATGGTGCAGAATACATGACAAGCATGGGCCTGACAGGCTTGCCAATCATTATTGCCTTCACACTTTTCACAGGTATCTGTAGCTTGTTTATCACGAGTGGTTCAGCGCTGTGGGCGATCCTGGCACCTGTATTCATGCCAATGCTGATGCTGTTGGATTACAATCCGGCGTTTATCCAAGTCGCTTATCGGATTGCAGACTCTGCAACCAATACGATCTCACCTGTGAATCCGTACATCCCGCTCTTCCTGGCTTTCTATCAGAAGTACAATAAGAATGCAGGGATGGGAACGATTTTCTCTACCATGACGCCATTTGCGATCGTTTTCTTGGTTGTATGGATCCTGCAATTGACAGCATGGTACTTCCTGGATCTCCCGTTCGGTCCCGGTGTATACGCTCGCTAATAGATGCATGAATGAAGAGCCGAGAGCCACTTATCGAAGTGGCTCTTTTTCGTTGGCAAGAGAGCTTGGACAATTGTCAAAAACGGTTTATGCTGTGTAGGTAAGGGAAGGGAAGGGAAGGGACTACGGGGAGGGAACGAGCGTGTACGATTTTGATCAGCGCATCGAACGCAGAGGGACAGATAGTGTCAAATGGGAGATTCAGAATCCGAAAGTGAACGGAGAAGGGATGCTTCCGCTGTGGGTGGCGGATATGGATTTTGCTTGCGCTCCTGAAATCACGGAGGCATTGATCAAACGAGCGAATCACCCGATATACGGATACACGTTGAAGTCAAATGCCTTTTATCAGAGCTTGAAAGAGTGGATACACAAGCGATTTGGTGTAGAGGTAGAAGTGAGCTGGATGACAGGGATACCTGGGGTTGTTCCCGGCATACATGTAGCAGTAGAGGCTTACACAGCCCCCGGAGATAGTGTCTTGATCCAGACACCTGTGTATCATCCTTTTTATCATGCAGTCGAAAACCGCGGACGTCATGTCGTTACCAGCCCACTCTTGGAACGTGACGGCTATTATGAAATGAATTGGGATGATCTCGCACAAAAGCTGAGCGACCCGCGGGTGAAGCTCATGCTGCTTTGTACGCCGCATAATCCAATTGGGCGAGTATGGACCAGAGAAGAGCTGGAGCGCTTGGGAAGATTGTGTGTAGAAAATGGCGTGCTTGTGGTTGCCGACGAGATTCATTCAGACTTGGTTTATGAGCCAAATGTTCATACGCCTTACTATTCGCTGGCACCGGAATTAGCCAACCAGAGCGTTACCTTTCTATCAGCTGCTAAAACATTTAATTTGGCTGGTCTGTACACTTCATATTTGATGACAGAAAATCAGCAGTTATTGCGGAACTTCCAGGTCACAGCATCGAAAATGGGCTATGAGAACCTAAACTTGTTTGGGATGGAAGCAACGATTGCGGCCTACCAACATGGAGACGCATGGCTGGAAGAACTGTTGATCTACTTACGGAAGAATGCAGCCTTTGTACATGAGTTTTTATCGACTCGTATTCCGGGGGTATCCATGGCAATTCCAGAAGCGACATACCTGGGATGGATGGATTTTAGACAGTTAGGATGTAATCAGGCGGAGTTGAATAAGCTTATTCGCGAAGATGCAAAGCTCGGTTTGCACGATGGCACGACGTTTGGGCCAGATGGTGCAGGGTTCATGCGAATTAATTTTGCTTGCCCGAGATCGATTCTAGTCGAAGCGATGGAACGATTGGAGCACGCTGTTCATAAGTAGGGATCATTTGACATGTCCCATGTAGAAATCTACAATCGAATCTGTATACATCGACGTAATAGACTGAGGGGATTTTCAATGGATTTGAAACAAGCGTCCGATCAATTGGAGCAAATACGCAACCAATCACTTGAGTTTACATACATGGGGAGTGTAGCGTCCTATATCCCTGAATTGGCAAAAGTCGAACGACACCAATTAGGAGTAGCTGTATGCTTGCCCGATGGGACGATCCTTTCTGCTGGAGATGCAGAAGTGCCATTCTCGATGCAAAGCATCTCCAAGATTTTCTCTCTGATCGTCGCCTTATGCCAAAACGGGAAGGACTACGTGTTTCGGCATGTGGGGAAAGAACCAACGGGAGACCCGTTTAATTCGATTATAAAACTGGAGACGACCGAATCTCATAAACCACTGAACCCGATGATCAATGCAGGAGCCATTGCCGTTGCGGGCATGATTCGTGGTGCCAACGTGGATGAGCGGCTAGATGCTGTGCTGGCTTTAATGCGGAAAATGACGGGGAATCCTCATCTTTCTATCAATCAAGCTGTTTATTGTTCTGAAAAGAAAACGGCTGATCGAAATCGTGCCCTCGCTTGGTTTCTAAAGGACAGTGGCATACTGGAAACGGATGTAGAAGAGACGCTTGATCTGTATTTTCGCCATTGCTCGATAGAGGTGACAGCGAAGGAAGTAGCTACACTAGGGATGGTGCTTGCAGCAGACGGAATTCTCGTGAATACGGGTGAGCGAGTGATTCCAGAAGAGGTAGCGCGAATCTGCAAGACTTTCATGGTGACTTGTGGGATGTACAATGCCTCTGGTGAGTTTGCGATTGATGTAGGAATTCCCGCGAAAAGTGGGGTTGCTGGCGGCATTATGGCAACCGTGCCACAGCGTATGGGGATTGGTGTGTTCGGTCCGTCACTGGATGAAAAAGGAAATTCGGTTGCTGGTGTCAAGCTGTTGGAGCTACTCTCAAAAGAGTGGAAGCTTGGTATCTTTTAGCTACTTGCAGTTGATCTGTCTTCTCCCCTTTTCAAATGGCCCAGAATCGCGTACTATGTATGATAAGGATGGAGGCAAACGGAGGGATAGGTTTTGACAGAAATTAAGGTTCCCGATCTGGAACAAAAAGCGCTAGCGTTGCTTCAAGCAGACGCCGACAAAATTTACAAGTTGATCGACGTACAGATGGAAAACCTGACCATGCCGCAGTGCCCACTGTATGAAGAAGTGCTGGATACCCAAATGTTCGGGCTTTCTCGTGAAGTAGAGTATGCGGTCCGCTTAGGACTGATTAGCGACGACATTGGTCGAGAAATTATGGGTTCATTGGAGCGTAAATTGGCCCATCTTCATGAACTGTTTAATCAAAGGTAAGGCGAGGAGAGCGGCGATTATCCTCGCTTTTCATTTTATTGAGAGAAAAAACTCTTGCCTATTTCGTGTATTTATATTAAATTAAAGTCTATAATTTTTTATTAATTTTGAAATGCAATGACGGAGACTAGTATGCGGAATCACCGCTTGTCAGGGAGAAGCTGCCTTAGACTGAAAGCAGCTTTGAAGCGCGCCCCGTAGAATTCCCTCCTGAGCAGCCCTCTTAATGGCAGTTTGCCTAGTAGGAGGAATCGGGTCATTCCCGTTATCAATGATGGAGAGAAGTGCGTAGGGAATCTGTATCCCGTGCACTTAATCAGGGTGGTACCGCGAATAACTCGTCCCTTTTTTGGACGGGTTTTTTTTATTTCGGAAAAGCCCAACAACTGAATCATAGAAACAAGCAAGGAAAGAGACTAGTAAACGGACCTGCTGCATGACAGGGAAGGCTGCCATAGACTGAGAGCAGCCTGATGTAAGCCCCGTTGAATTCACTCTTGAGCTGACCTCTGAACGCAGGCGACGCCAGTAGGAGAGTCCGGGTCATACCCGTTATCAATGACGAAGCGAGGCATCGCCTATCAGGGGTGTCTAAGTAGGGTGGTACCGCGAGAAATAAATAACTCGTCCCTTTTTGGGGCGGGTTTTTTTGTATCCATTTTTACGAATGAAAAGAATATCTTTGGAGGGTGAAAATTATGAAACAAGCCGAACAATGGACGAGCAGGCTCGGCTTCATCTTGGCAGCAGCAGGCTCGGCGATTGGACTGGGGGCCATTTGGAAATTTCCATACATGGTCGGAACGAGCGGTGGAGGAGCGTTCTTTCTGCTATTCATTATCTTTACGCTAGCAATTGGTCTTCCACTGTTGTTAGGGGAATTCACAATCGGACGTAGTACACAAAAAGAGGCGATCAGTGCGTATAAAACAATTGCGCCCGGATCACTCTGGCATTGGATCGGTCGCCTTGGGGTGACCACTTGCTTCTTGCTCTTGTCCTTTTACAGTGTAGTGGGAGGATGGATTCTTACTTATCTTCTTCGCGGGTTTACTGGTCAACTACAAGGGCCAGCTTATGACAAAGTGTTTGGTGACGTTATCGGTGATCCTGTTGGTGCAGTAGTTGCGCAGTTGGTTTTCATGCTCATTACCGCATGGGTTGTCGCGAGAGGCGTATCGAGTGGAATTGAGTCCGCTAACAAGTACTTGATGCCTGGTTTGTTCCTTTTATTCATGGTATTGATGGTTCGTTCCTTGACATTGGATGGGGCGATGGAGGGCGTTTCCTTCTTTCTGCGTCCTGATTTTACCAAGCTGAGTGCGCAATCGATCCTTTACGCATTGGGTCAATCCTTTTTCGCGCTGAGCGTCGGGGTGTCCGTCATGGTCACGTACAGCTCGTACCTTGCCAAAAACGAAAGTCTGGTTCGTTCTGCTGGATCGATTGTCAGTTTGAATCTGCTCGTATCGCTATTTGCCGGTTTGGCGATTTTCCCTGCTGTCTTCTCCCTTGGCGTAGAGCCAACTGCAGGGCCGGGATTACTGTTTATCGTACTGCCTTCTGTGTTTGAAAAAATTGCCTTCGGTAACATTTTTCTGTTAATCTTTCTGGCTCTTTTCCTTTTTGCTACACTGACCTCGGCTTTTTCGATGCTGGAAATTATCGTTGCATCTCTTGCAAAGGGGGACGAAGCAAAGCGCAAGCGTCTTGCCTGGGTGATTGGTCTGCTGATTTTTATCGTTGGTGTTCCGTCGGCTTTGTCATTCGGTGTATGGAACGAGGTTACGCTGTTCGGAAAATCTATCTTTGATGCGATGGACTTTTTGGTCAGTAATATCTTGATGCCGTTGGGAGCGTTGCTCATTGCGATCTTCGTTCCGCTGAAAATGAAGCGTGAGACTTTGATAAACGAGCTGGGGGCGCATACTTCTCTGGGCAAACGCATGTTTATCATTTGGCTTCTCCTGATTAAATATGTAGCACCTATCGCGATTCTCGCCGTTTTCCTGCAAATGCTGGGTATCTGGTAAAACAATGAAAGGCTTCGCCACTTTAAGATGGCGGAGCCTTTGTTTTGTTCCAGTGCTCTACGCGAAAAAAAAGACCGTACCCAAAATAATATACACGGTCAATAGAAGGACGCCTTCAAACCAGTTCGTGGCGCCATCCCGTGTGATGGAAATCGTAATAAAGGTAGCAACACCGATCGCAGCCAATTCAAAGGTAGAGAACACGATGTCCATCGGATTGCCTAGCAAGAGACTCATGATGACCAGAGTCGGGGCTACAAACAAGGCGATCTGCAAGCTGGAGCCGATCGCAATTTCGACTGCTGCACCGATGCGTCCTTTTAGTGCCAACAGCATGGCAGCACTGTGCTCTGCGGCATTCCCGATGATCGCAATGACAAAAGCCCCGACGAATAACTCCGACCACCCTAACGATTCGGAGACATGCTGTACACCCTCTACCAGCCATTCCGAGACAACCGCAACGAAAAAGGTAGAGACAGCAAGCATCAAGAGAGAGACACCCTTTGGCCATACCGCATCACTTTCTTGCGGCTCGATATCCGATAAAAACTCACTGTGTGTAATCATGGAAAAGATGAGCCACAAAATGTAGGCAATGATGAGCAGGCTTGCGATGACGATGCTGATGATCTCCACCTTGATCACAGGCAGATCGAACATGAAGACAGCCGGAATAAACAAAGCGACGATTGCGAGAGTCATCAACGATGCATTGTGACTGGCGAGCCTGCTATTGAAGGTTTGTTCCTTGTACTTAAGACCACCCAGTAATGTGCTCAAGCCTAGAACCAACAGCATATTTCCGATGATCGCACCCGTAATAGAGGCTTTGACCATATCGAACAAGCCTTCTTTCACCAGAAAAAAAGCAATAATAAGTTCTGCCGCATTTCCGAAGGTAGCGTTAAGAAAGCCCCCGATTCGGTCTCCAGCATAATGGGCGACGCTCTCTGTCGATTTTCCGAGCCAAGCCGCCAAAAAAATGATGGCCAGTGAAGCTGTGACGAATTGGAGCATTTCATTTCCAGAAAAATAGTGGGCGTAGAGAGCTAATGCCATGCTCCCGCCTACTAATGAGAAAAAGAGTTTCAAGTTCATTTCATCACCTCTACGATTTTTACTCATCCCTAGAACCTCATAGGTATAGAGTTCCTGTTCTGGACAAAACTAACCATGAACTAGAAAAGTGAGGTGTTTTTTTATGACCCAGCCTTTGTTGTGCCCGACATGTAAATCGAATCGGATGAGGTACACTGTCATTGAGCAGACCCCTCGCTATATAAGACTGGACCCACAGTCAGGGGAAGTCGTAGCAGAACTCCATCAAGAAGAGCTTGATATGTTTCACCAGCCGTACAAAGGTGAGCAGTACATGATACAATGTGGAGTTTGCGGGACCACAGAACCGGAAGAGCGATTCGTCAAAATGGCCCAGCACATGCAATCACAACGTTCGAAATGAAAACTCGAAAAGGAAAACAGGCACGCAGTTTACGACTGTCGTGCCTGTTTTTTTATGGAATGCTAGCGGCAAAAAATGTGTCTGCCGATCTTTTTGATTTGAGGGCGGCTCCAAATCCAACCCGATGTAGCTGTATCCGGGTTGAAATAATAAATAGCTCCGTCTGTTGGGTCCCAACCTTTGAGCGCGTCATTCACTGCTTTTTTTGCCTGCTCGTTCGGTGTTAGCCAAATCTGACCATCCGCCACAGCCGTAAAGGCCCGAGGTTCGAAGATAACGCCCGCTGGTGTATTGGGAAAGGACGCGTTTTTCGTCCGGTTTAGAATAACAGCCGCCACTGCCACTTGGCCAATGTAGGGCTCTCCACGAGATTCTCCGTACACGGCATTCGCCATCAGACGCAGGTCGTTCTCCGATATTCCGGCTACATGGTACGTAGGTTTAGAAGGCGCAGAAGGTGTAGAAGGCGTCGATGGTGCAGGGGTTGCGGTTTGTGGCACCCCGAGATCAGAAGCAGTGGGCTTATAATTTTTCGTTGCGTTGTACAGCTTTACTTTCGTCTGCGCGCCAAGGACACCGTCTATGGGTAAGCCAAATTCATACTGAAAGTTACGCAGCGCCCAATAAGAACGCCACCCGAATACGCCGTCTACTTTTCCCGTATAAAATCCAAGGTGCTTCAAGCGATACTGCATCTCACGCACGTCTGAGCCTTCTTCTCCTACTTTAACGATCTGTTCACTGAATGCATCTGAGCGTAAGGGAGATACCATAACCGCCGTTGTAACCAGAAGTGCGAATACTACTACAGCTAGCAGCCATTTGACAGGCTGTTTCATTTCTTACCCTCCTTCGGGTATGGATTTGAATATCAGTTGATTATTGTTAGGTTCTCCAACTTCCGTCATTTTGGCCTTAGTAAAATATTGGAGAATGCGTAGACTACGAGTACATGTATTTGAACTTTGTCCTGGAAGGGGAAGATTTTCATGCAGGTCGCGCAATATTTGACGGAACAATTGATTCGGTGGGGAGTAAAACGAATATATGGGGTGGCAGGTGACGGAATCTTTGCCTGGCTGGATCAGATCGCGAAGCAATCCGACATCCAATACGTTGCTTGCAAGCATGAATCTGCTGCGGCCATGATGGCAAGTGCGGAAGCAAAGCTGACAGGGAACCCAGCTGTTTGTACCGCGACGATGGGGCCAGGTTTCGTCAATCTGCTGAATGGACTTGCAGATGCGCATACGGATCGTGTACCCGTCATTGCGATTACAGGTCAAGTGGAGACATACAAGCTGGGTGGAGCGTACAAGCAGTTTGTCTCTCAAGAAGACATGATACGTCCCATCAGTTTTTATTCAACGACAATTACGCATCCAGATGCAATCCAAAGTGTTCTGCACAAAGCATTTGTCACGGCTATGCAGCAAAAAGGAGTGACACATCTCGCCATTTGCAAGGACGTCTTTACCCAAACGACTTCAGAAGCTGTCCTTGCAGCACTTCCACGCATTCCACATGCCATTTACCCGGATCGGATGGAGATTGAGCTCGCTTCCGAGCAGGTTGCAAAGGCGCAAAAGCCTCTCATTCTACTTGGAATCGGTGCCCGCAAGTCGGCGGATTTGTGTGTGAAGCTAGCGGAACAGCTAGGGGCAGGCGTGTTGCTGTCGCTCGGAGCAAAAGGAACGATAGATGAATCACATCCACTTGTGATTGGCGGATGGGGAGAGGGGGGCAGCGAAACAGCTTTACATGCTTTAGCGGAAGCTGATTTGTTGCTAATTTTGGGAGCCAGCTGGTTCCCTCGCGCTTTTTTACCCAAGAAACTATCCGTCATGCAAGTAGATCATCAGCCTGCATCGATACATGCACACCCCTACCTCCAGTCTGTCACGGCTGAATTGGACGATGTCCTGCCGATCTGGATGAGACGTTTGCAATCGCGCAGACAAGACGATGCGTGGCAGGAACAAATCAAGCGTTGGCATGGCGAGTTTGGCGAGGAGACAGAGCAAGCAGTTATTCAACAAGCGAGTGAACAAGTAAAGCCACAAACCTTGATGCACACGCTTGGGGGAGTGGTCAATGAAGATGCGATTATCGTCCTGGATACGGGTGAGCACACGATCTGGTTTAATCGTGCGTTCCGTGGGAAAAAACAGACCCCACTCTTTTCTGGAAAGTGGCGAACAATGGGATTCGGGTTGCCTGCGGCTGTGGCTGCAAAGCTAACCTATCCTGATAAGCAGGTCGTCTGCATTGCTGGGGATGGGGGATTGCAAATGAATCTGGCGGAATTGATGACAGCAGCCCAGCTTCAGCTTCCGATTGTAATTCTCGTGGTGAACAATGGGACATTAGGATTGGAAGAGGTTAAAATGAGTCAGGCGGGCTTGATCCCTTTTGGAGTGAAATTGCATAATCCAGATTTTCAACAATTGGCGAAAGCTTGCAGGATCAGTAGCAAGGTTGTTAAAGAGGTACAAGCTCTGGAGCCTGTATTGCGGGAGGCGCTTGCTGCAGATCAGTTGACACTCGTTGACATTCACTGCACATCTCCGACACTAACGGAGAGAAAAAAACAAATTTCCTTCCAAGCCCAAGCATGATTTGTTTATAATGAAAGAAAAGGCAAATGAAACCAGTGGGGGAAGAACGAAACGGGCGAAGAGGAGGGCGTCCTGATGGCTGACAGACTTGGCGAAATCCGAGTAGCAGATCAGGTGATCGCAATCATTGCTGGCGTTGCTGTAGAAGAAGTGTTGGAAGTCACAGTCCGTTCAGGCGGAATTTATCAAGATTTGGCGAAAAAGCTGAATGGCGGCGCGAAAGGCATTACCGTATCCGTAATAGAAGACAGAGTCACCATTGACATGCGTGTGTCCGTCCGTTATGGGGCGCAGATTCATCACGTCTGTCATGTCCTACAGGAAAAAGTAAAAGAAGCGGTGGAAACATTGACAGGTCTTTATGTGGAAGCCGTGAATGTACGGGTGGAAACAATCGAACTCCTTCGAAATGAGTAAGAAAAAAGGGATACTGGACTCATCCGGTATCCCTTATGCTTGTTTTTTACATGGCGTATGGCTGTTTTTGTAATTGCTCTTCTACCTTCTGGCGACTGACTTCCCGCGATATACTGAGCAAAAAGCCTGTGGCGAGCAGACATACGAGTAAGGAGGAGCCACCATAACTGATAAACGGCAATGGTACACCTGTCAATGGAATCAAACCCGTTACTCCGCCAATGTTTAAGATTGCCTGAATGGCGAACATGCTGACCACACCGATTCCTGCGAGACTGGCAAAGGTGTCTTTTACGCGCAGACAAATATGGATGCCACGCAGCAGGAAAAGCAAGAAAATCAAGAGGAACACAGAGGCACCGATAAAGCCAAGCTCTTCTGTCATGATCGAGAAAATAAAATCGGTATGCCTCTCGGGCAAATACAAATACTTTTGAATGCTTTTTCCAAAGCCTGTCCCAGTCAGGCCGCCATGTGCAATCGCAATCCAGGATTGAATAATGTTGTAGCCGGTGCCACTCATATCACTCCATGGATCGAGGTAGGAAGAAATCCGATTCAAGGCATGGGGCTTTGCTGTGATGTATACCAAAAGTGCAACAGTCACAGCTGGTGCACCGAGACCGACCAGTTGACGGATTCTGGCCCCACCGCAGATCATGACAATCAAAGCGCACCCGAGCAGGATGGCCGCAGAACCGAGGTCAGGCTGGACGACAATCATCATAAAAAACATTCCCGTTACCATCAGTGGGGGCATCAATCCAGATTTCAGCTTTTGTATCCCGTTCCCCTTTTTAGAGATGATCGCTGCCAAGTACAGAATAAGACCAAGCTTGGCAAACTCCGCAGGCTGTATAGTTGCAGAACCGATTTCAAACCATGATCGAGCTCCGTTCACTTCCTTACCAATACCCGGAACAAGAACCAGGAGCAAAGAAAAGAAGCTGACGAGCGCAATCAATAAGAAGTTTCTCTTATAAAAGGAGAAGGGAATGTTCATGGCCACCAGCATCCCAACGACACCGAGCAGCAAGAAAACGGATTGACGCTTCACGAAATAAAGCTCATCTCCGCCACAGTAATCACAGCCGCCGCTTGTAAAGCTCGTCAATGCGAAAATGGAGCTGGAGCTGAGAACCATGGTTATCCCAAACCCAACAAGTAGGGCGGTCAAAAACAGGAGCAAGAAGTCAGGTACGCCCCTCGTCTTCATAAAAAATACCCCCCTCTACGTGAAACAGAGAGGGGATTCCTCTCTGCACACCATGCATTTCAATTATTAATGTGAGGA
Organism: Brevibacillus schisleri; assembly: GCF_055685845.1. Taxonomy (NCBI): domain Bacteria; kingdom Bacillati; phylum Bacillota; class Bacilli; order Caryophanales; family Paenibacillaceae; genus Brevibacillus; species Brevibacillus schisleri. Next base: position 2,510,675 of record NZ_JBVNDM010000001.1, read on the forward strand.
CAGCTTTTCACCCAGCAATTGCAGCTTCAACTTCGCTGTTTTTACAACGGAGTCTGGCATTGGGTAATCGTAATCCAGCCCGTGTGGGAAAAGGTGTTTGCCCATGTAAGGATCTTCGAGCTTCAGTACTGCGTGCGTATCCTCAAGCTTGCCTTGCGTCACGTTCGCTTCGATGCGCAGGTAGAAGACGTTGCCTTTATCTTGGATTTTATAATCGTATGTAGCATGCTTGTAATCCCAAGCGCCGCGATCAAAGCCGAGTTCGCTCATATAATGCTCCAGATCGGCGAAAAAGACTTCTTTCGTGCCAATACCCGTGTCCTTAATGACCATTCTTTTTCCTCCTAAAAATGGGTGAGATATTCACTCATTTAATCATAGTCTGTTTTTAGAAGAAGCGCAATATATCATACTCTTTCTTGCGAATGAAACGATAGATGAGCGGACAAACTACAATCGTTGATTAGCAAAAGGAGGAGAATGAAATGGCAAAGCTGGAAAATCGTACCCTACGTGAAATTATGACAAAAGATGTCGCTACTGTGACGCTTAAGGATAATGTGTATGAAGTGGCTTGCAAAATGCGCGATTGGAATGTAGGGGTCATTCCGGTTGTGGATGAAAAAGAAGATGTGATCGGTGTCATTACAGACCGCGATATTGTGATTCGCGGTTTGGCTGAAAAGCATGAAGGATCGACTGCCACCGAGGTGGTCATGACCCGAGACATTATTCTCGGACAGCCGGGGATGACGGTTGATGAAGCGGCAAAGGTGATGGCTCAGCATCAAATTCGTCGCCTGCCCGTTGTCGAGCATGGCAAGCTGGTTGGAATTGTGGCGTTGGCAGATATGGCTGTTCGTCAAGTTCACCACGATGAGGCGAGTGATGCTCTCCAACAAATTTCTGAGCCGGCGCCACATTAATAAGATAGAAATCAGCTGTCGGGAGGAATCCGGCAGCTTTTTTTCTTTCTGTCTGTACATTCACGCTGCGGCAAGGTTTATGATAAGGAAAGAATGAAACAGGGAGAGAGTTCCATGCAAATCAAAGACATGGCCCATCGCTTGCAAATAACTCCGCGTGCGATTCGATATTATGAAGAAAAAGGGCTGATCAAGCCATCGAAAGCAGATGCGTCCGGGTATCGCCAGTTCACGGAGGAAGATGTCTGGAGGCTGCAAACCATCATTACCCTGCGCGAGGTCGGGATGGCGGTAGAAGACATACGGGAGCTTCTGATTCATATGAAAGATCAGGAAGGCACTCTTCTCCATTATTTAGAGCTGCAGCGTTCGTTTATGTATACAAGGTGGGTAGAAATGAGCAAGGTCATCCAAACGACAGAAGCGATGATTGAGCGGGTAAAGGGTAGGGAATCGATTGATCCAGCAGAGCTATTTACATTGGCAGAGGCGAACAAGCGATTGAAGCAGACGCGGGATAACTGGGTGGATCGATGGAATTTTAATGAATGGGCGGATCGCTACGACGAATGGGTACATGGCGGGAATGGTCATGAATCGTACGAGAACGTACTGGATGAGGTGGTAGCAGCCATTGCAGTCAAACCAGGAGAATGCGGCTTGGATGCTGGAACGGGAACCGGGAACCTCGCAGGGCGTCTCGTGAAAAAAGGAGCCAAGATGAGCGGGTTCGACCAATCTCCGCAAATGCTGAAGCAATGCAGAGCAAAGCACGCGGAGGTCGAGACGAAGCTGGGAACCTTTTTCGCCTTTCCGTTTTTAGAAAATCGGTTTGACTTTGTGGCTACGAGTTACGCCTTGCACCATTTGACGGATGATCAAAAGCAGCTTGCCTTGGCGGAATGTCGCCGCGTATTAAAACCAGGGGGACGGTTGGTTATTGCCGATTTGATGTTTGAGGATCAGATGCATAGACAAGCTCATCTGGAAGCCCTAGAGGAAGCCGGACATACGAGAGTGATAGCAGATATTCAGGACCGCTGTTATGCAGATCGCTCCCGATTGCTACAGGAGCTTGTTCATCTTGGTTTTACGAATAAAGTGAGACAGCTAGGTACCTATACGCATTTGATCTTGTCTACTTGTTCGTAATCCATTCTTTCGAACACGAATTTCACTTTTGGGCTCTTCCAACTACTGACACGTGTCTAGCCTTTTGCATAGGCTGTAACGAGAAGGAAAGGAGGACTCCACCATGGGTCTGTTCGACGGTTTTTTTGATCGCGAAAACGAGGAATTTATATGGATTATTATTGTCGTGGTCGTCCTGTTGTTCTTGTTTAGTGCCGATCGTGATTAAAATCTGGACGTATAGACAAAACGACCTTGGGCGAAGGTCGTTTTTTTCGTTACCCAAAGTGGACTTCTCCATCCAAAACATGCTCGCGCGGTAGCGGTTCCTGTGGCGATGCGTTTTTTTCTCTCCTATTGACCTGCGCGGGCAAATCCACTACGCTGGAAAACAATGCAACATAGAAGAGGAGAAGGAAGTTATGAGACGATTTGCTATGTACCTGCTCGCCCTTACTCTTTTGCTAACGGCATGTGGAGCGTCCGGCCAACCAGAAGCTAACGGAGAGATGGATGCTGTGATCAAACGAGTGGTTGATGGCGATACATTCGAGCTAGATAGCGGAGAAAAAGTCCGTATGATTGGCGTAGATACCCCGGAGACAGTGAAACCGAACCATCCAGTCGAACCGTATGGGAAAGAAGCGAGCAATTACTCCAAAGAGCTTTTAACGGGCAAAAAGGTTAAGCTGAAGTTCGATGTCGAGCCCTATGACAAATACAAGCGTTTGCTTGCTTACGTATATTTGGAAGACGGCACCTTTGTCAATGAAAAGCTCGTTCGTGACGGCTACGCCCGGATCATGACAATCCCACCGAATGTAGCCCAAGCCGAGCTGTTCTTGGCAGCAGAGCGGGAGGCGCGGGAGCAGAATCGTGGATTGTGGGCTTTAGAAGGGCAGCAGGCAGATGCTCCTAAGGAAAAAGCCAAGCCAAAAAAACAGTCCAATAACAATACCGCAACAAACACTGCACCACCAGAAGGCAAAACGATCAAGGGAAATATCAATAGCAAGGGCGAGAAAATCTATCACGTCCCTGGCTCCGCTAGCTATGAGCAAACAAATGCGGAGACGTGGTTTGCGACGGAGGAAGAAGCGCAGCAAGCAGGTTTTCGAGCGCCAAAACGATAAGACATGTAAGGAACATGAGCCGCATAAATGAAAACGCAAGCCTCGTCTGCTTTGGTAGTCGGGGCTTTTTCCTTGTCGAAAAGAATTTTAGAAATGTTACAGAACGATGTTATATGATAAAAAAGGTCAAAAGTCCTATATAAAATGCCGTTACATAAGAGAAAGGGATTATAAAATAACTCGCATTTTTCACAGAAAGAAGAAATCATTCGTAGAATTACGATGTAGGAAACAACTATTATGAAGTTGACGGTAAGGAGAAAGCTTTTTTTAGGGTTTTTGGCCGTGTTATTACTTTTAGTGGCAGTAGCAGGAATTGGTTTTTCTCAGATTTCTTCCATCGATTCCTGTTTATAGGAGGATAATTGAAGACAGAATCCACAAGGAGATGTTGTCCAAGGACATTATTGCTAGTGTCAGTGAACGACAAAAGTATGCACGAGGATATGTCATTGTAGGCGATGACAGCTACCTGACAGGGTATTCAAAAGCCAATAACCGTTATAAAGAGTCTTGCTTAGCGCGCTGGCGCTTCTCACAGGAGTCGGTATCGCCTTCATGAACTTGGCACAAGCAGATATTTCGATCAAGAATCGTGACGAAATCGGCGAACTTGCTCGCCATTTTACTCAAATGAAGCACAATTTGCAAGATTTATTAGAACGAGTCTCCTTCCATTCACAACAAGTAGCCGCATCCTCCGAGGAATTGACAGCCAGCTCCGAACTAACACATCAGACAGCAGAGCACGTATCCCAATCGATCCAAGGTATTGCAGCAGGTGCTGAGCAGCAAGTAAATGATGCAGAGAATGCAACACAGATTGCTGTGAGCATCTCGCAAGTGATGCAGCAAGTATCAACGAGCATGGAGCATGCGATCAGCTCATCCGTTGAAGCGAACAAAACAGCAACGGAAGGTAATGAAGTGGTTGCCAAATCAATCGAACAAATGAAAGAGATTAATCAAAGAGTGAGCTCTTCTACCGAAGTGGTCAATATGCTCAGCGAAAAATCAAAAGAAGTTGGTTCAATCGTTTCGATTATTACGGAAATCGCGAGTCAAACGAATTTATTGGCGTTGAACGCAGCGATTGAAGCGGCGAGAGCGGGGGAACAGGGAAGAGGATTTGCGGTCGTCGCAGATGAAGTTCGCAAATTAGCAGAGCAATCCGCGCAAGCCGCTTCGCAGATCGCTTCCATCATTGGGGATATTCAAAGAAATACGGAAAAGGCGATTCACGTCATGAGTCAAGGGGACGTATCTGTCCAAGAAGGAGTCATCATGATTGAACAAGCTGGGGTTGCCTTCCATAAAATTTTGGGGGTAGTAGACGAAGTCTCGAAAAGTACACAAGAAATGTCGGGACAAATCAATAAAGCCAATGACGGAACGGTTTCCGTTGTGGAATTTATAGTGGGAATTGCGCATGTTTCAAGAATGGCAGCGGAAAACACGCAAAACGTAGTTGCTTCTGTACAAGAACAAACAGCTTCTTTGGAACAGATTACAACCGCTTCTAGCACACTCGCCGAAATGGCAGAAGAGAGCTGCAGCATTCCATCCGGAAGTTTCAATTGTAATGCGAAAACAGGCGGGGGTGCCATGTGTTTAATCATATCAGAGATGTAAAGTTTGCATTATCTGCATTGGAAGAGTCATCAGTTATTTCGATAACAGATGAAAAAGGAATCATCACCTACGTCAATCACAACTTCTGTCAAATATCCAAGTTTAATAGAGAGGAATTAATCGGAAAGAACCATAACATCGTCGATTCCGGTTTCCACCCACGAAACTATTTTAAATTGCTATGGGATACCATCAGCCGAGGAAAAGTATGGAAAGGCGATATGAAAAACCGGGCAAAGGACGGGACGGAATATTGGCTTAACATGACATTAGTTCCGTTCATGAACGATAGTGGATTCCTTTATCAGTATGTAGCAATCGGGACGGACATCACGAAACGAAAGCTGATGGAAGAGTCTCTTGCAAAAACGATGAAGGACTTGCACGATATCAAAAATGCACTGGATGAATCTTCGATTGTAGCGATTACAGACGACAAAGGCGTCATTACTTATGTAAATGACAAGTTTTGTGAAATCTCCAGATACGAAGTGGATGAATTAGTTGGAAATACACATCGGGTCATTAACTCTCGCTATCATTCCAAGTCGTTTTTTAAATTAATGTGGGAAACGATCAAGCAAGGACGTGTCTGGAAGGGCGAAGTGAAGAATCGCGCCAAAGATGGCACTGAATACTGGATGAATACGACCATCGTGCCATTTCTAGACGACCGGGGGGTTCCGTATCAATATGTTTCAATCCGTACGGACATTACCGACCGGATTGAAGCAGAGGCAGCTTTGGCAGAAGCCTTGCAGAACGATTTTCGCAGGACGGTCCGAAACTTGCAAAACTGTGTGTTCAAGATCGTGACAGATCAGAGAGGGAACATTACGTATACCTTGTGTGAAGGGAAAATTGCCGAAGAGCTCGGGCTAACATCTGAGAGGATGTTAAGAAAAACGTCGTATGAAATCTTTCCTTATGAGGTAGCGGAGCAAATGGAAAGCTATTTTCGCAGAGCATTTGCTGGCGAGTCTGTCACTTTCGAACTAAAACTATCCGGAAATGATTATTACATTACGTTGTCACCTATTGAGGAAAACGGAGAAATCGTGGAAATGGTAGGCTCCATGATTGACATCACTGAGCGAAAAAAGGCGGAAGAAACGATTCGCTACATGGCCCATTACGATTCCTTGACTAACCTGCCTAATCGAACGCTTTTTCATGAAAAACTCGCAGAGGCGATGCTTAAAGCAAAACAAAAAGATGAGAAAATTGGCGTTATGTTCATCGATTTGGATCGATTTAAAAACATCAATGACACGCTTGGTCACTCCATTGGGGATGTCCTTTTACAAGCAGTAGCAAATCGTCTTCTTTGTTGTTTGCGAAAAGAAGATTCTGTTTCTCGACTGGGTGGAGATGAGTTCGCCATTTTTCTCACAGGTGTCACACACAGGGAGGCTGGTGAAATTGCACAACGAATCATCACGAGCATGTCCGAATCGATTACGTTAGACCATATCGAAATCTTTATCACACCAAGTATCGGCATCAGCATGTATCCGGATGATGGAGACGATATTGAAGCGCTACTGAAGCATGCAGACGCTGCCATGTATTTGGCAAAAGAGCAAGGGAAAAATAATTATCAATTTTTCTCGGAGGAGCTTCATCTGGTTTTAGCGAAAAAACTACAGCTTGAAAGAGAGCTGCGAAAAGCTTTGGATGAGAAACAGTTTACGCTGCACTACCAACCGAAGATTCATTTGCAGACGGGCCAGATTATTGGCATGGAGGCGTTGATTCGTTGGGACCATCCAGACCTTGGTCTCATCCCGCCTATTCAATTTATTCCGATCGCAGAAGAAACAGGCTTAATTGTACCGCTTGGAGAATGGGTAATGCGAACGGCATGCCAACAGACAAAAGCGTGGCAGGAAGCAGGCTTTACACAGCTGGCTGTTGCGGTCAATATATCCTTACGCCAATTTATGCAAAACAATCTCATTGAGATGATTACCTCGATCCTTGAAGAAACGGGGTTAGCTCCACAATACTTGGAGCTGGAAATCACGGAAAGCATGGCGCTAAATGTAGACTATACGATTCGGATATTGCATCGCTTGAAAGGTCTGGGGATTAGCATCAGTATCGATGATTTCGGGACGGGCTACAGTTCTTTGAGCTATCTGAGTCAATTCCCGATCGATCGGCTCAAAATCGACCAATCCTTTCTAAGGAATTTGAATCCACAGAATCAAGCGATTATTAAAACGATCATCCATATGGCACATAACATGAAAATTGCTGTTATTGCAGAGGGTGTAGAAACACATGAACATGTTGATTTTCTAAAGGAACAATTGTGTAATGAAGTCCAAGGGTACTTTTACAGTAAACCGCTGCCCCCGAAAGAAATCGATTCCTTCTTGCAGGTAAATCGTTATGGTGAATCAGGCAGCATGGTTTAAGTAGACCATCGAGATTAACAAAAGGAAAGCGGTGAAGGAGCTTGGATCACCAGATACATGGGACGTACGATAGTTTCCTTGTGATACTATCTTATTTTATCGCGGTTGCAGCTTCTTTTTCTGCTCTCAACCTGGCAGCCAGAGTGAGTACAAGTAAAGGAAAGCATCAGCTACTCTGGTTGATGTTTGGTGCGACAACGATGGGGCTTGGAATATGGTCCATGCATTTTGTCGGAATGCTGGCACTTACCCTCCCCATTAAGGTTCTGTATGACATGGAGTATGTCATTCTATCCGTCATCCTTGCCATTTTCGTCTCAAGCATAGCCTTGTTTACCATCACGAAACGCAACTTACATACGAGAAAGCTAGGTATCGCGGGAATTCTTATGGCTGCTGGAATATCTGGGATGCACTATGTTGGAATGGCCGCGATGATGATCGAAATTACATACGATACAAGGATTGTCATTTTATCCATTATGATCGCAGCGACTGCTTCGGCAGCGGCACTATGGCTTTTGTTTTACTTTCGCCGTGATCAGTCGAAATACGCGTATTTATACAAATTGGGCAGCTCACTCATTATGGGTGCCGCAATCGCGGGTATGCATTACACCGGGATGGCTGCAGCGCATTTCTACGGAACGGAACAGCCGACAAAACAAGTGGGGACGCAGATTGAGCCGGAGAGCTTGGCCTATATCATTGTCTTGGCCACTTTTTTACTGATCGGCATTACATTGTTCGGCTTGTTTATTAACAGACGACTTTCGCAAAAGGATACGGTCATTCAGGAAAGTGAAAGCTGGTATCGTTCCCTTTATAAAAATAATGAGTACGGCATTATTTCCTTAGATACAGGTGGATGTATTATCAAAATGAACCCAGCTGTTACGAAGATTGGCGGACTGCGGGAGGAAGAATTCATCAACCAGCATGTATCGAAAATTCGCATGCATATTGTTGAGGAGAAAAGGGAACTCACGAAAGATTCTTTCGCCCAGTCTTTTGCGCCCAATCGAAATAATTTTGAGACGACCATCTTTCATCCGAACGGAAATCGCGTAGAGCTGAGTGTACTCAATGTCCCGGTTGAAATTGAGGGAGAAGTGGTGGGGAATCACATCATTGTGAAAGATATTACCGAAGAGAATCGCGTGAAAGAAAAAATCAGGTATTTGGCCTATCACGATGAGCTGACCGACTTACCGAACCGAAGAAAGTTAAATCAAGTTCTTCATCAATCCATTGAAAAAAGCAGCCAAGATTCATCGAGCTTTGCCGTCATGGTTATCGACATCGATCGTTTCAAAATGATTAATGATTCCTTGGGTCACTCCTACGGCGATATCTTTTTGCAGGGGGTCAGCGACAGAATTTCAAAGAGTGCCAAAGGGTACCACGCAACAATTGCCCGGATGGGTGGAGATGAATTTACCATCCTCTGCGAAACAGGAGCGGATGGCAGGGAAGCGGCGAGTTTAGCCGATAAGATCATTGAAGCATTGAAACAGCCATTCACGCTAAAAGACAGTGAATTTTACATATCCGCAAGTATTGGAACAGCGATATCCCCAGATCACGGTACGGATGCTGTCGCGTTGCTCAAAAAAGCGGATACAGCTATGTACGAGGTGAAAAAACAAGGGAAAAATGGTCACCTGTTCTACACGACCGATTTTGACGCCCAATTGCTGGAAAATATTGAAATAGAACGTGATCTCAGAAAAGCAATTGAACGAAAAGAGCTGGTGGTGTACTACCAACCTCAATTTCATTCGGAAAGTAATCGCATGATCGGAGTGGAGGCGCTCGTCAGGTGGAATCATCCAACCAAAGGGATGCTTTCACCAGGAGTGTTTATCCCTATTGCTGAAGAAACAGGGTTGATCTATGAGATCGGTACATGGGTGCTTCGGGAAGCGTGCAGGCAAATGAAGCAGTGGCATGATAAAGGGGGGCCGTTGATACCCGTCTCTGTCAATTTGTCCTCCCATCAATTCCACCAACGGAACCTGGTCCAGTACATCAAAAATATTCTCGAGGAAACCAAGCTTGCCCCGCACTTTTTGGAATTGGAAATCACGGAGAGCATGATGATGGACCCGGCAGTATCAATCAGTATCCTTCATGAGTTAAATAAAATCGGAACGAGAATCAGCTTGGATGATTTTGGAACCGGTTACAGCTCATTGAGCTATTTGAAAAAGTTCCCGATCCACAAGCTAAAGATTGACCGTTCCTTCATAACAGATCTGTCTCGCAATGATAACGATAAAGCCATTGTGGCCACCATCATTTCGATGGCGAAGCATCTGAAATTGGATGTAATTGCAGAAGGCATTGAAACGAAGGATCAGTTGGATATTTTGACAGAAAATCATTGCAAGGAAATTCAAGGGTACTATTACAGCCGCCCATTATCTGCGAATGAGGTGGAGCAAGCGTTTTTTGTTCCGATAAGAACGCATTTCAGCCAAGAAGCGTAAGCAAAAACTCCCTGTCTTTTATCGATGGGGAGTTTTTTTACAGCAACACAGCAGGAAATATAAAAATGGGTATTGTATACCCTACAGGGGTATTGTAAAATGTAATCAAGTTAAGCTTCCCAAAAACAAAGGAGGATGCAAAATGAATGTCACTTTGAACGTACAGGGAATGTCCTGCAATCACTGCGTCATCTCCATAGAAGGTGCTCTTCAAAAACTAGACGGGGTTAGCAAAGCAACGGTAAGCCTTGCTGACAATCAGGTAAGCGTGACTTTTGATGAATCCGTTGTTTCGCTGGACAATGTGAAAGAGACGATTGAAGATCAAGGATACGATGTCATTTAAGCAAAAGTTGGGGGAAGGGCTGTGATTGTAGAATTGCAGCCTTTCTTATCTCTATCGATTGACAGAATATTGCAAATTCAATTACTCTAGGAGGAATGCCTTTTGAAGCGTGTGCAGTTTGCCGTAAGTCCAGAAATTCGTGTCGGCGGTTCTGTGTTTACTCCAGCAGAAATGGTGGTGATCGGTCAAATCGTTGGCGAGGATGCACAAATTGAACTGTCGATATTTCAGCAGCTGATTGTCGAGATGAATGAAGAGAAGGCTGAGGATGCCAAAAAAGCGCTGCGTGAAAAAGGCTTATGCGTGTACGAAACGGGTTCTGTTGTGAAGAATTTGTCTGTCTGTTCTTTTTGCAAAGGAGCAGAGATTGAAGGGCTTGAGGCAGCGAGAAATTTGAATGATACGATAGCAGGCATGGCCGTTCCTTTTACGATGAGAGTCGGTTATACGGGCTGCCCAAATGCCTGTGGGGAGCCGTTGGTAAAAGATATCGGGATCGTCAAGCGAAAAGAAACCTTTGAAATCTACGTCGGAGGACAATCGAAAACAATGGAGGCCAGAACAGCCGAGCTCCTGGTCGAGCAGGTGAAGGAAGAACAATTATCCTCCATCGTCCAAAGCATCATTTCACTGTATCAGACACAAGGGAAAAAGAGAGAGAAGTTTTTCAAGTTTGTCGAGCGATATGGATTGGAAAATGTTCGAAAGGAATTGGGGCTAACTTCCTGACAGGTGTTTACGAGGATGATTAGAGGAGGAATCGCATTGTCAAGTGCAGAACTGAACATTGTACAGTCATGTCATACATCTGATCGAAACAGTCATCATTCGGAAAAAACCAAGCAAAACTTGCAGGCGCGTCTTAATCGGATTGAAGGACAGATTCGCGGGATTAAAGGCATGGTGGAAAAGGATGCTTATTGTGATGATGTCTTGAATCAAATAGCTGCGGTACAATCCGCCTTAAATTCAGTGGGACGTATCCTTTTGGAAGGACATATGAAATCCTGTGTGATAGAACGCATCCAAGAAGGGGACAGCGCAGTCATTGACGAGCTGTTAACCACGATGAATAAGCTGATGAAATAAAAGCTTCAGAAATGAAGCTTTTTTATAATGGCGAAATAAGAAAATGTATGAGCCCTCTCGACAGTAGTCAGAGGGTTTTCGCGTTCGTTTTGTCCTATTTTGTTGGAGGAGGACATACTTTACAAGGAGAGGAACATACTCGGGGGTGGTATCTTGAGCGCGGTGTATCAGGTCTTGATCTACGTCAGTTTCGCTTATGCTTGCTTCACATGGTTTATTTGGCGACGAAAGCAAAGAATCGATCATATGCAAGGCATGATGAGCACGATGTCTGTCAGTATGATGATTGGCCTGATCGGAGGGTTGATCTTCGGCGATGTTTACAAGGGAGACCTTTATTTATCCACTATGTGGGGAATGCTGGCAGGTGGACTGGCTGGGATTCTGCTAGGCGTTCCATTGTCGATGCTGAGTATTGTAGAAGGAATTTTATCGGGCGTCATGGGCGGGATGATGGGCGCGATGCTGGGAGAAATGGTTCCCAGTGTAAAAGTAGAGCCCCTCCTGTTTGTTTTCGTCATGCTCTATACCGTATGTATGCTGCTCGTAGCCAAGCTGATTGATTTTCATAAAAAAGAAACGAAGTGGTCCTCCTTTTTTCATCATCCAAGCACTCCAGCTATATTGCTCCTCGCTGTCTTCTTCTGGTATCAATCATTACCGTTTCCATCCCCGGCTCTTTATGCTGGTGATCCCACGACAGAAATCAACCTCACAGCCGTCGACTTTTCTTATAAACCGAACCACTTTACTGTTGAAAAAGATACGGAGATCAAAGTCGTCTTTCAAAATGATGGCAATGTAGAGCACGATATTCAGGTTGTCTCGTATGGGAAAATTGTAACGATTTCAGAATCAAGCAGCGAACATCAGCATGGAGGAATGGCTGAGGGTGTGGTTCACTTGCATGCCAAACCGGGAGAGTCTGTTGAAACAGTGTGGAAGGCATTGGAGGAGGGAACCTATGAATTTTATTGTACGATCCCGGGACACAAAGAAAGCGGCATGATTGGTAGCTTGCAAGTGACGGGATGAAGTACAGATAGGGAGGATCTGCTGCATGATAAAATACGAAAAGTTGTTAACCGCTTTCCTTATATACGGAGAGCGGTTTTTCTTTTTGGGATAGCAATCACGCCTACTGGGTGGGCTGCATAGTGTAGTCATGAAGGAACAGACATTGCAAGTTGGAGGAGGATATTGGCATTGCATTCGCAAACACGCGACTACTTTCCGTACGTTGGTCCCTTCGATCCATGTCCGCCAATTCGGGTGAAGACGTACCAGGTCCCCCCTCAGCTGTTCATGACCTTTCAGCCGGAGAACTTACCACAATATAGCCCGATGGAAGCGTTGAAATTAGGTACGTTATGGCCGGCACTTTTTAGCCCCTATGATCCCAGACTGAGTCATTTGGGGAGGGGGCACTCATGACAGCTGAAAATAGATTTGGCGACGAACAATATTACGCATTGCTTGAACAGCTACAAGCGATCGATTTTGTACTGGTAGAGCTCAATCTTTATTTAGATACGCATCCTACCGATCAGAATGCGCTCCAGCAGTTTAATGATTTAACGGAGCAACGCTGGGTTTTGGCAAACGAATATGAGAATTTGTACGGGCCTCTGCAAAATCTTGGCCGTAGCTATTCAGGCTATCCGTGGCAGTGGAATGATGATCCATGGCCTTGGCAAGTTTAGAAGAGAGGGATAACGAAACCGATGTGGATCTATGAAAAAAAACTGCAGTATCCGGTTCGTGTCAGTAAGTGCGATGTGAGAATGGCGAAATATTTGATTGAACAATACGGAGGGGCGGATGGAGAGCTAGCAGCCGCTCTGCGCTATATGAATCAGCGGTATACGATCCCGAATAAAGTGGTCGGATTATTAACGGATATCGCTACCGAAGAATTTGCGCATCTCGAAATGATTGCCACGATGGTGTATAAGCTGACCAAAGACGCGACTGTGGAAGAGTTAAAGGAAGCGGGACTGGGTGAGCATTACGCCAATCATGATCGGGCGCTCTTTTACAACAATGCCAGTGGTGTGCCGTGGACGGCAGCCTACATCGCTGCCAAGGGCGATCCAATCGCCGACCTTTACGAGGATATTGCGGCGGAAGAAAAAGCCCGCGCGACGTATCAATGGTTGATCGACATGACCGATGATGTTGATTTGCAGGACAGCTTGAAGTTTTTGCGGGAGCGGGAAGTCGTTCACTCTATGCGTTTCCGCGAGGCTGTAGAGATTTTGAAGGAAGAGCAGAATGCGAAGAAGATATTTTGAGGGTGAAAAAAGAGAGCTGGTGGGCTCTCTTTATTCTAATTTATTCTATCCCATAGCTGGCGAAGGTGATTGAAGTCGTTAATCTTCGCTAAAATCGTATGGGATCACTATAATGGATTTCTGCCCCCATTTATGAACAAAAATAACCTCGCACTCTAACATTTCTGCAACTTCTCGTAACGGGACCACAAGAATAGTATTATTGTGCAGCTTTGCTTTTACCGATGCAGTAACTGGGTAATTATTGATTATGAATTGATTACTTCCTGCTGGAATGGTAATCCGAATTGCGCTTCCCGGGTAGGTCTTTATTAACTGTCACACTTAGGGCTGTATCTTTATAAGGTGCTAAGCTCTCATACGTAAAAGAAAACTTGTCTCTACTCATCTGTAAAGATAAGATCATTCGGAATGACGACGATGGTTTTCTGACCCCCTTTATGTTCAAAAACAACATAGTAATCCAGCATTTCTACAATATCTCGTAAAGGTACAACCAGGGTGGTGTTATTGTACAGCTTCGCTTTTCCCGACACAGTAGTTTCGCGACCTTGATCAATAAAGCGATCACTGCCAACCGGTATGACTATTTGTCTATCGTATTCCATGAAGTTGTCTCTCAGGATGAGCGTTGCCGTTTGGGTAGGATCATTCCACTGGATCGTAGCACCAAGAACGTCGGCTAACTCGCGAAGGGAAACATAAGTGACATCATTTTCAACAAAGGTTTGTTGCACAAGCTTTTTATTATTTACGGTCACAGTCACTGCTGAGTCGTCTTTATAAGGAGCAGAGTTATCGCGGATAATCAAAATACTAATTTTTCTGATGTCATTTATGTTTTTAAACCTAGAATCAATAAAATCTAAGGGCAGTTCAAATTTTGCTTCTACAAAATGTCCCGGCTCTAGCTTCAACGATGAATTGATAACAGTGTGGCTAGTTTCGGGGTAGAAGTGGTCCATTCCGTTTTTGCCCTCAAATGAGAGACCTGCGTAGCTAAAATTTGTAGCGGTTGCTTCACCTAGATTAAGTAATAGGGCATAAATAAAAAACGTGTTGTTGTCCTCTGATCTTCCATAAATCATTGAATCTACAATGACATTTGCCTTGAGTTCTGCCCCTTCAGACTCTGGAACTGAAGCAAAGAAAATAAAAAAGATTGCAAGAAAGCACGCTAAAAGTCTAACCATTTTCACCATTTCAAATCACCCCAAGATTGAAAATAACATGCTGGAAAAGCCCTCCTAAAAGAAGGCTTTTCCCTCACACATCCATAATAATCGGCAGGATCATGGGTCTGCGCTTTGTTTTGGTATACACGAATTTCCCAATTGAATCCCGCATTCCTTGCTTCAGGCGGTTCCACTGACTCACATTCGCTTCCTGCAAATTGGTGATCACCTCGGATGCAAGGCGAGTCGCTTCTTCCAACAGGCCCTCTGATTCGGGGGCATGAATGAATCCGCGAGAAATAAGGTCAGGACCCGACAAAATTTTGCCGTCAGTTTTACTGCGCGTCACAACGATTACGAGAATGCCATCTTCCGAAAGATGTTTGCGATCCCGTAATATTCCATTCCCTACATCCCCGATTCCTAAACCATCCACCAAGGTATTGCCAGCAGGGATTTTTCTTTCTTGCACAGCCACACCATCCTGAATATCCACGACATCCCCGTTATTTATTATGAAAATGGACTCAAAATCAACGCCGACGGATTCAGCCAACTGACGATGTTGATGGAGCATCCGATACTCGCCGTGAATGGGGATAAAGTATTGTGGCTTCATGAGAGTGAGCATGAGCTTCAATTCTTCCTGAAAGCCATGACCGGATACATGCATGCCAGTTCCAGAGCCATATATAACGTTGGCTCCCATAATAAACAAGTTGTCGACGATGCGCGCTACATTTCGTTCGTTCCCTGGAATGGGGGAAGAAGAGAGGATGACGGTATCGCCGCGTTCTACTTTTACGTGCCGATACCCGGAGGTCGACAACCGTGATAAAGCAGCCATGGGTTCGCCTTGACTTCCAGTGCATAGAATAGCGACACAGGCCGGATCGAGCTCGCCCACTTCTTCTATTTCCACCAGCATGCCTTCTGGTATATGCAAATAGCCTTGTTCCGAAGCGATTTTGACCACATTGACCATGCTTCGACCCAATAATGCCAGCTTTCGATTCGTCGCTTCTACGGCATCAATGACTTGTTGGAGCCGATATACATTGGAGGCAAACGTCGAGACAAATATTTTTTGCTGTGCCTTACTGAATGCTTCTAATAAACGATCGCCCACGTGTTTTTCTGATGGAGTAAAGCCTGGGCGCTCTGCATTGGTACTCTCCGACAACAAGGCCAATACACCTTTCTGCCCGATTTCAGCCATTCTGTGCAAATCGGGGGATTGCTTATGCACAGGTGTTAAATCAAATTTAAAATCGCCCGTATGCACAATAGCGCCTGCTTTTGTTTCAAATACAACACCCAAGCAATCTGGAATACTATGGTTCGTCTGAAAAAAGCTGATTGTGAGCGAGCCAAATGAAATGGTAGAGTCACGATCGATGGAGATGAGGGTGGACTGATGAAGCAAATTATGCTCCTTCAGCTTTAATTCGATAAGACCTAACGTTAAGCGGGTACCGTAAACAGGGACGTATAATTGTCGCAAAAAATATGGGATACCCCCAATGTGATCCTCATGCCCATGCGTGACGATCAAGGCACGTACTTTTTCTTGATTTTCTAGCAGATAACTAATGTCCGGTATGATCAGATCAATTCCTAAATAACTCTCATCCGGAAACTTCGAGCCACAATCGATGAGGACAATTTCATCCCCATATTGAATCCCATACATGTTTTTGCCGATTTCATATACTCCTCCTAAAGCAAAAATAGAAAGAGTTTCATTCCATGCATTCATACGCTGTAATGACCTCCCTAAAGGATCTTGTGGTTACTTTTACCTATTGGAATGCTGAGTATGTATGGATAACAGGTGAGATCAAGAGGCAAAAATGGATGAATGAAGCAGTCAGGAGTCGGGCACACTGGGGTAAGACTCATTTTGGAAGGGAGCAGCTCCGGTGAAAACCAAACGATTTCTTTTCCGCTTGTTTCTATTGATTGCGATTGCGGCTGGTGTGGAATGGTTTGTGTACGCGAACCAACAAGCGCAAACCGAAGCGGTAGCAGACGAGTCGCACGCTCATCATGCAGCACCGACACTCGCTGTGACGCATACCCTTGTAAAAGATGATTTGCAACTCAAATTGGCCGTAACGAACTTTTCTTTTTCCCTCGAAAACATGGGGAAAGAAAACAAGCACGGGGAAGGCCATGTTCATTTGTACCTCGATGGCAAAAAAATCGCCAAAGTATTTGAGCCTAGCTATGTCATGAAGGATATCCCTGCTGGGAAGCATGAGGTCAAGGTAGAATTGGCACATAATAACCACGAGTCGTATGGTGTAGCAGAGAGCTTTTCCATTGAGGTAAAGCCCTGATAAGCAAGGGTAACTGTTGGGAAAAGGAAAAAAGCCGACTTCGATGCGCCTTGTGGCTTTCGAACTGTCGGCTTTTTTCGTGAATAGACTAGCGCATGAGCACGCTGACTTTTGCTTGCTGGTCTGGCAGGGCAATCACCAAAGTCGGATAGCTGATGACTTGGATTTTCATCGAACCTGGAGCTGGTGCTTGTACCCGAACGTGTACGGCGAAGTCATGAGGGCCAGTCCGCTTGACTTGGTCCGCCACTAAACGATATCCTCCTGTAGGGCGCTGTCCTGCACCCACGACTACATAGGATTTTCCATTGGCACGAACAATAGTGTGTCCGCCATTTTTTCGAACTGTCTTCAAAGCTTCCTGCACAGCCGGTGGATAGGGAGCAGCAACGGCCTCATAACCAGCATTGGCTTGTACAGCCTCTTTCGCCACAGGCTCAGATACGATAGGATGTTGAGGTGACAAGACTTGTGTACCGGTTACTGCCAAGGTTGCGGTTAAGAGTAAACTAGGAAATACTTGCAACATCAAGATCCCTCCAATTGGTAAAAGTAATGAATCGATCATCATATAGACTGAGGTGACAGGCGTGCGTGTGAAGGATTCGCTGGAATACCTGTCCGAATCAACGCGACAAGCGATTCTACATGAACAAACCAAACGATATCAGATTGCCGAAGAGCAAGATTTAACGGCGAGATTATTGGACCCCGTTTTTATTGGCCAAGCATGGGAACAGGCAGATGAGCTGGAACGAGCCGTTATCCGGCTTTTCGTAACCAAAGCGACGAGAGGCTTTTTTAGCAAACGAACGTGGGAACGCGAAACGGCAAAAGAGCACAGGCATCTGTCAGTCGGCTTGACGAAATTGCGACGGCTTGGACTGATCTTGACTGTACGGAAAATGTGGAGTGAAATCGGCTATTTGATGCCACAAGAGGTTCGGGAACAGTTGACGAATCAAATGCTGCCGGAAGCCTCTCAGGCTTTTGTTTCTCTTTCAAAAACGCTCCCTTATTATATATCAGCAGGCAGAGGGATACAGCTGGATCTTTTTGGGCTTTTGTTGTTTGTTCGAGACAACCACATTCCCATTACGCAAAAAGGAAGCATTCATCGCAGGATGTCGCAAAAAATGCTGCCGCTACTCTCGTTTACAGACGAGCATGTAAAAGGAATCTTGATTCCGCCGCTCGATCAGGAACAAAGAGAGGGCTTATCCTTGACGGTTGTTCTTGATATTGCGCTCAGACTTGGCCTGGTGTATAGGGAGGAGCGAGAACTCGTACTCGATCTCCATCGAACGAAGCAATGGCTGCATCAACCGCCGCTCGTACGTTGGGAAGAGCTGTATCAACTCGTCATGGAACAATTTTTGCCGCATGGTGACTGGTGGGAATTTTTCATTCAATTGATGAAACAGGTTCCTGTCGAGCAGTGGTGTTCCATTCATGAACAATTACGCATGCTAAAAGAAGCAGGATTTCCTTTGCCAGACAATGCGGAGGAGCTGATTGTGGTGCAATGGCTGCATATATTGTTAGGCATGGGATGGATTCAGCTCGGAATGGACGAGGAGCGTGGGATTTTTTGGCGTTGGAGCAGCTTGCCGCGATTATCGTCAGAGGAAGGCTGGTTTGTGGACCCCACAGGTGCCATTACAATCCCTCCGCTTGTCCCGTTGCTGGATGTATGGGAGATCAGTCAATTTTGCCAGCTCCAATTTGATGGGCAGTTGATTCGGGGTGAATTGCAAGCAAGGCTGTTGCAAGCGTATTTGGCTCAAGGAGGGACGGAGGAGCAAGTCATTGAAAAGCTCCGAGCCTCCTGTGTTCATCCGTTGCCTGAGAGCTTGGTTGAGGTTGTGAGTCAATGGGCGAGAACAGCGAGGCAGATTCAAATGGAGCCGTACTTCCTCGTGCGGACAGCACATGCCGGATTTCTGGAGGAATGGCGCGAAATTCCTGACTTTCGTCCATTTCTTACCCAAATAGTCTCGCCCACTACTTTTTTGATTCCGTTCTCGCAGGAAAAAGAATTAATCCGTTTACTACGACAGTTTGGTTATGAGCCGCAAGTGCTATCACATATTGCTAGTGCAAGTAAAGAGCTCCAGCCACTCCCAAACAGTCACGCGGGGAATAAGGGCTTGCTTCTCATCGAACGGCCTTGGGACGGTTATGCTATAGAAAACACGTTCCCTGAGCAAAATGAGCAAATCGCAGCGCTTCCAAAAATGTGGACGAAGCATTTTCAATCGTATCATCCACAATCCATGCGGGATTTGTTTAAGCGCGCAATCGAACTGAAGCTGGAAGTCGAGATCCAGCAAGGTGGAAAAGATAAGCTGCGTGGGCTACCGACAGAAGTACGCCTGGAAATGGGGTACTGGATGGTTACGATTGCTGGACAGGGAGGCAAACAGTGTTACCGTCTCGATAGCATCGAGCGAGTGCGCATTGTAGTGCCCGAATATCTGTACTAAGGGTGTGCATCGTGATACAATCAGGAATGACGTAAAGTTTCAAGCTTTGCGGCGAAAGGAGGTCTCGCTTTATGGAAACATTGGAAGCAGTGGATATGACGCAGTTGATCATGGGTTCTCATGAGCTGTCCACAATGATTAACCAATCGCGCGAGGTCTCGGAGTATCTGGAGGCCAAACGCCAAATGGAAGCAGATGAGGAAGTGCAACGTCTGCTCGTCGTGTTCGAGGCTAAGAAGGAACAGTACGAAGATGTGCAACGGTTCGGGAAGTATCACCCGGATTACAATCATATATCCAAAGAAGTACGGGAACTGAAGCGCAACATTGAACTGAGGGATTCCGTACAGGCGTTCAAGCGAGCAGAGGATGCTCTGGATGAGCTCTTGTATCAGGTGAGTAGAACCATTGCTCATTCCGTCTCGGAAACGATCAAGGTTCCGAGCAACAATCCATTTTTAGAGGCGCAGGGCAGCGGTTGCGGAACAGGCGGAAGCTGTGGCTGTAGCGTGAAAAAGCCATCGTAATTTACGCTGTTCCCGATTCATTTTGGCGTAGCAGAAAGCAGTCTTCACAAAGATTGCCGCAGCAAAACTGTTTTTCGTCAGGTACGCGAAAGCGGAAGCGATACACATGCTGCACGTCATCAGAACGCACGTAAATGCATTCTGGCTGTAATTTGGTATCAGTGGTCAGGCGCTCTCCTGTTTCCATGAGCTGGTTTGTAAGCAGAGGAGCAGGGAGCGTACTGCATACATAGAAAAAGAGCTGGCCCGCATAGGTTTGCCAACTGCTATGGGTCACGATTTTTTCGCGGTGAAGCGCTTCCTCGAATTGATGATAAAACGTAGCCAGCATAGACCACGATTCCTTTCTGCATAAGCTTTCACCAGTAAGTATACCACGATTAGGAAGGAGACCGACGGCAAAACATGAGAGAGCGACGTCTGGGGGTCGCCGTGTGGGTGAAAAACACGCGTGCCGCCAAAAATTTACGCAAATTTGGCACCATTCATTACATCTCCAAGCGCTTAAATTACGTTTCGATGTATGTGGATGCCAATTTGTTGGACGAAACGATACGCATTATGGAAAAGCTGCACTTTGTAACGAAAATTGAACGTTCCCATCGCCATGAGATCCCGGTAGAGTACAACAATGCCAGACCGGATAAGGCAAAGGAATACGATTATAAACAAGAAAAGAACCAGGTAATGGCACTAGCAGAGACCTTACAGACAGAAGAAAGCAGTCAAGCAACCGTTGGTTCGACATAGTTGTTCATAAGCTGCCATTTTTCGGCAGCTTTTTTGCTTTTGTTAAACTGGCGTACATGGTATGCTAAAGTGGAAGAAAACGAGAAGACACGCGTATGAATGCGTTTTCAAAAGATAGAGTAGCGAAAGAAAGGTGAGCATACATGATTCATCTGGATATTAACTGCGATATGGCAGAGGGCTTCAGCAGAGGTCGACAATCAGAGGATTTGGGGATTATGAAATGGATCACCTCCGTTAATATTGCTTGCGGATTGCATGCAGGGGATCCCCATATTATTTGCAGAACAATCGAAGCCGCACTCAGGCATGATGTGAAAATCGGGGCACATCCCGGCTATGCAGATATTCAAGGCTTCGGACGTCGTTCGATGAACTTGTCTGTCAATGAAGTGTATGAGCTGGTGTTGTATCAAATTGCAGCCTTGGCAGGGACTACAAAAGCACTCGGCGGGGAGCTTCACCATGTGAAATTGCATGGTGCGCTATATAACGAAGCGGCCGAGCGGCCAGAGCTCGCCGAAGCGGTTGTCCAAGCCATTGCAGATATTGACGAAGATCTGATCCTCTATGCACTCTCTGGCAGTAAGCTCGTAGAGGCTGGCTTGGAACACGGGCTTCAGGTGGCAGAGGAAGTATTTGCAGAGCGGGCTTATTTGCCGAATGGTCGATTGGCGCCGCGTGATCTGGAAGGAAGCGTGCTGATCAGCAAGGAAGAACGCATGGAGCAGACACGTCAGCTCGTTTTAAAACAAAGAGTAATGACGGTCAATGGCGAGCACATTGACTTGGCGGCTGATACACTTTGTGTCCATCACGAGAGCCATGACGTCCTGCAATTCCTCGGCGAAGTACATAAGTGGGCAAAACAAAACGATGTAAAAATTGAACCAATCACAGCTCGATAGGTAAAAAGCCATCCAGCAATGCCATCCCATTATCGGGAAATGGACGTTGCTGAATGGCTTTTTACATTTTTCCGTTCTTTGATTGAGCCATTATCGATCAGGAAAATGACATCAGCGAGCTTCTCGGCTTCTTCACGATCATGGGTGACCAGCAGAAAAGGGATGTTCCACATGGCGTGAAGGCGAAGCAACTCATCCTGGCATTGTTTACGCGTATCCGCGTCCAGCGCCGATAAAGGCTCATCAAGGAGCAGAATGTCTGGTTCAGTCGCAAGTGCACGTACGAGTGCCACCCGTTGTTTTTGTCCCCCGGATAACTGGTGAGGATATTTTTGCAACAGATGATCGATTCCCACTGAGGATAACAATGGAGCCAAATTCAGTTCATGCCCCTTTTTTAAGCCGTATCGAACATTTTGCTCGACGGTCATGTGAGGGAACAGTGCGTAATCTTGAAATAAATACCCGATGCTGCGTTTTTGTACAGGAAGCGGCTTCTGTCCTTCACGATAAAAGACGTTCTCGTTTAATTGGATCACGCCAGTATCAGGATGAACCAGACCTGCAATACTGTTCAATATCGTTGTTTTACCAGAGCCGGATGGTCCAAACAGCACAGCAATTTCTTTTTGCACCGTAAAGGACACATCCAAAATAA
Source organism: Brevibacillus schisleri (assembly GCF_055685845.1). NCBI lineage: Bacteria > Bacillati > Bacillota > Bacilli > Caryophanales > Paenibacillaceae > Brevibacillus > Brevibacillus schisleri. The sequence goes on from NZ_JBVNDM010000001.1 coordinate 2,532,987, forward strand.
AATCAGGCAAACGCTTCTGTATGTCGAGAAAGAGCAATTACCATTCACCTGCCTTACTTTTGATTGGCGTACCTGCGCACATTGCGACGACTCCACCAATTCAGCCAGAGAGTCGTACCCATCCCCAAGGAAACAATAATGATGACCCAAAACAATGCCTTATCCATTTGACCAGCCTCAACAGCAAAATAAATGGCGACGGGAATCGTATCGGTTTTCCCAGGGATGTAGCCTGCGAGCATCAGCGTAGCACCAAACTCCCCTAAACCACGGGCAAAAGAAAGAACAAACCCAGCCAACAGGCCAGGCCAAGCCAAGGGAAAGGTAACGGTCCAGAATAAACGCCATTCCGACGCCCCCATCGTGCGTGCCGCATTCTCCAAACGACGATCCACTCCTGTGAAGGCAGCGACTGCACTTTGATACATCAGCGGAAAGGAAACGACAATCGAGGCAATAACGGCTCCTGTCAGCGTAAAGACGACGGTAATATTGAACCAATCATGCAGAAGCTGACCGAGAAAACCGTTTTTCCCAAAAAGCAGCAGCAGACCGAAGCCAACAACAGTGGGGGGGAGAACAAGCGGAAGCAAAAAGAAGGACTCCAGCACATTCTTTCCCCAAAAATCCTTTTGTGTCATCCACCTTGCAGAAACCATCCCGAGGATAAAAACAAAGGAGGTGGAGAGCGCAGCTACTTTAAGGGAGAGCATCAATGGAGTAAGATTGGTTTCAATCACGCTTGCCACCTCCCATTCGATTCCGTTCGTTTATTGAAACCCGTACTTCTGTAAGATCGCTTTTCCTTTGTCGCTTGTCAAGTAGGCTAGAAAAGCTTTTGCTGCATCTTGGTTCTTCGATGCGCTGACGACCGCACCTGGATAAACGATCGGCTTGTGCCATTCAGGCTTGGCTGTCGCCAATATCTTAACATCTTTCGAAGCGGCAGCATCACTGGAATAGACAATACCGACATCGGCGTTACCGGATTCTACGAAGGTCAAAACTTGGCGAACATCGCTGCCAAATACCATTTGTGCTGAAAGAGAATCCCACATTTTCAGCGTATCCAATGTTTCTTTCGCATATCGCCCAGCGGGTACTGTCTCAGGCTCGCCGACGGCAATATGCTTGATCGCTGCGTTGTTCAGCTCTTCAAAAGAAGAGATAGAGACAGCACTTTTGTTACCTGCAATGAGCACAAGCGAGTTTTTCGTGAAGTCTTGGCGTGTGTCTTTGGCGATCAGTTGCTGTTCCTCTAGACCGTCCATGTCTTTTTTACTAGCAGACAAAAATACGTCAGACGGAGCACCTTGCGTAATTTGTGTGGCGAGTTTGCCCGAGCCTCCGAAGTTAAAGGTGAGGGTTGTTCCCGGGTGTTCCGTTTCGTATTGCGTTTTCAACTCATTCAAGGCATCCGTCAAGCTAGCAGCAGCAGAAATCATCAGTTCTACCTTTGCTGCATCGGTTTTGGTCGGCTCACTTGCTTGTGGTGCGGTTTGTGTCGTCGAGCAAGCCGTTAGCATTAAGCAAAATGCTGTCAATATGGCAAACCAGTGCTTCTTCATAAAAAAGGACCTCCATAATTATATTTAGTTATATGTAATTATAACTGGACATAACTAGATTATATGGATTCGTAATGAATAATCAATTGCGATTTTACGACACTTGTTTGACAATAGAGCAAAGGGGATAACGGAGGCGGGACATGAGTCAACAAAATTCTTACACCACCGAAGAAATAGCGAAAATTTTACGTATTTCCAAGCTGACGGTCTACGATCTCATAAAAAAAGGAGAGCTGCCCGCATATCGCGTAGGTCGGCAAATGCGCGTAGACGAAAGCGATCTGGAAGCGTACAAGGCGAAGGCAAAGGGAGAATACAGACAAGCCTCAGCCGTCAGCATCCCGCAGACAGGACAAGCCCAACAATCGGCACGATATGAGCAGACTGGTACAGGCCGCAATATCATTATTAGCGGACAGGATGTGAGCTTGGACCTACTGGCGGGGCATTTGGAGAAAAAGGATGAGGCATACCGACCGCTTCGCTCGTACGTGGGCTCACTGAACAGCCTCGTGGCGATGTATACGGGTAAGGCTGATATCGTCAGCACGCACTTGTACGATGGGGATACCAATGAATACAATGTCCCGTATATTCGTCGCATTTTGTGTGGACATCGTTTTGTTGTCATCCATATGTTGTCACGTTGGGCCGGATTCTACGTTCAGGCAGGCAATCCAAAACAGATCAAAGCATGGAGTGATTTTACGAAGCCGAGCATTCGCATGGTCAATCGGGAAAAAGGGTCCGGTGCACGCACGTTGATTGAAGAGCAGTTTCGACTGGCAAAGATAGCGGGGAGTGACGTGATTGGCTATGAACGGGAAGAGTCCAATCATCTGGCAGTCGCAGGAGTCGTGGCCCGGCGCGAAGCAGATGTAGGAGTGGGCATTGAAAAGGCGGCTTCACTCGTGGGAGTGGAGTTTGTCCCAACTGTGTGTGAGCGATATGACCTCGTCTTGTTGAAAAACAAGGAAAACGAGCAGCTCATTCAGGCTGTTCTTGATGTTCTCGGGTCGCGTCCATTTCAAAAGGAATTGGAAGCAGTCGGGGGCTATGATCTTAGCCAGACCGGAAAAATTATGTACGAAACCTGGTAAATACTAAAGAAAGCTGCCAATCCTTACGATACAATGAGTGGCGGCTTTTTTTATTTTCAGCAGATGAGATCATTGTCAAATATGGCGGTTTCTCTACAGAATCTCCTGAATTTCTACTCAGTTTGACATATATTTGCTACAATGAAACAAAAACATTTAGCGCCTGCCGCCGGGCGGTTTATTATTTGGGGGCTGTCATGAAATCACTACATAAAACGAGCTTACTAGTATGTGTGACGATCCTCATTTTTTTTGGCTCAGTTGGAGTCGTCGCGTATTGGCCAGCTATTTCTCAAATCATTGCCATGAATCAATCACCTGAGGAGGCGCAAAAGTTCGTTGATCCATTTTCCTATGATCCGCCTCTGCCGTCTTATGTTAAGGATTTGAACCCTGACTATAAGATTCAAGCTGAATTACATACGTCCGAAGCAAAAATAACCGGAAACATGACCTTGGAGTTCGACAATCCGAAAACGCCAGATGTACGATTGTATATTTACGATTACCTTTGGAACAAAATGACGGTGAAGTCGATTCGCTACAAGGACAAGCCGCTTTCTTTTGAACGTGGTCAATCGCTGGTGAAGCTGGCAAATCCGCTTGGCAAGGAGCTTCGTGGCGCTTTAACCATTGAATTCGAGAACCCGGTTCCACGCAGAGGCACACGTTTTGGGGTGAAAGACGATATTTGGACGTTGACGACATGGTACCCGATGCTCGGTGCCCAAAACCAAAAAGGCGTTTGGTATGACCCACCGCAACGCGTTGATTTTGGTGATCCATTCGTTTACCACTATGGAGATTATGATGTGTCATTTACTTCTCCACAGGGATACAAATGGGTCAGTTCATGGGGCAGAGGGCAAACGAAGTCAATCGGTGGCAATAAGCAGCAAGTCCATTATCAAGCAAAAAAACTGTTGAACTTTGGACTGGTGGGAAGTCCTCTTTATCACATTGAAACGATTCAATTTGCTCCGAATTTAACGGTTGACATTGCTTCCGTTGATAAAGGCAACATTGAAAGAATCAAAGCCATTGCTCAATCGGTCTTTCCTACTTTCATCGATATGTATGGGCCGTTGCCGTATCCGAACGTGGCGATTGCGGAAACAAGTACGGGGACGACGTACGCCATGGAATACGCAAACCTCGCCGTATTCAAAAGAGACATGCATTACAACAATCTGATTGATCATTGGCTGCCGCATGAGGTAGGGCATCTTTGGTGGTACAACAGTGTGGCTACATTGGAGTCCTCGCATGGGTGGCTTGATGAGGGGCTGGTGGAGCTGGGTGTGTCCCATTACTTGCAGAAGCGTTATGGTGCCCAATCAGCTACGACTCTGCTGGATACGTACAACCGGGATGTCAAGCGTTTACAAGAGCGTTATCCAAATGGAAAGCTCGACAAACCATTGCAGAAGTTTTCTACCGAAGAAGAGTTTAAGCTGACCTGGTATTCCCGGGGGGCACTCCTGTTCGACAACCTGCGCCGCAAAATCGGTGACGATGCCTATAAGCGATTCTTACAGCGCATCCAGCAAAATTATCATGGCAGTGTCATTGGTGCAGAGCATCTCGATCAGGCGCTTGGACAAACCTTGCAAGGGGAAGCCAAATATTTCACCCTGTATACCAATAGTGCAAATAAGAATGGCTTTGGTGCCGTACAACTGGAACCTTATATCACCACAATCATCAATAACATGAGCTTTTATCCATCGATTCCTGCTCGGGTCACCCACAATACGGTTTATATTCCGTTGCGTGAGCTCGGCGAGAAAATGGGAGTAGCGATTAGCTGGGACGACAAGAAACAAATGATCCGCGTAAAAGGAAATGGACGCGAAGTATTTATAAAGGAGCGGGAGCGCTTTGCTGAAGTTGATGGCAAGCGAATAGATTTAGGCAGCCCGCTAATTGAAATCAAAGAACGTACGATGGTTCCACTGACCTTTTTTGAAAAAGCATTGGGATATGAGACGGAGTATAATCAACAACTAAAAACGGTAAAGATCAATACCTACCCAACGATTGGAAAGGGGCAGAAATGAAATGAAAAACCTGGTGTTAGTCGGATTTATGGGAACGGGAAAAACCACGGTTGGCGCCGCACTCGCTGCCTCTTTAGAAATGAAGCATACGGACTTGGATGATGCAATCGTAGAATGGGAAGGTCGCAGCATTCCAGAAATCTTCACGGATCAAGGTGAAGCGTATTTCCGTGACGTCGAGACTCAACGTCTGGCGCAATTACTGGCAGTAGGATCTCAGGTAGTAACAACTGGGGGAGGAGCTGTATTACGGAAGCAAAACGTAGAGATGATGTTGGAGCATGGCATCGTAATCGCGCTGCATGCTACGGAGGAAGAGCTCATCAAGCGTTTGGAAAAGGATACAGGCCGTCCGTTGTTGGCAGGAGGAGTCGCGACAAGGGTAAAAACCTTAATGGCGGAGCGCGCAGGTGTATACGATTTCGCGCCTATTCAGGTGGATACAACAGGAAAGAGTCTTTCCGATATTGTACTGGAAATTACGAGGCAAGTGGTTGAAAGAACACAGGACGGGGAACAATAGAGGGGACAGCGCTTGCGCCGTGGTGTGAACCGCGAGTAAGAAGGAGGTCAAGTGCGATGTCCTTTCAGGAATATTTAAAATACCTGACGAAACTGTTTGTTCAGTACATGGATACTCCAAAAGATGAACGCCGTTTACGTAAGACTCCACGCGAGTCCTGGTCGTCACGCTGGTTTGGTGCCATTCCTATGTCCATACGACTGTTGTGGCGCAAATAAAATTCGTGGAACCTATCATGAACGAGACGGAGGGTGCATATGGCGAGAGTAGCGGTAGAAAATTCCCTGTCTGAAGTGTGCAAGATGCTGCGTCAAAATGGTTACGAAGTTGTTGATTTAGGCAACTGGCAGCAGGTGGTAGATGCGATTGTCATTACGGGACAGGATATCAACGTACTGGGTGATCAAAACAAAACGATTACAGGAGCTCCCGTCATTAATGCAGAGGGAATGACCGCCCATGAAATTTTTCATGCCGTTCATGAGCGTCTCTCTCCTACAGAACATCGGTGAATAGAAAACGTAAAAAACAAGCTCTCCAACCGGTTATTCGGCAGGAGAGCTTGTTTCATTTACGAAAAATCGTCCGACGCGATGGGCATATGAATACGGGACAAAGCGCAGGCCCTCATCCCATACACCGACATAAGCGTTTTGGTCATTCCATAAATGCAGGGAACCTACGACAAAGGGGGCCAAAACCTGTGACTGGTGAATCGGGACGGCTAATGTTACTGGTGAGGCATAATCTTGTTTCCACAATTGGTTCCAGGACACGTCTGTATCCGTTGTACTCAATTGGCTGACCCACCCGATATGATCAAAAGGATCAGACTCGGCTGCGCTTAAAATTCTCATTTGCGTTAGGCGTTGGCCATTTTGTATGAGCTGCTCGCCTGCAAAAGCATCGACAGCGGGCTCGCTAATTTGAAAGGAAGTGGGATACATTTCTCCTGTTTTTGCATTGACCATTTGTGTATCTGACTTCTGGGTGATCAGCCAATAGGAAGCGAACCCGTCATAAACGGGCTCCGCGGCGATTTCCTTCGGAGCAAAGGCGTCATCGAACAAGATGTACTCCCCGACACCGTATTCCAGTAGAACAAATTTCTCATGGGAAGTGGAATCAGGTGATTCTCCTATCACCAAATACCCTACCTGCTTGTCCGCTTTTTTTATACTTACCAGCCATTGATGCTGCCCTGCACCAAGTGTTTGCACATCCGTCTTGGCGTCCTGCCATTGCTTGAATTGAGGGTCTCGGCTTGCGATTGCATCCATCCATTCTCGAATTTGTTTTTGGAACTGCTTGTCCCAGCTTGCTTCGTCTTGCGCATATGCTAGTGAGGAAAGCAGCATGAGAGACAAAAGAGCAGCGATAAAAGGGAGAAATCGTCTGGTCACAACTATGCACCACCTTTTGTAAAGGCTTAACCTATTCCTATTGTAACCAGCTATGACAAAAAGATTTGTTGCAACGTGTCTTTTCTGTTTCACATTTTCTCGTTGATCTTTTACATGATTCGCCCTGATGCGGGGAGATGTCGCATGCTTTTTGCTTTCGAAGACCGCATGAGCGGAGGAACGGAAGATAAATAGAACAAACCACCGTTGATGAACGAAACCTCGATACGCGGCTCGTATTGCCATACCAGCTCGTCTTTTCGGCGTTGTCTCTCCTCATCTGGCGTGCTCTTTTTCCACTCTGCTTGATGAATCTCTGCCCGTGGGGTGGTTTGGATTCCGTTTGTACGTAAAAAGTCGAGGATTCGTCCGCCAGACGCCCGGTATTCGTCAAAAGATGTGGGCTGTTCGACAGAAGTTGGTCCAGTTGAATCAGGCTCAGGGTGGAGGGCTTCTTGCTCGAGTGACGGCTGCGCTTCTGTCTGCTCTGCTTCTTCTTCAGTTTCGTCTGCTTTTGACTGCTCCTTTTCTGGTTCGCGCCGTGCCAATTCTTCATAGTACGCTTCCAAGATAGCCAATTCTTCGCTCAAACGTGTGCGCGCTTCCTCTGCCCATTGCTGATCTTCTTGTTCCAATGTATGTTCGACTTCCTGTTGCGCCATTTGGAGGGCTTCCTGTATGGTTACCTTTCGATCCAACGTGTAATAGTAGTCAGGGATCGCAGGGGTCAAGGAAAGTGAAAATAAAAACGAAGTGAAATCCGTCACCAATCGCGGCTGATGCAAATTAATCCCCAGGTACAATAAAATGTCACGTCGCTTGTCACAGAGCAGAGAAACCTTCAAGTTCATCCCGAGCCAAGGAACGAGAGGGGTTGACCGCCGCTTGCCGGCATTGCCTAAAAGCCCCCCTTGTTGCTCGTACATACAGACAAAGCTGCCATGCTTTTTGGTTGAAGCGAAAATTTGTTGCATACGGGTAGCCCCTAAATGCAGATGCTCGGATCGCAATCCTTCAGGCGTACAATCCGGATGAAAAGTAAAGGTGAGCACCAATGGCTGATAAGCCAAGTTCATCTTATCCACCCAGCTCCAGTAAAAAGGGCGATTGCCGATATCTTTGTCCACCTCGACAGGGAGTTTGACTGTGAAATAATCCGGGTGAGATTCGACGATATGGGCAGAAAAAGTCGCCAAATAGCGCTCGACAAATTGTCTGACCTGTTGTTGCTGCATCAGGAGACCTCATTTCTTTTTCGTTTCCAACAAGAATTATTGGTCAGCCGCCTCAGAAAGCGGGACGTCTTCTTTTGTTATTTTGCTTGCTCGAATGGCGTGTCCAATGTTATCGAACTTTAGTGCCATTTCTTTGGAGGATCGAGAATCCATAATGATTTGAATCAGATTATCTTCCAAGGAGTGGTTTAGATTCAGGCGTTCCACAATATCATCGAGTTCACCGATGACCATTTCAAACAGGTCGATTTTTTCATACAGGAGTTTGAGAATATGCTCCTCGATCGTTCCTGTTGTCGATAAATTGTAAATGTGCACATCCCTTTTTTGTCCCAGCCGATGGACGCGGCCGATTCGTTGCTCCACTCGCATGGGATTCCAAGGCATGTCGTAATTGATGACTTGATTGCAGAACTGCAAATTGATCCCTTCGCCGCCCGCTTCCGTCGCGATCAGGACTTGTGCACGATTTTGGAAAAGATCCGTCATCCAGTCCTTTTTGCTGCGTTTAAAGCCACCGCGGAAGGGGACAGAAGTGATCCCATGGTCGTGCAAATACTTTTGTAGATAGTTTTGTGTTGCCCGGTACTCCGTAAAAATGATCACTTTGTCGTTGATTTGTTGAATGAGCTCAACTGTTTTGGCGGCCTTGGAATGCGTCTCTATTTGTTTGATCATCTCTACTAGCTCAAGAATTTGCGTGCGCAAAGGAGAGTCCTCACCGGTACGCTGGTGCATGTTATACAGTGTCATGAACGCAGCTTCCTTACTGGAGCAGACCTCACGCTGCAAGGTAATCAGTGCGAGAGAGTTGAAGCCACCAACCCCAAATCCTGTTTGGTATTGCTCGCGGACAAAGCGGGTCACCCCTTCGTACAAGTTCATTTCCTCAGGGGTTAGGTCAATCGGGATCGACTGAACACGACGGCTGGTGAATTGGATACCGCCATCACTTCGTTTGTTGCGAATCATGACCTTTTCAATTTCTTCCCGCAATTTCTCGCTGTTTTTGGATTGGCGTTTGCCCTCTACGTAATTGGTAGAGAAGGTGGATGTATGACCAAGGTGACCTGGCTTTAACAAATTGATGAGGTTGTACAGCTCGTCCATCTCGTTTTGAATGGGAGTGGCAGTAAGGAGCAGGCAATATTTTTTGCGGATCTCTTTGACGAACTGATAGTTGCGTGTCCGTTTATTTTTGAGTTTATGGGCCTCGTCGATGATGAGCATGTCGTAATCGATGTCGAGTACGTGACGCCTGTGAGGATCTCGTTTTGCTGTATCTATGGATGCGACAACGACTTCGTGCTGCCGCCACATATATTCCTTTTTTTGGGCTACTGCTGCAATGCCGAATTTTTGATGAAGCTCTTTTGTCCATTGAATCACGAGAGAGGCCGGAACCAGGACGAGAATTTTTTTAGCCAAGCCGCGAACCATATACTCCTTCATGATCAACCCTGCTTCGATCGTCTTTCCTAAACCGACCTCATCTGCGAGAATGGCACGACCACGCATCTCTAACAGGACGCGTTTGGCTGTCTCCAACTGGTGAGGAAATGGCGATAAGAGTGGGAGATATTTCAGACATTGTAGCTGGTCAAAATCGTGAACAGCCATCGCTTCCTCGGCTTCCAATGAGAGCTTGAACAGCTCCCACTTATCCCAAGGACCATCTTCTTGCATTCGTTCTGTAAGCGAATTGACCCAACTCGTATCAAATGAAATAGGAACATTCGGCATATAAGATACTCCTTTTCATAGCTCTGCCATAACTTTCATGGTTAATGCTAAAAAACTGAACATTTATCTATTGTCAATGTGTTTTGTTAAGTTTTTCTGAATCTGACTGTTAATTTGTATATTTTCAACTTTGGACTCTCATGGTAGGATAAAGAGGTAGTACATCCACTAGTATGGAAATGTTAGCAAAAACTTATGTATGACCATGAAACAACCGCGAATGAAGGTAGTAGGGAGAGACTGCTGGAATGTTTGGCAGCGCCGAAGGAGCAAGCCGGTAACGGTGAATCTCTCAGGCAAAAGTACCTCTACTGGACGCAACTCTGGAGAGAGCTCACATTCATATGAGCCACCAAAGGGGAAACTTGCAAGTGGGAGCGATATACCCCCACCTGATTCGCAAGGTAACTCTCAGGTACCAAGGACAGAGGAGGATAAATGGGCACCATTATTTTGGTGTACCCGTTTTTCCCCCTCTGTTTTGTTTTGGATTCTTATTGTTCACAGGAGGTGCCACATGTCCAATTTGAAACGTACGCCACTATTTGATTCTTATGCAAAGTATGGCGCGAAAACCATCGACTTCGGTGGTTGGGATCTGCCGGTGCAGTTTACAAGCATTGGTCAAGAGCATGAAGCCGTTCGGACAAAAGCTGGTCTATTTGATGTTTCCCATATGGGAGAGGTGGACGTAAAAGGGGAAAACGCTCTTACTTATCTCCAGCGTGTGACTACGAATGACGTGTCTAAGCTGGCAGTCGGGCAGGCGCAGTACAGTGTGCTTTGTTACCCAGATGGGGGAACGGTAGACGATCTGCTTGTTTACAAGTATGCAGATGATCATTACTTGCTCGTCATCAACGCGGGGAATATCGACAAAGACTATGCGTGGCTAGAAGAACATCTGATTCCAGGCGTAACGATTGAGAATATTTCGCCACAAACAGCACAAATCGCCATTCAAGGTCCTCTGGCAGAATCCATTCTGCAAAAGCTGACGACTACAGACTTGTCTCAAATCGGTTTTTTCCGTTTTGAGCGTGATGTGCAAGTGAGCGGTATTCCGGCATTGGTCTCCCGCACTGGCTATACTGGCGAAGATGGCTTCGAGATTTATTTGGATGCCGATCGTGCAGCAGAGCTGTGGGACATCTTGCTGGATGCTGGAAAAGAAGAAGGTCTGTTGCCGTGCGGTCTCGGTGCGCGCGATACGCTTCGTTTTGAAGCCAAGCTGCCACTCTACGGACAAGAGCTCAGCAAAGACATTACTCCGATCGAAGCGGGCATTGGCTTTGCTGTCAAGGTAGACAAAGAGGTGCCGTTCATCGGTCAAGAAGTGCTGAAGGCACAAAAAGAAAACGGTGCCCCACGCAAACTCGTAGGGATCGAAATGATCGATCGTGGGATTCCGCGCACGCATTACCCTGTCTATGTGGGGGAAGAGCTCATTGGCGAAGTGACGACGGGAACACAATCTCCAACCTTGAAGAAAAACGTCGGTCTCGCTCTCGTAAAAACCGAGCATGCTGCGTTAGGTACACCAGTAGAAGTAGAAATTCGCGGAAAACGTCTGAAAGCAGAAGTTGTTGCCGCTCCATTTTATAAACGCCCAAAAAACTAAACGATACACCACATACATCCTTTTAGAGGAGGACAACGTCCGTGAAATACCGCTACCTGCCCCAAACTGATCAGGACAAGCGCGAAATGCTGGAAACGCTCGGCATTTCAAGTGTAGAAGAACTGTTTGCTGATATTCCGGAAGAAGTACGCTTCAAAGGTGCATTGAATATTCCAGAAGCACTTTCCGAGCCAGATTTGGTGAAGTATTTTACACACCTCGCGAATAAAAACGTAAATTTCAGCACGCATATTAACTTTCTAGGTGCGGGTGTTTATCAACATTACACGCCGAGCACAGTTAATCACATGCTGCTTCGCGGTGAATTCTTTACCGCTTATACACCGTACCAGCCAGAGATCAGCCAAGGTGAGCTGCAAGCTATTTTCGAGTTCCAAACGATGGTATGTGAGCTGACTGGCATGGAGGTAGCGAACTCCTCGATGTATGACGGCGCAACTTCTTTGGCAGAGGCAGCAATGATGGCTGCTGGTCACACTGGCAAAAAGCGCGTAATCGTTTCCCGCGCTGTACATCCAGAAGCGCGTGGTGTTTTGAAAACATATGCGTATGGACAAAACGTTGAGTTGGTTGAAGTAGGTATCAACAGCGATGGCGTTACGGATACAGCGGCTCTGGAAGCGCTTGTTGATCAAAATACAGCAGCAATCGTCGTGCAGTATCCGAACTTCTTCGGAAACGTAGAGGACCTGGGAGCGATTGAACCAATTGCGCACGGAAAAGGCGCACTGTTGATCACATCCTCCAATCCGCTTGCACTGGGTGTACTGGAGGCGCCGGGCAAATTGGGCGCAGATATCGTAGTGGGCGACATGCAGCCATTCGGTATTCCAGCATCCTTTGGCGGACCACATTGCGGATACTTTGCTACCACATCCAAACTGATGCGCAAAATGCCAGGTCGTATCGTCGGTCAAACAAAGGACGAAAATGGCAAGCGCGGCTTCGTATTGACGCTGCAAGCGCGTGAACAACATATTCGTCGTGAAAAAGCGACTTCCAATATCTGCTCGAACCAAGCGCTGCTCGCATTGGCTGCATCCATTGCCATGACAGCACTCGGTAAGCAGGGTGTACAAGAAATGGCAATGATGAACCTGCAAAAAGCTCATTACGCGAAGAATGCCCTGCAGGCAAAAGGCTTGGAGATCGTATTCACTTCTCCATTCTTCAACGAGTTTGTGGTGAAGCTGAACAAACCAGTTGCAGAAGTAAACAAAGGCCTGCTGGCTGCTGGAATCATTGGGGGCTACGATCTCGGTCTCGACTATCCAGAGTTTGCGAATCATACCTTGCTTGCAGTAACTGAGCTGCGTACCAAAGAAGAAATCGACACATTGGCGGCTGAATTGGAGGCGATCACACGTGCGTAACGACCAGGAGAAAGCACTGATCTTTGAAATGAGCAAACCAGGCCGTGTGGGCTACAATTTGCCGGCATTGGATGTTCCAGAAGTAGAAGTAGCAAGCCTTTTGCCAAAGCACCTCATCCGCGAAACACCGGCTGAGCTGCCAGAGGTATCTGAGCTGCAATTGGTTCGTCACTATACCGAACTGTCTCGTCGCAACCACGGGGTAGACAATGGCTTCTATCCGCTTGGTTCTTGCACGATGAAATACAACCCGAAAATTAACGAAGACGTTGCCCGTTACGCAGGCTTTGCGCAGACACATCCGTACCAACCGGAAGAAACTGTACAGGGCGCTTTGGAGCTGTTGTACAACCTGCAAGAAGAGCTAGGTGAAATTACAGGCATGGACGCAGTTACCCTGCAACCAGCTGCTGGTGCTGCGGGTGAGTGGACAGGTTTGATGATGATCCGTGCTTACCACGAGAGCCGTGGGGAAGCGCATCGTACCAAAGTAATCGTGCCGAACTCCGCACACGGTACGAACCCGGCATCTGCTGCTGTAGCTGGTTTGGATACCGTAACCATTGCATCTGACGAGCGTGGATTGGTTGACATTCAAGCGCTTCGCGATGCAGTAGGACCTGACACAGCTGCTTTGATGCTGACGAACCCGAACACTCTCGGATTGTTTGAAGAAGATATCGTGGAAATGGCGAAAATCGTCCATGAAGCTGGCGGCCTCTTGTACTATGATGGTGCGAATGCGAACGCGATTTTGGGAATTGCCCGTCCGGGAGACATGGGCTTCGACGTAGTGCATCTGAACTTGCACAAAACGTTTACAGGACCTCACGGCGGCGGTGGCCCAGGTGCTGGTCCGGTCGGCGTGAAAAAAATTCTCGAGCCATTCCTGCCTACACCAATCGTAGCGAAGAAGGAAGACGGAAGCTTCTACTGGGACAGCAATCGTCCGGCTTCCATCGGACGCGTAAAAGGCTACAACGGAAACTTCGGTATTCTCGTTCGTGCATACAGCTATATCCGTACGATGGGGCCAGAAGGCTTGCTGCAAGTTTCCCAAAATGCGGTGCTCTCCGCCAATTACATGATGCGTCGACTGGCAACGGCTTATCATCTGCCATTTGATCGCGTCTGCAAACACGAGTTCGTTCTGTCTGGAGTGAACCAGAAGAAGCTGGGCGTACGCACGCTCGATATCGCAAAACGTTTGCTCGACTTCGGTTATCACCCGCCAACGATCTACTTCCCATTGATCGTCGACGAGTGCCTCATGATCGAACCGACCGAAACCGAGACAAAAGAAACGCTCGATGAGTTCATCGACGTCATGCTGCAAATTGCCCGCGAGTGTGAGGAAACGCCAGAAATCGTTCAGGAAGCACCTCATACCACTGTCGTCAAACGTTTGGATGAAGCGACAGCGGCGAGAAAGCCAATCCTGCGTTATCAACCGCAAGCATAATTCTAGATTCCAGGAAAAGTCGCCTGTTGTTACGGGCGGCTTTTCTTTCTGATTGATGCTATCATGGGGGAGAAGAGGTAGGGAGGGTTCGAACCGAATGAAGAGAAGGATAGTTTTCACCGGTGGTGGTTCGGCAGGCCATGTTACTGTGAATCTTGCGCTCATTCCCCATTTTATCAAGCTGGGCTGGGAAGTCGCCTACATTGGTTCAGTGACAGGAATCGAACGTGAGCTAGTTGCCAACCATCCGGATGTCCGCTATATTGGCATTTCTTCAGGAAAACTGCGACGTTACTTTGATTGGAAAAACATGAGTGACCCGCTGCGAGTCCTCAAAGGCATTTGGCAAGCTTTTCGCTTTCTCGGCAAATGGAAGCCGGATGTGATTTTTTCCAAAGGCGGCTTCGTTTCCGTACCGGTCGTATTTGGGGGGTGGCTAAACCGTCTTCCCGTTGTCATCCATGAATCTGATCTGACACCCGGTCTCGCAAACAAACTGGCTGTCCCTTTTTCTAACAAGGTGTGCGTTACATTTCCGGATTCGCTTTCGAAAGTACCGAGAAACATAGGGATTCACGTTGGCGCAGTCGTGCGAGAAGAGTTGAAGCAGGGGCGAAAAGAAGCAGGCTTGGCGTACTGCTCCTTTACCACAAAAAAGCCTGTCCTGCTTGTCATGGGGGGAAGCTTGGGAGCGCGCCGAATCAACGAGGCGGTACGTCGCACATTGGCTAATCTGCTAGAGCATTTTTCCATTGTACATATTTGTGGCAAAAATCAAGTGGATGAAACGATTCAGGTAACAGGCTACAAGCAATTCGAATATGTTCAGGAGGAGTTGCCTGATTTGCTCGCGATGGCAGATCTTGTTGTGTCTCGTGCTGGCTCCAATGCCATTTATGAGTTTTTAGCCCTGCAAAAGCCGATGCTCTTGATACCGTTGTCCCGTGAAGCAAGTCGGGGTGATCAGATTTTAAATGCTCAGTCCTTTGAAAGGCAGGGCTTGTGTCATGTTCTGCTGGAAGAAGAGCTAACGGATGATCGCTTTTATCAAGCAGTGATTGACTTGCAAACGAACAAGCAGTCCATCTTGAAGCGAATGCACGAAGAGAATGAGAAGAAAACAGATGCATTGGCACAGGTCATGGCGATTTTACAGGAAACAGCTCGCTCAAAATAGCGCATCAGAGGCTTGCCGTCCCTCGTGCCAGAAGCGTACAATGAAGGCGTTGTGAATGAGGAGGTACATAGATGGAACAGTGGCGCTATATCGTGACGGAAGCCATGTCACCCGCAATGAATATGGCAGTAGATGAAGCAATTTTGCAGTTGCACAGTGAGGGGAAGGTTCCCCCGACCGTTCGTTTTTACACGTGGGACCCAGCGACACTGTCAATTGGTTATTTCCAGAAGGCCATCAAGGAAATCAACCTGGAGGAAGTTCAAAATAGAGGATTGGGCTTTGTTCGCAGAGCGACAGGAGGGCGTGCTGTTCTCCACGATCAGGAGCTGACATACAGTGTCATCGTATCCGAAGACCATCCGAAAATGCCTTCGAGCGTGACGGAAGCCTACAAAATCATCAGCTTGGGACTGCTGCACGGATTCCAAAACCTTGGACTCTCGGCGGAAATGGTCTCCCTGGCAAGTGAAGAGGAGAAGGAGAAGTACAATTCTCCAGGCTCATCCGCTTGCTTCGATTCTCCCTCCTGGTATGAGCTCGTGGTAGAGGGGAAAAAAGTAGCGGGAAGCGCGCAGACCCGACAAAAGGGTGTTATTCTTCAGCACGGCTCTATCTTGCTTGATATGGACGTGGATTTGCTATTCTCACTCTTGCATTTCCCATCGGAGCGGGTAAAACAACGAATGATCGATAGCTTCCGACAAAAAGCAGTGACGATCAACGAAGTAAGCCCTCGGCCAATCAGTCTGCAAGAATCGATCGAGGCGTTCTCGAAAGGCTTTGCATCTGGACTGGAAGTGGAGCTGATCCCCTCAACGCTTACGGACGAAGAACTCGCTTTGGCAGAAGAACTTGTGCGTACGCGCTATGCCACAGACGAATGGAATCTGCGTCGTTAAAAAAGAGTAGCTCTCTCGGATTTATGTGCATACCGGGAGAGCTTTTTTTCATTACACGGGTATGTCCAGTGAAAATAATGTACTAGAATCGAATTTACGGGCAGGATGATCAAATACAGTGGATGGAAGAAAATGCACTATTTTGGATTTAGTCCACACTTCGTTCATGGATTGACGAATAACAAAATGTGGAAATGTCACTTTCAATGTATCGGGTTCTTCGTCCACAGACATTACATAGTCAGTAGCTGTGCCTTTCGTTGGGAGGAATGGATTTTCGATTCCAATTTTTTTCGCGACCAACAGAATATCGTTATAGTCCTTCAATGTCGAAAAGTGACAGGAACCATATTATAAACCTTTTGTTTTTGATCGATTTTTAATACTATAAATACTATTGAATATAATTACTAAATAACGGTTGAGTTGTTATACATTACATGAGGAATGAGGGTATTCATATTCTATGACAACGATAGGTATTGATTTGGGAACTTCGAATAGTCTGGTAGCTTTTTGGTGTGATAACGGTCCCGAGCTAATACCGAATGCGTTGGGAGAACACCTTACTTCATCTGTTGTAAGCATCGATGACAATGGTGAAATTCTGGTTGGCCAAATTGCAAAAGAGCGTCTCATTACCCATCCCCATGTAACTGCAGCAGCCTTCAAACGGTATATGGGTACAGAAAAGCTGTTTAAGTTGGGGCAGTATTCATTTTCTCCTGAAGAGCTTTCCTCTTTTGTCCTAAAAGCCTTGAAGGCAGATGCTGAAGCATTTTTTGGATATGAGGTTACGGAAGCGGTGATTAGCGTTCCGGCTTATTTTAATGACTCTCAGCGAAAGGCAACCAAGCGTGCTGCCGAATTAGCCGGGTTAAAAGTAGAGAGGCTCATCAGTGAACCTACTGCCGCTGCGATCGCGTATGGACTTCATCAGGAAAAGTCCGATACCAAATTCATGGTCTTTGATTTGGGTGGAGGAACCTTTGACGTTTCTATACTCGAGTTTTTTGAAGGAGTCATGGAGGTCAAATCGATAGCAGGAGATAACTATCTTGGTGGCGAGGACTTCACCAAGCTACTCGTTGCCTATTTTGTTGAAAAAACAGGGATGGATTCTGAGGCTCTAGATGCCAAGGCACACTCTGCCATTGTCAAACAGGCGGAACTTTGTAAACGGATGATTGGCCGAGATCTGATTGGAAAAATGAGCTTTACCATAAACGGCAAAACACATGAAATCAGCTTGGATCGAAATGAATTTGAGAAGCTTGCAAGTCAGCTCTTGCTTCGTTTGCGCCACCCGATCGAGCGAGCATTGAGAGACGCATCTCTTACTCCTGAGGAGCTGGATGCTATCATTCTCATCGGTGGTGCCACCAGAATGCCGATAATCAAGTCGACTGTTAGCAAAATGTTTGGACGCTTGCCCTCCTCGCAAATCAACCCAGATGAATCGGTAGCGATTGGAGCTGCGATTCAAGTTGCTCTCAAGGAGAGAAACGAAGCCTTAAAAGAGATTATTCTGACGGATGTATGCCCTTATACGCTTGGAACCGATATTGTGAAAAGAACGGCAAGCGGCTTTGAGGATGGACATTATCTGCCGATCATTGAACGTAACACGCCCATACCGGTGAGCAAAGTAAAGCGTCTGTATACCGTCAATGATGATCAGACTGCGATTCTCACCGAAATATACCAGGGGGAGAGCCGCCGTGTCGAGAACAACATCAAACTGGGGGAACTCAAAGTAGAGGTGCCAAAAGGTCCCGCAGGCCAGCAGTCTATAGATATACGCTATACCTATGATATTAATGGGATTTTGGAGGTTGAAGTTACTATAGTCAGTACTGGCTTGAAAAAGAACATGATTATTGAGAAAAACCCAGGAAGCCTGTCACCTGAGGAGATCGAAGCTCGTCTTAACGAATTGAGAGATATCAAAATCCATCCGCGTGACAGGGCCGAAAATAGACTGTTGCTTTCTCGGGGTGAACGGATGTTTGAAGAATCCCTTGGGGACAAACGCACAGAAATTGCATATTTACTGGAAAAGTTCGAAGCTGTGTTAGCCACACAAGATCAGCAACTGATAAAAAAGGCAACTTTAGCGTTTAAAAAACAACTGGATCATTTAGAAGGGTGGTTCGACTACTAATGGGTGTGTGGGAGGTACTGGGGATTGAACCCACAGAAGATATTCAATCGATTAAAAAAGCCTACTCCCAAAAACTGAAGGTTCACCACCCAGAGGATGATCCGGAAGGCTATCAAAGGCTAAGAGAAGCATATGACTATGCAGTGAAGGCTGCGAAAAAGGGTGCCATCAAAGAAACTGGCCCGTCGTTCAGCGATGAAAACAACATCCATATCTGGCCCAATCCTCCCAACACGGTCGAGCTAACAGTTGAAACGATAGACCGACCAGAAGAGATTGACCCAGTAGATGAATTCATGGAACAAGTTGAAGAGGTGTATTCTGATTTCTCTTCTCGTATCAGCCATGAACAATGGTCAAAGCTATTAAATAACGATATTGTCTGGAATATAAGGCTCAAAGAAATAGTAGAAGTAACCTTATTGGATTTCTTGCATGAACATCGGTTTCTCCCTAAAAGAGTTTGGGAATCCATCGAATACTGTTTTCGTTGGCGTGAACTAGCAACAGAAGATCCGGATGATCGAATGGAGCATTTCACCGAAGAGTTTTACCATTTTTATTGTAGACAATTGGATGAACCTGCTCTTCGTTATACCTTTATACAGCATGCAGCCGATTTAGACTACGATGTATTTCTGAACAAGCGGGAGACGGCATATCAGGCACTTAAGGAAAGCAATCTGGAACTGGCAGGTCAATCGCTTGATGAAGCATATGCGATGTATTCAGATGATCCTGACTTGCTTCGGCTACAGGGTGAATACTTTCTTCGAATGGGTGAAAAGGAGTCTGCTCTTGCTGCAATGGAACACGGAATCCGTATTGATCCAGATGACATCGATTGGTATCTGATTCGATCTCGGATATGGTATGAAACCCATCAATTCGTAGAAGCAAAAGACGAATGTCTGTACATCCTCTCACGTATGCCTGCCAATATGGGTACCCTGCGTCTGTTGGGGAAATGCCTCATTCAACTTGGTGAGTTAGAGAAGGCAGAGGAGAACTACTTGAAGATATTGGAGAGTTTTCCGAATGATATTGATGCCATAACCAGCCTTGCACATATCCGTTCTGAGATGGTGGAGCGGGCCAAGCGGAGGCCCTTTTTCACCAGAAGATCTGTCATAAAGAGATTGTATAAAAAGCTTGGGAAGCCAAATTTTTTTGGCAGTGTGAAACTGTTTTGGATGCAGTTGCCCAAAGTAGGTGTCGTATTCACTCAATCCTTCATTCTTTTTCTACATGTTTTGTTATCTAATTCTTTCATCAATGATACCGGATTAACACCTATTTCCTATCTAAAAAATAGGATTCATCCTGTAGAACTATCTTCCACTGAGGTGCTGAATCAACTGGATTATTCTGATATCGCCCAAATAAAGCTTCCCAGTGTTCATTTTCTAGGAATAACAGAGTATCAAGCAAAAGCCCAAACCGGTGCTATCAGTACTCGATATAATTCTTCCTACAGTAAGCAACGTAATTGGGCTCGAAGCATTCTCCCCACAGGATGGTTTTATGTTGCTAAGCTTGATAACTCATCAATCGTTTTATTGGTCTCAGATGCCAATCAAGCAGTGCAGATACAAAAAAGTAATTTCATTGATTCGCCAGGAACAATCGTGAAAATGCCGCAAGAGTTACCTGAGTATGTATGGGAAGTTTTGCAGATTACAGACTTTGGAGCCAAATACAAAGATTCCAAATTTGTTGTCGATAAACTAATTGTTGTACATAATGTCACGAATGAAGTCCCCGTTAACGAATGAAGTCCCCGTTAAAGCAGTGATTTATTCCGTATTGTTACTAGTTCTCTATGCATTTTTGCTTCGACTGTTTGTCAGAACCTACAAAACGGTCCGTTTCTAATAAGGAGGAACCGATGGCACCCACCGTTCTTACATATAATCAGAAGGGTCACAGATTATTTCTGCGAGCTCTTTCGTCTGTTTGCTTTAGCAAAAGTGGAGCCTACTATTATGCGTTATATCATGAAAATTTAAGTAGACGAACGTGCCTATTTCTTCTTAAGGAAAAACAGATTACAGATAAGACCGCACTAGTTGATACAATAAAATGGCTCATATCGGAAGGGAAGAGGGAAGAATTCAATCGTCTCCGTCATTTCTTATTTACTTTTTCCGAATCAGAACGAACGGCATACATTCAAGCGTTGCCCGAGGACCATCAATCGAAATCTCAGTTGATTCTTGTCGATTACTATTCGAGATGTCTACCTTCAGAGGGGATTGCTGCTCATGACTATGCTTGGTGTGTCCTTTTATCCAGAGCTGGTTTGAAACTGGGTTACTTGCAAAAGGATCAGGCAATCGAATATATGTTGAGTGCTGCTAGACTGGCACAACAAGCGTATTCCGGATGGAGTGAATATATTGCCGGTTTTGTGGCAGGAATTGATTTTTTAATTCCGGATACGTCTTTCCAAACTGCTAAAGAAAATCGAAGTTTCTACACCAAGCTGCTCGCCTCTAGGCACAGTCCCATGCGTCAAGTTGATTGGAATGTAGCTCTCAACAGTAATAAATGATCTGACCTTCGTGAAATATCAGTCCTCAATCGTACCAAGAAGATGTAGGGCTGGCTTGATTTTGAGTAAACCAAACAAATGTTCACAACATAGAGTGGTTACCAACACGTCCTCGTCGATTAACACGAGGGCGTGTTTTTAAATAAAAGTATGGGATTATATGGGGATATTAGAATGATATGTGACACAAATAATTGCCCATCCGTCTTACCATTGGTTGGATCGATGCTCTAACCGGCAAAGTCATCGGGGAAGAAGCCGAACTGGCAGGGGAGCTCGTCAAGGTGTCCCGCCAATAAATGACGTAACAGCCGATTTGCTCTCGCGGCAATATCGGCTGTTTTTTGGTGCGCCTAGCATGGGCGTCGTTGTTCACTGAAAAGTCCAGTCCTAGTATTTCAAGGCACCGAATGATTTGGATGATATAGTTTATTCCTATTAACGTTATTAATACTATATATTAGGCCAATAGAGGACGTGGCCTTATTATGTAATTAAACTGCGGACGTCTAAATTTCGGTTTTGCAGAGGCAACATAATAGGGGAGGAACGATATCATGTCGATTTATGATTTTCAAGTCACCTCAATTAATGGAAAGCTTGTTGAATTGTCAGCTTACCGAGGGAAAGTTCTCCTTATAGTCAACACTGCCAGTAGGTGCAGCTATTCTCGTCAATTCGCTGGTCTTCAAAAGCTTTACGAAAGTTACCATGAGCAGGGGTTTGAAATACTTGGGTTTCCTTGTAACCAATTCAACGAGAAAGAGCCAGGGAACAACTCGGAAGTGCGGGAATATTGTGAGAGCAACTTTGGAGTGACCTTTCCGTTATTTGAGAAGATGGAGGTTAGAGGTCAGACTGCTCATCCATTATTTCAATTTTTAACAGAGCAAGCGCCATTTCAAGGTTTCGATACTCAGACCTCGGACGGTCAATGGATGCAGAGCTTTCTGCAAGAAAAGTATCCTGACATATACGCTGGTGTTGAGATCAAGTGGAATTTCACAAAGTTTTTGATCGAACGGAACGGTCATGTATACGGAAGATACGAAACAACGACGGAACCATTGGAAATAGTGCCAGTAATTAAATCACTGCTTTTAAAGTAAATGAATATTTTCGGCCATTCAATTGAACATCCCTGTAAAGGCTAAAAAATGGCCTTTGCCAAAAAAAGAAGAACTAACGAAGACGTTAGTTCATTCATAGGCCGAAACAGCAGCGGTAGTCTAAGACTTTATTTTTCACATCTTAGTCCGCCGCTGTTTCTTTTATTGCACCAGTCTTAAACTTATTTTGCGAAGGCTGCCGAATATATATTTGAAAAACCGCGTTAGATCAATAACTCCAGACTAAAACGTTATTATCATTACACGAGTACACTTGTGTTGATATGCTGTTCAAACAAGTCTTGTAGCGTAAGCACGACAGGTCCTGGGTTTCCGTTGCCGACAGCGACGCCATCTACCGAGATGAGCGGCATGACTTCCGCGGTGGTGCTAGTGAGGAAGACTTCATCGGCTTGCTTTAAGAAAGCGATGTCGAATGGTTCTTCATGGACAGTGATGCCATTGTTCCGAGCCAAATCAATGACCACTTGGCGAGTAATTCCGTGCAGGATCAAGTTGTCAGCCTGATGCGTATACAGCTCGCCATTTTTTACGACGAACAAATTGGAAGCGCTGCACTCTGTGATGACGCCGTTGCGGTGCAAAATCGATTCTTGGGCACCTGCATCCTTTGCGTATTGTTTGACCAAAACAGCCCCTAGCAGATTGAGCGTTTTGATATCGCAACGCAGCCAGCGGATATCTTCGACAAGATGAGCTCTCAAGCCTTTCTTCATATCAGCGACAGGGCGGTCCTTGCGACGGACAAAGCCCATAATCACAGGCTTGATCCCAGACGGAATATCATGTACACGCGGAGCGGTGCCACGAGATACTTGTAAGTAAAGGTTGGCGTCGTCATTCTCCGTGATGTTGTTTTTAGTGATCAGCTGATTCGCTAAGTCTGTCAGCTCCTCTGCGCTCCATGGAAGCTCCATTTTTATTTCTTTGGCACTTCGAAACAATCGGGTTAGATGTCCATCCCATTGATACATGCGCCCCTTATAAATGCGTACTACCTCATAGATGCCATCCCCAAAGTTATAACCGCGGTCCTCTGGATGAACTGCGACTTGCCCTTCTTCTACCCATTTCCCACCTACATAGAGCATGGTACTTCCCCCTCAATGGATTCCATTCCGTTTCTTTCAAACGGTTTTTTGTTGATTCCACCTTAGCAAAAGGCAAGGACATCGGTCAATTTGAAAGTCACCTTTTCTTTATCAATAATTTTACGGAATAAAGCCCCATTCTATTAAGATTTCATATGGAGGGAAGTCACGCGAAAAATCGACGTTTTGGGCAGAACAAAGCGAAAGCTGTCCAGGGATGGCGCAGGATGAAGTTATTTGACTAACTATTCTGACTAGACTCGATTTGTCGTGAACGCCCATAATAAAGAGCAAAGAGCGAAGGAAAGGGAGAATGCCATGCGATCTGTCCGTCATTACGCGCTATGTGCCCTGCTTGTCTGTGGAACGATATTGCCGATACCTTTTCCTTCCCATCGTGTTCATGCAGAGGAAGCTCAAGATTGGATCGATAGTGAACGCTTGTACAGCCATGTCGAGCAATTGGCAAGAACAGCCCGTCCACCTGCTACTGAAACGGAATTTGCGGCAGCTGTCTATGTGGAAAATACACTTCGCTCTTACGGGTTTAAGACAAAGCTCGATCCTTTTTCTTATTATACGTACCGAAAGCCAACTACTCTATCACTGACGATGGAAGAATGGCCGGGTCAAAAATGGACAGTAAGTGGATTTTCTTTTGGGATCAATGGAGCCGCGACAGCAGAAGTGGTGGATGCAGGCTTGGGTAGGGCGGTTGATTTTGCAAATGATGCGTCCAGGGGAAAGATTGCCTTGGTCAAGCGAGGCGAGATTCCGTTTGGAGAAAAAGTACGCCAGGCAGCGGCAGCCGGAGCTGTTGGACTGATCATCTGGAATGATCGGGAGGAAGGCTGGAATGCTTCACTGGGCGAACCTTTGGATATCGCTGTTCCTGTAATCGCTTTGTCCAAGGCGGATGGCACCAAGCTCCAAAAACGCATCATGGACAAACGGCCCGTGAAGGGAACCGTCAAGGTAGAAGGAGCTGTAACGACCAAGCAAACCTCGTATAATATCGTGGCAAGCCGAAAGCCAAATCAGAATGACACCGGGCAGGTCGTCATGGTTTCTGCTCACCATGATTCCTCCGGGTTAACAGCTGGGGCAAATCACAATGGCTCCGGTGTAGCTGCCTTGCTTGAGATAGCGCGTAATATGGCTGACAAGCCGATTGATACGGAAGTGAGGTTCGTCAGCTTTGGTGCGGTTTCCTCGGGAAGCAGAGGCCCAATTGCTTATGCGAATGCCTTATCAGCCAAAGAGCGACAAGCCATGATAGCAGCTTTCTATCTCGAGGGGGTGGGCAGCCAAAAGACAGAGCTCGTTGCAACCAATCCGCTGGGTAAGGAAAATCTACCAATCCAACTCCTAAGAGCAGCGGGGGTGTCTCCAAGCGATAAGGCTGGGACGCGTGAACAAATCGGCGCCGCAAGCTCTTTAGCAGCCGCAGGTATTCCTACGGCACTTGTGACGAGTGCAGAGACGGGACAAGCAACAGATGACTCTATCGCACAAATGGATTGGGAACAAATTGCAAAGGCGACGAAGGCGGTCCTTTCAGCGATTCACAAAATGACAGAACAAGCAACGCCAGCTTATCCGATGGGATCTCCAAATGGGGGACAGCTAAGAGCGGAAAGTGAGGCCCTGCAGTAAACGTCTCCTTCGGGGGACGTTTTTCATTTGTGGTAAAATGAGGGAGAGAAACCATGGATAGAGGAGGCCTACGTGACGATGAGTCCGTTGAATATTTTGGTGTTTATCCTTGTGTTCTTGGTCGTGGTCGGAATAGTGAATTGGCTCCTATAGTGCGAAAAAAAGTGGCCAAGACTCTGTCTTGACCACAGGAGCTACGAGGAAACGATCAGGTCAATTCGGTTGCTTCCAAACGTACCAGCCCATTAAGAACATGCCGCAATAGGTCGCTGCACTGGCGATTGCAGACATACTCCATGGAACAACGAGTGTGAGAAGAGAGAATACAAATACGGTAAGCAGCATGGCGACAATCAGCGGAAGCATTTGCAGATGTTGACGTGTCGCTATTGGATGGGACAACGAATAGAGTAGGGCGGCGACGATGACTCCGCCATGCACAAATGAGAGGATAGCGAGAAGCCAATCGCCACCTGGCATCATTTGAACTAAAATTTGTTTGATGGGCAGTACAGAAGCGTGGGAATCATGCCAGTGGGCAAGAAGGATAGCTTGACCTAACAGCGCGAACAAAAGGAAGATTCCAGCTCCGATCATTGCGCCCATCCGAACCGTTCGCTCATGGGACGCACGTACTGCCAGTGGTAAAGTCGTGGCCAAGCCGATGAGAAAATGCAAGGCTAGGAAAAATACGGCGTGAATCAGCCAGTTCACATTCAGTTGATAACCCAAGCTCGGTATGGGTACATGGGATTGTGCGCTGAAAATCAATCCGAACAATAATAAACCGGTGGATAGAGATATGGCTGTTGCAGTGACAATCCATCTCCAACGATTTAAGATAAAGAAGATGGCTACAATGGTCAGAAGGATGAACCATAGGGGAGAGAACTCCTCCAAGAGGAAATCTGCCTGTTGGCCAAGCATGACTCCTGTATACCCCAATAGCAGAATGTGGGTGATGGCAGATAGGCTAGAAGCGAACGCTTCGCCAAACAATACGTAGTACAGCTCGTACAGGGAGCGAATTTGCTTGCGATGGCAAAAAGTTAATAGCTGGACGCCGAACCAGCCGAGGCCAAGAGCCGCAAGGGCAATGCCTATTGTCCCCCAGGAACCGAAATAAGTAAAAAAGCGTAACCATTCATATCCGCCCAAGTAGAATCCACCTAACGTAGACCCTGCAAAAAGCACGGCGATATGCCAAGCGACTTTGTCCATAGGCATCATCCTCACTTGCAACTTGGTACAAGTGTATGAAGCAAGCAGGCTTGTTCAGAACAGATGATATTAAATAAACATAAATGTTTACAAAATATACTTAATGGAATATAATGAAGAACATACCAGTATTTAGATTATCGATGGGGTGAAACCATGAAAATTGTAGGAATAGCCGGAAGCATGAATGCCAATTCTACGACAAAACAAGCGATTCATATTGTTCTTGAAGCCGCAAAGGTTGCAGGTGCCGAAGTTGAAATGATTCATTTGGCGGACTGGAAGCTGCCGCTGTACGATGATCGTGATGATACCAGTACGTACCCTGATATTGTCCATCGATTTGTCAAAGCGGTTTCTGAAGCAGATGGACTTGTGATCGGTTCGCCTGAATACCATGGCACAATGACAGGTGCTTTGAAAAACGCCATTGACTTCCTGGAAGGGCGCATTTTGCGTGACAAGCAGGTTGCCATCATTGGTGTCGCTGGTGGAAGCATGGGTGCTACGAACACGGTCAACACCTTGCAGTTAATCATGCGCAATTTGCATGCATGGCCGTTGCCATCTAGCCCTTCCATCCCAAGTGCTTACAATGCCTTTACACCAGAAGGCAAGCTCAAGGATGAGCGATTGCAGGCGCGCATGGAGCAGTTGGGTCAACAACTCGTGCAATATGTCCAAATGATGAATCCAACAACAGAAAAACAGCTACGATAGGTACTTTTCTCTTGCAAATGCTTCTCATTACGCGGTATCATATTTCTACGTGCCTTTTTTGGCAAGATGAAATAACGGTTTGGAAATGAGGGGTTCACAATGCCGCCGACGCCGAGTATGGAAGACTATTTGGAACGCATTTACAACTTAATTGAAGAAAAGGGCTATGCTCGTGTCTCCGATATTGCTGAAGCGTTGGAAGTACATCCCTCTTCGGTCACGAAAATGGTTCAGAAACTAGACAAAGACAAGTATCTCGTTTACGAAAAATACCGTGGGCTTGTCTTGACGCCAAAAGGGAAGAAAATCGGAAAACGCCTAGTGGACCGTCACACTCTTCTAGAAGAATTTATGCGGATCATTGGCTTAGATGAAGAGCATATTTATCAGGATGTGGAAGGAATCGAGCATCACCTGAGCTGGGAATCGATTACATGTCTGGAGTATCTGGTTCAGTACTTCGAGGCAGATCCAAAGCGTATAGAAGAGCTTCGTAACATTCGTTTGTTAGATGAGCAAAAAGAGGAATAGTCTATCTCGTTATCGTATTATAGCGCAAGCCGATCAGGCTTGCGTTTTTTTCTTTGTGGTAAAGGAAGAGCTGTCGTCTTATACATGGAAAATGGGGAGGAATTTTAGGGAGGGGAACACAAGGTGAAAGCAGATGCAGTCTTTGAAGGTGGCGGCGTAAAAGGAATCGCTTTTATCGGTGCCTTGCGAGTCATGGAGGAGAATGGATACACATGGGAAAGACTCGCAGGTACCTCGGCAGGCTCCATTGTTGCAGCTTTGCTCGGCGCAGGCTATTCCAGCCATGAGTTGAAACCGATCTTTGAAGAGCTGGATTACCTTCACTTTCTCAAACGCTCAGGGGTGGTTAGGCTCCCTCTCATCGGACCAATCTATGAACTAGTCGTGCGGGAAGGGATTTATCGAGCAGATCGAATCGAGTTGTTCATAGAGGAGTTGTTATTACGAAAAGGGGTACGAACATTCGGAGATCTTCCTCCCGGTAAGCTGAAGGTTGTCGCATCTGATGTCACAAACGGAAAAATGCTTATCCTTCCCGATGATTTGGCACGGTATGGTGTAGAACCCGATCATTTCCCTGTGGCACGAGCTGTTCGTATGTCTTCCTCCATTCCGTTCTTTTTTCAGCCTGCAAAGCTGAAAAGTGCTGGACATGTGCATTACATCGTCGATGGCGCATTATTGAGCAACTACCCCGTTTGGTTATTTGATGTACCGGGGACTCCGCGGTGGCCGACGATTGGTTTTCGTCTGACTGATGATCAAGACAAGAGAGAAGCGACTAGAATCAAAGGTCTTTTTTCCTTCTCCAGGGGATTGCTGGCGACTATGCTGGATGCTCATGATCGCCTGTATGTGGAAAAGGCAAAAGCCGTTCGGACGATTTTCATCCATACATTAGGGGTGAGAACCACTCAATTTCAGCTGTCAAAAGAAATCCGGCATCAATTGTTTGCGTCAGGGGAGGCAGCGGCTCACAAATTTTTGGCACAATGGGATTTTGAAGATTACGTCAAAGTGTTTCGCAATCATTCACCGAAAATGCTGGTCTAACAAAAAAACAGGTCGCCGATTCAGGCAACCTGTTTTTTTTAGTGGGAGATATTATTTTGCGATTTTTGGTCTTGTTTCTCTTTTTGCTTCCCTTTGCTGCCTTCGATCACACGAAACGGATGATCTTTTCGAGAAGGAGTCGACTGCTTTTTCACTGCTTGCCGAGCGATGGAGGTCTTTTGCTTCACCTTGACCTTTGGTTGTCTAGGTTTGCCTGCTCCAGCGCCTTGTGAAAAGAAGGAGCCGGTTTGTAAATAGTTGCGCACGACCAAGAAAAGGACAACGGATAATCCCAAGATGACAATCGTACTGATAGGATCATTGAAGAGGGTGACCAAAAATCCGTAAATCGCCAATACAATCACGATCAGAATCACTGGTGGAATGCGGCGTAACATAGGGCTTCACCTCTATGGGAATAAAAATGCCTCACGTTATCCGGTCGTAACCATTCTTTCCTGCACGTGCTTCTGATCAAGCTCCCGCATCTTTTGGAAGGAAGCGATGGCTACCTCGACTTGGCTGTCATCTGGTTCACGAGTTGTGATCTTTTGCAACCACAATCCTGGATAACCAAGGTAACGTAGGACGGGTACATCACGGAGCTTGTTTGTCCACTGCAAAACCTCATAAGAGACGCCGATTACCAGTGGCAAAAGAACAATGCGTTGTACGACCCTCTCCGTCAGGGAGTCATAACTAAACAGGGAGTAAATCACAACACCGACGAACACTGAAAAAATGAGAAAACTGCTCCCGCAACGATAATGCAGAGCGGAAAATTTTTGCACATTGGCTACTGTTAATTCTACCCCGGATTCGAACGCGTTAATCACTTTATGCTCGGCTCCATGGTATTGAAAAAGCCTTTTAATCAACGGCGTTTGTGCAATAGCAGTAATGTAGCCGAGGAGGAGCAAAATTTTAAATCCGCCTTCAGCCAACGTTTGAGGAACGCCATCCGGTACCCATTTTCCGAGTAAAAAGTCTGCCAGGAAAACGGGAACGAGTGTAAAGACGAATTTCCCGAACAGGAAGGAAAGTACCCCGACAACAGCAACACCTAAAATCATAGTGAGTTTCGATGGACTTTCAGAAGCTTCTTCTCCAGACTCCTTACTGTATTGTTCAGAGGCGAAGTTGAGATGTTTGGCCCCATTGGCGCTGGCTTCGACCAAACCAACAATCCCACGCAAAAACGGAATCTTTTTTAGCGTAGTAATCCATTTATATTCGGACCTTGGGGATTCAAAATACTCAATTTCATGATTTTTTTTGCGAACAGCTGTAACGGTCGTGGTTTTGCCACCGAACATAACACCTTCGATGACGGCCTGACCGCCGTAGCTAGGTACGTTTTGTTGCGCCAATTCAATCACCATCCTTACCACTATATTAACGGAAATGGTGACTTGAAGCTACAAGGAGTTCGTGTTTTTCCAACAAATGTAAAGCGGAAGTGAAAAGCTTAGAGGAAGAGCATACTAGAGAACAGAGGTGATGGAAATGGAAATAAGTAAGACAGGACGAAGGCACAAGCAAGCACGCATTTCCCATACAGAAGAAGGCAGGCAAGGGAGTAAAAGAGTCTCCTTCTCGAAGATTTTGGAGGTGGCATTCTGGGGAACGATTATTTGGGGGCTCGTTCGATTGATGGCTCACTTTTTGCACATGACCCCGTACGGAGTGGGAGCATTTGCACGCCCCTTTATCAGTATCGAGAACGAAAATACGTTTGCGAGCGTGTGCCTTGGTGGTATCGTGCTGTTCGTTGAAGCAGTCGTTGCTTCATTTGTGTTCAGCTTGCTATTTAGCCGTATCCGTGCGTGGTGGTTGGGGCTCGTCTACGGGGCGGTCATGTTAGGGATAGCGGGATTCTTCTTTCATATCGGAAATTGGGAGGTTGCCACCTTAAGTACGGAAGGCGCTTGGTATTTGACGTTTGGCTTGTTCATTGGGATGACAATCATGCTCGAGCAATCAGACGAGAATCATGCATGGAATGAGTACACAAGGTAGGAGGATTTCTCCGTTCCTTGTCAAAATGGATGTAACAATGTTCGAAATGTTGCTTTGGCGAATGTCTACTTTGGATTCAGAGCGGCTTGTGGTAAAATGTTTCATTAATAAAAAAACTTTTATAGGGAGAGGGATGGTCGATGACTTCCGTCTTGTTATTGAACGGGCCCAACCTGAATTTATTGGGGACAAGGGAGCCGGATGTTTACGGAAGGGAAACGCTGGAGGATGTGGTGACAATCCTGACGGTTGTCATGGATGAGTTGGGCGGAAAGCTTGAGCATCTCCAATCGAATCATGAAGGTGTCCTCATCGACGCGATTCATCAAGCGAGAGGTGTCCATGACGGTATCCTGATCAATCCAGGCGCATTCACCCATTACAGCTATGCGATCCGGGACGCTTTGGCCAGTGTGGCTCTTCCGACGATTGAAGTACATATTTCCAATATTCATACACGGGAACCATTTCGCCATCACTCAGTCATCGCACCTGTTACGATTGGACAAGTTGTCGGGTTGGGGATCGATGGATATGAATGGGCGTTAAGAGCGCTCGTCCGTAAAATCGAAAAAAAATAAAAGCTTTCAAAAAGGGGAAAAGGCTGCCATGAAACAACGTCTGCATAAATTGCGCGAGGCACTTATACAAGTGGGAGCAGAGGCGTTTATTACCGAAAAAACAGAGAATCGCTTCTACTTGAGCGGTTTCACTGGATCAACGGGATGGGTAATTGTCACGGAAACAGAAGCGTTTCTCGTCACTGATTTCCGCTATGTGGAACAAGCGCAAGAACAAGCACCTGAATTTACAGTGGTCAATAACGAAAGAAAAGCTGTGGAAGCGATGGCAAAGCTTTTGCAAGAAAAAGGGATCAAGCGATTGGCGTTTGAGAGCAGCGTGTCCTTTAGCACGTATCAGGAATGGAACAAAGGAATCGACGGAGTAGAGCTGGTGCCAACAAGCGGTCTGCTTGAAAAAATTCGCATGTTTAAAGACGAATCCGAGATGGTTATCATTCGTGAAGCGGTTCGTATCGCGGAAGCAGCATTTACGCATATTCAAAGCTACATCAAGCCAGGTGTGCGTGAATCCGATGTTGCCTTGGAATTGGAATACTTCATGCGCAAGCAAGGTGCGACAGGCTCAGCTTTTGATATCATCGTAGCGTCAGGTGTGCGCGGCGCTCTGCCACATGGGCGTGCGTCCGAGAAAGTGATTCAGGCAGGGGAAATGGTTACACTCGACTTTGGTGCTGCTTATCAGGGCTATCATTCCGATATTACACGCACATTGTCTGTGGGAGAGCCAGATCCGAAAATGCGTGAAATCTACGATATCGTTCTGCGTGCCCAGCTGGCAGGTTTAGAAGCACTGAAGCCAGGTGTATCCGCAAAAGACGCTGACGCAGCAACAAGAGATCTCATCACAGCAGCAGGCTATGGGGATGCCTATGGACATAGCGCAGGTCATGGTCTCGGATTGGAAGTTCACGAGCTGCCGGGGCTGTCGACTGTAAGCACCTTCGTATTGGAGCCAGGTATGCTCGTAACGATGGAGCCAGGCATTTATGTATCAGGACTTGGGGGCGTTCGGATCGAAGACGATGTGTGGATTACAGCTGATGGCCATGAGAACCTGAACAAGTCTACGAAAGAGTTGCTCATTTTGCCTGTGTAATTTATACTTATTCTGTTATTGATTGATTTGGGAGGACTACCATGATCTCTGTAAACGATTTTCGTACCGGTTTGACAATCGAAGTGGATGGCAATATTTTTACCGTGCTAGAATTCCAACACGTAAAACCAGGTAAAGGTGCGGCATTCGTTCGCTCCAAACTGCGCAATCTGCGTAGCGGCAACACGACAGAAATGACCTTCCGCGGCGGTGAAAAAGTTAACCCTGCCCGCATCGAATCCAGCACGATGCAATACCTGTATGCGAGTGGAGACGATTACACTTTCATGAATACGGAAACATATGAGCAAATGACGTTCACTCGCAACCAAATCGAGCGTGAACTGCGTTTCCTCAAGGAAAACATGAACGTGCAAATCATGCAGTACAACGGAGAAACAATCGGTATTCAATTGCCGAATACGGTTGAACTCGTTGTAACTGAATGTGAGCCAGGTGTAAAAGGTGACACTGCTTCTAACGTAACAAAGAAAGCAACCTTGGAAACTGGTTTCGTAGTAAACGTTCCTCTCTTCGTAGAAGAAGGAGAGCGTCTGATCATCGATACTCGTACGGAAGCATACGTTTCCCGCGCGTAAAAGTACGGATTGCAAGAAAAAGCTGTGCCCAAATGGGTGCAGCTTTTTTTATTTGCTTCGCCAATTGATGCGGGATTGTAAAAATTATGCATTTCCACTACATTTAGTAGTACAGAGAAATAGTGATGTGGAGGGGCATGGCTTTGAGAACGGAACAAGAAATGATGAACATGCTGATTGATTTCGCTAGGAAGGATGATCGAATCCGCTTGGTAACCTTGGAAGGGTCACGCACGAACAAAAATATACCCGCTGATCCTTTCCAGGATTATGATATTTCGTATTTTGTGACTGAGATGGCTTCTTTCAAGGAAAATGATCAATGGCTCGATGCTTTTGGGAATCGGATCATGATGCAAAAACCGGAAGATATGGAGCTTTTTCCGTCCGAGTTAGGGAATTGGTTTTCCTATCTCATGCTATTGGAGGATGGAAATAAAGTGGATCTGACGCTGATTCCGGTAGACGAGACAGAGCAGTATTTTGCAGATAGCGACGGTCTGGTTGAGATTTTGCTGGATAAAGACGAGCTAATCACACACGAGGTGCTCCCTACCGATCGCCAATATTGGACCCGGAAGCCAAGTGCCAGAGAGTTTGATGACTGCTGCAATGAATTTTGGATGGTCTCTACTTATGTTGTCAAAGGTTTGGCGAGAAAAGAAATTCTGTTTGCGATTGACCATCTCAACGAAATTGCCCGACCAAATTTGCTCCGCATGATGGCTTGGCAAATCGGATGTGAGAAAGGATTTACCTTTAGTGTCGGGAAAAACTACAAATTCATCGATCGCTATCTTCCAAAAGAAAGATTGGGAAGCGTTACTATCCACTTATCGCCAAAATGGCTACGAAGACATGTGGGAATCGTTATTCACTTGCTATGAGCTATTTCAAAAATACTCCAAAGCGGTGGCAGAAAGTCTCGAATATCCATATCCAGCTTACGATGAAGCCATTACGAAGTACGCGGAACATATTTACCATTCATGGAAGTGATGGATGGAACCCGACCGCCTTATTCAGGGCGGTTTTCTTATGTTTTATAGACGCTCGATCACCGAAGCTGGCGAGAAGAAAAAGCACAGGGCTCGTAGACCTGAACTACTACCCGTTAGATGGACACTTTGAAAAAAGTGACCGTCTAACGGTTTTTTGTGTTTTAATCATCATTAACGAGAAATGAGTGGGGATATGTTAGATGAGTAAAAACAGAATAAGTTTTACGGAACATGAGATACATATGTTAGAAAAAAATCAAAATGTACTTCGAGTAACAGGGAAAAACATCACGTATTCTCCTATGTTCAAATTTACCGCTGTACAGGCATATCGAGAGGGACAAACGCCGATTGAGATATTTCTTCAGGCAGGTTTCCCCTTAGAAATAATGGGTCGTCATACACCAAAAAAATGCTTACATCGATGGAGAAAAGTATGTACGACTTTTGGTGAAGCTGGATTAATTGAGGAGCGCAGAGGCAAGGGGAGCACCGGTAGAAAGTCAGAGGGAGAATTATCAGCAAAAGAAAAACTGAGACGTGCTGAAGCACGAATTAGGCTTCTGGAAGCAGAGAACGAACTTTTAAAAAAGCTAGAAGCGCTCGAAAGACAAACCAATAAGACGTTATCGTCTCCCGAGCGCTTTCAGCTTATTAGCATAGTTCTTCGTAAACATGGCTTGAAGCGTGTAACCCGTTATCTATGCCAGATTGCTGAAGTGAGCTCAAGTGGCTATTATCGCTGGTGTAGTGCTGAGGAACAGCGACAAATTCGAGAAGAAGCCGACGAACGAGACTTCCTGCTCATCAAGGAGCATTTCGAAACTCGAAAAGGGAGAGCAGGAGTGCTGGTCA
The DNA here is from genome assembly GCF_055685845.1 of Brevibacillus schisleri. Classification (NCBI taxonomy): domain Bacteria; kingdom Bacillati; phylum Bacillota; class Bacilli; order Caryophanales; family Paenibacillaceae; genus Brevibacillus; species Brevibacillus schisleri. Next base: position 2,567,452 of record NZ_JBVNDM010000001.1, read on the forward strand.
TTAAAATGAGATTGGAGCGAATGAACGGTGTCGTGATGAATCATAAAAAGATTCGTCGTCTTATGCAAAAGTTTAAGCTAGTCACTCTTATTCGGAAAGCGAATCCGTATCGAAAAATGGCCAAGGCTACTCAGGAACACCGCACATGCCCAAACCTACTTAAACGTCAGTTTGATCAAGGTATACCCGAGAAGGTTCTACTTACTGACATTACTTATTTGCGCTATGGTACTGGTCAATGGGCATATTTGTCTTGCGTAAAAGATGGGGCGACCAAACAGATTTTGGCACACTATCTGTCTTCGACATTGGAGTTATCACTAGTGAAACGGACACTAGACTTATTAATCAAACGATTGGACGGTAACGTCCATCCTGATGCTATTTTTCATTCGGATCAAGGAATGCACTACACTCATCTTACAACGAGGCGCCTTATTGCTGAGGCTGGTTTTAAGCAGTCGATGTCTCGCAAAGGTAACTGCTGGGACAACGCTTCAATGGAATCGTTCTTCGGTCATATGAAAGACGAACTCGAATATAAGGACTGTGTTTCACTTCAAGAGTTGCGTCAACGCGTCAACGAATATGTAACCTATTACAATTCAGAGCGTTATCAGTGGACATTAAAAAAGATGACTCCTGATGAAACCAGAAATCATCTCATTGCTGCTTAATTTGCAACAGGCTCTTTTTAAATACTGTCTATTTCTAGGGGAGTAGTTCAACCTTGACAACGCCTACCCAGTCGGAACTTAAAAAAGGGGACCGCTTGTCGAACACTTCTTCTTCGAGAAACATCCGCCCGTAGGGTGGCTTTGGCTCGACGGTCCCCTTTTTTAAGTGTAGACGGCCAGTGATTCCCCCTTTGCTGGCGTGTCAGAGTCGAAGAGCACTGTGCTTTTTCTTCTCCTCCACCATGTTGACTCAAACTTTTTTAAAAAAATGCATTCCTTTTTGGAAAGAAAATACAAAATGATCCGTTAATCCATATGAACCTGCCAAAACGAACGCTGCGCAGCGAACTTTTTTGAAATGGGAGGATTTCCTTTGCAGGATGATTGGTTGCTCATACAACAGGTACAAAAAGGGAATCGGGATGCCTACGCGCACCTGGTTGACAAGTACAAAGAACGGTTATACAGCTATCTTTATCGAATGACGGGACAGCAGCAGGATGCTCAAGACCTGACACAAGAGGCCTTCATCAAAGCGTACTGTCAACTCGATAAATATAAGCCGACAGATGCTTTCTTGGCCTGGCTGTATCGGATTGCGTCTAACTTGTGTATAGACGCCTGGCGCAAGAACAAGCACTACGCCAAAACACCTTTGGAAGAGACTAGACTGATTGAATCTGATACACCCGAAAAAGCGTATTTGGAAAAAGAAAAGCAAGATACCTTGCAGCAGCAAATCATGGCGTTGGGGGAAGAATACCGCGTTGTGTTTATGCTGAAATACTTGGAACAGATGAGCTACAAAGAGATTAGCGAAATTTTGCATGTTCCGGTTACAACTGTACAAATGCGTATCCATCACGCCAAGAAAAAGCTCCGGGCTAGTATCGCGCAAGAAATGTCAGGAGGTGCTGCTATCTATGAATTGCTCCAAAACTGAAGAGTTGCGCAGGTATTTGACTGGTGAGCTATCTGAAGGTGATGCTAGACTGCTGGAACGACATGTCGAAGACTGCTTGCTCTGTCAGAGGCTGATGATGGAGGAAGAGGATAGCAACGAGGGGTTCCCGAGCCTGCACGTTCCAAGCGCGTTGCCCACAGATTTTACTTCCCGGGTGATGACGGCGTTAGAGCAAGTGCAATTGCCAAAGCCAAAACCAAACTGGAAAAAAAGGAGTGTAAACATTTTGAAGAAAACAGCGTTAGCTGTGGCGAGTGTCACAGCAATCATTACGTTTGGGTCCATGGTGTCTCCGACTTTTGCGAGCTACGTAAACAGTGTCATACAATCTATACAAGGTATCGACCAAGGAATGAAGCAGGCAGCTGAGAAGGGTTATGTTCAGGAAATCAATAAAAAGGTGACGGATCAAGGAATTACACTGGTTGTAAAAGAAGTTGTTGCGGATCCAGTGCGGATGGCGATCATTGCAAATATCGTGGATCAAAATGGCAAGCGTATCCCGTTTGATGTGGAAAAAGACGGATTGTCCCTTACTTACAAAACCAAGTCAGGTGAAGACCTGAATCCTGGGGGAGGGGGCTATACCTACGGTGAGGAAGGAGAGTATCTTGTCGTCAGCCATGATATTTTCCGATTCCTGAAAGATAGCAAGACATTGCCGGATGAGATCATCGTCGGTGTCGAAGCAACGATTCTGGGTGGGAAAGAAGGAAACTGGAAGGTTGAATTTCCCATTGATATGAAAAAGACGAGGGAAGTAGCAAACCATACAGAGATCGGGCAAACGTACACGACACCGCAAGGAATAAAAATCAATTTCCAAAACATCATGACGGTTCCGAGTACCAGTTTGCTAGAGTTGGAAACAGTCTGGACAAAAGAAAGAGAAGAACAAATCCAAAAATGGAAAGAGCAAAATGGCTGGATTGTAAAAGAACCAAAAACAGGTATGTTTACAGAAGCCCAGAGGAAGGAGAGGTATTTCATCGACATGGGCGTAGCGTTCCAAATATACGATGAAAAAGGGAATGTAGTAGCAGGCTGGGACGATGCCTTGCATGAAGAGCTTAACCAAATTCGAAAGAACAACGTAAATCATTCGTACAGAGGAAAAGTGCATAATGACGGGAAAGGAGTTACGAAATGGAACGGGATAACTCCACTAGCAAAGGATCAAACGTACAAATTAAAAATGCACTCCCTGTACCTGTATGAGCCATCGAAATTTCAGGCATCCATCCCGGTGGATACCTTGTTAAAGGATAAGGTGGCCGTGACGAACAGTGACAGTACCTATACCTTAACGGGCTTTACCTTAAAAACAACGGAGGACGAAGAAAAAATCGGGGATGAGACCTATTTTGGAAAAGGTGCTCTGATTTCGTTCTCGGCTATACTGCCAGAAGGAATCGTCTACACGACTGAATGGTCGGCACAGGATGAGTCCAAACAAACTTACAATGTAAAGCTTCAAGGAACAACCTATACAAGAGGCAAGGACGGAAGAGTACATGTTACAGGAACATTCTTCATCCGCGACCTTGAAAAACAGCCAAAAGAGCTAAAGCTGTCACACGCTATTCAACAACGCCAATACCAAGACCTCAATTGGGAAGTTCCGTTTGACACGTCCAATAACACCAAACGCTAAAACAAGATAGACAAATCCCCCTCCTGGATGTAAAAGAGGGGGATTTCGTTTTTATCTGCTTCCAAACCATTCCCACAGCTTCAACACAAACGCCGTAATACCAGCAGCCATCAAAGGCCCGACGGGAATACCCCGAAAAAACACAATGCCAATAATCGAGCCAATCACTAGACCGACGATCATATGTGGCTCCGAGCGTAGCAAATCGAGTCCTTTTCCATTCATCCAGGTGGCAATGGCCCCACCAGCCAGTGCGGTTAAGCCGACAACCGTAGTGAAAAGAGGCGTGACGTCTTTCCATGATATTTTTTCGCTGGCGAATGGAACCAGTACGGAAATGGTCAAAAAGAGCAGCCCGAGCTCCAATCCGCGCCGTTCTACTGTTGGGAAAAAACGCTCCAGTGCCGTTAGCTTCAACACCAATAATATACTTGCGGCAGTCGCAATAATCGGTGAGCGCCCAATAAGACCGATAACGATTAGGATGACCAGCATTACTTCTCCAGACATCATTGGCATCAAAACCCCTGTCCCTGTTCTCTTTTCACATTATGAGACAAGGTGTGGGAGTATGCGTTTCTCCTTGATGTAGGGGACGATTTGATACTGATCCACTTGAGCACAGTACCGTATGTCGCTTGCTAGATGGTGCTGGATGAGCCTTTTTCCTGTTGTCGTGTGGGGTAGCAGCTCGCTCAGTTTTCCCGCGTAATAAAGGTAGCTCGCCTTTAGCACTTCACCCAGATCACAGATTTGGATGCTCGGTAACGATTGCTGTGCCTGTGCAATCATCAAGCCGGCAGCCAGACCGTCTTCCAGAGCGAATTCCGACCGGGTACCTGCACAGTACAGAGTTATGTCGAGATGATACGAAAGAGCGTGCCGCATGCATGCGGTGGCATTCAAGAAGCAGCCGATCAAGAGAGCAGTGGCGCGTTCTGCTTTTTGGATCGCACGAGTCCCGTTCGTCGTGGTGAGAATAAGCTGGCTACCCGTTTTCCCCAAACCTGCGATTTCGGTTGGTGAGTTATTGCAGTCGAATTCGGGGATTTTTTTGCAGTGGCGTTCCCCGGCCAAAATACAGTCGCTCGTGCGTAGGGAGTTCGCTTGCCCAATGGTTTCGACCGGGATGACGCTGCGAAATCCATTACCTAATGCGGTGACAATCGTACTGGAGGCACGAAGCACATCGATGACGATGACTACATGATTGCTGATCTGTTCAAAACGAATTTCTTCCACGGTCGGCACCACCTCTATTCGCACGGAAAACACCTCCCTCTATCCATGATTAGGGCTGTATCGCCGCGCAATCCGCGCCGTAGCGTCTCCAGAGAGAATACATCCGTATAGGCAATATTTCCGAGGTTCACTTCGCTGCCAATGGCCTTGATGAAGCAGACCTGTTGATCCTTTTGTGGTGCTTCCCAGATCAGACGGGAGGCCTTTTCTTTGGCCGCCGCGACAATGTCTAAAACGAAGGAATCGTCAATCTTGCCATCCCCGTCACACACGCCGACGGTACCACTTTCTCTCGCTTCCACAATCACGTGACTGGCCCCATTGTGCAGGTCAAAGCTAAGCGTCTCCAGCAATTCCTCTCGACAAGTGCGATAGTCGGCAGCTTTTTTTCCGACCTCTGTGTAGACCACCAGATCGTTGTCTAACGCGTAATTGATGGCTTCCTGGCGCTGTGCAAAGGATAAAGGGAACGTTCCATCGGATATTTCCACCGCAGAAAAACCGAGAGAGCGAATCAGCTTCATATAATCTGCAATTGAATTGTGGCGAATGGCGATTTCAAAAAAAGTTCCTCCTGGCATGATGTGTACACCAAATTTCTTTGCAAGGGTCAGTTTTTGGTTGAGTATTTCGGGGGGGTACAGAGCAAGGGTGCCAAAACCGAGTTTGTATAGATCGATATAGGGAGCAGCCAGCGCGAACAAGTCGGAATATGCAGTAAGTCCAAGGCCTTTGTCAATGACCATGGTTAAGCCCTTCACACGGGGCTTCTCTCGTATTTGCCCGGACGGGTTTGCCCAGCTATCAGGTAAAAACGATTGATCACACTCTACCATCGGCAAGTTCCTCATTTCTTCTAGGCGTATGGTTCAGTGTATGCCCAGTGAAGGGGAGGAGTGAGGGCAATAGCCTATAGAGATGATTCAAAAAGTGCTGAAATGATGTGGTACAGGCATAGAGTGAAAGGAGGGGAGGACGAGACGGTATGTTGGAAAAAGCGATTATGGGTATGGCAGCACTTAGGGTCTTTTCAGGCAGTATCGAGATCATTGCAGCTTTGCTCATTTTGAAAGTGAACCAGGTCGAAAAAGCTCTGCTCATTAATTCAGGGCTTGCGATTGTTGGGCCAATTATCTTGATCACCACTACTACAATCGGTTTGTTAGGCATGTCGGATCGGGTTAGCTTCGCCAAAATAGCCTGGATTCTGGTGGGGATCTCGTGCATCTTGATTGGTGTCCGTAAATAATTACCCATTTCCTTCCATTCGTAAATGGCATCACGTTGGGGAACGATAAGTGGGAGAGATTGGATGGGAGGGAATGTGGATGCCAGAATCATTGGCGAATCGAATCGCATACTTGCAAGGATTGGCAGATGGATTGGAAGTGGGGGAGAAAAGCCCCGAAGGAAAAATTATGGTAGAGATGATTGAGATTCTAAATGAGGTGCAGGGTCAGCTACGAGAGCTTCACGCGCGAGTGGAAGAGGCGGAGGATTATGTGGAGGCCTTGGATGAAGACTTAGAGGACATTGAGCTCTACCTTTTTGAAGATGATGATGACTTGTATGAAACGGTTGTCGATTGTGAGGATGATGACGACGAGTACGCGACTTTCTACGATTTGGATGATGATGAAGACGCACAGCAATACGAAGCACAAGTAGATCCCCATCTCGATACGACTTACGAGTTTGCATGCCCTAGCTGCCAGAAAGAAATCTATCTGCACGAGGGCAAAGATGAGGAAGGTTTCAGACACTATGTAATAGAGCCGGTGGATAACAAGAAATCGGATAATTGATGATTCCAATAGGAAAAGCTTGCACTCGTCTTTCTAGCACGAGAGCAAGCTATTTTTTTTGCATAAATCTCGTCCACCTCTGCATAGGATGGAGGTAAGTCAAAGTGGACAAAGGCAGAAGGCTGCAAAAAGGAGGGTACCTGATGAATGAGATCTTGACGATATTGCCAGCAACTTTACGAACGATTTTGACGGCCCTTCCTATCGCGGTAAGAGAGAATCTGGAAGAGATTCGGCTTCGGCAAAACCAGCCGCTAGAAGTCCGGTTTGGCCAACAATCCAGCTATGTGACATCGTCGGGGCAAATCACCTCGATACCTGCACAAGGATGGCTATTTTCAGCAGAAGAGGCAGCAAAACTCTTAAACCAGGTCAGCCAGCATTCTCTTTATGCCTTGGAAGAAGAGTTGAAAAGGGGTTACATCACGGTAGTTGGCGGTCATCGCATTGGCATTGCGGGGAAAGTGGTGCTGGACAAAGGAGAAGTGAAGGGAATCAGAGATGTGACCAGCTTCAACATCCGGATTGCCCGCGAGAAAAAGGGCGCGGCCAAAAAGGTCATGTCGTATTTGTTTGAGGATGGCAAATTGCAAAACACGCTGCTCATCTCCCCACCCCAATGCGGGAAGACAACCTTGTTGCGTGATATCGCACGAACCATCAGCTACGGGAGCGAGTGGTCTTCAAGTCGCAAGGTAGGAATTGTGGACGAGCGTTCTGAGTTGGCGGGATGCTTGCAAGGAGTTCCTCAACGAGATGTCGGTCCGCGAACGGATGTGCTGGACGCTTGCCCAAAAGCTGTCGGGATGATGATGCTGATTCGCTCCATGTCTCCTGATGTACTGATTGTGGACGAGGTAGGAAGAGCGGAAGATGGCGACGCAGTTTGGGAAGCGATTCATGCGGGTGTAGCCGTCATTTGCTCGGCGCATGGAGCGAGCGTCAAGGAAGTAGCCGAACGCCCTATGCTAGGCAAGCTGATTCGATATGGTGCCTTTTCGCGCTATATCGTACTCAGCCGCGCAAAAGGTGTCGGAACGATCCAGGCCATCTACGATCAAAGCATGAACCTGGTTGAAAGGGAGAAGGCTGCATGGTCAAGCTGATGGGAGCCGTACTCATTCTGTTTTCGGCGTCGATGGTTGGTTGGCAGATCGGCAAGTATTACGCGAATCGTCCCGTCCAGCTTCGGGCTCTGCTCGTTGCTCTACAAATGCTCGAAACGGAAATCGTGTTCGGGATGACTCCATTACAGCGAGCGTTTGTGAAGGTCGGTCATCGCGTTTCCGAAGAGGTAGGGAAAGTATTTCTTATGGCCGCGGAATTCCTACAGACAGAAAAGGCGCATTCGGCTGAGGAAGCCTTGCAACAAGCAATGAATAGACTCTGGACCCAAACCGCCTTGCGCAGACAAGAGCGAGAGGTGCTTGAGAGTCTAGGTCAGGTACTCGGATCATCCGATCGGGAAGACCAGCAAAAGCATTTGCGCCTAGCTGTCACCCACCTGCGAGGGCTGGAAGAGGAGGCTCGTGCGGAACAGGAAAAGTACGAAAAAATGTACAAGAGTTTGGGCTTTTTAGGTGGACTCTTGGTCGTCATCCTGATGTTCTAAAGGCGAGGTGTTCACAGTGGATTTTGATTTGACACCTGTTTTCCAGATAGGAGCAGTAGGTTTCATTACAGCCATCCTGCATACGGTCCTGAAGCAGGCGGGCAAGGAAGATATTGCGCATTGGGCAACTCTGGTCGGATTCATCATTGTCCTGTACATGGTGTCCCATTACATCGGTGACTTGTTCTCCGAGGTAAAACGCGTCTTCCTGTTCAACTGAGGAGGGGCTCCAGATGGAGATTGTACAAATTGTCGGACTAGGACTGGTGGCTACGATTCTCGCGCTAGTCATTAAGGAACAGAAGCCGATGTTCGCCTTTTTGCTGGCGATCGCGAGCGGGGTCATCATCTTTTACTTTCTCGTCGGAAAAATAGCAGAGGTTATTCGGATTTTGGAAAGATTGGCGGTTCAAGCAGATTTGAACCTTGTGTTTCTGGAAACGATTCTAAAAATCATCGGAATTGCCTACATCGCTGAATTCGGTGCACAGATGACCCGAGATGCTGGACAAGGTGCGATTGCTTCGAAAATCGAGCTCGCTGGAAAAGTCCTCATCCTGGTGATGGCTGTACCAATCATCCAAATCATTATCGAAACAGTGATCGACTTGTTGCCGGCATAAGGGAGGTGGGATGTCCATGGCACACACTTGCAAGCTGATCCTGTTCTGGTTCCTGCTCCTTGCCTTGTTTCCAGTTGCTGTGTCAGCTACTGCGACACCCGCTGTGGCACCCGCAGCCGGTCCGATTAATCAAATCGTGCAACAACAGGTCGATCACTTGCAGCTAGACCGAGTCGAACAGTATTGGAAACAGTTGTTGCGCGACTATAAAGGGTACTTGCCCGATTTGAAATCGGAAGGCTTTATCCAAATCCTCATGCAGCAAGGTGACTTCAGTATTTCAGGAGTCCTGCAAGGAATGGGCAAGTTCATCTTTCATGAGATTTTGATGAATGGCAAGCTGCTCAGCTCCATCATTATCATTACGGTCTTCGCGATGATTCTCGAAACGATGCAGAACGCCTTTGAACGCAATGCGGTATCGACAGTGGCGTACTCGATTACGTATCTCGTCTTGATGGTACTTGCGATCAACAGCTTTCATGTTGCCATTACCTATGCAAAAGACGCAATCGCGAACATGTCTGATTTCATGCTGGCCATGATCCCGCTCGTCATCGCGCTGCTCGCTTCGGTAGGCAATCTGGCATCCGCCACAATGTTTCACCCGCTGATTATCTTCATGATCAACACAAGCGGCATGATGATCTCTTACGTCGTGTTCCCGCTTCTGTTCCTCTCTGCGATGCTCTCTATCGTCAGCCTGTTTTCAGAGAGGTACAAAGTCACGCAGTTAGCGACCTTGCTACGCAATATTGCAATGGGTGTCCTTGGTTCATTTCTGACAATCTTTCTCGCCATCATTTCCATACAAGGAGCGACTTCAGCCGTTGCGGACGGGGTCACTCTCCGAACAGCGAAATACATCACGGGCAATTTCATCCCGATAGTAGGTCGTGTGTTCTCCGATGCGGCAGATACTGTACTCAATGCCTCGTTACTGGTCAAAAATGCCGTGGGCTTGGCGGGTGTTTTGATCCTGATCATGCTATGCGCGTTTCCGGCTTTGAAGATACTGGTACTGGCTCTGATTTACAATCTGTCATCTGCCGTACTCCAACCGCTTGGAAACAGCCCAATCATCAGTGCGCTAGGTACGATTGGGAAAAGTCTATTGTTCGTCTTCGCTGCTTTGGCAACGGTCGGCTTGATGTTCTTTCTAGCGATTACGATCATGATTGCGGCGGGCAACATCTCCATGATGGTTCGGTAGGTGATGAAATGACGTGGTTAACCCTGTGGTTGAAAAAAATTATCCTGCTCGTCCTTTTGGCTGCCTTCCTCGATCTGATCCTGCCCAATACGACACTGCAACGCTACGTAAAAATGGTGATGGGCTTGATTCTCTTGCTGACGATCATTTCTCCCGTGTTCAGTCTGTTCAGTCTCTCGCAGGAAGATCTGGCCTTTCGTCTGGATCGATACCAACAAGAGCTGAACAAGCCTGCTTCGGCAGAATGGAAACGCATCACTGACAAGCTGCTTGGTCAACAAAACCAACAGATGACGGCTTACGTTCAGTCACAGGTAGCGTCCTCGGTAAAAGCCAGTGTCAAAGAGCAGTACGGCGTAACTGTCGATGATGTCACGATTACCGTCAATCAGCAAAATCCGGAACAGCCAATCCTTGAACGAATCGAGCTGGTAGTCAGTGACGCGAACAAGGAAGAGCAAAAAGGGCAGAGCACGATTGAACCGATTAAGCCTGTCCAGCCTGTCCAGCCTGTCCAGCCTGTTGAGATTACGATCGGCAAACCCATTGAAATGCAACCTGATCCCAAAGCAGATATGGCAGCAACAGCTCATTATGACAATCCACTTTACGCGCAAATCACAAACGATGTCGCCAAAGAGTGGGGGCTTTCGAAGAGCCAGGTCGTCATCAAAGACGAATCGAGAGAAAGAGAGAAACAGTAGCGGATACAGTCAGTGAAGCGAGGTGAAAACAATGAACCAATTGTGGGAAAAGCTGAAAAGTCTGCTCATGAAGAAACAAGGCGAGACGATGCAGGAAGAAAAGAAAATCGTGGTGGGGAGCAAGGGGAAAAACCAAAAGCTAAAGCCGCTGCATTATTTCATCGTCATATTGGGAATTGGCGTAGCCATCATGATTCTGACGGACTTTCTCAGAGTGGAAAAAGACCAGCCACTCGGATTTGGAGATATAGGGAGTGAGGCCCAGGGTTCTCCTGGAGGCGATGCAACTTCCCAGGTGTTGGGGGGATCACCGACTACAGATATCATTGCAGAGTATGAAAACATTTACGAGACACAGCTTCGCGAGATCCTCGCTTCTGTTGTCGGTGTCGGTGAAGTACAGGTCATGGTCAATCTGGAATCAACACCAGAGCTGGTTGTAGAAAAAAATCGCAACATTCGTTCCTCAACCAATCAGGAAATGGACAAAGAAAAGGCAACCCGCAATCAAAATGATCAGTCACGAGATGAGCAGGTCGTCATCGTGCAAGGCGGCAAGCAAGATGCCCCTGTTATTGTGAAGACGTTGAAGCCGAAAGTCCGCGGGGTCCTGGTAGTAGCGAAAGGGGCCGATAACATCCAGGTTAAAGCGTGGATCACTGAAGCCGTTCAAAAGGTTTTGGATGTTCCCGCTTATAAAATATCCATTTTGCCCAAAAAAGGGTAGGAGGTAATGGCGAATGATTCTGCGAAAGCAAACGGTTTGGTTGTTGACAATGCTTGCTGTCATGGTTGTGCTCTCTGGATATTACTTGGTGAAGGGACCGCAAGATCAGGTCCCAACATCAGGACAAGAGCACGCTGTCCAGAAGCAAGAGCAAATTTCCGGTGTGGTGGTTGAATCCAAGCAAGTTGATCACGCCCCACAAGCAACGCCTGTCGATCAAGCTCCAAAAGCAAACCCTGTAGAAGGAAAAACTGGCACACAAGGAGCGAAAACTCCTACTGCACCAGAAGCAAAACCAGCCACATCGAACACGGTCGTCCCAGTAGCAGAAACGGCGAGTGAAATCTTCCAAGGTTTCAAAATGAAACGCGAAGCCATGCTGGCGCAACAAAAAGACGAACAGCTAGCAATCGTAAACAGCACGGAGTCCTCTCCGCAGGCAGTCGCTGAAGCGATGGCCAAGTTTGAAGAACTGTCCAATATGGAAAGTGCTACGATGACTGCTGAAGAAATGCTCAAGGCGAGCGGCTATCAGGATGCGGTCGTTACTGTCCAAAATGACATTGCGACAGTCATTGTACAAAAAGATAAATTGAGCGCAAACGAGGTAGTGGAAATCATTGCCAACGTGAAGCAACACCTGAATATCCCGGCGACAAACATTAACGTACAATACAAGGCATCCTAATCAAGCTACGGCACTTTCTCGTTATAACGGATAGGAGAATGGGGCATGATGGTAAGGATTTTCTCGCTTCTGTTAGAAAAGAAGCGGGGAAATCCTTTCTTGACGTGGTTTAGGCAACAGGCTACCATGGATTTATGGTTTGCCAAAAGGATACATACTGGACTTCACGAACCTCTATTGAAAGAAAAGAAGGAGTGCTTGTTCGTAATGAAAATGCATGAAATCCGTGAAATTATTAAGTTAATTGATCAATCATCCATTCAAGAATTTAACTTGGAAACAGAAGGTGCCAAGGTGTCTTTGAAAAAATCCAATGGTACGGAAACGATTGTCGTCACGCAACCAGCGGTTCAAGCTCCTGTTGCAGCACCCGTAGCACATATCCCGGCTCAGCCAGTTGTCGCGGCAGCGCCAGTCGCAGCAGAAGCTCCGAAAGCAGCAGCTGTACAAGCGGCGGATGACGCTAATCTCCACAAGATTGTATCTCCAATGGTAGGAACTTTCTATAGCGCACCAGAACCAGGCAAGCCGGCTTACGTACAAGCTGGTGACAAAGTGAATGCGAGCAAAGTTGTTTGCATCGTGGAAGCCATGAAACTCTTTAACGAAATCGAAGCAGAAGTAAGCGGAGAGATCGTGAAAGTGCTCGTAGAAGACGGCCAATTGGTTGAGTATGGCCAAGCATTGTTTTTGGTGAAGCCAGAATAAGGTGGGGGAGAGCGGAATGTTTCAAAAAGTATTGATTGCCAATCGCGGGGAGATTGCCGTGCGTATTATCCGTGCATGCCGCGAGTTGGGCATTCGTACGGTCGCCGTCTACTCCGAAGCGGATCGTGAAGCGCTTCATGTGAAGCTGGCCGACGAAGCCTACTGTATTGGTCCCAAGGCATCCAAGGAAAGCTATTTGAATATAGCAAACATCATGAGTGTAGCGACCAAGGTAGGGGCAGACGCCATCCATCCTGGTTATGGCTTCTTGGCAGAAAACGCCGATTTTGCCGAGATTTGTGCCGCATGTAACATTACCTTTATCGGTCCAGACCCAGAAGCCATTGTGAAGATGGGGGACAAGTCCACAGCGAAGGATACGATGAAGACGGCAGGTGTACCTACTGTACCAGGTACGGAAGGGCTGATCGAAGATGTGGCTGACGCTGTCGTTACCGCAAACGAGATTGGCTATCCTGTCATGGTCAAAGCGACGGCGGGTGGCGGCGGACGCGGTATGCGCGTAGCCGTTGACGATGAAGATTTGGAAAAAGCGATCCGTCAGGCGCAAAACGAAGCGAAAACGGCTTTTGGCAATCCAGGTGTTTACTTGGAGAAGTTCGTAGAAGGCCCGCGCCATGTGGAAATTCAAATCATGGCTGACAAGCATGGCAATGCCGTATACCTGGGTGAGCGCGACTGCTCCATCCAACGCCGTCACCAAAAGCTGATCGAGGAAGCGCCATCTCCAGCATTGAGTGAAGAGCTGCGCCGACAAATGGGGGATGCTGCTGTTGCGGCGGCAAAAGCCGTTTCCTATCACGGTGCGGGAACTGTCGAGTTTTTGTTGGACAAACATGGAAAGTTCTACTTCATGGAAATGAATACGCGTATTCAGGTAGAGCATCCTGTGACCGAGCTGGTGACTGGCTTTGACCTGATCAAGGAGCAGCTGACCGTAGCGGCAGGCCAACCATTGTCCTTTACGCAAGAGGATATCGTATTGGATGGCTGGGCTATTGAATGCCGCATTAATGCTGAGAATCCTGCGAAAAACTTCATGCCTTCGCCAGGTCGTATCACGGAATATTTGGCGCCAGGCGGCTTTGGTGTGCGCGTAGACAGTGCAGCGTATGCGGGATATTCCATTCCACCATACTACGACTCGATGATCGCCAAGCTGATCGTGTGGGGCAAGGATCGTAACGAAGCAATTGACCGTATGAAGCGTGCGTTGGGTGAATTCGTCGTAGAAGGTATTACGACAACGATCCCATTCCATTTGAAGGTATTAGAGCACGAAGTATTTGTCAGCGGGAATTTCGATACGAAATTCTTGGAAACCTACGACTTGAACCTGGATGAAGAGTAAGTAGGGCTGATTTGTAAAAATACGGTGTGCTTGGTATAATGAATTACAAATTAGAGGGAGGTGCGAAGCATGGAAGAGTTTACTCCAGACTTAGATAGAACAGAACTTGGTAAAGTCCAGATCGCTCCCGAAGTGTTGGAAGTGATCGCCGGCATGGCGGCGTCCGAAGTAGAAGGTGTAGCGCAAATGAGCGGCGGTTTCGTAGGAGAAATAGCTGAACGATTAGGCCGTAAAAATATAGCACGTGGTGTGCGTGTAGAGGTTGGCTCCCGCGAAGCGGCGGTGGATGTTTCGATCATTGTCAAATACGGACATCGCATCCCGGAAGTCGCTCGAAATATTCAAGATAGTGTACGCAATGCGATTGAGAGCATGACAGGTCTTTCGGTAGTGGAAGTAAACGTACATATCGTTGATGTTGAATTGAAAGCAGAAGAAAAAGTACCGGCTCCAGTACCGGTTGAAGAACACCAGCGCGTGCGCTAACAAGCAGCGGATGGATGCCCCCTACGAACAGGGGGCATTTTCCTCATTTGAAAACGTGATTTTTGTTTAGGCGTAGAGCATAAATTCATGGAGTTTTCTGGAGCGTGCCGTGTTTGTCTCCTTTTTCAAACATGGCTGAAAGGAGAGGTGCTTGTGAACTTGTTTGACCGCTTTATCTTGACGATTTATAGCTTTGCGCTCATTGTTTTGTCCTGCATCGCGATAGCAGCGACCAGCGGATTGATCTCGCAAGAATTTTTCCGTCCATATGTGGATCAGATGCTGGCGGGTACGAACATCACCTATCTCATTGTCGCGATCATTTTCCTCGTAGTCAGCCTTCGCTTCTTTTTCAGTTCTTTCCGCTCTAACAAGCCTAAAGTAGAACGGGGAATCCGTCAGCGCAGTGATTTGGGTGAGGTCAACATTACGATTCAGACGATCCAGACCATTGCAGAGCGTGCCGCCCGCCGAGTAAAAGGCGTGCGCGATATGAAAACGACAGTCAAAGCACTCGAGAGCGGCAATATTATCACCCTGCGTGTTTCGGTAGATGGAGAAACGCCATTGCCTGAACTGACACAGAAGCTACAAGCTGACGTGAAGGAGCAAGTCGAGGGGATTGCTGGTGTTGTCATTTCTGAGGTGACCATTGTCGTGACGGAAGTAGCTCAGCAGGAAAACTACTCGTCTCGTAAACGGGTGGAATAGAAGGTGAAGTAAATGATGCGGGAGTTAATGTGGGAACACAAGGGGAAGCTAATGGGGGTTTTTGCCGGACTTTTTTTAGGCATCATCTACCTTCTCGTGGGATTTTGGGATACACTGGTTTTTGTTGTGTTTGTCGGGACCGGTTATTATATTGGACGAAAGCTCGATCATAAAGAAGACTTGCGTGAAATACTCGACAAGATTTTGCCAGGCAAGTTTCGGTGAAAGAAGAAAAGTCCGAGCTCATTTTAATTAGTAGGTGAATGAATGGTATGAAACGAAGAACAGCACGAGAAAAAGCAGTTCAATGTCTTTTCCAAATTGATATGGCAGAGGTTCCGCTAACAGATGCGGTTGCCCTCGTCATGGAAGAATCCGAGGAAAATGCACAGTATTTGCGTTATCTCCTCGATGGTGTATTGAAAAACTTGACTGAGATTGATGCAGAGATCAAGAAGTATCTGCGTGGATGGCAATTGGAACGCATCGCCAATGTAGATCGCGCTATTCTTCGTCTGGCTTTTTACGAGATCATGTTTGAGCAAGACACACCTGACAAAGTCGTGATGAACGAAGCGATTGAGGTCGCGAAGCTCTTTAGCGACGAGCAGTCCCACCGGTACATTAACGGTGTGTTGTCGAGCTTCTTGCAATCACGTGAAACCAAGCAGGCGTAATAGGTAGGAGATACAAGCATGAGTAAGGTAATGTTGGGAATCGACACGAGCAATTACCGGACATCACTGTGCTTGGCTGAGGAAGACGGCCGAATTGTCGCAGAAGCAAAACGCCTTTTGAAAGTAAAGGAGGGCAAGCGCGGACTGCAACAATCCGAAGCCGTCTTTCAGCATGTGATGAACCTGCCGGAATTAAGTGAAGAGATGAAGTGGAAGGACTACGAGATTGCAGCGATTTGTGTGAGCGAGAAGCCTCGCCCGCAAGACGGATCGTATATGCCCGTATTTAAAGTTGGAGAGGGCTTGGCGAAATCGCTGGCGACTTATTTGCGAGTTCCCCTGCACTTGACGACTCATCAAGAGGGACATATCGCGGCAGGGGAATACACTGCTGAGGTGCGTCCGACAGAAGACCGCTTTTTGGCTGTGCACTTGTCTGGAGGTACCAGCGAGTTGCTGTTGTGCGACCGTCATGCAGCCGGTTATACCATTGAGAAAATCGGTGGGACGATCGATCTGCACGCAGGTCAACTGGTCGATCGGATTGGTGTGGCACTTGGTCTGTCCTTTCCTGCAGGTCCTGCATTGGAGCAGTTAGCAAAGGGAGCAACAGGTGAGTTTCGGGTTTCTTCGGCAGTTGACGGACTTTCCTTTAGTTTTTCTGGTCCAGAAGCATCGCTTTTACGGGAAGTGGAGAAGGGGAGTACGAGCCCTGCTGAGATTGCGCGAGCGACAGAGCAATGTATTGCCAATGCACTAGGGAAGTCCTTGCGCCATGCAGTAGAGCAAGGCTACCCGAAGGACATCTTGATTGTCGGAGGAGTAGCTGCTAATTATTACATTCGTGAGCGGCTGATCAAACGCCTGGAACACCCTGCCGTGAAGGCGAAGCTGTACTTCTGTGACCCTGTTTACTCCGGTGATAATGCCTATGGAGTCGCAATGTTGGGTTGGATGAAGCGAAAGGCGAACATTAAATAAATAAGAACTTTTTATAATTCGCCTTTACAGCTGGGGGAGAAATCGGTACACTTAACGTATCGACGTTGATAAAGGAGGCATTTTCTCCATGGCTGCAACCATTCTCCAGGGAAAAGAAGTCGCACAGAGTATTCGGGCCGAATTGGCGAACGAAGTAGCTGAATTGAAAAAACAAGGGGTCGTACCGGGTTTGACTGTTGTCATTGTAGGAGACGACCCAGCTTCTCACTCTTATGTACGGGGTAAGGCAAAAGGCTGCGAGGAAGTCGGTATTTCATCCGACATCATTCGGAAGGACGCTGACATCACAGAGGAAGAGTTGTTGGTTATCATTCAACAGTTGAACGAAAATCCGAACGTTAATGGGATTTTGGTTCAGCTTCCTCTTCCTGCTCATATTTCAGAGCATGCGGTCATTGAAGCCATTGCTCCTGAAAAAGATGTGGACGGTTTCCATCCGATTAGCATAGGGAACATGGTATTGGGAAATGATACGATGCTTCCTTGCACACCGCATGGAATTATTGAATTGATCAAGCGCACAGGCACCCAGATGGCAGGCAAACACGCAGTGGTTATCGGACGCAGCAACATCGTTGGTAAGCCGGTATCCTTGCTGTTGCAACAGGAAAATGCTACGGTAACTATGTGTCATTCTCGCACGCAAAATCTCGAGGAATACACCCAAAAGGCGGACATCCTCGTGGTTGCAACTGGTAGGGCTCATATGATCGGCAAGGAGCATGTTAAACCGGGCGCTGTCGTCATTGATGTTGGTGTGAATCGCATTGAAACGGGTAAGCTGGTTGGAGATGTCAAGTTCGACGAGGTCAAAGAAGTGGCTAGCTTTATCACACCAGTTCCAGGCGGTGTCGGCCCGATGACGATTACGATGCTGCTGAAAAATACTGTTGCGGCGGCGAAAAAGCAAGCAAAACAATAGAAGAAAATCGGCAACTTATTATAGAATGGATAAGGCATAAGCTTTATCCATTCTTTTGCATAGTCCTTGTTGCATGCACGGCAAAGCCAAGTTTTTGTAAAGGAGGGGCCGCATGGCATTACAAGATATTTTATCTGTCAGTGATCTTAATCGTTATATTAAGCTGGTGCTGGAAAAGGAACCCCACCTGCAAGATATATGGGTGAGAGGAGAAATCTCCAATTTTACCCACCATTCCAGCGGTCATATGTATTTCACGCTAAAGGACAAGCAGTCACGCATCAAAGTCGTCATGTTTGCGAGTTATAATCGCTTCCTGCGTTTCTTGCCCAAAGATGGAGCAAAAGCGATTGTGCGAGGGTCTATTTCTGCATACGAACGGGATGGCGCGTATCAGTTCTACGCCAAAGAGATGCAGCCAGACGGTCTTGGCTCGCTTTATTTAGCATTCGAGCAGCTGAAAGAAAAATTGGCGCAAGAAGGGTTGTTTGCAGCAGAGAGAAAGCGGATGCTCCCGCGTTTTCCCAAACGTGTCGGTGTCGTCACTTCTCCGACAGGAGCTGCCATCCGAGATATTTGCACGACGATTCGCAGACGGTATCCGCAAGCAGAAATCGTACTTTCACCAGCCGTTGTCCAAGGTGCGGATGCACCTGCATCGATTGTCTCCGCTATTCGGATCATGAACGATCAGCCTGACATTGATGTTCTCATTGTAGGGCGTGGTGGAGGTTCCATCGAGGAGCTCTGGGCGTTTAATGATGAAAACGTCGCGAGGGCAATCGCTACTTCACTCATTCCCGTCATCTCCGCTGTAGGACACGAGACGGATGTGACGATCGCCGACTTCGTAGCAGATGTACGGGCAGCTACGCCGACAGCCGCAGCTGAATTGGCTGTACCGCATTATTTGGAATGGGTCGAAAGAGTGCGGCAGCTCGAGATACGGATGCATCGAGCATTACGTGGTACCATGACAGAGCAGAGAAACCGTTTGACACGTTTGAGCAATTCGTATGCGATGCGCCAACCGGAGCGGAGGCTGGAGGAAGCCGCAGAACGATTGGATCGGGCACACTTGCGGATGCGTCAATCCATGAAGCATTTACTGGACAGAAGACGCGAACGCTATACGCGATTAGATGAACAGATCAAGCGCTATCGCTTTGCTGATCAAATTGGAGATAAAAGAAAAAATCTGTTTAAGCTCCGCGCCACCTTGGACGAACGGATGCTGGGGCGCCTCAATCAAAAAAGAATGGCATTCGCAGCTCGTATAGCTACATTGGAAGCATTGAGTCCACTGAAGGTCATGCAGCGTGGATTCTCACTCGTATACACCCATGACAGGCTCGTGAAATCAGTGGAACAGTTTGCTCCTGGCGATGAGATCATGGTACGATTAAGTGATGGCAGTGCGACAGCACGTGTGGAAAAAGTGATTCGGGAGGAGGAGAAGCAGAGTGGCTCGCAAGAAAACAGAACAAGAGACTGATATGCAGTTCGAGGACGCGATGAAGCGCCTGGAAGAAGTCGTCAATCGACTTGAAGAAGGAGATATTCCCCTCGAAGAAGCGATTACCTTATATCAGGAAGGAGTAACTCTTTCCAGAATTTGTGGTCAAAAGCTGGATGCAATCGAAGCGAAGATTACCCAGTTGGTGGAAGAAGACGGACAGGTAAAGCAGAAGGCGTTTCGCGTGGAAGGAGAATCATGATCGGCGTGCATACATTCGAGAGTTATTTGGTGGAAAAGACCGCTTATATAGAACAAAGACTCCTGCCAGCCCTTGAGCAGCAAGGAGTTCCGGAAAACTTGTACGAATCCATGAAGTATTCGCTCATGGCAGGCGGAAAAAGGTTGCGTCCTATGCTGGTGTTGGCGGTCCTCGAAGCATTGGATAAGCCGATTGAACGGGGCGTGGCATTTGCAGTTGCCCTGGAAATGATACATACGTACTCCTTGATTCACGATGATCTCCCTGCGATGGACGACGATGATCTTCGTCGCGGTAAACCGACTAATCACAAAGTATTCGGTGAAGCAACAGCCATTCTCGCAGGAGATGCCTTGCTGACGCGTGCGTTTGCATACATTGCAGAAGCTTACATGGATCGCACCGATGTTTCAGCGGCTACTACCGTGAACCTAATTGCGGAGCTGGGAAAACGTGCAGGAGCAACTGGCATGGTCGGCGGACAGATGGCTGATATTGAAGGGGAGAGCAAGCGCCTTAATCTGGATCAGCTCGAATTTATCCATCGTCACAAAACAGGTGATCTCTTGATCGGAGCCTTGCGCGGAGGAGGCTACCTCGCAGAAGCATCCGAAGGCCAAATGGAAGCATTGACACGCTATGGTGTTTGCATAGGTCTTGCTTTTCAAATTCAGGATGACATCTTGAATGTGGAAGGGGATGCCCAAGCGCTGGGAAAAGCAGTTGGCAGCGATGCGGATCGGGAAAAGGCAACGTACCCATCACTTCTTGGTCTAGCCGAATCGAAGGCGCGTCTTGACGAATTGATTACCGAGGCAAAAGCAGCGCTTGCGGATGCTGGAATCGAGAACTCTGCACTCAGTCCGTTGGCAGACTACGTGCGTGATCGCAATAAATAAGGGAAAGCTGGCAACCCGTACGGGAACTGCCAGCTTTTTTGCATACCTACCGATTACAAGCTTTTATCGTCAATGCTATTTAAGAATTGTTCAATCTCGCCAATCACCGATGGAATGCAGTCGTCCTCAAATGGAGAATAGAGCTTCGCCACTTGTACCAGCTCGAGGAACGATTTACTTCCGCCTTCGCGACAAAGCGTCAAATAATCCTCCCAAGCTTGTTTTGGTTCAGATTGAGATCGTTTCCAAAATTGGAACGCGCAAATCTGGGCCAGTGTGTAGTCGATGTAATAGAAGGGGCTTTGGAAAATATGGGTTTGCTGCTGCCAGAACCCGCCCTCCTCAAGATACGCATTTTGTGCGTAATTGCGATGCGGTAGGTACTTGCGCTCAATTTCACGCCAAGCCTGTTTACGCTCCGCAGGGGTCATATCTGGATTCTCGTAGACAACATGCTGGAACTCATCAACAGATACGCCATACGGTATGAACTGGAGTCCGCTGCTCAGATGTGAGAATTTGTATTTGTCGGTATCTTCCTTGAAAAAATGCTCCATCCATGGCCACGTCAAAAACTCCATGCTCATCGAATGTATTTCACACGCCTCATAGGTTGGGAAATGATATTCAGGCACCTCAAAATCTCGGCTTACATACACCTGAAACGCATGTCCTGCCTCGTGTGTAAGTACGTCGATATCATCGGACGTACCATTAAAGTTAGCGAAAATAAAGGGGAGCCTGTATTGGCTGATGTATTCACAGTAGCCGCCAGTTGCCTTCCCTTTTTTGCTCAATAAATCTAAACAGTCATTATCCAGCATGAAGTTGTAAAATTCGTCCGTTTCAAGTGACAATTCGGCATACATCTTTTTCCCGTTTTCCACAATCCATTCCGGTGGGCCTTTCGGGCTTGGATTCCCTGTAGCAAAATCAAAGGAAAGATCGTAATACTCAAGTGTATCGACACCAATGCGTTGTTGCTGACGTTCGACGAGCTTTGATGCTACTGGAACGATGTGTTCAAGCACTTGCTGGCGGAAAATGGCTACCATTTCTGCATTGTAGTCGGTACGGTTCAAACGTGCATAAGCTAGCTCCACAAAGCTATTGAAGCCGAGTTTTTTGGCGATGCGTGTGCGTACCTTGACGAGCTGATCGTAGATGCGATCAAATTCGTCCGTATGTTGCCGCATATAATCATACTTCGCTTCATTCGCACGTTTGCGCATGTCTCTATCTTTCGCAATTGTAAAAGGAACCATCTCTGAAAGGTTTCGCTCTTCTCCTTCAAACATGATTTTGGCTGAAGCTTTCAGTGCGACATATTGACTGGCCAAACGGTTTTCTTCCTGCAAATCAGAAATGACTTCTGGCGAAAATGTACGGAGTGTGCTCTCCGCGATGCGAAACAGCTGTGCTCCCCATTTTTGCTCCAATTCAGCGCGGAAGGAAGAATCGACGATCGCCTGATAATAGCGGGAAACGATGCCGGTATATACAGGAGTGGCTTCATCCCAGTAGTCCTGCTCCGCCTTGTAGAAGGAATCTTCTGTATTGATCGTGTGGCGGATTTGTGCGACATACCGCGCAGATTCCACTTCTTGTCTCAGTTTGTTCAATTGAGTCATGATTGTATCTTGCTCGGAGAAGCTTGAAGCATGTTGAAACGCTTCCAACAATTGCGTGAATTGTCCTTCAACTTCGTTCATATCCATGCGCTCATACTGAATTTGTGAGAACTTCACGGACGTCACCTCTTTTGTTCGGAGTATGTATTCAAAATTATCTTACCAGAAAATACAAGATATCGCCTTCATATTCGTATATGTTGATCAAAAGTGGTGTTTTTATTAAGAAACCGTTATAATGAATCAAGCTGAAAATAAGCGGAATCGGCTATAGCAATAAGGAAAGCCGGGTTTTCTAGTGGCTTGATTGATATGCAGCATGCACAATCGCCGGAGAACGAACAGTGGAAAGTGAGGAATACCAATGCTGCTTACTACTATAAATGATCCTCAAGACTTGAAAAAGTGCACGCAACCGCAGTTACATACATTGGCATCCGAGATCCGTCAGTTTCTAATCGAAACGCTCTCGAAAACAGGCGGACATCTCGCGCCGAATCTGGGAGTTGTCGAGCTGACGCTAGCTCTGCATTACGTTTTTGACAGTCCAAAAGACAAGCTGATTTGGGATGTCGGACATCAAGCCTACGTACATAAGATGCTGACAGGACGCCGGGAGATGTTTCCGACCTTGCGCCAGTACAAAGGTCTGTGCGGGTTCCCTAAAATGGTGGAAAGCCCGCATGACGTCTGGGAAACCGGGCATAGCAGTACTTCGTTGTCTGCCGCAATGGGGATGGCGACTGCGCGGGATTTGAAAAAGGAAAAGAACCATGTCGTTGCTGTGATTGGTGACGGTGCGCTGACAGGCGGTATGGCTTTAGAAGCCTTGAACCACATCGGTCATGAGCGCAAGAATGTCATCGTTGTGCTAAATGATAACGAGATGTCTATTGCGCCAAACGTTGGTGCTTTGCACAACTACTTGGGGAAAATTCGCTCGACGGAGAACTATCAGTGGGCGAAGGATGAAGTTGAAGGCTTGTTGAAATCGATACCGGCTGTAGGGGGCAAATTGGCTCATATGGCTGAGCGCTTCAAGGACAGCATGAAGTACCTGCTCGTATCTGGCGTTCTTTTCGAAGAACTCGGCTTTACGTATATTGGTCCGATTGACGGACATAACATGGAGCTGTTGCTCGATACATTGAAAACGGCCAAGCATACAAAAGGACCTGTATTGATCCATGCTATCACGAAAAAAGGACTTGGCTATGCGCCAGCTGAGGCTGACTCGGTCAAGTGGCACGGAATCGGTACGTATAAAATCGAATCAGGTGATACACCGAAATCTGCACCAACGTATACATCCGTTTTTGCTGATACCATGATGAAGCTTGCGGATGAAGACCATTCCATTGTGGCTGTGACTCCTGCGATGCCAGCGGGTTCAGGCTTGATCCCATTTGGACAGAAGTATCCTGACAGACTGTTTGACGTTGGGATTGCAGAGCAGCACGCATGTACATTTGCGGCAGGATTAGCGACACAAGGCTTGAAGCCGGTCTTTGCGATTTATTCGACCTTCTTGCAAAGAGCCTATGATCAGTTAATCCACGATGTCGCACGCCAAAAGCTCCATGTGATTTTCGCCGTTGACCGTGCTGGACTCGTCGGAGCAGACGGGGAGACACACCAAGGGATGTACGATGTGGCATTCATGCGAATCATTCCGAATATGGTCATCATGGCACCGAAGGACGAAAATGAGCTGCGTCACATGATGAAGACAGCAGTGGAATATAAAGGCGGTCCGATCTCTTATCGTTATCCGCGATTGCCGACTCGTGGCGTCAATATGGATGAAGAACTGCAAGTGCTCCCAATCGGAAAAGCGGAGATTGTACGCGAAGGCAAACACGTGGCGATTCTCTCGTTCGGTCACGTATTCGAAATTGCTGAGGCGGCGGTCAATCAGCTTCAAGAAGAAGGAATCAAACCGATGCTGGTCAATGCACGTTTTTGCAAGCCGTTGGACGAAGAGCTTCTATTCCGTCTGGCAAAGGAAGGCTACGATATCATTACGGTTGAAGAAGGCAGTGAAATGGGCGGCTTCGGCAGCGCTGTCATTGAATGCTACAGTCGTGCAGGCTATCACGGCATGAATGTACAGGTTGTCGCGGTACCAGATTATTTTGTTGAGCATGGAAGTGTGAAGGAACAGCGGCAAGAGGTAGGGCTCACAGCTGATCATATCGCTGCTCGTGTCCGATCCTTGATGCCAATTTCGAAGGGCGTAGTGGAAGCATGAGTGTAAGAAAAGAACGGATTGATGTTCTCTTGGTCGAAAGAGGCCATTATGAGACCAGAGAAAAAGCAAAAGCAGCCGTAATGGCAGGTCTTGTGCAGGTAGCTGGCGACCGCTGTGACAAGCCGGGAACCAAATTTGCCGAGGATGTTGCGATTACGGTGAAGGGCGAGGTACACCCGTATGTGAGTCGGGGTGGCCTCAAGCTGGAAAAGGCATTACGTGTCTTTGAAATCGACATGAAGGATCGTGTCATGATGGACATCGGGGCGTCCACTGGCGGATTTACGGACTGTGCGCTACAAAACGGTGCGCGGCTTGTATACGCCATTGATGTCGGGTACGGACAACTCGCGTGGAGCTTGCGACAGGATGAACGAGTGGTCGTCATGGAACGGACGAATTTCCGTCATATGGACCCGGATGCGTTTGAACATGAACGGCCAAACGCCGCATCGATTGACGTATCGTTTATTTCGTTGCGATTGATCTTGCCAGTGCTGTACCGTTTTCTGACGGATGGCGGTGACGTCGTCGCTCTGATCAAGCCTCAATTTGAAGCTGGCAAGGATAGAGTCGGAAAGAATGGAATCGTTCGTGATCCAGACGTACACGAAAGCGTACTGACTGACATCGGTCAATTTGCCAGTGGATTGGGTTTCGCGCTAAAGGGCTTGGATTACTCTCCCATTACAGGGGGAGAAGGAAACATTGAATTTGTTATGCATGTCCAAAAAAGTGAAAGCGGCATGGATTCGGAAGCTTGGCTGAAATGCGTAACAGAGGTAGTTGCGTCTGCTCATGCGAATTTGAAATAGGATAAAAAACCAAAGCCTCGGGAGTTTTGTCACAATCGAGGCTTTTTATTTATGCATGTGAAGTTGTATACTTGTATATGAGGTTGTTCAAGAAGGATTTCCAACCAACCAGTTTTGGGGTGGACCACGTGAAGAAAATTGGAATCATAGCGAACAAAGGAAAACCCGAAGCACGTATCGTTGCACGGGAACTGTTGTATTTACTGGAGGACAGAGGGGCGCAAGTATTCCTGGATGATCATATCGCATTAGATGTAGGGCATCCAGAACTGGGCACATCTGTAGAAGAGATGGGGAACCAAGCGGATTTGGTTTGTGTATTGGGAGGCGATGGCACGCTACTCAGAATTGCTCGCCAGCTTGCCGGTCACTCTATCCCGATCTTTGGAATCAATTTAGGCACGTTGGGCTTTTTGTCGGAAGCGGAACCGGAGCATCTGCCTCAGGCTGTCGACAATCTCCTTTCAGGAAAGTACGACATTGAAAAGAGAGCGATGCTGGAAGCTTGTTTGGTGCGAAAAGGAATCACACTGGGGACATACACGGCCATGAATGATATAGGGATTGCCAAAGGGTCATTTTGCCGGATCATTCAATGTGCAGTCTTTTTGGATGATGAGTACGTCGCGACGTTCAGTGGAGATGGTGTCATTGTCTCCACGCCGACAGGATCAACGGCATACTCACTTTCTGCAGGCGGTCCGATAGTGGCTCCCAATGTGGACATGCTATTACTGACACCAGTGGCTCCTCATTCCTTGACGGCTCGACCAATGGTATTGTCAGGCAATCAAACGATCCGGGTCGAAGTGGATGCCATTCATCAGGAGATGGGACTGTCCATTGACGGTCAGTTTGGCTATCGACTCGAGGGCGGCGATCAGATTTACATTAAAAAGTCACCGTGTGTTACTCCGCTGATTAAGTGGAAAAAAGGTGGCTTTTTCGAAGCGATACGAACGAAATTACAAGGGGAATGGGAGTAATCCATATGAACAAAGGGCAACGACATATTCGTATTCGGGATATCATCAGTAATCAAGAGGTGGAAACACAGGATGATCTGGTGGACCGCTTGCGGACTGCTGGCTTTAACGTGACGCAAGCGACTGTATCCCGAGACATCAAGGAACTACATTTGGTAAAAGTGCCGCTCCCTGATGGACGATATAAGTATTCAATGCCTGCTGAACAAAAATTCAATCCACTGCAAAAGCTGAAACGCATGCTTGTGGATTCCTTTACTAGCATTGACCAGGCCGATCATTTTATTGTACTGAAGACACTTTCGGGACATGCGAATGCGGTAGCTGAACTGATTGACAACCTTCCCTGGGAAGAAATTATGGGGACAATCAGTGGCGACAACACCATCCTGATTATTTGCCGTTCCAAAGAGAATACCAATGAAGTGACAAAACGCTTAATGGAAATGTTGTAGAAGGTGGTCGCTCGCGATGCTAGTGGAACTCTCGATCCGAAATTTTGCCATCATCAAATCAGTGACGGTTTCATTCCAAAAAGGCTTAAACATCCTGACAGGGGAGACTGGTGCCGGTAAATCCATCATTATCGATGCACTGGGACTGTTGTTAGGGGGCCGGGCGTCGGCTGATTTTGTCCGATATGGTGAGCCTCGTGCAGAAGTGGAAGGACTGTTTGAATTGCCGCCTGGTCACCCTGGACTTGACGTTTGCAAGAATGTCGGCGTCCAGATTGAGCAAGATGGAATGCTCGTGGTACGCCGAGATATCTCGAACCAAGGGAAGAGTATCATTCGAATCAATGGACAGCTCGTGACTCTCGCAATGCTGCGTGAGTTAGGGCCATGGCTGGTTACGGTACATGGACAACACGATACGCATATGCTGATGCAGTCTGACAAGCATATCAATTGGCTTGACGCGTACGGGGAAAGTGCGTTAGGAGCTGCGAAACAAGAGTACAGTACCCTGTATACGGCGTACCGCAAAACAAAGCAAGATCTGGAGCGTATGGCCCGCAACGATCGAGAGCTGGTACAGCGTATCGATTTGTTGCAATATCAGCTCGATGAAATTGAATCGGCAACCCTTACGCCTGGTGAAGACGAGAAGCTCATGCAGCAGCGGAAAAAGTGGATGAACATTGAAAAAGTTTATTCAACGATTCAAGATGCATACCGCGCATTACATGGTGACCAGAAGGGCATGGATTGGTTGGGACATGCGATGGGAGAGCTCGAGCGTGGTGTGAACTACGAAGAACAGCTCGTTCCGATTTTGGAGATAGTCCAATCGGCATACTATCAGATAGAAGATGTGGTGCATAACCTTCGTCAATTATCGTACCAAATGGATTTTGAACCGGAACAGCTGGCAGAAGTAGAGCGCCGCCTTGATCAAATCCAGTCGCTAAAACGCAAGTATGGCAAAAGCGTAGACGATATTTTGGAGTACGCGGCCACGATTCAGGATGAATTGGATGACATGCATCACTACGAAGATCGTCTCCAGCAGGTGGAAAAGCAATTGCAGGAGCTGGCAGCCGATTTGGCAGTGGAGGCATTGGAGCTGTCGGTTATTCGTTCCGAATGTGCAGGAAAGCTCGCACAAGAAATCGAGCAGCAGCTAAAAGAACTGCACATGGAGAGGGCTCGTTTTGCCATCGACGTTAGACAGACACCGGATGATGATGGGGTAGAAATCGACGGAATCAAGCGCTTTGTAGATGCGAATGGAATGGATCAGATTGAGTTTTTAATCTCACCTAACCCGGGAGAACCATTGCGTCCCTTGGCGAAGATTGCTTCTGGTGGGGAGTTGTCTCGCGTCATGCTGGCCATTAAAACGATTTTGGCAGGCACGGATCAAGTGGAGACCCTTATTTTTGATGAAGTCGACACGGGTGTAAGCGGAAGAGCAGCTCAAGCGATAGCAGAAAAGCTCGCCCGAGTCGCTGGGCAGCGCCAGGTCCTGTGCATTACTCACTTGCCACAAGTCGCATCCATGGCAGATGCGCATTTTCTGATTAAAAAGGAAATGAGCGAGAATGAAACAGAGACGCGGGTCAATCGTTTGTCTGATGATGAACGGGTATCAGAGCTGGCTCGTATGCTAAGCGGGGCAGAGGTCACAGCAAAAACAGAAGAACATGCGCGCGAGATGATCCTCCTCGGCCGTGAACGAAAGACCGTCAGTTAATTTGGTTGGCGGTCTTTTTTTATTGGAGGAAGAACAACGTGGTCTCGTCAAGGGGTTGTGAAGGCTGGTTTTCTAATGTTTTGAGTGGGTTATTTTCCTGACATAATCCGCTTGGCTGGTGGCAACATTAAAGGTACACAAGGTGGAGGTGTCCCTCATGACCGCTTTCGGTCAAACAAAATGGACCTGACCGTTTTGTTTTGTAGGTGTAGGTAGGGAACGGTAGGAGTGATTACTGGTGATCCGACAAAACAAAAGAAAATGGATGGGAAGTCTCCTTCTCCTCATCACGGCGCTTGTCGTGAGTTCCACCCCGTTCCGCGATCTGTCCTCCTTTCCCCGTGAATTGCGTTTGATGGAAGGGTCCCACGAGCAACTGCGGGTCTCTGTGCCGGTAATGGGCACGCTAATCAATAGCAATCCTGATATTTTGCACGTTAACGGGACAGAGGCGCGTGAGGTATCCGTTGATTTGAGCAGGCCTATGTCTGTAGAACCGCGCAGGGCTGGGGAAGCCCAATTGCAGGTGAAGTGGCATAACATTCCGCTGACTGCTGTAAAAGTTAATGTATTGCCAGATCTGCGGTTGTACCCTGGTGGACAGTCAATCGGGGTGAAGCTGCAAACAGCGGGTGTTTTGGTTGTCGGTCATCATTTAGTAGACGATGGGAAAAACAAGTTTTCTCCAGGTGAACAGGCAGGTATACACGTCGGTGACATGATTATCAAAATGAACGACATGTACATCAATGACATGAACGACGTAAAGAAATTGATTAACGAAACGGGGAAAAAGAATCATTCCGTTCAATTGCTTGTCGTTCGTGGCAAGGAAAAGCTATCGCTCACTTTGCACCCGGCAAAAGATAAAAAAGACAGTGAATACCGTATGGGTCTCTATATTCGGGATTCAGCGGCAGGAGTAGGGACACTGACCTTTTATGATCCAAATTCAAAAGCGTACGGGGCATTAGGGCACGTCATTTCCGACGTTGATACTGGTCAAGCCATTGTCGTAGGAGATGGCCAGATCGTGCAAGCAAGTGTCACATCGATTGAAAAAGGACAAAGTGGCAACCCAGGGGAGAAATTTGCACGTTTCTACAACGAAAGTGAAGTTCTTGGAAATATAACGAAAAACACCCCTTTTGGCATTTTCGGCAAAATGAAGGACGAGCCCAAACGCAGCTATTATCAGGAGCCGTTACCAATCGCTCTTGCTGAGCAGGTAGAGGAAGGGCCAGCCAAAATTCTTACTGTCGTGGAAGGTCAAAAGGTAGAAGAGTTCGATATTGAGATCGCAAACGTGGTCAAGCAGCATTTTCCTGCAACCAAAGGGATGATTATCAAAGTTACGGACAAACGCCTTTTGGAAAAGACAGGTGGCATCGTACAAGGAATGAGCGGCAGTCCTATCATTCAAAAAGGCAAGATCGTCGGTGCTGTTACGCATGTGTTTGTCAATGATCCGACTTCGGGATACGGCTGCTACATTGAATGGATGCTTCAGGATGCTGGTGTGAATGTCCGAGAAACTGCTGAATCCCGAACCCATACACCCAAGGCTGCCTGAATGAAGTGCCGTCACGCGAACGAAGCGAGGCGGCTTTTCCGATTTTTGCAGTCCTTTGACGAATCGGTTCGGAATGAAAGAATTCTTTGTCGAAATATCAGTTAAATCATTCAATCTTTCGTCATTGGCAGGAATGGAATTTGCTTTGTCGAATAATTTTTGTAGAGAAAAAGATGGTATGGACTAATCCCTTTAGATTTGTTAACTTCTAGAACGCCACCTTCTTTCCAAAAGACCGTCCATTGTTAGGAGGAACGACCTTGAGCAAGATTGAAGTGTTGTTGGCAGATGATAACCGAGAATTTGTGAATCTGTTAGAAGAGTACATCAGTAGCCAGTATGACATGAATGTTGTGGGTGTTGCTTACAACGGCAATGAGGTAGTTCGACTGCTGCAGGAACGTGTACCCGATGTATTAATTTTGGATATCATCATGCCACATCTGGATGGCTTGGCTGTTTTGGAGCAAATTCAGGCCATGCGCTTAAGTCCTCAACCTAAAATTATCATGTTGACTGCTTTCGGGCAGGAAGAGATTACGAAGAAAGCAGTCGAGCTGGGAGCAGCTTACTACATTTTGAAACCGTTTGATATGGAGGTGCTGGCTCAGCGCATCCGTCAAATCATTACCACCAAGCCTGCCTCTTCTTTTGTTTCTTCTGCGAAACCGCAAGCTACCTTACAAATCCGCGGTCGCAATTTGGACGCGAGCATCACCAGTATCATTCATGAGATTGGAGTTCCAGCGCACATCAAAGGCTATTTGTATTTGCGGGAAGCGATTACAATGGTATACAACGATGTCGAGCTGCTCGGTTCGATTACCAAAGTCCTGTACCCGGACATTGCAAAGAAATTCAATACAACCGCTAGTCGTGTAGAACGTGCCATCCGTCATGCGATTGAAGTAGCATGGTCCCGTGGTAATTTGGACTCCATTTCCAGCCTGTTTGGTTATACGATTTCCAACACCAAGGCGAAGCCGACCAACAGTGAGTTTATCGCGATGGTGGCTGACAAGCTTCGGATTGAGGCGAAGATTAGTTAGGACTAGGACCGCATCATTACAACGTTTTTGAACGGTGGGGTTGAGACGAGTTTAACCGAATGCACATTCGAAAGTAACGTTGCCCGAATTGGGTGGCGTTTCTTTTTATTATTAACGAGCTGAGTCGGAGGAGGAAGTATGTATAAGGGGCAACGGTATATTAAGAACTGCCCCTATTTATCTTAGTGTAATTCAGTCTTCTCTGTATATCTCTTGACACTCTACAAACTCCTCCGCACACCTCTGGTTACACAAAACGTTTTCATAGCCAGTCATAAAAGAACAACGCCTTTCACACCGTTTTCGATCTGTGACACATATGTCAAAGTTTGAAAACCAGCGATCCTGAAAACGTGGGTAATGATCGTATGGATTCGGATACCAGTCGTATTGTACATGTCGAATGGTTCTCTTATTACCCTTTCGTTTCATGTCTTCACTCCCTCGTTAAAGTAACGCACCTTTTATAGTAAATGACTATCTGTCTCGTCCTGATTGGACGAATCGACTAAACGTTTCACCCAAATACACGCGGGACGCCGTAATGGTATCGCGCTTTTTGCGTTAACTCAACGAAAGGATTCCTAATTACAGGAGAGAACATCCAATCTGGCTTCGGATGTTTTGAAGTGAATCCAAGAAAATTTTCTGATTTAGATAATGAAGATTATTTAATGTTCCATTATAAGGAAAATAAAGATAAGATATTGATGAAACGAGATTATGACACTCTTTTTATAATAGGGAGCAAAATTGTATTTGAATACGCTTCTGGTTCTTTTGAGCCACTTTCAAGAACGGGTGCAGGTTCATTTCTTAGAAGTTTCGGCCATGATCACTATCATTTAGATCTATTTACGCGAAACAATCAAGGTCTTTGTGTTGATTACTATGACAAAGCATTGTGGAATGAACATTTAAAAGATTAATGAAATATCAAAATAATAGCGAGGTATAAAATGAAAAATCAAATCGAACAATGCCCGAAATGTGGAGGTAATGAGATTGGAAAAGGGAGACAAGCTGGAGATGCGGCAGTGTTTCCTTTAGGCAAGATTATCCCTCTTGGTTCTGCCATCATTCATAAAATCTGTACGCATTGTGGGTATGTTATCGAGAGTTATGTTGAAAACCCCTCTAAATATAAAAGTTAATATGATCTTGGAGATAATGAAAAATGAGTAAACTATTATCCTACAAAGAAATTCATATTCGTTCTTCTACATCACCAATTGCGTATAAGCAGGCTGGTTATCGCCAAAGGTTTCTAACCATTGAGGGAAAAGAGATCGCCAATACAGGTATAGATTGTGAAACCTGTCTTTTTTATGCCAACGCTTCAGGAATGGATATGAAAAGCGCAACAAAAATATCCAACAGATTAAATCAAGGGATAAATTCACTAGACCAAGAGTTCCTGTCTGATTTATCCTGTCTCATTCCCAATGGTCATTACATTGCAACTTTGCTGAAGGTGTATCCTAGGCTGAAAAGAGAGGCACATGGGACTGAGTACTACAAGGCTGGGTTAAGGAATATTAGCAGTATGAGGAAAATTGAAGAATATATAGTACGGCTTCAATCCAGTGAATCATTAAATTCTATAGCAATAAATGATTACATGGACAGAGTGGATATAAAAGAAACACCAACAGCGTTGAGTATTTCTTTCCTAGATATAAAATATCCGTTAAATCATTTTGATGAAATATGGGTTTATAGTCATTTTTTATTGGATGGCCATCACAAAATGTTTGCGGCAGATAAAGCCCAAAAACCAATTACCCTATTATCCTTTTTATCGATTGATGAGTCATTCGCAAATAAGAAACAATTAGAAAAGCTTTTCCAAGTTTTAACCTGATGAATTGGCTATTGTCTCGGGACAAGAAATAAGCCAAGGTATTTTAACCCTGGCTTTGATTATCAATATACCATTTTACTAAATAGAATCACAGAGGTCACTTAGCTGTTTCTTTAGCTGGTGTAGTAGGTGGTTGTTCGGGGCTTGCAGCGGGTGCGTTTCTATATTCAAAGACCATTTCGGAAGTACTACTCAATCCGGTTTGTTCCATGCCTTTACTCGTCAAGGCAATTCTGCCAAATGCCGTAATAGTGGAAGGAATCCTTCCATCTGGTTTGATAATGGTCACAGAAACGGAGTTAATTTCTTCTTTCTTGTCTTTCGCTAAGGTCCGAGTATTTTCCACTAAAGCGCGCAATTCCTTTTCATCATTTGATTCTGTCGCTAAAGCAACCATCCACATTCCGGTGCTTTCGTCAAATCGGTCAATGGCTAATACATATGCAGGTAGCGGCACTTCTGGTGTGCTTGCCGTTTCACTACAGGCTGGAAGGATTAATGCTAGTACAAGTAGTAAGGCTAGTCTAAATTTCAATCTGCAACTCTCCTAATTATGTTTTTAATGATTTTACCAAAATTAGGGTATTTTTACTATAACTAAAATGTACTCTTTCCGGAGGAACTGAATCCATGTGCCTAGAATTATTCGTCATGATAAAAGAAACACCAGGAATTGAGCCTAATCCGATAGTCTCTCCTTATGTTTTGACAGGCAAGCTATCACGTGAAAAAAGCCCTCATTTTTTCAGGCATTTTCCGAAAAAACAGCTCTTCTCACCAAAAAAATTTCGTTTGGACGAGCAGCATTACATCCTGACAAAATGAACCATTTGATAAGAAACTGCCAGAGTCCCTTGCGAGATTTTGATCCTCCTATGTAAAATAGAAAAGCATACGATACAAATACATACTACTAATAGCGAGGCAGGTGCTGTGAAAGTGCGCAATTTGGATGAAATTCTCGCATTTAACCGTGAATTTGTAGAGAAACATGAATATGAAAAGTACCAAACTACCAAGTTTCCTGATAAACGACTGGTCGTGCTCTCTTGCATGGATACGCGGTTGGTGGAACTTTTGCCGAAAGCCATGAACATACACAATGGGGATATCAAGCACGTAAAAAGCGCTGGGGCAATCGTGTCCCATCCTTTTGGGAGTATCATGCGAAGCATTCTCGTGGCGATCTATGAATTGAATGCAGAAGAAGTGATGGTTGTCGGTCATTATGACTGCGGGATGAGCGCGATAGACAGCAAGCGCACCATGGAGAAGATGCTGGAGCGAGGAGTCTCGGCTCAAACGTTCTCCACGCTTCAACATGCAGGGATTAACTTACACAAGTGGCTGCACGGATTTGATCGTGTTGAAGAAAGTGTGAAAAATAGCGTAGATACGATTAAAAATCACCCGCTCCTCCCACCGAATGTGGACGTCCATGGGTTACTCATTGACCCGGTAACGGGGAGATTGGATGTTGTCGTGAATGGGTATGAGCGAATGAAGGACAGTGAATGATCCTAACCTTGCTCCCATTTCAAGGAAAACATTTCTCCACAAACTTACGAAATGGGTAGGAGGATTGATTGGACTCGGTATAGCGACTGGCGTGTACGGTCATGTATGGGAACGAAAAGCACTGGATATCGTACGATTGTCGATCACGATACCGGGATTGCCAGAAAGCTTTAAGGGGACAAAGCTCATTCATTTCAGTGATGTCCATCTCGGTCATTATTTTGAACCGAAAGAATTGGAGCCAGTTATTGCCGCAATCCAGAGCGAAAAACCGGATTTGATTTGCTTCACAGGGGATATCGTTGATGAAGTGACGCGACCGCTATTCGCCGCTATTCCCCTTTTCAATCAGCTTCTAGCCCCATTAGGCAAATTCGCCGTTTTGGGCAACCACGATTATCGAGCTGGTGAACAGCAAAAGGTTCGAGATGGCTTAGTCGCGTCAGGCTTCGAAGTGTTGGATAATCGGCACGTTGTCGTACACAAGGATGGCCAGCAGTTATACATGGCGGGGGTCGATGATATTTTCTATGGTGTACCTGATCTGTCAAAGGCGCTCGAAAATATCCCGCCGGAGGGCAGCGTAATCTTGTTGGCGCATGAGCCTGATTTTGCTGATATTGCGTCAGAGCATCCCGTGCATCTCCAACTGTCCGGCCACAGCCATGGCGGACAAGTACGCTTGCCCTTCATTGGTCATCTCATGACGCCTCAATACGGACGTAAATATGTACAAGGACTGTACCGGGTAGGTGGCATGGATGTGTACACCAACAGAGGATTGGGTACGACGATCTTGCCAGTTCGTTTATTTTGCCGCCCAGAGCTAACGGTACTAACACTACAGTGAACTTTTGTTAATAATGTTCTTTGATCCATTGGACGAATTGCTGGAAAGCATCGTCCTCTTTTTTGGGGTGCAGGTAGGCGATGAGAGTGGGGCGCACTAATTCGCCGTTTGCGATATCGTAGGCAACCAATCTTCCGGTCGCCAGCTCTTGTTGTATAGTTCTTTCCGGCAGGATGGTGATCCCTAGCTGACTTTCGACCATTTTTTTAACAGCATTGAAACTGTCCAATTCCATAATAATATTCGGAAAAACTCCCTGCTTGGCAAGATAGCGGTCGATTCGTTGGCGATAAGGAGCGGTATGATTCCCGAATACAATCATTTCCTCGGTTCCCCATGCCTGAAAACCTGGAAACCCGCTTGCCCAAGGATGACTGGGCGCCATGACGAGCACGAGTCGATCGCTGGGAAGGAATTCTTGATGGATGTGCGGGTGATACATTTCGCTCCCGAGAAAGGCAATATCAGCCGTTCCCGTTAGCAGAGCGCTAAGGGACTCCTCGTACAACGTAGAGCGGACGTAGCAGGTGAAGCCGGGATGAGCAATCCGGTACTCCCCAATAAGTCTCGGCAGTTCATAGGCGACAAAAGCTTTTCCTGCGACGATGTTCATCGATTGGCGCTGTTCTTTCTCTTGGATAAAGGAGCGCATTTGCTCAACGATGCTCGTCGCAACCGGTAGCAACCGACGTCCCTCACCAGTAAGACTCACTCCTGAGGCAGTACGAACAAACAGCTCACTCCCAACCTGGCGCTCTAGCTGCTTCAATCGGTGCGTCAAGGTTGATTGCGCCAAAAATAATGCCTGTGCAGCGCGATTGATCGATCCATGACGAGCAATCGTCAAGAATACCTCAAGACTTTCTCGATCCATTGTAAGATGCCTCCTATTCAAATTGTCGATAACTAGTTATCTGTATTCTATAACAAGGGTGACAAACATGGGAATATGATAAAGGCAGGAGGTGTTCCCGGTGAAGAATGAGGAGATCAAACAAGCTGTTCAAGCACAATTTGGAAAAAATGCAGAGCGATACGTGCAAAGCAAGACACATGCAAAAGGCTGCGACCTGGAACTAATGGTAGAGTGGATGCAGCCGAGAGAGAACTGGCGGGCATTGGATATCGCTACAGGAGGTGGGCACGTAGCGAGGACTTTGGCTCCTCATGTGAGTTTGGTCGTCGCTACGGATTTGACACGCCCGATGCTCATGGCGGCATCTGCTGCCAATGATACAGCACTTGTCGATAATGTGATGTATGTGCAGGCTGATGCAGAATCTCTCCCGTTTCTCGATGAATCATTTGAGATTGTCACATGCCGAATAGCGGCGCATCATTTCCCTGATCCGGCGGCTTTTGTTCGTGAGGTGGGGCGCGTACTTACCCCTGGGGGGGTGTTTCTCTTCATTGACAACGTTTCGCCTGAGGACTCGTCGCTTTCCGCATTTATAAATGAAGTAGAGAAAACACGCGATCCTAGTCATGTTCGTTGTCTTTCCGTCCGTGAATGGCACGCTTTGTTTGAAGCGAATGGCTTGATTTTGCAAAAGCAGCGGGAACGCAAAAAAAGGTTTGAATTTTTACCATGGGTTCAGCGTACCTCCGAATCATCTGAGCAGGAAGTGAATGTGGAAAAATTGCTGCTGAACGCTACAGATGAACAAAAGGAGTATCTTGGGATTACCACAAACGCAGGCAGAGTAATGACCCATCAGATTGACGAATGGATGGTTCTGTGCAAAAAAAGAGGAGGACAAGAAGACGATGACAACCAAGCATGAATGGATTGGGCTCGACCATGTACAATTAGCAGCACCAGCAGGTACAGAGGACGTAGCGCGCAAGTTTTTTGGTGAGCTTTTGGGAATGCCAGAGGTTCCAAAGCCAGCGAAGCTTCTCGTTCGAGGTGGTGTATGGTTTCAATGTGGGGCGCAAATGATTCATATTGGCGTAGAGGAAGGATTCATCCCTGCGAAAAAAGCACATCCGGCGTTCCTTGTGCAAAACATTGGTTCGCTGATGGAGCATCTGCAAGCAAATGGGATCTCATTTCGGATTGACGAAGAAATTCCTCACCTTATTCGCTTTTTCACAGAGGACCCATTTGGAAACCGTTTGGAGTTCATGGAGGCGAAGCAGGAATGACAATTGATTTTCACGCGAAGAAAAACCAGTTGAGCTATACGGGGAGAACCGCTGATGATACGTGGAGTCAGACGATCCTGTCACTCGTCAATCCCGAGGGAAAAAATGTCGTGGACATCGGTTGTGGCGGAGGAATTTACAGTAAGGCTTGGTCTAGGCTAGGAGCTGCCTCTGTCACGGGCATTGATTTTTCCCACGTGATGGTGGAAGCGGCGAGCGAGCAATGCGGAGACGATCCGAAGATTTCATTTGCACAAGGGGATGCCCGCGCAACCGGATTGCCGAGTCATTGTGCGGATATTGTATTCGCTCGAGCCTTGATCCATCATTTCCCGGAACAAGACTTGCAGAAGTTTTTTAAAGAAGTTATCAGGCTATTGGCACCGGGTGGGATTTGCTTAATCCAAGACCGGACAATGGACGATGTCAAAATGCCAGCCTCGCCGACTCATTTTCGCGGTTTTTTCTTTACTCGATACCCGCGCTTGCTAACGATAGAGCAGACACGAAGACCGGATGATACAATGGTGCAGAACACGATGAAACTCACGGGGCTTGAACAGGTGAACAAGACGACTCTTTGGGAGACAAGACGTGAATACGATAGCTGGTCTGAATTGGAAGCTGACTTACTTTCCAGAAAAGGCCGCTCCATTCTGCATGAGTTAACCGATGAAGAACTGAGAGACCTCGTTCTCACCATTCATGATCACGTAGCCGGGCAAGAAAAATGGAATGAACAAGATTGCTGGAGTATATGGATAGGTAGCGTAGCTTGTGGCACAATAAAAGGGAAATAATTGTGAAACTTTTTGTTCACAAATTTGGATATGCTTGTCTCATAATACCTGAAGCTATATAATGGAATTGCCATTGTATTCCTGTTTGCGTCATCATGGTGAAGGAGTTGTCGTAAATGAAAATCGTTTTATTTGACATCCTGATGTTTATCTTCACATTCTTTATCGCTTGGGGCTGTTTGAATTCCATCAAAGCGAAA
Source organism: Brevibacillus schisleri (assembly GCF_055685845.1). Lineage (NCBI taxonomy): Bacteria > Bacillati > Bacillota > Bacilli > Caryophanales > Paenibacillaceae > Brevibacillus > Brevibacillus schisleri. Next base: position 2,605,737 of record NZ_JBVNDM010000001.1, read on the forward strand.
AACACCTTTGCAATCTTATTTGGCTTTGTATCTTTGGTGGTCTTCCTGTTCGCAGATGGTTTGATCATTTACTACCTGGCCAAGGGTGCGTAGATTAAACTGAAAACGCTTCGCTTAAAAGAGGTTGTGCATTCGATGCACGGCTTCTTTTTTTGCATGTAGGGAGGAAATATTTAGCATACTAAAGGCGGAGGTGGAAAAGTGGGCAAACGAAAAGATTCTGCAGCACATTCATACACCGCTGTCGTAGCGGCTGATCTGAAGACGAAGCAGTTGTGCAAACGTCTCCACTCCCATCATATCGCCATCATTGATCATCCGGACGTTGATGAGATAGCAGCACAGTCTTTACTGGAAAGAGGGGTAAAAGTCGTCCTCAACCTTTCGCCATTCATGACGGGGCAATACCCGGCTGAAGGGGCTCGCCAACTTTTAACAAGCGGTGTCACACTTTATGAGGCACTGGATGTAGATGTGTCGGATTCGTTCATGGAATGGATCGAGGGCAAGTATGCAACGATACGTGAAGAAAATTTGTACATCCTATTGGAAGAGAAGTGGGTCCATGTGTACAGGCTACAGCAGGTGACAGTTCCCTCTGTTTTGAACCGATGGCATGAAGCGCAGGATAAGTTGGATGACACACTCTCGTCGTTTATCGACAATACACTTTTGTACGCCAGCAAGGAGAAAGACCTGTTTTTAAAACCACTTTGCCATGTGCAATTACATACAAAAATGGAACAGCGACACGTCGTAGTCGTCGTTCGCGGGAAACATTATAGGGAGGACTTGCTGACGCTATCTTCCTATATTCGGGAATATCGTCCTGTTTTGATCGGGGTCGATGGCGGTGCAGATGCCCTTATGGAAGCTGGGTATCGTCCAGACCTGATTGTGGGAGATATGGATAGCGTCTCGGACAAAGCACTCCAAAGCGGAGCGGAGATCGTCGTCCATGCTTTCATGGATGGGATAGCACCTGGGACGATTCGCGTAAAAGCTCTCGGTTTGCCTTTTCATGTTTTGCCAGCACCTGGTACGAGTGAGGATGTGGCGATGTTGCTAGCGTACGAAAAGGAGGCTGAACTAATCGTCACGATCGGTGCCCATACCAATATGATTGATTTTCTGGAAAAAGGCCGCAAAGGTATGGCGAGCACGTTGTTGGTCCGCACGAAGATTGGGACAAAGCTAATTGATGCCAAAGGAGTCAGTCATCTCTATCGGCCGAGCGAGTCATGGAAGCTGTGGGGTTGGTGTATAGTTGCGATGCTTCTCCCTGTTTCAGCCGCGCTCGTTATTAATCCAATCACCCGTCATGCTGTACAGATGATTTGGACCAGTTGGCGGACTTGGACGTTATGAACAACGCACTTCATGGAGGTAGACATGATACCCTTCCGCTATCATTTGATTTCACTGGCTGCCATATTTGTCGCACTTGGGGTAGGTATCTTGTTAGGAGGGACCGCAGGCCATTCATGGATAACGCAAGGAACAAAAGGCATTCTTTCCAATATGGAAGCAAAGTACGATCGGGCTCTCAAAAGCAACCATGAATTAAGGCAGCAAATAAATCGTTTGCTGAAGGAAGTTGCGCGCAGCAACCAAGAAGTCGTCCAACTTATGAGCATGCGCTATGTGGATGAACTTGCAGGAAGCAAGGTGTATGTTTGGCAGGAGGATGGCAACGTTGCTGAACAGATTACGCAACTGATGCATTCAGTAGGCATGGAAGTGATTTCTTATCACGAGGGTAATAATTGGGGAGATGGGGTGCTTTTGGTGGTAACAAGACAAGTTCCGCTTTGGCTACGGGAAAAACAGGTGAATTCCTGGATACAGGTCGTAGATGTGCCTAACTCTCCTGCAAAACAATGGGCACTTTTGGAGCAAGTGCAAAATAGATTGGCTGAGAGGAAGGGCTCGCGTGAAAAAAGTTAGCGTCGTCATCCCAGCGTTCAACGAACAGGCTTCCATCGGTGATACACTCCGTGCCATCCGTGAACGTTTTTTTTGTGATGAACTAATCGTCGTTGATGATGGCAGTCAAGATGAGACTGCACACATCGCAAGCAAGTGGGCGGATAGGGTGATTCGAGCACCGCGCAATCAAGGAAAAGGTGCAGCTGTTCAATTGGGCTGGAAGTGTGCCAGTGGGGATGTGGTCATGCTTCTCGACGGTGATTTGCGAGACAGTGCAGCAGAAGCAGCACATTTGCTTACGCCTGTGCTACAAGATGTCTGTGATATGGCGGTAGCTGTTCTTCCACCTCCGCAAGTGAAAGCAGGTCTCGGATTAGCAAAAGGCTTGGCCCATCATGGCATCCGGATTTTGACAGGCTTTGAAGCAAAAGCACCTTTATCGGGGCAACGGGCAATACGTCGCGAGCTTCTTGACCGATTGGGGAGTCAGGATAAAGGATTTGGCCTAGAGGTGGGGCTCACTGTCGATGCTTTGCGGGCAGGGTATCGTGTAGCAGAGGTCCCTGTCTTTTTTTCGCATCGTGAAACGAAAAACGATTGGGCAGGCTTCAGTCATCGCGGGAAGGAGTTTGTCGCGATTAGCCGAACGCTATGCTGGAAATGGTGGGAGGGCCAAGAGTGGAAACGAAAATCATGATGCTCATGATGCTCGTCGCGGTCGTTATTCCACTGGTGCTGGTCCGTCCGCTGTATAAAATCGGCACGCAAAAGCTCAAAGCTCTGGGGATGAATCGGTTCAATTACGAAGGAGAGCTAGTACTGACAGCAGGGGGGCTCATCCTCGTATGTTCGAGCGTTATAACCGGGATCGTGCTGATCGGACTATTTTTGCTCAGAGGGGTCAAAAGTGAGTTTCTCCTTCACGGTTTATTATTTCTAACAGGTATGATCACAATGGCCTTTTGGGGATGGCGTGATGATCGGGCATCAGATCTAGATACAAAAGGCTTTCGTGGACATTTTGGCGTGTTATGGCGAGAGAGGCGAATCACCAGCGGGATGTGGAAGTTAATTGGAGGGACAAGCACGGCATTTTGTCTCACTCTAGCTCTTTCGGATTCGTTGTGGGCAGGCTTTGTTGCCTTTGGTTTACTTGCGCTCTCACCCAATATCATTAACTTGTTTGATTTGCGTCCTGGACGAGCGATTAAAGTATTTTGGTGCCTGACAGCATTGGCAGGAGCTTTTAGTCTGTGGACAATAGGAGCCAGTACGGGGATGGTAAACTGGATTTTTTTGATCCCTGTCTTCCTTGCAAGTATGCTCATGTTTCCACATGACGTTGGAGGCAAAATCATGCTCGGAGATACAGGGGCGAATGCCTTGGGTTTTGCAGCAGGCTTTTCCTTTGTCATCGGGACACCGATTTATGTTCAGGCGTGTGTGCTCGTAATGTTCTTGTGTATTCAGATTGCGGCAGAATATTGCTCGTTTTCCCGCGTGATTGAACAGGTCAGTTGGCTCCGACGACTCGATCAATGGGGGAGAGTTACAGAAGCTGAAAATAAAAAAAACCAGACTGGTTCGTCCGGTTTGGTCTAGTCCTCGTCATCAGGTTCAGGAACCATGAAACGGGGCTGTACGCGATTTTTTTTGCGTTCATGATGGAGAATAAATCCGGCAATAAACCATACAGGGAGAGCGAAAGCCAGTATACCTAGAATGAGTTTTCCCCATAAAAATCCAACATCCGGAGAGGCAGAATAAAAAAATGCGTCACGGATTAATTTGATTCCGTACATGGCGATTGCCGCCGGGATTACCATAATTAAGAGTGCAATGATTTTCTGAAATACCAAGGGTTTTCACCCCTTTCTCGAATGCGTAAACAACTACAACAACTACAGTATGGTCATTTCATCATATCGAATGCCAACAGCCTTGTCCACCGTACCTGTTGCACACGAACGAGCGCACGTTAGGGAAGAACGCCTGTCCATCAACGGTTTGTTGGAGTACAATGGTAACGAGTAAGATCGTAAAGAGTAGGATCGTAAAGAGGTTGTTCAAAAAGTGAGGGATCTCTCGCATGCACAAGCTGCTCATCGTTGGTGCGGGACGTGGTGGAACAGCACTCCTGCGAATGCTAAACCAGATGGACCGATTACAAGTCGTTGCTGTTGTTGATCAACGGCCTGACGCCCCAGGCATCCTGCTCGCCCAATCATTGGGGATTCCTGTCAGTCAGGATTATCAGCCTTATTTGGATGAGGATCTGGATGTCATTTTAGAAGCTACAGGGGACCTGGGGGAGTATGAGCATCTCAGGCAATTAAAGAAAGATAAGACGGTGCTCATCCCGGGAACGTTTACGAGAATCGTCATGAAATTGATTCGGGAACGCGATAAGCTGATTGCAGTCTTGATGCAAAATCAGCGGGAGCGGGAAACGATGCTGAACTCCACGCATGATGCGATTATCGGGGTCAATCGCCAAGGAATTATTACGTTGTTCAACAAAGCCGCAGAGCGATTGATGGGCATCGAGGCGAGTGAAGTGCTGGATACAAAAGTTTCGGAGCGTATACCGAATACTCGGTTACATATCGTATTAAAGACAGGCTCTCCCGAACTAAATCAAGAGCAGGTATTGCCTAACCAGACGCGGATTATTACAAACCGCGTGCCCGTTCGCAACGATCGTGGGGAAGTTGTCGGAGCTGTTGCCATTTTCCGTGATATTACAGAAATCATGGCGTTGGCAGAAGAAGTGACGAACTTGAAGGATTTGCAGAGCATGCTGCAAGCGATTATTCAATCATCGGACGAAGCGATATCAGTCGTTGACCAATACGGGAATGGACTTTTGATCAACCCGGCCTACACGAGGCTTACGGGTTTTTCACAAGAAGACATTATCGGAAAACCAGCGACGGTAGACATTTCTGAAGGCGATAGTATGCACATGCAAGTCCTGAAAACGAAGAAGGCAGTGAGAGGCGTCCCTATGAAATTGGGACCAAAGCGCAAGGACGTCGTGGTCAATGTTGCACCTGTTGTGGTCGATGGGGAGATGAAAGGAAGCGTTGGCGTCATTCACGATGTCTCCGAATTCAAGCGCCTGACAGAAGAGCTGGAGAGCGCTCGTCGTATCATCCGCAATCTGGAGGCAAAATATAGCTTTGCAGACATCATCGGCTATAGCGAGTCCATGCAGCAAGCGATCGAGCAAGCCAAAAAGGCGGCGTCAACACCAGCAACTGTCCTTCTTCGTGGGGAATCGGGAACGGGGAAAGAACTGTTTGCCCACGCCATACATAATGAAAGTGAACGAAAATACAACCAATTTATCCGGGTTAATTGTGCAGCGATCTCAGAGAGCCTCTTGGAGAGTGAGCTTTTCGGTTACGAGGAAGGCGCGTTTACAGGTGCCCGTCGAGGAGGAAAGCGGGGGCTGTTTGAGGAAGCGAGCGGCGGAACCATCTTTTTGGACGAGATCGGCGAGCTATCCATGAGCATGCAGGTCATGCTTTTGCGCGTTCTGCAAGAGCGAGAGGTTGTGCGAGTCGGTGGAACGAAGCCGATCAACATCGATGTTCGCGTCATTGCGGCTACCCATGTGAATTTGGAGGCTGCGATTGGAGCGGGACGTTTCCGTGAAGACCTGTACTATCGTCTCCACGTCGTACCGATTCATATTCCTCCACTCCGACAGCGCTTGGAAGATATTAAGCCGATTGCTATGCATCTGCTACGAAAAGCCAATCTGGAGTACGGAAGAAATGTAGAGGAGCTGCATGAAGAAACATTGCAGATGCTTCTGTCCTATCACTGGCCTGGCAATGTACGCGAGCTAGAGAATGTACTGGGCAGGGCGATGATTCATATGCGGATCAACGAGCGAATCATTATGCCAGAGCATTTACCTCCACTGGAAAGAAGAATCGTCTCGACCAAAAAGGAAGAGGTCCCGCAGGAGGATTCCACGGGCACCACGTTAAAAGAAGCGGTGGAAAAGGCAGAACGTCAGCACATCTTGCGGGAACTGGCAGCAGCAAAAGGAAATCGCACCCTTGCAGCCAAACGCCTCGGAATCGCGATTCGCAGCTTGTACTACAAGATGGAAAAATTGGGCATCATGGATGTGCAGGAAGAGTAAGAAAAGAGACTACGCAAAATATTGCACGCAAATCTTTGCGCGTATATGCAAAAAAATGCAGACTTGACGTAGGGACACTCACTCCGCGTTCTTGTAAATAAAGCGCTTTCATAAGTTTGGTTTTGTTGGCATGACTTTTGCATAAACCTTTTGTCGGGAAATTCTCCAAATGGAGCCCACTGTTACGCCAGCTTACTTAAGCGGAAAACGAAAGATACTAGGGAGGTTTCTTCAGTGAACATCTTTGACTACATGCAAAAGTACGATTACGAGCAATTGGTATTTTGCCAAGACGAAAATTCCGGTTTGAAAGCAATCATTTGCATTCATGATACGACATTAGGACCAGCACTCGGCGGTACGCGCATGTGGCCGTATAAAACAGAAGAAGAGGCGATTGTAGACGTATTGCGCCTCGGTCGTGGGATGACTTACAAAAACGCAGCAGCAGGACTGAACATCGGTGGTGGTAAAGCAGTCATCATCGGTGATCCACGCGAGCATAAGAGCGAAGAGCTGTTCCGTGCTTTCGGTCGCTATATTCAAGGTCTGAATGGCCGTTACATCACAGCTGAGGATGTAGGAACGACTGTTGCAGACATGGATATGATCCACTTGGAAACAGATTTCGTAACAGGAGTTTCTCCTGCATTCGGTTCCAGTGGCAATCCATCCCCTGTCACAGCTTACGGTGTCTACCGTGGAATGAAAGCTGCTGCTAAATTGGCGTTTGGTTCCGACTCTCTCTCCGGACGAGTGATTGCTGTACAAGGTGTAGGAAACGTAGCGTATAATCTGTGCCGCCATCTGCATGAAGAAGGCGCACATTTGATCGTAACGGATATCAATCAAGAAAACGTAGATCGCGCAGTGAACGATTTCGGTGCGAAAGCCGTTGGCGTTAACGAGATCTTTGGCGTAGAGTGCGATATCTTCTCTCCTTGCGCATTGGGTGCGATCATCAACGATGACACCATTCCGCTCTTCAAAGCAAAAGTGATTGCAGGGGCAGCTAACAACCAGCTGAAAGAAGAGAAACACGGCGACCAAATTCACGAAATGGGTCTGATCTACGCACCTGACTACGTGATCAACGCTGGTGGTGTAATCAATGTGGCAGATGAGCTGCAAGGCTATAACCGCGAGCGTGCACTGAAAAAAGTAGAAACGATCTATGACAACATCCTGAAAATTTACGAAATCGCTGAACGTGATGGCATGGCTTCTTACAAAGCTGCTGACCGCATGGCAGAAGAGCGCATTGCAAGTGTTGCAAGATCACGTAATACTTTCCTGCAAAACGGCAAGACTGTTTACAAGCGCTAATCTCGTTTTTCTAGTAAGTTCATACTCCTGTCCGCTCTTCGATGGAGGGCGGTCAGGAATACATAAACGATTTTCTTTGAATATTCATATTCTCGTTAATACGCAGGTTAGCTTTCCGAATGAAAGGAGAGATCGTGGTGTCTCAAGAGTTTGATCTAGTCGTCCTCGGGGGAGGTACCGGCGGTTATGTAGCAGCAATCCGCGCTTCCCAATTGGGAATGAAGGTAGCAATCGTGGAAAAAGAAAAGCTCGGTGGTACTTGCTTACACCGTGGTTGCATCCCATCTAAAGCGTTATTGCGCAGTGCAGAAGTATTCTCCACCCTGAAGGAAGCTGACAAATACGGAGTCTCGGCAGGTGCAGTAGGCTATGACTTCACAAAAATACAAGAGCGTAAGCAGGGCATTATCGACCAACTTCACAAAGGGATTCAATACTTGATGAAAAAAGGCAGCATTACTGTCTTTGAAGGCTTTGGAAGAGTGATGGGGCCTTCCATTTTTTCTCCGCAGGCGGGTGCTGTGCGCATTGAAAAGGAAAACGGGGACCAAGAAATGATCGTTCCACGATTCCTTTTGCTGGCAACGGGTTCACGTCCACGCACACTTCCAGGTTTGGTCATCGACGGAGCTTATGTGGTAACTAGCGATGAAGCATTGCAGTGGGAGCAATTGCCTGCGTCTGTTGTCATCGTTGGTGGCGGTGTCATCGGGATTGAGTGGGCTTCCATGCTCAATGATTTCGGGGTAGAAGTGACTGTTGTGGAGTACGCCGACCGTATATTGCCGTTTGAGGATGAAGAAGTGAGCAAGGAATTGGCTCGTCTTTTGAAAAAGCGGAAAGTCAACATCGTGACGGGAGCAAAGGTGCTGCCTGAATCGTTGGAAAAAGGGGAAGGCAAAGTCTCTATTCAGGCGGAAGTCAAGGATGGAGTTCAAACCTTTGAAGCTGAAAAGGTACTCGTATCAGTAGGACGCCAAGCGAATGTTGAAAACATCGGTTTGGAAGCAACAGAAATCAAAGTCGAGCGCGGAGTAGTCGTGGTTAATGAATTTTTCCAGACTGCAGAGTCCCATATTTATGCGATTGGCGATGTTATTGGTGGTCTGCAATTGGCGCATGTTGCTTCGCATGAAGGAATACTTGCGGTAGAGCACATGGCTGGACAAAACCCGCACCCGATGGATTACACCAAGGTTCCGAAATGTACGTATAGCCGACCTGAAGTCGCAAATGTCGGACTCACTGAAAAAGAAGCAAAAGAGCAAGGCTACGATGTGAAAATCGGCAAGTTCAGCTTTAAGCCGCTGGGCAAAGCACTGATTCACGGTGAGAATGACGGTTTTGTGAAGTTGGTCGTTGATGCCAAGACCAATGACTTGTTAGGGGTTCACATGATCGGTACACATGTGACAGATATGATTTCTGAAGCGGGCTTGGCCCGTGTACTGGATGCGACTCCGTGGGAGATCGGTCAGACAATTCACCCGCATCCATCTTTATCCGAAGCAATCATGGAGGCAGCGCAGGCTGTCGACGGAAAAGCGATACACAATTAGCAAGGAGGGTATGTAACGATGACAACCAAGCGACATGAGCAAGTGGGATTGACCGATGCGCAAGTCCTTGACATGTATTATTACATGCTATTGGCCAGAAAAATTGATGAGCGCCAATGGCTGTTGAATCGTGCGGGCAAAGTACCGTTCGTGATTTCCTGCCAGGGTCAGGAAGCAGCTCAGGTGGGAGCCGCTTTTGCCATGGAGAAAGACAGAGATTTCTTGTGCCCGTACTATCGCGATCTTGGTTTGGTGCTGGTCTTTGGCCAAACAGCCCGTGATTGTATGCTGTCCGCTTTTGCGAAAGCAGAAGATCCGAATAGTGGTGGTAGACAGATGCCAGGTCACTTCGGTGGCAAGAAGTACAATATTTTGACGGGTTCAAGCCCTGTGACGACCCAAGTCCCACACGCAGTCGGTATGGCTCTGGCAGGGAGAATGAAGCAAGAAGATTTTGTTGTGTATGCTTCGTTTGGAGAAGGCTCCAGTAATCAGGGAGACTTCCACGAAGGTGCGAACTTTGCGGGTGTCCACAAGCTCCCGGTTATCTTTTTCTGCGAAAACAACAAATATGCGATCTCTGTACCACTGAAAAAGCAGTTGGCTTGTGAAAGTGTAGCAGACCGTGCGATCGGTTACGGATTCCCAGGAGTCAGTGTGGACGGAAACGATCCGATTGAAGTATATCGTGTCATGAAAGAAGCGGTTGAACGCGCCCGCAGTGGTCAAGGGCCGACGCTGATCGAAGCCGTTATGTATCGCCTAGTTCCGCACTCTAGCGACGATGACGATCGTGTGTATCGTACGAGAGAAGAAGTGGAAGAAGCGAAGAAAAAGGACCCGTTGATTGTTTTCGCTGAGTATTTGAGAGAGATCGGACTCTTGGATGAACATAAGGAAGCAGATATGCTTGCTCGCGTACAACTGGAAGTGGATGAAGCCACTGAATATGCAGAAAACGCGCCATATCCAACACCAGAATCGACTATGACATACGTATACGGGGAATAAGGGGGGATTTTTTATGGCAGTCATTTCTTTTATTGATGCAATTACAATGGCGATGCGTGAAGAAATGCGTCGTGATTCCAACGTGTTTATCCTCGGAGAAGACGTTGGCGTTCGCGGTGGTGTTTTCCGTGCGACAAACGGATTGATTGAAGAGTTTGGCGAGGAGCGCGTGATTGATACGCCACTGGCTGAATCCGCAATTGTCGGTGTAGGGATTGGTGCGGCCGCTTACGGAATGCGCCCAATCGCAGAGATTCAGTTTGCGGACTTCATCATGCCAGCTGTGAACCAAATTGTCAGTGAGGCGGCGAAAATGCGCTATCGTTCGAACAACGACTGGCATTGCCCGATCACGATTCGTGCCCCATTCGGTGGCGGGGTTCACGGTGCACTCTACCACTCACAATCTGTGGAAGCGATGTTCACGAACACCCCAGGATTGAAAGTAGTGGCACCTTCGACACCTTATGATGCAAAAGGTCTTCTGAAAGCAGCTATTCGCGATGAAGATCCGGTACTCTTTTTCGAGCACAAGCGCTGCTATCGTTTGATCAAGGGCGAAGTGCCTGAGGACGACTACGTTCTGCCGATTGGCAAAGCGGACGTCAAGCGAGAGGGGACAGACATCACAGTGATCTCCTACGGCTTGACTCTGCACTTCGCTCTGCAAGCTGCGGAAAAGCTTGCACAAGAAGGCATCAGCGCGCATGTTCTCGATTTGCGCACACTGTATCCGTTGGACAAAGAAGCGATCGTAGAAGCGGCTTCGAAGACAGGCAAAGTGTTGATCGTACACGAGGACAACAAAGAAGGCGGCGTAGGCGGCGAGGTAGCTGCTATTGTAGCGGAGCATTGCCTGTTCGATTTGGATGCACCGATTAAACGTCTTTGTGGTCCAGATGTACCAGCTATGCCATACAGCCCGCCGATGGAAAAATACTTTATGCTGAACCCGGAAAAAGTATTGGAAGCAATGCGCGAGCTGGCCAACTTTTAAGGCGAGGAGGACCAAGGATCATGGCAACGAAAGTACTTATGCCCCAGCTCGGAGAGAGCGTGACCGAGGGCACCATCAGCAAATGGTTGGTCAATGTAGGCGACACAGTCAAGAAATACGATTCACTGGCTGAAGTAACGACGGATAAAGTAAACGCAGAGGTTCCTTCTACCGTTTCAGGACGCGTTACGGAGATCGTCGTGCCAGAAGGCGAGACAGTCGCTGTCGGCACATTGATCCTCTATATAGAAGAAAGTGGTGCAGAAGGTGGAACTGCAGCGCCTGCTAGCACGACGGAAACTTCGGCTCCACAAACGCCTGCAACCGAGCAGCCAAAGGCAGCTACACCGGCTGTATCCATTCAACAAGCACCAGTCGTTGATGGTCCAAAACAACGTTATTCACCTGCTGTTGTCATGCTTTCACAGCAACATGGCATTGATTTGTCCCGCGTTGTAGGGACTGGAGCAGACGGTCGGATTACCCGCAAAGATGTCCAAGCGATTATCGACGCTGGCGGCCAAAAGCCAGCTGAGACAGTAAAAGAAACAGTCGCGCAGGCTCCCGTAGCGGTGGTCGAACAAGCTACTGCCGTTTCAACGCCTGCACCGGTAGCACCAGCTACGACTCCTGCTGTTTCCGTAGATATTCCGGTTGCAAGTGGTGATCAAGTTGTACCTGTAACGTCGATTCGTCGTACGATTGCAAACCGGATGGTACAGAGCAAACATGAAGCTCCACACGCTTGGACGATGGTCGAAGTAGATGTGACCAATCTCGTTAACTTCCGTAATCAGGCAAAAGGCGAATTTGCGAAAAAAGAAGGACTCAACCTCACGTTCCTGCCGTTCTTTATCAAAGCGGTGGTAGAAGCGTTGAAAGAGTTCCCGATGATCAATTCCACATGGGCACATGACAAAATCATTGTGAAAAAGGACATCAACATCTCCATCGCAGTAGCTACGGAAGAGGCTCTCTATGTTCCTGTCATCAAGCATGCTGACCAAAAATCAATTCTTGGCATTGCGAAGGCAGTCGATGATCTGGCAGCACGCACCCGTACAGGGAAATTGACGATGGATGACATGACAGGCGGGACCTTTACGGTTAACAACACAGGCTCCTTTGGCTCTGTGTTGTCCCAGCCGATTATCAATGCTCCGCAAGCTGCGATTCTTAGTGTTGAATCCATTGTGAAACGCCCTGTCGTCATTAACGACATGATCGCAGTGCGTTCTATGGTTAATCTGTGCATGTCCTTGGATCACCGCGTGCTGGATGGTCTGGTTTGCGGGCGATTCCTGCAGAGTGTGAAACAAAAGCTTGAGAATATAGGACCGGATACCAAGCTGTACTAGAGTGTCGAAAAACCAGGTCAAGTAAAGACCTGGTTTTTTTGATAAAAGAATCACCTAAAAAATTTTCCAAATGGATCCTTTCGTATGTAACTTTTTCCGAGTCATCTTCGTCTTAACAATTGGAGCCAGGAAGTCTCATAAATGACATAGAAATGATTCCCACCTAATAGCATTTGTGGTAGACTGGTAGCGTCATGCTAGAGGGTTTTCCAGATTAACGGTAATTATGGGAGGAAAAACATGGAGAAAAGTAAAAAAGCACTACCAATAGTGCTGGCATCAGCGCTGGCCGCTACACCTTTTGTTGCAGTACCGCAAGCATATGCTGTTGAAAAGTTGGATGTATCAGCTGACAACGATGGTGCTGGGAAAGAAAGTGACTATGATATTAAGTTCACGCTTGAAGAAGACCTGTCAAGTGGAGATACTATCACGGTTGAGTTCGACGATGATTTCGATGTGGATAGTAAGATCAGTAAGAAAGATATTTCCGGTATAGATGTTAAAAAAGTTGAAGTGGATGACAATGAAGTGACTATCACGGTGGATGAGGATTTTGATGAAGGAGATAAAATCTCATTTACCATTAAAAGCGGGATCACCAATCCTGATGATAAAGGTACATATGATGTAAAAGTAGAAACCGAAAATGAGAGTTCTGACACAGACGAAGTTGAGATCAAAAAAAGCAGCTCCAGCAGCAGTAGCAAGTCCAAAAACGATTACAGCGTAACGCTGAGCAGCAAAGCAGCAGGCGATAAAGTAAGCCTCAAGCTCGGCAAAATTTCTCTGAAGGGTAGCGATGAGCTGGAGACGAACTCCACCATTACCGTCACTTTCCCAGAGAAAGGCATGTTGCCTTCGAGCATTGATGAAGACGATGTATCGGTAAACGGTACGAAAGCGAAATCCGTCAGTGTTAGCGGTAGCTCGGTAGATATCAAGATTCCGAGTGGAGCAGACTCAGATGATTACATTACGTTGGAATTTGACAAAGATGCTGGCATTGAGAATCCAAGTTCCGGTGACAAATATGTTATCAAAGTGAAATACGATGGTACGACATATGAGTCAGATACATTCGAAATTACGAAAAACGGCTCCAGCTCAAACGCTTCCGACAGCTTTACGGTTAATTTGTCTGATCCAGGAGTAGGAGCTCGCACTAGCTACACGTTTGATGCTGACTTCGGCAGCAAAGAGTTGAAAGAAGATGGAGAACTGGTTCTTGAGTTCCCGTCGTCTGATATGGTACCGGGTATTTTGACAGCATCCGACTTCTTGATCAACGGGAAAGCAGCGAGGAAAGCAACTGCAGTCGGAAACAGAGTCGCCTTGGTTGCACCAACAGGCTTCAAAGCGACTAGCAAAGTGAAGGTTGAAGTTACTTACGGAGCGTGGATTTCGAATCCAAAAACGGCTGGCAGCTACACATTGAAGGCTACTGTTTCCGGAAGAACTTTGGAATCCAAATCCTTCAGCATCGGTGGCTCTTCGGTGACCCCGACGCCAACTAATCCGACGCCTACTAACCCAACAACTCCAGTCCCTACACCAAATACTGGTGTTAACAACAGCACTGCAACCATCGCATTGACACAAAATGCACTTGGCAAGCAGACGGGTGTGAATGTAGCAATCAAAGGAATGGGTGTTGGTCTGCAAAAGCAGCGTGATTTCATCGAGATCGTATTCCCAGTGGGCTACAAGGTACCGGCTTATATCGCGCCAGCTAACATCTCTGTGAATGGTGTAGGTGCGAATTTCGTTGCCGTTCGTGGACAAAACGTTCTGATTTATCCGTCTCAGGATATTCCTGCGGCAACAAATGCTAATATCGTGATCAATCCAGCAGCGAACATCGTAAACCCTGCTGTGAAAAACACATATAGCATTAGCGTATTTACGTCCGAAGAAAGAGGTTTGTTGTTTTCTCGTATTGTTGGTGTAGGAATGCCTTCACCGGCTCAAACAAAGCCTGTAACGACAACACCGCAACAACCATCGACTACTATTCCAACGAACTCGGCTGCCTTTAAAGTGAATGCAGCAAACTTCACCCTGCATGGAAAAGCGTATCCTCTCTCTGTAGCTCCTTACATTGATGGAAATACGACCATGGTTCCAGCTCAATTCTTTAAAGAAGCACTGGCACTGACTACGCAATGGAACAATTCAAGTGTTGCTGTTATCAGTGGAACCAAAGTCGTGAAGTTTACAGTTGGGTCGAAAACAGCAAAAGTAGGGAAAACAGATGTTCAACTGCCAACACCTGTTGTCCTCAAAAACGGCATGCCAATGATTCCAATCCGTACAGTAACGGATAATCTTGGTTACAAAGTTGGCTGGGATGCGAAAACTTCCAGCGTATACGTTTATAAATAAAAACGAGCTAGGACAAAAGAAAAACCCCTTTCCGCTTTTCGGTCGGAAAGGGGTTTTCATTGTTTTCATCACTCGTTTATTGAAAGTAAAAAAACGTGGGAACGATGAGTGAGAGTATTAGAATGCCGATCAGGATTTTGGCAAAGAGCGATTGGTGTCTCATTCTAATCAAACCTCCTTTCAATGTAGAGGAAATTATCAGGTGATTCTGTAAGTGGCTGTGCTAGAATGAAGAAAAGGATATCATTGGCTTTCTTTTTTTGCCCATGCTGAAATTGTACCGAATTGCAGCCAATGAGACAACCACTTACAAAAGGATGATGATTCATGAGCGCACCGAAAAAAATTGCCCATATCGGCATTGCGGTAAAAAGCTTGGATAAGACGCTTCCCTTTTATACCGAGCAATTGGGATTGGAGTTGGTTGGAACCGAAATCGTAGAGAGCGAACAAGTACAGGTGGCATTTTTAAAGATCGGCGAAAGTCATATTGAATTACTAGAGCCGTTGAGTGATGAGAGTCCGATAGCAAAATTTATGGAAAAGCGCGGAGAAGGCATCCACCACATTGCTTTTGATGTAGATGATGTTACGGCTCGGTTAACCACATTAAAAGAGCAAGGTGTACCCCTTATTCACGAGATCCCCAAAGCGGGTGCGCACGATGCGTTGATTGGATTTTTGCATCCGAAGGCAGCAAATGGCGTTTTGTATGAGCTGTGCCAATATCCGAAAGAATCATAGGCGTTTACGTAGTAGAAAAAATTTTTTTGCGGTATACTGGAACTTGTGAATATGTACCAAAATCGGGTAGTACAATCAGGAGGTAACGAGTGTGAGTACGATCAACCAAGAGCGTTTGTTAAATGAATTTTTGGAGCTCGTCCAGATTGACAGTGAAACAAAGAACGAAGCAGAGATCAACAAGGTGCTCAAAGAAAAACTGATTGAGATGGGCTTTACCGTAGAAGAGGATGACGCAGCAGCGAAAACCGGACATGGTGCCAACAATCTGATCGCAACGTTGGAGGGAACTGGAAAAGGTCCAACCATCCTGTTTAGCAGCCATATGGATACGGTCGTACCAGGAAACGGAATCAAGCCTCAAATTCGCGATGGCTACATTTATTCTGATGGAACAACGATCCTCGGTGCAGATGACAAAGCAGGAATCGCGGCGATCTTTGAAGGCATTCGCAGCATGAAAGAGCAAAACCTGCCGCATCCAACGATTCAAGTCGTATTAACTGTGGGAGAAGAGTCCGGACTTGTAGGCTCCCGCGCAATGGATTCCAGCCTGCTGAAGGCAGAGATGGGCTTCATCCTCGATTCGGAAGGTCCAGTCGGGAAAATTACGGTAGCTGGTGCTGGTCAATACCGCATCGTAACCAAAATCCACGGTAAAGCAGCGCATGCGGGTGTAAATCCAGAGGATGGTATCAGTGCTATAACGGTCGCTAGTAAAGCAATTTCCCGTATGCCCTTGGGCCGAATCGATGCAGACACAACAGCAAACATCGGTCGCTTTGAAGGTGGAAAAGCGTACAATATCGTAACGGATTATGTGGAAATTTGGTCTGAGGCTCGCAGCTTGGTAATGGACAAGCTGGAAGCGCAAGTGAAGAAAATGACGACAGCTTTTGAAGAAGTGGCAGCTGAGATGGGTGCGACTTGCGAAAATGAGGTCATTTTTATGTACCACGGCTACAAATTCAACGAAGAAACGCCAGTTGTGCAAAAAGCGATTGCAGCAGTTAAACGTGTAGACCGCAATCCTGAGCTGGTTGCAAGCGGTGGCGGAAGCGACGGTAACGTATTTAACGGCTACAACGTGCCAAGCGTAAACTTTGCTATTGGCTATGAAGAAATCCATACCAAAAACGAGCGCATGCCAATCGCTGAATTGAACAAAGCGGCTGAGCTGGTGCTTGCTGTTATTGCAGAAGTACAAGAGTAACCAAAAGAGGTCGGAATCTCCTTGCGAGGGGTTCCGGCCTTTTTGTTCGTTCGTTTACTTGTTTGCATGATTGAGACAACCACTGTTCATCATAGACTGAATAGAAAGCTTGGGGACGAGGCAGGAATGAAAGGGGGAGGCTGAGTGCTTCGTTTGGTGGTAGGGACGGTCCAAAAAGTTCTGGAAAAGCAAAAAGGGATACAGCTACTCGAAGTCCGGACAGAATCGGTTGCCGGATTCAAAATGGAGAGAGTGCTGTCTTTTTTGCAGGAAGATTATAATAGTGGCGATTTACTTTTGATCAATACAACCGCTGTTCGCCTTGAATTGGGAACAGGCGGGTATCACTTTGTCGTAGGAAAGGTCACACAACCAGAGGAAACGGATGTCCTTCCGAATGAGTGGGGGCATGTCATGAAAATGCGCTATTCACCATGGCAGCTCGCGGTTGATACGGTAGAAGAACAGGCTAGTCCTTACCACCATTTGTTTGTGCAAGAAGACTTATCCTTGGAAGGTACCCCTGTTTTGATCAGCGAACTGCACAGTCTTCTACCTGTTGCTGTCCTTGCCTTGCGTAAACAAAATCCAAATGCCCGTATCGTATATGTGATGCCGGACGGCGCATCTTTGCCGATTGCCTTGAGCCAGCACGTTCATCGATTAAAAGCAATCGGGGGCTTGGATGCGACAGTGACGACAGGTCATGCGTGGGGCGGAGATCGCGAGTCATTGACGATTCATAGTGGCTTATTGGCAGCACGCCAAGTAGAGCATGCCGATATCATTATTTGCATGCTGGGACCTGGGGTAGCAGGTACGGGTACATCTTATGGCTTCTCGGGAATTCAGTTAGCTGAGGTCATTCATGCCGTCGCCACTCTTGGAGGAACACCCTTTTTTATTCCCAGAATCAGCTTTGGGGACCAACGTCCCAGACATTACGGTGTCAGTCACCATACCATATCGATCATAAACAGATTTGCTCTCTGCCCTGCTCTGGTTACAATCCCGATTTTCGGGGATGAAAGAGATGAAATCCTTTCGCGGCAAATGAAAACAATAGAAGTTGGGGGGAAGCACATTTTCATAAAGGGAAAAGTCCCAGACATGTCAGAACTGGCAACACTGGAAAAGGGGTATGGCTTGTCCTTTTCTACAATGGGGCGAAATTGGCAAGAGGACCCTGCTCCTTTTCAAACGGCATGGATGGCAGCCGATTTTGTAGGAAACAGTCTGGGCTATATCTTCCAAACCGTTAACGACGTCCCGCATTTGCCCGTCTCAGCAAATACTCTTGAAGGGTTGCGTCTTTATTTGACCAGGAACGAAGCGCAGCCTTGATCTCCCAAGCTTTCCCTACCATACGCAATTGCTTTTCGCTAACATATGTTTTCATTCATGATCTCCTCCGATACAATAAGGTGGACAAGCTCTATGCTCCCAACTTATGGAGGGAATCGACGATTTAGAACGACTTCACGAAAAAGGATGATGAAGACCGTGAGTAAATATGATCACTTATATGAAAAAACCATTTCGAGTCAACCGATTTATAACGGCAGAATTATCAAGGTCAAAGTAGATGAGGTACTTCTGCCAAATGGCAACATAGCGAAGCGAGAAATCGTGAATCATCAAGGAGCGGTTGCTGTATTGCCGATAACAGATGAAAACAAAATGGTTGTCGTTCGACAGTTCCGCAAGCCATTGGAGCGTACGATTGTAGAAATCCCAGCGGGAAAACTGGAGCCAGGGGAAGAGCCGCTCGCATGTGCAATGCGCGAGCTGGAGGAAGAGACAGGCTACGTCGCGAGTCAGTACACACCGCTGAGCTCTTTTTACACATCGCCAGGCTTCGCAGATGAAATATTACATGTTTTTGTGGCTACAGGTTTGAAAAAAGGAGAAAGCAAGCCGGACGAGGATGAGTTCGTTGATGTGCTGGAAGTAACACTGGAAGAAGCGCATGCTCTGCATCAAAGTGGAGAAATTCGAGATGCCAAGACAGTAGTGGCATTGTTTGCATGGGAAAACAAAATGCTGCGTGAGCGTCGCTAGTACCATGCTTACTTCGTATTTTTGTGACATGCATATTCACATCGGTGGTACGTGGACGGGTAAACCTGTGAAAATAACGGCTTCTCGCCAAATGACTCTCACCCAAATTTTGGAGGAGGCCTCAGATAAAAAAGGGATGGATGTCATCGGGATTATCGATGCACATTCGCTGGAGGTTCAGGATGAGCTGGTAGATCTGTTGGAAAAGGGATTAGCGACTGAACAGGAGGATGGGGGAATTTCCTACAAAGATACGTTGTTAATCTTGGGGTGCGAAGTAGAAATCAAAGAGCCAGGACGAGGTGCAGCTCATTTTCTCGTTTATTTGCCGAAGCTGCAAGAAATGAAGCAATTTACCGCGTGGCTGTCTGAACGCTGCAAAAATGTGCAATTAAGCTCTCAGCGTATTTACACCTCACTAAGGGAATTGCAAGCCTGTGTCCACCAATTGCAGGGCCTTATGATCCCGGCACATATTTTTACGCCGCATAAAGGGATGTACGGAAGTTGTGCAGATTCGATGGTCGAAGTGCTTGATCCTTCACTCGTGTATGCGGTTGAGCTGGGATTGAGCGCAAATACCACAATGGCGGACCGCATATCCGAGCTCCATGACAAAACCTTTCTCACAAACTCAGATGCCCATTCTCTGGCGAAGATAGGCCGGGAATATCAAGCGATGCATATGCAAGAGCGTTCTTTCGTAGAGTGGGTGAAAGCGATTAAGCGCATCGGTGGAAGAGGGGTTCATGTGAATTATGGTCTGCATCCCGAGCTTGGAAAGTACCATCAAACGGCTTGCCAAGGGTGCCAGTCCTTACTGGCGGCGGATGCCTCAGGCAAATGTCCGGAATGCGGCTTCCAACGAATTGTGCGAGGGGTTGCAGCGCGCATTGATCAGTTGGCGGATGTAGAGGCTGGCCAGCATCCGACGTTCCGTCCTCCTTATATCGAGCAAATCCCGTTGGAATTCATTCCGGGAGTTGGTCCGAAATTATTGGATAAGCTGTATCGGTCGTTTGGTACACAGATGAACGTACTGCATCGCGCGAACGCAGAAGAGCTCACCCATGTTGTCGGAGAGAAAATTGCTTCACTTATCGTACAAGCACGAGAGGGAAAGCTCTCCATTCAAAAGGGTGGAGCCGGTACTTACGGAAAGATCGTCCCGATGTAGGTTGTCATAGGGGAGAACTCGTCCGCATAAGCTGTACAGTAATCAGCCAAGCGGGAGGCGACGAAGCGTGCGTTCACGAGTCGGACAAACTATCCAATCCTATGTGAGAGAGCATCAGTCACTCTACTGGTTCACGATCGTCCTGTTTACGATGGGCATTATTTTCGGAGCCGTCCTCGTCAATTCACTGCCATTATCACAGAAGCAGGAGCTGTACGGTTTTCTGCAATATTTTTTCAACAGTCTTGGCAGTGATGGCATCCCTGAGACCAGTGCCCATTTTCAGCAGGCGTTTGGTCATTATGCCAAAACCATAGCGATCATGTGGGTGCTAGGATTATCCATTATTGGGTTGCCAATGATTTTGTTGATGCTCTTCTTAAAAGGGGTCGTGGTTGGTTTCACTGTTGGTTTTTTAGTGAGTCAGCTCCAATGGCAAGGGGTAACATTTGCGATGGTGGGTGTTCTCCCGCAAAATTTATTAGTCGTCCCTGCCCTTTTTATTGTAGGCGTCAGCGGAATTTCGTTCTCGCTTCGACTCATACGGACGAGAGTGCTAAGTAAAAGGGATGTTATCATGCCGCATTTTATGGGCTATACCGTTCTTGTTTTTAGCATGCTGGCGGTATTGACGATTGCAGCCTTGTTTGAAACTTTCATTTCCCCTAGGTTGATGCAGCTCGTACTTAATTAAGAATAATTCTCAGGTAAGAACTTATGCATTTGACTTATTCGATGCCCCTCTACTATAATAGGAACAGGTTTCATGCGAGCGGGGAGGGGCATTAATGTTGGAAGAAAAATTAGAGAAAATTAAGCAGCAGTTGCATTCACAAAACTATAAGCTGACACCACAGCGTGAAGCCACTGTTCGCGTGTTGTTGGAGAATGAAGAAGATCATTTGAGTGCGGAAGATGTTTACTTGCTGGTGAAGGATAAAGCACCGGAAATCGGGCTTGCAACCGTATACAGGACATTAGAGCTGTTGAGCGAACTGAAGATCCTTCATAAAATGAATTTTGGCGATGGCGTAGCTCGTTACGATCTTCGTGATGATAATGCTGCCTATCACCATCATCACCTCATTTGCCTTAATTGCGGTACGGTGGATGAAATTTTTGAAGATCTGCTTGTCACAGCAGAAGAAAAAGTCAAGAATGTTTACAACTTTTATATTACCGACCACCGATTGACCTTCTACGGGATCTGCAATCGTTGTGTAGATAAAGTGAACGTGGAGGACTTCAAATAAAGTCGACTTCTCTGGGAACGGAGAAGTTTTTCTTTTTTCCTTGGGAGCTTTTGTAATGGCAGACCTATTCCTGTGGAATCCTAAGAGAGGATCGATTCGAATGGAGCAGGGGACAAGTGCATATAAATGAAAGAAAGTCTGTTAGGAGGCTTACGGATGAAGGTCTCTTATCGCCGCTTGATGGAGGGGCTTCGTTTCTTGCTTCTATTCATTACTTGTACCTTGCTCTCCTATGGCATCATTACATTGCTGGCGGACAAATTTCTCCCGGCAAACCCTTATCATGAACCGCATGGTAACGCGGTGAAGGTAGTAAAAGTGATCAATACCTCTCAGACACAGGATTTTGACGGATATGTCGCACGACTACAGCTCTTTTTTTTAACGGGAGAGTAATGCAGGTTTGAGTTTGAGTTTTTTATCTGGAGAAGCAGGAGTTTCTTTTTCTTTGTGGAAAGCAATACAAGATACTTCTCAGCTAGAAGGGGACAGCTTCATGGACAGTCTGATTGATCAGTTTATTCATTTCCTGACTGTGGAGAAAGGGTTATCGAGAAATACCCTGGAATCCTATCAACGGGATATGGTGGCCTTTACCTCGTATTTACAAGAGCAAGGTGTCACTCGCGTAGAGGATTCTACTCGGACGCACATCATTGGGTACTTACTTGTTTTACGGGAAAAAGGACGTGCTACAGCAACGCTTTCTCGCAACATGGCATCGATACGAGCGTTTTATCAGTTTCTCATTCGGGATAAATACATAGAAAAAGATCCATCCATCCATCTGGAAACACCGAAGATCGAAAAACGCTTGCCGAAAGTGCTCTCTGTTGAGGAAGTGGAACGTCTTTTGGAAAGTCCTCCTGTCAATCATCCTGCCGGGCTGCGGGACAAGGCAATGCTTGAGCTCTTATATGCGACAGGCATTCGTGTCTCGGAGTTAGTCAATCTGGATAGTGCTGATGTGAATCTGGATATGGGCTTTGTCAAATGCTTGGGAAAAGGATCAAAAGAGCGAATCATTCCGTTAGGCTCAGTTGCCATTCAAATGGTTCGCCACTATTTGCAGGCAGGGCGCCCCAAGCTGGTAAAAGGAACTGGCGATACTGCATTATTTCTGAATCACTTGGGCAAACAAATTACACGGCAAGGTTTTTGGAAAATTATTAAGCGATATGCCCAAAAATCAAACATCCGTGCTGAGATTACACCCCATACGCTTCGCCACTCTTTTGCCACTCATTTATTGGAAAATGGAGCCGATTTGCGCTCTGTTCAAGAGATGCTTGGGCATGCTGATATTTCAACCACCCAGATTTACACACATGTAACCAGAACGCGGATTAAGGACATCTATGCCAAGACACATCCGCGAGCATGAGTATGAAAAACGATCGACTCCGCCTGATTGTCGGGCGGAGAAAAATTTTCTGAATCAGGTCAGACGTCTGACGACTTGATGATAGAAAATGAATGACTGGTAAACAGGAGGCGTTAAGATGCAGTATTCTCGAGTTTTTCTGATCGTCATGGACAGCGTAGGGATTGGCGAACAACCTGATGCGCCGAAGTTCAATGATGCAGGAGCGAATACCTTAGGTCATATTGCGGAACGAGTTGCAGGATTTTCATTGCCCAACCTGCAAAAATTGGGTTTGGGAAATATAGCACCACTCCAAAACGTTGCACCAGTAGCGGCTCCTATGGCCCATTATGGGAAAATGCAGGAAATCTCCATGGGGAAAGATACGACGACCGGTCATTGGGAAATCATGGGTCTGCATGTGTCTACTCCGTTTAACACGTATCCAGACGGATTTCCCCAAGAGTTGATCTCGGAATTTGAGCAGCGTATCGGTCGCAAGGTGCTCGGGAACAAAGTCGCTTCTGGAACAGACATTCTCGACGAGCTTGGCGAAGAGCATATGAATACAGGTGCAGTGATTGTCTATACATCTGCGGATAGTGTATTTCAGGTGGCAGCACATGAAGAGATCGTTCCGCTTGAAGAGCTGTACCATATTTGCGAGGTAGCTCGTGAGTTGACGCTTCGTGATGAATTTGCCGTTACTCGTGTCATCGCGCGTCCATTTGTTGGGCAGCCAGGCAATTTTAGCCGCACAGCAAATCGGCATGATTATTCCGTGAAGCCATTTGCTCCGACAGTCATGAATCGTCTGCAAGATGCTGGTCTTGCTTCTATTGCCATTGGCAAAATCAGCGACATCTACGCTGAAGAGGGTGTTACCCAATCTATCCGTACCAAAGATAACATGGATGGTGTAGATCAAATTCTGGGCACGATGAAACAATCTTTTACGGGCCTTTCCTTTGTCAATCTCGTGGACTTCGATGCGAAGTTCGGTCATCGCCGTGATCCAGAAGGGTATGGTCATGCATTGATGGAGTTCGACGCTCGTATTCCAGAGCTTTTGGAAGCGCTACAAGAAAATGATTTGCTGGTAATCACGGCAGACCATGGTAACGATCCTGTACATCATGGCAGTGACCATACCAGAGAATACGTTCCGTTGCTTGCTTATCACAAGGGTATTCAAGCTGGACAACATTTGGGTATCCGCGAGACATTTGCGGACTTGGGTGCAACCATCGCAGACAATTTTGGAGTAGCTGCTCCCGTGATTGGGAAGAGCTTCCTTAATCGTTTATAAAGGTAAAGTAAAAATAAACATTTATATAATAGAAGAAACACAAAAAAGGAGAGAGTTAAATTGGCAAATTTCCATGACGCAGTAGCATATATCGAACCGAAATTGACAGAAAAACCAACCATTGGTCTCGTACTCGGATCAGGGCTTGGTGTATTGGCGGATGAAATCGAAAATCCAGTGATCATTCCTTATCATGAAATCCCTGGCTTCACTGTGTCCACCGTTGTCGGTCACAAAGGACAACTCGTGATTGGTAAGCTGCAAGGCAAACAAGTCGTTGCAATGCAAGGTCGTTTCCACTTTTATGAGGGGCATGGACTGGATGCCGTTGTTTTCCCAATCCGTGTCATGAAGCTGCTCGGTGTAGAAACCATTATGGTGACCAATGCGGCTGGCGGAATTAACGAAGGCTACAATCCAGGCGACCTCATGCTGATTTCCGATCACATCAACATGACGTTCCGCAATCCGTTGATCGGTGCAAATGATGAACAACTGGGAGCGCGTTTCCCGGATATGTCTGAGGCTTATTCCAAACAGCTCCGCAAGCTCGCTCATGAAGTTGCGTCCGAGCAAGGAATCCAGCTTCGTGAAGGTGTATACGCAGGTCTGCTAGGTCCTTCCTACGAAACTCCCGCGGAAATCCGTATGCTTCGTCTGTTGGGCGGGGATGCTGTAGGGATGTCAACTGTACCAGAAGTAATCGTGGCACGACACATGGGTGTGAAGGTACTCGGTATTTCGTGCATTAGCAACATGGCAGCAGGTATTTTGGAACAGCCTCTGTCCCATGATGAAGTTATGGAAACAACAGAGAAGGTAAAATCTCAATTCTTGGCTCTGGTCAATGGTATCGTAGCCAAAATGTAAGTAACGGATTCGGAGGGATTAACAATGCGTATGGTCGATATGATCGCCAAAAAACGTGATGGCGGAGAACTGACAACAGAAGAGATTCAATTTCTGGTGACAGGCTATACAGATGGAAGTATTCCTGACTATCAAATGTCCGCATGGGCAATGGCAGTCTTTTTCCGTGGCATGACGGCGAGAGAGACGGGAGATCTAACCTTGGCAATGGCAGGGTCAGGCGAACAGCTTGACCTGTCTTCTCTGCAAGGAATTAAGGTAGACAAGCATAGTACAGGCGGAGTAGGGGACAAAACTACTCTTGTTGTTGCGCCACTGGTAGCGGCAGCAGGTATTCCCGTGGCAAAAATGTCTGGAAGAGGCCTTGGTTACTCAGGAGGCACCATCGACAAGCTGGAGTCCTTCGCAGGTTTTGAAGTAGAACGCACACGCGAGCAATTTTTGCAGCAGGTGCGTGATATTGGCGTGTCCGTAATCGGACAGTCTGGCAATCTGACACCTGCCGATAAGAAACTGTATGCTCTACGTGACGTGACAGCTACTGTAGAGGCTGTGCCGTTGATTGCAAGCTCCATTATGTCCAAGAAGATTGCGGCTGGAGCAGATGCCATCCTGCTTGACGTAAAAGTAGGGAAGGGCGCTTTCATGAAAAGCATTGAAGAGGCAGAAACGTTAGCAAATGCGATGGTTGCAATCGGCAGCCAAGTTGGACGTAAAACGGTGGCGGTTATCAGCGATATGAACCAGCCGCTTGGCTTTGCTGTGGGCAATGCACTAGAAGTGAAAGAAGCGGTGGAGACACTTGCAGGTAGAGGTCCACGCGATTTGACCGAGTTGGTGTTGTCTATTGGTTCCCGTATGCTTGTAATGGGGGGCCTTGTTGGTGATGTGGAAGAAGGACGCAAGAAGCTCGAAGACCTGATGGCTTCCGGAAAAGCAGTAGATAAACTGGCGGAAATGGTAGAAGCTCAAGGCGGCAATAAGCAGGATGTCTATGATTTGTCTCGTCTGCCGCAAGCAAAGATCATTCATACCGTTACAGCCGAACAGGACGGCTTTGTAAGTGCGATTGATGCGGAAGCGATCGGTCATGCTTCTGTTGTCCTGGGTGCTGGCAGATTGACAAAAGAAATGCCAATTGACTTGGCAGTAGGTCTTGTTCTGCACAAAAAACGCGGGGATCAGGTGAAGGCTGGAGAAGTTTTGGTCACCATCCATGCCAACGATGACCAGCTTCTGAAAAATGCGTTGAAAGAAATGGAAGGTGCCTTCCAGATTTCGACGGCAATCGACGGAGAACAACCGTTGATCTATAAAATTATCGAAGCATAGATTGTAGGATATTAGTTGATCAATCAAATAAAACAAGGCGTGCACAGCACATGAGCGCGCCTTGTTTTATGAGTAAAAATACAGTTTCTCGAAAAAATATTGTTGATTAAATCTAGTTTTTCATATTCAATAGTAAGATGTAAGTCGTTTTTTTATTATATAAAAAATATTTTACTGTTCGGATTGACTTTATAAAGTTTTATTATTCTACTTGTCAAATTTCGTTGACACCGCTATCATTTCCGATTACTTTTATTGTATTAGACTGTTTGTAAAAGATTGTTGCGAAATTCGTAAAAAAATGATGGAGGTTCCCAGAAAATCGTATTTATGAAAAAGCTGGACCATGTCGACAGACAGATTCTGCAAATCCTCCATGAAGATGGGCGTATCCCATATACAGAAATCGCCCATCAGCTAGGCGTGAGTGAAGGAACGATTCGATCACGTATCACTCGCCTTTTACAAGACGGAGTCTTCCAATTCGTAATACAACCCGATCCAGAGAAATTAGGATTACATGTGCAGGCTATCATCGGGTTAACCACAAAGCTAGGTTTGCAGAAAGAAGTGGCAGAAAAATTAAGCAAATTTTCTGCAGTACGTTTTGTAGGCGCTTATAGCGGTAAGCACGACTTGATTATCCAAGCGTGTTTCCATAGTAATGATGAGCTGATCACCTTTGTCAATGAACGACTCTCTCAAATTGAAGGAATTGCAGCTGCGGACGTTTCACTGGAACTGAAGCAGTACAAAGACACCTTCTCTTTCGTTCAAGACGACGAGGTGACCCTGCAATGAAAGGGGTTGATGCCTTCCAGCCGAAGTCAAGCAGCTTCGTATAGTTTTCGTTTTTTTTTCGTCCTTTATTTTCAGAAAAAAGACAAAAAAGAAAAACGTACTGGGGGTTATTGCGTTGAAAAAGAATGTGTTTGCACTTGTGAGCTCGATTGCTGTATTAGGAACCGCCCTGGCAGGGTGCGGAGGAGGACAACAAACTGCCGCTCCACCGGCAGGAGGTACACCAGCACCTTCACAGCCTGCAACACCAGCTGCTGAGAAGAAGCCACAAGTTTTAAAGATGAACCTGCACTCGGAGCCACCTACAACTGATCCAGGGCTCGCAGAGGACACGACTTCAGGCGCGATTATCTTGGCAACCTTTGATGGCTTGACCCGCATTGGAACCGATGACAAGCCGCATGAAGCTGCTGCTGAGAGCTATACCGTTTCTGATGATAAGCTCACTTACACATTTAAAATCAGAGAAGCGAAATGGAGCAATGGTGATCCTGTAACAGCACATGACTTTGAGTATGCTTGGAAGCGTGCTCTCGATCCCAAAACGGCTTCCAACTACGCATATCAGCTGTACTACGTGAAGAATGGCGAAAAAGCAAATAAGGGCGAAGCAAAGCTTGATGAAGTAGGCGTGAAGGCACTTGACGATAAAACGCTGGAAGTGAAGCTGGAGAATCCGACTCCATACTTCCTGGAATTACTCGCATTCCGTACCTACTTCCCAGTTAACAAAAAAGTACTTGATGCAAATCCGAAGTGGGCAGGCGAAGCAAGCTCGCACGTCGGTAACGGTCCTTTCAAAATCGCATCTTGGGAGCACAAGAGCAAGATGGTGCTCGTGAAGAACGAAAATTACTGGGATAAAGACAATGTAAAGCTCGAAAAAATCGAATTCTCCATGGTAGAAGACGAAAATACAGAGCTCTCCATGTTCGAAAATGGCGAGATCGATTGGGCTGGCGCACCGATGAGTGCTTTGCCAACAGATGCGATTTCAGCATTGAAAGAGCAAGGCAAGATTCAAACCAATCCAATCGCGGGTACGTATTGGTACAAGTTCAATACCGAAAAGCCGCCATTTAATAACATTAAAGTAAGAAAAGCATTTGCCTACTCGATCGATCGACAAGCCTTGATCGACAACATTCTCCAAACGGGCCAAATTCCGGCAATAGGCGCTGTACCTCCATCCATGGTACTGAATCCAAATGGCTATTTCAAAGACAAGGATCTAGAAAATGCGAAAAAGCTATTGGAAGAGGGACTGAAAGAGGTTGGCATGAGCAAGTTGCCACCGATTACCTTATCCTACAATACATCAGAGGCTCACAAGAAGATTGCTGAGGCCATCCAAGACCAATGGAAGAAAAATCTCGGCGTAGATGTGAAGCTCGAGAATAAAGAATGGAAAGTTTACCTGGAAGATTTGCATGAGGGTAACTTCCAGATTGGACGGATGGGCTGGCTGGGTGACTTCAATGACCCAATCAACTTCCTGGAACTCTTCAAGGATAAAATGGGTGGAAACAACGATACACGTTGGGAAAATGCAAAATATAAAGAGTTGTTGAACCAATCCGCTAAGGAATCCGACCTCGAGAAACGTAAGAAAATTTTGGCAGATGCGGAGCAAATCCTAATGGATGAAATGCCAATCATGCCAATTTACTGGTACACACAATCTTGGGTACAGAAACCAGAGGTCAAAGGTGTTCACCAAACGGGCCTGGGTGACGTGGATTGGAAAGGCGCGTACATCGAGTAATTTCAGAACGAAGGAAACGGGATTTGCAGCAGAGGGTATATGGTTGCACATATACCCTCTGCTATGCAAGCCCTTCCCATAAATACCAGCTGGCATGATTGCCAGCAAAGAGAAAATAGAGAGAGAAGCTTTACTGCAAGAGATCTAAGGGTTATTTACACAGCCGATTTTTACACTGTGTCGGCAGCGTTCCGCAGTGTAAAGATGGGACGTGAAAGCAATCAAAAATCTACCAAGGGGGTAAGTTAGTTGATCCGTTATCTCGGTAAGCGCATCATTTTTATGCTCATCTCGCTCTTCTTAATTGTAACGGCCACCTTCTTCATCATGAAAGCAGTACCAGGTGGTCCATTTACATCCGAGAAGCAGGTCCCGCCGGAAATTAAGGCAGCACTAGAGGCAAAGTACAAGCTGAACCTGCCGTTGCATGAACAATACTTTGAATATTTGAAAGGTGTAGTAACTTGGGATCTCGGTCCGTCGTTTACGGAGAAATCTTCGAATGTTAACGACATGATTAATCGTGGTTTCCCTGTTTCTGCTCACTTGGGAGCACAAGCTTTATTGCTCGCTATCTTTGGTGGAATTACGTTAGGGGTTATCGCAGCACTAAACCATAATAGATGGCAAGACTATTCTGCAATGGTTATCGCTGTTTTGGGATTATCGGTACCAAGCTTTATTTTGGCGTCCTTTTACCAATACATTTTCGCTATTCAATTGGGCTGGTTTCCAATCGCGAAATGGGAAGGATTCGAGTACACCATCCTTCCTTCATTGGCACTCGCCGCATCACCGATGGCATTTATCGCGCGTTTGACGCGTTCCAATATGATTGAAGTTATGGGGCAAGATTACATCAAAACTGCAAAAGCAAAAGGATTGCACACTGTTGCCATTACAGTAAAACACGCAATTCGTAATGCACTCTTGCCAGTTGTTACTTACCTGGGTCCACTGATTGCCGGTATTTTGACAGGTGCATTCGTTATTGAACGTATTTTCGGTGTTCCTGGTCTTGGTCGCGAATTCGTATTGTCCATTACAAACCGCGACTATACGGTAATCATGGGTACGACCGTGTTCTACTCTATTATCCTGGTTGTGATGATTCTGATTGTTGACATCGCATACACCCTGGTAGACCCACGGATCAAACTTTCGGACGCAGGAAAGGAGTAATGACACGTGCAAAACTTGACAAAAGAACATTTTGAGCCAATTTCCGTTGACCTTCGTCAAGCAGAATCAATCAAGCGCCCTAGTCTCTCTTTCTGGTCTGACGTTTGGCGCCGTATGAGAATGAATAAAGTTGCAATGGCTTCCATGATCTTTATTATTGCCTTGATCGTATGTGCCATTGTGGTTCCATGGCTTACTCCACAAGATTATTTTACGACCGATTTGGCTGGGAAGAACAAGAAGCCATCTGCTGAACACTGGTTTGGTTCAGATGACTTGGGTCGTGACGTATTTGAGCGCATTTGGTACGGTGCACGTATCTCTCTGCAAGTAGGTCTTGCCGCAGCGTTTATCGATCTGATCATTGGTGTGATCTGGGGCGGTATCGCAGGTTTCTATGGTGGCAGAGTAGATGAAATGATGATGCGTATCGCGGATATCCTGTTTGCGATTCCTTACCTGCTGGTTGTTATTTTATTGATGGTTGTGTTAGAGCCTGGTGTCGGAACGATTATTATTGCCTTAACGATAACGGGATGGATCGGAATGGCCCGGATTGTGCGTGGTCAGATCCTTCAATTGAAAAACCAAGAATTTGTACTGGCAGCGCGCTCCCTTGGTGCTGACGCTAACCGTCTGATCTTCAAACACTTGATTCCTAATGCTTTGGGTCCAATCATCGTAACATTGAGCTTGACTGTACCTTCCGCGATTTTCGCAGAATCCTTCTTGTCCTTTATCGGGTTAGGGGTTTCGGCTCCGATTGCATCGTGGGGAACGATGTCCAATGAGGGTTTGCCGGCCATGAAGTACTATCCATGGCGTTTGACATTCCCGGCGATCTTTATTTCATTGACCATCTTGGCATTTAACTTGTTCGGTGACGGTCTGCGCGACGCAGTAGACCCACGCCTGCGTAAATAGGAGGGATAGTCGTTATGGAACGCATTCTTGATGTAAAAGACCTGCACGTATCCTTCCATACGTATGCAGGTGAAGTAAAAGCAGTCCGCGGTGTGAATTTTCACGTCAACCGCGGAGAGGCTGTAGCGATTGTAGGGGAGTCCGGTTGCGGTAAATCCGTAACCGCCCAAACCCTCATGAAGCTGATTCCTATGCCTCCAGGTGAAATTAAAAAGGGACAAATTCTCTTCAATGGCGAGGATATCGTCAAGAAGTCGAAAAAAGAGATGGAATCGATCCGCGGTAAAGATATCGGGATGATTTTCCAAGATCCAATGACTTCCTTGAACCCAACGATGACCATCGGTAGCCAAATTACCGAGGGTTTGATCAAGCACCAAAACATGTCGAAAGCTGCAGCACGTGATCGTGCCATTGAGCTGTTGACTATGGTTGGTATTCCGCAACCTGAGAAACGTGTGGAGCAATATCCACACGAGTTCTCTGGCGGTATGCGTCAACGTGCTATGATCGCGATTGCTCTCGCTTGTTCACCGAAGCTGTTGATCGCCGATGAACCGACGACAGCTTTGGACGTAACGATTCAGGCGCAAATTTTGGACCTGATGAAAGAATTGCAAAAGAAAACAGGCACTTCCATTATCTTGATCACGCATGACCTTGGTGTTGTTGCCGAGATGTGTGACCGCGTAATCGTTATGTACGCAGGAAAAGTGATCGAGACTGGAACCGTTGACGATATTTTCTACAATCCGCAACACCCTTACACCAAAGGCTTGCTTCGCTCGGTACCACGTCTTGACTTGAACCGTGACGAGCCACTGACACCGATTTTTGGTACGCCGCCAGACCTTCTGCGTCCGCCAGTTGGCTGTGGATTCACTGCGCGTTGCGAATCAGCGATGCGTGTGTGCCAAGAGATCGATCCTGAGCTGAACGACATCAGCACTACTCAGCGAGCAGCTTGTTGGCTTCAACATCCGCTTGCTCAGAACCGTGCGTAGAAGGAGGGATATCAGTGGATAAACGTGAAAATTTGATTGAAGTACGCAATCTAAAAAAGTTCTTTTCCATTGGCGATAATACGCTGAAAGCTGTGAATGATATCTCGTTTGAGATCAAACGTGGAGAAACACTAGGCGTAGTAGGAGAGTCAGGCTGTGGAAAGTCCACTGCCGGTCGTACCATCTTGAGACTGTATGATGCGACTGAAGGGGACGTCCTGTTTGAAGGCAAGAGCATCATGAATTTGAACCAGCAGGAAATGAAGGCGATGCGCCGCAACATGCAAATGATTTTCCAAGACCCTTACGCTTCGTTGAATCCGCGTATGACAGTCGGGGATATCATTGGCGAGGCGCTGGATATTCATGGCCTGGCATCTGGTCAAAAGCGCAAAGAGCGCATTCAGGAGCTCCTTTCCTTGGTGAGCTTGAATCCTGAGCATATGAACCGCTTCCCACACGAGTTTTCAGGTGGTCAGCGCCAACGTATCGGAATTGCCCGTGCATTGGCAGTAGAACCAAAATTCATCGTGTGTGACGAGCCAATCTCTGCTCTGGACGTATCCGTACAAGCACAGGTTGTAAACCTGCTCGAACAGCTGCAAGAAAAAATGGGCTTGACCTACATGTTTATTGCTCATGACTTGTCCATGGTAAAATACATTTCCGACCGTGTAGCGGTAATGTACCTGGGTAAAATGGTTGAGCTGGCAGAAAGTGATGCTTTGTATGAAAAGCCGCTCCATCCGTATACGCAAGCGCTGTTGTCTGCGATTCCGATCCCAGATCCAGAAGTTGAGCGTAACCGTGAGCGCATTGTATTGCAAGGCGATGTACCTAGCCCAATGAACCCACCAAGCGGTTGCCATTTCCGTACTCGTTGCCCGAAAGCAATGCCGGAATGCGCTGCATCCGTACCTGTGTGGAAAGAAGTAGAGCCAGGCCATTTCGCGGCTTGTCATTTGTATAACTAAATCAATTACAAATAGCGAGTTCCGAGGCTACTCGTGCAGCCCGGAACTCGTTTCCCTTCATAAGGGAGGTTTTACCTCTGAAAAAAATGGGTATTGTTCCCAGAGGCAGTTTTTTCAGGGGTATTTTTTCGGAGTTCTTGCACTGGAAAATCGTAGCAGTGATAAAGGGGGCAAGTAGCATGAGCAAATTTTTGTCGCCACGATGGAAAAAGAAGGAGGGAATATCGAATCTCTTAAAAAAAGTGAACCTGACTAGCCAAGTAGCAACGGAAAAGCTAAAAGGCTCACTTGCCACAAAGATGATTGTGTTTGGTCTAATTCTTGTACTTATTATTATCGGTTCTTTGCAATACATAGCCCTTTCCTTTTCGAAATCAACATTGTTTAGCATAACCTCTAACCAAGCGAAAATGCTGGCTGACCAGCATGCAAATAGCATGGAAGATGACTTGAAAGCGATTGTGAACTCCACCAAATCGGCAGCATCCAAACGTGTGATGATGACAGAGCTGCAACCGCTTATCATGGAACAATTTACTCTATTGCGTCAGGCGCATAAAGAAGTATCCCGAATCTATTTGATCGACACTTCTACCGGGAAATCCCTATATTCCTTGACCGGAACAAATGAGATTGACTTTAAGCAAAAGCAATACTTCCAAAGAGCGCTAACCACGAAATCCTTGGTCGTTTCAGATGAAGAAATCGTTGAAGGTAGCAACAAGAGTTTTCTTTATATTGCGACACCCATTGGGGAAAAGGCCGATGATACAAGCCGGTTGTTCGTTGTTGGCTTTACGATTGATCAAATGATTCAAAAGATTCCTGAGATCTCTTTCATGGAGAATGGCTACGCATTTGTCGTTCGCCAAGATGGTTTGGTTGTGGCCCATCAAAATCCGAACAACAACAACAAGCTCGTGCTGGCTGGGGACAAAGATTATGAAGAGATGCTGGCCCTGATGAAGCAGGAGACAAGTAACAGCTTATTGTACTCGGACCATGGAATTGATTCATTTGCAGCTTTTGCACCGATTCCCTTGTTGAAATGGAATGTCGTTTTGTCTACGGGAACTGACGAGGTGTATGGTGAAGTAGACGGAATGTGGCTGTACTTCGTACTCTTCAGCTTGCCGATCATCGGACTCTCGGTTTGGGCGATCTGGTGGTTTGCGAAACGGATTCGACTGTGTCTGTTCGCGATCGCGCAGGATATGGATCAAATCGGCGCGGGACATTTTAATATCAACGTAAAAGTAAACGGAAATGACGAGCTGGCTATGGTTGGCCGCAAAATGAATGACATGGCGGCTGAACTCCGCAAGCTGATTGCCCTTGTACAAGGACAAGCGACTCAACTGAACGTAGCGACAGATGAACTGACGCTATTTGCGCAAGAAAACAAGGGAGCCATTAACGTCATTACGGATAATATTTCAACGATTGCCCAACGCGTCTCTACACAGACGAATGAAGTGCAAGCAACGGCGAATACCGTCTCGGAAATATCGGAAGGCGTTGAACAGGTGGCTGTGGCTGCCGAATCTACATCGGTTGCCACTACCCGTACGTTTGAGAGAGCGCAAGGCGGTATGGAGTTAGTCGAGAACGTAATCAATACGGTAAGACGTGCCACTAGTGAGGTAGAGCGTACTGCTGGGCAAATGCATAGTCTTCGGGAGCGGGCTCGTGAAATTACGAGCATCGTTGAAATGATTACGAGTATTGCATCACAGACGAATTTGTTGGCGCTGAATGCAGCCATTGAGGCTGCGCGTGCTGGAGATGCTGGACGAGGCTTCTCAGTTGTAGCCAGCGAGGTTCGCAAGCTCGCAGAGGAAAGCAGTTCCTTCTCTGAGCGTATCGCTGCCATTGCGCATTCGATCAATGATGAGGCAATGGATATGAGCAAGCATATGGATGAGATCGTTACCATGGTGAGTGGAGGCTTGCAGTCTGTAGAGTCTGTGGGTACCGCTTTCCATAATATCGTGGCAGAGGTTCAATCAGCTGCCGAGCAAAGCGAATCGATGACGGCGACCTCGGAAGAGATGGCGGCTGGTAATCAGGTAGTGACGAACTCCATGCAACGTCTTGCCACCATGTCGGATGAGATTAGTGAATCCATTTCAGGTGTGGTAGAGACAGTGGATGAACAATTGAATTCGATTGCACGCATTAATGAAAACGTAGAGCAATTGAAAAAAATGGCGGATGAGTTAACCCAAAATGTGAGCCGATTCGTCATTTAAAAAGTGTCCCTTCTGCTAGTAGCGGGAGGGATTTTTTCGCTTTCGAGAAGATAATCTTGCCGTTTTTGTGTGAATATTTTCCTTTCATGATGGTGAGAATAAAACCATGAATGGAGGGAAGAGACTGCTATGAAACGGAATGGATACCTCGCTCTATGCTTCGTTATGTGCTTTACCATCTTTTCTCCGATGGCGATTGCCAAAGAAAAGGCTGGACAGCAAAAGAGTGACAATCATTTTGCCCCACAAGCTTCATCCGCAGTGATGATCGAAGCGGATACGGGAACAGTCTTGTATGAAAAGAACGCCAATGAAAAAATGCCACCCGCCAGTATCACCAAAGTAATGACCATGTTATTGATCATGGAAGCGGTGGAGCGGGGAGAGCTTAAGCTTACCGATAAGGTTCGAACAAGTGAAAGAGCAGCATCGATGGGCGGATCGCAAATCTTTCTACAGCCCGGTGAAGAAATGACGGTAGAGGACATGTTGAAAGGGATTGCGATTGCCTCAGGGAATGATGCCTCTGTAGCAATGGCTGAGCACTTGGCTGGAACGGAAGAGAGTTTTGTCACGCGAATGAATGAACGGGCACAGCAGCTCGGCATGAAAAATACGCATTTTGTCAACTCGAATGGACTTCCTGCCACGAATCACTACTCATCGGCAGCAGACATTGCGATCATGTCACGCGAGCTCTTAAAGCACGAAGGCATCACGAAGTTCACTGGTACGTACCAAGACTACTTGCGAAAAGATACAGAAAGCCCCTTCTGGCTTGTGAATACGAACAAGCTGGTACGCTTTTATGAAGGGGTGGACGGTTTGAAAACAGGGTACACAGGCGAAGCGAAATATTGTTTAACAGCGACTGCCAAACGCAACAACATGCGTGTCATTGCAGTCGTTTTGGGTGAGCCAGATGTAAAAACACGCAACAATGAAGTATCGACCATGTTCAATTACGCATTCACGCACTTTCAGGTGACGCCGATGTACAAAAAGGGAGAACCTGTGCGCACACTCGTAGTAGATAAGGGTCAGAAATCGCAAATCAATGCGGTGACACCCCATGCAGTTAGTTTGTTGATGAAAAAAGGAGAATCGGCCGATACCTTCCAGAAGGAAATTGTCATCAAGGAAGCGGTTCACGCACCGATAGCAAAGAACCAAGTAATCGGCCACATTTTCATCCGTACGAAAGATGGCAAGGAAGTAAATCGAATTGATCTGTTCCCGGAAGATCAGGTAGATAAAGCCAACATGTGGGAGATTCTCAAGCGAACCACCAAGAGCATTTTGATTAGCTACTAGCAGACAGCATGAGCGCGAAAAGAATCGAGTTGCCCCGAATGGAATGGCGCGGCTGCTCGATTTTTTTGTTCTTTTGTCGGCTGGCAGGAATTGGTTTCGCCGAGGAAGAAAGAGAGTTTCTATCAAGGGAGAAGGAGTGTGGCAGCTATGAGTTTACGAGTTGCGATGGAGACACGGCAGGACGTGCTAGTGATCCGTTTGCAGGGTGAGCTTGATCATCATACGGCAGAGGAGTTGCGCAAGAAGGCGGATGATCTTTTGCGTACCTCTACTATCCGTCATATTGTGCTGAGTTTGGCTGACTTGACGTTTATGGACAGCTCGGGTATCGGGGTTATTTTGGGAAGATACAAGCAGATTTCTGCCCGATCTGGAGAAATGTACGTCTGCTCGATCAATCCAACGATCTATCGAATATTTGAGATGTCCGGGTTATTCAAGGTGATCAAGTTTCGCGAAAATGAAGCGGATGCTTTGCATGTTCTGGGGGTGGCGTAATGATGGTACAGCGTAACTTTATGTCAGTGTCGTTTGCAGCATTGAGCCAAAATGAAGCATTCGCACGTGTAGCAGTTGCAGCCTTCATTTCGCAACTCGATATTACGATGGACGAGCTGGAAGAAATCAAAACCGTTATATCCGAGGCTGTTACGAATGCCATTATCCATGGTTATGACGAAAATCCAGAGGGTGTGGTACAGATCTCTGTGCGAATTCAAGAGGATAGCATTGATCTGATTGTGGAAGACAATGGACGTGGAATTGAGGATGTGGAGCAGGCCATGCAGCCACTCTATACGACGAAACCGGAGCTGGAGCGCTCTGGAATGGGCTTTACTATAATGGAGAATTTCATGGATTCTTTGGAAGTGGCAACGGTTGTGGGTAAGGGAACAACTGTCCGCCTCACCAAACGCCTGGCGTTTGCCAAAGCCTTGCAAAATTAGGGGTAGTGCCAATGGGTGCCGATATTAAAAACGCGAGTCAACCATTTCTGACCAATGACCAAGTAAAAGAGCTAATCGCCAAGAGCCAAGCTGGCGACACTGAGGCACGCGAGCTTCTCGTCAACAGCAATATTCGGCTGGTCTGGTCCGTCGTCCAGCGCTTTATCAACCGTGGATACGAAGCGGATGATTTGTTTCAGATCGGTTGTATTGGCCTATTGAAGGCCGTAGACAAGTTTGATCTCTCCTATGATGTTCGATTCTCAACCTATGCTGTGCCGATGATTATCGGGGAAATTCAACGCTTCTTACGCGATGACGGTACAGTCAAGGTAAGTCGATCACTCAAAGAAACAGCCAATAAGGTACGACGAACAAAGGATGAGCTGTACAAGCAATTCGGTCGCGCACCCACGATTGCTGAGGTTGCGGACGCGGTGGGGATTACACCAGAAGAAGTCGTGTTTGCGCAAGAAGCAAATCGGGCACCTTCTTCCATCCATGAAACGGTTTTTGAAAATGATGGGGACCCGATTACACTGATCGATCAGATTGCAGATGAAGGGGTCAATAAATGGTTTGAAAAGATTGCGCTTAAGGATGCGATCAGTCGATTGAGCGAGCGGGAACAACTCATTGTCTACCTGCGCTACTACAAAGATCAGACGCAGTCGGAAGTAGCGGAGAGACTGGGAATCTCGCAAGTACAGGTATCGCGCCTCGAGAAGCGCATTTTGCAAACGATCAAAGACCAAATTGAGCACTAACAGATCCAAACACTCCGGTCACTACGTGGCTGGGGTGTTTTGTTTTGTGAATAACAACTCGACGTTTTTCATTGAACAGAATGTGACCGCTTACGGTCATTTCTTTTATTTGCATGGGTTTTGTGCCTCGGCACATACTAGCGAATAATCAGGTATGTGATGGAAGGGGAAGGTACCATGAAAGACGCGTTGTTTCTGCGCCTGAGAAAGCGATTGGCGGTAAAGCCACAAGCCATGATTACGCTTGGGGACATTTGCCAGCTTTACTGGGATGGAGAGCGCGAGGAAGCGTTAAAGCGGATGCCCATTTACCAGGCAAAGCCAACAGATGGCAATTTGATCATCATCGATATCATGCAGGTGATTAAAAGGCTGCGTTCAGTCTATCCCGACGTGGAACTGGACGTCCAAGGTGCTCCCCAAATCATTGTGGAGGTGCTTAATCCACGAAAGAAAGCGAACCCGATTTTGGTGGGGATGGTGTGGCTTCTGCTGTTCATTGGCTCAGGATTGGCGATCATGAATTTCCATACCGATGTCAGCATGATGCAGGTTCACGAACGAATCTACTATTTGATTACAGGTGAAAAAAGCCATCAGCCCTTGTGGATGCAAATTCCATACTCTATCGGAATTGGCTTGGGGATGATTCTGTTTTTCAATCATATCTTCCAGAAAAAAATCAACGAAGAACCTAGTCCGCTAGAAGTGGAATTGTTTATGTATCAGCAAAGCCTGGATCAATACTACATACAAAATGAAAACAAGGAAAACCAACGGACGAAGAAATGAGTGTCATCAAGTGCTTGTTGCTTATTTTGATCGGGCTGGGTGGAGGGCTTGCAGTAGGGAGTGGGCTGGTTGCGTTTATAACCGTTCTGGACATCATTCCAAGGTTGACACAATTAACGAATGCTCAACGATATATCCGCTCGCTGGAATGGGCCTTGGTGGTAGGAGCGCTTTTTTTTACGTTTATTGATTTTTTTCATTGGGGAGCTCATTTGCCAGTGATTGTTTCTTCCATTTACGGGATATTT
Source organism: Brevibacillus schisleri (assembly GCF_055685845.1). NCBI lineage: Bacteria > Bacillati > Bacillota > Bacilli > Caryophanales > Paenibacillaceae > Brevibacillus > Brevibacillus schisleri. The sequence goes on from NZ_JBVNDM010000001.1 coordinate 2,644,756, forward strand.
GCAGGGATATTTGTGGGGACACTCGCCGCAGGCCTAACGGAGGTTCTGAATGTCTTCCCGATATTAGCGAAGCGAATCCACATGGATGGCAGCCTTCTCTTTCTGTTGATGGCCGTCGTTTTGGGAAAAGTGACGGGTTCATTACTACAATGGCTTCTCCATCTGTGAAATGGTAAATACCACTATTCATAGGCATCTTTAGAAAAAGGAAGGATATAGGAAGAAAGCATATAAAGGGAGTGATTGGCATGGCAACCAAAACAAAATCCAAAAATCCCGGATCGATGCAGATGACCAAACAACTGTATCAACAGCAGGCTTCGAAGTTCCAGCCCAAACGAAACGTTCTGCTGAACTCGTTTCGTGCTTTCTGGGTAGGAGGGACCATATGTTTGTTGGGTCAGGCCATTCAAAATATGTATATTACCTTCTTCGGATTTACGGAGAAAACGGCAAGCAATCCGACCGTTGCGACGCTTATCTTTTTATCTGTTTTGCTGACAGGATTAGGTGTGTATGACAATATCGGGCAGTATGCTGGAGCAGGATCAGCCGTGCCTGTTACAGGCTTTGCCAACTCGATCGCTTCTGCTGCCATCGAGCATCGGAGCGAAGGGTTGGTGCTCGGCGTTGGCGGAAATATGTTTAAGCTCGCTGGTTCGGTCATTGTATTTGGGGTTGTTGCTGCTTTTATTGCGGGAATTATAAAGAGCCTGTTCAACATGCTTTTCTAAGGGAGGGCTGTGGATGTCAAACAATCAACCAGTGAAACGAGTCAATCGGCAAACCTGGCACTTCGATCAAAATGTTCGTCTGCAAAGCTCAGCAGTTGCTGTGGGACCAAAAGAAGGCGAAGGACCACTGGCGCACTTGTTTGATAAAATTCACGACGATATGTATGCAGGCCAACAGACGTGGGAAGACGCAGAACGCCAGATAATGGAGGATGCAGTCAATACCTTGTTGCAAAAGGCGGGCATTACAGGCAAAGATGTGGATCTCATTCTCGCTGGCGACCTGTTGAATCAGAACATCACGACCAACTTTACAGCAGAAAAGTTGGCGATGCCTCTACTCGGCATGTACGGAGCGTGCTCAACCTCGATGCTCACACTGGCAAATGCGGCGGCTCTGGTAAACGCAGGCTATGCAAACAAGGCGATCGCTGCTTGCAGTAGCCACAATGCCACAGCGGAGAGACAGTATCGTTATCCCACGGAATACGGAGGACAGAAGCCCCCGAGTGCCCAGTGGACGGTGACAGGAGCTGGTGCAGGATTGGTTGGAATCGGGGGAAATGGTCCACGCATTACATATGCGACGATGGGAAAAGTAGTGGACATGGGGATTAAAGATCCGTTCGACATGGGGACGGCCATGGCTCCAGCTGCTGCATCGACGATCCAGACTCATTTTGAAGATACGGGGCGCTCCCCACAATCCTATGACTTGATTGTGACTGGCGACTTGGCTGCTGTCGGGTACCCAATTCTGAAGGAGCTCATGTTAACCGAAGGATATGACATGGATCAAGTCTACAATGATTGTGGGTTGATGATTTACTCGCCTGATCAGGATGTATTTTCAGGGGGGAGCGGTTGCGCAAGTAGTGCCGTGGTCACGTATAGCTACATTATTGATCAGCTAAACCGTGGCTTACTGAAAAACGTATTGGTTTGCGCCACGGGAGCACTTTTAAGCCCGGTAAGCACTCAGCAGGGAAATTCGATACCGTGCATCGCACATGCGGTTGCGCTTGAAGGAGGCAGCTAATGGAATACCTGATTGCTTTTGTCGTAGGGGGATTGGTTTGTGTAGTGGGTCAACTCCTTCTTGATGTTGGCAAGCTAACGCCTGCTCATGTCATGAGTACGCTGGTCGTGACAGGAGTCTTTCTCGATTTTATCGGCGTGTATGACAAATTTATCGATTTCGCAGGCGCAGGTGCGACTGTACCGATCACGAGCTTTGGTCACTCTTTGTATCATGGAGCCATCAGCGAGGCCGAACAACATGGATTGATCGGTGTAGCAACGGGGATTTTTGAGGTCACGAGTGCGGGTATATCGGCTGCGATCGCATTCGGATTTTTTGCTTCTCTCATTTTTAAACCCAAAGGGTAAGTCTAGGCAGTAAAAGGCGGTGACCCAGCATGGACACAGTACGCCGGAAAGTCATATTGGTGACAGACGGAGATCATATTGCCCAAAAGGTTATCGAGAATGTCGCCAAACAATTTGGTGGTCGATGTATCTCACTGTCTGCCGGGAATCCGACTCCACTGCGAGGGAATCAGATGGTCGAACTGATTAAGATGACACCTTATGATCCTGTTATCGTCATGTTCGATGACAACGGAGATTACGGCAAAGGGAGAGGGGAACAAGCACTCGAATACGTGGTGAAGCATCCTGATATTGAAGTAATTGGTGCGATTGCAGTAGCCTCGAATACACAATGGGTCAAAGGTGCGACGGTCGCTTATTCCATAAACAACCAAGGACAAATTGTAGACGAAGCGGTGGACAAGGACGGGTACGCAGACGAGCAACTTCAGCATCATATTTATGGAGATACCGTAGACATTTTGAATTCGCTGCATGTACCCAATGTCATCGGGATTGGAGATATAGGCAAAATGGAGGGGAGGGACAGTTTACAAAACGGTTGTCCCATCACAAAGAGAGCGGTGCAATGGATAATGGAAAGGAGCGGCGCTCATGGCACAGGTCACTGAAAAACGTCATCCCATCTCGCCTTATCTGGAAGAGAATCAGAAGTATTTGAACGACAGACTTGGTGTCGGCAAGAGTTTTGATATTGGTGTCCATGATTTTTATGTGGGCCATACACGCATGTTGTTGTATTACATAAACGGCTTCGCGGAAAGCCTACTGATTTCGCAGGTCATGCGTGAGCTGAATGATGTACGTGAGCGGGATATGGCTGACAACGCTTTCGACCATTTGTTTCACAAATTCATCCCTTTCTACCAACTGAGTAAGGTAGATACGACTGACGAGTTTATGGATAAATTGCTCGTCGGTCAAGTAGGTCTGATCATTGACCGATCTTCCCACGCCATTATCCTCGATGCCAAAATCCTGCCGAATCGCACACCGCAGGAGCCGGATACGGAGAGGATCGTACGCGGCGCGCATGACGGTTTTACAGAAGTACTCGTAACCAATACGTCTCTTACCCGCCGAAGAATACGTGACGAACGGCTCCGATTCGAAATCATGCAGATTGGGGAGCGCACCAAGACAGATGTTGCGGTTGCCTACTTACACGATGTAGCGAATGAAGAGCTGGTTCATACGTTGAAGGAGCGTCTACAAAACATCCAAATTGACGGAATCCCGATGGCAGAAAAAACCGTCGAAGAATTTATCATCGGAAAAACGTTGAACCCTTTTCCATTAGTCCGATATACAGAACGTCCCGATGTGGCTGCTGTACATCTATTGGAAGGTCACGTATTGATTTATGTGGATACTTCGCCAAGTGTCATGATCACACCCGCCACCTATTTTCATCATGTCCAGCATGCGGAGGAATATCGGCAAACGCCGGTAATCGGTGCTTATCTGCGCTGGGTTCGTTTTCTGGGAATCTTTGCATCGGTTTTTATATTACCGATCTGGTTGCTTTTGGTCATGCACCCTTCCATGATACCAGAGCAGCTTCATTTCTTAGGGATCAAAAAGATGGGCAGCATTCCTATTTTGGCACAATTCGTGATCGCTGAGCTCGGTCTCGACTTGATGCGGATGGCCGCCATTCATACGCCTGCGCCGCTCTCGATTGCCGTAGGTTTATTGGCTGCGATTCTGGTCGGGGACGTGGCGATCAAGGTAGGGCTCCTGGCACCCGAGGTTATTTTGTATTTGGCAGTGGCAGCAATCGGGATGTACTCGACTCCCAGCTATGAGCTGAGCTTGGCAAATCGACTTATTCGCTTGTTTTTAATACTTATGGTGGGCTTTTTCTCTACACCGGGACTGATGATCGGAATTACAATCATCCTGATTTTCTTGGCTTCCACCCGTTCACTCAATACGCCTTACTTGTGGCCGTTCATTCCATTCAACTACAAAGGGATGAAAGATATTGTGGTACGGCTGGCTGTGCCAAGCAAAAACAACAGGCCGAGTATCGTTCGCTCGCAAAATTCCTCTCGGCAATAATATTCTGAAAACGGATGGCATCACCCATTGTCAAACGCACAACCTTGTAGTAAATTGTAGGGAAGCCTTACGAACAAAAGTTTCTGTATGGCAACTGACGCTCCTTGTTGGTTGCCTTTCTTTATAAAAAGTTGTCTATATACATCATCGGTGCGAACGAATTGGGGAGGAAACGGAACATGTACTTACACGGGACAAGTCGAGTGAATGAACAAGGAAACTTGGAAATCGGTGGCTGTGATTCAACACAGCTAGCTGCTACTTACGGAACACCTTTATATGTGTATGACGAACAACAAATTCGCACTAAATGCCGGGAATTTGTCGATGCGTTTCACAATACGGGTTTTTCATTCCAGGTTGCTTACGCGAGCAAAGCATTTTGCACGATGGCGATGTGCAAGCTGGTTGAAGAGGAAGGTTTGTCACTCGATGTAGTATCTGGCGGCGAATTGTATACAGCCCTGCAAGCTGGATTCCCCGTAGAGCGCATCCATTTTCATGGCAACAATAAATCTTATGATGAGTTAATCATGGCGCTTGATGCCAAAATTGGCTGTTTCGTTGTGGACAACTTTTATGAGCTGCACATGCTTGTACAATTGGCCGAAGAGCGAAACGAAAAAGTCGCCATTCTCTTGCGTGTCACGCCGGGTGTAGAAGCTCATACCCATGAATACATTTCTACAGGGCAAATTGACTCCAAGTTTGGCTTTGATGTGCAAAACGGCCAGGCTCTTGAGGCGATTCAATTCTCTCACGAAAACAATCATCTCCATTTATTAGGAGTTCATAGCCATATTGGTTCACAAATATTTGAAACAGAAGGCTTCCTCGTCGCTGTCAAACGGTTGACAGAGCTGTTGGGCGAAGCAAAAGAAAAGCTGGGATTCCTCCCGGAAGTACTGAATGTAGGAGGCGGCTTCGGTATTCGGTATGTAGAAGGCGATACACCGCAGCCAGCGGAAACGTATATCAAAGCCATTACAGATATCGTTCGCCAAGAACTCACGGCGCTTGCGATTCCTCTACCTGAGATTTGGATCGAGCCAGGTCGCAGTATTATAGGCGATGCAGGGACAACCTTGTACCGAATTGGGTCGCATAAGAACATTCCTAATGTCCGGAAATATATTGCGGTCGATGGTGGGATGACAGACAATCTGCGACCAGCTTTGTACGATGCAGAATACGAAGCAGCGATCGCGAACAAAATGAATGCACCTGCCACTGAAACTGTATCCATTGCAGGGAAGTGCTGTGAGTCAGGTGATATGCTCATCTGGGATGTGAAGCTGCCAGAAGCGCAAGCAGGCGATATTCTCGCCGTCCCAAGTACAGGTGCATACGGTTATTCGATGGCGAACAACTACAACCGGATCGCTCGTCCGGCAGTTATATTTGTAAAGGACGGAGAAGCAGAAGTAGTCGTAAGACGCGAGACGTACGCAGAAGTAGTCGGTCATGATGTTTTGCCAAAACGCGCACAGCTTCTGCGCTAAATTTCATAAAAAATGCACAAACCTTCCTGATTGTTTGGGAAGGTTTTGTATTTCCTTCATCTCTCATTCATGATTGCTTAATGTTTTCTCGGCATAATGGAAGGGTGAGGGGGAGCGATTCATCATGTTGTCGACTCTTATGAAGCGGTTTCGACGAATACCCTATATTTCATTGGACAAACGTCAATGGATGAAGGCGATGATTGGGCAAGAAGTGGAGAGAGAGAAGAAAGTCGTCATGTTTTATATAGATATCGTCAAGCTGACAGAGGTAGAGAATCGCTACGGAGATACGAGTGCCAAGAGAGTTCTGCATATATTCGAAAGCATTTTGCCAGCTGTAGCTCGCCAAGCATTTGAAATCAAAGGGAGAATCATCGCAATTCAAAAGCTGTGGGGAGACGATTTTGCCATCTACACTTCCTTTTCGAAAATGATGAGTGAGGAAGACTGTCAAATGCTATCGATTCATTTTCAGGAGCTGGCTGAACGACAGTTAAATCGACAAGTGAGCTTCGTCAATCGCGAGGAGCTTCGTGTCCATATCGGCTATTCGGAAATCATCGGAGAAGATATCGTGAAAGAGATGTATACCTCTGTCAAACATGCCGTACATATGGCCAAGTATGGGATTACCTCCGAAAAATATGCGCACATTAGACAATTTCACAAGCTGCTTGCAGAAGAAAACGTTCAGATGCACTTCATGCCGATCATTCATTTGCCAAATGGCGAAGCTTTGGGATGGGAAGCACTGGCGCGAGGACCGGTTAACAGTCTCTTTGCAACTCCTGCTGCCTTGTTCAATTATGCACAAGAGACAGATACTGTGTTTCGTTTGGAGCATATATGTCGTAAACGGGCATTGGAGCATACCCGCTACCTGAAGCCTCATGAAAAACTGTTCATCAATTTGGACCCACGTGCGATTGACGATCCGTTTTTGCTGCGTGGAAAAGTGCAGATGCTTTTAGCAGAGTATGAGCTGACACCACAAAACATTGTGTTTGAAATTACAGAGCGACACGCGATTACGAATTACGCTGTCTTTCGAAAAATCATTGAGGAGTACCGCAAGCAGGGCTATATGATTGCCGTAGATGATGCGGGAGCAGGGTACTCCAGCTTGGAATCGATTACAGAAATCTACCCGGACTTTATTAAGCTCGACATGTCCTTGATCCGTAATATTGATGTCGATCCGATTAAGCAGGCGTTGTTGGAAACGTTTGTATCCTTTGCTGACAAGGTGAACTGCAAAATCATAGCAGAAGGGATCGAGACAGAACGTGAACTGGAAACGCTCATGGACGTCGGTGTCATCTACGGACAGGGTTACTATTTAGGTAAGCCGGATAAAGGGATGGCGCAGCTATGTGGAAAAGCGATGAACTTTCTGCGGCTTACGATGGAAAAGCGCATTGAGCAGGAAGCAGTGTCAATACTGCCCACTCCGGCTATGACGGAAATCTTGACGAAGACAATCAGTGTTGAAAAGCATGTGAAAGTAAGACGCATCCATGAGATTTTTGAACAAAATCAGCGAATTGAAAGCGTGGTTGTGCTGGAGAACGGCATACCGGTTGGGCTTGTGATGCGGTTTTCTTTGTATAAAATTCTGGGTGGTCAATACGGAATTGCCCTATATTATGAAAGGCCCGTTTCTCAAATCATGAATACCAATCCGCTAAAAGCTACCAAAGACGACAAGTTGGATGAGGTAGCGAAGCGGGCGATGGCCAGAGATGCTTATCATTTGTATGATGTGGTCATTATTATTGATGAGAATGGTGAGTACATCGGTATTGTTACCGTACAGAAGCTGTTGGACAAAATGGCTTCTATCAAACTCGAGCTGGCGAGTTCAGCCAATCCGCTGACAGGATTGCCGGGGAACGTGCAGATTGAAAGAGAATTGAACCAACGACTAAAACGGAATGATCATCAGGTGGTCATCTACTGTGATCTCGACCGGTTCAAATGGTTTAACGACCGCTACGGGTTTGAAGTGGGAGATCAGATCATTGTGCGAACCGCGAACTTGTTGCGAGAAGCCGCGAAATGGTACGGGAGTGGGTCTGACTTCATCGGTCATATTGGCGGAGATGATTTTATCTTGATTACGACAGCGCAATGTGCGAATGATGTTGCTTTGTTTATCATGGATGCTTTTACGCCATACTTTTCGGACATTTATGAAAAGCGCAGAATGGGGGACGGTCAGGAGCTCTCGATGTCGATGGCAGGTGTCGTGCTTTACGCAGGGAAGTACACCAGTGCGGAACAAGTTGCAGAGAAGGCAGCGTATGTGAAAATGGTGGCAAAGGCAAAGACGGGGACTGTATTTATTACCGACTGTGAGTTGCCTGGTGAAGAGCAGATCCGCATCGAGGGATAAATTGGACGTCAATCGTTCTCCATGGTAGAATGGGTACGTTAACTTTACAAGGTATGGAGGTCAACATATGAAAAAGGCGCTCATCACCATGGAAAATGGTAACCAAATCGAGCTGGAGCTGTTCGATCAAGAAGCTCCGGGCACAGTTGCAAACTTTGAAAAATTGATCAACGAAGGCTTCTACAACGGTCTGTCCTTCCACCGCGTTATCCCTGGCTTCGTAGCACAAGGCGGATGCCCATACGGAACAGGTACAGGCGGTCCTGGTTACACAATCAAATGTGAAACAAAAGGAAACCCACATAAGCATCTGCGCGGTTACCTGTCCATGGCACACGCAGGAAAAGACACAGGCGGAAGCCAATTCTTCATCTTGTATGATGCTTTCCCTCACCTCGATGGCGTACATACCGTATTTGGTCGCGTCACTTCCGGTATGGAACACGTTGATGCAATCAAACAAGGCGATAAAATGGATACAGTAAAAGTAGGATAATAGACGTTGCATGAACACCGATGAGGGAATCCTTGTCGGTGTTTTTACGTCAGGATGCATGCTGGGGCAGTTTTGAATGGGGTTGTAAGCCTATCTATCTGCTGGTATGCTAGAAGATAGACGATTTTTATCTGGGGTTGTTCAAAAAGATGACTTTTTGAACGCGCATGATTGGAGGAAGCAATGGATCTTTTTCACTTTGATTGGAAAACGGTACCGTTTCGCTTAATTGCGTTCGTTATCGCTTTCACTTTGCATGAATGGGCGCATGCCTTTGTTGCTTGGAAGCTGGGTGACAATACGGCGAAATCGGAGGGCCGCTTAACATTAAATCCAATCCCGCATATTGATCCATTTGGTTTGATTCTCATTCTGTTTGGTCCATTTGGTTGGGCGAGACCAGTGCCGATCAACCCTCTGAATTTCCGTGGGAACAAGCGATTAGGGATTGTTTACGTTTCTTTTGCAGGTCCACTCATTAACTTGATACTCGCGGTTTTGTTTTACCTGGTGTATTTCGTAGTAGTGAATTCCGGAGTGCTGGTTGGCATGCAAGAAAAAGTGGCTTACGCAATTGATTTAACACTACGTTTTTCTGTTTTGATCAATACAGCTCTTTTCATCTTCAATCTTTTGCCGATTCCGCCATTGGACGGTTACAAAATACTGCGATTTTTGTCGCCGCGGAGTTGGGATGGAAAGTTTTACAATTATGAAGTATACGGGCCGTGGATTCTCCTATTACTCATCTTTATTCCGGGGGTCAGCACAATCGTTTTTGGTATTCCCCATGGGATTGCTTTAGAATTGGTTCAACGAATTGGAAATAGTATCCTAAGCGTGTTCATCTAACGGAAACGAGGGACGACTTTTGGCTTACAGCATCAAACTTGATTCCTTTGAGGGACCACTCGATCTGTTGCTCCATCTGATCGACAAGGCTGAGGTGGACATCTACGACATACCGGTAGCGGAAATTACGGAGCAATACCTCGCGACGATTGACAAGATGCAAGAGCTCCAACTGGATGTGGCCAGTGAGTTCGTAGTCATGGCGGCTACGCTCCTCTCTATTAAAAGCAAGATGCTGTTACCGAAAAAGGAGGAGCATGTCTTTCAGCAGTTCCTCGATATGGATGTAGACGAGATAGACCCGCGTGAAGAACTGGTTGCGCGTCTGTTGGAGTACAAGCGCTATAAGATGCTTGCCGAGAACCTGAGAGAAATGGAAATCGGTCGTAATCAAGTCTTTACGCGTCCCGCAGAGAATTTGTCTCCTTATGTGCGTGAAGAGGATCATACCGTAACGAATGTGACCCTCTACGATTTGATCAATGCGCTGGAAAAGCTGGTAAAGAAAACGAAAGAAAAAGAACCGATGACCAAGGTGTCGCGCGACGAAATCTCCATCAAGGATCGGATGACGGAGATACGCCAAGCGGTACGCAGCGGTGGGATGGTCCGTTTTTCTGAGTTGTTTACGCAAGGGGCGACGCGCACAGAGATTGTGACGACCTTTCTCGCCTTGCTTGAGCTCATGAAGGCCAAGCACATTACTTGTGTACAAAATCAATTGTTTCAAGACATCATCATATGTGAAAACGGAACGGAAGGAGCCCATACTGATGGACTATGACAAGCTGAAAGGCGTAATCGAGGGCTTGCTGTTCATCTCGGGTGATGAAGGAATCGATGCCAAAGAAATCAGTGAAATCACTGAGGTGTCGGAAGAAGAGGTCATCGATTTGATCGAAGACATGAAAGCTGACTTCCGCCGGGCAGGACGCGGTATTCAAATCGTGGAAGTGGCAAAAGCGTATCAGCTGACTACGTTGCCCGAGCATGTACCCTATTTTGAACGGCTAGCAACATCGCCAGGTCAGTCAACGCTATCCCAAGCAGCATTGGAGACTCTCGCCATTGTTGCGTACAAGCAGCCCCTGACCCGTTCGGAGATTGAAGAAATACGTGGCGTTAAATGCGAAAAAGCACTGAACACCCTCTTATCCAAACAACTCATTCGCGAAGCGGGGAGAGCAGAGGGGATTGGACGCCCCATTTTGTACGCGACCACCAAAGAATTTTTGGAGCATTTTGGTCTACGGGAACTGGGGGATTTGCCAGAACCGCCTGTCAATCTTGATATTGAAGAAGCGCGTCTAGAAGCATCAGCGCTATTCGGAAAAGCAGAAGAAGCGACAAACGACTAGTTACAGCCCGGACAGTTTTTCGTACTATCATACGACTCGTCCCCATATACTATGGTACAAACCTGTGTATCGTGGTATAACGACGGCTTTTCTCTTGACTTATAGTCAAGGTTGAGCCCAAGTTTTCAAATGGGGAGGACGTTTATGAACATACGAAAATATCTGTCCGGCGTACTCGTCGTTTTTCTTTTTATACAGATGGCTCTTACGCCGGCAGCAGTGCTAAAGGCTGCTGCAGCTCCACCTAGCTTGTCAGCAGAAGGGGCAGCACTAATCGATGTTGAGAGTGGACGGATTCTTTATTCCAAAAACGGTACGAAAAAAATGAGGATTGCGAGTCTGACCAAAACAATGACAGCAATCGTAGCAATCGAGATGGGCAAATTGGATGCACAGGTAACGGTACCACCACAAGCGGTAGGGGTGGAAGGGTCATCGATCTACTTGAAAAATGGGGAGAAGCTCACGCTGGAAGAACTGCTGTACGGTTTGATGCTGCGATCTGGCAATGATGCGGCCGTCACCATCGCAACGCACATCGGAGGGTCAGTCCCCGGATTCACTTACTTGATGAATGAAAAGGCGGCCATGATTGGAATGGAGCATACGAATTTCACCAATCCGCATGGTTTAGACGACAGTAACCAGCATTACTCCACACCGGAAGATATGGCAAAGCTGTCCGCCTACGCCTTACATAATCCGGTATTTCGTCAAATCGTCTCCACGAAAGTCAAGGATATTTCATGGGAAGGTGAACAGTGGGACCGGCGCCTACTGAACAAAAACAAGATGCTTCACCTCTACAACGGTGCTGATGGTGTGAAAACGGGATACACAAAACTCGCGAAGCGCTGCCTGGCTTCCTCTGCCACACGGAATGGAAGGCAGTTGGCGACGATTACTCTAAATGCTTCTGATGACTGGAACGACTCGGCCAAGCTGATGGACTGGGGTTTTGCGAATTATCCGCTACAAGAACTGGTCAAAAATGGGCAGGAGGTAAAGCCCGACACGCCAGTCACACTTGAAGCAGGAACTCATCTTGTCACAACAAACGCTTTTCAGTATCCACTGCAAACGGCAGAGATAGAGGCCATTCACAAGCGTGTCGTTATGGGAGAATCAACGGTAACATCAAAAATGAATGGTCAACTAGCAGGATTTCTTCAACTTTATTTAAAGGAAAAGAGGATTGGGCAGGTTCCGTTGCTAGTTCGTGTGGATACGCCGACGCTAGCAGCTCCGAAAGCTTCACGCTCAATGTGGGAGCAGTTTTGGGGAATAGTGTCAGGGGGGCTGTGGAGTGCTTAATGTCATTTGGCTCGGGCTCATTGTCATTAGCATTGTCGTTGCAGCCGTGACAGGGCGAATGGAAGCGATCAACGCAGCAGCGTTTGAGGGAGCCAAGACGGGCGTAACGGTTTGTCTCGGACTTCTCAGTGTTCTCGCCTTTTGGATGGGAATGATGCGGATTGCTGAAAAGTCAGGACTCCTTGAGCTATTGGCGCGGGTGTTGTCTCCGATCATCCAAGTCCTTTTTCCCGATGTACCAAAAGGGCATCCTGCCATGGGCTATATCCTCTCAAATATGAGCGCAAACCTGCTCGGGCTTGGTAATGCAGCAACTCCAATGGGGCTAAAAGCAATGGAAGAGCTCCAAAAGCTGAATCCAGATAAGCAAAACGCTTCGCCGGCCATGTGTACGCTGCTGGCGATTAATACGGCAAGCATTACGATTATTCCTACGACGATGATCGCGATCCGCATGCAGTATGGGTCCGTGAACCCCGTAGAAATCGTAGGTACTACGCTGTTATCTTCCTTTGCTGCCACCATTGTCGCTCTGTTGATTGATCGGATGTATCGTTATCGGCATATACGAAGACACAGATAGGGGGAGTCCTTATGTACCAATGGGTATCCCTGCTCTCTCTTTGGGCCATTCCCGTTACGATTGCTTTTGTCTTGTTGTATGGGTGGCAAAAACAAGTCCCCGTCTACGAGACGTTTGTAGATGGAGCAAAAGGCGGCTTAACCACAACAATTCGCATACTCCCGCACCTGATCGCCATGATGGTCGCGGTGAGTATGTTTCGGGAGTCAGGAGCATTGGATCTACTGCTTCGCGCCCTCAAGCCGCTTCTTGACCTGCTGCATTTTCCGGAGGAACTGGTCCCGTTGGCGCTGCTCCGTCCGTTGACGGGAACAGGCTCACTTGCGATTGCAACAGATCTGATCGCGCAGTACGGTCCCGATTCTTTTTTGGGTAGACTGGCCGCTACTATGCAAGGGAGTACAGATACGACACTGTACGTCTTAACCGTTTATTTTGGCGCAGTTGGCATTCGTAATTCTGCGTATGCACTAAAGGTAGGTTTGTGGTCTGACCTGGCAGGTGTCATATTCTCACTGCTCATTGTCTCCTACATTTTCGCTTAAAAGAGCTCAAATTGAGTAGGTATGGAAAACTTCCTCATGGTTATGGGGAAGTTTTTCCCTTTTTCTTGTCCACACTAGTAAGAATGGGTATGATGTTGTAGAGGTGAACCAACGATGGAACGTTTACAGAAAGTATTGGCGCATGCTGGAGTCGCCTCTCGTCGCCATTGTGAAGAATTGATTGCGCAAGGCAAGGTGCAGGTAAATGGCCAAGTCGTAAGAGAGCAGGGAATAAAAGTCGATCCGCTCAAGGACAAAATTGTGGTGAATGGAAAGCAGGTTAAGCTGGAGCAACATGTCTATCTCTTGCTGTACAAGCCTACTGGTGTCATTACGAGCGTCACAGACCCGCAAGGCAGAAGGGTAGTGATCGATCTGTTGAAGGGAATTCAAGAACGGGTATATCCAGTAGGTCGCTTGGATTACGATACTTCCGGCTTGTTGCTCTTGACGAACGATGGGGAGCTTGCCAACAGGCTGGCCCATCCAAGCTATGAAATCGATAAAGTGTATCGGGCATGGGTAAAGGGAATCCCCAGTCCTGAAAAAGTGCGCAAGCTAGCAACCGGCATTCGTTTGGAAGACGGCATGACTTCTCCCGGTCAGTCAAAATTGTTAAAGGCAGAGTCTAGCAGCCAGCGGGCATTGGTAGAACTGACCATACATGAAGGTCGAAACCGCCAAGTTCGCAGAATGTGTGAGGCGATCGGTCATCCGGTGTTAGCATTGGAGCGAATCCGTTTAGGGTTTCTCACATTAGATGGACTGAAGCCAGGCGAATTTCGCAAGCTCACTCATGAGGAAGTGGAGAGCTTGAAACGGGGATTGGTTCAAAAGAAACGCAGCCCGCGTTCGAATCATTGATTCGTTCAAAATCTGTTCATAAGTTGTGCGCTGTCGGAAAAACTAGGAACGCTATAATAGAATGGGAAAAGGATGCAATTTATTAGCAGTAGATGGGAGTAGGCGTCATGAACAAAAGCAATCGTACATATGTCAGGATCGCGGTATTGGGTGTTTTGCTTGTAGCGCTGGTCTTTGCACTTTATTCCAGCTTTGTGAAGGACCCCGGTGCTGTGAAAGTAGGAAGCGATGCTCCGAATTTTAGTTTGGAACAATTGAATGGGCCAGAGCTAACTCTGGAAAGTTTGAAAGGAAAGGGCGTTATTCTGAATTTCTGGGGCACATGGTGTGAACCCTGTAAGAAAGAAATGCCAGCATTGCAAAAACAATACACGAAATTCAAAGATAAGGGATTGGTTGTACTTGGCGTCAATATCGGAGAATCGCCAGTTGCCGTAGACCCATTTGTAAAGCAGTTCGGGATTGACTTCCCTATTTTGCTCGATCGCCAATCGGAAATTACAAAGCTGTATCGAATCGGTCCGATTCCGACGACCTTTTTCATCGATCCAGATGGAGAAGTGAAGGAAGTTTTCATCGGGCAGTTAGATGAAGCGATGATTGAGTCGAAAATAACAAAAATCTTGCCGTAAGTGAGGAGCAATGATGGATCAGCGAAAATGCGAATGCGGTCATACCAACCCGGTTGGAACGCTGCTCTGTGAGTCTTGCGGGAAGCCTTTGAATGTGGAAGTCCACGAGCAGACATCGTTTCCTGACATGCGTTATGAAGGAATGGCAAGACGTTCTCAAACAAATAACACGAAGGTAATCGATCGAGTCTGGAACTTTTTTTCTTCGGTCAAAATTGCAATCGGTATCATTATTGTCCTTTTGGTGGCGTCCGCAGTCGGAACCATCTTTCCGCAGCAAATGTACATACCGGTACCTGTACCGACAGAAGCAGATGTTGCCCGCTTTTATACAGAAACATATGGAACGATCGGAACGATTTTTTACGGCCTTGGATTTCACAATATGTACTCGTCCTGGTGGTTTGTGACGCTTCTGGTTATGCTCGGTACCTCTTTGGTTATCTGTAGTCTGGACCGCGTAGTACCGCTGTATAAAGCGTTAAACAAGCCGAGATTGAACCAGCACAAGTCCTTTTTGAAAGGGCAAAAGCTGTTTGCAGAGGGTGAGCTTGCTCCAGAAGCCAATCAGGAAGCGATACTGGACGCCTCTGCTCTGGCATTAAAAGAAAAAGGATACCGCATTTTCCGCACAGAACGAGCGATTATGGCTGAAAAAGGCCGTTTTAGCCGTTGGGGTCCTTACATTAATCACATTGGATTGATTTTGTTTTTGGTCGGTACCTTAATGCGAAGCCTGCCTGGCTTTTACTTGGACGAGTACGTCTGGGTGCGTGAGGGACAAACAATGGCGATTCCGAATACCCCTTATTACATAAAAAACGAGAACTACACGACAGAGTATTGGTCGGAAGAAGAAATGCCGGAGCAACTGGAGCTTAAGGGCGGAGCCATCGTGAAGAGCTACCAGACAGATGCCATTTTGTATAAAAATAAAAGCGCTGACGTTCCAGGGAAAAAGCCGGATTTGGTAGAAGTGCAGAAGGGGCCGATCGTCGTGAATCATCCGATGGAACAGGACAGCCTCTACATTTATCAGAGCGGCGTGCAAGAGATGCAGCTTGGAGCACTCAATTTTATCGTGGTCGATTTGAAAAACAATAAAAAAGAGGTCGGCCTTATCAAAATTGATCTGTACAATCCACAGCCCGAACAAACCATTGCAGATGGGTTCACGGTACGGATTTTGGATTACTTCCCCGATTTTATAATGGGGAAAGATGGGAAGCCTGCGACGAAAACCAATTTGCCAAAAAATCCGATGGTCGCGTTGGAACTCATTGGAGACAATGGCAATTATAATGAAAAATTGGTTTATCTAGAAGGAACCATTCTTACGCAGAAAAATGATCCTCGTTACGGACTCGACATCAAAATGCCTGATTTGGTCGATATTGCAGGGCTGAATGTACGGGTGGACAAAGCATTGCCACTCATTTATTTCGGTTCGTTCATTTTCCTTGTGGGCGTTGCAATCGGTGTGTTCTGGCAACATCGCCGGGTTTGGGTACAAACGCAAGAGGGAAGTATCATGGTAGCGGCTCATACGAATAAAAACTGGTTCGGTCTTCGTAGGGAAGTAGACGGGCTGGTTAAACAAGCGGAGCTCCCTGTCACGATAGAAGATAAAACGAAGGCCAAGGCCTAAAGCTTCAAAGGGGGGACTAACAACGTGCAGCTCATTCAACTGAGTGACTGGTTATTGGATATCGCGTTTTTGCTTTACGTGATCTCGTCTATCTTCTTCGCTGTAGCCGTGACGGGAAAAAACTGGGCAGGGCGTGATCCCAAACAACATGAAGGGCGCTATGGACGGATTGCGTATTGGTTAGCCGTTATCGGTTTTGTGGCGCAAACAGGGTATGTGGCTGCTCGCTGGATTGCCGGCGGCCATAGCCCGACAAGTAACATGTTTGAGTTTATGGCATTCTTGGATTACTGTATTATCTTGGCCTACTTAATTATTTACCGGATTTACAAGCTGACTTCGATTGGAGCGTTTGTCCTTCCGCTTGGGGTGATCATGCTCGCGTATTCGTACGTGTTCCCGAAGCAAATCACCCCATTGATTCCGTCTTTGCAGAGTTACTGGTTGCATATTCACGTGACTACGGCTGCACTGGGTGAAGGTATTTTGGCGGTTGGTTTTGCAGCGGGTCTCATGTATTTGATCCGTACCGTTCCGCAGCATATTTCCACCAAAAGCACGAAATGGCTGGAGATCGTGCTGGCTGTAGTTCTAATGCTCGTTGGATTCATTTTGATGGATTCTACGTTTGCGCGGATGGATCAAAAGACGGTATTTGAGATGAAGAAAGAAGAAATGAATGCAGTAGGACAGAAGGTAAAACCAAAAGTGGAGTACATTCTGCCTGCAATTGTTGCGCCTGCTGATTCAACCATCATCAAGGAAGGCCCAATGTCACCACTCTTTGAGGCACCTACCTGGATGGAAGGAAAAGACGCCGCACGTAAATTGAACACGATGCTGTGGTCAGTCCTGACAGGGGCAATTTTGTATGGCGGATTGCGTTTGATTTTCAGAAAACGATTAGGGGCTGCTATCAAGCCTTCAGTTGAGGGCGTCGATCCGGAGCTTCTGGACGAAATCAGTTATCGAGCAATCAGTATCGGATATCCGGTGTTTACTCTCGGAGCCCTTATCTTTGCGATGATTTGGGCAGAAGAGGCATGGGGACGATTCTGGGGGTGGGACCCGAAGGAAGTATGGGCATTAGTTGTCTGGCTCTTCTACAGTGCCTACTTGCACTTGCGTTTATCCAGAGGCTGGATCGGTGCAAAATCAGCATGGATGTCCGTCATCGGCTTTGTCATTATTTTGATTACACTGGTCGTGGTCAATTTGGTCATTGCTGGTCTGCACTCTTACGCTGGAGTGTAGAAATTCCTCGAAAAGCTGGTTTTACCACCAGCTTTTTGGACTATCTTCTAACAGTTTTACGATATTATGAGAGCAAGAGGTGTTCCAGATGGAAAAAATGGCACGTATTCTCGTTGTAGATGATGAAGAGCGCATTCGCAGACTTCTGAAAATGTACTTGGAAAGAGAAAACTTCCTGATTGATGAAGCAGATAATGGAGAGCAAGCAGTCGAAATGGCTGTAGGAAGTGACTATGATATCATTTTGCTCGACTTGATGCTGCCAGGTATGGACGGGATCGAGGTATGCCAGCGTGTTCGTGAATTCAAGGCAACCCCTATTATTATGCTGACGGCAAAAGGGGAAGAAACGAACCGCGTTCACGGGTTTGAGGCAGGGGTAGACGATTATGTCGTGAAACCGTTCAGCCCACGTGAGGTCATGTACCGGGTAAAAGCGATTCTTCGTCGTTCTTCGGCAACAGCTTATTTGAAGACAGAGACTTTCAACAGTCATTCTGTTCTTGTTTTCCCGGAATTGACCATTGACCACGATGCACACAAAGTCATCGCAAGTGGCCAAGAGGTTAGCCTGACTCCAAAAGAGTATGAGCTGCTGCACTACCTGGCATTGTCACCGGATAAAGTGTTTACACGTGAAGAACTGTTGAAAGATGTGTGGCACTATGAATTCTTTGGCGATTTGCGTACGGTGGACACGCATATCAAGCGTCTCCGCGAAAAATTGAACCGTGTTTCTCCGCAAGCAGCCAATATGATCGCCACGGTTTGGGGCGTCGGATACAAGCTAGAGGTGCCTAAGTAAAGTGGACGTTATTTTTCGCAGTGTAGTCGGAAAGCTATGGATGACGATTATTGCTTTATTTGCTCTCGTTTTGACGATCTTCAGTTTGTTGCTCGTTCAATCCTTTGACAGCTTTTATAGCAATCGGCAGTCCAAGAATTTGCATGATCTGGCAGACGGTATCGCAGTCGGTTTAGCGCAAAGTCCAGATATGACGGCCGCTATGGAGATGGCTTCCAGGTTTGGCTTGGTCCATCATACGGGCATGGTCATTCTAGATGAAAAAGGAAAGCAAGTCAGCATGAGCGAAGGGGCTGGGCTTCCTCGTATTCCAGTAGATCTTTTGCTCCAGAATCCTGCATTGGGTTTGACTGATGCGCTGGCAGGCAAGCATCCGGCAACCAAAACGATCTATATTGATGTGAATAAATCCGCTGACCGTACAAATAACAAGCATGAACTTCTTGCGGTTGCTGTTCCTTTAGAAATGGCAGCAGGGAAAACGGGCGCAGTGGTCATGTATCAGGCGATTGAAGATTTTGATGATACGGTTAGGGAAGTCAGATTTTTAATCTTTGTGGTTGGCGTCATCGGGTTTGTCTCTACCACTGTATTCGCCTTTTTCCTCTCATCGCGTATTGCGACTCCATTACGTCAGATGAAAGAAACGGCGCATCGCATTGCGGAAGGGGACTTTCATGCTGAAATCCCGATCAGGACCCAAGACGAGACTGGTGAACTGGCGGCCTCGTTTAACACGATGGCAAGCAAGCTCAATCAGTTAGTCGATGCACTGTCCAAAGAGAAGGAGCAGCTGGCGAGCGTTCTTAGAAGCATGGTAGATGGTGTTGTGATGATAGATGCGAACGGCAAGCTGGCCGTAACGAACCCGCCAGCGGAACGATTTTTGCGAGATTGGGATTTCGAGCATTCGGATGAGCCTGTGCCGCTGTTCCCGTTCTATCAGCAGGTTTTGCAAACCGGACAGGAAGTGACAGAGGATATCCCTGTTCAAGGGCGGATATGGTCCGTTGTCATGGTACCTTTGAACGATAAGGATCAAATCCGTGGAGCGGTTGCTGTTCTTCGAGACATCACGCAGGAGCGTAAGCTGGATAAGATGCGCAATGATTTCGTGGCAAACGTATCCCATGAGCTGCGAACACCTCTATCCATGCTGCAAGGGTACAGTGAAGCGATTGTGGATGATATCGTAGCGACACCGGAGGAGCATAAAGAATTGGCGCAGATTATCTATGATGAGTCAGCGCGCATGACCAAGCTGGTGAATGAATTGCTTAGCCTGGCACGGATGGAAGCGGGGCATGTGGAATTGTTCCAGGAAACGATGGAACTGCGCCCATATTTGGAGCGCATTCAACGTAAATTCACCAATCTGGCGAGAGAACGCGAAATCCATCTCTTCCTTGAAACATCGACGACGCATACCCATGTACTTATTGATCCTGATCGCATGGAGCAAGTGCTAACGAACTTGATCGATAATGCGCTGCGACATACGCCAAGTGGGGGGAGCGTCACCATTCGGGCTCGCGGGGATAAAACATTGCTGGTTGAGATCAGCGATACAGGCAGTGGCATTCCGCAAGAAGATTTGCCGTTTGTTTTTGAGCGATTCTATAAAGCTGACAAGGCTCGTACACGTGGACGACTTGGTGGGACTGGTCTTGGACTAGCCATTGCGAAAAACCTAGTCGAGGCACATGGGGGCACCATTAGTGTGCAAAGTAAACTGGGCGAGGGAACGACTTTTACAATCGCCTTGATGCTACATAAAAACAAATAGGAGTGTAGAGAGAAATGATCAAAACGATCTTATTTGATGTTGACGGGGTTATGTTGAGTGAAGAGCGATACTTTGATGCTTCTGCATTGACAGTGTGGGAATTTTTGTACAGCCCACAGTATGTAGGGCTTGCAGGCGAGGAATTCACACCTTCTCCAGAAGAAGCGCAAATCAGACGAGTGCGCGAGCAAGTTTTCGCTCATGATGAAGTGCTAAACTTTATCAAGTCACGTGGAATCAACTCCAACTGGGACATGGTTTTCCTTGCGTTTTCCTATCAGTTGATTCGTTTGATTGAAGTGGTTAAAACGCAAGTTCCAGAAGCAACGAGCCTTCTTGTCGAACAAATTGATCGACCGCAACTGGCAAAAGTGAAAGAGTGGGCTGCCACTTATGCGCCTGATTTCCAAGTAGACTACGCAGCGTTCACCGCTGATTTTGCCAAAGGTTCTGCACAAAAAGCAGAAATGCTGCTTTACTTGAATCAGATTGCAAAAGAGCGTTGCGGTATTGCAACAGAAATGTTCTCTCGCAATAGTGATCTATGGCAGTTGATTCAAAAGACGTTTCAAGAATGGTATCTCGGTGACGAACGTGTGGCGGCATCGATTGGGCGTGAGACCATGCAGCCAGGTAAGAAGGGCTTCTTGGCAGACGAGATTCCGATTGTACCACCTGCAGAAATGGTCGAGTTGTTCCGCACGTTAAAAGAAAAAGGATACACACTGGGGATTGGAACAGGGCGTCCTACCATTGAGACGCATGTTCCCCTCAGTGAGATGAACATACTGGAATGGTTTGACCCGAACCGTGTCGTAACCGCCTCTCACGTACTCGATGCGGAAGAAGCATTTCCTAGCTTTGCGCCGATGTCCAAGCCACACCCTTATTGCTATGTAAAAGGGTTGCTCGGACTCGATGCACCGATTAGCGATGCTGTCCATTTTTCATTACCAATCGAAAATGGAGAAGAGGTTCTGATCGTCGGCGATTCACTCGCTGATTTTCTAGCGGCCCGCTCAATCGGTTGCAAGTTTGCAGCGACATTGACTGGACTGTCTGGTCAAGATGCGCGCAGCAAGTTTGAAGAGGAAAAAGCAGATTTTATTCTCGATGATGTGCGCGATATCCTTTCCATTCTGTAGATAAAAAAACTCCGCCGTATGTAAGAAACGGCGGAGTCAGGCTGTCGAGAAAGTCGACAGCCATTTTTATTTCACTTAGTTTTAATACGACACCGCGTTAATTTGTTATAATTCTTATAATTACATTTTATAGTAGGTGATAATTGTGCTTACCTCCAATGATAAAAATCCGCAAATGCATTACGAATTTGTGTGCCTTGATGAATTGGTCCCAGAAGACCATTTATTAAGAGTCATCCAGAAACATATAGATTTCTCCTTCATCCGGGAAAAAGTACGTCAATATTATTGCGAGGATAACGGTAGACCTTCCATTGATCCTATTGTTTTATTTAAAATGATTTTCATTGGATACCTTTACGGTATCCGCTCAGAGAGGCAACTCGAAAAAGAAATCCAGACTAATATCGCCTATCGTTGGTTTCTTGGCCTTTCTTTAACAGATCGAGTTCCAGATCACACAACAATCAGTTGGAATCGTCGAACCCGTTTTAAAAATACAAATGTTTTTCAGGAGATTTTTGATGAAATTGTTCGCTTGGCGATTCAGCATCGAATGGTCGCTGGACGTGTATTGATAAGTGATTCTACGCATCTTAAAGCAAATGCGAATAAACGAAAATTTAAGAAGCATGTCATCGAGAAAACGAGTCGTGCCTATCTCAAAGATTTAGAGGTAGCAATTAATGAAGACCGTGAGGTACATGGAAAAAAGGATTGAAGCCTAGAGAGGGTGTGAAGGAAGAAAAGGAAATCAAGATGAGTACCACTGATCCGGAAAGTGGCTACATGGTTCGAGACAGCAAGCCCGAAGGCTTTTTCTATCTCGATCACCGGACTGTCGATCATAAGTACAATATTATTACCGATGTCCATGTCACTGCTGGCAATGTCCATGATTCCGTTCCTTACATAGATAGGCTGAATCTCCAAATCGAGAAGTTTGGGTTTCAGGATACAATTGAAGCTATTGCATTAGATGCTGGTTATTTAACTACTCCAATCTGCAAGGCACTTCACGATATAAATGTATTTGCTGTCATCGGTCATCGTGCCTTTACACCTGTTAAAGGTCTTTTTGCTAAATGGCGCTTTAAATATGATCTGGAGTGCGATGTGTACACATGTCCTCAAAAACATACGCTTACTTATTCGACTACCGATCGAAACGGATACAGGATGTATAAGTCCAATAAAGAAATATGTAAAACTTGTCCAAGGCTTTCTGAGTGTACCCGATCTAAAAATCACCAAAAGGTGATAAGCAGGCACGTTTGGGAAGAGAGTAAGGAATGGGTTCGACAGAACCGTTTAAGTAAATCGGGGAAATATTTATATAGATTAAGATACCAAACCATAGAGCGAAGCTTTGCAGATGCTAAAGAACTGCATGGGCTTCGCTATTGTAGGTTACGAGGACGCGAAAATGTCCAAGAGCAAGTATTGATGACAGCAACAGTACAAAACATTAAAAGGATAGCACTACACCTAGCGAAAGCAAGTTAGGTGCAGGCTATCCTTTTTTCAGCACTTCGTGCTGGAACAATACCAAAAGAAATCCCCCAAAAGGGGGTTTCTCTTCAGTCTGACTCCGCCGTATGTAAGAAACGGCGGAGTTTTTTTATTCCCAACTAATCGATTGCAGGCATTTGAAGCGAAAGGCATGAATCAAAAAGGATTCAACCATGTTGAGACGGACGATTACTTCGAAGGAACCATCCTCTCGTGAAAAAAACAGGACATCTGTATAGTCTTTGTTCCCTTCAAAATAACGACGAACCTCTTTGACACGAGCTCGCATGGACTCAGATTTTACGACAATATGGTAGGTAGCATCTTGCTGAGAAATTTGTTCCTTGATCTCGATTTCCTCTTGATTATAGGTGTAATGGAACAAGAGTGATTCCTCCTCACCAAATAAAATAGCGTAGATAAACGTAGACATGAGCAATCAAGATAGATAGGATCATTAACGGGAAGGCGACCTTCATAAAGCTGAAAAAGCCGATATGATGTCCTTCCTTTGCAGCCAAGCCAGCAACAATCACGTTGGCACTTGCTCCAATCAAAGTACCGTTACCACCTAAACACGCCCCGAGTGCAAGGCTCCACCAAAGCGCTTCCAAATTGGTGATCCCGAGGGAGCCCATTTCCTTGATCATCGGAATCATGGTAGCAACGAATGGAATGTTGTCAATAAAGGCAGAGGCGATGGCGCTCAACCAGAGGATTAACAGGGAGGTTTTGAGTGAATCTCCACCTGTCAATTTCATCGCTTCATTGGCGAGTTTTGCAATCACACCAGTTTCAACTAAACCGGAGACGAGAACAAATAGACCAATGAAGAAAAAGATCGTATTCCATTCCACTTTGCTTATCGCATCTTCTAGATAGTGTTCTCCTGTTAGCAGAAGTAAGAGAAAAGCACCTGTCAGAGCGATCGTGGCCGATTCTAAATGAAGCGCTCCGTGCAACATGAAGCCTAGAATCGTCAGCGCCATGACGGTTAAGGATTTTTTCAGTAAACGGCTGTCGGTAATCTCATCACGCTCATTTAACTGCATGATTTTTGCACTCAACTCAGGTGATGTTACTAACTGCTTACGGTATATGAGCACCAAGCAAACAACGGTTACAGCCATAATCACGATGATAATTGGGCTCAAATTCACGAGAAACTTCATAAAATCAAGCTCCGGCACAGAACTGCCAATCATGATATTCGGTGGATCACCGATCAAGGTAGCGGTTCCTCCGGCATTGGAGGCGATAATTTCACTGATTAAAAAAGGAATCGGATTAAGCTGGAGCTGGCGAGCGATGCTAAACGTCACAGGTACGATGAGAAGCACAGTAGTAACGTTGTCCAAAAAGGCGGAAGCAATGGCCGTGATCAAGCTCAGGTAGACGAGGATACGAATCGGTTTGCCCTTTGCGACCTTTGCCGCACGGATGGCCACATACTTGAAAACACCGGTCTGGGCCGTAATGGCAACCAAGATCATCATCCCAATCAGTAGGCCGAGCGTGTTAAAGTCAATATGGTGAATTGCTTGTTCCTGTGTAACGATCCCGAACAAGACCATGAGAATTCCGCCGGACATGGCGACGATGGTTCGATGTAACTTTTCGCTAATAATAAATGCATAGGTAACTAAAAAGATACCAATAGCGAATAATGCCTGGTTCGTCATAAGAAGCTCCTTCCTTGGTGTGCAGAATTATCTTGTCCCATTATAGCTCTAACCAAATTCAGGGTAAAGAAAAAGACCCGGCAGAAGGCCAGGTCTATTCTCTATGGAAGGAACCTACAGCTCGATTTGTGTAACGCTTTTCACTTCCGCCAGCTCGCCCATCGTATCGAGAAGCTCTGGCGTCAATGGTTTGTCGACAGAGAGCATCATGATCGCGTCTCCACCAATATCACGGCGTCCTACCTGCATCGTTGCGATGTTCATGCTGTTTTCACCCAAGATGGAACCGACACGTCCGATCACACCTGGACGGTCATTATGGTGAATGTAGAGCAGATAGCCCTCAGGCGCTACGTCAATCGCAAAGTCGTCAATTTTCACAATACGTGCACCGTAACCATTGAGTCGCGTTCCGGCCACTGTGCGTGTCTCTTGCGTCGTTTTTAAGCTAACAGTCAGTAAGTTCGTAAAGCCCTTGTTTTGTGCTGTCTTTTGCTCCGTTACGGTGATGTCACGCACTTTTGCTAGAATCGGGGCGTTCACATAGTTGACTTCCTCGCCTAGACGGAAGGACAGTACACCTTTGAGGACTGTGCGAGTCAGCGGGGACGTGTCTACATCCGTCAATTCACCGCTATATTTAATGGAAATTTCCGAAATGGAACCTACTGTCACTTGGGCAAGGAAATGGCCCAGCTTTTCACCCAACGTAAAGTACGGTTGGACTTTTTCCATCACGTGCGCAGGAATCGAAGGCAAATTCACGGCATTTTTGAATGGCTCGTTACGAAGAACCTTCAGGATTTCTTCCGATACATCTACGGCCACGTTTTCCTGTGCTTCAATGGTCGAAGCTCCCAGATGTGGAGTCGTTACCACTTGAGGTAGACCAACGAGAGGGTTGTCTACAGGTGGTTCTTCTTCGAAAACGTCCAGAGCTGCCCCCGCGACTTTTCCAGCGGTAATCGCCTCATAGAGAGCCTTCTCGTCAATGATTCCCCCGCGAGCGCAGTTGATCAAGCGAACGCCATCCTTCATTTTCGCGAATTCACGCGTGCTGATGATATGGCGGGTTTCTTTTGTCAGCGGAGTATGGACGGTAATGAAATCTGCTTGTCGGCAAATTTCATCCACAGTTGCGTTAGTTACACCCATTTTTTGCGCACGTTCCTCGGTCATGAAAGGATCGAAGCCCATGACGGTCATGCCAAATGCTTTCGCACGCTTCGCAACCTCAGAACCGATACGACCCATACCGATGACTCCGAGTACTTTGTTATTCAACTCAACCCCTTGGAAGCTTTTGCGATCCCATGTACCGTCTACTAGCTTCTTGTGAGCTTGAGGGATGTTACGAGCGACAGCCATCAGCATGGCAAACGAATGCTCTGCGGTAGAAATGGTGTTGCCGTCCGGAGCGTTGATGACCGGAATACCTGCTTGGGTGGCAGCGTTGATATCAATGTTATCGACCCCAACACCCGCGCGACCGACAGCCTTCAGCCTTTTGCCGGCAGAAAGTACCTCTGCTGTTACTTGGGTTTGGCTGCGTACGAGGAGAGCATCGTAGTCGCCAATCACATCGATCAGTTCGGCAGGGGAGAGGTTTGTTTGACGAACAACTTCTACATCAGAAGCGTCCAAGAGCTGTTGAATTCCAAATTCGCTAAGTGGGTCAGTAATGAGTACTTTATACATGTGCGATGAGCACCTCCTGAGCAGCTTTTACACCAGCACCCAGTTCAACTGGAGCACCGATTTGGTGAAGCGACAATTCAATGGCAGAAATGACTTGCAGGACATCCAATGGCTCACAATAACCCATGTGCCCGATGCGGAAGATCTTGCCTTTCAGGTGCTGCTGGCCGCCAGCAATCGTGATATTGAATTGCTGCGTTAACATTTTGCGGAGAGCTTCTGCATGAAAGACACCCTCAGGATCGCAAGAGGTAACGGTCGTCGATGCGTACTGATCTTCTGCCATCAGTTTTATGTTTAATGCCCTCATCGCTGCGCGAGTCATGTCTCTCATTAGTTCATGGCGCTTTACGATAGCTGGCAAGCCTTCTTCCTCCATGATATCCAATACTTCGGCGAGACCGAAAATGAGGGATACAGCAGGCGTATACGGTGTTGTTTGCTCGGCCAAGCTCTTGCGGTATGCTTTCAGGTCCAAATAGAAGGCGAGCGATTTGTTTTGCTCAATCACTTGCCATGCGCGTTCACTCGCAGCGAGGAAGGCAAGGCCTGTTGGCAGCATGAAAGCTTTTTGCGAGCCAGTTACTACGATATCGACACCCCACGCGTCCATTTCGCATGGAACCGCACCAAGGTTACTTACCGCATCCACAATGAAGAGGGCGTCCGAATGAGTGCGGATTGCTTTCGCCAAGTCAGCAATCGGATTTTCTACCCCAGTGGATGTCTCACAGTACGTAGCGAATACGGCTTTTATTTGTGGCTTTTTTTGCAGGAATGTTTCAAACAGCTCAGGTGTAACCGCCTTGCCCCAAGGCACTTCCACGCGATGGGCGATGATACCGTAACGCTCACAAATTTTTGCAAAGCGCTCACCAAATGCACCGCTGACGAGGACGGCAGCTTCATCGCCTGGTTGAAGCGTGTTTACGACGCCCATCTCCAGTGCGCTCGTTCCGCTACCTGCCAAGATGAATACGTCCTGCTTGGTGCCAAAGTAAGGCTTCAGTCTTTCAGCAGTACGGGCAAAAAGAGCGGAGAATTTGCCGCTGCGGTGTCCAATCATCGGTTGGTTCATCGCCGTTTGGACACGTGGTGGAATAGGGGTAGGGCCAGGGATTCTCAAAATCATTTTGTCTGCAAACATAGTTCTCTCCTCCTAAATAAGTGCATATCAAAAAAACCTCCCGTTCTCACACTGCTCCTATTACAGAACAGTGAGGGACGAGAGGCTTTGCTTCGCGGTGCCACCCTCATTCGCTCCTTTTTTCTCAAAAAAGAGCCTTGGTAGGTACATGACCTAAAAGAGATAACGGTTCTACCGTTTGCGTCTACTTGGATGGTGAATCCATTTTCAACGCAGCAGCTCAGAAGTGCTTAACCGTGGGAGAAATCGCCGATTCGCAGCAACCATCGGCTCTCTGGGGATTTCTCAATCACAGCGTTTCTTCGTCATCGCTGTTGTTTTATAAGTGTTTCGTAAGATTTGTACTTACGATATCACGTCAAAATAACACCGTCAAGAAGAAAAACGAGAAAAAATGAACATTAATTATTTTATATCGGTTATCGTTCGTGAATAATACTCAATTTTATGCTGGGAACACTATGAAAACGACCAAAACACGAACGTTAAGATGTTTACATCACAAAAAATGGAAAAAACGCATTTTAATGTTCGGATTTTGCTGTTGCTATTATCTTATCGAAAAATGACAAAAGAAAGAACGGAAAGTTGGTTCGTTCAGTGGAGGAGAGGAGGGCATAATGAAAAACCTCTTACATACCGAAGTACGTAAGAGGTTTCTTCCATTAGTAGATGGAATACTATTCCACTTTAATAGAGTCGGTCGGGCATCCTTCAGCAGCATCACGAACATCGTCATGCAGGATATCCGGGATTTCAACGCTGTTAGCATTGTCATCCAACTTGTTGAACGCAAGGCCCTCATCGTCGTAATCAAAGACGTCAGGAGCCGTGGCGCCACAAGCACCGCAAGCAATACAAGTATCTTTATCTACCCATGTAGTCATCGTGGTTTCACCTCCCATACCGAAGTGGTACGTCCACTATCATAGATCATTGTATGCTCTTGGTGACAAGATTTCAAGATTGAATCAGTCTAAAAATGTACGACTACTTATAAAGAGGGATTTCAGGTGCCTTTAGCACGGAGTAGAGCTGTGTATTCAAGCGTTTAAAATCTCCCGCAGATACTGCATCTGTCGCGTTCAAAATCTTCACGGCAGCGGCTAAATCTTTGATTCCTAGTGCCTGAACTTCGTTAGATGCAATGAGCAAATCAAGTCTTGCAGTCAGGTCCTCAGGATTATAGCTGCTCCATTGTTTGTTCGCTGACATGGCAACAGCTGCGAGATAGGTGCGGTAATGGAATGGATACTGCTTCCACTGTGCGGTGTTAACGGTTCCAGGTAATTGCTTCGGCATGGCTTGCTTCACTACATAAGCTGATTCCCAAGACGCAATGGAGTGATACACCATTTCCTGTGCGGTTAGCCAGTTATTTTGGAAAAGCGTCAGGCTAGCTCCAATGGAAGCAGGTGTAGCCTTATTTTGATCGGAACGAATCTGCTCCATACTATCCAAATACGCCCGTACACTGTTCGTAAAGGTGACGTGAGCTTGTCTCAGCATGGGGGACGTCGGCAAGGGAACGTTTTTCTCCAGCTCTTTCCTTGTCTGGTCAGCTAAATTGCTGAGCTGCTTCAAGCCTTCTGTCCGTTCACTTTCGTTCATTTGATTCCATTTATCCATCGTATCAAAATGTGCTTGCTTCAGATCAAGCAGCGGTGCATAAACGGCATAGTAAAATCGGATAAAGTCCTGTTCGTTGTACAGCTTTTGCTCACGCAGCAGTTTTTCTTTTTCGGCTTCCTTTTTCTCAGCTTCGAGTACGGCGGCTTGTTCCGATTCCAATTGTGTCTTCATATAATGGGCCCCGAAAAAAAATCCACCAACTGTGCAAGCAAGTGTTATGATGATCATGTACGCCATCATAAATTCAGTTCTTTTCAATCGTTTTGTCATACTATCCTCCAAATACAATGATGCAGTTTACTTCGCTTCTTTAGAGCTTTGAAAAATATAGAATGATGTAAGGAGTACCAATGAACAGTCGGAACAGTGCGGCAGAGGAGCAGGACCTCTTATGTGCGGTCGCCTTGAATGCCATGTTACCTCTGGCCAATGAACGAACGCTGCAATCAGCCTACTACATACTGCGTGGCAGAAAAGCCAATCAGACACTGCAAGATGTGCATTTGTATACCCTTTATCCGTATTATCGGATGTTTTCCCGTTTTCCAAGAGAGGATTGGGAGAAAATAGTTTCAACTTTATTTCAGGCGGGCTGGATTTTACCTGTTGATGCAGTTGGAACGAACGCAAAGCCGACCTTTACCTTTTCTGATACTGGATTGCAGCATGCCAAACACATGTACCAAAAATATCGGTTTGATGTATGGTTCGCACCTTTTACCCAGTCTGATTTGGCGGAGCGAATCGAACCATTTTGGAATAGACTTCATCTTATGGTGCAGACGATCTCGCAAATGCATCAGGGTGATCTCGGTTTCATTCCGGTCGTTTCGGACAAGCTAGCACAGCGTTGGGTAAAAAACCAATTATCTGATGGGACATTGCGAAATGCTTGGAAACAGCAATTGTCTGACGAGCTATATCGATTATGGGAGCCCCTGGATGAAGGTGTGCAGGAGCTTTTGTTTTGTCAACTGTCAGGAGTAGGACAAGTTGGCAAGACCTTGGGGCAAGTAGCAGAGATTCGCCAAACGAGTCGTAGCTTTCTCATGCTGCAATTTCGATACGGGCTAGCCGCGTCGATTCAGACGTTGCTTGCAGAGAGCAATCATTATCCTCTTTTATCAAAACTGGTTACAGAATCCCACAAGCTTGATCCACGTCTCACCGAAAGTGCTGCCCGAACGTACGCAATGCTTCAGAGTGGCTGTGACAAAAAGGAAATAGCGAAGAGACGACAAATGAAAGAAAGTACAATAGAAGATCATTTGGTAGAGATTGCCCTGCGCTGTCCGGAATGGGACATGACAACGTATTTACCGAATGAGCTGGCAAAAGAAATCATGGAAACGAGTGAGCGACTCGATACAAGCAGACTCCGGCTCATCAAGGATCAATTGGAAGCAACAGTAACGTATTTGCAGATCCGATTGGCATTGGCACGAGCGACGAGGGGGGCAAAATGAATAAACAGCTCATGTACGACAGATTAAAGCTGCATTTTGGATATGACTCGTTCCGCCCCGGTCAGGAGCCCATTATTGAACGTCTACTACATGGACGAAGTGTTCTCGGGCTATTAGCAACAGGTGGTGGGAAATCAGTGACGTATCAGCTGCCAGCAATGCTTTTGCCGGGTCTGACCGTCGTAGTTTCCCCATTGATCTCCTTGATGGTCGATCAGGTGCAGCAGCTTCGAGCGCGAAAAAAAATTCCGGCTACCTATTTGAACAGCATGCAAGATCCGACAGAGTCCCGCGAAATCTTGAAAGGGCTCTCGGAAGGTGCGTACAAGCTGTTGTATATTTCTCCTGAAAAGCTTCAACAGACCTATGTCCAACAAGTGTTAAAGCGAGCGAGGGTGTCCCTGATCGCTATTGATGAAGCGCATTGCATCTCGCAATGGGGACATGACTTTCGCACAGATTACTTGCGATTGCCTGAAGTCGTGAAACAATTGGGAGCACCTCCTGTTCTGGCTGTGACGGCGACTGCGACGGCGTCTGTTCGTGAGGAAATTTGCAACTTATTTTCCATTAAAAAGGAAGATGTTGTGTTGCAGTCCCTCAATCGGGCAAATATCGCCTATGATCTTGTTGAAGTTGGGGAGGAAACAGACAGGCGTTCGTATGTATTTGATCAGATCGATCGTTTGCAGGGGCCTGGAATCGTTTACTGCAGCACGCGACAAGCAGTAGATGTGTTGGCAGCCTCTTATCAACTCGAAGGGAAAAAACGTGTTCATGGTTACCACGGGGGCATGAACAGCATGGAGCGAATGCTGATCCAATCCCAATTTCTCGCAGGAGAGCTGGATGTTATTATTGCAACCAATGCATTTGGTATGGGAATCGACAAGTCAGATATTCGCTACGTCATCCATTATCAAATGCCAGCCAGTTTAGAGGCATACGCACAAGAAATCGGGCGGATCGGCCGTGACGGCAAGCCCGGGTATGCGCTGCTTTTATTTTCGTGGGACGATTTGCAGATTCATCAGCACATGCTGGAGAAGGAGTACCCGACACAAGCGCAAGTTCAAAAATACGAGCAATTGTGCAATACTGGAGTACCTTTGACTAACGAGGCCTTGGCGATGATGGATATATCGGAAGAGATGGGAGCGCTCCTTGCCTTTTATACGGAAAGAGTGCTGGGCTTATATGAAGCTGCTGCTGCGGGAGAGTCCTATCCGAAGGCTCATATCATTTGGCAGGAAACGGAAAAGAGAAAAAGCTTTAAGCAAAAAAAGCTGGCAGAAATGGTATCTTACGTAAGAGGGGAAAACTGTTTGCGTGCGAGCATTAATACGTATTTCAAAGAGATGGATCATCAATTTGATCTTTACTGCTGTAAGAATTGCGGCCTAACTATGGCTGCGTATTTCCAAACGAATGACCATGCAATCGCAAAGAATGAACAAATCAAATGGAATTTGCGGCAGGCGTTAGACACTCTTTTGCCGAACAAATAAAGGAGAGAAACATCGAGTGAGGGAAGATCGGCTAGAGGTGGATGAAGCCACTCTTCGGCTGAATCTATGGTTGACACAAGGAATCGTGATGGGAGTGGCTGCTGCCGGTAGCTTATTAGTGCTGGGCTGGGATGCTACTCTGTCCTTGTTTACTTTGCCAGGCTGGAATGCCGTACTGTGGGCCGTGTTTGTAGCCGCAGGTATTATCATCGCGAGTATAGTGATGGATCGTTACTTGCCAGAGCGATGGCAGGATGATGACAGTATCAATGAAAAAGTTTTTGGCGCCATGTTACCATTCACCACGATACTCGTCTGTATGGTAGTGGGGGTGGGAGAGGAATGGCTATTCCGTGGAGTCATTCAATCGCTTACCGGGAACTTTTGGAGCAGCCTTATTTTTACACTGATCCACGTACGTTATTTGAAAAAACCGCTCATGATCATAAGTGTCTTTGGTACAAGCTTGATCTTCGGGCTCTTGTTTTCCCATTATCAGTCCCTATGGCCCTCGATTGTGGCCCATATCCTTATTGACGTCATGTTAGCATTCTATCTACAAAAAACAATCAAGAAAAAGGGGGAGGAAGAGTGAATCTTGAGCATAATCCATTACCACCCCGACGCTCCCGTCATACTCGCCCTAAAGCGTCGTTCTCGTTTAAAAAGTGGATTCAACCGGGAGTGTACTTGTTTGGATTCGTCTTTTTCGGGTTGATTGGTTTTGAGTTGTACAGGGCCAATATCCCACATGAGTCAGCAGCTTCTGGTAATGTTGAAGTGAAAGAAGGTAGCAAAGCGATTACCACTTCGCAAGGGAGTAAGACAGGAGAAAAGGAGCCTGCATCCGTCGTTCTCCCTTCTACGATTGATTCCAATGCAAATGTGACCACCCCTCCTGACAAAGCGAAAAAGATCGAATCAAAGCCGGTTGAACCGATGGTGAAGCCGACAACAAGCGCACTGACAGCTGCTGTAAGCCCAGTTCCAGCCAAAACCTCGACTGGTACATCTGTAAGCAAGACAAACCAGATCACGAGTACTTCTCCTAGCACAGTAGCTACACCGGGAAAACCAGCTTCAACACCACCTGTAACAAAATCAAAGGTCGTCAAGCATGTGGTGAAGAAGGGGGAAACGTTGTTTATGCTGTCCCGAAAGTACTATGGAAATAACTCGAACGTAAGACGAATCGCAAAATACAACGGGCTTCATTCAGAAGCTGGGCTCGTCGAAGGAAAAGTTGTTTTGGTTCCACTCGTTCAGTAATGAGATCGTGCTTCACTGGTCATGCTATCGGGAAAAGGATAAGCAGGTGGATGCAGGTGGAGTATGATACGGTCATTGTCGGCGGCGGGATTGCAGGGCTTCAAACTGCCATTCAACTTGCAAGATGCCTTCGACGCGTTGCAGTCATTAACATGCCAGGTGGTCGATCAACAATCGCCAAAGCCTACCGAAATATTCTCGGATTTTCGGAAGGGGTTAGTGGCGATTTTTTGCGTCATGCGGGCAGGGAGCAAGCACAAAAATACGGAGCAATCTTGATAACAGATGAGGTAACCAAGCTTTCAACCGACCCAAGCGGCTTATTTTCGATAGGTACAAAAAGTGGCATACATACGCTTACTTCGCGAACGCTGGTTTTGGCAACCGGCATACGTGATCCGTTCCCAGCCATCCCTGGCTTCTCCGATTGTGTAGGGATATCGATTTTCTTGTGTCCCGACTGTGACGGCTATGAAACAGTTGACAAAGCCACGGCAATCATTGGAGCGGGCCCACACGCTGTTTCGATGGCAGACGAACTTATTTATTATACAAACAGGTTAACAGTCATTAACCATGCAGAAGTGCAGGTGGATAGGCAGGATGTCTCTGAACTGAGCAAGCGAGGGATTATGTATCGGGAGGAAAAAGTATGTGCTCTTCATCATACGACGGGGCAATTGCAGGAAATCGAGCTCTCTTCAGGTGAACGGTTGTTTGTAGAAAGAGCATTTCTTGCTTTTCCTGGTGCGCATGCATTGACAGAGCTTTTACGTGGTTATTCCGTGCAAATTCATGAAAAAGGCCACATCCAAACGAACCCGCGAACAAAAGAAACGGATCATCCCAACATCTGGGCTGTTGGCGATATCAATGAGCATTCTCAGCAAGTGTCGATTGCCATGGGAGATGGGACACAGGCGGCCATTTGGATTCAAAAGCGGCTGCGTGAATGGGAGACGTAAAAAAACGCCTGATTCTGGGCGTTTTTTCATGTACAAACCTTTAGGAACGAGAAGGAACCCGAACTAGCAGAACCAAATATAAATACAGAAGAAGAACAATGAAGGGGAACTTTTCCTGGGAAAGCGCAGGAAGTGACAGACAACAACAAAGTTTCTTTTTTCATGAGTGGATTCGACATCGGCAGGCGAATGCTGCGTAGGTGTCAAGGTAGCTTTGTTCCAGTAAATAAATGTGATATGATAGGACTACCCCGTATTTTCCAGTCCATCAAAAAATGGATGAATGCCAACAGGTATTCGCCGGAGAATGTGGAGAACTCTTACAGGCTTACCATCATATTTTGTAGTACGACTGGATGGCGAGGAGGGACAGTCATGCGTGTTGAACGCCTTGGTCAAGATAAAATACGAATCTTTTTAACTTTTGACGACCTCTCAGAGCGCGGGATAGAAAAAGAAGACATGTGGCGTGACATTCCTAAAGTTCATGAACTGTTCAACGACATGATGGAACAGGCTTATCACGAATTAGGGTTTGAGGTATCAGGGCCTGTTGCAGTTGAAGTGTTCGCCTTGCCAGCTCAGGGAATGGTCGTAATCGTAACGCGTGGCAAGACGGGCTCAAAGGACGGGAAAGAGGAAGAATTCGAAGACGAGGATGTATACGAGCTAGAGGTCACGTTGGAAGAAAGCGATTTAATCATGTATGCCTTCCGGGACTTTGAGCATATGGTTGAAGCCGCCCACCGCATTAACGCCCTTTTGACCAATGGCGGAGCTGCCTACTTCTACCAGGGGAAATATCATCTGGTGCTGGAGGAAGTCGACTTGGATCAGGAGCGTTATCACAAGCTAATTGCGATCCTCTCTGAGTACGGAGAAGCGACGCCGATAACGATTTATGTGTTGGAAGAATACGGGAAAGTGATCGTTGCCGACGATGCTGTAAAAGAAATATGCAGGCATTTCACGTAATCAAAAAAGAAATGTCTGGGAATATAAAACAGCACCTAGTCAACCAACTAGGTGCTGTTGCTGTCTGTATCGATTATGCTAGGCCGTCAAAAAAATCAGCCTCTTTACCTTGAAGGGTATAGTTGGGAAGGCTGTGCCAAGCCAAGATGTAATGATTGTTTGGCGGAACAGAATCGTACTCGCCTTTTGTTACACCTGGAAACACGCGTTCTACTGATAAGTGCTGTGTTCTGTGTGCCCGCAAGGCATCAGCTACTTTCGGCATATATTCAGGTGCGTGAATGATCGTCGTAATGCTCTCGATTGGATCTGTAAAGGGTGGCTTCATCGTACCAAATCCTTCGTCAGATGAGCGAGTCGCATAATAAAGCTTTCGCACGCTCGTATCTGGGCCTAAAGAAAGGACAGCCTGGGTGGTTGCATGACTAATCGCCAAATGGTCAGGATGTCCGGAGATGCCATGCGGTGCAAACGTGACGACAATTTCCGGTTGGATCTGGTGAATAGCCTGGTGGATACGAGTAACTAGCTCATCTACGGGCACTGTGTTTAGGAACTTATCCTGATATTCCCAGACGTCTACTTGATCGAACCCAAGAATGGCACAAGCGTCGCGAAGCTCTTGCTCACGAAATCGGGGGAGTTCTTCTGGTGTGCATAACGGGGGGTCACCAGCTTTTCCTGCTTGCCCTTTTGTTGCACACAAGAGATGAGTGCTGGCCATTTTGGTCTCACTATATTTGGAAATGGAAATCCCACAAGCAAACGTTTCATCATCGGGATGGGCAAAAATAAACAAGATAGACTTTTTTTTCATAAAAACACCTCCATGAATAAACTTCCACATTACGTTATCCATTATGGCATAAATTCACTAATCCTGTAATGAAAGAAACGAGTTTGGGGACAATAGAAGCATGGCTGGACGTGCATTTGAAGCTAATGGTACAAAATAGTGTCTGTAAAAGCGATTTCAAAATGGTTGGTAAATAATTGAATGATTATGCAAAACAAGGCACGAAAACGTTTTCGAAATGGAAAAAAAACATTTTTAAGCTTCTCATAAATGATACAAGCGTGTATACTAAAGGCGGCATTGACCGAAAACATTTTTGAGGTGGTAAGTAATGGGTAATCAAGACGTGGTAACCGAAAGCACCGAAGGGAAAGAAAAGCAAGAATCATTGAACTTGCTCCATTCAACTCAAACGGTGATCAAGGAAGCACTGGAGAAACTAGGTTACCAAGAATCGATGTTTGAACTCTTGAAGGAACCGCTACGCGTTTTGACTGTACGTATTCCGGTTCGCATGGATAATGGCGAAGTAAAGGTATTTACGGGCTATCGTGCACAGCACAACGATGCAGTAGGTCCGACCAAGGGGGGCATTCGTTTCCACCCGGAAGTTACTGAGGATGAAGTTAAAGCACTTTCTATCTGGATGAGCCTCAAAGCAGGTATCGTCGATCTGCCATATGGTGGTGGTAAAGGCGGTATCATTTGCGACCCGCGTGAAATGTCCTTCCGCGAACTGGAAAGACTGAGCCGCGGTTACGTTCGCGCAATCAGCCAACTTGTGGGCCCTACTAAAGATATTCCGGCTCCGGACGTCTTTACGAACTCACAGATCATGGCGTGGATGATGGACGAATATAGCCGTATCCGTGAATTTGACTCGCCTGGTTTCATTACGGGTAAACCAATTGCGCTGGGTGGTTCCCACGGCCGCGAAACAGCTACTGCAAAAGGTGTAACCATTTGCATCCGTGAAGCAGCAAAGCGTCGTAACATCGATGTAAAAGGTGCTCGCGTAGTTGTACAGGGCTTTGGTAACGCTGGTAGTTACTTGGCAAAATTCATGCATGATGCAGGCGCTAAAGTCGTAGGTATCTCTGATGCATACGGTGCGCTGCATGATCCAAACGGTTTGGATATCGACTACTTGTTGGATCGTCGTGATTCCTTTGGTACAGTGACAAAACTGTTCAACAACACGATTACCAACAAAGAGCTTCTTGAACTGGAATGCGACATTTTGGTTCCGGCAGCGATCGAAAACCAAATCACAGCTGCAAACGCTCACAACATCAAGGCGTCAATCGTAGTAGAAGCGGCAAATGGCCCAACTACTTTGGAAGCAACTAAGATTTTGACTGAGCGTGGAATTCTTCTGGTTCCAGACGTACTTGCTAGTGCTGGTGGTGTGACTGTTTCCTACTTCGAGTGGGTACAAAACAACCAAGGCTACTACTGGTCTGAAGAAGAAGTAGAAGAGAAGTTGGAAAAAGTAATGGTTCGTTCGTTTGAAAATGTATACTCCATGTCTCAAACTCGTCGTATTGACATGCGTCTGTCTGCTTACATGGTTGGTGCCCGCAAGATGGCAGAAGCTTCTCGCTTCCGCGGTTGGGTATAATTCTTCAAACAACCCTCCATATATTGAGAAAACAGGGCTCCGCCGTTTTGGCGGGGCCTTTTTTATTGGTTGCTTGAGATGTGACTGTAGTGGAGAGAAGAATATTTCCAGGCTAGGCTCCGGGCTTCGTCCTGCTGAGGGTTGAGACTGTCCGCTCCGAAGGGATTCGCGGGGAAACGCAAAAGTGGTAGCCGCTTCGAAGTAGGAGCACGGTTGCGTTTCTTTTGCCCGCTCATCCCTTCTCCGCTCGGTAGGACTCCACAAGTCGCTACGCCTGGAAATATTCTTCTCTAGCGTAACAGGTAACACTCTTCAATCTTTTAAGGCATTTAAAACCTGTCTAAAACGGGAAGCTCGTAGAGGAAACAGGAGAAATAAGCGAAACACGCTCTTAATCGTCCACCTCTGAAACACATCCTGAAGGGACAACTTTGGACGCGGTTTCGCTTTTTGCATGGAGTCGTACAGTCAATCCCACAGCGGGTGGCCCTAGAATCTGAGCGTTTTCTCTTGTTTCCTCCCCACCACAACAGCACCGTACAACATGTTTCCAAAGACAAAAAACCTCCTGAAGAACCAGGAGGCTTACGTCATATGATTTACTGGTCGAACAACAGCTGCAGCTCTTTGAAAGTCCGTGTTTTTTGCAGCGTTACAATTAACTTGAGACGAGCCTTTTGCCCATTTAAGCCATTGGAGAAGATGATGCCCATCTCTTTTAGCTTGCGACCTCCACCTTCATAGTCATAGATATCCTGCACCTGGCCATTGTAGCAGCGGGAGACGAGGACGATCGGTACGCCTTTGTCCAGTAATTGCTGCAGGGTAGGGATGATAGCGGGTGGAAGATTTCCCAATCCAAACGCCTCTACCACGAGTCCATCAATTTGTTGCTCCAATAAAAACTGTAGCCAAGAAGGCTCCATGCCAGCAACTGCCTTGATCAACGGGACATTCGCATCAGCATGGGTAATGGCATAATGCTCGCGATCCAATGGAGCGTGGTGGTATTGCACGCTTTTTTTCGCAATGGTACCAATCGGTCCGTATTGTGGCGACTGGAAGGTAGCGACATTGCTCGTGTGTGTTTTCGTTACGTGACGTGCCGCGTGAATTTCGTCATTAAAAACAACGATAACCCCTTTGTTCAAACTGTCGGAATCTGCAGCTACACGAACGGAAGAAATGAGATTGACTGGACCGTCAGCTCCGAGCTCATTACTGCTGCGCATGGCTCCGGTTACGACAATCGGGACGTTGACCGACAAAGTCAGATCCAGGAAGTATGCGGTCTCCTCCAACGTATCAGTCCCGTGGGTAATGACAATGCCATCATAATGATCTTGTTCAAAGGCTTCCTCAATATCGAGACGCAGCTGATTCATGATTGCAGGAGTCATATGAGGGCTAGGTAGGTTGAGTACATTTTTCATGGTGACATCCGCGTGTTTTTCTAAAAAAGGAAGGATTTTATTGACTGCTTGATCATCCAATGGCTTTACGCCTTCTGAGTCATCGACAGACATGGCAATTGTACCGCCTGTGTTCACTACCAAAATTTTTTTTGACATGATCTCTCTCCTGTAGCGGGTTTTCATCAACCATTATTCATGGTACGATGAATGATAGTCTTGTGTAAAGGAGTAATAAAAGATGATTGCTTTGATCGGCGCGGCAGTTGCCCCCGGTATCGCCATCTTAAGTTACTTTTACCTGCGTGACAGTCTCGAACCGGAGCCGATTTCAATGGTCATCCGGTCGTTTATCTTTGGTATGCTGCTGGTCGTACCGATTATGGTACTACAGTACATCATGCAGAATGAATGGAACTGGCGGGATGGCATTGTCGCGGAAGTTTTCCAATCCGCTGTCGTGGAAGAATTTTTTAAATGGATGGTCATCTATTTTACGGTTTATAAACATTTGGAATTTGATGAGCCATACGATGGAATTGTTTATGCGGTTGCGGTGTCACTTGGTTTTGCTACGTTGGAGAATTTGTTTTACCTCATTATCAATGGAACGGATATTGCCATCTGGCGTGCCTTTCTGCCGGTATCCAGCCATGCGCTGTTTGCGGTGTGGATGGGCTATTATCTCGGACGGGCCAAGTTTTCCAAGGACGCCAAACATGAACGGCTTTTTTTATGGATGTCGATTACCTTGCCGATCAGCTTACATGCTTTGTACAACTTGATTTTTTTGGCGGTCCAAAACTGGTTGGTAGTGATTGTGCCATTCATGCTTGTATTGTGGTGGCAGGGCTTAAAAAAGGTACAAAGAGCACACGATTTCGGTTCTAAAAATCTCTCTTCACGTCCACAATAGACGGTAAGGAGGAGACGTGCGTGCTAAAAACCGATCGAGCAAAAGTGACAATTCAATGCAATGTATGTGGAGAAAAGTTTACACTGCGTGGTCATCGAGAACCTGGAGGGCAAATAGAAACAGGGTTCAAGCAGTGCCTGTGTGATAACGACAAGCATTTTCAGATTGATGAGTCCTGATCTTTTCCATCCCAACTAAAAAAGTGTGGCGAATCTATGTGGGCCGATGCAAATAGCATCGGTCTTTTTCTATATCCAGATTTACATGCATAATCCACTCTTCCTCCACCAACACTATGCAAAGATTTCAATACATGCCAAGGAGGATTCAGCCGTGCGTACAATCTGGATCGCAGGTGTGTTGGTGATGTTGGTGGCAGCGGGCTTGAGTGGGTACAAGGCTGTCTGGAAGGAAAAGAATGTAGCTGCCGTACAAGAGGAGCAGATAGCTGCACCTGCAGCAAAGGATAAGACGGTCAAAACCAAAGCCAGCTTCCATCCTTCACGAGTCTCTGACAATGATTTAAAAATCATGGCGAATGCTGTTTACGGGGAGTCAAGAGGAGAGCCGTTTGAAGGGCAAGTTGCAGTCGCTGCCGTTATATTGAACCGCGTCAAGAGCCCTACGTTTCCTGATACGCCCTCGGCTGTGATTTTCGAACCACGTGCTTTTACAGCAGTTGCTGATGGTCAAATATGGCTTACACCGAATGAAAGTGCGACGAAAGCAGTGAAGAATGCACTAAACGGCTGGGATCCGACGGGAGGCTGCACGTACTATTTTAATCCGGATACAGCAACATCCGGTTGGATTTGGAGCAGGCCGCAGGTGAAAAAGATCGGGAAACATATCTTTTGCAGATAATGGATGCATAATCAAAGGAGGAGTGGCAAGGGATGGTATATGGAGCAACAGCACGCGTGTTATTTCCCGTTGCCCTAGTTGCCTTAATAGGCGCTGGCGTGTGGGGATATCAGGAGCATAATGAGAAGAACTCGGTCTTGATCAAAGCGGAAAACTCATACCAACGGGCTTTCCATGATCTCACTTATCATGTGGACAAGCTGCACGATGAGCTTGGTAAATCGCTGGTGGTCAACTCGCGCAGACAAATGACCCCTATCTTGACGAGTGTTTGGCGCCTTTCCTATGCGGCACAAGCGGATGTCGGACAACTGCCATTGACCTTGATGGCATTTAACAAAACAGAAGAAATGTTGTCGAGGGTCGCGGATTTTTCCTATCGTGTCGCTGTGCGTGACCTCGACAAGCAGCCATTGAGTCAGAGTGAATACAAGACATTGAAGAGCCTTCACACCCAAGCAAAGGAAATCCAGGATGAGCTGCGCAAGGTACAAACCGTCGCGATGGACAAACAATTGAGATGGATGGATGTCGAGACAGCTTTGGCCTCCAATAAAAACAAAGAGGACAATTCCATTATCGACGGATTCCAAACCATTGAGAAAAAAGTGCAGGAATACCCTGATTTAGACTGGGGCGTCGGAATACAGAGCCTCGATAAGAAAAAGCAGCAGCGAATCAAAGGGATCGATGGCAAACCAGCTACAAAAGAGGAAGCAGAGAAGAGTGCACTATCGTTTCTCGGGTTGAAGCCAGGAGATGCGAAAGTAGAAGTAAACGATAATGGCAAGGGGCAGGAATACTCGGCTTATAGCGTACATGTCACGCCAAACGGGCACAAGACAGGTATTAACCTCGATGTCACCAAACGCGGTGGGAAAGTCGTTTGGATGATGAACGAGCGTGGAATTGGCGAGGAAAAGCTGGATATGAAGCAGGCGGAAGAAAAAGGTCGAGTGTTCTTGCAGAACCATGGATTTAATAATATGCAGGTCTCTGAGATTGACAGCTACGACCGCAGCGCACTCTTTACGTTTGTGCCAGTTCAGGATGGCGTCAGAATTTATCCAGACGGAGTGGTCGTTGAGATTGCGTTGGACAACGGAGAGGTTACTGCCTATAATTCGACGGAGTATCTGTTTAATCACAAAAAGAGAATTCTCTCCAAGCCCCGTCTCTCGAAAGAAGAAGCAAGGAAAAAAGTCAATCCGAGTGTAAAAGTGACGGATCAGCGACTTGCCCTAATCGAAGGGAAAAACGATGGAAAAGAAGTGCTGGCGTGGGAAATGACAGGCAGCTTTGAAGGAAATTCGTACATGGTCTACATCAATGCCTTGAATGGAGAAGAAGAAGAAGTTGTGAAAATGGAAACGGGATCGGGATCGGGAGCGGGAGCGGGAGCGGGACAGAACGAAGGACAATAGTGTTAAAAAAATAGGGGGAAAGCTAGTTTTTTAGCGGCTTTCCCTATTTGCTGATTCGAAACAAAAGGGTATATAATGGAAAGGGT
Organism: Brevibacillus schisleri; assembly: GCF_055685845.1. Taxonomy (NCBI): domain Bacteria; kingdom Bacillati; phylum Bacillota; class Bacilli; order Caryophanales; family Paenibacillaceae; genus Brevibacillus; species Brevibacillus schisleri. The sequence continues at coordinate 2,687,101 of NZ_JBVNDM010000001.1, forward strand.
GATAGGAAGGGGAGGAACAATTACTTTATGATGCTTCCACGAATAGGACAAATAATAAGACTAAACTTCACGAGTTCCTCAGAAGAAACGGAGTTGCAAACCTTCAAAAGCCGTGTGGCCGATTTGAAGGAGGATGTAGCTTCTATCGAATTGCCGACCAGCGAAAACACTGGACGGACTGGGGTGTTTCAACCAGGGACAGAATGCTTGGTTTGGTATGTTGGTGAGGATGGCTCACGCTATGAATTCCGCTCTGCGATTGTCGGCAGACAAAACAATCACATTCCTGTTCTGCTTCTGCAATTGCCGGCTAAAGAGGAGATTGTGCGCACACAGCGACGAAACTACTTGAGAATTGACACCACGGTAGACATCGCAGTCAAACTGGATGATCCGATTCGCCGTTATCATTTTCTAGCACGAACGTTAGATATCAGTGGTGGCGGGCTGTCTTTTAGCTGTGAGGAAAGCTATCATTTAAAGGAAAAAGACAACTTGCACGTCTGGATTTCCCTTCCAAGTAAAAATGGACAGGTACAACATGCTTTTGTTGAGATGGAAATCGTCAGACAAAAACCGGCGGAAGAAAAAGGATTGCACCAATGGATTTCGGGTAAGTTCACCCAAATCAGCGAGCAAGATCGGGCAAAAGTGGTTAGAGCGTGTTACGAGAGACAGCTAGAGCTTCGCAAAAAAGGCGTTGTGGATTGACGCTTCATCAGAGGAAGTGACCCTATTGACCAGTCAGTACAACGATCGTTTTCGCAGCTTTTCCAAACGGGTAGAAAAAGGCATCATGATTGGAATTGTCGTATGTGCGATTGTACTGACCATAGGCGAAGTCCTCATTCAGTACGTACCCGCAAGATTAGTATTAATCGAAACAGAGCGCTTGGAAGGCGTGTCCAGAGAGCCCTAAAGGTTTGCGCATGCTTCCATACTATGGTACTATTATAGATAACATAGAAAACGGTCTTGTTTCGTTTTTTCATCACACAAAGAATGGGAAAGGGCTTCGACAGAAGCTTTTCTTGTTTTATTCCCATCCGAACTAACGTACATAGCAGGTGAGAAGTAATGAACATTGCCATTGATGGACCAGCGGGAGCCGGCAAAAGCACTGTCGCCCAAAAAGTAGCGGGTCAACTGGAATACGTGTACATTGACACGGGTGCCATGTATCGTGCCCTCGCTTGGGCAGTCCACCATCATCAGCTCCCTATCAGCGATGAGTCTACAGTTTCCGAACTTTTGCAAAAAAACAAGGTTCAACTCATTCGGGAAAACGGACAGCAACATGTATACTGGAATGAAATCGATGTCACGAGCTGGATACGTTCCACAGAAGTGAGCCAGTACGCCTCTATTGTAGCGAGCTACGGTTCCGTACGTGAACAAATGCTTGTGCTCCAGCGACGATTGGCGACACAAGGCAATGTCGTCATGGACGGCAGAGATATCGGTACTCATGTTTTGCCAGACGCTGACGTGAAGATATTTCTGACGGCCTCCATTCAAGAGCGTGCAGAACGCCGCTGGAAGGAACTACTCGCAAAAGGTACCCAGACAGACTTGGCTGAGCTGGAAAAAGAAATCGAAGAGCGAGATCGACGGGACATGCAGAGAGAAGTCGCGCCGTTGCGTCAGGCGGAAGATGCCGTTTTGGTAGACACAACAGGAATGACCATTGATCAGGTGGTCGATCGCATCTTGCAAATCTGCGAGCGAACGGGAGAGTCAACCCATTGAGTTACTATCGTTTATTCAGAGGTTTTTTTCGCATCATTTTTTCGCTTGTCTTTCGTTGGCAAGTGATCGGGCGTGAACATATACCTAAGGAAGGCCCAGTGATCCTATGCGCGAATCATATCTCGAACTGGGATCCACCACTTCTTGGTTGTGGCATCGAGCGTCAGGTTCATTTCATGGCCAAAGAAGAGCTTTTTAAAATTCCGGTTGTATCTTTTCTCATCACAAAATTCGGCGCATTTCCGGTCAAACGGGGTGCAGGCGATCGTGCGGCAATACGTGCGACGCTAAAATTGCTAGAAGATGGGAAAATCTTTGGAATTTTCCCTGAGGGATCCCGAAGCAAAACAGGGGAACCAGGAGAAGCGTTGCCGGGTGTGGCGATGTTTGCACTCAAGTCAGAAGCCATGGTTATTCCGGTAGCGATTATCGGACCGTATCGACCGTTTCGTTCCATTAAGATCGTATACGGAAAACCGATCGATCTTGCTCATTTGCGTGAGGCTAAGTCCAGCGCAGATACATTGAAGGAAACGAGCGACCTGATTATGGAGCACATCAAGCAATTACGAAACCAGCATCTCTCTTAGCAAACGGTATAGAATTGCTAAAGGGAAGAATACTAAAACTGCTGGAACTTACTGGCTTCATCAGTACTAACTGCCAGCCATCAGGCGACAGTTAAAAATATACATGCTCCCGCTTCGTGTAGCGAGGTTGTACACAACCTGTACATAGACGTTTGGGACTGGATGGTATTAAGGAGGTCTTTTGAATGATGGAAGAAACGAACGTAAGCTTGACGGATGCAACAACCATTTCTGTAGGAGATGTCGTAAAGGCAACCGTAACAAAAGTTGAGGACAAACAAGCGCTTGTAGATCTAGGTTACAAGTACGATGGTCTGATTCCTATCAGCGAACTGTCTCCACTGCATGTTGAAAAGGTATCTGATGTAGTAGCGGTTGGTGATACTTTCGAAGTGAAAGTCATCAAACTAAACGACGAGAAAGAAGAACTCGTTGTTTCCAAGAAAGCAGTAGCAATGGAATCCTCTTGGTCTGATCTTGAGCAAAAAATGCAAGCGGGTGAAATCATTGAAGCGGCTGTGAAAGAAGTAGTGAAGGGCGGCCTTGTTGTTGATGTAGGCGTTCGCGGCTTCATTCCGGCTTCCATGGTAGAGCGTCATTTTGTTGAAGATTTCTCCGACTACAAAGGCAAAACATTGGCTTTGAAAGTAGTAGAAATGGATAAGGAAAAGAATAAAGTCATCCTGTCCCACAAAGCGGTTTTGGAAGACGAAGTAAAAGTGCAAAAGCAATCCATTATGGATAAAATCCAAGTGGGTCAAGTATTGGAAGGAACGGTTCAGCGCATGACCGATTTCGGCGTATTCGTGGATATCGGTGGTGTTGATGGATTGGTTCACGTATCTGAGCTTGCTTGGAACCGTGTAGATAAACCGTCCGATGTCGTGAAAGAAGGCGACAAGGTAAAAGTGAAGGTCCTCAAAATTGACCGTGAAAACGAGCGCATTGGCCTTAGCATCAAGGAAACGCAAGCAGGTCCATGGGCGAACGTTGCAGAAGATTTCAAAGCGGGTTCTATTTTGAATGGAACGGTAAAACGTCTGGTGTCCTTCGGTGCATTTATTGAGCTGGCACCTGGAATCGAAGGCCTCGTACACATCTCCCAGATTGCAAATCGTCGGGTGAATACACCTAGTGAGGTGTTGAAAGAGGGTCAAGAGGTACAGGTGAAGGTTTTGGATGTTGTTCCACAAGAACAACGCATTAGCCTCAGTATCCGTGCAGTAGAAGAAGACCGTGTGGAGCAGGCAGAACGTGCGAGCAAGCGTGAACAGCAACAATTCACGCAAGAAAACAACCAACCAATGGGCGTGACATTGGGCGAGTTGTTCGGTGATCTGAAAGACAAGTTCAAGTAAGATAAAAAGTAGGATTCATGGGGATACGCTCTGGCGTATCCCTTTTTTCTGAGAGCAAAAGTCTAGGAGGGGTACAATGGATCGGCGTTCGATTAGAAAATTGGACCATATTCGAAATGCTCTTATCACCGGGGAAAATGGGGCAAATAGTTTTGATGATGTCAGCTTTGTTCCGAACAGCTTGCCGAATGCAGCACTTGCAGAAACCTCACTGGACACCGAGATCGCATCCTTGCGACTCTCCTCACCGATCATGATTAATGCGATGACGGGTGGAGCTGGTGGGACTACCCGGATCAATCAAAAACTGGCGATCATTGCGAGGGAACGAAATCTGGCGATGGCTGTTGGTTCACAAATGGCCGCTTTGCGTGATCCAGATGTTACGGATAGCTATCGGATTGTCAGAAGGGAACATCCACAGGGGATCTTGTTTGCAAATGTGGGGGCAGAAGCGACAGTAGAGCAGGCAAAAGCAGCGGTGGAGATGATGGAAGCGAACGGATTGCAAATCCATCTGAATGTCATGCAAGAGCTGTTAATGCCTGAGGGGGATCGGGATTTTCGCGGCTATCTGGAGCGGATTCAGGCGATCAGGGAGAGTCTGGATGTGCCGGTTATCGTCAAAGAAGTCGGCTTTGGTATGGCAAAGGAATCGATCGAGAAGCTGATAGAAATCGGGATCAGAACAATCGATGTGGGTGGAAGAGGCGGAACAAATTTTGCTCAAGTCGAAAATATGCGAAATGATCAGCCGAATGCCATGTTCGAGGATTGGGGATTTACGACGGTGGAGAGCTTGCTGGAAGCGAATGCTGTCGGTCATCCAGGAGTGTCATACATTGCAACAGGTGGTGTTCGTCATGGACTCGATGTAGTCAAAGCCGCTTCTTTAGGTGCGTCCGCTGTCGGGATGGCAGGGGCAATGCTACATCTGGTTCAACGCGAATCTATGGAAGATTGCTTGTCTACCGTCGACAGATGGCATCATCAAATTCGTGTGGCGATGACGGCACTAGGAATGAAAGGTCTGGCTGACGCCGTTTGTACACCTGTTATGATCACGGGAAAAACAGCAGAGAAAGTGAGGCTTCGTCACGTGCAATTGGAGAGACTGGCACAACGTTAGGTAGTGGACGAGCATTCGATTCATGAAATTTCCTTGGTTGAGGCATACTTTTGGGAGACAACCATCATTTTGAGGAGATGAACATGAACGAGGGAACCGTTGCGATCCTTATCCAGTGGTCTTTGCTATGTCTTGTCTGGATGGGAAGCTTTGACTTGCAGCTGCGAACCATGAAGATGGAACGCAGACGAGTGCTCGCAGTGATCAGCGCATTTTTAATTTGTACGTTTGTTAGCTGGGAAATCTATTTTGCCCCTATTCAAGTTAGTCTAAGTGGAACGATATTGCCACTGATCGCAAGCATTGTCCTTTACACCAAGCTCATGTCTAAAATACGCAGATTGTACTTGCTGAGTGCGCTGGCAACGGCCCTTTTGCTATTTTGGCTACGCTGGCTGTTTTTTACCGATCCGATCTTGCTGTTTTGGGACGAGCGCATCATCGTACCTGCTGTTGGAGTCAGTACAATTCTTTTGATGAGCCGAACACATCTGGGACAGCTGTTTCAGCTAACGCTCTCCTTGCCTCTCGCAGATGCGATACATTCGCTCTATTTTTGGAAATTGTCGGGTTCTTGTCAGTGGGGATCCGAGTATGCGCAAGATTTGCTGTGGAGTAGCCTATCTCTATGGGCTCTTGTCAGCATAGTCTGGTCTGCGATTCGTCGTATCCTTGGTAGAAAAGAAACAGAGTCTTCCCATTCCGATACGGGTAGGTGACGCTAGGGTGTTGAAGGGATTGCTAGCATATGATTATGTGTTTCCGTTAGTTCTGGGTTTCCTATTCGGCATTTTGTGCCGGATTCATCTTTTGCGAACAGATTATCGACAATATCCAACCTATCCCCACGGAAAAATTATTCACGTTTCACTTGGGGTGATCGCATCCGCGCTCGGAGCGTTAGCGATTCCTGCTCTGCTCAAGGAGAACTACACGGCAGTCACATTTTTGACGTTGGCTGCTCAACAATTCCGTGATGTCAGGAACATGGAACGCACTACTCTTAATGAGATCGATAAACGGGAGCTAGTGCCCCGTGGTGGCCCCTATATCGAAGGAATCGCAATGGTGTTTGAAGGACGCAATTACATGGTCATGTTTACCTCTTTGGTGACAACGACGGCTACCATTCTCTTTCATTGGTGGGGAGGTGTCATTGCAGGTGTCATCGCCTTGTTGATTTCTCGCAAGCTGCGCTCTGGAAAAACACTATCGCTGATTGCAGAGATCGAGCCGGGGGAAGTGAGAATGGAAGGAAGAGACTTGTATGTGAACGACATTTACATCATGAACGTCGGGTTGGCAGATGCTCAAGAGATCATACGTGAGCAAGGCGTGGGTTTTATTCTGACACCGCGGGATGCCAATGCCAAGGTCACGCTTGCCCACCCTGGACAGCGGCAAGCGATTTTGCACGATGCTGCAACGCAACTCGGCGTATATACCGACACGGGAGAGCCATCTCTAACACCCTTGGTAAAACGTGATATAAAGTCGGGGAGAATGGGTGTATTTTTATTGCCGCAAGAAAAAGATGTGGAACGTGCAACATCCGTCATTCGTGCAGTCCCGATTCTCGAAAGCGTCTTCCGAATGCCAACGAAGACTAGAATGATGAAAAAGGAGCTGTAGGCCATGACAGGAGTAATCTTGGCGGCGATTACGACGAACAAAGACAGGATAGCAGGTGGTGTGCCGATTTTTATCGAGTCTACTACGGAGCTTATGCAGCAAACAGCTTTCACCCTGGAAAAGATACTAGACGGGATGGTGCATGAAGTAAGCGCCGATACCCTTATCATTGTTCGGCATAAGTAGTGTATGGTATGATTAGCTAGTCAAAACGTAAATGAGAGAGAGTGTTGTTGATTATGGGATTACCAGTGGTAGCCATTGTGGGGAGACCCAACGTGGGGAAATCCACGATTTTTAACAGATTGATTGGCGAACGAGTCGCGATCGTGGAGGATATGCCGGGAGTAACCCGTGACCGCCTGTACGGGAAAGGTGAATGGTTAACTCATACTTTCCATGTGATTGATACCGGTGGAATTGAGTTTGGTGAGACCGACGAGATTCTTACACAGATGCGTTACCAGGCAGAGCTTGCGATTGACGAAGCAGATGTCATCATTATGATTGCAGATAGCCGTACAGGTGTGACAGATGCGGATGTTGAATTGTCACGGATGCTGAATCGGACGGGAAAACCCGTCGTACTCGCAGTGAACAAAGCGGATAATCCGGAAATGCGTGCGGATATTTACGATTTTTATTCCCTGGGCTTAGGCGAGCCATTTCCTGTCTCGGGTAGCCATGGTCTTGGCTTGGGCGATATGCTGGAAGACGTGGTTCAGCATTTCCCAGCTGAGGATGACGAAGAGAAGAGAGACGATGTTATTCGTGTATCTATCATTGGTCGTCCAAACGTCGGGAAGTCTTCCTTGACGAATGCGATTCTCGGTGAAGAGCGCGTCATTGTCAGTGAGGTTGCCGGAACGACCCGTGATGCGATCGACACGCCATTTGAGCGTGATGACCAAAGCTACATTCTTGTAGACACGGCAGGTATGCGCAAGCGTGGAAAAGTGTATGAAACAACGGAAAAATACAGTGTAATGCGTGCGATGCGTTCCATCGAAGATTCCGATGTCGTTCTTGTTGTCATTAACGGGGAAGAGGGCATTATCGAGCAAGACAAGAAAATCGCAGGTTATGCACATGAGGCTGGCCGTGGTGTCATTATTATCGTGAACAAATGGGATGCGATTGAAAAAGACGACAAAACGATGCAACGCTTCACAGAATTGATTCGCGAAGAGTTTAAATACCTAGATTATGCTCCGATCCTGTATGTGTCTGCAAAATCGAAGCAACGTGTCCATACCATTCTACCGAAGGTCAATGAAGTAGCTCAAGCACATGCGATGCGCATTCCTACCGCGGTTCTCAATGACTTGGTAACAGATGCGACGATCCGTACGCCTCCACCATCTGATCGCGGCAAACGCTTGAAGATCAACTATGCGACACAAGCAACGGTGAAACCGCCGACGTTCATTCTGTTTGTGAACGATCCGGAACTCATGCACTTCTCCTATGAACGTTACATAGAGAACAAGATCCGTGAAGCATTTGTGTTTGAAGGCACACCAGTTAGAATCTGGACACGGAAAAAAACGTAGGGAGAGAAAAAACGCCATGGTGTTATTATCCTGGGTGCTTAGCTATTTAATCGGTTCTATTAGCTTTAGCTATCTTATTGCCAAAAAAGTCGCAGGAATTGACATTCGTTCTCATGGCAGCGGAAATGCCGGTGCAACCAATACCCTCAGGGTGTTAGGAAAAGGCCCCGGCATTGCCGTTCTCCTTCTTGATGCATTAAAAGGAATAGCTGCAATGGGACTGACTCACCTGATGACGGGGGATCCGGCAGCGTACGCAGTGGCAGGATTGTTTGTTATCGCGGGTCACAATTGGCCAATCTTTTTTGGATTTCGCGGAGGGAAGGGCATTGCGACCACGCTAGGTGTCGTATTAGGGTTTTCTCCCTTGGCATTTTTGATTGCTGCCGTGATGGCTGTCGTAGTCATTGCGATCACTCGCTTTGTTTCATTAGGGTCATTGGTTATCGTAACGGTTATTCCATTTACCCTTTATTTGTTGGACAAACCCATTTCCTTTATTTGGGCGAGCTTGGCAATCGCAATCTTTGCTTACATTCGTCATTATAATAATATCCGCAATCTTCTTTCAGGGAACGAGCGGAAACTAGGAGACAAGTCCAACCGGAAGCTGGGATAATGTACGAACGGACATGAGAAAAGTGGAGGGGGACGTATTGATTCAAAATGTTACGGTGATTGGTGCCGGAAGCTGGGGAACGGCACTTGCTACAGTCTTGGCGGACAACGGTCATCAGGTCACGCTTTGGGTACGGGATACCAGGCTGGCAGAGGAAATAAACAGTAAGCATGTGAATGAAAAATACCTGCCGGGAGAAAAGTTATCAGCTAACATAGTGGCGACGACCAACATTCAAGAGGCTGTAGTAGGGAAGCGCATTGTTCTTCTCGTTGTTCCTTCTCATGCCATGCGCCAAATCTGCCAGCAAGTGGCTCCGCACCTAGAACCGGATGTCCTTTTGATTCATGCGACAAAAGGCTTTGAATTGCAAAGCTTGAAGCGAATGTCAGAAGTCATTTCGGAAGAGGTGCCGAAAGAGATTGCGTCCAGATTGGCAGTGTTATCAGGACCAAGCCATGCCGAGGAAGTGGTCAAACGGCAACCAACGACAGTTGTGATGGCGTCTGAATCGGAAGAAAGCATGCTGCGTTCTCAGGATTTGCTGATGAATACGAATTTTCGTGTGTATACCAACCCGGACCTGATTGGCGCTGAGATCGCCGGAGCGTTGAAGAATATCATTGCACTTGGTGCAGGGATGTCGGATGGTTTAGGGTATGGAGACAACGCGAAGGCAGCCCTGTTGACCCGTGGCTTGGCGGAAATTAGCCGTCTGGGCATCAAGCTCGGTGCTAAGCCGCTTACGTTTTCAGGTTTGGCTGGTGTTGGCGATTTGATTGCCACATGTACGAGTAAACACAGCCGAAACTGGCGTGCAGGTTATATGCTCGGACAAGGAAAAAAACTCGATGACGTACTGGCACAGATGGGGATGGTCGTCGAAGGCGTTCGCACGACAAATGCAGCCTTTTCCTTATCGCAACGCGAGCAGGTTGAAATGCCAATCACTACGGTTCTGTATGGCATGCTGTTTGAAGGGAAAGAAGCTCGTCAAGGCGTGGAAGAACTGATGGGGCGCGGAAAAACCTTTGAAATGGCGTACCTCAATCCCGATGCCGAATAAGTCATGAATGAAGTATCACCGATTTAGGCTTCTGCACATACCATAGGGTGAAAGCCCATGTGCAGGAGGAGATTTCACATGAATAATATGTCGAAACGACTTTTTGAGCGCTTGCAAGGGAAAGCAACGGAAAATGTCGATGAAGAAAAGCTTCGCTCACTAGCCGGTCAGGTCAAGCGCAGTGATTTTGAAGACGAGACCAAGCTGCGTCAAATCATTCGCACACTCGCTACCCTTAGTGGCAAGCAATTAACTCCTGAAAAGGAAGATAAGGTCATTGAGATGTTTCGCAATCAGGAAATCAATCTGGGTGACATGTCGACCTTGACCAAGCTGCTCAAATAAGAGAAATGGGCGATTATGCCCGTTACCTGCAACAAAAACCGTCATACAGTAAGACTAGGAACAATCATGGCTCTACAGGGACATGGCTGACCTACAGATTGCAAGAAAAAAAGAGGGATCTTATCCCTCTTTTTTTCGTTCCTTGGTGCTGCCGCTTACCTGTGTAATCAGGTTCTGGACCAAAGGGGATTGCAGGAGACCCAGTAATTGCCCGATATCTATATTGGCCAAAAGGTTCCCTAAGCCTGATTCCTGCGGTGTTGTTGTTTCTGCAGCCTTTTGTGGCTCTGGGGCAGCTTTGCGTTTGCCAGCAGTAGCAGGCTTTTCGGCAACAACTTCAGGCTCAGGTGTGCGTTTTCCGAGGTTCTCAATCATCTCCATCGCCCCGTACAACGAATCCATCGTGTCTTCTACCTGCCGAATCGTGCTGCCGATTCCTTTGATATTATGGCGCATTTTCGAAACAGAGGTGCGCAAATCAACCGCGGGCAGGATTTTTTTCGGTGAAATAGAAAGGGAGACATTTTCGACTTGGTCACTTAATTTTTTGCTGGGTATAGGCGCGTATGGATTCCGCCATTTTCGATTACTTACTTTATTACTCAACGTTTCATCCCTCCAATGGGCGAATTCATCAGGATAGTCTATGCGAATGTCTAGTATGAGGTTCGCAAGCGTCAGACGATGAGGGGGAAATATGGTATAATAAAGCAAAAAATGCAAAGGATGCTGCAGTCCCGATGTATATTGATCCTATGACAAAGATGAACATTTCCTTAATCGCCATTGGGCTCATGTTCGTCTGCAATTTACTTATGATCTTTGCCAGGAAAATAACCAATGGGTTCTTGCGGTTCCTTGTGAAGACCATCGCATTCTTACTATTACTTGTCGTGCTTGTCATGATTTTGATTGTGATTTTTGTCTAGGGAGGATAAACGATGTCAACAATCACACTACTTACTCGTGCAGGCAGTCATGAAGTCTCGATCGAGTTGAATCAATCCATTGTTGATCTTGCGAAAAAGAATAACATTGTGTGGGGCCATGCATGCCAAAGAGGGGTATGTGCACAATGCCGTACACATGTTTTGGAAGGGGCAGAGTACTTAAACGAAGTGACACCAGAAGAAAAACTGCGATTGCGAAAGGCTGAACGCGCAGATGGCTACAGATTAGGCTGCCAGACAAAGGTTGTTTCATCAGGAACAGTCAAGGTAGCTCATCGGCCGTACTAGTAAAGGAAGTGACGGAATGGGGAAAGTAACCTTTCTCCCGAGCAAGAAGAGTGTGAAGGCGCGGACAGGGCAAACCTTGGTCGGTGTAGCTTCGTCAGCTCGCGTCGTAATCCCGCAGAGATGCGGAGGACACGCATCTTGTCTGATGTGCCGCGTGGTCGTTGAGAATGGCCTGCTGTGCCCGCCAACGGCACTGGAAAAGCGAAAGCTGCCTGAAAAGGATCTGGCGAATGGGATTCGTTTGGCCTGTCAGGCAAAAACAACAGAAAAGGATTGTACGGTCAGGATTCCAGAAAGCAAGCTGAAATCAGTGGTAGCGGCTGCACTCGAGCGACAACGCAAAGAAAATGAAGATGGAATGTAAGAGGTGTATACATAAGATGTGGCAATCGTGGCGAAAATCGTTCAAACTTGTGATCAGTTTGACGATTCTGACTACCCTTTTATCTGGATGCTTGTATCCGGATGAGCGAAGAGCAGAGAATCAAATTCCTAGTACCTTTTTTGTAGATGCAACGCAAAAAGCGGTTGAGCAATTCCAGAAAGACACAGCAGTGTTGCCAATCGAAACGAAATCCCTTGATACTCCTATTTTTGAAAAATACGAGATTGATTTCCGCAAGATGATTCCGAAATACATGCCGGATGTACCTGGGAATGCATTTGAAAAAGGCGGCGTATACAAGTATGTACTGATTGATGTGGAAACAAAACCAACAGTGAAGCTCATTCACTTGACCGCTGTCAGCACAGTGGGGGATGTACAAAGCGAAGTAGACCGTTACAAGAATCATTTCGAAAAGCTGCCTATACTCGCTGACTTGGGGAATGGATACTATTCCATTGATCATGATCGGCTCGGGTTAAAAGCGTGGCAGGTGCCGTCGACAATGGGGACTTACTTATTGCCACTGATCATGAACGCTGAAGGACAAGTTGGAATTGATTACGCTGCGGATATCGCGCAATTGCTCCGGAATACAAAAGTAACCGTGCCGGAAAAAACAGACCCGAGGTACGTGCTGGCGCGCAATTCCATGTTCGTACCCGCGAAATCGTTTCCATATGAAATGGTCGATGGTGATCCGAAGCTTCTCAAACTAAATTAACTTCGTGAAAAACGGCTCGCATCAGGGTCGTTTTTTTTTGTTCTAGTTAACGCAAAAATACATATATTTGTACTGTCCACAAAACTAGTACGAGATTCCCTACGAAAATACTGGCGGTCAGGGATAATTCGGAAAATCGGTCATAGTGTAAAAATAGACAAATAGAAGGAGGTCATCGATGGTGGAACGAGTCGACATCTTTAAAGACATTGCCGAGCGGACGGGCGGAGACATCTACCTCGGAGTGGTAGGCCCCGTTCGTACGGGAAAGTCGACCTTTATCAAGCGGTTTATGGAGCAAGTTGTAATCCCGAATATCAACTCTGAAGCGGAGCGGATACGAGCGACAGATGAGTTGCCGCAGAGCGCTTCAGGACGAACAATCATGACAACAGAACCCAAATTTGTTCCGAATCAGGCCGTTAACGTACATGTGACAGAAGGACTCAGCATCAATGTCCGCCTCGTTGACTGCGTTGGCTATACGGTAGAAGGGGCAAAGGGCTTTGAAGACGACAATGGCCCAAGAATGGTAAATACACCTTGGTATGAAGAGCCTGTACCATTTGAGGAAGCGGCCGAAGTCGGAACACGCAAGGTTATCCAGGAACACTCGACCATCGGGATTGTAGTGACAACGGATGGTAGCATCGCGGAAATACCGCGTGTAGGATACATCGATGCAGAGGAGCGGGTTGTAAACGAGCTGAAGGAAGTAGGAAAACCGTTCGTGATCGTTGTGAACTCGACGCGTCCGCGCTCTGATGAAGCACAAAACCTTCGGGTACAACTCCAAGAAAAATACGATGTACCAGTCGTTGCCTTGTCGGTTGATCATATGACCGAGCAGGAAATCTTGCTCCTCATGAGAGAAGTCCTGTTCGAATTCCCAGTTCATGAAGTAAATGTCAATCTGCCGAGCTGGGTAATGGTGCTGGAAAACGGGCACTGGCTGCGTCAGAACTACGAGGAAGCTGTACGTGAGACCGTGCAGGACATCCGCCGGTTACGCGATGTGGACCGTGTCGTCGGCTTCTTCAATGACTATGACTTCGTAGAGAGAGCCTCTCTTGCTGGTATGCACATGGGGCAAGGAATCGCAGAGATTGACCTCTACGCGCCAGATGAACTGTATGACCGCATCTTGATGGAAATTGTCGGAGTAGAGATAAATGGCAAAGATCATCTGCTGAAGATCATGCAGGAGTTCGCACATGCCAAGCGCGAGTTTGATCAGGTAGCGGAAGCATTGCACATGGTCCGAAGTACGGGCTACGGTATAGCAGCCCCGTCGTTGCATGAAATGACCTTGGACGAACCTGAACTAATCCGCCAGGGACCGCGTTTTGGTGTCAGACTTAAAGCAACAGCGCCATCTATTCACATGATTCGGGTGGATGTCGAGTCTGAATTTGCTCCAATAATCGGTACAGAGAAGCAGAGTGAAGAGCTTGTCCGCTATCTAATGCAAGACTTTGACAAAGACCCGCTTTCCATCTGGAACTCCGATATTTTTGGACGCTCTCTCCATTCCATCGTAAGAGAGGGTATCCAGGCGAAAATTACCATGATGCCAGACAACGCCAGATACAAATTACAGGAGACATTGGGTCGAATCATCAACGAGGGATCGGGTGGCCTGATAGCGATCATACTCTAATAAATAGTTCCAAAGTCCTATAAACAACAAATAGAGGGAAGGCATCTGACATGACGAGATGCCTTTTTTTCTTGTATTTCGTTCAATTTCGACAGGAGGGGCTTGAATTTAAGAAATCGGTGTATTACTATAAGCTTGTCAGATCGGTAAAAACAACCATTCGTGTATAAAACGCTTCGTTTCGGTTAAGAAAAATAATAGCTAGGACTTGGTGTTCTTTGAGGGGAGGTGAATATAATGAACAAAACAGAACTGATTGCAAAAGTGGCTGAAACCACAGAACTCACCAAGAAAGATGCAACAAAAGCAGTTGATGCAGTTCTTGACGCAATTGCAGATGCATTGAAAACTGGTGATAAAGTCCAACTGATCGGCTTTGGTAACTTCGAAGTTCGTGAACGTGCGGCTCGTAAAGGTCGTAACCCACAAACTGGTGAAGAGATCGAAATCGCTTCCAGCAAAGTACCTGCGTTTAAACCAGGTAAACAACTCAAAGACTCCATCAAGTAGTTGTTTCTTTTGAGAACGAAGCACTTACATAAAAAAATCCACATTGATAAAATGTGGGTTTTTTTCTATCTACATACAGTTTGCCTATGAGAATTCTGGGATATCTTTTTGTCTTTTTTTAAACGATATGGTAATATTGGCTTTGATCGCGAGCAGGCACTAAGTCTGGCACTGATTTGGAGCAGGCAGACCTTAGTGATGAGAAACAAGGCGTATGCCGTTACGTAGGAGGTACAATGATGAACGTCGACTTAGATAAAATACAGCAAGCTGTTCGCATGATCCTAGAGGCAGTGGGGGATGATCCTGATCGTGAAGGAGTGCTGGATACCCCTAAGCGAGTTGCGAAAATGTACGCCGAAGTATTTGAGGGCATGCATATAGACGAAGAGCAGTATTTCGAGACTGTCTTTAGCGAAGATCATGAGGAAATGGTGTTAGTAAAGGACATTCCGTTTTACTCTATGTGTGAGCATCACTTGGTTCCCTTCTTCGGAAAAGCGCATGTCGCTTACGTACCGCGTGGAGGCCGCGTAGTAGGACTGAGCAAGCTGGCGCGTGCGGTCGATACCGTCGCGAAACGTCCGCAGTTGCAGGAAAGAATTACAGCGACAGTAGCTGACTCGATTATGCGCAAGCTCGATCCGCACGGCGTAGTTGTGGTAGTAGAGGCAGAGCATATGTGCATGACAATGCGTGGCGTGAAAAAGCCAGGCTCAAAAACGATCACCTCTGCTGTTCGCGGTATGTTTGAGAAAGATGCGGCTGCACGTGCAGAAGTCATTAGTTTGATGCGCTAATCAGAATGCAAAAATAAGGAAATCATATTGACTCTATAGGTAAAATATTGTATAGTACGGATGTACAGTCGGGATGTGGCGCAGCCCGGTAGCGCGCACCCTTGGGGTGGGTGAGGTCCAGGGTTCGAATCCCTGCATTCCGACCATCTGCATATAACAATCAGAAGCCTTGAACAGAGGCTTCTTTTTTTGTGTACAATTGCTACTCTCCCAAGTAGTACCAATTTGCTATTGGCTTCCTGATCTTTCTTTTTTATAATGATAGGTAGACAAGCTAGGGAAGGGTTGTTCAATGCTATGAAGGTGCCTGTATCACTTCAACCATATTTGCAAACATTACCGCAAACCTATGATGCCTCTTCGCTTTCGTATGGAGACGAGGGGCTCTTCTCGGACATCTTGCAGTCCCAGTTAGCAACAACCGGCCAGCGGGTAATCAGTTCGCAGGAGATTTTGGCCAAGCTAGATGGATCTAGGAGCTGGAAGATTCCTACGCAGATTCAAAATGAGCAGTCCTTGTCTTTTGCCAAAGGGCCATCGGTTCCTACCCCGGAAATTTTGGACAAGATTGATCAGACAGCGAAAGCGATCGGAGTGAACGTTGATCTGGTGAGAGAGGTCGTTAGGGCCGAATCCAATTTCAATCCGAATGTAGAATCTCACGCAGGGGCAAAGGGCTTGATGCAGCTGATGGACAATACGGCAAAAGCCATGCAAGTCCGCAATGTATACGACCCTGATGAAAACCTTGAAGGTGGAACAAAATATTTAAAATCGCTTTTGGATCGTTATGATGGAGATGTGAAAGTAGCACTTGCAGCTTACAATGCTGGCCCAGGTCGGATGAGTCGTCTGGGAATCAGCAGTGATGACGAGCTAGAAGCGAAGTTTGACCAATTGCCGCAAGAGACACAGCGCTATGTAGACAAGATCATGAGCCGTCTGGAGTCAGAAGGGGCATCATACTAGACGTACGCGCATACCGTATTGGTCAGGAGGAAACACATTGGCACAATCATCGGGATTTAATCAGGATTATTTCGTAGTCAAAGCGAAGGAAAATGGCGTTCATGTGATTGGATTAACAAGAGGCACTGATACGCGTTTTCATCATACAGAGAAGCTCGATAAAGGCGAAGTCATGATTTTTCAATTTACGGAGCACACCTCTGCAATTAAAGTGCGAGGAAAAGCAGTGATTTACTCACAGCATGGCGTCGTGGATACGACCGAATAAAGAACAAGTCGTTTTGCTAAGAAGCAGGCATAGCCTGCTTTTTTTGTTTGTACAATGGAGGAGAGGAGGGATGTCTATGCCACGCCAATTGTTGATGGCGATTGCTGTTTCCACTTTCTTGGCTCTGATGCTGTCGCTCGTTCCCACAAATCAGTGGATGCAAGCGGATATACCGACATTTCAGTCAGCACGTGCCATTCACTTAAGCGAGCAAAATGCCCTTGATTTGTTTACAAGGATGTCGACACATTATAATATTAAGCGTATAAAATGGGAAAACCCATCGATCTATGTCGATTTTGTGGTGAAACCTGACGAAAAAGTAGAGTTAAACTCCGTCTATCAAGATTTTTACCGTTTGACATACGACTTGTATACCTATGCAGACAATGTCGGGCCCGTGTACTATCGCTTGTTGGAGGAGACGGATCCACCAAAAGAATCGAGATTATTGATTGCCATACAATCGACAACTGGAAGTCTTGCAGGACAAGACAAACCTTTGACCGATCCTTCGGATATCCAGACCTTTGTAAGCAGTACATTTCCTATTCGAATCGAGCCGTATTTTTATGAGCGAATTAGTCCCTGATGGAAGAAGTATGGTATGATAGTAGAGACGGCCTTTTGACCGGACGGCAGAGGAAGACCGAAGAGTAAGGAACAGTACGGAACAGGCAGACATCTTTAGGTTGTGCAGCTTGTGGAGGAGGACGCATGAGCAAAGAACTTTCCCCGAATGTAGAAGAGGTTCGGTCCATTATCGAACAAATCTACAAGAGAATCACCCATTCCTATGTAGAACATTATGTTGACGTTCCTTCCATGGCGGAAAATCGTCTAGAACTGTTGTACCTTTTTTTGCTGGAACAAGGCATGCCGAAGGAAAAGGCTTCGGTTTTATGTACAGCAACTGGGCTAGTCCAATTGGGACTGGACACCCATGAGCTCGTGAAAAATGAGTACGACTCCTCACAGAGCGCGGAGCGAAACCGACAGCTGACCGTACTTGCAGGTGATTATTACAGCAGTCGTTATTATCACCTTCTAGCTTCAGCGGGTGAAATCCAAGCCATTCAAGTGTTGTCGGCAGCTATTCAGCGAGTGAACGAAGCGAAAATGAGACTCTACATCGCTGGGCGAGATAGCAAGACTTTATCAGATGAAGAGTACTGGGAACTGCGAAATACGATTGATACAGGCTTATACGTGGCTGTTGTAGAGGAGTATGCCGATTCAGCTGATCGCCGTCGTTTCTGGAGTGATCTGATGAAGCAAACAGCCAAGGTAGAGAGTGTGATCGGTGAGTGGGAGCAGCTCAAATGGCAAGAACAAGTCCCTTTTGGTTTTGCCCGTTTTTTGCTGCAAAAACCCGGGGCTACACTCGCGCAAGTTTTGTCAGGCGTTGAGGGGAAAGCCCTCGAATTAATCGGTTTATGTGAGCAAATGGTGCGTACGCTGCATCCTGCAGAGACGAGGAACATGCTTGCATCCATTACGGCACGGTACTCCCATCGGATTAGTCGCTTGAAGAAGGTTATTGAGGAGATGTAGCCAAGTGAACCAGACACAGATGAATGAGAAAGCAGAGTACGTTCACTCCGTTTTCGAGAGCATTGCAAACGATTACGACAAGATGAATCATGTAATCAGCTTTGGCAGTCATATTGCTTGGCGTAATTACACGATGAAGCAGATGAATATCCAGTCAGGGCATACGGCTTTGGATGTTGCATGTGGTACAGCAGACTGGACGATTGCATTGGCCAAGGCTGTTGGAAAAGAAGGCAGTGTTGTTGGCCTTGATTTTAGCCAGAATATGCTGGATGTAGGGGCATATAAAGTGGCGAACGCAGGTGTTGGCAACAATGTAAAGCTAGTGAACGCAGATGCAATGAATCTGCCTTACGAGGATGATACATTCGACTTCGTGACAATCGGATTTGCCCTGCGCAATGTGCCGGATGTCCAGCAGGTGTTGAATGAAATGGCACGTGTAGTGAAGCCAGGCGGCAAAGTCGTTTCTCTGGAAGTGTCCAAGCCACC
Organism: Brevibacillus schisleri; assembly: GCF_055685845.1. Taxonomy (NCBI): domain Bacteria; kingdom Bacillati; phylum Bacillota; class Bacilli; order Caryophanales; family Paenibacillaceae; genus Brevibacillus; species Brevibacillus schisleri. Next base: position 2,705,742 of record NZ_JBVNDM010000001.1, read on the forward strand.
ATTCATTCCGTACCGGAAGCTATTTTACTTATATTTCTACAAAATCTTGCCATTGATCGCGAAGCTGACAGTCAACAAATACGAAGAGTATGCATGGCTGCCACAATCCCTGACTAATTTCCCGGACAGCCGCGAGCTGGCAAGCATGTTTCAGAAAGCAGGCTTGGACCCGGTTCAGGTCAAATTGTTTATGGGCGGCGTATCAGCCTTGCATATTGGCACAAAGCCATAATATGAGGAGTAAACCGGTATTTCTTCACTAGATAGGAAGTGTCATAAATGGGTCTACGTAAATTAAAAATCATCTTAGAAATGATTAAATTCGAGCACTCCCTTTTTGCCTTACCTTTTGCTTTTATGGGAGCTGTTTTGGGAAGCATTGTGGTAGAGCATGTATGGCCTACTTGGTCGGAAATTTTTTGGGTGACGGTAGCGATGGTGGGCGCTCGCAGTGCTGCGATGTCCTTAAATCGTGTCATCGACCGAGTAATTGATGCGAAAAATCCTAGGACGGTCACACGAGCGATTCCTGCTGGCCTCATTTCGATTGTGGAAGTCATTTTGTTTATCGTGGTGTCCTTTGCGGTGTTGTTCATTGCTGCATTCCAGTTAAATGATTTGGCTGTGAAATTGTTGCCGCTCGCTGTGTTCGTTCTGGTGCTTTATTCTTATACGAAACGCTTTACTTGGCTTTGTCACTTTGTTCTCGGTGTTGCCATCGGGTTTGGTCCGCTAGGGGGCTGGGTAGCGACAACGGGTCAAGTAGATGGCATCGGCCTTCTATTGTTTGCATCCGTTATGTTCTGGACAGCAGGATTTGATATCATTTATGCATGCCAGGACGCTGATTTTGACCGAAAAGAAGGACTTTTTTCCATGCCGAGCCGCTTCGGAATTGCCAATGCACTTCTGATCGCCCGCATATGCCACGTTCTTACTTTCGTTGGTCTGATGTCGTTGTATGTAGTCGCAGACTTGTCGATTTGGTTCCTGGTAGGTGTGCTCATTTCTGGTGCGATTTTGATCTATGAACACACGCTGGTGAAGCCAACCGACCTGTCCAAGCTGGATATGGCATTCTTTAATATGAACGGCATCTTGAGTGTCGTGATGTTTACCTTTACGATGATTGATTTGGTGATTGTATGAACAACCAAAAGTGGGCTGTCGGGATAACAGGTGCAAGTGGTGCTATCTATGGTGTTCGAGTCGTCCAGGAGCTTTTGCGTGCTGGACATATCGTTCATTTGATGATTACAGAAGCAGGTTGGCAAGTATTTCGTGATGAACTGGATTGGCACACGGATGATAGAGAAGCTCTTTTGCAGGAGAAGCTGCAACAAGACTTTTCGGGTGAGCTACATTATTGGGGACTGCGAGATTTTAATTGTCCCGCAGCCAGTGGTTCCTATCGCTGTGACGGTATGATCGTAGTACCGTGCTCGATGGGGACTGTTTCTGGCATCGCACATGGCGCATCCGGCAATTTGCTGGAGCGCGTTGCTGATGTCATGATCAAGGAAGGTCGGCGATTGGTCATTGTTCCGAGAGAGACGCCGCTCAATGCGATTCAGCTCGAAAACATGCTCAAATTAAGCCGTCTGGGAGTCAAGATTCTGCCTGCCATGCCAGGCTACTATCAGAAACCGCAAACCATGGATGATCTGATCAATTTTGTGGTAGGGAAAACTTTGGATGCAATTGATGTACCACATTCGCTATTCCGGCGTTGGGGGGAATAAACGCATGCAAAAGTCTTTGCGTGTTGGACAAATTTTGTATACCAATGTATTGCCGGTTTACTTCTATTTTGATCAGGCTAAATTCGAAGACCGAATCGAATTCATCCGCCAAGTTCCTGCCCAGTTAAACATGGCAATGGCAAAAGGCGAGATTGATTTGGGACCGATTTCTTCGTTTAGCTATGCAGAGCATGCCTCCGAATACGTGGCATTGGCAGATCTGTCTGTCAGTGCCAAAGGGAGAGTAGGCTCCCTTTTCTTGTTCAGCAAAAAGCCGATTGAACAAGTAAACGGTGCCAAAATAGCCTTGACCAACACATCGGCTACCACAGTGAATCTCTTAAAGATCATTCTCCATAAGTTTTACGAATATGAGATTTCCTACGTTACACAGGAACCTATTTTGCATGAAATGCTGGAGGATGCTGATGCAGCGCTCTTGATCGGGGATGACGCCATTTCCGCTGAGCGAACGGCAAAAGACCTTCATGTTTACGACTTAGGAGAGCTGTGGCATCAATTTACGGGCTATTCCATGACCTTTGCCATTTGGGCTCTTCGTCGAGCAGTTATTGCCGATCATCATGACTTGATCGCGGACGTCCATGCTTCTTTTTTAGAGAGTAAAAGGAAGACAAGGGCAAATACAGCCCCATTGATTGACTACGTTCACACGCATTTCGGTGGAGAGAAAGAGCAATGGATCCACTATTTCCAAGGATTACAGCACGATTTCGGTGACGTTCAGCGGATTGGACTGGAGTACTATTACCGATGCGCAGCGGAGCTGGGACTTCTATCGGCACCTGCAACCGTCGATCTGTGGCAAGCTGGCGGCCGACAGACCAATACTACGTTGACGAGATAGGTGGAACGGATGAATCTAGTCGATATTTACTTCAAGATGAAAAAAGATGTCCAATACATAGAAGATGAACTGGAGAAAGCAATTGATACGCCGGTTCGAGAGCTGTATCTATCCTCGACGCACTTGCTCAAAGCAGGAGGAAAGCGGATTCGACCCGTTTTTGTTTTGCTTGGCGGTAAGTGGGGCAATTACGACGTCAAAAAATTAAAGCATGTGGCCGTTCCTCTCGAACTGATCCACATGGCTTCCCTGGTGCATGATGATGTAATTGATGATGCGGATAAGCGCCGCGGGAAAGATACGGTTCGAATGAAGTGGGATAACAAAGTAGCCATGTACGCTGGCGACTATATTTTTGCACGGGCATTGGCCATTGCCTCCCAGCTCCCGATCCCGCAATTGCACCAAATTCTTTCGAATGCAATCGTCGAGGTTTGTAAGGGAGAAATCCAGCAAGTAAAGGATTTGAATAACTGGGACCAAAACTTCCGTACCTATTTACGCAGAATTAAACGAAAAACGGCGCTTTTAATTGCGATTAGCTGTCAATTAGGAGCTGTGGCAAGCGGCGCGTCAGCTGATATGATCCACAAAATGTACTGGTATGGCTACAACGTGGGGATGGCTTTTCAAATTACCGACGACATTTTGGACTTTACAGGGACGGAGAAGCAATTAGGGAAGCCTGCTGGAAGCGACTTGGTGCATGGAAACATTACGTTGCCTGCGCTTTATTCGGCTCATCATGGAAAAGCACGTGCGCAATTCCAGGAATGGATCGCGAAAGATACGTTTTGGGATAATACGGATGAAGCAGTTCGTATGGTGCGAGAAGATGAGGGCATTGCCTTTTCGCAGCGCCTCGCCGAACGCTATATCGCCCGTGCGCATGCCATTCTCGCCGATTTGCCTAACAACCAAGCTAAGACATCCCTGACAGGTATCGCCAATTATATCATCGATCGCAAATTTTAATGATATTTTGACGGTCTGCCTGTTGCTTGACCACGCTAGTTTTGATAAAATTTTCGTTGGTGTCCTATGCACCAATACATAGCTCTAATGGAGGCATACATACAATGGAAAAAACATTCCTTATGGTAAAACCAGATGGCGTACAACGCAACCTGATCGGGGAAATCGTATCCCGTTTTGAGAAAAAAGGCTACCAACTCGTAGGTGCTAAGCTGATGACAGTAAGCCGCGAACTGGCTGAAGAGCATTATGCAGAGCACAAAGAGCGTCCTTTCTTCGGTGAACTGGTTGACTTCATCACTTCCGGTCCAGTATTCGCAATGGTATGGCAAGGTAACAACGTAATCACAACTGCTCGCGCTATGATGGGCAAAACAAACCCAGTTGACGCTGCTTCCGGTACGATCCGTGGCGATTTCGCTACTTCCGTTGGCATGAACATCATCCACGGTTCTGACTCTCCTGAGAGTGCTGAGCGTGAAATTGGCCTGTGGTTCTCCGCTGAGGAAGTTCTCTCCTTCGAGAAAACTATCCAACGCTGGATCTAAGACAGTTCGAGAAAGCCCCATTATTGGGGTTTTCTTTTTTTTGTCAAAATCTTTGTCAAAACTGATAGGATAATGACGAAATATAGCGAATGAAAATAGGGAGTTTGCAAAGGGGGTACGATTCAGCATGGAAGATAAGGACTTTCTCCAATTTATAGCTAGTGTGAAAAAAATGACTGGAATTGATCTTGCCCTCTACAAGGAAGCACAGATGAAGCGCCGTCTAACCTCGTTGAGACAAAAGCGGGGGTACAACACATTTGCCCAGTATTTCGATGCCATCGCTAAAGACAAGGAGCTCTTCTACGAGTTCCTCGATCGGATGACCATCAACGTATCGGAATTTTTCCGCAATCCAGGTCGGTGGGAAGTTCTCGAGAATAAAATTTTGCCACGCTTGGCAAAGAAATCCCCGCGGGTGAAATGCTGGAGTGCGGCATGCTCGACAGGGGAGGAGCCGTACACACTTTCACTTATTTTGTTACGTCAGAAGTTGGATGCGACCGTGCTCGCTTCCGATATTGACGAGGGAGCACTGGCAAAAGCGAAGCAAGGGGTATACACGGACCGTTCCCTGCAAGATTGTCCAAAAGACCTCGTAGCAAAGTATTTTGAAAAAGATACACTCAGCTATCGCATTACGGACGAAGTGAAGAGAAAAGTGACGTTCAAAAAACATAATTTATTAGCGGAATCATTTGATTCTCAATTTGATTTAATTATTTGCCGGAACGTGATGATTTACTTTACCGAGGAAGCAAAGCATGAGCTGTATCATAAGTTTAGCCGGGCACTAAAACCTGGTGGGGTACTCTTTGTAGGCAGCACAGAACAAATTTTTCAGCCGCATCAATACCAACTGGAGACAGAGGATACGTTCTTCTATCGAAAAATGGGTTGATTCAGGTTGGTCTTGGTATATCTCTGCTGTTTTTTCCCTAGACTAGGAATACCTACTTTGCAAGAGGAGGCAGCAGATGGACAAACACAAGGTCATCGAGGCATACCGTCGAGGGCTGATCACGCTGCAGGAATGTGGTCAGATATTAGGGGCGGAGAGGAAACAACTAGATGATTTGATACGCGTGGATCACACTCGCAAACCGCTGAGCCCCAATCCTTTTTTCAACGTGTAGGAAATATAAACACTTCGTGCGATCGCGATAGCGTAAAGAGAGCGCTTCTCCTTATTCGGAGGGGCGTTTTCCTGTAAGACCAAAAGGTTTTTCGTAAACGTTTGTCACTTTTGTATTTCCACGGCGTACTAGGTATGATATTATAGCGCTTAAAAGTGATAAAGGACAGCACCCCGAAAAGAGTGCCTTTAGGGGATACAGGCTGCCAGGAGGATGGAGGAAGGATAGAGATGCGTTACTTGACAGCAGGGGAATCCCACGGGCCGCAATTAACAGCTATCATTGAGGGCGTACCGAGCAACCTGCCGATTTCCATTGAGGAAATTAATGAGCAGTTGGCACGTCGTCAGAAAGGCCATGGCCGCGGCAGAAGAATGCAGATTGAAAAGGATCAGGTGAAAATTCTTTCTGGTGTCCGTCATGGATATACAACCGGAGCTCCTATCACACTGGTCGTTGAAAATAAGGATTGGACGCATTGGCAAGGCATCATGAGTGCTGAGCCTGTAGAGGAAGGCTCTGAAGAAAAGCGTCGTGTATCCCGTCCACGTCCTGGACATGCTGATTTAAACGGGGCGATTAAGTATCATCAACGCGATATGCGCAATATTCTGGAACGTTCCAGCGCTCGTGAGACAACTGTCCGCGTAGCTGTTGGTGCAGTCGCTCGTCAATTGCTGGCTCAATTTGGCATCCGTATTGGCGGACAGGTACTCCAGATCAATGAGATCGTGGCGAAGCGACAAGAAGTAAGTCTCGACGAGCTAATTGCTCGCACCGAAGAATCGCCAGTTCGCTGCTTGGATAAAGAAGCAGAGCCGCTGATGATGGCAGCGATTGACAAAGCAAAAGAAGACGGGGATTCCCTCGGTGGTACCGTAGAAGTAATCGTTGAAGGCGTGCCGATTGGCTTGGGTAGCCATGTGCAATGGGACCGCAAGCTGGATGGGCGTCTTGCACAAGCGATAATGAGCATTCAGGCTTTCAAAGGTGTTGAAATCGGAATCGGATTCGAGGCAGCCGGTCTGAAAGGCTCGCAAGTTCATGACGAGATTCTTTGGAACGAAGAAACTGGCTACAGCCGTAAAACGAATCGTGCAGGAGGACTCGAAGGCGGAATGACGACAGGAATGCCTGTAGTTGTTCGCGGTGTCATGAAGCCGATCCCTACCTTGTACAAGCCACTGATGAGCGTGGATATTGACTCGAGAGAGCCATTCTCAGCGAGCATTGAGCGTTCCGACAGCTGTGCTGTTCCAGCGGCAAGTGTGGTTGCGGAGGCAGTGGTAGCATGGGAGATCGCGAGTGCCATGTGCGAAAAATTCCCTTCTGACTCTCTCGACGACATGGAAGAAAACGTACGTCAATACCGTGCGTACACGGAGAAATTCTAATGAGCGTGGAGAAGCTGACTGTTGAGCTGGGCGAGCGCTCCTACGAAATTGTGATAGGCGATGGTCTTTTGCACCAGGCAGCAGCGTTGCTAGTAGAGGCAGGGGTTGCTTCTACTAGCAAGCTGATGATTGTCACAGATGAGAATGTAGCCGTTCATTACTTAGAGCCTTTGCTGGGTGTATTGCGGCAGCATGGGTATCAAGCCCACTCAGCTGTCATTGCTGCTGGAGAACAATCGAAGAGCCTGACTGTCTACGAGCGATTGATGACAGAGGCAATTGATGCAGGGCTGGATAGGAAGTCTGCTGTATTGGCTCTCGGTGGTGGAGTCGTCGGAGACTTGGCTGGATTTGTGGCTGCTACGTACATGCGCGGCATTGATTTCGTACAAATGCCGACTACCTTGCTCGCACATGATAGCTCGGTTGGCGGAAAAGTAGCGATTAATCATCCACTCGGAAAAAATCTCATTGGGGCTTTCCATCAGCCCAAAGTTGTTATTTATGACACGAAAGCCTTGCATAGCTTGCCGAAGCGGGAAGTCGCAGCAGGCTTTGCAGAAGTTGTGAAGCATGGACTTATCGCTGACGCTGCCTTTGTCGATTGGCTGGAGGACAACGCTGATCGGCTAGGGCAGCTCGATTCAGAATTATTAGGGAAAGCCATTGAAAAAGGTTGCGCAGTCAAAGCGGCTATTGTTTCTCAAGACGAGACAGAGCAAGGGCAGCGTGCATTGCTTAATTTGGGTCATACGTTTGGTCATGCGTTTGAAGCACTGTCTGCTTACTCCACCCTGAATCATGGGGAAGCTATCTCCATTGGGATGTGTTTGGCTGCAAAGGTAGCGGAACGGATTGGTTTTGCCGAGACAGGTGTATACAATCGCACAAAACGGATGCTGGAATTGTTCCACCTGCCAACGGCGTGGCCGGGCAATCTCTCGCCAGAAGCTGTGCTGGAAGCCATGAAACGAGACAAAAAGACAGTAGGCGGAAAGCTGGCCTTGGTGCTGCCTAGGGCAATCGGGCAGGTTGAAGTCGTCAAAAATATAGAAGAAGAACTCATACTGGGAGTTATGAGAGAAGAAGTGGAGGGATAAGGATGGGAACGAGAGGAATCAGAGGCGCGGTCACAGTGGAAGCCGATACGCGCGAAGAGATTGTCTCCGCTACCAAATGGTTGCTGGAGGAAATGGTAAGCCGCAACGAAGTAAACCCCGAAGACATTGGTAGCATTATTATTACGACGACAGAGGACCTCTGTGCGACCTTCCCCGCTCAAGCGGCCCGCCTGCTTGAAGGAGAAGCTTGGCAATACGTCCCACTCATGTGCGCAAGAGAAATCCCAGTGCCAGGTGGCTTGCCACTTTGTATTCGTGTCATGATGCATGTGAATACGGACAAGACAGCAAAAGACATTCATCACGTCTTTTTGCGTGATGCAGTCAAGCTGCGCCCGGATTTGACAAATCGCGGTTGACAATTAGGGCGCTCTCTTTTACCATAAGTGAAACGAGAGCGCCTCGTTTTTCCGGTAATAAGCAAAAGCCGGCTGAGAGCAGAGAATGAGTTGAGCAGAGTTGAGATGAGTTAGGTTGAGGAGAGAAGAGAAGGCTGGGTACATATTGACACCCAATCCAGGTCTCTTTGTCTGGATTTTTTTGTATACTAAAATTTCTCCCCCTACCTCTCGCTCTAGAAGCGGGTGTAGAAAAGGTGGATGTCTTATTCCCTTTTCTCCCCACTAATTGAGGAGATGAGAGTCCATGTATTTCCCTTCCCTTGCCGAGGTCAAGACCCTTTCGGCGTCGTATTCCCTTATCCCTGTAAGCATGAAACTGTTGGCAGATCAAGAGACTCCAATTCGTCTGTATCAGAAGATTCGCAAAAGTGATTCCTTTTTGCTGGAGAGCGTAGAGGGTGGTGCTCGCTGGGCGCGTTTTTCGTTCATTGGCATGAATCCTTTTCAAATCGTGGAAGCAAAAGGTGAAGAAATCACGGTTTCCTATCGCACTGGTGAAAAGCATGTCCACACAGGAAATCCCGTTTCCTTTTTGCGTGAAGAAACCGATCGCTACAAAAGCCCAAAGCTGCCCGGGCTGCCTCGTCTCAGTGGTGGTGCGGTAGGCTTTTTTGGCTACAATACGCTGCGCTATTTCGAAAATTTGCCAGCACATCGCAAGGAAGCTGTACGCGTGCCGGATATGCGCTTTCTGTTTGTCGATGAGATGATCGCCTTTGATCATTTGAAGCAGGAAATTCAATTGATTGTGAATCTCCATGTTGAGCCAGGAGACACTGCGGATACAATTGGCGAAAAATACAAGCAAGTCTGCGAACGAATCGAGGAGCTGGCTACCAAGGTTATGGCTCCGCTTGAAATGGATCAACGCATTCCAGTAGCAGCAGATACACCAGCGCCATTGACAGTACAGCCAAATATGACGCGTGAGCAATACGAGCAGCTAGTCGTGCAGGCGAAAGAATACATCGCAGCCGGCGACATTTTTCAAGTCGTGTTATCCCAACGTTTTTCCGTAAAGACGGATGTCGATCCTTTTGCGGTGTATCGATTGCTGCGTACATTAAATCCTTCCCCGTACATGTACTATCTCGAATACGAGGGCGAGACAGTCGTCGGGACTTCACCAGAACTACTCGTGCGTGTAGAAGATGAAAAAGTAGAGATGCGTCCGATTGCAGGAACGCGGAAAAGAGGGGCAACCCCACAAGAAGATGCTGCGTTGGCGGCTGATCTTTTGGCAGATAAAAAGGAGAGAGCCGAGCATTACATGCTGCTGGATCTGGGGCGCAACGATGTAGGAAAGGTCGCTACTTACGGAAGCGTGAAAGTGGAGGAAGCGTTGGTTATTGAAAACTACTCCCATGTGATGCATATGGTTTCGCATGTGACCGGCAAGCTTCGTGAGGGACTGCACGCTTTCGATGCATTGCTGAGTGCTTTTCCGGCTGGTACGGTATCCGGTTCTCCCAAGCTGCGGGCAATGGAAATTATTGCAGAGCTTGAGCCTGACGCACGTCATCTGTATGCAGGAGCAATCGGCTACATTTCATTTGATGGTTCACTCGATAGTTGCATCACGATTCGAACGTTGTTCTTTCAGGATGGTTACGCACACGTGCAGGCAGGTGCAGGCATCGTAGCGGACTCGGTCCCTGCGAGTGAATACCAAGAGACGGTGAACAAAGCAGCAGCGATGCTCTCTGCGTTGGAAAAAGCGGAACAGCTGTTTGTCAGAAAGGTGGAGTTGTCATGCTAACATACGCGCTGGAACAAATTCTGCTTGGGAAGCACTTAACACGGACGGTTGCAGAAGAGGCTATGGGCGAGATTATGGACGGGAAGGCAACTCCAGCTCAGATTGGTGCATTTTTAGCGAGCCTTCGCTTGAAGGGCGAGCAGGTGGAAGAGATTATCGGTTTTGCCAAAGCCATGAGAGCGCGCGCGATGAGTTTTCCCATCGAGCTGCCAGGTCTGGTAGACACCTGCGGAACAGGCGGAGACGGAAGTCATACCTTTAACATTTCGACGGCGAGTGCAGTAGTCGCAGCAGCTGACGGTGTACGCATCGCCAAGCACGGAAATCGTGCGGTTTCCAGCAAAAGCGGAAGTGCTGATGTGTTGGAAGCGTTGGGAGTCCCCGTTAATTTATCTCCCAAGGACGCCGCAGATTGCCTGCGTGCGACCAATCTCTGCTTCCTGTTCGCTCCTCTGTACCACCAAGCGATGAAGCATGCGGCTGGCCCGCGAAAAGAATTGGCGATTCGCACGGTGTTTAATTTACTTGGGCCATTGACGAATCCCGCAGGAGCCAGCCATCAGCTGATGGGCGTTTATGATGCCAAGCTGCTTCCGAATGTAGCCGCAGTCTTACACGAGCTCGATGTGAAAAGAGCGCTCGTTGTAGCAGGCTCGGATGGACTGGATGAATTGACTGTCACGGGAACGAGTCATATTGCCGAGTTGCGGGATGGGCGTATTTTGACATATGAAATCGAGCCAGAGCAGTTCGGCCTGCGCAGACATGAGAAGGATGCTTTACGCGGCGGTGATGCCAATGAGAATGCCAAGATCATTCACGACGTGTTTTCCGGAGCACGTGGGGCAGCACGCGACATCGTTTTGCTAAATGCGGGTGCGATCCTCTACCTCGCAGATCGGGTTAGCTCGATTGAAACTGGGGTTATACGTGCAGCGGAACTGATCGACGGCGGACTGGTCATGCGCAAGCTGGAGCACGTTCGTCACATCGCAGGAGGTATGATTCATGCTTCGTAAAATCGTGGAAAAGAAACGCGAGGAGATCGCACGTCTTTATACAGAAACAACGGTTTCAGCATTGCTTTATGCAACGAAGGAAGTCCAGCCTCCACGCGGATTTCGTCAAGCATTGGAGACAAGTGTACGGCCTGTAAGCGTGATTGCCGAAGTGAAAAAAGCATCCCCGTCTAAAGGGTTAATCCGACCTGATTTCCAGGCAGTGACCATCGCGAAGGCTTATCAGGCCGCTCAAGCAGAGTGTTTGTCTGTTTTGACAGACGAGTCCTTTTTTCAAGGGAGTTTAAGCTATCTACGGCAAATTCACGAGGCTGTTGATCGCCCGTTACTCAGAAAAGATTTTCTTCTGGATGAAATTCAAGTCGTGGAAGCAAGAGCAGCAGGTGCTGATTGTGTGTTGCTCATTGCTGCGATTCTCGATCGGGAAACGCTTCGCCACCTGAACCAAACTGCCGAGGAGCTGGGCATGGATGTACTGGTAGAGGTCCATGACAAACGTGAATGCGAGCTTGTTTTTCAAGCAATGGAACCGAAATTGCTTGGGATCAACAATCGAAACTTGAATACGTTTCAAACGGACATAGCCGTTACGCATGAGTTGATTGCAGAACTGCCTGCGTCATTGACGATCGTGAGCGAAAGTGGGATTTCGACACCAGCGGATATTGTGAATGTTCGAAGTGCAGGTGCCCGGGCTGTGCTGGTTGGAGAGCATTTCATGCGTCAAACAGACGTAGAGCGGGCAGTTCTTGATCTCGTGGGAGAAGCGGCACCGGGGGTGAGTGTATGACTCGTTTGAAAATATGTGGGATCAAGCGAGTGGAAACACTTGCACTGTTAAAAGAGCTGGAAGTCGATTACGTAGGCCTTGTTTTTGCTCCAAGTAAGCGACAAGTTGATGCCCATACTGCTGGACAATTGCTTGCAGCCGTTCCGGGCCATCCTCCTGCAGTTGGCGTGTTCGTTAATCCGACGATGGAAGAGCTGGAGGAAGTACTGAGCGAGGCACCGTTAACCGTGATCCAGTTGCATGGACAAGAGACGCCACGATTTTGCCAGCAAGTTCGGGAGCGGTTCGCTATTCCGGTGTGGAAGGCGTTGGCCGTGGGCGGAGAAGCGGATGCTGCTTCAGCAATCCAATCTTATCAAGGTATAGTCAGTGCCTTTTTATTTGATACGTATGATCCTAGTCAAGCAGGTGGTACAGGCAAAAAGTTTTCGTGGGAGCAAATTCCTGCATTGCAAGCAGCATGCCAGGCAGCAGACTGCATCATCGCTGGAGGGATTCATGCGGAGAATGTCGGAGAATTAATGAGACAGTATCAAGCAGGGATAGTCGATGTGTCAAGTGGAGTAGAGACGGATGGCGTAAAAGACGCTCAAAAAATAAAAACATTGGTAGAGAGGGTGAAGGCGCATGAACAACATTCAAACAACTACGCGAGTCGTGCCTGACGAAAACGGACGATTTGGTGCCTTCGGAGGCAAGTTTATTCCGGAAACCTTGATGAATGCGGTGACAGAGCTTGAGATCGCTTTTGAAGAAGCGCGTCGTGACCCGGCGTTTGTTCAGGAATTGAATGGACTGCTCAGCGAGTATGCTGGACGCCCAACCCCGCTCACCTATGCGGAGCGTTTGACAAAAGCGGTCGGCGGCGCTCAAATCTATTTGAAAAGAGAAGACCTCAACCATACGGGCGCACATAAATTGAACAATGCTTTGGGCCAAGCATTGCTAGCCAAACGCATGGGCAAAAAATCTATTATTGCTGAAACAGGTGCTGGTCAGCACGGAGTGGCAAGTGCAACCGTTGCGGCAAAGCTTGGCCTCTCGTGCAAGGTATTCATGGGGGAAGAAGATATTCGTCGCCAGTCGTTGAATGTTTTTCGCATGAAGCTGCTTGGAGCAGAAGTCATCCCTGCGGTATCTGGCTCTCGTACACTTAAGGATGCGACAAACGAAGCAATTCGCCATTGGGTTTCTCACGTAGAAGAAACGTTTTATGTCATCGGATCTGTCGTTGGTCCACACCCATACCCGTACATGGTTCGCGAATTCCAAAAAATTATCGGAGAAGAGACGCGCAGTCAAGTCCTGCAAATGCTCAGAAGGCTTCCGGATGAGGTTGTTGCTTGTGTTGGTGGCGGCAGTAATGCGATTGGTATGTTTTATCCGTTCATCCAGGATGAGTCTGTCTCGCTCAGAGGGGTAGAAGCCGCAGGAAAAGGAATGGATACGGAAAAGCATGCGGCAACACTAACACTCGGACGCCCGGGAGTCATCCATGGTTCCTTAACCTACTTGTTGCAAGATGAAAGCGGTCAGGTGCAAGAAGCGCATTCGATTTCGGCTGGCTTGGATTATCCAGGAGTAGGACCTGAGCACGCCTATCTCAAAGACAGTGGAAGAGTGACCTATACATCGGTAACAGATGCGGAAGCACTCGAGGCGGTACAAGTACTTTGCCAAACGGAAGGCATCATTCCGGCGTTGGAGAGCGCACATGCGATAGCAGAAGCGATAAAACGTGCGAAAGAGATGTCTTCAGACAAAATATTAGTAATCTGTTTGTCTGGTCGAGGCGATAAGGACGTGCTGACTATTCAAGAAGCGCTGACAGCAGAAGGGGGAGAGTAATCATGGCGACAGCTCTTAACAGAATCGATCAATTATTCGCGGATCGTGATCGCAAACGATTCATCCCATTTCTAACCGTAGGCGATCCAACGATAGAAGCAACCTTTCATCTCGTAAAAGCGATGGTCGAAGCAGGAGCAGATCTCATTGAGCTCGGCGTCCCTTACTCCGATCCATTGGCAGACGGCCCAACGATTCAACGGGCTTCAGAGCGCGCCCTGAAAAATGGCGTGACGATCGGGGATGCTTTGCAATTGGTGAAAAAGCTACGCGAATCAGGTATGGAGGCTTCCGTCGTCCTGTTCACGTACTTCAATCCGGTTTTGCAATATGGCATTGAGCGCTTTTTTGCCGATCTTGCCGCTTATGGGGCGGACGGTGTTGTCATTCCTGATTTGCCGATTGAGGAAAGCGATCCTGCAGTAACCGCAGCAAAACAGAATGGCGTTCATGTCATTTCACTCGTGGCACCAACTTCCAGTTCCAGAATCAATACGATTGGCGCGCAAGCAACCGGATTTCTTTATTGTGTATCGTCGCTCGGTGTGACGGGTGCCCGGGTGGACCTGCGAGAGGATTTGGCCGATTTTCTGGAACGAGTAAAGGCCAGCACATCGGTTCCTACTGCGGTAGGCTTCGGAATATCCACGCCGGATCAGGTACGAGCAGTAGCACCCCATACGGATGGTGTCATTGTGGGAAGCGCCATTGTACAGCAAATCGAGGAGCATGCTGAGCAGCTGAAAGACCTCAAACAAATGCCAGTAGCTATAGAAAAAATAAAAACCTTTGTACATCAGTTAGCCAGTGCGCTACAATAGTGGGAAAAATGTGACTGGAGTGAACGTGGATGCAACCGAAACAACGCATACTCAATGCCCCGGTATATCAACCTGGCAAGCCCATTGATGACGTGAAACGTGAATTTGGTTTAACCGAAGTCATCAAGCTGGCGTCCAACGAAAATCCTTTTGGTTCCTCACCAAAGGCGAAAGCTGCCATTTCGGAACAGTTGGACAATTTGGCCCTTTATCCTGACGGTGCAAGCCTTAATCTGCGCTGGGATCTTGCTGATTTCCTCGGGGTCAAACCAAGCCAATTGTTTTTCGGCAACGGGTCTGATGAAATTCTGTTGATGATCTCTCGTGCTTTTTTGAGCGAAGGAACAAATGCAGTCATGGCGACGCAAACGTTCTCGCAATATCGCTCAAATGGGATTATTGAAGGTGCAGACTTGATTGAGGTGCCGTTGAAAGATGGCGTTCACGATCTCGAAGCGATGGCGGCTGCCATCAACGAACAAACGAAGGTCGTATGGGTATGTAACCCGAACAATCCGTCAGGCACGATTGTAACAACATCCGAGTTGGAAGCTTTCATGAAAAAGACTCCAAAAGATGTGCTTGTCGTTTTGGATGAGGCTTACTACGAGTATGTGGTTGATCCAGAATATCCACAAACAGTACCGATGCTCGCTGAGTATCCGAACCTGATTATTTTGCGTACGTTCTCCAAAATTTACGGTCTGGCTGCTCTTCGTATCGGCTACGGGATCGCGTCAGAAGAGCTCATTTCCTCTCTGGAACATGTGCGTGAGCCGTTCAATACAGGCACACTTGGCCAAGTAGCAGCACGTGCGGCGTTGAAAGACCAGGAATTTGTAAAAGCATGCCGCGATCGTAACCGTGAAGGAATGAAGCAGTTTACCGATTCCTTTGACGAGTGGGGGCTTTCCTACTATCCGTCTCAGACCAACTTTATCTTGGTTGATTTGAAAATGGATTCCGATGAGGTATTCAAAAAGCTGCTCTCGCAAGGCATCATCGTTCGCTCTGGTAATGCGCTAGGCTTCCCGGGTTTTCAACGTATTACCATCGGGACCAAAGAGCAAAATGATAAGATTCTTTCTGTCTTAAAAGAAATCGTGACTGGAGCATTGAAATAAAAGGACAAAGATGCCGGGCATGCCTCGGCATCTTTGTCTAAGAGAGATAAAGGAAGGATAGAGAGTGGAGATGAAAAAAACCACTATTACTGTAATCGGCGTCGGGCTAATTGGCGGTTCCATTGCGCTCTCGATGCGACGCGATCCAAATATTCGGGTAGTCGGCTACGATTTACGTCAGGATTGTTTGGATAAAGCACTGACTCTAGGTGTCATTCATGCTGGTACAACTGATTTGCAGACCGCAGTTCGAGAAGCGAATGTCATTTTCCTCGCATCACCTGTAGAGCAAATCGTTGCAACCATTCGCTCGTTAGTGGAAATGGAGCTGCAGCCCGGTGTGATCATTACGGATGTTGGCAGTACAAAAGCAGGCATTGTCAGACAAGCGGTGGATATCATTCCCGATCATGTTACGTTTATTGGTGGACATCCGATGGCGGGCTCGCACAAATCCGGCGTGGAAGCTGCTTCTGACCGTCTGATGGAAAACGCCTACTATGTTTTGACACCAGCGCCGGGAACATCTGTAGAAAAAGTAAAGCAATTGTCTGAACTACTTACACTCACTCGTGCAAAAGTCGTGCAAATGGACGCGGCTTCGCATGATCAGGTCGTGGGTGCGGTTAGTCATTTCCCGCACATCCTCGCTTCTGCTCTGGTCAATCTAGTGGCAGGGTATGACGAGGAAAATGCTTGGCATACCACGCTTGCTGCTGGTGGCTTCCGTGACATTACACGCATTGCTTCGAGCAACCCCCAGATGTGGCGTGATATTTTGCTGCAAAACCGTGACCCGATCCTCAAAATCGCAAAAGATTGGGCAAACGCATTGGAAGATGTCGTTCACCTCGTAGAACAGGGAGATCCAGAAGGAATCGAGCACTTCTTCAAAACGGCACGAGAATTCCGGGATAGCTTGCCTGAGCGCAAAACGGGTGCATTACCTCCTTTGAACGATTTGTATATCGATATCCCGGACCACCCTGGCGAAATCGGACGGATCACGACGTTATTGGGAGCAAGAAATATTAACATCACGAATCTTCAAATCAGAGAGACACGAGAAGACATTTTTGGGGTGCTACGGATTACGTTCCATTCGCAACAAGAGTTAGAAAAGGGAGAGGAAGTTCTTCGCTTTTTCGATTACAATGTATACAAGCGCACATAAGTTTTTTTATGCAAACACACTTTACAACGAAGACGCTTCACAGTGCGACTGGTGATCTTGGAGAGCGTGAGAGAGAAAAGGAGTGGAAGTAATGCTTCGCGTACAAACAGCCAAACAAATCAAAGGTACCGTTCGCGTGCCAGGAGATAAGTCCATTTCCCATCGTGCAGTTATGTTTGGAGCTCTAGCAGAAGGAACGACAACCATTGAAGGCTTTTTGCCGGGTGCCGATTGCTTGAGCACGATTAGCTGCTTTCGTCGGATGGGGATCGAGATTGAGCAACAAGGAGATGCCGTAACCGTACAAGGAAAAGGCTGGTACGGCTTGCAGGAGCCATCTCAACATTTGGATGTAGGGAACTCCGGTACGACCATTCGTCTAATGGCAGGGATCATGGCGACACAGCCTTTCCATGTGGTGATGGAAGGCGATGAGTCTATTGCAAAAAGACCAATGCGTCGTGTAATCGGACCGCTTCGTCAAATGGGCGCCAAAATCGATGGAAGAAAAGATGGTGAATATACACCGTTATCCATTCGAGGTGGGGAGCTTCAAGGGATCGCGTATCATTCCCCAGTTGCAAGTGCTCAAGTGAAGTCAGCGATTATGCTGGCAGGGTTACAGGCTAAAGGCGTGACGAGTGTAACAGAGCCGCATTTGTCCCGCGATCATACGGAGCGTATGCTGCAAGCATTTGGTGTACAAGTCGTGCGTGATGGCTTGACCGTTTCAGTAGAGGGCGGACAAAAACTAAAAGGCCGTGCCATTTCTGTTCCTGGTGACATTTCTTCCGCTGCCTTTTTGATTGCAGCGGTAATGGTTGTACCAGGCAGCTCTCTTCTCATTGAAAATGTCGGAATCAACCCAAGTCGCACGGGCATCATTGATGTTGTCAAGGCGATGGGGGGAAGCTTGGAGCTTTTGAATGAGCGAATCGTAAATGAAGAGCCGGTTGCAGACCTCCTCGTGACGCATTCGGAGCTGCACGGGATTGAAATTGCCGGGGATATTATTCCACGTCTGATTGAC
The DNA here is from genome assembly GCF_055685845.1 of Brevibacillus schisleri. Classification (NCBI taxonomy): domain Bacteria; kingdom Bacillati; phylum Bacillota; class Bacilli; order Caryophanales; family Paenibacillaceae; genus Brevibacillus; species Brevibacillus schisleri. The sequence continues at coordinate 2,723,492 of NZ_JBVNDM010000001.1, forward strand.
GAAATTCCGGTAATTGCGGTCATGGCAACGCAAGCGAAAGGACAGACCGTGATCCGTGATGCCGAAGAGCTGAAAGTAAAGGAGACAGACCGTATTGCCACGGTGGTTAGTCAACTGTCCAAATTCGGCGCTAAGGTGACACCTACCGATGACGGAATGATCATAGCAGGAAAGACAGGATTGACGGGGGCTGTCATCGATAGCATGGGGGATCACCGAATTGGCATGGCGATGGCCATCGCAGGTCTCGTTGCCGAGGGTGAGACGAAAATCGAAAACGATGAGGCGATTGATGTATCGTTCCCTGGATTTCATGACTTGCTTGTGAAAATCAGCCAATAATGAAAGAGAAGTCTGTTCCTTTAAAGGGTAACAGGCTTCTTTTTTCGTGCAAAGACAAAGCGTTCCGAATTTTAGCAAAAATGATTTGACAAGCGCTTACATTCCGTTTATTATAAAACTACAGTATGGTTTCTCTCCACTCCTATCCAATATAAGAAAGCACGCGTGTGCTACCGTCGTTTGAATGCGCTTACATCAACGACGGTCTTTTTTTGTTTAAAAAGCGGATTGGCTCGAATGAGTACTTTTTCCCCTTTTTTGTGCATATGCTCGTACAAGGGTAGTGTGTGCAAGATAGGTGGGAGGGGGACGGGCTATGCTGGAGCAAGGGATGGTCATACGCGGGGGAACGATTGTCACAGCACGAGGAATGAGAGAAGTAGATATTTGGATCCGTCATGGGAAAATTGTACGAATGGCTAAAGATACCTTGACGAAAAACCCCTTCAACGATTTGTATGAAGAAATAGATGCTACTGGTATGTATCTTTTGCCCGGTTTTGTCGCACTCCTGACACATTCGTTGTATAAAATCAAAGATGTTGATGTTTATATAGAAGCCATGCGAAATCTCATCAGCATGGGATGTACAAGCATGGTGGACGTCTTCCGGCCAGAGCGTTGGATGAGCAGACCGCAGATTCACTATCAACAAACCCAGCATTTCAACAGTTTGCTGGATTATGTTTGGCATGTGGAAATCGATGTCGCCGATCTTTACGGTGACCGCTTAGCCGAGTGGATCAACCACGGCTATTCTTCGTTTCATGTCACGATTCGAAATCCAGAAGAAATTTCCACAATAAAATGGGAAACGCTTTTGCAACTTCAAACGTCTAAACAAACGATCCTGCACATGCAGGTACAAAATGACCCGTTTCTGAAAAAAGAACAACGGGAACTTATTCGACAGATCTGGATGGAGGCTACTCGTTATTGGCGGTTGCGTACTGTCATGACAGATTCTCAAGCGGCCTTTCATTTTGAAGAAAATAACCCGTACCTGCATATTTTTCGTTTGCCGGCTGAAGTGACAGATCAAGGTCTACGTCACTTACATCGTCAATGGTTTGGGAGTTGCCAAGTAGCCTCTCCGATACACGATGTTCGGATTGATACACGAAAGAGCTGGTGTACGCCAGAAGAATTGCTTTGCTTGCTAGTCAGGCTCGCTTCGACAAATGTTGCAAAAGCAATTGGACTGTATCCGCGAAAAGGAAGCTTGACAACTGGCGCAGACGCTGATATCGTTTTCCTGAAAAAGGAAAACTGGTTGACAAAGAATGATCTTTCCACTATTCTCAATTTTAGTGAAATGCATCTTCCAACATCTGTTATGTCGAACGGTAAATGGATATATCGAAATATGCGATTTATCCCTTTGATTGGTATGGGTAAGTGTTTATTCGACACGAAGCCCTACTCTTATGTTATATAACCCCGGTTTGGGGGTTTTTTCGTGAATGGTTTCCAGTAGACAAACGTGAAAAAGAATCGTAAGGTCGCGCAACTTTTTACATCCCCAGCAGTCTAATTATGCAAAAGGCCGCTGAGGGATCGGAATCGCAAGGAGGTAATCTCTGATCATGACCGATTCCCAGCTTATCCGAGAGATTAAAGAAGGTAATCTGGAATGCTATGCTGAACTGATTCGTCGATATGAAAAAAAGATCCTCTCATTTGTTACTCATCTTTTGCGTCAGGCACATTTAGAGCATATAGCGGAGGATATATGTCAGGAGACGTTTTACAAGGCGTATAAGAGCATTCATTCTTTCCGAGATGTAGAAGCTACATTCTCCACCTGGCTCTATACGATTGCACGCAACTCCGTACTAAGTGAATTGCGCAAAAGCCGCAATTCTGACGTGTATCTGGATGATACGTTGCAAGTACCTATGGCATCTCCCAAGACACTGCCTGAGCAAGTTTTGCTCCGGAATGAACGGGAGAGTATGGTAAGACTGGCGATCAACAGCTTGCCAGAGAAGCAGCGCTCAGCACTGATATTACGCGAGTACGAACAAATGGATTACACAGAAATCGCTACGATTCTGGATTTAACCGTGAGCTCTGTGAAGTCTCTACTGTTTCGAGCGCGGCAAAGTATTCGTGGACAGTTGGAAAACTACATCCTGGACCCTCATTTGGATGAAGCTGAAGGGATGAATCGATGATGAGATGTGAAGAAGTTCAGGAAATTCTGCCTGAATACGCCGAAAATCTGTTGCCTGAGGTGACTCAACGCCGGGTTGATCACCATATGGCGGCATGCTATGCCTGTCGTTCCGATTATGAGCTTTGGTCGGACAGTGGTGAGTGGATGGAAATGGATAAAGAAGAATACCATTCCGTAACTCCATCCCGTTCCATTGTAGACGCTGTGATGGCCCGTATTTTATCGGAAGAGCGATGGGCGATCCCGATTGGCAGAAAAATTTTCAGCGTGACAGCGAGAATGCGACGCATGGCTGCGAGTGTAGCTGTCTTGTTGCTGATGGTCTTTTCGTTCACTTTATATGTGAATTCAAGTACCACGGAGCAAGCGAATTCGCTCGTGATTAATGGAGAAGTTATGGAAATTAACACGCCAAAGGCTCAAGTCATTTCTTCTTCTATGCAAACAGATGACGGTACGTATGTGGTAGAAGCCCAGCCATATTCGGCGCAAGGAGATTCACTGGAACATGCTACTGCTTCGATCGTACCACTCGATGGGAAGCCGACTTCTCCTGATTTAGCCAAACCGAATTACAGCATTGTACTTAGTATTTTTGGAATCCTTATTACTGTTCTTACAATGAGCTGGCTAACACGAGCATAATGGTATATGATCAAGAGTAAAAGAAAAGACCGTCTTCGGACGGTCTTTTGTGGCTATTTTATTAGAGTGGTTGTTCAGCAAGCGCGTAGAGCAACAAGGCCACGCAAAATACATATGAGGTGAAAGAAATGCCGAAAAAGTGGCTGTATGTCATAGACGAAGCGATCAAGCGGATCGAGAACGATGAAGTCGAGTTGGGCTTGACCGCTCTGCAAAAGGTTCAGGAGCATGGAAAAGATTTGCCGGATGTCATGATGTATTTGGCAGAGGTCTGGTATCGACTTGGTCATTTGGAAGAGGCGAGTCAATTGCTGACAGATGTCATGGCCAAAAATCCGCAAATGGATTCCTCTTTGCGCAGAGAATGCCAGCTGCTGCTAGCGGAGATTGCATTGGATTCCAGTGATTTTGAGACGGCGCAACATCTTCTTTATGAATGCAAAGAATCTGGCTTCGAAAGCATTCAGCTTGACTTATTGTTAGCAGATCTGTATTCACTCCAAGACTTAGATGAAGTAGCGGTCAAGTACTTGGAGCAAGCGAGACTGAAGGAGCCAGACAACCAAGATATTATGGCAGCACTGGGTAACTTGTATTTCCGTATTGGAGAAGACGAGAAAGCAATGAAACTCTTGGAACAAGCCGGGGATGAAAGTCTGTCTATGCTTTTGACGAAGGGGCGTTCGTACGCACAAAGCGGTCAATTCGAACAGGCTTACCAAGTATTCCGTCAGGCGCTGGTCATGGATCGTTCGCCAGAAGTACTCTACGGCTGTGCACTGATGGCATTCCACGTAGGACGGCTGGATGAAGCAGTAGAATTGGTCAATAGTTTGCAAGCTGTTGACGAGGAGTATGTGGCTGCATATCCATTAGCTGCAGATGTGAATCTTTCGATGGGGAAAACAGAAGCAGCGATTGAGGCGTTGAAGCAATATGTATCGTTGTCAGGTTTCGATCTGGACCAGATCCGCAGGCTAATTGCCCTTTTGAGTCAAGCCGGACGCTATGAGGAAGCGAAGGAATACCAACAACTTCACGACCTGTGGGACAATGAATCCGACGAGGAGCAATAAAAAATCGACTAACAGGAAGTCACTTCGGTGGCTTCCTGTTTATTTTTCCGCATTTTGGCAAGAATGAGAGACAAGTAAGCCATCGTAAAGAAGGGATGCACAGATGAACTTGGCTGAGATCTTGGTTTACACCGATATCCGGCAGCTCCATCAGATTGCCAACCATTACGGATGCGAATGCAACCCTCATTCCAAAAACGAATTGATTACGTCATTGTTGTCCAGCTTGAGACACAGGCTGACAATCTCTCAAGAAGTTGAGCAACTGAGCAGTGCAGAAACCCATTTTTTGCTCCAATTGTTCCTGGACAAGCGTACGGTCATGTCGCTTGAGGATTTGTTGGCGAAGGCTGGAGTGGCACTGGAATGTGAAAAGGAAAAAAAGCAGGAGGAAGGACGGAAGTTTGTCGCGGCTGCAATGAAGCGAGGATGGATTTTTCCGGCGAAAAGTAAGACAGTAGGGCAATATCAAATTCCGCTGGATATCCGTGAGCCTTACTTGCAAGCTTGGCTGACAAAGTGGCGTGAGTCAAACGCACTGCTTCATCCGGGTCCACAAGCATACAGGGATGAAGGAACAGCACTATGCGATGATATCATGCAATTTTTACAATTTCTCCAGCAGGAGCCAGTACCGCTTACCGCGGAAGGTGGCATGTACAAGCGTCATCAGCAGCAGCTTTTTCAATTTTTGTACGTAAAAGAAGAGCCGCTATTGCCGCAAAAATGGCGTTTTGGGTACGGGTTGCATTTTGATTTATACCCTGACCGTTTTTCCTTGCTCTACGATTTCTGCTACTATCACCGTTGGATCGTTGAAGTGGACGGTAAGGTAGCGGTCACGGAAGCAGGGAGGGAGCGACTGGAACAACCGTATAACGATCAATTGTATCATGATGTCATTCGCTTCTGGATGAGGCTTTACAAGCGGGCTGTCCCCAATTTGCCAATGCTGGTTCAGCTCATTCCGTTGATCGCGTCAGCTGGATGGGTAAGTCAGCAATCTCTAATGGACACGCTGCTCCATTGGATGAAAGAGTTTTACTACGATTCACCAACAGATATCTTGGTGAATCGGGTATGCAAAATGATGGTGCATCTTGGATTGTTGCGCGTCGGACAAGACGAACAGGAGCAGTGGTTATACACCGCAACGTATGCGAGCCAGACTTGGCTTCGAAAATACAATGGTTTTACCGAAACGACTATTTTATTGAAGTGAGGGATGGGTATGGAGTGGCCGAATTTCTATTCCAACGCGTACGGAACGAACAATCAAATGGTTTCCGGTTTGCTATCTGAAATGGTGATCGACGAGCAGATGCGTCAATATCGCAAACGCACGCTAGTCCAGGAGATTGATGAGGCGCTTGCATCGAAAAACAAAGAGCTGTTTTTGCGCTTAACAGACGAATTGAAAGAGATCATGGCTTACGAGCAAGCTTAAATACATAATCGTATGCGTTATTGCTAGTCTCCAACCATTCATGGTACGCTTGTTTCCAGAGATGAACAAGGAAATGAGGAGACGGCTCTATGCAGTGGAACTTGAACGATTTTCAAAACTGGGAGGAGTTGCGATCCTTTGTGGATACCGCGCTGCTCCCTCTTTATTTGTACAGTTCGGACAGAAAAGTAGAAGAGCATGTTGTACGCATGAACTACTTATTAAATGTAGCTGCCGGGATTGAGCAACGGCTGAAGGGACGTGTGCTACTATTTCCGTTAAGCTATCACATAGGAGAAGAACAGCTGGAACAACGAACACCGGCGGAATTTCCTTATAAAGTACTGCTTTATTTCCGCGGAGAAAAGATTCAAGTAAAGGAGAGGGCGGAGGAAGGCGTGTTGACGTTATTGGTAGGAGATGAAGACTTGGAATCTTCTTTGCGTTTCGAAGTGACCGTGGATGTGCTGTATAAAGAGGTCATCAAGTTGTGGCAAACTGGACAGAGTTAATCGATTTGACTAAAAAAAGAGACGCGATAGAGAAAGCGTTTTCCGGTAATACTACAGAAAAATGGGTGGGGCAAGGTCTTAAATTTGACAATCTGGCAACAATATCATGTCACACATCGTTTGGGCAAAGACATGTCCACTGGACATTCTTGACATCTTTATAGGCGTTAGCTATGATTGGGATTGACCTAGTGTATATGTATAAAAATGCCATCGTAGCGCTATTTTACAGGATAAGGAGGGAAAAAGATATGGGAGACAAACGCGAAATTTCCAGGCGTACATTTTTGAACTACGCCCTGATGGGAACTGGCGGATTCCTTGCTGCGGGAATGATCACCCCAATGATTCGTTTTGCGGTAGACCCCCTTCTGCAAGGACATGCAGGTGGAGATAAAGTAGCTGTCGGCAGTCCGGATGAGTTTAGTGCCGTGCCAAAACGCGTTGAATTCAAGGTCCATACCAAGGACGGTTGGTATGAATCAGAATCAACACTTACTGCATGGGTTACCAAGAACGACAAGGGTGAGATTCTTGCTCTGTCCCCGATCTGTAAGCACTTAGGGTGTACGGTTAGCTGGGGAACTGGCGCAGGACAACCGAATGAGTACTTCTGTCCTTGCCACATGGGTCGTTATACGATCAATGGCGAGCACATTTTGGGAACGCCACCTACGGCCTCTCTTGATGAGTATGAGACAGAAGTCAAAGATGGAAAATTGTATTTAGGTAAAGTAAAAGCAAATCCTCGTCCGGGGGTGAACGGCTAAAATGATGCAAAAAATGTATGATTGGGTCGACGAGCGCTTAAACATCACTCCGATGTGGCGTGACCTGGCTGACCACGAAGTACCTGAGCACGTGAACCCGGCACATCATTTTTCAGCTTTTGTTTACTGCTTTGGTGGACTTACGTTCTTTATTACCGTTATTCAAATCTTGTCTGGTATGTTCTTGACGATGTACTATGTACCAGACGTTATCAATGCTTACGAATCCGTTAAGTACCTCCAAAACGAAGTAGCGTTCGGGGTAATCGTACGCGGTATGCATCACTGGGGTGCCAGCTTGGTAATCGTGATGATGTTCCTACATACTCTGCGTGTATTCTTTACAGGTGCATACAAAAAGCCTCGTGAATTGAACTGGGTAGTCGGTGTACTGATTTTCTTCGTTATGCTGGGTCTCGGTTTCACAGGTTACCTCTTGCCTTGGGATAACACCGCATACTTTGCGACCAAAGTAGGCGTGCAGATCGCTGACTCTGTACCTCTCATTGGTCCATATGTGAAAACATTGCTCACAGGCGGAGACATTTTAGGGGCGCAAACCCTTACCCGTTTCTTCGCGATTCACGTGTTCTTCCTCCCAGGCGCACTGCTTGGTCTGTTGGGAGCTCACTTTGTTATGATCCGTTCGCAAGGTATCTCGGGTCCACTATAATCGGTCTTCGAAAAAAGGAGGAAATAGCATGGCAAAACAAGATAAAGATGCTACCTTCGTCGGAGATTCCCGAGTATCGGCGAAGCGTATTCCAAACATTTCTCCAGCCTACTCCGACTTTCCAGGTAAAAACGAGCCGTTCTGGCCAAACTTCCTGTTGAAAGAGTGGATGGTGGCAGCTGTTTGCTTGGTTGGTTTCCTTGTGTTAACGGTTTCACATCCGTCGCCGTTAACTGACAAAGCAAACCCGAATGATACTTCATTCATTCCGTTGCCAGACTGGTACTTCTTGTTCCTGTATCAAATGCTGAAATATCCTTGGGCTGCTGGGGATTGGGTCGTACTCGGTATCGTTGTCATTCCAGGTATCGCATTTGGTGCACTGATGTTGGCGCCTTGGCTGGATACCAGCAAAGAGCGTCGTCCTAGCAAGCGTCCAGTTGCTACAGGCTTGATGCTGACTGCACTCGTTGGTGTTTTCTACCTGACTTGGGCGGCAAACCATGAATATCATCTGGCTCACCCAGATAAAGGCAAAGGAACTGGTGGCAAAGAGGGATCGAGTGCAACAGCACCTGCACCAGCTGACACTAGTTTTAAAGCAGATGCGCTTTGGAAAGCGCAAACAAGCTGTATGGGGTGCCATGGTAAAAACATGGAGGGTGGTATGGGTCCAAACCTCCAAAAAATCGGGGCAACTTTGGATGCAGCCAAGATTACTGATATCATCAAGAATGGTAGAGGCGCAATGCCAGGCGGTATGATCAAAGATGATGCAGAAATCGCAAAGCTAGCTGATTACTTGGCTGGCTTGAAATAAGCTAATAGGGGGAAAGCTGGCTGGTAATGCGGTCAGCTTTTTCGTTAGCGGCGTACACAGCGGGAGACGATTATAGATGATCTGGATATGGGAGTGGTTTCGGCAATCTTTGGGCAAAAGGTGGTTTCTTTGGACGCTGTTCGTCGTCAACTTTTTAGGAACCATATATGGATTTATCTGGTATGGTAACCAATTGGCTGTGACACCAGCATATTTAATTCCTTTTGTCCCGGACAGCCCGACAGGTAGCGGACTTTTTTCGCTTGTACTCCTTACCTATTTGTTGGGTCGCCACATTCCTGTACTGGAAGCTTTGGCTGGCATCACCAATTTTAAGTATGGTGTCTGGGCCGTCTGCATTATCGTGGCTGGTTGGCTGATGGGCAATGAAGTGCGCGTGACAGACTTGATGCTGATTGTTTCCCACACCGGCATGGCTGTGGAATCTGTATTGTATGCGCGTTTTTACAAGCTAAGTCTTCTGCCGGTAGGAATCGCTGCGCTGTGGACACTGAATAATGATTTTCTCGATTACGTCATGGACATCCATCCGTGGCTGCCGAGTGTGCTGGATCCGTATGAGGGTTTCGTTGGTTTGTTTACGGTTCTTCTCAGTCTGATCTCGATCTCGGTGATCTGGTGGGTAAATATGAAGTATACGACAAATAAGGTCTAATCTTGTCCTCCTTTCCATAGGCTGTACTAGGGAAGGAGGTTATTTGCGTTGAAGAAAAACATCCGGTTTTTATTATTCTTTCTCATGATCGGGTTGTTCTTGTCGTGGCCCATTCATAATTTGTACTCGAAGCTGAATCAGCCGATAGAAGAAAAGCAGTTGGCAGCCTTGGATCAAATTGCGCATGAGTTCCTGACGTATGCAAAAAAGGGAGATCTTGAAGGGGCAGAGAAACGCATCGTCCAGCTAGCAGACCGATTCCCGAACCAGCATTTGCCCAATCCAATACGAATTGAAAGTCTGAATGCAGTGACCCAGTCTATACTGGCAGCCAAGCAAAGCTTTGCTTCTGCAAATGCAAGTGAACAACAATTGCTGTGGCATGCCACGCGGGTCCGTATCGCCATAGACGCACTGACCCATGATCACCAGCCGATGTGGCGTAGCTACTATCCTTCTCTTGTCACACAGGTCCAAAACCTGCAGCTATCGGCTGTTGAGCGGAATTTCGGTCAGTTTCGCGAACAGTTTGATGAGAACTACCGATTATTTTTGGCTATTAAGCCGGGGATGAGTATTCAGCTTCCAGAGGGGCAAATGTCCTCGATTATGGTTGCGTACGATATCATATCCAAAGAGATGCGAAACAGCCAAGTAGATTGGCAGCTAGTTCGTGAGGCGTTGCGAGAATTGAACAGCTCCTTTCAAGTGGCGTTTGTGGGAGAAGAGAAGAGTACGTTTGCTCGTTTAATGATGCGGCCAGATTCTCCTATACTTATTCTCGCTTCTATCTCGATAGCTTTGATCATGGCCTTGTCTTACGTGGCATGGAAGAAATATGACGGCGAAATCCGTTCGACCTAAAAGGTGCAAAAACCCTTGCCTGTACGAAAAGGCAAGGGTTTTTCTGTGCTGCTTCACGCTAATCGTGAAGCGGTTTCTTGTTTTCATCAAGGGTGAAGCCTTCTCCGAGAACTTCATGCACGTCGTTTACGATAACAAAAGCATGCGGGTCAATTTCTTGCACAATGGTTTTAAAACGCATGACTTCATTTCGGCTGACAACGACATAGATGACTTTCTTTTCTTCGCCAGAGTAGGCGCCTTTACCGGCTAAGAGTGTCACACCACGACCTACATCGAGAATGTGCTTGGAGATGCTATCTGCTTCGTTGGAGATGATCGTCAATGCTTTTCCTGCATAAGCGCCATCTTGAAAAAAGTCGATGACACGTGCTGCGATAAAGACGACGACAAGGGTATACATGGCGCTTTCTAGATTCAAATAGACGAGGGACGCCCCAATGACCAAAATGTCGCCGAAAAACAACGTTCTTCCCATGCTAATACCCATGTATTTCTGAAGCAGTCTGGCAATGATGTCCACACCGCCGGTCGTTCCACCGTAACGGAAAATAATCCCTAAGCCGACACCAACCGCTACTCCGGCATACAGGGAAGCAAGCAGGCGATCTTTCATCGGCAATGGAAGCACACCATCAAATAAGGATAAAAAGACAGAAAGAGAAACCGTTCCCAAAATCGTGTAGAAAAAAGAAGTTCGTCCAAGAATTTTCCAGCCCAAGAAAAATAACGGTACGTTCAGGACAAAGAAGACGATTCCCTGATCTACAACCGGAACTAACAGCTTGATCAAAATACTGATACCAGTGATACCGCCCTCAGCTAGATGATTGGGAATGTTGAACGCGTTAATACCAAATCCCATAATGGCAGAACCGATGATAATGGCAATGATACTGTCAAGACGAATTTTCATATATCCTCCTGTTCGCCGGATCAGGAAACAGGCTTCCCCCCGGACTTGATGTGCAGGTAATACTTGTGTTACCTGAGGGCTATCCGAAAGCCATTATAAATGAACGCTCGTTTGATTGTCCATATGCTGGAAAGACGAAGTATTGTGATTTGGCAAACGAAGCCTTTTTTAGTACGATAGGTGAAAGAGAGAAGAATGTGAAAAAGGAGTGGGCGGATGGAACGGCAAAAGACAATGCAAGAGATGCAGCAAGAAGTTGATCAATACATATCGCAATTTAAAGAAGGATATTTTTCTCCGCTTTCCATGCTGGCTAGAATGACCGAAGAAGTAGGTGAATTAGCCAGAGAGATTAACCATTTTTATGGCGAAAAACCGAAGAAAAAGGACGAAGGCGAAAAAACAGTAGAAGAAGAGCTGGGTGACGTACTCTTCATCTTAATTTGTTTCGCAAACTCACTCGGAATCGATTTGCAGGAAGCGTTTGATCGTATTATGCACAAGTTTAATACCCGCGATAAAGATCGCTGGACGAGAATAGAGGAGAACGAGCAGCATGACTAAACAAATTCGAGTAGCAGTTGCTGGCGCAAATGGTCGAATGGGGCAAGAAGTAGTGAAAATGCTAGCGCAGGATACGGCGCTTATTTTTACAGGCAATCTGGATACGCGTGGGAGCGAAGAGGAAATCAATCAACAATTGGACGAAATGAAGCCGGATGTTTTGGTAGACTTTACGACACCGCATACGGTGTATCATCATATGGAGCTCTGTCTGGCTCGTGGTGTGCGACCGGTTGTTGGAACAACGGGGCTGACAACAGAGCAGCTGCAAGAGATGACGGAGCGCTATAAAGAAGCAGGACTGGGTGCCATCATTGCTCCGAATTTTGCAATCGGGGCGATTCTATGTATGAAGTTTTCCGCAATGGCAGCAAAATATATGCCACATGTGGAAATTATCGAGCTGCATCACGATCGCAAGCTGGATGCACCAAGCGGAACTGCTTTGAAGACTGCGGAGATGATTGCAGCCGTTCGGGAAGAGCTCAAGCAAGGGCATCCGGAGGAGGTAGAAACAATTCCTGGGGCACGCGGAGCGGATTACGAAGGCTTCCGGATTCATAGTGTCCGCCTGCCAGGCATGGTGGCCCATCAAGAGGTTTTGTTTGGGGCAACAGGCCAAACGCTGTCCATTCGCCATGATTCGATTAACCGGGAATCTTTCATGCCTGGCGTGAATATGGCCATTAAAGCTGTAATGAATATGAACGGATTGATTTACGGATTGGAACATCTGATTGATTAAACGTTTGTTTAACATATACACTTACCCAGCCATAAGGGAGAGGTTTTCTTGAAAATTGCATTGATTGCCCATGATCGAATGAAGGAACAGATTGTGCAACTAGCGATGGCCTATGAATCCATTTTGGCAAAACATGACCTGTATGCCACAGGAACAACTGGGTCGCGAATCATGGAAGCTACGTCGCTTTCCCTAACCCGATTTCTGTCAGGACCATTAGGGGGCGATCAACAAATCGGTGCGATGATCGCCCGCAATGAGATGGATTTGATTATCTTTTTGCGTGATCCGCTTACCTCTCAACCGCATGAACCTGATATTATCGCACTGCTTCGACTGTGTGATGTGCACAAGATACCGTTTGCCACCAATCTCGGTTCGGCAGAAATCATGCTGAAGGCCTTGGAGCTGGGACAACTGGATTGGCGTGAAGTGGTGCATGAGGAGAATGAAGCATGAGTTCACTCGATATTTTGGCAATCGGCGCTCATCCTGACGATGTCGAGATCGGCGCGGCAGGCAGTCTGATTTTGGCAGCGAAAGAGGGAAAGCGCGTGGGGATTCTCGACTTGACCTACGCGGAATTGTCTTCGAATGGAACGGTGGAGAGAAGGCAACAGGAAGCGGCTGCAGCTGACCAAGTGATGGGAGTAGCTGCCCGCTATAATTTTGGCTTGCCTGATCGTGGCTTGGAAGCAGTCAGGGAAAGTTCGATTGAACGCGTCGTAAAGCTCATTCGCGAAACACGTCCAGCCATTGTGCTTGCGCCTTATTATTCGGATCGTCATCCAGATCACGAAAGCGTAAGCCGAATTGTTCGCGAGGCGGTGTTTAATGCAGGCATCCGCAAGTATTTGCCGGAGCCTTCTTTGCCTTCCTATCGACCATCGCAATTCCTTTACTATTTTATTAATTCCACTGTCACACCGCAGGTTGTCGTGGATATCACTGGCGTTTATTCACAAAAAATGGAGGCGCTGCGTTGCTACCGCAGTCAGTTTGAGCTAGAAGAAGGCAGTGTTCAAACACCCCTTACCAATGGGTATCTGGAGTCTGTCGAGTACCGAGAACGACTATTTGGTCAGCAGGCTGGTGTAGCCTACGCAGAAGGATTTGTCAGTGCAGCTCCGTATGTATTAAAGAGCTTGTGAGAAGGAGTGACACTGTATGAAGATCGGGATTACATGCTATCCGTCATTGGGCGGATCGGGCGTAGTAGCTACGGAGCTTGGTAAGCTATTGGCTGAGCGAGGACATCAAGTCCATTTCATTACTGGTGGAATGCCATTTCGCTTAGGTGCGTTTCACCCGAACATTTTTTATCATGAAGTAGAAGTGAACAACTATGATGTTTTTAAATACCCACCCTATGATTTGACCTTGGCGAACCGAATGGCGCAAGTGGCGAAAAATGAAAACCTGGACTTATTACATGTGCATTATGCTGTGCCACATGCGTTGTGTGCGTTCCTTGCCAAGCAAATGGTAGGGGATCATTTGAAGATTGTGACCACCCTGCACGGGACGGATATTACTGTTCTGGGTTATGACTCGAATCTGAGTGATATGATCCGCTTCGGTATTGAGCGAAGCGATTTGGTAACAGCGGTGTCACATGATTTGATCAGGCAGACGAAAGAGCTGCTGCATACGGAAAAAGAAATTGTCCCAGTGTACAACTTCGTAGACAAGCGGCGTTACTACCCAAAAGAGGTTACGAAGCTGAAAAAGGTTTTTGCACCGAATGGTGAAAAAATTCTTATGCACATTTCTAATTTTCGTCCGGTCAAACGAGTGCCAGATGTGATTGAAATATTTTCACGCGTACGTGAAGAAGTGCCTTCCAGACTAATCCTTATTGGTGAAGGTCCCGAAATGGGGCTGGTCCGCAAAATGATCGCTGAGCTCGGTCTGAACGACGATGTTTGCTTCCTCGGCAAGCAGGAAGACGTAGCTGAGGTATTGTCGATGGCAGACATCATGCTGCTTCCATCAGAAAAGGAAAGCTTCGGTCTCGTTGCACTAGAAGCAATGGCTTGTGGTGTGCCTGTCGTCGCAACAGTGGCAGGAGGTTTGCCCGAAGTCGTGCTGGATGGTGTGAACGGCTTCTTGCGTCCAATTGGCGACGTGGAAGGCATGGCGAAAGAAACAATACGTCTCTTGCAAAATGAAGAGCTATACCACGAATTCTCTGCGAACAGCATTGAGCGATCCTGCAAAACATTTTGTCATGAAACGATTGCCTCGCAGTATGAGGCACTCTACGCTAACTTGCTGGCAAGCAAATCCGAAGAAAACCTAAGCTTTTGAACGTAAGATGGTGCTTTTGGCTAGCTGATGCACCTTGGATAGTAAAATGAACAATCCATACAGAACTCTCATGAAAAACGCCTCCTTGTGTAGATCAGGCGGAGCAAACCAGAAAGGGGGGATTGGATTGGCGATAGAATTGGCAAAGCGTGTTCTCGACAGATTGGAGGAACACGGCTTTGAAGCTTACTACGTGGGTGGTTGCGTCCGCGATTGGCTTTTACAACGACCTGTTCATGATATTGATATATGTACGAATGCCCATCCCGGCGACGTCATCCGATTGTTTCCCGATCATGTCCCGACTGGTCTGAAACACGGTACTGTATCTGTAAAAGTCGAGGGGCAGTTATTTGAAGTAACCACGTTTCGGACGGAAGGAAAATATGAAGATTACCGTCGACCTGCTGAGGTTCAGTTTGTTTCAGAACTTCGGCTCGATCTGGAGCGACGTGATTTTACGATGAACGCAATGGCGATGGATCGTCATCAAGTATTGCACGACCCGTTCGGTGGACAAGAGGACATGGAGCATCGGCTGGTCCGGGCTGTAGGCATTCCACTAGAGAGATTTCAGGAGGATGCCCTTCGACTTTTACGAGGTGTGCGATTTGCTTCCCAGTTAGGTTTTGCTATAGAAGATCAGACCATGCTTGCTATGAAACAGACTGCCCCTTTGTTAGCTCATATTGCTGTGGAGCGCATCAGGGAAGAGCTGAATAAAACGCTCGATAATAAAGCCCCAGAGGTTGGTTGTCAGTTGTTGAATGAAACGAAGCTCTTGGCTTATGCCCCAGAAGTAGAAAAATTGTTCATCCTCTCAAGTGAGCATGCTTGGCGGCTCCGTCATTTGCAAACCGTGACGCAAAAATGGTCGTTGCTCCTGTTTGCTGCGAATTATTCACCTGTGCAAGCGCGTGAAGTATGCCGATTCCTCAAAATGTCCAAACGCGAAACAGAAGTAATTGGTTGCTTGGTTGAACTTCTTGCGCGATTGCAGCCGAAATGGGATGTCCCTCAAGCGATCGAGTGGGGGCCATTGCTGCTTGAAGTCGGGTGGGACACGTGCAACGAGTTCTACCTTTTATTGCAAGCGTGTTGGTGGGAGGAGAGGCAATCGTTTTCGATGCAGGCACTCTTCGATCAATACGAAAACATGCCTGTCAAAACCATCAAGGATTTGGCAATCACGGGGCTTGACCTGCAAGTAGCCGTTCAGAAAAAGCCAGGCGAGTGGATTGTCCGCGTCTTGGAATCGTTACTTAGACAAACGGCTCTGCACGGTTTACCAAATACACCAGAAGCACTTGTCGAAGTTGCAAAGAAAGAGGTTGCACAAGATGAACATTAAGCAAGTCATCCTCCAAGCATTCCGTGATCAGCCAGGCAGTTTCATCTCCGGTGAAGAATTAAGCCAAACATGCGGCTGCTCTAGGACGGCCGTTTGGAAACATATCGAAGAGCTGCGTCGAGATGGTTACGAGGTAGAGGCGGTTCGCAAATCGGGGTATCGCCTGCTGGTTGCCCCTGATCGCTTGTCCGCAGCAGAAATTATGGCTGGACTGGAAACGAATCGGATCGGTCAAAATGTCATCGCTTACGATGAGGTGGTATCTACACAGCCGCTCGCACACGAGGCTGCGGCAAAAGGGGCAGTAGAAGGTACGATTGTGCTCGCCGAGCTGCAAACAGGTGGGAAAGGCAGACTCGGTCGCCCCTGGCATTCTCCGAAAGGAACGGGGATCTGGATGAGCCTGATCATCCGACCATCGATTCCGTTACCGAAGACACCTCAAATGACATTGCTAACGGCGGTTGCTGTAGCGAAAACAATTCGGGAAGAGACTGGGTTGCCTGTCAAAATCAAATGGCCGAACGATATTTTTATTGGTGACAAAAAAGTATGCGGGATTTTGACAGAACTCAATGCAGAATCTGATCGGGTCAATTATTTAGTAATCGGAATAGGGCTCAATGCCAACAGCGTCGAGTCTGATTTCCCATCTGAACTGGCACAGATTGTGACTTCGCTTCGAATTGAATCTGGTGAGTCACTCAAGCGTGTTACGTTTATCCAGCGGCTCTGCCGAATTTTTGAAGAAGAGTACGACCACTATTTGCAGACTGGCTTCGAGCGTGTAAAACAAGAGTGGGAGAACCATTCATATACCATTGGCAAATGGGTAACCCTCCAGACGATTTCACAACAGCTAGAAGGTCGTGCCGTTGGTTTGGATGAAGAAGGCGTACTCATGGTCGAGGATCAGGCTGGACAGATTCACAAAGTTTATTCGGCTGATGTCAATTATCGTGCAAATGATTGAAGCATTTGTTATACTCCAATTTGGAGGCTGTATCACTTCGTGAACGGTACTCCCGGAGTATTTTTGTATCTATCGTGTAATCTTAAATCAATACGTGCAAGGACAAAAATCTGCTCAGAGCCTGTGTGGACCGAGACAGAAGGAATCCGCTAACGCAAAATGTCTTTTTGACATGGAAAACCTTCTCCCGATTGACGCGAGAAGGTTTTTTTATTCCTCACACGATCCACGGGCTTGATGCGAAAGAGGAGCAATGAAAAATGGCACAAAACGACAGACCGATTACGACTTCGAGTATCCGCAAGAAAAAAGAAACGCGAACCCCGATTACCATGGTGACCGCCTATGATTATCCGTCAGCCAAATTAGTAGATGAAGCTGGCGTTGATATGATTTTAGTCGGCGATTCATTGGGAATGGTCGTACTTGGTTATGACTCCACGATCCCTGTTACGATGGAGGACATGCTACATCATACGAAAGCAGTAACGAGAGGGGCCAAGCGTGCATTTGTCGTGACAGATCTGCCTTTCCTCAGCTATCACGGTACACTTGAGGAAGCGGTGAAAAACGCGGGCAGACTAATGCAAGAAGGGCTGGCCAAGGCGGTCAAAATGGAAGGGGGCCGTGAACTCGCCCCAATCATTACACGCTGTGTACAAGCAGGCATTCCTGTCGTTGGACATATTGGGCTTACTCCGCAATCGGTACATCAATTAGGCGGTTACAAAGTACAAGGAAGAGATCTGGAGGCAGCCAAAAAATTGTTGGACGAAGCCCTTGCGATTCAAGAAGCGGGAGCATTTGCTATTGTTCTGGAATGTGTTCCGGAAGAGGTCGCAGGCATGATTGCAGACAAGCTGGACATCCCTGTGATCGGAATTGGAGCGGGTGCAACTTGCGATGGGCAAGTGCTGGTGTTCCATGATATGGTCGGCTATGCATCGGATATCACACCAAAATTCGTGAAGCGCTACGCAAATATTGGGGAAACAATCCGTGAAGCAGTGGAGACTTATAACAAAGAAGTTGAAGCAAGAAGCTTCCCAGGACAAGAGCATGTCTTCCATGCCTCTGAAGAAACCATCAAGGAATTGTACGGGGAAGGAGTAAAACAGTCATGATGCAAACAATGATGAAGCAAGTCTCCACCATTGCAGAAATGCGTGTTCATTTAAAAGATGCTCGTCGGCAAGGCAAAACGATCGGAATGGTACCGACTATGGGCTTTCTGCATGAAGGACATCTCAGCTTGGTGAAAGCTGCCCGTGAAGTATGCGATTTGGTTGTGATGAGCATTTTCGTAAACCCGCTGCAATTCGGACCGAATGAAGACTTTGAACGTTATCCGCGTGATATCGAACGAGATAGCAAAATGGCGGAAGAAGCGGGAGTGGACTTCCTGTTTATCCCGGAAGTGAGCGAGATGTATCCGACCCCGATGCTGACCAATATTTCTGTGGCAAATGTGACGACTCCATTGTGTGGAGCTTCTCGTCCGGGTCATTTTGATGGCGTATCGACCGTCGTCAATAAATTGTTTCAAATTGTCCAGCCCGATTACGCCTTTTTTGGACAAAAGGATGCCCAGCAGGTAGCTGTTGTGACGCAAATGGTTCATGACTTGTCGATGCCAGTGCAAATCGTTCCATGCCCGATTGTACGCGAAGCGGATGGGCTTGCCCTGAGCTCTCGGAATGTCTACTTGTCAGCGGATGAGCGAACACAAGCACTCGTGCTATCACAGAGCCTGAGGCAAGCAGAAGAATGGCTGAGCGAAGGCGTGGCTCTTTCTACAATCAAGGATCGTATTACGCAAATGATTTCCGAAAAACCTTTGGCTGATATTGATTATGTGGAAATTTTGAGCTATCCAGCGCTCACACCAATGGCGCAGGAAACAGCAGGTCAGACGATCATCATCGCGCTAGCTGTTCGATTTGGCAAAACACGTCTGATCGACAATACGATTACATCAATCAAATAGTAATAAGGGAGGAATTATATAGTGTTCCGCACCATGATGAAAGCAAAAATCCATCGCGCAACGGTAACTGAGGCAAACTTGAACTATGTAGGAAGTATTACCATCGACAAAAATTTGTTGGATGCGTTGGATATTTTGCCAAATGAAAAAGTACAAATCGTCAATAACAACAATGGAGCACGTCTGGAAACCTACGTCATCGAAGGTGCTCCAGGCAGTGGCGTCATTTGCTTGAACGGAGCAGCTGCACGTCTCGTACAAGAGGGCGATATCGTGATTATTATTGCCTATGCGATGATGACGGATGAAGAGGCAAGAACCTACAAGCCACGTGTCGCCATCATGGATGAAAAAAATCAGATCAAAGAATTGATTGCGGAAGAAGTACACGCGACGATTCTGTAAGCGATCTGTCGACTCCTGCATAGAGCCACCTGCCTTGTGAGACAATGAAAGTACTCATGCCTCATAGGGGGTGGCTTTTCTTGTGAAAATCGAGGACTGGTTTCATACGCTTCGGAACAAAGCGCAGGCGATTGAAGAGAAATGGCAGGGGGCTTCTGAACAAGAACGTCTTCAGCTCGCGGAACAATTGTTTCAATTGCGCCAAGTAAGTGATACAGTCGTAGACCTGTGGCTGCAATTCGAAGAAAAATTATCGAATGCGATTCGCAACATCAAGGAAATGGAAGGACAGCTTCCGGCAGAAGAGAAAAAGGCACATCAGCCGAAGGTGAAAACAGAATCACCAAAGGCCATTGAAACAAACGCATACGAGCCGATTTTTCGTCGTGGGGAAGGCTTTTATCATTTGCGTATGTTCCACGATGCGAAAAAGTGTTTTGGAGAATTGGTTCAAAAATCGCCAGACTGGGAAAGTGGGCGCCTATATTACGCCTACAGTCTCCTTTTGTGTGAGGAGAAAGAATTAGCTTTTCGGGAATTCCGACTTCTCGGGAGGACAGCAGGCTCACCTACCATTGTGGCCATCAGTTTTAATGCCATCGGGTGTATACTTGCGGAAGAGGAGCAATGGCTAGAGGCGGCACAAGCTTTTAAGACTTCTCTCGAGATCAAGCCAGAACAGGAAGAAGCCAAATACAACCTCGCGCTATGCTATTTAAGAGATGGCGATGCACAGGAAGCTTTGGACGAATTGGAACCGTATCTAGAAAAAAACGAGCACGATTGGGAAGCGCAGATGCTATGGCTACGTGCTGCCAAATTACTGCATACGATGGACCAGACGGTGGAGTGGAGCCCGCCGAAAGGCTTGCAACTGCCGACACGCGATTTGGACAGCGATACTCTTCAGGAAATGGCCTCTTTATACGAAACAGTGGGCAATTACCACCGGGCACAGATTTGCTATCATTTTTTGACGGAGCGTTCCCCAAAAGATGGGTGGACGTGGCATGGCTTGGCCTGGAATACTTGGCTGATTGCCGGTACGAAGCGCGCATTGACGCTCGTCAAAAAAGCGATCAGTCTTGCACCCGAAAATGACGACTTTCTTTTTAGTTATGGCTGGATGCTGTTGTTTGACGGAAGGGTAGAGGAAGCGATCAAAGCGTTTCGGATCATGCTGGAGAAAAACCGAGACAATCGCCTCGGACAATCGGGGATGATTTCCGCATACGAAAAGCTGGGGGATACACAAGAAGCAAAACGGATGGCAAAGTATTTCCTGGAAGACGCTGAGCCATATGTACGTTCGTTAGGGTATTTTCATCTGGGAAGAATCGCGGTTGTGGAAGAAAATTGGCGCCTGGCTGAACAATATTTTCAACGGGCATTGCCATTCGCAGAACAGTTATGGGAAATCCCCATCTATCTGCAACTTTGTGCAAGCAAGCTCGGTCAATCCGAAATGCAGACGGAGCTGGTACAGCCGTAAATGTACAGGAGAGCAGGAATATTTCCCATCGTTGCCGAATGTGAATGAGTGCGGATTGAATGTTTCCGCTCAGGTTACGAGGTGACAACGTTTGAATCGATTACTAGTTGTAGATTTTGAGACGACGGGAAGCCATCCACGCCAAGGGGACAGCATCATTCAGATTGGTGCCGTCGCAATCGATGACGGGCAGATTACCGAGAGTTTTTCCACCCTGATTCATCCGGGCCAGGATATTCCCCCTTTTATTACCCAATTAACAGGGATTACCAACGAGATGGTTGCAGATGCTCCTTCCTTGGAAGAAGTGTTTCCAGATTTCTTGCGTTTATTGGACGGGCGAGCTTTTGTTGCTCATAATGCAAGCTTTGATCTCCAATTTTTACAAGAAGCCCTGCTGAGCCAGGGCTATTATGCGTTTGACGGCTACGTGCTTGATACGGTGGAGCTATCCCGCGTTCTTTTGCCGATGCAAAATAGCTACAGACTCGGAGAACTGGCGTCTGAGCTGGAAATCGAGCACGATAATCCTCATCAAGCAGATAGTGATGCACTTGCCACGGCTCAGCTGTTTCTCCACTTGCTGGATATTTTAAAGAAACTGCCACTTGTAACGATCCAACGGCTGCAGATGCTCGTCTCTTCGTTTCGCTCGGATATCGAGGTTCTTTTGCGGCAGATCGAGATGGAAAAGCTAATAGAGCTGCCAGAGCTGGATGGAACGCCAACCGAAACGGATTCCTCCGATATGTGGGATATTTATCGCCAGTTGGCACTTCGGAAACGCGAAGAAAAATTAACAGCGTCGCTGAAGCATCCTCCTATCGATGCGACAGTGACCAAAGCGTTTGCCGAGCAGCTCGAGGATGTTTTGGGCGAAAACGGGTACATGCAGGCGAAAATGTCGGGGTATCAACGTAGGGATGCTCAGGAAGCGATGATGCATGCCGTCTATGAGGCAATGGAGGATGGCACCCATTTATTGGTAGAGGCAGGGACAGGTACGGGCAAATCATTAGCCTATCTCTTGCCGGGGATCATTTGGGCTCATCACAATCAGCAGCAGCTGGTGGTCAGTACCAATACCATTCAATTGCAGGAACAGCTATTCCATAAGGAAATCGCTACCTTGCAGGAGTCGTTGCCGTTTTCGTTTACTGCTTCGACGCTAAAAGGCAGAGGAAACTACTTATGCTTGCGTAAATTTGAACAAGCTGTGGACGAGCCTGTAGAAGGAAGCAGCCAAGAAATGCGCTTGGTCAAAGGACAGATGCTGACGTGGCTCACGCAAACTATTACCGGTGACGTGGAAGAACTGAGCATGCCTCCAAGTGGTCAACTGCTATGGCAACAGGTAAAAAGTGATACGGGCTCTTGCTTGAATCGGGCTTGTCCGTGGTTTAGTCGCTGCTACTATTTTCAGGCGAAGGAACGGGCCCGCGATGTCGATGTCCTCATCGTCAATCACGCCCTTTTCATCAGCGATCTACAAGTGGAAAACAGGATCCTACCTGCGTATGAAGTTGCCATCGTCGATGAGGCCCATCATTTGGAGGATGCTGCGACACAGCATTTAGGCAAGCAGTTTTCAACCACGCAGCTTCTTTTCTTGCTAGATCGTGCATCGGTTGAAGAGAGTGGGTCAATTGCACGCTTCGCCGAAGAACTGCAAAGCTGGATGCCTGCGGTACAAGAAGAGGTAGTGGCAAAACTTTTGGAGCTGAGAAAACAGTCCGCGACCTTGCGAGAGAAAGCGCAGCAATGGACACAGCTCTTGTATGCATGGGCATCAGATCGTGCGGAGGAGACGACGGACGCTGGTCGTGAGACGGTACGTTATCGGATCGAATCGTTTGTAGGCAAACACGAGAAGATACGCAAAGTAACCAAAAAGCTGATTAAAGGGATGACTGCGTATGCAGCGGGCATCGAGCAGCTTTTGCGAACGACTCCGCAAGAGGAAAAGCCACCTTTTGCTGTACGTAGTCTACTGACAGATTTATTTGGTCTCATCAAAGACTGGCAGAATACTGTTGAGCTGCTTCACTTCTTTTTACTTGAGCAGGATGCCGAGTATGTGTATTGGATGGAAGTAGAGTCCCGTACAGCTCGCAAGCAGGTGCATTTGTCCGCAGCACTCTTGAAGGTTGCAGACTCACTGGCAGAACCACTGTTCGCGCAAAAACGGAGTCTGATTTTGACATCAGCCACTCTGACGGTCAAAAACAGCTTTTCCTACATCAAAAGCCAGTTTGGTCTCGACCAACTGCCCGAGGAACGAGTGCGCACTTTGTCATTGCCATCGCCGTTTCATTATGAAGAGCAGGGACTGCTGTTGATTCCATCAGATTTTCCGGCACCAGGTAAAGAGAGTGACCACACGTATTTGGAGGCGGTCATACAAGGGTGCGTGGATGTCGTACTGGCTTCGAAAGGAAGGACGCTGATCCTGTTTACCTCCCATTCGATGCTTCGCCTTGTTTATCAAGCGATGAAGGAGCGGCTAGCGGAGGCTCCAGAACCGTATACGTTATTCGGTCACGGGATTGATAGCAACAACCGGAGCAAGCTGGTGCGACTGTTCCGAAGCATGGAGAGAAGTGTTCTGCTTGGGACGAGCAGCTTCTGGGAAGGTGTCGATATCCAGGGGGAATGGCTGAGCAGTTTGGTCATTGTTCGACTTCCGTTTGCTCCGCCGAATCACCCTGTCTATCAAGGAAGGGCAGAGCTTTTGAAGGCAGAAGGAAAAAATGCCTTTATGTCGTTGTCTCTTCCACAAGCCGTTCTGCAATTTAAGCAAGGGGTGGGACGATTAATTCGCCATCACTTGGATCGAGGGGTCGTGATCGTTCTCGACACGCGTGTGGTTGAGGCGAGATATGGACGCTCATTCCTTCAATCTTTGCCGCCATTTCAAATCGAAAGCGGTCCATGGCCAACACTGCGAGAGCGCATAGAGCCATTCCTTAGTATGCAATCCCTGTCAGATTCATAAAATGAAGCAATAGTCTCATAGGGATTAAGGTGATAAAATAAATGTTATGGAAAAAAGCGTGGCGTTGGTGGATGGTAGTTCTTAGTGCGATTTTCCTTAGCGCATGCTCGATTGATAGCCATTTGTATTTGGAAGAAGCAGCAGTGAAGATAGATGACCCATTTGAAACGGAGACAGAACAGGAATTTTCGGGTCTCATTGTCACCTACTTGGCACTTCCACATGGTGAGAGTACGCTTTTGAGAATGCCAGGCGGCAAAACGATGCTGATTGATACGGGTACGGCAGAAGATTGGCCCGTTTTATCAGCGCGCTTGGCAGAGCTCAAGATCACACGGCTCGACTATGTAGTGTTGACAAATGATCAGCTTGAGCATATGGGAGGCTACGCTTCATTGAGCCAACAAGTGCTTATAGATGCCGTCATTTTACCCAAGCTGATCGCGCCATCCATTCGCCATGTCGTGCTGCTTCGCTCCAACCAAAAGCAGATGGAAGCAGAGCAAGGACAAGTACTTACCTTAGACCAAGAAATCTCCATGGAAGTGTTGCTCCCGGATGAACCGTTATTTTTATCGCCCCAGAATAATTCTCTCGTTTTTCGATTGACGCATGGCCAACTGCGATTTTTATTTATGAGTGCCGTGAATGAAAAAGCAGAAGAGCGACTGTTGGAACGGCAAAATGACAGATTGAAGGCGGAAGTGCTAAAGGTAGCTGGTCAGGGGAGCAATCAAGGCTCTTCGCAACCGTTTCTGACGCAGGTCGATCCCCAGGTCGCCATTATTCAGACAGGCCGATCCCGGGATCAAATGAAAGACGGTCAGACGGAAGTCATGGAGCGCCTGGGAGAGTCATGGGCCGAGACATACGTTACCAGCCACGACGGTTCCATTACCATTTTATCGAATGGAAAAGAATATCGGATTTTGAAGCAAAAGAATTAGGGGGGAAGACCGAACGTGGCAAAACACGAAAAGATTTCGGAAGCGGTCGTCCGTCGTTTGCCGATTTATCTGCGTTACCTCAGTTATTTGCAGCAAGTTGAGGTGACCACCGTTTCCTCCCAACAGATGGGCAAGAATCTCGATGTGAATCCTGCCCAAATCAGAAAAGATCTTGCAGCTTTTGGTGATTTTGGAAAAAAGGGAATCGGCTATGATGTCGATTATCTGGTGGAAAAAATACGCGAAATTCTAAAGCTAACAGATGAAATTCGTGTCGCTTTAGTCGGAGCTGGGCATTTGGGCCATGCCATTAGTAACTACAACGCTTATTTGAAAGATAACATGCGGATTGCGGCCATCTTTGACAATAATCCAGAGAAGCAGGGCAAAAAAGTCGCAGGTATACCGATTCAGCCTTTATCAGAGCTGGAAGAGACAATCGTAAACAAGCAAATCAAGCTGGCGATTATTACGGTACCGGCACCTGCAGCGCAATCCGTATGTGATCAGTTGACTCAAGCGGGTATCAAGGGGATCTTGAATTTTGCCCCTACGACGATTCGCGCAGGAAAAGATGTTCGCATTCACTATGCGGACGTGACGTCCAACCTGCAAAGCCTGGCCTACTACTTGACATAAGAATGGAGTGTATACTATGAAAAAGACGATCCTCATTCACGCAACAGTCATTACCGTTAACGATACGAATGAAGTCATTTACGATGGTGCCGTAGCATTCGAAGGTAACAAGATTACGTATGTGGGCCCAACTCCTGAGGACCTATCAGAAGCAGGATACGATGAGGTTATCGATCAAAAAGGAGACTACATACTGCCTGGTTTAATCAACACGCATGGACATGCTGGTATGTCCCTCCTACGCGGTTATGCAGATGATTTGCCGCTGCAACAATGGCTGGAAGACAAAATGTGGCCATTGGAGGCGCAATTCACGGGAGATACAGTAAAATGGGGTACTCAACTGTCGCTTATTGAGATGATTCGTACGGGAACCACTACGTTTGTGGATATGTATGATCATATGGATGTTGTGGCAAAGGAAGTCGATGCAGCTGGAATGCGTGCCCGCCTTTGCCGAGGGATGATCGGCTTGTGCTCCGAAGAAGAACGTCAAACAAAGCTGAAAGACGCGACTCTTTTTGCAAAAGAATGGCATAATCAGGCAGACGGACGTATTACCGTCATGATGGCACCGCATGCGCCGTACACCTGCTCGCCAGAATTTATTACCCAAATTATCGAAAAAGCCGATGAGTTGTCCTTGCCGCTTCATATCCATATGTCTGAAACCGCTTGGGAAGTCGGTCAAAACGAGAAGGACTACGGACTGCGTCCAGTCGCTCATTTGGAAAAGCTGGGCATGTTCAATCGCCCAACACTCGTCGCGCACGCTGTTCACCTTACGGATGAAGAAATCGACATTTTGGCAAAATACAACGTGAGAGTTTCTCATAATGTCGTGAGCAACCTGAAGCTGGCAAGCGGTGTTGCGCCTGTTCCGAAAATGTTGGCAAAAGGCGTAAGCGTATCGCTGGGTACGGACAGCTCGGCAAGCAACAACAATTTGAATTTGTTTGAGGAATTGAAGCTCGCTGCGATCCTACACAAAGGTGTAAATAACGATCCAGTAGCGGTTCCAGCAGAGGAAGCACTTCGCATGGCTACTCGTTATGGCGCAGAAGGGGTGTTCCAGGAAGAAACACTCGGAAGCATTGAAGTAGGCAAGCAAGCTGACTTGATCGTGATGGATAGCCATCAAGCTCATTTCCACCCAGCACACCAACCGATTTCACACGTGGTGTACGCGGCAAATGGACGAGATGTGAAAGATACAATTGTAGCGGGTAAATTCTTAATGCGTAATCATAAGTTGTTGACCATCGATGAGGAGCGCGCGATTTACGAAGCAAACCGCGTATTCCAAACGTTAAAACGGTAAAAGGCTCCTGTCAGGTGGGGGACAGGAGTAAGGCAGTGCAGGTGTAGGTAGGGGAATTGGATACTAAGACGTTCCGTTGTTCATTTTTGCCACAGCTTTTGTCAGGAGATGATGGCGAAAATGAAGAGTGGGTGTGTGCGACCATTGACGCAAGGGAGACGACAATCCTGCCCAGGAGACGCGGTATTCCTGTAGCAGAAACCCAAGTATGTCAGGAGATGTGGTTTGTTGCGAAGATGTCACGCGCTCACCTCCTCGGGGTGTATGTGTAGTATGACCGCCCAACCTTAAGCTATGATTAGCAACTTTTCCGTGTCGTTCTAAAACCTTCCCGTATAGCATAGGCTAGAGACAAAAATGGGACAGGGGGGACGACATGTACATCCGGCCCAAAATGCTGTGGTGGCTCATTCCAATCCTACTCGGTCTATTTCTCCTCGGGATTGTATTGGGAACAGTAAGTCGATCTGCCAATACAGATACTGCGCCTGCGGTCAGACAAACAACAGGGACGAAGCAGACGAAGACGGTAGCGGAGCTTTTGGAGCAGATCACGAAGGACGAGGAACGCTCATTTCTCGTATACATGCAGAATCAGACCTTGCATGGGCGATATCAAAATGAGCAATTTCAGCTCGCAGGAGAAATCGGTGGCCACCAGCTTGAAATAGCCAGAAAAGATGGGCAGCCAGTATCGGTGCGAATGGATGGCCAGGTACAGGATCATGCCGCTCTGCCGTATGCGATGTTCACCCCGTATGAGCACGCAGTATTGCTCAAGGGAGTTTTGCAATCGGTCAGCCCTGAACGCCTTGAAGATACTGCAGGGCAAGGATGGAGTGGATACCGGATAGCGGTCCCACCTGAGGAAGTCTCTTCGTTATTATCAATGTGGTTAGGTCCATCCTTCCCTCTTCAGGATTTGACTCCGAGTATAACGAACGGAATGAAAGTCAATTACCAACTATGGTACGATTCAACTACGGGGCAGCTTCGCCAACTGGAGCTAGATTTGCAAATACAAACGGCAGTTGGAGTGAAGAGAGAACAGCTTCGATTCCGATTGTAATGTCAGCCACGTAAAGGAGTTACTTGCTGTGTTAGTACGAATTATCCTATCAATCGTAGCCGTCATTTTACTTACGGGAGCTGGGTTCGCCTATCACCTGACGGCTTCTGTAGCAGGAGAGCGCAATCAATTTGAGGAAACCGTTCGTCAGTGGGTCCAGGATCGCACGACAATCACGGAGATTGAAACCATTGATGAATATCGAGGCAAGGAGAGCTACGCTGTCGTCATTGGGAAAAATAAGGCGGGGACACAAGTTGTCGCTTGGATGACCGATCAAAAAGTTAGCTTCGATCGAATGGATCTTGCTGTTCCAAAAAAGAATGTAGAAGAGGCGGTTTACAAGTCCTTCCCGCAATCGGAGATCACTCATTTGGTTCCTGGTCTCGAAAACGATAAGAAATTTTGGGAAGTCACTGTCAAAGACAAAGACGGTCGTTTTCATTACATTCACTATGATCTATTCACTGGCGTTCTGTTAACCTCATACGTGCTCTCGCCAAGCTAAGACGCTGGCATCACGAAAGGCCTTTTCCTTATGGGAGAAGGCCTGTTTGGCAGTGCGCCCAGCATGGGCGATAAC
This sequence comes from Brevibacillus schisleri, assembly GCF_055685845.1. Classification (NCBI taxonomy): domain Bacteria; kingdom Bacillati; phylum Bacillota; class Bacilli; order Caryophanales; family Paenibacillaceae; genus Brevibacillus; species Brevibacillus schisleri. Next base: position 2,751,793 of record NZ_JBVNDM010000001.1, read on the forward strand.
TCTAGGGTGTAAGTCCCGAACGGGGGTTGGCTGTACCAACCGTTAGCTCAAGGCAAGGGTGTCTACCGTGAGGTGGAATCTGGAGGAAGCCGGCGGCAAAGTCCCGACCTGAGGTACACGAATCCAATTTGAGGCTGTTGTATTCGGGCGAGTCTGCTGAACAAGACGAAGCCCTATACAGCCAAGGAATACAGCAGTAAACTTGGGCAGGTACATGGGATGAAAGTTATCGTTCTTACCTGGGGAGGTCTGCATGAAGTGCCTTCAAATGTTGGTAACCGTCTCCGTAAGGAGTCGCTGAACATGCAGAAGTCAGCAGAAGCCATAGTACCCAAGTATAGGACGCTTGAACGGGGAAGGGCTGAACATTAAGTCAACACATCCGCTAATCACTTTCGTGATCAAACTGTGAAGCAGAATTCCGTAAGGAACTACTCTTGGAGAATAAGGGTGAAGCCCTGAGGGTACAAGAGAGGGCTGAGTATTGACCGACAAGACTAGAAGGATGCGTGCGAAGGAAAGGGTATCGTCATGGAGTTGTTGGAGAAAGTCCTATCACGGGAAAATCTATTAGTGGCGCTCGAAAGAGTGGAAAGAAACAAAGGATCGGCGGGAATCGACAGTGTTTCAACCGAACAACTGCGCGATTATATCCGTGAACACTGGTTAACCATTAAAGAACAGATTATGAAAGGAACCTATAAACCTTCCCCTGTCCGCAGAGTCGAAATCCCGAAAACTGACGGAGGGGTAAGGTTATTAGGTATTCCTACCGTGATAGATCGCTTAATCCAACAAGCCATTCTCCAAGTTCTTACTCCCATATTCGATCCCCACTTTTCAGAATCCAGTTTCGGATTCCGACCGAATCGCAGTGCGCATGACGCTATGAGACAAGCACAATCTTATATTTCCGAAGGATATCGCTTTGTCGTAGATATGGACTTAGAGAAATTCTTCGACCGGGTAAATCACGATATTTTAATGAGTCGGGTTGCCCGAAAAGTAAAAGACAAAGCTTTGTTGAAACTTATTCGCGCATACTTACAAGCAGGCATCATGATCAATGGAGTCTGCCTCTCGGCAGTAGAAGGCACACCACAAGGTGGCCCGCTTAGTCCGTTATTGGCGAACATCCTGCTTGACGACTTGGATAAAGAGCTGGAAAAGAGAGGACATCGCTTTTGTAGATACGCAGACGATAGCAACATCTACGTGAAAACAAAGCGGGCGGGAGAACGGGTAAAAGAGAGTATCCAAAACTACTTGGAGAAGGTACTTAAGCTAAAAGTAAATGAGCAGAAAAGTGCAGTGGATCGACCTTGGAAACGTAAGTTCCTCGGTTTCAGTTTCACTAACGCAAAGCAAGCAAGGATTCGGCTTCATCCAAAATCACTTCTGAAGTTGAAAGAGAAAATCCGCTTCATCACAAATCCGGTATGGAGCATCTCTATGGATGAAAGGATTCGGAAGCTAAACCAGTATCTCATGGGATGGGTTGGATATTTCGCCCTTGCAGATGCAAAGAAAATTCTACAATCCATCGAAGAATGGATACGGCGTAGACTCCGACTTTGCTTGTGGTCTCAGTGGAAGCGAATAAAAACCCGATATCGAGAACTTCGTTCTCTGGGTTTATCACACGTCCAAGCAATAGAAATTGCAAACACCCGAAAGGGTGCGTGGCGTTCCACAAAGACTCCTCAAATACACAAAGCCCTCGGAGTTGCATACTGGCAACAACAAGGGCTGAAAAGTTTAGTACAACGATATTCTGTTCTTCGTCAAGCTTGATGAACCGCCGTATACCGGACGGTACGTACGGTGGTGTGAGAGGACGGGAGTTAGTCACTCCCTCCTACTCGATTTCCATCCAACATCTGTATAAGAAAATGATATACTCGTGTGATATACTGGGGACGTTGCAGAGAGAGAAAACGAGAACGATATTTATGGGGGGAGTAGCCGTGCAGATGAAAAAGAGCGCAATTGGATTATCTTTGGTGGCAACCTTGGCACTCCTGTTCGGAGGATGGTTCTTGTATCAAAAGATGGAGATTGAGGAGCCAATCCGTGCAGAAATTGGACAAATGCAGTCCGCAACATTGGGCAATTTGGAAATCAACAAAGATAAAATTCAAATAGATGTAACTGTTACAAAACCAGACGCATTTCCAGCAGAATATCGGAATCTGCTAACGGAGACAAAAAAGATCGCAGGGGAAAAAGAAGTGGTCATTGACATCGACAATCAGTCGACAACGATGCACGATATTTGGCAGAGTGGTCAATTTGTGTTTACCGAAGCAGTGGAGTTGCATGAATATAGCCGTATTCCCGTCCTTATGGAACAATGGAAAAAGGGGAATCAACTCGACCAAGCATCTGCATCGATGGATGACAAGAACATTTATGTTTATATGAAAAAAGGAACGGAGGATTTTTACACCATCATCCCCCGATCCAATGAAAAAGAGGTGACGGCACGTGCGTAAGGAAATACTGATCGGCGTCGTACCTGCACTGTTGATTTTTCTTATTTTTCTAGGTGTAAACATTACGCCATTCCTGGTGTTCGGAGCCGTACTGGGTGCGATTTACTTTCTGGTCATCCGTCAGCAAAATGGCCAAGGTGGAAATGTCGCCCTCGGGGGGAAAAGAAAAGCAAACAAGCATGAGCTGCCGAAATCGGATGTGCAGTTTGCTGATATCGGTGGACAGGAACGCGCTAAGAAAGAACTGAAGGAATCGCTTGATTTTCTCGTGTACAAAGACAAAATTGAGCAATACGGGATTCGCCCGATTAAAGGTGTTCTTTTGACAGGTCCTCCTGGTACGGGTAAGACACTGATGGCGAAAGCGGCAGCAAACTATACAAATTCTGCTTTTGTGGCGGCATCGGGTTCGCAGTTCGTGGAGATGTACGTCGGTGTCGGTGCACAACGCGTCCGTGAATTGTTTCAGGAAGCGAAGGCATTAGCAGAGAAAAATGGGCAAGACAGCGCGATTATTTTTATCGATGAGATCGATGTCGTCGGTGGAAAAAGGGATGGTCAACAGCAGCGAGAATACGATCAAACCTTGAATCAACTGTTGACGGAGATGGATGGTGTAGCTACGACTGACAAACCGCGGATTTTAGTCATGGCAGCTACGAACCGGAAGGACATGCTCGACGCAGCGCTGTTGCGTCCCGGTCGTTTTGACCGTCATATTAGCGTTGATCTTCCGGACAAACCAGCACGCGAGCAGATTTTGACCATTCATACGGCCAATAAACCGCTAGGCGAGGACGTCACACTGGAAAAAGTGGCTCAGGAGACATTCGGATTTTCTGGCGCGCAGCTGGAGAGTGTAGCCAATGAAGCAGCTATTTATGCCATGCGTGACCGCCAGGACAAGATCACAGCGAAGCATTTTGGCTATGCGGTTGACAAGGTTATGCTCGGAGAGAAGGTAGACCGTCAAGCATCTGAGGAAGAGAAGAAGCGCGTTGCTCTCCATGAATTGGGACATGCCATTGTCAGTGAGAGCGTACGACCAGGCTCTGTTTCGCAGGTCACGCTGAGTCCACGAGGCAAAGCACTGGGTTACGTCCGACAAAATCCAATGGAAGACCGCTATCTGTATACCAAGGAAGCGATGGAGAAACAAATCATGGTTAGCCTTGGAGGAGCCGTAGCGGAGGAAATCTACTACGGTGGGCGCAGTACTGGATCGAAGAATGACTTCGAGCAGGCGCTGGGAATGGCACAGGAAATTGTACAAAGCGGTATGTCCGAGCTAGGGATTGTACATTTGCAATACGTGGATAAGAATCGGATTCATGACGAGGTTGAGCGTCTCCTGGAAGGATTGCTCGCAGAAACTCGCAATCTTTTGAGACAGTTTGATTCCGTATTCCAAACGGGCTTGCATACATTGTTGGAAGCGGAAGTTCTGCAAGGCGATGAGTTTAGGGCCCTATTGTCACAAACGAAGGAAGAAGTTGCTGTATAACATAATGAACCTGCTAGCCAAGAGAAGAGTCGGCGAAGCAGGTTTTTTGTGTTTGCTGGCCACTTGGGCAAATCAGGATGAAACAATTTTGTAGACACGGTGCCAAATAAGTAAATGGATGAATATCCTACAAAGGTGATACGGGAATGAAATCAGGAGGCAAGGAGACCCTATGGCCAATGTGAACCGGCGAAAAGCAAACAAAAGTCTGAGCAAAACCTTTAGGCAGACCATGCACGAGTTACCGCTCTCATATACATCATCACCCGATCGGGAGTGGATGGAAGACCTCGAATTAAATCTGCTTGAAAGTCATTTGGAGAGCAGTCACAGAATACCTCCCATCTCTGCTGCCACACCGAAAGAGCAACAAAACCCGATTCCCAAAGTACCCAAGCAGGACCTATCCTCCAAACAGGACTCGCTTTCCAGACAGGATTCAACTTCCAGACAGGATTCAACTTCCAGACAGGATTCAACTTCCAGACAGGATTCCACTTCCAGACGGGATTCAGCTTCCAGACAGGATTCAACTCTCAGACGGGATTCAGCTTCCAGACAGGATTTACCTTCCAAACCGGATACGTCTTCCAAACCGGATACGTCTTCCAAACAGAACGTATCTTCCAAACAAAACGCATCCTCCAAACAAAGCTCAACTACCAATCCGAACTTTTATTCGAAGGTCATCAAAGACCGAAATGATGATCGTGTCCAATCATTTGTCTATACAGACGACTTGACAGATCAATCCGTGACAACAGAAAAAATTGCGAACCGGGCCATCGACGCGTCAAAAATTAAGCAAGGCGCCGTGGATAATTCGATTTTGAAGGATTATGCCGTGGACAGCAGTAAACTCGCGGACAAGAGCGTAACTTCCACCAAACTCGCCCCGCATGCGGTACAGAGGGATCATCTGGGGCAGGGAATCGTAAGCGGCGAGCATTTGTTGGATTATTCGATTTCCGCGCAAAAATTGATCAACCATAGTATTACTTCCGAGAAGTTAGCCGATAAAACCATCGACTCGATGAAATTTGCCGATCACTCGATCCAAAGCAAGCATATTCAAGAGCAAGCGATCACGAATGAGTTGATCCAGGATCAATCGATTACCTCGGAAAAAATAAAGATGGGGACCATTCAAACAAGTAACCTCGCCAATTATGTGATCAACACAGTGAAGATTGAGGATGGAGCTGTCACAGGCGATAAATTACGCGATGGAGCTGTAACTTCGACGAAGATAGACGAAGATACAATTGAGTCTCAACATATTCGTGAAGGCTCCATTTACCATCATCATCTCACGGAAGAGCTAATCGATGGCAGCAACATTAGCGCTGGCAGCATCACAGATCATCACATTGCATTTCAGGCCATTTATAGCCAGCATTTACATCCAGAAGCGGTGACCAGCGATAAAGTGGGGCCGTATGCGATATTGACTGAGCATTTGGACAACAACAGTGTCACGGCAGAAAAGCTCGCCAAAGAATCAATTGGCAGCACACATTTACAAGTTGGCAGTGTCCTATCGAGTCACTTGCAAGACGGGATGCTGACGGCTAAAAAAATTGGGGATCAACAAATTACCTCAGCCAAGATAGCTGATAAGGCGATCACTGCCGACAAATTGGCGAACAGGTGTGTAGGAGAGCAACACTTGCTCGATGAGAGCGTGAGTTCACGGCATCTGATTGACGGAACCATTCGCTCAGAAAAGCTGGCAAGAAGATCTGTGGAAGAACAGCATTTGACTGACAGAATTATTGGCGGCAATCATTTACGCGAGTACATCATCCAGACCCAGCATCTGCATGACCACTTGGTGACCACCTCAAAATTGGCGCCGGAATCTGTTTCTACAGACAAAATTTCAGATCTAAGCATTACGACAAGCAAACTTGGTGATGCTGTCATCACAGCGCCCAAAATAGCCAAAGATGCGATCAAGACCCGACATTTGGGCAGATCAGCCGTGACGGCGGAAAAGATTGCGGAAAAAGCAATTTCATCTACACATCTCAACAGTCACATCATTCAAGCGGACCATCTCCAGGGTAACTCCATTTCCAAGGAAAAATTACAGGACGGCAGTGTTACCCGAGAGAAAATAGCCGATCAGAGCATTGATGCGAGCAAGCTAGATAGCCATTCCGTTCATGGTGCTCATGTCATAAAAGGCAGCCTGGATGGAACACATATTAAGGAAGGAACGCTCAAAGGAAGTCATCTGATTAGCAAGAGCATAACAGAACAGCATCTGCAAAACCGGATCATTACGCAGGAAAAACTGGCAGAGGACTCCGTGACCGGTTCTAAAATTGCGTCCAAAGCTATCACTACGCATCACATTGCAAATCAGTCCATTGATGCGGAGAAATTATCCTTTCCGGTAATTGAGACCCATAATCATATTGGAGTAACCTTGCAACAATACGGTTTCGTCCCCTTCAGGCTTTCTGCCACAAGCAAGTCTACAGATGTGATTGTTCGATTGCCGCAGCCTTTTGCGGATACACATTATTGTATGGTGGCGATGACAAATCAACCGGGCATCTATACATCGCTCAAATATACGAAAAGGACTTCGGCACTCATTACCGTATTTCGCAATCAGGAGGGGCAGGAAGCGACTGGTGTGATTCACTGGATTGGGATTGGAGTAAAAGGAGTAGATGTCCCACACGAAATGTTGGACTGGTCAACAGAGAGGGAACAACTGGAGGCAGAAGAAGTCGAGGAAGATCACGACTTTGATGAGGAAGACATGGATGACGAAGATACGAATGATGAAGATGTGGAAGATGAGGAAGATGAGGACATGGTCGACGAAGATACGGATGAGGAAGACGTGGAAGACGAAGATACGGATGAGGAAGACATGGAAGATGAGGACATGGTCGACGAAGATACGGATGAGGAAGACAGGGATGATGCGTACATGGACGAGGATGACATGGACGATCACGACACGGATGAAGATGAAGAAGACACGGATGATAGTGACCTCGAGCAAGATTATGAAAGTAGTGAAGAATACGATAGCGAGGACGATAAATAATTCGGTAGGAAACAACAATGGGGCGAGTGGATGATTCAGAAGCAGGGAGGCCGATGTTGAGATCAGGTCTCCCAAATGTATATTGAGTTTACATAATTATTTTATCGTTAACATTATACAGGGAGACTTTCATTGAATTTGCAGGCCCCCAATAGTATAATTGTTTGGTATACTTAGTCTGTATTTGCTTGGCATGGTAAATGGAGGGAATTATTCAATGTTGACGACGATTGCCCGAATCGGGCAGCATGTTGGACAAGAAGTACGCCTGGGATGCTGGTTATACAACAAGCGCAGCAGCGGCAAGATTCAATTTTTGCAGCTCCGCGACGGATCCGGCTTCATTCAAGGTGTAGTAGTAAAAGCGGAAGTAGCTGAAGAGGTGTGGGAGAATGCATCGCAGCTCACACAAGAAAGCTCACTTTACATAACTGGTTCAGTTCGTGCGGATGACCGTGCACCAAGCGGTTACGAACTGACAGTAACAGGTGTGGAAATTATTCAGATCGCCCAGGAATATCCGATTTCCTTGAAGGAACACGGTGTTGACTTCCTGATGGACCATCGCCACCTGTGGCTGCGTTCTCCACGTCAGCGTGCAGTCATGGCTGTGCGTTCCGAGGTGATTCGCGCCATGTATGAGTTCTTCCACGAGAACGGTTTCGTAAAAGTAGACCCGCCAATTTTGACACCGACCTCTGCGGAAGGTACCACCAACCTGTTCCATACCAAATATTTTGATGAAGATGCGTATCTCTCGCAGTCCGGCCAGCTTTATATGGAAGCAGCCGCTATGGCGTTAGGTCGCGTTTACTCTTTCGGACCAACTTTCCGTGCCGAGAAATCCAAGACACGTCGTCACTTGATCGAGTTCTGGATGATCGAGCCGGAGATGACTTTCGTAGATCATGAAGAAAATCTGCGTATTCAGGAAGCGTTTGTTTCTCATGTGGTACAATCCGTATTGAAAAACTGTGAGCGCGAACTGAAAACGTTGGAGCGCGATACAACAAAACTGCAAAATGTAACGGGATCGTTCCCACGCATCTCTTATGATGATGCGATTAAACTCTTGCAGGAAAAAGGTAGCGAGATTAAATGGGGAGACGACTTCGGTGCACCGGATGAGACGATGATTGCGGACCATTTCGACAAGCCTGTTTTCATCACCCATTATCCTACCGAAATCAAGGCTTTCTACATGAAGCCACACCCTGAACGTCCAGAAGTGGTTCTGTGCGCGGATATGATCGCACCAGAAGGCTATGGTGAAATCATCGGGGGTAGCCAGCGGATTGATGATCCAGAACTGTTGGAGAAACGTTTTGCTGAGCATGAGCTTTCGGAAGAGGCTTATCGCTGGTATATGGACCTGCGCAAATACGGTACAGTTCCTCACTCCGGCTTCGGTTTGGGTCTGGAGCGTACCATTGCATGGATTTGCGGGCTGGATCATGTGCGTGAAACCATTCCATTCCCACGCATGCTGAATCGTCTCTACCCATAGAGTTCCTTTTATCGATGAACGATCTACACCCTGTTGCGCGAGGGCAGCAGGGTGTTCCTATTGTTTGACAGCGCGTTTTACGCACTCCCTTGTTATCCCAACCCAGAGGTGAATATGCGTTATGGACTCCCATATATTGCAATTGTTGCAAGAAGGAGCAACATCCGTCTCCAATCTTCTTTTGAAAATGTATAAGCGTATGTCATTGACTGATGACGAGATGATGCTACTGATTCATCTGCTGTCCTTTCAGCAGGAAGGGAATCGATTCCCGACCTTAACAGAGCTGGAGGAACGCATGTCCATGACTAGCATGAGATTGATTCAATCTCTGCAAAAGCTATTAAAAGAAGATTGGATTACGATAGATGAGTTTATCGATCCACAAACTGGTATGCGTCATGAGCAATACAATTTGACTCCGTTGTACAAAAAGCTGTATCAGACCTGGCGGGAGCAGCAAGCAGACCCGAGAAGTATGGACCCTTTTATGGAAGTGGCCGTTTCTCTGGATGCCGAACCTGTTGCCATTTACGCTCGTTTTGAGCAGGCATTTGGCCGCCCGCTAGCGCCGTTTGAATTGGAGAACATCCATATGTGGACCGAACAGGACGGCTATCAGGAAGAATTGATTTTGACCGCTTTGCGTGAGGCTGCAACTGTCGGCAAGCTCCACATCCGCTATATTGACCGGATCCTGCTCGAATGGCAAAAGCAACAGATAACAACTGTAGAACAAGCGCGCCTTTACAGCTTGAACTTCCGCAGACAAGCAAATATGAGAGACCACGGGCAACCGCTTTGATTTCATCCAAATCAAGCGGTTTTTTCTATGTCACCGTACACGTACCCATTTTCCTTGTCTGTCATAACATATTACGTAGATGCAAGCTTCAGGAGGCGATAACTTGTGGAAAAACGAAAAAAATGGGATCTGTCTCATTGGGTAACACCAGGTGTGTTTTCAGGAAGCTATGTCGTAGATGAGGCAGTTCAACGTATTTCAATCGTAAAAGCCAATGAAAAACAAGATGAGGTAGTAACGGAAAACGTCCAGGAGCTGGTCGTAAATACAACAGCAGAGCAGCCGAAGGAACTGCTCTTGGAGCCTACTTTCGAAATTATTATGAGAGAGACCGACGAGGCCGTCGTGGAACAGGTTCACCAGCTTGAGCAAGAAGTGATGGAATTGAAAGAGGCGCTTGCTTCATGGGAAGAAAGATGGGAGAAGCTTGAAGAAAACCATGCCAAACAATTGCAGTACTTGTATCAAGTGGTTCTTTCACTGAAAAAGGAGTGGGAGATCGAGCGAAATGAACATCGCGATTATTAGTCCGGGTCCCTTTTCTGTACCACCGGTCAAAGGAAGCTCGGTCGAACACGATATTGACGAGGTCACAAAGATGATCGAGCCCATGCACAACGTGACGATCTACACTCGTCAATGTGCGACCTACCCTACCTCATCCGTGGAAGAAAATCGGCGGTTCATTCGTGTCCCGTATCAAGGGCCAAAGCCATATTTGCGCCGGATTATTCATCATATCAAGAAAAACAAGCCAGATGTCATTCTTGTGGAAAACAGACCGATCTATGTTCTCACATTAAAACGCCATTTTCCCAAGATCCCAGTCTTTGTGAATATGCATTCTCATGTATACGGGTCACAGCCGATCATCAGCAAGGAAAATATGAGGCGTGCCGTTCGACTGGCAACGGGTTTTATTACGAACAGTGAATTTTTACGTCAACATTTTATTCGGACGTGCAAGATTCCTGCCAATAAAATCCATGCGGTTCACCTCGGAGTCGATGTCACACCTTATCAGGTTGCAAAGATAGCGGTCAAAAAAATGCGTCAAGATCTCGGATTAAAGCCAGATGATCGCATCTTGTTTTATGCCGGACGACTTATGCGCGGCAAAGGGGTACATGTGCTGATCAAAGCTTTTCGCCAGGTGAGCAAACAAGACCCGAAAGCCAAACTCGTGATTGTGGGGGGGACGGGATACGGCAGCAATCGCCTAAATCCGTATGTTCGAGAGCTCAAACGACTTGCGAAGCCCTTGGGGGAAAAGGTGCGTTTCGTCAATTTCGTCCCATCCGCAAAAATGCCGCTGTACTACCAAATTGGGGATGTCGTGGCGACACCGTCTGTTTGGAAAGAAGCGTTTTGCCGTGTCAATTTAGAAGCAATGGCTTCCGGAAAGCCCGTCATTTCCACTCCACGCGGCGGCATTCGTGAAGTCGTTGCCCACGAGAAAAGTGGCTTTATCATCCCGCCAAAAGATTGGGAAAAAGGATTGCCTGCTGTCTGGGAACTGTTGTGGAGTTCACCAGCCGTCCGGAATGAAATGGGCAAACAGGCCCTGCAGCGAGCCAAGTTTTTCTCTTGGTATGCAACTGCGCAAGGTTATCTGAACATATTTGAATCAGTCGTTCCAACACGAAGTGAAGAGAAACAACAGCTTTTAAAAACAGGATAGTTCGAGTGGAAATGATATAGGTGGTTGCCTTTTCTTGTGTCATTGTGGACGTCTGCCCTGTCCAGCAATCCAGATACGCATACCTTATAAGTATCGCAGAGCACAACTGGGGAGTGATACTTGTGAAAGGGTTAATCTTGTGTGCTGGACGTGGGTCGCGACTGCACCCCTTTTCCTATTCGCAACCGAAAACCCTCCTCCCTGTGGCCAATCACCCGGTCTTACACTATTGCATTCGCAAACTGCGTGAAGTGGGCATTCAGGACATTGGCATCGTGATACATCCTTCTCAATCACAGATTCCTCCCATGGTGGGTGATGGTAGTCAATTCGGGGCTACCATTACGTTTATCAGGCAGGAGGTACGACTGGGAATTGCCCATGCAGTCCAGCTAGCGCAACCGTTTTTGCAAGACGAACCGTTTATCTTGCTACTAGGTGATAATTTATTGATGGATTCGCTTCACGGGCTTACCAAAGCGTTTGCGAAGGGGAAATCTGACGGTGTCGTGATGCTAAGTCAAGTGGAGAGACCACAGGATTATGGGATCGCAGAAGTACAAAAAGGACGACTAATCTCTGTAGAGGAGAAGCCACGTCAGCCAAAGAGCAACCTCGCTGTGATTGGCGCATACCTGTTTACGCCACCTATTTTTGAGTCAATTGCTACCCTGCAGCCATCTCCCCGAGGCGAACTAGAAATAACGGATGCGATTCAATCGATGATTAAACGCGGATTCAAATTGGCTCACTCCGTCACCAACGGGAAATATTCGGATGTGGGAACTATTGATCGCTGGCTAGAGGCCAACCAGTGGATGCTTACGAGGGAGCTAGGCAATCAACATCAAATTGGCAAAGGAACGATTGTAAAAAATTCGAAGATTACGGGTCCCGTACTAATCGGTGAAGATTGTGTGATCGAAAATTGTCAAATCGGACCCTACGTCTCGATCCAAAATGGCGTAAGCTTGAAAAATTGCTCGTATCTCGAAAATAGTATCTTGCTGGAAAATTGCTCGTTGCATGACATTGCCTGGAAAATAACTAACAGCGTTTTCGGCCGCTCATCGATGATGACGGGTCAATCTTCTAACAGTACGGGAGTCTTCATTGTAAGCGACAAATCGTCCATTTGCATTCCGGCAGTCAAGAGGGAGGACGTATGAATCCGACCTTTACTGTAGTCATTCCGACATACAATCGCGCCAAGTTTATTCGTAAAGCCATCAAAAGCGTCTTGAATCAAACCTCAAAGGATTGGAAGCTGTTGATCATTGACGATGCGTCCACCGATCGCACCAGAAGTAAAATTGAAAAATATATGTACCACCCAAACATTATGTATCATCGAATGGAACAAAATTCTGGGATCGGCAAAGTCATGAATCAGGCATTGTCAATGGTGGATACTCCTTATCTCGTACAACTCGATTCCGATGACTGGTTACCGAAACGAACGCTGGCTGTACTTAAAAAATACATCCACAAAAGCAGGAAAAGCACAGCTCTCTTCTATGGGAACATGAACATCTGGAAAGTTCGGCATGGAAAATATACCAAGTCGATTAAGGTGAAGCACAAGACATTTCATAATAAATACCAGTTTCTGAAGTACAATCGCTGGATGGTTTCTCCACGTTGCTATCGCGTAGAAGCCCTACATCAAGTGGGTGGTTGGGATACCTCGGATCGATACGAGGGAAGGATTATGGAGGATCGGCGAATCATTTTGCGATTAATTGAAAAGTATCGGGTGAGGTACATCAACCAAATCCTTTACAACCGGACGAAGCATAAAGGTCAGCTCACGGATAGCAAGATGAAGTTCCGCCGAAATTATTTAAGAAAAAAAACATTCAAATATTATCTGAATAGGTGGGGCAAAAAGTACAAGGCCATCTATGGTTACAAGGACGGTTATTTAGTTATTAGAAGGCTCAAGAAAGTGAGGCGTCGGAGGCGATGAAGAAAGCTCTTGTCACCGGCTGTGCAGGTTTTATTGGGTCTCATTTGACGCAGCGATTGTTGAACGATGGCGTAACAGTCATCGGGATAGACGGGTTCATCGATAACTACGATGTAGCTGCGAAATTACGTAATCTGGCCGAAATAGGAAAACACCCTGCCTTCACCTTCCACTCGACAACGCTTCAGACGGGGCGTTGGGACATTTGGCTCGAGAACGTCGATGTTGTTTTTCACCTCGCTGCCTTGCCGGGCGTGAGAAACAGCTGGGGAAAGTCCTTTGCTGATTATGTTAGCCATAATATTTTGGCCACACAAGAATTGTTGGAGGCTTGTTTGCAAAGACCGAAGCCACCTGTCATCGTGGTCTCGTCCTCCTCTTCGGTTTACGGGACGATGCAAGGGATCGTAACGAATGAAAATGCGCCGCTTCGCCCAGTTTCCCCCTATGGAGTGACCAAGGAAGCGATGGAGCAAATCTGCTCGGTTTATGTGAAAGCTTATGGACTTCCGGTTACCATGCTTCGCTACTTTACGGTATATGGTCCCAGACAGCGTCCGGATATGGCTTTCCATCGTTTCTTTCGCCAAATGATGAAAGGCGAGCAGGTCATCGTCTATGGTGATGGTCAGCAATCACGAGACTTTACGTATGTGACAGACGCGGTAGAGGCGAATTTGCTCGCTGCACAGCATGCTGTTCCTGGTGACATTTTTAATGTGGGGGGAGATCGGGAAATCAAGCTCATTGATGTGCTATCCATCATGGGCACGTTAATGAATCTGACCCCTCGTATCACGTATCAAAATGGGCCCGCAGGTGACTCTCTACGAACCTGTGCGGACATCCAATTTGCCCAACAACGCTTGGGATACAAACCAAAAGTGACGCTAGAAGAGGGCCTTCGCCATCAATTAGCAGAGATTCGTTCGCAATCGAAGGGGTAACACCCGTCATAAAGGAGGCCAGTTGCATGCATCGGGTCCTCGTTTATCGCAGAAAGTTTCTTCCCAAGAGTGAAACATTCATTTACGAGCAATTGCTTGGACATCAAGTGGTCAAACCCGTCGTGTTGACCCGACAGCGAGCCTTTAATCGAAAACAATTTCCTTATTCGCCGGTCTATGTGCGCAAGCATATGGCCGGCCTCTCCACTTGGCTGCGGCGAAAAAATTTTAAATGCCTGCATGCCCGTTTTGGCCCTGCCGGGTTAGAATTGCTTCCTTATGCACAAAAAAGCAAGCTCCCCCTGATCACTTCCTTTCACGGCTTTGATGCGACTAAGCGTGTAAAAGAAAATCCAGTGTACAGACGGTCCCTTATGCGTCTCTTTCGGAAGGGCCAGGCGTTTACAGTCGTCAGCAATCACATGAGAAAGCGACTGATTCGTCTCGGCTGTCCTCCGTCCAAAATTACCCTTATCCGCTCGGGAATTGATTTGCGCAAATTTCCCATGCTGCCGCCACAGCCCGTGGATAATGGGGAGTACCGATTGTTAAGCGTAGGGAGACTGACTGAAAAAAAGGGGATGGATACGCTAATTAAGGCGTTTACGCATGTGCATAAAAAATATCCCAAGGCGAAGCTAATCATCGTCGGTGATGGAGAAGAAAAAAAGAAGCTCAAACGACTGATTAAGAAAAACAGGCTAGGCACACAAGTCGTGCTCAAAGGAGCTCTGCCACATCGTGAAGTCCAGCGCGAACTGGCCAAGTGCCATTTATTCATCATCGCTTGCAAGACAGCGCGAAATGGCAACCAAGAGGGAATTCCTAATGTCATCATGGAAGCGATGGCGAGCGGACGCCCTGTCATTTCCACCTATCACGCGGGGATTCCGGAGCTGGTTGAAAACAAAGTGACGGGGTATCTGGTTCCGGAGAAATCACCGACTGCGCTCGGGAAAATGATAAACCGTGTACTAACAGAAAGTCACGAGTGGACACAGATCACGACGGAGGCTCGACTGAAAGTAGAAAAAAACCATGACATCCATAAGCAACGGATGAAGCTAGAAGAGCTCTATTTGCGTGTGTCGAAAAAATGATGAGGTGAAGGAATGAAAGTTGCCGTTATTGGGACCGGTTATGTAGGTTTGACAACTGCTGTTTCCCTTGCCATGAACGGTCATCAGGTGACGGGTATTGACCTCGTTGCATCTAAAGTAGAAAAATTGCGCCAAGGGATCTCGCCGATTTACGAGCCGGGCTTGGATGAGGCATTGAAAAAAGTATTGGATGATGGCGCGCTTACTTTTTATACGGATCTGACGGAAGCGAAGGATGCAGAGATTTTTTTCATTTGTGTAGGGACACCTGAAGCAGTAGACGGCACAGCCGATTTAACGTATTTACTCGGGGCTGTTTCTGACGTGGAAAAGGTCCATTCGCTCGAACCGCAAGAACGCATCGTGGTAATCAAGAGTACCGTACCAGTCGGAACTGGCGAAAAAGTAGCGGGGATGCTGGCTGGCTGTCAAGGGGTATCTGTTGCATCCAACCCGGAGTTTTTACGGGAAGGGAGCGCATTAATAGACGCACTGGAGCCTTCGCGAATCGTCATTGGTGTAGATAATCCTCAGGCAGCGGCCCGCATGGAGGAGCTGTACAGCGGTGTGAAGGCACCGCGAGTAATCACCAGCAGAGCAAACGCGGAGCTGATCAAATACGCTTCCAATGCATTTTTGGCCACGCGAATCTCCTTCATGAATGAGCTAGCACGGTTAAGTACTGCGCTCGGGACGGATATCGTGACGATCGCGCGAGGAATGGGACTGGACAGCCGAATCGGTCCGCAATTTTTACGGGCAGGAGTAGGCTATGGCGGCTCCTGTTTTCCGAAGGATACGATTGCACTATTGCAGCTCGCAGCTGAGCACAATATTCACTTAAGCATTTTGGATAAAGTGCGAGAAGTGAATGCGACGCAGCCGGCCTGGTTTTTGGAGCAGCTGTGCTTGCAACTCCCTGATCTGAAAGGCAAACAAATTGCCGTTCTGGGGTTGACGTTTAAACCAGATACGGATGACATCCGCGAAGCGCCATCGCTCAAATTGATAGAAGCACTCCTACAAAAAGGTGCTTCCGTGAAGGCGTTCGATCCGATTGGGGTATCTGGTGTCAGTAAGCAGTTTCCACAGATCACGTATACGCAATCCGCAGCAGAAGCATGCGAGGGAGCACACGCCGCCTTATTGGTCACAGAATGGGAACAGTGTGTGCAACTGGATTGGAAACAGGTTTATCAAAGCATGGCGCAGCCGCTCTTGGTAGACGGACGAAATGCCTGGCCGAACCAGGAGGTAAAGGAAGCGGGCTTTCACTATATCGGTGTAGGGAGAAGCTGACTTTTCCATTTCGGGAAAGCTCGGCTTTTTTCTATGGAAAACGTGAAAGCGTCTGATTGATTTGAACCTGTAGGCATAATACGATAGGATACACATATGGATGATTTGACCATTTCATCTTACATGAATAACGAGGGAGTGATCACGGTGAATAAAAGCAAAACACTGCCGAAACGCAGTGACGTCCCCGCTGAATACAAATGGCGTCTTGAGGACATGTATCCCACGGATAATGATTGGGAAGCGGACGTTCAAAAAGTAAAACAGCTCACAGAAAAAATCGCAGCAATGAAAGGCTCTCTGGCTACTTCCGGTAAACAGCTGCTGGCCGTGTTGACTCTGCAAGATGAATTGTTGAAGACGCTTGACCAAGTGTACGTCTATGCACGTATGCGTCGAGACGAAGACAATGCGAATAGTAAGTATCAAGGGTTGACTGACAGAGCGACTAGCCTGAGCACGCAAGTATACGGCTCCATTTCGTACATACAGCCGGAGATTTTGGCGATTCCGACGGAAGACTTGCAGACGTGGATCAAAGAAGTAGAGGGTCTTGAGCACTATCGTATTTTGTTGGATGAGATTACTCGCTTTAAGCCACATACGCTATCCGCCGAGGAAGAAGCATTACTGGCAAACATGAGCGAGCTTGCGTCCTCTCCTTCCAAAATTTTTGGGATGCTCAACAACGCTGACATGAAATTTCCGATGATCACGGATGAAAACGGCGAGGAAGTCGAGCTGACCAAGGGACGCTATACGCAGTTCATGGAAAGCAAGGACCGACGCGTGCGCAAAGAAGCATTCGAGGCATTGTACAGTACGTATGGTAAGTTCCGCAATACGATCGCAGCCTCGCTGACATCTGCCATCAAAGGGGATGTTTTCTACGCACGTACGAGAAAATATCCGTCTGCCCTGTACGCAGCCTTGTTTGCCGATAATGTGGAGCTCCCTGTGTACGATAACCTGATTGCAACGATCCACGAGCATCTTCCGCTCATGCACCGCTACATTGCTTTGCGCAAAAAATTATTGGGCGTAGATGAATTGCACATGTACGATTTGTATGTGCCGATTGTACCTGAGACGGACATGAAAATTCCGTATGATCAGGCTGTCTCAACGATTAAAGAAGCGCTTCATCCACTAGGTGAGGAGTACGGTCGCATTTTGGATGAGGGCTTTTCCAACGGTTGGATCGATGTGCATGAAAATGAAGGAAAGACAAGCGGAGCCTACTCATGGGGCGCCTACACATCACATCCGTTTGTCCTCATGAACTATCAGGACAACGTCAACAACATGTTTACGCTGGCGCATGAGATGGGGCATGCTTTGCATAGCTACTATTCCAATCACGCACAGCCTTACACGTATGCCGATTACAAGATATTCGTAGCAGAAGTAGCTTCTACATTGAACGAAGCACTTCTGATGAATCATTTGCTCGAGACGACGACAGACAAGAAACAGCGCATGTACTTGATTAATCATTATCTGGAGCAGTTCCGTGGAACGGTATTCCGTCAAACTATGTTTGCCGAGTTTGAGAAAATTGTGCATGCAAAAGAAGAGCAGGGAGAGCCGCTGACAGCCGAATCTCTCAGTACGATTTACCGTGAGCTCAATGTTGCCTATCATGGTCCAGATATGGTCGTAGACAGCGAAGTTGATCTGGAATGGGCGCGGATCCCTCATTTCTATCGCGGATTCTATGTATATAAGTACGCGACTGGCTTCTCGGCCGCGACGTCTCTTTCCAAGCAGATTTTGGAGGAAGGTCAGCCAGCCGTGGATCGTTACTTGCAGTTCCTCAAGGGCGGCAGTTCAGATTATCCACTCAATCTGCTCAAAGGCGCAGGCGTAGACATGACGTCGCCAACGCCGATTGCGGAAGCATTGAGTGTCTTCAAGGAATTGCTCGAAGAACTGGAACAGCTGGTCGAGCAATAACATGGATCAAATCCAAAAGGCAGTTCAAGTCTATGACTTGGCTGCTTTTTTTGTAAATTTTCCCTCAGGATCGTCCAATAAAAGGTAACTTTCCCAGTTTTGTTGCGTATCTATTTATGCGCTGTTCGATATTGTTATCCGTCTTGGGACGGAGATAAATTTCCACCCGCTGACTGTTTTGCAGCAGAGGTAAAAACTGGCACAATTACGCCATGAGGAATGATTGTGAAAATTTGGAGGAATTCTAGTGAAAAAACGGGCATCCATTATTCTGGCTTCGGTCATGTTGGTCGCTGCTGGTTGTTCAGCACCAGCACCAGAGGCATCACAGCAGACAGAGGCAAAGGCGAAGGTAGTAGAGGTTGTAAAGGTCCAAAAGGCAACAAAGCCAGTGATGCTTGCAGTCACAGGGATGGTGGAAGCCAAGCGGGATGCGGTACTGTCATTTGGTACAGGCGGAACGATCTCAGCGATCTCCGCGACCAAAGGAGCAAAAATCGCCCAAGGACAGCTACTGGCCACATTGGATACGCGTTACACCCAAAAAGAAATTGCAGCAGCACAGGGGCAGGTAGAGGAAGCAGCAGCGCGGAAAATCAAGACGCTAAAAGGCGCGACAGCAGAAGCACTTGAGCAGAAACGCTTGCAGGTAAAAAGTGCGCAAGACAGTCTGGATAAAGCAAAGCAGGACCTCGCAACAAGTGAGAAGCTGTTTGCTGGCGGAGCCATTTCGCAAAACGAAATAAATGCGAGTAAACGGGCCGTTACGCAAGCAGAGATTACACTGCGTGACGCTCAGCTGTCTCTGAATGAGCTGCAAAAAGGAGCGGAGCCAGAAGATGTCATGGTCGCCAATGCATCGATTAAAGCTGCTGCTGGTGGTGTAGACCGCGCGAAGAAGAGCTTGGATGATGCGAAAATTCAGGCGCCATTTGCAGGAACAGTCGTGGATGTAAGGCTGCAAATCGGAGAACAGGCTTCTCCAGGTGAAGAAATTATTCGTATTGTTGACCTGTCCGACGTAAAGGTAACCTTGGATGTCTCCAATGAATTGATCGGCCAATTCCGTGAGAAAACGAAGGTGCAGGCTTTGGCAGACGATGGTAAGAAAAGTGAAGGGACCATTGCATTTATCTCTCCAGTTGTGAACAAGGATACAGGGAAGTACCGCGTCGAGATCACGATTCCGAATACAGATGGGTACTGGCGTGGAGGAATGGCCGCAACAATTGAGGTGCCGCGCCAAGTGAATGGCTTCCTCGTGCCGCTAGAAAGTGTCGGCGTGAGTCAAACCGACCATTACGTAATGGCAGTAGAGAATGGACTGACAGTAAAAAAACCAGTGAAGACCGGTCAATTGGTCGGAGACTCCATCGAAGTCGTATCTGGAGTGAAAGAAGGCGACCAACTCCTGCGCAGTGGAATTACATTCTACGTCGAAGGGCAAAAAGTAGAGGCGAAGGGAGAATAGTTGCATGAACAAAGTGATTCTCTTTTTGCTGAAAAGACAGCTAATCGTCTACTTGTTTACATTTTTGCTCGTCATTGCAGGTTTGGGTTCCTTATTCAGTTTTAATGTCGAATTGGTTCCAAAGACGAATTTCCCAGATATTAACGTAAGAATTTCCGGTGGTGCACTTCCACCAGAAGAGATGGAAGAAAAAGTAACGAAGAAAGTAGAGCAAGAACTAAAGTCGATTAATGATATTAAAAAATACTCTTCTTCAACAAGTGCAGGTCACGTTAGAATCAATATTTCTGCAAATGAAGGAAAAGGCGAGGAGGTTAAGCAAGATGTACAAAATGCCGTTAACCGTCTCCGAAATGGTTTTCCGAAAGCCGTTAACACTGTAGATATCTTTCAGAGCAATATGGGTAGCGATCAAATGATTGATTTTGCCGTCGTCGGAGCAGAGCCGAAGACCATGTTGAGCTTGGCAAAAACGTCGATCAAGGACCGTATTGAAGAAGTTGAGGGCGTCAAGGAAGTAATCGTAGAAGAGAAAAGCTTCGAGAATAAAATTACCATATCCTTTTTGCCACAGCGATTGAATGCCTATCAAACAACGCCAGCGGCTATCATTTCACAGCTTCAGGATACAAACTGGAAGCAAGGGATTGGTACACTGGAGAACACGGGATTTGATACGGTTGTCATGATTGACAATACTTATCAGACCCCGCAGGAGATAGAGGCACTGCCAATTGATACACCGAAAGGAACCGTTTCTCTGAACCAATTGGCACAAATTGAAGATTTGCGTGGAAAAGTGAAAGACTACGTCGCCCTGACAAACGGTTCCGTGTTTATTCAACTCAGCGTGACGCGGGCAGATGGCTATGACTTGATCACGACACAAAAGAGTGTAGAAGAAGTCGTTCGCAAAATAAACACAGAAGCAAACGGCAAATACAACATCAAAGTTATGTTCGAAGGAGCTTCCTTTGTCGAGCATGCGGTGAGCAACCTCAGCCGGGATGTCATGATTGGTGGGGCGCTTGCGATCATCATCTTGTTCGTTTTCCTTCGCAACTGGAGGGTCACACTCGTCATCGCTACGACGCTGCCGCTCTCTGCGTTCATGACGTTCATCGCGATGAAACTCGCAGGCTACAACATTGATATGATCAGCTTGCTGTCGCTGAGCTTGTCAGTTGGCTTGATCGTCGATGCCGCCATCGTTGTATTGGAAAGTATTTATCACTACCGGGAAAAGGGCGAAGAGCTGAAGCAGGCTATTATTAAAGGTACAAGAGAAGTTTTGACACCTGTGTTCACCTCGCAGCTCACGATCATCATCGTCTTTTTGCCACTTGTCTTTGCGGATTTTGAAGATTGGCTGAAACCGGTTTTGGCCACAATTGCCTTTACGGTTTCCGCTGCCATTATTTCATCGACGATCGCTGCTTACTTCTTCGTTCCCGTGTTTTCCAATCGCTTCTTGCAGAAGGATAAGCATGTTTCGTTAGAAGGAGAAGGCAAGGAACACCTTATCATTCGCGTATTCAGTGGTATTTTACAAGTAGCGATTAGACATCGGGTAAAAACGGTTTTACTTGCGATTGCATTGCTGGTTGGTTCCGCTTTCCTCACACCTTTTATGAAAATGGGTCAAGGAATTAACGCCAACGAAAATATTGTTTTTGTCAATATGAAGATGCCAATCGGTTCTAAGTTGGAAACAGCCCAAAAAGCAGCCGTCACCGCGGAAACATCGCTGCGGGAGATCCCGGAGATAAAGGATGTATTCTTCTTTACTTCCAAGGAAGAAGCAACCTTGTTCATTTCCTTAATTCCGAAGACGGACAGAACACGTGATAAGGACGCTTTGAACGAGGATATTAATAAGCGCCTGAATGAGACCCCAGGAATCGAATCCGTCTCTATGTCTTTCGGACAACAAGGCGGAAGCGGCCCGATCCAACTGGATGTTTACGGGGATGACATGGAGGTCATGCGGAAGGTCGCAACCGATTTGGAAGCGATGCTTGGCACGATCAACGGGCTCACCAACATTCGCAACGATTTTAAAGAAGGAAAAGAAAAGGTCACGTTGCTGCCAAAACAAGATGCACTTACTAGACTGAATGTAGATCACCGTTCACTTTTGCAACAAATGAGCGTGTTAATCGGCAGCCAACACATTACGTCGATCACACAAGATGGAATTGAAGTAGACGTCGTTGCCAAGATGCCGGACAACTGGCTGAAGCACCCAGATCAGCTCAAAACGATTACGGTGACATCGAAAGACGGGGCAGCAGTGCCTTTGGCAGATCTGGTGGTTATGGAGTACAGTAAGTCTCCGATTACGATTGAGCGTAAAGAAGGCGAACGCATCGTAACGGTGTCTGCCGAGATGCTGGGAAGTGAATTAGGGGCAGTAGGCCGTGAGATTGATGAGAAATTGCCAAACGTGCCTGTTCCAGCGGGTTATAAAGTGGAAATCGCCGGTAAGTTGAAAGAGCAAAGCACGAACATGAGCCAAGGGATATTCGTATTCTTAGGTGTTCTGGCTCTGATTTACGTCATCATGGTTGCCCAGTTCGGGCGGATGTCTCAGCCGTTTATCATCATGCTGACCATTCCAATGGCCTTGGTCGGTGTTGTGCTTGGCTTCGTCCTTACACAACGGACATTCGGTGAAATGGCGATGATCGGGATTATCATGCTTGTCGGTATCGTCGTATCCAACGCGATCCTCTTGATCGATAGGATCAACCTGCTGCGCAAACGTGGAATGGAAACTGCAGAGGCGATTATCCAAGGAACGAAGGAACGTATTCGTCCCGTTATTATGACGAAGCTGACGGCGATCCTCGGGATGCTGCCGATGGGTCTTGCCATGGCGGAAGGCTCAGATTTGGAAGCGCCACTTGCAACAGCCGTTATCTCCGGTTTGATTTTTCACACGGTCGTAACACTGGTGCTCGTTCCTGTCTTGTACTCCCTGTTTGAGGGGGCGAAGGCAAAAAGACTGGCAAGAAAAGCGGCTCGTCAAGCGAAGCGCGAAGCAAAACGAGAGGCAAAGCAAAACAAAGACAAGAACGTACCTCCGACAGAGGTATAGCGATTCGCAAGAGAAGGGGAGCATATGCTGTACCCCTTCTCTTTTGCTTTTCCTTCATCTGAAAGTTCTGTAGAATAAAGAGATCAAGATACATACATGAGTGAACCATGAAAGGAGCATGCATATGGATCTATTTTTGCAAGGAAAAACGGCTCTGATACTCGCCTCGTCAAAAGGATTGGGAAAGGCAACAGCGCAGTGCCTCGCCCAAGAAGGAGCGAATGTCACGATATGCGGTAGAGATGAAGCTGCTCTCGAAATCGTTCGTGCAGAGATCGAACAGGCTACTGGAAAATCACCTCTTGCCGCAACAATGGATGTGACGAAGGAAGAAGATATCAAGCGAGTTGTCGAAGAAACGGTCAAGCATTTTGGCAGCGTCGATATATTAATTAACAATTCAGGTGGGCCTGCAACAGGCAGATTCGATCAGCTCACCGACGAGCAGTGGATGCAAGCCTTCCAGCTAAATTTGCTCAGCTATGTACGTGCCATTCGTGCTGTTTTGCCGCATATGCGAGCGAATCAGTTTGGCAGAATCATCAACTTCGCTTCCTCGTCCTTTAAACAGCCGATTGAGAATTTGATTCTGTCCAATACGTTTCGTACTGGGGTATTGGGCCTTTCCAAGACGCTTTCGTCAGAACTCGGACCAGATGGGATTCTGATTAACACCATTGGGCCGGGCAGAATTGCGACGGATCGGGTGGCACAATTGGATGGGCTTACCGCAGAGGCGAAGAGCATCAGTGCTGATGAAGTTAGGGAAAATTGGGAGAAGCAAATCCCATTGGGCAGATACGGTCAGCCTGACGAGTTTGCTCGCATGGTGACGTTCTTGGCTTCGCCAGCGAACAGCTACGTGACAGGTCAATCCTTCCTCGTCGACGGTGGCTTGATCCGCGCGATTTAATAAAAGAGAGGGGAATTCCTTTGAGTAAAGAGAGCTCATTTGATATCGTGTCCAAGGTAGAGTTGGCCGAAGTGAACAATGCGATTCAGACCGCATTAAAAGAAATAGAAAATCGCTTTGACTTCAAAGGGAGCAAGAGCAGTATCTCCTTGGAAAAGGAAGAGCTCGTCCTCGTCTCCGATGACGAATTCAAGCTCAGTCAGGTAAAGGACATTTTGCTTGGCAAGCTCGTTAAACGGGATGTCCCGATCAAAAACCTCGACTACGGCAAAACGGAACCGGCAGCGGGTGGTACTGTCCGTCAGCGTGTCAAGCTGGTGCAGGGGATCGACAAAGACAATGCGAAAAAGATCAACAGCATCATCAAAGATACAGGACTCAAAGTGAAAACACAGATTCAAGACGATCAAATACGCGTGACGGGAAAAAGCAAAGATGAATTACAGCAAATTATCAATGCAATCCGCAAGGCTGATCTGCCTTTGGAAGTACAATTTATTAACTACCGATAACTACTAGAAAAGTTTTTGCTTCTAACTCTCTTCATTCTCGCATATGCATGTACAAATAAGTGACAAGCACTTGCGAAAGGGAGAGTAGAGACATGAAGGTCTTTATTATCAGTATGCGCAATCTCATTTTGGGCGGAATTGTTTTCCTTGTAGTACTGGTGGCAGGCATCGTACTTCTGGTCAAAGACCCTCTGAGCGTCTCGGACTCTTATCGACCATCGGATCCAGCTGCCGCTGTTACAGCGAGCGCTCCCATGAACCAGCCAGCAGGGGCAGAAAAGCCGGCGGTGAATATGGAGGTCAAGGTGGATGGGACAACGGCAGAGGTATCCTTGCTAACACAGAACTTCACGTTCGTCCAGGATAATGGCGAATTGGCCGAGGCCCCAGTCTTTGGAGAGGGACACGCACATCTATACCTGAATGGCGAACCAAAAGGGATGATTTATCAACCAGAGTTTTTGCTGAAAAAGTTGCCCAAGGGAGAGCATGAAATTCGCGTAGAGCTCAACTACAGCAACCATCTGCCATACAAGATAGAGACTACGAAAAAAATCGTTGTGAAGTAAAACAGATCGCGTTCCAGAAAAGGGACGCTTTTCTTTTTGAGAGGAAGGAAAAGAAGGACGATAATGGAAAAAGAAGGGATTGTGGCGAAAAAGAAGAATCCTACAGAATAGTCTGAATGTTTTGGGGGTGCTTGTATGATTCATATGACCACAATCGGCAACATGTTAGACGACACAGCCAGTAAGTATCAGGAAAAGGAAGCGCTGGTTTATCACGAACGAGGGCTTCGCTATACGTTTGGAGAATTTCAAGCGATATGCAATCAAGCAGCGCGAGGATTTATGTCTCTTGGCATTCAAAAAGGGGAAAATATCGCAATTTGGGCAACCAATGTGCCTGAATGGGTGATATCACAATTTGCCACAGCGAAAATGGGCGGTGTACTGGTAACCGTCAATACGAGCTACCGGGTACATGAACTGGAATATTTGCTACGTCAATCAGAGGCGACGACGCTTCTCTTAATGGATTCCTATCGCGATGCGAATTATCTCGCCATGATTCAAGAGATTTGCCCAGAATTGCAAACCTGTGAACCTGGAGCGCTTCAATCCAAAAGGCTTCCGCATTTAAAAAATGTGATCTATCTAGGGAATGAGCAACAACCCGGAATGTTTTTGTGGAGTGATTTGCTCGAACGTGCTGCATGGGTCACGGAAGAAGAGCGGAACGCGCGCCAGGCGACGCTCTCACCTGATGATGTCATCAATATGCAGTACACATCCGGGACGACTGGCTTTCCAAAGGGAGTCATGCTGTCGCATGTCAATATCGTCAACAATGCCATCAAGGTAGCGGAATGTCAGCGGCTCGGGTTAGCGGATAAGGTGTGCATTCCGGTTCCGTTTTTCCACTGCTTTGGCTGTGTGATGGGGACTTTGGCATGTGTGGCGACAGGTGCGACGATGGTTCCTGTCATCGCCTTTGATCCTGGTGTGGTCCTTGCGGTTGTGGAAGCCGAACGCTGCACAGCATTGTACGGTGTACCCACGATGTTTATTTCGGAATTGAACCACCCGTCGTTTGCCGAGCGTGACCTGAGTTCCCTGCGAACAGGCATCATGGCTGGTTCTTTATGTCCGATTGAGGTCATGAAGAAGGTCGTCGATCAAATGGGAATCCGTGACATTACGATAGCGTACGGACAAACCGAAGCTTCTCCCGTCATCACACAAACCGTCCCAGAGGACTCTCTCGAGCGAAAAGTATCGACTGTCGGTCGTCTGCACGCAGAGGTGGAAGCAAAAATCATCGATCCCGCGACAGGTGACATTTTGCCGCCAGGTGTACAAGGTGAGCTGTGCACGCGAGGATACTTGGTCATGAAGGGCTATTACAATATGCCAGAGGAGACAGTCAAGGCAATCGATCACGAAGGCTGGCTACATACCGGAGACTTGGCAACCGTAGATGAGGAAGGCTACTATCGGATTACCGGCAGGCTCAAAGACATGATCATTCGCGGAGGGGAAAATATTTATCCCCGTGAAGTGGAAGAATTCCTCTATACGCATCCAAAAGTGTTGGACGTCCAGATCGTAGGGGTACCTGATGCCAAATATGGAGAGCAGATGCTGGCGTGCATTCGGGTAAAGCCTCATGAAACGTTGTCGGAGGATGAGGTACGGGACTATTGCGAAGGGAAGATCGCTCATTACAAAATCCCTCGCTACATACAGTTTGTAGACGAATACCCGATGACCGCTTCCGGTAAAATACAAAAGTTCAAGCTGCGGGAGCAAGCACTAGAGCTGTTTGGGCAAAGCAATCCAAACCAGACGGGAACTGCATAGGATGAGGTTCAAGCGCTAGGGAGATGCTCCTGGCGCTTTTTTTAGATAGTTCTTTACTTTCGAGCAACTCTTGACTAAGATAAGTGGAAATCAAAAATAGGAGAGGTGCAGCCTAGCATGGAAGTTAGATTTTTGGGACCAGACGATGCAGATGAGTTGGTAAAGATTAGACTGGAAGGGCTGCAAACAGACCCAGACGCATTCGGCTCTACCTATGAAGAAGCAATGCAGGTAACGATGGAAGAGTGGCGGCAAAGACTTTCTCAAGGGGAGTCAGGTGATAGCGGCTATTTTGGTGCATTTGTGGGGGGAGAGCTGGCTGGTATCATCGGTTTTTTCCGCCACAGAGGGCTGAAAGCGAGACACAAAGCTTCAATCGTCTCCATGTACGTTCGTGAAGCGTATCGCGGGACTGGTGTCGCACAAGCGCTCATGCAGGCAGAGCTTGCCTACTTAAAGGAGCGGGGAGATATTGATACGGTACAGCTTGCTGTCGTCACGACCAATCCGGCTGCCATTCGTCTCTATGAGAAAATGGGCTTTCTTCCATATGGGTTAGAAAAGCGTGCATTGAAAAATGGCGGTCAATACTTTGATGAAAGCCACATGTATATTCTTCTAGAGAAAATATGATAAAAGCGAAGGCACACATTCGTGGATGCCTTCGCTTTTTCTATTCGTAATGCTATCGATTGAAACTTAACGATTTGCCTCGTATGCAGCGATCTTATCTTCGTACTGTAACGTAATTCCAATATCGTCGAGACCATTCAGGAGGCAGTAACGACGATAGGAGTCAACCTCGAACGGGTAGGAGAGACCTTCATTGTCACGAACGACTTGTTCTTGCAAATCGATGGTCAGCTGATAGTTCGGCTTGTTTTCGGCACGGTTGAACAGCTCATCGACTTGCTCTTCGCTCAGCTTGATTGGCAGAATGCCGTTTTTGAAGCAGTTGTTGTAAAAAATGTCCGCAAAGGATGGAGCAATTACACAGCGGAAACCATAATCAAGGAGAGCCCATGGCGCATGCTCACGAGAGGAGCCGCAGCCAAAATTGTTGCGGGCAAGAAGGACAGTAGACTCCTTGTACGCAGGCGTATTCAGAATGAACGAATCGATTGGCGCACCATCGACAGTAAAGCGCCATTCGTAGAACAGGAATTGACCAAAACCGCTGCGCTCAATGCGCTTCAAGAACTGCTTAGGGATAATTGCGTCCGTATCTACGTTTACACGATCGAGTGGGGCTACCACTCCGGTGTGGATGACAAATGGATTCATTGGAAGACCTCCTTGCTAGCGTTCTCGCTTTTCCATTCACGAACATCGACGAAGCGACCTGCGATAGCTGCTGCTGCTGCCATTTCCGGGCTGACCAGATGTGTCCGTCCGCCGCGTCCTTGACGTCCTTCGAAGTTCCGGTTCGAGGTAGAAGCACAACGCTCACCCTCGGACAGGATATCCGGATTCATCGCCAAACACATGGAGCAACCAGATTCGCGCCAATCAAAGCCAGCTTCTTGGAAAATGAGATGTAAGCCTTCTTGTTCAGCGAGCTGCTTAACTGCTTGAGAGCCAGGAACGACCATCGCGTGTACGGAAGGGGAGACCTTGCGTCCTTTTGCCACTTCGGCTGCTTTGCGCAAGTCCTCGATCCGACCGTTTGTACAGGAGCCGATAAAGACGCGATCGATTTTGATTTCGCTCATCGGAGTGCCAGGTGCAAGGTCCATGTACGCCAGAGCATCCTGTGCCGCCTTGCGCTGAGCGACTGTCTCGAATGACTCAGGGCTTGGAACGGTGCTGGTAATGTTTGTCCCCATACCTGGGCTCGTTCCCCACGTCACTTGCGGAGCGATCTCGGCTGCCTCGATTTCTACACAGGCATCAAACACAGCACCTTCGTCCGTGCACAGCTCTTTCCAAGCTTCGACAGCTGCAAGGAAATCTTCCCCTTGTGGAACGAATCGCTTGCCTTTCAGGTAGTCAAACGTAATCTGGTCAGGAGCAATTAAGCCGGCACGAGCGCCACCTTCAATCGTCATGTTGCATACAGTCATGCGTTCTTCCATGGTCAGGTTGCGGATCGCAGCGCCTGTGTATTCTACGACGTAGCCAGTTGCAAAGTCAGTTCCGTATTTTGCGATAATCGCCAAAATTAAATCTTTTGCACTGACACCGAATGGCAGGTCGCCGTTTACGCGTACTTCCATTGTTTTTGGTTTGGATTGCTGCAAGCATTGTGTCGCGAGTACATGCTCCACTTCACTGGTACCAATACCGAAGGCAAGGGCACCAAATGCTCCGTGAGTGGAGGTGTGGCTGTCACCGCAGACGATTGTTTTGCCTGGATGTGTGAGCCCGAGCTCAGGACCAATGACGTGGACGATTCCTTGATCCGGGCTGTTCAAATCCGCGAGTGTGATCCCGAACTCTTCACAGTTCGCCGTCAAGGTTTCCATTTGTTGACGAGAAATCGGGTCTTTGACATTAAAACGGTCAGCAGTCGGTACATTGTGGTCCATCGTTGCGAAGGTAAGCTCTGGTCGGCGTACTTTGCGGTCAGCCAAGCGAAGTCCTTCGAAAGCTTGCGGTGAAGTCACCTCGTGAACCAGGTGCAGGTCGATATACAAAAGGCTCGGCTTGCCTGCCTCTTCGTGAATAACGTGATTATCCCAAATCTTTTCAAACATCGTACGGGCTGTCATCATGTTTTCCTCCTTCGTTCAAAAACTCTTAACAATGTTGTAACATGGCAAAGAGAATAGTTCAAAGATATAATAATTATAAGAAGGATAGTTTTTGCCTATCGGGAGGTCTATATGGAGTTACGACAAATTCGTTATGTACTCGCTGTTGCGGAAGAACGCAGTTTCTCCCGTGCAGCCAATCGATTACATTTGGCCCAACCGTCGTTGAGTCAACAAATTGCGAAGCTGGAGAAAATACTCGGTGTCAGCTTGTTCCATCGCTTGCCGCAGCACGTAGAACTGACTGATGCAGGCCAGCGCTTTATACAGGTGGCGCAAACGCTTGTCGACATGTCAGAGGGACTTGAGCGGGAAATGAGAGCTTATGCGGTAGGAGAAAGCGGCAAATTGCTTGTAGGAAGCTTGCCGATCACAGGGGCGTACGTGCTGCCAAGGGTGTTGCCTACGTTTACAAAACAATTTCCCGGCGTCGAGCTGCAATTGATGGAGGAAACGTCGAGTCATTTGGAGCAGCTGCTCGTACGGGGAAAAATTGATGTTAGCCTACTAACCATGCCCATCAGTGATCCGTCTCTGGAAATCATTCCCGCGATCAACGAAGAAATCTTTTTGGCGGTACCAGCCAATCATCCACTCTCGAAACGAAAAGAAGTCGATCTCGCAGAGGTAGCCGATCAGCCTTTTATCCTGTTAAAAGAAGGACAAGGCTTCCGCACGATTTCACTTCGGCTCTGTGAGCAGGCGGGATTCCGACCGCGAATCGTGTTTGAGAGCTCGAACATCCAGACGGCTCAGTCACTTGTTGCAGCAGGCATGGGGTTGTCGTTTGCACCGAAGATGATTACACTCGCACCCGGAACGATCGAACCCCCAACTTATGTGCGGATAAAAACAAAACCTTCTCGCACACTCGTTGTGGCGTATCGGAAGGACAAACCGTTGTCACGCCCGGCTGAAGCATTTGTGCAATATCTGATCGAGCAGGGTGGAAAAATTTAAAGGCAAACAAGAAAACCCAGTCGCCGCATTCATTTGCGAACACTGGGTTTTTCATCTTGGAGCTTTGTATCTTGAACAAGTTCGGAAAAGACGACGAGCCTGCGAGCGTGCTCCTGTGTTTTCTTATTAAATTTACCGGAGCAGGTAATCAAATTCAGATGGGAGCGCTCTGCATTCCCGAAAATCTGGTCGATGGGAGCTTCGGCCGTCTGGAAGCTTTCTACTCTGCGAACTTGGAAGGTAAGCGTTTTTCCTTTTGCTTCACGCACGGTGATTTTGTCACCGGGCTTTAGTTTTTTCAGATGGTAAAAAACAGCTGGACCCGTATAATGATCAAAATGACCGGCGATCACTGCATTCCCCTTCATTCCGGGCTTCGTCCATGGCGACAAAATACCCACGCGATCAAAAGCCTTTGGGACATCCATTTGCCCATTCGGTAAAACGCCGACAGGTTCTACACGAGCTTGCAGTTTCAGTTTCGGAATATGTAGAAGTGTTGGCATGATTCCGTCTGGAAGAGGAGGGGCAGGAAGGAACGTCAGTTGAGGTGGCAGCGAAGGACCATAAACGGTAACCGTTTGTTTGATATAGATGGGCCCTGCTGGTTTTTGCATGGTACTTTCGATTTTAGGAGCTTCGACAGGTTGTTGAGTTGTATGGCCGCAACCAATTGTAACCAAACTAATGAATAGAAGGGACCCAAGAAGTTTTTTCATAAGTTGCAAAGAAAAGGGGGAAGATCCCCCTTTAATTGCTTGCTCCACCCATACCAGTTTTCGGCAGAGCCTTGATATGAGCTTTGCCTTTATGTGCCTTGGTTTTCATATGGTGAGCCTTGGTCTTCATATGATGCGCTTTTGTTTGTACCTTGTGGTGTTTTTTGTGACCGTCATGTGTTGCGGCAGACACAGGAATTGCAGTAGTTACCAAGCATGCAACCATTAACAAAGCAGCGAATTTCTTCATGAGTAGCACCTACCTTGAAATTTTTTGGGGTTACAAGAGATAGGATTTCCGTTTGCTCATTTGTTAGTGATGGCAATTGTTTCTCCTAAACGTCCCAAACAGCCCGCGCCTGTGGTACACTATTTCCAAATCATTCTGGGAGGAAGATAACATGAGAGAAATTAAGACAGAAGCTGAGTTCGAGCAAGTAATCGCAGCAACCAAGCCAGTCATCGTCAAATTCTTCACGGATTGGTGCCCAGATTGTCATCGCATTGATCCATTCATGCCTGCCGTGGAGGAAAAATACAAAGAACAGCTGGATATGATCGAAGTCAACCGTGATACTCTCCCGGACCTGTCCGAAAAGTACGATGTCTTCGGGATTCCGAGCTTTATTGCGTTCCACAATGGAAAAGAACTGGTTCGATTCGTCAGCAAGCTCGGAAAAAGTCGTGAGGAGATCGAGCATTTCCTGGATCGTGCTATTCAAGTTAGTAAAGGAATCGAGCAAGCGTAATTGCATGAACATAGAGCAGGGAGATAGACAGAAATGTTATACATGAAAAAAGAAGGGGAATGGCTCGTGGCTCACCTCCGAGACAAAGATGATGCCATCCCGATTGGGAACCTGCTGCGCGAAGAGTGGAAGCTGCCTCGCAAGCAGGTCCATCTTTTATTCCAACACAAAGAAGTACTACTGGATGGGGAACCTGTCGCTCAGCATGTTGTAGGTAAAGCAGGGCAGGAAATTCGTCTGAGGATGTGCAAGCCAGAGCCATTGGGGCTTGATCCGGCCAGTGAAGCGCCGGAGATCTTGTACGAGGATGATCATTTGCTCATCGTGAATAAGCCGGTCGGTCTTCTGTTACATCCGACCGAACGCTACCATCATGTGACGTTGGATCATCTCGTGTCGGGGCACTTTTTCCGTACAGGTTTGGAAGCCAAGGTCCGCCATGTCCATCGACTGGATCAGGATACGTCAGGCGTTGTTCTGTACGCGAAGCATCCGTGGGCCTCTGCCCTGTTAGATGAAATGCTGCGTGAGCGCACAATCAAGCGTACCTATGTCGCGTATGTTTCGGGACAAATGCCCAAAGAGCGCGGGAAAATCAATGAACCCATCGGAAAAGATCGAAATCATGGGACGCGCCGAAGAGTCACACCTAACGGCGATCCAGCGATTACCCATTACCAGGTGAAGGAACGTTTTCAAACAGCCACGAAAGTAGAATGTCAATTGGAGACGGGGAGAACCCATCAAATTCGCGTTCACTTCAGTCATATTGGGCACCCGCTTCTAGGGGATGAACTGTATGGTGGCAAGCGCGAACTCATTAAGCGACAAGCGCTGCACGCAGCCGTGCTCAAATTTGAGCATCCATTCGGGGGAGAAGTCATCGAAGTCACAGCCCCGTTGCCACTCGATCTGTTTCACTTGGAAAAGAAGCTGAGATAATCGCCATTTGACGACGGACTGAATAAACTGCCAAGGAGGAAACGAGAGAGGGTGGTCTTTTGAAACGACCCATAATCGGCATCTTGACTTGGCGGGAAGGCAAGCGCTTTGCAGAGCCAACCTATTTTCGGCGACTGCTCAAGGCTGGACAAGAACTGGGCTGTACCGCCTTCCTGTTTTCACCAAACGATGTCCTTGGAGCCGGCAAGCAGGTGAGAGGGTATGTCCCAGGGAGTAATGGTGGCTGGCAAGCAAGAATATTTGACCGTCCAGACGCTGTATTCGACCGATACCGCTATACACCAACACAAGCGTTTAAGAACTATGTGGCCTTTCGGCGGACGAGTAATTTTTTGTATGCAAACAATCGCTTGGCAAACAAATGGCGTGTACATGAGGTGCTGCATCGGGACCCGAGAATGCATCGCTGGCTTCCGGAGACACACCTGTACAACCGACAAAGCCTGGTGAACATGTTAGGCAAGCATCCGTTGCTCTATGTAAAGCCACTCAATGGAACAGGGGGACGAAACATCCTGTCGATTGAAAAGCGTGGCGACGAACTTCGACTGCTCGGTCGTAACAAGCAAAGGGCGAAAGTATCCACAGTCGTAAGAGACAAAGCCGCCGCCCAGAGATGGGTAGATCGTTGGACGAGACAGGAGAAATACATCGTTCAGCAAGGGCTTCGATTGCAGTTGGTTCCTTCGCGGGCAGTAGACATGCGTCTCTTGATTCAAAAGAATGGGCAGGGTGAATGGAGCATTACAGGTCATGGGATTCGCGTGGGTCCAGAACGCAGTGCCACCTCTAATCTGCATGGAGGCGGAAGAGCTATCCCTGTATCGGTATTTCTCCGCCCGAGGTTCGGGGAGGAACGTACTGCGCAGATCGTGCATGATTGCGAGCAGCTCGCTTTTCAAACAGCGGAAACACTCGAGGATCATTTTGGACGGATGGTTGAATTTGGGCTGGATATTGGTATCGATGTAGATGGTCGTGCCTGGCTGATCGAAGTGAATCCCAAGCCAGCGCGGGAAATTTTCCGGGAGATGGGGGCAACGGGGCAGTACAAGAATGCCATTACTCGCCCGCTTGAATACGCCATCTACCTTGCGAAAACACAAGGACGCGAAGGTCGCGAGCCACTTTTGAAGAGAAAGGTCGCCCGAGGATAGCGTGAAAGCAGAACAGCGGCAGTAGGGACAACGTCTGAAGTCCCCGTCTGCCGCTGTATTGCTAGGTGGAGATAGAAAGTGGTAATTGCAATTTGCTCGGGATATCAGGAGCGAATTCGGGTGTATGGATAACAGAAAACGAGTATCCTTTCTTGACGAACGTCAGCTCTTGAGCATCCGAGTGGAAGAGGACGTTGCTTTTTTCAAAGCGCCTCCGCACTTTTTGTAGGAACGTTTGGTCAGGTGTTCCAAAAGTGACGTGCATTTTCGGTGGCAACGCTTTCATGGCAATGGGAATCCAAGGCCTGTTTTTCCATGTGGCTACAATATGTGCCGTTCCGCTGATAACGAAGTTAAAAATATCGCCATCCTCGTATGTTTTCATGCTGAGATTCGATTTTAGCCATTGCGTAAAAACAGGTACACTTTCCACAGGACAGCCCACTTCCCGTAAATACAGAATGTGCAGGGGAGTGGATGGCTCGATGACCTCCTCTGACACATACTCGTGGGCAATAATCTCAAGAAGATTCCCGTCACCATCACGGAAATACAGGTTCAGCCGTCCTTTTTCCTCATCAATGTCATGCCCATCCTCCCATCGAACAATCAAAAGACCAGATTCTTTGATCTTTTTCGCTGATTGATGAAACAGGGAATAAGGCACTTGAAAAGCAATATGGGCGGGGGATATCGGTTCATACACTTCTACAAAGGTTAAACGAAAATCGGGTGTGACTTGAAACGTGATCTGTTTGTCTGATTGAGATGAAATCGGAAAGCCGAGACGGTCTGCGTAAACCTGATGTACCCCTTGGATGGACACAGTTTGTAAGGTTAATTTTGAAAAGTGCGTGATCATCTGGCATCACCTTTTCCTATACAAAGATAACATAATATAAATTATGTATACTCATTCGGTTCACACTGTTTCTAGACAATCATCTCAAATATCTTGAGAGAGGCGAACCATATCTACCACTTGAATCCCGTTTTCGTAAATTTCTTCCTCATAATGCCGCAAGAAAAAGTCCCGATCGATCCAACTCATCCGAAATCCACACTTTTGATAAAGCGCGAGCTGATCCACACTAGAATTCCCTGTGCCGACTTCGATCGTCTTATAACCGAGAGATTTGGATACTTCAATGGAATGAAGAACGAGCTTTTTGCCAATGCCCTTGCCATGATGGGCTTCATCAACGGCAACATTTACAAGCTCAATCGTATCCGGTCTGGTTGGTATCAGGACGTACACACCTACGATGCTCTCCTCCAAAACAGCGACGTAGCATTGGCCTCTTTGTAAATAATCTTTCACCAATCTGACAGAGGGGTCAGCCATAAAAAGTAAATCCATTGGTGGTTGTTCCTGTGCTGCAAGCTTGCGAATTTCCATCTGTGTTTCTCCTCCGATTCAAGTGGCTACCGGCTTTGGCAATGAAGCTGTTTCGTAGTTGACAACCAGGCTATTTTCGTACGTAAAGATATGCTGACAAGGTTCATCCTCTTCCAACATGTAAGGTAAAAACTTGGGAAGGTTTTCTGGAACGCCAGCATTGTCGGGGTCCAAGACCCAAGCTAGCTCTTTCCAGTCAAGTATACCTTCTTCCACGACCTGTGGGGTTTGAGAGCGCTCGTAGTCTTCTGGAAGATGAGCGAGAAATGCATACATACCGCCCGTTTTAACCCCATCGACTCGCCAAGAGACAATTCCTTTGTAGCAAGCGGTTTCTAACAAAATGCCCGTCTCTTCCCGAACCTCGCGAAGGACACTGTCCAGTGGAGTCTCTCCGTGCTCTAGCTTACCGCCTACGCCATTCCATAGCCCCATTAACGGTGATTTGTTGCGATTTAGCATGAGTATTCCATTTCTATGTTTGAGAAAGCATATGGTATAGCGATACATGTTATCACTTTCCTTTTTGTTACAGTCAACTTCTTTAACGACCATTGTATCAAATGAGTGGATTCAGCAGTTATTTTTATTTGGTTTTCTTAAAGAAGTTTTGTAATATTTCGTTATAATAAAAAAAAGAGTGGAAGGAAGAATAGGGGGCTCGTTCAAGATGGGAGACAATGAAAATGTGGAAGGGTTAACAATCGAGGAGTGGAAAACGAAATATCCGCTTCTTCCTAGCATGCTAGAGACCGATGAAGTTTTTTGGACGAACCCTGGTTATGACGAGATTGCAAAAGCAACTCTCTTGGTTACGCCTGAGGAGGTCCAGGATGCTGAAGAACGTTTGCGGCGTTTTGGCTCGTTCATTCAATTGGCTTTTCCCGAGACGAGCGCTGCCGGTGGACTGATTGAGTCCCCACTCGTTCCGATAAAAGAGATGCAAAAGCATCTAGAGGCTCGCTTTGCATCGAATATTCAGGGGAATCTCTGGTTAAAATGCGACAGCCATTTGCCTATTGCAGGCTCGATCAAAGCCCGGGGCGGCATCTACGAGGTGCTGGCACATGCAGAAGAATTAGCCCAAAAGCATCAGATGCTGCAACCGGACAATGATTATGCTATTTTGGCCACAGATGCCTTCCATGAACTGTTTTCCCGTTATTCTATTGCAGTAGGCTCGACAGGAAATCTCGGCTTGAGCATCGGGATCATTAGCGCCAAGCTCGGTTTTCAAGTCACTGTTCACATGTCAGCGGACGCTAAAGCATGGAAAAAGGAATTGTTGCGGGCAAAAGGGGTCCAGGTAGTCGAATACGCATCGGATTATGGGAAAGCGGTGGAAGAGGGCAGAAAGCAGGCGGACGCCGACCCGAATTGTTATTTCATCGATGATGAGAACTCCAAGCGTCTATTCCTTGGCTATGCAGTAGCAGCCAGACGATTAAAGAAACAGGTTGAGGAGCAGCAGATTACAGTAGATAACGATCACCCGTTGTTTGTCTACCTGCCGTGTGGGGTGGGGGGAGGTCCTGGCGGCGTGGCGTACGGATTGAAGCTTATCTACGGAGACAATGTTCATTGCTTTTTTGCGGAACCTACCCATTCACCCTGCATGCTGCTAGGTTTAATGACAGGACTGCATGACAAAGTTTCCGTTCAAGACTTTGGAATCGATAACAAGACAGAGGCGGATGGTTTGGCTGTTGGCCGTCCTTCGCGATTCGTAGGGAAAACCATGGAAAATCTGC
Organism: Brevibacillus schisleri; assembly: GCF_055685845.1. Taxonomy (NCBI): domain Bacteria; kingdom Bacillati; phylum Bacillota; class Bacilli; order Caryophanales; family Paenibacillaceae; genus Brevibacillus; species Brevibacillus schisleri. Next base: position 2,788,936 of record NZ_JBVNDM010000001.1, read on the forward strand.
TCAGTGGTGTATATACAGTCGCTGACGAAGAGCTATACGCCTTGTTGCGTGCCTTGCGTGATCTCGAATCCATTCGATTGGAGCCGTCTGCGTTGGCGGGCATGCCAGGATCTGTTCGATTGTTTCAGCAGGAGGCAGGGCGTCACTACCTGGTGAAGCAAGGGCTAACGGAAAAAATGAATAATGCGACCCATATTGTATGGGCGACGGGCGGGAGTATGGTGCCGGAGTCTATTCAGGAAGAATATTATGCAAAAGCTCTGGATGAGAATGGGAAAAAATAAGCATCGAAATGATACAGAAAGCCCGGATCACTTCCCGGGCTTTTCATCATTCCTTTTTAGCAATCTTCTGCGTCTTGAAAATAATAAACGTCGGTCTTCTTACTTCTGAAATCTGATGTGGCTGGATGAGAAGTCCTTCTGGCGTGCAGGTCGGCTCGATAATCTCCTGTAGGGTAAGCCCCGATTGGATTAACGTATTGACAGCAGTGGACATGGAGCGGTGGTAAAAAAGCGCCTTTTTGCCGTTCATCATGTACATTTCACGTTCTCCATCTTCCAGGTAGTTGTCCAAGGGCCAGAAATGCTTCTGCCCCTCTTCGTCGCGTACCCAGCCCTCGACCTTTTTGCGAGCAGTAATATGTGGATGGAGTGTGGAGTAAACGAAATGTCCTCCGTTGCGCAAGGCGCGGCTTATTTTGTTAATCACGTGCTCATAGTCACGAACATAGTCCATGACGAGAGAGCTCGTAATGAGATCGTAGTCATGAGTGGCAAGCTCAATGTCTTCCAGGGAGCCATGTAGATATTGAATGTTCTCATGACTGTTATTCGTTCGGGCATATTCCAGCATGTTGTGGGAAAGATCAACACCAATCACTTCACTTGCGCCTTGCTCTACACAGTATCTGGCAAACTGTCCGCCACCACAACCGAGGTCGAGTACACGCAAACCTTTTAGGGAAGGGAGACATCCACGAAAGGCAGGCTGTTCGATTATATCATTCTCCGATTGACCAGACAGACGCAGCTTTTGATAGTCCTGATAAAAATCCAGTTGATCATACAGATTTTGTTTCATCCTATATCTCCCCGTTTCCATTTTTTCTCGGATTCCTATTATGGATAAAAGATGATCATGATGTCAATTATTCGTTTAAAATGATTGAAAATGAGAGCAGGAGTTTGCTTTTTTTACGAGAATTTAATGATAGACAACCCATTTTTGTGATTCCGTCCGCTTTGCTGTGACGGTTTTTTTCTGTAAGAAGATTTGGTTTCGGTATTTTTTGGCGAAACTGAAATCGAAGGAGGGATATACGTGGACCAAATACTTCAACTGATCAAAGATTACTGGCCGATTGCGCTAGCTATCATAATCATCATCATGGCTGCCCAATGGGTGGTGCGAAGTATCATTCGAATTATTTCGCTTGCAGCTATTATTGGTGTTGTGCTCGTGTTGTTTTTCCAATTCAGTCCTGAAGAAGTGATCCAAATGGGACGCCAGGCAGCCGTAGCGACGCAGGAAGTCGTTGATAAGACGATTACCCCGGTATTGGACAAAGAGCTTAAAGATGCGGATATTTCCTTCAAGGAAGATGGCACCTATGAAGTGAAGACAGCGAATATTCGTATCGTAGGTAAAAAAGGCGAATCCAAAGCGACAGTTTATTACAAGGATGAGGAATGGGAAGTAAACATCGGTCAATTGAGCAAGCTGTTCCAGGATCGACTCGGGAAAGCGGAGCAAGAAAGCAAGACGATGTAGAAAGGGAAAAACGCATGGGGCCAAATAGGTCTCATGCGTTTTTTGCTGGATAGGCGAGTACTTCCTTTACCCATGTATTTAGCAGATGCTGATATTCTTTGCTCGTTTTGATTCCGGGGGCTGAGGCAAATTGTTTTTCGAGTGGGAGCGTGCGCAGTTTTTTAGCGAATTTCCCTTCGATATCATCTTCATCTTCGAATACCAGATAGACGACATCTTCCAAGGAGCGATAGCTCGTAACACTATACTCGATTTCATTCATGATCGTTTGAAAATGACCGTGACGATACTGGCAGAGGATGAAAGTGAAATCTAGGTGGTTTACGATTTTCAAAAATCTGTTCAAATACGCTGATTCCACCATGATGCACTCTAGCCTATGGTGTGGATCATCAGAGTGACTGATGTGGAAATCTGGAATAATTTCGATAAAGTCTTGCTGTCGTTCGGGACTGGCTTTGTCATAGTAATCATAGTTGAATTTGCGAATGATTTTCTTCAGTTGCTTAAAAGGGATTGCTGTACCAATAAAAAGTCCGTTATATCGGTTCATCTTGTGATTTCTCTACAATGTCGTCATATTTGGAGCTACTCGTAGTCGAGTTGCTTGCTCATAAGCGTAGGCCAGGCGAAGAAGAGTAGGTTCCTGGAATGCCAAGCCAGTAAGCATGATGCCAAATGGTTTGCCTGCGGAAGTATAGCCAGCCGGAACCGTAATGGAAGGGTAACCAGCTTTGGCCGGGATCGCATAACCCGTACTGCCAGGGTACAAGAGGGCATCGAGCTCGTGCTCCTTCATGACAGCATCAAGGCCTTGTTTTTGTGACATTTCCAAATCGAACATTCGATTAGCCAGATACTCCGGCTCTGTCAGTGTGCCACTGGTTTGCTCGGATTTCTCCAACAACTCTTGCCCGTAAAGCAGGGCTTGTTCCTCATGTGCCCGATTAAAAGCAATGACATCCTGTAAGGAGCGGATCGGGTAGGAGGCAGGTAACGTTTTTAAGTATGCATTTACCCCAACCTTGAATTCATGCACGAGAACATGTATGTTCCATTCGGCATTTTCTGTCGGGATGGTGACCGCATCTATGATAGTTGTGCCAGCCTCTTTAAGCTTTTCAATTGCTGCTTCATACAAGGCGATTTCTTCGGCTTCACACTCAGCCAAAAATCTGGAGCGTACAACGCCGATGCGTGCACCCCGCAATCCATCTGCATCGAGGAAGGGGAGGTAATCGGTATGCGCGAGACCCTCGCTTTTTCCAGTCACCGGATCCTTTTCATCTATGCCAGTAAGTGCGCCAAGCAAAATAGCTGCATCTGTCACGGTTCTTGCCATCGGTCCGGCTGTGTCTTGGCTATGGGAAATCGGGATGATACCCGAACGGCTGATTAAGCCAACAGTAGGCTTGATTCCCACGAGCGAATTTTGTTCTGCTGGATGGAGAATCGACCCAGAAGTCTCCGTACCGACTGCCACAACAGCAAAACCTGCGGCAATCCCAGCAGCCGACCCCGAGCTAGACCCGCCGACATCGAGTACACCAGGACCATATGGGTTCAACACTTGTCCACCGCGCGAGCTGTAGCCATCTGGCATGTCATTGGAGATAAAGTTAGCCCATTCCGTCAGATTGGTTTTCCCTAAAATAACCGCGCCCGCCTCTCGGAGCTTGGTAACGACGAATGCATCCGCAGAGGCAAACGAATCAGCTAAAGCTAGAGCTCCAGCCGTCGTGTGCATCTTGTCAGATGTCGCAATGTTATCCTTAATCAGTACAGGGATACCGTGAAGCGGCCCACGACTGCCTGACACCGCTCGTTCTCGATCCAGTGACTCTGCGATCGCTAGTGCATCTGGATTTAGCTCACAAATGGCATTGATTCGGATGCCTTGTTTGTTGTAAGTGGCAATCCGCTGTAAAAAGGCGAGGGTCAATTCCCGCGAAGTCGTGGTTCCAGCTGTCATTGCAGCTTGCCATTCGAGAATGCTCGTTTCATGAATCACTGACATAATGTATCCCCTTTTTGCGAATGATTTGATTTTTATTATAGTACCAAATTCAGGGAAAGGGAATGAGAGGGGAGTGTGAGCCTTTTGCCTATAAAAAATAAGCTGACTCTACGAGAGAATCAGCTTGTTTGTGTTTGTACCAAATTATACGTTTGATCCAGCAGCTTCCAGCTTCGCTTTTTCTTCCGCTTCTACATAACGGTTGCGAGGGTGCTCGCGGCATTCATCGGAGCAAGAACGCTTGAATTTTGTCTCACATTCTGTGCAGCAGAAGTGCTGCTTGTTGCAGAATGGGTTGGCGCAGTTTACATAGCGGTCTTCGACAGTACCGCAGTAATGGCAACGGCCAATGACGACGTCTTCTTCGGTATGATTGATCGGTACGGAGATGCGCTCGTCAAACACGTAGCATTTTCCATCCCACAGGCGCCCTTGTACTTCTGGATCTTTACCATACGTGACAATTCCGCCCTCAAGATGGTACACATTTTCAAAACCTTGTTGCAGCAAGATACCTGTCAGCTTTTCGCAACGAATACCGCCTGTGCAGTAGGTGAGGACTTTTTTATCCTTAAACTGGCTCATGTTTTCACGAATCCACTCAGGGAACTCACGGGATGAGTCCACTTCAGGGCGAATCGCACCACGGAAATGTCCCAAATCGTATTCGTAATAGTTGCGACCGTCGAGGATCACGACATCCTCTTCCTGCATCATTTCGTACCATTCTTTTGGGTTCAGATAGGTGCCAACTAGTTCATTCGGATTGACATCTTCCTCCAAACGCCAGGTTACGAGCTCCTGTTTCGGACGCACAAACATCTTTTTGAATGCATGCTCTTCCGACTCATCTATTTTAAACCACATATCACTAAAACGTGGATCTTTTCGCACATATTCCATGTAGGCGTCAGTTTGCTCAATCGTTCCAGATACGGTTCCATTAATGCCCTCCGGAGCTACGATAATCCGCCCTTTCAGCCCGTTATCCTTGCAAAATTGCAAGTGCTCGGCTGCGTACTCCTCATAATTTTCAATAGGAGTATACTTGTAATACAACAAAATGCGATATGGTTTTTGTACTTGCAAGGTACAATTCCACCTTTCTTTTTCAATTGTGATTTTAGATGCATCGGTGATTATACCACATTCCATTGTTAGATGCGCTAAAAAAGTAAGGGGTTTGTGAGGTTTTTATGAAATCGGAGCTTCTTGCTGGATGTGGTTGCTTCTTGTACACTATGAATGGTAATCAGCCGACAGGCTATATGAGGAGAGACTAATACATGAACATGACAAATGAGCGCCCGGTTACACAGGTGAAAATTAAAAAGCTCCACCAAGACGCCGTGATCCCAGCGTACGCGAGAGCAATGGACGCGGGCTTTGATCTGGTCGCGGTAGAGGATACATTGATTGCCCCAGGACATTCTGCAAAGGTTCCAACAGGCTTGGCGTTCGCACTTCCAGAAGGATTTGAATTGCAAGTGCGCCCTCGCTCCGGGATCAGTGCAAAAACAAAGCTGCGCTTGTCCAATGCACCAGGGACTGTTGATGCTGGTTATCGTGGTGAAGTATGCGTTCTGATCGATAACATTCGGATCGCTTCCGGAAAAAGCGGCAAGGTATGTCTGGGTGCTGGCGAAAACGAAGTAACCGTTGAACAAGAAGTCGATGCACATAGCTACTTGATTAAAAAAGGGGATCGGATTGCACAAGGCGTGATTGCAATCGTTCCAGTCGCACAGTTCGAAGTAGTCGATGAGCTGGATGAGACGGAAAGAGGAGCGGGTGGCTTCGGCAGCAGCGGTATCAAGAGCTAGTTCTTTTTCTATTTGAGTGAAAATACAAGACCCCTGATCATCAGCCGTGTACATAGACGTGAGCTGATAGGTCAGGGGTCATTGTTTTGATCAAAACCTTATCCTTTGGAGGATAAAAACCGGTCAATTCTCGAAAGGTCGTCAGCTGTAAGCGAACGTCCATCTGCTTTGACGAAAACGCAAGGTCCATAGACCCAGTCTAAAAAACCATCTGACGTAATGGGGAAATTATTTGCTTCTACTCCGCGAGCATCTTCATTCACAACAAGGGAGATTCCCTCGAGATGGTCATCTTCCACTACCTCATAGTCTCCGCCCACCAGCTCCTGTAGTTCATCCGTCCCAGCGATTTCTCGAACAACTGCATTTTCGTGCGGAAGCTTAACATATACCGTAGTCAAGCGCAATCACTCCTTCTAACACCCATCATACCGTATAAGCAATGAATTGGGCGATAGGGGAGGGGATGCCGGTTGGCGTGTTGGTTATCCTAATGGTTGAGAATTGAAGGAACGTCCGTAATGATACTTTCAGCCTGAGGGGACATGCTGATGATATTCGTGACCGGAAAATTGTATTGGCCAGAAACATTTCCAGTGCCACCCCTCTATCCCTCTCTTACTGAGGATGTGAAGTGTGATGTCCTCATCATTGGTGGTGGAGAGGCAGGAGCGCTCGTTTCCTATTATTTGAAGCAGCATGATATGGATGTCATCCTCGTGGATAAACGGCGGGTGAGTGGGGGCAGCAGCAGCGCTAATACCGGTTTGCTGCAAATATGCAACGATAAAACGTTAACAGCCTGTATCCATTCGTTCGGTGAGCAAAAAGGAGTTCGTTTTTACGAACTGACGCGGCAGGCTGTTGATGAATTGGAAAAAATCTCGGGGCAGCTAAACCAATCTCCCGATTACATAAGGCGTGACAGCTTGTATTATGCCAGTAAACCAGTTGATGCGGAGAGCTTGCGGACAGAATACCAGTTATTGAAGAAATACGGCTTTCCAGTCACGTATTTGGAGCGTTCAGAGATAGAGCAGCGATTCTCCTTTTCGAAGGCAGGGGCTATTTTTTCCAGGGGAGATGCGGAACTCAATCCGTACAAATTTGCCAACGGTGTGATCGCCCACTCTGTGAAAAAAGGGATGCGCGTATACGAAAACACGGAAGTGGTGCATCAAAAAGTCCAGGATGGAGGACTTTTGGTCTGTACAAAAAGTGGGTACACAATCAAGTGCAGGCGTGCCGTGTTTGCGACTGGCTACGAAGCACAAACCATGAAACGCAATGCCAACGCGGTGATTTCCAGCTCGTTTTCCATCGTGACCAATCCAGTCGAAGCGTTTACGGGCTGGCCGAATGCCTGTTTAATCTGGGAAACCGCCCGTCCCTATTTGTATATCCGTACTTGTTTGGAGGGCAGAATCATTGTCGGAGGACTTGATGAGCCGTTGAACGACCTACAAAAGAAAAATGCTTCGAGTCTGAAGAAGCGGGATCAATTACTCGCAAAGATCCAAGAGTTGTTTCCAAAGATTCCCATGCGAGCCGAATATTATTGGGGAGCGACTTTTGTTGAAACGCATGATGGACTCCCGCTGTTTGGGGAGCAGGAAGGGTATCCGCATTGCTTGTTCACGCTAGGTTATGGAGGGAACGGAACCGTTTATTCGACGATCGGCGCGCAAATCATCAGTGATCTGATTACAAAAGGAAGTCACACGGACGCCGATCTTTTTGCTTTTGACCGGAGGAAATATGCTAGTGCCACAGTCTGATCGAAACAAGCTTTCCCATTTGAGCGGGAAGGCTTGTTTTTTTGAGTAAATCAGAACGGGCGGGCCCAAATTGACTGGATAGGCGAATAACAGTTGAACGTGGCCTACCTGCCTAGCATAGGGTAGATGGAAATATCGTTGACAGGAACAGAAAGGCAGGTATAATCTTCAATAACAGAGTATTCCGAGTAAATTACTATAGATTAAAAGAGGAGTGAAGGTGAGCTGTATGAAAACCACGAAAGGCAAGGTCCAGACGATCCTGCAACGAGTAGGAATCGTTGCTATGGCTGCTGCTATGGCTGGCTGCTCGGCTGCTGCACCAGCAGAAACTGGTAAGGGAGCAGGGGGCAGCAACACTACGGTAGAGCTGCTCAATGTTTCCTACGATCCGACGCGAGAGTTTTACCAAGATATCAACAAGGAGTTTGCCTCAGAGTGGCAACAAAAGACAGGTCAAACAGTGACGATCAAGCAATCACATGGCGGTTCAGGCAAGCAATCCCGCTCCGTCATCGATGGTTTGGAAGCAGATGTGGTGACCCTTGCCCTCGCTTACGATATTGACGCGATTGCCGAACACGGTCTGATTCCTGCTGATTGGCAAAAGAAGCGCTCGGAAAACAGCTCGCCTTACACCTCCACGATTGTGTTTCTGGTACGTAAAGGCAATCCGAAGCAAATCAAAGATTGGGATGATTTGATCAAGCCTGGTATCTCCGTGATTACTCCGAACCCGAAAACGTCTGGGGGAGCCAGATGGAATTACTTGGCTGCCTGGGGTTATGCCTTGAAGACAAATGGGGGAGATGAAGCGAAGGCACAAGAATTCGTCGCACAACTGTTTAAAAATGTACCCGTCCTCGATTCCGGGGCGCGTGGTTCAACCACTACTTTTGTCGAGCGTGGCATGGGGGATGTGCTGATTGCATGGGAAAACGAAGCGTATCTCGCGGTCAATGAACTAGGGAAAGACAAGTTTGAGATTGTAAATCCGTCCGTGAGCATTTTGGCTGAACCGCCTGTCACCCTCGTTGACAAATACGCTGACAAGCACAAGACAAGAGAAGTAGCAGAAGCGTACCTCCAGTTCCTGTATACCAAAAAAGGCCAAGAGCTCGCAGCCAAGCATTACTACCGCCCTCGTTCACAGGAAGTACTCAAAGCACATAAACCCGCATTCCCTGACATCCAATTGTTTACTATCGATGAGTTGTTTGGCGGCTGGACGAAAGCACAAAAGACTCATTTTGCAGATCAAGGCGTCTTCGATCAACTTTATAAACCATAGACCTACACTTTCCTCAGAGGAGTTACCTTCATGAGAAAATCACTCTGCAACAGAGGGTTTCTGCCAGGCTTTGGCATGACCATGGGCTATACCATCATCTACCTGAGTCTTCTGGTGCTAATCCCTCTGTCTGTCTTGTTTTTAAAAGCTTCGACGATGAGCTGGGAGCAATTCATCGGGACGATTATGGATACGAGGGTCCTTGCCTCTATTCGTGTGAGTATTATGACTTCTTTTTTCGCGGCTTGTCTCAATGCGGTGTTCGGTGTCTTGGTGGCATGGGTGTTGGTTCGCTATCAGTTTGCGGGGAAGCGGATCATTGACGGCATTGTTGATCTGCCTTTTGCTTTACCTACCGCAGTAGGCGGGATTGCTCTGACTTCTATTTACGCTGAAAATGGCTGGATCGGGCAGTACCTGGCGGAGTGGGGGATCAAGGTAGCGTACACCCCCATCGGTATATGGGTTGCACTAACATTCATCGGTCTTCCTTTTGTCGTCAGAACCGTCCAGCCTGTTTTGCAGGATTGGGATTTGCAAATGGAGGAAGCGGCGGCTACGTTGGGCGCTACCCGATGGAATACATTTTGGCGGGTGGTTTTGCCGCATCTGTTACCGGCAATCATTACGGGTTTTGCTCTTGCCTTCGCCAGAGCCTTGGGGGAGTATGGCTCCGTCGTTTTCATCTCCGGGAACATGCCGTTGAAAACAGAGATTGTACCCCTTTTGATTATGACCAAGCTGGAGCAGTTTGATTATGCAGGCGCAACGGCAATTGCAACCGTCATGCTTGTCATTTCCTTTGTCATGCTTTTGGTCATCAACTATTTGCAATGGAAAATCAATAAATTCGATGCGGCCCGTTAGGAGGTATGACGTATGAAGCATTTGACGGAGCCAGCTTATATCCGATGGACACTGATTATTGTGGCCATGCTCTTTCTTGGCTTGTTTTTGATCATGCCATTAGTGGCTGTTTTTACAGAAGCATTTCGGCAAGGGGCGGAGGTGTTCGTGGCCGCAATTACTGAGGAGGAAACGTTATCCGCTGTTAGGCTCACCTTGCTAGTGGCAGCCATTAGCGTACCGCTGAATGTGACGTTCGGGATCGCTGCTGCATGGGCGATCGCCAAGTTTTCGTTCCCGGGTAAAAATGTATTGCTTACGTTGATAGACCTGCCATTTGCCGTATCTCCAGTCATCGCGGGCCTAATCTTTGTCCTTTTGTTTGGGAGTCAAGGTGTGGCGGCACCCTTGCTTGCGGCGTGGGATTTCAAAATCATTTTCGCGGTTCCCGGTATCGTGCTCGCGACGACCTTTGTTACCTTTCCGTTCGTCGCTCGTGAACTGATTCCGGTCATGGAAGCACAGGGAAGAGACGAGGAGGAAGCGGCAGTCTCGCTCGGAGCAAGCGGCTGGAAAACATTTTTACGCGTCACGCTGCCAAATGTAAAATGGGGGCTCTTGTACGGGGTCATTTTGTGCAATGCCCGCGCCATGGGTGAATTCGGGGCAGTATCCGTCGTTTCTGGTCATATCCGCGGCATGACCAATACGCTCCCGTTGCATGTGGAGATTCTCTACAACGAATACCAATTCGCTGCTGCCTTTGCGGTAGCCACCTTGCTTGCTGCCTTAGCCTTGGTGACGCTTATTCTGAAAAGCCTGATCGAGTGGAAGACCGAGCGGCAGGTAAAGCTGGATGAGGAACAACACTACGACGTGACAGGAGAGAGAGCCGGATGAGTATCGAGGTAGTGAACATAACCAAGTCTTATAAGAGCTTTACAGCGCTGAAAAATGTAAATCTGCACATCCCGGAAGGCGAACTCGTAGCGCTTCTCGGACCTTCCGGATCGGGAAAAACGACGCTTTTGCGTCTCATCGCTGGACTGGAGCAACCGCAGGAGGGAAGGATTCTCTTTCACGGAGAGGATAATACGAACCGCGACGTGCGCGAGCGGCAGGTTGGGTTTGTTTTTCAGCATTACGCCTTGTTTCGGCATATGAACATCTTTGACAACATTGCGTTTGGATTGTCCGTTCGCTCACGCAAAACACGACCGAGCAAGGAAGAAATCAGTGAAAAAGTTCATTCCCTGTTAAAACTTGTGCAGCTAGAAGGTCTCGCACATCGCTATCCCTCACAGCTATCTGGTGGGCAGCGCCAGCGTGTTGCATTGGCGAGGGCGTTGGCAGTGGAACCAAAATTTTTGTTGCTGGATGAACCGTTTGGCGCTTTGGATACGAAAGTGAGGCAGGAGCTGCGTCGCTGGCTCCGTCATCTGCACGGGAAGCTTGGGCTAACGATTCTATTCGTTACACACGATCAGGAGGAAGCGATGGAATTGGCGGATCAGGTAGTTGTGATGAATGAAGGGCGAGTGGAGCAGGTAGGTTCGCCCGAAGAAATTTATCATCATCCGGCGAATCCGTTTGTGTACAGCTTTCTGGGGCGGGTCAATCTGTTTCACGGACGAATCCAAAATGGCAAAATCAAGCTCGGTGAGGCAGAGTTCGAGACAGATTGGAAGGACAAAGCGGTGGAGGCTCCCGCTGTCGGATACATGCGGCCACACGATGTAGAGATTTCGTTGCGCCCGCCAGAGGGGAAGTCTGCCAGATCGGTTCAGGCTGAGATTAACCATATTTCGCTCTTGGGGCCGATCGTTCGCCTTGACCTGAAGCGATTGGACACGGAGGAGGTATTTGAGGCAGAGATGAGCAGGCAGCGCTTTATGGAGCTGAACGTAGAAGAGGAGAGCATTGTGTACGTGACGTTGCACAATGTATCGATCTACGTGGATTCACAACCTGTACAGACACATCGCCCTGCCCGAATTCCGTTGCAGGCCAGTGTGTGATCTGATTTCTTGCAAATAAACCGGTCTGCATATGCCGCAGGCCGGTTTTTGATGGAGTCACTCGTTATTCGCCGCGTTGCTTGGAGCGTGTCTGTTCTTTGCTAATTGTGTTCGATCTGCGGGTTTGTGAAGGGTTTTCTTTCTTTCCCATCTCATTTTTGACACCATTTTGCTTGGACATATCGTAAGCCTCCTTCCCACTGGATTGCCATGGTAGTTTTCCCTGCCAGAGTCCATTTCATGAATCCAGTATTTTTTGTAAGGCACGAAATCGTTTACCTTTTGCAAAATGAGGTCATCTCTGGTAAGATAAGTGTTTGAACGATTCAAAAAAGGCAGGTATTGCGACGATGATAAGCACTCAGAACGTGACGCTGCGCTACGGGAAGCGCGCACTGTTTGAAGATGTATCCATTAAGTTTACCCCAGGTAACTGTTACGGCCTCATCGGTGCGAACGGTGCAGGGAAGTCTACCTTCGTGAAGATCCTCTCCGGAGAGATCGATCCGACGAGCGGTCACGTTTCGGTGACACCGGGCGAGCGTATCGCTGTATTAAAGCAGAACCACTTTGAATTCGACGAGTACGAAGTGTTAAAAACGGTAATTATGGGCCACAAGCGCCTATTCGAGATCATGGAAGAGAAGACCGCTCTTTACATGAAAGAAGATTTCTCTGAGGAAGACGGCAATCGCGCGTCCCAATTGGAGGGAGAATTCGAAGAGCTAAACGGCTGGATGGCCGAAGCAGATGCAGCTAGCTTGCTGATCGGTCTCGGTATCCCGACAGACCTGCACGACAAGCAGATGAAGGATCTCGCTAGTACGGAGAAGGTACGTGTTCTGTTGGCGCAAGCGCTGTTTGGTAATCCACACATCCTGCTTTTGGATGAGCCGACGAACCATTTGGACATCGAGTCAATTCGTTGGTTGGAAAACTTCCTGGCGGATTATGAAAACACCGTCATCGTTGTATCCCATGACCGTCACTTCCTGAACAAGGTATGTACGCACATTGCGGATATTGACTTTGGCAAAATCCAAATGTATGTAGGTAACTACGACTTCTGGTACGAATCCAGCCAATTGGCGCTGAAAATGGTTCGTGATCAGAATAAGAAGAAAGAAGAAAAAATGAAGGAGCTGCAAGAGTTTATTGCGCGTTTCTCTGCGAATGCTTCCAAGTCCAAGCAGGCGACTTCGCGTAAAAAGCTGTTGGAGAAAATTACGTTGGAAGACATTCGTCCTTCTAGCCGTAAGTATCCGTTCATCAACTTCAAGCCAGAGCGTGAAGCGGGTAAAAACCTCGTAGCAATCGAAGGCTTGAGCAAGACGATTGAAGGCGAAAAACTGTTTGAAAACCTTCACCTCACCATCAACAAAGGGGACAAAGTTGCGTTTGTCGGACCAAATGAGCTGGCGAAAACAACCTTCTTCCAAATCTTGATGGGCGAAGTTCAGCCTGATAGCGGTTCTTTCGAATGGGGCGTTACGACTTCCCAAGCGTACTTCCCAAAAGACAATGCGGAGTACTTTAACTCCGATTTGAGCCTGGTTGACTGGCTGCGCCAATACTCTAAAGATCAAGACGAGACTTTCATTCGTGGATTCCTCGGTCGCATGCTGTTCTCTGGAGATGAAGCGCTGAAAAAGTCAAACGTATTGTCCGGGGGAGAAAAAGTTCGTTGCATGCTGTCCAAGATGATGCTGGCGAGTGCCAACGTATTGATCATGGACGAACCGACGAACCACTTGGATTTGGAATCCATTACAGCATTGAACAACGGCTTGATTGAGTTCGACGGTACACTTCTGTTTGTATCTCATGACCACCAGTTCGTTCAAACCATTGCGAACCGGATCATTGAGTTCACGCCGAAGGGTGTCATTGATAAAATGATCACATATGACGAGTACCTGGAGAGCGATGAAATCAAACGCCTGCGTGACGAGCATTACGCGTAAGCTACCTACGCACATATAAAAAGCCCTTGGCTTCGCACTAATTGAAGTGCTGAAGTCAGGGGCTTTTTCTCATGAAACGGGGTCTTCCACGAACTCGACTTTATTAAGGAACGCTTCCTTGCTTGAGAAAATAACGCGCTCTTTTCGCGGGGAAGTAAAGAACACCACGATATACTGGTCATCGATGTATTCTACCGTACCTCGTTTCTTTGGTCTTTGTATGGTCTTCACTGGTTTATTCAACCACTCGGTCATCTGCTGTTCCTCCTACCTGACTTTCCCATTCATTATACCAAGATTAATGACGATGCCCAATGACATATGCAGTTATGGCGATGCGAAGCAGCATTTGATCGTGTCCGTTTTCCGCATTCAATCCGGTCCACTCGCGGATGAGCTGAATGCGGTATTTGATTGTATTTTTATGGACATACAAACGACGCGCGGCTTCGGCGTAATTACCATCCGCTTGCAAAAACACTTGCAAGGTTTGTAAGAGCTGTCCGTTTTTTTCTCGATCATAGCTTTGGATTTTACCCAGACATTCTTCTGCAAAGGCTTGGGCTTCTGTCGCAGGATCGACTGCGTACATGATTCGCTCGAGTCCCAAGTCGTGGTAGCTTTTGACGCGAAAAGAAGCGACGTTGGCTGTGCTTGCCGAATGTAATGCGGTTTGCAAGCTGACTAGCGCTTCCCGATAACTGCGAACGATGCCTTCCCGTTCTGGATGATATCGCCCAATTCCTGCAAAGACGGGCTGATCCAATTGCTTGGTGAACGTCTGTAAGCACTGTTCTTGCAGCCATTGCGAGAGCGATTCAGTGGGCGCATGATTAGATTTCGGCACGAGCAAGAGGACACGATTTTCCTGATCCAATCCACACAGAATCGCTCCATTGGAAGAAAAAAAGCTGTGAAACGCGTTCAGAAGATGATGATTTTCTTGCCAAAGTTCCATGCCGGTCTTGTCATGAGGGGAGGTGCTTAGGAGCATCGCGATATAGTGATCGGACAACTCCCAGCCGACTTCATCCGCCTTTCGCATGAGCATTTCGTGTGAGACGATCTGCCCACTGACTAGTTGTTGCAAAAAATCATTGCGAAAACGTTGGAATGTTTCCTGGATAGCTCGTTGTCGCTGCATTTCAAGGGATAAGAGGGCAGCACTTTGCTCGATGGCGACTTTTTCCCACGCATATAGATCACGCTCCCGCTGTCCAATGATGATGGTTCCCTGCACGATTTGGTCGTGGAGAAGCCACCGGACATGGATTCCCTCTTTTTGTCTGCTAAGCGGCTCTTGTGTTAGTCGGATCGGGGCGCGTTGACCGTACCGCTTGTCCAATGAATCATCGCGTGGGATCGAACCAAGCGAGGAATCCCATTTCCATTTATGCTGGGGGACATGGATGCAGACAGGAGCAGCAAGGATATCGGACAGTAAATCTGTCAATGTAGAAATCGGAGCTCCTCCCGTCAAAAAGTGATGAAACCGTTCATAAATGGCATGGGTTCTGTCCAGCTCGATGCGCTGTTTGTCATTGATGTACTGAACGACTGGCACGATAACATCTGACCAAGCTTTTTCCATCGGAAAGGACAGGATGGGAAATGCTTTTTTCGTAGCGTGAGAGAGAACGGCTTCAGGAAGATCCTCGATGTATCGACCTAATTTGATGGCAAGCCCAGGTGTGCCGATGGCGACTAGCTCATCGATGAGTGTTATCAGTCGTTTTGTACATGTTTTTTGCTGAGAGAGGAATGGAAAGCCTGTCGTCAGAACGAATTCACCAGATCGCAACCACCTATGGCCATCGGGAGAATCAAAGGAAGTAACATTCAACAGCTCATTTTCTAAAGAGTCCGCGCCTGCAAGCACTGACGATTCATCAAAACCACCAACTTGTATGAGCTCACGGACAGTAATCATTACGCTCACCATGCCTTCTTCATCTTTTGGCTACTCGCACAAAACTTCGTTCCGTTTTCTAGCCATGTGAACAAAGGAAATATTTGAATTTTTAGATAATACTAATGTACATGTCCAGGATATGTACAGGCAATGGGACAAATCGAGCAAACTGGGGGGAGTCGTATGAAAGCGAGAGATTGGCTAGGGGTACTGCCATTCATTGGGATGCTGGGAGGAATTCCGTTTGTGAATCGGGTTGAGCCTTATGTATTAGGCATGCCGTTTGTCCTGTTTTGGATTGTTCTCTGGGTAGTCTTAACTTCTGTCATCATGGCATTCCTCAACAAAATCGATCCTGCTACGAAGGAGGACGGCCAATGAATATCGCCTTGATCATTATTTTTGCCTTTTTATTGCTGTCCTTCTGTTCCGGTATTCGTGCGCAACAAGGGAAAGACATGAATATGGAACAATGGACCGTTGGCGGCAGAGGATTCGGTTCGATCTTTATTTTCTTGCTGGTAGCAGGCGAAATTTATACGACATTCACCTTTTTGGGGGGCAGTGGTTGGGCGTACTCCAAAGGGGCACCTTCTTACTACGTTCTCTCTTATATTTCCCTCGCCTATGTCATTTCCTACTGGCTCTTGCCGCCGATTTGGCAGTATGCCAAAGAGCACAAGCTCGTCTCCCAATCCGATTTTTTTGTAAGCAAGTACAAGAGTCCGATACTCGGCATTTTGGTGGCAGCAGTCGGAGTCATTGCGATTATTCCGTATCTCGTCCTCCAATTCAAAGGGTTGGGGATCATCGTATCGGAAGCATCCTATGGCTCGATTTCGCCTGCTGCTGCGATATGGATCGGGGTCATTGTTGTGACCATTTACGTCATGATCTCCGGAATTCACGGTTCGGCTTGGACGGCGGCGATCAAGGACATCATGATTTTCTTTGTCGTCGTTTTCCTCGGGCTTTATCTTCCGTTTCATTACTACGGGGGCATCCAGCCAATGTTTGAAGCCGTACAAGCCTCCAATCCTGGTTTCTTGACGTTCCCTGAGGAGGGTTTAAGCATTTCCTGGTACATTTCGACGGTGCTAGTAACGGTGTTCGGCTTTTACATGTGGCCGCATACGTTCGGCTCTGTGTTTTCTGCGAAAAATGCGAATGTGTTCCGCAAAAATACGATCATGCTGCCGCTCTATACCTTGATGCTTTTGTTTGTGTTTTTTGTCGGATTTACGGCGATCCTGCAAGTCCCCGGTTTAAAAGGGGCGGACGGTGATTTGTCCTTACTTCGTCTGTCGTTGCAAACATTCGATCCGTGGGTAGTCGGGATCATTGGAGCAGCAGGCTTGCTAACGGCACTCGTACCAGGCTCGATGCTATTGATGACGGGGGCGACGCTTTTGGCGAAAAATGTGTACAAAGTTATGGCTCCACACACATCTGACGTACAAATCGCCCGGATTGCCAAATGGTTGGTGCCTGTCATCTCGTTGATCTCGCTGAATTTTGCTCTGAGTGGGGGAGATACGCTCGTTACGTTGCTACTGATGGGCTACAGCTTGGTCACACAGTTGTTTCCAGCATTGCTTTTTAGTCTTCCTGCCAAGCCGTGGGTGAATAAATACGGAGCGTTTGCCGGAATTTTATGTGGGGTGTCAACCGTTGCGTATGTGACTATTTTCCAAGTGACGATTGCGACCCTGTTCCCGAATTGGCCAGCCGTTGTCAAAGACTTGAACATTGGTGTCGTGGCATTGCTAGTCAATCTTGTCGTGATGTTTACTGTGACGTTTGTGACGAGGAATCTTTTTGCATTGAATCGTCATGCCGCAAACACAGAAGGGACACCAACTCTTTAAAACTAATCCTTTAAAGGAGGCAGTTATATGGCAGATACTGTTTTTATCAACGGACAGGTGATCACGGTAGATCAAGAGAATCGGGTGGCGGCGGCGGTGGCAGTCAGAGGGAATCGCATTCTTGCTGTCGGGTCTAGTGAAGATGTGAAGCAGTTGATTCAATCACATACAAACGTCATTGATTTGCAAGGGAAAAGTCTATTGCCCGGCTTCATCGATGCCCACCTGCATATTACGATATACGGTACGAACAAGCTGGGGGTTGATTGCAAAGCGAGAGGGATCGGGTCAATTGATGATCTGCTCACTGCACTGAAAGAACAAGCGGAAAAAACACCCAGAGGGGAATGGGTGAGGGCATGTGGTTTCGATGAAAATCTCATGAACGAGCAACGCTATCCGACACTCGCCGAGCTGGATGAAGTGACGACAGCTCATCCCGTTTTCGTCATGAGGACGTGCGCTCATCACTCTGTCGTAAACAGCAGAGCGCTTGCCATTGCGGGTTACGACAGAGACACAGCCGATCCACAAGGTGGACGTATTGAGCGTGATGCAGATGGTGAGCTAACCGGATTCCTCATCGAAACGGCACATATGAACATGTTTGAAAAAGCTGCTTTTACAGAAGCCGAGTATATCGAAGGTCTGCGGTTGGCTTCGAAAGACTTTGTTGCTGCGGGCATTACGAGTGTCCATGATGCGGGAGGATACGGTCCAGAGAACTATCGGGCAATGCAAAAAGCGGTACAGAAAGGTGACGTGAAAGTTCGCATCTACGCAATGGTTTGTGCGCTGAATCAATCTGATGATTTTGTCCGCAGGATGATCGATGCCGGAATGGTAACGGGTACGGGGAATGCTCGCTTCCGTATCGGACCTGCGAAGGTTTTTACGGATGGGGCAAGCATTGCGCCCACGATGGCCATGCGTGAACCGTTCACCAGCCGACCAGATGATTACGGAATTCTCTACTATGAACAGGACGAGTTGAATACTATTTTGGGAGAGGCACATGCAAAAGGTTTTCAAATTACCGCTCATGCCCAGGGAGATCGAGCGATTGACATGCTGCTGACATGCTTTGAAACGGCACTAGAAGCCCATCCGCGCAAGAACCACCGACATCGGATTGAGCATGCGGGTGTATCTGCGCCTGATCTGTTAGCGAGAATGGCTCGGATAGGTGTCGTACCCATTCCGAATCCTGCTTTTATCTACGATTACGGTGATTCGTATGTGAAAAACATCGGAGAGCGTGTCGGACATATGTTTCCGGCGAGGGATCAGCTAGACGCGGGGATCATTGCGGCAGGCGCATCGGATAGTCCCGTGACTGATTTCAACCCGCTGATCGGGATTCATGCTGCTGTTAATCGGTTGAGTAAAACAGGTCAGGATGTGGGGATCAATCAAAGGGTCAGCATCATGGAGGCTATTCGCATGTTTACTTGGAACGGAGCGTACGCAAGTTTTGAAGAGGGGATCAAAGGGAGTATTGAAGTCGGGAAGCTGGCTGATCTCGTGGTGCTGGACGGTGATATTTTGGCAACGCGGGCAGATCGCATCAAAGAGCTGCGCGTAGACAAAACGATGATAGATGGAGAGTTCGTCTATCATCGCCAAGATGAGGAGGTTCTGCAAGCATGAACGTAAAAGCGAGGAAACTTGCGATCAACGAAGAACGCCTGCAAAAACGAATCGAGCAATTGGCGCAAATTGGGAAAATAGGCGAAACGGGTGTATGTCGACTCGCTTTGTCTGCTGAAGACCGAGCAGGCGTAGATCTGGTGGCTAGCTGGATGAAAGAAGCCGGTCTTCAGACGCGGATCGATGACTTCGGCAATTTGATTGGCCGGATAGCGGGGAAGGATGAACAAGCCCCGATCTTGATGATTGGCTCGCATATCGATTCGCAGCCGTACGGGGGTCAGTACGATGGGGTGATCGGCGTATTGGGTGGACTAGAAGTCGCCCAGACGTTGAATGAACAAGGAATCATGCCTGCACAGCCTATTGAAATCGTTGCGTTTTGTGACGAGGAAGGATGCCGTTTTCAAAAAGGACTGTTTGGTTCCAAAGGTATTCTCGGTATGCTGGAACCGGCGGACTTGGAGAGGACGGATAAAAACGGGATCACACGCAGGCAGGCACTGATTGATTTTGGGTGCGATCCTGATCGCCTGGAAGCGTCTATTTATCCAAAAGACAGCATCGGTGCTTATCTGGAGCTGCATATTGAGCAGGGGCCGATTCTCGATGACGCGAGAGAAGCGATTGGGATCGTGTCGGCGATATCAGGGCCATTGTGGTGGACGGTCGAGCTGACTGGCTTTGCCGGGCACGCTGGTTCCGTACCGATGACGATGAGAAAGGATGCCCTAGTCGGAGCGGCAAAAGTAATTTTGGCAGTAAACGAGCTGGCAAAGCTCGATCCACAAGCACCAACAGTCGGTACAGTTGGTCACTTGGAGGTTTTCCCGGATTCGCGCAACATCATTCCCGAGCGGGTGCGTTTTTCGATTGATTTGCGGGATATCGATTTGAAGCGTCGCGATGAGCGCGAACAAGCGTTGCGCGAGGCGATTGAGCGAGCTGCCATAGAAGGTGGGTTGCACTATACCATTACGGAAGATACAAATAGTGAACCGCGTTATTGTGCCGACTGGATTAAGGCAATCATGCATGAGGAGAGCAGCAAGCTCGGTGCCTCTGTACGTGAGCTGATGAGTGGTCCTTTCCATGACGCATTGGCGCTCTCCTACGTTTGTGATTACGGGATGATTTTTGTCCGCTGCAAGGACGGTATCAGTCATAATCCGCAAGAATACGCAGCCTATGAAGACGTGGCACTCGGAACAGAGCTGCTCTACAAAACCGTTTTGCGGATGTGCATCAACCAATAAATATGAGAGTCGCCCGTCTAAGCGGATAGGCGACTTTTTTCATACAGTCTATGACGAGACTTTACAGACTGTTTTTGATATATTTTAGTCTGAGAGGTTGTTATCACGTCTGAGGAAGGAAGAATGGCATGAAAATGCGTGTTTCCGCTGTGCAGTATCATCTGCATACCATACATAGCTTTGAAGACTTCGCCAATCAAGTTGAGCACTACGTGAAAAACGCGCAAGAGTACGACACAGAATTTCTCCTTTTCCCGGAGCTGTTTACGACTCAACTCATGTCAATCGGAGACGAACAGGGCAATGCGCTGCCGATTACAGCATTGCCAGCATTCACGGACCGATATGTCGAGCTGTTTCGTTCCCTCGCTGCCAAATATGAGATGCATCTGATTGGTGGAACGCACATCATTGAGGAAAACGGCAAGCTTTACAATACGGCTTTTCTGTTCTACCCGGATGGACGTGTAGGCCAGCAGAAAAAAATCCATATCACGCCATGGGAAGTAAAAGGCTGGAACATGGGGGCTGGCGATTCGTTGCAAATCTTTGAGACCGACAAAGGGAAGGTAGCGATGATTATTTGCTACGACATCGAGTTCCCTGAGTGGGTGCGCATCGCCAAAGCACGGGGTGCAGACGTCATTTTCTGCCCATCCTGCACGGATGATCGCCACGCATTCCACCGCGTACGTTATACCAGTCATGCCCGGACAATTGAAAACCAAGTGTATGTCGTGCTGACTGGAACAGTAGGCTCGTTGCCGACCGTTGATTTCATGCGAGCGAACTTTGGACAAGCGGCGATCTTGACACCAAACGATGTTCCGTTCCCTCCGCGAGGCATTCTTGCTGAAGGGGAAATCAACCACGACATGATGGTAACCGCTGACCTGGATATCCAATTGCTATACGATGTGCGGGAAAAAGGTTCGGTCACAACGTGGCGCGACCGCCGCACCGATTTGTATACAGACTGGAAGTAAGCATTCCATCGTGATCTGGACAGCAGGAGGGTGCATATGTACAGAAAAGAGCTGTATGTATTTGAAGGGAACAAGCCACGCAAAGCCGTCATACGCAACTACAATCGCGCAGACTTCTTCGAATTGATCCAAATACAGGCGGAGAGCTTTCCCCCGCCGTTCCCGTCTGAGCTATGGTGGAATCAGGAGCAGCTGACGAACCATATTACGCTCTTCCCGGAAGGTGCCATTTGTATAGAAGTAGACGGCGTTTTGGCAGGTTCGATGACAGGGTTGCTCGTGAAGTTTGATCCCGCTCACCCCGAGCATAAATGGGAAGATGTCACGGATAGCGGTTATATTCGTAATCATGATCCTGAGGGGGACACGCTATACATTGTAGATATTTGCATCCGCCCGAGCTTCCGCAAGCTGGGATTGGGTCAACAGATGATGCAAGCAATGTATGAGCTGGTGGTACAAAAAGGACTGCGCAGGTTGCTGGGCGGAGGTCGCATGCCAGGATATGGACGTTATGCAAACCAATGGACACCTGAGGAGTATTTGGAGCATGTTCTGACAGGGGAAGTAAGAGACCCGGTGATTACATTTCTCATGCACTGTGGCCGCACGCCTGTTCAGGTCGTAGCGAATTATTTGGAAGATGAGGAATCTCGCAACTATGCGACACTCATGGAATGGAAAAATCCATTTCAACAGCATCTGTAGGGTGTTTATCCGACATAATCGATCGAGAGGGGATTTGGCTAATGGAATTCGTACGTATTCAACATATTGACAATCCGCTGTTTGCGAAAATGCACCGTTTGATGCAAGAGGTTTTCCCGCCTGAGGAAGTATTGGCGTACAATCTGTGGAAAGAACCGCTCGAAGATCCAGGCATTCGCGTATTTGTAGCTGTACACGAAGGAGAAGTTGTGGGCGCTACCGAATACCGTTATTACACAGACATGAACGTAGCCATGACAGACTTCACGATCATTGGTCGCGAAGGACTCGGAGTGGGACGATTCCTCGCCAGAGAGCGTCAAAAGGACCTGCTCGCCTTGGCTGCTGAAAACGGCAAGGAGCTGTACGGGATGTTTGCAGAAATCTACGACCCGTATCGTGTAGCAGAGCACAGCTTTGGCGGGATCAAGCCAATGGACCCATTTGTACGTCGTGAAGTGCTCTCTCATCTGGGCTACAAACGTACGAACTTTACGTATGTGCATCCGTCCTGGCAAAATGACGGCGAAGCGGTATCTGGACTCGATCTGGGCTTCATGCCGACTAACGAGGAGCAAACGACCCTCGAAGCGGATCTGATCGTCACGTTCTTGAAGCGATATTACGCCGTGCTTCCACAAAAGCCACAAGCGTGGCTCGACATGGTGAAAGACTTGGAGAGCAAAGAAATGGTGGAGCTGCTCCCTATCTAATTGAAAGACAACAAGAACCAACTCTCCTGTGGAGCGATGTTCACGGCTCCATGGGAGTTTTTCGTAGAGTGCTAGTCAGATTATTACGAAAAAAACAGAGGTGAAACAGGTGAAAGCTCAAAATCTAGCATCGATCTTCCTTTACATAGCCGTCATCTTTCACTTGCTGGGCATGAGTGGCTGGACTTCTGCAAAGCTGGAACAACCAATCGAACTAGCCATCCTCGCACTGATGCTCCTGTCCATTTTCATTTTACGGAAAAAGAAACGAAAAAAGCGTCGGGCAAGAAGGCCAGCACCAGAAGTAGCAGTCATGCTTGAGCATGCCGAGGAAGGAGAACCAGGCAAATGATCCATGACATCCACATGCAGGCGATTCTGGACGCTTCTCATGACGGGATCATTGCGGTCGATCGGGATTCGATTATAATCGGGGTCAATAAAAACGCGATGGAAATACTCGGTCTGCCAAGTAACATTGTTGGACAAAAAATTACCCGTTATATCCCTAATTCAGATATGTTGAGGATTTTGGCAACGGGAAAAAAAGAAATAGGTGACATTGCCACGATCCTGAATCGACAAATTATCATCAACCGTTTGCCGATTGTGGTAGAGGGTGAAATCGTGGGGGCGGTTTCCACTTTTAAAGAGATTACCGACATTCAAAAAATGGAGATGCGCATTCGCAAGCAAAGCATGGAGAGCGGCTTGGAAGCCAAATTCCGCCTGGAGGATATCATTGGAGAATCTGCTGCGATCCGGGAAGCAAAGGAATGGGCGGAAACATTTGCGCGGACAGATGCGACCGTTCTTATACAGGGAGAGACTGGTACTGGCAAGGAGCTGTTCGCTCAAGGGATACATTTGAGCAGCCAGCGTGCAACCGGACCGTTCATCCCGGTTAACTGTGCGGCTCTCCCTGGCAATTTATTGGAGAGCGAGTTGTTTGGATACGAGGAGGGCGCTTTTACTGGCGCGCGAAAAGGTGGAAAGCCCGGGCTATTTGAATTGGCCCACGGTGGCACTCTGTTTCTCGATGAAATCGGAGAGATGTCGATTCCGATCCAAGCATTGCTCTTGCGTATCTTGCAGGAGAAAAAAGTGCGCAGAATCAGCGGAGAGCGTATCGTCCCAGTCGATGTGAGAATCATAGCGGCAACGAATCGGGATTTGGAACGACTGGTTGAGGAAAAGCAGTTTCGTTCAGACCTGTACTTCCGATTGAATGTGTTGACGCTTGAGTTACCTGCTTTGCGAGAGCGAATCGAAGATATTCCTCTATTGGTGACATCGATCATGGAAGAAATCAAGGAACGGGAAAATAAAAGGCATTTGAAAGTAGAAGAGGCCGTTTTCCACGTTCTCAAACAATACGACTGGCCAGGCAATGTACGAGAGCTGCGCAACGTAGTGGAAAGAATGGTCTTGCTTTGCAAGGATGACGCGCTTGGCAAGAGGGACACAGCTTTTTTTGCCAAGAAGCTGTATCAGAGACAATCTTACCGAGACCAAGAAGAGGGAGAAGCAGAAGCCATCCGAAAGGTTTTGGCGGAAACGAAGGGAAACAAAGGGGAGGCGGCGAAAATTTTGGGAATGGATCGGTCCACCCTTTGGAGAAAAATGAAGCGCTACGAAAGGTCGTAAAAATTGATGCAATTGCAACAATGTCGATGCATAATTGCAACAGAGTGCCACCGTTAGTTGCTTTAATTTACAGAAAATTAAAAACAAATTTATTTGGCATGGTAGTTGCTTATTTATGGGAACACAACACATACGACTTATACGAAGAGACGAGGGGAGAGCATGACACCACAACCGATTATTCGTGTAGAAAATGTCTCGTTTGCCTATCAGGTTAACCAAGATCAACAAATTCCTGTCCTGCAAAATGTCTGCCTGGAGGTGTTTCCAGGAGAGTATGTTGCCATCATTGGTCATAATGGGTCCGGTAAGTCAACACTGTCTAAGCATCTCAATGGAATTTTGACTCCAAAGGAAGGCGACGTCATCGTTAACGGAATCAACACGCGTGAAAAGCAACGCATTCATGAAGTGAGGAGTCGTGTCGGAATGGTTTTTCAGCATCCGGACAACCAGATTGTCGCGACGATTGTAGAGGACGATGTGGCCTTCGGATTGGAGAACATCGGAACATCGGCGGAAGAGATGAAAACACGAGTGGATTTTGCTCTAGAGGCAGTGGGAATGAGTGCATTTCGCCATCGACCGCCTCATCATTTGTCAGGCGGACAAAAGCAGCGGATCGCCATTGCGGGGATATTGGCGATGAAGCCACAATGCCTCGTCATGGATGAAGCGACGAGTATGCTAGACAGCTACGGTAGACAGGATATTTTGGCAGTCGTTCGCAAGCTGCACCGCGACGGAATGACGATTGTCACAGTGACCCATCACATGTCAGAGGTAGCAGAAGCGGATCGCGTCATCGTGATGGAGGGAGGCAAGATCGTATTGCAGGGCACTCCGCGAGAAGTATTTTCCCATCAGGAAAGACTTCGCGAGCTGCATCTGGATGTTCCGGACGCGAGCCGGATTGCTCATCTCGTTCACTCCGAATATAGCGAATTTACACCTGATCTCATCCACAATGAGGAAGTTGTCGCGGAGGTTAATCGTCTGTACGTCAGACAAGCGGAGGCGAGTGGTTCATGACGCAACCGATCGTAAACGTAGAAAATCTATCTCATGTCTATATGCAGGGAACGCCTCTCGAACATCGTGCTCTCGATCAGGTAACTATCCAGGTGGCAGAGGGCGAATGCTTGGCCATTATCGGTCATACCGGCTCGGGAAAATCGACGTTAATCCAGCATTTTAACGGCCTGATTCGCCCTCAGTCCGGTACGGTCATCATCAATGGAATGGATGTCTCTCAACCGAAGATCGATATTCGTACGTTGCGCAGACAAGTAGGGCTCGTTTTTCAAAACCCGGAGGATCAACTGTTCGAAAAGCTGGTCGGTGATGATGTAGCCTATGGCCCTTTTCGAATGGGGCTTCCTTTAGAGGAGGTGCGGCGACGCGTTCAATGGGCGATGGACTTGGTTGGCCTCTCGTTTCAGGAGATGAAAGACCGTCCGACTTTTGCCTTGAGTGGCGGACAGAAGCGCAAGGTGGCATTGGCTGGCGTCCTCTCCTTGCAACCCAAGGTTCTCGTGCTTGACGAGCCAACCGCAGGGCTAGACCCGCGCTCTCGTCTTGAGCTATTGGAGCGCATCCGCCGTCTCAATCGGGAAGAAAAGCTTACGGTTATTTTCGTCTCACACAATATGGAAGAGGTCGCAAAGCTTGCTGATCGCGTTTACGTCATGGCAAACGGCAATTCAGTCTGTGAGGGGACACCACGAGAAATTTTTGGCAATCAGGAATTGCTGCGCCAGCATCATATCGGAACACCGGAATCGGTTGATATTTTATACAGGCTCCGTGAGCAGGGCTACAGCATCGATCCAAGCGCTTTTTTACCTGAAGAGACGGCAATGGAAATTTTGAAACTGATGAACCGCTAAGGAGGGGGTCCACATGTCAGCAGAATTTGAATTGACGCGCAATATTACCATCGGTCAATATTTACCCACTGCTTCTGTCGTTCATCGTCTCGATCCTCGTTTCAAGCTGGGTGCTTTCGTCATCCTCATCCTAGCGATTGCCATCTGTGATACATACGTGGGCAACCTGTTTGCTTTAGCCATTTGTATCTGGATGTTTCGAATCTCGAAAATTCCCCTGCATTACGGCATATCCGGGATCAAGCCCGCCATCCCCTTTATCATTATTTTGGCAATCATGCAGTTGCTTTTCTACGGGGAGGTTGTCAATGGCGGAACCGTTTATTTGAAATACGGCTTCATTACGATCACGAGTGAGAGTGTGCGCCTCGTCATCGTGTCAGCTATGCGCTTTGTAGAAGTGATCTTTTTATCTAGTGTCCTCACGCTGAGCACTTCTACGACGGAACTCACGCACGGAATGGAACGACTGCTAGGGCCCTTGGAAAAAGTAAAGTTTCCGGTTCACGCGTTTGCATTGATCATCACGATTGCTGTGCGCTTTGTACCTACCTTCGCGATGGAAATGGAAAAAATGATGAAAGCACAAGCGTCCCGTGGTGCAGATTTCGGGACAGGAGAATGGTGGCGGATCATCCAGCGAACAAAAGACATGTTTCCCATCATCATCCCGTTGTTCAATGTGGCGCTTTCCAGAGCAGAAGATTTAATTTTGGCAATGGAAGCCAGATGCTACACACCAGGTGCCGCACGGACTAGATACACCCAATACAAGGCAGTAGGCAAAGATTACGTCGCGCTGATCGCAAGCATTGTCATTTCTGCCATCATGCTCGCCATACCTTGGTAAGGGAGACTAGCGGGAACTCGCCCGAGTAGGGCATTCCACATAAAACGCGTAAAAGGAGGAGTATGCATGGAAAAAGGCTTGACCGTTCGCAAGATTGTCATTGCAGGCGTTCTGGGCGCGATCGCGATTTTGCTCGGCGTGACACGTCTCGGCTACATTCCGGTTCCGACAGCAGCGGGCAATGCCACTATTATGCACATCCCGGCAGTTATCGGGGGCATAATGGAGGGTTGGGGCGTTGGTATGATCATTGGCCTTATATTTGGAGTCTCTTCTTTCTTAAATGCCACCGTTCCGCTTTTTAAAGACCCTCTCGTCGCCATCCTGCCACGCTTGTTCATTGGTGTGACAGCTTACTTGACTTACGTTGGTTTGAAAAACGTCAATCAGTATTTAGCGATTGGTGCCGCTGGCTTTATTGGGGCGATGACCAACACGATCCTGGTACTGGGCATGGCCGTCATTCGAGGATATATGACCCTCGGTGTAGCGACCACGGTCGCGATCACGAGCGGCTTGCCAGAAGCCATTGTTTCTGTCATTGTTACGGTGGCTGTTGTTGCGGCTTGGAAAAAATTGGGCTCAGCAGGTAGGCAAAAATCAAAAATTTCAGGAGACTTATAATGAGTGGAACGATTGTTGACGTACCTGGCGTTCTCGTCGGGCATGCACAAAACGAAGAAACATTAACGGGATGTAGTGTGATTATGCTGGAAAAGCCGTCTGTTTGTGGTGTGGATGTCCGGGGTTCTGCCCCGGGCACCCGCGAGACGGACCTCTTGGACCCTGTCAATCTGGTGAGTGTCGTCCATGCGATTTGTCTTTCTGGTGGTAGTGCATACGGTTTGGATGCTGCTACAGGTGTCATGCAGTATTTGGAAGAACAAGGCATCGGACTGGATGTTGGCTTTGGTGTCGTTCCTATCGTTCCAGCAGCAGTTTTGTTCGATCTGGCTGTAGGCGACCATCGGGTTCGTCCGGATCGTCAAATGGGCTATGAGGCAGGACAGGCAGCGAGCTGTGAGACAGTAGCACAAGGAAACGTCGGCGCTGGTACAGGTGCGTCAGTAGGAAAGCTGAATGGATTTGGGAATGCGATGAAGAGCGGATTGGGCACAGCTTCCGTCATTCTACCCAATGGACTCGTCGTTGGTGCCATCGTCGCTGTCAATGCGGTCGGTCATGTCGTAGATCCCCAGTCAGGGACGATTATAGCTGGCCCGAGAGATGAACAGGGAACGATTCGGGATAGCATGGAGTTAATGCGTCAGCGAGCTTTTGCCCCGATCCCTCCAGGTACAAACACGACGATTGCCGTAGTCGCGAGCAATGCCCACTTGTCCAAAGCAGAAGCAAACAAAGTAGCGCAAATGGCTCACGACGGGCTTGCCCGTACGATCCGGCCGATTCACACCATGTACGATGGCGATACGATCTTTGCGGTCGCAACAGGCGAAGTCGAGACGAGTGTAGACTTGGTGGGCGCGTTGTCCGCAGATGTTCTGGCTGAAGCCGTCATCCAAGCCGTTAAGCACGCAGAGGAAGCAGGAGGACTGCCTTCTTATCGCAGTTACTTCCAGGAATAGGTGTACCATAATGGGATGCAGAGGAGAGGATTGGCGGATGAATCAGGTGATATCCTTTGTTGACGAGCAGGAGGTTGTGCGCCTAACGCAGGAGCTCGTTAGAATTCCGAGTGTGTTTCGCCCTGATCAGGCAGGAGCGAATGAAGAGCGGGTCGCGCTATTTGTCGCCGATTATCTTCGCAATATGGGGTTGCAGGTCTTCTATGAAGAAGTTGTTCCAGGCAGGCCGAATGTCATCGCGTTTTACGATTCGGGTAGACCTGGCAAAACGCTTTTGTTCGAAGCCCATACAGATGTCGTAACAGAAGGGGACCGGGGTGCATGGAGCTACGACCCTTTTGGCGGGACAATATCTGGTGGGCGTATCTACGGGCGTGGCTCCTGTGACACAAAAGGAAATCTGGCTGCCGCGATATGTGCCGTCAAAGCAATCCAACGATCCAAACAGTCTTTTACAGGCAAAATCCTCCTGTGCATCCCTTGCGATGAGGAGAGCATGATGATCGGGATCAAAGATTTCATCCGGCGCGGCTGGGCCAATAATGTCGATGCGGCGATCATCTGCGAACCGGAAGAAAATCAGCTCTGCATCACGCAAAAAGGAGCGATGCGAGCGATTCTTCGTACGTTTGGTAAAATGGCGCATGGAGCTATGCCATTGACAGGAATCAATCCAAACACAAGGATGGCACGCGCCATAGTCGCATTAGAGGGGCTGGAGCGCAAGGAAATGGCTCGTCTGGGAGAGCACCCAATGTTGGGGTGGCCAAGTATCACTCCGACGATTTTGCAGGCACCAGTCAAAGGAGACGCCCAAATCAACGTTGTACCCGATCAATGCATGACCACACTTGATATTCGCACGGTACCCGGGCAGGACCACCAAGGGCTATACAAAGAAATCAGTGCCATATTAGAAGGATTGAGTAAAGAAGATGACAAGTTCAAAGCAACCTTGGAAGTCATCGAAGAGCGTCCTTGGACGTTGACTGACATGAAGGAAGAAGTCGTGACCGCTGTCGCGAGCGCCTATCGGGAAATCACGAAAAAGGAACCCGTATACAATGGCGTTCCAGGTGCGACAGATGGAACCTTCCTGCAGAAGGCAGGCATTCCGATTTTGACAACAGGCGCAGGCGATCGCCATATCCCTCATCATGCAGACGAGTACGTAGCGATTGACCAATTGGTAGAATCTACCCAACTTTTTGCCTTGTCTGCCTTGACGTTTTTGACGCAGCCGGTACGAGCTTGATCGTCTACAAAAGGACTCTGCTTACGCTAGCGGCAGAGTCTTTTTATTCTCGCAAAAGAAGTTTTCTTAGTAAAAACTTGCAGAATCTATCTAATTTTTTTTACAATAGGCTTGTTACATAAGTGAAAAGGAGGCGCGTGCCCATGAATATGCGCTGGAATTTGGACGTCTTGTATTCCTCATTTGATGCACCAGAATGGAAACAAGATTGGGAGAAGTTCGTACGGGAAACAGAAGAGATCAAAAGCTGGGCAGCGCAAAACTTGCAATCTTCAGAAGATGCAGTAGCGAAGATGGAGAAATACATCACGATGATGACCTCCGTCCTGCAAACGCAATTCCGCTTGTACGCCTACGGAGAGCTGACTGCCAGCGTCGATGCCAAGAATGAAGCAGCATTGCTCGCGATTGAAAAAGTGCAGAATCAGGCTGTTGAATTGGTTGAACCAGGCGTACAATTCCAAAAATGGTTAGGATCGTTGAGTAACCTGAACGAGTTGATTATCCAGTCGGAACTGTTAGAAACACATCGTTTTATGTTGACAGAAATGTCAGACAAGAGCAAATACATGCTGGGCGAAAAAGAAGAAATCATCTTGGCAAAAATGAAAAATACAGGGTCAAATGCGTGGACAAAGCTCCATGAAATGTTGACCTCCACATTGTTGGTAGACATTACAGTCGATGGGGAGCACAAACAGCTTCCATTGCCAGTGGTGCGAAACATGGCGAACGAAAAAGATCCGCAGCTTCGCAAAACGGCATACGAGGCGGAGCTCGCCGCTTACAAAAAAATCGTTGATGCTGCTGCTGCCAGCTTGAACGGAATTAAGGGCGAGGTTATTACCGTAGCGAAACTCAGAGGCTATGAATCACCACTGGATAAGACGTTGCAAGACTCCCGCATGGATCGCGAGACGCTTGAAGCAATGCTTCAGGCAATGCGTGAGAGCCTCCCGTCCTTCCATCAATACTTCC
Organism: Brevibacillus schisleri; assembly: GCF_055685845.1. Lineage (NCBI taxonomy): Bacteria > Bacillati > Bacillota > Bacilli > Caryophanales > Paenibacillaceae > Brevibacillus > Brevibacillus schisleri. Next base: position 2,819,744 of record NZ_JBVNDM010000001.1, read on the forward strand.
GTACAAAGGCGAAGCTGCTCGGTCATGAGAGCGCTCAGTTGCCGTTTTATGATTTGTTTGCGCCAGTGGGCGAGGCAGACATGCGTTTCTCTTATGAGGAATCCCGCGATTTCATCGTGAAGCATTTTGGTAGCTTTAGCGAAAAGCTCGCCAACTATGCAGCACGAGCTTATGACAATCAGTGGATTGATGCAGAGATTCGCGAAGGCAAGCGTGGAGGGGCATTCTGCTACAACCTGCACATCGTAGGGGAGAGCAGAATTATGTCCAACTACACAGGCAGCTACAGCGATGTGAGCACAATGGCACATGAATTGGGACATGGCTATCACGGAGAATGTCTTGTAAACGAAGCTTTCTTGAATAGCGACTACCCAATGCCAATCGCTGAAACTGCGTCCATTTTGTGCGAAACCATCATTGCTAATGCAGCGCTTGAACAAGCGACTTCCGAGGAAGCATTTGCGATTTTGGAAAATGATATCAGCGGAGCAAGTCAGGTGATCGTTGATATTTATAGCCGTTACTTGTTCGAGACTGCTGTCTTTGAGCGCAGAACAGAAGGTGCCTTGTCTGTTTCCACTCTGAACGAACTGATGCTGCAAGCGCAAAAGGACGCGTACGGAGATGGTTTGGACCCGGCAGCCCTGCACCCATACATGTGGGTATGCAAACCGCACTATTATAGCGCGGATTACAATTTCTATAACTTCCCATATGCTTTTGGACTCCTGTTCGCGAAAGGCTTGTACGCAGAGTATCTGAAGCGCGGGGAAGCTTTTGTTGAGCAGTACGACAAGCTCTTGTCTGTAACGGGCAAAATGAGCATTGCGGATGTAGCAGCCATCATGGATGTAGATGTACGCTCCGTTGATTTCTGGCGGAATTCCCTTTCTTTGGTTGCAAAAGATATCGAAAAATTCGTTGAGCTCGCGTCTGCTCGCCTGAACTAAATAGGAAGAACGTCCGCTGTCCCATTAGCGGGCGTTTTTTATTTATGCTGCAAAGCGTTTTTGTGCGCATAGGGAACAGAGGGGAAGGAGAAAGTAAGAAAAAACAGATGAGGTGATTACGTGGTAAATGGATTGCAGTTACTCGACCTATTACGGGAAACGGAGAACAAAATGCTGCATTTACATAGAGCCATCGACAGAGTAAGCAGCGAGCCGGATTTCAAGGAGTCTGTCAGTGTTCTTACCGTTGTCGTTCGTGATTATCAACTTCAGCTCGACAAAATGAAGCAAGCGTTGGGCAAAATTGAAATCGGAGGGCAGCAACAACAGCAGCAACAACAGGGACATAATACCGAAATACATTAAGCATAGAACGACAAACAGCCCTCGAACTGCGCTGAAAAGGCAGATAGGGCTGTTTGTTTGCTTATCCGTGTAGGAAAGCTTACTGGAAATTAGCGTAACGCTTCACACCGTAAAACGGGTATAGCTTATGCATGTATTCGACTTTGCCATAACGAACATCTTCGCCATTCGCGTGCACAATTGCTCCATTACCCAGATAGATCGCTACGTGGGACACGCGTCCTTTTCCAAGCGCATCGTAGAACAAAAGGTCACCCGGCTGTGCTTGATCCAGTGATACTTCTTGACCGCCACGGAATTGATCTTCAGAAGTGCGTGGGAGTGTAACCCCAAGCTGCTCAAAAACGTATGAAGTAAAGCCACTACAATCAAAGCCATTCGGAGTTGTTCCGCCTAAAACGTATGGTGTTTTGAGCAATGGCTCAAAAATTTCCTGCAAACGACCCAGGTCTTCTGCATTTACCTCGGCAGGCAGCGAAACGGTAGAAGTGAGGTTTGGACTTAGGAATTCTGTAGCAACGTATGCTTCACGATCTTCGAATTCGATTTTCGTCCATTCACTACCCGTTTCTACGACTTCTACAATGGAACCGAGTCGTAGCTTGCCTAACACTTTTGCGTCAGTCGAAGGCTTTTTACGCACATTCAGCACGTCACCAGTGACACGGGCTTTTTCACCAGCGGTTAGTTCTTTAGACTCAGTGGTAGCGTTATCATTCTGATCGACAGTAACATCGGATGGAATGTCAGTCGCAATGGAGCCAGAAGTGTTTGCACCATGAATTGACAATGTTTGTCCAATTGACAATCGATCATCATTCAGTTGGTTCCATTGAATAATTTGATCCACCGTGACCTGATGTTCGCGAGCGATCTTGCTCAACGTATCACCTGCTGATACCACATATGCCGATGAGGAAGCATGGGCAGCAGTAGGCAGCAGAGTGAAGAGGGCGAGGAAGGTGAGTAGCCTCGAAGTCTTTTTCATGTCATCGTCTCCACCAATCTACTAAAATCTGCATATCTAGATAAAATTCTATCGGATTTTGCTTGGTAAATCTATGAAAAAATTAATCTTTCTATTATTTTTAAAAAACTATTGCGTCACGAGATAGGATCGTGCTATATTACAGAAGTCGCCGCAAGATGGGGGACAAAAACCACATGGAGCTGTGGTGAAGTTGGAGTTCACGCCGGTCTGTCACACCGGAGGTCGCGGGTTCGAGTCCCGTCAGCTCCGCCATTCTTTTACTAGAATGTGCGAATTGAATAGTTTCTCGTAATGTGCCGGTATAGCTCAATTGGTAGAGCACCTGACTTGTAATCAGGGGGTTGTGGGTTCAAGTCCTATTGCCGGCACCATTTTTATGCGGTCGTGGCGGAATTGGCAGACGCGCTAGATTCAGGTTCTAGTGGTGGCAACACCGTGGAGGTTCAAGTCCTCTCGACCGCACCATATGGCAAACAACAGGTTCGTAAATTAGCGGATGAAGCTAATTACGAGCCTTTTTATTTTTTCTAGCATGTTGAATCCTCCTCCATTTTCCATTACAATCACATTATGATAATGAATATCATTTTCATTATCATTTGATGATTCATAAACAAACGAGAAAGACAGTGGAGGGGTAGTTGTGGAAGAACAGTTGGAGCTGTTTGATGTAACCATTATCGGCGGTGGTCCTGCGGGGATGTACGCTGCCTTTTATAGCGGAATGCGCGATATGAAGACGAAACTCATTGAAGCGAAAGAAGAGCTCGGTGGACGAATGTTGATCTATCCAGAAAAAATGATCTGGGATGTAGGCGGATTACCACCACAGTTATGTGAAAAGCTGATTGCCAATCTGGTGCAACAAGCGAAGACATTTGATCCTACCATCGTCTTAGGTGAGGCGATCATTGGACTAGAGCCACAAGAAGATGGCACGTACATACTCGTTGCAAAATCAGGGAGACGGCATTGGACCCGCACGATCATATTGGCTTTAGGCCGAGGTATTTTGAAAATGGCAAAGCTGGAGATCGAAGGAGCAGAGCGCTACGAGGTGACAAATCTTCATTATACCGTGCAGGAACTGGAGCCATTCCGTGGCAAGCACGTCCTTATCTCAGGTGGTGGGGACTCCGCGGTCGATTGGGCAAATGAACTGGTGCAGATTGCAGCATCCGTAACGGTCGTGCATCGCCGTGATGTATTTGGTGGACATGAACGGAATGTGAAGCGCATGAAGGAGTCATCTGCGATCGTACGCACCCCATATGCGGTCACGCAATTGCAAAGCTCAGATAAAGAAACGATCGATAAAGTGACGCTACGTCATCTAGAGACAGACGAGACGGAGCAAATCAATGTCGATGCCATCATCGTCAATCACGGATTAAAGGCCGATTTCACCGGGATTAAAGAGTGGGGCTTGGACATGGATGAATGGAATGTATTTGTCAGCCCTCGTCTGGCAACGAATCTACCAGGGATTTTTGCGGCGGGCGATTTTGCGAGCTTTGACAGCAAGATTACGCTGATCGCGGGAGCATTCACCGATGCGGCTGTAGCCGTAAACAGTGCCAAATTGCACATTGACCCGGTAGCAGATCGGATGGCGTACGTTTCTTCTCATAACCAGCGCTTTAAAGAAAAGAACAAAGCTCTTGGGGTTATCGATGAGGACGACGAGTAGAATTGATATAGGACAAAAAGCCCAACATTTGCAGGTTGATTGTCGCTTTTCCCATACGTTACATTGTAAAAGGCAAGGTAGAAAAACAAGGTCAGACGATATAAATAGGGAACTTCGTGCTAGATAATCGATCAACAAATGTGGGAGAGGAAGTAGAAATGAAGAAAGTTCGGCATTGGCTGATCACTATGGCTACAGTGGCCCTTGTGTTCTCGCTCAGTATGAACTTCGCGCCTGAGCATGCAATGGCATTACAATTAGACCGGTTTTCTCCTTCTATCGAGTTGCAGGATAAGTTGCAGGAAAAGTATGTGGAGAAGATGGGCCTCAAGGAAGACGAGGTTCTCGGCTTTTATTACTCATCGATGAAAAACAGCACAGATGAGCGTAAACATAACATCACGCAAGCATTGAGCAAGATTCATAATGAAAAAATCAAGCCGCAACAGGTGTTTTCTTTCAACGAGATAGTGGGAAATTCGAATTTGCCTGAGGGTGGTTGGCAAAAGGCTGGAGTCATTCAGAACGGGCAGCTCGCTGATGACTATGGAGGCGGGATATGTCAGGTTTCCAGCACGCTTTACAATGCAGCTGCTGAAGCGGGAATGATCATGGTGGAACGGCATAATCACAGCAAATCGGTGAGATACGTGCCAGTGGGTCAAGATGCCACAGTCGCGTATGGCTATATGGATTTTAAATTTGTCAACTTGTATGATTTCCCTGTGAAAATCAAAGCAAAATCATACGATGACGAACATGTTGTGATTGCGATCATACGTGCGTAGCTTCGAAGGAATAAAGGGGGCATCCTATGGATGAACCCTGTTTTTTTCGGTATTTTTACAGGGAAAAAATGGATGCTGATTTGGTTTTGAGTCATGCATTCCTGACCATACTGTTTTAGAAGGAGGTGCCGTGATGTTCGTTCAGGTGACAGGTGATTCACACAAGCAAGAGGTTCTCGTCATGGGAGAACGGTTAGATCGCCAGCAGGATGGTTGTTATCTTTTGCCTGGGAGACTTGTCCACGCATTGAAGCCACATGATTTGCCAGTAGGAATCCCATTCAAGCTCTCGGGTGCGCTGCCTTCTGGCTACGGGTTTTATCGGGAAGACTCTGTTATTTTCCGGCGGACGAATGATACTCCTTCCCTGTGGATTGATGTTACTTCTACATATATGGTGGCGGAATGGGATGGCATGTTCTCGGTGGAAGCAACGGTTGAAGCCAGAAAGCATGTCGTGGAACAACAACAGCAGTTTGCCTTTGTCCTCTCCGAAGCGACAGAGCAACAAGTGATTTTTCATTACGAGTTTTCCTGGAGCTCCGAGCAAGAGATGGATCTGGAGAGTGCTTTGGAATGTATTTGTGATACCGTGATTGAAGTAGAAGCACGTGGAAATGCCCGACTTTGGCCTGGTTATGGAAACTGCATGGAAGAGGACGAACAAGACAAGCTGTAAGACGCCATGTAGCCATGATATAGTGAAAAAAAGACAGCCACCAAAGGAGAGGACAAGACAAAATGGAGCACGTCAAAAATATTTACTTTATCGGTCGCAACTATCGATTGCATGCTGCGGAGTTGGGGAACGATGTGCCAACCAAGCCAATGATCTTTAATAAGCCAACACATGCGCTTGCAATGGCAAACGGTGAGGCCATTGAGCTTCCTTCATCTCGTGGAGAACTCCATTATGAGGCGGAGCTTGTGATTCACATCGCGAGGCCGTATGAGGCTGGAGTTTCTCTTGACGAGATGATTGACAAAATAGCACTGGGGATCGACTTTACTTTGCGGGATGTTCAGAGCGAGCTGAAGAAAGCAGGGCATCCATGGTTGTTGGCAAAAGGGTTTAAAAATTCAGCGATTTTGACTTCTTTTCATCCTTTCCCTGGCATTCATGCGCTGCACCAAACGGATTTCTCCTTGCTGAAAAATGGAGACCAAGTGCAACGCGGCAATCTGCGTGATGTAATTTTTGATTTGGAAACGATTATTGCCTATATTTCCGAACATCTAGGACTGGATCAAGGGGATATCATTTACACGGGTACGCCAGCGGGGGTAGGACCTGTTACGGATGGAGACGTCCTCACTCTCAAGTGGGGAGAAGAGACGTGGGGGCAGTTTACGGCGAAAATGAAATAGGGACAAATGGAAAACCATCTTCTGACAGAAACAAGCAGAAGATGGTTTTTGTTTGGCGCTCGGGCCAGCAATAGAGCGGGTTTTTGCGGCGAAAATTATCTTTGATACCGTTTTGTAACCTTTGTGGTTCTATGGAACTAAGGAGTAGCAACCGCCTACGTTACACCTTGTTTTCTGACTAGTCCCATGCTACCAATTCCATCATTGGAAAATTTTACGGTCTTATCCTCCTGTTTCCTCCTGCGCTATTCTGTCCATGTACCCAAGACGGGTGCCACAACATGACAAGGAGGAAAAGAAAGTGACGAAACGAGATTGGGTAATGAGGTCAACAGTAGCAGTCATGCTGAGTACGTCCCTGTTAATGGGTGGTCAAGTTGGAGTAGTGGCCGCTAAGACACAAGATTCAAAACAATCAGAGGTTGCAAATATTGCTACTTCTTTGATCGGGAAGGATTACGAGTACAAAGCAAAGGGACCGAAGCAATTCGGATCAGCAGAGCTGGCTACGTATGCGTACAAACAAGTAGGGATTTCCATCGGGAGCACAATCTCTAGCCTGTACAAGACTGGGACGAAAGTATCCGAAAAAAGCGTAACGCCAGGAGATTTGGTGTTCTTCGCCTCTAGCGGAAGCGGTAGCCCAACTTTTATGGGAATATACATAGGCAGTGATCAATTCGTTTATTCTTCGAAAGGGGAAGACGAGGTAGTTGTCAAAACATATTCGGAGTACAGTGACAAATTTGTAGGGGCTCGTCGTGTTATTGAGAGCAATTCCTCAGAGAATAAGCCAAGCAAGCCAGAAAAGCCGACAATCACTGTTGCCGATCAAGTCATTAAAAATGGCGAAAAGTATATGGGCACCAATTACAAATACGGCTCTAGCAGCAGTACGACCAAAACATTCGATTGCTCTTCCTTTACACAGCGCGTGTTTAAAGAAGCGGGCATTACATTGCCGCGCGACTCCCGCCAGCAATCTACTGTAGGGAAATCTGTTTCCAAGAGCAATCTGCAAAAAGGTGATCTGATCTTCATGAAGGCATCGGTAAACAGTACTTCTGATCGGATTACACACGTAGCCATTTATGCAGGGGATGGGAAAATCCTGCACACGTACGGCAGTCCTGGTGTGACTTATTCCAAGTACGATGGAACGAACTGGGAAAAGCGCACAGTGAAAATCAAGCGCGTCATTTAAGCATCCAATCCATTTCAGCTCTCGTGCATTTGCATGGGAGCTTTTGTATTATATATGACGCTTGTTCGCACAGATCGTTTCGCGTCAATTTTTGCCAATAGGGAAAAGGGAATCATACCGCTTTTACGTTCGCAACACGAAATGTGTTGTAATATTCAGAAATATACATATAATAAAAACTGAGAGGTGATTCAGGTGTCAGAAAATAGTCTACCTACCCCTGTTTTAACCAAGAAAGGACAGGAAACTCGTAAAAAAATACTGGATGCCGCAGAGCATGTGTTTGGAGAGCTGGGTTATTATGATGCATCTATCGTCTTGATTACGCAGCATGCACAGGTGTCCCAAGGAACATTTTACAATTATTTCGAGTCGAAGAAAGCGATTTATGATGAATTGATCAGGCAGCTGAGTAGAGAGCTACGTTCCACGATCAAAGAAGCGATCATGGGAGCAACCACGCAAGAAGAGAATTTGCGCCTAGGATTTCTGGCCTTTTTTCGTTGGATCAAACATCATCGCAATATGTACAGCATTATTCAACAGGCTGCGCTCGTCGACCAGGAGCTGTATCGCTGGTATTACGCCAAACTGGCAGCCGGGTACGTACGAAGTTTGAAGAACGCCATGAACGAAGGAGCGTTTCGAGAGATGGATCATGAGACGCTGGCTTATTGTCTCATGTCGATCGGACAATTCATCGGGATGCGTTGGGTTTACTGGGAAAATGAAGACGTACCGGAAGAGGTGTTAGAAACAGCCATGTCGATGATTATGAAAGGGATTGCTGCCAAGCCTTAACCGATCCATTTTATAGGCAAAGGAGTAGAGTTCATGCACGGAATTGCTTATTGGATTGAAAAGCGAGCCCGAATCACTCCGACGCGGTTCGCAGTGATTGCCAACGAGCAATCACTCACGTATCAGCAAATGAATGAACAGATCCAACGTGTTGCCAACTATTTACGACATGAGCGACAGGTCAAAAAGGGGGATCGGATCGGCATTTTGTCCCAAAACAGTTTGGAGTATGTGCTTCTGCTGTTTGCCATCGCCAAACTCGGTGCGATAGCCGTCCCCTTTAATATCCGCTTGACCCCAGCAGAATTAGATTATCAGTTTGAGGATAGTGGTATTCGCGTGTTATGTGCCCAGCCAGAGTTCGCTGCTACCATCGAGTTGATCAAGGCGAAGGCCAGTGTTGCGCACATGATATGGCTGGAACCGGGAGAACTTCCTTGGAGCCAGGATGGCCCGAGTGAGTCATCCCAGCACAGTAGGACCAATGCAGATGACGGAAGTGGAGATGATCCATACATCATTTGCTATACATCAGGAACGACAGGAAAGCCTAAGGGAGCAGTGCTCACCCAAGAAAATATGTTTTGGAACTCCGTACACAACGTAGCCGCGCTTGATCTCACCTCAGAAGACTGCTCGATTGTCTTATTGCCACTCTTTCATATCGGGGGAATCGGACTGTTTGCCTTCCCTACATGGCTTGCAGGCGGACGCGTCGTTGTTGCCGGGAAGTTCGACCCTGATAAAGCGATTCAACTAATCGAAACCCACCGAGTCACCATTGTGATGGGTGTGCCCGCCATCTATGAAGCCATTCGTCAAAGCCCTTTATTTGCAACCACATCATTCGATTCCGTCCGTTGGTTTTACAACGGCGGCGCTCCATGCCCCATGGAACTCATCCAGCATTTTCAGGAGCGAGGCCTCCCTTTTGGACAAGGATACGGCCTAACAGAAACATCCCCCACCGTGTTTATGATTGCCAAGGAAGATGCGAGAAGAAAAGCCGGCTCAATCGGTAAGCCCGTCATGTTTTGTGAAGTCCGCCTGATCTCGGATGATGGAAAAGACGTGGGTCAGGGCGAAATCGGAGAATTGCTTGTCAAAGGCCCGAATGTGATGAAGGAATACTGGAACAGACCAGAAGAAACAGCCAAGACCATCCGCGATGGGTGGCTGTACACAGGGGATTTGGCACGTTTTGATGAAGAAGGGTTCGCCTTTATCGTAGGAAGGCGCAAAGACATGATTATCTCAGGCGGGGAGAACATTTATCCGCTGGAGCTGGAACAGGTCATCGGCGAGCTGGATGGTGTTCTAGAAGCCGCAGTCGTCGGTGTACCTGATGAAAAATGGGGAGAGGTCGCGAAGGCGTTTATCGTGCCCAAATCAGGTGTAGTCATCACGGAAGCACACATCAAAGAACACTGTGAGCAAAGACTGGCGAAGTATAAAATCCCGAAGTCATTCGTGTTTTTAACCGAGCTGCCACGCAATGCGACAGGGAAAATTGTCAAGCAAGCATTGACCAGATTGAAGACAGATTCCATTACACAATGAGGTGATTTCATGGCGAGATTTGCAATAGGGGAGCAAGCATCTTTTAGCAGAACGATTACGGAAACAGATATCGTTCTATTTGCAGGAATGAGTGGGGATTATAATCCGGTGCACATTGACCAACAATACGCAAAAGATACGCGATTTGGTCAGCGTATCTCACATGGACTGTTGACGGCGAGCATGTTGTCCAGATTGCTCGGGATGCAGCTGCCCGGCATCGGTTCCATTTACAAAGACCAGACCATTTCGTTTACGGCTCCGGTATTGATCGGAGACACGATCACCGCGACCGCCACTGTGCTGGAGTATCAAGAAGAGCGGGGCATCATCCGATTGCTTACAGAATGCACGAATCAGCATGGAAAACTAGTTCTGACTGGAACAGCGACGATGCTCGTACCGAGGGAAGGAGCGAAAGTATGAATCATCTTGAAGTGAATACGATCCAAGAGCAGACCATTGGAGTGGAAGCGACGTCCGTATTTTTTCCTGAAGGTGTAGAAACAGCTGAATGTTTGGCTGAAAAGACAGGAATCCCCACACGAGTTATTATCGAAAAATTCGGTCTTTATCAAAAGCATGTCGCAGATGACACCCTTCATGCATCAGACCTCGCTGTGCTCGCTGCCCAACAGCTGACCGGCTCGGTGATCGATCCATCTGAGATTGACGTGATTATTTACTTTGGTAGCCCGCACAAAGATTACTATGTATGGTCTAGCGCACCGAAGATTACATACGAACTAAAAGCGACAAACGCATACGGTTTCGAGATGATGAACGTCAGCTCTTGTTTTCCAATCGCCTTGAAGGTTGCCAAAGATATGCTAACGGCAGATGCATCCATTGAAAACATCTTGCTGGTTGCTGGCTGTAAAGAATCACAAATCGTCGATTACGACAATCCTCGCTCACGCTTCATGTTTAATTTTGCAGATGGGGGGACAGCGGCTCTCATAAAACGTGGAGCTACTAAGAGCAGAATTCTCCACAGCTGTGTCATTACCGATGGTTCTTTTCACGATGATGTAAGGGTACCCGCTGGCGGCTCGAAGCACCAACCTAGTCATGAAACGGTTGAAGACAGACTCCATTACATCGATGTGCCGAATCCGAGCGATATGAAAGAACGACTTGATCCCATCTCAATACCAAACTTTGTTCATGTGGTAGAGCAAGCATTGGCAAAAAGCAATCATTCCCTTCGTGATTTGAAGCTGCTGCTTCCTTTGCACACAAAGCGTTCGATGTTCTTGGAGCTGTTGGAGCGTTTGCAACTGAGCGAGGAGCAGGCCGTCTATCTCGATCATTACGGGCATTTGTCTGCACTCGATCCGTGTATTGGACTGCATGTCGCACAGCAAGAGGGACGTCTTGCCCCAGGGGATATTGTCGTAGCTGTCAGTGCTGGGACTGGATATACGTGGGCTGCAACCGTACTGGAATGGTTAGCCGAATCGTAATGAACATTATGACACTCGAGGAGGAACGGGCGTGAAAAAAAGAGGATGGAACATGTTGCTCCCGCTAGCGATGTCTGTCGTGCTTGTTGTTGGCTGCAGCCAAAATGAAAGCGCTTCATCTGGTGGCGGCAACACGATCAAGGTAGGTGTACTTGCTTCGCTCACAGGCCCATTGGAAAGCTACGGCAAGCAGACGGCAAGAGGTTTTGAGCTCGGGCTCGATTATGCAACAGAAGGCAAGCGAGAGATCGGTGGCAAAAAGATCGAGTTTGTCGTGGAGGATACGGAGACGAAGCCGGATGTCGCCGTTCAAAAAGCAACGAAGCTCCTGGAAACTGACAAGGTAGATTTTCTCGTAGGCTCCTCGAGTTCAGGCGATACGCTAGCTGTCCTTCCTCTGGCAGAGGAGTACAAAAAAATCATGGTCGTAGAGCCAGCAGTAGCAGATAGCATCACAGGGAAAAATTGGAACAAATACATTTTTCGCACAGGTCGAAATTCTTCGCAGGACGCAGTTGCTGGCGCTGCGGCCATTGCTTCCAAAGGAACAAAGATCGCGACAATGGCTCAGGACAGCGCCTACGGTCGAGAAGGGATCGAAGCCTTTAAGACCGCCGCTGAAAAATTAGGGGCTGTCATCATCGAAGAGCAATACGTGGACACGAGCACGACTGATTTTACAGCCAACATCCAAAAAATCATTAGCGCCAAACCCGAATATGTGTTCATCACGTGGGCAGGCTCGAACTCCCCGTGGAAACAGCTGCAAGATATGCAGGTTCAGCAAAAAGGCATCAAGGTGTCTACGGGAGCTCCTGATATCGCTGCATTGAAAACGATGGAGGCAATGATCGGGATGAAAGGCTTCTCAGTGTATTACCATTCGCTCCCCAAAACGAAAATGAACGACTGGCTCATCGATGAGCACAAGAAGCGTTTTCAGGGCGAGATTCCAGATTTATTTACGGCAGGCGGGATGACGGCAGCTGTAGCGATTGTGGAAGCGCTGAAAAAGACGAGCGCCGATATAGATTCGGAGAAGTTGATTGCTGCGATGGAAGGCATGACCTTTGATTCACCGAAGGGCCAGATGCAGTTCCGGGTGGAGGACCATCAGGCACTGCAAACATTGTACGCGATCAAGCTAGAGAAAAAAGAAGGAGTCGATCATCCGGTCCCTGTGCTCGTTCGGGAGATGACGATGGAAGAGACAGCACCGCCTGTCAGGAACCAGAAGTAGAGGAGGTGTGTGATGAGTTACTTGTTGGAAACGGTTGACGCAAGCGTAGCATTCGGGGAGCAAACAGTCATAAACAAGGTATCGCTACGCATACCGAAGCAGCGATTTACTTCGATCATCGGACCGAATGGAGCTGGAAAGACGACGCTGTTTAACTTGTTAAGCGGACAGCTTACTCCTTCGCAAGGAATAATCAAGTACAAGGGGCAAGAGATTACACACTTGCCCCCAGCAGCACGAGCGAGATTGGGTATTGGCCGATCGTTTCAATTGACAAACTTATTTCCCAAGCTAACAGTACGGGAAAATATTCGACTGGCAGTGCAAGCCGCACAGGGCGTTCGGTTTCGTCTGTGGATTTCCCAAGCAGATCAGATGCGACAGGCTGAGGAAGTTGAACGATTGCTGCATCTGGTATTGCTGGAGAAAAAGGCAGATGTGCTGGCAAGCCTACTGGCGCATGGGGAAAAACGAAAGCTGGAGCTGGCAATGCTACTTGGACTGCGTCCGGATGTTCTTTTACTCGACGAACCGACGGCGGGTATTTCGCTGGAGGAAGTCCCAGCTGTATTGAGGGTAATCGAATCCATAAAGGAAAGCAATTCGTGCACGATCATCCTCATCGAACACAAGATGGACATGGTCAAATCACTCTCCGATCACATGGTCGTTCTGTTTCATGGAGAGCTATTGGCTGAGGGGACACCGACTGACATGATGCAAAATGAACAGGTGCAATCTGCCTACTTGGGAGGGTTGTATAAGCATGATGCTGCAACTTGATCAGATTGAAACGTACCTTGACCAGTTTCACATCTTGCAGGGTGTCTCGCTCTCCGTGCAAGCAGGTAGTATTACTGTCCTGTTTGGACGAAACGGCGCTGGCAAAACAACGACGCTTCGTTCCATCATGGGGCTTGCCCCGATCCGTCATGGTCAAATTCGCTATCGAGGAGAAGAAATCGGACATTTGCCGACCTATTCCATCGCACGTAAAGGGATTGGCTATGTGCCCGAGAATCAAGGGATTTTTCATGATTTTACGGTAGAAGAGACGTTCCGGCTCGCCATGCAAAAAAATGACGACGAACAAAAAGAAAAGCTCGCGTGGATGCTCGATCTTTTTCCTGACCTGCATCACTACTGGAAAAAGAAAAGTGGGCACTTAAGCGGTGGTCAAAAACAAATGCTTGCGATAGCACGAGCTTATGTGAACAGCAACGGACTCTTGTTAATAGACGAGCCGAGCAAGGGGCTTGCACCCATCATGGTTGAAAAGCTCATGCTCCACATCGAATCGATGAAAGAGAAAACGACCGTGCTATTAGTTGAACAAAACTTTATGATGGCGAGCATGATTGGCGAGCAGTACTACTTGATGGATGAAGGGAAAATGGTCCGCAGTGGCGCGATGCAGGAGTTGAAGGATGATGCAGATACACGACAAAAATATTTGGGTATTGCTTGAGCGTCTAACAGGGAGGGGGAGGATGAAATGGATGTCGCGATTAATTTGCTTGTAAATGGACTGGCGACAGGCACACTCATTTTCTTGCTCGCTTCCGGGCTCACGTTGATCTTTGGCTTAATGAGTGTGTTGAACTTTGCACACGGTGGATTGTTTGCCTGGGGAGCCTTTGCTGGTGTATGGCTTTTCGGAGTGACGGATAGCTTTTTTCTGGCCATCGTAGGTGCTGCCGTTATCGGGATGCTGCTCGGTTTCGTGCTAGAGCGCGTACTGATCCGTCCCGTGTACGGTGATCATATTCAGCAACTGCTCGTGACATTGGGCGGGATGCTCGTGATCAGTGAATTGCTCAAGGTATTTTGGAGTCCCAATCCCATTCGGGCAGGATTACCAGATTATTTGCAAGGAAGCATCGAGCTTGGCGACATCATACTAATTACGTATCGCTTGTTTGTCATCGCTGTGGGAATAGCTGTGTACGTCGGGTTGCATCTGCTATTGACGAGAACGAGACTAGGCTTGATCGTCCGAGCGGGCGTCATCGATAAGGAAATGGTGCAGGCACTCGGCATCAATATTAAACAAGTGTTTACTTTCGTCTTTTTGCTGGGGGCAGGCATGGCTGCGCTGGGAGGAAGTCTGCTAGCCCCGTATTCGGGGGTTATTTTTGCGGAAATGGGTATGCAGTATGCGATTCTGGCATTCATCGTCGTCATTGTCGGTGGGATGGGAAGCGTTCAAGGCTCTATGATTGCGGCGCTTTTAGTAGGGGTGCTTGGCTCGTTTATGGCTTACTTCGTTCCAGAGCTTTCACTGGCAGTGAACATGCTGCTGATGCTGGCAGTGCTGCTTATCAAACCATCCGGCCTGTTTGGAGTGAAGGGGTGATCATGCGTTGACTACATCCGGATTGTTGAACCATCGTTTTATCCTCTTTGTGTTTTTGTCTTTGGCGGTTTTGCCGTTTCTTTCAGACTCGCGAAGCCTGTACATCTTGTTCACCCAAATCTTTATCTTTGCGATTTTTGCGATGAGCTTTGATTTGTTGCTCGGCTATACGGGGATCGTCTCATTCGGACACTGTATGTTTTTCGGAATAGGTGCGTACTCTGTGTCTTTATTCCTGAAAAGCTTTGAGGCGACGATCGGCTATTTCTTACTTGGCGTACTCGTTGCCATCGTGCTATCTGGGATTCTCAGCTATGTGATCGGGATGCTATCCTTGCGCTTGAAAAGTCATTTTTATGCGATGCTGACCTTGGCGATTTCCCAGCTGCTATTCGTATTGGCAGAGAAATGGCGCTCGCTGACGATGGGGGGAGATGGCTTCACCTTCCCGGTTCCTGAGCTGTTTCGGGATCGTTTGTCCTTTTACTATGTATGCCTGCTCCTAATGGTCATGCTGTTCGTCATCTTGCGGGCGTTTACGCGCTCTCCACTCGGCAAGGTACTGAAAGCCATCGGTCAAAATGAACAACGCGCGGAAGCATTAGGCTATCAAATTCTTCATTATAAGGTAATCGTCAGCATTGTCGCTGGAGTGGTTGCAGCGATTAGTGGAGGCTTGTACGCGGTCATGCTGCGCTTCGTAAACACCCAAGTGTTTTCAATTGAAACGACACTGGATGCACTCTTGATGAGCATGATCGGTGGGCTGGGAACGCTATTTGGCTCTATTTTGGGGTCGGGAATCGTAGAGCTGGCGCATCACGGACTGACTGAGCTGGCGAAGCTCCACCCGATATTCGAGAGATGGGTCATATTCCTTGGCTTGCTCTATATTTTGGTCGTTCTTTGCTTTCCGAGTGGAATTGTCGGCAGCTTTCAAGAGTGGAGAGAAAAAAGAAAACAGCGTTCCGTGCAGGCTGCGACGATCATGGAGCCAGTAGAGTGATAGGGATGAAAGAAGGGAGGTCAACCGCTGGAAAAGGTTGGCCTTTTTTTGTCCCATTTTTGTCGAAAGAAAAAGGTGAGAATTATAGTGATGTCGAATTATCATTCATTAATCTTAGAAAAGGTGGAGATGTGCTATGGAATTAAAGATGCCAGTGAACTATAATTTCGCAGCCCAGGTGGACGAATGGTCGAAAAAACAACCAGAGAGACGTGCGGTTTGGGAGTTAGATGAGCAAGGCCAGGAGCATATCCTTACGTACGAAGATTTGCGCCAATATTCAAATAAAATTGCGAATGGACTAGGGTCCATTGGAATCGGGCATGGAGATCGGGTACTCGTTCTGGTTTCCCGAGGAACATTGGCTTACGGTCTCTATTTGGCACTGCTGAAGCTAGGGGCAGTGATTTTGCCAGGGTCTGAGATGCTGCGTTCCAAAGATATCGAGTACCGGATCAATCATGCAAAAGTAAAGGCAGTGATCAGCTTCGCGGGAGCAATGTGTGAGGTTGATCTGACGAGAGGCAACTGTTCTACCCTGCAACACTACATCACGACGGGCAAAGAGAAAGAAGGGTGGATTTCGCTTGAGGGGTTGCTCCAGGGGCAGGACACAGAATTTGAGGTAGTAAACACGAAGTCGGATGAGCTAGCCTTCCTGTCTTATACTTCAGGGACGACTGGGGGACCAAAAGGGGTCATGCATGTTCACGGTTGGCCGTTTGCGCATTTGGCTGTGGCGGCTACACAGTGGCTGGACGTTCGCGAAGGTGATGTGGTTTGGGCAACGGCTGGGCCTGGTTGGGCCAAGTGGATCTGGAGTCCGTTTGTCTCTACATTAGGGCTGGGAGCGACCGCGTTTGTCTATAAAGGAAAGTTTTCTGCGGAAAATTATTTGACGATTCTGCAAAAATACCCGGTATCTGTTTTGTGTGCGACGCCAACCGAGTACAGAATCATGGCAAAGGTAACGGATTTAGAACAATACAAGCTGTCCGCCCTGCGCTCCGCATGTTCGGCTGGTGAACCGCTCAATCGGGAAGTGATCGACACATTCCGCCGCGTCTTCCAGTTGACCGTGCGAGACGGATACGGACAGACAGAGAACACTTTGCTGGTGGGTACCTTTGTCGGCATGGAGCCAAGACCAGGTTCAATGGGCAAACCATCGCCAGTTGTAAGAATCGCCATTATTGACGAAGAAGGAGCGGAGCTGCCAGTAGGCAAAGTGGGCGATATTGCCATTGATCGCCATATGGTGGCGCTGTTCAAAGGCTATCTGGATGATCCCGGGCGCACTGCCAGAGCGTTTCGCGGTGACTGGTACGTGACGGGTGATCAAGGCCGCATGGACGAAGATGGCTACATCTGGTTCGAAGGACGTTCCGATGACATTATCATCTCAGGCGGATATACGATTGGTCCGTTTGAGGTCGAGGATGCGCTGGTGAAGCATGCGGCGGTAGCGGAATGTGCGGCGGTTGCCAGTCCTGATCCAGAGCGTGGTCATGTGGTAAAAGCCTTTGTCATCCTGAAAAAAGGGAATGAGCCATCCGAAGAGATGATCGTGGAATTGCAAAACCATGTCAAGCAATTAACTGCTCCGTATAAATACCCGCGCAAAATCGAATTTGTACAAGAACTGCCGAAAACGACCTCCGGTAAAATCAGACGGATCGAACTGCGGCAGCAGGAGGCACAGCAAAATCAGCATTTATAGGGAATCGTTTGTCTTACGAAAATGTAATATTGCTGTAAGTGGATTCGATGGGACGAAATGCGTGCATCCCCTACAATATGAGTAGAAGCAAGGCAAGGGGGAATGCAGCATGAACCACCTTCCAATCCCATTAGGAAGAAACACCGACTTGCATGAGGCGGCGAGCATGCCCAAGCTTAAGAAACTCGGTGTTCGTTGGAAAAAACGACTGCGTATCAGTTTTCTCGTGATCATGATGGCAGCTATTCTGGCGCCGCTCGTGCTTGCCTGGACAGGGAATATATGGATAGATGAAAAAAAGCTGGCTGCTGTACAGCAATCCAACACTTATGTAAAGCTGGACGAAATGCCTGATTATGTGTGGAAGGCATTCGTTGCAATAGAGGATCATCGGTTTATGCAGCATCCAGGAGTGGATCCGATTGGATTGAGCCGAGCGATCTGGGTCGATGTCAAGGAAGGTGCCTACGTGCAGGGCGGAAGTACAATCACCATGCAGTTGGCGCGGAACCTGTTTCTGACAAACGACAAAACCATGACTAGAAAAGTAAAGGAAGTCGCGATCGCTTTACAATTAGAGCAGCGATACAGCAAAAAAGAACTGCTCGAAATGTACCTCAACGTCATTTATTTCGGGCACGGAAAATACGGAATTGGCGAGGCTGTTCCCTTTTACTTCGGAAAAAAAGCAAATGAAACAGGAAATCGAGCAGTAACATTAGGAGAAGCGGCCATGCTGGCTTCTTTGCCGAAAGGACCAGAGCGTTACTCACCGATAAAGAACTGGGACAGAGCCAAAGAACGGCAGGAGGTTGTACTGAATCGGATGAACGAATTGGCCGTGATCGATCAAAGCGAAAGTACATTGGCTAAGAACGAGCATATATCCGTTGTTCCTACTTCCAAACGCGCAGCGAAATAAACGAATATGATGAATCCCCTGTCTGGATGGCAGGGGATTTTTGCTATGGAACAGAAGAAACATGCATTTCATATGGCCGGTTGCCTGATGGTGGAACAGCGGCGGGGATGCAGAGCGCTTCTTATGTCGTTCGGTTCACAGCCTTGCCCAAAGCATCTTCCAATACATGGGCATACTGCATGGTCGTTTCGATTTTGGAGTGCCCCAGTTGCGCTTGGAGCTGATGGGGGTCAGGATTCAACCGGAGAAACTGGGTAGCAAAGCTGTGACGAAGCTTATGGACTGACAAATCGGGAATGCCGAATGCCTTGGCGTACTTTTTGACCAGCTTTTGGACAGAACGCACTTCAATGCGATGCCCATTCGGATTGGCAGGGGAAACAGCGAGAAAAACAGCGTCCTCTTGCGGTTCGGGATTGTATTTGTTACGCAGCTGCAAGTATTTGGTCAAGTACTCTTTGCCCCAGTCACTGAAAAAGGGAGCGTCCTCTTTCTTTCCTTTGCGAATCAATTTCAACTGGTTTTTTTCCATAATAATGTCGGATAGATCGAGACTGACGATCTCTGACACACGGAAGCCACCAGAGAGAATCATCGCGATCAAGGCAGTATCCCGGTCGCGGTTTTGCATGTGATACTGTTTCTTTTTTTCCGTATCACAATGAGCCAAATATCCGTTGTAGACAAAATCAACGAACTGATAGATTTCGTCGTCTATCAGGATTTTTGCCCGAATGGCGTGGGCGCGTGCGAGGGGAGTCAGCTCCGTGATCTCCAGCTCGATTTTGGCGAGTACATTCCGCGTCAAATACGATTCCCCATTCTCATCCTCAGCGAGGGCGGACAAGTAATGAAAAAGTGATTTCAGGCTCGATATTTTTCTGCTGATGGTGCGGTCACTGTACTCTTTCTTAGCGCTTTTGGTAGGGTTCGAGAGTAAGGCGGATCGCTCATACAGATGCGACTCCTGCAAGTATAATATGTAGCTTTCTACCGTTTCCTTCTTCAAATCATTCAAATCGCTTAATGGAATGTCCTTCATATCCGTCGCAGTACTCAATCCTTCTGTCATCATCCAGCGAAAGAAAAAGGAGAAATCGCGTAGGTATCCAAGCAAGGTGGAGGGTGAGTTCTTTTTGGATTTTTTATGCTCAATAAACTTTTCGACATACCACGGGTAGGAGCCAACTGTTTGCAAAAGCTGCAAGGCATCGCGCTGTTTGGTAACGGACATGCTTTCACCACCAACATCTATTTGTAATCGTATACGAACATATATTCTATCAAAAACCAAACGTTCTGGGAATTGCAAATTGAACAAGAAAACGTCATGATGGGGAGTGTGGATCGATGTTGGATAAGAACGGAGTGGATTCATAGTGGCAACATGGGACTTATCTCAGACGAGACATCATGTGCTGATTTGTAACGGTGGAAGCTGTATGCGCAAGGGGGGCGAAGAGGTTACGGTAGCGATACGCGAAGCGATTACCGAAGCAGGTTTGGATGACTATGTACATACAACCCGCACGCGTTGCAACGGACGCTGTGAGGACGCGTGCGTAATGATCGTGTACCCCGAGGGAATCTGGTATGAAAACGTGACACCAGAAGATGCACAGCAGTTGGTGGAAGAGCATTTTCAAAACGGCAGACCAGTAGAGTCCTTGATGACGCATCGCTTCGAAACGAACGGTTTTGTGCGTACGATAGACACCAAGCCCGGTATCTTAAAATCACAAAAGGCAAAAAAATGAGGAAAAGGCCACGATCTGCTCATGAAGCAAGAGAGTGGTTTTTTCATTTTCAGGAGTCTACGATTTACGACAAAAGGAGAAAGTAGGAGAGATGGCAATATCGAAAGGAAAATGATTGAAAACGTTAACAATATGTCTTTGTGATGTGGACGTTTTAAGTAAATGGTGGTAATATGTCTGTAGATTAAGTTGATTTTATGCGAATTTTATCAAAATGATATGTCCATACAGTGTGAACAATTGTTTTTGTGGAAGTTACTATTCGATGGCTGAATAATGGAGGGATTCTCGTTGGCGAGCAAAACACTTGAACATTTTTTACATGAAAATCTGGCAGATTTGAAGAGCAAGGGACTGTACAACGTCATTGATCCACTGCAAAGCGCAAATGGTCCTGTCATTACGATTGCAGGAAAAGAACTGATCAATCTCTCCTCCAATAACTATCTGGGCTTGGCTACTGATCAACGCCTTGTGGATGCTGCGATTGCAGCAGCAAGCAAATATGGCGTAGGAGCAGGGGCTGTTCGTACGATTAATGGAACCTTGGACCTGCATGTGAAGCTGGAAGAAAAGCTCGCTGCCTTCAAGCATACGGAAGCTGCAATCGCTTACCAATCTGGCTTTAACTGCAACATGGCTGCGATCTCTGCTGTCATGGACAAGGACGATGCGATTCTTTCTGACGAATTGAACCACGCTTCCATTATTGATGGATGCCGCCTGTCACGTGCACAAATTATCCGGGTGAACCACTCCGATATCGATGACCTGCGTGCGAAAGCGAAGGAAGCAAAAGAATCCGGTAAATATAAAAAGCTGATGGTCATTACTGACGGCGTATTTTCAATGGATGGCGATGTTGCTAAATTGCCGGAAATCGTCGAGGTAGCCGAAGAATTTGACTTGATTACGTATGTAGACGATGCCCACGGCTCTGGTGTTCTCGGTAAAGGGGCAGGAACGGTTAAACATTTTGGCCTGTCTGATAAAATCGACTTCCAAATCGGCACGCTTTCCAAAGCAATCGGGGTAGTCGGTGGTTATGTAGCGGGACGCCAAGAGCTCATCGACTGGCTCAAAGTACGCAGCAGACCTTTCCTGTTCTCGACTTCGCTGACG
Organism: Brevibacillus schisleri; assembly: GCF_055685845.1. Taxonomy (NCBI): domain Bacteria; kingdom Bacillati; phylum Bacillota; class Bacilli; order Caryophanales; family Paenibacillaceae; genus Brevibacillus; species Brevibacillus schisleri. The sequence goes on from NZ_JBVNDM010000001.1 coordinate 2,841,054, forward strand.
CCAGCGGATGTGGCTGCTTCCATTGCAGCTATCGATATTTTGATGAACAGCACTGAGCTGCAAGACAAGCTGTGGGATAACGGACATTATCTGAAAAAAGGCTTGAAAGAACTCGGCTTCAATATCGGGGAGAGCGAAACGCCTATCACTCCTTGCATTATCGGAGACGAACAGCAGACTCAAGAATTCAGCAAGCGACTGTATGAAGAGGGCGTGTACGCGAAAGCGATCGTGTTCCCGACTGTACCAAAAGGAACCGGCCGTGTACGGAATATGCCAACAGCGGCGCATAGCAAGGAAATGCTGGATCGTGCCCTTAGCATCTACGAAAAAGTTGGGAAAGAAATGGGGATCCTGAAATGAAAAAAATTCTGGTAACCGGGGCGTTAGGACAAATTGGTTCCGAGCTCATCATGAAACTACGCGATATTTACGGAGCGGATCAAGTCATCGCTACAGATATCCGGAAAAACGAAGACGATCCTGTGGTGCAATCGGGTCCATTCGAAGTTCTTGATGTCACAGACGGAAACCGGATGTTTGAGCTGGCGAAGAAACATGGCGTGGATACGATCATGCATTTGGCTGCGCTGTTGTCTGCAACCGCAGAAGCAAAGCCACTCTTGGCATGGAACCTGAACATGGGCGGGCTGGTAAACGCGTTGGAAGCAGCACGTGAGTTGAACTGCCAGTTCTTTACACCGAGCTCGATTGGGGCATTTGGTCCGACTACACCGAAGGACAACACACCGCAGGACACGATTCAACGCCCTACGACCATGTATGGTGTCAATAAAGTTTCCGGTGAGTTGCTCTGCGATTACTATTATCAAAAATTTGGGGTAGACACGCGCGGCGTTCGTTTCCCAGGTCTGATCTCGTATGTAGCGCCTCCGGGTGGTGGTACGACTGACTACGCAGTAGACATTTACTATAAGGCGATCCAGCATGGAGCGTATACGTCCTACATCGGCAAAGGAACGTACATGGATATGATGTATATGCCTGATGCGTTAAATGCGATTGTTTCCCTGATGGAAGCAGATGCCTCCAAGCTCATCCACCGCAACGCGTTCAACGTGACTGCGATGAGCATTGAGCCAGAAGATGTAGCAGCAGCGATCCGTAAACACATCCCTGAGTTTACGCTCTCTTATGAAGTCGACCCTGTGCGTCAGGCGATTGCCGATAGCTGGCCGAACTCCATTGATGCTACGGCTGCCATGCAAGAGTGGGGCTTCAAAGCCGAGTACGACTTGGACAAAATGACCGAGGACATGCTCGCAAAACTGCGGGGAAAGTTGCTCCAGCAAGTCGGATAAACGAATAGAGAAAAGGAAAATGTGCCACTTCTTCTTGTGCCGTGATGCGAGAGAGGTGGCCATTTTTTGTTTGTCCGTTCACATGCACGTTATAAGACTTTTGAATGCCTTTCCTGTTCTCCGGGCACATTATGAAAAGAGAGGGGGAAAATCATGGATTTATCAAAAAACTTGCAGGGCAACCATTCGAAGCACGACGAAGAAGGACAAGTCATCCCAAATATACAGGACACGAAAGACAGTAGTAATGAGGAACGACCAATAGAAAGCTGGGGCTGGTCGAATAATACCGAGAGGGTTCGAGAGAGCTGACACCATGTAACAAACAAAACCTTCCGGAATCCGGGAGGTTTTTCTCGTACACACAAAGGGAAAACCGTCCAAACAAGGACGGTTATTGTGGCTTACAGGAGCATTTGTTGTTGAGGCTGATAGGCGTTAATCATCGTGTTCATTGTGTGATCGGCAAGCTGTGGAGCTTGGTAGTAGCCTTTGGCATTCATGTATTGCCAGGTTTCATAAGCCATTTGCTGGCATGCATTAGCGCCATTTACATGATATTGGCGGATACCTGGGTCTACGCACTCAGCGGCCCAAAGCATACCAATTGCGGAACCCGCTTTATGCCAGTTCAGCATCAGAGTAGCAATTGTCATATCTGACAAGCGGGTTGGGTGTGGGTTGGGTGCAGCCATCTGCGGGTTATTAAGACCTACTGCTGTAGGTTGTGCTACACGCAATTGAATAGGAGCTGGTGCAATGTTGAAGCCTTTTCCCTGCAAGAGGCTAATCCCTTGCTGGTAGGCGTTCATGATCATTTGCTGATGTCTGTTAATGATACCTGTTAATTGCGGGTCTTGTGCCATCTCGGCAAGTACTCCGTGCATTTCAATCGCGGCATGCTTGGAGCGGAGTGCTTCTTGTGTTTCCAAAAACTCATGAGCAGCAAATCGTTGCATAATAGCCTCCTGTAATCGAATTGGGTTACTGTCAACCTTTGATAGTGTTTGTATAGAATCAATGGATATTCAGGAAAAAATGGGGAAACGATTGGACAATTAGGCGAAAGGGTGCTAACTCACGTATTCCGCTGAGTATGAATTGAAGCCTGCATGTACCGAAAGTAACGTATTTGCATAGCCAACCAAACGATTGACGGTCTCATCGACGACTGCGTAGACGAGCGGATGTAGAGTAGGGTCATGCAGTTTTGGGTCATCGAAAATCACCGTGGTGTTGATGAACACATCCCGATTTCCAAACAGGTCGTAATGAATGAATACTTTCCCGCAAGCCCCTTCTGTCTGCGGATCTCGATATCCTGGCAAAAACAGATACCATTCCTCGGCTGTTGCAGAACGGAAATTTTTCGTGAAAGTGAGACCTTGGATAGCTTCCTCTGTTTTTCTTTTTAATTCAGGGCTCATTAAAATATCCGGCAAGAACCTTTCCTCCTTCTGCTCCTTTTCAGTATGAAGAAAGGAGGGCATTCCCATGCAAAACACCAATGATTGTCTAATAATCGTTAAAAGGAGACAAACTACTGCTAACTCGCACTCGGGAGGGATCACATTGACCGAACAAAGCAATCAGGAAGTAGAAAATAAAGAACTGAAAGTACTTGGGACGCACGCAGCAGGAAGCGTCGATTTATTTGAGACCCGAAAAGCGTCGAAGGACGAAGTCGTCGAGGCGCCCAAGCATCCTGGCGGAGCGGGCTCATCCGGGACTTATTGAGAATTGCCTAACACAACAAAAAGAAGCGCCTCTGCCACGGCTATAGCCGGACGAGGGCGCTTCTTTTTATGATTCTTACAGTTTTTCACGTGCAGTTTTAAGGGTGATCGAATTGGCAATGGCCGTCCACATATCCGTTGATTCAGAGCCAACGTACCAATACGCCAGGCCACCGACTTGCCATTGCAGACTAGCCTGAGCCTTCAGCCCAATCGAACGGCTTTCTTCCAGCCAAATTGTGTGTGTGACGCCTTGCTTTTGATACGTCGAACGGTATTGTCCAACTTTATCGTCCCACACTGTTTTTGCTCTGTATTGCGAGAGCAACTGGTAAGACTCAGGGATGCTAATATCTGTTGACTGCAATGCTCCATTCGATTGGTACCAGTCGCGTGTGTAAAGAGGCATTCCGACGATGAGCTTTTGGGTCGGAACCTCGTCGAGCAGATCGGTAATGACTTTCGAAAACCAAGGCAAGGATGCTACGGAGCCTGCTTCTGACCCACCTACCCAATGCTCTTCATAGGCCATGACTACCAAATAATCCGCGTACTTTGCTAATTTGGCAAAATCGAAAGGATCGCTCCAGTCTGAATTACCATCAGGCGGAATATCTACAGATAGGACAGTGCCTTTTGCGTGAAGAGCAGACGCGAGCTCCTGAATAAACAAGGTGAAGTTGTTGCGATCCGCAGGGGAGAACCCTTCAAAATCGATGTTAATCCCGTTTAGGTGGTATTGATCAATGAACGAAGAAAGCTTTTGCACGGCTGCTTTTCGTTTATTGGGATCGGACAGCATGGCGTGAGTAGCATCAGGATCAAATTTATTCCCGAAAAGCGGCCACACCTGCTTGCCATTTGCATGTGCCCATTGGACAAGGGAAGGATCCGTAGAGTCGCTAATCGTTCCGTCTTTTTGCAGGAAGTACCAACGTGGAGATAGTGTATTGACTCCGCTTTTCTTGACTTGTGTGATGAACTCCTCTGTCGTGGATTGGTATTGCCATCCGAGAGAGACAAGCGACTTTGCTGTAACGTTTTGCTTCTTCAGATTCTCCTGAATTCGATACAAAATAACAGCGGTTTCTTCTCTCGATAGTGCTTGAGTCGGGCGGAAGTAGCCATTGTAGCCAACCAACCAATTTTTCTGCATGGCGTGGCTGACTGAGGGGCGTGCCCAGCTCGAAATCGCATTGGCATCCTTCACGAACAACTGGTAAGAAGACGAAATGCTCTGTTCCAGTGCGCGTACGAGAAATGCAGCGGCCTCTTCGCGAGAGATCGTCTGGTTCGGAGCAAAAGAAGTAGGACCGATGCCATTCGCGATGCGAAGTCCAGCAGCAGCTTGTACATACCCGTATGCCCAAGAGGTTTTCGGAACATCCGTGTAGGCTGCGACGTTGCTGACCACTGGTTTCATACCGAGCGTTCGTGTGAGCATCGCGACAAACTCAGCACGCGTCACCGGGCGAGTTGGGTGAAAGTACCCGTTTTCATCGCCGGAGATGACACCTGCCGCCTGTAGCGAACGGATTTGCTCTATCGCATAGCTGTTTGCGATATCTTTTAAATTTTTCGTCGAGGCTGTGGATGCAGGGACTCCTATGGCAAAAGAGAGACCGTACACCAGAAAAGCCAAGGAGACTAACCAGATATGTATCTTTTGTTTTTTCATCATACATCCAGTATAAGGAGGGAGAACCATTCTTTCATTGGTCAGATTTTGGTAGAAACCTAGCGGGGTGCCCGAACTCTTTTTCTGGGAATGCGATATGATATGATGGAGGAATAAGAATAGAGAGAATGAAGCGAGGCGGAGAGAAATGGATGACGTACTGATTGTAGGCGGTGGACCTTGTGGATTGGCGGCGGCAATTGCCTGCAAGCGAGCTGGACTTGATCCCATCATTATTGAAAAAGGATCGCTTGTCCATTCGATTTATCGCTACCCGACCTACATGATTTTTCATAGCACACCAGATTTACTGGAAATCGGGGGTGTCCCTTTTGCAACGGCGAACGACAAACCGACCCGACAAGAGGCACTCAATTACTATCGACTGGTAGCAGCGCGAGAAAAATTGCGCGTGAACGTATATGAAACGGTGACGGAAGCGAAGAAAACACCAGAAGGCTTCCAGGTTACGACTATGGACCGTTTCGCCAAAACCCATACGTATGAGGCGAAAAACTTGGTGATCGCCACAGGATACTTTGACAATCCAAATCGGTTGCAGGTCCCAGGCGAGGAGTTGCCAAAGGTTTCGTCCTTTTATAAGGAAGCACATCCGTATACAGGGATGAAAGTAGCGGTAGTAGGGGGGAACAACTCTGCCGTAGACGCAGCGATGGAGCTGGAACGGGCAGGTGCAGAGGTAACGGTGATTTGCCGCCGAACGGAGCTATCTGACAAGGTCAAGGCATGGACAAGACCTGTTTTTGAGAGTCTGATCAAAAAAGGACGCATCCACATGCTGTTTGGTGCAACCGTCGAGAGCATTGAGGAACGTTCCATCAGGGTGAGGATGGGCGAGGAAGGCATTACGCTTGCCAATGACCATGTGTTTTCTTTGATTGGATATCGTCCGGATCGTACCTTCCTTCATTCGTTAGGAGTTATGATTGACGAGGAAACGGGAATCCCCGTGCATCAACCTGAGACAATGGAGACGAATATCCCAGGACTCTATATCGCGGGAGTCATTGCGGCGGGCCGTCATGCGAACGCCATTTTTATCGAAAATGGAAGGTTTCATGGTGAAAGTATCGCCCGCCACATAGCCTCTCACTAAGAGAAGTAGCCGCTATTGATTAGAACTGCCACTCCAATTGTCGGCCTCCAATGAGGTGGTAGTGCAGATGGAAGACAGTTTGTTGCCCATGCTTGCCAATGTTGGTTACGATACGGAAGCCATCCTCGTTCACGCCCATTGTTTCTGCCACTTTTTGTAGCGACAGATGGAGGTGACCGATCAGCTCCTTGTCCTCAGGCTCGATAGCCAGAACGGATTGAATATGCTTTTTCGGAATCATCAGGACGTGAACAGGGGCCACAGGATTAATGTCGTGAAAGGCCAATACATGCTCGTCCTCATACACTTTTTTAGAAGGAATGTCTCCGTTTACAATTTTGCAAAATAAGCAGTCCATAGGGCCATACATCCTTTCTATAATGATAGATCGTAAAGCCTACTTCGTCATGCAAGTAGGCTTTCCCTGTTTTTTACTCCGGAAAAGTCCGTTCCAAAAACTGAAGAACCTCACGCCAAGAGTGCTCGGATGCGTAGGCGTTGTTTTTGGGCGTACCACCATTGAGCTGTGTGCGGGTAGTAGGGATGTAAGGAAAGCGGATTCCATGTCCTGTATCCGGGTAACGCAAATGCACCACCGAATGAGCAAACTGATGATTCTTTAACCGCTCGACCATTTGCTCGCAATGCTCTGCTGCTGGCCACCAGTGATCGTCATCCGAGGAGAGGAAGAGGATCGGGCCATTGATTTTTTCTACCGGGATTTCAACGAATGGAAGAGGCTCACCCTGAAACGACCAAGAGGATTGCGGGGAGAACGTGTCTGATCCAGCGAATGCCTTATCTGTCCCGATAGAAACCGCAGAGCTGGGACTCGAAGCAATAACAGCATGTACGTCTTGATCAATTGATGCTGTGACTAATGCCAATTCTGCTCCTTTGGAACGTCCGAATAACGTAATTTTATCAGGATGCACGGAGGGCTGCTGCTGTAGCCAATGAATGGCGCGTTGAACATATTCAATCGGGATCTGGCGAATATCGTCAGGAAGATCATTGCATTGGAAGTAAGCGAGTGCTAGTGCCGGATAGCCGTGAGAGGCGAACAAAGCAGCGAATTGTGAGCAAGAACCAATTCCACCTTCACTCCCACCAAGTACGACAATGGCGGGTCTTTGCTCCGGGTGAGGTTTAGAAAAATACAGACCGACTAGCCCATGGTCTGTCACTTTCTGTATCCATACATCACGAGAGACAAAAATACGTTTCACGACTGCTTTCGCTACGGGTTTATCGTTTACTTCTGCCGTCAATTCAATCTCAGTGGAGCGCGGGGTGAACTGAAAGTCGTCCAGGGAATAGGCATGATAAAAACGCATGGTCTGGACATTCATAGACCAGAAAAGCCCCATCGGATCAATTCCCTCATACGTACCGAATAAGGGAGCTTGGGAAACCAAATCTACCGAGCCATTTTCGTCTGCTTGGAATATAGCATGTGAGGATGCAGTCAAATCTCCTCCAGGCAACCCGTTTTTGAGAGTAGCATGAAGGGTGATTAATTGATTCGGGACAAACCCGCTGAGTGTAATATGGACGGGAACATCGATGAAGGCTGTTGCAGGGGTAACTTCAATTTGTGGAAGCATCATTTTGTCAACACTCCTTCCAGATTACGGGAACACTTGACACAGTCATTATAGTAGAATGAAAAAAGTTTGACGGGACGAAATGTGACGGTATGGTTAACTTGACTTCTTGTATTCGGTGTAACTATAATCATTACAACGAAAGGGTGACAACGTATGAAAATCAGCAGCCGTTTCTCCATTGCGGTTCACATTTTATCACTGCTTTCCATTGATTCTAATTCGCATTGCACTTCCGAATGGATCGCAGGTAGTGTGAATACAAATCCAGTCGTGATCCGACGTGTACTGGGGCTGTTGAAGAAGGCTGGGCTCGTGAACGTACGTGCTGGAGCTGGCGGCGCTTCTCTCGCCAAGGAATTGGATCAAATCACGCTTCTGGAGATTTACCGTGCAGTCGATGTCGTGGAAGAAGGGCAGCTTTTTCACATCCATGAGCAACCGAATCCCGATTGTCCAGTGGGAGCGAATATACAGTTTGTGCTGGAGTTGATTTTGACCCGTGCGCAGCATGCCATGGAGGAGATTTTGGGCGGAGTGAAAATGTCCGAGCTCGTAGATAACCTTCGTCAAAAAATAACCGAAAAAGCGCTGTAAGAACAAAATGCCCTTGCATAAGCGAGGGCATTTTTGCGAGGAAGGAGTGCTCGCATCCATTTTCAAGATGTTTCACGAATTTGGGTCAAAGGGAGTTGGATGTTTCTTTTTCATGATGAAGCAGCCAGCGTTTGCGCGAAAGCCCTCCTCCGTAACCTCCCAAATCACCATTGGAGTTGATGACCCGGTGGCAAGGAATGACAATCGCTAACTGATTCGTACCATTTGCTTGCGCGACTGCACGAAAGGCGCTTGGTTTCCCAATAGCTGCTGCAACATCGGAATAGGATGAAGTATGCCCCGGAGGAATCGTTTGCAAATGCTCCCAGACCATTCTTTGAAAAGGCGATCCGCACAAAAACAAAGGCGTTGCAAATTGTGTTCGCCCTCCGTCAAAATACTCCTCTAACTCACGTTCAATCGAACGGATAGGTGCTGTAAAACCAGGGATAATCGCTGACTTCGTTCTTTGTCTAAGACGTTCAACTTCTCGTTCTAAGCCACGGCGGTCAATGAATTCAAGGAGATAGAGAGCTTCTTCATCCGCAATGGCTATCATGGGACCGAGTCGCGTATCCAGCCACGATGCCTTTAAGACATGGTGATCGCCAAGAAGAGTAGGTGCTGCCCCCATAATTCGTGAAAATGCGTCTCGAAAACCACTACTAGACTCGTAGCCGGTGGATAGCTGGGCATCGATGATGGCCTTTCCTTCTCTGATTTCTTTCAGTGCAATCCCCATACGTCGCGCCCTTGCATATTCGACGAACGTCATGCCAAAACGCTTTTTGAATTGGCGTCGAGCTGTTGCAGAATCCACGGATAATCTTTGAAAGTCATTTTCGGTCCAGCGCTGCTCGGGGTTTTCCTCTACAGCGTTTACTAGCAAACGCACGAGCTCTGAAACATGATTGGGATGTGAAAGTGGACGGCAGCGCTGGCAGGGCCGGAATGAGGCCAAAAGAGCTTGTTTGGCATGATCAAAAAACTCACAATTTATAAACTTAGGTTTTCTTGCTGGACACGTCGGGCGACAAAATACGCCAGTTGTTTTGACTCCAACAAAAAAGACACCTTCATATTCTGAATTTTTATCCAGTAACGCCTGATAATACTCGGACTTCATCTCGGCCGTTATCATTCGGTTCCCCCTCCATCGTTATGTTTTCATTTTATCGCTCACCCAAAATAGCTGCAGCCGAAAATCGTACATTGATTTTTTGCTCGTTCCTTCACTATAAAGTAACGAGGATATTGTATTCTAATTTCAAAACATAGTTTGACTACACGTTAGGGGGCAAATATGATCAAAAATAAAATCGGTATAAAGACAGTGACGTCGACTTTTACCATCGAACTAGGAAAGGTCAAGGAATTTGCATTGGCGCTGGGCGATTCTAACCCTGCCTACGAAACAGGCGATAGCCTTCCGCCAACGTTTGCCACGGTAATCGATTTTTGGAGTGGTGGGGATTCACTTGGTGAATTGCTGGAATTAAACATGGAGAAAGTTTTACATGGTGGACAGGATTTCGAGTATGTAGGAAAAATCAAGCCAGGAGATGTCATTACCACTGAAGGCGAAGTGGAGAATGCGTATACGAAGGCAGGAATGAATTTTTATGTACTGAAAAAAATGTACTATAACCAACATGGGGATCTAGTATTAATCAGTCGTTCAAACATTATTGAGAGGCATTAAAAGGGGGATGTACCGTGGAAGTAGGATATGAATTACCGCCCGTTGAAAAAAAAGAGATTACTCACACGCAATTGGTTCGTTATGCGGGAGCTTCAGGGGATTTTAACCCGATCCATACAGTGGTGCCTTTTGCGGATAAGGTTGGACTCGGCGGTGTCATCGCTCATGGCATGATGCTCATGGGGTTTATTGGCCAGGCGATCGGTATGTGGTTTCTACCAGATCAATTGCTTCGTTTTTCCGCCCGATTTAAGGCGATGACACGTCCTGGCGAAAAGATTACAGTGAGAGGCTCAGTTGTAGGAGAAACGGATGGTACGTGGAAGTGTCAAGCGGTAGCAGTGAATGAAACAGGCGAGATAAAAGTCAGTGCTACCTTTGATGTTAGAAAGGTATAAGGCTACGTTCATCCACCTAATAAAAAGGCAGGTAAGGGTCGTGGGCTGGATTTAAGCTGGATTTAAGCTGGAATTAGCCAGAAAATATAGATATAATAAACGTATTCAGAAATATGCGATAAACCGACAACGGCGTCGGTTGCGTATGGAAATGATGAGCAGTTGGCACGTCCGTTCACTGGTGATCGGGAGGTGGAGTATTGCGTCAGCATTATCGAGTCATCATCATAGACGACGACCCCATAACGCGTATGGACCTGGTCGAGATGTTGCAAGAGCAGGGATATAACGTCGTAGCTGAAGGAAAAAACGGCAAAGAGGCCGTTCGATTGACGCAAATGTGGAACCCGCATCTCATTATTATGGATGTGAAAATGCCAATTATGGACGGTTTGACAGCGACTGGGATTATCCGAGAGCATTCGGACGCAGCTATCCTTCTCTTGACTGCTTACAGTCAAAAGGACATGGTCATGCAAGCCAAAGCGAAAGGGATATGTGCCTATCTGGTCAAACCCGTCATGGAAGAAGAACTACTACCGGCAGTGGAGTTCGTGCTTACAAGCAAACAATGAACGCAAAAAGTGAATCGATAGGAAGAGCAACGGCGCTTGGACCAAGGCGAGCATTTCGTCTTTTGTTTCGAAGCGCTTTTTTCGTTCCATGAAATAGAGTTTACGGAAAGCTGAAAAGAAAGTGAGTGAAGCTAGAGATGAAATTGGCTTGCGTTGTACGTAAACAGCATTACCAGTTTACTTCGGTTCGGGATGTATTGGCAAAAGCAAGTGAAGAAAAGTCTGGCGATCACATGAGTAAACTAGCAGCTAATTCCGCACTGGAGCGGATGGCGGCCAAAGTCGTATTAAGTGAAATGCAACTTCGTGATCTATATGAAAATCCAGTCATACCGTACGAAAAGGACGAAGTGACACGGATCATTTATGATGATATCAATCTCTCTATTTACGATGAGATTAAAAATTGGACAGTAGGGGAGCTACGGGAGTACATCTTGTCGTTTTCCACAGGAATGCCTGAGCTGACACGAATTAGTCGTGGGTTGACCAGCGAGATGATTTCCGCTACGGCCAAGCTGATGTCCAGTATTGACCTAGTCATGGCTTCCCAAAAAATGAAGCATCAAGCCTACTGCAATACACTAATTGGCGAGCCGGGAAGACTGGCGTTCCGCTGCCAGCCGAATCATCCAATCGATGATCCCGATGGTATTTTGGCTTCGATGAAGGAAGGCTTGTCCTATGGATCAGGCGACGCTGTCATTGGAATTAACCCGAATAACGACTCCGTTGAAAGCGTTACCAAGCTCTTGAAAATGACACATGATTTCATGCAAAAGTGGGAAATCCCTACGCAAAACTGCGTACTGGCCCACATCACGACACAGATGCAGGCTCTTCGCGGCGGAGCGCCCATTTCCCTGATGTTCCAAAGTCTGGCAGGTTCACAACGTGCGAATGATGCGTTTGGCGTAAATAAAGAGATTTTGGATGAGGCAATGGAATTGATGCTCCGAAAAGGCACAGCGTCGGGACCAAACGTCATGTATTTTGAGACAGGGCAAGGCTCCGAAGTGTCGCTGGACTCTCATGAAGGCGTCGATATGCAGACGCTGGAAGCGCGTACGTACGGTTTTTGCCGTCACTGGAAGCCTTTCATGGTCAATAACGTCTCTGGCTTTATCGGACCAGAAACACTTTATGATGGCAGGCAGATGATTCGTGCCGATCTGGAGGATTTGTTCATGGGCAAGCTGCATGGTTTGCCGATGGGAATCGCTCCGACTTATACGAACCACATGTATGCGGATCAGAATGACCAGGAGATTGCAGGGATGCTGACGACCTTGGCAGGGGCGAATTTTTATATGGGCGTACCAGGTGGGGACGATGTCATGCTCAGTTACCAAGACACGAGCTACCACGATGACGCCAGCTACCGCGAGCTCTTGGGACTGCGACCTCTCCGGGAATTTGAGAAATGGATGGAAAAAATGGGCCTTATGGAAAATGGTCGTTTGACAGAGCGCGCAGGCGATTTAACCATTTTTGACTAACGAGCGGGGAGGGAAGCAAGATGAAACAGATCAATATGGAAGACTTGGTCCAGCGCGTAATCGATGAGCTGTCCAAAAAAGGCCAAGGAGTGATTCATTTTCCTGAGCAAAAGCAATGCGGAGTCAAGAACCCAAACAATCCAGAAGCATTGGAGCAGGCGATGAAACGAACGCCGGCTCGCATCGGAATCGGGCGGGCGGGTACCCGGATGAAGACGGGAAGCTACCTCCAATTTCGGATTGATCAGGCAGCAGCACGCGATGCGGTCATGAAAACGATCAGTCCAGAGCTGATCGAGAGTCTGCAACTGCCTGTCCTCCATTCAAGAGCGACGAGCATGGAGGAGTATTTAATGAACCTCGACTCCGGACGGATGCTATCGGATGAGTCCGCGCGTTGGCTGGAGCAGCATGGGGATAAAAACAAAGACGTGCAAATTGTCATCTCGGATGGACTCAGCACCTCAGCGTGTGAGGCGACGATCCCTGACTTGCTGCCTGCGTTAATCCAAGGTCTTTCCATGAGAAACGTCAGTGTAGGAAAGCCAGTGTTCATTAACAAAGGTCGCGTTTGGATTCAGGATCAGGTCGCATCCATCGTCAATTGCAAGGTCGTCATTTCCTTAATCGGAGAAAGACCGGGACTTGCGACGGCAGAAAGTCTCAGTGCTTACATGATTTACAAACCGGATGCCAATACGGTAGAATCAGATCGTACGGTTATTTCTAATATTCATAAGGGTGGCACGCTACCGATTGAAGCGGGTGCTTACCTTGCAGAACTTTTGGAGGAAATTTTGAAGTACCAGGCGAGTGGTGTTAAATTATCACAGCTTCGGGCGATTAACGGGTAGATTCCCACTGGCGCTTCCTCCTGTCTTGCACTAGAATACATAGAAGATAACCAATTTCTATGAGGAGTTGCTACGCATGACGGAGCCAAACCAAAACGAAAAAAATACCACCGAACAAAAGCCTGGGAAAATCAGCCTGCAAGAGGCAATGAAGCGCAAAATGGCAGAAAAGAAACAAGCGCAAGCACAGGCTAATAACCCAATGAATCAAAAGGCGCAAAATCAATCCATGAAAAGCCAGCTCACCAAAAAACCAAACAATCAACGCAGACGTATGGGCGTATAGCTTCGAATGAAGCAAGGCAAAAAGGAATGTGCAGCAACTTTAGGCTGCAGATTCCTTTTTTGTATGATCATTTAAACGGATTGATCTTCACTTCAAATTTTTTAAAGCTATCGATGAACCAACTAAGCTAGTGAGAAGAAAAAGCACAGGGCTCGTAGACCTTGACAACGCCTACCCAGTCGGAACTTCAAAAAGGGGACCCGCTTGTCGAACACTTCTCCTCTGAGAAACGTCCGCCCGTAGGGTGGCTTTGGCTCGACGGTCCCCTTTTTGAAACGGAGACGTCCAGTGAATCCCCCCATGCTGGCGTGTCAGAGTCGAAGAGACCTGTGCTTTTTCTTCTCCACCACTATGTTGACTCAAAAGAAAAGGGGGCCAATCATGAAGGTAGAACGGCTACTCGCTATTGTCATCATGCTGTTGAATAAGCGCCGTGTGAGCGCCCGTGAACTATCCGACCACTTCGAAGTATCCTTGCGTACGGTCTATCGGGATTTGGAAACCATCAACGCAGCCGGAATTCCAATCGTAGCGTACCCTGGGGCTAGCGGCGGATACGAGATCATGGAGAATTTTACGATCGATCGACAATACTTATCCTTGGACGAGCTAGTTGCGGTTATTGCTGCGCTAAAAGGGGTTCATTCCTCCACAGACGACAAGCAAATCGGACAGCTTCTGGAAAAAATAAAAGCGTTGCTCACCACTGCACCATCCTCTCTTCAAGGAAGTGCACATCCTGTTGTGTACGACTTTAATCCGTGGGGCAGTACACCGGCGATCGCGGAAAAAGTAAACAAGCTGCGGGAAGCCATCGAGAAAAGACTTCGTGTGCGGATCATTTATACGAAAATACAGGGCGATGCGACAGAGCGCACCATTGAGCCTGTCACACTGATTATCAAAGGCTATGTGTGGTACATTTATGGCTATTGTTTACAACGCCAGGAGGATCGTCTGTTTCGCTTGTCGCGGATTGCAGACATGTCCGTGCTGACAGAGGAGTTTTCCCCTCGCCCCAATCAAATAGATAAACTGGAATGGCTCGAAGAATGGGACACGGCAGAGCGTATTTCTCTTGTCCTCGAATTTGCGCAGCGTGTACATGTAAGGGTACGGGATATGTTTGCGCCAGAAACGATAGAGACCATGCGCGATGGCTCATTGCTGGTACGAACGAAGATGACAGACGATGAATGGTTAAACGGTATGCTGCTTAGCTTTGGCGATGCCTTGTGTGTACATGAGCCTTCCCATGTAAGACAGCGAATGGGGGATACGGTAAAAAGAATGACGAAACTTTATGAATAAACATTGGAACGTTGACAGATAGTTGTCAGGGTATGGTCGTTATACTAAGTCATGTAAACAAACTCTTACAGGAGCGTGGTTAATGATGAACCCAACGATTGTCAAACTGGATGAAATGCGTGTAGCGGGCTTGCATATTCGGACAACCAATGAGGCGGAAGGCGGACCGGACGGGAAAATTGGGGGACTGTGGCAGCGCTATTATCAAGAAGAGCATCCCATTAAAACTCCCCTTCAAAAAGAACCGGGTGTAGTTCTGGGGGTATATTCCGATTACGACAGTGACGAGACAGGCGAGTACTCCTTGTTAGTGGGAACCGTTGTAGAAAAAAACGGTGAGCTTCCTGCTGAGCTCACAGTCAAGACCCTGCCGGCTTCTACTTACGCTGTATTTACGACTCGTGTCGGCCCGATGGTAGAAGTTGTGATGGAAGCGTGGGCGAAGGTGTGGGAGTGGTCCCATCAACCGGGGAACAAGCGGACATTTACCGGAGATTTCGAACGATATGACGGAGTGCGCTGCGCAGATCCTAACAACGCGCAAGTAGATTTGTACATCGCGATCGCTGAAGAATAAAGAGGCATTCAACTATAAAAGCAGTCGTAGTCGATCAGGCTACGACTGTTTTGCTTTTTTCCATGATTTCTTCACAAGTTTCGTTTACTCTAGAGGGAGAGTGGCAGAGGGGAGTCATACAGACGAATGGATTGGATAACCAATATAGAAGCTCTGGCAGAGTGGATTCGCTCTTTGGGGATGCTGGGGATTGTCGGTAGTATTTTATTGAACATCGTGATCAGTGTGGCGGGTGTATTGCCGTCCATTTTTCTATCGGGTGCGAACGCGGTCGTATTTGGCTTGTACGGAGGGTTCTTGATTTCCTTAACGGGTGAGGTGGTTGGTGCTTGCATAGCCTTCTTTCTTTACCGCTACACGATCAAAAAAGCAGATCGAAGCGAAAAGCTGAAATCATTTAAATGGGTACATACCATCAATGGAACGACGAGTTTTCGCAAATGCCTTGCCATCGTTTTGCTCCGGATCAATCCGCTGATGCCTTCGGGTGTAATCAATTTAGGCGCGGCTATGACGAATATTACCTTCGGGCAATTTTTGGTGGCGACCTTGCTAGGAAAAGTGCCGTCGATGGTTTTTGAAACATTCGTCGGTCATGATCTGATTACTTTTGGTGAAAACAAGTTTCGTTTGCTCGTTGCCTTGCTAGCAGGCGCTCTCGTCTTTTCCCTTTTCTGGAAAAAAGGAAGGGCTCAAACACAAGAAGAGTAGGGAGGATTCTTATGTCTACCATTTTGCTAGTCGATGATGAGCCGCAAATTTTAGAAATATTGTCCTCCTATCTGCAAAAGGAAGGCTATCATGTTCTGACCGCCCAAACAGGCAAGGAAGCAGTGGAAATGGCCACGACGATTTCATTGACCTGTATCATTTTGGATCTGATGCTTCCTGATTTGAGCGGGGAAGAAGTCTGCGTCCAAATACGCAAAGAGTCGCGTGTTCCGATTTTGATGCTAACGGCGAAAAGTGGAGAGGCGGATCGGATTCGCGGGCTTACGATTGGCGCTGATGATTATTTGATCAAGCCTTTTAGCCCGAGAGAACTTGTTGCGCGTGTTCGAGCCGTCATGCGTCGTGCGGGTGATTATTCTACACTCTCCGATTTTGTTGAAGTGGGCGATTTGACCATATCGATGAATGAGAAGAGAGTCACGAAAAATGGAGTGGCTTTGGAGGTTACGCCGAATGAATACCGCTTGCTCACAACGCTTGTCCGTTATCCGGGAAGAACGTGGGGCAGGGAGGAGCTCGTGCGTGAGGTCATGGGGTTTGATTTCGAGGGATACGATAGAACTATTGATACGCATATCAAAAATCTTCGCCAAAAGATAGAGGCAGACCCAAAGCAACCGGAGTATATCAAGACGGTGTATGGATTGGGCTATCGCTTTGACGATCCCATAAAGAAGTGAGGCCACGATGAAGCATATTTGGGTAAAGCTCGCCTTTGTGATTATGACTGTCGGCGCATGCGCCGTTCTTTTTTCCTCGTTGTTGTCCGTAAAGGAAATGGATGTTCATTTTTCCATGTATGCCGATGAGGTAAGAAATCAGCATAACCAAGAAATTTCACGTGTCGCACTCGAGGCGTATCAGGACAATCAAGGCTGGGGAGCGGAAGCCTATCATAAGCTGGAAGCGGTTTCCGAGGTCTTGGGATTGCATATCACACTTCTGGATCAACAACAACAAGTGAAAAACGAGTGGGGTAAGCGGCCAGTCCATACGAGCAATTACAGTGTAGACAGGATTCCCCTTGTTAGTAAGGGTATCATGATTGGGCAACTAGTGATTAGCCACGATGATCGGAGTGCCTATATGACCTTGGAAAGTCATTTCCAATGGGCCCATAAAAACACGACGTTGTGGACGATGGCTGTGCTGCTCATCCTGGTCATTATCATCAGCATCCCACTCGCTCGGACCATGGTGCGTCCAGTCGTACAAGTGAGCACCGCAGCGCAACGAGTCGCACGAGGCAATCTGTCCATACGTGTACCGGAGCCTCGTGGCAAGGATGAGGTTACGTCATTGGTCACAGCTTTTAACAACCTGGTCCAAAGTCTTGAGCATCAGGAGGAGCTGCGCAAGCGACTGACCTCCGATATTGCCCATGAATTGCGAACACCGCTCAACACCTTGCTGACGCAGGTAGAGGGGATGATCGACGGCATATGGGAAGTAACACCCAAAAATCTCGAAAGCACAAGGTCTGAGGTACTGCGTTTGAGCCGTCTCGTCCGCGATTTAGATCAGGTGATCCAGGTGGAGTCGGGCTCCTTGCAAATGCGCAGTGAAGAAGTGGAGCTGCGTGAGGTTGTCCAAGAAGTCACAGAGTCGATGAGTGCTACGTTTGCGCGAGCGCAAGTGAATTTTCACTTCAAAGGGGATCATGCTGTCTGGATCAAAGGGGACAGGCAGCGACTGGCGCAAATCGTGGCGAATTTGTTGACGAATGCCTGCAAGCATACACCAGAGGGTGGAGAAATTGTAGTTACAGTGGATAAACCGAGTACGATGGTTCGGTTGCAAGTGAAGGACAGCGGCACGGGCATCGACCAAAAGGACCTCCCGTACGTATTTGAGCGTTTTTATCGGGGAGATCGCTCGCGAGCAAGGGAACGTGGTGGAGCAGGATTGGGGTTGACGATTGTGAAAGGGATCGTGGAGGCACACAAGGGAATCATCTCGTTGGACAGCAGTGTTGGAAAGGGGACGACCATCACGATTTTGTTTCCGCCACGAGCTTATAAAGGCGAAACGTAAGCCTAAACGGTATCGCTCTCGCTGCCCATCGTTGATGATAGGCAGAGAATTTGACTATTCGATACAAAGAGGGAGAGCACATGTTTGATTGGACTACCCTGGGAGCTTTTTAGCTGTTGTGATCGGCCTCTTTTTAATTCCGGGACCTTATCTCAATTTACGCCGCAACCATATGAACTTTATAAGGCGGGGCATCAGAATTAATTTCCATTCATAGAAGCAACCTCCTGTAAAATGAGCAGGAGGTTGCAGGAGTGGAGTGAAAACGGCCGACGGGCATGTTGTTACCGACAACGACAAGTTTTGGAAGCTGGGGACTTTTTATTACAATCCAGTGTTTGTTATTGTGGTGATTATCGTTATAGAAGTGCTGGCGAATTAATCAGCAAGACTACCGATTCTTGCTGATGTGATTGGAGACTAGTAAACCGTATTCCAACTGAATACGTACCAATTTCTGAATAGGAATAACTGTATAGTTTAGTTCTCGTTCCAGCTCATCCGTATACTGTCGCAATTGGCGAAGCCCTTCTTGCAGCACTGCTTTCAGTTTTGTAATTGCCTCTTGGTCGTTTGAGCCTTCTTTTGCTAGCCGCTCTAGCTCAAATTCGCAAGTGCGGACCGCTAGTCCTAAGCTCAATCCTCGATAAAACTTCGATACGACGAAACTGCTGAAAACTTGGGAACCCTTTGCCGGCTTTTCAAATTCAGGATCGCTCATTGCCCATTTTCTCTGTGCTTCGTTCCTTTCTTTACGTGCCGGGGAAGAGGGGTCCATCAACTTGAAAAACGGGTTATCCTGTGAAATATAGGACCGTATGCCACCCAAAAGTCCCTCCAGCATTTCAAAAAAAGCCTCACTTTGATCTGCTTCGGTCAGAAGTGCCTCTCTGCGGGAGATATTTGAGTCACTCTGATCCTCTATTCGTGGATCGAAAAAATAGGGCAGCTCGGTGATTAATGTTACACAATCCGCTTTCGAAGAGGCGTATGTGTGGCTGTCTGCCCCCACATCAAGTGTCGGGGGTTTTCCTGTATGTTTCTCCATATAATCATAGTATTCGTCTTGCCCGTTTAAACTGAAGATGGCCGGAGCAAACTCTGTCGCAAATGGCGTCTCTGGTTCTCCTAGATCTAAAGGCACGTCTTCCTTCCTTGCTGAATTGTGAAATCCCTCGTATAAATCTGGAAAATCGTGCGAAATATACCAATAAGAACCGCATAACCCCCCATTGTGTAGAGAATACATAAACTCAGGTCTAGTCTCGTCTATGATTTTCATGAGCACTTGCGTTTCAGGCAATGGTTTGTCAAAGCGATATTCTTTATATTCAAAAGGAAAAGTCCATTCCACCTGCTCGTAGCCGACAGGTCTATAGTAATTTCTTATGTAGTTAAAAATAGTGTATGGTCCTTTAAACCAATTTTCATTTAGTCGCGTACCATCAGGGTCAGCACATTTGATGATGTACCACGTGAAGCCCAGCTCGTCGCGCAGAGCCTTGTCCTCTGCTAATGCGCGGGAGAGATATTCCATCGTCATCGCGCCAATCGGCTCGTTAGGATGCGGGCAGGCAAAGCATAACGCATTTTTGGGCCCGTCACCGATTTTGATACATTGAATGGGGTGTCCATCGCGGGACTTTCCCGCCTCAAATACGGTTACAGCATCCGGAAACTCTTCGGCCAGCTTTCTGGTGCTTTCATCCATTTCATCTACTGTTAGAAAAACCTTGTAGTCTGGCACCTTATCAATCACATGTTGAAAATTCATCGATTATTCCCCCTCGTCTGATGCAATATTTTAATCTTGTCTCGATTGCAATCTTCCAAGTCATTCTAAAAAAGATACTTCCTGTAACGTATCGATTAGGTTCTTGACGTAGACGTAAAGACTCCATTTATTTTTCTACCCAGCTATCTTGGAAATTAGGAGAATAAGACGTCCATTTCACGCCTTTTACTCGCGAGCTTACTACCACAAAGAGTTTGTCACTATAGATGGGAACAACATATGCATGCTCAAGGAGATGTTTTTGGGCATCTACATATACCTGTTTTCTGGCTTCCGTTTCAGCGGTTGCACGTCCTTTTGTTAATAAGGCATCCAGCTTGCCGTCTCTTAGACCACTTATGTTAAAGCCAGCACCAATTTGGCTAGAGTGGAAACTTTGGTATAAAGCATCAGGGTCATCGTAACTATAAGTAACCATTGTCACATCAAAATTTCCTTTCATTTGTCCATCACTAAACGCTGACTCTTCTAAATTTTGAATGGTAGCTTTGATACCCACCTCGCCCAGCATAGCTTGCAACAACTGAGCTTGCAGCTCAAACCTAGCCGAACTCAAAAAGGAAAGGGTAAATATTTTCCATTCTTTTCTCTCAGGCCTTCTCCGTTTATCTTCCATCCAGCAGCGTCAAGGAGCTTCTTTGCTTCTTCCACATTGTATGGGTACCCGTATTTTTCCAATGACTTATCATACCCCAATGTTGAAGGGGATAAAAATGATTGGGCAACTTCTCCTTCACCCATCAAAACCGCCTGGACCATCGCTTGTTTATTAACCAGCATATGGAATGCTTTTCGGACTTGGATAACCTGGAACTCCGGTTTTGTCAAGTTCATATATAAACTAAGAGGTATCCCAGCCCGTAAGAGCTCCAAAACCTGATATTTTGGATTATTTCGATACTTTTTGATATCTTTTACGGGTACATCGAATGCAACATCGATGGTACCGTTTTCCAAAGCGGCCAACATAACACTTTTATCTGGAATTGTTTTGATCACCAGTTTATCAGCTCTTGGCGGTCCTTGATTTTCATCGAGCGGCATGGCCCACTTAAAGGCTTCATTGCGAACCAATGTAACCCCCTCGCCAGCCTTCCAGCTCTCAAACTTCCATGGACCCATTCCCACAGGATTTCGTCCATATTCCTCACCATATTTTTCAATGGCCTTCATGGATAGCGGTTGAGTTACACCAGTGCCTAAATCTTCAAGAATCGACACATTGGGTTCATGTAATTCAAGGATGAGGGTTTTATCATCAGGGGCACTGACGCTCTTCACCGGCATCATAACTATTCCCGCCAGTTTTGCTTTTGTTTTCGGATTCTTAATGCGTTCAAAGGTATCCTTAAAACTCTTGGCAGTCAGAGGTGTTCCATCGTGAAACGTAACATCAGAACGAATGGTAAAGGTGTACGTTTTTCCATCCTCTGAAATCTTGAATTCACTTGCGAGATTAGGTTTGAATTCTTTTGTAACAGGATCCTTGTAGACCAGCGATCCACCCATATTCCAAGTAACACCCATATCGTTGCCTACTGACTTTTGAGGGTATCTGCTTCACTTGCGTAAGCCACAGTGATGGTTCCGCCTGTCTTTGGTTTGTCAGCCTCTAGCTGTTGATTTGGTTCAGGTGTGGTTGATTGTGTGCTGCATGCAACCACCAACGACGTACATATCATAATTAGTAATCCTAAAATAATGCCATGAAATCTCTGTTTTTTCTTCTTTACCATGTTACAGCTCCCTTGGTCCCGATTATAAAACCTCCAGCAAGAGGAGATTCAATCGTTAGTTTTCGACAATATGTTTCTTCAAAAGAATAGGGAGCTTGTTTAAGAAGCTCCCTGCGCATGCTGAAATTCCAGCTCAGTCTCATTTCATTATCGCGCAGTGAAGAAGTGGAGCTGCGTGAGGTTGTCCAAGAAGTCACAGAGTACAGGAAGCGACTGGCGCAAATCGTGGACAAACCGAGTATGATGGTTCGGTTGCAAGTGAAGGACAGCGGCACGGGCATGATCAAAAGGAACTCCCGTACGTGTTTGAGCGTTTTTATCGGGGAGATCGCTAGCGGGCGAAAAGTAAGTCTAAACCGTATCGCTCTCGCTGCACATCGTTTATGATAAGAAGGGAATTTGAATATTTGATACAAAGAGGGAGAGGCACATGTTTGATTGGACTACCATGGGAGCATTTTTAGCTGTTGTGATCGGCCTCTTTTTAATTCCGGGACCCGCTGTCCTGTTAACTGCGACGCGTACCGTTCAAGGGGGACGTAGAGCGGGGATCATGGCAGGGCTTGGCATTGCTACAGGAGACTTTATTCATACGATTTTTGCTGCGGTCGGTTTATCCGCGATTTTGATGACATCTGCATGGGCATTCCATCTCGTAAAATTTGTGGGAGCGGCTTACTTGGTCTATTTAGGGGTTCGGGCCATGCTTGAAAAACCGGTTGACCCAGAGCTGCCAAAAGTAACACCGTTGCCACCGCTGCAATCGTATGGGCAAGCCATCCTCGCAGAAGTTCTGAATCCGAAGACCGCGTTGTTTTTTCTGGCGTTTCTGCCACAATTCGTACATCCGGAGCGTGGGGGAGTCATTTACCAATTCCTTGTCCTGGGATTGATTTTCGCCATCTTGGGGTTCTTTTACACCGCGTTGATTGCGATTAGCATTAGACCACTGGGGCATCTGGTAAAGCGAATTTCCTGGCTGGGCCGATGGAGCGGCAAGATCGTAGGTTCTGTTTACATCTTATTGGGAATAAAAGTAGCGCTGCAAGAAAGATAAAGGAATGAGTCGGGGAGACAGTCTTCCCGGCTTTTTTTATTGCTTGATTATTGGTGTAAGGTACTTTTTGGTGCCTATGATACTTGAAAGTACGTACTTCCTATCAAGTGAGGCATGAGACATAATAGCATTCAGAACCAACATATTCGCCAATCATGATAAGTAAGGGCCCTGCTTTGTGAACGGCAAGAAAAATAAAGGGAGGATACAACTTAGATGAGCACAATTACATCCAATGTGAAGCAGCAAGCAACTGGTGCGAAAAAATCGACTCTTGCTTTACTTGCTCTCGCAATCAGTGCATTTGGTATCGGGACTACTGAATTCGTTATCGTCGGTTTGTTGTCTACTGTCGCACAGGATTTGAAAGTAACAATCACCTTAGCAGGACTTCTTATTTCTGGATATGCATTAGGGGTAGCCATCGGTGCACCGATTATTACAGCACTCACAAGTCGAATTCCACGCAAAGCGCTACTCATGCTTTTGATGATTGTCTTTGTTGTCGGAAACAGTGCGGCTGCCTTGTCGAGTAGCTTTGCGATATTAATCATTGCCCGTTTCTTTACCGCATTTTCTCATGGTGTATTTTTCTCCATCGGTTCGACGATTGCAGCCGATCTGGTGCCAGAAAACAAGCGTGCCAGTGCGATTGCGACGATGTTTACAGGTCTGACTGTTGCAACCGTTACAGGCGTACCTTTGGGAACGTATATTGGTCAAATGTTTGGATGGAGAGCGACTTTTTGGGGAGTGGCCATTCTTGGCGTGATTGCACTTATCTCGACAGCGATTCTGGTACCAAGCAATTTAAAAAATGCCAAGCCAGCTTCCATTAAAGACCAAGTAAAAATTATTACAAACTTGCCACTGTTGCTTGTCTTTGCCATTACGGCTCTTGGCTACGGCGGTACCTTTGTAACCTTTACGTTCTTAGGTCCGATTCTGGAAGAAATCACAGGCTATCAGGCTAGCGCCGTCAGTTTGATTCTACTGGTCTATGGGATTGCGGTAGCGATTGGAAATACGGTCGGAGGAAAAGCAGCCGACAAGAATCCGATAAAAGCACTGCGTTGGATGTTCATCGTCCAAGCGATCATTCTGATCATCTTAACATTTACCGCTCCATTCAAATGGGTGGGAACCCTTACGATTATGCTAATGGGCCTCTTGGCCTTTATGAACGTACCGGGCTTACAAGTGTATGTCGTGCAGTTGGCTGAAAAATACGTGCCAAGTGCTGTTGATGTAGCTTCTGCCATTAACATTGCGGCATTCAATCTCGGCATTGCGATTGGAGCCTTCGTGGGAGGAATCATCGTCGATACGATTGGGCTGATTCATACACCATGGGTCGGCGGAGTGATGGTGTTAGGTGCAGCATTACTCACGGTGATCAGTAGCAAGCTGGAAAAAGCTCGTCGTTAATTGTACAAAGACGGCGGATGGATGAAAGCATGTGTCCGCCGTTGGTTTCCAAATCCATCAAGTAAGGAGAGAGCATCGATGAGCAAATTCGACGGTCATTATGGTTTTCAGCGAATGTTCCAAGAAGGAAAGATGACCTTGGGATTTCACATTCCGCTGGAGGCGTACGAATGGGAAGCACCGACAATGGAGCGCCAGGTTGAACTCGTTCAAGCGGCAGAAGACTATGGCTTTACCGGAATCTGGCTGCGGGATGTGATTTTGCAGGACCCTGCTTTTGGTGACCCTGCAACCGGGCAAATTTATGACATGATGATTTATTTAACCTATTTGGCTGCGCAAACCAAAAAAATCGCTTTTGGTACCTCGAGCATCGTGCTTCCACTGCGGCATCCGTTGCGAGTGGCAAAAGAGACAGCGACTATCGAAAATTTGTTTCCCCAACGTTTGATGATGGGGATTTCTTCTGGGGACAGACGGGCTGATTTTCATGGGTTGAATGTGCCGCATGAACAGCGTGCGGAGCTGTTTCGCGATGGCTACGACTACTTGCAGAAGGTTATGGCAGAGGATTTCCCGAAAATCAACTCTCCATACGGTATGATTAATGGAGCGAATCTTGTGCCAAAATCGACTTCGCCCATTCCTACTTTTATCACGGGGTACAGTCAACAAACGATGGACTGGTTTGCGCAAAACGGAGATGGTTGGATTTATTACCCACGCGATCCATTCAATCAAGCACATGCCATCCAAGAATGGAGAGAACTTGTCCAGAAATATCATCCAGGTGTATTCAAGCCGTTTATTCAGCCTCTTCACTTGGATCTAGCGGAAGATCCGGATGAGTCGGTCACACCGATTCGATTAGGGTACCGAGTCGGCAGAAAAATGCTTTTAGAACTGCTGGCCATGTATCAAGAGGTCGGCGTCAATCATTTGTTCTTCGCCCTGTTCCCTAGCCAGCGTCCTATTGACGAGGTCATCGATGAGCTTGGACAAGAAGTATTGCCTTATTTCCCGGCTCATATTGACGCACCGGAGCGGGTTTGACAACATCTCCGTATGAGGAGGGGAGAATATGGGACGATACAATATCCCTGTAGAGGCAACATTAGAAGTTATTGGAGGAAAATGGAAAGTAGTGATCCTCTGCTTGTTGGCAAAAGGGGCAAAGCGGACAAGCGAATTGAAACGCGCAATGCCTGCCATCACGCAAAAAATGTTAACGCAGCAACTGCGAGAATTGGAAGCGGACAATATCATTACCCGCAATGTGTATCAGCAGGTTCCCCCGCGCGTCGAGTATGAATTGACGGAGTACGGCAAGACACTGTCGAAGGTTCTGGATGTCATGTGTGAATGGGGAGAGAGTCACATCGAAAACCAATTGCGAAAAATAGTCGAATGAAAAGGGGAAGTTCGATGAGAGGAATTGGCATTAAGCAATACGGTGGTATCTAGCAATTAACTGAAATGGAATGGCCAACAAAACCAATCGGGCCAGACGATGTGCTCATTTCCATAAAAGCGAGCGGGGTAAATCCCGTGGATTGGAAGGTGCGGGAAGGACTGTTGCAAGCAGATTTTCCTTTTGAACTGCCACTTATTTTAGGGTGGGATGCAGCGGGCACGGTAACGGCTGTCGGTACGAATGTGCAGGATTTTCAAATCGGAGACGATGTCTTCTTCCGTCCAGAGCTGGAAAAGGAAGGGACATACGCAGATGAAATTGTCGTTCCGGCGAACATCGTAGCCCCGATGCCACATGGTTTGTCGTATGCGGAAGCGGCTTCGCTACCACTGGTCGGACTAACGGTTTGGCAGGCATTGGTAGAGGTAGGGAAGGTGCAAGCGGGAGAAAAAGTCCTGGTGTTGGGGGGAAGCGGCGGGATCGGTTCCATGGCGATCCAGCTGGCAAAAGCGCTAGGTGCCTATGTGGCGACAATAACCAGCTCCAAAAACAGCGATTATGTCCGTGAACTGGGAGCAGATGAAGTCATCGTATATGATCAAGGACCACTTCATACCTCTACACAATTTACATTTATGCTGGACACGCTGGGTGGAGAAGCATACGGTGAAGCTTTAAAATTTATGAAGCGGCAAGGAAGAGTGGCAACCATTATCAGCGAGCGTGATGCCAAGAAACCTTCGTTCGCTGATGCGTTGGAGAAAGAACGAGAGTTGGATGTTACTTTTGTGTTTACGCGTCCAGATGGGGCAAACTTGAATCATGTCCGGGAGCTAGTGGAAGCCAAACAAGTAAAGCCTTTCTTGACAAAGATATATCCCTTGACCATGGAAGGGGTACAAGAGGCGCATCTCTTTAGTCAAACGGGTAGAGTGCGTGGTAAGATTGTACTCGTCCATTCATGAAGGGAAATGTATTTATAATTGATGTTGTCACTGCTTATATTAAGTATGTCAGCTGATTATAAGGAAAAGTGACAAATAACATCTGAAACCAACCTGTTTATGACAAACCGTTGTCATAACAGTTTTTTTTTGAATTTTTAGGGGGGAAAGCGATGTCAATTGATTATGGGGACAATGGGTTTCGAGTGACACAAACATGAGTATTAGATTGTAGAAAAATGTGATTCTAAAAACTTGCTTGTTGAACCCGTTTTTGTCGCAGAATGGTAGTACGTTCGTGTCGCCCGACAGTTTTCAAGTCATATACGTGTAACCCTTGTAGATATAATATATAACCTTCAGTAGATTCTTGCTTTAGAATATTAAGGTCCAGACATTCTTCCGGTAATTGAGCCTGAGTGGTTTTGGGCATTTCTGTATAAGCTAAAGAGATCATTACGAGTGATCAAGTGGGGGAATGGCTCATGGATTGGTATGACCGATTAAATGAATACTTTCCAGAATATGAAATGAAAAAGGAAGGACAAATTCAGGCGCTTATCAGGGAAACAGACATTTACCACAAAGTCGATACGGACAAATTTCTTTTGCTGTACGCGGAGTTTCCGACGTTTATCTTCATCGATTACCTCCTAATCAATCCTGCCACGCGTGGACAAGGTATCGGTACCAAGGTTATCCAGACACTAAAAAAGAGAGGGAAAGACATCATTCTGGAGGTAGAACCTATCGATCGAAATGATGAAGATTCCATCAAGAGAGTCCATTTTTATCAAAAGAACGGGTTTGTGAAAGCGGACCGCATTCAATACAGCTGGGAAGAAGAAAATGGCGAGACATATGAAATGAAAATCTATTACTGGAGTCCGCACGATGATCTACCACAGGAAGTCGTACTCGGGAATATGACCAAGGCCTGTCAGGAGATCCACAACTTCCGCGCCCACCAATACTACGGACGAAATGTTGCCAATCCGGATGAAGTGTTGCATTGGAAACACTAATGACGCCTTCAAGTTAGTCCAACATCCCTGTAAAAGAAGGGGTGTTGGTATTCGATCAACCAGGGGAATACTTATTTTTTGAAAGCCTATTCTGGGTGCGCCAGTAAAACAGGAGTAGCCACGCATAAAAAATGTTAAGGCCTTAGTGGGAGAAGAAATGTTATCGAATTTCGCATCCAATTGCTTATCAATAGAACACGCCAGGATTCCGTCATTCCGGATCAAAATTATTAGTAGTCTTGCCCCTTCGCCGGAAGGGGTTATCGGTATTGTACGTGATGCACAGAGTGGGCTCTCGGATAGAAGTATTGTCATATAGATAAACCCGCAATTTTTAAGAATAGTTTCCATAGAATAGTACCTAGTTATTACCGCTAAGGTATCACGCACAATTATTTTAGAGAAAGGTATCTTATTGGAAGAAAATGCAAACCAATGGAGTCGTCTAAAGCAAGGACTAAAGGAGTCTATTGGCCAATTTCTATTTCGAAAACAAAGCGCAGACCTATGATCTTACCCATCATAATGGACTGTAAGCATTATAATGTATAACTACTAGATAAAATCAACCGTCACAGTTGGCGGTTGATTTTATTTCACCGTTTGTAGAGTAATGATGCTCAGTAAAAGTCGAGGGGGAAAAGAAAGGGATCAGTGTAAATTGTTTTAGGACAGTTGTTGTGATAACTCACAGGAAAAGAGCGAGTAAGTTGGGAATGTAACAGCGGCGGGCTAGGATTCGATTTTTCAACCGAGCCCGCTGCTGTTTTCATGAAAAAGCCAGCGTGACGGTAGATCGCCTTCGCTGGTAACCGCCAGCTTCACCTCTTTCGAACCACGGCCCCCTGCAGAACAAAAGTAATTCCTAAGATTCCTACGATGGCAAGCAGGCGAATGAAACCGTTGGAGACAAACAGATTGACACAGATCAGCCCAATGATGATCAAAATAAGCAAGATCACCGTTTTCCCCGACATGTAAGTGTTCCCCTTTCCCCAGACTAAATGAGTGGTCTCGTCAAATCGGAATATGCGGGTCGTTCCATGGCGTATGTAATTTGACTTTTTGCTTGTCAGAATCTTCTGTTCACATTCAAAGTACTTACTATTGTAGCGAATACAATCGTGGAAGAAAAGGCGGGATCACGTGAAAAACTCCCTTCTGTCATCGCCAGGTTCTCACCTGTACGCTTGAGAGGGAGTTTTCGCATGTGATCAGGCTACCCAGCTTACTTCGTAGCTAGCTGATGCTCCGTTGTTTGCTGCTTCAACGGCTGTCCGACCAATTGTGATCGTTTGGATCGAATCACGATGGCAGTAATCAACAGCGCGATACCATTGATGATAAATACGTAGCGAATCGGGATGAGTCCTCCGAGAAAGCCGCCAATGATTGGCCCCATCATGGTCGCGAGCTGCGTCGAGGATTGGTTCAAGCTAAATGCCCTGCCGCGAAATTCTGGTTCTGTGACTTTCACAATCATGGCGTTGATCGACGGATAAACAGCGGCAAAAAACAGTCCGTACGCGAATCGCAAAATGCCAAATCCATACAGATTGGTGAAGAAAAATTGCAGTAAATTTCCGACGGCTCCACCCATTAAGCCGATGAACAAGATTTTGGAATAGCCGACCTTGGACCCGAGCTTCCCCCATTGTGGAGCAGCAATGACCGTCGCGATGCCGACTGCCGCAAAAATGATGCCGGAGCTAAGGGATGCGTCTTGCTGCGAAGCGCCCAATTGCATGACATACACGGTTAATAAAGGCTCAAGAAGCATAACGGAAATCGTGACCATCAGACTCATACCCAGTATGGCCATCAACGGGCGGTTTGCCATCGCAGCGCGCAAATCTTCTCGTACACTCGAGCGACTGCCGGAGCGGTTCAAGTTCGTTTCCTTCACGAAGAAAGTAGCGATCAGCGCTGCTACGAGCACGACAAATCCTGAAAAAATGAAAGCTTCCGCGTTTCCCCATACGTGACTGACGACACCGCCAACCAATGGACCGATGATTCCTCCTGTTGCTCCCGAAGTCGCCATAATCCCCAGTGCGTACCCGACGCTTTTTTCTGGTGTATTCGTCGCTACCAGCGCAATGGCAGCAGGTACGTAGCCGGCAAGCAAGCCCTGGAAGATCCGTAACACAAGAAACAAATAAGGGTCTGTAATCAAATACGTCAAAAAGTACAACAAAGCGAGGCTAAATCCAGAGCGAATCAACATGGGCTTTCGTCCATATTTGTCCGCGAGAGAGCCCCAAAATGGCGAGATGAGTGCACTTGCTAAAAACGTGATGCCAAACGAGATGCCGGACCAGGCTTCCAGATGCTCATTGACCCCCAGTGAAGTATGGAGGAAGATGGGCAGGAAAGGGATGGAGATGGAGTAGGCGGTGCTGCAAAAAAATACCCCAATCCATAACACGATCAAATTACGTTTCCATGAAAATTCCATCTTCTGTCACAACCTTTGCAGTTAAAAAGCAGGAATATTGTTATTGATCATTCTAGCATTGCAATTTACTGCTGACCAATTCGGAAATATGATCGGACTATTGCAAAAATGAAATAAGAGGAAACCTTGACTTCATTCGGACAAAAGAAAACCCCCTAACGACAAGAGATGAAGCTCTTGTACTCATTAGGGAATTTTCATGTAAACAGCAGGTTAATGTCCGGCAGGTGTGCTTATACCCACACGATCAATCAATCGCTTGCTTTCATCATTAAGTCCGGTGATGACGACGAATTTGTCCAGCTGTCTGTATTTCTCTACGACTTTCGAGATAGCCGTGACTGCTGACAAATCCCAGACGTGGGAACGAGAAAAGTCAATGATAATCTGCTGGGGATCATCCTGAAAGGAAAACTGGTCGACGAAGTGTGTCATGGTACCGAAAAATAGTTGACCCGAGACGGTGTAAACCTTTTCGCCCATATCGCTCTCGTAGGAGGTGGCATGCAAGCGGGCCATCCTCCAGCCAAATATGACCGCACTTAGGATCACACCAGAAATGACCCCTTTTGCCAAATCGTGTGTAGCGACGACGATGATCACTGTAGTTATCATGACAACGGCATCCCCAACAGGAATTTTCCGCAGGTCTCGTATGGATTGCCAGTTAAACGTCCCTATCGATACCATGACCATGACACCGACGAGGGCAGCCATCGGGATTTGTTTGACAACGTTCCAAGGACCAGGATCAGGAACAAGAGAAAGATCCCTGCAACCAAGGTAGACAGACGGCCACGTCCACCTGATTTCACATTGATAACAGACTGTCCGATCATGGCACAACCAGCCATTCCGCCAAAGAAACCGGTGATGATGTTGGCGATCCCTTGGCCTTTCACTTCCGTATTTTTGTTACTGCGCGTATCAGTCATCTCATCGAGAATGGCAGCCGTCATCAATGATTCCAGAATCCCAACCAAAGAAAGTGGAAAGGAGTAGGGCAGTATGATCATGAGTGTTTCCAAGTTCAACGGGACACTAGGAATGTGGAGCATCGGCAATTGACGTGTGATTTCACCCGTGTCGCCAACGGTCCATACATCAAGACCTGCCCAGATGGAAATGACGGTCATGACGATGATTGCGACGAGAGCTGAAGGGACTGCTTTGGTGAGACGCGGCAACAAATAGATGATCGTGAGCGTTCCAGCCAGCATGACATACATAACCGAGGACGCCCCAATGAAATGGGGAAGCTGAGCCATAAAGATGAGAATAGCCAACGCATTGACGAAACCAAGCACGACGGTATGGGGGGACAAAGGTCATCAGCCTGCCGATTTTACAGGCACCCAATACCAGTTGCAAAATACCGGTCAGAACAGTCGCTGCAAATAAATACTCGATGCCATGCTCCTTGACCAGAGTAATCATTAATAACGCCATCGCACCTGTAGCAGCGGAAATCATGCCTGGTCTTCCCCCGACAAAGGCAATGGTGACTGCAATACAAAAGGAAGCGTACAATCCAACCATTGGATCGACACCGGCAATAATAGAAAAAGCGATGGCTTCCGGAATCAAGGCAAGTGCAACCGTACTACCTGCTAGCATGTCAGTACGTACGTTGGAAAATTATTCCATTTTTCGTTGTTGAAGGTTTAATACTGTTCCTCATTTCTGTATCGTATCGTGACTTTCCCCTTTCAGAAAAGTCGGGGCCGTTTTTCACAGTTTTTGATTATAGTAAAAAGGCAAAAAGATATACGACTTTCCGACCAAAAGTGCAGAGGGGGACCTGAGACACGGATTTGTTGAATCCAGAATACTCAGAGGATGAGCTAAACAAAATAGCTGATAATGTCTTTCAAAATAGGTCAAACCTTATGGAAAAAGGGTTAGATATAGTTTCTGTTAATGTTGACTTGCCAACTCAAAAAATTAACATTGGAGTAAAAGAAAAATCATCTGCAAAAACGACAGCAAAGCTTCTTTTGGCAGAAATAGATGAAGAGAATGTACTAGGAAGAAGAAGCGCGCAAAGCTCAGGCTCAGCCAAGTGACAAATTTAGACCAATTCAAGCTGGCTTAAGAATAAAAAATACTACAGAAGACCGAAATTGCACTTCTGCGTTTTCAGTGCAAAAGGATAACGATTTTTATGTTTTAACTGCTGGACACTGCACAGAAAATGTTGGGGATAGATTTGAACAAGGAGGAGCAAGGTTTGGGAAAACCGCAGATTTTAATTTCGGTGGTAGTGTGGATGCAGCACTCATCGAACTAACAAACGGATCTGACGATGCTACTTACTATGTTTTTGGAAATTATAAATCAGAATACAATACGATTACAGAGGCTCAGAGAACAAGGGATGAAACCATTGGAGATACAGTTTGCATTTCAGGAAGTCAAATGAAAAGAGTGAAGTGTGGAACGTTGAAATCAACTAATTGGAGGGGGAATATAAAAAGCCCAAATGGAGACAAACAATACTTTACTAACATGAGACAGGCTAGTTATTCAGAAGTACCAGGGGATAGCGGAGGGCCTATATTTTACGGTGGAACAGCAATAGGAGTTCATAGCGCAGATACTGGAGTTTACACACATATTAGCGAAATAGAGGATTATTTTAACATTGATTCAATTTTTACTGGTAACTCGTTGAAATAAAGTTCCCCATGAGGGAAGGGTTTTTCATGGGGAATAAGAAAGGAAATGAGCACATTGAAAAAGGCTTTGATATTAATCATTGCAGCATTACTTATAACTGGATGTGCAACTAATCACAAGGATGTTGAAAAGCAGGCATTAACAGGATACGTAACTGAAAAAGATTTTGAAAAAAAAGGTCTCTTAGTTATAGAAAATGATGAAACCAAGACGAGCGATGAGAGCTTCTATGCAGCAGAGTGGTATTTCCCAATAGAAGGAGCCATATTCCTCGATAGCAAGGGGAATAACATCTCGTATGATGAAATCGAAGTTGGTCACACAGTATCTACATGGTCAACAACACCATCAGCACAATCTTATCCCAGTGGCGCAGAACTCAGTAAACTTGTAATTAATGAAGAAAGCAAAAATCCTATTAATCAAATGGATGAAAAAAGTGCGATTCAGCACGCAATCAATTACTTAAAGAGCACACATAGTGATGGAATCATTATTAAAAGTGCAAGTGGACAGAAAGATCATTGGCTGATAAAAGCAACCGACTATGATCATAAAACAGATACTATTCTACAAATCAATGCACAAACAGGAGAAGTAAAAGAGCTTTAAAATTTGTACCCTTCTGCACCATAAAAAGGAGGTGATAAGTTTCTCATAAAAGTGTAGAGGTTAAATAAGCATGCACGATGCACTTTTTCAATACAAACAACCAAGCTGTGTTTGGCAAAATAAAAGTACACACTTTGGCAACCGAAAAGTGCAGACCATTTCCGAACATGAAAAAAGCCTTGCCAGCTAACTAAACAACCCCCTACTCTTCTATTTGCGGAACAGATAGGAGAGGGATGAAAGGAATGCTGGCAATGGCTCAACAATACTATATCAAATACTTGCGGGACGTAAAAGATCAATCGATCTCCCAGATAGCAGAACAAACTGGTGTTAACTGGAGAACAGCAAAGAAATATGCAGATTGTTCGGACTGGAACAAAGAAGAGTGTCCTCTTCGAGGAAAATTCCCTATTATGGAAGCTTATCGTGAGCAAGTGGATACTTGGCTTATGGAAGATCAAACCCGCCCCAAAAAGCAGAGGCACACGGCAAAACGTATCTATGATCGCCTTGTTTCCGAATTTGGCTTTGCAGGATCAGATCGTACCGTACGGTACTATGTTGCCAAGCGGAAGTTAGAACTGCAAATCGAAAAATCGGAACCTTATATTCGTTTAAAACATCCAGGTGGAGAAGCTCAGGCGGACTTTGGAACATTTCAAGCAATTATTGGCGGTGAACTGGTAGAGCGGAAAATGTTGATCCTCTCCTACCCTTACAGCAACGCGGCATTTGTTTTTGTTACTCCGAAGGAGAACACCGAGTGTTTCTTGGAAGGGTTACGGCGGTTATTTGAGATGAGCGGCGGAGTGCCTAATCGAATCTGGTTTGACAATCTTTCAGCGGCAGTTGTATCTGTAGGAACCGATGGAAAGAGAAAGCTTACAGACGAATTTCAACGATTTGCTCTTCACTATCGCTTCCAGCCTGTATTTTGTAATCCAGCTCAGGGAAACGAAAAAGGACATGTTGAGAATAAAGTTGGTTATGCACGAAGAAATTGGTGTGTTCCATTACCTGTAGCCAATGATTTGGAACAACTACAGTATGTTATCAATCAGCAAGCCTTTGAGGATTTGAAAAGACTCCATTATGCGAAGGGAGTCTTACAGCAAGAGCTTTGGGAGCGAGAGAAAATCAAGCTTTTGGAACTTCCTCTCGTACCTTACGAGGCTTTCCGTTTAGAATCCGTAAAAGCCAATGGATACGGTGAAGTTCTCGTTGATCAAAAAACGTTAAAGGTTCCATCTATCCGTTCTCACGAACGAGTATGGCTGAAGTATTGGTGGAACAAAGTAGACGTACTAAATGACAGCTATGAAGTCCTCATTTCACTACCAAGGGGATATATAGACGAGCCGATCCCAATTGATCTGCAAACGCTGTTGGAGCCACTTTATAATAGGCCGAAGGCTCTCGATTACAGTTCTGTCCTTGCTTTGCTTCCCAGCCAAACAAAAGCTTTTCTTCAATCTGTGGAAGGAAAAAGTCGCAAAGCAAGAATCGGCTGGATCATTCGAATGCTAAGAACATACCAAATTGAGGAGATCGAAAGATGCCTTACGCAAGAAAAGCAGGATGATGTGAGTCGATTGGAGCATGTTCTGTACCGTTTACGTCATCCAGAGATAATCCCAACACCTATGAAAGACAATCGAACACCGTCTGTTTTCGTTGGGTATCAGCCAGATCTTTCGAGATATGATCAACTTCAACGGACGGAGGTACGAAAATGAGAGAAGAATTACGTCAACTATGCAAGCAGATGAGATTAGCACATGTCATGAATATCTATGATCAAGTACCGTTTGAACACCCAACTCAGTTTCTTCATGCGGTTCTATCAGCGGAACGAAGTTCCCGTGAGCAGGGAAAAATCCGACGATTGTTACAGAAAGCAAGATTTACGCAAATAAAGACTTTTGAAGGGTACTCTTTCGAGTCGGTTTCGCTACCTGAGAGTGTAACGATTGAGGAATTGAAGAGAGGCTCGTTTGTAGAACGAAAGGAAAATGTTATTTTGCTGGGTGCCGTAGGCACAGGAAAGACGCATCTGGCCACGGCAATTGGTGTAGAGGCGTGTAAACAGGGGAAAAATGTGAGGTTTTATCGGGTTGCAGAGTTGGTTTCCATTTTGCAAACCAAGTTTCATGCTGGCAATCTACCGAGATTTCAGAAGGAATTAATGGATGCTGATTTACTAATCTTAGATGAGTTAGGATTTGTTCCGTTTCACAAGGATGGTGCTGACCTACTTTTCCATCTAATCTCAGAATGTTATGAGCGAATCAGTGTCATTGTTACCTCGAATTTGGAATTCAGCCAATGGAATACGGTTTTCGGAGATAACCGTTTAACCGCTGCCTTGATTGACCGTCTTGTGCATCATGCTCACATCGTAGCTTTCACAGGAGAGAGTTATCGCCTTCGGCATGCTCTTTCCCACCGTTAATAATAAAAATTTAGCCTGGCAAGGCTATGCACAAAATGGCTGCCGAACTCTGCACTTTTTACTTGCCAAATACACCAAGCTGTACATACTTTAATAAGCACACCAGATGTACTTAGTCTAAGCAACTGTAAAGAATGGGTTCAAAACATCATGAATATTGTATAAAAGATGTTGATCTATTTACAGCACACAATCTTAGCATCAAAGTAGGAGGGCTTGGAACAGCTTCGCGCCGTCTGCCAAATGGTCTCGTCGTAGGTGCAATCGTAGCGGTGAACGCTGTGGGAGAAGTGCGGTTGCCCTCGACAGGAGAAATTTTGGCTGGAGCGAGGGGAGAGGATGGCAATATCCGCGATAGCCTGTCTTGGATGATCGTTGCGGCAACTCCTCTGGTTCCGGCAGGGACGAACACGACCATCGCAGTGGTTGCGAGTAACGCGAATTTGAATAAAGTACAGGTGAATAAAGTCGCGCAAATGGAGCATAATGGACTCGCAAAAACGATTCATCCGGTTCACACGATGAGTGATGGAGACACGATTTTTGCCATCGCCACAGGGGGCGTGGATGCTTCGGTCAATCTCGTCGGGACGCTGACTGTAGAAGTTCTGGCGGAAGCGGTCGTCAATGCGATCTTCTCTGCCAAAGGGGCGGGTGGGGTGCCCGCTTATCAAGATTTACGCTGAGTAATATTCAGGTTCGAGCCTCTGATTCCTTGATGGAGAAGGAGGTTCGAGCCGTTTTTTGTGCCAATGTGCTCGGCGAAGAAAAAAATTCCAATAAAGCATCGATATAAAAGACAAATCCATATATAATGAAAATGATTTTCAAAATCAAATGCTTGATACGATGTTGTTCTTGAGAGAGAGGAGTTGCTGCTTCAATGCTTCGCAGATTTTTTTCTTACTATCGGCCTTATCGTGGATTATTCATCCTCGACTTCACGTGTGCAGTATTCGTTGCTTTGTTGGAGTTGGGATTTCCACTTGCAGTGAATATGGTTGTCGATCAACTACTTCCAAGCAAGGACTGGAACATGATCGTATGGGCGTGCATTGGACTTTTGGTTTTGTATGGTCTGAACGCCGGGATGAACTATGTCGTCACGTACTGGGGACATATGCTTGGAATTAATATTGAGACGGATATGCGCAAGAAGCTGTACGACCATATTCAAAAGCTCTCTTTCCGCTTTTTCGATAATACCAAGACAGGGCATCTGCTATCTCGCCTAACGAATGACTTGATGGAGATCGGGGAGGTGGCTCACCACGGTCCGGAAGATTTGTTTATCGCCGTGATGACGCTGATCGGTGCTTTTCTCCTGATGTTTAATATTAATGAAGAAATGGCGCTGCTTACGTTTTTGGTGATTCCGCTCTTGATATTCTTCGTTGTTCACTTCAACCGTAAAATGACAGGAGCGTTCCACCGTCTGTACGGTGACATGGCAGATTTCAACGCACGTGTTGAGGACAACGTAGGCGGAATGCGTGTCGTACAAGCGTTTGCCAATGAGAAATTTGAAAACAAAAGATTCGCAGAGAACAACCAGCGTTTTCGGATCACGAAGCTGTTGTCCTACAAAATCATGGCCCAAAATATTTCCGTCAGTTACGTGCTGATGCGTTTAGTCAATTTGTTCGTCCTGATTTGCGGCAGCTGGTTTGTGATTCAAGGTGAATTGACCTACGGTGAATTTATCGCTTTCTTGCTGTTAACGAATGTATTTTTCCGTCCGTTGGAGAAAATTAATGCGATTATCGAGAGCTATCCAAAAGGGATTGCCGGCTTTAAGCGCTACATCGAAATCATGGACATAGCACCAGATATTGCGGATGCTCCGGATGCGATCCAGGTAGAGTCGTTGAAGGGCGATATCTCGTACAAGAATGTTTCATTTAGCTATGACCAAGAGTCTTCTGTTTTGCAAAACATTGATTTAAATATCCGGGCGGGCGAGACCATTGCGTTTGTAGGCCCTTCTGGAGCAGGAAAAACCACGTTGTGCAGCCTCTTGCCGAGATTTTATGAGATCGACGGGGGCAGCATCTCCATCGATGGAATGGATATTCGCGAAATCACGTTGGCGTCATTGCGCAGCCAAATCGGAATCGTTCAGCAAGATGTGTTCCTCTTTTCAGGGACGATTCGTGAAAATATCGTGTATGGAAAACTGAATGCTTCGGAGGAAGAGATCTGGGAAGCAGCACGTCTGGCTAAGCTGGAAGAGTTTATCCGTTCTCAGCCTGCTGGTCTGGAGACGATCATTGGTGAACGCGGAGTCAAATTGTCTGGTGGTCAAAAACAGAGACTGGCGATTGCGCGCATGTTCTTGAAAAACCCGCCAATCCTGATTTTGGATGAAGCTACCTCTGCACTCGATACCGAAACCGAGGCGGCGATCCAGCAGTCCTTGCAGGAATTGTCCAAAGGCCGTACGACATTGGTGATCGCCCACAGACTGGCTACTATTAAAAATGCAGATCGCATCATCGTTGTAACGGAACAAGGCATCACAGAGCAAGGAAGTCATGATCAGCTCTTGGCTCGCGAAGGCATCTATAGCAGACTGTATCAAGCACAGTTCGGCACGTACCTCGACCAGTCAAACAGCGTTTTTTCTTGATCATGAATAGAGAGGGAGATCGTGATGCTAGAATGGGATGACGATTTTATTGCACAACGGTTTAACATTACTTCAAAATCGAGACCCAATGCCTTATTTTCGATGAAGGCAAGAGATTTGGTAGACCCGACACATATGAATGAGCTTGTTCAAATCTATGCTCCGCTAATCAAGGCACACGAGCTGACTGCTGCTGGTACTTACATCAGCAGTTGGCTCACGAGCCCTTCTCTCGGCCTTTCGTACATGAGCTCTGTCTGGAATCGTGCACTTATCATGACGCTGGATCATATGACAATTGAATTGTTTTATGAGGATGACTATCCGCAATTCGCCTTTGTGATCCCGGCATATGAGATCGTAGAAGCGCCAACCAGCGAAGCAGAGCGGGCAATCTGGCTGAAGGAATGCTATCGTGCGTATTTCCAAGACTTCCTGCACCCGTTGCTTACGACGCTTGCAAAGGTAACAGGAAACCCCGAAGCGATGCTTTGGGGACAGTTCCCAACCAGGTTTAATTACTATATGGATGCTTTTGTGGCATTGGTAGAACAGGATAGCATCAAGGAGCAAGTGAAGGCTGATTACGATGTCCTCTGTAATCAACTGGAAGGCGAGAGCTTTGGATTGCAAAAAAATCCATTTCGTGTGAAAGTACGCTGGATTGAGGACATGCGTGATCCCCAAGAAAAAGTTCGGATCAAGAATCAATGCTGCTTGTACTATAAGACGGGGGAGCAAAAGTATTGCTATACCTGCCCGCGGATAAAAGAAGAAGAGCGCGCTCTGATGAGAATTCGTGCGTAGCTGACCCTCCCTTTGCGGAGGGTTTGCTAACAAAATCAAACCCAAGGCTAGGGTCCATAACGGGATCAGGCCTTGGGTTTTTCACACTTACTCTTTCTTTGTTTGGTTATCGGAAAATTGCTGTTGAACAGCTTCCAAAAAACGCAGCCATGCCTCGGGCAGCTTGGGCTCTTCTGTAGGGCGGCGCAAAGTGGAATTGCCTTCGTTTTGTTTCACTCGCTCCATTCTCCACCTATCCTTTCGTATCTAGCCAATCGTGGCGAAGCGTGAACAAGTCTCGCAGCTCTTCCGTTGTTAGCTCTGTGATCCAGCTTTCGCCCGTCCCAACAATTTGCTGGCTCAACGATAGCTTTCTCTCCATCATTTCATCGATGCGTTCCTCAATTGTCCCGAGTGAAATGAATTTGTAGACCTGAACATTGCGCTGCTGTCCTATGCGATGAGCACGGTCAGTGGCCTGATTTTCTACCGCAGGATTCCACCAGCGATCTACGTGAATGACGTGGTTGGCTTCCGTCAGGTTCAAGCCAGTTCCACCCGCGCGCAACGAAAGAATGAAGATGGCCCCGCGTTCATCGTCCGGAAGTGTCGGGTCTTGAAAACGAGCGATCATCTCATCGCGTTTTTCTTTTTTCGTGGCTCCATTTAGGAAGTAGACAGGTCCATAGCCTTCTCGCGTCAGCACCCGTTGAAGCATATTGCCCATTTGGATGTATTGGGTAAAAATCAGGCAACGCTCTTTCTTTTGGCGAATATCCTCCACCAATTCCAGCAATCTTTCCAATTTGTGCGAGCGACTGGCTTCATCTGTTGTTGCGATTTCATTCAAAATGAGCGCAGGATGGTCACACAATTGTTTGAGACGTGTCAGTGTCGTTAGAATCAGACCGCGCCGTTCCATAGGGGAGGCTTTTTCCATTCGATCAAACATATCTTGAATCGCTGTCTCATAAAGTGCGCCTTGTTCAGTAGTCAGCGGTACGTATTCCTTGCTCTCATTCTTGTCCGGCAGGTCGAGCTGAATGTTCGGATCGGTTTTCACGCGACGGAGCAGGAAAGGCTGAATGAGTCGTTGCACTTGATTGATGAGCTGCTGGTCTTGGTCGCGTTCGATGGGATGGACAAAGCGCTGGGTAAATTCCCCGAGACTTCCCAAGTAGCCAGGATTCAAGAAATCAAAGATGGACCAGAGCTCACTCAGACGATTTTCGATCGGAGTGCCTGTGAGAGCGATCCGGTGCCATGCTTTCAAATCGCGCACAGCAGATGCTTGCTTTGTATAAGCGTTTTTAATATTTTGCGCCTCATCGAGACAAATCGTATCCCACGTAACCATTCCTAGCTCCTGCTCATCCAAATGGGACAGGGCGTAGGAGGTAATCACCAGATCCGCTCCCTTGATCGCTGGCAAAAAGGCCTCCTTCTTTTGGCGATCATTACCATAATGAATCATCACGTGAAGAGAGGGAGCGAAGCGCTTCAGCTCTTTTTGCCAGTTGCCTATGACGGAGGTCGGGCAGATTAAGAGAGAGGGAGCATTGGCTGGGCCATGTTGTTTGACATGAAGCAAATACGTAATAAATTGAACCGTTTTTCCCAATCCCATGTCATCAGCCAGACAAGCTCCCAACCCAAAGCGACGTAAAAAGAACAGCCAAGAACTGCCCTCCAGCTGATAATGGCGCAACGTTCCGTGAAAAGTAGAGGGCTGCTCCATGATCGGGATGCGCTTTGTTTCTTGCAATTGATTCAACAGTTCTCGCAAATGCTGGTTTAGCTGAACTTCAACCGTTAGAGAAGTGTCGAAATCGAGCTCATCATCGGGTAGCTCCTCAACCTCTACAGTGGGGGCGAGGTGCATTCTCATGACATCGCGAAGGGACATGCCGTTTTTCGCTTGGTTTTTCTTGAGCGCTTCTTGCAGCTGCAAGAATAGATCGGGAGTCAATTGCACCCAATGCCCGCGAATTTTCAACAGGCGCTGCTTTTGTTTAATGAGCTCCTCAAATTCCTGTTCGCTGAGCTCTACAGGTCCCAAGGCGAGCTTCCATTCAAAATCCATGAGCTGGGAGACACCCAGGAACGACTGTCTGCTAGCCCCGACAGAGGTTGTAATCTTGGCTTTTAGCTTCGGTTTTACCCGACGCACTTGTTCCCACCATGCTGGCAAAAAGACGTGAATACCAGCTTGCACTAACTGCAAACTGCTCGATGTCAAAAAGATCCATGCTTGCTCGTTCGTCAGTCGGGTGAGAAAACGGCTTTGATTCTCCTGGGTGTCTTTTTGCCAAGGGAGAATCTCTTTGCATTTGGCTAGGTCCGTAAGAAAACGATTCCAGTGCTCACGCCAGTCAACAGGGATGCGAGCGGTAGCTACTCCCTCAGCCGTCAACTGGTGTGGCTCAATGAGAAATAACTGATCTGGCTCTTCACGATTCTGCAAATACACATGGAGTTGCCAGTCATTGGGATGCTCCTCGGCCTCGATGATTTGCAAGCATGTGCGAAACGGTGTCGTATCTGGCAGCCAGCCTATGGATTGCAACCATTCCTGTTCCTGAAGGTGTGGAGAAAGCTCGGCGCCCATGACGTAGAGAGCCGGGTAATGCGTCAATAGCTGCTCCC
Organism: Brevibacillus schisleri; assembly: GCF_055685845.1. Classification (NCBI taxonomy): domain Bacteria; kingdom Bacillati; phylum Bacillota; class Bacilli; order Caryophanales; family Paenibacillaceae; genus Brevibacillus; species Brevibacillus schisleri. The sequence continues at coordinate 2,882,743 of NZ_JBVNDM010000001.1, forward strand.
ACTTTCGTCCAATCTCACCCGTGCCTTGCAAGGATTCCTCCAGGACGAGCGAAAGCCACCTATGTCCGTACTCCGGAAAATCAACAGGAGTATGCAGGGCTCTCCAGCCGATTTGTCCTTTTTTCCAGGAAGAAAAATCAGGGGCAAGGGAGCCTTGTGCGAGCGTATCACGGATCATTCCCGCTATCTGCGTAAATTGTTCAAATGGCGTGCTGGATGAATAGGTCCGATGCAAAAGCCACTGGGGGGAGACGAAAAAGGAGAGGGCCTTAGCAGGACTAAGCAAGACACCTTGCTCGTTTTTGTCCAGGAAGGTTCCGTAATAGGATGACTCATCCCACGCAAACAGTGTTCCTGCCAATTCTTCTGGATCGACGACTGCTCCTTGTGTGTCTTTGCCAGTAATCAAGAATTGTCCGTCTGCCAAAAGCTCTCCATCTAGAACCAATGTAGTGACGGTATTCATAAGTTGAAATTTCCTCTCCTTAGCTCTTCTTGAAAAGCACGTAACCGATTATGTTTGGCAGATAATTGTTCCACGTATCGTTCCCAGCGCGCATCTTGGTTGGCTCTGTTGTAAATCGTCCTTACTTTTTTCATGAGCTTGATCGCTTCTTTGTAGGCCGTTCGATTACGTTCCGCTATGAGTCTGTTCACCTCACGCAAATAAAAAGGGAAGAGCAGAGTCGGTTCGGTTTCCTCGATTTCTTTCACCTGCACGATCGAGATGTCTGCCATGGGCACTTGAAACGACATTTGCAAATCAATCCATTGCTGAAACTGTCGTTCTTCATATAAATAAGCGGCATATTCGTGATAACTACTCGGTAAGAACTGCTTCAGCTTGGCGCCACACTCGGCTGATCGTCCCACTTGCTGCATCGCTTCCTGCCAAATGGCGATAACGAGACGGTATTGCTGTGCCTCGGCTTGACCGATTAAGGACGTCAAAGAAGCAGTCCAATCGAGAAATCGTTGCCATTCGCCATTGCGAGCGAATGATTTCATATAGGACAGATAGAAGGAGAGGTTCAAGCGGCTCATTCTTTTCCAGATTTGCAGAGCAGCTTCGTCCTCCTTTTCCATCACATGAAAGTGGGCACGGAGCAGCAGTCCTTTCTCCTTTTCGGCGGCAGAACTGTTTTCATCGTTAATAAGCTGATCTAGCACATGGATCTCCTCTTGCACCCACTCAGGGTTCTTCAAGAGCATCCACCATAACATTTGATAGGCGAATATCCAGTAGAGAGAGGTGGCTTCGTTTTCTTTCAATTCCTTTGTGAGTTGAAGAGTATCGACGATAGCATCCTGATGGTGAGTCAAGAGAGCTGGAATATCCGCGAAGTACAATGTCCCTTCTAATTGATCCAATAACCGCTCGGCAGTCTGAACCAAATCGAGGAACCAGTATGATTGGCGGTACGTTTTGACGTATTGTGTAAGCTTCATGAGATGGAATAGATTGGCATGAATGACAAAGAGCTGTGCCCGATCCTTCGGCCACGAGCCAGCAACACTCAGCACATTTTGGTAGCTCGATAATAACTCAGAGGAAGCTCGATACGATTCCATGGCCGCAAACAGGTTGCGTGTCCAGCTCTCAAAAAATGCCCACCATTCTTTGACGGAGCTGTTCGCGGTAAGCGGAGAGGAAATAGACGCTGTATCCTGCTGAGCAGGAGCGGTATGGCTGTATTTATAAGTAGGAATCAGCAGATGAGGAGAAAAAGTAGCTCGCCTTGGTTGTTGGGAGCGGGTCAAAAATGTACGAGGATTCTCGAACACACTGTACATCTGAAAAAAAGTGGCAGCGATGTGCTTGCAAATGCGCGAATAAGGGCAGGTACACGTACTGTTTTGAACCGACTCCAAATCGAGGCGAACATGATACACCTCGGAACCTTGAACATCACTCGTCAAATATTGGCCTTGTTCTACGCGTGTATTGAAGACGACGCCATCAGAAAAGTACGTATAGCCCCGTTCAATAATGTGTCCTTCGACGGCAATTAGGATTTGCTCGCCTACCTGTATCGCTTGTTCCCGAGTCAACTCTCTTTGCAACATGTAGTCAGATCCTCCGAACGAAGTGTCATCCCTCCATTATAACCCAAAATGCGGAGAATGGAAAAAGATGCGTGTGTTCACAGGGGCAATAAAATGGTTTGGGCTATTAGCAGAAACAATGCTTAATTTTTCCGGGGACTGGGTGTATACTGTACACGTCGAATGAAAAACAACTAAACGCAATGTGTTTGATTGTCTTTAGTTGTGTTTATACAACGGGAGAGAGAAGGGGCACACATGCTATCGATTTCGATTCTGCTCGTATTATCGTCAGGTCTTGCGCACGCAATCTGGAACCTGTTCACGAAAAAAAGTGAGAACAAAATGGCGTTTCTTTGGTTGATTACCTTGCCAACAACCGTGATCCTCTTGCCTGTTCTCCTTTGGGAATTGATGAACATACAACTGACATGGTCTTTGGTTCTTTTTCTGTCTATGTCCTTTTTCTTTCAAGGATGCTATACCTTATTGATTTCAAAGGCGTATACATACGGGGATATCTCACAGGTTTACCCCATCATGAGGGGAACGGGTACGCTTCTCATTCCGTTTTTTAGCACCATTTTCTTTCAAGAGTATTTATCCGTACCAGGATGGCTGGGGGTCATTTGCATCGTGATCGGAGTCTTCGCCATAAGCGGGATGATTGGGCCAAATCGTCAGGCACAACCAGTGAATCCGCTCGCTCTGCGATACGCTGTCGCTGTTGGACTATGTATTACAGGGTACACGTTAACCGACAAGCAAATCGTCCAACAATTATCTCCATTCGCTTTATTGGAAATAACGAACTTTGCCTGTCTGATTGTCGCTGGGGGCTTCGTTTGGAAGAAGGGACTCATCCGCCGTGAGTGGCAAAAAAACTGGCGAACGATTGTACTCGGTGCCATCCTGTCGCCAGGTTCGTATTTATTGTTTTTGTTTGCCATGACATTGGCACCGCTGGCAGCTATTGCGCCCATTCGTGAGGTAAGTACGGTTTTTGGTACGCTGCTCGGGGTCTTCTTGTTAAAGGAGCGACAACGCATATGGCGTCTGTCTATGTCGCTGATGATCACGATTGGCATTATTTCCATTGCCCTTTGGGGGTAGAGGATGATACAGAGTCGGTTGGGAGAATTCCTGGCTGGCTATTTTTTTTACTACCTGGGAAAGATGAAGGGGTAAGAAAATAACGGCTAAGGATGATCAAAATGGATGCAAAAGCAATTGCTCCGATCACTCATAAGCGGAAGAAAAAAAGAAGGGTCGCAGTAAGAACTCTCGGAATCATCATTGGAGCCTTGTTGGTGGCAGTCGGACTGGAAATCTTTCTGGTTCCAAACAACATCATTGACGGTGGTGTTACCGGCGTTTCCATTATGGTCTCAAAGCTGACGGGAGGCCCACTCGGCTTATTTTTATTCCTGCTGAACCTGCCCTTTTTACTTATTGGCTACAAACAAATTGGCAAGACCTTTGCCGTCTCTACGCTATTCGGTGTCGTCGTGATGTCGGTGGGGACGAGCTACCTCCATCATGTTCCTAGCTTGACGGACGATTTGCTTCTCTCTGCTGTTTTTGGTGGGATCATCATCGGAATCGGTGTGGGACTTGTCATTCGCGCGGGCGGGTCCTTGGATGGAACGGAAATTGTTGCGATCCTGATGACGAGGAAAAGTCCGTTTTCGGTCGGCGAAATGGTCATGTTTTTTAACATTTTTATTTTAGGCAGTGCCGGCTTCATTTTTGGGTGGGACCGGGCCATGTACTCGTTAATTGCGTACTACATCGCTTATAAAATGATCGATATTACGATGGTCGGACTCGAACAATCCAGATCAGTATGGATCATCAGTGATTATCCAGCCGAAATTGGCGATGCGTTAACGGCGAGACTGGGGCGAGGAATTACCTATTTGAATGGGGAAGGTGGCTACTCCGGAGACGTCAAAAAAGTCATCTTCTGTGTCATCACCCGATTGGAAGAAGCGAAGCTAAAATCCATCGTGGAGGAAATCGATTCCTCTGCATTTTTGGCAATCGGTCATATTCATGATGTTTCTGGTGGACGGTTTAAGAAAAAGAATATTCACTAAAACCTTACGTACAAAATACCCCTGAGCCAGTAGGTAAAACGACCTGATTGCGAAGGGGTAAAAATGTATTGACGGAAATAACAGAATTTATTTAATATTGTGTCATGCCAAAATACAAAATAATGTTCCGTATTTTGGGACATCTGAATGGTGATGAAAATGGACAAAACAGAAAAAACGGCAAACCGAAGTGTGTTAAAAACGCTAGAGTTTCTCGAATATTTTATCCAAAACAGTGAATTAAGCCTGGCTGAGCTTGTCGAGTTGTCAGATATGCCAAAGAGTACAGTATTTCGAATTCTTCAGACGCTCGAAATGCGCGGCTTCGTTTCCAAAACGACCACTCATAATCCGCCTAAATACCAATTGGGATTGAAGCTGCTGGAGTTTGGGAACATTGTTGCCCAACGGCTGGAGATCAGGAAAATCGCGCTCCCATATATGCTGCAGCTACGAGATACGGTGGATGAGGCAGTCAACCTGATTATTCGTGATCAAGACGAAGGGGTTTACATCGAAAAAGTCGATACCCGCCAGTATGTTCGTGTATATACGCAGGTAGGTAGAAAATCACCGTTGTACGCAGGGGCATGCCCGCGCATTTTACTCTCATTTCTGCCGGATCATGAGATCGAAGAATTGTTGAACCGGGTAGACATGAAGAAAATCTCACCTGACACAAATACAGACAAAGATCTGCTATGGAAATGGATTCTCGATGCACGTGAAAACGGCTACACAGTAAGCTACGGTGAATTGGAGCCGGATTCCGCAGCAATTGCTGTACCTATTCGAGATTTTACGGGACAAGTAATAGCTGGCTTGAGCTTGGCTGGAGCTACATCACGCTTTCAGCCAGATCGATTGGAATATTTGGTACAGGAGACAAAAGCGGTAGCGAACAAAATCATGAGCAAGCTGGGCTATTCAGATGCAAAGGCGGGACTTTGATGCTGGAAATCAAAAATCTTCAGACGAGATTCCGAACCGATAATGGCGAAATTACCGTTTTGGATGGCGTTAGTTTTCAAATCAACAAAGGTGAGACGATTGGAGTAGTAGGGGAGTCGGGTTGTGGGAAAAGTGTCACCTAACTATCCATCATGGGGCTTCTGCCGAGAACCGCGCGAATTACGGTTGGTGAGATCCTGTACAACGGTGAAAATCTGGTTGCCTTTTCCAAGGATCAGATGAGGAAGGTACGGGGAAAAGAGATCGCGATGATTTTTCAAGAACCGATGACCTCACTCAATCCGGTGGTGGCAGAGCTCATAACCGAAAAAAGGGATTGGCTTACCCGTTTCAATCTGGTCGTGATTCCATTTGCCAATCCGGATGGGGTCGCACTTCATCAAGAGCTCGTCAAAGATAATCCATTTTGGAAGCATCATGCTGCCCGTTATAATGCCGTTGGATTAGAGTATACCAATCACCGTTTTCAGCCGAGTGTTTTTGGCGAATCGCGGGTAGTTCCCCACCTGTTTTATCGCTGGTTACCGGATGTGATCATTGATGATCACGGAATTCCTTCGCATGAATGGACACAACCATTCGCAGGGTACAATAGCCCGCCGAGATTCCCTGTATCTTATTGGATGCCGATCTCACTCTTTTACGGAATTGGCCGCGAGATGGACCGATCTGACTATCCTCACCATGCTGTCGCTCTTGATACGATTCAAAAGGCAGCCGAGGAAGGGCTGAGACATCATCCGCGTCTGTGGAACAAAAATAAACGCTTTATCGACCGCTACATTCGGTATGGACATAACTGGGAGCCCGCCATTTTTCCATTGCCTACTGATCAAGATTTCTTGTTTTATCGTTGGCCTACAAAGCCGAACAGAACCTCGCCTTCCTTACTCTCTCGTTTTCCTGAATGGGTGACGCTTGATTTAATAACGGAAGCGGCTGATGAGACGGTCGCGGGAGGAGCGTTGCGAGATTGCATCGAAACACATAAGATTTTCAATCGTGCTGTCATGGAGTGTGTGGCATCCAGCCCACGGCGTGTATCGCGACAGTATGGACAAAACCATATTCGACTCTCACGAATGAGACCGATGCGGATCGGAGGAGACAATGATGAAGACCATTTTAGTAACAGGGTTTGATCCTTTTGGTGGAGAAATGGTTAACCCTGCTTGGGAATCGGTAAAAGAACTGGGAAAAATCGAGTCTGATTTGTATAAAGTAGAGCTGCGCCAAATTCCTACCGTTTTTGAAAAATCTATCGAACATCTGTACGCAGCGATAGAAGAAACGAAACCGGACATCGTGTTTTGTATCGGTCAAGCAGGTGGAAGAGGGGATATTGCGGTTGAGCGTGTAGCGATTAACGTCAATGACGCTCGAATCCCGGATAATGAAGGAAATCAGCCGATTGATACACCGATCAGGGAAAACGGTCCTACTGGCTACTGGTCTACATTGCCAATCAAAGCGATTGTACATGAGTTAAAACAAAAAGGAATTCCGGCTTCCATATCGCAGACGGCGGGTACCTATGTGTGCAACCATCTTTTTTATGGATTGATGCATTACCTTGCGGAGAAAAAAGCATCCGTACGCGGAGGGTTTATCCATATCCCTTATTTGCCTGAACAGGCAGCAAGGCAAGCAGATCAGCCAAGTATGGCGTTGGAAACAATTGTAAAAGGCTTGCGGTTGGCAATCGAGACGACCATATCTCATGATCGGGATATTGTCATGGAAGGCGGACAAATTAGCTGAGCAGGAGGAGAAGCCCTCCTCCCTTCCATTCATGTGGCAGTGCCGATATTTGAAAATGGAGGGAAAAACGTTGCCTATATATGAATTCTCTCCTCTTGGGGACTCGGGTGTCATGGTCAAACTAGGAGAGGTCATCGATCAACAGACCCATGAGAAGGTCATCCTATTCTCTGAATACCTACAGGAGCATCCTTTCCCCGGGATGATCGAATCTGTACCTGGCTTTACGACTGTTACAGTCTATTACGATCCGATTACTCTTTACAATCCACTTGATGATATTTTGCCATACGATCGTGCCGTTGCTATTCTTGAGCAAATGTCACAGCAAATCTCCAACACTCATTCTAAAGAGTACAGACTGGTAGAAATCCCGGTTTGTTATGGTGGGAGCTTTGGCCCAGATCTGGAGGTAGTCGCCAAACAAAACGGTCTGAGTATAGAGGAAGTGATTTCGATCCATTCGACAACAGAGTACCTGGTGTACATGATCGGATTTGCTCCCGGCTTTCCGTATCTCGGTGGAATGGATGAGCGACTGGCTACGCCGAGACGTTCCACACCACGACTATCTATTCCAATGGGGAGTGTGGGGATCGGAGGATTGCAAACAGGTATTTATTCGATAGAGAGCCCAGGTGGATGGCAAATTATCGGAAGAACACCACTGCGCTTATTTCAGGCAGGTGAAAGTTCTCCAAGTCTCTTGTGCGCTGGTGATAAAGTTCGCTTCCGTCCTATCTCCGAGCGGGAATACGATTACGGGGAGAAGGTGTACTAAGTGAGTATAGAGGTGATTACGCCAGGACTTTGCACGACCGTTCAAGATACAGGTAGATTTGGCTTTCAGCAGGTTGGGGTTAGTGTCAGTGGGGGGATGGACAAGCAAGCGGTACAGATTGCGAACATGTTAGTTGGCAATCAACAAACGGATGCGGTTCTGGAGCTGACGATGAGAGGCCCTAGCTTATTGTTTCATAAGGACATGCTCATAGCCATTTGTGGTGGTGACTTCAAAGTCACGATCAATGATAGATCCGTCTTGCCCAATCGAGCAGTCTGGATCAGGAGTGGAAGCATCTTGAAGTTTGGCCTGGCCAAGGAAGGCTGTCGCGCCTATCTCGCAGTCGCAGGCGGATGGGATGTGCCAGTTGTGATGGGAAGTCGTAGTACGAATCTCCGTGGAGGCTTCGGAGGCTTTGCGGGTAGAATGCTTGCGGCAGGAGATAAGCTATTTCAAAGCCCTCCAGGTTCATTCAGCCAATTTCTCGCCAACCAATTTGAAAAAAAGGCAGGAGCAGCTCCCTTCTACCAAGCGAATTGGTTTATTCCTTCAAGTACGTTTGTAAAAAATGGAGAAGCGGTTGTACGGGTGATACAAGGCGAGCAATTCGCAGATTTTTCGGAAGAGAGTCGTCAAAGCTTTTTCGAACAACCCTATCAAGTGTCTCCTCAATCGGACAGGATGGGGTATCGTTTAACAGGACCGGCGCTCGAACTTACGCAGTCAATGGAACTGATCTCGGCTGCGGTCACCATTGGTACGATACAGGTTCCGCCAAACGGTCAACCTATTATCCTGATGGCAGACAGACAAACCATTGGCGGTTATCCGAAGATAGGCTATGTGCCAACGATAGATTTGCCGATCGTCGCCCAGTTGCGGCCAGGCGAAAAGATCCACTTTCAAGAAATTTCTCTGCGCGATGCTCAAAAGGAGCTTATCGAGAGGGATTCATTGACGAAGGCGATCAAGCTTGGTATAGAAGTAACCGTGGGATGGAGGTAAAAGATGAAAACAGTAGATCTAAACTGTGATATGGGCGAGAGCTTTGGCGCCTATCAATTGGGTAACGATCAAGAAATTTTGTCCTATATCACCTCTGCAAATGTGGCATGTGGTTTCCACGCTGGCGATCCTGCGACGATGAGAAAAACAGTGCAAATGGCTTTGGAGGCAGGTGTGGCAATCGGTGCCCATCCCGGATTCGCTGATTTGGTCGGCTTCGGTCGCCGCAACATGGAGATTTCCCCTGAAGAGGCGTACGATCTAGTCGTGTACCAAATCGGCGCCCTGCAAGCGTTTGTTCGGGCAGAAGGGGGCGTCATGCATCATGTGAAGCCACATGGGGCCTTGTACAATATGGCAGCCTCAAGACCTGCTCTTGCTGAGTCTATCGCGTTGGCTATCTATAAAGTAAATCCGGAACTGGTGTTGTATGGCTTGGCCGGAAGCGAGTTAACGCGTGCAGGGGAAAAAATCGGTCTTATCACGGCGCACGAAGTCTTTGCTGACCGTACGTATCAACAGGATGGTACGCTGACACCGCGCAGTCAGCCGAATGCGATCATTTCGGACCAACAGCGATCCCTCCAGCAAGTCATTCGCATGGTAAGCGACGGACGTGTCCTGACCCAGCAAGGCGTAGATATCCCGATTCAGGCCGATTCCATTTGTATTCACGGCGACGGTGCCCATGCGTTGGCGTTCGCGCAGAGCATCCGTGAAGCTTTGTCTGGTGCTGGCATTACAATCGCAGCACGATTTGCTCGATAGATATCTATCGGGCTTTTTTTTGTTTCCGCACAAGGAGTCTGGTATCGTGCGGTACCTCGCTTTTTCCCCCAGAGGAGGAAGAGCAAGAACAGCAGCGGGATATAGCCATAAATAAAAACAATGCTTACTTTCCCATAAAAATCAAGCGTTATGAGCAAGGGAGCCGTACCTTCGAGCAGATAGGAACCCATTGCCAAAGATAGTAAGAGAAGCAAAAGGGCGCGGATTTGACTGAGACCAAATATCTGTTTCATTCCGTGGGTACCCCCCATAGATTGAGACAGATGTTGGGCAAAATCACGAACAGCCACAGAGAGATTACAATGAACTCCAATCGCTGCAAAATCGGAATTTCGACGATTTTGAGCATGGTCTAGGTCGGCCAAATAATCTTATCCAGTTCACCATGGCTAAACATGAGGAATGTTACAATAGCGACGGCTACATACAGGAGCGTGCTAAAAAGGACGCCAGCGTGTGCCCATTTTTGCGAGTGAGCCGCTTGCTTGATAAACGGGTAGTAAATGATCAGTAATTCAAAGCCCATATAATTGATCACAGCGTCTTTGGCAGACGCAAATAAGGCGGTAAAGTTATGCGAAAACATCGGGACCAAGTTATTCGGGTGAGCGTATTCGAAAGGGAATAAAAACAAAGGAAGCATAAAAAGCGCCGGAATCACCACACCGAAAAAGTAGATGCCTGTAACCGTACGAAAACCACTATTGCAAAAAACTGAAAATTGTCTTTTGGCTGTATAGCAGCGTAGCCCGTCATGATTTTGGAGACGACCGTCTGTATGTCATCTGTATAAATAATATCCTCCACATGGACGAAGCGGGAAAAATGGCGGAGTTCCGTGTGCGATTCATTTGCTTCTATGCGTTCTTGATAGGGACGCAAGAGATTTTTTTGCAGCAGCTCTGTTTTTATCAAGGTTTGATAGTACGAAATGACAAAAGGACTTTCCTCGTTCAGTAGGGGGAAATGCTTAAAATCGTTCGAGTCTTGTGCGATGGAAAGAAACTCATTCCATTCCGTTATCATGTCGGTTTCGCTCCAGAAGCTGTTGATCATTTGTGTTTTACTATGTCCGGTTTGCAGTGGAATGATCATCTAGGAAATAGAATGATTTCCTATAGGGAGGGGAACAATCAAACAAAGAACAAAGCGTGAAGAGAAATGGAAATTGAGGGGTTCATATGCTGGAAGTTAACTGTGATACATCATCGCTTAAGGCGGAATTGCTGCAAGAGCTGAGGGGAATATCCGTTACGTTGGATGAGAGCATCCATGTGTTAAAAAACGAAAATGAATGTGTGCTCGGGACGTTTGATCAAATACGGACGAAGTTTAGCCGACTCGAAACAGTAGCAGCCTCCTTTTATTTACAATGCTATCTCTCACCCTATACAGGAAAATATCTGGATTTATCCAAGGCTGTTCAACACTTGGCCAAAAGGCGACAAGGAGCATTGATTGTCGTTGAGCGTGAGGACCCGCTTGATCTGCTGCTGCAAGCAGGCATACCGATTGAGGCCACGATGAGCCATTCCTTACTGGAATCGATCTTTTATCCCGGCAGCCCTTTGCATGATGGGGCCGTCCTGATTCGGGAAAATCATATCGTGTCCGCTGCCAATGTGCTGCCATTATCTCAGGTTGTGGTAGGGGAAAAAAAGCTGGGAACCAGACATCGTGCTGCGTTGGGCTTGAGTGAAAAGAGCGATGCGTTGATCGTCGTTGTTTCCGAGGAAACGGGGAAAGCGTCCTTTGCCATGCAGGGACACTTGTACCCGATTATTTCTCCTTCATGAATGCGCTTTGCGAAAAGTGGTTGTATGCGAGAAAAAAGAGGCTGGATTTTTCATGGTGATGATGAAATCCAGCCTCTCGCTATGTCATTCTCGTGTTAGATTTAAGCCCAATTTCCGTTGCGGAATAACGGTTCACGCTTGCCGTCAGCTGTTTCTCCATCAATGTTCATCTCGGCGGAGCCGATCATGAAATCGACGTGTGTGAGGCTGATATTGATACCGCGGCTAGCCAGTTCCTCATTGCTCATGTCAGCGCCACCTTTAATATTCACACTATAAGCGTTCCCAATCGCCAAGTGGTTGGACGCATTTTCATCAAAGAGCGTGTTATAGAAAATGATATTTGATTGCGAGATAGGGGATAGGTGAGGAACCAACGCCACTTCCCCCAAATAATGCGAGCCTTCATCTGTCTCAATTAATTGCTTCAGGGACTCTTCTCCCTTTTCAGCAGTTGCCGAGACAATTCTTCCTTTTTCAAAAGTCAGCGTAAAGTTCTCGATCAAATTCCCGTGATAGCTCAAGGGCTTGGTGCTACGGACGGTTCCGTTGACGCCTTCCTTTAACGGCGCAGTGAATACTTCTTCTGTCGGCATATTGGCCATGAAGGAGACGCCGTCTTTATTTACGCCACCGCCACCAATCCAAATGTGGTTGGCTGGCAACTCAATCGTCAAATTGGTGCCGGGAGCTTCGTAATGGAGATAGCGGTATTGTTTGGCATTGAGTTGATCCACCTTGCTGTTCAATGTCGCATGATGGTCATGCCATGCTTGGACAGGGTCATCCATATCTGCGCGAGTGGCGCGGAAGATGGCATCCCACAGGGCTGGCTCCTGTTCCTCTTGTGGCAAATGTGGGAAGACCATGGCGGCCCATGCAGGTGATGGAACTGCTAGCACGCACCAGCTCACTTTATCGGACATGGTATAGCTGCGGAACTTATGGAGGGCTTGACCAGCTGTTTTGTTAGCCGTAGAAATGCGTTCAAGATTTACACCCTTCAGCAAATCGGGATTCGCTGCAGAGATGTAGAGAAACGCCGCGCCATTTTCCGCCATTTCCTCTAATCCCTGTACCTTCCATTGCGGGTATTCACGAAACGCTTCATCAGGGGCCAAATCATATTTCATCCGTGTGAGTTCATCGTCGGTCCAATCAATATGTACATGCTTGGCACCCGCTTCGTACGCTTTTTTTGCTACCTTTCTTACAAAGGGAGCAGTAGATAGCGGAGCTGTTACTACTAACGTTTGCATAGGCTGCACGTTAACGCCGACTTTTACAGCGAGATCAGCGTAACGGTCAAACAAGGTTTCAAAAGACATCATTCATTTCCTCCTTTTTAGAACAAAAGGCTTACTTGCATTCTATCTATTTAACCTTCCCCTTCGAAATCACCTGCTTATGATTTGAAAGAATTTCCTAGGAAAGCGCAGAAAAAGACAGATTACCGCCTAATTCGAGCGAGTTATCCACTTGTTTATTTCGGTTAATTGTAGGAAAATTCAAATGAAAAGGTAATTTTAGTACATAAAAAATATTTTATTGGCAGAGTTAAAGGAGGCAGTCAGAGTGAAGACAAGACAGACACGTGATCAAGTTGCTGTCGAGTATACGTGGAACCTGAACGATCTGTTTGAGAGCCAGGAAGCGTGGGAGCAAGAATTAGCAGAAATTATACAGAGTCTGCCTGTCGTCACTGCATTCAAAGGTCAGCTGCATAAGAGTGGAGAGACGTTGTTGGCATGCTTGGAGGCAAATGAGGCGATCAATGTTCGGGCGAGTGTCGCCGCGACGTATGCCAGACTGCGGTCGTCTGAAGACGGGACGAACCCACAAAACCAAGCAAACTCTGCACGGGTAGGGGATGTCGTATCCCAGCTAAACGCTGCGCTTTCTTTTATACCTTCCGAGATTTTGGCGTTGCCTGAAGGAAAAATCGAGAGCTTCTTGGAAGAAGAACCAGGACTCGAAACATTCCGCAAAAGCTTGAAAGATTTATTGGAAACAAAGCCGTACCGATTGTCGGCTGAGACCGAGGAAGCGTTTGCGGCAATGGGCGAGGTTTTCGGTGCACCATACAACATTTACTTGCGCGGAAAGCTGTCTGACATGTCATTTGCACCCGTCCAAGATGGCGAGGGAAATGAGCGTCCAGTATCCTTCGCGCTGTTTGAGACCGATTATGAGATGTCTTCCGATACGACGTTGCGCCGTGCTTCGTACGAATCCTTTTCGAAGACACTCGCTTCCTACCAAAACTCCTTCGCTGCGGTATACGCGTCAGAGGTGAAGAGACAAACCGTCATGTCTCGCCTGCGTGGTTATGAAACCGTAACGGACATGCTGCTTAAGCCACAGCAAGTTACTCTGGAAATGTACCACAACATTCTGGATATCATCGGGAATGAACTCGCTCCGCACATGCGACGCTATGCGAAGCTGAAAGCAAAAGAGCTTGGCCTCGAAAAACTTGCCTTTTGTGATTTGAAGACGCCGCTTGACCCAGAATTCAGCCCGCCGATTACGATTGAAGAAGCTGGGAAAAAGATTTTGGCATCCTTGCAAGTAATGGGGCCAGAGTACACGGCGATTATGGAAAAAGCACTGAATGAACGCTGGATCGACTACGTAGACAACGTGGGTAAATCGACAGGTGCGTTCTGTTCAACGACATACAGCAAGCACTCTTACATTCTCATTACGTGGTCGGGAAATATGCGCAGTGCTTTCACGCTGGCTCATGAGCTGGGGCATTGCGGACATTTTATGCTGGCGACAAGAGAGCAAAGCTTTACGAACTCTCGTCCATCGCTGTACTTTATCGAAGCGCCTTCCACTCTCAACGAGCTCTTGCTCGCGCAGCACATCGTGGAGCAATCCGACGATCCTCGTCTGAAGCGCTGGGTCATTTTGCAATTGATGAATACGTATTACCACAACTTTGTCACGCATCTGCTAGAAGCGAGAATGCAACGAAAAGTGTACGAAGCAGCGCAAAATGACGTACCATTGACTGCTAAACAGCTCTCCGAATGGAAAGGCCAAGTGCTCGCAGACTTCTGGGGGGATGCAGTTGATCTGGACGATGCAGCTAGTCTTACATGGATGCGCCAACCGCACTATTACATGGGGCTGTATCCGTACACGTACGCAGCTGGTTTGACCGCTTCTACCGCAATGGCAGTGAGCATCAAGCAAGAGGGACAGCCTGCCGTTGATCGTTGGATCGAGGTGCTCAAAGCCGGAGGGACGCTGACGCCGCTGGAGCTGATGAAAAAAGCTGGCGTGGATATGTCAGATCCGCAGCCAATCCGCGAGGCGGTTGCCTACGTCGGCAGTCTGGTTGACGAGCTGGAAAGACTGTTTTAACCTGAACTAAGAAGAAAAGGCTTGTGATCGCGAGGAGTCACAAGCCTTTGATTTGATCAAGCAAGAAGGAGTCGTCATCATGACCGAATTTACGCAGCGCGCATTAAAAATCATTGCCGGGATTCCAGCGGGCCATGTCATGACGTACGGGCAAATTGCAGCGTTGGCCGGGAGTCCGAGAGCTGCCAGACAAATCGTTCGCATCCTGCATTCCATGTCCAAAAAGCACCAGCTTCCTTGGCATCGAGTCATCAACGCCCAAGGAAAGATCGGATTGCAAGATTTGGATTCGTTCACGCTGCAAAAAATGGCCTTGGAAAGCGAAGGGGTAGTCGTGTCAGCAGCAGGAGAAATAGCGTTGGAGCGTTATCAGTTTCACCCACAGGTAGTGGATGAGCCGATATTCTAATAGCCGACTTCTACCGAAGCGATGACGATATAGGCAAGGTCGTTCTTGTCCTCTTTTTCAGCGATCACGACCCCGCTGCTTGTCAGCATGCCGCCATCGACGATTTCGAAGGAAACTTCCCCATAAGGCAGTGCTTGACGAACCGTTTCCAAGTCGAGCTTGTCCTTGTCAGCTGGAACGGCAAGTCTCACATGTACTTTCATGTTATGGATATCGTTTCCTGGCAGGACAGAACGCAATCCAGGCATCGAATTATGATGGATAGCATTTTGAACAGCGCGGACTGCGGCTTTGGTGACGTTTTGACCATGCATGTCGATGCCCATTCCAATTTCAATAAACATTACTTTTTCCATTGGCTTGTTCACTCCTGTTTTATTCTACTTTTCTACCATCCTTATCTTACCACGAAAAGGAATGGTTTTTTCTCTCATCTGTATTGTGTTTATCGTCAAGACATGTCATCATAACATGTTAGCATCTATTCTTGACGATTCTTTACATTATTGGAGGCAGGTCACAATTGGAACGTTATCCTTTTGACTACGATCCGTCCCAGCCGTTCATCTCTCAGGTGAGTGATTGGGTAGCGGACGTTTTTTATGAAGTATTGCCTGAGGCTGGATTCGAGGTGCGTGATGAGCAAATCTACATGGCCTTTCAGCTTGAACGGGCTTTTATAGAAAAGCAAACGATTTTTGCAGAGGCGGGAGTAGGCACGGGGAAAACATTGGCTTACTTGCTGTATGCGATCTGCTATGCACGATATACCAGAAAGCCCGCCATCATTGCCTGTGCGAACGAGTCGCTGATTGAGCAGCTCGTAAAACCGGAAGGCGATATTGCCAAACTGGCTCGCCATCTCAACCTGACGATTGACGCGAGACTCGGAAAATCTCCGGACCAATATGTCTGTTTGCGCAAGCTGGATGAGGCGAGATTCCAGCATGAGACAGGTGAAGCTTTCCAGCATATTTATCAAGAGCTGCCATCGTTTGTTCATACACATGAGGCCTTGCAGTCCTTTTATCCGTACGGGGATCGTAGCACATATCCTGATCTGGATGACCAAGAATGGGGGCAGATGAACTGGGATACTTTTCAGGATTGCTTTGTGTGCGACAGACAGCACCGCTGTGGGCAGACCCTATCCAGAAATCATTATCGTCAGTCAGCCGATTTGATCATTTGCTCCCATGACTTTTATATGGAGCATGTGTGGACTTATGAGATCCGCAAGCGCGGAGGTCAGCTACCGTTGCTGCCGCCGCATAGCTCAGTCATTTTTGACGAGGGTCATCTGTTGGAGCCTGCCGCCCAAAAAGCATTGACGTACAAGCTGAATCACTCCATCTTTGAAGAAACGATTACGCGTGTTTTGAAGGGTGAGATTAGGGAAGAGCTCGCTATTGCCATTGAAGAAGCCATTGCCCAGAGCGAGGAGATGTTCTCCCGATTGAACGAAGAGAGTAAGGTTGTGATGGGCTCCAACCGCAAAGAAATCCATTTTCATCCAGAACTCCTTGCAACCATCCACCGTTTTACGAGTCTCGTCAGTTGGATTGAGGAAGAGCTGGCGCTAGAGGGTGGTCTGTATACGTTGGACGAGTTCCAGCTGCGAATTGTCGAGGAGCATCTGGAAATGATGCAGCTTGCACTGGGACTTTTCCAAGACCCGGATCACGTCATTTCCTGGATGAGTGAAGAGATTACAGGGCCGACCTTGGTCGTCATGCCAAAAAAGGTGCAGGAAGTATTGGAAGAGCGCGTCTTCTCACAAAAGATGCCGATAGTCTTTTCGTCGGCGACTCTATCTGTCGATGGATCATTCAACTATGTGGCGGACAGCTTGGGCATTGAGCAATATCTGTCGTTCTCGGTGGCTTCTCCATACGAGTACGACAAGCAAATGGAGGTTTACGTACCAACACTATCTGCGACCGACTCCTTTGCGGAAAAAATGAGACAGGCTACCCAATTGCTGCAAAAATCAGCGGGTAGTGCGCTGTTGTTGTTTTCCTCCATGGAGGAATTACAGCAATTCAAGGCCGCTATCAAAAACGAGCCTACCTGTACGGATCTGCGATTTTTGTTCGAAGGAGATGCGGAAATCAGCCATCTGATCTCTCAGTTCCAAAACGACGAGAAAAGCAGCCTCTGTGCGGTGAGCCTGTGGGAAGGGCTAGATGTACCGGGGCCTTCGCTGTCCAATGTGATCATTTGGTCACTGCCATTCCCGCCGAATGATCCGGTGTTTACAGCAAAACGAAAAAGTGCAGCGAATCCTTTCGACGAGGTAGATATGCCATACATGCTGCTGAGACTGCGTCAAGGCATCGGGCGTTTGATCCGCACGAGAGAGGATAGCGGTCTGGTATCAATCTTGAGTCCGCAGTTAAGCCAAAATGACAAGCTGAGACAGCACGTACAGGATGTATTTCCAAGTGGCGTAGAGTGGAAAACGTCTTTGGACGGTGTGTTGGCGTAATGAAAAAGCAGGAAGCCATGAAGGCTCCTGCTTTTTTCTGTGGCTATTCCGGCATGTTGCCGACAGTAGGATCGACGACGAAATCTGGCTTGAAGCCTTCATATTTTACTTCGGATACCATTCCTTGCGCAGCGTGGCCCAAATCGTGGCAGTGGAACATCCAGTCTCCTGGATTGTCAGCTTCGAAGGCGACTACATATGATTCACCCGGCAAAATGTTCAGCGTATCTTTGACCAGAGGGGAGCCTGAGATAGGCTGACCGTTTTTGCTTACTACTTGGAAAAAATGTCCGTGCAAATGCATCGGGTGGATATCTTTTGGTGACTTGTTCACCAGCGTGACTTTGACCAGATTTCCTTTTTTGACGTTGAGCGGAGGGACATTTGGGAACGTTTTACCGTTGATGGTAAAGGTCATTTTTCCATCTGCCGTTTCCGTGTTCAGATCCATTTGATACGTGATGTCATATTTCTGCTCTAGTGTAAAGCTGCTTTTTGCCGCCTCACCGTATTTGGTAATGTCTATCGTCGGCATATCGCCAGCTTCGGATTTGGCTGCTTTTGATTCCGAACCTTCGTAGACGATGGGGACGACAAGGGACTTGGCGCCTGGATTTGTGCTGCGCTCCTCTAGTAACCATTTGCCTGGATTGTTTGCGACAAATTCGAGATCATATCGTTCTCCTGGCCCGATATTGAGGAGCTGGTCGCCTACAAGCGGCGGGTTATTGATCGGTTGCCCGTCTGTTGCTACGATTTTAAATTCATGACCTTGCAGGTTCAGCTTGTGGTTCAAGTATCCTGCATTGATCAGGCGGATTCTGACCTTCTCACCTTCTTTAACAGGTAGCGGCTGGATTGCCGGGCCTGTTTTTCCGTTTACGGAAAAGATCGTATACATCAACGGCATCATCTCAGCGTCACTCATGGGCATCTCCATACCGGCCATGTTGTGACCACCAGAGGACGAGCTATCGGAAGAAGGGGAACTCGTGCCGTGGCTCATGCCACTTCCGTGCATTTCTGCCATGCTATCGTCCTGCATCCATTCATCCAGAACGAGGGTAAAGTCCTTATCAGCTGGCTCTGGCGTAGCCGGTTCCACCACAAGTGAACCGTACAAGCCTTTGTCTACCTGCTTGGCGCTGTTTTGATGCGAGTGGTACCAGTATGTCCCGGCAACGTCCACCTTGAATTTGTAGGTGAAGCTTTCGTTTGGTTTTACAGCATTTTGGGTAACCCCAGGGATTCCATCCATGTTATTCGGGACGGGTAAGCCATGCCAGTGAATGGTGACCGGCTCGGGCAATTCGTTTTTCAACGTCACGCTGATAGTTTCCCCTTGTTTGACACGAAGCTGTGGACCTGGAACGGTTCCATTGTACGTCCATGCGTTTTTCATGGTCTTGTCATCGAGGTGGAGCCTATTTTCTTTTGCCGTGAGGGTAAACGTAGTGCCTGTAAGTACCTCCATCGACGAGTCGCTGGATGCGGCCATCTGTTGGGGTTGAGCCTGTGAGGATGTTTCGGGTGAAGAATTCATGTTGTGTCCATTATGATCCATCGTGGTATTGTCAGCGGCAGTTGAGCATGCCGATAACAGCAAAACGCCACCTAGAACCAGTGGATAAGCCCATGGGCGTATTTTTCGTTTGTTCATGTGCACTTTTTCCTCCTTTACGCTGTTGGAGAAAGCGTACCAAACGATTGTGTAGAAAACATGAAGACAGGATGTATGACATTTCTGTTACGCATTGTGCAAAAATGGGAAAGAAAGCGTGAACAAATGCTATAATGGAGTATCGTACATACAAGTAATCAGTAGAATCGGACAGGGATGGTGTTCACGTGTGGGTAACGTAGATTTTGCGAGCTTGCCTTGGAATGTTTTTTGGGTTGGAGTCGCTTATTTTTTGGTCACAGGAGTCTTTTTCTGTCTTGGATTTATGCGATTGCTCTCCGAACGGGTGAAAAGTGGCATCGCATGTATGGTGATTGCGGTTGTCAGCGGTGGTTTATTCTTGAATTATTTGTTTACTCATCATATTTAAATTGGGATAATCAAGCGAAAATCCTCGTCGGTGCTGATAATCGATGGGGATTTTATTTTTGTCTTGTGTTTCCCGTTTCGATTGGCGAAAATGGTAGTGATAGGGGAATGACCGTGGTTGATGTCGCTTTCCTTCGGGGGATACCGATTCCAAAACAACCATTCGGTACAAGTTGGAAGAGATGATACATACAAGCTTTTGGAATTGACATGACATCAAGCAGAAACTTATTGGCTCAAAGGTTTATCAACGAATGACAATCAGGAATGTCAATACAACTCGCAAAATTTACGAACGGATGCAGGCTGTTGATCCGTAAATCTTTTGTGACAAGTAAACACGTTGCATTTTGCATCTGACAGTGGTGGTCTGAGATGATCAACAATCGTGAAGCTGATGGGGAAAGTATACCAGCAGCTTCTTTTTTTGTTCCGCGTTTTTACCGGGAAAAAATAGGGTCAGAATGTTAACAGTTTGTAACGAGTTATCCCCCGAAACCGTCATATAATCAGGTTACGCACAACTACTCAGCAAGAGTCTAACGTAAGACAAGGACCGGGTAATTTCCTTGTGAGACCATCCACTATAAGGAAGGTGTGATGCATATATAAGGGAGTAAGCGAACTAAAAACAACAAGATAGTGAGTAGTTCATCACATCCTGAATACGGGCAACGATGATGGGAAGAATTCATTTTCCATAAAGATAATGAACGAGACCAACCCCCGCTTTCGCACGATTCCAGAAACAGGGGTTTTTGCATTCATATAGCACGCAATTCCCGATGTGTAATGACTGCCCCCAACAACAAAGGACAATAACAGAACGGAAGGTAAAAGGGGAGAATGAAATGTTTTGCATGGCGAGCACGAAGAATCACCATAAAAATATGAAAAGGACGATGGGTACGAAAAGAAACAATAATCAGAACGAATTAATCACTCGCCAACATGCAACGATGGGAGGCCACCAGCATGCCTGAACCGATCAAAGGCTCCAGCAGTCGATACATGGCTGGGATCGACGGGCTTCGTGCGCTGGCGGTACTCGCAGTCATTATTTATCACTTGAATTACGACTGGGCACCCGGGGGATTGCTGGGTGTCGGTATTTTCTTCGTTTTATCGGGATATTTAATTACAGACTTATTAATTGCAGAATGGAATCGAAATGGCAGACTCGACATGAAAAACTTTTGGTTGCGCCGTGCCAGAAGACTGCTCCCAGCGCTGTTCCTCATGTTGTTTGTGGTGGTGGCAGGGGTAGCCATCTTTTCCCCAGCTCAGTTGGAAACCATTCGAGGAGATGTAGGAGCAGCCGTTCTGTACATGAGCAACTGGTGGCTGGTCTTTCATGACGTATCTTATTTTGAAAAATTCGGTCCGCCCTCACCATTAGGCCATCTGTGGTCATTGGCGGTCGAAGAACAGTTCTATGTCATTTGGCCACTGGTACTCGCGCTGGGACTCCGCTTCCTGAAGCGCAGGGGGCCAATCATGATCATTACTTTGGTGATGGCTGCACTATCCGCCATCCTCATGGCTGTATGGTATGAGCCAGGTCTTGATCCGAGTCGTGTATATTACGGAACGGACACACGAGTATTCGGATTGTTGATCGGTGCCGCACTCGCCATGATGTGGCCGAGTCGCTTGCTTACGACGAACATTTCACAAAAAGCGCGAATGACGCTTGATCTAAGCGGTCTCTTGAGCTTAGGGATTCTTTTGTACAGCATTTGGAACACGAATCAATATGATGACTATTTGTACGAAGGCGGGCTCGTCCTTCTGTCTGTCGTTAGTGCCGTGCTGGTCGCCGTACTCGCACATCCGGCAAGCAGCTTGGCGAAATGGATGGGCTGCAAGCCACTACGCTGGATTGGCGTTCGATCTTACGGTATTTATTTGTGGCATTACCCTGTTATTGTTTGGACCAATCCGTTTTTGGCGGAAAGGGAGTGGATGGCGATACCTGGAGCGGTTTTGCAGCTCCTCGCCAGCATTTTGCTGGCATCGTTGTCATGGAAATATCTCGAAGAGCCTATTCGCTACGGTGCATTAGGTAAAATCTGGAGCCTCTCCAATAAGGCAGGGCAGAAAACAAAACGGTTAAACCGTGTTTTGGCCACTGGTTGCGCGATCGCTCTTTGTGTTACGTATTATGGGATCGCTTCGCTCACGTCAGATGCGACCGCTGGCAATGTGACGCAGCCAACTCAAACGGTCGCCGAGACAAAGGTTCCCGACAAGCCCCACGGTCCTGAGGTGCCAATCGTAGAGAAGAAACCGGAAACACTTCAAAAACCAGCTACTCCACCAACAAAACCGAAAAATGAGCAGAAGCCAACTAACAACGGACAAAAGCAGAAGCCTGCCGAGAAGCAGAAAGATTCGAATGCTTCCAAACAGCCTGACCAAAAACAGGAACCGATCAAAGCGATAGGCTCTGGTAAAGGGATCACTGTGATTGGTGACTCTGTCATGCTTGATGTGGCTCCATACATGGAGAAACTATTGCCAGGAATCGTCGTGGATGCCAAAATCGGAAGGCAAATGGCGCAAGCTCCTGAGGTGATTGCCCAGCTCAAGGCAAAAGGCCAATTAGGAAATCGCGTCGTGATTGAATTAGGCTCGAACGGCGCATTTAGTAAAGGGCAGCTCGACAAGCTGCTGCAATCACTGGATGGCGTCGAGCAGATTATTCTCATCAATTCTCGCGTACCTAAACCGTGGGAAAGTGTCGTGAATAAGATGCTGGCGGAAACGGCTGCAGCCCAACCACATGTCGTTCTAGTGGATTGGTATACGGCAAGTGAAGGGCAAAGCTCTTACTTTTACAAAGACGGTGTTCACCCGAATAAGGAAGGCTCGCAAAAATACGCGGCACTCGTGGCGAGTGCAATCGCGCCGACGGAGCCAGAGAAGAAGCCGGAAGTGAAAGAGGAAGAGAAAGCGAAAGAGTCGGAAGTAGAAGCGACAGGGCAGATTGATACACACAATTCAGTATTGGAAGCAGAAGGGCCTGAAGTTAGTTCAACGGAAATAGTGAATTGAAACAAGAGGACAAAAGACATGAGATCGAAAAAGGATCTCTGTTTTTTGTCCTTTTTTACACTTTTGAATAAGCAATAAGAACTAGGTCTTATTACCCCTGTATAAAAACGCAGAAATACCGATTAAAAGATTATGTGTAAATAACTGGTTAGAATGGTTGCTTTTATTTTTATGTTACAAAAGGAGTAGTTTAATCATGGAAAAAATAGAATGGCTTCAACAGCTTTCCGCAAGACAACCAGAGGATGCCACAACTTTTTATTGGCTAGGGAAGGAATTAGCGAGTAACAGACGCTGGCTAGAAGCGATAAGTGCATTCTCTAAAGGACTGACATATTGCGGCGATGATCACGAACTCAGAAATAACCTTCTGCAAGAATTAACTACATCGACTCAGCAATTACAACAAAGCACAAGCGAAAGAAGCGTAGATCCAATCATTCGTTATACAGAAGACCCGTTAAACAATGACCAAAACGAAGAAGTGGTCTCAGATGAGACGTGTGACGGAAGTGAAACCTATACCTATTCGATAAAAAACAATCCAGGCTTTCAAGTTATTGATGGGGGTCAGAAACCAGAACCGACTGAAATTACAAGCTTGAACAAGGTAACTTTTGCAGATGTAGCGGGTTTGGTGGAGTTGAAAAAAACGATCCAAATCAGAATCATTAGCCCGTTTTTCAACCAAGGACTATTCTCGAAATTTCGGAAGAAGATCGGTGGAGGAGTACTTCTCTATGGGCCTCCTGGTTGCGGAAAAACTTTTATTACTCGCGCGACTGCTGGAGAATGCAAAGCTAACTTCTTTCCAGTACATATCACAGACGTGTTAGACCCATATATCGGCGTAAGCGAACAAAATCTGAAGGCGATGTTTGAAAAAGCTCGTGCACAAAAACCGAGTATCATGTTTTTTGATGAGATTGATACGATCGGCTACAGTCGGTCCAAGTCTTCTAGTAGTTATATGAGGGGTGTTATCGATACGTTTTTAACTGAAATGGAGGGCATTGATACGAGTACAGATCAAGTGCTTATTATCGGAGCCACGAATATGCCATGGGACGTAGATCATGCGTTGAAACGCCCAGGCCGTTTTGACCGATTAGTGTTCGTAGCACCACCTGACCTGGAAGCGCGTAAGCAAATTTTTGAGTTAAAACTAAAGGGTCGTTTCTCGAAGGACATCGATACCTATACACTGGCAAAAGCGACCGAATTTTTCTCAGGAGCAGATATTGAAAATGTGATCGAACGAGCTACGGAAGCGGTTCTTGAAGAAATCCTCGACTCAGGCGTAGAGCGGCCCATCATGATGAAGGATATGGAGAATGCTCTACAGGTGGTAAAGCCTACCACAATAGAGTGGTTGCAAACGGCCAAAAATTACGTGAAATACTCCAATCAAAGCGGGTTGTATAACGATGTGGAGCATTATATCAGGCAGTTCGGTAGGTTGATATAGTCTGCATCATCAATTCAGGGGGATGGATAAATGTCGACCGAGAATTTGACAAAGGACAATCAAGTAGAACAGATCATAAAAAGAATGGACTTTTTTTATGAAAATCGAAAGTACGAACATGTGCTGGAAGAATACGGTCAATTAATGCGTCATGTGCCAGATCATTATGATGGGACATTACAGGCCGGTTGGGCGCATTATTATTTAGGCCAAGATGAAGATGGAGCGCAACTCCTCAAACGTCTGGTTAGCTTGTATCCCGAAGACGATAAAGTACATTGTTTATTGGGACTGTTATATCGAGGGCTGTATCAATTTGAGGAAGCGATCTTTCATGGGAAAAAAGCAATTGAAATCAATTCAAATAAGGGGTTTCATTATTTGGATCTTGCTACTACTTTGAATGCCAAAGTTCAGGATAAACACGGTGATTCATTTATTTTTACGGGGATAAAACACCCGACGATTTTAGAAGAATATAAGCTTGAACTTGACACAATTGTTGAACTATTACAGACCGGGATGAAACTCATGCCAGATAGTGCGTCAATGCATGGCCTGTTAGGTTTCACGTACCTTCGTTTGTGTATGTTTGAGGAAGCCGAAGATGCCTTTAAAACCACTCTGGCTTTGAACCCTCAATTTGTGAAGTATTATGTAGCGTACGGTAAGTTGCAATATTTTTTAGGAAGAAAAGATGAAGCAAAAAAGCTGGTACATTTGGCACTAACTATTAATCCCGAAGATAGTACAGCATTAGAAATAGCCCAATATATGGATAAAGAAGGTGAAATCGATAAAGATGGTGCTATTTATGCTGTTCAAATCAAAAGTCTTCACAGACGTATTGTGCAGTTGTATCCGAAAAGTCAGGTTCATCACCTTCGGCTGATCAAAATATTATTTCATTTTGGGGAAAATGAACCTAGAAAAGAAATAAAAGCCTATTTGAAATTAAATCCGAATGATCTTGAAATGAATCTTAGCTATGGGAAGATTCTTTATGACAATTCGGAGTATAAAGAGGCCCTTGAGCATTTTCGGAGATGTAATACCATTTTTCCGGATAATGAGCATATTCAAAATTGGATAGATAGAATATCTGAAAGTGGAAGTTTTGTTATAAATGTTCTTTACTGGGGCATAAAACCGATTTATAAGTTGATTATTTGGCTAATTATTTATCCGTGCTTTGTTATTAAGAATAGTCCTGCGATAATTCAATTTATCTACTTAAAAGTAAGCAATTTCCTGAAAGGAGGTAAAGATGAAATATCATTACAATATACAGGAAGAAAATAATCAAATTCAAAAATCAGAAGAGAACGTAAATCTCGATATTGCGTACATGGAAGCATTGTGCAATCGCTATGGCAAGGATTTTGATTTTATTTCGAGTACAAGATTATCTTCAAAACATCTAAAGTTGATCGATAAATATTATGGCATAGCAGACGGGGAATCTATTCTTGCTTTCTATTCCAATAGGTATATTTTTAATAGGGCAAAGGAGGAGATTTTGCTTAGCTCGAAAGGGATTTATTGGCGATCAGGTCAAATGAATCTCGATCCATCGTATTTGACATGGTCACAATACGCTCAAGCTACATCGGCAGTTGATGAGGTTTGCTACATTCAGTTCAGACCTGACCATATATTTCAATCCAGAAGGTCAAATATCCTCACAGAGGTTCTGGAAGATTTTTATGTTTATATGGCTTCGCTATTGGTGACAAATAACCCAATTATGTATCATTACGATCAATCTTATAATCACATAGGGCGAATTCCTACCGTCCGGACGTATCATGATAAATGGATGTTGGTCGAGAATGGGATGCCGCTGTATCCTTTGCGGAATAACGATATTCATTGGGTGATTGAAATGGGGCAGGTTGACACGGTGAAGTTACAAGTTTGGAAACCAGGGATGTCAGAATGGGTTTATGTCGAGGAAGTTGCTGAATTGATGAATAAAGGATAATTTCCATCAAACAATAGCAGATCAGCTCATGGACTTTTTTCGCACTCTCCTGTACGATAGCTAACGGAAGAATAATGCATCGGGTGAAAGAAGGAACAATCATGATACGGTCGTACTTGCTATTGCTTTTTTGTGTGACGTTGTGGGGCAGTAATTTTGTGTTCGGAAGCATGCTGGTTAAAGAGTTTCCTCCGCTGTTTTTGGCAGATGTACGCTTGCTTTTCACATCTCTGTTTCTCATCATTTACGCGTGGCTGGCCAAAAAATTCGTGAAAATCACAGCTCGTGAGCTAGGGCTTCTTGTATTGCTTGGCTTGATCGGGACGCTGGCGAATCAAACGGCGTATTTCAACGGGCTCTTGACGACAGATGCGACAACGGCGTCGTTGATTCTTTCCTTGTCACCGATCGTCACCGCAGTCCTGGCCTCTTTGTTTTTGAAGGAGCAGTTTACCTTGCGTATGAAGATTGGGTCTGGCCTGGCGCTCATGGGAACATTCTTCGTTGTCGGTATTGGGGCTGGACTCTCCATTACCAAGGGCGTCTTACTCATTGTGATTGCCATGGTCGCATTCTCGTCTTCCATGATCATCATTCGCAAACTAACGCAAACCATCCAGCCGTTTATTGCCACTGTTTACTCGACGACGGTTGGCACGTTGTTTTTGACTCCTGCCGCGCTGTTGACAATCGAGCCTGGGGCGCAGATCAGCCATGAAGTGTGGGCATGGGCGATGCTCATTTTGACCGCGATCCTCATGCAAGGAATATGTGGAATCGTCTGGAATCAGCAATTAAAGGTGGTAGGGACGGGCAAAGCAGCTATTTTTCTTAACTTGCAGCCCTTTGTAGCGATGCTGGTCGGGTTTTTACTGCTTGGTTCGCAGGTGACGTCGATTCAAGTCGGAGGCTCCTTGTTGATTGTGGTGGGTGTGATTGTTGCCAGTGTTCAAAAGAAACAAGCTGTTCAGCCATCGAAATCGGTATAGAGCTTACTTGCTCATAAGAAAAGGACCTGATGAGAAGGTCCTTTTTTTGCATGGAAGGAAAACGAATGGACGCTATACGAATTTGTACATCAGGATATCATCTGCGTATTCATTCTCAGCCAACTTGAATTCTTTCACTTTTCGTCCTTCTTCCACAAATCCAAGGCTTTTGTATAAAGCGATCGCTCTCAGATTGTTGGAGAACACCCCCAAGCTCACTTTTTCAATGAGCGGATTCTGCTTCGCCCAAGCTAACAACTCCTGCAATAAAGCCTTGCCGATGCCCTTATTTCTGTGAGCTTTCTGGATCATCATCGTGATCGAACCTGTATGAGACAAACGCTTCCGAGCCGGAGAAACGAACACGACCATGCCAGCCAATTCCCCGTTTATTTCCGCTACGAACATGGTGTCCCTGTCATTGTCGATGATGCTTTGTATCCACGCAAGCTGCTGCTCCATGGTTTTGTTGAACTCTTCGGAAACAGCAATAAAAAATTCACCTTCGCAAAACACATCACGCTGTATCGATAAAATGGCTGCCGCATCCTCGATGCGAGCGAAGCGAATGGTCACTTTGTCGTCTGTATGTCTAGTCAATGATTTCATCCTTCCTACCATGATGATGCCTACGCTTTGTTTATCCAATACGACCTATATTTTGAAAGCTTTTCGTAATTGGGCCGACATCTCATCCAACGATTCTTGTGCTTGCTTGATAGTCGTATGAAATCCGATGAAGGAATGGATCAAGCCTTGTTCATTCCGATAGACGACATCGACACCGCTATCGCGTAGCTTGTCAGCATACGCTTTTCCGCCATCTCGCAACGGGTCATATTCGGCTGTAATCACCATGGCAGGAGGCAGGGCAGTGAGATCGGCACCATGGATCGGATCAAGATAGGGATTTTGCAGATCGGCAGGCGGTAGATAATGAGAGAGGAACCAATTCAGCAATTCCACATCCATCAAATAGCCACGCGCATTTTCCTGCATGGATGGGTAGGGAGTGGTGTCCACAATTCCTACGGCTGGATAGATTAATAATTGAAATACGATAGGCGGCCCCTTTCGTTCTTTCGCCATGAGACTCACGACTGTGGCAAAATTCCCTCCGGCACTATCTCCCCCAACCGCTATCCGCGATGGATCAATGCCAAACTGATCAGCATGAGCTGAAATATAAAGAAGAGAATCATAGGCATCTTCCAATCCAGCAGGAAAAGGATGTTCAGGAGCGAGCCGATAATTAATAGAAATGACCACACATTTTGCGTTATTTGCGAAGTTGCGACATACCGAGTCTGCTGTTTCGAGATTGCCAATCACAAATCCGCCCCCATGATAGTACACGAGTGCAGGGAAGGGGGCATCTCCTTCTGGTGTGTATATGCGAATCGGAATGGAACGACCTTCTACGGGAAGCGAGAGATTCTCTACCTTTTTTACCTGTTCACGTTCCGCGCCTGAATCTCGATTTAGATCAGTCGCCATTCGCATCATCTGTGGTGTCAATTGGTTAAAGTCAACATCATGACGTGAGCGGTTGAAGACGTCTAATATTTGTTGAATCTGTGGATGAACGGGCATGTGTATGACCCCCTAATTGCATAATAGTTGGATAGCTTACATGCATGACCAGCAATGATCCACAAAAGAAGTTTTCTGGAAATCACAAGTTTGGGCCTTTCGCACAGAGAAACAATTAAGTGGTTTGTGGCGAGGGGAGTATACGATAAATTTTCCGTGGTCGCCCCCGGTTTGTTGGTGTCTCTTCCCCAATGAGTTCGATAATGTTGTGCTCTGCCAAGTCACTTAAGATTCTTCGCGCATTGCGAGGTGTCATTCCCATCCATTCCGCGATCATCGAAGCGCTGATATATTTTTGCCCCAGCGCTTTTTGAACGGAAATGATTTTGTTAAACGTCGTAATACTGACACCAGCTTTTTTCAGATTTTCGCTGATTTCTTTGTCCTGTGTCCAATATTCGTAGCTGATGCTGTTCGGCTGACGCAGCGGACCTTCAATCGAACCGTCATGGTCAACGAGGATCACGGCATCCTGATGGTTTTTGGCGTGACCGAGAGCAAGCTGTGCATTGCGCTCCGCAGACAATGCTGTGACACCGAAGCCGATTCCCATATTCGCGTGCGAATGGGTGAGCAGCTTGATTTTTTCCAAAAGGATCGTGGGGTGAAAATCTGGATTGTCTTCATATGATCCGCGGGTGGAAAAAATAATGAACTTGGAATTGCCGACCGCGACGAAGCTACCGGAAATCGACTCTGTGTAATCAAGTACGAGCTCTTGCAGCTTCAAATCGAGGCGCCGTAGCTCGTATGCGTTTGCAGGTTCATTCACGAGCTTTTCCATGTCGGATACCTCAATCAATTGAACAGCAATTTGGGAGCGCTTGAAGTGGAGCGTTTCACCCTCTTGCAGAATTTGCTTGAAAATCTCCCGAAATATAAAGCGCGTGAAGCCCATTCGGTATACTCTGATTCCTTGTCGTTTTAATTCTTCGGTGACGTACAGCGTTCCTGTGACACAAGCGTCTACCTTGCCTTCCTGGATCAGGCGGGTATGATAGGCTACCAATTCAGCTCTCTTTCTGAATTCCTTATACGGCTTTAGGTATGGATTCTCACAGTGCAGGCCCAATTCCTCCAAAGTCTCACGAAAATGCGCTTCTGAAATGGTGTCGAAGCTCACGCGATCTAAAGAAAGACCATCGCGATATACCAATTCGAGCAACACTTTGGTCAGGACACTAGAATTGACTTGCGGATAAAAGGCTTTTTTCTTGCCAATATGGGCTTTTGCCATCGAATAGGGGGCGACTCCAGAGAAGAACCAGATATCTGTTTCCATATCATTTTCGGCTACATAGGCAGGTACTTGTTCCACTCCTTGATAAACAAAGGAGGTGAGCAGGATGTGATCGGAAAACTCACGACCTACAGCTAGCATTGCATCTACTGAATCTTTTGGACCGACTATGCCAACTTTTATCATCAAAATATCCTCCAAAAAAGTTAAACTACGGGATAAATCATTCGCCAGGAAGGAGCTCCATCCTTTCTTCGGCATCTTAGTATGCCAGTCTTTCTTATATAGATAAGATATAACCCATCAGATGGGTATGCGAGCTGTCGCGACCACGAAGCCTTTAAATAGGGATGTTTTAGGGAAATTTTCCGTATTAATTGTTCTATATTTGACAACTTTCAGCAAATTCCTTTATGAATCGACGTAAAAAATAAAAAAATCAGAATTGACATTAAATAATTGCGGCACTATATTGTTGAATTAAGGAATGTTTTAGGTCAATTTCCGTTAAAGAGGTTGTTCAAAAAGTTGTCTTTTGATCACGAGGTAGTCAAGAATGCGAATTCGACATCGAATATGGCGTTCACCTCTGAAGTCCGGTGCTCATGTAGATGGCCTACACTGCGCTCCTCCTTCGTTCGGTTCTCGCCATCTTCTCGGTGCTGAAAAGTCAACTTTTTGAACTCGAACAAAAGGAGGGTACGTTGAATTTTCTTAATCTTTTTGCAAGTCTGGACTAGGGGGCGTATAGATGTCGCGTTATTTACTCAAAAGAATTCTGATGATGGTACTCACCTTGTGGATTATTGTAACGTTGACTTTTAGCTTGATGCATATGATCCCTGGTGATCCATTCGCGTCGGAGTCAGATCAGTTGCCCGAGCAAATATTGCTCAATCTGCGTGCCAAATACAATTTGGATGAACCGCTGCCGATGCAGTATTTGCTTTATCTAAAAAGCTTGGTCATGCTCGATTTAGGACCTTCTATTAAGTCGGAGACACGCGGTGTCAATGATATGATCAAAGATGGCTTCGGAGCATCTGCAATGATTGGTTTGCAGGCGATAGCAGTTGCCCTTTTTTTCGGACTTTTATTCGGAACAATTGCGGCATTAAACCGAAATACCTGGATTGATTATGCGGCAATGGTCATGGCTGTATTAGGAATTGCTGTACCCAGCTTTATCATGGCGCCGTTACTCATTAATTACTTGGCAATTAAATGGCCGTTATTCCCAGTAGCTACGCTTGCCAGTTGGAAACACTCGGTTCTGCCTTCACTCGCACTTGCTTTTGGACCTTTAGCGATCATTACACGCTATATGCGTACGAGCATGATCGACGTGATGAACCAGAATTACATACGGACCGCTGAGGCGAAAGGAATTCCGACTTTTCTGATAGTGATCAAGCACGGAATCCGCAACGCGATTTTGCCGATCGTCACGTTTATGGGACCGCTTATTGCGGGGTTGTTAACCGGAACGTTTGTTGTCGAAAAGATTTTTGCGGTACCAGGGATTGGCAAGTACTTCGTCGATGGCATTTTCAATCGAGATTATCCTGTTATTTTGGGAACGACAGTATTCTACAGTGCCATCTTGGTACTCATTATCTTCTTGATTGATCTGGCCTATATATTCATCGATCCACGAATCAAACTATCGAGCAGGGGGAGGTAGCCAATGGCGGTAGATCAATCAGTTAATGAGTTGTTTCGACCTAGAGCTCAAAAAGCAGATGGACAGATCGCCCAGATGCGACCGAGCCTGACTCATTTTCAACAAGTAGCGAGAAAGCTCGTTAGAAACAAGCTGGCCATGGTGGGTTTGACCCTGATTGTTATGCTGATAGCCATGGCGATCATTGGACCACATCTTGTTCCGTACAGCTATTCCGATCAGAGTCTCTTGAATGCGAATCAGGAAATTTCGGGCGAGCATTGGTTCGGAACAGATGAGCTGGGGCGCGACATGTTTTCACGAACATGGTACGGAGCGCGGATTTCACTGATTATCGGAATATCGGCAGCGTTAATTGACTTGGTCATCGGAGTGACCGTCGGCGGTATTGCCGGATACATGGCCGGTCGAGGTAAAAAGGGAGACCGAATCGATACCATCATCATGCGATTGATCGAGGTCTTATACGGATTGCCATACTTGCTTGTGGTGATCATGCTGATGGTTGTCATGGAGCCTGGAATTGTTACCATTATCATCGCATTGTCCGCAACCGGTTGGGTAGGGATGGCTCGTCTCGTTCGGGGACAAATCCTGCAATTGAAAAACCAGGAGTTCATCATGGCAGCGCAAGTGCTGGGCGCCAAATTCCCTCGCATTTTGTTGCGCCACCTGATTCCGAATACCATCGGCGTCATCATCGTGAACTTGACGTTTACCATTCCGTCGGCGATATTTGCAGAATCTTTCCTCAGCTTTCTAGGACTGGGTGTGCAAGCGCCAATCGCTAGCTGGGGCACGATGACTAACGATGCACTCGGCGTCATTTTGACAGGCGATTGGTGGAGACTTTTCTTCCCGGCCTTGATGATTTCTTTGACGATGTTTGCCTTCAACGTTTTCGGTGATGGCTTGCAGGACGCATTGGACCCAAGAATTCGCGAGTAACCTCGCCACGAAGATAGGAGGATCAGACATGGCGGATCATTTGCTACAAGTAGAAAACCTCCGCGTACATTTCAAAACGTACGGTGGAGAGGTACAGGCTGTACGGGGAGTTACCTTTCATGTTGATCGTGGCGAGACGCTTGCGGTAGTGGGAGAGAGCGGTTGTGGAAAGAGTGTAACCGCCCAGGCGATCATGGGCTTGATCCCGAATCCGCCGGGAAGAATCGTGGATGGTCAAATTCGTTTTGACGGAAAAGTCATCACGGGGATGAGTAAGAAGGAATTGCTATCGGTTCGTGGAGCTGAGATCGGGATGGTCTTTCAGGACCCGATGACGGCACTGAATCCGACAATGAGGGTCGGCGCCCAAATCGTCGAGGGGTTTGTTCGTACCCAGCAGGTCAGCAAAGAAGAGGCACGTAAAAAAGCAATGGAAATGCTGCGGTTGGTTGGTATCCCGGATCCGGAAAAACGGGTGGATCAATACCCGCATGAGTTTTCCGGGGGAATGCGGCAACGTGTCGTCATCGCGATTGCTCTCGCCAATAATCCAAAGCTCGTCATTGCAGATGAACCGACGACAGCACTGGATGTAACGATTCAAGCACAAATCTTGGACTTGCTCAAAGAATTACAGGAAAAGCAGCAGCTCTCCATTGTGATGATTACACATGACTTGGGTGTCGTAGCCGAAATCGCGCACCGGGCCGTGGTTATGTACGCAGGAATTGTGGTGGAAACAGGCAAGGTAGAGGATATTTTCGCAAATCCGAAGCATCCGTACACATGGGGCTTGATGCGCTCTCTACCGCGGATCGATGGCGTGGAAAAGGAACGACTGGTACCGATCGAAGGAACGCCGCCGGATTTATTCCACCCGCCAAAAGGGTGTCCGTTCGCTCCACGTTGTCAGTTTGCGATGGAAATATGCGAGCAGCAAATGCCGGACGCTTCCACATTCACCGAGGGTCACCAAGCTGCATGCTGGCTACATGATCCACGGGCACCGAAGCTGGAAGAACTGGTGGCAGCAGGGAGGCAGACGTAGATGAGCCAAGCGTTGGTTGAAGTCAAAAATCTAAAAAAGCATTTTGAGATCGGCAATGGGATTACGCTAAAGGCAGTTGACGGCGTGACCTTCACCATTCATCGCGGCGAGACGCTCGGACTAGTAGGGGAGAGCGGCTGCGGCAAGTCGACGTTGGGCAGAACGATGATTCGCCTCTATGAAAATACAGATGGAGAAGTTTTGTTCAAAGGCAAAAATGCACATCGCTTAAAAGGAAAAGAGGCAGAGCAGTTCCACCGCGACGTCCAAATGATTTTTCAAGACCCGCAAGCAAGTCTGAATCCGCGCATGACTGTCATGGACATTATTGCGGAGGGCCTGGATATTCACGGCTTATCCCGAGGTGCAAGAGCGGATCGGGTCAAAGAATTGCTGGAGCTGGTTGGGCTGTCCAAGGAACATGCGAATCGATTCCCTCATGAATTCAGTGGAGGCCAAAGGCAGCGGATCGGGATTGCCCGAGCACTGGCGGTCGAGCCGGAATTTATCATCGCGGATGAACCGATTTCGGCGCTTGATGTGTCGATTCAAGCGCAGGTCGTCAATCTATTGGAAGACTTGCAGCAGGACAGGGGTCTGACTTACTTGTTTATCGCCCACGATCTGTCCATGGTGAAGCATATTTCCACTCGAATCGGAGTCATGTACCTCGGCAAAATGGTAGAAATGGCAAACAGCTTCGAGCTGTACGCAAAGCCACTTCATCCATATACACAAGCGTTACTGTCCTCCATTCCGATTCCTGATCCGACAATCAAGCGGGAGCGCATCATCTTGCAGGGCGATTTGCCGAGTCCTGCCAACGCTCCAAGCGGTTGTGTTTTCCGAACAAGATGCCCAAAGGCCATGGAGCAATGCGCGGCACAGGTTCCTGAATGGCAGGAAGCTGCACCAAACCATTGGGTCGCTTGTCATCTCTATCAGTAGTTCGATTTTCTATCTTAATATATAGGGGGAAACAACGTGAAGAAATTAGCTGCTTTTGCCCTGTCGCTCTCGCTCGTCATTCCGGCTCTGGCTGGTTGCGGCGGTAGTGGCGAGTCAGCATCGACTGGAGGTACAACTGCCCCAGGCGCTGCTGCCAAACAAGAGGTTGTGTTCAATGCCAAGTCCGAGCCGCCAGATTTGAACCCACTCACGTCAACCGATACGACGTCCTTCTGGATCATGGATCACTTGGGGGAAGGTCTGTACACCAAGGATAAGGACGGCAATCCGATCTTGGGACAAGCCAAGGAAGTGAAGCTGTCCGATGACAAGCTAACGTACACGTTCATTTTGCGCGATGATGTGAAATGGACAAACGGCGAGCCAGTGACAGCCGAGGATTTTGCTTTCACGTATATGAAGCATCTTGATCCAGCAACTGCTTCGACTACGGCTTACCTGCTCTATTACATTAAAGGAGCAGAGGCATACAACAAAGGCACAGGAAAAGCAGAAGATGTAGGTATCAAGGCAGTGGATGCAAAAACGCTCGAAATCAAGCTGGTCGCACCTACCTCGTACTTTGACAAAATGCTCGCTACCCGTTACTGGCACCCAATCAACAAGAAGCAAGCAGAGGCGAATCCAAAATGGGCAGCAAATGCGGACAGCTACATCTCCAACGGCGCTTACAAGCTCGTTTCCTGGAAGCATGACTCTGAGCTCGTGGTAGAAAAGAACGAGCATTATTGGAACAAAGCGGACGTAAAAATGGAGAAGATCACCTGGAAAATGGTGAACGACGCCACGACTGCTTATCAGATGTACAAGAGTAGCGAGCTCGACTTCAACAAAGAAATGCCGTCTGACATCCTCGCACAAGAAAAATCGAGCCCAGACTTTAAATCCGTTCCATACTATGGCACGTACATGTACATGTTTAACGTAACGAAAGAACCGTTTACGAATAAAAAGGTTCGGAAAGCTTTCGCCATGTCGCTTGACCGTAAAGCGCTGTCCGAAATGGTAAGCCAAGGTGGAGAGACGCCAGCTTACTCCATGGTTCCGCGTGGAGCGATGCAGCCAAACGGAAAAGACTTCCGCGAAGAGGGTGGAGACTACTTCAAAGAGGATTACGAAGCAGCGAAGAAGCTGCTGGCTGAAGGTATGCAAGAAGAAGGCTGGTCCACGCTGCCAGAAGTTACACTCATGTACAACACCGATGAAAGCCACAAGAAAATAGCGCAAGCGATCCAAGAAATGCTCAAGAAAAACTTGGGCGTAGAAGTAAAAATGACAAACCAAGAGTGGAAAGTGTATCTGGATACTACCAAGCAAAAGAACTATCAAATGGGCCGTATGGGCTGGGTAGGCCAAATCAATGATCCTTCCTTTAACCTTGACTACTATTTGGGTGAAAGCCCGAACAACCGTACGGGTTGGGTGAACAAAGAGTATGATCAGTTGAATATGGCGGCAAAAGTTGAGCAAGACCCGAACAAGCGTATGGAATTGCTTCATCAGGCAGAAGCTGTTTTGATGGATGAAATGCCGTTCATGCCAGTCTACCACTACCAGCAAAACTATTTGGTGAAACCGAATCTGGAGGGTCTCACTTTCCCGGTCAACGCGTTCCCAAGTGCTCGCTGGGCAACGAAAAAATAGAAAAAAAAGAGGAGCTTCTCCTCTTTTTTCTCTTTACATAATCCAACGAACAGTAAGCAAAACAGGAAAGGATGATTTCTCGTGATTTTGGACTATCTGCAAGTGAAATCCGCGTATCAATTGAAGGTGGTACCGCAGCGTAGAGAGATTACCTTTTTAACGAAGCTGACAGGTATCGCGCAGTTGTGGCGCTGGAATGAAGAGTCCAACCGCTCGGAGCAAGTGACCTTTTTACCTGATCGAGTAGTAGTAGTTGACCATTCCCCGTGCGGGACGAAAACGATTGTCGGTATGGACAACAAGGGAGACGAGCGGCAGCAATTCTTTTTGCTAACGGAAAATGGTGCAGTTGTGAAGCCGCTGACAGACGCTCCTGATTATTTTCACTATTTGGGTGGTTGGTCACCTTGTGGGCAAAAGATCGCGTGGTCCAGCAATCGTCGCAATCCGCGCAGCTTTGATATTTTTGTACAGGATGTCGAGAGTGGCGCGTATGAAGAAGTCTTTCGTTACGACGGGCGCACCGATCCAATCGGCTGGCTGCCAGACGGGAGAGGACTCATTTTCAGCGTGCAGGAGACCAATATTGACAATAGCCTGTATTTGTTGAATCTGCAAACGAAGGAAGCACAAAAGCTCTCCATCTGCAACAAACATGCGCGCTATCATTCCTTGGTACTGTCTAAAGACGGCCAAACGGGATATCTCGTAACCGACCGCGATGAAAATACGAAAGCGTTGTGCCGCTTTTCACTCCGTACAGGAGAGCTGGATAAACTGGTGCACGACCCGAAATGGGACATGGAGGCGACCCAATTATCCCCAGATGAGAAGTTTCTTGCCTTCACGATCAATGAAGGAGGCTACTCCGTTCTTGCCCTCTATTCCTTGACAGAACAAAGCTGGAAGCGGGTAGAGGAAGCACCACGTGGCGTGATCTCTTCCTTGGCGTGGGTGACTGATGATCAGCTCGCCTATACGTTGAAAAGTCCTACACTTCCAGGTGACATCTGGACGTACACCCTTTCGGAGCAAACCAGCAGGCGTGTGACAAACATTGGTCAATCTGATGCTCTGGAGGATAAACTCATCGAGCCGGAATTGTGCACGTTTCATTCGTTTGATGGCTTGGAAGTGCCGTATTTCCTTTATGCCAAAGAAACATCCGAACCTGCAGAGAAAAAAGCAGTCGTCGTCTACGTTCATGGCGGGCCAGAGAGCCAAATTCGACCGGAGTATCATCCCGTTTTTCAATTTTTGGCGAACGAAGGCTTTACGGTGGTAGCACCGAATGTTCGCGGCAGCATGGGCTACGGTCGGGAATATGTCCAGCTCGATGATCGCCGCAAGCGGATGGATTCTGTAGCAGATTTGGCTTGGTTGGTCAAAGATTTAGGCAGCCGTCCAAGCGTTGACCCGAATTCGATCGGCATCATGGGCCGTAGTTACGGAGGCTTCATGACACTGGCTGCGCTTACGCATTACCCTGACCTGTGGGCGGCGGGTGTTGATATTGTGGGGATTTCCCACTTCAAAACCTTTTTGGAGAACACCGGGGAATGGAGAAGGAGATTGCGTGAGATGGAGTACGGGTTCCTCGGCGAAGACAATGACTTTTTTGAAGAAATTGCTCCTTTGAATCATTCGCAGAAGATCACGGCTCCGCTTCTCGTATTCCATGGACGCAATGATACGCGTGTTCCTGTCAGTGAAGCAGAACAGCTCGTAGCCGACATGAGAGGCAGGGGACAAGAAGTCGACTTGCACATCTTTGAGGATGAAGGTCACTTTACCGAAAAGCTGGACAATCACATCACGTTGAATCAAAAGATTTCCCAGTTCTTTTTGGGGCAACTCGCATCCACCAATAAAATCGAGGAGTGATAAGCATGACGCAAGCAAAAAGAGGCATAACGGCTGAAGATTTGTATCAAATGCGGTACGCGAGTGATCCGCAGCTATCACCAGACGGAAAAACGCTTGCCTATGTAGAAAATCAAATCGATGAGTCCCACGCTTATCAAAATCACTTGTATTTACGAAAATTGGATGCAAATGATCCACAGCCCTTGACGTCTGGCTCCCGCGATACCTACCCGCGTTGGTCGCCTGATGGTTCAAAGATCAGCTTTGTCTCGAATCGATCTGGAAAACCACAGATTTGGCTGATCGATGCAAACGGGGGAGAGGCTAGGCAGCTCACGCGTTGCAAAAACGGCGTCAGCAATCCGACTTGGTCACCTGACGGCAAATACATTGTCTTCTCGTCGATCCTGGATGAGGGGGAAACATTCGCAGACCCGGAAGGAGCCGAGGAGAGAGAAAAGGCCAAAGCCATTCATGTCGGGAGAATGAAGTACAAATCCGATGATCTTGGCTTCATTTACGAGAAAAACAAGCAGCTGGCTATTGTTCATGTAGAGACAGGCGAGGTTACTCCACTCAGCGATGGCCCGTACAATCATACAATTGGCTCCTGGTCGCCGGATGGAAAATGGCTCGCCATAACGGCGAACCGGGCAGAAGACCCTGATTTTCAGCATGGTATTGACGTTTTTATCATTCCTTATGAAGGGGGAGAATGGAAAAAGCTGACCAACAGCAAAGGGATTTTTGCCTATCCGACCTGGTCACATGACGGTAAGAAGCTAGCGTATATCGGAAGTGAATCGGACACGCATTTGTACGCAGCACAGAAGCGCATCTGGGTATATGATTTCGAAAAGGGCGACTATTCTTGTATCACAGCGGATTGGGACGTTCAGGTTGGCGATTCCACCATCGGAGACATGCGCTCGCCAGGTCATCCGAATCCAGGTGCTGTGTGGACAGCAGACGGAAGAGGCATGTATTTCATCGCCAGCGAACGAGGAAATTCTGGCATTTATCACGTAACGCTGGACGGTCAAGTCACGACTGTTGTAACGGGCAATCGGAATATTTACGGCTTTTCGCTGCATGAAAACGAACAAACGGTAGTTGCTGCCATCAGTGATCCGTCAACGCCAGGCGACTTGTATCAAGTAAGTTTGAAGGACGGAGAAGAAAAACGTCTAACAGCGTTGAACGAAGAGCTATTTGCGGGCATGGAGCTCCCAGTTCCAGAAGAAATAGAGTTTGTCGCAAAGGATGGCTGGAAGCTGCACGGTTGGATGCTCAAGCCTGTCGGTTTTGAAGAAGGAAAAAAATACCCGATGGTTCTGCAAATTCATGGCGGGCCACACTCCATGTATGGAAATACGTTTTTCCACGAGTTCCAGCTGCTCGCTGCAAAAGGCTACGCCGTACTCTATACGAATCCGAGAGGGAGCTTTGGCTACGGAGAGCATTTTGTTCAGGCATGCTGCGGTGACTATGGAGGGAACGATTACCGCGATTTGATGACGGCCGTGCAATTTGCATGCGATCATTTCGATTTTGTCGATGAGGACCGATTGGGTGTCGCAGGCGGTAGCTACGGTGGCTTCATGACGAACTGGATCGTCGGTAAAACCAATCGATTCAAAGCGGGCGTAACCGATCGGAGTATTTGCAACTGGGTTAGCTTTTACGGTGTCAGTGATATCGGTTATTTCTTCACTGCGGAGGAGATTCAGGCAAATCCATTCACGAATCCGGAAAAAATGTGGCAGCATTCACCCATTCGTTTGGTGGAGAACATCGAGACGCCTCTGCTGATCATGCATGGCGAACATGACTACCGGTGCCCAATCGAACAGGCCGAGCAGCTCTATGTAACATTGAAGCATCAAGGCAAGGCTCCAGTATCGTTTGTTCGTTTCCCGGGTGCCAGTCATGAGCTTTCCCGCAGTGGTGATCCCGAGCAACGCGTGTTGAGACTGCAATATACGACCGATTGGTTTGACAGCTATTTGGTTGCACACCAAAAAGAGAAAGTCGAAAAGCCATGAAATGCCAATAGGAGGTGCCTGATTGTGAACAAAGAACAAGTGATGGGTATCGTGCAAGAAAATTTGCCGCTTGCAATCGAGAAGCTGAAGCAATATTTGCGTTTTCCTACCGTATCCGCACAGCATAAGGCCATCCCAGAGACGGTTGAATACGTGGTCAAAATGATTCATGAGGTTGGCGGTGAGACAAAGGTACTCGACAATCTTGGCGGCAATCCAGTCGTGTATGCGTTTTTTGCAGCAGGCAGTGAGGGAGATGCCAGCAAAACGCTCCTCTTTTACGATCACTACGATGTTCAACCACCTGAACCGTTTCAGGAGTGGAACACGGAGCCGTTCGATCCGACCATCATCGATGGAAAGCTGTATGCGCGTGGCGCTGCCGACAATAAAGGTGACCTCGTTGCCCGTCTGACGGCGATTCAGATATTGCAGCAGCAGGCAGGCGGTTTGCCTTGCAACATCAAGTTCCTGATCGAAGGAGAAGAAGAGATTGGTAGCCCGAATCTCGAGCCATATCTTCGAGCGTACAAGGAGCTTTTTCAGGCGGATGCCTGCATTTGGGAATTTGGTGGAAAAGACGAAAATGAGCGAATCAGCATGGTTGCTGGGATCAAAGGAATGGCGTACCTAGAGCTGACCTGCGTTGGAGCAGAGATCGACATGCACTCCTCTGTCGGTGCGTATGTAGACAATGCAGCCTGGCGCCTCGTACAGGCATTGGCGACGATGAAAAATCAGCAAAACGAGATTTTGGTAGAAGGCTTCTTCGACGGGATCGAGGAACCGACAGCGGATGAAAAGAAAGTCGTTTCCGAATTGCCGTTCAGTGAAGAGGCGACAGCAGCGCTATACGGTTTGAAACGCCCATTGATTACTGTAGCAAGCCAAGTGGACCCACGAGAAGCCATGGTTTTTCACCCGACCATGACCATTTGCGGTCTGGATAGCGGCTATACAGGAGAGGGCGCGAAGACAGTACTGCCGAAAAGTGCGAAGGCCAAGCTGGATTGTCGCCTTGTCCC
Organism: Brevibacillus schisleri; assembly: GCF_055685845.1. Taxonomy (NCBI): domain Bacteria; kingdom Bacillati; phylum Bacillota; class Bacilli; order Caryophanales; family Paenibacillaceae; genus Brevibacillus; species Brevibacillus schisleri. Next base: position 2,923,877 of record NZ_JBVNDM010000001.1, read on the forward strand.
AGGGCAAGATCCACAGCACATCATGAATTGCATCGAGCATCATTTGGAGAAGCATGGTTTTACGGATATTATCGTCACCATGATCAACGGACAAAAAGCGTATCGCTCCGATTTTCATCATCCATTTGTAGCTCACGTACTGTATACGGCTCGCGTCATTTACGATCATGAGCCAGTGCTTTCGCCAAACGCCGCAGGCACAGGTCCGATGTTTATTTTCGGTGAACAGCTGAAGCTTCCGGTTGTCAGTACAGGGGTTGGCTGGGTTGGCTGCAAAGTACATGCGCCGAATGAATCCATCCGCTTGAAAGACTTCGAGGAAGGAATTGCCCATATGGTTGTCATGCTCTCTGGATTTGCCAAAGCGCTGTCTAAGTAGCAACCAAATAGCGAAAAGGGGACCTTTCGTGTAAAAAGGTCTCCTTTTCAATTTGGCCTCCCTTGCAGCACTTCCAGAGTGGACTTTGCTTTTGTAAACCATGTACAATCGTAAAGGAAAGTGTACATATATCTATAGGAGGCGAAATGCGTGAACAGCGATACACATCCATTCGAAATCGCAACCTTTGCAGGCGGATGCTTTTGGTGCATGGTCAGTCCGTTTGACAAGATGCCAGGCATTCAAAAAGTCGTCTCCGGCTATACAGGCGGTCATGTCGAAAACCCAACCTATGAAGAGGTATGCTCTGATACGACGGGACACTATGAAGCGGTCCAAATCACCTATGATCCGTCGCTCATCTCCTACGAGGAATTACTGCAAATGTTTTGGAGACAAATCGACCCGACTGACGCTGGTGGTCAATTCGGTGACCGGGGTCAATCGTATGCGCCAGTGATCTTCTATCATAATGAAGAGCAAGAAAGGCTTGCGCAAAAATCGAAACAAGAGCTGGATGCAAGTGGTCGTTTCCAAAAACCCATTGCAACGCTAATTTTGCCAGCCAAGCCGTTCTATCCGGCGGAGGATTATCACCAGGAGTACTATAAGAAAAATCCAGTCCGCTACCAATACTATCGGGCGGCATCAGGCAGAGCGAAATTCACCAAGGAAGCATGGCGCGACCGTGCGAAGCAAGAAGAATTGAAAAAAATCTTGACCCCGCTCCAGTACGAGGTGACGCAAAATAACGGGACAGAACGTCCGTTTACGAATGAATTCTGGGACCACAAGGAAGAGGGCATCTACGTAGACATCGTCTCCAACGAGCCTTTGTTCAGTTCCTTGGACAAGTTCGATTCCGGCTGCGGGTGGCCATCCTTTACCAAGCCCATGCAAGAGGAAAACGTAACTGAGCATGTGGATTTGACACATAATATGATTCGGACAGAGGTTCGCAGCAAAGAGGCAGATTCTCATCTCGGCCATGTTTTCGAGGACGGCCCAGGAGAAAATGGATTGCGCTACTGCATCAATTCAGCCGCATTGCGCTTCATTCCGAAGGATCGCTTGGAGGAAGAAGGATTCGGGGAGTTTAAGCGATTATTCGAAAAAGAATAGAGTGTGGACCGCCACTCTGGGAAACTTGGGAGAAGGGCGGTCTTTTTGCTACACATACAACGAGGGAAACATACGAGCATGCAGGGAGGGTCCAATGTATACACAGACATCCTTACACAGACGAATTGGACTGTTACTCGCAGCAATCATGGTTTTAGCAGGCTGTTCTTTCGGTCAGGAGCCGCCACATAACAATCAAATCGCACCGACACCCCAAAATGTTGCCGAGGGTGGGACGTTAATCATTGTACGTATGTCGGATGCCTCAAATCTCGATCCCCATTTTATTTTGACGATCAATGAGGCGAGTGTTATCCAAGGAAAAGTGTATGAAGGGCTCGTCAAACGAGATCGGAACATGAACATTCAGCCACAGCTTGCAACGAACTGGAAGCAAATCGACGATCTTACTTGGGAGTTTACTCTCCGACAAGGCGTTGTTTTTCACGATGGGACTCCCTTTCAAGCACAGGCGGTCAAGAAAACATTTGATCGTGTATTAGATCCGGCCGTGGCTTCTCCTCGAGCAGCCATGTTCGACAAAATAAAGCAGGTACGGGTCATCAATCCGTACAAAGTGCAATTCATTCTTCACAAGCCGTTTGCACTCTTGCTCTCTATTTTGGCCAGTCACGAGGGGAGCATCATCAGCCCTACAGCGATCGATAAATACGGCCGGGAATTATCGCAGCATCCGGTTGGTACTGGCCCTTATCGGTTTCAATCATGGGAGCATGGCAGTCAAATCACGTTGAGCAAAAATCAGTCCTACTGGGGCGAAGCCGCTACGCTTGATCATGTCGTCTTCAAGGTTGTTCCGGATGATGCGACTCGCATCGCGATGGTGGAGAATGGTGAAGCACATATTGCAGAGTCCATCCCTGCCATGGAGATGGATCGAATACAATTATCCAACCAGATGCGTGTGTACCGCAGCGATGCACTCGGGACGGAGTTTATCGGATTTAATGTAGCACGTCCACCACTGAATGATATCCGTGTGAGGAAAGCCATCAGCATGGCGATCGAGACGGGAGCGATCATTAAAGGGGTGTATAACAATGTGGGAACAAAGGCGAACTCACCGATTGGCCCGCAAGTGTTCGGTTACAGCCCAACTGTGAAAAGCTACCCGTACGACATCAACCAAGCGCGTCGGTTGCTCGCAGAGGCGGGCTATCCAGATGGTTTTCCTATTCATATGATTACCTACAACAGACGGGATCGAATCTTGGTTGCCCAAGTGATACGGTCGCAATTAAAAGGAATCGGCGTCGACGCGGAGCTAAAAGTCGTCAGCTACGATGACTTCGTCCGAACTATTGAGCAAACGAAGGAGCATGAGATTTTTGTCAGTGGCTGGGGAAATGCAACCGGGGATGCCGACTATAATCAGTACAATTTGTTTCATACATCAGGTGGCGGGGCGGGCAACAGTTTTCAATACAGCAACCCCGAGCTGGATCGTCTCATTGAGGCTGGCCGTGTCGAAACAGATCCTGGGAAAAGACTCGCTATCTACGCAAAAGCACAAGAAGTAGAGCTGCAAGATGCTTTGGTTGTTCCGATTCGCAATCTGGAGAATTTGGCTGTGATTAGTAACCATATTCAGGGCTTCTCCATCAGTCCAGCGGGTTACTTGAATCTCGATCAGGTCGTGATTTCTCAATAAAACATGTAACGAAAAGCCTATCAATTATGTCATAATAATTACGTACTTTTTTACCGACATAATTGGATCCGCTCCAAAACGAAAGGAACGTTACAATGAGAAGTTTTCGACACCGACTTTTGCATCCGCTTGTACTCGTAACGGCATTGACATTTGTGTTGTCTGGATGTAATAGTACAGCTGCTCCACAAGAACCACAAACACAACCATCCACAGAGTCGCCAACTCCTCCAAAGAAAGAAACAGAGAAGCCAAAGGAGGAGACCACGCCTCCACCTGCTGAAACACCAAAGCAAGAACAACCGGAGCCACCCCAGAAAGCGAAGCCAACGGAAACGAAGCCAGCAGAAAAACCGTCAGCTGGTCAGCCGCCTGAGCTGTCGTTTCCGGACATCGAGGTTGTGGGTGAGCCAGAGAGTGTTGCTGTACTGGTGAACAAACAACGCAAGCTTCCAGAGAACTATCAGCCAAATGATTTAGTGTTTCCAAATGTTTCTTACTTGCTCCCGGAAAAGAGCGAGAAACGCAAAATGCGAAAAGAAGCGGCGGGTGCGCTTGAGCAGTTATTTGCAGCAGCCCAGGCTGACGGTGTCCAGTTGGCTGGCGTATCTGCCTATCGCTCCCACGCCTACCAGAAAGCGCTGTTTAATCGCTATGTAAAAAAAGACGGCGTGGAGAAAGCACGGACTTACAGTGCCGTTCCTGGTACGAGTGAGCACGAGACGGGACTCGCGATTGACGTCTCTGGTAAGGATGGCAAATGTGCGGCAACGAGCTGCTTTGCCGGAACCAAGGAAGCGAAGTGGCTGGATGAAAACGTCGAGAAGTTCGGATTTATCATCCGCTACCCAGAGGGAAAAGACGCGATTACGGGCTATATTTATGAGCCGTGGCATTTGCGTTATGTAGGTGGCGAGATCGCGCAAGAAATCAGAGAAAAAGGAATTACGCTCGAAGAATATTCAGGTGCCGTACCTGTTTCCACACCATCGAATTAAAAAAGCAACGCCGATCTCGTACCGAAGAGAATCGGCGTTTTTGCTATGTAGTTATGCTATAATGTTCTCGGGTGAAGATAATGGTCGAAAAATCAATCAGAGAACGTATTATTGAAACATCTATGCGCTTGTTTGAAGCAAATGGCTACCACAAAGTGACTGTGGATCAAATTGTGAAAGAAAGCGGCACGTCAAAGGGAGGATTTTATCACAACTTCAAATCAAAAGATGAACTCCTCTACATCATTCATGATCAATTTATTACGTATGTGCTGGAAAAAGCGGAGGAAGCTTACGAGAAGTGGGATACCCCGACAGAACGTCTGCAAGCCATCGTAAAATCCTTCGTTATGATGATTGATCTATACCGCTCGCAGGTTACGATCTTTTATCAGGAAAGCTTGTTTTTAGCTCCAGAGTACTACACAGATATTGAAACGAAACGGGATCGCTATAAACAAATCATGTTCACCGTCATTTCGGACGGGATCGAATCAGGAGAGTTCCGCCCGGAGCTGCCAGTGCCGATTGTGTCCATGGCTATTTTTGGCATGGTGAACTGGATTTACAAATGGTATCAAAAGTCAGGGACGTACTCGATCGAGCAAATTGCGGATATTTATGCAGATATGGTTCTTCATTCTGTTTTGAAATCAGAATCGATGGAAAACCCGGCCTTTCAACGTTTTTTCCTGCAATCTCAAGAAAATCCCTTCCATCCATAGTAGGGGTGCTAACAAGGATCATGCGGCTACACTCAAGCTTTTCGACAGGAGACAGGGGCATAGTCGCTTGATGGTCCCTTATAAAATCCTTCGATCAGACCAACTAGTTGGTCTGTACTAGTATTCTGACATTTGCTATAATATCGACAAGACCAACTGGTCGGTCTTGCGCAATCATCACAGTCGGTTCGTGAGGTTGTTCCAGTCAGATTCGGAATAGGGGAGGAATAGTCGTGCTTACCATTTACGAATTACGAGAACTTGTGAAGCTATTAGAGCAGACAGACATAGAATCTTTTGAGGTAAATGACGAAGATTCTTCTTTGCGTATCAAACGAAGAAATGGGAATCCAGTTACAGTTGTGCAACAGCCCCCCGTACTAACCAAAAGTGCGCCAATCGTGACGGCGTCACCCGCTGTCCTTTTGCCTAAAAAAGAAGCGATTGAGCGCCCGGTCACAACAAGTCCTGTGGAAGCATCGCAGAAATCGGCTGAAGTGACAGAAAACTTGTACAAAATCACTTCACCTATGGTCGGAACCTTTTATGCTGCACCTGCCGTTGACGCAGCACCATACGTATCCGTAAAGGATCGTGTAGAGCCAACGACGATTGTCTGTATTGTCGAAGCCATGAAGCTGTTTAACGAGATTGAAGCAGAAGTAAAAGGAGAGATTGTCCAAGTCTTGGTGGAAAACGGTCAGTTGGTCGAGCATGGACAGCCGTTGTTCCTGGTGAAGCAAGAGTAATGGTGCAGCTTTTAAGGGGAGGACTAGAAGAGTGAGCAAACATACATGGTTCAAGGAATTCTCGGTGCCCACGTACGACCAATGGCGGGAAGCAGCAGAAAAATCGCTAAAGGGCGCATCTTTTGATGCCAAGCTACTGACGCATTCGCACGAGGGAATTGTTCGCCAGCCCATCTATCAGTATGAAGATGTCAAAACATTGCCGCATCTGGAAGCGCTGCCAGGAGAGGCGCCATTTCATAGAGGGAATCAGCGGCCTGGCGGGCAAAAGGATCATAAATGGGAAGTCTGTCAGGAAATCAACGCAACGAGTGCCAAAACATTTAATCAGGCAGCCGTAGACGACTTAGCGCGCGGACAAACGATGCTGCATCTGATAGTGGATCAAGCGACTTTGGCTGGACTTGACCCTGACGAAGCATTGCCAGATACGATTGGTAACAAAGGCGTATCTGTTTTTTGCCGGGAGGATATCGAGCAGGCATTTCAAGGGGTGAAGCTTTCAGAAGTCCCTCTTTACGTGAACACAGGAGCGCTTGGCTTGCCGGTTCTTTCGCTCATTTTGGCACATGTTGAAGCGACAGGACAACAAGTTTCCGAACTTCGCGGATGCATCGGGCAAGACCCTGTAGCGGTTCTGCTCACAGAGGGCAAGCTCCCTTGTTCCTTGCAGACAGCTTATAACGCGATGGCAAGCATGACGAAATGGGCAAAAGATCATTCGCCCGCTCTGAAAACGATCTTGGTTCAAAGCAATCCTTATCAGGACGGCGGCGGAAACGCTGTATCCGAACTGGCTTTTTCACTGGCCACAGGGGTGGACTATTTGCAAGCGATGCTTGAGCGAGGGCTATCCATAGAGGATGTCTCAGCACGAATGCAGTTCTCGTATTCGATCGGCTCAGACGTCTTCATGGAAATCGCGAAGCTGCGTGCGGCAAGAATGCTCTGGTCAAACATCGTGGCGACCTACGGCGGATCAACGGAAGCGCAAAAGATGACAATTCACGCCAGAACCTCTGCCTGGACGAAAACGATTTACGATCCGTATGTCAACATGCTGCGTTCCACGACAGAAGCGTTCTCAGCCGTTATTGGCGGAGCAGACAGCCTTCATGTATCCGCATTTGACGAAGCGATCCGCCCAGCCAATGAGTTTTCGAGAAGGATCGCCAGAAATACGCAAATCATTTTGCAAGAAGAAGCGCATTTGGCAAAAGTGATCGACCCTGCGGGAGGTTCTTGGTACGTAGAATGGCTCACAGACGCATTAGCGAAAAAGGCATGGGAGCTGTTCCAGCAGGTAGAAGCGCAGGGTGGTATGCTGAGCACGTTAGAAGCAGGCTTCCCACAAGGCTTGATCGCCCAGAGCGCGGATCAAAAAGCAGCGAGCATCGATACGCGTAAAAAACGTTTGGTTGGAACCAACATGTATGCCAATACGGCTGAGCAGCCACTCAAGCCCGAGAGTCTTCCGAGCATTTACGAAGAGCGAGCAGAGAAAGCACGATCCCTTCGGCAGAAACAGGACACGACTCTTCTTTCAGCAGAGCTAGATGCGTTGTCAAAACATACCGATGAGCTCGTGGCACAAGCAGTAAAAGCAGTGCTTCATGGAGCGACTGTGGGCGATATCGCCAAAGCCATGAAACGTGAAGATTCAGTGGAGACAACCATCCAGCCACTCCGTATTCACCGGGCATCCGAACGCTTTGAAGCCTTGCGGATGCAGGCAGATGATTTCTTGAAAACAACAGGCAAAAGACCGACCGTGTTCTTGGCGACGATGGGTCCTGTGTCAAAGCATAAGGCCCGGGCAGACTTCGCAGCAGAGTTTTTTGCGGTTGGCGGCTTTGACGTTTTGCGCGAGCAAGCATTCTCTACCACTGTAGAGGCGGCTGAAGCTGCGGTGGCATCGCGTGCGATGGTCACGGTCATTTGCTCGGACGATGCGAGTTATCCGGAGCAGGTTCCACCATTGGCTCATGCAATCAAGCAACGTGTACCTCAGATGACGGTTCTGTTGGCTGGCTTGCCAGAGGCGGAGCAGCTGGCTGTTTATAAGGCGGCCGGGGTAGATGATTGCATCCACATGCGTTCCAATTGCTACGAGATGCTGCGAGAACTTCAGGAGCGGATAGGAGTGGGCTCATGATGAAGCGACCTGATTTTTCACAAATGGCTTATCAGTCCAAACGTGATGTGTCTGATTTGTTTCCCCAACTGGGTGCGAATCCACAAGGAATGGAGCAAATGTGGCAGACGCTAGAGCAGATCCCTGTAAAACCACTGTACACAATGGCAGATGTGGAGGGGATGGATCACCTCGGCTACATGCCTGGTTTGCCACCATATACGCGCGGCCCGTATCCGACGATGTACGTGACTCAGCCATGGACGGTTCGCCAATATGCCGGCTTTTCTACGGCGGAAGAGAGCAACGCTTTTTACCGACGGAATTTGGCTGCGGGACAAAAAGGGCTATCGATCGCCTTCGACCTCGCGACGCATCGCGGTTATGACTCCGACCACCCCCGGGTAGTTGGTGATGTCGGGAAAGCAGGCGTGGCAGTTGACTCCATTCTGGATATGAAAATCTTGTTCGACGGCATCCCCCTCGATAAAATGTCCGTTTCTATGACGATGAACGGAGCGGTTTTGCCGATTATGGCGTTCTATATCGTGGCAGCAGAAGAGCAAGGGGTATCGCAGGCGGAGCTTACCGGAACGATCCAAAATGACATTTTGAAGGAATACATGGTTCGGAATACTTACATTTATCCGCCAGAAGCGTCGATGAAGATCATTTCCGATATTTTTGCTTACACCTCCAAGCACATGCCCAAATTCAACAGCATTAGTATTTCAGGCTACCACCTGCAAGAAGCGGGGGCGACTGCGGATATTGAGTTGGCCTATACGCTAGCAGATGGATTGGAATATGTTCGTACTGGTCTTGCAGCAGGCATTGACATCGATGCGTTTGCGCCACGGCTGTCATTTTTCTGGGCGATTGGCATGAACTACTTCATGGAAGTGGCGAAAATGCGTGCAGGTCGCTTGATTTGGGCCAATCTGATCAAACAGTTCCATCCGAAAAACGAAAAGTCGATGGCGCTGCGGACACACTCACAAACGTCCGGGTGGAGTTTGACGGAGCAGGACCCATATAACAACGTAGTGCGGACGTGCATCGAAGCCATGGCCGCTGCTCTGGGTCATACCCAATCTCTGCATACGAACGCACTGGATGAAGCAATCGCGTTACCGACCGATTTTTCGGCTCGGATTGCGCGGAATACGCAGTTGTTTTTGCAAGACGAAACCGAGATAACCAAGGTCGTCGATCCATGGGCAGGCTCCTATTACGTCGAGTCCTTGACGGCGCAGCTCGTGGAAAAGGCGTGGGCGCACATCGAGGAGATTGAAGCGCTTGGCGGTATGGCAAAAGCAATTGAGACGGGATTGCCGAAAATGAAAATCGAGGAAGCGGCTGCACGCCGTCAGGCACATATCGATTCGGCGAAGGAAGCCATAATTGGCGTGAACAAATACCGTCTGGACAAAGAAGATCCGCTGGAAATTCTCGAAGTCGACAATACAGCGGTCCGAGAGGCGCAAATCAGACGTTTGCAGGAGCTGCGCAGTAACCGTGACGAGGCGAGAGTGCAAGCAACGCTACAGGCCATCACGGAATGCGCGAAAACGGGCGAAGGCAATTTGTTGGAGCTGGCCATTGAAGCGGCACGAGCAAGAGCTTCTTTGGGCGAAATATCGGATGCCTATGAAAAGGTCGTGGGCAGACACAAGGCGGTCATTCGCTCCATTAGCGGCGTCTACAGTTCCGAATACGCAGATGCCGAAGAGGTAGCGGCCGTGCGTAAGATGGCAGATGAATTCGAGCAGTGGGAAGGCAGACGTCCCCGTATTATGATCGCGAAAATGGGTCAAGACGGACATGATAGGGGCGCGAAGGTGATTGCCACCGCTTTTGCCGATTTGGGCTTTGATGTTGACATCGGTCCGTTGTTCCAGACACCTGAGGAAACAGCGAAGCAGGCGATTGAAAATGACGTACACGTGATCGGCTTCAGCTCGCTTGCGGCAGGTCATAAAACATTGCTGCCACAACTGGTGGAAGAGCTCAAAAAGCTGGGACGCGAAGATATTGTCGTCGTCATAGGTGGTGTGATACCGGCGCAGGATTACGCCTTTTTGCGAGAGCATGGTGCCGCAGCTATCTTTGGGCCAGGAACAGTCATTCCTGTAGCAGCCCAGCACGTTCTGCAAGAGATCGTGTATCGCCTGGAGGCTGCTGGACAATGACCGGGGGCAGGGCAGACAAGAATTTCTTGAACGTTTCCTCCAAAGCACGTCTCCCACGCTTATCGGTGGATCAATACGTCACAGGCGTACTGGAAAACAACCGAACGGTTTTGGCGCAGGCAATCACGTTGGTCGAGAGCAATGCTCCCGCTCATATGGATATGGCCCAAGAGGTGATCAAACAACTGCTTCCTCATACAGGTCAATCCATACGCATAGGGATATCCGGTGTGCCAGGTGCGGGAAAGAGCACGTTCATTGAAGCATTCGGCAGTATGCTTTGTGAAAAAGGTCATCGTGTCGCTGTTTTGGCTGTTGATCCGAGCAGTACGGTTACTCGTGGGAGCATTCTCGGCGACAAGACGCGGATGGAGCTCTTGTCACGCAATTCACAGGCGTTCATCCGACCCTCTGCCACGGGCGGCACCCTAGGTGGAGTCAATCGGAAAACGCGGGAAACGATGCTAATCTGTGAAGCAGCAGGCTATGATGTGATTTTGGTCGAGACCGTCGGGGTCGGACAGAGTGAGACGACAGTCAGATCTATGGTCGATTTCTTTTTACTTCTGATGCTGACAGGGGCGGGCGATGAACTGCAAGGAATCAAAAAAGGCATTATGGAAATTGCAGATGCGCTTCTGATCAATAAAGCAGATGGGGAAAACCGGACGCGTGCCTTGATCGCCAAAGGGGAATACAACCGTGTTCTGCATTACTTGCAGCCGGCAACCACTGGCTGGGAAACGAAAGCATACATGTGTTCTTCGCTGACAGGGGAAGGCATTGAAGATATTTGGGAGGTCATCGGTCAATTTCGTGAAAGCACCATCCAGTCAGGCGGTTTTGAGGCAAGACGCAAAGCGCAGCTACTCGATTGGATGCACAGTATGGCTCAGGACTACTTGCGCGCGACCTTTTTCGGCAACCAGCAAGTAGCCGAGCTGCTTCCCGCGATTGAAGGAGCCGTTGCGAGTGGCGAGATTTCACCGACGAGCGCCGTACAGCAATTAGTGGCGATCTATGAGAATGCGATCATGAAAAAGGAATAGAGAGATGGTGCCCTTATGAGCAACAATATGTACGAAAAAATTGATGAATTGATGGAACGCAAATATAAAATCCAGCTTGGTGGTGGAGATGCTCGTATCGATGCCCAGCATAACCGCGGCAAGTTGACCGCACGTGAGCGGATCGAGCTCCTGCTTGACCCAGACACCTTTATGGAGCTGAACCCATTTGTTGAGCACCGTGCTACGCATTTTGGTCTCGACCAGATGGAGGCACCAGGCGAAGGCGTCGTAACGGGCTACGGAAAAATCAACGGTCGGCCTGTCTATTTGTTCGCGCAGGATTTCACGGTGTTTGGCGGTGCGCTGGGAGAGATGCACGCAATGAAAATCGCCAAGGTAATGGACTTGGCAGCGAAAAACGGCGCTCCCTTTATCGGTCTGAACGACTCCGGCGGCGCACGCATTCAAGAAGGGGTAAGCTCACTGGATGGCTATGGCACGATTTTTTACCGCAATGCCATTTACTCCGGTGTGATTCCGCAAATCTCTGTCATCCTCGGTCCGTGTGCGGGAGGAGCCGTCTACTCTCCAGCGATTACGGATTTCGTGTTCATGGTAGAGAAGACGAGCCAAATGTTTATCACAGGTCCAAAAGTGATTGAAACTGTTACAGGTGAAAAAATATCCGCGGAGGACCTAGGCGGAGCCAAAGTCCATTCGACGGTGAGCGGCAATGCCCATTTTACAGGAGAAACCGAACAGGAAGTATTGGAAGGGGTACGCAGGCTGCTCAGCTTCCTTCCACAAAACAATCGTGATCGCGCACCAGTGATAGAAGCAGAGGAAAATAATGGTTGGCAAGAGGAGCTCTTGGAGCTGGTACCTGCTGAAAGCACGAAAGTATACGATGTGCGCAAGGTCATCGAAAAAATCGTGGATCACGGTGATTTCATGGAAGTACAGCCGAACTTTGCCCGCAATATCGTGATCGGTCTGGCGCGTATCGATGGACACAGTGTCGGCATTATCGCCAACCAGCCGAAGGTAATGGCAGGCGGACTGGACATTCATTCATCGGATAAGCTGGCACGTTTCATTCGTTTTTGTGACTGCTTCAACATTCCGCTCTTGACCTTTGAAGATGTCTCTGGCTTTTTCCCGGGGATCAATCAGGAGCATGGAGGGATTATCCGTCACGGCGCGAAAATCTTGTATGCATACTCAGAAGCAACGGTTCCCAAAATTACCGTGATTCTGCGCAAAGCTTACGGCGGCGCTTATGTGGCGCTCAACTCCAAATCCATTGGAGCAGATGTCGTGTATGCATGGCCGAATGCAGAGATTGCCGTCATGGGCCCCGAGGGGGCAGCCAACGTCATTTTTGCAAAGGAAATCGAACAAAGTGAGGACTCGGCTGCGACTCGCGCAGAGAAAATTGCCCTCTACAGAGAGAAGTTCGCCAATCCATATGTCGCGGCAAGTCTCGGCATGGTGGATGATGTCATCGACCCGCGCGAGACCCGTCAAAAGGTCGCGCAAGCCTTGGAAATGCTCAGAAACAAGCAGGAAGATCGTCCGTACAAAAAGCACGGAAACATCCCACTTTAGAAAGGAGCTCTGATCGTGCTATGAAGCTGCATGAACTGCGTGAATTCATCAAGCTGGTGAATCAGTCTTCCATTGAGGAGCTGGAATGGGAGAAGGGTAAGACCCGCATCGTGATCAAAAAAAGTGCACCATTCGAAGGCATGGCTGTCCATGCGCCTGTACAGGTGGGCGAAGTGGAGCATGGTTATCAGGAGGCAGCCGCTACTGCTGAGTCAGTTGATGTCGTTGCTGAGGCTGAGGCACCTAAGGAAGTGACACAGCAAGTCATGTCTCTGGGAGTAGGACTGTTCTATGCGGAAGTCACAGTAGGGCAAACCGTTCAAGCTGGCGAAAAGGTTGGACGCTGCACGGCTGATGCTCTTCAGCTATCTGCTGATATTACGACGCCTGTTAGCGGCATCATCACGGAAATTCTCGTCGCGGATGGTCAGTTTGTCGATTACGGAAAAGCTTTGCTCGTTGTCAAAACTCAGTAGGAAGGAGTGCGCACATGTTTACAAAAGTATTGATTGCCAATCGTGGAGAAATCGCTGTCCGCATTATCCGCGCTTGTCGGGAACTAGGGATACGTACAGTCGCTGTTTTTTCTGAGGCGGATCGGGAAGCATTGCACGTAGAATTGGCGGATGAAGCGTATTGTATCGGACCTACGGCGTCCAAGGACAGTTATTTGAACATGGCACGGATTATGACGGTCGCACTTTACACAAAGGCAGACGCTATCCATCCGGGCTATGGCTTCTTGGCGGAAAACGCTTCGTTTGCCCAGCTTTGCCAGGATTGCTCGATAACCTTTATCGGTCCCGATCCCGAAGCGATCACCAAAATGGGGGATAAATCCGTAGCAAAAGCAACGATGAGTCAAGCGAATGTTCCACTAGTTCCGGGCACAGACGGTTTGATTGATGACATCGATGAGGCATTGCAGGTGGCGGAGAAAATCGGCTATCCTGTCATTGTAAAAGCAACGGCTGGCGGCGGCGGCAGAGGAATGCGTGTCGCTTTTGACGCCGATGAGTTGTCCAAGGCGATTCGTCAGGCCCAGAAAGAAGCGGAGACGGCATTCGGCAACGCTGGCGTGTACTTGGAAAAATATGTAGAAGAGCCGCGGCATGTGGAGATTCAAATCATGGGGGATAAGCATGGCAACGCTGTGTACTTGGGAGAGCGGGATTGCTCCATTCAGCGTCGTCATCAAAAGCTGGTAGAAGAAGCGCCATCTCCGGCGCTGGACCAAACGCTGCGCGAGCAAATGGGGCAAGCTGCGGTGGCGGCAGCCAAGGCGGTTTCGTACCACGGAGCGGGTACTGTTGAATTTTTGCTAGACAAGCACGGCCAATTTTACTTCATGGAAATGAATACGCGGATTCAGGTAGAGCATCCCGTGACAGAGATGATTACAGGGATTGACTTGATCAAAGAACAAATATCTGTGGCAATAGGCAATCCGTTATCCTTCTCACAAGAAGATGTGAAAATCAACGGATGGGCAATCGAGTGCCGAATCAACGCGGAGAATCCTGCGAAAAACTTTATGCCATCACCAGGGAAGGTCGTCAATTACTTGCCGCCAGGCGGTTACGGTGTGCGCGTGGACAGTGCGGTTTATCCTGGCTACGAAATCTCTCCCTTCTATGATTCGATGGTCGCCAAGCTGATCGTTTGGGGAACAGATCGCAACGAAGCATTGGCTCGTATGAAGCGGGCGCTAGGTGAGTTTGTCATCGAAGGCGTACATACGACGGTTCCCTTCCATGAGAAGCTACTGGAGCACCCTGACTTTGTCGCAGGGAATTTCGCTACGAATTTTCTGGAAAAAAATACGCTGGATTTGTAACGAGCATGAAAGAACTGTGACAGAAATGCCTCTCTGTTACAGTTCTTTTTTCATTTATAGCAGTATTCATTTATACTACTAAAAAGAAAGGAGGTAACACCTTGATTGATGAGCTTCGAAAAATCGGATTGTCAGACCTGGAAGCCAGATGTTATTTGGTGCTTCACGAGGAACCGAAAATATCTGGATATGAAGTGGCCAAGAAAGTTTCCGTCTCTCGGACGAATGTATACGCAGCCCTTCGAGCATTGACGGAAAAGGGCATGTGCCGCATGATCGAATCGGAGCCTGTTCTTTATGATGCGGTACCGATCGAGCAACTGATTCGCTTGTTACAATCGGAATTTGATCAAACAACCCGTGTCCTGCAAGAACAGTTGAAATCCACTCCCCGAACGTCTCCTTCCTTTTATAATTGGCAGGGTGACAAAGCGATTGAAACAGCCATAAAACGAATCGTCTCAAATGCAAACAAAAGCATTGTTGTCGATATTTGGTCCGAAGATGTTCATTGGGTAGAGGAACCATTGGTAGAAGCAGAAAAACAAGGGGTTGCTGTCACGCTAATATCAATTGGTGAATGCCATGCAAAGCTAAAAAATGTTGTCGTACATAAAAGGAGTGCGGAATGGCATCAAGTGCAATCCAGAAAGTTCTCTATTCTATGCGATGCACATTCGGCATTGCTGGGCAGCTTTGGGCGTGGGATCAAACCCACTATACTGGAGACGGACCACCCATCTCTCATTGAGTTGCTGCAAAACGCCTTCTACCATGACATCATCATGGGTCAGATCGAGAAGGATTTCAGCCAAGTGCTGGAAGAGAAATATGGGAGTGACTATGTACGCATTATCACACCTTACAGGGAATACTTATAACGGGTGACATTTATTCTCATCCTATCTTTGCAAAAAAAGAAGACAGTGGCTTCAAGTTCGAGGACGAATCTCGTTATCAACCAAAAAGAGAATTAAACACAAAATGCTATCATGTAAATGACAGCCAATCCTTAGAGGGTTGGCTGTTTGCTATGGAGGAGCCTCTATTTATTCTTTCAACTCGTCAAGAAAGCTTCTTACAGTCTGATAATATCCATCAGGGTCAGTAGAATGGATATCATGCCCGCACGCTGCAAAACTGGCAAGCTTTGTGTTTGGCCTTTGGCTCACCATGCGCTCGGCCTGATTTTCATCCAGTACAAAGCTTTTTTTGCCGTGGATCAGCAAGATCGGGCAAGAAGACGCTAGCCAATCGTTCCACCATTCCCCGTTAATGTATCGCTGAGAGATAGGCATGCCTTTTAAATCAGAACGGAATCCCCAGCCTTGTTCATCCTCAAACACGCTTTCCGAAAAATAATCGACCGCTCGAACGCCGACTTCCTCGAGCGATTTCCTTAGATCGTGTAAAGAAGGGGAGCGGTGTGGGAGTTTTTCTGCAAAGGATAAGTCGGCCTTAATTTCTACCCCGATATCTTCTACGATGACGGCGTTCACAAGCTCAGGATAACGAGCAGCAAATTGATAAGCGTTGACACCTCCTAAAGAATGCCCAACGATCGTAACAGGAGCTCCATCCAAAACGGTCTGAACAAAGGCGAGAATGTCGTTGACGTAGCCTTCACGGGAGTAATCCTTATCTGGGGCATGCTCACTCCAGCCGTGACCTCGTTGATCCAATCCAATCACGCGCCAATCTGTGAATCTGGTAGCAAACTTTGAAAATGTCCGTCCATCATTCATATGACCATGCAGCAGGAGCAAAACTCCTTGACTGTCCCCTCCAAAATCGAGGTAAGATAGTTTTATGTTACCTGATTGGAAAAATTTTCTCGTCATTGTTCCTTTTTCTTCTGGCTGAAGCATACAGTAATTCCTCCTAATGGATAAACAGCATCATGTCCAACTCGACTTCTCCTTCACGTTAACAGTTAATCGTGACAGGAATTGTCATAATAAAAAATTTGAGAGTTATGCCATGCCAAAATCAAAAAGACTGCTGGAAATGATGATAACTGTCAACTGGAAGCGCAAGTTTAAGAACTGATAAACATTTACTCGCAATGAGGAGGTTGCTATGGCATTACCCAAAAAAGGCACGAGGGGTATAACGGTAGGAGAACAGCGATATCGTTGGGTCATCAGCCCAGCAGCGAAAGGTCTGCTCGCGTTGACCATCCAGCACAATGAAGGGATAGGACAGTTGATTCGCGTGTATGTAAAATCAGATGTGAATGACTTTTGGGCGGAGTACCCACTTGTGCAGCATTTGGATATGAGAGTGATAAAGCCAGCTGACGTCGCAGCTATCATTGAAGAGGCGATCAAGCTGGGGTGGCAGCCTGACAAAAAAGGGACGCCTTTGAGCTTTGACTTCATCGGAAGCACGCTCGTCAAAAAAGGGGATACATAGCAATATCGGAAGCAGAGGAGAAGAAGTCGGATGGAATGGACAAACGTCAGTAAGACAAAGGATCTAGAGCTCGTGCGAGCAGCAGTGGATCAATTAGATATCAACGAACGGGATCAACGCGGGCGAACACCGCTGATGCTTTTTATCACAAACCGAATGCCACCAGAAGCGATTCAGATGCTTTTAGATAAAGGCGCAGAGCTGGAGGCGGAAGACAAGCTGGGCGATACAGCGTTGAAAAAAGCCATCAAATTCAAGCAAGTCGAAGCCGTAAAACGATTGCTACAAAAGGGAGCCGAGCTTGACTCTCAGCATGGCATTTTGGCCACTGCTTGGAATGCGGCCAGGAACGATGACGGACCGGGGTCGATGATTGCTGCTTTTGAGAATCCTGCCTGTGCAACGATCACTCTTTTGGATATGTATGAATGGATGGATGCGGACTATTGGCTGGAAATGGATGAGGAGGAAATCGCGGAATCGGAGGAACGAAAACGCTGGAGAATGCTCGCCACGCAATTAAAAAAGAAACTTGCAGATGAATGGGATAGGGGTTGATCATCATGTGTCGATATGGGATGTATGGTCCATACAAACAAATATACGCGTGTTTCACGTGCCGAAAAGTGTTCAAGCAAACCTCTAAGTATGAGTTGACCGAAGAAGAATGGAACAAGATCAAGCATAGCTGTCCGCAATGTGGTGAGGGAATGAAAGAGATGGGGCATGATTTCAAGGCTCCCAAGCAAACGGATGTAAAACAGTGGAAAAAGGTTGAAATCCTCTATCAGCATGGGTTTGCCTATCATTCCTGCGGCTGCGATGGTCCTGGCTACCGACCAGCCGAATTACATCAAGTGAACGACTTTCTCGAAATGAATAAGCGGTTCAAATCAGAGGGAGAGAAATTGCTGGATAGACTCACGAAAAGAATGTAAAAAACGAAGCAGGGGGCGGTGGAACATGGCAACCTTCTTTTTGATCATGATTTACTTGTCGTTTATCAGCTTGGGTCTTCCCGATTCGGTGCTGGGGGCAGCTTGGCCGGTCATGCAAGCAGAATATGGGGCGGCATTTGGTATGGCAGGTGTGATCAACATTGTGATTGCGTCTGGAACGATCGTATCTAGCTTGATGAGCGGTGCATTACTAAAACGACTGGGGACAGGGCAGATCACACTGATTAGCTGTTTGATCACGGCGGGAGCCTTGCTCGGATTTTCTTTTGCCCCATCAATGATGTGGTTGATGGTATTGGCATTGCCGCTGGGACTAGGAGCTGGCTGTGTAGATACCGCATTGAATCATTATGTCGCCACGCATTATCAAGCCCATCATATGAGCTGGCTGCATTGCTTCTGGGGTGTGGGTGCTACGCTTGGCCCCATTATTATGTCTGGCTTTATTCGCGATCATGATTTATGGCGGAATGGCTACTTGACCATTTCTCTTATACAATTTGCGTTAGTCATACTTCTAGCGTTCACACTTCCTTTGTGGAAACGGATGGAAAACATACAGAAGCATGCTGTAAAAGAGTCACAGGTCCAGCCGTCTCGTGGGCAGAGCGAACAGCCGTTACGGACAAAAGGCGTTAAGCTTACTTTGCTCACTTTTCTCTTCTATTGCGGGGCTGAAGCATCGGTAGGATTATGGGGGAGCAGCTTTTTGGTAAATGAAAAAGAGCTACCTTCGTCTGTCGCGGCGATGTGGGTAGCCATGTATTACGGTGGCATTACTGTGGGGCGATTTATCACGGGCTTTGTTACTTTTAAAGTGAGCAACCGCGTCCTGATTGGCAGTGGACTTCTCGTAGCATTCGCCGGGGCAGCGCTGTTGATGTTTCCATTACCGACCTTCTGCTCGCTAATCGGTTTTTTGTTGCTCGGGTTGGGCTTCGCTCCGATTTATCCCTGTATGCTGCATGATACCCCAGAACGCTTTGGAAAAGAGCAAACGAAAAAGCTGATGGGCTATCAGATGGCGGTTGCGTACACGGGTGCCACATTTTTGCCTCCGTTGCTAGGGTGGCTTGCTACACAGACGACCGTTTCTATTTTACCGTTTTTTACGGCCTTCTACATTGCGTTCATGCTATATGGTTCTGAGAGAGTCAATCGAATCACAAAGCGACAGGCTACCCAATCAGAAACGTTCTAGCATGTGGCAATCGCTATTTAGACGACAGCATGTTTTGCAAAGCTTTTCCGTATAAAGACAGGGGCATCTGGTCGCCGCTGATATAATAAAAGATCGACATGCCATTCTCTAGAGCAAGAATCGTCCATGCCATTTCATCCGCGGATAGAGTAGCGTCACTTTCTTTTGGCATCAAGGTCTGTATGGCCTTGGAAAGATGCTGTACCGACTCGATGATCATGTTCGACCATCGCACTCGAACAGACTCTTCACGCATGGCATACAGCAAAAATTCCAGGTTCAGCATGTTCCACGTGCGATTTTGTTGCTGAACGGACATAAAATAGGCGTCCATGGCTTCTTTAAAATGCGATAATGATGGCTGGTGATCAATTACGTGATGGATATTCGACACATGTAATTGCATCTGACCTTCCAAAATAGCGAGAAAGAGATCTTCTTTGGACTGAAAATGAGCATAAACAGCTCCTTTGGTAAATCCAGCATGGTCTGCGATTTTATCAACGGAAGCCCCGTGGAAGCCTAACCGAGCAAAGGTCTCAATGGCTGCGTCAATGAGCAATTGCCGTGTTTCCTGTTTACGCTCTGCTTGGGTTAATCTGCGTCTGTTCATTCGTCCACACTCCTTCTCTTGACAATCATACCATATAGAATTAACATTCCATATAGTATTTAAATCCTTACTGGTATGTAAGATACAAATGGCAGTTTTGTAGGATTTAACCGTCTACTATGTCATGCTATTTTGGAGTACGATAGATATATAGATCATCTAGTAAGAGGGGACAGTGTACGAATGCAGAGGGAAGAAAGCGTTGCAACGCGGAATCGGCCTATGTCCAATATTTTGGCGCAAACGGTTAAGACGGGAATTATCAAATCGAACCTGATTCCGATGTTTGCCGGATTAACATTGGCACTATATACGTATCACTTCAGTCTAATGGATAAGTTGCCAGAAATCTTATTTGCTACAATCGGCTCTATTTTAATCATGGCAGCAGCGGGTGCTTTTAATAACGTGTATGATCGCGATATCGATTCTGTCATGGAGCGGACGAAAAACAGACCTACGGTGACAGGCGATATATCGACAAAGACGGTTTTATGGCTTGCCTCTCTGATGACGATTTTTGGCTTGGCGGCTCTCGTCTTGGCATCACCATTGGCTGCTATTATGGGTTTTCTCGGACTGTTTTTTTATGTCGTGCCTTATACGATGTGGACGAAAAGAAGAACGATTTACAATACGGAGGTAGGGAGTATTTCTGGTGCAATGCCGCCGCTCATCGGTTGGGCCGCCATTCACCCAGATGTAACGCATCCTGCTATCCTTGGCCTCTTTATCATCATGGTCATTTGGCAAATGCCTCACTTCTATGCGATCGCGATTCGCAAGCATGATGAGTACAAGGCGGCTGGGGTTCCGATGTTGCCTGTGGTCAAAGGTGCAAGACGTACCTACATTCAAACAAATGTGTATTTAGTCATTTTAATTGCAAGCAGTTTTCTATTTTGGTCATTAAGCGCTGGTCTTACGTTTATGGCTCTGCTCCTGAATGTTTTATGGCTGGTTCTGAGTGTTTTTGGATACCGGAAAATGGATTCACAGAAATGGTCGAAAACGATGTTTATTTATTCGCTGATTCATATGACGGTACTATTCTCGACGGTGATTATTTACTCGCTGATGGGGATTATCTTCAAACTGTAAATCCGTGATCATCCTAGCTGCCTTCACTCTGAGGGCGGCTTCTTTTTTTATCAGAAAACCTTGCCGCATAGCGGTTTCTTCTCATGTTCAACCAAAAATGGGCGCATGATCTTTGCACGAATACCCAACGTCACTTCATAAATCTAGAGTAGTTCCATGAAGTGGCGGAGGTGAAAACGAATGGATGAGTTCAAAAAAGAGCTAAAAAAATTGAAGGCTTCTGAAATAAAGGGAGATCGAATGCAGCGTTGGGACAAAGAAAAAATGAATGAGGCGACGCTAGTTCGAGGTAGGTGTGGCGGATGTGGCAGATGTGGTGGTTGCAGCAGATGTAGTTGCGGTCGTTGCGGTCGTTGCTCTTGCTCCTGTAGCTGCTCCTGCTCCTGCGCTTGCTCCTGCTCCTGCACTTGCAGTTGCACTTGCTTCTTCCCATGCTTTATCGTGATTGACGATTTCTAATCCATACGTGAATGAAGCTCCTGCCCCAAATGGTGACGTGGCAGGGGCTTTGTTTTTCAAACTGGAATGTGAGACAAAGAGTGATACATAAAATAGTTGTGACATGTCTTGTCGCAAATTGGTTTATTTCACAACGTTAGGGGGAGGAGAATGGAGAAGCTGAATCCTTCGATGCGCATAAAAGTGAAGCGGGATACAGTGTATATACCCGATTCAGATGGAAGCGTGTATTTTCGCAATAACATCGGGACTTTCCGCATGAAGGGCGACATGATCGATCGGTGGGTAGATCAGTTATTTCCCATGTTTAATGGTGTGCATACGTTGGAGCAATTGACCGACGATTTGCCGGAAGAATATCAGCAACAAATTTTCCAAGTGGCCGGTACACTTTTAGAAAATGGATTTCTTCAAGATGTGAGCCTGGAGAAACCACATGAATTATCACCAGAGGTCATGTCGAGGTATGCAGCGCAGATTGAATATTTGGATCAGTTAGGCGGATCAGGAGGGTATCGGTTCCAAAAATATCGAACGGAAAAAGTATTGGTGATCGGGGCAGGCTCCTTTCTCCTTTCTGCCATCCATGCATTGCTGGAATCGGGATGCGTTCAATTCCATTACGCGATCACGAATGAGACTGCGACCAATCGTGAGCGGCTAGAGGCGATGATAGAACATTCGCGTAGGAAGGACCCACACGTGAAGCTGGATGAACTCAAGCTGACGTCGTGGGAGGGAGCCGACTGCTCAGCGACCATCGAGCCTTTCACTGGTATTTTGTACACGTCAGCAAACGTAAACAAGGGCGAAGTGAGTATGATCCAGTTCGCGTGCAGAGAGCGGGAGAAGGTGTTTGTTCCGGCGTTATTTGTCCAGCAAAAAGGAATGGTAGGGCCGCTGATTCATCCACAATCAGAGGCTTGCTTTGAATCGGCTTTGCGTCGTTTACATCGGCAGGCTTTGTGTGCGGACCCCGAACAACATTCATATTCAATGACCGCAGCAGCTATGCTGGCGAACATCGCTGTTTTTGAATGGTTCAAATACGTTTCAGGTGTCCATGAAGCAGAGGAACCAAACAAAATTTATTTGTTAAATCTGGAGACGATGGAAGGAAGCTGGCAGTCCTACATGCCTCACCCCATGCAAAAAGAAGAGATGAGCATCGAGGTATTGGATGAGAGAGAGCTTAAATTGCGGATATCGAATGAGGCAGAACAGAAAGAAAGTCTGTTGTCTCTGTTTCCGTCATGGACCTCCCCTGATAACGGGATTTTTCACAGCTGGGATGAGGGAGAGCTTACGCAGCTACCACTGACACAGTGTAGGGTGACAGCAGTCGACCCTGTGGCAGATGGTCCCGCGGAGCTATTGTCAACAGTTATATGCGCAGGATATACCCATGACGAGGCGCGTAGAGAAGCAGGATTGGTTGGGGCCGAGATGTATGTAGGAAGAATGGTGAACCACCTAATCGCTCACAATTCAGCTTATCAAGCTGATCTGGAGAGCAATATCGGAATTGGAGCAGGAGAAACGGCAGCAGAAGGTTTATGTCGGGCGTTACAGCATTGTTTGACACTCACGTATGTATCAGAAATGAAAGGACGACAACCAACGGCTAGACTTGTGCATGTTGACTCGATTGTGGATGAACAGTCCCAGTTTTATGTACGGTCTTTCGCTACATTAGGTGAGAACCTGAGAATTGCAAAAGGTCATGAGGTGTGCGGATTTCCGGTGTATTGGGTGGAAACGCGCACGGGATGGTACGGGAGTATTGGTTTGTTAGAGCGAGAAGCATTGCGAAAAGCACTGATGTATGCCTTGCAACAGATTCAAACGCCAACCAATCAAGTGTCCAAGTATGTACTAACTGCGCAATCTGTCGGCTTGACGGGTGAAGCCATCGAACTTGCACGCAGTAGCGTTCAGGAAGAATCGGAAAAAGAGGTCTGGAAACAAGCTGTCGAGGTACTGGCTCTTCATCATCTTTCTCCTCGAATCATGAATGCCGCGATAGAGCCTTTCCTGGAAGAAGACCTTGGTGGTGTATTTGCCTTGCTGCTCTCGAGGAGGTGCTCAGATGAGTGCTGACATTCTTGTCATTGGAGAAGGAATTCTGGCAGAGCTGGTTTCAGAACATTTGAAGAACCACTATCGCGTCTGGAACAGTGAAAACATGGTGTCTACGACAAGTGGAGCAGATTTGGCTCTCCTGTTGCACGATACGTATCATCCTGCTTTGCATGTACAGGCAGAAAAACATTTTCGCCAAACAAATATCCCATGGCTGCGTGGGTTTGTTTCATTCGGGGAGGCCATCGTAGGTCCGTTGGTTCATCCAGATCAAACAGGATGCTCCCAGTGTGCAGATATGCGGCGATTGATGGCGGGACGCGATCGCAAAGAGATGTGGAAGGTACAAAATATGCTGAGGGAGAAAGGCGGCATACCCCGTGATCCATGGTCATCTCGCTCGGGGTTGTTACAAGTGGCATACCATGTCAGTGCGGAGGTTGAACGTATAGTTGAGGGGAGGCAAGCCCAATTATCTGCGCATATCCAGTTTATTGATTTGCAAACATTGATCAGCACGCGCCACTTCTTCTTGCCCAATCCTGTATGTCCGGTATGCAGTCGGCTGCCTGAGGATTCTGAAGAGCGGGCAAGAATACGCTTAAAGCCTATTGTAAAACAAAGTCCGGACAGCTACCGGACAAAATCTATCGCCTCTTTGAAAAAAGCTCTCTCCACCGAATATTTGGATTCCCGTACTGGGTTTTTGAATGGAAAAGTACGAGATCTTGTCTCGGTGTTCGCAGATGTAAGTGTCAATCTGCCGTTATTTTCACATGACGAGGGCACGGCTGGCAGGTCTGTTTCATACGCGGATAGTGAGATAACGGCGATTTTGGAAGGAATGGAAAGATATTGCGGGCTTATGCCGCGTGGTAAGAGGACGATGGTGCGAGACTGCTATGCAAATCTTGCGCCGTATGCCCTTGATCCGACAACAGCGGGGACCCATTCAGAAGAGCAGTATGCTCTGCCAAATTTTCCGTTTCAGCCATTTGATCCGAAGCGAGAGATGAACTGGGTATGGGGTTATTCCTTTAAAGAAGAGCGACCCATCCTTGTACCTGAGCTCATGGCCTACTACAGTATGGGATTCGGGGAGGGTGTTGTATTTGAGACCTCCAATGGCTGTGCGTTAGGCGGCAGTTTGGAGGAGGCGATCTTCTACGGCATCCTCGAAGTGGTGGAGCGAGATGCTTTCTTGTTGACCTGGTATGCCCAATTGCCATTGACGCGCCTCGATCCCGCTACGGTCAATGATCGGGAATTGCTTCTTCTCATTGATCGGATGCAGACTGTTACCAATTACGATTTGTACTTGTTCGATGCGACTATGGAAAATGGAATTCCCGCTGTATGGACGATTGCGAAAAACCGCGGAGCGGAAGGCCTGCACCTCGTTTGTGCAGCAGGTGCGCATCCAGACCCTATCCGCGCTGTGAAAAGCTCCATTTACGAAACGGCAGCCATGCTCATGACTTTGACAGACAAGTACGAAGCGAATCGAGACAAATACTTACGTATGCTTCAGGATTCGTCCCTCGTGAAAAAGATGGACGATCATGCTATGCTTTACAGCTTGCCAGAAGCAGCGGAGCGCTTATCCTTTCTCATGGATGGTTCACGTCCGATGGTCTCTTTCGCTGAACGCTTTCCTAGAAGAAACCAAAATCATGATCTAACAGACGATTTGCGGGAGTTGCTCAGTGTGTTCCAAAAGTTAGATCTCGATGTCATTGTGGTAGATCAAACGACACCAGAGGTAGGGCGCCACGGCTTATCTTGCGTGCGTGTATTGATTCCTGGCATGCTGCCGATGACTTTTGGCCATCATCTTACGCGAATAACGGGATTGAAACGAGTATTGGAGGTCCCTATGAAGCTGGGGTATGTGAAACAACCGCTGCGTGTAGACGAGTTAAATCCTTTTCCGCATCCGTTTCCATAACATGCATCTGGGAGTGAGCCGGATGAATCTCGAGAATTTCTTGTACCGCCTTCATTTTGATACAGAAAATGCCAGACCAAGTGATCTCGAAGTGGATTGGGGGGATGCGCCATTGCCATACAAGCTATACAGGGGGCAACCTGTCATTTCACTGCCTGAAGACGTGTCTCTATCGCTCATAGATCAAACGGTTTCACAAGAGATGTCTCTTCCCCAATTGGGTGCATGGTTATGGTATAGCTACGGACTGATACAAATCAGCCAATCGTTGTTGGTAACCACGACTTCGGCAGATGCAGAATCTGAGTCGTTTTTGCCGCTTGTAATGAAGCGAAGGCCGGTTCCGTCTGGGGGAGGGCTCTATCCAAGTGAACTGTACGTGTATTTGAAGCTGTCGAGTATTCCTCCAGGTCTATACCACTACGATGTGGCTCATCACAGACTCGTACAATTGCGCGAAGGGAATTTTGATCACGTCCTTAACCGAGCACTTGGTGGCAGTTGTCCAGTACATGCATGCTTTGGAGTTGCGTTCGTCTCCATCTATTTTTGGAAGAACTTTTTTAAGTATGATGAGTTTTCCTATCGATTGCAGGGCCTCGATGCTGGTGTACTGCTTGGACAATTGCAGGAAATGGCAAACCAGCTCGGTGTTACGACTGCGGTACACTACCAGTTCCTGGATAGAGCGATGAATACACTGCTAGGATTGTCTGCCGATCAAGAGAGTGTCTACGCGGTAGTCCCTTTATCACTCCAAACAGAAGAGGGGAGGCATTCGCACTCACCGGCACAATGGATAGAACGAGAAAAAGGGGTGCTGGCAAGCGAGCTAACCAGAGAACTTCCTGAGCAAAAGCATGTGCAAGTGATACGCTCAAAAAGAATGAGACAATACCCTGCACTCCTGCAAATGAATGAAGCTGTCATGCAGGCATCTACCCATGCATTTCGACGATATTCGGATCATGCGGAAAGCAAACGGCCTCGTCGGTCCGAGGAGCGAATCCTTCTCCCGCGTTTGGAGAAACCAAGCTATGATTTGGCGGAATATTGCAGGGAGCGTTTTTCACCAGAAATGGACTTTATCAGGAGGAAAACAGACCAGAATCAGGTAGCGCGTATCATGGAAATGACGATGAGTGCGCTATCGTATGGCAATGATTTGGGGGGGAATCAAGAAACAGCGTGGAGAAGGCTTTCTCTCTTTGTCAGCATTCATCAGGTAGAAGGGATGAAAGATGGGGCATACGCTTACGAACCACTGGAGCACGCTCTTTATCCAATTGTCTATGGAGATTTACGAGCACGTCTACAAGAGGGAATGACCCTGGACAACGTGAATCTGTATCAAGTGCCGCTCTGCTTTCATGTAGTGGGAAAACGTGATCATCTGATCAATCAACTAGGGTTTAGAGGGTATCGCATCCAACAGATGGAGACAGGAATTGTCGTGCATCACTTGCTCTTAGCAGCGTTCACGTGTGGAATGGGCGGACACCCGTTACTCGGATTTGACGTAGAAAATTGCGATGATCTTTACAACCTAGCGTCCGAAGAGAAAACCTGCTTGATTCAAATTCCGGTCGGTCACTATCGCCCCCGCGCCAGATTTCAGACCGGACTTCATGGATAAAAAAGTGGAAGACCCGAGTCGCGACGACCCGGGTCTTGTCCTGGAAGTAAGGAGGGTATCGAGCTCATCTCGTTGTGAGGTAAGTGTCTCTTTATCCACCTTCAACCATCGAACGGTCATTCCACGATCAGCAGCAACAGTCAGCCACAGGCCTACATTGGGAATTGCTCCCGGACTTTTTCGATGGGGAAATGTACAGGTGCGACTTCTAATCGCCAATCATTGGAGCGCATAAAACTTCCTGGAGGGTATTCAAAGACGCATTCTGATTGCAGAGTGAAACCGAGTTTACGGCAAATGGCATTGGAGGCAGGGTTGTCCACAGAAGGATAGGCATGAATAAACTTGTGTCTTCGTTCTTGTTTGATGCGTGTAATCAGTAAAGCTAAAGCCGCAGAGGCGATTCCTTTCCCTTGAAACGGTGGGAGGACGCTCCAGCCTACTTCGTATACGTTTTCTCCTTGCCAAATGCGGTCCCAATAGCCGATGCTTCCGACCGGGGTGTGATCTGCGAGCAGTACGATGCTAAACATCCTGCTCGTTAGCTGTCTACCCTTATTGACGTATCGCTCGTGTCGAGCTACGAGCAGCTCTTCGGTTTCGGGGCCTCCGAGCTGCTCCATCATGACCGGTGCATTCAAAAGGCGCAGCAAAGCAAGATCGTCATCCGCCCAGGGCTGAATGCGGACAAGCTCAGTGTTTAGCGGTGTGGACATTTTCTCACTCCTTATCAACTGGATGGAAAATCATGCTATAATGGTCGTGCCCGAGTGATTCTTATTATCGGAGTATGGAAAGAGTAGCTGAGGTGTAGGAATAGACCCTTTCTAAAAAACATATGGAGTGTAAATCCAACGTAAATATCGCCACGGACAATATAGGAAAGAGAAAGGGGTACTTGTTCCATGAATGAAAAAAGCATTCATACACAACGGCTCAAATTGATTCCATTTACACATAGAATAGCAACGAATATTTTGCAAGAAAATTACGAAGAGTTATTGGATATGGGGCTTACATTAGGCAAAGGCTGGCCAGATGAGGATGCGATGGAAACGATCCCCAAAATCATCCAAGCACTCGAACGCACAGGGGGACCGACAGGATTTGAATCGTGGATGATCCTTACAAAAGATGGCATGAAGATCATCGGGGATGTAGGATTCAAAGGAGTCCCGAATGCGCAGGGAGAAGTGGACATCGGCTATGGAATTATTGAAGCCGAGCGAAAAAAAGGCTACGCCTATGAGGCGGCAGAAGGTTTAGCGAATTGGGCGTTATTGCAGCCAGATGTGAAAAAGATTACGGCGAAATGCCTGCTAGATAACATAGATTCCGCAAAATTATTAGTCAAAATGGGCTTTACAGAAATAAAGAGGGACGACACGATGATTTACTGGTCTAGGCAGAAAGAATAGTACGCTAGAAGAGTTTCACACGAAAAAAGGACGAACACATGGCCGTCCTTTTTTTTCATGGAGAACATCAGTTGCTAGAATTTTCTATGGGAACGTAGTAGATATGTTTCGTACCGTCCTTATACATTACCTCGAGTACACTTGATTGAAGGGACGGGCCCTTTGCTTTTACTTTTTTCTTTGTGGAAAACTCCCCAGACTTCGAGTCGACTCGCAACGTAATAATCGAATTGAACACCTGAAGCGATGCGCGTTTGATTTCTCTATTCGAGACTTTCCCTGTCACACTGAGTTCGTAATACGATTTAGGGAGCACACTTGATTCAGCCTGAAGCTCAATTTCATCTGGATTGAGGGCAAGCCTTGGAAGAAATTTCGTCTGCATCTTTACGATTTCCTCTTTGCGTTCTTTATCTTCAGGTCCAACGAGCATGTGTACGTAAGAGTTTAACTGAAAATAGTCTGGCGTTAGATCGCTCGGCAGTTCGTCTGTTCGGAAATATTCATCTTGCTCAATCGTTCTCTCGGGCTTTACGTTTTTTTCCTTGATGTCCGGGGTACAGGCAGGTTCGTCTTCAGGGTAGGGAAGCTCCCAAGAGTCTCCAGAGGCAAACGCTTCTAGTCGATTTGTTACACCATAGCACTGACCAGTCGTGTATGTGATTGGTTTCCGCGAAGTATTCGTGACAATTGTATTTACGTGGTACATTGGTGAGTCGTATATGTGCATGGAGGTACCTTCTTAATATTCCATGTATTACCTATCCTTGCAATGTTTTTTGTTCCTGAAAATTTTATATGAAAATTTTCAAAGGAAAGGTAACCCCAGACTTCCTTCTTTCGTATTGAAAGGAAGGAAAAGATGATCGCTTTTCATTGAACTATGCAACGCGTGTCTCTATACTGGAGAGATAAGCATTGGTAAATTATTGTGAGGGATAGCATGCAGAACTGGATGACCCAAATTATTGAACAATATAGTTACTTCGGTATCTTACTGATGATGGCACTGGAAAACATCTTTCCACCCATACCTTCAGAGGTGATCTTGACGTTCGGTGGATTTATGACAACGCAATCCTCCTTAACGGTTTTTGGCGTAATCTTGTCAGCTACAATCGGTTCGGTTATTGGGGCAATCATTCTCTATGGAATCGGTTATTATCTGGACGTCAAAAAAATAGAGAAGATCGTAGAGCGATGGGGACATCTTCTGCGCATTAAAACAGCAGATATCCATAAGGCGAATAAATGGTTTGATCGATACGGGTACTGGACGGTCTTTTTTTGCCGCATGGTCCCATTAATCAGAAGCCTGATTTCTATTCCAGCTGGTATGACCAAAATGAATTTCCCGCTGTTTTTGTTGTTTACAACACTTGGTACGTTTATTTGGAACATCATCCTCGTGATGGCTGGTCACTTATTGGGGGAGTCATGGGAAGACATTCTGTACTACTTCGATCTCTATTCCAATGTCGTTTATGTTGTACTCGCCTTTGCGGGGATCGTGTTTCTCATCTTGTTCCTCCGTAAACGAAAAGTGGACGCCTAAAACCGAAAAACCATCTTTCTTTCAAGGGAAGGTGGTTTTTTCATTTGGAACCAAGAGGTAAACATATTATAAAAAGTCGTAATTTTCTTGCAAATACAAAGCGCCGTAATTGCGCTAAGGTGTAGGGAGGGGGAGTAGGTGACATGGGCACCGCCCTCATTCTTGAGGCTGGGAGAGATGCAACTTGATTGATTTGCTACTCGTAAACGGCGTAGTCATTACCATGGACAAAGACCGTCGGGTACTACAGGACGGGGCAATCGCCATTGACAAAGGAAGAATTCTGGAGGTAGGCGACACTCTACTTCTAAAAGACAAGTATCCCGCGCAAAAGGTAGTCGACTGCACACATCATTGCATACTGCCAGGCTTCATTGACGCACATGGTCATGGCGGACATTCTTTGTTCAAAACGATTGCAACGGACAATATCAACGACTGGATGCCAATCATGACCAACACTTACAAGCACTACGTGACGGACGATTTCTGGTACTACGAAGGAAGGCTGTCAGCACTGGAGCGGCTTAAAGCCGGGATTACGACAGGTGTTAGCGTCTTAGGCTCGATGCCTCGCTCTGATGATCCGATCTTTGCCTTGAATCACGCCAAAGCGTACAACGAGGTTGGCGTCCGCGAAATCGTAGCGACAGGTCCATGCAACCCACCGTGGCCACATCCCTTTAGCCGCTGGGTCGATGGACAAAAAGTAACGAAGGAAGTCACCTATGAGCAGGTTCTCGCTGGAGCAGAAGCCGTGATCGAAGCCCTGAATCACGCGAATAACGATAAAACCAGAGCATACATAACGCCATTTGTCATCGTGACCTCTGTCAATCCGTCCTATCCGACACCAGCTGACCAATTGTTTGGCTTAACCGATTTCGACCGGTACCAAGCGCGAAAAATCAGGGAGATTGCAAAAAGGTACGACACGCGCATCCATTCTGATGCTTTTGGAGGCATGATTCACCTCGCGATCCAAGATAAAGAGTACGCGCTGCTCGGTCCAGACGTACACTTGCAGCATTGTCGGGGGATTTCGTTTGATGAGGCAAAAATTTTGGCCGAAACAGGAACGAATGTGAGCGCTTCTCCTGGTTTTGGTCAAATCAACGCACGGACCCCGATTACGGAATTGCTGGAGATGGGAGCGACTGTTGCGATCACGACAGACGGTACTTCACCGATGACTCCTTTTGACATGTTTCAGGCCATGCGCAGAATGCAGCTGCTGCAACAAGCGGCGCTGCGTGATTACTATTATCTCCCGCCGGGCAAGCTGCTGGAAATGGTAACAATTGATGCGGCGCGCTGTGTCGGCTGGGATGACGAGCTGGGGTCTCTTGAGGCTGGTAAAAAAGCGGACGTCATTACCGTAAATATGCATCAGGCCCACTTGAATCCAGAGAACATGCACGTCCATCGTGTCGTCTATCAGGCAGTAGGTGGAGATGTGAACCACGTCATTGTCAACGGTGAGCTGATTATGGACGAGCGCCGTGTTTTGACTGTGGATGAAAAGCAAATCCTCAAGGAAGCGAATGAAGAGGCGAATCGCACAATTGAGCGGGCAGGTCTGAAAGTCTACATGCAGCCGAGCAAGTATTTCTGGGGGCATGCGCGAGCTTATTTGGATGAGAGAAGGTTTGATCCGACGAACTAGGGTAAGTAATTGAATGAGGTCTAATTCTCGTATTCATAGAAGCGATACTGGGTTTACTCTCAGTAACGTTTCTTCCAGTTTTACGCAGGAATAGACCAGGGTTTGTGATGCATCTATTGCTGTTATCACATTTTTATTTTTTCAAACTAGAAACGACAATTATAAGTTTTCGGAAGGCGCCTCTCCCGAACAAATCGAAGCATTCAAGAAAAATAACATTATAAAACCAGACGGTTCCATATGGGTCAACCGATCGGATGAAATGGACGTAGTGCAATGCTGCACCTAAAGTGTCGCCCTTGCATTGAATAGGAGAAGGTGCCCGCCGCCTTCCCTTTTTTTATCGGATTATAGTTGACAAAAACGATAGGATTAATCATTATTTACTAATAATCCCCATCGACTAAGTTGGAATAAAAAGAGGTGCGTTCATGTATCTGTCTATTGATAATGTTACGAAACATTTTGCAAATGAGCAGAAACAAAAAGTAAAGGTGCTGGATGATATCAATCTGGAAGTGGAAAAGGGCAGCTTCGTTTCCATTGTCGGCCCCTCTGGCTGTGGAAAATCGACGCTGCTCTACTTGATAGCGGGATTGGATCAACCGGACAGCGGTAACATCCACGTTGCTGGCAATAAAGTGAATAAGCCCGGACCTGACAGGGTTGTCGTTTTTCAAGAAGCAGGGTTATTTCCATGGCTGACCGTTTTGGAAAATGTTACATACGGGCTCAAGTTGAAGAAAATGTCTACAGCGAAAGCCAACGAAAAGGCGCTGGAAGTGCTCAAGATGGTCCATTTAAGCAAGTATGTTCATTCCTATCCCCATCAGCTCTCAGGCGGGATGAAGCAACGCGTAGCCATCGCTCGGGCACTTGTCATGGAACCCGACATTTTGTTGATGGATGAACCGTTCTCGGCGCTGGATGAACAGACGCGGATGGTTCTTCATAAGGAGTTGCTTGAGATTTGGCGGACGACCAAGGTCACGATTTTTTTCGTTACCCATAATATCCGGGAGGCCGTTTTGCTTGCGGAGAGGATCGTCGTTTTTGCCACACGCCCCGGAAAAATCAAGGAAATCATTGCGGTTCCTGCCATGCGCGATGGGGTCATGCCGGACAGTGTGACAGTAAGCACCGAGCAGAAGGTGCTGTCGATTCTCCAGGAAGAGATAGAAAAGGTGCTGAAGGAGGAAATGGGCAATGACTACAGCTTTAAGACGGGTTATCTTCATCGCTATGATAGCGGCGATATGGGAAGTCACATCTAAATTATCGGGGCTGCCATCGTTCATGTTTCCCAGCCTGACCCAGGTTTTTGAAACACTCGTAAATGGCTTGATAAGCGGACAAATTACCGCCGCGATTGGAAAAAGCATGGGACGAATCCTGTTGGGCTTTCTCATTGCTATTATCATCGGACTGATATTGGGTTACTTCATTTGGAGGTACAAACTCGTAGAAGATACGCTTGGCTTTGTCGTGACTGCGCTTCAATCTATCCCAAGCATTGTCTGGTTCCCGCTTGCGATTATCTGGTTTGGTTTAAATGACTTCTCCATTCTGTTCATCGTGACGATCGGGGCGACCTGGACCATGACGGTAAACGCGACCAGCGGTTTCAAAAATGTCCCACCGCTATATCAACGGGTAGCCAAGACTTACGGTTCGACTGGTTTTCACTTCGTTCGAACAGTCATTCTACCTGCATCCGTACCACAGATCATCTCTGGGCTTCGAATCGCTTGGGCGTTTTCCTGGCGGGCACTCATGGCTGGTGAATTGCTCGGGGGTGGCGGTGGTCTTGGGCAATTACTCGAGATGGGCCGTTCACTTGGACAAATGGATTTGGTGATATCTGTCATGATCATTATTGCGATCATCGGAACCATCGTCGATAATGTTGTCTTTTCACGGATCGAACGCAACGTTCAGATGAAGTGGGGAGTCCATTCATAAAAGAAAAATGGCTAAGGAGTGTGTCGTCACATGCTAAAAAAAGTGTTTAGTACCGTTGTCGCATCCCTATTATTAATGGGGATTGCTAGCGGGTGCTCTACAGGCGGAGCCGAATCCTCAGAGAAGGAAGTCAAGATCGGATATTTCCCAAATCTGACCCATAGCGCAACGATCATTGCATTGGAGAAAGGCTATTTCAAGGAAGCTTTCGGTGCGGATGTAAAGATTCAAACGAAAACAGTCGCCAATGGTGGATTGTTTATGGAAGCAATGGCAACAAAGGCGATTGACGTTGGGACAGTCGGACCTGGACCGTTGTTGAACTTTTATGTCAAGCATCCCGGGTATCGTTTGATTTCAGGTGCGGTCAATGGCGGAGCTGTACTCGTCATGAATGGTTCAACCAATATTACCGAACTAAAGGATTTAAAAGGCAAAAGAATCACGATTCCGGTAATCGGCAGCACACAGGATGTCATGCTTAGAAAAGCACTGAATGAGGTTGGCCTGAAACCAACCACGAATGGTGGAGACGTGGAACTATATGCGGCGGCTCCGGCAGATACGGCAGCCTTATTCGTACAAAAATCTGTTGACGGTGCAGCAACGCAGGAGCCGTGGGGATATGTCCTGGAAAATCAGGCAGGAGGAAAACTGCTTTTGGACTGGGATCAATTCGCTTGGGGGAAAGAATCAACCAATACCGTGGTAGCAGCCAGCGATGAATTTTTGAAACGAGAAGGATTGGCAACTGCCTATCTGCAAGCACATAAAAAGGCAGTTAAATTCATTCAGGAAAATCCCGAAGAAAGCCAAGACTTGATCATCAAGCATTTGAAAAATCTGACTGGTAAAGAGTTGAGCAAAAAAGAAGTGCAGGCAGCCTTTTCCCGTTTGGAAGTGACAACAGCGGTTAATGAAAAAGTCATTCAGGAAATGGCAGATATCAGCAAGGAAGCCGGATATATTTCCAGTAATAAAATCGATGGCTTGATCGATTTGAAATATTTAGAAGCCGCGAAATAAATCGGGTGAGAGGGAGGAATATTCAGCAGGAGGAACGAGGGGTGAAAAGGAATTAGATGGGAAAGGAGGTCATACCACGATGAGACCACATGAACAAGGAAATAATCAACCGAGCGACAGCTCATTGGAGACACAGATTCATACTGATTTCCAAAAAGAGATGACGTACGGCGATTATTTACAGCTCGATCAAATCTTGTCGAGTCAACGTCTTCAATCAACCCATCATGATGAAATGCTGTTTATTATCATTCATCAGGTGAGTGAGCTATGGATGAAACAAATTTTGCACGAACTGTCAGCAGCAAATGAATGCATCTGCAACCACGATCTGGAGCCGGCTTTCAAAATGTTCGCGCGAGTCTCGCGTATCCAGCAGCAATTGATTAAATCGTGGGATGTCCTTTCTACATTGACGCCAGCTGACTACCTCCAGTTCCGTGACAATCTGGGTCATTCGTCCGGATTTCAATCCTATCAAAACCGACTGATCGAGTTTACGCTAGGATATAAGAACCAGCATGTCCTTGCGGTGTATGCGCATCAACCAGAGCTGCACACCCAGATGAGTGTGGCCTTACAGCAACCTAGCATTTATGATGCGGCGATCAGGGAGATGGCTGTTCGGGGCTTGCCGATTGATCCGGAATGCTTGAATCGCGATTGGTCGCAACCATATCAACCCAATCAGAGTGTAGAGCAAGCCTGGCTGACCGTGTATCGAAATGTGAATCAGTATTGGGATTTGTACGAGTTGGCAGAAAAGCTGGTGGATATCGCCAGTCAGCAACAGCAATGGCGCTTTAACCATATGACGACAGTCGAACGTATCATAGGCCAAAAGCCGGGAACAGGTGGGTCATCAGGCGTCATGTACTTACGCAGAGCGCTCGATCATCGTTTTTTCCCGGAGCTTTGGAGCTTGCGGACACAGTTGTAAAAAACTCTTCAAAATACAGCAAGAAAAGCGTCTTGGGGACCCAGGGCGCTTTTTGGCATGTAGTACTCCATTCACATCTTTTCACATATCTTTCCTAATAATGGGTACAAATACCCTTCTTTTCCTGACAAACATATGTTTTCATTTTTTATAGTATACCTTATTTTTCAAGTACAACCAGAAATGGAGTGGGCATTTGGATGGAAACAATGAAGCCACCAATGGAAGTGTTATATGCGAAACAGCTGAATGCACTGCGATCCCAGGATACAGGGACAAAACCTCCCAATTGGCTGATGTCGCCGAGAGCGGTGCGCGACTTTATTTTAGGAACGGATGAACCCCTTTCTTATGAGGGCGAAAGTATACCGATTACGAAGAAGTTCTATGGAGACGATGTGCTTATTGAGCGTGCAATCGTCACGTTGGCAGGCAATCGCGGCTTAATGCTCGTCGGAGAACCTGGAACGGCAAAAACGATGCTCTCTGAGCTGCTGTCTGCGGCTATCTCTGGTACGAGCACGAATACGATCCAAGGCACCGCGGGAACGACAGAGGATATGATCAAATACTCCTGGAACTACGCGATGCTGCTGGACAAAGGTCCTTCGCTGCAAGCGCTGGTTCCTTCTCCTTTATACAACGGAATGAGCAAGGGAATCATTACCCGTTTTGAGGAGATTACCCGTTGCCCGTTTGAGGTTCAAGACGTGTTGATTAGTATTTTGAGCGACAAGGTGATGAACATTCCCGAGCTGTCAGACGGAATCCTGTTTGCCAAGCCCGGTTTTAATATCATTGCAACAGCGAACCTGCGGGACAAAGGCGTTAATGAAATGAGTAGCGCCCTCAAACGACGTTTTAACTTCGAGACAATCGCGCCGATTAATCATGTGAAAATGGAAGCCCAAATTATCGAATCCCAAGCAAAAGTGATTCTGGAGCAAAGTGGTGTAAACATCGAAATCGATCGCGATGTGGTTGAGATATTGGCGACGACCTTCATGGAACTGCGGATGGGCGAGACCAAGGAAGGATTCAAAATCGATTCCCCTCAATCCGTGATGAGTACAGCCGAAGCCGTATCCGTCTATGTTCAAAGTGCAATGACGTCCCATTACTATGATGGCAGGTCAATTTCCATGGATCGACTGGTACAAAACATGCTGGGAGCCGTCGTCAAGGAAAACCAAAAGGACGCAAATATCCTGAAAACCTACTTTACCAAAGTGGTCAAAGAACGGGCAAAGGAAGAGGGTCTATGGGGAACGTATTACAACGAGAAGAAATGGATCAAATAAAGGATCAGGACCGCTTCATAAAATCATTCGTCGAAGAAGAGGTCTACAACCTCAGCAAACAGGTCGTCTATTTCCCGGTTCGTCATCATAGTCCTGCATGCGCGTTTCATTTGAAAAAAACGATCGAAGAGTATCAACCGGAAATCATTCTGATTGAAGGTCCGGACCATAGCAATCATATCATTCCGATCTTAACGGATGAACGGACGAAGCCTCCTGTAAGCATTTATTATGCGTACGCCTCAGGGGAGCAAAAATACGTTTGTTACTTTCCGTTTCTTCTGTATTCGCCAGAGTATGTGGCCTTGGTCGAAGCAAAACGCCGGCAGATTCCCGCTGCTTTCATTGATCTAAGCTACGGAAGCCGCCTCGAAAGCTTGGAAGACGGCCATGATTTGAAAAAGAAGAATGAAAAGCTGTCCTATCACGATGAGCGCATGCTGGCAGGCTCGGAGTTTATTCAGCGATTGTGTCAGACGATGAAATGTCGAAACTTCGATGAGCTGTGGGAAAAGGTTTTTGAGATTGATGGGATTCGCAAACAGCCGAAGGATTTCGTCAAGGATGTCTTTGCCTACTGCTACTTGTCTCGAAAATGCTATGATGACGCTACTTTGGAAGCGGAAGGCGATTTGATTCGCGAGGCGCACATGCGTCAAAAAATTGCAGAGGCAAAGAAAAAGCATGCGAGAATTCTCGTGGTAACCGGGGGCTTTCATACATACGGACTCATCGAGGAACGCAAGACTTCCTATAAGATACAAAAGGTGCAGGAAGAAAAAATATATCCGATGGTGTACACGTACCAGGAAACAGATCAGTTGAATGGGTACGCAAGCGGGATGCCGTACGTCCATTATTACGCGAGTGTGTGGAAGGCACTGGAGAAGAAGGAGCGTGCTCCCTTCTCGAAAAGCGCCTTGATATACCTCCCACAGCTGCTCAAAAGGCTGCGTGACAAGGGAGAAACGACGTCTACAGCGGATGCGATCGAAGCATATAGCCTCATGAACGGTTTGGCTGTCATGCGGGAAAAGGCTGAGGGCGGTGCCTATGAGTTGCTCGATTCCGTTCTCTCTGCTTTTACAAAAGGCGAGCGCTCAATTGCAACCTCTCAGCCGATCGAGACATTGCGAGAGCTGTTGACCGGAGACGGAATCGGAGAAGTTGCTCCTAATTCACTGGATGTGCCCATCGTTCGCGATTGCAAAGACAGATGTAAATCGTTAAAGCTCGCGATCACGACGACAGCGCGCAATCAAAAGGTGCTAGAGCTATATGCCAAGAAGTCGCACCGCGAAGCCAGCCAGTTTTTTCACTGCATGCAGTTCTTGGGCACAGAATTTTGCACCAAAGAAGCCGGACCTGACTGGATGAACAACCGAAATGTCAATCTCGTCCGAGAAACATGGCGCTACAGCTATTCCTCCTTCGTAGAAGCCCGTCTGATCGAGAGCTCGGTCTACGGTGGGACGGTGAAGGAGGCAGCTGCCCATAAGCTAGCCGATATGGTAAAAGAACTGCCGCAGCATCAGAGCTATGAGCTGGCAAAATGGCTTTTGATGGCGGTCGTTATGGGGTTGGAAGAGCTGTCGGAAAGACTCTTTGAATCTGTAGTAGAGTCCGTTAGGCAGGATGGACATTTTCTCTCGCTATGCAAAACGTTAAAGACACTCACCATTCTTTTGGAGCAAAAACGGTTGTTCGGTCTTAGCGAAACAGAACGGTTGGAGAACTTGGTGGAAGAAGTATATTACCAGGCTGTGACCAAAATCGTCGAGCAGGGAAACCCGAACCCCAACGAACTGGATGAGTTGGCTGATCAGTTCAAATTCCTCTACATGCTGAGTGAGAAGAGACAGGCGGATGATTCCCGAGAGATTTTCAGTGACCAACTGCGGGAATTGCTGCGTAACGACAAGCTCCCCGCGAAGCTAGAGGGGGTAGTGGTCGCGATCTTGTGCAATCTCGAAGTGATCGACCGCGCAGAAATCTCCAGACGTGCCCGTGCCTATATGTTCGGCTCGCCTGAGCAAATGCTGCATACCGCCGCGTATTTACATGGCGTTTTTATCGTGGCTCGTGACTACCTCTTTCATCAAGAGGAAATCTTGAGCGATCTGCATCAGATGATTACATCCTTGGCCTACGACGACTTTTTGCAGGTAGTGCCTGAACTGCGATTGGCGTTTACATATTTTAGCCCAATGGAAATTAGTATGCTCTCGGAAAAAGTGGCAGCTCTCTTCCAAACGACGGTGGAACAAGTCACGAATCCAGTCATCGATGAGCGTACCTTGCGTGATGCCCGCATGCTCGATCAAGCGATCAAGGAGGAGTTTGCCAAATGGAACCTGATTTGAGCCGCGAAGCCTTGAACCGCTGGCGGTTGTTATTGGGCTCGCATGCCGAGGAATCATTGGAAGGCAGCGGGGCCTATCAATCATCCGAGTTTTCCTATCAGGAACTAGACTCGATTCTTGAATTTTTATACAACCGTGAATACGGAGAAGAGCAAGGCTATCGAAAAGAAGGCGGCCGAGGAGAATCGGCATTGACGGTTCCCTCCTGGCTGAACAAAATCCGCAAGCTGTTTCCCAAGAAGACAGTAGAAATTCTCGAGCGGCAAGCTCTGGAACGCTATAACATGACAGAGCTGTTGACTGACAAAAAAGTGTTGGAAAGCATGGAGCCCAACATGACCCTCTTGAAAAACATCCTCCAATTTAAAGGCAGGATGAAAGGAGAGGTCGTAAAAAGTGCAAAGGAAATTGTACGCAAGGTCGTAGACGATATACGGCGTCAGCTTGAAAATGAAGTGCAGACCAGCATCGTCGGCAAGCGCAATCGCCACAAACGCGGTTATACGAAGTCGATGAAAAATCTGGATGTCCATAAAACGATTCGCAAAAATTTGAAGAACTACGATCGCAAAAAAAGTCGTTTTATCATCGATGAGCTGTATTTCCACAGCAATATCCAGCATCACAACAAATGGAACATCGTCATTGTCGTGGACGAGAGCGGCAGTATGATGGACTCTGTGATTTACAGCTCCGTTATGGCAAGTATTTTTTACAAGCTCGCTGCCTTGAAGACGAATTTGGTTATTTTTGATACGAAGGTCGTTGATTTGAGCGATAGACTGGATGATCCGGTCGATGTGCTGATGAGTGTGCAGCTTGGTGGGGGGACTCATATTGCACAGGCGCTTAAATACGGAAGAACACTGCTCGAAAATCCATCGAAAACGATATTTATCCTCGTCAGCGATTTGGAGGAAGGCTACCCGATCAAGGAAATGTATCGCCAAAGCAAGGAGATTATCGACGCAGGCTGCAAGTTTTTAGTGTTGACGGCTTTGGATTTCAATGGCAACGCTACGTACAACCAGCATGCTGCCAGGGTATTGAGCGATATGGGAGCAAACGTTGCCGCGATCACGCCTGATGAACTCGCGCAGTGGATTGGTAAAGTGATCAAATAGAGAGAAGGAGGAGTAAGGAATGGTATTACGAAAGACAGATCTGAATCCGGTTACGAAAAAATTTGTGGAGGAGTTTATCAGTGCAAGTGATCGAAACAAGCATTTGTACGATCAAATCGCTGATTACGTTGCAGGTGACACAGACGAATGCCCGGCAATCGCAGAGGACCCGCGGTTTTACAGCTATACGGTTCGATCCGAATTCGACAAGCTGAAAAAACGCGGCGAGGAGCTGGCCTTCTATCGAGCAGCTGTGCTGATCTACAAGGCTAGCAACCGTTTTTATGATAAGAAAAATGTGATGGATGAGTGCTTCCTGGATCAGATCGAACTTCAGGGTATGAAGGACATCAGTGATGCTGATATCCGAGCAAAAGATCAGAAAGCATTGGAGGCCATGAGAAAAACGGTCGAGCATTTCGGTCATACGTTGTTTGCCGAATTTTTGTCAAAAGCCGCGGAGGATTATCGCGCAAGTATCAGCCGTGATTACTCCTCGACATTTGATCGGGCCGAATTTTTGCTATTCATTTCGTATGCGTACTCGATTTCTCCGAGCTTATTGGAAGAAGCAAAAGAAAAGCTGATGCCGATCTATTATCACCTGATTACAGGTGATACCCGCGAATATATAAAAGAGCTGCATACGATTGCCAAAGAAGTCGTGACCATGCAGTATTCGAGCAACAATTTACTGACCAACGAGTCGTTGTACCCTTCCTATGTCAAAGAGAAAAAAGCTGCATTGCGAGAAAAGTATTATCCAGAAGAGCAGGTCAAGGAAGGCTCCCTTTTGAATCAGAAGCATTTGAATCGGTATATGGAGCTGGTCATCAGCTTGCTGTATTACCGCATTCACATCAAAGGCGGGATCAGTGCGTTCCTGAACAAGGAAGAGGAAATCGATCGGGAGCTGCACGATACTTTGCAAATCCTTTTCGGCGTGTGCCCGCTTGATATCCTGTCCCAAGATAAGAGACTGGTTGACCTCGTGCACATGGATGAGCCTTACGATCTACTGCTGGGCCTGCGCGAGCATTTGCTATCCCCGCCGACCAATTGGGAACAAGTGAAGCAACTGGTGCTGGAAGACGTAACGAGATCAAGACGAGCGCTTGAGCTTGCTTCGATCCCGATGGTCAAGGGATTCTTACACAAAACGCTGGCGGCAGAAGGCGTGGATCTTTCCGATTTCCAGCCATCTTTGGAAGGGATTATTCAAGACGCGCTGCGACGTGCGAAGGGCTCCACAAAGCTGGCAAGCTATTTGGATGAAAAAGCTGCCCTAGAGGATGTGCTCGAGCATGTGCATCTGGAGGACGTACAACTCGTAAGACAGCAGATGATCCTCCTGAGCTTCTTGCCTGTGGACCATCCGTTTATTGCACGTCTGATTCCGTTCATGTGCGAGTACAAAGACAAGTCCAATCGCAGAGTAGGTCATATGTGCTTCACTCATGCGTTCCAGGATCGATTGACCGCCTTCATCGATCATTACCGGAAAGTCGAAGCTGTAGATATCCAGACACTGTTCTATCAGATTTTGTCGATCAAGGAGTCGCACTATTATTACACAGACGTCAAAGAAGATGTGTATCGTTCGTTGGTCGTAGCGAATCCGGAAATGAGTCTGGCTCAATTTGACAAGCTGGAAACGGAGCTTCGCGTGTTTGTGGCGCAAACTCTATTAGCGGCAAAGGAGACGCTGTCAGAGGATTTGCGCAACCAAGTGATTCTACTCGGATTGGGTGACAGCTCGAAGAAAGTGAGCGGCCTTGCTGGTGCAGCGTTTCTTCAGGCCAAAGACAAGGAGCTTTATTTGCACGTCTACCAAACAGAGAAAAAAGCAAAGGTCAAGGAAATGGCGCTGGATGCGATTCGCTCCCTGGACAATAACAAGGAGATTTTCCAGGAGCTACTGACAAATGAAAAAAGCAGCAAATTTAAAACGCTGCTGCAAACATTTATCGACGCAGAGGAGCAGGGGCCAGATGCGAGCTTGACTCATTTGGGCAACCTGACCGACAAGCGAAAACTCACAAGGATCAAATGGATGCCACTGGAGCGCATGCCAGCCCTTCGCGACCAAGACGGAAACGAGCTGGGGCAAGAAGTAATGGAGTACATGCTAACCGCCTCAATCGATTTCCCGACTGCGCCAAACCAGTTGGTGCTTGACTTGAAACCGTCTCTGCAAGCGGCATCTGTTGCTGACTTTACCACAGAAGTTTTGCGCACTTGGCTCGATAATGGAGCGGTCGCCAAAGAAAAATGGGTCATGCCGCTCTGCGTTGCTTTTGGAGATCGACGTATTGTCGATACGATTGGTCAGTGGATTAAAGAGTGGACAGATCATTCCCGCGGTGCTTTGGCTGCAGATGGCGTGCGTGCCCTGTCGTTCTCAAATGATTTGACTGCCCTGCGCCTAATCGACCAGATTAAGCGTACGATCAAAAACAGACAAGTCAAATCGGCAGCAGAAGAGGCGCTGTCCATGGCGGCTGCGAATCAGAACATTTCCGCGATGGAACTGGAAGACCGACTGGTCACGACGCTTGGCTTCGATGCGTCCGGCAAGCAAGTGTTTGACTACGGCGACCGCACCTTCACGGTTAAAGTCAGCAACGAGCTAGAGCTGGAGGTCACGAACGACAGCACAGGAAAAGCGGTCAAAAATCTGCCTGCACCGTCCGGGAAAGACGATCAGGAGAAGGCAGAACAAGCGCGATTGACTTTTGCCCAATTGAAAAAAGATCTGAAAAATATGGTGAAAGTACAATCTCTTCGTCTGGAGGAGTCTCTGTCCAAATCGCGTTATTGGTCAACGGCAGCTTGGAAACGTCTCTTTGTGGAAAACGTGTTGATGCAAAAATTCGCAATCGGTCTCATCTGGGGTGTATACGAGGATGGAAAGCTCGTAGATACGTTCCGCTATATGGACGATGGGACATTTAACAC
Source organism: Brevibacillus schisleri (assembly GCF_055685845.1). Taxonomy (NCBI): domain Bacteria; kingdom Bacillati; phylum Bacillota; class Bacilli; order Caryophanales; family Paenibacillaceae; genus Brevibacillus; species Brevibacillus schisleri. The sequence goes on from NZ_JBVNDM010000001.1 coordinate 2,967,030, forward strand.
CGTGGACGAGGATGAGTATGAGTTGGCAGATGAGCAGCTCATTGGCTTGATTCACCCACTGGAACTGGACGAAGAGATGTTAAACGGCTGGCGTACGCAGCTAGAAGATTACGAAATAACGCAACCGTTCGAGCAGTTAAGTCGTGAAGCGTTCCTGCCTACGGAAGAAGAAATAAAAGCGAATGAATTGCTCCGTCTGCCTGTTGAATCGTATTCACCAACCGCTTTTGCGAAAATGATGGAGAAATTCGGCTGGGTCAAAGGAACGCCGCTCGATGCCGGTTATTATTATGAGTTCTATAAACTGTATGACGGTATGGTGGCTGAGTTGAAGATCAGCGGGGCGAGCATTTCGTATTGGGAAGGAATGGAGGATGTGAAGCTGGAGACGTTGGCTTTCTTCCCGAATAAAGATGCCGAGTACAAGCATTTTTACTTCAAACCAGTGGATCGGCTGAAGCTCACGGATATTCCAACACGCATTTTCAGCGAAACTGTCTATGATGTCATGCGTGCAGCAGGAAAATAACGATGGCAGATTTCACATCAGAATTTCATCGGTTTATCGCGCTTTGCAACGAAGAGTATCTCATCAAATACGCAAATAAAGGGATTTACAACCGTTCCATCAAGGAAATGGAAAAAGGAATGTCCGTTTCCTACGAGTTCGGGGACGATTACGTCGAGTGTGCGCTGTCAGATGACAGCGTATGCCGACTTCATGCAGATATTGAGCGTTTTTCCTGCTCATGTCCATCTGACAAGATATGCAAGCATGTCATCATTGCCATCGTCTACTATGCCCAAAACCATTTGCAAGCAGGAGCAGAGACCGAGGAAGAGCAGGAGACCTACAAGCCAGACTTTAGCTGGCTCTTGCAATTGCAGCCGTCTCACATTAGTAAGGCTTTTACCCCAGCGCAGCTGGAAGAAGTGCTGTTTCGCCTCGACTATTTCGAGGAGATGGAAGTCGTTGAAACATCCTTTTTAACGATGACATTGCACACCCAAGATATTTCCGTATCTTTTGACAGTGAATCGGAGATTGGGAAGAGCATGTGCACCTGCAAGGCAAAAGGCAATTGCTTGCACAAGCTTGAGGTCATTTTGCGCTATCGGGCCATGCACCAGCTACAGGATCGTGAGCAGTTACAAGCATCTGTAACCGATGTCAGCTATGAAACGGATGTCGTAACGGAAGCCAAAGCCCTGATCGCAGAGATTCTTGGCATCGGCTTGGCGAAGCTATCCCAGACGATTTGTACACGGCTGGAGCTGCTTGCTATCGCTGCGCATAACGGCAATCTTCCACGTGTGGAAAAGGACATTCGCGGCATTCATGGGGAGTTGAACTTATTTTTTCAGCGCCATGTCAAGTTTTCGACGGAAGCGCTGCTCGACCGACTTTCCCGGGTGTATCTCAGCTTGCTCGCTCTAGAGAAGACCGATCACACCGAAGCGAAAAAGCAGCTACTCGGCAGCTTCAAAAGTAAGTACCATATGGTTCCGCAGTTAAGTCTGTATGCTTTGGGAGCAAATCCATGGGAGACGCGGTCAGGGTACAAGGGGATTACGTATTACTTTTACTCGCTTTCTGATCAACGCATCTACACCTATACAGAAGCGCGCCCCGTGTATTATGAAGGCATATCCTTTTCCTTTAAGGACAGCTATAAAAGCAAGGTACCCTGGGGCGGGTTGATCTCGATGGAGGAGCTCTCTCATTCACAGGTCATCCTGACACAGGCGAAGACGAATCGGGAGCAGCGCTTGTCTTCCAGTGAAGAGACGCAGCTAACGATCGTTCCCAGAGACAATATCGAAGAGGTCGATCTCGGCAAGGTGCTCGTTCGCGAATGGTCAAATGGATGGAAGGACGCAGCAGGCGATATGTTTGAGACTGCGTTGGACTCGGTTTTTCTATTGAAAGCGAACAGGTTCAACCAGGTCGATTTTGATCAGAAGACGCAGCAGTTGATTCTGACAATCGAAGACGAGCAAAGTCATTCTCTCCAATTGAGCATCTCTTATCAGGGGGAATTCGCCCGCAATATACGTCATCTCGAACAAAACAAACGGCTGCTAGAGTTGCGCGATGTGTATTTGCTTGTGCAAGAACTAGGAGATGGGCTTTATCCGATCAGCATCATGCAGGGCAAATCGCTGACGAGCTTTAAGTTAGACCTATAACGGTGAGGGAGTGGACGTAAAATCATGGAGGAGTTATATTCCTTTACCGAAAAGCTGACGGATTGGCAGGAACGCTTGTTACTCAAAGGAATCCATAAACTTGACAGGCAAGATTTGCAAGAGCTGAAAAAACTGCAAGAGCTCGCGACCGAATACGATATGAGCTTTCTTGGCTCATTGATCGAAGACCTGCATGTGGAGGGCAATCGCTATTTGCAGGAAGTAAAAGCGGATGCGGAGTTGCTAACGCAGCAGTATTTGTATGTGGTGCAGTACATCAATATGATGAAAAAGCCTTTGACGCGATCATTGTAATAGAGTCCAGTGAAGAAAGAGAGATTCTTGAGGAGTCTCTCTTTTTTTGTTTATTTATCAAGTTGTAAAGAAACTGAAAATAAAGGTAAACAAAGTGAAAATGTAATGACTGAATATTGTCTAAAATAAAACATGTTTGAATGCTAAAACATTTGCAACAAGAATTGGGGGAACACAGATGAAAAAGAAGAGCTTTTATCACACGCTGATCGCCATGACAATCGCGGTATCTGCGGCTATGGCTGGGTGTTCGTCAGGGCAGGATACGGCGACTAGCGCCGGACAAGCAGGGGGTACTACGGAAGCTGGCAAAACAGGAGGAACCCTCGTCATCGCGCGTCTGTCCGATGCGAACAACCTCGATCCGCATTTCCTGTCCCAAATCCCTTCAGCAGCAATCATTCATCACAAAGTATACGAAGGCCTTGTCCGCATGGATAAAGAAAGCAAATACGTCCCATCCCTGGCAAGTGAGTGGAAGCAACTCAATGACTTGACGTGGGAGTTCAAGCTACGTCAAGGAGTGACGTTCCATGATGGCGCACCTTTCAATGCGGAAGCGGTTAAAGCAACGATCGCTCGCGTTCAAGACCCTGCCGTTGGCTCCAGCCGGATTAACATGTTTGAAGCAATCAAAGAAGTGAAGGTAGTAGATGAGTACACGGTACAATTTATTTTGAATTACCCGTACGCACCGATCTTGTCTGTTTTGGCGAGTGCAGAGGGAAGCATCATCAGCCCGAAAGCCATTGAACAATACGGAAAAGAACTGAGCAAGCATCCAACCGGGACGGGCCCGTACAAATTTGAAAAATGGACGCCGGGTCAAGAAGTGGTTCTCGTAAGAAACGATAGCTACTATGGCGGTAAACCAAATTTGGATAAAGTCGTTTTCAAAACCGTACCGGAAGACACAACTCGCCTTGCCATGGTTGAGACAGGAGAAGTTCAAGTGGCAGAAAACCTGCCTGTGACGGACATCGATCGCGTACAAAACTCCCCATCCATGCAATTGGGGCGTTACCCTGGTTTCTCTGTCGATCACATCGGATTGAATACAAAGAAAAAGCCGTTTGATGATGTGCGTGTCCGCCAAGCCATTGCCCACGCAATCGACAAGAAAACCATTATTGAAGGTGTTTACAACAATGTGGGAACACCAGCTCACTCCTCGATTACACCAGCGATGGTTGGGTACAGCCCGAATGTAAAAGACATTCCGTATGACGTCGAGAAAGCGAAGCAATTGCTCGCAGAGGCTGGATATCCAAACGGCTTCAAAGCAAAAATCGCGTTGAATGATAACAAAGCACGAATTAGCGTTGCCGAGGTTTTGCAGCAACAGCTCAAGCCAATCGGGATTGACCTGCAACTGGATGTGATGGAATTCGGGGCTTATATCGATGCAGCTTCCAAAGGGGAGACAGACCTGGTCATGAGTGGATGGGGAAATGCTACGGGCGATGCCGATTACAACCAATCAAACCTATATCACTCGAAAGCACATGGCGCACCTGGTAACCATTCCTTCTACAACAATCCGGAAGTAGACAAGCTGATTGACGAAGGACGCAGAGAAACAGACGCAGAAAAACGGAAGCAACTCTATGAAAAAGCACAACAAATCGAAATGAACGAAGCACCGCTTATTCCGTTCCGATTCTCCGAGACCTTGGCGGCGATTCAAAAGAATGTACAGGGTGTATGGATTAGCCCAGCAGGCCATATCGAGATTGACGAAGTAACGATTCAATAAGACGAGGCGCCGCTGACATGCTTGTGTCAGTGGCGTTTTTTAGTTGAAAAGTAGAACGGCATCCCCTAAGATAGATTATATTTTGTTGACCAGCGTGTAGCGGAGGTGGAACGGCGTGAAGCAAGGAAAAACGAATGCAATGCGGATATTGGATAAAGAAAAAATCGCATACACCATGCTGACGTATGCAACGGATGATGGAAAAATAGACGGAATCGCTGTCGCTCAAAAGATCGGTCGCGAAGAGAACGTTGTCTATAAAACATTGATTTCGCAAGGGACGAGCAAATCGTATTATGTGTTTGTCATTCCCGTTGAAGCTGAGCTTGATCTCAAAAAAGCGGCGAAAGCAGTCGGCGAAAAGAAGATCGAGATGATTCCCGTGAAAGAAATCACTAAAGTATCTGGCTACATTCGTGGTGGATGTTCGCCAGTTGGGATGAAGAAATTGTTTCCGACGGTGATCGATCAACGAGCACAATCGTTAGAGACGATCATCGTCAGTGGGGGAAACATTGGCGTCCAGATCGAGATGTCAGTAGAGGGCTTGTTACAAGCAACGAAAGGTTCCTTCGCAGATGTATCTGCCATCTAAAGCAAAAAGGCCACGGCATTAGCTAGGGCCTTTTGTTGTTTATGGAAAAAGTCCCGTCCAAACGTGGATAGGGGTGTCGCATGAGCTGCAATTCAATTCACCAGCAAGATAAGGAAGGTGGGCAAGCAGCGTTTTATCCTCAATCGCAAGCGCATTTTGGTATAATCTCTGAAGTCCGCTGTCGTTTGTCGTGTCCGGTCTTTTGGTGATGATTGAAAGTCGTTTCGCTTTCTCATGAAAAACGGGGTCTTCTTTGTAACCGTACAAGACATCCTCGTCCTCATCTGGCCATATATAGATAGACTGATCGCACGTCGGACACACCGTTACATATTCGTCTCCCGCCGAAAAGGTGAGAAGCATGTTGGCAATGTCTTTGTCCCCACGAAACGCAGCGTCCGCAGCTAGTATGTAGCGCTTCTCTGCATCATGCTCTTCCATCCGTGCTAGGTTAAGGATGGATTCTGTCTTCGCGGTCAACGAGAGAATGGCATGTCGGTATTCACGATTGATTTCTCTGATGGTCTCTTGATCCAATAATGGTGGCTGATCGCGTAAAAACTCCGCTGGCACATCCACATGAGGCGCATTTTCGCTACTGGCTTCGAACATGCCGCAGGTTATGAAGATGTCTAACAAAATAGAGGGGCTCTCTGTTTTTCGTGCGATCTCTACTAAATAGGGGACAGCAGCATATGTACATGGATAAATCGTATTTTGATGATACAGAAGCTCCCAATACAACTCTTCTTTTTCCTCGGAAAAATAGTCGTGCATAATATGCTGGATGAGCGCAGGGATGCGATCAGAAAAACCATAAGGGCCTTGTAGCTTACCCCATACAGGACTTGCGAAATCTAGCATAAGAACATCACCTCTCTTGCTGAAATGTGACACTATTCCCATATCATAGTAAACCTTTCCGCATTCCGCTATATTTGAATCGCAGAGTGTGGAGGCGTCAAATAACGGGTACGATTACCTTCATGTATACTTAGGGATAAGCGGAACGAATCGGTAAGCAATTAAAGGAGATCCAACGTAATGAAATCAGACCGAATAAAATTTCCGGCGGGATTTTGGGCGGGATTACAACGACTAGGGATTGCCCCACACGACCTAGCTCGGAAAGCGTGCCTTCCGCTCACCATTCTTACAGAACCAGCCGTAGTCACCACCGCTCAATATTTCAGAATCTGGCAAGTGTATTCCGATCTCGTTGGTGATATTGCTACGGGAATCATCAAGCTTTCAACCAGCTTTGAAACGGCACTTTATCCACCGACTGTTTTAGCGACCTACCATGCTCGTGACTATCGCGACGCGCTTCATCGAATGGCCCGGTACAAACAACTGTGCCCTCCGGAAAGGTTGCGAATAACAGAGGAGGGCGAGCGCTGTACAATCGACTTGGAATGGATGTACAGCGAGCAGCCCGGACCACCAGTCCTGATTGGAACCACGCTCGCCTTTCTTCTAGAACTTGGACGACGGGGCACGGGCAAGCGTTTAACTGCTCAGTCCGTGGAATTTTCTCACGCGATGGGGGATGTAACTGCACTTGAGGCTTATTTCGGATGCCCGATACGAATGGGTGCCACTGATAACCGATTAACCCTCTATCGACGCGATCTGGACCGACCCTTTCTTTCGTATAACAAAGAATTGTTGGAGATATTAACACCTGTATTGGACCGATCATTGGATGAACAGGGCAGTCATTCCATTGCTGAGAGGGTCAAATGGATTTTGAAGCGAAGCCTAACCGGAGGTCGCCTAGATATTCGAGCAGTTGCCAGCGAGCTGGGCATGAGCGATCGTACCTTGCAGCGTCGTCTTGCGGATGAATGCACAACGTTCAAGCAACTGTTGACACAGGCTCGGCATGAACAGGCACGAGAATACTTGGCCGACCCCAAGCTCGATATAAAAGAAGTGGCTTTTTTACTTGGATATGAAGATCAGAACTCATTCTACCGGGCCTTTCGCCTTTGGGAAGGCGATACACCTTCAAACTGGCGTTCCGAATACTTTCGGGTTAATCCACCCGTCATAGAATTCCTAACCTAACCCGTTCCAAGCAGGGCGCTCATTTTCCCGGTTTTCATATTTGGCGGGTTCAGCAAGAAAATTGGCATCGTACGCTAGTTACCGAACGATCCAGGCAAAGTACGATAATCTCTATCCGGAGCACAAGGATGTTCCAAGAGGAACTTCTAGTCAGCTTGCCGTGAATGACTACAAAGGAGACAAGTGTTATGGATATGGGACTACGGAACAAAACTGCTTTGGTAACAGGATCGACGAGAGGGATTGGGAAAGCAATTGCCATTGAGCTTGCCAGGGAAGGCGTCAATGTTCTTGTAAATGGACGGAATGATGATGAGGTAGAGCGAATCGTAAATGAATTAAAGGCGGAATTCCCGGCTACTTCTCCTCAGAATGCTGCGGCCGATATTGTGGATCAACAGCAAAGAGAAGCTTTATTTGAGAAATATCCCAATGTTGATATTCTCGTTAACAATATGGGGATTTATGAAATCATGTCCTATGAAGACGTTGACGATGAAGTATGGGAAAAATACTTCCGAACCAATGTCCTTGCCGCGAATGGATTATCAAAATTTTACTTGCCTAACATGTTGAAGAACAATTTTGGACGAATCATCTTTATCGCAAGTGAAGAAGCGATCATGCCTTCAGGGCAAATGCCTCAGTATTGCATGACGAAATCGATGCTATTATCTCTGTCAAAAAGTCTATCAAAACAAACGGTAGGAACCGAAGTCACCTCCAATACAATCATGCCAGGACCAACGCTTTCCGAAAATGTCTATCAAATCATTGATAGCCTGTTTCCTGATGAGCTGGCATTTTCGGAAAAAGAGAATCAATTTATGGCAGCAAACCTGCCGCAATCCGAATTACAGCGGTTTATCAAGCCTTTTGAAATTGGCAGGCTGGTAGCATTTGTATCCAGTCCTTATGCAACCGCATTTAAAGGCTCACCAATCCGTATGGACGGGGGCATGGTGCCAACTATTTTTTAAAATACCGAGATAGACGCGACCAGGAGCCAAAGGGCCAGCATATGGAAATTTCCTGTAACTGAATGAAGATACACAAAAGTCCTGATGCATCTGTTCATCAGGACTTTTTTTCGCTTACTCTGATGGGAACGAAGCGAGAATCTCTAGGTAGCCATAGGCGAGCTATCCATGAGGTCTACTAACAACTGTCTGCCAGTATTCTGGAACTTTTTCCGTTAACTATACTTACTCAGCACATCAAAAAACTCTTTCAGAAAATGATAAAAAAGCTTTTCAGAAGGGGGAAGCTCACGGTTGTTCGGGATGATAATGCCTACTGTTCGCGTCACCAATGGCTCACTTATCGGGATTTTTACTGTCTCACGAGGAACGTTATCCGTTAACGTAAGCTCTGGTAACAAAGTGACGCCCAAGCCGGCCGCTACCAACCCTTTAATGGCATCGATATCTTCTCCTTCAAAAGCAACTTTAGGAGAAAAGCCCATTTGTGAGCAAGCATTGACAGCGATATTGCGCAGGATGAAACCGGGTGGAAACAACACAAAAGTATCTTCCTGCAACTGACTGAGACGCAGGCTTGGTTGCTTGGACAGCGGGTGCTTCGCGGGCAGCAATGCGACGATATTTTCTGCAAAGAAGATGTAGCTGCGCACATTTTTTTCCTGAGTGGGAACAGGTCCAAGAAAAGCCAAGTCGATTTCACCATGGATGACCGAGTCGATCAGCCCTTGATAAGAGCCTTGCTTCAATTGAAAGCCGATGTCCGGATACCGCGCGCGAAAACCGGAGATGACCGTCGGAAGGGGATTGGCGGCAAGGCTGCTCGTAAAACCAACACGAATCGTGCCCCGTGACGGGTCAAGGAACTCCTCGATCTTTTCTTTCGCTTTCTCGATTTCGTTCATCGCCATTTCGACGTGCTGCAAAAAGATTTTTCCGACTGCTGTCAGCTTGATATTGCGACCTTCGCGGAGGAACAGTGACACACCCAGCTCCTCCTCCAGATTGGCGATTTGCCGACTGAGGGCAGATTGAGCGACGTGCAAATGATGGGAGGCTTCGGTGAAGTGCTCCCGTTTGGCAACCTCGATAAAGTATTGAATCTGTCGTAGCTCCATGAATACCCCCACCTTACCCATTTATCTCGATTTGAGATAGATTTTGCATAAATTATATATTGTTTGTATCGTTTCACTCAATCTAAAATGTACATACCAGAGAGAGCAAGGAGAGTGGAGATCCATGACGACACAAGGAATGCCTGCTAAGCAAGGCCTGTACGATCCGATTTTCGAACATGACGCTTGCGGAATTGGTTTTATTGCCAATTTGAAATCGAAATCGACGCATGATATGGTCCGGAAGGGTCTGAAAATTCTGTGCCAACTGGAACACCGCGGCGGTCAAGGCAGTGATCCGGAAACGGGAGACGGTGCAGGAATCTTAACGCAAATTCCACACGCTTTTTTCAAAAAGACCTGTAAAGAGCTGAATATCACGCTGCCGGCGCCAGGCAAATACGGTGTAGGTATGCTGTTTCTTCCGATGGACGATGCGAAACGGCAAAAGTATGAAGAGCAGCTGGAGGAGATTGTTGCAGCAGAGGGACAAAAACTGCTCGGCTGGAGAACCGTTCCTGTCGATGCGACGAAAATTGGCAAGACGGCTGTAGCGAGTCAGCCTTATGTCCGTCAAGTATTCATCGGAGCCAGCTCGAATATACAGGACCAAATGGCATTTGAGCGGAAGCTGTACGTCATTCGCAAGCAGGTGGAACGGGCAACAGGTGCTGATTTTTACGCCGCTTCCATGTCTTCGCGTACGATTGTTTATAAAGGATTGCTCACACCAGGACAACTGGATGCTTTTTATCTTGATTTGCAAGATAATTCTTATACTTCCACCTTCTCAGTCGTTCACTCCCGTTTCAGTACGAACACATTCCCTACTTGGGAGAGGGCGCACCCGAATCGTTATTTGATTCACAACGGGGAAATCAACACCTTGCAAGGAAACATGAACTGGATGATGGCTCGTGAGAAAATGTTCCAGTCCGATGTGTTTGGTGCTGATTTGGCAAAAGTGGTGCCAGTCATTGATATGGCGGGTAGTGATTCGGCGATTTTGGATAACTGCGTGGAGTTTTTCTCGCTGGCAGGTCGCTCCTTGCCGCATGTCGCAATGATGATGATTCCTGAACCGTGGGATCAGGATGAGCAAATCGACGAAAATAAGAAAGCTTTTTACGAGTATCACAGCTGCCTCATGGAGCCGTGGGATGGTCCAACAGCTATTTCTTTTACGGATGGCAGAATCATCGGCGCGATTCTCGACCGAAATGGCTTGCGACCGGCGAGATACTATGTGACGTCCGATGATACCATCATTTTCTCATCAGAGGTTGGCGTTCTCGAAGTACCAGATGAAACAATTGTTCAGAAAGGCCGGCTGAGTCCGGGACGGATGTTGCTGGTCGATCTCGAGGAAGGCAGAATCGTTTCTGACCAGGAAATCAAGCAAAAAATCGCAAGCGAACAGCCATACCAGGAGTGGGTGAAAAACAACTTACATGCTATCGAGGATTTCCCGGCAGCGGGTCGCATGGAGGAGCTGCAAGGAGACAGCTTGCTTGTGCATCAAAAAGCATTTGGCTATACACAGGAGGAAGTCGATAAGGTACTTGCCCCGATGGTGGCTGAGCAGAAAGACCCCATTGGTTCGATGGGCGTAGACACACCACTCGCGGTACTCTCTGATCGCGCACAGCTCTTGTACCACTATTTCAAACAGTCTTTCGCCCAAGTCACCAATCCGCCGATTGATGCGTTGCGGGAGGCTTGCGTCACATCGACCCATACTGTACTTGGCGCGGAAGGAAACCTGCTTGCACCAGATGCGAGCAATTGCCGCAGAATTCGTTTGTCCAATCCGTTGATCTCCAATCAAGAGCTGGCGAAGCTTCGCGCGAACCCATACCAAGAGTTCAGGGCAAAAACATTGTCGATACTCTTCCCAGCCCAAGGGGGCGAACACGGGCTAGAGCTGGCACTTGATCAAATGTCCGCTGCGGCGGATGAAGCGATTGCTGCCGGCTACACCTTGCTGATTTTATCTGATCGCGGAATGAATCAAGAGTTGGCCGCCATTCCTGCCTTGCTGGCTGGAAGTGGACTTCACCATCATCTCGTCCGCGCAGGGACACGTACCAAAGCGAGCATCATCATAGAATCCGGTGAACCGCGTGATGTACACCAGTTTGCCATGCTGATTGGGTACGGTGCCGATGCGATCAACCCATACGTCGCCATCTCAACGGTAAGCAATCTGGCTGTATCGGCAAAGCTGAAGGAGATTACGAGCGACGAAGCAGTCGAGGTTTACCTGCAAACAGCCGTAGAAGGTGTTGTAAAAGTCATGTCCAAGATGGGCATTTCGACCATTCAGAGCTACCGCGGCGCACAAATTTTTGAAGCGGTGGGCATTCATTCTTCCGTCATCGATCGCTATTTTAGCCGTACCCCTTCACAGATTTCGGGGATTGGACTGGATGTAATTGCGCAAGAGACTTTGATACGCCATGCAAAAGCATTTTTGCCGGAGCATTCCGAGGAAGGATTGGAGGCAGGCAGTGATTTTCAGTTCCGCCGTGACGGTGAGTTTCACTTGTTCAACCCAAAGACGGTTCATGCCCTGCAAAAAGCTTGTCGGGAAGGTAGCTATGAGCAGTACAAAATCTATGCAGAGCAAGCGACAACCCAGCAATTCGTAGCCCTGCGGCATTTGCTCGATTTCAAGTCCAATCGGCAGCCGATTCCGCTGAGTGAGGTAGAATCTGTTGATTCCATTGTTCATCGTTTTAAAACGGGGGCGATGTCATACGGCTCACTCAGCAAGGAAGCACATGAGACCTTAGCAATTGCTATGAACCGTTTGGGTGCGAAAAGCAACAGCGGGGAAGGCGGCGAAGATTCGGCGCGTTACATCATGGATGAAAACGGAGATTTGCGACGCAGTGCCATCAAGCAGGTCGCATCCGGACGCTTTGGCGTATCCAGTCATTATTTGGTCAATGCTTCTGAGATCCAGATCAAGATGGCACAGGGGGCAAAGCCGGGCGAAGGCGGTCAATTGCCAGGAAGCAAGGTCTATCCATGGATTGCCGAAGTGCGCGGATCGACACCAGGAGTTGGACTCATTTCGCCGCCTCCTCATCACGATATTTACTCGATTGAGGATTTGGCACAGCTGATTTTTGACTTAAAAAATGCGAATCCGCGAGCACGAATCAGCGTGAAGCTCGTATCCAAGGCGGGAGTTGGAACGATTGCGGCTGGTGTGGCGAAAGGTCTTGCAGATGTCATTGTGGTCAGTGGACACGATGGAGGCACAGGCGCATCCCCAAAATCAAGCATCAAGCACGCAGGATTGCCATGGGAACTCGGTCTTGCTGAGACACATCAGACGCTCTTGCTCAACCGGTTGCGCGACCGTGTGGTTCTGGAAACCGATGGCAAACTAATGACGGGGCGCGATGTCGTCATGGCAGCTTTACTCGGAGCGGAGGAATTTGGCTTCGCTACAGCTCCACTTGTTTCCATTGGTTGTGTCATGGCTCGTGTATGCCACCTCGATACATGCCCAGTGGGTGTGGCCACACAAAATCCCGAGCTTCGCAAACGGTTTAAAGGCGATCCGCAGCATGCCGTGAATTTCATGCGTCTCGTTGCCCGTGAAGTTCGTGAGATCATGGCGGAGCTGGGCTATCATTCCATCGAGTCGATGATCGGACAGAGCCATGTCCTGAAGATGGGCGACAAGGCAAAAGAACATTGGAAAGCGAAGCATATTGATTTGTCTGCGCTCTTGTTCCAACCGGATGTCTCCGAGGATGTGGGCCGCTACCATCAGCACAACCAAGATCATAAGCTCGAGGAAACACTGGATCGTCAAAAACTGCTCAAGCTGTGCAAGCCAGCATTGAATAAACAGCAGCAGGTAGAGGCAAAGCTCGCCATCACCAATACGAATCGCGTGGTCGGTACGATCTTGGGCAGCGAGGTAACCAAACGCTTTGGCGAGCACGGTCTGCCGGAGGATACCATCCGCCTGCATTTTACGGGTTCGGCAGGTCAAAGCTTCGGGGCATTTGTTCCACGAGGGATCACGCTTCATCTCGAAGGAGATGCAAATGACTACGTAGGAAAAGGGTTATCTGGCGGCAAAATAACGGTCGCACCATCGAAAAACAGCAAATTCGCTCCCGAGCACAACATGATTATCGGTAACGTTGCGTTCTATGGAGCGACCTCTGGAGAAGCGTATATCAACGGCATGGCTGGTGAGCGTTTCTGCGTTCGCAACAGCGGAGTGACGGCAGTCGTTGAGGGAGTAGGCGACCATGGCTGCGAGTACATGACTGGAGGACGCGTCGTCGTTCTCGGCCCCGTCGGCAAAAACTTTGCAGCAGGCATGTCAGGTGGTACGGCCTACGTTCTGGTTGAAGACAAAGAGAAATTTGCTGCGATGTGTAATCAGGAGATGGTACTCCTGGAGACATTGGAAGATCAACGGGAAATCGCTCGAGTCAAACGCTTGCTGGAAAACCACGTTAGCTACACCGGTAGCCGTCATGCACAAGCTTTGCTCGATGAGTGGGAACGAACCGTCCAACAGTTTGTCAAAGTCATTCCAAAAGATTACAAGCAAATCGTTGCCACGATGGAGGAGTTGGAGAAATCCGGTATGAAGCGCCAAGAGGCGATATTGGCAGCTTTTGAAATGAGCCAGAAGAAAGGCGATGCCAAAGCCCCGAAAAAGAAAGCGCCCGAGCAATCCTTTGTTTCAGTAGGGAAATAAGGAGTAGGCCGATGACTTATTTTGTGAGTCGTCGGCCTTTCTTCGTTTTCATTCAAACAGATTGGGAAAAAAGACAGAATTTGATATGATAAGAAAAGATTAGATTCTATAAATGATTGTATGGCAGGTGATGGGATGTTTTTCCAAAATCACGAATCGCAATCAAGTTATCGGCAAACCCCTGAAAATTCTTCGCTATCCCCAACCCCAAAAAGCGCTGCACCCCATGTCTTACAGCTCACCAAAAAAATCGGAAACAAAGCCATGATCCAATTACATCAAAAGCAAAGAAATAACCAACCGGTCATACAAGGCAAATTTAAGGATATTGAACCAACCGATTATACAAAAGATGAGTATGATAACAATCAAAAAAACGAAGGTCAATTTACTGCTGTTCGAGCAGATAAAGACCTCCCTACCTTTTGGGGCGTGTTGAAAGATACATATGGGGAGGACAACGTAAATAAAAACTTCTTTTCCAAGACAGAAGTATTAGGAGATACATGTGATCGTCCTCATTCCGTTACTGCTATCGTAAAAAAAGGCACATCGAGAAAGGATCGTAAAGGCGATTCTGTTGTAAGTGCGATTGGCAATCTGGGTACAGAAGAGCGATTGATACGGGATGGAAAAAATGATGCAGCTAAAACCGCATGCGATGGGGGGCACTTGGTCGGTTATCAGATTGTACGAGGAATCGAAGCGAACCAAACGTGGAATATAGCCCCGCAGGATGTGAAAAACAACGAGCATTCTTATAATAATACGATTGAAAAAATGCTACGTGGAGCGGCAAGATATACGGAGTATACGTACTCTGTTGAGGTGAAATACGATCAATGGAACTTTCGTGTGGATCAAGAACAATTGGTTAAGCTAGGTGCTTTGAAGCAGGTCGATTCAACGAAGCCATGGGAAATTCAGCTACCAGTCAGGATCCCGTTTAAATGGGATGCAAAGGCGGAAATGAGCAAGAAAGATGAAGAGAAATGGAAATTTGCCAGTCCAACAGCGGGAGAATCTTCTTTCGAACAGTTTTCTCAAACAATGGATGAAGGGAATTTGGATTTTACGAGAAAAAGCCACACAGCAAGATTTAATCTCGCATTTTCCGATAAGGACGGAAATGAGGAGCTCTATGACATTGATTCCAACAACTTCGAGGCGAAGAAAGTGAAAGGGATTCGCTACTCCATGCATCAATCATTACCAACAGACTTTTTGAAAAATCAAAAACCGGTAGAATGGAAGGGAGACGAAGCGAATACAGTAGCTCATTTTGGTGAGGTGAAAAAGGGGCAAGCTTCGTCCACCAATGTTTTGGAAATCATACCAGCCAAACTGAAACGAAACAAAATTCTTATCGATGAGATTGAAGAAATTGGTGATGTAGAAAAGCCAGAAAAAATGAGATTAATTCCAGAAGGCATTTCCCTGTTAGACGAACGAGACGAGAAAAAATGTCTATTTATTTATCAATTAGATAAAAACAAAATTCGAAATGAATACGAGATACTTAAGGAAATAGAGGCGGATTATTACCCATATTTTGATGTACAACAAGAAGAAGAGGAAAGCTTTGAGAAAGAAAAAGAGGACTTCGATACCATAGCAAGTGAGTTCGCCATGTTGGTGGAAGAATTAGACAATAAGAAAGAGGATGAGATAGAGAGTACTCAACAAAACATGGCCCAGTATAACAAAATACTAGAGGCACAGACCCTAACCCTAACACGGATAAAAAACCATCGAATCGGAAGGAATTTATACAAGGACACAGTAAATGAGCTCTATCCTCTATATAAAGAGAAAATATTTCGTAGCTTACAAGTAGTGCATTCGATAACTGGGTATGATTTTGGCATCGAATATTATCATAATGACAAAAAAACAGACAGTAAAAACAAAACGAACAGAAATGGGAAAAGAACATTGGAGGCAAGGGAAGATAAGCGCAAAAAAAGAAAACCTGATAAGGAACAACAAGAAGAATGTAAAAAGATGACCGAAAAAGCTACAAGCAAGTATTTGCGAAAATCAGTAGAAGATTATTTAAATAAGAAGTAAGGGGGAGAAAAAGAATGGGTATGTGTGGCAATTACATGATAGCAAATGACGAGATGATCGATTCATGGATTGCAGGGACAATCGATTTATATGAGGTAGAGCTGAAAGAAGAGGATATGCTGGATATAGATAAAACGTGGCAAGCCATTCCCTATACTTTGTGTGGAGAATTAATGGATGGAGAGCCTCCATTTTGCTATGTGGTACCTCTATTAACGGACCAAGCAGTTGAATTCGGGGAGTTTGGCGCATTTTATTTACATAGTGAACAGGTAAAAGCAGCGTATGGGGCCATTGCCAATATGTCCGAGTCAGCTCTAAAAGTGAAGTACCATTTTTCTACCTTGGTAGAAAATGATGTGTACCCACTTCACGAGGGAGATGAAGCGGAAGGATTTTTCGCGTACATGTTGCATCATTTTCAATCGATTCAAGTCTTTTTCAAGCGAGCAGCAGAGCAAGAAAAAGGCCTTATTTTCTATATCAGCTAATGGAACGAGGTGCAGGATTGCCCCTGCACCCCGTCTTGTCAAACATAGAAGAAGCTTGCTTTATTCTGTTCGGTCTCTATTGGCATCATTATTCGTAGCACCAAACGTGTCATTGGCGTCAGCCGACACATTTTCCCCCATTTTGTTGCCAACTGCACCCCCGGCAACGGCACCTGCAATGGTACCAAGCGGACCTAAAATAGAACCTACAGCAGCACCTACTGCCGCACCGCCAACTGTTCCTACAGCTTCACCAGCGCCACTGCCTGTCATGTTCGCTTCGTCGTTGCCGATAGCATCGTTGTGATTGCGTTCGTTGTTCGTAGCCAAGATTGTCACTCCCTCGATTAGTGTTGGGAAGCTCTGCTATATCAAACGTGCAGCCCCAAGGCATAGTTTGTCCCAAACCTATCTTTTCATTCCAAAAAAAACCTTTAAGCAGGAGGAACGCAAGATCATGATTCAATCCATCGTCCATATCGCGCTCGTGGTCAAAGACTATGATGAAGCCATTGAGTTTTATACCAAGAAGCTCCATTTTACGTTAGTGGAAGATACGTATCAGCCAGAACAGGATAAGCGGTGGGTTGTCGTATCTCCGCCTGGTTCTGTTGGCACTACGATCTTGCTTGCAAAAGCATCCAAACCTGAGCAAGAGCCATTTATCGGGAATCAGGCTGGCGGAAGAGTTTTTCTCTTTTTAAACACAGACGATTTTTGGAGAGATTATCATGAGATGGTTGCAAGAGGAATCCAATTTGTGAGAGAGCCAAAAGAACAGCCGTATGGAATGGTCGCTGTCTTTCAGGATTTATATGGAAACCTGTGGGATTTGCTTCAGCTGAATGTAGACCATCCGATTGCCAAGCGAATGAAGTAGCAGGTTACCCAGCCAGAGAAAAAACAGGTCTTACCTCCAGTGATATGGATGGAAAGACCTGTTTTTCATTTTGTGTTACACGATATAGGACAGTCCCATGATCAAAATAATTGCCACAACAGAAAGAATGGTCTCCATCACTGTCCACGTTTTCAGTGTATCTTGCACAGACATATTGAAGTATTCCTTGATTAGCCAGAAGCCGGAATCATTTACGTGAGACAGGATCAGGGAGCCAGAACCTGTTGCCAGTACCAAAAGCTCTGGGCTTGTTCCAGGGATTTGCAGCGCGATAGGACCTACGATACCGGCTGCCGTCATCATGGAGACGGTCGCAGAGCCAGTTGCCACACGGATCAGGGCAGCGATCAGCCAGCCTAGGAAAATAGGGGAGATCGCAGATGCCGTAGCAAGCGCGGCAATATAGTCACCCACGCCGCTGTTCAGTAGCACTTTGTTAAATGCGCCACCTGCGCCGATGACGAGCAAGATTGTCGCGGTTGGAGCCAAGCAATCGTTTGTGAATTTGAGAATATCGTCTTTGGTAAAACCACGGTTGAACCCGAGTGTCCAGAAGGAAACAATTACGGCAATCAACAAAGACGTAATCGGGCTTCCGATAAAATCTGCCCATTGGCGAATCGTATGTTCTTTTGGCAGAGTCACATCCGCAACCGTTGCAGACAACATCAACAGCACAGGGAGCAAGACGGTGAAGACGGTGATCCCAAAGCTAGGCAAATCACGCTCGGATTTTGGCTCCGCCAACTGAGAAGCGAGCTCTGGAGAGATGCTGGCCTTGACTCTTTTGCTAATCCAGCTACCGTAGATCGGTCCTGCAATGATCGCGGAAGGCAGTGCGACAATGAGGGAGAGCAGAATCGTTTTACCGACATCTGCGTGGAACAGATCGACAGCGGCCATAGCAGCAGGGTGAGGCGGCACAATCCCGTGAACGATAGAAAGGCCGGCTACGAGCGGAATTCCGATTTTGACAAGGGATACCCCTGTTTGTCTAGCAATCGTAAACACGAGCGGAATCAAGAGTACAAAACCAACCTGGAAAAATACCGGAACCCCTACGATAAACGCCACGAACATCATGGCCCAGTGTACGTTTTTTTCACCGAAGCGGTTGATGAGCGTACGGGCAATGCGTTCGGCACCGCCAGATTCGGCCATCATTTTGCCAAGCATAGTTCCCAAGGCTAGCACGATCGCGATAAAACCGAGAGTGCCACCCATCCCATCCTTGATGGAGTCCACAACTTTTACAAGCGGCATGCCGGATGCGATTCCCACAAAACCTGCGGCCAATAACAGTGCGATAAACGGGTTCAGTTTAAAGCGGGTAATGAGAACGAGCAGGAAGACGATGGACAGCAGTGTAATGACGAGTGGCATGATGAACCCTCCCTAGTTGTTGTCTCTAGTTGTTCAACCGCTTTTGGAATTCGGCTATCAGCTTGTACTCTTCCAGCAGGTTGTAATAAACACGCTCGTATATATAGAAAAGCTCCAAATAGACACTAGATCGTTCCAAATCAGGCTCATGGCGATGCGAAATGTGAATCATTTTTTTCACATCTTGCAAATGATCCATCGCACCCAATGCATGCATCGCCAGAAGAGCGGCACCAAAGCTCGAGCTTTCATGACTCTCTGGAATCAGCACTTCATACCCAAACATATCGGACATGATCTGCCGCCATTCCCGCGAGCGGGCGAAACCACCCGATGCTCGGATTTCCTTGGCTCCACCTGCCAGATCGCGCAGGGCGATACCGATGCTGTAGACGCTAAACAAGATTCCTTCGAGAACAGCTCGGATAAAATGCTCGCGCTTATGATGCAGGCCGATACCGAAGAAGGAGCCTCTTGCTTGTGCGTTCCAGTACGGAGCTCGTTCGCCCGACAAAAAGGGGAGAAAGAGCAACCCGTCTGCACCAGCTCGAACATGTTCAGCAGCTTGGATCATGACATCGTAGGGATCAACGCCGAGCTGTTTGGCTTTTTCCACTTCAGGCCAACTGAATTCGTCACGGAACCAGCGAAGCATGATCCCACCGTTGTTCGAGGGTCCACCTATCACCCAATGGTTTTCCGTCAGCACGTAGCAGAAAGTCCGTCCTTTTGGATCCGTGATCGGCTCTGGAACAACCGTTCTTACTGCGCCACTCGTGCCAATCGTGATGGCTACTTGTCCGTGATCAATGGCTCCGATGCCGAGGTTTGCCAAAACCCCATCGCTCGCACCGACAACAAAAGGGGTATCTGGATCGATCCCGATCTCTTCCGCATAACGGATCTTCATTCCTCGCAGGATATGAGTAGTTGGTACAGGTTCACTGAGATGTTGCTTGGAAATGCCTGCGACTCGCAGTGCCTCCCCATCCCAGTCGAGCTTTCTCAGATTAAACAGCCCCGTAGCAGAAGCAATGGAGTAATCGACGATGTACTCACCAAACAGCCGATAAATGACATACTCTTTGATCGAAATAAACTTGGCTGCCCGCCGAAACGTATCTGGCAAGTTCTCTCGTAGCCACATGATTTTGGGCAGTGGAGACATGGGATGGATGGGCGTGCCCGTTGCTAAGTAAATCTGATGACCGACACCGTCGGCTTTCAGTCGATCTGCCTGTGCCACGCTCCGATTATCAGCCCAGATAATGCTATTCGTCAGGGGATTGCCACTTGGATCGACAGCGATCAGACTGTGCATGGCAGTAGAGAAGCCAATACCACCGATCTCGCTTTTGGCAATGTCTGCATGCTCCAGTGCTTGCTTTAAAGCCTGAATGACAGCAGAAAAAATCGTCTCCGGCTCTTGCTCGGCCCAAGACGGCTGGGGAACGAGTAGCTGATAATCGATATTACCCGTACCGCGGATGGCACCGGAAGGAGTGAAAACAATTGCTTTGGTACTGGTCGTCCCGATATCAAGCCCGATAAAGTAGGTTTGCGTCATAGAAGTCACCCCTAATTGAATACGCTTTCAACGTGTTGTCATGGAGATAACGCGATTATATCGAAATTTTTTTCATTTGTTAAGCATAAAGAAAAAAATTATTTCATAATTAAACATTTCACACGATGCTTGTATGATTTGCATTTTTCTCCTCCAAGTTGCAAGAGTGGGCAAGCAAAAGAAAAAACGCCTGATTTACAGGCGTTTGAGTGAGATAGCTTCGCGAATGTGCTGGATATTGGCGATCGTATCATCCTGCCTCCGTAAAGATACGGCTACATAGAGCAGATCAATTAAGCTGAGCTGAGCAAGCCTGGACGATAGGGCTTCTGTACGAAATACCGTTTCGCGCGAAGTCGTGTACAAGCACATGTCTGCCAGGCGCACAAGCGGAGATTTTCCATAGCTCGTGATGCCGATTGTTTTTGCTCCGGCTTCCTTGGCAACCTGAAGGGCTGCCAAAATATCTTTATTGGACCCAGAATGGGAAATGCCTACAACGACAGCACCTTTGGTAAGTAGCGAGGCGGACATCACTTGATAGTGAGCATCAGAATGATAGAGACAAGGAATGCCTGTCCGCATAAATTTGTGGTACGCATCCTGTGCGATGACGGCTGAGCCTCCCGAGCCATAAAACTCGATCCGGCTTGCGTTTTCCAAACAGGAGATGATCTTCATTAGCTCATCTTTATTGATAATTTGCTGCGTATCTCGAATCGTCTCGATATTTGCTGTGAAAATTTTTTCAGCAATCGCACTGACGTCATCGTCGTCGAGATTGATTTCTTGGTGAATCGTTTGCTTGGGATTCGTGACTTCACTCGCCAAGGCGATTTTGAATGCTTGGTAGCCACGAAATCCAAGCCTGCGACACAGACGAAATACGGTAGCATCTGCACACTGGCATTGATCGGCTAGCTCCGTGATCGAGAAGTGAATAATTTCGCTGGCATGCTCCAAAATATAGTCGGCGATCTGTTGTTCTTTCCCGCTTAATTGTGTATAGATGGCGCGTAATTGCGTGAGCACACGAGGAGCATGCGGGGTGGAAGCGTTCATCAATAGGTACCTCCTAACGTTCCATTGTGAATCTGTACTGATAGTATAAGGAAATTCAGACTCCTTTTCATAGGTTCGAAAAAATTTTCTTCATTTTTGATGAAAGATGAAAATTTTTGTCTTATAATACGTGGTAACGGATATGATCCAAAAAGGAGTGACGTACACGATATGAAGCTTGCGATCC
This sequence comes from Brevibacillus schisleri, assembly GCF_055685845.1. Lineage (NCBI taxonomy): Bacteria > Bacillati > Bacillota > Bacilli > Caryophanales > Paenibacillaceae > Brevibacillus > Brevibacillus schisleri. The sequence goes on from NZ_JBVNDM010000001.1 coordinate 2,988,453, forward strand.
TCGGATTAGGAAAAATGGGGTACAATCTCACGCTTAATTTGCTCTCGCATCAGCATGAGGTTGTAGCCTATGATGTAGATTCTACGCGTGCAGAAGAATTGAGTCATGAAGGCGCGATTCCAGCATTTTCGGTGGAGGATGCCGTGGCGAAGCTGCCGACACCTCGCGTAGTATGGCTGATGGTACCGGCAGGAGAGATTGTAGATCAATTGGTCGATCAGCTCTCTACCTTGCTTGCTGCAGGAGATATCGTCATTGACGGTGGCAACTCCCATTACAAGCAATCGCTAGATCGCTATGCACGCTTGAAAGAAAAAGGCATTCACTTCATGGATGCAGGAACGAGCGGAGGCATGGAGGGAGCACGCCACGGAGCATGCATGATGATTGGTGGAGATCGGGAAGCATTCACTCATATCGAGCCGATGATTCGCGACATTAACGTCGAAAACGGATATTTGTATGCTGGGGAAGCGGGCAGCGGCCACTTCTTGAAAATGATTCATAACGGGATCGAATACGGCATGATGCAGGCGATTGGTGAAGGCTTTGAGGTGCTTGCGAAAAGCCAGTATAACTACGATTTTGCCGAGGTCGCGCGCGTGTGGGCAAATGGTTCCGTCATTCGAGGCTGGCTGATGGACTTGACAGAGCGAGCTTTTCGAAAAGACGCCAAGCTTGATGAAATCCGTGGGGTCATGCATTCTTCCGGGGAAGGAAAATGGACGCTGGAAACTGCGCTGGATTTACAGGCAGCTACACCCGTGATTGCGATGTCCTTGCTGATGCGTTACCGTTCGTTGGATGAGGATACGTTCCACGGAAAAGTGGTTGCAGCCTTGCGAAATGAATTTGGCGGACATGCTGTAGAAAAGAAATAAGAAAGGGGATGACCGTAATGGTGCTTCGGTGGTTGAAGCTCCGGGGTCATCCTTTTTATTAGGAGATAATCACACGAGCTCCAGTACTTCACACAATTCAACCAACCGCCTAACCCCGAACATCTGATGGCGATTGCGATCATGAATGCTTTTGATCGCATCTGCCGTCACTTTTTTGGCCTGCTCCATACTTTGATTATCGACGGCTTGTACGATTTCTTTCATGTTCGTTAAAAAATACACCGTATTGCGCAATGTGCGGATAAGCAAAATCTTCCGTATATCCATGGGAGTGAATTGGCGGTAGCCATTCTCAGGATCTCGTGGCAGTACGAGCAAGCCTTCTTTTTCCCAATGGCGAATCGCAGACGTGGTGACTCCTGTGTAAGCAGCGACTTCACCAATCGTCATGCGGTTTCGCCACTTTTTGTTTAAGGGCAAGGAGACGTCGAGATTTTCCAAAAGTTCGAGTGTTTGGTCTGCGGCGACCTTCTCTTGTTGGAGATTGGCCTGTTCTTTATTCACGAGCCAAAAGGCAGCATCCATATCCGCTTTTTGAATCGATCGAAGGACTTCACAGGTGATAGCGACTCCGAAGCCGGGGAACATGGCGCGTAGGCAACGAAAATAGGCAAGATGGATCTCCGTATAGAGTCGATAACCATTGTCTGCACGGTCGGGAGCAGGAACGACTCCCCATGATTCATAATGACGCAAAGCACTCGTGCTAATATGTAGCTCGCGAGCGATCTCAATCGGCTTGTAATAAGGCATCTGACACACCTCCCGCTGGTTTGTTATCACGGATTTCACCATACCAAGAACAGCAATTCGAAGCAAATGTTCCGACCATTTTTGGAAGGTCGTAATACTTATACCCTGTTCAGCATGGAAAGGAAAGGTGAAAATTGTCAGTAGATATTCATTCTTCATTTCCAGAGGTGAGACAACGTATGGCCATTGTTCAGCTACGATCAGAGAACCCGGATTTTTCGTACATGATCAAGAAAAATCCGAATTCCGGAATGAGTTTACGATCCATTCGAAAAGGCATCGCTTACGGATGGTTTTCCAATACGGATACATACAACGTTTACTTTAAAGATGCAGAAAATGAGGTTTCCTACAAACAGTCCGAACAGGAGCATTTTGAATATTTGAATGTCTCCCGCTACAATACACCCTTGTTCCCGTTAAATGCGATCAATGAATTTTTTTCCGCACCGATGAAGCAACACAACGAGCAGGATGCAGAAGGGTATGAACATGTGTTTTTCATCAACATGATTCACATCGAACGACTGCTGTATTTGACTTTTTTTGAGAAGCACCTGAAGGACTTCACCTTTGAGCTCAAGCATCACGCCGATAAAAGTTACGCTTTGACTATCACAACGAGAACGAGTCTGCATCAGCTTCTCCACGTCGTAAGTGTGCTTTGTCTATTCTTGAGTATGTTTGGAAAAGAGTACATCGATATATCCGATAACATCCTGGATAAATACATCAAAAGCATCCATGTCATCGACGCACCTTTTTACATACGTAGCCTGTTCACACGAAACTTCCTGACAACCAGAGAGCGCTATCGCAAGTACAAGTCCGAGATTGAGAAGACAAGTCGCTACCCCATTCAATTGGAGTATGGCAGTACCGGTTTGCAAAGAAGGAACTACATCGCGAGTAAGCTTCCTTTTACCAAATCCATTGTAGATATCGGTTGTGGTGAAGGCTTTTATGCGATCCCGTTTGCTTCCAAGCTGCCGCAGTATTACTATGCCATCGATATCGATGAACAATCGCTGGAATTAGTTAGACGCAGGGCCTGGGAAAAAGAAATCTCGAATCTCATTTTGTTCCCCTCGCTCGATCAGTTTTTACAGGATTACAACGGTGAGCAGGTAGATGTCATTTTGACTGAGGTCATTGAGCATATGAGCAAAGAGGAAGCGAGATCGCTCATCCAGCAAATCTGCAGTCGATTGGATTTTGACCAGCTTATCATTACAACACCCAATTCAGACTTTAATCAGTTCTATGAGCTGGAAGGCTATCGCCACGACGATCATAAATGGGAAATGGGACAAGAAGAGTTCCAGGCATGGATGACCGAGATCATGGAAGAAGCTGGGGTGCAGGGGCAATTTGTGTCCATTGGTGACGGCGTGAACGACATTCACACCACACAAGGCGTCATTGTCCAGAGAAAGGGGGCGTAACGATGCTGTTACAGACTCAGGTTCACACGATTTTTATGCTCGTCGGTCCCACCGAATGCGGGAAAACGACTTTTGCCAAGGAAGTACTCATGCCGAGGCTTTCATTTGAAGATGAACAAAAAAACGTAAAAGCAAATGTCCAATACATTTCCTCGGACAGCATTCGCCAAGAACTGCTAGGCTATGATTACGACAAGTATGATCAGGTGATGCTGGAGGCCAGCGAGCAGGCATTTCAGCTCCTGTATGAAAAGCTTCGCTTGGTGACCTCGTTTCCGATCAACGCCGAATTCGTGGTTGTCGATACAACAGGACTAGCAGAAGACTTCCGCTCGAAAGTCCGTGACATTGCAGCAGAGAACAATTACCGATTGGAAGTGATCCTCTTTGATTATCGCAATCGGGAAGATTACTATGCATCCGAACGGTCGAAAAAACTGATTACCAACCATATTCTCCGGTTGAAGCAAGAGGTACTCCGGGCATTATCCAAAGAAGGGTACCACAACATTCACCGGATACGGCACAAAGATTTTTACACACTGGTAGATAAGGTGGCAAATCCTCGTTATGAGGTCGTGATCGAAAATAAAGATGCCTATCTGGCTACGATCCTTCCTAAAGATCAAACATACATCATCATTGGAGACATTCACGAATGCGTCCACGAATTAAAAGGTCTCCTGCAAACCTACGGATTCAAGCTCGAGGACAATCGTCTCATCTCGACGGACAAGGTGCAGCATACCAAAATCATCGTAGCAGGGGACTGGATCGACAAAGGAGCGCAAACGAGGGAGATCATCGAGTTTCTATATACGAATCAAGAGCATTTCTTGTTCGTTCTCGGGAACCACGAAAATTTTGTCTACAAGTACCTGCGAAAGGAACTAAAAGGGGTAGACCCACAGCTACTGGATACGTATTTTGATTCCACGCACGTTTTGGAAAACGACGCCGAATTAACAGAGAAGTTCAATCACCTGTATACGCAGGCTCAGCCGTTTTATCGATCGAACGCATTAACTGGGCCGTCCTATTATGTCACACATGCTCCCTGCAAAAGGAAATATATCGGAAAGCTTGATGCGAATTCGATGCGGCGCCAACGCAATTATCGGATAGACCGAACAGCATCATTGGAAGAGCAGCTCGCATTTTTGACAGTTGAAGCGGTCAGTAACCATCCGTACCATATTTTTGGTCATATCGCGGCACAAAAAACGTTTCGCCTGAAAAACAAGCTCCATCTCGATACCGGATGTGTGCACGGAAATGCTTTAACGTCAGTCGTGATCGCGCACAAGCCGTTTTTCAAATCGTTTCAGTCTGAGCATCGGGTGATGACTGAGGAGCTGCCGATCTTGTTCCATGCAGAAAAACAAGTATCCATGGGAGACTTGGAAGAGGAGGAACTCCGTCGACTCCATTACTGCTCGCAAAATAAGGTCAATTTTATTTCCGGAACAATGCCTCCGGCGGATAAGGATACGGCGACACAGGAATTGGAGTCGTTGAAGGCGGGGCTGGATTATTTCGCGAATCGAGGCGTTCATCAAGTCGTGTTGCAGCCGAAATACATGGGCTCGCGATGCAATCTCTATCTCCATCTTGATCGCGACAAATGCTTTGCAATCAGCAGAAACGGTTATGCCATCCATCAGGTTGATTTGACACCAATTTATGACAAGCTGCATGCAAGGTTCCGAGCATACATGGAGCAAAATGAAATTGCGATGATCATCCTGGATGGCGAATTGTTGCCGTGGAGTGCAATAGGGAAGGGCCTGATCGAAAAGCAGTTCAAACCGATCGAATCCGCGTTGCGGAGTGAATTTGCATTTTTGCAAGAAAACGGCTTTGAAGAGGCGCTGCACCAACTCATTCACAACTATGACGAAAGCGGATTCGAAAAAGACCAGTTCCACCTATCCAAGAGTGCGCTCACGGAAAAATTCGGTTCGAGCTTGTATCAAAACTATAAGTATGTAAGAGAAATCAAAGAGAGCTACGTTCCTGTAGACAAGCATTTGGAGGCCTATCACATTTACCAAAAACAGTTGGAGCTCTATGCAGGAGAAGGGGAGCTGGCCTACAAGCCTTTTACGATTCTAAAGACCGTCTATTTGAATGGGGACGAGCAATTGCCTGACTGGAAAACATCCGATATGTATCGTTTCGTCAATGACGATCATTTCCTCACGATCGATTTGTCCGAGCTGAATGCGTATGAAGAAGCGACACGTTATTTTTCCACGATTACACTGGAAAACAAAATGGAAGGCATCGTGATCAAGCCAGAGTTCATCAATCAGAAGGTCGTTCCTGCCATGAAGGTACGCAATCCGGAGTACTTGTCGATTATTTATGGCTACGACTACCGATTCCCACACAAGTACCGCAAGCTTTTCAATCAGAAAAACATTACGCAAAAGCTCAAGACTTCGATGCAGGAACACAGGCTGGGTGAGCGGATGCTTGGTTTTACATTTGACGACATTTCTCCAGAAAATACGGAGTATCAAAAAGTAGTCGCAACGATGCTCTTTGAAGTGGCGAAGGAAAAGGAGATCGATCCGCGATTGTAAATGAAAAACGAGAAGCTGCTATCTGAGCAAGCTTCTCGTTTTTGGTTTGCAGAATTATTTGTTGGGGGATGGAGCAGCATCCCATGCTTCGATATTATCGACGCCTTCAATACTGTCCTTGTAGAACACAGGATTTTTTCCTGCTTTTTTCTGTTCCAAATAATCATGTAGCGCAGCAAAGGCGACTTTTGACAACATGGCGATCGCAATCAGGTTGACAATGACCATCAAGCCCATGAACAAATCGGCCAAATCCCATACGAGCTGTACCTTTGCCACTGATCCGAACAACACCACGGCGAGTACGCTTAAACGATATAACATTAGCCATGCTTTGCTTGTCTTTAAAAACTCGATGTTAGTCTCGCCGTAATAGTAGTTACCGATCAATGTACTGAAGGCGAATAGGAATACCATAATGGCAAGGAAGCCAGAAGCCCAAGAACCGATATGAATACTCAGTGCTGCTTGGGACAGCTCAATGCCACTCAGTCCTTGTTGCGTGTACGCGCCGGACAGCAAAATGATAAAAGCTGTGCTTGTACAGATCACGAGAGTATCGAATAGAACACCGAATGCTTGAATCAGACCTTGCTTTACTGGATGGCTTGTCGTTGCCGTTGCCGCAGCATTCGGCGCACTACCCATACCAGCTTCGTTCGAGAACAATCCTCGCTTGATACCGTGCATGAGCGCTGCACCGAGAGAACCGCCTGCGATTTGTTCGAAGCCGAACGCGTTTTTCACAATCAACGCGATCATTGCAGGCATCTCGGAGATGTTCATGATCACAATGAAGAGTGCCATCCCGATGTACAATACAGCCAATACAATGACGATGTACTCAGACATTTTCGCAATGCGTTTCACACCGCCGAAAATGATAGCTGCGAATGCGATCGTCATGATGATACCTAGTATCAAACGATCTGTCCCAAACGAATTTTCAAAAGCAATCGTGATCGTGTTGGATTGCACGGCGTTAAATACAAGACCAAACGAAAGAGTGATGAGGACAGCAAACAGGGCGCCCATCCAGCGTTTGTTCAGCCCTTTTTCCATGTAATAAGCCGGACCGCCACGAAAACCGCTCTTATCCTTTATTTTATAAATCTGAGCGAGCGTACTCTCAACAAAACTGGAAGCAGAACCGATAATGGCAATGACCCACATCCAGAATACGGCGCCAGGACCACCTAATGCAATGGCAATGGCAATTCCCGTAATGTTCCCTGTGCCGACACGTGCGGCCATACTAATAGCGAAAGCTTGAAAAGGGGAGATGCCACCATCGTCTTTCGCTCTTCCTTCTTTAATGGAACGGATCATTTCCGGCAACATGCGTACTTGCAAAAATTTGCCCCGGAAGGTAAAGAACAAGCCTAACGCGATTAGCATGACAATGATAATATAGGACCACAAAAAATCGTTTATGGAAGCTGTTACGTCGAGTAGAAATTGTTGCATTGTGTCACCTCGGATTTTGTTATGAATGTTTCCTTAGTATTCTCTAAAAAATCGTTACATCCCATTCCTGAGCAATATGTTTTAACAAAGAAACGCCCGCTACACTGTTTCCACAACCGTCAATGGAAGGTCCAAAAATACCGATTCCACAGCCATCTTGAAACGGTGAATGTTGTTTGCGGTTAGGAGGAACCAGCGTCATGATTCCGCCTGAGACGCCACTTTTTGCTGGCAAGCCAACATTCGCGGCGAATTTGCCTGATGCATCGTACATGCCGCAGGTGAGCATCAGAGCTTTGGCTAAACGGACGACATCTTTCGGGAGAACTTGTTCGTTGCGCAGCGGATGGAAGCCGTCGAGTGCCAACAGGAGACCGATCAAAGCGATTTGCTCGGTGGTTACTTCAATCGAGCATTGCGTTAGATAAACCTCCAAAGCCTCTTCTACTTCGCAGGCCAGATAGCCCGTATCCTTTAAATAATGGGCGAGTGCCCTGTTTCTGTGAGAGTTTTCCCATTCGGAAAGAAACACTTCCTCGTTCACCATTGGCGTCACACCTGTGATTTTACTGAAAAATGCATTCAAGTAACGCAGCTTATGATCCGGTGTTTGACCAGGGAGGAGTGAGGATGTCGTAATCGCTCCCGCATTGATCATCGGATTAAAAGGCTTACCTGGCTTGTTCATTTCCAGTCGGATAATGGAGTTGAATGCATCACCAGTTGGTTCTACATCTACCCGCTCCAACACGTAAGGGATGCCATGGTAGCAGCAAACAGCAATAAAGCTGATTACTTTGGAAATACTTTGCATCGTAAAAGGAGCTTCCCAGTCACCCGCGGTGTGCATTTTTCCAGTAGGCTCGATGATACAAATACCTAACTGATTCGGATCTGTTCTGTACAAAGCAGGGATATAACTGGCACATTTTCCTTCAGATGCCTTGGAACGATATTGTTCCACCCATTGTTCTAATTCATCCACGAGTAAAACCTGCTGAATCAACGCCTGTCCCCCCAAAAATCGAATACACTGCTCTTACGCGAAGTGGAAGAGAAAGCGCTTCCATGCTTCACGAAAATACATATAATGATCACTTTACAACCACCCTACAAAATAAAACAAAAACTCACAGATTGATTCATGTGAGTTTCAGATTTTTTTTTACTTGTCCTACAAACGGATCCTCGGTAAAAATAGATAGGGGCACCAAGAAACAACGTGGGAAGTGAAAGGCGTGCGTGTTCAGACACAAGGAAAACGAGATTGGTATATATTGGTTCTCATGCTTATTACGGTGCCATTGGCAGGGGAGTTGAAATTTTATCCCGTCAATGAGACATTTCGAATTAGCTTTGGAGCTCCTACCTTTTTCTTCTTTTTATTACTGTTTCAACGAATTCCATCTGTTTTCGCCGGCTTTTTGACGGGGATTACGGTCGTATGCTTCCGGATTGTGATTGACCTTATCGCCGGGAATCATACAGCATGGGAGGCTGCTCTCCAAGCGCATTATTCTAGCTTTTTCTTTTATTTCGCTTATTGTGTTCTGTTTTATGTAACAGGGGTACGCCATATTCACAATAAGACGATATTGGTTGGATTAATGGGAATGGTCATCGAGGTATTGGCGGACCTCATTGAGTTTCTCTCGCAACATGTCCTGCTGAATAACGTCTTCACATGGGGAGCGGTGCAAGAAATGCTCGTGATTGCGCTGTCCCACAGCTTTATCGTGATTAGTTTTCTCAACATGATGAAGCTGTACGAAGCACAGTCGCGAGAGCAACAGACAAGAAAACAGAACGAACACATCCTGATGCTGATTTCCACCTTATATGAGGAATCCATTCATCTGAAAAAAACGCTGCAAAATGCAGAGAGTATTAGTATGAAGTCTTTCGAGTTATACCAAGGCTTGCAGGAGCTTCATAAGGAACAGGTGACCACGAATGTAGAAAGCTTTTCCAAGAAAGCATTGGTTGTCGCAGGCGAGGTTCACGAGATTAAAAAGGATAATCAACGCATTTTTGCAGGGCTGCACAAGCTGATATCGGATGAAAGCATCACGGATTACATGGACATTCATCAGCTCGTGGACATTATCAGACGAAGCAATATGAAGTATGCAACTTTGTTGGAGAAGGACATACAAATCACAGCTTCCATTACGGGAACACATCCGCTCTACCATGTATTTATGATGCTTTCCCTGATCAATAATCTGGTGGCAAATGCAGTGGAAGCCATCCAGCAAACAGGAGCCATTTCCATTGAAATTGATCGGATAGGCGATCTTGTGGAAATCAAAATCAACGATGACGGACCGGGAGTACTTCCACGGAGAAAGGGCTTGCTGTTCAAGCCAGGCTTTACGACGAAATACGATCGAACCGGCAACCCCTCTACAGGGATCGGACTGTCTTATGTACAACAATTGGTGGAGCAATGGCAAGGGGAAATCTCCCTACAGGATGGAGTGGATGGGAAGGGGACAACTTTTCTCATGCGATTACCAATTGATCCGATAACGAAGAAAGAGTGAGAAGATGCTGTTTTATTTAGTAGATGACGACGATGCTGTTCGCCTCATGCTGACGGAAATTATAGAAGACGAGAATCTGGGCGAAGTCGTGGGGGAAGCATCTGACGGCTCGATGGTAGACGGCCATACTTTAACCGCACGCAACGTAGATATTTTGCTGATCGATCTGTTCATGCCCGACCGGGATGGGATCGAAACGATTCGCCAAGTGAAGCCGACATTCACTGGAAAAATCGTTATGATCTCTCAGGCAGAAACGAAAGATTTGATTGCCCAAGCTTACGCCCTTGGAAGTGAATACTACATTATCAAGCCTGTAAACAAAATCGAAGTGGTAACGATTCTCCAAAAAGTGATCGAGAAAATTCGCCTCGAGCGTTCGATACGGGACATTCACAAATCGCTGAATGCCGTCATGCAAGTGGACCAGCCGCCTTCCGGACAAAATCGTCCGTCACAGGGCAAACCACTTCGCGAGGCGGGTCAATTTCTCTTAACTGAGTTGGGCATCGCGGGAGACAATGGTAGCAATGATTTGCTAGATATTTTGGACTTCTTGCATGGATACGAACAGACACATACGTTTAAAAATGGATTTCCTGCCCTAAAAGAAATCTTTGTGGCGGTAGCACAGGACAGGCTCGGAGTCGCGGTGGACGATCAACAAGTCGCCAAGGTTGTCAAAGCTTCTGAGCAGAGAGTCCGCCGAGCGATTTATCAGTCGCTGAATCATTTGGCGTCTCTTGGGCTTGCGGACCTCTCGAATTGGAAGTTCGAGAATTACGCTTCGCAGTTTTTTGATTTTACGTATGTGTGGAAGAAGATGGCGGAGTTAAAGAGCAATGCCGCATCGCCAGGCTCAGATATTCGGATCAATATGAAAAAGTTTATTCAAGTGCTGTATGCAGAGGCGAAGCGCATTCAGTCGGAGGCGTAGTTGTTCTGTGTTGACTTGTAGAGAGAAGTCCTGATCATGATGATTAGGACTTTTTCTTTTTGTAGGGGAATGCATTTGTTTTTTTATTGACTAAACGTTCATTCAATAATAAACTGGGATCATATACCAAATCTACATGTCACGGAGGGATCACCGATGGATTTGTACTATGAGGTTTCAGGGGAAGGAAAACCAGTCGTTCTATTGCACAGTGGCGGTGCTGATTTACGAGATTGGACATTTGTCGCGCCGATTTTGGCGAAGCATTATCAGGTCATCGCTTTCGACGGACGCGGATGCGGGAAATCTCCGTCTCCAACAGAGACAGCGAACTACGTCGATGACTTGCTTTCGGTCATGGACCACTTCCAGCTGGATGAAGCCACGCTCGTAGGACATTCGATAGGCGGACGAATTGCAACCGAGTTTGCCTTGGCATATCCGCAGAGAGTGAGCAAGCTCGTGTTGATCGCTCCGGATTTGTCAGGCTATACGTTCAGCAAGCCTTTTACAGAATGGATGCAGACAATTCAAGCGGCAGCCCCGGATGCTGACCGCATGTTGGAGCTTTCTCTGTCCTCCTGCTCGTACCGCGTCGTGATGGCAAGTCCCCAGAAGGACCTCATGGTAGAGATGACGAAACATAATATTGCGAAAATGTTCGATTGGGCCACCTGGGAGTCCATATGGCCGCAGCCACCTGCGATTGAGCGTCTGGGAGATTTGGCTGATAAGACATTGTTTCTCCTTGGCAAGGAAGATGCGCCTGATCTACACCGTATCGCCGAACATTTTCAACAAGTTTTGCCGGAGCATAGGGTTATCGAGATTACGGGTGCCGATCATAAGCCAACGTTGACGCATCCAGAAGAAATCGCTCGCGCTATCACTGAATTTTTGGAGGATTGACTGAGCCGTGCCCCGTACCCCAGCTGAAAATGAGCGCATTCGCCAAGCTGCAAAAGATAAGATCCATGCAGCCGCGATGACGCTCTTCATAAAAAAAGGCTACCACGCGACCTCAATCGACGATGTAGCCAAACAGGCCCAGATATCGAAGGGGCTGCTTTACAATTATTACAAAGGAAAAGAAGAACTTCTCGCCGCGATGGTCCAGGTACGGATCGAGGAGATAAAAGAAGTGATGGAGACTGCGACTCAGCTTGCAACGCCGCACGAACAGCTGCGCCATATTATCGACGGTGCTCTTGATAACGTCTACCAGCGACCGGATGTCTATCGTTTTTACTTGAATTTGCAGACGCAGCCCGAAGATGATCGTGTACTTGCTTCTTACAGAGAGCAATTAAATGAGGAGTCACGCAGGCAGTTTGAAGTCCAGTGCCAGATTTTCAAACAGTTAGGCGTAAAGCAGCCCAGATTGAGATCGCTCTATTTTTCATCGGCGCTCCAAGGCGCAATGCTGATGATGACGACTTATTCGGAAGGGTTTCCGGTTGAAGAGATGAAGGAGCAGCTGATACGGGAGTATTGTAGCCCTCCGACAGAATGATAGAGTTACGTTCAATAATGAAGAGGCTATCCCATTCGTAAATGATACTGGTGGGGGTAGCCTCCGCTATTTTCATATATCTAAATATTTAAAATTGACAGATAATAATAAAACCAATATATTGGTTTTATGGACACGAATCTAATCAAACAAATCGAACGCCCCACATTACGCGAACAAGTATACCAAGGCTTGAAGAAAGCGATCATCATGCTGGAGCTAAAGCCAGGACAACGAGTCAACGACAACGAACTGGCGGCTTTATTTGGCGTGAGTCGAACACCTGTGAGAGAAGCGCTCAAACGGTTGGAGGACGAAGGGCTTATTGAATCCGTTCCGGGCTCTCTCACACGGGTAACACCCTTATTGGAAAAGGAGGCGAAGCACGCTTTTCCTGTTGTTGCGGCCTTGCACGGGTTGGCAGCACGACTGGCGATGCCATTTGAATTAGAGGTCATCCGTAGTCTGGAGCAGTGGAATGAAAAGCTCGGGGTCGCACTCGAACAGCAAGATGTGATCAAAGCGATTGAAGCAGATGACGGCTTTCACGACGTGATCCTCGAGGCTGCGGGGAATCGTGAAATCTACCTGGCACTTGAGCGAGTTGTACCGAAAATTCGGCGTTTGGAATTTGCTCGGTTCGGTTCCTTGGAAGGGGTGGAATCAGTAGAACAGCACCGCAGAATCATCGAAGCGATTCGGGACAACAACAGTCAGCTTGCCTCTTCTTTGATGGAAGAAAACTGGATCAACCTCGGCAGATTGCTTACGGACCATTCCAAAGATGAATAGGGGGTAATGGCATGAGTACGGTTGAAATGAAGGGGGAAGTACATGATTCGCGTGTTTTGCAATGGGCACGATCCATTATCGAAGAGAGTCCGTCCCACCGTCTGATTCAGCAAGAGATCGTGAATGCTGTCAACCGCAATGCGATATGGCGAGGCGAGGAATGTTTGAATTTGCTCGCACCAGAAGCACCTACCACGCCTATCGTACGTCAATTGCTTGCTTCTGAGGTTGGGACTCGCGCTGCGGAAGGACATATCGGGAGCACACAGAGATGGTTCGCTGGCACGAAATATATCGATGAGATCGAAGCGCTATGTGTGGAGCTGTTGAAAAAAGTATTCCACGCCAATTTTGCTGACCATCGATTGGTAGCGAGCATGATCGGAAACATGACGGTCTACGCGGCATTAACGCAACCGGGCGATACGATTATGACGATCGCGCAACCGTTTGGAGGGCATTCCAGCAATCGGGTGGACGGGCCTGCTGGCATTCGCGGTTTGCAAATTGTCGATGTGCCCATGGACCCCGTTGAGCTTACTGTTGATCTGGATGAATTCGCGAAAGTCGCACGACAAGTTAGACCAAAGCTCGTTACCCTGGGCGCGTCGATGACATTATTTCCATTCCCGCTGAAGGAAATGGCAGAGATCGTGAAAGAATGGGGCGGTCGCATTTATTTTGATGGCGCACATCAACTGGGTTTGATCGGTGGCGGTCAATTTCAGGACCCGTTGCGAGAAGGGGCTTGTGTGATGACTGGCTCTGCTGGGAAAACGTTTAGTGGCCCACAAAGCGGCATCATCGTCTGGAATGACCCGGAACTTTCGGTACCGATTACAGATGCCATTTTCCCAGCCCTTGCCGCGACACATCAAGTCAACCGGGTAGCGGCATTGGCAGCGGCGGCGGCAGAGTTTTTGGCGTTTGGCAAGGAATACATGGCGCAAATTGTGACGAATGCACAAGCACTGGGGAAAGCATTCGATGAACGGGGAATTCGGGTGCTTTGCGCGCACAAAGGATATACACGTACCCACCAAGTCATTCTGGACGTAAAAGAGTTTGGCGGTGGGTACGAGGTAGGCAAGAGATTGGCAGAAGCGAACATCATTACGAACAAAAATTTGATTCCAGGCGACGGACCAGAGGATTGGGACTTTCCAAGCGGCTTGCGTATCGGGACGACAGAAGTCACTCGGTTTGGCATGAAGGAAAAAGAGATGGACACGATTGCCGACCTGATTGTAAGCATGTTGTCAGGCAGGGAAAAGCCCGAGGCTGTCCAGGCGAAGGTGATCGAGTTGCGCAGATCGTTTAGCAAGATGCAGTACTGCTTCCCAGAATAGAGAAGGTAGGATAAACACCGTATGCCAAAGTTCAGAGCTTGGCGTACGGTGCTTTTTCGAGTGCGAAGTGGACACTCATTCTTGACAATCTCATTTCATTTCGTAAATAATCGATTGATACCATCAAAGAATGGGAGTCTAAACGGATGAGTACAGACCATACAAACTCGGATGTTACCATTGATCAGACAACGAAAGAGCTGGCTCTCGTATTTGGTCAGTTAAAGCGGATCGGACATGTTTTCAGTCCTTCGAAAGACCTCCGTCAGAGCGAACTGAATTTGCTTGTTCACTTGACCTACGTAAGTCCACCAGGCTCGAACGGCATCAGAGTTTCCGAGCTAGGCAAGCAGTTGAAAATAACGTCAGCAGCTGTGACGCATGTCATTCAATCACTCGAACAGCTTGGGCTTATTACCCGCACTGTGGGACCTAAGGATCGACGCTCCATACTCGTAGCCCCTACGAAAGAGGGCTTTGATTTTGTGGCAGCGAGAGAGCAAGAGCTGTTTACTCGTTTTCAGCAGCTACATGAGCATCTTGGTACGGATGATGCACAGGCACTCATACGGATACTAACGAAATCAATCAGATTCCTGCATACCTATCAGGATAGTGTTGAATCACAACCATAGTTCGATGATGGACTATGGTTTTTTATTGTTTTGATAAGAGCCTTGCTCCAACTCTTTGCGGAGCGAGTTTGGAGAGGGACTCCATTGCAGCTGTTGCTCCGCGCGTAATCCAGATATCCTCTGGTTGATGCTCGCCCCCCAAGCGGCGGGTCCTAATTCTTTGGACGCGTCCTCATAGCTCCAGGATCCGACTTTTTCTATCCCTGCTATTTTGGCAATCGAAGTCATGAGCTCTTTCGTCGTGATCATTTCCTTGGAAGTTGCATTGAATAATGAGCCTGGCTCTGCGCGTAAAAAAGCGCATTCGTAAAGCCTTGCCAAATCATCAACATCGATAGTAGACCATGCCGTTTGCCCGTCATCGATATAATTGGCTGACTGAGAGAGTTTCGCCCTTTGAATCGTTGCTTGGACGAGTCCACCGCCACGACCGTACACAAGTGTAGGACGTATGACGATCGTTCGAATATTGCACTTGGCAGCTCCTAACACTTCCTGCTCCTGATTCGCTTTCCATTGCAGAAATGGCAAGGGGTTGAGAGGGGAGTTCTCATCCACGACATTGTCGTACGTATCGTTATAGATCAGCGTTCCACTCGTATAAATGAATGGTTTCCCTGTGCCTTCCAAACCATCGAGCATTGCCGTAACCGCTGCTACATCGAGTTTTTCCATATCAGGTGTGTGCGAGATCGCCGTATGGATGACCCCATCGAATTTTTTAACACTTTCTGTTAACAGGGTGGTATCCGCAAGATCGCCAACAATAGGGGTGAACCCTTGTGCGAGCAACAGCTCCGCTTTTTCTTCCGATCGCACAAGTCCAGTAACCTGATACCCTTGGGACTGAAAATGCTCGGCGACTACGGACCCGACATAACCTGTTATTCCTGTAAGGAAAACATTCATGACAAAACCCTCCTTTGCGCACAATTAATTTAGTAACTAAATTATATGATAAATTATTTAACGAGACCCTCGTCATGTCAATAAGATTTATAATTAACCGAATATTGACAAAACAATAATTGAGTGTTATTTTCACATTAGGAAAACGTTTACCCGTTACATAGAAAGTGAGTGAAGAACCATTACTGTAACCATTAAAGACATCGCACAACTCGCCAACGTTTCCATCGCGACTGTTTCGCGCGTGCTAAACAATTCCAAGCCAGTCCGTCCAGAGCTGCGGGAAAGAGTTTTGAAAATCGTGCAAGAGACGGGCTTTCAGCCGAATGCGATTGCCAGGAGCTTGGTCAGCAAGGAAACCCGCATCATCGGGGTAATGATTCCCGATATCTCCAACAATTTTTACTCCAATCTCATTTACGGAATTGATAGCGTCATTAGTGAGTACGACTACAGCATGTTTTTGGCGATATCCGATGAAGTGGTGGACAAAGAGCTGAAGTACTTGCGACTTTTCAAAGAAAAACAAATCGATGGTGTCATTATCGCGAGTATTCACTTCCTGGAGGGCAATATCCAGACATTGCAAGAGATTCAGGTTCCTCTTGTGGTTACCGGACACGATTTGCCCGGCTATCAGATTCCGACTGTCAATGTCAACAATGTGCAAGCCTCCTATGATGCTACCGCCTATCTCATCTCGCAAGGCCATACCAAGATTGCTTGTATATCTGGTCCATTGTGGGACCCGCCGTGCGGTCTGGATCGCATGGGCGGTTACCGAAAAGCCATGCGGGCACATGACTTGCCCATCCATGACGGATTCGTTGTGGAAGGGGAATTCACAGCCAAGAGCGGTTACGAAGCCATGCGTCGTATTTGTGAGGAAAAAATCCGTCCGACAGCCGTTTTTGTCGCAACAGACCTGATGGCGGTTGGCGTCCTCAATTACTTGTACGACCATGGCATTCGTGTACCAGAAGACATCTCCGTCATGGGCTTCGACAATTTGGAGCTCGCCTCCCTTTCCCGCCCCATGCTCACAACCGTGCACAATGACCCGTTCATGTACGGAAAAGCCGCAGCAGAGCAGCTACTCAGACAAATCCGCAATGAGCCAGTAGAGAGAATGAGCACCGTGCCACACCATCTCGTGGTTCGCCAAACTGTAAGCGCTCTACTTAAGTGAGGCAACAAGACTGACCATATAGAAGAAGCATACGAGTTTACGCATTCAAAAGGGGTGAAGAGATATGAAGCTTGGCGTATTTACCGTTCTTTTTAGCGAGAAGTCGTTCGAGGAAATGCTGGATCATGTGCAGGCAGCAGGTTTAGAGGCGGTGGAAATCGGCACAGGCTGCTATCCGGGCAATGCGCACTGCAATCTGGATGAGCTCTTGGAAAGTCCGGAAAAAAGACGAGCGTACAAAAAGGCAGTAGAGGATCGGGGCTTGATAATCAGCGCGCTTAGTTGTCACGGCAACCCGTTGACACCAGAGAAAAGCTTTGCCCAGCAATCCCACGATACGTTTGTGAAAACGGTACAGCTAGCCGAGCTGCTGGAGGTGCCAGTGGTCAATTGCTTTTCTGGAACGGCAGGCGACCACGAAGGAGCGAAGTACCCGAGCTGGCCCGTTGCTCCTTGGCCCAATGAGTATCGCGACGTGCTCCATTGGCAATGGAACGAGAAGCTCATCCCGTACTGGCGCGAATGGACTGCTTATGCGACTGAGCATCATGTCAAGGTTGCGCTGGAATTGCATGGCGGCTTTCTCGTCCACACGCCAGGGACATTGCTAAAGCTACGGGAACAGGTAGGCGAAGGGATTGGGGCAAACTTCGATCCAAGTCACATGTGGTGGCAAGGGATTGATCCGGTAGCTGCGATCAAAATCTTGGGCAAAGAAAAAGCCATCTATCATTTCCATGCCAAAGACACGTATATGGATCAGGAAAAAGTGAACATGTACGGGCTGACGGATATGAATTCCTACGCCAATCTACATGAACGTGCGTGGTATTTCCGAACCGTAGGCTATGGGCATTCGCAGCAGACGTGGGCGGATATGATGAGTGCACTGCGCATGAATGGTTACGATTACGTGGTGAGCATCGAGCACGAGGATGCCATCATGTCGATTGAGGAAGGATTCCAGCGCGCTGTTCAAAACCTACAGCAAGTCATTTTGCGAGAACCAGTCCAAAATTTATGGTGGGTGTAGGAGGGGAGAAAATGACGAATCGACGCAAATGGAAAATCGGAATCATCGGTGCAGGGGGAATTACAGAAGCACACTTGGAGGCGATCAAGGAAGAACCGCGAGCAGAGGTTGTTGCCATTGCCGATATTTCCGCAGAAATGGCTTCCTATCGTGCGAAACGGTATGACATTCCACAGGTTTTCACGGACTACGAGACGATGCTACAAGAGTCTGATGCAGATGCGATCATTGTTTGTGTCCCGAATTACTTGCATGCAGAAGCAACCAAACGTGCGCTTGCAGCAGGCAAACACTTGCTGTGCGAAAAACCGATGGCGATGAATGCCCAGGAAGCAGAAGAAATGATCGAAGCCGCGAAAAAAGCAGACAAAATCCTCATGGTCGCACAAAACAACCGATTCCGAAGCGATTCCCTGCAAGTCAAAACATGGCTGAAGGAAGGAAAGCTGGGGAACATTTATCACGCCAAAACCGGTTGGGTCAGACGAAATGGAATTCCCGGATGGGGAAGCTGGTTTACGCAAAAAGAATCGGCAGGCGGCGGTCCGTTGATTGATATCGGCGTGCATATGCTCGATTTGACCCTATGGCTCTTGGATCATCCAAAGCCTGTATCCGTCCTAGGGCAAACGTACGCGCAATTCGGGCCTCACAAACGCGGCTTGTCAGAGTGGGGAACAATCAACGATAACGGGAAGTTTGACGTGGAAGATATGGCAGTGGCGATGATCACCTTTGAGAACGGATTGTCGCTTACGCTCGATGCAAGCTGGGCTTCTCACATCGAAGAGGAAAACGTTTTCCTTCAACTATATGGACAAGAGGGCGGGGCATCCCTTCGTTTATTGGAGAACCAGTTCACGCTTTTTCACGAGTGGAACGGCGTAACTGCCTCGACAGAATTAACACCAAAGCCTCAAAAAGAACGCGTACTCTTATTCCGTAATTTCATCGACGCCATCGAAGGGAAGGCAGAGGTGCTCTGCACACCGGAACAGGCCTTGTATATCAACAGATTGATCGAAGCCATCTACACATCCGCACAAAAAGGGGAAGCAGTCCGTTTCTAACAAGAGCATAGGGGGTTACTTAGATGAAAGTTGCAAAAAGACTTACATCCGTTGGGCTTACCTTATTAATGGCCTTCTCATTGGCAGCATGTTCTTCCACACCTCAGCAAGCTTCTTCAGATACAACACCATCACAGCCTTCAACACCATCCGCACCCAAAACAGAGCCATCACAGCCCACAGCCGAAAAAATCAAGCTTGTCTACGCACGCGGAAAAGACGCGACGGATTCCACCAAAAAGCTCGTAGAAGCTTTCCAAAAAGCCCATCAAAATATCGAAGTAGAAATCCGTGAGATGCCTGCTGATTCCGGGCAGAGTCATGATCAATACGTCACCATGTTCAGCGCGCAATCGTCTGAAATCGACGTGTTTGACCTGGACGTCATCTGGCCGGCTGAATTCGCCCAAGCAGGTTATCTTCTGCCGCTCGACCGCCTAATGGAGCAAGATGAAATCGAGACCGGAAAATATATCAAAGGGGCCATGGATGCCGGGAACTTTGGCGGCCAGCAATGGACCATGCCTAAGTTTATCGACGCGGGACTCTTGTTCTACCGCAAAGATCTCGTATCCGAAGCACCAAAGACGTGGGATGACCTTATTGCCCAAGCAAAAGCAACGAAGGGCAAGGGCGGCACGAAGTTCGGCTATTTGATGCAAGCCAAGCAATATGAAGGATTGGTTTGCAACTTTGTCGAGTTCAGTGCATCGTACGGTGGAAAAATTTTGGATGAGCAAGGAAAAGTGGCAGTCAACAATCCGGCTACGATCAAAGGATTGAAAAAAATGATCGAAGTCGTCAAATCTGATTTCGTCCCAACCAATATCACCACATTTATGGAACCAGAATCCCATACGGCCTTCCTTGAGGGGCAGGCAGCGTTTATCCGCAACTGGCCGTATCAGTTCGCGTTGGCGCAGGATCAGGCCCAGTCCAAAATCGTCGATCAAGTCGCGATCGCTCCACTGCCAGCAGGCGATGCAGGCTCCGCAGCAGCACTCGGCGGTTGGATGGGAGGAATCAACAAGTTCTCGAAGCATCCGAAAGAAGCATGGGAATTCCTCAAATTCATGACAGGTCCAGAGGGTCAGAAAATATCCGCGATAGAGGGTGGGCTCGCACCAACCTACCTGCCAGCCTACGAGGAAGCCGATGTTCAAAAAGCCAGTCCGTTGTTCGCCAACAAAGATTTCGTCGATGGCGTAAGCGCTGCTGTATCTCGTCCAACGACTCCGATTTATCCGAAAATTTCGGAAGTTATCCAGATCGAGGTGTCCAAAGCGCTCGCAGGGCAGCAAACAGCCGAGCAGGCGGTGCAAAACATGGAAACGCAAATGAACGATCTGATGAAAAAATAAGTAGCACCACGTGGGGCTTCCAAGGGAGTCAAACCGGCTTCCTTGGAGGTTGTACAACAATCTGGCAAGCACAAGCAAGCTTCTAGCGGGAAGGAAGGTGGTGAACGGATGAATCGATCAACGAAAAGGACTCTCTCAGAAAAACAGATGGGGTATTTACTGATTTTTCCTGCACTGCTCATTATACTTGTTATCGCGATTTGGCCTGTCATGCGATCCTTTTGGATCAGTCTGCACGACATCCGGTTGAACGACCCGACGAAATCAGAGATTCACTTTTCATACGGATTAGATATGGAGCGCTATGTCAGCACGTTACCCAATCTGCTCCGGTATGTAAAGAGGGAGGCGGACTCCGCAGAAGGGTCATCAAAGGAAAAATTGAACGCGCTTCAAGCGCAAATCGAGCAATTGAACACTTCCCTCAACCAAACAGGCGAGATCGCGAGCCGATACCAAATGATCGACCAGCTATTGCTGGATTTTAAACCAGTCCCGACCGAGCTCAAATATGTGAGCCTCTCGAACGAACAAACAGAGTCTATCAAAACCAACTTGGCAAAAGCCAGAGAAGTCCTTTTGCAAATGAGTGAACAAAAGCAGCTTTCGAAGCCAGAGGGTGCTCTTGGCGTGATCCAAGGCATTGAAGCTTCGATTATCGAGCCCAACTTTGTTGGCCTTGCCTACTACAAGAAGTTTTTAATGGACGTTCGGATGTGGGGAGCTCTGTACAATACGGCGTTTTTCACCGTTATTTCCGTTGCAATTGAACTGGTGCTCGGCATATTGATCGCGCTTTTGATCAATCGACCTTTTCGTGGAAGGAGTCTTGTACGGGCAACCGTGTTAATTCCGTGGGCGATTCCGACTGTCATCTCCGCGATGATATGGAAATTTTTGTACGACGGGCAAAATGGCATCGTCGCCTACCTTTTTGAGCAGGCAGGGTTGATCTCAGATATGGGGATGCTTCTTACGACCAAGGCTGGAGCCATGTTCTCCGTCATTTTGGCGGATGTGTGGAAGACGACCCCATTCATGGCCTTACTCATTTTCGCTGGCCTGCAAACGATCCCGCAAAGCTTGTATGAAGCAGCCTCTGTCGACGGTGCCACCCGCGCCCAGCAATTTTTTCGAATTACGCTTCCAATGCTGAAATCAACCATTCTGGTGGCGCTATTGTTCCGCACACTAGATGCGTTCCGCGTATTTGACCTGATTTACACGCTGACAGGTGGGGCACCCGGGAACTCAACTGAGACCATTTCCATTTACGCGTACAAAACGATGTTTGCTCAAATGAGCTTTGGGGAAGGCTCGGCGCTCGCCGTCATTGTGTTTTTGTGTGTGGCGTTGATCTCCATCGGCTATGTGAAAATATTGGGAGCTGATCTGCTGAATGATGGCAGTGGCAAATAAGGAGGTGATTGGATGCGTAAACATACGGGTCCCTTGTTTTACGTGGGTCTACTGCTCTTCGTTTTTCTTGTGATGTTCCCGTTTTTATGGATTCTCCTCGCAGCATTGAAGCCACCAGCGGAGCTGTTTGGAGAGAGTGCCTTTCATTTTATCATCCAAAATCCTTCGTTTGACAACTTTGTCCGCGTCTTCACGGAAAGACCGTTTGCCCGTTACTTGTGGAATTCAACTGTCGTGGCGACGTTAACCACACTCTACTCCATAACGATCGCTTCCTTTGCTGCATATGCAATTGCCTGGCTGTCCTTTCGGGGGAAAACGGTTATTTTGGGTGTCGTACTGGCTGTGTCCATGTTTCCGCAGATCGCTACCATTTCTCCTATTTTTATGTTCATGCAATCGATGGGCTTAACGAACAGCTACATTGGCCTGATCATTCCTTATACAACCTTCGCGCTGCCGCTCGCTATCTGGAATCTGACCATCTTTTTCCGAAAAATACCGAGTGATTTGGGCGAAGCAGCCAAAGTAGACGGTGCGAGCATTTGGCAAACGATGACGAAAGTGTTTTTCCCACTCGCCATGCCTGGGGTTTTTACGACCGCCATCCTCGTTTTTATTGCAGCGTGGAATGAATTTTTGTTCGCCTTGACATTGAATACGCAGGAAGCGATGAAGACTGTGCCTGTGGGAATCGTGATGTTTCAAGGAATGTTTACAATCCCGTGGGGAGAAATATCTGCTGCCTCCATCATTGTGACGATCCCGCTAGTAGTGATGGTGCTGATTTTCCAGAGGCGGATTATCTCAGGATTGACTTCCGGGGCAGTAAAAGAATAAAAGGGAGTCATTCGATCATTTGTCTCGCAAATGTGATTGTGATACGGTGGAGTCAGCATTCAGAAAGAGAGTTGACGGACGCATGAATAATCTTACAAAATTTCAGATTAACAGACCTGCACAAGAAGTGTTCGAAGCATTCGTGGACCCTGAGAAAATCGGCAACTTCTGGTTCTCTTCCAGCTCGGCAAGGTGGGAAGAAGGGAAGAGCATTACGTTATTCTACGATATTTACAACGCAGAAGTAGGGATTACCGTTCACGAAATCGAAGTGAACAAACGAATCGTTTTCCAGTGGGCGGGAGAAGAAAATACCGTATCGATTACGTTAAACGAGTTAGATAAAGCCACGACGATCATTGAAGTGAACGAAGAAGGTTTTCAAGAAAATGATCCTGCGCTCCTGCAAAAAATGATCGACAATAAAGAAGGCTGGGTATACGTCTTAAGCTGTTTGAAGGAGTATTTGGAGCACGGGATCAACACATTAAGAGAAGGGCTTGTGAGATAGTCCCCGGTTGTTTGAGAGACCATACTCTGAAAGAACGAAAAAGCCCGAACCAACGTGTATCGGGCTTTTCCTTTTGCCTTATTTAATGCCGAGGCTACGTTTTTTACGCACGAGCGTGGAGATGTTCACTTGCAGCTTATCCGCACACTGCTGCATGGTGTCTGTCTCCTTCAAGAGGCGTTGGATATACGCTCGTTCAAATCGTTCGATCGCTTCTTTTAGCGGCAACAGCTCATCCATTTTGGCGAGTTGGAGCGGCAGGGCTGTCTGTTGTGTATTGCGAATCGACGCCGGTAACTGATCAAAGGTAATTCGCCCATTTTCACACATGTGAAAAGAACGTTCCACCACATTTTTCAGCTCGCGTATATTCCCTGGCCAATCATAATCCATCAGCGCCTCCAACGCATCTGTTTCGATGCGCATTTCTTGCTGGTACTTCCATTCGAGCTTTTTCAAATAGTAGAAAATAAGAGCCGGAATATCCTCGCGGCGTTCACGCAAGGGTGGTATGGTGAGGGTTAGTACGTTTAGCCGGTAGAACAAATCCTGCCGAAAACGCTTTTGTTCGACCATCGCTTCCAAATCGCTGTTGGTAGCAGCGATGATACGCATGTTAACCTGACGTGATGTTTTCCCACCGAGTCTGCGAATCCGCCCATCCTGCAATACATTTAAGAGCTTTACCTGTAAAGGAAATGGGAGGTCTCCAATCTCATCGAGAAAAATGGTTCCCCGATCCGCCAGCTCGAACAATCCTTCCTTTGACTGACTTGCCCCCGTAAAGGCGCCTTTCTCATAGCCAAATAATTCTGACTCGAGCAAATGCTCGGGAATGGCCCCACAGTTAATCTTGATAAATTCGCCAGTTCGCCCGCTTTGAGCGTGAATGTAGTTCGCCATGACATCTTTACCGACACCAGACTCGCCTAGTAAAAGGATAGGAGAGTCGTTCGTCGCGAAGCGCTTGGAAAGTGAAGCAATTCGATGCATGAGCCCACTGCGATAAATAATCTGCTCGTCAAAGTCACCATCGGTTTGGATATGTTCGAGAGCCCTTTGATACGCCGAACTGATTTGACGTGTTTCCGCAAGCTCCTTCTGAAGCTGATTCAGCTCAGTGACGTCGCGCACATTTCCCACTACAAACAATAATTCCTTGTTTGAATCGAGCAGCGGGGTAGCTGTATTGATCGCTTGCCGACCGTTTGCATAATCGATGACAACACTATGGGTTTGTTTCGTCAAAATCGTACGTACAGCAGAAGAGTCAGGAACCAGATGCATTTCTTTTTGCTCCATGAAGCTGAAATTATTCAAAATGTCGGCGGGAACTCCCGTGATGTTCAAGTACGCCTCATTGTAAAGCAGGACGTAGCCGTTACGGTCACAGATCGCCAATCCGTCGTGGGACGTACTGAAGATGGTCGTCAGTAATTTTGCGAGTTCATGATTGTCACTGGCCTGAAAATACTTGGTTTGATACATTGAAGTCCTCCTCAGTAGGCTTGTAAACGGAATAATCAGAAATAATCATCGGTGCGCAAGTTTGCATATGTAAAAATGATCATTTTCGAATCGTGTTGTTGTGAAATCGCTTTCAAATGTTTGGCATGCTACTTGCTCTTCTATAGGGACGAAAGCAGAGGCAAGACGAATCAATATCACATGATCGAAAGACACCGTGGTGTTTTTCATCGAAAAAGCGAGGGATGTTTCCATGTCTTCATTATATCAGGTATTGAGTCCAGCGGGTGAGCTGGTAAGCGATCTTAAGGGGCTATTAGACGAAGCGACGATGATCAAGATGTATGAAAATATGGTGCTGGTTCGGCAGTTTGACCGCAAGTCGATTAACCTGCAACGACAAGGAAGAATGGGGACGTATGCTCCCTTTGAAGGGCAGGAAGCTTCGCAAGTAGGCAGCGCGATGGCATTAACACCTGGAGATTGGCTTTTCCCAACCTACCGAGACCATGCGGCAGCGATTGTCCATGGACAATCCATGGCAAGAGTGTTCCTCTATTGGATGGGCCACATGGAAGGGAGTATCAGCCCGAAACATTTGCACATCATGCCGCCATGTGTACCGATTGCGACTCAAATGGTTCATGCAGTAGGGACTGCTTGGGCGAGCAAGCTGCAAAACGAACAGCATGTTAGCATTGCCTACTTTGGTGACGGAGCAAGCTCAGAGGGAGATTTCCATGAGGCATTGAATTTTGCAGGCGTATTTCAGACGCCGACCATTTTCTTCTGCCAAAACAACGGCTTCGCGATCAGCGTTCCGTTTTCACAGCAGTCTGCATCGAAAACGATTGCACAGCGTTCGGCCGCTTATGATATCCCAGGGGTTCGGATAGACGGCAATGATATCTTCGCTGTTTGGCTGACCATGAAAGAAGCTATGCAACGTGCGTTTGAAGGGAGGGGACCGACGTTGATCGAAGCGGTGACATTCCGCTATGGCGCACACACAACCGCAGATGATCCGAAGAAATACCGGGATCAAGAGAATATGTCCGAGGAATGGCGTCAAGACCGCGACCCACTCCAACGTCTGCGAGTGTATCTGGAGAATCAAGGGTTGTGGAATGAGACGAGGGAAGATGAGCTGATGGCACGCGTGAATGAACAAATCGATGCAGCTCTTGTGGAAGCAGAGAGCTATCCGAAGTCCAAACCGGAAGACATGTTCAAGCACGTCTACGCTGAACCATCGTGGATGGCAACGGAACAGGAGAACGAGCTCGTCAAGCCATCGAAGCAGGAGGGAATCCCAGCATGAAACGCAAACTGACGATGATTCAAGCGATCACGGAGGCCATGGATCAAAAATTGGCAGATGATTCACGCATCATGCTGCTCGGCGAGGATATTGGCGTGAATGGTGGTGTGTTCCGGGCGACGGAAGATTTGGTTCACAAATACGGTCCGGATCGTGTAGTGGACACGCCGCTAGCGGAGGCGGGAATCATCGGGGCAGCGATCGGTCTTGCCATGAACGGGAAAATTCCTGTGGTCGAGATTCAATTCCTTGCCTTTATTTACCCAGGCTTTGAGCAAATTGTTTCTCATGCTGCACGCATGCGCTATCGTACTCGCGGACAGTACCATGTCCCGATGGTCATACGCACGCCGTACGGGGCAGGGATTCGCGGTCCGGAGTTGCATTCGGAGAGTGTCGAAACGTTTTTTGCTCATGTACCGGGCTTAAAGGTTGTGGCACCAAGCACACCTTATGATGCAAAAGGCTTGCTGATTGCAGCAATGGAAGATCCTGATCCGGTTATTTTTTTGGAGCCGACCAAGCTCTATCGCGCATTTAAACAGGAGGTTCCGGAAGAAATGTACCGCGTGCCCATCGGAAAAGCGAAGGTCGTCCAGGAAGGCTCGGATGTATCTATTTTTGCTTGGGGAGCGATGCTTCGTGTCGCAGAGGATGCGGCGAAACAGATCGAGCGCGAAAACGGCTTGAGCTGCGAAGTCATTGATCTGCGCACGCTTTATCCGTTGGATCGGGATGCCATCATAGCCTCGGTCAAAAAGACTGGACGCGCAGTTGTCGTACATGAAGCCCATAAAACTGCTGGGTTGGGTGCAGAGATCATTTCCATCATCAATGATGAAGCTTTGATATACATGAAGGCTCCCGTGAAACGGATTACCGGATTTGACGTGCCCGTCCCACAATTTAGCATCGAGGATGACTATTTGCCAACGGCTGAACGCGTGAAGGACGGAATTATGGAAACGGCTACGTTTTAAGAGAAGGAGCGAGTCATATGGTTGAGTTCAAGCTTCCTGATGTGGGAGAAGGTATGCATGAAGGAGAAATCGTAAAAGTACTGGTTCGCACTGGCGAATCCGTTCAACAGGATCAGCCACTACTGGAGGTGCAAACAGACAAGGTGAATGCCGAGTTGTCTGCGCCAGTGACTGGCATCATTCGTGACATTTTCATAGCAGAAGGGGAAACAGTAGAGGTCGGCACAACCCTTCTCGTGATCGATGCAGGTACGGAAGTGGAAGTAAAGACGGAGACAAAGCATCCAGAAAAGGTCGTAAACCCAGATAAGACAGTCAATTTTACTCCAGCTCGTGCTGATCACCGCCGATCATTGGCCACGCCGTACGTTCGGCAGTTGGCGCGGGAAATGAAGCTGGATATCGAGTTGGTCACAGGTACAGGAGCAGCGGGACGTGTGACGGAAGAGGATTTGCGCCAATTCGCCAATCGATTGCAAAAATCAGCACCAGCAAAGTTTCCGACGACAGCTCCTGGCAATGAGCGTCTGTTGGAGGCAAGTACAGTACCGGTTGAGACGGAACCGGTTGTTCAGCCGAAAACAGGAACCGCTACTCGTGCAGTCACCTCGTCGCAGGGAGGTATCGAACGGCTACCGTTAAAAGGCATCCGAAAAAAGATAGCCGAGCATATGGTGAAATCAGTGACAATCATCCCGCATGTGACTTCTGTCGATGAGCTGGAGATGGATCAGTTGCGTACTTTGCGCGAAAAGCTAAAGCCACATGCGGAAAAACGGAATATTAAGCTGACCTTCCTCCCGTTCTTTATCAAAGCGCTGGTCATTGCACTGAAGGAGTTCTCGACGCTAAACGCATCGATTGACGAACGTACAAATGAAATTTTGCTCAAGCGCTTTTACCATATCGGCATTGCAACCGATACGCCTGAGGGCTTGATTGTACCAGTCATCAAGGATGCAGACCACAAATCGATTTTTCAACTCGCGGAAGAAATCGATCAACTGGCACGCTTGGCTCGCGATGGCAAATTGACTATGGAACACATAACAGGTGGCACCTTCACGATCAGCAATGTAGGATCAATCGGGGGACTGCAAGCAACGCCAATCATTAATCACCCGGAAGTAGCGATTATCAGTTTGCACAAAATGGAGAAGCGCTGGGTCGTGCGTGAGGATGAAGGCGTTATTCGCTGGATGATGAACCTGTCACTTTCGTTTGATCATCGCCTAATCGATGGTGTGACGGCAGTACGTTTTACCAACCGGATCAAGGAGCTGCTGGAAGATCCGAATCTATTGTTTGCGGAGATGGTATAGATGGTAGTCGGCGAAGTAGCAGTCGAAACAGATGTGGTTGTCATCGGTGGTGGGCCAGGAGGTTATGCAGCCGCTATTCGTCTCGGACAGCTGGGGAAATCGGTTGTTCTTATTGAAAAGGAAGTACTGGGTGGGGTTTGCTTGAATCGCGGATGCATCCCGTCGAAAGCCTTGATTCATACAGCAGGCGAATACCACAAGCTAAATAGCCTGAATAAGCTTGGAATCCAGCTTCCGACAGGGAAAACGACGTTCCATATGCCGAGCTGGCAGACGTGGAAGACTTCTGTCGTTGCTCAATTGAACAAAGGGGTCGATTATCTCTGTCAGTCCAACGGGGTTACAGTCGTGAAGGGGATTGCGACATTTCTCTCGAGTGATCGGATTGGCGTAGAGACGGGTGGCGATTTTGAAACGTACAAATGTAAACAAGCGATCATTGCGACAGGATCCCGTCCGTTCATTCCATCGTTTTTGAAAACAGATGGAGAATATATTCTGGATTCTACTGATATGCTGGCATTGGATGACGTACCGGAAACACTGTCTATAATCGGCGGAGGCTATATTGGTATGGAGCTCGGGATGGCGTTCGCCAAGCTTGGATCGCAGGTGACCATCATTGAAGCAAGTGAGCGCATTTTGCCGCAAACAGCTGCCCATCTTTCTCAGGAAGTGCTCAAGCAGGCAAAACAGCTCGGGATGACGGTAAAGATCGCGACAAAAGTAGAGAAGGCTAAGGTAGCGAACGGAAGAGTCACACTCGTATGCACTTCGGAAAAGAACGGTTCCGAAAGTATCACTGCACATAAAACACTCGTCACTATAGGGCGAGTGCCGAACACCGGTGAACTCGGACTTGCGCAGGCGGGAGTAGAAATGGACGAGCGCGGCTATATTCCCGTGACATCGACTGGCAGTACGAACAAGGCGCATATTTATGCCATCGGCGATGTAACACCTGGCCCTGCGTTAGCCCATCGTGCGGCGAAGCAAGGGATTGTGGCAGCCGAGGTGATCGCAGGGCTGCCTAGCAGCGTAGATTCCCCTTTTATACCTTATGTGATTTTTACTGAGCCACAAATAGCTGGTGTGGGGATGACACGCGATGAGGCAGAGCTTCAAGGGTACAAGGTCAAGGCAGCGACGTTCCCTTATCGGGCGAATGGCAGAGCACTCGCCATAGATGAAGGAGAAGGTTTTGCTGAGGTGATAGTGGATCAAGAAAGTCATTTATTGTTGGGAATGCACATTGTAGGTGCTGATGCATCGAACCTGATCGGGGAAGGTATACTGGCACTTGAGCTTGCTGCGCGTGTAGAAGATGTGGCGTTAACCATGCATCCGCATCCCACTTTAAGCGAGGTATGGCTGGAGGCTGCCGAAGCGGTGTTAGGCCATGCTATTCATATCGTAAACAAATCAAAAGTAGCGGTGAATAAATAGAATGATCGTGAAACCTTAAAGATATGTGACGGGTCTTCATGACAATGATCTGCCTCGGAGCCTATCAAGATTGGCATTTGCATGAATGTGCTACGCTTGAATTAATCTCGTGCAAAGGATGTGTGGTCATTATGAAATTGAATCACGTCAATCTTACCGTTACGGATGTTCCAGCTGCTGCGGGTTTCTTGGAGAAATATTTTGGCCTAAAAAAGTTAGATACGTCGGAGGATGCTCGTGGCGATAATTTTAGGGTTCTATTTGACGATAATGGCCTGGTGTTTACCTTGATGAAGGGTGCCGAAGTCCAATATCCCAAGACATTTCATATCGGCTTCATCCAAGAGAGCGAAGAGAAAGTAAATGAAATCAATCAACGCTTAAAAGAAGATGGTTACAAAGTTGCACCGCCAGTAAGATCGCATGGTTGGACGTTTTATGTGAAAGCTCCTGGAGGATTTACCGTTGAGGTACTTGCGTAACGCGTATACACATAGTCGAAAGCCTTCTTTTTCTCATAGGAAAAGGGGCTTTCTTTTTTCTTGTTTAAACAGCCGGTAAATCAGAAGGGTGGGCGATAAAGTTGCAACGCCCACCGTTGGCTTCGATAGAAAGAGATATTTTATACTTTAGGCTCCCTTTCTTCCCATAATGGAATCCCAGGTGATAAGCACGGTTCAACAACTGCTCGATATGCGCTGGATTTTGCGCCAAGGTGTCGTAAAGGAACTCAACTCTCGAATCGTCGATTCCGACGTAACTGGAGATTCCGACATTGAGGTGGTGCGCCATCATTTGGTCGTAATTTCTTTTTTGAAAATGATCTTCAGGAGCAGCTGCGAGACCGATCCACAATGCATGTTTATGAGGCAGTTTACGTGAGCCATAGGCAAACCCGTTGTTCCAGACGCGATCAATATATCCTTTCAACATGGCGGGCATGCTGAACCACCAGATCGGAAAAATAAAGGCTAACGCGTCGTGTTTTCTCATGCGCTCCATTTCAATCTCGACCTCTTCGGAATATTTTTTATCTCCATTGTTCCAATCTGGCTCATCTTCCTCCCATAAAACAGGGTGAAAACCACTGCGATGCAAATCCAAAACTTCAACCTCATGTCCTGCATCTTTTAGGCCTTGAACGAAACGTTCTGCAACGGCAAAGGTCAAGGAATTGGTTCGTGGATGAGTAACAACTGTCAGTACTTTCATTTTTAAACACCCTCTATCTTTGTAGTCATTTGTATGTCAGATGGGCGTCCATCTTCTAAGGTGCTGTTATATCCGAATCATGCACCATATAATGGAAAGTGAAAAGTACGCACTTTTTTGTGCTATTGATACCAAAAAGTAACACAGGAACAAAAAGGTTCCTGTAAAAATCGTAAGTAATAGGGGAGGATAGCCAATCGATGAGACCAAAGCTCAAACATACATACCAAATTCCTTCTGAAGCAACACTAGATGTTTTAGGTGGCAAATGGAAAACCTTGATTTTATGTCAGTTATACTACGGCCCCAAACGAACGAGCGAATTGAAGAAACAAATGCCGGACATTAGCCAAAAAATCCTGACTCAGCAGCTCCGCGAGTTAGAAGAGGATGGAATTGTCATCAGGACCGTGTACAGCCAAGTACCGCCAAGGGTCGAGTATGAATTGAGTGAATTGGGAGATTCGCTCAAACCAATCATGGATCTCATGTGTGAATGGGGCGAACGTTACCTTCGGGGGGAAATACCGGGCAAATAGTCGTAAATATAGATCGGTCGAAGGAGGAACAATTACGTGCATTCACCCTTGTTTCCATTTGCAGACCCTGCAAAAAGCAACAGGAATGAGCACATACGATTTTGCCAAAAAGCATCGCTTTCAGCCTTTGGATATCGAAGATTCGTACAGCGGAATAGAACGAAAACCAGTTCAGGACACGAGCAGGTCCTTCGAACTGGTTTTCCTATTTACAGAAACATTTTACATGGATGGTTCGTCTGTATGGACAAGAGTTTTACTGGCACGGAATTGCAGGCGATACAGAATCCAAACTCCCATGATGAGAATGGCTAGCAGGAGGAAGATGTTGCTGTACACAGCTGCTGCCGGATTTGCCAGCGGATTGAGCTTCATCGTTGCCGTGATCACTTTTTGGCGCTGCAAACTGATATTGCCGAGAGTGTACTCGAGAGTTTGCCAAGTGAGCAGCGGAAGCAATTCTACGCTTTGCTTTTACAGTTGATTGAAAACAAGGATTTGTCAATCCCGTCCAAGGATGCATTCAAATAAAGCATCAAGCAGGATATAAGTGGATAAGGAAGGTCTTGTGTACCCATAATACCTTTGACAGACAACAAAGAATTCGGGGTGTTTAGAATGAAAAAATGGAAACTGTTATTGCTCATGCTGATTACCGCGATGGGGTTAAGTGGATGTGGCGGTGCTGCTGCACCGGATGTACTAGAGCAAGTAGAGATTGTACCGAAACCTACATTTACAGTAGGGAGTGAAGTCATCTTGAAAGCAAGTCACCAACCGGGGATGCAAGGGGCGAAAGCGAAAATTGTGGGGGCTTACGACACAACCGCCTATTCAGTGACCTATACGCCTACAACCGGTGAGCCTCCTGTGAAGGGGTATAAATGGATCATTCAAGAAGAAATCAAGAACCATATCAAGCAACCATATAATCCGGGAACGGAAGTCGTCTTGAAGGCGGATCATGTGAAAGGGATGCTCGATGCATCAGGCAAGCTTGATACGGCAAATACAACGACTGTCTATATGATCGATTACACTCCCACGACAGGGGGAGGAGAAGTTAAGAACTACAAATGGGTAACGGAAGATGAGATATCACCAGTCAAATGATCGATGCCATCCTCTTATGAAAAAAGGCAGCCGTGGCTTTTTCATCGCCAAAGCTGCCTTTCTGCTTTTCCATTAATAGGAGCTGTTTGAGGTTACATGCGACGAGACTTCCACTTAGCGAGCATTTGATTGAGAGATTCCTTGTATAGCTCAATTGCTTCCAGCATCTCATGGAATCGCTGCATAACTAGCTCGCTTTCCTTCAAATTTTCAATTTGCATTCCTTTTTCTATGACATTCTTTAATGATAATATTCGCTCTAAACCCTGTATAAACTCTTCCTCAATTGCGTCTGGTGCCACGATGTAATAACTCACACGGTCGCCTGTCACACTCTTTTTTTCCGCGAGTCCACTTTTTAAAAGAATGCGCATA
Source organism: Brevibacillus schisleri (assembly GCF_055685845.1). Lineage (NCBI taxonomy): Bacteria > Bacillati > Bacillota > Bacilli > Caryophanales > Paenibacillaceae > Brevibacillus > Brevibacillus schisleri. The sequence goes on from NZ_JBVNDM010000001.1 coordinate 3,021,487, forward strand.
TTGGTAGATACACTTCCTAGACTGACTTGCAATGTAGTGGCTATTTGTTCGGATGAAAGGGGTTCCTGCGAGACCATCAACAGTCCTATAATCCGGCCAGCAATTCTGGATAATCCTTGATTTTCGTGATGGAGAGCCATTTCTTCAATCAATTGCATCGTTTCCGCCGTTAATTTGTCCAACTTCAAGACTCCTTTTTCCTCGTTTTGCCCGATATCCATGCTTTTGTCTATTATACTATCAATAGTCATTGCTTTCTTCAGAAAATAACAAAAGAAAATGCGCCTGGTCTGCTGACAGGCGCTCACATCATTCCTTATTTTAGTGGCGTAGCAGTGCTATCATTGGTTTGACGAAGATGCTCCATTATCATCAAGGCAGAACCTAGCTGGACACCGCACAATTCGCGCAGTGGACGCATCGACCAATTAAAAAAGGAGAGTAGCTCTTGTAAGCCTTGATCCAGCCATTTTTCTAATTCTGCTCGAATCTCTGAAAGGGTGATGTTGTCGGGCTGGGCATCCAGTATGCGGATCAGCATGCTGCAGCAGCATAGAGAACTCCATAAAGTGCGTAATTTCAAGTCAAACATTTCAGCTACTGTTGCGAAGCGTGCTAAAGCTGCATCACTTTCAGCTGATTGTAAATGATGGGATCGAACTTCCTCCATACCAATCAGAAAATCCTCTACAGATCGCTGGAATCTGGTTGGCATCGTTATGAATGCCTGTGCGCTTTGGTACTGTTTGGATAAAAAAGCAATCTGTTCACCTTCCAGTTTGGCTATGTCCAGCGTAGCATCCTTGTAGCTATGAGTGGTTTCAGATTCATCTCCCATCCTTGGATCCGTAAACAACGATATTTCCGAAACAAGGCAAAAGGTACGGTAACGTGTCCCAGCATAATCGCGGGATGAGCCCCCCATGAGGATTGCTTTCGCAGGGTCTTCTCCAGTAGGCAGGATGCTTTGGTAGTAATCGTACATAGCAGACAGCTCAGGTAGCTGATAAAAACCGGGTTGGATAGGGGGCATGAATGGTGCCTCTGGTTCGCCGATCATCAGCGGTAATTGATGATCATGGGTCAGTTTTACGATCTCTTGGCACAATGCGTCGGGAAGAGGAGTCGATACATAATAAAACGTTCCCGTTTGATCGGAGCTGTGCAAGCTGTTGAGGAAATGCGGCTTGGCTTCATCAATCGCCCGCATAAATGCTACGGTTTCAGGAATGGGCTCGTTGAAGCTCAACGTTTTATAGGCATACGGGAATGTCCATTCAACTTGCTCGAGCATACTGGGACGATAGTAGCTGCGGATGTAACGATCTGGAGAGAATGGGCCGCGGTACCAACCCTCATTCAGTCGGCAACCATCTACATCGATTTCTTTGATGATATAGAAGGTATAATCCATTTGCTCTAATAGGGCAGAATCCTCACATAGCTTTTTGCTGAGATACTCTAACGATAGAGCTCCAATCGGTTCATTTGGATGCGGACAACCGACAAACAGCGCGCGATGCTGGCCATTTCCAATTCGCAGCATAAGGATGGGGTGTCCTTCTGTTGAGTGACCGATGGTACTGAGGGTAACAAGATGTGGATAGGCAGCTGCTAATTCACGGGAAGAGGCGTCCAATTCTTCAATAGTTAGAAAATATGAGAAATCGGGCATTTCTTGCAGCATTTTTTGAATGAAATCAGTCAAGCTACTCACTCCTTTTGAGATGGATAAGAATGGAGGAAACAAATGAGATTCCAGCACCTACTAGCAACAGGGAAAAACCGGCTTGAAAGGAATACGCTTGAATGAATGCGCCCATCGCGATTGGTGTAAAAATACTTGCCAGCTTTCCTCCGGTTAACAGAATTCCACTAGCAGTGCCCAAAGCATCTGAGGGAATGAGACGCATGGTAAGTCCAAGAATAGGTTGAGTGGTAAGGGAAAGAAAAAACAAGGAAAGAGACTCAAACAGCATAAACAGGTTGACATCGTCAGATAGGATCATAAGCGTGAGGAAAATCGTTGAGACCAGAATGGACGGAACGACCATCGTTCGAAACTTTTGATGAAAATAACGGTCAAATAACCATCCACCTGCCAAATAGCCAAGCAAGGAAATGAGAAGAGGAAGCGATGCATATAAGCCCGATTCGGTAATAGCAAGATGTTTTTCAGTTGTTAAGTAGGTAGGTACCCATGTCATGCATCCAATCATCACGATATTAATTCCGCAGAGCATACCTGTTAGTTTCCACAAATACCTGTTACGCAAAAGAGATAGGAAAGGGATAGGTTTCGATTTTGATGCTGAGCTTGAAGATTGCTCCATTACGAAAGGACGGGGAAGGAATATCAAGAGAATGGGGGCCAAGAGCAGGCCAACTGATGCTGTAATAAAAGTAGCTTCCTGCCATCCCAGTACCGCAATCAATGGTGCTACGAGAAAAGGGGCAAGTCCAGACCCAATTGGTTCCGCTGATGAAACGACGGATAATGTGGTCGTGCGGATGTTTGCAGGTGTTCGTTCGGCAATCGCTTTTAACATAGCAGGCATTAGTGGGGCATCGATAAACCCCATCAAAAAACGGACAACGAGTAAGGCTGCAAAACTTGTGACCGCTCCTGTAAGCGCAGTCAATATTGCCCACAATACCAAGCTGATTACAATAATTTGCTTCGATCCTCGTTTATCAGCAATGATCCCTCCCGGAATGGTAAAAATAGCGAAGCCTAAAAAATATACACTCATGATCGCACCTTGCTCCACTGGATTCAAATGAAATTCCTCTCCAATAAGTGGTAGTGCAATAATGATGCTGTACGTGCCAAGAACCCCTACGAGTATAGTGATAAACAAGAGCGCAGCACTAATCAAAGCAGATTTTTTCATGTGCATCACTTCCTAAAAGATGTTATGTGTATTATCTTAATTAAATTCAGTTATTTTAGTCAATACTGAAATTACTGAATTTAGTTCTGTTTGGAAAACGCAGGATAGCTTTCCTATCGAATAACGAAAACGACCTGTGGGTTGCGCGGATGGTTTTCCATCGTGCTACCTACAGGTCGTTTCATGATCACATTTCGTAACTGATCGTATCTGTTATGATCAGTACTTTCTTGTGAGAATTCGAGAATACTCTCCATCTACAGTGATTTCCCAGCCTCTTGGGATTTCATAAGCAAAGGCTGGCGAGGGGTGTTTGACCGCTTCAATGCTGGATTCAGTAGGGATACTGGTGATATTTACGATTTGTTTTTCATAGAGACTTACATTTACCACGACCCAGCCATATGGTACAGGCACCCCGGTACCGACCCATTTATTCTCCAACTCTTGAGGTTGGTACCGTTTTTTATTCTCATTTCTGATATCGATATAAGCCTGTCTCTTGCTGTTATAACCTCGACCGATTTCTACCCAACCAGAAGGGATGTTAAAGCTCAAGCTTCTTTCCACTTGCCCATAATTCGCGCCATTAATATATTTCGCTACTTCATATCCAAGCTGTGTTCCACGATGTGGCTCTTTTTCAATCGATATCCATCCATTCGGAAAGAACGTATCGTATGCCACTACTAACGTATCACCGTACTTCCAGTTTCCATCAAAGATATATTTTTGTGGACGGGCGTTAGATTCATTTCCTTTTCCTACCGCATCTGCTGCTTGAGTCGGGACGAACAGGAATGATGATGCCAATACGAGAATACCCAAGCCTCTTACTACTTTTTTCATAGTTTAACCCCTCCATATAATTGCAATAGGTAAAAATAATTTCAATAATGGGAATTCTCATTCAATTTTAAATTTCCTTCTTTTTACGGAAAAAAATTCTTGTCCGAAAATTGTCGAGGGAGAGGATTGTTCCAAGGAACACGAGTTTTCACTAGAAGCTACAGTAAAAAAACGGAAAGATTACTTGTTGAACCGCACAAATGAATATGATATGATGCTGTTAACTTAATGACTGGAGCTGAAGAGTATAATGGATAATTTTCTTGCTTAAAAAATAAAACAAACAGCGATATCTTTCGCGTGTTTTATTCTTTATGTGCAAGAAAGTTACTTATATCTCTTCACTCAAACAATATATCCTTATCTAACTCCATTTTTTTGAGTTGGATTTGCTGTATTTATTTGAGCTACAAGAGAGTAACTTTCTTGTAGCTTTTCTATTTTTTTTGCGTACAGGGGGATGATTGTATGTCATTAATCAGTGTAAATAACTTGACGTTTGCCTATGAAGGCAGTTTTGATAACATTTTTGAAAATGTGAGCTTCCAAATCGATACGGATTGGAAATTGGGCTTTACGGGAAGAAACGGGAGGGGGAAGACAACTTTTCTCAACCTGTTGCTTGGTAAGTATGAATACAGTGGAAAGATTAGTGCTCAAGTCAGCTTTGAATACTTTCCTTTCCAAGTCGAGAACAAAGAATATCTTACCCTTGATATCGTTCAAGACATTGTCCCGGACTATCAGCTATGGGAATTAATGCGCGAGTTCTCCCTCTTAAAGGTTTCAGACGATGTTCTATATCGTCCTTTTGAATCTTTGTCTAACGGGGAGCAAACGAAAGTGATGTTAGCCGCCTTATTTCTAAAGGAAAACAGTTTTTTGTTAATTGATGAGCCAACCAATCACCTCGACATGCATGCAAGGGAGCTCGTCAGTGATTATCTCCATTCCAAAAGCGGTTATATTCTGGTGTCCCACGACCGCGCATTTCTAGACAACTGTGTCGACCATATCCTGTCCATCAACAAGACGAACATTGAGGTGCAAAAAGGGAGCTTCTCCGATTGGTGGGAAAATAAACAGAGACAGGATAACTATGAGCTCGCTGAGAATGAGAAGCTCAAAAAAGACATTAAACGCTTGTCAGACGCAGCCAAACGCACAAGCAACTGGTCAGACGCTGTGGAAAAGACGAAGAATGGAACATTGAATTCCGGTTCCAAATTAGACAAAGGGTATGTTGGCCACAAGGCTGCGAAAATGATGAAACGCTCCAAATCGATGGAGCAAAGACAGCAATCCGCTATTGATGAAAAATCGAAGCTGCTGAAAAACATTGAAAACCAGGAAAGCTTAAAGATTGCACAGCTTGCTTATCATAAAAATCAACTGGTCGAACTGGAGAAGGTCTCGATTTCATACGGAGAGAAGCTTGTCTGTGCAGATGTCAGCTTTACGATTGAGCAAGGAGAGCGTATAGCGCTGTCAGGAAAGAATGGTTCAGGAAAATCAAGCATTCTCAAGCTCATTTGCGGGGAGAACATTCAACATACGGGGACATTCAGAAAGGGAAGTCAACTGAAAATCTCGTATGTTTCTCAAGACACTTCCCATCTAAAGGGCAATCTCACTGACTTTGCCCGAGACAATGGGATTGAGGAAAGCCTGTTTAAATCGATTTTGCGCAAGCTGGACTTTTCCCGTGTGCAATTTGAGAAGGATATCTCTGCTTTTAGTGGCGGGCAGAAGAAGAAAGTACTCATTGCGAAAAGTCTTTGCGAGAAAGCCCATCTTCATATTTGGGATGAGCCATTAAACTTTATTGACGTCATTTCTCGCATGCAAATTGAAGAGCTGCTCCTTGAACACTCGCCAACGATTCTTTTTGTGGAGCATGACAGGGAGTTTTGCAATAACATCGCTACAAAAATCGTTGAATTGTAGTTGGATAAAAAGTCTCTAAAAAAAAGAAGAAGGTGGGGAAAACCGTTTAGGTTTCCTCACCTTTCTAATTCGTTCGTAAAGCAGGGTACACGAAAGCCTTTAACGTAACGCCTGTAAAGGAACATCCGGAAGCCTTTGGATGACCGCCACCACCGTAATGCTGGGCGATCACAGACAGGTCCACATCTTCTCGAATCGTTCGAAAGCTGATTCTGCCTTTTCCGGGATCGAGCATCGCAACGAAATCAATCATTTCTGCATTCTTACATAAGAAATTGCCTGTCGTGGAGTGATATTGTTCGAGGAAAACCACGCCCACTTGATACGTTTTTGGCTCGTCTAAATCAATTTCTACCGGAATTAGCTTCATTTGCTTCAGCTTTTTATGCTCAAATTCATCGATACGCTTTTCTTCTGTATAGATGAGGATCGATTCTACTTCGTCAAATACGAACTGATCCGTATGAGTACCTTCACCGCGCAAGCGTCCCAGCACATTCTGGATAAACCTGTCTCGCTCGACCATATAGAATAAAATGTTCAGTTGATTGGCTTGTACTGTACCAGTTGCATCCCAGTCCCACGTATCAAAGGCACGAACCAGCTCCACATAGTCAGCGAGAACGCCTGTAGGAGTCAGATATCCCTGATTTACCAGATAATCATAATAAAGGCTCGTTGCCGAAGTTTTTTTCCCTGATTCTTCGGTAATAACCTTTGCCCATTCGTACGTGGAAGCCAACGGCAAGGCAGTTGGGTGATGATCGATCAAGACAAATACATGTCCCTGATCGACCTTTTTCTGAATGAGCGTTCCGACCTCGTTATTGACGCTTACATCGGTAATCACGACATTCATATCGGGGGTAAGCTCTTCTTCGATAAATTTTTGAACTTCTTGATTGACAGTGTAAGGAGTCACTCCGCGGTAATCGACTTCTTGATTGGAAAAAGCAATTTGACTCAGGATTGCACAAGATACGCCATCCAGGTCCTTATCACTGAAATGAATGATTTTTTGATGAGTCATGAAGTATCTCCTTAAAATGAGTCCGTCGTCCAAATGGTACTGCCTTCTCTCATCTTTCCCATTCAGGATGGCTTGCTTGCACGAAGACAACAATTGGTGATTATTTGCAAGGTTAATTTTATTGTAATAGAATGCTTTGGTCAAAAGCACTCCACATCTCGTTCAACCACACGGGCGTGTCGTATAACAGTGGAGAGAATATGTAAAAGGTGGTCCTCAACATGAAAAAGTCAGCCTTGATCCCAGCTGCACTCCTGCTAGCAGTCCTTACTGCTTGCGGCAACACGCAGCCGACAGAGCAACCAACAAATCAAAATCAATCGACAATAGGCACCCAACAGCCAGCGGGTGAAGCAACTACGCAAAAACCTGAAGAAGCGAAAAAAGAAGAGCAACAGGTGATCGCTGCTCCACAAGAAATCGTAGTGTACAAGCAAGGGGAAAAAACATCCCTGAAGCCGGAAGATGACAAGTTCAAGGAAATTCTTGCGCTCATGAACAAACGTTTTGAAACACCTGCGGACCAAATGCGTTTTGACGAGAGCACCCAAGCGGTGGAAAAGGACAAGAAAGAGGCTTTGGCAGTTGAATTCAACTACGCTGAAGTAACGACAAACACTTTGCCAGCGACTGTTCATACAGATAACAAAACAGAAGTAAAGGCGAAGACACTGTTCTTCGTATTGAGCGGAGACAACAAAAACCATATGTTTGATTCAGAAGATGGCAAAGCTTATGGAACGGCACCGCTGCATTTGACCGAATCCACTGAACTGACCGAGCTGTTGAATAAGTAAGCAAACTACCCAGACTGTCGAGCAACCGGCAGTCTTTTTGCTATCCATACTGCCTGATCAAAGAACACCCCTCTTGATCTTTGTTCAAACGATCAAGAGGGAAGGCATGACAAACTATATCCTTTTTTGATCCGGTTCCGACTGGACGACAGTTAACGTCGTATCTCCATCGGTCTCCACAAGGTGCTTAAGCATAGATAGCTTATTATTCCAAAACTGCTCATAAAAGGAAAGCCACTGCTTTACTTCTGTCAGGGGACCGGGATGCAAACGATAGATTTTCTCGCGACCAACCTTATGTCCCGTAACCAAATCTGCGTCAGCAAGTATATGAAGATGCTTGACCACAGCCGTTCGGCTTATGGGGAAATGAGAGGTAATTGCTGAGATCGGCAATTCTTTTTCAGCTAGCAAGCGAAGCACTTCTCGACGAGTAGGGTCAGCGATCGCTTGAAATACATCAACCTTTTCTGCTGAGGCAGACATTTAGCCTTCCACAACCTTTTTCAGACGCTCATGAACAATCCCAACCCAACCTTGATTCATCTTCTCACGAATCATTGCGCTCTTCGCGTTTGCTTTTTCGATGATCTCATCTGCCGCTTTCCATCCACCATGAATGAGGGTAAACTCTGTTTTATCTCCCAGGTCTTTTAAAAGAAAAGAGACAACCCAACCGTCTGTATCCCAAGCAAAAGAAAGGCGATGTGGTGCTTCTACTTCCAGCACTTTGCATGGAGAAGGGCCAAAAGGGGATTGGATATGAAACTCATGACCAACTACAGGCTGAAAATCATTTGGCATAAACCAAGCTGAGATGGCTTCCGCAGTGGATACTTTCTCCCATACCTTTTGAATAGGGGCGTCGAAAACGATGGTTTGCTTAATATCTTCTACGGCTTGTTGATTGTTCTGTCCCACGATAAAATCTCTCCGTTTCGTAGTGAAAAATATAACACCTTTTGCTTTTATGATGATATAACACCTTTTGGTTTTATGTAAATGGTATTTTCCCCCCAACTCATGAAAGATATTCGGCGAGGAGTACGCTAAAAATGTGCGAGTGTGCTCCTATCCTGCATGAAAAGGGTATAATAAATTGACAAAATGTATCATGCGTACAATTACCTCCATGCAAATAACGTCAATCGATAAAAGGAGATACAATGACTGACAAAAAACCAACAATCGAACCGGGATGGAACTTCGAGAACAGCTATACAACGCTGCCAAAATCGTTTTTTTCTAGGCTCAATCCACCGCCTGTACGATCGCCGAAGCTTGCCATTCTCAATGAACGTTTGGCAAAATCACTAGGGCTGAATGTCGAAGCTCTGCAAAGCGAAGAAGTCATAGCTATGCTCGCGGGAAATAAAACCCCGGAAGGCGCAATGCCTCTCGCTCAAGCATATGCGGGGCATCAGTTTGGCCATTTTACCATGTTAGGCGACGGTCGTGCTCTCCTGCTTGGTGAGCAGATTACGCCTACAGGCGAGCGCTTCGATATCCAATTAAAAGGTTCAGGCAGAACACCTTATTCACGTGGCGGCGATGGCAGAGCAGCCCTTGGCCCGATGCTGCGCGAATACATCATTAGCGAGGCCATGCATGGACTCGGGATTCCTACGACTCGGAGCCTTGCAGTAGTGACAACCGGCGAGTCTATCTATCGCGAATCCGAGCTGCCTGGTGCCATTTTGACGCGTATCGCAGCCAGTCATATCAGAGTAGGCACGTTCCAATTCGCATCAAGATTTTGTTCCATAGAAGATCTCCGCGCGTTAGCTGATTACACATTGCAAAGACATTTTCCAGAGATCGAGGCAGAAGAAAACCGCTATCTCCTCCTACTAAAAGGGGTCATCCAGCGTCAGGCAGCGTTGATTGCCAAGTGGCAACTTGTGGGCTTTATCCACGGGGTCATGAATACCGACAACATGGCGATCAGTGGCGAAACCATTGATTACGGCCCTTGCGCCTTCATGGACACCTATGATCCTGCAACGGTATTTAGCTCTATTGACGTTCAGGGCCGCTATGCTTACGGAAATCAGCCATACATTGCTGTGTGGAATCTTTCCCGTTTTGCGGAAAGCTTATTGCCGTTGTTGCATGAAAATGAAGCGCAGGCAGTGAAAATAGCCGAAGATGCCCTTGCCGAATTTAGCAAGCTGTATCAGAGCAATTGGCTCACAGGAATGCGGGCAAAGCTCGGTATGTTTAACGAAGAGGAGCAAGACGAAGCGTTGATCGAGGGTTTGCTCAACATGATGAAGGAGCAGCGTGCAGATTATACGAATACATTCCGTGCTCTCACGCTTAATCAACCAGAAGAGACTGGGCTGTTTGGCACGAGCGAATTCACGGAATGGCATGAGCAGTGGAAAGCACGACTAACGAGACAGCCAGAAGACACCGACGCGGTACAACAGGGAATGAAAAAGAACAACCCGGCAGTCATTCCGCGGAACCATCGGGTAGAAGAAGCATTGGAAGCAGCATGGAAAGAGGGCGACTACACGGTGATGGAACGGCTCCTGACAGTCCTTTCTGATCCCTATGCGTACACGCCTGAACAGGTAGAATACACGACTTTACCAGCGGAATCAGCACGTCCTTATCAAACGTTTTGCGGTACGTAATAGAAACGGAATCAGAGTCCAGCGATCTTTCATGGGTTGGACTCTTTTTTTACACGTCCGATTAGCGCTAAAATATGGAAAGCTAAGAATAAGGAGAAATCGTCTTATGGATAAAAAAGCAAAGCAAATTTTGATGAAGACATTTTGGAGTAGCAACGGCTGGAAGAGTCGCCCATACGATTTTTCGGGAGCAGATTTTGAATACGCAAAAAGCAAAGGTCTCATGTTTGACCCGCTAACGATCAGTCACGAGGAGTGCATAGACAGAATCATTGCTTTGCATGAAAAAGTGACAAAAGAGCAAGTCGCCACAGCCTTTTTACACAGTCTCTCGACGCGAAAGGTGTATCTGCGCAGCGCCTTGTCTAGCTGGGCTTTGACGGAGCATTTGACGGCTCATACGTTTGAAAGTAATGCAGGGAAGTATACAAATCCAGAAAACGGTACCTATTTTGCAATGTACGGGGACTGCCATAAATGCGACCGTTACTATATCGCTGGGCGAGAGCTATATACCGACGAAGATTTGAATGTCCTGAATTTTGAAAGAATCAAGTGGGGCGGCATTCGCCTGAACTATCTACCGTACCTCATGCTTGATCTGGAGCTACTAAGCAAAGAAGACAATCTTACGGTGCAGGAAGAAGATGTAGCCATCCTCCATCAGGTGCTAGCCATCATCGCCAGCAGTGAACCAACCGATGCCGCTCGTCAACTGGAGAAGCGGCTCCAGGGTGTCTTTCCATCTAGCAAGAACGAACGGGATGTCTTCATGGAAATTCTTGCATCCGCTGGGATCCTGGCTCCAAGCAAGGACAGACCAGGACGTGGCGGGAAGAATGACTTTTTTGCCGTCGTGAACTGGCGGGGGGAAGATAGCTATTCCGAGCAAGCTGTCCAGAATTTCTTTGGTCCGTGGCTGTAAAGAACGGAAAATCTAGGAACAAAGAAGGGTGTCATCCATACGCGAAGTGTGTATAATATTGGAAAAGCATGTCGAAAAATTAGTTTTCATTGAAAGGAGGTGAGATATAAGTGAAAAAGAAATTAATCGTCCTGTCAGGCATTGCGGGCAGTGGCAAAAGCAAGTGGGCGCAAGAAATTGCCAAAAAGGAACGGGCAATCATCGTGTCAACGGATGAAATACGCCAGAACTTATTCGGTGATGAGCGGAAACAAAAAAAGTCAGCGCAAGTATTTTTTGAGGTTTATTCGAAAATCGCAACGGAGCTGATGAATGGAAGGAATGTCATCTTAGACGCAACCAATATTGACAGAGAGAAGAGAATGAAGGTCCTAGCTAAATTTCCCGATGTTCTGAAGGAATGCTATTACGTCGATGTTCCCTATTCCGTTTGCCTAGAGCGCAATAAATCCCGAAAGAGAACCGTGGACGAATACATCTTGGCGAAGATGCGGAAGAACTTCCATTTTCCCATCAAAAATGAAGGCTGGGATCACATTCATCTCTTGCACGAACCAGTTCCTTATGCCATTGAAAAAGAAGAGTTCGTTCAGTTGCTTCAAAACGAACCCTCCTATGAAGAGCTGTTCGATAGGCTGAATGCCATTCCGATCTTCAAAGAGATGTATCAATTTAATCAGGAAAATCCTTATCATCAGTACCCTTTGTGCAAGCATACCTATCATGTTTTCGATTATGTAAACGCCTTTTACACGGAAGATGACAAATTTCTCATGCAAGTGGTCGCCTTGTTTCACGATACAGGAAAACCATTTTGCAAAACCTACAAGCCGATGAAAGGCCATTACTCCTACTTCGGACATGAGCATGTATCTGCACAAATTGCTTGCCATTTCTTAAAAGAATTAGGATTCGACGATGATTTTATTTTCGAAGTCGTCAACTTGATTCAAATGCACATGAAGATTAACTACGGAACGCAGCAAGATATTTCCGAGATTTATCATTTGTTGGGCGAAGAGTACCTGTGGAAGCTGTACTTCTTCAAGGAAGGAGATGCCTATGCCAAATAAGGAGGTGAATAACGATGTTGAAAAAATATCCGAGAACCTTTCATTTACCCTGGTCAAGAAGTAGAACCGATGATGATAAAATCTTGCGAACGGTTAGTCATTTCGAGGGAAAAGAAGTAGTCGTGACAGAAAAGCTGGATGGAGAAAATACCACGCTGTACCGAAACCATATCCATGCACGGTCACTGGATAGCAAAGATCACGCATCTAGACATTGGGTAAAGATGCTGCACGGGACGATTTCGTTTCATATCCCGGAAGGCTGGCGAGTTTGTGGGGAAAATGTATATGCGCTGCACTCCATCTATTACGGACATCTAACGAGCTATTTCTACGTGTTCTCGATCTGGAATGAAAACAATGAATGCTTGTCGTGGGATGAAACGGTAGAATGGGCCGAACTACTTGGTTTGGAAACAGCACCTGTCTTGTACAGAGGGATTTGGAAGGAAGAGACCATAAAAAGTTGCTACACCAAGCAATCTGTCTTCGGCGGGGAACAAGAGGGGTACGTGGTACGAGTAACGGAGAGGTTTCCGTACGAAGATTTTAAACACTCTGCCGCCAAGTTTGTGCGCAAGAATCATGTGCAAACCGACCAGCACTGGTTATCGAAGCCAGTCGTTCCGAATGGGATAGCACAAACCTATTAAAGATTTTTGAATGGAAGGGAATGAGAACGATGTAATTTGCTAAGTGGTATTGACCGTCTACTAGAGTATCCAAATTTCATTTTGGCTATTGTTAAGACAGTCATGACATGGGAGGCAAGAGGGATGAGCAAAGAAATGAACGATGAAATGAACGATGAAATGATGTCAGCGGGCTGGGATGCTATTGACCAGGAGATGAGAAAGATTTATGGAGAGCAGGAGCCTAAGCATTACGGCACACTTATCTCGTATGCGCTGGGTGGAAACGATCCATTGGATGGAATAAGCGCCTATATATCGGACGAGCCTAACCCGCATTGGCATTTTGTCACGTATGGATTCACCGAGTTGTATGAAAAAGAGTCTGAGAATGAAGAGGAAAGCGGTTTTGGCTTTGAATTGACGTTTCGATTAGCACGAAAGGACGACGAGGAAGAACCGCCTGCCTGGGCGCTGAATCTGCTTCAAAATATGGGGCGTTACGTATTCAACACGGGCAATGTGTTTCAAGCAGGTGATCACTTGGATGCAAACGGTCCGATATGCTTGGGCGCCGATACCCAACTGACTGCGCTCGCTTTTGTGACAGACCCTCAGCTTGCCGAAATGGATACGCCGAATGGGCGGGTGCAATTCTTGCAAATGGTTGGGATCACAGGTGATGAACTCGATGCGATGATGGCTTGGAATACTCGTGGCGTACTCCAATCTGGCTTGCCGTATATGCCTTTCTACATAACTGATCTCGAGCGGGATTCTCTCCTTCGCCATTCTACGGTTTCTGATGCTGTTCAAAAAGGAATGGAACAAGAAGGCTCCAGCACGGCTTATTTGTTCGTCAGCCAGCTTGGATGGGAGCCAGGAAAAAATGGCTTCTTGAAAAAAACGCCTTCGACTTTGAGGCTGGGAGCTAAGCAAGCGGAAGTCATCGGAAAAATTCTCCGCGGACGTATGCGAAAAGGGGAAAGCCTGAGCCTTGTGGGACCTGATGTCCGCGTTGTATTTGAGGCAGGAGAGAAGGCTGCGTGTATTCCAGGAGAGGACGTCATTCGATTTGTTCTCGATGATGCGACAACGCTTGCGCTTACCAAGCAGTTGCTTCCTAAGGAAAGCAGCTTTGAGATTCCTTCCCTGAAAGGAATTGCCATTCATATTGTGAAAACCAATATTACCGATAGCGAGGGCAATGTCGTCAAAGTCATCGGTTAAGATGTTTTGGCAAGGAGGAGAGTCAGCCAATGAATCAGGCAGCAGAAGCATTTCTAAACGAAGTATGGACTTCCATCCTAGAAATTTACCAAAAAGAGAACCAACGGATCAGCGAGGTCAAAGACTGGAGTCTACTGCAGGCGGGGGTCAAAGACTACCTGAGAGTGGCGTGGAGAAAAGGAAAGCTCAATTGGGCCAATGGTAAAATCCACATCGATGTCCATGAACCATTCAGCTGGAGTGACGACTCGTACAAATACGATGCGGGCTCTTATATCGAGGAGCTTACAGAGGAAATGCTCATGCAAGAGTTTTTTCCCGCACTGTGTGATCGAATGGAATCCCTGTTCCATTCCACCGACTATGATTATCACTTTTTTAATTACCGCTTCGAGCTCGTCTTCGAATTCGAGTGGAAACAATCGGTGCAATGCCATTCTCGCCATTTCATAAACGAGCGAAAACGCGAGAGTCTAAAACAAGTACTGGATCAATTTATCGAGACAAAAATTAAAGCGGAGCTTCCTGTACGTCCGAAAGAAAGAGACGATTTCTTCTTCGCTCATTGTCTCGTCAATCCCGACTTGATGGAACAAAAGCAGGAGCTTATCGAACCTCTTATCCAGCGTCTTAGCGAAAAGCTGCGCTCTAATAAAGAACGCAGTGATTCGTGGACGTACCACTCTACGTTAGCTTTAAAAGGCTGGGCTGATGAGCGTTTTTTAGTCAAATTTTTTGATCGTACCGGGCATTATGGATTGGACTGGGTTTTGAAACCCGAGCAGGAGCGTCAGGAACCAAAAGCAGAGGAGCTGGACTTTTTCCTATACGTCGCTCTCGCAATAGGCAACAAGGAACCTGACACCCGCAAGAAGTTTTTGGACCTCGCTGTTCAGCTTGGCTCCAAGCGGGCTACGGACTATGTAAAACGTGGCAGCGGTCGCTTTGAAAACGAGTATAAAAGCAGTCTGATTCAAGCAAAAGCCAATGACGTTTTACAAGCGATCGACATCCGTATCGTGACTGAGGAAGAAGCCGCCTACGGTGAAGCCATCGATTTTATCAACGGACTCTTGCGTGAAGGTTTTCCGAAAGGGTACAAGCTCAAGCTGAAGAGTAGCGAAAAGCACTACCTGCCCGTAAAAAAGCTGGCGAAGTCAGGTCTCCACCAGTTTTTTGCCAATGCGTCCCGTTATCCTGCCTTATATCCGAAAATCGCAGAATATGCTGAGCTTGCGATGGAAGAGTTCGCATGGTATGGGGATGTAGAGCCTAGTGAGAAATCCGTCATGCCTGGCACCTATGCGGTATTGGCTCTCGGGTTGTCTAGCAGCGATTATTTTCCACTCTTTCGCCGCTATATGGAGCTGGTCGACACGGAGCATCAGTCTGCGCAGGACGATTTTGCCCTAGCTTTTATGGAGGCGCATGGTGTAACCGTAGAGAATATCCCCGTACTCGTCTCTCTGGTGCTTGGCAGTAGCGACTCGGCGAAGCCTTTGAAAAATGTCACAATCAATCGTGCCGAACTGGTGGATGCACTCATAGGGGAGCTTGCAGTGATGGAGGATTACCAGCGGGAAAGCGTTATTTATCGTCTTTTCGGCGGGAACAAAAAGCTCGCACAGGCAGTAAAAAAGGAACCTTCCCCCATCAAAGACAAGCTTGCACAATTGCTAGACTTGGTCGAATAGCTTCATTGACAATATTTAGAAGACCATGCTATATTGAAGGCAACTAATTGGAACGGAGGGTGAATCATTTGCGCCATTGTTTATTTATTGGAAAAGCCAATTCCATAATAAATAAACAAGAAGCCAAATTCACCTGCAAATGTATAGTTTGAATTCCTGTATGATCTATTTTTCATATAGCGATTTCTAGTACGAGAGCAAGATGCTTCTGTTTATTGGACAGGAGCATCTTTTTTGTTGTCAAAAAAAGGGGGTGATACAGATGAACAAAGAGTAAATGACGAGAAACGTAAAAACGAAATGGGGAATCCACATGGTTGAACTGCACAATATCACGATTACCACCAAAAAAGACGACAGGACTCTCATTCAAAACTTGCATCTGACCCTGCAAACCGGTGAAAAGATTGCCATCATTTGGGGAAGAGGGAAATGGAAAAAGCAGCTTATTAAAATTGATATACGCGGACCAAATGATCGCCGAGTATTGCATATATGAAGGTAACGTGTTGAGAAACGAATGTTCCATGGGATTTCTCTCCCAGGAGCTATCAGACGAAGAAAAACAAAGGTCCATCGCTGACTTTTTTACGGAAAATCAATGGACCAAAGAATTGGTGAGAGCGATGGATGACCTCGGCATTCATGCATTGGATTCAGATAAAAGGATGGGGGTTCTGTCAGGGGGTGAGCGTTTCAAATACCGCTTTTTAAGTCTGTTAGCACAGAAGCCTGATGTACTATTGCTGGACGAACCCACGAATGATTTGGATATTCAAACGATAGAGTGGCTGGAAGGATTTATTCAACAGACGACTATTCCTGTTCTATATGTATCGCATGATGAAACATTTATTGCGAATACAGCAAACGGTATCCTTCATATGGAACTGACGAGGCGCAAACAAGTACCCAAATATACGTTTTCAAGAGAACCCTATGAGAATTACATCGCGAATCGCACGAGCCACTTGAACAAACAAGAACAGATCGCCAGAAAGCAAGCTTCTGATCATCGAAAGCAAATGGAGAAATGGCATGACGTTTGGAATAAGGCAGAGCATCAGGTACAGGTGCCAGGTAGTAAACAAATCCTCGACTTTTCATTGGAAGGATTGCAAATAGCGAACAAACAGCTATCAAAACAGATTCATTTATCGATCAAGGGGCCAGAAAAAGTTGCGATTATTGGAGAAAATGGGGTCGGAAAAACCACGTTGTTGAAAAAAATCATGGATGAGCTCGTCCAGCAGTCGTCGTTCAAGATCGGTTATATGCCCCAAAACTATGAAGAACGGCTGGATTCAACAAAAACACCGATTGAATACTTGGAAACAACGGGAATGAAAGAGGCAATTACAAAAGCGTATACACACTTAGGAAGTATGAAATTTACAAAAGAGGAGATGCATCAACCCATTCAAAACTTGTCTGGGGGACAGAAAGCGAAATTGCTCTTGTTAAAAATGATTTTGGATCAGTGCGAAATCTTGATACTGGATGAACCGACCCGAAACTTCAGCCCTTTGACGACTCCTGTTCTCTGCCGCGCGTTAACGGCTTTTGACGGGGTGATTATCAGTATTTCTCATGATCGGCGGTATTTACATGAAGTCGTCACAACTGTTTATGAACTGACTTCCGACGGTCTCACGAAAATAAAATAAGGGATCGTAGCGGAATCCTTGCTACATGGTTGACATTGCTATTTGAATTCAATATACTGACTTTAATTTCATATGAAACATACGTTGAAAGAGCCCAGTAGCAGCTTGTTCCCTGTCCTAGAAAGCCGGGGGTTGATGGAACCCGGTACACAATAAGCGAGCGAAATACACTCTGGAGTATCTCGGGTAATGCCGAGCGGAATCGCGAACGATAACTCGCTACGAGTGGCATGAATGGCCTGCGCAAGCGCTTGGGTCCATTGGTGCAAGATGGGTGGTAACACGGTTATTCAATCGTCCCTATGTCTACAATAGACAAGGGGCGATTTTTTGTTTTTTACCATAGGAGATTGAAGGAGTGTATAGCAGTGAATATTATCGACGAACTCGAATGGCGCGAAGCCGTCAATCAGCAAACAGATGCAGAAGGGCTGCGAGAATTAACGAATGAAAAAGCAGTCTCGTTATATTGTGGTGTCGATCCAACAGGTGACAGCATGCATATCGGTCACTTGATTCCTTTCATGGTACTGAAACGCTTCCAGCTTGCTGGTCATCGCCCGGTCATTTTGATCGGTGGTGCAACAGGTACGATTGGCGATCCGAGCGGCCGTCAATCCGAGCGTTCTTTGCAAACACTGGAACAAATTCAGGAGAACGTCGACAAACTCACCGCACAGATGAAAAAGCTGTTCATTACAGAAGGCGACAACCAAATCCGTTTGGTAAACAACTACGACTGGACGCACAAAATTAATGTTATTGAATTTTTGCGGGATTACGGGAAAAACTTTAGCATCAATACGATGCTTGCCAAGGATGTTGTGTCGAGCAGACTGGAAAGCGGCATTTCGTTTACGGAGTTTTCCTATCAAATTCTGCAATCGCTGGATTACCTGCATCTGTACAAACATGAAGATGTTCAGCTTCAAATCGGCGGTTCCGACCAATGGGGCAACATCACAAGCGGTCTCGATCTGATCCGCAAAAAAGAAGGATCAGAAGCCAAAGCATTCGGTCTCACGATTCCTCTGATGCTGAAAGCAGATGGTACGAAATTCGGGAAGACAGCAGGAGGAGCCATCTGGCTCGATCCAAACAAAACAACACCATTTGAATTCTACCAATTCTGGGCGAATACCGATGACCGCGATGTTGTGAAATACTTGAAATACTTTACGTTCCTCTCCAAAGAGCAAATTGAAGAGCTGGCGGAAAAAGTACAGTCTGAGCCACATAAACGCGAGGCGCAAAAAGCGCTGGCTGAGGAAATGACGAGATTTGTCCACGGCGAGGAATTGCTGGAGCAGGCGAAGCGCATTACAGCAGCTTTGTTTACTGGAGATATTAAATCGCTGTCGGCAGATGAAATCGAGCAAGGCTTCAAAGAAATGCCGACATTCGAATCTACCCTCGAAACGAAGAACATTGTCGACTGGCTCGTTGAGATCGGCATTGAGCCATCCAAACGTCAAGCACGTGAGGATATTACAAAAGGTGCTATCTCCATGAATGGCGAGCGCGTAACCGATTTGGAACTGGAAGTAACACCAAGTCTTGCTATCGGCGGCCGCTTCATTATTATCCGCAAAGGCAAGAAAAACTACAGCTTGGTAAAATTGTCTCAATAGATAAAGGAATAAGAAGCTTCCCTGGAAAAATGAAGGGAAGCTTCTTTTTGTATTTGTTTTCCTTTTATTTCGGGAATGCAATGCTATCCAATTTGTTTGCAGCAATGATAGCAACTGTATTCGGCTCCAGATCGAACCAAAAGATAAGATCGCCATCCGCTTTCTTTTGTGACGGCTTCATCCCGTTCACATAGACTTCCGAAGCTTTTGTCGCCATGGAAAGACCAGAAATCTTGTGCTCGCCACGATTGTGCAGAACGATAGAGCCGTTTGGTGCATAGTCCATTCTGACTTGAGAGAGGGCGAGCCAATAATCCATGATCTCACGTACGGTTGTCAAATGCAATTGGCCTTGATCGCGCAGCGTTTCCATTCGCTTCAGCAAGCGGTCAAAATCGGGATGGATGATCCAGTTTCCTTGGGCATCTCGAATGATAAATTTCCCGCCTTGCTCTTTGGATGGGAATCTCGCCAAGTAGGTATGGTTGATAAAAACCCCACGATTTTGAATGAGCTGCTGGAGATTTTGCTCCCGATACAGGTTTAGTGAATACTCTGGAATGGTGGCTGCCGACCATGAATAAAACGGGCCAGTCACTGTCGGATGCGACCAATAGAGAGGAGTGCGCAGGGAGTCGCCTTTTTGGGATTGGTACAGATCAAGACCATTATTGGGATTGGCGATATCTTCTGAGCTGTAGTGCCAAAAATAGGATGTGCCGTATTTTTTCCACTGATGCGCCAAGTAATTCGCAGTTTGGATGTCAAGTGCGTTAAAGGCAAAGCTAGACTTCAAATACCCATGGTCAATCCATGTGCGGCTTTGGAAGTGATCTTTCATTATTTGCAACGCATCTTCCGTAGTCTTTTGATAGTGTCTGATTTCGTAAGGATAGAGGGTATGTAGACCAATATCATCGCCGTTCCGATTCAGATCATCCAGAAACTGCAAAAATTCAGGACTTTGCGCAATGGCGACATTGAAAGGCGATTTCGCTTGAAAATAAGGATTCGAGTAAAACACGCTTTTCGTAACCGGAATTCGGTGTTTGACAAAACCGCCTGTCGCTTGAGCCGACGATGAAATCTTCTCGGAACCGAAATAAACAGCCCGATTTGTTTGCAGCGTCTGCTCATCAGCATGCTCTGTCCATACATGTGTCGCCAAAAAACCTGAAGGCTGACTCATAAATCGCGGCATGAGCTTCGGTTGATACCCAACTACTAGCGAGAAGGAATTCGTTCGTACATCGTTTGCGCGATATTCGGAAGCGTGGCGGACTTTTCCGACCTGATTCGTGGAGGTTTGCTGTACGTATCTGTGATCGTTCATGTGATCCAGATTCACGATAAGCTGTTTTTGCGTTGTATTCAATTCAAGTGAAGACACGTTGGGGGCATGGTACAAAAAAGCTGCTTGCTTCCCTTGACCAAATTTCGCACCTTGGTGATCCAGCCAGTAAGAAGCTTGGAATTTTTGTGTGTCGACTTTCCGATTCTTGCGATATACCTCTGTTACATTTGGCTTGAATTGCAGGGCGAACGTTTCACGAAAAACCTTTGCTTCTCGCTTGTAGGTCGTTTTTACGGTAACATCGATGGCTGGGCTATTTTTTTGCAATGCATATTGGGTTGAAACCACTGCAATCGGGGTATGACCAGTGACGATGACTGTGTTACCAGTGGCAGACTCCCGGTGTTCCACCTTTACATCATCCCATTTACGAACCCAGTGGCTACCCCGTTTGATAAAAATGTTCCGGTCGATCACTTTCGTTGTTGGTGGAGAGAAATACAATTCATTTCCACGGACGGAAGTCACTTTCGCCTGATGAACAAGCGGAGCATTCATTCTGCCCCCAAATGATTCGGATCGAATTTCGATGGCTGCGCCCGGTTGAAATGGTGGACTTTGATCCAACGTTATTTGTTTGGATCCTTTCGGAAGAGAAGGAGTCATCGCATTATAAATGGTACCATATTCGGCTTGGTATTGAATGGAAGAGAGGATTTCGTTTTTTGCCAAATCGGTAATGCGGACATTGCCTTTCTCATCCCAGCTAAATACGTAATACGGATTTTGAATGGTGGATTCCTTCGCGAGCGTAGGTATTGGAAAAGAAAGTACGAAGAAAAGCAATAATAGAAAGTGAATGGCGAAAACCCTTTTTTCCAGCATGATTTTCTCCTTTTGTATGATGATATAGGTTAGACGAATGTGCGCTGAAAAAGCCACACGGAAACCGCTCTTGATTTTGATCTTCTCAAACAGCAAGGAAAGAGATATATCGGTCACACAATGGGCGTTGATCCGTTATCTCAAAGATAACGGTCCTGCTACCTTTAGCGATGTCGCCGATTATTGGCAAAACGATTATGCAAGCGACTGATCCATTCTTGGAAGAAGTAATGGAAAGCATCTCACAAGAAGAAAGAGACGCAGTAGCCACAGTACTGGAAAAACTAATCATGAACCTAAAGAGAAGAGGGTAAGCAGTGAATCAGGGTAGGCTTTGGACAAAAGAGTTCGTCATTGTTTCTTTCATTAATTTCCTTTTGACACTGATGTATTTCTTACTAATGGTTACGATTGCTTCGTACGCCAAAACAGAATTTCACGCTTCAACCAGTTTAGCCGGATTGGTTTCCAGTATCTTTATCATTGGTGCTTTAATTGGCCGATTACTTACGGGAAGAGCCATTAGTTATCTTGGTACGAAAAAAACGCTATGGATTGGGTTGGGATTTTTTGCTGTCACCTCGTTGTTTTACTTATTTGCTGTCCATATCAGCTTTTTACTGGTAAATCGTTTGCTGCAAGGGATTGCTGTTGGTATTGCCAGTACTGCAACAGGTACCATTATTGCTCAAATCTTGCCAGCGTCTCGCAAGGGTGAGGGGATAGGCTACTACAGTTTAAGTGCGATTTTAGCCACTGCCATTGGTCCTTTTCTCGGCATGATCTTATTGCGGCTTGAAAATGGTTTCACCTGGATTTTTACGATGAATGTCGTGTTTTCCCTGATTTGTTTGATGTTTTACGCCATGGCAAAAATCAATGTTCCGCTTCCTTTCGCGAATGTAAAAGAGGAAGAAACAGGTTCATTGCTTTCGAAATTCATCGAGCCGAAAGCCTTACCGATTTCATTTATTGCCTTATTAATTGGCTTCAGCTATTCGGGTGTCTTGTCATTTCTATCGTTTTATGCGGAAGAAATTAATCTCTCCTCAACTGCGAGTTATTTCTTTTTGGTGTATGCGATTGTCATTATCCTCTCGCGACCATTTTCAGGAAAGCTCATGGACGCAAGAGGGGCGAACATCGTGACATACCCCAGCCTGGTGATCTTTGCTGTCGGGATGCTTCTATTCAGTCAAGCCTCGACTTCCTGGATGCTGCTGCTATCTGCTGCGTTGATTGGAGTAGGCTTCGGAAACTTTAACTCCATTGCCCAAACCGTAGCTGTGAAGGTGACAGTTCCGCATCGCTTTGGACTAGCAACCTCTACTTACTACATGATGTATGATCTAGGATTAGGAATCGGGCCCTATTTACTCGGATTTATCGTACCGCATACAGGATATCGTACGATTTTCGGCGGGATGGTTGCCTTTATTCTTTTCAGTATCCCGCTTTATTACTGGTTACACGGGAAACGAGATAGGGAATTGATGCGTGTTACCTAACTCAAAAGGCTCACACTTTCGAATGAAACCAGAAAGTATGAGCTTTTTTTGGAGGAAATGAAGATTGACTTAGGTAAAAAGTTGCTCATTTTACAGAAAATTACTATTTTTTAACTGATTTCTAAAACGCTCTCTGTTATAATGAATAACAGTTTCTCAAGCAGGTGCATATGAATACGCTATTCTGCTGGATTCTAAGGAGGTGTGAAGGCCAGAACATTTGTTTTTGGATAAAAATTGGAAAGTGACTTTTGTCCTGAAAACTGCTTTGAGGAAACAGGGAATTTTTCCCATTGTGAACCGGTGTAAAATGGTGGAAAATTTGTAGATGAAAATTGGTTCATGACGATAGTAATATGAATGTGGGTAATATTTACAAAATAGACACAAAAACCCAGACACTTTATTACATTCGGCCATTATATTAAATGGTGTTGATGATGGAGTTTCCAGTGTGAGCCATTGGTCACTGAGACTTCATCTTCAGATTTCGCAGACCATTTCCTTTCAGTTGCGTTCACTTGTTTGGTCATCGCATTGTATTGGCACACGATAGACTAAAGTTTGCCAATTATCGGAGGGGACATATGTTAGCAAATCAGGCCAATCTCATTGACTTGGAGTGGAAAAAAGAACAGGTTGCCGTGTTTAATGATACAAAGGCCGAGTATCCACAGGATAAGTCGATCCATCAGTTGTTCGAGGAACAGGTAGAAGCTGTGCCACACCGAGTTGCCATCGTTTATGAAAATGAGCGCTTAACTTACCAGGAGCTTAACAGGAAGGCCAACCAATTAGCGAGAGCACTGATCGAAAAAGGGATTACAACAGACAGCATTGTCGGTGTGATGATGGAGAAATCCATTGAAAATGTGACAGCTATTTTGGCCATCCTTAAGGCAGGCGGAGCGTATGTTCCCATCGATATCGAATATCCCCAAGATCGGATTCAATATATCCTGCAAGACAGTCAAACCAAGATCGTCATCACCCAGAAAAACGTCAGGCAACTTGTTTACGACGTCGGATACCGTGGTTCTGTAGTCGTGCTCGAGGAAGAACAACTGGATACTCACTCAGATTCCAATCTTCACTTGCCAAGCAAACCTACTGACATAGCGTATGTCATCTATACGTCAGGCACAACCGGCAATCCGAAAGGAACCATGCTGGAGCATAAAGGGATCGCGAATTTGCAATCATTCTTTCAAAATACGTTTGGTGTAACACCTGCAGACAGGGTTGGACAGTTTGCCAGCATGTCATTTGACGCATCGGTATGGGAAATGTTCATGGCTTTATTAACCGGTGCCAGCCTCTATATCCTTTCTAAACAGACGATTCATGATTTCATCCGTTTTGAAAACTATGTGAATGAAAATGAATTGACCATCATCACGTTGCCACCCACTTATTTGACTCACCTCAACCCAGATCATATTACTCCCCTTCGCATCATGATTACGGCAGGTTCAGCTGCCAACTTCCCTTTAGTGAATAAATGGAAAAACAAAGTCAGGTACGTGAATGCTTACGGACCTACGGAAACAAGCATTTGCGCGACGATTTGGGAGGCACCTTCCAATGTGCTCGTCAACCAAACGATCCCAATCGGCAAACCGATTCAAAATACATCCGCTTATATTGTCAATGAAGAGCTACAATTGCAGCCAATTGGCAGTGAAGGAGAATTATGCATAGGTGGAGTAGGCTTAGCCAGAGGATACTGGAATCGCCCAGACTTGACCGCCGAAAAATTTGTGGATAATCCGTTCGTACCAGGAGAGAAGATGTACAGGACAGGAGACCTGGCCAAATGGCTGCCGAATGGAGAAATTGAGTTTCTCGGCAGAATCGACCATCAGGTAAAAATCAGAGGTCATCGGATTGAGTTGGGAGAAATCGAGTCCGTTTTGCTGAAACATGAACAAATAAAAGAGGCAGTGGTAATCGCTAGAGAAGACCAACACGCTCAACCTTATTTGTGCGCTTATTTTATTTCGCAACGGGAAGTAACTCCTTCGCAGATGAGAGAATATGCCGCTCAAAAGCTTCCTGCGTACATGCTTCCTTCTTATTTCGTGAAGCTGGATAAAATGCCGCTCACGCCGAATGACAAAATTGATCGAAAAGCATTGCCAGAACCTGATGTTACTGCTGAGACAAATCTTGTGTACGAACCTCCTAGAAATCAGACAGAATCGATTCTCGCAACTGTATGGCAAGAGGTATTGGGAATCGAGAAAATTGGAATTCGCGATAATTTTTACGCACTCGGTGGGGATTCCATTCAAGCGATCCAGGTGGCTGCTCGTTTGCATGCCTATCAACGAAAGCTAGACACGAAAGATTTGCTGAATTACCCGACAATTTCGCAGGTTGCTCTCTATGTCAAAAGTACGACGAGGAGAAGCGAGCAGGGAATTATCGAAGGCCCTGTTACCTTAACACCCATTCAACAGTGGTTCTTTGAAAAGAACTTTACGAATATGTTCCATTGGAACCAATCGTATGTGTTGTATCGTGAGCAGGGATTTGATCCTGAAGCGATCCGAAAGGCCTTGGATAAAATCCTTTCGCATCATGACGCGCTACGCATGGTCTATCGGAACGAGAATGGGAGCATCGTTCAACAGAATCGTGGATTGGGTGGCGAATTATACGAGTTCCTTCTATATGATCTGACCTCGCATTCGGATGTCCAGCAAGCAATCGAAGAAGAGACGAAACGCTTGCATGGCAACATGAATTTACAAGAGGGGCAGTTGGTAAAGGCAGCCTTGTTCCATACGCTCCAAGGCGATCATTTGTTTTTGGCTATCCATCATTTAGTCATGGATGGAATTTCCTGGCGCATTCTGTTTGAGGATCTAGCAACTGCATACAGTCAAGTACTAGCAGGCAAAGATATCGTTCTCCCAGAAAAAACGGATTCTTTTAAAAATTGGGCAGTATGGCTTAACGAATACGCAAATAGTGATGCATTGACGAGAGAAATCCCGTATTGGGAGAATGTTGAATCTACAGCTAAGAATGCTTCCCTTCCTAAAGACTATGAAACGGTGGGCAGCAAACAGAAGAGTATCCGCAACATACAGGTCGGATTGCTAGCAGAGGAAACCGAACAATTGTTGAAACAGGCAAATTCTGCTTATCAAACAGAGATCAATGATTTGTTACTGGCAGCGTTGGGGCTGGCCGTTGCAGAGTGGAGCAGGATTGACCAAATCGTTATTAATCTCGAAGGGCACGGACGCGAGGATGTGATCGAACACGCTAACGTGACAAGAACTATCGGATGGTTTACGTCCCAATATCCAGTTTTACTAGATTTGAGTCAAATCAATCACTTACCTGACCATATCAAATGCACGAAAGAAAACCTAAGGAAGATCCCCAATAAAGGCATTGGCTATGAAATTTTAAAATATATGACAGAACCGGAAAAACGACGTGCCTTGTCCTTTTCCTTGCAACCCGAAGTAACGTTTAACTACTTGGGTCAGTTTGACTCAGGCCTTACCAGTGATATGTTCACCCGTTCTCCTTATAGTGCTGGCAACTCGCTCGGTGCGGATGGGAAGAACAATCTGAGTCCGGATTCGGAGATTTACACTGCCTTGAATATTACAGGAAGAATGGAAGGTGGGGAGCTTCTCATCACGTTTACTTACAGCGAGGAGCAGTTTAGAGAAGAGTCCATCCATCAATTGAGTAAGAGCTATCAAAAACATCTCCGGTCGATCATTACGCATTGCTCGCGGAAAAAAGAAGTCGAACGGACTCCCAGTGACTTTAGTCTAAAAGGACTTCAAATGGAAGAAATGGACGACATCTTCGAAGTACTTGCCAATACGCTTAACTAGAGAAGCACTTGCTAAAATTTCATGGGGTAAAATACGCCTTTTGTTTACATTTTATTACAAATATGACGAATAATGTCGATATCGAGGTGCCGGAATGAGTGTTTTTAGCAAAGAACAAGTACAAGATATGTATCTATTGACGCCCATGCAAGAGGGAATGTTATTTCACGCCTTGCTAAACGAAGAACATAACTCTCATCTTGTGCAAATGTCCGTTTCGATCGAGGGCAATCTTGATGTTGGTTTGTATACCAATAGCTTACATGTGCTGGTAGAGAGATATGAGGTATTTCGCACGCTGTTTCTCTATGAAAAATTAAAGCAGCCTTTGCAGGTTGTCTTGAAGGAACGGCCCATTCCCATCCTATTTTGCGATCTAACTGCTTACGACGAGCAAGAAAAACAGCAGCGCTACACGCAGTACAAAAGGAATGACCAAGAGAAAACCTTTCATCTGGCGAAAGATTCGTTGATGAGAGTAGCTATTTTCCAAATGACGGAGAGCGAATATGAAATCATCTGGAGTTTTCATCACATACTCATGGACGGTTGGTGCTTTAGCATTATTTTTGATGACTTGCTTTCCGTCTATTTATCCTTAAAAAACGGGGCTCCGATTTCTCTTGATCCAGTGCAGCCTTACAGCCAATTTATTCGCTGGCTGGAAAAGCAAGATAAAGAGGCTGCTCTCGCTTATTGGAGAGACTATCTGGAACAGTTTGAACAGCAAACTTCTTTGCCGAAATTTGGGAAGTCTTCTAGCAATGCCTTTCTACCAGCGCAATATCGTTTTGTGCTGGACCGCATGGTGACGCAACAGCTTTCTGCGATCGCAAGTCAAAATCGAGTGACTTTGCCAACCGTGATTCAAACCTTATGGGGGATTCTGCTCCAATCCTATAACACTACGAATGATGTGCTCTTCGGCTCTGTTGTATCAGGGCGACCAACTGAAATCGCTGGAATCGACAAAATGGTTGGGTTGTTTATCAATACCATTCCATTCCGCATTCAAGCGAAGAACGATCAAACCTTTGTCGACTTGATACAGGATGTGCACCAAAGAACACGGCAATCCCAGCCATATGAGCATGTGCCTTTGTACGATATTCAAAACGATTCCGTATTGAAGCAAGACTTGATCGACCACCTGATGGTCATCGAAAACTATCCATTAGTTGAGGCCTTGCAGAAAAAGGCGGCGACACAGCAAGTCGGCTTTGCCATTGTCAATGTCGAGATGTTTGAGCCTACCAGTTATGACATGACCGTTATGGTAATGCCCAAAGAAGAGATTGCGATGCGGTTTGATTATAATGCGGCTGTTTTCGACGATGTCTTTATCCAAAAAATGGCTGGGCACCTCAAGCAGATTGCGGCTTGGGTGGCAAACAATCCGAGGGTCACCCTTCAACAGGTTACCTTGCTGACAGAAACTGAAAAACAACAGCTATTGGCTAGAAACCTTGATACTTCCGCAGCTTATCCAACGAAAACCATACACGAGCTCTTTATGGAACAGGTGGAAAGGACACCTGATCACGTTGCGGTCGTATTCGGAGAACAGCATCTGACGTATCGGGAGCTAGATGAAAAGTCCAATCAGCTCGCCAGGTTTTTGAGAGGAAAAGGGATTGCAGCAGACAGTCTGGTTGGTACGATGATGGATCGATCCATCGAGATGATACTCGGAATTCTTGGGGTTTTGAAAGCCGGTGGTGCATTTGTACCAATTGATCCAGAGCTGCCAGAAGAACGAATTGCCTACATGCTCGAGCATAGTGGAATTCAATGGGTAGTGACCCAGCAGCATCTATTAGAGAAGGTCTCGGCCACTACTGAAACAATAGATATCAGCACACCAGCCATCTGGGAAGAGAGTAGTGCGTCTGTAGAAATGATCAATCAACCAGAGGACTTATTTTATATCATCTATACTTCAGGAACAACAGGGAAACCAAAAGGCGTCATGCTTGAGCATAAAAACATGGCAAATCTGATACACTTTACGTTTGCCAAGACCAACATCGATTTTCATGAAAAAGTATTGCAGTATACCACATGCAGCTTTGATGTTTGCTACCAGGAGATTTTCTCCACGCTGCTTTCCGGGGGACAGCTCTATCTCATCACGAATGAGATGAGACGTCATGTAGAAAAACTGTTTGCGTTTATCCAGGAAAACCAGATCAGCATCTTGTCCCTCCCAGTATCCTTCTTGAAATTTATCTTTAACGAAAAAGATTATGCACAAAGCTTCCCGCGTTGCGTCAAGCACATTATCACAGCTGGAGAACAGCTCGTCGTCACTCATGAGCTACAAAAATATCTGCGGAACCATCACGTATTTTTACACAATCATTACGGACCGTCGGAGACACATGTGGTAACCACCTACACGATGGACCCTAGCATGGATATACCAGAGCTGCCTCCAATCGGAAAACCCATCAGTAACACAGGCATTTACATCCTGGATGAAAAGCTGCAGATGAAACCTGAGGGCATTGTAGGGGAGTTGTATATCTCTGGCGCGAACGTGGGAAGAGGGTATTTGCACAATCCGGAGCTGACTGCGGAGAAGTTTCTCGAGAATCCGTATCAATCCGGAGAAAGAATGTATCGGACGGGAGACCTCGCTCGTTGGATGCCAGATGGCAATATTGAGTTTTTAGGGCGAATCGACCATCAGGTAAAAATCAGGGGTCATCGAATCGAGCTGGGAGAGATCGAATCGCACCTGCTCAACCACGCCTTGATTAAGGAAGCCGTAGTCATCGATAGAACGGATGAGACAGGCGGAAAGTATTTGTGCGCCTATGTCGTTTTGGCAGAGGAAGTCAGCAACAAGGAGCTGCGAGCGTACTTATCACGAACGCTGCCGGAGTATATGATCCCTTCCTTCTTTATGAAGCTGGAGCGGATTCCGGTCACACCTAACGGAAAAACAGACAGAAGAGCCTTGCCCATCCCTGAGGGGAATACATTTACGGGAGCGGATTACCTCGCTCCGACAACCGAGCTGGAACTGAAAATGGCGGCGATTTGGGAAAGTGTACTCGGCGTGTCCCCGATTGGTATTCAGGATAATTTTTTCGCGCTGGGCGGGCATTCGCTCAAGGCGATTCATCTCATTTCCCGGATGCAAAAAGACTGCCAGACAGATGTTCCGCTTCGCGTCTTGTTTGATAGACCAACCATTCAAGAAATCGCCAAGTATGTAGAAGGTGTAGAGGCAGGAACGTATCTTGCTATTCCACAGGTCGCCATGCAAGAGCATTATCCCGTATCCTCTGCGCAAAAACGCATGCTGATTTTAAACCAGCTTGACCCGGCTAGTACGGTGTACAATTTGCCCGTTGTAACGGTACTCGACGGGGAATTGAATGTACCGCAGATGGAGAATGCCATTTCGGGTCTTGTGAGTCGTCATGAATCGCTACGAACCTCCTTTCATACCATCAATGGCGAGCTGGTTCAACGTATCCATTCGGAATGCAAACTACCAATCGCCTACATGGAAGCGACAGAGGAGCGTTTGAATCAAGTCATCACGGATTTCATGCATCCGTTTGATTTGGAAGAGGCACCATTAAGTCGGGTTGGCCTAGTCAAACTGGGAGAGCGGCGCCATGTCATGATCATCGATATGCACCATATCATCTCGGATGGCTTGTCATCGCAAATCATCCTGAATGATCTTGCACAGCTCTATCAAGACAAATCCTTGCCAGAGCAGCGCATTCAATATAAAGACTTCGCAGTTTGGGAAAAAGGTCTGGCACAGACAGACGAGTACAGAAAGCAGGAAGCGTATTGGACTCAGCGATTCGCTGGTGAAATTCCTGTCTTGAACCTGCCTTTGGACTACTCTCGACCGTCTGTTCAAAGCTCTGAGGGCGAACGTTATCTATTTCGTTCAGAAAAACAATTGTTGGATGTTTTGCAACGAGTGGCGGCGGAAACTGGTACTACGATCTACATGGTGCTCATGGCAGCTTACCATGTTTTGCTCGCGAAATATTCCGGGCAAGAAGACATGGTAGTCGGAACCGTGACAGCTGGAAGAACGCACCCTGACACGGAAAGCATCACGGGTATGTTCGTTAACACGCTCGCAATGAGAAATCAGCCGGTTGCGACCAAAAGCTTTAAGCGATTTTTGCTAGAAGTGAAGGACAACACACTGGCTGCTTTTGAGCATGGGGCGTACCCGTTTGAGGAACTCGTCGAAAAGCTGGCCGTTAATCGGAATCGAAGCCGCAATCCATTGTTTGACACGTTGTTCATTTTGCAAAATATGGATGCCGATCCGGTCAAGATCGAGGGCATGACAGTGACGCCTTACGTGCCAGAGGGCAAAATGGCGAAATTCGAATTGTCGCTCGAAGCAACTCAAAACCATGCAGGTCTCCTATTCTGCTTCGAATTTCGCACCAAGCTGTTCAAGCAGGAGACCATCGAACGCATGTCGCGTCATTACATGCAAATCTTGCAAGAGGTCACTCAGAACACGGACTTGGCTCTCTATGAGATAGAGATGCTCACCGAGCAAGAAAAGCAGGAACTACTTGTCCATTTCAATGACACATCTAAGCCTGTTCAGCTGGAAAGCACACTTCCCCAGCTATTTGAAGAACAAGTAGGGAAAACCCCTGATCAAATCGCACTGGTTTGCGGGGACAAAAAGTTGACCTATCAGGAGCTCAATAAGAAAGCCAATCAGCTTGCTCGTACATTACGGAAAAAGGGAGTAAAGGCTGACCAACGAGTAGGGATTATGGCCAATCGTTCCATGGAAATGGTCATTGGTATCCTTGCCATTCTCAAGTCTGGCGGAGCATACGTGCCGATCGATCCAGAATATCCAAATGATCGCATTGCTTATATGTTGGAAGATTGCGAGGCCCGTCTGGTGCTTACCCAAGAGTATCTCGGTGCAAAGGTTGCTGCTGGAGTGGAATGCCTGTATCTCGAGGATAAGAGTAACTATTCTCGTATCACCACAAACCTTGACCCGATTCATACGGCTACCAATTTGGCTTATATCATTTACACATCGGGTACGACAGGCAAGCCTAAAGGGGTCATGGGGGAGCATCGAGGTATTGTCAATAGTGTGACGTGGAACAAACAAGAGTTGGCCTTATCCGTTCATGACAGAGGTTTGTTGCCCCTATCCTTTGCCTTCGATGCTTTTGCCCTTACCTTCTTTGCGTTAATTATATCCGGTTCAACGGTTGTCTTAACGAAGGATGAAGAAGCCAAAGATCCAATCGCGCTCAAAAACCTGATCTCATCATGGAGTTGCAGCTACACGGTGTGCGTGCCAAGTATGTTCCAAGCGATTTTGGAATGCAGCACCACCGAAGAGATCAACCCTCTGAAAATGGTCATGCTCGGGGGAGAAAAGCTATCGCCAAAGCTGGTTGAGATGTGCAAAGAGATGAATCCGCAGATGATTACGGTCAATGCGTATGGCCCGACAGAAAGTAGCGTTATCGCCACCTATCTGTGCGATGCGCTCCCGGATGCTCCGATCACCATTGGGCGTCCAATTGCAAACACAAGCATATACATCGTGGATCATTCGCACCAGCTGCTACCAATCGGTGTAGTGGGAGAAATATGCATTGGCGGACTCGGTTTGGCACGCGGATATTGGAACAAACCAGAGCTTACCGAGGAGAAGTTTGTTTCCAATCCATTTGCGCCTGGTGAACGCATGTACAAGACGGGTGACCTTGGCAGATGGCTCCCGGACGGTACGATTGAATTCGCTGGACGCATAGATGAACAAGTAAAAGTGAGAGGATACCGGATTGAGATCGGGGAGATAGAATCGGTTCTTCTCAGCTATGAAATGACGAATGAAGCGATTGTCGTTGCTTATCAGGATGGAAGCGGGGACGCGTATCTGGCTGCCTATTTCACTGGTAAAGAAAAGATCTCGGAAGTGGCGCTGCGAACACATCTATCTCAAGAACTGCCAGCGTATATGGTTCCAACTTATCTGGTTCAACTGGACACTTTCCCGCTCACGCCAAATGGCAAGATCGATCGCAAAGCGCTGCCGAAGCCAGAAGGAAAGCCTACAACAGGTGTGGAGTATGCCGCGCCTGCCAATGAAGTAGAGGCAACACTAGCAAAGATTTGGGAAAACGTCCTTGGCATCTCCGGCATCGGCGTGATGGATGACTTTTTTGAGCTGGGTGGACATTCTTTGAAAGCTATGACGGTAGTTGCGCATGTGCATCGGGAGTTTCAAATTGATCTTCCTTTGAAGCATTTCTTTGAACAGCCTACCGTTCGGGCCTTGTCCAGGTTGATAGCAAACAGTGAGAATGCGTCAGATGCATCGATTCAACCAGCGGAACGACAAGAGTACTACCCGGTATCCTCTGCCCAGCAGCGGATGTACGTACTCCATCAGTTGGAAGGAGCGGGCATCAGCTACAATACGCCTGGGATGATCATGCTAGAGGGTCAACTAGATCGCGATCAACTGGTGCATGCGCTGCAAGCATTGGTAGATCGTCATGAGATATGGAGAACCTCCTTTGAGATGGTAGGAGATCAGCTGGTCCAAAAAATTCATGACCACGTGGAAGTGGAAATGACGTATCGGAGTGCAGAGGAACATCAGATCGATGAGATTTTCCAAGCGTTTGTCCGTCCATTTGATCTGGCTGTTCCGCCACTGTTGCGCATGGGTCTCGTGCAAATCTCGGATGAACGTCATGTTCTCTTGTATGACATGCATCATATTGCTGCGGATGCCTCGTCCGTCCCGCTTATTTTCAATGAACTGGCGGAATTGTACCAAGGCAGACAATTACCGGAGCTGCGGATCCAATACAAAGATTTTTCTGTCTGGCAAAAACGCTTTACCGAGTCAGATGACTTCAAGAAGCAGGAAGAGCATTGGCGCCATGCGTTTGAGGGCCACAACAGCGTCTTGGAGATCCCGACAGATTTTCCGCGACCAGCTGTGAAAAGCTTTGAGGGTGATCAAATCGTACTTGCTACCGATAGACCTCTGCTGGAAGCTTTACACGCGTTGGCTGCAGAAACGAAAACGACGTTGTTTATGGTGTTGCTAGCCGCCTACAATGTGCTGCTTTCGAAGTATACAGGGCAGGATGATATTGTTGTCGGAACGCCAATCTCCGGCAAAACGCGGGCTGAGCTCGAACCGATTGTCGGCATGTTCGTCAATACGCTAGCACTCAGAAACAAGCCGATAGCAGAGAAGACTTTCAAGGAGTTTCTGATGGAAGTCAAGCAGAATGCTCTGGATGCCTATGATCATCAGGATTATCCATTGGAAAGTCTGGTTGAAAAGCTTGGGATTCAGCGTGATCCGGGACGCAATCCACTTTTTGATACCATGTTCATTCTGCAAACCGACGAATTGTACCAAAAAACACAGGGTCAACTAACCTATCATCCTTATGAACCGACGAGCGCGCTTGCCATTTCAAAGTTCGACCTGTCTTTTCACCTGACTGAACGGGAAACAGACCTGTTGCTGCGACTGGAGTACAGCACCAAACTGTTCAGAAGAGATACCGTAGATAGAATGTCGCGTCATTTCATGCAAATTCTACGCAATGTTGCAGCAGAACCTGATAGGCAGCTTCAAGCGATTGAGATGCTGACGGCAGAAGAAAAGCAGTTGTTGCTGGTGGAATTCAATCATACAGACAGAGAGTATACAGAAGACCAGACCATACAACAGCTCTTTGAAGAACTGGTAGCAAAAACGCCTGATCAAACGGCCATTGTATTTGAAGAGAAGCAGATGACGTACCAAGAGCTCAATGAAAGAGCGAACCAGCTAGCCGCAGTTTTGCGGGAAAAAGGGCTAGGCCCTTCCCAAATCGTTGTCATGATGGTGGAGCGTTCCTTGGAAATGGTCATTGCCACGCTCGCCATTTTAAAAGCTGGCGGAGCCTTTTTGCCGGTCGATCCCGACTATCCCGAAGAAAGAATTCGCTACATGATTGAGGACAGTCAGGCGAAGCTCGTACTTACGCATTCACACCTGATCAACAAGGTGTCCAGTCAGGCAGAGATTATCGATTTGGACGATGCGGAAAGCTATTCGGCACAAACAGACAATCTACTTTGCATCAACAAGCCGTCTGATCTTGCCTATATCATTTACACGTCCGGTACCACTGGCAATCCAAAGGGCGTCATGCTAGAGCACAAAGGGGCAGCCAATCTGCAAGCCATGTTCAAGAATCACTTCGGCGTAACCCCACAAGATCGGCCAGGACATTTTGCGAGTATTTCTTTTGATGCATCGGTGTGGGATATGTTTATGGCTCTATTGACAGGAGCGACCTTGTATATCATCTCGCGTGATACGATCAACGATTTCCGCAAATTTGAGGAATACGTCCACAAAAACGGAATTACCATTCTCACGTTGCCGCCGACGTATGCCATTTATCTGGAGCCTGATCGTATGCCGTCATTGCGTATCCTGATTACTGCTGGATCGGCAGCATCTACCGCGTTGGTAGAGCAATGGAAAGAGAAAGTGACCTATATTAATGCCTACGGCCCCACAGAGAGTACGATTTGCGCGACGACCTGGAAGGCCTTGCCACATGAACCAGTTGGTCAGACCATTACGATTGGCAAACCGATTCAGAATACGAAGCTGTTCATTGTGGATGAACAAATGCAATTGAAGACTGTGGGTCAAATAGGTGAATTGTGCATCAGCGGGGTGGCGCTAGCCAGAGGATATTGGAATCGACCAGAACTGACGGCAGAAAAATTCGTCGACAATCCGTTTGTGCCAGGAGAGAAGATGTATCGCACCGGAGATCTGGCGAAATGGCTTCCGGACGGAAATATCGAGTATCTCGGCAGAATCGACCATCAAGTGAAGGTACGCGGTCATCGGGTAGAGCTGGGCGAAGTCGAGAGTGTTCTGTTGCGGTATGAGACGATTGTGGAGGCAGTAGCCATTACACATTTAGATGACCTGGGGCAACCTTACCTGTGCGCATACTATGTAGCTGATGGGGAAGCAAGTCCGGCTCAATTGCGAGAATTTATGGGAAAAGAATTGCCAAATTATATGGTTCCCTCTTTCTTTGTTCAGCTGGATAAGATGCCATTGACACCGAATGACAAAATTGACCGCAAAGCATTGCCGAAGCCAAGCCACGAAGAGAAATCGGGCAGAGAATATGAAGCACCACAAAACGAGCTGGAACACTTACTTGCAACGACTTGGGCTGAGGTATTGGGAATTGGGCAAGTGGGAATGAAAGACAACTTCTTTGAATTGGGCGGAGATTCCATCAAAGCCATTCAGGTATCTACGCGTTTGCACGCATTAGGCTGGACGCTGGCGATGAAGGAACTGTTCCAATATCCGACCATTGAACAAGTTGTTACCTATGTCATACCGAACAGCAGAGAGAGCGATCAGGGAGTAGTAGAAGGCGAGATTGGCTTGACGCCCATCCAGAAGTGGTTCTTCGAGCGCAATTTCACTGACCTCCACCACTGGAATCAGGCTGTCATGCTGTTTCGAGAGGATGGCTTTGACCCGGTACTTGTTCAGCAGGCGTTCTTTAAAATCGTCGAGCACCACGATGCGTTACGCATGATCTACAAACAAGAGAATGAGACAATCACGCAAATCAATCGAGCGTTGACAGGTGAGCGATTCCGCTTCCATTCGTATGACTTAAAAGATCATGCAAATAGCGCAGCTCATATTTGGGAGTTGTCTAATCACATCCAAAGCAGTATCGATTTGGAACAGGGACCACTCGTCCACTTGGCACGCTTCTCCACAATGGAAGGGGACCATTTATTGATTGCTATTCATCATCTGGTCGTGGATGGCGTCTCATGGCGCATCTTGTTTGAAGATTTTTCTTCTGCCTATTCGCAGGCTCTCCACAATCAGGAGATCGTCTTGCCGAAAAAGACAGATTCATTCAAGGATTGGTCGGCTCAACTGCAAAACTATGCGGAGAGTGACGAGCTTTTACGAGAAGCGGCGTACTGGCACAACCTCGAGAGCACGGCCACGGCCGAAAAGTTACCAACCGATTTTGTTACAGCAGATCGTAAACAAAAGCACACCCGTACAGCGAAGGTCGAGCTGACAGCTCAAGAGACAGAAAACCTGTTGCGTCACGTCCATCATGCTTATCACACCGAAATGAATGACCTATTGCTGACTGCGTTGGGATTAACCGTGAAAGAGTGGGCGAATACCAACTATGCTGTCATCAACCTGGAAGGTCACGGTCGCGAAGATATTCAGAATGAAATGAACGTGACCAGAACGATTGGGTGGTTTACATCCCAGTTTCCTGTCGTGCTTGATATGGAAAAATCAAAGGACTTGTCCTACCAAATCAAGCATATCAAAGAGAGCTTGCGTCGCATTCCAAAAAAAGGAATTGGCTACGAGATTTTACGCACGTTGACGGCGGATAAACTGCGTCCGTCCCTGCAATTTAGCCTGCAACCGGAAATCAGCTTTAACTACCTCGGGCAATTTGATTCGGATGTAAAATCTGGTGGATTTGCTTTCTCGCCACTCGGGACGGGTCAGCTTTTCAGTCCAGAATCGGAGAGGGTATTCTTATTGGATATTTCCAGCATGATCGAGGATGGAAAGCTCCAGATCAGTTTTGGTTACAGCAGTCTCCAGTATCAGGAAGAAACCATTGCGAAATTGGCAGACAGCTATCGGAATCACTTGCTCAGCATTATTGAGCATTGTCTATCAAAAGAAAAGGGTGAATTGACCCCAAGCGATCTGGGTGATGATGACCTTTCCATGGAAGAACTGGAGAACATCCTGGAATTAATCTAATCGGGCGACATGAGAAATGCGATTCCTCCAATAAAAGCTGGGACATCTCGCTTTTATTGGAGGAACCCTCTTTAAATCGATAAATTACTGAGCTGAGGTGCAGAATGAATAAACAGGAAAATATTGCAAAAATTTACCCGTTAACCCCATTGCAAGAGGGTATGTTGTTTCATGCTGTCAAAGATACAGGCAGCAGCGCCTACTGCCTCCAGATGTCCGCAAAGCTTCAAGGTGATTTTCAGCTGTCGATTTTTGAAAAGAGCATGAACAAGCTTGTAGAGAACTATGAAGTTTTGCGCACTGTGTTTGTTTATCAAAACCTGCAACGGCCTCGACAGGTTGTTTTTAAAGAGAGAAAAGTTACCGTTCATTTCGAAAACATTGCTCATTTGCCAATAGATGATCAGAACGATTACATAAAAGCGTATACCAACCAGCAGCATACTTTTGAGCTGACGAAAGACGTCTTGATGAAAGCAGCCATTTTCCAAACGGAGGCGAACCAGTATCAGTTCGTTTGGGCGTTCCATCATATCATCGTCGACGGTTGGTCTTTGGGTGTATTACTTCATAAGCTGCTCGCGTACTATGCCGCCATTCGTAAGGGTGAGGTTGTTCCGCGGGAAGCAACCAAACCATACAGCGAATATATCAAATGGCTGGATAAGCAAAACAAAGAAGAAGCACTTACTTACTGGCAGAACTACCTAGAAGGCTATGACCATCAGGCTGATTTCCCTAAAAAGAAGAATGTAGCGGAATATGGCAAGTATGTACATGTGGAGAATCTTTTCACCATCGCACCTGAAAAGACTCAGCAGCTGATGCAGATTGCCAATCGGAATCAAGCTACGATGAGCAGCGTGTTTCAATCTCTTTGGGGTATTTTGGCGAGTAAGTACAAAAATTCGGACGATGTGGTATTCGGTTCTGTTGTGTCAGGTCGTCCTCCAGGGATTCAGGGCATTGAGAGCATGGTTGGATTGTTCATTAACACGATTCCAACCCGCGTGCAAACAAACAGAAAACAAACCTTTAGTGGGTTGGTAAAAACAGTTCAGAAGCAAGCCTTGGCTTCTGCTGCTTATGATTTCGCTCCATTGTACGAAATTCAGAGCAAAACGGTACTGAAACAAGAGTTAATTGATCATTTGGTGACGTATGAAAACTACCCGGAGGATGCTTCGAATGATCGAGAGGATTCCTTAGGCTTTCAATTCAATGTGGAAAATGGGGAAGAACAGACTTCCTATGATTTTAACGTTGTGGTAGCGGTCGCACCTTCGAATGAGATGTATGTGAAGTTGAGCTATAATGCAGCGGTTTATGAAGAGTCATTCATGAACCGAGTAGAAGGTCACTTGAAAACGATCATCGAGCAGGTCATTCACAATCCGAATGTACTGCTTGAAGACATCGGAATCATCACGGATGAGGAAAAACAGCAATTGCTGGTAGCTTATAACGACACAACCGCTGATTATCCACGCGACAAAATGATTTTCGAGCTGATCGCGGAGCAGGCAAGACAGACGCCATCGAAAGCTGCGGTTATTTGCGGGGAGGATCGCCTTACTTACCAGGAGCTTCAGGAGCGTTCCAACCAGTTGGCCAGAGCTCTGCGTGGAAAAGGAATTACCCAAGGCAGTATCGTCTCTATTATGGCGGAGCATTCACTCGAGCTGATCATGGCTATTATGGCCGTTCTAAAATCAGGCGGCGCCTATTTGCCGATTGATCCCGAGTATCCGATAGAGAGAATTCAGTATTTATTAGATGACAGTCAGACGACGATTCTTTTGACACAGTCTCATCTTCAAGAAAAAGTCGAGTTTGAAGGCGAGATCCTCTACCTAGACAATCCTTCCTTGTTTGAAGGAGACAGTACGGATCTTGACAATTTATGCACACCGGACGATATGGCGTACATGATCTATACTTCCGGGTCCACGGGGAATCCAAAAGGAGCGATGATTACCCACCAAGGTCTAGTTAATTACATCTGGTGGGCCAACAAGGAGTACGTCCAGGGTGAAACTGTAGACTTTCCGCTATACTCCTCCATTTCGTTTGATTTGACTATCACCTCGATCTTCACGCCGCTTCTGTCGGGCAATACAATCTATGTCTACAGAGGAGCAGATAAGGTACAGGTCATTTTAGACATCATCCAAGATAATCAAGTGGGAATCATCAAGCTGACACCAACACATTTGAAGCTGATAGAGGAAATAGATGGAACAAGCAGCAGCATCCGACGGTTTATTGTCGGTGGTGAGAACTTGCCAACCAAATTGGCGAAGAGAATCTATGAGAACTTTGGACAGAATGTCAAGATTTTCAATGAGTATGGACCTACCGAAACGGTTGTCGGCTGCATGATTTATTTGTACGACCCGAAGAAACCGATCCAAGAATCGGTACCAATCGGCGTACCGGCAGACAATGTTCAGCTCTATCTGCTTGATTCCTCCATGCAGCCGATACCCGTTGGTTCCGTCGGTGAAATGTACATCGCCGGAGATGGCGTCGCTAAAGGGTATTTCAACAGACTGGAGCTGACTGAGGAAAAGTTCATCGATAATCCGTTCCGTCCAGGGACCAAAATGTATCGAACTGGCGATCTGGCGAAATGGCTGCCCGACGGCAATATGGAATACGTGGGAAGAATCGACCATCAAGTCAAAATTCGTGGGCATCGGATTGAGATGGGCGAAATTGAGACGCGTTTGGCACAGCATGAGTGGATCAAGGAAGCTGTCGTCATCGCTGAAAAGGATGACAGTGGTCAAAATGTGCTCTATGCCTACATGGTTTCCGAGCAGGAGTTGACCGTATCTGAACTACGAGAGCATCTGGGAAGTACGCTTCCTTCCTATATGATCCCGTCCTTCTTTGTCCGTTTGGAGGAAATTCCGCTGACAGCCAATGGAAAAGTAGAGCGGAAGAAATTGCCGAAGCCTGACGGTGCAGTTGTTACGGGAACAGCGTACGTCGCTCCTCAGAATGAAACGGAAACAAAATTGGCTGAGATTTGGCAGCAGATCCTCGGGGTTAGTCGTGTAGGCGTTCACGATCATTTCTTTGATTTGGGCGGACATTCACTGAAGGCTATGACTGTTATCTTTCAAGTCTCCAAAGCGTTGGAAGTGGATTTGCCAGTAAAGGCACTGTTCGAAAATCCAACCGTATCCGAACTCGCTGCTTTTCTCTCGAAATCGGGGAAAAGCAAGTACACAGCCATTCAACCGGTTGAGGTCAAAGAATTTTATCCCGTATCTTCCGCTCAAAAAAGAATGTACATCCTTCAGCAATTTGAAGGAAGTGGCATCAGCTATAACATTTCAGGTGCAATGCTTCTGGAAGGAAAGCTCGATTATGATCGTTTTGCGAACACGGTCAAACGACTGGCGGAGCGCCACGAAGCCTTGCGCACTTCCTTCCACCGTATCGATGGTGAACCTGTACAGAAAGTGCATGATGAGGTAGAAGTACCAATCCTGATGCTGACGTCTACGGAAGATAAGGCGGAGCAGATCATGCGCGATTTCGTCCGTCCTTTTGACCTCGAACTCGCTCCGTTGATTCGAACAGGCTTGGTCCAGTTGGGCAAAGACCGTCATTTGTTCATGCTCGACATGCACCATATCATCTCGGACGGTGTTTCATCCCAAATTTTGCTGAGTGAATTTGCTAAGTTGTATCAAGGGGAAGCCTTGCAGCCTCTTTCTCTCCAATACAAGGATTTCGCAGCTTGGCAAAATGAGCTGTTTCAGACGGATGTGTACAAGAAGCAGGAGCTCCATTGGTTGAATACGTTTGCTGATGAAATTCCTTTGCTCAATCTACCAACGGATTATCCGCGCCCAACCATTCAAAGCTTTGCAGGGGATCTGGTCCTTTTTGATACAGGAAAAGAATTGACCGAGCGTTTGCGCAAGGTAGCAACAAATACAGGAACAACCCTGTATATGGTCTTGCTCGCCGCTTACCATGTTCTCCTATCCAAGTATTCCGGACAAGAGGACATCATTGTAGGTACGCCTGTCGCTGGTCGTTCCCATGCCGACGTGGAAAGCATCATGGGGATCTTTGTGAATACGTTGGCGATGAGAAATCAGCCTGTGAGCGTCAAAACCTTTACCCAATTCTTGCAAGAAGTGAAACAAAATGCGCTAGCGGCCTATGACAATCAGGATTATCCATTTGAAGAGCTGGTGGAAAAGCTGGCGATTCAACGTGACATTAGCCGAAATCCTTTGTTTGACACCATGTTCTCTCTGGAAAATGCGAATCAGCAGTCGCTGGAAATCGAGCAGCTTACAGCAGCTCCATATGAGTTATTTAATAAAATTTCAAAATTCGATCTTGCTTTGAATGCGAGTGAATCGCAGTCCGACATTCACTTCCAATTCGCATTTGGAACGAAGCTGTTTGCAAAAGAAACCATCCAAAAAATGGCCCATCATTATCTGGAAATCTTGCGTACTATTTGTGCACAGCCGAATGCCAAGCTAGCAGAAATCGACATGATGACAGAAGCAGAAAAACGTGCTCTCCTCCTGAATGTCAACGATACTTTTGTCGAGCGTTCCGCTGATCAAGTTTTGCACCAATTGTTTGAAGAGCAAGTAGTGCTTACGCCAGATCAAGTAGCCGTAGCCTATGACGGATACACCTTGACCTATCGCCAGTTGAACGCCCGGGCCAATCAACTAGCTCGTTTGCTGCGGAGCAAAGGAACGCAACCAGATACGTTGATCGGTATTATGGTAGACCGTTCCATCGGGATGGTTGTGAGCATGTTGGCCGTGTTAAAAGCGGGTGGTGCGTATACGCCAATGGATCCTACTTACCCGCCAGAAAGAATCCAATACATGCTCAGCGACAGCAAAGCTCCCATTCTACTGACACAGCGTCATTTGAAAGAGACCGTGGAGTATACAGGAGAAATCATCGATGTAGACGATGAAGCGATTTATGCAGGGGACGACACCAATCTGGACAATGTTTCTGGCAGGGATGACTTGGCCTATGTCATTTATACATCTGGATCGACCGGTAATCCCAAAGGGGTAATGGTCGCGCATCAGGCGATTTGCAATCACATGCTTTGGATGAAGAATGCCTTCCCGCTGCGTACAGTGGATGCTGTCTTGCAAAAAACGCCGTTTTCCTTCGATGCTTCCGTATGGGAATTTTATTTGCCACTGATCACGGGCGCGCGCCTGATACTGGCAAAGCCAGACGGACATCGCGACATCGCATACATGACTCGAATGATCAGAGAAGAGAAGATCACAACGTTACAGATGGTTCCTTCCTTGCTGGATTTGATCATGACCGAACCGGGATGGAGCTCTTGCACGAGCTTGCAACGCGTTTTCTGCGGTGGAGAAGCATTGACAGCTGCCCTTGTTTCGCGCTTTTACCAGACGCAAACAGCACAGTTGATTAATCTCTATGGCCCTACTGAATCTACGATTGATGCGACATACTGGATTTGCCCTCGTTTGCCGGAGTATGGCGTGATTCCCATTGGCAAACCGATTGATAACGTCCGTTTGTATGTCGTAAATGCGAGCAACCAGCTCCAGCCTGTAGGGGTTGCAGGAGAACTGTGCATTGCTGGCGATGGTTTGGCCCGCGGCTACTGGAATCGTGAAGAACTGACAGCAGCCAGCTTCATTGACAATCCGTTTGAACCGGGTAGTAGGATGTACCGTACGGGAGACATGGTAAGGTACCTAGCCTGCGGCAACGTGGAATATCTCGGACGCATCGACCATCAGGTCAAAATCAGAGGACACCGAATCGAACTGGGTGAGATCGAAGCAAGGCTTTTGGAGCATGAATGGATCAAAACGGCCATCGTCCTTGCCCGTCCAGATGAAAAAGGGCAAAACAACTTGTACGCCTATATCGTTTCTGATCAGGAAATGAAGACAACTGATCTGAGAGCTTACTTGGCTTCCCATTTGCCATCTTATATGGTTCCTTCTTATTTTGTTTATTTGGAGAAGCTGCCTCTCACGGCAAATGGCAAGGTAGATCGCAAAGCACTGCCTCAACCTGAGGGAGCATCCACATCTGAAATTGTGTATGTAGCGCCGCGCAATGAAGTGGAAGCCACGCTTGTAGACATTTGGCAAAGTGTCCTTGGCCAAAACCCAATCGGCGTACACGATCATTTCTTTGAGTTGGGCGGACACTCCTTGAAAGCGATGAACGTCATCTCTTTGATCCATCGTACCCTTCAAGTAGATGTGCCGTTGAAGACACTGTTTGAATTACCAACGATCGCTGACCTGTCGGCATACATCGCTACTGCTGGCAAAGGCAAGTATACGACGATTGAGCCCGTCCAAAAGCAGGAGTATTACTCCGTGTCTTCTGCACAAAAGAGAATGTTTATTCTCCGGCAAATGGAAGGTGCAGGCATCAGTTACAACATGCCGGGAATCCTGTACATCGATGGCAAGCTGGATACAGAGCGTTTGCAGCAAGCGCTCAAGAGTGTGGTGAGACGCCATGAATCTCTGCGTACCTCATTCCACTCCATGAAAGGAGAGACAGTTCAGCGCGTATATGAAGATGTCGAGCTGGATATCTCGTTGATGGAGTCAACAGAGGGAGAGCTCAAACAAATCGTTGAACAATTTATTCAACCGTTTGATTTGGAAAAAGCTCCACTGATGCGCGCTGGACTGGTCAAACTGGCTCCGGAACGCCATCTTTTCATGCTGGATTTGCACCATATTGTGGTGGATGGTGTATCGATTGGCATTCTTGTTCAAGAGCTTGCGCAGCTTTATCACGGCGAAGAGCTGCCAGAACTGAGCATTCAGTACAAGGACTTTGCCCATTGGCAGAATCAATGGTACGAGACGGATGAGTTTACTGCTCAGGAAGCCTATTGGATCGATACTTTTACGGGAGAAATTCCCGTATTAAATCTTGCAACGGATTATCCGAGACCTTCTGTAAAAAGCTTTGAGGGTGAGCGATTTATTTTCAGCTCCGGTGCCCTTTTGAAAAAGGAATTGAATCGACTTGCCCATGGTACAGGAGCTACGCTCTACATGGTTCTGCTGGCAGCCTACAATGTAGTTCTCTCCAAATACTCTGGACAAGAGGACATTGTTGTTGGCGCGCCTACTGCCGGCAGGTCCCATGCTGAAACGGATTCGATCATCGGTATGTTTGTCAATACACTGGCATTGCGAAACGAGCCTGTGGGGACGAAAACCTTCCTCAGCTTTTTGGCAGAAGT
Source organism: Brevibacillus schisleri (assembly GCF_055685845.1). Classification (NCBI taxonomy): domain Bacteria; kingdom Bacillati; phylum Bacillota; class Bacilli; order Caryophanales; family Paenibacillaceae; genus Brevibacillus; species Brevibacillus schisleri. Next base: position 3,066,188 of record NZ_JBVNDM010000001.1, read on the forward strand.
GAAAAACAATACGCTGAAAGCCTTTGAGAATCAGGATTATCCATTAGATGAGCTGATCGATAAGCTGAACATTCAACGGGATCTGAGTCGGAATCCTTTGTTTGACACCGTATTTATCTTGCAAAATATGGATCAGAAGCCGTTCGAAATGGAGCAACTGACGTTTACACCTTATATGGCAGAAGTGAATCAGGCCAAGTTTGATCTGTCATTAGAGGCGTACGAAGAAGACGAGGAGATCGTCTTTAGCCTTGATTACTGCACCAAATTGTTTACACGAAAAACGATTGAAAACATCGCGGCACATTTCATCCGAATCCTTCATGCCGTTATTGAGCAACAAGCCATTACGTTGTCCGAAATCACGATGCTTTCGGCTGAAGAAAAGCGTCGCTTGTTAGTAGAATTCAACCAAACGCATACGGAATATCCGCAGAACAAGACACTACATGAGCTATTTGAGGAGCAAGTGGAAAAAACTCCACTGGTTGCCGCCATTGAAATTGGCGGTAAGCAGATGTCCTATCGCGAATTAAATGAGCGAGCAAACCAGCTTGCCTTTACCTTGCGTGAACGGGGAGTAAAGGCTAACCAATTCGTAGGAATCATGGCAAACCGTTCTATGGAAATGGTTGTGGGAATCATGGCCATTTTAAAAGCAGGTGGAGCCTATGTGCCCATTGATCCCGAATATCCAGAAGATCGTGTGGCCTACATGCTGGAGGATTGCGAAGCCCGTCTGGTGCTTACCCACAAACATCTTGGAGCTAAGCTGGCTTCTAGTGTGAGAGTGGAATGCTTGTATCTGGAGGAAGAGCACAACTATTCTCCTAACCGTTCGAATCTCGTGCCGATTCAAACCGCTTCTGATTTGGCTTATCTCATCTATACGTCGGGGACAACAGGCAAGCCAAAAGGAGTAATGATCGAGCATCGGGGCATTGTCAACAGCGTGTTGTGGAAAAAAGAGGAGTATCAGTTTAGCGTCCAGGATAGAAATCTGGTACCTTTGTCCTTTGCGTTTGATGGCTTTGTTCTTTCCTTTTTTACACCGATCCTTTCCGGTTCAACCGCCGTCTTGGCGAAGGATGAAGAAGCCAAAGACCCTTTATCTCTCAGAAGACTCATTGCAGCTGCGCGATGCACCCAAACGACATGCGTGCCAAGTTTATTCCAAGCGATATTGGAATGCGGTTCTGCCGCGGATATCAGCTCCCTGCAAACTGTCACACTAGGGGGCGAAAAAGTATCGGCTCAGCTCGTTGAGAAGAGCAACAAACAGAATCCGCATCTGGTCATCGCCAATGAATACGGTCCGACAGAAAGCAGTGTTGTCGCCACGTGGCAGCGAATTTCGCAACTGGATTCTACGATAACGATCGGACGCCCCATTGCCAACACCAGCATCTATATCGTGGACAAATTTCATCAGCTACAGCCAATCGGCGTCGTCGGGGAAATTTGCATCGGTGGCCATGGTTTGGCACGTGGATATTGGAACAAGCCGGAACTCACCGCAGAGAAGTTTGTTTCCCATCCTTATTTGGAAGGCGAGCGCATGTACAAGACGGGTGATCTAGGAAAGTGGCTCCCTGACGGTACGATTGAATTTATCGGTCGCTTGGATGAACAGGTAAAAGTAAGGGGGTATCGGATTGAAATAGGCGAGATAGAGTCGGTGATGCTCTCCTTTGAAAAGCTGACTTCGGCTGTGGTGATTGTCCACGAGGATCAGCAGGGCCAATCGTCCCTTGCTGCTTATTACACGGCGGAAGAAAAGCTGGAAGTCTCGAATCTGTGGTCGTATCTGTCGAAAAGCTTGCCGTCTTACATGATTCCTGCGTACTTGGTCCAGCTCGATTTTCTCCCACTTACGCCGAATGGAAAGATTGATAGGAAAGCTTTGCCGAAACCAGAAGGCAGACCTGTAACGGGAGCAGAATATGTGGCGCCAGCAAGTCCTCTGGAAAGCAGGCTGGTAGAGATTTGGGAACATGTGCTTGGGGTAACCGACATCGGCGTTCTCGACAACTTCTTCCAGCTAGGTGGGCATTCCTTGAAAGCCATGTCGCTCGCCGCACAGATTCATCGAGAGTATCAAGTCGAGCTTCCACTCAGTGTGCTCTTTGCGACACCTACCATTCAGGCATTGGCATCGTATATCGAAACAAGTGGAAAAGACACGCATGTACCGATTCATCCTGCACCGTGGCAAGAATATTATCCCGTTTCTTCTGCACAAAAAAGGATGTTTGTCCTGCGCCAGTTTGAAGGCACCAGTACAGTCTATAACATGCCAAGTGTGATGTTTATTGAAGGCGACTTGGATCACGAACGCTTTGAAACTGCGATACAGGGGCTGATCAAGCGACACGAATCGTTGCGGACATCCTTCCACACAGTGAACGGTGAGCCTGTTCAGCGTGTACATGAGGCAGTTGAACTGAATGTGCGCTATGAGGATTTGACCGAAGACCAAGTCGAGCAAACCATCGAAACATTTGTGCAAGCATTTGATCTGGAGAAGGCTCCGTTATGGAGGGTCGGACTCTTCAGATTAGCAGAGAAGCGACATCTTTTCCTGATGGATATGCACCACATTATTTCGGATGGCGTCTCTGTTGGAATCATCATGGAGGAATTTTCGAAGTTATATCGAAACCAATTATTACCAGAGTTGTCTGTTCAATACAAAGATTTTGCTGTCTGGCAGACGGATCTGTTCCAAACCGACATCTATACAAAGCATGAGAACTATTGGTTGAAGTCTTTTGCGGGTGACATTCCGGTACTGAATCTGCCCGCCGATTATTCTCGCCCGCTGGTTCAAAGCTTTGAGGGAGATTGCATTTCGTTCCACACAGATAAAACGTTGATGGACGATTTATACAAGCTCGCCCATGAGAACCAAACCACGCTGTTTATGGTCTTGTTGGCGGCTTACAATGTACTCCTTTCTAAATACAGCGGTCAAGAAGACATCGTAGTAGGTACGCCGATTGCTGGTAGATCTCATGCGGATGTGGAAAAAGTCTTAGGGATGTTTGTCAACACGTTGGCCTTGCGAAACTACCCTGAAGGAACGAAATCGTTCCAAGCATTTTTGGAAGATGTCAAACAGAATACGCTGCAAGCATACGCTCACCAGGACTATCCCTTTGAAGCGCTGGTCGAAAAATTGGAAATCCAGCGGGATCTCAGCAGAAACCCACTGTTTGACACCATGTTTATTTTGCAAAATCTGGACAAAAAAGCTTATGAGCTGGATGGGCTGAAATTTGAGGCCTACTCCGGAGATGGGCAGCAAGGCAACGCCAAATTCGATCTCACACTGGAAGCGCATGAAGATGAGACAGGAATCCATTTTGGTCTCGTGTACTCCACGAAATTGTTCCAAAGAGACACGATGGAAAGAATGGCAGGTCATTTTCTTCAGGTGCTACGAGGAGTCATTGCAGACCAAACTGCGGCGTTGCATGAAATCGACTTGCTCGGTGAGGAAGAAAAACATCTCGTAACGGTTGCATTCAACAACACGTTTGCCACGTATCCACGCGAAAGCACGATTCAGGAGCTGTTCGAGGAGCAAGTGGAAAGAACACCTGAGCATGCTGCAGTTGTGATGAACGAACAGATGCTGACGTATCGGGAGCTGAACCAAAAAGCGAACCAGATCGCAAGTGCTCTTCGCCGATTGGAAGTAGGAAGAGACAGCGTTGTAGGCATGCTGGCAGATCGCTCTCTCGAGATGATCACAGGCATTATGGGGATCATCAAAGCGGGAGGCGCCTATCTGGGGATTGATCCAGAGCATCCAGCTGAGCGCATTTCTTACATGCTCGAAGATGGCGGCGTGAAGGTTGTCCTTGTTCAAAGACATCTGTTGCATCTCGTCGAAGAAGGTCTCATTCCAATCATCTTAGAAGACGAGAGCCTGGAGCAAGCAGATGCCAGCAATCTGACCAACCTCAATGACGCCAAGGACTTGGCCTATGTGATGTACACGTCGGGTTCAACGGGCAAACCAAAAGGAGTCATGGTTGAGCATCGCAATGTCACCCGATTGGTGAAACATACTAATTACGTTCAGGTACGCGAAGAAGATCGCATGATACAAACGGGCGCTATTGGCTTCGACGCCATGACGTTTGAGATTTTCGGAGCTCTGTTGCATGGCGCTAGCTTGTTCCTGGTTAGCAAGGACGTTCTATTGGATGAGGAGAAGCTGGGTAGCTTCCTGCGAGAGAATCGGATTACCACGATGTGGTTAACCTCACCACTGTTTAACCAGCTTTCGCAAAATAATCCGGCGATGTTTGAAGGTTTGCGTGCGTTAATCGTCGGTGGAGAAGCATTGTCTCCGAGACACATCAACAAAGTGAACAGCGCCCATCCAGCTCTGGAAATTTGGAACGGGTACGGCCCGACAGAAAACACAACCTTCTCGACATGCTATTTGATTGAGAAGGAATTCGAAGACAATATTCCGATTGGGAAGCCGATCACGAACTCCACAGCTTATATCGTGGATCGCTACAACCAGCCGCAGCCAATCGGGGTGCCGGGTGAATTGTGCGTCGGTGGTGATGGAGTTGCCAGAGGCTATTTGAACAAGCCGGAATTGACCGCCGAGAAGTTTGTCCCGAATCCGTTCGTTTTAGGTGAAAATATGTACCGCACAGGGGATTTGGCGAGATGGAAGGCGGATGGAACGATTGAGTATTTGGGACGTATCGACCAACAGGTAAAGATCAGAGGCTATCGAATCGAGCTTGGGGAAATCGAGACCGTTCTGACCAATCTCGAAAAAGTAAAAGAAGCTGTCGTTACGGTACTGGATAATTCAAACGGCCAAAAAGCTCTCTGCGCTTATTTTGTTTCAGAAGAGGAACTCGACGTAGTAGAGCTGAGAGAGGCAATATCCAAAGAAGTGCCTAGCTACATGGTGCCAGCCTTCTACGTCCAAATGGAAAAACTGCCTTTGACTGCAAACGGGAAGGTCAATCGTAGAGCTTTGCCTGAACCATCTAGAGATCGGGTACAAGGTTCCACATATGTCGCCCCACAAAATGCAACCGAGCAGAAGCTGGCTGAAATTTGGCAAGAGGTTCTGGGGATTCATCCGATAGGCATTCACGATAACTTCTTTGAACTGGGTGGACATTCTCTCAAGGCAATGAATGTAATCACGCAGGTGCACAAAGCATTTCAGGTAGAGCTTCCGTTAAAAGCCCTGTTTGAAACTCCTACGATCCATGAGCTAGCTACTTATATCACTGCGAGTGAAATGGAACAGTTCGAGACCATTCAACCGGTAGAGCACGCTGACTTTTATCCAGTCTCGTTCGCACAAAAAAGAATGTACATCCTGCATGAGTTTGAAGGAAGCGGGATTAGCTACAACGTGCCAAATGTAATGATAATGGATGGCCATCTAGATTACGAACGCTTTGAAAATGCGATCCGAACACTGGTAAAACGACATGAATCCTTGCGAACATCCTTCCATTCGAAAAACGGGGAACCCGTCCAACGAGTCCATGAGGATGTCACACTGTTCATCGGTATTTCCGAGGCGACAGATGACCAAGTAGAGCAACTGATTCAGGAGTTGGTCCAGCCGTTTGATCTGGAAGTGGCTCCGCTATTCCGGGTTGACTTGATCAAACTGGGAGCAGAACGACACTTGTTCTTCATGGATATGCACCACATTATCTCCGATGGTGTATCGCTTGCAGTCATCGCCAAGGAGTTCGCGAGCTTGTACGAGGAAAATCAGCTCCCAGACATGCGTATCCAGTACAAAGATTTTGCTGCTTGGCAAACGAAGCTGGCCCAGACCGAGCGTTTCCAAAAACAGGAGAATTATTGGACGAATGTCTTTGCAGGAGAGCTCCCGTTACTCAACCTGCCAAATGATTTCCCAAGACCTACTGTTCAAAGCTTCGAAGGCGACACGGTAGCGATCGGTACAGGAAATCACTTGCTTGCGGAGTTGCGACAACTTGCTGCAAATACGGGCTCCACACTGTTTATGGTGCTTTTGGCTGCCTACAATGTGCTGCTGTCCAAATACACCGGACAGGAAGAAATCGTTGTCGGTACGCCGATTGCAGGTCGATCCCATGCAGATGTAGAACGAATCGTCGGCATGTTCGTCAACACGCTTGCCCTGAAAAATGTGGCAGGAGGCGACCTGACCTTCCGCGAGTTTTTGGGTGACGTGAAACAAAATGCGCTGCATGCATTTGAACATCAGGATTATCCGTTTGAACATCTCGTAGATAAGCTGCAAGTACGGCGCGATCTAAGCCGAAATCCGCTGTTCGATACGATGTTCAGCCTGGGGCTTGCGGATTCATCTGTATTGGAAATTGCAGGACTCAACATGTCCGCTTACCCGGTAGATGGCAAGATCGCAAAATTCGATATCGCGCTGGATGCGATGGAACAACAAGATGAGCTTCTCGTGCAATTCAGCTATTGCACGAAGCTGTTTGCCAAAGAATCAATTGATCGCATGGCGAATCATTACATCCATCTTTTACAGACGATCATTGCCAATCCGGATCGCAAGCTGGCAGAGATCAGTGTCTTGTCAAAAGATGAGATGGAGCAAATGCTGCATGGTTTCAATGCAACAAAAGCCGCTTATCCAACGAACAAAACGTTCCAGGAGCTATTCGAAGAGCAGGTCGAAAAAACACCGAATCAGGTAGCTGTCATCTGCGAGGATGAACAGCTAACGTATCGGGAATTGAATGAAAAAGCGAACCAGCTCGCGCGTGTTTTGCGCCAAATGGGAGTCAAGCCAGAGAGCACGGTCGGCATCATGGTAGATCGCTCCTTGCACATGGTAGTAGGGACGCTCGGTATTTTGAAAGCCGGTGGCGCCTACGTCCCGATTGATCCAGATTATCCACTGGAGCGTCAGACATTCATTTTGGAAGATAGCGATGCGAAGCTATTCCTTACCTTGCAAAAGATGAATACACAGCTTGTATTCCCTTACGAAACGCTCTATCTGGATGCAGAGGGGCTGTATCAGGGAGAAGCCAGCAATCTGGAGCCTCTAGCACTGCCAGAACACGCGGCTTACATCATTTACACTTCCGGTACGACTGGCAAGCCAAAAGGAGTAGTGATCGAGCACCGGAGCTATGCGAATGTCGCGTTTGCATGGAAGGATGAGTATCACTTGGATACCTTCCCGGTTCGCTTGCTGCAAATGGCGAGCTTCGCCTTCGATGTATCGACTGGCGACTTTGCCAGAGCATTGCTCACAGGAGGGCAGCTGGTCATTTGCCCGAATGAGGTCAAAATGGACCCGGCTTCCTTGTACGAAATTATTAAGCGGTATGAAATCACGATTTTCGAAGCGACACCAGCTCTGATCATGCCATTGATGCATTACATTTACGAAAATGAGCTCGACTTCAGTCAGATGAAGCTCTTGATCCTCGGAGCAGACAGTTGTCCAGCGGAAGACTTCAAGACCTTGCTGGCCCGATTCAGCCATACGTTGCGCATTGTTAACAGTTATGGGGTAACAGAGGCGTGCATCGATTCCAGCTATTACGAAGAAACAGATGTCTCATCCATTCGCTCGGGAACGGTACCGATCGGCAAACCGCTTCCGAATATGCAGATGTATGTGATGGATCAACAATTGAATCTTCAACCTGTTGGAGTCGTGGGTGAGTTGTGCATCGGTGGGGTAGGGGTCGCTCGCGGTTATTTGAACAGACCTGAACTGACAGTGGAGAGGTTCGTACCGAATCCTTTCGCACCAGGTGAGCTGTTATATCGTACGGGTGATTTGGCGAAGTGGCGTGCGGACGGAAATATGGAGTTCCTGGGTCGTAACGATCATCAAGTGAAAATCAGGGGTGTCCGTATCGAGCTGGGCGAAATCGAGACACAGCTACGCAAGCTAGACGGAATCTTGGAAGCAGTCGTGGTCGCAAGAGAGGATCACAGACAAGAAAAGTATTTATGCGCGTACATGGTGGCAGACCATGAGATCGACACAGCACAAATACGTAAGGAATTGCTAAAAGAATTACCTCAAGCGATGATTCCATCGTATTTTGTAACGCTTGAAGCGCTGCCGCTTACCGCAAATGGGAAGATCGATAGACGTTCCTTGCCGGTACCAGATGTATCTTTACTCAGAACGACAGAGTACGTGGCACCTCGTACGGAGTTGGAAGCGCAATTGGCCCACGTCTGGGAGCAAGTACTCAATGTGGAGCAAGTAGGGGTTCTGGATGATTTCTTTGCAATTGGCGGTCATTCCCTGCGTGCGATGAGTGTGATTTCGAGCATGCATAACGAATATCAAGTCGATATTCCGCTCCGTGTTTTGTTCGAAAAGCCGACGATTCAGCAATTGGCTGCACACATCGAAGAGACAGCAAAAGAATATGTCATTTCGATCCAACCGGCACCTGCGCAAGAGTATTACCCTGTTTCATCGGCTCAAAAGCGCATGTATATCCTCCATCAGTTCGAGGGAGTCGGCATCAGCTACAATATGCCTTCGACCATGCTGATCGAAGGGAAGCTAGAACCGGAACGATTAGAGACAGCGTTCAAGCAGCTGATTGCGCGACATGAAAGTCTTCGTACGTCTTTTGCCGTTGTAAATGGAGAACCTGTTCAGAAGATTCACGAGGAAGTTTCTTTTGAACTTTCGTATACAACGATCACAGAAGACCTGGCACAAGAGGTCCTTTCCTCTCTCGTTCAGCCATTCGATCTGGGTGTAGCGCCGTTGCTTCGCGTACGTCTTTTGCAAATCGGAGAAGATCGTCATGTGCTCTTTACCGACATGCATCACAGCATTTCCGACGGTGTATCCTCTGGCATTCTTCTGTCTGACTTAGTGCAGCTATACCAAGGGGATGTTTTGCCAGAGCTGCGAATTCAGTACAAGGACTTCTCCGTATGGCAACAGGAGCTTTTCCGATCCGATGCCTTCAACAAGCAAGAACAGTATTGGGCTCAAGTGTTTGCAGACGAAATTCCAGTGCTAAACCTGCAAACGGATTTCACCCGACCAAGCATTCAAAATTTCGCAGGCGATCAGTATTCCATCGGAACCGGTAAACAGCTCATGGAAGGCTTGAACCAGCTGGCTCGAGAAACGGGAACGACACTGTACATGGTGCTCCTCGCGACGTACAACGTACTGCTTTCCAAGTATTCCGGGCAAGAGGACATCATTGTCGGCACACCGATTACAGGCAGATCCCATGCTGATTTGGAACCAATCGTCGGTATGTTTGTCAATACATTGGCGATGAGAAACAAGCCGCATGCTGGGAAAACCTTCACTGAGCTGTTGCTGGAAGTCAAGCAAAATGCTCTAGACGCTTACGCTCATCAGGATTATCCATTCGAAGAGCTGGTGGAAAAACTCGACATTCCGCGGGACTTAAGCAGAAACCCGCTCTTTGACACCATGTTTACTGTGCAAAACAACTCGGATGATGCTATCAACCTGCACGGCTTGTCACTTGCTCCTTTCATGACTGATCAGACTGGCAACCATTCCAAATTTGATTTGACGTTAATTGCCACAGAAGAGCGTGAAGAGATTCGCATTGGCGTGGAGTACAGCACAAGCTTGTTTACGAACGAGACAATTGAACGGTTAAGCAACCATTTCATGGCTATTGCCCAAATCGTTGTGCAAAATCCGCATATCCGTTTGAGCGAAATTGACATGCTCAAGGCAGAGGAGAAAAAGCAAATTTTCGAGAGCTTCAATGATACAGCTGTCAGCTATGTACAAGACAAAACGCTGCATCAATTATTCGAAGAGCAAGTAGCAAGGACGCCAGATCAAGAAGCGATTCTCTTTAACGGTCAGTCACTGACGTACAGCGAGATCAATGAGCGGGCCAACAGACTGGCAAGAGTTCTGCGCACCAAGGGAGTCGGACCAGATCGTCTTGTAGCAGTCATGGCGGAGCGTTCACCAGAGATGATCATTGGCATCCTTGGTATTTTAAAGGCAGGCGGTGCTTATGTTCCAATCGATCCGGCGTATCCGCAAGAACGCATTCAGTACCTGCTTGCGGACAGCAACGCAGCATTGCTTCTCTGCCAGTCCCATTTGTCGGAACTATTGTCTCGCGTGTCGAGCGGGCTTGACTGGCTTGAACTGAGCGCAGAGCATGACGTCGAGATAGATGGTTCCAATCTTTCATCACTCAATCAACCGACCGATCTCGCCTATGTCATCTATACATCGGGAACGACCGGTAAGCCGAAGGGCGTCATGATTCCACATCGGGGAATCGTCAATTGCTTGCAGTGGAGAAGAGATGAATATGGTTTCGGGCCGGGAGACAAGGCGTTGCAGGTATTCTCTTTTGCCTTCGATGGTTTTGTCGCCAGCTTGTTCGCTCCACTTCTCGGAGGTGCTACTTGCGTCTTGCCGAGAGAGGAAGAAGCTAAAGATCCGGTAGCGCTGAAAAAGCTGATTGCCTCAGCGGGAGTCACACATTATTACGGTGTACCGAGTCTGTTCCAGGCGATTCTGGATAGCTCGACTGCTGCCGACTTCTCTCCTTTTCGCTGCGTAACATTGGGAGGCGAGAAATTACCTGCGCAGCTTGTGCAAAAAACGAAAGAAAAGCATCCAGCAATCGAGATCAACAATGAATACGGTCCGACCGAAAACAGCGTCGTCACCACCATCTCTCGTTCGATCGAAGTAGGTCAAGATATCACGATTGGGCATCCGCTAGCCAATGTCCAAGTGTACATCGTAGATACACAACATCACTTGCAACCGATTGGCGTAGTGGGAGAGCTATGCATCGGAGGAACCGGGCTTGCAAGAGGTTATTTGAATAAACCAGAGCTCACACAAGAAAAATTCGTTCCAAATCCGTTTGTGCCAGGAGAGCTCATGTATAAAACGGGTGACTTGGTGAAATGGCGGGCAGATGGCACGATCGATTACATCGGTCGGGCTGACGAACAGGTAAAGGTGAGAGGGTACCGCATCGAGATCGGGGAAATTGAGAGCACCATTCTTGCTTGCGATGGCATCGATCAAGCAGTGGTCGTTGTGCAAGAGGATGAGTTAACTGCCGGACAGTATCTTTGCGCTTATCTCGTCCCAGCAGCAGAAGTATCCGTTTCTGAGCTGAGAAGGCATCTGGCGAAGGAACTGCCTGCATACATGGTTCCCAGCTATTTTGTCCAGTTAGATCAACTGCCGCTTTCAGCCAATGGAAAAGTGGATCGCAAAGCGTTACCGAAGCCAAAGCCATCGGATGCGACCACACGCGAGTTCGTGGCCCCAAGAACTGCGATCGAGCATCAATTGGCTGCCATTTGGCAGGAAGTTTTGGGGATAGACCCAATTGGCATCACTGACCATTTCTTTGAGCTGGGTGGACATTCATTGAAAGCAACGCTGCTGGTTGCAAAGGTGTATGAGTACATGCAGATTGAACTCCCGTTGAACCTTATCTTCCAGCATCCAACGATTGAGAAGGTAGCGGATTTCATCACGCACAAGAACTTCGAGGGCAACTCTGGTGGTGCCATTCTCTTAAATGAAGAGACGGCGAGAAAGGTATTCTGCTTTACGCCGATTGGCGCCCAAAGTGTTTATTATCAGAAGCTTGCTGATGAAATCAAGGGCGTATCCTTGCATAGCTTTGATTTCATCCAAGAAGACAATCGACTGGAGCAGTACATCGAAGCCATCGTGGCGATTGATCCAAAAGGACCCTATACGCTCATGGGATATTCCTCGGGAGGCAATCTGGCTTTTGACGTCGCAAAAGAACTGGAGAATCAAGGATATGTCGTGACCGACCTCATCTTGTTCGATTCGTACTGGAAAGACAAGGTGATGGAGCGGACTCTTGCGGAAACGGAGAGTGACATTGCGCAGTTATTTGCCGAAATTGGAGAGAACACCGAGATGTTCAACATGACACAAGAAGACTTCAATTTGTACGCTGCCAATGAATTCGTCAAGCAAAGCTTCATTCGAAAAACGGTCAGCTACGTGATGTACCACAATCAACTGATCAATACGGGTGCAACGAACGCAACGATCCATCTCATACAATCAGAGCTGGAATCGGGTGAGGATGATCTGGTCGCAGTCAAATGGAATGAAGCCGCTTGGACACAGGCTACGAAACGACTGATGACGTACGAAGGGTACGGAATCCACTCCAGAATGTTGGGAGGAAGCTACGTGTCGATGAATGCCTCCATCCTTAGAGACATTCTACAGGAGCTGTTCATTCTGAAATAAGATCACGGCTTTGTGATGATTCCCCTTGGGAACATGTTTTTCAAGGGGAGTTCATCCATTACATCATTGGAGAGGAGCCGCACATGATTTTTACCAAGCAAGCTCAGAACAGAAAGAAAGATCCCGTGTTTGGCTGGGTACTCTCATATGTAAAGCCTTATCGAGGTTGGGTCATGATCTGTATCATTGCCGCGCTTCTTGTGGCTGTCGCAGACATTTGGATGGGAATCTTAATCAAAACCATGGTCGAACATACGAACAACTTCGACAAGCTAGTCAGTATTGCTCTCATCATTTTTTGTCTGACCATCGTCGGTTTTCTCTCAAAATATTTCATCACATATTCGGCAGCTAGATTCAGTTCAAGAGCCATGAGAGATTTGAAAAACAGCATGGCTGCCCATCTTGAAAAAGTCCCCATGTCCACCATGGATAAATATCATTCCGGCGATCTCGTTTCACGCTTAACAACAGATGCCCAAATCTTGCAAAGCTTTTTGCAAAAGCATTTTTTCCAGCTTTTTTATTTGCCAGTTGTTTTTGTCGGAGCTCTTGGACTGTTGTTGACGATCAATTGGAAGTTAATCATCTTCAGCATCGCAATCTTACCTGTCGCCATCGCGATCACAGGGTGGATGAGCAAACCGCTGCAAAAATATTCGGAGCAAATGCAAGATCATCTGGGTCAAACGAACGTAATCGCTCAAGATACACTTTCCGGCATTCACATGGTCAAAGCTTTTCAATTGGAAGGCGTTTTGTATCGGAAATACCATGCGGGTATGAAACAGGTTTTGAAAAATGCGTTTCTGGCAGAGAAGAAACGTGCGTGGATGACAGCACCTGGGATTTTATTGTTTTCTTCCCCCATTCTGTTTTTTGTTGCTTATGGTGGGTACTTGATACAGGCAGGAGAATTGGATCTGGGCAGCTTGGTCATTTTCAGCTATTTGCTTCACTTTATTATCGAACCACTGTCACTCGCGCCCGTGTTGTTTGCCCAAGTACAAGAGACATCAGGTGCGGCAAAGCGGCTGCAAGAAATTTTTTCACAGCCAGTCGAACAAAATGATCAACCACCGATTCAGATTGATCCAAAGGCGATTCCTGTACAGTTTCAGGATGTTACGTTTGCCTACGAGCAGGCAAAGATTCTTGAACATGTTAGTTTTACGTTACATCCGAACAAAACCATTGCGTTAGTAGGGGCCAGCGGAAGTGGGAAGAGCACCATCATGAAGTTGCTGTGCGGGTTTTATCAAATGGAACCGGGCAACGGAAGATTACATGTTTTCGGACATTCTATGGCGGATTGGAATATGACGGACATGCGGAGCTACCTTTCCATGGTTTCTCAGGATACAACGCTATTCCCCGTGTCTATTGCGGAAAATATCTCGTATGGACGCATTCACGCGACACAAGACGAGATCATCGCAGCAGCAAAAGCGGCCAATGCCCATGACTTCATCATGGAGCTACCGCAGGGTTATCAAACAAAAGTGGGAGAACGAGGCTCTCGTTTATCCGGAGGACAGAAACAGCGCATCGCGATTGCCCGAGCGATTTTGAAGGACGCCCCGATTCTGCTGCTGGATGAACCAACGTCTGCCCTCGATACAGAATCGGAAGCTTTGGTACAGGAAGCGCTGGAAAATGTGATGAAAAATCGGACTGTTCTCGTCATTGCCCATCGACTGTCTACGATAAAAGACGCGGATGAAGTGCTCGTTTTGGAGCAAGGACAAATTGTTGAACGAGGTACACACTATGATTTGCTTGCCCAAGACGGCGTTTATACCAGATTGTATCAAAAACAGTTTGCCGCAGAGATGCATAGCTCGCTGGCAGCAGGAGGGGTATAGGCATGTTCATCCAGAATTTGATGCGGGAACTACTTCAACTCCTGTCGTTTATGAAATCGAAAAAGCGAGCGTATATGTTGGGCCTTGTGGGTGACGGAATCGGTCAAGCTGCTGTATTAGTATCCTTGCCTTTCGTGTTCAAGGATCTGACGGATTTTGCGAACACAAAAGACCCTGCGTTATTAACCAGAGCGATTGTCACCATGGCTGTGATGTTCCTTTTGCTGAGTATCCTGTCACCATTTTTTAGCTACATATATCGTCGATGCGTTCGCGAGCTCATTGCCAACATCCGGCTTCAGGTCTATCAACGTTTGAGCAAGCTCCCTTTCGATTATTATGAGCAGCACCATTCGGGAGATACGATGTCGAGACTGGGCAACGATGTTGTCCTCATGGAAAACGCGTACGCAGAGCAATTGAAAACATTGAGCATCATCCTGCTGTCTCTGATCGGCTCGATCCTAGGAATGTTTGTGATGGATTGGAAAATTGCCGTCGTCCTGTTGCTCGTAAGCGGATTGACTCTTTATGTAAATACGCTGTTTGCCAAGTCAGTACGGCGCATTGGAGATCGAATGCAGCAGCAGATGGGGATGGGGACAGAAAGATTAAACGATTTTTTGTCTGGGTTGCCCATCATCAAAATGTTTCATTTACATAACGTTGTGACCGCCCGTTACACGGAAGCAAACGAAGAAGTAGCTACGTCTGCCATCAAGCAAGGGCATAAACATGGATTACTGGAAGGGACCAATTTTTTCATCCAATTTGTAAGCTTCGGGGGAATGCTTGTTTTTGGAATCATGATGGTTTCCAAACAAATGATCGGGTTTGGTGTGCTCGTCGCCCTCGTTCAACAACAGATGCTTGTGACACTGGCCTTTCTCCAGCTTGGCCAAGTCATCACAGCGTTGCAGAGCTCGCTAGCAGGCGCTTCTCGGGTCGTCGATTTTCTGAATGAACCTTCAGAACCAGAGGAGTATCAGAATAGTACCGACAAACACCAGCATTGTGAAAGCATGCTGAAGCTGGAGCAGGTCGTTTTCGGATACAACGATGCTACAAACGTGCTGGATGGTGTTACGTTGCGAGTCGACAAAGGCCAAATGGCTGGGCTAGTCGGAACGAGCGGAAGTGGAAAAAGCACCGTCATGAAGCTTCTATTAGGGTATTACCCACCTGCTAGCGGAACTCTTTATTTACTTGGCAAGCCCATGGGAGCTTATTCTCTTGCAGAAATTAGAAGCTTGATCTCATACGTGCCTCAGGATGCCTTTTTGTTCGAAGGAACCATCGAAGACAATATCCGCTACGGATGCCTGGATGCTTCGGATGAGGATGTCATCAACGCAAGCAAAGCAGCGTATGCGCATGATTTTATTAGGGAATTGCCAGACGGCTACCAGACCAAAACAGGAGAACGTGGTGCCAAGCTATCGGGCGGACAGCGTCAACGAATTGCCATTGCCAGAGCCATCCTGAAAAATGCACCGATTCTTCTACTGGATGAAGCAACCTCCGCTCTGGATGCAGAATCGGAATATTGGGTGCAGCAAGCATTAACCGCACTCATGAAGGATAAAACAGTCCTCGTCATCGCTCATCGCCTGTCGACCGTTGAGGATGCCGATGTGATTTACGTAATGGATCATGGAAAAGTCATCGAGCAAGGGAGCCATGTTGAGTTAATTCAGCACAACGGTACGTATGCCAACTTGTACGAAGTGCAGCAGCGAAAGGATCGAACAGAACAAATCAGTAGTCTTGAACTGACAGAAAGGAGAGTGAGTGCTACATGATTGCCATTTATGCGTTGAAATGTCCTGCTGTCATGGAGAAAGAGTCGTTCAACCGATTTTTACAAGCACTACCCGAAGAAAAACGGGAACGGGTCAACCGTTTCAGAAATCCGGCTGATTCCTATCGTGCGTTGCTCGCGGACGTGCTCGTACGCTCTCTGATTTGTGAAGCCTACGAGATTTCCAATGAAGAAATCGAGTATGACTACAATGCATACGGAAAACCTTTTTTGAAATCATTTCCCAATTTCTGCTTTAACGTCTCTCATTCTGGGGAATGGGTCGTCTGCGCCACGCATGACTCGCAGGTGGGGATTGATGTGGAGCAAATATGCCCAATTGAATTGGATATTGCCACTCATTATTTTGCACCAGCCGAAGTAGAAGATCTTTTGGAAAAACATCCGAATGAACGGGTTTCGTATTTCTATGACCTTTGGACTTTAAAGGAGAGTTATATAAAAGCGAGAGGCATGGGGCTGTCCATTCCGTTGCAATCATTCGCCATAAGAAAAAACCTAGACCAATCGATTTCGATATCGCAAAGTGATTCGGGCGAGGCTTGGGCATTTCAGCAGTATGAGATCGATCCAGGCTATAAATTGTCAGTATGCGCGACTACCAATCAGTTTGCTGCTCAAGTAGTCATAAAGGATTTACAAGATTTGCATCAAGCGATTTTTCATTGAAAGATGTCGAGGTAATTACGTAATGAGGAAAGGGTGGGAAAAGAGATGAAATTGTATTGCTTTCCATATGCAGGTGGACTTCCTAGCATTTATTACGGTTGGAAACGGGGAGTGTCGCCAGCGTTATTGGAAATGGTTCCATTCGAGGTACGGACTTCCCTTCATAGCGATAGCGTGGTTCTTGCCACCTCGTTTTATGAGGTCTTGGAGGATGTATACAATCGAATTATACCAGAGCTGGGGGAAGAACCTTTTGCTTTTTATGGCCACAGCATGGGGGGATTAATCGCGTATGAACTGACGAGAAAGCTGTTGCAGAATGGAAAGCCACTGCCCCAGCACTTGTTCTTGTCTGCATCCCGTGTGCCACATGCGTATCACAAACTGGTAAAAACATACAAACTGCCGCATGACGAGTTCATCGAATCGCTACGTACCCTTGGGGGCACACCCGATGAGGTTTTGGATAATCACGAGATCTTGGAAGTATTTTTGCCTATGATTCGCGCTGATTTCCAGGCCGTGCAAACGTATGAAATGAATCACGAGCTTCCTCAGCAAATCCCCGTCAACATGACGGTTTTGTTCGGGAAAGAAGATTCGATTGAAATCCAAGATATTGTGGCATGGCGAGACTATTGCGGGCGAGAATGCAAATTTTACCCTATGCCTGGTGGGCATTTCTTTATTCATCAGCAAATGAATACGATCCTCGTGATCATTCAAGACACATTGAAGGTAGAACAAGCAGTTGCAATCCGTGCACAATTCTAACGATTGTGTACGGCAACAATAAATCCTAGGTGAAGGTTGGTGTTTTTTTCATGAATCAGAAAGTACTATCTCGTTTGCTAGCGGCCGTTACATTATCAACGGCGCTGGTCTACCCACAAGCAGCAAGCGCGGCGGCTCCAGCTCCAGTTTTGCATGATGACAATCCAAGTGGTCATTTTGGTGACTGGTACACCGGTGCGGTTCCTCCAAATGCATCCAAAGACAAGCCCGTGATCCTGTTTGTCCAAGGTCTGCACTCCTCTTACAATACTTGGTATACAACAGACGGATATTATGACGCAGCCTATAACGCTGGGTATCGTACCGCATTTGTGCAACTGAAGGACGCGGATGGTACTGGTGGCAACATGTGGACAAACGGAGCCAAGCTCGCTGAAGTCATTAAAAAGGTTGCAGATTATTATGGTGTTTCCAAAATCAATATCATTGCACATTCCAAAGGTGGCATCGATACACAGGCAGCACTCGTCCACTATGGCGCGCATCCGTATGTCAACGTTGTTCACCAGCTTTCCACGCCAAACAAAGGCTCAGAATTGGCTGATATGGCGTACAGCAATTGGGCAGGATGGCTCGCGGACATTCTTGGCAAAAAAGACGATGCGGTGTATTCCCTGCAGACGTCATATATGGCCAACTTCCGTGCACAGACTGACAGCCGTAGCGAAGTTAGTTCAACTAAGACATACATGGCAGCCGGAACAGGGGATGATGGCTGGTTTAGTGCTACCTGGTTTGGTCATGCGGTTCTTCCTGGTCAAGACGATGGAGCCGTTTCTGTTGAGTCTGCCTTCGGTTTGCCGTATGGGATCAAGAGCTTTACAAAAGACGTTTCCCACGGTCAAATAGCGAAAGCCTCACAAACATGGAATCTGGTTCAACCGAAATTACAAAATGCATCTATGAAAGAACGTGCAAAAAAAATAAGCAAAGACAAATCGAAAGAAACCACTGTGGAAGAAAGCTCCGTTATTCTCCGCGGAGGCGAAGTGGAAGACAACACCTCCGAAACATTTTTCCTGGAGAGCGGAGTCGATAAGCTGAATCTTGATACGATGACCTCGTCGGAAGACACCATTGTGACCTTGATCAGTCCGTCTGGCAAAAAGTACGAGGCGGATCTTAGTAAAACAAGCGAGTCGGAGGATGAACCAGGAATATTCCAAGATGCTGTTCATCACTTCATTGAAGTAGAGGAGCCTGAAGCAGGCGAATGGACACTGGAAGTGGAGGGTTCTGACGAGGCCTTTTTCATGGTTGGTTCCGTGGATGGTGGAGAAGAAGCAAAAGTAAAAGCGAGCAAAAAGGTATTCAAGAAAGGCGACAAAGCGAAGATTTCCGTCGACCTGGGCAAAAACGAAATTGATCAATCATCACTGGAAAAAGCAAACCTGACTCGTTCCATGAACGGCGAAAAAGCAAGCGTCCTGGATGAAGTGAAGTTTGCCGTAAAAGAAGATGAGCTTACGGGCAATTTTACGGTGCCGACGAAGCCAGGCGTTTATAATCTCTCCTTTGACATAACCGGCATCAATGAGGATGGCGAACCATTTACACGCTCTATTAATTACAATTTTGCGGTAACAAATAGCGATGGAGAATTAGAAAAATAAGAGCAAACCATTTCACGGCCCTGAAAAAGGGTCGTTTTTTTCTGCATATAACGGCATCTCAAAGACAAAGATCACCATACACCTGGCCAGGCTGGACTAGGTTGTGCGGAGATCTTTATTTATTCTTCACCAGACTAGTTTTCCATCGTTTCATGTAACTTTCTAACTATTTCACAAATACAATCAAACCGTTTACAGCCTGCCTTCGTTTCCTTTGATAGAACCGTAAAAAAACAAGTGTGAAATGGAGGAAGAATCATGAGGAAGACTGTGTTCCTAGCAACTCTACTGCTTTTTTTCTTTACGACTACCGGAATGTCAGCTTATGCAAAAATGGACGGTAAGCCAGCGTCCCAGGCAACACCAAATTCCAGACAAAGTGACCAAGTCATCCGGGTGTACGGACCAGGTGGACCACTTGGACCGATCAAGGAAGCTGCTGAACATTTTTCGGCTGAGACGGGAATGAAGGTGGAAGTAACAGCCGGACCAGAGAGCAAGTGGATCGGTCAAGCAAAGCAAGATGCAGATATTATTTTCGGTGGCTCCGAGTATATGCTGCAAGATTTTATCTTTCACTACCCCGACATGATCGACACCAAAACACGTACGGAGCTTTACACGCGTGCTGCAGGAATATTGGTGAGGAAAGGAAATCCTAAGAAGATTGAAAGTCTGGAGGATTTAACGAAAAAGGGAGTAAAAATAATGGATGTGAATGGGGCTGGCCAGCTTGGCCTGTGGGAAGACCTGGCGGGCAGAAAAGGGCTGATCGGAGGCATTACTCAAAATATTAACGTTTCTGTAAAGTCGAGTGCCGAAGCCATTGAACGATGGAAATCGAATTCTAGTCTGGACGCCTGGATTACCTATGAATCGTGGCATTACCGGCTCCAGGATGTGACTGACCTGGTCGAACTGCCCGAAGAAGAAAAGCTCTATCGTGGAACGCCGATCGCCCTGACAAAAATCACTGATCAGAAAAAAGAGGCACAGCAATTTATTGATTATTTAAGAACGGAAAAATCTCACCAAATCTTTCAAAAATGGGGCTGGAAGTAAGGAGGAACATACATGAAAAAAGCAGTTTTTACACTTGCGATGCTTTTGATTATTTTTGCTTTGGCTGCTTGCGGAAAAAGCACGGAGGTAAAAACAGAGGCGGTTCAACCCGATCAAGCCCTCCAGCTTTTGAAGAATGAAAAAGCAGGAGAGTACCTTGCCGATCCTCAGGGAAGGGCCTTGTATTACTTTAAAAAGGACGAAGCAGGAAAAAGTAATTGCAGCGGGGACTGCCTGGCAAACTGGCCAGCATTTACCCAGGAGGATTTCGCCGTCCCAGAAGGTTTTGACAAAAAGGATTTCGATACGATCACAAGAGAAGACAATGGGAAGAAGCAGGTTACATACAAAGGCTTTCCTCTCTATTATTTTGCAAAAGACCAGCAAGAAGGGGATGTAAACGGACAAGGAGTAAAAGAAGTATGGTTTGTCATAAACAGCGAAACAGTATTTGAATAAGCTTGCCCAGGGAACGATCAGTCGCGGTCGTTCCCATCTTTCCTTTTATAATAGTGTTATGGCAGTATATTTTTATCCAAAAGCAGGGAGTGCCACATGAAAGAAAATTACGATGCGGAATTAATGCGATTGGTAAATGAAAAAAATGGTCACGCATTAGAGGAGCTCTATGATCGATATATAAAGCTTGTTTACGGCTTCGTTATGAAGTTTTGTAATGGGAATGAGGATAAGACGAAAGAAATTATTCAGCTGGTCTTTTTGAGGCTATGGACAACAAACAGCCATTACGATCCTGCTCAAGGCAGCTTTGTAAATTGGCTCCTCACGATTACCCGCAATATATGCATTGACTACCTTCGCAAAGAGAAGAGGCATACGCAACACCATCACGAGGAACATGAAGAGATCGCCGACCCTGCAAATGCAGTCGAGCAACGAGTAAATACGAATGATATTGCGATGGCAAAAAACAAATTGCCGACGGCTCAAAGAAAATTAATCGATCTGCTTTATTGGAAAGGATATTCTCTTTCAGAGATCGCCAAGCTGGAACAAGAGCCGCTCGGCACGATTAAAAGCAGGCTTCACCAGGCTCTTAAAGGATTGAGGAAGCATCTGAAACTGGAGGATATAAAATGACAAGGGTTTGTGATCATATAATTTCATATATAGCAAATGAGCTCAAGGAGAGCGACCACATGGCCTTTGCTGAACATGTAAAGAATTGTAAGGAGTGTAAGAAAGAATATCAGGAATTATCCCAGGCCTGGCATGCTTTGCCGTTCGATTATACCGAAATCGAGGTGCCTGAATCGCTAAAAGGCGAGGTGCTGGGGTTTGTTTTTGAGCACAAAAGGAAAAGCGGTACGGAAACATTCATGGCTAAGATGAGCAAGCTCCCCATGATGCTAAAAAGCCAGTTCACTCCCGTTTCAACCGGTATCGTGGCCGTCTTGTTGCTCGCGTTTATTGGTCTTGGAATAACGAATGTACAGGTAAAAAATCGCCATGCGGAAAATGTCCCCATTGAAATTGTAACGTCGATTCCCTTAAAAACAGCCAATCAAAGCCACCCGGGAACAAACGGCATCGCCTATATTGTCCAGCAGGGATCAGAGAAAAATTTGGTGGTGCAGGTTCACGAATTGCCCGGCGTCGAAGGTTCACAGGTTTACCAGGTTTGGCTGCTGAAAAACAGCACGAGGGAAAATGGTGGCATATTCAAGCCGGACGAAAACGGATCCGGCATACTGACCTACCAGCTCGCCGAAGGGCAGACTTTTGATCAAATCGGCATTACTGTCGAACCGGACGCCAACAGCAGACAACCGAGAGGAAAAAAAATAGCCGGTTCATAGATGGTAACAGAAAAGGACAGATATATTTTAAATATCTGGTTAACCGTATAGTACAAACGAGTGATAATCTTCAAGAAACTTCCCCATGGAACCCGCATATGTCCACACGGCTCGGTCAGTTCCGCCTTATGGATTTGATCGTGGAACAAACACAAGTAAGTAGAGGCTGCTGGTGTTAAAACCGGCAGTCTTTGCTCAACTAACTGGCAGGAAAAACTTAGGTGAAGTACGATTGATACCACTTGACGATTGGAAAGCAAAAGTAGAGAAAACCCGTGATGATTGGCGAGGCTCCACAGTCCTGCTAACTGGACCAAATCGGTATAGCGGTACAGCAACGCTCATTACTAAAACAACGAATGATCGAATTTGACCAGTGACATTTCAGGGCTTGGCGTCAACAAGACGAGGGGCCATTTTTATTTGATTACTTTTTGTTGTGAAAATTAGTTATTTTCAGAATTATATATTGTCGTTTTTTCATCTGCCGCTTATAATTCTACTAGTGCATGAACTTCATATCCTCATTTTTTCGAAGTATATACTTCAGATTAAACCTGAAATTACTTTCCTGTTTGTAAGAAATGAAACAAAGGAGGCATGACATGAAGATGAAGGAGTGGGAAGCGGCGTTCGAAGCATACGTCCAAAGGCTGATGGATGATTTTCAGGTTCCCGGTGCGATCATTGCTGTAGCCAAAGACGGAGAACTCACTTATGAAAAAGCGTTTGGTTTTCGGGACCGTGAAAAACAAGCTCCCATCGATCTGGATACGGTATTTGGGATCGGATCGATTACGAAGTCGTTTACATGCATGGCGATCATGCAGCTTCAGGAAGAAGGAAAGCTTTCCGTACATGATCCGGTAATCACCTATTTGCCTGAGTTTCGAACGCCGGATGAAGCTCAAACGAAAAGCATTACCATTCATCATTTCATGACACACACCCTCGGATTTCCACCACTTCCATCTCTCATTCCAGCTATGCTACCCAGCTTACAAGCCGATCCGACAGCAGACGAATTACTTCACCATTTTGAAGACCAATGTAAACACCCAATCGATACCTTCGAAGACCTCATGACATATATAGAGAAGCTGCCCTTTGAATTGTTGGGACCTGCTGGGACAGAATTCAGCTATTCCAACGAAGGTTTTGGCTTGCTTGGGGCGATTATTGAGCGTGCCAGCGGTAAACCATACGAAGCCTATGTCCAAGAGCATATTTTACAGCCAATTGGCATGGAACGAACGGTTTTTCATGTAGAGGAATTAGCTGAGGACAACAATACTACCATGCTGTACACACGTCGCATGAAAGATGGTGTTCGTGAAGTAGTACGCGCCCCAGGTTGGTGGGATGCTCCCTCCATGCGTGCAGCAGGCTTTCTCAAATCGACCGCACGTGACATGCTTCGCTATGCGGATGTTTATCGGACAGGCGGGCTTTCAAATAGAGCGAGAATCATCTCGGGAGATAGCGCCTCACAAATGATTGCTCCTCATGTCCGTGTTGATTTGAGCCGCAGCTATGGTTACGGACTCGGCATGTTTCCATTTTCCGAAGATTACACCTTACTTACCCATACCGGCGGCTTGAAAGGGATGACCGCGCAAATGTTCATCGTCCCAGAGGCGGGAGTAACTGGCATTCTTTTGACCAACATGGATGATGCCCCTATTTCCAATCTGAGCTTAGGACTGTTGAATAGTATGTTCGGCCGCCTGCTCGAGACGCAGTTCGCCACATTTCCCGAATATGAAGTGCCGCTTGCTTACTTGCAACAATGTCCTGGTACATATAAATCAGGAGAAGGAGACGTAGTAGAGATCAGATTTGATGAAGCACAGAGCCAGCTTATGCTCGTTTTAGGCAGTGATGTGTTCCCACTGCGTCCCGTTGGCGAAAATACGTTTCTGTTCACGCGCCACAACATCGATTCACTCATCCGCTTTGTTCGCCACCCAGAGGGTGAGATCAAGCGCTTGGCGTTTGGTTCGCGCCAAATGCCGAAAGCAATCTAATCAAAGAGAGGGAGGCACTTTCGCATGAAGGTGTTTATTTCGTTGGACATGGAAGGGATCTCTGGATTAAGTGAATGGGAGGACGTGATCCCTGGTCGCAGACATTACGAAGCGGGGAGAAGACTGTTAACCCAAGATGTGAATGCGGCAATTGAGGGAGCACTGGAAGCAGGAGCCACCCAAATTATTGTCAATGAATCTCATGGGCCGATGAACAATATCATCCTGGAAGAATTGCATCCACAGGCAGATGTCATCCGTGGTTTTTTCAAGCCTCTCTGTATGATGCAGGGGATCGACAGTAGCTGCGATGCCGCATTTTTCATCGGTTATCATGGAAAAGCAGGGACAGGAGATGCGGTACTCAATCATACATTGTCTGGCCTTGCTATCCATCGGCTAATCTTAAATGGTAAAGAAGTGGGCGAAGCAGGGTTAAATGCAGCAATCGCGGGAGCCTTTGGTGTCCCTGTCGTACTCGTTACCGGAGATTCCCAAACGGCTAAAGAGGTGGAAGAAGATATCCCTGGAGTCTTTACGGTCGCTGTGAAAACAGGGATTACAGGCCTCTCGTCGCAAGCGATGCATCCCGTTCGTGCGAGAGAGCTGATCCGTCAGCAAGCAAAAGAAGCATTGCTCCATCGCCGTACAGTTAAACCGCTTGCCCAAAAAGTAGAGAATACAATAGAAGTCGAGTTTACGAAATCACAATTTGCCACAGCAGTCAGCTGGATGCCAGGAATCGAACTCATCGAAGGACGCACGGTACGCTTCCATTCGCCTGATCTTGTTAGCATGATGCCCGTTTTGCAAGCAATGCTGTTGATAACCGGGCAAGTGAATCGGATGATTACTGGTTAAGTAAACAAAAAAATGCAGCCCCTCTCACGAGGATCGCTGCATTTTTTTCAGTGCGCCCAGCATGGGCGATAACTCTAGGGTGTAAGTCCCGAACGGGGGTTGGCTGTACCAACCGTTAGCTCAAGGCAAGGGTGTCTACCGTGAGGTGGAATCTGGAGGAAGCCGGCGGCAAAGTCCCGACCTGAGGTACACGAATCCAATTTGAGGCTGTTGTATTCGGGCGAGTCTGCTGAACAAGACGAAGCCCTATACAGCCAAGGAATACAGCAGTAAACTTGGGCAGGTACATGGGATGAAAGTTATCGTTCTTACCTGGGGAGGTCTGCATGAAGTGCCTTCAAATGTTGGTAACCGTCTCCGTAAGGAGTCGCTGAACATGCAGAAGTCAGCAGAAGCCATAGTACCCAAGTATAGGACGCTTGAACGGGGAAGGGCTGAACATTAAGTCAACACATCCGCTAATCACTTTCGTGATCAAACTGTGAAGCAGAATTCCGTAAGGAACTACTCTTGGAGAATAAGGGTGAAGCCCTGAGGGTACAAGAGAGGGCTGAGTATTGACCGACAAGACTAGAAGGATGCGTGCGAAGGAAAGGGTATCGTCATGGAGTTGTTGGAGAAAGTCCTATCACGGGAAAATCTATTAGTGGCGCTCGAAAGAGTGGAAAGAAACAAAGGATCGGCGGGAATCGACAGTGTTTCAACCGAACAACTGCGCGATTATATCCGTGAACACTGGTTAACCATTAAAGAACAGATTATGAAAGGAACCTATAAACCTTCCCCTGTCCGCAGAGTCGAAATCCCGAAAACTGACGGAGGGGTAAGGTTATTAGGTATTCCTACCGTGATAGATCGCTTAATCCAACAAGCCATTCTCCAAGTTCTTACTCCCATATTCGATCCCCACTTTTCAGAATCCAGTTTCGGATTCCGACCGAATCGCAGTGCGCATGACGCTATGAGACAAGCACAATCTTATATTTCCGAAGGATATCGCTTTGTCGTAGATATGGACTTAGAGAAATTCTTCGACCGGGTAAATCACGATATTTTAATGAGTCGGGTTGCCCGAAAAGTAAAAGACAAAGCTTTGTTGAAACTTATTCGCGCATACTTACAAGCAGGCATCATGATCAATGGAGTCTGCCTCTCGGCAGTAGAAGGCACACCACAAGGTGGCCCGCTTAGTCCGTTATTGGCGAACATCCTGCTTGACGACTTGGATAAAGAGCTGGAAAAGAGAGGACATCGCTTTTGTAGATACGCAGACGATAGCAACATCTACGTGAAAACAAAGCGGGCGGGAGAACGGGTAAAAGAGAGTATCCAAAACTACTTGGAGAAGGTACTTAAGCTAAAAGTAAATGAGCAGAAAAGTGCAGTGGATCGACCTTGGAAACGTAAGTTCCTCGGTTTCAGTTTCACTAACGCAAAGCAAGCAAGGATTCGGCTTCATCCAAAATCACTTCTGAAGTTGAAAGAGAAAATCCGCTTCATCACAAATCCGGTATGGAGCATCTCTATGGATGAAAGGATTCGGAAGCTAAACCAGTATCTCATGGGATGGGTTGGATATTTCGCCCTTGCAGATGCAAAGAAAATTCTACAATCCATCGAAGAATGGATACGGCGTAGACTCCGACTTTGCTTGTGGTCTCAGTGGAAGCGAATAAAAACCCGATATCGAGAACTTCGTTCTCTGGGTTTATCACACGTCCAAGCAATAGAAATTGCAAACACCCGAAAGGGTGCGTGGCGTTCCACAAAGACTCCTCAAATACACAAAGCCCTCGGAGTTGCATACTGGCAACAACAAGGGCTGAAAAGTTTAGTACAACGATATTCTGTTCTTCGTCAAGCTTGATGAACCGCCGTATACCGGACGGTACGTACGGTGGTGTGAGAGGACGGGAGTTAGTCACTCCCTCCTACTCGATTTTTAGTTCAGAGGCTTATGACTTTTCAAATACGCAAGGGCATTATAAATCATTTCGGCTGCCTCTTCGCGAGTGACGGGCTTTTTCGGATGGAGCTTGTTTTCCTTATCCAATTCGATAATATCTCTTGCCAAAGCTCGTTGAATAGAGCCTTGGTAATCCACGGTGAGTTCTTCATCATCTCGGATTTCTACTGGTACTAGTTTGATCATGGGCAGATTACCTTTGGTCTCCATGACTTTCATCAGCTGGTGAATGAACTGCTCTCTGGTCCATTCTGCATTCGGATCGAGATCATTCGGTAATTCCAATCCGTTCACTGCCGCTATGATCAGACTTTCAGCATACCAAGCATCGTTATCTGCTTTGGAAAAATAGTCAGTTGCCTGTGGGGCCTTTACAAAAGTGATCGCAGCCAGACTCAAATCAAAGGCATTTACCATCAGTTGAATACCTTGAGCAGCCGTAATCGTTTCGTTCGGTGCAAATTTGCTATCATCTACGCCTTTTATCACACCTTGTTGCTGTAAGGAAAGAATTTTATCCTTCGCTCCCGATTGGCCAAGATCCGTAAAAGGAGTCGTTGCAGCAAAGCTTGGTTGGGCGAAAGACACAGTGAACAATGCAAGGAAGGAAAGAGAGATCATATTTTTTCTGATATTCATGGTAGCCACCTCGTCAATTTTTGAAGTTTCATTCCATTTGACGAGGAACAGCTGATAACGTTTCAGCTTTCTTTCGCAAAACTATCGGGTTAGATAGGGGTACTGCGGGAATTTTCTGTTTGTTTACAACAAAATGATTTAAGGAAAACTTTATCTTTTGAGTACGATTTCATTTAACATTGCCTAGTACCATCGTAGTAAAAAAGAATAATGTGTGTTTGAACAATGGAGGAAGTGGAAATGAAAAAGAGATTTCTCTTACTAGGTATTCTTTTATTGTTGTTCAGTTATCCATTCTTGTGGCCACTCATTGATGCTTTATGGGAACCAAAAGAGCCGGATGCTGCAGCTTTCCCGAAATACAAAGCGATTCGAGTTGAAAAAGACCAGATTTATCAGGGCATCCACACAAATGAAAATCGACCAATCCCCAGAAGGGAAATGGCTACAAGAAAACGCCTGGAATTACGGGTTTATTTTGCGCTATCCGAAGGAAAAGGTCACAATCACGGGCGTTCCTTACAATCCTATGCATTACCGATTTGTAGGTTTGCCGCACAGCGCCATTATGCAAGAGCGCCAGTTAACCTTGGAGGAGTACGTGAAATACTTGCGGGAGGCAAAGGAAGTGTCAGGGACGATAAATGGTGGCGACTACAAAATTTATTATTATCCAGTGGCGACTAGCATCATGATTCAAGTGCCGACCAATGGGAAATATGTGCTTTCTGGCGACAATCAGGGAGGTGTTATTGTGACAGAGTTTTTGTAGTTTGCAGAGAGCGAATCAGGCCGCTAGTTTTGAAGAGATATGAAAAAGACTGCTGAAGCTTTCAGCAGCCTTTTTGTGTTGGGCCCCAGAAAATAATTAAATCACACGTCTTCCGACCTCAAAACGTTTTTCCCAAGAAGTCCCCTTGAAATTGGTTGTTGTAACTCCAGGTTTACCGTACGTATGCAGCAGCTTATTGTCCCCAGCGTAGATGGCAACATGGGTAATGCGAGAAGACGAGCTACCGTAGCTGTGGAAGAAAACAAGATCTCCTTTTTGCAGTTGATCCTTCGAGACTTTTTGACCGACTTTAGACTGTTGACGTGAGTCTCGTGGCAGACTTACTCCGACTTCTTTAAACACTCGCTGTGTAAAGGAAGAGCAATCAAATGTACGCGTTGTTTTTTTACTGGAACCAAATTTATAAGGGACGCCTTTATACTTCATTCCTTCTGAAATGACCTGATCGGCAATGTCGGAAGAGGGAGTAGTGATACTATCTATCCGTTTATTCTGATTACTATCCGTATAACTTTCCCCATTCGCTATCAGGTCGTTATTCGTACCATCTTGCACGATCTGACCAAATTGCTCATTATCAATCTGTTCCATGCGCTGATCTTCAACTGATTTTTCAATAATCTGTTGCAGGTCCTGGTCATACTTATGCTTTTTCTGATGGTTATCCTGATTATGTGCAGTAGTGGAGTTGAGACCTGTCTCAGAAGCCGCGTAGGCTTGTCCGCTCATGAGAAGAGAAGTTCCCATTAGAATAGCTACGACCGTAGTAGTGGTACCCTTCCAGTTTCGCTTTGTCATGATGTTCCTCCTTCTGAATGGTTGATCATGTTGTGTGTTTCTCATCCACGGTCTTATCGTACACAAAAAAACTAAGATTCCCGGTAGAATTTCATGAGAGTTTCCTGAGAAAACTGTTGGTAAGATATTCAAACGGAGATGATATCCATGCCTACGCCAGATGGAAAAGGCTATTTGCTGCTTGTTGAAGATGAACATAACTTGGCAAGATACTTACAATTGGAGTTGGAGAATGAGGGATTTTCGACGGATATTGAATACGACGGGCTTTCCGGATTAGAAAAGGCATTGACGATAGAGTACGACCTCATCCTCCTGGATGTCATGCTACCCGAATTATCGGGGATAGAATTATGCCGACGAATTCGGGAAACCAAAGATGTCCCTATTATCATGATCACGGCTCGGGGAGAGGTTCCGGATATCGTGACGGGTTTAGACAGTGGAGCCAATGACTATTTGGCAAAGCCGTTTGCCATCGAGGAATTGTTTGCCCGGATTCGAGTCTTATTGCGTCAGCGGGAATCAAAAGCAAACCAGGAGATAGTGGTTGGCCGATTGCGCATCCAGCCCAACGCGCGGCGAGTGTTCCTCGATGAAGAGGAAATCATGTTGACCCCACGCGAGTTTGATTTACTTTATTATCTAGTCCAAAACAAGGAGCAAGCGGTCTCGCGAGAGCAAATTCTCACAGCCGTTTGGGGGTTTGACTTTATGGGGAATACCAACATCGTGGATGTGTATATCCGGTATTTGCGGAACAAAATTGAAAGTGATCCATCCGTGAAGCTGATACATACCGTCAGAGGAATCGGCTATACACTACGAGATTAAAAGGAGAACGCAGTGCTTACACCTCGCAGATACTCACTCAAATGGAGACTGACACTGTTTTTTAGCTCTGGCATGCTGGTTTTGCTTCTCTTTTTGTCTATTTTTATTTTTTTCAGCACCTCTAATCTCGTCCATCAACATGAGCAAAAATTACTCAATCAGAAAGCGACGGCCATCGCAGCCGATTTGAAAACAGAAATCACCGAAGAAGCATCGTTGAAGATTCCCTACCTGACGCGTCTGTTAACCAATTACGCTGACGTCAATCAATCCATTACCATCAGCGATCAAAACGGCAAGGAAATCGCCTCGATACAGGGAGCCAACTGGAAAAAAGACCCGGAAGACTATTATGAAAGAACCTTGGTCGCGAAAGAGCCTGTACAGCTGCCGTTCACATCCGAGCTTTTGTTTGTGCAAATTTCTACTACGACAGAGGCGCTTGAATGGTATTTTTCGATCTTGCTCACGATTCTTTTTCTCTCGTCCTTTTTTACTTTGCTTCTTTCGGCGATTGGAGGCTACTGGCTGAGTAACTGGGGACTGAAGCCTCTCGATCATCTTATCCAGCAAATCCATTCCATTTTCCCTCAACGTCTCTCCCAACGAATTCACCATCATCACGTAGAGACTGAAATCTACGAGCTAATCCATGCCTTTAATCTGTTGCTAGATCGTATGGAAGAAGCAATGGTCTATCAGCAGCGATTCGTCACAGATGCCTCTCACGAATTGCGAACACCGCTTTCGATTATTGAAGGGTATGTAAGTCTTCTGCAAAGATGGGGGCAGCACAAACCAGAAGTAAGGGACGAAGCACTCGCTGCTGTTGAGCAGGAGTGTAAACGACTTTTCAAACTCATCGATGACCTGTTGTCGTTAGCCAAACTACAGCATGTCTCACAAATAGGCTCAACGAAAGTCGTGCAGCCATTAACTCCTCTGTTACTGGAAGTAAAGCAAGCATGGGTACCCATTTTCCCTCCACAAATTAAGCTGCTGTTTGAATGGGAAGAAGCTCTTGTCCTTTTCATGGATCGAGAGCGGATTCGACAGTTATTGGACATCCTTTTGGACAATGCACGGAAATACACCGATGAAGGACAAGTGAGTGTACGAGCATATGGGGATGAAGAGGCCGTGCACATTGTGGTAGAGGATACGGGGATCGGTATTCAGGCAAAGGAGATTCCCCATCTATTTAAGCGATTTTATCGCGTAGACAAATCCCGTACGCGAAAAAGGGGAGGAAGCGGGATCGGTCTGGCCATCGCCCAAGCAATTGTCGCAGATCACGAGGGAAGCATCTCCATAGCTCCTTCCGCGGAAAGAGGCGTGATTGTTCATGTTTTGTTGAAAAAAGCGGGAATGGATGGATGACATGAACGATGAACGCTAGGGCTCTGTGGGCGTGCATTCTCAGAGCCTTCGTTTCTCATAGTGTTCTGGTTTATGAACCTGTAAAATGAAAGGGAGTCAATACAAAGAGTCATTCTTTTCATTCCTCTGTCCAAAGCCCTGTGGGAGGACTTTCGGCAGAAGAAGCCAGCCATTTTTAAGTTTGTGGCTGACTAGCAATATGTTTAAGAACCTTTTGAATTACACTTTGTAAAGTTTCCCTGGTTTTTTGCTCAGGCATCCCAAGGATAGATTTAATCTCTGGATAGGATAACTGCTGCTCATAACGGAGAAGAAAAACAGTCTTCTCGATAGGTTTTAAAATATCGAGCCATTCCTGTTCTACTTTTTCTCCAAGTCTTAGACCAAGTTGCTGATATGCATGCTGGCAATGATTAATCATCATCAGGATTTCCTTCTTCCTTAAATACACATCAATATCATTAGGCCTTCTAATAAATGATAGGTCTGTTTCGTCTGCCTCAAGTTGCCCCAATTCTGAGCGGTATTGCCTTATTTGTTTTCGATAAGCAGCATTAAGCTCTAACCATTTTCCTTTAGACATAAGATCCTCCTGAAAATTGATAAGTAAATATGAACTTAAGGGAAATATCTATAAAACATGTACTTAGTGTTTTAAGAAGCTCCTATAGGTCCTATACTACTTTCTAATCGGGAACTAGAGAGGTTTTCTGATATTTTTGCTAGGCTTCGATCATTTGATAAGGGATGATGGAGAACGGTACCTAATTCTTACCAATTATGGAATCTTTCGATGGAAGTTACAATTATTTAGATTCGGAAATAAAGGAATAGATTCTATTGACCTTCGTCCAGTAATGCTCATCCAAGTGCTAGGGAAAATCCAATTTTTTTATGAAGTAAAATTTTCCAATTGTTTATTGGCAACCACAGAAAAAGCGGAAAATTTAAAAAGAAGGAAACTTATAATATATATTGCTTCCTTTTCATATAGATTAAGTAGTGTGAAAAAGGGAAAATTTTCCATACTAATTCTGCATTATGAGAAGGAGGAAAATACTATAAGTTAACAAAAGTAAAACCTGTTAATCAATGCAGTGGTTAAGAAATCTGGTCTATTTGAGAAAATGAAAAAAATGTTGGATAACATTATAACGAGAAAACTTGAAAGGAATGAATATACTTATGTCAGATTTTAAACAAGATGTATATTATACACTGAAGAGTAAAAATAGTGGCCTATATCTTGATAATCAAGGTGTATCAAATGATGGAACGATAGTTACAACATATCATTACACAGGGATTGATCATCAGTTATGGATGATAGTCCCAATAAATGATGGTAATAGTATACTTTGTAGCAAAAACAGTGGTCTCATATTAGATAATCAAGGTGTCTCAAAAGATGGAACAAAAGTTACAACATATCATTACACAGGGATTGATCATCAGTTTTGGTATATATCACCAGTTGGAGGCGAAGATGGGTATTATACACTTAGGTCTATGAACAGTGGCCTATATCTAGATAATCAAGGTGTCTCAAAAGATGGAACACCGGTTACAACATTTCACCGCACAGATAATAATGACCATCAGCTTTGGGCTATAGAGGAAAGTGATTCTAAGGTTAAAATACCTTCTATGCCAACAGCAACATTCCCACCTGCACCAAAATTTATAGATGACCATACTCTTGAGCCTACTCCTAGTCCAGTTATAACAAATACTGCGTTAGTACCCTATTTCGTAGTAGATGATAGTTTTGAGTCAAGTGCGAAAGATAAAATAACTAATAATCCGTATTATCTTTTTACTAAAACAGAATCTTGGAAGCAACAGGCTCAGTTAAATAATATTTCTTCTGGTGACGAGAGAACTTATCAGGTTTCATCGGGAATCTCGTCAACAGATCAATCATCCATGACAAAGACAACTAGCATGTCTATAGGGGAAGACCTCGGATTTTCATTTGGACCTTTAAGTGAAAGTATAAGTGTATCGTTTTCAGAGGAATTACAAGTGTCGGAATCCCATTCAAGTACTCAATCGACAGAGGAGACATATACTTTAACTCATGTAAATTCAAAAAAGTATACGGAATCTTGGGCGTTATTTTATGTTCAAGAGGATTATAAACTTCTTCGATCAGATGGCAGCCTTGTTGCCGATCCTTGGTCACTCTTAAATTCAACTAAATCAGGAGAGGCTGTTTGGCCTGAGGAACTTTAGGAAGATTCCCAAGGAGGAGGGATAGTAGATCAATGGGATTCATGTTACAGAAGAAAATCTTCATAGCATATAAATCTCAACAAGTACATTTTAGAGAAACAATAAACTGAATTTTATAAAACAAACTAAAGAAGAACCTATTAAAAACGGTTTCTTCTTTAGTTTGTTTTCAGGTCATGAAATGGCACTTTTATGCTTTGAAATGAAAAAATCAATAAACGTATGCCAACTTTTCATTTCATTGAAGTAATTTGTGTCACTCAATAATTTTTGGAATTTTTCATCAAATAGGCACGAAAGTCAAACATTCATAAAAGATTACATAAGATTTATTAGTAACAAAACCCTCCCTTTTGTTACTATTATTTTCAAAATATGATATGATGATAGAAAGAACTAGTGTTTGCATTATCTCTATTATTTTCAGACAATTCGAAAAAGAGGAGGGGCAAATGTTCGACCTCATAAAACATAGTCGTTACGATTTACAAACTCAAACCTCGTGGGATCATCTTGCCCATTTGATTCAAAGAGATGGATGGATCATGAGGACATGCGATCTCTTTTGCTAAAAGACGGGAAAACGTTAACGCTTGAATTTATTGAAGATGATTGGATTTTCTTTCTCTTCTATTTATATGGGAAAACACGTAATAAACAGCTGCAACCAAATAGTATTCTGGAATACAAACGGGACATGAATGTGTTGCTAGAGTTTCTTGTCGATCCGGCAAATGCATTCAACACTGTTGGCCTTGCAGATCCAGCTCCTCCTTCATGTAGTCTAAAGGACATTGGTCGATTACAATTACGTGCTTATGAACGATACATAAAAGAACGGTATGCTCCCAATTCGGCTGTACGTAAGCTGAGTTTCTTGAAGAGTATCCTTCGTTTTGGATACGAGAAGGGGTTTGTATCACACAACTTTCGGGATGAGTTTTCGATTGGCCAGAAGGTTGTGGCGATGACAGAGAGAAAGTTGAATTATGAAGAACTACCGGTTGTGCTCAATGAATTAAGGAAGAAACCGATTCTCACGGAGGTGCTCAAAGTGGGAAAGTCCCATAAATACATACATAGCAAAATTGGAATACGCCAAGATAAGATGAAGGGTTTTCAGCATCCCCAATATGTCATTACAATCAATGACATCACTTTGAATGACTATTTGAATCAAAATACGCAGAGTCGTTCTTTTGATTTATTGGTTCCACCTATCGGGCTTTTTGATAATCGGGATCAGCAAAGAGTCCTTGAATTGCTTTCTTTTATAAATGTAACTCTTCCTATTTTAGTTTGTTCGGATGACATGGATTTCTCTTGTACTGTTGTCGCCACGAATGTAGAAGAGGAGGAGAATTACATCATTTGGAAAACGTTCGGATATGGGGTGGACATGTCAAAACCGATCCATGTTCCGCCATTAACCTTCGAAAAAGACGTGTATAGAGAATTTGTTGAAGCGTTCAAAGGTTTTATTCAAGAGTATTGATGACTACGTAATGATAGGCATTCCCTATCGAAATGATAACAACGATACTATTGAACAATGATTCGTCTCGTCATAAACTGATCTTGACTCCCGCATCAGCGAACATCATCGCGTTTTACCGTGGCAATTAACTGCTCCATAAAAACTCGGCTCGCCGCACATAAATACTTGTTTTTTCGGTAAACGATACCGATTTGCGCTGTGATATTTGGCTGTTGGATTGGAATCGTGCGAATCCGTTTATCATCGATATAGTCGAGGTAGCCTTTCGAAAGAACCGTGACACCGACGCCTTGTCCGACCATATTCGTGATCGATTCCATTGTGGTCATCTCTAAAACAGGCTGTGGCGAGAAGCCCAGCTCCTTACATTTTTCATCAATCAACTGACGCAAAAAGTACGTGTTGGGCAATAAAATGGAGGGGGTTTCTTTCAAAATCGCAAGGGAAGCAAACGGTTCCTTCGCGAGCGGATGATCCACAGGTACGCCAATGGCCAAATTTTCTGTATAAAGTGGAATGGTTTCCAGATCGTCATGCTCCATCGGTAAAAAAACAATCCCCAGATCGAGTTCGTTTCTCAAAAGTCCTTCATAAATATCACCAGTTCTCAACCCGAAAACAGACAATTCTACTTTCGGATAACGCTGGTGAAACTCGATAACAGTAGGCGGGAGCAAGTAATTAACAACCGTCAGCAGTACGCCAATTTTTAATGTGCCTTTGCTTAAGCCTTGCAGCTCGCTAATCGCTGCGCGTGCCTGTGACAACTCATGAAACACCTGATAGCTATGGTGAAGCAATGTTTTGCCTGCTTCCGTCATAACCGTTCGTTTGCCAATGCGATCAAACAAAGGCATGCCAATTTCATACTCAAGCAGACGGATTTGCTGACTGAGTGAAGGCTGCGCAATGCCCAATTTCTCAGCTGCACGAGTAAAATTTAACTCCTGGCACAGTGCCATAAAGTATTCTAATTGCTTGAGCTCCAAAAAGACCAACCCCCGGCGATTTATGAACGAACAATAGGATTTTCCTATTATTATAAGATAAACCATTATGAAATGATATGAATGTAGTGTGCCATGCGCACTCCATGAAAGCAAGAGGTGATCGCTTGTGAATATCGAAATCCTATCGATAAATGTAGGGAAACCAAAACAGGTACAGTATCAAAACAAAGAGGTTTCTACCGGCATTTACAAAACCCCGACCACAAAAGCTCTTTATTTATCCTTTTTGAACTTGGAGGGAGATGGGCAAGCAGATCTTGTCCACCATGGAGGGAAGGAAAAGGCTGTATGCGTCTATCCCTATGAGCATTACCCATTTTGGGAGGCCCAATTGCAGAGGGAGCTTCCAATCGGTGCATTCGGAGAAAATCTGACGATCCGGGGATTAGTAGAAACGGGTGTTTGTATCGGTGATACCTTTCAGCTAGGGGAAGCGGTTGTACAGATTAGTCAACCGAGACAGCCCTGTTACAAATTGTCTGTGCGTTACGGTGTACCTGAAATGTTGGGTAAGGTACAAGAGACCGGCTATACTGGTTTTTATTTTCGCGTGCTAAAAGAAGGGCTTGTATCTCATACGGATGGATTAATAAGACTTTCTTGTCATCCCAAAGCGATAACGGTCTCGTATGCAAACCGAATCATGCATCAAGAAAAAGACAATATCGATGGTATGAAAAAGTTATTGGAAGTAGAGGAGCTGTCCTCAAATTGGCGAGCGACTTTTACCAAACGATTATCCGGCGTGGAAATTGATACCCGTGAAAGGCTGACAGGCAACCAATCATAACAACAGTATTGGCAAGCAAGAATGTGATCGTTGTGAAGAACCATTTGAAATTGCTCTTCAGAATAGTTACCTGTCATCAGGTAACCACATAGGCTAAAGGGTAAAGCCTTACACTGGAGAGGAGATTGAGATGTACAACAACTATTACCATTACTATCAAGGGTATTATCCCGTGCTTGCCGGCTGGAATAACAACCATTTTCACTATGGATGGAGCCCTGATTATTACAACTGGAGCCATGCGAATGGGAGTCGATACTGGAATCGTTATCAGAATACCATCGAATTGAGAGATTATGGACCAAAGCCTTTTGTCGTGAATATTGAGCAAGCCACAAAGCAAAACAACACATTCCGTACGGCATTATGGACAGGGAAGCACTTGCAGGTAACACTAATGAGCATAAACGTTGGGGACGACATTGGTTTAGAAAATCATCCGAATACGGATCAATTCATCCGAGTGGAAGAAGGTCAGGGACTTGTTCGGATGGGAGATCGCCAAGATCATTTAGATTTTGAACAAAGAGTCAATGATAACGATGCCATCATGGTCCCTGCGGGCACATGGCACAATGTCATTAATACGGGTAATACGCCGCTTAAAGTATATTCCATCTACGCACCACCTCATCATCCATTTGGAACCGTTCATCAAACGAAAGCTAGTGCTATGGCTTCTGAGCAAAGCCCTCAATAAAAATAGAGTTCCCGCTCCTTTTTAAGGGGCGGTATTTTTTTAGTGGGATAGATATTTTCTCAAGGATATTTTCAACGGGTATAGAATAATAACATTATTCACAATCTTCGTTTAAGGAAGGTATAAACCTATGGATAAAGAAGCTCAGCGAATCGACCTTAGACAAGAACAGTTCAACATGAAAGAGCTGCTTCAGTCACTGGTTGAAACGACTACGGATGCGATTTCAATTAGGGACATGCAGGGTCATATACTTTTCGTGAATAGTGCCTTTGAAAAAATCTACGGTTGGACATATCAAGACCTCCTGAATGACCCGTACTGCCTCGTGCCTGAAGAACTCATTGACGAGACAAAGGAAATTTTCCACGAGGTTAAATTTGAAGGAAAAAATATTACGGGCTATGAGACCGTGCGTCAACGAAAAAATGGTGAGATCGTTCACGTTGGTCTAACCGCTTCCCCTATAAGAGATACAGAAGGTACGATCGTAGGCACTTCCGTTATCGCCAGAGATATTACGGACCGCAAAATGGCGGAAGAAGCACTCGTGAATAGCGAGGCAAAGTACCGCATCCTTGTAGAAAATACGAGTG
This sequence comes from Brevibacillus schisleri, assembly GCF_055685845.1. Taxonomy (NCBI): domain Bacteria; kingdom Bacillati; phylum Bacillota; class Bacilli; order Caryophanales; family Paenibacillaceae; genus Brevibacillus; species Brevibacillus schisleri. Next base: position 3,104,256 of record NZ_JBVNDM010000001.1, read on the forward strand.
ATGTTATTTGCCAACATGATGTACACATGAATAATCTTTTTGTATCTCCTTCTATCGAACACCACTTGGGATACACTCAGGATGAATTTCTTCAAACGAATAGTTTTGATCTCATTCACCCTGATGATGTAGAAACCGTGAAAGATCTGCGTTCCTTAATCTCTATGCATCCCCAAAATGTTCAAATGGAGATTCGATTACGTCATAAAAATGGATCGTGGGTGTATTGGGAGTCACGTTGTGTTCCGATTATGTCTGAGAACAAAGAGATTGATAGCTTTCTATTCGTTTCACGCAATATCACCGAGCGAAAACACTCCGAAGAAGCCTTGCGCAAGAGCGAGGAACAGTATCGATTCATTGCTGAACACACGGCTGACTTCATTTCCGTTATAGATAAATACGGTCACGTATCGTATAGTTCACCTTCCCATGTGAAGAAATTAGGGACGAGCCAAATTATTTTTGAAAACATACATCCAGAAGATGTAGCACTCGTCTGTGAGCGATTTTCCACGATGATTGAGTTCGATATTCCGGTGACATGTGAGTATCGATACAAACTGGAAAACGAGAAATGGATCTACCTTGAATCAAGAGGGATGCCGTTTTTTAGCTCAGATGGTGGAAATCAATACTTCATCAACATTACACGTGACCTAACAGAGAGGAAGCAAAACGAAGAGCTTCTCCGCAGAACAGAGAAGTTGTCCGTAATCGGTGAATTGGCCGCAAGTATCGCGCACGAAATAAGAAATCCGCTTACGGCATTGAAAGGCTTTATCCAATATTTGCGACCAACACTATCGGGGGGAGCCACTTATACAGACATTATGTTGTCCGAGTTAGATCGAATCAACTTTATCGTGAGTGAGCTACTTGTGTTGGCCAAGCCGCAAACGCTGAATGTGAAGCGGATTCTTTTACACCCACTTATTGAAAGCGTGGTAAAGTTTCTGGAATCAGAAGCAAATCGAAACAACACTTCGATCAACACAATATTCAGCGATATTCCCATAGCGATTAAAGGAGAAGAAAATCAAGTAAAACAAGTCTTTATCAATCTATTGAAGAATTCCCTGGATGCGATCACGACAAATGGCACAATTAGCATAGAAACCACATGTCTACCGAATAACCAAGTGCGGATTCGCTTTACCGACAATGGATGTGGCATTTCCCAAGAGCTGCTGCCCAGACTCGGTGAACCTTTTTATACTACGAAAGAGAAAGGAACAGGCTTAGGTTTACTTGTCAGCAATAAAATAATGAAAGATCATCAAGGAACCATCACCATCTCGAGCGAGATCAACAAAGGTACCACCGTGGAAATTATGTTTCCCATTTCGAAATAGGAAGGTGATCTAATGAATTCGCAAATCGCTATCAATAAGGTAGCTTACTCCAAATCCCCACCTACGTGTGCTGAGAAAGCTAGAATCATTAGAGGGGGAGAAAATCATGTGGAGGAAGTTTCTGCTTCATCCGATTGCAGTTCGATACAGTGTGTTTATGATCGGACTGGCGGTAATGGCGTTTGGTATTGGCATGATGATTGAGGCTCATCTAGGTGTTGCGCCGTGGGATACACTGCATATCGGATTACAGAAGACATTTGGACTGACCATCGGCATATGGTCGCAGATTGTGGGAGCCATGATCATTCTCGCTTCCTACATCATTGGCAAGATCCGGCCGAACGTGGGTATGTTTTTAAACATGTTTTTCTTTGGGCTGTTTATTGACGTATTCATGTGGTTGAACTGGATTCCTACAGGAGAGACCGTTCTCGAACGAGTTATTTTGTTCGCTGTCGGTCTGCTCATTTATACGATCGGAACAGGTATGTATATTTCACCGCGATTGGGAGCCGGTCCACGTGACAGTTTTATGTTAGCTTTACATGAGCGAATGGGATGGGGAATCGGTAAAGTCAGGATCGGTATAGAGTGCACAGTCATGGTGTTGGGCTTGCTGCTTGGCGGGCCTGTTTCGGTAGGAACTTTTGTGACGGCCCTTGCCATTGGACCGCTTATCAAGCAATTTATTCCAATGTGGGAGCGAATTTTGGCAAAATCGTACGGAACCGCTTAGACCAGAGAAAAAGAAAAAGGGTGCTCATATGGGGCTGTTGACAAATTGCCGTAGAGATAGGGGTTTCTGGGAATCGTGTAGAAATCATTTCTATACGGTTCTTTTTATTTTGGAGGGCTATCTCATGATGGGAATCGATGGAGACAAACAGCACCAGTTTATGTTCTTAAATTTGGATGATCTTGTACCCGAGAATCATTTTTTACGTGTTGTTCGTAATAAGATTGATTTTTCTTTTATCTATGAGAAAGTGCAACACTTATACTCGCCTGTAGGTCGTCGCTCAGTTGATCCAGTTTTGTTAATGAAAATGATCCTTATCGGGTATCTTTATGGCATCCCTTCCGAAAGGAAGTTGGAACAAGAAATCCAAGTGAATTTGGCCTATCGATGGTTTTTAGGATTGGACTTAACTGACACTGTTCCCGATCATTCCACACTGAGCCAGAACCGCCGTCGTAGATTTAAAGAAAGTCATATTTTTCAGGAGATCTTCGATCACATCGTCTCGGAATGTATTCGAACTGGTTTAGTTACTGGGGAAATAATTGTTGTTGATTCTACTCACATCAAAGCGAATGCATCGATTAATAGGTCAGAAAAAGTTTTAGTGGAGAAAAAGCCTACTGAGTACCTTGAAGAGCTAGAAAAGGAAGCACGGAGAATTAAAAAAGACAGAGATAACGATCCCACTAGGAAAAAACGAGGAAGAAAACCTAAAACCTCTCCTCCTGAGAAGGAAGTAAAACAGAGCACAACAGACCCGGAGTCAGGTTTATTGAACCGTCCTAATAAACCCAAGGGATTTCACTATTTAGCGCATACCAGTGTGGACGTTAAGCATGGAATCATAACTGATATACACGTTACGGCTGCTAATGTGAATGACCACGAACCATTTATAAAGCGATTACAGATACAAAAAGAGAAATTTGGTTTACATATTGGCAAAGTAGGCGCAGATAAAGGGTATGATCGCTCTGGAGTACACCATGAATTAGAAAATTTAAAGATAACCGGTTATATCTCTCCGATAAAAGGTGTTATTGATCAGACCGAAAGGTCAGTACAATTTACATTTGATGAAATGAACGATGCCTATTATTGCTCGAATGGCAAGGCACTTCAATTTACTCATGTTAAGTGGCACAGTTGGAAACAAAGTTATAGCAAAATTTATGCTGCCCAAACAAAGGACTGTAAGTCCTGTGAGTTACGCCAACAATGTTTTGGACAAACCGCATCTCGCAAAACAATAGAAAGACCATTATTCCAAGAGGCTAAAGAACGCAACCAAGCAAGGAAGCAAAGCCAAGAGTACAGTGTTATCCAAAGGCAAAGAAGAATATGGTGCGAGGGTACCTTCGGTACAATGAAAAGGCAGCATAACTTAAAAGAAACATACAAAAGAGGCATTCGAAATGTATCCGAACACTGCCTCTTTTCTGCAATGGCAATTAACATTAAACGAATGATAAAAGCAAACTAATCACAGGTTACGAAACAAAACAATCCGACGACGTATAAGTGAAAAAACGGCAAAAGGGTTAGGGCATTGGGTCCCTAACCCTTTTTGTCAACAGCCCCAACTGTGGAGGTCCCTTTTTACAGTTTGAATACGCCAAAATGAAGCTAGAACTACATTTCCCAAGAAGTATTGAAGTGATTTATTGCAAAGGATATACTATTCTCAAAATTAAAACAAATCAGAATGACAAAGGAGCTTCAGGTATGGCACAACTCGTAAAAGAACGGATTCGGAAGCAGTATGGAAAGCTGACAGCAAGCCAAAAAATCATCTGTAAGATCGCGATAGAAAAGCCCAGCTTACTTGCGATCCATACCGCCAAAAAAATTGCGGAATTTACGAATACCAGTGAAGCGACTGTCATTCGCTTTTGTTACGCATTGGGTTACTCCGGATACACAGAGCTTCAGGAAGAAATCAAAAAGTCTCTTTTGATAGGGGACCAAAGGAAGGGGCCGATCCAGAAATATCGAGACACGGAGGTTACGCTCGATCTGAGCAATTACGCCCATCAAGTGATGGAGAGTGATATTGCGTATCTCCAGCAAGGCTTGCAGCAAATAGATTACAACTTGCTCCATGATGTGGTCAAAAGCATCGTGCAGGCTAACCGAATCGTAGTGGTGGGATTTCGCTGGTGCCATATTCCTGCAAAATGGCTGTTTTCGGCGTTGAATGCGATCAAAGGAAACACACATCTGTATACGGGAGCCGTTGATAACGCCGATTATTTTCTCACGGAACGGGATCAAGAGTGGCTGGTTATTGCGATATCATTTCCTCGTCATCCTAGCGAGACAGTTGCAATGGTCCATTCAGCAAAAGAGCTGGGAGCAAAGATTTTGGCGATTACGGAAGGCGAGTTCTCCCCTATCAGCCAAGTAGCAGATCATCTCCTGAAAATCACCACACCCCAACCCGTTGCCACTAGTGGTATGCCCACACTATTCTCCATGCTAAATGTCTTGATCAAAGGTGTCATGCTCCACGACGCGGAAAATGTCCAGAAACGATTGCAGCACTATGATGAAATCAGTTCGAAGCTATACTCGTTTGTCGGAGAGGAAGAGGAAGACTTATCGATCTTTTGAAAACAGTAAAAATGAGAAAAGGGAAAGGGGAATCCTGCCAATGACCAAGCCGATCTGGTTTACCGCGACTGGCGACAGCTTCATTACACGCAATCTTCCATACAGGGACCAAGCTTTTGAAGAGGTAGCCAGCTTGCTGCACCGTGCGGACGTACGCATTGCGAATCTGGAGACGACCGTACACGATAACGAGGGCTATCCCAGCGCACAAAGCGGGGGCACGTGGGCAATGTCACCACCTTCCGTTTTGCAAGTCATGAAAGATTATGGCTTTAACATGATTGGGTGGGCGAATAATCATACGCTCGATTATTTGTATGGGGGACTAGAAGCAACAGAACGATATCTCAATGAGTATGGCTTCGTCCATGCTGGAGCAGGAAAAAATCTCGCCGAAGCGGGGGCGCCGCGGTATCTCGAATGCGAAGGAGCCAGGGTAGCTTTCATCGCTGCAACGTCGACTTTTCATCCATGGTGGGCGGCCGGAGATCAGCGTTCGGATAGTATCGGCAGGCCAGGGATCAATCCGATGCGATATGTCATGACACACCACATTACGGAAGAAAAGCTCGCTGATTTGCAAGCCATTGCGGAGTCGACGGACATTAACGCCTTCAACAAGATTCTCATCGAGGAAGGCTTCATGAACGATCCGGGCAAGGAGATCTTTCTCTTCGGAAATGCGCGTTTCATGGTAAGCGACGAAGAGGGGACGACTACTCAGCCGCATCCGCGTGATCTGAACAGAATCGTCAAAACGATTGAGCAGGCAAAGAGGCGCTCTGATTACGTCATCGTGAGTATTCACGCGCATGAGATGAAGGGGAATGCGAAAGAAGTTGCAGCTGATTTCTTGCCGGTATTCGCAAAAGCTTGCATCGATGCGGGCGCACATGCCGTGGTGGGACATGGCCCCCATTTATTGCGAGGCATTGAAATCTACAACAATCGGCCGATCTTTTACAGCTTGGGGGATTTTATTTTTCAGACAGAAGCCGTTACGAGTCAGCCAGCTGATTTCTACGAGCACTATGGTTTAGATCATAATCATAATGTGGCAGATGCGTTGGAAGAGATGAGTGCCAACTACACACGCGGACTCTGTGTGCACAAAGAGGTGTGGGAGTCGGTTATTCCCCTGTGGAAAATGCAAGATGGTGAACTGCTCGAACTGGAGCTGCATCCGATTGAATTAGGTTTTGATCTGCCTGTACATCGTATGGGGTGGCCGAAATTAAGCGAGGATATCTCAATCTTAGAGGGGCTCAAATCTTTGAGTGAGCCATATGGCACAGTCATTGAGATCACGGATGGAATTGGGCGCGTGCGACTTTCAAAATAGCGGGAAACAGCGGCAGTCTATTTCCTACACAAATGGAGTGATTCACATGATGGCCAGAATCACCATGATTATGTTGTTTTTGCTATACATGATCAATTATGCGGATAAAACGATTGCGGGATATTCTGCCGTGCCGATCATGACTGAATTTTCATTGAACGAGAAAGAATGGGGACTTGTTGGAAGCAGCTTCTTCTGGTTTTTCTCCTTTGCCGGGATCGTAGGCGCGGCATTATCGGATCGCATCGGGACGAAAAAAATGCTGGCGATCATGGCACTGTCCTGGACTGTCATCCAATTCGGCGCTTATGCGATCGCGGGTTTGCCGATGCTTGTCGTAGCGCGGGTGTTGCTTGGAATAGGCGAAGGGCCATTTTGGGCAACGGTTGTCAGCCATCTGAACAAATGGTTTCCCGAAGAAAAGCGTGGATTGGTTTATTCCACCGTGAACTTTGGTGCTTTTGTCGGTGCGGTTGCTTCCGCACCGATGATTGTCGCGCTGATCGATAGCTATGGATGGCGATTTTCCTGGGCGTTTATGGGCGCACTCAGTCTGATATGGCTCCTGGTCTGGTTGTGGATTGGAAAAGAAAAACCACATGTCATTGTCGCTCCTGCAAAAGGCGCAGCTCCTACCTTGCCAAAAGCGAAATGGTCGGATATATCCGGTGTCTTGCTCTCATCCACGTTTCTATTCTGTTTTTTAATCTATTTTGCTCAAATATGGGGGACGACCTTCGCATCCGTATGGGAGCCTGTCTATCTCGTCAAGGTCTTCCAGTTTACGAATCAGGAAATGGCCTATGCGATTGCTGGCACGGGACTTTTAGCTGGACTGATGACCATAATGATTTCTTCCATCGGTGATCGTTTCTTTAAAAAGCATCGCAGCTATCGCAAATCATACCTTCTGGTTGGAGGTGTTTCGATTATTTTAGGGGGACTGTGCTTTTACAGTGTTACTCTTTTTCAATCTACGGTACTTGTTTTGATCTTTCTGTGCCTCGGAAAAGGGTTTGCTTTTTCTGTTGGAACAGCTGCCTCAGTCATTGTCAGCAGCTTGTTGCCAGAACGCACGGGACTTTTGGTAGGCGTGTTGTCCAGCCTGGTTACGTTGGCAGGGATCATCTCGCCGCTAGTAACAGGTTCTATCGTTCAGTCTGCTGGAGATATTGGCACTGGTTTTGGCAACGCCATGATCGTCAACGGGTTGCTCTTTATCATTTGCGGCGTGCTTTTCCTGCTCTTTGTGAAACGTAATGAACAAGTCAGTCAATCAGCACCGCCAATCTCCCATGTTTCCTAAAAGTAATGCTTTATAGGCTTGACACCAGGTGTTAAAATTTTCTGAAAAGGGGGAAGGTGTGCGATGTATCATTTGAATGAAAGCCTCATGCAGAGCGCGAAACAGTTTGCGGATCGTCCAGCCTTTGTCTTTATGGGAGAAACGACGACGTATGCACAATTCAATCAGCAGGTCGAACATCTCGCAGCAGGACTTGCCCAGAACGGGATTGGAAAAGGGGATGCTGTCGCCCTGCTCATGGATAATCGGCCGCATTTTGTAATCGCTTACTATTCGATACTCCGCGTAGGAGCAGTCGTTGTTCCCATGAACCCCATCTATACGGCTCGCGAAATTAGCTTCATTCTTTCGAACAGCAAAGCAAAGGCAGCCATTGCCTTATCGGCGTTGCAGCCGGTACTAACCCCGATGAAGGACGAAATAGAAGATTTGCAGCTTCTTATCTACTCGGAATCTATTGAAAATGAAATAACGATCGATCAGCTTGTAAAGGAAGGGCAAGAGTCAGAGGTAGGCTACGCGGAGCCGGAACGAAACGAAGATGACCTCGCTGTTATTCTGTACACATCAGGTACGACTGGTCAGCCAAAAGGAGCGATGCTCTCCCACCGAAATATGGCTTCGAATGCGGATGCGATGGGGATATTGTTCGAGTTGGTGCCAGAAGATCGCATGGTCGCGGTACTCCCGATGTTTCACGTCTTCTGCATGACGGTGTGCATGAATGGCCCGATTCAAACGGGTGCAGCCATTATTATCGTGCCAAAATTTCATCCGGTAGACGTCCTCCAAACGATTCGTGAGCAAAAAGCCACATGCTTTGCAGGTGTTCCGACCATGTACAACTATCTGTTACAGGTGCCGACTGCGACAAAAGAAGATTTCTCATCAATCCGGATATACTGCTCGGGAGGTGCATCCATGCCCGTCGAGCTCCTGCACAAGTTTGAAGCAAAATACGATGCCAAGGTGCTGGAAGGCTACGGTTTGTCCGAGGCAGCCCCGGCTACCACATTCAATCCATTGCATGGGACCAGAAAGCCAGGATCGGTTGGAATCGATATCCCGCTTGTGAAAAACAAGGTCGTCGATCCCGAAGGAAACGAAGTCGCACGTGGAGAAGTGGGTGAGCTGGTAGTGCAAGGGCCCAACGTCATGATAGGGTACCTCGGTTTGCCAGATGATACAGCCGCAGCGCTTCGAGATGGTTGGCTGTATACGGGAGACATGGCGCGTATGGATGAAGAAGGATATGTGTACATCGTTGACCGCAAAAAAGACATGATTCTCGTTGACGGCTATAACGTGTACCCGCGTGAGGTAGAAGAAGTGTTATACCAGCATCCCGCGATTATCGAGGCGGCTGTGATCGGAATTCCTGACGAGGTGCATGGCGAGGCAGTCAAGGCATTTGTGGCATTGAAGGAAATAGCGGTTTCTCAAGAGGATATCATGGCGTTTTGTCGTGACAAGCTGGCGAAATACAAAGTTCCTCGTCAGGTGGAATTCGTAGCGGAGCTTCCCAAAAACACTACAGGGAAAATCTTGCGTCGTTCGTTACGCACCACGTAAACGATCGCACGACGGGATGTGGAGGTGTTTGGATTGCTGCATTTGATTCATGCAACGGAGGATGATGAATACGAACTAGCACGTGAACTTTTTTTGGAATATGTAGACTCATTAGGAGTTGATTTGAGCTTTCAAAACATTGCAATCGAATTGCAAAATATACCCGGCGAATACGCACCACCAGATGGCTGTATTTTGTTGGCACTAGATAACGAACAGCCCGCAGGATGTGTTGCCTTACGAAAAATAGATGAACAAGTTTGCGAAATGAAGAGATTGTACGTGAAGCCCGAATGGAAGGGGAGAGGAGTAGGGAAAAAATTAGCCTTGGCGATCATGGACGAAGCGAAAGTACGAGGCTATTCATTCATCAGATTAGATACGCTTCCTACGATGGAACAAGCGATTCAGCTTTACCGCTCGTTGGGATTCTATCCAATTGAGCCCTACCGTTTCAATCCAATTGAAGGCACGCTGTACATGGAGAAACAGCTCAAATAACACATTTGCAAAATGGTCTCCCAACGATACTAACCTAGAATCATTAGGTCGCGGGGAGGCTTTTTTCTGTTCTTTACACTCACCTTTATGTAAGTAACTGAACAAAATGTGCGTACTTACAAATTTGCAGCAAGCATTTTATACTCATAAAAAAACAAACCTTCAAGGAGGACCCTACTTTGAAAACGCTAGTAATCGTCACACATCCAAGCATTGAAACATCCGTCATCAATAAGCGATGGGTAGAAGAACTCAAAAAATATCCAGAAAAGTATACCGTACACGAATTGCATAAGGTTTACCCAGATGGAAACATTGATGTGCAAAAAGAACAACAATTGGTTGAAACGCATGGGAATCTAGTATTACAGTTCCCGGTTTACTGGTTTAATTGTCCGCCTCTCCTGAAAAAATGGCTGGATGATGTTTTTGCATATGGGTGGGCGTACGGTTCAAAAGGAGGCGATAAATTAAAGAATCGCAAAGCTGCATTAGCCGTATCTGCGGGAATTAGGAAGGAGGATTATCAGGGAGAGGGAAGGTATCGGTATACGCTTGAGCAAATATTGACCCCTTTTGAAACAACCTTCCGCTACTGCCACGCGGATTATCGTTCTTTCTTTGCGTATTATGGTACGGAGACTGAGTCAGGGGAAAATGTACCTGGTCAAGAACTTGATCCGACTGGTAGCGTATTGGATAAGAGCGCGCAAGATTATGTGAAATTCATCGATAACCTGTAAGAAGCCCAAAGAAAAAAGAAGTATTTCCGTGGTTGGGAGATACTTCTTTTCCTGTTAGAAACGATCGTTATGCCTGCTTCTTTACTTCCTCCTGAGGGGGCAAGCTGTTTTTCTCTCCCCAGTCGCACATCATATTTAATAAAGGGATGAGAGAAAGACCACGTTCTGTTAAGGAATATTCCACTTTGGGAGGGACTTGGGGAAATTCCTTGCGGATGATCAAATCATCTGCTTCCAGCTCTTTTAACATCAAGCTCAGTGTTTTAAAAGAAATGGTACCGATACTTCGCTTTAGCTCATTATGCCGCATCACCTTCTTTTCAGCGAGCCAATACAAAATGATCATTTTATATTTACCGCCGATTAAAGACAATGTATAACCAAAACCAGTGTCTTTCAGCTCCACACCAGTCGGAACACAGGTTTCACGCACGAATCACACTCTCCTTTGGGAAGTATGGTTTGTAAATGCATATACTTTACCATACATCATACTGCCATCTTTGGAAAGTGATACCGAGTAAGAAACCCGTGGACTTTTATGATTCGACACTCTTTTGATGGAGCTCAAGCTTGCCAGGGCCTGCGTATAGTACGGAAAAGAAACCAATAACGGCGAAAATCAATCCCACGATATAACCATGATTGATGGCAGTACCTAGAGAGTCACTCAGAAAAGAATGAACACTCGGCTCGATTTTTAATGGCTCACGCATGAGAACTTCAGGATTAAGCAGATCAGCTGCTTTCTCCAAGGAAATGCCATGTAATGACGCCCCGGTGGATACGATACTTGCATAGTTTTGGTTCACAACAGCAGCCGTGATCGATGCACCGAGTACACCTCCCATGTTTCGACAAAACCCAACGATCGAGGAAGAAATACCGATATATGGTTTATCGACCGAATGCACGATCGCGTTTTGTGCAACACTCATTAATGGCCCGATTGCAGCAAATCCGAACAGAATCATCAAGAGTGTTAAGAAAAAGAAGGAAATGCCCGTTGAAACGTACATGAGCAAAATAGAACTTACTACACTAGCGAGCATAGAGAACGCCATGAGAGATCGGAAGGAAAACTTTGTTTGCAACATTCCGAATACCACGGCACCTCCCGTCAAAGAGAGCATCAACGGAGTCAAAACGCTATTGGAGTTCGGATACCCGAGCACGGCCACAGCGAAAATAGGCAAATAAGTGATGGCAGCAAACATGATGGCACCTTGAGAAAGACAGGCGATACAAGTTGCGACCACCATACGGTTTTTGAAAATCTGGAAAGGGAGGATCGGTTCCTGTGCATGACGTTCTACCAGAATAAAAGCAATCCCTACGATTACGGCCAGGGCAAACAGTGAGATGATTTGCCACGATGACCACTCATATGCTTTTCCTCCCCATTCAAGCGCCAGCATGACAGCTATACAGGAGACGATTAATGTAACGGTACCCAAATAGTCAATCTTTGGCTTTGATTGAGAACGAGATTCTTTCAAGGAAAACAGAAGCGTTAAGAGAGACAACAAACCGATCGGAACATTGACATAAAAGCACCAACGCCACTCCAAGTAATCAGAGAGCAAGGTCCCGATTTGAGGTCCGGCGATAGAAGAGAGCCCAAAGATTCCGGCAAACACGCCAGAGATTCGTGCCGTATATTTCGGATCAGAGGATAGCGTAAATAGGATTGTGAAAGTGATCGGAAAGAGAGCCCCTGAACCAATTCCTTGAAGGGCACGGAAAGCAATTAGCTGTTCGATATGCAGATGAATGCTGTATAGCTCTTCTCTGTATTTATCGACTTCGAAATCCGGAATCTGCCACGGAATGGCCTTCTTTAATCGAGCATGAGATACCAGTAAATTGCTACCTCATCACTATCTTTGTCAAGCCCCCTGTAGACGAAGGAATCGAAACCTCCGATGACAAAACCACAACTTTCGTAAAATTTACATGCACGGACATTATTACTTTGTGTCTCGAGCATGATTCCCGTCATACCGCCATCCTTCGCCCAGCGTTTAGCTTGTTCGATTAGTTTTTTACCGAGACCGTATCCTCGATATTGCTTATCAACTTTGATATCTTCCACATAGGCAAATTTGTTCCAATTTCTTTTCAAAACAATTTGGCCCACAACTTGATTGTTTACGAGCGCTATATAAATGATTTGATGGGGATTGCCGATATAGTTCGAATAATCCTCAATCGTATCTTCTTCAAGCTGTTCATCATCGTAGCTTTTCGTTCTAAGGGGTCTCTCCTTCACTGTATATCCGATTTGCTGTCCGATTAGTTGCAAGACAAGGGTAGAGTCTACGATAAAGCTCCCATCAATGTTTGCACCACACTCATCGTCGTCAGCCCGCAGTTCTCTAATGAAAATATCCATATTCGTCCTCCTCTGTATTTATAAGGTGAGAATAGGGATAGAAAGGGGGACCGCGGACTTAACGGAATACATATTGCTCCGCCATTTGCAGAACCTCCTCGTATTATTTTGTATGTAAGATTCTCTCAATAATTGTACAATGATTGCCTAGTAGGTGCTACCGCTTTTCATGCGCGAATGATCATATTCATCTCACATGATGCAGTTGACTTTGCCCTTAGGGGAAGGGGTATAAGTAGGGTATCGATATCGATTGAAGAATGGAGGTGAGCCTGTGCTATCAATCGGAGAGTTTTCAAAGATATGCGGAGTGACAACGAAAACGCTTCGCTATTATGCTGAAATCGGACTATTGACCCCGGACGAGATTCATCCTGAAAATGGCTATCGGTATTATTCCATCAAGCAACTGAAGAAGATGCTCTTCATCAATCGTTTGAAATCGTACCATTTTTCGCTGGACGAAATCAAAGCCATTCTGGAAAGGGAAGAAGATCAATCGGAAGAGAAGCTTGTTACCGTGCTTCTTCGCAAGCAAAGGGAAATGTATGAAAAACGAAACGCTTTGGACTACACCATCAAACAACTGAACCATGATCTTTTGAAAATGGAGCAGGGAATCCCCATGATGGCATACCTTGACAACATAGAAGTACAGCTTGTGGAGACCCAGCCAATCCATATTCTCTCGTTACGCGAGATGCTGACGAGTGATGATTATGCAAAAGGATATGGAAAGCATTTTAGTAAGCTGTATGAAAGGGTCGCGACTGAAAAGCTCAACTTGCTCGGTACGCCAATGACGATTTATCACAGCCCTGAATACAATCCCGCTGGAAACGATACAGAGTTTGCGCTCCCGGTCGCGGAGGCTGTAATGGGAACAAGAGATTTGCCAGGGGGACTTTGTGCAAAATCTGTATGTAAGGGGCCTTACTCCGAATTGACATCGGTATATGCCAGGCTGAGGGAATGGGTAGAAAAGGAAGGCTATGAATTGGTGAGATCACCCTACGAAGTCTATGTAACCGAACCCGATCATGCCAGTGTTGTTACGGAAGTGTATTTTCCAGTCAGAAAAAATTGACATTCTCTTGTATAGGAGGGAATTATTGTGCGAAGAAGCGATTGGCCTACAACAGAATGGCAAGCAGGAGACCCGGCTCTGTTGAACATAGACGCTGAAAAACTAGCAGAGCTAGACCTTATCATAAAAGCCTCGTACAGCAACATAAACGGAATCGTTGTTGTGAGAAATGGTTATCTCGTATATGAACGCTACTATCATGGCTATGGACCGAAAGATAGGCACCATGTAGCGTCTGTAACGAAAAGTATTCTATCCGCTCTCATTGGTATTGCCATAGAGAAAAGGTTTATCAAAAATGTCGACCAAAAGGTGCTGGATTTTTTCCCAGACTATGCACCCGATCATACGGAAACGCAAAAACAAGTAATTACCATACGCCATCTCCTCACGATGACAGCCCCCTATCCTTTTGAGGACTGGCACGAACCACTGGACAAGATGTGTATGCAGTCCGATTGGGTAACATATTCCCTGGATATGCTCGGGCAAAAGGGAAAGATTGGCGCGTTTAAGTATTCGACTGCTGGAGCGCATCTGCTTTCAGCCATTCTCACACGCAGCACAGGAAAAAGTGCCCGGGAATTTGCCAACGAACACTTGTTTAAACCCATCGGCATAGAAGAAATCCCTGATTATGATATGAAAGCGTTTGGGTTTGAAGATTTATTCGGGAAAGATGTGAGAGGGTGGGTAAAAGATCCTGACAACAACTCCACAGGAGGGTGGGGGCTCACGTTAACTCCATGTGACATGGCACGTATTGGCTTGCTCTATCTGAATCGTGGCTGTTGGGGTAATCAACAGATCATTCCAGTAGACTGGATAGATGAATCAACCGCGATGAATCTCAATCACTACGGGTATCTATGGTGGTTGCGTGAAGAGGACGGTGTTTTTTCTTATGCTGCACTGGGCGATGGAGGAAATGTTATCTGTTGCATCCCAGAAAAAAACCTCGTCGTAGCCATTGCATCAGAATTCATGCCGAATTCTCGTGATCGATGGACACTGATCAAGGAGCATATTATCGAGGCGGTAATCTAAGGCAGCAGATAGGAATGGAAGCAATGAACCGGGGAGTCGCAGCTCACCCGGTTTATTTGTTAAACGGTCGTTTAACTACACTTTACTTAGAAGCGTAATTTTCGGCAGCCATGCAAAGGTAGTAGCTTAAACCCGTTTGCTGCTCTTCCAACATTGCGCGGTGGAACTCATCTGAAAGGAAAAATCTTGACTGCTCGGCAAATGCTCGCGCATCAATTGGTTGGTCTTTTTGTAAAAAAGCAAGATGGTTTTTGATCGCAGAAACCACTGTTTCATCGTCGACACTTTTGTTGTTTTTCAGCGCAACGGCCATAAACGTCATGAAAGCCTTCGCTTCGGCAGCTTTTTCATTCAAGGAAGCCACGTCCAGATTCTCTGTATCCAATTGAAAATCATATGCTTTCTGCAAATGCTCATTTTGTTGAGTGAATGCTTGCTTCCATTCTTCTTCGTTCAATCCATCGAACATGTTTTCTGTGGACATATTTCCTCGCTTCCTTTCGTGTCGAATCGTTTCTTCGAGCGTATTCAAGATGCGCTCCAATCGTAGCTGGCGTGCCTTTAACATCGCTTGCTGCTCACATAAGCATCGAAGTCTGTCAGGTTCGTGATCAAGTGCAGCTTTAATGCTGTCCAATGAAAAATCTAGCTCACGATAAAACAAGATTTGTTGTAACCGCTTGAGCTCATTCTCACCGTAATAGCGGTACCCATTTTCTGTAACGATTTCTGGCATCAGCAAACCAATTTTTTGATAGTGATACAGTGTCTTGATTGTGGTACCTGACATTTTGGCTACATCGTTAACGGTATACAACATGGCGATTCACCTCCTGAAGATGAGTTTGCAGTCTGACCTTAGGTTGGAGTCAAGCGAAAAAAATGAAAAGAGGAGTACGGCCGAAAACAACCGAATGTAAGCGTATGATCCATTTATTGGGTGGGGGGATTCGCATGACGAAGCTATTTCAGTTGAATTCGGAAGATGACATGGAGAAGGTAGTGGCCCAGTCGCAGCAATTCGCACAAAAGGCGCTGCAAGAATACGGCTTGAATGAGGAGCACATTCGATTCAACCAACTGTCCGACACTTGCACATTTGTCATAGAAACTGAGAAGGATGGGGATTATTTACTCCGCATTCACGCTAACAAGAACAGAAACGAAATAGATTCCGAGCTTGCTTGGCTCAGCTATTTGCATGAAAAAATGGACGTACCGATTCCAACGGGAATAGAGTGCCGCAATGGTTCCAAGACAGTGAGCATCGAGCTAGCAAATGGTGACTGTGCCTTCGTATCCGTCATGCGATGGGTCGAAGGGGAGCATGTAGACGAAAAAATTACCGAAGAACAAGTATACAAAGAGGGTGTCTTGTTAGCAAAGCTTCATACAGGATCTCAAGATTTCCAATTGCCCCCTGAATTTGCACGTCCGATATGGGGAGAGGATAATTTCAAGCAATCTATGACTCGTTTGACAGAGCATTACCATCGGTTTCTGACGGATGAAGAATTCGAGCTATATCAATTGGCGGCGGATAAAATACTCACTTGTCTTGCCAAATTGGACAAGAATAGCAGCCACTATGGAATCATTCACGGCGATTTGCATCAAGGAAACATCGTTTTTCACAACGGAGATCCCCGTCCGATTGATTTTGGAAGATGTGGGTTTGGTTACTATCTTTATGATATCGCCCAGACCATTTTAGGTTTATTTCCCGCACAAAGAGAGCTAGTTATGAAAGGCTACGAGAGTTTGCGGAAACTAGAAGGGGACTGGCTCCCCAAACTAGAGAGCTTCGCGGTGATGGTCATGATTGAAAATTATAGTCATCATGCTTCTGACCCCAGGGAAACCGAGGGACTAAAAAAAGAACAGCCCTATGCAATATCTATGGTCAAAAACTACTTGAACGGTAAGCCATTTCTTTTTCCTTCAAAGGCAGAGAAGTAGCTGGAATCAAACCACCATTTGAAATGCTGGTTGATGACTTAGTTTTATGTGTCGGTATTATAAAATTTAATTGGAAAAATTTAAAATTAATGGAATAAAACACGAATAACAACAAGAATATGTTGACAGATAAAATGCCTGGGAGTAAATTTTTGGATAAGATTTTTTTAAAGTAATGTAAGAAAAATCATAATCCAGAAAAATAAACGGAGGCAAAGAAATGATATTAAGGGGTAGTGTTTTTTCTAGTATGCTAGAAATTGAAACCGGAATAACGGTTATTATTCCAAACAAATTTAATATGGAGCAAAATTATCAAGTGGTATATCTACTTCACGGTCTTTGCGGAGGTAATGGTGATTGGGCAAATTATACGATGTTGCCTGTTTATGCAAATGACTATCATGCAATATTTGTCATGCCGGAAATTTCGAGGAGTTTTTGTTCGGATATGAAGTTTGGATTTAAATATTTTAGTTATATTTCCGAAGAATTGCCAATCATATGCAAAAGTGTCTTTAACATATCTTCTGAAAGAGAGGATACGATCATTATTGGTGATTCAATGGGAGGATATGGAGCTTTGAAATGTGCATTGTCAAAACCAGAGCAATATGGTTATTGTTGTGCATTTTCATCCCCATGCTTATTTTTGAAGGAGGATTTAGATGAGCATGGAGAGATTGAAAAATTTAGAATGGTTTATGGAGAACAGATGCTCAAGGATTTTCAAGGGATTTTAGGAGGTAACTTGGAGTGGAGTGATGAGCATGAGATATTGGAATTAGCTAACAAGATCAAAGATCAGACAGTCAGACCTGAAATATATATGGCATGTGGAACTGAAGATTTTATGCGTGATATCAACGTAAGATTCTACAATGAAATGCAGAATCTTAACTTTACCATTGAGTATGAAGAATGGTCTGGCAATCATGACTGGTATTTTTTCAATGAAGCGTTACAAAAAGCATTAAAGAAAGTTTTGAAATAATTTGAAGTGCTATTCTCATCAAATAGAAAAGCCATAAAGAGATCGTTTACATAATAAAATTATAGTAAACAACACATCGAACACACGAAAAAATCGTTTGTAAAGAAAAAAGGCAGTGGTAGCTCAGTTTCCCGTCCGAAGCTACTCCTGCCTTTTTCGATTTATCCTTCCTGGCGCAAATGACAAGCGAGCTGTAATTTTAGCAAGTCTTCCGGATTTCGCAAATCGATATGAAGAAGCTCCTCGACTTTGCGCAAACGCTGATACAGCGTATTGACGTGAATGTGCATTTCTTTGGCGGTCAGTTGAGGGGATTGACTGCATTTCATATACGTGATGATCGTCTGTTCCCATTCCTCATATTTTTCCGGGTCTTGCCAGAGGGGGGCAAAGACATCATGAATGAATGCATCAATATCGGCTTGACTCTGGTTCAGCATGAGGCGATTGACACCTAGGTCTTTATAGTGAACCACTCCAGAACGGCTGCGGTTGGTCAGGTAGAGAGCGGCTTTCTTGGCTTCTTCGTAGCTTTTGCTGATTTGCTCAATCCCGCTTGCCATACTTCCCACGCCAATGGATAACGATGCTTCCTTGCCAAGTTCCCACTCATCGTACGCCTGTTGCAGCCTCTCCCGGATGTCCTTTCCATCTTGGGAGCCGAGAGTCCGGATGAGGAGGGTGACATGGTTGTGGAATCCGTAAACAAACATTTGTGTTTTGTTGAACGCCCATTTGCAACGGGTAATGAGCCGGTGAATGTTTGCTTCTAGCAATGCCAGGTCGTGGCACTGCGTCAGATGGGCATAGATCACGTAGTATTTTGCTTGTGGCTGTAACCCCATCGAACGGGCGCGGTCAAACAGTTCATTGCCTTTGCTTGCGATCAATTCTTGAAAAAGATCGTGTGCACGCTTGTACAGCACAGAGCTGATCGCTTGCTTTTTCACCAAATCAAGTATGAGCACAGCGCTCCCTTGTTCGACCGTCATACGTGTGAGATCAGATAGCCCGCGTTGGTCTAAGGGAAGCATGAGACATCCGAGAAAGATGCTTCCATTGATTAGTGGATACAGACAGAATCGTTGATCGTCACCAGAAGCGGGTGAGAACAGGTTGACGGAAACGGGCTGTCTTCTCTTGTTCAGCAATGTATACAGTTCATCCCAGCTAAAAAATAAAAAACTCTTTTCAGGATACATTTTTTGCTCAAGCCAATCGGCAAAATAGATGGAATGGCCTGTCATTTTGCTGAGGGTTTTTATGATTGTTTCCGCGCCTTTATTTTGCAAGGACAACTGCTTGATGGATTCATGGATATGGTTGCGTTGTATCAAATCGTCGTGCTTGGCTTGCAGTTGGGCGCTAATGGCAGCCATATGCTCATACGCTTGTTTGACTTCCGCATAGAGCTCGGCATTTTGCAGGGCGATGGAAGTTTGGTCTGCGAAGCCTTGGAGGAGGTCGAGGTCGTACTCGGTAAACACATTTTCTTGATGAAACTGATGCAGGACAAGTACACCAATCCGTTTTTCTCCACGTGATATCGGAACACATAACAACCCATTTAAGTCATGCAATGCTTTTGCGTGGTTCAGGGAGTGAAAGTTGTCAGCAGAGATATCCTTCATCGCATGGGCTGTTTCTTGGCTGGTTCCGTACATGCGTGGGAGTCCGTCTTCGAACACTTTGCCCGCGATGGATTCTCCCACCCGCATTTTGAGATCCTTGAACACCGTATCATGAAAACCGACGGTCGCTTTCGGAAGCAATCGGTCGATAGTGGGATCATATAAGTGCAGGAGGCCTGCGTCTGCAGCCGGGATAACAGCCAATGCATTACCGATGATGCCACGGATGATTTGGTCAACGTCGAGAGTAGCAGATATCGAACGAATCCCTTCAAAAAGCTTCTTGCTTTCCTCCGCTTTGGCAGTCATTTTTTCTTCTGCCAACAACAGACGAATGCCGAACCACAATAGGTCCCATTGGTCAGTGGTTAGGATGACCGGTTGGTTTGCTTTATGTGCAAGGCAGATAACAGCTTGTCCTTCGTTTTCGTAGAAAAAACGGTACATTTGTTGGGAGGGAAGGGACTCATAGGTATAACGCTTATCGTTCGCATCGCTACCACAGTGAGGTACAGTCATAGGGGGAATATTCCTGGTAGCGTTTTCGTGAAAGGAGGAGAAAACAAGCCGAAAATGTCGATCACGCGAAAATTGGAACCAGATGGAAGAAGGCTGATCACCAAACCATTCATGCAGCTTTTCAAGCAGGAGCGAAAAAGAATTCATCCACGTGTCCTCCATGTAGAGAAATACACATTCGTTTTTGGAAATAAGTATCTGTATATACATTGTATTCATAATTTTCGCTAGATACAATACTCCTATATGAAGCGGAAGGTGGGAGACGATTTGACAGCAACTTACAATAACTACATCGCCGGAGCTTGGGTGACTAGCCAGACTGGACAGGTTTTCCCTAGCACGAACCCTGCCAATACGAATGAGGTTCTCGGTTATTTTCAAAAATCGGACGGGCTAGATGCGCGTACTGCCATTGAAGCTGCTGCCGATGCTTTTGGTGAATGGTCACAAAAATCGGCTCCCACACGTGGAGAATTCTTGTTCTCCCTCATTCACTTATTGGAAAAACACAAAGAAGAGCTCGCAGAAACGATCATTCGTGAAGTCGGGAAAACATTGCGGGAAGCGAGAGGTGAGGTTGCCAAGACTATCACTTCCATGAAGCAGTTGACCGGGGAAGCCACTCGATTGACGGGTCAAACGGTGCCTTCCTTTGATGAACGGGTAATTGGTTACACGGTGCGAGAGCCAATCGGGGTTTTCGCGATTATTGCGCCATGGAATTTTCCGCTGGGGATTGGCTTGTGGAAGATCGTTCCAGCCATTCTCGCAGGCAATACAGTGGTGTTCAAGCCAGCAAGCAACACCTCCTTGATTAGCGTAAAGCTGGTAGAGCTCCTGATTGAAAGTGGCGTTCCAAGCGGCGTTGTGAATTTGGTAACAGGACCAGGTGCAGTAATCGGGGATGAATTAGCGAATCATCCACTGGTCAAAGGCATTTCATTTACGGGTTCATCTGAAGTGGGACTTGCCTTGGGGAGAGCAGTTGGAGCTAGAGGAGGGAAGATTCAGGCGGAGATGGGCGGGAAAAATCCGGCGATCATCCTAGCAGACGCCGATATTGACCTCGCTATCGATTCCATTGTACTGAGCGGATTCTTCGATAATGGCCAACGTTGTACGGGGACCAGTCGCGTATTGGTTGTTCCCGAAGTAGCCGAAGAAGTAAAAGCAAAACTGATCGAGCGGGCGAAGGGCTTGAAAATCGGGAATGGTTTCGATCCAGACAATCATAATGGTCCAGTAGTGGACGAGCATCAGCTCAATTTGTATCTTCATTATATACAAAAGGGCATTGAAGAAGGCGGCGTACTGGAATGCGGAGGGAAGCGCCTGGTAGATGGTGATCTCGCCCAAGGCTATTTCGTCGCGCCGACGGTGTTTACCGGCATCACACAGGAGATGACGATTGCCAACGAAGAAATTTTTGGACCTGTGATCGCCGTGATCGATGTGGATTCTTTCGAACATGCTATGCAAGTGGCTAACCAGGTGGAATTTGGCTTGTCCTCCACGATTTTTACGAACGATTTGCAAAAAGCTTTCCAGTTTGTCAAAGGGATTCAGTCAGGTGTCACGCATGTCAATATGCCGTCGACACATTTTGAATCACAGTTTCCGTTTGGCGGTAAAAAGATATCTGGATTGGGTCCGAGAGAGCAAGGGGAGTCAGCGCTCGATTTTTACGTCGAGACAAAAACGGTTTATATTCGGCCATAAGTATAGGGAAAGCAGGAGGAGCGAAGATGGAAGCGATTGGTGTGATCGGCATTGGTGCAATGGGAAAAGGGATGGTTTGCAATCTGTTGCAAAAAGGCTACCACGTGTATGCCTACGATCCAAGTCCGGCAGCAAAAGCCTGGGCAAAGGAAAAAGGAGCGACGGTCGTCGAGTCTCCACTGGCAGTGGGTAGCGTAGCACGTGTCGTTTTCACTTCGCTTCCAGGTCCTGCGATTGTTGAGGAAGTCATGCTGGGTGCGGACGGACTTTTCTTATCATTAGGGGCTGGCAGTTTCGTATTTGATACCAGTACGATCGATCCTGCAACAGCAAAACGTCTGAATCAGCAAGGCGTAGAAAAAGGGATCTACTATTATGATTGTCCGGTGAGTGGGGGACCCGCGGGTTCTGCGGCCGGAACGTTGACCATTATGGTCGGCGGTGATGAGACAAGGCTTCCAGAAATCATGGACTATCTCAGAGCGATTGGAAAGGAAATTTTTTACTTGGGGGAATCCGGCGCTGCACAAGTGGCGAAGCTTTGTCACAACTCTGTCGTTGCAGTCATTACAGCAGCGTTGGGCGAGGCGTTCAGTGTCGGAGCAAAAGCTGGCGTTGATCCACACAAGCTGGCAGCCGTCATGGATAAAGGCTCTGCCCACAATCGTGTGCTCTCCGTTTTTGGGCCGAACATCTTGTACGGTACGTATGAAAATACAGTCTTCTCCTTAGATCATATGCACAAAGATTTGCAGCTCTATGCGCAAACTGCACGTGAACAGCAAGTGCCTGTTCTCGTTGGGGGCACAGTTGCACAAATGTATGAGGCAGCCAAAGCACAAGGCAAAGGTAGCTGGGATTCGAGTGCGGTCTGTACCGTGACCGAAGAGCTGGCTCATACAACGATTGCGCGTTAAGTGTTGAGTTTGACGAAAGAGAAAGTAGACTACGGCAACTATTGCTTGTAGTCTACTTTTTTATGAAGGCTCTTATTGACTGAAGTATGGATCACTATCTGCGATCAAAAGCAAGACTTGCAGCAAGACCTGTCAAGACACTTGCCATGAGCCAACGCTGCACCCGTAGCCATGTGGGACGTGTACCAAACCACACAGCAACTCTGCTTGCTACAAGAACAATAAGCAGGTTAATCGTAAAGCTGACCACAATTTGTGTGAGACCTAAAGTAGCACTTTGCAGGAGCACCGATCCCCGCGCAGGATCTACAAACTGTGGCAAGAGTGACACATACAAAATAGCAATTTTGGGGTTTAGTAGATTTGTCATCAATCCCATTAGAAATAACTTTTTCGGTGGTTCAATAGAAAGAGTATCAGGCTTGAGAATGGAAGTCGCACCCGGTTTGACCGCATTCCAAGCGAGCCAGAGCAGGTACACAGCTCCGACCCACTTGACTGATTCGTAAACGAACGGAACCGTTATGAAAAGAGCAGAGAGACCAAGCATAGTGGCGATCATGTAAATCACGAATCCAAGTATGACACCAAGAAGTGAGATGACCCCAGCTCTGCGACCTTGTGAAATCGTCCGGGAAATGAGGTAAATCATGTTAGGGCCAGGAGAACAAACCATGCCGAGCGAAACAAATAGAAAGGCAATAAGGTACCAAAACTCACCAATTTGCATGACCTCTTTTCGTGGTTCCCCAAAGTTAGAAACGATTATATATCTCACGTTCAATTTTTGATAACATTTTTTCATGAAGCAGCTTCTCATTTACTTACTCGCTTTATTCATTTGTGCATAAGACCGTTCAATCACATGCAAAGCTTCATCGTGCTTCACGACATTGTTGCCCAACGTCACAATGACGAACAATAGGATAAGACCGAGTAATGTCTTTTTTACATTCACATGGCGCAGATGCATGATGAACCGCGCGGCGAGCAGGAAAAAGGCGAAGAAGTAATGTCCGGCATACAAGTACAAATCGTATGTAAACGTGGCGAGTCCAAACCCTATTACAATATGCAGCACGAAAGCAAACCCGATATAGGCGGCGAGTGACCAGGCTTCTTGTGTACGAATCCCTTTGATGAAACCGAGTATAGCCAGAGTGATCAGCGTCAAGCCGATGACATGCACATACCATGGATACGGCAGCGTAAGGTTCGTAGCGAATGCGACCATCCCCGGTTTTGGATCGATGAGCGCAATGTCTGGGGTCAGTACAGGACTGATAACGAGCATATACAGAGCTTTCCAATGCTCGCAAAACGAGAACTGAGCCGTGTAGATGAACCCTCCGGTATGAATCGCTTTGTACCAAGTAGAAAACCAGGATTGACCGAACATGACATGCTGCAAAATCGTAAAGCTAATGATCAACAGGAGAAATACCAACGCAATCCGCACCAGCTTCATAAAAACGCCATTCTTTTCTTTGTGAAACAGATTGACGGCCAAAACGCTCATAAATGGAATGATGTTCGTCGAGCTGACACCGAAGTTGACAAGGGCGAATGAAGCGTTGGGCCAAACAGCCAATTTCTTTTCCGTACGACTGTACTGCGTGTAAAGTACCGATAATAGAATGACGAACTGCGCGTACGGATAGGAATCGGGAATCATTGCCGTGAAAATTTGATAAGAGGCCGTCCCGAAAAATACGGCAAAAAGCAATGAGGTATAGAAGCTATTCCATCCCTTCCGCAGGTAGTAGTAAACCATTACAACGCCGAGCGCGTTCATGATCGATTGAACCACCGCGAAGAAGAAGTTTTCCTTGAAAAATTCCGATAAATAAGCCAAAGGAAAAGAAATCAAATTGATAAACGGATGGATCACCGTCGGGTTGTTAGAGCGATAGTACAGTGTCGGGTCAAAATTAAACAGATTAAGCGTAAATGGAACGCCGTTAAAAGGGCTGATCGGGGCAAGAACAGCGATGTTTTGATTCATATAAGTGAGAAAAGGCACATTCATCGACAAATAAAACACGAAAAAACAGGCAAATAGAAGGAACGCACTGACATTATCTCTTCGATCATGAAACAAATAGCTGAAAAAACGCATACCAATCCACCATTCAACGTATTTTTGAGATTAACGTAACGAATTTTAGCTATATTATACAAAAATAATGAATTCTGCACCAAAATTTTACATTCAATGGGCTATCAATTTTTTACGAAGCCTGTGCATCACGCTGTTGACAGCTACAATCAGTGGGTCTAGCATGAATGAACATGTCCGATGAGATTGAAAGGAGTGAACCACTTGCAAGAACTATCCTCCATAGAACTGATCCAATACC
Source organism: Brevibacillus schisleri (assembly GCF_055685845.1). Classification (NCBI taxonomy): domain Bacteria; kingdom Bacillati; phylum Bacillota; class Bacilli; order Caryophanales; family Paenibacillaceae; genus Brevibacillus; species Brevibacillus schisleri. The sequence continues at coordinate 3,129,064 of NZ_JBVNDM010000001.1, forward strand.
TGCAAGAAAAGGAGTCGGTCGCTCTTTTTGTCTATACACCAATGTGCGGGACCTGCAAGCTCGCAGCACGTATGCTCGGCATCATGCAAGAAGCATTGCCTACCGTTCCTCTGTATCAGATTAACATTAATACGGCGCCTGCATTGGCAGAACAATGGCAAGTGACCAGCGTACCCGCCTTGCTTATTTTTCAACGAAACGAATTGGTAGCACGGCATTATGCCATCCAGTCCGTTGGATTTTTATACGATGTATTGAAACCTTTGGCCTAGACATACACCTATTCCCTTCGCCATGAATATGACAAAGAGAGAAGAAATGCGAAGGAGGAGGCGTATGCAAATCCACGTGGTGGAAGAAGGACAAACCTTAGCAAGCATCGCCGAGACGTACGGCACAACGCCGGAAGCGATCGATAAGGCGAATGAATTACCAGATCCCAATAAACTGGCAATCGGACAGGCGATGGTGATCCCGATTGTAGGAAGCTACTATTGGGTTAAACAAGGAGATACGTTGTATACCATCGGCCAGCGTAACCATATCAGTGCAGCAGAGCTTGCTCGGGTCAATGGGATTACTCCCTATAAACCGCTACAAGTTGGGCAAAAGCTATATATCCCGCCTCGCCCTAGACGAGCGGCTGATTTCAATGCGTATGTGGAACCGCGTCGCACTGTCCCACCCGCGATGGAAGCGGATGTTCGCAGGGCTGCCCCTCATCTTACGTATTTGGCACCGTTCAGCTTTCGCATCAAACGGGATGGAACCCTCCAACGACCAAATCTGAGCAATTTTCCAGCGATCGCAAAAGAAAACCAAGTCCTCCTGATGATGGTCGTGACGAATTTGGAAAAAGGTCAGTTCAGTACGGAATTGGGCGCACTCATCTTGAACGATCAAGAACTCCAGAACAAATTGCTGGATAATATTCTCGCGACCGCCCATGAGCTGGGAATGGGGGATATCCATTTTGATCTGGAAGCCTTGCCTACAACAGGTGCAGAAGCGTACGCGAATTTCTTGCGAAAAGCAAGGGGACGTATACATGCGGCGGGGTTGATGATGTCTGTTGCGCTCGCCCCGAAGACGAGTGCCGTGCAAGCAGGTAAATGGTATTCCGCCCATGATTACAAGGCGATAGGAGCGCTTGCCGATTTTGTCGTGATTATGACGTATGAATGGGGCTATAGTGGTGGTCCTCCTATGGCAGTTTCTCCGATTGGACCGGTGCGGCGTGTCTTGCAATACGCCATTACCGAAATACCAGCTGATAAAATTTTGATGGGCCAAAATCTGTACGGATACGACTGGACCTTACCGTACGAGCGAGGAACGACAGCGAAAGCGCTGAGTCCGCAAGCGGCAATTGCTCTGGCTGCGCGACATAATGCTGTCATTCGATATGATTATCGCGCGCAGGCTCCATTTTTTACGTACACCGATGATCAAGGCAAGCAACATCGGGTATGGTTTGAGGATGCGCGGTCGATTCAAGCGAAGTTCAATCTGGTTAAACAGCTCGGTTTGAGAGGCGTCAGCTACTGGAAACTCGGTTTGCCATTTCCGCAAAATTGGTTGTTGATCGATGAGAACTTTCGCGTCCGTAAGCGTGCATAGTCATCTGGCGTACATTCCATCGCGGGTTGTACGCCTTTTTTTTGAATGAAAAATCATGGTATGATGAAGATGACAGGAAGGAAAAGGGGAGAAATCATGGGAGAATGTAAATTGGATCACAGCCATGAGGATGTACTCAAAAAACTGGCAGAACAAGCTCCGCATCTGTCGGAGTTGCGTGTGAGTCAATTCGAAAATCAGTTGAATGGCGAACTCAGCCAAGAGCGTCTAAACGAGCTGTTCCATCTATTGAAAAAGTATGACCTGGCAAGCCCAGAGGAGCGCCAAGAGCGCGAAAAACAAATGGATCTCTTGTTCGGCTAAGCTTTATACATACGTTTTTTGTTGTGCCCCCGAGTGGGAGAATCAGGCAGGAACCATGGTTCCATGCAGCGAGGAGTAACGATGGACGACAGACTCTATTATCAGGATGCCTATACAAGAACGTTCTCGGCCCAGGTGACGAAGACTGGTGTCGAGCAAGATGGGACACCTTACGTGGTACTGAATCAAACGGCTTTTTACCCTACTGGAGGCGGGCAGCCTTCCGACCTGGGCGTATTGGAAGAGATTCGTGTGGTCGATGTGGAAGAGGTCGACGGTGAAATTCGTCATCGACTGCAGGCTCCTTTGTCCGAAAGCATAGGGGAAGTAACGGGGCACATCGATTGGGACCGCCGCTTCGATCATATGCAGCAGCATGCTGGCCAACACATTTTATCTGCGTCCTTCCTGGAAGTTGTGCAAGCGGAGACCATTGCCTTTCACTTGGGAAAAGAGCGCGTCACCATTGATGTACGACTGGATGAGTTGACAACAGAGGTATGGGAAAAGGTAGAAAAGCGCGCGAATCAGATTGTTTTGGAAAACCACCCCATCCTTGCACGGTTTGTTGATGACGAAGAATTGGCAACGCTGCCCTTGAAAAAACAGCCGACCGTTACCGAAAATATTCGCGTCGTGATGATACCTGATTTTGATTACAACCCATGTGGAGGAACACATCCAGCGCGTACGAGCGAAGTCGGGATGATCAAGATCTTGGGCTGGGAGCGACATCGCGGAAACATTCGTCTGGAATTCATCTGTGGCTGGCGAGCTTTGCGGGACTACAACCAAAAGCAAGCTGTTGTTCGCGATACGGCGAAGCTGCTTGCTACCAATGAAGGCGAACTGATCGCACAGACGGAACGCCTCCTTGCAGAACGCGACACCTTAAAGGCAAAATTGGCAGAAGTGGATAAGCAGCTCTTGGAAGTAGAAGTCAATCAACAACTAGCTGCTGCTAGCCAACTCGGTCAGTCGCGCCTCATTATGTGTACCTTCACAGACAAAACCATTCAACAGCTTCAGCAGTTCGCACAGCTGGCTACTGCTCTGGCGCCAGATGCGATTTGTCTCTTGGCTGCTACTACCGAAGACAAAATGCAAATCGTGTTTGGTCGTGGGCAAGAAGTCAACGTAGCCATCAATCAAGTGTTGAAAGAAACCTTGCCGCTCATTAATGGAAAAGGTGGGGGAAATCCTGCCATGGCACAGGGTGGCGGTCAGGCAGTAGTGGATGCGGAAGAAGTATTGCTGCATGCACGCAAACTGCTGGAAGCCTCACTGTTGTAAATGCATTCGATTCAAGAAAAGGAGGAGACCGCGATGAACTGGAATCCGGGAGATATCGTTCGCGTTGCGCAGCGAACGGGTGAATATATTGCAGAAGTATTGGAAATCCACGATTCGAAGTTGCTGGTAAAGGTGCTGGCAGTTACCAAATACCCGACGCAAGGCGATTTGCATTCTTCCTACGAAGTAGATGTGCCGCTGTTTCACCAGCGTCCAGCACTGTCGTACATGGAAAAATTCATGACGCCTGTCCAAGGGCTCATTCGCTATAACGGAGCGATTCCCGACTACAAGGAATCTGTCCGACAAGCGATGGAGAGAGAAATGGAAAAGCTTTCGAAAATGGCAGCTTGGGCAGAACGTTGTCTCGTTGAGCTGGAAAAGATGCATAAGGAAGCCTTTACAAACACGAAATAGAGTGGTACTGTAGTACTCGAATGAACGACAATTGCATAGCTTTACTACCAAACGGGGGCCAAGCAACGTTGGCTGAGATTGTGACGAGTGTGTTACTGACCGTTGAACCTGACCTGGGTCATGCCAGCGGAGGAAGAGGTATTTGGAATCAGTATCACGTGTCGCATCCGAGCGGAACTATGTTTGTTTGTGCGCATGTATGATAAGATGACACTCAACCATCCGAGGCGGATGGTTTTTTTATGCCATTCGTCCGGTGAGATGGGATGGGTATACGGCTTCTTCTGTTTGTCTGAATCGACTCAGGCAGGCGGGAGAAGCCTTTTTTTTCCAGTAGAAGGAGGTAATCAATGATTGTTCAGCTGAATGGGAAAAAAGTAGAGTTGGCGGAAGGGATCACGACAGTGCGGGTTTTGCTCGCTTCTTATTCCCTGCAAGAGAAGATTGTCGTCGTTGAGCGAAATGGTGAAATTATTGATCGCTCAGCGTACGAGCAAACACCGATTGCAGACGGAGATCGCATAGAAATCGTTCATTTTGTTGGAGGAGGATGATCATCATGATGGATACATTGAAAATTGGACCGTACGAGTTTCGCTCCCGCTTGCTTCTGGGTACTGGTAAATTCGCTGACTTGGATACACAAGGGAAAGCGGTAGAGGTGTCGGAAGCAGAAGTTTTGACCTTTGCGATTCGTCGCTTAAATTTGGAAAATCCGCAAGAACCGAACTTTTTGGAACAACTGGATTTGAAAAAATTCACCCTGCTACCAAATACAGCAGGTGCCTATACAGCAGAAGAAGCAGTGCGCATTGCCCGTTTGGCTAAAGCATCTGGGCTGTGTGACATGATCAAGGTCGAGGTTATTGGAGACCCGAAAACACTTCTCCCTGACCCGATTGGCACGCTCGAGGCTTCGAAAATCTTGGTGGAAGAAGGCTTTATCGTGCTGACCTACACCAATGACGACCCGATTCTTGCCAGACGACTGCAAGAGGTAGGCGTACATGCGGTTATGCCAGGAGCGTCACCAATTGGTTCCGGACAAGGGATTGTCAACGAAAACAACCTCCGCTTTATCATTGAGGATGCCAAAGTACCGATTATCGTAGATGCAGGAATTGGCTCGCCGGCAGACTGCGCGAAAGCGATGGAGCTGGGTGCTGATGGTGTCTTGTTGAATACAGCAGTCGCTCTCGCTGACAATCCTGTCCTGATGGCAGAAGCGATGAAGCTCGGCGTGGAAGCAGGTCGCAAAGGCTTCTTGGCAGGCCGTATCGCGAAAAAGCGGTACGCGTCCGCGAGCAGCCCGGTCGAAGGGATGATTGAGTAGCGTGGATCGACTGACAGAAGCGGTAGAATCGATCGCCAGCCGCAAAGAAGAGCTGTTCGCTTTATTGGCAGAGCTTGTTTCTCATCCGACTGTGAGTCCTCCCGCGCGAAACAGTGATGCCGCACAAGGAGCAATCGCCGACAGGCTGCAAGCGATGGGATTCGAGGTAGATCGCTGGACGGTATATCCAGGAGACGACAATATTGTCGGTCGGTTATCAGGGAGTGCCTCGACCTACGCAAACAGCTTGATTGTCAACGGGCATATCGACGTGGCTGAAGTCGGTGATGACACCGGGTGGACCTATCCACCTTTTGCTTTGACACACGGCAAGGATGGGCGCTTGTACGGCCGTGGAGTTGCGGATATGAAAGGCGGACTCGCAGCGAGCTTGTTTGCGATCCAAATGCTGCGCGAACACGGAGTGGAGCTCCAGGGTGATCTGCTTTTCCAATCCGTCATCGGAGAAGAAGCGGGTGAAGCGGGGACATTGGTCGCTATCGAGCGTGGCTATCAGGCTGACTACGCCGTTGTAGTGGACACGAGCAATCTGCAAATGCAAGGGCAGGGCGGGGTCATTACAGGTTGGATCACGATTGAAAGTCCGACGACACTGCATGACGGAATGCGTGCACAGACGATTCATGCAGGCGGACGCGTCCGGGGAGCTTCTGCTATTGAAAAAATGACGAAGGTGATCACCGCATTACAGGAGCTGGAGCGGGACTGGGCTGTCATGAAGTCCTATCCCGGCTTCCCGCCAGGCAGCAATACGATCAATCCTGCAGTCATTGAGGGAGGCCGGCACGCTGCGTTCATCGCAGACCGTTGCGCCCTATGGATTACCGTTCATTTTTATCCGAACGAATCCTACGAAGAGATTATTCGAGAGATCGAGGATCACGTCGGGCGTGCGGCTGCCGCAGATCTTTGGCTAAGAGACAATCCTCCAACATTCCGCTGGGGTGGACGTTCGATGATTGAGGAGCGCGGTGAAATTTTCCCTTCACTGGAGTTGGATACGAAGCATCCGGGGTTGGTAACGCTGCAATCCGCATATGAAAGTCACATGCATCAAACACCTATCGTTAACATGTCGCCTACAGTGACCGATGCAGGCTGGTTTGCGCATGCAGGCATTCCAGCTGTTCTATTCGGGCCTGGTGAGCTCACGCATGCTCATGCCGTCGATGAATCAATTGATCCTGACCAGCTTGTTCATTTTGCCCAGATCATGGCCCGATTTATTGCCACCTGGTGCAATACCCCAAAGGAAGCGAAGGAGTGAGTATCGCATGACAACCTTTACTGATCGTCTGAGAAAAAGTGTAGCCCCGATCTGGGAGCGTGTTCATCAACATCCTTTCGTCACGGGACTTGGAGATGGCAGCCTGCCTGTCGGTGCATTCAAATATTACATGAAACAAGACTACATCTACCTGATTGATTACGCGAAAATGTTCGCGATTGCGAGTGTGAAGGCGTACGATCTGGAAACAAGCGCCAGATTCGCTGCTTTGCAAGAATCGACGCTAAACACAGAGATGGAGCTGCATCGCCAATATGCTGAGCGCTTTGGTATCTCTCGCGAGGAGCTGGAAGCGACAGAGCCTTCGTTTGTGATGCTGGGATACACCAGCTACATGCTGCGTGTTGCTCATCAAGGGTCGTTGGCGGAATTGGTGAGTGCACTACTCCCATGCACATGGAGCTATTGGGAAATCGGCAAGCGCTTGGCACAAGTAGAAGGGGCACTGGATCACGAATTGTACGGCGAATGGGTACGCATGTACAGCTCCGATGAATTTGGGCAGTTGGCGATCTGGCTGATTGATATCATGAACCAATTGGCAGAAGGTAAGAGTGAGCAAGAGCTGGCCAAGCTGGAGGAGTATTTTGTCAACACCTCCAAAATGGAGTACATGTTCTGGGACATGTCCTACAGAGAGGAAATGTGGCCGTGGGAGAACAACTAGCTTTCGCCGACGTCAGCTTTTCGTATGGCGACAGGCAAATTCTCGATCATTTTGATCTGCGTGTGGAAAAAGGGGAATTCGTCAGCTTGATCGGTCCGAGCGGGATCGGGAAAAGCACGTTGTTTCAGCTCATCGCAGGTCTTCTTGAGCCGGGACGAGGCGAAATCAGGCTCGGCAGTGTACCGGTAGCAAATCGTTTGGGGCAGGTCGGCTATATGCCCCAACGCGATTTGCTCATGCCATGGCGTACAATTGTCGAAAATGCAGCTTTGCCGCTGGAAATCAAAGGTATGACGAAAAAAGAAGCGCATGAGCGCGTCAGACAGCAATTGCCAAGGTATGGGCTTCAGGACTGGGCTGACAGCTATCCAGCCCAGCTTTCCGGCGGGATGCGTCAGCGAGTTTCCTTTTTACGGGCATTGTTTTCAGGCGCAGAGATGATGCTGTTGGATGAGCCGTTTAGTGCGTTGGATGGAATTACAAGAATGGACATGCAAGAGTGGCTGATGGAAAAGTGGCAGGAAACAGGCAGCACGATGCTGATGATTACGCACGATATCGACGAAGCCATTTTACTTGCCGATCGGATTATCGTGCTTGCAGGTAGTCCGATCACCAAGCCGATCGAATTAACCGTTCCGGTGAGCAGACCGCGAACGGCGAGCAGCCGCAACCAAGCCGAATTTTTGGCATTGCGTGAACAGATTTGGGAACTGCTTCGACAGGATCGCCAAGCAACAATGAAGCCGTTGAGGAGAGAAGCATGATGGGGAGAGGCATTTGGTTTGGTATCTCCATCGCCATTTTTCTTCTGGTGTGGGAAGCTGGATGTCGCTTCCTCGGAGTGCAGCCATTCATTTTACCGCCGCCTAGCGCTGTGATTGTGTCTTTGTGGGATTTACGCGCCTCTCTAATAGGTGTACATCTTTGGGCGACGTTAAAGGAAGTGTTACTGGGGCTTTCGATCTCGATTGTATTTGGAATCTCCCTTGCATTTGCGATGATTCGCAATCGGATTGTGGAGCGCTTGGTCTATCCGTATATCGTCATCTCTCAAACGATCCCCATTATCGCGTTATCACCCGTATTCATTTTGTGGTTCGGGTATGATTTATCTGGAAAAATCGCGGTTACGATTCTGTTTACTTTCTTTCCGATTGTCGTCAACGCGTATGATGGACTTCGCTCGACGGACAAGGAAATGCTACAGCTGTTAAAAACCATGGGGGCAACAAACGGACAAATTTTCACCAAGCTGCAACTCCCGTCGAGTTTACCCCATTTCTTCAGTGGTCTCAAAGTGGCAGCCACCTACAGTGTGGCTGGGGCGACCATTGGGGAATGGCTGGGAGCGAGCGAAGGACTCGGGTACTTTGGCAGACGGGCATCCGGCAATTTTCAGGCACCTGCATTGTTTGCCTCGGTCCTGTTGCTCTCGATTCTCGGTATGTTGCTGTTTTGGCTGGCTGGACGAATCGAACGTCATTTTTCCCCGCATATGAAAATCAAAGGAGAACAACAATGAAACCTTTCAACAAATGGACGAAAGCATTCATGGCACTTACATTGGCAACAGGTCTTGCTGCTTGCGGCAATCAGGCGAGCTCGGATGCTGGTCAGACGCAAGCCCCTGCTGATAAAGGAGCGGAGCCTACAGAGCTGACGATTGCGCTCGATTGGTATCCGAATGCCGTTCATTCCTTCTTGTACGCCGCAGAGGAGCAAGGCTATTTCAAAGACGAGAACCTCAAGGTGACCATGCAAATGCCTTCGGACAGTAATGATCCGTTGAAGATGGCGGCTGCGGGCAAAGTGGATTTGGCAATCAGCTATCAACCACAGCTTATTCAAGCTCGTGCAGAAGGAGTTCCTGTCGTATCTGTAGGTGCACTCGTTCGTCATCCGTTAAACGTGATCATGACGCGCCAAGACAGTGGAATCGATACTCCGCAAAAGTTGGCTGGAAAAAATATTGGTTATCCGTCACTTCCACTTGATGAATCGATTGTACGTCAGGTTGTGAAGCATGGTGGTGGCGATGATTCCGGACTGACCTTCACGGATATCGGCTTCGACATCGTCCCGGCATTGACGGCCAAAAAGGTCGATGCAGTGGTAGGTGGCTATATCAACCACGAACAACTGATTTTGGAGAAGCACGGCATTCCAGTCAATGCGTTCAAGCCTTTTGATTTTGGGGTTCCAGACTATTATGAGCTCGTATTGGCAACAAGTGACGAGACTTTGGGCAAAAAGCAGAAAGCAGTGGAAGGTTTCCTGCGTGCGATTGGCAAGGGTCAGGACTATGTGAAACATAATAAGGAAAAGGCACTCGATCTGTTACTTGCCAAACAGGCTGCCGATTTCCCGCTGGAAAAAGACATTGAGACCAAGAGCTTGGATATCCTGATTCCGTTGATGGATGCGGGGGAAAAGCCTTTTGCATACCAGACGGCCGAATCTTGGCAAACACTGATTGATTGGATGAAAAAAGAGAAGCTGATAACAGCTGACATCAAAGCAGATGAGATCATGCGCGATCTCGTGAAGTAATCAGTCAAAAAGCACCCCCTTTGCACGCATTTGAGAGTCTACTCTCCATTGGCGAGTCAGAGGAGGTGCTTTCTCTATGATGTCTTCCTTTTAGGAGGAGAGGGGGAAACAAAGTTCTGCTGTCATCCCTTGTCCTGTATCACTTGTTAACAGCAGGTGTCCATGATGAGCGGCAGCAATACGTGCAACCATGGGCAACCCGAGACCATGACCATTTTGTAAGGGAGATTTTCTTTTCGACGAATATGGCAATTCCACCAAGTCAGGTAGCATGCGTGGCTCAATGCCTTTTCCGTTGTCAGTGATAATCAAAAGAGCATTGCGCTGGTTGGGTGACAGGGCCGTTTGCACGTGGATGTGACAGCCTGATGGGTTATGCACGATGCTGTTTTGGATCAGATTCGTGATGGCGCGGACGAGAAGTTTTTCATCGCCCATTACGAAGTATTGCTCAGTCGTGACATCCAGCTCAATGGTAAACGTCTCTGCCAAATCATTGTTTAAAAAGTCAGTGACAATTTGCCGCGCAAGTGTCGATAGCCGAATCGGTTTGGTATGAATCGGCTGCATTTCGTATTCCAGCATGGAAACGAGATTCAAGTCACTGACCAAAGACCGGAGCTTTTCCCCTTGCTTTCGAATAATGCTTGCTTTTTGCTGCTGCTCGTAAGGCACCGCGTCGCTGTCTTCCAGTTCACTGGCATACCCGAGCACGATTGATAGTGGCGTGCGTATATCGTGGGAGATTCCAGCGATCCAATTCGAGCGTGCTTCGTCTCTGGCTTTTAGCAAAGCGTTCTTCTCTTGCAGAAGCGACGATGCATGATTGATGCTTCTTGCAATCCCGCTGAACATTCCTTTTGCCTCGACATGTGTATGTTGATCTTCTGACAGAGCGTGAATCCCGCAAATCAGTGGGCGGATTGCCCGAATGAGTCGAGAGCCAATGAACAGAGAGAGAAGAGCGGCGAGCAGGATATTTCCGAAAAGCAAAGCCAGTAACCGATACGGCAAATCGCTTATCCAACTGATCGGAAAATGAAACTGGTACTTGGCGAGACTGTCCTTCGGGTAGCCCACGACGACCAGCCCCAACTCATGCTCCCAAACAAAAACAGGATAGTCCTGTAAGTAATTTCGCGAGAACTGCGCCACTCCTGCCAGAGAATAAGTGCGGGGCAATTCGTTCGGTAAGGCGTAGTCCCAGATGACCTTCCCATCGTTTCCAATCAACATGGCCCAAGCCTGGCTTTTTTGCAACCACTCTTGTGCATTTGGTTCCAATGTATAGTGGGAACCGTTCTTGTGCAGCCCCTCTGCGACAGCTTGTGTGACGTGGATGGGAGGAGAGCCCTCGTTCATCCCTTTGAAAACAAATGTGCCGAGAATGATGTAATTGACGATGAGCAAAAAGACGGCGATCAGGATAGAAGCACCTGTATAACGACGTAAAATTCTTGCGGCTCCATCCATCTACAACTCTTCCTTTACGAGTAATTTGTATCCGAGTCCTCTTACCGTGAGCAAATATTCAGGAGTGGACGGGCATGGCTCGATCTTTTCGCGAATGCGCCTCATATGAACCATCAGGGTGTTTTCATACCCGTAGTAATCGTCCCCCCATACGGATTGGCACAGGGCATCGCTCGTGACGATTCGTCCTCGATTTTCATAGAGTTTTCGCAAGAGCGCGTGTTCCTTTGCAGTCAGAGCATATTCGTGGTGATCTCTCGTCACGATTGCTGCCTCCAAATCGATCGTACTGTCACCAAGCTGGACAACGGGCAGACGATCGATTTGGGGAGGAGCGTAAACGCGTCGTAAAATGACCAGGAGACGCAGAACGAGCTCGCGCGGTAAAAATGGTTTCACAATATAGTCGTCAGCGCCCAGGCCAAGTCCGAGCAATCGATCTTCATCTTCCCCTCTCGCTGATAGAAAAATGACAGGGATTTGCGAGAAGCGACGGATCGAAGTCAATAGTCCAAATCCATCGCCATCAGGCAGCATGACATCCAGGATCGCGACATCTGGCTTGTCCGAAGCCCATATCACTAACGCCTCTTTACAACTACCCGCATGAAAAATTCGAGAGAATCCTTCCTTACGTAAAAATCCATCGATCATGTTTCTGATTTCCAGCTCATCTTCCACGATGAGCACTTTTTTCTGTTTCCACTCTTCCATATTGAATCACCCGTATTCATTATACTCGCTCGATCTGTGTGTTCTACCCACTCGGAGTCGATTTAAGGTTGTTGTAAGGTTCTTGTCAGCTTATTGACGGGTTGGGACTCTATGATTTTGTAGGAGAGACCAATAGATAGGAGCGAGAAAAGATGAATACTTTGATTCAAACGGAAAACCTTTCAAAGCGCTATGGAGAAGTCTATTCCGTCCAGCGGGTGAATCTTGCGGTAGGCGAAGGGGAGGTCTATGGCTTCCTCGGTCCAAATGGTGCAGGAAAATCGACGACTTTGAAAATGCTGCTAGGATTAGTCAAGCCGACGGAAGGGAGTGTATCTGTATTCGGGAAGGATTTTAGCAGGAACCGAATTGAGATTTTGAGTCAGACGGGTTCCTTGATCGAGGCTCCTTCGTATTACGGTCATCTTACCGGCCTGGAAAATATGCGCGTCATGCAGCGGCTGCGAGATGTCCCGGACAAACAAGTAGAGAAGGCCCTGCAAATTGTCCGTTTGGAAAAACAACAGAACAAAAAGGTAGATCAGTATTCGCTCGGGATGAAGCAGCGACTGGGAATTGCCATGGCTTTGCTGCATTTTCCTAAGCTCGTCATCCTCGACGAACCGACAAACGGTCTGGACCCTGCTGGAATCGGTGAAATTCGGGAATTGATTCAATCCTTGCCACACCAGTATGGAATGACGGTCTTGCTCTCCAGCCATCTGCTTTCGGAAATCGAGCAAGTCGCCACGTCCATCGGCATTATCCACGGGGGGAAACTATTGTTTCAAGGGAGTATGGAGGAACTGCAACGGAATAGTCGGCCTCGTGTTTGGTTGAAAACGCAGGACAATGACAAAGCGAGAAGAGTTCTTCAAGATCGGGAGCTTTCTCCAAGTCTCCAAGATGGCTTTCTTGTTATGGAAGAGATGGGGGATAGAGAGGTAGCGCAGACAAACCGGGCGCTGATGATGGCGGGCATTGATGTTTATCGCATTGAAGTGCACAAACAAAGCTTGGAGAGTATTTTCCTTTCCCTTACAGGCAAGGAGGGAAGTTTGTAATGCGGATGCTTTGGCTGGAGTTTTATAAAATTCGACATAAGCGATTGTTTCTCATGCTCGCCATTCTTTTGAGTATCGAACTGGCATGGGGGTTTATGGCTGTCAGTATCTCTATGACAAAAAATCCTGATGCACAGATGTGGAGCGCCATACTGGTCACGATTACAGCCATGAACGGATTGTTTTTGCCGATCGGTTCGGCTGTCATTGTTTCACGGATTTGTGATATGGAACACAAAGGGCGTACATGGAAGCTGCTGATGGCTGCTTCTGTCAGCAGGAAAGCTGTATATACGGCAAAATTCGTCTCTGCGGCTGTTTTGATGGGGGGTGCCGTCATTCTACAAGCTTTGGCGATCGTGGCCTTTGGCATTGGCTTTGGTTTATCCGAGCCAGTCCCGATTGGCCTATTACTCCGCTTTGTGGTAGGAACCACGGTGACAACACTCGTGGTGATCGCTTTGCAACAATGGGTCTCTCTCGCCATCAAAAATCAGGCGTTCAGCCTATGTCTCGGGATGATCGGGGGATTCATTGGCATGACGGCGAGCTTGTTTCCGCCACAAGTCGGACGCCTTTTCATCTGGTCGTACTATGTAAACTTTTCGCCCGTTACGTATCAGTACGTGAACGAAGCTATGCGGTTTACTACACGAGAAATCGGTCTTTCTTTACCGATCATCGTCGTACTCATGGGCATCGCATTTTACCTTGCTGGGAGCATTCACGTATCCCGGCAAGACGTATAGGGAGGACCTTGTATGCTAATCAGATGTTTGGGAGCAGAATGGGTAAAACTTCGACGCTCTCGTATATGGCTCGTTTTGCTTGTGCTTCCTGTTTTCAGTACGCTGATCGGTTTTGCCAACTACTGGATGAACCAAGCGATCCTGCAAAATGGCTGGTACAGCCTGTGGACGCAGGTGAGCTTGTTCTACGGAGAATTTTTCTTGCCCATTCTCATCGCGATCTGCTGTTCGTTTGCGTGCAGATTGGAGCATGTAAACCGAAACTGGAATGTAATCCTGACAGCGCCTGTATCGACTCCAACGATTTTTTTCGCGAAGCTGGTGGTGGTTGGCGTTCTTCTTTTTGGTGTGCAGCTTTTCTTCTTCGTGCTGTATATTTGCGCGGGTTTCATCGCTGGACTACATGTACATTTTTCCTTTCCTTTGGAAGTGTTCGGGTGGATGATGCGAGGCTGGCTGGCTTCGCTCACCATTATTTCCTTCCAGCTATGGCTTTCTACGCGGATACAGAGCTTTGCTGTACCTGTCGGCATTAGTGTTTGCTCTGTTTTTGTAGGGTTGGGCTTGTATGTGTCTGGGCTCGGGATGTTCTTTCCCCAGTCACTTTTGACGATTGGCATGGGCGTGCTCAGTCAAGAAAGTTTGTCACTAGGAGAGCTGGGGGCGTTCGTCGTCATGTGTGTACTGTTCGTGACGAGCGGTTGTGCACTGGGGATTCGTCGTCTTACGAGAGAAGGTCTTTAACAGTTTTCGCCATATTAACGGTTTCCCTTTCCTGTCAAACAACCTTATAATAGAAGGTGAATGATCGAATGAGGAGAAGTTTTCCATGGACGATAAACACATAAACAAGACGAATAGCAAATGGGTGATCTGGGGGTTTATTCTCAGCGTACTCGCTTGTGCTGTGTCTATGGTGATTTTTATCTACGTGATGCGCAACTGACAGCACATGATGGAAGCGTCAAAAAACCGCTCGTTCCATAGAGCGGTTTTTTGCTGTGGTGCTAGCGGGATATCGCTGTTATTTTTCGGATGGCTTCTTCTTGTGATAGCTGGTTCAGCTCGGTAAAGCCAAGCTTGGAAAGAGCAATTGTTTTTCCTTGATAGATTGGATAAATGCCCTGCCAGAGACCTGCTGTACTGTACATCTGTGATCCACTCACTTTTCGTAAAAACAATAAATAATTCCCTTCGGCTAGCGGCCCAGGATATTGCAGGTTGAGCGGACTGGAGGCATCAGGAAGCGGCTCTACGCCAGTGCTAACCACTGTTAATAGTCGGGATGCTGTGCCTTTTACGGCCTTTTTTACATGGAGTCTTTGTGTGTAATTCACGATCTTGCCCTGGGGAAGGGTGCGTCCCGTTGGATACGCCCGATGGGTCCTGTCTACCCGCCCAATGACGATCAAGTCGCACTTTTTGACGAGCTCCGCAAGGGAAGAAAAGGAGGAGGGATCTACTTGTACCCGCCCGATGTCCGTTTGGGCATGGACAGGGAATGAAAAGCTGCAGAGAAGTGACAGACAAAGCAGCAATTGATAGAACATGAACCCATTTCCTCCAAACAAAAGAAGTCTTGAAGATAGTATGAACAGAATGGGTATCGCTCATCCCTGTATGTTTTTAGTATAATGGTAATATTCCGAATAAATAGAATCCGTGCTATCATGGGGGCGTACTGTGATTTGTTGGTTGAAATCGCCCAGACTATGACAAGGAGGTTATCATGAATCATTTATTTGCTTTTCGACGTGTCGGTACGTGGTTTTTCGTGTTGGCTCTTTTGTTGCAGGTAGCGGCTTCGCCTGCGCTAGCCAAGGAAGAGGCCACTTCTTCTAGTCCTCTTGCACTCCACATAGAAAAATTCTTCGCCGATTTGAAAAACGATGAGAATAGCAAGGGGATGTACGCTGGAATTGCGGTCTACGATCTAACCGACAAAAAATACGTATATAAGCACAATGCCGAACGTAATTTTATCCCAGCTTCCAACATGAAGCTGTTTACGACCATTGCGGGTATGGATAAGCTGGGGCCGGATTATCAATGGAAAACCGAGGTGTTTGTTTCAGGAAAGGTAAATAACGGAGGTATTTTGCAAGGAGATCTGATTTTAAAAGGCTATGGGGACCCTAGCCTGACCCCGGACGATTTGCAGCAAATGGCAAAAGCCATCAAAGATTTGGGGATCAAACGAATCAATGGAAACCTGCTTCTCGATGACAGCTATTTCGATGAGACTAGACTGGGCACGAGCTGGATGTGGGATGACGAACCGTATGGGTATAGCGCTCAGATAAGTGGATTAGCCGTAAATAAAAACGTTACGACCCTAACCGCAACCCCTGGAAAAACGGTGAAAGATGCCCCCGTCCTGACGATGAACCCAGCTACCACATACATAACAGTCACAAACCAGTTGAAAACGACAGCGGGTAAGGAGAGCAACGTGCTTGTCGAGCGTCCGCGCGGAAAAAATGAAATCATCGTAACCGGTACGATCGGGGTGCAAGCAGCTCCTTATGATGAAGATGTCACGATGGAAGACCCGGCTTTTTATGTGGGCGATCTATGGAAGGATCAGTTGCAAAAACAAGGGATTGCCTTATATCCGAAGGCGGAAGTGAAAAAAACCGTGCTGCAAGGCGGAGTGCCTCTCTATACCCACTTGTCCAAACCATTAGGTGAGATCACGGTGGAGCTCAACAAGGATAGTGACAATTTCTATGCGGAGATGCTTGTAAAGACACTGGGCGTAACCCAGAAAGGTGAGGGCAGCTTTGAAGCAGGCAGTGAGGCGGTAGCGGACGTGATGAAGCGAGCTGGCATTGAGTCAGGCTTCCGTCAGGTAGACGGCTCCGGGTTATCGAGATTTAATATGATCACTCCGGAACAGATAATCGAAACAATCATCTTTTTGCAGGAGCAAGAATATCGAACGGAACTGGAAAAATCACTCCCAATCGCGGGAGTAGACGGCACCTTGAAAAACCGCATGAAAGGAACCAGTGCGGAAAAGAACCTGGTAGCGAAGACAGGCTCATTAAGCGGAGTCAATACGATGTCGGGTTATGTAACGGCAAAAAATGGTCATAAGCTGGCCTTCTCGATTTTGATCAACGGCATTTATAAATCGAAGTATGCAAGGGAGCTACAGGATCGGATCGGAATTTTGTTAACAACCTACCCGGATATCGCAGCACCGGAAGGATTCAGCCCTCCAGAGAAAAAGACGTACCCACTCTCTGCTATGATCGATCCCATCCTAGATACGCCGGAAGCAGCAGGGGTAACGGCTGGAATCATGATCAAATCGTTGGATTCAACAGGTGACCCTGTTTTATACGAGCGGGATGCGGACACACTGCTTACCCCAGCTTCGAATTTGAAGCTGTTGACGACCGCAACAGCGCTGAACCAGCTTGGCTCGGATTACGTCTTTAAAACAGAAGTGTATGGAGAGGCCCCGATCACCTCCTCGGGCATACAACAAGGCAATCTGTATGTGAAAGGATACGGTGACCCTACCTTGCACACGGAGAATGCACTCCAGGTGCAGGAAGGTGTGTCGATTGAAAAAATAGCAGGGTGGCTCAAGCAACAAGGAATCACGCGTATCAACGGGAACCTTGTGATGGATGACAGCTACTTTGATCAACAAAGGCTTGGCCTCGGCTGGGCATGGGATGACGAGAGCTACTATTACAACCCGACCATAGGAGCTCTCGCATTAAACCGAGGGACGGTCATGATCGAATTCAAGCCCGCTAACGATGCTGGCAAACCAGTGGACATCAATGTGCTACCCAAAACAGCGTATGTGCAGGTGATCAATGAAGCCAAGACGGTACAAAAAGGGGAAGAAAATACGTTTGCGATCCTGCGTGACCGTGGAACAAATACCATCAGACTGTCAGGGAACCTCCCGCTTGATCATGAAGGGGATTACGAGCGAGTTCCTGTGGAGGAGCCAGCCAAGTACGTGGGGACCGTACTGAAGGAAACGTTGCAGCAGCAAGGAATTGCGTTTGCTCCAAAGAGTGAAGTGCTGATCCAGCCAGTACCTCCAGCAGCAGTGAAATGGACACAATTTGAGTCACTGCCGCTCAAGGACATCGTTCAGTATCTCAACAAGCGAAGTGACAATTACTACGCAGAAATGCTCCTCAAGACGCTCGGAGCGGCAAAGAAAGGCAAAGGGAGCGCAGCCAGTGGTGCAGAGGTCGTTCAGGAAGCCGTAGCTTCACTTGGCGGGAATACCACCTTCGACATGATGGATGGATCTGGTTTGACCCGCTACAATCTAATTTCTGCTCGGCAGATCGCATCCTTACTTGAAGGGATGACCAAGGAATCAACATTTGCTGCTTATGATGAATCTTTACCCATAGCAGGAATAGATGGTACACTGAAAAACCGCTTGAAGGACACACCTGCCACAAATAATCTTCATGCGAAGACAGGTTCGATGACGGGTGTGAACACACTGTCAGGCTATATCACGACAAAAGGCGGGGAGAAGCTCATCGTTTCGATTTTATTTAATGGCTATGTCGAGGATGAAGAGCTGTTTACCAAGATGCAGGATCAGATTATTACGATACTAGCCAGTTACGAATAGATATACGAAAAAGGAGTCCCAATTACCGGGTGCTCCTTTTTCTGTTGGTATCGTCTCCTGAACTGGGTCAATGCCTGTAGCGGTCAATCAGCAGGCGACATATCTATATTCAGATTAGGAAGCAGACGAAGTACAGAACAGCGGTGAAGGAGGGGAAAAAGAAAAGATGCACCCTGCACTCTTTCATTGGAAGCGTTTGGAGCAAGTCGTAACAAAAGTGCTTGTACAGGCAGGTGCCAGACATAAGCATGCAAGGCTTGTAGCAGAATCCCTCGTCCATGCTGATTTGCGCGGCATCGAATCCCATGGTTTGGCGAGGCTGCCGATCTATATCCAACGTATCGAAGCAGGCTTGATCGAATTGAATGATGAACCTGTGGTATGGAAACAAGAGGGAGCAACAGCACTAGTAGACGGAAAAAACCTTTTGGGTGCGGTAGTCGGGGTTGCGGCATTGGAGGAAGCGATTAAATTGTCACGTCAGATGGGAATCGGGCTAGTTGGTGTTCGTCATTCCAACCACTTCGGCTCCTGTTCGTACTATGCAGAACGAGCGATCACGGAAGGAAAGATTCTCATTGTCCTTTCCAACGCCCCCGAAGCCATGGCGCCAACAGGTGGGATTCGCCCTTTTTTCGGAACAAATCCGATTGCAGCGGGGATACCGTCAGGAGAAGAGCCATCCTTTTTGCTAGATATGGCTACAAGTGTCGCTGCCAGAGGAAAAATCGCCTTAGCCGTTAAAAAAGGAGAATCCATTCCTGCAGATTGGGCCATTGATGCCAATGGGAAGGAAACGACTGATCCCACAAAAGCCTTGCTAGGCTCACTTTTGCCGATCGGGGGAGCAAAGGGGTACGGATTGGCGATGTTCATCGATATCTTGTGTGGGCTGCTAACGGGTGCAGCAACGGGACCACATGTAAAAAGCCTGTATGACAATTGGCACGATCCACAAAACGTAGGACATCTATTCTTGACAGTGGATATTGAACGATTTATGCCACTCCCCGATTTTTGCGCCATGATGGATGCCTACATTCGCGATGTGAAAAGTGTACCTAGGAAAGAAGGTGTCTCGGAAATTTTCATTCCTGGGGAGATCGAGAGCCGAAAAAAGCAAGAACGCATGGAAAACGGTATTCCTTTCGATCCAAATCTGACAAAAGAACTGAGCCAATTATGCCGAACCTATGGAGTTGATTTGCAGGCAGCGTGTTATATGCCCTAACCAGATTTCCATTCGCAGGTGGTTTCATGGACAATCCATCCCACATAGACTAATGTCATCGGTTTGGAAAGGAGTGAACCGTCTATGCAACGACACATGTGCAAAGGCAAAATTCACAGGGCGACAGTTACGCAGGCCGAACTGGATTACGTGGGGAGTATCACAATTGACGTTGCTCTCATGGATGCGGCAGATATCAAGCCTTATGAAATCGTGCAAGTAACCAGTTTGCGTAATGCCACGCGCTGGAAAACATACGCGTTACCCGGAGCATCGGGAAGCGGAGTCATCTGTCTGAACGGTCCACCTGCCCACTTATTCTCGCCGGGAGATCTCGTCATCATTTTGAGTATGGGCATGTACGATGAATCCGAGATGGAACAGCTCGTTCCCAAGGTCGTGTTTGTGGATGGACAGAATCGTATCACGAAAATAGAGGAGCATCATCTGATAAAGAATGGAGAGACACTGCCATAAAACCGCCAAACGTAGGAAAATGGGGCAAGCATAAGCACATGGTCAAAGACGAACTTTTGCTGGAGTATTTGCCCAAAACCCGCGTGTACACTCCTGAAGAGCTGTGGGAGTATGCAGAAGCGTTTACACACGTGATGCTGAAGCCTTCGGGAGGCGGCGGTGGGGCAGGGATTATTCAAGTAACGGCACGAGGAGGAGAGAAGTATTTGGTCCATAGTGGGAGTCGTCAGCGTCTCGTGGAGGGGAAAGAGGCGACGATCCGATACGTGGAATCGTTGTTTCGACCTAAAACATACCTGCTCCAGCCGCGTATCCCACTCGGGAAAATCAAGGGCAAGCCTTTTGATGTGCGTGTCATGATCCAGCGCAGGAGCAATAAGGAGCCTTGGATCATAACTGGGTGGTGTGCAAAGCTTGCAGGTCCGGGCTTTGTCGTGACAAATGTGGCTCGCAGCCGTGGAAAAGTTTTGCCCATCCAGACGGCAATCAAGCTGTCGAATATAAAAGCGGACCCACATCTTTTGCGTGATATCCGCATGATAGCATCGGCAGTAGCTAATCGATTGGGAAGGGTCTATCCGACACTCCGGGAGATCGGTTTGGACTTAGGGATTGATGTGGATGGCAAACCGTGGATTATTGAGGCCAACTTCCGACCTTCACTTGCTCTCTTTCAAAAGCTGGAGGATAAGACCTTTTACAAACGAATTGTTTCCATGCGAAAACGATAAGAGGAAAACCACTTGTCGATGTGGTTCAAACGGTAAGAGATGGACAGGTGGTTTTCTCTGTTTTTTTTCAACGAATGGTAGTTAGAAAAATCTTTCAATTACAACTATGGCGTTACTACTAGCGAAGGAGCGCAAAAGTTGATAGAATGCCTCTCAATAAGATGGGAGGTAATATACACGTCGATGATAACCTTATCTAAGAAAGAAATGCTGCTGGTCAGTTTTATGCTGTTTTCGATGTTTTTTGGTGCAGGAAACCTTATTTTTCCACCCTATCTGGGTCAAGAGGCTGGTTCCTTTGTTTGGCTGTCGATTGCAGGCTTTGTATTATCTGCTGTTGGTCTTCCCATTCTTGGTGTGATTGCCATCGCAAAAGCAGGGAGCTTTTACCAATTGGCAAGTCGTGTTCACCCAAGCTTTGCTCTTATTTTTCCTATTTTGATTTATGTATCGATTGGACCCGCACTTGCTATCCCGCGTGCAGGTAGTCTCGCGTACGAGATGGGAATGGCGCCATTTTTGCCGGCGCAAGCCGTGGATTCCCCCTGGAGTCTTTTCCTCTATACGCTCGTATTTTTTGGCATTGTCTTTTGGTTCAGTCTGACTCCTTCCAAATTGATTGATCGCTTTGGGAAAATACTGACGCCTACACTGTTGACTATGATTGCGTTGATCTACGTTAAGAGCTTATTCACACCACTTGGTCCAACAGGGGTACCAGCAGGAAAATATGCCACCAATCCCGTTGTGCAAGGTTTTCTGGACGGGTATTTAACGATGGATGCTTTGGCTGCACTCGTTTTTGGTATCGTGATTGCCAATACACTGCGTAGCAAGGGAATTGAGGACAAAAAGCAACTGTCTGCGAATATGATCAAGGCAGGCATTGGAGCAGGTATGTTGCTGACATTCATCTATGTCATTTTGGGATTGCTTGGTTCATCCGGTGCGTCTTTAGGAAGGCCGGAGAATGGCGGACTGCTCCTGACAGCAATCATGAGGCAGCTATTTGGGACAAGCGGTACGCTGATTCTTGGTGTCATCTTCACTGTTGCCTGTCTTTGTGTATCCATCGGACTCGTAACTTCTTGCAGTCAATACTTTCATGGACGATTCAAAGGCTTATCCTACAGAGCATGGGCGATTATTCTCTGTGTCCTGAGCATGGGCGTCGCAAACTTGGGTCTATCGGAGATTTTAAGTGTATCTGTCCCGATCTTGGGGGCCATTTACCCGATTGCTATCGTACTCATTTTGTTGGCGTTGCTAGAGCGCTGGATATCTGCACATTCGTCTGTGTATATGACGACTGTCGCCTTTGTGACGGTTTTTGGTGTCGTGGATTTGATCAATCTTACGTTTTTTCATCAAAGCTGGAACGAGATCTTGGGTGTCCTCCCGTTCTATAAGGAAGGCGCTGGTTGGATCATGCCAGCAATATTTGCAGGTTTTGTCGGTGTTTTGCTCGACTTTCGGAAAAGGACAAACCGCACAGGAACAGGAACAACAACCACCCCATCCAAATAAGGCAGCACGAAAGAGAGGGCTTCGTTTTTGCGAAGCTCTTTTTGTTGTGGAAGAAGCATTTTGTTACTTTTTTCAAGATTCATTCGTATTAAAAGTGTTAAATATTGGGGGTTAAGGAGGTTCATTGACGTGAAAGTAGCACCTGTTGCGGAAGGTGAGCGAATCCGACAGCTAGATGGGATTCGAGGCTTTGCCCTTCTGGGGATCTTGCTAGTGAATATGCCGTCATTTTTGTTTCCCATCATGTTCTTACCAGATGCAGGGATGGTCAATACCCATTCGGAAATAGATGGTTGGATACGGCTTTTGTTTAACATGTTTGTACAAGCGAAGTTTTACACCATCTTTTCGTTTTTGTTTGGGGTAGGCTTTTTTCTGTTTATGCATCGTGCCGAGAGCAAGCAGTTGCCTTATCGGAGTCTATTTACTCGCAGACTAGCCGTTCTGCTGATTTTTGGTATGGCCCATCTCGGTTTCCTCTGGTATGGAGATATTCTTCATACGTACGCCCTAGCTGGTTTTCTCCTGTTGCTGTTTTACCACAGGCAAGAAAAGACAATCAAAAGATGGGCGTGGACGCTCTTGATTGGTATGCAGACCCTGTCTGCTCTGATTCTGACTGTTCCCGAGGACCTGGTTTCTGTGCCAGATCAGTCATCGCTCATTCAAAAGGCAATCAATACCTATACGAATGGATCGATTATCGAGAGGTTGCAATTCCGGGTTGGTTACGAAATTCCGGTAGTTCTTCCCTTTGAGTTTTTTGTCATCCTATCGGTATTTCCTCTCTTTTTATTCGGATTCTTGGCAGCCAAGCGGGGAGTATTTGCGAGGACGGAAGAATTTATTCCAGCCATTCGCCGCGTATGGTGGCTGGCGCTGAGCTTGAGTGTTGTGCTTGTACCGATGATTCCACTTGTTCAATTTGGCATCGTAAAATTTCCTGCCTCAATCTCGGTCGCCGTTCAGACTTTTGTCACATGGAGCGGTCTTAGTCTGTGCGCTTTTTACATCACGTCACTGCTGCTTCTTTATCGGAAAGAGAGCGGGCAGCGCATACTGAAGCATTTGGAACCGGTCGGCAGAATGGCATTAAGCAACTATTTAAGCCAAACCATCATCGTCATATTGGTTGTACGTGTTGGACATTTGTATGGAACGTATGGGTTGGCTCTCGGATTGGTGTTGAGCTTGGTGATCTTCTCTGCGCAAATCTTGGCTAGTCGCTGGTGGCTCACCAATTATCAGTTTGGTCCGGCAGAATGGCTTTGGCGTTGTTTGACATACGGCAAATTTGTACCAATGAAACGAAAAGGAGGGCTTCTCTCGAAAACGTCCAGTTAAGGTGGACGTTTTTTTGTTCCTTCAGCGTGAGGGTAGAGCATCGGATAAAAGGGGAAGGGTTGGGGCAAAATTTTCCTATCTCACAAGCCGAGTAACAAGCAGCAGCGCTCTGAAAGTAGGAAGGAGAAAGAGGATGGCTGGCAACTGGATTCCGTTTTTGATCGGCTCCTTTGTAGGATCGATGGTAGCACTCATCGTGGTGGGACTGCTTTTGATCTGTCTTTTTCGTCCTCTTACACAGTGGTTACTCGCCAAGTTCATGAAGCGCCTTATGTCAGACCGCTATCCGGAAAATATTTTCGAGATGGTCTCTGCAATGACCAAAGTCAGTCCACGCTATGTTCTGGAAAACAGCTTGCGAGCAGCTACTGGACAAGCCATCGAACGTCCTTTCGGAAGTCCACGCAAGTTCTTGAACTTCGATAGCTTGATATTTTCTCCTGCACAGCTGGCCAAGATGCCTGCGAGTGAGGATATAGAAGTGGATATGCAAATCACGATTGGACCCATGGCAAAAAAGCCGTTAACCTTGGACGTTCCGATCATGGCAGGGGCGATGGGATACGGTATCGGTGTAAGTGAGGATGTGAAAATCGCGATTGCAAAAGGAACGGCCGCCGTGGGGAGTTTGACGAATACGGGGGAAGGTCCGTTACTGCCGGAAGAAAGGAAATTCGCTAGACATCTGATTCTCCAATACAACTCGGGAAAGTGGGCAAAGGAGCCGGAAATTTTGCGACAGGCGGACGCCATCGAAATCCATTTTGGACAGGGGGCGACTGCAGCTTCCGCGAGCTTTATCCCCGCTGAATATATTCAGGGAAGAGCTGCTGAAATCATGGGGGTTCAGGGCGAAGAAATGATCGTCATTCCTTCTCGGCATCCAGAAGTACAGAAGCCGGAAGATCTCAAGCAGCTCGTAGACAAGCTGCGCACCATAACAGACGGCGTCCCGATTGGCGTCAAAATCTGCGCCAGTGCCATTCTTGAAAAAGACCTGGAGATTGTCATCCAAGCCGGTGTAGATTTTATCAGTATTGATGGCGGACAAGCGGGGACAAAAGGAGGACCTCCAATTCTGGAGGATGATTTCGGATTGCCAACGATTTATGCGCTGAGCCGCGCCGTGCACTATTTGAAGAAAAAAGGTGTGAAAGAACGAATTACTTTATTGTCTGGGGGCGGCTATAATACCCCGGGGGAGTGCTTGAAAGCAATTGCTTTGGGAGCAGACGGCATCTTTATGGGGACGGCTCTTTTGTGGGCGATGACTCATGATCAGGTGACAAAAGCAATACCATGGGAACCACCGACAGAACTGGTCACCTATCCAGGGAGCTTGAAAAACAAATTCGACCCCGATTCAGCCGCGAAATACTTGACTAACTTTTTTCTTTCGTTTGTGGATGAGATGGAAATTGCCATTCTCGCGCTTGGGAAAACGTCTCTTCGTGAAGTGACCGCTGCTGATCTCGTCTCACTCGATGAGATGACGAGCAAAGTGACGAAAGTACCCCTTGCCTATCATTCATCCTCTTCCAGTTAAAATCGCTTGATCGACGTACGAATGGGAGGGATTCGTATCGAACAGAGGATCATCCAAATCAAGTCACCTGCCCAGTATAACGGATGGACCATGACGCAGACGTGGGAGCATCTTCTTTTTTTGCATTGGGCAATTTCCCCGGTGTCTATCCAAGCGCTGATTCCAGCAGGGCTTGAGCTCGATACTTACGATGGCAAGGCATGGATCAGTATTATCCCGTTTTTGCTGAGTGGCGTGCGTCTGCGGCGGATGCCAGCTGTACCATTCACGACGACTTTCCCCGAAATTAATGTGCGGACGTATGTGAAGGCGAAAGGGAAGACGGGCGTGTATTTTCTTTCGCTGGATACGTCGAATCCTCTCGTGATCAAGATTGCGAAATTTTGGTACCGACTGCCGTATTATCGGGCCCAAATGGCTTTTCAACGCCAAGGGGATGTGATCGATTTTACCTCTCGACGACTATCTGGTCTACCTCAGTCACCCTCGTTCGAAGGCAGCTACCAGCCTCTCAGTGACAAATTTTTGGCCAAAGAGGGAACGCTAGTGCATTGGCTAACAGAGCGATACACGCTCTTTTGCAGGTGTAGCAGAACAAAGCAATTGATGTTTGCGGATGTAGTACACGAGCCGTGGCAGCTACAGGAGACAGCCTTTCATATTCGTGAAAATGCGATGACCGAAAACCTGTCGATCCCACTCACGGATTCTCCACATTTAGCACTGTATTCACGTGGTGTACAAAGTCTGATTTGGCCGATTCGAAGTCTAGCGGATATACCTTCGGATCAAGGGGGATAGTAGTGACTGATACTGCTCCAAAGGGTATCAGTCTTTTTGATTTGAGCTTGCCAGACTGACTTTTGGTCGGTAAGATGGAAGGTAGCACTTTTTTTCGCAAGAACAGGAAGGATCTGGTATTTGGTTATGGCTCGAAAAGAACGAATTGGTGAGTTGGATCTGATCCGGGCCTTTGCATTCTTGGCTGTGGTTTATCAGCATGTCATTGGTGTATACATCCGTGAGCCGGGATTGACAGAGCAGGTGTCGATCATCTACGGAATGTTGTTTCATTTGCTAAAATTCGCGGTTCCAGCATTCATTTTCATCACGGGTCTTGTATTGTTTTACAACTACTCCGAAAAAGTGAACTATATTTCCTTCACGCGTAAACGGATAACCGAGATTTTGGTTCCGTATGGAGTGTGGTCGGTGGTTTATCTTTACTTGATGGAGAAGCCCCTGGGTGAGGGAGCAGCGTTCATTTGGAATGTAAGCAAAAATTTCCTGACTGGGACATCCTCGTATCATCTGTGGTTCGTCGTGATGATTTTTCAGTTCTATCTTTTGTATCCGTTTTGGCAAAGAGTATTTGAACTTTTCCGCAGATTCGTGACAAGCCGCTTTCGTCTCGTTCTCGCTCTTGGTGTCACCGGATTGATTTATGGGGGCCTCATGTGGTTTTCAGCCCGTTACATCCCGGCGCACGGTTTTCGGTTCGATATGAATTGGCTTGATACGTATTTCATCAAATACCGAGATCGAAATGCGTTCTATTATTTCTATTACTTTTTGTTCGGTGGCTTGGTCGCCTTCACGTTGCCTGCATTTCGTGCCATGCTGAAAAGATACTGGTACTGGATCATCATTTGGGTAAGTGTCCTGTACGCAGTCATTGGCTATGAGCTTTTCCGTGAATCAGGGCAAGGCCAAATCAATTTAAACGAAGCGACATCCTTGAAACCGTCCATGTTCCTCTATACGATGGCTTGCTTACTTGCTGTGTACGCTCTCTGCCTATGGATGAGCAAGAAGCAGTCCAAATGGACACATTGGCTAGGACTCCTTGGGAAATATTCGTATGGAGCTTATTTGATTCATGCGCTGATCTTAACGTACTTGATGAAGCTTTTGCGCGAGCTTCAGCTTTTTCACACGGGCGTGTGGGGGAGTGTGGTCGCATTCGTCTTGTGCTCCATTCTTTCTTTTGCCGTATCATATGGGCTGGGAAAACTGCCATTTGGCTCCTGGCTAGTAGGGACAGCCGAGAAAAAGACAAAAAAGGTTCCGTCCTCTCAAAAAGAATGGCAAAACGCAGGATAATCGCAGGTAGTTTGGCCAGATGCAGAGAATGGTAGGAGGTTAAAGGGGGAAGCGGGTCGTCATGCTGTTCGCTTACATACAGTTAGCCATGGCCATGGCCTTGGTTGGAAGCAACATCTCCATCGGGAAAGAAATTGTTTCCCATGTTCCCGTGTTTTTGTTTTCGGAGCTGCGCTTTTTGCTTGCGATCGTCATCCTATTGCCGTTGCTCGCTATGCGTGGAGAATGGAAAACGTCTTGGAGCCGTGAGGAAGGCAAGGTGCTATTCTGGCAGTCGTTTTTCGGCGTGTTTCTGTTTAGTATTTGCATGCTGTACGGCGTTCAGTGGACGACCGCTACTGCCGCGGGTATCATTACGAGTACAGTACCTGCCTGCATCGCTTTGTTTTCGTTCTGGATTCTCAAGGAAAAATTACACGCCAACAGCTTAGTGGCGATTGGTCTTTCAGTCGGCGGCATCGGCTTCATTACGTTCACAGGTAGCGGAATGGAGCAAAACTGGGTAAGCATGCTTGGCAATTTGTTCGTATTTTTTGCAGTCGTCAGCGAAGCGCTTTTCACGATTTTCGCCAAAAGACTGTCTGGGAAAATTACGCCTTTTCAAATGACGGCTGCGATTAATGTCATCAGCTTTGTCTTGTTTCTTCCGTTTGCGATCTGGGAAAGCTTGCGGTTTGATTGGAGTGCCGTACCTGCAAATGTGTGGTGGCTTCTTGTGTACTATGCGTTTACGGCCAGTGTCTTATCCTTCTTTCTCTGGTACAAAGGAATGGAGAAGGTGGAGGCATCCAAAGCGGGCTTGTTCACCGGAATGATGCCGATAAGTGCTGCTCTCGTGGCTGTCTTTTTCTTGAATGAAGCATTTACTTGGTTGCATGGGGTGGGGATGATCCTGGTGCTTGCCTCCATTTTTATCGGTACACAGCAGCCTCGTCGTATACGTTCTTCGATGGAAAGTGAATGGAAATAGCTTGATGATAAGGTCTCGGAAACCCTCGCATTTTTATTTCGTGGGTATCCGGGTCTTTTTTATAAAATCGAGTAGGAGGGAGTGACTAACTCCCGTCCTCTCACACCACCGTACGTACCGTCCGGTATACGGCGGTTCATCAAGCTTGACGAAGAACAGAATATCGTTGTACTAAACTTTTCAGCCCTTGTTGTTGCCAGTATGCAACTCCGAGGGCTTTGTGTATTTGAGGAGTCTTTGTGGAACGCCACGCACCCTTTCGGGTGTTTGCAATTTCTATTGCTTGGACGTGTGATAAACCCAGAGAACGAAGTTCTCGATATCGGGTTTTTATTCGCTTCCACTGAGACCACAAGCAAAGTCGGAGTCTACGCCGTATCCATTCTTCGATGGATTGTAGAATTTTCTTTGCATCTGCAAGGGCGAAATATCCAACCCATCCCATGAGATACTGGTTTAGCTTCCGAATCCTTTCATCCATAGAGATGCTCCATACCGGATTTGTGATGAAGCGGATTTTCTCTTTCAACTTCAGAAGTGATTTTGGATGAAGCCGAATCCTTGCTTGCTTTGCGTTAGTGAAACTGAAACCGAGGAACTTACGTTTCCAAGGTCGATCCACTGCACTTTTCTGCTCATTTACTTTTAGCTTAAGTACCTTCTCCAAGTAGTTTTGGATACTCTCTTTTACCCGTTCTCCCGCCCGCTTTGTTTTCACGTAGATGTTGCTATCGTCTGCGTATCTACAAAAGCGATGTCCTCTCTTTTCCAGCTCTTTATCCAAGTCGTCAAGCAGGATGTTCGCCAATAACGGACTAAGCGGGCCACCTTGTGGTGTGCCTTCTACTGCCGAGAGGCAGACTCCATTGATCATGATGCCTGCTTGTAAGTATGCGCGAATAAGTTTCAACAAAGCTTTGTCTTTTACTTTTCGGGCAACCCGACTCATTAAAATATCGTGATTTACCCGGTCGAAGAATTTCTCTAAGTCCATATCTACGACAAAGCGATATCCTTCGGAAATATAAGATTGTGCTTGTCTCATAGCGTCATGCGCACTGCGATTCGGTCGGAATCCGAAACTGGATTCTGAAAAGTGGGGATCGAATATGGGAGTAAGAACTTGGAGAATGGCTTGTTGGATTAAGCGATCTATCACGGTAGGAATACCTAATAACCTTACCCCTCCGTCAGTTTTCGGGATTTCGACTCTGCGGACAGGGGAAGGTTTATAGGTTCCTTTCATAATCTGTTCTTTAATGGTTAACCAGTGTTCACGGATATAATCGCGCAGTTGTTCGGTTGAAACACTGTCGATTCCCGCCGATCCTTTGTTTCTTTCCACTCTTTCGAGCGCCACTAATAGATTTTCCCGTGATAGGACTTTCTCCAACAACTCCATGACGATACCCTTTCCTTCGCACGCATCCTTCTAGTCTTGTCGGTCAATACTCAGCCCTCTCTTGTACCCTCAGGGCTTCACCCTTATTCTCCAAGAGTAGTTCCTTACGGAATTCTGCTTCACAGTTTGATCACGAAAGTGATTAGCGGATGTGTTGACTTAATGTTCAGCCCTTCCCCGTTCAAGCGTCCTATACTTGGGTACTATGGCTTCTGCTGACTTCTGCATGTTCAGCGACTCCTTACGGAGACGGTTACCAACATTTGAAGGCACTTCATGCAGACCTCCCCAGGTAAGAACGATAACTTTCATCCCATGTACCTGCCCAAGTTTACTGCTGTATTCCTTGGCTGTATAGGGCTTCGTCTTGTTCAGCAGACTCGC
The DNA here is from genome assembly GCF_055685845.1 of Brevibacillus schisleri. Taxonomy (NCBI): domain Bacteria; kingdom Bacillati; phylum Bacillota; class Bacilli; order Caryophanales; family Paenibacillaceae; genus Brevibacillus; species Brevibacillus schisleri. The sequence goes on from NZ_JBVNDM010000001.1 coordinate 3,158,919, forward strand.
CCGAATACAACAGCCTCAAATTGGATTCGTGTACCTCAGGTCGGGACTTTGCCGCCGGCTTCCTCCAGATTCCACCTCACGGTAGACACCCTTGCCTTGAGCTAACGGTTGGTACAGCCAACCCCCGTTCGGGACTTACACCCTAGAGTTATCGCCCATGCTGGGCGCACGGAAAACGAAAGCGCCCTGACACGAGGTCAAGACGCTTTTGCAAGAGAGCTTGTTATTTGGTCAATGCATTTTCCAAATCTTTCACACCGCTGTAGACTAAATCGAACAAGTCCGCAATGTTTTCTTCTTCAATGCAAGAGAAGGCGATGCGCAAATCGGTTTGACCGAGAGCGATCGTACCCACGCCATACTGTTCCAGTAAGTGCTGGCGCAATGTTTCTGCTTCGACAGTCTTTAGCTTGAGGCACATGAAGTAGCCGGAGTTGAATGGATAGTACGTCCACACGTCATTGTATTTACCGCTGTCGAGCACTTCCTTGGTGCGGTTGGCGCGGCCTTTCATGATATCGAATTTCTCCTGCTTCTGTGCTTTGTACTCCGGTGCAGTGATTGCTTGCAGGATGAACGTTTGGGAAGGATGTGATCCGCTGGAAAGAGTCGCGCGGATGATTCCCATTGTCTTCTGCTCCAAAGCGCTGAGTAAGTCGCTGGACGGGGATGCATACGTAATGAAGCCAACGCGGAAGCCCCATACGTAATCCTCTTTGGTAGCCCCATCTACTTTTACAGGCAGAATGCGAGGGTGAACGTCGCACAGTCCCGCGAAGAGAGATTCGTGCATCGAATCTTCGAAGAACAAGCCGAAGTACGCGTCATCTGTCACCGCAACAATGTTGATTCCAGCCTCTGCGCCTTCTTTGAGCGCAGCGATGATTTGTTTTCCTTCCTCTGGGCCTGGTGTATAGCCTGTTGGGTTATTCGGGAAGTTGAGTACGACGATGGCTTTGCCTTTGTCTTTTTGTGCGAGAATGGAATCGCGCAAAGCAGCAGCATTAAATTTCATCTCGTCGTTATATAATGGGTAATAGACCATTTCCGCACCACGGCGGATCGAAAAAGTAAGCTCGTAGTTTTCCCAGTTTTTGTCCGGGATGATGACACTGTCGCCGCTGTCAGCGAACAAATCCGACACGATGCTCAGGCCATGCGTCAAAGCGTTTGTAACGATAGGGTTACTGAACGTATGATTAGCCAGTGAAGGCTGTTCCTCGATCATTTTTTTACGCCATGCTGCACGCAGTTCAGGCTTTCCTGCTGGGGGCGCATATTCGTAAATGTCTTTTGGCTGGTAAGCTGACAGGTTATTTTGGATGACCTTAAGGTGCATCGGTTGACCGTTTTCCAGTGCAATCCCGATGGTTGCGTTGTACTTTTTCGCTTTTGCTTTCGCTTCTGCCGATTGACTGAGAATCCCCTCTTTTGGGAAATAGATCAGTTTGGCGATATCGGACAGCATTTCATACACGTGCGGGTTTTCTCGTTGGATGGTTTCGTTCAGCGTTGATGCCAATGAATGCATGGTAGCCTCCCTTTTCATATACAAACATCTTTCTTTACCAATAAAGATAGCGTATCTACATGCATTTGTCACCCTTGCCTAACGGGATATTTCAGATTTTGCGAGGTTCTCTTTGACAGCGAGGACCTGATTTGCTACCTTGGAATCGAAAACTGAGTAATGCGGGAGGGAGAAGGAAATGGCTGAACGCATGATCGTTCGCCTGGGGGACCCTATCTTGCGTGAAACTTCAAAAAGAGTATTATCCATTACTCCGCAGGTTGAAAAGATATTGGATGATATGGCCCAAACCATTTACGCTGCGAAAGGTCGAGCAGGCTTGTCTGCGATCCAGATTGGTATTCCGAAGCGTTTGGTTGTCATGGATTGCGGCAGCGGCTTGATTGAACTAATCAATCCGGTGTTGATGGAAAAATCAGGTGAGCAGGTAGGGCAAGAAGCTTGTCTTTCGATACCAGGTGTTTTCGGAATTGTACGTCGGGCGAATTATGTCAAAGTCCAGACGCTGAACCGCCAAGGAGAAGTAGAGACAATCGAAGCTGAAGATTTCCTTGCTCGGTGTATTCAGCACGAGATGGACCATTTGGAAGGAATATTGTTTTTTGATCATACGGAAGAGCTCTACTCAGCAAAAACAGGAAAGAAACTGAATCGCAAGGATTTGCACCGGATACAGGATAAAAATAGAAAAAATGGTGGAAATAAACGGAGTATAAAACAGCAAGGAGATTGACTCATGAAACGTTGGAATATTATGGTGACAGGCTTCGGAACAGTAGGACAGCAGGTAGCCAGACTGCTGGAAGAGCGACGGGAGCGGTACTACGAGCTATATGAAGCGGATGTCAGACTCGTGGGAATCGTTCGTTCAACTTCCGGCCTCTACGATGAGAACGGAATCGATTCAGGGAAATGGGCAGACTATGCTCATACAAAACAAACATGGAACGCATCTTGGAACGCGCTGGAATTTATCAAATCAGTTCAAGCAGATGTACTCATCGAGGCAGGGCCATCTGAAAAAGAGGGTGGACCTGGTCTGACTTATATTCGGTATGCATTGGAGAATGCCATGCATGCGATCGCTATTTCAAAAGGTGCGCTTGTTGTTGATTATGCTGGTTTGGCCGCTCTTGCCAAAAAACATGGTACCGCGTTGAAAATTAGTGGAGCAACAGCGGCAGCTCTCCCGACGATCGATCTTTTGCAGTATAACTTGGCAGGCTGTGAAGTAAAACGAGTCGAAGGTATTTTTACGGGAACGACGAACTTCGTGCTCACAAAAATGATGGAAGAGGGGCTCACCTGTGCAGAAGCAGTCGAGCTCGCTCAGAAGATGGGGATTGCCGAACCGGATCCCTCTTACGATATCGATGGTTGGGATACAGCTTCGAAGCTCACGATTCTGGCAAACGCTGCTTTTGGTGGGCAAGTAAATCTAACCGATATCGCACGCGCAAGTATTCGCGAAATAACCTCGTTACAAATCGAGACGTGGAAAAAGCATATGAAGATTCCCAAGCTGATCGGAACGATTCAAAAGGAAGCGAATGGTACGGTTTCTGTAGCAGTTGAGCTGTGTGCGGTGGATATTACCCATCCGTTTGCATCCGTATCAGGTACGACAAAAGCCATCCGGGTAGAAACAGATGTCATGGGGGGTTTATTGGTCGTTGGAGGAAAATCAGATCCTGTCGCGGCAGCAGCGGCTGCTTTAAAAGACCTTGAACATATTATTAGCAGATAGGTTCATTCGCATGTGCTTCCAGTGTTCCTTAGGAATGAGTCGTTTAGAACCGCGTGCATACTAGGGATGCACCACCAAAAACGGCGAGGGGGCCATACGGATGAAACAATCGTCTGATGTCAATGCCGAGTTGCAGCAAGTATCTGCTTACCCAACCAAGCAAGAAATGAATCAAAAGGACGTTGCTTTGCTAGATGAGCAGGAAAGCTGCTGTACCCCCAAAAAACAGGCTTCTGAAACACAGCCGGATTAATGCCTACACGAAAAAGCCGGGTCTCGATTAAGAGACACCGGCTTTTCGTTTCGTGTAAAGCGTGTTACCCGATAAATTCTTGTACCCAGTAGCCATTTGTGAAGCCTACACCAATTTTTGTGAAGTCAGGGTTCATAATGTTTTGGCGGTGGCCTTCACTGTTCATCCATTGTTGCATGACTTCTTGTGGACTCTGTTGACCCATGGCGATATTCTCACCTGCAGTCGAGTATTGAATGCCATACTGCTTCATCATGTCAAATGGGGAACCGTACGTTGGGCTGTTGTGGTCAAAATAGTTGTTAGCAGACATATCTTGTGCTTTTGCCAAAGCTACTTTGGACAGTGTTGCATCCATTAGAACAGGCTTGAGACCTGCTTTTGCACGTTCTTGGTTTACCAAATCCGCGACTTGTTTCGCAAAATCACCCGTCTTAGCTTGATCCGCTTGATTTACTGGAGCGGCAGGCTCAGTGACATTATTGGTAGGTTGTGCTGGTGCTGTTTGTACTGGTGTTTGTTGTACTGGAGCTTGTTGTACGGGTGCTTGTTGGTAAGATCCTGGTTGATACGGGCATGGTTGTTGTACAGGTGTAGCTTGTCCTTGCTTAACAGGTTGCATGAGCTGTACTGCTTGTGGCTGGCCAGGAACAAAGCCTTGCTTTTGGAAAAAGTTAAAGAACTGTTGAGCATTTGGTGCTTTTTGGAATTGTCCCATATTTTGACCCACATTGAATTGGAATTGTCCGTTCTTCAATGGGCAGTTAGATGCTGCGGAAGCAGAAGAAGCAAACCCTGTCAAAGCCAAGCCCAGACCAAGAGTCATCGCGATTGTAACAGAACCAAAACGTTTCATAAAAACAAATCTCTCCTTTTTTTTGCCTACGAGGTTAGTTGTCGGATTCGGATTGAGGAAACAACCCTACGCCAGTTCGGCGATTCACCCCAATGTGGAATAGCTCATCCACAAAAAAGTCCCCCGCACTTCCTTTTCAAAGAGGAAGTCTCGGCTTATTTCGTTTGGCATGAACAACGATATCAGACAATCCCAATCGAAATAAAGGAGTAATATATGGCAAATACCTAGAATCGTTGATAAATTAGGCTCATTTCGTTTCGTTTGATTGTTCCTTCCAGGCAGTTAAGCCGCCTTCCAATGCATTTGCATGAAAACCATGCTCACGAAGGAGAGCCGCAGCTTTTTGAGCTTTGTTACCTGTTGTACATAAGGTAACGATCTGGACATTTTGCGCGAGTTTTTCGGTTTCTTCATCAAGCGGCTTGTCCTGTTCTTTCATAAGAAGATAGGGGACGTTTTGCGTCGATGCGTTTTCGTGAACGAGGCTGCCGGAAACAAATTTCTCGGCGTCGCGTACGTCCAATAAAAGTACGGGCACTTTCTTTTCAAGCATGTCGGATAATTGAATGGTTGTCAAAATATGATTTTGCAATGTAATCCCTCCCAATCCTATTGTATCAGAGTCCTGCTTCGTCCAGAATAAGGGTGAACGGTTGCTTTTATTGGACAACCATGGTAGAATGAGGTTGCTACTTGAAAAATTGATACCTAATCATTCATCGAGGTGTTTGTATGCTGATGGATAACATTTTTGAATCCCCGATTCACACTGGCGCGGTCATCGGAGCCGCAAGGATGGAAGAGAGGAAGGGCTTTCATTGTTTTAGGTTTTCAAAAGGTTTAGTTTTTAATTTTGCAGTTCCGTCCTATTACATTCGCATATTTGCTGAATAAGTAAAATTCACATATCATGAAGGCGTATCATCGCACATGATCTGGTATTTCTTCATGATATGTGAGCTTTATTTGCTTCGGTAAATATGACTAGCATATTCAAATTGAATTTTTGGAGGTTTTTTTAGATGCAAACGAACGGAACAGTAAAATGGTTTAACGCAGAAAAAGGTTTCGGTTTCATTCAAGTAGAAGGCGGAGACGATGTATTCGTACACTTCAGCGCAATCCAAGGTGACGGTTTCAAAACTTTGGACGAAGGTCAAAAAGTTCAATTCAACATCGTTCAAGGCAACCGTGGCCCACAAGCTGAGAACGTAGTAAAACTGTAAGTCTCCTTTTCAAAGAAACTGTCCTTTCGAGGGCAGTTTCTTTTTTTGTCGTGGTCGTAGAAGCAAAAAGGCGTTGGGATCGTCCCAAGCGCCTTTTCCTGCATGCGAATGGATAAAAAAAGGAACTATGGCGTCCCACCATAATTCCTCATTTTCTTCCTACAAGATAGTTAAATACAAGTTTCGATTTCGACAGTTTGGAATTGACTGTCAAGAACGGTAAGACCAACAACTTGACCGCCGCCGATAGTAGTACGGCCATAAGTGGTGAGAAGGACATTTCTGTTGTTTTCTGCTACGGTAAGGCGCACTTCATAGTGGAAAGAAGCGGGGATCAGCGCATTGAAAGCAGTTCGAGTATTCGCAGGGATAAATTGCGTGATGTCAAGCAAGGTGCTAACTGGATTCGTTTGCGTAACTGCGTTACCCCAGTTTAATACTTGCACACGTACTTCAACCGGTTCTGTGTTCAGATTTACCAGGTCGAGGTGAGCGGTGAGAGCACGGGCGAGGTTGTTTTGCAAAATACCGGTCGTTCTCACAGTATTTCTTCTTGGGCGTCTGTGATTTCTTTTTTCCGAATTACCTTGATCGTCGTCGTATTCGATTTCAGACATCCATGTTCACTCCATTCTTGTGTAATCTAGTGGGACAATAATACGATATTGTTTCTTGTCTTAATTCGTAACGGCGAACGTAAGGGGACGAGTACCTATTTTTGATAGAGGATGGTGGAGGGGTTGGGAGATAGAACTGTATGCAAACAACTTGACTATACAGCTCGATTTGATTGGGGATACGAAGGGGTAGAACAGGTCGGGGCAGCATCGGATATGATCGTCATTATCGATGTGCTCTCCTTCAGCACGTGTGTCGATATCGTAACGGGACGAGGAGGTATCGTTTATCCTTATCAGGTAAAGGATGAGTCAACCGTAGCGTTCGCCAAACAAAAAGCAGCGCTGCTCGCTGGAAAACGCGGAGAACCAATCTCCCTTTCCCCCACCTGTTTGAAAACGGTTCCAATGGGAAGGAGAATCGTATTACCCTCGCCAAACGGATCGACCTGTACCGTGTTGGCGAAGAAAACAGGTGCGAAGGTAATCGCTGCGTGCTTGCGAAACGCGCCATCTGTGGCCAGATACATACAGCAGCAGAATGGAACGGTAACCGTCATTGCTTGCGGTGAACGGTGGGGAAATGGAGCATTGCGACCTGCTATTGAAGATATGATTGCGGCAGGTGCGCTGCTTCATGAATTGAAGGGATATCGATTGTCACCAGAGGCCGAAATAGGCTCAAGATCATCATCTTGCTTACTTGCAGAATTGTGCTTCTGGCCAAGAACTGATCAGCATGGGGTACCCGGAAGATGTCGAACTTGCAGCGCAGTGGAATCAGAGTGGCGCAGTTCCAGTGCTTAACGATGATTTTGCGTACGAAGCGATTTAGTCTTTTCGCATAAAGAATCCCTCATTCGGTAACCATGGTTATGAACTACACATGAGAAAAACTGGACAGGGAGGATTCATATGGATGAAAAGAGCAAGGCCATCAACCAGGCAGAAGATAATATCCTGACGAATCGTCAAGGCCATCCGATTACAGACAACCAGAACTTGCGGACAGTTGGAAATCGCGGGCCAACCGTTCTGGAGAATTACGATTTTCTTGAAAAAATCACACATTTTGATCGGGAGAAAACACCTGGGCGTGTCGTGCATAGTCGAGGTGCAGGAGCACATGGCTATTTCGAAGCGTATGGAACCGTAGGTGGTGAGTCGATTTCTACGTACACGAGAGCAAAGCTGTTTTCGGAGCGTGGGAAAAAAACGCCTGTGTTTGTGCGGTTTTCTACGGTTAATCATGGGACACATTCGCCCGAAACTTTGCGCGATCCACGTGGGTTCGCGGTGAAGTTTTATACAGAGGACGGGAACTGGGATCTGGTGGGCAATAACCTCAAAGTTTTTTTCATTCGGGATGCCATGAAGTTTCCTGATCTTGTCCATGCGTTCAAGCCTGATCCTGCCACAAACATTCAAGACGTGGAACGGATCTTTGACTTCATCTCGAACACGCCTGAGGCCATGCATATGATTACGTTTTTGTTCTCCCCGTGGGGAATACCTGCGAATTATCGACAAATGCAAGGCTCTGGCGTAAACACGTACAAGTGGGTAAACCATGAAGGAAAAGCGGTCCTGGTCAAATACCATTGGCAGCCGTTAGTACAAGGAATTAAGAATTTGACACAAAAACAGGCGGAAGAGATCCAAGGGAAAAACTTCAATCATGCCACGCAGGACTTGTATGAAGCGATTGAGCGAGGAGAATATCCGGAGTGGGAAATGTGCGTCCAGATCATGAGTGATGACGATCATCCTGAACTCGATTTTGATCCGCTTGATCCAACGAAAATATGGCCTGAAGATCAGTTTCCGTTTCTTCCTGTAGGCAAAATGGTATTGAACAAAAACCCGGATAACTATTTTGCTGAAGTCGAGCAAGTAGCATTTGGGACAGGTGTTTTAGTGGATGGACTTGATTTCTCTGATGACAAGCTCCTGCAAGGAAGGACCTTTTCTTACTCCGATACGCAACGGTATCGGGTTGGCGCCAACTATTTGCAGCTTCCAGTCAACGCTCCCAAAAAGCATGTCGCTACCAATCAGGAAGGCGGTCAGATGCTGTATCGAGTTGATCGGACCCAGCGGCATATTAACTATGAGCCATCAACGCTTGGCGGATTGCAGGAAGCCAAGCAAGCAGCTCCTGATCATCAGCCAGAAGTGGAAGGGAAGGTCGTTCGTCAAAAAATTGATCGTACCAACGATTTTAAACAGGCGGGAGAACGATATCGCCTCTTGGAAGACTGGGAAAGAGAAGACCTCATTGCCAATCTGACGGATGCACTCCTCTCCTGTGATCCTCGCATTCAAGAGAAAATGCTTGGTTACTTCTCCCAATGTGACGAAGAGTACGGTCAACGTTTGAAAGCTGGAGTTGCACAGGGTAATGGCGGAAATCACAAAGAGATGGGCGGACCGATGGGGGCAACGAATCCTGGAGCGGCTGTCAAGGAAGCTGAACAGAAGTCTCGCCCGTCCAAGCCTTACTGATGACCCGAGTGAAAAACAAGACTGAATGAATAGCGGAGCTTTGCCGAATCTATGGTAAAGCTCTTTTTGTATCCGGTTGCAATTGCTACAGAAGTAGGGATCACGAAGCCGGCGATCTACAGTAACGCAATTCGAGTTGCCAACGTCTTACATTTGTTTACATTTGACGATGGCGAGGAGACTCATGATGGTACAAAGAGAGAAATGGGTAGCAGTGTTGAGCTATACCGCGGTACTTTCCCTATTGACGACAGGGGGCGTCGTTGCTGCATCCCCTGCGAAGGCAGCTTCCCAAAAGGTTGAAGCAACGGTTAGCACGACGGGCAATACTGAGGTGAAGCTACAGGTTTGCGGTCAAGATGATGCAAAAGCAGATCTATCGAATACAACGATGAAGTCTTGGAAACCTTTGGAGAATAAGCCGGTTTTGGAAGGGATTACTTCGATTGCAACAGGCGTCATTTTTGATGAAGCAGGCTATGGGTGGAGGCCAGGTATTTCTTACGCCTTCACCGAGGATGGGCAGGTGTGGAAATGGGGCTTTCAATCTGACAAGAAGTATGAACCGCACAAGCTAGCCGGGATCAAGGATGCCAAGCAAGTCATGACGGATTATGTCCTCACGAGCACTGGTGAAGTATGGCAGATTGATGAGAAGAAAGCACCAGAAAAACTGGCTGGTCTGGATAAAATCAAGAACATTCAGCAGCTCGATCTTCATGAAGGCGTACTCTTTTTACTGAATGAAGACGGTACTGTACTGAAATGGGAAAAAGGAGCGAAAGCAGCGGAAAAGGTGACGAAGCTCTCGAATATCCGTGACATGCATAGCTCTGCCTTTTCCTTGTTTCTAGTAGATGACCAAGGGAAGCTTCTTTATCTCGATGGCAAATCCGGAGAGCTGAACACAGAAAATCTACAGGTAATGGATATCCCTGGGAAAGTCAAACACGTAGCCGTCGATTACACGGATCGCGCCCTGATCCAAACAGATAAGGGCGAAGTGTACAGCTACAATACAAAAGAAAATGAAAAAGTAGTGCGTGCTGCTCATGCAGATGGTGCCATACGGATGGCAGTTGGCGGAGAAGGAATGTACCTAATCGTAAAAGCGGACGGAACTGTTTGGGGCTGGGGACATAATACACTTGGAATGCTCGGTGCGAATCAGGAAAATGAGCTCGAGGAGTCAGTTAAAATAGCGGGTCTTTCTGATATTACGGACGTAAAAGCGGGCACTGACCATGTAATTGCTCTCGATAAAAAAGGAAACGTCTATTCATTTGGCAGCAATATGACAGGACAGCTGGGGCGAATCCCTGTTACCTTTGACACTTGGACAGAATTGGGCGAATTACGTGATGTAAAACAGGTAGTAACTGAGCTGGATCGACCGTACTTCGTTCGGAAGGATGGTTCTGTATGGGGTTTTGGCGCGGATCGAGTGCCATATGAAGTAAAAGGACCTATGAAAGTAAAAACAATGGATAGCATCCTGGATTCTCCGGTTACCTTGAATGAGAACGGACAAATCCAGTTGTGGACCCGTGAATTTAGCAGCTGTCAAACATTGGCGTTGCCTTCTCGCATTAAGGATTTTGTTGGTGGAGAGGAGCATCTCTTGTTGCGTACGGAGGATGACCAATTCCTGACTGTGGAATTCAGCTTTGATTCTGCCGAACGCGGAGGGGTATATGTCATCACGAACATGCGCCCACAAAAAGTGGAACCCCTCCAAATAGATTCAAAAATGGCTGCGGATGTGACCAAGCTTTATGCCAATCTTTATACGTTTTTTGCTGTGACGAAAAATGGTCAGGTATTGTACGCAGAACGGAAGAAAGATGAACCGTTCACTTCATTTGCGACAATAGCTGGTTTGGAAGGAATTCGTGAGCTTGCGCCTGAATATTTTGTCCGTTATACAAAGGATACCGCATCAGTTTGGGCAATCAATGATGCAGGCAAGGTTCAGGAAATTCAGGTTTACCCTGAGAGTGAAGGAAAGGACGCTGGAGCTATCAAAGTGAAGCTGGAACCCCAAACGGAAGAAGGCATTGCGATGATGAGCGGACGTTTGCGGATTACCAAGGATGGGCAAATCTTCGAACACGAATGGGAACCGCTTCAAAAACAAAAAGTGGCGGCTCCCGTTAGACTGATTTCTTCTTCGTACGACTATGCGATCGAAGGGCCAGGCTCGCATTATCATGTGCTGGTCACTGAAGCTGATAAGATCGTATTGATTGGCAATAACCCATACGGAAAAGGTGAGCTTCAACCAGATAGGGTCAGACAATAAAAGAAAGGATGAAACGGCACAGTGGGAGTGTTCTTTTTCTACTGTGCTTTTTATTTTGCCGTTTTTAGAAGTTGTGGAAAAAGATGGTTGACAGTTTAAATTTACAATTGTAATATTTTCATAGAAGCTGAATTTACACTTGTAAATCTAAGAGGTGATGTATGGATGAACAACATTCCGAAAATATCGGAAGCCGAGTGGGAAATCATGAAGGTGATCTGGCGAGATCATCCAGCGACAGCGGAGCAAATCATTGAGCGTTTACCAGCCGATATCGAATGGACGGAGCAAACGGTACGCACGTTTTTGAACAGGCTGCTGAAAAAGAAGGCAATCAGCTATGAAAAATCTGGCCGCAGCTACCGATATTTCCCACTCGTCCAGGAAGATGAATGCAAACGGGCGGAAAGCGAATCCTTTTTGAAACGAGTATTTAACGGGGCAGTAGGCACGATGATGACCAATTTTCTCGAAGATGTGCAGCTATCCAATGAAGAAATCGATAAGCTGCAAAAAATACTGACGGAAAAACAAAAGAAAAAGCAGTGATGAGGGACCAATAAATGGATATTCTAGGGAATGTTTTTTTGTGGATGTGCTACACCTCGTTGGGGGCAAGCACTTGGAGGAATCTGAACCTTCGGATAATGGCGTGTTCCATTATTTCAAAGGTTCCGATACCAGTTTCAAAATAGTAACGAGCACAATCGAAAGGACCGAGAATTCTTTACACGTGAAATCGGAAGACGGTAGTATCCTCTCCACACTCTCAGCAGAACAAGACCTATCTGCGAATGGAAAAACCGTAAAAGTTATCAAAAGAAAGACAACTTATGATAAGGATTCGGTTGGTCAAGACTTACTTTATTTCTGGAGTGATGAAGGTCTCTATTACTCAATCGAAGGAGATAGCTCCTTCGAAAATGAAGAGATCGTAAAAGTCATTGAATCGTTTCAAGCTCCAAATGAAGAACTGAGGAAAAGGTACGTCAATTACGACTTATTGAATTACAACATCCTTGATTTAGAGGATGTGGAGTACTTCTCAGGAATAATCGGCTTTGCACCAGCCTTTCCGTTGGAGCTCCCTGGAGGATACAAGGCAACAGATGCATATGTGAACAAGAAGCTCAATTTTAGTTATCCTGAAAACGAAGAGGATAAACAAAAGCGCACCATCCATCTCACGTTTGAAAATCCTGAAAAACCAAAAACGATTGTGTTGTTTGCTCAAATCAAGGACAAATCCATTGTGGAAAACATGAGAAAAACAAAAAAGATCCCTTTTGAGAGAATAGACGGGGTAAAATTTGAAGTTCCAGTCACCTCTTTGAACATCGGTGGCCAAGAAGTATTCCGCACAGTGCCGTATAAAATCGATGATACACTGAGTAGTCCTACAGATAAGTACAACCACACTTATTTTTGGTTAAAAGGAGATATCTGCTATAAAGTAACGTTCAAAGAAGTGGAAGAAGAAGCACAACAGCAAATGGTAGCAGCTCTGGTAAAGGAAAAAGCGATCGATTTGAAAAAGTAACGGGAACATTTAGAGTCTGTACATAAAGCGTGCAGACTCTAAATGTTCCCTAAAGAGTATCATTCAGCATCAGCATCGCCATGGATCAAATGTAAAGCATTTCTAACAGTAGATGGAATCATTTTGTAATTATTGATACAATGATGAGAGTCCCTTCGGGGGCTATTTTTTTAAGGAGGGTTTATCTGATGAAGAACATTACGTTCATCAAACATGTTTATGAAAAGCAACTGGGGGGTGAAATCTACTATGAACCCTAGTATTTTGAATGGCACCAGAAATCATCTAATCAACCAGCTAGTCTTTTTTGACGAGCAGTATTCACTCTTTTACGATCAATATGTACGCAATTATGGGAAAGAAAAGCAAGCCATCGATGAGATTGTCGTTCGTTACAAGCAAACACTTGAAAGCCTTTTGGCAAAAGAAGACAGTGCACTCTTTCAATCGCTTAAAGCAATTACATTATTAGGCAGCAGCGTTAAAGTGCTATTTGAAGAAGATCAATTTGAGGAGTCATTTACTGTGGTGTATCCCACAGACATTGACCCGGATAACAACAGAATTTCATTCTTATCGCCCATAGGCAGGCAACTGCTGCTAGCGGCTCCACACGATTCTGTTGTGCTGGAAAGTCCGGTTGGCAGACAACAGGTGCAGGTTCGGGAGATAAGCTTTACATATATGGGGGGATTCTCATCACCTTAGGAACCTCCCCATCACAAGGATCACATGAGAAGGCACTAACACGAGGTTAGTGTCAGACTGAAGAGAAACCCCCTTTTGGGGGATTTCTTTTGGTATTGTTCCAGCACGAAGTGCTGAAAAAAGGATAGCCTGCACCTAACTTGCTTTCGCTAGGTGTAGTGCTATCCTTTTAATGTTTTGTACTGTTGCTGTCATCAATACTTGCTCTTGGACATTTTCGCGTCCGCGTAACCTACAATAGCGAAGCCCATGCAGTTCTTTAGCATCTGCAAAGCTTCGCTCTATGGTTTGGTATCTTAATCTATATAAATATTTCCCCATTTACTTAAACGGTTCTGTCGAACCCATTCCTTACTCTCTTCCCAAACGTGCCTGCTTATCACCTTTTGGTGATTTTTAGATCGGGTACACTCAGTAAGCCTTGGACAAGTTTTACATATTTCTTTATTGGACTTATACATCCTGTATCCGTTTCGATCGGTAGTCGAATAAGTAAGCGTATGTTTTTGAGGACATGTGTACACATCGCACTCCAGATCATATTTAAAGCGCCATTTAGCAAAAAGACCTTTAACAGGTGTAAAGGCACGATGACCGATGACAGCAAATACATTTATATCGTGAAGTGCCTTGCAGATTGGAGTAGTTAAATAACCAGCATCTAATGCAATAGCTTCAATTGTATCCTGAAACCCAAACTTCTCGATTTGGAGATTCAGCCTATCTATGTAAGGAACGGAATCATGGACATTGCCAGCAGTGACATGGACATCGGTAATAATATTGTACTTATGATCGACAGTCCGGTGATCGAGATAGAAAAAGCCTTCGGGCTTGCTGTCTCGAACCATGTAGCCACTTTCCGGATCAGTGGTACTCACCTTGATTTCCTTTTCTTCCTTCACACCCTCTCTAGGCTTCAATCCTTTTTTCCATGTACCTCACGGTCTTCATTAATTGCTACCTCTAAATCTTTGAGATAGGCACGACTCGTTTTCTCGATGACATGCTTCTTAAATTTTCGTTTATTCGCATTTGCTTTAAGATGTGTGGAATCACTTATCAATACACGGCCAGCGACCATTCGATGCTGAATCGCCAAGCGCACAATTTCATCAAAAATCTCCTGAAAAACATTTGTATTTTTAAAACGGGTTCGACGATTCCAACTGATTGTTGTGTGATCTGGAACTCGATCTGTTAAAGAAAGGCCAAGAAACCAACGATAGGCGATATTAGTCTGGATTTCTTTTTCGAGCTGCCTCTCTGAGCGGATACCGTAAAGGTATCCAATGAAAATCATTTTAAATAAAACAATAGGATCAATGGAAGGTCTACCGTTATCCTCGCAATAATATTGACGTACTTTTTCCCGGATGAAGGAGAAATCTATATGTTTCTGGATGACTCTTAATAAATGGTCTTCTGGGACCAATTCATCAAGGCACACAAATTCGTAATGCATTTGCGGATTTTTATCATTGGAGGTAAGCACAATTATCACCTACTATAAAATGTAATTATAAGAATTATAACAAATTAACGCGGTGTCGTATTAAAACTAAGTGAAATAAAAATGGCTGTCGACTTTCTCGACAGCCTGGCACTAACACGAGGTTAGTGTCTTTTTTATCCATTTTAGTAAAATATAAGAAAAGTAGGCTGTGTGTACAAGGGGGAAAGATGTTGAAAATCATTGCTTGCCCAACGTGTGAGCAAGACGTGCAATGGGATATGAATCACCTGCAAAAGCTGGGGGAGCGGTGGGTGATGGCTTGTGAAAAATGCGGTGATCCGTTTTTTAGCGTGTCAGAGAAAGAAAAGGAAATGATTCTTGCAGGCATCCGATTGACGGAAGCGTATGTACCGGATATCATCCATGCTTATCATAGTGAGGATGTAAAGAATCTCCCTTCCAGGGTTGGGTTCGAAGAAATCAAAAAAAGCAATTGAGAGCAGGACTGAATTGCAAGCTCTCATCATACTTCGAGAAACATGGGAAAAATAGGTCCCCAGCATCCGGATGAGCTGTCTATACAAAGAAAGAGATAGGTGTTTAGCATTATATGGAAAATAAATTAACATTGTTTAAGGTTTTTGCTGGCACAAGTTCACAGGGAACCGTTTTAGAAGAGCTTCCTGCAGAATACCTTAGCGATCAAAAATTCAAATCATGTGCATCTCCAGGGCTAGCTCTTGGCCTTGTGAAAGGAGATACCATATGTTTGAATACACTCCCATAATCTGCACATACTACCATTCACGAAAACAATCACAACCAGAGGTGAACAGCATGGCACGTTCGAATTCCTTGGTGAATGGACAAGCTCGTGCAGCATTAGATCAATTAAAGTACGAGATCGCTGCTGAATTTGGGGTTGAGTTGGGCGCAGATACGTCGGCACGCCAAAATGGCTCAGTCGGCGGAGAGATGACGAAGCGTTTGGTACAATACGCGGAACAGCAAATGTTTCGCCTGTAATCCCTCCTTGTGAGGGATTTTTCTTTTGCTTACATACAGTGTACTGACAGAGGCATTGGTGAAGGTCGATGACGAATTGTTTACTCAAGGGGCAAGTGTCTATACAACCAGACGGGCGATCACGTATGGATAAAGGAAGGCGTATTTTGATGGAAAGGAGTGAGGACATGCCGAACGACAAGAGAAATCCGAAGAATAGAAGACCAATTCTTAACCAGCGAGGAGCCTTGCAAAAGTCGAGAGCATCACTCCCGCTCCTCTTTGTCGCACCAAAGGAACAGATGAAGCCTCAGGAAGGTGCCATGGATAAGCAGAAAATGTATCGCTCCAGGAAACCCAAGGGTAAACGAAACCATGCGCCTTTATCTCAGGTCAAGAAGGCAGCTACTGAACAAGTCACACCGCAGTCCACTTCTCTCACGCCTCCAACTTCCATGGAGGCCAAGACTCTTACGGAAGAAAACAACAGATCCGAGCAAGAACTGATTCAAGCAAAAGTAGTCTACGTGGAAAACGTGGGACAATCGTTTATGCAGGTTGCTTTTTTAGAAGAAATTTGGGACGTAGAGTGGGTCCATTCCTTACGCGTTCCCTGGAAGCTTGAGTGGAAAGAGGTGGAATGCCAAAGTAAGATCGATGTCCAGCACGTTCGGCATGATGATAGTAAAAAGATTGTCTGGCTGTCAGGTGAATTGGAAGTCCAGGCTTTGGGCGTCACTGTCCATTCGCAAAAAGTAGAGCATGAAACGATTCGCATTCCATTTACCGCTACAGTATTACGCCCTTCCATACCGAAAGGAAATGTAGAAACAAACGCCATTTTTCATGCAACACCAACTTGTCCGACGAATAGATGGATAGAGACGGGGGACTGGCAAATCAACATCACAGCAGATCCGCTCACCCATTCGCAATCAGCATGGAAGGAGTTCAGCGGCTTGGCAACCATTAGCGGTCGTGTATGGTGGTATCGGAAGCAGCTGGTTCCTGCTCCGCCTCCATACATAACGAAAAAGGTGAACAGTCTTTTTTAGAAAAAAGGGCAGATAACGCTTGGCATCAGCCAAATCCATGTTGTGTCTAGTCCATATAATATAAAGAGAGTAGGTGGCTGATAAAGGAGAGAGTAAAAATGGGTATTCATGGCGATGGCTGTAATTGTGGCCAAACTCAAGTTACGCAAAATAGCTGCACGGTAGAAAACGCCCGTGTGTTCGGAATGGCTTCAACCGAAACCATTTTTCCTAAAACGATAAAAGTACCTGTAACGTTGGCAGAAACGGCTGTTGTCGTATGTGTAGAGGCTAATGTTCATTTGGAGAGGCCTGCACTTGAGATCATTCGGGTATTGAAGAGTGTCATTCTGGAGCAATGTGAGCTGGTTCCTACATTTAACCCGTTGTCTGCAAAGCTGTTCGTCAGTGGTTTTATTCGCAAAAATATCGAGTACACCACAGTCGACCAAGTAACAGGAACAGCAGTATGCGGTGATGTCCGACATACAACGGCTCTGATACCATTCGATTTCTGTACGGATCTGACCTTTCCGGCTACAGGACCGACTTTGCAACTGGCACCAGATTTCGAGTCACACGGAGAATATTTGAATAAATCAGGGCATGCGGCAAAGATCAACGTAGGTTTGTTCGGCAACCGAAAAGTTTACAACGAAAGACCGTATTGTGAATTGGTATTCACGGAATTCACCGAATTAGACATCGGTTTGGAAAATAAGCGGTGCAAAGACACAACCAAAACTTTCACGACCGTCCGAGAAAAAATCGTTCTGCGTCTTGGTCTAAAAGTTTTGCAGGATCAACAAGTTCCAATTCCAACGACCCCACCACCTACACCACCTCCAAAACCGACATTTCCGCCACCTTGCAAACCGATATGTCCACCTAAGAAAAAATGGTAGCATAGCTGTAGGAAAAAAACATAGAAAAAGGACAGATGAGACTTCCGGTAGCGCTATACTTGCTGACTGGTAGTCTCATTTTGTTACCTAATTTAGTAGGATGAAAAATGAAATAGATGGTAGTTCGTAATCAAAAACGATATGGATACTCTGCCATTCTG
Source organism: Brevibacillus schisleri (assembly GCF_055685845.1). Classification (NCBI taxonomy): domain Bacteria; kingdom Bacillati; phylum Bacillota; class Bacilli; order Caryophanales; family Paenibacillaceae; genus Brevibacillus; species Brevibacillus schisleri. The sequence continues at coordinate 3,176,768 of NZ_JBVNDM010000001.1, forward strand.
GCATATAATTGGGATAGCAATCTCATACGAGGAGGATCTTTGCTGCGTGAAAATAAGCGAATTATCACAATTAACCAATGTCAGTACCCGGTCAATCCGCCATTATGAAGAGAAGGGCTTGCTACAGGCAGAACGACTGGAAAATGATTATCGTTATTTCAATGAATCGGCAGTCAACCGTGTCAAGATGATTCAACTGTACTTGAAGCTGGGCTTAACAGCAGATGAAATCAGAATGGTGTTCCGAGGGGAAGTAGCATCTCCCGACGATTACGAATATTGCGAGGAAATGCTGACGATTTACGAACAAAAGCTCAGCAAAGTGAACGAACAGATTGAGGCGCTCCAAGAGTGGAAAAAAACGTTGGAGAGGCAAATATCCATTACACGTGATAAAAAGATTACGAACTAGTTCATAGTCACGGCCCCGAAGCGATCAGCTGCTCCGGGGCCGTCTTTTTACAAGGAATGCAAGTTTTGCCCGATGCCACCATCTACAGTTAGCCTCGCACCAGTCGTAAAAGTGGCGTCAAAAGCGAGGAAAAGCACCGCTTTCGCCACTTCTTCTGATGAACCATGACGTTTCATGGGTGTAACCTTGTCGCCAAGCTCCTGAAAGGTAACGCGTTCCGCATCTGTGAAACCGGCAACTCCCATGGAAGGTGTATCAATGAAACCGGGACTCACGACATTGACGCGAATGCCCTTGTCTAGCAACTCCACCGCAAAACCGGAGGCCAAGGAACGCAATGCCGCTTTGGACGCACTATAGACGCTCATGCCAGGATAGCCGCCTTCATCTGCTACGGAAGATGTAAATACGATCGAACCGCCTTCATGAATAAGTGGCGCCACGCGCTGGACGGTGAAAAATGCCCCTTTTGTATTTACCTCAAAAATTCGATCGTAGGTCTCTTCAGTAACTTCCATAAATGGTTCCAGAATGGAAGTGCCTGCATTTACATGGAGAAAATCGATCTTGCCAAAATGCTTTTCAACATACTCTCCGAATGCTTGCACATCCTTCATACTCGATACATCAGACACCACAACATGTGCCCGTTCTCCCAGCTCACGTTTTGCTTCCTCGGCATTTTTCGGATTGCGACCAGAGACAATGACTTCGGCCCCGCCTGCCAGCAGTGCTTTTGCCACAGCCAAGCCCATACCATGTGTACCGCCAGTTACGACAGCTTTTTTCCCTCTATAGTTGTTCATTTTTGTTCCTCCTTGAGTGGATGAGTTATCTTTCTGCATGTAGTCTAAACGTTCACGCTAATGTGAAGGTCAAGGGCTTATGGAGGAAAAAGAGGGGTTCACCTCTCCAAAATTTAGATAGTCGGTATACCGGAAAGAAAACCTGGCGTGTAATTTTTGAAAAGGAGTGTGTGGAATGAAAAACAGAAGCTTCACGAAGGGAGAGGGAGATTAATACTAGAGGTATATGTTGCAGCTCCTTGGGATCAATCAGCACCAAGATGTTACGGAAATTAGATGCAATAGACTATTACCATAATTATTTTCTCTTTAAAAACTGAATATATTTTTTTAGACCTTGTGGTTGCTGTTTTCTCTGTTTGATTAGAAAATCAATCTTGATTGTTTCAGACAGTTCTTTATATCGAATTAATTGTACTTCTGTTCGATTTTTTGCAACGTCTGCCGGTATTATACTGATACCAAGCCCATCTTGAACTGCTTGCAGAATAGATTCAAGTGAATCAAACTCCATGATAGTCGGATCATAAAAGTTATTCTCCTTGGAAAATTCTAATGTTTTGTTTCTATATATGCAATTTGGATCACTATTAACAATTAACGTTTGTTCATGCTTCTTTTCAAAATGACTATGTTGAGGTAAAACGAGTACGAGTTTCTCGAAATAACTATAAACGGTTTCGAACTGTGGGTAATTATATGCATCATTTATAAAAATACCATCAAGTTCTCCATAGGAAAGCATTTCCTGTAACTTTTTCTTATTATAGGAAGCGTTGCAGGAACGACCGGAATAGGCTCATCTATCCCATATGCAGCAACAAAATCAGCAATCCACACAATGACAAGGTCGTTAGCTATCGCATTAGCACCTTATATCAGAGTGAATTGTATATCTCCTGGTGCAGTTGATACAAGGTGGTGGTCTGGTCATGAAGAAAAGATGTATAAACTTACAGGCAATTTACCACTTAAGAGAATTTCAACACCTAATGATATTGCAGAGGCTATTCTTTTTCAACTGACTCAAGAATCTGTTACAGGCCAAGTTTTTACAATCGATAATGGTCAAACACTTTAAACATCTTCTACAAACAATCGAGGCATGAAAGGATATTCGGGCAGAAGGATGTAGACTGAACAGTAAAATCAAAACAGTGGTAGTCTTGGACGAGAAAATAAAGTCCTAGACTTACCACTGCTTTACTGAACATTCGATCCGGTAGCCCCCTTCCATCTGGCATTCGTCTGTGATTCCATTTATGCTTTGGTCTCTTCTTCAAGGATAAGTGCGTGAACAATTCCTGGACCGTGAACGCCAATGGTTAAGTCGTTCTCAATATCGGCTGAACGGCTGGGACCGGAAATAAAGTGAACGCCCGCAGGCATTTTGACGTTATTCCATTTGTTGATTTCCTGTAGAGCTTCACCCATACGTGTTTTGATATTTTCAGTTCGAATGACAGCCATAAAAATGGTGGGCAGTAGGCTGAGAGAGCGGCCTTTTGACGCTGCCGAAGTCATTACGATTGTGCCAGTATGGGCAATAGCAAAATCTGCAATAGAAATCCCAATATCAGCATGCGCCGCTTTACTCAGCAAATCAGACTCTTCCTGTTTCCGCCATATCGTCATCTCTACACCATTAAATGAGCCGTCCTGGTGCATGCTTTGAAAAAGGGCGTGGTCTTCGTGAATGATTCGTTTTGCTTCAAAGGTTTGGACTACTTCAGCGATATATGAGCAAAGCGCTTCTGGAGAAGAAAAACGTTTAGCGACACCACCAAGCATCTCCCAATTTTTAATAAATAGGTCTATTCTGTCATCAGAGCTGAGATGGTACATTTTCCAAAAGTCCGGAGCACCGCGAACGGGTTGTGGGGGAGGAGTGGTCATCCGTCTTCTGCCTAACCGATTTGCGATCGTGTCGAAGAATTGTGCTTCTTTTTCACTGTGACTCATGTGTGTCCCCCCGTTTTTTCAGGATGTCGGCTAGACGATCTTTCATTTCCGGACCCATTTCTTGCAATTCAAACTGAAGTTCAGTATCAAGCGCTTTCCACGTATCCCGGAAGGAGTGTTGGGCAAGTTTTGGTGCGTAACGATAGGTATTCCAACCCTTTAAAGGTCCGATTTTGGCTGTGATCACTCCACCTTTGACAAAAGGCTTTTGTCCCAGTTGGCTGATTCGCAGAATTCGATGGAACAGCCTGTGGTTGGAAGAAATAAATTTAAAGGCTTTCATTCCCAGTTGTTCCGCTTTCTTTGTCAAAGCTTCTTCCACATTTCGTCTACGCTGATAGACGAGCATATCATGCAGCGGTATTTTGACGGGACAGGCTTCATAGCAGGCCCCACATAGGCTGGATGCATTCGCCAATTCCTTGTCTTCATGCAGGAGAGGAGTCAGTACGGCGCCAATCGGACCACTGTACACCCAACCATACGCATGTCCGCCTACATGTCGATAGACAGGGCAAGCATTTAGACATGCTCCGCAGCGGATGCAGTTTAAAACCTCCTGAAATTCGGGATCTCCCAGCTGCTTAGAACGGCCGTTGTCAATAATTACTACGTGTAACTCCTCTGGTCCGTCGGAGTCATCTGAGCGGCGAGGCCCATTTATCAACGACATGTATACCGTCAGCTTTTGCCCTGTAGCGGCACGCGGCAGCAAGGTAGCCATTACTTCAAGGTCTTCCAAAGAGGGAATGATTCTTTCCATGCCCATGAAGGTGATCTGTGTTTTAGGAACCGTGCTTACCATGCGGGCATTTCCTTCATTGGAAAACAATGCAATGGAGCCTGTTTCCGCGATAGCAAAGTTGCATCCAGTCATCCCAATCTCGGCCTCAAGGAATTTCTCCCGCAGCTTGGATCGGGCAAAGCCTGCCAGAACAGCAGTATCTGCTGGTAAGCGCTTTCCAGCCACGTTTGAAAATAGCTCTGCTACTTGCTCTTTGTTTTTGTGAATGGCGGGAATGATTATATGGGAGGGAGTCTCACCAGCGAGTTGAATAATATATTCTCCTAAGTCCGTTTCCACCACTTCGATTCCATGTTGTTCAAACACTTGATTAATATGCACTTCTTCAGAAAGCATCGATTTTGATTTGACAACGGATCGAGTATGTTTTTCTTTCACGATATTCATTGTGATTTCTATAGCTTCTTTGGCATTAGAGGCGAAATGTACATGCCCACCTAACGCTCGCACATTATTTACGAACAGCGACAGGTAGTAGTCTAAGTGTGCAATTGTATGCAGGCGAATCTGCCGTCCTTGTTCACGCCATTCTTCCCAGTTACCCAACTCGTCAGTTGCTGTAACTTTGTTTGTTCTTAGTCTTTCTGTTGTGAATTTTACGGCATTTCGTAAAAAATTATCGTTTAGTGCAGTTTGTGCGCGTTCATTTAAAGTTGCGGTTGAGGATGTTTTTGCGTTCATACCCTCTCTTTCACCCCTTCATACAATAGCTCTGCCAGATGCATTACGCGAATCGGATGTCCAGCATGGTGTAAACGTCCGGAGATATTTGTTAGACAGCCCATATCAAGGCCCACCAGGACTTCTGCTTTGGTTTCCAGCACATGTTCTGCTTTTTCCGTAACCATCGCACCGGAGATGTCGGAGACCTTTATGGCAAAAGTTCCTCCGAATCCGCAGCAATCTTCCGCAAAAGGAAGGGGCACGAACTCCAAGCCTTTTACCTGGGAGAGCAGAATGTGAGGCTCGTCTTTGACGCCAAGTAAACGGCTGCCGTGGCAGGAGGGATGATAGGTGACGCGGTGGGGGAAGAGGGCACCGATATCCGTCACCCCGAGCACATGAACGAGAAACTGCGAGAACTCATAGCTTTTACCAATGAGATCATGGGCCATTGCCAGATATTTCGGATCTTCTTTAAATAGAGTAGGGTAGTGGTGATGAATCATCCCGATACACGAACCGGATGGAGCAACCACAAAATCGCTGTCTGCGAATGCATGAATAATTGTTTTTGCGCCTTCTCTAGCGGTATCCCAAAACCCGCTGTTAAAAGCTGGTTGGCCGCAACACACTTGCAGTTCGGAAAAATCCAGCTTGATGCCATATCTGGCGAGAAGTCGTGCCATTGCTTCGCCCACTTTAGGATAAAAAGCATCTGATAGACAAGTAATAAACATTGATACTTTCATTCATTCAGCTCCCTTTTGAATGTGTTAGCCATAATGATCTATAATCTATATGGTCATGATGTCATCTGATGACTTGGTTAAAAAGAAAATGTTTGATCTTAATCAAACATCTCTTTTTCTACGCCAAGCAGGTGGTAGAGCATGGATTCTTCGGCTCTTTTTGAATTTTTGTTGGCGATCGCCTTGAAAATTTCCTTGTGTTCAGCCAGGAGCCGTTCCGGATTTCCTTTCGTTTGAAACATTTTTTCGCGGCTTGCCTTTAATGCCTTGCTCATGGTCTCAGATATGGATTGCATGATCGATTCCAGAACCGAGTTATGACAAGCTTTGGCGATTTCGTAATGAAATTTCCAGTCGGCCTTTTCTCCTAAATCTCCATTTGAAACTGCGGCTTCCATTTCTTTCAATGCATCCTCGATGCGTTGCAAATCTTCATTAGAACGTCTCTCGGCGGCCAGTTGAACAATTCCCGTCTCAATGATCTTCCGAACCTCCAAGAGTGACATGATGTCTTGTTCCGTGACAGGTTGAATCGGTTCAAATCCTGACAATACCTCATCTGGATTTAAGCGGGTGACAAAAGTACCTTCCCCCTGACGAATGGTCACAAGACCCATCGTTTTGAGTGCACTGATTGCCTCTCGCATGGTTGACTGACCGACTCCGAAAAGCTCGCTGAATTCGCGAAGAGAAGGCAGGCGATCTCCAGGTTTGTAAACTCCATTCATAATTTGATCTTTGATATAGTCGGATACTTCTTCGTACGTTTTACGTACTTTGAATTGTGGTATCGCTTTCATTCTGCATTCACCCGTTACTTTCTTAGGGTCATCTGATGAGTTCATACTAGCTGAATTGTCAGTTAGTTGTCAAGGCTGCATTCTTTCTGGCATTGGCTGCGAGTGGAAAAGGGAAATCATTCAACTTTTAAACCATCGGTTTCGAATATTCAAAAAATACTTGTCAAAAAAAACTGGGGTACATATAATGAGAACTGTCGAATAGAAGACATCAGATGACCATATCAGATGATGACACTTTGACTGTCGGGTAAATATAAGTTCGTAAGGGGGATATCAAGCCATTTTAAAATTTCATTTCCGAAACCGCTTTCAAATGAAAAGAATAAAAAAGAGGTGGAAACCATGACATGGACGCAAGTTTTTACTCCTGTTGGGGGGAGTCTCGGAATCTCTGCGCTTGTTGCGCTTATTCCCATTCTTTATTTTTTCTGGGCGCTTGCGATCAAACGTATGAAAGGCTATATGGCAGGGCTGACCACTTTACTGATGGTGATCCTAGTTGCCGTATTGGTGTATCGCATGCCTGCGGGAATAGCGATAATGTCTTCGGTGCAAGGAGCCGTTTATGGTATTCTGCCCATCGGATGGATCATCATTTCCTCAGTATTTTTGTACAAGCTCACGGTGAAGACAGGGCAATTTGATATTATCCGCAGCTCTGTCTTATCGATCACGGAAGACCGCCGTCTGCAGGCGCTTCTTGTCGCCTTTTCTTTTGGAGCCTTTCTTGAAGGGGCTGCCGGTTTTGGCGCTCCTGTAGCGATTTCTGCTGCGCTTCTTGTCGGCTTGGGTTTTCATCCTTTGTATGCCGCGGGTCTTTGCCTAATTGCCAATACGGCACCCGTTGCTTTTGGCGCGATCGGAATTCCGATTATCGCCATGGAAGGTCCCACGGGCGTTCCAGCCATGGAAATATCCAAAATGGTCGGCCGCCAGCTGCCTATCCTATCTGTTTTTGTTCCCTTCTATCTGGTTGTGATCATGTCTGGATTTAAAAAGGCTCTTGAAGTGCTTCCAGCGATCCTAGTTTCCGGCATTTCTTTCTCCTTGACACAATACGTCACATCCAATTTTATGGGGCCGGAGCTTCCTGACATTTTATCTGCACTGGTTTCTTTGGTTGCGTTAACCTTGTTCTTAAAAGTTTGGAAACCGAAAACGATTTTCCGTTTTGCCTCGGAACAAGCAGCTACCGCAGAAGTAGCAGCCGCTTCACAAGCGATCAAGAACAGCAAAGCTCCCTTTACAACCGGACAAATATTCAAGGCATGGTCTCCCTTCCTGGTATTGACCGCCTTTATCTCTATCTGGGGGATTCCGACTGTGAAAAAAGCGCTGGTCGGCAAATATGAAGGGGCTAATCTTTTATTTAACGGTCTCAATCCCATTGGCAAAGCTTTAAGCTTCACGCCTGAGGTCCCTGGTCTGCATAACCTGATTATCGATGTGAATGGAAAACCGATTGCTGCTCTCTTCAAATTGGAAGTATTGGCAGCAGCCGGAACAGCGATATTGCTTGCTGCCATCGTAACCAAATTTATCGTCAGCATCTCTTGGAGAGATTGGCTTGCCACTTTTGGCGAGACATTGAACGAGCTGAAATTTCCGCTGCTCACGATTGCGTCTGTTGTCGGTTTTGCCTATGTTGCAAACGCTTCCGGAATGAGTACCACACTGGGAATGGCGTTGGCAGGCACGGGGATGTTATTCCCATTCTTCTCTCCGTTCCTTGGCTGGTTAGGGGTGTTTATTACTGGCTCAGATACTTCTTCCAACCTGCTGTTTGGAAATCTGCAAAAAGTCACAGCAACTTCAGTGGGAATGGAACCTGTTTTGGCCCTTGCAGCCAATACGAGCGGTGGTGTAGCGGGTAAAATGATTTCGCCGCAGTCGATTGCCGTTGCCTGTGCTGCGGTAGGACTCGCCGGAAAAGAATCTGATTTATTCCGCTTTACAGTGAAACACAGTTTACTCTTGGTTGTAATAATCGGTATTATCACGTATTTGCAGTCCAATTTACTGTCATGGATGGTTCCATAAAAAACAGCGGGTGCTGAAATAGCACTCGCTGTTTTTTTATCCGTTCCAAACCATTTATGACCGGTGTTCAGGCACAGTGCTTTCCTGAGGGCGTTGTCAAAGTCCACGCAATCGGCTTTTACTTAATCGGCAAACTGTTTATGAGCTTGGTTGAAGTCGGTAATCTATTATACCTTACCTATTAATTAACACTGCCGATGTAGCGCTCTAACATGGTGGTCAGTTTCCCGTTATGTTTTTGATCGTCAATTTTCGTTTTTATGAAAAACCTCTTTGGCAAGAAGAATTGCCGATCCAGCACGTGGCCATCCTACATAAAAAGCAAGATGTGTCATCACTTCTATCAGTTCTCCTTCAGTAAGACCATTTTCCTTGGCAAGGTTGAGATGATAAGGGAGTTGACTTGTATGCTCGCTAGCTATTAAAGCGGATACCGTAATGAGACTCCGCTCCCGGAGCGACAGTTCTTCTCTTCCCCATACATCACCAAACAGAATTTCTTCCGTATAACCGACAAAGGCTGGAGCAATATCTCCAATGGTTTCTCGAACAGTCGATGTAATCCGTTTATGTCTCATCGTCATTCCTACTTTCTCTTTTTTACCCACACAAAGCCGCATATCAAATCATTTGGGCAATTCCGTTTCCAAACGTCCAATCCTCCACTTCCGTTTCAACCAGAACAACAAATACATCTTCTTCTCGGATGTTGCACTGAATGGACAAGAGCACGGCTAAATTTTTATAAAACGCTCTTTTTTGATCTCTGCTCCTTCCTGATCCACATGTTATTTGGATATAAAGCAACCGGTCTGTTCTAGCAATATTCAAGTAATCAGGACTGTAATAAAATTCGCTCTGTCTATGGGCGTGAAAGACTTGGAAAAAATCATTTTCTGGAACACTGAAATGTTCTCGCAAGGCGCTCATGATACATTGACTTATAATGGGCAAATCCTTCTCCGTATATTGATTTTCTAAGTAACCCACTCGTACGAATGGCATCTTGTATCACCCCTTTCATTTTCATAACTCGATTTTACGCCTTCCATCTTCATCTGTATAATTGAATTAAAACATAATATTTTTCATTTTTTTAGATGGAGTTGATGGCATGGATTTGAAAGAACTAACCACATTTCGTACCATCATTCAAGAGGGCACGTTCACCAAGGCAGCCGCAAAGTTGAATTACGCGCAGTCTACTGTCACCAATCAAGTGCAGAGACTGGAGAAGGAATTTGGCATCAAACTTTTTAAAAGAGGCTGGGATGCAGAGTTAACGGCATCAGGAAAAATATTTGCTGAGGAAGTTGATAAACTGATTCATCATTGGAATTATGTATTGGAACAAGCCAAATCTTTGCAAAAAGAAGAGATTGGGATACTGAATATCGGAGTTATCGAAACCTTGACAGCAACTGTGCTGCCGATAGTCCTTCACAAATTCCGTGAATGTAGACCAAATATTACCTGTAATTTTGTCGTTGGAAATACGGACTCTCTCTCTCAGGCATTACTTGATAACTCACTTGACTTCGCCGTTTGTGGAGAACCGTACAATCTACCTTCCTTACACCTGGAGCCTCTATACAACGAAAAGATTTCCTTTATCGTGTCTAAAGATCATGCCTTTGCCTTGAAACCCTCTCTCTCACTGGAAGAACTGTATGAGTACCCGTTGATCGTCGGGGGAAAAAACTGCTTGTACCATATGCGTTTGGAAAAAGAATTTTCCCGCTATTCTGCTAAGCCATTTTATTATTCAGTCAGTCAAATTTCTTCAATACCATCATTCGTACAAGAAATCCCGTCTGTCGGAGTAATCCCGAATTCCTTACCACTATCGTCTGATGTGGTCACCATACAGGTCGAAATGTCAGATCCGTATATTCCTATTGGCTTGTTACAAAAAAGCAGCATAGAAAATATATCTTCGACTAAAAAATTGTTTTTGCAATATTTAAAGGAAGAATTGCTCAATTTGCAAGGACGAGTAGGCTTAACTTGAATTAGGTATTATGAACCGCTGCTTTCGAGAGCGTATTTATTCAATGGAGAGATGATGTAAAATATGGAAAAAGGCTTTAAATGAAGGAGGCACTAGATGGAAACATGGTTGGAAGAGTACAGTCGTGGATACAAAATGCTGCGGGAAGCCATCGAGGGGTTGGCGGAAGAGGAGCTTCGTTTCAAACCTGCACCGGACAAATGGAGCATCCACCAGATACTTATTCATGTAACAGATTCCGAGATTTTGTCGACGCACCGGATGAGAAAAGTCCTGGCGGAGGAAGAGGCGAATCTCTATTCGTTTGACCAAGACTCATGGGTGAATGGAGTGGGGTATGATCAGTTGGATCTCGAACAGCATCTGCTGCTCTTCCAATTGCTACGCAACAGTATGCTGCCAATTTTGACCAATCTGACAATACAACAGAGCGAGCGAGTAGGGGTGTATCCCGATGGAGCGCGATTCACTTTCAAAGAATTGCTGGAATATCGCATCCAGCATGTGCGCGTTCACCTTGCCCAGATTGAGCGTGTGAGAGAGGCGTATCGACAGAGATAACCCACGCCAGTTTGAGAACGTGGTGGCAAAAATGAATAGGAGTTGGTAATTTCTAAATTTGTTCAGGTTTAGTGGGTATATTGCGAAATAATAAATTATTGTGAAAAAACCTAAAAAATCGGGGCGTATCAATACATGGTTGCAGTATAAAATAACGAAACTAAACATTCAGAGGAGCACTCTATCATGCGATTTTTCGTTTGATAAGGGTTGCTCTTTTTTTGCTTGGTGAGGTGATCGCCAGACCCATACTTAATCTGGTTGGATGTAAGAAGCCAATTAAACGGCTTTGGACGAGTTCACTTACAAAAGATAGTGTAATGAATCTTTTCAAAGTATGTTGCCTGAATATGCAAAACGCCCTTTATTTTATGAAGCGCAAGCTCGAGCGCAGGCCGATTGGTTAATCGGATTCTTGCGGCCTTTAACTTAAATGAAAAATCATATCAAGGAAAATGATTCAAAGGAACTGTTATTCGCTTCGTTCATAATCCACTTTTTGGGGGGAACGTACTGTATGTTATTCGATTGATGATCCCGCCATTTTCCAGCTTAATTAGTGCTGGGTTAACATTTTTTTGTAATCGCAGGCATAATACGTTTCAATTCACTGGTATGTAGCTTCAATCGAAATATTATATTTATTCATAAGATCACTCCTACTAAAATGCTATAGGAACTTTTCAGTACCTATAGCACAAAAAAGTACGTACTTTTGATTGGATTTGTTATGGATGTGTTTGGCAAAATAAAAGTACACACTTTGGCAACCGAAAAGTGCAGACCATTTCCGAACATGAAAAAAGCCTTGCCAGCTAACTAAACAACCCCCTACTCTTCTATTTGCGGAACAGATAGGAGAGGGATGAAAGGAATGCTGGCAATGGCTCAACAATACTATATCAAATACTTGCGGGACGTAAAAGATCAATCGATCTCCCAGATAGCAGAACAAACTGGTGTTAACTGGAGAACAGCAAAGAAATATGCAGATTGTTCGGACTGGAACAAAGAAGAGTGTCCTCTTCGAGGAAAATTCCCTATTATGGAAGCTTATCGTGAGCAAGTGGATACTTGGCTTATGGAAGATCAAACCCGCCCCAAAAAGCAGAGGCACACGGCAAAACGTATCTATGATCGCCTTGTTTCCGAATTTGGCTTTGCAGGATCAGATCGTACCGTACGGTACTATGTTGCCAAGCGGAAGTTAGAACTGCAAATCGAAAAATCGGAACCTTATATTCGTTTAAAACATCCAGGTGGAGAAGCTCAGGCGGACTTTGGAACATTTCAAGCAATTATTGGCGGTGAACTGGTAGAGCGGAAAATGTTGATCCTCTCCTACCCTTACAGCAACGCGGCATTTGTTTTTGTTACTCCGAAGGAGAACACCGAGTGTTTCTTGGAAGGGTTACGGCGGTTATTTGAGATGAGCGGCGGAGTGCCTAATCGAATCTGGTTTGACAATCTTTCAGCGGCAGTTGTATCTGTAGGAACCGATGGAAAGAGAAAGCTTACAGACGAATTTCAACGATTTGCTCTTCACTATCGCTTCCAGCCTGTATTTTGTAATCCAGCTCAGGGAAACGAAAAAGGACATGTTGAGAATAAAGTTGGTTATGCACGAAGAAATTGGTGTGTTCCATTACCTGTAGCCAATGATTTGGAACAACTACAGTATGTTATCAATCAGCAAGCCTTTGAGGATTTGAAAAGACTCCATTATGCGAAGGGAGTCTTACAGCAAGAGCTTTGGGAGCGAGAGAAAATCAAGCTTTTGGAACTTCCTCTCGTACCTTACGAGGCTTTCCGTTTAGAATCCGTAAAAGCCAATGGATACGGTGAAGTTCTCGTTGATCAAAAAACGTTAAAGGTTCCATCTATCCGTTCTCACGAACGAGTATGGCTGAAGTATTGGTGGAACAAAGTAGACGTACTAAATGACAGCTATGAAGTCCTCATTTCACTACCAAGGGGATATATAGACGAGCCGATCCCAATTGATCTGCAAACGCTGTTGGAGCCACTTTATAATAGGCCGAAGGCTCTCGATTACAGTTCTGTCCTTGCTTTGCTTCCCAGCCAAACAAAAGCTTTTCTTCAATCTGTGGAAGGAAAAAGTCGCAAAGCAAGAATCGGCTGGATCATTCGAATGCTAAGAACATACCAAATTGAGGAGATCGAAAGATGCCTTACGCAAGAAAAGCAGGATGATGTGAGTCGATTGGAGCATGTTCTGTACCGTTTACGTCATCCAGAGATAATCCCAACACCTATGAAAGACAATCGAACACCGTCTGTTTTCGTTGGGTATCAGCCAGATCTTTCGAGATATGATCAACTTCAACGGACGGAGGTACGAAAATGAGAGAAGAATTACGTCAACTATGCAAGCAGATGAGATTAGCACATGTCATGAATATCTATGATCAAGTACCGTTTGAACACCCAACTCAGTTTCTTCATGCGGTTCTATCAGCGGAACGAAGTTCCCGTGAGCAGGGAAAAATCCGACGATTGTTACAGAAAGCAAGATTTACGCAAATAAAGACTTTTGAAGGGTACTCTTTCGAGTCGGTTTCGCTACCTGAGAGTGTAACGATTGAGGAATTGAAGAGAGGCTCGTTTGTAGAACGAAAGGAAAATGTTATTTTGCTGGGTGCCGTAGGCACAGGAAAGACGCATCTGGCCACGGCAATTGGTGTAGAGGCGTGTAAACAGGGGAAAAATGTGAGGTTTTATCGGGTTGCAGAGTTGGTTTCCATTTTGCAAACCAAGTTTCATGCTGGCAATCTACCGAGATTTCAGAAGGAATTAATGGATGCTGATTTACTAATCTTAGATGAGTTAGGATTTGTTCCGTTTCACAAGGATGGTGCTGACCTACTTTTCCATCTAATCTCAGAATGTTATGAGCGAATCAGTGTCATTGTTACCTCGAATTTGGAATTCAGCCAATGGAATACGGTTTTCGGAGATAACCGTTTAACCGCTGCCTTGATTGACCGTCTTGTGCATCATGCTCACATCGTAGCTTTCACAGGAGAGAGTTATCGCCTTCGGCATGCTCTTTCCCACCGTTAATAATAAAAATTTAGCCTGGCAAGGCTATGCACAAAATGGCTGCCGAACTCTGCACTTTTTACTTGCCAAATACAGTTATGGATCATAATAACACTTGCCGGTAAGGGGGAAAACGAAATCCGGTTGTTGCCCTGTTTTATATGTTTATTTTGAAAGCAGTTGTGTTTTTTCTCTTAACGTTCACTGCTCCATTTACAGCTATTGGGTTAATTTCGATTATTTTGATGGGGTTACTTCATTTTATGAACGTGCCTGGACGTTGTGATGTTGGCTGATTGAAGTATGGCATTAGAACGAAAAGACCAAAAAAATCCGGCATAAAATCCATGAGGTGATAAATATGAGTACAGAATCCTTTGATGAAATGATGAAAAAGATAATAAATGATGAGGAAACGTTGCAATTCACATCATTTACTAACGAAGACGCTCTTCAATTAGGTTTGTTGATTGTTGATATGGCCAAACAAGAAGAAAAACAGATCGCTGTAGATATAACAAAAAATGGCGTGCAATTGTTTCACTTTAAGATGACAGGCACATCTCAGGTAAATACCGAATGGATCCAACGCAAAAATCGTGTGGTAGCCCTGCATGATCACAGTTCCTATTATTTGCAAAGACAAAGTGAAATAACTGGAATTCCTTATCACGAATCAATTCGAGTGGATGCCTCTAAATACGCGGCATATGGGGGAGCTTTTCCCATCATGGCTAAAGGCGTTGGGATCATCGGGACCATAACGGTATCAGGACTAACTCCCGAAGAAGATCATGAATTGGTTACAAAAGCAATCCGCTCTTATTTAAACAGATAATTAGAAGAGTAATCTTCTGATTTAAGGGGGTGGTGTGAATGTCAATCAAAATGTTGACCACCGTGCTCATCAAAAAATTGACCACCATGGCAAAAATTATTCCACCCGACGGGTGGGTAACTTTTTCATGATCACGATTGCTTCAGACTTTGCTTAAATCGGTAACTATCACCGTTCATTGCAAAAATGTGAGCTCGGTGTGTAAGTCGATCCACTAAAGCGGCCGTCATTTGTTCATCTTTGAACACTTGAGTCCAGTTAGCGAAGTCCAAATTGCTAGTAAGGATCATGCTTCCTTTTTCATAACGAGCAGCACAAAATTGAAATAGTAGCTCAGCACCTGTTTTACTTAAAGGAACAAAGCCTACCTCATCAAGAATGGCTAGATCGACTTTTAACCATTGTTTCTCCAATTGAAGCAAGCGCCTCTCTGATTGCGCCTCCATCCCAAGGGAAATCGATAAATGTGTTTTCCCGGTGCCTGAATTTCCGATAAAGATTACATTCTCAGCCTTCTCGATGTACTCGCAACGAGAAAGCTGGAGAACCTTCGGTTTATTTAGAGCTGGCATGACTGAAAAATCATATTGGTCTATGGTTTTAATTGTAGGGAACTTTGCTTGTTTGGTGCGGGATGCAATTTGATTCGCATCTCGTTGCAAAACCTCTTGCTCCAAAAGAGCCAAGAGAAAATCTTCATAAGGGATTTGACGCTCCATGGCATCATGAGCCATTTCCTTATAGGATTTCTTGATTGCGGGCAACCGTAGACGTTTTGCATAGGCTTCAAGTAAAAATGATGTACTCAATGAACCACACTCCTTTTTCGCAACAAGTCATTGTACTGAGTAAGATTAGGGGACTTTACTCGGATAACAGGGACATGGCTGTCAGTCTCAAAAGCAAGAGACGGAACCCGATGCTCTGGTATTGTTCGTTGGAGAAGAAGTTGCCTTACGGCATCGTACTGGAAAATCCCTTTTTGGGCTGATTCGCGCAATGTATTCTCCACTAAGGTGGGCTCGAACTCCCGATGCAATAAGAGAATACGAATAAAGTCTTTCATTCCTCCAGACCGATGTTTGCACCGATCTAGAAACTGGTGATAAACATCAGGGAATTTGGCCTTCTGCAAGGGCCGAGCGTAAAGAACAGATCCAGGACGGATCAACATGAGATCGAGGTAATGGTCATAATCGAAAATCTCTTTTCCTTTTTCAAAACAGCGTTTATGGGTAGCGATTAGCTCTCCATTATGATAGATCGCAAGATCATCAGCGTAAACTCGGCATACTAACTCCTTTGATGCATATGAAACAGGTACAGAGTACGCGTTTTGCTCAAAGGTAATCAAGGAGAGCGAATTGCTCTTGACGGTTACCATTCGACAGCAATCTAAAGGCTGAGGCGGAAGTGGCAACATACGCTCCTTATCTTCAATAAAAGCATCCGCCACTGTAATGGTTGATCGCGGAACCTTAGTCTTTTCATAAGACACGCATTTTTCCAATAGCCAACGATTTAGTTCATCTAAAGAGGATACGGAGGGCATTGGCGTAAAAAACTGCTGTTTGACCATTTTCACAAGGTTCTCGACCTGTCCTTTTTGATTCCCTTTTGCGGGCTCGCAAAAGTAACTTTCGAACAAATAGTGTGCTCGTAATTGGGTAAACCGTTCCTGTTCTTCTCGATTTTTCCCCTCCAGAATTTTTTTCACAGCTGTCTTTAAATTGTCGTAGACAATGGTTTGAGGTACGGCTCCAAGAAACTCGAAAGCATTTACATGACCTTGTAAAAGTGCTTCCTGCTTTTGATGAAAGAATGTTTGGATAAATATTTTCCGGCTATACGTGCAGCGCAAACAGAATACCTGGACGGTAACTTGCTTTCCAAACAGTAGGATATCCACCTCTCCCCAGTCGAATTGAGCAAACTTCCCTGGTGGGAATTCAAGAGGAACGTACGCTTTTGGCGGAGAAACTCGTAATTGTCTAACATAGCCACGAACGGTTGATTCGCCGCCTATGAAGCCATATTCTTCTACGAGTCTTTGATAGATGCGTTTGGCAGTATGTCGCTGCTTTGGAGGAGCATGTTCATCTTGACGCAGCCATTCCAAGATGATTGGTTTAACGGATTCAATGACTGGTTTCGGCTTCGGTTTAGAAAGCTTGTATACAGGAATTTCTGTTGTTGTTAAGGCTTTACGTATGACTTGCCGAGAATATCCTGTCTCTCTGGAAATTTGACGAATCGGTTTGCCTAGCACGAAGTGCTGTTTCCTGATAAACTCATAATTAGCCATCTGAAGCATTTCCTTTCCTCCTATATCTTGTTAGTCTCAGCAACTTCAAGATATAGGAAAGAGGTGCTCAGGTGGTCAATTTTTTTTTGAGCGTTATACTGCAAAGTGGTCAATAATTAGATTAGCATTCACAGGTGGTTCAAGCTTATAAAAACATTCGTTCGGATATATTTAAGTAAGCTGCTCCTTTTTATCAAATAATCAAGGATGTGTATGAAATGCCATTCATTGTACTAAATACATGGCCAGCTATGTCGAAAGATATGAAAAAAGAATTCATTGCACAGACAACAGAGTTAACAACAAACGAATTAAAGATCGTGCCGGATAAAATTCAAGTGTTGATACATGAACTTGAAAAAGAAAACTGGGGGAAGGCAGGCGCTTCCGCAACGGATCATGACTTTGCTCTTAAGAGCCGGCGTATCAATTGGGTTACAGAAGAGTCTTATCACACAGATGACACTGAAATAAATGGTATGGCTGTCGTTACAGTTGATATTTGGAATACGTTTGACCAGGTAATTGGGGGCAAAGTGGTGTGACAGGAGCAGATAAAGATTTTCTTTCAAAAAGTCGACAATTGTAAACAGTTTTCATATTAGCAATGGAAATTGGCTCAATAAAATAACAATAATAAGGGAGATAATGTTCAATGGCGAAAAATTTGCAAGATACTACGATTCTTTACAATGGTGTTAAAATGCCTTGGTTTGGTTTGGGAGTATTTAAAGTGGAGGAAGGTCCAGAACTTGAGAATGCGGTAAAAACAGCCATCAAGCATGGATATCGCAGTATTGATACAGCTGCTATTTATGGAAATGAAGAGGGAGTCGGCCGCGGGATCCGTGAAGGGCTGAAAGAGGCCGGTATTTCCAGAGAGGAACTTTTTGTTACTTCAAAAGTATGGAATGCAGATTTAGGATATGAGTCAACTTTGGCAGCTTATGAAGCCAGCTTAAAAAAATTGAATTTGGAGTATCTGGAGTTATACCTGATTCACTGGCCTGTGGAAGGGAAATTTAAAGAAGCTTGGAGAGCATTGGAAACACTTTATAAAGAGGGACGAGTAAAAGCAATCGGGGTAAGTAATTTCCATATTCATCATCTCAAAGAGTTGATGAAAGATGCGGAGATTAAACCAATGGTGAATCAAGTGGAACACCATCCACGTTTGACCCAAAAGGAGCTTCAAGATTTTTGCAGGGAGCAAGGCATTCAATTTGAAGCATGGTCTCCGTTAATGCAAGGACAACTGTTGGATAATCCAGTATTAAAAGAGATTGCTAATAAGCATCACAAATCCATTGCACAAGTTATCCTGCGTTGGGACTTGCAAAATGGTGTCGTAACGATTCCAAAATCTACAAAAGAACATCGAATCGTTGAAAATGCATCGGTGTTTGATTTTGAGTTGACAAAAGAAGAGATGGATCGGATCGATGGCTTGAATCAGAATCATCGAGTCGGACCAGACCCGGACAAATTTGATTTTTAATAGGTGGAAACAATAACCCATGGACAAGCTAATTCGACAAAATAATCGGTTGCACCCTTAACGTGGAGATAACCGGCTCGGCAAAGACTGGCTGTTTATTCACATGGTAGAGATAACAAGCCAAGGAGCATGAGATTGGCAAAACATCGCATGCGCATTCCAGTCGTTTCTTTAACCAACGGAAAATCAAGTCGAAGGTAGACCTGAAAGATATTTCTAACGTTACTGACATACTGTTGTCAGTAACGTTTTTATATAGTTACGTTAAGATGATTATATGGCAAAATACTATACTCATCCGTGATTCGGTGTACTACATACAAACGTATAAATTTTAAAGAAGGAAGGGATAGGAACGATGCCGATGAATGTAACAATCCAGAAAAGTCGCTACTGGATTGGAGTTGTATCTGCTTCACATGTGAAAAGGGGGGTGCTGGGTGGATTCGCCCAGCTCTGCCATGGCAAGTCGGCACCATTGCGTCGGATGTCTCCCGGTGATTGGTTGATATACTACTCTCCACGAACAGACTTGTCTAAGGGGGAAGTGCTTCAAGCATTTACCGCCATTGGACAAGTGGCAGATGACAAAATCTACGAATATCCGATGTCCGAATCCTTTGTGCCGTATCGTCGGAATATCCGCTATATTCCGTGTCGCGAAGTGAAGATTGCCACTCTATTGGATCAGCTTACCTTCACGCGCGGGAATCGAAATTGGGGGTATCAATTCCGCTATGGTCACTTTGAAGTCGGGTTCGAAGATTTTCTGACAATTACTGGCGCAATGCTTGGCGATGTGGAAGGTATCCAGCATGACGTCGACAATCCGTATAAGCGGCAGGATTCTAAACCTACTAGACAAAATAGAGGTGAAGCAAATGACTGATCGTCCTACAAAAGAAAAGGCGGACATGGGCTATAACGGTAGTAATATGCATGGTTATCCCATCACAACAAAAAAAGTCCCCTTCAGGACAAAAGGCAGATGGTCACTTTGCCTTTTATCCTGAAGGGGATCCCTTTTGCGTTGAATTATTTGAGATATCAGTTTAATGATAGTAAAAACGCGAAATTTGTCGATAAATTGGTTTTCTAATATTCCAACGAGTATATTATGCAACTTTTGACGAAGAAAATTTTGAGCATTACATTGGGTTTACGAACAAGGCTGAATTTTTAATTCCACATGGTCAGAATTAAAGAACCGATTCCTGTAGACTTAGTTGAATAGAGTATAGTACCTTGTTGGATAAATTCTAACAAGGTCCTCGAGTCTGTTAAGATTTGTGTAAACTCATACAGTTATTTGCGAGAAATGCAATTACATGCTAAATGCCACCTATTTACATATGGAGTCAGAATCCGATACATATAAGAACAGCTATGATTGTCCCCGATGTACAGAGAAAATGCCGCCTGAGCCAATCGGTGAGAAGCTCTTAGACAGGGGCGAGTATTTAGTCTGGTTATTGACATTATATAGGGAATTAAAGGAGAATCTAACATGAACATTTGGCCTAAGCCATTCTTGGAGCCAGAAGTATTAAAACAGCGTCTGCTTATCCTGAGCGCACTGGATATTGTATTGTGTGAAGAGGAATGGCTGCGCCGATATCACTTCGATCCGCAATGGGATGAAAACACCACATTCGCGAGCGTTAGCAACGGTTCAGGCGACGATCTTTATATCCTGTTCACCCCCGAGGGCATTATTGTAAAAGGATTCGATCATGAATCGAAAATGAGTCCACATGCTAGGGAAGAATACGAGGTTTGGCCTGGTATCTATGAGAAAGTCCCTCCCGCTTTGCTTCACCGTCTCAATGACGAAGCGTTGACCAAGGAGGAAGTTACTTTCTGCTTATGGCGAGAATCTGCTGATCACGTATGGAAAACGGGAGAGGTACATAATCCCCAAGGGCTGGATGACGGATCAGATTTTTTGCTTGGGATGATATATGATAACCCAGAAGACTATCTGGAGTGGGCAGAGGACTACTACGAGGTGCAGGTCCCACTTGATGTAATTGGTTATGTATTTACGAATACTTCCATCACCAAAGAAATGATGATGGAGCTGAATCCAGAAGTTGATCTGGAAATGGCGATGAAGGAGTTTCAAGCAATCGGTTTTACAGTTGCGTAAAGTACGTCTTGACTCATACAAATACAATTAGGAAGAAGATGACGATATGCCAAAAGGTATGTATTCTCAAGGGGTTGCCGTTCTGTTGTCAACAGCGGTTCCGATTCACAAAATAGCAGACAGACTCAAGGATCAATTCGAAATTGCGAATATCATAGAAACGTTCGACCAATGGGTGTTCAGCGGCCCTAGCCTGCTTATTCCGTACCGTCCAGAAGTAAACGGATATATCCAGGTCGATATCGTCGATAAGTCTTGGCCGGATAGTATGGGAGATCCGGCAGAAGATACGATGCTGTTTGGCGCTTGGTCGATGGGCTTTTTCGGACCGTTTACATTCTCGAATAGCCTGGAGCGGGCAGCTCAGCAGTCGTGGGGATTTCCCGAAGGACAGCAAGCCGCATCCGAGCACGGAGCGTTTATCCGTATTCGTTCTTCTTTCGTCTTGGGGGAGTCGGACGATCAGGCTCCAGTACTGCCTAAGGATTATGAGTCGCTCCCGGAGTTGATGACTGTCGCCGCCATTGCAGAGTCGCTGTTGAAAATGCCAGAAGCTCTTTGCTTTTTTAATCCGAATGGAGAGTGCCTCGCGTCTGCCGAGCTGATGCAAGAGCTGAATCAACGTTATGAGCAAATCCAGCTTCTTCCACTGGAGCTATGGTCCAATGTTCGGTTGTTCAATCTTCCAGAGGGATGGCTCTTGATGGATACCGTCGGCATGCAGCAGTTGGATGTGATCGATCATGAGGCGGTATTTAATGGGGATGCCTACGATCCGAATGAGGTTGCGAGTTTCCTGCGTAATATATCGAACTATGTATACGAGAATGGTCCTGTTATCAATGACGGCGATACAACTGATGGGCCAGGTGAAGAAATTTGGAAGTGTGTCTTGTTGGAGGAAGGGTTGGCAAGTCCTCCGCGTGATGTGCTTCGCTGGTATCCGTTGGATGGAAGGGAAAAACCTGCGGGATTGGAATAATCATTATCACTTGGGAGTACAAGGAACTTAATAGGAAAAAGCACGACCATCCCCTTGTTTCAGGGCATTGTCGTGCTTTTATTTATTAGTATGAGAATGTAAGAGAAGTCAGGCTCACTGGTACCTACTTATTTGATAATCTCCTCGTAGATCAGCTTGCCGTCATGCGTATACACGCCGATCTTTTTAGTCCCTGAGATGGTGTACTCGATGGCGACTGTCTCAATGGTAGGAGTGATCAGCAATTGATGTGGAAAGTTGAAGCTTTGGTTGTTAGCTGTGTTCGCAGTGATTTGGGTATCGGTATGGAACAACTGTCCCGTCTGCTTGAGCTCTTTCATTTGTTCTGGCTTATTTAGCACATATTGTTGGGGTGAGACGACTTTATCCGTTGCATTTATTTTGGTAAAGGTATATTGCTTGTTGGTTTTCGTCACAGCGAGAAAGTGTCCATCGGATGTTGGGTGGATAAACGCATACTTTTTAGAAACAATGAGTCCTTTTTTATTCATCAGCACATAAAATTCTTCGTTCCCCAGCTTGCCTGAGACAATGAATGCTCCACTGTGCATATTCGATTCGACTTTATAGTTACGGGAAGGCTTCCGCATAATTTTGCCTTCATTACTGATAAAATGCGTTTGGCCGTTTATTTTCACACGATGCCAGCCTTCACCATATCCGAAATATTCATCAAAAAATGGCTTACTCAGTATTTTTCCATGAATATTTCTCATGCCCAACTTGTAGTATTCGTCCCCTTTTGCGTCTTTTACCAGTCCACCATAGGGCAAGTAATACGGATCAAACGTTTTCGTAGTCGGTTCGGCTAAGTAGATTGGATGATCCGCGTCCGGAAACTTCTTGGTAATTTTCCCTGTTTTGGCATTGTACAGATACGGCAGGTTTCCTGGATAGTCCGCCCGTAAACCATTCCCCATGTATCTGCTTGAAAGAGCCAATATCGCAACAAGTAGTCATTTTCTTAACATTGCCCTGTTTATCGTAAAGGAAATAGTCCATATGTTTAAAAAGGGGGAATTAAAATAATATCCGTATCCATTTTGGAGCGGGTACACTTCACTTTTATAAGCGAGCGAAGTGCTTATTATTACTTTTCCAGACGGTGAAACCAATGACATGGTGTAACTCTTTGGAGGTGAATCATACTTGTAAAGTGGTTGCTTCGTGAAAAGAAAGAATGGCTCTGTCAAATGAGACGGTATTTGCAGGTTTTGATACACCACTGGTAATTGCGGTTCTCTTGATGGGTCTTGCTGCTCTTCGGCCTTGATTGGCGAAGTAGAGAAGAAGATGAGTAACAGAACGAGCATGGTTTTTAATAGCGTAGAAAATTTCATGATAGGAATCCCTTTCTAGTAGGTTGATGAGTTGGGCCTTAACGAATGACGTTTCAACTGTGACAAATGTTACCATTGGTGTAAAAATTAAATCTAAAATCTCGAAAGGAGGCTACGAATATGCCTGACGGTGACAAATTGTCAGAAACAGCGAAGGCTTTTGTTCAGCAATGTACAAGAAGGGAAACCATTACGGACAGAGAGCAAGTAAAAAAAATCCTACAACAGAAGGGCATTCCAGCTTTTGATGCTTTGTTGGATGTGCAGGAAAAGTATGGAGGTTTGAGCTATTCATTTGGGGGAGAGATCGACAATCGTTTTTGCATCGATTTATGGGGGAGCTTTGCGCATCGAGATGGAGAGGAACGGAGAATACCCGAGGTTTTAAATTATGAAGGTCAAACGGTTGTAGAGTGCTTTCATGTGATGGATGATCGGTTGAGTAAGGGTGGATATATAGATGAGAACGGCAAGTTGTATACGTTACTCTATACTACGTTTCAAGTATTTGCTGAAAATATGGAGGAACTGCTAGAGAGTGAAGGTGTCAAATACAGCCTACTTCGAGAGAAAAAACAATGGGTAGTAAAATGGATAGAACAATCAGACGTTGCACATTGGCTCTCACATATAGAACAGAAACCAATTCTTATTGAGCAGGCGAGCCAGGGATATCAAAAGTGGTGGAAGAGCCAAGATGGCCGGTTATATGTTCATGTTCGAAATGGACTGGGAATATATGCGGTGGCTTATGCGATGGAGTTCGATGATCTTACGCAGCTCGACCTTAGCAGTTATTTCATTCTGCGTGGGTTTCCGTTTGATTGCTCTTACCAATATGATCGTGAACGTGCTGAAGTCAAGAATACGATGGAAATGTTTCATTTTCAATCTCGTTTATACAAAACCTGTGATTATTCCAGGATCACCGTTCCCCAGGTAAAGGAAGCGAAAGACATCTATTTGTATGTAACGGGACAGAAAACCTACCAGAGAGAGCGACCAATCGAAGACTTTTTATTGAAATTTCCAGCGCTTGAACTGCCTATCGAAGATTTTGATCATAGTCTGCTGGAATTTGCTTTGTGCAACGGAGATGAACGGATTTTAAAGCTGATCACTTATATAGCCAATCTGGCAAACCACCATAACCATAGAAGTACTTCAGCTGAGAATAACGTGGATTATTTACTTTTCCATGAATATTTGCGACGGATCCACGTATTCATCGAAACTCATCCAATGAATGTTCATCCATTGTACTTTCATCCCTATCGTGCAGCAGGTGTACCAGCCGAGCATGATATCGCAAAGAAAAATACAGTTGTGGCAAGAATGAGGGGGAACCATGCACAATCCGTTAGTGAGCTAACGTTATACTATATGACTTGTGCCAAAGAAGGAAATGAGATCGCTGCTCGCATCTATCGAATCTATGAACCTATGCTTTTACTATATGCACTCGAAGGAAGTATACGGGTAGATCATGGGCTTATTGAGGTTGGTGGTAACGCCTTTTATCCCTCAAGTTGGCAGGCGAGGGCTGGTAAAGAACCATTCGATGTGTTTCAAAGAACAGCTGAAGCCTGGAGAAATCGGAATGTAGAGTTTGCCATTGATCAAATCAAACGCGTGAAATGGGATAAGAAAATCGGGTATACGGTGGAGCGGGACTTTGGTAAATCAAAGAGAAATGACGAAGCGTTGAAAGCAGCGCTTACACGTTCAGAAAGACGTCTAGGGAATGCTCTTTCTGAATCGCCTTTCGCTTCTGTTCATACAGATCAAGTCCTGTCAAAACTATGCTATGATTACCCGTTGTTACAGACTGATGACGGCAGCATCGCTTACTCGATTTGCCAGCGATATCTAGAGTGGGCGCATCTAGTGGACCGAAAACATCCTGTCGCAACCAAAAGCCCGTGTTTGTACGAACCATTCATAGAAATGCTATATGAAGAGGATCAAATCGAGAAATGGGAAAGCAAGGCTATGAATTTGATTCGGCTCATGGAACTGGAATCTATAGAAAAGTATGCAGAACTATTACGAAAGAAAAATGTTTGAGATAACGAATTCCATACTTTATGACTATACATATGATAATTGTTCGGTTTTTTAGATAGCCTTTTGCTCGTTGTTAAAAAAATTACGGGGGTAATACTTTTGAGTGGACCATTTGATTACCTTAAATCCGAACGTTCTTGACATGGATGATGGATAGAAAATGTCTAATGGTCGTCCAATCAAAACCGCTTTCTAATTCCATTTCCTGGAAGTGAAATCCGACAGAGCGTAGACAACCCCAAATACCCAAACAATGGATACAAAAACATGAGCAACTGACTATATCCAATCAGGCACAATACGAAAGCAGTAGAAAACAAATACAAGTAAAGCCGCGTTTCCGGAACATCCAATAATTCACGCAGCTGCTGACCAATCCCGAACACATTGGAAATCAGCGTGGTAAAAATCTCGGAGTAGAGCACGAAAACAAAGAACAGCTGGAGCCATTCGTTCCATTGCTCTGTTACAAAAAGAATCGGGATATTCATGAGGCGGACATCGTCCCAGTTGGCCAACATGGCCGTATGGACGACGAGGAGCATAAATCCAAGCACGACTCCGCCAATGACGGCTGCCCGTAACAAAACAACCTTGTCGCGGATCGCATAGCCGATCGGGATAAGAACGGATTGGGCCATGGCTAGATTAAAGGACACGTATAAGACTGTCTTCCATAAGAAGGAGTAATCAGATGGGGGCGAGAGCGGCATGGGAGATTCTGCGGTGCCATCCAGCAAAATGAGCAAAGCGAACAATACCATGGACGGAACGACGATCGCATTCACGACGAGTAACTGCTCCAACCCTTTTCGCAGAAGCAACAGGGCGAACAGAACGGTGGCGACGGTCCCGACCAAATACGGAATGTCGAACTGCTCCTCCAAGACCGACCCCGCTCCCGCCAACATGACAGTCGTGACGCCAAAAAGGGTGAGAAAGACCAAAATATTCATCGTACGACCGATCATCGGTCCAAACAGTTTTTGATTAAAGGATTCATAGGAAGGTGTGCGCAAATGATGAGCGATTAGCATCATCTTGTAGCCCAGCCAAACAAAAAGAGAGGTGGCGAGCAGGATGCCAATTGTTCCGGCATGGCCGTAGGCGGTGAAAAACGCGAGGATTTCTTGACCGCTCGCAAACCCGGCGCCTACGACGGTTCCAATGTACGTTGCTGCGACCTGGATACTTTTTCCCCACAACTTCATACTGGTTTTTTCCTTTCTCATCCAAATAGAGGCTAGTACAAGTGTATGAGTTTCGGAGAAAAACAGAATGAGAAAACGCGTCAATCTGATTAGCTATCCCATGAAAAAAGCGAATGGCTCGTGACCATTCGCTTTTTCGAATAGATACCGACATTTTACAAAAGAAACATCGCTGCGATTGTCGTGACCAAAAGCCCAATCGCCACGGGATACAAATTTCGTCTCGCCAGCTCAAAAGGGTCTACTCCACAAATTGCTGCAGCAGGAATCAATGCCCAAGGAATGATCGTTCCACCACCGACCCAGATAGCGGCAATTTGACCGAGTGCAGTTAACATAGCGGCACCGGCACCGAGAGCAGTTGCAAATAGTTGAGCCAAAGAGCCAGCCAGTGTAATCCCGGAGAAGCCTGAGCCATCTAACCCTGTAATGACACCTACTGCGGATACAGTGAGAGCAGCTACTTCCTTGCTAATGGGAATCGTCTGTGCGAGCGCCACGCCGAGGTCATTCACGATTCCGTGTGAACCCTGCGGCAGGACCTCCCCAAACACCTTAATAAACCCACTGTCCCCCATATAAAAGAAAGCAGCAATCGGGATGACCGGACCAAATACTTTAAAACCGAACTGAAAGCCTTGAATGAGATGGGTGGTTACCTGCTCGAGACCAGTTTTCTTGTGCGCGAGCATCGTCGCGATGACGAGAATGAGCAAGGCAGTTCCGCCCACAAGCGCCGTTGCATCACCACCGTGTAAATCAAAAGCAAACATGGCCACGACATCGAGGACAAATAATAACGGTACGAGTCCAGCCAACGTACGCCGCACGCCATCTGACAAAGGGACTCGTGCGGAAGTAAAAACAGCATCGGGTACGACAGTCTCTTTGGGAGACGGAAGCACGCCGAGCTTCATGTCTTTTTTCAAATACCAGAATGCGATTGCAGTTGTCACGACGCCCATAATAATCACGAGAGGGACACTGGCCGAAATCACGTCCGTGACAGGAATTCCTGCGGCTTTGGCGGTTAAAGTGGGGGCGCCTTGAATAATATAATCACCGGACAGTGCAATTCCATGTCCAAACAAGTTCATCGAAACGGCGACACCCATCGCCGGCAGGCCAGCGCGCAATGCGACGGGCAACATGACAGCACCGATCAGTGCGACAGCTGGAGAAGGCCAGAAAAACCAGGAAATGACCATCATGACGATCCCGATGACCCAATAAGCCAATGTTGGATTTCGAACCAAATGGGTCATCGGCCGAATCATCGTTTCATTTACGCCTGTATCAGTCAAAATGTGACTCATCGCAACGATGATACAGATGACTAAAATCGTCGGTAATAGCTCGGTAATCGCATAGATGAAGCTGCCGAATATTCCACCGACGGCTGTTGTCACAGAGCTAGTCGCGACGAAGCCGATAATCGCTATGCCTACGATACTAATCAGACTCGTATCTTTTCGCAAAACCATTACGAGAATAATGCCGATCACGAACAAGACATACACACCATGTATCCACAAAAGCTCGATTCCCATGTCGCTCCCTCCTTCTTCGTTACTCCGGTGGAAGTACCTTGTTGCCACAACATATGCGAAAAATAGGCCATGGGTGAACGCACATCACAGAGCAGACGAGTGAACCAACTGGAAACTGGCATTTTTGTCCACGATATGCCACTATTAATGAATGACGTAACTTTGGGTTCCAAGCAAGAGAGGGGGATCGGCACATCGACGTTCCTAATCAGTCCGTCGTGTAGCCAACTACGATGAATTCGACTACACCCATCCAACGTAAAATGGACCAGGCAATTGAGCTTTTGGAGCGCCGTTTCCTGGAAAGAAGTGAACTGATTCGCCTTTTAATGCTGGGCATCATGAGCGGGGAAAATGCTTTGTTAATTGGTCCGCCGGGAACAGCGAAGTCTCAGCTGGCACGATCAGTCTCTCAGCTTTTTGGATCGCAGCATTGGTTCGAGTATTTGCTTACCCGTTTTACGACTCCTGATGAGATATTCGGTCCAGTCTCCCTTCAGCAATTGAAACTGGATCAATACGTACGAAAAACAGCTGGTTATTTACCCAACGCTCAGTTTGCGTTTTTAGACGAAATTTTCAAAGCGAACAGCGCGATTCTGAATGCGCTGCTTTCTATATTGAACGAACGAGTTTATTTCAATGGCAGAGAAAAAGAGGAGGTTCCGTTGCAGTTTTTAATCGCTGCATCAAATGAGCTTCCTGATGACGATGATCAATTGACAGCTCTTTATGACCGCTTCCTGTTCCGTTATGAGGTTCACTATTTGAAACATGCTGCAAGCTATGAGCGCATGTTTTCTTTGCCGACGACTCCTCTTCCCGTTGTGTTCTCACTGTATGACGTGAAGGATATTCAAGCAGCAGCGAAGCAAGTGGTCATTCCAGAAACCATCATTTATTTTCTGTACCGCCTCAAACAAGACTTGGAAGCAAAAGAGTATATGCTCTCCGACCGCCGTTGGAGCAAAATCGCAAATGTATGGCGTACTTCTGCTGCCTTGCATGGACGTGAGCAAGTGACGATCTGGGACACGGTTTTCACTCCGCATATGCTGTGGAATGTCCCTGAAGATTTACCTGTTATGCAGGAAGCGTTTGAACAACAATTTACGGAAATGCTGAAGAGTGATATGGAGAATGAATTACCACTCCAACGCTTCGGACAAATTGCAGATAAATGGAAGGAAAAAGAATCAGAGCTGCATGCCTTCCAATTTAAAAAAGAAGTGGGCGCAAAGCTGGGCAAGGAAGCGATGGAGCGCAATGTCCGGTTGTTAGAGGAGAGTCGCGAAGAGGTAGAAGAGACGGCACGAGACTTGCGTAATCGTCTTATTCAGTGGGAGAAGCGGGAGCACGATCTGCATGCCTATGTCCTGGAAAAAAACCGCTTGATTCCCCATGTAGAAAAATACGCGGTCAAATATTCGTACCTGCGAATTGAAGGCGAACGGATTTTACAACAACTCCAGCGCACGTATCGGACGATTTTTGACAAGGAAATCCCCGGGGCGGATTATGATTTTACGTTGTAGGGGGTAGCTCGTATGATCATTCGCGCTAGTGGTGTTGATCGTTATGTATTTGAAACATACCTTGCCTCTTCGCGCACGGCTCAGGAATGGGTTCATGAAGCACGGGCACGAGCAGCATGGTTTGATTTGGATCTCTTGGCTGACTTTTTCCTCGTCTTTTATTTGGAAAAGCCGGAGATCGATCTGACGCAAGAATCCACTCCTTTTCATCATTGGATGATTCGTACGCTTATGAAGCAGTATTTTACACGTATGATTCATCCGCGGACATTCGGGCAGGAAAGTTCATCGTTCAAAACAGCAATCAAGGCCTTGCTGTGGCTAACAGAGACGTTTTCCGAGGAAGTGAAGCAGCGGGAGAAGGATCAACGGCCCTCTCCGCTCTTAACTGGCTTGAAAGACCAGCAAGGCCGGGAGGGAAGTCAACAAGCACAGCTTTCCGAGCTACTGACAGAAAAACAAAAGGCCAAGCTCGAGTTAGTCGGTTATACCCTTCAACAGGGGAAGCGCGTCGTGGAGGATAAGCAGGAAGCCATGGACACCAAGCCATTAGTGCGGGCAGAGGTACTGTCCTTGCAAAATCGCATTACCGAGCTGCAAGAAGAAATGAAAGTGCAGTTCACGAAACGGACCAAGCTTCTGCAAAAGGTGAAAAAATTGGAGGGGGAGCTCGTCCAACGCGAAAAGCAGCTGGATCGATTGGAAAAGCAAGAGAAGGAAGCGATCGCCGCTTTTGAAAAAGAGCTGGGACAATGGCTGGAGCAATCGTTAAAGGCGACGTTATCCACCGAGGAACTCGATACGCTTTTTGTCGAAGAGGTATTTACGGCTAGTCAGCGTTTTGCCAACCGAAGCTGGGGGCATGAGTTAGGAAAGCTGCGTAGGCAAAGCTTTGAGCAGTATTTGAAATGGATTGAGAAATTGAGGCGCCATCCGGATCTGGTCGCTTTTCTGAACGAGGTAGGCAGGCAAGTCCATCGCTTTCGTGTTAAGCGCAAAGAAATTCGTTCCAGACATTTTCCTGAGGAATACTATGATTTGCGACAATCGGGCGATATTGCGCACATGCTGCCTGGTGAAGCTGTGCTTCTCGCTGATCCGGACTTCGAGAATTACTTCATGCTCAAATGGCTGGAGCAAAAGCTCATGACCTACGATACCTCGGGATGGGTAGAAGAGCCGCCAAAGGGTCCGGTGATCTGCATGCTGGACACATCCCATTCGATGCGCGGAAGTAAGCTGCGGCTTGCACAAATTTTCATCATGACGTTTGCTGCCCTCTCGATGCTGGAAAAGCGCGATTTTATCCTCCTCTTGTTCGGGGCAAAAGGAGAGATTAAGGAGCAACCGCTCTACCACAAGAAGCCAGATTGGCCTGCCTTTTACGGCCTGGCGCAAATGTCGTTTGGCGGTGGGACTCACTTTGACGCTCCGATGAAGCGAGCCATCGAGCTGGTTGAAAAGGAACAGGCGTGGCGTGGAGCAGATTTTGTCATGGTAACGGATGGAATTGGGGGAATTTCTCCTTATGTCCAAGAAAAACTCATCTCTTTGGGCCAGCATAAACAAGTTCGTTTGCACAGCTTGATTGTGGGTTCTGCGAGGCAGCATCTCGTACAAGCGTATGATTTGCTGGGAGTTTCTCATCGCGTCAAATTTGCGACGAGCTGGGAAGCGGATGGGGAGGAGAATACAGGGTTGCTCCTAGATGTTTTTCAAACAGCCAAATAAGTTGTTCGACGTACTTCCAAATCTCGTCTCACTCGTGGGACGGGATTTTTTCATTTCAGTTAAGAAAAATTTTAACTCTTACCCACTGTTTTCTTTAATTGTTTCGCCTATGCTGAGCGTAGCCAATTAAATAGCAGAAGGAGGAGACTATGGAGAGACTGATTAAGCTGGCCAAGCTTATACGTGGAGCCAATGTATTATTTTCAAATATTGCACGAAAAGAGCTAAAAACAAATGAAATCAATTGGCAACAAGTATTGATTCTCGAAATTCTTGAAAACGGGCCAAGAACAATGGGGGACCTTAGTAAGGCTATTGATTTGTCAAACAGTACAACTTCAGGCTTAATTAGTAGGCTGGAGGAGGAAAATTTGGTACGAAGGTACCGAGACCAAATGGATCGCAGGATTGTGTGGGTTTCACTGACAGAGCGATTATGCAGTGCATAAAGAAATCGGCTGAAAAAAAGGGATAGTCCGCTTCTTCTCAGCCGATGCTCATGACCCTAATTAGCCAACTCTCGCGGCCATCGTACGTCCGAATTCAAGCTCATCGAATTTGTTCTGAACGACTTGACGATCGTATTCCCATAGGGCATCCTCCAGCGCATACTCCACCGGAACATCCCGAATAATCGTAGCCAGTTTTCTGCTTAAGTATACCTGATCGCGATTTTCTTCCAGCTTGCTGCGCATTTTTGGCGTACAGCTTGCCAGATTTACATATAGGTTGTCCAGATCACCATGCTCGGTAATCAATTTTGTCGCTGTTTTCTCACCAATTCCTGGGCAGCCTGGAATACAGTCAGAGGCATCTCCCATTAAAGCTTTGACATCCACGACCTGTTCAGGTGTAATTCCACGCAATGCCAAGAGGCTCGCAGGATTATAATGCTCGTGTTTACCGCCATTTTTCAGGATTTTTACACTCACTCGCTCAGATATGAGCTGCAAGCTATCGTAATCACCTGTCGCAATGATGACCTCGTGTCCTTCTTCGGAAAGACGTGTGGAGAGCGTACCCAATACGTCATCACCTTCATAGCCAGGGCAACCCAAGTTCGGAACCGAGAACGCATCCGTTACTTCTTTTACCAAATCGAATTGTGGAATGAGCTCATCCGGTGCTGCTTGGCGATTTGATTTATAGCCGTCATACCATTGACTGCGCACCAAAGACTCGCGCGAAGCGACATCCCAGCCCACTACGAGATGAGAAGGACGTGTCAACTCTGCGTAATCGAGCATCATTTTTGTAAATCCATAAACCGCATTTGTGTACACACCTGTTGAAGTCTGGCGATAGGCTCCACCCCAAGCAGAACCATAAAAGGCGCGAAATAAAAAGCTCATACCATCGATGAGCAGTACTTTTCCAGAATCACTCACAAAACCTTGCCCCTCTCACTACCAAACTATACGCACCATTATAGCATAAAGGAGCGGGACAACCTTGTCAGATTTTACAACAGAAATATCGGGAGAAAACGTGCATGTACTTTTCTTACGGTGGGATGATAGTACCACAAGAGGTCAGCAACCACCTCTTGAAAATCAACTTCCGGTCTCAAGGTGAGAAGCAATAAACGCTAGACGGTTCAAATCCGTCCCGGGAGAAAAAAAGCGTTGGGAGGAATCAATCATGGCAAACAACGGTGGAAGCTCCAACAACCTGCTAGTTCCTCAAGCGAACCAAGCTTTGGATCAACTCAAGTATGAGATTGCATCTGAATTCGGTGTAAATCTCGGACCAGACACTACTTCTCGCCAAAACGGTTCTGTTGGTGGAGAAATTACGAAGCGTCTGGTGAGCTTTGCTGAGCAACAAATGGCTGGTCGCCAAGTCTAACGTACTGACAAGTAAATAGCTGGATGAAGAGAGGTCCCTTTTTAGGGGCCTTTCTATGTTTGCCATGAATAGCCCTTTTCTTTCCTGTGTGGTGCAAACACACAAGCACAATCGCGGACTAGTCATATGGTGTAACGAACAGTTAACTATCCTCGTTTGTCCAGTGGAAAGGAGCGACGTCCGGCTATGAAGAAAAAAGAGGTCAAGCAGCTTTTAAAAAAGCATCCCGAATTTGAAGCATGGGTCCTCGAAGATTCCATGCGGATTAGAGCGGTTAAAAGCAACCCCGGTATGGCGGAAGAATTGTTTAAAAGATGGAACGAACGGAAAAAAGGGTTACTTGATTTTGAAGGCATCTCACAAAAAACTAAACGTGCAAGCGAAATGCTGACAGGCGTGCAATCCATCATGGAAATGATGTCGGATTATTCGAAGAAACAGTAAGATTACATTTGGAATGATTGGAGAAGGCTAGCTCATTAGCCTTCTTTTTCTTTTTCCTTTCAGGGTGTGTTTTGTTATACTAGAAAATGGGAGGGAGCATGTCTATGTTCAAATCAATGGTTAGTCTCATGTTGGCCACAGCATTGACGCTCGTCCCTGGGACAAGCATATTTAGCCAGACAGTAGAAGGGGTTTACGCCCAAACGACGAAACAACAACCAGCGATTAGCGTAACGCCAGCCAAAACATATCCTGGGGACGTTATTTTTGTACGCAGTAAAGAGCCACAAACCGTAACGGTATTCTCTCAGAACTATCAATTGCAAAAGACACAGGATGAGTATGCCCGGTTTATCCCGATTCCTTTTAACACGAAAGCAGGGACCTATAAAGTTACATCTGCTGACAAAAAACTTTCCGTAACGGTGACAATCGCACCGAAAAAATTTGAAGTAGACAAGCTTACGGTAAGTAAACAGCTCAACAACATGCGACAGGATACAAAACGAATCAATGCAGATCAAAAAAAGATCAATGCAGCTAGATCAAACTCGCGAGCGATTCCGTATTTCTCGGAGCCGTTTCAACAGCCAGCAGTCGGAAAATTAACGACTCCATTTGGCTATCAGCGCGTAGTAAACGGTGTACCAGCCAACAGACATGCGGCGATTGACATCGCGAACAAAACAGGTACGCCAATTGGGGCGAGCAACCACGGGAAAGTGGTTCTGGCCGACTCTTTATACTTAACAGGCAATACCATCATCATCGATCACGGGTTAAATATTTTTTCCATCTATGCTCACTTGTCCAAGCTAGATGTAAAGACAGGGCAAGAAGTGAAACAGGGACAGGTGATTGGACAAATGGGTAGCACCGGTTTTTCTACAGGTCCTCACCTTCATTACGGCATGTTAGTAGGTAATACGTATGTAAATCCACAGCCGTTTTTTGATGCATCACCTTTCCTCTGGAAGTAATTTGGAGGTGTCTTCATGAGAGTCACAAATGTGCCAAGCAAAGTACTCAACAACATGGTTCATTTCTTGGCGCCGTATGAACAGGCAGTTGAAGAGCTAAAGTTAAAACTAAAAGGAATTAAATACGGCTTTCAAAAAAGCGGCCGTTATTCTCCTATTGAATTCGTTGTCGGACGAGTGAAAAAAGTCGACAGTTTAGTAAAGAAGGCAAATGAAAAAGGAATCGACTTTTTGGGAGATCATTGGCAAAGTGACGTCGCCAGGGAAGTCCAGGATATCGCGGGCCTTCGAGTCGTATGCCGCTATGTAGACGACGTGCGCGAGGTGCTGCAGTTGTTGCAGGAGCGGGAGGATATTGTCATTCACGATGTCAAAGACTATATAGCAGCTCCGAAGGAATCCGGCTACAGAAGTATTCACATGATCGTTTCGTATACGGTCTACCACGGCAGCGAAAAGAGAACACTTTTTTGTGAGATTCAAATCCGTACATTGGGAATGAACTTCTGGGCGACAAATGAACATGAACTGCGCTACAAATATGCGGGCAACATTCCGACAGACGTGTTGCAACAGCTTCATGAAGCGTCTGTAATCACGCATCAGCTCGACGTGTTGATGAACAATTTGCGCCAAGAAATTCTCACACCGGCAGAAGTTGATACGACACTGGAAGAAAAACTGGAAGAAATATTTTCTTTGTACGTCAAGCAAGATTTGGATTCCGCCGCAGCCTTGTACAGGGAACATGTCAGTGGTTTCGAAGAGGCTTTTGCGGACAATCCTAAGTTTAAAATGATTCACGATTTGTTGGGAATACGGTTGAAATAACGTCTCTAGTTGTCTACAGACCAAATGTAACCTGAAAAAACGCGACAAAGTAGGAAAGGATATAGACTAACATGCGCTTTTTACTAACGAACCTACTCGTTGTGGTGATGGTTTTGTTCAACCTAGGCATGCCTTCCGCTTTTGCCGAGGAGTCATCAAGCATGGAGCCTAACACTCTCACTGGACAATCAGCCATTCTGATTGATGCTACAACGGGACAAGTCTTGTTTGAAAAGAACCCTCATGAGAAGTTGTACCCTGCTAGTATTACGAAAATCGCAACAGGTATTTACACGATAGAAAAAGGGAATCTGGATGACACTGTCACCGTCTCAAAAAAAGCACGCCGTGAAGAAGGAACACGTGTTTATTTGGAAGAGGGAGAAAAGATTTCCCTACGCAATTTGTTGTACGGACTGCTCATGAATTCGGGCAACGACGCTGGTACAGCGATTGCGGAGCATATGAGTCAGACGACAGAGCGTTTTGCAGTGGATTTGAACGCCTATTTGAAAGAAAAAGTAGGGGTCACCGAAACGAATTTTGCCAATCCACACGGACTACATGACCCGAATCATTACACGACTGCCGCTGACATGGCCAAAATATCGCGGTACGCGATGAAAAACCCCGTATTTAGGGAAATTGTCGGTACCAAGCGGCTGCCTTGGCATGGACAAACGTGGGAAACAGTGCTAGTGAATCATAACAAGCTCCTGCGCGAATACGAAGGGGCGACTGGCATCAAAAACGGGTTTACAGATCAGGCGATGCATACGCTGGTAGGCTCTGCCAAGCGTGGAGAAACAGAGCTCATCGCTGTCACAATGAAAGCCTCTACTAGTGCAAATGCATACAAAGATATAAAAAAGCTACTGGACTTTGGCTTTCAAGGATTTGAGACCAAATCTGTTGCCAAAAAAGGAGATTCCTTTTCAGAAGTAGCTGTTCCTGGTAATACCTCGGTTGTGACTTTTACAGCCAAGGAAGATTTGTATGCGACGGTTCCCAAAGGGGTGGAGCCTTTGGTAGAGCTAGAAGCAAATGGGAGCCTGTCTGTCCAGGCTGGCAAGCTAGCCATCTCTTATCCGTTGCTTCGCCATGATCCGCCTGCTCCAGCTCCTGCTACTATATTTGGGGATTCAGAAAGTGGCAACCCACATCCACTGGCGCGCTATAGCGTATTAATCGTCTGGTTAGGAATGAACTTTTTCTTAATCGTGTATACGTTTTCCCGTGTCCAGAGGAATAAACGAATTCGCGAACGCAGTCT
Source organism: Brevibacillus schisleri (assembly GCF_055685845.1). Taxonomy (NCBI): domain Bacteria; kingdom Bacillati; phylum Bacillota; class Bacilli; order Caryophanales; family Paenibacillaceae; genus Brevibacillus; species Brevibacillus schisleri. Next base: position 3,213,246 of record NZ_JBVNDM010000001.1, read on the forward strand.
GCAACGGCGGTTCTACTAATACAAATATGAGAATCCAAACAGGACGTAGCACTATGCGCGTCCTGTTTTTTAGTTAGGTCTTCTGTGGGGGATAGATGCCGTGTCCAATTGTGGAAAACGAGCGTACATTAGAGAAAGAAACTTTTCTCTGGTGAGGGGGAGTGAGATGGACAACCGAATCTATGATCGCCCTGCCGTGTCCGTCATCATCCCAATGAGTGACAACACCAGGAATATGAAAAAACTACTCTCTGTTGTCAAAAGAATAGATCCACACACGGAAGTAATCGTCGTGTGCAACGGAGTGAGCTCCCAAGAAGCTAATCTGTCCAATGAATGGGGAGTACTAGTCCTTTCAACCGGTCTGGAAGTTGACAGTCATGAGGCAATAGCGATCGGCTCTGCTCATGCGAGGGGAGACGTTGTCCTTTTTATCGACGGACGACTCGCCATGCCTCTCTTATATTTGAAGAAATATGTCACACTGGTCAAAAAGGGATGGGATGTCATTATCACGACATGCTCCGACCACTGGGGATTCAAAAGAGGAGAACGTTCAGCACACAGTGCCTATTGCCTGTTGAACCATCTTCTTGGTCAAAAAAGCATGGGGTCCGCTTCCTTTGAAAATATTCCGTTTGCGTTGAGCAGAAATGCTCTGGAGGCCATTGGTTTCAAGACTTTATGCCATCCGGCGGTTGCTATGGTTCAAGCGTCTGTCTTGGGGCTCAAAATGACGACAATCGCCCCGTTTGCTGCGGAAAACCAACCAATTGGTACTCGTGATATCGTGCAAAAAGACATTCGTACGATTTATCGGGAGCATGCGAAGGCAATCCAGCTACTAACGGGTGGAACGAAGCAGCGCCGCGCAGAGCAGGATGGTCAACGACACCGTGACTTGGTGCATGCATCGGACGTTTTGCATCTGCGCTCGGTCATTCATCTAGAATCGCGCGTTAAGGAGGGCGGTGGACGGGGTGGCAAACGCAAAGCGAAATATGCGCGATCCCACAAAAAAACGCAGAGAAGAGCACATTAATGGCAAAGAAAAAGGCCAGAATGGATATCGATTAAGTGTCATCCTTTCTGTTCACCACGAGCGGACAATCCAAAAAGTACTCAGACAAATTGAGAAGCTTCGGCCCATGGAAATCGTACTCGTTGTGGAAGGCTGGCCGGATCAATCGGTGAAAAAGCTCGCTTATTCCTCCTGTCCACTCACCGCGCTTGTGTACCCGTTTTCTTTGGGGGATGATGTATGGAGAGCCATTGGTGCCAGGGAGGCCACAGGAGATGTGTGGTTGTTTCTCGATGCAGATCAAGTCGTAGCTGCAAATGATATGCAATCCTTTGTCAGAACGTGTTACCGAGGAGCAGACATCGCGTTGAGAAGGTGCATGACACCCCTTCGACAATCATCTATGGAAGCGGATACCATTTTGCTAGCGAAGACATTTCTCAATTCCTTGGCTTCACGTCATGAACTGAGAACTTCCTCGATGTACGATTTACCTTTTGCTATGACACGACAAGCTGCCGCTACCATCGGCGTTCAACATTTGGCCGTACCTGCCGTTGCGCACGCCATTGCACTACACAAACAATTGCATGTCGTGTCATCTTCTTACAGTGCACCAAAGCTTACGAGAAAAAGAGCGACACCAAGCAAGAAGAAATCGAGCGTTAACCAGACGATCTTGGGAGATCATCTAGAAGCAATGGATTACGTAATGCCCCTCAAATGAATGATACCGTTGTCGAGGCGATGCCAACTGTGGGTATCGCTTATTCGTTATTTTCAAAAGTCACGCGCAAAAGCGCCATCATAAGCCGCTGGAATCATTTGATCTCTTGACTTTGCATTGTTCGGTTTTTGTAGTACGATAGGCAAGTAGGTCATTTTTTCTTGATAAAGGAGCAAACAGATTATGAGTATCCATATTGGAGCACAGCAAGGTCAAATTGCTGAAACCATCCTGCTGCCGGGAGATCCGCTACGGGCCAAATACATTGCTGAAACTTTCCTCGAAGGAGCAGAGTGCTACAACAACGTGCGTGGCATGCTCGGCTTCACAGGTACATACAAAGGTAAGCGCGTTTCTGTACAAGGAACGGGCATGGGAGTTCCTTCTATCTCGATCTACGCCAATGAGCTCATGCAATCGTATGGCGTTCAAAACCTGATCCGCGTTGGCACATGCGGCGCGATCCAGGAAGACATCAAAGTTCGTGACGTGATTATCGCCATGAGCGCATCCTCCGAATCCCAAACGAATCGTCTCTTATTCGACCAGATTGATTTTGCTCCTACTGCTAACTTTGAATTGTTGCACAAAGCATATCAAGTAGCGACTGAGCGTAATCTGCCCGTCAAGGTAGGGAATATCTTTACGAGCGACAGCTTCTATCGCGAGAGCTTGGATTTGTACAAAAAATTGGCATCCTACCAAGTGCTTGCTATTGAAATGGAATCTTCCGCGCTGTACACATTGGCTGCAAAATATAAACGCAACGCATTGTCTATCCTTACCGTGAGTGATCACATTCTTACCGGTGAAGAAACTTCCGCTGACGAGCGCCAATCGACTTTCAACGAAATGATTGAAGTGGCGCTGGACGCAGCTTTGATCAAGTAAATTAGCATGCAGACGACATCCCACTGGCAAACTATCGTCAGTGGGATTTTATGTAGAGAATGGAAAAAGGGGATGGAATCATGAAACATAACTGCCCTGCCTTTTTTGAAACGGCATTTGACGAAGGGTATACGCAAGAGCAGGATGGCTATATATACAGGTTGTTCCGTGAAGATATGGGCAAGCTTCAGATAAAAACCGGAAAAATCGTGGCGAACGATCCGTTTGTCATGTTTGAGACTGAACCGTTTCAGGAGGTTTTCCCAAAAGGGAGCTTTTCCGTACAGCTTGCTATTGCGCAAGTTCAATCCCTGTCAAAGGATGAGCAGACGGATGACGCTCTGGAGCCAGATGAACGGGTAGCATTGGCACGGATTGTCTTCTCAGATAAACCTGTCGTGTCTTGGAAAATGGCTGTTTGGCCGGAGTCAGATGTGTCACAGCTTGGCGAAGGTGAATTTTTTGGCTACGGTGTGGATGCGGGGACAGGCTCGTTCATGGATACAGAAGCTTGCGCGCTTTTGGAACGAGAAATGGAGAAGGACGAGATGTTTTTTGAGACATTGACAAAGAAAATGGATCAAACGTATAAACACACGCGGAGTTGGGGGCTAATAGATTTGGCGGAAGGCTCTAATGTTGCTATGTTTTCAACAGGTTGGGGAGACGGCAGCTACGCGAGCTATATCGGTTATGATACGGAAGGACAGATCGCACGTTTGGTAACAGATTTTTACTTGTTGGATTGGATGAGAACTGCTGAAGAATAGAAGTCGGGGTAAACGGGGAAGGAAGAGAGAAGAAAAGCTTATAGACGCCAAAGTAGAGTGCCTTCAGTGGCACTCTTTTTATTGGTTATTTTTTCTTATTTCGTTCGAGGTATTGTGCCAGGTTATTCAACGTATTTTCGTACGATCTTTTTTTCGGTGTAGGGGCGATCGTTTTAGATTTTGGGATTACTTTGGTCATTTGGGGACCTCCGGGCGTTTTTAGTTATATTGATCTTAATTATAATATAAATGAATTTACAATAAATGTAAATAATGTTTTTTATTTAAAGTGAATTTTTTTATTTTATTGGAATTTAAGTGCTTTATGTAGATTGTAGATGATGTCTGGTTCAGACAGTAATTTTGTTACTGCTTGTTAATATCTTATGGTGAAACTGATAAACATACTGGAAGAGTTTCTGATTGCTAATTAGATTCTTAAAAGGACAAGTTTCGGCGCATGCATGTTTTTCACCATCTTTAGATCCATGCACGAACGAGTTTGTAACATAAAACTGATAAACAGGTGAGTACCCCTCTCAGAAATTACGCATTTCATTTTGAGTCCGATAATATATATTATGTAAACTGATAAAAAGAGCAAGTGGGAGAATAACTAAAGGTTCTTGGTTCCTGTCTGGTGTCCGTTGAAGCAAAAGTGGTTGCATAAATGAAGCAAAATAGGTTGCATTACGTAAAAATGAACCCAGAGCGATTGCATAAATCGGTTGAAAACTGACAGTTGTAGCTGTTAGCATATCTGCAATCACTTTTGGTTCAATTGTACGTTATGCAACCACATTTGCTTCAAAAGAAGGAGATCTCTAATAGTTTAATGGGTTGGATTCAATCACTGAACGCATTTTTTCATGTTTAATCTTCGTATAAATTTTGCTAGTACTGGGGTCTTTATGCCCAAGCAGTTCAGAAATCGCAAGTAGATCTGCGTTACCTTCGTTATATAGAATGGTTGCGCATGTATGTCTTAATTTATGTGGAGATACATTAAAATCACATTCTACACCGGCTGCTTGTGCAATTTGTTCAATAATATGTTCAACTCCACGTCGGGTTAAACGCTTACCATGCTTTTCATTTATAAACAGTGCGACTTCGTCTTTATTATTCCGTTCTTCAAGAATTCTTTTACGAACGGGCTTGTATCGATCGATTGCTTGAATCAGTTTTGGGGTGAAGGTTAATTCGCGTTCTTTACTTCCTTTACCCCTTATTTTTATTATGCCTTTGGATTCATGGATATCGTTTAGATTCATTCCGACTAACTCTGAAACCCGGATCCCAAGAATTAAAAAAATCGATGTCATTAAATAGTCGCGTTCATGCATTTTTCTTTTTTGGGCGGAATTCATCATTTTTAAAGCTTCTTCAACGCTCAAACTTTTAGGAAGCTGTTCTTTTAACTTCGGGTTTTCAATATTCTGGGATATATCGTAAGCTAAATACTTATATTTAACAGCCCAGCGAAAAAACTGACGGATTCCTGAAATTATCGTGTGACGGGTTGTAGGCTCAAATACTGTACCATCAGGATTTTTTAGAGTTCCGAGGAATAATTCAAGGTCTGCAGACGTTATTTCATCAATATACAAGACGTTACGGCGCGCTTCTAACCAGGTCGAAAGTCGAAAAACTGAACGATGGTAGTTCTCAACAGTTCCTTTGGAATAACCGCGGTTAATTTCCAAATAGACTGCAAATTGATCGTTCAAGTCATCAATTGTTCTCTTCTCCACTAACTAGATCACCTCACTTTTTACAAAGAATAGCATATTTTACTACACAAAATCCATATTTTGCGAAGTAAAAATTATTAATCAAAGTCACTTCCTTTACGTGGAAAAACGTTGTTTGGTGTTTGTCGACAAAAAAATTGCAACTTTACTTTAGTGCCGTTTATGATATTGAATGATAACTTAATCACATTAGTTCTTGTTGTTTGTCCAAGTTGTTATAGGTATTATACACGTTACATAATAGATTGAAATTACCTAAATGCACGCCAAAGCCTTGATATAACAACGTTTGTATATAGTGTAATCTAATACATAATTTGAAAAGAAAAGCGCAGCGATAAAATGATGTTGTGATCTTAAGCCAAGGCATATATAAGAGATCCAAAAGCCCGAACGTATTTATGATAGGTATACACCCTATATGTTCATTCTGGATGGAATTCAGTTCATGAAATAGCAATTTTATGAACTAGATTTAATCTTATTAAAACTATAGATTTTTTTGATCGAGCTTTTAACAAAACAAAATTTTCAGATGATTCTTTTTATTGACTTTTCTATAATTCCTCTTCTACATATTCTTTCGTTCACACACTGTATTCTCAATTACCCTATACGCTCTTTAGTTTGTTTTGAACCTCCCCCTCTTAACCCTCGTTTACTACAATGGTTTTGTTACCGATTGACTAAAACCTGTGCTACTCTCATGGTATGTTATGAATCCAGGACGACAATAGGGTTTTGTATCACTACTCCTCCCTACAGCTGAACCAATCCTTTTTGTAGGATCATAGCTGCAACGTCTGGATGAGTTTGGAGCAATTGTATCAATGTTTCTTTTGGAATGATCGGAGATTGCGACGTATCAGTTTCCCGCTCCTTATTTGACGATTCTTTAAAGTCTGGTTTCCAAATTATCACCTCATCGCCCTTTTGGGAAAGTTCTTCTTCGAGACGTGTTAACTCACGACGAAGGACTTGGATATGTCTTCCGTAACGTCGGATGTAAAAATGAAGGTTATCTTTTTCTGAATGCCCAAGCAAAAATCGAATGGAGTTAAGGTCGATCCCTCTTTCGGAAAGAAGAGTACTAATTGTTGCACGAAAACCATGAGGCGTAATCTTCTCATCCCCGCTTAATTGTAAAACTGACGACAAGCGATTCGTAATACGGTTTAACGCTTTGTCACCTAACGGAAGTCCACCTAATCCGAATAGCAGTTTGTCTTCTGCTTTTAATTGATGTTTATTTACATGCTCGATAAGTTCTGTCATTAAATTAGGTGGCAATGGGATGATTTGAACCTGTTCATTGATAATAAAGTAATAGACTGGAATCCTTGATATGGAGGGAGTTGTTTCAGGAAAAATCTTCAGTCGTACAAATTAAGATTTAGACTCATACCCACATTTAAAAAGCCGCCGACAATGACTTGAAAAATAAAGTCTTAGACTGCGGCTGCTTATTTTGCGCTAACGTTCTCCGTTAGCTTATGCGTATAAAGATTTAGATGAAGATTTCGGGAAACCATAAATTTATCCTACTTGTACAAATTGCATGACGATTTAGAACAAATTGGTTATATTAGTAATAACTGAATACCAACAAAAGTAAAGAAAAATTGGTCAATTTAGAAGTAGCACTATTTGCGTAAGTTCTGAAAGCAAAGGAGCGGGTCACAAGGCTTGAAAAAACTGAATCCGTAGTTAAAGGATGGATTAAAGAAAGGAATCATATTAAATCCTAAATCGGGTTATTAGTTTTGTTAAGAGAGGTGCTTTATGGGGTATTCGAAGTTAAATGAGCTAATTCGAGACGAGGTTATTAGTCGTTTGCTTCCTGAACAAAAAGACTTCATAGATAATCATATGCGCCGTGGTAAACGAACTCAATGGTTAAACATAATGGCCGAGATTAAGGGAATATCTCTAGTCGATAGTGATGACTATGACACCATTGTTAGTAAGGTGGGAGGTTGGGTCCTTAGCAATTACGAAGATCGAGGGGTCCGCGATCAAAAATGTGAATGTGGGCGACCGATCCGCCATGTGTACCATGTAACAAATCTTGATACCCGAGATGAGCTCCTCCTGGGTAGCAAGTGCATACAAGACTACACCAACTTAGATGCTGCTACCGTAGGACGCATTAAGCGTGGAATGGAAAGCATCGATTTAGAACGTGATGAAATACTGCGTAAAATCGAAGATGGATGGCGTCTACCATTCTTTGTACCAGATGATCTTGAGTTGCCCGCAGATATCCGAGAACACCTTTCAGTAGGCTTACCTCTGCTTGATCGACAACTAGCTAGGTTGAATGTCCTCGTACAGAACTACGCGCGGCAGTGTTCCTCAAGAGCAGCTGAAAATGAAAAATCACGGACAGAGGATTATCAAGTCGACCTATTTACAAACTTTTATGATGAATCCACTTCTCTAGTAGACAAGAGCCTCACCCAATCTAATAGAAATCGCTTTTCATCTACATCGATGAGTGAGCAAGTGGAATATAAAATCCCCCTTTTATGGATTAATGCCATTGAACGTTGCCTCAAGTCATTGACACAAGCATCACAAAAGTCTGTAACTGCACTGGATGTAGCGAACATAGTCGCAAATGAATTGGGTTTGCAACACGATCGTTACCTTACTGGGAAGCCTCGTACATATTACCTGGTTGCACTTTATTTAGATGAGAAAACATCTACCGGCCATCTTGAGTTAGTATCCGCAAGCCAAGATAACCGACTATATACTTTGAAGAACCTTCAATAACATTGATTTCATAGGGAGGCACTCAGTGAAGATCGTTCAAATTCAGCAGAAAATGGACCTGTTTGATGAAGCAGTACAGGTTTTTTGGAAACAATGGGGAAATGAGAAAAATTACAACTTTTACCGCGATTGCATGCAACATTCTTGTGAGACAAACGATGAAATCCCCAGATTATATATTGCCCTACGAAATGAGAGGATCATCGGTACTTATGCCTTAATCAGGAACGATCTAAACAGCCGTCAAGATTTATATCCGTGGCTAGCCTGTTTATATGTCGATCCTGAGTATAGGGGAAAAGCAATCGGTTCCCTACTCTTGGAACATGCGATTCAAGAGGCGGCCAAAAAAGGCTTTAAAAGCGTTTATTTAACGACTGACCTGGAAGACTACTACGAAAAATACGGTTGGACACATACATCAGAAGCATATGGAGTAAGCGGTGGATCAATCAAGGTATACGAAAAATCAACAGACCAGGAGTAAATGCTTAAGAACCATCCGTTCCACTCCTGATCATTTGGACTATTCTGCCCTCAGTTGAGAAAAGGCGGCCAATCACCTTGTCGGCCCCCCAGGTTGGATAGTTAAATTTATCACACTGTGTTTCTGTTCCCATTCCAATAATGTTTGGCGTTCATTTATTTCACAACTGCTAATACGTCAGCTGAAAGTGATAATACGTTCATGGAGACTGGAGGGGCGTTGCACGAGACCTCCGCTTAATATCGCTCGAACAAAAGCATTTGCGGATTGCGGACATCCGCATGGAAGGCGATCAAGTTAACAAAGGGTATGGATCGATCATGATGAATGACCTTATGCAGCTCGCACACGAACTGGATGTACAATAATTACCGGGTGGATTTGATTGGGAACATATAGAACGATTAGAGCATTTCTACAAGAAGTTTGGATTTCGATGTGAGATGGATCATGAAGTTAAGCGATCATGGTACGAGTAAGTGTCATTGAACACAGACAAACCCTCGCTGTAACTAGCACAAGGTGCCATAATGCTGGCTAAACACGCCAGACTTCAGCGAATTGTTGAACTAAACTCCCCGTTAGTTTAACGGCCCCAGTCTAAAACTTTATTATCCAGTCTAGTACTTTATTAATCAGTCTAAAACTTTGTTATCTCTATACAGAACCTTCTTTTTTGTGTTTATGGTTTCTGCGTATTCATTTAAACATAAAAGTGATTTTTCAATGTGAAGATCTTTTACTTTCAAGTTCGTAAGTGCATGATTCCGAAGACCTGATAAAATAAGGAGCTTTATGGTTGGTCTAATATGAGCTTCGTCCTCTTCTAATTCATTTGCATATTGATATGCATGCTTGAGCTGATTAATCTCGAGAATTGGTGAATGGTGTTCTTGATGACCCGGTGGAATTTCTATAGCTTTGAAACAATTGTTCTGGATGACCCCAAGGTCATGGTAAAAAGAGAAAATAGAAGATAAGGGTGCGATTCGCCTCTTTATGGTGGAATATGCTACATCTTCTTCATGCTGCTTTTCTATCCATTTTTGTATGAGGTGGATCTTCCCATTTAATAAACTACAATTCATATTTATTTCACAGAGGAACTCTTCAAAATGCATTACATCTTTTCGATAACTTGTAATTGCAGATTCTGACCAACACTTATATTCCTGCATAGCTTCTAATGCTTCCGAAATGGTTGAATTCGAACTGATCTGTTCATCAATTAAAAACGGATCCACCATATGTTTCCCAACCTCATTTTATTTTTCTTTTACGTTTTTTAGCGTAGTATCTCGAGTATCAGATGGCTTTTCGAAACGAGTGTTACATTTTTCAATCAAGCCTGTTGGAATGTTCTCATTTTTGGACTTCACGAACCTCTCCTCTTCTTGTTCGATTCATTCTTCGATAAGCTTTAGTGCTTGTTGCCTCCGATGATTAATCTCTGGTACGTTTTTCGTTTCTATGGACATAATAAAACCTCCTTATAAAAGGAGGTTTTCCAGTATTGAGCTGATTTTTCTTATGTACCCAATTTGGTATATCCGATAAAAGAATTAAACCCAACTGGCAGACAAAAGGGAATACTATTTTTTGCATACAATTGCTAAATTATCGTGTGATGAAATTACGGTTGCCATCTTGCCTATATCATACTGAAAATGTTTCAGATGAGATATTAACCAAACAATATCCGTTGGATTTGCCTTTCGATTAGTAACCTCAATCAAATTGGGACATCACTAGTGGAGTTATTGTAATGTATTCTCCAATTATTGGAGAGAAGTATGATTTGCGGAGAGAAAGAGAAGTCCCTCGGGGATAAAGCCTTTCATTTGTTAACGGATGTACGGCTTTACACTTTCTTCGAAGAAAACGGATAGTAGCAAAAGAATTTGTCCCCAGTTTTGGACTTGACCCGTCCGTTCCAGTAAGACATCCATGGTCACCAGATATAGCATTCAGAAGGGCATCGCCTGTTGGGGCAACATTGACGTTATGAAGTAATGGAATTGGAACTGATATCTTTAGCATGCTCTAAATTATTCTCTACCCCGCGCGGTTATTCAAAGGTCACATCGTTATAATTATACCCAAAGGATAACGACGTTTCTGGATTCATCATCCTCAAGCAATAGAGAGGAAAATCTAACTGACTTTCCCCCTCCCTATTCTTCTTCACAGAGTTATTATCTAGCCTATTAAATAATGGCCTAATAAACTAAGTCCCTCTTCAAGATTTGTGGAATGACCGATAGCATGTCCTAGTCTAAATGAATTTGGAATATCGAAACAAACATTAAGGCAAAGTATCACATGAGTTTTCACATAAATATCCGTCATAATTTCACTACTCGGCGGTGGTCTCAGAGAGACGTTTGTTTATTCTTTGGGGTTCATTGTTACCTGGAACTCAAAAGAATTATTTTAACATTTGTGTAATAGTGACTACCAAATTATCTTCTTCAATAGCTATTTTCACTTCACCATATTTAAATACTTTTTCTCTTACCGACTTATCTTTAATCACTTCAATCAGCAGTTCTTCCACTATATCTTTAAGTGTGTCATCCCCAAGAATATGGGCTGAAAGAATGCCTATATCCCTAACGATACTTTGATCAATAGGTGCTTTTAAGACGTTAAAAATCCCATATGCACCTGAACTATCATTAGTTACCGATTTTAGCACCACAGATTTTTTAAGTGTGAAGCCGAACCCATCTAGATCTTGGTTAATATTTGTTATGTCATCAGCGCTATAGTTTCCTTTTCGGAGTAAATTAATTGCCGCTTCAAACCCTAAACCATAAAATGTTTCCGCAGCATTAGGAATTTTCGTTCCGAATTTCGGATGAGCAACCCCAAACCATTGCAGGATGCGTTCCATTTCTTCAGACGAATAATAACCGCTGACATATCCGACATTTGAATCAGCATCCGGGTTTTCCTGACGGTACTGGCGCATAAACTCTTGAGCCTCTTCTGGTGACTCACACTGGTCGATACCGTACCACATTAGGTCTTCGATTGTTTTTAGCTCTTTACCTTTCCAAATCATTGAAAGCCCTCCTCATTCTAATTTCTCTTTTGTTTAATTTCGTACTGAATAGCAAAGTGTGCTTCCGCCTGCTTTCCCATCTTGGCAAGAACGTTACTATTTTCCGCAAGAACCACTTGATGAATCTCTTGGTGTGTTATTATAGTCAACACCATAGCACAGATACTCTTTGTCTTAAATAACACAAGTAAATCTGTGAGTTTAGTTGATTTATCTCCTATGGCTTCCTACTCTAGCGTGATTACATCGTTCCAACAGTAGTTTTGTATACTGGTTGATACAGTTCTAGAATCTTAATGAGTTACCGAATTAAAGCAAAAGGGAAATTCTTGTTACAAGCGACCCAATACGCTGGATCGGACAGGAACTGCCTGACTTTTCCAGTGTAAATGATTTTTTGTACTGTGAATATATGTAAATCATATATTAGTCGGATTTTTTTATGATTTAAAATTGTTCATACATCGCTACTTTATAGACAAGTAAAAAAGAATACTATATAGGCCTTAATCGATTACCAGTCGGTTCACCATTGATCTGGATGCTAAATGTAAACCTTTGCATTAGGCAGTCATAGCAGATTCAGTACTCTAATAAAGCGAAAAAGTGTTCTATACAAGTAATCCATTTAAGTACTGGTACCTTGTTTCCGTGTACAACTGGGGTTCAGTAGGCTATAAAGATTACGAGATTCATAACCAAACTGACCTTCTCATGTAAACAAGTCCTTCACGTTTTCTGTTTCCGAATACAATACTTCGTATACAAGCTCTTGGTGACGCTTACTCATGGTAACTTAGCAGAGCCCACCATTACTAAAGTTCTGAACAATTTGGGCGGGCATGGAATTTACCAGCAGGATAGCTTTTCCTTTATAATTCGACAGCAATTGAACCTCAACTGAAATGCGAGAATGAACTTGACGATAAGCTAGTGTGGGGTTACCATAGTGTTGGTAATAAATATAAAAAATAATAATTTTTTCAATTAACGTGAATTACAATCAAAATGTCTATTATCATTTTAAGTTGATGGACTTGAAAAAGTTTTGATCAAGGGATTCAGAGTAGAGGGTCTCAATAATTGTTACACGACAACGTTTTACATGACTCAAGTACTGTTGAGCATTTAATTCTAGGGCTGCTGTTACTACCAATTATCTGAGAAACATCTCGAAAAGGAGTCATTTACCTCTATGAACTGGTATGTTCTCTTTGTTAAATCGGGTAATGAACATTCTGTAAAAGATTGGCTGAATAAATCCTTTGATAAAGAAACTTTGTACTCAATCGTTCCAAAACGAATCATTCCTGAGAAAAAAAACGGTGAACTTTTGCGTGTCGAGAAGAATTTGTTCCCCGGATATATTTTTGTAAAAACAGAAATGAATTTTTCAACATACTACTCCATTAAACGGCATTCAAAAATCATCCGCATACTAAACTATCTAAATAAAATAGACCTAACATACGATAGTACCGTTTCCCCCCGAAACTGCCGTGGGAATCAAAATTATGAAGAAGCGCATTATTTTAAAAAGATTCCCGAAGAAGAAATGTCGATTATTCTTAAACTTCTGAATAATGATGATCAGATCGATTTTTCCCAAGTATACACGCAAGACTTTAAAGTTTATGTAGAATCAGGCCCATTAAAAGGAATGGAAGGTATTATTAAAAAAATCGATAAGCACAGGAGAAGGGTAAAAGTGCTTGTTTCCCTTATGGGAGATGAGCGAATTATCGACCTTGGTATTGAATTTATTGAGCCTAGTGTGTAATTCATTTAGCCATCATAGGTAAATGCTAAATGTTCAAATCCCCTGAAAGCATTACTACTGTACTGGAGGTTGAACATTATGCAAATATACGCTGTCCCTATATCTACATTACCAGATGAGTACATTTCACACCTCTTAACCTTTGTTACTGAAGAAAAGAAACAAAGACTATCCAAGTTCCTCCACCGTGAAGATCTGATCAGAGGACTATTGGGCGACCTCCTTATTAGAAAAATCGTTTCTGAAAAATTTGCTATTCCTCCGAAAAGTATCTTGTTTAGCAAGAACACATTTGGAAAACCGTACCTTTACATTCCGTTGAACCTACTTCATTTTAATATCTCACACTCGGGAAAATGGATAGTCTGCATAATAGACGAGCACCCTGTGGGTATTGATATAGAAAGAATTCATACGATTGATCTACAAATTGCAAGACAGTTTTTTGCAAAAGAAGAATATGAGTTTATTGAGAATGAACAGAATGCCCAGCAAAGGCACTCTCGCTTTTTTAAAGTCTGGACGGCCAAGGAGAGTTATGTAAAAGCAATCGGCCATGGACTTTCGATTCCACTAAATAGCTTTTCAACTGTTCGAGGAGGCGGGGTTGAGGGATTGCGTGTATATGATCATTGTAATTGGTATTTTAAGATATTCTTTCTCGATGACCAATATACTCTTACTGCTTGCGCGCAGAACGACAAGTTTTGTGAAACGGTTGAGATCATTGCCTTGAATACATTTGTTCAGTTTTTTCTTAATGATTGAGGGTGACCAACATTCTTGTTATTTAATTTGTGAAAACTCTCCCCCGTATTGTCAAGTTTTTTTGAAAAAAAAGAAGGCTTCATCCTCAAATCCGGTTCGGGGATGAAACCTTCTTTTTTAATTTAAAGTGCTATCCTATCAATTCCACTTTTCTCTCATTTATGATTTTAGCACTCCTCTTCACGATCTACTATCTTACTATTTCTCTCTTTGGAAATCTTCTTTTAACAAGCTATATATCTCTAAATCTACAATTCCTTTACCGGACCAGGATGCTGCTTGCCTTAGCGTTCCCTCCTTAATGAAGCCATTCTTAAGCAATACCCTTTTGGATACTTCATTCGGAGGCATTACATCTGCTTGAATTCTGCTCACTTCGGCATCTTCAATCAAGAAGCGTACGACCATGTTGACCGCCTCTGAGGCAATTCCTTTTCCCCAGTGTCTTTCGGCCAAAAAGTAGCCGATTGTTACCTTGTTTATTCTTTGATTAAACTCGAAAGCCTCGATAATACCAACTAATGTGTTGCTCTGGTTATCAGGAAAAATCCCCCATTTCAACCTTGTTTTTTTATGATAATCCCTTTTAAAATGCCTGATCATGGTCATTACGCTGTCCTTTTTGTGATTTGGAATAATACCGCAATACTCAAATACTCTATCATTGCTGTATATCTCAAACACTTCTTCTAAATGATGATCTTCAATCGGGCCAAGTGTTAATTTGTCCGATTTCAATACTGGAAACTCCTTGAACAAAACGTTGCTATCCATCATTCAATCTCTCTCCTGTCCTTGTTCTCTTCTATTAGACGCTACAGTCTGCAACCTCGTGTTCGGGGGTGCTTCCTATATTTACTTCAGGGTGGATGTAAAAAAATCCCGCCAATGTAGAAGGCGGGACTATGTCCGGAAGCTAGGGTTGTACTCGTTGGTTTGTCATGATCTTTTTTAGACAAATGCTCGTATCATGAACAATTTGCTGAACCAAGTCAATAAATTGAGCAATGAACTCGTTAGCCGATTCATCTGGGAGATACGTATCTCGGTATGTCATTTCCAGGTACAGGGTCCGCTGATCTTCTTGTACGACAACAAAGTGGATATCGAATTTACTTGGAGCGCAATCATATTCGACAGGGAGCATCTCCAGACCGGCAATTTTCTCTACTTCGTCCTTTTGTGCAAATTGGAACATGACATTAAACAAAGGGTTTGTGCTGATCTCGCGCGGGACGTTCAGTTTGTCCACCAGATGATCAAAAGGATACTCTTGATTTTCATATGCTTCTAGCAGTCGCTCTTTCACCTGATTCAAATACTCCAGAAAGTTCAAGCTGCGTCGTAGCGAGTTACGAATTGCCAACGTATTGACAAACATCCCTACAATATTCTCCAGCTCATCGTGATGTCTTCCCGAAATTGGAGTACCAACCACAATATCTTCCTGGTCAGAGAGTTTGGACAACAGAATAGTAAAGGTGGTCATCAACACCATAAAAAGGGTCGTCTCTGTTGACTGAGCAAGGTTCTGCAAGGCCACAGCTGTGTTTTCCTCTAGGGAAAAATAGATCGTACGGGTATTGGCATCTACTGCCAAGGAAGCTTGGCGACTGACTGGCATTTGTATCGGGTGAACAGGCTCTTTGAATATCTCTAGCCAGTATTTCTCCTGCTTTTTCCATTCTCTCGTATTCATGAGCTGATTTTCCCAGACAGCGTAGTCCTTATATTGAAGCTTGGGGGTGTCCATCTGTCTTTTTTCGTAAAGGGCTACTAAGTCTTTTAGTATAATCCCTATTGACATACCATCTGTTATGCTATGGTGCATATCAATGATGAGGATGCACTCTTCTTTATCTATCAGCTTGATTAGCGCTGATCGAAACAGCGGTGGTCTATCCAGGCGAAACGGCCTGACAAAATCTTGAATCATTTCTGTCGCTTCTGCCTCGGTCAGTTCATATACGAAAGAGGTAAACGAAACGTCAGAATGCACCTTTTGGAGCAACGCACCGGTTTCCACATCCAATTGAAAGGATGTCCGAAGTGATTCATGTCGCTGGACAAGTTCCTTCATGGCCTCCCCAACACGTTGAATGTCCAGTCTCCCTTTCATTCTGCGTATGACTGGAACGTTGTAAGTTGTTCCGCTACCTAGTAGTTTATTGATCATAAACAGCCGCTTTTGTGCTGAGGATGCTGGGTAGAAAGGACGCTCGGCAACTACTTCCAGTGAAGGCAATGGATTCAAAGAGCAAATTTCGATCTGTTTAGCTAGTTCTCGAATGGTAGGATTACGAATCAACAGATTAAGATTCGATTTAACGCCAAAAGCCTTATTTATTTTGGCGATTACATCAAGCGCTTTGAAGGTTTGGTCTGTTAACTGAAAGAAATGATCATGAACGCTTACCTTGCGGATTCCAAGTGTTTCCTGCCACAGAGCGGCTAATTGTTGCTCTGTTGCTCCCCTCGGTTCGTCCTCCTCAATCAGAACCATGTTATCGGGCCACAATGGCAACGCTTTGCGGTCAATTTTGCCGTTCGGAGTCAGCGGTAGTGACTCTAGCAATATGAGGTATTGCGGGACCATATAGCCTGGAAGCTCGTCTTGCAGGTAATGATAGAGCTGGTCGGTTGTCAAAGAGCTGACCGGAACTACATATGCTCGGAGTATCGCGTCCCCGTCCACATCCTGTACAGCCGTAACCACTGCTTCCTTTACTTGAGGATGATCGATTAGCTTCTTCTCGATCTCTTCAATTTCAATGCGGAATCCACGGATTTTAACTTGGTGGTCTACCCTTCCTATGAATACCACGTTGCCATCTGGTATCCGCTTGACTATGTCTCCTGTCTTGTACACAACTCTCTCGGGCAACTCGTTGCTCTGTACAAAGCGTTCCTCCGTTAACTTGGGAGCATTGTAATAGCCAAGGCCGACCCCCACGCCCCCGATACACAACTCACCTTCCATACCTTCCGGGACAATCTTCATCTCTTTGTCCACCACATACAATCGGACGTTATCAATTGGCTTGCCAATCGGCAGCTCGACTTCGCCTTGCCAGTCTTCGCTGCGCATGCGGTAATAGGAAGCGATGTCAGTACATTCAGTCGGGCCGTAGGTATTTACGATTTCCGCCTGGCAGTTCTCGCTGCGCACCCATGGACCCAGCTTGGTCATGTGGATCGGCTCGCCGCCCAATAATACCCATCGAAGGCTTTTCAGTTTTTTGTAGTCGTCGTCTGCATTCTCCTCGAGCAACGGGTAAAACGCACTAGGTGTGCAGTTGATTACGGTAATGCCTTCACGTTCAATGGTCGCCGACATCTGTTCGTAGTCATACAAACCCGGTTCGAAAAGGATTAAGCGTCCACCAGTAATCAAGGGCGCATATAGATTTTTTTGCGCCAGATCAAAGCTGGCTGAAGCAATGAGCAGGACCCGTTCGTTCTCGGTAAACCTAAACTCCCTTGTGTACCAGTGAAGTAGATTGACAAAGGCATGAGACCGGATCATAGCACCTTTGGGATTTCCCGTTGAACCAGAGGTATAAAGTACGTACATCAATCGCTCAGGATTATATGGAAGAAGCAGGTTTTCACTTGGAAACTCAGCCACTAGAAGGTCTTCCACCGCAACAACATCTGCATCCGTGTCGGCAATACGGTCTTGAAATGCACGCTGGACGAGCAACAACTTCGCACTCGAATTGTGTAGCAAGTAACGAAGACGCTCCGCTGGATAGCCGGGGTCAACTGGGGTATAGGCAGCTCCGGCTTTTAGCACTCCAAGTAGGCCTGTAATGAGTTCCAGCGAACGCTCGGCCATCACGGCAACAACGTCTCCTTCTCCGATTCCCCTGTGATGCAGGGCATGAGCGATACGGTTGGAGGCCGCATGCAATTGATGGTAAGTGAGGAGCTGTTCACCGAACACGACAGCGATCTCCTCGGGGCGTTGTTCAACCTGTTTCTCCAGCATGTGTGCAATGCTTAGCTCAGAAGGAAATTCGGTGGTGGTCTGATTCAAGCCATAGACAAGGCGCTCTCGTTCATCTGCTGACAGCATGTCCATATCTTCCAGAAGCTGATCGACATTACGGACCAGTTGTTCTAGCAGATTGCGGTAATGGTGCAGCAACCTCTCCATCGTGTTTTTGGCAAACAGCTTGACGCAATATTCCAGATTCAACTGGATGCCTTCGTCCTCTCTCTCGATCGCTTCCAGCATGAGGTCAAACTGAGATACATGGGCGTTGATCGGATGAGTTACCATCCTTACCCCTTCCATGCACGGAAGGTAACTCTCCATGTTTTGTAGGACGAACATGGTATCAAAGAACGGATTGCGGCTTAAATCCCGGGAGAACTCTAGTTTCTCGACCAGCTTCTCAAACGGCCATTCCTGATGTTCATAGGCTTTCAGACAACACTCTCGTACTTCTGTAAGAAAGGCACGGAGTGACTTGTCTGGGTGCGGGAAGCTTCGCAGGGCCAGTGTGTTGACGAACATTCCCACGGTATTTTCAAATTCAGCTTGTTGCCTTCCCCCGATTGGTGATCCGACAATGATATCGGTTTGTCCCGTATACTTGTACAACAACACTTGATACGCAGCAAGCAAAACCATATACAGGGTGGATCCTGTTTCTTCGGCTACCTGTCCCAGCTTTTTTGCCAGTGAGGCGTCCACGTGGATGCTTACCTTGTCGCCTTCGAAGCTTTGTATCGGTGGCCGTGGATGATCCAACGGAAGATTCAATACCGGTAGCTCGCCTTGTAGCGCGTCTAGCCAATACTGCTCCTGTTCTTGCAAGGTCTCTCGTCTTTTGTTTTGCCAACTCGCATAATCCTTGTACTGCATCGGCAATGATTCCAGTACTTCTCCTTCATAAAGGGCGGAAAATTCTTTCAATAAAATCTGAATAGAAATACCATCTGCAATAATGTGATGCATATCCAGTAGAAACAAATGTTCGTTTGTGCCGAGCCGGATGACTTTCACTCGGAACAACGGACCTACACTCAGATGGAATGGACGCACGAACTGCCTGATTAGTTGGTCAGGCACTCCACCGATCACTTCCTCATAGGTGAAGAAGCCGTTTACTTCTTTCAGTACTTTTTGAAAAACCGTATCGCCAATCATCTCAAAGCATGTGCGAAGCGATTCATGCCGACGGCTTAACGAGGTAAATGCTTCGTGACAGCGGGCAGCGTCCAATGGGCCATATACGTGAGCCGCCCATGGCACGTTATAGGCAGTGCCTACACCCTCAAACTGTTCCAAAACATAGAGCCTCTCTTGCTCCGAGGAAAGCCGATGATATCCTTGCCCTCCTGCTGTAGGAATGGATACGATGCTTGTCTTGGGGGTTTGTCGAATGACCTCGGCAAGCTGTTGAACAGTCGGCGATCGAAATAAAGTTTGAATCGGGATGGACACACCAAATGTCTTTTTGATTCGAGAGAGAAGGGCAATGGCTTTTAAGGAGTGTCCTCCCAAACGAAAGAAACTGTCTTGGAGGCTAACCTTGCTAATGCCAAGAACATCCTCCCACAGTGTCGCCAATCGTTGCTCTGTCTCACCGCTGGGATCGTTTTCCTCCGTTCGCTCGATTTGCTGAGTAGGCAAGGGCAGCGCTTTGCGGTCGATTTTACCGTTCGGAGTCAGTGGCAATGCCTCGAGGATCATTACCAACTGCGGGACCATATATGCTGGCAGTTCCATCTGGAGGTAATTGCAGATTTGGTCGGTGGTCAGGTTAGTGATCGGCACTACATATGCACGGAGCGTCGTGTCTCCGCTTGCATCTTGTACAGCCGTAACCACTGCCTCTTTTACTTGATGGTGATCGAGGAGTTTCTTTTCGATTTCTTCAATCTCAATGCGGAATCCACGTATTTTGACTTGGTGGTCTACCCTTCCTATGAACATTATGTTGCCATCTGGTAATCGCTTGACGATGTCCCCCGTTTTGTACACGAGTCTCTCGGGCAACTCGTTGCTCTGTACAAATCGTTCCTCCGTCAACTCGGGAGCATTGTAATAGCCAAGACCGACCCCCACACCCCCGATGCACAACTCACCTTCCATACCTTCTGGCACGATTTTCATCTCTTTATCCACCACATACAACCGGGTGTTGTTAATTGGCTTGCCGATTGGCAGCTCGACTTCACCCTGCCAGTTTTCGTTGTGCATGCGGTAATAGGAAGCGATGTCGGTACATTCGGTCGGGCCGTAGGTATTGACGATCTCCGCCTGGCAGTGCGGGCTGCGCAGCCATGGACCCAGATGGGTCATGTGGATCGGTTCTCCGCCCAAAAATACCCAGCGCAAGCTTTTCAATTTTTTGTAGCCGTCGTCTGCATTCTCCTCGAGCAACGGGTAAAACGCGCTAGGTGTGCAGTTGATCACGGTAATGCCCTCACGTTCAATAATGCTAGACATTTGTTCGTAATCATACAGACCCGGTTCGAAAAGAATCAGACGTCCACCTGTGATCAACGGCGCGTATAGATTTTTTTGGGCCAGATCAAAGCTGGCTGAAGCAATGAGCAGAACTCGTTCGTTTTCGGTAAATGTAAACTCTTGGGTGTACCAATGAAGCAAATTGACAAAGGCATGAGACCGGATCATGGCTCCCTTCGGATTTCCTGTTGATCCAGAGGTATAAAGTACGTACATCAATCGCTCAGGATCATATGGAAGCAGCAGGTTTTCACTTGAAAACTCAGCTGCTAGAAGGTCTTCCACCGCAACAATATCTGCATCCGTGTCGGCAATACGGTCTTGAAACGCACGCTGGACGAGCAACAACTTCGCACTGGAATTGCGTAGCAAGTAACGAAGACGCTCCGCTGGATAACCGGGGTCAACTGGGGTATAGGCAGCCCCGGCTTTCAGCACTCCGAGCAAACTTGTAATCAGTTCCAGGGAACGCTCGGCCATCACGACAACAACGTCTCTCTCTCCGATTCCCCTGTGATGCAGGGCATGAGCGATACGGTTGGAGGACGCATGCAGTTGACGGTAAGTGAGGCGTTGTTCACCGAACACGACAGCGATCTCCTCGGGGCGTTGTTCGACCTGTTTCTCCAGCATGTGTGCAATGCTTAGCTCAGAAGGAAAATCGGTGGTGGTCTGATTCAAGCCATGGACAAGGCGCTCTCGTTCATCTGCTGACAGCATGTCAATTTCTTCCACACGTTGGTCGACATTATGGACCAGTTGCTCCAGCAGATTGAGGTAATGGCGCAGCAACCTCTCCATCGTATTTTTGGCAAACAGCTTGACGCAGAACTCCAGATTCAAATGAATGGTGTCATTTCCTCTTTCGATTGCTTCCAGCATCAGATCAAACTGAGAGACATGGGCGTTGATCGGATGAGTTACCATCTTTACCCCTTCCATACTTGGAAGGTAGCTCTCCATGTTTTGCAGCACGAACATGGTGTCAAACAACGGATTGCGGCTTAAATCCCGAGAGAACTGTAATTTCTCCACCAGCTTCTCAAACGGCCATTCCGGATGTTCATAGGCTTTCAGACAATACTCTCGTACTTCTGTAAGAAAGGCACGGAATGACTTGGCTGGGTGCGGGAAGTTCCGCAGAGCCAGTGTGTTGACGAACATTCCCACTATATTTTCAAATTCAGCCTGTTGCCTTCCCCCGATTGGTGAGCCTACGATAATATCGGTTTGTCCCGTATACTTGTGTAACAACACTTGATACGACGCGAGCAAAACCATATACAGGGTGGTTCCCGTTTCCTCCGCTACCTGTCTTAGCTTTTTCACAAGTGGAGCGTCCAGGCGGGCGCTCACTTTGTCGCCCTCGAAGCTTTGTAACGGTGGCCGTGGGTGATCTAGGGGGAGATTCAGTACGGGTAGCTCCCCTTGTAGCAAGTCGAGCCAATACTGCTCCTGTTCTTGCAAAGTCTCCTGCCTTTTGTTTTGCCAATTGGCATAATCTTTGTACTGCGTCGGCAGTGGGTTCAGAGCTTTCCCTTCATAGAGGGCGGAAAATTCTTTCAATAAAATCTGAATAGAAATACCATCTGCAATAATGTGATGCATGTCCAGTAGAAACAGATGTTCGTTTGTGCCGAGCCGGATGAGTTTCACTCGGAACAACGGACCTACACTCAGATCGAATGGACGCACGAACTGCCTGATTAGTTGGTCAGCCACCCCACCGATCACTTCTTCATAGGTGAAGAAGCCTTTCACTTCTTTCAACACTTTTTGAAAAACCGTATCGCCAATCATCTCAAAGCATGTGCGAAGTGATTCATGCCGACGGCTTAACGAGGTAAATGCTTCGTGACAGCGGTGAGCGTCCAATGGGCCATATACGTGAGCCGCCCATGGCACGTTGTAGGCAGTGCCTACATCCTCAAACTGTTCCAAAACATAGAGCCTTTCTTGCTCCGAGGAAAGCCGATGATATTCTTGGCTCTCAGCAGTAGGAATCGATACGACGTTAGTTTTAGGAGATCGCCGGATGACCTCGGCAAGTTGCTGAACAGTCGGCGATCGAAATAAAGTTTGAATCGGAATGGACACACCAAATGTTTTTTTGATTCGAGAGAGGAGAGCAATCGCTTTTAACGAGTGCCCTCCCAAACGAAAGAAGCTGTCTTGGAAGCCTATCTTGCGGATCCCAAGCACTTCCTGCCATAGGGCGACCAATCGTTGCTCTATCTCATCGTTGAGATCAGGTTCCTCTGTTGGCCTCATTTTCTCCGATGGCAAGGGCAGCGCTTTGCGGTCGATTTTGCCGTTTGGAGTCAGCGGTAATGACTCTAGCAATATGAAAAACTGCGGGACCATATACGCTGGCAGTTCCATCTGCAGGTAATCACGGATTTGGTCGATAGTCAAGCTAACGACCGGCACTACATATGCCCGGAGTGATGTGTCTCCATCTGCATCTTGTACAGCAGTGATTACGGCTTCCTTCACATGTGGATGGTCGAGGAGCTTTTTCTCAATCTCTTCAATTTCTATACGGAATCCACGTATTTTGACTTGGTGGTCCACCCTTCCAATGAACGCAACGTTGCCATCTGGTAACCGCTTGACTACGTCCCCCGTCTTGTACACGACTCTCTCGGGCAACTCATTGCTCTGTACAAAGCGTTCTTGGGTCAACTCGGGAGCATTGTAATAGCCAAGGCCGACTCCGACTCCTCCGATGCAAAGCTCGCCTTCCATACCTTCCGGGACAATCTTCATCTCTTTGTCCACTACATACAGCCGGACATTGTCAATTGGCTTGCCAATCGGCAGTTCGGCTTCGCCTTGCCAGTCTTCGCTGCGCATACGGTAATAGGAGGCAATATCAGTACATTCAGTCGGGCCGTAGGTATTGACGATCTCCGCCTGGCAGTTCTCGCTGCGCAGCCATGGACCCAGCTTGGTCATGTGGATCGGTTCTCCGCCCAAAAATACCCACCGCAAGCTTTTCAGTTTTTTGTAGTCGTCGTCTGCATTCTCCTCGAGCAACGGGTAAAACGCGCTAGGTGTGCAGTTAATCACGGTAATGTCCTCGCGTTCAATGGTCGCCGACATCTGCTCGTAATCATACAAACCCGGTTCAAAAAGGATTAAGCGTCCGCCAGTAATCAACGGCGCGTATAGATTTTTTTGCGCCAGATCAAAGCTGGCTGAAGCAATAAGCAGAACCCGATCGTTTTCGGTAAACGTAAACTCTTGGGTATACCAATGGAGCAAATTAACAAATGCATGCGAACGGATCATGGCTCCCTTCGGATTTCCTGTTGATCCAGAGGTATAAAGCACGTACATCAATTGTTCAGGATGATAGGGAAGTGGTAGGTTTTCGCTAGGCAACTCAGCTGCTAGCAGGTCTTCCACCGCAACAATATCTGCATCCGTGTCGGTAATACGGTCTTGAAACGTACGCTGGACGAGTAGTAACTTCGCACTCGAATTGCGTAGCAAGTAACGAAGACGCTCCGCTGGATAGCCGGGGTCAACCGGGGTATAGGCAGCTCCGGCTTTTAGGACTCCAAGTAGGCCTGTAATGAGTTCCAGCGAACGCTCGGCCATAACGACAACGACATCTCCCTCTCCGATTCCCCTGTGATGCAGGGCATGAGCAATACGGTTGGAAGACGCATGTAGTTGACGGTAAGTGAGGCGTTGTGTACCGAACACGACAGCGATCTCCTCGGGACGCTGTTCAACCTGTTTCTCCAGCATGTGCGCGATGCTTTGATCAAATGGATATTCAGTGGTGGTCTTATTCAAGCCATAGACAAGGTGCTCTCGTTCATCTGCTGAGAGCATATCCATATCTGCGATACATTGGTCGGCATCACGAACCAGTTGCTCCATCAGATTGAAATAATGGCAAAGCAATTTTTCCATTGTGCTTTTGAAAAAGAGGTTTGTATCGTATTGAACCTTGACAAAGATGCCCTCTTTTTCTGCATCGATTTCTAACGAAAAGTCATACTTCTTCCATTCAATCTCTTCATTTTTCTTTTTGAAGAGAACATCAAAGAGCGGATTTCTACTCGGATCTTGGTCCAAATCGAGTGTTTTCACCAGTTCTTCGTATGAGAAGCGTTTCGGAGCAAGAGCCTGTAAGCACACTTGCTCGATGATGGCTACATACTCACGCCAAGTGATATCCTGATCCACGTGGCCAGCGATTACAGAGGTGCAAGATGCTTGGCTTCCACCAGATTGTTGAAACGAATCAGACGTCCACCCTACGAAGATTTGGTCTTGGCCAGAATATTTGGAGAGCAGTAGTATGAAAGCAGCCAAAAGCATGATTTCCATGGATACGGCTTCTTTCTCTTCAATAAGCTCCAGCTTTCTCTTTAACTCGAGGCTTGTCTTTCGTGCGACATACCCTTTCTCCATGCTTTTAACGGCTGGGCGAACACAATCTAATGGCATGTTTAATGTTTGTTCACGGTTTGCCAATATGTGTCTCCAATAATCATCCACTTGCCAATCACACAGCCTCTGTTCGACGTCTCCAGGTAGTTGGCCGTTCCTGTTGGCAGTTCCAGCAAGCTTCTGAATCATTAAGTTGCTCTCCTTTGGCATCAGGATTAGAGGATCATCTTTTTTCCTTCGTATCACCCGTTTTTGGGGGCAAGCGCTTCAAAGAATGAAGCCATCTCTTTAACGCCAGGATCTCTGAAAATGGAAAAGTGATCCCCCTCCATTTCATGTAGAATGACTGGACTATAAAAAAATGCGTTCCATTGCTTCTCTTCTATCGAAGATTCTTTCGCTTTGATCAAATGAGCCTGTGCAAAAACTTTTCGCTGCGGATGATAGTGGACATAGGCGTTCTGGAAGTCGATGAACAAATTTAAATAGCGGTAAAAGTCTACTTGACTACTCTGTGCATATGCTGGAATTGCTTGCAGAATCTCTTTGGGCATCAGGATTTCCAATGCTTCATACGTAAGGTTGTGCGCTTCCATGTACTGAGCAGTCTTTTTATACAAACCATATAGCGTCGATTCATTCTCCATCTGAAAAATCAGTTCAGGAGCAGACAATACTTGTGTAATCTGCTGTCTGAATGAGTCTACAACCGATGCATCTGGAATTTGGAGATGCTGGTGCAGCAGCGGTGAGGAAGAATCGATGAGAACAAGCATCTCCACCTCATCTCCTGTAGCTTCTAGCTGCTTCGTGATTTCAAATGCCAATAGGCCACCTAGACTCCAACCAGCTAAAAAGTAAGGGCCGTCGTTTTGGATTTTTTTCATTTTTTCCAGGTATTTCTTTGCTAGCCCCTCGATGGTGACATCTTGGCTACTTTCGCCATTGCTCATTTCTGCTGGAATGCCATAGCAAGTGAATCTGTCACCAAGGTGGTTTACAAGGTCAAAATAAGCGTCGATACTACCGCTAATGTCGTGAATCAAAAAGAGGTTGGGAGCCTCCGTCGATCGTTTGTTGATTAAAACGAGGCCATGATCGCCATTAGCCGAGACAGGCAAAGATTCCAATTGAATGTAAGAAGCGATTTCTGCGATTGTTGGATGGGTGTAAACATGACTAACAGGAATGTCCACGTTCATCTCTTGGCGAATTTGGCTTGCAATCAAGATGATTTTCAGCGAATTAGCCCCAACTGAGAACAGATTTGTTCGAATGCCAAGCTGATCGATACGCAATATCTTTTGACATATGTTTGTCAGCTTTATTTCTACGTCGCTAGTAGGCAGCCCATCTGTTGCTTGATCTACTTCAACAACAGGGGCAGGCAACCGTTTTCTGTTTACTTTTCCACTGGAGTTTAAGGGAATCTCCTGTATCGCCATAATCGCATCCGGTACCATGAAGCGTGGCAGTCTACTGGTTAGATAGCTTTTCAGCACATCGGAGTCCAACATGTTAGAAGACACATAATAAAGGCACAGCAGCTTCTCTTCTGCTTGGCTTATCATTATGGATGCAACGGCTGCCTCAATCTCTGGCAATTCGAGTAACACATTTTCAATTTCGCCCAATTCAATGCGCACGCCTCTGATTTTGACCTGCTCATCCTTTCGGCCCAAATACTCGATAGCTCCATCCGGCATCCAGCGAACCAAATCTCCGCTTCGATACATTCTGTTACCTGGATTCCACGGATCGTTGATAAATTTTTGTGCAGTGATCTCAGGTTGATTCAAATAACCTCTTCCCACTCCAACCCCTGAAATCATCAGCTCACCTGGAATGCCCATCGGCTGGAGGGTGTCTTCCTTGTCCACAATGTACAGACGGATATTGTCAATGGGTTTTCCGATTGGAATGATCGTTCGCGGTGGTTGTGTCCCATAGCCTTCGGAACAATCAAACCAAGAGACTTCAACGGTGGTTTCTGTCGGACCGTATAGATTGATGAGCCTTGTTCCGCTCCGCTCATGAATGATTCGATTGAATGTGTTGACTGCACTTGGGAGCAGGGCTTCTCCGCTCGCAAACATGAAGCGAAGACTGGACAGTCGCTCTAACTCCCGCTCCATGCGAGGCTCTACGTAGGAAAGAAAGCTGCTCAACATGGATGGAACAAAGTGCAGCAGCGTGATTCGCTCACGAGCAATCGTTGCGAGAATGGCTTCGGGATCTTTCTCCTTGCCCGGCTCCAGAAAGCAAACACTCGCCCCTTGAAAATACCATCCAAAGAGTTCCCATACGGAAACATCGAAGGTAAAAGGTGTCTTCTGCAAAAAGCAGTCATCTTCTGTAATGAGAAACTGCTTATGCATCCAGTCTAGTCTGTTAATTACTGAGTGGTGCTCAATCATGACTCCTTTTGGATTGCCGGTGGAACCAGATGTATACATAATATAAGCTAAATCAGTTGGACTGCTTCTCGGTACAAGATTGCAATCATCACCTAAATACAGTGCAGGGTTCTGAACATTTAGGTACATCTTCTCTTTTTGGTGGCTGTCTTCCAAAGTGTCTTGATTGACAAGCACGATCCTGGCCTGGCTGTCCTCTAGCATAAACTGCACGCGATCTTGCGGATAGTCCGGGCTAATCGGCAGGTACGCACCACCTGCTTTCAAAATCGCCAGAAGGGCTACCATCATGTCAACAGACCTCTCCAGCATTACGCCTACCGTTACGCCGGGTCCAACACCCCTTTCCACAAGCACTCTCGCTAATTGGTTGGTTTTCCTGTTCAGTTCCCGATACGTAAGCGATTGATCGGCACAAACAACCGCAATATTGTCTGCGTATGTTTGGACCTTATGTTCGAAGATCGCTTGCAGTGTTTGTTCGGTGGAAAAATCGGAAATCTTCCTGTTGAAGTGATGCAAAATTTTGTCTTTCTCGTCCTCTGTCAACAGACTAAACTCGCCTATTCTGCGTTCAGGTTCCGACAGGATAGATTGAAGTAGACCGATGAAGTGTTCGCCCATTCGCTGCATTGTGCTTGGATCAAACAATTCCATGTTGTATTCCATGTTTAAGCAGATTCTTCCGGAATCGAGAAAGTAGACTCCGCAGGCAATATCTTGCCTGTTTCCACTCTGCAACGTATCTCCCTCCCCTCCAATGATGGATTCCGTGACCGAGTCCATTTCGGTATGGATGTTCATCGAGACACGGTACAAGGGATGATCCGTCTTGGAGAGAAGATGCTGTCGGCAAATGATTTCTTCCATTTCATCGATGTCGCATTCCTGATGTTCGAGGGCGCTGATCCAGATTTTCTTCACCTGCTGTAAATATTCAGGCAGTGTTTGTTCCGACGTAATTTGGACGCGAATCGGAACAGTTCGAATAAACACACCGATACTGTTCTCGAGTCCGCTGTATCTACGCGACGATAGAATGCCCATGGTGATGTCACTTTGAGCGGTGTATTTGGAAAGAAGGAGCCCATAGATTGCTGTCAACAAAATACTTGGCGTGACTTGATACTGTTTGGCGACGTTCTGAATAGCCTTTGCAGTTGATTCATCTAGGAAGAAGTTTTTGTTTCCATAGGTAGCTATCAGACCATTGCTACGGGGACGGTCTAGCGGCAGATTCAAAACTGGCAGATCGTCGGAAAACATATCCAGCCAGAAAGCTTTCTTTTCTTCGTAGGCTTCCGTGTGCTCGAGTTCGGTTTGCCATACGCAGTAATCGGCATATTGCAGATGGAGCTGAGGCAACAACCTTCCTTGGCTGATGCAATCCAACTCGTGATACACCAGTTTCAGGGAAAACGCATCAAAAATAATATGATGAAAATGAAGAATCAATAAACTTCCTTCTCCCGGCAGACGAATAAGACCAACACGAAAGAGTGGAAGCTGGTCAAGTGTGTAAGGCTGATTGATTTCTGCCACGCACTTTTGAATAAACTCCTCCTGCAACTCTTTTTCCCCAGGAGCTTCCCAGTAGAAAAGGCGAAATTTATCCGATTCTGATTCATCGTGAACAAACTGAACGATGGCATCATCCTTGATCCCAACTGTGGTACGCAGCAATTTATGCCGTTTGATTATGTATTGAAAAGCCCTCTCAAGCACATAAGGATCAATTTCATACGATAGTCTTCGAAAATCGAGAACGGCATTCTCAAGTCCGTCGAAGTAAGCCAAGTACATCTTTTTTTGTATCCAGGAAACAGGGTAATAAGGTCTGTCTCGGACAGGTTTTATTAATGAAAACTTGTTTTCCTGTGAATTGCGGATATATTCAGCCAGCTCCTTGATCGTAAGGTAGCTAAAGATATTTTCCAAAGAGATTTCGATATTAAATTCGACACCAATTCGGACCTCAAGCTCCAACGCTTTTAGTGAGTGTCCACCCACTTCGAAAAAATTATCCTGAATGCCTACGTCATTTAGTTGGAGAACATCTATCCAAATCGCTTTTAGTTTTTCTTCAACATCATCAAGCTTTGTCTGGGTGGTTCCGTTCATCGTCCGCATTTCCTCCTTTTATAGCTGGATAAAGAAGGAACGGGTCCAGAGTCAATAGCTCCAGTACCCGTTCTCCCAACACATCAGCTATCGTCAAACCATCAGGCACAGCATGCAAATGCAACTGCTATGATATCTTTGCTTCTGCACCGGCTTGCAGTTCCTTAACAGTTTGGGCGATACCCTTTACTGATTCTGCATCACCCAACAGTGCGCGATGATGAATCCAGATCACTTCTTCCGCTACTTTTTTAGAAACAGGGCAGTTCAACTGATTAGGGAAAGTATAGGTATCCCCCAGACTGGCGACGAATTCTTTGAAGATTGGCGTATCGTGAATCTGCGTATATGCAATAAAGGCTGGAATGCCTTGCTCGTTCAGCATTTCAACAAACCGCTCTCTTTGGATCCCGCCGAATTTTAGAGGATTGTAGTAGAACATGTACATGTAGTGCGTATGGATCGTGCACTCTTCTTGACGGCTTTGTGGAATGATTCCTTCGATCTTTTTCATTTCCTCATCAAGAATGAGAGCATTGCGCTCGCGAAGCTCGTTTTGTTCAGTGAGACGGGAGGTTTGCGGCAACAAGACAGCTGCTTGGAACTCTGAAAGCCGATAATTGGAGCCTTCGACAAGGTGCTGATATTTCTTATCTCCAAAAGGTCGGCCGACATTGTGATACAGAAAAGCCTGTTCATACAGATCCTGTGATTTGGTGGTCAGCGCGCCGCCTTCCCCTGCCGTCATCAATTTAAACTGCTGGAAACTGAAAACCCCAGCATCTCCTATGCTACCTGCTCGTTTTCCCTTCCATTCTCCACCGTGTGCATGGCAAGCGTCTTCGATAATAAACAGGTGAAACTCATCAGCAATCTGCTGGAGTTGGTCCATATCGCACATATGTCCTGCCATATGCACCGGAATCATCCCTACTGTACGACTAGTCACAGCTTCCCGAACTTTTTCGGGATCGAGGCAGAAAGTACCGGGATCGACGTCCACAGGGACAGGAATCGCCCCAAGGCTTATCACAGGCAATGCGGTCGAGATAAAGGTAAAGGCGGGAACAATCACTTCATCCCCCGGTTTTACTCCCAAGCTCGACATAAGCAGCTGGATCGCGTGTGTACCGTTTGTAACGGCCAAAGCATGCTTCGTTTGATGCATCTCGGCGAACACTCGTTCAAATTCTTTTACTTTAGTGCCAGACATGCGCCACCACTGATGACTGCGTAAGGCTTCCAACAATTCTTTTTCTTCGCTTTCATTCGCCATCGGCCAGCTTGGGAATCTTTCTGTCAGGTTACTCATTTGCGAACACCTTCCAATTCTTCGATTTTTCCAAACATTCGTAAACCGTAAGCAATACCGCCCCAAAGCGCCGCATCCTCTCCCAGGGCGGAAAGTTTTACGCTGACATTCCGTTGCGGCAGAGTCCCCAGGAAATCTTGAATGTGTTTCTCAAGGGATCGATAATGGTCAGGGAATCTGCTCGCCATGCCGCCTCCCACGACCACCACTTCGGGGTCAAAGAGACGTATAGCGTTTGCAATACCAATAGCCAGCATTCGAAGGGAATCGGTTACAATCCACTGGGCAGTTTCATTTCCCTGAGAGGCTAAATGAAATACTTCGCTCGCTCTCGTAATAGACAGTCCTTTGGATTGAGCTATTCGTTCCATCGCCCTGCCAGATGCGTACATTTGCAAGCAACCGATACCTCCGCAAGGACAGCGCTCTCCCCAAGGATCAACCGTTATATGGCCCAACTCGCCGCTTGCTCCTCTTGCCCCCGTATACAAATTTCCCTGTAAGACCAGCGAGCTGCCGATCCCGGTCCCAACTACTACATACAGGAGTTGTTGAACCGAGTGATCGAGTCCAAATGCGTATTCTCCCAAGGCTCCAAGATTGGCATCATCAAACAGCACGATAGGCTTGCCCACCAAGGCTGCGAACGTATCACGAAAAGCAAAGCCATTCCATTCGGGACGATTCGGCCAGGTGACAATCGTTCCTGAGGCATCATGCAACGCAGCGAGTCCAGCTACAATACCGCGGATTTCTCTTTGCGCCAGCTCTTCCCAATTATTGATTACACCAGCCATTTGCGAAATCGCTTGAAGCGGACCCGTGTCCTTATCCAAATCGATCCTCATGGATTCCATCATCGTTGCACTCTCGAGATCAACGAGAGCCATTCTTACTGTGGAGCCTCCAAGATCAATCGTAACGAGGCATTCTCTCATGTGACAACAAGTCCTTTACGAGCAGATTGATAGAGAAGCTGGATCAGCTGAACGACTTTTTCCCCATCCCTTACCGAGATGCCTGGTTGACTTTTTTCTCTGATACACGCCACAAGATGATCAGCTTGGCGCTTAAAAGCAAGGAGCGGATCTGGTTTCGTAGAGAAAGGTATATACTGCGCTTTTTGACCAGCTTGAGTGAAAAGCAGATGGGGCTGCTTGTACAATCCCTGGTCGCTAAAGCCGAACAGGGTGCGTAGAGTCAGGCTTCCCCGCTCGCCTTTCAGATGAATCTCCACAAAATCCCCTTCCACATCATCTTGCCAACTTACATGAAGCTTGCCGAGCACGCCGTTGGCAAACTGAATCATGCCTACTGCAGTATCTTCCACCTCAACCTTTTCTGATTCAAAGCTGCCCAGCCAATTGCTATACCCCTCCTGAGTGGAAACAGGGCGAGTATAAATACTGGCCAGACAAGCAACTGGATCATCGGCTTCTGTCAGGTAAAGCAACTGGTCAATCATATGGCTGCCCAAATCAATGAGGACTCCGCCTCCGGAAAGTTGTTTTTGGGTAAACCAGCTACCCGGACGGGGTATTCCTTTCTTTCGACGCCAACTGACTTCACAGATTTGAATCTTGCCGATCTGTCCAGACCGGATTCTTGACCGCAACTCCTGAATATCGTCGCGGTAACGATTCACGAACCCCATCAACAAAACAGTTCCGGTTCCTTGCGCAATGTGGCGCAGAGCTACAGCGTCTTCTGCTGTCGTCGTCATCGGCTTTTCACATAAGACATGGATTCCTCTATCCAAGAAGAATTTCGTCAATTCGAAATGAGTATGATTGGGGGTACATAAAATCACCGCATCCAAAGAAACTTGTCCAATCTCACTAAGACTGGAACACGCCATTGCGCCTGTTTGTTTCGCCAGACGACCAGCTCGAGTTGCATCTGTATCGTAAATCGCTTTAACTGACACGTTATCCATCGACATAAAACTGGGGAGATGTGCGTATTCTGCGATCCAACCAGCTCCAATGATCCCTATGGAAATCTGACTCTTTTGGGCCAAAGCATTCATCCTTTTCATTTGTCGTATGTTCCTGCTCTTGACTCATTCGGTTCTAGGAAACATTTACCCTTCACGTTTTTTCATTTTTATCAAATTTTACCATATCCTAACTTGGTACTATGGATTATGTCAACAGTTCAAGCGTGAAGGAAGTCACCCTTTTTTCTTTTTCGCACATGCCCATAAGTAGTTCTCGTAATGACTCCATTTCGCTCTGGTGCGATTGGTTGGCGCCCCTGCTGTAACTGGACTTGTAATATAGCTTAATGAGCGTGTTTCCATATAGTTCCCAATCATGACACAGTTTTTTATATTCGCTGGTCAACCGGTCGAATGCAGTCTCATTCACCCAGTTATTTTTATACAGAATCAGAGGCAAATGAATGGTAGATTTCCGAAAGAAATACGGATTTTTGATCGCCACGGCCTTACGCTGAAAATTCGGAAGGGATATCCCTAGCAATCTTTGCTCGATGCTATCTGCAAATCGCTTGATGGCTGACAGTCCATAGTCTGTATAAATTGGTGAATTTTCCGAATGTATCCCCTTGATTTGGGTGCGTTCTTCCAGAAGGAGAGAATGGAGATTCCCTTTTATCAGTTCTTTTGTACATCTGGAAAAAAATTGTTGCTCTTCTTGCTCTTTGATTCGCGTCGCTAAGAGAGACGGGGCCTGTGCAGATGCAAAGGCCCGATCAAAACAATCGTAGGGAAGCATGTATTTCTCCATTTTACTTGGCTGCATGCAATCCTCGATCAAAAGATATGATTTCGTCTCTTCGTTGTAACCATAAAGAAAAGCAGGGTGAACGATATGCTGTTTTTCCGAGTCTACACCGGAGGGATAATAAAAGCGGTCCAAATCCACAAATACATAGTAGCCGTTTCGTAAAAATTCCTTGATAGCGGGATGACCACTTTCTTCTTTTGGAAAGGAATAGGTTTGGAAGTCTAAAACGGAAGAAAGATCTAACACGCGAACAACATCTAGTAGCAGCATTCCTTCTTCTTGTGCTTGGCTTTTGTTTTCCGTCGTTTCATCCCTATCGTCTTCTTCCAGCGAATGTAACTGATACTTTGTTTCTGCTAAGCATGGGGTATACTCAAAATTTTTATCGTGATTCATCAGGATCGAGATCAAATTGTTATTGACGCAATTTATCCATGTTCCATTAAAGGGCTCCACCGGGAGCGAAAACGCTTCCAATAATCTACACCTCCACGCTTATCCTAGACCGGCTCACTCATCTCTCTGATGAACTGGTCAGCTTCGTCCGCTGTTATTTTTCCTTGCTCCAAATCATTCATGATTTGTTCAATCGTCATGTTCCGTTTTACCGGAGTAGCTCGTTTTCTCTCAAGATAGCCAGCCATATCATGTACGGTCGGATAGGAGAAAATATCGGAGATCATAAACACACCAGGATAGGCTGCATCCAATTCCTTTTGGAGCCTGACCGCAAGCAGTGAATTTCCGCCCAAATCTTCGAAGTTGGCAAAGATGCTGATCTCCTCAAGACCGAGCACTTTTGCCAAGATGAGCGCGATTTCCTGATCCCACTTCGTTATCTCATGATCAGCTTCTTTTATGATCGCCGTTTCTCGGATAGACGAGTGTTCAAGTGTGCTACTACTGCCAAGTGCGCGATCGATTGCCTTCTCGATACTCTCCGCGAGCACATAATCTTTTGCCAAGCTGTATCCAATCGTTTCCTTTGTGAGTTTTGGCTTCAATTGACCGAGGATGACCTGGCAAAGGTCTGCTTCCAAAAGCTCTGTGAAGATCGCCGCTCCCTGACTTGGCGAGATGCTCTCGAAAAGGTTGTACTGATTGTCTGTATCGTACGCTTGACCCATTCCAACATCCCGCCACAGAGGCCAATTGATGGTAAGCGCTTTTCTCCCTGTTTGACGCATATAGGCCGCATACAGATCCATGTAACTGTTCGCCGCCACGTAATCACTTTGACCGATGCCGCCAGTCAGCGTATGCATGCTGGAAAACATCACAAAGAAATCGAGATTGTCTTCCCGTGTGATTCGCTCCAATATCCAGGTGCCCCTCACCTTCGCTGCCATAACTTCCTGGATGCGGCTCTCTGGCTTGCGCACGAGCAATCCTTCCCCTGCTACCCCAGCACAATGGATCACGCCATGGATGGCTCCGGACTCTTTGCGGATTTTCTCAATCAGTTGAAGCATCTGGCCCTCTTCGCTAATATCTGCTGAATGAATCTGCACGATCGCGCCGTTTTTCTCCATCTCGTGGATAGAGGCGATCTGTTGGATCCTTCTCTGATCTTCCCCATTAGATACGATGTCTGCCCACATGTCTCGCACAGGCAATCCTTGCCGACTGATCAGGTGGATTTTCGCAGGACTCAAACGACTGATCTGTTTACCGATTTCCAAACCCAATCCTCCGGTCCCACCTGTAATCACATATACGCCGCCTGCATTGATCACAGGATTCTTGCCTGTGGCTGCCAACGTCGTTTCCTTCAATCGCTCCACATACCGCTTGTTGTTGCGATAGGCAACTTGGTACGGGGCATCTGTGACCGCAAACTCTTCGATAATCAATTTCGGATCGGTATAAGCATCGATATCAATGAACCGGATACGTACATGAGGGAATTCTTCTCGTGCTACTTTGCCAAGGCCCAGCAAGCACCCATGCTCTGGGTGAAGGGGCATCTCGTCTCCCGTTACTCGGTTGCCCTGATCGCACACGAGGATGATTTCTAACTCTTCACCAGCAGAATGAGCAAAGAGACTGTCTAGCAAGTAATACAGACTGGAAAAGCCTCTTTCCTCCGCCTTGCTGAGTCCGTCAACATCCTGAATCTCCGTTTCCGTCATGCTCATCAAATGGATAATTTTCTTAATCTTTTTCGCCTGCCATTGCGGCCACAAGCAATGATAGTCTTCACGATCCTTGACTTGGCTAAAAGCGATCTCGCTCAGTTCTCCATAAATGTCGCGTAGATGCTCCTGAAGTCGCTCTGCAATCTCTCCCTCCCCTTTGAACACTGCCACGGCCTCGTCAAGCACAGTCTGCTGCTTTTCACGGGAGGAAGATGGTGCCTCCTGGAGAATCCAATCCTTTTCGTAATAGCTCGCCCTAGTTATCTGGCCATTTACCTGCTTGATGGTATATCCAACAATTTCAGCGAGTACCTCTCCATCGGCATTCAAAACATCGATGTCAAAAGTTGCTGTTTGGTTTCCTTCTCCTTGCGCGCGCCTTTTTACATAACTGTAAATAGCAGGAGGAATAGGGGCGTGAACCCGAATCTCCTGATAGTAAAAAGGCAGATACAGAAGGTCATCCATACTGCGTATCGCGATATTGACTGCATTGTCCATCATAGCTGGATGATAGTGGTAGTGAGCCGTTTCTTCACGATAGGAATCTGCGAGTTGGATCGCAACCAAACATTCCGTGGCTCCTATTCGAAGCCCTTTGATATTGTTCCAGTGTGGTCCTGTCGTAATAAAGCCACCGCTCGGCTGCAGGTCAGTTGTGTTGGAAGCAAACGTACTTTGCAAGGCCAGCAGGTCTACGCGTTTTTGCTCCTGCGTGGAACGGCACAGTTTACCCTCCGCATGCTTGCGCCAGGAGCCATCTGTCTGATCCTTACTGGCGATATAGAATTGATTTTCGTCGCCCTCTTTTTTTACCGTGATTTGCAGTTCATGGCTCTCCTCTACCTGAAGCGAAAAGGGCTGCAAAAAGGCGAGGTCCTTGATGACAGTGAGACCGCCTTGTTGTCTGCCAACTTCGAGCAGCATCTCAATATACGCTGTGCCGGGCAAGACATACTCGCTACCCACCATGTGCTCGTGGAAGACCCAGTCTGTTGTAACAGAAAAGGCTGTCGTATACACCGTCTGCTCGATAGTGTCGCAAGTATATCCGCGAAGCAGTGGGTGTCCTAACGCTTGTGGAGCGGTCTGCCGATATCCTTGATTACTGCTTTCTACCCAGCAACGAGTTTTATGAAACGGATAGTCGGGGAGACTTAGGCGATTGCACATGGACGGGTCGTATAATTGCTTCCATTCAATAGCCGCTCCCAATACATATAGCTCGCCCAAAGAGAGATAGAAGGACATTTCTTTTCCTCGGGTAGCCTTAGAAGTGAGCAATTCTCTAGCTTGCAAGGACAACTCCTGCTTTTCTCGCTCTGTCCATTTCTTCTTCAGGTCGTGCGGATGATCGGCTGATGATCCTCTGCTGGCAACCACTTCGTGAATCTGGTATAATACCTGCTCACCAGAGGCAATACCATGTCTCTTCAGATATTCCAGCTTGCTGAGCAGATCGTCGTAACCTGTGAAGATGATCATCAATCGATGGTTGTAATGGCCGCGTCCCGTGCTCGCTGTGTAGCACAGGTCCTGCAAATCAATTTGCTTGTTCTTGTATAAATAAGCGACATAGTCTGCCACCAGCTTGGATAGTACCTGCTCATCTTTTCCAGATAGCGGAAGCAAATAGAGAGAGGGCTCGGCCTTTTTCGTGTACAGCTGAACTTCTGGAGCCTCCTCTACTACCATGTGGCAATTGGTTCCGCTAAAGCCAAACGAACTGATACCCGCGATTCGTGGTCCTCCCGAAGTTGTCCAATCCCGGAGACGATCATTCACATAGACGGGCGAAGCAAAGAAATCAATAAAAGGATTCGCCTCCAGAAAGTTGATGCTCGCCGGAATTTTGCGGTGGCGCATAGCCAGCAACACTTTTAGCAAGGATGCTAGCCCTGATGCTCCGACCGTATGTCCGATGTTCGTCTTAACCGTTCCAATGGCACAAAACTGCTTTTTCTTTGTATAGCGGGAAAAAGCTTTGACAAGACCATCAATCTCAATCGAATCTCCCAATTGGGTTCCAGTTCCATGCGCTTCGATGTAGGAAATCGCTTCGGCATCGATGCCCGCCTCCTGCCATGCTCGACAAATGACTTCTTCCTGCGCACGAGCATTCGGTGCCGTGATCCCGTCTGATGTTCCATCGTTGTTTACTGCGCTTCCTTTAATCACGCCGTAAATATGGTCTCGATCCCGAATTGCATGCTGAAGAGGCTTGAGGATGACGGCACCCACCCCTTCTCCCCAAACTGTTCCATTCGCCTGTTTGTCAAATGTGCGGATCAAATAATCTTCCGACTCGACTAGACCAAGCATCGGATTTTTGATTGGGCTGTAATTAATGTGAATCCCACCTGCGATCGCCATGTCGCAAACACCTGATAGAATGGCTCGGCACGCTTCATGGACAGCAACCAGTCCGGACGAGCATGAAGTATCGATGACAAGGCTCGGACCCTTTAAATTAAACCAATAGGAAATTCGACTAGACAGAATGGCTGACCACGTGCCAGATAGCAACAAAGGATCTTTTTCCGCCGCATTGTCTCGATACCATTGTCCCCAGGTATGATCCGTACCGATATATACGCCTGTATTCGTTCCGCTGATGTCTTTGTAATAGTATCCGGCGTCTTCCAGGGCTTGATAGGAAGTCTCCAACATCAATCTTTGCATCGGGTCCATGAATTTTGCTTCGACAGGAGAGATTTGGAAAAAAGCAGGGTCAAACTGATCAATGCGATCCAGATACCCGCCCTTAAAGAACCATTGATTTTTTTCCGCTTGCCCCAATAGACGTTCATCGATACAATCCCGAACGCGTGAATCGGGAAACTCATCGATGCAATTTTGCTGATGCTTCAGTTGCTCCCAAAAGTGAGCCAGGTCCTCTCCTTTCGGAAATTTGCCTGCCATGCCGACAATGGCAATTTCTTTGTCGATCATCGGCTCTGTAAGCTTCTGACACTGCTCCAATAGCGTTGCTGCATCTGTCGGATTCATTTTTTTGGTAGCGACTAGTTCAAAAATAAGTTTTTCTACTGCCGTCATTACACACCTCCTCCCTTATTTTTGTAGGCATCAAGTGCTTCGTGCACGGATAATTCTTGACTGGCTAATCGCTGCAACAAATCCAGTGTCGTTGCTGCACTGACATTACTACCGTTGAGTTGCTGGTGCTTTTTCTCTATGTAATCCGCCATTTCCGAGATCGTCGAATAGGTGAACACATCTGAGATATTCAAGATCGGTCCGTATTTTTCTTCCAAGAGCCTGAATAGATAGACAGCCAGGATAGAATTGCCTCCCAGACTATTAAATTTGGCAGAAAGGCGTATTTCTTTGACACCGAGAACTTGTGCCCAAATCATGGCGACTTCTCTTTCTGTAGCCGACAAGGCAGATTCATCTTTATCCAAGATGTGTAGATGTTCTTTCTGAGCAGGACGGTCCGCTTTTTCCTCTTGCGGAGATTCCAACTGCATTCGTAAAAAGCTCGCTAACTGGTCGCTTAACACATAATCATGCCCCAGGCTGTGTCCAATGGCTTCCTTGGTGAGTCGGCGTTTCAGTTGACCGACAATCACCTGATTTTGGTCTGTATGCAATAGCTCTGTGAAAATCGTTGCTCCCTGTCTTGGCGCAAGGCTCTCGAACGGGCTATGTCGATTGTCCACCTCGTACACTTTCCCCATTCCAACGTCTCGCCACAGTGGCCAGTTGATGGTAAGAGACTTTCTGCCTCTTTGCCGCATGGAGGCTGCATACATGTCCAAGTAACTGTTTGCCGCTACATAATCGCTCTGTCCAGCGCCGCCTGTCACCGTGTTCATGCTGGAAAACATCACAAAGAAATCAAGGTCGTCATCTCCTGTGAGCTGATCCAATATCCAGGTGCCGCTCACTTTGGCCGCCATGACTTCCCGGATGCGGCTTTCTGGCTTGCGAACGAGCAGTCCTTCTCCCGCCACTCCCGCACAATGGATCACTCCGTGGATAGCTCCTGAATCAGAGCGGATTTTTCCGATCACTTGGCGCATCTGACTCTCTTGACTGATATCTGCTGCATGAATCTGAACACTCGCGCCGTTACTCTCCATTTCGCGGATGGCAGCGATCTGCTCAATTTGTCTTAGCTCTCCTCCGTTGGTTACGATGTCCTCCCACATCTCTCGGACTGGCAATCCTTGTCTGCTGATCAGGTGGATGTTTACCTGATTTAGACGGCTGAGCTGCTTGCCGATTTCCAGGCCTAATCCCCCAGTCCCGCCAGTAATCATATACACACCGCCAGATTTAATAACGGGTTCTTCGCTTGTTACTTCCAGCGTCGTTTCCGTTAATCGTTCCACATATCGCTTGTTGTTGCGGTAGGCTACTTGATACGGCGCATCTGCTACAGCAAACTCTTCGACGATCAAATTTGGTTCGGTATATGCATCGACATCGATAAAACGGATACGGACATGAGGGAATTCTTCCCGCCCTACTTTACCAAGGCCCAGCAAGCACCCATGTTCGGGACGGAGGGTCGTTTCGTCCCCCGTAACACGATTGCCATGATCGCACACGAGGATGATTTCCAGCTCTTCTCCAGAAGAATGAACAAAGAGACTGTCAAGCAAGTAATACAGACTGTAAAAGCCCCTTTCTTCCGCTTCGTTGAGTCCCCCTATATCCTGAATCTCCGTATCCGTCATGCTCATGAAATGGATGACTTTTTTCATTTTTTTCGCCTGCCATTGCGACCACAAGCGGTGATAGTCCTCACGATCCTTGACTTGACCAATTGCATCCCCGTAGGAGACTTCAACGATTTCTTCATAGACGTTGTTCAGACACTTCCGAAGCCGCTCGGCAAGCTCTCCTTTTCCTCTGAACACTGCCACTGTCTCGCCAGAAGCGGCTTTCTGCTTTTCATCGGATGGGGTTAGAGCTTCCTTGCAAATCCAATCCTTTTCGTAATAGCTCGCTGTAGTCATCTGGGCATTTACCTGCTTAATGGTATACCCTTCAATTTCAACGAGCACCTCGCCATCGGGATTCAATATGTCGATGTCAAATGTTGCCGTTTGGTTTCCTTCTCCTTGTGCTCGCCTTTTCACATAGCTGTAAATGTCAGGTGGTATAGGGGCATAGACTCGAATCTCCTGATAGTAAAAAGGCAGATACAAATGAGCATCGATGCTCCGTATCGCAATATTGGCGGCATTGTCCAGCATGGCCGGATGATAGTGGAAATGAGCCGTTTCTTCGCGATAGGAATCTGCGAGTTGTATGGAAACTAGACATTCCGTCTCGCCCGTTTGCAGCTCCTTCATGTTGTTCCAGCGTGCTCCTGTCGTAATATAGCCCCCGCTCGATTCCACATCGGTTGTGCTGGGAACCGCATGGAACGTCCTTTGCAGAGCAGAGAGGTCTAAGCGCTTTTGCTCACGCGTCGAGCGGCACAGTTTTCCTTCCGCATGCTGGCGCCAGGAGCCATCTGTTTGAGCCTTGCTAGCGATAGAGAAGTGATTTTCGTCGCCTTCTTTTTTCATCGTAATTTTTAGTTCATGACTCTCAGATTGCTGAAGTGAAAAAGGCTGCAAAAAAGCAAGGTCCTTGATGACAGTGAACTCGCCTTGTTGTCTTCCTACCTCTAGCAGCATCTCGATGTACGCCGTGCCAGGCAACACATATTGGTTTCCGACCATGTGCTCGTTCAGGACCCAGTCATCTTTGACTGACAATCTGACTACATAAGTAACTTGATCAGAAGTATTTTCACCCAAACTTGTGAGCAATGGATGCTGGGACTTCGGTGAGCTTAGTAGCTTGTTATCCGCATAATCCTCCTGATTAATCCAGCAACGAATTTTCTGAAACGGATAAACCGGCAAACTTAATCGGTTGCACGGGGTCCCGTCAAATAAACGCTCCCATTGGATTGCGGCCCCCGCTACGTATAGCTCACCCAAGGACAGATAGGAAGACAAATCTTTATCTGAAGCGTCATGAACCGTTGCTGTAACGTTGCCACTCTCCCCTTCATGAACCTGGTACAACACCTGCTCCCCCGATGCAAGACCGTGTCTTTTCAGATGCTCCAGTTTACGGATCAGATCGTTGTGATCTGTAAAAATGATCGCCAATCGATGGCTGTAATGACCGCGTCCCGTGCTTGCCGTGTAGCAAAGGTCCTCTAGATCAACTTGACGGTTTTGGTATAAATAAGCGGTATATTCCGCAACTAGCCTCGTTAGCACCTGTTCTTCCTTGGCAGATAACGGTAGCAAATAGAGTGACGCTCCGTTTTTTTGCTTAAAAGGTGCGGGCTGGGCCTCTTGCAATACCATGTGGCAATTGGTCCCGCTTAATCCGAATGAACTGATGCCAGCCGTTCGGGGTCCTCCAGAAGGCGTCCACTCTCGTAGCTGGTCGTTCACATAGACAGCCGACGAGCTAAAATCTATATTTTTATTCGGCTTGTTAAAATGGAGAGAAGGGAACAGCTTTTGGCTTTTCATGGAATAGATGACTTTTACTAAACCGGCAATCCCGGCCGCATGATCGAGATGTCCAATATTGGTCTTAATGGAACCGATGGCGCAAAACTGTTTTTTCTTTGTATAGCGGGAAAAAGCACGTGTAATTCCCTCTATTTCAATCGGATCGCCTAGCCTCGTTCCTGTTCCATGTGCTTCGATATAGGTGATGGTCTCAGGGTCGATTCCAGCATCCTCCCATGCCTGGCAGATGACTTCCTCCTGCGCTTGGGAATTAGGGGCGGTGATGCCGATCGAATTGCCGTCCTGGTTGATTGCGCTGCCTTTAATGATGGCATGTATATGGTCCCGGTCCTCTAAAGCTTTTTTCAGCGGCTTTAGTAGAACGACACCCATTCCCTCGCCTTTTCCGGTTCCATTGGAGCTCTCATCGAATGTTTTGGTTCTTTCGTCAGATGATTCAATTCCGATTTTTACATGCTCGTTGCTTTTCAGAGGGAACAGATTCAGCTTGATCCCCCCTGCCAATGCCAAGTCACAAGACCCTTCGATGAGTTGGCGGCAAGCAAAATGAATCGCGACGAGAG
Source organism: Brevibacillus schisleri (assembly GCF_055685845.1). Lineage (NCBI taxonomy): Bacteria > Bacillati > Bacillota > Bacilli > Caryophanales > Paenibacillaceae > Brevibacillus > Brevibacillus schisleri. The sequence continues at coordinate 3,256,002 of NZ_JBVNDM010000001.1, forward strand.
AGGACGAGCACGCCGTGTCGATGGCGATGGCTGGCCCCTTCAAATCCAACAGGTAAGAAATACGGCTGGCGATAATGGATTGGATATTGCCAGGAATTGCGATGCCCATTGCTTCCGGTGCTAGGAGCTGAATCCCCCTCTTATACACTTCGCCAAAATCCGTGCTATAGCCAATAAATACACCTGTTTTGCTTCCTGCTAACTTCAAGCCCCCGTAGCCAGCTTCTTCGATTGCTTCCCAAACCAATTGCAAAAACAAGCGTTGATTCGGATCCATTAAACTGGCTTCTCGTGGGGATATCTGAAAAAAACTGGGATCAAATTGATCAATCTCTGACAAATATCCCACGCGGTCAAAACGGGCTTTTTCTTTTTCAACCTGAAGCATCGGGAGGAAAAGGGCAGCATTTTCTCTCCGGTTTGCCGGAATATCCTGGATGGAGTCTATGCCCAAGTGGAGAAGCTTTTCCATCCCGTGAACATTGTCAGCATGACCTAACCGAGAAGCGATTCCCACAATGGCAATATCTTTTTCTACTTCCTTTTGCTGATCCTGTCGCAAATAATGAATGAGGTGGGCGGCAATGTTTTTATCTAATTGGCCAGAGCCGACATGCTTCAGGATATAGGAGTACATCTCTTCTTTTTTTGCCATAAGCTTACTCTCCTAATTTTTTCAGGATATCTTCTACCGATGCTTCCCCTTCGCTAAATTCATCCAATAGCTGTAAAATATCGCCGATTTCTTCTGATTGCCCTTCCCTCTTCACTCTTGGCTGTCCTTGATCTGACTGGACTTTTTGGATGTGTTGCGCCATGGCACTAATTGTTTTGCACTCGAACAAATCGATGACCTTGATTCGCTGCGGATACCTCTCTTCAATTTTGGCTTGCAATTGAACGATCAGATGCGAATTTCCTCCGAGATCAAAAAAGTTCTGCTTTGTCCCGATCTGTTCGATGCCCAGCAATTCTCGCCATGTCTGGAGCAAAAAGCTTTCCACTTCATTTCCAGGCACATGCATCTCACCTTGCTCCACGGAATCATGTGGAAGAGTCATAGCCTGCAACGTTTTTCGATCGATTTTTTGATTGGAGGTGACGGGCATCGCCTCCAGGCGTACAAATCTCGCCGGGATCATATAAGAAGGAAGCAACTGACGCAAAGATTCTTGAAATTCCGGAGCCCCGATGTCTCGGGTCGATGTATAATAGCAAATCAATTTATTGGATTCACTTTCTTTGACAGCTACAACGACAACGGACTTGATCCCTGGCATTGCTTCGATTTTATGTTCGATTTCCCCCGTTTCAATCCGGTATCCTCTTACTTTGACCATTCCATCGTTGCGTGAAATATATTCAATCTGTCCATCCATCCCATATTTGCCCAAATCTCCGGTATGATAGACGATCTGATCCGTAAAGGGATGGGAGCGAAATGCTTGTGCGGTCTTCTCCCTGTCACGGAAATACCCAGGGGTAACACCAGCACCACTTATGCAAATTTCACCCGATACGCCAGTTCCGCATAAATTGCCATCTTTGTCCAAAATATAAATTTGGTTGTTCAGAATTGGCTGACCAAGCGGGACAATCGATTTTCCCTTCAAATCACTTTCCACTTCGTAACACGTAGCCCAAATGGTTGCTTCCGTCGGCCCATACATGTTATACAGTTTGGCATTGGGGAAATAGCTTCGAATCTCTTTGGCTAGCATGGGACTCCAGGCTTCTCCGCCGATCAGAATAGTTTCAAACTGTTGCAAGCAAGGTAATTGTTGCCCATCCTGTTGAGCAAGACCAAGCATGAATTGACTGATCAAAGTAGGAACAGAATGCCAGACATTAATCCGATTTTCCGCTAGATAGGAAAATAACAAAGCGGGGTCCCTTAAGCGCTCTGGTGACACAATATGCAAGGTTGCTCCACTCGCCAAACAGCCAAACATTTCAAAAACTGAAATATCAAAACTGATAGAAGTCACCAGCATCATATTGTTCGAAGATCCCAGACGGAATTGCTGCTGACTCCATAAGAGATAATTGATGACATTTTGCTGGGTAACCATGACCCCTTTCGGCGTTCCAGTCGAGCCTGAGGTATAAATAACGTACATTAACTCAGATTCCGGTCCATCAACAGTATCCGTCGATTGCTTGCGGATATGTAAATTGCCATAGTACCGAAGATGACCAGTCGTTTCTGCTAATAAGACATCCCCCGATACATCCACAATCGTCTCCAGATGAGTCCCTGCGATTTCCTCAAGTGTTGGAATGAAGCCCTTTTCTGACAAAACCGTTTTCAGTTGGCTATGACGGATCATATAAGCAATGCGTTCGTTCGGAAAATCAACATCCAACGGTATATACGGTCGACCGGACTTAAGTATCCCCAAAAGCGCGATGACCATCTCGATGCCTCTTGGCAAATAGACGCCGATTGGTTCCCGCGGCTCCTGCCCGATGATATGCGTAAGGAATGCGGCCAATTGGTTGGATTGCTCATTTATTTGTTTGTAGGTAAGACTCCTTCCCTCAAAAATTACTGCGATCTGATCGGGATTTTTCTTCACTTGCGCCTCAATTAACCTATGTACCTGGTTCGGGGCATCCATGACGACAGCGGACGGGTTGAACATTCCAAAAATGTTTGCCTTGTGCTCGGCATCCAATAACTCATAGCGGCTAAGCATGGCTTCCGGATTATCAATGACCTGATCAATTAAAAATGAAAAATAGTCAACATATTTCTTGATAGTCCCTTTTGCAAACAGCGTCGTCTTGTATTCCATCCTTACTTCCATTTGCTCCTGTTCCATTTTGCAAATGCAGCTCAGATCATAGAGGCTGATGCGGTCATTATCTTGCGGGACGTTATCGTATAGCTGGAAAATCGTGGAGAAAACAGGCGTTCTGCTCTGATCTCTATCCGGGTTCAGCTTCTCGACGAGGGTATTAAACGGATATCGGCCATTAGCATAAGCTCGGACACATTTGTGTTTGATGGCCTCTAGAACCTCATCAAAACGGGAAAGTCCACCAAAATCGACCCGAATGCAAACCATGTTCATAAATAAACCGATGACGTTCTCCCACTCCTGTTTTTCCCTGCCGGAAACTGGGAACCCGACAATGATATCGTCTTCTTGGCTAATTTTGTGCAGGAAAAGAAAATAGACAGCCAAGACTGTCATATACAAAGTGGTGGATCGATTTTTCGCAAGCAAACGTAATTGTTGAGTTTTCTCTTTCGATACCATGAATTTGATGTAACTGCCGTCGTAGACGAGAGAATAAGGGCGTTCGTAATCGGTTGGTAAGTTGAGTACCGGAAGCGGTTTAGCGAGCTCGTTCATCCAATAGTTTTCCATGTGCTGGAATTCCTCAGAATCGAGCCATCTTCTCTCCTGCTCCACCCAGTTTGCATACTGGAAAGGAACAGCTGGTAACTGGATTGCACGCTTCGAACGGATTTGGTCATACAGCTCCATCAATTCCTGGAAAAATAAACCGACACTCCAGCCATCCGAAATGATGTGATGCATATTTACACAAATACGATGTTCAACAGCAGACAAACGATGCAATTCCATCCTGAACAATGGTTGCTCAAAATCAAACGGAGTGGCATTCTGCTCATCCAGTCGTTTGGCTGACAGCTCTTCTCGAAGAGGTTCCTGTTGATAATCTCTGTAATGAATGACATTTTTCCAATCAGGTAAAACGAATTGTTTCGGAAGACCATCGACATTTTTGAAGACGGTACGCAGCGAGGCGTGGCGCTTCGTCAAGACGTCTAGGGCTTGCTGCAGCACATCCAGGTCAACCGCCATCTTCACGTGTTTGATGACTGGTAAATGATAAGCGGTCGTTTGTCGATCATAGTTTTGCAAAAACCAAATCCGATACTGTGCTTTGGAGAGATCATGCCCATTGCTTTGCTCAGTTGTTGCGGATGGCTTCACAGGTGTCGCTTGCGATGGTAGCAAAGATTGGTCCAAATAAGCCGAAAGCTCAGGGATCGTTGGAAATTCAAAAATTTCAGCGATAGAGATAGGCTTATTCAGATGCGTATTTAAGAGATTCGCCATTTGCGTAGCGATAATAGAGTCTCCGCCGACTTCGTAGAAGCTTTTCTGTAGATCAATCTCTGATAACCCAAATGTGTTAGCCCAGACGTGTGCCAATTTTTTCTCGGTGTCCGTGAGTTCATCTTGATTTTTTCCGACAATGGAAATGTCGATAGAAAGAGCATCCCCAGTGGCAGACGATGCTGCTCGATTGGTAACTTTCCGGACCATGCCAGGTGCCAGCTGCAACGGGAAACGTTTGGCTAGTGATTCATCTATCTGCTCTAAACGTATATCCGCGATGATTACCCGTGGATGCTCGGGTAGATTGGTAAATGCCTGAATGGCCTGAGCCGTTTTCAGCGGCTTGAACAGTCCGTTGCCGTCTGTCACGCCATAGTCCGCCGCCATGCCTGTTTCTTCCCACGCGGTCCAATTGATCGTCGTGGCACGAATGCCTCGCTTGCGCAGGTAAGAGGTGAAGCCGTCCAGATACCCATTCGCGGCAATGTAATCGCTCTGTCCCGGGCTGCCCTCCACGGTCGCCACGGAGGAAAACAGAACGAAGAAGTCAGGGCGCTCTTCCAGCAAGTTGTACAGCAAATAGCTGCCCTCGATTTTCGGCTTGGTCACCTTCGTAAAGTCGGACCATGTTTTCGTAAACAGAAAACCGCTGCCTGCTACTCCTGCCGCATGAATGATTCCTTTGACCTCGCCGAATGCCTCCCGTAGCTGTTTCAAAGTAGCTGCTACCTGCTGCTCGTCGGCTATATCGCACGAGCAGACCATGATTTTGCTGCCTGAACGCTCAATTTCTTCTACACTCTCAATGATTCGCCTCGTTTTCACATCCATGTCGCTTTGTTTGAGTTGCTCCCAGACTTCGCGAGGGGGAAATCCGCTTCTACTGATTAAGCCCAGACAGATTTTGCTTCGGGATGCCAGATGCTTGGCAATCTCCAGTCCAATTCCGCCAGTCCCTCCGGTAATGAGATACAACCCGTCTTCTTGCAGCTCCAGTGGCTGAACAGGCTCCTCAACTGCGCAACGGCCGAATTCCTCCACATACCGTTTATTTCCACGATAGGCAACTTGGTAAGTGGCTGTTTCCCTGTATATTTCCGCCAAAAGACTTCCACAATCTGTATCCACGTCGAGATCGATACTGCGACACTTCACATTAGGGTACTCCGTATTCACTACTTTTCCCAGTTGGAACAGTGCCGTATGACACGGCTCAATCTCTTCTTCGCTGCCTGTCACTTCCCAGCCGTTTTTACCCAGCACGACAAGCTCCAGCTCTTGCTTGTATTTTGCCTGGACGAGTGATTTCACCAAATAAAACAAGCTTTGGATACTGTGTGCCTGAATCGTTTTCAGTCTGGAAAGGCTGGGGGCTGGACTGTTTTCGTCGAGGGCATAGGCATGAACAATCCGGCTTATCTTCCGCTCTTTCAAATCGGAAAAGAGTTGATGATAATCTGTTTCCTCGTGGCCTACCACATACTTCGTTTCTTGCTCTTTTCGATAGCCATCGCCGTGAGCGACCTGAATCAGTTCGACTCCACTCGCTTCCCAGCGTTGCATCAACTCTCGAGTTATCCTGTTTTCGTTGCCGAACAACAGCACGCTGCCATCCGTTGTGATATTCCCGCTTCCTTTAAGCGGTGATTGCACCCAGCGAATCTGATAAAACAAATCTTGGGCGACCATGGCAGAAGAGACACGTTTCAACGTATAGTTCTCTACTTCCGCAAATACATTTCCTTGGTCGTCGATCAGGCTGATATCGTAGGAAACAGTCTCCCGGTTATCCCCCCGAGCTTCCCTCTTTCGCAGATAACTATAAAAAGAAGTGGGCATGTCCCGGTAGAGATGGATCGCTTGGTAATAAAACGGGAAGTAATAAGACACGTGGGTTTCTTCGGACTGTTTCAACAGATGCCAGAAGCTCAGTGCCGTATCCAGCATTGCCGGATGAAGCGAATACTGGCCACGCTCTCGCTCATCCGCCAATCGGACATGAAGCAGTGCAGATCCTGCGTTTTCATAAAATTGATCGATACATTTCCATCGCGAACCGTACTCAATGAATCCCGAATAGAGAGGGGTGAATTTTTCTGCATCCTGTTCATCCATCTTGCGGATGATCTGCTCAATCGAGTGAGTCTGATTTTTACGATCTTCCTGCCGATGAACTTCCCCTTGTGCATGTGTGATCCAACTCTCCGTAGGATCATTTTCTTTCATACTGGCGATCGTAAAGGTGATGTGATCATGCTCTTCACGGATGATTGTATGGACAATCCTTGTTTCATCCAAAGAGCATGTCAGCATACTTTGCAAAGTAACATTCTTAATCGCCACGGTTGTTTTCGGGAAAAAGTACTCGCTTGCGGACTTTGCCATCTCCAGATAGGCCACTCCTGGCAATACTCCGTTATCGAAAATGCGATGCTCCTGCAACATCCAAAGCTCTCGCATCGATGCCTTCGCTGCGTAAACGCGCAAACCGACGGTAGAGATAACGCACTCTCCCATTAATGACTGTCCTTTTTCAGTAGCTGTCTCTGTCTTCTTATCGGTCGGCCAATGCCTCACCCTGCTGAATGGGTAGAAAGGCAGTTCGACTGTTTTGAGTGTTTGACCTCCGTATAGCTTCTTCCAGTGAACACGGGCGCCTTGTACATACAATTTCGCCAATTCATGGAGAGAGTCGGCATTAGCCATTGCCCCGATTTCTGCCCAGTTATGAATCATTTGGCTAGCTTTTTCATGGATTGGTTGTTTTTCTTTCTCCCATGCGTCTGGTTGAATCATATGATTTTTTGCTTTCTGTGCGATAGGAGAATGTCCATAATATCCGAGCACTTCAGGCAAATTGTCCAAGTCCAGCGAGAGGACCGAAGCGATTTTGTTCAACAGTTCGCTTGTGCTCTGTGCAATAATCGCTAAGCGATGAGAAAAATGCTCCCGTCCAACCTGTGCCGTATAGACGAGATTGCGGAAACTTTCCTGCTGGTTCGATTGCAAATATTGGCAGTATCGTTGCAATAAATCCAATAAATTTGTACGGTTTTTGGCAGACACGGTAAAAATGTGGGGTGTCTCATGCTCGTCCTTCTGCGTATCATTTTGTTTCCATTCCTCCAATAGCACGTGGCAATTCATGCCACTGAAGCCAAACGAGCTAATACCAGCTCGACGCGGCACATCACCGGTTTTCCAGGCAATAGGCTGGTCGACCATATAAAATGGAGATTCGGAGAAAGGGATATAGGGATTTGGCTCCTCAAAATTTATCGTGGGAACGAGTTGCTTATGCTTCAACGACAAAACTACTTTAAGCAGCGAAGCCATCCCGGAAGCACCTACCAGATGACCGATGTTAGATTTTACGGAACCAATTCCACAAAACTGTTTTTTGCTCGTATATTGATGAAAAGCGTGTCTCATTGCCTTTATTTCGATCGGATCGCCAATAACGGTACCGGTACCGTGTGTTTCGATGTAGGTAATGGTTTCGGGATGAATCCCTGCCTTGTTCCACACATCAATCAGGAGATGCTCCTGTGCCTGCGGGTTGGGAGCGGTGATGTAGTTGGAAGCCCCGTCGCTGTTAACTCCACTGGCTTTGATCACTGAGTAAATCCGGTCCCCATCTTTCAAGGCATCCCGCAAAGGCTTCAAAAGGATGGCCGACAGTCCTTCCCCCCATGTGGTTCCTTTGGCTTGGCTATCGAATGGCCTTACGATGCCGTCATTGTTTTCCACGATTTTAAAAGAGGAGTTGGCAATTGGCACCAAATTCAAACTGATGCCTCCGGCGATGGCCAATTGACATTCTTTTTTAATCAAGGATTCGCAGGCATGATGGACCGCCACTAAACCAGATGAGCAAGCGGTATCAATGACTTGATTCGGTCCGGTAAGATTAAAGAAAAAGGCAATCCTGCCAGAGAGAAAACTGGGCAGATTGCCGGTCATGGCCAATTCGTTGGAAGAATCGATGAATTGTTGATAAAGACCGGAAGAATGGTGATCTCTTCCGATAAATACTCCCGTATGGGAACCGTATATTTTTTCACCCATATATCCCGCATCTTCAATTGCTTCCGCTGTGACTTCCAGCATCAAGCGCTGATGCGGGTCCATGAACTCGGCTTCCTTCGGAGAGACACGAAAATAGTCTGCGTCAAATCGATCTATGTCTTCTAGATAGCTGCCTTTCGCATATTCAGGCTCTCCCCATCGGTTCTGTAGCATGGGGTCTGTATCTCTGCGTCGCTTGAGTGGAAAATCAGTTATACAATTCATCCCGTTTAGCAGATTGGCCCAATACTGCTCTAGATTGTCTGCAAAAGGAAACCGGCAAGAAATGCCAATGATGGCGATATCCGCATTGGTATTTTTATCGGCCTCAGTCTGACCTGTATTCAATTGATGTAGCAACTTACGTGCAAGCTCTTTGTCTAGGCGATTGGATTTTACGCTTTCCAGGATAAGTGTATTGATTTGATCAATGTTATTCATCTATCCGATTCCTCCGCTGCGACAAAAGATCCACCATATCTTCTACAGATTGATCACCGGATGAAAGGCTGTCCAAGATGGATTCTAGCTGTTGGTCAAACGATTCGATGGAGGTTGCGTTTCGTTCTTCCACTTTTTCTGTCACCTCGGCTTTCTTCCGTTGCTGCCTGCCTTGCTCTTGCTTGATATAATCAGCTAGTACCGCTACCGAAGAATAGGTAAACAAATCGGGCAAATCGAGAACACCCGGAAACTCGTTATCCAGTTTTTTCAGCAACTGGGTTGCTATGAGTGAATCCCCGCCCACATCCAGAAAACTGTCATAGATGTTGACAGTTGATAAGTGCATGGTCTCAGCCCAGATTCCGGAGACCTTTTGTTCGATTTCGTCATACGTCTCCTCTTTTCGGCCAATGATCGTAAAGGTACGCTTCACACTGTGCGAAGTAGAAGGAGCTCCGGAGTCAACCTTTTCTACCAGACCAGAATCTAGTTTCAAAAATAGACCTTCATGTCTATCCCGTAACCATTCTTTGTTGACCGATGCGATCACCACTTGACTAAGATTCATCGCCAGTACCTGTTCAAAAGCAGCAGTGGCTTCATTTGTTTTCAACGGCTTGAACAGACCATTGCTATTTGCCACGCCATAGTCAGCCGCCATGCCAGTTTCTTCCCACGCGGTCCAATTGATCGTCGTGGCACGAATGCCGCGCTTGCGCAAGTAAGAGGCGAAGCCGTCCAAATACCCATTTGCGGCAATGTAATCGCTCTGTCCCGGGCTGCCCTCCACGGTCGCCACGGAAGAAAACAGAACGAAGAAGTCAGGGCGCTCTTCCAGCAAGTTGTACAGCAAATAGCTGCCCTCGATTTTCGGCTTGGTCACCTTCGTAAAGTCGGACCATGTTTTCGTAAACAGAAAACCGCTGCCTGCTACTCCTGCCGCATGAATGATTCCTTTGACCTCGCCGAATGCCTCCCGTAGCTGTTTCAAAGTAGCTGCTACCTGCTGCTCGTCGGCTATATCGCACGGGCAGACCATGATTTTGCTGCCTGATTGCTCAATTTCTTCTACACTCTCAATGATTCGCCGCGTCTTGGCATCCATGTCGCTTTGCTTGAGTTGCTCCCAGACTTCACGAGGGGGGAGTCCGCTTCTACTGATTAAGCCCAGGCGGATTTTGCTTCGGGATGCCAGATGTTTGGCAATCTCCAGTCCAATCCCGCCAGTTCCGCCAGTAATGAGATACAACCCGTCTTCTTGCAGCTCCAGTGGCTGCACAGGCTTCTCAACTGCACTACGGCCGAATTCCTCCACATACCGTTCATTTCCACGATAGGCAACCTGGTAAGCGTCTGTTTCCGTGTATATTTCTGCCAAAATATTTTCGCACTCGGTGCCCGTGTCGAGATCGATACTGCGGCACTTCACTTGAGGATACTCGGCATTCACTACTTTTCCTAATTGGAACAGTGCCGTATGACATGGCTCAATCTCTTCTTCACTGCCTGTCACTTCCCAGCCGTTTTGACCCAGCACGACGAGTTCCATCTCTTGCTTGTATTTTGCCTGAACGAGTGATTTCACCAAATAAAACAAGCTTTGGATACTGTGTGCCTGAATCGTTTTCAGTCTGGAAAGGCTGGGGGCTGGACTGTTTTCATCGAGGGCATAGGCATGAACAATCTGGCTTATCTTCCGCTCTTTCAAATCGGAAAAGAGTTGCTCATAATCGGTTTCCTCGTGGCCTACCACATACTTCGTTTCTTGCTCTTTTCGATAGCCATCGCCGTGAGCGACCTGAATCAGCTCGACTCCACTCTCTTCCCAGCGGTTGACCAACTCCCGAGTTATCCTGTTTTCGTTGCCGAACAACAGCACGCTGCCATCCGTTGTGATATTCCGTCTTTCTTCTAGTGGTGCTTGTACCCAACGAATCTGATAAAACAAATCTTGGGCGACCATGGCAGAAGAGACACGTTTCAACGTATAGTTCTCTACTTCCGCAAATACATTTCCTTGCTCGTCGATCAGGCTGATATCGTAGGAAACCGTCTCTCGGTTATCCCCCTGAGCTTCCCTCTTTCGCAGGTAGCTGTAAAACGAGGAAGGCATTTTTCCGTAGATGCTCATGCGCTTAAAGGAAAAGGGGAGGTAGAGATTTTCCAAGATAAACATTGTTACAGCATTTAGCCCGGTATCTAGTAAAGCTGGATGAAAGCCGTACACCGAAAAATCATCTAGGTAAGCTTCTGGCAAATTTACCTGGACCAGCACACGATCTTCGCATTTCGTCAGTGAATGAATATTGTTCCATCGCGGACCAAATTTGGTACGCCCACGTATGGTTTCAATTTTCGCTTCTACCTGCTCCCAAGCGCCTTCTTCCCTGATCCGCTGAAGATCCATCCAAGGAGCCTTTGCAGCTTCGACAGGAATGATTTTTCCTTCCACATTCAGTTGCCACTCGTGATTAACTCCCGCGTGATGGGAAGAACTACGGTTCACTATACGTAAGTGAATCTGATCATCTTGACTTTCTAAAATCGTATGGACCAAATGCTCTTGTTTCTCCGGGATTATCAACGGACTGATAAACCGAAAATCCCGCAACTCAAAAGCGTCGTTTCCATAATGACTGTATCCAGCTTTTCTCGCCCATTCCATGAAAGCGGTCGCAGGCACGATATGGTACCCCATCATGAGATGCTCTTGCAAAATCCACTGATTTTCCATCCGTAATGGCATTTCATAGATGCTCTGCCGATAGGATTCCAATACTTTAGGGCCAGGAATGACTTCCTTATTTTGCGGGATCAGCGTTCGAGCCTCTCCTCCCTGACCCACATCCACCTGCGGCCAAAAAACGGTCTTTTTAAAAGGATAAGGAGGCAACGACAATCGATGGTACTCCCCGGACTGATAGAAATATCGCCAATCTATTTCCGCTCCCTGCACATAGAACTGGCAGATGTCAGACATCCCCTGAAAATCATCAGAGGAAACGCTGGTAATCACTTGCCGAGCTTTATCCAGCAACTGATGCAAGCCCGATTCGGTAATCTCACCATTTGCTTTATCCAATTTGCTTTCCGGAACGACCTTAAACTCGTTGTAATAGATTCCTTCGACTTCTCGACTGTAGGGAAGACGCTCCAAAAAAACCTGATTCAGCTTTTCTTTTAATTCTTGCAAACTGCGAACGATTAGGGCAAGACGGCATGTATAATGTCCTCTACCCATTACCGAAGTAAAACAAAGCTCCTCCAAAGACAAGTTCTCCTGATGATTGACAAAATGGCGATAGCGAGATATCAGTTCCAACAAGGTCTCTTTATCTTTAGCCGAAGCGGTAAAAATCTGAAAAGGACGGACTGGCGGGGCATCCGCTTTTTCAATCGGCGCTTCCTCCAGTACGAGATGGCAATTCGTGCCGCTAAAACCAAATGAACTCACACCTGCGCGAAGTGGAATATCCTGTTGATCCCGCTGCCATTCCTGGAGCTTGTCCACCATATAGAGCGGAGAGCCCATAAAGTCGATGAAAGGATTCGGATCGTCAAAATGAAGGGTGCTAACCATCTTCTTATGTTTGAGGGACATAATTACTTTAAAGACAGAAGCGATCCCTGAAGCGGCCGCAAGATGACCGATATTTGACTTCACCGAACCGATTCCGCAAAATTGTTTCTTCGACGTATATTTTTTAAAAGCATTGCTTAGTGCTTGAACTTCGATTGGATCGCCAAGAACTGTGCCTGTACCATGTGCTTCAATAAATCGGATCGTCTCGGGTGGAATCTCGGCATTCATCCAGGCTTTTGTGAACACTTGTTCTTGAGCGATCGCATTGGGTGCTGTGATTCCATTCGATTTCCCGTCGTTATTAGCCGCACTTCCTTTGATCACGGCATGAATATGATCCCGATCCTGGATGGCTTTATCCAGTGGCTTCAGTAATAATGCCCCAAACCCTTCTCCCCATAGCGTTCCATCTGCATTTTTGTCAAAAGGCTTAACTAGATGTAGTTTGGATTCCACCAAGCCAAACGCAGGGTTTTTAACCGGGAAGAAAATCAGGGAGACTCCGCCTGCAATCGCCATATCGCATTCGTTGTTCCTGATTGCTTGACACGCATTGTGAATGGCTAACAATCCTGATGAACAAGCGGAATCCACGACCACGCTAGGTCCCTTTAAATCGAGAAAATAGGAAATCCGGCTGGCCAAAATGCCGGTATAGGAACCAGTTAGCGCTAGCTCGTCCGTTTGGTCCAACAAATGCGTGTACATGTTCCCTACAGTGTGGTCTCTTCCAATAAAAACGCCGGTTTTGGATGAAACGATTCGATTTCCTCCGTACCCAGCATCCTCCACGGTTTCCATAACGGTAGTCAAGAGAAGGCGTTGCATGGGGTCCATCATGACGGATTCCTTATTGGAAATCTTGAAATATTCCGCGTCAAAATGATCAATATGGTCCAAATATCCGCCCTTTTCATAGACAACATCTGCTGAAGTTCCCTGATACATCTTGCTGATAAATCCTTCGACACCCGTTTGCCTGCTCTTCGGAAAATCCGTGATGCAGTCGACCTCTGCGATCAAATTGTGCCAGTATTCATCTAGATTGCTAGCTCCCGGGAAGCGGCCAGCCATCCCGATAATCGCGATATCCTTGTTTTTTTTCAAGCCTGCATTTTTGATCTCTTTCAGAATGACCTTGGACTTCTCGACGCTTAATTGCTGATCCTTTATCTGCTGATAAATGTATTTTCTCGTTTCTTTCATTCCTCTTCTCCCAGCAATCGATCGATCTCTTCCACATCGAGCTCACCGTTGGCTAAGCGATGCAAGATTTGATCGAGATTTTGATCTTCATCCTCCTGACCCATACTGCCGGATGTTAGTGGTTGCTCACTTCCCATTGTGGAATACAGATATTCGGCCATCTTATTAATCGTGGGATAAGTAAAAATATCCGAGATGCCCAGCTGATCTGGAAAGAATTTTTCCAATTCCTGGAGCAGATATACAGCAAAAATGGAATTCCCTCCAAGGGACGTAAAATTATCATCCATTTGAATGGAATCAGATTCCAACAGTGTGATCCATAACTGGCGAATCAACTCTTTGATTTCGTGCAGGGAAGCGTGCCTTGGATTCCCATGAAACACGCTTGGGGACGTCTGCGCAATATGGTTTTCTCGAGGCCCCTTCGACTTTTCCACATAATCGATCAACAGTCTGTTTCCCTCGTAAAAGAAGTTGCTTTGGAAATTCTTTATAGCCACCTCTTTATTGATTCTACCTATCACTATTTGTTTCTCGCCAAGGGCAAGTGCAGCATCAAATGCAGTAACAGCAGTTTTCGATGACAGCAGGTGGAAGATCAGCTCTTTTTGGAAGGTTCCATAATCATAGGCCATACCGATCTCTTCCCACGGCGCCCAATTTAGCGTAATTCCGTTTTGATAGACAGGTAGGCTGTGGACGAAGCTGTCCAAAAAGCCGTTTGCCGCCACATAATCACCTTGTCCTGGCGTACCTTCCAGCGTAGAGACAGATGAAAAGCAGACGAAAAATTTCAGCGGCTCGGTGATTAATTGGGCCAAATTCAAACTCCCCGCTATTTTGGCTTGAATCACCTCACGAAAACGATCCTCTTCCCTATTGAATAAAAATTGATCCCCGGCTACTCCAGCTGCATGAATCACTCCGTTGATGCTGCCGAATGTTTCTCTGACTTCTTCGAGCAAGGCCGCTAGCTGTTCTTTGCACGCAACATCCGCTCTGTAGATCGTATATGTACTGCCTAACTCTGTAATTTTTTGCAGCATCTTGATCCTTCGAATTACTTCTTGTTGCTCTCCTTTTTGTACAATCTCTTCCCAATCGCCTTCTGCCGGAAAGCCTGATCTGCTTATCAAGACTAAATGGATCGGCTTCTTCCCTGCTAGGTGCAAGGCAATGGTCAAGCCTAATCCCCCCGTTCCACCTGTGATCAAATAACAGCCCGATTGAGTCAGGCTGAGCTCTTGTGGTAGAGATGACTGGTGATCCAGCTCCTTCATTATTTGAACGAAGCGCTGACCGCTCCTGTACGCTGCAATGTAACTGTCTGGCTGATGCTCCAGTTCGGCAATAATCGCAGAGATATCTGTATCTGTATCCAGATCGATAGAACGGCAGCGCAAGTGAGACCATTCACTGCTGACTACTTTTCCGAGATGATAGAAAGCATTGTGAATCGGATTTAGCGCAGGCTCCGTATCTGTAACAGGAAACGCCTGATCGCCAATCAGGACCAGATCAATTTTGTGTCGTACGTTTAAGGCAATCAAACTCTTCGTCAGATAGAAGAGACTGAACAAACCTTCGTCTCCAATCGGGTCACCGTTGATCTTTGACAGAGAAAAGCAGTGGATGATGCGCTGCACAGCCTTGTTCCCGATTTCCTTCCATAGCGCATCGAAATCTTGTTGATTGACAGTAACCTCATAATGGAAGTCATCGAGCTTGGCAAAATGATCACCAACCGTAACGAGAATAGTAGGGGTTCCGTTCCTTTTGAGTTCCTCCATCAGTTGTTGAGAGAAAGGGTCATGACCACTAAAAACAAGCGTGTGTGGCGTTGTGTCGTGATTTTTATTTTCTTCACGCAATGGCCTGGCTTCCCAAACAATTTGATGAAACAGCCCTTTGGAAGAGAGCGCGGCGGAAGATGCTTCTGCCATATTCACTCTTTTCAAGGTGTATTCTTGTATTTCAGCGAATACCTCTCCTTTTTCGTTGAGGAGCATGATATCAAAGGAGATTGCTTCCTGCATAGTCGCCGCATCTTTCTCTTTCATTTGCAGCAAACTGTAAAATCTGCTCGGCATAGCCCCAGAAAAAATGAGTTTTTTATACCGAAAAGGCAAAAACAATCCATCGCGAATTTGACTGATCGGAATATTAACCGCGCAATCCAACAAAGAAGGATGAAGAACAAAAGTGTGCAACTCATGAGCAAATTGAACAGGCAGTTCAAAAAAGGCGACAATTCTGTCCGCATCCATATAAATCTCTTTCATGCACTCCCAATGCGGGCCTGTTTGAACAGGGGCATCAGCCTCCGGTTTATACCCGGATACCGACTGCTTGTTTGCTCCCCTCAGCAATTCGGGAAGAGACAGATGCTTTTGCTGATGCTGCTGTTCAGACTGAACAAGCACTTTTGCTCGGCAGTGAACGACCCACTCGTCCGAATGTTCCAACATCGAAGTGACCATGACGTCATACGATGACTTTTGTTTTTGCAGGACAATGTGGACGCTCTTTTTTTCCCCTTCTTTAACTTGAAGCGGCTGTAAAAACATGACGTTTTCTAGTGCCAACACGTCCTGGTGAGGTATCGTTTTTCGAACAATCTGGCTCATCATTTCCAGATAAGCGGTTCCAGGCAAAACGTAATGCTCAGCAATTTTATGTTCCGCCAGTACCCAATGCGTGTCGACTGAAAACTTTGTTTCATAAATATCAACGCCATTACTGCTTACAAGGCACTGGTCGACAAGAGAAGCGAGTTTTTTCTCCAAATCTTTCGGCTCGATCCAGCAGCGAATATCCTGAAACGGATACGTAGGCAAGCTGATCAATGGATGCCGTTGACCAGTGTAAAAGTCGTTCCAAGGAATTGGTTCGTCTTCGATGTACTTCAATGCCCAATGGATCATCTCGCCGAAAATGGGATTCTCTTTACCACCCAGGTCGACATCTCTTACTTCCTGGCTCGAAAGCCCCCGATAAAACACATGCTCATTGACAATCTTTTCGACGCCGGATTTGCGAACAGCATGCAACTTTTCCAGTAAATCGGTTTGATCTTGAAACACGATCGCCAGTTTATGGGCAAAGTGATCCCGACCAACATTCGCTGTGTAGCATAAGCTCTCCAGATTGATGTCTCCTGCCTGCTTGACCCACTGATCATAATCGCTGACCAGCTTGTCTAACACAGTGGGGTTTTTCGCTGACAACCCGAGCATGTACCATTGTTCTTCTCTATTTTTTTGTGAGGACACTTCTTCGGTCTGGTGATATTGTTCCAGAATGAGATGGCAGTTGGTTCCGCTCAACCCGAAAGAATTGATCCCGCATCTCCGGGGGTGCTCCCCCTTTTTCCACAACCGGGCTTCGTCGTTCACATAAACAGGCGAATTCACAAAATCGATTTCTTGGTTTGGGCTTTGAAAGTGCAACGTTGGTGGCACAATCTCGTGTTGCAACGCGAGGATACATTTCAACAGGCCAGATATTCCGGCTGCATGATCCAAATGGCCGATATTGGTTTTGACCGACCCAATCGCACAAAACTGTTTTTTCGTGGTGTACCTGTCAAAAGCTCTTTTGATGCCCTCTATCTCTACCGGATCGCCCAAGCGGGTTGCCGTGCCGTGAGCCTCGATCAGTGAGATGGTCTCTGGATGAATACCTGCATCCTGCCACGCCCTTATAATCAAGTCTTCCTGGGCCTTGGAGTTGGGCGCAGTTATACCAATGGATTGCCCATCCTGATTGATGGCACTTCCCTTGATCAGGGCGTAAATATGATCTCCATCTCGGATTGCCTTTTCCGCGTCTTTCAGCAAGATTACTCCCACACCTTCACCCAAGCCGGTACCATCGGCCTCGCGATCAAAGGTGCGCGCTCTGAAGGTTGGGGATACGATGCCGATCCCCGTATTGGCCTTTTCAAAGGGTTGAAACTGAATTTTTACTCCTCCGGCAAAGGCCATCTCGCACTCATCACGGCGAATCGATTGGCACGCAAGATGAACGGCAACCAGTGAGGAGGAGCATGCCGTATCGATCAGCATGCTGGGACCATGCAGATCGAGCAAATAAGCCAATCTGGCAGCCATGATCGATTTGATATTCCCAGTCATCGCCAAGTCTGCTATTTCTGCGTTGTCTACAGCAAGAAAATGCTTGTATTCTCCCCCAAAATCACTGCTGTATCCTAAAAAAACACCCGTCTGACTTCCGCGCAACCGAGCTTTTCCATACCCTGCATCTTCCATCGCTTCCACACAGCTTTGCAAAAAAAGCCGCTGATTCGGGTCCATCAGCTTGGCTTCTTTTCGCGAGATAGAAAAGTACTCACAATCAAACAGATCAACTTGATCCAAATATCCGCTTTCCGCATATTCACTTTGTTCTTTCCGAACATCTTTCTGCAAAAAATAAGACAGAAGTTCTTCGTAGTCCTGTTTACGCGACAAAGGGATTCGTTGGATAGAATCCTTGCCAAGCACAAGATTACTCCAGAACTCCCTGACATTGCGCGCATCAGCCAGCTTTCCCGCTATCCCAATGATCGCTACGTCTTTTTTCGGAGCATCTGCCGACTTCCCCAATTCCCCCCAAGTACCTGCGATATCCTCTTCAAAGTTGAGGTGGATATCGTCAAATAGAGGCTTACTTTTCATTGACAACCTCCTTTTCGGCAAACATGATAGGGGCAAAGTCATCAAACAGATGTCTCTTCTTCGTCTCGTCAAAAATTTGTGTGAAACGCTCTTTTTGCTCTTCCAGCGGCACTTTTTTCGTCACAAACACAGAACGAAGCATCTCGATCGCTTGCTTTATATCCTCAAAGGACTCTTCTCTTCCTTCTTCCTCTAGTTTGTTGCCCAAAGCCTGTATTTTTCTGTACGGTTCGATTACGCCTTTTTGATACTCTGCGTCGTCCCAGTTTTCGTTTCTCATGCACACAGCGATCCCTAAAGAACGGGAAACCACGGATGGACGTTTTTCTGCCACCTGTTCATCGATAATAGACATAATTTGCTCATAGTTATCTTCATAGGAATAAGCACGCACATGAGAGAAGTCGCGTTTGATCAAATTAGTCAAGGCTGTTTTTGGCCCCAACTCAATAAAGGTGTTCACTCCTTGTCTCAGCATATAATCGATGGTCTCTTTCCATCTGACTGCACTGGTCATTTGTACATTCAGCCTATCCCGGATTTCTGCTGGATTGTAGTATGGTTTTGCGTCCACATTAGAGATAACTGGCCATTTTAGCCCAGCCATTTGCGTTTGAGCGATAGCCCTCTGGAACATTTGATTGCTGAGCTCCAGATACGGTGTGTGGAAAGGAGCGGAGACCTTCAATGGAATCGTAACGGCACCGATTTTTGCCAGATTTTCCGTGGCGACTTTCACTATAGAGTTGGCGCCTGAAATCACAACCTGGTTGGTTGAATTGTAATTGGCCACGACAATTTTATCCTCGCCGTTCGATACACGCTCACATTCCTCTTCGACCAGAAGTGGGTGCAAGCCATTAATGGCAGCCATGCCGCCAAACCCGTCCGATGTAGCTTGCTGCATGATCGTTGCTCTTTCCATGACCAATCGCAATGCATCCTCATAGCGGAATACTTCCGCGCACGTAAGAGCCGTAAATTCCCCAAGACTGTGACCAGCCATAAAAGAAGGGAAAAACTGTTTCTCTTTGCAAATGGATTGGAAAATGGCATAGCTGTATGCAAAAATCGCAGGCTGCGCATATTCAGTCCGCGTTAATTTTTCCAAATTCCCCTCGTTGATTATGCCTAACAAATCGTATCCGAGAATTTCGTTGGTTCGATGAAAAATTTCCCTAACCTCGGGAGAGCTTTCATAAAGAGCTTTCCCCATCATATTGTACTGACTTCCTTGACCTGGAAATAATAAGGCGATCTTAATCATAACTGTTTCCTCCCTTTATGGTTACGTTATACTGGGCACGCTTTTAAGAGAACGTGCCCAACTTGGCTAACACTGTTACGTATTAACAACATTTGAAACCAATTGCTTCGCCAAATGGGCAAAGCCTTGCACCAATTTTTTCAATTCTGTGGCTTTAAATTGCAAGCTGTCGTAGTCCAGATAAACCTTGATTCTTTCCTGATTGTTCACTTCCCATCTCCATATCGCATTAAATGAAGACAAAGCTCTGCTAGGAACAGAAGGGGTTAACGGATATAGGAAATACAAGGTTTTATCTTGTTTCCGTCCCATGTGGTAAGGATCTGCAAGTACATTCAGACGATTATCGTTTTTGATGCTTTCCTTGACCGTCAGGAAAAGTGAGTCAAAATCGGTCATGTTGGAAAAATCAATTGTCACTGTCTGGACCTGCTCATGCTTGTTCAACAGATGAATAGAAATGCAATCTTCATTTGACACTTGTTTCAACAAATAAAAAAGCAGAGAGAGCATGACTTCCTCGACCCGCATCTCATGGAACCGGGAAATTTGGAATAAGCCCTGTGCGGTGGTTGAGGCCAATTCCAACGCCAACGGAAGGTTTTCACCTCGATCATTTGTTGACAAGAAGTAATTGACGGGCAGTTTCACTCCACGCATTTCCTCACCTTGCGATGCTGAGATTCTCATCTCGATATAGGCAGCCAATTTTTCAATAGTCGGATGTGTAAAAATATCCGCCACATGGATTTGCAGCTCGAAAACTTCTTTTACTTTTTCCTGCATCAGTACAACGCTAAGCGATGTCCCACCTAAATCGAAGTAGGAATCTGCGGTGCTGATTCTCTCCAAGTGCAATAGCTCTTTCCAAATGGAAGTAAGCTGTTCTTCCACTTCGGTAGTCGGCTGTTTAAATGGATTGGAACTGACGAGTTGGATTTGTTGCAGGGATTTCAGCTTTTTCCTGTCTATTTTTTGGTTGCTGTTCAACGGGATTTTCTCAATGACGAAAAATTGCTGCGGGACCATATAAGCTGGCAAACGCTCCAGCAAAAACCCTTTCAGCTCACCAAAACTGACAGCCTTATCTGTCCCTAGTACCAGGTAGCTTGTTAAGCACCTGTCATCAACCCCGCCGGATTTCCCGGCACTTTCCACTATCGTATCTAGCACCACGACATTGTCCTGAATCCCTGGATACGAGGAAATAATTGCTTTTATCTCGGACAGCTCAACGCGAAAACCTCGGATCTTCACCTGATCGTCGACCCTGCCCGCACATTGAATAGTGCCATCCGCCAAAAACCGAGCGATGTCTCCCGTTCTGTACATCTTAGGGTGCAGGTCGCTATCGAATGGATTGGCTACAAACCTCTCAGCCGTTAGCGTCGGATTGTTCACATACCCGGAGGCCACACCCATGCCGCCTATATACATTTCCCCGTATACTCCCAATGGAACGGGCTTATTGAAGCTGTCTAAAATATAGATTTGCGTATTGTCAATGGGCTTGCCAATCGTCTGCTGTTCCGCATTTGTAATCTCGGAAACAGTCGACCATATTGTGGTTTCCGTTGGTCCATACATATTCCAGAAAGATCCAACCCTCTCGAGCATTTCCCGGGCCAAATCTGTTGGCAGGCTTTCTCCGCCACATAGAGCCTTCAATTGCGGACTGCCTGACCATCCCGACATGATCATCATTTTCCACGTGGCTGGTGTCGCCTGCATTACTGTGATTCCGTGTGTTTCGAGTAATAACCTTAACTGGTTGCCGTCGCCCATTTCCGTTTTGGTTGCGAGTATTACCGTTGCTCCGGTAATGAGCGGTAAGAACAGTTCCAGCCCAAAAATATCAAAGGAAAAGGTTGTTACCGATAGAAGCTTATCCTCCGCTGTCATGCCTGGTTCTCTCGACATGGATAGCAGAAAATTGCTTAATGCACGATGCGGAACCATGACCCCTTTTGGCTTGCCTGTGGAACCGGATGTAAAGATGATATAAGCCGTCTGTGACGGTTCGACAGTAATGTTCAATGGAGTAGACGACTCCTGCAAAACTTCGTCCCACTCCTGATCTAGAAGCACCGTGCTTTGGAAATAGAGCTTGGTGTCTGCCAACAAATCGCTGGTGGAAATGATCACGTCTAATCCAGCTTCTTCTTTGATCTGTTGCAGACGCTGAAGAGGAATGCTGGCATCGATCGGAACATACGAGCCTCCCGCTTTCAACACAGCCATCATAGCGATGGCCATCTCCAATGAGCGCTCGATGTATATTCCCACTGGTTTTCCCCGCATTCCTCCCTTTTTTTGCAAATAACGAGCCAACCTGTTTGCCGCATGTTGCAATTCTCGGTAACTTAAAGATGATGTACCTATGGTTATCGCTATTTTTTCTGGATTTTTTTCAACCTGGCTCTCAAACAACGACACGACGTTTTGCCCAGGGTCTACTTGACGTCGAGTTTGGTTAAAACCTACGAGCACTTGCTGTTTTTCGTTCTCGGGCACCATCTGTACTTCTGACAAAGCTATTGATGGCTCGTCTATAACATGTTTCATCAAATCTTCAAAATAACGAGCCATACGCTCCATCGTTTTTCTTGCAAACAGGTTCGTGGAATATTCAATCTCACAACCTATTTGTGAACCTTCCTCCCAAGCGGAAAAGCGAATGCTGAACATGGCTGTTTTATGCTTGTAAAGCGAAGTGATTTCCTTCACTCCACCGATCTGATCTGTCTTGTCGTAGACATCCCGAAAACTGAACATGGTTTCAAATAAAGGGTTCCTACTCAAATCTCGCTGAATGTCCAAGCTGTTAATTAGCTCTTCAAATGGATAATCCTGATGATCCAATGCAGAAGAGATCGTTTGCTTGACGACTTGCAGCAATTTTGAAAAGGAGGTAGCTGGATCGACGCATAGTTTTAGGGCAACCGTATCAACAAAGGGTCCGATGAGGTTCTCTAGCTCCGTCTGTTTCCTTCCAGACACAGGTGTTCCAACGATTACTATTTCTTGCTGGCACAGTTTGGATAGGAGAGCAGCATAAAGAGCCAGCAGACCCATATTTACTGTAACGGCTTCTTTTTTCACCATACGCTTGAAGCGTTCTGTTGTTTGTTCATCGATGTGAAACTGAATGAAGTCCCCGTCAAAACTTTGAATGAGAGGCGGCTTGAAATCCGTCGGCAACTGGAGCTTATTCTCATGCTCACCATTCGCGAATTGATCCAGCCAATACTGTTTCTGTCTGTCGAATGCAGGGCTTACTTTCATCGAAGATTGCCATTCAGCGTAATCCTTGTACTGCACAGGTAGAACTGGCAAATCTTCACCTTTAAAGAAAGACAGGAAATCTCTGATCAACAATTGATAGGACATCTCGTCTGAAATCAAATGATGCATATCTATGAGCAGCATCTTTTTATTTCGCTCATAGCCAATCCGAATAAGGGGCGCTTTTTCCGGTTCAAACGGCCGAATAAACCCAGAGATTGCCGCATCCATTCCTTCCTCGGGCAGGACCAGCTCCTCGATGGTGAATGGAATGGTTTCATGAACAGTCTGAACTACCTCTTGCCCTACGAAGCCAAAGGAGGTTCGGAAAATTTCATGACGTTCGATGAGCTTTTGAAAGATTTGCTCAATACTGTTCGGATCGATGTCCCCCTCTAATTGATACACGCCGGGATTGTTGTATACTGTCGTGAAAAGATGCATCTTTTGCAAGAAATAGACTCGCTTTTGAACCGATGTCAGCGGATAGTAGTCCTTTCGCGCTACAGAGTGTATCCCGCCCTCCCTACTTGGATTGGTTTGTTGCAGATAGGCGGAAATGCCGCCAACAGTAGGATGGTTAAGAAAATACGCCATGGGAATGCGCTCGTTGAACAGCTTTTGGATTTTTCCCAGAATGGAGAGAGCCATAATGGAGTCTCCACCCAATTCAAACAAACTGTCGTGAACCCCGATTGGTCTCACGCCAAACTGTGCTTCCCATACCTCTGTGATCTTTCGTTCCCGTTCGTTTTGCGGAGCGGTATATTCAGTTGTCAAATCAGGCCGTTCATACGTCTCCGTGTTACAAGGCTGAGGGTAATCAAAGGCGATTTCCTCTGAAATAAGGTGAATTTTCGCATCATGATACCGGGTCGTGAGTTCATTCAAGTCATAGGCAGAAATGACAACCTGCGGAAGCTGAATCGTGCCTATCCGGGAAAAGATGTGCAGGCCTTCTTCTTCTGTTATGGCATTCTCTAGCTCCTCACCAGTCAATTGCCTATGCTTCTCTTCAATTTGCCGGGCCATCCCGGTCCCTCTCCATCTCTCCCAATTGATTGACAGAACAGGTAATTTACTTTTATTTCCATGGCAATAAATTGCAAATGAGTCCAGGAAAGAGTTTGCTGCGCAGTAACCCGCCTGCCCGATTGCGGGAATGTATGCACTCAGTGATGAAAACAGGATAAAAAAATCTAGTGGCCTTTCGCGAAGAGTCTCATAAAGAAAGTAAGTACCTTCTACCTTTGCTGCTAACATCTTCTTAGCATTTTCTCGTGTGCAGCGTTGTATCATTTCCCCATCTGGCACACCTGCTGCATGGATCACTCCTGTCAGTTCTCCAGGTAGACTATCAACTTTTTTCATTAGTTCTTGAACTTGGCTCTTGTCACTGATATCAGCATTCATGACGTGAATGTTCCCACCAACTCGCTCGATCTCCAAT
Source organism: Brevibacillus schisleri (assembly GCF_055685845.1). Classification (NCBI taxonomy): domain Bacteria; kingdom Bacillati; phylum Bacillota; class Bacilli; order Caryophanales; family Paenibacillaceae; genus Brevibacillus; species Brevibacillus schisleri. Next base: position 3,280,087 of record NZ_JBVNDM010000001.1, read on the forward strand.
AACTGGCGAATTGTTCGGCTCACCCCATCATCGGCCTGGTGTTCCGAAAGCCACTCCTGCCATGTTTCCTTCGGAGGAAATGCAGACCTTCCCACTAATATCAGGGTCGCTTGCGCTTTTTGCGCCAAAAATTTGGCAACGGCAAGGCCAATCCCGCCCAAACCGCCTGTTATTAAATACTTGCCGCCTTGCTTCAGCTCTATGCCGTCCTGGGCATGAGTGGAGATGGCATCATATGCTGGCAGCCAAAAATACTTGTTTTGATAGGCAACCACACCGTTCCAATCTTGCGAAAGAAATGGCAGGAGGAATGAATCGAGAGCTTTGTCCATATCCATGGACCTCGGTGTGATGTCAATATCAAAGAAGCTGCATCGAATCGCCGGGTATTCAAGCGGAATTACTTTGATTGGTCCCAGTATGATAGACTTTTGCGGTTCTTTCCCATCAAAGCCAGTAACCTCACAGACCCCATTTGATATGACTTTCAACTCCATCGATTGCTCATAGAAATGCAAGCCGAATTCCTTGGCAATGGCAAGCAAACTATAGTACCCGTTATCGAGAGACGTATCAAAATTGGATAGCGTGAAGCCCTCTTCCTGTTCAAGCAGCAAGCTCCACATATGAATGGTCTCATCTGGCGTGAACGAACACGCTTTCAATTCTTGAAAGAGCCAGCCATAATCCTCGTCATTGCTCGGATTGATCGCAAATTCGTTGTCATTCATTTTCTGTCGATGCTCGCTTTTATAAACAACGATACATTGTTCGCTCAACTGTTTTATTTTTTGCGTCAAAAGCTTACTGATCAGGGATTGTTCGGCAAAAATCAATCGCCGCTTTTCTTTGTGAACATTGCTTTTAGAAGAAAGGATAGGTGTGTGCCGCTTCCATGACGGAACGTAATACCAATCCTCGATGTTTTTCCTAACCAACTGTTTCGATTGATTTGTAGCATTGGCTTGAAGCGCCGTACCTTCCAACCAGAATTTCTTTCGCATAAATGGATAAGTAGGCAATGGGATTCGTGTTCCCTGTGGATTCAATTGGTTCCAATCTATGGTCACCCCGTATTGCCACAGCTTGCCGAGTCGCTTGTATAAATGATGGTGCTCCGAGACTTTGCTGTTTGCAAACGGGATGAGGTTCAGTATTTTTGGAGCTGGATCTGAGCCCAACGTACGTTTTGCCAAAGCACTCAAATCATGCCCCGGCCCGATTTCGATAAAAACAGCACGTTGATCCGCTAGAAGCTGGATTGCCTTCGTAAACCGCACCGTATCTTTTAGCTGATTGATCCAATATTCGCTGGTGCCCAGATCTTCTTGCCCTGCCCAGTCTCCTGTTACACTAGAGATAAACGGAATCTGCATCTGCTGATACGCAACTGGTTGAAAGGCCGTCTGGTAATCATCCAATATCGATTCGACCCGTGAGGTATGAATCACTTTCGGAAAAGGAAGAGGTGTGCAGATCCATTTGTTTTGTTTCAGCTTCTCTTCTAGGTCCAATACCAAATGTTTGGGTCCGCCAACTACGCAAGACACTTGGTTATCAATCGCAATTTCCAGCGATTCAGACAAGAAAGGAGTCACTTCCTCTACCGAAAGCGGAATACTGAGCATCAATCCATCCGGCAGTAGCTGAAATAACTGCCCACGTTTGACAACCAGTTGAATCGCCTGTTCTAGGCTAAACAGCCCCGCAATCGTCGCCGCGATATATTCGCCCAAACTGTACCCGATCACAACATCTGGTTGTATTCCCCATTCCATCAATAACCGGGCTAATGCGTATTCAAAAGCAAACAGAATGACTTGTCCATGATCCAAACTGGCTATCGCTTCCCTAGCTTGATCCCGATCATTATCTTTTGGAAACAGAAGGGATCGATAATCGACCTCCGAGTATCGTTGTAGGATAGCGAAACAATGATCGAGGTGCTTCCGGAAAATCTCCTCCTTTGCATAGAGTTCTTGTCCCATGCTGACGTATTGGGATCCTTGACCGGAGAACATAAACACGATTTGTTCAGGCTGTCCATCTGCCCGGTAAGTCTGTGATTGATGGGGATTTTTATCTTTCAAAGCACGGATCAGCTCCGCGCTGCTTTGGCAAACGATTGGCTTGCGATATTCAAAGGATTTTCGCCCCATTTGCAATGTATAGGCAATATCACGCAACCTTGTCTGGGGATGTTCCTCCACATGCTTCGCCAGGTTTTCGGCCATTTTTTCCAGCGATTCGCTGTTTTGGGCGGACAGTAAAATAAGGTGAGGCTGCTGCTCATCCTTCACCGACTCGTCGGCCTCAGGGGCTTCCTCCAAAACCAAATGCGCATTTTGCCCCCCAACGCCAAACGAGCTAATCCCTGCCCGTAACGGAAATGGCCCATCGCTCCACTCACTCAACTTTGTGTTGATTGTGAACGGACTTTTCTCCATTTCCAAAATCGGATTGCTCTTCGAAAAATGGATCATGGGAGGGATCTGGCGGTGTTTCAGAGCGAGTACGGTCTTCATGAAGCCCGCCACACCCGATGCTGCATCCAGATGGCCAATATTGTTTTTGACCGAGCCCAAGACACATTTGGTTTGCCGATCAGGAAAAACTTGTTTTAGCGCTGTAAACTCGATGGAATCACCCAGTTGTGTCCCGGTCCCATGGGTTTCAATGTACGAGATGCTCTCCGGCTCTACATCGGAGAGTTGCAATGCGCTTTGAATGACTTCTCTCTGTCCCTCAACACTTGGCGCCATATATCCCGCTTTACGGTTTCCATCGTTGTTGATGGCGCTTCCCTTGATAATGGCCCAAATATGGTCTTTATCCGCCAGTGCATTTTCTAGCGGCTTTAACACGACCACCCCGATCCCGTTTCCAAACAAGATGCCTGATGCCTTTTCGTCAAAGGCACGAATTCGTCCGTCTTTCGATAGAAAGAGCCCTTCTTCATACAGATATCCGCTTTTATTCGGAATCAAAATGGAAATGCCCCCAGCGAGCGCCATGTCACATTCGCCACTAAGTAAACTGCGGCAGGCAGTATGAATGGCAGTTAACGACGTGGAGCAAGCGGTCGTTAGTGTCAAGCTGGGTCCTTTTAAATTGAATTTGTAGGAAATTCGTGAGGCGAGAAAATCTTTGTTGCTCAATTGGATTTCGGAGAAGAGATCGCGATGCTCTCCTTCATAGGAATAAACTCTGGCATTCCAGTTATAATTGCTCGATGCCCCTGCAAAAACGCCGATTAATCCGGAATAACTGTCAGGAATATAACCGGCGTCTTCCATAGCTTCCCAGGCAACCTCGTGAAACAGCCGAACCTGCGGGTCCATGACCAGGGCATCTTTGGGGCTATATCCAAAAAAACGCTCGTCGAAATATTCAAACTGATCGATGATCGCGCCGGCTTTTACATAGTTTTTGTTCTGAATGAGTTCAGGCGGTACTCCTTCTGCTTTGAGCTCCTCATCGGTAAAAAACGTAACAGAGTCCAATCCATCCTTGATGTTATTCCAGAATTGCTGGCGATTGTTTGCTCCCGGAAAGCGGCAGGATAAGCCGATCACGGCGATTTCCAAGCCGTTGAAGTTTCGAGTCTCAGCCATTTCGAACCTCCTTCCCCTTTTTTCGCAGCATTTTTAATTTATCGATCCCTTTATGGACTATCTCGGAGCGATCAAAGCCGTGATCATTTGCTTCCATTCCCTTGTCTTGCCCTGTCAAATATCCTGCCAGCTTGCGAATGGTCGGATATTCAAACCATGAAGAAATCAGAACGGGCTTATCCATGTTCTTCTGGAGGATATCATTGATCCCCACAATATCCATCGAAGTGATTCCTGCATCAAAGAAATTGTCGTCCAGGCCCATTTTCGTATTCCCAATGTAATCTTGAATCGTTTCTTGCAGCAACATCTCCATGGACAACTCTTTCCGCCCTTTATTCTTAAGCCCTTCCCCTTTGTATCGGAGCCGGTTGACCCAGAGGGCGAGCCTTGGCTCCAGGTCTGTTGTGGAAACAATGACATGCTCTTCTTGATGGATGAGAGAGAACAAATAAGCAAAAATTTGTCTACCTTCTGCGGGAGTGATCAGTTGTTCCATGCGTTCACTCGCAGCTGTACGATTGCCTGAATCAGAAACCGAGAAGTTCCAAGCATCCCAGCCGACGGACATCCATCTGGTTTGACTCTGCTCTTGATTCATCTTTTGGACAAAACTATCCATGAATTGGTTGGCCGCCGTATAGGCAACCAGTCCAATTCCACCGAGAATCGAAGAGAGCGAAGAGTTCACCATGCAATACGCAATCTCCCTATCTCTAATGAGCTTTTCAAGAATGAGGATACCCCTTATTTTCACAGAAAACTCTGCTTCACACATGTTCCGATTGATATGGGCAATCGAGTGCTGGAAGAAATCGCTTACGACTCTGCCCGCTGAGAAGATAACACCGTCAATCCGTTCAAACCTCTCGTCGATCTCTTCCAATAGGGCCTTCATTTGTGCTTCATCGCTTACATCTACCTGATACAGATGAACCTGTGCGCCCAGTGCTTTCAGTTGCATGACTTCGCGAATTTTCTGATGGGTAGGATCGCTATCAGGAGAGTTGGCCAGATACTCCTGCCATTGTTCTTCCCGAGGGAACTGTGAGCGTCCAGTCAAAATAATTGTAGCTGGGCCCTGATGAGCCAGCGCGCTTGCTGCTGTCAATCCAATCCCGCCCAAACCTCCTAAAACTAGATGAACTCCTCTAGCTTTACGATCGGAAGCAACGGGCAGATCAAAGCGAATGGGTTCGTACGTTCGTACCCATTTGTGACGGTAACGGATGGCCATCATTTTTTCCGGGTCTTGTTTGACCAGCTCCTCAACGAGCAATTTCATGCCGATCTGTTTCTGCTTCTGGAACTCTTCCGCCGAAATTTCCAAATATGCAGAATGGACATTTCCAAATTCTTGTGGAATAACCTGGACAGCTCCGAAGGCAGTAGCGTAATACGGCGACAAAGCTTCGTTCCCAATAATGGACTGAGACGCAGATGCGATAACAAATAACTGAATCGGCTGCTGGGGATCAAGCATCCCAAAAGATTTGCCCATATGCAATAAGCTGTAAAAAGTAGGCGTCTTTACATGCTGGGAGACATCCTTTTCAAAGAACGAGGGCTCATCTAAAAGACTCCACATGTGAACGATTTTCCAGACCTGTCCCGGTTGAAAAACTTCTCGTAACAACGTGAGATACTGCTCGGTCTCTTCCGGATGAATCTCGTACTCATGTGGGGCCAGCTTGGAAAATGTACGGCCAGCCTTTACGGTGCACACCCGTTTTCCTTTTGCTAACAGGGCTTGCTTAACTCCTTCTCCTATTCCGCTAGTATCAGTAAAGATTAAATAGGAATCAGACTGTTCGTCCATACGTGTACGGCCCGATACGTTGAGCTGTTTCCATACGGGACGATACAACCAATTCTCCAGCTCATTTTTGCGAATGGCATGTTGTTGTTTCGCTCGATCTTTCTTCTCAAACCAATACTTGTCTCTGTCAAAGGCATAGGTGGGGAGGGACAGGCGGTTTCTGTTCTCGCCAGAATACAGTTCTTTCCAATGAAATGAGCCCCCTCGCTTCCATATCTCCCCTAGACTGTTATAAAAATACCATTCTGTCGATTCCGTCATTTCTTGCGAACGCAACAATTGGATGACAGGTGGAGGTTCGCATTCAGACCAATCCCGATGCTTCATCCCCATCTCAATTAGAAGGTGAATGTCCCTCTCCATGAGGTAGTTCTCCGTTGAGGATGTAACAGAGAGTTTTTGCATGTTGTGCAACCAAAAATCTGTGTCACGAATCAGCTCGCTCGTGATGGGAGATCCGCTGGATATAACCTCCAGATCATTCCTCCCTACTCTCATCGTCCGTAATACAAAAGCGAGTTCTTCTTCCATCCGGCTTTGTTGTTCCTTTGCAGAATGAAGCCACTTGTGTTTTAGAACAATGATTCTAACCAGATCATTCATGGATAATAACTTCGCGTGATAGACAGCGGAGAATATGCCTGTCCCCTCCGCAATCGCTACATGGGGTTTGATTCCGAGAGAAACCATAAAGTCAGCCAATGCACTTTGGTAAATGAACTGACTCATTTCCACATACATAGAGTCCAGCTTGTCCTCATAATGATCAAGCCCACTACCCTTCAAGATGCTCTCGATGCTGGGTACATCAACTGTTCCTGATGTTGTCCAGGCATGGAGATAGCCATCAATGATACGGGCAAATCCCTTTTCAGTCCGGTACAGCTCGTACCCAATTTTGAGAATCGCTTGACTTTGCGGCGAAAACAGAAGCGCAGTACGCAGCTCTTCTTTTTCCCTTTTGGATACGTCGCCCCTTCCTGTTTCAAGCGAGTGAACAGCTTCTGCGACTGAAGAGCAAACCACCATTTTTCGATAAGGAAAATGAACACGCCCCGTTTGCAATGAATAGGACACATCCGCAAGGGGAAGTCGGGGATGCTCACGGAAAAATTGCGCCATTTTCTTGCAAGTATTCTCTAATGCCTTCTCCGTTTTAGCTGAAAACAATAAGAGATGCTGCTGCCTAAAAGAAGCATCTGAAAGAAAGGAAGGAGCCTCTTCCAAAATTACGTGGGCATTTGTCCCTCCAATTCCAAAAGAACTAACGCCTCCCTTTGGGGAATGGCTCACTTCTTTCCATAAACGAGGCTTTGTGTTCACATAAAACGGACTTTGCTCGAATGACAGCTTGGGATTCGGCTGCTCATGGTTAATGCAAGGCGGAATCACTTGATGCTTCAAGGCAAGAGTCGTTTTGATCAAGCCAATGATGCCTGCTGCGGTATCCAAGTGGCCGATATTGGGTTTGACAGACCCGATGGCGCAAAATTGTGGCTGGGTTGCTTCTGCTTGAAATACTTCTTTAAGCGCCTTTATTTCAACTGCGTCACCCAGTTCAGTCCCAGTTCCATGCGTTTCAATGTAACTGATTTCTCGTGGAGAAACGTTGGCAACCGTCAGCGCCTCATGAATGACTTGCGCTTGTCCGATTGGACTCGGCGCAGTATACCCAATCTTTTCATCTCCGTCATTATTGACGGCAGTACCGCAGATGACAGCCTGTATGTTGTCGCGATCACGAATGGCATCCGCCAAGCGCTTCAAAACAACAATCCCGATCCCATTTCCAAAAACAGTGCCTGCGGAATCTGTATCAAAGACACGACAATGACCATCTGGGGAGACCATGCCTTCTTTTTGGAAGACATACCCTCCTGTTTGCTCACTTCGGATCGTCACGCCCCCTGCCAATGCAATGTCACACTCGCCATTCAATAGACTTTGACTAGCTAAATGGACTGCGACCAAGGAGGAGGAGCATGCCGTTTGCACGTTGACGGAAGGCCCACGCAAACCCAATTTAAACGAAACTTTGGATGCCAAAAAATCTTTTTCATTGCCAATGCCGATTTGCACGTGCCCCAGTCTTTGCACAAGTTCCGGATCTGAATAAAGACGTAAAAAATAGCTGCTGATACAAGAGCTGGCGTAAACTCCTACCACTTGCTGCTCTATGTCCTGCACACAGCTAGCATCTTCTAGCGCCTCCCAGGCACATTCGAGAAAGACACGGTGCTGCGGGTCGGTAATCTCTGCATCCTTTTCGGAATAACGGAAAAAGCCTGCATCGAAATACTCTGTATCTTTGAGGATAGCTCCCCTCTTTACATACTGAGGGTCGTTGAGGAGATTGACCGGAATACCTGCATCCCTTAACTCCTCATCTGTAAACGTCTTGATGGATTCCACACCGTTGACGATATTTCGCCAAAAAGCCAAAGGGGTGTCGGCATCGGGAACACGGCAGGCCATGCCAATGATGGCAATTTTTGAATGGATTACATCTTCATCCATCACTCACATCACTCCCGCTTTTCATAATGAAACTCTTGGATGATGAAAAAGGGTTTGCAACGCATGTCTGAGTTCATCGACGCTATAGGCAAAATAGCTAGGCGATTCTTGTTGGAGCACTTCTACTGAATTATGGCCCCATGCGACCGCAATGCTTTTGACTTGCGCCTCTCTGGCACAGATGAGATCGTTTTTTCCGTCTCCAACAAATACAGAGTGATCAACATTGGAGTGCAGTTGCTCGATGGCGAGCAGAAGGCTTTCCGGATGTGGCTTCGGATGGGTTACATCATCCGAACAGACTACTGTGTCAAAATAATCAATCAGCTCGAATTCTTTCAGGATGTGGATGGTTCGCTTGCGATCTTTTCCTGTACATAATCCGCATTTCCATCCTTCGTTTTGGATGAAGCGCAAAATCTCCTCCATCCCCTCCACAATCTCAATCAGGTGGATATTGGAGCTGGCTATTCTCCGATAATGTTCAACCATGCTAAGTGGCAGGTTCATTTTACTGAAAATGTTGGGAATGGAATCCCCACTGTGTCCCAGAAACTCCTCAAAAGAGGGAAGCGGACCATCGGAAACGAGCTGAAAGCTATCAAAGAATGCCTTACGCTGTACTTCTAGCGAATCAATAATCACTCCATCGAAGTCAAACACGACACTTTTTTGCATACCCTTCTCCTTTACCCTTCAAATGTCCAAAGCAGGAGGAGTCACCCGGAGCGCGAGGCGCCCCGATTTCCTGTCTCCCCGATGGCCTTTTACCGTTTTCCCCGTTGCTGGCGCAGGCTTTTTCTAAGCTCGCCCCGCTGCATGCTTTGCTGCAAATAATCATTTTTGTTATGCTGCTTGTCTTGTAAAAACAAAGCCAACGAACGTATGGTTGGATATTTGAACAAATCGGCCATCTCAATCGTTGTTTGCAGTTCCTTCTCCAGATTGTTTTGAACTTGCATCAACATCAACGAGTGACCACCAACCTCAAAAAATCCATCGTCTACTCCGAGCTGCTCTTTTCCTAATGTTTCTTGCCATATTTTTAGGAGCAGTTCTTCCATGCGATTTTGCGGTGGAGCCGTACGGGAGCTCTTTGGCGTGTTGACATTCAAGGCTGGCAAAGCACTGCGGTCGATTTTATTCGGTCCGACCATGGCAAACGATTGCAATTCCATCCAATATTGCGGAACAAGGTAGCTCGGTAATAATTCCTTCACCATGCCGATGATCTCTTTCTCTGATACGTGTTCCTTCAATACGTAGTAAGAAACGATGACCGGTTCGTTGTTCGCATCCTCGGTTGATTTAACAACACTCTTTACCATACAATCCAATCCATCGATGACGCTTTCTACTTCATTCAAATCAACCCTGTAGCCTCTGATTTTCAACTGGGAATCGTTTCTGCCGTTGTATTCCAAGCAACCATCTGGCAATAATCTGCCGTAGTCTCCGCTTCGGAACAATCGACCCTTACCTGTTTGCAAATCGTATGCAAAAGCCTTCTCTGTTTCTTCTGCGCGGTTCCAGTACCCAGGAGTGAGGTACTCGCTTTGATAGTAGAGTTGTCCGGCTTCGTAAATACTCACTTCCTGGTTGTTTTCGTTAAGTATGCGCAAATTTATGCCATCGACGACATACCCGGCTGGAATTTTTGCAGGATGGACTGCCATATCCTTGTTCATGATGAAAAACGAAATGACCATCAATTCCGAACAACCCAGGAAATTGACAAACAAGCAGTCATCCGCGTGTTTTTGTTTGTACAACTCAAAATCCGTGCCGGACACGACCTCTCCTCCTAATAAAACCATGCGAATATGAGGAAGCCGTATGCCGTCATCCAGGTTCTTCATAAAAAAGCGGAACACGGATGGAACGGAGTGGAACAATGTAATTCGTTCCTGATTTAACCAATTGGCGAATCGCGTCATACTACCGTCCAGCTTGATGTCATAGAGATGCAAAGTAGCCCCATTTAACAAGCTTCCCAATATATCCAAGATGCCGATCGCATGACTGTACGATGTCAACAATGCGATATGATCACGCTGATGGACCTTCAATACCTGGGTGAACTGCGAGAGATAGTAATAGACGTTTTGATAGCTCTGCATGACCCCCTTCGGTCTTCCTGTCGAGCCGGAAGTATAGAGGATAAATGCAATTTCTTCGCCTTCTATGCTTAGATCCAAATTCTCTTCTGAAATGTTACTGGTTCCGTCAGTCAAATTGATCGTTTGGATTTCCTGGTTGATCTTCATTACAACTTCACCAGCCAAGATTATGTTTTCCGAATCGGTCAAAAGAATGCTCGATTGCGCATCGCCGATCATATAAGCCAACCGCTCAATTGGAGCACTTCGATCCAGCGGCACGAACGGAACCCCTGCCTTCAACGCACCCATCAAGGCAACTACCATTTCGAGTGTGTTCCCAAATAAAAGGGCAACTGGTGTTTGTACGCTTTCTGGAGAGCAGTGCTCTAAAATTTTTCGGGCAATCTGATTTACTTTTGCATTGAGCTGTCCATATTCCAAAGTATCGAAGTTATGTTTGACAGCGATATGATTCGGATAGGTGGCAACCTGCTCTTCAAACCGTTTTACAAGAGCGGCAGTAGACTCCTTGAAAGAAAAGGGCTGGTACTTGCAAAGCGGCACAACACCATTCTCCCTGTGCAAGCCCTCGCTCTGTTTCAATATTGGCAATTCGCCAATCTGCAGGTTGGGTTTTTGGATGATGCATTCAAGCAATTTGCGGTACTCGGTAAACATGTATTGGACTGTCTCCTGCTTGAACAAGTCCGTCCTGTAGTAACATTCCAGATAAATCCCTGCGGCAGTTTCGTATAAATGAATATTCAGATCCGCTTTTGTTGTTTTTACCGTGACCGGGTAGGCCGATAACTTTATGTCCTCGTAATACGTTCCTTCACTTTCCGTCTGATTCTTCATGCTCTGGTAATTGAAGATCGTATCATATAAGAATGTACGGCTTGGGTCACGCTTAAAATCTAGTTGATCAAATATCTGTTCGATTTGAAAATCCTGATTTTCCAACGCTTCCAATAAACTCGCTTTTACTTCGTGAAGCAATTCAAGGAAGCTTTTCTCCCTCTCTGGCTTATTACGCAGAACAAGGGAATTGACAAACATGCCTACGATCTCTTTCAGCTCATCATGGTTTCGGCCTGCTTGCGGAATTCCTACCAGGATATCCGAGTCCCCACTGAGTCTCGCCAGCCATGCATAATACGCAGCCAACATCGTCATAAACCAGGTGACCTGATTCTCCTGAGAAAACTTCTTGATTCCCTCACTCAATTGTTGATCAAGCTCCAGACTAATCCGATCACCATGGAAACTAAGGGATGCCGGGCGAGGGAAGTCCGACGGCAACTGCAGGACAGGCAATGCTCCCCCCAACTTATTCAACCAATAGGCCTCTTGTGCCCGATAAGCGGTTGACCGTGAAAAGTCGTATTGCCACTCCGCGTAATCCTTATACTGGACGTTCAATGGAGGAAGCGAAACGTTCCTGTACAATTCAGAAAAATCTTTCACCAATAAGCTAATGGATGTTCCATCCGAAATAATATGATGGATGTCCACTGCCAGAATACTCTTTTGTTCTCCAATTTTGATTAATCCGACCCGGAAAAGAGGCGCCCTCGCCAGATCGAACGGTTGAATAAACTTCTCGAGATCTTGCTCAACCGAATGTTCATTGGACTCCAAGCAAATCACTTCGAAGTCAATACGGGGGTGTACAATTTGGACAATCTCACCTTCCAGTACCTGAAACGAAGTGCGTAAGCTTTCGTGCCGCTCAATCATTTTGGCAAATATCTCTTCAATTTTTCTAAGATGAATCGGCCCTTCCAGCAAAACGGCAGTCGATTCATTGTACCCCACCGTATCTGGCATCAGGCCCTGTAAGAAAAAGATGCGTCTTTGTGCAAGCGATGTCTTGTAGTGTGGTTGAACCTCGGCGGGTGCTATTTGATATTGTCCGACTTGGTTATTGCTTTTGATGAATTCAGCTACGTTTTTGATCGTTTTATACTGGAATAAATCCGTCAACGTGATATTGCTATCAAACTGTTTTCTGATGTTCGTGCTAACATGTATCGCCTTGAGAGAATCTCCACCCAGCTCAAAAAAGTCATCTGCGATACCAATAGGAGCCATTCCTAAATAGTTTTCATAAATGGCACACAGCGCTTTTTCGATATCCGTTTGGGGAGGAACATACTCTACAGACAATGATGGTCGTTTTGCCTGAATCTTTTTGCTTACTGACTGTTCATATCCGTTCCATCCATTAGCCGTGCTGTGATGGCTTTTGCGTAAACGGGTTTCAATGTCGATCGTAGAAATGATCAGGTTGGAAACACCAGACGTCAGTATTTTTCCAAATATTTCACGCCCCTCTTCCGGCAAGATTCCGATCGGGCTGGAATCGTCCCCGTGAGCATCAGCGTTCATCCATTTATCTAGATTAATCTGTATGCTTTGCTTTTTTCCGTCACTGATCCGGTCTGCAACAGATTCGGATATCGCGATTACGGTATAGTTGCGGATATCAATGATCACATTTCCAAACTCATCCATGATCTGAATATCGAAACTCGCCAAGTCCTCCTGCGGAAAACGGCTGTCCAAATATTTGCTGTAGCTGTATATGCAGCGCGGCATTTTGCCATAGACGGCAATTGATTCGTAGGACAAGGGAATAAACATCTTCTGTTTATTGAGAAAGCCGAGCAAAAAGCTTGTCGCTGTATCCAGCATACCGGGATGCAGATGATAATCGTCCAGATCGGCTTGATACGTTTCAGGCAACTCAATGATGGCTACCCCTTCATCTGACCCCGCCATGACTTCGCGAATATTGCGCCATCTCTTCCCGAAATTCAGATATCCTCCATGCTTTTGATGATCCGCTTCGGTAAACAGCACATGCTTGTCTCCACAGCTTTCCTTCAAAGCTTCCACATCCATCGTGCTCGCAGACTGCTGGGTAGCTTCAATTGTGCCGGTAACATGAGGAATCCACGTATGCTCGTCATGCTGAAAACGACTGTATATGATAAAGTCATAGCTTTCCTTGTTTTTAGTGAAAAGGAGCAAGACTTCTTTTTCCTCTTCCTCGCGCACGGTTATCGGCGTGTGGAAATGCACTTGTCGGAGGAGATAAGGCTTTTTCAGCATACTGTTATCAGCGGCTTCCCGAACCATTTCAAGCAATGTCGTTCCTGATAGTACTCCATGTTCATTGGTACGATGATCCTGCAAGACCCAGTGACGATGCAGACTTAGTTTTGAATAGAACAGTTCTTTGTCACCCGCCTGAAAACGGTATTCAAAGAGTGGATGTTCAAGCTCTTTTCTAGGAGCGGTCGATAACCCAGACTGTACCGCCATCCCTACATTTTTCCAAACATCCCATTTCACATTGGTGATTGCCTGCTTCCCTTCCCGGTTACAATACTCGGCATACGCATCTAAAAAGGCATTGGCGGCATTATAATCAGACTGCCCGATAATCGGGGAAATCGTACTGATAGACGAGCACAGCACGAAAAAGTCCAAGTTGTTTTCCCGCAGAAGTCGATTTAAGTTGATGCATCCCATTGTCTTGGACATGATGACCTGGTGCATCGTCTCCTTGCTTATCTGCTGGATAAGGCCGCTGCCCGGAAGTCCTGCCGCATGAATCACACCTTGAACGGGGCCAACTTCCTCCTGAGCACGATACAGAGTCGAGGAAAGAGCAGAGAAATCAGAAACATCCGCCTGGTAGACGTAAATTTGTGCGCCGCTTCGTTCGATCTCCTGAATCCGTTTGATCTTGGCTGAGATGGGGTCTTGCTTTCCGTGATCTCGGAGCCATTTCCCCCACTCATCCTTCGCAGGAAAGAATGATCGTCCAAGCAGAATAATACTGGACTTACAGTGACTGGCGATATAAGCGGCCAACTCCAATCCAATTCCACCTGTACCCCCAGAAATCAGGTAAGTGCCCCCGTCTATAAGCTTCAGGGTTGAATAGGTTTCCAAAGATGTACGCTCATAGAGATGAAGCCATTTTGATTTTCCTCGCAAAGCAAACAGGTCCTCTTGACTACCTTCCATTTCGCGCAAAAGCGTCTCGACCATTCCAGAGGCGACTAGCTGCTCCTGGCCAGAAATATCAATCAACTGGCAGTTCCTATCAGGAAATTCCAATGGAATGCCACGGACTAAACCCAGCAATGTTGCTTTCCAAGGGTTAATCTCTTCATCGCCAAGCACGTCAAAAAGACGATTCGCAACGACAGAGAGTTGAATCGCCGTAGAGCCTTTGATTTCATCTAGTGCCTGGACGAGATGCAGAAAGCCATAATAAGTTTCTTCCAGTATACGTTCGGCCTGCATCTGATCCTCTTCCATGAAATCATCCTGGAAAAGGGAAAAGTAGAGGATCGCATCCGGTTCGTTTTTGGTTTTCTGATAGTATGCTTGTAAAATATCGCTGAAGCCTCTTTTACTCGTTTCTCCTAACAGATAACCGTTATCCGCCTCAGAGACAGGAGGACACCCGCGTGCTACAAAAAACGGCTCTTTATAATGCCGTTTGCACGCTTCCAAAATCGTCGCATTCAGCTCTACATCATGGAAAATGATAGCTGATCGCTGTTTCGTTTTCCCAGTAGGCAAACTGGAAAGAGCACCTCTTTTCCATGTCGGCACGTAATACCAATCTGATACGCCCTTTTGGACCAATGATTGTTCCTTGACCTGTTGCAGGAAAGTTTTCCCGATCTGTACCGGGTCATCATCCAAAAAGTAGCGATTCCGCTCAAAAGGATAAGTAGGCAAAGGGATGCGTCCTTTAGCCCCCTTTTTATGTAAAGCTTCCCAATGGATGCTTACTCCCGAACTCCATAATTCCCCGATCCATTTCAAAACAAAGGCTTCCGAGGGTCTGTCTTCCATGCTACTCGTACATAAAGAAATCCACTCGTGGATGGGCAAATCTGTGTGATCACCAATTCCATTTTGTTTATTTCCTAGGAAAGCCACCACCATCTTCGGGGTTTGGAAGAGAGTGAAAACCCCTTTTGGTATTGAATGCGAAGTATTCAGTACTGTACTCCAAAAAGTTCGGTCCTTCAATTGTTCTCTGAAAAGCTTTTCGCCATTTACAGGAGAAAACATGGGAATCCGAGGCTGGCGAATCTGGTTTTCCGTAATCGCTGTGATCTCATTATCCATGAATGCCGCAAACGAATGCTCGATAGCCACGGCTTCCGCTAGAGTGGCGGCTACCAAATTTCCACTTTTGAAGCCAAGTATGCCAAAGGGTTGCTCATGGTAAGTAGACATTACTTTTGCAAAAGCATAAGCAAAAAGAAAATGAATCGCTTGAAGTTGCAGACTCCCTTTTTCACCTGGATCGAACAATTGGCGTAAATCGACCTTACTGTTCGAACCTATTTTGCTGAGGCATTGCGTGACTTCCTCTCGAAACAGCCGATGCTTTTGGTATAACGAGAGGGCCAATTGAACGCTTTGTAGATCTCCGGAAATTTCCGGAATGAGGTAGAGGATAGATTTTCCCCCTTTTTCCGGTGTTCTGACCCAAAGCTTTTTCGTATCTAACTGATGGAAAAGCTCCTGGAAGCTTTCGGCAATCAAATAAAAACGATTTGACAAAGCCAATCTCCCTACCTGAAGCGTATAAGCCGCATCGCGCAGGTCAAGATCAGGCTGTTGTTTCAAGTGGTTTTTGAAGCGGTTGATCTGCTGCTGCAAAGCGGTTTCTGTTTTGGCAGAAAAGACAAACAATTGAGGTTCATCCGTGGCCGTTTGCTTTTCAAGCATTGGCGCTTCCTCAAGGATTACATGTGCATTCGTTCCGCCAATTCCAAAGGAGCTGACTGCTGCTCGTCGAGGATGATCTGTCGTATGCCAATCCATCAAAGAATGATTTACAAAAAAAGGAGTATTCTCAAACTCTATTTTAGGATTCGGGTTCAAAACATGAAGAGACGGCGGAATTTGCCTGTTTGCCAACGAAAGAATCGTTTTGATCAAGCCTGCAATACCAGCCGCTTCATTCAGATGCCCAATACTTGATTTAACCGAACCGATGGCGCAGTATGCTTTTTTATTCGTTTGATACGCTCTTTTGAGAGCTTCCACTTCGATGGCATCACCGATCTTGGTCCCTGTCCCATGAGCTTCCAGCATCGTGATTGATTCCGCATCTACCTCCGCCATATGGAGAGCTGCCTCGATGACTTCTTTTTGTCCCGGAATACTAGGCGCGGAAAAACCCGCTTTGCGATGCCCGTCGTTATTGATCGCCGATCCTTTTATAATGGCATAAATATGGTCCTGGTCTTTTATCGCGTCCTGCAATGTTTTCAAGACGACGACTCCTGCTCCGTCACTAACGAGCGTTCCTGTCGAAGAGACATCAAACGCCCGACAATGACCATCGGGCGAGTAAATGAGATCATCGGAATAGTAATAGCCTTTTTTGGACGGAAGGGAAATGTGTACGCCGCCCGCAATCGCTATGCTGCATTCGCCGTTTAATAATGCCTGGCTGGCGAGATGAACCGCAACCAATGACGTTGAGCATGCGCTTAGTACGGAGACGCTTGGACCCTTCAACTTTAATTTGTAGGAAATGGACGTACATAAATACTCGCGAAAGCTTAAATTGAAAGTGGGGTTCTCATCAACCAGCAACTGTCTCAGCAGCCAATTCACATTTTCGGTACTTCCTGCGTACAGACCGATTTGTCCCTTGTACGTTTCAGGATTATAGCCCGCATTTTCCAAGGCGTTCATTACCACTTCGTGAAAAACTCTAATTTGCGGGTCCAGTACGGTTGCTTCACGGGGAGTATAATCAAAGAAGGTAGAATCAAAATAGTCTATCCCTTCCAGATACCCTTTTGCTTTCACATAATTCGGATCGTTGCATAGAGCTGGATCGATTCCGGATTGAATCATTTCCTCATCCGAAAAGAAAGATACCCCTTCGACTCCATTCTTGAGATTGTCCCAAAATTGGTGGACATCCTCGGCTTTTGGAAATTTACAATCCATGCCAACGACAGCAATCTCTAACCCTGTATACGTCTGATCGTCATATTTATACCCCATGATAAACTCCCATTTCCCTTTTCAAATTTGTATACAGCAGAAAAAAGCTAACTCTCGACCAATTATTGGCAAGGGTTAGCTACTTACAGTACACGTCTTATGCAGTTAGCGTTTTATTAATAATATCGATAACCTTTTCTTCTTCCTCATTGATAAAGAAGTGTCCACCCTGGAGAGTTACGATCGTACATGATTGGCTCGTATATTTTCTCCACTGGTTAATATCATCCAAAGTTACGAGGTTATCATCATCTCCCGTCAGGACAGTCATATCGATATCCCAAGTATCTTGATCTGCCACCAAAAAATACTCTTCTACATTTTTATAATCACCCCTCAGGACAGGAGTGAAAATTTCCATAAGCTCTTTGTTCTCTGCTACTTCTTTGGGGGTACCGCCAAGCTGTATGATTTCCTGTATGAATTCTTCATCCGGCAAATGATGGATCTTTTTTTTGTCCCGAATATGTGGAGGATACATGCCAGATAAAAATAGATGCCGCGGCTTTCTCCAGCCATTTTTTCGTATTTGTTTCATAAGCTCACAGATGTAAAGAGATCCCATACTGTGCCCAAACAACGAATACTCGCTGTCTCCAATCTGCTCCATTATGTAGGAGGAAACGTCTTTTACACCGTCGGGCAAGGAAGGGTAGAACGGTTCTTTAAAACGCCTTCCTCTCCCCGCCAACTCTACCGGAAGCAGCTCAATTCTTGGGTCCAGCTCTCGTCTCCACTTGCTAAAAACAGTGGCCGAACCACCTGCGTAGGGCAAGCAAAATAACTTCATGTAATCAGAGCTGTTGTTGTTTTCCACTGCGTTTTCCCCTTTATTCAAACCACTTGTAGTAATAAACCGTCTTGAAGGGCATAGCTTCGCCATTTCGTGTATCGAAGGCGTATACACTACTTCATGTCGTATGACCCCTGACTTATTCTAATGTGCCTAAGCTTCAATAAAATGCATCAGGTTGTTATTAAGGAGGATAAAAAAACTTTCCCATGCATTCCTTCTGGCAGGAAAGGTTTCATGACAAACAAATTTTAGAAAGATAACTTTACCGAATAAAATTACCTTTCTAAAATCTCCGCGCATCTTATCTATCTCAAAATAACAAAATTTCTTTTATCTGGAAAGCTTACAAATATACTACCCCACGCTTTCACCCTTGTCAATGCAATTGACGGACTGTTTCTATTTCTCACACAATACAACATCATTGAAATGGGGATGAAGGATGTGAGTACGAATGTGGATACGAATCACGTACACTAATTAATGAAAGAATCTGATTCCAAGCTTCTACTATACTCTTTTCTTCTTTATCGAGTGAGTAGTTCTTTTGAATATAGTTGCTAGCTTTGATTGACTTTTCCATAAAAATATCGTTGGATTTATTAAACTGCTCGATAGCCCGTTCGACTACAAGTGCGAACTGTAAAACATCCCCATTCGATATGGGCTAACTAAAATCTGGTTGAAAATACTCTCTACAAACCAAACCACTGTACCCAATCACGATACAACCACACGCCATCGCTTCAGCCGCGGGCAAGTAAAATCCTTCTTGCGTTCCGAAGCTTAAGAAAATGGATGCTTCTCTGAGGATTCTCGCTACTTCTTTATGAGGCTTTTCGTAAATAGGGGTAAGTTCCCACCCTTTTAAAGCATCTCTGATTTTCAGCATATAGATAACTTCTTCTTTGTGGTAATAGGACGATAACCTATTTCTTAATAATACGACTGGAAGCGGAAGATTATTGAACGTGTGATAACAACCTTGGTTAAAAATCACTTTATTTCTGACTAGAAATTTTTGTGGAAGGAATGGAACGCTGAACTCGGGGAATACCACGATGTCATTTTCACTTATATCTTCTTTGTGGTAGCAGATTGGCGTATCGTTCCTAAACCATGCTCTCTATAAATCGCCATGTCTTTCTAGCTCCTTTACCATGTTCCCGTTTCTATTGCCGTTTTGTAGGCTAGGTCATCCCGACCATCTCTGCTCGATTTAATACCTCTTTTACGTGCTGCAGATCTTCAACCGAACGAATGCAACTAAAAATGATATGTTTAATCCCGAGGTCCTTGTACCTCCGAAAATAACTTGCTACCTCATCGTAGGAGCCAACCAATAATGGCCCGCGAAAAGCCTTGCCTTGTTCGGTAGGAAAATAGATACGCTCTTCTTCTTCTGTATAAAATCCTGCCGCTCTTCCCTGCTTCTTCACAATCTGCATAAATCGCATGGGGACTTCCTCTTTTGCCACTTCGATGGCTTCCTGAGACGTTGGACGTGCGATAATGCCAAGTCGACAACATAATTCCACATGCGAGTCATAAAGAATGTCAAAGCTTTTGACAAGCTGAGAGATGGGACTTGCTAATTGAATAGCTACATCAACCGATTGGAGGGCAGCTTTTTGAAATAAGGAGGAGGCCCCTGGCATAAAAATAATCGGTCTCAAATCCTCATCCACTTGCGCAAAGACTTGCAACTCATTGTACGTGTAGTATTTGCCTCTGTATGTTAAAGGGTCATTTGACTGAAGTAATGACCGCAATATCTCTATGTATTCCACTAAGCGATCGAAGCGTTCCTCGGCCGGTACAGTATCATTGACTTGGCTAAGCTCGGATGGCGATTGACCAGGTATTAAATTTAGCGCTACTTTGCGCCCGTACAAGTGGACTAGCGAATGTATCATTTTGGCAGCGGAGAACGGAGGAATTGTATTTGGCTGCAATGCGATGATCGGCAGATGATTGTTTGTAGCTTGTAAGGTGCCAGTGGCAACAATCCATGGATCAAGCGTAGTATGCTGATAAAAAAGCAGGGACCCTGCAAACCCATTCTCCTCTAATAATTTTGCGGATTCGTGAATGAGGTGGAGTTGATTCTTGTCATTATAATGAAGCCACATCGGTAAATCTGCATAAAACTTCATATACATTCCCACCTTCCAAATTAAATAGATTGCTGCTTTACTTTCCCATCTATATACGTAATCAATTCTTGGATGGTTTGAAAAAGTTCGACATTCAGCATGTCATCTTCAAACTGAAATCCAAATTCATTTTCAACCGCAACCACCAGTCGAATAAATCCAAGCGAGTTAATTCCGACATCTTGTAAGCGGATTTCCTGGGACGAGAAATCAATCCCGCTTTGTTGCAAGTTATCCGGACTAATTTGAAGCTCTTGCATCTGTTTCATGTAGATGCTCACCAATTTTTCTTCGATTTCGTTTTTGGTTATCATACAAATTTCCTCCTTTATAAAAAGATTGAAGAAACACGAAGGTTTAAAGCAACTTCGGTTCGTGTCTGCGCAACAACGTCAAAAGCTTTTCCATCACCATTGCTTCCTGAGCGGCTATTTCATCAAGGTATCTCATGATTTTATGAAGGGTTTCTTCTTCCTGCTGCATATAAAATTTCAGCATAAGATTGCGCGTATTTCGCGCTTTACGCTCTATTTCTGAATAACCCTCATAAATCTGATGGGACGAATTCAGGTAGCTAGTGTTTTCCTGCATATATTTGATGCGGGATACCATCAATCTTTTGTGCTCCCACAAGGTGTGAACGTGACGAACATCAAAATGGGTCTTTCCCTCGAGCAGGTGCTGGTAATAGTCTTGCAGGCACTGATATGTTTCCAAGCCGTAGGCACAATGGTTCCAAGGCTTGGAAACCATGCGAAATCGTGTTGAGGTATTTTTTGAATACAGATACTCTTCTAGCGTTTCCTGAACCAATGTCAAATCAAAATCATACTCTCCCGATTCCTTGTATTTATACAAATAAATGCGATTGCAAACCGTCTGGTGATCAATCTGGTCTATGCTGTCGTAAGCCAGTTCAAAGTTTCGGAAGGACACACTCGTCGAAGCAAACGTCTCTTTATCCGTAAAGCCAAGCAACTGAAAGGTATTCTCCTGAAGATCGACCCCATGTATGAGTACATCGTGAGAGAGATTACTTTTTTGATAGACTTTGCGCTCTGGGATGTAATACTCATCTACATTGAGGTAAACATAGTAGCCGTCCAAAAGACAATCGCGAACAAAATCTACGATATTCCTTTGGACGATGCTTATCGTGCCTCTCTCAAAATGTTCAACGTGAAGCCATGGATTCAACTTGTAGTCATGGATGTAAAAAGTAAACGGGACAGGTGGGTTCGGGCGCTTGTCGAAGCAGACCTGGATGAAATTGCTGTATAACCAAGGCAGGCTTCTTTCGTCCTTTAATACAATACACAGAGGAAAGGCAAAAAATTGATAGCCGAAAATGGGCGGTTGCACAACTGGCAGCATTACACTCTCCACAAGCATCTCCTCTTTTCGTATCGAATTAGGATCAAATCAAACCTACACGAATAAACTCTTCCTTCTATTCCAAAAAAGGACCGATCATGGAGCAAGTTAGCTGTTTGATCTCCTCAGGTGATCCTTTCGCGATCACCTCTCCCCCTTTGTTTCCTGCACCGGGGCCAAGCTCTATGAGATAGTCGCAATAAGCGAGCACGTAAGGATCGTGCTCAATGAGCAAGACTGAATGCCCGTTCTCTACCAATTTGCCCAGAATGACCAGTAACTTTTCGGTGTCATAATAACTGAGTCCAACAGTCGGTTCATCCAAAATGTACAGGTAGCTTCCCTTGCTGCCTTTTCCCAGCTCTCTGGCCAATTTTAATCGCTGTGCTTCTCCCCCGCTTAACGTAGTGAGGCTCTGCCCAATGAGGATATATCCCATACCCAGCTCTTCAATCGTGCCCAGCATCTTGCTAATTTTAGCGTGATCGCGGAAAAATTCGTGCGCTTCAGAGATGGACATCTCTAATATGTCGGAAATCGTGCGTTCTTTGTACCGTACCTTCATCACTTCAGGCTTGAATCTTTTCCCTTGGCAAGCTAGACATTGGTCGCTAAACACAAGTTGACCCAGCCATCTTTTTATGTAGCCGTGACCATTGCAAACTGTGCATGAGCCTGTCGAGTTAAATGAAAAAGAGCTGCGCGTGAACTGAAGGGCGATTGCCTCCTCCTGTGTGGAAAAAATATGCCGAATATGATCCCACACGCCTAAGAACGTTGCTACACAAGAATTCTCATGACGTCGTGCCAGCTTTTGTGTGACCACAATGCATCCATCAATATTTTCGGCGCCTTCCAATTTGGCATCGGCATGCGTATGTACGAAATCGTTTTCGTGCTCGTCTTCATCTTCCATTACTGTCTTTTGTTTGGTCGCTTTTGCTTTCAAGGAGGCCTGAAGTTTGGGAATGAGCGTATCAATTACCAAGGAGCTTTTGCCACTACCTGATAAGCCACTGACACCTACGATGGCATGCAACGGAATAGAGACGTCGATGTTTTTCAGATTATTCGTGCGCGCATTCTTGATCGACAATGTAGAGGCGGGCGTATCCACACGGCTAGTATATTCTTTACGAGGATGCTTTTTCTCGCGCAAATACTGAGCCGTTATCGAATTAGTCGAATCAAGAAAGTCGGAGTAGTTTCCTTGATAAACAATCGAACCGCCTAGTTGTCCGGCCAAAGGCCCAAAGTCCATAATGTAGTCGGCATGCTTGATCACGCTTTCGTCATGCTCTACGACAATAACCGTATTTTCCTGTTGCTTTAATCGATGAAAGCTTTCGATAATCTTTTCTTTTTCCTTTTCGTGCAAGCCAGCGGTCGGCTCATCAAAAATATAGATGATTGAATCGACCTTTGCTGATAAATGAGACATAATGTGCAGTCTCTGGGTCTCCCCTCCGCTAAGTGTCGGGATTTCTCGATACAGGTTCAAATAGGACAAGCCTACTGTCTCGAGACAATTCAGTTTACGGAGGATCTCATTGATCAAATGGGTAATAAAGGGGGTATGTGGCCTCGCTGCCAGATAATGCTGGAAAAATGTCATCAACTCCCCAACATTCATTTGGCAAAGCTGGCCGATATGCTTGTTATTGATGGTGATCGAGAGTGCTTGCTTTCCTAACCGAAACCCCGCGCACCGGGTGCACGGTCGCGTTGTCTGAAGGTCTGCTATTTGCTGCGTGTTGATCTTTTTCAACTTTTCCTCAATGACTACACTGACCCCATAAAAGATCAGGTGACCCTTGCTTTGCGTCCGCTTTGGTCGATAATGCAAGAACGTTTCCTTGGCTTCACGCGATAATTCTATAAAAAGAGTATCCGGGCTCAACCCAAAGTGTTTCGTGAAATTTTCCAGCCTTTTGGAAACGTACTCCTTTTCCTCTTTTTTTGGTTGGGGAAATTGGTAGGCGAACTGATGCCAGCGTTCAATCGTTTCATTGGCAGGCGGCAAAATTTTTTCGATGTTTACCTCAGAAACGTATCCTCTCCCCCCGCATGTTGGGCAGGAACCATGGGGGGAGTTAAACATAAAGATGCCTGGTACATATTCACTTGGTTTTTGCGGATCGGCGACTTCGCCTGCTCGTTGTCCCTCTTGGGCATAAATGATAGCCAGCAAGTTAAGAATACGCGTGACTGAGCCTACAACCGATCGCGGATTCAGATTGCTCACGGTCCTCTGTTGCACGGCAATCGTCGGACTTAGCCCTTGAATCATGTCAAATGAATCATAGTGCAGGACATCATGCGCAATACCCAGCGCCTCCAAATAAATTCGCTGCCCTTCATGATGCAAGGTGTCGAAAATAAAACTTGATTTTCCTGAGCCGCTAACTCCTGTGACTACGATGAACTGATGTTTGGGAATCGTTGTTGTAATGTTTTTTAAGTTGTGAAGCTTTGCGTTGTAGACTTCAATTTGCACCAGTTCCCCATTCCTTCCTGCTGTTCTATGTTTGTTTTTCCTGTACGTACTGACTGATGCCTCGCAAGCCCAACTCATAAACGTTGGCCTTCAAGCCGATCACATGTCCGATGGCGTTTTCGAAAAAAATCGATTCCGCATGCCAACCGCCTCTTTCAAAAATGTTGGACATATGCACCTCGATATAGGGAATACCGATGGAGGTCAAAGCATCCAGTATGGAGTATCCGGTTTTGGAATAGCCCGCAGGATTCAAGACCACGCCATCAAGGTCGTGTAGGTGTTGCTGAATAAAGTCTGTAATTTCACCTTCATGGTTGGATTGAAAAAAGAGGACATCGACTTGTAATTCGTCAGCCAGCTCACGTAGTCTGTCTTCGATTTGCTTCCACGTGACTGCCCCATAAAATTGTGTTTCCCGCATCCCGATCAGATTCATATTCGGTCCATTTACAATGGCAATCTTCATATCGTTGATCAGTCTCCCGCCAGGCATGTGCCCTAATAAAATTGATTTTTTGACGGTATCCACAAATCTTGCATCGCATCAGCTTTTGGGATGGTAACTACCAGACGCTTTACTTCCTGCAGGAGTTGCGTGATAACATCATGGGCAAATTGGTTACTGTCGTATTCCGCTCGGATCGTTAAGCGTTCCTCTCCCGGGTTAACAAAAATACGCAGCGGAAGGTGAAGCTGACCGACACTGTCACCCTGCAAATGCTTTTGCTCCCCAAGTTCGGAAGCCTGGCTCGTCTGAAAAGGAGATTGGGTATAAACCAAGCTTCGTGTATTGATCACCGTCTGTAAAAAATCAAGCGGAATCTGCGACCAATAGGTGATTTGCTGCAAAGTAATGTGCTCGTAACGTCTGATTTTCACCAGCTTTTTTTGCAATGCCACAAACCACTCTCTGATGTGGTCTGCCTCGTCGTAGATCAACCGGACTGGCAAGCTATTTGTAAACAATCCGACCATTTTGTCCATTTGATCGATTTCCGGTACTCTTCCCGATGTAATCATTCCAATCATCACATCATGCTTTTCCAACAGCCGCGCTTGCGCCAAACCCCAAGCTCCTAGGACTACCGTATTTATCGTTATTTGGTTTTTTCTGGTAAATTCTCTTACAGTATAGACCTCGTCCTGTGCAAGATCAACACTTTTCACAGCACTGACAAAGGTACTCTGACTGCTCGTGGGAGCTTGCACAAGTTGATCCTGATAACGGAACTGTTGTAGCTCCTCTGTCCAAAATTGTTTGGCTTCGTGATCATCTTTTGTTTTTTGCCATTTGACATATTCCAGGAACGGAGTCGCGGGCCTATCTGGTTGGCTGATAAGAGATTCGCCTAGATGATAGTTTCCCCATACTTCTTGCAGAATGATATTCATGCTCCATCCATCAAAAAGCGAATTTTGGTAGGACCATACAAATTGATAGGCGGCCTTGCAGTATTGGATAAGATGAAAACGCATTTGCGGAACCGCATCCACGCTAAAGCTCTTTTGTCGTTCCATCGCAATGAATTCCGTCAAAGCAAGCTTTTGGTCCTCCTCGGAAAGCTCCGTCCAATCCAGCACGTCTATCGATACGTCTACATGCCTTTTGACAAATTGAACTGGATGCGAAATCCTTCTCCATATAAAACCTGTTCGCAACAAAGAATGACGGTTGATTACTTTTTGCCATGCCATCTCGAAAAGATCAAGACGAAGCTCTTCTGCGATCGGAAAGGACAGCAAATTGACGGTGCCTTGTCGTGCATGGATAATATTGTGGTTTAAGACCAATAGTTGCATGAAGGAAAGCGGATAGACGCTTTCAACTTCTGCTGCATTTACTACGTTCATCAAAATTTCCTGATCAGCTTTGTCCACATAGTAATACTGAATGCCCGGGACTTCTGTCGGCATCACTTCCGGGGACGAAGGGTTATCGCGTTTCATGCGAATCTGCTTCGCCAATTCCTCCATAGTCGGATAATCAAAGAGTAATTCAGAGGAAATCTCGATCTGGAGTTCTTTGAGACGGGAAGCAAATTGGATGGCTATCACCGAGTCACCACCCAAATCAAAAAAGTCATCTTGGATGCCTATCGGGCTTTTCCCTAGTAGCTCCTCCAAAATTTTGCACAACACAGAGGCAATGTCTTCATACTTTTGTTCGTGCGGCTGCTGCTCTTTTCGATAATCAATTGCGGGTGGTGCCAACTTTACGAGTGAGGGGTCAGGAGAAAAGCTAGCCAATAGCTTTTCCAGTTGTTGCATTTGGAAAGCATTTAGCGTATAACTGGCATCGTCATGCTGGACGAATTGGTCCCCTTGTTTTATCGAGAGCGTGGATGGGGGACAATGCTTTTCCTGATGAAGCGTATCAACATGGGAATCGAAGGCGCTGTCAATCCAATAGTATTGTTTCTCAAAGGAGTAGGTTGGCAAAGAGAGCCGTCTTGGGTGCTGTGACGTATGGAAATTTTTCCAGTTGACGTTTGTTTTATACAGCCACAACCGCCCTAATGAGTAAAGCATCGTTTTATAGGCGCTTTCGCTGTCTTTTTCAGCAAGAAAGGAATGCAGTAACGGCTCTGATTGTAAGTGTTCATTCTCGGCCAGCAATTCACATCCTTTTTTCCCTGGACCAATTTCTAAAAAGACAGGCTTTCTCACTTTGGCTAACATGGTCAAGCCTGCAGACAATTGATTAGAGAAGTTGATCAGCTCTCGCCAATAGTCGAGGGATGTCGCTTGCTCCTCGGTTATCCACGTGTTGCTTCTATTCGACAGAAACGGGATGGTCGGTTTGCGTAGGACCATGTCTTCGTGAATATCCCCTCGGAAAAATAACAGCTTCAAAGCGTCTTCCCAAGCAAAGACGTTTGCCAGACACGCACTCACGTATTCTCCTAGCCAATCCCCTGCCATTGCTTTTGGTACCACTCCCCAATGCCGCCATAATTGCGCTAATGCGTATTCAAGAAGGAATAGCGCAATTGTTCCATGGAGTGGATCATGCTGGATCATTTCCGCTTGATCCCGATTATGATTATCTGGGTACATCTTCTTTTTTATATCCAGATGAAACAGTCGCTCGACCAGCCGAAAGCCTCGATCCATCGTTTCCCGAAAGAATGGGATCAGCTGATACAAGTCACGAGCCATATTTACATACTCGGTCCCTTGAGCGGAAAATATGAAGACAACCGATTTTTCTTCCTGTTCTTCTTCCTTCTCCGTTAGAACTAGCGGAAGCTCAATTGTATTGGGCTTCTGCACTTGATGATTGCAAAGCACAATCCCGCGAAACTCGAAGTGCTCTCTGCCTGCTTGAAGTGTGTAAGCTACTTGAGATACGTCTGCTTCCGGATTTTCTTTGAGATAAGCCAAAATATTCTCATAGTTTCGCTGTCTGGCCTGACTCGTTTTCCCCGAAATCGTAAGTAAATTCCACTCTTTCTTCTCTTCTTGGGACCGAGTCTCAGGGGCCTCTTCGACAATCACATGAGCATTTGTCCCTCCGATCCCAAAAGAACTGACGCCTGCCACTCTTTTCCTGATAACCGCGTTCCATTTCACCGGGCTCTTATTCAACTGAAATGGACTTCTTTCCAATTCGAGCTGCGGATTTGGATTTTGAAGATGAAGCAATGGCGGGATCGTCTCGTGTTTGATAGCGAGAACTGCCTTGATTAAGCCTGCGATGCCGGAAGCAGTGTTTAAATGTCCAATATTCGCTTTGACAGACCCTATATAGCATGGATCGTCGAGGTCTCGATCTTTGAAAACTTCCTTGAGTGCGGCAATCTCTACCCGATCCCCCAACTTCGTCCCCGTGCCATGCGCTTCCAGATAACCGATATCGTGGGGGGTCACGCCTGCAACTTCCATCGCTTCGGAAATCACTTGAATTTGCCCTTCAAATCCAGGAGCGGTATATCCCACTTTTCCTGCCCCGTCATTGTTAATCGCTGAACCGCTAATGACTGCGTAGATATGATCCTTGTCTTGAATCGCTTCTTCTAGCCTTTTGAGCACAATCACCCCAACGCCATCACCGAATACCGTTCCTTCTGCTTTTTCATCGAAACAGCGGCAGTGTCCATCCGGAGACTCGATGCCTCCCTGCTTGTACAGGTAGCCATGCTTGCTCAGAAACTGAATGGATACGCCTCCTGCCAAAGCCATATCGCACTCCCCGTTCAGCAAGCTTTGGCAGGCCAAGTGCACACTTACCATAGAAGAAGAACAAGCAGTCTGAATGGAAAGACTGGGTCCCGTCAAATTCAATTTGTAAGAGACCCGTGTAGTCAAGAAATCCTTATCATTTGCCACTTCGATTTGTCGATGGTCTAAAATGCGGAGCAAGTCGGTACGACTCACCACTTGGGTCAAATATTTATTGGCCCCGATCCCAGCGAAAACGCCAACCGCTCCATCGAATTGAGATATGCTATGCCCAGCATCTTCCATAGCATTCCATGCGTATTCCAGGAACAAGCGTTGCTGAGGATCAATAATTTCGGTTTCTCTCGGTGTATATTGGAAAAAGGCTGCGTCAAACCATTCAATATCTTGTAATCGACCACTAGCTCGTACATAATCTGGCCTATCGATCAGAGCCTCGTCTACTCCCGACTCCAGCAATTCCTCTTTTGTGAAAAATTGAATCCCTTCCACGCCGTCGATCAAGTTGTTCCAGTATTGCTGAATATTTTCCGCTCGTGGAAATTTTCCGGCCATTCCGATGATGGCAATTTTCGAACTCAGAACATGATCATTTTCCATTCCGATTTTCCTTTCACAAAAGCTGATCGTTAGCTTCGCATGGTTCTTAGTCTTTTCCGCAGTTCTGCTCTTTTTTGTCCAGTTTCAACGCTTGATCTGTTTACAGTATTTTCTTTGATGTGATTCGCCAGCTTTTCAATCGTCGTATATTGGAAAAGGTCCACAATCGACATCTCTTGTGACAGTTCCGCTTTGATCATCTCTTGTAATTGAACGATTAGTAAAGAATTTCCGCCAATATCAAAGAAGTTTTCATGAATCCCGATTTTTGGGGAACCAAGCAGTTGTCTCCATATCTCTACCAGCTTTTTATCAACTTCATCTCGAACTTCCGAAGGAGCTGGGCTGACATCCGTATTTTGGCAATACAGCGCCATTGATTTCCAGTCCATCTTGCCGTTCGGGGTCAATAAAAAATGATCCACAAGGAAAAATTGTGCGGGAATCATGTATTCAGGCAGTTTCTTTCTCGCGTATTCCTTTAACTGCCCCATCGGTAGAGGCTTCCTAGCCGTATAGTAGCAAACAATTTTGCTCGTTTCGCCGTCTTTTACGGTCGTCACGGCAATTTGTTGCAGAGCCCCTATGTCCTTGAGTGCAAGCTCGATCTCACCGAGCTCAATTCGATAACCCCTTACTTTTACCAACTGATCTCTTCTGCCTATAAATTCGATGTTGCCATCTGGCAGGTATCTACCCAGATCGCCAGTCTTGTAGCAAAGTTGGCCGTTGGCTTGCGGGATAAAGGCTTGTCTTGTTTTTTCTTCATCCCGGAAGTAGCCCTTTGTCACATTTAGACCAGCTATGTAGATTTCGCCGATCACACCAGGTGGGCAAAGATTGTCGTATGGATCCAAGATGAAGATTTGATTATTGGTGATCGGTTTGCCAATAAGTACGGCACCATATGGAGAGTCCGTTCCTGGCTTCACCTTGTAACTGGAAATCCAGATCGTCGTCTCTGTCGGACCATACATGTTGTGGATTTCAGCACGCGGAAAAAGTTCCTGTACCTGTTTAGCCAATGTAGAGCTCCACGCTTCTCCACCCAGCATCAAGTATCTGAGTCGATGAAAAACGGAAAGATGATCGTACTGTTCTTTGTTGTATGTCAGAAAAGTGGAAAGCTGCACCATTAAGCTCGGGACAGAATGCCAGATTGAAACCTGGTTGGCCTCCATATACGCGAGTAATCGGTCCATATCCTTCATACTGTCTTGGGAAACGATGCAAAGTCGACCCCCACTCAGTAATGCGCCGAATATTTCAAAGACGGATATATCAAAACTGATGGAAGTGACCAGCATGAAGACATCATCTGTTCTCAATTGGAATTGCTCGATGCCCCAGGCAAGAAAATTATGAACGTTGGAATGAGTAACCAGTACGCCTTTTGGCTTGCCGGTTGAGCCAGAGGTGTACATGATATACATCCAATCAGATTCATGGCTTTCGGTCGGTGGATTTAGGATGGACAGTTCCTGCTCCCAATCAACAAGATACGTCTGGTTCACAACACTTCGTTCTATGGTCGTGCTCAGATTGATGATATCAATCTGTTGGTCCTCTTCGATCCGTCCCAGCTTCTCCATCAAGCTGTTTTCTGACAACAACAGTTTGGCTCCACTGTTTGCGAGAATATAACTGATTCTCTCTTCCGGATAACTCGGGTCGAGTGGCACATAAGCGCCTCCGGCTTTCAAAATCGCCAAGATGCCAACCACTGTCTGGAAGCCTCTGTCCACGAAAATACCGACTGGCACATTGGTACCGACACCCTTGTTCATCAGTAGCCAAGCGAGCTGGTTGGCCTTTTCGTTTAACGTTTTATACGTGATTTGCTGGTCTTCGAATACTAACGCGATGGCATTCGGTGTTTTTTGCGCCTGGACTTCAAATTGCTTGTGAATCGGCAGTAGATCTTGCCAGTCTACTTGACCGCCGTGGAAATGGTGTAGCAGCTCGACTTGCTCTGGATCTGTCAGCAAAGTAATCTCTTTAATGGAAATTTCAGGGCGTTCCACAACTTGTGCGAGAATATGTAGGAAAAAGTGTGCAAACTGCCGGATCGTGCTTTCAGAATACAAGTCCGAATTGTACTCAAACGAAATCTCGATACGTTGATCGGTTTCTTTTGCGAGGCAGCTCAATTCAAATTGACTGATCCCGTCATTTTCCAAATGCAATTTATCAAAGAATTGGAACAGCACATTGTAGATGGGATTTCTGGATAAATCCCGCTCCGGATTTACCTTTTCAACTAGCAAATCAAATGGGTATTGTGCTTTGTCGATCGCTGACCAAATTTTTTGCTTCACGGTATTTTGTAACTGAGAAAAACTGGAGATCTCATGAAACGGAACACGAATACACAAGGTGTTGATAAAGATCCCTACTACCTCTTCCCATTTCTTTTGATTTCTTCCAGCAGTAGGCACACCGACAATAATGTCCTGGTCCTGAGACAGCTTGTGCAACAACAGGAAGTAAGCGCTTAGTAAGAAATTGTTATACGTAATCTGCTGATTCTCGACGTGTTTTTTGAGCTTTTCATAAAGCTCCCCGCTAATCTCGAATTTATGATAGCTGCCGTTGTATGTTTGCACGGACGGTCGTTTTTTGTCAGTGGGCAAATGCAAAGTCGGCAATGGTTTGGCCAGCTCTCTTAGCCAGTAATTTTCGTGCTCGAGAAACTCCTTGCTGTTCTCCCATTCTTTTTGTTCCATGATCCAATCAAAGTAATCGTGCTTCGCTTCGGCCAGTCTTGGGGGTTGCTGATGCAAGAACGATTGGTAAATGCCGAATAGTTCCCTGTAAAAAATATCAATGCTCCAGCCGTCCGTTAAAATATGGTGGAAATTGACGTAGAGGCAAAATCTCTCCTTGCCAAGCTGGTAGAGATAGATACGGTAAGGAGGAGATTCTAAATCGAACGGCTTCATTTTTTGGGTATAGATGTTTTTTTCCAGTAAAAGCTCTTGATCCGATTGTTCGGATAGGTCAATAACCTGGATAGTAGGGTGATACTCAGGTAGCGCTACCTGAACCGGAATTCCGTCTTGGAGTGTAAATCTTGTGCGCAATAACAGGTGCCTTGCAGCCAGGTACGAGACAGCCCGCTCTAAAAGCGCAACGTCAATCGCCATGTCGTAGGTGCGGATAAAGGGTAAGTTGTAGGCAACAAGATCGGGATTCATCTTTTGCAAAAACCATATTCGCCTTTGGGCATGCGACAGCGGCATGACGCTTTTTTCTATGGAAGCCTCCCTTCTTAACTGAGTTCCCCCACCGCTCTTTTCCTGTTGCTTTTGCTGCACAAACTCGGCTAATGCAGGAATGGTCAAATACGTAAACACATCCTGAACCGTCAAGGTTACTTGGCACTCTTCATTGATCCGGTTGGCGATCTTGATGCCCATGATAGAGGTGCCACCTAAATCATAGAACTGATCGTGAATATCAATGGTTGGCAGCCGGAAGATGTTTCCCCAAATATGCGCAATCTGATTTTCGATATCGGTATAAGCGTCAATCGTTCTTCCCGTCAGCTGTACTTTTATTTCAACCTCTGGCGACTTGATTCTCTCTCGAATCGAAGGCGCTAATGCTATCGGCAACGAATTGTTCCAGAACATGTCATTGTCCGTGTTGATTTCCCCAACCACGACGTTTGACAGATTTTTTTGGATGACCTGCTCGAATGCCATGATCGCTCGACGAGATGTGAGCGAGCGAAAAGCAACATCGAGGTTGGTACCTGCATTTTTCGCCATACCAGTATTCATCCAGGTTGTCCAATTGATGGTCATGATCCGTGTAGGCGAGCTCGATATCCCGGAAAAAGCGTCCAAGTAGGAATTAGCCGCCACATAATCCCCTAAGTAAATTCCTCCGACCACAGATGCGATCGAAGAGAACAAAACGAGAAAATCGGGCGGATTCTCGAGGGTTAGCATATATAGATTTTGAGTACCGCTGATTTTGGCCGAGACCCCAGCAGAAAAAGCTGTTCCATCCTTTTCAATCAGCATGCCGCTTCCCGGTAAGCCAGCTGCATGGATGATGCCGTCAATTTTGCCATGGATGCGATAAATGTCGCGGATGACCGGGGCAATTTCGTCCAGGTTGGCTACATCAGCGCTGTATGTATATACCTCAGAACCATTGCTCTCCAAGCTTTTCAGATGGTGAAGTAGACTTCCTACTTGATCTTGCTGGCTGAACTCGTCCCACGATGCACGCTGGGGTAATTTTGTACGGCTGAGTAGGATCAGCTTTACTTTGTATTGCAGAGCAATATTCTTAGCGAGCTCCAGACCAATTCCCCCGGTGCCACCTGTAATGACATACACCCCTTGATCCTTGAAGCGAATACCACCCTCATCGACTGTCGGCAAGTCCAACGGTGTGAGTTGGGGATGGTATCTGTCTCCCGAACGAAGCGCGATTTGATAATGCTCGGCATTTCCTAGTGCTTCTGACACGACATCGCTGACAAGTGTTCCATCATCAAAGTCGATACACTTGCAATGAAGCCCGCTATACTCTTCCCGAATGACTTTTCCCAATCCGAATAGGGCTGCAAAATGCGGATGGACTGCTTGATCGACAGGGAGGACCCGCTGGGCGTTTTTTCCTACCAGTACAATCTCGAGGGGGTTAAATTGATTTTTCACCAGTGCCTTTGTCAGATAAAACAGCGCATCCAGGCTGTCCCCAGCACTTTCGGAGACGGATGCATACCCGACGGCAAAGACGATTTTGCTCAGTGCTAGCTGGCCTGTATCACGGATAAGCTGGTCAAAATCCGCTTCGGAAACGGTAAGACAATACTGTGAGGCGTTCACCCTGCTGTAGGCTGTCGTCAATCGGGCATGCACCATATGCATGCTCTGCGAAGTTATGATCTCGGCTAAATCGTTACCCCAATCGGTAGAATCCGTAATGACCAGCACACTTTCCTTCTTTTCCGCTTGTGAAGACAATGCGGCCAGTGGCACCCACTGAATGCTGTGATAGAGGGCATGATCTCCTGCCGATAACGCTTCGTTCGTATCCACTTTGCCTGATTCTAACGGTAAGCCGACACTCGCTTTCTTGTCCACTACCGGCCAGACTTTGATTGGATCAAATGGATAAACAGGCAAGTTCAGCTTTTGCCGCTGCTCACGGTACAGGGTCTCCCAAGGGATCGACATTCCGTGAACGTATTGCTCTGCTAGCCTTTCAAGCGATGCTCTTGTCTGGAAATTCTCTCTTCCAATCTCTGTTAAGTCTCCAATAGCAGAAAGGTTTGTACGAGAGCTGACGTCACGGTTGACTTCAGCGCCTACGTGGATATAGATTCCTTTTCCCTTCGCCAAGTCTTGTCCCGATAAATCTACTTGTAGCAATTGCTGCATCAGTTCGTCTCTTGAACTGAACACCAGCGCGACTCTGTTCTCATATTGGCCTCTGCCAGTGTTCGCTGTGTAGCAAAGGTCTTCAAGATCAATGGATTCATGTGCTTGCAAATAGGAATTGTAGGCTTTAATCAACGCATCGAGTGAGTTTAGGCTATTGGCTGAAATCGTTAAGAGATGAAAAGGCGGCAAAATCTCCGTCTCTGGCCGGTCTAGTTCGGGAGCCTCTTCTAGAATGATGTGGCAATTGGTACCACTGAAACCAAAAGAGTTGACACCTGCTCGGAGCAAGCTATCCTCCCGCTTCCAGTCTCTCAGCTCGGTAACGATCTCGACTGCGGAGTTTTCTGGGTCGACAAAAGGATTCGGAGACTGATAATGCAGGGTAGCAGGGATCTTCTTATGTTTGAGAGCAAGCACGACCTTTATCAGCGATGCTAACCCTGATGCCGCGACGGTATGTCCAATGTTTGTCTTGACAGAGCCAATCCCGCAAATGTGCGTTTCCGACGTATATTTTCGAAAAGCATCGTTGATCGCCTGCAATTCAATAGAATCCCCCAATAAAGTACCTGTACCATGCGCTTCGACATAGGAGATGGACAGCGGATCGATTTTTGCTTTTTCCCACGTACGGATAAACAATTGGGTCTCGGCTTCTGGATTGGGGGCCGTTAATCCGTTGGAAGCGCCATCTGCATTGACGCCGCTTCCCTTGATTACCGCATAGATCGGGTCACGATCCTCCCTTGCCCTCCCTAACGGTTTGAGCATCAGAGCTGTCATTCCCTCGCTCCAAATCGTTCCGTCCGCATTTTTGTCAAACGCCTTCACTCTTCCGTCAGAAGTCTCCAAATCATTCAGCTTCCCGGTAACTTGTGGAATCACCATCATATTCACGCCACCGACCAGCGCCATTTCGCATTCCTTATTCGCCAATGCCGTGCATGCCTGGTGTAAGGCTACAAGGCCCGATGAGCATGCCGTATTGAGAACGAAAGCAGGCCCGCGCAAGTCCAGGAAATAAGAGATTCGATTGGACAAAAGTCCTACCAAGGAACCGACGAGGGAAGAAATATCCTCGTTTTGCAACAGGGAACGATAATGGGATTGATAGGCGGTCTCCAGTCCCACAAATACTCCCGTGTTGGAATGTTTCAGTCTGGCTCCCCCGTACCCTGCGTCCTCGATTGCATGATAGGCGGTCTCCAGAAAAAGTCGCTGATACGGTTCCATTGCCATCGCTTCTTTATGTCCGATATGGAAAAAAGGGTGATCGAATCGGGAAATTTGATCGAGGTAGCCAGCTTGATGATTGGAGCTCGCCAGCAGCTCTTCCAATTCTGGAATAAAGCCAGACAAATCCTGCAATCGTTCTTCTGGAAAATACCCTATGCTGTTAACCCCTTGGACTAGATTATCCCAAAACTCCTGGGGGGTGTTTGCTCCGGGGAAGCGGCATGCCATTCCAATCACAGCAATATCCTGCTGATACTTTCGCTCTGGATTGCGATTCAGCTTTTCCAGAATGGAAAGTGCCATATCCTGATTGAGATGTCCAGATTTCAGTAGCTGCAAAATGCTGTCATTCATCTCTTTTCGGCTACTCATCTTCTTCTCCCCACTCTTTCTTGTCTAAGTAGTCCAATATATTCTCCATTGAAATATCACCCTTGATAAAGTCGGCCAGCTTGTCCTGCAAAGGGATGTTCTCGCTCTGGACCTCGCCATTATTCTGAGACGGTCCGTATTGACTCGGTTTGTTCTCGAGATATTCAGCCATCTTCGCTATGGAAGGATAGGCAAACAACGTTGCAATGTTGATGCGGCCAGGGTACAACTGATCGATTTCTTTTACGAGACTTGTCGCCAGAATGGAGTTTCCTCCTGCCTCTTGAAAAGACTGGTACACATTCGCTTCCGGTATTCCCAATACTTTTTGCCAAATAGAGGCTAGTTGGGTTTCGATATCGCTGTATCTGTGATTATTTCTGCCTTTCAGAATAGGTACAATCTGCTGGTATTCAATTGTCTCGAATTCAACAGGCTGTGTGACCATTCTCCTGATTCCTGGTGAGATGCTAAAAGGCAAGTGATAGCTGTACGTGCGGAAATGTGCTTCGTTCATTTCACCGACGATGACGCGGGGGAGCTTGCGCGCTAAAATCGAATCCAAAATGTCGATCGCTTGATCCGGATGGATACCATGAAACGGAGAAGCCTCTTTCTTAATACGGTATTTCGCCGCCATTCCAGTATCGTTCCATGCAGGCCAATTAATGGTTACGCTTTTTTGACCTTTGGCTTGCCTGTAGTCACTATAAACGTCCAAATAGGCATTTGCAGCCGTATAATCAGCCTGTCCAATCCCGCCCAACAGACTAGTGACAGATGAAAACATAACGAAAAAGTCGAGCTGATCTCCCTGAGTGTAACGGTCCAGCAACCAGGTACCGATGACCTTTGGATCTAGCACTTGCTTCATCTGTGCATGTTCTTTGTTGATCAGTAAACCTTTGCCTGCCACCCCGGCGCAGTGGAATAGACCATGGATAGCTCCGTGTTGATGGCGGACGGTTTCCAAAACATCTGCCAACTTGCTTTCATTGGCAATATCAACCGCATATACTTCTACACTGGACCCATTTTTCTCTATTCTGCGGATCATATCTATTTGGCTTGCCACTTTGGAATGGGACTGATCTCGGACAATGTCAGTCCATTGCTCTCGCGGAGGCAATACGTTTCTTCCGAGCAAGCATAGGTGAACCGAGTTTTTCGTACTGAGATACTGAGCAACCTTCAGTCCAATATCGCCGAGTCCACCCGTAACCAGATAGATGCCGTTTTCCTTGATGGATATGTCCTGGAGCTCTGTATTGCACAGCATCTGTTCTTCCAAATGTTCGATGTACCGGACATTATGCCGATACGCCACCTGGAAGTCTTCTTTGTCTGCACAAATTTCTTTCCAGATAATCACTGGGGAAGTATCGCTATCTATATCGATGCATCGGCATTTCAACTGTGAATACTCCTGCGGTATTACTTTCGCCATTCCAAACAGTACGGCGTGCTGGGGCTTCAGGATCGATTCATGCTTGGTCACCGAGAAAGTATGGTCGCCAATGACATACAGATTGATTTCCTGATTGTACGACTGGTTCAGCATTTCACATACAAGACGATAGAAGCTGTAAACTCCCTTGTTCTCTAGTGCATGTAAGTCTTCTGCACACTCAATCTCCTCATCTACCACGCTCATGCAGTGGATAATGTTTCGGATGTTTCGGTTCATCAGCTCCTTCAGCAAGACTGGATAATCTTCTTTCGAGCCGATCTGGTAGTGATGATCACTGAATTTTTGAAAGGCTGGACCAGAACTAACCTCGATAAGATCGATTTCACGCCCTCTTATCTCTTGGAGCATTGACTGACTCCATTGCCCAGTTCCTCCCAAAAACAGCCAGGTTCCGTTGCATTTGCCTACTTGATTCAATGGCTCTTTGTCGTCACGTATCCACCGTAAGTGATAATAGGTGTCCTTTTGCTTAGAGCTTTCTTGTTTCTGTGTCCCAATCCAATGACGAACCGAATCATACGAATAAGCTGGCAATTCGATGATTTGATGCTGCTCTCTCGGATAAAGGCTATGCCAGTTGATATCTGCCCCATCTGTGTACATCATGGCGATGTTTTGCAAGCTTTGCAGTGTGAAAGCAGAGTCATTTGCTATATACTGCTGAATGGTTCTTTCTGCAATCGCGTTCCGTTTTAATTTTTCTTCCTCTAGCAACCCGTTTTCACACTGGTCATTTTGGTCTAGGATGACTTGGCTCACCTTGTAATAGATTCCTTCCTCTGCTCCGTTCGTATTTTCAAGCCCTTTCCCATCCAAGGATCTGCATTTTTCTCGGAGTTCGGCCTGGTGCTTAAAGAGGATGGCCACCCGGTGCTCATAGTGTCCACGAGTTGTGTTGGCTGTATAGCATAGATTTTTAGAATCGACGGCCTTCGTCATGTTGAGATATTTGGTGTAGCGGCTGATCAGTGCACGTAAAGCTGATTTCGTTTTCGCCGACAAAGTCAGAAGGTTCCAGCCTTGATTGCATTCGTTCTCCACAGCAGAGAGAGGCGGTTCTTCCAACAGAATATGGCAATTCGTCCCACTGAACCCAAAGGAACTGATTCCGCATCTGCGCGGTGTGCCTGATACGTTCCACTCCTGTAGCTTGTCATTGATAAAAATAGGAGAATCCGCAAATTCAATGAACGGATTCGGATGCTTAAAGTGTGCTGCCGGGGGCAATTGCTTATATTTAAATGCCAGAATCATCTTTATGACGGAAGCCATCCCCGAGGCCCCCACCAAGTGACCGATGTTGGCTTTTACCGTGCCCACACCGCAAAATTGCTTTTTATTCGTAAATCTACGGAAGGCATTGGAAATACCCTTCATCTCAATCGGGTCACCCAATTTGGTTCCAGTGGCATGTGCTTCGATATACGAAATCGTTTCGGGATCGATATTGGCTGTCTTCCAAGCCTCTACCAATGCTTTTTCCTGCGCCTCGGCATTCGGTGCAGTGATTCCGTTTGATGCTCCGTTATTATTCATGGCGGAGCCTTTGACAACAGCGTGTATCACGTGCTTATCCTGTACAGCCTGATCCAAGCGCTTCAGCACGATGGTACCTACTCCTTCTCCCCACATTGTTCCGTTTGCTCCGGCATCAAAAGGACGAATTGTTTCGTCTGCAGAATCAATCAGGGGATTGTGCTGTGTAGGAAGATACGCCAATGAAACCCCCGCAACAATAGCCACATCAATTTGTCCCTGCTTCAACGCTTGCGTGGCCAAGCACATGGCGGCCAGACTGGAGGAGCATGCTGTATCCACAACCAAGCAGGGACCATTTAAATTCAGAAAGTAAGCGATCCGACTTGCCAGAATGCCAGTCGATCCAGAAGTTACTTTCAATGGATGCTGAATGTCGATCATGTTGTTGTATTCATTGCGTCCGGTCGTATCCTTGCCGATGTAAACACCCGTTTCGGTTCCAAAAAGATTTTTCCCGCCAAGACCGCTGTTCTCAATGGCTTCATACACATTCTCCAAAAGGAGGCGTTGTTCAGGGTCCATCAATTCTGCCTCTTTGGGAGCTATATGAAAAAATCTTGAATCAAAGCTATCGATATTCTCCAGATAACCGCCTTGGCAGTATGTTTGGTTTTCGGTTAGATACTGATCCGTATCTTTTCTTCTGGAGGCAGGAAACGGTCGTACAGCATTGATACCCGAAATTAAATTTGTCCAAAATTTCTCTGCATTCTCTGCCTGTGGAAATTTACATGCGTATCCGATAATCGCGTATTCGTCATTTTGTCCGGACTGTAGAGTCTGTCCCGTTGATAACGTATTCCATTCTGCCAATAATCTCTTTGTCTCATCCTTCGAGTACCTACTCTGCTTGTACCCTTCTAGGATGGATTCAATCGTAAGCTCAGCAGGCTGCGGTGTCTTTTTGCTATCCAAGTAATTGGCCATTTCAAAAATGGTTGGGTACATGTAGATATCTGCGACATGAAGCGTGCCTGGGTATTTTTCGTTCCACTGCTTATACAGTTGTGCAGCGTGGATCGAATCACCGCCCAATTGATGGAAAGTGTCGAACAAGCTGATAGCGGTTAGCCCAAGAACCTCCGCCCATAATTGTGCCAACTCTTTTTGGGTCGCTGTATATCCGTCCTGCTCTTTAAGTGTCACAGATGTGGCAGTGATAACGCGTCCCGGTTTTGCAGTCTCTTTGAACAATTCTTGCTTCACTTCATCTGCCAAACGGAATGGCCATACGTGTTCGAGCTCCAACAGCTCATTTGCATGATTGAGTTTGCCGACGATTGTCCGGAACATTTGTCTGCGGAGAATATGATCGAGTGCTTGCATGGCCTGATGGGTAGAAAGAAAACGGAAAACGTGTCTCTCTTCTTGCATGGAAAGCTTGGAAGCAGTCGCTTCCCACGTAGCCCAGTTGATAGAGATGACTTTTTTCCCTTGTCGCTTGATTGCTTCGGCTAATCCGTCCAAAAAGGCATTCCCTGTGGCATAACTAAGGGAACCCCGTCCCCCCGTGACAGAAACAGCAGACGAAAAGAACATGGTAAAGCCTTTGTTCATCTCTTTCGTGAGCGTGTATAACAGCCAGCTTCCATACGTTTTCACGGCATGTCTGCGTTCAAATTCTTGCTCGCTCATACCAAAATCTTCTATGTCGCCAACTCCAACCCCCGCACAATGAATAATTCCATTAAGCTGCCCATTTGTCTCCTGAATGTTCTGAACCAAACGTTTCATTTCTGTTTCGTTGCATATGTCCACACAATGGTAGTCAAGCACAGAGCCCAAAGCCTCAACGGCAAGTACCACATTAATTTTATCCACCAAATCTTTGTCCGACTGTTCCCGAATAATAGCTGGCCATGCCTCTTTGTCCGGAAGCATCGTCCTTCCTAGGACAATCAGCTTTACTTTATTTTTTTGGCTCAGATACTTGCAAACTTCTGTTCCCAGTTGGCCCAATCCACCGGTGATTAAGAAGACATCGCCTGCTTCGATTGTTGTTTCATCTTCTTGTATGCCTGTGCCATCTGCTTTTTGAATGACCTCGATATAACAGCGGCCTTGACGCAACGCCACCGAGTAATGTGTGCTTCTTCGCTGAATTTCGGCTAACAGGAGATCTAACTGAAAGTTGTCAGGGTTGCAATCAATATTACGTATATTCAGACAGTAGTTCTCCTGGCGAATGGATTTCCCCAGTCCGATGAGCATATGGTGAAAAGGGTTGCAGATCGCATCGGTCATCTGCACCACTTGGGCATTCTGCGTGATTAAAGCAACATCTATTTCTTTTGTCAGCTTTCCAGTCATGTGCAGCGCTTTGGTAAAAAGTAGCAAAGACCCGGCTGTTTGATTCATGGACGATTGAAATTCCTTCCACGACTCAGACAGATCATGGGTAGTCGGAGCCATAAAGAGAATCTGATCCAGTGACGAAATATCGAGCTGCGCGCAGAATCCAGCTATATCCTCATACGTACGCG
This sequence comes from Brevibacillus schisleri, assembly GCF_055685845.1. Taxonomy (NCBI): domain Bacteria; kingdom Bacillati; phylum Bacillota; class Bacilli; order Caryophanales; family Paenibacillaceae; genus Brevibacillus; species Brevibacillus schisleri. The sequence goes on from NZ_JBVNDM010000001.1 coordinate 3,321,321, forward strand.
CAACTTTGAAGTGATCATGGGTCACTTGCAAAGAGTGTGTTCCTATCTCTACCATGATCAATCGCTTTGCTTGCAGTTTTTCAAATAAATGCGGGTGCCACTTGGCCGTATCCGCCTCATCGACAATCAGCAAAATCGTATTGTCATCCGTTTCCTGATCGAGGTCAGAGGTAGGAAGGGTTTCTTCCATCCAGACAGACTTATAATAGAGGTCTTCTTCCATTTTCTTTGGCTTTGCTTCAACCGGCCAAAATTTTTGCCGCTCCAGTATATTTCCAGGCAGAGGCAGCTTATGACCGCCTCGATAAAGCTTTGTCCAGTCAATGCTAGCACCTTTCATGTAAAGTTGTGCAACCTGTCCCCAGATCAGCTTTTCGTCCACATTTTTCTCGATCAGTTCCTTGATTGCTTCGTTTGCTTGTCTGTCTAAAAACTTTTTCTCACCTTCCCGGATTTCCCACGCCTCTACGGCCTGCTTATTGTCCGGCACTACCTCATGCCTCTGGTAGCCAATGTCAGGATTTTCACTCCATTCGGATACACGGTTTACTGCTTTCATCCCGTTCAATTTCACCAAAAGATCTTGGTAGCTGTGGAAAATAATCGATACTCGGTGGGTGTAATGATTACGGGAAGTGCTCGCTGTAAAGCACAGATCGCTTAAGTGTACGTTACGGTTTGCCAATAAAAACTGTTGGTACTCCTTGACCGACTCCAGCAGTTTCTGCTCACTACTTGCTGATAAAACCAGCATATAGCAGTCTTGCCCGTGGTAGCTTTGACGTACGAGCCTTTGTGGTTCCTCGATGAGAATATGGCAATTGGTCCCACTAAATCCAAACGAGTTAATCCCGATCCGAGTTGGATAATCCTTTTGCTCCAATTTTGTTCGCACATCATTGACGAATAAAGCTGAGTTTGCCAAGTCAATGTAAGGGCTGGGTGTTTGAAAATGAAGCGAAGGCGGGATTTCGCCATGTTTCAGCATCATGACCGCTTTGATCAGAGAGACAATCCCTGAAGCCCCAACCAAATGCCCAACGTTCGTTTTGACTGAGCCCACACCACAAAACTGTTTTTTGGTCGTAAAGGATTGAAAGGCATTCATAATGGATTGCAATTCGATGGAATCCCCTAACACGGTACCTGTTCCGTGGGCTTCAATGTACCGAATGGTCTCAGGATCGATCTGCGCTTGTTTCCACACGCTTTTCAGAAGCTCTTCCTGCGCCTCCCCATTTGGAGCCGTAATACCTTTGGAGAGCCCGTTGTTGTTGATCCCGCTGCCTTTTATGATCGCGTAAATCATGTCGTTGTCTGCGAGCGCCTTGGACAACGGCTTCAGAAGCAGCCCTCCGCCACCCTCGCCCCATACAGTGCCCTTTGCATCTTTGTCAAACGCACGAATCATTTCTTCGGCGGATTCAACTTGATCCAGTGATCCGTCCTCCTTGATTGGAGGAAAATAGAAAAGGCCGCTGATGCCGCCCACAAATGCCATCTCACATTCATTTCTACGCAGAGATTCGCAAGCAAAATGAACGCCTACCAACCCGGAAGAACACGACGTATCAAAGACAATGCTCGGTCCTTTCAGATTGTAGGCATAAGAGATTCTACTTGCTAATATCCCCGGCCACGAGCCGGTCAAGCTAAAAATATCCGGGCTCACATAATTACGGTATTCAATCCCAGTGACATGATCTTTCCCGATAAATACGCCTGTCTTTGATCCTATGATATCCCGTGTCTCATAACCGGCATTGAGTAAGGTCTCATAGGCAAGTTCCAGCATAATTCGTTGATAAGGCTCCATGGACATAGCTTCCTTCGGTGATATGCGAAACATGTCTGCATCGAAGAAACTGATTTCATCCAAATAGCCGCCTTTTTTAAAGCGCTTGTGATCAAATCGCTGATCGGAAAATAGGGCCCGTCCATCTTCCAAGCGATGGACAGGAAAGTCATCAAGGCATTCTCTTCCCGCGCGAATATTTTCCCAAAACTCCTGCACTGTATTCGCCTTAGGAAATCGTCCAGATATGCCGATAATCGCGACCTCATCGCTCAATGTTTCGTTCGCTTTTTGCAGGCTCACGATGTATTCCGTCGCTTCTTTGGCCGATAGTTTCTTGGCTGCAACCAGCTCGTAAATATACTTCTTCAATTTATCCATCATCTATCACCGCTTAGAGTTTTTTCGAACAATTGCCTTATCCCTTGAAATGAAGGAAATCATGCTCCAAAAACAATGCTTGCAGTTGATCGTGATTTTCATCGGGGTCTTGCAAATAAAGAGCGATCTCATCGAGTAATTGCAACTCTTCCCAGTCCATCTCGTCCATCTCTTTTTGGCATAGCGGAGGATAATCCCAGTATCTTAATTCGTTGCCGAGAATGGCATTCAGGTCATAGCAGAGATTATTTCTAATATAGTGCATCCCCCAAGATTTCTTGACCCCAAATAGCTGTGGATTGATTTCTTTGTCACGAGCCATCAACCAGGCATCACCCGCCATCAGGAACTCATCGCCCTGAATATTGATGAGTTCCAAATCGGGGTCTACTCTGATCCATCGTTTCTCGGTATCATCCCACACTTCGCAAATCCAGTGATCGATATATTTTCGGTGATTCTCGGAAAGGTAGCTTGCAAATCCGACGCGGCAGCGCACCGGGATCCCTTGGGAGCGAAGCATAGAAATCAGGAGCAAAGAATGGAATCGGCAAGAAATAAGTAATCTCTCACTAGGCAATCGGTCAAACGTAATGCCATCTGCGTTGCGTTCTACCAGAGCCTCAAGCATTTCTGTTACCTGATAAAATTTCTCGTCTTCGTTTTTTGTATAATGCGTAAGCGAATGTCTTACTTTTTTTATCATTGAGGGGTGAATCAATTGGCATTTGATGAGGTGACAAAGTTCTGGCAAGCCTCGGGGCAACTCATGAAAGAGATAGCCGTATTCGCCGGGATCCGTGTAAGGAGTAAATTTCGTATAATATTGCAGCAGTTCGGCTTTATTCACTTTCAGGCGTCCTCCTTCTTTTGGCGTTTCTTTGTTTGATCCGTTCTCTTCCTTGGTTCCGGGCAACCATGGTTTCGTCCTGCTCTTCATCCTGTTGGTCGTGACTGTCTCCTGTCAAATAAGAGGCAAGCGCGTTAATATTCGCGTACTCAAACATGGTGAGAATTGGGATTTCCCTTTCAAATACCTGTTTCAGCTTGGTGTTAATCATTCCGATTTGGATGGAATTCATACCCATCTCAAAAAAGTTGTCGAGCACGCCTACATGATCGGTTTCCAAAACCTCTTGAATCACGTTGACAATCTTCTCTTCCGCTACGTTCCGAGGAGCTACGTATGCTGTGCCGTTGCTTGTGCTGGTTGGCTTCAGCTTCAGGAGAGTTTGCATATCTACTTTCCCATTGGCGGTCAGCGGCAATTGTTCCACGATAATAAAGTGATACGGTATCATGTAATCCGGCAAGGCTTTAGCCAAGCTTGTCCTGATCTCATTCATAAATGTTTCTTGGTCCTGCGGCGCTGTTTCTGGCACGAGATACGCATACAACCGTTTGTCTGCCTCCCCCGCCACCAAAACAACCGCATTTCTCACCGCTTCTATACTTAGCAACCGTGATTCGATTTCTCCTAATTCTATTCTATAACCGCCAATTTTTACCTGCTGATCCTTTCTTCCCAAAAATTCGATCAGCCCATTGCGGTGCAATACTCCATAATCCCCCGTTTTATAGACATATCCGAATTCTGGATGATGAATAAAGGATTGATTGGTCTTTTCCGCATCATGAAGATAACCGTCCGCAACCCCTTTCCCCCCAATGTAAAGTTCACCCGGCACTGCAATCGGGCAAAGTTGCCTCTGCGAATTGAGTACATAGAACTGCTGGTTAGCTAACGGTTTTCCATAATAGATGCTCTTCCATTGGGGATCTACCTCGTCGATCGGATAATAAATCGACCAAATGGAAGCCTCTGTAGCTCCACCTAGACTGACTACTTTCGCGGAAGGGAACGTTTTATTGATCGTTGTCGGCAATGTAAGAGGAATCCAGTCGCCGCTCAGCATCACAAGACGAAGCTGTCCATCACTATCTTCGCTGCCACGGTCCTTTTTCTCCGCTACCACCCGATCCATAATGGCAGGGACAGAATTCCATATCGTTATTTTTTTGTCTGTTAGGGTGTCGGCAAGCTGTGTCATGTTCTTCTGATCTTTCACCAGCACGAGCGTAGCTCCTGCTGCGAATGCTCCAAAAATATCATAGACGGACAAATCAAAGCAGAGGGAAGACACACCTAGAATACGATCGTGGGTCGCAACCTCAAACTTTTGATTGATATCCAGAACGGTATTGGCTGCAGCTTCGTGTCTGATCATGACCCCTTTGGGATTCCCTGTGCTTCCCGATGTGTAAATAACGTATGCCAGGTGCTCCCTCTGTTCGGCGAATGATTGATGGTTCTTTGGATAGCGATCGATCTCGTTCTTCACGTAAAAATCAGGTTCCAACACGAGTTTGCATTGACTGTGTCTCTGAATGTAATCTACGCGCTCTAACGGGTAGTCAGGGTCAATAGGCACATAGGCGGCACCGCTTTTTAGGACGCCTAACAGATGTGCAACGGTGACTATTTCCCGTTTGGCAATAACGCCAATTAGGTCTCCCGCGCCTACACCGATTTGCTGCAAGTAATTAGCCACTTTGTTTGCTTGCTCGTCAAGGTCTAGGTAAGTGATGCACTGCTGTGCATCTTCTATCGCCACGGCATAGGGGGTTTGTGCAACCGTTTCTTCAAACAGCCCGTGCAACGTTTTTCTCGGTATAGGAGTGGCAGTATCGTTGTATGTGAAAATTGCTTCTTTGTCGGTCTCGGATACCCAGGCCAGCTGTTTTTCGGCTTCATCGTTCAAAATGGCATCGATTCTGGCCAAATACTGTTCAAACATGGTATCGATCACCACAGGATCAAACAATTCAACGATATAGTCCCAGTTGATTACCATGTTTCCATTGATGAGCGCCACCTGATTATCCAGATAGACTTGAGAAGTTTGTGTAATTCCGTTTGTTTGGTTCTCCCTTTCGGATGAATTCTCCACAAGACCATCAGCTTGTTGGCCGCTGTCTCCATTTTCAAACAAAGCACTAGTAAAAACGACCGGCATGAGGGCTTTGTTGCTCATTTCTCTTTGCTTACTGATTTCCCGCATCAGATCAATTCCATCAAAATGGCGATGAGCGAGCGCCTCCATCAGCGTTTGCTGAACTTTGCCTGCTTTCTCCCAGAACGAATCGTTCGGATTCAAATGCACGTCAACTACAATCAAGGAAGTAAAATCTCCGATGAGTTTGTACACATCCGGGTGCATCGGGAGTCGATTAAACAACGTCAAATTGAGGCTGAATGCCACTTGATTGCTCCAATTCGCCAGGACCTCTGTATACGCCGTGCACAAAACAGTCGAAGGGGTCAAATTGTGCTTCTGGGCAACTTTCTTTAACTGCTGCCAGCTCTTCTCCGCATATCGTTTTGATTTTCTTTGAAAATACGGATTTTTAACGTGCATGGGTTGGACCCGTAACGGAATTTCTGGAGCTAGTGGGAAATCGGGCAGCTTGGCCATCCAGTACTCCTTGTCTTGCGAGTACCACTTGCTGTTTTTTAATTGTTGATAACCGATCATATAATCCCGAAAGGAAATAGACAAATCATCGAGCTTCGCTGCATCGTCCTGATAAAGCTCTTGTATTTCTTTTCCTAAGATCTCCAGACTATAGGCATCCATGATGAGCAAATCAAAACTGAGGCATAAAAGACTCTCTTGCTCAGACAAGCGAAACGCTTTGATTTCAAATAGAGGCCATTGATCCGGACGGAAAATAGCGTGGGACATCCGCTCTCTTTCTTTCTTGATCGTCTCGGTTTTTTCAACATTTCCGCAAGCCTGCAGATCGCGTATGTCTATGCGGTATTCGGGTACTTCTGCCATAATCTGCTGACGGGCGTCTTCCAAAAAGATCGTCCGAAGCGCGGGATGCCTGCGAATCAAAATATTCAAGCAATGATTAAGTCGATAAATATCGAGCGTCGTTACGACCTCTTGATACGCATGTGTAGAAATCCCGCCTAACTCAAACCTGCTGCTTCTGCCCAAATAATAGGCCATTTGGACATTCGTTAAAGGAAATGGTTCATGCATTTGACTAAAGTCAGGTGTCAGTACCGGCAATTCTGACTCCCGCTCTTCCTGAATCGATTCTCGGATAAAACGGGCAATCGCCTCGACGGTTTGTAGTTCGATAAAGTGTTTAAACTGTAAGGAACCAGAGAAACAATTGTTAATTTCATACACAAGCTGCATGATTTGGATGGAATTTCCGCCTAATTCAAAAAATCTTTCCCGAACTCCAAAGTTTTCGATTCGCAACACTTTCTGCCAAATTTCATATAGCTTCGCTTCCACCTCGTCACTCGGTCCGACAAGGTCCTTTTGCTCCTCCACTACCCCAGTTACCGACGGCAGCGACTTCCAGTCAATCTTGCCATTGATCGTAAGGGGAATCTTCTCTATCCTCATGAAGGATTGAGGAATCATATATTCTGGGACAAGTTTACGCAAATACTCGCGGAGTTCATAGCTAGATTCAGCATGGGCAGATGTGAAATAGGCGATAAGCATTTGCTCGTGATGAGCATCTTGTTGTACATGGACGACTGCTTTTTCAATAGCAGGGTGGGCATCAAGCAGCTTTTCAATTTCACTCATTTCAATTCGATAGCCCCGTATTTTCACCTGAAAATCTTTTCTTCCCAAATATTCGATCAAGCCGTTCGCCGTCCATCTTGCCATGTCACCAGTACCATAAATTTTTTCGCCTGGCCGAAACGGGTTTTCCGTAAATTTCTCATGGGACAGCTCCGGTTTGTTCTGATAACCCCGCGCTAAACCGTGTCCACCGATATACAGCATGCCAGGAACCCCGATTGGCTGCGGGACCATCTCCTGGTTGAGGATATAGACTTGGGTATTCTTGAGCGGTCTGCCGATCGTGACCGGATGATCTTCCGTCACTTCCTCAATCGTGGACCAAATCGTCGTTTCTGTAGGGCCATAAAGGTTGTAGACGCGTCCATTTTCCAACAATCTCAGCGCTTGCTTTGCCACCGAAAGCGGCAAAGCTTCTCCCCCGATCAGCAAGTAACGCAAGCGACTCAGCTGCTCCGCTAAATCCGGCTCAGCCAACAACAGTTTTAACCGTGACGGTGTGGTTTGCATCACCGTAATTTCCTCGCTTCTGACTAGGCTGGCTAACGAACGAATATCTCGCTGACTCTCTTCATCGGCAATGACTACATGATGACCGGTTAAAAGCGGCAGGATACTCTCTAACCAGAAAATATCGAAAGAAACTGTTGTTAACGATAAAAATCTCTCAGTTTCCCGCAAGGTCAGTACATCCGTGATTCCGTGCAGGAAATTCATTAACGCCCGATGCTCGATTAAAATCCCTTTGGGAAAGCCGGTTGTTCCCGAGGTATACATGCAATACGCTACATCTCTGCTGTTATTCTCAATCTGCAGCGAATCAAGGGGGTTCATATGAATTTGTGGATCGCGCATGTCAATGACCTTGCGATCGTCTGTTGTCTCCACAGTTGTATTGGTCAAAATAACTTGCACTTGGCCGTCTTCGAGCATGTAAGCAATTCTGTTGGATGGCAGGCTCGGATCGACAGGCAAATACGCCCCACCCGCTTTGCTAATAGCCAAGAGTCCAACCATCATATCGAACGAACGGGTGGTAATGAGGGCAACCAACTTATTGGGACCGATACCATGCGATTTTAGTGTATGGGCCACTTGATTGGCTCTTCCGTTTAGCTCACGGTACGTCATCGTTTGATTTTGGAAAGTTACTGCTGGCTTGTCCGGTTGCTTTTCAACCATCGTCTCAAAAAGCTGGTGCACCAGAAGATGCTCTGGATATTCACCCGATGTCTGATTAAACCCAGCCAACAATAGCTCCAGCTCTTGGGCATCCACCAATTGAATATGGCTAATTTTTCGCTTTGGCTGGGCGAGCACCTCGTGCATGATCTTTTGGAAATAGCGAATAAAACGGGCGACAGTTTCTTTTGTAAACAAATCAGTAGAATACTCTACAGTAAAAAACAGCTTGCCCTCCCGTTCCTCGCCGTCCAATGTCAAATCAAACCGAGATGAGTTTGCTTTAAATGAATACGGCTCTATTTGCACTCCCTCAAACGGGACGTGGGCGCTGCTCCCCTGATGACGGGCGTTTTGAAATGTAAACATCACATCAAACAGAGGATTTCGGCCAAAATCTCGAGAAAGCTCCACCTGGCTGACGAGCTCTTCAAATGGATAATCTTGATGCTCCAGCGCATGGGACATATTCACTTTGAGCTCACTTAGCAGTTCTGCAAAGGTCATTTCTTTGCTTACAAAACTTCTGACTGGCAGCGTCTGAACAAACATGCCCACCACATTTTGGATATCGCTGTGATTCCTGCCCGAAGTAGGAATTCCTACGATTATATCTTCCTGATCGCTCAGCTTTGCCAAAAGAACTTTCCAAGCAGCAAGCAACACCATATAAAGCGTCACTTCATGAGCGGCAGCCATTTTCTTTATTTCTTCTGCCTGATTTTTCGGTATAGAAAACATCTCCATGCTTCCGCGGTAGGTTTTGAATGCTGGACGAGAAAAATCTGTCGGTAAATCTAGCAACGGAATTTCTCCAGTAAACATGTCTGTCCAATACTTCTGGTCAGCTTGATGGCTGTCAAGTGTTGTCTTTTCCTTTTGCCATTCAGCATAATCCTTGTACTGAATTGATAAGGCAGCCAATCCTGCCGACTGTACATCATTTTGGTAAAGAGTAGTAAACTCTTCGATCAGGATCGCATTGGATGTGCCATCTGTGATGATATGGTGGATATTAAAGACAAGAAGATGACTTTGCTCACTCTCTTTAAAAATCCCCACCTTCCATGCAGGAGCAACCTCTAAATCAAAGGATTGTATCCACGCTTCGATGTGTGCGTCGTTTATTGGTTCATTGATTTCCCTGTAATCAGGGGTAAATAAGAAAGGTTCATGGATAACCTGTAACAGTTCCCCATCAATTCGTTGGAACGAAGTGCGCAAGCTTTCATGCCTGCGGATGAGCTCATTCAAGCTTTTTTCCAATTTTTCGTAGGACAGCGTCCCCTTCACACGCAACGCAATAATATTGTTGTACTGCTTATTCTCAACTTCCATTTGACTGAGAAAATAAAGTCTTTTTTGCCCGGAAGTCAACGGATATCCCGGTTTTTTCACTGCCTTTTTAATCTGTGAAAAATCCGTTCGGTCTGCCTCGCGAATAAAACGAGCGATGTCTCGAATTGTAGGCTTGTTGAAAAAAGTCGGTAGAGGGAGTCTTACATCCAGTTTTTTATAGAGAAGGGCAATAATCGTAATGGCTTTAAGCGAATCCCCTCCCAGGCTAAAAAAGTCCTCATCACTGCCAATCGATGTAGTTCCCAATACACTACGCCATATGTCCTCTATGGTCTGCTCCAGCTCTGCTTCGGACAGCATTTTCCTGCTGATTTTGGTGGAAATCAGTTCTGTTTGGGCAGCTACTGCTGCTTCTTTTTCCAGGATGGATTCTTCGCGAAGCTGATTGCTTTCCTCCATCAAGGCAGGAAGATCAAGGACAGAGACTATGGCCCGAGTGAATTGGTTTTCCAGAATATATTGCAGCACTTCTACACCGTTTTGCGGTGTAATCGCTTCTTCCTCAAACTGCCGCTCGTTGACTTGCCTGTTCATGCCGCGATTTTTTTTCATGGCAGTGACAGACATCCCTACTTTCGCCCAATCGTTCCAGTTGATGGACGCCGTAAAGCCAGGTCGATTCTGCAAGCGATAAGCGACGAACGCATCCAAAAATTCATTTGCTGCGTTATATCCCACTTGGCCGAATTTGCGTCCGTAAATGTAGTTGCCGATCGACGAAAACAATAGAAAGAAATCGAGCGTTCGCCCCATAAAAAGCGTATCCAGCACGATGGTTCCCTGTACCTTGGGTCGTAGGATTGGGTCCGTCATTTCTTTTGTTCTTCTTTGAATGACGCCTGCATAATCCGGGACTCCCGCTGTGTGCAAGATACCAGTAATTGGCCCAAACTGCGCTTCCGCTTCATGAATGACTTTTTGCATGGAGGAGTAATCAGAGATGTCCACGCTGTATACGTTGATCATTGCCCCTGCCTGTTCCAATGACAGGATCGTACGAATGGTGTTTGATAGCCTATGATCAGGTTTTTCCTTCAGCCATTGCTCCCATTCCTGTCTAGGAGGAAAAGGGGAACGTCCCACTAAAACCAGCCGGGCTTTATACTGTCTGGCCAAATACTCTGCCATGGCAAAGCCCATTCCTCCTAATCCGCCTGTGATCAAGCAGACAAGGTTCTCCTTCAGGAGTACCAGCTTTCCGGGTTGTTTCACTAGGACAGGCTCTCGAACCGATTCAATCCACCTGCTTTTGCCACGATAAGCCACTTGCTTGTGCGGAAAATCAAAATGAAATTCCCGAATCAATTTTGAAGCCATGTAACTATTTTGCAGGTTGTTTCCTTCTGAAAGCTCGATATCGACAGTGCAAACCTTGCTACCAGGGTACTCGTAAGGAATGATCTTACTTGCCCCTAGCAATACCGCCTTCATCGGGCATATCTGTTCTTCTTGGGTAACGGAATACAACCCGTTTGTCACGATTTGTAACCGAGTATCTTTGTTGCCGGCCTTGCTTCCTATGTATTGGGCAATCTGTAAGAGGTTGTAGAGAAACAACTGCTGACTGGAGTCAACGACTGCCAACTCTGGCTCGATAGGAGGAGTCACCGCCCAAAGATAGCAGATGTACTCCGGTACTACCTCTAGATTTTCCAACAAGCGGTCTAATTCTTTCGGATTTTGCGGATTTACCATGTAATGGTCCGTCGCTACTTTTTGGAAGTGCTCCGCTTGATCGACAAGGATATACCTAACGTCATGTTCCCTTAACTCGTTGGACAACGCTTCTCCCAAACCTGTCTTGTCATTGAAAATAAGCCAGGCCGCGCCATGAGAATAGCTTCCCTCCGCATAGCTTGGCAGATGGGAGCTCTCCCAAGCAGGTACATAAAACCACTTGCGGATGTCTTCCCTCCTTTTGACCGTATTGCTCTCGCTGTGCAGATGACGACTGGTGAACTGCTCAAATTGGAACAGGTCCTTCTCTACCGGGAATTCCTGGGGTTCAAATGAATAGGTGGGCAAGGAGACGCGATTTCGCTGCTCGTGTTTATAAAATTCATTCCAATCTATTTCGTTGCCATACAGCCACATGGTCCCTAAGGCATTCAGGATGGTATACGAATTCATCTTCTCCAGCCAAATATGTATCGTATCGGTTTCCATTTGCTTACTGCTCGTCTGCTCATCTTTGGTTGAACCAAAGTACATATAAATGGCTTCTGGATTGGAAATGTCTCGATTGTTCTCCGAGTGGACAAAGGTGTCAAGCGCCGGTTTATCTACCAGTGCGAAGATAGCCTCTTCGAAGGAAAGACCGCCGGTCAAGCAATCGACCACCAGTTTGCCCTTTCCGTATCCAAGCGTGCCCTCCGGCTTGATGCCCCATTCTCTGAACAACATCGTAATGGCATAGTAGAGAATAAAGCGCACAACGTCGCCATACTTTTCCTCGCGCAGGTGCTCCGTTGTTAGCGTATCCGCTCGTCCTGATGTTTGCCGATTCAGGAGGAGCAGCGCTTGCTCTATGATTCGTTTGACCGTAGGCTCTTCTTGACATAATTGGACGATTTCTGCAAATTTACTATCTCCCCAGTTGTCATCGGAAAAATCAGGGTACACGAAAATGACAGGAAGATTCTGCTTTGCTAGACCCGCCTTACACTTGCCCGCTGAAAAGCGGACCGGTTCCGCTACTGTCGGGTTGCAAAGTGCTACATCTCGAAACGGAAAATGCTTACGGCCCACCTGTAGCGAATAGGCAATATCTTCAAGACGCACATCCGGATTTGCATGCATATAGTCCTCAACATTTTGCTTATATCGCTCCAGGGAGTGCTCTGTTTTTGCAGAGAGCAGAATCAGTTGCCATTTCCGTCCAGTAGTTGATTCTGGCGAGGCTGGGGCTTCCTCGATAATCACATGAGCATTTGTCCCCCCGATTCCAAAAGCGCTGATCCCCGCCCGGATAGGCTCGTGCGTTTTCTTCCATTCTGTCAGCTTATCGTTGATGTAAAACCCCTTTTCAATCACGTTTAAATGAGGATTCGGAGTTTGAAAATGCAGGGAAGGCGGAAGCATTCGATGCTTGATAGACAGCACTGTTTTGATGAAGGAAGCGATTCCGGCTGCGCTATCCAAATGTCCAATGTTTGCCTTTACCGAGCCAAGTGCGCACGAATGCTTCTGAGAAGGTTGATAGGCGAGCTCTAGGGCTTCCAGCTCAATGGGATCGCCAAGCGGTGTCCCTGTACCATGGCATTCAATGTAATCAACGCTCTCTGACGTCACTTCCGCAACTTTGAGAGCGGTTCGGATTACTTCCGCTTGTCCGAGGGTGCTCGGCGCTGTAAACCCGTTTTTTTGCATACCGTCATTGTTGATAGCGGAGCCTTTGATCACTGCATATATCTGATCACGATCGTCTATGGCATCTTGCAATCTCTTTAATACGACAACTCCTGCTCCATCTCCGCCAACGATGCCCTTTCCGTTTGCATCAAACGCCTTGCATTTTCCGTCTGGAGATAAGATCATCCCTTCCTGATAAACATACCCGCTTTTTCCAGGCAGAGTGACAGTAACCCCGCCAGCCAAAGCCATATCGCATTCGCCGTTCAGGAGCGATTGAGCCGCCATATGAACAGCAACTAGCGAAGTCGAGCAAGCGGTATAAATCGTCAAGGCAGGTCCTTTGAGATTTAATTTATGAGCGATCCGCAAGCTCAAATAGTCTTTATCCACGAGCTGGGTGGCTGCCCAGTGACCGATAGCTTCACTTTTTCCTGACAGGCTCATAAGCCCTTCCCACATATGATTCGGGGAAGCTCCTGCGAATAGACCAATTAGCTTTTGGTCAACCTGGGCAGCATAGCCGGCATCCTCCAGTGCTTCCCAGATGCACTCATGAAAGACTTTCATTTGCGGGTCCATGAGCTCCGCTTCCAGTGGCGTATAATCAAAAAAATGGGCATCAAAGCGATTCCCGCTCTCCAGATACCCCTTTGCCTTGACGTATTCTTCACTATTGATTGCTTTCGGATCTACACCAGCCTCGATTAGCTCGGCTTCCGAAAATGTTTGGATGGAATGAACCCCATTTTTCAAGTTTTCCCAGTACGCCGCAATCGTGTTCGCTCCTGGAAATCTCCCCGACAGGCCGATTACTGCAATTTCCAAACCATTGTATTGGTGTCCCATATCATCCCTACTTTTTTAACAGACGTAATTTTTGCAATCTCGTTCTTTTCCCTTCTTCGATAGAATCGAGTCGGGCGTCGACCTGCAACTTCTGGACTGTGACCTCAGCTTCCAATACCTTTGCTAGCATGCTGACAGTGGGGTAAGTGAACAGCGTGACGACTGATATCTCTTGCCCTAACTGATCAGTCAATTCCTTGCTGATTTTAATCACATCAAAAGAAGTTCCACCTAAATCAAAGATCGTAGAATGAATACCGATTGGATCGGTTCTGAGAACCTTGCTCCACACCTCGGCTATCTTTTTTTCCATATCCGTGTTCGGTTGAACGAATTCATGCTTTCCGCTCTGCTTGAATTCCATTTGGCGGAGTTGGGTATCATCCACTTTTCCATTAATCGTTAACGGTATGCTGCCGAGCTGAAGGATAAAGGACGGAATCATATAATCGGCGACCCGCGTTTGTAGATATTGTCTAATTTCCACCGGATCGAAGTGCTCTTCCTTCTTCTCTTTCATTACCACATAGGCACAAAGAATTTTGGTATCTTCTTCGATTTCCCGCGCCATCACCACTGCCTCTTGAATAGCCTCCATGGTTAAAAGATGAGAACGCACTTCATCCAGTTCGATCCGAAATCCGCGGATTTTCACCTGTTTGTCACGGCGCCCAATGTATTCTACTTCCCCATTGGGCAAATACCTACCCAAATCGCCGGAGCAATAGAGGCGTTCCATCCGGTCTCCAATCTGGCGAAGCTGAAACCGTTCCTTCGTCAATTCAGGGTTGTTTAAATAGCCACGAGCGAGTCCTTCGCCGCCAATCCACATTTCCCCGACGACTCCGATTGGCACTGTTTCGCCTTGTCGGTTACATACATACAATTGGACAGTAGAAAAAGGGACGCCGATCAGCTTCTTATTCTCTTGAATCTGTTGTGAGGTCACTTCTTTATAGGTCGTATGGACGGTCGTTTCCGTGATGCCGTACATATTGATCAGTTTGGTCTCGGGATATTTGTCATGCCAGGCAGCAAGCTTCGCAGGCAGCAGAGCCTCCCCGCCAAAAATGACATACCGCAAGCAGAGTCCTGTGTCAGGCGTTTTCAGCTCTTCCTCGATAAACTGGTAAAAGGAAGAGGGAGTCTGGTTCCAAATCGTTACCTTTTCTTCTCTTAATCGCTGTACCAATTGCCGGTAATCTCTTTTTTGCAAATGGGGGAGCACCACCAACTTGCCTCCATGAAGCAATGCCCCGAAAATCTCCCAAACAGAAAAATCGAAACCGAACGAGTGAAACAGCACCCAAGTATCGTGACAGGTAAAATCAAACCTGTTATTTTCATGGAAAAACAAACGAACCACATTTCTGTGCTCGATCATGACTCCTTTGGGGTTACCTGTTGTTCCGGAAGTATAAATAATGTAGGCCAGATGATTCGGATCATGAACGGGCTCAAGATTGGTATCGGGATAAAGAAGCAGCTTGTTATCGTCGACAAACATCACTTCACCGCTAAAATGGCTGACGAGCTCCTGTGATGTTTGTGTGAGGATATGTGCAGTCTGGCTGTCTTTTAACATATATTCGATTCTGTGTGCTGGAAGGCCCGGGTCGATCGGCAAGTACGCGCCCCCCGCTTTTCCTATGGCTAAGATGCCTATGAGCATTTCTATAGAAGGCGGCATGAGAAGAGCAACGATTGATTCCGTGGTTACTCCTCGCTCCCGTAAATAATGGGCCAATTGATTCGCTTTTTGATTCAATTGTTCATAAGACAACTGCTCTTTTTCAAAAACAACTGCTGTATGGTTCGGATAGGTTCTGACACATTCCTCAAAAAGAGACGGGATGGTCGCCTTTTCCGGAAAATGGGCAGCCGTCTCATTGATCTGCGTGAGTATCTCCCAATCTCTCTTTGTGAGGATGGTGAGCTCTTTCAGAGGTGCTTTCGGATTATTAATCGAATTTTCCAACAAAACTAATAAGTGCTCCATCAGAACCTCGACCATCTCTTTATGGTAGAGCGAGGCATTGTAATGAATGCGAGCACTGAGTTCTTCCAGCTTCCTGTCAAACACCAGGACAAGATTGGAAGACGCCCTGGCGAGATATTGCGGATCTTGAATGTTTTCTAAAATAACGGAGACGTCTAGAAAGTCCAAATCTTGATTGCCGTTTTTCAAGATTAACTCGATTGGATAGTTTTGATGTTCGATCGCTTCTGAAACGATTTGTTTGACTTCGCTGATCACGTCAATCAGACTCATTTCATCGGTGACCGTTATCCGAATCGGAAGTATGGTATTGATAAACTCCTCTTCCGCTTGTTGTCGGTAGATGCTTGTGCCCAACACAATATCTGCTTGTCCCGTATGCTTCATCAGCAATATGGCAGTATACGCCAGAAGCAATACATGCAATCTAGCATCGGATTGGTTACTTATTTTTACCAGTCGATTGGCATAATCACCTGGGAGGGAATAGTCTATCGATTCCATACGAGGCTCTGGCCCTTGAGCGTCTTTTTTGCCGTCAAAAAAGCAGCTCTTCTCTACCGTGCCTGCCATCTTTTCCTGCCAATACTCATACTCTTTTTTATATACGTCATTTAAATATGACACGTTCGTATAGAAATTACCTCCCATACGCTACCACCCCTATGCTTTCGATTGCTTAGAAAACGAAATCGTTTCCATCATGTAGCATTGCTTCTGCACTTGCTTTCACAAGACCTGCATCCAGTATGATGTCTTTAACCAACATGTCCGGATTCTCGACCACTTGCTTGGCAATGTCCAGAAAATGGCCGGTCATTGTTTTGATCGTTTTACGGGTAAATAAATCTGTCGAATATTCCATTCGCAACTCGATACGGTGATCATAATCGTACACCCAGAGGGTCAGATCGAATTTCGATGAAGGATTACGGAAAGGATAACGCTTGAGTCGGACTTGATTCATCGTAATTTCGGCTGGCTTGAAATCTGGCAGCACAAGCATGACGGTAAACAATGGATGGGTACTTAACTGATGAGTCAGCCCCAATTTTTCCACCAAAATTTCAAATTGCACATCCTGATTCTCAAACAGTTGTAAACTTTTCTCTTTTACTTCCGCTACATAATCCTGAAAGCTTGCGCTTGTCTCAAGCCGAGAATAGAAAGGCAGCACATTGGCAAACATACCAACCATTTGTGCCAGATCAACGTGATTTCTTCCGGCGAGGCTTGCTCCAATAATCATCTCTTCTTGCCCTGTATATTTCTGCAGTAATACATTGAAGATAGCCAGCATGTTCATAAACAAAGTTGTCGTATTTAGCTTCATGCCCGCTTTCAGCTTCGCAGTTAACTCTACTTCCATATAGAACGAATAAATATCGCCGCGATAGCTTAGCACAGACGGTCGTGGAAAATCGGTTGGAAGCAATGCCTCCTGCACTTTACCAGATAATTGTTGGAGCCAGTACTCTGTTTGTTTGTCATATTCCCCTCGTCTAATCATTTCATTTTGCCACGCAACAAAATCGACATAATTCAACGTGACGGCATGCAGCTCCTCGGACTGACCATTATAGAACTGGATCAACTCGTTCTGCAAAATCGAAACGGAGATATTATCCGCGACAATATGGTGGATATCAAATAGCCATACATATTTTTGTGTATCGTACCGGATCACTTTTACACGCATTAAAGGAGGGTGCCGCAAGTCAAAAGGCTGCATAAATTGTTCAACCGCCTGTTGTACTTCCCCTTCCGCCATAACTTTGTACTCCACTTGTAATTCAACCTTGTCTACAATGATCTGTACAATTTCGCCATCTATGACGTCAAAGCCTGTCCGTAAGATGGCGTGCCTCTGAATGACCTGCTCAAAGGCGTATTGCAATTTGCCAAGATCAAAATCTCCTTCCATGTAGGTAATTTCTGGAATGTTGTAAGCGATGTTATCTGGTTGAACCTGCTGCTGGAAAAACAGCCGTTTTTGCGCAGAAGACAAAGGATAGTATGCTTGCGGAGCAGTTTTCTTGATCCCCGTATATTCCTGTGCGATATGATACGTATCCATAATGTATCCCGCCAGCTTTTCCACTGTGGTTGAATGAAAAAATACCGTGATCGGGATTTTTATGTTGCTTGCTTGGTACAGTCGCTCGGCAACCGTCAATACTTTTAGCGAGTCTCCCCCAAGCTCAAAAAAGTCAGCGTCACCGGAAATATGTTCATGGCCCAACACAGCCTGCCAAATACTTGTGATGATCCCTTCCACTTCTTCTAGCGATAGGCTCAGTTTGTTGGCAACAGTCTTGTCGAACGCAGAAGACAAGCTGCTGCTTTGATCAAATGGGGTGACTTTCTCCTGTTTGTATGCTTCGAGGCGTTTCGGCAAATCTACTGTTGATACGATGAGTTGGTGATACTCAGTAGCGAGTGCAGTATGAAAAAGCATGAGTCCTTCTTCTGGAGTCAACGACGTGACCGAATTAGATAGCGATTCTTCTTCCGAGCGGTCAGGGACTGTCTTAACCATCGGCAGGCCCAGGCTGTCTGTCTGATGATCCGAGCTGACTGCTGCCACCTGGTAGCCCTCTATTTCAATGATGCCCCTCCCCTGTTCATCCATAATCGTCAGATCAAACTCCACGATTTTGTTGGTCGGTTGAGTCCCTGACTGGCTACGAATATGACTGTACACTTTTTCCGGAACTTTTCCGTAGATTATGATGCTTTTGAACGAAAACGGTACGTATTCGCCGTCGCTCGTTTTGGCATGATCCATATGAACCAAAGCAACGTCGATGATAGCCGGATGGAAATGATACGAAACTACATCCCCCACAAACTCTTGTGGCAGCTCGATAAGAGACAGTCCTTGCTGTGAAGTGAATTTCCCCCAGCAATAGCTGTTCCAGCGTGGCCCGTACGTCAATTTACTTTCCCGCAGGTTATTGTAATCGTTTTTGCCATAATTGTTTTGATCGCAGGCATCGCTGATGGCCGTGAGTTGATAATCACGTGGATGGATGCGCCCTACGCCAATATGACCGCGTGCATGTGTGATCCAGCTAGCGTTTTGTGTGCCCGAATCACTTTCGATCGTAAACTGATAACCGTTATTTTCTCGTACCAATACGGTTCGGACATAAATATCGGCGCCGTCTTGCAATACAAGTGGCGTCAAAAAATACACATCTTGGATGTGCATGGCAGTTTCTAAGTTGGGGTTCAAAGCTTCATAGGCGGCGCATGCCATTTCCACATAACAAGTCCCTGGGAGCACGGCTTTGTCTCCTACCCGATGTTCATCCAAAACCCAGTCTTTGTTCGTCTGAAAATGAGAAACGAAAGTCGTACGCCCCGTATTTTCTTTCACGAAATACTGGAAGAATGGGTGCTCCATCTCCTTATACGAAATTCCAGGAAGCACAGAGCTGTCTGGACGAAATGATGATGAAAGGCTCGCCATTCCGGTATCTTCCCACGTATCCCAATTAATTGTTTGTGTGAAGAAACCCTTTTTAGTATTCGCCCTGGAAAAAGCATCCAGAAAGGCATTAGCTGCACTGTACGCGACCTGTGCTGTCGGAGCAAGTACCGAGCTCAATGAGGAAAAGAGCAAAAGGAAGTCGATAGGCAGTGTCAACTGTTCAATCACTTTTTGCAAGACCGCGGTTCCATAAACCTTTGTCGCAAACACGGATTCACACATCTCTCTGGTTCTTCTCTGAATGACAGCTCCATCGGGAACACCAGCTATATGGATAATACCGTTGATCGCCTTGTTTTTCTCCAGAATGTCGTTAAGAATCTGCGAGATTTGACTTTCATCCGTTATGTCTGCTTGATACAGGTGGACTTTCTTGGCCGAAGCCTTCAGCTCCCGCAGGATTGAAATTTTTTTGCTTACAGGGTCCTCTTCTCCATGAAGTTCATGCCAGTTATCCCACTCTGTTTCAGGCAAAAAATGCGAACGGTTGATCAAAATCAGCGTCGCTTGATATTTTTGGGCCAAAAATTTTGCTACATGTAGTCCAATTGCTCCCAGGCCCCCGGTAATAACATAGACTCCACCCTGCTTGAGCCGTTGAGAAGTCGTCGTAGTAACAGATGTCGACAGATGAATTTGCTTGTACGCAGGCTCCCAGATGTACGCATGTCGAATAGCAATCAGATCATTTACGCCCTCTTGATTGTCCACCTGCTGCAGTAACATTCGGATTACATGCTGATTTTTGCGGCGGTCGGCATCGATCAACCTGCAAACGATATGATCATATTCTTTGGGGATGACGCGAACTGGACCTAACAGTGTAGCCTTAGCTGGTACGACAGTCTCATCTCCGATGACTTCAAAAACTTCGCTAGCCACGATGTCGATGGCAATTGTTTGCTGTAGCTGAAGCTGTCCAATTGCTCGGGCTAGGTTCAATAACGTGTGGTAGCCTAACCGATTCCATTCTTGCGCTTCCCATTGTCGATTGGGAGCCTCAGCCTCATGCTGGAAGCACCAGAAATGAACTATCTTCAGAGGCCTGTCGTCTGGAATAGGCAGCTTCTTTAAGAGTTTGACCAGATCGTCTTGACTATCAGGGTTTACTGTATAGGTCTCTCCCCCATGGTGTGTAAATACTTCTCCCATTTCGATACAGACGACTGTATGGCCTGAATTTTTAATTTGTTCGATCCAATCGATTACTTCGGGATCTTGTGTAGCGAAAACAACAAATAAACAAGGAGGGAGCTCCTTTGCTGTCTCCTTGTCATCTGAACGTGTCCACGATGGAATGTACAGCCAATCTTCGGGTTTCTTCTTGACAATCTCGCTATCGTCTTGGTCCTTCAACAGATTTGTCAGTTTTCTGAGTTGCTGGGCTTCTACCCCATATTTTTTCCGCGTAAAAGGATAGGTCGGCAGAGAAATGCGAGATTTTCTTTGATGCTTGTTCATCTCTTCCCATTTTATTGCGCAGCCATTTGACCATAAGTGACCAATCGATTCAAGAAGCTGATGCTCGAACCCGGAATTTCCTTGCAAAAGAGAAAGAGAAGTAGACTGGCTTTCGTTTTCGATTGCTGCGCCATCTGTCCCAAAAAGAAGCTTTTGGGCTTTGGCGCCCGTTTCCTGCCATGCTACAAGTGAGCCTTGTCGGTTAACGCTCTCTCCTAAACGGTTCACCCAGTAGTCTGGCAGGATCACTTCGTGGGAAATCGTTTTCCCCGTATCGTAAGACATCACAGGTATGGAAGGCTGAGAGAGGTGTGTAAAGTGAAATGCTTCAAACAGCTCCGCCTGGAGTGCCTCCAGCAAAAACAGATCGTCTTCGTTCCCCCTCAGTTCATCCAGGAGCTGCCCTCTTTTTTCTACCAACATCAATGCATCTTCTAGCGAGAAAACATCGGCGAGACAACTTGCGACATACTCTCCGATTCCCACTCCCATAACAACTGTAGGTTGTACTCCGATTCGGCTCAACCATTTGGATAATGCCAGTTGGAAGAGAAAGGGCAGAATCTGCTCGTGTTGAGCCTGACTTTTCACATCGAACAAAGTCGTTTTTGTGATTCCCAGTATCTCGCATGTTTGAAGCAAGAGTGCTTCAAAATCTTCATGGCAATACGTGTTACGTAAACCCGCTTGATAAAGAGTAGCTGCTCTTTTGGGATCTATTTCGGAAAATACAAAATATGTTTGCAGGACTGCCTTCTTCGTTTCCGTGCCAATGGCTTGCATACTTTTCGAGCGCAGTGCTACGCATGCATCTTGAATAGTTGCGCAAGCCACATGCCGGCGATAGGAAAAATGCGCCCGTCCCATTTGCAAGGTATACGCGATGGCGGAAAGGTCTGCACCTGGATTTCCTTTTGCATATTTGACAAAGTCGTCAATCGCGTGATCCAGCTCTTCTTCTGTCTTTGCGGAGAATACCAAAAGCTTGCTCTGGTCTGCTTCTGCCTGAACGCTCCGTGGGGATGGTGCTTCTTCCAACACAACATGCGCATTCGTTCCACCCACTCCAAAAGAACTGACACCCGCTCGTAGAAGTCCTGTTGAATTAACCCATTCTGTTGCTTGGTCTACCAGATAAAAAGGGGTATTTTCCAGCTCAAGATTTTGATTCGGCTTGGAAAAGTGCAAAGTAGGCAGCAAACACTTGTTGTCAATCGCCAATACTGTCTTGATCAACCCCGCAATCCCGGCTGCGCTGTCGAGGTGACCGATATTCGTTTTGACTGAGCCAAGCCCACAGTAATTTTTTCTGCCTGTTTGAAAAGCTTTGGTCAGCGCTTTGACTTCAATCGGATCACCTAACGCTGTCCCGGTTCCGTGTGCCTCGATGTAACTGATCGTGGTCGGATCCACGGCGGCCACACGATGAGCAGCCCGAATGACTTCTACTTGTCCGTCTACGCTTGGAGCGGTGTATCCGACTTTGCGGTTGCCATCGTTATTGATTGCAGTCCCTTTAATGACCGCATAAATATGGTCCTTATCGCGCAAGGCATCTTCCAAGCGCTTTAAAATCACCAATCCGATTCCATTGCCCACAACTGTTCCCGTGGAGTTGGCATCAAAAGCCCGACAATGACCGTCTGATGACAAAATCATCCCATCCTGATAGATGTATCCATATTTGCTGGGGGTAGTGATGGATACTCCGCCTGCTACTGCGAGGTCGCACTCACCACTGACCACCCCTTGACAAGCTACGTGAACAGCAACCAATGACGTGGAACACGCAGTAAACAAGGTATAGCTGGGTCCGGTCAAATGCAGTTTATAGGATACTCTTGTGCTCATTAAATCTTTGTCATTCAAGTGGGCGATTTCAAACTCCTCAGCTCCGTTGTGAGAGCCTGCGGATATCGATAACGCCTCCCAGCGAAAGTGGGGACGCCCCCCCACATATACACCAATGGAGTCATTTGTCACTCCTGGAGGATAACCCGCATCCTCGAGTGCTTTCCATGTATGCTCGTGCAACAATCGGGTCTGTGGGTCCATATATTGCGCTTCATTTGGCGTATAACCGAAAAAGTTATGATCGAAATAATCACTCTCGTCAAGATATCCTTTTGCTTTCACGAAGTCCTTCCTTTTGTACACTTCTGCTAGAACTCCGGCCTCTTCTAATTCTTTATTTGAAAAAAAAGAGATACTCTCTACGCCATTCTTGACGTTTTGAAAAAACTGCTCAAGGTCTTTGGCCCCCGGAAAAGCACCCGACATTCCAATGATGGCGACCTCTAACCCTGTTCGTGTGTCCTCATTCATGGTTACCCTCCTTTTCTCTTGGTTTCATATCTAAGCAGCAGCTTTTCCGGGCATGCTTATTCCTCTGCCATCAAGGTCATGGCAAAGATATGTATATTTGGACAATCGGGCAACTTTATACGCAATATTTTTTTTCGCTGATTCAGTTCGTATTTTTGTACCAACAGCCTCACGGGGAACTCCAAAATTTTGACCTCTCCCCCTTTACGCTGCACGCCTTTTCCTACCCATGCTGTTGTTTCACCAAATATCGGCTCCAAATACCAATCGGTAAATTGGATTGGAATATAGCTAACTTCGTTGTCTTCATACAAGATCTCAATTCTCTCCGCGTAACTTCCGCACTCTGAACATCCTAAGAGCATGATGCTCGAATAATAGCCTTCAGGAACCTTCATGTCTTGCCCAGCACAAGAGATATTATCGTTTATATTCTCGCCAAACGCAGAAAGAGAAAATTTCATCCCTTCTACGTCCCATATCGTCTGATCCGGCAGTTGATCGATCAAAAAATACTCGCCCATCAGAGTCAAATCTGCTCTATAAGCAGGGGAAACCAACTGACTGACCCCTTTATTATTGCAATAATCCGAGATATCAATGTATTTCATCTTTCTGTGCTCAGTAGCCGTTTTCCCATGCTCTGCTTTTTCATCTACCTGATTATTCTGTGGTCGTTCTTCACAAATGGATCGTAGCTTTACGGCAATCGTTTCTTCCAGTTCTGCTACCATTCGTATTTTACTAGCAGCTCGCTGTATCAATTGGTTGTCACTCGATTGATAATATGCTTTGGTAATCATCGATAAGATAGTGCTCCACTGTGCCGCAGCATATGCTAGATCATTGATCAATGGAACTAAGTCATCTACCTGGTACTTTGTTTTCACATATTGCAATGCGGTTGAAAAATGTTTTCTGCCGTTACTAATCGAGTACAATACGGTTAACAAAGGAGACATCCATACCTCCTTTGATCCGTTAAACTCGTCCTCGACAGTAGGCAAGTGCTCCAAAACTTCGGCAAAACTTCTCATCATATCAAATGAATTCGTTTCTTGATTCTGAAAGAGTGTCCGGCTCAATGCTTGCATGATGAGTTGTTTCCATTCAACGCCTTCGATAGCATTTGGAAGTTTTCGGAATAACGCAATCCCTCTGTATTCATGCTTAAAACAATGTTCGATCGGAATCGTTACATTTTTCTTTTCATAAAAGCAATCTACTAGCGTATAGCAATGATTCTCCTGATCCACCCCTACGATTAAACCGGTATGAATGGAATGGTATTTCTGGTAACCATGACTCCACTGACAATAATAGGAATCCAAATCAAAGGCAACCGGCCTAGATTCTTTCAGCTCGCTTTCCACAATAGCGATTGTATCCTGCAAGGACATATTCCCCATAACAATAATTTCGATGCCATGAACTTGCTTCAACAAAGTCAGCATGTCTCCAATGCCTGACGTAATGCTCTGGTATAGCTTCCCTGAATTTTTCCATTGTGATAAGTCGAATGTAAACCCCCACGATTCTAAAAACATAAGTTCATAGTCACGCTTCCACCAAGAAGCGACTGTAACGATGGTGTCCTCTTTGCAATTTCTTGATTCATGATGAAGGGGGGTAATGTCTAGGTCTAAGATTGCGTTCACAATTAATCACCTTTTTTAGTTTATGGGGAACTGTCTTGCCATTTAATTATCCATGGATCACCTCACTCCTTCTTCCTTAAATGTAATTGTTTAGTTAAAAGGTCTCTTCCAACGACTTCCCGTTCTTTCAACCTTTTTTCCTCGAATTCATCATTTGCATCGTTTTCGTCTTGCTGGATTCTTTTCGCCAAACTAGAAATAGTAGGGTTGGCAAAAAGATCGACAATCGGGATTTGTCTATTCAATTCTTCGTCCAATATAGATTTCATGCGTATCAGCGTTAGTGAGGTGGCTCCCAAATCAAAAAAATTATCATGTGTGCTGATCTCCTGGATTCCCAAAAACTCCTCCCAAATTTCCGCTATTCTTTGCTCGAGTTGATTGGACGGCTTTTCATAATCAACCATGGAAGAAGTATTTTTCCGTTTTTTACGTGCGCTTTTGACTGTTACAGCATTTCCTTCAGGACTCCCCTGAAACCGAATCCATTGATCCAGCCGCATTTCCAAATCACCGGGAGAGTGGACAAGATGGTGATAGCGGTCGACTGATAGCACCCGACGAAGAGCTTCGATCCCTTCTTCCGGGGTCATGGCCAGATCACCGATCGATGACTGGTACCCTATCTCGACCTTTTCGTGATTCCGCCAAGCCTCCCAATCAATGGTTTTCCATTTTACGCTGCGTTGCTTATTTCTCTTATTCGTATAGGAATCCATGAAGACATTCGCTGCCGAGTACGCGGCAAAGCCATATCCGCCTAACACAGCTGCCGTCGAAGACATGAGCAGACAGAAATCAAGCGATTTTTGTTCCAAGACTTGGTCGAGTACAAGCAATCCATCTATTTTGGGCTTAAAAATGGTTTGGCAGAGGTCCTCATTTAACTGATCGATCGGATTCAAAAATTGATCCCCCATGTTTGCTGCACAATGGAAGACGCCATGAATACTTCCATGAGTTGCTTCGATCTCAGCAATGATATGGGACATCTGCGGGTAGTCATCGACCTGTCCTCTATAAACTTCTATGGTGGCTCCCAATTGCTCTGCTTCCAACATCTCGCGGATTCTCATGCTCCGCGGGTCATCTTCAGGATGGCTCATCAGCCAGTCTGCCCACTCCTGTTTCAATGGGAACGACCTTTGGATAATCGCAATCGTAGCCTGATACTGTTTGGCCAGATAACTGCCTATAATCCAACCGATCATGCCTGCTCCGCCAGTAATGACATACACGCCGTTTTTTCGAAAAGGATCCGTCTTCGCTTCTGATAGCTTGATCGGTTGATAGCTCGGAACCCATCTCTGGAGATGGCGATAAGCAATCAATCGATCCGAAACCTCGTGTGCAAACTCTTCCACCACCATTTGTGCCATCCGCTTTGCATCTTCCGCAGCTTCAAGCGCAGCGGACTGAATATCTACAGTCAAATGACGAATGTTTTGCAATTCTTGCGGAATGACATGGCCTAACCCAATGAGCGGAGAATACTCCGGGAACAACGTTTCCTGCCCGGTGACGGCTACCGTTTCATTCGTCACAACTGCCAGACGGATGACTCTGTGCCTGTCATAACGCTGTATGCAACGAACGATATACATGATGCTATAAAAACCAGTTTGCTGCGTCTTGTGAAAAGCTAAAACATCCAAAGGTGCGATTGATTTATGCCCTGCACTCCACAAATGGAGTACATGATCGATTTGAATGTTGTTCTCTGTCAGGCTGACAAATAGTTTTTCGTAATCCGAAGAGGAAGTCGGATTCACCGTATAAGCACGTTCGTCGATTGCAAATTCAACGCCCTCATAGATGACGATTGGGATGTGACCAGTAGACGACAGCTCCCGAATGACCTCACAGCTTAACGAATCCCGATTGGCAAACACAAGAAAAGTCTGCTGATCAGCCAGTTTGGCATTGGGAGGCAATACCTTTTGCTGCCAAAGAGGGGCATAAAACCAATCCTCGATGTGCGGCTTTTTTTGCATTATCAATTTTCTGGCGGTTTGCTTGTCGTTCAACTTGTGAAACGGATTACCATCCAACCAATGATATTCGCGCTCAAATGGATAGGTTGGCAAAGATAGTCGATTTCGCTTCTCATATTGGTACAGCTTCATCCAATCAATGGCATGACCTGCTCCCCAAACCTGCCCCAAACGGGTGTACAGGTAATACAAATCGTCTACTTTTTCCTGTGGGTTTCGAATTATATTGAGAATCGTATGTGACGAATCACGTTGAATAAAATAGCGCAGAAGCGCACTTAGGTTCCGGTCAGGTCCCACTTCAATAAAGGTTAGCGCGTCTTCTTGCAAAATTTCTTGCAAGCCGCGAGCAAATCGGATTGGATCAGTCAGTTGTCTCGCCCAGTAGTCTGGGTCTGTTGCCTCCTCGGCAGTAATCCAGTCACCGGTCATGTTGGAAATAAAAGAGATGAGTGGCGGGTGTAACGGAATCTGCTTCATCTCCTCTGCAAATGCTTGCTTGATCGGCTTCATTAAATCGGAGTGAAGCGCATGGGAAGTGTCCAACCGAATACATATTTGCCGCAACGCTTTTAGCTGTTCCTCAAACTGCTCTACCGTTTCCTTGGTTCCCCCCACAACGCACGATGGTCCATTGACGATACATAAGGAGAGATTCGCGGGAAGCAATGGCACCAACTCTGCTTCTGTCATCGGGACACTGAGCATGGCTCCCTCTTCCGTCAGCTTTATGAGCTGCCCTCTTCTAATAATCACGCGAATGGCGTCTTCCAGTGAAAAAACACCTGCCAGGCAGGCGGCGGCAAATTCCCCAAAGCTGTAGCCGATCATATAAGCAGGTTTGACGCCAAGCTCCATCAGATACTTCCCAAGCGCGTATTCAAAAATGAATACGACCAGTTGGCTGATATCGATCTGCTTGATTTTTTGGGTGGCTTGTTCCCAATCTGTTTGCGGAAAAATCCATTCTTTTATGGACACATCCAGGTAACGGTCCAAAATATCAAAGCAGTGATCCAGCTCTTTCTTAAATAATGGCTCGAAACGATATAATCCGAGTCCCATCTCTACATATTGATTGCCCAACCCTGGAAACATGAAGACGATTTTCTTATCTGTCTGATCGATAGCACTGGTAAAAATTTTCCGTGAACGCTTTCCTTTTTCGTTTCCAACCGTTTCTAAAATGTCAGCCAATTCATCGGTGTGGTTGGCAACGACAAAGCGTCTGTGCTCGAAGGCTTTTCTTCCGATCTGAAGGGTAAACGCCAAATCAGCCAATGAGACATCCGGGTTATTGCGGATATAGTCGGACAGATTTTTGCTGGACTGATCCAAAGCACTTTCGCTTTTAGCTGAAATCAGGATGAGCTGAGATCCTCTGCCCTTTGACGACTTTAATAAAGAGGGTGCTTCTTCCAGAATGACATGCGCATTGGTGCCTCCTATCCCGAAGGAGCTCACTCCTGCCCGCAGTGTGTCGCTGACTGTGGATAAATCGATCAGCTTGGAATTAATCACAAAGGGAGAATCGGACAGATCGATTTTTGGATTCAGCTTTTTGAAGTGCAGGGTTGGAGGCAATAATTTATGCTGCAAACTTAGCGTTGCTTTGATAAGGCCCGCTACCCCTGCAGCAACATCGAGATGGCCGATGTTAGATTTTACCGAACCGATCCTACATACCCCTTCACCGCTGCCAAAGGCCGTACGTAACGCTTCCAGTTCAATCGGGTCCCCCAGTATGGTACCTGTGCCGTGTGTCTCTACAAACTGAATGCTCTCAAAATCAACCTCAGCCAGTTGCTGCGCCGTTTGGATCACCTCAACTTGCCCTTCGATACTCGGAGCAGTATAGGCGCTTTTTCGGGTTCCATCGTTATTAATCGCGGAGCCCTTTATCACCGCATAGATATGATCTCCATCGGCAACTGCTTCCTCATATCGTTTCAAAACGACGACTCCCGCCCCATTGCCTGGTACTGATCCTTCGCCATCCTCGTCAAACGGCCTGCAATGTCCATCCGGAGACAAGATCATGCCCTCCTGATACTGATAACCCGACTTCAATGGCAAAGAGACGCTGACACCCCCTGCCAAGGCAATATCGCATTCACCGTTTAACAATGCCTGTGCGGCAAGATGGACAGCCACTAGCGATGTGGAGCAGGCTGTATTGACGGTAATACTCGGTCCTTTTAGATTCAGCCGATGCGAGATTTGCATGGACATAAAATCTTTGTTTGCTAACTGGTTAGCCGAAAATGGTCCGAGCAACTTTGAGCTGTCGGATAAAAAAGAAAGGGACTGCCAATAAAGATTACTGGCAGCTCCCGCATACATTCCGATCAAGCCCGAGTAAGTGTCAGCACAATATCCTGCATCCTCAAGCGCTTCCCAGACACATTCATGAAAAATACGAACTTGTGGGTCCATTACCTCGGCTTCAAGAGGAGAATAGTTAAAAAATGAAGCGTCAAAACGTTCACAGTTCTCCAGGTAGCCTTTTGCCCGAACATAGTCTGGACGAGAAAGCATTTCCGGGTCCATTTCACTATCTGCCAGTTCCTCCTGGGAAAAAAACGTGATCGTTTCTTTACCATTTACCAGATTGCTCCAAAAGCCTTCGATGTCCTGCGCTCCCGGGAATCTTCCCGCCATGCCAATAATGGCAATCTCGAGTCCGTTTAGTTGTTTACTCATCACTATTTATCCCTTTTCTTTTTGATAATCGTTGTGATCTTTTGGCATTACCCTGAAGCAACAACTCTCTACGCCTTGGCTCTGGAATCGATTGCAGACTGTCTGCATTTGTTTTCTGGTTTACATAAGTCAGGAAAGATTCGATGGTTCGATACCTGTACAGATTGGCTATCGAAATGTCTTGATCTATCTTTTCTATCAGCAGCTTATGCAAGTGGATGACACTGAGGGAATTGCCTCCAATCTGGAAGAAGTCATCACGTATGCTGACCTTGTCGATCTGCAATACTTCTTTCCAGAGGAGTGACAATTGTTTTTCCATCTCGGTTTTGGGAAGAACCACTTTCTCTTTTTCCAAGCCCACTTGGATACGTGACAGCGATTTTCTGTCAATTTTTCCGCTGGAGGTATAAGGGAGCGAATCGAGCTGCTGGTAATGGACGGGAACCATGTACACGGGCAAATGCCGTTGCAAATGTGTCTTCAGCTTCCCTGTATCTATCTTGTCCTTGGCGCTAAAATACGTGCACAGTACCTTGCTCTCAGCCTGCGTCCCCTGGCTGAGTACTGCAACTGTTTCGATTTGGTCTGTATAAGCTTGAATAGCCGATTCAATTTCGCCCAATTCGATCCGGAAACCCCGCAGCTTGATTTGTGTATCTTTTCTGCCCAAATAGGCAATGTTCCCGTCTTCTAGCCAGCGGGCTAAATCTCCCGTGAAGTACAGCCGCTCTCCTGGAAGAATCGGCAGCTCCTTGAATTTTTCCGCTGTCAGCTCTGGACGGTTGAGATAGCCTTTCGCCACCTGAACACCTGCTATGCACAGCTCTCCCGGAACGCCAATCGGTGCGAATCTGCCCTCTTCCGTGACGATGTACAAGCGGGTATTCGCCACTGGTTTGCCGATAGGGATGAGTTGGTCTTCTTCTTGAACCTCATAATAGCTGACGTCAATTGAAGCCTCAGTAGGGCCGTACAGATTGTGCAATTCCACTCCCGGCATTTTTCGGAAGAAGCGATCCTTTACTTCGATGCTCAACTCTTCACCGCTGCAGACGCATCGCTTCAATTGGGAAAAGGAAGCTGCTTCCGGCAGCGCATGAAGGAACCCTGCCAGCATGGAAGGCACAAAATGCAACGTCGTAACCTCCTGCTCGCAGATGAGGTTGTAGAGATAGTCGGGATCTTTTTCTCCCCCCGGCTTCGCCAAGCATAATACCCCGCCGATCATGAGCGGGAGAAACAGCTCCCACACGGAAACATCAAACGTATAGG
Source organism: Brevibacillus schisleri (assembly GCF_055685845.1). Lineage (NCBI taxonomy): Bacteria > Bacillati > Bacillota > Bacilli > Caryophanales > Paenibacillaceae > Brevibacillus > Brevibacillus schisleri. Next base: position 3,351,768 of record NZ_JBVNDM010000001.1, read on the forward strand.
TGGTCTTTTGCAGCACGACCTCCTTGTCGTCCATCCCGTATTGATCGGCCATCCAGCGCAATCGATTTGCCATACCGCCATGGGTCAAAAGGACGCCTTTCGGATTACCTGTGGAGCCCGATGTGTAGAGCACATAGGCCAAATCATCGGGATGAAGCTGTATGCCTGGATTGGTACACTCAAAACCGGCGTATCGGGCTGTATCTTCCAAATCATAGACGGCAATCTCTGTAATTCCCATAGAAGGGACTTTGTCAATCAACTCTGTATGGCTCAGGACGATACGGATTCCACTGTCTTCGAGCAAGTACTGAATTCGCTCTCCTGGAGTAGCGGGATCGATGGGAAGATAAGCACATCCCGCCTTTTCAATGGCGAGCAATCCAATGATCATGGCAAAAGAGCGTTCTGCTATGATGCCCACAATCTGATTTTTCTCGCAACCTTGTTCAAGCAAGAATCGAGCGACCTGATTCGCCCGTTCGTTTAACTCGCGGTATGTCAGGCTCTGCCCTTCCCACACAACTGCACTTTCACGGCCCCGCACACTGGCCTGTTCCTCGATAAGAGCAATGACGCTTTGGCTCCAGTCCTCATTCACCTGCGTTTGGTTGAACCCTTCTCGAAGCAGGTGCTCTTCTTCCACAGAAATCAAACCAATCTTCCTGATTTGTTGGTCAGGGAACTGCAAAATTTCGTCGACGATCTGCTGGAAACGTCTGCCCATGCGCTCAACTGTGGATGCAGTAAACAGCGCAGTCGCGTACTCGATGGCAAATCCTATCTTCCCTTGCTCTTCCCACGTTTGCATCATCAGGTCAAACTTGGCGATGCCGCTGTGGAAGTCATAACGTTGGACATCCAAACCACGGATGATCAATTGGCTGCGATCCCGCTGTTCCCACGTAAACATCGTGTCAAACAGAGGATTGCGGCTGAGATCTCGTTCCTTCTCGATTTGCTGCACAAGCTCCTCAAATGGATAGCTTTGATGCTCAAACGCTTGCAGACAGTGCGCTTTCAGCTCTTGCAGGTAATCAACTACGCGCTTGTCCCCTTCCGGGTAGCTTCTCAGTGCGAGCGTATTAACGAAAGCCCCGACAGTCTCCTCAGTCTCCACACCGAAACGACCAGCAACCGGGGTTCCGATCATGATTTCATTTTGACCACTATATTTGGCCAACAGGATGGAGAAGCAGCCAAACAGCAGCATATACGGCGTCAGTTGCTGCGTACGGCAAAACTCCCGAAGTGCAGCAGCCTTCTCATTCTCCAAGACAAACCAACTAAGCGCTCCAGAGAAATTTTTGATCGAAGGACGACGGTAATCAGTCGGCAAATCAACCGTTTCGTAGCCGTCCCTGTATTGCTGTAACCAGAAATCCGCTTCCTTTTGCCAAAATGCTGTGTCTCTGCTTTGCTGCCAAACGGCGAAGTCTTTGTACTGAATCTTTGGTTCGCCCAAGGTCTGTCCATCGTAATAGGCTAGAAAATCATTCACCAGCCGTTCAATCGACAGCCCGTCGGAAATGATGTGATGCATATCGATCAGCATGACATTGCGTTCTTTTTCTACGCAGACCAGGCGAATTCGCAGCAACGGTGCTTGGTCCAGCGAAAACGGACGAACAAAGCCTTCTAGCGTCTCATCTACACTTGCTCCCAACATCTCCGCATATTCAATGGCAAAAGATGCATCCGGTACGATTTTTTGCACTAGATCTTGTCCGATCAGCTCAAAATACGTCCGCAGCGCTTCATGCCGTTGTAGTAATCCATCGCACGCAGCCTCGAAACGTTCCCGATCCACCATTCCTTGCAGGACGAACACACCCGGGATGTTATATGCCGTACTGCTCTCATCAAATTGCTGTAGAGCATACAGCCTTTTTTGCTGGGATGATACCGGGTAGTACGGCGCTTCCGATACTTTTGGAATCACGACTGCCGTCTGCGGCGTTTTTTGCAGAATGAGCGGCACCAGTTCCCGGATCGTAGGATGCTCGAACACCTCCTGCATCGTCAACTGCACTTGGAAGGCTGCGGAAATCTTTGATTTTAATACAATTGCTGCTAACGAATTGCCTCCCAATTCAAAAAAATGATCTGTGGAGGAAAGGTTCTCAATGTTTAGCGTCTCTTTAAAAATGGAAACCAGAAGCTGTCCTTCTTTCCTCCTAAAGATTTCAGGAGATGGCATTTCTATGTTGTCGCTTACTGTTACTTGCGGCAACGATTTTCTATCGATCTTTCCGCTGGAGGTATAAGGGAGCGCATCGAGCTGTTGGTAATGGACGGGAACCATGTACACCGGCAAATGTCGTTGCAAATATGCCCTCAGCTTGTCTATATCGATCTTGTCCTTGGCGCTAAAATAAGCGCACAGTACCTTGCTCTCAGCCTGCGTCCCTTGGCTGAGTACTGCAACTGTTTCGATTTGGTCTGCATAAGCTTGAATAGCCGATTCAATTTCTCCCAATTCGATCCGGAAGCCCCGCAGCTTGATCTGCGTATCTTTTCTGCCCAAATAGGCAATGTTCCCGTCTTCTAGCCAACGGGCTAAATCTCCCGTGAAGTACAGCCGCTCTCCTGGAAGAATCGGCAGCTCCTTGAATTTTTCCGCTGTCAGCTCTGGACGGTTGAGATAGCCTTTCGCCACTTGGACACCTGCTATGCACAGCTCTCCCGGAACGCCAATCGGCGCAAATCCGCCCTCTTCCGTGACGATGTACAAGCGGGTATTTGCCACTGGCTTGCCGATAGGGATGAGCTGGTCTTCTTCTTGAACCTCATAGTAGCTGACGTCAATGGACGCCTCGGTAGGGCCGTACAGATTGTGCAATTCCACTCCCGGCATTTTTCGGAAGAAGCGATCCTTTACTTCGATGCTCAGCTCTTCACCACTGCAGATGCAGCGCTTCAATCGGGAAAAGGAAGCTGCTTCCGGCAGCGCATGAAGGAACCCTGCGAGCAAGGAAGGCACAAAATGCAGCGTCGTAACCTCCTGCTCGCAGATGAGGTTGTAGAGATAATCGGGATCTTTTTCTCCCCCCGGCTTCGCCAAGCATAATACCCCGCCGATCATGAGCGGGAGAAACAGCTCCCACACGGAAACATCAAACGTATAGGTGGTCTTTTGCAGCACGACCTCCTTGTCATCCATCCCGTATTGATCGGCCATCCAGCGCAATCGGTTTGCCATACCGCCATGGGTTAAAAGGACGCCTTTCGGATTACCTGTGGAGCCCGATGTATAGAGCACATAGGCCAAATCATCGGGATGAAGCTGTATGCCTGGATTGGTACACTCATAACCCGCGTATCGCGCGGCATCTTCCAAATCATAGACGCCTACGCCCGCAGCGTTTGCTATGCCAACAAGTCCCGCATGGCTCAAGACGATGCGGATTCCACTGTCTTCGACCATATACTGGATTCGCTCCGCTGGGGTAGTGGGATCGATGGGCAGATAAGCACATCCCGCCTTTTCAATGGCGAGCAACCCAATGATCATGGCAAAGGAGCGTTCTGCCATGATGCCCACAATCTGATTTTTCTCGCAACCTTGTTCGAGTAAACATCGAGCGACCTGATTCGCCCGTTCGTTCAACTCGCGGTATGTCAGGCTCTGCCCTTCCCACACAACTGCACTTTCATGGCCCCGCACACTGGCCTGTTCCTCGATAAGAGCAATGACGCTTTGGCTCCAGTCCTCATTCACCTGTGTCTGGTTAAACCCTTCACGGAGCAGGTGCTCTTCTTCCGCTGAAATCAAACCAATCTCCCTGATTTGTTGGTCAGGGGACTGCAAAATTTCGTCGACGGTCTGCTGGAAATGTCTTCCCATGCGCTCAACTGTGGATGCAGTAAACAGCGCGGTCGCGTACTCGATGGCAAATCCTAACTCCTCTTGCTCTTCCCACGTTTGCATCATCAGGTCAAACTTGGCGATGCCGCTGTGGAAGTCATAACGGTTCACATCTACTCCATGGATAATCAATTGGCTGCGATCCCGCTGTTCCCACGTAAACATCGTGTCAAACAGAGGATTACGACTGAGATCTCGTTCCTTCTCGATTTGTTGCACAAGCTCTTCAAAAGGATAGCATTGATGCTCAAATGCTTGCAGGCAGTACGCTTTCAGCTCTTGCAGGTAATCAACTACGCGCTTGCCCCCTTCTGGGTAGCTTCTCAGTGCGAGTGTATTAACAAAAGCCCCGACAGTCTCCTCAGTCTCCACACCGAAACGACCGGCAACCGGGGTTCCGATCAGGATTTCATTTTGACCACTGTATTTGGCCAGCAGGATGGAGAAGCAGCCAAACAGCAGCATAAACGGCGTTAGTTGTTGCGTGCGGCAAAACTCTCGGAGTGCAGCAGCCTTCTCATCCGCCAAAACAAACCGACTAATCGACCCGGCAAAATTTTTGATCGAAGGACGCCGGTAATCGGTCGGCAAATCAAGTGTTTCGTAGCCGTCCTTATATTGCTGTAACCAAAAATCTGCTTCCTTTTGCCAAAATGCTGTGTCCCTGCTTTGCTGCCATACAGCGAAGTCTTTGTATTGAATCTTTGGGTCCCCCAAGATCTGCCCATCGTAATAGGCCAGAAAATCACTAACCAGCCGTTCACTCGACAGTCCGTCAGAAATGATGTGATGCATATCGATCAGCATGACATGGCGTTCTTTTTCTACGCAGACCAGGCGAATTCGCAGCAACGGTGCTTGGTCCAGTGCGAACGGGCGACTGAAGCCCTCCAATGTCTCCTCTACACTTGTCCCCGGCATCTCCACATATTCAATCGCAAAAGAGGCTTCTGGAACGATTTTTTGCACCAGATCTTGTCCGATCAGCTCAAAACACGTCCGCAGAGCTTCATGCCGTTGCAGCAATCCATCGCATGCAGCCTGCAATCGTTCCCGATCGACTATTCCATGCAGGAGGAACACACCCGGGATGTTGTATGCTGTACTGTTCTCATCAAATTGCTGTAGGGCATACAGCCTTTTTTGCTGGGATGATACCGGGTAGTGCGGCGCTTCCTTTGCTTTGGGGATCACGACTGCCGTCTGCGGCGTTTTTTGCATGATTAGCGGCACCAGTTCCCGGATCGTAGGATGCTCGAATACCTCTTGCATCGTCAAATGCACTTGAAACGTATCTGTCATTTTGGAGACAAGTGAAATGACTTTAAGCGAATCAAATCCTGATTCAAACAGATCATCATCTTCCCCAACATGAGGTCCTCCGATGATTTCGGATACTACCTGAGAAACGATGGCTCCTTCTTTCGTTGTAAACTTGTGCACGGCTTGAATCGAAACGGGGTCTTGTCCAAGCAACGGCTTCTCGTTGGCACTCACCCGCTTGCCGTGGCTGCTTGTGTCGAAACGGAAATTGTTTATCCAGTAACGCTTTTTTTCAAACGGGTATCCTGGCAGAGAAACTCTCCTACGCTTTTCTTCTCCGTAAAACCGTTTCCAGTCAATGTCGATTCCATATAACCATAATTGTGCAACTGTCTTTAAAAAGAATTCATCATCCGCTACTTTCATTTGCTCAACTCGAATCGTATCGAGAATCTGTTGATTGCGCTCAGGATACAAAAACCTCTTCGCAAGCGTGCACAGATTTCGTCCCGGCCCTATCTCGATAAACAAGGTATGATCATGCATTGCCAGCTTCTTAATCCCTTCCACAAAACGAACAGGTTCGCGCAAATGACGAAGCCAATATTCGGGATCGACAGCTTCCTCAGGTGTGATTGCATTACCTGTCAAACTGGAGAAAAACGGAATAACAGGTGGATGGTACGAAATGCTGCGAACGTATTCACTTAGGTCTGCCATCATGAAATCCAGCGTCTTGGAATGGCCGGCATGCGAAATAGCAAGCCGCATGCTTATGATCTTGTTTTGCTTCAGCGAAGATTGGAATTTGGCAATATCCTCCTTGCTCCCGGAGACAACACAAGACTCATCGTTCACTGCTGCGATCGACAGTTTATTTGGAAGCATGCCCAGCAATTCCAATTCCGGCAACGGCACCGTTAGCATAGTCCCTTCAGGAAGTCCCTCCATCAGCCGTCCCCTGTGATAGGTTAAAAACAGGGCGTCTTCCAGCGAGAAAACTCCAGCTAGGCACGCTGCCACATACTCCCCTATGCTGTATCCGATCATGCTCAGAGGAGTTATATGCCACTCCATCAGCATCAAAGCCATAGAATACTCAACGGCAAAGTGAAGAGGCTGGGAAATGCTCTGTCTATGAATATCCGTTCCTGTTTGGTTGTCAGCCTTTTCTGGATACAGATAGTCTTGATACCGGACACCAGAGATTTTTTGCAAAATCGTGAAGCATTCATCCAACTTCTCTCGAAAAATCGTCTCGTGTCGGTAAAGATCCAGGGCCATGTTCACGTATTCCGCGCCTTGACCCGTAAACATAAATACAATGGAAGGCGTTTGTTCGGAAGCCACGAAATCCAATGACTTTCGTGAGTCCTTCTCCGTTAATATTTCAATAGCCTGTCTCACTTCCGAACAAAGGAATACAGAGCGGTGCGAAAAACGCTTCCGTCCTACCTTCAACGTGTAAGCTGCATCGGCTAAATGAATGTTGTGGTTGCGCTGGAAATTCTCTCGAATCTGCCCTTTTATCTTCTTCAACGCCGTATCGTTTTCCGCGGATAACGTTATGATTTGGAATCGTCTTTTCGTCGGCGTCTTTATAACGGGCGGAGCTTCTTCCAGAATCACATGGGCGTTGCTCCCGCCCTGTCCAAAGGAACTCACACCAGCCCGAAGTGGGAACAAATCTTCCCTTCGCAAGTCACGAAGTTGCGTGTGCGGGTAAAAAGGAGAATTCTGAAAATCGATTTGCGGATTGACCTCATCAAAATTGATTGTAGGCGGAATCATCCGGTTCTTCAGCGACAAGGATGTTTTCATTAAACCCGCAATCCCTGCCGCTGCTTCCAAATGTCCGATATTCGTCTTGACGGAGCCAATTCCGCAATAGTTTTTCTTATCCGTATCAAAGGCCATTTTGAGTCCTTCGATTTCAACGGGATCACCCAAAATCGTTCCAGTCCCATGAGCTTCAATATAATGGAGCTGTGTAGACCCGAGTCCGGAGCGTTGGATTGCTTTCTGGATGACAGCTGCTTGTCCTTCAACACTCGGGGCGGAGTACCCCACTTTACGGTTTCCATCATTATTTACCGCAGAAGACTTCACAACCGAATAGATATGATCCCCATCTGCAAGTGCATCCTTCAATCGTTTTAATACGACAAGCCCCACGCCATTTCCGGTCACCGTGCCTGATGCTTTTTTATCAAAGGCTCTGCAATGTCCATCCCTTGATAAAATCATTCCCTCCTGGTGGATATACCCCATCTCGTCCAGCAAAGAAACTGTAGCCGCTCCTGCTATTGCTATGTCACACTCTCCAAAAAGCAAATCTTTGTAGGCACGATCGACGGCAATCAGCGAAGTGGAGCAAGCTGCTTGGACCGTGATAGCTGGACCCCTCAAATTCATGCGATACGCAATCAGTGTTGCAAATGAATTGCTGTTAACATGATAAATTTGAAATTGATCGGAGGCATAAAGAGACGGTGAAAACTTTTCGGGAACCCAGTATATATTGTAGGAGGAGCCGACATATAGACCGATGGGGCCTGGGTAAGCTTCAGGTTCATATCCTGCATCTTCCAAGGCATGCCAAGCACACTCATGAAGCAAGCGAATTTGTGGGTCCATCTGCTTGGCCTCTGTAACCGTATATCCAAAGAAATCTGCATCAAAACAATCGATATCCTCCAGTTTCCCCTTTGCTTTAACAAAATGGGGGTTGTTCAACAACTCGCGATCGATGCCGAATGCCTGCATTTCTTCATCCGTATAAAACTTGATTGTTTCCGTTCCGTTCACCAAGTTGCTCCAAAACTGCTCTTTGTCAGCCGCTCCTGGAAATCGGCCAGCCATCCCAATGATGGCAACATCCGTGTCTTGAATGTCTATGGCTTGAAGCGGGACGATTTTAGGCTTTTTATCTTTTGTATGGGTAGTCATGCTGTGAACCTTGGTTTTCGCATGGAAGTATTTTGCGAAATCATAAATCGTCGGATAGGTGAAAATAGTCTGTATCGAAACTTCCGTATTGAATTCGGCTTTCAATTCATTACACAAATAAATGACTTTGATCGAGTCGCCTCCGACATCAAAGAATCGGTCGTGTATGCCCACTCGCTCGATTTTCAGTACTTTTTTCCATATCTGAGCAATCTTTGTTTCCAGCTCGCTCCTTGGTTCAACTGTCTTTTCCGAAACATTCAATGGATTTTTTTGGAGCTGTACCAAAGCTTTTCGATCCACTTTCAAATTGCTGGTGTACGGAATTGCTTGTATACGGTAGTAAAAAGACGGAATGGCGTAATAAGACAGCTTGTCCTTTAGAAAATCTTTACAATCTGCCCAGTTGAAATCGCCATCGATGACCATATACGCAGCCAGAGCCGAATCATTCTTTTCTTTTATCTCTATGACAACGGCATCTTTTACTGACGGAAATTTTTTCAGGGTGCTTTCAACCTCGGCAATTTCTATGCGATGTCCCCTGATTTTGACCTGATCGTCTTTTCGTCCAACAAACTGCAACGTTCCATCTGGCAGCCAATAGGCATAATCACCCGTAGAATATAATTTTTCGCCTGGTTGAAATGGATGAGGTATAAATTTTTCCTCAGTGAGTAGAGGCTGGTTTAAGTATCCCTTCGCCACTCCTTTTCCTGAGATGCACAGTTCACCCGGGTACCCGAGCGGGCGCAATGTCCTCTCTTTCGACAAGAGATAGATTCCCGTATTGGCAATAGGTTTTCCGATGGCAATCGATTCATCAAGCAGGTGGACAGTAGACCACACAGTCGTTTCAGTCGGGCCATAGACATTGTAAATCGGCTGCTTAGTTATTTCGCGCAAAGATTGATATAAATGTTCCGGCAGTCCTTCTCCGCCGATCAATATCTTTTTCAATTGCTGCAGGCTGTTAGCACGTGATGAATTCACAAGCATTTTCATCCGAGATGGAGTCGCTTGGAGAATCGTAACCGAATTGGCTTCGATCAATCGCATTATTTCATCTGGGTCCTTTAGCGCAATATCGTTCGCCAATACGATTTTCATTCCAAGACATAGCGGCGCCAATGATTCCAGGACAAAAATATCAAAAGAATAAGTAGTGAGAGCGAGTATGGCATGATCAGGCTCAAAACCGATCTCTTTTTCCATTCCGTAGATGAAATTCACGACGTTTTCGTGTGTGATCATCACACCCTTGGGAACCCCTGTCGATCCGGATGTATAAATCACATAAGCCAGATCACCCGACGAAGGCGGAGCAATTGTCACTTCCCGCGCGCGTTGCTGTATGTCTTGCAAGCCATAATACCCTTCGCTCTCTGTATGATCCATGCACACAACGGTTTGGAAAGCTGGACACTTCGCTTGAAGAGCAGCTAGTATATCGCCGTATTTCTGCTCGGAAATCACTACTTTTACATGCCCGTCGTCAAGCATCGTCGAGCAACGTTCGAGTGGCAGCATCGGATCAATTGGCACATAGGCGCCGCCGGCTTTTAATATTCCGAGCATGGCGATTAACAGTTCTGGCCTCCTGTCCATGAACAGACCCACGCACTGGTTGGAGTGAATGTCCACATCCCGTAATAAAATTGCCAACTGATTCGCTTGCTCATTGATTTGCCGATACGTGAAGCATTGGTCTTGGTATATAAGTGCAATACGATCCGGTGTTTTACATACCTGCTCTTCAAATAACTGTGAGATGCTTTTCTCGGATGGCACCCACACTTTTGTATCATTCCACTCATACAGCAGCTTCTGTTTTTCTTCGGGAAAGAGAAAGTCAACAGCGCGAATGCTTGCAAGCGGCTGTTCTACAAGCCAAGAAAGTATCGTCTGATAGCGCGCACATAGTTCCTCTACGAATGTCTCGCTATAGATGCGATTGTCATAGTCGACAACAAACTGAATCGAATTCCACAGCGTGATAAAGATCGTGAGCGGATAATTGGTTTCTTCTCTATATGAAAAGGAATCAATAACAATATTCCGATTATTCGAATGATGTTGAAGCGGATAATTTTCAATGACAAGAATTGCATCAAATAGCTCTTTTTCAAACGGCAACGCACTGTATTTTTTTATATCCCGCAATGGGGTAGAACTAAAGTGTTTTCGAGCATTCATGGAGGCAAACACCTTTTCCAAAAATGCCTGGAGAGATTCATCTGGATCGATCGCCATTCTAAGTGGCAACGTATTGATAAATAAACCCACCATCTCACCGATTCCCTCGAGAGACTCTTCCCTCCCTGAGATGGTCGTTCCAAAAACTACATCTTTGCTGTCTGTATAAAAATAGTGCAGCAACGCCCAAGCCCCATACAGATAACAACTAACTGAGTGCTTTCCTTGGCGCTTGATTTCATCGTGTAGTGACTGAGGTAGTTCCAGACGGATCTGCTTTTTCCCCTCATCATCCTGACTGCTAGCGCGATTCGCTGGAATGATCTCCTGAAGCCAGACCGGATTTACGTCTTGCAGATATGTGGTCCAGAAGCTTTCTTGCTCAGTTTTGTCTTTTTTCTGGATCCATTTGATATAGTCTTTACCTTTCCTTTTCGAGGGAACGGACAGCTGACGCTGATCCAGCAGTTGTTGGTACGCCTCTATAAATTCAGACAAAAGGATGCCCGTACTCCATCCGTCAAACAGAATATGGTGATGACTCATGATCAGTTGAAAGTCTTCGTCACCCAATTTGTACAGGCTGATTCGAAACGCACCTTCCCTCAAATCAAACTTGTTTTCTCGATCCTCGTCCAGTATTTTTGCCACAAATGCGTTACGGTCCTCTCGCGTCTGTTCCGATACATCAATGACTCGTAGAAAGTCTTGTACCTCTTTTACGATGATGAGAAGAGGCTCTTTTACCCCTTCCCATCGAAAAACGGCACGTAGCATCTCGTTTACTGAGACGACGTGCTGCCAAGCCTGTTGAAAAGCAGTAACATTTACATCTGAGGAAATATGCAAGCTGATTTGTTCGAAATATAGCGAGCTGTCTGGTTCTTTTAAGTAATGAAACAGCATTCCTTCTTGCATCGGACTAAGAGAAATGATGTCGCTGACTTGATTGGCATCTAATTTTTTCATAGTTCCGTAACCCTCTTAGGCTGATAATGTCTATTTGCAGCATGCATCGCAATGATTTGCTGCTGAATTTGAGAAGACCCTTCAATGATCTCCAGTACTTTCGCCTCTCGAAAAAGCCGTTCTACCGGATAGAGGTTGCAGCAACCATTAGCGCCGAGGACTTGAACTGCATCGGAGGCAACCTTGTTGGCCACCACTGACGAAAAGTATTTCGCCATTGTCGTTTGTACGATCGCATCAGGGTGATTATCCGCACGCATCCGAGCAGCCTCCTTGCATAGCGAACGGGCAGCATGAACGTTCGTAGTCGCGTCTCCAATGATGCCTTTGATTAGTTGAAAGTTAAAGATTTTCTCTCCGGATTGGGTTCTTTTTCTCGCGTACGTAACCATTACTTCCAACGCCTCCTGTGCCAACCCGACGCCCATCCAGGCGACATTAAATCTTCCTTGATCCAGAGCGAAGTTGGCAACACCCGTGAAGCCCATTCCTTCCTTGCCGATCAGCCTCTCGCTGCCCACTTCTACGTTCGTCAATTCAATATCCGCAAGCTGTGAAGCTGCACAAGAGAGCAGCCCCTGTATCTTTTGAACGCGAACTCCCTCTTGTTCACGGTCGACGATAAAGGCACTGATGCCATTCCCCGATGAGTCCGACGCTATGACAATAAAAAAGTCGGCAATCTCTCCGAACGATATCCATTTCTTGCGCCCCGTTATCCGATATTTGTCGCCTACTTTTTCGTAAGAGGTTTGCACATCCTTCGCACCGCTTCCCACGCCCGGCTCAGTCAACGCAAAAGCACCGATCTTCTCCCCGCTCGCGATGGGAAGAACGTACTGTTTTTTTTGGTACTCGGTCCCCCAGCGGATGAGTGTTTCGCCTACCAATCCGGTTGTAACCGTGAGGAGCATCGCAGCAGACAAAGCGCCTTTGCCAATCTCTTCAACCATACTCCCATATTCAAGCGGGTGCAGCTGCAAGCCCCCATATTGCTCAGAAAAGCTTGCAGCCAAATATCGTTTGTTCCCCATTTTTTTGATTAGTTCCCTTGGGAGTGCTTGTTGCTTTTCAAAATCAGTAGCATATGGCCTAATTTCTTCGTCTGCAAATTGTCTTACTTCTTCAAGAATGCTATGCGGGCTTGTTATCTTCATTTTCATTCAATCCCCATCATATAAAATGTGATTATGACTGAGTCTAATTCCGCATCCTTTCGAAAAAGAAAACCTTCTATCATTTACATAAAATCGCCAAAAAATCGTAGACATAGCCCTGACTGACTTCTGCGCGAATCGGCTCCAAACCGCTAGCTCTGAGCTGCTCCAGTGCAGTCTTCTTGGTCAATAGCTCTCTGTATCCCAAGTTGATTTCAGGGTGAACCTCGTAATAGGCCCGAGTCAAAAAGCTATCCATGGGAACGACCAAAATCATATGTCCATCTTCTTTACAAAATTGTTTATGTACGGACAAGATTTCGTTCTTCTCTTTAAAATGTTCAATCAAGCCAAAACTGCAAACAACATCAAACGTTTCTGCCAGCTCTAACGTAAACAGATCTTGGAGTACATAAGTAATATGATCGGCATGTTTATCCGCTATCTTGTTATAGGCGTCGAAGGAGGTTTGGCAATTATCTACCAAAACCCCGCTCCCTTGGTACATGGTAAGCAAAAGACGCGTCAAAAATCCGGTACCCGCACCAAGCTCAAGCATTCTTGGCTCAGTCTTGATCTGAACGCCTCTTAAAAGCTTTCGCAGCACGTCACCGAGCACCAATCCTAATAAGTGAGCATTTTCACTTAACAAATGACGGATGTTTTGAAAATAGATATGCGTATCGAGACTTGGGATCTCCCCGTTGTGTAACCTGGTAAAGTACTCGGTCCAATCAAAATCTGCACTTGTATTTTTCGTCGTATAAATCATTTTCTTCACTCATTTATAAACCGATTTTGACTGGATAAAGTTCACGATATTGTTAATGGTATTGAAATTCGAAATTTCCATTTCGTCGCTTTCGATGGTCAAGCGAAACTCGCTCTCAATGAAAGTGACGAGTTTCATGGCAAACAATGAATTGACGAAGCCGAGCTCAAAAATATTGTCGTCATTCGTGAAATCAACATCATCATCGAATACGACCAGATTAGCCAGAATAAACTCACGAATTTGTTCATGAAGTTGCATAAGTAAACGCTCCTTTTTTTGGGGTTTTCATTGTGATTACTGAACGAGAACATTGATGTAAGGGGGAAACTTTTGTATCTGGGTCAAATCGTTTTCCAAAATGACAAAGCCGTCTTCTTCTTTGGAGACTTCCTTGAAATTAGAAAAGCGATAGGATACATACATCATCTTGTTTCTCTCCGTATTTTTAAAGTCAGCTAGCAGTCTCTTGTTGGCTAGCTGTGCCTGCTGCATGATATGGGTTAGCAATACGGTACCAACACCTCTGGAAATCACTCTGCACGACATAATAAGCAATTTGATATGCCAATGAGTTTCGGTTATTTCAACCAATGCGATTCCTATTTTCCCGTATGACCCGTATTTATCTGTGAGCTCGCAGACATATAATTTGTGGTCGGGTGAATTTCGGAAATAATTGAGCTCATCGTAGCTGTAAATCCGTCCCGTCGAGTTCAATTGATTGGTGCGAACCGTTAGCTCTTCTGCGCGTTTCAAGCAATCTTCCTGCGCCTCGCTGATGATAAACTTCATGTCTAACGTTTTTAAAAATTCTTCGTTTGTCCCTGTGAAGGATTCCTCCTCCTGCTTGCGCTGAATGTCTTGTAGATACATTTCCCGCCTTTTTTTCGAATCTTCTGTAATGAAAGCTGGAGTCAACGAAGGGTGGGACAACAACTCTGTATATCGGTCGACGTGGACACAATTGATAGATTCATGTACGCTTTTCACTTCATCCAGTTCAAAGGGCTGATCATCGATAAACAAAAGGGTATCCATCCCAATATTAATCGACTGCTGGATAATCCCTACGGATTTTGACTTGGGCTCCCAATGAATTTGCGGGTAAAGAAAATAGCGGTCAATCTCAAATTCTTTCAGCTTGCGCATCGCGTCATCATAATTGTTTTTACTCGCAATCGATTGCAAAATGCCCCTCTGATCAAGTTGTTCCAATATTTCTTTGATCCGAGGGTTTAAGGCTACATCGTCCCCTTCCGATAAAACGCCATTCCAAATTGTATTGTCTAAATCCCAGACTACACATTTAACCCCATTTTTAATATCCATCTGCATGTTCCTTTACTCGAATTTCGATTTGATCCACTTAAAACTACCTGGTAGTTTGTGCCAATCCAGCCGTGTAATCAAAGAATCCTTTTCCGCTTTTCTTTCCGAGTAGTCCAGCATCTACCATTTTGACTAACAGCGGGCATGGACGATATTTAGGGTCGTTAAAGCTCTCATACAAAACTTCAATCGAGTGTAAAATAGTGTCCAATCCGATCAAATCAGCAGTCGCTAACGGTCCCATTTTATGGCTAAATCCTAATCGGAATATTTTGTCGAGGTCCTGAGGCGTCGCCACTTGATCATGAATCGCCCAAATACATTCATTGATCATCAGCATCAGCACGCGGTTCGTCACAAAACCCGGGGAATCATTGACCAGCACAGGCTTTTTGTCGATCGACTCCAGAAAGTTTTTGATCGTTTGGATGGTTTGTTCGGAGGTATAGTAGCCTTTGATGATCTCTACCATCTGCTTAAGTGGCACAGGATTCATGAAGTGCATCCCGATAACATTTTCCGGCTTGGGAAGCAGTGAGCCAACCTTGGTGATGGAGATGCAGCTTGTGTTGACTCCATATATCGTGTCTTGAGGGCAATGTTCTTTCAATTCTAGGTAGACTTGCTTTTTTGCCTCCCAATTTTCCGTGATGTTTTCAATCACGAAGGGAACGGTATAAAAATCGTCGTAAGTTGTAGTAAACACAACATTGGAAAGCACTTGCTCAATGTCTTTTACTGGAATCTCTTTTTTCATCAGCTTTACAAGCTTAAAATCTTCTCTCATCTTCTGTTTTGCTTTTTCCAAAATGTCGGGATGCAGGTCCTTCAAAATGACACGGTATCCATGACTCGCCAGATCCAAGGTCAAATCCGATCCCATAATCCCTGCTCCGATAATCCCAATCGATTCGAATGTTTTCATCTTCAACAATCATCCTTTTTTTGTAGTGGAGGGCTTAACGAAATCATTCTATCCTATGGCTTTTTTCTCTCTCTCCTCTCCCTTGTCAGATTAGGAGATCCTCTGTTCTGTTACACATGCTGTTTCAACTGTTCATGGGTAATTTGACCAACTTCCATTTTTAAAAGTTGATCGGCTACATGGAAATACCTATCGTCATGGGTAATGGCAATGACGCATTTTCCTTTTTGTTTCATCTCAGGGATGAGATTATAGTAGAAATATTCTCTGAACTCAGGGTCCTGATCGGCAGCCCATTCGTCAAAGAAATAGATAGGTCGATCCTCCATACAACTGATAAGCAAGGCCAATCTTTTTCTTTGTCCCGTGGACAGATTGACGGTACTGAATCCTCCATGCTGGATTTGCAGCTTATGGTCCATGCCTAATTTCAGCAAATATTCTTGAATTTCTTGTTCTTTCATTTTCACGTCGATGCCATACATCTTTTCAAAGAGGTGAAAATCGCTGAATATGGCCGCAAAATTTTGACTTAACTCTTCCAGTTGCTGACCATTCATTAAAATTTCACCTTGGTCAGGTTTGTACAACCCTACCAACAGTTTACCCAGAGTTGATTTTCCGCTCCCGTTTCCTCCTGTAATGAAGGTGACTTGCCCGGAATGGAAGCTCAGATTAACGGGCCCGACTGTAAACTGTTCTCCCTCTTGGTTTTTGTAATGATATTCAACATCTTTGGCCTCTAAGTGAATGATCTCGCTTGCAGGTGGTGCCTCTTTGACTCGCTCTGATTGTGTTGTCTCACCTGTTTCCAACTGCCTCGACAATTCGTTTAATCGGTTCCAGCTAATCCTGACCCGAATAAAATTAGGGATCGCGTCCAAAACGCCGTGAACAGGACTTGTCATATACAAAAACACAAAGATATACGCTCGTAAGGAACTGTTTGCAATGTCATCAAAGACGACAGGAAAAACAAACGCAACGACCCCGATCACAAAGGTAAACAAAAGTTCGCCCATAACAAATACATTGGCGAAGCTCAAATCTCCCTGAATCCGTTTAGTCCGGTACGTGTCACAGCTTTCCTGCAGCTCCTCCTGAAATTGTCCTTTTTTACCTTTGTGGATGCTAAGCTCCTTGAAACCGCCAATCATGTGATTAATGAACTTGAAAAACGTGTTTTGAATATCCCTGGTTTCTTCCCAGACGCGATTGGCGTACCTTCCTGCCATAAAATAAAGGCCGGCAGCGACCATAATAACGAAAATGGAAATCAGTAATCCGTAAATATTGACCATCCCTAAATAGATGAAACAGCACAGCAACGTAACCAAACTGGTGACCCCGAAAATGAGGATGTTGGACACACCGCTTATCGTTTCTGTATCGTTGTTCAACACGGAATAGATTCGTTCTTTTTCAATGGTTTCAATATTTTGATACGGAGATTTCAGTATTTTATCAATCAACTCCGTTCTCTTTTGGAAAACCATCTCATTTGTAATCGTAATCAGTTTAGCCCGTACCAATCTTTGTCCAAAAACATAGATGACGATTCCCATCACAAAAAAGGATAGCAATCCGCCCTGAAACCGGTCGGTATGGTTAAGCGCCTCGTTAATGATAAAAATTATCAAGGCATTGCCCAATCCACTCACCGTACTAAGGACGATAATGGGAAAAAAGGTGCGATCATGCGATTTTGGAAAGACCACCGTTATGAAGTAATAGAACGCAAACAAAACAATCCCGACAAATAAGCTTTGAATGGCGATGACAAAACTTGAAGGTGCCCAAACGTCGACGAAGTCCCATGAGACCCCGTCAAATAAAACCGAAGGAATTTGATAAAAGCAATACCCTGACAGCCCCAGACACAGAAGCAACAGCACAAATCGATACGCATTTTTCCCGAATCCCCGGGATCGCATCCTCTTTTTTCGGGCGATTTCGCCAAGCGCAACAATGGCAAACCATGCAGTAAGCAGGATCAACGGTATCGCAATGCACAGGATGGCAACCGACACTTTATCCACACTGCTGTAGAGATCGGAAACATTTTCCGGTGGTTTCTTTTGTCGCAGGATTTCCATGATTCCTTGGCCCATTGCCTGCGTGTGGGCAGAGTTGATATTCGTTAATACCGCTACTCCGAGTTTCTCCCCCGGACGTATTACTACTGAGGAAGAGTAATTCGGATTGCTTCCGCCATGAGAGAGTTCGCCACTGCCTTTTTGGTAGACGAACCAACCCGCCGCATACGAGGAACTATCTATATTCGGAAAAACGGAACGATCCGGCTGATGGGACCGATTAATCAACCCGCTGCTCACATTATTATTTGTAATCGAGCCTAGCTGACTTTTGAGCCAGATTGCCATGTCATCGCTATTGGAAATGATATATCCGGCTGGCGTATTGCCGCGATACACAGGAGCCTGGTATTCTCTCGCCCCCAAAAACCCGATTTTATAGCCTTTTGCCATCTCATGCCGTTCGGCTTCACTTCGGAACAAATAAGAGTGATTGAGTCCAATCGGCGTCAACACGTTGTCTTTCACATACTGTTCAAAAGGCTCACCCGTTACTTTTTCAATGACCAAACCTAGTACATCGTAGTTCATGGAAGCATAAAGAAATCTTTCTCCGGGGGAAAAGTCCAATGTCTGCCCTACGACTTTGCGGACGGTTCGCTCCAGCGCGTCAGACTCTTCGCCGACTGGAATCTCACCAATCGTATGAAAAGGAATTCCGCTTGTATGATGGAGCAGTTGCTCCAATGTGATTTCTGGCGTATTTCCTTCAGCATCCTTCACCTGAAACCAAGGGAGGTACTTTTGCACAGGATCTTTCAGATTGAGTAATCCTTGTTCCTCCAGCGACAATATCGCCAGACCCGTAAACGCCTTGGTGGTGGACCCAAGCTCGAATAAAGTTTGTGAGGTCACCGGGCTCTTTGCTGCCAAATCCGTATAACCAAACCCTCGGTTGTAGACGGTTTGTTCCCCTTTTACTATGACAACGGAGGCTCCCGGGATCTTGCCATCCTGCATTTTTTGGTCAATCCACGATTCGATTGATGCGATTTCTTCTTTACTCAAACTACCTTCTACTGCCGTTTCTGCCTGTAGCTGCAGGGGGAAAATCATGGTGAGCAGAAGCAAAACAAGCCATGCCGAGATCCCTTTTCTCATAAAATTAACCTCTCATCACAAATTTTCCGCCCTCAAATGAAGAGATTGTCTAACTCTTCCTGCGAAATTTCTACCGTTTCAAAATCGGAAGGAGTAAACTCTTTCGACTCTTTCTGACTGCAGTACAGGATGATCTCACCAAGCTGCCTTTTAAAATGAGCCAAAAATTGTTCCATGCTGCTATCCTTATATTTATTCCGGCTAAAGGTCAGCCGTATTTGCAAACGGCTATCCAAAATAAAGCAATTCAAATCGATTAAACAAGTCAGCGGATTGTCTTGACTTGTGCTTTGCTGGACAGAACCCCCCAACAATTTTACATATCCACCTTCAAACTCTTGTGTAAACTCCCCCAGATAATTAAACCTAATCGTCTTGGGTGAAAGATATCGGATAGACTTTGCAAGGTAGCGTGATATTCCATAACCGATGCCGTTATTTGGTACCTTTCTCCGTTCCTCTTTGACGTGCTTGATTTGTTGGGACAGACTACCATCGGTTAAGGAGATGCCCAATGGATAGAGACTGGTAAACCATCCGACCGTCCTGGTAATGTCCAACGTGTCCTCTATCTGTTCTCGCCCATGCCCTTCCGTCTCGATCAGGATATCCGTACTTCTCGTATATTCTTTGATGGTCAACAGCAAAGACGCAAGCAACAAATCGATCGGTTCTGTATTGTAGGAAACATTGGCTTCCGACAAGAGGGCAAGCGTTTCCTGCTTACTGATCTCGGCTGAGAGCGTACAACTGCTCGCTATACTATCTACACCGAGATCATGGTCAACAGGAAAAGGAGTGAACTTTTGCAGTATAGTCTGCCAATACCCAGATTCTTTTTCGCCCTCTTCTCTCCAATAGCTCTGAAGGAACTCCGTCCATTTCTGATAGGAATGCGTCTTTGGAGGGAGCAACGCATCTTGTCCAAGACTGATTTGTTTTAGCAACGTGTTTAAATCTTCTACAATGATTCGCCAGGACACGCCGTCTACCAACAAGTGATGGGCCACAAGCAGAATATTCCGCGAGCTTCCAACATCGATTACACATGCTTTTAACAAAAGATCCTGGAATATATCAGCGCTATCAGCGAGTTCGTAGGCAACCTCCATCAGCTTGTCTGACTGCTCGGAATGAGAAAAGCCTGTGAAATCAAGCTCTTTGATCCTAGGCAGATCAAGAAGGTGGTTATTATTGTAAAACAACTCGCCTAGGTTAGACTTGGCGTTTATTCGCAAGCCGTCATGATGTTCGATTAGCTTGAAGAGTGTTCTTTCTAGGATCTCAACCGTAATCCCCTGATTGATTTCCACCAAGACACACTGATGATAATGATGCGGCTTGGGGAATTTCTGGGAAAAAAGCCACGATACGATTGGCGCAGGTAATATACTTCCCTCGGCTAATCCCTGATCAATAACAACCAGCGGAACCTCGTCAACGAGCAAAGCCATCTCTTCCAGAATGGGGGTTGACAGCATCTCTTTTATTTTTATCCGGTAGCCTTTGACATTCAGTTTCGACGCTATCTGAATGGCCTTGATAGAGTCCCCGCCCAAATGATAGAAGTTGTGCTTCCTCCCTATCTTTTCAACTCCTAGGACTTCTTCTACTGTCTGGATGAACTGCTTTTCTTTTTCGGTTGAATAAGTCGTATATTCTGTATTTTGCGTCAATGGCAGTTCCGTTTCTGCCAATAAACGCGTGTCGACCTTTCCATTTGCTGTTAGCGGGATTTCTTCTACTTCTATAAAATGCTGTGGAATAAGGTAAATCGGCAATTGTTGTCCAAGATGCTGCTTCAAGTCATCAGTGGAGATATTACCTTTTGCAACGTAATAGGCACATAGGATGACATTCTTGTTCTTGTCCTCCCGATCCAAGACAACAGCGTCTTTTACCTGCGGGTGCTGGATCAACTGGGTTTCTATTTCTCCTAGCTCAACCCGATGTCCCCTGATCTTGATTTGCTGGTCGCCCCTCCCCAAGTACTCCAGCTTGCCATCCGGTAAGAATCTTCCCAGGTCTCCCGTCTTATACATCCGCTTGCCGATAGCGAATGGATCGTTCAAGAATTTCTCCTTGGTAAGTTCAGGATTGTGATGGTACCCTCTAGCCACTCCATCTCCTGAAATATAGATTTCACCCACAGCGTATGTCGGAACAGGATCCATGTTTTTGTCCAATACGTAAATGCAGACATTATCGGCAGGTTTGCCAATTGGCACCGATACTCTCGTGTCACTCTCAACATCATAAGAGTGAATCATACATCCAACCACCGTCTCGGTTGGCCCATATTCATTCAAGATCTCTATATTGCCTCCAAAGCTGTCATATACGCTATTGGCAAGGCTAACCTTCAGATTTTCGCCGCCAACAATAAATCTTTTCACGGAGCTATTCCTGTTGTCCCGATCCAGCACCAAGGACAAATGAGAAGGCGTGAGCTTGATGATCGACGCTTTGTTTTCTTTTAAAATGCGGAACAGCACATACTCGTCTTCTGTTTGGCTATAAACCAGAACTGTTCCTCCACAGATCAATGGAGTAAAAACAGAGGTAATTGTCAGGTCGAATGCTAAAGAGGAGTAGAGCGCGAACATCTCGTCCTCGTGTTTGACGTACATTTTCTTCGCCCAGTATATATAGTTGACAAGCCCGCGGTGCTCAACCATCGTTCCCTTCGGCCTTCCGGTAGAACCAGATGTATAGATCATGTAAGCCAACTCCGAAGGCTTACTCTCTACTAGGATATTGGATGATGGATAATGATCGTAGTTGACGTCCGTTAGGCTGATGATCTGTCCGTCGAAACCAAACTCGTCCATGACAGCCACATTCGTTAGCAAGATTTTTGTGCCGGAGCTTTGCAAAATATACCGTATCCGCTCAGTTGGATTATCAGGATCAATTGGCATGAAGGCTCCGCCGGCTTTTCCAATGCCGATAATCCCAATCATGGTTTCCATAGAATGTGTGGTCAGCATGCCCACAATTTTTTCTGGTCCGATCCCTTGTTCCCTCAAATATCTGGCAAGCTGATTGGCCTTCTCGTTCAGTTGCCGATAAGTCAGCCACTCTTTGCCATTTTGAATCGCGATCTTGTCTGGTGATTTTTCCACTTGTTCTTCAAACAGCTGGTAAATTGTTTTGTCCCTCGGATAAGGTGCAGCGGTATCGTTATAGTCTTCAACTAGTTTTTTATACTCATCCTCGTAGAAAACCGTAAGCTGCCTGATTTCATCATTGGGATTGGACACAATTTTTTGGATCAGCGTAGTCAGACGAACGAACAGATCATGGATTTGCTCTTCGGTGTAATCGTTCATTTTGTAGTCAAAGCTAATGCTGATGCTGCCTGAATCCGACCATTCCTTTATCACCATCTGCATGGAATAAATCTGGGACCCGCTGTAGAACTCAACATTCTCGACCGGATGTCCTTCCCATTCGTTATCGAGTGTCGTGTTGTAATAATTGACACATACATCAAACAATTGGTTGTAACCCTTCTTCTTTAGCTCCATGTCCTGGATCAACAGGTCATACGGATAGCGTTGATGAAAAAAACAATCCTGCAGCTCGCTGTTGACCGCATCTATCATTTCCGTAACTGACCAGCCAGGCTCAATAGTAAACCGAAACGGCATCGTACTGGTAAACATGCCAAACATGCTCTTTTGCTGTTTACCAGATCGATTGATTACAGGTGTGCCTATCACGAGATCGTCTTGACCAGTCATCTTGTGAACATACAGCAAATACAAGCCTACCAAAACTGTATTCAACGACCACTTATTGGCTTTGGCCCACGCTTTGATTTGAGCAGAAAGATTAGGGTTCCATTCATATGTGATGCGGTTTCCCGCTAAGTCGTCAGAACTTTTTTCCAAAAACGAATCAGGTAGGACTCGAAACTTCTCATTCCAAAATACTTTGTTTTTCCGGTACCGATCCGACGAAAGATAATCTCGCTCGTGGTCGATGTACGTCAAGTAAGTGGGAGATTGATGCTCTCCTACTTCCTCTTCGCGCAAAAGTTTGCTATAGATTTCTCGAATATGATCGGTCATAATATTGATCGACCATCCATCTGCGATTATATGGTGAAACTTGGCCAAATATCCATTCTCACTGTCTGAAATTCGAAACATGGCAAAATAAAAAAGCCTTTCGTTTTCGATGACGAATGGCTTTCTCGCTTCCGTTTCTACCCAATTCTCAAATTCCTTATGTGGTTCATTGTACAAAGTGAAATCTCTAAAATCTAATGGGATATCCTCAAGATGACTCACAAATTGCTGGATCTCCCCCATTTGGTTAACAAATCTTAAACGTAATCCTTCATGCCTTCGAATGAAGAGGTGTATAGCCTTTTCAAGTATTGAAAATTGAACAGGCCCTTTTATTTTTACGGTTCCACCAATATTATGCAAGGGGGTTTGGGGATATATCTGCTCGATCAACCAAATTCTCTTCTGGGGATGGGTTAACTGGTAAAAACATAATGAATCCATGTATAGCAATTCCTCCATCTCGTGAAAACCTTTTTGGTTTTCGATTCAACAAAAAAACGGCAAAGCTCCGCCACTTCGTGTATTTTCCAGATAATACACTCGTGCTCACTTTCCCGTATGACCCCTTCATTCCTCTAATGTGCCTAAGCTTCAATAGATTCACTCAGGTTGCTATATTTTTTAGATTGAAATAGGGCTTATCTGCACTAATAAATCTCTCATTTCATCCTATGTTCTATTTTTGTGAGTAAGTGTCCGTGTTTCTTTTAACGATATTTTAATGGGTCAGGCAACTTTTTTCAAGCTTTTTCCACATTTCTATATAAATTCCAATACCTAAGACAATCTCTACATGACTCCATTCTTCTAGAATTGATTACGCTCTATCTGCTGCTGAGTTTTTCGGTTTTCGTCATTCTCAACCCCAACAATCTTGAAAGTTCCATCTGCAGGACTGAAAGTGATGTGGGCGTTCCTAGCGAATCGGTTGTTTGCCATGCAGTTGATATCCTTTTATAGGTTGGCTTTTGATTGGAACGATGCATCTTCTTGAAGTGCCAATAAACATCGAAGGATTATTATGCACATAAGTAAACTGGTTCAAGCGCAGCTTATTTCACTTTCCCTCCTCCCTAAGGACAGAGCCAAAGAAGTAAAAAACCCCGATAATAAACATTATCGGGCCAGACTGAAGAGAAACCCCCTTTTGGGGGATTTCTTTTGGTATTGTTCCAGCACGAAGTGCTGAAAAAAGGATAGCCTGCACCTAACTTGCTTTCGCTAGGTGTAGTGCTATCCTTTTAATGTTTTGTACTGTTGCTGTCATCAATACTTGCTCTTGGACATTTTCGCGTCCGCGTAACCTACAATAGCGAAGCCCATGCAGTTCTTTAGCATCTGCAAAGCTTCGCTCTATGGTTTGGTATCTTAATCTATATAAATATTTCCCCATTTACTTAAACGGTTCTGTCGAACCCATTCCTTACTCTCTTCCCAAACGTGCCTGCTTATCACCTTTTGGTGATTTTTAGATCGGGTACACTCAGAAAGCCTTGGACAAGTTTTACATATTTCTTTATTGGACTTATACATCCTGTATCCGTTTCGATCGGTAGTCGAATAAGTAAGCGTATGTTTTTGAGGACATGTGTACACATCGCACTCCAGATCATATTTAAAGCGCCATTTAGCAAAAAGACCTTTAACAGGTGTAAAGGCACGATGACCGATGACAGCAAATACATTTATATCGTGAAGTGCCTTGCAGATTGGAGTAGTTAAATAACCAGCATCTAATGCAATAGCTTCAATTGTATCCTGAAACCCAAACTTCTCGATTTGGAGATTCAGCCTATCTATGTAAGGAACGGAATCATGGACATTGCCAGCAGTGACATGGACATCGGTAATAATATTGTACTTATGATCGACAGTCCGGTGATCGAGATAGAAAAAGCCTTCGGGCTTGCTGTCTCGAACCATGTAGCCACTTTCCGGATCAGTGGTACTCACCTTGATTTCCTTTTCTTCCTTCACACCCTCTCTAGGCTTCAATCCTTTTTTCCATGTACCTCACGGTCTTCATTAATTGCTACCTCTAAATCTTTGAGATAGGCACGACTCGTTTTCTCGATGACATGCTTCTTAAATTTTCGTTTATTCGCATTTGCTTTAAGATGCGTAGAATCACTTATCAATACACGGCCAGCGACCATTCGATGCTGAATCGCCAAGCGCACAATTTCATCAAAAATCTCCTGAAAAACATTTGTATTTTTAAAACGGGTTCGACGATTCCAACTGATTGTTGTGTGATCTGGAACTCGATCTGTTAAAGAAAGGCCAAGAAACCAACGATAGGCGATATTAGTCTGGATTTCTTTTTCGAGCTGCCTCTCTGAGCGGATACCGTAAAGGTATCCAATGAAAATCATTTTAAATAAAACAATAGGATCAATGGAAGGTCTACCGTTATCCTCGCAATAATATTGACGTACTTTTTCCCGGATGAAGGAGAAATCTATATGTTTCTGGATGACTCTTAATAAATGGTCTTCTGGGACCAATTCATCAAGGCACACAAATTCGTAATGCATTTGCGGATTTTTATCATTGGAGGTAAGCACAATTATCACCTACTATAAAATGTAATTATAAGAATTATAACAAATTAACTCGGTGTCGTATTAAAACTAAGTGAAATAAAAATGGCTGTCGACTTTCTCGACAGCCTGCCCCGATAATAAACATTATCGGGCTTAGATGTACAGTTTTATAGTTTAGTAGATTTGATCATGTTGGGCCAGATAACAATGATTATGGGCTACGTATTCGCCGAACCGTTGGTATGCGTAATTTTCGATTTACAATAGATCATCTAGTAACATCTTAATTAAAAGAAATTGTTGTCACCGTAGTACAAACCCCTGTAGGAAAACAACATTTCCTACAAAATTATTTATTCAGCAAGATTAGATTAAGAAAAATGACTTCAACCTATTACACATAATTATTATTTTGTGCAATAGGATCGAATACGAGGATGATTTACACGATCTACAAAAGAAAAAGCCTCATCGTCGTCCGATGAGGTCCTATCATCATTACTTCCTCGCCCAATCAGCGATGGCCTTTATGTCTTCCGGTTTTGTTCTGCAGCAGCCGCCGATTAATCGGGCGCCAGATTCATACCATTCAAGGGCATTGTTGCCATAGCCTTCTCTAGAAGATGCTCCGTACCACGTCTTGGTTGTCGGGTCATACCGCTCCCCTGCATTCGGATATACGACGATCGGCTTCATTGTGCAACTGCGTATTTCCTGAACAAGCCTAGGAATATTCCTGGGCGACGTGCAGTTAATGCCCAAAGCGGCTATTTGCTCTTTTTTATCTAGCCATATTGCACATTCCGTGATCGATGTGCCGTCTGATATATGCAGTTCGTCTTTTGCACTGAAGCTGATCCACGCATAAACTCCAGGAAATTCTTCCAGAAGTCTGACAAGTGCTCTGGCTTCGCTCAAGCATGGTATCGTTTCGCAGGCAAGTATATCGGCGCCTGCATCAATCAGTGCTTTCATCCTAGGCCTGTGGAAATCGATCAGTTCCTCTTCGCTCAGTTCATAAGCTCCTCGGTATTCGGAGCCATCAGCCAAATAAGCACCATACGGACCGACTGAAGCAGCTACAATAGGCTTTGGCCGATCCAGGCGGCCATCTGAGTTTTCCCAAAATTCATCCCGTGCTTGTACGGCTATCTGAACGGACGCCTGAATGAGAAGAAGCGCATCCCTCTGGCTCATTCCCCGCCGGACAAATCCTTCCACCGAAGCCTGATAGCTGGCCGTGATCGCGCAGTCAGCCCCCGCCAAAAAATACTCCGTATGCACACGTTTAATTAACTCGGGATTTTCCATCAGCACTTTTGCTGACCATAGGCTATCGTTCAGATTGCATCCGTGACGCTCAAGCTCAGTGGCCATGGCGCCATCGAGGATCATCATCGGAAATTTCTCTAAAATCGTTGCAATCGGATTCATCGTACGCCGAACCTACTCTCGTTCTATTTTTCATTTCCATTACATCCTCAATAGAGTCGCTGGTTTTGGTGATTTGCTTTTTGCGATTTTTGATATAGTAAAATAAGTAGCAACCAGCCATAAATGCTATACCGCAATAGATCGCAATCCGTTGACTTGGGTCAAAAGCAAGTCCGACACAAGATGCGAGGCATAAACCAAAAGCGGCAATCGGTACAAGCGGGTACAGAGGCGTGCGGTATTTCAAATCGTTGATATCATTGTTTTCCTCAAGAAAACGCTTACGAAACATAAATTGGGACGCTGCAATTGCCATCCAGACAACAACTACGGCAAAACCAGAAATCGAAACAAGAACGAGATATACCGTGTCAGCAGCAAACACACTGGACAGAAGCGATAAACACGCAATCAACATGCTAATGATCAAAGCATTCATCGGTACACCTTTGGAATTTACTCTCCCCAGTCGATGGCTGATCATTTTTTCTTTCGAAAGAGCCCACAGCATGCGGGTTGAGGCATACAAGCCCGAGTTAGCTACGGAAAGCAATGCCGTAATAATGACAAAATTCATAATATCGGCCGCGTAAGGCACCCCGATGTTGTCAAAGACCAAGACAAACGGGCTTTCAATAACGCCAGCTTCTCTCCACGGAATTAAACCAGCTAGTACAAAAATGGCACCGATAAAGAATATCATCGTTCGCCAAACAATGTTCGTCATCGTACGGGGGATACTCTTCTCCGGGTTTTCGCTTTCCCCAGCAGTGATCCCGATTAGCTCCGTTCCCGAGAAGGCAAAGTTGACGGAGATCATCGTCATCACTACAGGGAGAAATCCGTTCGGGATAAGACCGCCCTCTCCAAAAAAATTAGACAACATGGGAGCGGGTGATCCCGTTTTCAATGGAAGAAATCCGAACATCGCAGCGCCGCCCAAAATGATGAACAAAATAATCGCAATGACCTTCACACCTGCGAACCAAAATTCAGTTTCTGCAAAAAACTTGACGGAAAGCGCGTTTGCTATAAAGATCACTCCACCAAAAATAGCGCTCCACATCCACACAGAGGTGTCCGGAAACCATCGCTGCATCAAAAGACCAGACGCTGTAAATTCAGAGCCTACTGTAACCACCCACGTCAGCCAATACATCCATCCTACTGTAAATCCGGTTGCTGGCCCGATATATTTAGTGGCGTAGGTTTGAAAAGAGCCGGTTACAGGCATG
Source organism: Brevibacillus schisleri (assembly GCF_055685845.1). Classification (NCBI taxonomy): domain Bacteria; kingdom Bacillati; phylum Bacillota; class Bacilli; order Caryophanales; family Paenibacillaceae; genus Brevibacillus; species Brevibacillus schisleri. The sequence continues at coordinate 3,379,690 of NZ_JBVNDM010000001.1, forward strand.
GCAACTGATAACTCCCCTAGGCACAACATGACAAGATACATGATTAAGCCACCCACCAGATAAGCAAGAAGCGCTCCCCCAGGACCTGCCTGATTCAGGGTATAGCCAGAGCTTAAAAACAGCCCTGTGCCAATTACCCCTCCCAGGGAGATCATAAACAAATGTCTGCTTTTCATCGTACGACGTAGTTCGGTCTGACCTTTTTCATTCATGTGTCTCATGTTGTTCCACCCCTTAGTGAAATGAATGTTTTTCAGGCATGGCGGTTCCCTGTTACGTTAAAAGTCTGAAGCATACTACTTTCGGTTCGGTCATTTCTTGCAGGGCAAAGGCAATTCCCTCACGACCGATTCCTGATCCTTTCACGCCACCGAACGGCATCGCATCGATACGGTAATCAGAACTATCGTTAATCATAACACCTCCCACTTCTAGTTTGTAAATAGCAGAAAATGCCTTGTCCACTTCACGTGTGAAAATGCCAGCTTGAAGTCCGAAAGGTACTTGGTTCGCTTCACGTATAGCAGTATCCAAATCCGCGACCTTGAAAATAGAGACGACCGGACCAAATACTTCATCCTTCGCAATCTTGCAATTCGCCGGCACATTGATTAATACGGTCGGTTCGTAATAGGCACCGTTACGTATCCCCCCGCAAAGCAGCGTCGCACCTTTCTGCACCGCTTCAGTCACCCAATTCTCAACTCGTTTCGCTTCGTTTTCCGAGATCATGGGACCCATATCGGTTTCTTCCGATAATTTGTCTCCGACTCGGTATTGTTTCGTAAGCGTGACGAACCGATCAACGAATTCATCATAAATTTCCTCCTGTGCATAAATGCGCTGTACTCCTAGACAATTTTGACCAGCTGCCCAAAACGCACCCGACACAGACGACTCTACCGCTAGTTCCAAATCAGCATCTTTCAAGACGATGACGGGTGAGTTGGAGCCTAGCTCCATGCTCATCTTTTTTAGCCCGGCTTTTTTCATGATCGCTTCTCCAGTAGCTAGCCCACCTGTAAACGAAATCATTCGAATTGCCGGATGAGTGATTAATGCCTCCCCCATGTCATTCGTAAAGCCAGTAATAATGGAGAGCACCTTCGGAGGAAGTCCCGCTCTATCAAATGCTTCTGCAAGCAGCAAGGCACTCAAAGGTGTCGTTGGCGCAGGTTTGACAATAATGGCATTTCCAGCAGCAATCGCGGGTCCGATTTTGTGTGCGACGAGGTTCAACGGATCGTTAAACGGTGTGATGGCAGTAATGATGCCAACCGGAAAACGGTAGTAATAGCCGACGCGATTTTCGCTGCCTGGCATTTGGTCAAATTGTATCGTTTCTCCGTAAATTCGTCTCGCTTCTTCCGCACTGATCCGCAATGTCTCTACACAACGCCTTACTTCCTTTCTTGCTTCCCGGATCGTTTTACTTCCCTCAAGAGCAATGACCTTCGCATATAGTTCTTTGTTCTCGGAAATCCAATCAGCGGCACGATGGATGATAGCCATCCGCTCATGCACTGGAATGGCCGCCGCTATCGTTTGTCCATCTTTTGCCTCTTCAATGGCGAATAGTACGTCGTCCTCATTAGCAGCCGGCACCGTTGCAATGATGCTATTATCATGCGGATTATGAACGTTCATTTCTTTATCGCGGGATACCCACTTCCCAGCTAGAAACATCTTTTTTTTAATGAAAGTTTCCGTCATCATCAAGTATAGACCTCCAGTCGAATTTCTTTTGCCCTACAATTGGCCACGGCTAATGTTGATCAAATCAATGAGAATAGAGAAGCCAGTCTCTGTGCGCCCAGCTCCTGCACCGATAAGCGTAATCGGACCTGCCAAATCGCAGTGATAGGTGATCGCGTTTTGCGCCCCTAATACGCCTGCCAACGGGTCGGTTAACGGGATTGCTTCGGGACCAACCTTTGCCATTACATGCTCCCCTTCTTTAACAACTCGTGCGATCAGCTTCCATCTTTTCTTATTTTCTTTTGCCCATTGAATGTCTTGTGGGGTAAGTTTCGAAATTCCTTCACGCGCGATCTCGTCTCTTTGAATATGAGCGTTCATGATCGTGTTTGCCAAAATCGTTACTTTATATTGAGCATCAAAGCCTTCGACATCGTTTCGCGGATCTGCCTCTGCATACCCGAGAGATTGCGCTTCTGCCAAGGCGTCCTCATAGGTCAATCCTTCCTCCATCCTAGTGAGGATATAGTTTGTTGTTCCATTGAGAATTCCGCGAATTTCGGAGATGTCGTTACCTACCAATGAAACGAGTGGCATACGGATGGATGGCGTTCCACTCATAACTGTTCCTTCATAGCACCAGCGAACCCCGTTTTGTTTTGCTACTGTCTCCAACTCTCGGAATGCCAGAGAAACGGGTCCCTTGTTGCTCATCACGATATTTTTCTTACTTTCAAAGGCAGCCTTACAATGATCGATCGCTGGCTGACCTGTTTTAATATCCGTGAACGTCATTTCTACGATCGTATCCGCATTGCTTTCCCTAATCGTTTGAAAGCTGTCCCAGCCTTTGATTAAGCCAGGGGTATCAGGGTAGCTCTGCAAACTGCCCGTTTCGCCCACAATACGTAAAGCCAAAGAGAGATCCAGACCGTCTGGATGATAGAGGGAGCCTTTCATCAGATCAGAAATCGCTACTACTTTCGCCTCGAAACCTACATTTGCGTATAAAGCGTCCGCTTTCGTTTCCAAAATTTCCGCCAATCCTTGTCCTACCACTCCAAAACCGAGTAATGCTACTTTGTGTGTCATTCTGATTCGATCCTCCTACAATGCTGTTTTGTTCATCTGTGAAGCCAAATAGTTCAATGCCTGTTCGAGATCCGAAATCAAATCTTCCGTATCTTCAATCCCAACCGACATACGAACCAATCCTTCAGAAATCCCCAAGGCCATCCTCTCCTCAAGCGTGCATTCCACATGGCTGGTCGTCCTAGCTGGGCCATAAATCGTCTCGACAGCACCCAAATTTCCCGCCCGGTTTCCTAACCGCAAATGAGGCAGAAAAACTTTAATCGCCTCCATTTCACCTTTCAGAACAAAACTAAGAATACCCCCGAATCCACTCATCTGCCGTTTGGCGACCTCATGATTTTTGTGGCTTTCTAATCCCGGATAATAGACAGCTTCCACGCACTCTTGTTTTTGCAGGAATCGGGCAACTTCCATCGCGCTTTTCGCTTGCTGCTCTACCCTGAGCTTTAATGTTTTCATCCCCCGCAAAATGAGGTAGGCGGACCAAGGATCCATCGTTGCTCCATTTATTTCTCTGTAGTGATACACTTTTTCCATCAACTGCTGAGAACCGCAAACGACTCCGCCCAATGCGTCCGCATGCCCGCTTAAAAATTTGGTGGCGCTGTGAATAACGAGATCAACACCGAGTAGAAGCGGATTTTGATTTATAGGGGTCGCAATCGTATTATCGATAACAACCAATGCCCCGACTGATTTTGCTAGCTTGGCCAAATGCTCGATGTCCACAATTTTCAATGTCGGATTCGTTGGTGATTCCAAATAAAGTAACTGGCAGCCCTTTTGAATTTCTGTTTCAATTTCTTCTTGATTGCCGGTGTTGCACAAAACAACATCAACATTAATATTGGGCAAAAATTCAGTGAAAATTTTGTTCGTACCACCGTACGTATCTTTTATTGAGACCACCCTGTCACCTGGTCGTAAAAATGTATACAAAGTACTGCTGATCGCAGCCATGCCGGATGAAAACGCTATTGCTCGCTCGGCCCCTTCCAGCGTTCTCAGTTTTTCTTCAAAGGCCTGAACAGTTGGGTTGGTCATGCGATTGTATATATGGCCCGGTTTATTCCCGATCGCTACGTCATACCATTCATCCACATCATCATATCCATAAGCTACACTTAACACGACAGGGACTTGTGTAGAACCAAAAGCCATAAACTCCTTTTCGCCAGCCCAAACCGTTTTTGTACCCATTAGACTGTTGGAATTATCGATTTTTTTCATTTTTGCCTCCACCTTTGCAGAAATAACTTAACTCATGTAAAGAATATACAATATATAATATAATTATTGGTGAACACCTCCTGTTCAATGATGAACATTCGTGATGTTTTTTATGTTTAGTATATTGTATATTTTGTATTGTATTATTCGTTTCTAAAAAACACAATAGTCTTATTTTTTTTATTTTAAAAAAAACGACAAGAGTTGTTACTACTCTTGTCGACTGACCAGTCAAACTTATTTCTATTAAATCATCTCAGGATGCTCAATCTTCCAGTGATGGAATTGGATCAAGTTCGCCAAAGCATCTGAATCTCGTTCTTTAAAATAACGCAAGATCTGTTTATGTTGGTCGTTCATTTGTTTTAGGATGACATACAGTTTTTCCGAGTCGTTGCTCAAATAGGACTGCCGAATAAAACTATTTTGCAATGATTCCATCATCGTAATCAGTGTATGGTTGTTGCACTTGTCGATGTACACCTTATGGAAAGCGGTTTGATATTTTTGATAATCATCGTAATTGTTCTCTTGGATCGACACATCAATTTTCCGTATATACTCCTCCATCATGGACATATCACTGTCCGTGATAAACTCCATTGACAACCGTGCAGCCAAGGCATCCAATGAACCAATGACGGCGAATACATCCAACTTTTCTTTCGTATTTAGTTCCTTTACGAGAAAGCCGCGTCTCGGAATATACTCCAGGAGATTATCCGAGGACAACTGGATGAGTGCTTCCCGAACGGGAGTCCTGCTGACCTCCAGCTTTTCACAGATCTCTGCTTCATTAATCTTGTGATTTGGCAGCAATGTTCCATTCTGGATTCGCGAAGCAATATATTTGTATACGTGGTCTTTTAATGAGTCGTATTTGCGAGTAATCATCGTTCACCTCAATCAACATAATATTTTGTATTTAATATTATGGTAGCATTGCACAATCTTTTGTTCAAGGTGTACCCCCCCTGCTAGAAGAACCTCGAAATGTAAATGTATCCCGGTTGTTTGTCCAGTTGTACGAATGTTTCCAATTGGTTGGCCTGCTGTAATAAAATTAGAAATACCAATTGATAAATCTCTCCGAGGGTTGGTCTGACTGGTCCGCCACTAATTCTTCCGATCATTTTTAATTCCTTTCTTGAACACTTTTCTCAGGAGTGGCATTTTGATTTAATACCATGGATTTTGAAGTGCAGTTTTGTTTAATTTAATAACACCTTGCGACCAAATGGTTACACGTGCTTTTCGATACAGATTATTTCTTATGCCTTGGGTAAGTTGTATATATTTCTAATGCCTTATACTCTCATGATGATTTCTATTCATCAATCCGATTCAAACTATCCAGTCATCCATACATCCGTATTATTTGAGCATAGTAATTACTCTTGTAAGGTTTGGGATTTCACCGTAAGCATAGGAAAAAACTGATTCAGGTTTCCCTGGTAGATAAACTCGAATGGATATATGTTTTACTTCTGACGCTTTTACTCGGAGAGGCGTACCTTCTTTAAAATAAAGATCCCTATCACGAGGTTCGCCCCTGTATATGGAAACTCTCACTGTCATATTCTTCGGTTTAGGAATTACATTTTCACCCGTAAGTGCTGCAAAAATATCTGCCCTAAATATATTGGGTAACTCTGTTCCGAGGTCGGCAACACGCCCTTTAAACTGCTTAACGATATTTCGAAATCCTAGGATATCAATAAAAGCAACATAACGTAAGTTTCTATTCATAACCTACATTTTTCCTCATCAATAAGTCTTTATATAGAATTTACCAGCTTTATTTTACCAAAATGAGTGAGATACGGTAATATTTGCTGAACGGTTGTTATGTCTAATTTACATTTCAGTAAACGCAAAAAAAGAAGACCGTTTAGGACACCCTGAACTACTACCCGTTAGATGGACACTTTGAAAAAAGTGACCGTCTAACGGTTTTTTGTGTTTTAATCATCATTAACGAGAAATGAGTGGGGATATGTTAGATGAGTAAAAACAGAATAAGTTTTACGGAACATGAGATACATATGTTAGAAAAAAATCAAAATGTACTTCGAGTAACAGGGAAAAACATCACGTATTCTCCTATGTTCAAATTTACCGCTGTACAGGCATATCGAGAGGGACAAACGCCGATTGAGATATTTCTTCAGGCAGGTTTCCCCTTAGAAATAATGGGTCGTCATACACCAAAAAAATGCTTACATCGATGGAGAAAAGTATGTACGACTTTTGGTGAAGCTGGATTAATTGAGGAGCGCAGAGGCAAGGGGAGCACCGGTAGAAAGTCAGAGGGAGAATTATCAGCAAAAGAAAAACTGAGACGTGCTGAAGCACGAATTAGGCTTCTGGAAGCAGAGAACGAACTTTTAAAAAAGCTAGAAGCGCTCGAAAGACAAACCAATAAGACGTTATCGTCTCCCGAGCGCTTTCAGCTTATTAGCATAGTTCTTCGTAAACATGGCTTGAAGCGTGTAACCCGTTATCTATGCCAGATTGCTGAAGTGAGCTCAAGTGGCTATTATCGCTGGTGTAGTGCTGAGGAACAGCGACAAATTCGAGAAGAAGCCGACGAACGAGACTTCCTGCTCATCAAGGAGCATTTCGAAACTCGAAAAGGGAGAGCAGGAGTGCTGGTCATTAAAATGAGATTGGAGCGAATGAACGGTGTCGTGATGAATCATAAAAAGATTCGTCGTCTTATGCAAAAGTTTAAGCTAGTCACTCTTATTCGGAAAGCGAATCCGTATCGAAAAATGGCCAAGGCTACTCAGGAACACCGCACATGCCCAAACCTACTTAAACGTCAGTTTGATCAAGGTATACCCGAGAAGGTTCTACTTACTGACATTACTTATTTGCGCTATGGTACTGGTCAATGGGCATATTTGTCTTGCGTAAAAGATGGGGCGACCAAACAGATTTTGGCACACTATCTGTCTTCGACATTGGAGTTATCACTAGTGAAACGGACACTAGACTTATTAATCAAACGATTGGACGGTAACGTCCATCCTGATGCTATTTTTCATTCGGATCAAGGAATGCACTACACTCATCTTACAACGAGGCGCCTTATTGCTGAGGCTGGTTTTAAGCAGTCGATGTCTCGCAAAGGTAACTGCTGGGACAACGCTTCAATGGAATCGTTCTTCGGTCATATGAAAGACGAACTCGAATATAAGGACTGTGTTTCACTTCAAGAGTTGCGTCAACGCGTCAACGAATATGTAACCTATTACAATTCAGAGCGTTATCAGTGGACATTAAAAAAGATGACTCCTGATGAAACCAGAAATCATCTCATTGCTGCTTAATTTGCAACAGGCTCTTTTTAAATACTGTCTATTTCTAGGGGAGTAGTTCACCCCCACTTGGAGACTTAAAAGAACACCTTATATTCGACTTAAATCTACAGATAAATTTCGACGAAATATGCATGATTTCCTTTAATTGGTATGAGGGAAGCTGTTCACAGCTAATCTGCCAGAAATGTTGAATAAATACACAATGAAGCTAGCCGACAGTTTCCACTGCAGGCTGACTTCAAGACAGTTTTCAGATTAAGAAGCGGGGTGTATGAAGGTGAAACTCTCCTTTTTTAACGTTCCGTACGCTCTCCTCTCCGCCTCAATGGTCTTTTAAGCTTTAGACAGAAATGTTTGCTTAGGTAGCGAGTTCCCATTCACTCATGTCTGGACGAATCCTCATGAGTTCATTTCTTTCGTCTGGTGTTAGTAATTCTCTCCCTCTAACCGGCATACACTGCTCATCCTTTCATATTATTGCTAAGCTATTTTTTCTACTTCGGATTGTAAATCAGCACGTGTTGCTTTGACGTAAATCATTGTTGTATCTAAGCTGTCGTGCCCCATAATTTGCGCTAACCGATGTAATGGAGTGTTGTCGGCCATGACATAGCCGAATCGATGGCGTAAATCGTGAGCACTCAATCCTTCTAATCGAGCTAACTTCATGTATTTTTGAATGAGATGTCGTAAAGTACGTTCAGTTAAACGGTCACCAGTTTTTTTCGATGGGAATAAATACGGACTATCTGGAGACAAGTCCGCCAAATACTTTTCCAAGATGATCCGGCAGGTTGCATTCAGCGGTACTTCTGCGTACGGAGTTCCAGGACAAGCTTCAAAAAGCAAATGAAGAATCTACGACAAGAATTCAGGCTCTTTATGAACGGATCGAGCGGATCAGAAAGGAACATGAAGAAGATTTAAAAAAGCAGGAAAAAGAATATGAGCAGCAGATCGAGGAATTGAAAAAGAAAGAGTAACGAAGAAGCCGGTTTTCCTTAGCGTACAGGATACCGGCCTTTTTTCTGTCAATCAGGGCTTAGCGTACAAAATCCGCACTTTGTTGGCGGTACCCCCTTATGATGTTTACGATCTGCTCCCGATCAAACACATCTGTAATAACAGCTTTTGCTCCTAATTTTTCGATCGCCTGTCCTTGTTCCTCTCGACGAGTCATTCCGATCACTTCGTGACCTGCTTGTATTATTGTCGGAAGTAAAAAGCGTCCAACAACACCACTTGCTCCAGCAAACCTGAAGCCCCACTGTCAGGTGACTTGCTCTCTCATGCTGAGATTCTCACTTGGCTCTCTTTCTTCTGAGGTTTCTTCAGTTTTGGTCTGATTTCGTTTCTTGAGCTCCCGCGTAATTAGCAAGGTCAAGAAAACAAAAATAACCGCTAACATTAGAAGAAACACCCCAAGCTCTTCCCAATAGTACATCATGTTTCCGCCACGAAGACCCATTCCACGGAAGATTTTGAAGTACCATGTTGCCGGGATCAGATTGCTCATGATTTGGATGGGCTGTGGAAAGAGGATTATGGGGGAAAGCACACCAGATAACAAGAACGCAGGCGAGATCAGTATCTGAGCCCTACCAGCAGCACTAAGCGGATGCTTGGCAGTCCAGCCTATCAACATTCCAAGCCATGCGCTCACTAAACAAAATAATCCAAGGGGTACTATATATTCCAATGGGCTTGCAACAAAACGCATGCCCCCGATTTGTTTAAGCGCTGCTAACGTAAAAATCATGGCTATCATGTAGACGATCGTGTAAGGCACAACTCTCAACAATAAACCGATTGGCTGCTTCAAATCATCTGCCAGCCTACCTTCAACCCGTAAACGTGGAACGATGGTGAGGGTTTGTCCATAAATGATTCCTAAAGAAATAATGGTGATATAACCGATGCCTATAAAATTCAGATTATCGTTCGTCGGATTAAATAGGAACCGCTGCTGAAGCGCAAGGTTGGAAATCGTAGCCGAGATCTGATCATCGGCCAATCCCAACGCTTTCAATTTCCCTACTGTTGGAGCCGTGCTATTCTCAATTGAGATGATTTCCGTCATAGCTGAGCGTAAATTTCCTGTAGCAGATGGGACCGAATAATCTACCAGAAAGCCGATGTTGGACTGCTTGCCCTGGTAACGGTTCTGCTCCAATCCGTGCGGGAGATAGATCACCGCTATGTACTTTTCATTGGAGAGAAGCACCTCAGGATCAACATCCTGGTGAAGAATTGTCTTTACATCAATATATTGGGAAGCGTTTACCCTGTTAATCAGTTGTTGGCTGTATAAACTATTATCCTCGTCTATGATCGCTATGGGTGTCTTGACAATTTGATTGTTGCTAAATACATACCCAAAGAAAACCGAAATAATTAGAGGGGTAAGGATTGCTTTTCGAACAAATTTGCCACTTAACATCAAATTCCATTCTTCAAGAAAAGCCCTCACTTTATATTCACCTCAATGGTCATTCCCGGGAGAATGTTTTTTGTACGTTCAGGATATACGCGGATCTGAAAGGTATTCAGATCGGATTGACCTTTTTCTCTGCTCATTCGGAGACTCGCAAACTGGGGCGCGGCCGTAATAAATTTAATCATCCCGGTTATATCCTGATCAGTCGATACCAAGTGACCAGCAACCGATTGACCAACCTTGAACTTCGCAGCCTGGGTCTCATCCACATAAAAGTCGTAGTATATCTGGTTCGTCTCTAACAAGATAACTGGAACACCAGCGGAAACGTTCTCACCCGTTTTGGGGATTACTTTGACAATCTTTCCATCATGAGGCGCACGAAGAGTCAGACGATCTTTTTGAACGCGAAGCGACTCCAGTTGAATTTGCAAGGCTTCTCTTGATTTGATTAACAAGTCGATTCCCATTGCGCTGTTTTGTAATTCCGCTTTAGACTGTGCGACCACTTCCAAACCCAGCATTGCTTTTTCCGTCGCCTGGCGTGCCAGATCTTTATCTTGTTGTTGTGCACCTCTACTCATTTGGCGATATGTTTCATCCTGTTGTTTCAATGAATTTTGCGCACTGGTTACTTGAAGGTAAGCCGTATCCAAGGATGCTTTTGGAACCGCACCGCTTTCATATAATGAGTGGATCCGATCATAATTGGTCTGAGCGTTTTTCAAGGATTCACTTGCCGTATCAACAGCCAGGCGCTGCTTTTCCAGTTCTTCCTTTCTGGTTCCTTCTAAAATTTTGCTTTCAGCCGTTTGAGCACTCCGAATCCCAAGAGACGCTTGACTCTCTTGGGTTTCTATCTTCTGTTCACCAATTCGAATGGAATCCTGCATCTGTTTGATCCTTATATCTGTCGATTGAATGTCTGATGTTACTTTCGCAATTTGCAGGTTGACGTCAGTGGGATCTAACTGAAGCATTACGTCCCCTCTTTTTACTTCCATCTCTTCCTGTACAGCAACATTTGTTACCTTTCCACCCACCTGCTGGAACGAAACATTAATTTGTTCAGCGGTTACAATACTGCCTTTTTGCTGCATGGCGAGTGAAACAGCATCTTTTCCACCTAGTAGAAGCCCAATCCCACCTAAAGCTGCTATCACTATTAAAATAACGATGGTTGCTATATTTTTTTTCATCGTGGTTTCTCTCCCAAATTATTACTATTTGTGCAATACTGTTCTCACTTTGCCAAGAAGAAATCTTTGTGTCGGTTTTCCAAATCCGTCAATCGCTTTATACCATCTTTGGTAAACCGCATTTCGACATAAGTGAATCATTTGCTAGTTTAAATTGCGGATATGCACAGCAAAGTCAATATCCACTCCGTACCACTACTAAAATTACGATGGCTGTCATATTTTTCACCAGAACCATATTGGTTCCTCTCGTAGTTAATTTCTACATGTGAACTTTTGTTCTCATTCGATCTCTTCTTTACGTGAACCTTCTTGTGAATAGTTCAGTCCCATGTCTATGGAGGGAAGGATCTGCTGAAAGCTTTGAGCAGATCCATGTTTGACTGTCCGCAATAAGCTGGAAATCAGCATCCCCAATATGTCCCACTTTTACAGAAATAGTCTTGTTCTGAATGACAACCGTTGCTTGAGCTTCTTCTTCTCCAGTAAATGTAAAATGATAGGTAGCCGCTAAATCTTTTGCTTGATTTCTTTAAACATATGGGGTACCCCTGCCAAAAATGCGCGTATTGATTTCGTGCGTAAGCCATTGCTCACCAGCCGCACTTGTTTATGAGGAAAATGCTTTCTGACATACTCCTCTGCGTCGGATCTCGGTACGACATACACCATTTCCTTTTTATCCTGCAGCGGTTTAGCAACTTCCTGGAAAAAATTCTTGCGATCGGCAAGAAAAGGGCCAATCACATCTTCTCCGGCAGGACAAACGGATAAACAGTAGGCTGCTTTATAGTTGGCTCCAAAAGAGAGGCTATGCCACATGGAAGCCGTCTCTGCGTCATTGACTTTCGCTCTGTATTCTTTTGAATTTTTACTGTCGGTAATGGTTTCTACCCAATCGGTGAAGCCGCCGGAAAATTCTCGATAGTTGTGTGTATAACAGGCAGAGAAATTAAAGTGACCGTCAGCGAGATGACCCATGCCTTGCCGGTACTTGTGACCTCCATCGGAAACCCTGCCGGTGGATTCAATGCTTTGACGCCTTGTGCTTCAAGCTCCTTCACAATTTGATGTCCGATATGCGTCACATCATCGATGACATGATGAAATTCCGCATTGGCAATGGACCTTGCTGTTGAACGCAAAGGTTCACGGTTCATTTTGCAGACGAAACTGATCAGTGTCCTCGCCTCGGGAAACAGACTCATAATGTCTTTGCGCTGGTCATCGAGTTCAGTTCTGCCAATTGAAACGAATCCGACATCGTCCGCTCCTGCTTACAGACATAGATCACGCAGCCATTGCGTATCAACAGGAGTACTATGGGTTCCGTGAGCTGCTTCCAGTTTCATGCGGTACATCTTAACAGTCGTATGGTCATTCATTGTCGATTTTGACACTTTGTACAACTCCTTTATGAAGATGTTGTGATAAAGACAAGAGCCTTGGAATAAAGTTTGCTTGCATCCAGAATGTTCTGGCTTAATTCGGCGTTATTTACCGAACGGGCAAGCAGCAGAGAGCCAACCATAGCACTAATGATAGCCATGCTTTTCTGATCGTTGTTTCCAACCATTCCGGAAATGAAGGAAATGAACCGGGTGAACTCTTCCGTAAATGTCTCTCGGATCTCATCGGAAGAGCGTGAGATTTCACTGGACAAAGTGGGGAGAATACAGCTTTTTTCCAACTTGTCCCGGCGAGTTGTGCTTAGGTAATAATCGATGACTGTTTGTATTTTCGAATCATCCTCCTTATGATCCGCAACGCTTTTCAGCAGAGCAATCGTTTCTCCAATCGCTTTCCTGCACGTTTCGGCGACAAGCTGATCTTTATTCGCAAAGTGAGCGTAAAATCCGCCATGCGTTAAACCTGCACCCTTCATAATTTGCGGCACGCTCACCTCTTTAATGCCTTTCTTGCGGAATGCATCTGCAGCACTTCCCACGATTTTTTCACGAACTTTCATTTTGTGTGTTTGGGTATAAGACATGCCTATCACTCCCGTAAAACATGTGCCCTAAAATATTATAATAATCATATTTTAGCCGTCAAATAGGAACAGAAAATGACGGAAATAGCTGAAAGTGGAGAGGATGTGGCTGGATGCAACGCCGCCACATAGCCTTCGGGACCTGATCCAATAACCAAAGTGGCCGATGGTTTAAGCAACGTACATATGGAGAACTGACCACAGCCCCTTGTCGTAGAAGACCGTTTTCTGCTCCGCTTCAAGTACTGCTTGTTTTCTGTACTCCGCCTGGCTGACGGCATCTTTCCCTTTTACGGTAAGAAGCAGGCCTCCTGCAACAAGTAAGATTGCGATACCAAAATATAAACCTATTTTAAGCTTCATTGTCCCGTTCTACCTATCTTGATTGTCCCTAGACTGTATTTTGTTTATTTTCTTGTGTTTTTTTTGCTGCGTTGCCGGCAGCCTCCATGATCACTTCTCCCATGGTGGGATGGGGATGGATAGTCATCGCCAAATCCTCCACGGTTGCTCCCATCTCAATCGCCAATGCAAGCTCTGAAATGAGAGTTGACGCCTCTGCCCCAACGATTTGCGCGCCCATGACGATGCCTGACACCGGATCGGCGACCACTTTGACAAACCCTACTGCCGCTTTCAGCGCCAACGCTCTGCCGTTTATCGAAAATGAAGATTTCCCAACGACAACCGGAATCGCTTTTGCCTTGCACTCCGTTTCGGTTAACCCGACGCTCGCCAACTCCGGCTCGGAAAAAACGACAAGCGGAATCGCTTTGTAATCGACGGCAGAAGGCTCGCCCGCAATGGCTTCCGCCGCAACCTTGGCTTCATAAGAAGCCTTATGGGCAAGTGCAGGTCCGTTTGCAATATCGCCTATTGCGAAAATATGCGGAATCGCCGTTCTGCATTGTTCGTCTGTTTCTATCAATCCTCTGCTCGTTGTCGGCAATCCGATACGGTCCAGCCCCAAGCTCCCGTCCGTATTCGGTTTTCTTCCGACAGTCACTAACGCATATTCAGCGCGAACAAGATGCTCTTCATCGTTTTTTAAATAGTGGAGGGTAATCCCTTCCGTATCCTGTTCAGCTTTAACGGCTTTCGCCCCCGTAATGATGGTTACGCCGTCTGTGTTCAATTGCCTTCCTACAAGAGCTGTAAGGTCCGCCTCAAACCCGGGCAGCACTTGTTCTCCTCCCTCGAGAATCGTCACCTTGGTGCCGAATTTGGCAAACATTTGTCCCAGCTCCACGCCAATATATCCCCCGCCTATAACGACCAGACTGGCTGGAAGTTGAGAAAGCGACAGCGCTTCTGTGGAAGACAAAATACGATCGCCGAATGGCAAAGCCTGCAACTCTATCGGACGAGAACCCGTTGCCAATATTGCGTATTTAAATGAAATCAATTGTTCCGTTTCCGGTCCTTTCATCACAACTGTATGCTGGTCAATAAAGCTTGCCTCCCCCTCGAGAATCGTTACTCCAGCACTTCTTAACAAGTAATGCACTCCACCGGACTGTTTGTTTACGACCGCTTGTTTGAACGCTTGAGCCTCCTCAAAGGATACCGAGGCGACCGCATGATTCCATTGACTGTGCAAATTGTAGCGGTGTGCTTCCGCTATCAACGATTTGGAAGGAATACAGCCTATATTCGTGCACACTCCGCCAATTTGAGCGCGTTCGACAACGACCGTCGTCATTCCAAGCTGCGCCGAGCGCACCGCAGCCGCATAACCACCCGGACCTGAGCCAATGACCAAAGTATCTATCCGTTTAAGCTCGCTCATCTCCCTTGCGCCTCCCTAAATAAAATATTATGATCGTAATATATTATTATCATCATATTTTGAAGCGGTCAATAGTTCCCTAGAAATTGACGTGTTAAATTATGACGATTATAATATTTTTAAATATGAATTTAGATGTGAAGAGGTGACTGCAATGCCCTATCCTGAAGGCCATAAGATCAAAGTTCGGGGCCGTATCATCGAAAGTGCCGCCAAAGCGTTTCGTACAAATGGAATACGCGACATCAGCATTCCGTTCATTATGAAAGGAGTCGGTCTGACCCATGGGGGATTCTATTCACACTTTGACAATAAAGAACAACTAGTCTCGGAAACGTGCCAATATGCCATAAGCGATACGATATCACTTTTGCAGAAAGCAGCTGAGAAGGAGGAGGGAAAACCTAAGATCGATACGGTTATCGATTATTATTTAAGTACGTATCATCGTGATCAAACTGAGATGGGTTGCATTCTCCCCGCTCTTTCCAGTGAGATATCCAGATCAACCGAAGAGGTGCGTCAAGTCTTCACCCGCGAACTGCAACGGATGATTGATTTTATTTCCACTCTGGCACAAATCAATAAATCCACTGGGAGTGCAGTTCTTAGCATGATGGTTGGAACGCTTGTGCTAGCTCGGTCGGTTAATGATTCTAAGCTTAGCGACAGCCTCCTGGAAACGGGCAAACAGCAGGCTAAAGGGATAATAAAGACCAATCAATAAAAATAGCCGACACGGCTGCTTTTGAATCATTCACCAAGCAAGTAAATGGGATGTCTATCCGATTTCCTCTACTACAAATATTGTGGTCGTGCATTTTCGGACTCAAAGTTAACCTAGAAAATAACTTGTGTTCTCTAATACTTAATAGCCGGCATAACTACTCAAATACAAAAAGAAAGAGGAACTGTCTGACGCCCACATGTTAACAAAAGTACTATACAGCGAAAACCTGCCTAATCATTCCATAAAGGGGCAGATTGGTCTTATGGCCACTGCCGACATAGAGCAAAGGGAAATTAGGGTTAAAACCTTTGCACTTCAAGGGGAAGGAAAGTAGAAAATGAAGACGTGAATTTTTGGTATGCATATACCCAATATACAGATCTTGCTACACCGCAACCTTGGGGGGAGTTGATGTAGGTGAGTGGTTTGTTAGTAAAGGCTCTCATACCGAGAAAGCTTTTTGGGCTTTCGAAGATATCATCAAGACAAAATTGCCTTGGTTTACAAAAATTTTGGAAAGACCCCCGTCGTCTGGTACCCTACAGCATCAAATCTGGCGTACTATTCTCCAGGTGACAAAGTATACCTTTACGGGCAGCCCCGAAACCCGTGTCAATTAAACAAATGGATCCCTCTTGTTGATTCAGATCCATTTTTTGCAGAACGTTCCAGTTCCCTATTTCTCACATTGATGTTTTTATCACAAATTATTCAATTGTTTTTCTTTGATATTAGTGAACTTCTGTTTGAAAACATACACTTTAACAAATATTCTGAAATTGTTCTTAATTAAAATCGTCATTTCGATTAATGTATTGGAGATAGTCCAAAAATACAACATCACATTGTAATCCTAATAGATCGATCAACTAGCTGTAATAGTTTATACACTTCAACATCTGTTACAGAAGCGGGGATTTGTGAAAGTAAGTTTATATTATTTAATGAATCCTCTCTAAGATCTGATTCGTATCCAAAATTAATAAGCTTGCGTATTAATAACGGATGATGAGTAAGCCCAGCCATCAGAACGTGATAATGTTGACCGGGCCCAGGAAGTTAGCCAAGAAAAAACGCTGCTTCAACGGCAGCGTTTCTCTGTTAACGTCTATGAAATCCTTGTTTCTCCACAAATTCCTTAATAAACATTCTAGTAGGTTTGGACAGCATTGCTGCCATTTGGCCTGTCCAAGTATCGCTTCTCTCTCCGCCAGTCCGCTGCAAGTAGTACTCTTGAATCGTTTTGTTGTATTCTAACAATTGTGCCGATTACAAGATCTGGCTGCAAGCTTGTGACTTTTTCCAAGCTAAGCTGGTTAATTTCCCCGATATCCTCGGCCGCTTTAGCCGCATCTGGTACGGGCGTTCCCGATGCTTTTGCTCGTGCGATCGCTGCACCCCCAAGCTGGTAGAATAGACCAAGCACCTCTGTATTCAGAATGACAACGCGTTCTGGTTTTTTCACTAAAACAACCTCTTGTCCTGTATCGTCAGTAAAGGTGAAAAAAGGCTGTGGGTTGGAAGACGACGTGTTGTCTGGATGACCGTCATGGTTCGAATAGGAACTACAACCGATTACAGCGAGCAACAATATAAGACTCAGCAGCGCAAACGTAATCTTACTTTTCATTTGCATTCCTACTTTCATTCAGCTTTTTGGATGGAAGGACTAGCTCCATGCTCGTCAAAGCGAATATCGTATTCCATGAATTTTGCCGTATCTGCTGCTACTTTCGTTCCGAGCAATCGACTTACCATATGAAAGGCCATATGGATGCCCGCAGAAATGCCTCCGGAAGTGACGATCCGATCCTCATCGACAAATTTGACACCTTCGACGACAGTTACTTTGGGGTATTCGCTTCTCATGCTATCTAGGCTTGCCCAATGAGTTGTCGCACGTTTACCATCGAGCAATCCGGCCTCGGCCAGTAGCAAAGCACCTGTGCAAACGGATGTCATCCATTGAACCTCTTCAGAGTGCTTACGGATCCAATCGAGCAATACTTTGTTGTGGATCTCACGCCTGATTCCTGCCCCTCCCGGAATAACTAGCAAATCATACGCAGGAGCGGTATGTATGCTATAGTCGGGAATCACCTTTAAACCGTTTCTCGCTGTGATAAAATGACCTGATTCCGAAATCGTGGTTACTTTGAAGGGCTTACATTCATTCGTTTGACCGCGATTCAGTGCCGTCACGGAAAACACTTCAAACGGACCCGCAAAGTCAAGCACTTCAACATCGTCAAACAACAAGATACCGATCTTCCAAGGTTGCATAAATACTCCCCCTATCATCGTTCATGCTTTAGCATGGATTTGCGGCAAACCATCATCTGCAAATGCAAGTAAGGAACAATTTTCTATGCCCAAATTATATAGAGCGGCCAAGGAAGGTAGAATGACTCACAAGAGCTATTGATGTGGCTATTATGTGAAGTTTTGTTGATCGATTCCAGAGGGGATATAACTCTCAGTAACGGGGCGTGCATGAACAAAAAAACCAGCCAAATTTAAATTTGAGCTGGTCTCGATTTGTTCCTATTTAATTAAGCCTTTGGAACGAGCTTTCGTGAGATACGATGGGAACTCGGCAAGAGAACGTTTGAACAACTCCTCGTCTGAGATCCGATCAAGATCGGTGCAAGTAAAGGAGTCTGTAAAATATTTTGTGTAAACTCTCAACCTCTAAACTACAATTAGGAGTAGAAAGGTTGGGAGATTTTTATGATGTCAAAAGAGCAGATCAAGCAGTGGATCAAAGAGAAAAACATGAAGTCAGTGGACGACGTGCAGTCAGCGTTAAAGGATCTATTCGCAGACACGATCCAAGAAATGCTGGAAGCTGAAATCGAGTCCTCTCTTGGATACGCCAAGCATGACATGAAAAACAAGCGGACAACCAACAGCCGCAATGGGTATAGCAAGAAAACCGTCCGTTCTGAGTACGGGGATGTTGACATCCAAGTCCCTCGAGATCGAGAGGGTGATTTTGAGCCGAACATTGTAAAGAAACATCAATCCAATGTGACAGGGATCGAAGATCAAATTCTCGCCCTCTATGCCAAAGGCGTATCCACACGCGATATCCAAGACCATCTGCAACAGCTCTATGGCATCGAAGTCTCACCAACGCTCATATCCAATGTAACGAATAAGATTGTACCGATGATCAAAGAGTGGCAAAATCGCCCCTTACAAGCGGTTTATGCTGTTGTTTTCCTTGACGCCATTCACTTTAAGGTAAAACAGGACGGAGCTATCGTCAATAAAGCCGCCTATATGGTCATTGGTATTGACCTTGACGGTCATAAAGATGTGCTCGGGATCTGGATTGGGGAGAATGAATCAGCAAAATTCTGGCTGCATGTACTCAATGAACTGAGAAATCGTGGAGTGCAGGATATTCTCATTACGAGCGTCGATAACCTTCGAGGCTTTACAGAAGCCATTTCAGCATGTTATCCGAAGACGGAGATTCAGAAATGTGTCATCCATCAAATCCGAAACTCCATCAAGTATGTTTCCTATAAGGATCTAAAAAAGATTACGTCCGAACTGAAACCCATCTATAAGGCTCCAACGGAGCAAGCTGCATTGGAAGAACTCGAGCAATTTGAACAAGCCTGGGGCAGTAAATATCCCTTGATGGTTCGTTCCTGGCGAAATAACTGGGATGAGATTGCGACTTTCTTTAAATATCCCCCAGAGATTCGAAAGCTGATCTATACAACCAACGTCATCGAGAGTTATCATCGACAGCTCCGAAAAGTGACAAAGGGAAAAGCCATGTTTCCCACAGACGATGCCCTTCTGAAGATGCTATATCTCGTGACCATGGATGTTCTGCGAAAGTGGACGGGACGCGTCCAGAACTGGGGACAGATTCTCTTGCAGCTATCCGTTTTCTTTGAAGATCGAGTACAGCCGTACATTCGGTAACAAATGAAAGGCTTCATCCCCGAAGGGATTATCTTTCTCTCCACCAATGCGTCAAGGGTTCGCTTCGCCTTACGCCCTTGACTCTATTGGCTTCGAAAAAGAGGTCCCAATTAGGGGGATGAAACCTTTTCATATATCGGTTGATTGAGTTTACACAAAAATCTTGACAGACCCAAGTAAAGAAGTTTGCGTTATCGATAAATCGTCCCTGAAGGTTATCGAACTTATTCAAAAATTGAAATTTTTCATTTCCGATCCCAACGAATTGCCAAAAGATGCCCAATTTGGATGCTTCTCGAATTACTGATTCCGTTTCATCCTTATCGCCATTATCCCCATCTGTAAGAAAGTAAACGTATACTGGTTCACTATTCTGGTAATGCGCTTTATACGCATTCTGGTCAATTGAAAACTTTTGCCCACCAAATAGCTTTCCGAAGAACCCTCCACCGGTAGAGGAACCCTCAAAAGCTTGTGGGTAATACTTTTTCGTGATGCGCTTCATTACCCCCGCGTAATTTGTATAGCCCTCAAGTTGATATTTCTTGACAATGCGATCATTTACGTAGTTGAAAAAATCCCTTTCAGACAGTTCTCCTACTTCGTAATCATTTTTGCCAAACAGAAAGATGTCAATCGAGCGATTATCATCAAACTTCACACCAAGCGCAAGCAAACGTTCAACAGCTCGTTGGACTACTCCATTTTTGTATAGAGTATGCATCGAACCAGAAATATCAATAGCTAGTGCGACCCGAGCTGTTTGACCATTCAAACCGACTTTAGAAATGGCTTCATCAGCCTTTTTCTTCAGACTAATAAAGTTCTCTTCTGCTTTCTTTTTCAAATCAATAGACACGAAGATCACTTCCTTTAATTATGTACAGACTTTTAGTTGATCTATAGAAATATGTAGAATCTATTAAACAAATTGTACCATAAAATGCTAAAATCAAGGATATATAGGGAACCCAACCCATTGCTCCCCTATTAATGGCTCTCTTATTTGAGAATTTATTGTCGAAAGTCGAAATAGACATCTTTACATATTTTTTTGTCATGTTATATATGGGGTACAAGGTTTCCGACAAACAAGTAAGAAAGAGAGGATAAATGATGAAAAAAAGAGTTAGATACAGAAAAAGATATGCATTCCTTGGTGCTATAACGGGATACTTATTAGCTTTACTTGCATCCACAATACTTCCAACTTTTATCATGTTAGCCATACCGTTGCTAACAGCAGCCATAGGGTTTGTCTTAGGTGAAAAGAAAGAGCAGCGATTCAGTGGAATTACGGTACCAGAACCGGACCAGAGAATTACTTCTACTGAAGCGGGGAGTGAACAAACGAAAAAGGAACTGGAATCTACCTATTCATCAGAAATACGAGAGTATCTACAAGTTATTAAGGAAATTGTGATTAACGAAAATGAAAAGCGCAACCTCGATGATGAAATATCCGAAAAGACAATAAACCTTTGTTCCAAGATCGATACTCTCCTCCCCTACATAGAAACGCTCGGTAGTGCGCAAACGAAGCATGATATTAAAATGCTCGTCATGAAGGACTTGAATAGTGTCATCAACCCCTTCTTGAGGCTGAGTGTTGAAAATAAGCTAAAGAATAGACGAAAATTATTAGACGGTCTCCGTGATATCAACCTAAAGCTGAAAGTGATCTCTACATCCATTGAACAACACGACATCTATGAGTTGGAGAGAAAGCTTACTCTCATTACCGAAAAATATAATGCCAAAGAAATTTACTAATCACCTTTAAGGAGCGTGTTATAGCAATGACGACACAGGCTATCCAATTAGTTAAACAAGAAGACATCATCAAGATCCAATCTGAAGCAGAAAATGTGGTGCGCCAGCTGCAAACGGATAATCAAAGTCAGATGGATTCAATTTTGGAGCAGCTGGGTAATTTGGGCGAAAGCACCCAACGAAATGCCGCTGAATCTCTCGAAATTCTAAAAAGACCTGTGAAAGATCTAATGGAAGGGAAAAACAATGAGATTCCGAATACACTCTTAAAACTTCGTTCCTGCACAGAAGAATTGAATCCGAATAAAATCTTTCAAAGCGGTGGGATCAGCAATCTCTTCAACAGAATCTTAGGGAAAAACCCGATTTCCCAATACATTCGAAAATATGAATCCGTTCGTACGCAAATTGATAACATCATTGCCTCCTTGCTTAATGGCAGTGACAAGTTAAAAGAAGATGTCATTAACTTGAAATACATTAAGAAAAAATCCGGTGAAAATATTTATGAATTAGAGAAACGGATTTACTTCGGTAACAAGTTGCTTGAGATGCTTGAAGTGGAAAGCAATAAGCCTGAAAATCAACATCGCAAACCCGAATTTGAAAAAGCAATGGTCAAAGTCGTAACAAGAGTAAAAAATATGAGTCAAATGATCAACATTTTACAACAATCCATCGCTTCTGTTGATGTTATTGCGGACAATAACGAAAAGTTGGATGAAGCTGTCTTTAACGCGATTACGATGACGCAAAACGTGGTCACAGTGTCCGCTGCCATTCACTTGGCCTTGAATAATCAGAAGAAGGTAATCGAAGCTGTACAAAATACCAATCAGGCCATTGAGGATATGCTGGTAGCCAATGCTCAAAGCTTAAAACAGAATACACAAGAAATCACCTCGATGCTGGAACAGCCAAGTATCGCAATCAATAAGCTGCAGCAGGCATTTAATGATGTGTATAGCGCAATCCAAATTACCGAAGATTCAAATCGGAGAATTATCGATTCTAGCAAAAACTTCATCCAAGAGATGGATAAGCTCAATGCTGACATGAGAGTAAAACTCGGTATGGCAGATCCAAATCAACTTTCTGCACCAGCCAATCAGCAAACCTCACTTCTACAGTAAATAAAAAAAGAGGAAACCAAGCGATCTTTACTTGGTTTCCTCTTTTCTTTCCTTGGCTGGTTCACGATCCACTTCATTGCTTCAAAAGGATCTTGCTCATCGCCTTTGGGAATATGTTTGGCGACAAGCTGTATCGCAGGCAGCTCGATCCAGACTCCTGTTGGCTCTCCACTTTCATCGCGATGGATGTGACCGCACTCCAAGATGTCTGTTACTGACTTATGAGATTCGCGTGGAAGGTGGCATTCATTTAACGTGGAAACGCATGTATGTGCATATCATGCAAGCCAGGTAAGACCGTCTTTCCTTTTAAATCAACTACTTCGGTTGTTAGAGAGATCAGCGACTTGATTTCGGCGTTACTCCCCACTCCAACGAACTTCCCTCTTTCACCGCTACTGCCTTAACGTAGCGATAGCGCGGAACTACACAATAAATCTGTCCATTCAAATAAACCGTATCCGGAGCCACCAAATGAACAACCCCTTCGAAAGAAAGTAGAATCGCAGACAATCAGATAGCTAGCCGCCCCCCTCCCCCATCCATACGGGTGCTTGCTTGAGCTTTATTATGACAAAAGCTGAAAATGCTGCCTATTACCCAAAAGGGTGATTTTTGCGCTCGTCTCCTCAATTTGGTTTTAATAGATCTATCTTTTAGAAAGGTGACGGGCAAGGCAATTTATGCGACCTGCTCGCATACAACGTGGAGGACCGACTGATGTTGCGAATATATGAATAGGTCAGTTAATTAATGGGATACAGGAACTTCTACACTTAAAAAGCTGTGAATGCATTCGCACTCACAGCATAGAATGAATCCTCCCAACTACGTTAATCCAATCTGGTCTGCGTTGCTTTCAAGCGGTTTCTATGTTTTAAGAAAAACTGCTTCTTCTTGCTTTCATTACTCTGTTCGGAGGGATCAGGCCTCAATTGACCAGTGTCATCCTCGCTCGGAACCAAAAGCGAGTCCATAAACTCTTTGGACAGGATATACGGTTCATAGGCAAGAGGAACTTTTGTTACCTTGCTCGTCAATTCATCGAGGGCTGCAAGATCATCTACGCCAACTTGATGAACAGATGTTTTTCCCAATGCAAGAATCGCGACTTTCATTTCCTCCACAAAAGACGTAAGAAAGTTCTCTAAATACTTTGCTGCTTCTTGCTCATCAAATTGAGCAGTTAAACTTCCTGGGTAAAAAACAAGTTGAGTAGGAGGTTCCCAAGGAATTGCTTTTGTTACCTGATCATGCGTCATCGCCCAAAGGAGTGCCGTCCCCATATAGACACCATCAACACCCAACGCAAATGCTTTCAAGCAATCAGATGGCGTGAAGTATCCTCCTCCGCTTAACAAGGTGATTTTTTCCTTCACCCCGCGTTTTTGTAAGTAATGTACGGCACGTGAAACGGCATAAATGGTGGGAATTCCAAAATCGTCCTCCAGGATGGGAGGTCCACCCTTAGATCCTGCCTGTCCGCCATCGATGCTCACAAAATCAACCCCTGCAAAAATGGCGACTTCTAAATCGGCTTCAATCTTTGCGCTTGCACATATTTTAACTCCAATGGGGATTCCACCAGTAAGGGCGCGCAGATGATCAACTACTTTGCGAAGATCTTGCGGTTTATTGATATCCTTATGCCTGGAAGGAATCACGACATAATCATCATTCTCCACTTTCAAGATTTTTCTGGCTCTTCCCTGAACGTACTCCGAAGGGATAAAACTCCCCGCACCAGCAATAGCTCCTTGCCCGATATGGATTTCGATTGCATCGGCCTGTTTGAGAATTTCTGGCTCTTTTGACCACTTACCGCTGTGGTATTGAATAATTAGATGTTTGGCGTTTTGTCTCTCTTCGGGTAAAAACCCCCCTTCACCCGTATTTGTTAATGTGCCGACTGCAGCAGTTCCTTTTGCAATCGCTATCTTTGTTTTCTCTGACACACCAATTCCATACCCCATTCCCCCTGCCATAATGGGTATTTCCAGCGACAAAGGTTTTTTTGCCTGAGGTCCGATGGTAATCCGCATATCTATATCTACATCTTCAGGGGTGACTAACGTAGCCAGTTGTGCCGGTGAAAAGATAAGTCCGTCGTAAGTAAGAAATTTACGCGGACTCCCAAACGGTCTTTCAATGACGGCCCCTTCTGAAGCTCGCAAGCTATTTTCAATCAAAATTCTTGGTGGCAGGCGAGTCAAAGCCGTTACCATTTCCCAAATGTTTTCGGGATACCGTTCATTCATGAGCCGCTTCGTGAACCGGCCAATGATCCATTGCAGCAACGACCTGGAAAACATAAGCGCTAGAATTCCTGAAAATAGAATGGCTGTCATTGTACCCGTAAATGATCCGATGTCAAAAGACATCCATTTACTTCCCATTATACTTCTCCCCTTCGATACCGTTGGCAATAGCGTACATGCAGATAAGAATGATTCATGCGCAGGTTAGCGATAGTAGCCGCATTTTCAAGAATTTTGTGTTTTACCATCGTTTGGAATACCGCATTATCGTATTCTTTTTTTCCTGCTTGTAGTATAAGCCAGGTAGACAAGTTTATTCTCACAAAAACGTCGTTGAGCAATGGTTTTGATCCATAATTGCAGGCAGATTTACTGATCTCCCCAGATGAGGCAGAGTACATCCTGAGACAAACAGATGCTCCGGTGCGAGGCTATCAGCGAAAAATGCAAAAGGAGCTGTCGCGGTGCGACAAGCTCCTAGAAATCCATTTGATTAAAATTTGAATAATCAAAGACAACGTTTTGGCCAGCAAGTAAAACCGGTGCTGTGTCACCTCAAATTAACCCTGCCGTTCATATTCAGATGAATGCTATAGCTCTTCTCTGTATTTTTCGCTTTCGAAATTCGGAATCTGCCGTTATAGGTTGCCTCAGATAAAAGTAAAAACTTAATCAAGAGTTATATAAATTCGTTCTAAGTTTCCTATTTTGAAGAAGCTATGCCCCATGAATGCCAATAAATTTTCTACATTGGGAGAGGAAATTTGGGACTAAATAACATAGGTTTGTCGCTGTTTGATTAGAAGTAGTCATTGTATAATTCTTGCTGCTGTTCCTCTGCAATGGCCTGTAAGTCATATGCGTTAATTCGAAACAACTGATAATCGCTACTATCCGCTTTATTTGCGGCAAGCTTACTTAAAAACTTCGGGGAGCCTTCGTTTTCTTCATCGTAAACTAACAAGATCCCATCTGAATTCGATAGCAAAAATTTGTCTTTCTCTCCAAGCTGCCAAACTCCTTGGTAAGTTGTTTGATAGACACTATTGATATAATCGGCTTGCGTCACAATATTTCGGTAGTAATCCTGGGTTTCTTCTTTCCACTTTTCCTCTTGATTCAAAAATGGAGTAATTACAGCCAGTTTTAGATGTGGATACTCCCTCTTTAATTCCAGAACAGTTTCGGCTGCCCACATTTCTACCCCGAGTTGACCTGATATGATGACCCATTCCAACTCTTCCTCAAGGAATCTTACGAGCTCCCGCTTCAGTGCTTTCTTTATAATTGCTAATCCCGGATTTTTTTCATTAAATATTCCAAGCTCGTGAGCCTTGTATCCTGAAACAAATAACCGTTTTAACATGATACCACCTCATGTCGCTGATCCTTTTTATCATCCAATTAAAATTTGAACATCCATTATAACAAGATCTGACTGTTCCTGATATACCAAATTCCATTAGTAGGATCGATACAATAGATGAATCTGATGTGGGATTTGGTCATTGAATAATAAAAGGGACCATCTGGCCCCCTTCCATTAAGTGAACGAACCTAATTCTTTATCCACGTACGATTACGGGGAAACTTTTCAAACCATATACGGCACTATTGTCAATTGGATCAACCGTAAAACCTTGTGGACTTCTTCTCATCTCGATTGGCTGATCCGAGCCAAGGTACTACAACCTCACCTTTTTGTAACCTTTGACCACCGATTTCTGTTTCTTTGGTAACGATACGTCTTAATACTTGAGCAGGTGAACGATACCGCAGCACTTCTTCGACCATTTGCGGTACCAGCGAAGGATTCTTTCTTACTTCCTCATAAAACCCGTGATTTTCTATGATGCTAAATACGGCATTCGAGATTAGGTTGGTTGTTGTTTCATTTCCTGCGACCAACAAAAGATTGCAGAAAGGAACCAATTCGTCCTCAGAAATTTTAACTCCTTCATCTTCTGCACGTATGAGGATTGAGATCAAATCATTACCCAGATTAGTTCTCTTTTCATCGATCATGCTTTCAAAAAATTCCTCTAATTCTTTCTCGGCCTTTCGTTTTATCTTCATTAATTCTTCTACATCTTCTTTGCTGATGCTCTTCGGTGACATGACAAGAATGTCTGACCATTCTTTAAACCTATCAATATGTTTTGGAGTTCCCATTCCTTCATCACTCTCGGGGTGAATGCTCGATTAACGATAGAACGAAGATCAGTATGTTGAGGAGGGTCAGTATTAATCAATGTTTAACTGATGGAACTTCCAGGTAAACGAGGAGATTTACTTGAGAAATATTCCTTATCGTCTAAGACTCTTTTTGACATCATCATAAAGAAACACATTCCATACTTTAGCTCTTTCATCATAGTAAACAGGTGATTCCTTTCTCATTTGTTCATACCAAGAAAACGGATTGTAAGAATCGATATCTTCCGCTCCACCTTTAATTAGACCAAAAGGTATAAATACTGGGTCACTTGTTTATTAGTCATTCAACGGGATTTAAACTACCCTTTTCCCTATTATCTTCCATAAAAATGCACCCCCTAAAGTTCATCGGTAAAACCAAGGAGGTTTTTCCAATACCTACTTTAAGGGGTGCACTTCAAAGTGGATACGAGCCGGTCTGATAAAAAGTTGTAGTTGACTAGACCGTTCTGAATGGCAAAAATCACCGAATGGTTGCCGCGGTAAGCTCGATGAATCGAATCATTGGTAGGCAGCTCCTACCATGAACCATTCGAGAGCTTCTGAAAATTCATGAGGAAGCTCTGACACCTGAAGGAAGGTACACATCTCGCTTACGATCTGTTCTCTGTTTTGACCGTATTGCTCTGTGAGCAGAGCTAGCTGCTCCCAATCACTGAGCTCCTTTTGAAAGGCAGCTCGATCCAATGGCCGGCCGTGCGATTCCACGAAAAGGATTGCTTCAGACTGGTACGCTTGCTTCAACACGCGCAGAAAACGGGAGGCTGTATAACTGCGCGGTCCGCCATAAACAGAGGGACCCAAGGCATCTCCCAAGAACAGAGTTTGATCCTCTTTTACGTACAAATAGCACGAATCTTCCGAATGATCTCCTCCGACACGGTTCACCTGACATGTCACGCCACCAATGTCGATCGTGATCGATTCATCGAATAGGATATCCGGCTCGACGATTCGGATCAAGTCCCGGTTCATACCGTACTCTTTTTTGATGTTCGCCATCGTGCTGGCATTGATGATCTTCTCCGTACAGAGCTGTTCCATGACTTCATCCGACCAATTCAGCCCCATCAGCTTGCTCAATGAATGTGCCGTTTTTGCCTGCGCGATGGTAGGTAGATCCCATTCTGACATTCCGAATGTATGATCCCAGTGCCAATGAGTCAGTATGAGCAGATCTGGAAGACGAACGCCAAGCCTTTGCAACTCCTGACGAAATAACGCGGCATGCGCCGGTGAATTTCCAGCATCAATCAAGAGAGTTTTTCTTTCCCCTGTAATGGCTGCTAGGATGGGGCGATCCGTGTCATGACTTGCATGCATAATCAAGATATGCTCGGTAATCTGTTCAATCGTGGACATTTCCTTCTCCCCTTTCCATATACGCCGATGTAATTTTCTCTCTACAAGAATAGTACCGCAATATTTTCCATGTTATCACACAACACTTCCCCCTCGCACAAACAAAAAACGCCCGTGTTACCAGGCGTTTTTGTAGATATTCGAAAATGAAATTGAGGCCAAGCAGTTTAACCTGCTCAGCCTCATAAATCGAGAATATTGAAATACCTGCTAGTTTTTATCGGTAATATTGCCTTTTGTCCTTTTCTTTTACGGATACTTTTAGTTTCCAAAGTTCTTGAGCCAATTGGAAAGCTTCTTTATCATTTCCTTTTTCAATGGCTATTTCCCTTGCTTTTAATAGAGCATTCGCAGCAGGAGATAGGTCAGGAGAATCCACAACCCATATTTTAAAATCATGTTGAAATGGGTCCGTATCGCTCCAAGCATAATCATGCTTTCTAAATGCAGCACCTACTGTGTTTTTCGTAAGCTCTTGCTTAGAACGAAATAGTTCCTTCTCATCATGACCTAAAAACACCAATTGCTTTTTATCCATAAATACAAGGGAAATATCCTTCTTTTTAAAAAGAATTTCATCATCTCGAAGTTTACATGTAACCTTATCATCATATACAGACGTTTCTAAGCTTTCATGGAAAGAGAGTAGAGTCAAGGCAATACCCGCAATCAGACCAAGGATCATCGTAACAATGCCTACCCATGCTCCATTATAGGCTGCAATTAGTTGTAAGGGTCCCTGGAAGGGTACCCATGGCAAAGAGCTGCCCCATTTAGCAATACTCGGAAGAAACCAGCCGAACACTAAACCGATAAGCGGGAAACCAAGCCACAAGATAACCTTATCCGTTTTTGAAAAATGTAATATTGTATGATTCTTGCTCATTTACAGTCTCCTTTTTTAGATAATACACTTGTAACGGTTTCTCTCCATACAGCTGATACATCTAGTTGAATGCCGATCAGCGGATAGTTTGATAAGTTATCGAGTGTTAACGCCAATACACATGCTTTTTCACGTAATCCTTTTGAATCAGTGTGACCAAATTCTTCACCTTTTTGTAGTAATCGAAAAAAACCGTCAATAAAGCCTTCCTGAATGGCCTTAATTTTTAATCGGTACTCTTTACTATGGGAAGATTCTCGGTTTCCATATAAAAGAAACTCATTTAATACCTGTACAACAAGCATTTGTGCATCTGTAGGCTCTTCACCTAGCAATTGCAAGCCATCACGAACCATCTTCTCTACAAAATTCTTTTTGGTATACTCATGAATGTGAAAGTATTGTTCAAAACTATATCCATCTAAAATCCATGCGAATACAGCGTCTATTAGTTCCTCTTTCGAAGCGTAATAATAATAGATGGATGGCTTCTGTATGCCTACAGACTGAGCAATCATGGAAAGGGAAGCTTTTTCAATTCCATACTGCCCGATCAACCATGTAGTCGTTTCAAGAATTTTTTGTCGTGTTGCTTCGCTTTTATTCATTTTTTCACCATTTTCTACCTATCGTTAGTTAGATAATAACGCCTACTTTTGCTGACTGTCAAGATGATTCATAAGGGGATTCGCTTCCCAACACAAAAAGGAGCCGAAAGAATACGGGATGAGATGACTCCGTGCATTCTTCTCGGCTCTTTGCCTTACTGCTTATCTCGTTTTCACCACAAACTCAATGCTTCCGAGGCCACCCCATTTGGCGACTACCACATCCCCTTCCCGTAGCTGGTGGGAACCGGTAATGCCCCCGGACAATATCAAATCTCCCTTGTGCAGCTTACGTCCTTCGCGAGCAAGCATGTTCGCAAGCATCGCGACCGCGTGGGCTGGATGACCGAGAACCGCCGCACCAGCGCCCAAGTCTTTGAGCTCGCCATTGATCGAAAGAGTAACGCCAACCAAATCGAGTTCAAGTTCATCAGGCTTTCTCCAGGTCGATCCGATAAACACACGTGAAGATGAAGTATTGTCGGCAATCACATCCGGCAAGGAAAACTGGAAC
Source organism: Brevibacillus schisleri (assembly GCF_055685845.1). NCBI lineage: Bacteria > Bacillati > Bacillota > Bacilli > Caryophanales > Paenibacillaceae > Brevibacillus > Brevibacillus schisleri. Next base: position 3,409,883 of record NZ_JBVNDM010000001.1, read on the forward strand.
TGCGCATACCTGCTATCGATAATCTCTAGTGCGGGAACTACATAATCAGTGACTGCCAGGACATCAGCCTCCGTGATGCCTGGTCCTTCCAAATCCTCAAGCAAAACAAAGGCGATTTCCGCTTCCACTTTGGGATGAATCAATTCATTGATCGGCAGAATGCCGTCCTCGATATTCATATAGTCAAAAATGTAGCCACGAATCGGTTCGTGCACATTCATTTGCTTCATTTTTGCCTGACTGGTCAAACCCATTTTAGAGGCAAAGATTCGATGTCCCTGCTCAAGCTTGAGGGAGACCAACTCATCTTGAATACGATATCCATCTTCCACGGTCAGCTCAGGGTATTCAGCCGTCAGTTTCACGACCACCTCTCTATTCAACTCCGCATTCACCAGCTTCTGAGCCAACCTTTTGTACAGTAGTTCCGATTGCACGCTGATCACCCCCTATTTGATTTTGGTAGAGCTGTACCCTTGGGCGACTTCCGCTGCGACATCGACGATCATGTCTTCTTGTCCGCCCACGACCTTTCGTCGTCCCAGCTCGATCAAAATATCTCGGGAGTCGATGCCGAATTTCCTGGCTGCACGCTCAGCATGAAGCCGGAAGCTGGAATAGACACCCGCGTATCCGAGAACCAGGGCGTCTCTGGTAATCTCCTGTGATACTTGAAGAATCGGCGAAACGATATCCTCTGCCAGGTCCATCATTTTGTACAGATCGACGCCTGTCTGAATGCCCATACGATCCAATACAGCAAGAAGAACCTCGGTTTGTGTATTGCCCGCACCTGCACCCAGGCATCGAACACTGCCGTCAATCCAGGTGGCACCCTCTTGAATGGCAACGAGCGTATTGGCCATGGCTAAAGACAAATTGTTGTGTGCGTGGAAGCCAACGGGAACATGCAGACATTGCTTCAATGCTCGGACTCGTTCCCCTGCTTGATCAGGTAGCAGAGCGCCAGCTGAATCGACGATGTACACGACATCGGTTCCATAGCTTTGCATGAGTCCAGCTTGCTCCGCCAGTTTTTCCGGAGCAGCCGTATGCGCCATCATCAAAAAGCCAGCTGTCGTCAAGCCAAGCTCTTTCGCCTGATAAATATGCTGAGCCGAGACGTCCGCTTCGGTCGCATGTGTGGCGATTCTTGCCATGCCTACCCCCAGCGCTGCAGCCGTCTTCAAATCTTTGATCGTGCCGATTCCCGGCAGCAGGAGCACGCCCACTTTCGCTTGTTTACAAACGGAAACGGCAGCTTCGATCAGCTCCAGTTCAGGGGTCCTGGATAGCCCATACTGCATGGACGATCCCGCCAATCCGTCTCCATGGGAGACTTCAATGTACGGTACGTTCGCTTCATCTAATGCACGGGCCACCTCGACTACTTGCTCCACGGTAAACTGGTGATTGATCGCATGGCTTCCATCTCGAAGCGCTACCTCAGTGATCACAATATCACGAGTCATTTGCGGTCCCTCCTTTCATTCATGGCTATAGCTACATACTCGTGCCGATGCCGACAACATGCTTGGCATATTCCTCTGCTACCTTTACCGCTGTCGCCGTCATGATATCCAGATTGCCTGAATAAGTAGGGAGGTAGTCACCCGCGCCTTCCACTTCCAAAAAAACGGTGATCTTGTTTTCATCAAAGATCGGTTCTGAGCGCAGGCGGTAACCAGGAACGTATGATTGAATATATGCAACGGTCTGGTGAATAGCCTTCACGACCGCCTGTCGGTCCGCACCTTCGTCCACTACGGCATAGACCGTATCCCTCATCAGGATTGGCGGTTCCGCCGGATTCAGGATGATGATCGCCTTGCCTTTCTTCGCTCCACCGATCGCTTCGATACCTTGTGCGGTCGTCTCCGTAAATTCATCGATGTTGGAACGTGTGCCAGGACCCGCGCTTTTACTGGAAATAGTGGCCACGATCTCTGCGTAACTGACTGGACTCACACTCCCTATCGCATGAATGATCGGAATCGTAGCTTGGCCGCCGCATGTGATCAGATTGATGTTCGTTTCATTCAAATGCGCATCGAGATTCACAGATGGTACTACGTAGGGCCCCACAGCAGCAGGCGTCAGATCGATGGCGAACTTTCCTGCCTCCCGGAGCGCCTTGGCATGCAGAATATGAGCTTTGGCTGACGTAGCGTCAAAGACGATATCCGCAAGTTCCGCACCGCTTTCCAAAAACGGTTGTAATCCGCCGTCAAATACGTAGTATCCAGCAGCCTTTGCTCTACGCAGACCATCCGAATCGTGATCGATTCCAATCATGGACGTCAGTTCAAGCACGGGCGACTTTCCCAGCTTGGTCATCAGGTCTGTCCCGATGTTACCCGACCCCAGAATGGCTACTTTTACTTTCTTCATACAGGCACTCCTTTCCTATTTTTTACTTACCAAACCTGACTCCTACGGAACCAAGTCCAGCAATCCGTGCATGAAATACATCGCCAGGCTTAGCTTCAACCGCAGCCGATAATGCACCGGACAAAATGATTTCTCCCGCTTTAAGTGTAATTCCTAATTCGTGCAGCTTGTTCGCTAACCACGCCACACAGGATGCGGGATTGCCCAATGCGGCGGCACCCACACCGGTATTGACCAGCTCCTGATTTTTATAAAACGCCATCCCCACCAGAGGAAGATCCAGATCTTGCGGTTTCACGGGATGTCCACCTAGCACGTAGAAGCCCGACGATGCATTGTCCGCAATGGTGTCTTCGAGTTTGATTTGCCAGTTGGCTATACGGCTGTCCACGATTTCCAAGGCGGGGATTACATATTCTGTTGCCATCAAGACGTCATAGATGGTTACATGTGGTCCTTCCAGATCGCGCTTCAGCAGGAAGGCGATTTCTGCTTCTACCTTTGGCGAAAGGACATGCTCGAAAGGCAGTTCACCGTTGTTTTCCACGACCATGTCGTCCAATAGATGTCCATAGTCTGGCTGTTCCACGCCAAGCAATATCTGCATGGCACGAGAGGTCAGACCGACTTTCTTCCCTGTAATCCTCGCGCCTTCTTTCACTTTTCGCTCAATCGTCTTCAATTGAATGTGATATGCCTCTATTTCGGTGATTTTCGGATCCAGTAAAGTGAGTGGCGCGACTCCTACGCCTTCACGACTCGCCGACGCTAAATGATCGGCGAATCGCGTGATTTTTTCTATGTCCACACGGCTCCCTCCCTGATTTGTTCTTCTCGCTATAATTTCATGGTGACAGTTTTTACCTCGGAGTAGAATTCGAAGCTGTGATGCCCACCTTCACGGCCAATCCCGCTGTCCTTGGCACCGCCAAACGGAGTACGCAAATCCCGCACATACCAGCAATTGATCCATAAAAGACCTGACTGTACTCGATCAGCTACGCGATGTGCGCGCCGCAGGTCGTTGGTCCAAACCACACCTGCCAGGCCGTAAGCCGAATCATTGGCGATTCGAATAGCGTCTTCTTCTGTACGAAATGGAATGATTACGATGACCGGACCAAAAATCTCTTCCTGCGCTACCCTCATTTTGTTGTCTACATCATAAAGAACGGTTGGCTCTAGGAAATTGCCGTCACCCAGCGCGCTGAGCCGTTTTCCGCCGTGACCAAGCTTTGCTCCTTCTTCCAGTCCGATCTGGATGTAGTGCTCCACCGTCTCCAAGTGACTGCGGGAAACCAACGCACCCATATCTGTGTCTGGTTCCAGCGGGTTTCCCACCTTGATCCTTTGAACAGCCGCCACAAATCTGTCCAGAAACTCTTCATATATGCTCTGTTGCACCAACAATCGCGATCCTGCCAGACAAATCTCGCCCTGGTTGCGGAATATCGCCTCGACCGACCCTTTTACCGCTTCATCAAGATCGGCATCCTCAAACACGATATTGGCTGATTTACCTCCCAATTCGAGCGATACTGGAATCAGGTTCGAAGCGGCATTCTGCATGACGGTCTTGCCGGTGCTAGATTCTCCTACAAAAGAGATCCGGCGCACATGGGGATGCGTCGTCATCGCCGTCCCGACAGTCCCGCCCGGACCAGTGAGGATGTTGAGCACACCAGGTGGCAGACCTGCTTCATTGGCAATTTCTCCGAGCATCACCGCCGAGAGAGGCGTGTACGAGGCTGGCTTTACAACGACGGTATTTCCTGCCGCTAAAGCCGCCGATGCTTTCCAGGTCATCTGCATGAAGGGCAAATTCCATGGAATGATCAGACTTGTCACACCTGCCGGAGCATATTTGGCGTAGGACATAAAATGGCGCATTTCATAATGCTCATGGACCATGTATTTGGCCATTTCGGCAAAAAATCGCAAATTTGCCGCCGCCCTCGGAATATCGAAGCCCCGACTTTCTTTGATTGGTTTGCCGACATCGAGCGTCTCCACCAAAGCGAGTTCGTCCACACGCTCCATCACCAGGTCAGCCATTTTGCAGAGAATCTTGGCGCGCTCATCTACAGGCATCTCACTCCAAACGCCTGACTCAAACGTACGCTGCGCCACGTCGATCGCTCTTTTTACATCCGTCTCACTTGCATTAGCCACAGAAGCCAGCTTGAGATTTGTCGCTGGGTTGATTGTATCGAAGGTTTCACCGGAAACAGCGTCCACGTAATCGCCGTCTATGAATAGCTTGGCGTCTTTTCGTATATAGTTTTCCTTGACGGTCTGACTCATGGGAATCCTCCTAATTCTCGATTTCCAAGATCATCTCTACTTCTACGGCGTTATTTAGCGGGAGCTGGGCCATTCCTACAGCGGACCGCCCATGCCTGCCTTTGTCGCCGAATAGCTCCACCAACAAATCGGATGCCCCATTCATGACTGTAGGCTGATCTATGAAAGCTGGATCGCTGTTAACGAATCCGAGAATTTTGACCACTCGTTTGACTCTCCCCAGCTCCCCTAGCTCATGCTTGGCAACAGCCAGCAGATTGAGCATGCACTGTCTGGCAGCTAGGTAGCCCTCCTCTATCGTGACATCCTGTCCCAGCTTCCCTCGATATTCGTTTGTCCCTTGGCCTGCCAGAAAGAGGAGATTGCCCGCTAGGACACAACTGACATAATTACCGGCCGGCTGTCTCGGTTCGGGCAGGGCTAGACCCATAGCCTGTAGACGTTGCTCAGGCGTTTCCGTCTGATGCTTCACAGTCCGTTCATCTCCTTTATGTTCAGGAAGCGTAGCGCGTTTTCACCCAGCAACGCCCGTTTCTGTCCATCCGTCAGCTCCCATGTATGATCGATGACTTCCCCGGGAGGTGTTTCACGAAGCAGGAAGGGATAATCCGATCCCATCATGATTTTATCTTCGCCAAAGCGCTTTATCATGTAATGGATGTTCAGTGGGTCGTACGTCAAGGAATCAAAGTAGAATTGTTTTGCGTACACACTAGGCGGTTGTTCGGTCAGACGCAGATGCGGCCATACCTTCCAGCCTTGGTCCAGCCGGGGTAGAATATAAGGAAAAGAGCCGCCGCCATGGGCAAAGCAGATTTTCAGGCGCGGAAACCTCTCGATCACGCCTCCCAGGATAAGACTTGCTGCGGCAAGCGCTGTCTCGCTTGGCATCCCGACGGTGTACATCAGGTTGTGCCGCGGCATCCGTTCTCTCCCCAGTGTCTCCCATGGATGTACGAAGAGCGGCACATCCCATGTCTGACACCTTTCAAAAAAAGGAATCAGTCCCGGGTCGTCCAGATTGTTGCCATTTATGTTGGTACCGATTTCAATCCCTCTCAGGCCGAGCTCGTGCATGCAGCGATCCATTTCCCGAATGGCTGCCTCGGTATCTTGCAAGGGAACAGTACCCAATCCGATGAAATACTTCGGATGCTGGTTGACCGTCTCTGCGATAAAATCGTTTTGAATCCGCGCCATCACTTCCGCTTCGGCTGCCTTGGCCCAGTAGGAAAACGTGACGGGAATGGGTGACAACACCTGCCTATCCACGCCTTCCTGCTGCATGTCATGAATCCGTTTTTGGGGATCCCACACTTGATCTGTCACTTCGCGAAAGACTTTTCCTCCGACCATGATAGTTGCCCCGCATGTGCAAGTGCGGTGCAGAACTGGCCAGCGCTCTCCATGAAAGCGTTCAGCCAGGTTGGGAAGATCCTCTGGAATAATGTGGGTATGGAAGTCTACTCGCATTTCCACTCACTCGCTTCCGGAGACATGATGTGCCCACATTTTTGGCATGTCCGCAGCTCCAGATTGCTGTTGAAGCCTTCAATCGCTTCTTTTACCTGCACCTCTATGTTGGTCAGTTGAATCCGTACGCGATGCATTTCGTGGTCGCAGTTTTCACAGAACCAAGCAAAGTCCTCCAGTTCTCCCTCATTTCTGTTGCGCTCAATCACGAGTCCGATCGTATCCGCAATTCTGTGTGGGGAATGCGGGACATTCGCAGGAAGAAGGAACATTTCGCCTTCTTTTACTGTGATGATCTCACGCTTTCCATCCTGATTGATGATCTCGACAAAGCAATCGCCCTTGAGCTGGTAAAAGACTTCTTCGGATGGATCAATGTGAAAATCCCGCCGTTTATTCGGTCCTCCCACTACCATGACCATTAGTTCTGCATCTTTCCAAATCACTTTGTTATTCACTGGTGGCTTGAGCTGATCGTTGTGATCCTCGATAAACTTCCACAAATGGATCGGTGCCAATGTAAGCATGCTCTATACCCTCCCTGTTTTTATTTGTTTAAAGAACCTGCTTCGTCTGCGATGCCGTTTTGGTAGCAAAAACGCTGAGCGCACCATCCACCATCGTACAGGCATGAGACTTCTTATAGTTGTTGTAAAAAATCATCAATTTCCGCACCGGATCACCCGTATAGTACCGTTCATATTGCAACAAACGCTGTCCGAAGGCTTCCCCGCACAGGTCCCAAGCGAGCTTAAACAGGCGAACCCGATCTGTACCAGAGATACCCTTTCGTCCCGCATAAAACTTTTCCATATCCTCCGTTAAATCGGGATGCTCCATATCAGAGTCAGTCGGGGACATGAGAAATCCGCCTGCTCCAATAATCTGGATGACTTCGATCGCTCGCGGGTACAGCTTCGGAAGCAGTCCGCGAATGGTTTCGAGCTGTACGTAACCCGGCATGAGCTCACCAGACGGCAAGGTCTCGTAGTCCAGCTCAGCTGTCCTTAGGAGCGCTCTGACCGATTCCAGCGATTGCGCTAGCTCCCCGAGATGGTTTTGGACATTCGGATAGACGTCTACCCCGATGGAGTCTGCCAACCGCATGGCAACTTCTGTGGCAAATTGGAGTTTCAACAGTCCTCTCACCCCTGTTTGGTGCGCCGGCTGCTGACCAATCCCTGTCTTTGGATAAAGCAGGTTGGCCGCTTCTACATTGTTGTAAAGGAATAAGCGATCCCAAGGTACGAGTACGTCATGAAAGACAAGAAGAGCATCCATTTCTTCGAAGCGTGATGCCAAAGGATGGTCATAAATGGAACGAATTCCATCCTGCATGGGCTCTCTACAAATGATGCGCAAGCCAGGCGTGTCAATCGGAATGGCAAATGCCAAGGCGTAACGCTCATCTCCTGGCTGGAACCCAGGGAACGAGTAAATGATGACTTCATCCGTGATCGGCGCCAGTGTCGCGAGCATTTTCGCTCCTTTGACAATCAGCCCTTCCGGCGTCTCCTCTACTGCCCCCAAATGGGTGTAGGCATCGTTTTGTTCGTGCGAGGACTTGCTGCGGTCATTTTGCGGATTGATAATGGCATGCGTTAAAAAAAGGTCTTGGTCGCGCACATACTTGTAATAATTTTTCACATTTTCCGCCCATTGCGGGTTGTACCTTTCCAAGAAAGACGCATTGCTGTAAAGCGACGTCAAGACGACATTGAGAAAATCGGGCGTTCTTCCCATCAAGCCAAAAGTGGCTTCCGCATAGGTTTCGTACAAGACTCGTTTCGCCTGCAATTCCTCAGGGGTCTTTGCAACGAGAAAGGCGTTGTTCACTCGCTCACCGGTCTCCTGACAAATATGCGTAATCTTGTCCTGGTACCTCTCGTCATGCTGCATGTCATACAATTTGGCTATTTCCTGAATCGGCTGTCGAAAAACAGCTTCCTCACATACGTTTGTCACCAATCTGCCTTGCAGCCAAATCTCCGGTTGCCGTGATCCCAAGCCCCGGATGTATTGGTCACCTGTACGGATTCCCACCCAAATTCCTCCCTGTAGATTTTTGTTGGTAGAGCCGTTTTTGTTCTTAAACCGCATTATAATGTCTGCCTTTTCTGAAAAATGTAACCCACTTAACATCACGACAGAAAAATGTAAAACACTGCTCACCTGATTCATGGGTAACTGAGGATGTGTAAACGAATTAACATCATTTCTGTTTTTCTTTCGAATGCACGTCATTTTCACGTTGAAAGATTGGTAAGGAGCTTTTTATTTTCATATAATCAAGAGGGGTAAGTTCAGAAAATTGAGACTTAATATTAGTTGATGGGAAGAGCCTGATCATTGATGAGGAAAGGAGCGGTGATAATGGTATCCTCTTTTGAAACGGATTTAAAATGGGAAACCCTTTTAGAATACGGCACGCGCCAATTTGTGAAAGGAAAAACAGCGATCTATAAGCAAGAGACGATCGGAGAAGGCTTTTATTATCTTCATAAGGGACTAGTGAAGATTGTGACCTCTACCTACAAGGGGAAAGATCGTCTGGTGAACATCGTCGTCCCTGGTCAAATCATGGGACTCCAAACGCTGGATCAACAACCTCATTTCACCACGGCTATCGCTGTCAAGAATGCAGTCGTCTACCATTTCTCCTGTTTGCAATTCCTCGAAATGCTGAAGGCACGCCCCGAACTTTTGTCTCTTTTCACGCAAACAATCAATCAAAAAATGCGGATTCTTCTTACCGCCATCAACATGAAAGCGCTGACTTCAGAAGAGCAAATCGCTCGTCTCCTCCTCAACATTTGCGAAGACTTTAAAAACCACGAGGTTCCCCTCACTCAACAAGAGCTGGCTGAATGTGCTGGCCTCACCCGTATCACTGTCTACAAAATCCTGAAGGCATGGAAGGAACAGGGCATCATTGAAATCAAAAACCGATCCTTTGTCGTCAAACGCCCAGATATGCTAAAGCCTCCACCATTCAAGGCACACACTGCTCGCACAGTGTAAGCAAAAGCAAATCAGTGTGAAAGGTGGTCACAATGGCCTGTCTTCGCTATCAGTGGACTCCGTACCTTATGTATGGCAAGAAGATCGAAATGGGAAAACACACAACGATCTACCATCAAGGCGATGTGGGGACTGGATTTTATTATCTAGACAAAGGGAGCGTAAAGATCACTCTTTTATCTGAGAACGGGCATGAGCGGTCTATCGATTACATTCCCACAGGTGGGTTGTTTGGGGAGCACGGCGCTTACAACGGCTCATACCTAACATCAGCCATAACGACCTCTCCTTCCGTCATTCACTTTTTCTCCGACGAGGACTTATCACGCATATGTCAAGACCACCCACAGTCGGCCGTGATCTTCACCCATTCACAAATCGATAAGCTCCGTCTCCTGGCTGAAATCATCGCGTTCACTGACAGTCCAATAGAGCTTGCGATGGCGAATTATCTGCTCAAGCTGGTAGCTGTGCACGGAAGTAATCATATCCCTATTGATCAGATGTCTTTTGCACGCTATATTGATACGTCTCGCATGACAGTGAACAAGACTTTGCAGAAATGGCGCCAGCAAGGCTTGATTGAGCTTTCTGGACGTAGTGTCATCCGAGTTGTGAATATAGAGGGATTGCGTCGGGTTTATTCTCGCATCCAATGTAAATAGGGCGAAGCCTCCTCAGGCTCGCCCCATCTGCATTCTATATATCCTTTGAAACTCTTGGTACAGCCCTGCTCGGTTCTGCTTAGAGCAGATGCATCTTTACTTCTGCCTCGTCCCACGGCACCGAGTAGCCTGCCCCCCTTGCGCAAAAGATCGAAGAGGATGTATAAACAGGATCTGCGTCCTTTTCATAGCTTTTCCTTTCAAGCACTTCCTCCGCGTTATGGCAGCGATCGTATCCCCCAAATACACAGCGGATGCTACCGCGTCCATGCGTAAAAGAAGCGAATTCGGTGCTGTAATTCATGAATGTTGCTACGGGCACCCTTCCTGTAATGATCGCATGCGTGTCCGACATCTGCGGTGGCTCGAACGAACCGGAGGCGCGCTGAACATCCGACAATACCCTCCCCATCTCGTTCATTCCCACCTTTATTTTGAAGTCATAATAAGGTTCTAACAGCATATTCTCCGCTTTCTCCAACCCCTGACGCAGCGCGCGGAAGGTGGCCTCACGGAAGTCACCCCCATGCGTATGTTCGTTATGCGCACGACCCCTTAGGAGCGTAATTTTCATGTCAGTGACCGGCATGCCTGTCAATAGCCCATGATGCTCCCGTTCGTAGAGATGAGACTGAACCAGATTCTGATAGTTCAAACTCAGTTCATCAGGATGACATACACTAGTGAAGTGGATCCCGCTGCCTCGCTCTCCCGGTTCAAGCAGGAGGTGCACTTCCGCGTAATGCCTGAGCGGCTCGAAATGTCCATATCCTGTCACAGCAGACTTTATCGTTTCTTTATACAAGATTTCCGGTTGACCGAAAGAGACATCGAAACCGAAGCGTTCCTTCACCACCTGCTCCAGCACTTCTAATTGGATCAAACCCATGACGCGAATGTGAATCTCTTGCAAACTCTCTTCCCAAACCACATTCAAAGACGGGTCCTCCGCATTTAGAATGCGAAACGCACCTAGCACTTGCTGCACGTGAAGCGAAGCATCAAACTGTACTTTCGACTGTAGCGTCGGCTCGGTTTCATAAGCAAAATTGTCTGAGTAGAGCCCCACCCCTTGACCAGCTTCGGCCTCGGACAAGCCGACGACCGCGAACAAATCGCCAGCAGTTACTTGTTCAACCGAGTGCGATTTTCTACCCGTAAACAATAAGATTTGTGTAATCTTCTCTTCGTATCGAACTCCACCGCTCTCATAGCTGAGCAGCTCCCGTACCCTTAGGTTGCCACTCAGCGCTTTGACGAACGTTAGTCTCAATCCGTTTGCTGCGTGTCGAATTTTATAAATGCGCCCTCCGAATGGAGCTGTCTCGTCGTAGGACGCGGTCGTCAACAAGGACAGTTGATTCAGGAATTCTAAAACGCCATCATCTTGTAGTGCCGAGCCGTAAGCGCAGGGAAAAAGACGCCCTTCCCGTATCATCTCCTGCAAGGCATCCAGCCAAAAAGCTTGATCCTCTCTTTCCTCTAAGAACGCTTCTAGCAATGAGTCGTTCCGCTCCGTCAGCATCTCTCGTAGCCCCTCAGCGACGATACCGTTGGCGAAGCTGTCCTTGATGGAACAGACATCCCCTGTCAACTGACTGCGTATCTCCTCTTCCGTCCTGCTGGCATCCGCGCCGATCCGATCTGTTTTATTGATAAAGAAAAATGTCGGTATCCGATGTTTGCGCAACAACTGCCAAACTGTCTCGGTATGACCCTGAACACCTTCTACCGCACTAACAATCACGATAGCGTAATCCATTACGCTGATCGCCCGCTCCATCTCAGAAGAAAAATCGACGTGTCCTGGTGTGTCGATCAAATAATAAACGTCACCCTGATGGTGCATAACCGCCTGATCGGCGAACACGGTAATGCCTCTTTTCCTCTCGATATCGTGGCTATCCAAAAAGGCATCTTGATGATCCACCCGGCCCCGCGACCGGATGCTGTTCGTATGGTATAGCAACTGTTCGGCGAAAGTAGTTTTGCCCGCATCCACATGGGCAAACAAGCCGATCGTTAGACGCTTCATGTTATCCCTCTTCCATAGCTACTCGACTGCATTTTTCTTTTCTCATTAAAACATAAGAATGGAGCAGAAGAATAGTTTCGCACATTTTCATTTCCTGCAGGCTCGTATCAGTTGCCAAGCTTCCCCCATTTGCATCCTCTATACCATGCAGAGAGAAGCGAGGTGATAAATATGACTGACGTAGTAGTGATCCTTTTCAGACGTACCGTAGTGCATGGCGTACGGAGGCGAATTATTCGCGACGTTAGCATCATTGGAAGTGCCGCACCATGCAACCGATTTTTAATGATTGGTAGACGTGTGGGTCCAGCTGCACGTTGTCTTTTGAATAACGGGTTCCAACGTGTGTTATCAAGAGATAATGTTTTGGTGTTTATCCGTGTAAGATAAGTAGGTCCGAATGAAAACGGTAGCGAATAGGGTTACCGTTTTCACTGCATCCGGCTCCCTCCCCTTCTAAAAACAAGTGCTTGCTTCTCGTTTTCTTAAGAAGCAAGCACTTGATTACTCATTCTTTATGCTGGATGATTTGACCTTTAAAAGCATCGATGCTGTCTCCTGCTTGTTCATTTCGCTCTGCTATGTAGGCAAGGACGGGAAGTTCAGCTTTTTGTCCGCCAATGATAGGCTTCATGTATACCAGTTTAAGCGGATGATACTTGAGGTACTCTTTTGCTGCCTGTTCAGCACTTACTGCTTTGTTGGGGGTGGGCAAGTTCAGCTTACTGTGTCCAAATTCCCCACTCATTTGCACTGGCTTGCCTGTTTCGCCATGAATCGTGACTGTATAGGTTTGATCAATGATCGGGATATCGTGAACGGTTGGATAAAACGTAAAAGTGTAATGATCCCCTTGCCAATAGTAGCTATTGACTTCTGATACAATCATTTTGGTATCCGTGTTCAAATAAGTTTGCAAAAGCTGAACAGCAGTCTTTTGAGCGTCTTCACGCGTCACTTTTCTAGTAACTTTGCGTTCAATCTTCGTCTTTGCTTCCACACCTACTGACGTTACTTGCCCTGTTTTCTCCTGAACAATCACAAAACCGCTCTGTTCACCTTTTTGCCATCTAAATTCCTTCATGCCTTCACGCATGCGGTCAGAGAAGCTCTGTTCCGAAAAAGCTGTTCCGCTAGAATCAAAACCGACGATGCTCTTCAAAAGAGCAACAGCCTCATCTTTGTTTTTGGCCATTAATTTTTGATTGCCAGGGGTTAGCGGGATGGCCGGGGACAACTGACCTGGTAAAGGTTGAAATTGTGCACTCCTCGTCTCCAGCGAAGTGCCGGTCTGGGCATCCATATAACCGGACCACATGGGTTGATAGGTTAAAACGGGATCGTTACCTGCTGGCCCCAGACGATATACGAGCTTCATCATGCTAGTCAGGGCTTTTTCCGCTTGTTCTAACGAAATAGCCTTCGTTGGTTCGGGGAACTTAGAGACATCGACAAGGTAAGAGCCATTTTCGTCTTTGTTTAAGCTGACAATTTGCCCCTGTGAGTTCACATCAACAAATACATTCTGGTTTAGATAAGGGACGCCATTGATCACTCTTCTAAATACCACTTCATTTACTCTCTTCGATTCACTCTCATCGAATTGCAGCTCCGTTGCCAGCTGCCCGAATAATTCCTTCAGAAATGTCTGCGCTTTTTCCTTTTGGACCTCCAAAGAAAAATTGTCTTCTTTGTTGGGAACTTCCACTTCCAAATCGAAGCTGTTTACTTCTCCGCTTCTCCTATCCAAATAGATGGTCAACTGCGGCGCGGATCTGTCAGCTTTATTTGTTCGTGTGACAACGACCACACCGCTTTTTTCATTAATAGCCATCGTTTGATTAGGCAATTCTTTCATATAGGGAAGTGCCTTGGATAATTTATCTACTGTCTTGTTAATATTGTCTAATATTGTTGGATCAACAGCTTTTGTTGTTCCTTCCGCGAAACCCGGTTCAGCCATCCACGCCGGCGTTGTCGCTACTACAGAAGCAGCGATTAATGACAGGATAGCTCGATTCATCATTCTCATCTTCGTACCCCCTGGGAATGTTTTCATTTACGTTATTCGTTTGAAATTCTAAAAGGTTACAGTTCGATTCGAATATAACGATGATAAGTCAGAGAAGAACCCACCCTGTAAAAATCAGGATGAGTCCTTTTATAGTTAAAGGTACTGGCGGCAAGTAATTTAACTAACGGGCAGTTATTTTTCAATGGCTCTTGTTTTTATGATTCAGACAATGGTAAAATGTAACAGGAACATTAGTTCGTATTTTGTGTATTTTCCTACAGATAGGGGGAATAGGCGTGGTTGACATCGTTGAAAAAGAGCAATTTTCGATTATTGGAAAATTAGGAAAGGGGTTTGCTCCTGAAGCTCCCCAATGGATACCGCCATTATGGCAAGAAGCAAATCGTAACTTTATTGTGATAAGCAACTTCGCCATCCATCAGCATGTGCAAGCTGCTCCCGTTTGTTTCGTTAAGGAGTCGACGCGTACATGATCCAATTGACGAACCGCCAAGCACGGCAATTTCTGTTAATGAAACACGGGCTGTTGGGCGAATATCAATTTACCGGAAAGCAGGGCGTAATGGATTTTGTGCGGCAGGTCGGCTGTATTCAATATGATCCCATCGATGTTTGCGGAAAAAACGCCGAACTGGTTCTGCAGTCGCGAATTAAAGGATTTACCAAGAATATGCTCGACGAGTTGCTTTATCAAGATAGATTCCTGATCGATTATCCCGACAAGAATCTGGCTATTATCCCTGTCGAGGACTGGCCGTATTTTGAGCGATACAGGCAAGCCGCCCGACAACATGCCAAGCGCTATCCCGAAATGGAGGTTTTGACAGCGCAAGTACGGACTCATATCCAAAATCACGGTACGCTAAGTTCGGATGAACTGAAATTGGATGGAGATTTCACTTGGCAATCGGCCATCCACTGGAGCGGTGGAAACAATACATCGCGATCGGTGCTAGAGCAGATGTACTCGACAGGCGAGTTGATTATCCATCATAAAAAAGGAACGCGTAAATATTACGATATTGCCGGGAAGTACATAGCGCCAAACCTGCTGAATGCGCCGGAACCGCTGGAGGACGAACTTGAGCATCACAAGTGGCGGGTACTGCGTCGAATCGGCGCTGTTGGCCTTTTATGGAATCGCGCATCCGATGCCTGGCTGAATATATGGGGATTGAAAGCGGAGCAGCGCAACGAGGTTTTCCGCCAACTGTTACACGAAGATCGCATTGTTGCTGTTACCGTAGAACAAATGAAGGATACGCTATACTGTCGCACGGAGGATTTGCCGCTTATTGAAGCCGTCCAGCAAAATCCAGCGCCGAAATTACGCTGCGAGCTGATTGCTCCGCTAGACAATTTGATATGGGACAGAAAGCTGATCAACAAATTGTTTGGCTTCGATTATACTTGGGAGATTTACACGCCTGCAATCAAACGGAAATTCGGCTATTATGTGCTGCCTCTATTGTACGGAGAGAGCTTCATCGGACGAGCCGAGGTAATCGTGGAACGAAAAGCCGGGACGCTTGTTGTTAAAAACATCTGGTACGAGAACGACATAAAGCCAACAAAGCAATTGCGAACAGCTTTGAACAATTGTTTTCAAAATTTTGCATTATTCAACGGATGCGAGACGATTTCGACAACATTAATTTGAATAACAAGCAAAACACAAGCGGTAGTCTAAGACTTTATTTCCAAGGTCTTAAACTACCGCGTTAGATTAACAACTCCAGTCTAAAACATTATTTTCACCAGACATTTACTTCAAAGCTTCGTCAAACACAGATTCTATTTGACCCACGTCTTTCGACACCGCGAATAAAATAAACGGCCCACTCGTTTTCAAAACATGCTTTTCGATAAGAAAATACTCCTCTGGGCGATAGTCTTTCAATTTGATTGTTTGGGCCTCGATCCGTTGTTGTATTTTCTCTATTACATGTTCGGTATCGCTCGCATCTTTGACTTTGATAACTGCCAGTTCATCCGCTTTTACATTGGATGAAGCCGTGTACAGAATGAAATTCTCCACTTTGTCTGCCTCGATCTGATACAACTTTTGCAGTTTCGTCAGATCCCCCTGATTCATATTCTGTAAGCTTACGGTTTGTTGAATTCTTTCTCCCACTTCGGCGGCCGAAAGTTCTTCGGAAGTCCCGCCGTCACTGGAGCATCCGGTCAACATTCCCATTCCAATTGCAAACATAAGTAGTCCAAACAAAAATCGCTTCATTCCATTCACTCCATGATGTTCAGAATAAAGGTGTCTTCAAAAAACGTTTTGACATTGTAAAGGAATAGCATGTCGTGAAACTGCCGATCTTGGATGAGCTTTGCTACGGATTCCTCATAATATCGAAGGTCTACAACATCAATCTCCGCGAAGTGTTCAGCCAGAAAGGGAATCAGGCTATTGGCGTACGAATCTTTCACTACTAGCAGCTTCCTCCCGTCCGGATGGTCCGTTGTGATTCGTACCAGTGCATGGTTGCCGTTCAGGAATACTGTATACTTATCCTTTTTGGACAGATTATCCATCTGGTACAAGGAATCCGCAATACGTCCTTCGTCCACATACTCCACCTTCTTTTTGCTTTCCTCCTTCGGCAGATAGAGATCGATACGATCGGGCTGTAGATGACGAAAGCCGCTTTTCGAATAGAGTGATCCGTAGAATGCATCCGTCACCTGTCGAATGTTGAACGCAGCTTCGTCTTTTGGAACAATCCCCATCTGCTTGCACAACACCCGATATGCATAATAAGCGCCCTTGCTTGTCCAATGATGATCTGTTTTATAAAAAATGGCATCTTCGGGTCCGGCATACAGCGCGGGATAGACATCAACGAAGCGAATATCAGATGGAAGCGATTGCCGAACTCGATTGAGTGCAGCATACTCGTCGCCCATTGGTGCGTAGGCAGGTAGTTTATCCTGAAGCAACGCGGCGGTTGGTACCAGCATGATGTACTTGCGAAGGTCGAGCGTTGTCTGGTGAATCGACTGAATGGCCTGAACCCTGTCATTCACCTCGGCATCGAGCGGTGATGAGAAATGTTGAATCAGGTATCCATCCTTGCCCAGATAAACGCCGTTGCTGTCCTTTTTGCCCATAACACGATCTGCATCCGTTTTTAGCCCGATCCAAACGTCCCGGAAAGCAAATTGATCGGTGATATAAGCCTCGTAATCAGAAGTGAACTTCCCCGCCAGCAGTGATCGTAGTGAAAATGGCGGCTTCTTTTCTAGCACCCTGTTTTCCGATTCCGAGAACGCCTGATCAGGGGTCAGTATGTTCAAAACGGCCACCACGAGGATAAATAGCAAGAACAACAAGCCCACCACAGCTCGTGTCCATTTGTCATAGTTGGTCAAGGCCTCCCCCTCCTCTCAAAACCGAAAATATAAGAATGGATTGTAATCCTCAAAGACCAAATAAGCGGACGACAAAACCAAGCTAATGATAGAAAATGCTAGAGCTGCGATCATGCCTACCGAATTCCATCGCGTTTTAATTTGCTCCCATACTTTCCTTGGTAGCGGTGTCGCGCACAAGGCCAACAGAACGAGCAATCCCCCATACGTCGTCAGTTCATAGAGCGCCTGGCGATCCACCCATTCGTGCGCTCCGAAACCAAACATCGTACTGATGAACATCCACGCAGAAGGTAAATGTTCGAATTCAAAAAAGACCCACCCGACAATGACAATCAGCAGCGTGTAGAGATGTCCTCCCCAGTTCGGCCAATGCTTTAGCCATTTCAGCAAAAACAGCTTCTCAAACACAACGAAACAGCCGAAATACAAACCCCATACGATAAAGTTCCAGCTCGCCCCATGCCACAGTCCAGTTAAAAACCATACGATCAAGAGGTTACGGAACTGCTTGCCCAAGCCAAACCGGTTGCCACCGAGCGGGATATAGACATACTCCCGGAACCAGGAACCGAGGGAAATATGCCATCTGCGCCAAAATTCTGTGACGCTTTGAGAAATATACGGATACTTGAAGTTTTCCGGGAATTCGAAACCGAACATTTTGCCGAGCCCGCGGGCCATATCCGAATACCCGCTGAAATCAAAATAAATTTGAAACGTAAACGCCAAAATGCCGAACCATGCGGAAAGGACCGTCAATTCCTCCATCGGCGTCGACTTCACATTGGTCCATAAGAGTCCGATATTGTTGGCGAGCAGCACTTTTTTGGCCAATCCCCGGATGAACCATTCCGCTCCTTCGCCGAAACTCTCCAGGGTCACTTTACGAAAGACCAGCTGCTCCGCAATATCTCCGTATTTGACGATCGGACCTGCGACCAGTTGAGGAAACATCGTGACGTACGTGCCGAAAGCGACGAAATTTCGTTGTGCCGGCACTTTACCAAGGTATACATCCACTACATAGGACATCGTTTGGAATGTATAAAAGGAAATACCGACGGGTAGTGGCAGATCAGCCACCTGTGTATGCAGACCGAATAGATCATTCACATTCGAAACGACAAACCCGGCATATTTGAAGAAACCGAGAATCGCCAAACTACCGCAGATGGAAATGAACAACACTGCTCTGGCGATCGGCTTGCGGTGTCTGTACTTGTCGATCACAAGCCCGTTGATATAATCAAATACCGTTGTAAAAATCATGAGGATGATATATACCGGTTCGCCCCATGCATAAAAGATGAGGCTCGCTACGAACAGAACAGCATTTCTCAGCTTATTGGGCGACAAATAATAAACGAGCAGCACAGCGGGCAAAAATTGAAACAGAAAAATCAGACTGCTGAATACCAACGTTCGTTTCCTCCCGCGCCGTTATTTTGCGCTCTCCATACGCGCCAGCTCATCTTTTACGTAATCGAGCAGGATCGGATAAAACTTGGCCTGGAAATGAATGCCGTCCTCATCGTACATGTTAGGATGATCGGCGACAATTGACGACACATCGATGTATCCGACTTTTACCTTGCTTGCCAGCTCTTTCAATCCCTTATTGTAGTCGCCGATATTTTGATAGCGGGGCTCCGCTTTTTCTGCCTTGGCCGTAACCGGTGTAACGGATAATATCGTGATGGTCGCCTCAGGGAGCCTTTCTTTGATGCGCTCGATCAATTGGGCGTAGTACGATAACGAATATTCCTTGGGATGATCGGTCGGCCATAAAATGTCGTCCGAACCCAGCTGGATAAAAATATGCTCGGGCTTTCGCTTGACCAATTCGCCCACATCTTCCAGCGCGAATTCAGCCGTTTTCCCTGCACCTGCCAGCACGTTCTCCTCTTTCAACACATCATGGTAAGACAATCCCTCCGTAATCGAATCTCCGAGAAAAACGCTTGTTTGATACAGTGATGCATATGAGGTTTGCTCCGGAGTGGAGATGTCACCAGCTTGTCTGGTAATCTCGGAAGCGGGTGGTTGTGGTTGTCCATTGGTGCCACATGCCGCAACCGTTAAGGCGACCATGGCGAACAGTGTAATACCCATCAGTTTCTTTTGCACTTTCATCTTTCCCCTTTCTTCTTGAACAAGGTAAAGAGTAATCGTCGAATATCAAGATCAGATGCAGATCAGTTGCAGATTGGGTAGAAATGCAATAAAAAAAGTGCAGAACCGAAGTTCTACACTTTCGTTTTCTTCAATTCAAAATAGAACAAGACGCCTTCGTCCGTATTCATTGCCCCATAGTCCGCCCCATGCAGTTCTAATATCTGCTTGGAGATCGCCAGGCCCAATCCGGTTCCTCCGGTCGAACGGTTGCGGGAATGCTCAACTCGGTAGAAGCGATCCCATATCTTCTCCAGCTGCTCGGCAGGAATCTGGACGCCTTTGTTTTCGATGCAAATCTTGACGGTATCCTCCCCTTCAACCGTCGAGATGACAATATCCTCTTGTTCCGGGGTGTAGCGTATGGCGTTTGTCAGGAAATTCACGATCACCTGCTCGATTCGATGCTGATTGGCGATGACTTCAACTGGGACTAAACGGTGATGCAACTGTAACTGCTTGCCGGCGAGATCCGGTGCCAACTTTACGCAGCTTTTCTCCAGTAGCACATCAATCCGGAACGAATCCATCTGCATTCTATACGTACCGGATTCATATTTTGCCAATTCCAGCATATCGGTAATCAGCAGGTTCATCTTCTGCACTTCATCTTCCATCGCAGCAAAATAGTAGTCACGCTTCGGGCTGTCCGCCTTATCCTTCAAAACGTACAGGCAGCTTTCCATGATGCTGAGCGGAGTTTTCAGCTCATGCGACACGCCCGCTATAAATTCTTTGCGGGTTTGCTCTAGCCGCTTTTCTTTCTCAATATCCTGCTCCAGCCGGACAATATGGGCATGCAGCATATCCGAAAGCCGATTAATATTCCGTGACAGGCTACCGATCTCATCCTCTGTCTTGATCGGAATTTTTTCAGAGAAGTCTAGCTTGGCCATTTTTTGCGTCATGTCGTCCATGCGGAGCAAAGGAGCTGCTATTCTGCGGGAGTAATAGAAGGAGGCGAGCAGAACGAGCAGCAAGGTACCCGCAAGGATGTAGCCGTAATAACTTCGCATGATCTCCGCCGCTTCGTTTACGGGCTGCAGTGATGTCATGGCAAACAGATAAGCGGGTTTCCCTGTTTGATCGGTCACGCGCTCAACGAATATTTTGTAATCGATATTGTTCTCTTGGTAGTCCGTTATGTTGCTTGTTTGCTCCACAACATCTCCGTAGAGAAGATCCGCTTGAAAAGCTTTCACCCGTTCAAGAAATAGGCGGTTCATATAGCGGGATACATCCGCGCCTTGCGGTTTTCGGACCTGTGTGATGGTTCCGCGAAACAAAACGCTGGGATACCGTTCATGGTATTCGGTGCCACTCTTGAATCTCGGGACGACCTCATACTCTTTTTTGACGAGCTGCTGATTCTCCAGTTGATCTTCCTCCCTGAGATTGGAGACACTCCTCCCGATCCGTTGCGCAAACCATTGATTATCGAACATGATCCCTTCCATGGCAATCTGTTGTCCCGCTTTCACATAAGTATCTAAGAAGGGGTTATCGGAGCTTACATCCTCCACATCCATGACCGTGTACAACGGAACGACAATCGACTTGCCAGAAAGAGCGGGGATGATGTCTGAGTCCTCCAGACGGACCTCCATCTGGAAATCGTCCGTGTATTTCAACTGGCCTCTATCATCCAATCGAGCGAACCAGGCATTCGTCTTTTGATAAAACTCCTGTTCCTTCCTGACTTCATCCTGGGAAGCCCCGTCATGAGTCAACTCGTTTTGCCGATAGGATTGAAGGGCTTCCTTCACCTTTTCTACCTTTTGATGAACATAATACTGCTCGAAAAATACGGTTTGTCCGATAAAAATGCTCGCGATCACAGACAGGCATAATCCGGTCGTGAGCAGAAACAGCTTGCGTACAATGCTTGTTCTCATGGTCGCTCCTCGAATTTATAACCGGAACGAACAACCGTGACGATATGCTTCGCATGATCTCCCAGCTTGGAACGCAAATTCCGAACATGGCTGCTGAGCGTACGATCCTCGCCGACAAAGTCGTAACCCCAGATTTTTATAATGAGCTGTTCTCTAGAGAGGATGATACCTTTGTTTTTCATCAAGTAGGCCAAAATTTCATATTCCGTGTGCGTCAGGCTATAATTCTTACCCTCAATCGAAACGGTTCGGGACGGCAAGTGAATTGTAATCCCCCCGCCGGACAACATATCCCCCGGTTCGTGCATTTGTCGGTTTTCCAGCAACCGTTTGGAGCGTGCCAGCAGGATGGGAGGACTGCACGGTTTCACCACATAATCGTCCGCCCCGAGCTCGAACCCAAGCAACGTGTCATCCTCATCCGAACGAGCTGTTAACATCAGAATGGGGACGTTGGAAACTTTGCGAATGCGTCTGCATACCGACCACCCGTCCAATTCTGGCAGCATAACGTCCAGAATGATCAAATGCACTTCATGCTCTTGAAATAACCTCAGAGCCTGACTTCCGTCCTCCGCTTCCAGTACTTCGTATCCCTCGTCCATCAAGTATTCCTTCATAATCTCTCGCAAAACCTGCTGGTCTTCCACAATCAGTATCGTTTTCGCCATGCTAATGACCTCTCGCCCTCTATCTCTCCAAAAGATATTTTTTAGAATGTTATCATGACTTTGCGGTCGTCACAATATGGCTCAGCTTCAAGTCGATATTCGAGATACCTTCCATTACGGGCGCACAACAAAAGCCAAATCTTGTCGACTAACAAGATTTGGCTCGTTTCTACTAATATTCTGCTAACAACATTTTTTCCTGCCCCATGAACTGGACAGTTCTTCTCATCGCTTATTTTTCAATTTTGTAATAGCGATCCCCGGTCTTCGGATTGAAGTATACACGACGTTTTTCCTGCGTTACCGGATCGATCGTCACTTCATTCGTCGGCTCAAATCCAGGCGGGACGATTTCGCCGTGGTCTTGGTGCAGTCGCTTGTCCTTGATTTTCGAGATGATTAGCAAAATGATGAGAAGCAAGACCTGAAAAACGATGTAGGAAATGATATAAATCATTCCTTACACCTTTTCAATGACAACTGCTGTACCGTATGCGACAACTTCCCCCATATTTCCCATATTTCCAGAGTCGTAACGACACATGACCACAGCGTTAGCTCCCATGGCCGTTGCGTTTTTTATCATGCGGTCAAGTGCCTGCTTGCGCGCGTCCTCCAGAAGCACCGTGTACTCCTTGATTTCTCCGCCAACGACTGAACGAAGACCTGCCATGATGTCTCCGCCAATTCCGCGTGCTCGAACGATTAAGCCGAATGTTGTTCCTTTCACTTCAACGACACGATATCCTGGAATGTTTTCTGTTGTTACAACGATCATTTGCTTCTCCTACTTTCTATCGTTTTATTTTTCAAGATCACATGTAGTACGATGTCAGCGCTAAAATGACTGATGATCGCAGCTTCTAAACCGTATTGCCAATATAGGAAGCCAAACAAGATGCCCAAGATACAGTTTAGCAACAACGTCCATACGGTGACCACGGTACCTTTTCCGTACGTCATGTAATTGGTTGGAAGGTGGGATACCGCGAAAACAATGGCGGCCACATAGATGCCCAGCCAATAGGAACTTCCCAGCCATCCCATCTTCTGTGCCAAAAAGACGACAACAGTCATAACCCCTAGACGCATGAGCACTTCTTCGCAAACCCCTCCGTAAAATGACGAGAGAAAGCCGAAGAATCTTGATGAAATCGGTTCTTTACCCATTATTGTGGTTATGTGTTGTTGAAAGAAAGAACGGTCCACCCATTTTACCAAGAGACCTACCACGATACCTGAACCAATCGATACAGTCCAAAAAGACCAGATGGAAAAAGGCAGCCCCGCTCTGGACACCCAGTGATCGAGAATCCAGAGTCGAAGACCAGTGGAAGGCATGAGCCATAGACCTATCGCAGTCGCCAGAGCCAAAAATATACAACTCTGAATGATCATAATCGCAACCATGACAGAAACAGGCGGGACTTTGTTAGTAGAATAGATGGCGGCTTGTAGCTGTACTTGTTGGCGAATCACGTTGGATTGAATAGGTATCGTGCATAGAGCGCACAGTACACTAACCAACCAGATCAGCCAAAAATGTTCCATTTCTACGCCTCCTCTTTAGATTTCTGATCGCTCTAAAAAGTACCAGCCCATAAAGAAAAATACGATGTTGAGTGTAAAGACACCTGCGAGGCCCGGTAACCCTGTGATGAATGCTTGGGCCAGCGTTGAGTTTTCTTGAATTACCATCATCGCCGCATTTGACAATCCACCTGGTGACACCATATCCAAAAATTTACCGAGAAATTGTGGAACAGTGAAGATCAGGATATTGAATACCAGCGAGGCCCCACCGGCACCAACAGCATTGCTAAAAAAGCTGGAGGCGCATAGCGTTGTTGTGACGACAAGGAATAGATTCGGTATGTACATCAACGTACCGATCCATACATGGGTCCAATCTAGTTTTCCGAAAAGGATCTCCGTATAATAGGCAGTTATCCCCATTCCGATTAGCATGCTTGCCATTGTTAACGTGTAGTAGGTAATGGCTTTGGCGAGATAGTATTTAGCTCGACTGATGGGCTTGACGAATACCATGGATGCTACGCCTGAGGCTTTCTCTCCGGCAATGGACCCCATGACGATAAGGATTAGCACAAACGTGCCGAGTGAGCTGAATTTGCTAATCGCCGTCGAGAGTACTTCCGGCGCAGACGGGGTTGGAATTTTGATGACGGCCCCTTCTGGCAGTCCAGTGGAATTGGCCAAAATATCAGGGAGCATTTTCATCGTAATCGGTTGTGTAATCATTAAGGCAATAAACACAATCGGAATGATGAGAATCTTGTAGGTTTTGACCAATTCATTAAATTCTTTTCTGATCATTGGGTGGGAAGTCATCAGTTATTCACAACCTTTAGGAAAATATCTTCGAGGGTCGATGCGGACAAGCGATAATACGCCAGTGTCCCGCCAGTTTCCAAAAGAATGTGCGGCAGGAGTGCCTTGGCTTTTTCCATGTCATTGATGAGAACTTTGTAAATACCGCCGTCTAGGTTCCATTCCCTGATCCAGGTTAGCCCATTCAATACATCGGTTAAATCTATGTCTTGTTGATCAAGCTTGAATTCAATCAGTGGCTCCACATGGTTTGCTCGCAGCTGATCCAAACTGGACGACAGCACCACCGTACCGTCCTTGATGATGACGATGTGGTCGGCGATTCTTTCGATGTCATCCAAAATGTGAGTCGACATAAAAACTGTCATATGTTGTTTCAACTTTTCTATTAGCAATAAGACGTCATATCTGCCCATGGGGTCCAGCGCGGAAACGGGCTCGTCCAAAACGAGTAGCTTGGGGTTGTGGATGAGCGCCTGGGCAATACCCAGACGCTGCTTCATCCCTCCACTGTAACCGCTTATTGGTCGGTTCCTCGCCTCATTGATTCCGCATAACTCCAAGAGTTCATCCGTCCGCTGCGCAATTGTGTGCTTGTCCAATCCATAAAGTTTGCCCACCCAATGCATCCACTCTGTCGCTGTCATGTAGTTATAAAAGGCAGGGATTTGTGGACAATACCCTACTTCACTTGTGACTTTATTGCGGTCAGTCACGACGTCGTAGCCTACCACTTTCACTTTTCCTCCGGTCGGTGCAGCCAATCCGGTTAGGATGCGAATAGTCGTCGTTTTCCCGGCACCATTCCCCCCAAGAAAACCGACACAACCGATGCCATCGACGGAAAAGGTTACGTTCTTTAACGCTTTATGCTCTTTATATTCCTTTGTGAGGCCTTCACATTCGATAACTCGCAAAGAATGTCAACCCTTTCCTCGGTTCTCTTGAGCTAGTCTTTTCTGCCTACAAAGAAATACACGATCGGACCCAAGGTATTTATAAAGATAATGCCGAGAGCCCATGGCCATTTTTTTCCACCTGCAACGCGGTATGCTTCACGTCGAGCCAAGTCGATTAATGCGATAACTGCTAGGATCAATTGAATAGCAATGATAGGTGCAAGTAGCTGAATGTCAAATGGCATGGATAAAACCTCCAATATTTGTAGTTATTTTAAAGTTTATCACTATTTTGGTTATTTTCCCACCCGCCACCATGATAATGAGGTGACGGATGGGCATTATTTTTTTATTGCAGGGCTTGCTCCGGTAATTTTAGTTGGCCGCTTCTGATAAAGTAATCAAGGACTTTACCGAAAACTTCCTCGTCAATTTCCGGGCAATCAATGTCG
The DNA here is from genome assembly GCF_055685845.1 of Brevibacillus schisleri. Classification (NCBI taxonomy): domain Bacteria; kingdom Bacillati; phylum Bacillota; class Bacilli; order Caryophanales; family Paenibacillaceae; genus Brevibacillus; species Brevibacillus schisleri. The sequence goes on from NZ_JBVNDM010000001.1 coordinate 3,435,632, forward strand.
TTTTGACGCAGTAAACGTGTCGTTTTATTGCCTATATAGACTACACTTCCTCTGCTTGTGTGGCCGTCTGTGAACAGATTGCCGAGCGGAGCGGCTGAGTTGGCCTCATTGCCTTTTTCTTTGGTATCCTCTTGCACCGCCTCAATCCACTCATCCATGGTGACTCGTTCCAATACAAATCCTCTGTCTTCAATCGCCGAAATCAGGTCTTCGTAATCGGTTGAGTTCGGGTTGAGCAAGTGGAAGTTTTCGCTCAAGCTCTGCTCGGTCATGGAGAGATGAACGATTCCCTTACTTGCAAAGTCAACTGGCATCATGTCCAGATCGCCGTTCATGTCAGGAGCTTTGCCCAAATCTATTATCCCGGCTGCAATTCTCCACATCAGATCGTCCTTCTGGCATGCTCCTGTTTCGCTGTCCCCAGTCATCCGTCCGCAACGGTATATCGCCGCTGGAATGCCGCGTTCGCGAGCGAGATTGACGAGATGCTCGGCTACCCACTTGCTCTGTGTATAACCGGAAGTGAGGACGCGACTGTTCTCTGGCATGTCCTCTTCGCGGAAGGCCATGGATTCTTCTGTTTCTTCGGATGCAAACGTGAAAATCGTGGAGACGAAATGCACAGGCTTGGTCTTTTTGGCCACAGCGAGGCGAAGGATTTCCTCCGTCCCAAGTACGTTTGCTTTCTTCAAGGCTGCGTACGGATAGACAAAGTTAACGAGAGCACCGTTGTGGTAGAGCACATCCACTTTTTCAGCTAGCTCGGAGAACTGATCTTCGGACAGATTCAGTCGTGGCTTTGCCAAATCACCGATGACAGGGATGATCCGATGCGCCTGCTCCTCATTCCATAACTCGTATAGCTCTAATGTTTGGCGTAGTCGTGCCATTCCTTCCTCTTCGTCAGAAGCTCGAACGAGGCAGTAAATGTCAGCGTCTGTCATCTGTAGCAGGTCACGCAACAAGAATGCACCAAGGAAACCAGTGGCTCCTGTCAATAAGGCCGCTTGGAACTGACTTGGATCACCCTCGTACGGATGTTCAGCCTGAATCGTAGGATCGAGTACGACTTCATCCTTGAGATCCTTTGCATCGATGTCATGGGAAACAGCAGAAAGACCGTGTTTGAGAATTTCCTCGATGGTCTTGGCCATACCCGCAATGGTCGGGGTCTCAAACAGGATTCGCAGCGGTACCTCAAGCTGTAGCTCTTCGCGAACCTTGAAGATAAGCTGGGTAGCGAGCAATGAGTGACCACCAATCTCGAAGAAGTTGTCGTGTACTCCGATTTTGTCCATTTCGAGTACGGAAGCCCAGTGCGTATGCAACATAATCTCGACTGGCGTTTGCGGCGCTTGGTATTCAACACCTGATTCCGAGCGATCGTATTCCGGCTTCGGTAGCGCTTTGCGATCCAGTTTACCGTTTGGCGTCTTCGGTAAGCTTTCCATGATCATAAAGTGTTGCGGGATCATATAGGCTGGAAGCTTGTCAGTCAGGAAGTGGTTCAGGTCATGAGACGAACTTGTGTGATTCTCTTCGAACACGATGTACGCTACTAGACGTTTGTCCCCTTCTCTGTCTTCACGAGCGACTAGCACGACTTCCTTGACTTCAGGGTGGTGTCTCAGAACAGATTCGATTTCGCCCAACTCGATACGATAGCCGCGGATTTTGACCTGGTAATCAACACGTCCCATAAACTGAAGATTCCCATCTGGCAAATAGCGTACGAGATCTCCCGTCCGGTACATTCTCTCCCCTGGCCCACGGAACGGATTCTGGACAAACCGTTCCATGGTCAGATCGGGGCGGTGGAGATAGCCACGTGCTAAGCCCGATCCACTGAGGTACAATTCTCCCGGTACCCCTACTGGAACTGGTTTGCGATGACTATCTAATACAAAAACTTGCGTATTGAACTGCGGTCGTCCGATCAGTGGTTCGCTGACGGCTCCTTTTTTCACGATGGAGTGTGTAGAGTAAACGGTATCCTCTGTCGGTCCGTAGAGGTTAAAGACTTTTTCTACGTTTTCAAAGGCATACAATTCCTGTGCCAGCTTGTTAGAAAGTGGCTCACCGCATAGGTTCATGACGCGCACCGACGCTGGAATCCCATTCATACGCACCAGCTCCATCGCTGCTGATGGTACGGTGTTGATCAGTGTCACCTGGTCGGCTGCTGGCAAGGATGGCAATTGTAATGCATTTTCCGCCATGATAACTTTGCCACCCATGGTCAGTGTTGCGAACATTTCGTAGACAGACAAGTCAAAGCAGATTGACGTGGAGAACAGTACGCCACTCATCTCCTCTGGTGTGAACGTGTCATGTGCCCACGATAGGAAGTAGCTGACACTGCGATGCTCGAGCGCTACTCCTTTTGGATTGCCTGTAGAACCGGACGTGTAGATGACATAGATCAAATTGTCGGAATTTCCAAGCTTGGTCGGGTTCTCCTCGCTTTCGTCGGCAACTGCTTTCCAATCATTGTCCAGGCAGATCACTTTGGCGTTGTGCTCAGGCAGAGTTGGCACCAGTTTTTCTTGTGTTAATAAGACTGGAACTTGTGAGTGTTCGATGATGTAGGCAATGCGATCCGCCGGGTAGCTTGGGTCGATTGGCACATAGGCCCCGCCAGCTTTCATAATGGCCAAAAGTCCAATCATCATCTCGGTTGTCCGCTGTGCGCAGACACCGACGAGTACTTCCGGTCCTACTCCTTGCTTGCGTAAATAATGAGCCAGCTTGTTCGCTTGTCTGTTCAATTCCCCGTAGGTAGTCGTTTGATCTCCTACGATGAGAGCAATGTTGTCCGGGGCTTTCGCCACCATGTCCTCGATCATTTCATAAACGCATTTTTCTTTCGGGTATGGCGCTTCCGTACGATTCCATTCCGTAATGAGTCGTTGTTCCTCTTCCTCACGCATGAGCGGTAGCAAGATAATTGACTGATCCGGGTTGGCAATGATTTCTTCCAGTAGCTTGTGGAAATGATCAACCATTCGAACGATCGTACTGTGATCAAACAGCGCCTTGTTGTACTCCAAGGTAGCGATGAGACCGGCTGATGTCTCCACCATGGTCACCGTCAAATCGAACTTCGAGGTGACGGCCTCCGCACCCACATCAAAGCTGCTTATCTGAATATCATCAACAGGATCTACCTGCATCGGGATGTTTTGCAGAATAAACATCACCTGGAAGAGTGGCGAGTAGCTCATGCTACGCTCCAGCTGCAGCTCATCTAACAATTTTTCAAATGGAACGTCTTGGTTTGCATATGCCCCTAGAGCTGTTTCACGAACGCGTGCAAGCAATTCGCGGAAGCTTGGTTGACCTGACATATCCGTGCGTAAAACAAGTGTATTGATGAAATAACCGATCAATTGCTCCGTTTCCTGTTTGTTACGTCCCGCAATCGGTGTTCCGACGAGAATATCTTCTTGATTCGTATAGCGGTACAACAGCGTTTGGAAGGCTGCAACCAATGTCATGAAGAGTGTCGTCGTTTCTTTTCCACTCAGATTACGCAATTCTTCCAAGAGGTCGGCTCCAAACTGAACGGAGAGCTTTTCTCCTTCGTATGTCTGTACAGGTGGACGCGGTCGATCTGTTGGCAGTTGCAGTAATGGTTCGCTGCCCTTGAGTTTTTCTCTCCAATACTCGAGCTGTCCATCAAGCACCTCTCCACTTAACCATTCACGCTGCCAGACGGCAAAATCTGCATATTGGATCGGCAATTCCGTAAATGGTGATGCCTCTCCTTGACTAAATGCTTTGTAATTGGTCATTAATTCGCTCAACAAAATTCCCATCGACCAACCGTCTGCTGCAATATGATGCATCACGAACAGGAACACAAAGTCTTTTTCGTCGAGCTGAACCAGATTGGCACGGAGCAACGGACCTTTGGTCAGGTCAAATGGCTCGAGTGTAACCTCTTCAGCTAGGCGTTTGACTTCTGCTTCTCGTTTCGCTGGATCCAAACCACGCAGATCGGTTTGGTTCATTACCCAGTCGTCCTCAGGGTGAATCACTTGAACAGGACGTCCGTCACGAACCTCAAAGCGAGTACGCAAGCTCTCGTGACGCTGTATGATAGCTTTCAAGCTTTCTTCCCAAGCCAATAGGCTGAGGTCTCCCTGAATCCGTAGGAAGGATGGAATATTGTTGACTGAGCTTCCTTGCGTGAACTGCTCCAGGAACCACAAACGCTGCTGGGTAAATGACAATGGGAGCGGTTCTTTGCGAGATACTTTTACAATTGGTGGAGCCATCTTGATGGATGTTTGCTTGGTGAGCATAACCAGCTGTTCACTAAGCCCTTCGACTGTTGGGTACTCAAACAACGTACGAATTTGCAACTCTACCCCAAAGATTTCCCGCAGGCGAGAAACGGTCTGCGTTGCGAGCAGGGAGTGTCCGCCTAACTCGAAAAAGTTGTCGTGTACGCCCACTTTCTCGATGGAAAGGATTTCAGCAAAGACGTTAGCGACCATTTCTTCTACTGGGGTACGTGGCGCAACATATACGGCTGTTAGCTGGCCCCAGTCTGGCGTAGGTAATGCTTTGCGGTCAATTTTTCCGTTGACCGTAAGGCGAATTTCCGGAAGCCACATGAAATGCGACGGGATCATGTACTCGGGAAGCTTCTCTTTGAGCCAGAGCTTGATTTCGTCTATGGATGTCTCTTGCTCCAAAGCATGGGTCAGATAGGCTACCAATCGTTTGTCACCAGGTCGAGCTTCTCGCGCGATAACGACTACTTCTTTGATTCCTGCATGTTGTCTCAATGCCTCTGCAATTTCGCCTAACTCGATACGGAACCCACGGATTTTTACCTGATCATCGACACGACCGATGTAGTCCACGTTGCCATCTGGCAGGTAGCGAACAAGGTCGCCTGTTCGATAGAGGCGTTCTCCCGGATTACCGAATGGATTCGGAATAAAACGCTCTGCTGTAAGCTCTGGACGATTCCAATATCCACGCGATAGACTCTCGCCACCAATGTACAGCTCTCCCGGAACACCGATAGGAACTGGCTGTAGATTTCGATCTAACACGTACAGCTTGGTATTCGGGAATGGACGACCAATCGTTGGGGCATGGTCAGCATCCGTTAATCGAGCAATGACCGTACCAACTGTTGCTTCTGTCGGTCCGTAGCAGTTATAAAATTTTCGTCCTTTTGCATAGTGGGCAACCAGTTCGCGGCTGCATGCGTCTCCGCCGACCTCAAGGCAAACCAGATCCGGGTACTCTTCAACAGGTAGTGAAGCGAGTACCGAAGATGCCATTGATACCTTGGTGATGCGGCGTTCACGAAGAGTGCGAACGAGGTCTGGTCCCGGTACTAGCGACTCACGATCTTCGATGACTAACGTTCCCCCAGAGAGCAGGGCCTGTAAAATCTCGGAAATGGAAACGTCGAAACCAAATGACGTAAATTGCAGGACACGGCTGGATTCGTTTATTTCGAAGTAGTTCATGTAAGCCTGCACCATATTCATCACACTGCGATGTTCAACAGCTACCCCTTTTGGCAACCCAGTGGTACCGGATGTGTAGATGACATAGGCGAGATTGGTTGCTACGACACCGCTTTGTGCGTTTTCTACGGACATCTGCTCGTAGAACAGTTCTTCTTCATCCATGCAGATGACTTTCGCGTTCGTTTTTGTGAATGGCTCGGCAAGTCTCACTTGTGTCAGCACGACAGCTGCTTGTGAATCTTCCAGCATGAAGGCCATTCTTTCTTCGGGATGAGCTGGATCAACCGGCACATAGGCTGCTCCCGCTTTTAATACACCAAGAATGCCAATGATCATTTCCATGGAGCGCTCCACGCAGATCGCAACTGTCGTATCAGGCTGCACGCCTTGAGCGAGAAGCAGGTGCGCCAACTGGTTCGCTCTTTGGTTCAGCTCCGCATAAGTCATGGCTTGTTGTTTAAACTCAAGGGCCACATTTTCAGGAGTTTTCGCGACTTGTTGTTCAAATGCCTGATGGATGCAAAGTTCGCGTGGATACTCCTTCTCCGTGCGATTCCAATCGATGAGTACCTGCTCGCGCTCGACATCGTCTATCAATGTCACGTCACCCAGATGCATCTCTGGAGACTTGCTCATCGTGACCATGAGTTCGGTGATTTGGTTCAAAACCCGATCGATCATCGCGTCATCAAAACGGTTTTGTTCATACTTGAGTTTGATGGCCACTTGCTTGCCTGGTGCTGCAACCAAGGTAAGTGGATAATTTGTTTGTTCGACAGCTGCTACGTCGTGTATTTCCAAAGAAACACTGGACGAAGTTGAACTGGACTCTTCTGTTTCTTGCCCTGTTGCTTGTACAGCCGGATAATTCTCAAATACGAGTATCGATTCAAACAGGGCAGATCCACGCGGCAGTTCGCTCCATCCCTGAATGTCGAACAGCGGAGTGTATTCATATTGGCGTATTTCTAACTGTCTATGCTGCAAATCTCTCAGCCACTCTAGCACCGTCGCGTTCGGCTGCAAGGATATCCGGACAGGTAAGGTATTAATGAAGGAGCCTACGATTGTCTCAACATGGGAGAGGTCTGCCGGACGACCTGAACCTGTCGCACCAAAAATGACTTCCTCTTCCCCGCTGTAGCTTCCCAAAATCCAGCCCCACGCCGCTTGTACCACGGTATTGAGTGTTAACTGGTGATCGCGTACGAATTTTTGCAAGTGCTCGCTTGTCTCTTCTGACAGGAGGACGCTCTTCTCTTCGTATTGCTTCGGACCCGCGGTGACTACTGCTTTGCTCATTCCCAAGCTGGTTGGCTCGTGGAAGCCTTTTAGTTGGTCTACCCAGAAGCGCTTGGCTTCCTGCATATCCTGACGTTTCAACCAAGCAATGTACTGGGAAAACGGCTGAGGATGTCCAAGCTTAACTTCTTGGCCTTCGCTGATCGCGGCATAATAGGCAAACAGTTCATTCAGTACCAAAGGAACGCTCCAACCATCAAGAAGAACGTGATGGAAGCTCCAAACGAAACGATATCTTTCTTCTCCTGTTCGGAAGACAACCCATCGTGACAAGGGTACATGTGTAATATCGAAGCTTCGTCTACGGTCTTCCTCCAGAAAAGCAGTAAACATCTCATCCTGTACATCCGAATGCAGATGGCGCCAATCTTCCTGACGAAGAGATACCTTAACCTCTTTGCGGACAATTTGGTGCGCTTGATTCAAACCTTCCCAAACGAAGTGAGTTCTTAGAATGGAATGGCGGTCCATCACTTTTTGCCATGCTTGTTCGAACACCGGCACATTCAGGTTTTTGAAATCAATCGCAAATTGTACGACGTAATCCCCGCTGTCGCTTGCATACAGGGAGTGGAACAGCATCCCCTGTTGGAGCGGAGAAAGTGTATAGATATCCTCGATATGTCGGTCAGAACCGATATGTTTGTCGATGCTCTTCTGATCCAATTCAGCCAGAGGAAAATCGGATGGGGAGTAACCGCCAGCTTCCTCTGTCGCACAATGGGCAATAATCTCACGAAGCGCATCCATGAAGTCCCTCGCGACTGCTGTAATCGTGCTCTCTAGATGAATGTTCTCACTGTATCGCCAAGTCACATGTAGTTGTTCCCCTGCAACGACAGCATTTACGTCGATCAGGTGGTGTCTTCTAGCGTCTTGGCTCAGGTTGGAACCGCTGGACTCAGGTGCCCCGCCAAATAAGGATTCGCCATCGACAATTTGATCGATTTTGCCCATGTAGTTGAACAGCACTTGTGATTGGATGCGGGATATTTCATCGACAGTATTCTGATCCGCATGGAGGTAACGAAGAACGCCATAACCAAGCCCTTTGTTTGGGATCGCACGTAGTTCTTCTTTGGTCGTCAAAAGTGCTTTTCCGACGGAGAATGTTTCGTCCCATTGAAGGTGCACCGGATACATGCTGGTGAACCAGCCGATGGTACGGGACAGATCGATTCTCTCTGACAATTCTTCACGGCCATGCCCTTCTACGTTTACGAAGACAGATCGATTACCCGTCCATCGAGTAAGTGACTTCGCCAAAGCGGTTAGCAGGACGTCATTGATCTGGGTGCGGTATGCCTGCGGGACGTTTTGCAGTAGTGCTTTGGTTTCTTCGTTGGTCAATGTAGCGCTGACGGACTTTGTCGTTGCTTCTGTATTTTCACCAGCTTCTGCCACGTCCACAGGTAGTTGTGCTGAATCGACAGAGGTTTTGGTCATCCAGTATCTTTTTTCGTTTTCCAAAGCATCTGAATTCGCGTAGCGCTCCAGTTCTTCCGCCCATTCTTTATAGGATGTCGTTTTCGCTGGTAGTTTCACCTCTTGCCCTGCGGCAATTTGTTGATAGGCGTTTTGCAAGTCCTCGAGAATGATGCGCCACGATACTCCGTCTATGACTAAGTGATGGGCGACGATCAAAAGACGATTGGGTTTGTTTTGACCCAAATCGAAATAAACGGACTGAACCACATGCCCTTCAAACAAATTCAGACTTGCCTGCGTCTCATCGGCAATCTTTTCGATGGCCTTGAATTGTTCATCTGGTGTAAGGTGGGACAGATTTTCGATCCGGAATGGAATCGTATTTCTTGGCGCATCCATCTCTTGCTTCCAGCCGAGCTCTGTCTGTGTATAGCGCATGCGTAAAGCATCGTGTTGATCGAGCAAGTGTCCTACCGCCTGTTTCAGTGCCCCCTGATCAATGCCTGCCTGAATGGAGAGCAGCACGGATTGATTCCAGTGATGTCTGTTCTTCAACGGAAGCTGGAAGAACCACTTCTGAATCGGCAAGAGCGGCAATTCGCCGATAATCGGACCTTGTTCAGCAAGGATCGCTTCTTTTTCCTCTACGACTTCTGCTAATTCAGCGATGGTTTGGTACTCGAATAATTGCTTCGGAGTGAGCCTTAGACCTGATTGATTGGCACGTGACACAATCTGGATACTGAGAATCGAATCACCGCCAAGCTCGAAGAAATTATCGTGTATGCCAATTTGGTCAATACCGAGAACTTCTTTCCATATCGCGGCAAGGTGTTGCTCCTTTTCCGTTGTTGGTGAGACGAATTTCCCTTCCAACTCAGGACGATTGAAATCAGGTGCAGGTAAATTTTTACGATCTACCTTTCCGTTTGGTGTGAGCGGCAGATATGCTAACGGAATGAAAAACGCAGGAATCATGTAATCAGGCAGTACTTCCTTTAGCTCTTTGCGGATGTCGCTTGTGGCAGCCTCCGTGCCCTCTTCCAAAACCAAGTAAGAGGCAAGGCGCTTCGTTCCTTGATGATCCGTGCAGACAGTAACCACTGCTTCTTTTACCGCAGGGTGAGCGAGAATGGCTGTTTCTACTTCGCCTAGCTCGACGCGGAATCCCCGAATGCTTGTCTGATCATCTGCACGACCAATGAACTCAATGCTGCCGTCCTCCAGGTAGCGCACCAAATCCCCTGTACGGTAGAGACGTGCCCCTTCTATCTCACTAAAAGGATGAGCGACAAAGCGCTCTTGTGTCAGTTCGGGACGGTTCAGGTAGCCGCGTGCCAAGGAACTTCCACCAATGTATAGCTCACCAGTGACTCCTACAGGTACAGGCTGCATCCGCGCATCGAGAATATAGACTTGCACATTGTCAATCGGACGACCGATGGATGGTGCAAAGCTTTGTCCTGCCCCTACCGGAACGATACCTGCTGTTGCAACAACTGCATTTTCGGTTGGACCGTATTGGTTCACCAGGGTAAACGGCAGATTCGCACTTGGATAGTGATGGAGCTTGTCTCCTCCTGTCAGCATATAACGAAGCTTAGTATGGCTTGGCCAATTCAGAGCCAGCAAGCTCTCTGTTAAAGGCGTCGGCAAAAAGCTGATCGTGATCTCAGAATGGATGAGCCAATCACGTAGTTTTTCCGGTATGAGGCGGATATCCTCTTCTGGCAAATAAAGTGTGGCTCCTTTTGTTAAATACGGCCAAATTTCCCAAACAGATGCGTCAAATGCCGTCCCGGAGATCTGCGAGGCTCGATCTGAGGACGTGACATGATATACGCGTTGATGCCAAGAAATTAAATTGAGAAGCGCGGCGTGCTCAATCTCAACCCCTTTTGGCGTACCCGTCGAACCAGATGTGTAGATGACGTAAGCAAGCTGGTTCGTCGTAGTCAAGTTCATTGGAGTCGTCGTACTTTCTTGGGCGATCGACTCCCAGTCTGTGTCCAGGCAAATCAATTGACTCGTACCCGCTGGGAGCTTTTCTGCCAGTCTGGCTTGGGTAAGTACAATCGACATACCTGCATCCTGCATCATGAAGGCGAGACGATCCTTTGGATACGCTGGGTCCATTGGTACGTAGGCACCACCAGCTTTCATGATAGCCAGTTGTCCAATCAGCATCTCGATAGAACGCTCAACGCAGATCCCTACCAAATTTTCCTGACCGATTCCCTGTTTTTGCAGAAAATGCGCCAGTTGATTCGCTTTGGCATTCAATTCCGCATAGGTAATGGATTGGTCGTGTGTGAGAACAGCCTGTTGGTTGGGCATTTCATGAGCGATCTGTTCCACCAGTTCATGCACACAACGATCCTTGGAGTAGGCAATTACAGTGTTGTTCCATTCCGTTACGACCTGATGCTGCTCCGTTTCTCCCATCAACTGTAGAGTGGTGATGGCTTGATTCGCGTTGGCGGCAACGGCTTTGAGCAGCTGGGTAAAATGTTCGATCATTCGTTCTACTGTATGCTGATTAAAGAGAGAGGTGTTGTACTCGAATGTTGCGGACAAACCCTCTGTCGTCTCTGCCATCGTCAAGGTGAGATCAAACTTGGTTGTCTCTACCTGTTGATCCCCTTTTGGTGGCAAAATGCGAATTCCGTCAAGTGCTTCTACCTGAACCGGAATATTTTGCAGAACAAACATCACTTGGAACAATGGCGAGTAACTGAGACTGCGCTCTAATTGCAGCTCGTCTACGAGCTTTTCAAAGGGTAGATCTTGATGGGAATAGGCTCCCAAGGCTGTTTCCCGCACACGGCTAAGTACCTCTCTGAAGCTAGGGTCTCCTGACAAATCTGTTCGTATCGCCAATGTGTTGATGAAAAATCCAATTAATGCTTCTGTCTCCTGGTGACTGCGTCCTGCTACAGGAGTACCGACGAGGATATCGTCCTGTCCTGTATATCGATACAAAAATACTTGGAAAGCGGCGAGCAACGTCATAAACAACGTCGTACCTTCGCGTTTGCTCAAAGAAAGCAGATTCGTCATCAATTCTTTGTCATACATCAGTGTGATACTGCTTCCTTCATAGGACTGAACAGCAGGACGGGGACGATCTGTTGGCAAGGCGAGAAGCGGTTCTGCTCCACCCAGCTTTGCACGCCAGTAGGACAGTTGCTTTTCCAATACATCTCCTGTAAGCCATTCACGCTGCCATGCCGCATAATCTGCGTATTGTATAGGCAGGTCGGTAAGTTGCGGAACTTCTGATTTGCTAAATGCCTGATAGCAGGTAAATAATTCGCTCAGTAAAACACCCGCTGACCAACCATCGGCGATGATATGGTGCACGTTTAGAAGGAAGATGAAATCCTGCTCGCCTGTTTGAATAATCGTCGCACGCATGAGCGGGCCTGTGACGAGGTCAAACGGCTTGTTCGCGTCTTCTTTGGTCAAGCGTTGTCCTTCTTCGTCTCGTCTATCATCTGGCAGCTCTCGTATATCCATTCTGCTCAGTTTCCAATCCATCTCTGGATGAATGACCGCAACGGCTTCCCCGTTGATGTCGGAGAACGTTGTACGCAAGCTCTCGTGACGGCAGATAATCATTTGCAAACTTTGTTCGAGCGCTTCTATGTTTAGCTCTCCTTGCAAGCGAACGGCAGTTGGGATGTTATAGAGCGAACTGTTTGGCATCAATCGGTCAAAGAACCATAAGCGCTGCTGTGCAAACGAAAGCGGCAAATGTCGATCACGTGAAACGGGTACGAGCGGAATGCTTGCGAGTCCAGATTTGTCCTCGTTCATGGATACAATCAATTCGCTGAGTCGGTTGACTGTCGAATATTCAAATAAAGCACGGAGCGGTAAATCTACGCTAAACGCTTCTTTTAAGCGGGAGATGGTTTGCGTTGCTAAAAGAGAATGGCCTCCAAGCTCAAAGAAATCGTCGTAGCTGCCGATTCGTTCTACCGAGAGAACCTGCGACCAGATGTTGGCTACCAACTCTTCTGTAGGAGTACGGGGGGCAACGTAAGTACGCTGCGTGGAAAGTTGTCCCCAATCTGGTGCTGGTAGTGCTCGTCTGTCTACTTTTCCATTAACCGTGAGCGGAATCGTCTCTAGCCATACAAAGCCTGCTGGTATCATGTATTCAGGCAAGGATTCTTTCAGGAAAAGAACGAGTTCCTCCGCGGTTGGCATGTCGCCCGTTGCTACCAGATAGGCGGCCAAGCGTTTGCCTCCCGCTTTTTCTTCACGGACGATGACCACAGCTTCATGGACGGCAGGATGCTGTCTGAGCGAATTTTCAATTTCACCCAATTCAATGCGGAAACCGCGAATTTTGACTTGATCATCCATACGTCCAAGGAATTCGAGGTTGCCGTCTTCCAGATAGCGAACCAGGTCGCCCGTCCGATAGAGTAGCTCCCCTTCTTTTCCGAACGGATGAGTGATAAAGCGCTCCTCTGTTTGTTCTGGACGATTCCAGTAGCCGCGAGCCAAGCCTTTTCCCCCGATATACAGTTCACCTGGTACGCCGATAGGCACGGGCTGTCTATTTGCATCCAAAACGTACATCGTCGCGTTGGCAATGGGTCGACCGATAGGCGGATTGCTCATGCCAGCCTGGCAGCGCATCATTGTGGAGCAGACGGTTGCTTCCGTTGGACCGTAGCAGTTGAAGAACTGACGATTTGCTGCATAGCGTGCCACGAGCTCACGACTCGGAGCTTCTCCGCCTACAATTAAGGTTCGTAGATCAGGCAGGTCAGCTTCAGGCAGTGCTGCCAGTACCGAAGAAACCATGGATACGGTGGTAATGCGTTGTTCTTGCAATACTTGGATCAGTTCAGGGCCTGGCAAAAGAGACTCTCGATCCTCGATAACTAGCGTCGCACCAGCGAGTAAGGCCATTACAATCTCGGACACCGATACGTCGAAGCTAAACGAGGTAAATTGCAGCACACGACTCGTTGGCTGAATATCAAACGAATGGATCAAGGCGTGAGCCATGTTTATCACACTGTGGTGCTCTACCATTACCCCTTTAGGCTGTCCTGTTGAACCAGACGTATAGATGACGTAGGCAAGATTATGTTCTGTGACCTTGCAAGCAACGTTGGCGATAGGTTTATTTGTTAAAGGATGGCTGTCTATACAAATGACAGTCGCCTGTGTCGCTGGCAAGATGTCCATGAGAGACTGCTGGGTCAGGAGCACACTTGTTTGCGAATCCTCGATCATATAGGCGATGCGTTCTTGCGGGTAAGCCGGGTCAATCGGTACGTAGGCAGCTCCCGATTTTAAGACGCCGAGTATACCGATGATCATTTCAGGGGAACGATGCACGCAAATGCCGACGAGTGTATCCGGTTTTACCCCTTTACTCACGAGCTGATGGGCCAGTTGGTTTGCTCGCTCATTTAGTTCCTTGTAGGTGAGCTCTACATTTTTATAGGTAACGGCAATCGCATCTGGTGATTTCTCCACTTGTTGTTCAAACGCCTGATGAACGCACAGGCCGCTCGGATATTCCTCCGCCGTCTGGTTCCACTGAACGAGAACCTGTTCACGTTCGTTTTCGCTGATCATCGAAAGGTCAGCAATCCGTTGCTTAGCGTTTTTGGCGATAGAGATCAGAAGTGAATGAAGCTGATCCAGAACTCGCTCAATTGACGATTGCTCAAACTGACTTTCATCAAATTTGACTTTGATGTCGATTGTTTTGCCTGACGCCGCAACCAAGGTAAATGGATAATTGGTTTGCTCCTCGGAATGTACATCCACGATCGAAAGCTCACTCTCTCCACCGCCGCCGCTAGCATTACCGACAGGAGTGTTTTCAAAGACGAGAATACTCTCAAACAGAGATTGTCCACGCTGCAAGTCGCTCCAGCCCTGAATTTCCACGAGTGGGGTATATTCGTACTGGCGGAAGTCGGCTTGCTGTTGTTGCAGCGATTTGAGCCAATTGATTACGCTCTCCTCCGCTTTTACCTGCACACGGACAGGGAGTGTATTAATAAACAGACCAATCATTGTCTCGACCCCGGGCAAATCGGCAGGACGTCCGGATACAGTGGCACCGAAAATAATGTCGTCCTGCCCACTGTAGCGATTCAACAGAAGTGCCCAAGCGCCTTGCACAATCGTGTTGACTGTCAGGCGATGTTGACGAGCCAATGTCTGTAATGATTTGGAGATTTCCTCGGAAACAGTCAGATCTAGCTCCCGATAATTTTTCTGATCAAGGTACGGATTTTTATACGCTCGACCGAATGAAAGTGGTGTAGTTTCCGTAAAGCCTTGTAGATACGTGCGCCAAAACGCCTCCGCTTGCTTCAAGTCCTGCTTTTTCAGCCAGACGATGTAGTCACGGTAAGATTTAACCGGAGGAAACTGCACAGGCTGCCCTTTGCATAGCATATTGTACGCCGCAAACACTTCCCCGAAGACTAGCGGCATACTCCATCCGTCTATCAGCACGTGGTGCAATGTCCACGAAAAATGAAAGGTATTACTACTTAAATGGAATATATTTAATCTCATCAACGGCGCTTCTTCGATATTGAAACCACGTTTGCGATCATCTTTGGTAAAGGTATGAAGAAACGATTCTTGTTCGGAGGAGGAAAGATGAATAATGTCATGTTCCACCAGGGAAACCTTCAACTCTTTTAAGACAACCTGGACGTATTCTTTTACTTTACCGCCAATAAATCTGGTGCGAAAAATAGCGTGTCTGTCCACGAGGCATTGCCATGCCTGTTCGAATAACGGAATGTTCAAGGGACCTTGCAGCTTCAACCCCATCTGTACGATATAGGCTCCGGACTCTGGTTCCAACAAGCTGTGGAAAATGAGACCTTGCTGCAAAGGAGTAACGGGATAATACGTTTCAATGTTATTCATCTTCTCCTGCCCACTCCCATAAAAAATTTGCCATAGAGGCGCCGTGGTTGACGCCTCTATGCAGTTTTGATTCATTACTTGTCTTGGATGAGATCAAGTAGGTCGGCAATCTCTTCATCATCCCAACCGAATTCGGACAGATCACTTGTTGTTGAGGTTGCGGCCGTTTCCGTCTGACCTAGCTCGATCAATTGTCGTAGTGCGTTTACATAGTATTCCGCTAAATCTTTGACAGTTTCCTTGCGATAAATCTCTTCACTGAAGGCGATCGTTACAATCAATTGTCCCCCGACGACAGAGCTACCGAAATCCAGTAGGTGCTGACGTTCTGAGTTGCGGTTGAAGTTGTCGCCCCTCGCTTCGTTTGCAAAGCCAAACATGGATTCTGTGTCATCGACTGACTGATCAAGCTGACCAAGGTAGTTGAAGCTGATCTCCGCTTTTGGCAAAGACTTGAACGTTTCCGTCATTTCCTCGTTCAGGTAACGGAGAACGCCATAGCCGATTCCCTTGTTCGGAATGCTACGCAGCTGTTCTTTGGTCGTTTGTAGCGCTTCTTTGAGCGAGGTAGTTTTCCTTGTATCCAAGAGGATGGTATACATGCTCGTGAACCACCCCAAGGTACGGGAAAGATCGACATCATCGAAGAGCTCTTCACGTCCGTGCCCTTCCAAATGGACGAGGGAGGTTTGATTTCCGGTCCATACGAAGATCGCTTCTGCCAATGCAGTGAGCAAGACGTCATTGATCTGCGTTTGGTAGATCGAAGGCAATTCCTGTAAGAGCACTTTGGTTTCTTCCTGCGTAAGGGCAACAGAAACCATCTTGGCAGTAAGCTCTCGGTTCTTTCCGTTCTCATAATCTTTTGGCAGAGCGTTTACTTCTGTATCGAGGCTACTTAACCAATAATCGGCTTCCTCTCGCAGGCTGTCTGATTGTGCGTACTCCGTCAATTTTTCAGCCCAATACTTGTAGGAACTGGTTTTTGGCGGTAGTTGCACTTGTTTGCCTTGTAGCAGTTGGGTGCTGGCCTTATTCAAGTCTTCCGTGATGATGCGCCAAGACACACCATCGACTGCCAAGTGGTGAATGACGATAAGCAAGCGTCCTTCCTGTTCACTGCCCAAATCGAAGTAGACGGCACGGAGCAACGGACCTTCCGAGAGATGCAAGCTTGCCTGGGCTTCCTCAGAGATTTCCCCGATTCGCTTGACTTGCTCTTCATGCGGCAAATGACCCAATTCCTCTACGGTAAATGGAATGATATCTGTCCATTCCTCGTGGATTTGCTTCCATTTTCCATCCTGATGGTAGAAACGGAGGCGGAGGGCATCATGATGTCCGAGCAAGTGATAGAAAGCTTGTCTCAAAATTTCTGGATCGATCGGTTTAACAGTTAAAAGTACAGATTGGTTCCAGTGGTTGCGATTTGCCAATTTTTGCTCGAAGAACCAGCGTTGAATCGGCAGGAGTGGCACTTCCCCAGTGACAATGCCTTGTTCGGCGAAAATGTTAACCGACTCCCCGAGAGCTTGTGTCAACTCGGCAATCGACTGATTTTCGAACAAGAGCTTCGGTGACAAGCGAATTCCAGATTGGGCTGCGCGGGCCACGATCTGAATGCTCAGAATCGAATCACCACCGAGTTCGAAGAAGTTATCGTGAATTCCGACTTGCTCTACTCCTAGAACCTTTTTCCATATTTCTGCCAATACTCGCTCGACAAACGTCTCCGGAGCAACGAATTCTCCATTACTCACTCTGTACTCCGGTATAGGTAATGCACGACGGTCTACTTTGCCATTTGGAGTGAGTGGTAGAGCATCCATGATTACGAATGCGGACGGCACCATGTACTCCGGCAATAGTTCTTTCAGGTAGCTGTCGTAGTTGCCCACTTGGTCCTCTACCCCTTCTTCTAGCACGACATACGCCGCCAGACGTTTCACACCTGGCATGTCTTCACGGGCAAGGACGATCGTTTCTTTGACAGAAGGGTGCGTGTACAGGGCGGTTTC
Organism: Brevibacillus schisleri; assembly: GCF_055685845.1. Lineage (NCBI taxonomy): Bacteria > Bacillati > Bacillota > Bacilli > Caryophanales > Paenibacillaceae > Brevibacillus > Brevibacillus schisleri. The sequence continues at coordinate 3,452,805 of NZ_JBVNDM010000001.1, forward strand.
AATCTCGCCCAACTCGACACGGAAACCACGGATACTCACCTGATCGTCGGCACGACCGATAAACTCGATGTTGCCGTCCGGCAGGTAGCGGACAAGATCTCCTGTGCGGTACATTTTTGCCCCTCGTATGTGTGCGAACGGATTTTCGACAAAGCGTTCTTGGGTCAGATCAGGACGTTTTAGATACCCGCGAGCCAAGCTGATCCCGGCGATGTACAGTTCGCCTGCAACACCGATCGGCACAGGTTGCAGATTTGCATCAAGAACGTATACTTGCACATTGTCGATTGGGCGTCCGATTGTTGGGGCTGCGATCTGACCAGCTTGTACAGGAACGATGCCTGCTGTAGCTACGACGGCATTTTCCGTTGGCCCATACTGATTTACCAATGTAAATGGCAGTTGTGCCGATGGATAGTGATGCAGTTTGTCACCGCCTGTTAGCATGTAGCGCAAATCTGCATCGGACGGCCATTCAATAGATAGCAAGCTCTCTGCTAATGGCGTTGGCAGGAAGCTGATTGTGATTCTTGAGTCGACGAGCCAATCACGCAGTTTTTCCGGTACCAGACGAATCTCTTCTTGTGGCAGATACAATGTGGCTCCAGCCGTCAAATAAGGCCAGATTTCCCAGACAGCGGCATCGAAGGCTGTTCCGGCGATTTGTGATGCTCTATCTTCTGGCGTGACGTTGTAAGCGTTCTGGTGCCAATTGATGAGATTCAATAGAGCGCGTTGCTCGATTTCCACTCCTTTTGGTGTTCCGGTAGAACCAGAGGTGTAAATGACATAAGCGAGATTGTTCGTTGTCGTCGTGATTTCGGGTGATTCTGTGCTCTCACTGGCAATCAAATCCCAATCGATATCGAGACAAATAAACGTTGCATCACCTGTTGGCAATGCTTCCAGCAAGCGTTCCTGGGTCAAGACGATCGGCATGTTCGTGTCATCCATCATGAAGGCAAGGCGTTCCTTTGGATAAGATGGATCCATCGGAACAAACGCACCGCCTGCTTTGAGAATCCCTAATTGGCCGATCAGCATCTCGACGGAACGTTCGACACAAATACCAACGAGAGTCTCTGACGTAATCCCCTGTTGTTGTAAGTAGTTCGCCAGTTGATTCGCTTTCGAATCCAGCTCTGCATAGGTGAGCGAGCCTTCCTTGGAGACGACTGCCAGTTGATTCGGCATTTCCCTTGTCATTTCGGCGACTAGCTCATGTACTGTCTTTTCATACGTGTATGTTGCAGCTGTGTTGTTCCACCCAAGTATCAGCTGTTCACGTTCATTCGGACGTAGCAATGGTAGCGCCATGATCGATCGATCAGGTTGGGCGACGATTCCCTCTAGTACATGATGGAAATGATTCACCATTCTCTCCATCGTTGTTTGGTCGAACAAATCTGTATTGTAATCAAACGTAGCGATCATGCCGTTTGGCGTTTCTGCCATAGTCAAGCTGATGTCGTATTTGGACATCACTTCTTGGTTTTGGCTTTCAAACGGTGCAATCTGAATGCCCTCCAGTTCATGCGTCTGCATGTTGAAGTTTTGCAGTGCGAACATGACTTGGTAGAGTGGCGAATAGCTTAGGCTACGTTCCAACTCCAGCTCATCTATTAACTTTTCAAAGGGCAGGTCTTGATGGGTATAGGCTTCCAGTGCAGACTCGCGCACTCTCGTAAGTAGTTCACGGAAGGTTGGAGCGCCAGACATATCAGTTCTCATCGCCAACGTGTTGATGAAGAAGCCAATTAATGATTCCGTTTCTTGTCTATTGCGTCCAGCAACCGGACTTCCGACGATAATATCGTCTTGACCGCTGTACCGATGAAGCAGGATTTGGAAGGCAGCGAGCAAGGTCATAAAGAGCGTGGCGCCTTCTTGTCTGCTGAGCGAGTGTAATTTTTCCACAAGCTCAATTGGGAAGCTCGTCGTGTGTAAGGCTCCATTATAGGTTTGTACAGGTGGACGCGGACGATCTGTCGGTAAGGCCAATAGCGGCTCACTACCACTCAATTTTGCTTTCCAGTATGCGAGCTGTTGCTCCAACGCTTCACCTTGTAGCCATTCACGCTGCCAAGCTGCAAAATCTGCATACTGTAGTGGCATGTCCGTGAGTTGTGGCGTCTCTTCCTTGCAAAGCGCTTCATAGATCGTAACCAGCTCTCGTATGAAAATGTTCATCGACCAGCCGTCAGATACGATATGGTGCATATTTAGCAGGAAGACGAAATTCTCTTCGCCAATCTGGATGATCGTGGCCCGCAGTAACGGTCCTGTACGTAGATCAAATGGCTTGGCTGCCTCTTCTCTCTCCAGGCGATGTACCTGGGTGTCTCGCTCCTCTTCTGGTAGCTCACGCAAATCAATCTTGCCCATGCTCCACGCGATTTCGGGATGAATGACTTGTATCGCTTCCCCGTTGATGTCAGTGAAGGTTGTTCGCAAGCTCTCGTGTCGCCCGATAATCATCTGCAGGCTGCGTTCCCATGCATGAATGTTGAGGTGTCCTTGCATCCGCATGGCAGACGGGATGTTGTACAAGGCGCTGTCCGGCATTAAGCGATCCAAGAACCACAAGCGTTGCTGTGCAAAGGAGAGCGGTAGATGCTGGTCGCGAGAAACAGGTGCGAGTGGAATGCTGGCAACATTCGATTTGGCTTCCAGTAGACCCGTTAACTTTTCGCTCATTTGTGCCACGCTAGGGTTTTCGAACAAGGTACGGAGCGGTACTTCCACACCAAATGCTTCTTTTAAGCGGGAAACGGTTTGGGTAGCCAAGAGCGAATGTCCACCCAGTTGAAAGAAGTCATCGTGGATTCCCATTCCCTCAACGGAAAGAACCTGCGACCAAATATGGGCAACGATTTCCTCGGTTGGTGTACGTGGTGCCACATATTCCTTCTCTTTCTCCCCTTGTCCCCAATCCGGTACGGGAAGAGCGCGGCGATTTACTTTCCCGTTGACCGTGAGTGGAATCTCTGCCATCCAAACGTAACCTGTAGGAACCATGTATTCTGGTAGGGTCTCTTTCAGGTAGTGGATAAGCTCAGCATCACCCGGTTGTTGTTCATTTGCTCCAACGAGGTAAGCCGTCAAACGCTTGTCTCCTTCTCGATCCTCACGCGCGATAACGACGACATTCTGAACGGCTGGATGGTGTCTCAGCCTATTCTCGATTTCGCCCAGCTCGATTCGATAACCGCGAATTTTGACTTGGTCGTCGATTCGTCCGAGGAATTCGAGCTGCCCGTCTTCCGTATAGCGAACCAGGTCCCCAGTCCGGTAGAGGCGTTCTCCTTCCTTGCCGAAGTGATGATTGATAAAGCGTTCTTCCGTAAGCTCAGGACGATTCCAGTACCCTCTGGCTATTCCTTTTCCGCCGATGTAGAGCTCTCCTGGTACACCTATTGCCACAGGTTGCAGGTATGCATCCAGTACATACACTTCCACATTGGCGATAGGTCGGCCGATTGTTGGATTTTGGCCGTTATTCTCACAACGTGTGAGAGTAGCAGTGACGGTTGTTTCCGTTGGTCCGTAGCAGTTAAAGAACTGGCGATCCGTGGCATGACGGGCAACAAGCTCACGACTTAACGCTTCCCCACCGACAATCAGCGTCTTCAGGTCTGGCAAATCCGCTTGTGGCAAGGCCGATACGACAGAGGAAGCCATTGTCACGGTCGTGATGCGCTGTTCCTGTAGGACTTGGATCAATTCCGGACCAGGTAAAAGTAATTCACGATCCTCCATGACGAGCGTGGCTCCAGCCAGCAGGGTCATAGCGATCTCGGAGACTGAAACATCGAAACTAAAGGATGTGAATTGCAAAACCCGGCTCGTCGGATCGATTTGGAACGAATGGATCAGAGCATGTGTTAAATTGACAACGGAGTGGTGCTCGACCATTACCCCTTTCGGCAATCCGGTTGATCCAGAAGTATAGATCACGTAAGCGAGATGATGCTCATTGACGCCGCTATCCACGTTTGTGGTAGGCTCATTTGCCAGTTCATCGCTATCGAGGCAAATGACCTGTTTGGAAGAAAATGGTATCATATCTTTCAGCGATACCTGCGTCAACAAAATGTTCGCTTGCGAATCTTCGATCATGTAGGCAATGCGATCTTGCGGATGCGCCGGATCAATAGGTACATAAGCAGCACCAGCTTTCATCACGCCGAGGAATGCGATGATCATCTCGAAAGAACGCTCGACGCAAATGCCAACTAGCTTATCCGGTTTCACACCCGATGCAATCAGCCTGTGTGCCAGCTGGTTTGCACGGTTGTTCAGCTCGGCATAGGTCAGCTCCATCTTCTTGTAGACGAGGGCAATCGCATCAGGTGTCTTTTCCACTTGTTTCTCAAATGCCTGATGGATGCAAAGCTGGGTCGGATAATCCACGCGCGTGTCATTCCATTCGACTACTACCTGCTGGAGCTCGCTTTCACTGATCATCGACACCTCTGCGAGGCACTGTTCAGGTTTTGCCATCATGGATTCGAGCAAGTAAGACATCTGGTGCAGAACACGTTCGATATTTTCAGACGCGAATCGGCTCTGGTCGTACTTGATCTTGAGGATGAACTCTTTACCCGGACCGCAGACGACGGTGATTGGATAATTCGTTTGTTCCATCGTCTCCACGTCAGATAATTGCAGCTCATTATGTTCAGCTTGTACCGATTCACCAATCGGGTAGTTCTCGAAAATGAAGATGCTTTCGAACAGGGCGGTATTACGCGCCATTTCACTCCAGCCTTGGATGTCAACCAACGGCGTGTACTCAAACTGGCGAAGCTCCACTTGATGTTCTTGAATCTCACGTAGCCATTCCCGCACCGATTTGTTCGCATCGATCCAAACCCGAATCGGCAGGGTGTTGATGAAGAGACCTACCATGCCCTCTACCGTAGGCAGATCAGCCGGACGACCAGAAACGGTTGCTCCGAAGACGACATCATCCGTTGCGCTGTATCGGCTCAGGATGAGAGCCCATGCTCCTTGGACAAGCGTATTTAAGGTCAACTGATGTGTACGGACAAAGGCTTGCAAACGTGAAGTCATCTCCGCCGATAAGCGAATTTCTTTCTCTTCGTACACTTTCGGCATATGATCCCTGCCGCCTGATTGGTTACTCATCGCTAATGGTGTCGACTCGTGGAAGCCTTTAAGCTGTTCGCGCCAAAAATGTTCGGCAGTACTCAAGTCTTGGCGTTGTACCCAATCGATGTACGCAGAGAACGGTTGAACGAAGCTGTACGAAACCTCTTTATCTTCTGCTATGGACACATAAGCACTAAACCAGTCTTTTAGTACAATCGGGACGCTCCAACCATCAAGCAATACATGGTGGAAGCTCCAAGTGAAGCGATAGATTCCCTCACGCAAGTGGAACAGCGTCCAACGCATGAGTGGTGGTGACGCAATCTCGAAGTTTCGTCTGCGATCAGCTTCTAGATAGACAGCCAGTTCGGTTTTTTGCTGCTCCGTTGTTAAATGACGCAGGTCGATTTTTTCTACAGTTGCTTTTACTTGTTTGCGTACAATTTGGTGCGCCTCTAAACCTTCCCAAACAAAGTAGGTACGTAGAATCGGATGGCGATCCACTACTTTTTGCCACGCCTGTTCAAACGCTTCAACGTGCAAGCCCTCCATCGTCATGGCGAAGTGAACAATATAGTCTCCCCCCTCCTGCTCGTACAGGGAGTGGAACAGCATGCCACCTTGCAATGGACTGAGTGGATAGACGTTCTCGATCAGGCGATCCTGTCCCAGGTGCTTGTCGATAGCCCGTTGATCCATTCGCGCAAGTGGGAAGTCAGATGGCGTATAGCCGCCTGCTTCTTCGGACTGGCAGTGCGCAATGATCTCGCGTAAAGCTTCCAGATAGTTGCAAGCAAGCTCTTGAATCGTGCTTTCCTCGTGAATGTTTTCGCTATAGATCCACGTAACATGGAGTTGTTCCCCGGTTATGACACTGTTTACATCAATCAGGTGCTGGCGTATGGTGTCTTTCCCCAGATTGGAGCCTCTTGATTCTTGCGCCATGCCAAATCTCGATTCGGCTTGAACCATCTGATCAAACTGTCCAAGGTAGTTGAAGCTGATTTCTGGCTTCGGCTTTTCACTTAGACGGTTTTTCAACTCCTCATCCTGACTGAGGTATTGAAGGATGCCGTAGCCGACACCTTTCGTTGGAATACGACGAAGCTGTTCCTTGACCGCTTTCAACGCGTCACCCCACGGCTTCGACGGATCAATTGAAAGCTGTACCGGGTAAATGCTCGTAAACCAGCCGACGGTACGGGATAAGTCTGCTCCTTCGATAATTTCTTCACGTCCGTGCCCTTCTAGATGAACGGCTACTCTCTTTTCACCTGTCCAACGATTCATTGCTTTGGTTAAAGCAGTAAGCAATACATCATTGATTTGTAGACGGTAAGGCGAAAGCGTATCCTGCAACAACGCGCGAGTTTCTTCAATAGTAAGTGCAAGACTGACTTGCTTGGAGGTTGCATCTGTGTTTTGGCTTGGCTCGAAAGCACGGTCAATGGGAAGTGGACTCACTTCATCACTTTGGCCCAGCCAGAACGCTTTTTCCGGCTCGATCACTTCGGAATTCGCATAGGATTGCAATTGCTCTGCCCACGACTTGAATGAAGTCGTTTTCGCTGGGAATTGTACCGGCTCATCGTTTACCAGCTGCTCATAAGCAGCTTGCAGATCCTCTAGCAAAATACGCCAGGACACACCGTCAATCACCAGATGGTGGGCAACAATCAGCAGACGGCCAGGTAGGTCCGCGCCAAGATGGAAGTATACGGCTTGGAAAACGGGTCCTTCACTAACATGTAGACTTGATTGCACCTCGTTTGCGATTTGCTCCAGACGATCGGCTTGTTCTTCTTCTAGAACAGCGGACAGGTCCACGCTACGGAATGGAATGGTCTCAGGAAGTCCCTCCATATGTTGGGTCCAGCCTTGGTCCGACTGGGTATAACGCATACGTAATGCGTCATGATGCCTGAGCAGGCTCTCGATGACACGCTCTAGAACGGTCAGGTCAACGGGTTGTTGCACCGTCAAAAGCAAGGATTGGTTCCAATGATGGATCGACGGTTGTTCAGTCGTGAAGAACCACGATTGAATTGGCGTGAGCGGCACCTCTCCCGTCAAGATTCCTTGTTCTGCTTGGACTTTTCCTGTTTGTATGCCGTCAGTCGTTGTCACGACACTTGCCAGTTCCGCGATGGTTTGATTTCTCAAGAGCTGTTTCGGTGTCAAACGAATTCCAGCCTGATTGGCTCGAGAAACAATTTGGATACTCAAAATGGAGTCTCCACCAAGCTCGAAAAAGTTGTCATAGATACCAACATTGTCAACACCTAGGACTTTTTTCCATATATCTGCAAGCGTAGCCTCAATAGCAGTTGTAGGAGCAGCAAAACTGCCTTCTGTTTCATTGTGTAAGAAATCAGGTACAGGCAATGCTTGTCGGTCTACCTTACCGTTTGGCGTCAGAGGTAGGTTATCCATGACGACAAATGCAGCTGGTACCATATACTCAGGAAGCTTTTCCTTCAGATAGCTACGGAAGTCACTTGCTTGAATCTCTTGTTTTTCTCCGAGTACCACGTAGGCAGCGAGTCGTTTTACGCCCGGCATATCCTCACGTACGAGGACGATGGTTTCTTTTACCGCAGGATGCGTGTACAGAGCGGTTTCAATTTCGCCCAGTTCGACCCGGAATCCTCGGATGCTCACCTGATCATCTGCGCGACCAATGAAATCTATGCTTCCATCTGGCAGGTAACGAACCAGGTCTCCCGTTCGGTACATGCGTGCTCCCGGTTTTTGTGAGTATGGATTGGCTACGAACCGCTCTTTGGTTAGATCAGGGCGCTTCAGATAGCCCCGTGCCAAGCTGTCTCCCGCGATATAGAGCTCTCCGGCTACCCCAATTGGCACAGGATTTCGCTTTTCATCCAGGACGTATACCTGTACATTGTCTATTGGCCGTCCTATTGATGGTGCGAAAACATGAGCAGCTTCTGGTGGAACGACGCCTGCTGTGGCAACAACCGCGTTTTCGGTTGGACCGTATTGGTTTACAAGAGTAAACGGCATGGTTGCTGGTGGGTAATCGTGTAGCTTGTCGCCCCCTGTGAGCATATACCGCAGCTTCGTGTCGATAGGCCATTCCAAGGTAAGCAGCCTTTCTGCCAAAGGCGTTGGCAAAAAGCTAATCGTGATACCCGATGCAACAAGCCAATCTCTTAGTTCCTCTGGTACCAGACGAATATCTTCTGATGGGAGATAAAGTGTTGCTCCCTTTGTCAGGTACGGCCAGATTTCCCAAACAGATGCATCAAAGGCTGTCCCTGCGATTTGTGAAGCTCGATCATTTGAATCTACGCTGTACGACCGCTGGTGCCAGCAAATCAGATTTAACAAGGCGGCGTGTTCGATCTCTACCCCTTTTGGCGTTCCAGTAGAGCCAGACGTATAGATGACATACGCCAGATTCTCTGTTGTCATTGCTGCGGTCGGCGCCTCGCTGCTCTCTTCCGAAATGATATGCCAATCACGATCCAAGCAGATGAATGATGCCGTTCCTTCTGGCAATCGCCCTAACAGTCGTTCTTGGGTTACTACAACTGGCATATTGGCATCTTTCATCATGAAAGCAAGACGCTCCTGTGGATAAGCTGTGTCCATTGGGACATAAGCACCGCCAGCTTTAAGAATTCCCAGTTGACCGATGAGCATATCGATCGAACGTTCTACGCAGATACCGACAAGTGTTTCGGAGGATACTCCCTGTTTTTGCAGGTAGTTCGCCACCTGATTCGCTTTGGCATCCAGTTCTGCATAGGTGATTTGCCCTTCTTCGGAAACAACGGCTAATTGATTTGGCAATTCTTGTGCTATCCGTGCAACAATTTCATGCACGCATGTTTCAGGTTCAAAAGGTACATTTGTATCATTCCATTGATGGAGAAGCTGCTCCCTTTCCCTATCGCTCAGGAGAGGGATGTCTGTGACTGGTTGCATCGGATTTACCGAAATCGCCTCTAGCAGGCTGGCGAAATGGTTCCCCATGCGCTCGATCGTTGCTGGATCAAAAAGATCGGTATTGTACTCGAACGTTGCGATTAGTCCATCTGGTGCCTCTACGGTGGTCAAGGTGATGTCAAATTTGACGCTTACGCCCTCCTGACCTCGGTGGAAAGGTTCGATGCGAATCTGGGACAATTCTTGTACTTCCATCGGGATGTTTTGCAGGACAAACATCACTTGGAACAACGGTGAGTAGCTTAGACTTCGTTCCAGCTCCAGTTCATCTACCAGTTTTTCAAATGGCAGGTCTTGATGCGCATAAGCCTCCAGTGCAGTCTCTCGTACTTTTGCTAGCAAGTCTCGGAAGTTCGGTTCCCCAGACATGTCTGTACGCATTACCAAGGTGTTAATGAAGAAACCAATAAGTGACTCCAGTTCCTGTCTATTTCGTCCTGCGACCGGACTCCCAACAAGGATGTCTTTTTGACCACTGTAGCGATAGAGCAGGGTCTGAAAGGCAGCTAGCAAGGTCATGAATAAGGTTGATCCCTCTTCACGGCTGAGCGCTTTTAGATCGGCAAGCAGTTTTTCTGAGAGCTTAATCGTGTGCATCGCCCCTTTATGGCTCTGAACGGCAGGGCGTGGACGATCTGTCGGCAATCTCAGAAGTGGTTCCGCATCGCCTAATTGTTTTTTCCAGTACGCCAATTGTTGCTCCAATACCTCACCTTGCAACCAGTTGCGTTGCCATGTGGCATAGTCTGCATATTGCAGCGGCATTTCGGCAAGAGGTGGTGTTTCCCCAGCAGATAACGCTTCGTAGATGGAGACTAACTCACCCATGAATACACTCATGGACCAGCCATCCGCAATGATGTGGTGTAAATTGAGCAAAAATACATACGCTTGTTCATCCATGCAAATCAGTTTTGCACGCAATAACGGCCCTTGATTGAGATGAAACGATTGTTCTGCATCTTCTATGGCGAGACGCAATACTTCGGCTTCTCGCTCCTCTTCGTTCCAGTCCCGTAAGTCGATTCGTTCCATGTTCCACTCAATCTGCGGGTGAATGACTTGAACGGCTTCCCCATTGCTATCAGAGAAAGTTGTACGCAAGCTCTCATGACGTTGGATGATCAGCTTCAGACTACGTTCCCACGCCTCAACTTCCAGCTCACCCATCAGACGAACAGCAGTTGGGATATTGTAGACGGAACTGTCTGGCAGCAGCTTGTCCAAGAACCACAAACGTTGTTGTGCAAACGAGAGCGGCAAGTGTTCCTCACGCGACACTGGCACGAGCGGGATGTCAGTGAGACCCGCTTCCCCCTGTAACAATGCCGTTATTTTTTCGCTAATCGCTGCCGTTGTCGGATAATCAAACAGCGTACGAAGCGGCATGTTTACGCCAAAAGCTTGACGCATACGGGAAATCGCTTGGGTAGCTAGGAGGGAATGTCCCCCACGCGCAAAGAAATCGTCGTGAATCCCGACTTGCTCAACAGAAAGCACCTGTGTCCAAATGTTCGCCACTATTTCTTCTGTTGGTGTGCGAGGTGCGACATACGCCTGTTGTGTGGTCAAAAGTCCCCAATCTGGTGTGGGCAGTGCCCGGTGGTCTACCTTTCCGTTGACGGTAAGCGGAATCGCCTCCATCCAGACCATACCTGCTGGAATCATGTAATCTGGCAATGTTTCTTTCAGATAGAGAGCGAGCTCCTCTGTAGCTGGCTTCTCTTCACCTATTGCAATCAGATAAGCGGCCAAGCGATTGTCTCGTACGGTAATGACAGCTTCCCGAATCGCATCGTGCTTTCTCAATGCGTTTTCGATTTCGCCTAATTCGATGCGGAAGCCGCGAATTTTCACCTGATTATCGATACGACCTAGGAATTCAAGGTTACCGTCTGGCAGATAGCGCACCTGATCGCCTGTGCGATAAAGACGTTCGCCTTCCACTCCAAACGGATGAGTGATAAAGCGTTCCGCTGTAAGCTCTGGACGATTCCAGTAACCGCGTGCCAAGCCTTTTCCACCAATGTACAGCTCACCTGGTACGCCAATAGGGACCGGCTTTAGATTGGCATCTAATACGTAGATGGTCGCGTTGGCGATAGGACGGCCAATTGGCGTGTTCGCCAGATTTGTATCCATAAGCATCAGCGTGGTGCAAACGGTTGCCTCCGTTGGACCGTAGCAATTGAAAAATTGACGATGATTTGCATAGCGAGTGATGAGCTCATAGCTTGGTGCTTCGCCACCGATCACGAGTGTCTTCAGATCAGGTAGGTCGGCGTCAGGTAATGCCGCAAGTACAGCGGGTACCGTCATCACAGTCGTGATTTGTTTTTCTTGCAAGACCGTGATGAGTTCAGGACCTGGCATGAGCATTTCTCGATCCTCAATGACTAGGGTCGCACCCGAAATCAAAGCCATGACGATCTCAGCGACAGATACGTCGAAGCTGAACGAACATAACTGTAAGACGCGGCTAGACGACTGGACTTGGAACAACTCCACCAGGTAATGAGCCATATTCATCGCACTTTGGTGTTCGACCATCACGCCTTTTGGCAAGCCAGTGGAACCAGATGTGTAAATGACATAGGCAAGATTTTGTTCGGTAACCCCACACATCACATCATGAACAGGTTCATTCTCAAGCGCATTACTATCAAGGCAAATTACCTGGGCCTTCGTTGTGAGCAATTGGTTTGCCAGAGATTGCTGGGTCAACACGATGTTTGCCTGCGAATCCTCGATCATGTAGGCAATACGCTCTAGCGGATGTGCCGGATCGATTGGAACATAAGCGGCACCTGCTTTCATCACACCGAGAATCCCGACGATAATCTCAGGAGAGCGCTCGATGCAAATCCCGACGAGTGTATCTGGTTTCACGCCTTGGGCAAGGAGATGATGCGCCAATTGGTTCGCTCGCTGATTCAGCTCGGCATACGTCATTTCCATCTCTTTGTACATGAGTCCGATCGCATCTGGCGTCTTTTGTACTTGTTGTTCAAATGCTTGATGAATGCAAAGCCCGGTTGGATAATCGACCTTCGTATCGTTCCACTCGACCAAAACCTGCTCCTGTTCGCTTTCGCTGATCATGCACACATTAGCCAGAGGTTGATCAGGATTTGCTATCATCGATTGGAGCAGAAGCGTCATTTGCTCTAGCACACGTTCGATCCGTACATGATCGAATCGGTTTTGATCAAAAACGATTTTGAGGACAAATTCTTTGCCAGGCCCACATACTACGGTAAGTGGATAGTTTGTTTGCTCCGCAGAGTCTACATCAGAAATCTGAATACTGATGTCCGCTTCTTTCACAGACTCATCGATCGGGTAGTTCTCAAAGATAAAAATACTTTCGAACAGAGAGGTGTTGCGCTCGAATTCGCTCCAGCTTTGGATGTCAACCAGCGGCGTGTACTCATATTGGCGAATCTCCAATTGCATTTCTTGCAATTCGCGCAGCCATACCCGAACGGTTTTGCTTGGATCGATTGTGATTCGAACCGGGAGCGTATTAATGAACAGACCCACCATATTTTCTACGCCATGCAAATCGGCTGGACGTCCTGAACCAGTTGCCCCGAATACGACATCTGCTTCCCCACTGTAAGCTCCAAGGATCATGCCCCACGCACTTTGTATAAAGGTATTCAGCGTTACCTGATGCTGACGGGCAAATGATTGCAGCTGTTCGGTAAACTCGGCCGAGAATCGGATAATGCGCTCGTCGTAGGTTTTTGGTTCACCCATGGATTGGTGAGCTTGTCCGAGATTGATTTGTGTCGGCCCGTATATCCCCTTCAAATGGTTGCGCCAGAAATGTTCCGCAGCTTGCAGGTCTTGGCGCTGAATCCACGCTACATACTGGGAAAATGGCTGTACAGCCCCAAGCTGAATGTCTTTTCCATCTGCCAGCGCTAGATAAGCGGCAAACCAGTCTTTTAAGACGAGCGGCAAGCTCCAGCCGTCCAGCAATACGTGGTGGAAGCTCCAGATAAAGCGATACGCTTCGTTGCTAATCCTAAACAAAGTCAAACGCATGAGAGGTGGTTCTGTAATCGAGAAGTTCCGCTTCCGATCCTCTTCCAAAAATTCGTCTAGCGCTGCTTTCTGTTTATCCGTCGGTAAATGTCGCAGATCTCTTTCATCAACTGTCACCCGTACATGCTTGCGGACAATTTGATGCGGATTGACTACTCCATCCCAGATAAACGAGGTACGCAGAATGGAATGACGATCGATGACTTTTTGCCATGCTTGCTGGAGTGCATCGACGTGCAAATGATGGATCGTCATGGAGAACTGAACCACATAGTCTCCGCCCTCTTGCTCGTACAGGGAATGGAAAAGCATGCCTTCCTGCAACGGCGTCAGTGGATAGATGTTCTCGATGGAACGATCTCTACCCACATATGTGTCGATTGTACGCTGATCCAGACGGGATAACGGGAAGTCAGAAGGAGTATAACCCCCTGCTTCTTCGGAGCGGCAATGTGCCATAATCTCACGCAAGGCGTCCATATAATCACGAGCAACTGCTTCCACCGTAGTTTTCTCGTGGATGTTTTCGTTGTAAAACCAAGTGACATGCAGTTGTTCTCCGGAAATGACGCTGTTTACATCGATTAAATGCCCGCGAATGGAATCAGGTGCAAGATTCGAGCCTCTCGATTCAGCAGCCATGCCAAATTTAGCATTTGACGAAACGACTTGATCAAACTGACCGAGGTAGTTGAAGCTGATCTCTGGCTTCATTCGAGACTTCAACTGCTCTTTCAGTTCGTCATCCTGACGTAAGTAGTGCAGGATACCATAGCCAACTCCATTTTTCGGAATGGCTCGAAGCTGTTCTTTGACCGCTTTTAGCAGTTCACTCCACGTTTTTGTCTGGTCAAGTGTAAGTTGTACAGGATACATACTCGTAAACCAGCCAATTGTGCGGGATAAATCTGCTCCTTCCAAAATATCTTCGCGTCCATGCCCCTCGAGATGGAAAGATAACGTCTGTTTTCCTGTCCAGCGATGCATTGCTTTTGTTAAGGCAGCGAGTAAGACATCGTTTATTTTTAAACGGTAAGGAGAAAGTGTTTCCTGCAACAGAGCACGGGTTTCTTCTGCATCTAAAGAGAACGTTACTTGTTTGGTTGTCGCTTCCGTGTTCTGGCTCGGTTCATAAAGGTGATCAATCGGGAGCGGATTCGCCTCTTGATCTTGTTTGAGCCAGTACTCTTTTTCTTGCTGGATGGCTTCTGAATTGGCATACGCGACTAATTGCTCAGCCCACATCTTGAACGAAGTCGTCTTTGCTGGCATTTGTACGTCATGACCACTCGCTATTTGATCATAGGTATGTTGCAAATCCTCCAGCAAAATACGCCACGATACACCGTCAACAACTAAGTGGTGAATGACGAGCAGCAGTCGGCCAGCTTGCTCTTCGCCCATGTTGAAGTACACAGCCTGTACGATGGGACCTTCCGTGATATTTAGGCTCGCTTGTACTTCTTGTGAAATTTCCTCCAGCCTAGACTCCTGTTCCAGTTTAGGGAGATGAGAAAGATCCACGCTACGGAATGGAACATTCTCTTCTAGACCTTCCATCATTTGTGTCCACATGCCGTCATGGTGTGAAAAGCGCATACGCAACGCATCATGATGGGCCAGCAGGCTCTCAATTGTTTGCTCCAGGACAATAAGGTCTACTGGTTGCTGAACAGTCAGAAGTACCGACTGATTCCAGTGGTGCAGCGACGGTTGATTGGAGTCAAAGAACCATTTTTGGATGGGAGTGAGCGGTACATTTCCAGTAACAGTGCCCTGTTCATTTTTCCATGTTGTATCCGTTTCCTGGTTAAAATCAGTAACAACACGTAGCAATTCTGCAATGGTCTGATTTTCAAAAAGTTGCTTAGGTGTGAAGCGAATTCCGGAATGATTGGCTCTCGCGACGATCTGGATACTGAGAATGGAGTCGCCACCCAATTCGAAAAAGTTGTCGTAGATACCGATGTTCGCAACACCCAGCACACTTTTCCAGATTTCTGCCAATTTCACTTCCAGATCCGTTGCAGGTGCTACATAACCGCTATCCGCCTCATTTCGGGAATAGTCAGGGATTGGTAGTGCCCGCCGATCCACTTTACCGTTTGGTGTCAGCGGGAAGCTGTCCATATTCACAAACGCAGATGGGATCATGTACTCAGGCAACTTATCCTTGAGATAAGATCGCATCTCGATGTGAGTAACCTCTTTTTCTTCTGCAAAAACGAGGTAGGCGGCTAAGCGCTTGTCCCCAGGAGTTTCCTCTCTCACCATGAGTACGGTTTCTTTTACAGCCGGGTGGCTCTGCAGTACGGTCTCGATTTCGCCTAGCTCAATGCGGAAGCCACGGATTTTTACTTGGTTGTCAATACGCCCGATAAACTCAATCGTGCCATCAGGTAGATAACGAACCAAGTCACCAGTGCGGTACAGGCGAGAACCTCCTTGTGGATCAAACGGATTCTCCACAAAACGTTCTGCGGTTAGCTCCGGATTGTTCAAATAGCCTAGAGCGAGGCCATCTCCGCCTATATATAATTCTCCTGCTGCACCCAGAGGGACAGGCTGTTGATGTTTGTCCAATACGTACACAGTGGTATTGCTGATCGGTCGGCCGATCGGGAAGGAGTTGACTCCTTCTGGAAGCTCCGTGACGGGATTGCAGCAAGTAAACGTCGTGTTTTCCGTCGGGCCATATCCGTTAATCACCGTGATACCGCCCAGTGAAAGTACCTTCCGTACATGGGATGCAGAGACAACATCCCCACCGACAAGTAGCTGGCTCACGCCACGCAAGTACTCCACCTTGTGGTCAACCATGACCGTGAACAGACCAGCCGTCAGCCAAAGTGTCGTCACCTTGTGATTCTGAATCGTCTCTCCCAGTTCATCGAGTGAAGGCTGATGTGGCGGCATCAACACCAGCTTCGCTCCGTTTAACAACGCCCCCCAAATTTCAAAGGTAGCAGCATCAAACGATACGGTAGAGGCTTGCAGGAACACGTCCTCTTCCGTGATGGTCATGTAGTTCGTGTTTTTGATCAGGCGAACAATCCCGCGATGAACGACTAGCACTCCTTTTGGTGTACCTGTTGAACCTGATGTGTAAATAACGTAGGCAAGGCTGTCGGCTGTCATATCTACTTGGGGAGCAAGCGTGCTTTCCTCCGCCCATTGTTCCGCAGCATGGTCGAGATTGAGAATGGTAAGCTCTTGACCCTGCCACTTGTCAGCCAAATGCTCCTGTGTCAATAAAATGGAAATCTGGGCATCTGCCAGCATGAAAGCCAAACGTTCTTCTGGATACGCAGGGTCGAGTGGCACATACGCTCCACCTGCTTTGAGAATCCCGAGCATACCCACGAGCATATCTAACGAACGCTCTACGCAAAGCCCGACAAAAGTACCTGCTTCTACTCCTTGCTTTTGCAAGTAGTGGGCGAGCTGATTGGCTTTGGCCTCTAGCTCGGCGTAGGTCAACTGCTCTTCTCCCGCAACGACAGCGATACGATCTGGGTATTGGGCCGCTGTTTCGGCAAACAGTTGGGGAACGTTTTTTTCCCGAGGGTATTCGCTCGCTGTGTTGTTAAGCTCTACCACCTGTTTATTTCGTTCGCTCTCCCTTAGAAGATCAAGTTTTTCAATCGACTCCTCTGGTTGAGAGATGATTGCCTCAAGCAGATTTTGCAAATGTCCAGTCATCCGCTCGATCGTCAATCTGTCGAACAAATCTGTGCTGTACTCAAAGGAAGCCACGAGTCCGTCTGCCTGCTCTCTCATTGTCAATGTGAGGTCAAACTTGGAGGTCGTCAAATGTCGCTCAGAATCCAATGGTGTGAGCTGAATGCCGGACGCTACTGCTTCCTCCAGCGGGAAGTTTTGCAGGACAAACATGACCTGGAACAACTGCGAGTAGCTGAGGCTACGCTCTAGCTGTAGCTCATCGACTAATTTTTCAAAAGGTAAATCTTGATGTGCATAGGCCTCCAACGCTGTTTCGCGAACGCGTGCCAGTAATTCCGTAAAGGTTACATCTCCTGTTACGTTGGTTCGGAGCGCCAACGTGTTGACGAAGAATCCGATCAAATTCTCGGTTTCTTGCCGATTGCGTCCTGCTACCGGACTTCCCACAACGATGTCTTCTTGACCACTATAGCGGTATAGAAGGATTTGGAAGGCAGCCAGCAATGTCATAAACAAGGTAGAATTGGACTCCTGGCTAAGTACTTTCAATTTAGTAAGCAAGTCCGCGGAAAAGGTCCTGGTGTAAATGGCTCCTTTATAGGATTGCAAAGCAGGGCGCGAACGGTCAGTCGGCAGTGCTAGAAGCGGTTCTGCCCCACTCAGTTTTTCTTTCCAATAAGTAGCCTGCTGCTCTAAGCGTTCGCCTTCCAGCCATTCACGCTGCCATGAGGCAAAATCCGCATATTGAATCGGTAGTTCAGCTAGCTCTAGTGTTTCTTGCTTACGGAAGGCTTCATAATTGGCAAGCAATTCGCGATAGAAGATGCCCATCGACCAACCATCAGAGATGATATGGTGCATGTTGATCAAGAAGACATATGCGTGATCATCTGTTTGGATCATCGTCGCGCGTATCAGCGGTCCTTGTCCGAGAGTAAATGCTCGGGCCGCTTCTGCTTCGGCCAACTGCTCTATCTCTTGTTCTTTCTTCTCAGCTGGTAGGTCGCGTAAGTCCAGAATGTCCATTTTCCAGTCGATCTGCGGATGAATCACTTGTATGGATTGTCCGTCTATTTCGTGGAACGTGGTACGCAAGCTTTCGTGACGCAAAATGATCGCCTGTAAACTCTTCTCCCATGCCACTACGTCGAGTTCGCCTTGCAAGCGGAGGGCAGATGGGATGTTATACATCGGGCTACCTGGCATGAATTGATCAAAGAACCACAATCGCTGTTGGGCAAAAGACAACGGCAGATTGTTCTGTCTTGAAACAGGCTGAATCGATCCACCAATCGCTTCTTTCTCTCCCAAATGAAGGGCTGCTCCTTGTTCACTCCATGCTGCAATGGTCGGATGTTCAAAAATGGAGCGTACCGTTTGCTCTATTCCAAACGCCTCTCTCAGGCGTGAAATGACTCGTGTCGCCAAAAGTGAATGTCCACCCAGCTCGAAAAAGTTATCGTGAATCCCTACTTTTTCGACTCCGAGCACCTGCGACCAAATGTTGGCAATCAGTTCTTCTACCTGATTGCGCGGCTCCATGTAGCCTTTGTCGGAAGCAGGATTTGTCCATTCCGGTTCCGGCAATCGTTTGCGGTCGATTTTTCCATTTGCCGTCAAAGGCATCGCATCAAGGAAAATATAAAATGATGGCCTCATAAATTCTGGCAACTTTGTTTTTGTCCATGCACGTAAATCAGAAGTTTCGAGCGTGTTGTCTCCTGAAACGGTAAAATACGCCGTTACATGCTTCTCGCCCGACTTCATCTCACGGACCATGACTACAACTTCGTTCACAGACGGATGCAAGCTGAGTGCTGCTTCCACCTCACCTAATTCGATCCGGAAGCCGCGGATTTTTACTTGGTTGTCGATACGACCGATAAACGCAAGCGTGCCATCAGCTAAATAACGAACCAAGTCACCAGTGCGATACAGGCGAGAACCTCCTTGTGGATCAAAGGGATTCTCCACAAAACGCTCTGCGGTTAGCTCTGGATTGTTCAAATAGCCTAGAGCGAGACCATCTCCGCCTATAAATAATTCGCCGGCTGCACCTAGAGGGACAGGCTGTTGATGTTTGTCCAATACGTACACCGTGGTATTGCTGATCGGTCGGCCGATTGGGAAGGAGTTGACTCCTTCCGCAAGCTCCGTGACGGGATTGCAGCAAGTAAACGTCGTGTTTTCCGTCGGGCCATAGCCGTTAATCACCGTGATCCCGCCAAGTGAAAGTACCTTCCGTACATGAGATGCAGAGACAACATCCCCACCAACAAGTAGCTGGCTCACGCCACGCAAGTACTCCACCTTGTGGTCAACCATGACCGTGAACAGACCAGCCGTTAGCCAAAGTGTCGTCACCTTGTGATTCTGAATCGTCTCTCCCAGTTCATCGAGTGAAGGCTGATGTGGCGGCATCAACACCAGCTTCGCTCCGTTTAACAACGCCCCCCAAATTTCAAAGGTAGCAGCATCAAACGATACGGTAGAGGCTTGCAGGAACACGTCCTCTTCGGTAATGGTCACGTAGTTCGTGTTTTTGATCAGGCGAACAATCCCGCGATGGACGACTAGCACTCCTTTTGGTGTACCAGTTGAACCTGAAGTGTAAATGACATAAGCGAGGCTGTCGGCTGCCATATCTACTTGGGGAGCAAGTGTGCTTTCATCTGCCCATTTTTCCCCAGCATGGTCGAGATTGAGAATGGTAAGTTCTTGTCCTTGCCACTTGTCAGCCAAATGCTCCTGCGTCAATAAAATGGATATTTGGGCATCTGCTAGCATGAAAGCCAGACGTTCTTCTGGGTACGCAGGGTCGAGTGGCACATACGCTCCACCTGCTTTGAGAATCCCGAGCATACCCACGAGCATATCTAACGAGCGCTCTACGCAAAGCCCGACAAAAGTACCTGTTCCTACTCCTTGCTTTTGCAAGTAGTGGGCAAGCTGATTGGCTTTTACCTCCAGCTCTGCGTAAGTCAACTGTTCTTCTCCCGCAACGACGGCGATATGGTCTGGGTATTGGGCCGCTGTTTCGGTAAACAGCTGGGGAACGGTTTTTTCCCGAGGGTAATCGCTCTTCGTATCGTTTAGCCCGACTAGTAGATGTTGTCTTTCTTCTTGACTGAGAAAAGAGATAGCGGACAGGCGTTGTTTTGGATTCTCGACGATGGCCATTAAAATGGATGCCATTTGGTCAAGTGTTCGTTCGATTGCCGCCTGCTCAAAGCGGTCAGTCCTGTATATCATTTTGATGCTAAACTGCTCACCCGGAACCCCGACAATCGTGAGCGGGTTATCCACCTCTTGGAAGTGCTGTACATTGGAGATGGAAAAACCGAATTCCTTCTCTTCTCCTTCTCCCAGCGGATAGTTCTCAAAAACGAAGATACTTTCAAACAGTGGTAGTCCACGCGGTACATCCGTCCAGCCCTGGATATCCACCAATGGCGAGTATTCATATTGGCGGACTCTCGATTGCTGATCCTGCAACTCTTTGAACCACTGATCCAACGTTTGCTCAGGCTCGACTTTCGTTTTCATCGGCAACGTGTTGATAAACATTCCAACCATCTGCTCTACACCCGGCAGGTCGCTTGGGCGCCCGGAACCAGTTACGCCGTATACCACGCTTTCTTCCCCGCTCAAACGGCTGAGGAGAATGGCCCACGCTCCCTGCACGATGGTGTTGATCGTTACCTTATATGTTCGAGATAATTTTAAGAGAGCTTTTGAGACTTCATCTGTCAAGGTTCGAGTCGATTCATGAATCCCTTTTTCCTCTTCTGAACCTTGCAAGGGATAAGATTCAAAGGGAAGAGGTGTGGGACTCTCGACGGACGCTAGGAACTCGCGCCAGAATTTTTCAGACTCCTTGTTGTCCTGACGGCGAAGCCAGGAGATATAATCTTTGAATGGCTTTGGCTGTGGAAGTCTCAAGTCCTTGCCTTGGCAGTACGCCTCATAGAAATCGAGGACTTCCTGAAAAAGAATGGGGCTACTCCATCCATCCAAGAGCAAATGATGAAAGGTCCAGATGAACTGGTGCACATCTTTGGCCTTTTTGATGACCGTCACTCGCATGAGGGGGGCTTCGCTCAAGTCGAAGCCCGCCTCTTTTTCTGTTTGCAAAAACGATGTCAGCATGGTTTGTTGCTCTTCATCAGTGCGATGTGACCAGTCTTCCTGGTGTATGGAAAAAGGAACACTTTCGAAGACCACCTGAAGTGGCTTCTCTACTTCCTCCCAAAGGAATCCAGTACGCAAAATGGAATGTCTTTGAACCACTTTGTTCCAGGCTTTTTCAAAGTTGACGATATCAAGCTCGCCTGTAAGAATGGCAATGTTCTGTACCATATAGGCTGAACCCTCTGAGTACAGCGAATGGAACAACATCCCTTCTTGCAGCGGGGATAAGGTGTATAGATCAGTAAAATCCCCCATTGGATTAATTCCCCTTTCTTTTCTTCAGCTTGGAGAGTACCTTGTTTAACGCCATCTGACTCAAGTCTGCATCCTCGAAGTCTTCGGCTCTATAGCTTTGTTTCTCCGCTTGTATCAGTGAACGCAGGATTTCCGTGAAATGACGAGCGAAAGTCTCGATGCTTGCTTCGCTATGCAATGACTCGCTGTAGAGGAAGCTTAGGTTCAGCTTGCCTCCTGTGACTGCCCCTACCACATCAATCAGATGAGCCCTTCTGTTGTCCGGACTGATGTTGGAGCCTCTTTCTCCTTCCGCAAATCCAAACAGGGAATCTCCTTCTCCCGCCTGATTGAATTGTCCTAGGTAGTTGAAGCTAATCGGTGGTTGCGGAATAGCCGCTAGCTTTTCGGATGCCTCATTATCTTTCGTCAGGTAGCGCAGGATGCCGTATCCAAGCCCTTTGTTCGGAATTTGTTGAAGCTTCTCTTTGACTCTTACCAGCGCATCTTCCTGAGACATGTTCTGATCCAGTCGAATCAAAAGTGGATACATGGACGTAAACCAGCCGACCGTTCGAGAGAGATCGACCTCCGAGAACAATTCTTCACGACCGTGACCTTCTAGGTTGACTAGTAGGGCTTGTTCTCCCGTCCATTTGGCGTGTGCCAATGCTAACGCGGTCAATAGAACATCATTGATTTGCGCGCGGTAACGGGACGGTACTTTTTGTAGCAGGGTTTCTGTCTCTTGCTCCTCCATTGCAATCGTAATCGTCCGGCAGTTCCCTTCTGTGTTCGGCTCACTGTCATGGATTGGCGTTGTAGTTGACATCATCTCGTCTGCTGCAGCTACCCAGTACTCCTTTTCAGAGACAATACGTTCAGAAGATGCGTACTCATTCATTTTTTCTGCCCATGCTTTGTAGGAGGTTGTCTTTGCTGGCAAGTGAATCTCTGTTCCATCCGCAGCCTGTCTGTATGCGGTTTGCAAGTCTTCGATCAGAACTCGCCACGATACCCCGTCTACCGCCAAATGGTGGATGACAATCAGCAAACGGCCAGGTCGATCATACCCGAGATCGAAATAGATGATCTTCATGAGCGGTCCGTTTTCCAAATCTAGGCTCGCTTGTGCTTGGTTTGAAAGTTTTTCGATTCTTCTCATGTGCTGAGCTGGCGAGACCATGCTAAGATCCTCCACCACGAGCAAAACTTCCGATTCGACCTCTGCGTGTGTCTGCTTCCACTGGCCATCTGTGTAGGTATAACGCAGGCGGAGTGCGTCGTGGTGAGCGAGCAGGTGGGTAATGGCTTGCTCCAGATGCTCTTCGTCCAATTGTTCGTTCACTTGCAGGAGCATCGATTGGTTCCAGTGATGTGGTGTTGGTTGCTCTTGCTCGAAGAACCATTTTTGGATCGGCAATAGTGGAGCTTCACCTGTGACCATTCCTTGTTCTGCTTCCACTTTCGTGCTTTGGCCTGCAACCTTTGCCAACTCTGCAATCGTTTGATGGTCAAAAAGATTCTTCGGAGTCAGTTGAATGCCAGCTTTGTTTGCACGTGCGACGATTTGAATACTGAGAATGGAGTCGCCCCCAAGCTCAAAAAAGTTATCGTGAATGCCGATGCGATCCATTCGCAGAACGCCGCACCATATTTCCACCAGTTTTTGTTCGATGAGGTTGGTAGCCTCTGTAAACGAATCAACATCTTGCCCGCGATCATAGACAGGTTCTGGAAGTGCTTTTCTGTCTACTTTCCCATTTGGCGTAAGCGGCAATTCATCTAGCATGACGAAAGCAGATGGCACCATATAATCCGGAACATGTGCTTTGAAATGTTGGCGCAGCTCGGCTGTGTCAACCTCTTGCTCGGCTTGCTTGACCGCATAAGCGACGAGCTGTTTCTTGCCCGGTTCATCTTCGCGGACAATGACGACGGATGCGGCAAGAGCAGGGTGTTTGGCTAATACTGCCTCTACTTCACTCAGCTCGATGCGGAATCCGCGGACTTTTACCTGATTGTCGATTCGGCCGATGAATTCGATAAGGCCATCTGGCAGGTAACGAACCAGGTCACCCGTCCGATAAAGTCGTGCCTGCGGATCGGTTGAGAACGGGTTGGGTACAAAGCGTTCTTCCGTCAAATCAGGGCGATTCAAATATCCTTGCGCCAGACCATCTCCGCCAATGTACAGCTCACCTGTTACACCAATCGGGACGGGCTGCATGTTGCTATCCAGTACATACACAGTCGTATTCTTGATCGGACGGCCAATTGGGAATGAACTGATCGTCTCTGGCAACTCCGTGACTGGATAGCAGCAGGTGAATGTCGTGTTCTCCGTTGGACCATACCCGTTGATTATCGTGAGTCCTTCGAGTTCCAACGCTTTTCTTACGTGAGGAACCGAGACGACATCTCCACCCACGAGCAGTTGGCGAACCCCTGTCAGCGATTCTTTGTGATGATCTACCATCAGCGTGAACAATCCCGCCGTTAGCCAAAGCGTCGTAACCTTGTGCGCCTGAATGGCTTGTCCCAGCTCTTCCAGGGAAGGCAGATCAGGCGGCATCAGCACCAGCTTTGCCCCATTCAGCAAGCTGCCCCAAATCTCAAAGGTCGCCGCGTCGAACGATACTGTCGATGCTTGCAGGAAAACATCCTGCTCTGTGATCGTCACGTAGTCGGTTTCTTTGACGAGACGG
Source organism: Brevibacillus schisleri (assembly GCF_055685845.1). Taxonomy (NCBI): domain Bacteria; kingdom Bacillati; phylum Bacillota; class Bacilli; order Caryophanales; family Paenibacillaceae; genus Brevibacillus; species Brevibacillus schisleri. Next base: position 3,476,762 of record NZ_JBVNDM010000001.1, read on the forward strand.
ACAATGCCGCGATGGATGACAAGCGTTCCTTTTGGCAACCCGGTAGAGCCTGAGGTGTAGATCACGTAAGCGAGACTTTCCGCTGTAGTGTCAATGTCAGGTGCCTGTTCACTTTCATCGGCAATCATCGCCCAGTCGCGATCCAGACAAATGACTGCATGCTCTCCAGATGGGAGTGACGGTAGTAGCTGCTCCTGTGTGAGCAAAACAGTAACGTGAGCGTCGCCCATCATGTATGCCAGACGTTCTTTCGGATAATCCGAATCGAGCGGTACATAAGCCCCACCAGCTTTGAGAATCCCGAGCACCCCGATCAGCATTTCCAGCGAACGCTTCACGCAGATACCAACAAGTGAACCTGGGCAAACGCCTTGTTTTTGCAGGTAGTTGGCCACTTGATTGGCTCGTGATTCTAACTGGGAGTAGGTGAGGCTCTGGTCTCCCGCTACCACTGCAATTTGATTCGGGTAACGCATCGCGGTCTGCTGGAACAATTGATCCACGCGTTGCTCCCGTGGGTAAGCCGTCGTGGTGTCGTTCCATTCCACCAGCAACTGCTCTCGTTCTGCCTGAGGCAAAAGCGGCAATTGGGTAATGGTCTGCTCCGGTATCTGAACGATGGCTTCGAGCAAGTGCTGGAAGTGCTGTGACATACGTACGATCGTCGTTTCATCAAACAGCGCTGTATTGTACTCAAACGTCGCGATCAATCCGTCTTGTTTTTCTGCCATCGTCAACGTCAGGTCATATTTGGCGGTGACGAGGTGTTTGTCCATATCGAATTCCGATACGCGTATGCCAGCCTGTTCGTCTAAATCTAGTTGGAAGTTCTGGAGGACAAACATCACTTGGAACAGTGGCGAGTAGCTGAGACTACGCTCTAGCGCCAGTTCATCGACCAATTTTTCAAATGGTAAGTCCTGATGAGCATAGGCTTCTAGCGCCGTCTCCTTCACTCTTGCCAGCAAGTCACGGAATGTCGGTTCCCCTGACATGTTCGTACGGAGCACCATTGTATTAATGAAGAATCCAATCAATTGTTCCGTCTCTGGTCTATTGCGTCCTGCGACAGGGCTTCCGACGAGGATGTCTTCCTGTCCACTGTAGCGGTAGAGCAGAGTTTGGAACGCAGCTAGTAAGGTCATGAACAGCGTCGATTCTTCTTTACGGCTAAGTGTTTGTAATTTGTCGAGAAGTTCACCTGCGAGGGTTGTTGAGTAAATCGCTCCCTCGTACGTTTGTACAGCTGGACGTGAACGGTCTGTCGGTAGGGTCAGAAGCGGTTCAGCACCACTTAATTTTTCACTCCAGTAAGAAAGCTGTTCGTCTAATACCGAACCTTGGAGCCAATCCCGTTGCCAAACCGCGTAGTCTGCATACTGTACAGGCAAATCAACCAATGCGGGTAAGTCGTTTTGGCTAATCGCTTCATAGGAAGTGAACCATTCGCGAATGAATACGCCCATCGACCAACCGTCAGAGATGATGTGATGCATGTTCAAAAGGAAGACCGTTTCTTGCTCGCTTACGCGAATCAAGGTGGTACGGAACAACGGACCTTCGCTCAGGTTGAATGGCGTAGCTGCCTCGATTCCTGCCAAACGCTGTGTTTCTGCTTCGCACTCGTCTGCTGGTAGCTCGCGCAAGTCGATTACACGTAGCGGCTGTTCTTGGTAAGGGTGAATGATTTGCACGGCTTGCCCATCTACGTGGTCAAAGGTTGTCCGCAAGCTTTCGTGGCGCTGGATAAGTACCTGCAAGCTCTTGTTCCACGCCTCTATATTCAGGTCTCCATGCAATCGCATGGCGGACGGGATGTTGTACAAAGCACTGTCTGGCATCAGACGATCCAGGAACCACAGACGTTGCTGCGCAAAAGACAATGGCAGATGACCTTCCCGTGAAACAGGTTCGATCGCAGTTCCTATTGTTTCCTGTGACAAGCTTCCAAGTGCTTCGGACAGTTTTGCAACCGTTGGGTTTTCGAAAAGCGTACGGATCGGTACTTCTCCTGCAAACATCTCACGAAGACGGGAAATGACCCGCGTCGCTAAGAGAGAATGCCCGCCTAACTCGAAGAAGTTATCATGAACGCCGACTTTTTCGATACCGAGCACTTGCGACCAGATGGTGGCGACCAGCTCCTCCGTTTGGTTGCGTGGCGCTACATACTCTTGGGTAGAAGCCATTTGGCCCCACTCCGGCTCTGGCAGCTGCTTCCGGTCAATCTTGCCGTTCGGTGTGAGCGGCATAGTGTCCAGCCAGACAAAGACGGATGGAACCATAAACTCTGGCAATTTTGCTTTTGCCCAGACGGCTAAGTCAGTGGCCTCTTCGCTACTTTCCTCTCTTGTCGTTACATATGCCGCCAAACGTTTGTCACCCTGCTTGTCTTCTCTTGCCATCACCACAGCTTCCTTGACAGCCGGATGGGTGCGAAGGACAGCCTCCAGCTCTCCCAACTCGATCCGATAGCCACGAATCTTCACCTGATGGTCAATCCGTCCCAAGTACTCGATTTGTCCATCTGGGAGATAACGGACCAAGTCACCGGTGCCGTACATCCGCGCTTGCGGGTCAGCGTGGAATGGGTTGGACAAGAATCGTTCTGCCGTCAGCTCTGGGCGATTTAGGTACCCACGAGCCAAGCCGTCACCACCAAGATACAGTTCCCCAGGTAAGCCCAACGGTACAGGCTGTAGGTTGGCATCGAGAATATACGCTTGTGTGTTGGACAATGGACGACCGATTGTCGGTTCTGACGTCGCGCCTTTGGTGACCTGTACATACGTGGAGTAGGTCGTATCCTCAGACGGACCATAAAGATTGAAGACTTTTTCCACATGCCCCAGCGCGTACAGACTTTGCGCCAATGTGTTTGGCAGTGGCTCTCCAGCTAAGTTGACCACTCGTACCGTTGTCGGGATCGCGTTCATCCGCACGAGTTCTTTGGCGGCAGATGGAACGGTATTGATCAATGTCACTTCATTGACTGCTGGTAGGCTCGGCAAATGCAATGCGTTGTCAGCCAAAATGACTTTGCCTCCGTAGGCTAAGGTCACGAATATTTCATAGACTGACAGATCGAAGCAGATAGAAGTCGACGCGAGCACCCCACTCATTTCTTCTGCGGAAAAGACCGTTTTCGCCCACGCGATGAAGGCAATGACACTACTGTGCTGAATCGCTACCCCTTTAGGTAGACCTGTCGAGCCCGAGGTGTAAATGACATAGGAAAGGTTCGTTGGTGCCACTAAATTCGGCAGGTTTTCTTCGCTTTGCTCTGCGATAGCCTCCCAGTCACGATCCAGGCAGATTACTTGTGCTGTCTGTGCAGGCAGCATGGATAGCAGGCTTCCTTGGGTCAACAGGATTGCCGCTTGCGAATCCTCCAGCGTATAACCGATTCTCTCTTGTGGATACGCGGGATCAATCGGTACATACGCGCCACCAGCTTTGAGAATGCCCAGCATTGCAACGATCATTTCGGTCGTACGTTCCATGAGAACAGCCACCAAGACCTCTGGACCGATTCCTTGCGCCCGCAGATAGTGAGCCAGCTGGTTTGCTCGGCGGTTCAGCTCCGCGTACGTCAGTCTTTCTTCTCCGACGATTAAAGCCTCTGCATCCGGTGTTGCGACTACTTGTGCTTCAAATAGCTGGTGCATTACCGCGTCACGAGCGTATTCCGTTTCTGTTGCGTTCCACTCCACTAACAGCTTGTGGCGTTCCTCGTCTGTAATAAATGAAAGTGTAGTCAACGGCTGTTTCGCTTGTGCAGTTAGGGCTTGTAGAACCTGAGACATCTGTTCCAATACTTTCACAATCACTTCCGGATCAAAACGTCCTTGCTCATAGATCAATTTGAGAGCAAGTTCATCGCCAGGAGCTACCACCAATGTCAATGGGTAATTGGTTTGCTCCACTGCTTCGACTTCACTCAGCGACACACCGGAATCTGATCCCTCACTTGTGCTATTCAGGTAGTTCTCAAAAACGAGAATACTATCGAACAACGATTGTCCATGTGGAACCTCACTCCAGCCCTGGACGTTTACAAGTGGTGTGTATTCATACTGGCGGATGTCTAATTGTGTCTTTTGCAGGTGTTGTAACCATTCCTGAATCGTTTGGCTTGAGTCAAACATGACGCGGACAGGTAGCGTATTAATAAAGAGTCCTACCATGTTTTCCACTCCTGGCAGCTCTGCTGGACGACCAGAAACCGTCGTTCCAAAGACAACATCGTCTGATCCGCTGTAACCGCTCAGGATGAGTGCCCATGCCCCTTGCACCAACGTATTTAGCGTCAACTGCTGCCTGCGGGCAAAAGCTTGCAGATGCTCCGTTACTTCCTTGGATAAGGAAACGGTGCGATCTCTGTAGGCTTTAGGCTGTATGGCATGACTGCCTGCTTTTCCCATAGCAAGTGGCGTTGATTCGTAAAATCCTTTTAACTGCTCGCGCCAATAGCGCTCCGCAACTTGTTTATCTTGCTTATGGAGCCATGCGATATAGCGACTGAATGGTTGGACTGCTTCTAATTTTTCTTCTACGCCTTTATCGATCGCTTGATAACTTGCTTGCCAATCTTGCAAGACAAGTGGCATACTCCAACCATCTAGCAAGATATGATGGAAACTCCATAAGAAGCGATACGTATTATCGTTTGTGGAAAACAATGTCCACCGCATTAATGGCGCCTGATTAAGCTGGAAGTTTCGCACCCGGTCTTTTGCTATATACGATTGGATTTCAGCTTCCTGCTTATCGGCATCCACATGGCGTAGGTCGATTTTTTCCACGCTTACTTTTACTTGTTTTCGAACGATTTGATGCGGTTGTTCCAAGCCTTCCCAGATAAAGGAGGTACGAAGAATCGAATGACGGTCGACGATTCTCTGCCAAGCTTGCTCGAATGCTGTCAAGCTAATATCTCGCACTGTCATGAGGAACTGTACAACATAATCGCCGCCCTCTTGTTCATACAGGGAGTGGAAAAGCATCCCCTCTTGCAATGGGGTCAGCAAGTATACATTTTCGAGCTGACGATCCGAAGCGATGTATTTGTCGATTGACTGCTGACTTAGATTAGCCAGCGGGAAGTCTGACGGTGTGTAGCCGATTTCTTCTGCCGATTGGGTGTAAGTCATAATCTCCCGCAGTGCTTCCATGTAATGATCAGCAACCGCCGCAATCGTCTGTTCGTCATGGATGTTTTCGTTGTACAACCAGGTGACGTGTAGCTGATCTCCTGTCACCGCACTAATGATATCGAGCAAGTTCTCTCGAATCGAATCAGGGGCAAGATTGGCTCCACTCCGTTCAGACGCTATGCCAAATGTAGAGGAAACCGCCACGGTCTGGTCAAATTGCCCGAGGTAGTTAAAGCTGATTTGCGGTTTAAGTTGGGCGTTCAGTTGGTGTTGTAGCTCGAGATCATCACTTAGATAGCGCAAAATTCCATAGCCGACACCCTTATTTGGAATCTGGCGGAGCTGTTCCTTGACTGCCTTCAGCGTATGCCCCCAAGGTTTTTCTTGCTCGATAGAAATCTGTATCGGGTACATACTTGTGAACCAGCCAACCGTATGGGATAAATCTGCCCCCTCGATAATCTCCTCGCGTCCATGTCCTTCCAGCGTAACGACCATCTTCTCTTTTCCTGTCCATCGATTCAACGCTTTTGCTAAGGAAGCAAGCAATACGTCATTGATTTGCAGACGGTAGGAAGGGAGCGTTTCGTGAAGCAAGTTGCGCGTCTCTTCGGCGGTCAGCGTCAATGTAATCTGTTTCGTGTATGCCTCGATGTTTTGAGCTGGCTCATACGTACGGTCGACAGGAAGTGGATCCACTTCATACGCTTGATTTGCCCAAAAGGCTTTTTCCTTATCAAGCGAATCAGTCTTGGCATAAGCGTGTAACTGTTCAGCCCATGCCTTAAACGACGTCGTTTTTGACGGGAAATGCACCGCCTGACCATTCACCGCTTGCTCATAGGCCAACTGCAAGTCTTCCAGCAAAATACGCCAGGATACCCCATCGACTACCAAGTGATGAATAACGAGCAGGAGTCGTCCCGCGCGTTCTTTTCCAAGATGGAAGTACACTGCTCGGAACATCGGGCCTTCTGTGATGTTGAGACTTGCCTGCTTCTCGCCTGCAATTTCTTCCAATCGCGCGAATTGTTCCTCTGCTGCGATGCCAGACAAATCAACCGAATGGAAAGGTACAGGTTCGCCCAAGCCCTCGATGTGTTGTGACCATATGCCGTCGTTGTTGGTATAACGCATGCGTAAAGCATCGTGGTGTGCAAGCAACTCGGCAATGGCACGCTCCAATGCGCTCGTATCAACCGGCTCCTCGACTGTCAACAAGAAGGATTGATTCCAGTGATGGATGGACGGTTGATTAGCGGCAAAGAACCACTTCTGGATTGGCGTAAGCAACACATTGCCAATCACGAGGCCTTGTTCCGCCAGTTGAATAGCACTTTCCCCGTTTCCAGTTGTGGAAACAAGAGCTGCCAGTTCAGCGATTGTTTGGTTTTCAAAGATCTGTTTAGGTGTAAGACGAATCCCTGCTTGGTTAGCCCGTGAGACGATTTGGATACTCAGGATCGAGTCTCCTCCGAGTTCGAAGAAGTTAGCGTTGATACTGATTTCTTCGATTCTGAGAACGTCTTGCCAAATCTCAGACAGCTTGCGCTCGATCAAGGTATGTGGTGCCACGTAATGCTCATCACTTGAGTGCGCATAGTCAGGTTTTGGCAGGGCCCGACGGTCTACTTTCCCGTTTGGCGTAAGCGGCAATTCATCCAGCATGACGAAAGCAGATGGCACCATATAATCCGGAACATGCGCTTTGAAGTGCTGGCGCAGCTCGGCTGTGTCAATCTCTTGCTCAGCTTGCTTGACCGCATAAGCGACGAGCTGTTTCTTGCCCGGTTCATCTTCGCGGACAATGACGACGGATGCAGCAAGAGCAGGATGTTTGGCTAATACTGCCTCTACTTCATTCAGCTCGATGCGGAATCCGCGGACTTTTACCTGATTATCGATTCGGCCGATGAATTCGATAAGGCCATCTGGCAGGTAACGAACCAGGTCACCCGTCCGATAAAGTCGTGCCTGCGGATCGGTTGAGAACGGGTTGGGTACAAAGCGTTCTTCCGTCAAATCAGGGCGATTCAAATATCCTTGCGCCAGACCATCTCCGCCAATGTACAGCTCACCTGTTACACCAATCGGGACGGGCTGCATGTTGCTGTCCAGTACGTACACAGTCGTATTCTTGATCGGACGGCCAATTGGGAATGAACTGATCGTCTCTGGCAACTCCGTGACTGGATAGCAGCAGGTGAATGTCGTGTTCTCCGTTGGACCATACCCGTTGATTATCGTGAGTCCTTCTACTTCCAACGCTTTTCTTACGTGAGGAACCGAGACGACATCTCCACCCACGAGCAGTTGGCGAACCCCTGTCAGCGATTCTTTGTGATGATCCACCATCAGTGTGAACAGTCCCGCCGTCAGCCAAAGCGTCGTAACCTTGTGCGCCTGAATGGCTTGTCCCAGCTCTTCCAGGGAAGGCAGATCAGGCGGCATCAGCACCAGCTTTGCCCCATTCAGCAAGCTGCCCCAAATCTCAAAGGTCGCCGCGTCGAACGATACTGTCGATGCTTGCAGGAAAACATCCTGCTCTGTGATCGTCACGTAGTCGGTTTCTTTGACGAGACGGACAATGCCGCGATGGATGACAAGCGTTCCTTTTGGCAACCCGGTAGAGCCTGAGGTGTAGATCACGTAAGCGAGACTTTCCGCTGTAGTGTCAATGTCAGGTGCACTTTCACTTTCTTCGGCTATCATCGCCCAGTCGCGATCCAGACAAATCACAGTATGCTCACTGGATGGGAGTGACGGTAGAAGTTGCTCCTGTGTGAGCAAAACGGTGACTCGAGCGTCGTCCATCATGTATGCCAGACGTTCCTTCGGATAATCTGAATCGAGCGGTACGTAAGCCCCACCAGCTTTGAGAATCCCGAGCACCCCGATCAGCATTTTGAGCGAGCGCTTTACGCAAATACCAACGAGTGAACCTGGGCGAACGCCTTGTTTTTGCAGGTAGTTGGCCACTTGGTTGGCTCGTGTCTCCAATTGGGTGTAGGTGAGACTCTGGTCTCCCGTTACCACCGCAATACGATCCGGGTAACGCATCGCGATCTGCTGGAACAATTGATCGACGCGTTGATCCCGTGGGTAAGCCGTCGTGGTGTCGTTCCATTCCACCAGCAACTGCTCCCGCTCTGCCTGAGGCAAAAGCGGCAATTGGGTAATGGTCTGCTCCGGCATCTGAACGATGGCTTCGAGTAAGTGATGGAAGTGCTGTGACATACGCACGATCGTCGTTTCATTAAACAGCGCTGTATTGTATTCAAATGTCGCAATCAAACCGTTTGGTCTTTCAGCCATCGTCAACGTCAGATCGAACTTCGCAGTGACAAGGTGTTTGTCCATATCGAATTCCGATACGCGTATGCCAGCCTTTTCGTCTAAATCTAGTTGGAAGTTCTGGAGGACAAACATCACTTGGAACAGCGGCGAGTAGCTGAGACTACGCTCTAGCGCCAGTTCATCGACCAATTTTTCAAACGGTAAGTCCTGATGAGCATAGGCTTCTAGCGCTGTCTCCTTCACTCTTGCCAGCAAGTCACGGAAAGTCGGTTCCCCTGACATATCCGTACGTAGCACCAATGTGTTAATGAAGAAACCGATGAGTGACTCGATCTCCTCCCGATTTCGTCCTGCAACCGGGCTTCCGACGAGAATGTCTTCCTGTCCACTGTAGCGGTAGAGCAAAGTTTGGAAGGCAGACAGCAAGGTCATGAACAGCGTCGATCCTTCTTCACGGCTGAGCATACTCAATTTTTCTAACAGTTCAGCTGAAAGCGTAAAGGTATACATCGCGCCAGCATGGCTTTGAACGGATGGACGCGGACGATCTGTCGGCAAAACCAATAGTGGTTCGGCATCGACTAGCTTTTCTTTCCAGTACGCTAGCTGTCGCGTAAGCACATCTTCTTCCATCCACTTCCGTTGCCATACAGAGTAATCCGCATACTGCAATGTCAGATCGACTAATCCAGGTTCTTTTCCGTAAACAAATGCTTCGTACAGTGCTCTCATTTCTTTGATGAAAATACCGATTGACCAGCCATCGAAAATGATATGGTGCATGTTAAATAAGAAGACCGCCTCTTGCTCGCTTATACGGATCAAGGTGGTACGGAACAACGGACCTTCGCTCAGGTTGAATGGCGTAGCTGCCTCGATTCCTGCCAAACGCTGTGTTTCTGCTTCGCACTCGTCTGCTGGTAGCTCGCGCAAGTCGATTACGCGTAGCGACTGCTCTTGGTAAGGGTGAATGATTTGCACGGCTTGCCCATCTACGTGGTCAAAGGTTGTCCGCAAGCTTTCGTGGCGCTGGATCAGTACTTGTAAGCTGTTGTTCCAAGCCTCTATATTCAGATCTCCATGCAATCGCATCGCGGACGGAATGTTGTACAAGGCGCTGTCTGGCATCAGGCGATCCAGGAACCACAGACGTTGCTGCGCAAAAGACAATGGCAGATGACCTTCCCGTGAAACAGGTTCGATCGCAGTTCCTATTGTTTCCTGTGAAAAGCTTCCAAGTGCTTCGGACAGTTTTGCAACCGTTGGGTTTTCGAAAAGCGTACGGATGGGTACTTCTCCTGCAAACATCTCACGAAGTCGGGAAATGACCCGTGTCGCTAAGAGAGAATGCCCGCCTAACTCGAAGAAGTTATCATGAACGCCGACCTTTTCGATACCGAGCACTTGCGACCAGATGGTGGCGACCAGCTCCTCCTTTTGGTTGCGTGGGGCTACATACTCTTGGGTAGAAGCCATCTGCCCCCACTCCGGCTCTGGCAGTTGCTTCCGGTCGATCTTGCCGTTCGGTGTGAGTGGCATTGCGTCCAGCCAGACAAAGACGGATGGAACCATAAACTCTGGCAATTTTGCTTTTGCCCAGACGGCTAAGTCAGTAGCCTCTTCGCTACTTTCCTCTCTTGTCGTTACATATGCCGCCAAACGTTTGTCACCCTGCTTGTCTTCTCTTGCCATCACCACGGCTTCCTTGACAGCCGGATGGGTGCGAAGGACAGCCTCCAGCTCTCCCAACTCGATCCGATAGCCACGAATCTTCACCTGATGGTCAATCCGTCCCAAATACTCGATTTGTCCATCTGGGAGATAACGGACCAAGTCACCGGTGCCGTACATCCGCGCTTGCGGGTCAGCGTGGAATGGGTTGGACAAGAATCGTTCTGCCGTCAGCTCTGGGCGATTTAGGTACCCACGAGCCAAGCCGTCACCACCAAGATACAGTTCCCCAGGTAAGCCCAACGGTACTGGTTGTAGGTTGGCATCGAGAATATACGCTTGTGTGTTGGACAAAGGACGGCCAATTGTCGGTTCTGACGTGGCGCCTTTGGTGACCTGTACATACGTGGAGTACGTCGTATCTTCAGACGGTCCATATAGATTAAAGACTTTTTCTACATGCTCCAATGCATATAGACTTTGTGCCAATGTGTTTGGCAGTGGTTCTCCAGCTAAGTTGACCACTTTTACCGTCGCTGGGATTGCGTTCATCCGCACGAGTTCTTTGGCGGCAGATGGGACGGTATTGATCAATGTCACTTCATTGACTGCTGGTAGGCTCGGCAAATGCAACGCGTTGTCAGCCAAAATGACTTTGCCTCCGTAGGCTAAGGTCACGAATATTTCATAGACTGACAAATCGAAGCAGATAGAAGTCGACGCGAGCACCCCACTCATTTCTTCTGCGGAAAAGACCGTTTTCGCCCACGCGATGAAGGCAATGACACTACTGTGCTGAATCGCTACCCCTTTAGGTAGACCTGTCGAGCCCGAGGTGTATATGACATACGAAAGGTTCGTTGGCTCTACCAGCTTAAGCAGGTTCTCCTCGCTTTGCTCTGCGATAGCCTCCCAGTCACGATCCAGGCAGATCACTTGTGCTGTATGTTCAGGTAGCATGGATAGCAGGCTTCCTTGGGTCAACAGGATTGCCGCTTGCGAATCCTCCAGCGTATAACCGATTCTCTCTTGTGGATACGCGGGATCAATCGGTACATACGCGCCACCAGCTTTGAGAATGCCCAGCATTGCAACGATCATTTCGGTCGTACGTTCCATGAGAACAGCCACCAAGACCTCTGGACCGATTCCTTGCGCCCGCAGATAGTGAGCCAGCTGGTTTGCTCGGCGGTTCAGCTCCGCGTACGTCAGTCTTTCTTCTCCGACGATTAAAGCCTCTGCATCCGGTGTTGCGACTACTTGTGCTTCAAATAGCTGGTGCATTACCGCGTCACGAGCGTATTCCGTTTCTGTTGCGTTCCACTCCACTAACAGCTTGTGGCGTTCCTCGTCTGTGATGAATGAAATGGCAGAGAGATGATCCGTAGGCTGAGCCATTATGGACTCTAATACTTTGATCAATTGAGCCAATACCTTATCCATGGTGATCTGATCGAATCGATTTGTTTCATAAATCAGCTTGAGCAATAGCTCTTCGCCAGGCGCCGCCACCAATGTCAATGGATAGTTCGTCTGCTCAACTGCTTTGATTGCGTTTAGTGACATGTCTGTATTCGCATTTGTATTTGCACCAGACATGTAGTTCTCGAAAACGAGTATGCTGTCAAACAACGCCTGTCCGAGCGGCACTTCGCTCCAGCTTTGAATGTCAACGAGCGGTGTGAACTCGTACTGACGAATCTCACTCTGTTCCTGTTGGATGTTCTGCAGCCAGTCGATCACCGTCATTTGTTCTGAGAAAAGCACGCGAACAGGCAGCGTGTTGATAAAGAGCCCCACCATGGAGTCCACTCCACGCAAATCTGCAGGACGTCCCAGATTGGTTGTCCCAAATACTACTTCCGACTCACCTGCGTAACGACTTAAAATCAACGCCCACGCACCTTGGACTAGCGTATTCAACGTTAGTTGATGCTTACGGGCAAAAGTTTGCAGACTCGCAGTTGTTTCCTTCGATAAAAGTATCATTTGATCTGCGTATTCTTTTTGTTGCACAGCCCTTCCACCCGGTTTCCCCATGCTAAGAGGAGTTGCTGTACGGAAGCCACGCAGATGTTTTCGCCAATACTGCTCTGATGCCTCAAGACTCTGCTGCTTTAACCAGGCAATATAAGTGGAAAACGGAGGAGCGACAGGCAGTTCTGCTTTGGTACCATCAACAGATGCCTGATAATAGGCCATCCAATCGTTTAGGACGATCGGAGTACTCCAACCATCCAACAACATATGGTGAAAGCTCCAAACGAGCTGACTGGTTTTCGAATTGAGACGAATTAACGACCAGCGCATCAATGGCGGGTGAGCGAGATCAAAGCCTCGCTTGCGATCTTGTTCGAGATACGTTTGTAAGTTCGCTTCTTGCTTTTCTTTCGGTGAGTGACTCCAGTCCAGATGTTCGATATGTGCTGTTACTTTTGTATGAACAACCTGATGTGGTTTTTCTAATCCGCTCCATAAGAAGGAGGTTCGGAGGATGGCATGACGCTCGACAACTTTTTGCCATGCATCTGAAAACATCGCCACATTCAAGTGATCCAAATTCACGACCAGTTGAACGACGTAGTCCCCGCCTGCTTGCTCATAAAGAGAGTGGAACAGCATCCCCTCTTGTAACGGAGTGAGTGTGTAAATGTTCTCGATCAGACGATTGTTTCCGATGAACTTGTCGAGGCTTGTTTGATTCAACTCCGCCAACGCGAAATCAGAAGGTGTAAAGCCACCTGCCTCTTCAGAGCGACAATGGGCAACAATCGCTTGCAATGATTGCACATAGTCACGAGCGAGCTCTTCAATCGTTTGTTGTTCGTACATATCGCCACTGTACGTCCAGGTCATTTCTAACTGATCTCCCGCCACCATGCTCTGGAAATCAAGTGTATGGATTCGGGCTTCATCCCTGCTCAAATTGGATGCTGACCAGTTCGGAATGATCTGGAACAAGGAAGAATCAGCCGTTTGATCCTGATCAAATTGTCCTAAATAATTGAAGCTAATCTCTGGTTGCCGATAAGCTTGCAGGGTATTTATCGTCTGTTCATTTTTGCTTAAATAACGATGAATGCCGTAGCCAATCCCTTTGTCAGGAATCGAGCGCAATTGTTCTTTGACTGATTTTATCAGGGAACCCCAAGGCGTATGTGGCTCCATTTCCAGCAAGACCGGGTACATGCTTGTGAACCAGCCTACTGTTCGGGAAATGTCCACGCCATCGATAATCTCTTCACGCCCGTGTCCCTCTACTGAAACATAAAGTGTCTGTTGCCCCGTCCAGTTGTTATAGGCTCGGATCAAAGCACTGAGTAACACATCGTTAATCTGGGTACGGTAAGCAGCTGGTACCTCCTGCAACAAGGCACGTGTCTCGTCCGCGCCCAGCTTTACCTTTACTTGAACGGCCAGACCTTCTGTGTTCTTTCCATTCGGATGGTCAACAGGCAGGTTTACTACATGACTGGTATCGAGAGTCGCCCAGTATTCGTCGACTACGCTTTGCTCTGCGTACTGTGTCAACTGTTCTGACCAACGTTTAAAAGAAGTCGTCTTCTGAGGCAAATTCATCTGTTGCAACTCTATCAATTGTTGATAGGCTGTTTGCAAGTCTTCCAGAATAATTCGCCAGGAAACCCCATCGACAGCGAGATGATGAATCGCAATGAACAAACGCTGTTTGTCCTCGCATTGGAAGTATGCAGCACGAAGCAATGGTCCTTTTTCGATATCCAGACTTTCTTGTAGCTCGTCTGCAATGGCTTGCATTTTTTCCTCTATTTCCGTTTCACGTACAGCCGTCGTCAAATCTACTACCTGAAATACATCCTCATCCGAAACGACATCATGATATTGCTCCCATTTTCCGTTGACGTTCCGAAAACGCAGGCGCAAGGCATCATGGTGTGCAAGAATCGCCGCAAAAGCTTTTGCTAACAAACTCGCATCCATTTCTTCACGCACAGCAAGCATGACAGATTGATTCCAGTGGTTGACATGGCAAATGTCCTGCTCAAAGAACCACGTCTGAATGGGTGTCAGAGGCAATTCGCCTGTAACAACCCCCTGCTCCCTATGCACTTGTGGTGCATCCTCAAGAACTACTACACTTGCAGCCAATTCTGCCAATGTTTGAGAGTCAAACAAGTGCTTTGGTGTAAATCGGATGCCCACCTGATTGGCACGCGCGACAATCTGAATCGTCAATATCGAGTCGCCGCCCAGTTCGAAAAAGTTATCGTGAATCCCGATTGACTCTACACCTAGAACTCCTTGCCAGATTTCGGCCAGCTTGTGTTCTATTTCCGTTTGTGGAGCAACAAAGCCATCTTCCCATTGGGCCCGCACAGTATCAGGTAACGGCAAAGCACGGCGGTCAACCTTTCCATTAGGAGTGAGAGGCAGAGCATCCATCAGTATGATGACAGATGGCACCATGTAGTCTGGAAGTCTATCTTTCAAAGACTGACGCAATTCATTCGTCTGTACCTCTTCTCCCTCATGAAGCACGGCATAAGCCACCAGTCGTTTGACACCAGGCGTCAAATCCTCCCTGACGATCACCACTGCTTCCGAAACAGCTGCATGTGCATACAAAGCCGACTCAATTTCCCCTAGCTCAACCCTGAATCCGCGAATGCTTACTTGATCATCTGCTCGTCCAATAAACTCCAAACTTCCATCTGCCAAATATCGAACCAAGTCGCCAGTTCGATACATCCGTGCCCCTTCATCTGTAGAGAACGGATTCGGTACAAAACTGGCTTCCGTCAGGTCAGGTCGATTCAGATAGCCGCGAGCCAAGCTTTTCCCCGCGATGTAAAGCTCCCCGACAACTCCTACAGGCACAGGCTTTCTGCTTGCGTCGAGTACATAGACAGATACGTTGTCAATGGGACGTCCAATGGAAGGTGCCGCTTCTCGTTCTCCCTGCACGGGCACGATGCCAGCAGTAGCAACGACGGTATTTTCTGTTGGGCCATACTGGTTTACTAGCGTAAACGGTAGATCCGCAGACGGGTACTGGTGCAAAGTATCTCCACCCGTCAACATGTAGCGCAATGCTGATTCAGCTGGCCAATTCAACGTAAGCAGACTCTCTGCCAAGGGTGTCGGTAAAAAGCTTATCGTGATGCCAGATTCGACTATCCAATCACGCAGTTTGTCCGGTACGAGACGAATCTCTTCCTGCGGCAGGCAAATCGTAGCACCCGCCGTCAAATACGGCCAAATCTCCCATACTGAAGCATCAAAAGCTGTACCAGCTATTTGTGATGCACGGTCAGCAGCGTTTACGTTGTACGCTCGCTGATGCCAATGGATTAGATTCAAGAGTGATCGGTGCTCGATCTCGACTCCCTTTGGCGTTCCTGTTGAACCTGACGTATAGATAACATAGGCGAGCTGTTCAGCTTTCGTCGTAACCGCCGGCGCAACCGAACTCATCGTAGCCATTACATCCCAATCTCGATCCAAGCAAAGGAACGTTGCAGAGCCTTCTGGTAACGCACCTACCAACCGCTCTTGGGTTAAGACCAAAGACATCTGAGCGTTCTTGATCATAAAAGCGAGTCGTTCTTGCGGGTAAGCAGGGTCCATTGGCACATAAGCAGCACCTGCTTTGAGAATGGCGAGTTGACCGATCAACATCTCGATGGAACGCTCCACGCAAATTCCTACCAAGTTTTCCGAGCAAATCCCATGTTTTACCAGGAAATGAGCGAGCTGATTGGCCTTGGCATCCAGCTCTGCATAGGTGATTGCACCTTGCTCACCTGAAACTGCAAGCTGATCAGGCAAGTTTTGTGCGATCTCGGCAACTAGTTCATGCACACAAAGATCGCGGGAATAATCAACCTCAGTATCATTCCAACCGACGAGCAGCTGATCTTGCTCCCCATCGCCTAACAGTTCAACTTCTGTTATTTTCTGCGCTGGATTGGTCGCAACAGCTTGCAAAAGATTGCGGAAATGCTCTGCCATGCGCTCAATCGTCGTACGATCAAATAGATCTGTACTGTATTCAAACACACCCTTGAGTCCGTCATCCTCGTCTTCAATCATCGTGAGAGTCAAATCAAATTTGGTCGTCTTGTTGAGACTGACTTCATTAGGTGTAATGGAGATCGTCTCGCCTTTACGTACACCCGTTGACATTCCCTGTACGGAGAAAAGTACCTGGAAAAGTGGTGAGTAGCTGAGACTGCGCTCAATTTGTAATTCATCGACCAATTTTTCAAAAGGAATATCCTGATTGGCAAAAGCATCAAATGCCGTCTCACGAACACGTCGCAACAGTTCAACGAATGTAGGGTCGTTCGACAGGTCCGTTCGAAGAACCAGCATGTTGACAAAGAATCCGATCAGGTTTTCTATTTCCTGACGATTACGTCCAGCAACAGGTGTTCCGATCAGAATATCTGTGGTATGTGTATAACGGTACATGAAGTGCTTGAATGCTGCTAAGAGCGTCATGAACAGCGTCGCGCCTTCTTGTCTTCCTAGCTCGCGTAGCTTTTGCCCTACTTCACTCGGCACGTAGAATGAATAATTGTCACCGCGATAGCTTTGTACGACTGTCCGTGGACGATCGGTCGGAAGGGGCAAAAGCGGTTCACTTTGTCCGAGCTTCTTTTTCCAATAACTGAGCTGCTGCTCCCATACATTGCCTTGCCAATTCTCTCGTTGCCAGACTGCGTAATCCCGATATTGAATGGGTAAATCGGCAAGCGGTACTTCTGCTTCTTTGACGAATGCTTCATAGATGGTACTTAGCTCGTTCACCAATACATCCATGGACCAACCGTCTGAGATGATGTGATGCATATTTATCCAGAGAACGGACTCTTCTTCCTCCAGTAGGATCAACGCTGCCCGCATCAACGGCCATTGATCCAGTTGGAATGGAGTTGCGCCATCTTCTTCTACCATATTCATCCAGATAGCGTCTTTTTCCGCTGCTGGCATGTCTCGCAGGTCAGTGACAGGAAGTGGAAAATGTACCTGTGTATGAATCACTTGGACCGCTCGTCCTTCTATGTCCTTCACCGTTGTTCGAAGTGATTCATGTCGGTTGATCATTTCATTCAATGCCCGTTCGATTACACTCGTATCGACTGCTCCACGCAGACGGAATCCGACCGGAATGTTGTACATGGCGCTATTCGGGATCAGTTGATCAAGGAACCATAGACGTTGTTGGGCGAAAGACAGTGGTAACTCTTGAGTACTGTCCAAGGAAAACGGTTTGATCGGGCTTTGCTTTGTCGGCTCAGCACCTTGGCGAGTGATTTGAATTCGTTCAGCCAATTCTGCTACTGTCTGATAGGTAAAAATCTCACGCATCTGGAGCTGGGTCTGAAATACCTTGGATGTACGGGACAGCAATTGTGTCGCTAAAAGCGAATGCCCGCCCAATTCGAAAAAATTATCGTGAATCCCGACTCGTGATACACCAAGGACCTCCTCCCAAATTCGGGCGAGCAATTCCTCAATCGGATTGCGCGGCGCACTGTACGCGTTGCCTGTTTGCACATCGCCATCTGGAAGCGGCAAGGCTTTGCGATCAATTTTGCCGCTCGAGGTCAGAGGGAACTCTTCCATTTGAATGAAATGAGACGGAACCATGTAATCAGGCAGCGTTTGGCGAAGCAGTGTACGTAATGAGGCAACAGTCCACATCTGATCGCCGATAATATAGGCGCATAGATACGCTTGATGGTTATGATCTGTTTGTGCCACTACCACTGCATCGCGAATCGATTCTTCTTCGATCAACCGGCTACGAATTTCGTTCAACTCGATCCGGAAGCCACGAATTTTCACTTGATGGTCAATGCGTCCGAGGTATTCAATGTTCCCATCCTTGCGATAACGAGCCAGGTCGCCTGTCCGGTACATGCGCTTGCCTGCTTCAAATGGATGGGGAACAAACTTTTCGTTCGTCATTTCTTCATTATTTAAATATCCCCTCGCCAAGCCAGCTCCGGCGATGCATAATTCACCAGGAACCCCGATTGGCTGTAACTGCCCATGTTGATTGACGATATGCATTTGGTAGTTGGCCAAAGGCTTTCCAATAGGCACAGGATTTTCTATCAAGTCTGCAGTGAGTGAGTAGCAGGAAGCATAAATGGTAGCTTCTGTCGGACCATAGATGTTCTCCACTTTCACTTCTGGCAATACTTGATATACTCTTGACGCAAGATCATTCGGCATTGCTTCCCCGGCAGCCATGATGTATCGCAGTCGGTTTGCCTCTTTTCGCCCCTCGAGATACTCGACAAAAAGAATGAGCATAGATGGAACAAAATTGACGTGAGTTACGTCATAATTAACGATGGATTCCCAAATTTTGTCAGGTTCTTTCTCTGCGCCAGGTTCGAGAATCACCAGTCTGCCGTTACCGAGAATCCAACCGAAGATTTCTGCGACGGATACGTCGAAGGTATAAGTCGTTTTTAACAAATACGCATCTTTTTCTTGAAGCGGATATTGCTCTTGCAGTGCGAAGATTTGGTTCAATAGACTCGCATGCTCGATCATGACGCCTTTCGGTTTGCCTGTCGAACCCGATGTGTAGATGACGTATGCAAGATTACTCGTTTGGGCTACATTTGCAAGATTACCCGGTGCTCCCTGATAAAGCTCATCCGCCTCCAGATCAAAGATCCGATCAGCAAAATCAATTGTCTCTAAAAAGCGTTTTTTTGTAAGAAGCAGCACGCTGCCGCTGTCTTGGAAAATGTATTCGATGCGTTCCTTCGGGTGAGCCGGGTCGATTGGTAAATATGCGCCGCCTGCTTTAAAAATCGCAAGAATGGCAATGATCATTTCCGCTGAGCGTTCTGTGAGCAAGCTGACAATACTTTCTGGCCCGACCCCTTTTGCACGTAAAAATGTAGCAAGTTGATTTGCTTTTTCGTTTAGCTCACGATACGTAAGCTTTTGCTCTCCCATGACCAGCGCAATGTGATGTGGTTGTTTCTCTGCACGATCTTCAAAAATCTGGTGAATCAGATAATCAACGGGATAATGGCGATATGTATCATTAAAAGTATGAAGCTGAAGATGCTTCTCTTCGGAATTGATTATTTCTAGATTTTTTAGAAGGATATCTGGTGTATTTGTCACTTGCGTCATGATAGTAATGAGTTGTTGATTGAGGTGTTGGAGTTGATCCTCAGTCAATACGGATGCATTGTATAAATACGTAACTGTGAGGGTATCGTCTGAGGTGACCATGATGTTTAGGTCGTAGTTGGTTTGTTCAAAGGCATGCAGCTTTGTGAGAGTGAATTCTTGGTTATATTGATTCAGACGGGTCAAAAGCTCTGCGCCCATCGGATAGTTTTGGAACAGAATAATATGATCGATCAGTTGTTGATTTTTTTGAATGTCCGCGAGAGAAAGATAATGATATTTTTCCAGCGAGCTTGACTCTTCTTGTACTTGTTTCACCAGATCAGAAAACGTTTGATTGTCTCTCATTTGAACACGGATCGGTACGGTATTGATGAAAAGTCCAACCATCTGCTCGACGTTCGGGATATCGATTGGACGGCCAGAGACAACCGATCCGAATACAACATCATCGATATTGCTTTGGCGCTGCAACATGAGACCCCAGATTGTACGAAAGAGGTTGTTTACCGTTACTTGCAATTGTCTTGCGATATGATTCAACTCGGTCGTCAACGACTGACTAATCGTGAAGACCAGCTCTGCTTGATTGTATTTGATTCCGGTACCCTGCTTTTGAATAAATGTGCTCGGCTCATAGTCACTTAAATACCGTGACCAGTTGTCTTTTGCTTCTTCTGCATCCTGTTCCCCTAACCAGCTTATGTACTTACTGTACGGATAAACTTGGCCGAGATTTACTGGTTGCTCGTCTTTTACTTGTTGATAGATTTGGAAAAAGTCATGTAACACAATCGGAATGCACCAGCCGTCTAACAAAATGTGATGGTGACTCCAGATCAGGGTATATGCGTCAGAAGAAGTTTGGATAAGAGTGAGGCGAATGAGCACATCTTTTGCCAAATCAAAGTTTTTCTGACGTTCTCTTTTAGCATAATCCTCCAAAAAGATAGCTTGCTCGTCTTCAGAGAGGTGTGTGATATCTATCACCTGAACGTTTGTCTTTCTTTCCTTGAGTACAATTTGTCGTGGCTTCTGAACCTTCTCAAGGATAAAGACAGTTCGGAGAATATCGTGTCGCGCGATCAGCGCGTTTAAGCTTTGTTCGAGAATAGCTGGATCGATGAATCCTCTAATGGTAAAGCGCAATTGTTCAAAATAGGACTCTGTTCCTTCGTCCAGGAGGGAATGAAATAACATTCCCTCCTGCATGGGAGATAACGGATATATATTGGCGATCTTTTTACTTGACACGTCTACTCTCCTCCTGAGGTACATTTACTTACAAATCGCCTATCAAGTCCATAATGTCGTCGAGTTCTTCCAGAGAGAGCTTCTTGTCCACGAAATCACTCGGTGTTAACTCAGAATCTTTCTTTTCTATACAATGAAAAATAATAGCGTTCAAATGAAATTGATAGAGTCCCATGAGCTTGTCTATCGTCGTTTTGTGATACTCATGGCGATTGTAATTCAAATAGATAACCAGCTCTCCACCGATAATCTTGGCATAGATATCGAGCGGGTGCATGCGCTCGGCATGAGGGCCTAGTACTCTACCCTCTGGTAGATCCGATAATGTGAAAAGCTCATTGTCCAGATCGGCATCGTACTGTCCCAGATAATTGAACACAACCTCGGGTTGGCGTGTGAAATGGATGTCTCGTTTGTGCTCGGAATCTGTGAGATGCTTTAGGATGGCATACCCGATTCCTTTATTAGGAATGGCACGCATCGTTTCTTTGACCAGCTTGATCTGCTCCCCCAATTGGCCCGATTTGGCTACAGGCAGCACGACAGGGAAAAGGGAAGTGAACCAACCTACCGTACGGGATACATTCAAGCCTTTAACAATTTCTTCACGTCCATGTCCTTCCAAAAAGACCTTTACATCGTTTGCCCCTGTCCATTCCTGCATTGCCATTCCCAAGGCAGTCAACAAGATCTCTTGCGTTTCCGTTTGGTAGGCGTGATTTGTATGGCGCAGTAATTGTTCCGTCTCCGTTTTGGAGAAACGAACCGACGCTGTTATCGTCTCCATTTCGGTCTGATAAATGGTCTCCTGATCCTTTGGTAAGGGAGGACACGGAATGGATTCGACTTTTTTCCAATAAGCTAGTTCATTGACAAGCTTCTTGCTATCGGCAAAGGTTTTCAGCTCTTTCGCCCATTTTTGATAAGAATGTGTTTTTTCCGTTATAGCAATTGGATTACCTGAGGCTACTTGCTGATAGGCGATTCGGAAGTCTTCCAGAAGGATTCGCCAGGACACACCGTCAACAACCAGATGGTGAATCGCAAAAAGCAGATGGTCACCTACTCTGGTCTTGAAGAGCGCTACTTGAACCAGAGGTCCCTCTTGTAAATTCATACTGGCTTGCAGACGGTTTGCTTCTTCTTCCACTTTGTTTCGAGCATTCAGCTCTTCTGTAAAATCAAACACCTGGAATACAAACAGATTATTCTCGTCGCCCCGATTCAATTGGACAATTCCCTCATCCGATTCGGTAAAGCTCATGCGCAGGGCATCATGATGAAGGACTAGCGCATGGAGAGACTCCATCAGTAGTTCGCTATGAAAGCCCTCTCGGCTGAAAACCATCATTGCTTGATTCCAGTGCTGTCTGCTTGATGTAATCCGTTCAAAGAAGTAGTGCTGGATCGGTGTAAGTAAGACAGGCCCTGTAACCAGTCCCTGATCGAAATTGATACTCTCGGAAATGATAAGCGGTGCCATTCGTTCGATCGTTGGATATTTAAACAGATGATTGACTGCCATCATGAGATTCATCCGTTGCAGACGAGACGCGATCTGCAAACCCTTGATTGAATCCCCACCAAGCTCGAAAAAGCTGTCTTGAATCCCTACTCTCTCGATGCCAAGTACTTCTCCCCAAATTCCGGCAAGAATCTTTTCCATTTCAGAGTGGGGTGCTACATATTCCACTTCGCTTCTCACACTTCCATCCGGTTCGGGCAGAGCCTTGCGATCTAGCTTGCCGTTGGATGTAAGGGGAAACTCCTTCATGAGAACGAAGTGGGCAGGTATCATATATTCTGGCAAATCACGGCGAAGCAAGTCGCGCAATTGACTGACTGTCCATTCCTTCCCGGAAAGCAGATAGGCGCATAAGTATGCCTGATTGTTCTGGTCCACTCGGGCCATAACCACCGCATCATCAATGGACTCTTCCTGAATCAGTTTGCTTCGAATTTCATCCAACTCGATGCGGTATCCACGAATTTTCACCTGATGGTCCATCCGTCCGAGATACTCGATGTTGCCATCCTCACGATAACGTGCCAGGTCACCAGTGCGATAGATACGCTTTCCAGCCTCTAATGGATGGGCAACAAACTTTTCCGCGGTCAGCTCTTCGTTATTCAAATATCCTCTCGCCAAGCTTATTCCAGCGATACAGAGTTCGCCTGGAACGCCTATCGGCTGCAACTGTCCGTACTGATTGACGATGTACATTCGATAGTTGGGCAGTGGCTTTCCGATAGGGACAGGACTCTCCAGTGAGTCTTTTGCGAGCGAATAACGGGACGTATAGATGGTCGCTTCTGTTGGCCCGTAGATGTTTTCCAATTTCACCTCCGGCAGTACTTCATACACCTTTGGCACGAGATCATCCGGCATCGCTTCCCCGCAAGCAAGGATGTACCTCAATCGGTTGGCTTCGTTTCGCCCCTCCAGATATTCGACGAACGGAATCAACATGGATGGCACGAAATTGATGTGGGTGACCCCGTCTTTGACTACGGCCTGCCATATTGCTTTGGGGTTCTTTTCCGCCTCTGGCTCGAGAATGACTAACTTTCCATTCCCAGGAATCCACCCGAAAATTTCGGCTACAGAGATATCAAAAATGTAGGTCGTCTTCAGCAGGATTGCATCTTCACACGTAAGTGGATATTCATCCTGCATGGCATGGAGTACATTGAGCAGTCCCCCGTGTTCAATCATCACGCCTTTTGGCTTCCCGGTTGAACCCGATGTGTACATGACATACACGAGGTCATCCGGCATGTTAACCAATGGTAGATTGCTTGTATCTGGGGAAAAGCTACTCTCGCTATTCAAATCCATAACATTCGCTGTAAAGCTTGCTTTTTCAACGAAACGGGACTGTGCTACCACCAGCTTGGCCCCACTGTCTGTGAAAATGTAGGAAATTCGGTCAGACGGACTGTTCGGATCGATCGGCAGATAGGCTCCACCTGCTTTCAATACGGCGAAAATGGCCACTATCATCTCGAAGGATCGTTCCGCTATAAGCATCACCAGATCGTCTGGTTGCACCCCTTTTGTTCGGAGGGTATGTGCCAGTTGGTTTGCTCGTTCGTTCAGCTCTCGATACGTCATGCACTGTTCGCCGAGTACCAATGCGATCTTGTCCGGTGTAGCAGTCGCCCATTCTTCTAACAACTGCATGATCAATTTGCTGGGGTATGTTTTGGATGTATCGTTTACCCCTAGTAACAAATCGAGGCGTTGCTCTTGGGGCATTAGTTCAAACGTTTTAACTTGCTCCTCCAAGCCGTGAACAGCTTGCAAAAGGAGATGTTCAAACTGCGCAATCATGCGGTGGATCATGCTTTCATCAAACAACTGTGTGTTGTATTCAAAAACAATCTGCAGCTCGTTCTCCCGCTCCACTGCTTCTAGTGTCAGGTCGAACTTGCTAATCCTGTTATTGATATGACGTGTGTGATTTTCCAACCCTGTCTCCGATGCGCTTTGCATCATGAACATCACATCAAACAGGGGATGACGATTCCCGTCGCGTCTTGCGCCGGAGCCTTCGAGAATTTTTTCAAAGGGAACGTACTGGTTTTGCAAAGCGGACAAAAGCTCTTGCTTCACCTGTTGGAGGTTATGTAAGAAGCTTTCTTCATGATCAATTGAGAGTAGAAGTGGCAAGGTATTCACGAACATCCCAAGTATCTCTCGCGTATCTGGATGCTGTCTTCCATCTGTTACGGTACCTAGTATGACTTGCTCGCTGTCGTTATTCATCTTGGATAGCCAGACAGATACGATGGTGAGCATCAGCATATAGAGGGTTCCATCATGTTTGGTTGCGGTGGTCTTGAGCTTTCTCGTGAGTTCTTTGTTTGCGCGATACGTGATCGTAGCCCCATCAAATGTCAGCTGCGGTGGACGTTTTCGTGTAGGAAGCTGGACAACAGGAAGCTCGCCCTCAAGAAGGGTTTTCCAGTAAGCAGCTTGCTGTTTGTATTCCTCGCTTGCATGCCATTCATTTTGCCAGTGCGCAAACGACTTATAGGTACTCTGTAAAGGGAGAAGCTGCTGTCGTTCGAGTAAAGTCTGTAATTCCCGTAACAAAATCGACTTGGATAATCCATCCATGAGGATGTGATGGGAGTCGAGCCAGAGAACCTTTTTGTCAGGAGTTTCAATGATTCCAGCCCGGAGCAATGGCGCCTTTGCCAAATCGAATGGCTTGATGTGCTCTGCAAGTAGACTGTGCAGGACCTCTTCTACACCCGTCTGACGGACAAAGGATAGTTCGGCGAACGTGACAATTCGCTTTACGATTTCGTCATGATACATGTGATACGTGCTTCGTAATCCTTCGTGACGCATCACCAGCTCCTGCAAGGCCATCTGGATATGCTCCACATCTACGGAATGGGGAAAGTCAACCGTGAATGTCACATTGTATGCAATCGACTCGACATCCTGCTGCTGGATGATGTACATTCGTTTCTCCACCGCGGATGTTTCGTATTCCTGTTGTTCGCTCAGCTCCTGCAATGGTTGTAGGTTGGTCTGCTCTTGCTCTGTGAACAAACGTTTCAATTGGCGAATCGTTGGATGCTTAAAAAGCTGGTCATATCTCAAATCGAAACCGATATTCTTGAACTGGGAAATGAGCTGCATGGCCTTGATCGAGTCCCCACCGCATTCAAGAAAATGGTCGTCGATTCCCACCTGCAAAATTCCTAGCACGCTGCTCCACGCGTGAGCCAATTGTTGTTCAAGCTCATCAGTAGGCCCGACATAATACTCCCTCAGCAGCTCTTCATCTCCCTGTACATCTGGCAGCGCCCGCTTATCTACCTTTCCATTCGTGGTGAGCGGTAGAGTCTCCATGCGAACAAAGTGCGTCGGGATCATGTAATCAGGAAGATCATTTCCGAGCCATTCCCTCAGCTCGTGAAAAGGGATTTCATCAGGAGCAACATAATAGCTAACTAAGAATTTGCGGCCATCCTTCCGTTCTTTGGCGATAACGGTTGCCATTTCGACCTTCGGATGATTCATGAGGAAAGGCTCAATTTCTCCTGGCTCGATTCGATATCCGCGAATTTTTACCAAATTGTCGAGGCGGCCCAAAAACTCGATGTTCCCGTCAGGCAACCAGCGTGCTCTATCTCCCGTGCGGTACATGCGCTCACCCGTCTGCGGATGAATGATGTATTTTTCAGCGGTCAAATCTGGTCGGTTCACATATCCTCGTCCCAACGCTTCACCGAGGATAAATACCTCGCCCGCTACCCCAATCGGCTGCAATGCCAGCTTTTCGTCCAAAATGAGGATGTAAGTATGAGCGATAGGCTTGCCAATCGGAATACTCTGGTATTGCTTGTCCACCTCAAAAGTAGTAGCACCAATCGTGCATTCTGTCGGACCATACAAGTTGTAAAGCTTGTAAGCACCGCGCCGTTCAACCCTTTTTAGTACATCCCCGCCTGTGATCATCACTCGAAAAGAACGATTATCCATCTGCATGAACTGTTCTGCTGCTCCTGTCGGAAAAAAGCTGATCGTAATACCTTCTTGGTTACAATAATCATTCAAGGCAATCAAATCATACTTCAGTGCAGTTGGCACGATGTGTAACAAAGCGCCCGTGAGCAGATAGGGAAAAATATCTAAGGCAGATCCGTCAAATGCAAAACTGGAATAGACAAGGGCTTTGTCTGCAGAGCTCACTTCGAAGTACTGGCGATGCCATTCACAAAAGTTTACCAAGTTGCGATGCTCGATCATGACGCCTTTCGCCAAGCCTGTCGATCCCGATGTATACATGACATAGACGAGATCTGTTGATCGATTGAAATGTGGTAGATTCTCTCTTCTGTCGCTGAAGCTACCAGGGTCACACACATCGATCACTTCTACTTCGCAGATGCTTTTCGCCTTCTCTGTAAGCGGAGTCTGTGTCAATAAAACGGGTGCACCACTGTCGTTTAACATATAAGCAATTCGTTCATCCGGATAATCCAGATCGATTGGGAGATATGCTGCTCCAGCCTTTAGAACGGCGAGAATACTCACCAGCATATCCAGTGATCTGTCCATCATGAGCGGCACAAGATCGTCGGGCTTAATTCCTTTGGCACAAAGGTTATGGGCTAGCTGATTGGCTCGCTCATTAAGCTGTTTGTATGTCAGGGACTGGTCTTGATAGACAACTGCTAGACTGTCCGGTGACACTTCGACTTGTCGTTCAAACAACTGATGATAGGTTTTATCGCTCTGCTTCTCCACTTGTGTTCGTTCCCCACAAAAACGCTTTAAGGCCAGCAGTTCTTTTATGGTGGTCATATTCAGGTTTTTGTAGAAATCTCGGTCTTTTTTGTAGTGAATCGTTCCACCAGATGGTTGCGGAAATGGTGTGATCCGCCCACTGACAATGTTCTCCCACTCTCGGATGAACAGGTCTTCAATCACCTGATTCGCTTTGTTGTAACAATCGATCAGTGTATCTTCTTCATCAAAAGAAATCTCTTCCTGAACAAGAATATTGCCTGTATCGATGTTCTCGTCTATGAGGTGGAGCGTAACCCCTTTTGGTGTCTCATCCCAAATACTCCAGAAAACAGGGTCTCTCCCCTTGTTCCAGGGCAAGAGGGATGTATGTAGATTGAGAATGCGCCCTTTGAAATGGGAAACGATTTCCTTACCCAGAATATAGCCGTACGCGTAACTGACAACGTAATCGACTTCTTCAAAATATTCGGTTTGTTGGTCCCATTTTTTCGTCCACACGATGACTTCGTGGTTTCTTGATTCCAAGTACTGGACAATCCTGTTTTCTTTGCTCATGAATGTTGTTAGGAATAGTATTCTCAAAAAAACATCACCAGCATTTCTCATAATTTCGTTGACAAAAAGTTGACTTCGATTGAAAATCATCCTAGATGGAAGTTGTGCCACTTTTTTACTTTTTGTTACATGATTTTACATATAACTCAAAAATATGGTTTTCTGCAAGTAGTTGTGTGTAAATTTTTTTATTTTTTTGTGCCCAACAATTAGAGGAAAGAACGCCAAAAGGCGCTACTCTGCTAGTTTTGAGCGATGAAAGGAGGTAAGTTTAGCACTGGTAAAAACTGACATTTTCTGACAACTTCCGTTTTCAACGCTACTCTTCGGTCAACATGACATTTCACTCTGAAATGAAATTGCCTCTGTGTCTCCATCTCCAGTTGTTTCTGGCGAGTTTTGTAATTAATGCATCACTTTTACAGTCTTTTAATATTCCGAATTGGATAAAAAGGTTACGATATGAGTACTGCACACGCAATTGGAGTCACAGAGAAATCTTAGGAAAGGGGATTTTTTTATGGAGCCTGCAATCGTCATTAAGGATCTCAAAAAATCATTTGGAGACAAAAAAGTTCTCGATGGCATTTCCCTCTCGATTCCCAAAGGTACAATTTTTGGTCTACTTGGACCCAATGGAGCTGGAAAAACAACTTCCCTTCGAATCCTGTCCTGCCTTATTGAGCCTACGTCAGGAGAAGTTACCATCCTCGGTCACCAAATCAGCAAAAATAAAGAAGAGATTCGCAAAAAAATTGGTTGTGTAACAGAATCTCCCGGGGTGTATGACAAGCTTTCTCTGTTGGACAACCTGGAATTCTTCGCCTCCTGCTATCAGATGCCCAAAGCGAAGCGGGCTTCACGAATCGAGTATTTGCTACGGCAGTTCGATTTGTGGGACAGAAGAAACGATCCTGCTGGCAGATTGTCAAAAGGAATGAAACAAAAACTTTCGATTGTTTGCGCGATATTACACGATCCTGAGGTGCTTTTCTTAGACGAGGTCACAGCCAATCTCGACCCTGTCAGCACTCGGAAGCTGAAAGACCTGATTCGCGAGTGGGCTGCGTCTGGAAAGACGATCATCTTTTGCTCACATATCCTGGCAGAAATTGATGAGTTATGTCATGAGTTCGCCATCATTAAGGGTGAAGTAATTCGTTTAACGACCCCACAGAAGTTCCGCGAGGAGTGGACCACCTACAATGTGCTTCTTGACGTAGGAGCGGATACGCATAAGTCGGAACAGATTATTAAAGCCGCCGAGGAAGTAGAGACGTATAAGCGCACCGAAGACCAGTTCCACCTGAGGGTAGCCAATCCGAAGGACTCGAACCCACAGTTGATCAAAAAGCTGGTCGCAGCGGATATTACGGTCAATTACATAGCACCCATCTCCGTGTCACTGGAGGACTCCTATCTCAGCTTGTTGAACCAAGAAAAGGAGGCGATCTAGGATGCCGGGATTTGTTATTATCCGGGAATGGAAGGAGCTTTTCGCAGCACGCTCCGTATTGATTACGAATCTTGCTGCACCATTCGTTATATTGGTTGTCGCTCTGATCACCACAGTATTTGCCCAAAACGGTAAGATGGAGTTCATCCTTAACCTGATGAAATTGACTAATCCCCTCCTTAACATGGCAGGTGAAGATGGTCATATTGCCATTGCCCGCTTCTATTTCCTCTTGTTCCTGATCGTACCGGCGATGATCCCCTTAACATTCGCCACGACGAGCATCATCATGGAAAAAATGACAGGAACATTGGAAAGCGTACTGGTCACCCCGATTTCCACCAAGGAGTTTTTGCTTGGTAAGGTCCTAGCTTACTCCTTGCCTTCCATCGCTCTGACCTGGGTGGTCCAGCTAATCTTTCTAGGGTTCATCTTTGCAACCTTTGACAATGCCAGCGAGTATTTTTCCATCGTATTTATTCTCGCGATGCTCCTCCTGGTCCCATTTATTTCGATCATCAGTGTATCCATGAGCGTCATTGTTTCCTCCAAAGTTGACAACGTCGCAGCAGCCCAACAATTTGGTGCCATACTGGTTCTGCCGATCATCGGACTTGCTGTCAGTCAGGTCATCTTCCTTTCCATGATGAGCAATCCGGTAATCTATTTGGGAATGGTTACGCTTTGTGCGGTGGTTGCCCTGATCTTGTTCCAGACAAGTATTAAAGTGTTTGATCGCGAGCATATCATCAGCAAGTGGAAATAACCGAAAGTATGAAAAATAACCACCTTATGAAATCGTTGTTGTTACACGATTCCATAAGGTGGTTTTACTATTTGGGTATTGTTTTTAGCTAATAATTGCTTTAAGGGTTTGGGTCATCGTGTGCCAGTCTTCTTCTTGCATGATCGTATCTAAAGGTCTCTTCAATTCTATGAGTACATCCTCTACATAATGCTCACGTCTCATCCCCACGAGGACGCTGTGTACCTCTGGAGTGGCGCGCATCGTTCTAATCGCTGCTTGACTGAGGTTATCTGTTGTCATTAAATGCGGCTTCACCCTCGTCAGCTCTTTCGAGATATCCAGTGAACGCTGGTAGTCTTTGGGGGCGTAGTAGCTCTTCAAGGCTTCAGCTGTCTCCATGAGAGCTGCCTTGTAGGTATCCAGCCATTGCTGTGTCTGGTCGTCCAAGCCATCATGTTTTTTAATCGTATTACGAATATCTTCAATGACCGGCTCAAACAAGAAGTTTCTCACATTTTGCACATTTGTGGCAGAGTATAGCTTTTTCCAGTATTTGCGGAGTGTAGCACCAGATGATATTTTTTTCTTCAGCTCTTTCACATCTTCTTTCTCCATTTTCAGTAATGGCAAGACGCGATAGACGATCTGATCCTCTACATCATCTACACGATTCAGACAATCCTTGATTCGACGAGTAGCTTCTTTTTCATCAATGACCGAGCTCAGATCCAGTTGGATGTTCGTCAGGCGGAAGATTTTATCCTTCGCTGTCACATCTAACGTCCGGTTGGTCATGACACCAAGTCCCTTTTCCTTGGCAAATAACAAGGCACTCTTGCCTTGCGCATGACTTTTTTCCAGTATGGCACCAGATTCGTACATGTTCATTGGAAACTGGATGACGCGAAAATGGTGATTTGGTGTAATCTTTTCTGCAATGTCCCAAAGGGTATCTAGCGCAACAAAATCAAATTCCTTGACATTGCTGCCAAACGAATTGGCACTGACACCATAGCATTGAATCCGACCTGATTCGACTTCTTTCTCCAGATGTCGAAAAGCCTTCTCCATTCGCTCTAATAATTCATCATACGCTTCCTGTTGTTTAATCTTCTTCATTTTGGCCCATAGCAAATACCACTCTGGATTGTGCAGCATGTAGCAATCAATCGTGTCCACCTGCAAGCGCTGCAGGCTACGTGTCAGCTGGTCTTGAAGGTACTCTGGGTGGATACATATCGACATTCCTTCGTGCACCGTCGTGAAGTCTTGATACGGTTTTCCTTCCGCTGTCCTCTTCGTCGTCTCCTCGGAATCTTCGCCTTGGACGATACCGGCCTTGGACACGATTACTAGCTCTTCCCGCTTTATTTTTTCTTCACTGATCAGCTGCTTCAGCACATGACCGATGACTTTCTCCGCGCTGCCATTTGTATACATACTACTCGTGTCAATCAAGTTAATTCCTTCGAGCAGCGCTTTGCGGAGTGCCTGCTGGTACTGCTCATCCTGTTCATCAATCCGGTACGTTCCGAATCCAACCTGACTGATCCACACATCGAAGCTGCCAAATTGCTTATAGAAAAGATGGGGATTGGCCTGTGCTAGGCGCTGTGTCCCCTCTCGCGTTGCTTTTCCTGTCATCATCCTATCCCCCTATACCCGGCAAGATAATTTTGAAGAGTTGACCCGACAATAGAAATGACTTGGTCCTGGTGAGAATGGATGAAAAAATGGTCGCCTTCCAGTATGTGCGTTTGAAAAGAAGCGTTGGTATGTTCTCTCCAGGCTTCGAGATGTGTTACGGAAAAATCCGGGTCCTGCCAACCACCAATGGCCGTCACTCCAAACTCCAGCGGCTCCCCATCTTGATAGCGATACGTCTCGCATATCGAGAAATCGGCCCGAAGCGTAGGGAGAAGCATATGCAGAATCTCCTTGTCCTCAAAAATTTCCTTTGGCGTGCCATTCATTGTTCGTACGCCCTCCAGAAACTCTTGATCTGGGAGATGATGGATGGCTTCACCCGGATCTGGCAGATGCGGGGCATGGTATCCCGATGCAAACAGGTGCTGCGGTTTAAGGTTGTAATGTTTGCGTAAATATCTGGCCAGCTCAAAGCTAACCAGCGTTCCCATGCTATGTCCAAAGAAGGCAAACGGTCGATTTAGATAGGGAAGGAGCGCTTCTGCCAAATCACGAATCATTACAGACAAATCCGTGTAACAAGGCTCTAAGAAGCGATTACTTCTGCCGGGAAGCTGCACAGGACAAACGCCAATCTGAACGGGCAGCTTTTTTTGCCAATCCCGATAAATACCAGCGTGACCGCCAGCATAGTGAAAGCAAAATAATAGCACTTCTGCCTCTGCTGTCATTTTTGCAGAGAGTAGCCATCGGTTCTGGGAAACGTTCATCTTTTGCATAGGTATCCTCCTCGTTATTCCTTAGGGAACAATGCGAATTTTTGCCTGATCTTTTAATTGGGATTGTCCCTTGATCACTACCTTGTCTCCTGGTTTCACTCCGGAACCGATAAGCGTCTTCTCCGTTCCTTTCGAAGCAATCGAGATTTCCTTCTCAGCTACTCTCTCGCCATTCACAACGTAGGCTACTGATTTCCCATTTCGCTCAAGGATGGCATCTGTCGGTATGAGAATCCCTGCTTGTCCGTGGCTTGAAGAGACTTCTGCCTTCATTCCGGGAAGTAGCGTACCTTTTGGATTTGGCACTTCTATTTCCACCGGGAAAAGCTTAGATTGGTCAGCAGCCTTTAGTCCCACGTAGGTAATACTGCCCTTGACCTTGATATTTTGAGAGGGAACCTGCAAATTTAGTTGTGTTCCTTTTTGGAAGCTTGCCAACGATTTTTCGGATACGTTCACCTTCACAATCATCGGGTCAAGGTTAATGACGGTTGCAACAGGCTTTTGCGGATTAATCGTATCGCCTTCTTGGACTTGGATATCGGTGACAATGCCGTCAATTGTTGATTTGATCAGCGTGTTTTCCAACGCATTCCTGGAAATGTCTACTTCAACCTGTCCCTGTTGCACACTTGCTTGCGTGACTCGTCCATTTTTATCGGCTGTATTCACTTGCGACCTGGCATTAAGTAAAGCAGTTTGCGCCTGGTCCAGCTGGCTTTGATACTGGTTTTTTGCTTGCAGATATGCGTTTTCTGCATTCTCAAGCTCACCTTTGGACAAAGCTTTCTCTTCAAACAGCTTTTTCGAGCGGTTGTAATTTGCCTGCGCCAGCGTCAAGCCTTGTTCCATCGTTCGCTTGACACTCGCAAAGGTTTGCTCCGCCTGCTTCAGTTGGCTGTTTGCCAATTCGCCAGACGTCCCCATTTTGTTGGAATACTCTAGATTTGCCTTGGCGACTGCTAATGCCGCCTCCGCTTGGCGCAGTTTCAATTGCGCTTCGGTTTGATCCAGCTTTCCGATGACTTGTCCTTTTTTTACGGTGTCCCCTTTTTTCACCAGGATTTGCGAGACGGTTCCGGTAGTTTTGCCGTAAATACTCACATCCGTGTTAGCGAATACCTCCGCCAGCAATCTACCGGAGTCTTTGAGTTCTCCTTCTATGACTTCCTCTACTTGAACATCAACGGAATTCTCCACTTTAATGGTTTCAACCTCAGGACTGGACTGGCTTTCGTTTGATGTTCTTCCTTCTTTCGAATTGGTATTGTCTACGGATTGTGAACTGCATCCTGTGATGATGGTCAAGCCTAAAAGACATGCCACGCCTGAGCTGATTAGCTTCGTCTTCTTCATTTTTCGTAAACTCCTCCCTCTGCCTTACCCAGACTTTTTCATATCGCGTAAACTTCTCAGCACGGAAATAAACATATCCTCACTTGGCTCGATCTCCGCTTCTTTGGTATCAGGGGCAAAAAACTCTTTTTTGATCCGATACAGTAATTCATACCCGATAGGAACCACGAATAAGGTCAGGATCGTCGAAGTAACGAGTCCGCCAATGACCACAATCGCTAAGCTTTTGGTCATCAAGGCTCCTTCCGAAAAGCCAAGGTAAAGTGGCAAGAGTGCGCTGACTGTCGCGACAGCCGTCATAATAATGGGGCGTACGCGGGTAACGCCAGCTTCAACAACTGCCTCTCGCATAGAAGTCCCTTCCAGTCTTCGCTGCTGAATATTGTCCACGTACACGATTGCATTCGTAACAACGATTCCGACCAGCATCAAAAAGCCGATAAGTGCCGTTATATCGAGAACGGTATCCGAAATGAACAGGCCAAATAATCCGCCGATCACAGCAAGTGGCAAGGACAGTAGAATCGCGAGCGGAGCTGTAGCATTACCAAACGTGATGAGCATGACGATGTAGACGATAAAAATCGCTGCACCAATGGCTAAAAGCATATCTTTAAAGCTTTTTTCCATGTCGCTTGAGACGCCTTCAGATGACAGTGTAACTCCGGCGGGCAATTTTTCCGCTTGCAACATCGCAAACAGGAAATTACTCGCTCCTCCTTTGTTGTCACTCGTGATATCTGCTGTAATTTGTACGAATTGTTTTTCGTCCTTGCGCATGATTTGTGATTGAACTTTTTCTTGATCAATCTCGGCAAAGTCCACCAAACGAACCTGTTGCTTGCTTGGCGTTTGGATGTAGATATTGTTCAGTTCCTCTAGCGATTTCGCATGGTTTTCACCGAGACCAAAGAAGAGACTATAGTCTTTGTCGTCGACTTTGATCTTGCCAATTCGGGTATCCGAGACCAGGAGGTTGACCTCTTGAGCCACCTGTACAGGGGAAACTCCCAGTTCCGAGGCTTTGTCTCTATCGACTTTGATGACAACTTCATTTTTGAAATCGTTCAGATTGTCCTTCACGTTGGTCAACAGGGGACTTACCTTCAAGTTTGATTTGACAATTTCGCTTGCCTCTTTCAAGCGAACCAGATCTGGTCCATACAGGATCACCTTGAACTTGTTGGTATCGCTGCTACCAGGTTTCGTCAAGGCCATTTCAGATCCTAGCGGAATCATCGGTTTGACGATTCCCTCAAATTTCTTGATGGTTTGGTCGAGATTCACATCTTGCCCTATTTTGATTAGCAGTAGGGCCTGATTCGATTGACGGATTTCTGCTTCATTTTCAGAGCCAAGATTGATCTCTATGTACTCTACTTCAGGCTGCTCCATCAATTTACTTTCGACCTGGGCAACCGTTTGATCGAGTCCATCTAGTTGTGTACCTTTTGGCATTGTTACTTGTGCGAATATGTACTTCGCTTCCGGATCGGGGAACAATCCGTATTTCATATACGGGAGAAGCGCCAGACTTGCGACAAATAGAACGAGTGACAGAAATCCGACAGCGGGCTTGCGGTTGAGTGACCATTTTAATAACTTCCTGTACGCGTCAGACCCTTTCCCATGTTCATATTCCTTGATGTTGTGGTCTTTTAAGATCATCAACTTGGCTAACAGTGGAACAATCGTCACGGCTACTAATAGTGAGGCAAACAGCGAACATACAACCGTTAGAGCAAATGGGCGGAATACTTCTCCGATCATCCCTCCAACAAACACAATAGGTAAAAATACGGCGGTTGTCGTAAAAGTCGATGAGGTAATGGCATGTAGCATTTCGTGGGTGGCAATTTGAATCAGGTTTTCCTTGCGTTCTTTGTTCAATTGCAAATGGCGGAAAATATTCTCGATAACGACGATACTGTCATCCACAACTCGTCCTACAGCCACTGCCATCCCAAATAGTGTGATCATATTGAGAGTAATCCCCATCCAGGACATGAAAATCAGACTTACTAGGATGGATGTCGGGATAGAGACTAGGACGATGAGGGTTGCTTTTACATGACGCAAAAAGAACAAAATGACTACAGAAGCCATAATAGCTCCAAGCAAGCCTTCCTTGAGCATGCCGTTAATCGAATTCTTGATGTCGACAGAAGTGTCATAAATCGTGGTAAAGGTTAAGTCCGGGTACTCTTCTTTCAAACGGGATAATTTTGCGTTAATCGCATCACCGGTTTCTACCGCATTGGCGTCACGTGTTTTGTAAATATTGATGTTAATTCCATTCTTGCCGTTATAGCGGCTGATCGAATTAACGACTTCATCAAAGTTGACCTCAGCGATATCGCCAAGCCTGACGTAGGTAAGCCCATTTGTGGGGTCACTTGGGAGGAAAATCTTCGTGTTTCGAATATCATCCACATTAAGGTAACGGCTTACCACGCGAATAATGCGCTCTTCCCCATCCTCGGTGATCGAACCGATTGGCAGCGCTACGTGATTGTCAAGTAAAAGCTGTTTCAGCTGCAATGGAGAGATTCCATAGTAGTTAAGCGCATCGACCTTTGGCAGGATTTTCATTTCTTTGAATTGCCCGCCTATTGTTGATACTTTATCAACACTTTCAATACCTTCTAACTCCTTGAGCACGGTTTCTTTTACGTCGTTGTCAAAATGATCGAGTCCACTCTCCTTATCCTGTCCTGTCACAAACAGATAATAGACGGGTTGATTGCTGAAGCCCTGAATCATTACTTGTGGTCTGTTTACTTTGCTGGGAAGCGCAATACTGGAGATTTTTCTTTCCAGCTCGTCCCTGACTGCTTGTACATCTGAACCCGTCTCCAAGTAGACCTGTAGCGTGGAACTATTGTTGCTTGAGTAAGACTCCACTGCCTTAACGCCTGTTACATGCCCAACTTCACGTTCCAATGGCTTCGTTACATCATCGAGAACATCTTCTGGAGATGCATCCGGATAAGTAGTATTGACTAGAAGCACTGGGAAAGTGATATCCGGCATGTTCTCTACCTTGAGAGACATGGCAGCAATAATTCCGCTGACTACGATAAGCAGGCTCATAATAATAATAGCTGTGGAGTTTCTGAGAGAAAAATTCGTTAGAAAACGCAAGGCATGCCCCCCTCATTCCTAATAAATTCCATCCTCTATATTACCCCTCATTTTTACCGTATTCAATAAATTTCCATAAAAATTAAAATTTGTTTTCTGTTTCGCTCTTTTACCAAACAGAAAGAAGACCAAAAACCATCTTCCGACGGGGTTTTTGATCTACTTTCTTGAATAACGTCTCCAAATGTAAAGAAATTGTATGTTTTCTACCCTCACAAAATCGTGTGGGAAGCGGTCTTATTTGATGAAACCATGAAGGATGATATCCCCTATCGCGTGCGCAATCATTGCATACTCCAGACCGCGCTTCCAGTAGAGGTAACCGAATAAGATTCCTGCCACCCCGTTAAGGGCAAGTGTGCGAATGAACAACAGCGGGGTAATCTCACCAAAATAAACATTTGCCGCAGGGAGATGACCAAGCCCAAATATAAGGGCCGCCCCAATGATCCCTGTCCAGTACATCCAGGGCTTAGGAGAAGAATTACGTCCGAATAGCTTGCTACAAATCCACACGATCATGGTCATCATGAACAAGCGAACCATGACTTCTTCGTATACGCCGCCTTGAATGGATGTCAGAATCCCTGCCCAAACCGATACTTCTACGTTTTGGGCTTTTTCTGCCAAGATTGGCAGTAATGGTTGGAAAACAGCGAATTCCAGTAAGAGGAGAAGACCTGTTGCTGCAAATCCAAAGATGACTGCTTGAATGATTCCCTTTTTGTTAAAGGACTCTCCGCCCGTTTTATATAACCACTTCCGAAGGACAGGGGCATCCATCCCAACCTTGGTTGCGAAGGTCAATCCAATCCATGAAAACATAAACGCCATGATGGTTCCCTGCAAGACAAAAATTGTCATTGCCACCGGCAGCGGGATAGGTACCATGGCTAATGCATCCCCGCCAATTGCCAGCAAATAAGGAATAGCTGCGATAAAACCGATAGCGCTCACCAACGATAATAGAAATGCTATTTTCAAGTTTTTCATTTTACTTTCCCCTTCCTGTTTTTTTGTAATAGTACCGACTGCTTCCAATCGAAATCAGAATGGTCACCAACACAATGATCAGCATGAGGATGTAATGGATGGTTGTTGGTAAGAATGAAGTGAGCATGATGAGGATTCCTCCGATGAAGAACACACGGGAACTCAACAGGTGGGTATTTTTCCAGACCTCTTCACTAGCGAGTGACCATGGCGTGCGTATCCCAATCAGATAGTTATGTCGAAACCGAGGCATGAAATTCCCTATCGTTACAAAGAGAATTCCTAAAATAAGGGTTACAAATATCCCAATATTTAACATATACCCATATCCATATGCGATGATCACGCTATGGATGACGAGAAGTACGATCATTAATGTATGCAAGATGGTATCGTGACTGCTTTGGAACTTTTTGTAATACTGTTTTTGACTGCGAACAGCCACGAAAAGAAACAGCATCACAACCGGAATAAAAGTTACACCCACAAGCTTTGGCGCAAAACCATTCGGTTCGCCATTTGGTCCCCAATGAATGACCATCTGATCTGGCATGGAGGGATAACAAATTACGCCTAAGACAACACTGATGAAAAAAAACAAGATAGACAAATTGGATTTATTCATGTGATTCCCTCACTTTCTAATGAAATTGGATAAACCATTTTAATAAGTCTTGAAAAACAGTCGTATTCAGTGAGTAATAGATGTTTTGCCCTTTTCGTTCGTCGTAAACCATTTGTGCCTGTTTCAACAAATTGAGGTGGTGGGAGATGCTGGGCTTTGTCATTTGAAAATGGTCAGCTATTTCTCCAGCCGTCATATCTTTCTCCCTCAACAGGTCAAGAATTTTTCTTCTTGTGGGATCAGAGAGTGCCTTAAATGCATAATTCATTGACATAATCAATCGATCCTACTTTCATACATCATTTTTAGATATTTAGAAATTTATCTAAATATTGAATTGAGAAATGCCTTGTGCCAGCTCGTAAGGCACTACTGGATCGTTTATCTGTATATCAATACTACCATAAACATTATTTTTTTCCAACGACTACATACAATTCATCCTAACTCAGGCGTACAATTACATTCAAAATGTCATCAGTCTGCCACTTTTTGGTTGGGACTAACTATTTGCTTACCTTGCAAATCTCAAAATGTGTACAATGTCGAGTGACATAAGCATTTTCTGGCAGACGCAGTCAGTATCCTTGGTTATATCACTCGACAAGAATCAAAAAGCAATCTATGAGCACATCTTATCAATTACGATTGGATACGTGAATATCTAAATGTATGCCAAATTTCATTATCATCCTTAATGGTTAGATAGATTTGCCCCGCTCCATAATCCCCCATGGCTACGTACTCTTTTCCAGGAGTATACTCGCCTACATAATTACCATAATAATCGCTGTCAAATGTTAATCTTCTTCCTGATATTTCAAAGGTTACGGATGACTCTGTAGCTCCTATACATTTGACATTTACTTTATCTACTCCTGGCTGTTGATAAGTTTGATCATTTTGAGTTTGCACTGAGCTCTGCTGTCTGACCACTTCTAAATCCTTTTTTAATCCACCATTCTTTTTTGTACATGCTGACATGGCCTCTTGTACCTCCGCCAGATGTCGTTCTAATCTGGCAATATGTCTCAGCAATTCGTAATTGTTGTAGTGTCTACCTTCTCCCGCTGAAATTGGATAATAACCCTCTTGTGGATACCACCCGTACATAAATTCCCTCCTTCATTGGCTTTCACACACTTTACGTTATGGATTTTCCGCCTATCTCGTTCGCCTATTTTCCCATAAATTGGGTTTGTACTGACTGTTCAAAGAAAATAAAGTATTAGACTGATGTTGTTGATTTGGTTGCTA
This sequence comes from Brevibacillus schisleri, assembly GCF_055685845.1. Taxonomy (NCBI): domain Bacteria; kingdom Bacillati; phylum Bacillota; class Bacilli; order Caryophanales; family Paenibacillaceae; genus Brevibacillus; species Brevibacillus schisleri. The sequence goes on from NZ_JBVNDM010000001.1 coordinate 3,516,124, forward strand.
TTACTGTCTAAGAAAGCTCTTTACCTTAGAAAAATAGGTATTAGACTATTCAATCCTTCCATACAAAAAGGCCAGTCAAAATCACAAAAATAAAGTGTTAGACTGGCCTGGTTTATTGAGCTATCGAACCCGTTAGTTGATCAACATTTCCGTTACTTGTGGTACGGTTCAGCTTAACGGGTCTATCGGCGAAAAAATTAAGGGCACTTAATTGGGCAACCAACTTTGGTCCGTAATGTCGTTGAACGAGCTGAAGGTAAGATTCTTTGAAGATGGTCAGCTACGAATCCTACCTCGAAAGCCCGCAATTCTTTGTCATCAGTGCGTTACTTTCTTGGTTAATTATTTGAACCGCTGGGTTTGCTTTGAAGGCATAATGGTCAGTTCTGGAATGTTGACATGCTCAGGTTGCTCCAGTGCATAGAGCGCCGCCTCTGCAACGTCATCGGGATGTAACGGCAGGACTTTCGAAGAAAACGCGCGAATTTCATCCTCGGAATACCCGGCCACCTGAGAAAATTCCGTTGCCACCGCCCCGGGTTGAATCGTCGTAACGCGAATCCCCTGATCGATTGTCTCCAAACGTAACGCAGACGCTATGGCGTTAACACCGTATTTGGTAACGCTTTCGCCTGTCACCAAGGCCACTTTGCCGATCAGACTCTCCTTCGCATTCCAAGATAGCTCTAAATCATCCAGATTCATTTCGCACCCTCCCAAATTCCAACATTATTTTGTTAAAAGCACGCGATGAACACCCTTGCTGCCTCCCGGTGCCGTTCCTATATATAAATATCCGTTATGGCTTACAGCCGTAGTTACGCCATACAGTTTGCCTTCCGGATCATGCCAGCTTCCGATAAGCTCTCCCTGCGGGCTGAGCTCCATAGCAAGCCCATGCTTCGCCGGTGCGCTTGCACCGCTAAGCAGCGACTCCGGCAACTTGGCCATGGTACTGGCTAACCAAGGGTTGCTATGCATCTGATCTACAAAAGAAATGCGAGTCGTGAAGATACCGACCCAGAAATGGCCTTGATCATCACGCGTAATGTTGTCTGGAAAACCTGCGAGATTGTCTACGAAAATATCAGATGTACCCTTCTTCGGTCCTTTAAGCCAGTATCTGGTCAATTGATAATGATACGATTCCGCCACAAGCACAAAATCTTCATCCGCAGACAAGGCAACTCCGTTTGCAAAATAAAGGCCTTCTAACAGGACGGTCGTTTGCTTGGTCTTTGGATCGTACTTCAGCAAACGTCCATGCGGCTTGTTCTCGGCAATTTCTTTGAAGGTCACACTACCATAATTCGAAGTATCAGAAAAATAAATGGAGCCGTCCTTGGCAATATCAAGCTCGTTAGCTAGATAGATCGGCTTACCGTCCACTTGATCCGCCAATACCTCTATGCTCCCGGATGGGTTAATAGACAGCAGTCCCCTCTTGACATCAGTAACGATCAAATCGCCTTTGGCATCGAATATAAGCCCATTAGGTGTTCCAATGGTGTCTGCAAACATTTGGGCTTTTTGCGGATTTCCCTCTGCATCGAAAGGAACCTTGTAAATCTTCCCATCTGAATCTCCTGTATATAGCTGACCTTCTTTATCGAATGTAATGAATTCAGGGAATTGAGGGGCATCAGTCACAAGCTGAGCTGGGCTGAGTTTATTGTTTTGTTTCCACGGACCCGCTTCCTCAAAAGAGGGGGCCGTCGGTGCTGACCATTTTGCCGGTTTGATCGGTGAAGGTACAAGCAAGAAAACGAGTATTCCTAGAACGAGCACCGATAGCCCCCATCTGCAAATCTTAGCACGTAGTGAGCGTTTAGGACGATTCACGCCTTCAGTAGATTTAACGGATCGAACTTGTATATTAGGCATTAGTGTGTCTCCTTTTTCATATAAGTGAGATTTTAGATTTGGACTACGATTTTACCGAAATATTGCTTTCCTTCAGCCAAGAGCGCGAATGCTTCTCCAATTCGGGCCAGCGGGAATACATGGTCGATGACGGGATATAAACGATGATGGGCAATCGCCCGATTCATCTTTTCGAAGTGATCTCGGTTGCCGACTTGACTGCCGCGAACAGTTGCTGCTTTCTGCAAAATGCTGGTGACATCGTATTCCGGAATGGTCAAGCCCGATAAGAACCCGACCATACTCAAGGTCCCTCCAGTGCGAAGCGCATTTATGGATTTCCCATCGTTGCCGCTCCTCCAACATCCAGAACATGATCGACGCCGCAGCCAGTCAACTCTAACGCCGCCTTATCCCAATCGGGAGCTTCCAAATAATTGATCGTTTGCCATGCGCCAAGAGCTTTTGCTCGTTCCAGCTTGGCGTTGCTGCTCGACGTGATGATGGCTCGTGCTCCGGCCATAAGCGAGAATTGAAGCCCAAAGATGGATACCCCGCCCGTTCCTTGCAGCAGCACGGTATCACCCGCTTGCAAACCGCCCTATTCGATTAGCATGCTCCATGCGGTTAATGCCGCGATCGGTAAGGTTGAGGCCTCCTCATAAGTGAGGTGATCGGGAATAGGGACGACTCCGTCTTCATGTAGAACGACATACTCGGCCGCTATTCCGTTCAACGGCCCCCCCAGGCTTTCTTCTAACACCCCAGGTCTTGGGCTGCCGGCAATGAATCGCTGTTGAAAATTACCCGCTACTCGGTGTCCGACCTGGAACCTTGTTACTCCTTGGCCAACGGCTACAATTTCTCCCGCTCCGTCTGATAATGGAATGAAGGGAAATTTGACTTCGATCGGCATTAATCCGCTGAGGACCACTAGATCACGGTAATTGAGAGAAGCTGCCCTCATGCGGATCAGTACCTCCTTAGGTCCTGGCGTTGGTATGTCTAGTTCCGTTATGGTTAATTCCTCGAAGCCGAAGCCGTTTTTCAGCTGTATAGCTTTCATCGAATTGTCCTCCCTGCAAGATCAGATTGATTACCCGGATTCTTATTATTGCTGCTGGATCCTTCACGCGGACGAATCATGCTTCCAACAAGCCGAAGACTTTGTTTTCGTGTAATGAATCGCGATAACTGCGCCCCGAGATAATTCTGCACACCCGGAACGACGTACACTTTCCCTTCCTTCAACGCACGAAGTGCAACCTCTACGACTCTTTCCGGAGTGTCTTTCTTTCCGACGGAGGCTTCTTCCGCTCCTACGACATTAAAGAAACTCGTGTCCGTCGCACCGGGACAAAGTGCGAAGAATTTAATGCCGCGGTTGCAGTTTTCAAACCATAACGCTTGAGTAAACGACAGGACGAAAGCTTTCGTTGCCCCATATACGGCCATATAGGGAAGTGGTTGAAATCCGGCGGTTGAAGCAACATTGATAACTGTACCTGAGCTTTTGCGCAACATGTCCGGTAAAAACAAGTGGGTCATATCTACAACAGCGGCGACATTGAGCATAACTTCTTCATGTTGACGCTTGCCTGACACTTGTTCAAACAAACCATGCGTAGCAAAGCCTGCATTGTTGACCAGCAGTTCGATATCCACTTTCAAAAGTCGACATTGCTGATATAACTCGCTGGGTGCGCCCTCTTTCGCAAGATCCATAGCGATAACCTCGGCTTTGATGCTATACATCTTTCTGAGCTCTGATGCCAGACTCTCAAGCTTGCCCTTCGATTGGGCTACGAGTACTAAATGGCTGCCTTGTTTGGCCAGTTGTCTCGCGAATTGCTCTCCAATACCGGAAGAAGCTCCCGTGATGAGCGCCCATTTACCTTGAATCGTCATATCGCTACTCCCCTTCTGGATACTATGTTATAATATAGAAACGTCGTTACCGGATGAACATAAGTAATTATTCCCGATTCTCAAGGAATGTGATAATGATCATATCATTTGGTAACAGTGTTTCCGAGTGGGTTCATTGTATCCTGGCTTTTCTAGTAAGTCAATATGATCTTTGAATATCCTTGAACATCTACCGTCTCATTGACAACCGCTTAACAACTGTATAAAATTCCTTGCAAGAGCGTCAGAAACTTTGTTTCCTGACGATAACTTGATATCCGAAGGTGATGATTATGAGCGATCAAGATATCTCCTCCAATGCAAACTCACGAGTGTTGAAAACCTACCAAGAAGCCCGCTTGCAAAATATTGAAAATCTCCGCAAGCTCGTTGTTGACGCTGCGGCAACGCTCTTGCAAGAAGAGGGTCCGGAAGCCGTTACGGTGCGTAAAGTATCGCAGAAAATGGGTTGCTCGACAAAAATCATTTATAACTTGTTTGTCAATAAAGAGGGCTTGGCTCAGCAGCTGTATCTGGACGGTTGTAAGCTTCTCGCTAACGAATTCGAGGGGACGCCGCAAGCTGCTGATCCGGCGCAGCATTTGCAGAATTTAGGCGAAGCCTTTTGGCAATTCGGGCAGCGTTACTCCAGTTATTATAAACTGATGTTCGGAGGCGCATTCGCGGATTTCAAACCGGACGAGGAAAGCCTAAATGGTACCGTAACGGCCATGCGGCAATTATTGACGGTGATCAGCAATGCGCAAAAGCAAGGTCTCATCCCTGACCAGTATGACACTGAATTAGTTATCCGCGTATTTTGGGCTTCGCTCCATGGCGTCATTCATCTTTACATGGGAGGACACTTAGGAGATGTACAATCGGCGCATGCGGTATACAGGCAAACGTTGTCTTTAATTGTCAGCTCGTTATTGCCGGATAAAGCTTAAAAGACGACAAGCTCTTCCCGGTTTAGGGGAAGAGCTTGTCTTTTTTCACACTGCAAGGATACCTTCAATGCTAATCTCTACTTCAATTTTTTGCTTTACCACTATTTGTGATACGCTTCTCCGCGCTTGATCTTAAACTAATCTGCCCGTTAGTTGAATAACTGGCGCCAGTCTAACACTTTATTTCTCAGTCTACAACTTTATTTTTACGGAACACTGACTCCTCTAAATTGAAATAGCGGCCACCTAAGACCTGAAAATAAAGTCTTAGATTGACCGCTGTTTCTATCACTTATCAAATTCCACTCCATATTTATTGAAGATGGCCGTGTATTTATTCTCGAATATGGTCCATCGTTTTTCTGTTCCGTACTTTTCCTGCAAAGCCTTCCAATAATGTTTAGCCGCTGCTACATCATTTGATTGTAACAGCAAATGAAAGCTCTCTTCGCTCAGATGTAAAAATGGCCCTGAAGTGTAATAATCCACAATGGATCTGGCACTGGTCATCGTATCATAGAAATGAATCACCTCTTCTAATCCACTTAGAATTGTTTTTCTTACATCATCCATATTCGTACCCGGAGTGATCGAAAATCGATCTGGTACAGATTCAACAATCTCCCCCATTCTTGCTCTGAAGTGACACTCCGCTTCTACAGGTGCTGTTAGAATCTCTCTCGATTGTATTTGTGCCAACTCCGCTGCATAAATACCACAGTTCACATAAAACATGACATGGTCCGCTGCATTGCCAGCAGATTTTTGGAAGTTGAACATGTAGATGAGGCTTTCGGTTTTCTTAGTGAAATTCAAACCCTTCTTTGCGAAGCCACGCTTAGAAAGGAACGACTTAACGTCCTTTTTCATCATATCGGTAAAGAGCTGCTGCAACATGATCCCTCCTAGAAGATTTTTTTGGTATGTCGTACATCCGCCAAAAATCAGGAGCGCTTACGCCAAGGCCAGGCTAGGTCGAGCAAAGCAGCGATGGCAGCTCCCGCCGTATACCGCACAAGGTCCGCCGTCAAAAAGCCCTTTCCTAATACCAACGCCCCAAGAGTTGTCTTCCGAAGGGAATTGATCCAATCGGCCTGATACAATTGGCTGGCCTCGATCGCAAAGCAAAACGCGAGGCTGCACCACAGCGAGAAAGAAATCTTTTTGTGAGTATAGTAAGTGCGAAAGCCGAAGTAGATTATGCAAGCCCATAATGCATCGCCAAAATGCTCCGCTACAAAGACAGGCAACACATCGGCGAACGCTCTGGACCCTAAGCCCAAAGCCATAACAACAAAAACGGCCACGATATAGGCGAGCCTGTCTCTCCATCGACACGCGGAGCGGGTCTGTCAAGATTTTTGTGTAAACTCAATCAACCGATATATGAAAAGGTTTCATCCCCCTAATTGGGACCTCTTTTTCGAAGCCAATAGAGTCAAGGGCGTAAGGCGAAGCGAACCCTTGACGCATTGGTGGAGAGAAAGATAATCCCTTCGGGGATGAAGCCTTTCATTTGTTACCGAATGTACGGCTGTACTCGATCTTCAAAGAAAACGGATAGCTGCAAGAGAATCTGTCCCCAGTTCTGGACGCGTCCCGTCCACTTTCGCAGAACATCCATGGTCACGAGATATAGCATCTTCAGAAGGGCATCGTCTGTGGGAAACATGGCTTTTCCCTTTGTCACTTTTCGGAGCTGTCGATGATAACTCTCGATGACGTTGGTTGTATAGATCAGCTTTCGAATCTCTGGGGGATATTTAAAGAAAGTCGCAATCTCATCCCAGTTATTTCGCCAGGAACGAACCATCAAGGGATATTTACTGCCCCAGGCTTGTTCAAATTGCTCGAGTTCTTCCAATGCAGCTTGCTCCGTTGGAGCCTTATAGATGGGTTTCAGTTCGGACGTAATCTTTTTTAGATCCTTATAGGAAACATACTTGATGGAGTTTCGGATTTGATGGATGACACATTTCTGAATCTCCGTCTTCGGATAACATGCTGAAATGGCTTCTGTAAAGCCTCGAAGGTTATCGACGCTCGTAATGAGAATATCCTGCACTCCACGATTTCTCAGTTCATTGAGTACATGCAGCCAGAATTTTGCTGATTCATTCTCCCCAATCCAGATCCCGAGCACATCTTTATGACCGTCAAGGTCAATACCAATGACCATATAGGCGGCTTTATTGACGATAGCTCCGTCCTGTTTTACCTTAAAGTGAATGGCGTCAAGGAAAACAACAGCATAAACCGCTTGTAAGGGGCGATTTTGCCACTCTTTGATCATCGGTACAATCTTATTCGTTACATTGGATATGAGCGTTGGTGAGACTTCGATGCCATAGAGCTGTTGCAGATGGTCTTGGATATCGCGTGTGGATACGCCTTTGGCATAGAGGGCGAGAATTTGATCTTCGATCCCTGTCACATTGGATTGATGTTTCTTTACAATGTTCGGCTCAAAATCACCCTCTCGATCTCGAGGGACTTGGATGTCAACATCCCCGTACTCAGAACGGACGGTTTTCTTGCTATACCCATTGCGGCTGTTGGTTGTCCGCTTGTTTTTCATGTCATGCTTGGCGTATCCAAGAGAGGACTCGATTTCAGCTTCCAGCATTTCTTGGATCGTGTCTGCGAATAGATCCTTTAACGCTGACTGCACGTCGTCCACTGACTTCATGTTTTTCTCTTTGATCCACTGCTTGATCTGCTCTTTTGACATCATAAAAATCTCCCAACCTTTCTACTCCTAATTGTAGTTTAGAGGTTGAGAGTTTACACAAAATATTTTACAGACTCCGCGGAGCGCTTGTTACAAGTGCTCATAGGTATCATACGGTAGTCCTTCCATTCGGCTTTGTGCATACATCATACATAATTAAAATTTCATGAAAGTAATCGTAAATCTTGTAAAGCTGTCTTTCTCACTCTCCACTTTCATCAAGGCATGATGTGCTTCGATAATGGCTTTGACTAGCGCCAATCCAATTCCAGTCGAATCCTGCTTTCTAGAACCTGCTGCTTTGTAGAATCGATCAAAAATATGGGATAATTCTTCAGGTGCGATTCCTTCTCCAAAGTCTTGAATCACCAACTCTGTATAGATCGGCGTATCTTTTACTTGAATCATGATTGTACTGCTGGGTTTGGAATGCTCGATCGCATTCTGCAACAGGTTCAACAATGCTTCCTGCATCCATAGTTTATCGTGGGCGACGACGATTTCCTTCGGCGCATCCCAGTCAATCGCTATATGCTTATCACTGATCATGCTTGTCAAGCGATCTAGGTAGAGGAATTAGTCTGTCATAATTAATCTCAAATCTAGATACTGAATAATTCTTCAGACTAATTGTCATATCTACATCTCTTCCATCTTCTAGGTTGCAAAGAACACGTACGGTTCCGGAACTAGCACTCTTACTAACCTTATCGTATTTTCCTTCACATTTTTCTGTTGTTTATCAAAAAAGCTGATAACCGCAGATTTAACTTTCGCATCATCGATTGTTGCCTCTGAGCTTCGATCTTCATTCGTGAAAGCAGTTAAAGAAACAATTTCACCTGTTTTTTCATTTATGACAATGCGATTAGAAGCGGCCATTGGCTGGTTTAAGTCTTCAGCACGAACAAACTGTACCACGATAACATCTGCCGTTTCTTTTTTTGCGTTTTCTTTTAATACAGCTGCATCTTCTTTTGAAACGATATCCATAAAGAACGTAAAGTCTTCTTGGTTGTTCGTTCGATTTACATGCGCCTCACCAAAAGATTTCGCGTCAAGCCCCATATAGTCTTTTAGAGCTTTCGTTGCCATTTTTACCGCTTCTTCATCGCTAATCTTTCCATTTGCTACTTTGACTACATCATTTGTTGTGGTTTGAGTTGTGCCATTTCCTTCTTTGCTTGCCAACGTTACGACTTTGTTTTTCGTAGAATGAATCGCGTTATCGCTTGCAAATACCGCTGCTGTAGCACCGCCTACAATTGTTAATGCCATTGACAAAACGAGAATATTTTTTTTGTTCATGGTAATGCCTCCTGAAATTTTTTGTTTTTGGTTTGGGCACGAAACCCTTGTTACAGTTCATAGAATATAGCGTTCATATGTTAAAAGTATCTTTCAGTTGTCTCCAAGTTGTAAATTCTATAAAAACCACCTGGAGGCTTGCTTCAGATGGTAAGTAGAACATCGTAACCGATTCGATTTCTACTTGACTATAGAAAATATAAAGCAAAGAACAGTATCCAACAACAAATACTGTTCTTTGCTTTCTTTTTCAAATTATGCTTATTGAAGATCAAAACGATCTGCATTCATTACCTTCACCCATGCAGCAATGAAGTCACGCACAAACTTTTCTTTGTTATCGTCTTGCGCATAAACTTCTGCAATGGCACGCAGAACAGAGTTTGAACCGAACACGAGGTCAACAGCAGTTGCTGTACGCAAGACTTCCCCCGTTTTGGGATCACGTCCTTCAAATACGCCTCCGTCTACAGGTTTCCACTGTATGCCCATGTCTACCAAGTTAACAAAGAAGTCGTTCGTGAGTGTACCTACACGATCCGTGAATACACCGTGTTGTGTGCCACCGTGGTTTGTGCCGATAACACGCATACCGCCAACGAGTGCAGTCATTTCTGGAGCAGTAAGGTTTAGTAGCTGTGCCTTGTCGATCAGGAGTTCCGCAGGACTGACACGATATTGCTTCTTCTGGTAGTTCCGGAAACCATCAGCGATTGGTTCGAGCACAGCAAAGCTTTCTGCATCGGTTTGCTCTTGTGTTGCATCACCACGCCCGGGAGCAAAAGGAACCGTTACATCAAAGCCAGCATCTTGTGCAGCTTTTTCTACTGCGGCACTACCGCCGAGTACAATCAAATCGGCCATGCTGACTTTTTTACCAAAGTCCTCTTGAATGACTCCCAGGATCGTAAGCACCTTTTCAAGTTTTTTCGGCTCATTCACTTCCCACTCCTTCTGTGGAGCAAGACGGATGCGAGCACCATTCGCGCCACCACGCATATCCGAGCCACGGAAGGTACATGCGGAAGCCCAAGCCGTTGTTACTAGCTCGCTGACGGTAAGGCCCGAGTCTAAAATCCGTGTTTTCAGTTCTGCTACATCGGCATCTGTTAACTCATATTCAGCAGTGGGTACAGGATCTTGCCAAATAAAATCTTCTGCTGGAACTTCTGGGCCTAAATATCTTGAGCGAGGCCCCATGTCGCGGTGTGTGAGTTTGAACCATGCAGTTGCAAATGCATCTGCAAACTCTTCTGGATTCTCATAGTAACGACGAGAAATCTTTTCGTATGCTGGATCCATACGCAAAGCCATATCCGCAGTGGTCATCATCGTTGGAACACGAACGGACGCATCTTCTGCATCCGGTGCAAGATGCTCATCAGCAGGATTTACAGCAACCCATTGGTGTGCACCTGCTGGGCTCTTGGTCAGCTCCCATTCATATCCGAATAAGAGTTCAAAGAAACCATTATCCCATTGTGTCGGGTTTGCAGTCCATGCGCCTTCAATACCGCTGGTGATGGCGTCGCGACCTTTACCGGAACCGTGTGCGCTCTGCCATCCTAAGCCCATTGCTTCCAAAGGAGCAGCTTCCGGCTCTGGGCCTACTAGAGCAGCATCTCCTGCGCCGTGAGCCTTCCCAAATGTATGACCGCCTGCTACGAGAGCAACGGTTTCTTCATCGTTCATTCCCATGCGTTTGAAGGTTTCGCGAATGTCACGAGCACTGGCAAGCGGATCTGGATTCCCGTTTGGACCTTCGGGGTTCACATAAATTAGACCCATTTGAACAGCAGCAAGCGGATTCTCGAGATCACGATCGCCGGTGTAACGGTTATCGCCTAGCCATTCCTTTTCAGCACCCCAGTAAATATCTTCTTCTGGATGCCAAACGTCCGCGCGTCCTCCTCCAAAACCGATCGTCTTCCCGCCCATGGATTCAATAGCCGCATTGCCGGCAAGAATGTACAAGTCTGCCCAAGAGATCTTGTTGCCATATTTTTGCTTGATCGGCCATAGAAGGCGTCGAGCTTTATCAAGGTTGGCATTGTCTGGCCAGCTGTTAAGTGGAGCAAAACGCTGTGTGCCGGTTCCAGCACCGCCACGGCCGTCTCCTGTACGATATGTACCAGCTGAGTGCCAAGCCATACGGATAAATAATGGCCCGTAATGCCCGTAGTCGGCAGGCCACCAATCTTGGCTGTTTGTCATGAGATCATAAAGATCCTGTTTGAGAGCCTGGTAGTCCAACTTTTTGAACTCTTCCGCATAATCGAAGTCTTCGCCCATAGGGTTAGATTTTCGGTCATGCTGATGCAGGATGTTCAAGTTCAACTGGTTGGGCCACCAGTGTTTGTTCGACGTAGCACTAGGGTTGTGATTCGTAGTACTGCCATGCGAAAACGGACATTTTCCAGTGTTAGCGGTTGCCATAGAATCCATTTGTCCCTCTCCTGTCATTTAAATTAAGTATTACATAATAATACTTCTAATTTAGTTATATAGCAGTTAATAAGGGAAATCAACATTTTTTTGTTTTTTCCTCTTGAGGATTGAAATATATGAACTCTTTCATTTCCGTATGGTTGATTCTAACGTATGCATGGACCGTGTAGATTATGATCTTGGCAAGCTCTATTGTTCGCCTTCTATTCGAACCATCACAAAAAGCCCACTGTTCACCTCCTAACGGAATGTGTGGGCTTTTTGTGCGTAACTAATTTACTTGATTGTTATTTGAAATTCCGAGCCTGGTGTACTGGCAAATACCATTGTTCCGTTCTTCGGCAGAGTCACTTTATTGTTGTCGCTGACGATGGAATAGTTGAGAGAGTATTTTTCAGTTAGCAGAGTCTGGAGAAATCACTTCCCATTTTCCAAACAGCGTGAATCCCGCTCCTTTGGCCAAAGCCGCAGACGTATCATTATCGAGTTGGTATCGGTACTGTGGTTCATATCCTTGACCATAAGCATATTGGGAGATGGAGCGAACCACTTTGCGGGCGTGACCCTTTCCTCTAAACGACGTCAGCGTCAGCACGCCCAGATCCGCAATATACGCATCCTCCTCCCATGGATACATACTGGCAGCGCTGACCAGGCGATTTTGCTCAAAAGAGCCGAAAACTGCCCAGTGATCCAGTTCCACATAAGCGTCATCCAAGTCTTGTTCCGATGCGGAGGATACAAACTCGGAGAAAACCGCCTCATCTTGCTCGGCTAACCGGCGCAGGTCACCTTCGAGGTTTTCTTGCATCAATGTGTTCTTATCGGCTTTTGAAAAATAAAAAAGATAGTCTACGCCATGTAGGGTAACGCCTGCTTCATTCAATTTCTGGCGAAAGATCGACTCAGTCAAGGATTGTTGCTGGATGAGACCTATTTTCTCAGCGACCCCAGGTGTTAAGACCGCCATCACTCGTCCATCGGAAGTTTCCAGCACCATGACCCGGCTATCCTCGTCAAGTGCAGGGTTTATGGCAACAGTAAAAAATTGATCGCTATAGAGGACCTCACCATTCAAAGGGTTTCGCGGGAAATTCCAAACCCTTACGAAGCTCAATGATGGCGAGCTCGCCATCTTTTTCGAAAAGTTATTTGATCATGTTCCTACAGAACCTACGAGTCAACGAATGGTCGCGCTACAAGAGGGAGAAGTTATCGGGACGATATCCATCAAGTGGAAAACCGAATCTGATCGCATGCAAATTTTTCCTGCATGGAAGAACCTCCATGGTTTTGGCAAATGGAATCTCCTGAAAATGTTTATCGGCTTATCTCTCTTAGACCATAAACCACAGGCAGGTGAATGTTACATTACAGACGTTGTTGTCCATCCCGATCATCAAGGCAAAGGAATTGGCAACCTGCTATTGCAGTGGGCGCAGGATTTCGCACAAGCGCAGCCAAGCCTAGACAAGTTAAGCTTGTACGTCGCAGGAAGAAACCCCCGGGCAGAGCAGCTTTACCAGCGATTAGCGTTCCATACGCAACTACGAGTAAGTAACTTTTTATCACATCTTTTATTCAAAGAGAAAAAATGGAGCTACATGGTGAAGAGATTGAAATGAATCATGACAAAGGGCGAATCGTCTCTACACGACATCCGCCCTTTCACATGATGGTACTGGAAAGCATGAATTTGATTATTACTCTACTTCACAAGAAAATCTGATTAGTCGGCAGCTCTCTAATTCTTTCATTTGTACGTTGTTTATGATCTCATTCGCAGCTAAGCGGCTAATGATGGGAGCTAGTGTAATAGCTGAATGCATAACGGTCAGATAAAGACCCTTTATTTGGTCATGAAATCCAACGATGGGGTAACCGTCTTCCGGCATGGGTCTTACTCCTACCTTGATGCTTTCCAGCTCCAGCTTTTCCCCGCCTATTAAATTATGCCGAAGAATCTCAAACGCCCGCTTTCCAATTGCCTCAGGTCCATTTTGTTCGGACTCATCGATAAAATCTTCCGCCGCCAGTAACGTATCATCGGTTAGTTGTCTCGCTTCAAACTAAGCATTTGAAACTAAGGTGCGGATCAACTTTTCTTTTGATTTCATTCGGATCAGTATAGAAGGCGAAGGAGCGACAGGAACATCAAAGCCTAATGGCTTACAGAGTTCGGGTATAGCTGCGCCAGTTGCTAATACAAGAACGTCTGATTCTATAAAACCTTTGGAGGTGTTCACCCCAACAACCTTGGCAGCCTCTGTGACGATTTGCATCACTTTTGTATCAAACAGGGTGTTCGCCCCATTTTCTTCTGCTTTTTTTACGAAAAGCTTTGTAGTCAAAATTGGATCTAGAGCGCCTTCTTCGTTCGCATAATAAGCTGCCTCGGGGTATTCCTTTAGATTTGGTTCTAATTCTATGATTTGCTGCCGTTTTACTAGTTGTTTACGAGATCCCCTCATTGTCTGTAAGGACTTCCCAAGTCAATGATATTCGGCTATGGATGCATCATACAAATGTCGAAAATTTTCTAATACCCGGCCCGATGGATGAATCCAAGCGAAAGATTTCTGAGTGGCTTCACATGCAGCAGACGAATTCGTCTCTATAAGAGTGACATTCTGATTCTGCTTTGATAAGGAATACGCCATAGCTGCACCAACAAAGCCTGCACCAACTATTACAATTTTTTGATTCTTCATCGTGGGCGCTCCTTCTGACTACATCATAAGACTACCTCGCCATCAAGCTCTTTGCTCATACAGCTTTACGATTTCGATGATGGTGTGCACAGCGTGCATCATGTTATCTACGGAAACATACTCGAATCGGCCGTGGTAGTTTTCCCCGCCTGTGAAAATATTCGGAGTTGGCAACCCCATATAGGATAGCTGGGAGCCATCCGTACCACCGCGAATCGGTTGAATATTTGGCACGATTCCGAGGTTTTCTAGTGCTTGCGTGGCGATGTCCACTACTTCCATGACAGGCTCAATCTTTTCCCGCATGTTGAAGTACTCATCTATGATGTCGAGTTCAATTCGCTTCTCTCCGTATTTTTTCTGTAACTCTTCTACGATACGAGCCAGTTCAGACTTTCTCTCCTGAAACCGATTACGATCGTGATCCCGGATCAAATAACGAAGCTGCGTTTGCTCGACGTCACCTTGAATGGAAGACAGATGATAGAAGCCTTCGTAGCCTTCCGTCTCCTCAGGCGTTTCATTAGCCGGCAGCTTACCATGCAGCTCCATAGCTATTTTAGCAGCGTTGACCATTTTGCCTTTGGCCGATCCAGGGTGAACGTTCGTCCCTTTGCAGGTTATGGTGGCGGATGCAGCATGAAAGCTCTCGTACTCGATCCCGCCAAGAGGACCGCCATCCATCGTATAGGCATATACGGCGTCGAAGGCGGACACATCAAATTTATCAGGGCCTCTGCCGATTTCTTCATCCGGGGTGAAGGCTACTCTTACTTTCCCGTGTTTCAGTTCTGGATGGCGAATCAGATAATCCATGGCGGTCATGATCTCGGCAATACCGGCTTTATCATCAGCGCCAAGCAATGTGGTACCGTCTGTTGTGATTAAGGTGTGGCCTTTGTAGCCAGCCAGCTCTGGAAACTCCTGCGGCGAAAGGACAATATTCAGTGCTTCATTCAAGACAATGTCTTGTCCGTTATAATTTTCAAAGACTTGCGGTTTCACGTCAGCGCCTGTAAAATCAGTGGCCGTATCCATATGAGCGAGAAAACCGATTGTGGGAATATCTTTGTCTGTATTGGACGGTAGGGTTGCCATTACATAGCCGTTCGAATCCATCGTAACTTCCTGCATACCTATGGCTTTCAGCTCGTCTACAAGCATTTGGGCCAGTACTAGTTGTCCTGGCGTTGAAGGGCACGTTTCGCTATTTTCATCGGATTGTGTATCAACTTGTGCGTAAGAGATGAATCTATTTATGATTTCCGTTTTCATTGATCTTATCTCAACTCCAGTACAATTAGTCACACCTCTTCTAAAAAGAGGTAATCTCGTGACAAATTCTACCACGATCCCCATCGATTCTTCAATCGATTGGCCTAATGCTTTGATAGATGAGTTGCACAACGCCAGAGGAGAGCGTTTTGGTATTCACCAGACTCAAATTCAACCTCTGTTTTATATCCATAAACAACGGTTTTCCTTCTCCCAAAATAACAGGATGAACAGATAATCGAAATTCATCTACAAGCTCTAAATTGATAAATGTTGTAATTAGACTGGCTCCACCATATAGCCAGATGTCTTTGCCGGGCTTATTCTTTAATAGATTGACTTCTTCAAGGATATTATCGTTGATGAATATTGCTTTATGATCAGTCCCTTTCTGTGTCTTGGAAAACACATATTTTTCTTTACGATGAACCAATGCCCAAATCTCTTTTTCCGTATCCGTATGTTCATTTTCCGGCGTATATTGCCCCCATAGATCATAACTTTTTCTTCCATAAAGAATCGTATCGATTTGATGTAAGAAATGAACAAACTCCATTTCAGCGTCCATTATGCACCAATCAACTTCTCCATTTTTCCCTTCAATAAACCCATCTAAAGTGACAGCTAAATCTAATATGATTCTTCGTGCCATGAGTGGTTAACCCCTTTCGTTAATCTCCACCCATTTTAGACCTTTAAATATGTCATCTTATGTCTTATTCGTAGTTTTATTGATGATAGGTATCAATGCGTACACACTCAAGCTATCGAAAAGGGAATCGGATGTGGGGCGTTCTCATGTCCATGCATCGGGCAACAAATATCCTTCTGCAACCAGCTTTGAGTTGCCTTCCAAGTAAACGGATTCGGCAGCATCATCTGTGAGATGGTAAGAAATTTCAAGTGATCCCCCTCGAGTAAGCAGGTTCACAGGGGTGTCTACATGTCCTAAAATACCGGCGATGATTGCCGCAGCAGTCGATCCGGAACCGCACGCGTAGGTCTCTGCCTCTACACCGCGCTCATAGGTTCTGATGCTAAGCGTTTCCCTATCAATCCGTTCCACAAAATTTACGTTGGTACCATTGGGAAACTGCACCAGATCATTTCTGACCATCCGTCCCCATTCTCTAAGCTGGTCGTCCGCTATCGCGATAACATTTTCGACAAACCAGACCGTGTGGGGAACGCCGACAACACCATAGTGGTAGATGCCGCTCGGTCCGTCCCACTCATATAGTTGATTCAGCTTCAGCGCATGCAATGGAATGTCCGGAAACTTGACCTTCACGCTGTTCTGATTGAGCTCTGCCTGATAGATGCCAGCCATCGTTTCGAAGCTCATCTTCGTCTCGGCTGCTCCGATCTCATAGGCAAAGCGCGACATGCACCTTGCACCGTTGCCGCACATTTCTCCTTCACTGCCATCTGCGTTAAAATACCTCATCTTAAAATCTGCGATGTTGGAGTTCTCCAGCAGCATGAACCCATCCGCACCGATTGAAATGCCTCGCCTGCATACATTTTGGACAAAGGCTGAAAGCGAAACCTCGTTCAACAGGCCATCGCGATTGTCTACTACAATAAAGTCGTTGCCACAGCCATTCATTTTTTTAAACGGGATCCCACCTTCAAACATTACTCTCCCCCTTATTATCCGATGTAGTGTTTTCATCCAAGCAACTGCTCCACAGGATGGACTGGGAGCAGTCGCCCTGATTTAAGAAAGACATGATTGATAGAGATGACAAGCGACCGATTGCCCTTCTATTTCATGCAGCTTTGGCAACTCGACCTTGCATATTTCCATGCTGGAACGACAGCGCGGATGGAATTTACATCCCTCTGGTGGATTAGACGGGGACGGGAGTTCTCCCGATAACACAATTTGCTCTCGCGTATCATCAGGATCAGTAATGGGTTTGGCTGAAAGCAATGCTTGTGTATAGGGATGCAGCGGTCGTCCGAACAGCTTTTCTTTCTCGGCATACTCGATGATTTCACCTAAATACATGACCGCCACTTTATCGGCAATGTGCTCTACTACGCTCAAATCATGCGAAATGAAGACATACGTCAAGGAAAATTGTTCTTGCAAATCCTGTAGCAAATTTAGGATTTGCGATTGAATCGACACATCTAGTGCGGAGACAGGCTCATCCGCGATAATCAGCTTTGGCCGAAGAATCAGAGCACGGGCGATGCCAATTCGTTGTCTTTGCCCTCCGGAAAATTCATGAGGATAGCGAGATAGATGCTGCTTGCTCATACCGACAATCTCAATCGTTTCTTCCAATAGCCCTTGTCGCTGCTCCCGGGGAATACGGTGCGAAATCAGCGGCTCCGTCAAGATGTGCCCAATCGTTAGTTTCGGGTTCAATGTTTCAAATGGATTTTGAAAAACCATTTGCATATTTCGCCTAACTGCACGCATTTCATGTTTGTTCATTTTTCCTATTTCGTTCCCTTGGAAACGAATTTCGCCTTGGACGGGCTCCAGCAAACGCAGAATACATTTTCCCAATGTAGACTTTCCGCAGCCTGACTCCCCGACAATCCCCAGCGTTTCTCCTTCATAGACGCTCACATCAATCCCGTTTAGCGCATGAACATAATGGGGTTGTTGAAGCCACCCTCTTTTCATGCGAAACAGCTTGCGTAGTCCTTTCACTTCCAGGATTGGAGTTGTCATCTACCTACCACCGAGCTTTCCTGTACATGACCCTTGTCTTGGGTAAATAACCAGCATCGACAAGAAGAATACGGATCCACTGGACGGAGCACGGGATTCTGCTCCCAACATATCGCCATCGCTCGATCGCATCGTGGGGCAAACCTGCACCCATTGGGTTTGTTTTCCGGTGTCGGCACACTGCCTTTTATGCAATGAAGCCTCTTTGCGCGTTGCCTTGGTGTCGATTGGAGCAAACCTATGGTGTACGGGTGCTTCGGATTGCGCAACAACGACCGTACGTCCGCTGTTTCAATCGCTTGTCCCGCATACATCACCATGACGCGGTCGCACACTTCAGCGATCACCCCTAAATCATGCGTAATCATGATCACTGACATGCCGATATCCCTTCTGATTTTTTTGATCAGATTCAAGATTTGCGCTTGAATGGTCACATCCAATGCGGTCGTCGGTTCATCAGCGATCAGTAACGACGGATTGCATGCGATCGCCATGGCAATCATCACCCGCTGCCTCATTCCTCCTGACAAACGATGCGGGTAATCCCTGTAAATCTCTTCTGCTCGGGAGATGCCCACCACGGTAAGCAAATCCAGTACCCGTTGCTTTACCACCGCCTTGCTTTCACCCTCATGCTCGTGCAGTACCTCACTGATTTGCCGGCCGATCGTCAACACCGGATTTAACGAATGCATCGGTTCCTGAAAAATCATCGCCATTTCCTTGCCTCTGAGACTGCGCATCTCGGCTTCACTCAGCGCAAGCACTTCTTTCCCATTAAATCGAATGCTTCCAGTCAAAGTGGCATTATTGTCCAACAGTCGCATGAGCGAGAGCGAAGTGGCGCTCTTGCCACACCCCGACTCTCCAACGATTCCCAGCGTCTCCCCTTTTTTTACATGTAAATCAAGCTGATCAACCACCGTAATCGTTCCCGACTCCTTCGTGAACCGGGTTGTCAGCCCTGTCACTTCCAATACATTGTCCATAAACGGAATCCCCCTCCAATCCTCTTATTGTCCTTTTACTTTTGCGTACGGGGATCAAAAATATCGCGCAAGGCATCTCCCAGCCGGTTTACTGCCAACACGACAATCGTGATAGCCAATCCTGGGTATATCGCAAGCCACCAGGCATCGGACAAATAATCTTTTCCTTCATTCAACATGGTCCCCCATTCGGGAGTCGGCGGCTGCGCGCCCAAGCCGATAAAGCCCAATGCAGCCGTATCGAGAATCGCTCCCCCGACGAACAATGTCATGTAAACGAACAATACATTCGTAATATTGGGGAGAACCTGGAAAAGAATGATCCACCAGCTCGGTGTCCCGATCGATCTGCTGGCTTCCACATATCCAGACGACATGATCACGAGCGTCGCTGCCCTGATCAGACGTGCAAAGCTGGGAATCGAAGAAATGCCGATTGCGATCATCGCATTGGTTTGACTCGGTCCAAGCGCCGCGACAATGGCCAAGGCCAAAATGATCCCCGGCAATGCGAGCAAAATATCCATGATCCGCATGAGCAGATGATCAATGAATCCACCCACATATGCACTGATGACCCCAATCATCGTTCCTGCCACTACTGTGATGCCGACCGCCATGACAGCAACCACAAGTGTAACGCGCGTTCCGTATAAAATACGGGAAAACAAATCGCGGCCGATCGCATCCGTTCCGAGAACATGCTTGGCAGACGGGCCTTGCAGAAAGGCTTCGTAATTACTTTCAGTAGGGTCATAAGGAGCAATCCAAGGCCCGACAATTCCGATCGCAGAAATGAGTAAAAGCACCATCAAGCTTATTTTTGCTGCTCGCTGTTTCTTCATTTTTCCCCAAAAGGCAAGCTTGGGGAAAATCGGGAATTTGGCATGCGTCACCCCATCTACGACGGTTTTGCTCCCCTCATTCAAGTTACCGCCCCTCCTTCTCTGTAATGAGGTCGACACGCGGATCAATCAAACCATAAAGGAGGTCGACCATCATATTTACCACCACATAGACAAAGCCCATCAGCAACACAATGCCCTGAATCATCGGAAAATCACGGGCTGAAATCGCACGGATAGCTAATGTGCCGATTCCAGGCCAGTTGAACACTTGTTCGATGATAACTGCTCCGCCCAGCAGAGTCGCGATTTGCAAGCCTACCACCGTAACAACAGGAATCATGACATTGCACAAAGCGTGTCGGAATAAGATGATCGACTCCCTCAATCCCTTGGCCCGTGCCGTTCGAATGTAATCGTGGGAAAGCACTTCGACCATACCTGAACGAGTCAGTCGGCTGATCATCGCGGAAGACAATACGCCCAAGGTACAAGCAGGCAAAACAAGATCCTTCCATCCCGTACCACCCGCGATTGGAAACCAGCCTAATTGAACGGAAAAGAACATGATGACGATTAAGCCCAGCCAGAAGCTCGGCAGCGATAATCCGATCGATGCTGCCGCCATCAGCATAAAGTCCAAGAGCGTATTCTTGTATTTCGCAGCGATCATTCCCATCGTTAAGCCAATGACGACCGCGATGCCAATTCCAGCGAAGGCTAGCTTGACCGTTGCTGGAAACCGTTCCAATATTTCCACGATGACAGGTCTTTCTGTTTGTAAGGAATTTCCGAAATCCCCTTGGATGACTTTTTCCATGTAGGTCAGGTACTGATGCGGAAGGGGCTGATTTAGCCCCATTTGTTCACGTAACTGTTCCACTTGTGCTTTTGTAGCCTTTTCCCCTAACATGATCCGTACCGGATCTCCAGGAATAAAATGAACGAGCGCAAACGAAAAGATGGAAATGCCGAGGAGGACAATCACTCCTGATAGCATCCGATTCAACAAATACTGTTTCATGATTTGTTCACTCCTCTCTTCTAGAATGCGTATGGCTAAACTCGCTTGGGAATTTGGCGATAGGAGCCCATCATGCGAATAACCGTTTGACTCCCGTCTCGTATAAAGCGTACGGTTTGATCCGACCCTTCAACGTTCGAGAGAAAAACGTCTTCGTCAATAGCTTTTAAAGAGAATGAGTCCGAATGATCGACCGTTACAATCAGCGTGCCTGCATCCACGCTTACCTGAAGATGAATTCCTTCCATAGAGCTGTACTCGCCCGCATATTCAAGCAGACGATCTGGCGGGAGGTCATATTCCTTATAGGTGACATGCGTTGATTTCGCCGGACGATTCTCGATGCAGTGAAACGTTCCATGTGCCAATGCGACAGCTGGCGAACCGCTGAGATTGGTTAGGGCTACAGCAGCCAATCCGTTCTCGGGGATGATGCTCATGTAGGCTTGGATCCCTTTCTCGCTGCCGCTATGGCCCAGCATCACAGCACCGTAGAAATTGGGTGTAATCGCTATACCATACCCGTAATATTGGTTGTGTTCACATCGGAAATAAGGGGTGGTCATCTGCTGCACACTTTCCGTGCGAAGAATTCGCTCCTTGCCAATCAAACCTTTCGTTCGAAACAGCTCGGTGTATCTCATCATGTCGGTGAGTGTTGATTTTAATCCGCCGGATGATTGAAACGGCGGTGTCTCAAATAGTGGTGTTCTATCCTCGTACCCTTCCAACTCCGCCAAAGAAAAGCAACTACGCTGCATTCCCGCTGGTTGGAGAATATGCTCCTTCACATACGTCGAGTATGGCTTGCCGCTTACCCGTTCAACAATTGCTCCCAGTAGCGTATAGCAATCATTGGAATAGCTGAACTCCGTACCTGGTGCGCCCAATAAAGGAAATTCCAGTTGTGCCATATAGGTCATCAATTCCTCATAGGTGTTCATCCCAAGCTTGAGTGCTTCATCGACGCAAGATAATGGCGGCAAACCGGAGGAATGGGTTAGAAAGTTGTGAATGGTAATTGCCTCCGTTCCACTTCCCGTTTTTACATGAAACTCTGGCAAAAAGCGGGAAACAGGATCGGCAACCGTCAGTTTTCCGGCTTCCTGTAGCTGCATGATCGCAATAGCGGTAAACGATTTCGTAATCGAAGCGATTCCGAACAAAGTATCAACTGTCGCTACCTGACCTTGCTCGGCATCACGATAGCCGAAGCCTTTGGCATAAACGAGCTGTCCGTCTTTGGCCACTCCAATTGCAGCTCCAGGCACCTTCCTTTCCATCATGGTTTCTCGGACAAACTCCTCATAACTCGCGATCCATTCCTGACTGTTCATGACCTGTTCTCCTTGTTTTTTGTTTCCGCGCTTACTTAACCCACACGTCCTGATACAATTTCAGTCCGGATGGATCAAGCATGAGTCCTTGAACACGGTTGTTTACCACGACAAACCGTTTTTCCGTGTAAATGGGAATCCAAAAAGCCTCCTCCACAGAGCGCTTCTGAAGTTCTTCGTAGATTTTTGCTCTATCGTCGCTCTTCATCGTCACCTGTCCCTTTTCCAGCAAGGAATCGATCGTTTTGTCATGGATTGCTGAACGATTCATCCCACCGATCTGACTTGAATGCATGAACGGAAACAAGATATCAGGGTCATCAGCGACGTATCCGTCAAGCGCCAAGTCAAATGTGCCAGCTGCCGTTAGCTGGTCGACTGCGCTGCCTTCCAGCGTAATGATTTTTACGTCTACACCAATCGCTTTGAACATTCCTTGCATCAATTGGGCAAGTTGAGACCACAGTTCCATACTCAACAATTCGAGATGAAGCGGTTTTCCTGCTTTCTCCCTTATCCCTTGTGCATTCAGTTTCCATCCGGCTTCTTCCAGGAGCTTCACCGCTTCCTCGGGGTTGTATTTGTATGCATAGTGAGCAATGAATGGATCGTATCCGAACAAATTGGCAGGCAGCGGACCATCTGCAACAATTCCTTCGCCTTGGAGATGCGACTGCACGATAGCCTCTTTCTTAACTGCCATTTGCAACGCTTTGCGTACGTTTTTATCTTGTAAAATCTCGTTATTCAAGTTCAGCTCGACAAACAGCCCCAAGCCGCGCTTTGTCTGCTCAAGTACGGTAAAACGGTTGTTGTTCTTGAATTTCTTCGCGTCTTTCGCAGGCAGATCAGCGATGTCGATGGTGCCACTTTCCAAAGCAGCGACAGCCGTTTGCGGATTTCGAATCAATTTCAGAACTAATTTGTCCGGCCTCACTGGTCCTTGATTTTGAAAGGAGGGCGGTGCCCAGCGATAGGCATCATTTTGGACTAACGTGATCGAATCTCCTGATTTCCAGCTCTCCATCTTCCATGGACCGACACCGACCGGATTCCTTCCGTATTGATCCCCAAACTTTTGCACCGCGTCCACCGAGAGCGGCTGCATCCAGCTAGCGGAAGTGAAATAGGTGAGGAGCGTGGCAGACGGTTCATTCAACTCCAAAATCAGGGTCTGATCATCTGGTGTTTTGATTGATTGGATGATGCCAAGAACCATGCCTACGCCTTTCGGAGCGATTTCCGGAGACATGGCCCGCTCAAATGTTCGCTTGTACGCCTGGGCAGTGAGCGGTGTCCCATCATGAAAGGTAACGCCTTGGCGAATGCGAAATGTCCATGTCTTCCCATCTTCCGAAATGGAGTACGATTCGGCCAGATAGGGCTTGACCTCATTTGTTTGGGGATCTCTGTAAAGGAGAGCCCCCCCTAGATTGAGCGCTACCCCCTCTGTGCTTAACGCGGTCGATTTGTGGGCATCTAGTGTATCTGGTTCACTACTAATCGCAACGGTGATCGTTCCGCCCTTTTTCTCGGATATATTGACATCTTTATTTCCATCATCCGTACCTGATTTCGTTGCAGGCGCATCGCAGCCGGACACGATAGCCAGCAGTACGAAACAGGAAAGGACAATGCTCACAAACGTGGCGATTTCCCGCTTTCTAATCCCCATCAATGACACCACTCCCTTGTTTGGGAAATATCCTCGCCTCCTACGATTTGAGCCAATCAACCGTTTTTTGATCCAGCTTTTTGACGAGAGCCGTCAGCAATTTCACCGTATTTTCCACATCATCATGATGGAGAATCGAAGCGTGACTGTGAATGTAACGCGCAGGAATTGCAATGACGATGGATGGAGCCCCTTTGCCAACCATATGAGCAGCTCCTGCGTCCGTACCCGCACCTGCAAGAGCAGCATATTGATACGGGATGCCTTCCTCTTCAGCCGTATCAAATAATAGATCACGCAATTTCCGATTAGGCACGAGCGAGCCGTCGAATAGACCAATCGTAGGCCCACCACCAAGCTTGATATCAGGCAAATTAGGAGAGTCGGCGCTTCCCGGCGTGTCAAACGTTATCCCCGTCTCCAATGCAATAAATAAATCTGGCTGCACCATATACGTGCTCGTGAATGCGCCGCGACATCCCACTTCTTCTTGTGCAGTAGCGCCGCTATATACGATGTTGGGGTGATCCGTTTCCTGCAACTGTTTCATTACTTCAATGGCTGTCAGGCAACCGCCGCGATTATCGAGCGCTTTTGCCATATACATCTTGTCATTCGCCATCACCGTGAAAGGGCAGATCGGCACAACCGGATCACCTGGGCGAATACCCAGCTCCTTTGCCTGTTCTGCATTTGATGCTCCGATATCGATGTACATCCGTTCGATTTCAACCACTTTCTTTCGTTCTTCCGAAGACAGCAGATGTGGCGGTTTTGACCCGATTACGCCGACAATATCCCCTTTGCGTGTTTTAATGTTCACACGCTGTGCCAGCATCACCTGCGACCACCAGCCACCAAGCGGCTGGAAGGCGATGAACCCATCCTTCATGACACGCGTTACCATGAAACCCACTTCATCCATATGGCCCATCATCATGATTTTGGGGCCATTGGCCATGCCTGTTTTCCGACCGATTATGCTTCCCAGATTATCTGTGAACACTTCTTCTGTAAGCGGTTCCAAATACGTGTGCATTAATTCTCGCACTTCCTGTTCTTGTCCGGGAACTCCGGAAGCCTCTGTCAGCTCTTTCAGTATCTTTACCCAACTATTCATCCATCTCTTCCTCTCCATTTGCAGGTTATCTCCAGCTATCGTCAATGCGATCGTAGGAACCGATGCGAAGATCTGCTTTTTCGTTCGCCAGTACATGCTTGGCTATACGCTCAGATGGGGTACGAGGCAATTCACTGCGGTATTCCCAATATCGTGGAACCTTGTAGTAAGCAAGATGCTCGGTGCAATACGCAATCAACTCATGAGGTGGCACCACATGGCCTTCTTTTACTACCACGTATGCCTTGATTTCTTCCCCGCGTAATTCGTCTTTCACTGGAAGACAGGCAGCATATTGCACGGCCGGATGCATTTTCATAACTTCCTCAACCTCAGCAGCCGAAATATTTTCCCCACTCCGACGAATCATCTCCTTTTTTCTGCCGACATAGTAGATGTATCCGTCTTCGTCCATTCGCACCAAATCTCCAGTGTGGAACCAGCCGCCCTGAAAAGCAGCGCAAGTCGCATCAGGATCTTTAAAATAGCCATCCATCATCCCCAAGCCCCGCAGGAGGAGCTCGCCAACCTCGCCCCTCGAAACGGGGCGGTTGTGAATATCAACAACACGGACGGTCCGGTCTTTATCCGGTTTCCCGATGCAGCCTGTTCCGAGCAATCGGTCATGATCCTGTGGTTTTACCGAAATATCTCCACCAGTCTCTGTCATGCCAAAAACCTCATACCATGGCGCACCCCATCGCTCTTCCAATTCGCGGTGCAGATGCGGGGGAATGGCCGAACAAAGGATGGTGCGAACGTTATTTTCCCTGTCTAATGGCGAGCGTGGTGCTTTGACCATTAGCGTGGGCATGATCCCCAGGCAGTAGAAAAAGGTAACGTCATATTGCCGTACTTTCTCCCAAAATGTAGAGGGATGAAATCGATCGAGAACCACAAGCTTTGCCCCCACAGCAATCGCACCCAGCAAATTCCATTGGGGGTCCATATAGTAAAAGGGCTGCGCCGTTAACAGTACATCTGAATGGGTCAAATGGGGATGCTGCTCCACCACCTTTTTTGCTATGGTGAGCCAATATTCATGTGAAAGCATACACCCCTTGGGTAAGCCTGTCGTGCCGGAAGTATATTGGATGTTGACTAAAGTTTCAGGAAAAACGGGAAGCGTTGTTGGAGTCGTGGGCGCTGTTTCACACATCGCTCTGAAATCGACAACGTTGGGATCGTCCGATTGGTCTATTGAGAGGATTGTTTTGAGGGTTTGTAAGGAAGGTCTGATCTTTTGTAGCAGGGATAAAAACTCTTGTGAAGTTACGATAACGATTGCTTCGGAGTGGTGGAGGATATACTGTGCATCGTACTCTTTGTAATTTACATTGATCGGCACGATCGTCGCGCCCAGTTTTGCCAACGCCAGCCAGGTAAGGGGGAATTCTGGCTGGTTCCTCAGCATGACGGCTACCCGATCCCCATAGCCTACGCCCAGCACTTGGAGCATGTTAGCGATCTGGTTGGAACGGTCTTCAATCTCCTGAAAGGACAGTTGTTCATTCCATTCATCAAAGACAAGCCCGATTTTTTCTCCCCATCGTTTGGCTGCCCGTGCCGTCAAAGACTTGATTTCTTGCATGTCCAAAAGGTTTCAGCCCTCCTTCTCTATACCGATCCTTTTTTTCGGAACTCTTCGGCAGCCTGCTTGGATTCGATTGTTTGCACGGTTGCCAGCGCATGCTCGATCTCCAATTCAAAAGCAGCCTCCAGATCGCATTGCGCCCCGCGATTAAGCGCAAATTTGGCTTTTGCCAGTGCTACTTGCGGGAGCTCAGCTAACCGTTTCGCCCACTTGTCAGCTTCTTCAGCTAACACTGTATGATGTACTACCTTGTTGATGAGTCCTAGATGCAGTGCTTGCGATGCACCGAACCTTTCGCCCGAGAACAGCAATTCTTTCGCCCGGACCAGTCCGATCGTGATGGGAAGGATATGCGAGATCCCTCCGGTAACACTAAGTCCCACACTCACTTCCGGAAAGCCGAATTCGGCATCTTGAGCGGCGATGATCAAATCGCATCCGAGCGCAAACTCACACCCTGCTCCTAATGCATACCCGTGGACCGCAGCGATCACTGGAAAAGGAACACGCTGGATCTTTCGTGTTATATCCTGAATCTTCTGCAAATTGAGGCGGAGCTCAGCCTCATTTTCAAGCTTTTCTTCATGACGCAAATCATGTCCTGCACAAAAAGCATTCCCGCGGCCAGCCAGTATTGCTGCCCTTACTCCTTCCCGTTCCAATTTATCGAGCGATCCATACAGCTCCTCTACCAATTGAGGAATCACCGCATTTAGCCGCTCGGGACGATTCAGGTGAATCCAGCCTATCTCTTGACGGATCTCACACTCTACCACCGCCTTACGTGTTATCATTCTTTTTTACCTCCGCCTTTATTTTGGAAAACAATGCTCTCGCATTCGAACCGAGCACCTTCTCAAGTACCTCGGGCTTTATGCTTAATTCCTTCCATTCTGCAATCGCGCGTTTCAGAGGAAAAACAGGCCAGTCTGTTGCAAAGAGAATTTGATCTTGCAAGAGGTTGTTTGCCAACCTGTACATCATCTCCCACCCTGCTCCTTGCACCCCCAAATATCTTGGAGAAAGCCCGCCCAAATCCATCAGAACATTGGGGTGCTTGCGCGCTACGGCAACCATTTCAGGTACCCAGGGCCACCCTCCATGACATGCGATCAATGTTAATTCCGGAAAATCACAGGCGACTTGATCCAGCAGCAGCGGGTGTTCATTTCGGATGGGATGAATTCTTGAATAATTAATTCCCGTATGAATGGCAACTGCCAAGCCTAACTCGGCAGCCTTTGCGTATACGGGATATAATTTGCGATCATCGATTGGCATCTCAAAAAATGCAGGCTGGATGTTTACTCCCAGAAAGCCAAGCTCTCTGATGCGACTCACTTGTTGGGCAGCGCGCATCGGTCTGAAATGCTCCATTGAAATCGTACCGAATCCTGAGAAGAGCTCGGTGTGAGCGGATATGACTTTTGCCAATGCTTCATTCAGCGCATCCCCATCCTCGCCGAATTCGTATTCTGCATGCATAATGGCGTGGTCGACTCCTGCTTCTTTCATTTCTTGTATCAAATCATCGAGCGTTTTCGCCATTGTCGATCTTACTTGTAACACCGCGTCATATTGAGCGACGTACTCATTTCCCATTTCACCTAGGCGTGCCTCACGGAACTGCTGTGGCAAGCGGACACGGGCATCAAGAATGTTCATGCGCAGCAGCCCCTAGCCATGGTTTCATAAAAAAACGAGCGGTTCTAGGTAGATCCAAATCGGAGACAGTCAGTTGCTGACCGTTTCGCTTTGCCTGAACGAGTGCAAGCGCCATATCGGAAAAATTCAAGCTGATTTCTTCCAATGAATTTGGGCCATCGGGCGAGTACCAATGGGCGACACCCGTGCACATTTGAAGCAAAGCCAGGACGGCAAGCTTGGTATTTTCTATCGTAAATACGCCCCTCTCCAATCCGCTCGTTAAAATACGCAGCCAGAGCATCTCATATTCACTGCGCAGCCCGACTATTTCTTCGCGCGTATTTCCTGTCAGCGCACGGAACTCGGTATCTACTACTAGCGCTGTTAGCTTGTCAATGGCATGGCTGGTAACATGAAGCTGGACAAACGCTGCCAATTGTTGTTCGGGTGCTTCAAGCTCAGCGAGTACTTCCTTTGCATTTCCGAGAAGGGTCTGTAACCCTTCTTGCATGATAGCAACCAGCAGATCCTCTTTTGTTTTCATGTAATGATAAAGGGTGGAGGAAGTTACCTCTGCTTCTAGAGCGATATCGCGTATGCTGGTTGCTTCAAAACCTTTTCTTGCGAATAGCCGTAATGCAGCTTGAAATATTTTTTCTTTCGTCAAAAAAGCGCGCTCCTTTCTACTGAAGATTGCTGGAAACGAGAGCCTCTCATGTTCAGTTACTTGTCGCGGTTACATCATCTGCTTTTTTGGGTTTTGTCGATCGATCGATCGATAGGCTGCCTGTAATCACCACTTTACTAATCGCCTGATTTAATGTCAAGATTATTTTTTATTTTCTGACACTTATATCAACATAACAAAAATCTCCTCCGGTTTCCCATGAGGAGATCTGTATCCGTTATGACATAGGAGCTTACTGCTTCAAGTATCTTCCCGTGATCGACTGCACTGCATGAATGATCTGCGGAGGTGTGCCCTCGAAGATCACTTGACCGCCGTTGCTGCCCCCATCTGGTCCCATATCGATAATCCAATCTGCTTGGCTAATCACATCGAGGTTGTGCTCGATGACGATTACCGTATTGCCGGCATCCACGAGGCGGTTCATGATCTCAAGAAGGTGGCCGATATCTGACATATGCAGGCCGGTTGTCGGCTCGTCCATCACGTAAATACTCCCTTTCTTGTGCAACTCGCTGGCCAGCTTGATGCGCTGACATTCCCCGCCCGAGAGCGTGCTGAGCGGTTGTCCGAGTGTAATATAATTCAGTCCCACATCACTCATCGCCTGAAGCTTGCGCACAACCTCTTTTTGCTCAAAAAATTCCAATGCCTGCTCCACAGTCATCTCCAGCACTTCGGCAATGGACTTGCCGTTCAGCTTGTAAGCGAGTACCTCTTCCTTGAACCGTCTCCCTCCACATGCTTCGCACGGTAGCTTTACACTTTCAAGGAATGCAAGGTCTGTATACACAACACCAAGACCTTGGCAGTTCTCGCAAGCCCCCTTGGAGTTGAAGCTGAACAAGCCTTGGTTGACCTTGTTCGCGGAAGCAAACGCCTTGCGCACATCATCCATAATCCCTGTGTAGGTCGCAGGATTCGAGCGTGTTGACACACCTACCGCCGATTGGTCGATGACGATCGCATCCGGATGCTTGCTGAGGAATATTTCGTTAATCAGTGTACTCTTACCTGAGCCTGCAACACCCGTAACGACTGTCAGCACTCCAGTTGGTATATCAACCGTTACGTTTTGCAGATTATGCAGTGTTGCATCCTCGATGGTCAGCTTGCCCGAAGGCTTCCTGGAATCTTGCTTCAGTTGGAGCGGCCGCTTCATATGGGTGCCTGTCAGTGTCCCTGATTCCAGCAGTCCTTCAAAGCTGCCTTCATACACGATAGTGCCACCGTGGTTACCGGCGTGAGGACCGACGTCGACGATATGATCTGCCACCTTGATCACATCGGGATCATGCTCGACGACAATGACGGTATTGCCCTTATCACGCAGCTTTTGAAGCAATTCATTTAATCGATGTACATCACGAGGGTGCAAGCCAACGCTGGGTTCATCGAAAATGTAAGTGACATCCACCAGACTGCCGCTCAGGTGCTTCACCATCTTGACGCGCTGTGATTCGCCGCCGGACAAGGTATCCGTTTCACGATCCAGCGTCAAGTAGTCCAGTCCGATATCGACTAGATGCTGCAACCGTTCCGTCAGCGACTTGACCATCGGTGCGGCAACCGAATCGTCAATCTCAGCAATGATGCGTATGAGCCGACCGACCTCCATAGAAGACATCTCTGCAATGTTGAGGCCATTGATTTTGCAGTTGAGTGCAGCTTGATTGAGTCTCGCACCATGACAGCTGGAACAAGGACCTTCGGAGATGAATGGCGCAACAGCTTTTTGTGTACGCTCAGACTTCGTCTTTACATCCTGCTTGATGTATTTGTTGGTGAACTTCTCAAGGACGCCTTCCACAGTAATATTCACGGCTTTCCCGGCGAATTGCATCTCTACTTTCCTCGCCTTGGCATACAATAGCTGCTCAAGCTCCTCATCCGAATAATCGCTCAGCTTCTTGTCAGGATCGAAGCCCGTCTGCACGAGCATATTCCATTCCATGCCGTCCACCTTATAGTCCGGCAGCAAGATTGCCCCTTCCTTCAACGACTTGGACATGTCCACTGCCTTGCTGAGGTCGACGCCTAATTTGCGACCGATCCCGTTGCATTCGGGACACATACCTTGTGGATCGTTAAAAGAGAACATGTTCGCTTGTCCAACATTTGGCTGACCTACTCGGGAGAAGAGCAAGCGGAGAATGGAAGAAATATCAGTAATCGTGCCCATCGTGGAATGAGAACCACCGCCCAGTCGCTTCTGATCCACGATAACCGCCATGCTCAGGTTCTCGATCGCGTCTGTATCCGGCTGCGGATAGCGGGGCAGGAAATTGCGCACGAACATGCTGAAGTTCTCATTTAGCAAACGTGTGGATTCTGCGGCGATCGTATCGAAGACGATTGAAGACTTGCCCGATCCAGATACACCGGTGAAGATCGTAATCTTTCGCTTGGGGATACGCAAGGATACGTTTTTGAGATTGTTTTCCCTCGCACCGGAGATTACGATATACTCCTGATTAGATTCGCCCATGCCTATCATCCTTCCGATAGATTCATTTCTACTTATATTTTCATTGTACCATTCAGAAGGAGATCTTCCCTACCTATTATTCCCAATTTACAGCCGTCACTTTCACCAAACTGCCCACCATCCAATGATACTCGTGATCCGTCTCAACGTACTTATGAGTGTAATCAGGACCATCAATGATCATCTGCTACAGCAAGCTTCTATCACTTGATTTATATGGAAATCCGACTTTTTGGTTCACATGAAAAAGCTGACATCGTTCAGCGCCGCATGCTCACATAAAAATAATCGAAAGAGGAACCGCAGATGGCGGCTCCTCTTTTTAAATGGTTACGGCAAGACATACGGTTGTTCGAAAACAATATTCTCGACTGCCTCTATTACTTTTTCTGTCCACTCACGTTCCTGATCCACGTTCGTGAGATAAATCATTGTTTTATCTTTTTGGATGTATCGTCTTAGCCAGCTTCGATACCCCGGCCAGCTTCCGCCGTGATGCACGACTTTTCCTGTCACCTGATCTTCACACAGCCGCCAGCCATATCCATAGTTTGATAGACTATTGTCCGTAAGCTGCACTGGGGAAAACGCTCTCTCTAGTGTCGCTTTTTTGACCAGCTTTTCTGTGTAGAGAGCTCTGTCCCACTTACGCAAGTCATCCAGTGTTGAACTGACCGCACCGTCTCCCTGAATGCCATCCAGATAAATGACAAAATCGTGCTCACTTGATTCATCCGGTAACACGATTGCTTCAGATTGAGGAGAATACACGTATCCACAGGCGTATTGCTGAGTCAACTCAGGAGAATATCTTCGGTTGTACACCTTCGTGTGCTGCATACCTAGTGGTTGAAAAATGTGTTGCTGCAAGAAATCGGCAAATCGTATTTCAGCTACGTGTTCTACAATAGACGCCAATAAAGCGTAGCCAGTATTACTGTACTCATACCTTTCATTGGGTTGAAACAACACGTCGGGTCGATGCTTGATCAGCTGTTCGAGTATGTCTTGATTTGTAGCAATTTGTTTTTTGTCCCAAGATTTCGAAAACAATTCCATGTAATCTGGCAAACCAGATGTGTGCACAAGTAGGTTCTCTACGGTAATATCGGCATACGGGAAATCTGGAAAGAAGCTATCCACTTTATCTGTATAGTCGAGCTTCCCTTGCTCTTGCAAGATCATGATGCCCATGGCTGTAAATGCTTTGGAAACTGATGCGAGTTCAAATACCGTATGCGGTGACAGTCTCTCAGCCGTTTCCAGATTGGCGATTCCTATGGAATTTTGATAAAAAGGTTTCCCTTCTTCCAAAATCAAGATGTTTCCGCTCCAATTGTTTTTTTCGGCAATCGTAGAAAAAAGCTCATCAAGCTGGCGACATCTCGCATCACTTACGTTGGCGCGCTGGGTCATTTTTCGTTTCCCCCACTCGTTTTTTTATCTTGAATCGTAAATTGCCTTCCAGCAAAAGCCATTCGAACAATCTCATTATTTCCATCCCTGATAAACCGTGTGGAGAAATCGGTTCCAAAAGCCCGGACTACAAAGATATCTTCCCCAAATGGCCTCATTACGTAGTTTTCTCCCAAAAAGGAGAGCACCAGTTGACCATTTTCCAATCGGACCGGCAATGTCCCAAACTCACTCGATTGATAATCCCCTGCGTATTGATCCATAGCTTCCTCGGTTAGGAAATCAATCTTGCTAACCAGATGAGAGGATTCCGGGGGGCGGTTTTCCAGACTATTTAACGCACCCACCATAACCGCCACAACAGGCGACAATTCTAGATTGGACAGTGCCACTCCGGCCAGTCCTGTCTCGGGAAAGAAGCACATTTGAGCCGTTACCCCTTTAATACCACCACTATGTTCCACAAGCGTTCTTCCGTAGTAGTCAGTTGTTATGACCAAGCCGTACCCGTAAAATTGACCAGGTGCCATATCAGTAGGAAAATAAGGG
Source organism: Brevibacillus schisleri (assembly GCF_055685845.1). Classification (NCBI taxonomy): domain Bacteria; kingdom Bacillati; phylum Bacillota; class Bacilli; order Caryophanales; family Paenibacillaceae; genus Brevibacillus; species Brevibacillus schisleri. The sequence goes on from NZ_JBVNDM010000001.1 coordinate 3,549,385, forward strand.
GTCATCATTTGTTGTACACTTTCCGGGGTCAGGATACGATTGCCCCCTGCGGTAAGCCCACCTTTGCAGAACATGTCCGTATATTTCAACATATCCCGCACCGTTGATTTTATAAATCCTGCCGCCCGAGAAGCGGGAGAATCCCACCAGTTCGGAGATGAGAGCACTTCCTTGTGAACGCCTCTGTCTCGCATGATATACAGCTTTGTAATATTCTCATAGCCATTTAGCTCTTCCAGAAAAAAGCTCGTGTGCTCCATCCCGATTGGATCGATGATATGCTCCTTGACATAAGCCTCATACGACTTCCCGCTGACGCGTTCAATGATCGCTCCCAGCAAGGCGAAACAGTCATTGGAATAACTGAACTCCGTGCCTGGTGGGCCTAGAAGCTCTAAATCTAATGTAGAGATTACACTCATCAGGTCTTCGTACGTATCGATTGGGACCGTTTCATCTGTCTGGTTTTGCATCAATGGAAGGTCTTCTACCTCGTTCGCGCCCAAGCTTCGCATCACACTTGCCAAAAATGTGGGCAAGGGGGGAATTCCACTCGTATTCGTCATAAAATGATGAATCGTGATTTGCCCCACATCAAGATTTTTCAGACGGAATTCTGGCAAGTATTTGACAACAGGGTCATGTACGGATAACTTACCCGCCTCTTGTAATTGCATGACCGCCACACAGGTAAAGGATTTTGTTATCGATCCAATTCCAAATACTGTATCGATTGTAACTCCTAACTGCCGTTCCACATCACGGAAGCCAAATCCGTTACTATAGAAGATTTGACCATCTTTTGCTAATCCCATACAAACACCAGGAACCTGACTTTTGGTTATCCAATTTTGGGCATATTGTTCAAAAGAATCAATCCATCCGTTATTTTGCATATGTTTCTCTCCTTTGTTGACATGTAGTTAGTTCTCGATCCAGCTGTCATTATATGTCGGCATGACAGATGTCCACTTTACTCCCTTTATCCGAGAATTTATGACAGTAAAGGCCTTATCGTAATAGAGAGGGACAACATACGCTTGCTCAATGAGTTGCTTTTGTACATCCATATACACTTGCTTTCTGGCATTCGTCTGTAAGGTTGCACGCCCTTTCAAAAGGAGTGCGTCCAGCTTGTCATCTTTTACACCAGACAGGTTGTAGGCACCGTTTGAATGGAAATAAAAGTATAAAATATCAGGATCATCATAGGCGCCCGATATCAACGTTACATCAAAATTTCCTTTGATGACTTCCTGCATGTACCCTCCTATTTCTAGATTCTGTATCATTATGTGGATACCAGCCTCTCCCAGCATGGCTTGGAGCAATTGGGCTTCTTTGTCAAAATCTGCGGTACTGAGTAAATTCAGACTCAGTGGTTTTCCGTCCTTTTCTCTCACACCACTTCCGTTTACTTTCCAACCAGCATCGTCCAACAATTTCTTTGCTTCGGCCACATTATACGCGTACCCGTACCCTTCTAAGGATTTGTCATACCCTAGCGTCGATGGAGATAACGGCATATGCGCCACTTCGCCTTCTTCCTGCGTAACAGCTTGGACAATGGCTTCTTTATTGACGAGCATATGAAATGCTTTGCGTACTTGAATATCTTGAAACGGTGGTCTCTTCAAATTCATTTCCATCAATAAGCCTAGTCCAGGACGTAAGCGTTCGATCACTTGATATTTCGAATTATTCCGATAATAAGTCACGTCTTTCATAGGTATTTCCGTTGCTACATCGATAGCACCGCTCTCTAGCGCTGACAACCTGAGTTGGCTGTCAGCAATCGCTTTTATGACAAGTTTGTCGGCTCTTGGAGGACCTTGATTTTCATAATATGGTTCTCCCCACTGAAAAGCTTCATTTCTAACATAGGTGACACCTGCGCCCGTATTCCAGCTCTCAAACTTCCACGGCCCTACTCCCACAGGACTCCTGCCGTAATCCTCCCCAGCCTTTTCAATTGCTTTCCATGATAACGGCTGTGTTATATAATTCCCTAGTGAATCGAGGAAGGCAGTATTGGGTTCGTGTAGTTCGAGAACGAGGGTCTGATCGTCTGGCGCTTTCACACTTTTTATTGGAGCCATTACTTCAGCGGCTGTTTTTGCTTTTGTCTGCGGATTAAGAGCACGATCAAAGGTTTCCTTAAAACTTTTTGCAGTCAGCGCTGTCCCATCGTGAAAGGTAATCCCGGAACGAATGGTAAAGGTCCACGTTTTGCCATCCTCAGAAATTTTATAGTCACTAGCAAGAGAGGGCTTGTATTCGTTTGAGGCAGGATCCTTATATAGTAGCGACCCACCGAGCAACCAAGTATAGACCCCAGCGGATCCAGCAGACATGTGAGCATCTAACGTATCCGGTTCATAAGGGTACGCTACTGTAATGGTTCCGCCCGATTTTGGTTTGGCACTCTCCTGTTGCTCGGCTGGCACAGTTGTTTGCGTGCTACAACCAACCACCAGGAACAGACATAGCGTGACAAATCCCCCTAAAAAGACACTGTACGCTTTTCGGTTGTTTTTTTTCATGTGTCAGCATGCCACCCCCTACCCTTTTCTTTTAGAAAGAACTTCCGATGATGACAGATGATTCCACCTCCTTCACAAGCTGTAACAAAGCGTACATTTACTCGTTATCCAGTTGTTGAAGCTTCCACTGTACTCCTTGGTAGAATAATTCATTTGTTTTCATATACGTTTGAAGACCTGGGTATAGGATTAAACAAATTCTTCTAAAGCGTTCGAGATTTTCGGTTTGGCTTGAAAGCAACCATTCAGCAAATCGACGGAAAAACGATTGCGAGACAGGGAGCTCGTCGACATCCGCAAAGAGCAACACATACTCTTGAATATTCGCCTGTACGACAGGGCTGTCTGGAGTTGCATGTTGCTCAGCTGCTTTCAACAGCTGTTTATGGTTTTTAAGCATTCTGGCAGTCCACATCTCCACACTGATTTTAGGCAGGTGAACTACTTCCAGGAAGGACATAACATCCTGCTTCATTTCCCGGACAATCTGTGGATCATTAAACATTGCCTCCAACTCATCTAATGCAGCCGTTTGCGCTGCCGAAAGATTGCCTTCCAGCAACGAAGAAACGTTAACCCCTAGTAAAAATATCTCTCGCCATTCAACCGGAAATTGTTCAGGAAAAACGGACGAAAACATTTTTTCTAAAATAAACTTTTCTCGTTCCAATGCATCTGCGGAAATGGATTCAATTAGCTCGTGCATATAGCTCAGAGAATCATTGCCATCCTCACTCTGCTTTGTTTGTTCCAAAATAGACTTCATGCTGGCAAGCGTACGCATTTGGATGTCCAAAGCTTCGATTTGCCACTCTATCGCCCTATCAACAGGAATATCCCCAGCTAACATTCTCTTAATCTCATCAATTCCAAAGTTTAAATAGCGAAGGGTTAGGATCAGTTTTAACCGCCATATTTCCTCTGCCGTATACACACGATGACCTCCAGGAGTTATCTCGGCAGGTGAAAGCAGGCCAATCTCGTCATAATAACGAACAGTGGGTACAGAAGATCCTGTCATTTTCGACACTTGTCCTATGGAGAACTTCACTTCCACTGTTGTTAGATCATTCTGTTGATTTTGTGTGGTGTCTAATCTGTTCCTCGCCTTTGCGTGCACGTTACAACACCCCCTTACCCAATTATAAAACCTCATGTAACTTGAGATTCAAGAGACAATATAAAAAAGGAGTGTCATTTGAACATGAAAAAGCCAGGTAGTTGCTGAATCCATGGGAGTATTACCAATCGTTTTATGTACCTGATAAAATCGTGTTTTGCGTAGACATAGCATCTCTTTTCGTATATTTTGGACTATATAGTGTCTGTTCTGAACCATATACAGTTTATTTCATGAAATCAAACGTATATACGTGTAAGATAACGTCCGAATTCAATGGAGGGCATTTATGGAAGAGTTTCACACAAATGTTGGAGAGAACATAAAGCGTATCCGGAAGGAAAGAAACTTGAGCTTGGATAAAACTTCTGAAATAACAGGGGTTAGCAAAACGATGTTAGGACAAATTGAGAGAGGTAAATCTGCTCCAACCATCACAACTCTTTGGAAAATAGCTAGTGGGTTGCGCTTATCCTTTTCTTCACTCATTAGTCAATACAAGCCGAATGTTACGATTGTAAAAAAGAAAGAAGTAAACCCCATTATTGAAAATGACGGTCAATATCGTGTGTATCCACTTGTCCCCTATAATCCTGAACAACAGTTTGAGATCTTTTCAGTAACCCTTGAACCAGGATGCGAGCATATCGCAGAACCGCATACAACTGGGGTTGAGGAATTTATTCTCGTAAACGAAGGCACGCTAGAGGTTGTTGTCAATGAACAAATTTATGTCGTTGAGCCAGAAGATACGCTCATTTTTAAAGCGGACAGGCCACACATTTATCAAAACAACGGAGATCGTATCGTAAAGTGTTCGGTAATCATTCACTACTCCAGTCAATGAAAGCAAAGAGAAACCCCACTACATGTAGGGTTTCTCTTCCGTTAGATCACTAGATAGATGCTATCTGTTTGCAGGGCTCCCCCATTCCCGCTTCCGCTCATGTAGCGAGCTCGCAATAATTCGGTCCAGTACCTGTGTAAAGGTCATACCTGCTGCTGCTGCACTCTTTGGAAACAGACTGTTGGCGGTCATCCCCGGTAAGGTGTTCACTTCTAGTACGTAAGGCATATCCTGACACAAAATCATATCGACCCTTGCATAGACTTTGCACTGCAGTAGTTGGTAGCTGGCGAGCGCCGCCTCTCGCACTCGCTGCTGGATAACGGGAGAAAGCTCGATCACCTTCTCCTCCGCGCCGCCATCCTCATATTTCGCTCGGTAGTCGAACCACTCTGAATGCGCCGAACGAATGCCGATAATCGGGAGTACCTCGCCATCCAGAATCGCGCAAGTTAGCTCCATCCCTTTCAAATAGGGCTCAATCAAGATCCCCTGATCCAAATAACTGGCTTCCTGAACAGCCGACAGCAGCTCCTTCTCATTTTGCACGAGCTGGACACCAATGCTGGATCCCCCCAAATTTGGCTTCACAATCACCGGGTAGCCCAATTGCTCCACCGCCTGTGGATTATAAACGTCCTTCCAGTAAAGACCTGCAGGCGTTCGAATACCTGCCGTCTTCAGCAGCATCTTGGACAGTTGCTTATTCATACATAGGCTGCTTGCCAGGACACCGCTTCCTGTATAGGGTATACCGAGTGTCTCCAGCGCTCCCTGCACTGTGCCATCCTCACCATATTGGCCATGCAACGCCAACAGCGCGAAATCGATGCCTGCTTGCTGAACCTGCGTGATTAAATCCGCTCGCTGCGTAACGACAATGGGAACTGCCTCATAGCGACTGCGATCCAAATGATTGATCATCTCTTGACCAGTCTTCAGAGAAACCTCACGCTCCGAAGAAATACCACCCATAATAACGCCTATCTTCATGATGACACCTCATTTTTCTTCCAAATGGTTGTGCGGTCTGTAATCGTTATGTCTCAAGTAAGCGACGCGCCTGTTTGCCGATTATCTGAATACCCCGCTCGATATTTTCATCCGTTACTCGTGAAAAACCGAGTCGCAACGTATTCGTCCCTGTTCCTTCTTGAATAAAAAATTTGTCTCCCGGTGTAAAAATGACACCCTGTTCTGTGCAAGCTTCTAGCAGCTGGTGTGTATTTACGACTGACGGAAAGGTAAGAAACAAATGCAAGCCCCCGTCGCCAGATAGCTGCGCCTCAGGGAGATGTGCTTCACAGCAGGCCTTCGTCAGTTCATATTTTCGCTTATATTCCATACGTGCTTTTTTGATATATTTATCGAAATTTCCATTCAGCAAATATTGATACAGTATCGATTGATCGATGGTTGAGGTATGAATGGTGCGTGCACGCTTCATGCTTTCCAGATGGTCGAGCAATGCCTTGTCACCGAGCACCCAGCCCACTCGCAATCCAGGGAACAGTACCTTGGAGAAGCTACCAATATAGATGACTCCGTTCCCTTGCCCTGCTGTTGCGATTAATGGCGCAACATGCGCTCCCGAGTAGCGTAGCTCCTCATTGAATCCATCCTCAATCACCGGAATCTGATAGTGCATCAGTAATTTCATAACAGCACTGCGCTTCGCCGGCGACATGACTATGCCTGTCGGATTGTGATAGGAAGGAGTCAAATAGGCCAAATCGAAGCTGGTTGTCTGCTTCTGCAATACCGCTTCAAGCTGCTCTACATCAATACCATCTCTCTCCATCGGAATGCCTGTTATCTGAAATCCTTGCAGCTTCAAGTTCTTGATCGCTGTATGATGGGTCGGATTTTCACAAATGGCTGCTCCACGGCGCGAAGAAGGACGAAGTGCCGACAACACGATGTCGAAACCTTCTGTAAACCCGCTTGTAATCAGCATATCCTTACCGCTTACATCGACGCCCTTATTCTCCATATAGCCCATCAAGTAATCGATCAGTGGCTTGTAGCCCTTAGCATAGCCGTAGTTGAGCAGCACCTGCCCTTCGATTGCCATTCGATCCATAAAGGCCCGCCTTACATCCCCCAGATCAAACAACTGCTCATCCGGCGCGATGCTTGTGAATGAAATGGTTGCTTTTTTGGCGCGTATGCCCTGTTTCATCATGTCTAGTTCTGTAGCGGATACAGCATATTCGTTCATTCGTGCCTTCCAGTCGATTTGCCATGCGGCAGAGCCTTCCGTACCTCCGTTATTTGCAGCCAAATGGCCCACCATAGCGCTTACATAGCTGCCTTTTCCTGGAATCGCATACGTAAATCCGTCATCCTCTAGGCCCTCGTAGGCAGCAATGACTGTATTGCGGCTCACCTTTAGCAGACTGCTCATTTCTCTTGTGGAGGGCAGCTTTTGATCTGCTTGAAGCACACCCTTGATTATTAAGCGTTTGACGTATTCTTTCACTTGTATCGCGACTGGACGGTCACCAACAAGTCTGAAATCCTGGAACATCCTTCATCGCCCCCGTCTATAATGATGGCATGATAGACGAGAGAAAAAAAGAACCACCGCATTGGATTTTTCATCCTTCGGTGGTTCCTCTTTCGCAATCATTTTTTAATAGACCGCTAGTGAATCCTTTTACCAGATGCTATCCGTTTTATGGTTGTTCTGCGCCATCACAATATATTTGTCCAATTGCTGGCTTACCCCCAAAACTACGTCACTTGTAAGGCCATGTTTTCCGGCCAATTCAATCATTTGCTGTCGAAGTTGTTCGATGCTTGTTTCTAGATCCAAGTGGTGGCGACCTGCTTCTATTCCCGCGCCCCAGATCGTGCACTTGCTTTTCGGGGATGTTCCTCGGTGCACAGAGACGTCCCTTTCTAATGAACTTAAAATAGCTTTTATGTTAAGCACCTCCTATGATTTACAAAATATGACATTAATAACTATAAATGAATATGCAAGAAATCACCAACTAAGGAAAAATGGAATAGAAAAAAACATCCTATCGAAAGGATGTTTTTTTGTGTGTCTTATTAACTATTTTCTAAAAATCTGCACCATGCTGATAATTAATTACGCGTGCTGTGTCAGACTTTTGTGGTTCGTACACAATACCACTGCTAAACCCAAACGTTAGAAGAAGTGCTAGGAATACATGTTTCATTCTTTTTCATCCTCTCTTCTTATCATCTTTTTCGTGATTGTTGATACATCGTCCTACAACTCGTCTATAGTGTAGCTTCTGCCTTCTTCTCTCCAATTACAATGGCTTGATATTGGAGGATTTGTGATGGCGAGGCAAGATGGCGATATTTTTCAAACAACTGTACACATTGCAGAGCATCATAATGTCGATTCATCAAATCCGATAGAACGAAACAGTGCAGGGTTTCATTGATTCCACTTTCAATGCGTCCCTTTGTAAAATCATATTTTGCTTTCTGATATCGATATTGGAGGTGCTGAACCATATTCACCAACATTGTTCGTTCATGGAATCTAGCAATATCTTTAGAGAGGCGTAATAAAACCTCATCCACACAAAAATGATATTTATTAGCTGCTTCCATAATCGTAACGAGGCCCGGAAGTATTTCAACAGGTTGCTCCGCAAGATAGTCGGTATATTCCTTAATAATTTTTTCATTCCCCATTAATACTTCCAGTGTGTAAAAATTCGCTCTCGCAAAGACAGTAAACCGCTCAACGATTCTAATCCCTTCATCGTCCAGAAGTTCAAACCAATGTAAATCGGCGTATGCTTGTACATATTCTTTGGATTGGGAATAAGCGCCTTGCATCTGTAGGACTAATCCTTTATATAAATAACCCATTCCGTAGTAGTAGACAAGCGGACGTTCTGTTTTTATCAACTCTGTCGTTCGATTTTTTCTGCATTTTTGCAGCTTATCTTGATAAATGATTTTGGAAAGCCCTCGAAGCTCATCTGCGTAGGTTTCTGCTTCACTCCATTTTTGCAACGTGAAACAAACCTTCGACAAATTTAACAAAGCATCTAATTGATCCGTTTCGGGTAATCGCTTTCGATATGGTGAAAAGCGAATAACAGCCTTCTCATTTTCATCAGCATTTGTCCCGAGAATTGCCTGAAATAACCGGTAGTGACTCATCACAAACTGGGTAGAGTAGCTATCTTTCTCGTTCTCAATTACGTACTCATAGAATGGCACCGCCTTTCCCAGTTTTCCATCCTCATATAATTGCTCAGCCACAGTAAAAAGGATGGAGATATTTTTGGGATTCTCCAGTAATTGGGAGGTAACAGCTTCGATGCAATCCTTTCGCCCATTCTCAGCGCTTCGAATCAAGTAAGGTATCAATCGGGGGCGCGAAATTTTCCCTTCATATAAACATTCGTCGGGATAAAGTTCATACATCCAGCCTGGCTCGTAGCCAAACACTTCAGCGAGTGCGTCTAATTGACTTATCGTAATAGCCCGAGGCGGCTTCCCATTTAGAATCTCGCTCAATGTCCCCGGATTAATACCAGTTAAATCCCCTAGTTTGCTCAATGTATAACCGCGTGCTCTCCGATGTTGTTCGATTTCTGACCGCAGCGACTGGTGCAATGTCCCTAGCAGTCCCCCCATAATGGATCACCCTTTTAGTTTTGCTTTATTTTACAATCAAATGGGTTTTTTTGGAAGATACTTAAGACATATCTTTATCATTTTACTGTTCGAAGATAATAAAATTTTAGACTGACCCTCCCAATCAAAACAGCGATAGCCATGGACCAGAAAATAAAGTCCTAGACTTCCGCTGTATTTTTGACAATCCCCTCAGTATTCTGGTACATTATTTTGCCCGCTAGACGAAGTGCATATATCCGAATTAGTTGAAGCAAAACGTCAAATTGATTCAACTTTACACAAACTAAGACAAACAGTAAAAACTTTCGAAGCGAAAGAAAATCCCAATAAATATAAACCTCAAATTACCTTAGCGAAAAGGCGGATAGTTGCATTCGAAATTTCAGTGTTTCTGATTGAAAGAGAAATAAATGACCTTGATAAAAAAGGTAGTTAGTTTTAGACTCAACTATCAATCTTTACTGTCGCGCTAACGGGAACTTTCGGGCCGCATCACCCCAAAACGTGACCAATCAAGCAGCCTTCGTCTTGGACAGTCTTTACCGATATTGCGCCATTAGTTTGTCCAGCATTTCTCTCATAACATGAATCAACTCGTCTGGCGCTTTTACCTTTGCATCCGTACCCAAACCAATAAAAAAATGGCCAAAAAATGGAAGGCTGCTCGTGGGGATTCGATTGCCCAGCCATCCTGTGCCGTCTTCTCGAACATGAATTTGCATTTTGTGGGCCGGCCACAGTTCGGATTCACATCTCTGCACCCCTGTTGCAGTAAGCTCAACATAAAGTTCCATAGCGGGACTCTCCTCTTCAAGGTAAGAGTCCCAGTTTCCTGTATGCACTTGCGTCAAATCGACCGCTTTCCGTTCGATCAGTTCAACAGATTTAACCCGGTCACAGCGAAACAAGCGAAAATCGCGGCGGTGAAAGCAATAGGCCGGACAATACCAAAACCCGTTGCTGGCATATATTCCGATCGGCTGAACATCTCTTAACCGCTTATCCTGTTTCGATTCGTACTCCATGCGCACCACTTTTTGATCGATCGCAGCATCCAGCAACAAGCTCAAATAAGGCGTGCTTGCATGTCTCATCGGCGTAACTAGATCAAATCGTTCCCGCATCCGGTCGATACGGTCCCGAATATCTTCTGACATATAAGAGTAAAATTTGCGCAACACTGAATCTGTTTCCGCCTCAAACGGAAGATTCGCGTAGTGCCTCAATGCATGACTGGCAAAAAATACAGCAAGCGCTTCGCCTTCCGTAAAAGCGACCGGGGGCAGCATTCTCTCGTTCAGCATCTTATATCCCCCATTCGGTCCGACTTCCGAATAAAAAGGAACCCCTAGCGCGCTCAACTCCTGCATATCCCGCATAATCGTCCGCGTAGAAACTCCAAATTCACTGGCAAGCTGTTTGGCGTTGAAAGACTTCTTTTTGTTGACGGCCATCATAATCTCGATCAGTCTTTTGGATTTTGCCATGATAAACTCCTTTTTATTTATTACGACAAATATTGTCACTATTGTACGTTACGATGCTAATGAAGTCCAAAACAGCAAAATTTGGACCATTTCATTAAAAAGGAGATTGATTACATGTCAATGCGCACAACGTCGTTCATTATGCTGGATAGAAAAGCTGCGGAAGCGATTGAGTTTTACCAAGAAGCGTTGAACTCGAAATTACTGTTCAAAACTACATACGGGGAAGGCAAGAATGCCGATAGTTTGCCTGAAGAAGGGAAAACGCGTATTGCCCATGCCGTGTTGCAAACTGGAGAAAATGATATGATGGTTGCTGATCTTTTTCCGGGGCAACCTTATGTGATCGGAAATCAGGTGAATATTTGTATAACAGCGACGCAACAAAACGAGATTGAAGAAATGTTTAAGAAATTGAGCGAAAAAGGGCAAGTGTTGTTCCCGTTGCAAAAAACTGAATTCAGTCCCTGCTTTGGAATGGTGAAAGACCGATATAACATTACGTTCCAATTCTACATGAATGATACAACAAGCAGTTGGAGCTGAAAATACCAAAATGAACGCTATAAAGCTCCGAGAGGAACCCCGGAGCTTTATAGCGTTCATCGTACCCATTCTTTTAAACGTTCGCTACTCCTTTTTCCCAATCAACAATTCCACTTCCTCAATTTCCTTCGGGATCTGCGATGAGAGCACCTCGTAGCCGTCTGCTGTTACTAACACATTATCTTCAATCCGAATGCCAATCGCTTCTTCCTCTATGTACAGACCTGGTTCAATCGTGATCACCATACCGGGTTGCAAAGCAGCACTGTAATCCGAGACATCATGCGTATCCAGTCCAAGGTGATGGGACACGGAATGATAGTAGTATTTAGACAGCTCACTGCTGTCCTGGATGAGACCGAGACGTAGCAGGCCTTCTGTCAGGACTTGTTTCGTCACATCATTGAGTTGTGTAAGTGTGACACCAGGCTTGACTGCTTCTATAGTTTTGATTTCTGCTTCGAGCACGAGCTGATAGATCGCTTTCTGACGTTCTGTAAAGCGACCGTTCACGGGAAACGTTCGTGAAATATCAGCGGCATAGTAATTCGATACTGCTCCGAGGTCGAGGAGGACCAAATCACCATCTTCTGCACGCTGATTATTCGCTTCATAGTGCAAGATCGTGGCATTGATACCGCTTCCAATGATAGGTAAATAAGGAAGCTCGCGAACACCATGCGATTTCAACGTGAAATCATAGTACGCCTCTAGCTCGTATTCCATGATTCCAGGACGTGCATGCGACCACATGCGACGGATTGCTTCATCCGTGATCGCAATCGCACGTCTGATTTCTCCGATCTCTGCTGGACTTTTCAACATACGCAGTTCTTTTAGCCATGGGCCCGCATCGTGAATCTGCAGGGTCCTATATTTCTTCTGCGCGTCTTCGGCAAAAGTCTCTGCAGGGTTCAGCTCGTCGCTCCACTGATAGCGATACAAGTCGAGATAGAGCGAACAATTGCCTTCGCAGCGTCTCATAAAGGTTCCAAATGACTCCAGCCACTCGTCGAGATAGTCGAAGTGTTCGATACCAGACTGCTCTTTCGCCTCTTGATCCGATAAGACGGTCCCTGTCCATTTCGCTTCCAGTTCATTTGGGCGCTGAAGAAATAGCGTTTCGCTCACGATGCCAGCACGTTTCGTGATCATGAGAATGAGGTTGCTGCGCGCAATGCCGGTTAAATAATAGAAGTTGCGGTTCGGTGAAAACAGGTATTTATCGTCATTGCTGCGTGTCTTGACAACGCCCGAAAATAGGACAATTGCGCTGTGGTCAGGCATTTTTTCCGCGAGTTTTTGACGGCGATTGATGAACTCTATTGAATGTAAGGTTACTGTCATTTGTTTTATACCCCCTCGTTCGTGAGTTTCTTCTTATTGTAGGATACTTTCATCATTTGGGAAACGAGTTTCAACAAAGAGCAGTTGCTCCTCTAGGCAAACTGCTCCTTGTTATCGTAGGCTACGACCTCATTTTATGAAACGTTACTCTGCCACTCTTTTCGCCCAACGCAGGTCCGGTGTCCCGGTTACACTGAAACGGATGCCTTCGATTTTTTTGCTATTGAGGTAGTTTTCGTTATTGAAATAAACCGGGATGACTGGCATATCCTGCATCAAAATGGTTTCAGCGTCGTGCAAAAGCTTCATCCGTGCTTCCTCGTTTTGCTCGACCTTTGCTTTTTCGATCAGCTCGTCAAACTTCGGATTGGCCCAGTTGGTGAAGTTGCGGGAGCTTTTCCCTGTATACAGCTCCAGCATCGCGAGCGGATCAAGGTAATCGCCGCCCCAACCCATGCGGGCAATCTGGAAGTTTTTCTGCTTGAACGTATCGATGTATGTTTTCCACTCCTGATTCTCCAGCTTCACTGACACGCCCAAATTTTGCTTGAACATTTCTTGCAGGGCTTCGGCGATCTTCTTGTGGTTTTCCGCGGTGCTGTATTTCAGTGTAATCGGCGGCAGCTCTGTCCAGCCTTCCTCCTTCAAGCCTTCTGCCAGGAGCTGCTTCGCCTTGGCGGGATCAAACTGATAGTAAGGCGCTACTTCTTCGCGGAAGTCCTTACCCGAAGGAGTTTTCATCCCAAATGGCGTATAGCCGTACGCTGGAAGCTGGCCTCCCTTGGTCACGTTTTTCGTCAGGATGTCCCGGTCGATCGCGTAGGAAAAGGCCTGACGAATTTTCGCATTCGTAAACGGCTTTTCCTCTACGTTAAACGTGTACGTATAAATGCTGTAGTCCGGGAATGATTTGTACTCTTCTTTCTCTTTTTCCTGCTCAATCACGTCGATCGGCAGGGAATCAATTAGATCAAGCGCTCCTGTTTTGAACATCTGGTAGTAGGTGGTCGCTTCGTTTACCATCTTGAAGTGGACGGTGTCCATCGTTACTTTTTCTTTCTCCCAATAGCGCTGGCTTTTGGCAATCGTCAGTTGGCTATTGTGGTCCCAGCTCCCCACGGTGTACGGGCCATTGGTCACGATGCCTTTCGCTTCGGCCGCCCAGTTTTTGTCTGCATCCACGACTTTTTTGTTCACTGGCAGATAGGCGCGACTCATCATGATTTTCGGGAAATAGGTGATCGGGTCTTTCAGTCCAACGATGAGTCTTCGGTCATCCTTTGCCTTGATCTGAACGTCATCCACGCTGCCTTTGCCTGTGTTGTACGCCTCCGCGCCTTGTATGTAGTAGAGTGCGGATGGTTCATAGGCGGCAGTCTGTGGATTCAACACACGCTTCCAAGAGTATTCGTAGTCATGCGCCGTCACCGGATCGCCGTTCGACCATTTCATCTCGGGGCGCAGAGTAAACGTGTAGGTTTTGCCGTCGGGGGAGACTTCCACCTTTTCGGCTGCACCTTCGCTGATGTCCCCATTTTGGCTATATCGGTACAATCCTTCATATAGATGATCGATCACCCAGTACGATGTGGTATCGGAAGCGAATGCCGGGTCTAATGTGTACGGTTCGCCCCGCAGATTAGTGGTCATGACTTGTTTAATGGCTGTCCCCGTCTGTTGCTCGGAAGATGCAGCTGATTTATCGCTGCCGCACGCAGAAAGCGCAGGCACAGCGAGCGCCAGCAATGCAACAAAAGTAAGCAATCCCTTTTTCATGATGATTTCCTCCTTGTTCTCCTCTGTCTACTGTACAAGACGGCAAGCGATCCAGTGTCCGCGCCTCACCTCCTTCCAATCCGGTGCTGTTTCAGCGCAAACGCTTTGGGCAACCGGACATCTGGTGCGAAACGGACAACCGCTTGGCGGATGAATCGGGCTGGGTGGTTCTCCAGTCAGTACGATCTGCTCCCGCTCTTCACGCTGGGCTGGATGAGAGACGGGAATAGCCGAGATCAAGGCTTGCGTGTAAGGATGTAGCGGAGTGGCAAACAACTCCTCGCTCGGTGCCAGCTCCATCATCTGCCCCAGGTACATCACGCCGATCCGGTCGCTGATATGCTTCACCATCGACAGGTCATGGGCGATAAACAGATAGGTGATAGACCGCTCTGCCTGAAGATCAGCTAAAAGATTGACGATTTGCGCCTGAATGGACACATCCAGTGCGGAGATGGACTCGTCTGCCACGATAAAGCTGGGCTCCACCGCAAGCGCACGAGCAATTCCGATACGCTGTCGCTGTCCGCCGCTAAACTCATGCGGAAAGCGTTTTGCGTGGCTTGGGTGCAATCCTACGAGCTCCAGCAGCCGATAGATGCGTTCTTCTCGTTCTTTTCCTTTTGCCAATCCATAGGAGTCGATTCCTTCGGCGATGATGTCGCCTACCCGCAACCGCGGATTGAGTGAGGCCTGCGGATCCTGGAAGATCAGCTGCATGTGGCGGTTTGCTTCCCGTCGCTCACGTCGATCCATCCTGGCGATGTCTTTGCCTTGAAACAGGATGCGCCCTGCAGTAGCCGGGTACAGGCCTACGATCGTCCTGCCCAGCGTAGACTTGCCGCAGCCGCTTTCCCCAACGATTCCGAGCGTCTCCCCTCGCCTGATTTCAAAAGAGACGCGGTCAACAGCTCTAACCCGTTGGCCTTTGCCAATCTCAAACGATTTAGCGAGATTCTCCACTTCTACTAGGTTGTCACCCATATGTCTCCCTCCCTGCTACCATCCACGCTTCTGCTCCCCGGGCACGCGGGTCGTTCAGCCAGCAGCTCGCCTCATGCTGATTGAAAAACGAATTTGATTGCGGCATATGCTCCAGGCAAATTTCCATGGCAAACCGGCAACGGTCAGCGAATGGGCACCCGGCAGGTGGACGAAATAGATCCGGCGGTGTCCCTTCGATGGGAATCAATCGTTCTTTTTTACCTGCATCGAGACGTGGCACAGACTGCAACAGCCCTTGTGTGTATGGATGGCGCGGATTATCAAAAATCTCTCCCACCGGGCCGCTCTCCACCACTACACCTGCGTACATGACCGCTACATGATCGGCCACCTCTGCGACTACGCCCAGATCGTGGGTGATCAAAATGATCGAGGTGTGCAACTGCTCCTGCAATTCCTTCATCAGACGAAGGATCTGCGCCTGAATGGTCACGTCGAGCGCCGTCGTCGGTTCATCTGCGATAACCAACTGCGGTTGGCAGGCTAGCGCCATAGCGATTCCGACACGCTGCCGCATTCCTCCACTTAGCTCGTGCGGATATTGTTCAAATCGCCTCGCCGCCTCAGGAATACCTACCCTCTCCAGCAGTTTCAGCGTCTCTTCGTTTGCTTCCGTCTTCGTTTGCTTTCGATGTTTGATCAGCCCTTCCGCAATCTGTTGACCAATTTTCATCGTGGGGTTCAGCGAGGTCATCGGGTCCTGAAAGATCATACCGATCTGCGAGCCGCGAACCTGCTGCCATTCCAGCTTCCTCAGCCCAGTCAGTTCACGCCCGCGAAACCGAATGCTGCCGCCTTTTACCTGACCTGTTCGCGGTGGAATCATCCCCATCAATGCCCGAGCCGTCACACTTTTTCCGCAGCCGCTTTCCCCCACAATCGCCAGCGTCTCTCCCTCCTTCACAGAAAAGGAAACCCCTCTTACTGCCCGCACCTCTCCACCGTACGTGCGAAAGGAGACGCGTAGCTGATCTACTTCCAATAAAGGCTTCATAATGTACTCCCCCCTCATTTCCTGATCCGTGGGTCCAGTGCATCCTGCAAACCGTCCCCAAGTGCATTGCAAGCGAACATCGTAAGCGAAATCATGAATCCCGGAAAAAACAGACGCCACCACTGTCCGCTCAGCATAACCGCCAGCGCGTCGTTGGCCATGGTTCCCCAGCTGGCTGTTGGCGCTTGCACACCCAGCCCAAGAAAGCTGAGAAATGATTCGGCGAAAATCGCGTGCGGGATCGTAAAGGTCAGGTTGACGATGATGACGCCGATCGTATTCGGCAGCAGATGTTTGATGATGATTTTGGTATGTGAGGTGCCCAGCTTTTCTGCGGCCAGCACAAACTCCTGCCGCTTGATCTGCATGATTTGCCCTCTGACCAGACGCGCCATCCCCACCCAGCCGGTCAGAGATAGGGCAATAATGATTGTTGCGAGTCCAGGCTCCAGAACCACCATCAGCAGGATTACCACCAGCAGATACGGAATGCTGTAAAGAATTTCGGCCAACCGCATCAGGATGTTGTCTACACGGTCGCCCAGCTTGTTCCTCCCTGCCATGTAACCGGATATCCCGCCGATGCATACACCAATCACGAGATCGATGGCTGCTGCCGCCACACCAATAAACAAAGAAATTTGTCCGCCTGCCCAGGTACGTGCCCACATGTCCCGCCCCAAGTCATCGGTTCCAAACCAGTGCTCGCCAGACAGTGGCAGATTTCCTTTGGTCAAAGACTGTTCATGTGGGCTGTGGGGAACGAGCAGCGGACCGATGATTGAGAGGGTCACCACTGCTGCGAGCAGGAAGAACCCGAGCATTGCCAGCTTGTTACTGGATACCCGCTGCAAAACCTCCTGCCAATACCCAAGACTCGGGCGCTCCCGAATTTCCTCTAAAAGCCGGCTTCGGTCGACTGGTCGAAACAGGGAATCCAGTTGTGTTGCCTGATTGGCCATAACGCTACTTCCCTCCACTCGTTAATCTGATGCGCGGGTCAATCACCCGATACAACAGGTCGATGATGTACAAAGTAAAAATGAGCACAAAGCTGTAAAACACAGTCGTTCCTAAAATAACGGGATAATCGCGGTTAAAAATGCTTTCCACGAAGTATTTGCCGAGCCCGGGAATCGCGAAAATCTTTTCCACCACAAAGGTTCCGGTCATCAGGTTGGCAAACAGCGGACCGATAAAGGTAAGAACAGGCAGGATGGCATTGCGCATCCCGTGTCTAACGACAATGGAAAAGGTGCCAAGCCCTTTGGCCTCTGCCGTGCTTATGTATTCCTGTTGCCAAACCTCAAGCATGCTGGCTCGTACAAAGCGGGCGATGATGGCGAGCGGACCGATAGCGAGAGCAAGTGTTGGAAGAATCGAGTGCTCCCAGCTCCCCCATGCAGCGACGGGTAAAAGCTCCCATTTAACGGCTAAATACTTGATCAACAGTGGCGCGAGAATAAAACTGGGGATGGAGATCCCGATGATGGCAGCAAACATAGACAAGAAATCCAAGGTCCGATTGTGATAGAGTGCCGCTACGATTCCCAGTGTGATTCCACCAATCAACGCTACCGTAAACGACTGGAGTCCCAGAACAGCCGATGCGGGAAATCCCTCTGCAATCAGTGTGTTCACATCCCTCGTCTTGGACTGGATAGAGGGCCCCAAGTCAAATTGCAGCAATCCTTTTAGATAGAGCAGGTATTGTACCGTGATTGGCTGATCGAGGTTGTACTCCGCTCGCATGTTCTTCACCACTTCTTCTGGAAGCATTTTGGCATCTGATGCGAATGGATCACCTGGAATCAGGTGCATGGTCACGAACGTTACCGTGACGATCATCCACAGCGTAACGATCATGAGAAAGCCACGCTTGACTGCATAATAAAGCACGTTGTTTCCTCCTTCAAATAATACAAAGTAAAACGATGTAAATACTACGGATTATAAATATAGAAAACCCCTCTCCGAAAAGAAGAGGGGCGATTGCACGTTTCCCACCTTCTCATCTCGCAGAATAACTCCGCAGGAATTAGCACCGTAAGGTCAATCAGACCAAGGTTGCCGGGTTTCATCGGGCCAGTCCCTCCACCACTCTCGATAAGAATGTTCTATGAAATTTAATTTTATTGTAAAATTCTTTTTATCTTATCATTTTACTCGGATATGTCAATGCTGTTCCATGACAATTGATTTTTCTTTATATTATTTGTGAAAAAAGTAAATCTTCATACACGTATGAATAGGAGGATGTCAGCCCAAATCTTAATCGTGGTGGCTAGGATCAACAAGGCAAGAATGGATTGGAGAATCCGCGTGCCCAAACGTTTACTGACCTTCGTACCGAGCGGCGCTGCCATGATGCTGGCGATTACCATGATCACGGATGGCCACAGCAATATGTCCCCTGCCATCCATTTCCCTATCGTCGATCCAATGGAAGATAGAAAAGTGATGGCAAGAGAGGACGCAATCGCAACTCTTGTCGGTATCTTGAGGATGATCAACATGATGGGAACCAAAATAAAAGCGCCCGCTGCCCCGACAATTCCGGAGGCACCTCCGACCATCAAAGCAGATAAGACAGCTGTTGGTTTATGAAAGAGAACCTCAGTTGTCTGTTCACGTTCGTCCACTCGCTTTTTTGGCAGGAACATCAAGATTACAGCAATCGTGGCCAGGATGGCGTAAACGATATTGACGGCATTTGCCGAAAGGAATTTTCCTCCATATCCTCCAAGCAAGCTCCCGACAATAATGGCACTTCCCATGTACACAACGAGCTGGTAATGAATAAGCTTATCTTTGCGCAGAGTCCAAACAGCAGCTAGGGTGGCAAAAAATACTTGGACGGCACTTATTCCGGATACTTCGTGAGCTGTGTAAGCAACGAATCCAAGGGCAGGCGGAATGTACAGAAGCATCGGATACTTGATGATGGAGCCCCCGATTCCAACGAGACCAGAGATGAACGATCCCACGAAACCGATAACAAACAGTGTGATCACTAGGTCGATAGTCATAGGCTCACCCTTTGCAGCAACTCGCTTTGATCTCGTTTTATCCTCGTTCTACCACTGGCAACCGGTCTATTTGCCATTGTAAGATTCCGCCGCTCAAATTCATTACATCCTTGAATCCGTTTGCTTTAAGAATGCTTGCGCCAATGGCGGATCGGGCACCGGAACGGCACTGTACGAGAAGCGGTTTATCGTGAGGAATCTCATCTTGCCGCATGGCGAGTGTACCGAGCATGATGTGCTGTGCATCCGGAATATGTCCTTCCTTCCACTCGGCCAAATTACGTACATCTACTACGTGAACCTCTCCCTTTTCCACCCGGTCTGCAATCTCCAGCGGTGTTACCTCTTCGATTGTCTCGAGCGAAGACCCTTCACTTTCCATTAGTTTGGTGCTGTCGATAAAGCCTGTGACATGATCAATCCCTACAGCACGCAAGGCTTGCAAAATCTCGTCCAGCTCATCTGGGGTAGTCAGAATCTGAACGGGGCGATCGTAATCGACAATCCAGCCTGCCCAGTTGGCAAATGACTTGTTAAAGGGAATATGAAGTGTTCCCGCCAGATGCCCCTTCGCAAATTTGTGGAAAGGACGCGTATCGATTATCTGTCCGTTTTCCAGTGATTCCTTTAGTGCTTCTAGCGAGTTGAACTCTTGAACAACAGGAAGTTCCTTGAGCAAGGCAGGGCCTTCCTTATTCACCCGTTTCATCACAGCAAAATACGTTGGAGGCTCTGGTTGTCCATCCAGGAGTGCCTGAACGAATTCCTCTTCACTCGTGTGTGACATCGCCCAGTTAAAGAGCTTTTCATAGCCGACGGTAGAAGACGGCACGGCCCCCAGTGCTTTCCCGCAAGCACTTCCTGCGCCATGAGCTGGCCATACCTGCATATAATCCGGCAGTTGCTTGAATTTTTGGAGGGACTGGAACATGGCTCTTGCACCTAACTCGGACGTCCCCTTCATTCCCGCCGCTTTCTCGAGCAAGTCCGGTCTGCCGATATCGCCGACAAAGACGAAATCTCCCGTGAAGATCCCAATAGGACGATCTGCATTCCCTCCAAGGTCTGTCAAAAGGAAGGAGATACTCTCAGGCGTATGGCCAGGGGTATGCATGACTTCAAAAAGCAAGTTTCCGATAAAAAAACGATCCCCATCGTGCACAAGCTGATGGTTCAAGCCTTTCACGTATTGATATTTCCAATCTTCATCGCCCTCATTGGATAAAAACAGCTTCGCTTGATGAACCGCGCCCAGTTCCCTGGCACCAGATACAAAATCAGCATGAATATGGGTTTCGGTGGCGGCTACAATGGTTACTCCCTCTGCTTTGACGACTTGAAAATAAGGAGCCAGATTACGGGCGGGATCGATCACAATCGCCTCCCCGTTTTTTTGGCAGCCGACTAGATAAGATGCATGGGCCAATTTCTCATCATAAAAGTAACGCAATAACATCGTGTATTCCTCCCTTAACCTGTCAATTATTTGTTTGATTTTTCCGCGAGTAACTCAAGCAGAAACCGGAATGATTCCAGATCGTGCAAAATGGATGTCCCTTCTCTAGAAAACTGCCTCACATCAATCCTTTTAGCATGCCATTCCAATAAAGGATGGGAAGCAGTTCTTTTTTCATCAGGTACATACTGAATCTTTCTTTAGATTGGTCAAAAGGAAAGGTTTCGCACGGCTTCAGGTTGTAATCAAATTCGGCGAGTACTAGCTTGTTGTACCCCGTTACGAGTGGGCAGGATGTATAACCGTCATACTTGGCAGCCAATGGATCACCATTGATCAGCGCGAGCAGGTTTTTCTCGACCACAGGCGCCTGTTTGCGAATAGCAGCTCCGGTTTTGGACGTGGGAAGATTCGTGCAATCGCCAATGCCGAAAATAGTGGGAAATCTCTTGTGCACAAGCGTAAATGGATCGACATCGACCCAGCCTCCTGTGTCTGCCAATGCGCTGTTTGCAATGAAATCGGGCGCTTTCATGGGAGGGGTCACATGAAGCATGTCATACTTCCATACTACCTGCTCTTTGGTGTCCAGATTCTCGAAGACGGCTTCTTTGGTATCCGCCCGCACCTCTAGTAGGTTATACTTGTATCTCGTTTCGATGTTCTTGCGACGAATGACGTTATTGAGGGTATTGGCATACGTGGGAACGTCAAAAATACTTCCTTTCGCTGATGCAAAAATGATCGCTGAGTCGTTGCGAACCTTTAACTTGCGAAAGTAATCATCGGCCAAATACATGATTTTCTGAGGGGCTCCGCCGCATTTTACAGGTGAATTCGGATGGGTAAAAATGGCAGTCCCGCCTTTAAAACTTCGGATGGCTTCCCATGTACTTTCTACCGTTTGGTATGCGTAGTTGCTGCAAACGCCGTTCTTTCCAACGGCATCCTTTAAACCCTTTACTCCCTCCCAATCAAGTTGCAGACCAGCAGCAACAACGAGGTAATCATAGGAAAAGACGGCTCCCTGCCTCGTACTAAGCATGTGTTGTTCCGGTTGAAACATGGTGACCGCATCGCAAATCCAGTCGACGCCTGTGGGAATCAGAGAGGAGAGGTCACGCTCGGATTCCTCCTTTTTCGCGGCACCACCTCCGACTAATGTCCACAAAGGCTGATAATAATGCTTGGATGCAGGATCGATGATGGCGACTTGTCCCAAGAGCCTTTTGGAAGCACGGACGAGACGGGCAGCAACAGAGATACCTGCTGAGCCTGCTCCCACGATCACAACCGTATAATGAACTTGTTTTGCCATAGCTCCTCCTTCGACGACCATTTGGTTTCCAATCATACGATGACCGATGCAGTCTCTCTATTCAGTTTATTCCGCTGACATTTTTTCCATATAGGGGAAGTCCCCTACTTTTGGATTCAAACCATTAAAACGCCAGATCGAGATATCTATTTTTTATGGCGTATTGGATCAATTGATGCTTGGAATCCAATCCTAGTTTCTGCATGATATTCGTTTTGTGGTTCTCCACGGTTTTGACGCTGATCAACAGCTTATCCGCCATTTCCTTATTGGAATAGCCGAGCACAATGAGTCTGACAAGCTCCTTTTCACGCAGCGTTAAAACAGAAGGCAACGTCTTGGCATCCGATCTGAGCCATAGATTGATGATTTCTTGCGATACAGAAGTCTTGTAAAAGCACTTGCCTCTGTAAACCTCCATAATGGCTTGAAACAGCAGTTCTCCATGGCTGTTTTTTAAAATGTACCCATGGGCTCCGACGGTGATGGCCTTCTGGACGAAAATCTCCTCGTCATGCATGGTCAATATGACGATTTTCACCAAAGGATTCGATTTGCGAATCTCATTGCTCGCGGTAAACCCATCCAGCCCGTTCGGCAATGACAAATCCATCAGCACCACATCGGGTTTAAGCTGATTGGCTTTCAGGATGGCATCATTGCCCGTATGACTCTCTCCGACAATTTTAATTTGAGAGTAACTTTCGAGAAGCACACGCAATCCCTTCCGAATCATCGTGTGATCATCAACCAAAAGCACTCGTATCACTCTACTCTCCCTCCTTTTCCTGCTACCGTTACCTTGATCGATGTACCTTCGTGCAGCACGGATTGAATCTGAAGAGTCCCCTCCATCTGATCCACTCGTTCTTCCATATGTTTGAGGCCCAGACCAACCTGAACCTGATCGCGCACAAATCCGATTCCGTTATCCTGAATCAGCAGAGTCAGTAGTTCGTCTTCCTTATACAAGATGACTTCAATCAGTGTCGCCTTCGCGTATTTCAGGGCGTTATGTAAGGCTTCTTGGATGACACGGTACAGATTGATTTCCATGATTGGCTGAAAATGATCACTGACATTGCTGTAAGAAAAGGTAATGGAAACATCCTGATGTGCTTTGTTCAAGCTAGAAACAAGATGCTGTACGGTAGGAATCAGCCCCAGCTGATCGAGACTATGCGGACGCAGCTGTAGCGAATACAGCTTGACGTCCTGTATTGCTTTTTCCAGCTCATTTATAATCTCTTGCATGAATTCCCGGAATTGTCCCCTCTCGTTGAGGCGTGCTTGAATGGCCTGAATACCTACTGAAACAGAATACAAGGATTGACCTACGCCGTCGTGCAGCTCCCGGGCCAGGCGCTTGTGTTCATTTTCTTGAGCTTCTAGCGTTTTTTGCAGCACCTGCTTGGAGATTCTGACCTCCTCTTCTTTTTTCTTTACTGTCATATCTTTTAAAACTAATAGGACATCCTGCATGTTTTGTTCACCATTTTCATAGATGACAGCCGTGCTCATCTCCATGTCTACGTACCGCCCTTCATAGGTAGGCATCGCTGAGAGAAAATAGGGAACCTCCCGTTTGGCGAGCAAATAACATCGTTCTTCTCCCGGTTCCAACTCTCTGTTTTGGCAGTAGGAGCAGAACGGGACCTTTTCTCCTCGTTTCCAACCGGTCATTTTCTCTGCGGATGGGTTCATCACCATAATTTTTCGTTCCTGATCCATGAGAATAATCCCGTCCTGCAAGTGATCGAAGATTTGCTTCAGATACCCGTTATCCATCGCTTTTCCTTCTTCACCAATGCATTCAAAATAAGTCGGACTTTGATCCATCTTAGGTCCTCCATACTGAAAGATATTGAGATCATTTCCCCTATGACCCAATCGTAAAAGACGGGGAGCACCTTTCAAATAGGTACCTTCCCCTATCTTTTGTGACGCTAAATGATGGTCAAATAGATACTGTGTTTTGATTCGCATCTGCGTATGAAAAAGCCGAGTAAACGCTAGGTATCATCTCCTAACATATACTCGGCTTGCCACCTGAATATTTTCCTCCGTGTCCAACGACGAGCTACGGATAACTGTTTTCTTCCTTCCACGATTGAGCTTTAGCAATGAACATCATCGGTCTTATCGTAATCCAACAGAACTTTTTTTGCTTCGTTCATAGGCAAAAATGATCATCGTTACGCCTAAGATTGCACAAATCATATACATAAAGGAATAAGAGAAATGATCAGCGACTGGCCCCATGATGACTCCTCCCAGAGAAACACCCAAATCGGCCATAGCTATGAATAACCCGATTAACACATTGCGATCCCTCTTTGGCAGAACAAATGTCAAATACGTCGTTAACGTAGGATAGAGAAGAGCTTGAGCAATTCCCATTAATATGGCCCCTACGTAGAGAAAGGCTGCTCCACCCACGCTAGAAAAGCTTACACTTAATACCGCTACTGCAAGAATGAGCATAATTCCCATCATAAAAGAGGAACGCCACTTACCGTCTGACGGAATTTTCTTTCTCAACACAAACCGCGATAATACGACGGTACCCGCTTGAAGCATCAGGAAAATTCCCGCATTCCCGTAGTTGATTTGTACAGCGTACAGCGGTATAAAGGTTGTCACAGCTCCAAATATAATGGATGCCGCCAGCATCAGGACGCTGCATTTACATAAATACGGGTTTTTGACTAATTGGCTCACGGAACCAAACATGATTGCTCCCTGTTCTGTCTGATCCGGAGCAGGCTCAGCTACTTTTTTGTCGATGCTGGCGCTATAACCCACCACTCCTGTAAGGATCGCAATGGTGACCATGGCAACTGTAAAATAAGAGCTATCCCCCGCTTGCCAGATGCCTAAAGCGAGTAGAGGGCCAAAAATACCAGGCAAATAAGCACATAAGGAATACAGGGAGATCCCTTGTGAACGATCCTTGTCCGGCAACGCATCAATAATCCCTAGCTGTAAGGCCATGGAGAAAAAAGCGGTACACATCCCTTGCAGAATACGGGCAACAATAAAACCCTCTAATTCAGTAAACGTATATAAAATGAGAGCCGCTCCATTGAAAATAAGAATCGTGCGGAGCACTTTGATTGGTCTATGTTTTTGGATGATATGGCCTGCCCACGGCCGAAAAAACATGGTTGTAAACAGATACGCTCCCATAACGACTCCAATTGTTGTATTGGTTGCACCCAACTCTGCACCCTTTAACGGAATAATGACATTCAGAATAGAGTTAGCACTAAAATACAAAAGAGTCAATATGTATAATCGTAAAAATGGCCAAGACAGAGCCCCTCTCATAGCTCTTGCTCCTTCCTCTGTTCCTCTGCTCACTCTCATTGCCAATTCCTTTAAGCAATAGTCATTTGCAGCAGTTTCTTCGTATAGGCGGATTGAACATCTTTTAATTCTTCAACCCTCACAATCTCTTCGATCTCACCATTTCGTATGACCATGACTCTGTCGCAAATATAGGCGGCAGCCTGTATATCATGGGTGATGAAGATATAGCTAATCTTGTAACGTTTTCTCAAGTCTTTTAGTAAATCAAGCACTTGCATTTGCACAGCCCCATCCAATGAACTGATTGCTTCATCGAATAGAATGCATCTCGGTTCCGTTGAAATGGCTCTCGCTATGCATACCCTCTGAGCCTCCCCCCCTGATAGCTCATGAGGATATTTCTTTCGATAGGAAGGATCCAACCCTACTTGACTTAATAAATGATCAATCTCGCTTCGAACATCTTTTCGTCCCCGTCTTTTCATTTGCAAAGGCTCCCGAATGGCGTCCTCAACCGTATATAATGGATTGATCGAAGAAGTGTAATCTTGAAATACAGCGCTGATATTCCCTGTTCTTACTTTTCGATCCTCTACTTTTTTGCCCTCAAACAAGATGGTACCTCGATCAGGCTTTTCTATCCCCAGGAGCAATCTTCCTAATGTCGATTTACCACTTCCGCTTTCTCCGATGATGCCGAAACACTCCCCAGACTTGCATTCGAAGCTAATGCTACTCAACACTTGCTCTCTTTCCCTTGAGAACAATCCGCCTTTTCTGTATGATTTCTCTACACACTCAACGCTCAGCAATACTAACTCCTCCCATGACCCGCTTAAAATGTTGATTCATCGCCAGCTTCGTGGAGAGCAAGTAACGGGTATAGGTATGCTGCGGTTCAGAGAAGATGGCTTGGGTCGTCCCGTTTTCAACAATTTCTCCTTCTTTCATGACGAGAACCTCATCTGCCATTAATTTGACAATCCTTAAATCGTGAGAGATGAAGATCATGGAGCAGCCTATTCGATCGCGCAATTGCAGGAACTGTTCAACCACTTCGAACTGCGAGATGGTATCGAGTGCTGTCGTGGGTTCATCAGCAATCAGAATGTCAGGCTCCAATACGATAGCCAGCGCAATCATGACCCGCTGCAGCGTTCCACCTGACAGCTGGTGGGGATACTTATTCATTACCTCTTTCGGGTCTTTCAGCATGACGCTTTCCATGGCATTTTTCATTTTGGTTGTGATTTCGTCACGGCTCCATCCATAATGCTCCACTAGCGTCTCCTTTAAATGAACGCCCACCACGCAAGAGGGATCAAAGGCACGCATGCCATACTGTAAAATCATGCAAAGCTGCTTTCCCCTCTTTTTCCTCATCTCCTGTTCTGAGAGCTCCATGAGGTTTTCTCCTCGTAATAGAATGTCTCCCGATTGGTGAATCCCGGATTTATTCAATCTCATGATGGCCTTGCACGTAACCGACTTCCCGCTTCCGCTTTCTCCAACAATGGCCAGACAGCTTCCCTGCTTCACATGAAATGAACTGTTTGGAACGATCACTCGATTATTGCGGCTGTCCCAGATTTTCAGGTTATTTACCTCCAAAATGTTCATCTTCCGGTTATGCCACCCCTTTTCCTTCGAGCTTCACGGCAGAGGCTCTTACTAACCCTTGCTGCTTATATGTAGAAGTCATCAATTTGGGATCGAAAGCCACTTGAAGCGTATCAGACAAATAGTTAATGGCCGATACGACGATCACGATGGTCAAACCGGGAGCTAGCATGAATTCCGGACGGGAAAACATGACCTCTCTCGCTTCATTCAACATCATGCCCCACTCTGCTTCAGGTGCTTGAATGCCTAAACCGAGGAAAGAGAATCCTGATATTTGCAAAATCATCGAACCGAAGGAGCTGCTTGAAATGACAGCAATGTCGGGCAATGCAACCGGAATAATGTGCCTGATCATGATTCCCAAATTGCTTGCGCCGATTGCCTTTGAGAATTTTACATAGTCGGATTCCGCATATTGCATGACTGACGCTCTGATGATTCGAGCAAACCACGCCCATTTCATCAATACAAAGGCGATGATTACATTTTCAAAACCTACTCCCAAAATGCCGATAATCGCCAGGGTCATGACATATCCCGGAAAACAAAGGATCACATCGCAAACACGCATCAAGAAGGAATCGGTTTTTCCACGAAAGTAACCCGCAAGAACCCCTACAATTGACCCAATCAATACAGATAGGAGCAGCGCAGCGAAGACCCATAGCATGCTGGGACGAATAGCGTAAATGAGTCTGGATAAAACGCATCGCCCTAAGTGGTCGTTGCCCAAGAGATACTCCCATGATGCGGATGCAAATCGAAGCTCCATATGTACTTCTGCTGGATCATGCGGTGCAACGAAAGGTGCAAATATTCCAGCCATAGTTGTAAGCGAGATAATGGATAAGGATAGGACAGCAACCTTGTCTTTCCACACATGTTGGAATCGATTCATCTAGAGACCATCCCTTATTTTGGGTTTCAATGCCGCATTGATGATGTCGGAAACGGTGTTGAACAGAATAAAAGCGACTGCCAACACAAGGACATAGGCTTGAATGATCGGAAAATCCCTGCTTAAAATGGATTTGACGCTTAGCGTACCGAGTCCCGGCCAAGCAAAGATGTTTTCCACGACGACTGTGCTTCCCAAAATGATGGGGATTGCCATGCAAAATACGGAAATGGCCACCTGCAATGAATTTCTGAGAATGTGCATCGTGATCTTTTTCTCCGGTAAGCCGCATGCCCTTGCATAGAGCACATAGTCTTCATTCATGTTGCTTAACATGGAACTTCTGATGATTCGAAAATAGATGCCAGCATAGCTGATTGTAATCACAACAACGGGCAATACATAGCTTTTGTACGACTGCATTCCGCTTGTCGGAAGCAAATCCAACTTGACGGAGAAATACCAGATCAGCAGAGCGGCGAGCCAATAGGACGGCATCGATGTCAGGAAAAATGAAACGCCTCTGACTGATTTGTCCACCCATTTGCCTGCGTTCAATGCGCATGCCACTCCCAAAACGATGGACAGCGAAACGATGGCAAATGTCGAAACCAACGTCAGATTTAATGTATGGAAAAAGGCTGGTCCTAGCATAGACCACACGGGTTTTCCCGTTATGTATGAATCTCCAAAATCAAGCTGCAAGCATGAAGCAACCCAGTTTAGGTACCGGGTCAAAAAGGGTTGGTCCATCCCAAGTTTCGCTCTGGTTTGAACAAGTAACTCATCCGTTATTGTGGGGATGCCTTGCGAATGCAGCACCACTTCGGCAGGATCCATAGGAGATAGATGAATGAAAGAAAACGTTACAAACGATACGATCAGGACCAAAGGAATCGATAGCATGAACCTTTTGATGATATAGCTACCCATAGCACGCTCCTTTTTCCGTATTTATTCAAAGTACATCCGCTCAAATGGAAGCTCGAATTGCGTTTGCTTATACGAGATACCCTGCAGGTTTTTGGGAGCCAGGATCGTGACTCTTCCATTCGTAATCGGAATAAATACGGCTTCCTCATGGACAATAGTCAAAATATCAGCATACAGCGATTTTCTATGTTCCTCATTCGTCGACACCATGACTTCTTCCAATTTTTTATAGAGCTCATCAGCTTGCGCGATGCCTCTTGTCGTATGGTAATAGGAAGACTTGGAAGTAAAAGCAGCGATTGTGCTCTGCGGATCATACGCGAGTCCCCACGTTTGATTAAAAAGCAGGTCATAGTCACCTGTAGATCTTCTGTTCGCAATCGAAGAAGACTCCTCGCCAATAATCTCCAGTTGGACCCCAATCCTTTTTACCGTATGTTGAATCAATTCAGCCTGCATTTTTTGCGTGGACGAATTTACATCATAATAAAGCTTCATGGCTAATGGCTTTCCGTTTTTCGATCTGAATTCGCCCGTATTCCCGATACCCCAGCCCGCCTCCTCCAAAATCTTCATCGCTTTTTCCAAATCGTATCCCCGCTTCTCTAATTTCACGTTGGCGTAATGAACATTCGAAGAGAAAAGGGTATTAGCTGGTTGTTCAGTGCCTTCAAATATTTGTTTGCTGATGGTCTCTCTGTCAATCGCATGCCAAAACGCTTCGCGTACAGCCTGTTCATATACAGGGCTCTCTGTTTTGCTGCTATTGGCGACAATTATGCCTGTGTTCATTGGTTGACTGCGAATGATTTGGTGTTCTCCTGATTCAACAAATTGATTCATGGCTGCCACATCGAGACTATTAGCCCCTCGATCATCCGTAAATACAAAGTTGACTTCTCCCTTTTGCAGTGCCAAAAAAGTAGTTTCTCCTGCGGGAAGTACTTTGGCTGTGATTTTCTTCACTTTAGGCGCGCCACCCCAATAATTTTCATTCGCTTCAAATACGGCATACTGATCAACTTTATGCTCAGTGAGCTTATAGGGACCAGTTCCGTTATAACCACTAACACCATCTTTGGTTCCCCCGTTCACAAAATTTTTTGGCGAGATGAATACATAAGGTCTTGTCATCGACAATTCGACCAGCGTCGGGTAGTAAGGTTCGGATAAGACCAGTTCAACCGTAGACTCATCGAGTACATTGCAGGCCACGATCTTTGTTGATAACTTGATCCAGGAATGCTTGCTTGCATTGCTTTGCACCGCTTCGATATTCTTTTTCACTACTTCCGCATTAAACAGTTCTCCATCATGAAACGTCACGTTTTTTCTCAAATGAAACGTGTACACTTTCCCGTCTTCGGAAACTTCCCAAGATTCAGCCAACGAAGGTTTGATCCCATCTTCTGTATTTTCCACCAACGATTCGTACACCATCCCTTGAGCTGGCATGGAGCCGGAATAAAAATGCGGGTTCATATCGTTAATATCTTTCGAAGTGGCATACACGATCTCTTTCCCTTTATTGGTTGACTCCGTTTTTTCCGTATCACCGTTACTGCAGCCAACCAGCAGAACGACGGAGACCATGAACGTCCTTAATAAAGATCCCATTCTTCTTGTCATACCATTTCCTCCAGAAAATACGTGTTAGTGTGGCTTCTTTAATCCGACACCCTTTTCGATCTCACTACATATCATTTTCAAATCTTCCGCAAAGCTTTGCACAACGAACGCATCCGATAACTGTTCACCCTTACGTGTTTGCGCAGCTTCTGAAATTTTACTCTCGTACGTTTCAATGAATGTATCGATCGTCGGGCAACTGATATCTATGTATCTTGCAATGCCCTGAATCATTTTTATCCGATAGTAATCTTCCTTTGGCATGCGCGGGATATCCCAATACCCTTCTCTATTGATAAATATTTTCCGGATGGGGACAGCAGAAAAATCGAAGTATCTTCCATCTGAATCTGGCTCCGAAAAAGGATCAATCAACAGTGAGGTATATCGAATGAACAATAAATACTCTTGATGAATCGTTTCATAATGAACGAAGTTTTCGATATCATCACGTGATAGACTTTCCAGCCTCACCGGATAATTGTCATCCGTCATGAACTTTAGCAAATTGAGCCCTTTTATATTGAGCTTTTCCACCACTTTGGTAATCTCTTTCCATTGAGCCAGCATATCGCGTATGAGATATTGCGTGATGGGGCCCTCCGGAAACATTTTGTATACGTACTTTTTGATTGGTTCCTCTCCAAATATCACACGAAGGGAGAAAGCATTCATAAACAGTGGCGGATGAACGTATAGTGATATGTTTCGCGTTTCCGCTTCGATCGGAGAGTCCATGACTTCCAAATGAATACCTACTTGCTCAAATAACTCACAAAGTCTTTTTACACTCGGGGAGGGTGCGCGCGTCGAGCCGATGTAAAGCTTTTTCTTAACCCCTGTCGTAATCACTCGATTTGATGGCTGATCATGGAACCAGCGTGTATCGCCAAGGTATGTAGAAAAACTGATAATCTCCGCATTCGAACCAATCCTGTTTAAATAATGGCGTAGTAAACTGTTGGAACCAAGGGTCGGGGAAACCAAAACCATGCACTTTATTTGTTGTAAAACCTGATCATTTATTTGTTGTAAAACCTCTGTATATGCATCTGTTGTGACAGATAATATGAAGGTATCCCATTCCCCTGTAACGCTCCCGTATCCATGGAATACATGATCGATTTGGCATTCGCCTTCCATCTTTTGATGCTTTTCATTTTGAATATCTGCGCGAATTTGCTGACTGCTTTGCTTAAGTGAAGTAAAGAATGATGTGGAACGAACAGACTCACGTCCAACGACCCCGACGCAACACTTCCAATGTTTTTTAAACATGACAGCCATTTGAATGGAAGCAGGACCTGTTCCCAATAGCAAGATTCGTTTCATATCACCCATAGAAACCTCCTTTTAAGATCAGCATGCAGCCGATGCTTTTTTGTACAACGCGATATCAAATACATGGTCGGGACGCAAGATGGTTTCAATTAGTCTCCATTTCCGCTCATCTACCTCTCTCATGGGATAGTTAAAAAGGGATTTCATTTGATTGCCATATCGCATCGCCACGATCACTTGGTCGTTTGTCAATGGATGTAATTGTTCCAGCAGATCATACTTATTTGCAACCGTTGAACTAAAGATGATATGGGTTGCATCCTTCGTCACATCAAGTCGTTCCACAAACTCTTTCTCCAAGCGGATAGACAATCCACTTCCCAGCCTTTCTACAACACTCCGCCCTAGTTCGATGGCCTCCTCATCAATGTCGATACCAACTACTTCTGCTCCAGTCCGCTTCGCAATCAATAATGGTGTCATGGGAAAGGAACCTGAGCCTACCATCAACACCTTTGAATCAACAGTAACTTGAAAACTCCCAAATTCTTCTTCAATACAAGATTCTATGTTTTGAAAGTAGTCGGTCTTATCGTCAATCCCTTTTAGCAGCTTCAACGCACGATATTTCTCCATAATCGCAACGCAAATCGCCGACGATTTCCTTACATTCTCCACAAGCTGGTTCAATTGGTTTCCGATTGGCTGTTCTATCTGCTCCCAGGCTTCTTTGTTTCTTTCATCCGTTATGAAAGTAGAATACTCATCGATGATCTTCTCTAACTCCGAGCTGTGATGGATGGTACTGTCATATCGATCTGCTAAATGGGTGAAACTTTCTAGAAATGCAGTCAACTGTTGATGCAATTGTTCGTCTCTATTCATTCCGCTCTCCCCTTGCTATCTTGAATCTCGATGAATGCTTTGCCTTGTGCCACGATTCTGACTGCCCCCTCAATTTTGAGACTGGTTACTTCTTCTTTTTGCCAATCGGCCGTTACATGAATCGTGCCTCCCGGTTGCCTGATGTGAGCAGCGATATCGCCTTGCTTTTTCCAAGCCAGATAGGCCCCAAGTGAAGCAGTACCTGACCCACAGCCGCTTTCCCAGATCATGCTATCTAAAGACGGAACAAAGATAAGGGGAGCCAATTCATTCAAAACTGGCTGATACAATAGCACCCCGATTAAACTCACCCCTACAGTTACTCCAAGCAGCTTGGCTAAAGATTGCGCACGTTTTCTTACCGCCTCACAGAACTGTTCTACTTCAATCACGATGTGAAAGAAATCTTGATACCTCACAATCACCAGGTTTATTTCGTCGCCATCATAGTTGATTGACTGCTGCTCGATCTTTTTGGGAAGAGGCATCGAAACTTGGCAGTAATATTCGTCTTTAATTTTTTTTACTTGACAAACAACGAAATGATCTGTTCCCGAAGCTTCCAAAACAATTTCGGTGAAATCATTATGCTGTAGACCATTTTCATGAGCGATTAGCGACGCTAATGCCATGCATGCGTTGCCGCAAAACTCACCCCCAGCCATTTGCAGATGTGCTGCTGCTCCATAATTATTCGGTTTTTCGATAAAACCCACTTGTTCAGCATGGACACTAGCGTAGGACATAATTTTTGAGGCGATGTGCGTATACTCTTCAGCTGGATGATTGTTTTTCACAAGAATGGTCATATTTTGTGTGGGATTAAACTTTATAAAATCGATTTCCCGTTTCATCTCAACCTACCCTCTTACCATATTTTTGATGAAAAGCGAATGATCTTAGGTTAAACGTAATCATTACGATTTAAGGCTTAAAAAAATAAACCGTAATGATTACGATTATTATCGAGTAAATCATAACCACAATTTGGGTGTCTGTCAACGGTAGACTTGTCGTTCTTTATTCCTTTTCTCGAAGTCAATCACACTTCCAGATATGCGCTCTAGTATTTTCTAGTAGGATTTTTTCATCTATACAAGAAGAATACCTTGACTTAACAAAGTGGAACAGGTAATCTTTACCCGCACCACAAACGGATTTTATCGTACAGAAAGGTTGTATTGACTTCATGGCGTTATCTCAAACTACTACCAAGAAACAGGTCAACAAGGAAAAGTCTTCGATCTCTTTGCTCTCTCTTACCGTGGGTTCCTTTGCCATTGGGATGACGGAATTTGTCATCATGGGTCTACTGCCGAATGTTGCAGAGGATTTGCATGTTAGTATCTCATCTGCGGGACAACTCATTACCATGTATGCGCTAGGGGTAGCTGTCGGTGCACCGATACTGACAGTCCTCACCCACCGGATTCCCCAAAAGAAGCTACTCTGTCTCCTTATGATTCTATTTATTCTCGGGAACGGAATCTCTGTTTTTGCTCCCAACTACGATATATTGATGGGAGCACGCCTGATCACCGCTTTGACGCACGGGACATTCTTTGGGGTGGGAGCGGTTGTAGCCTCCAGTCTAGTAAGTCCTGACAAACGTGCCGCGGCCGTTTCTATTATGATGGCAGGTCTGACGATTGCTAATATTATTGGTGTGCCTCTGGGGACTTTCATCGGTCAACACATGGGATGGAGAGCCTCATTTGGTACGATTGCGATCATGGGAATCATAGCACTTGTCGGAATACTCGTTTTCGTCCCAAACATGCGGCAAGAAAACACCGGGAGTATCACTGGGCAAATTACTGCTCTACTCAAGCCCAAGCTTCTTCTATACCTGTTGATCGGAGCGCTAGGCAACGCTGGTCTATTCACCGTATTTACGTATATTACGCCGCTGCTGACGCAAATTACCGGTTTTGCTGAGTATCATGTAACGTGGATTCTTGTCCTCTTCGGCTGTGGTGTGACGATCGGTAATATCGTGGGCGGAAAGCTTGCGGATTGGAAGCTGATGCCTTCCATTCTCGGACTTTACTTCACGATATGCATCATTTTGACGCTGTTTACGTTTACCATGTACAGTCCAATCGCTGCCGTATTGACTATATTTCTTTGGGGAGCTGCTTCTTTCGCTGTATTTCCAGGGCTGCAAGTACGCGTGATGAACCTCGCTCAGAATGCGCCAGCGCTTGCTTCTACTTCCAGTCATTCTGCCGGAAATCTAGGAAATGCTGCGGGTGCCTTCATTGGCGGATGGGTTATTACACATCTTGATATAACCTCCCTGCCATGGGTGGGTGCCGTGCTCGTAGCACTGGGTCTGATTTTGGGAATCGCATCCTATATGGCTGAACGCAAGCTGCAAAAAAGTTGAAAAGGGTACTCAATATGGGGCTGTTGACAAAAAGGGTTAGGGACCCAATGCCCTAACCCTTTTGCCGTTTTTTCACTTATACGTCGTCGGATTGTTTTGTTTCGTAACCTGTGATTAGTTTGCTTTTATCATTCGTTTAATGTTAATTGCCATTGCAGAAAAGAGGCAGTGTTCGGATACATTTCGAATGCCTCTTTTGTATGTTTCTTTTAAGTTATGCTGCCTTTTCATTGTACCGAAGGTACCCTCGCACCATATTCTTCTTTGCCTTTGGATAACACTGTACTCTTGGCTTTGCTTCCTTGCTTGGTTGCGTTCTTTAGCCTCTTGGAATAATGGTCTTTCTATTGTTTTGCGAGATGCGGTTTGTCCAAAACATTGTTGGCGTAACTCACAGGACTTACAGTCCTTTGTTTGGGCAGCATAAATTTTGCTATAACTTTGTTTCCAACTGTGCCACTTAACATGAGTAAATTGAAGTGCCTTGCCATTCGAGCAATAATAGGCATCGTTCATTTCATCAAATGTAAATTGTACTGACCTTTCGGTCTGATCAATAACACCTTTTATCGGAGAGATATAACCGGTTATCTTTAAATTTTCTAATTCATGGTGTACTCCAGAGCGATCATACCCTTTATCTGCGCCTACTTTGCCAATATGTAAACCAAATTTCTCTTTTTGTATCTGTAATCGCTTTATAAATGGTTCGTGGTCATTCACATTAGCAGCCGTAACGTGTATATCAGTTATGATTCCATGCTTAACGTCCACACTGGTATGCGCTAAATAGTGAAATCCCTTGGGTTTATTAGGACGGTTCAATAAACCTGACTCCGGGTCTGTTGTGCTCTGTTTTACTTCCTTCTCAGGAGGAGAGGTTTTAGGTTTTCTTCCTCGTTTTTTCCTAGTGGGATCGTTATCTCTGTCTTTTTTAATTCTCCGTGCTTCCTTTTCTAGCTCTTCAAGGTACTCAGTAGGCTTTTTCTCCACTAAAACTTTTTCTGACCTATTAATCGATGCATTCGCTTTGATGTGAGTAGAATCAACAACAATTATTTCCCCAGTAACTAAACCAGTTCGAATACATTCCGAGACGATGTGATCGAAGATCTCCTGAAAAATATGACTTTCTTTAAATCTACGACGGCGGTTCTGGCTCAGTGTGGAATGATCGGGAACAGTGTCAGTTAAGTCCAATCCTAAAAACCATCGATAGGCCAAATTCACTTGGATTTCTTGTTCCAACTTCCTTTCGGAAGGGATGCCATAAAGATACCCGATAAGGATCATTTTCATTAACAAAACTGGATCAACTGAGCGACGACCTACAGGCGAGTATAAGTGTTGCACTTTCTCATAGATAAAAGAAAAATCAATCTTATTACGAACAACACGTAAAAAATGATTCTCGGGTACAAGATCATCCAAATTTAAGAACATAAACTGGTGCTGTTTGTCTCCATCGATTCCCATCATGAGATAGCCCTCCAAAATAAAAAGAACCGTATAGAAATGATTTCTACACGATTCCCAGAAACCCCTATCTCTACGGCAATTTGTCAACAGCCCCACAGTTGGAAGGCCCCTTCTCTTCTCTTCTCTTTTCATTCCGTACTGAGACATTCATTTGGAACTCAGCCGCATTCCCCTGTACTCTCTAATTCACACCAGCTCCAGCCATTCAACTCATGCATACAGACTACGCGATCACCAGCGTCCACATTTAGCTCTTTTGCCGTATAAGCGGTGGTCAAAATCCCAATATCCCCATCTTTTTCAATGATTTGCTCAGGTACCCAGCCCTCAAGCTATATCGTATTTCGCTTATTTCTCAACTTGCCTAGTCTTTTTTATTTGAACTTTACTCCAATAAGTGAAAGATCGTAATAACAGTTCAACCGGTCCCATCTTAAAATACTTTAACCATATGGAGCTACCAGTGAGTAGAAATGAATGATTAAGAAAGTAAGCAAAGAATGAATACTAATCATGGAGCTAAAAACAATTAGTAAGGCACTTTGTGCAAGATAATTTGTTAAGGACATTTGTCCATATAATTTTAATGGAGACAATATAGCTTTTATCTGATTCCATTGCAGAGAAATAATAAGGATGCTTACCATCATCGAGGAAACTAAATAATCATCTAGTATTTCAATGCCTGCTGGAGTAATCTCTACTGAGATATTTACAAAATATAAAAATGACATAAGCACAAATGATCCCAATTTAAAAAATCAAAACATGCTTTACTTTCCCATAGATATTTTCAATTATTTTAAATTGGCCCATGGTAAAACCTATCATCATCAGAGATAACCATTTACTAATTGCTGAGAAAAGTTCTAGCCATGCAATTCTCTCCCCATAATACGGTTGACAAAAGGCAGTTACGATAGACAAAATGATTAGGATTATCGTTACAACTAAGTTCGTCCATTGATTTGTTTTAAAAAACAGAGCTATAAATAGGCCAAGTACAGCGTACTGCATCAGCACATCATGAATACCTGACGGTGCATAAAATGTATGGATCAGTCCTAGTATAAATAAGAAGCAGATTCTGCGGAAAAACAGATGGTAACGGTTCTTTATTTGTTGTTGGGATCGATTCATAAAAAAGTAGCTTCCAAGTCCAAATAAGAAAAATAGAATTGGATAAAATTTACTGTTAAAAATATAATTCAGTCCAGCATGTAATTCATTATAATTCGACACATTATTCATGACCTGAAAACTATTCACAAGAAGTACCCCAATCAAGGCAAATCCTCGTAAGTAATCCATAATGTCTATTCTTGTATACGAATTTATTTTATTCATGCAGAATCTCCTCATTGAAAATATTTATTTAGATTAAATACCTTACCTACCTTTATCTTTTCAACTCCCCAAGTCGGTTTCATGACTTAAACATACACGTTATCTTTAAATAATTGAATGACTGCTGTCTTACAATACAGAATACAATCTTACTAAATCGTAAAATTACCAGAGCACCCCATTTAAAGGAGTTAGCCATAGACGAAAAGGTAAATCGTACGGAAGCGGGAATTAATCCAGTGGTAGAAAACGACTTTCTAAATAGTCATAACAAAAATGCCTCCGGTGACCTGTTGCAACCAAGGTCATCAGAGGCATCTATTCGTTATAGGGGTGAAAGTGTTCCCCCTTACATCTCTACCTTCCGCTTCCTTCTCAATACATGACGTTCCTTCGCTTTTTCATACTGAATGCGCTCTTCCTCAGTATCAGGAATGACACCAGGCACGATCGTCGGCTTTCCTTGATCATCGAGGGCAATCATCGTCAGATACGCGCGTGCTGTCATGCGCTTTTCCCCGGTCAACAAGTTCTCCGCTTCCACTCTCACGAATACTTCCATCGATGTCTTATGGGTCCAAGTGACATATGCCTCCAGGTTGATCGCTTCCCCTGTCTTGATTGGCGCGAGAAAATCAAATGAATCGCTGGACGCAGTGACAACAGGCTTACGGCAATGTCGCATAGCTGCGATGCAGGCAATTTTATCTACATAGGCCATGACTTTTCCACCGAAAATGGTATGGTGGTGATTGGTATCCGGCGGAAAGACGAGATCAGTCAAAAAGGTTCTCGATTGTTGGATCGGTCGTGCTTCTGTCATCATTTGTGTGGCTCCTCTCATACATCGCGTTCACCTTCCCGACTGAGCTGTCAAA
The DNA here is from genome assembly GCF_055685845.1 of Brevibacillus schisleri. Taxonomy (NCBI): domain Bacteria; kingdom Bacillati; phylum Bacillota; class Bacilli; order Caryophanales; family Paenibacillaceae; genus Brevibacillus; species Brevibacillus schisleri. The sequence goes on from NZ_JBVNDM010000001.1 coordinate 3,588,148, forward strand.
CGATTCCGAATCGCCTTCGTTGCCGCAACCATGTTTCGTAATGACTGAACGGTTTCTTCTCTTCCTCTCGTCTTCAGCCCGCAATCCGGGTTTATCCAAAATTGGTCCGGTGGAAGTACTTGTACGCCTCGTGATACCATATCTTCCATTTCTGAAACAGCTGGAACTCGGGGGCTATGGATATCATATACGCCGAGCCCGATGCTTTTATCATACGTACCTGTTTCGAACACAGACACGAGCTCTCCGTGGCTGCGTGAGGTTTCAATCGAGATCACATCGGCATCGAGTTCGCTGATGACATCCATGAAATCATGGAATTCGCAATAGCACATATGTGTATGAATCTGGGTGCTCGGCGCAACAGTGGAAGTCGCTAGACGAAACGCTCTGACAGCCCACTCGAGATAAGCTGCTTGCTCTTCTTTTTTGAGCGGAAGTCCTTCGCGCAGCGCTGGTTCATCGACTTGAATCATGAGAATCCCCGCTTCTTCCAAGGCTTCTACTTCTTTTCGCAATGCCAACGCGATTTGCTCGCACACTTCTTGTCTGGAGACATCGTCTCGAGCAAACGACCAATTCAGAATAGTTGCTGGGCCCGTTAACATACCCTTCATTGGTTTGGCGGTCAATGATTTTGCATACACACTTTCTTTGACCGTCATTGGTGCCACAAACTCCACATCTCCGTAAATAACAGGTGGCTTCACGCAGCGGGATCCATATGACTGCACCCAGCCGTTTTTCGTGAACAAAAAGCCATCGAGCTTTTCGCCAAAATACTCAACCATATCGGTTCGTTCGAACTCACCATGGACGAGGACATCCAGACCGAGCTCTTCTTGTATTTTGACCCATTCCTTGATTTGCGCCTGAATGAAAGCGTCGTATTGCTCCACTGTCCAGTTCCCTTTTTTAAACTGCTGTCGTGCTTGGCGAACCTCTGCCGTCTGCGGGAAGCTTCCGATTGTGGTCGTTGGCAACAGCGGCAGCTTCCACGTATTTTGTTGAATCTCTCGACGTTCAAGAAAAGGAACACTTCTTTCAAGTTTGGCAGCAGCGATTTGACGTAAAGCATTCTTCACATCTTGACGATTCCTTGCTGGAGATAATGCCAGCTTCAGCAAGTCCGCTTCATTTTGAGCGATCTCTTTTGAAATGACGTACTTACCATATCGGAATCCTTGGACTAAAAGCTGTACTTCCCCTAGTTTTTCGTCGGAAAACGCCAATACAGACACGACTTCCTCTGGAAATTCGCTCTCTGCTTCAACTGTTACAGGAACGTGCAACAAACTGCTAGATGGCTGCAGCCACAGCTTTTCGAGTGGAACGATCTCGGAAATTTCATTGACCAGCTCCCATTTCTCCTCAATGGACGCACGCCATATGTTTCGACCGTCGATGATTCCCGCTGCGAGAATCTTGTCTGCTGGAAACCCGTGTGTTTTTAGATGAGTCAAATTGCGCTTCGCTCCGTGTACAAAATCAAGACCGATTCCTTTTACCGGTAAGGAAACTAGCTCCTTGTACCAATCCACCGCTTCAAAATAGGTTTGCAGCATGCATTGTAGATGCGGGAGTGCTTGACCGATTTGCGTATAGATACGCTTGATGATGGCGCGTTCTTGCTCAGAAACATCCAGTACAAATGCAGGCTCATCGATTTGCACCCATTCCACGCCGTGCAGCTCTAACTCCCGGAGAACGTCTATGTAGAGCGGAACGAGTTGATCCACGACGATCTCAAATTCGTTTTTCTCATATCCTTTAGACAATTTGACAAAAGTATACGGGCCTACAATAACAGGCTTTCCGATGAAGCCATACTTTTCTTTGGCCTCCAAATAGGCCTGGAGAGGTTTGTTCTCGGTTATGGCCGGTTGTCTTTCACCGAACTCCGGGACGATGTAATGGTAGTTCGTGTTAAACCATTTCGTCATTTCGCTGGCGACAGCTTCCTTCGAACCGCGAGCCATGGCGAAATATGTGGCTAATGAAACCGGGCCTCCCTCGTATTCATAACGCTTGGGGACCATTCCAAACATCACAGCCATGTCTAGCATTTGATCGTAGTACGTAAAATCACCCACAGGGATCAGCTCGACCCCTTTTTCCTGCTGACGTAACAGGTTTTGGTGACGGATTTGCTCCATTTGCTGGATCAGGCTTGCCTCATCGATGCTGCCTGCCCAAAATGCTTCCAATGCCTTTTTCCACTCGCGGTTTTTCCCGATCCGTGGATATCCCAAATTGCTGCTTTTCATGAGCTTCCTCTCCATTCTTCATTCGATCTTGACTTGAATCCGCCCAATAAAAAAGGCATCTCCAACGATCAAAAAGAACGTTAGAAATGCCAAATAAGCACTGAGATCACAGCATCCTAACACCTCCCTATCTCCCGTAGGTTAAGCAGTGTCGTCGAAACAGGCAGGTCTCCTGACTTTGGGATCATCATCTGCACATGCCTTCCCAATCCGTTTGGATCAGTGGCTAATAAATGTGCCGACTCCCCTCATACAGTGGCGGGACCGTGTCGGATTCTCACCGACTTCCCTTTTCATCCTTGGTCGAACTTGATAACCAAAGAACCTGTTCCCACTCCTATGAAATTATCATGGTTCTGTGAAGTGCCCCAGAAAACGAGCAGGGCAGCATACTGTTCATACAGTAACACAGAATCCATTTTTTGTCATACTAAAATCTAAAATCATCGTCCGTCAACGGCTCTACGTTTAGTGTACGGACATAACCATTTCCTTTTTTCGAGAAGAAGTCATGCTGCTTCGTCTGCGTGCGAATGCCGTTCAGCACGATCGGGTTCACTTCTTCCTCCGGGAATAGCGGGTCCAGCCCCAGATTCATCAATGCCTTGTTCGCGTTGTAGCGCACGTAGGCATGAACCTCGTCAGCCAAGCCTATTTCGGTATACAACGAAGTCGTATAGGCCTCTTCATTTTCTTGCAGCTCATGCAAAAGGGCATACAGCTCCTCTTTTGCTGCGGTCTGCTCGACCACACTCAGGCCTTGATAGACTTCTTGCGCGAGAACGCCGACATAGAGACCGTGGATGCTCTCGTCACGAACAATCAGGTCGATAATTTCCCCACTGCTTGTCATCTTTCCTTGCCCCGCCAAATATAGCGGATAGAAGAAGCCGCTGTAAAACAGATAGCTTTCCAGGAAGACGGACGCTACCATCGCCATGTACAAGTCTTTCGGTTTCTCAATTTCCTGATAGCGTTTGGAGATGAGGGCCGCTTTCTTTTGCAGGTGTGGATTGTTTTCTACCCACGAAAAAATACCGTCAATCTCCTCTGTCGATGCCAGCGTTGTAAAAATGCTGCTGTACGATTTGGCATGGATTTGCTCCATCATGCCCATAAAGGCGAGAACCGCTTTTCTTTGCAGTCCATCGACATGCTCCATGATCTTCGGCATCCCTACTCCACCCTGAACCGTATCCAGTAAGGTGAGACCGCCCAATACTTTTTTATACGTATCCCGTTCAGTCGCACTGAGCTCCATCCAGGCCATCTTGTCATCTGACAACGGAATCTCATCATCCGTCCAGAACTGCATGATGTTTTGATTCCAAAACGTCATCGTAAAATCGTCGTCCGGCCTGTTCCAATTGACTGCTTTCATATGGCGTTCCTCTTCTCTTTTTGCTTGATGCTTTTCCTTTTATGAATCTCGTTCACTAAACTGCGCAGCTAATGCACTCTTCTACAGTCAAATGCTTCGTACGCGTATAGTAGAGCGACTTCAGACCTTTTTTCGCTGCGTAAATGTAATAGCGAGCTAGCTCTCTGGTTGAAATGTTGCTGTTCACGTGCAGCACAGTCGAAATTCCTTGGTCGATGTGCTCTTGAATTTCGGCAATCAGATCAATCACTTTGAATTGGTCGATGACATACGCCGATTTGTAGTAAAAATAGTTTTCCTGCGACAAGTATGGCATCGGGTAATACGTCGTAGAGTTGGCATACGTTCTCGTTTCGATATGCTCAACAATTGGCATCACACTAGAAGTCGCATTCTGAATGTAGGAAATGCTCTGTGTCGGTGCAATCGCCAAACGGTACGCATGATAAACGCCATGCTTTTGCACCTTTTGCTGTAGATCCGCCCAATCCGCTGGCGTCGGAATGTGCATTCCTTCAAAGAGAAGCTTAGCTTTTTCCGTCCGCGGGCTGTAATCGTTCGTCACGTACTTGTTAAAATAAGTGCCTTTTGCATATTCCGATTGTTCAAAGCCCAAGAAGGTCTTGCCTGTTACCTTGGCAATTTCCATACTTTTTTCCAAGGAGTAGAAGTTCATCATCATGAAGAACGTACGGGCGAAATCTTTCGCTTCTTCACTTTCGTAAGCGATTCTGTTCTTTGCCAGATAACCGTTCAGGTTCATTGCACCGAGACCTACGGAGTGCAGCTCGCGGTTTGCCTTTTGAACGCCTGGAGCGTTTTCTACGCGCGTCATGTCACTCACGGCTGTAATGGCTTCGATTCCTTCGTGGACGGATTCACGGATCATTTTGCGTTCCATCACGTTGACAATATTGAGCGATGCCAGATTGCAGCTAATATCGCGACGAATGATATCCATCTCGCCGTAATTGGTAATCGTCGAAGTCTCCTGTAGTTGGAAGATTTCCGTGCACAGGTTGGACATTTTTACCGAACCGAGATCTTTCAGTGCATGGTTGTTGTTCGCATTCGTTTTGTTCATGATGTACGGATAGCCCGATTCCATTTGGATCATCGCGATTTTGGTCAACATCTCGCGTGCGCTCATCACGGTCTTTTTCTTGATGCGATCGTTAGCAAAGAGCTCGTCGTACATCTCATCGAGGTCCATATCATCCAGATGCACACCGTATTCTTTGTACACGGAGTATGGAGCAAACACAGTCAGTGGCTTGTTTTCCTCAGCCAGCTTGTAGAACACGTTTGGTACGATCAGGCCGATGGACAACGTTTTGATGCGGGCTTTTTCATCCGCATTGATCTTTTTGCAATCGAGAAACTCGTTGATATCCCAGCCGAAGATGTTGTAGTACGCTGCACCTGAGCCTTTCCGTTGCCCCATTTGATCCGCGTAGGAAAACGCATCTTCCAACAGCTTGAGAACCGGCATGACACCTTTTGCCGCGCCCTCGACGCCTTTGATCGGCTCTCCTCGTCCGCGAAGCTTGGACAGGTTTACGGCTACACCGCCGCCAATTTTGGATAGCTGCATACAAGTTCCCAAAATAAAGTTGATGGAATTCAGTGAATCATCCATTTCGAGCAAGAAGCAGGAAACCATTTCTCCCCGGCGGCTTTTTCCTGCGTTCAGGAAAGTTGGTGTCGCTGGTTGCAAGCGTTGGTCCATCATGGATACTGTTAAACGCTTAGCGAGCTCAAAGTCACCTTGTCCAAGGGACAGTGCCACAACGGCCACCCTGTCTGGATACTGCTCCAAGTACATCGATTTATCGTTCGTTTTCAAAGCGTAATCTTTATAAAATTTGGAGATAGCCATATACGAAGCAAATTGAAAATCGGCGTCATAGGCCAAACGGAAAACTTCATCGACCTGCTCAACAGTGTATGTTTCATAGACGTTTTCATAGAAGTCATTCTCGATCAAATAGTCCATGCGTTCTTTCACACTGCCAAAAGTCATCGTGTTGGACTGCACTTCTTCCATGAAGACCGCAACCGCCTCCCGATCCTTTTCCAGTTGATAAAATCCGTCGTTGCCACGCTGCATCAGTTCGTTGTTCAATTCAATATGCCGCAATTGCTGCCACCCCACTCGTAAATTGTTCCACGTCACGGCCGGTACCGGACAGTTCGAATTTTGAAATCACCGGAACGCCATATTGGCTCGCGATCGTATCCGCGCTTTTGGCAAAGCTGGTTCCCCAGTTGCGGTTGCCGCTGGCAGATACCCCTCGCAGATGGACATGATTTCGCTTCAGGAACGTCGCCACCTTCTCCGGCACTTGTCCGAATCCCGTCGTGTATGTGATCAAAATGAATGGCTCGTCCAACACCATATCTTGATCAATTTCCACATGTGGCAAATTAATTTTGTTGACGAATCGTCGGACGTTTCCTGTTTTTGAATCATAAGCGATTAGCATGTCCCTCATCCTATCCTTGCTATTTTTACTCTGTATGTACGTTATTTAGCCAAAGTAAAAGCGCATCCGACGTTTACATGCCGAATGCGCGTGATGACTTCCATCTAGCAATTCGCCAATGCGAATTGAGCGCTCGAACACTTCCCTATCTCCCGTAGGGTAAACAGTGCAAGCGGTTAGGCAGGTCTCCTGGCTTTTGGATCATCGCTCCATTTTCACCTTCCCGATCCTTCATGATCAGTGGCCTTCTTTCGCAAATGGAACTCTCTCATTACAGTGGCGGGACCGCGTCGGATTCTCACCGACTTCCCTATTAAGTCTACCAAATCTGGCTGGTAAACACCTTACCGCATCAATATGTAGTTGGTAAAACTTACTTTACCTCAATATATCGTAGGAGTCAAGCTCAGTATGGGCTCTTTTCGAAAACTAACTATTCTCCTTTTTCGGCTATTTCCAATCTCTGGTTCTCGTTCATATAATAGATTTTGTGTGTGTTGGTTAGCCTTGGAGAGATTGGAGAGTCGCCCTCATGAAAAGCACCGACTATCAACCTGTCGTCATACCTCGTTCATACCGTAGAATCATGACTTATCAAGAGCGTGACTATCACATTTTCGTAAGTATACCTGCCGATCCCCCTCCGGAATCAGGCTTTCCCGTCATATATTTGCTAGATGGCAACTCTGTTTTTGCCACTATGACCGAAGCGATACGGATACAATCACGTGGCCCTGAACGAACTGGCGTGTATCCTGCTATCGTCGTCGGGATTGGCTATCCAACAGACGACCCATATCATCCTGCTCGTTTCTATGATTACACGTATGAAGTTCCCGCCTCAGAGCTTCCTGGCAGCCCAAAAGGAGCCGAGTGGCCACAGATGGGGGGAGCGGAGCAGTTCCTCACCTTTTTAGAGGAGGAGCTCAAGCCTAGCATCGAAAACGACTTCCCCATCGATCGGACGCAGCAAGCGATTTTGGGACATTCGCTAGGCGGCTTATTTGTCTTGCATGTGCTTCTGTCGAGACCACACGCGTTCCAGCGGTATATTGCCGGTAGTCCCTCTATCCACTGGAATGAGAGCGTGCTGCTTGCAAAGGAAAGTCAATTGCCGAGCCTGCTGACAGATGACCTCGACGTCCATGCACTCCTGACGATCGGCGAGTTGGAAAACGATGGGCGATTCTTGGTCAAAGAAAAATCACTGGCGATGATCGAACGATTGTCCTCCATGGGTAAGGGCCAAATCAAGGCTTCCTTTAACGAATTTGCCAACGAAAATCACTCGTCTGTTTTGCCAGTCTTCATTAGTCAAGGACTCAAATTCGCCACGAAAAAAACTGCCCGCTACTAGCAACGGGCAGTTTTTGTTTATCATGATTCGCTTACTGTAGAGATAACACTTTGGTGATTTGGGGCAGCTCTTCGATGGCAGATACAATCGTTGGTGTAATCTCTTCATCAGTCACAGAGATAAGCAGGGCATTCTTCCCTTTTTGCTCGCGGGATACATTCAACTTGGAAACATTGATTTGATACTCGGCCAGTTTTCGTGAGACATCATAAATCACGCCTGGATAATCGATATGGCGAACCAACAATCCGTGGGCCCCTGGAGGTATGCGACAAGCGCAGTAATTGATTTCACTGATGTACACTTCTCTCCAATCTTGCGCAAAGGTGTACTTGTTCGCTCCTACACGCAAAATCGCCAAATGATTCGCATATTCGCCAGAGCTGTGTTGGACAGGAATCTTTGTCCCGAGTCCTTCCACTAGCAATGTTGCGATTTCCTCTTTATTTTCATGAGCAAGAATACTTAATTGTGCACTCGCTAACTCTGGCTCGAGTCTTCGAATCAGTTCAGCCAGTTCACGCAATCCAGCATATTGGGTCATGTGATGCCTTCACTCTCCCAGTCAGGTTTATCCTTGTTTTTACGGCAGAATCCATGCTTCCGGCTCTTTCTTGATGGAGGATTCGTTATCAGCACGATACCAAGCCGTCAACGTTTGCCCATCTTTCGTATAGTAGATACGGTAGATGGTATTGCCTTTTCCGCCGTTGGTAAAAGGACTTTCCTCCAGCGGAACAGCTGTCACTCCACCCGCGTTTACAACCCCGCCGTTCTCCTTGATGACGTTTTGGATCGTCACCATATGCTCTTTACCCATGGAGGCCATCCCGAAATAAGAGATGATCGCCAAGAGAACTGCTCCCGCCAAAAATGAAACGATAATCACTTTTGATTTTTTCGTAGCATCCACCGAGTGCTTCCCCCGTCTATCTTAGTTCTCTTTATCGACTAAGCGTACCTTATCAATCGTACCCCCACCCAAGCACACTTCCCCATCGTAGAAGACGACAGCCTGACCAGGTGTCACTGCTTTTTGCGGCTGATCAAATACAACTTCCACGTTGCCATCCTCCAGCAGGTGAACGGTTACTCCCTGATCTGGCTGGCGATAACGGAATTTGGCTGTACAAGTAAACGTTTCGGATGGTTTCTTATCACTCACCCAGCTCACGTTGGTCGCCAAGAGACTCTTCGAGTACAGACGGATATGATCAGAGCCTTCGCCAACGATCAGGGCATTCCGTTCCAGATCCTTGTCTACAACAAACCAAGGCTGTCCGCTTGTACCATGACCTCCGCCAATCCCTAATCCTTGTCGTTGACCCAATGTATAGTACATCAGTCCGTCGTGCGTACCGATGACTGCTCCATCTACGGTCTCGATATTTCCTGGTTTGGCTGGCAAATAGTTTTGCAGGAACTCGCGGAAGTTGCGCTCCCCAATAAAGCAGATCCCTGTACTGTCCTTCTTTTTCGCTGTATAGAGTCCCGCTTTTTCCGCGATCTCCCTTACTTGCGGCTTCGGGAGATGACCAATCGGGAACATCGTTTTGGAAAGCTGTTCTTGGCCCAATACATTCAAGAAGTAAGTCTGGTCCTTGTTGTTGTCAACGCCGCGAATCAGCTTGTACTCGCCATCGATGTACTTGACCTGCGCGTAATGGCCGGTAGCAATATAATCCGCCCCCAGATCCATCACCTTGGCGAGAAGCTCACCGAACTTGATTTCACGGTTGCACATGACATCCGGATTCGGTGTACGTCCCCGTTTATATTCATCCAAAAAATACTGGAATACCTTGTCCATGTATTCTTTTTCAAAGTTTACCGTGTAATATGGAATGCCGATCTGTTCACAGACGCGCCGGACATCCTGGAAGTCTTCTTCCGCCGTGCAGTGGCCGAATTCATCGGTATCATCCCAGTTTTTCATGAAGATGCCGATGACGTCATATCCCTGTTGCTTAAGCAGGTAAGCCGTCACGGAGGAGTCGACTCCGCCGGACATGCCGACAACGACGCGTGTATCTTCTGGTCGCTTCATAAGTCTTTCTCCTCTTATTCAATTTGTACCATTACAGATTACCATGTTTCGCAAAACAAATCATGTTTTGTTGCACTTTTGCCCGATAGAATGAAAAAACGCCTGACGCATAGTTGGCGCCAGACGTTTGGTAGCAAGGTTATGCCTGCGTAGATTCATCCTTGATTTCCGCGCGATATCCCTCGATGCTTTCTTCACGACGCTGATTCTTCGCTTCGAGGTTTGCTTTTTCCTCTGCAGAAATCTCTCCAGCATGAGCCGTCAGATAATCTTCGGACTCACGAATGTTCTCTTCCGTATTGGAAATCATCTGTTGAAGCTTTTCTGCATTGTCAGAACGGTCATCCGGCTTCGCCATAATCGATACGCCTCCTACAAAGGGTTATATTCAACACCTTTACCATTGTGCGCCAATCATGGTTTCTTTATGTACCCGTGTTATAATAGAAGAAACGGATTAAACGAAAAAGAGGGTTTCACCTATGGCTTCCTTAGATTTGTTGGAAAGAAAGCTACTTCGGATCATCTCTGATACCGATCCCGTCCGCCTGAAGCGACAATGGGTGAAGGGACAAAAGGTACCTGAATCCGAAGTGGAACAGCGCATGCGAATTGATCTTCTCTTACGCAGACTCGACAAGCTACCTGAGGCCAAGCGTCAAGAAGTGCTTGCGCTACTCAAATGGTTTAAATGGTAGAGATTAGCGGATGGACGCTCCCAGACGCCACTGGCCGTCTATCCGATTCATTTGCTTTCTATCCACGATCGCATCTTGATTCAGCGGTCCATAGATGTGTGGATACAGCAATCCATCCTTCGCAGCCTCGTATTTGACTTCCGAAGTCGTTTTCGTTTCATCGACAACGAGTACATACAACTCATCGTCAAACTGTGCGTAGACGCGGTTTGCTACCTTTTCAAGCAGCTCGTCCCCTTTTGTCGCGTGAATAAAACCTTCTTGCTCGTAATCGCGCGGTAAGTAGTGATCTTTGTCCATCCACTTTTCCCAGTATGTTTTTGGTACCAAGCAGTAAATGATAGAGTCTTGCATGCTTCTCCCCCACATTCGATTATTTTTTTGGCATTGCTTTGTTCAGGTGACGCATAGCTTTATCATAGAACATCTTCTCCATTTGCCCCTGATCGTATCGCCATTGAACGAAGTTACGCAGAGAGTGCAAATCCACCCAGGCATCCTTCGCTTGCGGATTGCGGTCAGGTACCTCTCCCGTTATTTCACCATCGTAGACAAGCTTCGCCATCTCAGTTGGGTGCATGCCGATCTGATAAGCGATTTGATGTAAAGCTATTTTCATGGAACCTCCCCTGCTCTTCAAGGATACTTCTTATCTTCCGTCTATTGTGCCAGTCTTTTCGAATGATGCCAAGCCCCTAGCCCTACTCCCAAAGCATGTACCTTCCTCCCTTGCGTTTTGCTACAATGAACAGAGCATTTTAAGGAAGGGGTGGTATTCCATCATGTCAAAACAACGAAATCAACCACGAAAGAAATGGTTCCAGCGAAAACGCATCTGGATTCCTCTTCTTTTCATCGCTTTCCTGTTTCTGGGTAACAGCTCTTATCTTGCAAAAGAGCCAGAAGGCGAGCCTTTTTTACTTGCTCACCGGGGAATGGCGCAAACCTTTCATATGGAGAACATCACCAACGAAACCTGTACGGCGGAACGGATTTATCCACCGGAGCATCCGTATCTGGAAAATACGATTCCGTCCATGCAGGCGGCTTTTGATGCAGGCGCGGACGTTGTTGAGCTCGATGTACAATGGACCAAAGACAATCGATTCGCCGTGTTTCATGACTGGACGCTTGACTGTCGGACAAATGGTACTGGTGTCACGAGAGATTATACCTTGGCCGAATTACAACAGCTCGACATTGGCTACCATTATACAGCGGATGAAGGGAAAACCTTTCCCTTCCGTGGAAAAGGGATTGGCATGATGCCCGCTCTCGATGATGTGCTACAAACATTCCCTAATCGCTCGCTGCTTATCCATATCAAAAGCAATGACCCACTCGAGGGGAAAGCGTTGGCGGATGTTTTGGCGACATTGCCTGCAAAACGACTGGCGCAGCTCTCTGTTTATGGCGGTGACGAGCCAATCGAGACATTGAAACAACAACTGCCCCAACTGCGTGTGATGTCTATGGCGACAATGAAAAGCTGCCTGATCCCGTACATTGCAGCAGGTTGGTCCGGATATGTACCACAAGCCTGTGCACAAACCCAATTACAGATTCCTGATCAGATTGCCCCATGGCTCTGGGGTTGGCCGAATCGGTTCATGGCAAGAATGGAAGCAAAAGACACCCGCGTAATCCTAGTCGCAGGCAGTGGAGATGTGTCACAAGGCTTTGATGTCCCGAATGATTTAAAACGAGTGCCTGAAAACTTTACAGGGGGAATATGGACGAACCGGATCGATCTGATCGGCCCAGCTTTTCACGAGAACGTAGAAAAATAATGAAACGGTTCTTTGACATATTCGTATATACTTATACGGAGTAGACTTCCAACCTAACTAGGAGTGATTGATATGCTCAAAAAGCTTTTAAAAAATTTACTCGGTAATCACTCATCTTCGCATAAGTACCGGAAATACAGCAGCAGCGATTACAAACATCGCAGAAAGTACAGCTCCAGCAATCGGTACGGACATTCCCATTACGGCAGCTCTCATTATAAAAGAAAGCGCTCCAGCCGTAGCTTCTTCAGCAGTTAAACAACTGTTTACCAAATGAGTAGACAGCAAAACTCACTCCGTTAACGCTAGCGGAGTTTTTTTCATGTTGCTTTCCTGTCATTTTTGAATCTTCCCATAATAATGATGTTGTAGTAATTGCCATCGGAAAGAACTTTGTCGTTTTTGAGTACCCCTTCGATTTCAAAACCAAACCGTTTGTATAGCTCGATTGCCTTCTCATTCGTCTCCATTACATTCAACGTCATTTTGGTAATGTGATTGGCATCTGCCCAGGCAACCGATTCTTGCAAGAGATTCTTCCCGATGCCATAACCCCAGAAATCTTGTGATACGCATACACCAAACTCTACTTTGTGCGCAAATCTGTTTAAGTAAACACCTGCACATCTGGAAAACCCGACAATTCGATCTTGAACAACAGCCACTAAAAACAAGTTTCTTGGACTCTCTGCATCCGTTTTGATGATGTCTTCGAATCCTTGCACATCGATGAAAGCCTCTCCTCTTTCTCTGTCCAAATTTTCAGTCTCCCCATCGATTTGCAGTCGAAGGTCCGACAACTGTTGTGCATCTGTTTCCATTGCAGAGCGAATCGTGTAGGATAACCCGTTCACAGAAAGTAGTTGCTGACTGATTATCATCATTTTCTCCTACTGGTAAAATTTTGGTCTTTTATTTTATCACAGGTAGAAGTCTTTGTGAATCTTCTCTCTTCCTAAAGAGAAAGGAAAGTGCTTTGTGTTTACATAACATTTATTATGTTCATTTATACGTCAAACTGTGGATATGCTACAATAAGGAAAAGGAGCGTGCTCGCATGAATTTTTCTAAATCATTTTATTATACGGTCAACCATTCCAAGGTAGAAGAATATAAGAAGATGCTCGATCTAATGAAAATCCCCTACATCGTGGAAGCACCAATCGTTTTGCTGAATCAAGGAGCGAATGAATACTCCTTTGTTTTTCCTAACATGTCAGGTCGTCTTTATGGAATGGTGAGCAAGTTGTTTCAAGCGGATGGGAAGCCATATCCGAAGAAAGGTACATAAGCAAAAAAAAGACCCAATCATTGGGTCAAAAAAGGAAGTGGAGAGAATGCAGTCGATTTTCATGAAAGGTCTCCGTACGCACACCTATGCATGTACATTGATAATTTTCTCCATCTTGATCCATTGACTACCCGTTTGGTTCACTAATTGAACACGTCTCGCCTTCGGGTCTACCCATTTGACCACACCCCACATGCTGCATGTATTCCCCCGCTCCCCCTCAAAGGACACACACCAGCTCACATGTAAGGGATAATTCTCTCTACCCGAATCTCGCAGCATGTACATAAATGCCTCTCTTTCTTCGTGTGTTACTTCAAGATTGTTGTTAGCCACGCTTTTCCACCCGCCTACTTACGAACATTTATCCAAATCCTCATCTTGTGTGGGAAATTGTACTTACATTATAGTGAGTGCGAACATAAGTTCGCAACTCTTTTTTTAGCCACTCCTATCGCCATGTAAGTAGGTAGCTCAGGTTATACCCAAGAAAAAAGCCGTTTTCCCATTGTTTTTGGAAAACGGCTCTTCCTTTTAGCTTGATAGTTCCTGTGGTTGAGGTTGCGGTCTTTTCTCGACCAGCTCCAAAAACTTTCCGAAGGTAGAAGCGAGTATTTGCTGAAAAAGCATACCGAGAACAACCGGAAGAGCAACAGGCGCCGGAAAGTACGTGATCGCCATCACTGCCCCTGCACTAATGTTTCGCATTCCACTGTTAAAGGTTAACGTGACAATCACATCACGTTCCCACCCGAACAGCTTTGCAATCCCCCACCCCATCAAATAACCCAAAATGGCTACTACCAGTACAAGGACTGCCATTCCCACCAGTTTAGCGTCCATCCTATGAAAGTAAGACGAAACCATCGAGCTGTTGATCGCGACGACTACACCCATTCCCATCTTCGAAAATGGCGCTAGTTTTGGTGCCAACGTTTTTTTGACGTTCCCTTTTGACAAATGATTGAGCAGCATACCAACTAGCGACGGCAACACGATCATATAAAATAAACCCTTCATCAGTTCTGCCAAATCCATCTCGACGGTTGCCCCTAAAAACAAGGACATTCCCAACGGAACAATCAATGGAGAGAGCATCGTATCCAACAATATAATGGATAGCGTCAGGGCGATGTTCCCGAAATAAATCGATGACCACAAAAAGCTCGTGATCCCTGTGGGAATTAAGGCCGCCAGCAAAAAGCCCGTGATGACATGGATATCATCTGGATAAAACAACCGAGCCATTGACCAGGCAACAAGCGGCATAAGTGCATGAAGAATCAACAAGTTGACAATTAAAGGGAGTGGTCTGGTCAGTACCTTTGCAAATTCTTTAAATCCTGAACCCAGACTGCCGGTAAATGTCATGAAGGCAAACACCCAAGGAGACAAAAAAGCAAACGGTTGCAAATGTGTCCCGGCTATTACGCCAATAGCAACACTACTCGGCGTTAGTATTGGCATGATTTTCTCAAGAAATCGATTCAGTATGGCTAACCCATTCATTTGATACACCTCAAGTCTCGTCCTTTGATGCTAGTGATGTGAGGTATGTTATCATGAACAGATTATCGTTACAAGACCAAAGTTCATTATTAGATTGCATACGCATCATTTTATTCGCATTTTCACCTTGCATACTTTCACGCATGGGAGTAAAGCCTATGACGGAAAGGAGGTATTTTATGAACGGAATGGATTGGGTAGAATTTATCCGAAAAACCGAAGATAAGATGTATCACCTCCATCGAGCGATAGATGGAATCTGTAATGATCCCGACTATAAGGAATCCATTACGACCTTGACGGAAGTGGTAAGAGATTATCAAGTCCTCGTGGAAAAAGCCAAGGGTGAATTACGCGGCATCGATCTCCATCGAGATCGAGAGCGCGCTCCTCATTACGATCGTGATCACTACTAGCTGATATAGACTCCCAGTCAGGGAGTCCTTCTTTGTTCATTGATCACAGAACCTTCATTTTCTATTCATCATTCTGTCAAATCAAACGACAAAAACCTCACTCTACCCATGCAGTGTGTGAGGTTTGGGAAATCGGCTAGCCCTTCATTTTCTTTTCCATTTCTTTTAAGGATTTCTTCTTCTGGCATGCCTCTTTTACATCGGTTGGCCACCGTTCGTCACTCAGCCTTTGCAAATCTTTTAACAATCGCTTGTCAGCTGTCACATGAATATTGGCATCTGGGAAAGCCTCTTTTAATTTCTTTCCGACTTCTTTTTGAATCGATTCCATCTTGAACCGATTAAAATTCGTTACTTGAATAGCCACATCGAGCTCTTTATCGATTTGGACAACCACGATTTTGTCTATGCCTTTCACGCTAGCCGTAATCGATCTCGCTCGCTCTTCCCATTGATAATGTCTGACGGGAACAGGCATGCACAACGGCTCCACTTCCGCTTTTTGCTTCGTTTCTGTACCAGATTTCTTCGTTTCCGTACCAGATTGCTTTGTACATCCCGTTACGGTTAAAGCAAAAGCCAGTGTCAGCACCACGAAAGTTGCGCGCACACAAAACACCTCCTGACCAAGATCACCTGTTACTAGCTTGACCTTGAACGGAGGAAGTATGTAAAAAAAAGCGGTGACTCCTCTGCATAATTTGAGTCACCGCGGACCCCAAGAACATTTCAAGTCCTATGTACAAGGATATTAAAAATCGCATCGAAACGCGATAGGAGATAACTGGATATGAAACGGGGCAAAAAAAATCCCAACCATCAAAAAGTGGTTGGGGCGTACGGGGTAGTACGCGTATGTCATACGTGAATGATATAATCATATAGGACTTGTTTTCGGTTGACAACGAGAAATAATAGGTACATTTACCTATAGATGGAACAAAAAAATGGCGCCGACTTAGACTGCCTCAATTAGTCGGACGCGTAAAAAGAATCCCCAAGGTTGGATTATACTAGCTAGCTTGGATTACTTTTCTATTATCATGAAAATTCAGCGTTCACGCTATGCGAAAATAATGGTAACAGGTGAAAATCTTACCTATAAAGCTTGATCGACCATAGAATCCCTCCGCTGAAATGTGTTCATTGTTACAAAAAAACCAACCAGAAGTTGCTAATCGTGTTATGATATCCCTGTAAATTCTTGAGGAGTTGAGATCATGAATAAAGAGCAATGGACAGCGGTCGATCACTATTTTACGGATAAACTACTGGAAGCCGATTCCGTTCTAGACACAGTTCTTCAAGAGAACGCAGCTGCAGGTCTTCCAGCTATTGATGTAGCACCCAATCAAGGTAAATTCCTTCATCTGTTAGCACGGATTCAAGGCGCTCGTTCGATTTTGGAAATTGGCACTCTCGGTGGATACAGTACCATCTGGCTAGCCCGCGCACTGCCTGCGGACGGTCGTCTCATTACTCTTGAATATGATCCAAAGCATGCAGAAGTTGCACAAGCGAACATTACCCGCGCAGGAGTGGATCAGATCGTAGAAGTGAAGGTCGGACTTGCCCTTGATTCTCTCATCGAACTACACAAAGAAAATCAGGGACCTTTTGATCTTATTTTTATCGATGCAGATAAAAAAGGAAACCCCGACTATTTTCAATGGGCATTAAAGCTCTCTCGCAAAGGTACTGTGATTATCACGGATAACGTTGTACGAAGTGGTCAAGTCTTGGACGAAACAAGCACGGATCCCAATATTGTCGGCGTACGTCAATTCACCGATTTGGTAGCTGAAGAAAAGCGTGTCAGTGGAACCGTTGTACAGACAGTTGGCAGCAAGGGCTATGATGGCTTTGCGATCATGATTGTCACTGAGGAGAACTAGTCTTTTTCACTTTCAAAGGTTGTAATGAGTAGGAGTGTGTACATCTTGTTTAGGCTTGATTTACCTAGCATTATGCTCATCGCTAATGTCATTTTGGTTCTCACGGTACTGTCGTTGATTATCAAAGTGTTGGTGAAGCGAGAATAGATAATATTTTTCGGAGGTGCTTTTCCTTGGAGCCATTATGTGATCAGTCACTTACTTTGCGAGAAGTAACAGAGGCAGATCTCCCTATATTTTTCACCCAGCAATTGGACAAATCCGCACATGAGATGGCTGCTTTTACTGTCAAGGACCCTGAAGATAGAGACGGATTCATTGCTCATTGGACGAGGATTTTGAACAATGATTCGATTGTGAAAAGAACCATTGTCGTGAATGAGCAGATTGTTGGTAATATTTCGTGCTTTGAGCTGTTTGGCTTACCTACGATTGGATACTGGATAGACAAAAGCTTTTGGGGCAAAGGAATCGCGACAAATGCACTTACTCTCTTTTTAGAGGACCTCGGACTACCTCCTGTATATGCGCGTGTCGCCCATGACAACATCGGATCCATTCGTGTGTTAGAAAAAAACGGTTTTCAGCCTTTCGGTGTCGATCGGGCATTTTCGGAAGCACGAAGCGAAGAAGTGGAAGAACTCATTCTGATCAAACACACATGAGGTCCGAAGCGCTTCCCGTGAGCGCTTCCCCTCTTTCTATCCAGCGATCATTTCAAAATCGAAAGGGACATCCTACCCTTTTGACCAGCCTTTTAAATATTCTGTGGCCATACACGAAAAGGCTACTGGCAGGTTCATTGGATGGTGTGGTGTTGGCGTTCTCGATTTTCTGGCTCCGTAAAAAGAACTCTATTATTTAATCGGACGGGATTATTGGGGGAACGGCTACGCTTTTGAAGCTGCCTCCGCTCTTACTACGTACGCATTTGATGTAATCGGATTGGATCGATTGTACGCAAAAGCACACCCAGACAATAAAGCATCGGTTCGCATCATCGAGAGGCTCGGTTTCTCGTTTGAACGCGTCTTAGAAGGCTTGACTGGGGACGATGAAGAGTGCAATGGTGAGTGGTTGTATGTTTTGACGAAATAAACAAGAAAAATGGGGCTTGTTCCGTCAATGACTTCCCCGAACTTGGATGAGCGGTGATGGACCCGTCCGGAGCATCGTACAGTTCGAAACCAACTCGACTGTTTCGAAAAGCATTCGTCAAAATCTTCCTACATGTGCTATAATAGAAGTACAGTTTTTTTCTTACCGAATTTTTGAATCATCCACACAATTGAATGCGGTAGTTCCTAAGATGATCTCCTGAATTAATGAGGATCATCTTTTTTGTTTTTTCTAGCAAACATCACATGACGAAAGGTTGTAGATGATATGAATACTTTGCCTTGTCAAGGCTGTAAAGGATTGTGCTGTGGGCCTGTTCCCCTAACAGAAAAGGAATTGAAAATGATACACAAGAAATTGAAAGCGCTTCCAAATAAACTCCGTGACGATCTAAAAAATCAACCGAGAATGTTTGGGACTTGTATCTTCTACGACATGCAAAAAGATCAGTGTGGCATTCATAGCGTTCGACCGGAAGTGTGTCGCGCTTTTGGATATCACAAAGACCTTGTCTGTTTTCGCAAACCGGAATTGGCGACGAAAGCAGCACTGACCTTCAAGGAGAAACCGATTGGGTACTTGAGTATTGATTTTACTTGGAAGCATTTTTAAAGATATGGAGCAAATCATGGATCTCAACTGAATAATAATGTTATAGACTGCCTCATTGAACTATATTCCTCTTTACCCTCTACACTTGATACGCGATAAAAAATGCCGAGGAAGGCAGCATCCCTTCATCCGCCAGAGGTAGTGTATGAGAAGGAGGCTAATTATGTTGAGGAAGAGAACAAATGCAGGTAGAAGGTCTGCAATAGTGACTGGGGTGTTATTAATAGCCGGATTGATTACGGGTATATATAGTGTTGTACCTGTAATAGATGGAGCAGACTACCTTGTCATGGCTTCTCCAAATGAGAACCAGGTACTACTAGGAGCGCTTTTCCAATTGTTAATGATTGTTACCTATGTTGGTATTCCTCTTTTGATGTATCCGTTGTTAAGTAAGCACCATAAAGGGTTAGCTCTAGGATCTGTTGCTTTTGGCATCATTGCGGGTGTGTTTATTATCCTTGGTGTAATCATTCTTCTGTTGCTATTGACAGTAAGCCACGAGTTTGCAAAAATCGGAACTTTGCATGTATCGTATTTTCAGACTCTGGGTGGATTGTTGCGGGAAGGACGTGATTTGGTGAACCATGTGGCAACGACACTGGCATTCGCGTTGGCCACGCTCTTGTTCACCTGCGTATTTTATCAAACACAATTAGTTCCACGTTGGTTGTCAGTTTGGGGTCTTATCGGATCTACATTGTCCATATTGGCTAGCTTATTATTTATGATTCGCTTCATCGGTCTGGATGCAACCTATATGATGTTGAACATTCCAATAGCCTTTCAACAATTGGTTTTGGCTATATGGCTTATCATGAAAGGATTCAACCCAATCGAACAAGATCCTGTATCTCTATTAAAATGAAAAGCGCTAGATTCATCAACCTACGTTGATCCAAGGCCTCAATACACATAAAAGGCAACCGCAGCATAGAACAGGTTACTATGTTCTACACCGCGGCTGCCTTATCTGTTTTTGGTCAACTGATTAAGCTTGAAATGCTTTTTTCAATGCTTCCAGACCATCTGAATAGATTCCGTGGAACAGCTTGATAGCCTCATCGTCGCTAACTCCTACCGGTGTAAATTCGCCAGACCATTCCACCAGCGTTCCTTTGTCACCATTCTCACGAACGTGGATCGTCGATTCATAATTGGTAACTGGAAAGGGTGCTTGCATAATGGAGTAGGTGTAATGGCGCTCTTTTTCATTAAAGCCTACCAGGCGCTCAATAATCACATCACCATCCGGGTTTTCCAACCGACGCACCCGTCCCCCTTCGCTCATTTCACTGCTTGGGATATAAGGAAGCCAGTCCGGTAGTGAGTTAAATCCACCGATCAATTTCCATACTTGATCAGGAGAAGCAGAGATTTCAATCGTTGCCATTGTGTTTGCCATGTTGATTACCCCTTTTATCGTTAGATTGGAAGTGGAGCGTCTTGCGCCACCAGTTTCTGTTCACGCATTTCTTGCCAGAAGGCTGCAGGAATCACTTCGTTCATCGCAGCTACGTCCTCCGTGATTCGATCCGGGCGACTCGCACCAGGGATGACGGCAGCAACCGCTGGATTCGCAAGCACAAATTGCAGCGCAGCAGCCTTGACGCTAATGTTGTGACGATTGGCAATCGCTTTGATGCGATCGACTTTTGCCATGATTTCAGGCGATGCTTTCTGATACTCGAAGTGGGTACCTCCGGCCAATACACCTGAGCTGTACGGCCCTCCAGCAATAATCTTGGCATTCATTTTTGCGGCGTTTGGCATCACGCGTTGCAAAGCTCGGTCATGATCCAACAGGGAGTAGCGACCAGCCATCAAGAAGGCATCCGGCTGTACTTCATCCAATGCCATCGCGATCTCGATTGGCTCTACACGGTTTACCCCGAGGCCCCACGATGTAATCACACCTTCCTCACGCAAACGAGTCAGGGCACGAAAGGCACCTTTTCGCGCACTTTCAAAGTGAGAGAGCCACTCGTCGCCATAGAAGTCCTGTGCGATATCATGCACGTAGACGATGTCCAGGCGATCGGTCTGCAACCGTTTCAGGCTGTCCTCGATCGAGCGAAGCGTACCGTCTTCACTGTAGTCCACGTGGATTTTATTTTTGCGACCATATTCAAACAGTCCGCCTTTTTCACCCAAGTCACGCAAGGTTGGATCTTCCAGTTCATCCAGGATGATACGCCCAACTTTCGTACTTAACACATACTCGTCACGCGGACGTTTCGCGAGGGCTTCCCCCAGGCGAAGCTCAGCCAAGCCTGCTCCATAGAATGGGGCAGAATCTAAGTAACGGACGCCATTCTCCCAAGCAGCATCGACGGTAGCCAGTGCTTCTTCTTCCGGGATGTTGCGGAACATATTGCCCAGCGGAGCCGTACCAAAACCGAGTTGTTTCTTTTGCAAAATGTTCTTCATATATGAATTCCTCCTAAAGAAGTGAGTATATTTCGTATCGACGACATCCTTTGAACGATACAATCGTCTTCTTCAAAGGTGATGATCATCTTGAGACTCATTATGTGGTATAGCCTCACCAAAGAAAAGAACGCACTTTTTAGTACAGTAGGAACCTAGAAGTAACCATTTTCTACGGTGGTTGAGGTTAGAGTGAGACGAAATCCCTGATGATAACAATGTTTTAGTCTGATCCAATTAAAGAAAAAGCGTCAGTGTAAGACCTAATAAAGTCTTACACTGACGCTGATTGCATTACCTATTGTCGTTCCCCTTTACTCCACACTTACCAAAACGCGCTCCAAAGCATCCAACGCCTGTTCTGCATCGGCACCATCCGCAGTCAAGACGACCGATTGTCCTTTCGAAACAGCGAGGGACATGACGCCGATGATACTCTTGGCATTCACCTTCTTCTCCTCCTTGTTCAATCCGATTTCACTGAAAAAAGATGCTGCTACTTTCACAAACAAACTAGCCGGACGCGCGTGTAATCCCTGTGCCAACTGGACGATGACCTGTCTCTCTCTCATCTGATTCACTCCTATCCCTTTCTCGTAAAATACCTACAGGCCTTCTATAGCCGTTAGCAGTTCTTCTACCTGATCCAAACGAGTCAATCCCGTTTCCTTGTCAACGATCGATGTATAAATGTGTGGAATGACCTGCTTGGCACCAGCTGCGAGGCATACCTCCACAATCGGCCGAATCGAAGCAGCATCGATCCCGCCAGTCGGCTCAAAAACGGGAATCCCGTAACGTACGGCTGCTTCTGCCATCGCCTTGATTTCATTCAGCCTTTCCAATCCGTCGACTGGATAAAATTTGACCGAGTGTACGCCAATCTCCGCCAGCATCGCGGCGGCTGCATCGCAAGAGAGCAATTCTGCCACTTTGTTGCTCATTGGTCCCGTTGTGACTTGAACCTTTCCTAGTTGCCCACCGGGGGCAATCAATGCATTCACGATGGTATGTGAGTTGCCGACTGCCTGTAGCCCCCCGAGCGTATAGCCTGCTGCCGGAAATACCTGATTGACATGATCCGGTTGAGTCTGCACCGCGACTTCAGCGACCTTTTTCCATTGCGTAGGATCACCTGCACCCAGTCCTATAGATACGGGTACACCTGCTTGCTGGTATTGTTCAACAGCGGTTATTGCTGCTTCTACGGACGCAAATCCTTTGACCAGTATCCCGATCAGAGCGCAGCCATCAGCCACGGCACATATTTGTTTTGCGTTTTCTACATCCCGTGCCAAAACGTTTAAACGAATTTTTTGTGTGCCCACTTTTGTTATTCTCCTTCTCCCTGTTTTTGCAGCAGTTCCTTCATTCGTTCTGCAATGATGTGTTCTTGCCCTTCATGAAACGGTCGTGGATCAAAGGCGATCACACCCGTATTGACATAATGGTTACGGGTAAAAATAGCTGGATTTCCTTGCTCCAGTTGTCGTGTAAGCTCGCGAGCCGTCATTCCCGTCACTCGTTCGTCAAGCTGAACTTGCACACGATAGATCTCCCTGCCTGCCTCATCCTGTGCGATCCCTGCTTTCACACCGGGCAAGCTGTTCAGTTCTCCTGCCAGCCACTCCACTCGCCTGCGCTGCTCGGTAACATTTTGCTTTTCGGGATCGTACTGTCCAAGCGCTGCAAGTAAACCTGCAATGGCTTCCTTTCCTACCTTCATCGCACGACCAACGCCTTTGTATTGCGCGCGACATGCGGCAACCAGATCGGCACGACCTGCGATAAACCCAGACGTGGGTCCGCCGATGGCTTTTCCGCCACTGTAGATGACGAGATCGGCCCCCATCGCCACGTAGCGCCGCAAATCCTCCTCCGCCGCTGCGTCTACAATGACAGGAAGTCCAAACTCCCGACCGAGTTGAATCATCGTGTCTAACGACTGCATCCCTTTTTGAATCGCATGGTGAGATTTGACATAGAGCAGTGCTGCGGTCTGATCATCAATGGCTTCTCGCAAATGGTCTGCTTCTACGTGATTGGCATGCCCGACCTCTACGACTTTCCCTCCGCCCAGTGCAATCATCTGTTGAACAGAAGCACCGAAATGCACCGCGTGTCCTTTTTGGATGATGATCTTGTTATTCATCCCTTCGGAAAAAGGAAGCCGCTCGATCAAGCTCAGATGGCAACCAGCTATGACTGCCGCTACACTAATGGCAATGCCCGCAGCTGCTCCAGAGGTAGGACAACCGTCTTCTGCCCCGGTCGCCTCAGCGATATGACGACCTGCCACAATCATCAGCTCGCTGATTTCCACATAATCCATGGCGGCCTCTCCCATGGCCTGTGCGATAGAAGGATGGACGGCACTCGCACCCAACGCCGTCATCTTACCGCTTGCGTTAATGACTTGCTTCAACCCTAGCTGCTGATAGAATCCCATGGTTTGCCCATCCCTCCTGTAAAAACGCTTCGCTCTTCCCTCTTCCCTCATTGTGTCGGGATCGGGAAAATGGCGCCGAGGATCATGGCCCCGATAATCGCACCACCCGCAATTGGTTTGTTGTAATAGTAGAAAATCGCTGCTCCAACTGTTGCACCGAGTCCAACTGGAATCGAAGCCATAATCGCAGAAATGATGATCAATGGACCTAAGTAACGACCTGCTGCGTTTCCGGCTCCCATCATGACATCAGCACCAAAGGTGGAGTTCGATGCGTTGATCGTATACTTCCGAATCAAAATAATCACGGTACCAATGATAAAGCCCAAGAGCGCACCTGTCGCGAGCGCCAAAGGAAAAGAAGTCAACGGAGCTGTAAAGCCCGCTCCCAGCATCAACGCTGGAACGCCAATCCCAATACCTGTTTGCAACGAGCCTCCAATATCGAGAATCCCAACCAACGGTCCCTCCAAAATACGAGCAAACAAAAAGCTCGCACCAAACGCGGCAGCCGCACCATATCCGCCACCCTTGATCCCCGCCTCGAGCATCGCAACGATGGCGATATCGTTAAAGGCCCCGACATGATACACATAGTAAAGATGAGTACCCGCAAAGATTCCTGAAGCCAAGCACGCCACAAAGAGGGGAAATGCCCATTCTGAATACCAAAACCCTTTTGCCTGCAATTCACCCATTACTTTTTCACCACCGATCCGAATGTTTCGTGTAGCCCTATCAACCACTGTGGAATTTCCACGTACATACTCTTCAAGAGCGCGACATCAAAACCGCGGAAGAAGCCACTGAATACAAACAAGAGAATGACTGCAATAAACATGAATTTGGTAATTTTGTTCCAACCACTGTCATCCAAACCTTTACCGATCAAAATACCCAAGACGATTCCAGGCACTGCATTCCCCATGACCAAGTGCGACAAACCACCTAAGACCGTTCCCCAAATCCCCGTCCGTTTGCCTGCATCCATCGCCGCCATCCAGAACACAATCGGCATAATCGGGTTGATCAACCAGTTCGCAGCCGGGACCAGTACCTTCGTCGCTACGAGCTGCATCGATTCGGGAATTGCCGTTGCAGTGGAGTTCAACACGGTGACCACAACGACACCGACTGCTGCTCCGGCAATCGCCATTTGTTTCGGATTGTGCAACGTTTCTGCGACATTCTTGTTGCGCCAGAGCAACAATGCCGCCGCCCAGTTCGGGATGACGCGATGATCGACATCTTGCGTCAATGCACCAGCACCAACAACAGACGCCCATGCGTTAAACAAAAAGCCAAGACCAAATGAAAAGTGGGAAATGGGATCGCCCGCACATGCGTTCAGCTCTCCAAAAGTCCGGAATGCTCCCATCCCCTGAACATTGGGTGCATGGAACATCCTCGCTGCCCCCGCACCAACACCGAAGCCGACCAATGCCCCGATGACGATCGACTTCAATACAATCATCAAAGTAACCATGAACCTACCCCCTGTCTGCTTCTATCGCTGACGAACCAACTGCCCCATACCTGCAGTTGGCTCGGTCTGTTGCTGAAACGTTATTTTTTCTACCTGGACCAGACCCAGCCTCACTTGAATGTCTACGGTGATGTCATACCG
The DNA here is from genome assembly GCF_055685845.1 of Brevibacillus schisleri. Classification (NCBI taxonomy): domain Bacteria; kingdom Bacillati; phylum Bacillota; class Bacilli; order Caryophanales; family Paenibacillaceae; genus Brevibacillus; species Brevibacillus schisleri. Next base: position 3,613,522 of record NZ_JBVNDM010000001.1, read on the forward strand.
CGTCCGTTTGCGGGGGAAAAACAAACCCAAAAATCGATCATACCTCACTGTTTCTGTCGCAGACACAATGGAAACCCCTACAGGTTCGATTCGCACGACCAAATCATTCGTTTGTCTGGCCACTACATGCTTGATTTGGGAAAAAATCTTGTTGAAGGCTCCTTCTTTCGTATCGCCACTACCGGATAATCGCAAGGTCTGCGTCGTCTCCGTGTACATGGATTACTTCCCTCCCAGCTTGATGTATTCTTCTACCATGCGTCTGCCCAGCTCTTCTGTATCCATGAAGCCAAAGCCAATCACTTTGTTGCCGCTACGCAAGGCAGTAATACCAGCGTCTACTGAGCGCAAGCCGTACTCGACCGGAAAACCATACTTTGTCTTGGCAGTCAGTGCCCCAGCCCCACCACTTCCGCAAAAGGACAGCCCGAGATCTGCACTCTCACTGACCATGACATCTCCTACCTTCATATCCGCACCAACACCTGGAATGACGATCGCGGTTCCACCAGCAGCTTCGATTCCTTTTGCGATGTTCTGTCCTTTTCCGAGACGATCACCAATCACGATTTTTACCTTAGACATATGCAAAACCTCCCTATATTCACAGCAATGTTTTAAGTTGGCCCCATCTGCATAGCACGGATCGCTTCAAAATGAACTGCTAATAGAAACGCTTCTGTATCATCTACCTGCCACGGACCCTTTTCTTCCGCGAGGACTTTGTGCGAGAGCATAACCATATCAGGATGAATTTCAGCGAATAACTCCGCTTCAATTACGGGTAGCCTTTCACCGTTTGCCATCCGACGCACAAATGCCAGTACATGAGCACCGATGGCCAACCAGCGATCTCGCGGTATATGAATCTCCATGAAGCGAAACTCCTCCTCAATTTTCTGGAGAATTCGTTTACATTCAGAAATTTCAGATATATTTTCCGGTTTTGTCTCAGCCAGTTCCTTGAGAATGTCATCAATCATTTGCATGTCAGTACCTTTCCTGTAGTAATTGCTTGATAAGCCACCACTCTTTGCATTGTCTCCATCGTTTCTTGTTCACTGTCCGTCAAAATTGTCCGCTCTTTTTTGAGCTGCAAAATGGATACGTCCGCGCATGCCCCTACTTTCAACGTCCCGATCTCGTTTTCCAGTCCGAGAATTCGTGCGGGCGCATACGTACTCTCCTCTATCACCTCATCGAGCGCGTAGCCCATTGCGAGAAACTTCGTGAGTGTGTGCGTCAAGCTGTGCACAGGACCATCGATATTGCGCTGGTGAACATCCGTGCTAATGACATGTGGCGTAATACCCTGGGCCTGCGCATGACGCAATGTTTGGAAGCTAAAGCTCGCTTCGCCGTGCCCGATGTCGAGTAAGACTCCCCGCTCCAATGCGTCTTGTGCCTCTGGAATCAACTCGCCTCGTTCGTCGAACATCCCTCCTTTTTTCCCATGAAACGCATGTGTCACCACATCTCCTCGGTCTAGCAGAGGCAATATTTCCGTGAGTTTTGGCGGAGCGTTTCCAATGTGCACCATCAAGGGTACGCCCGCTTCCCTCGCCGCTTCCTTGGCTACGAGCAAGGGTTGAAGCCCGTTTTGCTTGACGACAGAACTGCTCATGCGGGCTTTTATTCCTCGTATTATCGGCTGTTTTCTGATAAGGGCTACCGCTTCTCTCGGGGTTAACCGCGACATGTCTGCGAGCTCCCCACCACCTGTACACAAGCCATCCCCTGAAATGTTCAGAAATGCCAGAACACGAGTAACGGAAGGGTGCACTGCTTCTTCAAGAAAAGCATCAAACGACCATAGCCCGACACTGCCAGCATCTACTACGGTTGTCACTCCTTGCTCGACCCCGACCCGATCCGCGGCTACGCCCAAACTCGTCTTTGTCGGAAAAACGTGAGCGTGTAGATCGATCAAACCGGGCGTTACTACATATCCCTCGGCCTCGATCGTCTCCTTGCTTTCCAGATACACCCCTTGATCGTCGGTTGTCTTCCCTTTCTCATACAACCCAACGATTCGCCCTTCCCGAATGGCAAGATCGTAGTGCCCGTTCAGGTTCTGGGAAGGATCAATGACCCGTCCGTTACGTATGAGTAGATCCACTTTCACTCTCTACCGTCCCCTTTCCTGAAAAATAGCGCATGATGGCTGTCACTTCACTAGACGGAACTTGGAGGTTTGCCTCAGCCATCAATTGGTTCAGCTTTTCACGCCATGCCTTCCATTCTTTTGATTCTGCCTCAGCCAACGATTCCCACTCCTCCTGATAGGGTGAGCCAAAAGCTAATCGATTCACCATCAGCAGTAGATGCAGCGTCAGTCCGCTTGCCGTCTGTTCCGTTACGTACTCACGAAAAGCAGTCACGATTTTTTGACTGATCTCATACCCTTTGCAGATGACATCCTGAGACAACCTCTCCACCACTGGCAAATCTGACGGATTGAGATCAGCAGTCATCGTGGGAAACCAAGCTTCCTTGCGAGCATTCACAGTCTGTTGTCGATTTCCTCCCTCCACTTGCAAGGCTTCCAGACAATTCTGAATCTGGTTGATATCTTGGCGCGTTGGAAGGGGACTGACAATCACAACAGGCACCTCGGCTTTGATCGGCAGAACACTGATGATGACATCCACGCGACGACTCGCCAAATACTTCTCTACCTCTGTGCTGGAACACAGGCCTACGACCCGAAGTGAACGCAATTCGCTTTCGAGGTACGTTTTCAAAAACCGAGAAGTCCCTCTGCCTGTTCCGCAAACGACGAGCGCATCTGCCTTTTTCTGCTCCAGCCAGCGATCATATCCCGCTTGGAAATGCAGGACAAAGTAAGCAATGTCTGCATCGAGCCAATAGACCCCGCGCTGCCAAAACACTTCTTCGCAGGAGCGTTTGACTGCATCAAACATGCGTGCGTATGAACGGCGAATTTCCTCTGTCAGTGGATTCGCAAAAAGAACTCCCTGGCGATAACGGTTCAAACTGTCATCCAGGTGAGCAAAAAGCAGTCTCATCAGCTCCTGATCCTCGTGCAACGGTGCCAGCATCCGGTTACTAACCGCTTCCGTCAGTTCTTTGGTTGCCTGGAAAACGTCCAAAACAATCCTCCCTGCCCGCGCCTCTCTTGGCACCTGTTCGGTCCCTAACAGCGGAAGGCACGCATACGCAATCTCGTGTTCGGGAATATCGACGTGCAATCGCTGACATAATGCTCGAACCTCGTGTGAGAACAGCTCGTACCCACTCCAATGCCTCGCTTCCCCCAGCTCGGCATCATCTGCCGTGACCAATTGGCCCCGCTGTACACGATGGACGACAATGCATAAGCGAATCAGTAAACTAATCAGTGCTCGGTCTGCCAGCGTCTCCGCAGTAGCATTCATCCATGCTTTGATACTGTAAATAATCTCCCCTAATTCTGCACGGCTGATCAGCCACTTCTCCAATAACGGACCCGTTCTCGCTTCTTGTCCATTTTCTAAAAACATCCCCTGTACCATCCGATACATGTCGATTCCGTCCAACAGATCGTGAATCAAGTTTTCGAGGGCATACCGCTTGTGCCGCTCACTCCCGTCTACGCGCACACCATACCTTTGTTTCGTGACGAGCTCGAGACGCCAGCCATCGAGCAGCTTTTCCGCGTCCTTCACATCGGCAACGACGGTATTGCGACTAACACCCATATGGTCCGCCAAATCGTTCATTCGCTGATACCCTTCCGACAGCAGAAGAATGAACAAAAAATGCTTGACCCGATCCTTTTGCGGCAGAATGAGTGTTTTGCTGTCATCCCTTTGCAAATTTTCCTTCAAAACATTTCGATGCTCTTGTTCTTCCGTGATCCACAGCCCTTTATTCGGTTGAGAATGGAGGATGACATTTCGTTCCTTTAACCATTGCCTAACGTTATCCAGATCGTACTTGACGGTGCGTTCGCTTACCTGGAAATCGCGCGCGACGTCCTTAATTTTCAGCGGATAGTAGCTGTCGAGTATCACCTTCAGTAATGCATGGGAACGTGTGGTTAAAAAGACCATTCCTTTCTCCTTTCCATAAAAAGCTGTGTCCTTGCTTGAGATTCATTATAGAAAACGCTTTCTCGGTGGTAAAGAACGATTCCTTTCCCCATCAATCGTGCAATTTTTGCAATTATCAGTTCGATTCGACTGCAATGAAAAAGATGACCCCGGTTAAAACTGGGAGCCATCCTCTCTTTATAACCTATTTGACATAGATTGTCGTTTTTGCAGTTGCCTTTGTATCCGTTTCGATGTTTTTCACAGTTGCCTCAAACTTATGTGTCTTTTTTTGCTCCGGCTTGAACTTTAGCAGTACTTTGTACGTTTTATTTTCTTCGTCATATTCTTCAGTGATTTCGGCCACAGCATAATTATACTCTCTGCTAAATTTTGCTGAATCCATTCCGGTTGCTTGATAGGTTAGCAGCAAGTAAATTTCATCACCAAATTTGATTGTTGCGGTTTCTGGGCTAAGAGAAGCTTCGATTTTGGGATTCGCGATCACGTCAAACTTTACCACTCCACTTCCACTTATCTCCTCATCTTTTTCTTTATCATACATTTCCAAGAAAAAGAAAGGGGTATAGGTTCCCTCTTTACGTGGGGTAAAGTAACCTGTTGTTACGTACACGTACATCCCCTTCTTGCGATCAAGTGTGGTTCTTACTTTTTCTACCTTTTGAGTCGAATCTACTGAATTAAACGAGAAAAATAAAAACTTCGCTTCTTCGCGAATCATTCCCTTATACGGAGTATGTACAGTGAACTTTATTTTTTCACCAACTTTAAGTGTTTGTTCAGGATAAATAAAAAATTCTGAATCTACAACAGGCACCGTTCCTGGCATGTTGTCTACACGGATCCCCTTATTTGCTCTTCCAACCCATACTTTATCCGTATCGCTCATCATGATCTCAAACTCGATACTCAAACTTCCCGTTTTGTCGCCGATGATGTCCTCCGGTGTAAATGTTGCCTTTGACACATAATTCTTTCCTTTTATTTTCGTCTCGGGCTCAATGGTTATGGTCTGCTCTTTATCCATTTTTGCCTTAATCACGATTTTCGCTTCGAATGATTTTCCCTCTTTTTTCGTAACTGCCTCCATCTGTATCTTCGTTCCGGGAGAATACCTGTCTTTTTCTGGACTTATTTTTAGTTCAACCGGTATCGACTCTTCTATTTCTTCGGATGCCAAGGTGACTGCGGGTGACCATGTGACAAGCAAGGCTACTGCAATAATCCAACTCATGAGGAAATAAATCCTCGAAGACTGCTTTCGCTTCATGAAAAACATTCCGTACCCCTCTAACCATTTTTTGGTGAAACCTCCATCCAAATCGTACCATTACAATCGAGTAGGAGGGAGTGACTAACTCCCGTCCTCTCACACCACCGTACGTACCGTCCGGTATACGGCGGTTCATCAAGCTTGACGAAGAACAGAATATCGTTGTACTAAACTTTTCAGCCCTTGTTGTTGCCAGTATGCAACTCCGAGGGCTTTGTGTATTTGAGGAGTCTTTGTGGAACGCCACGCACCCTTTCGGGTGTTTGCAATTTCTATTGCTTGGACGTGTGATAAACCCAGAGAACGAAGTTCTCGATATCGGGTTTTTATTCGCTTCCACTGAGACCACAAGCAAAGTCGGAGTCTGCGCCGTATCCATTCTTCGATGGATTGTAGAATTTTCTTTGCATCTGCAAGGGCGAAATATCCAACCCATCCCATGAGATACTGGTTTAGCTTCCGAATCCTTTCATCCATAGAGATGCTCCATACCGGATTTGTGATGAAGCGGATTTTCTCTTTCAACTTCAGAAGTGATTTTGGATGAAGCCGAATCCTTGCTTGCTTTGCGTTAGTGAAACTGAAACCGAGGAACTTACGTTTCCAAGGTCGATCCACTGCACTTTTCTGCTCATTTACTTTTAGCTTAAGTACCTTCTCCAAGTAGTTTTGGATACTCTCTTTTACCCGTTCTCCCGCCCGCTTTGTTTTCACGTAGATGTTGCTATCGTCTGCGTATCTACAAAAGCGATGTCCTCTCTTTTCCAGCTCTTTATCCAAGTCGTCAAGCAGGATGTTCGCCAATAACGGACTAAGCGGGCCACCTTGTGGTGTGCCTTCTACTGCCGAGAGGCAGACTCCATTGATCATGATGCCTGCTTGTAAGTATGCGCGAATAAGTTTCAACAAAGCTTTGTCTTTTACTTTTCGGGCAACCCGACTCATTAAAATATCGTGATTTACCCGGTCGAAGAATTTCTCTAAGTCCATATCTACGACAAAGCGATATCCTTCGGAAATATAAGATTGTGCTTGTCTCATAGCGTCATGCGCACTGCGATTCGGTCGGAATCCGAAACTGGATTCTGAAAAGTGGGGATCGAATATGGGAGTAAGAACTTGGAGAATGGCTTGTTGGATTAAGCGATCTATCACGGTAGGAATACCTAATAACCTTACCCCTCCGTCAGTTTTCGGGATTTCGACTCTGCGGACAGGGGAAGGTTTATAGGTTCCTTTCATAATCTGTTCTTTAATGGTTAACCAGTGTTCACGGATATAATCGCGCAGTTGTTCGGTTGAAACACTGTCGATTCCCGCCGATCCTTTGTTTCTTTCCACTCTTTCGAGCGCCACTAATAGATTTTCCCGTGATAGGACTTTCTCCAACAACTCCATGACGATACCCTTTCCTTCGCACGCATCCTTCTAGTCTTGTCGGTCAATACTCAGCCCTCTCTTGTACCCTCAGGGCTTCACCCTTATTCTCCAAGAGTAGTTCCTTACGGAATTCTGCTTCACAGTTTGATCACGAAAGTGATTAGCGGATGTGTTGACTTAATGTTCAGCCCTTCCCCGTTCAAGCGTCCTTTACTTGGGTACTATGGCTTCTGCTGACTTCTGCATGTTCAGCGACTCCTTACGGAGACGGTTACCAACATTTGAAGGCACTTCATGCAGACCTCCCCAGGTAAGAGCGATAACTTTCATCCCATGTACCTGCCCAAGTTTACTGCTGTATTCCTTGGCTGTATAGGGCTTCGTCTTGTTCAGCAGACTCGCCCGAATACAACAGCCTCAAATTGGATTCGTGTACCTCAGGTCGGGACTTTGCCGCTGGCTTCCTCCAGATTCCACCTCACGGTAGACACCCTTGCCTTGAGCTAACGGTTGGTACAGCCAACCCCCGTTCGGGACTTACACCCTAGAGTTATCGCCCATGCTGGGCGCACTGAAAAAGGTCCGCAACGAAAGGTTACGGACCTCTACTTTTAGGCGATGCTTACAGGATTCCTCCCAAGCTCGCACCTTTGACAAACAGTCGTTCGATATTTTTCTCGACAGTTGGATCTGGTACCAATGGCGGTGCTTGATGGGGCTTGGTTCGGGCATCAATAATCAAATTATCGCAACCCCAATGCTTATTCTCGTAGTAGCTGTTCACGCCATAAATGTCGTGGGATGGATTGCTTCGTGTGAAGGTTGCCCACAGGAAGTTTTGTAGCGACGCGCTCATAAAGGTACTGTCGTCACAAAGGATAATCATCGGGCAAGACGGGATCGGCCCTCTTGCTTGAATCGCGTCACACAGATTCTGTAATTGCTGCTGAGCGTTTGCATAATCGGTAAAAGCAGGCCCCTGGATCGACACCACTCCTGGCATAATCAGGCGGGCATTCTCAAACTCTCGCAAATCCTTCAGCTCATCCGGCACCTCTTTGCACAGCTCTCGTTTTTGATCGCCGTAAGCTGCGAGGACAACCTTACTGCCGCTGTTTAAGCCCGTTCCCGAATAATCCAGCGTGTCAATGGTCGTGTTCGTATAAAAATGAACATCGCGATGCAGATCAATTCTTTCCAAAATATAGGTCATAAAATCAACTTCATCATGTGTGGTCAACGGTCGGTTTTCTTCGGCGGTAATGAATAAATACTTGGCTAAGCTCAATTGTCCCGTCCCTAAAATGCGGTTGGCAATGGTGAGCATCTCCGTCGGCTGTTTGGCTTGTTGATATGGCGTATAGCGCTCGCTTCCGATGGCAAACAGCAGCGGATGTACACCGGCTGCATCTACCGCGTGAACTTCTTTAACACCGGGGATTTCTTGTTTGATCGCATCACCCGTTAACTCGTGAATCAACTGACCGAACGATGTATCTTCTTGTGGCGGACGGCCTACAACCGTGAATGGCCAAATGGCATTCGGCTTGGCGTACACTTTCCTTACCTTCATCACAGGGAATGGATGGATCAGACTGTAATAACCCAGATGGTCACCGAACGGTCCTTCTGGTTTCGTATCGCCAGGATAAATATCTCCTGTGATGACAAAATCCGCATCATTGCTTATGCAGTAACCATCGATATAGCTGTAGTGAAAACGGCGCCCAGAAAGCAAACCCGCAAAAGTAATTTCGCTCAAGCCTTCTGGCAACGGCATAACAGCCGATAAAGTATGTGCAGGCGGCCCGCCAACGAAACAACTTACTTTCAGCGGCATACCCATTTTGGTCGCTTTGGCTTGGTGGACACCGATCCCACGATGGATTTGATAGTGCAAGCCAATTTCTTTGTTTACTTCATACTCATTACCAGTCAACTGCACACGGTACATACCCAAATTGGAATTCATGATTCCAGGCTTGTCCGGATCTTCCGAATAGATTTGGGGCAGCGTAACAAAAGCTCCGCCATCCATCGGCCAGCTTTGGATGAGTGGCAAGTCGGTTATGCTGATTTCCTGTGCAGTTACCGGCATGCTAGTGGACTTTTTTGCAGGCAATGCTTTCAGAGCAGCAAAGCCGTTCTGGATATTTTTAAATGGCTGCTTTAGCGCTTTCATCGGATCATTGCGCATAGCGATGATATTTTCAGCGGCTTGCCAGGTGCTTCTGAAAATAAACTTGCTGCGCTCGATTGTGCCAAATAGATTGGATACCGCGCGAAATTTTGAGCCTTTTACATTTTCAAACAGCAATGCTGGTCCGCCCGCTTCGTACACCTTCAAGTGAATCGCGGCCATTTCTAGATAGGGATCTACTTCTTCCCGAATACGGACCAAATGTCCGTGCCTTTCCAAGTCAAGGATGCACTCTTCTAAATTCTGATACATATCTATAGGGCTCCAATCACTAGATTCTAGATTTACCTGTAGATCAATACCTTCTCATCATACAGGAAAGATCCTACAAATTCACGATACCCTTCCGCACAATTTCTTGAAGCTCGCTCCATTCTCTGATTTCGTACGTCGGCTGAATGCTCGTCTGATTTTCCTTGCCCTGAGGATTGAACCAGCACGTATCAATCCCGTAATGGGCTCCCCCTTGTATGTCAGATGTCAGGGAATCTCCCACCATCAATACGTTCGCCTTCTCCGTCCATTGCAATTTGGAAAACGCGTAGTCAAAAATTTCCCGATCGGGCTTTTTGTAGCCGACCTCTTCGGAAATAATCAGATGCTCAAAAGAGTTGCAAAGCGGTGAAGCGGCGATTCTTGCCGTTTGCACAGAGGCGAACCCATTCGTAATGATCGCCAAACGGCAACCCTCCAAACTGTTGCACAACTCAACCGCTCCCGGTACCAAATGCACTTCTTTGCCCAAGGATTCGAGATAGGCGCTGCCGAACGCCTCTGCATCGACGTCTAGCTGAACAGCTTTGAAAAGTCTTCGAAATCTTTCTACGCCCAGCTCTGCTAGAGTGATCCGCCCCTTTTCTAAATCCTCCCACAATCCTTTACTGATCTCTTTGTAGGTCGCTCCATAATCAGACGATCCCGTAGCAAGTCCAAACTGGGAAAACGTCTTTTGCAAAGCATTTGCTTCTGTTTTTTTGAAATCAAGAAGTGTATCATCTACATCGAATAATATGACTTGATAGCGCATGGCAACCTCCAGAAATCTTTATTGATCAAGTATTCGTGCAAACTAGACCTTTCTATCATATCAAAAACAGAAGGCTAAACTGCATACAAAAAGCCTCGAACTGTACTAGTCGAGGCCGTGGAGGCGAGCTGGTCAACAGCTTGTTTCCAATGAAAATCCATAATACCCTAGCTTAATTCGCACTTCATTGACGACATGTAAGACGGAAACCGTTCCCATTTCCGGTATTTCACTCGTGGAAGAAGAGCCTTGTGTGGCTAAATTGGGAAACACGGATGAAGTACTTGAATTTCCTTCATTATCTTATGGTAGTTACTTTGCAGGAAGTACACGCTTTCCTACCGAATGATCTATCTACATGATAGAAGGAAGGTGAAGCAATGAGCGCACTCTTAGTCATTGATGTGCAAAGCGGAATTGTGAATGGTGGGGATTACAAAGAGGAACTTTTTTTGATGGAACAAGTAATTAAGGATTTTAAAGAGAGCAATCGTCCTGTCATTTTTATCAGACATATCGATGCTGCAGAAGAAAGTCCACTGAATAGAAGCTCTATCGGTTCTGAAATACACCCTCCATTTAAAGACTATTCTGATTACTTGATCGAGAACCAAACCCCTAGTTCCTTCTTCCAAACGGAGCTCACACAAACTTTAGAAAACTTAGGGGTCGAACATCTTTTTATAATCGGTTTTGAGACGGAATTTTGTTGTATGTTTACGGCCATTGCTGCCTATGATCGCGGATATAAGGTGACGTTCATTAAGGACGCAACTGGAACAACAAATACCGCCGAATCATACGACATGCAAGGTTTAGACATTAAACGGTTTGTAGGAACCGTTCTTCGTTGGTCGAGTGTCATCGAAGTAGTAAACTACGCCGAGTACGTCGAAAAATACAAGTGATGAGTAGCGCATAATCTGTTATACAAGGGCTTACCATCGATATTCCATTGCGGATGAAATGGTAGGCTTTTCCTATGCATCATTTTATTTATGAATACGCGCTTCGCCCCACTCGCACATCAGATTCAAGATCGTCCGCAAGCTCTCTCCTTGCTCCGTAAGTGAATATTCCACTTTTAAAGGAACCTGATGATAGACGGATCGGTTGACCAATCCATCTTCTTCGAGCTCACGTAGCTGTTGGGTCAGCATCTTTTTCGATGCGCTTGGCATATATCGATGCAGCTCACCGAATCTTTTCGTACCTTCTTTTAACAAACAAAGAATAACAACCTTCCACTTCCCACCAATTACTTCCAATGTCGCTTCAACGGGTACGTTATATTGTTTTGTTTGGATATCGCATTCCTCCATGCTTTTTTCCCGATTGGTTTGGTGCCTTTTGCACACCTGGTTCCCGGAAATTATCTACTTTTCGGCTATTACCCCATCCTATTATACTCAAATCAGCTTCCGAAATGGAGGAATTACCTTCAACAACAATCCTACCTACGATCCAAAACGTTCAGTCATTGCTATATGACAAAAGATGTCATGATGGACGGCTTATACTGAATCCAACAACGAAACGATTGGAGGATTTCAGTGTGAAAAGTCTGCGTACGTTTGCAAAATGGGTAATCATTGTAGGATTGTGCTTGATGTTCGTTTTCTCTGGTATTTACAAGCTGATTGGTCATCAAGAGGCCACACTCGCCTTCCAAGGATTCGGGTTTCCCCCTTGGTTCCAAGTTGTAATCGGGTTGGGAGAAGTGCTCGGCGGACTGGGTTTATTGATGAAAAAGTATGCGCGTTACGCCGCCTATACACTCGCAGTCATTATGCTTGGTGCTACAGTCACTCTGCTTTTACATGGTGACACATCTATTGTAGTGATTCCGCTTGTCTTACTCTTTGTTTTCTTGCTGATCGGTCTACGCCGATTTGATCCTTCTGCTGCTCGCTAAAAAGGCCGCCAGTTCCCACCCGTAACCAGGTGAGGAGCTGACGGCCTCCCGCTTTTTTTCAAGCTCACTCGTTTACAAATGCTTCTTTATAAAGTGTAGGAGGGTCTGACTCTAAGTCATCCATTGAAATCGTCATGAGACAAAACCCTTTCCCTCCTAAAAATAACCGTACCTTGTCTTGATTTTAACACGAATTTGCATTGTTCCACCAGCAAGTTCAATATCGCTGTGACAGGCTCTTCCCATGTAGAGAATAATTATTTACCACATACCCTTCTGCCCGAAATCATAGTAGGTAAAGATAGTAAAAAAGGAGGGATGACATGTGGATCAAGAAAAAGTAACCATCAAGATTAACGACAATGGATCAATTCGTGTTACTGGTGCAGTTGAGTTACTGGATGGAGCAGGCGACAAGTATGAAATCGGTTCATCTTTTTCGCTCTGTCGATGCGGTCAATCCGAGAAAAAACCGTTCTGTGATGGCACGCATAAAAAAGTAGGCTTTGAAAGTGCACCACGAGCAAAAGCATGATCCGAAAGAGCGCAGATGCGCTCTTTTTCTCTTTTCAATCTCACTTTATGTCAATTTGTTTCCCCGCCAAACAATTGGTATAATTTTGAAAAGCATTCCTGGAAAGATTTTGTTTAGCAGCATGCCAAATTCTCGTTTTGATGACGGCGTTTATTTTTTATCACTATGATAAAGACAATCCGATCCATACGTAACGACGGAAGAACTTTCCTTCGTCACTGATCGCTGACAAAGTTAGGAGTACACAACCATGTATGCACAAGTTATACGTTACGATCAATTTGGCGAGCCTCATAAAGTATTGAAGGTTGAACAACGGCTGATTGAACCGCTGAAGCAAGATGAAATTTTGGTGAAAATGAGCGCACGTCCTATTAACCCTTCGGACATCATCCCGATTCGTGGTGCTTACAAGCATCGCATCAACCTCCCCGCTATTCCTGGGTATGAGGGGGTTGGTACCGTTATTGATACAGGTCCTTCTGCTCCCCGCTCTCTTATCGGGAAACGTGTCCTGCCTTTGCGCGGTGAGGGTACATGGCAAGATTACGTCAAAACGACAGCCGAGCTAGCCATTGAGGTTCCTGATTCGATCCCAGATGATATCGCCAGTCGGTTGTACATCAACCCCATTACTGCGTGGATCATCTGCAAGGAGACCCTTCAACTGTCTTCTCAGCAGGTTTTGTTAATCAATGCAGCCAACTCAGCCATTGGCCGCTTGTTTATTCAGCTATCCGCTCTTTTTGGTTTTCGGGTAATCGCCATTGTCCGAAACGCAAGATATACCGAGGAGTTGATGCAGCTTGGGGCATGGCATGTCATCGACAGTTCACATGTGTCTATCTATGATGCCATCATGAGTGTCACGAATGGACAAGGTGCACATGCGTCTATTGATTCCATTGGCGGGCCAGACGGTTTAAATCTGGCGAAGTCTACACGTGCTGGCGGGATTTTCTTATCATTAGGCCTTTTATCGGGAGTTCAAGTGGATTGGTCGATCATCTCGAAAGAGCTTGGCGTTCTCCCACAATTGTTTTTGTTGCGCCACTGGAATCAACGGGTTTCCGTTTCTACCTGGCACGAGACGTTTGAGAAAGTCATCGAGCTCGTTCAGAATGGGAAGCTCCTTATAGCTGCGCCTGGAGAAAAATTTGCTTTGCAGAATGTAAAAGAGGCCGTGCAATTTGCGGAGAGCCGTCATCGTACGGGTAAAGTCATCTTGGTGTAAACACCAGAAAAAGACGCTGGGGAAGATCTATCATGCAGCACCTCATGGACTAAAAGTGGTGTCAATAACACCGAAGCCAAAAATGAGCGTTTTCTCGCCCTTTTTGGCTTCAACGAAACATAGGGGGACTTATGGCTAAACATGAAAAGAGATTTCTTAAAAATTATGAATCCAAAGCCTCGGAATATCTGAATGATAAAGAAAAAGCTTCTCATCTCCTAAAAAAAGCAATGAAAAAAGCTGATAAAAAAGCGATCGGTGATGTTTGGGAGAATTTACAGCTTCTCTTTAGTATTTTCGGTGATTGGACGAGTGGTAAATACCGAACAATCCCTGTTAAATCCATCTTGATGATTATTGGCGGGATTTTGTACTTTGTTTCACCCGTAGACGCCATCACAGATTTTATTCCCGTTGTTGGTTTACTAGATGACGCGACAATCATTGGATTGGTGTTTCGACAAGTGAGCAGCGACCTTACTCTATACAAAGAGTGGAAACAAAAAGAATTTTTACAGGAATAGGTAAAATCCAATCTAGTAGAGCGAGGGGGTGCTTTGATGACGTTTCACGAGTATTTACACTATACATTTCCAACGTTAATGCTTAGACCATCATTGTTTTATTGCTGGGATATTAGAATCCGTTAAGGCAAGACATTTCCGGCAGCGCGATAGATGTCATACCACTCTTCTCGCGTCAAACGAATATGGGCAGCTTTCACGCATGCTTTCATTCGGTCGATATTCGTCGTGCCAATGACAGGTTGCACGTTCGCCGGGTGCCGTAGTAGCCAAGCGATGGCGATTGTCGTGTTGGAGACTTCATATCTAGCTGCAATTTCATCGATTTTCTTGTTCAATTCAGGAAATTTCTCGTTCCCAAGAAAAGACCCCTCGAAAAATCCATACTGGAACGGCGACCAAGGCTGAATGGTAATATCATGCAGCCTACAGAAGTCGAGTACACTACCATCGCGGTTCACAGCCGAGTTGCTCACCATATTGACGTTGAAGCCTTGTGAGATCATCGTCGCGTTCATAATACTGAGCTGCAACTGGTTAACGACGATTGGTTGCTTCACATATTTGTGTAACAGCTGGATCTGCATCGGATTTTGATTGGAGACACCAAAGTGGCGTACTTTACCCGTGCTTTCCAGAAGATCGAATGCTTCCGCTACTTCTTCTGGTTCGACAAGCGTGTCAGGACGGTGCAACAGCAAAACATCCAAATATTCAGTTTTTAGACGCTTTAGAATACCATCTACTGCATTCAAAATATGCTCTTTGGAAAAGTCGAACATACCGGGCCGAATACCACATTTCGATTGCAACAGGATACGCTCGCGAACGCTAGGGCTCATCTGAATCGCTTCTGCAAATACTTCCTCACAACTGCCTTTTCCATAAATATCTGCATGGTCGAAGAAGTTCGCCCTTCTTCAAGCGCCGTTTGTACGAAGCGCTCCGCTTGCAGCTTGTCTAGTGAGCCTATTCTCATGCAACCGATTGCGATAACAGGGACTTCTAACTTGCTCGTGCCGAGTGGTATGGTTCTCATTTCAATCCTCCGATTCTATTTTTCAACTGGTATCACCAAGAAAGGACGGCTTGTTAAAGCGGATTATCATGCGAGCTCATTGGTTTATTCTACTCACAAGACTGAGAATCCTGCGGGAATGGAAATCGGGATGGATAAGGTGAATGTACAAATAAAAAGTCCTTCCCAAATTACCATGGAAGGACTTTGTTTGGTGTAACTTCCCTGTACACCCTTGTTTCTTCTGTTCAGAGAATATATAGTATTTCACCTCACAGAAAGCGCATTTACCTTTCCTTTCATTCTTCTCTATTTTTCCTCATCAGTTCCGTCTATGATTCCAATTTTCCCCATCTCTCTATACTTTTCATATCGCTGTTGTGTAAGCTCTTCTGGAGACATTCGTACCAATTCTTTTAGAGATGATTCGATTGCAGATTCAACCATTTCCGCCTGCCATTTTATATCATTTTGTGCTCCACCTTTCACTTCAGGAATGATTTGATCAATAATTCCTAAGTCCTTCAATTCTTTTGCTGTAATTTTCATGTATTCAGCCGCTTTTGGAGCATACTTAGCATCTTTCCATAATATCGATGCCGCTCCTTCCGGAGAAATAACCGAGTACCACGAGTTATCTAGCATATGAATATGATTACCGATACTAATCCCAAGGGCTCCACCACTTGATGCTTCTCCTATTACAATACAAACAATCGGTACTCTAAGTGTTACCATTTCAAATAAATTACGAGCTATTGCCTCAGAAATTCCACGTTCTTCAGATTCTCTCCCCGGATAAGCACCTGAAGTATCAATGAATGTAATAATAGGGCGATTAAACTTTTCAGCTTGCTTCATAAGGCGTAAAGCTTTTCTATAACCTTCTGGGTGTGCCATTCCAAAATTTCTTTCTATGCTTTCCTTTGTGTTCCTACCTCTTTGGTGACCAATAATCGTAACAGGCATGCCTTTATATTTCGCAATTCCACCGATTATTGCTTTATCATCTCCATATAGTCGATCGCCATGAAGTTCGATAAAATCTGTAAACAATAACGGAATATAGTCCAATGTTGTAGGCCGGTTACGAAGCCGAGCAATTTGAACTCGTTGAAATGGTGAAATATTCGTATAAATTTCAGATTGCATTACTTTTAATCGTTCTTTTAATGCATGAATTTCTGAAGATAAATCGAGATCATTTTTTTCCATATACTTCTGTAATTCATCGATTTTTTCTTTTAATTCTATAATTGGCCCTTCAAAGTCTAAACTCATTCACGGCCTCCTTCTATTACGATTTTCCATTCCTTTTTAAGGAAGCGGATTTAGCTATCGAGTTGATTAAGAGTTCAAAGCCATTGACAACTGTTTTCCGTTCAGCTTCTGATAAATCATTGAGAATTCCTTGATAAAAATGAATCGATTGTTCCCGTAAAGAAGCAACCGTTATTTTACCTTTTTCTGTGAGATATAGATAAACCTCCCTTCTGTTATTTTCATTTACTTCACGGCAAATAAGCTCATTTTTTACCAACTTGTCTACTAATCTACTTACCGATGATTGTTCCAATTTAAGCTTGTTAGCTAATTCCCAAATAGTTAATTTCTTGAGCTCTAGTTCTTCTAACGCCATCATTTGGGAAACCGACAAAGGTTTTTCAAACAGATCTTTTGGAATTCTTTCTGGTTCGAGAATTCCAGTCATTCTAATAAATTTTTTAATATCTGTTCTTAGTTTCAAGGCTTCTTCTCTATTCATAAGAAATTAATCACTCCCATCAACTAGTGTCTTGCGCATAATATGTATAATGCATTAATTGCATTATACATGAAATTGATGTAATAACAAGTTACCGCCTTATTTCACATCCAAAGAAAACCATTTTGGATTACCAGTCGACCGTCTCTTACCCCTGTCAAGTAGACGCAACTAAAAAAGCCTAAGCAGCCAGTGTGTTTCGGTTGAAGTGCACCCATTAATGTAGACATTGGAAAAACCCCTGCAATAAACACGGCTGTTGTATTATCCTGCCTGTTAGTTGAATAAATCCAAAAACTAAATAATATGCGGTCATTATTGACTTATGAAAGACTGGTAGGGTATTTGATAATAAATAAACACAACAGATTATTAATGCTAACTGTTGTGTTTATTGAACCATTTACCCGGCTAATTTGCTAAAAACGGCAAAAAGTCGGTTCGTTTTTCATGATCACTTTCTTTAGCTAGATATTCCCTAAAAGTGTGGACATATTTTTATGATTGTTAGCGAGCCAAATCATTTCCTTTGCAAAACGAGCCGGAGGTACACTATGTTGGTCCATGTTAGAATTAATCCACCATGGGCTTTCCATATACCACAACAACTGCAATGAATTTGTTAAGTAACCATCCATAACGGTGCGTTCCTCACTGTATCCCTCAATAAACGCTGAAGCCAAGGAAACGTCAAAATAATCATCTAAGGCACATGACATAACTGCCCGTGCAACATCAAGTTGAGGATAATCATATTTCAGTCGATCAAAATCTAGTATTGCAGTTAATCGATTATGATCAAATAAAATATTATCGACCCAAAGGTCACGATGTGCCCACCCAGTAGAAAGTATTTCAAGGTTTTCAATATTCATTTCTTCAGTTGCTTTAAGTTGTGTCTCTATATCATCAAGCAATTCGATCTTCCCAGCTTCCCTTGCCTTTTTCATAACTGATTTCCAATGTGCTAAACGCTCTTCACGGCTTGGAGGAACAAATTGGGGAGTATCTTTAGAACCAAGTGTCCCGTCGTTTAACAATCGATGCATTTTTCCAGTTGCTCGACCTAGATTGTATACTTGATGTGCATTAGCTTTACCTGGCGAGATTAGTTTTCCCTGGCAATATTCCATGACAATAAAGAGTTCTCCTTTATCTGATTTAAGCAGTATACTTTCATCGTGTGATAAAAGATTAGGACATGCAAGGCCTTGATTATTTAATCTAACCTGTTGAGAGAATGCAAACTTTAGATCCTCAGGATTATACAGCTTAAATCGTTCTTTATTGTATTGTTTAAGTAAGAATTGCCCTGATTCAGTCGTGACTCTCCATTTCAGGTTTAACCAACCACGTTTTATTGGACTGGATTCAATTACTTCCAATCCAAAAAAATGATGTGAAGCTCTAATTAAGTCTTCCAATATCGATTCCTCTGTTAATATTGACTCCATTTGACCACCTCTACTTACAGTTTAATTGTATGAACTACTTAAAAGTTTCGCTTCCAATCGTGTTTTTCTGCAAACATTGCTGCAAAAACAAGAAAAGCCCTTGATATCAAAGGCTTTTCTACCATTTCGTATGGAGCGGGTGATGGGAATCTAACCCACGCCACAGGCTTGGGAAGCCGGAGTTCTACCATTGAACTACACCCGCATGATGTTACCTCATTCTATTCCAACTGCTTCCAATTATATAGCTATCTGAATTATTTGTCTAGTATCTCCAATCGAAGGGAGCGGTGCCAGTCCTACAAGAAAAGACCGTCGGGCATCGTCCCCGTTCGGTCTTCTCTGCTTGCTTTTCCATCAGGCATGCGCAAACGTTTGCTGCGAAATAATTCGTCCACTCTCCATTTTTACTACCTGGTCAGCAAGATGGAAATAGCGATCGTCGTGTGTGATCGCGATGACACATTTCCCCTGTCTTTTCATTTCTGGCAGCAAGGATTCGTAAAAGAATTGGCGATACTCAGGATCTTGGTCTGCTGCCCACTCGTCAAAGAGGAAAATAGGTCGGTTTCTTACCAGACTGAGCATTAAGGCAAGGCGTTTACGCTGACCCGTAGACAGCTTTGTTGTGCTAAACGTTCCCGTTTCATCCACTTCTACTTTGTCAGCGATGCGAAGCACCTCTAAATATTTGTTCACTTCCTCTTGCTTCGCTTGGTAATCGATTCCGTACATCTTCTCAAATAGGTAGAAATCACTGAAAATCGCAGAGAAGAATTCGCAGCGTTGATCAGCATTCACTTTTTGGCCATTCATGAAAAACTCGCCCTCATCCTGCTCATACAATCCGGTGATTAGCTTGGCAAATGTTGACTTCCCGCTGCCGTTACCACCAACAATGAAGACGATTTCCCCTTTTTGGCAGGAGAAGTCCAGCGGTCCTACGGAAAACTCTTCTCCCTCCTTGTTTTTGTATCGAAAACGCACCTGTTCCGTTGAAAACGACTCAAAATCTTGCGCGTTCCGCTCAGCTAAGCTCTCCTCTTCTCTTCTCGTTTCCACTGATAAGGAATCAAGCAACGCATTCAGTCGCTGCCAGCTGATCTTGATCCGAATCAGCTCCGGTACTGCATTCAAAATACCGTGAACAGGCCCTGTCATATACAGAAAGACAAACACATAACTAATCAGCATCTCTTTTTGAAGCGAAGGGAATAGGACCGGGAATAAAAAGGCAACCGTGCCGATTACCACAACGAAAAGCAATTCCCCAATCAAATACACGTTCACAAATTTAAATTGGCCCGCTGATTTCTTATGTCGATAGTCAGAGCAGCTTTTTTCCATATCTTCTTCGAATTCTTTTCGTTGCGCCTGCGTCAGATATAGCTCCTTGAAGCCTCCGATCATATCGGTAATATAGGAGAAAAACACATTTTGGATGTCTCGGGTTTCCTCCCATACTTTGTTTGCAAAGCGACCTGCCAGCGTATACAAGCCTACTGCCACAAAAATGACCGCCAAACAAAACAAAAATCCGTATAGATCCAGCGAGCCCAGATAAATGAAGCAAAACACGAGTGTAACCGCACTCGTCAGTGCCACGACGACACTATTAGCGAACGTACTAATCGTTTCCGTATCGTTATTTAACCCCGCATATATTTCACCGTTATCAAGTGTCTCGTACTTTTGATAGGGGGTCCGAAAAATTCTGCGGATCAGTTCCATTCTTTTTTCGTATACGATTTCATTTGTGATGACAATCAGCCGGCTACGCATCATTTTCTCCCCAACGATATACAACAAGATACCCAGGAGAAAATACAGGAAAATGGATGCGTGAAACTTGTTCGTAGAAGTAAGTGCCAGATTGATCATAAAAATAATCAACGCATTTCCAAATCCGCTGATAAGCCCCTGTATGACAATAGACGTCATGGATGTTTCTTGCGATTTCGGGAACAAGCGGATGAGTGTGATGTAGACATTAAACAGAGCGAGTCCTGTCACCAATGCGTACATGGCGTAAAAAATGGTGATGGGGAGCCAGACCTCAATGAATGGCCACGGTAAGCCCATAAAAAAAACGTCGGGCAAATAGTATAAGGCGGCTGTCAAAACACTGCCCATGACAACAAATGCAACAAAGGATGCAAAACAGATTCGCCCCGCATTCGCGGCGAGTTTTCTTTCGCCTCGATAAACTTGCACGAAAATCTGCACGATCCCCCCAACAAGTAGCAACAAAAGGATGCCAAGGATCACAAGAGAAATGCTTGCCAGGCGATCCGCTTGAAGATTGGTGTCGGACACGATTACGGGAGCTTCTTTGCCTAGTACAAGATTGACGGCCCCTTCTGCGATAACAGATGCGTTCAACGAATTGAGATTGGTCAAAACGACGGCGCCCAGCTTTTCTTCTGGACGAAATACCATGTACGAAGAAAAGGCAGGGTTATTGCCGCCGTGCGAAATTTGCCCTCCACCATCCTGATAAATCATCCAGCCTGACGCATACGAGAAACCGTCTGCAGCAGGAGCTACCGAACGATCAGGAAGATGGGAAGCACGCACCAACTCGGGAGGAAACGAAGATGCCTCCAACCCTAGCTGAATCTGCAACCATCGTTCCATATCGTTTAAATTGGAAACGACATAGCCCGCTGGCGTATTTCCACGATAATCAGGCGCATCATACACTTTTGGGGAAAAGAACTCGATTTTATGCCCTCTTGCCATCCCCTCCACGGGTGCTTGTGCCTTCAAAAAGGTTTGGGTTAGTCCTAATTTGGCAATGACCTGTTGCTGTACATATTGCTCATACGTTTCTCCGGTGACTTTCTCAACAATATAGCCCAGGATATCGTAGTTAATGGTGGCGTATTCATACTCGGTCCCCGGTTTGCGTACCAGTTCAAAATGATTGATGGCTCGCACAGTTTCTTCGATCGCATTTTCACTAGAAGAAATAGGGATGGAACCAATGCTTTCAAACGGAATCCCGCTATTATGGTACAGCAAATGCTTAATCAGGATTGTTTCCTGTTGTCCTTTATATGTAACGCGAAACCATGGAATATAGTTCTGAACCGGGTCGTCCAGCGAAAGTCGTTTTTGCTCGACAAGCTGGTGTACGGCTAGCGCTGTAAATGCTTTGGAGTTCGATCCGATTTCAAACAATGTGTCAGAAGTAACCGGCTCTTGCTTTTCGGTGTCAGAGAAACCAAACGATTGCTTGTAAATGGTTTTCCCCTCTTTGACGACCACAACGGCTGCTCCTGGGATTTTTTCCGACTCCATGGTCTGATTGACCAGCTGTTCGATTGCCGTTCCGATTTCCGTATCCTGTCGAACGCTTGTTTCGGCATACACGGGTATACTGCCAGATAGTACGAGAACCAAACCCATCAGCAAGAACGCTAGTTTTCTTCTCGACTCCTCTATGATCTTTTGCAGAATGATCCACTCCTTTTTAGGCTCTGCGTCTGTGGGAAAGACCGTAACCGCAAGAAAACGAGCACATGATGTCAATTGGGATTGGATAGAAACCGTGGCAAATTAAACTCGCCACGGTTTCTTATTACGCATCGCACATATACACGGGTTTCGAGTAGAGGCGCAAGGTTTCTCTCCATTTTTTAACCAATCGCTCCCACTGTTCTTGCTCGATTTGCTCTTGTTTCAATAGGCTAATCGGAATACACAAGTTTAATAGACGCCCGTCTATTTCAAAACGGGTAACACCCGCAGGCAAAACATGCCCTTCCGATACGATACGCTCCAATTCAGCCAGACTGATTTGCGGGAACCGTATCAAGGTAGCTCCTGTGTCCGGCCATTCGAGCATTCCTGTGGGCAGCCGATGCACCGGATGGCTATAGTTATAACTATCAACCAGTCGACGCCATAGCTTCATTCGCAACTCATCATCCTGCCGATTCTCATTTGGATACAGATAGAAACGTTCGTTGTTCCCTATCTTCATCTCTGCCACAGGTGTTTCTCGTAAACGCTCTGTTTCCCATCGAAACACAGAATCTTGCTCCACCGATTGCAACCATGAAGCGACTGGCACAATATGATCCCACATATCCAAATGAAAATCCTCATGCTCCACTACCTGTACGGGGATATGTTTGCACCCAAGCGCTTGAAGAGCAAAGGTCCGATGTGCACCATCAATGATCAAATACTGGCCGTTTTGCATGTGAATCGCCAGCGGAGGATGTCGCAAAATCCCTTCCTTCTCAATGATCTGTCTGGTCTTGTGTAGTCGCTTGTTTTCATGTGACTCGTGCAAACAAATACGAGATGACTCTACCAGTTTTAGATTTGCTAGCACATCGTACAAAATGGTAACCTCCAGTTAGTCTTGCAAGTGAGTTCCGATCCCCTGCGAGAGTGCTTGTTTGTAGTAGTAGGCAGCAATGGCGATATCAAAAATCGCCATCCCCATCGGATTAAACATGATGGGCTCATCTTGTGGAAATTCCTTCATCTGGTCCAGGCAGACGATATCTGTAATGGATTTGGTATCTTCTTTTTGCAATCCTCTTTCCAGATGCATCATCTCGATGTCTGTGTTCTCACGGCAAACTTCAGTCCAGTCATCTACGATAATGGAGCGGGTATAGTCGAGAATTTTTGGTGTAAAATCGCGTAACGACACATTTAACAACAAAGAATGACGTTTGGGTTGCTTGTCAATAAAACCATGCGGTGATACCGTGCACGTAATGAACACATCTGCCTCGCAGTATGCCTCTTCCCACGTTTGCGCGATAAATGTTTTCTCTTTTATCTCAGCCGGAATATGCTCCTGCTGGATACCCGCAATGTCATAGAGAACCACCTTGTCGATTTTCTCACCTAACATGGCCGTTACCATTTGTAGATGAAGTCTGCCAATCGGACCAAATCCGATAATTCCGACCGTTACATTTTGCAGGGGACGTACTTGTTCGTAATGCTTGAGGAGAAGACCGGAAACAGAAGCCGTTCGAATCCCGCTGACCAGGGCAGTATTAATTGTTGCCACAGGCTTACCTGTTCTGGCTTCGTTCAGGATCGTAATCGAATGCGCGCGTTGGATGCCCTCTTGGAGGTTTTTCGGGAAACTGGCAATCCACTTGATTCCCGCCATGTAAGTATCTCCACCTACAAATGCTGGCATGGCAATAATACGGTTTGCCATGTCGTGATATCGCAAGTAAGGTTTAATCGGCTGTGCATAATCTTCCTTGTATAAGGAATGCACAGCATGTTCAATAACATCAATGGTTTCCTTCCAATTCTTGCCGACCTTTTCAATATCACTCGTGTTTAGATATAACATTGTACATCCCACCCTGCTTATCGTAGTAGATTTATTGGACACTGCTTAATTGCCAACGAAAGAATGCTTTTGCTGATGCAACCACTGGACCCATTCCTGGTTGTATACGGTATTGACATATGGCATACCACCGTCTGGACATAAAAAGACGACATTAGGCTTGACTGCATACTTTTGATCTTTGAAATAGTTTTTAATCGCCCAGTAAGATGTCCCAGAAGATCCTCCGGCAAAAATGCCATGCTCAGTATAAAGCTGATAGCAAGCCTCGACTGTGTCCTCCTCCGAAACATGAACGACCTCATCAATGATCGCGCCCTTGAGTATGTCAGGTCGCATGCTTGATCCAATTCCCGGGATGTATCGTTTTTGTGGCTCTTGTCCGAAAATCACGGATCCTGCCGTATCGACCGCAATGATTTTTATGTTCGGATATCGTTCTTTCAATCGCTGCGAGATTCCAGTTATCGTGCCGCCAGAGCTGACGCCGATAAACACATAATCCAACGTCTCGAAGCTGTCTGCGATCTCGGCTCCCAGTCCGAAGTAATGGGCGCGAGCGCTATCCGGATTTCCATACTGGTTGGTCCAAAAGGAGTTCTTCGTCTCATTGAGTAGGCGATTGACCGTTTGGATGCGCGTTAGAAGAAATCCCCCTGTCTCGTCACGGTCCGTTACTTTTACGACCTCATGAGAAAATACCCTGAGCAAATTCTCATAGACAGGATTAATATTGGGGTCAATGACTGGAATAAATTTAATTCCGATTTGCTTGCATAAAGTCGCTAAAGCGATAGCAAAATTTCCCGAAGATGACTCGATTACCGTAGTTTCTTGCGTAATCTCTCCTCTTTTGATTGCCTCCTGTAATATATAAAAGGCGGGCCTCACTTTTACACTTCCCATGAGGTTGTTGTACTCCAGCTTGCAAAACAGATTGATGTGCTCATGCTCAAGTTTGATTAAAGGCGTATTGCCAATCATGTGACTAATGGCCATCATTTTCGTTAGCATGGTGAGCCCTCTCTCCCGTTTTTTCCCGTCTTCGTCCGATCGATTGAATATATCTCGGCCCTTGATCAGGCAGTCTTTGCATCCATTTTTTGCTGAATGTAACCTGCCAATGTTTTCATATCTTGAAAGTTTTCCAAGTGGAGCATGTCATCATCAAATTCAATACCAAACTCTTTTTCAACCTTTACGACCGACTTGATAAAGGTCAATGAATCAATGTACTCCGTAAGTTCTCCGCTTTCGTTCACGTACTCAGAAAACAACTGTAGGAGCGTCTCGTATACTTCGGTTTCCTTTTCCATAGGAGTACCTCCATGTGCTAGATACTTACACAACAACGCCAACTCGTTCCAGTACTTCTCTTGTGCTTGTGACCGCCTCAAATTCCTGCGTTTTTATGCTGCTGATTTTTTGCAGAACGCGATGAACCATGTCACTGCGATTACTATCAAAAGCCTTTAAAATCATATTGGTCGTAATTTTCCATTGATGTCCGATACTACGATACTGCTCGGCAAGATCTGCAAAGCTTTCGTACTTCTCACTGATCACCTGCAGCACGTTGGCATACATCGCTCGTGTTTGCGCCATGCTGATCAAGCTGTGGTTAAGGATATCGAGATGATCATCAGTAATCTCCACTCCACTAGCGAGAAAAGCCTCTACGTCTTTGAGAAAAGGATCAAGCGATTTCAGCCCTACCTCGATGCTGACATCGTCGGGTACATCCAATTCCCGCTTGATTTGATTGATGTCGCAACGACCCTCAAGTACGCTGAGATTGCTCCTGACCGCTTCCAGCAACTGATCGTGCGTCGGATGCAGGGAATCTGAAAGTACCAATTCAAATGAACGATTGTGGAGTGGATACCATTCACCTGTACCTGCATCCCGATAGGAAGAGTTGCTCGCTAGTAAGAATTGCTCGATGGGCAACAGACCTTTATAGCGGTAGTAATCATCGACGATCAGCAGCTGGTTACCTTCTCTTCCTGTGACAATGATGCTATGCATTTCAGGCAGGTCCTGATAATAAGGGTTATACGGGAGTTCTGCCATATTGCAGAGGACGATTGTCGGAATGTCCCGTTCCAAACGTTTTTGAATATTTGCCAAAAACAGGTCGTTTTCTGGTTCAGCCTGTCCTTCTACGCGGAGATTGTGAATCCACGTCAGCTCTGCGACTGTTCTCATGTATTGACCGTTTACATCTCCATAAGGAGAATCTTGCGTTTTAAGATAGATGGCACCGCACTGCTTCCAAGCTGTTTCCAAAGCGGAAAAGTTCAAGTATTTCAGAACCGTGTAGATAGAAGCGCCGATGCAATCCAGGTTCGGATGCTTGCTCGGTTGAATCTCGGTGAGTGACATGAGCACTCTCCTTCCTGTCTATCGTAATGGTAAACACATGCGACTATCGGATATCCGAATCACGTTCTCGCAAGGCAAATACTTGTTGCAGAAATTGACTAGTGAGTGACTTCAACTTGTCGACA
Organism: Brevibacillus schisleri; assembly: GCF_055685845.1. Classification (NCBI taxonomy): domain Bacteria; kingdom Bacillati; phylum Bacillota; class Bacilli; order Caryophanales; family Paenibacillaceae; genus Brevibacillus; species Brevibacillus schisleri. The sequence continues at coordinate 3,639,750 of NZ_JBVNDM010000001.1, forward strand.
GCAGCTTCCACATCGGATCGCTTCAACATTTTTTCTTTGTATAAGCTAAGGGCATAACGATTCACCGCGTTATTGGATGTCTGCAAAATCTCCTCCGCCAGTTCGCGTACAGACTGATCCGCCTGTGGAATGTACCAGTCCAATAATGTTTCCATCCACAGTTCTTTCCCGCCTAATTGAACGTAGAGCTCGTTTAGATTGGCTTCATGAAAATAGGTGTCTGGCTGCTCCGTAAGTGACAGCAACAGCGTAAGCTCACGGCCAACTTGCTGTTTAGTCTCGACCGCTTTTAGTAATCGCAGCAACTCCTCATCCGCGCTCGCACGCAAGCTTGCCTCGTCATCTGTAACCCGATCGAGCACCATGATCAGTCGGGAATGCGGATCTACATTTGCATAAATCTCCTCAAGCGTTTGGTACGTTGTGGAAAACTTATCGTATTGGATTCGCTGTGCTTGCCCGCGAGTCAAATGATTGTGATTGATGATCGTATAGACCTGCTTTTCATGGTCATAGCCAGTGATGACGGTGAGATGATCGGTATGTTCCTTCTGGTATTGAGGTGTGTAAAAGGTGTAGTACTCGTCAAACGCAACCATTACGGGCTTGCCATGATCCAGTTGGCGAATGATCGACTCATGCAATTCATCCAGATGTGTGACAGGCACGAGCTTGACCCGATAGCCAAATTTATAAAGCATCTCCTCATCCGACAAATATCCCATAACCTCAGCATGTTCCCGATACGAATAGGGGTACCCCTCAGCATCAAGCTGATAGCCGCGCTTCAACCCGAGAAAAAGCTTAAAATAAGGGATCAGATGGGCATCCTGCTCCTCCATTAATAAAGCGAGACCGCGATCATAACAATTCCATTGACGCCAGGATAAATGACTGACATCGGCATACGAGCTGCGTTTGATTTGCGTACCCTGCCTTGATTTTGCGTTTCGTTGTTGAATAGCTTGGACTGTAGTAGCAGCTGCCTCTGCTTTCGCAACCTGTTCTTCTACATGCCCAGCCGCATCAAGAAAGGCAGCAAAATCGGAAATCGTCAAATGGGTAAGCAGGTCTTGTACTTCTACTTCTCGGTTCATCCGCTTGGAGATTTCGCTGATCATTTTAATCGCAATGATCGAGTCCCCGCCCAGCTCGTAAAAATTGTCGTGTACATCTACTTCTTCAAGCCCCAGAACATATCCCCAAATGTGAGCCAGCTCTTGCTCTAAAATGGTGTAGGTATCATGTTTTCTCCCACGTACTACCACGTTTGGTAGCTTCGCTTCTCCAGATTTTTGCGGTGCGACCTTGTCTTTTTCTCTCCCGGCATCCTTGTCAAGAGAAGGAAGAGAAGAGATGTCCAGCCAACAACGCTTACGCTCAAACGGATAAACAGGGAGGTGCACGCGGCGCGGCTTTTTAAACGTATACATGGCACTCCAGCGTACATCTGCCCCGCTCACATACAATTCGCCAAGCTCTTTCAGATCAGATAACTCTTTGCTTTGTGCCAACAAAAGCTTTTGCAAAAGAGCATTAGCCGCCTTATTCATCGCTTGTTGTTCGGCTTCGGTCAGTATTCCAGGCTCTCTATCCGCTTTTTCCTGGGAGATAAGCTTGTGCCAGCCAAAGAAAATATCTGGTTCAGAAAGTGTTGTCCAGTCGCTTGCGCACAACTTGGAGATTTTTGCGGCAAAATCGTCCATGTCCCTGCAAATCAGTAGCAATCGGTAGCCGTAGTGACTACGCCCCGTATTTGCCGTAAAGCTGAGACTTTCCAATGTCGGCAGTTCCTCCACTGGCTTGCTGGTCCACTTCTGAAAGCGGAGCAACAGGTTGAGCAAGCTCTCCTTGCTTTTAGCGGATAATGCAATAGCCTGAGTCCCTTCTTCTTGCTTGGGAGGTGGCATGAATCCCGGTGCTTCCTCTACTACGAGGTGCACATTCGTTCCACTCATCCCAAACGAACTGATTCCAGCCCGTCGCACGCTTTTCTCTGGTTCCCACTCTGTCAATGTGTCATGGATGTAAATGGGAGATTGTTCAAAAGGAATCATCCGATTCGCGCGCTGAAAGTGCAAATGCGGAGGTATCTGTTTTTGTTTCAGAGACAGGATCACTTTGAAAAGACCAGCAATCCCCGCTACGTGGTCGGTGTGACCGATGTTCGTCTTTACAGAGCCGATCCCGCAAAATTGGCGCCGATTTGTGTATGGGCGAAACGCTCTCTCCAGCCCGTCCATCTCCATAGGATCACCCAGCTTGGTACCTATGCTGTGCACCTCGATATAGGAAAGGGTTTCGGGATCAATTTGCGCGTCTTTCCATGCCTGCTGGATCACTTCAGCTTGAGCCAGTGAATTTGGCGCCGTAAGCCCGAACGAATGGCCGTCTTGATTGGCGGCGCTTCCCTTGATCACCGCATAAATCGAATCCCCGTCTGCAAGAGCCTTTGCCAACGGTTTCAGCAAAACGGCGCCAACGCCTTCACCGACACCCGAACCGTCTGAATCATTGTCAAAAGGACGAGTACGACCAGATTGCGATAAAATTCCCAAATCATTGCTTCCATCTTGTAAAGACAGCAAGATGAGCTTGACACCGCCGGCCAGCGCCATTTCACATTCTCCTCGACGAATCGCTTGGCATGCCAGATGAACAGCCATCAGCGACGAGGAGCAGGATGTATCTACAAGCATGCTCGGACCTTTGAGATCCAACAGGTAGGAGACGCGAGAAGCAATCACCGATTTCATATTGCCAATGATTGAGGTGGACAACGCTTCTGGTTCCAGCTCTCGAATCATTCGTCTATACTCTTCACCAAAGTCACTGCTAAATCCCAGATATACACCTGTACGGCTGCCCGCGAGCATTGTTCCACCATATCCTGCGTCCTCAATCGCCTCCCAGCATGTCAGCAAAAATAAGCGCTGGTTCGGGTCCATCTGGCTGGCTTCCTTAGGAGAAAGACCGAAGAGCTGCGGATCGAATTTATCAATTTCATTCAGGTAGGCAGCCTCTCGAAATTGAATTTGCTCCATCGTCAACCCTTTGGCGAGTAACAATGGAATCAAATCGTTTTGGCGCTCCTTGGGAAGCTCTCGCACGCAATCTTGACCAGCTTGCAACAGACGCCAAAAGTCTGCCGGGTTTTCTGCGCTTCCGAATCGGCAAGCAGCACCAATCACCGCAATATCGTGTTGATTGGCTTTGCTATCAGTTGAATGAGCATCCGTCTGCTGTTTATTCAGTTTGACTCGGTTCAATCCTAATGGCTTGCTCACTGCATTCTTCCTCCTTGGGTCCTCTGCTTACCTGGTTCGGCTTAGCTTGCTTGCCATTCGTTGCTGATCTCGGGAAATCGCTGTAGCAGGTCTGGTTTGCTGGTCAGCTGTTCAAAGCGCATGGTTTGTTCCGCGTCAGGAGCTTTTTTTGTTTGCAAGATCAAACGAAGCAGAGAAAAAGCTTCGCGTACATCCCCATAGCCCCCCTCTTTTTCCCCTTGTTCCAGCTGTTGCCTCAGTTGTTGAAGAGCTTGGTAGGGCGTAATCACCCCTTGCTGGTAGGCTTCTTCATCGAGACCGCGGTTTTTCGTGCAAACGGCAATCGCAATGCAAGAATCGACGAATTGGGCAATTGCTGCTTGATTCCGCGTTTTAGCATCTTGAAGCTCTTGCTGATAACGATCGATCTCCCCCTGCTTGTCAAAGGCAAAGGCGCGAAGCGGATATTTTTTGGCCAAATTTGTCAGCACACTTTTTGGTCCGAGCTCAATTACAGTATTCGCTCCCTGTTTTACCAAGTAATCCATCGTAGCTTGCCAGCGAACAGGGCTGGTTGTCTGGGCTGTGAGCAAATCGACAAGCTGATTAGCATGGACATATGGTTGTGCTGTCACATTGGAAATGACAGGCCATTTGGGATCGCAGTACGTGTACCGCTTCAGTTCTTCATTTAATTGTTCGGCTGCTTGCACCATGAGAGGCGAATGGAAAGGCGCACTCACCTTGAGGGTGACAACGGAAGTAGAGCCTTGCTGCTTGCACGCTTCCTCTACTTGCCGCACCGCATGCGCATGTCCGGAGATGACGATCTGATCAGCGGAGTTATGGTTGGCGACCACAACGATCGCACCGTCACGAGAATGTTCCCGACAAATCTCCTCGACAAGTTGAGCATCCAACCCGAAGATTGCTGACATGGCTCCGACACCCTGCGGCGTAGCTGCCTGCATGAACTGACCTCGTCGATAGACAAGGCGGACGGCATCTGCAAACTGGATGGCACCGGCACAAGTCAGGGCCGTAAACTCGCCCAGACTGTGACCCGCCACCCACTTCGGTTCGATGTCCATTTCCTGTGAATAAACGCGGAAGGCTGCGACACTTGTTGTCAGGATTGCTGGCTGTGCGTGCTCTGTTTTGGTCAATTCTTGTACATCTCCTGCAAAACAAAGTGTTTGCAGGTTAAATCCAAGCGCATCACTTGCTTCTTCAAATGTGCGGGCCGCAATGGGATGGGCCTCACATAATGCTTGGCCCATTCCAACATATTGTGAACCTTGTCCCGGGAATAAGAGTGCGATTTTGTCCATGTTTGATCACCCTTCTCTATGTCATGTATTCATTCACTAGCATCTTGAGCAATTGCTGGTAATCCTGAGTCATCTCCGTGACTTTTTCTGCACGGAGGCATTTAGGGTCAAACGCACACACGATATCAATCACGTTGTTTCCTTCCTTGATCCAGAAGGCAAGCTCATGTTCATGGTGTGTAAACGATGCATCTGTAAACGCTTTGACACCGCCAAATAATGGAATAATTGTTCCGTCGTTGCGTTCTGTCCGCAATTTTTCAAGCCACAACGAGGCGTCTCCCGTCCATTTCTCGATGAACTGTCGTTTCTGCTGCACCTGCTTGAATAGATCGAAGAAGGTATTGACCTCTGACATGTTCACCCGGAATGGATAGACATTCATCTGCAGCTCCCTGGCGACAGCCACTTCCATATAAAGATCCTGCTGTCCTGTCAATTCCGCCATGAGGTACAGGTACATCGAAAGGAGAACGTCTCGTACCTCAACTGCTTCCACTTGACTTACCTGCTGAACATTTTCAAACAGATCATCAGTAAGTGAGAATTGGACCCAGTCTGTGTCCACATTCGCTTCTCCACTAGCCCAGTACTCAGGCGACAACTCGATCAGCGAGACACGATCCAGCTCCTTCAACCAATAGGTAGCCGCATCAGATTCCCCTTGTTCATCTGCCAGGTCTAAAGCGGTATTCTTCAAAAAGTTGGTCAGGCTAGACAGCGTAGGATGAGCGAACAAATCGGCAATTCGAACCCGTCCAGAGTAAAGCTGTTCAAGCTTGGCATGAACTTGTACCAGTAAAAGCGAATTACCGCCTATTTGGAAGAAGTGATCCTGCATACCGACCGTTTCACGTTTAAGTACGTCCTGCCAGATGCCCGCCACCTGTTCTTCCAGTCTGGTAGCCGGGGCTTGATATTCGATATGCTTGTCTTGGAGAGAATCAGGCTCTGGCAATGATTTGCGATCCAACTTTCCGTTTGGTGTCAGCGGCCACATATTCATATGCGTATAGAAATGTGGAATCATGTAATCGGGTAAACTTTTGGTTAGCATCGCACGCAATTCATCACTGTCCAACGTTCGCTTCGCTATATAATAGGCAGCCAGGTAAGGATTGCTGGCGGTATCTCGCACACTGACCACTGCTTCCGTGATATCCGGATGCTGAGAAAGGGCAGTTTCAATCTCACCCAATTCGATGCGATAACCGCGCACTTTGCACTGAAAGTCAGATCGTCCCACGTATTCAATACGCCCGTCTGGCAGCCATCTCGCGAGATCACCTGTTTTGTACATGCGTTGACCAGGTTGAAACGGATTAGGAATATAGCGCTCAGCCGTCAGTGTTGGCTGGCCAAAGTACCCTCTCGTTACCCCATCTCCTGCAATATAAAGATCGCCATTGATCTTCATCGGCTGCACTTGGAGATGCTCATCGAGGATGTAGACTTGTGTATTGGGCAACGGTGCTCCAATCGTTACTTCCTCTGCTTCAGTCAAGTCCTGCACCGTAGACCAAATCGTTGTTTCAGTCGGACCGTACAGATTGTAAAGTCTTGCCTTCGTTTGTGTGCGAAGCCTTTGGAACAACGACTTTGAAAGGGCCTCTCCTCCAATCAGGATCGCTTTCAGGCTGTCAAGTGCATGCAAGTTGCTCTTCTCTTCCAGCATGAGCTGCAGCCGGGATGGAGTCAGTTGAAGGAATGTGATTTCTTCCTGCAAAATCAACTCCTTGAGCACCTGCGGGTCTGCTTGCTGCTGCTCAGTTGCAATGACTACAGTCATCCCTTTCGTCAGCGGCACAATCGTTTCAAGCAGAAAAATATCAAACGAAATCGTTGTCACAGCCAGCATTTTGTCTGCGCTGGCAAAATCGATGTGTTCTCCGATCCCTGAGCAGAAGCTCATCAAATTGCCGTGCTCAACCATGACGCCTTTAGGCTTGCCTGTAGAACCCGATGTGTAAATGACATAGGCGAGATCACGGGGTGTAGCCTGTGGCGGAAGATTGGAGTCGTCTTCCGTCTCTATCCGGGAATCGTTTACGTCCACCCGGACAACACTTCCCCACTGCTTCTCTGCCAGAGAATCGTGGGTTAACACGAGGGGAGTCATGCTGTTTTCCAAAACATAGGAGATGCGTTCTTCTGGATAGTGCGGATCAATCGGAACAAACGCAGCCCCCGCTTTCAAGATCGCCATGAGCCCGATCATCATTTCCACGGAGCGATTCGTCAGAAGGCCCACGCAAGTATCAGCAGTGACACCGTGTTGCTTTATCAAACGGGCAACTTGATTTGCTCGCTTATTTAATTCCGCATAAGTAACTTTCTCATCTCCGCATGATACAGCTAACGCGTTCGGCTGTTTTTCCGCGACTTCTTCAAAGAGCTGGACGACCGTTTTTTCACGAGAGTATTCCAAACTCGTGTCATTCCAATGCTCAATCAGCAGCATGCGTTCTTCTGCCGCCAGCATGGACATCTTGCCGATCAACTGTTCAGGATTCTCCACCATTTGCTCCAGAATCTTCTGGAAGTGTGTGGACATTGACGCAATTGTCTCTTTGCTGAATAGCTTGTTGCTGTATTCGATATCGACAATCAGGCGCTGTTCTCGTTCAATGATGTCAAAGGTCAGATCAAACTGGGCAGAGCGCTGTTCAAAAGGATAAGGTGAAAGCGTCAGCCCATTTGCACTCATGCTTCCCTTCGCGTCGCCGGTATTTTGCAAAATGAACATCACATCAAACAATGGGTTGCGCGCTGTATCTTTGGGCAGCGTCAGACGATCCACCAGCATTTCGAACGGATAGTCGGCATGAGAGAGCGCCGCCAGTGCCCGTTCTTTTACTTCCTGAAGGAAATCTGCAACGGTTCGACCACTTCGCGGGAAATTTCTCATCGCCAGTGTGTTCAGAAAGACACCCACGATGTTTTCCAGGTCTGCATGATGACGGCCAGCCACTGGCGATCCGATGATAATGTCTTCTTCGCCAGCGTATTTCGACAACATAATGCTGAGCGCTCCCAGCAACGTCATGTACAAGGTTGCCCCATTGTTTTTTGCCAGTCCTAGTACCTTCTCTGTCATCTCTTGAGGAATCTCAAAGGTTAGGACATCTCCCTCAAAGCTCTGGACAGACGGTCGAGGGTAGTCCGTAGGCAGATTAAGCACAGGAAGTTCTCCATCCAATTCTCCCTGCCAGAATTTCTCCTGAGCGGCCAATACCCCATTGCCAAGCTGTTCGGTTTGCCACACGCTGTAGTCTTTATATTGAATTCGCAGCTCGGGCAACTCGAGTCCCTGATACAACTGGAAGAACTCGCGGATCAAAATGTTAATGGATACACCATCGGAAATAATGTGATGCATGTCGAACAGCAACAAGTGTTTATTGACACCCATGCGAATGAGCATCCCGCGAACAAGCGGCGCTTTTGACAAGTCAAACGGTTGGATGAATTGTTCGACCGTTCTCTTGGCCTCGTTCTCGTCGACTTCACTATACGCCAACGTAAAATCTACGCTCGGGTGAACGGTTTGCATTAAAGCTCCATCCACGATGGAAAACGAGGTGCGCAACGACTCATGACGCTGCACCAGCGAGACAAATGCACGTTCGAAAGCCTCTCTGTCCAGCTCTCCTTCAAGCATCATGACTGTAGGGATGTTGTAGGCGACTGCCCCTTCCTGCATTTGTTCCAGCACATAAATTCTCTGCTGAGACGAGGTGGCGGGGTAAGCTTCCCGATACTCCGCTACAGGAATCGCTGACACGGCTGTTTCTTCATTCGGAGCCATCAACACAGCCAATTGACGGATCGTTGGTGTCTGAAACAGGTTGGTGATCGTTATCTCTTTTTGCATCTGCTTGGAGACACGGGAAACGATACCGATTGCCAAAAGAGAATCGCCACCCAGTCTGAAGAAGTCGTCGTCGATGCTCAATTCGGTGTAACCCAGCACATCAGACCAAATCTGACCTAAGGCAAGCTCCAGCGAAGTGTAGTGATCGCCTTCCTCCCTGCCAGACAAAACAACACGGTTTTGCATGGTCGCTTCTGTAGGTACTTCGCGTTCTTTACGAGACTTTTCGCTTGCAAATATCGAATCTCCGAGCTTTACTTTCAGAGACGGTGCCCATTCCTTCAGCACTTGCAAATCAAACTGTCCAATGATCAGGTGCTCAGTTTCGCAAGACAACGAAGCAGCGAAGGCTTGGATTGCGCCATCCATCGGCATGTATCCGATAAAACCAGGACCTGTTATCCCTTCAAACGCATACCAGTTCAAAGCTATCGTTGGTCTTCCTGTTCGACTGCGAGCTGCACTATAGGCATCCAAGAAGCAGTTGGACGAGACATAGTCACTTCCAGTCGCCCCACCCCAAATCGAAGCAAGTGATGAGAAGATCACAAAGAAATCCAAATGCTCCGGTTCAGCTATCTGATCGAGTATGACCGTGCCCGCCATCTTCGCTTTCAAACCATTTTGAAAATCGGAAAACTTCTTCTTCTGAATCGTCTCGAAGGTGATATGCGCCGCGGATTGGATAATGCCGTTGATCGGTCCATAACGAGCACGGACTTTCTCGGAAATATCTTCCATCTGCTGACGGTCCGACACGTCGGCTGCGTAGCAGACTACCTGCGCTCCCATTTCCTCTAGCTCCAGTAGGGCTTTCAGCTTTCGTGCCTCAGCAGCACTGCAGTCTGGATGCTGTAAACGCGCTTGCCACTCGTGGTTAGGTGGAAGTGGCGAACGATTAATCAGCACGAGCGTCACATTTTTTTGAGCGGCCAGATGCTTACTAAATGCCAGGCCCAGTTTTCCGGTACCACCGGCAATCAAATAAACGCCATTTTCACGTATCTCTACGGGCCGTTTCGGAACTTTATCGATATCGCAGCGATTCATTTCAGGTACGATGCGATTTTCTCTATAGGCAACCAATGTGTCATCCCGATTGCAGCGAATTTCCGCTAGAAGCTGGCCTGCCAACTGCGATGTTGAACGCCCCTCTGTTGCGAGATCCAGGCTAAAGCACTGCATTTTTGGATTTTCCTGCGAAATCACCTTGGCTAGACCGAACAAGGGAGCTTTTTCTGGAAAAACAGGTCCGTTGTCATCTACTGCTTGTGCATAGTTCGAAACGATCCGTAAATCAAGCACCTGCTTCAAATCCAGCTCAAGCAACGCTTGTGTCAAATGATACAGACTATAAACTCCCGGATGTTGCGCAGACTCAAGAGCTTCAAGCTGTCTAAGATCATTTGGCTGTTGAGAGCCTGGGGTCAAGCTCCATAAATGGATAATTCCTGTAAGTTTTTCCTTTTTATCCCCGAGGCTCTCAAACACACGCCGCAGATCTGCCGGCTGGCTAGGGTCTAGGATAAACTCGTGGGAAGAAACGACGGCAAAAGCCTCACCGCTGCGAAGTCTGAACACTTCATGTCCGTCCGATGACATCGCGTCAGCCAAGGTTTCTCCTACACCGCCTTCATCTTGAAGTACGAGCCATATCCCGGGACGCTGGGTCTGCTGATTGGTTGTCAGCTCTTTCGTTTGCCAATGGATCTGGTAGAGCCACTCCCGATACTCTTGTGGCGTATATGCTGAATGTCCGATCAATAACGCCGAATCAGATAGATCACCCATCGCTGTTGACGACGGATAAATGGCAACCGATTGGTAGTTCGTATCTCGAAGCGCCTTTTCCCAACGTAAGGGATCCATCAGTCTGGTTTGCGGTCGCAGCTCGGTGTCTTCGTGCTGCCACCAGTCTGCGGCAAGCCCCCCGATCACATTTGCCGTTAAGCGATTTTTCACGAGCTCGATTGCAAACAGCACGCCTTGCTCTGCAAGCAACTGATGCACAATCGATAAGGATGCCCGAACATCCTTCGTCCTGTGTATAGCGTTATTCGCGATAATCACATCGTAAGTATGCAGATCAAAGCCTTGTTCGGCTGGGGGCTGCTCCATGTTGAACAGGCGGAACTGCACAAACGGGTATACTTCTTGGAACTCTTTTTCTGCCTCTGCGAGAGACGCTTGCTCACCGTCCGTAAACAGATAGGTGACATCTTGTTTCTCAATCTTCGGCAGCAATAAGCGAGTAAGACTGCTGGAACCGCCTCCGAGCTCCAGAATTCGAACGGGACGGCTAAACGAATGGATGTATTGAGCTATTGTTTCCACTGCCATAAGTCCAGCAGGGTTTCCAAGAGTAATGCGATCCGCATACGACTTATATAAGTCCGAAGTACCGTCGTTCGTCACGAGTACGTCCTGCCCCGTCATGCTCGTTGAGTAATGGGCAAAACACGCTTTCAATTGAGAGAACGTATCATGCTCAATTGGATAGCGATCCAGACAATCCTGATAAAACGCTTCCGCATCAAGACCCTCTGCATGTGCAGTTAGACGGTATGTTCCTTCAACGTGTTCAACCAGGGAGGCTTTAACGACAAGTTCAAGCATGAGTTGGAAGAAGTGTTCATTTCTTCCATCAAACCTTACAGCTTCACGCAATTTTTCCAGCGAATACGCTTGAGTCAGCTTGTGGAAAACGCCTAGTTGCTTGAAGCATTCTAGCGATAACAAGCCGGAATAAAAAGTTTCGTCCTCTTCCAAACCCGTTTGCTTTTGGACATTCACCTGAGTCAGTAACATTTCCCCAAAAGTAAAGAAGGTGGAAGCAATTTTATGCACATCAGCAGTTTCGTCCTCATGAGCCGCTACAGATGCTACAGCATCGGATCGTTCAACCGTGTTGTTTGCGGGTTGATCCGTTTGCACCCAGTGACGGGTTTTGGCAAAGCTATAGGTTGGTAAAGGTACCTTTTTCCATTTGATTGGACGGTAGTATTCAAGCCAATTGATCGGCACTCCTCGTACGTACTGTTTTGCCATTTCTACAGGGTCAGAGCTGTCTATTTGCATGCTGATCGGCGATGAACTTTCCCCACGGGAATTCAGTACGCCGTAGAACACCTGGTTCCCATCAACGAGAGGAGCACCGTCCTCCATCCGTTCTCCCGTGCACAGGCGATGGATCTTCTGCAAAAAATCCTCTTTGTTGTTGATAACGAAGGCAAGGCGATACCGATAGTGTCCGCGCCCCATATTGGCAGTAGCGCACATATCCAAAAGGGAGTGCTCAGAAGGTCCTGATAAAAATCTTTGGTATTTCTCGAGCAAATCCCAGAGCGACTCACTTGTTTTGGCAGATAACGTAATGAGGTAATTGCCAGATTCTGAACCGGCTGTCGCCTCGCGCCCAGGAGGCTCTTCCAAGATGACGTGGGCGTTTGTCCCACTCAGGCCGAATGCACTTATCCCGGCTCTCCTCACAGGTTGGTCCGCCTCTACATCCCAAGCCTTTAACACATCATTTATATAAACAGGCGAATCAATAAAAGGAATTAAGGTATTCGGCCGTTTCACATGCAGCGTCGGCGGAATCTGGCGATGCTTCATCATCAGAACCGTTTTAATGATCCCAGCCACACCTGATGCCGCTATCGTGTGCCCGATATTACTTTTAACCGAGCCTATTGCGCAAAATTGCTTGCGTTTTGAAACTTTCTGAAAGGCATGCATGATCCCCTCAATCTCGACAGGGTCGCCTAATCTAGTCCCGGTCCCATGTGCCTCAATATAGGAGATGCTCTCCGGATTGATTCGCGCCCGCTCCCATGTTGTTCGCAACAAAGCAGACTGAGAAATCGCATTGGGCGCTGTAATGCTGGTAGAACGGCCATCACAATTGACCGCTGTGCTTTTGATCACGGCATGGATATAGTCATTGTCTCTAACTGCTTGATCGTATGACTTCAAAAGAACAGCCCCAAGACCTTCTCCCCACACGGTTCCATCAGCAAAGTCATCAAAAGCTTTGGTTTTGCGATCTACAGAAACAATGCCAAAGTCCGTATCTTGTTGAATCGGAAACAGGGAAAGGTTAACTCCACCTACGAGAGCCATTCGACAATCGTTATTTCCAATGGCCTGACATGCTTGGTGCAGAGCGACCAAGGAGGAAGAGCAAGATGTATTAATCAGTTGGCTCGGACCTGATAAATTCAGCAAATAGGAAATCCGGGAAGCGATAATTGCTGCAACGTTGCCAGCCAGCGAGGACGAATCAACGTTTTTCAGCACACGCTGGTATTGTGATTCATTGTCACAATATCCCAGAAATACGCCGGTAGGAGAACCGCTGATCATCTTCTCGCTATACCCGGCATGTTCAAATGTTTCCCAAGCCAACTCGAGAAACATCCGTTGATAAGGATCCATGGTTCGAGCTTCAGCAGGTGAGATCTCGAAAAACGCATGATCAAATAAATCCACGTGATCGAGGTAACCCATCCGCTCATACTTAAAATCTGTGTCGTTAAAAAATTCTCTCGCGACCCTCTCGACATCTGGACGCCTTGCAGCCGGGATATCACTGATTGAATCGTGCCCCTGTTTCAAATTGTTCCAGTATTCTTCGAGGCTATTGGCTCCAGGAAAACGACAAGCCATACCGATGATCGCGATATCTTGGCGCGTATTTACATTGGCAGAGGACAGTTCTTTTAGCAAAGGAAGTGCTTCCTTTTCATGTAGTCGATGAGCTGCCACTTGCTCCAAGATGTATTTTTTTAGCAAACTCATCTTAATTCCCCTTCCTTTTGTCGATCAGCTCGGCACCCATGTCTACGGAGAGAACTCCCTCCTTGACCTCCCTCAGCAATTCCAGAAGGGATTCATCATCATCGCTTTGATCTTCCATCGATGCAAACTGATCCTGTTTTCTTTGTTCGAGAAAATCCACAAACATGGCAATCGTATAGTAGGAAAACAAATGCGCGACGCTAATCTCGCTATCCACTTGTTTTACCATTTGTGCATGCATTTTAAGCAACAGCAGGGAATTTCCTCCCAACTGGAAGAAGCTGTCGTGTACCCCCACTTTTTCGATTCCCAAGATTTCTTTCCAGATCGTTACCAGTTGTTCTTCCTTCTCGTTTCGTGGGGCTACATATTCAGCATCGGACGCCTGTTGTTCATCCACTTCAGGCAATAGCTTGCGATTGATCTTGCCCCCTGCTGTCAAAGGCATTTTTTCAATGCTGACAAAAAAGGATGGGATCATGTGATCGGGAAGCCGTTCACTGAGATAACCGCGCAGGTCACTTGCGGTCAATTCCTCGGCATTTGCCACGTAGTACGCGCACAATCGAGCCTTCTCTTCTTGAAATAGCACGGCACACTCTTTTACTAGTGGGTGGGACAATAGCACCTCATCAATCTCGCCCAGCTCAATTCGATGCCCGCGTACTTTTACTTGATGATCAATGCGTCCGCAGAACTTGATATTGCCATTCGGCAGATAACGCCCGAGGTCTCCTGTCCGATAAAGCTTTTGATAACCAATTTCCGGATAAGGGTTGTCAACAAAGCTGGCTGCTGTTTTCTCGGGATCGTGTAAGTAACCGTGCCCCAAGCACAAGCCTGTTATATAAATCTCCCCTTGATGTCCGGCCGGAACAAGTTTGCGATTTGAATCCAGCAGCAAAATTTTCGTATTGGCTATCGGTTTTCCAATTGGTATCGGTCCCTCATGGGTATGATCGATCTCAAAGTAGATGACACCAATAGACGTCTCCGTCGGACCGTACAGATTCGTGATACGAACGTGGGAAAACCGCTGAAGAAACAGATGCACGGTGTGAGCGGTGATTTCCTCTCCCCCCAAGATCAGGTGGCGAATCGAAGAAAGTGAATCGTGTATGTCCATTCGTGTTTCCATTTGATCCACCAGCAGATTGAACACCGACGGCACAAAGTCCGTAATTGTAATCTGATAGGTTGAAATGGCGTGCAACACTTGATCGAGCGTCATCTCGAATTCAGGAATCGGCAATACCGTACGGCCACCATGCAAGAGCGGCCAGAAGAGTTGCCAGACCGAACTGTCGTAGTGATGGGGAGTCGTCTGGAAAATGGCGTCCTGCTCTGTACAACCGTAGTGTTCATCCATCCAGCGAAACCGATTGAAAATACCGATATGAGGAACGACCGCTCCTTTTGGTTTACCAGTAGAACCGGATGTATAGATCACATAGATTGGATCGTTCATATCTACCTGGACATTCAAGTCCCCTTCTTCCCGGATATCATCCGCATCAACGATTACCGCACGTGTCCACTGCACGAATGTCGGTTCCTGGCGTATTTCTGGCCCGATCAGCGTCACGGGACAATTCAATTCATCTAGTAGCTGCTTTTTCCGTTCGCTTGGACTTTGCACGTCTAGTGGGACAAATGCCGCACCTGTTTTCATCACAGCTAGCAGGGAAATGATCAAATTCAAGCTACGATTCATCAAGACCGGAACATAGCTTCCTCTTCCAATGCCACTTTCCTTCAACATGCGGGCAAGGTAATTGGCTTTGCCATTAAGTTGAGCGTAGGTAAGGGTTTTGTTACCAAACACAGCTGCTGTTAGATGAGGCGTCCGCTCTGCCTGTTCCTCGATCAGATGATGGATCGGCTTTGGAGCAGAATGAGCAACATCCGTTTGATTGCGGGTGTACAACAGATCTGTCCGCTCTGCTTCTGTCACCATTTCGATTGTGTGAACGAAGCGTTTGGGATCGGCGGCCACTTCACGAAGAATTTGTTGATAATGGCTGATCATTCGTTCGATGACAGCCTCTTTGAACTGCTCGCCCGCATACCGTACACGTCCGGTAATTCCAGCTTCTGTTTGCTTGCATGCAAATACTATTTGTAGGGACAGGCCTTCTAAAGCAGCAATATCTTGCATGTTTTCTAGTACGAAGGCTGTATCCAGCAGTGCCATCCGATCCGTGTCGGGTAGATCAAGCCATTGCATCATTTGCGAAAACGGATAGTTCTGATGCTCCATTGCCTCTTTGACTAACTGCTTACCCTCTTTCGCCACTTCTGCAAAAGTAGCTTCTTGATGCATCCGTACACGCAGCGGCAGCACCCGATTCCAAGCGTTAGGGGGAAGCGGATTCTGAAAGACGGGCGTGAGAATGATCATGTCGTCTGTCTGCTTATACCGATTCAGCATGATTTGAAACGTCGACAGAAGGAATAGGTAGAGCTTCATCGGATGATGATCGCAATGGGCCGCAACGGCAGCGTTCAAATCATCTGGAAAGACAAACGATATTTCTTTTGTCTCCTCCTCCCCATCGCCTTCCTTCTCCGTTCCTTCGGTTGGAAGGAGGGAGAGCGTCCACTCCCCCTGTAACTTCTCTTGCCAGTACTGCTCCTCCCGGCTAAATTTCCGACTGGTTAGCAGAATGTTTTGCGAAATAGTAGTCTCCATATGCCCTCCCCCTCTTACTCACCGCTTGCTCTAAAATTCAAAATCCCAATCGACGCCCTGTGCTTGAATAAGGGCTACCTCACGGGTCAATTCAAAGTCTTGCAGGAGGCGCTGCGGATCTTCCATCACCTGCTGCAACAAGCTTTTGAAGTCACTCACAAACTGTTCCATCGTCTCTTTTCGGAACAGATCACTGCGGTAATCCAGCTTACATATAAGTCTGTCGAAAACAGGATAAGCCGACAGATGAAGATCAAGTTTAGCCGTATTGTTTTGCAGTGGATAGTTTTTGACAATCATGTCCGCAAGCTCTAGTTCCCCTTCCGGATTGTCCATGTTTTGCAGGACGAAAATCGTATCAAAAAGGGGTTGACGACCTGTATTTGGCTCAAGACCAAGAGTCTGGACAAACAGATCAATCGGGTAATCTGCTTGTTCAAAAGAGGCTAGCGTATGCTCGCGGACCTCCGCAAGAAACTCGAGATAGGTTTTCTCGCCTTTTGGATAATTGCGTAGCGGAATGGTATTGATAAACATTCCAATGACTTCATCAAACTCTGCAAATTTACGCCCAGCTACAGGAGTTCCGACAACGACATCCTCTTGGCCGCTGTATTTTGCAAGCAACATGTTGTAAACCGACAACAGCACCATGTAAAGTGTCGCATGTTCCTGCGTTGCCAGCTCCTGCAACCGCTGCCTCTCCTCTGCCGATATTTCGAACTCAATCGTCGCACCAGGATACGTAAGAGATTCTGGTCTTTCGTAATCAGTCGGAATCGATAGAAGTGGAGCCGGGCTGGTAAACAAGTCTGCCCAATAGTCAGCTTGAAGCTCCCCTGACTCAAGTGCAGATTCCTGCCAAACAGCAAACTCTTTTTGCTGAACTTCCAACGCAGGAAGTGTCACGCCTGCATAGAGACGAACAAAGTCCTCTACGAGAATATCCATGGATACACCGTCTGAAACGATATGATGCATATCGAACAACAACAGATGCTTTTCTGGTGCAATCCTGATTAGCCCCGCGCGCAGCAAAGGTGCTTGACGCAAGTCGAATGGCCGTACAAACGCTGCTAGGCTGGCCTCCAACTGCTCTGTACTTGCTTCGCTCACTTCCAAACGGAAGACTAACGAATCATGTACAATTTGAACGACTTGCCCATCTCTATAATCAAACGAGGTACGAAGAGATTCATGGCGGTTCACCAATCCTTGAAAAGCATGCTCTACCTTTTCACGGCTCAACTCGCCCTCGATGAAACGGGCAGCCGTAATGTGAAGGCTTGTGTCAGCCGGGTTCAACTGCTGAAGAATAAAGAACTTTCGCTGGGCAGCCGTAACAGGATAGTACGATCTGGCTTCGACTGAGAATCGTCTTTTCATAATCGTCTTGTCTGATCCATCAATCACGTTGCCAAGCTCCTGAATCGTTGGGTGATTAAACATGGTTCGCAGTGGAAGCTGTACGCCAAACTGCTGTGCAACCAGCGCAGCTACCGCATTGATTTTTAACGAGTGCCCCCCTAGAGCGAAGAAATTGTCCCGAGCGCTGATTGTGCTTGGATCGAGCTGTAACACATGCGCCCAGATGTGCGTGAGAGCTTTTTCCGTCTCGGTTGTCGCTGACACCAAAATAGAGGTGTCTATGCGATCCTGTATGCCAGGCTTCGGTAAAGCCCCTCTATCCACTTTTCCGTTAGGGGTAAGTGGCAATACGTTTTGTTTTACATAGTGCATCGGCACCATGTATTCCGGAAGCACAGTAAACAGATACTCACGCACATCTCGTACGGAAAATTCCTCCTGGGGAACGACATAGGCACATAAGTACTTTGCACCCGTTTCCTCAGAAAGCGCCAAGACCACTGCATCCTTAACCGCTGAATGTCTGCGCATCACCTGTTCAATCTCACTCAATTCGATTCGGTAACCCCGAATCTTGACTTGATTGTCCATTCTCCCGAAGTACTCAATATATCCGTCCTCCGTGATCCGGCCTACATCACCCGTTCGGTAGAGGACTTGGTAGTCTGGGTCATCTATCCAGCTGGCATACGGATTTGGTACAAAGACTTTTTGCGTCCGTTCGTCATCTTTGTAGTAGCCGTAACCAACCCCCGGACCGGCCACACCTATTTCTCCTTTTACGCCTCGCGGGCAGATACACTGATTTTGATCGAGTATGTAAATATGAGTGTTCTGGATCGGTATGCCGATGGGAACCACAATCTGCTGATCACTGGGCATTTCCCGAATAATGTGGTGCGTAATATCATCAGATGCTTCCGTTGGTCCGTACATATTCACCAAAGGAATTTCCGAATAGCAGGCAAACCAGCGTCGTACCAGAGGGGCAGGCAACTCCTCTCCTGTCACGGCCATCCACCGCAGATCAGGGAAGCTGCGTTCGGAATCGGGCCATTCTTGAACGAGATCAAGCAGCACGGAGAGCAGAGACGGTACCACTTCTGCGACGGTGACGTGGTTGGAACGGAGTACGTTATGAAGAGCCTGCGTATCCATTACCGTCTCTGTATCGATCACCAGCACAGAGCCACCCACAAGCAGAACAGCCAGATATTGCCAAACAGATATATCGAAGCAAAGAGAAGCCGTTTGTGTGACAAGATCATCCTCGCAGAGGGACAGATCGTTGATTTTAGCGAAAATGTGGTTAATCATTCCGCGATGGTGCACCATTACGCCTTTCGGTTGTCCAGTCGTACCCGATGTGAAGATGATATATGCCAAGTCTGTTCCTGCACTCTCCCGATCAATGTCCTCTCCCGAAAGTGACTCTATTAATTGATCAGATTGACCAAAAACATAGAAATACTTCAGTTCAGGTGAGGATGCTCGAATCGGCTTCAACCCATCTAGCAAGTCAGGCTGAGTGATTAACCCTGCAATCTCGCTCTTCTGCACGATGTACAGGATCCGATGCTGCGGATAGTCTGGATCAATCGGTACGTAGGCTCCTCCTGCCTTGAACACTGCAAGAATCGCAACAAGCGTATCCACGTTACGCTTCATATAGATACCGATTTTCGTGCCAGGTCGTAATCCTTGCTGGATAAAATGCCGCGCAAGTCGGTTGGATCGCTCGTTTAATTCCTGATAGGTTAACGTTGATTTACCGTCTGTCACCGCTTTGCGATGAGGCGTCTTTTTTACCTGCTCCTCAAAGAGGCGATCAAAGCTCTGATCGCGTGGAAAATCAATCCGGTTGTCGTTAAATGAAAGAACTAGCTCCCGTACCTCTGCCTCAGATAAGCACGCCATCTCCGCGATCTTCTGATCTGGTTGGGTTACGATAACCTGATAGATTCGGACCAAATGCTCTATCATCCGTTCCATCATGGGGAGTTGGTATCTTTGTCCGACGTAACGCACAAGTAATTCGAGCGAGTTCCCCTTTTTAGAAAAGAGGAGCTGCAACTCACTCGAGACCTGTTTCAGGCTGTCCTGATCATGAAGAACGTCTAACAAGCAAGTCGCCTCAAAGAACGGTGTGCTGTTCCCCTGCTGCGGTACTTGCAGTTCCTCGATCAACCGCAAGATTGGGTAGTTCTGATGTTCCACAGCGGTCTTTAAGGTCAGCCGAACTTCTTGCAGCAGCTCCTTGATGCTCCATTCCGGGAGTACCTGATGACGCAGAGGCAGCACTTTATTCAAGAACTCACCCGGCTCTGTTTGACGAAAGATAGCCGTTCCAACGCATATGTCCTGATGTCCCGTGTATTTGGACAACAGGATGCCAAATCCACTCAGCAAAGCCATGAACAAACGTTGATCCGAGCCATTGCTCAAATGAATCAGCGCCTTGCTCAGTTCGTCCGGAAACACGATGGTCAGCTCACGAAGCTCAGACTGACGCTGAAACGAGGCCCGAGAGTCTGTTGGAAGGTCGAGTGAATGAAACTCTCGAGAGAGGTTCTCCATCCAATAGTCTTTTTCGCGATCAAACTGCCCACTGGCCAGCAAGATGTTTTGTGCCGTTATCGTTGTCAAGCCAATCCCTCTTTTCTGTCCGTCATGTATTTCTTAAAAAGCAAAGTCATCGTCGTCCACTTGTCCCTGTGCTACTTGTACTACTCCATGACCGATCTGAAGTTGTCCGATGGTTCGGGTCGGGTGGGCTACCATTTGCTCAAGAAGAATGACAAAGTCTTGAGCCATCCTCTCGATTGTTCTTCTTTGATACAAGTTCGTGTTATATTGCCAATGCATGCGTAGGTGATCCTCAGCCTTAACCACTTCCAAAGCCAGATCGAGCATGGCAGCTTTGCGTCTGAACTCGTACGGTACAAACTCGATTTGATCGAGGCTGACTTTTTGCTGCTCCGCTGCATGATGCAGGGTCAGCATGGCGTCAAACAACGGGTTCCTTGCTGGATCCCGAGTCAATTGAATCTGGCTTACGAGTTGATCGAATGGATAGTCTCCATGCTCAAAACCGCTAAGCACGTTTTGGCGTACCTGCCCGATATACTCTTCGATGGTCAATTCTTTCTTCGGCCAGTTTCGCAAGGCCAAGGTGTTAACAAACATTCCGACAACAGGGGCAAACTCCGCACGTTGTCTACCATCCATGTCGCAGCCTACGACGATGTCTTCCTGATTGCTGTATTTCGATAACAAAACAGAATAGACGGCCAACAGAAGCATGTAGAGCGTCGTAGAACTCTGACGGGTAAACGCGTCGAGCTTTTCCACCCATTCTCTAGACAGCTCAGTCAACAACTCGTCTCCAGCAAATGTCATGGTTTGTGGGCGAGGATAATCGGTCGGGATTGCCAGCGGTTGCGGCTGCTTGGAAAATGCCTCCAACCAGTAGGCTTCATGCTCGGCCCAACCGATCTCGGCAGCTTGTTCTGATTGCCACCAAGCGAATTCCTTGGCCTGTACCGACAATTCCGGCAAGACCTGTCCTTGGTAGAGAGAACAAAATTCCTCAAGCAAGATGGACTTGGAAATGCCATCTGAAATGATATGATGCATGTCGAAAATCAACAGATGATCTTCTGATGAGAGCTTAATTAAACCGATACGAAGTAAGGGAGCTTGCTTTAAATCGAATGGCTTGAAAAAGCTTTCGATTGTCTTTTCCACAGCTTCCTCGTCTGCTTGCCAGGTTTCGATCTGTACAGAAAGATCACTGTGTACTTTTTGCTTCACCTGACCTTCCATCAGATGAAACGAGGTGCGCAGAGCTTCATGTCGTGCGACGAGTTGATCTGCAACGTTTTGGAGACGCCCTGAATCAAGGGAACCGGTGATCCGCATAACTCCTGGTGTATGATAGCTGGTAGCATCTTCTTCCAACTGCCACAACAGGTAAATCCGCTCTTGGGCACGTGTGACAGGGTAATATTCTTGATTAGAAAGCATGACAATCGGTTTTTGCTCCATCTCTTGGAGGTTGCCTGTGATCCGATTCGCCAAACCACGAATCGTTGGAGCATCAAACAGGTCACGCATGGAAAGCTTCACTTGAAAGTCACTTTCAATCCTGGATAAAAGCTGAATGGCCTTGAGCGAATGTCCTCCCTGTCCGACAAAGTGATCAAGTACACCAGGAGATGGAAGCTGTAAGACATCCGCCCACAACTCAGCCAGCTTTTGTTCGATAGGATTTGCTGGAGGTACGTATTCACAATTGGCACTTGGCTTTACAGCAGGCAAAGCTTTACGATCAATCTTTCCATGCGGGGTAAGCGGCATCTCCGACAATTCCATAAAGTAACTCGGGATCATATATTCGGGGAGCCACTCCAACAGGTGCTCGCGAAGCTCATCCGGTTGAACCCCGTCCATTTGCAAGACATAGTAGCAAGCCAGTTCGGTCAACCCCATTTGATCAGTCATAGCCAATACAGCTACCTGATTCACAGCGGGATGCTGAAGGACGGCGCGTTCAACTTCTTTTAGTTCCACACGATAGCCGCGCACTTGAACCTGATCGTCCATCCGCCCCAAATATTCAAAAACTCCCGTTTCACTGAGTAAGCCGACATCTCCAGTACGGTAAAGGCGCTCGCCGGTAATGGGATGATACGTAAAAGCTTTCTCAGTCAAATCAGGCTTGCCCAAATATCCATCGGTGATGCCAATTCCTCCGATACAAATCTCGCCCTTGACATCAAGGGGACAAATTTCCCCCGTCTGACCAAGGATGAACATATGCGTATTGGCAATAGGAACACCAATAGGGATTCTGAGTGTTTCTTCAGCAGGCTGTTCTGTGCAAAGAAAGACGGAAGCGTATATCGCTGATTCTGTCATCCCGTAAATATTCGCGATTCGCGCAACACGGAACAGTCGATTCCATTCGCGAACCAGATTAGCGGTCAGTGCTTCTCCTCCATTAAATACCCACTTCAAATTGGGCAATGGATCTGGCTCCTTACGAGAATGCACATGCGCCAGAAACACATTCATCATCGCTGGAACGAACTGCGTGACTGTAATGCGTTGCTCCCGCAGCCAGTCATACAACGCTCCCGGATCTTTTCCGTCTTCCTCTTTCAAAATAGACAGCTTTGATCCAACCATCAGCGGCCAAAACAATTCCCACACCGAATCCGTAAAAGAAATCGAGGTTTTTTGGGCAACAACGTCTGTCTCGCTTAACGGAAAAGTCTCCTCCAGCCAAAACAACGTATTCAAGACCTGTTTGTGCGTAATCATGACGCCCTTCGGTGCACCGGTCGAACCAGATGTGTAGATGACATACGCAACATCATCCTCTGAACCTGCCGGAGCTATCGCCTCATCCTTTTGGCGGCGAATGTCGGACGCTGTATAGACCTTGTATCCTTCGTGCTGGAAGGAAGTCTCGTCCAAACAAATGATCGTTTCGATGCTGTCAGGTAGATCCGGTATAACCTCATCCAGATACATGGATTCTGTTACAAGCACCTTGCAGCGGCTATCCTGCAAAAGATACCGAATTCTAGCTCGGGGATAATGCGGATCAACCGGGACGTATCCCCCACCCGCTTGGAGGATGGCAAGAACTCCCGCTACCATACGGGAGCTCCTGTCTGCGAGAATTCCTACGAGTTGCGAAGGAACCACACCCGCATCTTTTAAGATACGGGCTAGCTGGTTTGCTTCCGCGTGTAGTTCTGCGTATGTTCTTTCTCGATCCGCCTCTACCACAGCGACTCTTTCAGGGGTTTTTTCTGCTTGCCGGGCGAACAGTTCAGCGATTGTCACTTTGTTGCGATAAGGTTTGTCTGTCTGATTGACTCGAGTTAACAAGTTCGCTTCATCATCAGTGAGCAGGTTAAACTCATTCAGATCCAGATCGAGCTGCATACGTCCATTCATTGCGACTCTTCCCCTTTTTAGGTGGTGGTGAAAAATTCTCGCAAACGGTTAATTCCCTCGTTATACTTCGCGGCAGAGTATGAGAGGCGCAGTGTGTTCGGGATACCAAAGTCAGAACCCGGTACGGTCGCTACATGTGTCGCCTCGAAAATTTGTGTAGCCAACTCAAGAGAGGTGCTAATGCCTTTTCTCTTCATAAAGGCTTCGCAATCAAGCGTGAAGTAGAAGCTACCTCTCGCTGGCAGAGCACGGACATCGGGTACATTTTGGAAAGCGTCAATCGTGTAGTCCCGACGACCTTTGTACAGTTGGACTAAATGATCAACTTCATGCTGGTAATCGAGCGCAGCCATTGCCCCGAATTGTACGACCGGGTCAGCTGTGAGCAGTGTGTGGTGCTGAATGACCGTCAGTGGTTGCACCAGCTCATCTGGCACGATCGCATATCCGACACGTCTGCTATACATCCGATACGCTTTGGAAAACGCATCCGTTGTGATGAAGGTAGACTTGGTATTTTTCAGCTGCATCACGGATTCGCACTCGTCATCGAAGTAAGTGTTCGCATAAATCTCGTCATTGATAATAGCCGCACGGCCATCTACGATGCTGTCGATCGTATACAATTCTTCTTTTGTAAGAATATTTCCCAACGGGTTACCAGGCGTATTGATCACGACCACTTTTGTCTTGTCTGTGAAATTCTCTTTGAACGAATCCACATCAAGTCTCAATGTATCCATATCAATTTTGTAGTAACGAACTTTCGCACCGACTAAGAGCGCGCAGAAATGGTAAAGCGAGTAGTACGGAAGTGGCAGCAACACTTCATCACCCTCTTTAAGCAAGAGGTAGAACAAGTTACGGAAAAGTGTGCTGGTACCGACACTGATCACGAAATTTTCCGGCTTGATTGTCACATCGTATTTTGTTTGATAGTGGGTAGCGAGCTTATCTTTCAGCTCAGGCAGACCACCTGGATATACGAGCGAATATTTTTCAAAGCTGTTCAACGCCTGTTGCATGGAATTGATAATTTCGGGATGCAGCGGCATTTCTGACTTCCCAAGAGTCATGCGGATCGCTTCTCCACCGTTTCTCTCAAGCTCATTTGCCATCTGGTCCAGTACAAACATCAAAAAGCGCTCGTCGTGAAAATTAATTGAGGATCTGATTTCCATATTCTCCTACCCCTTTTACTTTATTTTGGATTTTTCTGCTAACATTTTTAGGATTTTCACATAGCGATCCGAAAGCGATTCAACATATGCCGTCTGAAGCATAGCTGGATCAAAGGTAAAAACGACATGGATACCTTCCGAAGTTTCTGCTACTTGGAGAACTAATGGGCTTCCGGCCATCTCTGGCTCGACTGATCGTTTGACTTCACGTTTCCAAACAGTTGACTGAGCTTTGAACGGAATCGTCTGGTTGACAAAAAGTGTCGGCCATTCCATGTTCGTCGTCGCTTGCCAGTGCTCTGACGGATACAACGCGAGCGCTTGCATCCGGGCATGTACTTGCTTCGTTTGATCCAATAATTGTGAAAACGAACTGATCGCCTGCATATCGATCGTGAGCGGTACGATGTTGTCAAAGTTGCCAAGCGTAAGTTCCAGCACATCTTGTGTCCGATTCGTCGTCACTACCCCAAGCGTCAAACTAGACAATTGGGTGACCTGTCGAAGCAACAGCAGGTAGGAGGCAAGCAAGATGTCTCCCAGCTCCTGATTGGACTGAGCAGCTACATGCAGTAAATCAGCGTGACTCGTCGGGTCGATATACTGCTCGACTTGTCGCTTCGCTACCCCTCCTGTACCAAAAGGTTGAGCAGAATGTAGATTTGCTGCTGTCAACCACTCGTAGCGCTCGGCCTCGAGATGTCCGTAATAAAGCATTTTTTTCTGCCAAACAGCGAATGCTTCTTCGTAATGAGGCTGTTCTTCCGTAGAAGGTTCATGCCCTTCTTCAATCGTCTGATACAGAGCCTCCCATTCCTCCAGAAGAAGTCCGATGCCTCGCCAATCACTAATGGAGCTGTGAAGACTTCCAATTAACCGATAGTGATCAGCAGCCAGCTTTACCAGTTCAAATCGAGCCAAACTTCCTGCATGATGCTCAAACGGTCTCTTCTGCTCGGCAATCAATCGATCCCGCAACCATACCGTTGCCTCTGCCTCGCTTTTCTCCTGTAAATCCCAAAACGCAAGTGGAATCGGTTCGGATAAGCCTTGTGTCAACAGCTGTGGAAAACGTCGCGTGAGAGCTTGCCATGCTTGCTGCATATATGACGGTTCGATTCTGCTTCGAACCTCGATGTCAAAACATCTGACAGCCAAGATCCCCTCTTCTTGTTCCTGCTTCAGCAACCGTTCCTGAACAAAGGAATAGATGGGCGTAGCTTCCGAATGAAACTCGCCTAAAATCGGCTTAGGTCTTTCGGCGGCTGATTTCCCGTCGGTTAAAAGTAGGTAGGGGGCATCTGTCAGGAGCAGATTACGTCCTGCCCGATCTGCAAAAGAAACAGGGATGCCACACGCAATCAGTGTATCGATCCGTTCGGTCAGATTCGCTACCCTGTCCTCTATTTGGTAAACACCACAACCATTTTTCATGAGCGCCCGTTGTTCTTGCGAGTGTTCCATAAGAGGCTCGACTAATTGGATACTGCTCTCACTCGCTTTGCCCAGTGTGATGATACTCGCTTGCGATTGCCGATCCAGATATTTCTCGTGAACACGGTAGCCCAGGAACGTAAAGAACGACAGTGCCTGATCAGCATCTGGTGTAAGCAAACGGACAGCAGACCGCTGATCGTTGCTATGCCATTCGTCATGCTTCGTATCCTCACTCTCTACAAGTTCAATCAAGCCTACCGATTCCAGAAAGAGAAAGGCAACGAGTCTATGATTGAAAAGCACCGCTGGCTTAGGAGCGCTGACCAAATCGTATTTGAACCCAGAATCAACTAACCTTTTCAAAAAATGATTAATATTGGAAATAGAATAACATAGATGGTACGGTCCCGTCCCCTTCTCTTCCAACAAACGAACGCAGGGTGACGTTTCATCGACTGGCGCAATCAGCTCGATTGGTACACTTCCCGGTTTCATGCACATCGAGAGATACACGTTTTGTTCTGGATCTTGCAGGGAATCGCTCGCATCAAACCCGAGAGTGCCATACATGATTTGAGCCGGACCCAGTTCTGGAACGGCAACTCCGACATGATGAAGGCGGTTCATCACGCCCTCTTTTTCTGTTTGGTAATGTACGATGTCAACATCATCCAATTGTTGCTTCGGATGTTTCAGAAGCGCTGCGAGAACACGCAAATAGTTGTCAGCAAAACCTTCCATTGCCTCCGCTTTAAACAACTGGGTATCGTATTCCAGCACGCATCTGAATTGATCAGCGAGTGGTGTAATATCCAGCTTAAAGTCAAGCTTCGATGTTTTGGATTCATGCGGAACCTCTTCAAACTGCACGTCACCCAATGTAAACCTGACTTCTTGCTCCCGTTGGTTATGGAAGATCAGCATCGTATCAAACAATGGATTTTGCGTTTGCTGGATGCCTGCAGCGCTACGAGCAACGATTTCTTCAAACGGATACTCCTGATGTTCGTAGGCCAGGAACAGACTGCGCTGAACCTCTTGTACAAAATCGGTATACACGAGTTCGGCACGAGGACGATTGCGAATCGGAAGGAAGTTGATAAAGACACCGACAATTCGCTCCAAATCGGGGTGGTTTCGTCCAGCTACCAGTGAACCGACAACGAAATCTTCCTGAGACGTGTATTTCATCAACAACACGTAATAAGCCGACATCAAAACAGCATGGACAGTCACTTCGTTCTGCTTGGCAAATGCATGCAAATCACTGTACGTAGAATCAGTAATGAAGAACGTATGGTGATCTCCCTGGAATGTCTTAACAGTGGGACGCGGGTAATCGAGTGGAAAAGCCATAAGCGGGACACGGTCGCTAAAAGTGTCCACCCAATATTTTTCCTGCTGATTCCACTGCTCGCTCCCCCGCTTCTGCCACTGCCAGTCGGCGTAGTCCTTGTATTGAATAGGCAGTGCAGGCAGCTCTTCACCCACATACAATCTGGAAAAGTCCTCCATTAACACATTCAGTGAAATGCCATCCAAAATAATATGATGAGAGTTGAACAGCAGATAATGCTGAGTGGCTGTGACCTCGACTAGGCAAACCTGAAGGAGAGGGGCTTTCGTCAAATCAAAGGATTGCCGGAAGTCCTCCATCACTTCGTCCAATGTCCTGCCATCGCTATGCATCGTTTGGATCTCAAATGGCACATGGTCGCTGATGTACTGATACACTTCTCCATCCTGTACCGCAAACGAAGTACGGAATGCTTCATGCCTTTGAATGATTTCCTTTAATACACGGTTCACTCGACTTACATCCAAATGACCGTTTACCGCGATGACACCCGACATGTTGTAGCTGGTGCTTTCCCCTTCAATTCCATGCATCACGAAAATTCGTTTCTGTGAAGAAGAAGCCCTGTATCTCTCGGCTTGACTGACCCGATCAATCGGCGTGTAAGATATCTCCTGTCTACCTCTGATGCGATCAGCCAATTGTCGAATTGTCGGGTTCTGGAATACATCCTTGATTGTGATGTCCGTTTTTCTCTCTTTTTGCAATCTGGTCACGAGTTGAGCAGCCTTCAGCGAGTGGCCTCCTAGCGAGAAAAAATGATCGTGCACGCTTATTTTTTCAACTGTCAAAAGTTCTCGCCATATTTGTGCCAATTGCTGCTCAAGTTCATCTGCCGGGGCCTCTTCCTTTCCCGAGCGATACTGCGTGTAATCCAGACGCTGCAAGGCAGTCTTGTCTACTTTTCCACTCTGAGTCCGAGGCAAAGCATCAAGATGGACGAAAAAGGCAGGTAGCATGTAGTCAGGCAGATAAGTTAGCACTGCATCTCTCAGAACGTGTTCCCCAATCGGATGCATCGCGGCCAAGCATGCAACCAGATAAGGATCGCGCTTTGACTCCTGAATAGCCACTACCGCTGCTTCCCGGACACCAGGCTGACGGCGCAGGACAGCTTCAATTTCCTCCAATTCAACGCGGTTGCCACGAATCTTGATTTGGAAATCCTTGCGACCAAAATATTGCAGATGTCCTTCATCCGTCCAGCAAGCCAAGTCTCCTGTACGATATAGCCTGCCATACGGGGTCAGGATATAGGACGCTCTGGTCTTTTCCTCGTCAGCGATGTAACCTTCCGTTACTCCCATCCCGCCAACGTACATTTCCCCTATTACCCCTTTGGGCAACAGGTGAAAATCTTGGTCCAGAAGAAAAACACGAACGTTGTAACTCGGATGTCCAATCGGAAGCGGGTTTTCAAAAGGCCCTTGTCGCGGTACACAATACCCGGATGCCGAGATACTATTTTCCGTCGGACCATACAAGTTGTACATTTGCGCTTGCGGTAACAGGGCTGTATGTCGTTCCACTAACGAAGAAGATAACATCTCTCCTGTACACAACACTTTTTGAATCGAATCCAGCGATCCATCAGCCGCGTGGTCAAGCAAAGCGTGATACATCGTAGGGACGACGAGTATCGCATTTGCTTGTTGGCTCTCGATGGCAGCCGCAAGCTTTTGCGGGGATTTGTTTTCATGTCGCTGCAACAAGCAAAGGGTCCCACCGCTGATGAGTGTGCAGAAAATCTCGACAACCGATGCGTCAAAAGTCAATGTGGCGATCTGCAACGTTCTCGTCTGCTCTCCGAATCCGACAAATTCAATGTGCCACCAAAGAGCGTTGATTAATTGATCATGCTTTACACGCACACCTTTTGGCGTACCTGTTGAACCAGAAGTAAAGATGGCATATGCGGTACTCGAAGGCGTCGCTTTTCGCTGTGGTATTTGCGTTAATTCCTGTGCCCAGCAAGCTGGTTCATCCAGACGAAACACCCTTGTTTGCAAGTCAGCAACGAGTTCCAGATAGCTGCCCTCTGTTACGATCAAACTAGGCTGAATCTGGCTTACGATCTGTTCCATTCGCGCTTTTGGCAAGTCTGGATCAAGTGGGACATAGTAACACCCAGCTTTGAGGATAGCTAGCAGTGCAGTAATCATTTCAGGGGAACGATCACACATGATAACTATCGGTCTACCTGCATCTGTCACCTCCTTTTGCAGAGCGCAAGACAGGCGATTGGCTTGCTCTTGTAGCTCCTTGTAGGTCACTGTCCGCTTTCCTTGTACAAGCGCAACTGCATCCGGTGTTTTTTCTGCCGCTTGATCAATCAACTCGTGCACGCAGTAGTTACTCGGAACTGGCACAACTTTCATCTGTTCCTCAATCATCTCGTGCCGCTCATGATCACTGAGCAAGGTAAGGTCACGAATTTCTTGATCTGGATCAGCCGCAATCTGCTCGAGAAGGCTCTGATAGTGAAGCGCCAGGCGTTCGATTTCCTTTGCTTGAAACTTCCATGCCTGGTAGTTGACATGGACTGTCCATTCATCACCGGGTGTTACTTCTAGCACCAATGGATAGTCGGTTGTTTCATGTGAAGTAATATTTTCTAGCTCGAAATCAAGTTCCAATCCGGCCAACGTCTTGTCGATCGGATAGTTTTGGAAAACGAACAAACTATGCGCCAAAGGGGTTTGTACGTCCATCTCTGAGCAGTTTTTCAGTTCAACTGCTGGCACGTACAAGTGCGGGGCCATCTGGTGCTGCTCTTCCATCATGACACCCAGCAGATCTTTGACTGTTGTCGTTTCTGTCCGTTTGACCCGGAGCGGATACGTTTTGATGAAGAGGCCGACGATTTCCTCTACTCCGGTGAGATGGGCAGGACGTCCGGCGTAGGCCACTTCAAAAAGTGCATCCCGCGTATCGCTGTATTTTTGCAGCAAAATACCCCATGCGGCCTGCAACAATGTGCTGATTGTCACGCGGTAACGCTTGGATGTTTCCTCCAGTGTCTCCGTCAGCGTTCGACTAAGCCGAAGATGATAAGAAGAATACTTCCGCTCTTCATTACGATCCCGCATATAGGGAAACGGTGTAGGCGAGCTAATTCCTTGTAAGGAATCTTTCCAATACGATAAGGAATGTTCTTTCGATGCTTCTTTGAGAAAACGCAGATACTCCTTATATTTCGCCTTTTGTTTGATTGCAGGGGACAGCCCCGAGCACAATTGTCCATATGCCGTAAATATCTCTCTTAGGAGAATGCCTGAGCTCCATCCGTCCATGAGAATGTGATGAAATGACCATATGACTTCATAACGATACAACTCCATCCTTACTACTTGAATGCGAATGGTATTGCCCAACTCAAGCGTGAAAGGTGTTTGCTTGTCCTGTGACAGCAAGGCAGACAGTTTTCTTTCACGCGCACCAGATGGTAACTCGCTCCAATCGAAATAAGGAATCTCCAATGTCTTTTGCTTGAGAATGAGCTGGACAGGGGCTTGAAGCCCCTCCCAGCGAAAAACCGTTCGAAGCATTTCATTGGCCTCAAACGCCATCGAAACAGCCTGCGTAAACAACTCCAGCTGAAACTTGCCACGAAGGGTTAGCCGATGCTGTTCGAAATACAGATTGGAATCCTTTTGGAGTCGGTAGTAAAACAGCATGCCCTCCTGCGTTGGACTTAACGGCAAAATGTCAGCTATATTGTTTTTGTCGATCTTGTTCATCACAATTTTTCTCTCCTGACTCCCTTACCGAACAGCTTCACTCGGCAGGTTTTCCACGATCTCCCCATCTGCATTCACGTACGGCAAGCCATTATGTTCGAAAACATGGTCGAGGCAGTACATCTCTCCCTGTTTGTAGTCCAAAATCATCAGGTCTTCTGAACGGGTTGGGATTAATTCCTTCAACCGCTCTGGAAGATAGTCTGGTCCGACCGCTTGATGCCATTTCAAAACAATTTTTTCAGGGCGCTCGGCTGTCGGATAGAAGCCACAAATCTCTAATTTTCCAAAGTCGTGCGAAGTAAGAAGCACCCCTTTTTTCTCCAAGCCACCCAGATTGCGTTTGGACTCGGCCACATTCCGGAACGCCTCGTCCAGTGGAATGGCATACTGCTCGACTCCCCTAACTGGCATAAACACTGTCAAATAATACGAAATGATTCGATTATCCAAAAACTTGCGCTGCAAGTCGATCAATGTCTCGACAGAATCGTTCACGCCACGAATGATAGCAGGCTGTCCGCGAATCTGGACACCGACGGATAGCAGTGCTTGCGTTGCTTGGATCGAAACGTCACTGATTTCCCCAGGATGGTTGAACTGGGAAATTACACTTACCTGCTTGCCGGGTGTCTGTCTTACTTGGTCAAAAAACGCTAGCAGCTCTCCATCAAGAAAACGAGCAGGGTCATAGGCCAAAGCCTTGGTTGCAAAGCGAACGAGTCGAATACTCTTCACACTCAATAGCGTGCTGATCAGCTTGATTAAGTCAGAAGTTTTACGGAAGGAAGCAGGGTCTCCACCGGTAAAGAGGACATTATCGATGTACGGATGGGCTTCCAAATACTGCACTGCCCTTTCTGCCTTGTCCATAATATTGGTGTATCCAATATCTTCATGGCGGATTTCGTTCACTTTATAGCAGAACTGGCAGTTGGCAATACAAAAGTCGTCGATGTGAAGCAACAATGT
Source organism: Brevibacillus schisleri (assembly GCF_055685845.1). NCBI lineage: Bacteria > Bacillati > Bacillota > Bacilli > Caryophanales > Paenibacillaceae > Brevibacillus > Brevibacillus schisleri. The sequence goes on from NZ_JBVNDM010000001.1 coordinate 3,671,738, forward strand.
CTTCTTGTACTTGTGTTGCAGGAATGCTGTTTCATCCTGACGGTACGACTTGTTTCCATACGGATCAAAACGGCCTTTATAGGGTTTCACTCCCGGTGGAGGAAGCACGATATTGATCATCTGGGTACGATAAGGCTCTGATTGACTTGCAATCAACTCGGCATAATAGCGAGTCACCTTAAATGGCATATAAGACTGCTCCAGCAATGCACCGCGTTCTTCCTTTTCCGCTTCTGTAAAGCCGACAATTGTTGCAAACTCCTCAAATCCCTTTTTTCCCATTAGTACCTTGACACTCAATGTAATCCCTCCAGTCATTCATTAAACACTCGTCATCTTTGCTTTCTCGGAAAACTCGGTCAAGCATGAGATTCGATTCTTAACCAAACAGCAAATCCAGCTCTTTTTGCGTCAATTCCACCTCTTCAAAATCCGATGGCGTAAATTCAGGGACCTCCTGATGGCAGCAATGATCAATGAGCTGCTCCAATTCATTGATAAACAACGTAAGTAACTTCTCTATAGTCTCCTCGCTATACTTGCGCAAGCTGTACGTAACAGAAACCTGAAGTTCTCCTTGGCGAATGAGAGCAGCCACGTCAAGCAGTGCTGTCAAATGATTACCCACTCCGGCATCAACCGCCAAGTTTCCTCCCATGAGAACCAGCTCATCACTCAGTTGATTATCCACGGATCCCAGATAATTGAATCGAACATGGGATTTTTCCACTGCCGCGAGCAGATCAGGCTTTAGCCAGCCAAACCCAAGCCCGCCCATCGGAATCTGGCGTAACTTCTCCTTTACCCCTTTTAGGTGATCGGTCCGATTGGATGGATTCGTTTCGAACAAAACAGGATACATGCTGGTAAACCATCCTACTGTTCTGGTTACGTTCATCGTGTGAATAGAAGACTCACGCCCATGTGACTCTATTACCAGCAAGAGACGCTCCCTATCAAACACATCACTCAATGTCCGAGTAAATGCTGCAACCAATAGGTCTTGGGGACCCGTATTAAACATTCGGTTGGCCGTTGTCAACAGTCGCGACGTCATCTCGGCTGAAAGTGTGCGAGTAGATGTAGCGCTGTATTCTACCAAGTCTTCGCCAAAATCGAAGTCAGTCGGTAGTTTGTCTTCCGGGATGGAAAACATGTCCCAATATGCTTTTTCTTTGCTTGCCTGAGTCGACTGATAATAGGCGGAGACTTCCTTGATCCACGCTTGCATCGAATGCGTTTTATCTGGTAAGAGAATCGGCTCATTACGTTTCAGACTGGCCAAGGCGCTCATCAAATCTTCCAGGAGAATCCTCCAGGAGACACCATCCACAACAAGATGATGGGCCGTCAGAAACAATCGCTGAGGTTGATCTGGTCCCAATTCAAAGAGACAACCGGTAAACAGTAATGATTCTTCCAACTTGAAGCTAACAGCACAATCTCTCATCGCCTCAAGCATTCTTCTCTCCTGTTCTTCTTGCGGTACGGAAGAAAGGTCGACGTAAGATACTGACACCCGACTGGTTAGGTGGCGCTCATTGTAAAAGAGCTTCCCCTCTTTTGCCGAGTAATTGAGTCGCAAACAATCGTGATGATTAACCAGTGCTAACAGACTCGCCTCAAACTCCTCCAGCGTTACTTTTTCCTTGCTTTCGAGGAGCAACGACTGGTTCCAATGATCAGCATTGCGGAACTGTTGTGACAAAAACCAAGAAACAATGGGAGATGAAGGCAACTCGCCCGTACACGGCTCTTGTGGGATCTGTTCCACTCCCCAACTCCAGTCACTTCTCGCTTTTAGTTCTGCAATCGTGTCATAAATCAAGATGTCTCTAACCGGAATCTTGATTCCCCGCTGATGCAATCGATAAGAAACCTGAATCGCTTTGATCGAGTCCCCCCCTAGTTGGGAAAACGGGTCCTGTAAACCAAATGGCGAATGACCGAGCACGTCCTCATACACTTCAACCAATAGCTTGTCAAACTCGTCACGAGGACTGGTTTCATCCTCAGCACCTTTTCGCTCCATGACAGGTTCGGGAAGCTGTTTTCGATCAACTTTGCCATTTGAGGTCAGCGGAAATTGTTCAAGCTGTACGATTTGCGAAGGGATCATATAAGCGGGCAATCGACTTGCCAGTTCTTCGCGGAGCTCTTTTTCCCGGAAAGATGTTTCCGTGATCAAATAAGCGCAAAGATACTTACGCCCCCACGTATCCATGCGATCAATCACCACTGCCTCACGAACAGAAGAATGACCAAGTAGCTGCTGTTCAATTTCACCCAACTCAATGCGGTATCCATGAATCTTCACCTGATAGTCAGCTCGCCCCAAATACTCCATGACTCCATTGGGACGATAGCGAACCAGATCGCCCGTCTTGTACATCACTTTCCCTGGCTGAAACGGATCGGGTAGGAAACGTTCTTGCGTCAATTCCTCGCGGTTAAGATACCCCCGTGCCACACTATCTCCCGAGATAAATAGCTCTCCTGTCGATCCGATTGGGATTGGCTTCCCATATGAATCCAAAATATAGAGCTGCACGTTACTAATCGGATGTCCAATCGGTACAGATCCTTCGACATCAGTCACTGGATCGTATTGATAGATCATGCATCCGACTACTGTCTCAGTAGGGCCATACTCATTGAGAATTTCGATTTGTCCGTTCCATTTCGCATGAATGGCCTCAGCCAGACTCACCTTCAAGTCCTCGCCGCCCACTATCACTCTCTTTACCGAAGTAGAAGGCAGAGCGATCTCTTGCAGCAAAAATAGATGGGCAGGTGTCAGCTTTACAACATGGGAGCGTCCGTCACTAAAGATGCGCGATAACACAAACTCTGAATCGGAGTGAGGATAAATAACCATCCGATTTCCCTTTACCAGCGGGCAGAAAATGGACGTAACCGTCAAATCAAATGCCAGTGAGGAATACAGAGCAAAGGCTTCTTCAGGACAAGAGAGATAGCGGTCTTTCGCCCACGAAATATAGTTGACTAGCCCTCGATGAGTAACCATGACTCCCTTCGGATTTCCAGTAGAGCCTGATGTATAAATGACATAGGCCAAATCATCTGGCTGATTGACCGATTCCAGGATTGCCCCATCATTTTGATACAGGGACGAATCACCGAGCTCCAGAATTGCTTTGGACCACGAAAAATTCTCTGATCGCGAAGTGTGACGAAGCAACAGGTCCGCTCTAGAATCAGAAAGCAGATATTCAATACGCTGTGAAGGGAGTTGAGGATCAATCGGAAGGTATGCCCCGCCAGCTTTTAGCACAGCCAACAGTCCGATGATCATCTCTGGCGAATGATCTGCTAGCAACGCCACAATTACGCCAGGGCCAACTCCTCGGTTTCGCAACGATTGAGCGAGTCGATTCACATGATCCTGCAGTTCCTGAAATGTCAGTGTGCGCCCCTCTGACTCCAATGCAATTCCTTTTGGCGAGCGCATTACTTGTTCTTCAAACAGTTGGACAACCGTCTTCTCGCTGGGATAGGAAGTTGCAGTCTCGTTCCATGTATTGAGCTGTAGTGCCAACTCTTCGTCAGCAAGGAAGTTCAGATTGGATAGCGGTACCTCTGGATTCGAGATCATCTGATTGAGTAGCCGCACGAGATGATCCGTTATTCGGTCAATATCTTCTTCCGTGTACTCGGCGATCTTATAATCCAATTCCAGTGTTAATTGTTCATCTGTAGCCCACTCCCTGATAATGACTTGGAGCGAATACAACTGGTGACCGTTGTAAAACTCCTCATTCGTCACGGGGTATCCGCCAAGGGTGAAGGGCAGCTGCGTGCTGTAATAATTCACACAAATCTGAAACAGGCTGTCATAGCCATGTTTCTTCAATTCCAACTCTTGAGCCAGCAAATCGTACGGATATTTCTGATGAAAAAAACAGGAAGTCAATTCCCTGTTGACATATTTAACATAATCGAGAGCATCCATTTCCATCGGAACTGCCAGACGAAAAGGCATGGTGCTAGTAAACATCCCGAATATTTTGCGTTCCACTTTGCCTGAACGGTTTAACAGCGGCGTACCGATCACGATTTCTTCTTGCCTCGTACAACGCTGAAGATAAAGACTGACGAGAGCTACAAACACGGAATTTAGCGAGCATTTCATCTGTTCCGCAAACTGGCGTATTCTTGCCGAATCTTCCTGGTTGAATGCATAGACTTTGCGCTTGCCTTCGGTTGTATCTGTTGCCTTTTGCAATGTCGTGATTACGGGCAAGCTCTGAAACTTGTCCCGCCAGTAGCGCTTGTCCTTTTCGAATCTCTCAGATTGAGCATAGGCATGCTCCCTGTCGACAAAAGCTTGATAAGCGTGTTCACTTCCTACATGAACGGTACCGCCCGCCAACAACGTGTCATAATAGTGAGCAATTTGTTCTGTCATGATTGAGATGGACCAGCCATCAGCAATCAAATGGTGCAGCTTTACAAAATACCCTGCTTCCTCGTCACTCAGTTGGATCAGACAAAAGTAGAACAGAGGCTCTTGTCCGATTGAAAACGGCTTTGTAAGCAAAGCTTGCAGGAGTTGTCTGCACCGATCAGAGGCATTCGGTTCCTGACTGAAATCAAACACCTGTAATGGCTGTGGTTCGTACTCTCCAACAAACTGAAGGACTGTCTCTTCCTCCTGATAGTTGAGTCGCAAGGTATCGTTCTTTTGAATGAACAGGTGAATGGCCGCTTCCAGTACATCCAGCTTCACCTTTCCTTGAACGCGTACCATCCCCCCTAACGTATGGATAGGAAGATGTGGATGTAATTTTTCCGTATACCAGATACGCTTTTGTGGATGACTTAAAGGATAACCGACCTTCCATTGCTTCTTATCCTGGCGCAAAGAATATCCCCCTTTCTGAATTGTGTAGTTGTAATCACAACTCAGACATGGTAAAAAATCAAATCGATTACAAATACTTCCAGTTCCAACTATATAGATGACTCTTCTGTAGTGTCAAATGAATTTTCCATAAATTGTTATTTCTGAAAATTGAGCTAATTCTATCTCTCTTTCCCTTCCTCTAGTGCTGTATAGATATAGAAAAAAATTTGTGCACTCTATTGATTTTGACTGTCTTTTCACGTAGGATAAAATGTAATATATTTACAAAAAAACAATTCCCCGGAAGGATGAATGTGATTAGATGTCTGTGACACTTCGTGAGGTAACTTTGGAAAACTGGGAAGAGTGTATTGAACTGGAACCTACTCCCGAACAGAGCGAGTTTGTTGCGCCAAACCTTTACTCCATCGCTGAATCAAAGTTTCAAACTACATTTGTTCCTTTGGCCATATACCATAATGACACGATGGTTGGCTTTGTCATGTATGGGCTTGACCCCGACGATGGTAATTACTGGATTTACAGACTTTTAATTGATGCGAAGTACCAACGACTAGGCTATGGACGTACTGCGATTTCACAAGTCATTGAGATCCTGAAAGCAAAGGAAGATTGTCAAAAAATTGTCATTGGCTATGCCCCAGCCAATGTCGCAGCCGAAAACCTTTACGCTTCACTCGGATTTCAAAAAAATGGCATGGTTTTGTTCGGCGAGACGATTGCAGAATTGAACTTTTAAGCGAGCTTTCATTACCCAAAAATGAAACAGCGGCGACCTAAGACCTGAAAATCAAGCCTTAGACTCGCCGCTGTTTGAATTGTTTCCCATATAGTAAAAAAGCACACCATCCATGTGTCTGTAGACATCATGGTTAGTGTGCATTCGTTTTTGATATGGTGCCGGTGAAGGGACTTGAACCCCCACGGTTTCCCTCACGATTTTGAGTCGCGCGCGTCTGCCATTCCGCCACACCGGCAAGTGAACTATGAATAAATTAGCACATCATCGATAGAAAATCAATGGTGGGGAGAGACGGATTCGAACCGCCGAACCCGGAGGGAGCAGATTTACAGTCTGCCGTGTTTAGCCACTTCACTATCTCCCCACAATATGTGCTGTCTATCTTCTGCTATTCTCTTCAACCAGAAGCGACATTTATTAATTTATCATGAACTTTGTTTGACGTCAACATATTATTTTGATTAACTCTCTTTTTTCGCCAAGATCTCCTGTGCCCACTCGTGAAAGACGCGCAGTGCCTCATCTACTTCTTGAAAGATTGCTTCTCCCTCACAGGAGTATTCAGGGAAGTCAAGTATACGGTTTTTGCGAATCTTCACTTGCCCTTCTTCACATTTTATCTCCAAGAAGTAGGGAACGGTTTCATCTATTCCATAACTGTTTTCTAAAAACTCGTAGGTACGTACCCACTCCAAAATTCGAACTTCCGATGCTTTTAAGCGAAGCACCTGCTCCAAGGACATAATCGTTTCATTCCCGTAGTAATACATGTTATTCAGCCCTTCTGCATGAAAATGGACGGAGCCGTGACTCCGCCCTGTTATCGATGTGATAGATTAAATCGAGGAAAGTAGCTCTCTCAGTTCTTTGACAATCACTTGCTGGTAGCCAGTTCCTTCTCCATACTGCTCGAGCATTTCAGCACGCGCTACTTTAATCTTGTCTTCATAATCCGTGGCGTTTCGGTCCGGGTTTTGTTGTTTGAATGCCGTCATGACAGCTTGGACATGCTTCGGTCGTGGTCCCCATTTTGCCAGAACATGTCCACCCGTGTCTGCGAAAATAACAACAGGGATCGCCCGACCGCCCATCGTAAGAAACTCATCCATGAGATCGAGGTGTTCTTCCATCACCATAATTTCCACTGGCATGTCTGTTTCTTTCAAGGCGTGCAAGACGACTGGCAAGTTGCGAACGACGTCGCCACACCATTCCGCAGCCAAAATCAAGCATCTGAGGTCATCGCGATGCTGGAGAGAAGCAAAAAACGCACGGTCTTGTTCATCCTCCCATGAAAATGCATCCGACCAGTTTTGGTATGTATCCTGATTTTTCGTCATGCTTTCCACAAACGCTTGTGGCTTGAGCCCCGTACGGAATTTATGTGCTACATTTGCCCCCATCTTTTCTCCTCCTTTTGTATCGCTCGCCTATTCTTGGTTTTTATTCGCTGCTTCGTTTGCTTCCTTTTCTTGATTAGCCAGCTCCATCATTTTTTGCAACAAAATATGCTGCGGCATGTGCATGAGGCGTTCCAAGGGTACCTGAAGTGCTTCCGCCAGTTTGACTGCCGTCTCCGGTGATATTTGTAATGGACGCATTTTCGCTCCTTTCCCTTGCTTTCATCAGTCCCTTCAGTATAATACACGGTTGTTAAACCTGCCAGCATACAAGCTATAAGTAGGTCTTTACATAACTAATATTCCCTTAATTTCTTAGGTAGTTGACTAAATATAAGTTCAACTAGTTCTCCAAGTGGTGCCCACTCCTCATCAGGTTCACACCACCACCGAATTTCAATTTTATTGAATCCTCTATTTACTTTTAGTATGAAAGAATGTCCATCTAGTCCCATACTATATCTTTTAGGAATAATACTAATCTTTGACTCACAAAGTATCTCTTCTATTTTTTCTGCTATACTTTGCTCAATTGGGACTTCTAACACTTCATATGGCTCCATAAATGAAAACGTAGCATACCTAATCGAATATTTTAATTTATCTTCTGATTCCTTTGTATGTCCAAGATGTAAATATATTTCATTAAAACATGATGGTGAAAATAACAGCTCAAGCATTATAGAGAAATTCGGCTTAGACAACGCTTTGTATTGCTCAGACAAAATCATAGAATTTTGCATCCTTTATATTACTCTCCCTCTCTGGCTTCTCTAGCCTTCTTCAAAACCGCATTACATGAGAGCCAGTAAAAGTGATACCTATCCAGGTCGTCGACTTAACGCTGTTCTTCACGATGCTGACTGGTAGTTTTGAAGGGGGAATCCCCCACTCCTTTTTATGGTTGCTCTTTTTCATTGCTTATTTCAATACTAGTTACCTTGTCTCCTTTTAATAGCACTCTTAACGATGGATAAAAGGCATTCCCAGATGAACTTGAACCTGAATTTACGACATATTGTGTATCTGTATCCTTCCGTTTTTCATAGGCATAAGCACTTTGAAAACTTTGCATAACATCTTTTAGTATGCTTCCAATACCAAAACCACGATCTGTTTTGATGTCAGATGGCTCGTTAACAACTATGCTTACAACCCCGCCTTTTGGATTGTCTGGTGAGGGATTGTTCCTCCTTTATTATAGAATGCAACGTCTATATTTTGCTTTTCGTAGTGCCACAATGGAAAAGGCGTAGAGTTTAACATTCCTTTACTTGTTGTCTCCCCAAGTAGTTTTCGTACGGCTTCTGCTGAATCCTCAATATGAATAACCCCTAATGAAATGTTCTCTTTAGTTAGTTCTCCTGAGCCAATTTCGCTATCGTCTTTTACAATCTTCATTTTTTTAAGGAGGTCTTCTTCAATTGTAACACTCCCATTTGAAACAGGCTGCACTTCAACATTTGAGCTGGTAGCAGGCGCGCATCCACCAAGTATTAAAAGTACTACTATACTCAAAAGTGCTTTTACTTTTGTCACATTCCCCCACTCCTAACTCCTCATAAAAACTGAAAAAAGAGCCACCCATAGGCAGCTCCAATTTGGAGACAGGCTGTAGATCCCTTCTCACTTCGAAGGGAATCTCTCTCGTGAACAGAAGATTTCGCTCATAGAAAAAGACAAGCTATTGCTTTTGCTTAGTGAGGATGCATGGTACACCAAAGCCGATCGCGCCGGGCTGGGACATCTGTTCCAGATATGCCAACCCTCTTGCACATTGCTGTTTGCATACTTGACATGTATGGGACGTTACGATTTTCAGCTGTACTTGATTGGGATGCTGTCGTGTATTCTTCTTCTTTACCTTTTTGCCCTTGGCCATCCGTTTTCCTCCCTTTGCCCTAGATCACTCCAGTCTATGAAGGAGAACACCACCGCTCTTTAGGCAAGCATACAAAATCAAGATCTTCACCTGCAAAATGGGCCTTGTCATACGTGTCACAAATAGAAAAAGCCGCCGGAGAATTCTCCCCCCAGCGACTTATGTGCCTTCCTTATGGCTTTGTGCTTAACAACTGGCGCAGTTCCAGCTCCAGTGTAGGAGCATCAACCATGCCGATGATTTTTTTTCGTATGATCCCATCCGCGTCAATCAAGTAAGTCGTTGGGAATGCCATCACCTTGTAACGGTTCGACACAGTTCCAGCGACGTCCATCGGTATCGGAAATGTCAGCTTATAGTTGGTGACGAAGGCCATGGCTGCTTCCGGGCTGTCATTGCTCGTGACGTTCACACCATACAGATCAACCTGTCCGCCGTATTTTTCATAGACTTTTTGTAAATCAGGCGCTTCCAGCTTGCATGGTCCACACCAGGAAGCCCAAAAATTCAAGACCAATGGTTTCGCCCTTTTGCCTTCTACCTTGTACGTCTGCTGATCCAATCCTGTCAGTGTAAAATGAGGAGCCGCAAAGCCAACTTCTGGTTTTTGAACCTCTGCTACGGTTGCGGCTGTTTCTTGAGGCTTTTCCCAAACAGCAAGTCCGACCCCCAATAATACGATCACCGCGAGCAACAGCTTTTTCATTTTGTCACCTCTGCCCTACTGAGTTAGAATCCCGTAAAGCCTCCGTACATTTGAATGAGAACGCGTGTAATATCCGTCAGTTTATCTGTATACAGAAGAATACCGAACAAAATCATAATGGCTCCTCCGATTTTCATAAACAGGTCGGAATATTTCACAATCGCTTTCACCTTACTGATGAAGAATGTCATGACAAAAAACGGAATGGCGAAACCAAGTGTATACGCCAATGTGTAAGCCAAGGCGCTTGAAGGATTGGATACACCCATGACGATAATGCCAGAAAGAATGGGTCCCACACAAGGTGTCCAGCCAGCTGCATACGTCATTCCCACCAGTATGGACCCAGTATACCCCAATGGCCTCGATTTTAAATCGATTTTAAAAGAACGCATCATCCAATCCATTTTAAACACGCCAAGCATAACAAAGCCAATAACAGCAAGCAAAATACCGCCCAATTGACGAATCAAATCCTGCTGGTCGGTGAACAAGCTTCCGATCCAAGAGGTAGACAGTCCCAGCGCAACGAAAATGATCGAAAACCCGACAATGAAGAAAAAGGTATGCAAGAAGGCTTCCTTGCGAAAAACCGCTCTCCCTTTCTTTACCTCATCAATCGTTACTCCAGTTATGTAAGACAAAAAGGACGGATAAAGCGGCAGGCAGCAAGGAGAAATAAACGAGAGAAAACCTGCTGCAAATGCCACAAACACACTAATATCGCCAGTCATATGTACCTCCGCTGGGTATTTTATCCACTATCTTCTCATTGTATCGAATCTTTGCCCCCTTCAAAAGTAGCAATGACACTTTGTCTTAAATCCGTGACAATTTTCTTTTCATATTGAGATAGCTAAAGACAGCTCATGATTCGCTCTGTATCCATAATATGGTCGAGTAGTTCCATTGTACACAAAAAAGAGACGGATGTACTCCGTCCCTTTCTTGCTACTCTTTTTCCTACTGAATCGTAACTTTTCCGCCATCTTGGAGCAATGTTTGCCCTTTTACCACGATCTTATCGCCGGCAGACAAGCCTGTCAAAATTTCGATCTGATCACTGGAGGATTTGCCTGTAGTGACCTCGACTTGTTTGGCAATGTCACCTTCCAGCTTGAATACATACTGTTTGCCATCGCGATCAAAAACGGCACCGCGCGTTACCACGATCGATTTTGCTCCGCTTTCCCCAACCGATGGAAAGGTCACATTCACAACCATATCGGACTTCAGCTCATTGGATGGGTTCGGAATCGTAATCTCCACTGGGTATGCCTTGAGCTGCGAATCCATGACTGGACTCATCGCCGTTACTTTGGCATCAATCGTTTTTCCTGTCGATTGTACGTTTACTTTTACGGTTGTTCCTACTTTTACTTTTGTGATATCAGCTTCTGACAGATTTGCTTTTACCAGAAGAGGGTTCGTGTTAACGACAACCACAACCGGCTGCTGACCTGCCATTTGACCAACTGCACCGTTTACGCTGGAAATATATCCGTTGATCGGAGACGTCACAGTCGCATTCGCCAATTGCTCACGAGCATTTTGCAGACTTACTTGTGCTTGCTGTACAGATGCTTCAGAAACTTGCACGCTCGTTTTTTGCCCAGCTGATTGTAAAGTCTGCTGTGCGTTATCATAAGAAGTCTGTGCAGTTGTCAGTTGGGAGTTGGCCTGTTCCATCTGCTGTGCGGAAATCGCTCCTTGTGAAAAGAGCTGTTGCATCCGCTGCTGGTTTACTTTTGCATCCTGAAGGGCAGTTTCTGCCTGCTTCAAGCTATTTTTTGCTTGCACCAAGCCTTGATCTGAACTGCTACCTGCCTGGTTTAAGCTGGCTTTTGATACATTGTAGGCTGCTTCTGCTTGCTTGACACCGTTCACCAGATCTTTTTCATCGAGCTTGAACAATACTTGACCTTTTGTCACGTATTGCCCCAGTTTCACTGGCAGGGAAGAAATTTTCCCGCCCATTTTCGGGGAAACTTGCACTTCCTCACTCGGCGCCAGCTTTGCCGTGAGACCAGAATCTGATACTACTGAGCCTGTAGCGACGGTTTCAATCTGTACAGGGGTTGCGGCGGCTTCCACCGTTTCCGTAGGCGGCGTTTCCGCTTGCGGGCTGGAGCACCCTGCCACTAGAGTGATGGCCAGCAATGCCAAAATGACGGGTTTTTTACTTCGTTTCATGTATGTCCCTCCTCTTCCCACAAACGTCTTACGATTCCAAAGCGGGATTGATTTTCTTTTGTTTCTTAGCAAGTTTCTTTTCTAGTTTCAACTGGCGCTTCAAGCGTCTCTTTTTCCCTGCATCATCAAACCAAGAAGCAACGACAGGAACCAGAACCAGTGTAATCAAGGTAGAGAATCCAAGACCGAAAATAACCGTCACGGCCATTGGTGCGTTCGTCTCAGATCCGGCGCCGCCAGAGAACGCAAGTGGTCCAATCGCCAGAATCGTGGTGAGTGTCGTCATCAAAATCGGACGAAGACGAATCGGGCCAGCGTGCAGGATCGCATCAAACAGCTCCATACCTTTTGCACGCAGTTGGTTCACGTAGTCGATCAATACAATCGCGTTGTTCACGACCAGACCGATCAACAAAATGTATCCGATCAAAACCCCAACGCTGATCGTCGTGCCTGTCACCAATAGTCCAAGCAGAACGCCTGTAACGGTTGGTGGCACGGAGAACATGATGATAAATGGGGTGTATAGCGATTCAAACTGCGCAGCCATTACCATATAGAGCAACACGACTGACAGGACAATCGCGAGAGCAAGGCTACTAAATGATTCCATCATTTCTTCACTTTGCCCGCCAAAATCGACTGTGTAGCCATCCGGGAGATTCAGCTTCGAAATTTTCTCTTGCACTTCCCGTGTGACAGAGCTCAGGTCACGCCCTGCCAAATCACTTGTTACTTGAACTTCACGGCTTGAGTTGGCACGGTTAATCGATACCGGCACATCTATCTTATTGATAGTCGCAACCGAGGTCAATGCGATCTGTGCCCCACCAGGAGCGGAAATTCGCAAATTGTTCAAGAAGTTGATATCTTCCTGATACGATTTCGGCAGCTTGAGGTTGACGTCAATCTCATCATCACCCGTGCGATAGTGCGTTACCGTTTGACCTTGGAAGGAAGTACGAACACTGGAGAGAATTTGTCCTGTCGTCAATCCGTACAAGCTCGCCTTCTCAGCATCGATTTTCACTTCCAGCTCTTGTCTTGATTCTTCCAAGCTGGTTGTTACGTTACTCGTACCAGGTACCTTCTCAATCTCGCCTTTAATGATACCACTAATGTCTTTCAGTACGGCCAAGTCATCCCCGCTCACCTTCAATTGAATGGGGGAACCTGTAGACATACCTGCTGGTGCACTTACCTTAATTTCTGGTCCGGCAATATGCTTCAGCTTTTCCTGGAGATCCATCACAATTTCATTGGAGGAACGTTTGCGCTGGTCGAGATCTACCAGCATCAGGGTGATCGTTCCCTGATTGGATGACAATGTGCTCGCTATCGGTGATGCGTTGCTACCAACCGAAGTCGCTACAATTTTCTTCTCCGGAACCGTGTTGACAATTTCTTCTACTTGTCTGGTTACTTTCTCAGTTTCAGCCAGAACCGTACCATTCGGCATTTTGATGGAGATATTTACCTGACCTTGGTCCATGGCCGGGATAAACTCTGCCCCGATCATCGGAGTTAATGCGAGAGAGCCCACCATCAGGACAACCGAAGAAATCATGACTGTTTTACGATGGCCCAATGACCATTTTAACAATCCTTGGTAGCCTTTTTCTACTTTGCTAAATCCAATGTTGAACCAAGTAACCGGATTGATTCCACGATAGTTCTCATGATGCGTATGCGATGGAATTTTCTTCAAAATTCTCGAACTCAGCATCGGCACCAGCAAAATGGAGAATACAAGCGCCGCAATATGTGAGTAAACAACCGTCAATGCAAGTGGTCCAAACAACTCAGAAGCAATACCTTCCGTGAGGGCAATCGGCAAGAATACGCAAATTTGCGCCAAAGCCGAAGCCATTACTGCCGTACCTACTTCTTTGGAACCATCCAAGGCCGCTTCCATCATACCTTTTCCCTGTTCTCGATGACGGAAAACATTCTCGAGCATAACAACCGCAAAGTCAATCAATGATCCCAATCCCAATGTCAAACCGGAAAGGGAAATCAGGTTGATCGTCTGTCCTGACATGTACATCAGCAAGAACGTAGCGACGATCGATACAGGAAGAACGATGACCGCAATTACCATGGATCGCAAGCTGCCCAAGAAGAAGAACAGCAAGATCATACCAATACCGCCACCCAACAGGGCATGTTCAGCGGTCGTGTAAACGGAATCCTTAATGTAGGTGGATGTGTCTAGAGTTGTAATGATTTGAACGCCTTCTGGCAGTTCGCTTTTGATTTTCTCCAGCTCAGCTTTTACATCATCTGCTACCTCAATGGTGTTTCCGCCAGAAGCTTTTGTCACTCTAATACCCAAGCTAGGTGTTCCATTCACGTAACTCATTTGCGTTACATCTTGATGCGTGTCTTTTACCTGGGCAATATCGCTGAGCCTGATGGAGTTTCCTCCGACAGAAATTGGTGTCAGCGCAATTTGATCGACATCAGCAAACTCACCTTGTACACGGATGTTGAGCTTGGCATCACCCTCACGTACCGCTCCACCGGAACCTGACAAGTTGCTGCCCTGTAGAGCCTGCTGGACTTGGTCAAGTGACAAACCATACGCCGCCAGTTTGGCTGGGTCGACGGTAACATCGATGATCCGGCTTTGTCCGCCGCTGATGGAAGCAGATGCGACCCCATCAATACGCTCCAGGCGTGATTGGATCATATCCTCTGCCATCTTTTTCAATTTGTTGATATCTTGCTCACCCGTCACCGCAAACTCAATGATCGGTGTACTATTCGGGTCAATACGCAGTACGCGTGGCGCTCTGGCTGAGTCAGGCAAAGAACCACGAACCTGATCTACCTTCTCCCGCATGTCGAGAGTCGCCTGATCAAGGTCTGTCCCCCAGTTAAACATGAGGATAACCTGCGAGGCGCCTTCCATCGATACCGATTGTATACTATCTAAATCGGATACCGTTGCAAGTGCGTCCTCAATCGGCTTCGTTACTAGTTTTTCTACCTCACTTGGAGATCCGCCGTCTACGGATGTAACCACGACAGCAACCGGGAAGTTCAGATCCGGCATGAGATCAATCGCCAAGCGAGGCAGTGAGACGAAACCAAAAATCAGCATGGCCAGAGTCAACATGATCATGGTGACCGGGCGTTTAATCGATAGTTCAGAAAGATTCAATCCACTCACCTCTTTTTTATATATCTGCTAATTTTTTGTGAGAAATAATTCGCATAACGAAATGAACAAGGTGAATCTCACCGTAACATTTCGTTTAACGAAATATAAAGGGGTGAAACCATTTTTAAACGGTTTGTGAATTTCCCCATTTCACGTCTCGCTGTTGGTACACACGCTCTGTCAGTGACACCCACACAACTCGTCGATCTGCTTGGTCCCGGAACCTGCGTACCAGGTTTTCCTGCTCCAATCGGTTAATTAGACCGGAAGTTGTGCTGTATGAAAGACCGACAGTCTTACTTATGTCCCCCATTGTTTTTGGCCCGTTTCCAAGCTGCTCCAGAATCAAGACCTGTTGCCAGGTTACATCGCTTGTATCCAGCTCTTGCTCAGAAATCGTGGTAAACAAAACACTGGCTTCTTGCAGGAGTTTTGCCAACTGAATCAGTTCTTTCATGAGAACCTCCCTTGCCATCCTTACTTAACCACTCCACACCCATAACTAGTCGTCTATTTCCCAAAAATAATTCTACTGAAATGTATATGTAGTGAAGTCTACCCAGGGGTAGATTTCTGACAAGGATTTATCTATCTGGAGATAGACGACAACGCATGCTAGAATGAAGTTAAGTGATTATCCGGCAGAGAAAGAAGGACTTCTCATTGTTGAAGATAATGATGAAAGCCATACAAAAACGTTTGCTGATCATGTGGTTTTCCATCTTACTCGTATTAGCTTTGCTTCCTGATTCATTTAAACGGGAAACTCCGTTGCAATTTTCCCTTACCATTGTACTATTTATTTGTTACCTTGTGGTATTTTGGACTTCCAAGAAAAAATGGAAGCCTTTCCAATTCGAATTAGTAGCAGTCGTGCTTGGAATCGTTTCCTTAGTAAAGTCTCTCACCTTGGGGGGAGAGGGCTTCGGCTTGATGCTCCCACTCGCTGTTTTTATCGGTTTTCACATTCATGGACGCCGAGCGTTGGCCTATGCTACTTTTTTTGGTACGTGCAGTACGCTTTTTTTATATTTTGAAGAAAACCTGAGATTCACGCACATCATCTCTTATATTCTAACGTATGTGGGTTGCTATATCGGTGCACGTGGCTATCGGATTCAAAGAGAAGCATACGAAACCAACCAACAGCACCTAGAGCAGCTGCAAAAAGCACATACAGAGTTGCAGGAAGCACACTTACAACTTCAAGAAGCAGCGCTTCATTCCTTGCAAGTAGCGGTTCTGGAAGAACGAACGAGAATTGCCCGTGATATTCACGATGCTTTGGGTCATAGTTTGACTTCACTCATTGTCCAGCTACATGCCTTGAAGTATATGCTGCAGGATGGACCTGACAACGCACAAGAAGCCGTGCGCAACATGCTTGGTGTTGCGAAGCAAAGTCTGGAGGATATTCGCACATCTGTCCATACACTGGCTCTGGATAAAACCTCCTTGGGACTTACGCCTCTGCGAGCTCTTTTGTCTCAGGCTCAAAAGCATACAGGAATAAAGATGGAGCTGATATGCTCCGACCTGGACATCGCGCTCTCTCAGGAAATGACGATAACGTTTTATCGAATCTTGCAAGAAGCGATCACCAATTCCTTACGTCATTCTGACGCAAAAGAAATTCTCGTCATCATTGAACAAAAGAAGGACATCCTTTTGTTGTCCATCCGAGACGATGGGAGCATCACGAGCGACCAAAAAATCAAACCTGGCTTTGGCCTAACTGGCATATTTGAACGGATTCAACTATTGAACGGAACTCTCGCGTACCGCATTCGAGAGCCCCACGGATTCCAACTCGATTTCAGCTTTCCGATTCACCAGACTGAACCAGAAAGGAGCATGCGAACATGACCGTTAAACAAAAAGAAGGAGCCATTCGCGTGGTCCTAGTAGATGACCAAACCATGATTCGCCAAGGCTTAGGCTATGTCATACAAATGCAAGCCGATATGGAGGTAATTGGGGAAGCATCCGATGGTGTAGAAGCAGTAGAACTGATTGGCTCCCTCGCACCTGATGTCGTTTTGATGGATGTTCAGATGCCCAACAAGTCGGGTATTGAAGCCACAAGAGAAATCATGCTACAGCATCCTCGCACGAAGGTATTGATCCTCACCACCTTTGACAATCACAATTACGTGGTGGAAGGGATTCGCGCGGGAGCGGTTGGCTATATGCTAAAAGACGCCGACTCTCAGGAAATGCTTGATCTGATTCGCAGAGCCCATCAGGGAGAAGCCCTCTTCCACACCGTAACAGCCGCAAAAGCCCTTGCCGAAGCTCTGCAAGGTCAACGTGAGACACCTGATTCGACAACCACCTCCCAATCAGTCTTGCTAGATGAACTCACGGATCGGGAGTTAGATGTACTTCAACAGATCGCAGATGGCTATCGAAATGATCAAATTGCGCAAAACTTGTTTATATCTGAAGGCACTGTCAAAACACACGTGCATCGCATCTTGCAAAAAATGGGTGTTGAGGATCGTACACAGGCAGTGGCAAAAGCTCTGCGGCATAAAATCGTGAAATAAATCAGACAGTTTTAGGCAGGAGGATGAAGTGGAATCAAGTTTCCATCCTCCTGCTTTATGCTGATGGAAACCCCTTCGCCCAGCTTTGCGCAAGACATCGCTTCAAATACGGCAGCCGCCGCTTTCTTCGAATCGATCACTCGGCAAATTACTGCCAACGTCCTCTCACTGTCTTCCCCACCGTCACTGTGACCATTCCCTGTCTTTCCCAAGCAATTCGTCCAACAGCTGTTCGATCAAATAGCGCATTTCAATCTCTGACTCACATAATTGGGGAAAGCGAATGATCATTGGATGGAAATCGTTCTCTTTCATGACCTGATATCCTTGTTCTTTCATCTCTTCTGTCCAGCTCTGCAAAACCTCATCAGGCCTTCCCTCGATCTGTTCCGCTACTACAGCAAAATACTCGCCAATTTCCCCTACATTTCCGTAATGAACGGTATAAAGATGCTCTGATTCCTCATACCAAACCTCCCAGTAGCTCCACCTCATTTCGTTTTTTTTCAGCATCCGAATCACTGTTGTTCAACTCCGTTCAAATTGTAACCGTTTTGTAAATTATTCCACTGATCGAAAGACCTTGACAACAACTTACAAAAAGATTGATTCGAAAGACTTGCAACTTTTTATCGAATAGGACTATTCGCTCATTTGAAAATAAAAAAAGACGGATATTCGATCCGTCTACAGTCACAATCCTATTTTGTTTTTTTAGGAAATGGAAAGAGGTAAACGTATCTCAAAGCGGGCTCCTTTCCATTTAGGGGAGTTTTCCGCATAGAGTTCGCCACCGTGATCCGCGATGATGCGCTGTGTCGTAGACAAACCTAACCCCGTTCCCTCTTGTTTGGTCGTATAAAAAGGAACGAATAAATTTTGCAGGCAAGAATCTGATAGACCAGGTCCGTTGTCTTCCACAACAATGATTACTTGATTGAGAGAGGAGTACAACTTCACATGAACGAGGTTGCCTTGGGTCATCAATGCTTCAAGCGCATTTTTCAAGATGTTCAAGATGGCTTGCTTGATTCGTGAACGATGACCAAACACATGCCACTCGCCTTGTGCAATGTCCAGCTCTAGCTTGATTCCTCTTCGATTGGCTTCTGGCTCCAGTAAACGAATGACGCCATATAATTCGTCCATCACTAAGAAACGTTCCGATACGATTTTATCATCCCTGTACCGGGCCAAAACAAGGACATCGTTCAATAGCCCATCAATGCGTTCAATTTCCGTTAAGATAACAGAAAAATAGGATTCACTACGATTTGCTTCCCCTTGCTCCCGCAATAACTGAATGAAGCCCTTGATGGCTGTCAGTGGATTCCGAATCTCATGTGCCATCCCGGCAGCCAATTGCCCCACTGCTGCCAGCGCTTCACGCTTGTTCAATTCTTCTTCGTACTTTTTGCTTTCCGTAACATTCCGAAGAACGGCGATCGCTCCCCACATCTCTCCACCGTAATAAATGGGGCTCGTACTTACTGTCGTCCATTTGCCTCTGTATTCTGCAACATAATGGCCGGACTGCCCGCGTTCAATCACCCACTGGACAAAACGCTCGCTTACATGAGGGCGAAGGGCATGATCAATGTTTTGACCAATGAGTTGATTCCGATCCACGCCATATAAATGACAGACCGCGTAATTCGCCTCAATGACTCTTAGCTGGCGGTCAATCATCAAAACGGCAATATCACTGGACTGTAGAACCAATTGGACTAGCTCCTGTTCAGCGAGCATGGTAACATTTTCTCCTTTGGCGTCACTTGTCGGAGAAGTTGGTGTTTTTTCAAGAGGAAATTGCTGCGAATTTTTGTTAAAGACATCGTCCATTTGTTGCAATATGTAGTCCATCGATTGATAGAGACGAAGCTGTCCTTGCAAAAGCTCTACTCGCTCCATTTCCGTCGTGGCAAGAGAAAATGCGTTGTTATTCATTTCTTCAATAATAACGTCTCGACACTTGCGCAAAAATTGCTGTAAATACGTAAGATTCATTCCGAGCAACGAAAATTGGTACGCCATTTCGCTCCATTCTCGCTCGAATGCACACGTGTCGACTGCATTTACTACTTCAATCCATTTCGTGATTTTCTGAACAAACAAAGCCTCTGTATTTTCGCGGTCTTCTAGAAGCAAAGCAGAGTAATGATGATCTGAAAGAAAGGAAAACGTCTTGGCCACCGCCGCAGGGACCAAATGAGTAAGATACTTACTTATTCGATTTTTCAAAACACTCTGGCTCCTTTTCTCCGTGCTTCATTGAGGCTATTTTCCCAAGTATGCATAGGCTCTATTATGGACGTAAATGAGACAAGATGTAAAGCGGCTTGATGATATCCTGGTGCAGAGAATGACACCATCCAATCAGGTTCTCTTCTTATCCTTACAGACAAACAATCTCGGCTAGCATCCTATTATCGCGCGCTTTTATTGCCGCTTTCGGAGACCCACACCTCCTAACCGTGTTTGACTGAAATCGCTTTCCCAACATTTTCTATCATATCACGATCGAGCATAAAAAGGTCAAGGATGTTTATTCGTCAACCAATCCAAAAAGCATCTGCCCCCGTAGAGACAAATGCTTTCGCTTTATGAATGGGACTTGACAGCGTAATTGCGCAAATCCGATTTTACTGGGCTATTTGGATTGGTTCCTGTATGCGCGCGCTTGAAAGCCTCGCTTTCCGTCCAATTTTTAAACGATTCTTCATCTGTCCATTTCGTAAACACGATGTATTCGTCACCTTCCGTAGGCGCCAGGAAAAGGAACTCCAAAAAACCAGGAACCTCCTTCATCCGTTCTCCTCCATTACCAAATGCACGTTCCAAATGGGATTGGTAGTCTGCTGGTACAGTCAGTCTGTTCATAGATACATACATGATTGGTCACACGTCCTTTTCGTTGGGTTCATCTACCAATTTCCATTATACTACTCCTTTGGCGAAAAACCTAAAAACCGCAAACGCTATTCGCGCCTGCGGTTGATTTGTTGCTCGAGCATGATATCCATCAAGAGTATATCCTGCAACGGATCTTTCGGGTCTACCGTCAGCAAGGCAGAGACAGCGGCCATCGCACATCGAACGGATTGGTAGGAATAAAAGGCATCTCGCTCTGATTCACTGAACAAAGATATATCCGATCGCTCTTGGGGCGGATATGGGAAGTCAGTCTCGACACCAGCACGATCGAGAACAATGAGTGCCTGTTTAATCGCAATCAATGCCGCGCTGACACTAATTCCGTATTCTTGGCGTAGATCTTCCCACACCTGAAAAGCAGATTTTTCTACCCTTTCCTGATTGGAGCGCGTAATGATTCCTGTTTTGCGGCCTTCTTTCAATAACCAATCCACAAAAATATCGTTACGTGGAGGAAAAGCGTATACTTGCAACTTCATTTCCAATTCTGTCGGGTTATCCTTGGCAAATCGCGCGTGAGCCAACGACATTTCGTAACGTCTGGACGGATGCCCAGGAACCGTGACAAATACGGTATCTTGTCGCACAGCTGCGATTTGCAGCTTGGTTCGCGCTGGTATCCTGCCTTGAGGTGCCTTTTCCCTTCGAATATTACCTGGAATCAATTCTACGCCGAATTGATGGTACTCCAGCGGTGAATCTATCCAGGGAATGGGCTCTCTCGTCTGTATTTCGTATAGCCCGTTAAACGTCACCCATTCGCCGGGGCGGCGCTGACTGCGAACTAAAACAGCATGAGTTTCTTTTTCTGGTGGCAATTCTGTATCTTGATCCTCCAGTGGGGGATGAATTCGCTTGTGTTCGATAAGAATGCAGTCGGTCATGAACAATCGCTCGAGCAATTCCCGCTTGCTCACCCATTCATATCCGATGCGGTAAATCCGATTTTTCATCGGCTTCACCTCCTTTTGATCGCCATTATTGCATCATCCTGGTTTGTTTCTATTACCCTACCTTATGTAATCGTCGCTTTGTCCGTGCTAACGAGTTCGTACAATCCGCTGAAGCGCTTGGGCTGCTTTTTCAGGTGATTCGGCCTGGCTGATCGCACTGATAATCGCGACGCCATCGGCCCCCGCAGCAAGCACTTCAGAGGCATTTTCCAGTGTGATGCCACCAATCCCGACGATAGGCAAGTCATGACCGACAGCCTTGCGGATCTCCTCTAGCCCAACTGGTCCGATGGGCTCACCAGCATCTGCCTTGGAACGGGTAGCGAACATCGCTCCTACTCCAATACAATCGACGCCACCGTTTTGGGCAGCGAGTGCCTCTTCGACTGTACCTGCCGAAACACCGATGTACATCTTAGAGCCAACTTTGGCTCGTACTTCTGACAACGTCATGTCATCTTGCCCAACATGGACGCCGTCTGCCTGCAAGCGAATCGCCAGATCTACATCGTCATTCACAAAAAATACGGAATCATGTTCACGGCATAGCTGTTGCAGCTGAATGCCCAACTCATATTGTTCCTGAGCAGTTAGCTTGCTTCCTTTATCACGTAGCTGAAGCGTGCCCACTCCACCGCGCAATGCTGCTTCCACGGTTTGCACGGTCTTTTCACTGGAATACCCACAGTCCTGCGTGCCAATAACAAAATATACACCCATCTTTTCTCGAAGTCTTTGTATATCACGCATGCTTTATTTCCCCTCCCAACGATCCAATGCCTCTCGATAAGCGCTGGCTGCTGACTTGGCATCCGTTGTATCTGTGATCCCCGATAAGACAGCAATGCCCGCACAACCCGCTTCCAAAACAAGCGTCGTCCGATCTGGTGTGATACCACCGAGTCCAATGATCGGTACATGCCATCTTGCCGTCATTTGCGCGAGTTCGATTGTTCCTCTTGGCGCAAGACCCGGCTTCGAACCACTCGCAAAAATATGCCCGTAGAGCAAGTAATCGACTTTTGCAGCAATGGCTTCCTGTGCTTCCAGAACGGAATGGACAGAACGCCCTATTTTTTGACCAGTCTTCAGTACCATTCTCGCTTCCGCAGGAGACAGACTATGGTATGCCAGGTGAGCACCCGCACATCCAGACGCTGCTGCCACGTCCACCCGATCATTCATGATCAAGGACGAAAGGGGGATAACATTCGACAATGCCTTTACCCAGTCCATGCAATCCTTTGCGGTACGTTGTTTTTCCCGTATGTGTAAAAAGTTCATACCACCTGCATAAGCAGCTTCTGCCATTCGCATTACGTCATCAAGCGAATGTCGGCCGCTCGTAATCACATGAAGCTCACGAGTGCTTGACATTAGGTTGGACACCGCCTCCAGCGAGTGCTGTCACACATTCCTGTAGCCATTGTGTCGTTCGGTCTTCTTTGTCCGTAGGCGACTGAGCCAACAGCTCATTCACGAGACGACGCAAGAAAAATGCTTGTTGCACGGTAAGTGGAAAGGTAATATTTTTGGGCTTGGTTTCCTGTTTCTCTAACGTCTCTACACCCGCCAACAAAATATCCCCGATGGACTCCACAAGTTCCCGAATCTGCTCATTTTGATTTAATTCGTCATAGCAGCCATCATATAGTCTGCACAAAAGTAAAAACGCCTGTGACGACAAGGTCACCGGCTGTACATTCTGCATCGGTTCCGTCATACGTTTCCCTCCACTCGCTAGAAAAAAACAAAATCTATTATACCACATCATGACCTGTATCAATGAAGAAAACCGCTGATTGCTCAGCGGTCTTTTGCAGTTCCTTCATTTCGATCATTATGATTCGATTGTCGCAAATTTGTGTTGCGATCATTTTCATCCAGCGTTTTCCCACGATTTTTCCCGAGGTCTTTGCTGTTGTTGTTCTTTCCCAATTGATTCACCTCCTACGTCGTTCATAGGATAGCGTAACCAATTCGGGTCACTTTATTAGCTGGTTGCCAGTAGTCTCTTGCGTTTGTAGATCGCGTAGCCGATGGCGAACGGTACACGCCATCCAAACAAAAACGCCAGCGTGATGAAATAAGTCACACCTGCAAAAATAAGCGTAGTCGGTACATCTGTCCACCAGGAGCGGATCAGTAAGCCAATGGGTGCGGCTACTGTCCAAGTAATCAGTACCGATAAAAATTGTCGGCCTGCAGATTCATACGTTCGGTATGCGTAGCTCTTGAAAAGCAGAATTGCGATGATCCATCCTACGAGGAAAGGTGCTAATGTTTCGATCATTCCCATGACCGTGACAGGGTAGTTATGAATGATTTTTCCGTAATAAACAAAAAGCACAAAGGCGATCAGATCCCCGAGCAACAATAAATAGCCCGGTGTCGACAAACGCAGTCTCATGTATACCCTCTTTTCCGGGTCTTGTCAGAGTAAACCCTCTTAGTTCACCCCTATTGTACACATGCTCTGAACACCCTTCAATCAATCCAACCCTTTATTCACCAAACAGCAACAATTGCAGCTTTTGCTTGACCTCTGGCCATTCGCGATCAAGTATGCTGAAGTATACCGAGTCGCGAATATATCCATCTGGCATCACCATATGATTGCGCAGGACACCTTCTCGAATGCCACCGATTCGGGCAATGGCACGTTGCGAATTAAAGTTGCGCGAATCTGTCTTGAGCTGTACGCGAATACACCCCAGTTCTTCGAAGCAATGGCGCAGAAGCAACCATTTACATTCCGTATTGACACCCGTTTTCCAGACAGATGGGGTCAGCCATGTAAACCCGATTTCCAATCCGCGATCTTTTTTCGCTATCCCTAAGAATCTCGTGCTCCCGATGATCTGCTCATCTGCTCGGCGAATGATGACGAATGGCAATTCTGTTTGGGCTTGTTCATTTTTTAAAGCTTGCAGGATAAAAGCCTGAGCATCTTCTCTTGTTCGAATGGTAATGGACATATGCGGCCAAATCTCTTCGTATGCACCTGCTTCCCAGATTCCGTCCACATGAGCCATCCTGAGCGGCTCCAATCGGACCAGTTTGCCTTCCAAGATAACAGGTTCAATGTTTAACATGTCTGTCTCTCCTCTACTGTTCTGCTTCAATCATCAAGCAGAACAGTTCCCCGAAATTTTTCCAATGATACGGGCTTGCGAGGAAGCTGTCAAGACAAAAAAGATGAGGTTACGCTTCTTCACTGATAATGACTTGCTTCCCTCTGCGTTTTAAGAGTAGGGGGATCAGCAACCACAGAACCGCACAAACCAGAAAAGCAGCGGAAAGCGGCTTCGTGAAGAAGATCGAGAAGTCGCCATTCGAGGTGGTCAACGCTCTTCTCATGTTATTTTCGATCATCGGTCCCAAAACAAGGCCGAGGACAAGCGGTGCCAGTGGAAAATCATTTTTCGTCAGGTAATAGCCAGCTAGCCCACAAATCACAAGCAAAATCAAGTCAAACGTACTGATTTGCACAGCGTACACTCCGAAAACGGAAATCGCGATAATGAGCGGAAGCAAGAAATGGGACGGAGTTTCAATAATTTTGGCAAACACTTTTACCAAAGGCATATTCAAAACCAGCAACATGACATTTCCGATAAACATACTGGCAATCAAACCCCAAGCAATCTGTGGATGATCACTAAACAATAGTGGACCCGGCTGTACGTTATACATCAATAAGGCACCCATCAAAATCGCAGTGGTACCGGAGCCGGGAATGCCCAACGTCAATAGTGGAATCATCGCACCGCCAGAAGCCGCATTGTTTGCAGACTCGGGTGCTGCTACACCAGCGATCGCTCCTTTTCCAAAGCGGCTAGGATTTTTGCTCAGCTTTTTCTCAAAAATATACGAGAAGAAGGATGCGAGGGTTGCGCCAGCACCAGGCAAAACACCAATGAAAAAGCCGAGCAACGAGCCGCGTGTAATCGGTCCGGCACTTTCTTTCAAGTCTTGCTTGGAAGGCAGTACCCGCCCCACTTTAATGATTTCCTTTGAGGATTGATCGTCTTCGATTATCGTCTTGAACACTTCTCCAAGGGCAAACAAACCAACTGCTATCGTGAGGAATTCCAAGCCTTGGTACAAATCGGGAATATCGTAAGTAAACCGCGCCACACCCGAAACGGTATCCATTCCAATTGTCGCAAGCAACAGTCCCATGACTGTCATAATGAGGGCTTTCGTCATCGACTTCCCCCCCAGTCCGCTGACCGCACACAAGCCGAGAAGCATGAGGGAGAAATATTCAGCGGGGCCGAATTTCAAAGCGAGATCTGATAATGGATCAGCTAAAAACACAAGCGCTATCAACGCTACTAGCCCCGCGACAAAAGACCCGATCGCTGCAATCGACAACGCTGCGCCAGCACGTCCCTGTTTGGCCATCTGATAGCCGTCCAATGTCGTGACGACAGAGGAGGATTCACCCGGTGTATTTAACAAAATGGATGTCGTGGAGCCACCGTACATCGCACCATAGTAAACGCCTGCCAACAAAATCAGTGCGCTAGCCGCCGCACTCTCAGGAGGTAAGCCAGATGTCAAGGAAGCCGTAACGGGCATCAATAACGCGACGCCGCTCATCGGACCGATGCCGGGAAGGACCCCTACCGCAGTACCGATCAGGACGCCAATAAAGGCAAAGACAAGATTATGCCACTGTAAGGCAACGAGAAAACCATCCGCCAAAAATTGCAAGGCACTCATGCTAATCTATCCCCTCCCTAGACGCCTAGCCAGGCAGGTAGTCCTGGAAGCGTACCTTTTAGCAAATGCACATAGATGACATAAACGCCTACTGAAAACAGTAAGGAAACGATTGTCGATTTAAGTACGCTTTTACTTCCCATCATGGTGAAGGCGTACAGAAGGAATGCAAAGCTCGCGATAACATAACCGAGTTGCTCCAGCAACAAAACATACAAAACTGTCGCTGCCAAAATGAATAAGAACCGCTTATAACGCAGTGGACTTTGTGACACAGATGTGGAAGCAACCGCGCCTTTCTTATAGGTCTCCCACAACAGTCGCAAGCTCAACAAGATCAGGATCACGCCAAGTCCGAATGGAAACATATTCGGCCCGACCTGACTTCCATATGAACTAGACGAAATATTTTGACTTTCAGCAATAAAGAGTGCGCCTACTAGCGCAAAAAACAGGCTGCCGATCCGATCAAACATCAGGTTCATGTATACCTCCTAAGGTGTGGAAAAAGGAAGGGATGCCCCTCCTCTCCCTACTTCGACATTCCCAGTGATGTCAACAGTTCTTTGACCTGCTTATCTTGTTCGTCCAGGAATGCTGAGAAAGCAGTAGCGTCCTTGTATTCGCTTTCCCAACCATTTGCCGCCAATTCTTTGGCCCATGCCTCATGCGTGGAAAGTTCTTTCAGCTTGGCATCCCAGTAAGCTTTTGCGTCTGCTGGCATATCAGCCGGACCGAAGACACCGCGCCAAATCGTGAATGTCGCATCAATGCCTTGCTCTTTTAACGTCGGGATCTCTTTCAAATTGCCACCGAGGCGTTCATCAGAAGTAACGCCCAGCACGCGAATTTTCCCTGCTTTCAAATATTCACCCACGCTGGAAGCATCCGTTGCAATGATGTCTGCATTTCCGCCCAACAAGGCTGCCATTGCTTCTCCACCGCCATCATACGAGACGTATTTGACGCTTTTCGGATCAATTCCATATTTAGCTGCTGGTAAAACGCCGATCAGATGGTCCATCGATCCAGGAGCAGAGCCCCCTGCCAGAGTAATTTTGCTAGGGTCAGCCTTGATCGCGTCCAGCACACTCTTGATGTCCTTATGAGGCGAATCCGCTTTCACAACAAGAGTACCGAAATCTTTCGTCATTTGCGCCAATGGTGTGACCTCTTTGTAGCCAAATGGGCTGTTCCCTTCTTTTTTGTTATGGTTAATCAAGATAGGAGGAGAGCTCACGAATAATTTATAAGGATTGCCTTTGTCTTTGCTTACATACTCGGCCAAGAACACGGTTCCCCCGCCGCCCGGCTTGTTTTCTACCGTGATGGTTTCTGTCACCAGCTTGCTTTCTGCTAACACCTTTGCTACCGAGCGAGCTGTCTTATCCCAGCCCCCACCTGCACCGGATGGAGCTACATACACGATCGGCTTTTCCGGGTATTTGGATGCCTCTGGGGCAGGCTGCGCTCCGGGAGTTGTTGTTCCCGTATTTCCGGTACTTCCACCACAAGCAGCCAGTGCTAGTGTAAGAAAAGTGGACAATGTGATTAGCACTTTTTTTCTTTTCATCAAGCAAATATCCCCCTTAACCCGCTTATTTGTAAGCGCTATCACGCTTGAACATAATGTACCACCGCGGTAGCCAGGGGAATAGTTTTCGTGCATAAGGTCTATTTTGAAAATTAATCACTTTTTGTTCATATTGTTCATGAACATTACGGAAGGTAGCGATATTTTCTTTCCGGTCTGCCAACTGTGCCATAAATCAAGTCAGCACGCGCCTTTTTTTCCAGGACCAAGTATTCTAAATACCGTCGCGCCGTTGTTCGACTGGTTCCAATCTCGCGGCCAATTTCCTCTGCCGAGACCCCCTTGTCTCCTGTCTGTCTAATCGCTTCGATCACCTTTTCCAACGTTAAGTGGTCAATTCCTTTTGGTGCAAACACATCTCGATTTTGCGGGGCGACCAGTCTTCTGGTCAGCATTTGGTCAATGACTTCCTGGTCTACCTCGACAGCTTCTCTCGTCCGCATGACATGCTTGCGATAGCTTTCCAACCGTTCACGAAAACGCTCGAAAACCAGCGGCTTGACGATGTAATCAAACACTCCGCCGCGCAGTGCTTCCTGTACCATTTCCATTTCCTTGGCTGCGGTGATCATGATCACGTCAACTTCGCGGTGATGTTGCCGAATATGCCAGACCAGCTCCGTTCCCTGCATGTCAGGCAGGTACACATCCAACAAAACGAGCTGGGGGTGTGTACAAGACAGTAACTCTTTGGCATCCATCCCATTCGTTGCTGTAGCAATGACTTCAAAGCCTTCAATCTTGCTGACAAATCGCTTGTTGATATCGATAATCCGCATATCGTCCTCAACGATGAGAACCTCCAGCTTTCTCAAGACGCCACCTCCATTCTTTTGCGTAAGGATACTGTGAAAAGTGCACCACCTAGCTCGCTTTTGCCGACGAGAATATAGCCATCCCATTCATTAATGATTCCATGCGCCTTGGCCAGACCAATTCCACGATCTTCGCCTTTTTTCGTTGAGAAACCGTGTTCGAATATTTTTTCTCGCAGTTCTTCCCCAACTCCCGGTCCTGAATCCTCGATTTCAAACATGACCTCATCGCCCGTGTCAGACAAATAACACTCCACTCGTTTGTGCTCGACACATGGCTCATTGACAGCTTCCATCGCATTTTGGATCAGTGTCCCCAATAAAACCACGATTTGTTGTCGGTTAATCGTCGGCGGGAGCTCCTTCAAGTGACTGTCGTGATGGATGACGAATTGAATTTTCAGCTCCTTGGCTCGATTGTGCATGCCTAACAGCAACGCGCCTATTAAGGGATCGGGAATTTGCTTCGCCAAAAATAAAATCATCTCTTGCTGTGCGGACGTTTCACTCGTAATCAGCTCGACCGCTTCCTGAATCGAACCAAGCTGCAACAAGCCGGAAATGGTATACAGCAAATTGTGAAATTCATGTGTTTGGGCGCGAAGTACATCCGCATAACGCCTCGCTTGGGATAATTCTGAAGCTAGCTGGTCAATTTCCGATTTGGGTCGAAAGCTGCTGACTACCCCTACGACCTTCCCCCCGAACTTGATCGGAAGTCGATTCACAATGATTTCTTTTCCGCTCATGATCGTTTCGCGATCTAATTGATGCTCGCCTGATTCCAGAACTTCTGGCATACGACTGTCTGGTAGCACTTCCACTATTTCTTTGCGATGAAACTCGTCTTCCGGTAAGTTCAAAATACGAATGGCAGCCTTGTTCATCATCGTAATGCGTTTATTGCGGTCAATCGCCACGATGCCTTCGCGGACTGACTCCAGTACAGCATTTCTCTCTACGTACAACGATGCAATCTCCTCCGGCTCCAATCCCAAAATTAAGCGCTTTAAATAACGACTGAGTGCAATGGCACCAGCAACACCGCACAACAAAGCGAGAAGAGTCAGAATCAATATACGGTCTTGGTAGAGGTCAATGGCCTCCTCGATATCCTCTAGCAGGAACCCAACGGATACGATTCCGATGATGTCCCCTTTCTCATTTTTGATTGGCACCTTCCCTCGCAATGATGGTCCCATGCTGCCGACCGCCTTCGATATGTAAGATTGACCATGCGAGAGTCCAGGCTCGTTATCTCCTCCCACCATTTCCTTTCCAATCCGATCCGCAATCGGATGCGCATACCGAATTCCCTCATGGTTTCCCACGACCACAAACTCTGCTCCGGTTTGAACACGGACGTTTTCAGCGATAGGTTGAATGAGCGCAGAAGGATCATTGCTTGAAAAAGCACTACGCAGCTCAGGATCGCTGGCAACGATCTTCGCCACACTTAATGCTTTTTTGCCCACCTGCTCTTCGATCGAAGACGCAACAAGGGAAGAAAACACCATTCCAATTGACGAAACAATCAGAATAATAACGATAGTATTTAATAAGATCATTCTGGTTTGCAAAGACATATGGATTTTTCTTGTCGTCACAGCTTGCTCACCCCTTGCTTCATCTTACCACCCTCATTAGGTAAAAAGGTAGAATCATTCCCATTGTCAATGGCGAAGCTTGTCGTTGCAGGCTATCTTTTTGTGACGAAAATTCAGGTATTAGGCCTTCTTTCCCCCAATATAATGTTACAACTTGTATTCAAGACAAACTGGGGAGCTTGTCCGAATACGAGACATCTTGAAAAGCAAAGGAGGGAAAGAAGTGAAGACGCAAACGGTATCAAATGGAATTGTTACCCTGACGAAAGAAGGCGAAGAGGCAATCAAGAACAGTCCGCTTTATAATGAAGGTCTTCGACCGACGAGGACAGCAGAGCACACCTGGACATCTTACAACTTCGCCAGCTTGTGGATTGGTATGTCGATCTGTTTGCCGACGTATGCAATGGCGGCAGGGTTAATTTCCTTGGGTATGAACTGGTGGCAGGCCATTTTGACGATCATTCTCGGTAATTGTATTGTCCTTATTCCCATTCTTCTCAACTCTCATGCCGGGACGAAATTTGGCATTCCGTATCCAGTTTTTGCGCGCCTCTGGTTTGGCTCCAAAGGAGCGCACATCCCTGCTGTCGCTCGCGGTTTGATTGGTGCAGGCTGGTTCGGCATCAACTGTTGGTTCGGAGGTGCTGCCATCGATACACTCCTCATGTCGATGACAGGCTGGGCAAATGTTCCCGGACATCTCTGGATATCCTTCTTTGGCTTTTGGCTGTTAAACGTATGGGTCGCTTATCGCGGTCCCGAAACCATCAAAAAAATGGAGGCTTGGGCTGCTCCCGTCCTGATCATTATGAGTTTGGCTCTTCTCGTCTGGGCGCTAACGAAAGCAGGCGGATGGGGACCGATGCTCTCTGCACCTTCAAAATTCACTACCACTTCAGAATTCCTCAAGGTTTTCTTCCCAGCATTGACGGGAGCCATTGCTTTTTGGGCAACGATGGCCCTCAACATTCCGGATTTCTGTCGGTATGCCAAAAGTCAAAAAGCTCAAGTCATCGGACAATCCTCTTCGTTACCGACCACGATGGGTTTCTTCTCGTTCATCGGGGTTGCTGTCGCTTCTGCTACCGTCGTTATTTACGGAGAAGCGTTGTGGGACCCTGCTGCCGTGTTAGCTAAATTCTCGCCTTTCGCCATTTTTCTCGGAACGATTGGAATTATTCTTGCCACATTGACGACCAACGTAGCGGCCAATATCGTCGCTCCTGCCCGGGCAGTGGAGAATCTGGCCCCTCGCCGTCTCTCGTATGAAGCCGGCGCCCTCATCGCCGGGGTCGTGTCGCTCTTGATGCAGCCTTGGTACATTTTAGAGAACTTCGGCAACTACATCTTTTTATGGCTCGGCACATATGGAGCCTTGTTAGGTCCGATTGACGGAATAGCCATCGCCGACTATTGGCTTGTGCGCAAGCGGCGTATTCATTTAACAGAGTTGTACAAAACAAATGGAATCTACACCTACAAAACGGGTTTTAATGGTAGAGCCATCTGGGCGATGCTCATCGGAATTGCGATTCCTTTTATTAGTAAATACATTCCGGGCTTATCCATTATTTGGGACAATGCTTGGACTGTCGGATTACTAATTTCACTCGTGATTTACACATGGATGATGAAAAATGATGGTTCGATCTTGAGTGCCAACGATTACGAGAAAATCACGGCAAACAACAAACAAACAATTGCTTCCTAATAGCAAGCTACCAAAAAAGACTGGCTGCCCTGTTGGGTTTGCCAGTCTTTCGTTTGCTCACTTACTCTATCATTTAAATGGACTGACTTCGAGTACGGATAGAATCGCAATCTCTTCGATTTGAACGTCAGGCTCATAGCAAATATAATACGTTAGCTCCGGGCTGATCCGATACCGAATCCCCCGGTATCCACAGGCAATCAAATACGCACGCACCTTGTCCCCTGTCCATTGCAGCCACTCTTCATAGCCCATTCCGTTTTGTCTTTGTTCGAGTTCCTCTTCTGAAAAAGCAGCGCACAATGCGTCGAGTCGGAGTTCATTTTCCCCATAGCGCTCGTCCAAACAAACGAGGCCCTGCAAATGAAGCTGCTGGCTCAGCACCACGGCCTTCTCCCCATTGGTTTCTGCATGACAAATCGCATACTGTGCGGCGATTTCCGGATTGCTTACCAAGTAAACACCAGCGCCAAACACTGCCTTTGCACTCGCACCGTTTGTAAAATGACGCCGTTCTGCTCTCTCATACTTTTGCGCTTTCACGACACGAAGTCCCTCACCGTATTCGACCCCTCGATATACAATCTGCCTCATCCATGAACGCTCCTTTTGACTCTGATGGAATCCTTCCAATGATGTGAAAAGGAGGAAGGCGCGTAACAGGCACCTCCCTCACTCTTTTCTTAAGGTAATAGCTTTACCATATCTTCGTAGGTCTCCGGTCTGCGATCCCGATAAAATTGCCACGTATCTCGCACCTCATGAATTTTGTTGCGGTTCATTTCAGCGAGAATGACCTCATCCTGATCCCGGCTCCCCATAGCGACAAATTGTCCGCGTGGATCAACCAAGTACGATTGCCCGTAAAACTCTCCCATGTTCCACGGCGCTTCTGTCCCTACCCGATTGATCGCTGCCACATAGTATCCATTAGCTACAGCATGAGCAGGCTGCTCGAGCTTCCACAAGTATTCAGATAAGCCCGCTACCGTCGCAGACGGATTAAATACAATCTCCGCTCCGTTCAAGCCAAGCAATCGTGCGCCTTCTGGAAAATGTCGGTCATAGCATATATACACCCCAACCTTGGCAAAAGCGGTTTCAAAAACCGGATACCCGAGATTGCCGGGCTTAAAGTAATACTTCTCCCAGAATCCGCAGCCGCTGCTGCCCACTCCGACATGCGGAATATGCTGCTTGCGATATTTGCCCAAATACGTGCCATCCGCATCAATCACAGCGGCGGTATTGTAATACGTACCAATCCCTACGCGTTCATACACAGGTAAAATGAGTACGGTTCCTAATTCACGGGCAAGGGATGAGAACTGTTGCACGGTTGGTCCATTTGGGACTTCTTCCGCTGACTCATACCATTTCGGTTGCTGTTCGGCACAAAAATACGGGCCATAGAAGATTTCTTGCAGACAGATGATTTGTGCGCCTTTGGCTGCCGCCTCCCGCACCATCCTCTCATGCTTCTCGATGGCTTTTTCTTTGTGCAAATGAACGGGTTCGTCTCCGTCGACATCGTTTTTTGCCTGAATCAAGCCGATGCGAATGATATCTGCCATAAGCGCCCTCCTCGCCTTTTTACGCTCTCCCTTATTACGGTCTTGCAAAGGTCGATCGTTTTACAAAGCGTCCGTTCCCGGCTTGACCGACGAATTGCTGATCGCGAATGACAAATGAGCCACGCGAAAGCACCGAGATGATATCGCCGTTCACCACCATCCCTTCAAATGGATTGTAGTCGACATTCATATGGTGCGTTTCAACAGAGATCGTGCGCGTAACCGTTGGATCAAACAATACAATATCCGCGTCCGAACCTACCGCAATCGTTCCTTTTTGCGGGAACATCCCGAACAATTTGGCTACTTTTGTAGAGGTCATATCGACGAACTGATTGAGACTGATCTTATCCTTTGCAACGCCTTCCGAGAAGAGGAGGCGCATGCGGTCCTCAATGATTGGTCCACCATTCGGGATTTTTGTGAAATCCCCCAGCCCCAGTTCTTTTTGTCCGGAGAAATTAAAGGAGCAATGATCGGAACCAACTGTTTGCAAGATGCCGTTTTTCAACGCGTTCCACAAGACGTCCTGATTCCACTTTTCCCGGAGTGGAGGGGACCAGACGTACTTCGCCCCTTCAAAACCCGGCTTCTGTAGATCCGTAATGTCGAGTACCAAATATTGCGGGCATGTCTCCCCGTACACATTCCATCCTTTTTCCCGAGCCTCTGCGATCCGGCGCACTGCCTCTGCACACGATACATGCACGACATACAGCTGGGCATCTGCCAGCGCAGTCAATGCGATTGCACGTCCCGTCGCTTCTCCTTCCGCTTCAGGAGGGCGGGTGTAGGCGTGGTACACGGGGTCTGTCTGCCCTTTTGCAATTGCCTGCTTGATCAAATAATCCAAAACGTCTCCATTCTCTGCATGGACCTGTACCAGGGCACCTAGTTCCTTAGCCCGAACCAATGTTTTAAATAACGTCTCATCATCGGCCATCAGTACATTTTTGTAGGCCATGAATACTTTGAGCGAAGTAATCCCTTCATTTCGTACGACTGCTCCTAATTCCTCGAGCACTTGATCGTTCGCATCTGAAACCATCAGGTGAAAGCCGTAGTCAATGACCGCTTTCCCTCTTGCTTTTTCGTGCCAGGTCGAAATGGATGAATGCAATGGCTCCCCTTTATTCGTCAGGCAAAAATCGATGATGCTCGTCGTCCCGCCAAAGGCTGCTGCCTTCGTGCCTGTATAAAAGTTATCGGAAGTAACTGTTCCGCCAAAAGGCATATCGAGATGGGTATGTGGGTCAATCCCTCCTGGGAAAACGTAGTACCCAGTAGCATCGATCATTTCGGCTTCTTTCCCATCCAGATTGGAGCCGATTGCGACTACCTTTTCCCCTTCGATCAAAATGTCCGCCTGATACGTGTCTGACGCTGTCACGACTGTGCCATTTCGAATCCATTTTTTCATCCGATGATCATCTCCCCTTCAACCCGTCGCTGAGTAGACATGCCTTCCCTTGTACACGCTATGCACCCCACGCCGAAAACATGACTATGCTACAGCTCACAGCTGCCACCCGCAGCCAAAGCAGCCTGCCGCTGATTCCAGCTGACAGGGGCTTTGTCGCTCGGGATCTCGACCATTTCGATCGTTCCTTCCACTGGACAAACGATGGAGCACAAATTACAGCCTACACAATCTTCTTCTCGTACAACCAAACGCTCTTTGCCTGTCGCTGCATCAGGAACAATGTCAATGCATTGATGCGAGGTGTCCTCACAAGCGATATGACACTTGTTGCAATTGATACAGGTCTCCTCATGAATACGTGCCACGACCTTGTAATTTAGATTCAGATGGCCCCAATCCGAGTACGTATGCACGGCTTTTCCGACAATGTCCATCACAGAAGTAATTCCGCGCTGATCCAGGTAATTAGTAAGCCCATCAATCATGTCTTCGACGATCCGGAATCCATGATGCATAGCGGCTGTACATACTTGAACACCTGTTGCACCCATCAGCAAAAATTCAACGGTATCGCGCCAATCTGAGATTCCTCCAATGCCAGAGATCGGGATACCAACCTTGGGATCGCGTGCACATTCTGCGACCATGTTCAGGGCGATTGGTTTGACTGCTGGTCCACAATAACCGCCGTGCGCCCCTTTTCCATCCACGTGTGGGATCGGCAGCCATTTGTCGAGATCAACCCCCATCAAGCTGTTAATCGTGTTGATCATGCTGATGGCATCTGCCCCTCCCTGGCTTGCGGCTCGTGCAGTAAAGCGAATATCCGTAATGTTTGGGGTGAGCTTGACGATGACAGGGGTTTGGGCGACTTCTTTTACCCATTCGACCTGTTGCCGGATTAAATCTGGATGCTGACCAACCGCAGAGCCCATCCCGCGTTCTGCCATGCCGTGCGGACAGCCGAAATTCAATTCCAGACCGTCTACGCCGATTGTCTC
The DNA here is from genome assembly GCF_055685845.1 of Brevibacillus schisleri. Classification (NCBI taxonomy): domain Bacteria; kingdom Bacillati; phylum Bacillota; class Bacilli; order Caryophanales; family Paenibacillaceae; genus Brevibacillus; species Brevibacillus schisleri. Next base: position 3,707,610 of record NZ_JBVNDM010000001.1, read on the forward strand.
TACCTTTTTGACAATCTCGTGCCATGCTTCCCGTTTATGTTCAACCATTAACGACGCAATCAACGTGTGCTTCGGAAAACGCCGCTTCGTTTCATCCATTTCCTTCAAATTGACCTCGAGCGGTTTGTCCGTAATCAGTTCAATGTTGTTGAAACCAAAGACGCGCTGACCTCCGAAGTTCAGACCGGCAAAGCGAGAGGTGACGTTGATGATCGGCTCTCCAAGTGTCTTCCAGACCGCGCCACCCCAGCCAGCTTCAAAGGCACGTTGCACTTGGTAGCCTGAATTGGTCGGTGGCGCAGAAGCCAACCAGAATGGATTCGGGGATTGGATTCCTGCCAGATTAATGCTGAGATCTGCCATGATAGGTCTCCTCCTTTATACTGGCTGTTTTTGATCACGGAGCGATTGGTGGATGGCATGAGCCGCTCGTTTCCCATGATTGGCTGCATCGACGACCATCGCATCTGTTTTGCCTCCACCAAAAATGACATCGCCCGCCGCGTAAACTTTGACATGGGAGGTTCGATAGGTGCCTTCCTCGACCTCGACAATCCCATTGCGATGTTGGAGCCCAAATGCTTCTAGTAAAGACAGATGTCTGTTTTGTCCGATCGCTTTGACGACATAATCGACTTCGATGACAAAATGACTACCTGGAATTTCTACAGGGCGCTTTCTTCCTTTCTCATCTGGCTCACCCAGCTCCATGCGCACCAGTTCCAATCCCTTCACTCGGCCGTTTTCCTCGAGTACACGCGTTGGGGCAACGAGCCAGCGGAATTCTACGCCATCCTGCTTGGCGAATTCGTACTCAAACTGATAACAGGACATCTCCTGAACGGTCCGCCGGTACAGAATCTGGACATTGTCTGCACCCAGCCGTTTCGAACAGGTGGCAGCGTCAATTGCCGTATTCCCCGCACCGATGATCACGACTTTTTTGCCATGCATCTCGTCTGATAGCGGCTTGGTCTTGGTCTCCTCCACAAGTGCGATGGCATCGAGAACACCTTCCAGTTCTTCTCCCGGGATATTCAGCTGAGGGACATTGCCCATACCGACTGCCAACAGGATGGAGTCATACTGGTCAAGTAGCTCATCTGGCGACACATCCTCGCCGATTCGTGTATGCGTACGTATCTCTACCCCCAATGCCTCTACTTGCTCTACTTCCCATAGCGAAATTTCCTGTGGCAGACGGAACGACACGATGCCGTACGTGTTCAATCCCCCCGCTTTTTCCTTTGCTTCAAATACCGTAACCGCGTAGCCGAGACGCGCAAGCTCACGCGCTGCTGATAATCCCGCAGGGCCCGCTCCGACGATGGCTACCCGGTTTCCATTTGCTTCGCCTTTTGAAAAAAGCGTGGCCTGATTCTGGATTGCCCAGTCTGTCGCGTGACGCTGGAGCAGGCCGATCATGATGGGCTTGGAGGCTGAATTGAGTACACAGGCACCTTCACACAGTTCCTCGGTTGGACATACGCGCGCACAGCTCGCCCCTACGGGATTCGATTCCATTATCGTCCGGGCTGATCCGAACAAATTCCCGGTCGCAATTTTTTTGATGAAGGAAGGGATGTCAATCGACGTGGGACAAGCCTTAATACAGGGTGCGTCGTAGCAATACAAGCAACGATTCGCTTCATGGATGGCTTCCATCGGTTTTAGGGCAGGCACGACTTCCGAGAAATTTTTCGCGAGCTCATTGGGAATACTCATCGGTCCACAACCTCCTCACCAGATCTAAACATGCTTGCTATTAATCAATGTGCGAATTCGCTTTTTTATGATTGTTACATTTCGTATTTGCCTAGTGAGGAAGCGAAATCAATCTGCTTGGATTGACATGAATGATTTCATGTTCGAATAGGATAAATACAACCAAGGTAGAAAGGGCCATCCCGTATGAAGGATTACGACCTGGAGATCAGGATAATGAAACAAAAAATCGCGGAAGCACATGCGCTTCTCAGCCAATTGGAAGCCGAGCGTAAGAACTACCTGACGCAACTCGAAAAGCGAAAAGCGTTTCTCTCTTCGCGGGAAATACTCGACATCCTGGAGTCAAAAGCCGGTCGTGCTGGCAGTATGGCTACCGTCAAACGCTGGGCAGATCAAGGCTATTTAGGGGATTGTATAGACGAACGGGAGTCCTTCCCCCTGTTGGTCAGTAAACAAGGAAACAAACGATTTCTTTTTCCTCGAGAATCCGTACTCACTTATCTATATAAAAAAAGGTATCTTCGCCCGAGCTACGAGGTCTTGGATCGTGTCCAGCTCACAAGAAATAGCGTAGGTTACTGGGGAATCATTACCTCCATCGAGCGAAGTGATCAGCACTTCACCTACCAAGTCCAATTGGAAAAAACGGGAGAAGTATTGTTGTCGGTACCGGAAGAAGAACTGCTCATCCCGTAAGGAGGCATTATGGAACTGGCCGTACTCACTCTGGAAAATACAGTTGCCAATCAAGAGAGATCACGACAAATCCGTGACTTGCATAAAAAAAAGGGCCAGACCCTCGCCATACGCTTTAGCGAAGAACTGACCCATATTATTTTAGAAGCACCATGCTTGTATATCCCCAACCACGAATGGTTGGACGAAGCTGCTGTCATGGAAGGAATCGTAAAAAAATCAACGGATTACTACGAGCTGCACCCACGGACCAAAGGGAAGACTGTCAACCTTCACCTTGATTCAGAATTGGTAGCTGAACTAGAGCTCATTCGCTCTCTTGTCAGCAGCAAAACGCAGCAGGAAGTCCTTCGTGAGTTGTTTGTTCGAGGCATGCGCTCGTATCTGGCCGAGAAGGAAGCAGCCACCTCGCCCATCAGCGCCAAAAAAGAGCACTAGTTCCTCCTCTTTACCAGGAGAACGTGATTTTGTTACCCGTGATTTGATAGCGCACCATGTAAGTCTGTTTCTTCTCTTTCATGCTGACTTCAAACACAATTGCTTTTTTCGTCAGATCAGGCTTGACTGTAAGGACATCCAGCATATCAAACGGCTCGTTTGCCTTTTTCTCCATCCCTACAATTTCTATCTTTTCATGGGTCGCGACATGATAAACTCCCACACCCATCATGGTCTGATACAAGATCCAGTTGTTGTCCAGCCATGTTACTTCATCAATAAAATAACCTGGAAACAGTTGAGCTAGCGGTGTGTAATCTGGCTGGTAGAAACGTAGATTCGCATTATTGTACAAATTGTCTGAATCTATCACGGCAATTTTTTTCTTGTCTGGTGAAGGAATTCCAGCTTTTTTTGCCAATTCGATTGTTTCTTTTTCCGATTCGATTCTCAGTTTTTCGATCAAGAACAGGGAATCTTCTTTCGAAAAGACGATGTTCTTTACGTTTTTCAAATCCGCGAGCTTGTCTTTGCTGGGAAAATTACTGTAGATGGTTAGCGTTGCATCATCTGGCATACCATCGTAGGCGATGCCTCTGGATGGATACTCCCAGGCGTATGTACCGATTCCTCTTAGGTGATACGAAAAATCCGGCTTACCCCAAGCACCAAAGATAGAAAAATCAGCATATTCTGCGGGTGCCCCTAATTTTTCACCGTAGTCTTGCAAGTTTTTAGCCATATCAACAAGCGCTTTTGTATCGGCGATCTGATCCCGACGATAAATAGAAATGGCTTTTACTTTATCCTGTGTGAACGTGAAGAACAAGTGATAGCCCTGTTCCGCATAACCAATCAACGCAAGCTTTTCATCTGAAAAATGTGGTTTACCCAAGATTCGGATGATCTCGTCTTTTCTTTTAGAGGTCGTAATCCCTTTTACAACTTCGCCTTTATAGGAAGGTTCAACGAGAACGGCAAACGCTTGCTTGTTTTCGTCCCACTTCATGCTGATTCCTTGTGGATAATACACATAATCATCAAATTCTTTTACGGATTTCCCCAGAAGCTTCGTGAGCGAATCTTGTTTCCACTGATGGGAAGTGAAGGTATTCACGAGCAGCCCTTTTGACAAATCTGCTGGTGCCTGCACGGATGTTCCAGTACCGCTTTGCGTTGAGGTTGGCATTGTCGTTGATGCGTTTGCTGCAAATGCTGTCGAAGCGAACAAACAGCAGGACAACAGTAGCCTTATCGCTTTCTTTTCCACTTCATTCCCTCCCAAACTATCAGCATGACTATACAACCATCGTCATAAAACAACGGTTATCCCTAAATTATACCAGAAATAGACAAAATCCGCTAAAAAGTTTTTTATCCATTATCAATGTAACAGAATAAAGCGTCCTTTCCCCAATTTTTTGAAGGGAAGGACGCTTTTCAATGCACTTGATTTACTTCGATTCACCGTTGAGATAATTGAAGAACGGTTGATCTACCCAAAACTTGTATGTCTCTACTTTTACTTTGGCATTCAGCTTCTGGAAGCCTTCCACGACTTTTGGTGATTCTTCATTCAGGGAGAACGACTGCACGACATAACGGCCATCTTTTAACACGTTGTTCGTAATGACAGCATAATCTGCCAGCTCCGTACGAGAATGATAAAGCGGCTGCCACCAAGATGCCTTGAGCAATCCGGTCATGTCCTCTTGATCCCGTTTGGCATATTTCAAAACAAGTGGCTGGAACTTCTTCTTCGCCTCTACGCTGTCGAATTCCAGGCTGAGATCGTACTCCTTGGCATATGCAATGTAGTTGCCGTTTTCAATCTGAACCACCTGATAATCGGCTGTTTGAACGGGTTCTCCCCATTCTTTCAGATAAATGAAGGCAGATGTTTTTGGCTCAAATTGGACCTTGGCATCGACGCCTTCACTTTTTAACAGGCCGATTAATTGAATAGCGTGAGCAATATCACTATGCCCGTACGTAATCGTGCGCTGTGGATCAAAATGAGGATCGAATGCAGCATCCTTCAGGTTGTAGCCAGTAATCAGGTTTTGCTTCAAGCCTTTGTCTACGAGCTCTTGCAATTCACCAGCTTTGATGATTTGCGATTCATTCCATGCTTGTGCCAGCTTGCCAAAAATCTCTTCATCGGCGATTGTTCCCAAATAGTTTTTGGCTGAGCCATGGAACTCTGCTACTTTTGCTAGCAATTGACTCGCAAGCTCTGCGGTTACTGCCCCTTCTACCGAAGCTGACTTCAAGGCATTGGCGGACACAAGCCCCGTATCAACGGCCACAGCCAGCTCTTGTGCAGCCTGCAAGGTAAGCGTGCCGCCTTTTTTATACGAAATCCCTGCTTTTTTAAGGGCAGTCGCTACTTTTTCCTCGCTATATGTATACCCGAGCTCTTTTAACTCTGCCGCTTTTGCAGCAGCACTGACCGCTTCCCATACAAGCAGCTTAGAGGAATCTTTGGATGCAGGCAAGAAAGTTTTGGCTGACAACTCTTTTTCCGATATACTTGTGGTAGCCGATACGATCTTGCGCAATGCTTTCTCAAATTGCTCGCGAGTCACCGTCTTGTCAAAAGTCACACCGTATTGCTGCTGCAAAAAGCTGTTCCACTCTGCGTGTGCTTCAACCGTTGTTTTCGTTGCTGCACCGACTGCCGTTGGAAAAACGAGCGCCGCTGAGAGTACGGCTGCCGAAGTGGACAGTTGTAGCCATTTTGCTGATCTGTTCATGAAGAATCCTCCTGACGTATAAAGACGAGTCATATTAATATTATTCCTATGCGTTTACTAGGGATATAATCAACTACATTAACACTCCTGCATTCATCCTGTCAATAACTAGCATAACCCGAATTCCTCCCACAATCGGAGGGCTTCGGGTTATTTTTTACTTTCTTATTTATCCAATTCTGACCACTTGTTCACTTTCACTGGTGGTTTGTAATCTCTCATCCGATCTAGCAAAACAGCGGGATCACTCTCACACAGGATCAATTCGCCCTGCATAGCGGGAATAAATCCGGCTTCAGTCGCATGCTCTACCATTTGCATCAACGGCGTATAGTAACCATCCACGTTCAACAGTCCGATTGGCTTTTGGTGAATGCCAATTTGCCCCCAGCTCACCACTTCAAAAATTTCTTCAAAGGTACCCAATCCGCCTGGCAAAGCAATGAAGCCATCAGACAGATCGATCATTTTCGCTTTGCGCTCGTGCATCGTCAGGACCTCATGCAATTCTGTCAGCCCTTTATGTACGATTTCTCCTCGGAACAGTCCCGTAGGCATGACGCCAATCGCTTTTCCATCGCCTTCCAGTACTGCATTTGCAACGCGACCCATCAGTCCCATGCTGGAACCACCATAGACCAATTCAAGCCCACGAGCGACCAGTTCTTTTCCCAACTCCTGGGCGTACCGCTCAAAAAGTGGATTTATACCAGGATTGGAACCTGCATAAACACAAATACGTTTCATGTCATCCTCCCAAAACTTGTTGTAGTAGAATGGCTTTTCCTATATTTCTTTGCGTGTCATATAATTATACTAAAATCAGGAAGGGACAGATATATGTGAATATAACTGAGTTCCAAAAATGGGTTGGAGATTTTTATCAAGAACGAGGTTGGACAGGGTACGGCCCGTTTATTCGTGTAGGTTTTCTGATGGAAGAGGCTGGCGAGCTGGCAAGAGCTGTACGCGCCATTGAACTCGGTAGGGATCGTCCTGATGAAGGGGAAAAGCCCGCAGCGGAAGCACGGCAGGAGCTGGTGGAAGAGCTAGGCGATGTACTTGGGAATTTAATCTTGCTGGCAAACCAATACGAGGTTCCTTTTGAGGAAATTTTGGAAGCACATCGAGCGAAGCTGCAAAAGCGCTATCAGCAACATCGTTGAATAAATACAGCGGTAGACTAGAATTTTCGCATCTCCTAGTCTGCCGCTGCTTTCATTTATTCGTCTTTTCGTCCAAGCTCGTCTACGCCAATGTATCAAAGGCTTCCTTCATCACCTGCGAAATAAAATCGATATCATCGCTCGTCGTGGTAAACGGCGGCGAAAGCGTCAGCACGTTATTAAAGCTCGGAATGGTATCGCCATTGCGCCCGATGATTAATCCCCGCTTCTTGCACTCGGCAATCACCTGTGTCAATTTCGCTGGCGCTGCAGGTTCCTTCGTATTACGATCCTCTACCATCTCGATCCCCATTAGGAAGCCGAAGCTGCGAATGTCTCCAACGTATGGATGATCTGCGAGAAAAGCCAGCTTGGCACGCAATTCTGCACCGAGTTCCTCGGCTCTCTCCACCAGTTTTTCCTCTTCTAAAATTTCGAGATTCTTCAGGGCAAGTGCACATGCTGCCGGATTACCGCCGAATGTATTGACATGGCGGAAATGCAGATTATTCCCCTGCTCATTGAATTTGTCTGCGATTTCTGCCCGTACAGCCGTTGCGGAAAGTGGCAAGTAGGCGCTGGTAATACCTTTGGCCATGGTCACGATATCTGGCTTGATTCCGAAATTTTGGTGCCCAAATTTTTGACCGGAGCGACCAAATCCGCAGATGACCTCATCCACGATCATCAACACACCGTACTTATCGCAGATTTCCCGAACTTTTGGCATGTATTCCGGCGAAGGAACGAGGACGCCTCCCCCGGTAATGGTCGGCTCCATGATGACCGCAGCCACTGTCTTCTCGCCTTCCCAATTGATCACTTGATCATAATATTGGGCGCACTCCAGATTGCATTTGCCGTACGATTTTCCAGCCGGACAGCGATAGCAGTAAGGCGGTGGCACATGTAGGAAGCCAGGCGCTAATGGCTCGTATTTTTCCTTGCGTATGGATTGACCAGTTGCAGCGAGAGCCCCCATCGTATTCCCGTGGTAAGCGCGATGGCGCGAAATGAATTTGTAGCGGCCAGGCTCCCCGTTCTGGTGATGATATTGACGGGCAATCTTGAATGCGACTTCGTTCGCTTCCGAGCCGCTGTTGGAAAAGAATACGCGATACTCCTCCCCAAGCCAATCGCTGATCTTCTCGGATAGACGAATAGCAGGAACGTGGCTTTGTGTGAGTGGAAAATAGGCCAATTGCTTCAACTGCTCGTAAGCAGCGTCTGCGAGCTCCTGTCGACCATAGCCAACGTTGACGCACCACAAGCCAGACATTCCATCCAGGTACCGATTCCCGTCGATATCGGTGATCCACGACCCGCTTGCTTCCGTTACGATCATCGGATTTGGGTTGTAGGGGGACATATGGTGCCACATATGCGAGCGGTCTGCATCCAGCAAGCTCTCCTTATCAAAATCTTTCGTCACTTGTCCTTGCTCCATCGCACAATCCTCCTTCTTTTTCGCAAGCGGTTATTTTACAAAAACTTTTTGCGAGCCTATGCTGGTATCGCCATCTTCGAACCATCTGGATGTGACCGTTTTTTTCTTCGTGAAAAAGAGAACGCCATCTTTTCCATTTGCATGCAAATCACCGTAAAAGGACTGTTTCCAGCCCGAGAAAGCAAAGAAGCCCATCGGAGCAGGCACCCCTACATTGACACCGACCATCCCGGCTTCCACTTGTTGAACGAATTCTCTCCCCCATTTTCCGTTGTTCGTATAGATGGTCGCCCCATTGCCAAAACGCGAGCGGCTGATCGTTTCCAAGCCCTCTTCAAAGTCTTTCACACGCATCACACTCAGGACAGGCGCGAAAATCTCGTCGCGGACGATGATCATTTCGGCATCTGCCTTGTCAAAAATCGTTGGCCCGAGGAAGTAGCCATCCGGTAGCTTTTGTGCGTCCTCACGACCATCACGTACCAGTGCGGCACCAGACTCGACACCTTTTTCGATATAGTCATGTACTTTAGACAAGTGCGAATCACGGATGACAGGACCGAGATCGATGCCCTCCTCCAAACCATTTCCCATCGCGAGAGCATTCGCTTCCTCGATCAGATGCGCGATCAGCTCATCGGCAATCTCCTCGACAGCTACGACAGCGCTGGCTGCCATACACCGCTCTCCTGCACAGCCGAATGCGGAGCTCGTAATTGTTTTTGCCGCGCGCTTTAAATCCGTATCAGGCATGACTAAATGGTGATTCTTCGCTCCAGCCAGTGCTTGCACACGCTTCCCGTTCGCCGCTGCTGTCTTGTACACGTATTCTGCAACCGGCTGCGAGCCGACAAATGAGATCGCTTTTACGTCCGGATGCTCCAACAGCCCATTGACGACATCATGCGCTCCGTTTACCACATTGAATACACCGTCTGGCAGCCCTGCTTCCTTTAGCAGTTCGGCAATTCGAATCGAAGACAGCGGCGTTCGCTCCGAAGGCTTCAGGATAAACGTATTTCCTGCGGTAATCGCAATCGGGTACATCCACATCGGGACCATCACAGGGAAGTTAAACGGTGTAATCCCGCCGACTACCCCCAATGGAAAGCGGATCACCTGACTGTCGATGCTGTTTGCGATATTGGGCAATGTTTCTCCCATCATCAGTGTCGGCATCCCACACGCGAACTCTACCATTTCCAGCCCACGCAATAGCTCTGCCTGTGCCTCAGGGAGATTTTTCCCGTTCTCCATGGTGATCATCCGGGCGAGTTCATCCTCGTGCTTGACGAGAAGACTATGAAAACGAAACATAATGCGCGCACGATCCACGACAGGGGTAGCACTCCAGCTCACAAATGCTTCCTTTGCAGCAGCAACAGCCTTGTCCACATCTTCTCTCGTCGACAGTGGTACACGTGACAACAATTCTCCTGTTGCCGGATTCGGTACATCCTCAAAACGTGTCGTCAGTGAATCTACCCACTGACCCCCGATGTAGTTTTTCAACGGATTTCCAACGATAGCTGTGTTCATCCCTTCAACTCCTCACGATCAATTGATTGACAATTCCATTTTATCCAAAAATAATGCCTGTCAGCACTAGACAAAACGTAACGCATTACGTAGGGTTAATCTTACATAGTGCAAATGAAGAGGTGATCCTGTTGAGTAACGATTTGCGCCTGACCATTGCAGAAATCATCAAGCGTCCATTGTTTCAACATGCTCAAGTGGTGGCAGGGCATCGTGGCCTGTCCCGTCCTGTTCGCTGGGTTCACGTCTTGGAGACTGCCGATACGGGACAGTTTTTAAATGGCGGTGAGCTGATCCTGTCAACCGGGCTCGGATTTGGCGAAGAAAAGGAAAAGCGACTTGCGTATTTATCAGAGCTCATTCGGCGAAAAGCAGTCGGGCTCTGCATCGAGCTGGGACGTTACATCCCGTCCATCCCTGAAGATATGCTCGAGCTGGCGAACCACCACCAGTTTCCGTTGCTCGTCTTTCATCAGCCTGTCCGCTTTGTGGACATCACGCAAGATTTGCACGAGCACTTGATCCATGCACAGATGCAAGCACTCCGCAATCTCGAAGCCTACTCTCGCAGTTTGCAACAGCTCAGCCTGCAGGCAGCGGGCATACTCAAGCTATTACAGCATTTTCAGGTGGCGGTTCAGACGCAGGTCTTCTATTACGCCCCAGATGGCTCAACACAATTTGCCCCGGTGGTTCCGCATGATGTTGCAGTGGAGATGAGCGATTTAATGCGGTCCCATTTTTCCGAACTAGATAGTAGTGAAGCTGGTGTCCGCTTCCTTTCTCTATCGACGGCGAGGCAGCTTGCCTATCAACCCGTGATGGCCATGGGGCACGTGCTCGCCTATGTCGGCATTGTTTTGTATGAACGCAGTCCAGATGAGTATTTGCTCTTGACCTTAGACAATACGGTAAGCGCGATGGCCCAAATTTTAATGCGGAAAATGTTTGTAGAGGAACAGGCACTTGCTACGGAAAACCGTCTGTTTGATGATTTGATTGCCAATCGTTCCATTCCAGAGGAACAAATGCGTTCCTTGCTTGGTATCACGGGCAGCGGTAAAGCCTCGGCCTATCACTTGATTATTTTATCGTTTGAGAAGCCGAAGAACCTTGCCCAGGACTCCCTTCCGCCGCACGATCTGACAGCTATCTTCCGTTCACTTTTGACCCGTCATCACTTTCGGCCTTTCATACGATGCATGGGCCATCGCTTTTACTTTTTGCTGATCGAACAACGACCTCTTGCAGATTCCCGTCGCACCCTGGAAAAAGCCTTTCGTGAGGTCAAACGGATCATGACGCAAATGCTAGGCGCGGATGTTCCCATACGAATGGGCGTCAGTCGGGCCGGAAAACGGTTGTCAGACGCTGGGCAACACCTCGCGGAGGCGGAACAGGCACTAGCTTTTTGTCAGGAATCATCCAGTCCGTTTTTCGCTGATCTTGGATTGTTCCGGCTCCTGTTCCACGTACCTAGTGAGCCTGTGCTAAAGACCTTCATCAGCGATTACCTCGGCCCGCTGTTAGCCCACGACCAAGCACATGGCTCCTCGCTCGTTCATACGCTGCGTGTCTATTTGGATAGTAACCTGTCCAAGCAGGAAGCAGCGGAAAAACTGTTCATTCATCGTCAAACGCTCTATCATCGCTTGGAAAAAATCGCAGAAATCCTCGGTGAGGATTACACGGTAACGCAAAACAGAATTTGCCTGGAAATCGCCATGCGTGCACAGGAGTGGTTAAGCAAAGAAGAGCAGCATTAAAAAAGACACAACCTTTCATCTGTTCAGGAGACGAGGGTTGTGTCTTTGATTTATTTTCCTGGCTTATTCATATACATGCGATAATTCGCTTCTTTGCCTTCCGTTAGCACAACCCGGATTTTGTACAGACCAGTTTGTTCGATATTCACCGTTAGTTGCTCAGGACTGCTGGACGTTGTGGCAGAAGCAAGCTCTTTTGAACGACTGTTATACACATACATATCGACATCTGCATCCTCATTCCAGTCTACGGACAATTCCAAATCCCCAGGCTTATTGACCCGAATGGAATAATCCATGTATTTCTGCTTCTTCGTCAGCTTTCCTGTTCGGAAAGGCTTCTGTTCAACCGGTGGCTTTTCCTCTTCCCCTTCCTCGTCATCGGCCTTTTGCCATTTTCCCGTTGTCGCTAGCGCATACGGCTGAGGTCCTTTCGGGATGTTATAACCTTCGACCGTCACGGTGTAGGTTCCCTGTTCCGGCTCGGCAATCCATACTTGCTCGACGTTGTTGAGGTTGTCCACTTCGTCGTTGTACGGTGCCTCAAAAAAGTCGTTGCCGTTCAGCTTTTCTCCACTCGGTGTCGTCACTTTCAGATTCAAATCGTTGACGAGTGCACGCTTTGCGACAATGGCGGCGGGATAATCCGTCCACGCAAGCGTAATTGCCAACGGCTTGGAATCATCCGAGACTTTGACCTTATACGTAACTTTTTCACGCGTGCGAATGCCGTCCTTCTCGTCCTTGTAGTTCGTTTCAATTGCATTTGCCAGATTGGCTCGTCCGAAGCCTTGCTCTCGCATATCTTCATCCAAATTGTCTGCACTCGTCAACAGCATGGCTTTTACTAATGCACCACTCGGGTTTTTTTCCCCTTCTTCCTGCAAAAATTCCCGGATTTGTGCCACACCGCCCGCTAAAATTGGCGTAGCCATGCTCGTGCCGTTCATATACGCGTACTGTTCGTTAAAACGCTTGTAGAAATTTTTGCTCGGTGCCAGTGAAGAGCGCGTGGACAAGATCGCTGTACCGGGCGCGACAATATCCGGCTTCAAACGCCCGTCGCCTGTTAAACCACGACTACTCGATACCCACACGTCGTCCGCTTTATCGGAGTTCTTCCCCAAGTTGGGACGAACATTTTCCGTAGCTCCAACGGCGATCACGTTTTTAGCCGTGGCTGGGCTCCCAATCGTTTTATAGCCCTTCTCTCCTTCGTTTCCAGCCGCAACAAGCACCGTCATATCTGGATGCTCCCATAAAAAGCGATCAAAAAGCATCGATGACAGGCTATACTCTCCCTTATCATTCGCCCCCCATGAATTGGAGTGAATGCGGGCTCCCTCTTCGTATGCTTCCTGCAAAATGGTCTCGACATCCGTAACGAGCTTTCCTTTCGCATTCTCTATGGAATGAAATACGAGCTTGGCACCTGGTGCCGTTCCTTTATACTGTCCAGCTGATGCTGCTCCCGTACCTACAATGGAGCCGGCTACATGCGTACCATGACCGTGGACATCACTCGCATCATTCGGTCGGCCAAGTGAAATGAGCTTCTCAATTTGGCCTTTAAAATCTGGATGCATCGTTTGGAGCTTTCCTGTATCAAGTCCGGTATCAGCGACTCCGACAATTTGTCCCTTGCCTGTGTACCCTGTCGAGGCCAGCTTGTCCGAATGAATGATGGTAGCTGCCACATCATTGTGCAACTTGTTTTCTGGCACGGGGACAACCGCAATGACATCATCTGATTCGATCACTTGTTCAATCGTTTCCTGATCCATCTTAGCGATCGAAATATGCGGAGCATCCTCTGGTGATTGGATGTCTCGTATATCTTGATCCTCCGTCATTTTCGTCATCGTTCGATACATATCCACCCGTTGGTTGAAACCGATGACGGCAACCTCGACCCGCTCTCTGTTGCCTCCTTCAAAGCGAAGCTCGGGCGATACCTTCGCCTTCGGTGTATAAGCCATAACCTCTTCAACAAAGGACAGCTCCTCGACTTCCCTTCTTACCTGTTCATTTTCCATTTTTGCGATGAATGCATAATCCGGTATGTAATCACCAAGCGTGACGCCGAGATTTTCCAGTTCTTCTTTCCACTCCTCACGAACAGGACCAGATAACTGAATAACGACGAGCTCAGACTCTCTCTTCTTCGACGAAAGCTTGTCCAATGCAAGACCCTTATCCGCTTCGATCTGGATGTTACCCCGACGCTCTCCTTCTTGCTTGGCATCCGCCGGAATGCCCTCCAGTGAAAGTGTCAGAACAAGTGTCGTGCATAAAGCTGCCTGCCATTTTTTTCGCAAACCAAACACCCTTCCCCCATGGCATAAGAAAACCATTTCTATCCATTATAAGAGAAAGGGTGAATTGTCAAAAGAGTAAGAAGGCATAGACATGGGACAAAAACTAATTTTTTGCCCCATTTTCTTCTACTGTCCACTGTAATAGCGGTTGAAAATCGGCCCATGCCAACTGCATCAGCATTTCCTGATTCCATTCCTGCTTCGGAATATCCATCAGTCGCACAGCCTGATTTTGGATCGCCTCTTGCAACAGGTTATGGCTAAAACGGCCGTTGCCATTCAATCGATGATCACTGACTGCTTTTTCCAAAGACTGTGAGATCTTTTCCAGCACGGTCTTCTCAATCGTATACCCCACCTCACATGCAGCCTGTTCAAGAATGTGCACGAGTTCCTTCACGGTGTAGTCTGGGAACGCAACATATTTTTTAAAACGTGAAAAAAGTCCAGGGTTACTCATCATTAAAGTATTCATTTCGAGAGGGTAGCCAGCAAGCACCACGACCAGATTCTCTTCGTGTTTGGTCATCTCCTCTACGAGCGTATCAACCGCTTCCTGCCCAAAATCTCGCTCTCCTCCGCCCAGCAGCGAATACGCTTCATCGATAAACAAGACGCCACCCAACGCTTCGCGAACTTTTCGTCGTGTAAGCGCTGCGGTCTGTCCGACATACCCCGCTACCAAGTCGGCTCTACTCGCTGTAACAAGATGACCTCGTTTCAAATAGCCAATTTCTTGCAAAATCTGCGCATACAGCTGTGCCACTGTCGTCTTCCCTGTTCCTGGATTTCCAGTAAAGACGGCATGCAGTTCAATCGGACTTTTCGGCAAGCCTCTAGCTTCGCGTTCTTGCTGGACGGACACATACGCAGCGATTTTTTTTAGCTCCGTCTTCACTTGAGCAAGACCAATCAACGCTTGCAGTCGAGCTTCCGCATTTCTTTCTGTTTGCGGTGGATCGAAGCCACGTACATCCTCGGGTTTCAGAATCGTAAAGTCATCCCATTTCAGTTCCTTACCGTCTGTCTCGCGCCCTTTGGCAAAGATCGCATCAAGCACGATATTAGTGACTGCCCGTGCATTGCCAAACGTCTCGTCTACTTGCGCTTTTTCAATGCGCTGGCGCAGCGTAATTTTTGCCGCCTCTGTCAGAGTAAAATCGTTCCGTCCGGCTACTTCTTCTGCGATTTGCACCAGTTCGTCCGCCTGATAGTCCGGCAGCAAAAAGTGGCCCGTCTCTGGAAAACGGCTATTTAGCCCAGGGTTGGCGTACAAAAAATGACGCATTTCTTCCGGATATCCCGCCAGCATCACGACGAAGCGTCCTGCATACTCGCCACTTGTCATAACAGATACAAGGGTGTCAATCGCCACTTGTCCGTAATCACTGCCAGAGCTATCTGGGCGCTTCAAGCTGTATGCCTCATCGATAAACAGGACGCCGCCATCTGCCTGCTTGATCGCTTCCATGACGCGCTGCTCTGTCTGTCCCACGTAAGCCCCGACCAACTGAGAACGATCCACCTCGATGAGCTGTCCTTTTGCCAACAACCCGAGCTCTTGATACAGCTTGGCGATCAAGCGAGCCAAAGTCGTCTTCCCCGTGCCTGGGTTCCCCATCAGTACGAGATGAAGGGGGAGCTGGTCTTTCATATGCCAGCCCTTTTCTTCGCGCAGCTGGCGATACTGTAGAAATTGCGCCAACTGTCGAACCCGATGTTTGATCTCGTCCAAGCCGATCAACTGCTCCAATTTCTCTAACGCACTCAAATCTTGCTGAGGTGCTTTTTCGCGATCTTCTATCCTTTCGTTCCTTTGCGGCAGAAGCTTTTCTTTCTGATCTTGCTGGTCCGTTAAAGCGCGAATCGTCTCTTGTAATTGGACAAGCATTTCACTGGAGTAAAAGACCCCGGATAAAGACGCTCCATACGCTTGAACACGTTCTTGCAATTGTACTAATAAATTTTGTCGTTCCGTGTATAACAGCACAAGGCCAGCAGCAGTAGCTTCCGCCTCCGAATCGTTCCACTTTCGCGCTGCCAGTAGCGTCTCCTCCGCAAGAGAGCGCCACCTCGTGATTTCCGCCAGCTCATTGGTTGCCTGCTCCGCCAGCACTTCAACTGTTCTCCTGCGCATGACGACGTTATCCGTTTCACGCACAGATTTGAATTCAGTGAGAAAGGCATGCGATCGCAACTGAGAAAAATACAGCTCGAGCTTAACCTCTCTCGCGTAACGATAATCAGGGGCTAGTTGAAGCGCACGGTCGACCCATTCAGCTGCAAGTGTATGGCCTCCTGTTTTATGCATCCGCAAAGCAGACATCCGCGTCAGCACCATCGCTTCCGTCAAATCAAGCTCTTCGTCTGGATGTTCTTGGCGATACTGTTCGAGCATTTGCAGGAATGTCAGGCATTCGCCTTCGGTTAGCGACTGGATGCTGGACGGATTTTCGCTAAAGCTTGCAATCAGTAACCTCGGGTCCCGTTCTTCTTGATGCTGCATCTTTTGATAGCTCCTCCCGCTCCATTGTTTCATCCCTGTTGTAGCATATTTAGCCGAACATGAAAAGTCTGTCCGAACATTAGAGCTTCGCTTGAATGTTCACTGTGGTTCTTTTCACCTTTTGCCGTGCGAATAAGGTCGCCAAAGCAATGAGGATACCAGCCATCCCAAAATCAAGCCAGACTCCTCCCCATTCGACCAGCATCGCACCCACAACCGGACCAGCAGCCATCCCTGTATATCGGATGAAATTGTACACACCAATGGAAGTTGCACGCTCTGCTTCAAATTCTTCGGATAGTAAAATCGTATGTGCAGGCATCCCTACACCTAAGGTTAAGGCAAACAGTGTACTTGTTAGTACAAGCAGGAGAAGAGAAACATCCGCCGCAGTCATAAAAAGAAACATCGCCAAAGCATTTGAACCAGTCGTCACCAGTAATGTTTTACGTGCTCCCCATCGATTTTGCAAGACAGCAGACAGCTTGCTACTGATAATAAAGACGACTGACACGAGCAAGAAAACCAATCCGATGATTTCAACGGAGACTGCATAATGGTTCGTCAATTGGACAGGGAGAAAAAGCAGGAAGCAATAATAGGCGTACATTTGGCTAAAACCGATCAAAATGACAGATGCTCCGACTGGGTGGAGCAAAATATTTCGGAAAGACCCTCGTGTAAAGCCGCCTGATGATGTAGCTTGAGCCTTTTTTGTTTCGGGTAACCATATAGCATTGATGCCGACGAGAAAGACTGCACAAATCGCCAAAAACAAAAAGACCGCAGAATGTCCGCCGATACCGCCAATCCAGCCTCCTAACAGTGGACCAAGTGCCGGACTGAGTGCAAGCAGCATCTGATAAGTACCCATCGCAGATGCACGTTGGACTCCTGTAAATATATCTCCAATTATCGTTGCAGCTACGATCGGAATGGCAGCAAAGCCAGCCCCTTGTAAAGCTCGAAAAAATAGTAATCCATAAATAGAATCGACCAGATAGCATCCGATTGACGCGATCGTAAATAGGATCAGGGCAGGTATCATGACACGTTTTCGGCCGAACCGATCGATAAATGGGCCGTAGATGATTTGCATAATCGCAAGCATGACGGTGAAGATTGAAACAGTCCAGTTAATCATGGCTGCACTCGTCTGAAACTCTTTTTGCATGGCTGGTAAAATAGGCATGAACAAATTTTGCGCGAACATACCTAGCATAAGTGTTATGCCAAGTAGGTACAGTACTTTTTTTGGATTCATAGTTGCTCTCCTCTTATCTCTTTAATATTGTGTCCTTGGAAACAATTTTCGTAAAAAAAATAATGAACACCCGTTGTATGTTTCCCCTAATCTTCTGTTGCTTCTCTTATGACCTCATCCAAAAATGCCAATTCATCGGGAGTATACCTGTTCAAGAAGCGATACACGTCATTCTCCAGACGTTGATGGTAGTGTTCATGAATCTCGTTTACCATCTCTCCTACTGATGTCAGCCTGAAAAAAACTTCCTTCTGATTGTCTTCAAGCTGATAGCGCTCGAGTAATCCTTTCTTCAAAAGTTTGACTGTTATTTTGGATATCGCACTCTTTGTTACCCCAATATGCTGTGCAATTGTCGTAACATTGACTCGATCTTTTCCCCCTACCTCTTGAAGGACGTGGAGCTCAGTTACGGATAACCTTCCAACTCTATCATAATCAGGTACGCTGTTTTTGATCTGGCGCAGTAGCAATTCTTCACGTAGCTTGCTGCGCTCCTCCTGTTTATGTAGGAAGGTGATCCATCGATTCCAAAGCTTCTTTTTAGGGTCCAATGCAGCATCAGCTCCTTATCTGTTCTATCTTTGTTTCCACGGAAACAAAATAACTTTATCATGAGACTTCCTTTTACGCAAGAAAAAACCGCAGCCCTGCATTCGCAAGCTGCGTTCCGAGACCAATCTCTATCCATTTAGATTGCCCAATTCCTTATCTGCACTAAAATGAGCACGGGCTGCCTCAAACACTTCACTTTCCGATCCGGCCGAGATTTTGAAACTCGATACCACTTTTTTGCCACATCGTACTTGTACGTTGTACTGTGAATCCCCATCATATGTTGACTCGAAATGATAATCCTCACCATTGACCTGAATAGTTCGTTCCATGGTTACACCTCCCACCTTAGTGTGACCAAGCAACATGGCAATCATCCAATATTTTGTTGCAAAGAAATCGTTGTGTTTCACCCTTGGTCGACTCACCTGTCGTCATGCTATTCGGCTCTATGAAATAGTTAGAGGGCACAACGCTGATTCGCCAGCGCCGTGCCCCGCTTTCGTTTTTACATATCAGCAATGCGAGTTGCTTTTTTTCGCGCTACTCTCTTTTCGCGAATCCCCTCAAAGATCGAATAAAGAACAGGAACCAATACAAGCGTTACGAGCGTGTGAAAGATCAACCCCGCAATTACCCCAGTAGCAAGCGGCGCCTCTAGTTCCGCTCCTTCCGCAACAGCGAGTCCCATCGGCAGCATACCGAGGATCGCTGTCAGTTTGGTCATGATTACCGGACGAACACGATCTCGCGTGCCCTGTACAATCGCTTCTTCCAATCCCATCCCCCGTGAGCGGAGCAGGTTAATTCTGTCAATTAACAGAATCGCATTGGAAACAACAATTCCTACCAGCATGATGAGCCCAATCATCGCCATCTCACCAAAAGTTCGCTGCGTGACCACGAATCCGAGAATGACTCCCACCAAGGCCATTGGCAACGACAGCATGATAATAAACGGCTGTGATAACCTCCCAAACTGTGCCACCATAATCACATAAATAAGGGAGATGACCGCTATCAGAACAAGAATTCCTTGCGTAAAGGTGTTATTCTGTTCCTTCAAATCACCAGCGATCTCGATCTTGTATCCAGCAGGCATTTCCACTGTACCCAGCTTCTCATTTATTTGTCTGCCCACCGTACCAATATCCGTGCCCAACAGTTCTGCGGATACCGTGATGATTTGTTCTCCTTTTTCATGTTTGATCGTAATCGGCGATTTGCTGAAATGAAAATCAACCAGCTGGTGTAACGGCACCTGCGTGCCTGTTTCTGTTCGTATCATGATCTGCTGGAGCTGGTCAGGATGTGTCACCCATGTCTCTGGAAATCTGGCAACAATTGAGGTTTCGATACCATTTTGACTGATTGACGATAGGGGCTGCTCCCCAAGCAGCATGCTGATTTGGCTGTCCAATGAATCGGAGTCAACCTGTAATTGAGACATTGCCTCCTGCTTCGGTGTGAGCGTTACTTTTTCCTTCCCTCTTTCGAAGTCATTCCGAATGTTGACTACACCAGGGATGCTCGCCAGCATTTCTTCTACTTTTGCGGAAATCGACCGCGAAACCTCCAAATCTTCGCCCGCAACCTGTAACTCAATGGGTGCAGATTTACCTGAGAATCCAAATGTCATACTCGTTTGTTCCACACCGTCAATCGCATTCAAGCGACCGTTTACTTCTTGCATAAATTCTTCTTTCTCTTGTGTTCGTTGCGACTTGGTCACTAATGTAATATTTAACTCCACTGTCTCTTTCTTTGCCGTAAAAAAGACTTGATTCACATCGGACAGCTCTCGTAACGCTTTTTCCGCTTCAACTGCTGCTATTCGCGCCTGTTCCAAGCTCGTGCCATCCGGCATTGTTAACGTGGCAAAAATTTGATTCTCATTGGCATTCAAGCCGTTTCCTATTTTAATCAAAGGGAAGAGACTCAACGCCCCTACAAACACTCCAAGAGCGACCAGCAATGTGAGAACTCGATGACGAAGGGTTAACAACAGTAATCGCTGGAAAAGAGAAACAATGCGATTTTTCCCTTCTTCGCTAGGGGACTGCAACTGTTTATCATGCTGGAGAAAACGCTCTGAAAAAATCGGAACAAACAGAAAAGCTGCAATCGTTGACGCAAGAATGGTAGAGGTAACGGTAAACGCAATGGTATGAAGAATAGGCTTCAGCCACTGTTCAAAATCCGCGACCACTAGCGGTAAAAACACAACAATCAAGGTTAATTGGGAAGCAAATACAGGTGCTATCACCTCTTTTGAGCCCTGAACGATGGCCTGTCTCAGCTGCATTCCTTTTTCTCTCAAATGATAAATACTCTCCAGCACAACGATCGCGGCGTCAACAATCAATCCGATCGACAAGCTCAGTGATATCAATACCACCATGTCAATGTTATATCCGGCAGCTTTCAGTGCGATGAACGTCATCAGGATAGAGAGAGGCAGCGTCGTTGCGATGACCATTGTAACACGCCAATTTCGCAGGAATACCCAGAGCACGAGGATTGCCAATATTCCCCCAATGACAACATCTCGACTCAAATTGGTGATCGCTTTTTTAATAAAAGAGACGGATTCAAACATGACTCTTAGCTCATAGCTTCCGCCCGCTTCCTCATTGATTTGCCTCACAACTTCCTCGACTTTCTTCTGTGTGGTGATCAGGTCACTCCCCGCAGCGCGCTTTACACTCATTTGCACAAAGAGGTTTCCTTCTGTCATGGAAATAGCGTCCTTCACGCTTCCACGCAAGTCACTCACCGATGCCAGTTGTTCGAGTGCAACCTTGCCCTTGGGTGTCTTGATCAAAATACTTTTGAACTCTTCTACATTCTTGAAGCTGTTGTCAATCATCACAACCGTGTCGAACCCGGGATTTTCCAATATTCCCACGGCTTTTTTCCAATTCGTACCCTGTAGCTGACCAACAACATCTGCTGGTGTCGTTCGATAGGTAGTAAGCCGTTCAGGTCGAAATGTTATCGCAACCTTATTTTCAAAACCGTCCTCGGATACGACCACTTCCTTCACACCCGGGACGGATTCTATTCGATCCTTAATGGTCGTTTTCAGCAAGGTGAGCATGGTCTGTGTATCGGCACCCACTATTGCGTAATCGATTAAGTCCTCGTCACCTAAATTCGTTTGCGTGACAGTTACAGTATCCACTACTTTGGGAAATTCGTTGCGCAGCCGATTCACAATATTTTGGGTCTCTTGCTTGACCTTTTCACCTTCCCCATCCTCAGCAAGGATCGAGATGCCTGAAAACCCCGTCCCTGTTTTTGATGAGAAGTTTTTAATCCCAGCTACAGATTTCAATTCCTGCTCTATTTTTTTCGTGACCTTTTCCACCATCTCTTCAGGCGGCAGTGCTCCTCCTGAAATATTCACTTCAATCCAAGGCAAATTCGTTTTCGGTACGAGCTCCACATGGAAAGAAAAGAGAGCACCGATTCCCGTAAGCACGATGAGGAATGTACACAAATAGAGGATCACTTTTCGTTTTAGCAAAAAGAGAATGACCTTGTCCATCGGTTACTCCCCTTTCACCGTTACGACTTCTCCTTCGGCGTAGTACGTTATGCCGGAGATTAGGATTTGATTGCCTGACTGTAAACCCGATAAAATCTCAACGTTATTTCCAATAATTTGCCCAACTTCCACATCGCGTCTCTTGAGTACACCATTCTCGACAACCATGACGAAGCGCTGTGTTTCTTTAATGCCCACGCTTTGGACGGGTACGAGCATCCCGTTTACTTTGCGTGACATCTCTACAGTCGCGACCATCCCCTCGATCAATACGTTGTCTTTATTGGAAACAGCTATCTCTACCAGATACTTCCCCGTTTCCTCGTTGAGAACGGGCGAGATAAATGTTATGGTCCCTGTACTTTTGGCCTTTCCCTCCACTGCCACAGGCACCGTGTCCCCTTGCTTGTAGTTTTCCATCACATCCAATGGGACATCGACCTTTAACTTCACTTCCGAGCCGTCGACAAGGTGAATGATACTTTGACCAGGCTGAGCAAGACTGCCTGCCTTTTGGGTCACATCGATGACCGTACCGCTAAACGGCGCGACGAGTTGCGTTTCTTGAAGCGTTTTCTTTGCGAGCTCTACTTCACTGGCTGCTTGTTTCAAATTGGCATCCGCACTCGCAATCTCATTGACTTCCGCACCTTTTAGCAGCTTATCCAACGTAATTCGCGCCTCTTGTAGCGAAATCTCGATTTGCTCTTTTTCGGACTGCGCACTGTCCAGCTCACTCTGCGAAATAGCGCCGCCCTTAAACAGCTCCTGGGCTGTCTCCCATTTCCGCTGCGCATCCTTCAAACGCTTTTCCTGGCTGTCCACTGCCAAGCGTTGCTTGCTGATAAGATCCGCGCTTGCTCCTTGCAACGTTTTTGAACGCAACGCAGATGCACTTTGAGCCTGGCTTTGTGCCGCTTCCAGCCCTTTTTGATAATAGTTCGTATTTAATGAACTTAATACCTGGCCCTGTGTCACCTTTGCCCCTTTTGTTACGTTCATTCGCTCAATCGTACCAGAAGCCCCAAAGGCTAAGTGGCTCTCCTGTTTGTATTCAACGATAGCAGTAAGAGGGATCGGCAAGGAATCCGTCTGTTTTACCGTGTGCACCTGTACGATTTTTTGTTTCGTTTGCTCCGTCTCCTGTTTCGTTTCGACTCCACATCCCGTGACGAACATCAGTACAACGGTCAAAACGACATAGTGCATACTCTTCACGTAGAGTCCTCCAGTAGTTTTGTCATTGTCTTTTTGAATGAAACTGACATCCTATTCTCTCTCTCGTTATCGTGACCTTGCTCAAGCAGACTTGTCGGTAGCAACAACCTGTTCTTCTTTTTTCTTAAAGTATTGACTCACTTGCTTGTTCAGATGAGCGATCAAGGCGATCACAAAAATGACGGCACCTGAGGTCAACACCAGATACGGCCAATAAACGGCCTCCAGTAAAATACCGTACAACCAGATCCCAAACGGTACGGCCACTCCGGTAAAAGTGCCGACCACACCAAACATGCTGGCACGCAAATGCTCAGGCGTGTTCAATTGAACAAAGGTAAAGATCGGGATGTTCCCCATGGAGTTGAAGATGGCGGAGACCAATAAAATCCCGACAAACACGCCCGTAATGATCCACGAGGCGTTACTCGTTTCCGGAACAAAAACCGGAAAGATCCACGACATCAAGAAAATCCCTTGCACTTGAATCAAAAGAAAGATTTTATTCTCAACGTATTTGCTTACCTTTTTCATAGAGACAATAGCCGCTCCGATAATGATCCCAATAAACCAGGAGGACTGAATAAAGGAGAATTGCTCCATCGAAACTTTTTCGACTCGATAGGCAATATGCAGCAGCCCCACATACATGAGCGGAGGGAAAATAAAGTTGAGCAAAAGGAAAATCAGGAACAAGTACTTGATAACAACCTGTTCTCGGATATATTGGAAGACTTCCTTGATTGTTTCTGTATAGCTTTGTGTTGTCTCCTGTACTACCTCGGCCTTGCGGAAACGGAGGAACATTTGCAAGATACCTGCTACGATAAAAGAAAGACCATCAATCAGCAAAATCATTTCCATCCCCATTAAACGATAGGCAATCGCCCCTACCAAAGGCCCCGCTACATTGAGAATGGCGCTGATTGCTTGGTAAATAGAGTTCATGCTTCCTACTCTGTCCTCATCTACCAGCTCAGGAATGGATGCTTGCAAGGCGAGATACGTAAAAGCCTGAATGGTACTGATCACGAAGGCGTATCCTACAAACAGCCACAGATTCGTGGGAAACTGGAGGAAAAACAGTAAAAACAAGAGAACGAGCGCACCGCTTAACAGCTCGGTGACAATCATAATCTTTTTCTTGTTGTGTCTATCAATATAGGCACCTGCAAAAATATTAATCAGCACCCCTGGCAAATACGAAAAGCCCAGAACAGTTGCAAATGCAGCAGAAGAACCCGTCACATCCGCAATGTAAAGAGCAAGAGCAAATTTGTATACACCACTACCTAATTCCGTGATGAAACGAGTAAAAGAAAAGAGAAAAATATTTAATCCGTATGTTTGGTTGCCCATCTTAACCTCCCTGAATAGTAATCCCTCTAGGTGACGATTTATTTCGGCAAGATGATCCCGCTACACATCACGGACATAAACCCGGAATAGAGCGGAATCCATCTGCCGATTTTCAATACGATGCCTAGGCCACTCTTAGCGTATGACTAGAGGTATTCCTATCAATTTTTTCGCTTCCTCCTCCAAGATCGCTCGCAGCTTCCGTTCATCCTCTCGATATGGCAAAGCCATAAAAATAGTCATTTTACCCGTGGATGTATAAGAAGCCTCAAAGAGAATTCGCTTTTTCCCTTTTATAAACAGGTGATCGTATTCACTTGGTTGACTCTTGTTCTGCTCACCCAGGAAGTTACAAATCATAGGTGTCATCTGTAAGGATTGGATGAGTGAGTGATGGGAAAGAGGATAGTACTCCGTTACGTCTGGATTTTGCACGAGATTGGTGAAATGAATGTTGCTCTCCTTTGCGAGATCCAACCGAACTTTCACATACGTTTCCATCTCATCGAGACTCCACGACGGATCAATATGAAGCGGAATATGATCGATGCACTCGCCAAGCACATCGAAGAAATGGTTCCCCATAAAGGATCTGCCAAAGTTCATTAGAAAGATGGGAGCTTTTTGGACTCCATAACTTCTTTCACAAAATCTGGCTAAAATAGCAATCGGGATCCGCGCATTTTCTATCTCCTGTGGGTTATCCATATCCATTTCGCAGGTAACAATCGTGTATCCGTCCAAAGCGGATGAAGATGGAAGCTGTCTTTCGATGGACAAAAGACTATTTTCAAATCCGTGAAGATCAAATTCGTCCATAACCTGCTGATCTTCGATTCCGACTGGACCCTTCGTGATTTGCCGGACAAAGTCCCAATACGTATTCCGACCATTTTCCGGGAGTTCTGTGCCATTCTCCAAAGCTTCGTAATACAGGTTCAAGTCGTTTTGCAGAACCTCGCTGCTAATAAAATCAAAAATGAGATGCAACGCCGGGAATATGAACGAGTACTCCTTCTCGCTCTCTTTCAGCATGATCACTTTGTATGGCAACGAGCCGATCGAATCATCCTGCTTGTAAAAATATTCGCTCTGTAAAAGATGGCGCACCGCTTCTTTTCTTTCTTCCGAATCGCCCGATACATCAACAACAGGGAGCGCAATTTCACTAGGGCAAGGATATTCTTTCCAATATGGCTCTTCTCCCTCCAAAGCCAGCGTGCATCGCAGCAAATGATGCCGCTCTAAGACATTAAGAAAGGCCTTTTCCAGCGTCCTAGAATCGATCATCCGCTCAAAGCGAATCACTGTTCCAGAAATATCCTTTTCCTGTACATGATAGCGCTGTGAAGGTGACAGCGGCTGTCTGATAAAGGTCTGCTGATTGATGATCGCCTCCGAATAACGAAGGAGCTGCTGATCAAGGTCGTTGACGAAGCGCTCCTGCCAGGACAACGATTCCTCCTCATCAAACATAGCCTCTTGGAAAAGATTCTTCTCTTTTTCCCATGCTTTTTGCCCGAGATCCAGATATTGAATGGCGTGCGGCTGAATCGAAGGATCACAAGATCTACGCAATAAGGACAGGATTTCTTGGTGTTTGTCCCGCGCATTTTCCTCCACGTTCAGAACAGCTCGGTGCTTGCTGCCGAACGGCACCTCTACATAGTTGCTTCGTACTTGGAAATGGGCGTAGATCAAGGTTTCCAGCTCATTTTTATCGTGCGCTTTTGTGGTACGAATCCGGTTTACGGTATCTATATATCCTGCTAGCGCTCTGACCGTATCGTATTGGAAGATCGTTTGAATCTTCACTTCTATGCCTTCCTTATGCAGTCGCGCTACCAGTTGGATCGCTTTGATAGAATGCCCGCCCAGATCATAAAAATGGTCATCCACACTGATTTCCTGGAGTTCGAGCACTTCTTTCCAGATTTCCGCCAACTTCATCTCCTGCTCTGTAACAGGTGGATTCAGTTGCTTACCTGCCTCCCTGACCATGACAGGCTCAGGTAATGCCCTCCGATCTATTTTTCCATTCGGTGTTACAGGCATTCTCTCAAGGACGTGGATATACGTTGGTACCATGTAGGCAGGAAGGGTAGCCAAAAGCTCCTGACGCAAATCTCTGTTCCACTCAGGCTGCTCCCAGACCAGATAAGCGATCAGGTTGGCTTCTCCTCCCTGCTCTTTTTTGGCCAACACGACCGCTTCCTTCACTCCTGTCTGGGATTGGATCACGTTTTCAACCTCATCAAGCTCGATACGGAAACCGCGTATCTTGACCTGGTTGTCCATTCGCCCCAAATATTCCAGACTTCCATCCGCAAGCCATTTCACCATATCTCCCGTCTTGTATAGCCTTGAGCCGGAAGTAAACGGATCTGCCAAAAATTTCTCGTTCGTCAATTCCTCTCGATTGATGTAGCCATCAGCGACGCTAATGCCCGCGATCGCTAACTCACCTGGAATTCCCTCAGGCTGCAAATGACCATGCGGATCTAGCACGTATACTTTTGTGTTGGCGATGGGCTTTCCGATTGGAACTTGCTGCGGCAGCTCCTCTTGCCCTTCATACGTCCAAGTCGTTGCACAAATGGTTGTTTCGGTTGGACCGTATGCGTTGATGTATCGGCAATGCGCGCTCCATTTATGCACGAGCTCCCAGTTTGTTGCGGAACCTGCGGTGATTAACGTTTGCAATTTCGGGAAATTTTCCGGCTCCAAATACGTCACGAATGTAGGTGGGAGCGTCGCGACCGTTACTTCATGCCGCAGTAAATACTCACTGAAGGCCTGCGAATCGAGTGCGACTTCCTTTGAAACAATAACCAATCTCGCCCCTGTCAATACCCCCATCGTAAACTCCCAGACAGAGGCATCAAAGGAGATGCTGGCAAATTGCAGCACTCTGTCATTTTTGGTGATGCCGAGATCGTTGATAAAAAACTGCTGGAGGTTGGCGATTCCGACGTGGTGCAGCCTTACCCCTTTTGGCTTTCCCGTTGACCCGGAGGTATAAATGACGTAGGCCAGGTCACTGGAACGATGAAGGGTCTGTACATCCGATGTAACGTCGGTGTATATGCTCCTATCATCAAGATTGCTCAACATTGTTGCAGGGAGAATACGCTCCGCGTAGGCTACCGTCGGATCATGGACCAAAACAATGCTGGCCCCGCTATCTTCGATCATATAGCTGATCCGTTCGCGCGGATGGTCGGTGCTAATTGGGAGAAAGGCACCGCCCGCTTTTAAAACGGCCAAGATGGCGAGGCTGTAGGCGGTAGAGCGCTCCACCATCACACCAACAACGCTGCCTGGTTTTACCCCTTTCCCACGCAGCACGTGAGCCAGCGCATCGGATTTGTCATCTAATTCTTGATACGTGTAGCTGCCGTCCTGATCGACCACAGCAATATGATGCGGTCCCTTATTGACCTGTTCCTTGAATAACTGGTCAATAGTTCGCGTTTGATCAACCAGCATCTGCGTGTCATTCCATTGTTGCAGAATGAGAGCCTGCTCCTCGTCCGTGACCATTTGCATGTTTGCAATCGGCTGGTCAGGATTGCGGACGACACTTTGAATCAGCTGATTCAAATGCGCTCGCACTTTTTGCAGGTAGGCATCACTGTAGGCAAGTGCGTTATAAATAAAGTGAACTTCTAATTCCTTCCCGGGAATAATGCACAAGTTGAAGTCGTAGCTGGTTTGCTCATATCCTTGGACATCCGTGATTCCGAATAAACCGCCTTTTCCATCTTCGTCGGATGCCTCCTCCGTCAATGGATAGTTCTCAAAGACCATCAGATGCTGAATCAGGTTTTGTTTTAATGTGGTTTCGGACTGAATATCCGCCAGAGACATGTATTGGTAGCTGCTTGTGGCTGTGAAGAATTGTTGCACCTGCCCGAGCAACTCCGAAAATGTCTGTTTGCCTTCACTGCGAATCCGCATTGGGATCGTATTGACAAACAGCCCAACCATTTCTTCTACGCCAACGAGCTCAGAGGGACGGCCTGAAACGACTGATCCGAAGACAACATCATTGGCATAGTTGTATCGTTGCAGCACCAATCCCCAAAGGGAATGAAAGACGATGCTCAGTGTCACATCATTTGATCTCGCTATTTGCTCCAAACGGGCAGTCGTTTCCCGATCAATGCGGAACACGATCGATTCTCGTTGGTACCCTTTACCGGTTGAAATATATTCAACCGGTAAAGGAGATTGCTGATCAAATCCATCCAGACTATCTCGCCAGAACGAGAGTCCTTCTTGTTTATTTTGCTTGCCAAGCCAAGTGACATAGCTACTGAAGGAATACGGTGGAGCCAGCTCAGCCTTCTTATTTTGAAGATACGAGCGATAGATATGGAAAAAGTCTTTTGCGACAATCCCCAAGCACCAGCCATCCATAATAATATGGTGGAAGCTCCACACCATCTTGTATTTCGACTCACTCAATTTCATAACGGTCATCCGAAACAACAGATCTTTTTCCAGATCAAATCTTTTGCTCCGATCCCGTACAAGAAATTGCTCCACAAATGCTTCTTGTTCATTCTGAGTCAGGTCAGAGATGTCCTCGATCTGAATAGCAGCTTCTCTTTGCTTCAACACGATTTGCAGCGGCTTTTTACTATCTTTATAGTGAAAGACTGTTCGCAGGATATCGAATCTTTCGACCAAGTCGCGAAAGCTCTGATCAAGGAGATCAAGCCGCAACGACTCCTCCATCGTAATCACCGTTTGTTCGAAGTGAACCTCTGATTCAGGATGAAGGATAAAGTGATATAGCATGCCTTCTTGCATAGGTGTCAAGCGGTATATATTTTTAATTTGAACACCATTCAAACCTCATCACCAGCTATCATTGAATTTTTTCACCCAGCAGTTGGGAAAGATGATCTAATTCCTCAATGGACATCTCATCGTATGTGAAATCTGTTGGGCTTTGCTCGACTGTCTCTTTCGATAAGCAGTGCGTTATGATTTCTACGATCTTTTCTCGGTAGGCATCCACGAGGCGCTGAATGGTTCCTTCTTCAAACTCTTCACGATGATACGTAAAAGTGAGAGTTAGCTTGCGATTCACAACCATGCCATTCACATCAAGCGCAAAGGAACGAATGGCGGTCGGACTGATTTCTCGGCCCGGTGACAGGGAAGAAGTCGTTATGCTCCCTGATTCCAAGTCTGTATCAAATTGTCCCAAGTAGTTAAAACTGATCTCGGGCTTTACCTGGAACGTTAACGGAACATCGGCTTGTCCCGCAGACAGGTATTGTAAAATGCTGTATCCAACACCTTTGTTCGGCACACGTCTCAGGCTATCTTTTACCATTTTGATTTGGTAGCCGAGGGATTCCGATCGGCTCATATCCAGTACGAATGGATACTGGGCTGTAAACCATCCGACAGTGCGTGAAATATCGATGCCCTTCACGATCTCTTCTCTGCCATGTCCCTCCAGATTCACGAGCACATGCTCTATCCCCGCCCACTCTTTTACCGCCGAACCCAACGCCGTAAGCAACAAATCATTCACTTCCGTGTTATAAGCCTGGTGGCTCTGCTTCAGCAGCTTTTCTGTGAAGGCTTCATCAAGCTCGATGGTGACATCTGTTGTATCTTGCATAAGCAGTGCCCCATTCGTTTTCGCCGTTGCCAGTGGAGAGAATGGCATTTCCTCGACCTGCTTCCAATATCCGACTTCCTGTTGAATTTCGCTTCCCACTGCATATTTTTGCAATTCTTCTGACCAGGTTTGATAGGAATCGGTTTTCATAGGCAAAGCAGGCTCTTCTTTCTGCAACAATGCGTCATATACTGTATGAAAATCTTCTAGAAGAATCCGCCATGAGACACCATCGACAACCAGATGATGAATCACGATTAACAAGTGATCTCCAGCTTCTGTTCGGAAAAGGCCGAGATTTACCAACGCGGTATCCGTCAAATCGATCCCTTCCTGTATAAGCTGAGCAGCTTGCTCCATCTCCTCTACGTTTTGCGCCGAAAACTCCTTGACCATAATGGGAACCAGGCACTCCTCCAGTTTCCGATGCTCCTGGACAATGTCTGACTCATTCATTTGGAATTTCATTCGCAAAGCATCATGATGCTCAATGAGCTTCGTAAATGCTTGTTGAACCAGTTCTGGATCGAAGCCAGCTTCTCTGAACAACATGACCGATTGATTGTAATGATGAGGGTTCTGATGGTTTTGTTCAAAAAAGTTCATCTGGATTGGTGTCAACGCGACTGCTCCCATTACAGGCCCTTGATCAATTTGTCTGGTCAACGTCTGGAGATATCTAGCTGCACTGCGAATACGCGGATTTTGGAACAAGTCTTTCAATCGGAGCTCATACCCATGACTCCTCAATCTCGCAATCATCTGAAGTGCTTTAATGGAGTCTCCCCCAAGCTCAAAGAAGTTGTGGGTCACACTTACTTGCGCAAGCCCCAGCACATCTTGCCAGATAGTGACCATGATTTGTTCCTGTTCATCGGACGGCTCGACGATGTGTTCCTCCACCAAGAGAGAGCGATCAGGAAGAGGGAGTTTTTTCCGATCTACTTTTCCAACAGCGGTAATCGGCATAGCGTCTAGTCGAACGAAGAAAGACGGGATCATGTAATCCGGCAAATCTTTCGCGAGCAGGTCTCTCCACTCATCAGCCGCCAGATCATGCTCTGTCACAATATAGGCGCATAAGTACTTGCTTCCATTTTCTTCTTCTCTGGCAATAACGATTGCTTCTTTTACCTGTTCCAACGAAAGCAGCTTGCTTTCAATTTCCCCTGGCTCGATTCGATATCCCCTGATTTTGATCTGGAAATCCTTCCTGCCTAGGAAGTGGATATTCCCATCCGGTAAATAGACAGCCAGATCTCCTGTCTTATACATTTTTTCGTAGCCCGGTTCCGCATATGGATTATCGACAAAGCTCTGTCTCGTTAGCTCCTCGTTATGCAAATAACCTAATCCAAGCGGCATGCCTGAGATGTAGATTTCTCCAGGGACACCTATCGGCACTCGTTTTCCGTACGCATCGAGTAGAAGGATTTTCGTGTTAAATATCGGTTTTCCAATCGGGATGCGATCTTCCTCTCCCGTAATTTGATAGGCAATGCATCCGATACTTGCTTCTGTCGGACCATACAAATTCGCAGGAGATACATACTGGTATATTTTTAGGAATTTGGAAACGGCAGACGGAACAATTTCCTCGCCACCGATAATGATCTTTTTGAGCGATTGTAATTTGCCCTGCAGCTCGAGATTTTCGGCTAACTGATTGACGATCACATTAAAAACAGATGGGACGAAATCCGTTAAGGTAATCTGTTCGTCTTCAATGATTCCAGCCATGTAATCTGCCGAGACAGTCATCCCCGTTGTAGGCAAGACTGTTTTTCCACCATTGGTCAGCGGCCAGAAGAATTGCCAAATGGCACTGTCATATACATGGTTGGTGGTCTGAAGGACAGATTGCGCTGCCTCTTGTCCAAAATAATCATTCATCCAGTTAAAGCGGTTGACGATCCCTCTATGCGGTACGACGACTCCTTTTGGTTTGCCTGTTGAGCCAGAAGTAAAAATGACATAGATGGGGTCTTCCGGCGATACGGACAGATTATGATTTTCCACTTCCGTTGTCAGGTGCTCCAGATCAATCTCGACCAATTTCGCTCCCAAATCCGTTTCCGTAAAAGCATGTCCAGATTCTACGAATACGAACTCGCTACCCAGCTCGGTAATAACAGACTGGAGTCGATCAACAGGCCACTGAACGTCCAATGGTGAAAACGCAGCTCCCGTCTTCATTACACCTAATAACGATACGACCAATTCCAGACTTCTTTCCATAAGCACTGGTACATACTTGCCTTTTCCTATCCCGCGCTTCAGCAGATCCGATGCGACTGCGTTGGCTTTCTCGTTCAATTGTTGGTAAGTGATTGTCGAGCCTTGATAGGAAACGGCAATTCGATTTGGATAAAGTCTGGCTGATTCCTCGATGGCAACATGGATCGGGTGTACCACAGGATACTCTCGCTTCGTATCATTACTGAGCTTCTCCAAAAACTGCACTTCTTCCAAAGACATGAGGTCAATCTCGCCCACAAGAATATCCATGTTCTTAGCGATCTGCCGCAGGACGTTTGTGAAATGGTTAATAAAACGCTCCATCGTTTCAGGCTTAAATAGGCTCGTGCTATATTCGCACTCCACGAAAAAGCCTTCATTTCTCATCTCGACATTCATGACGATGTCTAACTTGGATATTTTCGTTTGGAATGGATAAAGCCTGACCTCTACCCTGTTCCAGTCAAAGGCCGTATCCGCCACATTGTCATAGGAGAACATGGTGTCAAACAACGGATTCCTGCTCGGGTCACGTCGAACCTGAAGCTTTTCTACCAGGTCTTCCAATGGATAATCCTGATTTTCAATCGCCAATAGTGACTTCTCACTTAGCTCTCGAACAAACTCGCGGAACGTCTTGTTGCCTGCTGGATAGTTTCGCAGAGCAAGTGTATTTACAAACATTCCCACTACATTTTGAATATCGGTGTGGTTTCTTCCTGCCACCGGGGTCCCAACGACAATGTCCTCTTGCCCGGTATATTTGGACAGCAAAACGTTGTACGCCGCCAATAGAATCGAAAAGACCGTTACGTTTGCTTCCTTCGCCAAGAACTGCAATCTGCGGGATACTTCCGCATCAATCTCGCTTTCGACCGTACCCCCTTCAAAACTTTGAAACTGCGGTCGCGGATAGTCCGTAGGCAGATTCATAACAGGTAATTCCCCGCTGAATTCATCTATCCAAAAATTCTCCTGCTTATGCGACTGCCCCGTCGTCTTAATCTGTTTCAACCAAGCCGAATAATCCTTGTACTGAACGGTGAGTGGTTCTGGATTTTGCCCGTTATACAGTTGATTTAACTCATCAATCACAATGCTCACCGATGTTCCATCTGCAATGATGTGGTGCATGTCAATCAGGAGTAAATGCTTGTCCTCCGCCAGTTTGACCAACTTAACGCGTAATAATGGTGCCTGGCTCAGTTCGAATGACTGAATGAACGTCCGAATGAGATCTTCTATACGTTCAGGACTGTCCTCTTCGCTAGCATGATCGATGGCAAAATGAACAGAGTCATGGACAAATTGTTTCGGCTCACCATTTACGTAGTCGAAGGATGTACGGAACGCCTCATGCCTTTGGATAAGAGATTGGAATGCGTTTTCCAATGCCACAGAATCCAGCTGCCCGGAAAGAACCAAAGCGCCTGCCATGTTATAGGCCACACTGGTTTCATCGAGTGATTGAACAGTGAAAATCCTTTTTTGTGAAGGAGAGAGCTCATAATGCTCTTGTTTTCCAACCGCCTGAATCGACGGCATTTCTGCATGGGTCGCTTCGGAAATGACGTGGGCAAAGCTCCTGACGGTAGGATTTTGGAAAACAGCTCGCAGCGGAATCTCTACCCGCCATTCCTTGTTCACTTTGGCAAGAAGAATGGCAGCATGCAGCGAATGTCCACCGATCTCAAAGAATCGATCCAGAACGCCAACTCGCTCGATCCCCAAGACCTCTTGCCATATTTCTGCAAGTTTTCTCTCATTTTCTGTCGCTGGCGCTACGTATTCCTCGGATACCAGCTTAGACAGATCGGGTTCTGGCAAAGCATTTCGATCGATTTTGCCGTTTGGCGTCACAGGCAGCTCTGCCAATTGGATGATAAAGGTCGGTACCATGAACTCAGGCAGGGACTCGGCTAAGAACCCCTTGATTTCGGATGGACTTACTCCCTCATCCGTCGTGTAATACGCGCACAACACAACGGATTCATCTCCCTTTGTCTTCGGGAGCACAATGGCATTGCGAACCTTATCATGACGTAACAGCTGATTTTCGACTTCACCTAGCTCCACACGGTAACCACGTATCTTCAATTGGTAGTCCGAACGACCAACAAACTCCATATTTCCATCTGCCATCCAGCGGACAATATCTCCGGTCTTATACATGTTCTCACCAGGACGGAAAGGATTTTGGATGAAGCGCTCACGGGTTAATTCTTCTCGGTTCAAATAACCCCGCGCAACACCTGCTCCCCCGATATATAGTTCACCGTAAACACCTACCGGCTGTGGCCGCAATTGGGAATCCAACACATAAAATTCTGTGTTTTGCAGCGGTTTTCCGATCGGAACATTTCCGGTTGTCATTTCAGTATCGCCAGCGATTTCGAAGTAGCTGGAATCAATAGCAGCCTCAGTGACCCCATAGCTATTGATGATTTTGATCTGCCCGAAACGCTCGAACAAACGGACAAACGCTTCGCTTTGGCATGTATCTGAACCAAGAATCAGCAATTTCAAATGATTGAGCGACAATCCATTTTGATAAATGTACTCCATAAAAGGAAGAACAAGAGCAGGTGTTGATTCAAACAAGGAAATTTCATACCGGGTCAACCACTGATAAAGAACCGGAAGATCAATCCTTACCTCACTTGGACAAATCACCAAATGTCCACCATGCAGCAAGGCCCTGCACAAATCCCCTGCAAACACGTCAAAAGAGAAACTCGCCATCTGCAAAAGATTCACATTCATCTGTTCTAATTCGTATTCGTACCGCCATGTATTGGCGACACTCACCAGATTGCGATGCTCGATCATGACCCCTTTGGGTTTGCCAGTAGTACCCGAGGTATAAATGATATAGGCGAGATCGTTCGGTCCGGAGATGGGGTCGAGATTGGACGAATCCTCCCTGTAGCTGTTCTCTGCGTCCAGATCGATAATGGCGCCGCTGAAGTCTACTCCGCTCTGCCCATTTTGGTTGACCAGCATGACCTTTGCGTGACTGTCTTCCAACATGAACGAAATGCGGTCCTTTGGATACTGCGGATCAATCGGAACATAGGCTCCTCCCGCTTTCATGACTGCCAGAACAGCGACGACCATGTTAATCGAGCGTTCTGCCAAAATCGCAACGGAGCTATTTGGTTTTACACCCTGATCACGCAGAGTCCGTGCCAAGCGGTTTGCTTTCGCATTCAGCTCCTGATAGCTGATCTGCTCTTCCCCGTAAGAAACAGCGACTTTCTCTGCATGGCGGATTGCTTCTGCTTCAAACCATTCATAGAACGTTGGATGGAGAGGAGCAGGTATTTGCCTTCTCGCTTGATTAAAGTCGGCAACCACCTGATTGATATCTTCACTGGACAAGTACTCCAAATCAGCTAAGCAGCTCTCATTAGACTGCAGAATGGAGTGAAGAATCTTGGCAAAGTGTTTAGCCATTCGCTCAACCGTATCGCGTTTAAACAGATGCGTACTGTAATCAAATTGGCAAGTGAGCGTTGTCCCATCGTCATGGACATCAAGACTGAGATCAAAAAGAGATACGCCCTTCGGATATTCATACGTCGTCACTTTGAAATCATCTGAGGCCACGTCGTCAAAGGATTCATAATGGTAATCAAACATAGTATCAAATAGCGGATTCCGGCTCAAATCTTTGTTTAGTTGAAGAGCATCAACCAGTTTTTCAAATGGGTACTCCTGATTTTCAAATGCAAGGAGGGCTTGATTTTTCACTTCTTTCAGGAAGTCCTTAAAGGTCTTGCTTCCTGTTGGATAGTTACGGATAGCCAACGTATTTACAAACATGCCGATCATTCGTTCCAAATCAGGGTGTTGTCTTCCCGCCACAGCAGAACCGACAATCAGCTCCTCCTGTCCGGTGTATCGGTAAAGCATGACATTGTAAGCAGCCAGCAGTACCATATACAAGGTCGTGTCAGTTTCCCTTGCCAATTGGAGCAACTGTTTTCTGACTTCCTCACCGATTCCCATAATCAAGCGGTCACCTTCAAAGGATTGAACCGGCGGTCTTTGGTAATCGACGGGGAGCTTCAGCACGGGGAGTTCTCCTTGGCTAAATTGCTCAAGCCAGTACTCCTTTTGAGCCAAGAGCTGTTCTGACTGTTCCCTCTCTTGCTCCCATGCCACGAAATCTTTATACGTCACGCTAAGCTCAGGCAGTGATTCTCCTCTATACGTATGGAGTAGCTCACGAATAAACAGAGAAACGGAATAGCCATCCGAAATAATGTGGTGCATGTCCACAGCCACAATGAAGCGTTGGGCAGACACTTGGAAAATTTTTGTTCGGATAAGTGGTGCTTTGCTCAGATCAAATGGCTGGATAAAGGTCCGAATCGCCTCATTTACATCCTCTTCGGCCAATTGTTCAACCTCAATATCCAATGGCAGATCGTCATGTAAAACTTGCACGACTTCATTATCCTTAATGACAAAGTTGGTCCGGAAAGAATCATGTCTTTGTACAACCTGTTGCAAAGAGTGGATCAGACGATCAAGCTCCAGCTCCCCATCCAATTGTAAGTAGCCGGATAGGTTGTAGGCAGTTCCTCCATCCAGACCTTGGAGGATGTACATTCTTTTCTGTGCGGAAGAAGACTGATAGTAAGGCTGCAACTCGCATGAACGAATGGGTGTAAAAGCTTGATGCTTGGACGAATCTACATATTTGGCTAATTCACGTATCGTCTGCGATTGGAAAATTTGATGCAAAGGAATTTGCACGTGGCATTCCTTGGAGATTCTACTGAGCATGACAGTCGCTTGTAAGGAGTTCCCGCCTTGTTCAAAAAAATTATCATCCAGATACATCGGGGAGCTTCCCAAGATTTCCTGCCATATGACTCTGATAGTCTCTTCGGTCGCCGTTCCAGCCTGCTCTACTTCTCTGCCGCTCATGCTTCTTTGGCCGGAAAGCCGATCGGATGAATGAATAATTTGGATTTCTCCATTTCCTAGCGGAACAGCAGATTTCGTTGTTCGCTGCCAATGAGACGGGTTTGCATGCTCAAATTTCCCATCTGCCAAATACACCTGTCCGACCGCACCCACAGGGGCTAATTGCTGATACTGATCCAGGACATAGAGGGAAGCTCGTCCTACCTGATCATCTGGCATATCCTGCAAAAGCTCTGTCCATTCCGCTGTATATTTGCCCAGGTTGCCATTGGATTCACGTTTCATTTTTTCCATCTCGTCTGGCTGTAAAAGTGATAGTGAACGAATTCTTTCCTGATCGTCTTCTGCGATACGATGCAAAAGATTGGCAAAGTATATGCCCCACTGGCGAAGAATCTCCGTGGTTACTACCCCACTTCGTGCATCCACATCAACAACAAGCTCTCCGCCCACTTCTGTCACGTTTACAAAAAGATCGTACTTACTGTAAATAATCCGATTGGGCAGCAGCGTAGCCTTCATTTGAGCGAAAGTCAGGTTGTGAAGCGGTCGATCCATATTGAACAACACAGAAAGCTCCGGCAAGTTCTGATGCGACAAATTTTCAGCTAATGATGCAAAGGAGTAGGCTTGATGCTTTTCCATCTCAGCAACTGCTTGTTTTACTCGGGACAAATATTCCGCAGCCGTATCATCGCCATCCATTTCCGTGCAAATCGGCAAAAGATTAACGCAGTTTCCGATCAAGGACATTTTGCCCATATGGGATTGACCCGCAGTAGGAATCGCAACCACCATTTTTTTATTGCCAAGAATACGATGAAGGAAGAGGTTAAAAGAAGCGAGCAAGGTAATAAACAGACTGTTTTTGTTTTGAATGCTTCTTTTTCTTGCCTTCCTTGTGATGCTGCTGTCGATCTTGAACGTAATTCTCTCGCCCGTAAAAGATGGTTTTCCCAAAGCTCGTTTCTCCAAAGGAAAAACGAGCTTTGGGATTGGATCAGCGAATTTTTCGTTCCAGTACGCGAGCGCTTCCTGAAACGCTGGTTTCTGCATCTGATCTTCTTGCCAGTTTCGATAAGCAGAAAACGGTGTAGAAGGCTCGAGCGCTATTGGTCGTTTCTGTATAAGGGCCGAGTAGATATCATCCAGCTCTTTGATAAAAACAGCCATGGACCACCCATCCGCAATCATGTGATGGAAGGTGTAGGAAGTCAGGAATTTGGCGGGAGCCAGCTTGATGACACTTACCCGATACAGGGGGTCCTCAGAAGACAGCTCAAATGGCGTTCCTGTTTGTTCCTCCAGCAGCTGATTCTTTTTTTCTTCCTGCTCCCCAGACGAAAGGTGGCTCAAATCCACGAATCGAACACGTACATCCCTCTTGGGCAGAATCACCTGATACTCTCCGTTGGAATCAATGATGGTTCGCAATGCTTCATGACGATCCACCATGGCTTGGACAGCCTGCTCAAACACAGGGATATCAAGCTCTCCCTCGACCTGTAGAGAGGCTGTCTCGTTAAAAGCCGCGGATGCTTCCACGCGATATTTGACTGCAAACCACATTTGTTTCTGTTCTGGGCTAAGGGGAAGCCTCAGTTCTTCCCCCACCCTTTCCACAAGCGTTGCCTCGGGCTTTTGCCCATCCTGTCTCGTAAAGTTTGTCATTTCGATAACTTGATTTTGTTTGCGTCCTCCACTCGGAGAAGTTGGCGGTGGCTCCGGCAAAAAGCCTCCTCGACGCAAATCATCAATACTTTCCTTCACCGCTTGGATCAGTCTCTCGATATCCTCATCAGTATGAGCAGTGGAAAGGAAGCAATTTCTGCCCTCCCATATATAAATGCCCTTGCTGATCAGATGATAGAAGAACAATTCGATATCGGTAAACGATACGAAGCGGAACAAGGAACCACAATTAATCATCTGGATTGGAATCTGCTCGTTCTTAAAATACGCGTTAAGCGTTTCTACCAAGTAGAGGGTCTTTTGCGTGATCGCTTCCTGAAGTTGCGGCCCCTGCTCCTTCAAATATTCCAGCGTTGCGATCGCAGCATGCATCGTCAGTGGATGCGTGCAAAACGTTCCGCCCACAAACGTCTTTTTCTCAGCGTTTACCGGGTAAGATTGGTCTCCAAAATTCCAGATTCCCCCATCCACTGCATCCATGAACGCAGCTTTCCCGGCTACAACACCGATCGGCATGCCGCCACCCGGAACTTTTCCATAGGTAACGAGGTCTGCTTCTATTCCATACCATGCCTGTGCACCACCAAGATGTACGCGGAATCCCGTAATGATCTCGTCAAAAATAAGGGCAGTGCCTGATTGGCTTGTAATCTCTCTGACTTCCTTCAAGAATTCCACCGGCTGCAAATCCGGACGACGGCTTTGAACAGGCTCGACTAATACTGCGGCCAGTTCATGAGCATGTTTTTTGATCAGCTCAATTGATTTTGGATGGTTGTAGTTTAAGACCAGGACGTCATCCACCGTATGCTGGGTAATACCTGGTGCCATCGGTATGGCCTTCCCATCTTGGGACTCAGGATCAGCAACAGTCAGAATGCCGTCAAATGTACCGTGATAGGAGCCGGAGAATAAGGCGATTTTCGAGCGACCTGTAACAGCCCTGGCCAAGCGTAGTGCCACCATTACTGCCTCTGTCCCGGAATTGTAAAACGCGACTCGCTGCACTCCGGTTAACTCGCTGATTAATTCCGCTACCCTTCCAGCTACATCCGACATTGGACCCAGCGGAGGCAAATCAGATTGAATTTGCTCCTCCAGCTTTTTCATGATAAATGCGGGATTATGACCAAGCAGGTTTACACCGAAACCCATCGTCAGATCGAGATATTCATTTCCATCCAGATCCCACATTTTGGAGCCAGCTGATGCTTGCGTAATAATTGGGTAAACCATTTCCTTCCAATAGGAACGGAATCCAGACACATTGCGATTGTTGGCATGGACAAATCGGTGCTCTTGTGTATACTGCTTGGATTTCTTTGTCTTTTCCGTATAGCTTTGAATAAATGCGTTCAGATATTCTCTTTGTTTTGGTGTAAAATTGCCTCGTTCACCGATCATCAGTGGCTGATACGGTATAAATGGCTTCTGACGTTCCTCTTCATTACCCTTGACTTTGACCGGTGGTTTTGCCTCAGGTTTCTTGATCTCGGGAGCAACAGTCACAGATTCAACCCTTTGTTTTGGTAGAAAGCTTTGTTCCTGATTCAACAGCTCCAATTGCTTTTGTAATAGCGTAGCCATTTGGTTTTGGTGTTCAGATAAGAGCGAAATCTGCTTTTCGATAATGGTTTCAACCGCCCCTGTGCTGATCGGGACTGGCATTTTCGTGGATTGCTCTCTCGGCTCTGATTGTTGAATAGGCTGAACGTTATGCTGTTCCTGTTCCACAACTACATTTGCTTTCGGTTGCTCGATTGCCATCCATTCCATTTGTTTGGCAGAAGCCACAGCCGGGCTACTGGATAGCTCCAGTGCGATATGCGCTGCTAGCTTATCAACGCTGGTAATGGTTTCAAACAACTCTTGAGCCGGAATGACGACTCCAAACTTTTCCTGTATTTCACGATTGATTTGTACGAGCATAATAGAATCTAAGCCTAGCTCAAGAAAATGAAGGGATGGATCAATTTCTTCTACAGCAAAACCTGAAGCTTGATGAACCAACTCTTTCAGAACTTTTGCGATTGGCGCAGTTCCTATCTCTGACACAGTAGCACCTCTATTTCCGCTAATAGTATTCGGCTGTTCCGGAATGATACTGCTCATATCATCTGTAATCCAAGAGCGATACTGATCGAAAGGATACACCGGCAATGGCATTTTTCTTCTCTTTTTGCCATCCCTGTAGAACGCATCCCAGTCAACCGAGGCGCCCTGTACATACAAATCGCATAATGTGGTTGCATAGGAATACTTCATCTCGGTACTTGCCGTGCGGTACTTTTCCTGTACATCCCGCGCGGATTGACTCAACAGATGAACAGTCTCTTCTGGAACGCGCTTTTTCCCAGGTGAGTAGACAAAAACATCTCGATCATTTTCAAGCCGGACCGCCAATCGGTCGAGCTTTTGTTCGAAATCGCTTCGGCTATGCAAAATGAGCGCAATCCGATAAGGAAGCGTTTCTCTCCCAGTATTTGCCGTATAGCACAAATCAGACAGAGAAAGCGGTCCGCAAGAAGATAGAAACACCCGATAATTTTGAATCAGATGTTGAAGGGCTGACTCGGATTTGGCCGACAAGGTAAACACTTGCACCTCGTCTGAGACTGTCAGCTCCGCTTCATTTACCGGCACATACTCTTCCAAAATGACGTGGCTATTCGTCCCGCTAAACCCAAACGAGCTAACCCCGCATCTCCGTGGATGTCCATCTGTTTCCCATTTTTCCAGTCTGTTTTGCACATAGACTGGCGATTTTTCAAATGAGAAATTCCGATTGGGTTTCTGGAAATGAACAAGGGCTGGCAGCTCTTTGTTTTTCAATTGCAAAACAGCCTTAATCAAGCCAGCGATTCCCGCTGCTTCATATAAATGTCCAATATTCGCTTTGACAGTGCCGATTCCACAAAACTGTTTCTTCTGTGTATATTGTCGGAATGCTCGTTGAATTCCGTCCAGCTCAACGGGGTCCCCCAGCTTTGTACCCGTTCCATGTGTTTCTATATAGCTAATCGTTTCTGGGTCGACTTGCGCATCCTTCCAAGCGTCTACGATTAATTCTGCCTGGGCCTGTGAGTTCGGAGCGGTAATTCCGACTGTAACACCGTCTTGATTAACAGCGCTTCCCTTGATCACCGCATAGATGTGATCCCCGTCCTCTATGGCTTTTTCCAAAGGTTTTAACAGAACAGAAGCTACGCCTTCACCCCAACCCGTTCCATCCGATTGATCGTCAAACGCCCTTGATCGGTTGTCAGAGGATTCCATTCCAATTCCAGCCTTCAGCGCTAGCAGGATCGTTTTGACTCCCCCTGCCAAAGCCATCTCACAATCACCGTTTTGGATAGCCTTGCACGCCATATGAACCGCAACCAAAGAAGAAGAGCAGGCTGTATCCACGGTGACAGCAGGGCCGCGCAAATCAAGCAAGTGTGAAATGCGGCTTGCAATGATCGAAGGAAGGTTGCCTACTGCATAAGAAGGCAAATCTTTTGGACTTACCACTGACAAAAGTCGTTCGTAATCGTATCCCAGCTTGGAGAAGCCGACATACACCCCTACTTTTTCCCCTGAAAGCTTGTGGCCTCCATAGCCTGCATCCTCTAGCGTATTCCAAGCATTTTGAAGGAACAGCTTTTGGTTGGGGTCCATTAGCTTTGCTTCTTTTGGGGTGATCGAGAAGAACGAATGGTCAAACTTGTCAATCTCCTCTAAATAACCGCCCTCCACGAGGGTAGGATCGCCCAGTTCGCCTCTTATCAGCGATACATATTGTTCCGTGTCCTTTCGTCTCTGACCACGAAGCTCATGAATACAATCTTTTCCTTCCCGGATGTTTTGCCAAAATTGATCCACATCCTGAGCCTGCGGGAACTTACAAGAAATCCCGATAATCGCGATATCCTTTTGTTTCTGTTGGCTCGTTTCTGTCTCTTTTATGTGATCAGTCGCTTGATCGTCGGGGAAGAGACTACGAGAAAGACTGGAGATTGTCGGATAGGCAAACAAATCTGTTACCGCCAACGTGATCCCCATCTCCTCTTCGATTCGCCCTGCTAACTGGGTCAACTGCATAGAGGAAGCACCTACGTCAAAATAACTGTCGTTTGGTCCCAATTTATCGGATTGAAGCACCTCGCGGCAAATGGCTAGCAGTTGTTTTTCCAATTCTTCGCGCAAGAGAGGTGATTTATCGGTTCTTTCCTCTTTTACCTGTTCGGTGGTTCGGCTTTGCATTTCCTCGGAAACCTCGCGAAATGCTCCGGACTGATACTCCCTAGCCACTCTATATCGTTCAACTTTTCCACTCGTTGTTTTGGGGATGCGCTGAATCGGCAAGACCTCGCTTATTCTCCACCCTGTTCGCTCGTTCAAATGCGTTTTCACTTTCTTGGAAAGCTCCATGAAGTCTTCAACACTTTTCCGGTGAAGGATAAACACTAGAATGTCTTCCTCTTTGCTCTCCTCGTTGAATACCCCGCAGGCAACGACCTTCCCAAGCTCGACTCCTTCGACTTCCTCAGCAATCCGCTCAATATCATGCGGATAAACGTTTTGACCATTCACGAAGATGATGTCTTTTTCACGCCCCGTAATGACAAGACGTTCGTTTCGCATAAAACCCAGATCCCCTGTTCTGAGCCATCCATCAGCCGTCATTACATTTGCGGTGGCAGTAGGGTTGTTGTAGTATCCAGCGGTTACATTCTTTCCTCTAATGTGGATATGACCAACCGTATCGCTTGGCAGCTCATGATCCTCGTCATCACATATTCTTACCTCGCAAAAATCAATGGGGTAACCGACTTCTACTAGGGTGAGCGCTTCTGGATTTGTTTGATCCGTCATCTTGATTGGCTTTCCTATCTGGATAAACCTACGATCCAGAGAAAG
Source organism: Brevibacillus schisleri (assembly GCF_055685845.1). NCBI lineage: Bacteria > Bacillati > Bacillota > Bacilli > Caryophanales > Paenibacillaceae > Brevibacillus > Brevibacillus schisleri. The sequence goes on from NZ_JBVNDM010000001.1 coordinate 3,751,330, forward strand.
CGTTGTAAAATGCAAGTTTTGATCAGGTATCGATACTCCCACAGAGGCTTCAGCCAATCCATAGCATGGGACCATGCTTGTTTTCTTCAATCCATAAGGGCTCATCTGATCCAAAAAATGATGGATCAATTCTGAAGCAATGGGTTCTGCACCATTTAGGATCGCACGAAGCGTAGACAAATCCCACTCTTCTGCCACTTCTGGTTTAAACCTAGACAACACATATTTATACCCAAAGTTCGGAGAAGAAGTAATTGTCGCCTTGTGCTCGCTTGCTTTCTTCAGCCATAGCGTCGGTCGCCTGATAAACAGTGAGGTATGAATAAAATAATGCTGAACTCCTGCGTACAACGGGGCTAAATGGAACGCGATCATCCCCATGTCATGAGTTAAGGGCATCCAGCTTAGAAATGAGTCAGACTCAGTCGTTTCAAGTCTGTTATTAATCGCAATCACATTATGGACAAGGTTTTCATGCGTCAGGGTAACCCCTTTTGGATCCCCCGTAGACCCAGATGAAAATTGAATAAAGGCCACATGATCAGCAGTAGGATAATAGATTGTGCCCTTCTCTTCTGTTTTCACGGTCTCATCAAGCAGGAAGGACTTCGACTTCAACGATTCCATTTCCGTCAGGTAGTTGTGTTTCCTAAAGAAATCCTCCAGTCGTTTCCAGACACTATCCGTTGTAATGAGATACGGATTGATTAATGTCCGCCAAACCTTTAACAGCTTAAGACGATGCTCTTCGTTATCCCCTACAGAGATAGGAACAGCAATCATTCCACCGAGTAAGCATCCCCAAAAAAGGCAAACAAAAGTTCGGAGATTACTATCTTCAATTTGAAAAACGACCTCATCACCAGGCTTGATTCCACTTTTTTGGAGGATAAATAAATAGCCGAGGGCTTCTTCATACAATTCTTTATAGGAAACAAACACCTCGTTCTGGTCTCCCAAAATGAAGGTAACGCCTTTATGGTCCTCGTTCTTCCACAAATCCAGCGCCTCTACTAATGTCTGAACAAAATGCAAAGCGTTGTTCCTCCCTTGTCCCATGTTTGATAGTTTCTAGCTTGCCTGATGAGCATAATCACTCAAAATGCTCCCTCTAGCATTTGTTAAACCCAATACATCGAGCTGAGCTCTACTTTGCTCTCCCCACGTGATACAAGAGATGTGAATTTCCCCATTCTGTGACCCGTTATACGAATCGCTCGTTTCCCGCTTTCTTTTCCGGGCAGCTTGCAAGCTGGTACGGGAAAGAAAAAAATAGTTTTTCGTTCTGAATATTAGGAACCTTTGTCCAGAAACGATAGCCCCACTTACCCGGAAGAAAAAGCTCAGCCGCTTCTTTTTCTTTCAGCACTTTGGAATGCAACGACCAGATAAAAAAGTTTTACTTATATTCCCTTTAATTGCTTTTACTTGAAGTGTTAAACTGTAAGAAACCATCCGCCATAATGAGATGGGTGATTCTTACCTTTTCCATGAATGAATGTATCGATCAATGATTTTTTTTAAATGGCTGGTACTTTTGTCTTCTCTAGTAGTGGAATAAGGGCGACGATTAGTTTAACGGTCACGTTTTAGTGAGTATAGCAGGGGAAATTGGTCATTAATTTGCAAATATTCACGTGGGCTAATATGATAGAAAACAATAAGAATATGAGTGAGTTGGGAATATTTTACTATCCCAAATATTAGAAGACAAGCCTTTAATTATTAATTTTTGCAATTTATTTAAATAAAATTCATTACAATATTACTCTTAACTTATCTTGACGCCTATCAAAAAAGGCTTTCACCCGCTCTTTTAAAGAGAAGTGAAAGCCCTTTTGTTTTTGTTCTATTACTCTACCGAGTAGACCTTTCGGCTGGGAAGCTCCAAGCAATGCAGACGGCCGCCATATACGGCACCTCCGTCAATGCCGATGATTTTATTTTCTCCGTAAAACACATCATGTTTACCGTGCAAATAATTGGTTGGTGTGTGACCAAAAATAACGGTCTTCTCACCCTGGTAGCCTTTATGGAACTCATCACGTATCCACATCAGGAGATACGGGTCAGTCTCTGCAACTGGAGTCTCGGGATGGACACCCCCGTGAACAAAAATATAATCATCGGTTTCATAATAGCAGTCCAAGCCAGCCAAAAATTCCAGATGCTCATTGACTGAAGCAGTAATTTCCAATGTCTCAGGTGCACCAGATTCCGTATCTGCTGCGTCATGACCATAGCTCGCCAACGTCTTTTGTGCGCCGTTTCGGAACCATCGTTCGATAAAGACTGGGTCTTGCTCGAATGATTTAACCATCATATGATCATGGTTGCCCATCAACACAATTGCCCCTTCTGCATGGAGCTGTTTTACCTTTTCGACGACCCCCTTCGACTCTGGTCCACGGTCTATGTAATCACCTAGCAGGATCAATTGATCGTTTTTTGGATCGTACTGAACTTGCTCTATCAACGATTCCAGTTTCTCCAGTTCCCCATGAATATCGCTGATTGCCAACAATCTTTTCATCCTGCACCCTTCTTTCGCTGTCTTGTCTTTCTATTGTACGCCCCATTTGACCTGATTACCAGCATGTCAGCCCGTAGACAGCTTGTAAACGTGAAAAAAGCCCAGGCCCAAAAATCAGAGTAGGCCAAGGCTATTCCATTTCTTCATGCTTATTTATTCGGCATCTCATTCCAGAACGTAATCTCTTCTACGTCCAGACGAGTAGTCGGATGACCAGGCTCTGCGGCTTTACCAACTGCAATCAGCATGACCGTTTCATATTGATCCGGGATTTGGAAAGCTTCCTTGAATTTCTCGCTGTTGTAGCCTCCCATTGGCACCGTGTCATACCCTCTTGCCTTGGCAACGAGCATCAATTGCATCGAGACGAGACCTCCGTCTACCAAAGCAATTTCCTTGATGATTGCTCGATCCCGATTTTCATAACGCTTGTTGATGTTGTCGATGAGTGTAGCTTTTACTTCCTCTGTCATGTAGCCTGCTTCTACCGCTTTTTTGTAAATGCTCCCGGCTTGCTTGTAGCCCTCATAATCAGCTAGAACTGCAATGATCGCCGCAGCCTCTACCACCTGCTTTTGGTTAAATGCGATGGGGAGCAGCTTCTCTTTCAATGGCTGTTCATCGATAATCAAAAACCGCCATGGCTGGAGGTTAGAGCTGGAAGGTGCCAAGGTTGCTTCCTTCAACATTTCTTTTAATTCATCCCGCGAGATTTTTGCTGTTGGATCGTAATGACGTACGGAACGACGCTCCCGAATGACGTCCTTAAAAGCCTTTTGATCGATGACTTTTTCCATGATTCCATCCCCCAGTGGTAAGGTTGCTGTTTAGTAAGTTACTAACTTTATTGCGCAATAACTCGTGTTCAAACTGTACCACATATTCCAATTCACTGGCAATCTTTTTGTATGCAAAAAACGCTTTGGCGAATCACTCACATCCTGTCATGGATGCAAGCGCGTCACCAAAGCGTTTAGTCGATTATTTGTTAAACCGGAGAAAAGGCGGATAGAACGGCTGGCTGTCTCACAGTGTCTCCATTCGGGAGCTCGACAACGAGAAAGCCACTCGCTTCGTCCCCAGCTGTTTCCCATCTCAATGAAAAAGCTTTGCGGCTAAATGCTTCCTCTTCGTCCAAACAACCAAGCATCGACTTCAATGTGTCTGACGTAATCGGCACAGGCACAGCTGCTCCTTGCTCTTGTGGAAGAGAGAGCAGTTTTGGCGCGTCTTCGAAATACTGCACAGTATCGAGGAGCAGAGACACCTGCTGCCAGCTTAGCGGTGAAACAAAGGCTTCAAACGCCATCTATTCATCATTCCTTTTATTTACGATGATCTCCATCGAACAAATTAGCCTGGACATTCGACGTTTTCTGTTGTCCTGCTGTGCCAGATCCGTCTCCTGAGCCTTTTGCTGTCGTTTCGTCCTTCGGTTCATCTGTCGGCAAAATGGTTTCAAAAGCAACTGCTTTTACCCCACCCTCGATCAGTTGTCGGCCAATACCACCTTGCTCGTTGACGATCACTTGCTCTGTCTCAACAAGGGTCCATTCGTTCTGCGACGTCCAGGCATAAACCGTTTCCTCGAGGAACATCGCAACAAGCTCATGCGGATTATTTTTTCGTTTACGAATCAACTGTACCCCTTTGCCCGCGCGAGCCTGGAGTGGGATTGTTGCAATGGCTGTGCGTTTTACAACCCCTTCAGCCGCCAACAAGCTAAAGGCACGAGAATCGACTTCTTCAATCGGAAGCATTGTGATGACATCATCGCCAGGAGCAAGTGCGATTGCTTTTACCCCGCTCGACGCTCTACCCGTTGCGCTGACTTCGCTGCGCTGGAATCGGATGCCCATGCCATCTTTTGTCGCACCGAGTATCGCCCCAGCTTCATCAGCCACAAATACATTCATAAACTCGTCATCGTCGCCTTTTAGCTTTGCAGCTACCAACGCACTCGAACGATTGGTTTCGTATTCGGACAAGGCCGTCTTTTTCATCAAACCATTTTTACTTACATGGTATACATACAGCGGTTGTTTGAAGTTTTCTACGATCGTAAAGCCAACGATCCGCTGATTCTTCTCCAACGGGATGATATTGACGAGAGCCGAACCGATATCCTTCCACTTATCGTCAGGGAAGGCGTTAACCAGTGTGGCGAAGTATTTACCGTCCTGGGTAAAGAAGAGAGCAGTGTGAGACGTATTCGTCTCCATGAAATAACGGACACGGTCGCCTTCTTTTACCCCACATGTCTCCAGCGTTCCCCCCACTGATTTGAAGGAGCGCGGGCTCGTCCGCTTGATATATCCTTCGTTTGTCAGGGTTACGATGCAATCCTCTGCATTGATTTGCATGGCAATATCGATTTTGATTTCCTCGATCTCGCCCTGGATTTCTGTCAGACGCTCTTCTGCGTATTTTTTCTTGATCTCGTTCAGCTCGCCTGTAATGACTTGAATCAGCTTTTTCTCGCTTGCCAAAATCGATTTCAGTTCCTCGATTTCTTTTGCCAATGTAGCCAATTCTTTTTCCAGCTTGACGATATCCAAACGTGTCAAAGAAGCGAGCTGAATGCTCAAGATCGCATCGGCTTGGTTGTCGGTGAAGCCGTATTTCTCCATGATATTTTTCTTGGCATCTGCACGGTCTTCCGAATCCATAATCGTATCGACGATCTGACGCAAAATAGACTTGGCACGAATCAAGCCTTCTACAATATGCTCGCGGCTTTGCTTTCGATCCAGATCATATTGGCAGCGATTTGTGACGACTTCTTTTTGGTGGTCGATGTACGCCCCCAACAAAGCCTTGAGTCCCATCTGACGGATGGTCCCCTCATGAATCACGTTCATGTTGTAATTGTAATAGATTTGCAGATCGGTATTTTTGTACAGGTAGTTGAGAATCGCCTGCTCATCCGCTTCCTTGCGAATATCCACTACGATGCGGACTTTTTTCTGCTCGGCCTCTTTGCGACCAGTTTCATCGCGAACCGCCAGTGCCCCCTCGATTTTGCGCTCCATTACAAGCTCATCGATTTGGCCAACGAGCTTTGACTTGACCACTTCGTATGGGATTTCGGAAACGACGATTTTTTTGATCTTGCCGCCTTTTGGCTCCTCTACATGGGTCTTCCCGCGAATGATGAATTGGCCACGGCCTGTCTCAAACGCCTTGCGAATTCCGGACAGCCCTTGAACAATACCGCCTGTCGGAAAATCTGGACCTTTGACGTGCTGCATCAGCTCATCCAGCGAGATATTCGGGTTCTTCATCTGGGCCACAGCCGCATCGATGACTTCACCCAAATTGTGAGTAGGGATGTCCGTTGCAAAACCAACCGCGATCCCGGCAGCGCCATTCACGAGAAGATTGGGAAACCGTGAAGGCAATACTGCCGGTTGTTGAGCGGAGTTGTCGTAGTTCGGGATGAATGTAACCGTATCCTTTTCAATATCACGCAGTAGCTCATTGGCCAATGCTGACAGTCTGGATTCGGTATAACGCATAGCGGCTGGCGGGTCTGCATCCAAGCTACCAAAGTTTCCGTGGCCTTGAATGAGCACCTGGCGCATTTTCCACCACTGCGCCATCCGCACCATCGTTTCGTAAATCGCCGAGTCACCGTGCGGGTGATAGGTACCCATCACGTACCCGACTGTTTTCGCTGATTTCCGGTATGGTTTATCGTTCGTGTTGCCTTCTTGGTACATGGCATACAAAATACGGCGCTGTACCGGTTTTAGTCCATCGCGAGCATCTGGGATCGCGCGTGAGAGAATAACCAGATTGGCATAGTCCCCAAAGCGCTTTCCCATAATCTCCGCGAAGCTCTGATTAATAATTTGATTGGACAGCATGCTTATTCATCCTCCCCCACTTCAAAGGTGACGTGGTTCTCAATCCACTCACGCCGTGGTGGGACTTTGTCACCCATCAAAACGGTTACCAGCTTCTCACAGTGAGCGAGGTCTTCCAGTTCAACCTTAATGAGCTTGCGCGTCTCAGGGTCCATGGTTGTTTCCCATAGCTGATCGGCATTCATCTCACCCAAACCTTTGTAGCGCTGTACTTCAGCACCGCGTCCAACCTTTTTCAACGCCTGTTCCAGCTCGTAATCACTCCAACAGTAGATCGCCTCTGTTTGCTTGCCCTTGCTCTGCTTTTTCACCTGATACAAAGGCGGTTGCGCAATATACAAGTGACCAGCAGCAATCATCGGGCGCATGTAGCGGAAGAAGAAGGTCAAGAGCAGCGTTTGAATGTGCGAGCCGTCAACGTCCGCGTCAGACATGATGATGACTTTATCAAATGCACAGTTTTCGATGGAAAACTCTTCGCCAATATCGGTTTCAAGTACCTCGAGGATCGTACGGAACTCTTCATTCGCCAATACCTCGGATAGCTTTGCTTTTTCCGTGTTCAACGGCTTCCCACGCAGGCTGAACAAAGCTTGGAACTCTGAATTACGCGCCTGCTTTGCAGAGCCACCTGCGGAATCCCCCTCGACGAGGAAGAGCTCATTGCGTTTGGAGTCTCTGTATTGCGGCGGAGTGAACTTTTCCGAAATCGATTTGCGCTTTTTCGCGGTTTTGCCTTTCTTGTCGCCGCGCAGGGCTTCGCGTTGTTTGCGTAGCTCTTCGCGAATTTCAGCAGAACGCAATGCCTTGTCAATCAGCAGCTTGCCTATTTCCGGATTTTCCTCGAGGAAGAAGCCCAGCTTTTCGGAAACAATCTGTTCTACGATTGCCCGTGCTTCTTCGTTCCCCAGCTTGTCTTTTGTTTGGGACTCAAACTGGACGTCAGCCATTTGCAATGACAATACACCGAGGAAACCTTCCCGCAAATCGTTTCCAGTCAAGTTTGGGTCCTTTTCTTTCAAGTACCCTTTTTTCCGGGCAAATTCGTTAAAAATCCGGGTCGTACCGTTGCGGAAGCCCGTGACATGTGTTCCGCCATCCGTTGTTACAATCGAGTTGACATAGGACACCAGTGTCTCTGCATAGCCGTCATTGTACTGAAAAGCCAGCTCGACATAGATATTGTCCTTTTCCCCTTCGAAGTAAACGATCGGATGGAGCGAATTTTTTCCTTCGTTCAAGTAAGATACGTATGATTTCAAGCCATCTTCGAAGTAAAACTCTTCCCGTTTCTTTTCAGGCCCACGTTCGTCAATCAAAACCATGCGCAGCTTTTTCAGAAGGAATGCCGTCTCACGAAAACGATCACGAATCGTCTCATAGTCAAAGCGAGCATTGCCAAACACCGCATCATCCGGCAAAAAACGTACCGTTGTTCCTGTGCGTTTGGTGTTCCCCGTGACTTCAAGACCGGTAACCGGTTTACCGACATGCTCCGTTCCATTTGCATCCACAACATATTCAAAGCGCTGCTTATGAATTTTGCCTTCGCGGTGGATTTCGACCTCAAGCCATTTGGACAAGGCCACAACGACACTGGAGCCTACCCCGTGCAAGCCACCACTTTTTTTATATCCGCCACCGCCGAATTTACCACCGGCATGGAGTGTCGTAAAAATAACTTCTGGTACAGGTCGGCCAGTCTTGTGCATACCCGTTGGAATTCCGCGTCCATGGTCCTCTACGCTTACACTGCCATCCTTGTACAAAGTGACAATGATGCTATCATTAACGCCTGCAAGCGCCTCGTCTTTGGCGTTATCTACAATTTCCCACAGCAGATGATGCAGGCCACGCGAGCCCGTGGAGCCTATGTACATTCCAGGCCGCTTTCGAACAGCAATCAAGCCTTCTAAGACCTGAATATCTTCTTCCGTATACGTTAATGTTTGCTGTGTTTCTGTTTCCTTCAATCGCGCTCTCCCCTCTACTCTTCGGACACGTAGAAAAACGATCATGCCTTTTTTACTGATGGCTAGCGTCGTATTCACCTTTTTTGAAAAACGCCGAGATGATTCAATCCCCACGAGAGGAACGTTTTCCTAATAAAAGCGAACACTTAATCGCTATTGTACCGTATGGTTCCCATAGTATTCAACGCTAGTAGCAAAATGGGGCAAAAAAGCCACCTCGCCCCTAGCGAGATGGCCGATTCTTCTCAGTATTCCTCGTTTCTCATTCGTTCTGTACATGACAAGCATATTCCATTAATTAGTGTAGCACTAATGGTGAAGATTGGTCAAAATGAAAAACCAAAACATTTGTTTCCCTTTCTCTATTTCTTCCCCCACAGCGTAAATCCTGCTACGATCAAGGAAAATATGCCTCAGGTATTTCCATTCATTCGCTCATAAGCTTTGGACATCCTAGTAAGGCATCGATTCCTGAGGCGAAAAAGGGGGGAATACTTTTGATCAGTGCTACCAAGCCGTTTGTCAAATTCCATAAGTATGATGCTGAGCTAGCTTCTGACGTTCATGCGTTAAATTCTGCCGGATACAATAGTGATGATATCTGGGTTTTGAAATGGAATCCTGATAAAAATCACTCTAATCAACGAAACAATTTTTATAAATACAGCACCCATTTTGAAAGTGCCGTCGGTCACATTGACAGCATGGCGCATTTCTTTGACAATGGCGGTAAAGAACTCCGTACCCGTCTCGAAAAGCTAGGTCTTACGAAAGACGAATGCTCGGCATTGGTTCGGGAACTGCAAGATACCGACTATACATGCCTTCTCGTTGTACGAGACCTTAAGGATAACATTATTAAAATGAATGACTGATCGGCTGCAAGAAAAAGCCACTGCTTGGTTTCTAACGCCAGCAGTGGCTTGGTTCATTCCTATCGGGATTACTTGTCTTCTTTGATCAGTTCGATGCCTTCCAGCACTTCGTTCAGCTTCGCGTAAACAGTGCTCTCCTCGTCCTCTTCCAATGGTACCATTTCGCCGCCGTCCACTTGGAATACGAAGATATCCACTTCTTCATCTTCTTCGCTTTCTTCATCTTCCACAGCTTCAGCCAAGGCAATATATTCTTTACCGTTCAGGTCGAACATAGCCAATACTTCGAAATCCCCCAACGGTTCACCATTTTCATCGTCCAATGTAATGATATCGCCCAACTCGAGGTCTTTGTTCTCTTCTGTCAATGTGTTCACGTCCTTATGCTGATATTCGTACTCTGTTCCATTATACCGTTTTTTTCCGGGAGAAGCAAACAGGCGAATAGGTCTGCGCCTTTCCTGTCACTGAAAAACAACCTACCACTTGAGGCAGGTTGTTAGCTGATTACTCACTATACTCTTCAAGAACACCTTTTTCAAGCAAAAATGCTTCTTCTGCTTGAAGAATCGTCACGATCGCTTCGCGTTTGACATACATGCCAGCGGATGCCAGACGGCTCTCAATCGCACGAAGCAGTTCTTCAAAATCAATGATCTGCACTTGTTGATCGCTCACAAAAAAACCTCCCTTTTCCCACGCACCTTTTTCATTGTACACGAACAGGTCGTTTCTTCCAACTCCACCATTTTCGGCGAATTGGTTTTAACAAATAAGCGCTCCAGATGACGAGCACAAAAGAAAGAATCACGTACACACATGAGAAAAACAACCACGGTGCAAAAGTGATGTCATCGGAATGATCGAACGACTCGCCTAAAATATCGAACAACACGATGATAGGGTTTATCCCTGCCAACATCTGTAGCTCATACATGCTCCATACATTCGAATTGACGTACCGTTCCGGATGCGCCTGTTGCAAGGACTCACCGATAAAAAAGAACAGCAAGCCAGTACCTACCACAAAAAAGAAGGCAATACCGTATGTGGTGACCGTCGAGATCGACGTTCGTTTAATCCAAGTAGAACAGAACAACCCCAGCGACCCGAGAAAAAACATATTCACCGCGAGAAAAAGGACAAGCTGGGCCATTTGTTCCGGGGAGACGCTTCCGTACAGCATCACGATACTGTACAAAGGCATCGAGGCAACCAACAGTAGCGTAGAGAACGCCAAAGACGTAATGAGCTTGCTTAAAATAATCGTGCGCGTCGACAATTGGGTCGTCAGCAAAATATGCAAGGTCTGGCGTTCTCTCTCCCCACTGATCGCTCCAGCAGTCAGGGCAGGTGCCACAAAGCAAACCATCGCGTAGTGTATCCCCGCAGATATCAGAAAAAGATCCCGGTTATCCCCTAACGATTCGGCCTTTAAGGGGTCCATGAGCAAAAAGCCCATCGGTATTCCCCCCATGACAAATAAGTAAATCGCTAAAATGAGCATGGTCTTTCTCGAGCGGAATCTTTCCCGCATTTCTTTTACCAAAAGAGGATTGAACAAGAAGTCGCTCACTCCATACCGACTCCTTCCGTAATCGCTAAGAAGACGTCTTCTAAATCTTTCTTGGAATCACCATAGTAGACGACTGCGACCTGCTCATCCAGCAGTTCTTGAAGCAATTCAGCTTTTTGTTGCTCTGTCCCTTGAAAGTAGAAGCGAAAGCCTCCCATATAATCCGTCAATTGATGCACATACGGAGAGCTCGCTAATAGAAGTCCTGCTTTGTCCAAGTTCCGCAAGGCTCTTAGTTGCATACGGCTTTGGCCTGTATCCCGATTACTGACCTCGTGCACGGAGCCATACGCAATTAATCTGCCTTTTTCAATGACACCAATATCATCACACAGCTCGGCTAGCTCCGGCAAAACATGGGAGCTGATAATAATTGTCTTACCCATTTCGCGTAGTTGCTTCATAATTTCGCGCAATTCGATACGAGCACGCGGATCCAGTCCTGACGCCGGTTCATCCAAAATCAGCACGGCCGGATCATGTACGAGACAACGTGCTAACCCTAGACGCTGTTGCATACCTCGAGATAAAGAGTCGACGAAAGCGTCTGCTTTGTGAGACAAATTCACTAGTTCTAAAAGATCACTTACGAGTGCCCGTCTTTTGGAAGCAGGAATTTTGTACGCTCCGGCATAAAACTCCAAATACTCCACTGCTGTCAAATTGTCATATACACCAAAAAAATCGGGCATATATCCCACGGACTGGCGCACACTGGCAGGGTCTTTTCGTACATTGTAGCCACAGACAAACGCTTCCCCTTCACTCTGTTCCAGAAGGGTAGACAAGATGAGCATCGTAGTAGATTTTCCAGCGCCATTTGGACCAATAAAGCCAAACACCTTTCCTGGTTCGATGGAAAGGTTCAAATCCGTCAACGCTTGCAAATTGCCGTATCTCTTTCCTAAATGAACGGTTTCGATTACCATTTCCGCACCCCCTCTACCTGGAAAATTGGCTCTGGTAGAGCTAATCGTGACGTTCCATTATGGGAAAAACGAAGCAATAACGATTGATTTGGCGTTAACACTTGTTGGAGTTCTTTGTCGAGGACAAGTCTCGTCCCACGCTCAACAGGTATCCACCTACCACTCTTTTGGTGGAAGTATTCTATCCGGAAAGGCTTAAATGAACTGTGATTCAGTGGTACCGTAATTCGCTTCATATTGATCGCGGCTTTGTCTGCACGCAGCTCAAACGTAATGCTGCCCTTTCCAATCTGCCAAATGTATCCAGCACTATCGAAGTCCCCTGTCGTTTCATACATCTCTGCATCAAGCAAACCATAAGGAAAAGTCACGATGCCTTGTTCATTCGGCTGGAATTGAATTGGCTGCTGAATCACATTCCAGTAATGTGCTTGGTGAGGCACCTGCATTGTCATCAGAGGAAGAGGCTCTGTCGTTGTACCGATGATACTTACCTGATTTCCTTCTTCATACTCAACGACTCTTTCCCTCATTTCTTTGATTCGCTCTTCCAACGTTTGCAATTCGTTTGATGCTTGTGGTTTTCTTGGCATAAACAGGGGCTCAAGCACACTGTCAATCTGCTTTTCTTCTCCCTTTTTCAAAGGCCCAAGAGGAATTCGCTGAAAACCAATTTCAATATAAGTTTGATCGTAGGCAAACTCCGTATTGTTTTTCACGTGCCCTTGCACACGATTCTCATTGATTCGCAAGAAAGCATCAAAAGCCCCCATGTCGTGCTTAACCCCGATACCGATTGCCTGTTTCGGTGTCAAATAGGGTAGATTACGGAAAGAGAGAAGCTCTTCGCCATTCATTAGTCCCTCTGGTCGATAATCATTTCGTCCTACTGTCAAGGGCAGAGCAACGATCGAAGGTTCAAGCTGAACATCATAGTCGTTCTGATCCACCCCTAGAAACGTTGCGGCTGAGCGAACATGAGCCAAAGACTCATCTAATATATCGATCTTGGTGACGGCGTAGCTAGTACTCGTTTTCACAACAGCAGGCTTTCCAATCGCGAATATAGCGACGGTCAAGAAAATTCCTCCCAACGGGATGACTCCCCACGCCCATTCAGGTTTTCTCATTCTTCTTAGAATGAAGTATGTCAATGGTGCGAGTACAATGACGTATCCGCCCCATAACGCCACCATCCAGGTTGGCGGAGGAGTTTGCACTTCAGGAATCTTCTTGCTCAAGTCTAGAAAAGGCCGGGTCATTTGATCCATATAAAGCTTCTCTTCAAAAATCTTCTTTGCGCCATGCTGGGTCATTGCATTCTGCCACAGTTGTGGATTGAATTGCCACGATGCCAACGGCTCTGCTGTCACATCATAGTTGACAAATAGTAGCAACCCTCTGCCGTATGGTTTTGACACAAATAAGGGCAAGTCACGGTTGTATACACCAATACTGCCTTTTGGCGCAACTTTTGCAATGTCATACTCACTAAGTGCTTGCTGCAGATCGATATTACCAGCTTTTCCGGCTTCCACAGGGAGAATATCAGCAAACCGCTGGATCATCCCATCTTGATTGGGACCTGCGGAAACAACTACGATCCCTCCCAGCTGGATCCACTCCTTGATCGCAGCCATCTGCTGATCATTTATTGTGGAGCCACTATTGCCTGCCAGCGCTAACATGTCTATGTTTTCGTAAATCCATGATTGGTCAGGTAACATTTGTTCCGTGAGATTTTGTACGGACAAGGGACGATTCATTTTGGATTGAGACTGATTGACGGCAAGGAAATGAAACGCATTGCCCTCCTCGCTAATCACCCCAATTGTGCGTCCGTCTGTTGGATATGAGATACGCAGCTTTTCACTTTTGACAACTTGACCGTTTTGCGTAACCTGAACGTACCAATCATCGAGCAATATTTGGGAAGGCATATCAAAGTATACGGTTGTACTCTTTCCTTGCTCGAGCTTTATCGGACGCCGAAGTTTCAATTCATTATTTTTTTTGACTTGTCGCTGCGATAACTCTACAGATCCTGTGAAATCCTTTTCCTGGCTGGTTACCTTTACGTTTAGTCTCATCCATGATTCATATTTGACGATTCCACTTAAGGGTATTTCGAATTGTATGTCTACGTTGCTCTCTGCCATAGCTGGGCGTATCGAAAAGCTAAGCCATGTGATGACAAAGATTAACACCCATTTCCATCTCATGCTTGTTCCTCCGCTCATTTTCGTGACGCCAAAGAGATAACCAGTTGTTGCAGTTGATCATGGCGTGAGATAAGCAGTAAATGCTTACCTTTGTTTGCCCAGTTTCCTTTGATCAGCTCTTCCGATGACTGGTTTCGCAATGGTAGCTCGCGTGTCACAAAAGGCTCTACACCCACGTTTACTTCCATCAGCGTTCCATTGGGGTGTGTATAGGTCAATCTCGTATCGGAGCTCCACGATGCCCACTGTCCCACTGCAAGCGAGGTAACTTTCCCTGTTCGCATTTCCATCAGCTGTACTTCACCGGCTTTATTGAAGGCAAGCAAGCTTCCATCTGGTGACCATTCAGGCTGAGAGCCTTCTACAAGCTTCCATTCTTGGAACGAAACTGTGCTGCTCACCCAAATTTCATCGACGCCATTTTTCGAGCGAGTAAAGGCAAGCGAATCATCGTGTTCAGACCAGCTTGGTGAAGAATACACTACTCCTTCTTCTTCCTTCAGCAATCGGCTGCTTCCTATGCTGTAGCTTGTCGGCATCTCCACAATCCATATCCGCGATAATTTTTTATCTTGCTCGACGACAGCGATTTTCTTCCCGGAATTAGACCACGCAACCCCCATGTATTTGCCTTCGGTTGGTGGCAATTTGATCGTGACTGGCTTTAGTTCCGCGTCGATTGGAATGGTTTTCAGCTCTGTATTGTTATGGATATAAGCGAGCTGAGTGGCTTTGCTATCAATATCAACAAGCTCCACGACCGCTTGTGCTGGCAGCGTAAGTACTTCATGCTCTCGAACGGCAAGAGAGGAATTGTTCCACCACACAAATCCGCCTATGGCAAGGATGAGAGCAGCAGCAGCGATTCCGCTCCAAACCAACTTCCCAAGCTTTTTAGGAGCGGCATTTTGAGCCTTTGTCTGTTTGGCTTCGAGATCTTTCATTTTCTGAAGCAATTGTTTTTTCAGGTCTGATTTCAGCTGATAATTGACTGGAACCGATCCGCGCATCTGCTTCAAATGGGCTAGGAGCTGGGTTACGGTCTGATCATCCGATTGATGATCCTGGGGGTGCTTCTCCTCTTCTCTCATTCGGAGTCCCCCCTCTCATACATCTTCTGAAGTTTTTGTAATCCGCGATAAGAAATCATTTTGATACTCGATTCTGTTTTGCCGAGCACCTCAGCTACCTGACTGATTTTGAGGTCAGCAAAGTACCGCAGCATCAACACGTCTCGTTGATCCTGAGACAACAAATCCAGACGATCACGAAGCAGACGAATCTCTTCATTCGTCAGCGCCTGTCGTTCCGGCTGCCATGTGTCGTCCGGCTCTGCTCCTAGAAAATCCTCCTGGTCAACCGGAAACTCCCTGTTTTTCCGCATAAAATCCACATATGTATTGTGAGCAATACGAAAAATCCACGATGCGAAAGGACTTGTTCTGCTATATTGCTCGAATTTTTCTAGCGCTTTTAAAAAGACCACGGTGGTCAAATCATCGGCATCCCACGTACTTTGAACCCGGCATCGTAAATACCGGTTGACGCGATCAAAATATTCGTCATATAGTTCCGTAAATGGACGAGATTCATAATAATCTCCGGATGATGGCCCCGATGGTTGCTTCATAGCCATTCCCATTTGCGTTTTCCTCGGTTTCTTCCAGACTGAAGCATGTTCTCAGAATGGACTTTCTCCACTGCATTCTGAGACTACTCTAACTAAGTAATACGTATTTCTTAGGAAGAAAGTTTCATAATGTGGCAAAGTTTTTTGAATTATTTCCCTAATGCGGCATCTAATGCTATCTGAATGTCTTGAACAGCCTCGATTCCGACCGATAACCGTACCAGTCCCATCGTGATTCCCGTTTCCTTGCGCTGCTCTTCAGAAAAAGCACGGTGAGACGTCGTAACTGGATGAGATACACTCGTCTCCACACCTGCCAGAGACGGAGCCAGCTTGATCCAGTCAAGTGCCCGGTAAAAATTATAAATCTTCGTCTCGTCTGCCAGAGCAAAGGATATCATTGCCCCCTGTTTTTGCCTTAAAAAAAAGAAGGTCTCCGTAGGACTTGGGTAATACACCCGTGCAACTGCAGGATGATCACGAAGAAACCCAGCGATCTGACTGGCATTATCGCATTGACGCTCCATTCTCACTGCCAGTGTTTTCAAACCCCGTGATGTCAACCAAGCCTCAAAAGGACTGAGAGACGCACCGTAGTTGACTACGATCTCGGTAGCACGCTTGATTATCGCCTGTGATCCAACCAAGACACCTGACGTCACATCGCTATGTCCACCTATGTATTTGGTTCCACTGTGCACGACAAGATCTGCTCCGAATGAAACGGGTTGTACCAAATACGGAGTCGCAAACGTATTATCCACCATGACGGTTAAGCCAAGTCTTTTTGCTTCCTTGATCCAGTATGGCAAATCTACAACAGTCAATAGCGGATTGGTGATACTCTCCACGAAAAACAGCCGCGTCGTCGGGCGAACATGATCAGCAAGCTTTGTCGTTTGCCCAAGCTGAATGCATCCAAGCTCGATTCCAAACCGCGACAGCTCCTTATGCAGTAGAGCATAGGTACCCCCATAAATTTCATGGGATGCCAGAACGTGATCGCCAGGGGAAAGAACGGCAAGTAAACCCGCCATGATCGCTCCCATACCGGAGGCAGCACTGACACCTGCCTCGGCGCCTTCTAAAGCTGCAATTGCATGAGCTAGCTCAGCCTGGTTGGGATTTCCATTTCGGGTGTACAAGTATTCACCTTCGCCGCCGTAGTATTGTTCTACTTCTTCCAAGCCTTCGAAAGCAAAAACAGAGGTTTGATAAATCGGTGTCGTTTTGCTCTTTACTCCCTGCAAAGGGTCATGTCCGATATGTACCGTTTTGGTCTCAAATCGCTCTGCCACATTGATCACCCTTTTCTCCCAATCATACCACGCGAGATTGGAAAGGAAACTAGCGGATTGGCAAATGCTCGACGATTTGTGTTATAATTCGAAACCGAACCACCCAACGATAAGATACAAAGGAAGGTGCATAAGATGAGAAAAATGATGACAACTCTGTTCACATGTCTGACGGCAATCGCCTTGGTTACGGGTTGTTCTACAGGAAGCAATCAAGCCGCTCCTAATCAACCGACTACGCCAGCAGAGAAACCAGTATCCAAAGAGCCAGCTAACCCACCGGCTCCAACCGGAGAGAAGAAATACGAGAAGGCTCCGGCTATGCAGATTGACAAAGCAAAAGATTATCAAGCAAAAATCTCTACTTCCATGGGAGACATTACGATCGATCTGTTTGAAAAAGATGCCCCCATTGCTGTCAACAACTTTGTCTTCCTCGCAAAGGACAAGTTCTATGACGGAATTACGTTCCACCGCGTCATCAAAGACTTCATGATTCAAACAGGCGATCCATTGGGATCTGGCATGGGTGGTCCAGGTTACACGTTTGAAGACGAATTGAAAAATGGTCATAAATATGAACCAGGCGTGGTTGCCATGGCGAATTCCGGTAAAAACACAAATGGTAGCCAATTCTTCATTGGTTCTGGACCTGACGTGACAGGATTGGACAACTCTCCGAACTACACGATTTTCGGAAAAGTCACGGGTGGCATGGATGTTGTTCAAAAAATTGCCGGAACAAAAGTAAAGAAAAACCCACAAACGGGTGAACCAAGTGTTCCAGAGCAAACGATTACCATTAAATCCATTGCAATTACAGAAAAATAAGAGCAGCCTGAAGCTGCACACGAAAGCCACTTTCTCAACGGGAAAGTGGCTTTTTGATTGCGGAAACATCAGCTTATGAAAACACTTTCATGAGCGGCGTTGTTTTGTAAATAGTTCTATGGTACCAATTACCTCTTGAACCACTCCGATAAGACCGATAGACTTGCAAAAGACCTGATTCGCTTCCGCAATCAAAACGCAAAAAGCGAAAAGGAGTGGTTCACACCATGTTGTCACGAGAAGCGCCAACGCGCTTTTTCTTCTTTTTGAACAGTTTTGGATTGATGCTGTTATGCTTATTTGTCACACCGACAAGTGCAATGGCACCACAACCGGTACAAATCCTCCCTGTTCTCGATAGTACAACGTCGCCATCGGAACAAGTTTCAAAGAAGGAAAAGAAACCAACCATATCTGCTACAGCAGTAAAACGCGAGTCTGTACAGGTTAGTCGTGATAGTCGTCCAAGAGTGGTTCGGAATGGAAAAGTGAAAGTTTCAGAGAGGGATATGGAACTGCTCGCCCGGTTAGTGTATGCGGAAGGCCGGGGAGAACCGTATGAAGGACAGGTAGCGATTGCTGCCGTTGTATTGAATCGGGTTGCTTCAGATGATTTTCCAAATACGGTACGGGAGGTTATTTATGCTCCCAATGCGTTTTCGCCTGTCCATGACGGCAATTTGACACATAAATTAAATGAAAGTACGAGAAAAGCGGTCCAGGACGCAATGAATGGAAAGGATCCGAGCAACGGTTCCCTATACTTCTTTAATCCGGATACAGCTAAATCCAAGTGGATTTGGTCACGTCCTGTAACGGTTGAGATCGGTAACCATCGTTTTGCTCGTTAACGCGTTACTTACAGGAAAAAGATTTAATAATACTTTATTTTTATTTAATTGATGTTTTACTTTTGCTTGCTATGTTGTACGTGTAAGCACTTTTTCAACGCATTGAGAAAAAGTTCGATTATCTTCTTTGGATGACTTTTTAACGTAAGCATGTTTAGATCGATCATTCAATCTGAGTATGCCTACGCTAATAGCTTTGATTGATTGACTGTTTTGGGTGAGAGCAAACCAGTCATAGAACAATCAGTCGTTCTTTTTCTCAATCGCCCCCAATAATTAGGCATTCCCAACTGGGAGTGCCCCTTTTTTATTTTCAAACCCGTTTACAGACATAACACCTTGTCTTTTGCTACAATATACCTGTATGGAAAGGGGGCAGTCCGTTGCGTTTGTACAGTCAGATGACACTCGCAGAGCTGCAGGAGGAAATGGAGCGCCTGCACGTAGAAGCGAAAGAGAAAAAGAAGCTTGGGGATCACTCACAGCTTGCGATCCTTACACAAAAGTACTTTATGGCGAAATCGTACTATTTAGGAACAAGTGAGTTCCGAATCGGCAGCAAATACAGCGTGCCTGATTACGATCAGCCGTTTACAATCGATTATTTCAACGGCGTCTTTGCTTGGGGACGTTTCCCTGATTCGGACGAGCAGACAGGTTTTCCAGTAGGAATGCTGGAACCATGGTTCGACTAGAAAAAAGAGATCGGCACTCGCACACTTGTGCATGCCGTTCTCTTTTTTCTTGCCCGGGCACATGCCGCAGCAGATGGATATACTAAGAAAAACGAAAGGGAGCCAACCGGCATATGGACTGGATTTCTATCATCCTTTTGGTACTACTTGCGCTCGGTGTTATCGGCAACAACGCAACCGTATCCATTGCCGTTGCGATTCTTCTCTTAATGAGGCTCCTGTCATTGGAACGATATTTTCCTCTACTCGAGCAGCATGGATTACAGCTCGGGATCATTATACTGACGATTGGCATCATGACTCCGCTGGCAAGCGGCAAAATTAATCCTTCGTCTATCTTGGAGATTTTTACAAATTGGCATTCGCTACTGGCCGTCGCCGTCGGTATGTTTGTGGCCTACCTGGCGGGAAAAGGAACGGTCTTGATGTCCCAAAATCCATTGATCGTTACTGGCCTCTTGCTAGGTACAATCGCTGGTGTCACTTTTTTCCGAGGTGTTGCAGTCGGTCCTTTAATTGCAGAAGGGATTCTCGCCTTTATCTTGCAATTTCTCCCGAAGTGATTAACTCCAGCGCTCTTTTAGCTGAAGACCATAGGCCAAAATTTGCTGTGGTGTGACCATGCGGAAGCCTTGCTGTGCACGATAATCAATCGTAAGCAGATCAGATCCGATATAGGCGATCGTTTCGCGATCTATCAGAAACGTCAAAGAATCGACCTGGTAGACTTCATCCTCGGGACCTTGGCTATCCCACCACAACGCATACTCTACATTCATCCCGCAGCCACCAACTAGCTCACCGTTGATCCGAATGGGCTTATCTGTACTTGCCATGCGTTCTTCGGCCTCTTTTGTCACTTTTACTATCATGTTTGATGCCACCCTTCTCATGATTTTCCAGCATGCTGAATGCATCATCTCTTTCATGATAGCATACAATGCTTGAAAGGCAGCAGAAAGGACGATCATCTATGAACATCTACGAACAAGATGGGATTTTTGTCGCGGAAACGGAGTTCCAATCGGAGCTCGTTGTCATTTTTGCGAATACGTGGGAGGAAGCCAAGGAAAAACTACTCGTTCGACTTCTCGTACTAGAAATGATTGGTTGAATAAAAAGCGGGTCGCCCAGTGGACCTGCTTTTTTCCATGTGAAAAAACAAGGAGCTACTATACATGACAGATACGACCGTAACGGAAATTTCCGAGCAACACCTGATTGCTCACATCAGACAAGCAACAACCAAAGCCAATCGTAACAATGTCACCCGCACACAAGCATACCTCGCCTTTTATCTCGAGCACCAAGAGGTTCACTGGGCGTTATTGGCCCATCTGGTCTCACGAAATGGCGGGTGGAACATGACCGATTTAAAAGGAGAATGGCTCCCGCTTATTATGGACGCACAAGCAATCGAGCCGTTTTTTTGGTTTTTGGAAAGATCTAACTGGCTGATTTTTCACGATGCCTATCCGCAATTGCTTCTGTATGCGGAGATGAAACGAACGGGAACAGATTTAACAAAGCTTTTGGCACCACTTGGTGTTTCAGTCTTTATGCAATCGTATTGGCAAGAGTTCCTCGCAACCAAAGACAGCGCGCGCCTCACACATGCTCTCATCGTCAATGAACAGCAATATATCGAACAACGTGTCGTACAGAAGCCGTTTACACTAAATCGCATTTTCAGTTCGTTTGCATTCGTTGCTCAATCTGCTCTCTCGATGAATCAAGTGCTCATTCCCTATAAAGCGCATTCTACTGATCGCCGGCTTAGTTTGATCGGGTTGCATGTTCATCATTTTCCCGACATCAGAAACCGCATTCAGATCGGAAAGACGTTGTATCAGCAATTGTTTGGGGATTCTTTTCGCTTCGAAAAAATGGTCTCCTACTGCTCTCGTATTCCTCATACAGGCTCCCGAGCAGATTATTGGCCGCATTTGTTCACACCTCATCATACTCCTTCCACCACAGAAGATGCGTACCAACTACGCTTGGATGGACATAAGTTGCTAGAAGGAAGCCCGAAGATATACAGCCCCCGTCTTCAGGATGCATGGGCTGATTATGGACACGATCCGGCAGATGGGGTAGATTGGTTTCGAGATGAAAAATGGCACAAAGTCGTGAAAGAACCCGCTTCACTGCCTTCCATCGACAGTGATTCTTATGTGCGTTCGCTGCAATGGATCGAATACGGAGTCAAACTCGTCTCAGCAATCACGTAGCTTGGAGAGGAGGTCAGCCTCATGGAAAAATGGATGCAAGAAATGGCGTTGAATCAAACAAGTTTTTTGCTATCCTGCCAATTGCCGAGTGGTACCTTTCGCCTTGGCCCCCAACGTGACCAAATCAATCCGTACTTTACTAACCTCGGAATTGTTTCCCTCATCCGTATGAAAGAGGTAGAGGCTGTTCGCGGTCATCTCGATTGGTATTTGCAAAACCTGAATGCGGACGGCTATATCAATGATTTTCGTCTTGAACAGGACAGAGAAATCGATACCGGCACAAATGATAGCGAGGATAGCTACCACACCACTTATTTTAGCCTGCTAGCAGAATGGATACGAGCAACGGGGCGTATGGACTGGCTGTATGCCAACCACATTGCACTCTTGTCCCTTCTCCGAGCAGTTGCCCGCCTTCAACAGAAGGACGGTCTGACCTGGGCGAAGCGTTCGTATCGGGTCAAATATTTGATGGACAATTGCGAGGTGGCCAAAGGACTGGCAGATGCTTCGTATTTATTTTCGTTGATCGGAGATGTGGAGGCTGCCGAGGAAGCGGCTTCACGTGCGAGAGCCTGTGCGCTCGGCATCAGTGGAATGTACAGTCGGATTCGCAAGTCGTATGCCATGTATGATCGTACGTATCCCGGCTGGCGAAAATGGTACCCTGACGTTACTTCCCAAGCGTTTCCCATTGTCTACAGCATGACAGATGCCAAAACGGCTTCGCTACTCTACCAAAGGATCACAGACGCTTTCCCGCATTTTGATACGTTTCAGACTGGTGATGTCTACCCTTGGATGACGATGGGCGTATGCGCGCAGTTGATGGGTGATAAAACACGGGTGAGGACCATGCTCGTGACCGCTACAGATTTGTACATACACGGTCCGAGGTACCCGTACTGGCTGATTCAAGATGCCGGACGCTATATTGAGTTACTACTTGAAGTGGATTCATGAGGTTCAGATAGGAGGTCCTTTACCCAACGATAGCAACGCTCGAGCTGTTCGTCTGTTACTTGGTCGGAACGATGCTCGAACATGAACTTTACGTGCGGGTTTTCCTTCCGGATGATTGTCAGGTAGTCCTCAATCGGTGCCCACCCTTCTTCTGGTTTCGATTCGGGAAGAACGGGAAAGTGAACGAATTCTACCCCACTCGCGGTCACCTTCATACTCTTCAAATGAATGCTAAACGCATATTTCGTATACGTTTGGATGACCTTGCGCGCATCGAAACACGGGTCGATTTTTTCTTGCAGGAACAATCGACCCGTATCGAGACAGAGCTTGATCGTGGGATATTTCTGCAGCAAGTATTCTAAAAATTTTGTCTCATACACATAGCGGTTGAGTGCATCGAATTCAAGGACTGGTGTGAAGTGAAACTCCTTGCCTTTCTCAGCCAACCACGCAAACACCTGCTCACTACGTGATTGAAACTCTGCTTCTGTGTAGACTTGCTCCCAAACAAAGTCTCGCGAATCATGAAAACGCCAAACATTCCAGTCGACGCGCTCATCCAAAATGACAGGCTTTGGATAGTGGAATAAGACATAGGTTGGCGAAAGGAATGCCATATACGCCAGTTCCCTCTCTATCGTTTGAAACGCCTCGGCTCTCGTCTGATCATGAGTATCCATGAATAAAGCATCCCGCAGCTCGGATTGACCTGCACGCAGCGGAAAATGAACACCCACCGCAAATCCTTTTGCTTGTGATTCGCGCTGCAGAATTTAGATATCCTCCTCCGACTCAAATAAGCATGCCTCTATTCCGTAAAAGCCCTCCTTAAAATCTCGTGCGTATTTTGCCTGATCAAAACCTCCGTATTGACCAATCATGAAATTTTTCATTCGAGGGTTTCCTCCGATTTTCCACCGTATAGAAAACGCGGGAAGTCTATCCCCGCGCTTGCTCTACTTTCTTTCAATTTTTGTACCCGAGTCGTGCGTCACTACGAGAAATGGGGTCAATTCCCCTTCCTCCCAATAAAAAGGCAAGACAGAAATCGGCACTTGCCCTTTGGATGCAAAATCATAAGTAAGACGAGCTAACAGATGGGCTCCAGCTTCTCCTGCCATATCCGCCACAATCAGCACATCCTGATGCGGAATCGCGACACCAAGCGAGTCTCCTTGCTTTTTCTGATCCATCTCCGCCAGAAATGAATCCAGCAAAATTCGGCTTGCCGCATACCCGTCTGTCGGACTAATAAAATGGATGTGCTGGCCCCCTACCTCTTGTGACTTCACTGAAAAGGGGAGCTTTCGCAAGTTTTCCATCGCGTATGCATGAAGCTGCTCGCTCGTCCAGTCTGCTTCCTGCAACATTCGCTGCTCAATCAATGCGTAGCCTTCCCCTTGATCTAGTGCGTAGAGGACATACGTATCTGCTGTATGTTCCTTCACAACCCACCGCTCCGGGTACTTGTTGATCATCGAGGCATGGCGCAAAACCGGATAAATGTGATGCTCTTGACCGATTACTTTCAGTTGTCGATCCAACTTAATCACTCCCTTCCTCGTTTATTACCAAGGTGGATTATCGTCGTCCTCCGTTGGCGTGCTCATTGGGGTATACGCAACGTTTTGGCTTCTCTCTTCGATTTCTTTCACGATGTCCGTCAATGCCTTTGGCTTTAAAAACTCAACAGGGGACATGCCACGCTCGAATTGTAGCTGCTCGCCTTCTAACAATACCAAATAACGTCCGTTTACTTTCGCGATATGCAGGTTGGTACCGTAATCGGCCAATAATGTGCGGATCTGCATATGATCCAGCTTGAACTTCAGCTCGACCTCTGGTTGGCGATCTGTAATGATTTGCATCGCTTCCATCACAGTCTCATGCTCCCATTTTTCTGCGAGCTCCCGCTTCGGACTTGCAGCAATGAGTTCGATGGCTTCTTCTTCCCTTACCCGTTCTTCCGACTCTTCGGGATACGTGTATTCGATGTGCTGTCTTGCCAATGAAATGACTTCTTCAGAGACGATCTGCGTCATCGTTTGCGGATATTCGATAAAACGCAGAAATTCTTCGAAATACCGTGCGTGGGAGAACTGATGAATTTTCACGTGATAAGGATCATTCATTCCTGATTCGATCATATACGGATACATCAGTGATTTCATGTTTTTGGCGTTGATCGCCATGCGTACATTTGATATGAGGCTCTTCTCATCTGTGATGACAGCTGTTTTTTGTTCGAAATCGCATTTTAAAATAAAGACATAGCGCTCATCAATCAGATCGAGTCTCGTCCGGACCACAATCATAACCCCGCCTCTCACCTGAGAGGTTCGCAAATACGACTGAATCAACTCCTGGCAGGGCTCCTTGCTCTCCCCTGGTGTCTCCGCTGCCAACAATCGATTCAAGAGGGCATAGTTAGGGTTCGAGTCCAATGGATGTCCAGGTTCCAGCACAAATTGACCCAGTTTTGTCGGCGTGCCTTCTGTCTTCGGATTCATCTCGACTTTTCTTTTCGCAATCCGGGCGAATTCCCCATCGAGAAAATCTTTCAGTTCGCTTTTCTGATATTCATCATGGCCCAAATAGCGCGTCATCCGCACTTGTTTTATGCCATCCTCTTCTTCAGGCTGTTCCATCAGATAAAAGGATAACCAATCAATTGTAAAATTCATACCCTTCGCTCCTGTCTGCATGTAACGAACTGATTATAGCAAACCTATTGAAAAAAAGGTCAGCTTTTTCAAATCATGATAAGATGAAGGGAGGAGGGGAAAATCAGACAATGTGGACTCGTATGAAGTCATGGTGGAATGAAAAAATACGTGATAAACCATATCGGCCCGGCCACCTGGCAGGACACTATAAAATAACAAAAGTACTGGGGATGGGAAGCTACGGGATCGCATATCTCGCAACGCACAACCCTACAGGTAATCAGGTTGTGCTGAAGCAAGTGAAACCAAGCCTGCGTCACACACCAAAAGGAGAAGCCATGCAGGCGTATGAAAAAAAGGTGCTGATGTCCCTCTCGCATCCGCAATTCCCTCGCTGTCTGGATTCCTTTACTTACCGGCAAGACTCGTTTATAGTCATGACTTATCTAGCAGGCCCGACACTCGAAGACATGTTGTTTGATCAAAACATCGTGGCTGATGAGCAAACATGCGCCCAATGGATCCGCCAAATCGGGGAGCTCGTGGCCTACCTCCATAAGCAAAATGTGATTCACCGCGACGTACGGATTCCCAACGTCATCTGGAAAGGGGACAAGCCATACTTGATTGATTTTGGCCTCGCCAGGTTCGTTGGTGACCGACCGACATACACAGCTGATACCCTGTCCACCTACCCGTCTGAAAAACAATTGAAGCGTGAAGTCGCTCCTTCCAGTGATTTGTACGCATTGGGACATTTCTTTTTATTTTTGCTCTATTCCGGATACGAATCGGAACCAGACGCACCAGAAAAAAGCTGGGAAGAGGAGCTTTCTTTATCTCCTCCCATTCGCATGATGATTCGGCGCTTGTTACAAATGGACGCCCCTTATGAGAGCGTTCAGGACTGGCTAGAAGAGCTGGATCGCTATTTGATCCACTCCCATAAAAAAAGAGCAGGGCATCCGTAGACCTCACGGATTCTCCCTGCTCTTCTTCGTCCTTCATTCGGCAATCGGCTCTTGTTTCGCCTGTTCCATCTTTTCCTTCAGTTCCCCTGCTTCCTGGCGCAGCACTTGTCGTTCGTGTTTCGTCAGAACTTCTCCACCAACTGTGCCATTTACCAGCAAATCCTCTTCATATAACCGATCTTTGCGCATGGAAACCTCCTGCAGACAAGTTGTGTGCTTCTTGTCCTACTTTGTTCCAAAGCTGCCCTTCTTATGTGCACGATTTTGATTACGTTTGGCAGTACTCGCATTTTTGGCTGGAGCTCCTGACTTTTGTGCTGGCGCGGGTTTTCGTACAGGACGCGGATCTTCCAGCGCTCCGTGCGTCATGAATTTTTCAGCGATAGGCAAGCCTGTTTGCTTGGAAAATTTTTGGATGATGAACTGTTCCTGTGGCGTAACGATCGAAAATACCAGTCCGGCACGCCCCATTCGCCCAGTTCGACCACTGCGATGAATGTACGTATCCGCATCCGATGCAGGATCATAATGCACAATACATTCCACACCTGGAATATCAATGCCACGTGCTGATACATCTGTGGTAATCAACACGGGGAATGCTCCGTCCCGGAATTGTTGCAGGGTGCGAGCGCGCTCTTCTTTCGTCGCATCACGGTGCAAGAGTCTGCACGGCAAATGATGGTAATTGAGCTTCGATACAATCTCGTCCACTTTTTCGATTTGGTTGACAAAAACAATGGAGGAGCGAACATTGACCAAGCGCAGCAAACGACGGAGCGTATCCACCTTTTTGCGTGGATCGGTGACCAAATACATGTGCGCTACTCCTGCGGCGCCTTCTGGTGCTGCTGCGCGAATAACTGCAGCGTCTTTTGTAAAAATCTCAGCCGTATGTACGACTTCCTCTGCGATTGTCGCTGAGAATAACAGTCGTTGCGTATCACGCAGTGTTTTTTTCATAACCTCTTGAACTGGCTTACCAAAGCCTGCATCCAGCATACGGTCTGCCTCGTCGACAACAACTGTCTTCACTTCATGGACCTTTAGCTTGCGCTGCTCAATCAGTTCCAACAGTCTTCCAGGTGTTGCTACGATCAATACAGGCTTCTTTTTCAGTTTCTCGATTTGGCGTTTCACATCGACACCGCCAATAATAGACATCACAGCCGTGTCCTTCCCTGGCAGAAGGCTTTCTGCTTCCCTCGCAATCTGAACAACGAGCTCATGCGTTGGTGCAAGTACAATGGCCTGTACATCTTTTTGCTCCATATTGACTTTCGATAAAATCGGCAATAGATAAGCAAACGTCTTGCCTGTCCCTGTCGGTGACTCAACCAAGGCATCTCGACCAGCCATAATCAACGGAATGGCTTCACTCTGTACCGGTGTCGGTGTTTCCATTTTTCGCTCTCGCAATATAGTCAACAGCGGTGCGCTAATTTGTAAATCTGCAAACGTGGTGCTCACAAAAACCCTCCTGGCATAAAGTCGTGCATTGGGTAAGCTTACCACACTTTGCAGGTAGAATACAGAGGTAAGCCAGTCCTCGTGAGTCAAGGTCCTTTTCGAGATAAAAAAATAGGCGAAATCCGCATTGGACTTCGCCTGACCTTCCTTCTACCCGTTATTGGAATCGAAACGGGTTTCCTGCTTCTCACCCTGGTCTTGACGGTCCCGGCTGGTGGTTTGGTTACGTGTCCCTTTTGGACTTTCCATGTACTCCTCTACTTCCTTTTGAAACTCCGCATCATAGTCACGCACACCTATCACCTCCTGCTCTTATTTTGACCAGGCTGATCACATATTATTTTCCTGAAACCTTTTTCCCGGTCATGCGTCTCTTCATATAGGAATGATAACTCTCGTACAATTTGTTAGATGGATGTGAATCATGAATGGAGACGTTGTCTCGGACTCGCTCACGCAAGCGAGCCAACCGCAAAAGACCATGGCGTTGGGTTAAGAAATGGCTGCTTGGCACAGCCTTAACCTTTACAACCTTGGCACTACTGGGAATTATTTTTTTATTCGGAACGAAAAACGGCGTAGAATTACGCGAGTGGGCGGCAGGTACTTTGCTGACAACCCAGCACGATTACTGGGCCCCTTATACATTTTTACCCGATGAAAAACTGAAAGAACTAAAGGAGCAAATTACACATCCCACCGTTATCAATTCTGAGGATACAGGCTCAGCCACGACAGGACCTGCTATTCCGCCGAGATCGAATCTGGTAACCGTCACACTTCCAGAGAAACCAAGAGAACTAATCGAGGTCGAGGATATTGACGTCTCGAAAGGCAGTTATTACTTTAAAGGAAAAATCATGTACATTAGCGACCCGAGCAGAGTACGGCTCGTCGTCACGAATCGCAAGGACCGTGGGGATTTACTCGATGAGTTTGTAAAGAAAACAGGAGCCATCGGGATCGTCAATGCGAGTGGATTCGCCGACCCAGACGGCTACGGCAAAGGAGCACGAGCTTACGGCGTTGTCATCCACGATGGAAAGATTTTGCAGGCCTACAATCCGAGAAGCGGAGAAACTGCGTTAGGGCTTACCTATGACGGTAAACTGATTACGGGCAGCTACTCGGCCGAACAACTCGTGAAGATGGGCGTGCGTGATGCTGTGAGCTTCCGTCCGCAGCTAATTGTAAACGGGAAAAATATGTTTGAAGGAAAGCCTGCCAAGAGCTGGGGCATTCAACCACGTACTGCGATTGGACAAAAAGAAGACGGGACGATTGTATTTGCAGTCATTGACGGTCGCCAACCCGGGCATTCCATCGGAGCAAGCATGAACGACATGGCAGAGCTACTGGCTGAGCGAGGTGTGGTTACAGCAATGGCTATGGACGGAGGTTCCAGCTCCATGATGCTGCACAATGGTGAGGCCATTACAAAGACATCTTCTCCCTATTATCGAGGCCGCTATTTGCCAAATGCGTGGGCAGTTTTTTAGAAAACGGCTAAGGTGATATTAAGGAGGTTTCAGATTCATGGTCAAATTGTTTCACTATAGTAAAGACCCGGCCATTACGATTTTTCAGCCTCGTGCGCACCCCTCTCACCCCGCACTTGCTCCGGCTGTATGGGCGATTGATGCAGAACGAGCTCCGATGTATTATTTACCGCGGGATTGCCCGAGGATTTGCTTTTACAAAAAAGCAAATTCTGAGCCGGCAGACGTAGAGCGCTTTCTTGGCGTGACAAGCGCCAAAATGGTTATAGCGATCGAAAGCAAATGGTATCCCGCGGTTACACAAACTACGCTGTATGAATATACCTTCTCTCCAGAATCTTTTTATAGCTGGGACGAAGGTGCAGGTTACTATTTGTCAGAAGAAATTGTTTCGCCACTAGACGTAAGGCCATTAGGTGCCCTCGTACACTGTCTTAGCCAATCGGATATTGAATTACGAATCACCCCTTCGTTGATACCGCTCCGAGATTCATTGCTACAAAGCAGTCTGCACTTTTCCATGATCCGTATGCGGAATGCGTCGCTCACATAAAAAAACAGGCAGTCTCACCCGATGGTGGCTGCCTGTTTTTGCTTTTACAATTTAATCGGTGTTTTTGCCTGCTCCAAACTCCATTTCTCAACATCCCACGTCTGTGTAACCCAATCCTCATAAAATTCAGGTTCGTGGCATACGAGAAGGACGGTCCCCTTGAACTCCTTCAAGGAGCGTTTGAGCTCTTCCTTGGCGACGACATCCAAGTGGTTCGTCGGCTCGTCAAATACCAGCCAGTTGCTTTCGCGCTGCAGTAATTTACAGAGACGAACTTTTGCTTGCTCGCCCCCGGACAGAGCGTTCATGTTACGATTGATATGCTCATTTTTCAAGCCACAACGTGCCAGCGCTCCGCGAACCTCATGGTTATTCATGGAAGGGAATTCATTCCATACGTCATCGAGTGCAGTAATCGGCTTCGCCTTTACTTCTTGCTCGAAGTAAGCAGGATGGAGGAAATCGCCTTTCTCCAGCTTTCCACCCAGCGGAGGAATCACACCCAGCAACGTTTTCAGCAGAGTAGACTTACCGACACCGTTCATGCCAACAATCGCTACTTTTTCACCGCGCTCCAGCTTCACGCTAAGCTTTGGCAGCAATGCATGCGAATATCCGATCTCCAGGTTTTCAGCCTCGATGACAAAACGGCTACTTGCCCGGGATTCTTTAAAGATAAACGAAGGTTTCGCAGCCGTCTCCGGCTTGTCGATGCGATCCATTTTATCGAGCTGCTTTTGACGGCTCTTCGCGCGGCCGGTAGTAGACGCACGTGCCTTATTGCGCGCAATAAAGTCCTCCATTTTAGCGATTTCTTCCTGCTGTTTCTCAAATGCGTCAAAGTGCTGACTGCGTTTTGTCTCAGACTGTGCCAGGAAGGATTCGTAGTTCCCTGTGTAGCGATTCAACTTGGTAAATTCCAAATGATAAATCACATTCACGACTTCGTTCATGAAGGTCGTGTCATGGGAAATCAGCATGAAAGCGTAAGGATATTCCTTCAAGTAGTTTTTCAACCACACGATATGCTCTTCGTCCAAGTAGTTTGTCGGCTCATCCAGCAACAGAACAGTTGGTTTTTCCAGCAGCAATTTTGCCAAAAGAACCTTGGTACGCTGACCACCAGAGAGGGATGCAACATCGCGCTCCAAACCGATTGCACTCAAACCCAAAGCGTTGGCGATTTCATCTACTTTTGCATCGATCAAATAAAAGCCACTAGTTTCCAGCTTGTCTTGAATTTCTCCCATGCGCTCCAGCAATTCTTCCAGTTCCTCTGGAGATGCCTCAGCCATCTTTTCACCAATCGTCATCAGTTCAGCCTCTTGCTCCAACAACGGCAGGAAGGCATCCTTGAGTACGTCACGAATCGTTTTACCAGCTTGCAGCTTGGTATGCTGATCCAAATATCCGTATTCAATTTTGGGCATCCATTCAATCCGACCGTTATCAGGCAAGTTTTGGCCTGTCAAAATCCCCATCATCGTTGATTTTCCGGTACCATTTGCGCCTACGAGTCCTACACGGTCATTCGGTTGCAAACGGAAAGATACATCGCGAAACAAAACACGGTCCCCAAAACCATGGGACAAATTCTCTACGATCAAAACACTCATGCTCTATTCTTCCTCCTGATCTGTTTCCTCTATGAGGCTTACAACAAAATTCTTTCAAAAAAAGTAGGAGCGTACCTCACCACATAAGATTCGCCCGTAAATGCCAGTTCGTCCAGCCTGACACGCATATCCTGAAGGTTGATGCTTTCCCCGGCGATATTCAAAATCGCGGCTCTTGTCATCGCCCTCAGAATCGTGACTTCTTTTGCCAGGTTGTCACCAAACAGCTTTCCGCTATGCACAATCTCTGAGCGATGATTGTACGATTTTTTTACAAACTGTGCAATCTGTTCACGCTGCAAGGCAGTTTCTCCAAAATAGTACGCCATTCGGACACGCAATTTATAGGTAATCTCGCCTTTTTTTCCATCGGGAACGAACAAAGATTCTAATGCAATCCACAGATCCAACAACTGATCCTCGTAGTTTTTCTTCTCCAGCGAGAGCGCATAGCGACGAAAAGCAAGGGATGGCAGCTTCTGTTCCACTAATGAAGTAAAAATACCCGCCGTTTCATCATCAAATGAGTACTTGTCACCATCAAGCGATCGTTTCAAATACGTAATACCATACATATTGCCATTGACGGTGATGATGTAAGGAATCGAACAAGTCCCCGTTGTGCACGCTAGATTTAGCTTATTTTCGATTTCTTCAATCCACACCCGATCATCCGTTACTTTCATCTCTTCGTGGTCCCCAACTAAAAATAAACTGCTGGGATCTACACGCAAATCAAAGGTTCGCTTGTTCTCGTCCATCTCATTGCGTAAAAAACGAGAAGCGATCTCATATGGCCTCTTTGCGCCGGATATGAGCGTGTACGAATTAGGCAAATCGATCCGAACGGGCTGTGCTGTTGTTGAATTGAATACGGGGGCGATTAAGACTGGCATAGTTCTCGCTCCTTCCAGACCAGCAGAGCTCGTTTATTGTTTACATAATAAATATTATGTTCTATAAACAGTATCGTGCCATTCTGTAATTTTGACAACATATCAATTCCTTCTAAATGCGGACACGCTTCCTTACCATACCAGTTTGCAACAACCTCATTATAGAATACCAGCATTTCCTATGATTCGTCATCATGTGTTT
This sequence comes from Brevibacillus schisleri, assembly GCF_055685845.1. Taxonomy (NCBI): domain Bacteria; kingdom Bacillati; phylum Bacillota; class Bacilli; order Caryophanales; family Paenibacillaceae; genus Brevibacillus; species Brevibacillus schisleri. The sequence continues at coordinate 3,783,688 of NZ_JBVNDM010000001.1, forward strand.
ACGCCAAACTAGGTAAAGAAGGAGTTGATTTTATGGAAAAGGACCATATTCTAGATGAAAATCCGCATCAAACTTACAATAATGTAGCCCGCCCGCTAGAACAGACTGGCGAACCCCAGTCCGGCTCTAAAAAAGTGAAGCAGCAAAATCATTCTCGCTCCATTCAAACACGAGAAGGATAATGAATGGCACCTGGCTCCATTGCAGTCGGGTGCCTCTACCCTTCCTTTTTTTTACATCAAAAATGATTGAATTGTCCCACAAGGATGCACTATGATAAATTTAGTATCCTTGATGGAGGTTAAGTGAAGATGATCACCATTCCACTTCCGGGCAACCATAGCCCTCTTTCCAATTTGATCAGCTATAGTGTTTCTCCGCTGTACGAGATGGCTGCTAGTTTGTATACACTTGCCCAAGAGACACCTCCCGAGCGATTTGCGTATTGGACGGAAGAAAAAGTAGAGCAGTTTGAGTCTGCCCGTCTTTTAAAAGAATGGGGCTATTTTGTCCCCCTCTTTCGATATGGGATCCCTGACTCTTTTGACCCCTTACATACAAAAGGTGTAATGGCTGTCGATGATCAATATGAGTACTTCGTAACACTTCCCACCGATCATTTTGTGCGTAGTATAAAACCGATCTTGGAGGAGTGGATATTGCATCACGATGCTCCTGTAGTTGCCTTCGATTTGGAAGAAGATGCCGATTATGTGAAAGGCCGTTTTAGCCTGTTCGTTTCATCTTATTGGCAGCTATTTTTTGAGGCGAATTGGGAGGCGATTGCTCCAAAATTTGTTCGTGAAGCTGAACGGATTTATTACTCTTTACAAGGAATCAAATCCCTTACTACCTATCTGCAATCCATTTCTCCCGCAATTACTTATGATACAGAAACTCATCGGCTTACCTGTCCGAGTAACGGTCCTAGCTATGATGCGCAGCATTTGATTTTATATCCTAGCTATTATTATGCCCAAGAACCCACGCTTACGAAAAAAGGCTGGAATGCCCATTTGCTTTATTCCATCTCAGAAGTACCCACTCAACCAAAAACGCCCTCATGAAGGGCGTTTTTCATGTTGCATATGTGCGACAATTAATTTATCTAATTGTTGGCTGATTCTCACGATTTCAGGGTTAAGAAAATTGTAACCTGCATCTTTTGCTGCGCGCTCTAGTTTTAATCGCAAGTCATCAATCATCCGACTCGTAATTTCCATGCTGCAGACCTCCACCTAACGTTGTCTCCCACTATTTTACATTATTTATGATCAGGTGGAAAGGGGAAGATGTGGAAGAAAAAGCCTTGCACCCATTTCTGGCACAAGGCTTTTCCCACTTCCTATTTCATGACGTGGATCGGACGACCCAGAGCCAATTCAGCAGCTTCCATTGTTACTTCACCCAGTGTTGGATGTGCGTGGATGGTCAGCTCGATGTCTTCGAGTGTTGCGCCCATTTCAATCGCCAATCCGATCTCTGAGATGATGTTAGATGCTTCTGGACCAACGATTTGCGCACCCAATACAAGATTCGTTTCTTTTTCTGCAATCAGCTTCACATAACCTTCGCCTGCATTTACAGACAGAGCGCGACCGTTTGCTGCGAATGGGAAACGACCTACAATGTAGTCGATGCCTTTTTCTTTTGCTTCTTTCTCATTGATTCCAACGCTTGCGATTTCTGGATCGCAGAATACAACCGCTGGAATCGCCTTGTAGTCAACTTCAGCAGGATGGCCAGCAATCGCCTCAGCAGCAACCTTACCTTCGTAGGAAGCTTTATGAGCCAATGCAGGACCTGCTACGATATCCCCGATCGCGTACACGTTAGGAATGCTCGTGCGGCCTTGCTTGTCGACAACGATCAGCCCACGGTCAGTCATGTTCATGCCGATATCGCGAATACCGAGTTCATCTGTATTCGGACGGCGTCCAACAGTAACGAGTACGTATTCCGCCTCGATTTTTTGTTGCTCGCCTTTTACTTCTGCAGTTACGATCACGCCGTTTTCTGTCTCTTCCATTCCTTGTGCCAATGCTTTTGTATGGATGGTAACGTCGAGCTTTTTCAGCTTGCGTTCCACCAAACGTGGCATGTCTGGCTCAAATCCTGGCAAGATTTGATCGGAACCTTCCAAAATCGTAACTTTTGTACCAAACTTCGCGAACACAGTGCCAAGCTCGATACCGATGTATCCGCCGCCGATTACCACAAGGCTCTTCGGCAGTTCAGTCAAGGACAGCGCTTCAGTAGAAGACATTACGCGTTTGCCAAACGGGAATGCAGGCAACTCGATTGGACGCGAACCAGTTGCAATGATGCAATGCTGGAAGCGATAACGGTTGACATCATAACCGTGGAATACACGTACTTCATTTTCACTTACGAACAGCGCTTCACCTGGGATTACCTGGATTTTGTGGCCTTTGAAGAGGGAGCCTACGCCGCCAGTCAGTTGCTTCACGATGCCGCTTTTCCACTCTTGTACTTTGGCAAAATCCACTTTTACATTTTCCATCGTGATACCCATGGATTCTGTATGTTGTGTGTGCTCATATGTGTGTGCAGCGTGGATCATCGCTTTGGAAGGGATGCAACCTACGTTCAGGCACACGCCGCCCAGCTCAGCTTTTTCCACAACAGCTACTGTTTTACCAAGTTGAGCTGCACGAATCGCTGCAACATATCCACCTGGACCGGCACCGATTACGAGTACGTCAACCTCTGTAGTAAATTCACCTACTACCATTGTCTCTTATCCCTCCATGACGAGCAGCGTTGGGTTTTCGAGGAGCTGCTTCACGTAGTTGACGAAACGCTGTGCAGGTTCGCCATCAACCAAGCGGTGGTCAAAGCTCAAGGACAGGTGCAACATTTGACCTACCGAGATTTCTCCATTTTTCACAACCGGTTTTTCGCTAATGCGGCCAACACCCAGAATAGCTACTTCTGGATAGTTAATGATAGGCGTGAAGAACATACCACCCGCAGAACCGATGTTTGTGATGCTAAAAGTAGAACCTTTCAGCTCGTCAGCAGTCGCTTTGCGGTCGCGTGCTTTCTTCGCCAGCTCGCCGATTTCGCCTGCGATTTGGAAGATGGATTTGCTGTCAGCGGATTTCACAACTGGAACGAGCAAGCCTTCTTCTGTCGAGGTAGCGATACCGATGTTGTAGTACTTTTTAAAGATGATTTCTTGTTTTTCATCGTCGATAGAAGCGTTGAGTTCTGGGAATTTCTTCAGACCAGCTACAACTGCTTTCACGATCATAGGCAGGTAAGTCAGCTTCACACCACGCTCTTCAGCAAGTGGCTTCGCATCTTTACGCATCGCAACAAGTGCTGTAACATCCACTTCGTCGAAGATTGTTACGTGTGGTGCTGTGTATGCAGATTTCACCATTGCTTTCGCGATTGCTTTACGCATACCTTTCAGCGGAACGCGCTCTTCCAGCTCGCCTACTGTAGGTGTGTGGTGAACAGTTGGAGCCGCTGCTGCTTGTGCTACACCTGTAGCTGCTGCAGGTGCCTCAGTTGCTACTGGAGCTGCCACTGCTTGTGCAGTTGGTGCTGCTGCTCCACCAGATACGAAGCGATCTACGTCTTCGCGTGTGATGCGACCCAATTTTCCTGTACCAGGTACGTTAGCCAATTGAACGCCTTTTTCGCGAGCGTATTTACGAACGGAAGGTGTAGCCAACACATGCTTACGGTCAATCGGTGCTGCTACTGCTGCTGCAGTTGCTTGTGCCATTGGCGTTTCCAAAGTTTGGTTCGCATTTGCACTCACTTGGGAACCGATGTCGCAGCCTGGCTCCATTTTGTCTGCAGCTTGAGGAGCTGGTGCCGCTTCAGCAGCGTGGGAATCGCCATGACCATGGTCTGGCAGGTTCGGAATCTCGCCTTCTACGTCAAACTCGATCAGTGGATCGCCGACTACGGAAACCGTACCCTCGGTTACTTTCAGTTCGATAACTTTCCCTTTAACAGGCGACGGTACTTCTACAACCGCCTTGTCATTTTGTACTTCCATGATGACTTGGTCTTCTTCTACCGAATCTCCGGGCTGTACGTGCCATTTGACGATTTCGCCTTCATGGATACCCTCGCCAAGCTCCGGGAGTCTGAATGTAAAACGACTCACAGTATCTCCTCCTTAAAAGAGATTGATCATTTATTTTTAGTTATTATCTCGTGAGAAAGAAGGCGGAAAGCTTTCAACTTTTCCGCCATTATGTCCGTTTCTCAATTAAAAATCGAGGACTTGAGTCAGACCATCTACTACGCGTTTTACGTCAGGCAGCCATACATCTTCTGCTTGTGCAAACGGGTAAACGGTATCTGGTGCTGTAATACGCAGTACTGGTGCTTCGAGGTGCAGGATCGCACGCTCGTTGATTTGCGTAATGATTTCTGCTGCAACACCAGACGTTTTTTGTGCTTCTTGAACCACAATCGCACGATTTGTTTTCTTCACAGAAGCCACGATTGTATCGATATCGAGTGGGCTGATGGTGCGGAGGTCGATTACTTCTACTTTTGCTCCACGGGCTTTCTCGATTTCTTCTGCTGCTTTCAGGCTGGTATGCACCATCGCACCATAGGTGATGATGGTAACATCGCTACCTTCTTTTACTACGTTTGCCTTGCCAAGTGGAATCGTGTACTCTCCTTCTGGAACTTCTTGACGGAAGGAACGGTACAGCTTCATGTGCTCAAGGAATACAACTGGATCGTTGTCGCGAATCGCGGAGATCAACAGTCCTTTTGCATCATATGGGTTGGAAGGGATAACCACTTTCAGTCCCGGAGTTTGCAGCATCAAACCTTCCAAAGAGTCCGCATGCAGTTCAGGCGTTTTTACACCGCCACCAAATGGGGAGCGGAATGTAATTGGGCTCGTGAAGCGACCACCAGAACGGTAGCGCATACGGGAAGATTGGGATGCTACAGCATCAAACGTTTCAAATACGAAACCGAAGAACTGAATTTCTGCTACTGGACGGAAGCCGTTGATGGAAAGACCTACAGCCAAACCGCCGATTCCGGACTCAGCGAGTGGCGTATCGAAAACGCGCTGCTCACCGAACTCAGCTTGCAGACCTTCTGTTGCACGGAACACCCCGCCGTTGTTACCTACGTCTTCACCGAAGACAAGAACGGTTTCATCGCGTTTCAGCTCTACGCGCATTGCATCCGTAATGGCTTGAACCATTGTCATTTGTGCCATGGCTTATTTCGACTCCTTCGCCAGGAATTCTGCCTTTTGCTCTTCGAGTGCAGGCGGCAGTGTCTCAAACATTACATCGATCAGTTCGGAAACTTTCATCTTAGGTGTTTCGTCTGCTTTTTTGATTGCGTCCGCAACAGCTGCTTTCGCTTCTTCGATGACAGCTTCTTCGTCTTTTTCGCTCCAGAGGCCTTTTGCTTCGAGGAACTTGCGGAAACGGATCAGTGGATCGCGCAGTTCCCACTCGCTTTGCTCTTCACCTGTACGGTAACGAGTTGGGTCGTCACCAGCCATGGTATGAGGACCATAGCGGTACGTCATTGCTTCGATCAGAGTCGCACCTTCGCCATTCACGCCGCGCTCTTTTGCTTGTTGAACCGCGTAGTAAACCGCGAGAATGTCCATACCGTCAATGCGTTCGCTAGCAATACCAGCCGCTACTGCTTTGACTGCGATATTTTCAGAAGCCGTTTGTTTTTCGAACGGCAGAGAGATCGCATAACCGTTGTTTTGGGAGAAGAAGATAACAGGCAGCTTGTATACACCTGCAAAGTTCATACCCTCGTAGAAGTCACCTTGGGAAGTTGCACCGTCACCAAAGTAGTTGATCGCCACTTTCTTTTCACCGCGCAGCTTGTAACCCATTGCAACACCTGTTGCTTGTGTACATTGAGCCGCGATGATGATTTGTGGCATCAATACGTTTACACCTTCAGGAATTTTACCACCCTCGATGTGTCCGCGGGAGTACAGGAATGCCTTGTGCATAGGGTAACCATGCCATACCATTTGTGGAATATCACGGTAGCTAGGCAGGACAAAGTCTTCTTTGGAAAGAGCAGCCTCAGAACCGATCATGCTTGCTTCTTGACCAGCTACTGGTGCATAGAAACCAAGACGACCTTGGCGGTTCAAGCTGATTGCGCGTTGGTCCCATACACGGGTAAATACCATTTTACGCATCAGTTCACGCAATTCATCATCGGAGAGCTTAGGCATCAAGTCAGGACGAACAACCGTACCATCCGGGGCAAGAATTTGCAGCGGGGCGTTGTTCTCTGTTTGTTCAACAGCAGTGGATACGCTCATCACATTCACCTCGTCACTAGAATAAGGGACATCCTTTTCCGCGTTGCCCTTTGTCACCTCTATCTGAGCATTTGCTCGATGAGTGACGAATGCCATTCGCGGCGGAAGTGACCCTGATAAAATCCAGAAGAAAGTTGCGTGGTGCAAGAAAGGGCTTACAGCGCCGTTTGCAACACCCTGTTATATTGCAGTTAAAATACCTGTTTAATGTGTTACAGTATTGATATTACAGGGTTTATTTCCTCTCTGTTATCATTTACTATATAAGCTGTATCAGTTTTTTTCAAGGCTTAGTTTTTTATTTGAGCAATCAGGGAGTGTGAATCGATGTCTGACTATGTAAAGCGAACCATCATGAAAGAAGAAGTGCCTAGCGTCCACGTGGACACTCCCCGCTCGGTCAAAGTATACCTACCGCCGGGATACAATGAGCTTCTTTCTTACCCTGTTGTCTATTGCCAGGATGGAAACGACTTTTTTACGATGGGACGAATCGCGACCATCTCCAATCAATTGATTCTGGAAGAAGGTATCGAACCCTACATCGTCGTCGGTGTCTCCGTCGATCGCAACAAGCGCACGAGCGAGTATTCTCCATCGGGGTCTAGAAATGCAGCCTATCAGCGCTTTTTCACCGAAGAACTGATTCCTTTCATAGAGGAGCGTTATCCTGTGCGCCGTGATCCTGGTTCACGCATATTGGCAGGAGATTCTTTGGGTGGAACTGTTTCTTTGCATCTCGCATTGGAACATCCCGATCTCTTTCCACAAGTACTCGCGTTGTCCGGGGCGTTTTTCCAAACAACACTCGATCCACTTTCGAATCAGGCCAGTCTATCCTGGCTGCGAATCTGGATGGTCGTCGGCCTCGATGAGACTGCTGTAGAAACAAGCGCGGGTACCTTCGATTTCGTGCACTGGAATCGCGAGGCAAAACAGATTCTTGAGGACAAACAAGCAACCTTGTCCTATCGGGAAAAACCAGGGAATCATGTCTGGGGTTTGTGGCAAAAAGAGTTGCCTGACGCCTTGCGCTACTTCTTCCCCCCTCCCCGTCTGTAACCATTACGAGCCATTGATTTCTTTGATGTCCTCGTATCCGTAGTACCGGCCATCCACCAGGAAAATGCCTTGGTGGTTGGCTTTTTCAATTTCGCCTGCAACCTGATTGGCGTCGTTTAGAACGATGTTGACAATCTTGCTCTCGTCCCGTTTCATTTGATTGAGAATGCGTTCTCGCTCTTTAGCCGAGATCATATCCATCCCTCTTTTCCCCTATGTTGGATAGCTATAGTATTTCATTGGCGGCTCTGAATTACACACATGTGAGTTAGCCGAATGGAACCAAAAAAAGCCTCGCCGCTCTCCAAGTTTCCGGATACGGCAAGACTCTTTTTTATTGTTCGATAGTTGTATATTTAAAATCCCTACCACCAAACGGGTTGATCAAAAATCCTTTGACTTTGTCATTTTTTATATACGGTCTTGCGCCATAATACACAGGGGCAATCGGCATTTCCTCCATTAAGATGGTCTCTGCCTCACGCATGATCGCATTACGCTTCGTCGAATCTTTTTCCAAGTAACTTTGGACGATTAGCTCCCGGTATCTGTCGTTTTCCCAAGCAGCGTCGTTCGTCCCCACTGTTTTGTCCTTGAATATTTCCAGGAAATTGATGGGGTCGTTAAAATCAGCACCCCAATTTCGGTAGGCAAACTGATAGTTTTTGGAGCGCTTGTTTTGTAAAAATACTTTTTCCTCCAAGCCACTGATTTTTACATCAACACCCAAGCTTCTTTTCCATTGATCTTGAAGCACTTCAGCGAGCTTTTTCTGACGATCGTCACCTGAACCATACGTGAATGTCACGGTAGGCATCGTCGAAAGCCCCAGCTCCATTAACCCTTCAGCCAATAACTGTTTCGCCTTCTCTACATCCTCTTGAAAATAGTCATTTCCGCTAAGTTGCATGGAGGGCGGAACCCATGCAAAAGCCGCAGGCACCCCTGTCTGCACAATTCCGTCTACCAAAGGCTGCCGTTGGATCGAATACGAGAAGGCTTGTCGAATCTTTTTATTCGTAAATGGGGACACGGTTGTATTAAAGGTAACGGCAACTGTGTTCGGATACGGAGCCATTACGATTTTTCCTTCCTCCTGCAAGGCGGGAATCACGTCGACGGGCAACACGTAGCTTGGATGACCTCCCCAATCCAAATCACCAGAATCAAACAACGCTTGAGCGGTGTTGGTATCGGTAATCATGCTCCAGACGATCTTGTCGAGCTTCACAGCTTCTTTGTCATGATAATTCTCGTTTTTCACAAGAACCAATTTGTTTTTATGCTCCCACAGCTCCATTTTGAATGGGCCGTTGCCTACGTAGTTGTCTGGAGACGCTGCCCAATCTGGATGTGCCTCCAAGGTCTTTTTATGTAAAGGAAACAATGTCGGGAAAGCCGTCAATTCATAAAAAAACGGAGCTGGCGAATTGAGCTTGACCTCTAATGTAAAATCATCTAGTGCTTTAACCCCTACGCCTTCATGCGTTCCTTTCCCTGTGTTAAACTCCTCTGCCCCTTTAATGAAATAAAGCATATAGGCATATTCGGACGCTGTCTTCGGGTCGAGATTTCTTTTCCAGGCGAACTCAAAGTCATGGGCAGTTACCGAATCTCCGTTGCTCCATAACGCATTCGGTTTCAATTTGAATGTGTATGTCGTCAAATCCGCGGATACCGTATAACTGTCAGCAATTGCGTTGGCTATTTTCCCATCCGGTCCATAGCGAGTCAGTCCTTCAAAACAGGCAGTAATGACATCAAAGGAGGTACCATCGGAAGCTAGTCCGGGATCCGCTGTCGGAGGCTCTCCACCGTCTGCGTTCCAATTCAATACCATCTCTTTTCCCGTTGGCTGCGCTGTTTGAGATGCCTGATCATTCGGTTTATTCGTTACCCCCGTTTCACTTGTACTACATCCCGTTAAAACTTGAAGCAGCAAGAAACAGCTCAAAATGAAGCTCATTCTCTTTCTCATCGAGACCATCCCCCTTGATTCGATTCCATCCACCGGTAAATACTTTCGCTTTATCACACTACCATGATAACGCAAGTGTAGACGAAACAAATCAGACGGAATGGCGAAAAACTGATCGCGTTTAGACTCTTATTTTGTACAATTTGTCTAATTATTCAGAATTAATTATTGCAGCAAAGCAAAAAGCCAGTCCTTCCTTCGACTGGCTACAAGTGGTTGTAACGAAACGATTACACTATTACCAATAATTCCTCTACTGCTTCCACAACGGTCTTGATACATTGATCGCTAATGTGTCGATGCGTCGTAAAGCGAATGACATACTCGTCAAAATCGACCGCGAGCACTCCTTTTTCCTCCAAACGTTCCAAGAAAGCGACAGCTGTTTGTCCAATCGAGCCCGTCTTCACCAGCACGATATTCGTCTCGACTTGCTCCACCTGAAGCGATAGTTGACGCAAGCCTTTTGCCAATTGCTGTGCCCGTTCATGGTCTTCTGCCAATCGATCGGTCATTTGTGTCAGAGCAATGATGCCCGGCGCTGCCAAATACCCTGCCTGACGCAATCCACCGCCTAATTTTTTTCTCCACCATCTCGCTTCTTCGATAAACGCACGATCACCAGCCAAAATGGAACCAACTGGAGCACTCAGTCCTTTGGACAAGCAAATCTGAACGGTATCGGCAAAAGCGCTTAGCTCACTGACTGCAACACCTTGGGCCGCAGCCGCATTGAAGAGACGCGCACCGTCCAAATGAACGGGAATACCGTGTTTCTGCGCGATATCATAGACGCTCTTCATTTGCGCGCCAGAGATTACCGCCCCGCCCGCGCGATTATGTGTGTTTTCGAGACAGATCAATTTCGTCCGAGGAAAATGGATATTGTTGCCCCGAATCGCCCTCTCTACCTCTTCTGCACGCAGAGCACCGCGTTCACCAACCAGCGTCCGTGTTTGCACGCCAGCCAATGCCGACATTGCGCCGCCTTCATAGTAAAAAATGTGCGAATCCGCTTCCGCAATGACTTCGTCTCCGTTGACACAATGCGTCAAAACAGCGACCTGATTACCTTGCGTGCCACTTGTTACGAACAGCGCAGCTTCCTTTCCGAGTATTTCAGCCGCGATCGCTTCCAAACGATTGACAGTTGGGTCCTCCCGGTAAACATCATCCCCAACCTCCGCTTCCGCCATTGCTCGAAGCATCTCCTCGGTTGGCTTCGTAACGGTATCACTGCGCAAATCGATTTTCATAAATCATTCTCCCCCACCCTGTTGTCATTCTCTAGTCATATCGTAACACTTTCAACATTGCATCCTGATTTCCCTCTTGCTAAGATGGAGGGGTAACTTACATACAGTTAGGGGATTTGACCTGTGAAACTAAAAATCACTCGTAACGCTGCCAAGCAATTGGCTCCAATCATCGAGCAAGAAGAAGACAAAGAATTGAAACTGCGCGTTTATATTACGCACGCTCACGGTGATCATGCACATTACGGACTCGCTCTGGACAAGCCAACAGAAGAAGATGTTGTGATCTCTACCGACAAAGAGATCGATGTGATCGTGAAAAAAGATGAGCCTTTGCTGAATGGCGTCGTCATTGATTACCTCTTCTTGCCACAAGAAGGTTTTGTGATTACGAACCCTTCTAAAGGTAACACAGGTGACCACTAAGCATGATACAGATAAACCCTCTGCTTTTATACATGCAGAGGGTTTTCTTTGATGAGTAGATTCTTATTCGTCAGTAGCCATGGTGTAGAGCGCTGTTGGTAAATCTATTAGCAACGGTGAAGAAACGTCATCAACCTGCGTCATAACAAGCCGATGGACTGGACGTGTCATCGCGACATACAACAGCTTTGCGTCCCATTCATTATTTTGATAAGCGTCCACATCCAGCAAAATGACCACATCGAACTGCAAGCCTTTTGTTAAAAAAGCAGGCATGACGGTTACGCCACCCGGAAATTGGTTATCCTTGCTGCCTAACAGAGTCAGATCAGCTATCTTGTCTTGCAGGCCTTTATGTGCTTTTTTACTCGCTTGGATCGTTTTCGCTACGATCGCAATCGTTTTGAAGCCTTCCGACTGGTAGGCTACCACACGCGAAGAGATGTCCTCCCACAGTTGCGCTCGTAAACGTGCCTTGACCATGATTGGTTTTTCACCATGACGCAAAACCGGTTTTGCCAATACCGTCTCGGGCAATTCAATTTGCCGCAACACTTCGTTAGCACAGCGCATAATCTCAATCGTCGAACGATAGCTTTGCGACAACGTATAATAGGAAGGAAACAGCTGCGCAAATATCCCCTTGGTCAACTCTTCCCAGGCATGAATTCCCCGGTAGCTATGAATGCCTTGCGCAATATCTCCCACGATCGTGAGCGAGTTTCGCTTGGTTGCCAATGCAATGACAGCTATTTCTAACGCACTCAAGTCTTGTGCTTCATCCACGACCGTATGATCAAAATGCTCCGCCTTATTCATTCCTTCCACAATATGCTGCAAGTATAGCAATGGCGCGATATCTTCGGGCTCCAATCGCTCCTCTGCAAACAGCGCAGCACTTGACTGGGTCACATCACGAACAACTTCGTCTGAAATGTCAGCAGGTGCGAGTTTGCGCAGCAATTCCTCGTCAGCAATCAGCTCGCGATAAGCTGCGAAGATTTCCAGTCTTGGAAACGAAGTCAGGTACGTATCCAGGATTTGCTCCAGCATTTTCTCGAATTTGTACAAGCCTTCTTTGTCCAAATCGACTTTTCGTTCTCGTAGATGGGCAAATAATTGCTTGTTCATTTCTTGTTTTAAATGCTTACGAAGCGCTTCTACTCGTCGATGATACGGCATATTGGCGAATTGCTCCAGGAAGCATTGGCGAATAAAATCCCCCGGAATGGAAAAGACTTGCTTTGTTTTGTTATATAAAAAGCTGAGTTTCTTAAAAGGGATTTTCGTTTCGACGATATGCCGAATGTATTGCTCCAGCGCCTCCCGACAAGCGAGCGATCCTTTGAAGCGAAGCCTGTTTCTCGTCATATCTTGCTGGCGCTCATCCTGCCCTTCTTCGAAGAACAATTGAAGAGGCTTATCGGGACTTACGATTCTCCATCCTTTTGGCAGCAGAGGCTTCACAAGACGCGCTGCCCAATCTACAAAGGTAGACTGTTGTACGTCATCGACTCCCAACTCCGGCAAAACCTCGGATATATAGGTAAGAAACATCCGGTTTGGCGCAAACACCATGAATTTTTTGGACATCATGGAATCCTGGAAGTTATAAATCAAATAGGAGAGTCGGTGCAACGCAATGGTCGTTTTTCCGCTCCCCGCTACTCCTTGCACAACAATGGGCCGTTCTTTTTCCGCCCGAATAATATCATTTTGCTCGGATTGTATGGTAGCGACGATGTCTTTTAGCCTGCTATCGTTCGCCTGATTTAAATTGGCTGCCAAAAATTCATCAATGAAGCCCTCCTGCAAAAACTCGTCAGGATGCCCCATTTCGCGGTTAATTGTTTCTTTTACCGCTCCATCATAGATGCCGACGATCTTTCCGTCTTCAATCGCAAAATTACGCTTTAATCGAACTTCACCACGCACGATCTCGCGTCCCATCCGATAAAACGCGTCTTTGCTCTCACCAGAATAATAAAGACTGGCGATAGGCGCACGCCAATCCACGACGACAGAATCAAATGTATCGCTGCGTACAATTCCCCGTTTTCCTATGTAAACCTGATCCAGCTCGTAGATTTCATCTTTCAAAAAGTCCACTCTGCCGAAATAAGGCTTCTCTCGCCCCTGATCTTCCAGGTAGCGCAAATCCTTTGCCTTTTTAGAGTTAACGACCTGTTTCACATAATCATCGGTTGCCTCGCGAATATCATTGCGAAGCTGCTCCATTTCTTCATCAATAGCTGAAATGGTTTCATCCAGCTTTTTTTGTTCCAACTCATAATCACGATGCTGTGTACTCACCTTCATTCCCCCTCACATGTATCGTGTCTTTGAACGTATTAGGACCATTGCCTGGCCAGCCATATTCCAACCGCACATGAAAGTAGACCGACTCCCAAACTGAGAAGAGCATATAATGTGCCCCGCAACAGATGTCCTTCTCCCCAAAAAGTGACCACTTCCAAGGAGAAGCTAGAGAATGTCGTAAATCCTCCCATGACACCCGTTGCAAATAAGAGATAGAGTGTTGGAGATAAAATGCCTCGTTCTTTCCCCAGCACGAACAAGATGCCAATGATCAAGGATCCACAGACATTGGCGATCCAGGTTCCCCACGGCCATTCCGGCTGATTTGCGAGTAAAGACAATAGGTAGCGCACAAGAGAGCCAACTGCTCCGCCAACCGCCACAGCTATCCACGCCATCACTTTCCCTCCCTGGCTATCAAAGCGTTATGTCTGTCACAGAAAAAGACACCCTAGCGTCAAGCGAGGATGTCTGTCGTATCAGTAATTGTTATCTTACTGTTTTGGCTTATTTTCTTCAAGGTCTTCCACATAACGGATGGAATCCAAATTTGCTCTCAGTGAAAGCTTAACGGCGTCAATGTACTTTTGGCGCAATGCTTTTTGCTCGAGCTTTTCCTCTTCAGTTAAACCTTCTTCGCGAGACTTTTTGACCAATTCGTTAATGCGTTTAATTTCTGCGTCAGATACCACTGCTGGTTCCTCCCACTCTGTAGTAGTGCCGCTTCATTATACCACATTCGAATGATCCCGCAAGACAGCCGAACACTTACGGCATATCAGGCATGATCAGAGTCTGCCCCGGGTAAATCCAGTTGCTATCCAAACCGTTCGCTTCCTTGATTTCTATGAGATAGTCACGAACATCCGTATGCTGATCTGAGTAGCGAACGGCTAACGACCATAGACTATCTCCGGATTGTACGGTTACTTCTATGCCTTGTGGCTCGTCCATTGGCGAAGCAGCAAACACTAGTTCGGTCAACAAGTAAAAAAAGAGAGTAAATGTAATAAGAAACAAGAGTGCTTGACCTCTCGTGATACCAAAACGAACACGACGTTCTTCTTTTTTCTCGAAACGATTACGTACTGTCGATGAATTCATGATAATGGCCTCCTTACAAACATACGTTCTGTTCTCTTGTAAACTCATAATAAATGAGAACATATGTTCATGTCAACAACGAAACGAACTTATGTTTGTCGAACGCAAGCTCCCATGGTATAATATAGGAAAATATGTTCGAGAAATCAGGGGTGTCTTTCTATGTCAAAATTATCGAGTAGACAACAAGCCATCATCGAGTTTATACGAAAGGAAGTTCGTGATAAAGGCTATCCGCCTTCTGTACGTGAAATTGGAGAGGCTGTCGGACTCGCTTCCAGCTCAACGGTACATGGTCATTTGGCACGCTTAGAGAAAAAAGGCCTCATTCGTCGAGATCCTACCAAACCTCGCGCCATCGAATTGCTTTCAGATGAAGATCGTTTTCAAGACAATTTCGAAGACTCTGTCGTCCGTGTGCCAGTAATCGGAAAAGTAACCGCTGGACAGCCCATTACAGCCATTGAGGATGTGGAAGAATACTTCCCGCTTCCAGACAATATCGTGACTTCCGACAAGGTCTACATGCTGCGTGTCTCCGGGAATAGTATGATTGATGCCGGAATTCTCGACGGAGACTACGTCATTGTTCGCCAACAGCACGTAGCGAACAATGGTGACATTGTCGTAGCCATGACAGAAGAAGATGAAGCGACCGTCAAAAGATTTTTCAAAGAAAAGAACCACTTCCGTCTCCAACCGGAAAATGCCACGATGGAACCGATCATTCTGGAGCATGTCACCATTCTCGGTAAAGTCATTGGCGTCTATCGCCTCATTCACTAGTTTCCACGTAAAAAAGGACAGCCTCGGCTGTCCCTTTTGTTTTCTATATGTTATCTGGCGATAAAAAACCAGATGATCATCGTAACTTGCAAGATGACTTTTACAACCGCACTGCCCAAAAATCCAATCAGTGAGCCTACCCCCGCTTTCACCGCTCGCTCCATCGATTGCTTCTGCACCATCAACTCTACGAGAACGACGAATACGAACGGCAAGATCAGCATACCAAACGGTGGGAAAACGAAAATTCCGAGGATAATTCCGACCGCTGCAGCAACGGACGACCACTTTGACCCCCCATACTTTTTCACGAAGTACATGTTCGTCAGCAAGTCAGCACCGTAAAGCAGAATGCTTAGAACGGCCATTCCCCACCAAAAGGATGCCGGCAATCCCGCTCCCGGATCTGCAATGAAAAAGTGATAGAGCAAAAAGCCCGCCCACAACAAGATCGTATCAGGTAAAACGGGTAAGAAAATTCCTGCGATGCTTAACAGGAACAATAACACAACCACAACCCACAAAAGTATTTCCATCCACTACACTCCCTTCATTTAGGTATACGAGTGATTACCAATTTCGTTGCGCACTTATTCACTTTTGTCTACACTATTTTAAAAGAAAGTGGACATGGGGGTAGTTTCATGAAAAATTGGCATGATCTCTCTTACTTGAGCAGAGGAACGATGCGCCAAAAAGCGGCGTGGGAAGCGATTCAACAGACGCATATCATGGAAGTACTAGCCGATTACCGTCCAGTGCTTGCCGGAACCATCCCATTGGACATTGATGTTGAGCAAAGCGATCTGGATATTATTTGCGAGAGCCATGATCTGGATCAGTTTGAGCTGGTTGTCCGTAAAGCATTTGGCTGCTTGTCCAGATTTGAATTGACAAAACTCGATCTAAAAGGGATTCCCACATGCGTTATTTCATTTTTCACAGCTGGCTTTTGGTTTGAATTGTTTGCACAACCGGTTGCTGTGGAAAAGCAAAACGCCTATCGTCATATGGACATCGAAGCACGATTGTTACATATAGGGGGCTTGGATGCGTGTATACATATCAGGGCTCTGAAGCAAGACGGCCTCAAAACAGAACCTGCATTTGCTCGATACTTTCATATTCCGGGTGATGATCCGTATGAGGCCTTGTTGCAATTGGAGTCGTTGACCGAACAGGAATTACGCCAAAGAGTTCAGCTCCTACGAAAGGATTAATCTGCTAGCAAATCTATCAACTTGCTGGAATCATAAGGGTAAACAGCGACTGGCGTTGCAACCGATCATTAAGGAGGACATACTAGATGGATTGGCTGATGGAGATACCATTCCCCACTGGAGAGAATCGGGTAGAAACAAACGTCGACTTCTCATTTAAGAGATTCGAGTCAAGTGGGCTTCAGGAGCCTCCAGATTTTATCCATGATATCGTCCTGCAATGGGCCATCGCCCCTTTTGTTGTTCATGAACATACTGCTTATCGGATTCCGGCCCACAACGATCCCGAAATAGGAGAGTATGCTTCCGTCAATTTCACAAGCCTGTTTACGAAAGTACGGGGAATATACATGAATGGAAAGATGGAGGAAATTAGGCTGGAGGACTTAAAGCCGAATATAAAAAGTTCTTTTATCGAATCGGTCATAAATACAAGTAAGATTGATCCTCTGGTAAGCGATTTTTATCTACGAGGAGAATCTGAGCGTAGTAATTCTCTCACGCTTTGCAAGTGAGGTTGTTTTAACCGTGAACGAAAAAGATCGGAATGTTACTATGGTTTCATTTAAAGAGTAATGAGGGCACTCAACTGCCCAACGTAACCAGCTTCCTGTTCTCAGGATTACCGACTTTTTGTTTTTTTGTATTCAGATTTTGTCTCTCGTTAGCGTAAACTTTTCTTCATTCTAAAATTCATTAGCTTAGTGCCATTGCGTTCAACGATTTGCGATTTTACTACGATGTACCCTTTTCTTTCAAAAAAGGGTCTAGCGGTAATACTCGAATCGGTTTCTATTTCGATTAGACCTAATTTTTTGGCTTCAGATTCAAGTGTGTCTACCAATGCAGAAGCAATTCCTTTCCCCTGGTGCTCTTTATGAACAAATAGTCTATCCAGGTAACCTTGTAAACTCATGTCAGAAAAGCCCACGATATAACCATTCATTTCAGCAACATAGGAAATATTACTAGTTAGAGCTTTCAACCAGACCTCTTTCCTCTGCTTCAAATCCGCTAGGGAAGCCCAAGCATTTACTTGTTCTTGCGTGTAATCTTGCTTATTTATGGTATGTACGGTCTCATAAAATAAAGTGATGATCTGGTCAATATCCGTCTCATGAAATCTTCGAAGTAGCATTGAAACTCCCCCTAGAGTATAACGTGGCTACCGAATCATGCCGGCAGCCGCGTCTCGTTTTTTTATTGTAGCATCGTTCCCCCGATAGTTTACGTTCATTTATTCACATGGATATGTACTTTTCGTTACCTTAACAACCTCACCGTATTGTTGCGTCCAACGATTGGGGGGCCGTTCATTTGCGGTCTGCTTTTTTGTGAAGAACTGAAAGATCACCTTACTCCACTGATTGAGCCACCGAATGCCGTGATGCCATTCTAAATAATACAAACACAGCAATGATGGCGATGAGTACGCCGAGTACGCCGAACCAGGTAATGGATGCTAAAGAAACACGGTTAACGATCAGCCCGCCAATTCCTGCGCCGACAGCCATGGCAAGCTGCATCATGGAACTGTTCAAGCTCAGCATGACGCCCGTGGATTCAGGAACAAGCGAAACTAGGTTAAATTGCTGCGCGGGAGCGGATGACCAAGCGGCAAAAGACCAGAGGATCAAAATAGCGAATACAGTAATGAGCGACTGTCCGACTAAAGATAGCATAATCAACGAAATAACGTGAAGCACCATCCCAGAAACGAGCGTGTATTTGATGCCTTGTTTATCCGCACTGTAGCCCCCCACTTTCGAGCCAATCAAACTGGCAACGCCGAACACGAACAGAGCTGCGCTAATTAATGATTCATTTAAATGAGTCACCTCTAGCAGAAAAGGGGATAAGTAAGTATAGACGAGCGAATATCCTCCCAACCAGAAAAAAGTAATCGCTAAAGCAACCAAAACTTGAGGTTTTTTTAACAAAGCAAATTGTTTGATCAGAGGGACAGGCTTGTCGCCCTGCATACGTGGTATAACTGTAGCAATGACAAGCATGGCCAAGCCCCCGACAATCGCGATGGCCAGAAATACCGCTTTCCAGCCAAAAGCAGAGGCTACCATTCTGCCCAGCGGGACGCCGATGATGAGCGATGCTGTAATGCCCATGGTAACGTTCGCGATGGCGCTGGCCTGCTTACCTGGCGGAGCGATTTTGGCGGCGATACTGAGCGCGTTAACTGTGACCACCCCGGCGCCTAACGCCGTAATGATTCTCGCGGTAATGAAAAAACCAAAGTCGGACAATATAAATGTCAGCAGGTTTGCGGCAATAAAGAGGCCTAGCGAATAAAGTAAGAGCTTAAGCCGGTCCATTTTGGCTGTCAGCGCCATCAAGATAGGAGTGCCGACCGCATAGGCCAGGGAATAAACCGTAATGAGCTGACCTGCAGCTGCAACATTTGTTCCCAATGTTTCTGCAATTCTGTCTAATATTCCGGAAACGATGTAATTGGATGTTCCAACTAAAAAACTGATCAAGGCTAGAACGTAAACTTTCCAAGTGCTCTTCATCATTCACACTCCTGATGTGTTTTATATCACTACGAAAAAACGCCACGGCTGCATGTCAGCAGCTAAAGGAGCCAGCGCGGAGCTTGCCGTAATGTTTCGGTCTATTCCTCCCGCGAAATCTTGATCTCGGGATCATAGTTACAAACCTACATGATTCTCTCCTCCTTTTGAAAAAACGGCATTGAGCATTTCGTGTCAATACAACACCAGTTGCTTGAACAACACTTGTTGTATTTGTATGCTATAATAGCAACCGTCTGGTACGCAATCAGCAATAACCATAAACCGTTGTATAGACAACACCATTTCTAAAATGTCGTTTTACTGGGGAGATCTTAATCATGACCATTCAAAAGAATGAAGCTGATCCTCGTGTGATACGTACACGGCGACTTCTTCAAGACGCTTTTGCTTCATTAATTCAAGAAAAAGACTTTGAATCGATAACCGTTAGGGATATTGCAGAGCGGGCTACTCTTAACAGAGCGACTTTTTATGCGCACTTTGTAGATAAATTTGAAATTCTTGAGGCCAGACTAATGGAATCATTTATGACAATCATGAATAATCGAATAAGCGGTCACGAAGGATTGAATAAAGAAACGATTCAGAGTATTTTTCTCGGGGTATGCGAATTTCACGAGGGTCTAAGCACCATGTGCAAAAGAAGAAATACATCGCTTGTATCTGTATTCGAAATTCAAATAAAGGAAAAAATTCAAACGATACTTCTTTCCTTTATAGACAAAGACAAGATGCTATCGACTCCGAACCAGCAATTCTTAATACATACAGCTTCTGTCATGTTAAGTTGGGGGATGTATGGGGCGGCTTACGTTTGGAACAATGAGGGGCGTCTAATAAGTGCGGAATCATTCGTTAAACAGTCTTTGCCCTTAGTCATGAACGGAGCCAAAGAACTTCTGGGATAGGTCCTTTTGTTGTGTATCACAATGAATCATCCCGCCATTCTTGTATGCTGTACGAGGATCAGGCGTCAAATCTGTTGATCATCCTTCCCGATCGTAGACTTCTACAGCATCTTTGTCTTGCCAATCCTGGATGTGACCATCTGGGGGGATTAAAAAACTACCAGTCTTTATAAACTGGTAGCACATAACTCATATATTGTGATAATCACATTTGATCATTTTGTAGCTGCTCTTCTCATCGGCAGCCCACGATGGCACGAAGCTATTTTACTGTTTCACCTACTGTGTTATTTCAAACCTTTTATGCGTGGGAAGTAAGCGGAAAACGAAAATGTTCTATCTCCATTTTTAACGAGGGGCGAACAAATAAGACATCATCGGTCGTTGTCATCCATGCAGATTGGATCTTTTCATTCTCACTATCCGGCATAAAGTGAAAATGAATGATCGTTGTCTCAGCGGTTATCAAATGAGAAATGACCATTTCTATATCAGCTGTTTTTTTACTTACAACATCAAATACATGCAGTTGGTCATCTTCTTGTTCAAATAAGACAATCACATCCGCCTCTTCGAGATAATAGATCGCATCCCGAAAAACAAGCAAAAAGTAAAACATCAACAGATGCTCGCTTTCCTTAATGCCTAGTCTCGATGAAACAGGGATTCTTTTCGCAGCAAATTCCTTCATAATATGAAAATCAGCCTCATTATCAA
Organism: Brevibacillus schisleri; assembly: GCF_055685845.1. NCBI lineage: Bacteria > Bacillati > Bacillota > Bacilli > Caryophanales > Paenibacillaceae > Brevibacillus > Brevibacillus schisleri. The sequence goes on from NZ_JBVNDM010000001.1 coordinate 3,804,341, forward strand.
CATCCAGCTTACGCAAGACCGATTTTTGTTCCACTTGCTTTTTCAAATCGGTTGCCAATAAACGAAAACTACTTTCACGTACTCTCTCAAATCCGAACTTCGGATAAAAATCGAGCACGGTATCATTGGCATACAAATAGATAAAATCGTATTCCTTCTCACATGTTTCAAGAATATGGTTCATTAATTTCGCTGCCAGCCCCTTGTTGCGATAGGCAGGATGCGTCATGACCGTTCCGATCTGAAGTGCCTTGTAGTCTTTTCCATTGGATGTCACGATCATCTTACTGGCAGAAGCGTTCGCAATAACCTGATCCCCATCCAAGTAGGAATAGCAGACATAGTTGTCATTCCAAAAGCCCTTGTTATCCCATTCTCTAAAATCGAGCTGAAAGATCTGCTTGGCGAGGTCATTAAAGCTTTCCTTGTATGTTTCGATATGCTTGTAGTCGCTAATCAATCGATATTCACGCATATAAAAACCTCCCATTCTATTTTTTGTGCGGTTTGTCATCATCCATTCTCTTTTCGCAATCCCTTCTTTCCAAATAAAAAGACCACAAGAAGAATTCTCTTCTCATGGTCAAATTTATCGTTGTGATGAAGATACCTATCCCGAACGGAATAGATATCATGCACAAACGTGAAATTTGTTTGAATGAGATATAATGCCTTCTAATCGCTTTTGAAAAAAGGAATAAAAAAGAAACCAAGGGCACGCCCTTCATTTAACCTTTTCCCATATAAAATTCATTCGAATTTTACTTAGCGATTATCAGTTTCATCATACTCAATCAAAACCTCTTTTCACATTCGATACCATTACTATATTTGACTTTCAAAAAGTTGTAAATGAGCATTCAAAATCCACTAACATTTTTGTAAGTATCGTTATACAAAAAAGCCATTTTCTTATATAATTCAAATACCCCCTTTAAAAAGGGGGCACCGTTTTCAAAATGGACCTCGAGGGGGGTGTACCTATGGCGAATGCTCTCAATTTGCCACATACCGCAGCGGCTCATGCAAAGCCTAGAAATAGTAAGGCGATACTTTGCATGAGGTGGTCTTCCGTTTAAACGAATCATCGCCTTCATTTGCGTATCTCATTTCCTATTTCTTGGCTTTGCCCCTTATTTGCCGATCTATAAATAAGGAGCGAGCAGAAATGAAATGTGTGAAAGCAAATTTAATCCTTCCTGAATCGTTACTCGCGGAAATTCAAAAGTACGTGCAAGGAGAAACCATTTATATTCCGAAGACAAAAGTAACCCATCAAAAATGGGGGACACGGACTGGCGGGAGAAAACTCCTGGATGAGCGGAATACAGCTATTAAAAGCAGTTTTCGGGCCGGGACGGCTATTTCTCAGTTAGCGGAGGAATACTTCTTGTCTACAGAGACGATTAAAAAAATCGTGTATACCAAATAGATGTTTATAAAGCACTGAAGACCTTTCCATTAGGTTGTCAGTGCTTTTTTATGGCGAGTTTTTTTGGGAAATGTCCTTTCCCTTTCTCCTCACCTGCAAACACGCTAAAGTTAAAGAAGAACCCACCATACAAGACAGAAACAGGAGGAACCGCAACATGGAACCTTTTATCCATACGCATCAATATCACTTTATTAAATCGCGCGTTCAAGCAATCATGAACGCCTATGCGACCAGTACAGATGTCAACGTGATTCGTGCTCGTAAAGAAATCGCTCATGAAGAAGTCTTTCAATTGTTCCCAAACCTAACGGAAGAACAAAAAGAGATTTTGCATCCGATTGACTCGATAAAAGAAAAGGCAGAAGGAAAGCAGTTTTTGAATCAGCTTTCACCGTTTGTGATTCCATTCCCTGCTATCACAGAGTCTTCCATTAAGAAGCTCTTTCCAAAAGTAAAGAAGCTAAAGGTCTCGAATTTAGCTGAGATTGATTTTTCAGATATCTCTTATCTGAGCTGGCTAGACACTTCAACGGAAAAGAAATTTATTGTTGCTTACCACGAAGAAAAACTGATTGGCATACACGGACAGTTTACAAACGTAAACAAAAAAGGCGTTTGTGCACTCTGTAATCGCTTTGAGGAGATCGGCATGTTCGTCCTTGAAGCCAAAAGTTCCGGGGATGGAACGTATTTGAAAAAAGGAAACTACATTTGCCTAGACAGCGTGTCGTGCAATCAAAATATCATTTCGCTGGATAAGCTGAACGATTTTATTGCGCTGATGGTGAAATAAATCTGCTACTAAAAAGAAAAAGCCGCCGGGTCATACCAGGCGGCCTTTCCTATTTCGCTTACTTGATCTCGTTCAGACTCTCTTCCAAACGATCCCACGTTTGGGTGATGCCCTCTAGCATCCCCATGTCCATGACAGTTTTGAGAGCTTCCGCAGATACATACTCAGAACGGCTGACTAGCTTCGTCTTGCCACCCAAATCGATGAATTCCATCATAACCTCTGTTGAAGGCATCGCATCGTTTGTGTTGCCTTCTGCATCTGAAAAGTAATCGGTATAGATGATTTTCTCGGGCTCAGCTATTTCCTTATAAACACCTTTACCCCAAGATTCCATGCCGTAAAAATCTCCTTGATTCTTATCGACGCACTTCATGCAGTAGTGCCAAACACCACCTGGGCGGAAATCAACATGACAAACCGGGAGTTCCCAGCCTTTCGGTCCCCACCAGCGCTTGAGATGCTCAGACTCCTTAAACATCTGGAACACGAGATCTCTGGGCGCGTCGAATACACGCTCCAGTACCAGCACTCGCTCGTTCTCTACCCTTGAAACCATTGCGTTTCTTGACATAGTAATTCCTCCTCATTCTTTTGAATGGATCTCAAGCTTTTTCCTTGTTTTGCAGTTCTCGCAAATAGTCTTCCAGGTTATCGAATCGCTCTTCCATAACACGCTGGAATGACCTCACCCAAAAATCCAGCGCTCGGAAGGGCTCGGGCCTGAGCTTGTAAAATCGGCGGTTGGCTTCAGCCTTCACATCCACGATCCCATTGTCACTAAGCACCTTCAAATGCTTCGAGGCTTGGGGCTGGCGAAGCCCCAGTTTGTCAGCGATTTCCCCTACTGTCAGAGGACCGTCGCGCAAAAGTTCGACGATTTTCATACGATTTGGTTCAGCCAAAGCACTCAGCGTCGCCATGTCCATGCCCGGATTCATCCCTGACATGTCACTCACCTCGTTACATGATGGATTCTACGTTCATCTCATCCCCTTCAGCGTTATTGTGATCTTTGTTAGGAATAATATACACCAAAGGGAATATTCCTGTAAAGGAATATTTAAAGAAAATCCGACTGGTCATTGTAAGTGATTAATCAATAACTGATAGCTATTATTTATTTCATAGAAGTACGATTCTGCAAATGTTGGATCGTTTCCGTTATACCCTCCTCGAAATTCGTCGCAGGAATCGGCCCAATAAGCCGTTTATATTTTTCTCCACTAAGAATCAACGGTTTTTCGGTTAAGTACAGCATCTCGACAACCTCCTTCATCACCGGGACGAACATCCCCAGCAAAGACAAACCCATTTTCCCAAGAGGAATGACAGGCTTCACGGTCCCACTTGCTTTTTGAGCAATTCGCACAATGTCCCGACCGGAAATGATGCCTCCACCTGGAATGTGCCAATTTTGTCCATAAGCAAACTCGTGGCTGGCCAACTCTACAATCATCTTCGCTGCATCAGGCAAATAAACAAACTCGCGAGGAACATGCATATTCCCAATAAAAATCCCAGGTTTTCCAGCCGCAATTGCCTCTAGTGTGGACCCCAAATACGATGCTTGGTTAGCAGTAGGTCCGTAATAATCCGGTAGTCTGACAATCATCGTTCGATTACGATCCCAGCGATTGCTAAACAGCATCTGTTCAAATGCCAACCTGATTTTTCCTTTCTTCGTATGCGGTTGCTTTGGATGCTCCTCCGTCACTGGTTCCATCTGCTTTCTTCCGTATGGATAGATGCCGTCTACCGCAACAACTTTCATTCCTCTCTTGTTGGCGGCTTCCATGATCGCTTCGCCGAGTGGGATCAGCTTATTCACCATCTCATGATAAGGAACGTTTGCGCAATGAAATAGTACATCCGCTCCTTCCGATGCTGCTACGATGTCTGCAGACTGGAATGCATCCCCGACTGCTAATGACAAATGTGCTGGATTCCCCAATTCTGAGGCCATCTGCTCTAGCTTTTGTAGAGAACGCCCAAAAGCAATCGTTTCAATCCCTCGATTGACCAGCTCTGTCAAAATGGCCGCTCCCGTTCCGCCCGTTGCCCCGACTACCATCGCTTTTTTCATTCAAATCAACTCCATTTGTTTTATTTGTGATTGATCAATCACTAACTAACTAGAAGAATAACGCTTTAGTTAGTGATTAGTCAATAACTAATTGTCTCAATTCTCCCTCCGTTATTCCTCCATCAATTCTGGCATGTCCAAAGCCACTGAAATATTACACAGCATTCCTCTTGCCAGGAAAATAAGTGTTCTCTCTTCCGGATTCTCGATGCCCGCTTCACGAAAAGCTGTTAGGACGATCTGGCGAATCCCTCGAAATGCTTCGCGCATTGCCTCTCGAATCGAAGGCTCTGGAATCGTCTGGGCTTGCATTTGAAGCAGTATTTCATTTTGATGCGAAGCCAAAATCTTTTCATATGCCTTAATTAAATCTGTTTCCAATTGCTCTTTGGATGCGGACTCCACAACGAGACGGAAAGAGTCGATGATCCGCTCCCACGATGCCTCTAATGCTGACAGTAACAAAGCTTCCTTCGATGCAAAAAACTTGAAAATATATGGCTGAGAAATCTTTGCACGCTCTGCCACTTGCGCTGTCGTTGCCCGGAAATATCCGGTTTCAGCAAAGACTTCAATGGCAGCAGAAATAATTTCCGTTTTACGATTGACCGACGTCATTTCTAGATCGTCTCCCTTTTAGTGACTCATCAATAATACTTGATTATACGTCAGTTTGTGGTGGGTTTCAAATGACGTGCAAAACTCCCATACAGGCTTGCCACGAACTTCGCGGTTGATGATGATGGGCCAGAATGACTGGAATATTGATAATTTACATTACCGCAGAATATATTTTTCCGAATTTTCCATATTTTATATACTAAATTGAATTTGTGTGTGCTATTATCGAAACAATGTTGAAGAAATTACTTCAAAAAATGGGTGCTAACGCAATCATTCCATGCCCTCGGGGGTGCATACCTGCAGGGAGAAACTGCCTGTGTTACGATTAATGTTAAATAGTAAGTAAAAAGGCCGTCCCAACAGCTATGTGCTTGGCAGAGGGATGGTCTTTTTGCGCCAACCTTTCTAGCTCACCAGCTACTCGATTTGTTTTCTATACTTTTTTGGAAGTGAAACTTATAAAGGGGGAAGATTTATGAAAAAAATTGCTTTGTTTGGTATTGCTGCTGCATTATTTCTATCACTTTCATTTCCTAGTGTTAGCAGCGCAAAAGAACAACGTATACCATGTGAAGTTGATGGGTATTGCGGATGGCCAACCTATAGCGTTTAACGCCAATCAATCCAATGAAAACTGAGATGAAACTTGGAAAGAAAACCATACAAATGACAAGCAATATTGGCGACAAAGGTGCTAAGGTACCTATAAAAGGTTTGTAATTTCTACATTGGATTATTAATCAAACATCATCCACCGACTGCTATACTATCGGTATGATGTTTTTCTTTTTCTCATTTGTACACTCACGACCTTCTTCTACGCGAGTGATATGGTTTTCATTGACGTAGTTAGCAGGGAGAGAAAGTATGAAAAGTCTTTTGAAAATGATGATTGGTCAAGCGATATTCCAGTAACCATTTCAACCTGGGACACGATCCTTTTCGGTAGTAGCTCTCATCTATGTCAGGTTCACACTAATGGAAAAATACATATCTTCCTGTCTATTCCTACTCTTTTGTGGGGACGTTCTATTGCTCAAGAACACATGCTATCACTAAACTTCGGAAATTATCAGTCGTGAATTTATCGACAGTAAGATCGTTCATGACCCTTCTATAAGCGTTATTCATGAATCCCAGCTTTGCATTGGTCAGATCATTGTGTGGAAGTCACAACAATTTGAAATGGAAATCTTGCATATTGAGTCAGAAGAATTAATTTATTGGAAGTATCAGGAGAAAATAGACTCCAATCTAGACGAAATCACTTCAGATTACTTCCATGTCTTTCGAACCGGTTTGAAACTTTGACACCGTATACAGTTTTCAAATGAAATTCGTGTTATTATAATCACTTACCCTCGACAAAATCGTACCAAGAAGGCTGTCCCAAATACCATAAATATGCCTAGGGGATAGCCTTTTTTTGTCGTATATCCCCTGTTGATTTGACATTTTTGAACGGTTGGACATGACAGGTAACCGTTTGTTATATGCCTAAATTTTTCGCCTACTGTGATATCGCCCTTACATAGCTCCGCAATTTGCATAGCTTGAGTTTGAGGTTCTTCCTCATACTTTTCAAAGGGGTGATATCGATGGGATTCTTTGACGACAATTTTGCATTGGTCTTGGTTCTTTTCGTTTTATTAACAATTGTTGCTTGCAGTTGTGATGAGTGCTAATACCTGTCCAATGTTATGGGCGGCTAAGCTGCCCTCTTCCTCCCTCTTCGAAATCATTGAGCTTTGAGCCCTTCTTTGTCCAATCCTCCCACGGTACGCTTTCGTAGAAAGAGGATTCGTATTATGGAGAGGATAGATGAGGACACCCTGTCAGACGACAAAACCTACGATTTCAACAAAAGAGCCGCCCGGTTCTTTCTCCGAGCGGCTTAACGTCTTCATGTCAGGAGTCTAATGACTTGCGACTACATACTTCCAGAGTATTATATATTTTACGCTTTTCACTTGCGACTTGCTTTGCATCTGTCATTGTCATCAAATGAAAGTTTACGTTACAACATGTAATTATTTACCATTTTATTGAAATTTAGTATAATTACCTTTGGTTTATGTAGTTAGAATTTGGTCAAAATTGATCAAAAGGAGTGTTCTAGGTATGAAAAAACAGCTTCTCTCTATTTCGCTGTTCGCTTTACTCCTCTCTGGCGCACCTGCATATGCTTCTGCTTCTACCAGTGCTCACGTACAAAGTGAAACAGACATAGTCTCCGTTGAGCAACAAAAACAAGCACAATCATTCACCAAATATTACTACCTTACTCATGGGCAGTTAAGTCCAAAAGAAGCGATTTATCTAAAGAAAGGGCAGGAGCTCCGTATCCATGCAAAAGGTAGCTTTGCTAATTACACAGTTTATAATGCTCAAAATAAACAGATTTGGAGCGGTACGACAGGTATCATTATTAAGGCTGATGAGGACGGGTATCGCTACGTACAATTTCAAGCGCCGTATTCTTATCAGGATCAAAATGTAATCGTAGCTACTTATTCGATTCAGTAAAGCATGAATAGATTTTAGCCCGTCTTGATAGTGAAGACGGGCTTTATAACGTTTTGCATCACACTTCCTTGTAAGCATTTCTTTGAAATTACGTAGTTATTGCTTTTTCAGCAGCATGCCACCAATCTCTTCTAGGAGCATTTCCTTTCCAATTGGGCCAAAAGCTTTGGTATTGAATGTTTCATTGGTAACCTCATAGAGATGGCCTTGTTGAACTGCCATGTTGCTTTTCCATACTGGGCTATTCTTCAGTTCTGCGTAAACATCATCCGCTTTCCCGCCGAAATTGACGAGGAACATATGGTCTGCGTGAAAATTCGTCAGTCCTTCTAGCTCGATCATTTCCATTGTTTTATCTGTAGGTGTTCCAGCTGCTGGCTTCAGGCCGAGATCAGTGAACAAGATATCTGCATATCCATAGTTCCCGTACACGCGGAACAATTTTGGCGTTACGGCCAGGAACATAAAGGTCTCGTCGCCATACGCTTGTTTGAGTTGCTCGCGCATTTCTTTCGTCTTCACGTCATACCCAGCCAGCCATTTGTTCACGTCCTCTTCTTGTCCAAACAGGCGACCGATTTCTTTAAACTTATCACGCCATTTGTCCATGTCTGTCTCCAGAACGACAGTCGGCGCGATTTTGGATAGCTGCTCGTACATCTTTTGCTGGCGGTTATTCATAATGATTAGGTCTGGCTTTGTTTCTACCACAGCTTCTAGATTGATGGAGTCATCCCACATCCAGCCAACTGGTTTTACATCTATCAGCTTGTCCGCTACGTGAGACATGATTTTTGTCTTGTATGTATTGGCCGAAGCAACCGGCTTGTGTCCCAAAATGAGAAGCTCCTCCGCTGCTCCCGATACGTCAGCAATTCTCTTTGGTTCCGCTGGGATCGTCACTTCCCCCATCAGATGCTTGACTACGCGTGTCTCAGGCTTTTTCGTTGCTTCCGAAGCCGTTTGGCTGGTTCCACAACCCGCCGACACGGCAGTGACTACTGCGACCAAGCAGGCCAATACAATTCGTGTTCCTTTTTTCATGTGCTCATTTCTCCTCGTCACGTGATGTTTGGTGTAAAATATCATTTGATAATGATTATCATTATAAGTGACAGAGTAGATAATCACATATTTGAGTTCTTATGTCAACGATTTTTATACTTTTTGTGTATATATAAAAAAAGAGCTTGTCCCATTGTCTCTCGACTTTTAGGACGCTTTCCAACCTAAGGCCAAGTTGATGCTTAAAAAGCATTTGCAGATTGAGAACTTCTCCGCACCCTCTTGCTTTTTAATCTCATCGTAGCAATACTACTTTGGTTCATAGCGTGCTTCATGTTCCTCCCCGATTCAACTGTTCTTGATCACGCAACCTTTGATTACCCTCTTCCCCTTCTCTTAAGTAATTTGGAGTAACGTTCAATCGAATTGAAACAGCAAAATAACGAAACGAATAACGATTATAATTTGAACTAGGTCTCTTATCTGAGACGAGTATGAAAACTTTCCTTTTCTTAGTGGAGGGAGCGCGATTATGCATAAGGTAGTTGAACCAAAAATACTTTACTTTGGGACGCCAGTTGTACTCATCAGCACATTAAATGAGGATAATTCTGTCAACTTGGCACCTATGTCTTCTGCATGGTGGCTGAATCAATCATGCATGCTTGGAATGAGTAGTTCATCTCAAACCGTTGCCAATTTATTGCGTGAGCGTGAATGTGTTTTAAATCTTCCTTCGTCTGATCTAGCTCATGCGGTAGACCGTCTAGCTCTCCTTACTGGGCGAAATCCTGTCCCGGAACGTAAGGCTAATGTGGGATACCGATTTGAGCCGGATAAATTCGGAACGGCTAGGCTCACCCCCCAAGATTCAGACCTGATTCGTCCACCACGCGTTGCTGAGTGTCCAGTTCAATTAGAGGCAATCGTAGAGCAGGTCCATAATTTTGGCCTGCCCAGCTCTTTAAAAGCTATTGAAGTGAAGATAATACGCGTTCATATTGATGAACAAATCCTAATGACTGGCGAGAAGAACTACATCGATCCTGAGAAGTGGAGCCCACTGATTATGAACTTCTGCGAATTTTTTGGCCTTAGCCCCAAGGTGCACCCGTCAAGATTAGCCCCAGTTTTTGGCCCTTCTCCAGGTTCCATTGGTAAATCGAATTAAAAATCGTTAGGTGCTTTTGAGCGCCCTTTCTTATCGAATATTTTTACCAGAAGTTAGCATTGGAAAAATACAGTTGAACTTCAGAAGATGAAGCGGAGCGTATTGGCTTAGGAATTGGAATTGTAGCGTATAACCCCTGTCCACATAGACTAGCGTTTCAAGAACTCATCCGTATTCTCCCTGATAGGAAGAAAACCCGTCTCTTTCGAATAGGGACGGGTTTTCGATTTCTTGAACGTAAGCTGAACATTTCACTTATTTGTACCTTTGTTTTGAAATAATTCCTAATGGTGCAGTCAACCAAAGTTGTATACGAAGGGGGAATATAATGTCGATTATTATGGTTGGATGGCTTTCTTATCAGTTCACTGAGCCAAAGCAAATAGAAAAATACACGATTACAGCCCGAAGTGATAGAGATGATGTGATAAAAGAATGGCCCAAAGATTGGACTTTTGAAGGCTATGACCAGAATCTATCGGAATGGATCATCTTAGATAAGAGAGTCAGTATTACTGACTGGTCTCCTGAAGAAAAAAAGGAGTTTACGTTCGTTAACACAAATAAATACAATTTCTATCGCATCCATATAAGAGCCAGTAATGATGGCATTTATATGGGATTCGGCGAAATGGAAATGATGGAGAAAACGCACTTCTTGTAATTAAAATGATCAGTGGTCTCGAGAAGAAATTTGAATTACCTTCATCCGAAGTCCAGGATTTCATCGACTGGTACAATAGCCGTGCAGATGGACGTGGCAAAGAAACATATATATTCGATAAAAACTTTAACAAGGGGCCTTTTACTTCAAGAAAAGATTATGTAGCATTCAGTAAGATTCAATCGTTTGAAGTGATGGAGTATACCAAATAACACGACGAGGCACCTCTTCTTTAACAGGAAGGTGCCTCAAGTTTTTGAAGACGCTGACTATACAAAAAAAGAGTAGAGTCAACAAATACTGGTGAACGAAGCACAGCTTCTTACAGTGTTTCAATGTCGAATAGCTCACATGGTAAAACTAACTCCGGTGAGTTCTTCACTCAAGGACCAGAGCCGCTTGGCAGCCTGCTCGTCTATGAAGGGGGCGGCCCGATTCCTCAAATTGGTGGGCGAAGGCATCGGTTGAGTCTGGATCGGCAAGATCAAGCTCGCCTAGTTCCGCTTCAGGAACGGCCTCCATTGCGACTTTGGCTTTGTCCATCGAACGGGCAGGAACGATTACTTGGGCGCCTGCCTTCGCGAGTACCCTCGATACCTCCAAGCCAATACCAGAATATCCGCCAGTCACAATGGCAACCTTACCGGCCAAATCTACTCCTTGCATGATCTCTTCGGCAGTTGTACGTGATCCGTAACCGGTGTGCAGCGGTTGTTGCCGTATCCGTTGGTTTGCTTCAATCGTCATCATCTTTTTCCTCCTGTTGATGCCCATCCTTGATCTCTTGAAAATGCTTGAGCTTGTATCGAATGATTTCAACGGTCGCGTTTAATTCGGATATGCGTTGCTCGATCGCCTCCCGGTGCGCGTCCAACAACGCATAACAGTGCGCATCGTCTTTTAGTGAGTAGTGCTCTACGTACTCTTTGATTTTCTTGAGTGGCATGTCTGTTCTTCTGAGATGGTTCAAAAAACGGATACGACCGATATCTCCCTCGTCGTACATTCGTTTTGTCCGCCGCCTCTCGTCGGCGAAGTAAGCAGCCCGATTTTCTCGTACTTACCCCTTGGAGTAAGCTCCAAGTCAAGGTCTTCCTTGCTCTTTTTCTAATGGGGAATCAGGGACGGAACTAGAAATCGATACGTGAAGACAACCATACCACTTGGAAATAGAATGGCTGGGCATGTTACCTGGAATCCATCAAAACGCAGCGGCAAGCAACAATGTTTACCATCGCCTTATTTAAAAAAACTGTACAAAAATAGCTGCTCACACAGACTATTTTGTACAGCATGATACTTGTGTTCAAATTCAATTTTGCTTGTCATGTTTGGTATTTATGATGTACAAATTTTTTTATAGAGATACTTTAGGTTCGAAATGTAAAGGACGATAACGGTTTATCTACCTGTTCGAGCAGCTTCGTAGGTCGCTTTGATAAAAAAAGCCCCCAACTGCTGTAAGCAAATTGGGGGTTACAAGAAGTAATACGTGAATAAAAAAGTAGTCTTCAATATAATAGGATATCAGCGCAATATTTACTACAAGTATATATTAGTATGCATACCTTCTCTTGCCAAAAAAATAGCGCAGACTCATCAGTACAGACTAAGTCGTACGCCTTATCCCCAAGAGAATGCCCGCTGAGAATGTTTCTATGAAATCGATTCATTCTAGGGGCAGTCCCATTTGAATGAGGACTTCTAATCAAGCGAAATTAACCCAAAATATACTCGGCCAATACGCTCTGTATCTGATAAATATTCAAGTTCTTGTTAAATTGTTTTTGGATCGGTACTGCACTTCCTGAAACCCAAATTTTCAATTCCGCATCCAAGTCAAAATTTCCGGCTGTTTCAATGCTAAAATGATGAATACTTTTATAAGGAATGGAATGGTACTCTATCTTTCTGCCAGTAATACCTTGCTTATCAACTAGTATTAACCGCTTGTTGGTGAAGATGAACATATCACGAATTAATTTGTACGCCTTTTCTATTCTCTCATTGTTCGCTAAGATTTGAGCATACTCCTGTTGAACCTCTGCAATGTTAACTTCCGAAGCATTACCCATTAGACCATCTAATAAACCCACATGAACGTCCCCCTATTCAACTAATTGATAAATCATATTCTCCAAACAGCTTAAAATTCCTACTGAAGTAGTTACTTTTTCCTCAAGGGGGAGTGATTACCTTGAAATACTGGATATAGAAGCCTTTGCTGTTAGACTCCTGAAATATTGTGTTACATCACTCGAAAAGTGGCATGGTTCAGTCACTTTCTTTGTACGACAAGGTATTTCGCATCAAAAAACATTGTAACTGGCATCGATCTGAACTGGCTTATCCATCGGATACTCGTCAATTTCATATTCGGCAAAATCAGCCTCGCTTATCCTGGTTTGCTGCTTGTACCACTCAACCACTGATTCCCGGTCATATCCGACCACTACCTCATAACGGATCCGGTCCAATAGCAAAAGCTTTCAATTCTTTGGTCTTCTCAGCCAGGATGGAATCGAGCCATTGATTTATGTCTTTGCGCAGCTCTTCGTTAGCGGTTTTTTCAGCGTAAGCCTTCAACGCAGTGAATGCCGCCCCATCTTTATCTGGACGGAGAACAAAGCAGTTGTTTACCAGCTCCCTATTGTCCACTTTGCGCACATCGTATTTCACGATCAGACCTTTATTTTCCATCGTTTTTTCCTCCCCAACTTCTTGTATTCCTCTGCCTTCGCAATATAAACACGTTTCATGCTGATCAAAAGTACCCTTACCGCCGCAAGCGTGGCACTTCACCATTCGGACCCGCCTTTCCTGAATAACTATTAAGTTAAAAATCCTTGTCATCCAAACTGTTGATATGAGTGAAACTATTTGCTAACTTGCCCGTCTACGTTATAAAAGAACCTGATTGGAGATGTGGACAAATGCCATATATCAACCTTCAAATTACAAAAGGTGCAACCCGTGATCAAAAAGCTCAGATTGTGAAAGAGTTCACTGAAACTCTTGTTAATGTTCTTGGCAAAAAGCCTGAACATACTCACATCGTTATTGAAGAGGTTGACGATGAAAACTGGGGGTATGCGGGCATTCTCACTGATGATTTCAGAAAACTTTAAGCATGTTTCGTAAAAGTTCCAGTTTGATACTGGGACTTTTTTTATTACACAAAGTGTTAAGTACCAAACTCGAATATGTTCATTTGAGCTGTTTCACGACGGATTCTGCTCTCAGCGAGCTGGATATATTCAGGATTGAACTCTATCCCGACGTAATTTCTCCCGATCATTTTTGCCACAACGGCAGTTGTGCCGGATCCCATGAAAGGATCAAAGACTACGCAGTGTCCGCTGCCATTTGTGTTATCACATCTACATGTTGGCTCCCATCCTACCGTTTGAGTGCTAACCACAGGTCCACGTTTCAAATTCTTATTGCCCTTCAATTGATCGTTCTGCCATTTTCCGCTATTATTCAGGTCATCTGCCGAACGCCCAGCCTTTCCAGAACCTCCCTGAAACATAGATGATTTCTTGAGAACCCTCTTCCAAGGTGCGCCACATTCTTCACAAGCTCGCGAACTGGTACCTGCCTGCACGCACGGTTCAATCAACTTTTTCGGATATGTGGCAAAGTGAGCTTCAGGAGTTTGCTCGGTAGCGACTGTCCAAACACTGCGGCGATTCCTTAATTCTGATTCATTTGGAACATTCCCGGTGCTCTCACGTTCCACTTGATTAGAATTGTTAAAACTACGACCTTGGGTATATGCTCCGCCGCCACGGAATGTTTTTGCATTCCCCTTTCTTCTCCGGGACTGCTCTGGTCCAAAAGCCCCCTGAGAACCTGCAGGTGGAACAAAATTTGTCCCTACAGCCGGTTCCTAGACTGCTTCAGCGTCGTAAAAATATATCTGGCTCTTTGATAGCAGGAAAAAGTATTCGTGCGCTTTTGTTGGTCGATCCTCAACGCTCTCGGGCATTCGATTCAGTTTGTTCCAGATGTTGTCCATCCTGAGATACCATCCGTCTGCTTGTAGTGCTAATGCTACGCGCCATGGAATGCCTATCAAATCTTTTTTATTCAAAGGCTTCTTCTAAACAAAAAGCAATGAAGGTATTCTCAGAGCTTGAAATGTCTCTCGGAACCAAACTTACTCTCTTAGCTTGTGAACCATATACGGAAGGGGAGTACAAGTATTCACTCATTTTTATTTCACCCTTAAATCAGACAGACCTTGCTCACGCGGTCGTAGAAGCATTGCTTACATCACGTAAGCTTGGTCGAAAATGGTCCGTAACTGGTCCACGCCTCGGAGCACAGGATATTTGGCATTTTGACGGAATTTGCATAAAACCAACTTTTATTGGGGTGGATTGGGTTATGTTCACTGTAAGAAACGATTGATGGATTTTTAACATAATTACCGTTTTGTTACATACTATCGAGGTGATTCAATACAACCTTGAGGATAACACTTACGCCGAAGCAAGATCTGTTGAAAACGATCTATTATTAACCGCAATGGTGAAATCATCCGGCAGTCCTAGTAAACTGTGGTACAGCAACTATAGATACACTACCTAAACCGTAACTACTCACCTGAAGTGCCGTTCAAATCGAACGGCTATTTTACTTTGTACAACGAATGTTAAAATGTGAATGAATCCATCCTCGATATGAATTTGTGTAGGCCTTTCATGGTCAAAGACCATTCCTATCGGCTTTCAATCTACCCTCCTCCAAACGCCTTTTGCCGATTCGTCTAATTTCGTCGCGGCCATCACAGCCCTCCTGTTTTTCTGCCAGCTCCATCTATACTGTCTACCTTCAAAGTAGCGCATTTACCCAGTCAGTATGATCGGAGTCGGATCAAGCTGCCATTGTTGAAGGTCAACGATTTCGACAAGACAAAAGGGAGTGAGGAGAGTTTCTCAATGACTCAAGAAGGCAGACAAATACACAATTTGTAGGATTTCCATATCTGTCTTATTCACCCTAAGGGAGAAAATCATATCCTATCTGGAAAGTCGGAGCCTTTGGCCAACCTACTCAGGCACCTATTCTTGAAACTGCCTAGTGAAAAGGAGTTGAGAAGTTGACACGTTCAGCGAAAAGCACCTTCAACAGCTCTATTAAACTTGATGTCCTGATCCCCGCCATTGAGAAAGACCTCGGAACTCTTCCCTATGTCATTGACAGCATCCGTAAGCAAGTGAAGCATCCTCTCGGTAAGATCATGGTTGTATCGCCACCAAGCAAACGAATTCAAGCCCTCTGCCGACGTAAAAACTGCACCTTCATCAATGAAAGACGCGTCCTTCCGATTACAAAAAAAGACATTCACTACCAGACCAAACGCACCAATCGCTCAGGCTGGCTGCTCCAACAATTGTTGAAGCTGGCGGGAGGAAACTTGACCAAGCAAAGGTATTATCTTGTGATTGACGCCGACACCATTCTCATCCGACCTCATGTCTTTCTCGTCAATGGGAAAACCGTTTTTTACTGCCGTAACTGGAGTCGTCCCGAGTATTTTCGTACCTATAGGAAATTAATGGGGGCCAAACCAACCGCTTCGCGCTCTTTCGTTGCCCACTATATGCTGTTCGACAAATCGAAGCTCTCCCGACTGAAGTCTAAAATTGAAGCTAGGCACAAGACTAGATGGTACTGGGCGATTATCAAGAAGACCAACAAGCAGAGTTATGCCGGCTTCTCCGAGTTCGAAACTTATGGTAACTTCGTGAAAGCTCACTACCCCGGTCATCTGGTTGTAAGAAGTTCCCTTAACAAAAGCTTATCTTCAAAACCAGCATCACTTACTCGCAAACGAACCATCAGACTGGCTCAGAAATACAGGTCCATCTCCTTTCATAAACGCGGCTGGTACGTCCGGAAGAAGAAGAGCGCGAGAAAATGAAGCGCTGATGTGATGCTCACTTCTGAAAAAAAATTGAGATAGATATCATGGACAAGTTTGAAAACAACATGGAAAGTATGTATTCTGAAAATAGCGAGCAAAAATGTTAAACTCCTGAAAAGTTGCCCACCAAACGGTTTCAAAACTCCATGAAAACCGCATAAAATCAACATTTGTGAATTCTGAGTGGGCTATACATGTCAAAATGGCCGATATATGCTACTTAGAGCCCTTCAACTTTGGAGGGCTCTTGTCTTCATTTCGTATTTCTAAATGATTGGAGAAACGTGGAGTGCCTACGGAATGGACAGCTCCTATTGTAGCTGCCATTTTAGTTGGTAAGTCTTTTCGATTGCAAGTTCCCCACTAATCACCAGAGGTATTCTTGCCTGTTTTATTTTTTAATTCGAATAAAACTAATACACATAGATAAGCAAGTGATGAGGTTAGCCATACAATGAAGCTATCATTGTAGTCTATGTATCCAACACGGTAAAGCGAAATAAAGCCCAATATAACAACCAGTACAACAGTAAAAATAGAGAAGTTTTTACATATTTTTTTAATAGCCATTCCAGTCACAGCAATCACCTTTTTTCAGAATGATACCTGCTTTTATAATGTGCTAAAAGATGTCCATTTGTTGGGTTTAAGTTTTCTGAGGGAATCCTGCGGAGTTAGGGAAGTTTAAGTTCGCCAGGCAGAAGTCTACGCTGGCGGGGAGCATTCACGGTTTGTTCTTTGTCATTACATGAGAAAAATTAATGGAAGTCGGAAGAAAGGGACTAGTTGTGCCAGCCCCTCTTTCATTTCTTTTTCTCCAACTCCGCTTTTAATCTTGCATTCTCTTCCAACAGCTTTTGAACGTCCGGGACATCCTTGCCGGAAAACCAGCCATACAAATCGTCTCTTGCTGCATACTCTGGCAATTGATCACGAAGTACCATTTTAATGTGCCGTACATCTTCAACATAATAGATAGGAATTTGTTCCATGACCGATTGCTTAAACTCTTGAAATTTCTGATAATATTCAATTGCTGCGAAGTCGTAAGGCTTTTGTCTTAATGCTTCATCTGTGACAACAAAAGCAAATCTAGGTTTGCCCGCTTCTCCGGCATACTCATATTCCCATTGCGTATAGCTCTTGGATTCATCAGGAAGTGTTAAACCATAGAATCCTCCGAGAATCAGGATATATACATCGGACTCGTCGATCCATCTCTTCCTCATTTTCATTGGACTTTCCTTGAAAAATTGCTCGACTCCAGCAGGGATATGACCGGCTTGAAGTACGGCTTCAACAGCGGTATGTCTTTCCTCAATAAGATCGTAGTAAGTAGACGATATGTATATTTGTAATTTTTTTCTCATAAGCCCACCCAAATTCAAGAATTCGTATAAATAGAATCTACCACTCACTCACTTTATTTGTCAAAATTGACTGGAGTTTTCATGCAAGAAGCTTTCGCCAAACGGCAAATAGGAGGTTTATTCGTGCAGAGAAAGAATGGAAAAAAGATTAAATTTTGGGACGTATGCCGCCATACAAAAAGTACTGAATCCGTTGGTTCGATCGGATATCGGATTAAGTCTCAGCCTGTAAACTTCTTCGGTCGCTTTACCCCCCATTGCATTGCTGGCGCTTGAGTCTCCATGCTATTCGCTTCCCTCGGGTACAAACCTAAAAAGGAATTCATTTTTACTTGTTTGGAAAAACTACGCTAGAAAAGAGCGTTACGAAGGCTAGCCTACCTGAGAATTATGAAGCGAATCAATTTGGGACCAAGATAAGTCTAAGCGGCTTTGAAGTAAGCAAACATATCGGTAGACTGTAATCCTCGAGATTCGAGGATTTTCTTTCTCACACTGGCATTGTAAGCAAGGAATTTAAAAACAGTTGAAGGAGTGAATTCGAATGACTCAATTCGATGTTGGATTGGTTCACAGGCTTGCTGATCAAATGGAGGGTCTTGCTTCAAATATTAAAAAACATGTAAACTCCCCAAATGAACTAAGCGAGGACATAAAACAGATGAAGAGTATCCTCAATGGTTTTCAATCTCTAACCAATTCGTCTGAAAATAGTGGAACCTATCCAATTGCACAAGATAACGATGTGAGATAAGGCACTAGATTGTAAAGGAACGGGAATTCCCACCATTCGCTCACCCTATTTATCAAATCATGTGGTGTATGGATCCCTATCAGCTTCCGATGAGGGAGCTTTTTTGTTTTTATGGATCACCAAGTACTTACACGACAACATGATAAAATTTGAAGACCATATGCAGTAGATTTGTGAGTAGTTTGTGGGTGAAACGATTTTTATAACCACACCCACAAATTTTTAAAACCCCTCGCACCTACAGGCACAAGGGGTTTCGCTTATTAGTAAGCAGTCATGTATTGCTCGCGCTCCCAATCGTGAACGCGTGTGCGGAACATGTTTTTCGTTTTCAATCGGTTTCAAAACTCCATGAAAACCGCATAAAATCAACACTTTCATCTGCTGTTATTTCAAATGAAATCAAATCATTTCATGATTTTGTGGGTGATTTGTGGGTGCGTTTGTGGGTGGGCTTTGCATGTAGAAATGCCCGATATAATGCTGAATTGTCCCTTCAATTTTGAAGGGCTTTTGTCTTCGTTTAGTATTTGTTTCGTGTACCCATAAATTCCGGATACGAATAGACATTTCACAGCAAAAACCCGTCTCCTCAAAACAGGGACGGGTTAGCTATTTCATGGATACATTCAGGTACATCATTCCGTGGGCTTCCTACCATTGTAGAAACAGGGTAAGCACGCATCAGGTTTGAATCATATGGTACAAGCAGTGATTGGAGCAAGTCGGCATCGAACTTTTCGCGATCAAGCCACGTCGATTCGTCCTGTTGCCGCAATATCACAGGCATGCGATTGTGGATGTCCTTGACCACTTCGTTTGGGCGTGTTGTGATGATCGTACAGGTATGCAACTTCTCGCCTGCTGAATTCATCCATATATCAAACAAGCCTGCGAACGAAAAAGGCTCTCCGTTTTTCATCATGATTCGCATCGGTTGTTTACCTGACTCGCGCTGCTGCCACTCATATAATACGTAAGGTTAATTTCTATTGAATACAGTTTAATTCTTTTAATTTCAATGATTTGATAGAATGTACCATATTATATGATAAAGGGGAGTCCAATCAACAATGAAGGACGGTTATTTCTATAAGATTTGCCCCAAAGGGATCAACAGTAAGTACTCCCTCATAGTTTTTGATATTAGAGGAAACCTTTTTGCCCCCCTCACAAATTTTTATGACCATGAAAAGGACCGAATTGCTGAATCCTCTGCTCGAAATTATCTTGACATATTAATTCCATTTTTTGATTGGCTTAATCAATTTAGTAATTATAAGGGCAAGCGTGTTTGTTGGGATATGGGACCAGATTGTATAAGAGTAGCACTAAAAGATTATCTCGTGGAGGAAATGTACTGTAAGGTTCGTCCATATGAATCGTTTGAATTTGTGCATCTAACACGAAAGAGTCCAAATACCATTAATCGATTTTTGGCGGCAGTAAAAGCGTTTTACAAAGCTATGATTCACCGAAGATTCTACTCCTACCCTAACCCCTTAATTGATTCTATGGCACTTTCTAATGAGGTTAAAATAAGCCTGATGGGTGAAAGAAAGGAACTCCCTAGGATGCCCTCGGTTGCCGGTACAGAAAGACCTTTACCCCATGAGTATCGCCGCCAAACCGATTCATTCTTTAAGATTATCAATGAAGAATGGCACCCTATAATCATAGATGACCCTTCCCTACCTTTACAATTATATAAAGGCGGCAAAGATACAGGCTGGAGATTACGTGATGAAGTAATAACTAGGTTACTATTCGAAACGGGTGCAAGAGCAACAGAGGTAATTCAAATAACGATTGGGGACTATCGTGCTAGGAGGTCAATTAGGGAGGCTTCAACCTTCAGTAAAGGGAGTCACGGCCGACGAGTTAAATACTTACTATTCAGTGATGATACATACACCCTACTGATGAGATATATAAACAACGAACGAAAGAAATGTGACTTAAATGGGTATTCGTTTGAGGAATTACCAAATGACGCCTCTTTATTCTTGACCGAAAGAGGAACTGCGTACACCTATCATGCATGGTATCCCCATTGGAAAAAGACAATTAAAGAAGCCGGTTTAAATGTGAATCCTCACAAGGCAAGACATTGGTATGTTACTAATGTATTGCGTGTTATTTATGAGACATCTCTAACGGAGGTTGAAAGATCAATACGTTTAAAGGAATTTGTTAGATATATGAAGTGGAAAAGCAAAGAAACGCTAGAAGTCTATGAGCATTTCTTTAACGAAAAGGAACAAATAAAATTGATCGAGCAGGTTCATCAGAAGATGAAAGTTGCTGAGGAAAAATACAAGATTGAGAGAAAAAAGAAAACGGTCCGTTCCAGAAATAATCAATTAATACCTCAGAAGGTAATTATCGAGGATGAAGAAATACTCGACTTTTTTGCAGGATTGGAGGATTAAACATTGTCAACAGCAAGTGAAGTGGATTCTAAATGGTATAAGGCGCTAAAAGGAAAAATCGCAGAAGAAGTTCTAGATATCAGGGATGGAAAAGGCAACCTTGCTTGGGAGAGCGTTCACGAAAAATCTTTGGGATATTTTATTAGAAATTGTTTAGAATTACCGTGGACAAATCACTTAGCCTTAATTGTATTAGCCAGAACGGGTCTGTCAAGAATTTTGTGTAAACTCAATCAACCGATATATGAAAAGGTTTCATCCCCCTAATTGGGATATCTTTTTCGGAGCCAACAGAGTCAAGGGCGTAAGGCGAAGCGAACCCTTGACGCGTTGGTGTAAAAAAAGACAATCTCTTCGGGGATGGAGCCTTTCTTTTATTGCTTAACGGATGTGTGGTCGTACGCGATCCTCAAAGAAAACAGATAGCTGCATGAGAATCTGTCCCCAATTGTGGACTCGTCCCGTCCATTTACGTAGGACATCCATGGTTACGAGATATAACATTTTGAGAAGAGCATCGTCTGTGGGAAAGACGGCTTTTCCCTTCGTTACTTTACGAAGTTGTCGATGGTAGCTTTCAATAACGTTGGTGGTGTAGATCAGCTTTCGAATCTCTGGAGAATATTTAAAAAAGGTCGCAATCTCATCCCAGTTGGTGCGCCAAGAGCGTACCATCAAGGGGTATTTACTTCCCCAAGCTTGCTCAAACTGATCGAGTTCTTCGCGTGCAGCTTGCTCCGTTGGAGCCTTGTAAATAGGCTTTAACTCAGCCGTAACTTTCTTTAAATCCTTATAGGAAACATATTTAATGGAGTTACGGATTTGATGAATGACACACTTCTGAATCTCTGTCTTTGGATAACATGCTGAAATGGCCTCCGTAAAGCCTCGGAGGTTATCAACGCTCATAATGAGAACATCCTGGACTCCACGGTTTTTCAGCTCATTGAGTACATGTAACCAGAATTTGGCTGATTCATTTTCGCCAATCCAGATTCCAAGGACATCTTTATGACCGTCAAGGTCAATTCCAATGACCATATAGGCAGCTTTGTTGACGATAGCCCCGTCCTGTTTTACTTTAAAGTGGATAGCGTCTAAGAAAACAACGGCATATATCGATTGCAAAGGGCGATTTTGCCACTCTTTAATCAGGGGAACAATTTTGTTCGTGACATTTGAAATGAGTGTTGGTGAGACTTCGATGCCGTAGAGCTGCTGCAGATGGTCTTGGATATCACGTGTGGACACGCCTTTCGCATACATCGCGAGGATTTGATCTTCGATCCCTGTTACATTGGACTGGTGCTTCTTTACGATGGCAGGCTCAAATTCTCCCTCACGATCACGAGGGACTTGAATGTCAACTTCACCATACTCGGAACGGACTGTTTTTTTACTGTATCCATTACGACTATTCGTTGTCCGCTTTCTTTTCATGTCATGCTTCGCATATCCAAGAGAGGACTCCATTTCTGCTTCGAGCATTTCTTGGATCGTTTCAGCAAACAAATCTTTCAAAGCCGACTGTACGTCGTCCACAGACTTCATATCCTTCTCTTTGATCCACTGTTTGATCTGCTCTTTTGACATCATAAAAAATCTCCCAACCTTTCTAAGACTAATTGTAGTTTAGAGGTTGAGAGTTTACACAGAATATTTTACAGACTCGCCAGAACATTAAATCAATATGACTTGGTAACCGTTCTTAGATCCATGCAAGAGATAAATCCGAGTTTGAAAGACCTTTTTTCGACTTATGGCCTGACTTCAATCGATCAATTAATACCTGATGAACATATTTATAAATATCTTACTAATCAGATTTTGGAGACACATAGTAGCGCTAAAAAATAAAAATTTTTAAACTTCTATAACTCATGTAATCGGCTTGTCCATGAATGGCTTCGAACAAAATATGATGAGATTACAGTCTCTAAATTAAAGCAATATGTGTTTCCTCCCTTCTCGTATCATCCAAAAGAAATTCATCTATGGAGATCTGCAAATGAACAGGCAAAACAAACTCGAAAAAACGAGACGGATGCCATTGTTCCGCTTTATCCTCGCCTTCGAGCAGAAGCACATTTAAGATGGAATCAATTGAAGCGTCTCCGTGTCCAATTTTTAAAGGTTATAGAGGAAGTTGAATGTAAAAACATACCACTTCCTCTAGAGTTTAATTACGACGATAAAGATGTCAATGATGTGACAATCAAAAATGCAGTAACATTTTTCTTTCGTCTTTGGGATCAACGATCTTTCGTACTTTCTCATCAAGATAAATATTCAAAAGAGAAAGTGAGAGAGGCAAAGCGTAAAGCTAGGACATATTCTGATGAAAATAAAGAGTACTTTTTGAAATTTGTAAAGGCTGAAAATACTAAAGAAGCACTTTGTGGTCAATCTGAACTAGAAGGGTTATGGTTTGAAGATTTACTCAAAGAAGGTGTGTTAGGAGGTTGGGGAACAAGCACTAATGATGAAAGTAAAGAGAGAAAAAAAGAATTTCTACTCAAGTGGGGATATGGTGATGCTCTAGCTCCTAATTCTTATCCAAAGCCTTTTGCAGTTGACCCCGTCGGTGTTATGACACAAGGGAGTTTTATTACATGGACTCAGAGGAAATCAGAAGGTACCATTTTTCAACCCGAGCCATTATTTTCTGCTGCTACCTTTGGATTAGCGGCTCTTGATATTATTACGACGACTGGAGCAAGAATTAATGAAGTACTACAAATTCGTAATACGAAAGATTGCTTTATAGTTAAAAACATAACGGACGGTGACAAACAAATAACAAGGTATTTATTTAGAGCAATACCTAAGGGACGTACAGAACCTGAGAATTTTTATTTGTCAGATGAATCTGTGAAAGTTATTCGAGAAGTTCGAAATTTGCTCATCAATCATTATATCGACGGTAAGATTCCTAATGTAAAGTATGGGGGTTTACGAGGTCAACTTATCGACAAAGAATCACCCTACTTGTTTCAATACAGCCATACTGGTCTTAATAGACAAGATCTTACAGCTTGTATGCGATTTTTATTACACGGAATGATTTTGAAGACCAGGAAAACAATCCGATTATCATTAAACCTCATTTGCTGCGTCACGCGTTTGCAAACCACTTACAATATGCTCAAAAAATGCCAATCGATTTGATTGCTTCTATTTTGCATCAAAAAGATTTTAATACAACAGAATATTACGCTGAGGCAACCGACAGCCAAGTCGCATTAAAGACCCATGAGTTACATCAAATTATGGCTACGTATATTGAAATAAACTCTACAGTTTTACGTGAACCCAATGAATTGCTTCAGGCTCTGGAGAAAGCTAAAAAGAATGTTGGTGTTTACACCCAGACTGTGGGAGGTTTATGCTCTGTTGATGCGGTTTGCCCCGTAAAGATGGCTTACGTTGGTTGTGGAGGGAAAGTTCCTACACCTGAAAAAAAACATGAGCTAATTGTATATAGAAATTGGGCGGAACAGAGTTTGAAATTGTGGGAGGAGCAACACCAACCTCTTGAAGCCCACAAAATGAAGGCCGCGATAAGAGCAGCTGATAAGGAATTACTCGAAATCGAGTTAATTGAGAAATATAAAAAGGATGAACTGTATGAGCCTACATTCCGAATCCAAGAATAATTGTGAATGTCAATCAAAATGTTGACCACCGTGCTCATCAAAAAATTGACCACCATGGCAAAAATTATTCCACCCGACGGGTGGGTAACTTTTTCATGATCACGATTGCTTCAGACTTTGCTTAAATCGGTAACTATCACCGTTCATTGCAAAAATGTGAGCTCGGTGCGTAAGTCGATCCACTAAAGCGGCCGTCATTTGTTCATCTTTGAACACTTGAGTCCAGTTAGCGAAGTCCAAATTGCTAGTAAGGATCATGCTTCCTTTTTCATAACGAGCAGCACAAAATTGAAATAGTAGCTCAGCACCTGTTTTACTTAAAGGAACAAAGCCTACCTCATCAAGAATGGCTAGATCGACTTTTAACCATTGTTTCTCCAATTGAAGCAAGCGCCTCTCTGATTGCGCCTCCATCAGCTCATTACACAGTTTGGCTGCTGTCCAGAATTGAACAGTGTAACCGTGACGGCAAGCCTCCATCCCAAGGGAAATCGATAAATGTGTTTTCCCGGTGCCTGAATTTCCGATAAAGATTACATTCTCAGCCTTCTCGATGTACTCGCAACGAGAAAGCTGGAGAACCTTCGGTTTATTTAGAGCTGGCATGACTGAAAAATCATATTGGTCTATGGTTTTAATTGTAGGGAACTTTGCTTGTTTGGTGCGGGATGCAATTTGATTCGCATCTCGTTGCAAAACCTCTTGCTCCAAAAGAGCCAAGAGAAAATCTTCATAAGGGATTTGACGCTCCATGGCATCATGAGCCATTTCCTTATAGGATTTCTTGATTGCGGGCAACCGTAGACGTTTTGCATAGGCTTCAAGTAAAAATGATGTACTCAATGAACCACACTCCTTTTTCGCAACAAGTCATTGTACTGAGTAAGATTAGGGGACTTTACTCGGATAACAGGGACATGGCTGTCAGTCTCAAAAGCAAGAGACGGAACCCGATGCTCTGGTATTGTTCGTTGGAGAAGAAGTTGCCTTACGGCATCGTACTGGAAAATCCCTTTTTGGGCTGATTCGCGCAATGTATTCTCCACTAAGGTGGGCTCGAACTCCCGATGCAATAAGAGAATACGAATAAAGTCTTTCATTCCTCCAGACCGATGTTTGCACCGATCTAGAAACTGGTGATAAACATCAGGCAATTTGGCCTTCTGCAAGGGCCGAGCGTAAAGAACAGATCCAGGACGGATCAACATGAGATCGAGGTAATGGTCATAATCGAAAATCTCTTTTCCTTTTTCAAAACAGCGTTTATGGGTAGCGATTAGCTCTCCATTATGATAGATCGCAAGATCATCAGCGTAAACTCGGCATACTAACTCCTTTGATGCATATGAAACAGGTACAGAGTACGCGTTTTGCTCAAAGGTAATCAAGGAGAGCGAATTGCTCTTGACGGTTACCATTCGACAGCAATCTAAAGGCTGAGGCGGAAGTGGCAACATACGCTCCTTATCTTCAATAAAAGCATCCGCCACTGTAATGGTTGATCGCGGAACCTCAAGGTTCTCGACCTGTCCTTTTTGATTCCCTTTTGCGGGCTCGCAAAAGTAACTTTCGAACAAATAGTGTGCTCGTAATTGGGTAAACCGTTCCTGTTCTTCTCGATTTTTCCCCTCCAGAATTTTTTTCACAGCTGTCTTTAAATTGTCGTAGACAATGGTTTGAGGTACGGCTCCAAGAAACTCGAAAGCATTTACATGACCTTGTAAAAGTGCTTCCTGCTTTTGATGAAAGAATGTTTGGATAAATATTTTCCGGCTATACGTGCAGCGCAAACAGAATACCTGGACGGTAACTTGCTTTCCAAACAGTAGGATATCCACCTCTCCCCAGTCGAATTGAGCAAACTTCCCTGGCGGGAATTCAAGAGGAACGTACGCTTTTGGCGGAGAAACTCGTAATTGTCTAACATAGCCACGAACGGTTGATTCGCCGCCTATGAAGCCATATTCTTCTACGAGTCTTTGATAGATGCGTTTGGCAGTATGTCGCTGCTTTGGAGGAGCATGTTCATCTTGACGCAGCCATTCCAAGATGATTGGTTTAACGGATTCAATGACTGGTTTCGGCTTCGGTTTAGAAAGCTTGTATACAGGAATTTCTGTTGTTGTTAAGGCTTTACGTATGACTTGCCGAGAATATCCTGTCTCTCTGGAAATTTGACGAATCGGTTTGCCTAGCACGAAGTGCTGTTTCCTGATAAACTCATAATTAGCCATCTGAAGCATTTCCTTTCCTCCTATATCTTGTTAGTCTCAGCAACTTCAAGATATAGGAAAGAGGTGCTCAGGTGGTCAATTTTTTTTTGAGCGTTATACTGCAAAGTGGTCAATAATTAGATTAGCATTCACAAATAATAAAAATGACCCCCAATGGTTACAGGCTGCGCGTCAAAAACGATCTAGTCGTTCATTAGAGCTTGGAGTAAAAGCAATAAACGAGTTAGTTCGTGAGGACAAGGAAATCACTTATTCACTTATTGTAAAAAAATCTAAAGAGATAGATCCAGATGGTAAGGGAATGTGTTTGGCAAAATAAAAGTACACACTTTGGCAACCGAAAAGTGCAGACCATTTCCGAACATGAAAAAAGCCTTGCCAGCTAACTAAACAACCCCCTACTCTTCTATTTGCGGAACAGATAGGAGAGGGATGAAAGGAATGCTGGCAATGGCTCAACAATACTATATCAAATACTTGCGGGACGTAAAAGATCAATCGATCTCCCAGATAGCAGAACAAACTGGTGTTAACTGGAGAACAGCAAAGAAATATGCAGATTGTTCGGACTGGAACAAAGAAGAGTGTCCTCTTCGAGGAAAATTCCCTATTATGGAAGCTTATCGTGAGCAAGTGGATACTTGGCTTATGGAAGATCAAACCCGCCCCAAAAAGCAGAGGCACACGGCAAAACGTATCTATGATCGCCTTGTTTCCGAATTTGGCTTTGCAGGATCAGATCGTACCGTACGGTACTATGTTGCCAAGCGGAAGTTAGAACTGCAAATCGAAAAATCGGAACCTTATATTCGTTTAAAACATCCAGGTGGAGAAGCTCAGGCGGACTTTGGAACATTTCAAGCAATTATTGGCGGTGAACTGGTAGAGCGGAAAATGTTGATCCTCTCCTACCCTTACAGCAACGCGGCATTTGTTTTTGTTACTCCGAAGGAGAACACCGAGTGTTTCTTGGAAGGGTTACGGCGGTTATTTGAGATGAGCGGCGGAGTGCCTAATCGAATCTGGTTTGACAATCTTTCAGCGGCAGTTGTATCTGTAGGAACCGATGGAAAGAGAAAGCTTACAGACGAATTTCAACGATTTGCTCTTCACTATCGCTTCCAGCCTGTATTTTGTAATCCAGCTCAGGGAAACGAAAAAGGACATGTTGAGAATAAAGTTGGTTATGCACGAAGAAATTGGTGTGTTCCATTACCTGTAGCCAATGATTTGGAACAACTACAGTATGTTATCAATCAGCAAGCCTTTGAGGATTTGAAAAGACTCCATTATGCGAAGGGAGTCTTACAGCAAGAGCTTTGGGAGCGAGAGAAAATCAAGCTTTTGGAACTTCCTCTCGTACCTTACGAGGCTTTCCGTTTAGAATCCGTAAAAGCCAATGGATACGGTGAAGTTCTCGTTGATCAAAAAACGTTAAAGGTTCCATCTATCCGTTCTCACGAACGAGTATGGCTGAAGTATTGGTGGAACAAAGTAGACGTACTAAATGACAGCTATGAAGTCCTCATTTCACTACCAAGGGGATA
Organism: Brevibacillus schisleri; assembly: GCF_055685845.1. Taxonomy (NCBI): domain Bacteria; kingdom Bacillati; phylum Bacillota; class Bacilli; order Caryophanales; family Paenibacillaceae; genus Brevibacillus; species Brevibacillus schisleri. The sequence continues at coordinate 3,832,573 of NZ_JBVNDM010000001.1, forward strand.
TATAGACGAGCCGATCCCAATTGATCTGCAAACGCTGTTGGAGCCACTTTATAATAGGCCGAAGGCTCTCGATTACAGTTCTGTCCTTGCTTTGCTTCCCAGCCAAACAAAAGCTTTTCTTCAATCTGTGGAAGGAAAAAGTCGCAAAGCAAGAATCGGCTGGATCATTCGAATGCTAAGAACATACCAAATTGAGGAGATCGAAAGATGCCTTACGCAAGAAAAGCAGGATGATGTGAGTCGATTGGAGCATGTTCTGTACCGTTTACGTCATCCAGAGATAATCCCAACACCTATGAAAGACAATCGAACACCGTCTGTTTTCGTTGGGTATCAGCCAGATCTTTCGAGATATGATCAACTTCAACGGACGGAGGTACGAAAATGAGAGAAGAATTACGTCAACTATGCAAGCAGATGAGATTAGCACATGTCATGAATATCTATGATCAAGTACCGTTTGAACACCCAACTCAGTTTCTTCATGCGGTTCTATCAGCGGAACGAAGTTCCCGTGAGCAGGGAAAAATCCGACGATTGTTACAGAAAGCAAGATTTACGCAAATAAAGACTTTTGAAGGGTACTCTTTCGAGTCGGTTTCGCTACCTGAGAGTGTAACGATTGAGGAATTGAAGAGAGGCTCGTTTGTAGAACGAAAGGAAAATGTTATTTTGCTGGGTGCCGTAGGCACAGGAAAGACGCATCTGGCCACGGCAATTGGTGTAGAGGCGTGTAAACAGGGGAAAAATGTGAGGTTTTATCGGGTTGCAGAGTTGGTTTCCATTTTGCAAACCAAGTTTCATGCTGGCAATCTACCGAGATTTCAGAAGGAATTAATGGATGCTGATTTACTAATCTTAGATGAGTTAGGATTTGTTCCGTTTCACAAGGATGGTGCTGACCTACTTTTCCATCTAATCTCAGAATGTTATGAGCGAATCAGTGTCATTGTTACCTCGAATTTGGAATTCAGCCAATGGAATACGGTTTTCGGAGATAACCGTTTAACCGCTGCCTTGATTGACCGTCTTGTGCATCATGCTCACATCGTAGCTTTCACAGGAGAGAGTTATCGCCTTCGGCATGCTCTTTCCCACCGTTAATAATAAAAATTTAGCCTGGCAAGGCTATGCACAAAATGGCTGCCGAACTCTGCACTTTTTACTTGCCAAATACAAAGGGAATACATCAAAATACGATCCGAACGAACCCAGAACTTCATACATACTATGTTCAGCATAGTACTTCATATAAAAAGAAATTAGCAAAACAAAATCGTCGGAAAGTGAAAAAAGAGACTTCTAATATAAAGCATTTTCATCAAATTAAATTAGAACGAAATCTAAATGATGTCCGTAAACGTTACAGACACATGACAAAGGAGCAGTTAATAGATCAATTGATTTCTGCTGAACAATTTATTGCTGAAAAAATGCAGATTTGGATCTCAGAACAATTTAAGGCTTTTCCGAAATAATTCTTCCGAATTATTGTGAAGAGTTGTTTAACGGAACTAGTCATTCGAGGTACAGAATAGAACACTACGACCCTAAATCATTAATGAGGTGATTTTCATGTGTGGAAGATTTACGCTCGTGGTCTCAGATCCAGAAGTGTTAATGAATCGGTACGAATTAGAGGATGTCTCTTTCCCATTCAAGCGAGATATAACATTAGTCCTGGAACAATGATTCCAGCGGTCATCAATGACAAAGGAACCAATCGCATTGGATTGTTAAAATGGGGGTTAGTTCCTTCTTTCTCTACTGATGATAGGATGGGCTATAAATTGCTGAATGCCCGTGCAGAAACCCTAGTTGAAAAACCAAGCTTCCGTCACCTATTACCTAAGAAGAGATGTCTACTAATTGCTGACTCATTCTACGAATGGAAAAATACTGAGAAAGGCAAGACTCCCATGCGATTTATGATGAAAGATGAATCCATATTCTCTTTCGCAGGGTTATATGACACTTGGAAAACTACAGATGGTCGAGTAGTACACAGTTGCACTATCATCACAACCAAGCCTAATTCACTTGTGACTAACGTACATGATAGAATGCCGGCTATTATCCCACGCAAGCAAGAGGCGTTATGGTTAGATCGTAGTGTTACGAATCTGGACCTTCTGCAGTCGCTCCTCCAACCTGTTGATGAAAAAATAATGAAGGTGTACCCTGTTAGCTCAATTGTTGGTAATGTAAAAAACGATATTTATCAAGACCTAAAATGATAAAAGCTAATTAAATAAGGAAGTGCACATATTATACATGGACAATATGTGCACTTCTATTAGGATTATAAAATGCCCCCGTACCAGTACGAGTAACTCATCTCACCCAATCAAAACCGGACTTCGCCCCCTTTTTGCTCCAACTGCTGACGAACCTGAGTCGCTACCAAATTCGTTTTCCAATTAACAGGGATTTCGAACAGTTCCACTTCTTTCAGTAAAGGTAGTGAAGGAAGTGGTGAGATGTCCGTCACTTTAGTGTTGGTCAGAGAAAGTAGCTTTAGACTCGGATGATGCCAAAGGGGAAATGTCTTTCAATGGATTTTTATCAAGATACAAGGTTTTCAGTTGCGTTAATTTCCCATGCGATGGGATGGACTGAAGCTGGTTTCCGGACACATTCAACAGTTTTAACTGAGTAAGGTTGGAAACGAATCTTATGTTCATGAGCTTGTTATTAATTCATCGAAAGCAAAAAGTTGCAAATTACTTTTTTTCGATTATAGGCGTAAGGTTTTGATGGCGAGAGCTGACTGACGAAATGGGGGAGTCATTTTGTCATGTATTAATGAAGAGATCTTCCAGTTAATAAAGAAGGCTGCCCTCGTGGCAGCCATTGTGTAATAAAGCTTTCGGACCCGATAAAATTTATAGCTCATTTCTAATCCAAATTTTGTAGAAAGGTTACTGAATTTTACGTACAACTTTCCCTTGTTTGTTTATGTACCCCCACGTAGTTCCAGTATCATCAATGGAATTTGCTGCTAGACCAGCAATAAACATATTCGCATACTTATATTGGGGTTTCAAAATCCATTGATTTGACCGGTCGATATATCCCCATTTGCCACCTACACGAACAGCCGCCAACCCTTCAGAGAAAGGCTGAGCTTCGTCATACGTTGGCTCTATAACCCAGTTTCCTTTATAGTCGATATAACCCACTTTTGATCCATTCTCTGTTTTTATAGAAACAGCAGCAAGACCTTCAGAGAAATTACCGGCAAAGGGAAACTTCGATTCAATGACCATCCGCCCTGTTGAATCAATAAATCCTGTCCCTTGTCCTAAACTAACGGCAGCAAGACCTTCCGAAAACGGCTGTGCCGCAGTGTATTGAATGGGAGTGATCATTTTTCCAGAACGCATATCTACATAACCATAAAGAGGAGTTCCATCGGGTGTTGAATTTCTTACGAGTACCAGACCATCCTGATAATCACCTTCATATTCAAATTTAAGTTCAGAGATTACCTTGCCGTTTCGATCTATTACCGCACGTTTCAGTGTTTTTCCTTCCCAGTATTCAACTATTGCACGGCCATTGGAAAACTTAAAGGCATTATGGAATTTAGCAGGGATTACCAACCTTCCGGTTTCGTTGATATATCCAAATGAATCTGTAGATTCAGGATTTGTCTTTGAATTTGGTATTTGCACAAATGCCAGACCTTCCGAGAATTCTCCAGCTTCTTTATACTTTTGCTTGGTAATAAAAGTTCCCTGACGATTAATAAAGCTAATCTCTCTTACCGATGAAACGGGATCTACTCTTAAAATAACTTTGATAGGTTCATTTCCAAATGGTTCGGCAATATATTTATATTTCGGTTGAATAACGACCTTTCCATTGGGATCAATTAATCCCTGCTTTCCATTTACTGTTATTTCCCGAAGTACTTGCTTAGGCTTAACGAGAGTAGGGGAGAATTCACTGCCGCGTTTTTTCGCATGCTTTAGATCTTTATCTTCCAAATTTTTTATGAATTGAAGAGCTTCCACCCTTGTCAATTGGCCGCTTTTTTCAAAACCTTCAATGGTGTAGCCATTTCTCCCTTTGGCTAAGCCAACGTTAATTAGGTATTGGATGGAGTTATTCATGTCATATTGATAACCCTGTGAGTCTGCAATCAATTGAGCTACCTGCCCTCGGAGGGTAGGTTTTACATCTGAGATTCCATTCACTGTCCAATTGAGCTCTTTTGCTTTTTTATAAAATGGCTCTGCCCAATGCTTGATTGGTTTATCAAAGACGGAATTCTTGGTATTCGAATAGTATCGAAGCAGCATTACCAAAAACTCAGACTCTTTGACGGGACGGTCAGGTTTCATTGTATGATCGGGATAGCCTGAGATGATTTGTTTTTCTAAGCCCCATTGAATCGTTTGATAGCCCCAAAAGCTTGGTTTAACGTCTATGTATTGTTCTATGGATCCTGCGGATACTTCAGATGTATTAACAATCGGTAGCATTAACATTCCTACCACTACAAAACTGGAAATTTTTCTAATAAAATTGTACTTGATCACGCGTATTCTCCTTAACTTAGAGCTTTTTATCATTTTAGACGAAGCATTGCAGTAAAAAGTTTCGGAAACATTAAAGAAGCCGTCCCCTGGCTCGTGATGAGCAATGCTAACACTCGAAACTCATAGATTTTTATATACGTCAGCGTAGGCAACTTTTAATTGTTCACGTAGTTGTTTATTTTCATCTTCTATTTTTTTTATACGACGCTTTAAAGATGCAATGATAGCATCTTTATTATTTTCGTTCATCTCAAGGTTAAGTTGTTTAGGTGTTGGGACCAGTGCTTGCTTTAGCCGAAGAGACTCAATTCTCTTTCTGAGTTCTGGATTGTTATAGAGCGTTGCTTTACTAACTCCTGACTCGTTAGCTACACTATTAAAATTAATGCTTTTAAAAGCCTTTAAAAGCCGCTTAATAGCCTCATCAACCTTCATCAAGGTTTTGGCCTTTCTCTGTTCATGTAGAAGCTGTAACTGCCTTTTTCGGTCATAATTAACCATTTGACCCTTGTTTTCGCTTAACACGACCTAGTTGCCCAAAGATGATGTTGCCTTGTTTAATTGTGTTATATATGTCATGTAACCTATCTAAGTTCTTTTGATTTTTAACTGCAATTTCTTCGCGCCCATATTGTTGGGCTATCAATCATTTTCGATGTAGGGGTAGTACCAGCGTAGCTGACACCACCCGCAAAGTAGCAGAAATTATATGGGAAACTTATTTATGACCTCATTATATTCAAATTGTGCATCTGTAATAGCTAACTTTGAATATACCTCAAGCGATTTTCGACTTTCATGGCCGGAATATGGCTGAATAAACGCGTCGTCGATTCCTTGCTTTTTTAACCAGGTCAGTAGAAAGTGGCGGAGCTTGTGTGGTGATAGATTTTGAGTGAGTCCGGCTGCCTCGGAATATTTGGTCAAAATCTTGCGAATCCCCCGATCCGTGTATTTTTTCTTCCAGGAGGATTCAAATATATAAACCGCCTGCTTCTTTTTCATCGAATCTGCGTGCATGGCCAGCAGCTCTTTAAAGGTCTGTGGAAAAGGAACGATCCGATCCTTGCTGCCCTTTCCTTTATTGATCCGGATCTGGCAGTAATGAAAGTCGATGTCCGTCAACTTAATGTTGATTAATTCGCTGACACGGACACCAGTATACATCAGAGTTTTCACGATCATCATGTCCTGAAAATTCTTTGTCTTCCAGACTACTTCGTAGTATCGTTTTAACTCTTCTTCAGTCGGGACATAGGGTAATTTCTTGGATGCTTTCGGTACCTCTATTTCAAGCTCGTCTCGCACCGTTTTTTCTCAAACAGCCGGCGAAAGGCTTGCTTTTCAGTGAGCGTCTCAGCGCGTGCTTTTAACCTATATACTTAAGATTATGTTAAAGACTCAATACTAAAACATTGACGCTATAAAGTGGTAGTTCATATAAGGAGGCTTGAAGGATTAATAAGTGTACAGAGATATAAGTTTTAGACTGGCGTTGTTGATCTAATCAGTTTTTTTCATTGCTAAATCAGCTGTCTTCAGTTTTCTACAACCCTTGTTAAAAGAGTCAGAGGCAGTCCAGGACACGAAAATAAAGTCCTATACTGCCTCTTTTTCATTGAACTAACGTACCCATTAGTTCAATGCACGTACTATATAATCCACTTATTGGCATAAAGACATTGGCATCCGCAACGACAAGCTCTAACAGTCAATGAATAAGTAAGATTAGACGTGCATTTATTATAATCAAAGATCCCATCTTAAACTGCGCACATTCATACGAGGTTCAAGATGTTTTTTTATACTCTCAATTATCCCCCCTCCCCCTATCTAACCTAAGAAAACTCTTCATTAATCTGCAAGCCTTCATTAATACAAAAGAAGCCGCCAAATTAGCGACTTCCATGGGAAAGATGTTCGTGTCCTTCGACACCTCGGTTCAGCAAATTCCAAAATTGTTCAACCATGACCGATGGGGGATATGGCATCGAACGGATAATCCACCATTCCAATATACCCGCTGTTGCTGAAGTTAAAAATTGTACTGTAATGTCCCTGTTCATTTCCTTATCGAGATTGATTGAATTCAGATATTCACTCAGACTTTCCCCGAACATGGTCTCCATTTGATTTCGAAATACTGTGCTTCCCTTACTCTTCAGCATTATGGAGTAGAAAGAAGCATGTTGCTCCAAATATTCAAAAGTGTGAAGTAATGCGGTTTTGGAAGGGAGATGAACTAGGTGATCTCCAGACATACAATGTCGAAGTAACTGGTTAATTTGAGCTGCTATACATTGCTCGCGCAGATCGTACTTGTCATCGAAATGCAAATACACTGTTCCTCGATTGACATTTGCTTCTACCGCAATTTGATTGATCGTTATGCTCTCGAATTCCTTTTCTGACATCAGCCTCATAAAAGCATCTATAATCGCTTGTCTCGATTTTTGAATACGCCTGGCCAGATCCTTCTCCCCTTTATCCCATCCAAAAAAATGATCACTTCAAAGCCCTCTGTTGAAAAATCAACAACCGAGCTTGTTTTAACCATTGAACCCCATTTATCGCACTGATACATTCACTATATAAAACATATTTTGGTAATTGAACATATGTTCAAATTAAGAGGAGGTATAATTATGAAACTTACAGGAAACACGATTTTCATTACAGGTGGTGGTTCGGGAATTGGACGTGCGTTAGCAGAAGCACTCCACCATCTTGGAAATAAAGTTATTATCTCTGGTCGAAGTAAAGAGCGTTTGGAGGAGACAATCAAAGCGAATCCCGGCATGTCCCCAATGGAATTGAATGTACAAGACCCTGCCAGTATAGAAGGGGCTGCCAAGCAGTTAATCGAAGAATTCCCGGATTTGAATGTCTTGATTAACAACGCAGGCATCATTCAACCCGATGACGCGGCGGGCGTGATTGATGAGGATATTTTGGTTTCGACAGTCGCCACAAACTTGTTAGGTCCGATTCGGTTGACTTCTGCATTAATCGACCATTTGAAGTCCAAAGAAGAAGCCGTTGTCATCAACACGACTTCGATACTTGGATTTGTTCCGTTAGCGGCAACTGCTGTATACTCCGCGACGAAGGCAGCTCTTCATACCTATACGCTGTCCCAAAGATACCTGCTTAAAGACACATCGGTAAAAGTAATAGAAATTGTGCCACCATGGGTTCAAAGCAACAACGATGAACCGCGTGCAATGCCACTTGCGTCATTCATTGATGCAACGATAAAGATACTTGGTACGGATACAGACGAAGTTCTGGTCGAAGAAGCGAAAATGTTTTGAAATAACCCTGGCCCGAACGAAGGTGGTTTTGTGACCCAACTTAACGATACGATGAAGTCTGAGCCTCCAAAGATTCATTAATCCACCTATAATTCAATTTCAAAAATTTAGACGAACATGACTGTGATGTCTCCCATCACAGAAGACTTTCATACAGACCATAGTGAAGCAGATTGCCGTTCAGCAATGTCAGAAGCATCGAGACATTGAACTGGAATTCGACGAGACCCTACGACAGTGTCTGGTAGTCGCAGCCCCCTCCACCGACAAGGTGGACGGGGCTTTTTCTTTGGCCAGATATAAGTGCCCCTTCACGATTGTGATCTAGAGCATCTTCTCTTTCTGCTAAGCGAAAGTACCGTCAGAGGCGCATTCACTGCCAGCATCGACACTTCTGACACTTTTCTTGCCTAGCCTCGGGATGGGGATGGTTTAGGAATCCGAAGAAGTATGTACACAACAAGGTTTACCAGTGAACATCGTTTGATATTTTCTCGCTAATTAAGAAGTTGTTCAAATAAAAAAGCCCTCCCAGATTGTCCAAGGGAGGGCTTCCGCATTAGTTGAAATGGTTGTTGCTCCATGCAAAAATCTGACGGCAAGTTATCCAACTAACGAGCAGTTATGGTTAAGAAATCACTAGATCAACAACACCAGTATAAATCATTTTTTCATCGGAAAGATGGAGAGGCGTAGAAAACAGTCTATTCTTTCAGCCAGCACCCCTGATCGGCCACCTTCAAGTCGGATAGAATGTCACTACCTTGATGCGCTTATATCTTTTTTCCTGCGGAAGAAGCGCTGATCGATGAAAAAAGCAACGATCAAGGATAGGATGCCGAGCAAAATTGGTACGCCAAACGCTTCAAAAGAGAAGGTTCTACCTTCTAGCTTCAGATGATCGGTGGCGCGATATTCGAGCCGCTTTGCAGCAAATTTCGCCGTCCCAATATCCTCCTGCTTGGCCAAATCCTCGAATGCAGGATCCATTGCAAACCGATCCATTGCTTCGCGATGTAAGTACAGTAGTTCCGCGCTGTTGCCGCTTTCGTTCCATTGGTTGATGTCTTTGGCGGCGGCTGATTCGGCATCGGCACCGACGACAATCATTTTCGCTAGTTTCGGCACGTTTTTTATCTGATAGCGCGCGACTAAGTTCAGGCCATGCTTCGTTACGATCGGTTCATTTGCACCGGAAACAGTCAACGTCGAAGTCGTGCCAGAAGCAGCGTACGTATCGAATGCGGCGGACAAATCTAGTTCATCAACGCCGTTATACAGCAGAACACCCGCTTTTACTTTGTTCCATTGATAAGCGTTGTTAAGTATGAACGTTATATCGCTGAGCCCGGCAGTGAACGGTTCCATTTGCGGTTTTTTCACGTAATCGTAAGATGGATAGTTCATCTCTACCGCTACTTTCTCCGCCGCCTCCTCACCCAACTGCTGTGAGATGACATATAGTGTAGCGTCAATTCCCGATGTCAGACCCGCAGAAGATATGATATTGCCTTGTGGGACGTAGCGCAGATCTTTCACCCACTGGACTTTCGGATATTGTTTAATGAGTCGGTCGATGTCTCCCCAGTGCGTCGCGGCAGATTTACCGTTAAGTAAGCCAGTATCAGCCAGGTTTTCTGCCCCATTGCAAATGGAAAGCAATAAAGTCTTGTCGCTTGCGTGCTTCTGAATCCATTCGCGGACAGGCGTATATTTTTTCTCATCTAGAATCGGCATAAACGGTATGACGATAATGTCCGGGCTTTTGCCGAGCATCGCATCCATTTCGTCAAACGAATAATGCGGAACGACATCGAGTCCGCCGGTTAGTGATTTTATTTCACGATCGGGTGCAACTCCGTATACATTGTAAGCTTCCGTCATCGCAAACATCTCGTATGGGACGAGAAAATCGAACACTTCTGTTGATTCATTCGCCAGTAACACTGCCACTGTCGGTTTGTTTGCGTCATATTTCGGTACCTGCACATTCGTCAATGCAGGTGCGGCTTTATCGTAAACCGACATTACCTCATTCATTGTATTGACGAACCCGAGTGTGCCTGCACCTCCTACTACGACAACAAAAACGATGAGATAAATACTGATTCGCCATACATTTTTCACATGTTTACTCTCCCTCAGGCTAAATTTCTTACCCATAAAATGTAACAAACCAATATATACTTATCATCAGTCTGTAGACCGATTACGGGGCTGGCCTAATGTAGGAACCACCTATGGACCCAGGTCTCTTTCCTTTTCTAAACGTGACTCGAAAGGGCTATATGCAAAAAATGTTTTTAAATGATATACGGTAACCAAAATGGAGCTACCTCGTTCAAGCTGGTTTATGAAGAGGTTTGTTGATGAAAATGAAATTTTGAATTGTGTGAAAGGAAAAGTCAAAAGCAAAGTTAAAGACATTTCGGACTCGTTATTTGGTACGATAACTCATCACCAAATCTTCTTGATCCGTCAATCGTGGAACCACATCGTGTTTTTGGAGAAAACGATTCGGTCTCTTGACCAAGAAATCGACAAATATTTGGAGCCTTACAAGGCAGAAGTACAGCTTCTTCAATCCGTACCTGGAGTTGATAAGCTAACGGCAGCGACTCTACTTGCTGAAATGGGGCCTGATATGAGTCAATTCCCAACTGCTGTCCATTTAGCTTCATGGGCTGGTGTTTGTCCAGGCAATCATGAAAGTGCGGGTAAAAAAAAGCCGTTCGCACCCCGAAGGGGAATCCACACATAAAATCTGCCCTTTGTGAAACTGCATGGGCAGCATCTCGAACGCGCAACACGTATATGTCTGCAAGGTATTGGAAATTGGCATCTAGTCGAGGCAAGAAAAAGGCACTTGTTGTCTAACAAGGAATCGTACATAGATTGAACAACTACCTCTTGAACTTATTTATTATGTCCATTTTTATAGGTGACTATACAGGCATCTAAAAATTCGATGTCTCGGGCATTCTATTGCCATTTTTGGTTACTTCGTGATTTAGCTAAAAACTCCGTTCCTTACTTGGCAATTATTCAACGAATGGATTTTCACAGAAAAAAGGAAGCACAACTTGCAGCAGCTGAAGATGAACAAAAATTGCTAGAGTTTCATGAACGGAGTGACATAACACTAAAGAGCTTTCTTCAGATTTGGCTGGATGAGGCTTCAAGACGCAAAGCCAATCATGTATCAAAAATTTTCAAATCAACTTACTGATAAAAACTATAGTAAACGATCCATCAAGATCGTCCATACCACAATGTTTAATGCTATGGAGAAAGCAGTCACATTAGCTAAAATTGAGAAAAATCCATGCTTAGGAGTTACAATCAAAGGTCAGTCAAAAAATGATGGAATTAAGTTCATGGAATTAAGTGACATACCTCGTTTTTTACAGGCAACCCTTCAATATGATTACATCTACTGGATATTCTTAAGTGTTAATTGAAACTGGTATGCGAAAAGGTGAAGCAGCTGCTTTACAGTGGCCAGACATAGACTTTAAAAAATATACGATTAGCATTAATAAGACTCTCGATTTCGGAGCAAAAAACAAAACCGAGCTTTTTGGTGATACTAAGACGTTTAACTCCAATAGGACGATCAAAATTAGCCAATCACTAATCAATGATCTCAAACATCACTTATCCTACCAAAACAAAAATAAATTAGGCTTCGACGAACTCTACCATCATGATCTAAATCTCGTTTTGTGTAGAAAAGATGGTAATTTCATACCGAAGTCTACATTGTTTAACGCCTTTTCACGAATACTAAAGAAAGTAAACATGCCCTCAATGCCTATCCACTCACTACGTCATACTCACGCAGTCTTGCTCATGGAAACTGGAGCGGATATGAAATACATCCAGGAGCGTCTAGGTCATGGCAGCATGCAAATCACCGCAGATGTGTATGCCCACATTTCTAAAAAAATCGAAAGCGACAACATCAGAAAATTTGAAGACCATATGGAGAAGATTTATGAGTAATTTGTGGGTGATTTGTGGGTGAAACAATTTTTACAGCCGCACCCACCAAATAGAAAAACCCCTCGCACCTACAGGCACAAGGGGTTTCGCTTATTAGTAAGCAGTCATGTATTGCTCGCGCTCCCAATCGTGAACGCGTGTACGGAACATGTTTTTACGTTAAATTCCTGTAAATGCTCATTAAAAAACCTTGATAAATCAGGCTTTTCTCTTCCAAAGTATCAATTGCCGTTAATATCTTGTAGTAAGAAAGTGGGCAAAAAGTGGGCAACTAAGTGGGCAAAATTCGAAAGGACTATTCTTTAAAAAAGTGCACCCGTGAGGCATCAAACTCCTGGGTGCACTTTACTATATGGAATAATTTCTTTCCTTCATGTTTGTTTGTTAACAGGATCGCGGACCCCTCCAGCTTCCATCCAATCATTTAATTTACTGAGTTGAAAGCGAAGTGCTGGTTTTCGTGAACTTAATGATCCGAGTCGAGATGCTGGTAATGTACCTTCACGTACCATAATGTAGATCGTGTAAGAAGAAATATTCAGGTATTTGGCTGCTTCATTAACAGTTAACCACTTTTCAATCGTAGGCTCGCCTCTCGTCTCCATCCTTTCTAGTAATCTCGGTATCAACATCTTTACCAGCCTATCATCCTCTAATAGTTGCTGAACGATTACTTCGAGAATATCTACGGATTTGTTCAATTATATTCACCTTTTAAAATTATTTAACTGACCTTATCCGCAGTTTAGACAAGGGATCTAAAGATTATTCAAGCCCTCATTCGCGAAAAAATGGACAATCCGATATTTTATGGAAAGGCGAAACCAAATCGGTCATTAAGGAGTGCCCAGGCATTTGTTGTTGAGCTGGCTCTCGCTGACCAGGTGTTTCGGGAGAAACTGAAACGGTACATGATTGGTGGAGGAAAGCATTTAGTATATTTGGCTGATTACATGGACAGGTACTAAAAAAATGCCCGATAGGGATTACGTCCCTGCGGGCATTCCTGCTATCCGATGACGGCTGTAATATCGCTCAAATTGATCCACATGATATCGGCGGTGTTTACGACTTTTGCTTGTTTCCGCACTGGATCAATCCTCTGTACCACGCCCCACATCTGATGGATTTCACCAAGACCAGGACGCATTTCCACCCAGTAGCGAACGGTCACAGCAAAATCTTCCGTCATCGATGCACGCATGAGTCGGTCAATGTCCACCATCTCGTCATCCTCCAGCTCTGGCTTCGGAACCAGCGTAGTCTCGTATGCATGGTTGATCAGTGCCGCGACATGCTCCGGCAGCTTGAAGCCCATTCCAATCGGGTCGTTAATTTTTATGGACAATTCGTATCTCTCCAAAATAGAACGTTTGTTCCTATTTTATGAGAACACGATACTAACGTGCAACCACAATTTTTTCCAAACAGAAAGATGAAATATGAGTATATGAATTAACTTCCAATAATTGACATTCATAGAAATAACCATTATACTCTAATTGTTTACAAATAATCCAAATAATGGGAGTGGATTCAAATGAAAAAAGTATTATTATCTGGAGCAATGGCTATTGTAATGGCTGTATCTGCCATTACACCTGCGTTCGCTGCTCCTCAAGACCGAGCAATTCAGGAAGCACAAGCTAAAGCAACATGGGATGGGTCTTTTAGCAACAGCTATACAATTCCTAAAAGTGCCATTATTGCTGCTATAGCTGGCGGAACTGCCGCTATCGCTAAATTATTGGAAAAGCGTGGAGTGCCGGTTCAATGGTCAGCTCCTATTGCGGCTGCCATTTCAGCTGGGGCAAGTTCCTCTGTTACTGGCGATATCAAAGTTTCCGGAACGACATACTACAGATGGATTAAATTCCCGACAAAAGCTTTCTATCGAGTTGAAACAACAATAAAGATGGGCAACACGGTTATTGATGAAGATGTGATCGAGTATGAAGCTGATGCAGATCACGGCGGCGACATCGCACCGAAATAATGAAAAAGACCCAACTCCTCTTATTCGGTAGGAGTTGGGTCTTTTCGGTTGCAAGTTACCCCCAATCAATCACCAGAGGTATTCTTGCCTGTTTTATTTCTTAATTCGAATAAAACTAATACGCTTAGATATGCGAGTGATGAGATTAACCACACATAGAAACTATCATTGTAGTCTACGTATCCAACTCGGAAATACGAAATAAAGCCCAACATAACAACTAGTACAACAGTAAAAATAGAGAAGTTTTTAAGCATTTTTTTAATAGCCATTCCAGTCACAACAATCACCCTTTTTTCAGAATGATACTACAAGAAACCCTTTTTTATTCATTATGATACCACACCGCCAAGTTATTTGGAAATAAATTCCATGGGTCTTAATGCGCATATTTGTAATAAACTGTAATATAATTCATGTGATAAAAGACGTCCATTTTCAAATAAAAAACGCCCTCCCCCGTTTTACCGGAAGGAGGGCTTCGCTCGTTAAAATAAGCTTCCTATGGCTTTCAGTATCTGCTGCTGTGCTTCTTCACCGATCCCTGCATATGTTCCCGCAATAGCCAACGTCCCGGTCAAAATAAGCAACACAGATTTCTTATGCTCTTTCAGAAAGTCTTTCAAGAATTAACACTCCCTTTCAGCTTTACAATTTTATTTGATCCATCCCACTCCACTTGCAAGCCGAGTACCGCAGCCAACTCCCGAGCAGGAGCATAGGACGTTCCTGCATCAATTGTGACTGTCAGCTGCTTGCCGTTTACTCGGACATCTTGTGTAGCTCCGATCCACTCCACCTTTCCACCTGCAGCCTCTGCAACCGCACGCACTGGCAATGTTGAGACACCACTGTTGAGGTAGCCATGAACCGGAAGCATCTCCCCATTGATCTCGATAGACACTTTATCCACAGGTTTATTCTCTAGTTGTGGACATTCCCTCGCATAAAAATCGTCGACATACTTCACCGGATGAACATGGTTTCCAAAGCCAAAGCTCGGACCATTTTTCCGAACCTCAAAATGCAAGTGTTGGCCCGTTGATTTTCCAGTGTTCCCTTGCCGACCGATCACCCGACCTTGAGCAACGAACTGACCAACTGAAACACAGTAATCCGTGAGATGTGCGTACATGTGTAAGTGATTATCTTTGTCTTTGATGATTACTGTGTTTCCAAAACCGCCGACTCCAGTACCCGCTTTCCCCATGTTTGCATAAACAACTGTCCCCGCAACGAAAGCTTGGATGTTTGCATATGCAGGCTTTACAAGGTCAATCCCAGTGTGGAATTCTTGCTTTCCATTTAAAGGGCTCATTCGTGGACCGTAAGGACTGGTTACTCGATACTCTTTCATCATTGGAATCATAATTACTCGTGCCCCTTCCGTGCGGATCTCTCTGCTTTCGCTTTAATCTCTGATCCAACCAGATTCTCGATAGATTTTGGCATAGGCCAGCCTGCGCGGTGAGCATTGGCGGTGAGGCTTGTCCAAGTGTGGTAGATTAGACCGAAGGTAACGCCGTAGAACAGGAATCCTGGTGTGCCCATGACCCGATCCAACATATTACCAACAGCTGGTAATGCAAATAGAAACAAAGTCCGTGGAATTCTGGATATGCCATAATCGGACGAATACGACTGGTTCTTTTTCGCTGCGGAAATGCCTGTGATCCAATCAAGAGCAATCATAAAAAAGAGCACGATCAGGATATCCTGGCGGTTCGTGCCGTACAGATAGAGAAAGGCGGGCGATACGATTGCACCGGCTGTGGTCGCCCAACCGTTCGCTGGGGTTGCTACATTCTCTAAACTCTGTAGAAATTTCATGTGTTACGGTCCTCCTCACCCTCCTTGGGGCAAAAGTAAGAGGAGCCACGTTAGCAGCTCCTCATGAAAAACAATATTCTTTACTACAACCCGCAACTGTCCAGCCATTCGCTCATTGTCACGATATCGATGTCAGCTCGCTTGGAATAGGCGTAATCAACAACCTCTTGGAAGTTGCTTACGTTGTACTCGATACTGGACGAGGCTTCACCACTAACGATCTTATGGAACATGAACAAACACACGCCCCCTACCTTCGCCGCATCATCTATGTGCCCTTTTAGTGTGGCAGGTGTAATTGTATGATCCACATTTCGAATCTTGATTGTCCGTTTATCCGGCGGCGGTGTGGTCGCCGTATCTTCTTGGACGGTTCGGCCCGCTCTGCGAGATTGCATAACTTGCAGTACCCTGGCATCATACGCCCCGTATGGATATGCCAAGATATTTGACGCTCGAGGAAATCCGTTTGCGTTCAGCCATTTTTCAGCGTCCGCTACCTCTTTCTCGATTGCCGCTGTATCTTTCAGGTCTTTGAGCGTCGCGTGGGACATCGTATGGTTGGCCATGTCCCAGCCATAAGCATACATTTCCTTTAGCTGTTGTAGCGTGCAATAGCCAGACCACCCTACGTGCGACGGAATGACGGCAATGACACCTGGTAGATTATATTTTCCCATGTACTTGAACGCTTCGGTGTACTGTGAAGACCAACCATCGTCAAACATGAAAATTACCTTACCGCGCTGCGATTCATCTCGAATGATCGAGTCAAAAACGATCGACGCCGTAGTATTATCGTTGGACTTTGCTCTTATTTGCATCGAGACGATATCCCGGGTCAGACTTGCAGACCCCACGGGCTCCAGCTTGCTGACATCGATGATATGCTCGTTCCACCCCAGCGCCATCCGCCATCCTCGCACGGTGTAGCCTAAAAATTCTGCATAGCCGGTATCATGTGCCAGATAAATTTGAAACTCATAGAGGTCTATCAAATTGTCCACATAGAATTTCACTTTCAATGTTTTTGCACCCGTAAGGTTGAGAAAAACATTTCTTCTAGCAGCAATCGATGTACCCGTAGAGGTGACTTGCAGCTTGCCATTGTTAAATGACACTGATCCGCCGCCATATGCTTTTAACCAGACGTTTGTATCACTAAATGGCTCCACAAGACGGCCTTTCTTGTAATCCCTGACCTGGGCGAGAATCAAGTCTTTGCTTTTCTTGTCTGTCGGCTTAGCCCACGCCATTCGCTCCACCCTCTTTTTGAGCATTTTTCAGCTTCTCATTTTCTTTCCGCAATTCTTCCAGCTCTTTTTGTAGTGCCTCTTCCTGCTGTCGCTCTTCCTCGCCTGCCGGCGTGTAAACCCAATCTCCTAACGACCCGTCTTGATTTCTTTGTCGGTATTTCATGCTTTGATCGCCCCCGATAAATTCGTAGCTGCAGCTGTTGAGTTGGCGTCATTACTAGTCAGTGTAAATTTCAAATGGAGCTGAGCGTCTGGTGTCGCATACGTTCCGATAAATTCCTTCTCTACGATTCCAGTAATAACAGGAGCAGACGTTTTGGTCATGGCCTTGTAAGATTCGGCAGCGCCAGCAGCCACGATGGAAAGAGCTCCATCTACCATCAAATCTCCTGTTTCATGCTGGAGCCAAGCAAGCACTTCTTTAGCTGTCGTTGATTGAGGAGATAGCTTGTAGCGAGCATGGGCAGTTTTGAGGCGTGATTTCGTTACCGAACGGGTCAGGGAAAACGTGAGGACTGTCGTTGCTCCCAATGAGTCGGCTGCTGTTATGACGAGACTGTTCGGTCCATTAACCATCTGCTTTGGTGTGACGGTTATCGTCCATGCGCCACTGCTGATCGATATGGGGACATCTGCTCCACCGTTCAGACGATACTTCATGGATACCGCTTGTCCGTCTGGATCGGACACCGTCCCATTGATCGTAATGGGCGAATCATCCGACAAATTATCATTGTTCGCCACGAATGTGTGTGTAAGAGTTGGCGGACGATTCAACATCACGGTAAACGTACGTTCAGCAATGATGGAAGTACCACCTTTGGTATCCTCCGACCATACTTCTAACAGGTGCGTAGTTCCCTCATCTAGTAGCCCAGAAACGGCTGTCGTACCGTCCTTAATGGCCCCGCCCGCAAAGGTAAAAATTTTACTAAAAGCGAGTGGATTTACGCCGTCCGCTGATGCTTGCAGGATACGATAGGGAGTGCCTTTGTTGACACGTACATAGACGGATACGATATCACCAGGGTCAGTGTCCAATGTTGTGCCAGTGACTGCATAAGTATTACCCACAGACAACTTGACCCCGCTTGCTGGAGCAGTAAGCGTGAGCGTCTGACCAAAGTTGTCCTCATACGTAACGGTTACGGTATAAGCGTAGTAGTAGGTATAAGATACCGATGATGGTCCGTATACTGTACCGGAATAGCTTTGGGAGTAGTTGTACTTACGCGTATCAGGCTTAGATACCGTACCGGAATAGGTGCCTGTCGCGGAAGCACCGTACCAGCGTTCACCGCCTCCCTCGTCGCTTAATTTTTGACAAGATCCCGCAGAAGACCCGGTACGTTGTAAAGTGCCAGTGTATCCTTCACCATCAGAGTAAGGAATCGATGACGGTAACGCGGACAATGCTCCGCTTTGCGCTCCACTACAAGACGTTCCGAGGTCATACCAAGAATTGCGAGTACCAGTTGCTGTTTTTTGATCGGGACCACTCCCGCTAACTAGATAGGGAGTTGATCCGCCTGACTTGGACAGGGTTCCACTATAAGTACCATCGTTGTAGCTGATGGTCGATTGAAAAGTATCCGTACTGCTGGTACGAGTATCCGATACGGTTTTTGTATTTGGGGTGCTTGATGTTGTATATCGGGTATAAGAGCCATCGCTGACATTGACCGTCACTTCGCTGCCATTGACAGAGTGGGTCACTTTGCCCGTGTTGACTGCAATAGAAACAACACGCTTTAGGTTCAGAATGGTTATCTTTTGTGACCGGCTTTGTGATGTGGATTCGGGGATACTAACAACGGTTGTTTTGCTTGCCATCCAAACGCCTCCTTTCTTACGTTACGGCTATTTGCACACTATAAGTATCAATTGACCCTCGTCGCATGCGTTTCGCCACTGTATCAATTTCCACGGTTGACCTTGCTAGGACGGCATTTGCTGAATAGGTTGCTGTTGGAGCTGCGCTTAGTGTGATAATTTTTGTCGATGCATTAATTGCCGTGATGATACGCTCCTCCTGATTGTTGACCGAGGCTAACGTCACCTCTTGCCCCACTGCAAAGCCTGTCACCGATGCAACGGTAACATTCGTACCGGAAATCGACTGAATGGTTGTTCTCGTTTTGTCCAAAGAAATGACCGCATCCTGGATGCCGTCAAACAGATCAACAAAGATCCCACTATTCCCAGCAGTCCTATCTCCTGTCGTGATTTTGGCGTGAAGATAAAGAATGCGATTTTCTAATCTGATTACAATGCCATCGAGGTCCTTTATACCTTCTTCTATGTGATTCATACGGCGTGCTGTAAAACGCGTTCCTTCTTGGATCGTTTCACCTGTTTCCGGATTTACAAGCCGGTCAGCCCAATATTGCCGGTCATAAGGCATTTCACACACTCCTCACTTCGAAAGGGATTTCGAACAGCAACAATGCCCCTGTTTCGTGCGAGGTAATATGTGCATCAGAGGTAATCATTGTCGCTCCGCTTGCGTCAACAAGCTTTGCTTCGGTAATGGTGCCTGCCGCGTCCACAGCGTCCAAGTAGACGTACAACTGCACAACCGTTTTCTGGGCACTGGTAAGATGCTTCGTCTGTGTAATTGGATGAATGACAGGTTTCCCGTCCACGGTGATTGTGGCGTTACTTATTTTCGCGCTCACTGTATTCCGGATAAATTCCAGGAAAGCAGGTTCCACCTTAATAGCCATCTGGATTACCCCTTCCCATAAGCGCGAAATGGAGAAGTTGTTTTGATGATCACTTGGGTAAACGGCTCAAACGATTCGTCAAATACTTCGTCTTCTTTGACCGTAAAAGTGTAGTTGTTAATCGTAAATGTCAGATCATTCGTTCCGTCGTTCTTAATAACAAAGCCGTACATGGTCTCTTTGAAAATTTGCGTAGTATCTGCGGCACCACTAAAAGGCTCTTTCGCAGATAACCCACGAAGTTGCACGAACATAGCGCCTTTATGGCCCTGAATTTCCTGGAATTCATCCTTCGTCTCATTAAAGTATTGCGGGACCGGAAGTAGACCCCCGTCACGTAATATATGTTTTGTGCCAATTGGCATCTGAGATTCCCTCCTTCATCATTCGATTGCAGTAAACATAGGCATGCCTGGCGCAACAAAGACTGGCATGCTTGGAGCATTGACAACAATTTCGTCAGGGTAGAAGGTATTACACACAAAGTAATCAACGATAAAACTCTTGGAAGAAATATCTACCTTGATCGTGCTGGCTATGATTTTGAAAACAATGTCGTCAAGCCAGGAACTTTTGCGCTTCACACGTTCTACCAGACGGTGGAACTTTGCCAAATCACCCGGCTCAAATATCAACTGTTCCGTTTCAATCCGAAAATGATGGGGCTCTCCCCCATATTCAAACCATTCCCGGACCGATGAATTTTTAAATACGATGGATGCGACCTGTTCAATTGCCCAGGGCGTGCCCTTATATCGATGAGCTCCAATTGCCGTTTTGACGAGCTCACGTCGACTTTCAAGTGGTAACGTTTGATCATAAAAGTCAACGAGCATTTCCCACGCCAGATGGTCCACCAACTCGGAGGAAAGGTGATCGATCATCTTCAGCAGCATGCAAAGTTTCGTTTCTTTGGATAAAGATTGCAGCTCTGGCGTGAATGCTTTTGCCATCGCTACCATGTCTTTGTCGTTTTTGAGGCTGTCAGGCAGGATGTCGAGGAGCGAAATATTGTAGATATCACTCATCTTCCAGTCCTCCGTAAGAGATATTTACAGTCTTTTCGATAGCCACCTGATATTCTTCCAGTTTTGTAAAGGTGGGGAGTGTGACCGCAGCACGCTTCGCTCCAGCGTTTTTTATCCGGGCAATCAATTCAGAAGGGTTAATATCCCTGCCAAGTTTCGATTTCTGCCAAATCTTATATGCCTCAATCGCCTTTTCTACGTCTGCCTGAATGCTGGCAGCTATCGTACTTTTGTCTAGGCCGATCCAATACGTCACTGTCATGTCGTAGCTTACAACCTCTGGAGCAAGTACCCGAACAAGATCTGTTAATGGGCGCACTTTCCGGTCGCTGCATATCTCAGTTACTAAATCCAATATCTCTTGCCCCGGGATAGCACCATTTTTCAATAGGGTTCGGATCTCTACGACTCCAGGGGACGGGCTTCTCACAGATACGTCCACGATTAACGAACTTGCAGTTCGAGCCCAATAACGGTAAGCACCCTCCGGTCCAGCGACCGAAAATTTTTCAGGGGCCTGCCGGATACGATCTGCATATGGGTCGTCTTCCTCCCAACCTGCTCCTCCTTCACTTTTCGTGATGTTTTCCACCTTTGCTACCCAACGAAGTGGGTCCACTAATTGATTCAGCTCGCCTGGCACATATCCATTGCCGGCATCCCCAGCCGCTGTACACCAAACCTCTACATCCACAAACAACTGCCCCATCTGGACTGGCGTGTCTTGCTGAACTACAAAAAAGACGCCGTCACCTGCAGTAACTCGCGTCCCTTTCGGTATTGTTTGAGGTTGTGCAACGGATAGGTGGAACCGCTGAGTGGTCTTCGCAAAAGAAGGTTCCAGGCGTGGTGTATCCCTGGAAACTCCAAGGTGGTCGAGATTGTCATCGATAGCATAGGTCAACAAAGTCTGCTTGGTTGAAAAATCAATATTGCTTCTTTGCTGGGCCAAAAGAGCGATGATCACCTGCATGAATTTCCGCCTTGGATCAGCAGGTACAAGCTTGATTTTGGTTTCGGATTCATAAATAGCTACCGCTTCATTCTCAATTTTCTCTGGATCTTTCTCTGTAATGGTGATGTTCTTCATATTAAATCGTGCCATCGCGAATCCTCACTTTCACTCGCGGTTTCAACAGTCCTTCGAGACCATCTCCCTCGAACTTAACACTGACCACTTCCACTCGCGGCTCGTTGGTATGGATAGCCTCTGTAATCCTAGCTGCCGTTCGAGCTTGCGCAATTGGTAATGGAGAATCGACATCGGGACTCCAAGCAAAACCGCGATCCATTGGGCAGGAGTATACAGGTGAGGCCATAATCATACGGATATTCTGTAAAATAGCCTTTGACCCGTCTGCTCCAAAATCAATCGGCTGTTGATTTATCGTCACTTCGTATTCCGCCACCCCGATCACCTCCTCATGTACTCTTCCATGGTCACGTCAACCTCACCAATAAGGACTCGACCTGCTCCATCAAAATGCTTCCATCCCTGCTTAACGGAAGTAATGACCCATTTGTAAATACCAATGGCTGTTCCGCCAATGATGAGCGTTTCTGCCCGCCCCTCACGGCAAAGCGCAAGCAGCCTATCCATCTCTGACTTTGGATTCAGACCGAAACGAACATCAAACCGCATTTTAAAACTGATTGTATCCAAAGCAGGCCCCGCAAACTCAGAGATCGGCTTACGACCAATAATTTCGTGGGCTGTCCAGCGCCCTGAAGCAGAACGAGAGAATTCGTCAAAGGTTCGAATCTTGTCGGCAGAAACCTCAAAAATCAAGTCTCCAAAACTTCCGATGACCGCCATTCTGGTTCACCTCGCTGCGTCGTTTCGTTATAGGTCACCTTTGCATTGTTTATGACAATATGACCGCCTTCGGGGTGCAAGAAATCGATTGTGAGGGTATGTGTCTCACGGTCATAATCGATGAATGTCCCGTCTCCAAACCGGACGTGCCGCTTGTTCTTATTTTTAATAGGCAGTTTGTCGTCAATCGAATACAAAGACCCTAAAATAAAGCCCTGTCCGTTTCCGATTGGCAGAAACAAACAAAGGACCTGCTCTTCAGGATCAGGGAGCCAATAATCTTTGTTACGAAATGAGTTTTTCCCCAAAACGTCCATGTCATGGGACACTACCTGATCACGGTCTTCAAAAGCGACTTTCGCGGTACCCTTGCGATAGTCTACAGAGGAGACAATGCCGACACGAATCAGGTTTTTTACAATCGATTGGATCAGCTTCAGCATTAGTACCCCTCCAGACATTTGCGCAACTCAAGTGAAGTATCATAACCGCTCTGCTGGCTGTGCGTGGCTTGCGTAATGATGTACTTTCCATCAAAGAAACCAAATTCAGCAAGATTCAAAGTGACACCCGCGACGTACACTGGATCGCCAACCATCGCCAGGGAGACTTTTACGGCATTTTTATTTGCTTCTCGCAGTTTCTTTTTTGCTAATCGCTGCGCTTCGGCAACGGAAGCAACTTTCTGGTTGATGAATAGTTCTCTGCCTGTCTTCGGCGCTTTAGGCGGCGTAAAGACTGCCTTGATGGTCTTCTTTGACTTAGTGTCGTGATACTCTACACGGCAAGAGCTATATAGCCCGGTTGTTGTGATGCTCGCCCGAAAACTCTTGATGTTTGAGTCTTTTCGGATGGTTAGAATAGCTTCCTGCTGTTCATATTTGACTTCATCCAGAACGCACAGGTGTGTCCCTGTGACCTTCAGACACAATCCCGCGTCATTGCATAGCCGCATGAGAAAGGCAAGATCCGTCTCTTCTGTTTGCTCGATCCGGTCATATTCCGGGTTCTCGTTGACATCAAAGAGTAGTTTTAAGCCTGCTTTTTTTGCTTTATCTCCTGTGATAACAGAGAGCTTGGTTTTCTCCCATGCTTTGCTTTTTGCTTGCCCGCGCAAAGAAGAGGATTCCGGTACGGAAATCCCCTTTATCGTGACCTCGCTCGGTGGGAAGTTAAAATCGATCGTATCAATTTCAAATTGCCCCAAAGGGAGTTTGTCAGACTTCCCTTCCGATTCAAAATTCTCGCGAATAATCGCACCTTTCAGGACTGCACCAGTATTTGGCATCCAAGAGCCGATCCATTTATGTGCCGTATCCTCCAGCGTGATTTGAATGTCATCTGCTTGCCCGCTGAGATTATCCGTATAAGTCCAACTCTTCAAATGCGGCTGCAGGTCTGCGGAGATATCAACGTTTTCATATTTGAGTTCCAGGTGTGTTCGGCGCGTGTTGCTCATCAGTCTCCTCCTCTCTTCCACGGTGGTAGCGTCTCCGGTTGAGGTTCAGCTATTTCTGGGATAGTTAAGGTTATGCCACCGGAAAAAATGACCGTCTCGCGATGCTTGGGGTTAGCATCGATCAAGGCGGTCATGTGGTACTCACTTCCAAGCGTTTTGTAGGCGATTGTGTCCCACATATCGCCTTGAATGGTGTTGTAAGTTTTCATCACGTAAATGCAACCCTCCCCATCTGGCGCTTGTATTCGTTGAACTCCCGTTCAAAGTCGCTCCGCGTTGCGTTTTCCATCTGCTTAACTGCCGATTGGTCAGCGTTCCCATAAAAGTTATAGGACGGAGAGAAAATAAAGTCGCCAACCGACGTCGATCCACCAGTAGGCGCTCCGCCAACGCCTAGCATCCGACCTGCAGCAGTCCACAAGTCAAGCGATCTCTGCGAGTTATTAATCGGGACAACGACCTCTGTATCTCCGCCTTCGCCGATCCAAGCGAGTTCTGGTCTATTGACAATGCCACCATTCGCGTATCCATTAATTTTAGGTACTTCGGCGATGCTGAAGCTAAAAGTTTGTCCGCCCATACCAGGAACCCACTCAGGAACATCGATCTTGATCGAATTGATTCCTTTGAGCGCTGCGTTGATCATATCGATTCCTGCGTTAATTGGTGCTGCGAGCGCAGCTCCTAACGTCTCAAAAATGCCAGTAAATACGGTTTTTACACCCTGCCAGGCGACACCCCAGTTGCCTGTAAAAACACCTGTAACAAAGTCGATAACTCCACTTAGCGTGGTAAGAAGCCCGCCAATTACACCAGATATAACGTTTATTGATTTCACGACCGTTTGTTTTATGGTAGGGAAAACAAACTGGAATGTGGCAAACAATTTGTCTAAAACGGGCTTGATGACTCCCCAAACGGCTGTAAAGCCGCGTCCCAGGCTGTTAATGACGGTCTGAATTTGTGGCGAAAATCGTTGGATGGCAGATGATATTGCCGGAAATACTTCGCTTGCTAGGAACTGAAAGCCGTCTTGCAGAATCGGATAAAGCTGATTTCCGAAATAGGTAACTACTGGAGCCGCATACTTGATGACTGACTTCAGCGTATTCCCGATTATGCCCGCCAGTCCCTCGAAAACGGGAAACGTGGATTTTGTCGCGCTCCATATACTCTTCATAAACCCTAGATATTTCGGGCCGACCTCATTTGCAAGCTGTTTGATTGGCTCAAAGGTATCTCCAAATTTAATTTTTTGAAAGAATCCCATCATTTCGCCGCCCATTGATTTGAACGTTTCTTTTACAACGGGTAGCATGTAAGAAATGGATTCAGATAGTTCCCCTAAAAGTGGTAAGACAGCGTTTCCTAATGGAATAAGGAAGCCTGTTTCAAGTTGTCTCCCGATTCTTTGGAATGCTTGTCCTACTGAATTAAATTTGACTTTGGACATTCCATCCATTGTGTTCTTCGTCATGTCGAAAGTCTTTTTGATATTTCCATAAGCTTTGATGACCCGTTCTTCTAAGTCTTCCGCTTGCGTACCAAACAAAGCAACGGAGGCAGCATTACGTTTGACAGGGTCTTTCACCTCATTGATAGCTTTTACCGTCTTTAAAAACGCTTCTTGAGCTGTTTTTCCGCCAGTGGCGAACTGCTTGGTCATTTCCTCGCCGTTCAGACCGATTGATTTATAGGCCTCCAAGGAGGATTTGGCCCCATCTTTTGTGCGAATACCGAATTCTTTGATCCCGTCCCCAACTTTGTCCAGGTTGAAAGCCCCTGCTTCTAATCCAGAACTAAAGATGTTAAACATGTCATTTGCGGAGAATCCCAGTTTGCTAAAATAAGCACTGTATTCATTGGCTGTGTCCAGCAATTCACCAGACTTGTCTAATCCATTTTGCGCACCTTGTGCCAGAAGATTATACGCTTCTTCTGATGTAATACCGAAGTTCTTTACCATGGTATCTGCTGATTTCACAGATTCTTTGATGTCAAACTCAAATGTATCTCTCATCAACAACGCGTTTCTGGTGGTGTTTTCGAGTTCAGCACCTTCGAGTTTGGTTACCGATTTCGCAGCTGATATGCTTTTCGCCAAATCGTCCCAATTCTCACCAAGATTCATGTTGTAAAGGTTGGTTGCTGTCTCTTTTATCTCTGCCATGTTTTCAACAGATGTACCTGTTGCTGCTTCAATTTTATTCATGGCTTGTTGGTATTCATCACTTACGGATACAGCTTTGAATGCGCCCATGATCGCCCCACCAACCGCTGCCATCGATGCTGTTACCGCCACAGCCATCTTGGAAAATTTCCCACCAAGAATGTCCACCTGGCCGCTGGAATCATCCAAGTCATCAGGCAACGGATCAAGCCGTGGGCCTCTGGTTCTCTCCAACTCGCGTAGTTGCCTTTGTAATTCCTCAGCTGCTTGGGTCGAACGTCGAAGATCATCGCGTAAAGGGCCCATTTGGTCGGTGAGGCGTATCCCTCGTATGGCCTGTAGCGCCCTTTCTACATCCCGCAGTTCGTTAGCTGCCTCACGTGCAGAGTCCCGAATTTGCTCGAATGTACTCCCAGAAATACGAATATTACCGATTTCTCTCGCTCGTTGTTCAAGACGGTTCATATCACCTAGAGCCTGTGTAAACGAGCTAGAAAAGCTTGATTCTAATTTCCCCGCGAGCTCGAACGCAATTTTGTATACCTTTGACACAGCTAACACCTACCTTTTTTGCTGTATCTCATTAATGGTTTTGGCCCACCCTTTCAACTCAACTAGTGGTTTGTTTAGCCAGTAGCTAGTAGAATCCCGGGTTGCAATAGAAAAAGAGACAGCTACTTCTTTCAGTAGCTGCCCCCTGTATTCCACTGCAAGCCCTAGCCTAGCAAAAAATTTTGAGCCTGCACGGTTAATTTGCTAAAGTCCTTACCAGATAATTTATTGACAACATGCACAGGCACTTTTGCCGCTTTTGCAATGACTAGGGCCAAATAAGGCTTGGACATCTCTTTTACGTAAATGAACTCTTTGGTTTTGTTCAGTTGTCGTTCACACGCCATCATATCTTCTGCTGTCAAACTGTCTAAATCAACGATCAGTTCTGAATAAGTTTGACCGTCAACCACAATTGGACGACGGAGTTTATAGTGAATCAGGCCATCAACATCCTCATTTTCCTCGTTAACATCGTTAACATCGTTGTGATCTTTCCGCTCTTCTTTTTCCAACATTCTTTTTTCCTCCCTTAGTAGCCCAACTGGCTACGAACTTTTGCCAAGTAATCTACACCATCTATTACGCAGATGTAGTTGTATTTATCTATTTCCAACAGTGTTCTTTCGTTATGGGACAGCTTCAGATAGATGACCTCGAATTCAGATGAGCTGTCCGTGGTCGCTCCGGGTTCGAACTTACCGATATCGAACTTTTTCGGAATAGCGCGAACAGATACTTTTACGGCCACGCTGTCATAAGTACCAGAAGATTGATTGAATACCTGCTGTGCGCCCCAGAAGTCCAATGCATGTGCCTGCGGGGCAGCCAACCGGATTGCATCCGCTTCGATGGTTCGCCAGTTCAGGGTTAGGCCCATCGATCCAAAGTTGCCGATCGTAGGGCTGTCCACTTCTCCAGCGATCCCCGCTCCTTTCACAGTTTCCGTAAGGTATTCTACGCTTGGTAAGGTAACATCAGCTGTTCCAAGGAAGTCTTTTCCGTCTTTGTACACGCGATAACTAATGAGCTTTTCAGATACTTGTTTTGCCAATTTCGTTCATCTCCTTTCTAGGCGAAGAGGCCGCCCAGGTATGATGGATCGTACTCCAGTAAGAACTGAATCTCCTCTGCTGGAGACGGTGGTGTCACAAAAACATGGAATCGCAGGGTGCCGTTCATCAAGTCCGTGACCGGATTCTCAGATTTCACAAACTCAACTCTGCCACCCAGGATATATCCTGCTGCTTGCAATCCGTTCAGCCAGATATTGACGCTATCGACCACCGTTTGCACCAAACGCTTGTTGGCTGGATCATCGACCTTTTGCCAGAAGGTGAGAATCAGTGTGTTTCCAATCCAGTCAAACATGCGGCGGACTGGAATGAAGCTCTTTACTGGGTCTGTTACGGCAGGATATGCCGATGTTCGGTTCCCCCAGCATTTCCATCCCCCAGTAAAATTCAATGGCGAAACAATCCCCTGACCATTCAGATAGTTCGCCTGATCAAGACCAAGCAGAACTTCTGTACCATCTTCTATGACCGCACTGTTCGCCTGATATGGTTTATTTGATGGTGACTCATAAGGCACACCTTCGTTTTTCTGGTCCACTTGGCAAATGACACCAGCCAATTGTGTGGATTGGTGGAAAATATAGTCACCTAGCTTCAGTTTTGGGTAGCAAACAGCCTGTGTCTCAGCTGTGTAGTTGTTCTGTTCCTTCCACGCAGGCGCATCCGTATGCTTCTTGACCTTATCCGTTGGAATATCCAGTAGTGCCATGCATCGAAAATGCCCGTTGATATTGGTGGACTTGGCTTTCATGACAGCCCCAACAACCGGATCTTGTGACCATCCCGGAGCAAGCAGGAGCCCAGGCAGTAGGCGGAAACGCGGAAAAACTTGCTGAACCAACTCCAGTCCTGTCAATTGGCCTGTCGTAACGTCCACACCGCCGATAATATCCTTGGCAATTACCTTAGAAGGCTCCAGTTTTGCAAAGGATACGGTCAAACTTGTCTGCGAATCGGGAATTGCGCCTCCAGAAATCCGGTTAATCATGACATTTCCGTCTTCATCGAAAGCAGCAGCATAATCTTTTCCTTTTTCCAATGGCTGACCAGCAACCGCCAATTTGATCACCAATGAAGTTAATAGCACGCCTGACTGATTGATCTTGGCAACACCCTTGGCGAGAGGAATCTCGCTTTCCGCGCTATCTTTTTTGTGCTCAGTAGGATCAAGAACGTTAATAAATACGATAGGCCCCTGCTGAAACAATTGGAAATGCGAGTACATAAACTCGCAGAGTGTATATGATTTCCAGTCATCGCTGTACCCGAGTGCTTCCACCGCCTCTGAATAGCTATAGCAGAGGACCGGTTCGTTCACAGGCGCTTTATCTCGCTTGGACAGGTTAACTGGTGCTGTTCCGAAGACCACTGGAAGTGATGCAGACGCTGTGGCTGGCGGCAAAACAGACGTCGGAACCTCCCGTACATATACTCCGTGGCGCATTATTTACCACCGTCCTTTACTTGTTGGAATAGTGTGTGTTCAAGCGTTCCTGGCGTACCTACCTGAGATTGGAATAACGCAAGCTCTTTCACGGGAACAATCAGCTGCCGGATTGCGGGCTGTTTTTCAAAAAGATCATTCAGATACTCGGGAACACCACCGCGAAACACCGTGTACTGCATCAGGTGTCCGCCGGGGATATTTGGACCAACATAGATTAATTGATCCTGCTGCTTGGCTCCCCTTTTCTCTTGCCGTTTATCTGGTACCGAAACGCCTGTAGGATTTACTACTTCTTGTCCTTCTTCTTTTCTCACTGCCATCAGAAAAACACCTCCGTTGCTACTCTAGGAATCTCCCAAAGTGTATTTATTTCCCCGATCCACCCCGGGTATGGCTGCTCGTCAAACAGTTTCCATTTGAGGGGTAAATCCAGTCGAAAGCTTCCTCCGACAACTGGATTTTTTAATAGAGCTTGGCGTACATCCTCGATGATATTCAGCACATCGATAAAGCCGTCATCGTCTTTCGAGTGCGTGCCAACAAGCAAATTAATGCTGACAGACGCTTTGCCATCCTGATCCTCTCCGCCCATCGCTCTGACAATGATGAACGGGAAATCTTCTTCTTGGCTGGATGCAGCCTTTTGTGGCAAGGCTTCCAGAAAAACCTTAGGTTGCGTAAGCACTCCTTTTGGACTGCTCAGCTCAACATTGGCGATGACTTGCTCCAAATATGTCTGCAAGCTGCGCATAAGCAATACAGGTGTCATATCATCACCTCAACAATCGGTTTATTTCATGGTCCAAGCGTGTCTCCATACGTCGTTTTGCTTCCTGTTCAACGTGATCCACAACTTTTCGGCTACCAACCATACCTGGAACAGATGGTCCGTACAGCTCACGGATCGGGAGACCAGACCAGTACGTTCGTCCGTTTCTCGTGACCTTTTTATGGCGCCAAGATCGCGCCCGCTTGAACACGCCGACATGCCCGCTGCGCATTCGCGCAATAAATGCCCCATGTACTGGTACTAAGCCAGCACGCCTTACTGCTGACTTGGTTGCCGCTGGTCGACGAATCGGGACCTTTCCAGGATTCGTCTTAAACCTCATGAGTGGCAGGTTTGTAGATTTAGCTGTCATCGTGGCTTCCAGGTTCTCCGGGGCGGCGTTGCGAATTCGTATCGTGCCTTTGACATCCGCAGTCTTCACGAAAAAACGCTCTTTCGTCTTCCTGGTTGCCTCAGTGCCAACACCGTGGATTGTTCTGTTCAGTGCAGATGACATCGCTTTTGATGCGTCGTCCTGCACTCTACGCATTTGGCGAATAGCATTTCTCAGCTCTGGAATCCTCACATCGTGTTCGCCTCCAGCGTAATAGCATACAAGCCATCCTGCTCATCCACATTGACAACCGCATACATCTGGTCGTCCAGATCCATCAGTCCGCCTTCATTCGGTCGATATCCTAGGTCGGTGCAAGATACATGAATGACCTTTCTCCAAAGAGAAACCCCCTCCGCGTGCGGTAAGGGGGTGCCATTCAACGTATCAGCTGATACAATCAGCCGTATTTTCTTTCCTTCGAGAATATGTTCATCTGCGAATTCGTCCGTGTTGAGAAAGACGTCAAGATCCGCTGCGATGACATCTTTGAGACTCATTCTGTTTCCTCATTCGGGGCCGGCTTACCTTTTGACTTGCCCTTTTCTTCTACCACGTTAAGGTCAAGCAGCCGTTCTGCCTCTTCTTTTTTAAGAGTCGGCAACTCTTCGCCCACTCTGTAGTCCTTCCCGTTATGGCGTACTGTACCTTTCGTTACGATAACTGACATGTCTGTATTCCTCCTTTTTAAAGTACCTTAGCGACAGCCCAACCATTTACGTCCGTAGGAATCGGGAACGGTCGAGAGAGCATTTGCAGAAATCGTGCAGCTGGTTCTTTTGTGGTCCACGACTGTGGTGTGATACGGGCCCTAACATACTGGAAAGCTCCATTGTCACCCATGATTAGATTTGCGCCGTACGCAAACTCGAATGGTTTGCCATCGGGTAACATTGCCAAAGTTCCCGCCGGAACGACATCGGTTTCGATTCCATTGTCGTTTGTATAGCTGGCAATCAAACTGTATACATGTAGATCGATTTGCTGAAGGTATCCGTGATAAGTAACGCCATCGGGCAACATTTCTTGGTTGAGATTTCCGACCGTAATAACGGAATTGTTATTGATCTTTGCAAGTTCCAAAACTTTAGGATGGGTCATGATTCTTTGACCCACTGCAAAGGTCGTGAGAATTTTACGCGGAGTTCGTCCGCTTTTTTGCATGACATCCCGTTTGATTCCAGCAAGAATGTCCAAAATATCTGCAGCATCATTCGAAAAAAGGTCAGTGCCGGACAAGGTGTATATGTTTTCCAAATCGTAGTCCAGTTCTTGACTAATACCTTCCCCGACTTGTGTGACCTTACCTGTAAACATCAGGCTGGAACCCATCTCCACCATACGTTGTACGATTGAGTCGTTCAGTTCAACCAAGTCTTTCGTCAGTAGCTTCTGTCCACGGGCTTCAGGAGTGTCAGGGTTGTACAAGCTTTCACCAGCCTGCCGTACTTTCAGGTCATTTGTCGTAATAACGCGCATCGGTTTTACCAGTGCTGGCTTGTATTGCTTAGCAGTAAATCCTGTGCGCAAAATGACTTTCCCCGGCAACAACTCGTTTACATATGGAGCAATAGGTTTGTGTCCTTTTTTAGTCTGGATTTCGATCTCTTCTTTTTCGAAAATTTCCCCTTCAGCAAAGAATTGATCCAGGATGTATGTGCTCGGCTTTGGGAATGCCTCAACCACGCGGAACAAGTAGGGGAACGAGTAAATATCTCTTGCCATTGTGTAGGTCCTCCTTATTTGACAACTCGTTTTGTAATAATTCCGATCTTACGTAGCGCTGTTTCATGCGTCGCAATGGTATCAGTGCCACCAAATTTTAGGGCTGCGCGATTGAATTCACCATCGGTGTATGCCACGGTTCGAACATCTTTAGAAGTTGCATCAACTTCCACGTCAGCCAATACGGCATAAGGCGCTTCCGATCCGTCAGTCTTGGTAGAGTTAACGGGAGTCATGACAGGTGTGCCTGCGTAAAGGTCAGACTCAGCTAGTTGGGAGAGCTTGCCAAGGACCGTACCACGCCTAACTACCCCAGAACCAGCTTTAACAACGACAGCAATAGCAGTTGGTGGTTTAACCCCACCAGCGAACAAATCATCAAATTTAACACTTTCGTATGCTGGCATTAAAGATGACCTCCTTTTTTATTGATCAATTCTGTTGCGTATTGGACCATGTTCTTAATTGCAGCAGCTTCTTCTGCAGCTTCATTCGCTTCCTGATTCACTGGTGGCTGCGTGACAACATCAGTCACTTTGCTATTCTCAGCGTCCTTTTGGCGGTCTTCACCTTCTTGCTTTACACGTTCAGCCGAGGCCTTAATAATTTTCATGGCCACATCACCAGCAGTTTCTCCGTTAGCAATAGCATCTTTGATAAAAGGAGCAGCTCCTGGAGCATCTGCCAATTCATTGAGTGCAGAAATTCGACTACGCTCAGCAGAAATAGCCTGCGTCATAATTTCATTGACCAGGCCGGGGTGTTTTTCTTTCAGTTCAGTGAATTCCATAGGTTTATCATCCTCCTCGTTTTTATTTTGATTGTTCGTCCCAGCATTTGGCACCTTTCCAACATCCTGAACCAGAGAACCGTTATTTCTCATCAACTCATTACGGATTTTATCGATGACTTCAGGCGGCAAAACAACGTTGGTAGATGCGCTGTTTGTTACAACCAACTCGCCTTCGCTGAACATGATTTCGTCCACAAAACCTAACTCCTTGGCCTTATGAGCGTCCATCCAAGTTTCTTTGTCCATCAGAGCAAGCAGTGTGTCTCTGCTCATGCCTGTCTTAGCCACATAAGCATTAGCAATGGATTCGTCGACGGCTTTAAGCATGTCAGACGCTCCGCCCATCTCGTTTTTGTCGCCCCAAGCCACGGTAGATGAATTATGAATCATCAACTGGCCCGCTGGAGACATCAGGACTTTGCTTCCACCCATTGCAATAACGGACGCAGCGCTTGCGGCGTACACAATCTTGACCGTCACGTTGCCAGCATACTCTTTGAGCATCGTGAAAATATCCGCACCCGACGGCACTTCGCCTCCGCCTGAATTAACGACGATCTCTACATCCTCCCCGTTCGCCTCGTCCAAGAAGTTCGATACCCTTCCGGGGCTAATGTTTGCAATCCCGAAATAGTCATAAATCCACGCCGAATTGTCATTGATGACTGCCCCGTTAAGCTTGAGTTTTTTTGGCATTTTCTTGTTCACCCCCTTCCGAATCATCTTCTGAGTCATCGTCCGAATTTTTGTCGTCCTGTTGTTGTGGCGTCACACTGGCATCACTGGAAAGACCTAAATCCGCCAAGCGCGTTTTTTCATACGCTCTCTGCTCGATGTTTTGTTCCCATGATCCGCCTGTCAGCTCAGCCGTCTCGCGCTCAGCCGTTGAGAAATTGTTTTCGATGCGTGTAACCGCAGCACCAACCTCTTTCGTCGGGTCAAGCAAACCTTGGCTTGGCCCATGCCACTCTGCACGCGTGTAGGCATGAAAAATAGCCGGATCGTCAAAGATACCCGGCGCGTCAATGCGTCCTTTTGTGACTGCTTCAACAAACCATTCCTCATAGATCGGCTGACAAAATGACTTCGCGAGCCAAGACCTGCGCATTTTGTACATTTTCCAAGCCTCCAGCAGCGCACCGCGACTTGCGGAATACGAAGATGTGAATTGCTTGGTTAGAATCTCGAATGGGAGTTCCAGCGCTGCTGCAATTTGCCGTAGCAACGCGTTTACAAAGCCAACATAGTCGGGATTCGGTCGTGTAGGATTTGCAAACTGAACGTCCTCTCCCGGATCAAGGTAGACGATTGCCCCACGTCCCATCTTGATGTTGTTTCCGCCCGTTCCCGGTATTGGTTCTTGGTACTGGTTGTCAGTTTCAGGCTCCTCCATGCCGTGCATGTAGTCGTCATCCTCGGCAGGGGACTTTACAAAAACGGTGTACATGGCTGAAATAACGGCTGCCATCAACTCCGCTTCGGTATACTGATCAAGTTGCTTGAGAGCCTCAATGATTGGTGAAATAATCGGAATACCTCGACGCTGTCCTGGCCTCTCAGCCTCAAACAAATGGATGACATTAAGCCGTCCGGTGAGTTCCCCATACTTCTCAACCCTCACCCATTCTTGCGGAGATACAGCGACTCGGTTGCTTCCCGGGTGACGGTTGGAAAAATGATATGCTACCACCATCCCGTCATCGTCAATCTCTACCCCGGACTGAATCCGCTCGGGGTTAAGAAGTGCCTTAGTCTCTGGCGTGTCGCATCGATCAGCCTCGATGAGGTTGATTCGCAGGTCGTATACCGAATGCTTACGTGGCAACATGGGCATTAAAGCAAAAACATCACCACTCATGAGCGTTGAGAGAAAAGCCAGCGACTGCAACTCGTAAAAATCATTGAGCCCCGCAGCATCACATTTGGTTGTTTCGGCCCACATGGACCACTCTCTGTAAATACTGTCTCGAAGCCTTTCTTCTTCCTTTTTGCTCAGCTTCAGAAACTTTGAGTCAAATGCAGGTTTAAGCCTCAGTCCAGTTCCGACTATGTTCGTGCGCAGTCCTTTATGGGCAGCAGCCACGATGTCTGATCCCATGTGCAAGTCTCGCGCACGAGCACGCAAGCGCTGTAGATTATCATGGATATCCACATCCGCGTCACCTGCATCCGTTTGCCACATGACCATGGATTTCTTTGTTTGACTAGCACCGTGCCTACCATAACCTTTTCCATAACCAGAGAGTACGTTTTGAACTGCCTCATGCCGAGCTGCTTCTGCTCGTGCAGCTGCTCTCCGCTCGGCCCATGATGGAAAGACAATCCCTATAGCACGATCCAGCTTGTTCATAGATCAAATGGAGTAATGCTTCTCACTTTTGAACGTCGTCGACCTGTTGCTAATTCGTCGATGATTCGCCCATAGTATTTTTTTCGCTCCAGCACAGTTCCCATATCCGTTCTGGTTAATGATCGACCAGCAATCGTATAGGACTGCGCAGATGCCAGTGCTTTTTCCGCATTTGACCACAGCTTGTACATTTCTTTTGCCTCTTCAAGTGTCATTCTCGGCATTATCCTTTCACCTCCCTTCAAATGAGTTAGATGCTACTCGAAACTCCTTGCTTTCGACGTTTCTTCCCTGCCGTAACTCCACCAGGCAGCACCTTTGGACCGTTCGGCTGGCGCTCAATTGGCAGCGAGAGATTCGGGCGCAAAATTTCAATGACTGCTCGGTTGTAAACGGCAAGGTCAAAAGGTTCGTTTCTATCACGGATTTTCTTCCAAGTCTTGTACTTCCGTCCGCCAATGGTCTGATATACGGGAGCTTCTGCAGT
The DNA here is from genome assembly GCF_055685845.1 of Brevibacillus schisleri. Lineage (NCBI taxonomy): Bacteria > Bacillati > Bacillota > Bacilli > Caryophanales > Paenibacillaceae > Brevibacillus > Brevibacillus schisleri. The sequence continues at coordinate 3,868,313 of NZ_JBVNDM010000001.1, forward strand.
TAGCCCTAGGAAATACTCTTCTGTATATCCCTTATCCTCGCCGGGGAAATGACAGTAAAGTGGCCCGGGTTCCTGAACGTTTAGGCTATCAAACACTTTCACCTTGCCATCATCCACACCAAGCAGCCAGAGCACAGCTCCTTCGAGTTGTGTTTTGCTTTTTTTGTAGACGAACGGGACTTGTTTGGCTGATTTCGGGCTAATACCTTGCCCTTTTATGGCGTATATGTGCCTGTAGTTACGCGCTCGGGTGAATTCATACACTTCTTTCGTGAAATGACCGCCAGAGTCAATACAAGCGCCGATAATTCGGTATTCTCTACCGTTTTCGCCAAGCCATGAACGACACAGGAACTCGTCAAGTTGCTTCCAGATTTCTGGCTTGTCCAAATTGCCGTAAATGCGGTGATATTCGATCCCCCATGACTCTTTTCCAGCCCCCCAGCCCTTGACTTCGATCTCAAAACGGTCGTCTTGGGTATCAACTGCCGCTGTGATTACCTTCACTTCGGCTGGTACATCGTAGGCATATGTTTCCCGGCGAGCCGCCAGCGTCTTTTCATTCACGCCTTTTTCTTTGGTTTCCCATGGCTCTCCCAATACTGTGTTCACAAAAACTTTCAGCTTGTCGACGCCTTCTCTTTTTGCAACCAAAAAAGCCTTCGCAACCTCGCGCCAATCTGACCACGGGCTGGAAAGCTGATTGATATGAAAACCGCGACGGGTTGAATGCTGTTTCCGAGCGATCCACTTTCCTTCGCCGCGTTTCCAATCCTTCTCCGAGCCAAGCATGCCACAGTACGCGCAACGGTGCTCGGCTTTTGTGACGACAATCTCGCCACTCTCTGAAATATAGTGCTCGTAGACGATCCCGTCCTTAAACCGGAGTGGTTGCAGCTCCTCACAGTGAGGACAAGGCAAACACCACTGCTCCATTGTGCTGTCCTCATAAAGCTGATTGATCCGTGAGGTTTCTTTTTCAACCGGAGTTGAAACAAAAATATGTCTGCGCTTGTGCCGGAATGTTTTGGTACGGGCAATGGCTAGAGAGATGGGGTCGCCGTCTTTACCTGATGATATGGGGAACCTGTCTACTTCGTCACATAGGATAATTTGTACAGGTCTGGATGACAGTCCGGCAGGAGCATTTGCCCCCACAATCGCTACATACCCGCCTGGAAACGATTTTTCTTCAATCGTGTTACTGCTGTCCCGGGACTTTGCAACCCCAATCTTGTTACGCAGCACTTCACTATGGATGATCATGGGTGTCAGCCTTTTTTTGGAGTACGACTGGATTAAATCCTCATTAGGCAGAACGTGCAAAATCGGACAAGGCTCTTGATCAATGTACGATCCTGTCACATTCAGGAGGAATTCCGTTTTCCCTACCTGGGCGGACGCCATGATCGCGACTTCTTCCCATTTCTCAATAGAATCCATAATTTCACGCTGGTACTCTGCTCTCGATGTCCGCCATGGGCCAGTTTCTGCACTGCTTTCAGTGGTCAATACACGGTGCTGATCTGCCCATTCTGATATAGTGAGTCTTCGTCGCGGCTCCCATTGCTTGCTTGCCTGTACAAATAGGTCAACTGTCTTCTGGGCCACCATGATAAGCGTCGCCCCCAATCTGATCCGGGGTGTATTTTGCCATGGCAGACAGGGCCGTTTCAATTTCTCTGCGCACCACAGACTCTACAACATCAGCGGATTCGTTCTCACACTCCGTTGAAACCCTGCTAGGTACCCCCAGCAGGCGCGTTTTGATTGTCAAGATCATATCCGACAGTAGCCATTCAACATCTGCCGCCGCATGGAGGTTCCCTTTTATTTGATCTAGCTCCAGCTCCGCTTTCTCAGCCTTGGTCTTCTCATACCGAGTTTTGAAATCGATTAGTCGAGGCTTCTGTTCTTCTTCTTTTCCACCAGACACATGCTCACAGTACGCTTGAACAGCTTCTCCAAGATTGTACTTGCCTCTGCTTACCTGTTTCAGCACTTTATCTCTCGTCAATTGGCGTATCCATTGGGGAGTCTTCCCTACAATTGCCGCCAATTCAGACGTCAGTATTTCTTTATCTTGTAGCGTCTCTGGTTTCGCCTTTGGGTTCGCCAATTTTTTCACCTCACTTTCGTTTTAAACTCGTATTGAATGGCTGCCATTTTTCAGATCATCAGATGAAGACAAAATTTGAAAATGTCGCCTCTGGAGATTGGGTTAAGCAAAAGCGAAAGTAATTTTTCGAAAATAAAACTAGAGCGATTTCGGGGCTCGCTTCACCCGCACTCTAACCGGACTCCAGAAGGACCCACAAATTCTCAAGCACTTGGTAATTTGATAAGCCAAGTAAAAAGAAAAAAGCACCACTCGGGTGCTAATTAAAATAGTCAACAATCTGTTCGTGATGCTTAATGATTGCTGGTATAGCCAATGCTGCTAGAACAAATGCACCGATCTGAGTTTCCGTAAACACCCCCATTATGGCGATTATGGCGTTTAACGTCTCGATCCAGCTTGTAAATGTTTCGAACACTTGATCACCTCCCCATTACCATTTTGATCCAAATGAGAAGGTATGTCCATACTGACTGCACAAAAGCCACCCGTTATACTGGATGGCTTCCGTGTTCGCTGTTCATAATTTTTCGATGTTATCATAGTAACATGGTCTTACTGAATAAAAAATGAAGTCTTTTTGAAACGAAAATGAAATCAGTTGAACTCTATCCCATCCACGCCAAACACTAGGACTGACAATGTATTTACAGCGTTTTTCATATCGTTATAGACAGTTCTTGGCTCGATATTATGAAATTCTGCAAGCTCTTCGACCGTTTGTTTTTTCTCGGAAATGTACAGTTCATGTACGATGTGATATCGTCTCAAATCCTCTTGCTGTCCTGATGTTTCGCACATTGCCTGATAAACACCAATCATTTTCCGTACGAATTTCACCATAACGATTGTACGTTGTCTGCTACGCTTGATTGACTCCAAGGCTAAATCACCGGTATACAGATTCTCCATGGCATCTGCATAATCCATCGCCGTCACTTTTTCCCTCGCACCTTCGACATGGCTCACAAATGACCGATAGTGTTTCAATAGCAGCTTAGTATTCCGAAGCCGCCAGTCTCGTTTTTCCTTCTGTTGCTTTTGCTTCTCTTTTTCCTGAAAATCCTTCATCACTTGTAGAGTGGTGCGAGTGATCTCCTCGATCATTTCAGAGCTTAGTGCCTGTTTCTGTGCCATTCGTGTTCACCCTCTCTGTTGAATTTTCCCAAGCGCTTGGGAATTTGCTATGCGCCTATCCGATCAATCCTCGCTTTTAATGCATCCATCAACCGATCCTGTGTACTTCCTTTGTCCTGCAAAGCTGCTATGACATCCTCGTCAACTCCGCCCTCGACAGTCAGGTGATGAATGATTACTTTCTCCGTCTGCCCTTGACGATGAAGCCGTTTGTTTGCCTGCTGGTAAAGCTCCAGTGACCAATTCAATCCGAACCAGATAACGTGGTTTCCGCCTTGTTGCAAGTTCAGTCCATAGGCAGCGCTTGCTGGGTGTGCGAGAAGAATGTCTATCTGTCGATTGTTCCAGTCATTTTCATCATTTGGCCCCTTCAATTCTCGTACCCTCAAACCTGATCCCGTCAGCGCCTTCTTGATTCGCGCCAAGTCGTGTTGGAAGTTGTAAAACACTAAAGCTGGTTTCCCGTTTAACCCTTCGACCAATTCCATGAAAGCCTCGATTTTACACTTGTGGACTTCGAAGACGTTCCGGTCTTCGTCATAGATGGCTCCATTACACAATTGCAACAGCTTATTTGTCAGGACTGCGGCAGATCCCGCGTCAATAACCTTCTTTTCCCCCTCGATGCTTTCAAGCAGTTCGAGAATTTTTTTCTTCTCAAGCTCTTTATAGGCCGCATGTGCTTTCGGGTCCAAAATAACGGGTACGATGTTAGTAATGCAGTCAGGCAGCTCCAGGTAATCCTCTGCTTTCATACTCACGCAAATGTCGCTGATTTGCTGCCTAATGATTTCATCTGCACCGGGTTTCGGTGCATAACTGTGTATTCATCTCTGTCGCGCTGATCAGGTTCGAAGTACCGCTCGCGGTAGCCGTTGTATTCTGGTCCGAGTCTCTTTCCTTCGTCCAGAAGAAAAATTTGCGACCATAAATCAAGCAATCCGTTGGGGGCTGGCGTTCCTGTCAATCCGACTATGCGACGGATGTGTTTCCGTACCCATGTCAGCGACTTGAAGCGCTTGGCTTTAGGGTTCTTGAAGCTGCTGAACTCGTCCACCACGACCATATCGAACGGCCAGGCGTTCCGGTAATACTCCACCAGCCATTGCACGTTTTCACGATTGATCACGTAAATATCGGCAGGCGTATTCAGTGCTCTGACCCTTTTCTGCAAAGCGCCCAATACAGGGACAACTCTCAAAAGTTTCAGGTGGTCCCACTTATCGGCTTCCCTGCTCCATGTTCCTTCTGCTACTTTTTTCGGTGCGATCACCAATACTTTTCCTACAGCAAATCGGTTGTATTTAAGATCGTTTACAGCCGTAAGTGTGATAACGGTCTTACCAAGTCCCATATCAAGTAGCAGCCCGAGTGCCTCATCCGTCAAAAGACGATTTATGCAGTATCTCTGATAGGAGTGTGGGACGTATTTCACGGGGCACTCACTCCGTGCTTTCGGATAAACTCATCGACTCCTTTTTTGCTGTCAATTACTTCGACGGTGAATCCTAGTTTTCTCAGCTTATCGCCCTGCACGGTCTGTAAAGGGGTCGGTTTTTTACCTGGTGCTTTCAACTCTACGAAATAGGCACGCTCTTCAGGAAACAGAACCAGTCGGTCTGGCACGCCCGCGTTTCCCGGCGAAACGAATTTATAAGCCCGGCCCCCTGCCACCTTCACCTGTTCACGTAAATACTTCTCAATGGCACTCTCCCTCATTTTCAATCCTCCTCGATAAAATAGAGGTTGTAACTTTGTCACCCGAAATCTCTTATATATGCGTATACAGGCGATTTAGGCGTATTAGGCGTTACGCGAATCCTCTATTCTCTCTATTTATCATTTAAATAGATATTTAAAGTTACAAAGTTACAAATAGATAGGAATGCCTACAGCGGCGCGGCTCCCGGGCTGTAACTTTCTCTGTAACTTTCTAGGAAATCAAAGTTACAAAGTTACAAGATAAAGTTACAAAAACGTAGAAAGTTACAACAGAAAGTTACAACCTTATAAAGCCTTTTTGTGGTCCGTAACAGCCGAATCTCGCTGTAGCGTTGTGACGTTTCCACCCCGGTATAGAAGCCAATATCCCGTTGATTTCCATGGTGTCTGATCGCCTCATAAACTTGATATCGCCCCCCAGGCATTCGCTCCAAATCTCAGCCGCACATACCCGATCCCGTTCCACAGTGCCCTCCTCGCTCCGGCCAAACTCCCCGGACCAATAAAGTCTCCGTTCACCCAAAGACCGTTTATCCCAGCCAATCGGCACCCGCCGTTCCACGAATTCGCGTATGATGCCTTCCTTTGCATTACTCTCCTGATGGGCCTCTTGCTGCTGTTTTGCCTCTGCTTCCGCCTGTCCTGTGAGATACAGGGCTTCTCCCATTTGCCAATATGCAAAGGCTTCTGCGTAAATCTGTGGGACTTCATCCTCCAGATGGACGAAAACGCTTTTTGTCACCGGCTGCACGCCGACATCCACTGGCCAAAATCGTCTGTTCCCGGTTTTATCCTTTAAAAACTCGCTGTCGTTGGTTGTTCCGAAAAACACACACTGCCGGGGAAACGCCTTTGTACGACGGCCAAACGGCTCCCTATAAATGTCCTCTGTCCGACTCAGGAACTGCTTAACGGCATTCGATTCAGATTTTGACATCCCCGTCAGCTCACCGATCTCGTTGATCCAGATACCTTGTATCATTTCAGACGCCTCTTTCCCCTCAAACGTCTGTAGGCTATCGGAATACCATTTCCTACCCAGCAAGCGCAAAAACGTGCTCTTACCTAACCCCTGTGGTCCCGCTAGAATCGGCATTTGGTCATACTTACATCCTGGATTCATCGCACGCGCTACAGCAGCCACCAACGATTTTCTGGAGACTGCTCGGGTGTATACCGAGTCTGCTGCTCCAAGATAGTCGCTCAACAGCATATCCAACCGCTTCACGCCATCCCATTCTAGGCTCACTAGCCAATCCCGCACCTCATTAAATGTGTGCCTGTGGGCGTACAAGGCGACTGCATCAAAGATCCGTTCTTTTCCGGAAATGCCATATGTACGCTCCAGGTAATGTCTCAGCCCCGCGTCGTCCACATCGGACCAGCCGCGCCGCTCTGTGCTACTGTTCCACGGTAACGGCCCCAGCACGGCTCCCCTGTTGGCGAATTCATCGAAAGCAAGCTTCCCCTTTAACAGTGGATCATGCTCCATGATGATCAGCACATTGTCAGTCGTCTTCGCTGGCATCCCTGTTGTCGCACTCACCTGCAGCTTGCTAATCCAGTTGGCCGTCTCCTCCTCTGTTGCTGGGAGATTGCCAAAGTCCTGCACTGCCTTCTCATAACGCTCTTGATTTAGCAGCGTTGCTACACCTGCATCCTGTAAAGCATAGCCGCACATGGCCGTGAAAGACGGGAGCCGATTCGTTGGAGTGCCCGGTGCTGCAGCATCGTCCATTTCACCAAACTTGTGAAGCCGAACCAGGTCAAACGCGTTAACAAGCCGCCCACCTATCGGGTCTGTGGCGTGGTGACTGTACAAGAAAGCTCCGTCATCGTATACGATCGCGCCGCCTGTCGTGCTACCGCCTGAAAAGGTAAGGCGTCCCGATCCATCATCAGTCTCTATGTACACTCCCGGCAAAAAGGTTTCCATTGCACGGTAGACGTCATATTGTCGGCAGAAGGCACCAACGACACCCTGCTTTTCGGTCGGGTCGCCCTGCTTAGCCGCCATACGAATGTGAGCCTGCTGCGCTCCCGGAACTTGTGGCCATTCATTTACGTTACGCCAGTCTGTGTATGTACCAAGTAGCCCATCAGCGTCGAGGAAAGGCTTGTCCGCATAGTGAGAGATAAACTGACTATCTGCTGAACAGCTCGGCCAGTACATGAGCCGGACTGCTTGGAACGTCGTCGGGTCGCACAGCTCTATTCCGATGATGGAGCCAAGTCTACGCGCAAGCGGTTCATACTCATCTGCTGATACGGTCCGGTTGAATGGTGCCAGCACACGGAGTCGCGGTCTGGCTTCCTCATGCTTTCGTGTGGAGTACACCGCATAAGCACATCCCAAGCCTTCCAGACGGCGTAAGGTTTCTGCTGTGCCACCAGCAGGGATATTGTCGAGGTCAAGCGTAATAATGTCCCTGCTGGTGACTGCGTTTGCTTTGCGGCGATTACCTGCAAGCGTTCCTGCTACAAAGCCGCCGACGTCTTTGAGGTCATCCTGTTTACCCTTTGACAGCTGCAGGTATTCGGCAAGTGTTTCGGTGCCGCGAACCGCAACTCGCAGTCGCTCCACCAGCTCCGACCAGTAGATTTGTTGTGCCGGCCAGTGTGTCGCCTTGCGGCTGCCAGCGGAGGATATGGTAAGTTGTCGGTCGTAGTACATGGCGGCCATCCTTTCAATTTGACAATCCACCCAAAAAATGGTAGTTTCATTCTTGAACCCTCGTGCAAAGGAGGTGTTTCGAGTTGGAAAAGCAAAATCTAGTTTTCTTAGGTTTTTGCCTCACCATTTTTTCATTGTGCTTTGCTTTAGCTATGACTAGATAGCGATTGCCGAAGCGAAATCGTACTGCATATAGTGCAGCACTTAGCAGCAGCTTTGCCTGTTGTTAAGTGGGCCGATAATAACTAAAAATAAAAAGTGAAACACGTCTCAGTTATGAGGCTTTTTTATTTTCAGAGGTAATGATGTGTTAAGCCCCTTGCAGTTTCTCGACTTCTAATGCAAGTCGTTCAACCTCTTTTTCCAGTTGCCTAGCCCGTTCAATTACAGATAAAACTAACAATTTATCATCGTACCAAACACTCCACTTCGAAACTAAATCATGTGCTTTACGGTACTTACCTTCATTCATTTCTCCGTCAATCTCGTCATTGCTATTCAGTTTCGATTCCATTTCCACTATTTGTTTTTCAAGCCTAGTGATCTCCCCACAAACAGCGAGCATCACCTGCGTATTGGGATGTCCTTCATTTTCTGCAAAGTCTCTCAGTTCAGATACAATCTCTTTATTCCCCGCGATAGCATCAATGAGAAGCTGCTTCCTATCCATGCTTCACGCCTCCTTTACAAATCGATTGTTTTGATAACTTACTCACCAAAGCCAATTCTGAGTTTTCCGATCGCGTAGACTTGCCCCAGAGGTTTAGACGTACCGTCCTTTTCGTAATTCTGGACGAACCATCGCCCGTAGTATGTGATGTCACTTTTTGAGATTCTGATGGGAAACCACTGCTTTTTTGCCATCCTTTTCCCTCCCATTTAACAAATCGTGTGTTGAGATAACCTTTTGAATAGAGAAGCACTTCGAAAAACACTATTTCCAGATATATCAAGTGCTCTTATAATGGGAGTATGTCCCATCCTTTCCGGCACCGTGTTTCTGCAATTCGCTCCGTGGGTAACCCAAGGGGGCGATTCAGACGACCTCGGTCGTTTGTGCAGTGGGAAGGAGGTGAGTGATCTCATGAAATTAGGAGGTTCTTTTAAATTTGAGATCACGTCAGAGACATTGAAAGTCTTGCTTGCAGGAATTTCAGTGATTCTGACAGGACTTGGGCTATACAGTCTCCAATAGGAGGCCGTATAGCTTTTCATTTTTTATTGAAGTGTCTCTGACATCTTTCCGATTAGCCCAAGCACTGCGCCTTTGTACTTTTCGTGCGTTTCAGGATCGGCTGTCTTAATCTTTGCCAGTGTAGCCAGTAAATCGCGGAAGTGCGCCCCGAGTCCTTCAAACTGAACCTTAAACTTTGTCAGCGTCTCGTTACCTGGCTGAGCTGCCAACTTCCGAAGCTCAGCCAGTTCTTTTTCAATGTCTGGCGGTATCATCTCAACGACAGCAGGCACATCGATCGGCTTCGCTTTCAGCTCCGACTCAAGCTGTTTAATCCGGTCTAGTGCGTGGGAAAAACCCTCTTGTGCTTGATCAAGTGCATTTTGTAAGCCACGCACAGCATCCTCGTTACCAGCTATTTTGGCGTCGGCCAGTTCAGTTCTAAGCTGCGACACAAGCCCCTCTTGCGTTGCCAACTGTTCTCCTTGAGAAGCTAATTGCTCGGAAAGAGCCTCAAACTCTTTGCGTTCCTTCTCCGCCGCCTGCTGGATCTTCTTGATCTCCTTCTCAAGCTGCTTCTTCTCTTTGATGGTTTGCTGCAGCTCGCGGGCAGACATGTTATCAACGTCATTCTCTTGTGCGAACTGTTCACGTTCACCAGCGGGTACTCCCAGCAAAGCCAGCGCCTTTGTATAGGTCAAATTCTCAATCGCTTGGAAATTTGAACCGTATTCCTCCGCGATCCGCATGAAGTTGTTAGCAGTTGATTGGCTGTAATGGACATTCGCTTCCAGCCATGGGCCCCATTCTCCATGAGCCACAAGCTCCTTTGCCTCATTCAAACGATTACCGATCTCAATGGCGCCGCGTAGGACGATTTCTCGAGTCTGTGCATCGATGCTTCGAATTTCCGCCGCGATAACTTCCGCGCTTCTTACAAGTACACTCATACTGCTACCTCCTGCCTTTGATTGATCGCTGTTACTTCCATGCGCGTTTGCTTCTTCGCTTTCTTTTCAAGCCGTGCTTCACGGAACGCATCAACAAAGCGCTCCACGTCTTTGGTCATCCCGCAGTTCTTCAACCCGCGACACTGCCAAACTTTCCCGTTCTGTATTTCCATCGTGTAAAAAGGCGTATCAGGGGCATCGGACTGACGAATTACTAGAATGTCGCACCTTCCATCCGCATAACGATCGGCATAAGTCCCTACACAATGATGTAGCTTTTTCCCTTCTTCGATCAGCTCTTTTGAATCTGCAGCTGCTCTTATCAGAAAACCCATTGCTTCGAAACTGTATTTTTCAAGAGCCTCTCGTCTAAGCTGTATCTTTTTTGTGAGCTCCTCGTCCTCTTTTATCTTCACTTGTTTAATTGTATTTTGATGCGCCTGATGCAGATTAGGCGGGAAGAGAACACTGTCGTTTTTCAGGTCCATCCCGAGACGAACGCAATCACTCACATAGTCCTTCCAAATTATTAGAATGTCCCTTACTTTAGCAGGACGCTTTGCTTTTGTTTCCTTTTCGATTTGCCGATTAACATAGCCGTGTGCTCGTCGAATCGTTGTATGCTTCAACATCTTCTTGAGCTCTTCAAAGTTGTCGTCGTATACGTCTGCAATTCCACTCAACTCCGGAATAGATAAATCAGACTTTTCCTTGCATGCAATTTGAAACAATCGAAGCGTTAAAGGATTTAAGCTCGGCTCATTGACGTAACCCAGGATCTCCTTAACCCTTTGCTTATTCAATTTGAGGACCTGATCTATTCGTCTACCTCTCCAGTTAATCGCCCCATAAGTTTTACCCCCATACAACTTGGCCGTTACAAAATATCGCATCTTCAATTTGGTGAGGTATTCAATGCATGGATACGATGAATAAAGAGCAAAGAAATTAACCATATCCGTGTCACGGTATTGTTCCCACGTGCTGTACTGAAAAGGAGTACCGACAACGGCCTGCTCAATACTTTTATTGGAGCACCAGTCATTGGCACGTTGTGAATTACTGAATATGGATTTTACTTTGTCCTCTTTACGCCATGCCCCATTGTAGAATGACTGCCAGAACATCCGACTGTTTCCCATTTGGAAAACGTACATAACATGAGGGATGTACTTAGTTTCTACAGAAAGATAATCCTTCGAATAATCCCTTTGAACGCTGAATCCGCGCGCTATTATGACCTGAGGGTCCAAGACTGATTTTTCGTAATACACGACATAAGCACGATCGATCAAATATTTACGCCCCTTACCGCTTGCTTTTACTGTGCAGTAAGATTCACATATAGGGCAGGTAGCTTTGTCGTTATGCTTTAGTGCGATCGACGGAAAATTCTTTTTGCAGTGAGTGCAGTGTCCAAATTGCACACCTGCTGCCCTGCGTGTGAAGATGTACCTGCTATCGAGCAGAACGTTGTTCGTAACGTAATCAACAATTTCAGGACCGTAATCGGAAGGGAAATGCTGACTAAACTCGAGAAACTCCTGGCTTTGCTTTTTTCCCATGACAGCAACCCCTCCTTACAGAAAATCTTCCAAGTTGATTTCGAAGTCTGATGCAGCTGTTGGCTGATCGATTCGTTTTGGAGCCCGAACTGGTGCAGCTGGAGTAGGAGTGGATGCAATCGTTCCTTTAATGCCGAAATACTTGAACACGATTGCGAATCCTTCGGCATCCGTCAACATAGCCATGCCGTTTTGCTGATTTTTCTTCGCCTCGGCCTTCATACCTTCCAAACTTTTTGCAATCGTTTTGTCTCCAGCCATTACTTTCTCTGCCTGTTCCGGGTTAGCTTCAAGGTGCCGAATCAGAAAATCACCGATCACTTTGATATGCGGATTTTTCTTCTCTCTTTCTATTTCAGCCTTTAATTTCGAAATCGCATCTGATAGCATAGATACAAGCCTCCTAAGTTTTTCCGGCATCTGACCAGGAATGCTGTTGCAGCAGACATTCCTGGACCACGTCTTCCATCACATTGACCTAACCGCCTCTAACAAATGGTTTCCTCAGTTACTGGATGAAACTGTCCATTTCCGACCGCAAATTCCAGATATTTGGCGGCCTTACGTAGGTCCTCTTCGCCACCTTTGAGATTCGCTCGAGTAATGTACTTGAGCACGTTGCCTTTGCAGAAGCCAACGAACTCATCTGTGGTCAGCTTGGCACGAATGATATCGATTGTCTCAATGCCTCCGGTGGCATAGTGCGCCGGGTGGTTTACAGGATCATCCTTCTGTCCTTGTCCTACGGCCTGATCAATTGTGTTCAGGAGCATCCAGCGATCCGCGCTCAATTCCTCAATCACTTTTTGTTTTTCATCCAATTCTTTCAGAAGCCGCTCATTCTCTGCACGCACCCCGCGTAGTTCTGAAATATAGTCCTGGATCTCTTTTTTAATAGTGGCTATTTTGTCATGCAGTTCGGTGATCGGCGTTGCTGGAAGATTTGAACCGTCCGCGTTGTTTGCTACCTCTTGTTTTTGAGGTGGAATCAAATCCAGTTCCCGTTCCTCTGCATCTTTTTCTTTAAGGCCCCATTCCGAAAGCAGAGCATAAAACTTCGTTGGGTTACTCGGAAAATAGTTGCGCTGGATGTGTGTCCGTGACATCGCTTCCAAGCGGAGCTGCAAATACTTTTCTCGTGTTAGCATGAAGTGAAACCCCTCTCTTTTCCAGTTTTCGATTTCTTCTGGCGTTAATTGATACGAGATAACCGGTCCACTGCCGGATGATTTTAATTCGACTTCCCTTTTTGGGATTGGCGTTCCGGCTCTTTTAACCCGATAAGCTGCCATCTACATCAGTCCTTTATAACAACGGTCCGTATAGAATTTCATGTCGCTCGATTTCCCTCAGTCGCTTTTGTACTTCCTCTAACGACCGAAGCAGTACTTCTTTCTCCGATAGCCTCGATTCAGGCATGGATAGGTCGTAATCAGTCAGTAAAATCAAGTCCTCACGACACGGTGTCCTAATCTGGGAAACGCGCACAGACTGCATCCGGATTGACTGCTCGATGATGTTTCGAACTGTTCTCGCGTTACCGAATCCGGGCTTCTGTTTTTCACTCAAGAGCCGTATGGCCAGCATGTCCGCGTATGGTTTTGACATCTGGTATTCTCTTTCGGCACAAAGGAAAGCCGCAATCTGAACAAGGTCCGAGACCTCATAGTCTGGAAAGTGAATCGTTGTCGGAAATCGGGAACGTAGCCCTGGATTTTCATTTAGGAATTCATCCATGTTTTCCGGATAGCCAGCTGCAATAACAATAATCTCGTCGCGCATATCCTCCATAAGTTGAACGATAGCAGCTATCACTTTATCACCTGACATGTGCGATGACTCACCCGCCACGAATGCATAGGCTTCGTCAATGAACAAGATACCGCCTTGTGCTTCCATGAACTTTGCTTTTATTGTTCTTTCTGCTTGCCCAACGTGAGGATGTGTTATATCTGCATGGTGGATTTCCACAAAAGGCGGTTCATCATGGCTTGATTTCAGCATCCCAAGTGCAGCAAAAGCTTCACCTATTAGCCGAGCAGCTGTCGTTTTTCCTGTCCCGGGGTTACCCGCGAAAACCATATGATTGGATTGGGGAACTACCTTTAAGCCTTGCCGCTGTCGCAGTTTCGAAATTTTGGCAAACTGTATCATTTGTTCAACCTGATTCTTTACAGCGAACATACCCGGCAGGGCACCTAGTTTGTTCAAAGCTTCCCTTGCTCTAACCCCCATCTAAAATCAATCCTTCATGTAGAATTCCGTCATAAACCCTTCTGCTCGAAGAGGTAAGCCTGGCGCCCAGCTTATTGGCTGACCCATGATTGTCGTAATGGTATCGATATCTGCAGCTTTCACAGGAACATCCAGAACGGCCTCATCATGAATGTGCATGACGGTTTGGTAGCCGAAAGCATCCAATCGAATAAGACTTTCTGCTAAACAATCCCTTGCAATCGCCTGCGTGACATTCTCCACAAGCTTGCCCCCATAAGTATTTGTTACTTCCCATTTACGAGTTTTTTGGTTTACAGAATGATAGTGTACTGCCTCTTTTCCAAAGTCATTTTTACTGAGGAACGGTTTTGCATAGAAGAGCTTCCGCCCACTAGGTAGCAATATTGTCAGAAAGTCCAGCTGGTTCTTGAAGTCGCACTCCCTTGAAATTATCAATCCCCTAATCCCAACCGGCTGCCCGGTTCGCATGACTTGCAAGGCGGCATTTTCTAACCCATACCACAGGTCAACGATTCGCTTATTTGCCGATCTCCAGCGTCGAACGATATCCGGTAACTCTGCTTCTGTAAGTCCCTGATCCAGTGCTCCCATCGAAATCAATGCACCCGCCCCTCCTTGATACCCAAGGGCCAATTCTGCAACCTTACCAGTCTGTCGCAGCGCATATTCTGGATTTCCCTTTCTGATCAGCTCTATCCGCACCCCGAACATTTGAGATGCAGAAGCTTCATAAATCTTGCCGTGCGTAGAAAATACATCAAGTCTCCATTGCTCACCTGACAACCAAGCGATAACGCGTGCTTCGATAGCATTGAAGTCGGATACTAGTAGGACATTCCCTGTGGAAGGTACGAACGCGGTGCGGATCAGTTGGGAAAGTGTGTCCGGTACGTTACCATAGATCAGCTTGAGGGCATCAACCATTCTTCTCTTCACACATTCCCTTGCGTGAGTTAGCGTCTGCAAAAAATTCTTCGGAAGGTTCTGCACTTGAACGAGTCTCCCTGCCCACCGACCGGTCCGATTCGCACCATAAAACTGCAAAAGCCCTCTCACCCTGCCATCTGAGCACACTGCTTCGTACATAGCCTTATATTTTTTGATACTGGTTTTAGAAAGCTCCTGTCGAATCTCCAGCACTCGTTTCGCGTTGCCCTCAGTCATCTTGTCGATAAGCTTGGTAACGGTCCCCTTTTGCAAGTTGTCCACTTCCTCGCCAATCTCATCAGACAACCACTTTTGTAGCTGCTGCACGCTCTTCGGATTATCCAAACCCGATAATTCAATTGCTTCCGAAATGAGCTCAGAAGAGACGCTTTCGTTAATTGTTAATGCCCCTTCTACAACACCCATGTCAACCGCCACACCACGGGCATTGATACGCTGGTCGAGTTCCCACAACTTTTGTTCCTGAACAGGGACCGGAAAAGCCGATAGCCGTCGATCTACTTCCATTTCGGTCACAACGTCCTGAATGCAGTAATCTTTGAATAATCGCCATTTGTCAGGCTCATGATGCGGAAGCGTCCGCGTACGTTGACCGTTTGCTTTTGACGGCTTTGTTGGCGTACAAAACAGCTTGATCAGTGCATTACCGATACCCATTTTACGTTTATCCTCTGGAAGTCCAAGTGCTACTGCCGTTGCCGCAAGTCCCGCAGTGTACCCACAATACAGTCCGTGAAGTTGCGTGCAGCGCCATTGTTCCAGCGGCGAGTTAAAAACTCTGTTCAGGCAATACCACTCGAACGGCGCATTGTAGGCGTGCTTAATTACGTTTGGATCAGCAAGAGCGAAGACAACCTCTACAGGTATCTGTTCGCCTTGAGCCAGGTCTATGATTCGCACTGGACCTCCGTCCCAAGAGTAGGCAAACAGGAGGATTTGAAAATCGGGGGACTGCACATATTTGTACAGCCCCGCCTTTTTGATGTTGACGCTGGAAAACGTCTCAATGTCGATTGATAAATGCCGCATGGCTTACAGCCCCATGATCCCGCCGCTAAACGGTTTCCCGGTGATCGGGTCAAACTGAGTTGGTGGAGCTGCTGGAGGTTGCTGTCCGTAACCCTGTTGCATTGGTGGATAGCCCGGCGGTTGTTGTGCAGGCGCAGCAGGCGGCACGTAGCCTTGTTGTGGGTATCCTTGCGGCTGGCCGTATACAGGAGCAGGAGGCTGACCATAGACCGGAGGTTGCTGTGGAGCTCCGTACCCTTGTGGCGGATAGGTTGGCGGTTGATACGCTGGCACAGATGGCGCGTGATCAGCAAAGCTGCCGAAATCCGATGCTGCGGAAGCTCCTCCTCCACCAAGCGGCTGTCCGTCTTCAAGCTTCTGGACGTTGCCAAGTCCGCAACCAATTCCTTTCTTGCCCTGGCTGAGATAACCAAAGAAGCGAATGGATACGCGAGCATAAATTCCGGAATAGACTTCTGATTGGTTAATGATCGGATTTAAATTGATATCGACGACATCTGGCTTTCGATCTGCTTGAGTAGATGCGGTCATAACCCAATGGCCTCGGCATTCTTCACCAAATGGAGTACCATCGGCTTTTACTCCATCGCCGTCATGAATCGGTGTTGCAACCATTGGAGGACGTACTCCGTTCCATCTAGTCCCTGTGGCTTCTTGAATCGCCGCAGCAATAGCAGCATCGATGCGTTGTCTCGTCGCCACATCAGATTTAGGAATCAACAGGGTAACACTGAACTTCGGATCCCCACCATTCAAGCCAGCTCGTGGCGTAAACAGGTGAACATAGCTCAGTCTCACTTTTCCAGTTACAACGCGTTTTGGGTCTTGGTTACTCATTTTTTGGTTCCTCCTCGGGTTTAAAGTCGTCGCTTGCGCTTATACGTTTAATCGCTTCACGGTTATCACTTAACGGTACGAGTGTCGGTTTACCTGGAATAGTCTTGACATGGCCTGCTTCCAGTAAGAGCTCTTTGTACTGCTTGGTTTTGAGAACCTTCTCTAGCTGCGCCACAGTTAACGGCTTACGTTCAAACAACATAGCCCCGTCAATCCCGCTGGCTTCGAGGTGAGCGAATGCCGCATCGATGTCGGTGTATTCCCTTCCTCCACGGCCATTAACTGCTTTCCAACCAGGAACGTCATTCCCTTTTAAACATTCAGTCAATGCGTATTCGTCCAACTGTTTCACCCAAGATGCCAGATTCCGCGCTCTCTCAAGGATGACCCCTACTTCCTCAATAGAAATCAGTGGCGGCTTCATCATCTTGAATTCCTCAAGCGCCATGTGATCGTCTACCCTTGCCCGACAAACCGCCTTGGCACGGCAGAACTTGCAATGATCACCAGTTGCAAACGATCCTTCTCCGTTGAATGCCATTTGCGCCACAGGCTTGATACTCTCACCCCAAGCCAGTAAGTCTGTGATCGACATTTGGTATTCAGAAATGTTGTTCGAGCGAGGCTGCACGATCGCCAGATTGACATTCTCGATTGGATACAGAATGCTATATTCGATGAATGCGCCCAGCGCGTATAGCTTCATTTGCGGGTTATCAACTGCGGACACCTCAACACCCTTGCCGTACTTGAAATCTACGATGTGTAGCGTGTTGCCGCCGATTATATTGCAGTCGCCAGTTCCAAAGCCTTCGGGTGCATACATGCTGTAGTCGATTCGCTTTTCAATCGCAACGTACGGCGGACTGCTGAACCTATGGACGATCCCCTGAACGTACTCAAGGTAAGTATCCGTATGCCGAAGCATTTCATCTTCGAATAGCAACTCACCGTTGAACTTTTTCTCTTTGAGCTTTTTTAAACGTGAATTGAACGTCCTTGGCCCCATAGGTTCTAAGAAATACTTCCGTAGCTTTAGCTCTGCGATCTCATGCGCCAGCGTTCCCTCTGCCGCAGACCTTGATGTCGTATCAGGAAGTGTCTCCTCGATCCTCGCGCTCGGGGTGCAGTGGAGCCACCTATGCGAACTGCTGGCGGAGAGGAGCGCGTGTGAACGCTCCTCATGCCTTACAGTGCTCATATTTTCGCCCCCATGGCTCGGAGGTGAGTCGCAAACGCACCGAATTGCTCCTTAGGGAGAGCTGTCAGGGCTTGTACACCGAAAGCAGAAAGCAGTTGGACAAGTTCTTCGCGCCGCCCCGCATCTACTAGCTGAGTAGCTGCTACTGCTAATTGATCGATAGTGTAGGTCGGCGCTTCGGTAGGCACTGCTCCAGGAATGACGCCAGGAACTGCCCCGGGTACTACTGGTGGAGCTGCAGGTGGTGGTACAAAAGACGGCGTCATAGTCACGGATTGCTCCGGTTGGTACGTCGGAGGTACTGGAGGTACAATTTGCGGTGGTTGCTGGTAATAATCTTGAACAGTTTGTGCTGGCACAGGCGTAACCTGCGAAACGGCTGCAGGTTGAGGTACGAATACAGGTGCTGCTTGTGGTGTTGCTGCACCAGTCAATTGATTTCCTGTGATCGAATGAGCCAGGGCTTGTATGGCACTAACCAGCTCGGGGGCTTGGATGGTGATGTTTACGTTCATGTTTACCTCCTTGTTTTTGGGCCTCCATCGATATACAATGGTGGCAATCGATTGTGTCTTCCCTCGGACTCAGCGTTGCCGCGCTGGGTCTTATGTTTTTGCCGATGCGATCCTTTGAAGAATTATCCCTTTTACTTGGTATAAGTAACTTCTTGGTACTTCATCGTGCAGATACCTCATGCAGGTAGCACCGAAATGATCCAACAAGTCTTCGTTACCCATTAGCTCAAGATCTTCCAGTGGCTTTGTCAAATAGCTCCCTCCTTTCCCTTTAGTCACGAGGCCGCCGACAGCCCAACCTCTCTGCCTGCCGTACAGCTCCTCTGACTGATCCCGATGACCCCACTATGTTACTTGGAGGTTCGAACCTCCGTGCAACTGACAATGTCATACCAGCTGCACGCAGGGCCGAAGCCCGCGTTTCACAGGCAAGCCTTGCAAACCAATTTTCCGCTCTTGTGAGGTTGAACGTTCTCAACACTCCCACACAAAGCGCAACCAGGCACATACTTCTTAATAATGATTTGGTCATTGTTCACGAAGAACTCCATTGGAGTCCCTTCCGGAAGACCAAGGGTGTTACGCAACTCCATTGGCAAAACAACTCGTCCCAAAGGATCGATTTTTCTTACAACGCCTATTGATTTCATATCCCTATTCCTCCTGTAATTTCAGTTAGATACAAGATCATTGCGTGTATCCCAGCTCATCCGATTCAATGACAAAGGCTGCAGCAGCTCGTGTCATAGTGCTTGTCCACCCTCAAGTAACTGTGGTAGGATAGGACTATTCAAATTTGTTTGAGTGTTGAATTGGTCACTGTTGCGAGCAGTGGCCATTTCCTTTTCCAGCTCGTTTACTTCATTAACAATCCACCAGTCCCAAGTTCCGTCAGCTGGCTGATCGCGCAGAGAACGGTAGATTCTCCAAAGTTCTGCTATTCGGTTAATCGCAGAATCAAAGTCGTACCTCATACCCCCTCACCATCCAAATACCGCGTATACTTTCTAACATCTGAAACACCTACACAATTCACGCTAAGACCAAACCCATCGACCTTACCTATTGGTGATTGATGACAAAACTGATGCACCGTATGCAAGCCCATTGAATCAGCGATCAACACGGTACGAGTGTAAACTTCTTCCGACACCGCTCTGACCGTATCGCTCAGGATCGTGGCACGTATGCCCATTGCAGTCAGCTTATTGAGTATTTTGGTGACTTCCATTTCCAGTTCTTTAAAAACAGGTGTAAATTTGCCCATTGCTCTTGTCCCTCCGATCAGGATATTAATTTGTAGGATTTCAACCCTTCTTGTCGAATTTGGAAGTTGTCCAGACTTACCAAATCGTTACAGAAAGGAGTACTCTTATGTTTCGTTACAACAGCCGTGTCGGCGTAATGTTGATCTACTTTGATAAGAGAGTTGGAAAATACGCTTTACAAATTGGTCAAACTATTTATGACCATCACGATAGTGCTCAATCTGCTGCGGATAACGTTTATATGCATGTAACTGGCTGTTCTGCATGGGACAGACTCGACGGTCAAGTCCTTGATGCCCCTACGGATCTATCTGAGTGGATTAGAGTTTAATCCCGATCTTCCAGTGACGGCCAGAGCCGATTCCTTGCATCTCGGAAAATCATCGTGGCTTCACGAAACGTTAAATCGTGGCGTTTCATCAAATCCATGAACTCGTTTGTTGCTTGTCCAATGGGCGTGGTGCTACTTGCGCCCACTTTTCCTTTTTCAATTTCCTCCTGAACAATCTTGCGAATACGTTTTTCATCCATTCCCACTCTCCTCCTCCCAGGCTTGTCCATTACGCAATTCGTTTCAACTTCATCCGGTCAAGATACTGTGCAAGCATCTGTTTACGTTGATCGTATTCAGGGATTGCGATGATCAGGCCGATATCCACACGCTGTAATGTCTCGATGGCTTGAATTTGCGCCAAGGATAGATAAGGCTTAATGACCTCACCTTTAGCGAGTCCATTTTGCTCCCTGAATGATTTTGCATCCATCCCCAATACAATCCGGTAGATCATGTTTATCTCGTTGGAGAAGTGGTAATGTTTCGGCTCTTCATGTGCTGACATGATCGCATCCGTAAACGCCGGAAATTCAATCTTGGTTGCTTGCAGTGATTGAATGAATGCCGCCATTTCGTTAAAACGTCGAATGTAAGCTTCTTTAAAACGAGCTGCTTTTGCTCCGCGATACCCCATAGCCAGAAAGGTGAATCCGTCTTTCGTCATGAGATATTCGGGTTGTTTCTTGTTCTGCTCGTTCTTGTAGGAGGACTGCTCAAAATTGAGCCGTCTAAATCCTTCACTGCAATCCAGATTTTCGATATCGCGAAGGACATTCTTATGCTCTTTTTCGAACTCCACAGCCACTTGCCGACTGCTGCAAAATGCCTGACCATTACGTTCGTAAAGACCGTATTCAGGATTGAGAATCAGCTTGCTCACACGGTTTACCTCCCCTGTTTGAAACTTGTCCACCAAAAAAATCAATGCTTTGGTTGTTCGGATAACCACTGAGTTAAAAACTCTCTAGTCTCCCTAGCTGGGAAGTACCATTTAGTGCCGATTTTATGTTTGGGGAATCTAGGATCGTAAAAGAACTGATTAAGAATAGTGGGCCAGCACATCATGGTTCTACGTAATAGCTCTTTCTTATCCCAAAACACCAACTCTGCATCAACTTCCTTGATCAATTCCGAAATCTTTTCTCGGCACATATTTCTTATCTCTTGTTCATTTACATCTACTGCTACTAGCTTTTTCATAATATTCACTCCCTTCTTTAAGCGTTAATTGGCGATCCCATTTGACCCTGTAGTAATCGAAAAGCCCTGCTTTCTTGAGGTATGCGATTCTGTACTCTAGCGACCTTTCTAGGCGACCAAGGGCCAGTGATAAGGATTTCAAAGAGTCAGTTTCATAGAATTTACAAAGGTAGGCTGTCTCATCATCCGTAAATCGTTTTCCCTGATTAGGATGAAAGTCTGGATGGTACATCAGACGTCCACGCTTGTCGTATTCAATGCCCTGCTCTGGAACCGATTTGTTCAGCTTCTTGGTCATTCGCTTCACCATTCATTAAGTATTCTGCTGTAGTTTCCAAAGCGGTCGCGATTCTTGTCAGAAGTGGATAACAAATCTTTTTCCCGCGTGCCCCAGTTTCAATTTGGGACATATAACCCTTTGAGATATTGACCAATTTGGCGAGAGCTTCTAGCCTTAACCCCCTTTTCTCTCGCAACTCTCGAATTCTGTTATGCATAACATCACATCCAGTTATCAATTTGCTATCTTGATTTAAATTTTGTTAGCATTTCGCTTTCGTTCTTTTAATATAAGTTAGCAAATCGCTTACAGTCAACTATAATTTTATTAAAATGCCAATTTTTTTGTTTGCAGTCCGCTAACACATTGATTAAAATAGGGATATGATGATATAAGGGTGAGTAATCTAATGGATAATCTCTTCGGGGAAAGATTGCGTTCGTTACGAATGGAAAAGGATATGTCTCAAGAGGAACTTGGCGAAACGTTTGGGGTAGGGAAAGTAACTATTTCTGGATATGAGCGTGGAACCAGAACACCCACATTTGATATGCTTATCGGATTTGCTGAATTTTTTCACGTAAGTACAGACTATATGTTAGGCAGGACAGATAATAGGACTCCAATCAAAGGTTTAGAAGCCATGATTGCTAGCAGCAAAACCCTTAATGAGGTTTTAGCCAAGATGGCCCCAAGCGAACAAGATAAGTTTCTCGAATTTGCCATGTGGACGCTTCAAACAAAAGCACAAAACCGCCCTTAATCGGGCGGTTTTTTTTTATTTCGTTTTCTGGGAATATTCCAGAAATGCTTTATATAATTCATTTATCTGTTCCGGTGTACAGGTCGTTGCTATGTAATTGAGTTTTTCGAGCTTAGTCTTGTCTGACTGTGTCGCTACATTCTCCATGCACTAATCCCCCTATTTTCGAACACTTGTTCTCTTTTGATTGTGTGAGTATCTTGCACATTTTGCAACTGTTTCCAGTCCTATAACAAAAATAACGCCAGGCTCATATGCCTAACGTTATTTTATACCAGTCAAATTCTTTTTTCTGTAAAGTGCTACAACTTTTTTCTCCAAAATTTGTAAATCACTTTACATTTATGTTTAGATTCACCGAAACCCTTACCACTCTGGTGGGCCGCTAAGAGCTACAATATTCCCATTGCTAGATGGCACCAGCACCGGATCTCCTTGTGCCGGTGCCCATTCAGGTGGTCCAGCAAGAGCTGATCCACTAAACACCCCAAGTGCCAACATCAAAGCCGTAACAGGTACAACAAGTAACTTTTTCATAATAACCCCTCCTTTTCCGAGATACCTATATTCTACTAGATAAAAACATTCTCTCTAGGACGAAATTTTTTGTTAGCTCACGTTCGTCTCTTAAATAGCTGTTGTTAAGTTCTTGAAGAATATTCCCTACTTCTGGGGAGAGAAAGTTTCCAGTCTCGACTGCTTCAAGCATAATTTTGTTTCTTCTCAAAAGCATACTTTCTACATCGTAATGTGGCCATTTGTTTTTCTTTGCGCGATCTAAGAGCCTATCGCATTCGACGATCTTAGCGTGCGCTTGTTCCAGATTACCCAGTTTGATTTCCATCATTATCATGTCATTTAACGAATGCGCCCTAGCCGGATCGAGTACATCATACTTTGTGAATACATCTTCCCAATACTCGTTCGCTTTACCATAATCCCCGTTCATGTAGTACAAACGAGCAAGCCCTGCTTTAACAATCGAATGGTGATATTCAGTTGGCTTCAGGAGACTAAGACTGACCAGTTCGGCCTCAAGAGCTTCTTCGAATTCAATTTGTTGCATGCAAATCAGGGCGTGCCGATGGTATGCAAAGGCTGTATGCTTATATACTTCACCGTTCATAGTGTCCAGTGCCTTTGATGATACTTTGTAAGCTTTTCGAATATTACCAGAGTAGAAATACGCATTGGCTTGGTAACAAAGAATCTGTGACAGGCGACTATTCCCTAGTGTTACCTTGCATTTTATGCCCTCGGTAATCGTAATAAAAGCAGAGAAGTTACTGGACTCACGTGAATGATGGTAAAGCTTTTCAATCATTTCAAAGAAAGCCTCTGGGTCTGGATCAAGATATTGCGTTACCTTAATCAGCCAATCGTTTTTACGGCGATTCACTTTCCCTTTGAATTTCAATTCCCACATGATCATCTGGAATAACGTCGAGAAAATAGCGTGAAGATCGTTAGTCTTTAAAGACTCCTTGATTACCTGTTTCATGACTGAATTAATAACAGGATGGTATTGATCTGATACAACAGCATCGGCCAATGCCATAAGTTCTTTCCTGTCCTCTTGTATACTGATGTAATGCCTGATTAACTCTTCCGAACCAAACAATTGAAAAGCGTGTTCTACAAATTTTGCTTTCGGGACATTTTGGCCTCGCTCTGTGTTTGCAATCGTTTGTCTTGAGACGTCCAACTCTTCGGCTAGTTTGTCCTGGTTCCATCCTCGATCATTTCTCAGATTCTTCAATAACAGCCCGATTTGTTTACGTTTATGATATAGCATTTATTACTTCTCTCCTTTGAGAAGCAAAAGCCTTACACCAATTTTATGATGGCAGGATTTAAGTAATAAACCGAATTTGTACCACTTGTTGTATCCTGTTCAAAGCTGTAAAATATTGTTTATGTCGACGGAAAGCGGTTTCGGCCCGCCACCAAGGTCTGGTCTTGGTGGTAAAGAGTACGAAAGGTTCGTGGCCAATCGTACCCCGTTGGCTTTTTGCTTTTACCAGTTTTTAGATCGATCGTTAATAAAAGTAAATTTCACCTAACAAGTATAACATTTTCCTTAACAAAATTTTATTGTATCAGAAAATTTTTTTAAGAAATCACACCCACAAAGCAGCATATTCCTCGACTCTTTTCTCTTCGATCCGCTTCATCGTGCCATAGAAGCATTTCAGGAAACGATCAAGCTCCCACTCTTTTTTATCCCTCTTGTACTCGATCTTGGTGTATTCCCAGGCATTGGCAGCAATTGGCAACACGTTCTCGTTACGAGTCCACCCTGTAGCGCGTTTAAACATCACCACCTTGCCCCAGAACTGTTTGATTACTCTTCCGCATGAAAATCCTTGCTGGATCAACTTAGCGAATTCTTTCGGGATGTAAGAAGGAATTACAGAGCTGTCTTTTGCGAGATGCGTTCCGTTTACGTTATTTTTCTTAGTTTCTTTTGGTCTTTTTGGAGTATTAAAAATCCCTGTATTAGATTCCTGATTGGAAGCCTCAACCTTTGATATTTCAGGCGTTTTAGGCTTGTCCAACCCCGTCACTTCAACCCCGTCATTCAAGGGTAAAAAATAGTAAATGTTCGCCCCTTGGAGCCCTGTTTTTCTGGAAGTAAAGATACGTTTTATAATCCCTTCCTGCTCCAACTTCCTAATCGCCCTTTCCACACTTGCCCGGCTTACTTTTGTTAAAGCAATGATTGTTTCGATTTTTAGGTATGCGACTCCTAAAACTTTCATCGATCGTAACCTTAATACATCTAGAACACACAAAGTTGATGGAGTAAGCTTGTTTCTTAATTTCCTTACCCGTTCGTTGATAGACTGTCTTAGGTCCCTTTTTGAAGCAAAATAACTAAAAGGTTGCATTTCTAAAAGCATGCTCTTATCCATATGGATATCTCCTTTATATCTATTAGATATCCAAAGTATATACATAGATTCACAGTATTGCAATACTATATTAGATTGTTTATACTTTGGATAGGAGGTGAATATCATGTCATCAGAAACTACTAAAGCACTTATAACCATGCCTGTAGAATTAAAAAAGAAACTGGAAGAAGAAGCGAAAAATGAAAACAGAAGCTTGAGCAATTACATTGTTACTTTGCTTCAAAAAAGGCATCAATAAAAAGTCGCACCCAATCGGATGCGCTTTTTTTACATTCTAAATGTAAGGAGAAAACGTTATGGCGAGTTTCAGAAAGCGAGGAAAAAAATGGGAGTATCGATTAAAGTACACTGATCCTTTCACTCAGGAGTACAAAGAAAAAACAAAAGGGGGTTTTGCAACTAAGAAAGAAGCACAAATCGCAGCCACTGAATTTGAAAACGGCTTGTTGGAGGGATACGAGCAAAAGGATCTACCGCTCCAAGATTTTCTTATGATTTGGTTAGATGAGTACAAAAAAGACACAGTGCGTAAAAATACCTTTACATTACACAGCCGAAACATTTCAAACCATATTGTTCCATATTTCAAAAAAATCATGTTACAAGAATTAAAACCGTTTATGTACCAAAAATTTATAAATCACCTTGCAGAAGATAAAGACTACAGTAAGCGAACTATCGAATTGATCCACACAACTCTAAACAACGCAATGGAAAAAGCCTTGACTTTGAATAAGATCGAGAAAAACCCCTGCAGCGGTGTTACCATCAAGGGTCGCGAAAAAAATAAGACCGGTTTAAAATTTATGGAGACAAGTGACATTCCCCGATTTTTACAAGCGGTACACCTTTACGGCTACATTTATTGGCTATTTTTTAAAGTGCTAATTGAAACTGGTATGCGTAAAGGGGAAGCAGGAGCTTTACAGTGGTCGGACATAGATTTTAAGAATATGACGATAAGTATTAACAAGACACTGGACTTTCAAGCAAAAGACAAAAGTGAGCTATTTGGCGATACAAAAACATACAACTCAACTAGAATTATTCGTATGAGCAAAACATTAGTTGATGATCTAAAGCAACACATGAAATACCAGAACCAAAAAAAGCTGGCTTTAAACGAACTTTATCACCACGATTTGAATCTCGTTTTAACCAGAGACGATGGTAATATCGTCCCTAAATCGTCTCTCTTTAACGCTTTCTCACGTACACTTAAACGATTGAACATTCCCTCTATCCCTATTCACTCTCTGAGACACACTCACGCAGTGCTGTTATTAGAAACTGGAACTGATATGAAATACATCCAAGAACGTTTAGGCCACGGTAGCATCCAGATCACCTCGGATGTATATGCACACATCTCAAAGAAAATTGAATTAGACAACATGGACAAGTTTGAAAGCTACATGGAAAGTGTGTACTCAGAAAAAAATAGTGGGCAAATCGTGGGCAAAAATGTAAAACCCCTTAAAAAATCAAATTTGCCCACCAAATAGAAAAACCCCTCGCACCTACAGGCACAAGGGGTTTCGCTTATTAGTAAGCAGTCATGTATTGCTCGCGCTCCCAATCGTGAACGCGTGTACGGAACATATCCCACTCAATTTCTTTCGCTTCAATAAAGTGTACCAATGCATGCTCGCCCAATGCTTCGCAAATTACCGGATCTGCTTTCAGGCACTCGATTGCTTCCTTCAAAGTAGCAGGCAAGTTCTCGATTCCGTTCGCTTCGCGGTCTTGCTCGGTCATCACGTAGATATTGCGATCAATAGCAGCTGGTGGTGTAAGCTTGTTTTTGATTCCGTCCAAACCAGCTTTCAGCATAACTGCCAATGCCAAGTAAGGGTTTGTTGCAGGGTCTGGGCTGCGTACTTCAATACGCGTGCTCAAGCCTCTGGAAGCAGGGATACGGATCAATGGAGAGCGGTTTTTCGCAGACCACGCTACGTAGCAAGGAGCCTCGTAACCAGGAACCAAACGCTTGTAAGAGTTTACGAGCGGGTTCGTGATCGCTGTAAAGCTGCGAGCATGCTGCAAAATACCTGCCAGATAATGCTTCGCTGTTTGGCTCAGTCCCATTACATCGGACTCATCATAGAAAGCATTTTCTTTCCCACGGAACAGCGATTGGTTCGCGTGCATACCGGAACCTGCTACACCGTACAGCGGTTTTGGCATAAATGTCGCATGCAGACCATGTTTTTGCGCGATGGTTTTAACAACCAGTTTGAACGTCAAGATTTGGTCAGCTGCTTGGAGTGCGTTCGCATACTTGAAGTCGATTTCGTGTTGACCTGGAGCTACCTCGTGGTGAGATGCTTCCACTTCAAAACCCATTTTTTCCAGCGTCAAAACGATATCACGGCGGCAGTTTTCACCGGAGTCGAGTGGAGCAAAGTCGAAGTATCCGCCTTGGTCATTCAGATCCAGCGTAGGCTCACCTTTTGCATCCAGCTTGAACAGGAAAAACTCAGGCTCTGGACCTACGTTGAAGGCTGTGAAGCCCATTTCTTCTGCTTCTTTCAAGGCACGCTTCAGGATGTAGCGAGGGTCTCCTTCGAATGGAGAGCCATCTGGCATGTGGATATCACAGATCAGACGTGCAATTTTGCCAAACTCATTGCCCCACGGGAATACTACCCATGTATCCAGATCTGGTACTAGGTACATGTCGGATTCCTCGATGCGAACGAAGCCTTCGATGGAAGAACCGTCAAACATCATTTTGCCATCGAGTGCTTTTGGCAATTGGGAAAGCGGGATTTCTACGTTTTTAATGATCCCCATCAGATCGGTAAACTGCAGTCGAATATACCTTACGTCCTCTTCTTTGGCCATGCGCATGATGTCTTCTCTTGTAAACTTGCTCACATTTCTCTCCTCCTGTCTCTATTTCGGCTTTCTATCTAGTGGAAGAAGCGGGAAAGCTCTCCACGTATCAATGCACCCTCGCCATGGCGAGTGGCATCGCGATACATAATCTGTTGCCTTAGGAGCTGATGCAGCTCTTTGTCGGACATGTCCTTGCGTTTCTCTTCGGACGTCGTGGTAATCTCTGTTTGTTCCATAGCAGGCTCTTGCATTTGCAGGACTTGCTTGATCCCGGCAATATTCAGTCCTTTTTCAATCAGAGTCTTGATCTCCAACAAGCGATCTACGTCGTTGAAAGAAAAGAGCCTCTGCTTCCCTTCTGTGCGGGCGGGCTGAATCAGGTCGTTTTGTTCGTAATAACGGATTTGCCTCGCAGTGAGATCCGTCAGCTTCATGACGATCCCAATGGGAAAGAGGGCCATATTCCGGCGAAGGTCATCACTCATGACTTGTCCCTCCTGTTTCGTATTTCTTAGCCTTATTTTATTTTATAACAAAATCCCTGTCAATAGATGTTAGATAATATTACACAAAAAGTTATGTACAGTTTTCTTACATAAAAAAACGACATCCTCCATCATCCAGAGAATGCCGCCATTCCTTGCGTTTTTATCCTATTCACCTGGTATTTCGAGTAAGCCTTTTTCCAACATCCCATTCAGCGCCGTCAAAATCCCCACTTTTACGTGCGAGTACGTCAAACCGCCTTGAACAAAGCCCAAGTACGGTGGACGAATCGGACCATCTGCCGAGAATTCGATACTCGCCCCTTGAATAAACGTACCGGCTGCCATAATCACAGGATCAGCGTATCCAGGCATTTCGCTTGGATACGGGGTGACGTGGGAATCGACTGGTGCTGCTTTCTGTATCCCTTGGCAAAACGTGATCAATCGTTCAGCACTGCCGAATTCCACGGATTGAATCAGGTCGGTTCGCGGCTCATGCCACAGCGGATTTGTTTTGAAGCCCAAACGCTCCAGCATTGCCGAAGAGAATACCGCTCCCTTTAAAGCTTCGCCCACAACGTGTGGAGCCAAGAAGAAGCCTTGGTACATTTCCAGTAACGAGTAGAGCGATGCACCGCCCTCTGCGCCAATTCCCGGTGCTGCCATCCGATACGAAGCAAGCTGAACCAAATCCTCGCGTCCTACGATATAACCGCCTGTTTTGACCAAGCCGCCACCCGGGTTTTTGATGAGAGAGCCTGCCATGATATCTGCACCTACGTGCAATGGCTCTTGCTCCTCCGTGAACTCTCCGTAGCAGTTGTCTACAAAAACGATCAGATCAGGCTTGATTTCTTTTACAACCCGAATCATTTCTTGGATTTTCGCAATGGTGAAAGAAGGTCGATCTGCATAGCCTCGCGAACGTTGAATCCCGATGACCTTCGTCTTTGGTGTAATCGCTTGTGCGACTGCAACAAAATCAATTTCTCCTTCTGGCGTCAAAGGCACGTAGCTATAACCGATGCCGTAATCCTTGAGTGAGCCTTGCCCTTCGCCGCGCACACCTACTACTTCTTCCAGCGTATCGTACGGTTTGCCCGTAATATAGAGGAGATCGTCGCCTGGACGAAGAATGCCAAACAAAGAAATCGCGATCGCATGCGTACCCGAGATGATATGATTGCGCACCAAAGCGGCTTCTCCACCAAACACTTCGGCGTAAATCGATTCTAACGTTGCACGTCCAGAATCATCGTAGCCATAGCCCGTGGATGTTGAAAAATGAAATTCGTTGACTTCATGCTTTTGGAAGGAACGCAATACTTTCAGTTGATTCGTATCCACCAAAGCGGAAATTTGACGGTGTCTCTCTGAGATTGTCGCTTCCACCTCAAGTACGAGGGGACGAAGCTTTTCTCCATGGGAAAAATATGAAAACATCTGTTACTTACCAACTCTCTTCAACAGTCTCTGGTTTATCCAGGAGGAATGGAGCAATCCTGCCGTATATTGGATTATCCTTGTTCACGCGGACGGTGATCAAGTAGGCCGCTTCCTCTTCATTAAATTCTTGTTCCATCTCTACCCCATCCCGATGTAAAAGGGAGAGAATGTCTCCACGTTCGACGGGAACGCGCAGTTTCATCGCATTGAAAGATTGAAGTGCAAATGACTCAATCCGGGAGAGCAGTTGCTTCAGGTCATCTTCCCGCATGGCAGAAATCAAAATCGATTCGTCTGCACGCGGCAAGTAAGAACCCTCGGAAAGCATATCTGCCTTGTTGAAAACAACTAGCTGCGGAATTTCTTCTGCTTTTAGCTCGCGCAAAATCTTGTCTACAACTTCCATGTGTACTTGGAAATCAGGGTGATGACTATCCACCACATGCAGGATGAGGTCTGCTTCCTTTACACCTTCCAGCGTCGAACGGAATGCAGCGACTAGACTCGTTGGCAAGTCTTGAATAAAACCAACCGTATCCGTCAATAGCACTTCCAGTCCGCTCGGCAGCTCCAATTGCCTGGTCGTCGGGTCCAAAGTGGCAAACAGTTTGTCTTCCTGCAACGTGTTTGCATTCGTAAGCTTGTTGAGGATCGTCGACTTCCCAGCGTTCGTATAGCCGACTAACGCAATCTGGAACACATTGTTTTTCTTCCGGCGCTCCCGATGCAATTGTCTCGTCCGAACGGTATCCTCTAATTGCTGCTTGAGTTCACTAATCCTCTTCCGAATATGGCGACGATCGCTTTCCAGCTTGGTTTCACCTGGACCACGCGTACCGATACCGCCTCCGAGACGGGAAAGCTGCTTCCCTTGCCCGGCAAGCCGCGGCAACAAGTAGTTGTACTGCGCCAGCTCTACCTGGATTTTCCCTTCACGAGACTGTGCACGTCCTGCAAAAATATCCAAAATGAGCTGTGTGCGATCAATCACTTTGCAATCAAATACTTTATCCAAATTACGAGTCTGACTCGGAGACAACTCATCGTTGAAAATGATGACGTCTACATCCAGCTCTTCAGCCCTCTGCGCGATTTCATCAATTTTTCCTGTCCCCAAATACCAGGCAGAATCAACCCGGTCCCGATTTTGCGTGATGACGTCCAGTACTTCTACACCAGCAGTATCGGCCAGCTCATGCAATTCTTCCATGGAAAGACGAGTTCTTTCTTCATCCCGGTTATCTAAATAGCAACCAACCAGTATGGCTGTTTCTTGCGTTTTGATCAGATCGTTCACCGATTCACGCCCCTTCCTCATTATCATACCACATTTTGCCCAAAACGTTACGACAGCGGGGCATGCCAACTGAAATCAACTTGTATCATGGGTTACCTGGCGCTTTCTCTGAGAAAAGCTCCTTGACGAAAAGCGGAATCACTTTGCTAATCGCTTTGCGGAGCTCCTTCTCATCGTATCCATCAGGAAGGGAATCCGCCTCTTCCTTGAAGAGATCTTCTTGAATGCGGAGATTCAGATTTTTCAGGATAACTCCCATGTCTTTTACACCAAAGGTCTCTTCCAGTACACCTTCGTCAATTAATTTGTAAAGAAACTTTTCCACACGCGCGCGCGTTACATACTGCTCTACGAACAACACTTCTCCTGGCTTCGGTTGATTCAGGTCTTTTGGTGGCTTTAGACGTTTGACTTCACTAAATACATCTGTGACGATCTTAACAAATAACTGTCGCCCAAAGCGATCCCGGTAATCGGCATTTTTCACGACAATCCCCTCACCGATGTCTTCGTCCCGGAGCTTGCCACCAAGCGCTGTTTTGCCGACAAACGATTTGAGATGCTCTTCCCCTTGGTATTCCCCCTGATAAAAGACCGGTACAAGATGCAAGCCAAGTCGCTGCGTCTCCCTTTCCACGATAGCGAAATCCACATATTCGCAGGCTACGGTATCGTACATATCAAATAAAAAGAACTGCTTTTCATACTGAGGATATTTAATTTTATGCGGATTCAACCACTCTCCGAAATAAACCATGCCCGCCAGGATTTCCTCTTTTGGGAGCTGTTGTGTCCATTGAAAAAAACCGTGCAGATTCTCTTCCTCATGCAATGCCATATTTCGAGAGAATGCCCGGATGTTCTTCGTTTCTTCATCATATCGAAAACTAGCATTTGCTCCGTCAAGCTTTTCTTGAATAATAATGAAATCCCCTTCGTTGAATACACCTTCTGTCGTTTGATGTCCGAGACGTATGACGTCCGTATATTTCTTTTGTTCCATCTTAAGCCTCCGCATGTTTGGTAAAGCCCTTTATTTTGAAAGATTGTATCATATTATGGAATTTTGAATGGGATTCCTTTTATGGAATTTTGAATGGGATCCCTTGAAGAAAACAAAACGGCCATCACTCTTCATCACGGAGTAATAGCCGTTTACCTTTCCTCTTTGGTTAAATGACTCACTTCTCCCGTTTGTGCATTCATTTGCAGAATAATATCTACATCTCAAGATGTCTACACAAAGTAGACAACGTATTTTGAGATAAACGAATTTGCAATCAAATATACTAGCGAAACATAGATAATAAATATTGTGATATCGAGTGTCTTACTTCGATTTTTTAACCCCAACCTTTTGACACCAAGATAAATGATATAAAGCGCCACAATGTAATATAGAAAACAACTAAAATAAACAGGCACAGAATCTCCAAATGCATGTTCATCACCTAGCATATAAACAAATACTTTTCCGAAAAACAAGAAAGTCCCAGAGAGCGAGTATATCATCAAGTATTCTATTATTTTCTTCATAGGATTTACCTCCTTGCTAACACACGCCTACAAACCACTCCAATAACTTGATATCCTGTTTCATCACCATTACTTTCGGAAAAAATTTGAAAGCATTTCTGAATCTGAAGCACTTCCTTCCATTAATGAAGACGATCTTCTTGATGCAATCAAGTAGTTTCCCAAGGCAGTTGGTTATCAGGTGCCTTTCTTATTTTAATGGGCACATCCAATTTCGCCCAGTGACTTTTCCAATTCGATCTCTCGCATAAAAATTGGCAGGTTTTCCGATGTTCCTGAGTATACTATCTGTATGATGGTCAAGGCAGGTGAAACATGTGAAGCAAGCAGGTGCCATTCCTCAAACTGAGGTGCTCGAATCTTCAAGTAGTAATAATCGAATTCAAGTTGTATTCAATCGTCCAGTAAGTGTTAAACAGCTAAATACTTTACCTGAAATAGTTCGTACCACGTCGAGTTCAAATTTAACTACTGTTTTTGAAGAATTAGAAAGCCTGATTGGTTTACATGAAGCCAAGAAAACGATTTATGAAATTTATGCGCTCATCAAAATGAATAAAGCAAGGGAACGACACGGGCTTAAAATTGAGAAGCAAGTTTTTCATATGGTTTTTAAAGGAAATCCCGGTACTGGGAAAACAACAATTGCACGCCTTTTCGGAAAGATTTTCAAGGAAATGGGTGTTTTAACGAAGGGCCATCTAACAGAAGTTGAACGTGCAGACCTCGTTGGTGAATTTATTGGGCACACGGCACAAAAGACCCGTGATCTTGTTAAGAAAGCCATGGGAGGAATACTGTTTATCGATGAGGCCTACTCTTTAGCTCGTGGCGGCGAAAAAGACTTTGGGAAAGAGGCTGTAGATTGCCTTACAAAATGCCTTGAGGACTTCGGCAATGATTTCGTCTGTATCATTGCTGGGTACAACGATGAAATCGATACATTTCTTGAGTTAAATCCGGGACTGCCTTCACGTTTTCCCGTCCACATCAACTTTGCTGATTATGAGGTGGATGAGTTGATGGAAATTGCGAACGTAATGGCAAAGAACAAGGAGTATAGAATCTCTGCTGAAGCAAGTGAAAAACTGAGAAGAAGATTGCTAACAGTAACGAGTGATCCGTTTCAAGTAAATTTCAGTAATGCAAGATATGTACGAAATAATATTGAAAAGGCAATACGTGTGCAAGCGGTTAGATTGCTCAAAATCCCTGACCCAACCCGTGATGATTTAATGAATTTGAAGTCTGAGGATTTTTCCATTTAAAGACAATAAAATCCCTCATATTGAGGGATTCTACTTTTTCAATCTGAGCCTGTCCAAAGCGAAGCAAAGCACCACGATTCCAAGCAGTGATCCCGAGAGAAACGGGACAACTTGCTGCAAAGGATGGATGAGGGGTGAAATTCCTTTTACCACAAATGCGTGTAAAAAGACCGTCACCATCCCAAATAACCCCACTCCGAACCAGAACAACCATTTTTCCAAGACAGGTACCTGTCTCATGACGATCTGTCTGTTTTTCCGCGCTCTTCGCCCAATCACATACAAAATGGCAAAGCCGCCGAAAAGGGTACTACTGTGCTGTAGCAGCTTGTAAACGGGCACGTGATAATGAGCGAACGAGATGGATTGTTGCAAAAACAAGAAGTGGTCAACCATACGACCACCGTCATGCGTGAAGGCGTCCCATGCGATATGACTCAGACTGCCGATTATCGCGGAGTATACAAATACAATTGCCATATTCCACGCTGGCATTCTGCTTCCCTTGTTTGTGTAGTCCAGCCCTCGCCCCATCCACTCTGGCAACCGTGCAAGCATCGGCTTTTTGACCACGTACCCGTACAAAAGCGCTAATAGAATCGTGATCGGCAAATCAACCAACCACAATCCGAGCATGGTGTGACTGTACACGCTGAATGGCTGCATCCGAAAAAAATACTCAAAATCGGGTGCCATACTGCCAAAAACAAGGGCAGAGAACGAA
Organism: Brevibacillus schisleri; assembly: GCF_055685845.1. Taxonomy (NCBI): domain Bacteria; kingdom Bacillati; phylum Bacillota; class Bacilli; order Caryophanales; family Paenibacillaceae; genus Brevibacillus; species Brevibacillus schisleri. The sequence goes on from NZ_JBVNDM010000001.1 coordinate 3,902,785, forward strand.
AACCACTTGCATTTGCGTAGCGGTAGAACAATAGCAGGATGAGCAAAAGTAAAAGGCATATGCTTACTCCTTTTCTTGATTAAAGCGGCAATAGATTGGCAACTACCTGCTTGCCGCTTACCTGAATCCCTTTATCCTGTTTTCCGCAATGAGCCAGATCTTTGATGAGCTGCTCAATTAATCGCTTGGCTTCCTGACTTTCCTTTTTTTCCAATTTTACAGTCAGCTGTACGGCATCTCCGGATGAAAGAATGCGTTCTGCCTGTCTTTTTTTCGTATCGTAATCATGGTCTTCGATGTAGGCACTTAGTCGAATTTCTTTTATTTTTACGCCTTTTTCAGCTTTCCGGTTTTTGGCGTTTTCCTGGATAACCTGTTCCTTATAGTTCGTTCGATTCACTAACTGACAAGGCGGCGGACTTGAAGCCAAAGAAAGACAGACGAGGTCCACTCCCTGGTCTTTTGCCATTTGTAGCGCTTCTTTTGTGGAGATGATTCCGAGATCTTCCCCGTTTACTCCTGTTACATGCACGACAGCCGCTTTTATTTTTTCGTTCAGGATCATCTTGATCTCACCTAACCTGTTCTTTCGATTTTCAAGGACATGATTACTTCTCCAAAGAATGCTGCGTATCCTCCCAAAGCTCGTACATGCAAATCATTTTCATGACGAAGGCCAATCGTTTTTTGTATAATAGGACAAGGCATGAACTTACGGGCGTCTTTCACACAATATTCATTAGCACACTAATTCATTGGGGGTACTTTGGTGGAGTTCAGTTATGCAACCGCATTAACCCATTCTGCATCGCATGTAATGAAAATGCATCGGCAAAATGTAGAATTTCTGATTCAAAAATACGACGTCTATCCCGGCCAGCCCATTCTCTTGATGCGCTTGATTGAAAAAGATGGAATGATACAAAGCGAATTGGCCAGAAAAATCGGGGTAAAGCCCGCTACGCTTACCGTCATGATTAATCGGATGGCCAAATCGGGACTTGTCGAGCGCAGGGAAGACGAACGGGACCAACGTATCTCCCGCGTTTATCTTACCGACAAAGGTCGGATGGCTACCAAGCATGTCAAAGAAGTATTACGCGTTATTGAGGAAAACTGCTTCATCGGATTCTCAGAGGAAGAAAAGGATGTGTTGCGTGGCTTGCTTGATCGCATGCACAGCAACCTTCAGGCTTATTACTTGCAAAATACGCAACCCCCTTCTGAGCTGTAAAGAGCTCGTTTCCCTGGAAAAATAATGAGAAAGGTTTGACAACTTATCGTGAATCATATGGCAAAAGAACTTGATCCCTCTTCTCTGACTGGCAACAAATCACGACGGCTGTGGATGGCTGCGATTCTAGGATCGCTTTCTGCCTTTGGTCCACTGTCCTTAGACATGTATTTACCTGCACTTCCTATGCTTGCCGATGATTTGCAGACGAGCACCTCCATGACCCAGCTTAGTTTGACAGCATGCATGCTCGGCCTATCCATCGGTCAATTATTTGCGGGGCCGATCAGCGACGTACGTGGTCGAAGAATCCCTTTGATTATAGGACTCATTTTGTATGCGGTCTCTTCCTTTTTGTGTGCGGTAGCTCCCTCTATTTATACGTTCGTCTTACTTCGCTTCGTACAAGGTCTTGCTGGTTCTGCTGGAATTGTTATCGCCCGCGCTACGGTTCGCGATTTGTACGCAGGGACAGAACTGACGAAGTTTTTCGCTCTCTTGATGCTCATTAACGGGATCGCTCCGATTGCGGCACCTATCGTAGGGGGACAAATCCTGGAATTTACTACCTGGCACGGCGTGTTTGTCGTACTGGGTCTGATTGGCGCTATCATGTTTCTCGTCGTGCTGCTCGCTCTTCCAGAAACATTGCCACAAGATCGCCGCTCCAAGGCAGGAATCGGCAATACACTGGCGACCTTTGGTACCTTGCTGAAGGATCGCGTTTTCATGGGTTACGCCATGGCGCAGGGGCTGGTGACTGCTGCTATGTTTGCCTACATCGCTGGTTCGCCCTTTGTGTTTCAAAAAATATTTGAAGTGTCTCCACAAACGTTTAGTCTGATTTTCGCGATTAATGGTGTCGGCATTATTATTGCGAGTCAAATCACTGGGAAGCTGGCAGGTAAAGTGAAAGAAACTTCCTTGTTCATTGCCGGGATTACCATTGCTGGAGTCGGCGGAATCCTCCTTCTGGCAATGATTCTCCTACAAGCTGGGCTTATTGCCGTGCTCGTTCCTCTATTCTTTGTCGTATCCAGTGTAGGGATTGTGGGCGCAACAGGCTTTTCCCTTGCCATGCAAAATCAAAGCAAGGCGGCAGGAAGTGCATCTGCTCTCCAGGGGCTACTTGCCTTCATTAGCGGTGGAATTGTCGCGCCACTTGTGGGAATCAGTGGCGAACATACAGCAGTACCGATGGGGATCATCATTGCGCTTTCTACCATCGGCGCCATTGTCTGTTACGTAGTTATGGTTCGCCGGAGTTCTTCAGCATCCTGATCAACCCCCTATTGCAAACATACGTTCTGTGCATTACAATTAAATTATGGGCAATAATAGTAAGTGGATTTGACAAGTTGGTCATATGAAAACCAAGGGAGATGTTGACACATGGCATTGCGTTTGATTCCTTACATCGTTTTGGACGGTACTGCAAGTGAAGCGATCAGCTTTTACGAGGGTGCGCTAGGTGCTGAAGTGCTGTTCAAGCAAACCTTCGGTGAAATGCCGGAAAATCCGGAGTTCCCATTACCTGCAGAAGCCAAGAATCGTATCGGGCATGCTACTATTCGCGTCGGTGAAACTGAAATGATGTTTTCCGATACCTTTCCAGGTCAACCGCATCAGCCTGGTGATCAAGTGACCATCTGCATCTCGACCGATGATAAAGAACAATCTCATAAGATTTTTAATGCCCTGCAAGAAGGCGGTCAAGTGATTATGCCTTTGCAAGAAACGTTCTTCAGCCCAGCATACGGCAATGTGAAGGACAAGTTCGGCATCACGTTCCAAATTTACACGAATAATCATTGCATGGAGTAATCGAGTAGGAGGGGGTGACTAGCCCCCGTCCTCTCACACCACCGTACGTACCGTTCGGTATACGGCGGTTCATCTAAGTTTGACGTAAAAGAAAATACCTATCCTTAAGACTCTTAAGACCTTCGGTCTGCCAATAGGCATTATCCAAAGTTCTGTGAAGTATAGGACTGCACGCAATACGCCAGTATCTCTTACGAGAATTGCCCCATTCGAAGGCTTTTGCTTTGGGCACTCCCAAAGTAATAAGCCTTTTTACTTTTGTTCGAGGGTTCTTCCACTGTTTCCATAGGCACATACGGAGCCTTCTTCTTATCCATTCGTCTAGACTGGAGAAGACCGAAGGTGTGTCTGCAAGTGAGAAATATCCCGCCCAGCCAATAAGGTATCTATTTAGCTGTTCAATTCGATACTCCATGGGAAGCGCGTTTGACCTTGAGGTAAATTCCCGAATTCGTTGTTTTACCTTCTTCATGCTTTCTTTCGCGATTCGAATCTTTGGATCAGACTGGTGGGTAAAGCTAAACCCTAGAAATTTTCGTTTCCATGGCCGGTCTACTGCACTTTTCTCAATGTTCACCTTAAGTTTTAGTTTATTCTCGATGAACCAGGAAATAGATGCCATTACCCGTTCGCCAGCCTTCTTTGAAGAAACGTAGACATTACAGTCGTCCGCGTAGCGGACAAATCTGAGCCCTCGTTTTTCTAGCTCCATGTCCAATTCATGCAACATGATGTTGGAGAGCAGCGGACTAAGAGGTCCACCTTGCGGCACTCCTTCCTCATTTGCTGTCTCCAACCCGTTAATCATGATGCCCGATTCTAAATAGCTTCTGATAAGCCTGAGAAGTGTCTTTTCCTTGACATGTTTGGCGATAAGCCCCATTAACTTGTCATGGTTTACTTTGTCAAAGAATTTCTCTAAGTCTAAATCAACAACCCACCGTTTCCCCTCTTTCATAAATCCTTTAGCCTTCCGAACTGCATCATGTCCTCGCCTATTTGGACGAAAGCCATAACTGTGTTCGGAGAACATCGGATCGAAAACTGGGGTCAGAATTTGAGCGATTGCCTGCTGGATAAAGCGGTCTGTCACAGTAGGAATTCCTAGCAACCGTACCCCACCTCTAGGTTTCGGGATTTCGACCCTTCGGACTGGTTGCGGTTGATAGGTACCATCCTCTAACTGCTGGCGGATGGAGTCCCAGTTGGTCATGATATGTTCACGTAGGGATTTTACTGACATACCATCCACACCGTGGCTTCCTTTATTCTTTTCCACTCTCTTTAATGCTGTCAGAAGGTTTTCCCGTGACAGAAGTTGCTTCATCATGTTGAGGTATTCCTTTCGCGTGAACGTTCTTTCTACTTGTGCCATTCTTACTTCAGCCCTCTCAGATTCCCCCGTGGAATTCACCACTTCCTCCTCTGAGCAAGTCCTTACGGATTGTCTGCCTCATTAGCAAGAATGAACGCCTAGCTTCTCGTTCTTCCTAGATGTTCGGTCCTTCCCTGTTCAGGCGTCCCTTACTAGGGTACTATGACCTCTGCTGACTCCTGATCGTTCAGCTTCTCCTTTCAAAGAAGGTTACCATGTGAGCATGGCGTTTCGGTCAGGTCTCCCCAGGTAAGAGCGTTATCTTCCCCTCCATCTATCTGCCTCATTTACTCTCATTCGCCTTTGGCAGTAAGGACTTTGCCTTGACATGCAGGCTCATCCAACGAATGCTAGCCTCGTATGAGGTTCGTGTTCCTCAGACCGGAGGTTTGCCGCCGACTTCCTTCAGATTCCACCTCACGGTGGACACCCTTGTCTTAAGCTAATGGCTACTACTGCCTTCACCATTCGGGACTTTAACCCTAGAGATAACGCCCATGCTGGGCGCACATGTGAAAGCCCTGTTCGCTTCAACGGCGACAGGGCTTTTTTATTGATACTTTGGATTTGGACGTTGATGGTATTTCCAACACTCGGGCCAGATCATAAAAAAGAACCAGGATCACATGTATCCTGGCTGTTGGTGTTGCTTCGCTTACTGTTGGTTGTTCTCCTGAGACATGAGCGATACAGGGCGTTGCGGAGTGAAAGTGGAGATCGCATGCTTGTATACTAATTGTTGCTTGCCTTCGCTATCAATCACAATCGTGAAATTATCGAATGCTTTAATATACCCGCGCAATTGAAATCCGTTCACAAGGTAAATGGTAACCGCGATGTTTTCTTTCCGCAAATGATTCAAGAACGTATCTTGAATGTTGATCGTCTGTTTCATGTACACTACCCCCTAAAAGGACTTGTATGTTATATATTCGGCAATTGTTGAAACTTTCCTGCCAATATTCGCTTGATAGTTTCCACGTTGTTCCTCTGTTCGGCTGGATCGGTCATGTCAAACCATTGGATTTCTTCCATGCGCCTGAACCAGGAAAGCTGGCGTTTGGCAAAATGTCGCGTTCGCTGCTGTATGTCGTTCACCGCTTTTTCTAGCGTGATTTCTCCATACAGGTAAGGGATGAGCTCCTTGTACCCCAAGCCTTGCATAGAGACCAGTGACGCGTCGTAACCAGCATCCAAGAGCCCCCTCACTTCCTCAACCAGTCCCGCTTCGATCATGAGTTCGACCCGGTGATTGATTCGTTCATACAGCTTTGCGCGGTCCATCGTGAGACCAATCATCACCAAATCATAGGGTGAATGCTTCGCCCGGAGCTGAAAGTCGGACATTTTGTACCCGCTGCTTTCATAAATCTCCAATGCGCGAATCACCCGCTTTACATCATTGGGATGCAAGCGTTCGGCTGTAATCGGATCGACATCGGCCAATCGGGCGTGTAGTGCTTCCACGCCTTCACTGTCAGCTAATCTTTGCAGTCGATCACGCAGCTCAGGGTCTTGAGAAGTGGTGGAAAACTGAAATCGATGAGTAACCGATTCTATGTACAGACCTGTCCCGCCGACGATAAACGGAAGTCTGCCACGTTGGTTGATGTCTGAAATCAACCCTGCGGCACTTTCCTGAAACATCGCAACAGAGTATTCCTCGTCTGGATTTTTAATATCAATGAGGTGATGCGGTATGCTCGCAAGCTCCTCAGGTTCTGCTTTTGCGGTGCCAATATCCATCCCACGGTATACTTGCATGGAATCTCCGGAAATAATCTCACCGTCGAACTGTTCGGCCAACTCCAGACTAAGCTGGGTTTTGCCGACCGCTGTTGGGCCAATAATCACGACTAGCCTTTCTCTCTGTTGCAAGGTCACTCCCCTCCACCTATCTCTTTGTAGCTGTACACGACCTGCTGGCCGCGGGAGCGAAACGGCGTAAAGCCAAAGCGCTCGTACATCCTACCTTCTTTTCCTTCTTTCATTACCACACGTTTTCTCGCAACTCGCTGCGCTTCCAAAACAGCCTCCTCGGAAAGAGCCTCTGGATTGGCGAGCTCACGGACTCCAGCGATCCCCGACGAGCTTTGTACAGTTATCTCGAACATAGGATCGAAATAAACGACGTCAAAGGAACGGGCGGGCAGTCCTCTCAGTACTTCTAGATGGTTGCCACATCGTACCTCAATACGACGCATGGCTTGCTCCAATTCTTCCGCATCGGATGACCAGTGCCGCAGTCCATCTTCTACCAAGATGGCTAGCAATCGCTCAGATTCGATGCCAACAACTTTCCCATTTGCCCCAGTCGCATGAGAAAATACAATCGCATCAGCACCCAAACCCAAGGTGGCGTCCAGCACTTTATCCCCTGGATGAATTTGGCAAGCAACAAGCATAGTATCAGTATCGCCGCGCATGAGCCGCTTTATACGAAAAGCAGATGTGTTCGGATGAAAAAAGAATGGTTTTTTCCCCGGCACTTCCAGACGTGCTCCGAGAGCGGAAACCACCAACACTTCTTCTACCCCATATCGCTTGCGCATTTGACCCAATGAAAAATCGCGTCGATTCACAACTTGTAGCCCCAATGTACTAGCCAATTCAGCTGCGTGACGCAAGGTTTCTTCACCAGGCTCAAGTCCTGTCGTAACAATCACGCCTTTGTTCCCTTCCTTACGTCTTCGCCCTTTTGATCAGAACTGCTGTTCCAGAAAAACGACTCGACGGTTTTTACATAAACGGTAACGATCATATTATTGTAAGCAGGATTAATTTGCCGGTCAAATAGAATCTGAACCAAACTTTTTTCCTGTTCGCTATGACAATCATACCATTTTTTATGAAAGCGCGTCGGACTGTAGTATGATTTTCAGTCCGACAGCTTCACCCACGTAAAAAAGACCCGCGAAGCTTCGGGGGCCTTGTTGCATAGGGGTATACGCCAAGCATAAATGAAAAAGTTATCTCCACTCCTCAACGGCAAGGTTTGCCTGTTTGATCCAGTTCAGCCTGCGGTTATTTAACAGACCGAGATTGTAATAAACAATCGATTGAGCGCCTGCATCCACTGCTGTTTTCACCCTCGCTGCCAACTCGACTGCTGACTGGATTTGGTTATGATGCAGGGAAAATGCGGCTCCCAACGTCGCTTCTGGCGCTACAAGCTTGATTGCATGGAATGTATAGGCCACATCGCAGACACTGTCTCCATAGGCGAGCGGCACGACACGATCGAGAGTAGCCGCTGCTTTTCGCAAAGAAACCCCTTCCCAATATGACTGATTCACAAAAAATGGTGTCGAGGACGGAAAGCCATCCAACGCAGTCCCCAGACTCTGTGCGATCTCCCTCAGGCTCCTCCATAACTGATCTACCGCTTCCAGACGAGATTGCTGATAGTGATACAATTCCGGGTATTCCAGCAGCAAAAAGGCAACTTCTCTCGCTTCAGCGGATACTTGCGAGTGAGAATCGGCATCCACCATCTGACTGACTAGCCTTGCTACAAGCTGTTTAACTGCTCCGACATCGATTCGCTGCGATTCGGCACGCTCCGTACATGCCCCGCAAAAACAGAGCGAGAGTAACCATTGCAGCGATTCTCCTAACGGTAAGAGACATACTTCATGATGCTCGCCATGCTTCATCGGCAAAAAGGCTGTCGCTTCGATCAAAATCCGCTCTGGCTTGACCTGCTCTAGCGTATCGGTAAAAAGGGCCTTGGCGTAATGCTGTACCTCAGGTTGCGATGGACATAGCGCGTATGTGTATGTATCCCCCCAAATGTTTTGCACACAAAGATCTGGGTGAGCCAAACCAAGTGTAGAATTGTGAAGGCCAACCCACCAAGTATGAAACCTCATCCCTGCCTGCTCACAAGCTTCTTTCATTTTACCAAGAATGCCTGCTTGTGCGATTGGCTCGTGTACAGTCGGGCGTAAACGGTTGTACTTTGACCATTCAGGCGTAAACGATACCCCTGAAAACGGCAGCCTGCGAAACGTTTTGCTTCGCGGGTGAAAAAATCTCCCCTGATGGTAGCTGCTATTGACCACCGCTGTATTGCATCTGGCTTCTTGCAATGTTTGCATCACAGCCTCGATACCACTCTCTGCTATATCCCACGGATAGATAAACATCCCGGTTTGGAGTGATGAACTCATTTTGTTTCACCTCGTTTTTGCAAGTAATCATAAGTCAGTGTTTGCCTAAAATCAATCTTGATTTTTTAATTTTCTGAATAGTAACTCCAAAGAAAGAATTGTCCCAGGCAGGGGGTGTCTGTTACATCACACTCTCCATTATTGCAAGGTACGGGGAATGAAAAACCTGCACTTTGTGAATCTTTCCGAGGTGTTTCATGAATGTAGAGTGCGTATTTTTATATGTCTTACTTATGCACGTTGTCAATTTTGTTATCACCATTGTCGCAGTTACTATCCTATCTACTCAATGATTCGTGACTTTACTCCCCCCAGCAACTATACTGAACCACGCCCATTCCAGTTGTAACAGAATATGAATACGCAAATTAATCATTAAAGCCTAGGTCACAGTTCAGGGAACTCCTTTAGTAAATCGGATCGGCTCTTCCATTAAGGCTTTTTTGATTGCGTCCCCAGATTCCCAATGCTTCTCTATGTCGAGCATCTCTATATAGAAGATCGAATCGATTACTATTATAAAATGAGCGTTCACGCCATCATATTCGACTTGTTTGTTACTTTCTCTCCCATACATCTAGTACCTTCTTCCATGTTCTTAGTTGCAAGGATACTCCCTTCTTCAACATCTCATATTTATCGAATCAGTATATAGTTCATAAACATTTCATTTTTATTTAACATTTTATTATTATTTAGCATTTTATTTTTGTTAGAATCTGAAAGAGTTTTACATTACATATAAGGAAAATAGGGGTTGGCATCATGATTGCACTTGATAACAAATGGAATTCACTTAGGCTGTTCTACGGCCTAACAAAAGAAGACTTAGACCTTTTGTATTCACACAAGGAATTCTTCAGCACTCACTCAAAAGAAATCGTAGATTGTTTTTATGAAGAATTGGAAAAATATCCCAACTTAGATCAATTGATTCGTACAAATGTAACTATGGACCAATTAAAGAACATGCAGATTTGGTATATCGAAACACTTTCTTCTCCTGTTATTGATGAAGAATATGTAAACAGCCGAAAACGAATCGGAACAACCCACGCGAGAATTGGATTGTCTGCTTCTTGGTTTTTGGGTGGGTACTCACTGTATTTACGTCTTTTTTCAGAAAGAATTCAATCGCTAGAAAACCCAGCTGCATTTTTTCAGGCTCTATTCAAAAGAGTTTTTTTTGATTCTGCAATTATTCTTGAACAGTATATCGGTGACACGATGCGTGAAAATGTAAGCTACCGCCACAATATGGAGCAAATGGCAGCCGAATTGACAGCTACAACCCAGGAAGCGCTTAGAATCTCTTCCGTCTTCACCGACTCCGCAACCAAACTATATGAATACAATGGTGAGATTGCTCATTCCATGAATGTGTTAAAGGAACAGAATGAGGAGATTGAGAAACTCAGCGGCTTCGTAGCAGATGTTTCTACACAAACCAATCTTCTAGGCCTTAATGCTGCGATTGAAGCTGCTAGAGCTGGAGAGCACGGACGTGGCTTTACCGTTGTTGCTAATGAGGTACGTAAATTAGCCGATAAATCGAATGCCTCATCTAAAGACATTTATCAATCTCTACAGAACATTAACAATCAATTACTTAAAATTGATCAACAGGTCTCATTATCAACGGTTTCCGCTGAGGAATTGGATACTACTTCCGAGCAATTATTTTCTATCATCCATAAACTAGATGAAATTTCTCGTCGTCTTCAGAATAAACACTAACTACTTCTCAACGGCCAAAGGAGCTTATTTCTTTGGCCGTGTTCTATTATGTAGCTCCTTCCTTTTCCACGCTTTAAGGAACGTCATGTTATCTGGTTCAGAACATTTCCACTCACTGCATTCCTCACGTGCCAGGACCTCCAACACTGTCAATTGCCGCCGCGAGATCGACCTGTCTTGATACATAGTTCCTCTATTGTTGGTGTTCAACCCCGCCCTGCTGAAAAAACAAGAGCGTTTGTTCTTGTTTTTTAGGGGTGACGAAAAAAGAAAAGCCCCACTTTTTAGTGGAGCAAATGCCATCGGGTGCCAGCCAGGACCGCCGTCCAAACGTAGTCCCCAATCAAGACCTGTTAATAGGTGCCTCGATGGAGGAAGCTCTGTTCCAGCATGAGATTTGCTTCTTATTGACTTTTGCTTTTTCCCGCTTTCTTTTACAGTAGAATACCCTTCCCGGATTTCTCCGCAAAGGGCATCGTTTACATCACACGCTTAAACATTTTTTCTAAGTCATAACCAGTAAAATGAATTACAATCGGCCTGCCGTGCGGGCACGTATACGGACTGCTCGTCTTGCGTAGCTGGTTCAGCAAGCTTTCCATCTCTGCATGCGTCAGGAAGCGGTTCGCTTTAATCGATGCTTTGCAGGACATCATGATGGCAGCTTTTTCGCGCATCAGCACGACATTGGCTTGGGTGTTTTCTCCCGTTTCCAGTACAAACTGAATGAGCTCCTCAATAACCTCCAGCTCAGCCCCTTCTGGGAACCAATGTGGATGAGCGCGAACGATAAAGGTCCGTCCACCGAATGCCTCGATCTCCAAACCAAACGATTGCAAAAGCGACAGTCGCTTCTCCAGTTTGCTTGCCTCTGCAGCCGTATATTCCACCGTATGAGGAAACAGCATGATCTGGCTGGAAATGTCCTCTTCTGCAAGCTTGTCCATGAAATACTCGTAAAAAATCCGCTCCTGCGCGGCATGTTGATCAATTAAATACATGCCTTCGTCATTTTGCGCAACGATGTAAGTGCCATGGACTTGACCAACTGGATACATAACGGGGACAGGCGAATCCGTTTCATTTTCATTGGTGCCTTCCACGAGTGGCGGTGTTTGTTCGGTACCCGCTACGGCTGAATGGTCCTCGCTGCTGATTTCATGGATTGGGTACGCAGGAGATGGTGCCTGGGCAATGTCCAATTGTACCGGAATCTTCGTCTCATTAGGCTGGAAAGCTTCCCTCGTGTCTGTTTGATCCAATAAAGTCGCCTGCACGATTTCATTCTGGATAGCCTCTACTTTTGCAGCCTCTAGCTTTTCATAGTTGGCTGAAGTCTCCTTCACCGTGCCGTTCTCAAAGGATGGAGCGATAGGCGTCACTAGATCCAGTTGCTTACTTGGCACCTCCTGCTTGGCCATCCATTCCTGGAGTCGGGGACTCGCGGCTAGTAACGGCGATTGCGGAGTATCAGGCTTGGTAATTTGCAGGTCAAACTGCGGTTGAACAACCTGGGTAACGACCTTAGCTTTTGGTTGAGTAACCATGGGTCTGACAATCCCCAAGCCTTGTCGCAATGTCTCTTTTACCGATTGTTCGATTGCACTGCACAATTCATCTTCTTTACTGAATCTCGCCTCTAGTTTGGCAGGATGCACGTTCACATCTACTAGTGACGGATCCATTTCGATCTGCAAAGCTACAATCGGATAACGGCCGATCGGTAACAATGTATGATAACCGCGCATAATCGCATTGTTGATCGAATAGCTGCGCACGTACCGACCGTTTACCAGTGTCGAAAGGTAAGAGCGATTCGCCCTTGTCACTTCCGTCTTCGAAAGAAAACCAGACCACTTATAATCGAGGGTCTCCCCTGCAATTGGAAGCAACAGCTTTGCGACCTGCACACCGTAGATCGCCGCCATGACGTGCAGTAGCTTTCCGTCCCCAGACGTTTGCAAGAGTGTCTTGCCGTTATGAGTTAGCAAGAAGGAAATCGACGGATGCGTGAGTGCAAGCCGATTCACATAATCAGAAATATGTCCGACTTCCGTGGCGATCGACTTCATATATTTCAAGCGAGCAGGTGTGTTGAAAAACAAGCTGCGTACACATACTTCTGTCCCTTTTACAGCGGCTTTATCGGAAATCGTTCCGAGCTGCCCACCTTCAATCAAGAGATGAGTACCTACCTCACTACTGGACGTGCTGCTCGTCAGTTCCATACGCGAGACTGCCGCGATACTCGGCAGTGCCTCTCCGCGAAAGCCCAGCGTACGAATACGGAATAAATCACGAGCGTTGCTAATTTTACTCGTAGCATGGCGCTCAAAAGCCAGCTGACAATCTTCCCGATCCATCCCTCTCCCATTGTCAACGATCCGAATCATCTCCAGACCGCCTTCCTCAACGTGGATCTCGATTGTCGTTGCACGAGCATCAATTGCATTTTCGACCAGCTCTTTGACAACCGAAGCCGGCCTTTCCACTACTTCCCCTGCAGCAATCATATTGGCGAGTTGCTCATCTAAAACTTGAATGGTTCCCATGAGTGCCTCCCCTCCGGACGAACCCTATCGCTTTTTCAATTGCTGTTTCCATGCATATAGTTTCATCATGGCGTCCATTGGCGTCGTTGAATTCAAATCCAGCTCGCGCAGCTCAGCCATAATCGCTTCTTCCTCCGCTGACGCAAACTGCATCGGCTCTTCACGCACCGCAGCAACTGGTGCCGTCCATAGCGATTCGAGCGACATTTGGACGTCACTCGCTGCATTTCCATTCCCTGCACTCCCATTTGCTTCAAGTCCGGTTAAGATGCTACGCGCCCGCTCAATGACCCAAGTCGGCATTTCTGCAAGCTCTGCCACATGAATTCCATAACTCTTATCTGCTCGTCCTTCTTCAATTTTGTGAAGGAACAAGAGCTTCCCTTCCCGTTCTTCGCATCGAGCGTTGACATTCACGACACCACTCAACGTCTCTGCTAACCCGGTCAATTCGTGGTAGTGCGTCGAAAAGAGTGTTTTGGCACCTATTTTTTGGCAAATGTACTCAATAACTGCTTGTGCAAGCGCCATTCCATCGTACGTCGAAGTCCCGCGACCAATTTCATCGAGCAGGATCAAGCTCTTCGCTGTCGCTTTTTGCAGGGCGTGTCTCGTCTCCAGCATTTCCACCATAAACGTACTGTGCCCGCCTACCAAATCGTCGGCTGCCCCAATTCGAGTAAAAATCTGATCGACAATGGACAGCTTGGCCTGTTTAGCAGGAACAAAGCAACCGATCTGTGCCATCACCGTGATCAAGGCAATCTGTCTCATGTACGTACTCTTACCCGCCATATTCGGACCCGTAATGAGCAAAACTTGACGATTGGTCTGATCCATCTCCACGTCATTAGCTACGTATTTTTCGCGCTCCAGAACGGCTTCTACTACTGGATGGCGCCCTTCTGTAATGACGTAATCGCCGCTCTCCACAAGCTCAGGGCGTACAAATCCCCGCTCGTCACTTACCGTAGCAAACGCCTGGAGAACATCCACAGATGCAATACGCTCCGCGAGGTTCTGTAGTCTTGGTATATGCTTCGCGACTTCACTTCTTACAGCCACGAACAACTGGTATTCCAGCTCAATCATCTTTTCTTCTGCTTCCAGAATGAGGGCTTCACGTTCCTTCAACTCTGGCGTGATGTACCGCTCTGCATTGGCCAAAGTTTGCTTGCGCTCATACCGACCAGCTGGAACGTTGGCAATGTTGGATTTCGATATTTCGATGTAATAGCCGAACACCTTATTGAAGCCAACTTTAAGCGAACGAATCCCTGTCGCTTCCCGTTCTCCCTGCTCCAGTTGGGCGATCCACGTCTTCCCTTCACGGCTTGCCGTATGGAGCTTGTCCAGGTACTCATCATATCCCGTCCGAATCATTCCGCCTTCACGAACCGATATCGGGGGATCATCCACAAGGGCATGAGCCAAATAGTTGACCATATCTGTACATTCATCCATCCCGTTAGCCAGTTCCATCAATACCGGGGTATTCGTTTGGATCATATACTGCTTCAGCTCTGGAACAGCTTCCAAAGACATCCGTAGCTGAATGAGATCTCGTGCGTTCGCATTCCCGTAGGAAATACGGCCCGCCAGACGTTCCAAATCATAGACACGATCCAAGCAAGTCCGCAAATCCGAGCGAAGCAGCATGTCCCCCTTCAAGGCTTCCACAGCGCTCAGGCGTGCCTCCAACTGATCGCGACTGAGCAATGGACGCTCAATCCATCTTCGCAAAAGACGACCACCCATTGCCGTTTGAGTCCGATCCAACAGCCACAACAGGGAGCCTTTTTTCGTCTTATCGCGAATGGTCTCAGTCAATTCTAAATTGCGTCTGGAAAAGCCGTCCATTTGCAGATACTGCTTTGCATCGTACTGCTTTAACAGGCGCATATGGGCAAGGCTACGTTTTTGCGTCGTCCCTATGTAGAACAAGAGAGCATTGACCGCCGCCCGCATGGACATATCCAGCCCTTTTGCCTGCTCCGCGTATTGACTATCCACTGCAAATGCGTCCAGTTGGTCCGCATCCACGACAGTAGATGGCAGTGCAGTCTTCGGCAAATCAGCGAGGCCAAAAAAGACGAGCTCCTTAGGACGATATTGCAAGGCTTCATCTAGAGCACCCTCTGCCTGTCCCGCCAAAGAGGTAACATACATCTCGCCTGTACTCATATCACACGCAGAAACACCTGTTCGCCCTTCTACTTGGGCCAACGCTGCCATGTAATTGTTTTCCTTATCCGTCAGCCATTTGCCTTCCATCATCGTACCCGGAGTAATGACGCGTGTCACTTCCCGGCGAACGACCCCTTTGGCTTCTTTTGGATCTTCGACTTGCTCGCAAACGGCTACTTTATGTCCTTTTTTCAGTAGCTCTGCGATATAGCCGTCTGCCGCATGATGTGGAACTCCACACATTGGTATGCGCTCAGAACCACCACCATCACGTCCCGTCAGTGTAATTTCCAACTCACGGGACGCAAGAATGGCATCATCAAAAAACAGTTCGTAAAAATCGCCTAAGCGAAAAAATAAGAAAGTATCCGGATAATCTTTTTTGATAGCCAGATACTGTTGAATCATCGGGGTATATTGAGCCATGATTTTCTTCTCCTAGCCTACTAATTCTCGTCGCTATTATACCATGATTGAACGGTAATGTTGACCCTGCATCCGATGGTAGTATCCGTTTATGGTAGCTTCCATATCTTCCGCAGGTCTTCATCCGTTCTCCACGATTGACTCTCGATTAAAAACGAAAAGTATCGATCCAAATGAATGCGTGACAGCGTATAGCCTGGCAAATCCTTTACTTCTTGCCAGACTTGAACTACGTACGGCAGGAGCTTTTCTTTTTCGCCCTGGTAGTAGGCTTTGATTAGCGGTAGCTTGAGATGAGGCATCGCTTGTAGCTTCTCGTGATTGGTTGCAACCAAATGGGCCAAATGAAGAATCCCTCGAGTGACAAGGGGATCAACGAGCCAACTCGGGAGTGTACGGTATTCGAATCCATATTCCTTCTCCCTTACATCCCCCAAAAATCCATAGCGCTCTCTGCGTCTCATACAGCCTGCATCCTCAATCAGAACAAGAGGAAGAGCCAAGTACGCATCCAGCTTTCGCCGAAGAGAAAAAGTAGGTGTGAGCCCGCCAAAATGAATATGCCCGCCGATTGGATAACCTGGAAACGGCATTCCGCCAGCGAGCCATTCGATAGACGAATTCCCTATTTTTTTGTATGCGAGTGCCAGATTATCGTAGATATGCATAAATAATTGATCAGGGTCCTCCGATGGCGCAGGCCTCAACTCTGCAACCGGGTGCTGATGGAGACCTAATTCCTCCCGGTAGCGTGTCGTATCGCATCCAACCGCCCCATTGATGCTCAGGAAGTCAGAAGCAAGTGCCATTTCTCCTGTGGGCCTGCGCAGAGCAAATTCCGGATCAGCCCCCAAGCTTTGCAGCGTTTGCGGCTGTTTACGCATCCGAGCTTCCCACCAATCTCGGGCACGCTGCATATATTCGTCAGCATGCTGGGCTGGCCAATTTGGTTCCACCTCGACAACCTTAAGTCGATGGGGAGAAGCCGCCATGATCGTCACCTGACCCGCATCGGCTCCCGCGGCATACAAACTGCGTGAAGCCAGCCCTTGGACTACCTGAATCTCTGTTTCAGTGGAAGGCAAGGAGACGGAATGCCACTCGGGTTCCTGTAGACGGTGCAGCAACCATTGTGATTGCTCCTCGCTTCTGGCGATATCCAGTACATAATCTTGGTAAAGGCATAATCTATATGTTCGCCAGCCTGGTCGCGCTGCATTTCCTGCTGTTACAGGTATTCGCCCCTGCCGGAGCAACCAGCGACCGATTTCAGGACGATGTAAATAGGCTACGACTTCTTTCGCGTTGGCCGTCATCGGTTGTGTTGCTGGCGTTTCCTGCCCGTTAGCTCGCTGACTCGTTTTTGTGCGTAGAATCATGCCTTCCACACTCCCTCGCTGTTCTTCCGTTATCTTATGAATGCGTCCAGAAAAAAGTGTGAATGACCTGTTCCGAAAAAAAGAAAAAAGAGGAGATAATTTCTCCTCTTTAGTCGAGCTCGTCGAGTAGCGTAGCGGAATCAAAGTCATCAAACTCGTCACTGTTATCTTCAAAGTCGTCAACCAGATGGAATTCTTTGTCATCACAACTATTGCAGACAACAACGCACACCTTTGTTTCTCCAATGACCTCTACTGCATATTCGCTTTCAACTCTGACCGTGATTGTGCCACCACCACTTAACTCCGCTTTTATGCACTTCGGTTGCTCCACGGCACGTGCAACGATTTCCAGATCGCCTCTGCAGTTCTTGTCGAAGAACGTAAGCGGTACGAGAACGGAGAAATGAACCGTTTCCCGCTTGACTTCGGTTTGCGTGTTATTAGCAAACGAAAACCACAGGTTGACGTCATACGTACCAGATACTTCAACGGCATCTCCGACTTTCTCTGCTTGGAAGTTCGTGTTTATAACCCAGCATCCGAGGATCGTCGAAGGAGTTTGCGACGGTATGATGGTGTGGGTGGTAATAGAAAATTTATGGCCTTTGCCGCAGACTGCTTTCGCGATAAGTTCCCGGCACTGTAGATCTTTGTCTATACCCGACATTTCGTTACCTCCTCCATACAACGTTTCTGTACATTTGTATGCAGGGCATTCGACTAGCGTGCAAACAACCACCTTATATTTGGGAAAGTTGTTGGGTATTGATCAAAACAGCGCCGGGAAGGCTTTCTATCAAGAATTAGGAGCAGCAGCCGTCAGATTTTTTCTTTTCAGGCCCGCCACCAGTCTTTCCAGTCAATGGGTTTCCGCCTGTATCCAAAATAATACGCTCTGAAACGGTGTTCGTGATCACGTTCGTGACCATTTGCAAAAGATCGTTCACATCAACCTGCGATTGCTTGAATTCCGTAACGATTGGAATGGCATCCAGCTCTTCGTGCAATTGGTTGTACTCGTCTTCCACTTTTTTCACCAGTTCCGGCTTGTTGATGGATTCAAACATCACCATTTGCTTTTGTTTCTGCTTCAATGTATCAATCAAATCTTGCACACGTTCATTGTGTTTGATCTGCAGTTCAGCACGTTTGAAGAAATCAACTTCATTCGTACGCGCGATCATAGCGGCAAGCTCGCGAGCTTTATCGAGAATTTCCTTCTGTGTAAAAACGTTTGTTTGTTCCATAATGACCTACACCTCAACTTTGGATACGAGTTCACCGTGGAGTGTCCACGTTTTCGCATCCGTAATTTTTATGTGCACATACTGTCCGATCAAGGATTTGTCGCCGGTGAAATGGACAAGCTTGTTCGTACGCGTACGTCCCGCAAGCACTTCCGTATTCGTCCTCGATTCGCCTTCCACGAGTACCTCGACAACCTGATCCTGCAGTTTTTTGTTCTGCTCCAGAGCGATGCCAGCCAGCACTTCATTGAGTCGATACAAGCGTGCTTTTTTCACTTCCATCGGAACGTTGTCTTCCATGACAGCAGCCGGTGTACCTTCACGTGGGGAGTAAATGAAGGTATAGGCAAAATCATACTTGACCTCTTCCACCATCGAAATCGTATCTTCAAACTGCTCATCGGTCTCGCCTGGGAAGCCAACAATAATATCGGTAGAAAGCGAGACATTCGGGATCGCGTCCTTGATTTTGCGAACGAGCTCGAGATAATGCTCACGTGAGTATTTACGTGCCATCCGCTTGAGTACTTCTGTCGATCCGGATTGGACTGGCAAGTGGATTTGCTCCACCAGGTTGCCGCCCTTTGCCAGCACCTCGATCAAGTGGTCATCAAAATCACGCGGGTGACTTGTCGTGAAACGAACACGCGGGATATCAATCTTGCGGATCTCGTCCATCAGGTCTCCAAAACCGTACTTGATATCCTCAAAATCTTTCCCGTACGCATTGACGTTTTGTCCAAGAAGCATGATTTCTTTAAAGCCTTGGCGAGCGAGATCACGCACTTCTGCGATGACATCTTCCGGGCGTCGACTGCGTTCTTTTCCGCGGGTATACGGCACGATACAGTACGTACAGAACTTGTCACAGCCGTACATGATGTTAACCCAGCCCTTGGTGTTTCCTTCGCGAAGCTTCGGCATATTTTCGACGATATCGCCTTCTTTGGACCAAACCTCAATCACCATTTCTTTGCTGAACATCGCATCGCGCAACAGTTCTGGCAATCGGTGAATATTGTGCGTTCCAAAAATCAAGTCGACCTGCTGGTAGCTTTTCAGGATTTTCTTGACGACTTTCTCTTCTTGGGACATACAGCCGCAAACACCGAGGATCAGATTTGGATTGTTATTCTTGAGCCGCTTCATGTGGCCAAGCTCCCCAAATACTTTATCCTCTGCATTTTCGCGGATTGCACAGGTGTTAAATAGAATAACATCCGCATCTTCGACAGAATCAGAGGAGGTATAACCCATTGCCTGCAAAATACCAGAAATCGTCTCCGAATCATGCTCGTTCATTTGGCAGCCATACGTACGAACGTGATAGCGCTTTCCTTTTCCGATGTTCTGCATGTCTTCTGGGATATGAAAATCGTAATGGACTAAAATCTCTTCCTTACCGCGCGTTTTCGCATCTTTCAGAGAGGGGGCCTGGAAGTATTTCGCATAGTCTTCCGTCTTCTTTGGAGACTTAACGGATTTTAAGTCCACAGTCGCCTCTTTCGTTTCCTTCATCATATATCACCTCAGCTATAATCATCTACATAAGTAACCAATAAAGAATTATATCATTTTGGGTGATACAAAAGCCAATGCATAATAACCATTATGAGGCAAAATATGTACGAAACGGCGAAAGTCTGATAGACAACGTCTTTCCAAACATACCCATGTTGGTCCTGCATGCCCTTACCATTGGTACATACTCCTCCTTACCTGCCAATTTTTTTGGAACTCCTCCTTTTTTCCTATTTTCACCATAATATTTTTTTCCCCTGCAACAATACAAGCCCACTCGCCGTCTGAATAGCAGTCAACAAAAACTACATTGCCATTTTGAGGAGGTTAATATGAAAAGAGCACTAGCCGTATTTTTGTCGGTGTTGATGTTCTTAACGATTATCCCGGTCGTCGGTGCCGCTTCCACCCCTTCGTTCTCAGACGTTCCGCGTAGCCATTGGGCATACAAGGAAATTACGGAGATGGCGGCAAAAGGGATCATCAAAGGGTACGACAATCGAACATTTAGACCGAACAATGAGGTAACCCGCGCCGAATTTGCCAAAATTATGATCGCAGCAGCAGATGTAGATATAAACAAACGCTACGTCGAGCAAACCTTTAAAGATGTCCCTCGTCATCACTGGGCATTTTTGTATGTGGAGCACGCCAAGCCTTACTTGACTGGTTACAAATCCGGCTCTACCTACACGTATAAGCCAGATAAAGCGGCAGTACGTGAAGACATTGCTGTCGCATTGGTACGCCTGTTGGGCTACGATCAAAAGTACAAAGCCGACTTGAATCAATTGAAAAAGTTCCGTGATTACGACGATATTTCGTCCGCTCTGCGTCCGTATATTGCGATTGCGATCCAAACCGATCTGATGAAAGGATACAATGGCAATTTCCGTCCACAAGATCCGATTACTCGTGCGGAAGCTGCTTCCCTGCTCTATCGTGCTATTTTGGATCGTGGCGATGATGAAAGCAAAATTGTTTTCCCTAACCCTGGTCAACCGCAGCCTCAGCCAGAACCAGAGAAAATCAATATCAGCGATTCCTTCTCTGATACCAAATTGAAAAACTGGGATACTGACAAAGCGATCGGTAACTGGGAGGTCGCTAGCAAACAAGTGACTGCTGAATCCGATGATGATGATCTGGATCATTACCTTCTGCCACTTCGCTGGAATGAATCTGACAACGTCAAGAATTATGAATTGAGCGTCGATGTGAATGTGGTTGGCAGTGAAGGTTTAGGCGGTCTGTACTTCAACGGCAAGGATGGAAAAGCCAATGTCGTCTTCATCCAAAAAGATCGCGTTGTTTTAGGAAAAGTAAATGATGTGGAAGACGACGATATCGACATCATCTCATCCAGCACCTACAAGCTGAAATCAAGCAATCGCTTGAAGGTAGCTGTCACTGACAATACCGTTTCCATTTACTTGAACGATCAATATTTGTTCGGTCAACAATATGTGAAACAAGAAGGCAAAAAACTCGGTCTGTATCTGCAAGAAGAAGCGACAAAAGACGCTCCTCGCAAAACGACTTACCTGGACAATTTCACCTTTAAAGAGACGAAATAAAGACCCATATTCCACCCGACAAGCTATCTTGGCCTGTCGGGTATTTTTTCACTCCACACGACATGCATGTTCTACCAAATGGAAAAAAGATAGCGAAAACGTAGAATTAAACGCATTTCAGATGTTATAATGGTAGCTATTCTTGTCCTGTGAAGGAGCCTTCCTATGTCTTTTTCTGTTAATCAACCGTTTCGCTGGATGGACTCCGGTACCTACCAGGATAGTCCACTTGAGCCTTTAATTCGTGATGAAGCGTTGGCAGCCAGTATGCAATCTGAATCAGCAACACCATTCATTCATCTCTGGGTGTACGATCAGGCGCTGTATCTCGGCCGCAGAGACGCCAAGCTTCCACATCTCCAGCAAGCCTTGCATAAGTTCGGTCAAGATGGCTTTGGTTGTGTTCTTCGCTCGTCTGGAGGAGCTTGTGTTCCGCTTGATGCTGGCGTACTCAATATGGCTTGTTTATTGCCTGACACTTCGATTTCCATTGACTCCTTCTTCTCGTTTGTTGCCCAGCTTCTTGATGTGGGCCTGCGCGATTACGGAAGGCTGGAATTTGGAGAAGTGACGGGTTCCTACTGTGCAGGGGAATACGATTTTTCCATTCACGGTAAAAAAATCGGAGGTATGGCACAAAGACGCACGCGACACGGCTCTATTTTGCAATTATGCATTAACGTCGACGATCGTCCACGAGGCGAATGGATGGAGCACTTTTACCGTCTCGCCGGCTTGGATGAAATGCAAAGCCATAAGCCAATTCCTTCCATCGACGCTTCTACCGTTGGCAGCATTGCGAGTTTGACTGGAAAATTGGCCACTATGGATGATGTAAAAGCACGTCTATTGGAGACAATCCGTTCTGAGTGGGCTGTATCACCTACCCCCTTTTATGTGCAAAATGAGTTAGTGACAGAGTCGAGGCATCATTTGTCGCAGCGATTACACTTATTTTCTTATACTGCAAAAGAACTGGCCGCACCTGACTGGCACTTACCCGAATAACGGGCATTGTTCTTGTTTTTGATTCTCCAGGTGCTGCCGGTAAAATTCTGGAGGAATTATGAATAGCAATCGAAAGGGGACGTTTCAGGATCTGAATGCCCTTTTTGTTTTTGGGGCTCTTACTGTCTTGTTGATTCACATCCTCAGTTTTTTCCTGGCCAATGAGAAGACGTACCCGTGGAATAGTGATTTGCAAGCCGTTCTAATTATCTTATTAAAATTCGGTCGCTCTTTGTTTATATTTGCAACTGGAATGCTGCTGTTTTACTGGTATCAAAATCGACAATTGGTTTGGCGTGCTTTCTGGAAAAAACGCTGGCGCGCTGTTATATTGCCTTACGTAATTTGGACGGCTATCTTCACCTATTTTAAGTATCAAACCTTTGACCCAGCCGTGCTGGTAGGACCGTTTTTCGATAGTCTGTTTACCGGTAGCTCTTTCTACCACCTGTACTACATTCCGCTTTACTTACAATTGTGCTTATTGTTTTGCCTGATTAAACCGTGGATGGAACGGTACTTGAATTTCGGTTGGATCATCGTCCTATTTATTGGACAAGCTGGTCTGTACCTTCTCTACCACTATTTGTTCATTACACCGTTATGGGCCATTGACTGGGCTGCAAACCCATTCCTGTCCATCGTGAAGCACACGTATGTTTACGGACAGCATTATGTTTTCATGTACGTGTTTACTTTTGCACTTGGCGCTTATGCCGGGATGAATGTGGATAAATGGCGGACATGGGTGAACCGTCTTCAAATACCTTCTATCGTTGTGATGGCAAGTGCAGGCGTTTGGATGGCTTACAGCTATCTTTCTGGCTCCAAAAGCTATTACGAGAGTATGAACATTTTCGAGCCGCTTTACTTGTTATACACACTCTGTGTAATCGTCAGCTTTTACCCTGCATCCAGTTATTTCGGCAAGCTGCCTAAACTCGGTCCGTGGCTTTCCCGGTTGGCCAAACAAAATATGGCCATCTATTTGGTTCATCCGTTGATCTTGTTCTTGATGCAGAGCTACGTCATTCATCGACTAGGCTGGTCGACGCCGTCAATGGTTCTCGGCATGTTCGTGATTACACCGCCACTTTGCATTTTCCTTTACGAGTTGACGACGATGTCCTTTTGGTTCAATCGGAAAAAACGGGTGGAAGCCAACCCCATTTTCAAAAATCAAACGTATAAAGCGTAAGGGAGGAACTGGTTTCCTCTAAACTCCTAATGTAAAAAACAATTTGAGCTCGCATACTAGAGCTAGGGACGATTGTTCCACACCTCGATTACTTGCCTGGCGTAACTGCCGGGCTTTTTTCGTCTTTAGCCCCGACAAAACCCTTGGCGACGCCAAGTTTTCTAAATGTAGCCCTACCGTTTGTACCTCTCTTACGGTATCATAGAAGGGGACCACATGCAGTTCTTACTGCTATAGACGACAGAAAGAAAAGGTGGTGGATCTGAATGAATCAAGAGATCCCTTTGTTACATATTCCGATCAAAGATCTCATAATCGCGTCCACAAAGGTCGCACATGTGCAGCTAGGTAATTCGCTTGAGCACGCCCTGCTAGTCCTAATCAAGTCCGGCTATTCAGCCGTTCCTGTACTGGATCATCAGTATCGTTTGCATGGGTTAATCAGCACGAATATGATCATGAATAAGACTCTTGGTTTGGAGCGCTTCGAGACTGAGCGTATGTCCGAACATATTGTAGATGATGTGATGGATGCGAAGGTCCCTCGATTGCGTGACACCGATGAATTTTTGAAAGCATTAGAAGTGTCCATTAATCACCCTTTCGTCTGTATTGAAGACGAGGAGCACTATTTCCAAGGAATCTTGACTCGAAAATCGATTTTGGCTTTGGTATATCGTCACTTTCGCAATCTGCCCTTTCCATTGGCTGACCAACAACAGCCGGCAGAATCGTAGGTCAAGGCATACGAAAAGACGGGGCAATAAATGCCGCCGTCTTTTTCACATTCTTCTGCCTACCTTCTTTAGACCAATTGGCTCGGCGCTAGGAGTAGATGTTTCCGTTTCTTTTTTTCCGTGAGCAATGCCTGCGCATATTCCAGTGGATGACGGTACGTTTGTTTAAACATCTCTTTCTCTCCTGCTTTGAAAAATGAATAGCGTTGGTCACGCACATTGACTTCAATTAAATACGGATTACCTCGCTCGTCAATCCCCATATCCATCCCTAAGTCTGCTAATGATGAAAAATGCCGACCGTACTGCTCCGCAATTTCCACAGCCGCTATGCCAACTCTTTCAATGACAGCTCGTTGTTGTTTCACCTCAGGAAAGATGGGTACCAAAGCTTCCGAAAACGGTACTGCTGTCCCTCCTCGAGAGAGATTACTCAGCTTGTTTTTCGTATTGGCGACCTTGGCAACCATCCCGCTCACAGTCCACTGTTTCTCTTTGTTTTTCTGCACCGAAACACGGATATCAAACGTTTTGCCTCCATAGCGGGCCAAAGGAATTCCTCGCTGGATCAAAAATCTTTTGTTACCAACCCACCGTCTCACCGTGGAGAATAACTGCGAATGAGATAAGATCTGCCGTTTTTTCGATGCAATGAAGTGATAATTGCCTCCATGCCGTTCAATACGTGCTACCCCAATTCCGACTGATCCAATCGAAGGCTTGACGTACACCACCTGGTACTTATTTAAAAACTGACGCAACTGCTCCATGGAAAAAGGCACTGTATGCGGCAGATAGCTGCGAATTTGTTCGTTTTTCCAGAGCATCTGGTGTACTTTCCGCTTATCCCGTACAACCAAGCCATTGAACACCGTTTTCTTTTGGCTCAATCTTCGAATCACATTGCGCGCTTTTGCATCCCCTGTCAAAACACGATTGTGGATGACTCGCGGGACTGAAACCATTTGTGAGACGAGTCGGTTTCCGTTCCAAAAATATCCTTTGACTCTTTCATCTCCTGGCTTCACATGCCGCGGATGAAAAAAAACTGGCTCCAATCCAAGCTCTTTACCGATTTCGACATAATAAGGCAGACGCTCATATGTCTTGATGCCTTGAATTCCTTTCACCATAAGGGCCCAATCCAACATTATTCCGATTCTGTCCACGCAGATCCCCCTTGCCACATTGCTCTACATAGGGTATGTGCCAGAAAGGCCAAGAGCGTGCCTATTTTTGTACACCTCTTTCGCAACCTGACAAAATCATTGCTTTCTCATAAGAATGATGTCGGATGCTGCGCTTGCCCGGGAAAGGATCGCGTTTCGTTTTTTTATTGTCCCCTGCGCTCGATGGCCAGTAAAAATGGGGCTTGGTTTTGCTGATTGATATATTGGTATTTTAAAACCAAATAATCCAATTGACTTAGCTCGTGGCAAAATGCTTCCACTGCCTCTTTTTCCGTCTCTCCCGCCGAATGCCCCCAATAAATCATGACTGTCATGATTCCACCTGGTCTGAGCACCCTCAATCCTGATTGAATCGCCTGAATGGTACTGCTCGCTTGAGTTGTAATTTCCTTGTCTCCACCCGGCAAATAGCCCAAATTAAACATGATGGCCGCGGCACGAATCTCCAGCTTGTCAATTTCCTCATGACTGGCGAGCTTCATTTCTACCCTGTTCGCCAGACCTTCTCTCTCGAGTCTCTCACGCGTTTTCTCGATTGCCTGTGGCTGAATATCGAAGGCGATTACCTTCCCCTCTTCTTGAACCAATTGGGCAAGAAATAAGGTGTCATTTCCATTCCCCATGGTAGCGTCTACAACCGTTTCCCCTACTTGTACCCGTTCCCGGATTAATTTGCGTGCGACTTCTAATACATTTGGAAACACAGTCAGCTCTCCTCTCTATGTACACAAACAACTTTATAAATCGATTTGCAGACCAATGCGCGCCGCGTAAACTGGACCTGCGACAAAGGCATTGGCCTCCGCAATTACTTGGGACTCCTCATAGCCGTAAAACAAATGTGTGACTAATAAAGAACGGCAGGATAGGGATTGCGCCAATTCCGCCGCTTGGCGAACAGAAAGGTGACCATTTGGCTTCGCTGGTACATTGTAATCCAGATAGGTCCCCTCGCAAATAAACAAATCCGCTTGACTTGCAAAGCCCTCCCAGGCTGTACCTGGTCCACTGTCCGCTCCGTATACAAGGACACGTCCTTTGGCTTCCAAACGCATGGCGTAGCAAGGATCTCCGTCACCGTGGTCTGTCCGTAAAAAAGTGATTGCAACGTCCCCAATGGTAACAGACGTTTCTTCGGTGATTGGGGTAAATGTGGTCGCCTTTCGATACACCAATGTCTCGGCATTGGCCACAGGCAGCGCAGGAGCGTAGATGGGAAGCGGACTGTCAGCAGGTCTTTGGCCAAATAACTGATGAACCATCAAACCGTACTGCATCACTCCTACATCCGCAACATGATCATGATGATAGTGAGATAAGAGCATGGCATCCAGCTCAAAAATAGGTAAATGCTTTCCTAACTGCGCAAGAACACCGCTGCCGCAGTCTAGAAGAATTTTGACATGGTCTGTCTCAATCAGGTAACCCGGAGTAGCACCCCCTGGGCCAGGATAAGGAGATTGATAGCCTAACACAGTAACGCGCATATTCGGTTCACTCCCTCTCATAGGATGGAATAAGGTGGGACAGGAGGTCTGAGATGCAAGGAACATGGAGAGCCGCATGGCAGATCGCTTTTACGTATATTGGGACAGTCGTAGGAGCTGGTTTTGCCTCAGGCAAAGAAATTGTAGAGTTCTTTGTTCAATATGGAACACAAGGCTTAGTTGGCATCATTCTGGCGACGATGCTGTTTATTTGGGCAGGTATCCGCGTCATGCTGATTGCCTATCGGATTCAGGCCGATTCCTATCAAGAAGTCAGCACCTATTTATTTGGGCATCCGTTTGGCACTGTATTTAATACCTTGCTTCTAACCGTATTGCTAGGCACTACCTCCGTCATGCTCGCTGCTACCGGTGCAATTTTTTGGGAGTCGTTTCGATTATCTCCCCAAATCGGTATTTGGTTTAGCATGATCTTGATTTTTTTCGTGACGAAAAAAGGGCTATTTGCCATCCATCACGTGAACAGTATTTTTGTTCCGATGCTCATTGGTTTTACTGTACTTGTCTTTTTTTATACGAAGCCATGGTTAGATACGAGTGTCGTCGTTGAATCGTTACGGCCTTGGGCGTGGCTTAGTTCTCCCTTTTATTATGTTGCCTTAAATGTCACACTAACACAAGCGGTTTTGATTCCGATGGGCAGACAGAGTCCCAGCGAGAAACCTCTTCTCCTAGGGGGAATCATAGGAGGGTTGGGAATAGGCCTTCTGCTCTTGCTCGCTTACGCTTCCCTATCTGTAAAAATGCCGGGAATCCATCACGCGGAAATGCCCATGATCGCTGTGCTGCAAGGCTTAGGACCAACGATTCCCTTTTTGTTCTCCCTATTGGTATATGCCGAAATTTTCTCCACCCTTGTTGCAAACGTATTTGGTCTAGCCCAACAGATTAGACAAGTTATCCCCCTTCGAGGTCCGACAATTTTACTCGGGATTTTGCTCATTTGCTATTTGATCAGTTTTATCGGGTTTAGCTCACTTCTCCGTTACCTGTATCCACTCTTTGGTCAACTGGTCGTCTTTTTCCTTGTGATGCTCGTGTACAGGCAGTGGCGCGATCGCGTGTAACAAAAAAACCTCTCCCGTTAAGGAGAGGTTTTTCACTCTATCAAACTTAAGCAAATTCTTTAACCAGTTTTTCGAAGTCTTCTTCAGACAAACGAATGTCTTGGTTAACCAAACCTTCTTCTTTGAAGCCATTTACGAGAGCTTCATAAGGTTTTTGCTCAGTATTTTGGTAGATCAGACCTGTAATCAGGCCTTTGTGTTGCATAGAGGTAGACATTGCTTTGATACGGTCATGTGGATCGTATCCTTCGATCGTGTCTACTGGTACGATGTTCTCTTTGAACCAGTCGTACGTATTTACCTTGTTGTAGGTTACACAAGGGCTGAATACGTTGATCAAGGAGAAGCCTTCGTGTTGGATACCTTTTTCGATCAGTTCAGTCAAGCCCTTCAGATCGCTGGAGAAGGATTGAGCAACAAAAGTCGCACCTACAGACAGCGCCAGTTCAACTGGGGAAATGGAGGACTCGATGGAACCTGCCGGTGTAGACTTGGTCACGAAACCAGTCGCGGAACGCGGAGAGGTTTGACCTTTTGTCAGACCGTAGATTTGGTTATCCATTACGATGTACGTAACGTTCATGTTACGACGGATAGCATGTACAGTATGACCCATACCGATCGCGAAACCATCTCCGTCACCACCAGCTGCGATAACTGTCAGCTCGCGGTTCGCCATTTTCACACCTTGTGCGATTGGCAGGGAACGTCCGTGAATACCGTGGAAACCATAGCAGTTGATGTAGCCGGAAATACGACCAGAGCAACCGATACCGGAAACAACCGCCAGATTTTCAGGTTCCAGGCCTACGTTTGCTGCGGCGCGTTGAATAGCCGCTTGGATGGAGAAGTCTCCACAGCCTGGGCACCAGTTTGGCTTAACGTTATTTCGAAACTCTTTCATAGTCGCCATGTTTTACCAGCTCCTTCACTTCAGCATAGATTTCCTTCGGCAGGAATGGGTTACCGTCATATTTAAGCACGGATTCGATTTTTTCAGCGTTTCCAACGTGTTGTTTGAGCAAGCTTGTTACTTGTGCTTGAGCGTTATGCTCAACAACAACAACTTTCTTCGCTTTATCTACGAGTGCTTTGATTTCTTCAGTTGGGAACGGATGCAACAAACGGATTTGTGCATGGTTTACTTTGATTCCCTCTTGTTCCAGACGGCCTTTTGCTTCTTGAATCGTACCAATTGTAGAGTTGATACCCACAACCAGAACATCCGCATCAGCGTGAGGAGCATCTGCTGTTACAGCGCCTTTGAAGTTTTTCAGGACGCCTTCCATTTTGCGCATACGTTTATCCATTTGTTGAATACGGTTTGCAGCATTCTCAGATGGACGACCCGTTTGATCATGCTCAACACCAGTTACGTGGTGCAGACCGTATTTTTGACCAGGAATAACACGAGGAGAAACGCCGTCTTCTGTTACTTCATAACGTTTAAACAGGTCGTTTTGCTCTTTTTCTGGCAATTCTTGTCCAGCAAGCAGTTTTCCGCGACGGATTTCTACTTTGCTGTAGTCAAATGGAACAACGGTTTGTTTACCCAAGGACAGCGTCAAGTCTGTCATCAGGATAACTGGCAGTTGGTATTCTTCCGCAATGTTAAACGCTTCAACTGCATCATAGAAGCACTCTTCTACTGTGCTTGGCGCGATAACTACTTTTGGAATATCACCATGTGTACCGTAGATCATAGCATTCACATCGGATTGCTCGATTTTGGTAGGCATACCGGTAGATGGGCCACCACGCTGTGTGTTCACGATTACAACTGGTTGTTCCGTGATACCCGCCAGACCAATTGCTTCCATCATCAGGGACAGACCAGGACCTGCAGAAGCAGTCAAGGAACGAGCACCCGCGAAGTTAGCACCGATTGCCATTGTAATAGCAGCAATCTCGTCTTCTGTTTGGATAACCGTACCGCCCAATTTAGGCAGCTTTTTAATCAAGTATTCCATTACTTCGGAAGCAGGTGTGATCGGGTAAGCTGGCATGAAACGGCAGCCTGCAGCTACAGCACCCAGAGCGATCGCATCGTTACCGATGAGGAACAGTTGTTTTTGTGGATCAGCCTTTTCCATTTGGAACTCAGGCAGTTGACCACCAGTCAATTCATTTACAAAATCAAAACCGCGGCGAATGGCATCCATGTTCTTTTCAACCACTTTTTCGCCCTTGCGGAGGAACATATCTTCAACGATGGGACGGAAGCTTTCCACTGCAATGCCGAGGATGGCACTGGACGCACCAATCGACACCATGTTTTTCATCAGGGAAGTTCCCAGCTCATCAGCGATTTCAGTCAGTGGTACAGTGAAGAAGCGAACTGGCTTCAAGCCGTCCGGCAACTTTGGATTAAATTTCGCATCCGCGATAATGATACCGCCTTCACGAAGCTCATGCGCATTGAAATCGATCGTTTCTTGGTCAAACGCTACGAGAATGTCCAGATCGTCAGAGATCGCACGCATAGGCGTTGTACTCACGCGAATTTTATTGTTCGTGTGTCCACCCTTAATACGGGAGGAGAAGTGACGGTAGCTATACAGATGGTACCCCATCCGGTTCATCGCCATCGAGAAAATCTCACCAGTACTCTCGATGCCCTCCCCTTGCTGTCCTCCAACTTTCCAGGAAAGTTGACTAATCATTCAGATTCCACCCTTTCAGTGACTGTGAGAAAAGCTGCCTATCACACCTTGAAAAGACCGTAAGATGTGATGTTTCTGTGCATAGACAGTAACAATTGTAGTCCTGTCCATGTCAAATTGCAAGTGCTTTTACTCAACTTACTTTTGACCTGAATTTTAATGTTGAACTTGGTACATTAATATCCTCATACTTTATTGTAGCACGTTTCCGAAAACACGCAACCAATTTCCTTGCACAAATTTCAATACTTCCGCCTCTTTATAACGTTTTAACAAAGCTTCTAGTAACTGGGAGTAATCAGCCGCGGATGCCATGTCTCCAAACGTCTCGGTAATCCCATCGAAATCGGAACCAAAACCTACGTGGTCTACACCACCCAATGCGCAGATGTGATCCAAGTGGCGCAGCAAGTCATCGATCCAAACTGTGCGCTTCTCCGATACGGTAAAGAAGTCTACAAACGTCAAGCCGATCGCTCCATCTTTGGCGATTAACGCTCGAATTTGCTCGTCCGTCAAATTGCGAGAGTGATGGCATAGGCTTCTCACGTTCGAGTGCGAAGCGATCACTGGTGTTTTCGAGTATTCTAGTACATCCCAGAATCCTGGATCGGCCAGATGCGAAACATCAATGATCATCCCCAGCCGATTCATTTCTTCTATGACTTCTCGTCCAAATGAAGTAAGTCCACCTGGATTCGGCTCCCCGTTTCCACTTGCTAGGGCATTGCCATGATTCCAGGTCAGTGTCATTCCTCGTACACCAAGCCGGAACCACGTACGTAGCTGAACGAGGCTCTCTTCTAATGCATGCGCGCCTTCTACAAACAGAATAGCCCCTTTCTGTCCCTTTAATACGCATTCAGCCAAATCTGCCTTTGTGAAAATAGGACGGAATTGTTCACTCGCCACCTTTTGATAAAAAATATCGATCATTTCTAGTACCGTATGAAAACGTCGTCCGAACGGGACCTGAGAAGGAACGAAGCAGGCAAGTACTTGTATGTCTACATTCCCTTTTTCAAGGGCGGTAAAACCAGCTTGCAGGAGCTTGTCTTCTTTATAAAAGTCCAGCTCGGGATTCTGCCACAGCTTGCATAGTACATCGCTATGCGCATCAAAGATTTTCATATGGAAACGCTCCTTCTCTTCGATAACGTCGAAGTTCATACTTCTGGACAAACGAAAAAACCTGTTCATTCTTCGAACAAACAGGCAGGTGAAGCATTTGCAGTTGTATCATCTGGGTTCTACGATTAATTTGATTGCAGTTCGCTCTTCTCCATCAATCACGATGTCGGTAAAGGCTGGAATACAAATGAGGTCAACTCCACTCGGCGCTACGAACCCTCGTGCGATTGCTACTGCTTTCACAGCTTGATTAAGCGCCCCAGCGCCAATGGCTTGGATCTCAGCCGCACCTCGTTCACGAAGAACTCCGGCAAGGGCACCAGCAACGGAATTGGGGTTAGACTTTGCTGAAACTTTTAATACTTCCATCCTTTTTGAACCTCCCGTCTGATAGGAATCCTGTCATCATTAGAATGATATTCGCATAACCCCTAAAAATTCCTGCTAACTTGCATGAAAGATTCGAAAAATTCTAATCTTATTCCCATTATTCCATAAACGGATGGTCAGAGTCAATTCTGATTCGTTCCATTTTTTTCGCATGCCCATTCGTTTTATCTAGGGTAATCAACACCGCATTCAACTGCGCAGGATCTGGTGCTACCTCAAATCGAACAGGGAGCTGCGTCAAAAACTTCTTAATGACAGCTTCGCGTTCCATCCCCAAAATGCCGTTACTTGGACCACACATACCTACATCACACAAAAAACCGGTTCCTTGAGGCAAAATACGTTCATCAGCGGTTTGCACATGGGTATGTGTCCCCACGACCGCCGTTACCTTTCCATCGAGGTACCATGACATTGCTTGCTTCTCCGATGTGGCTTCGGCATGAAAGTCTACAAAAATGAGCTTCGTGCGCTTCCGAGCTTGCTCTACTAGCTTGTCAGCCATTTGGAACGGGCAGTCCAGCGGTGGCAAGAACGTACGCCCCATCAAATTAATGACGGCTAGTTCCCCTTCAGGTTGTTTGATATATGTAATCCCTTTTCCAGGTGCCCCTTCTGGGAAGTTCGCGGGTCTAATCATCCGCGGCTCATCATCAATAAAATCGAAAATCTCTCTTTGATCCCACGTATGATTCCCGAGCGTAATTGCGTGAACCCCCCACTCAAAAAGCTCCTTGGTAATTTTCTCTGTGATCCCGCGACCATGCGCAGCGTTCTCCCCATTCGCTACGATAAAGGTAGGGTTGTATTTTCGTTTCAGTAACGGCAGATACGTTTTCACGATCTCTCTGCCAGGCGAGCCCATAATATCTCCAATGAATAACAACTTCATTACCAAATCACCTCATTGCTAGTATACACAATTCCTCTGCTCATTAGAAAACTTGACTTCGTCACGCATTTGGTGTGCGACAAAAAAAGTAAAGTGGCACGCAGCCACTTTACTTTGCATACTCAACTGCCCGTGTTTCACGGATAACCGTTACTTTAATATGACCTGGGTAGTCAAGTTCATTTTCAATTCGTTTCGTGATATCCCGTGCCAGACGGGTAGCTTCCGCATCGTCAATCTTATCAGGTTGAACCATCACGCGAATTTCGCGTCCTGCTTGAATCGCATAAGACTTTTCTACGCCATCGAACGACTCAGAGATTTCTTCCAGTTTCTCCAAACGTCTGATATATGTTTCCAATGTCTCACGGCGTGCACCTGGGCGTGCGGCAGACAGAGCGTCAGCGGCTCCCACGAGCATAGCAATGACGGAAGTTGGTTCGGTATCACCGTGATGAGACGCAATACTGTTCACTACAACGTGATGCTCATTGTACTTCTTAGCCAGTTCTACACCGATTTCAACGTGTGAACCTTCTACTTCATGGTCAATCGCTTTTCCGATATCATGCAGCAAACCTGCACGTTTGGCCAGCTTCACATCTTCTTTCAATTCCGCCGCCATTAAACCGGCCAGATGTGCCACTTCCATAGAGTGCTTCAGTACGTTTTGACCGTAGCTTGTACGATAACGCAAGCGTCCGAGAATCTTGATCAGATCTGGGTGCAAGCCGTGAACGCCTGTTTCGAACGTTGCTTGCTCACCGTATTCACGGATTCGCTCGTCTACTTCGCGACGCGCTTTTTCCACCATTTCCTCGATGCGAGCTGGGTGAATGCGACCGTCTGCGACCAGTTTATCCAACGCTGTCTTGGCGATCTCCCGACGAATCGGGTCGAAGCCAGACAGGATGACTGCTTCTGGAGTATCGTCAATAATCAGATCAATACCAGTCAACGTTTCCAGGGCACGAATGTTACGTCCTTCGCGTCCGATAATACGTCCCTTCATCTCATCATTTGGCAGTGTAACCACAGAAACGGTTGTTTCTGCTACGTGGTCCGCTGCACAACGTTGAATGGAGGTTGTAATGATCTCACGAGCACGCTTGTCCGCTTCTTCTTTGGCCTGAGTCTCAATCTCCTTGATCATCACAGCCATTTCGTGACGGACGGTATTCTCCACATCAGTGAGAATAATCGTCTTCGCCTCATCCTGCGTCAAGCCGGAGATTCGTTCTAGCTCTGATACTTGTTCTTTATATAAGTGCTCTACCTTGCTTTGCAGTTCTGCGATGGCACGGTCACGCTCAGACAATTCTTCTTCTTTGCGCTCCAACTGTTCCATCTTACGGTCCAACGATTCTTCTTTTTGTAGAATTCGTCGTTCCTGACGCTGGATCTCATTGCGTCTCTCACGCAATTCGGTTTCCGCTTCGGATCGAAGCTTGAACACTTCATCCTTTGCCTCCAGCACCTTCTCCTTCTTAACGGCTTCGGCGTCCCGTTTGGCTTCCTCCACGATCTGTCGTGCAGCTTCTTCTGCACTGGAGATCTTCGCTTCCGCAATCGATTTACGAGTGAAGTAGCCAGCACCCAAGCCGATCAGCAGGGCAACGAGCACAATGACAACAGTAATTATAGGATCCATAGGCTTTTCGTTTCACCTCCTTATTGTAAGACATCTCCCCGCTTTCCAAGCATTTGTTTTTCATGGAGTGCTCTCACATTTGAACATTCGGCTATAAAACAAGACCGATTTTACTCGGTCCGCTGAATCCGTACTACTTTCGCACGGTTTTTCAGTTGTTTCATAGGCATCGAGTGAGCAAATCACAAAAAGTTATGATACACCAAGTAAATACAAACCTATTTTATTATTTGTGAACAAGAATTGTCAAGATCATGCAAATAGAGTTGACCCTAACTATCGCTTCTACGACGCAATTCTTCACGCATTTGTTGAATGATCGCATGGGAGAATCCCTTGCGCATCAGCATGGACAGCAGCTTGCGTTCTTCATCGGGGCTCGGTGCACCTTCTATGCGTCGCACCTTCTTCTCTATCAATGCGCGAGCAGCATCTAGTTCAGCCTGCCTAGACACGCCACGTACTGCGTCCTCTACAATCCCTCTGTCTACTCCACGCTGGGTAAGCTCCATACGCAGCATATACGGGCTTCTCGGCTTCAAACGCAATCGCTCGTCTACCCATTGCTTCGCAAATGCTTCATCATCGATGTAGCCATGATCCTTGCAGCGCTGACATATCTCTTCGGCAATCTGCGTAGAAAATCCCTTCTCTACCAAATATGAATGCAGCTGACTGCTTGTCCGTGGGCGTATGCCGAGGTATCGCAAAGCTCCTAAATACGCTTTATGCTTTTCTTCTGCTATTAGCACTTCTCGGCAAAAAGCTTCGTCTAATTCTGTTCCCTTAAATAGGTTGTACTTTACCAGTATGTCTTCATGTACGGTAATGGCATACTCGCCTTCTACATCGATATGGTAGCGTTGCTTTTGTTTGATATCTCGATGAACGGCAGTGATCAGGCCGCTCTTCATGATGAGTCACTCCTTCGCAAAGCTAAAATAACAGCCTGTCTCATCGACAGGCTGCTCTTCCACTCTTCATTACTCCAGATCAAATGTAGGCTCTTCATCTTGCTCTGGGTCATTTTCTGGCTCAATTTCTGGAACAGAGCCAGGGTTCAGACTGAAGTATTCGCGCACTTTTGTTTCAATCTGAGAGGCAATATGCGGATTTTCCTTCAGGAAGACCTTCGAATTTTCTCTACCTTGGCCGAGACGCTCTTCGTTGAAGGAATACCAAGCACCACTCTTTTGCACGACATCAATCTCAGAACCGATGTCGAGGATGCTACCTTCTCTGGAAATACCTTCACCGTACATGATGTCCACTTCAGCAACCTTAAATGGTGGAGCCACTTTATTTTTGACAACTTTGATCTTCGTCTTGCTACCCAAAATGTCGTTTCCGACTTTGATAGATTCCGCTTTACGAACATCCAAACGAACACTCGCGTAGAACTTCAAAGCGCGTCCACCTGGCGTTGTTTCCGGGTTACCGAACATAACTCCCACTTTTTCGCGAAGCTGATTGATGAAGATCGCAATCGTTTTGGACTTATTGATGGCACCAGACAGCTTGCGGAGTGCTTGGGACATCAAGCGTGCTTGCAAACCTACGTGGGAATCTCCCATCTCGCCCTCGATCTCTGCTTTTGGCACGAGAGCCGCAACGGAGTCAACTACGATAATGTCTACTGCACCAGAACGTACCAGTGCTTCCGCGATCTCCAAAGCTTGCTCACCCGTATCTGGTTGGGACAACAGCAATTCGTCGATGTTTACACCCAGCTTTGCAGCGTAAACCGGATCCAAAGCATGCTCAGCATCGATAAACGCAGCCTGTCCGCCTTGTCTTTGCACTTCTGCGATTGCATGAAGTGCTACGGTTGTTTTACCAGAAGACTCTGGTCCGT
Organism: Brevibacillus schisleri; assembly: GCF_055685845.1. NCBI lineage: Bacteria > Bacillati > Bacillota > Bacilli > Caryophanales > Paenibacillaceae > Brevibacillus > Brevibacillus schisleri. The sequence continues at coordinate 3,939,309 of NZ_JBVNDM010000001.1, forward strand.
AAATCTCAATAATCCGTCCACGTGGGAATCCGCCCACACCAAGTGCGATATCAAGAGCAAGCGCTCCGCTCGATACAGTAGAAATCTGAACGTTGGATACTTCCCCCAACTTCATAATGGAACCTTTACCGAATTGCTTTTCTATTTGACGCAATGCACTCTCCAAAGCTGCGCGACGATCTGACAAATGGTACACACCCTTTCAATTTTTCGCATCTGTTTTGCTTGTCTTCATCATACCTCGAGACAGAAGTGTTTGCCAAGTATTTTTTACGAACAAATATTCGCATTGTAAAAAGCAGCCATTTCCTGGTTATACCCAGTGAAATGGCTGCTTTGGAATACTCGCAAATTAGGAACGCTTCGCTCCGCGAGGCTTTGCAGGCTCCAGATTGATTCGTTTTCCGTTGATGCGCGTTTGACGCAGTGACTCATATACGAATGCCGCTACCTCTTCTGGAACCTCAACAAACGTGAAGCTCTCGAAAATGTCGATACGACCTACTGATTTTCCTGGGATACCCACAGATTCAGAGATCTCTCGTACCAGATCCTGTGGCTTCATGTTCGCATTGCGGCCTACGTTCAGGAAGAAGCGGACCATGCCTTTTGCTGCACCCGTCTCACCAAAGTTGTACGCTTCTACTTCCTGCCCTTGTCCTGCTTCGGTGTGGAATGCCAGGTGCAATGCAGCAGCTGCTACTTTTTCAGCCGGGTATTGACCTACGAGAGCATCCGCTACTTTTTGATACATATCCGCGATAGCATCGCTTTCCAAAAGGCTAGTCAACTGTTCACGCAACTGCTCTTGTTTACGCTCAGCCACTTCCTCCAGGGAAGGAACATTGCGAGAGAGCACTTGTGCTTTTGTCTGCTTTTGGATAAACATCATTTGTCTTACTTCACGAGGCGTAACCAACGTCATCGCAATTCCTTTGCGACCTGCGCGACCAGTACGACCAATACGGTGTACGTAGCTCTCAGAGTCTTGTGGAATATCGTAGTTGATTACGTGAGAGACGTTTCCTACGTCGATACCACGTGCTGCTACATCTGTCGCGATCAGGAATTCAATCGAGCCCTCACGGAACGCATTCATGACCTTGTCACGTTGTGCCTGTGACAAGTCGCCATGCAAGCCGTCCGCAAGGTATCCGCGGGATTGCAGCACTTCGGACAACTCATCTACACCACGCTTGGTACGGCAGAAAATGATTCCCAACTCTACATCCTCACTGTCCAGAATACGGCAGAGGCTCTCTACTTTGTTACGGTCAAACACTTTGTAGTATACCTGTTCGATCAATGGTGCCGTTACTTCTTCACGGCTCACCGCGATCGTTTGCGGCTGTTTCATGTAACGGGTAGCCAAGCGCTTGATTTCTGGCGGCATCGTCGCAGAGAACAGCAAGGTTTGACGCTCTTCCGGCATATGTGTGATGATCGTTTCGATATCTTCGATGAAGCCCATGTCCAGCATTTCATCCGCTTCATCCAAAACGAGTGTATGTACGTGATCCAGCTTCAATGTTTTGCGACGCAAGTGGTCCATGACACGGCCAGGAGTACCTACAACGATTTGTACACCTTGGCGCAGTGCACGAATTTGATGTCCGATCGATTGTCCGCCATAGATTGGCAGCGTACGAACCTTGTTGTATTTGGAGATACGCAAGAGCTCTCCTGCTACCTGAATAGCCAACTCACGAGTCGGAGTCAACACGATCGCTTGTACACGATTGGCAGGCGTAATCTTTTCTACAAGTGGAATCCCGAAGGCAGCAGTCTTACCAGTACCTGTCTGTGCTTGACCAATCAGGTCTCCGCCATCCAGAACTTTTGGAATGCAAGCTGCCTGAATCGGCGATGGCTCCTCGAAGCCCATATCGTGAATCGCTTGCAGAATAGATTTATGTAAAGGAAAATCGGAAAAAATCGTCATGAAAAAAATCACCTTTCTTTTTGCATTTGCAACGCATAAAACAACGCGTATTTAGCGGCACGCCCAACGATTGCATGCCTTCTTCCGGCAAGGCGCAGCTCTTTTACAACTGTGGGCATTCCTTCTGCCGCGATCCCTACGTAAACAAGGCCAACAGGCTTGCCCTCGGAAGGATCGGGTCCAGCCACTCCCGTAACAGAAATCCCGTAAGTAGCTCCCAGCTTTTCTCGTACATGTTCAGCCAGCAATTGAGCTGTTTTCTCACTGACTGCCCCATCTGTTTGCAAAATGGAATCAGGTACTTCGAGCAGCTGATTTTTCACTTCATTGGTGTAGCAGACTACCCCGCCACGAAACACTTGTGAGCTTCCTGGCACAGCGGTAATCAACGAGGCAATCGCTCCACCTGTACAGCTTTCTGCACAAGCAATTGTCTCATTTCTCTTTTTCAACTCAGAAACTAGCACATCATGCAGTGACGAGTTCTCGCCCAACCCGTACATGTACTGACCAACACGGCTGAGAATTTCTTTTTCTACAGGTAAAATCAAGGTTTCTCCTTCTTCGACTGTCGCAGCTCTTGCCGTAATTCGCAGCGTTACTTCGAATTCTTTGGCGTATGGAGCGATCGTTGGATTGTCCTGCTTTTCGATCAGATCAAGCAGTTTTTCCTCCAAAGCGGATTCGCCTATTCCGTAGAACCGGAGTACATGAGAATGAAACACTTGTTTATCGGGGAGCAAATCGGTCAAGTACGGCATCACGTAATTCTCCACCATTGGATACATCTCACTAGGTGGTCCAGGCAATAGCACGAACGTACTACTGTCATGACGGATCGCCATCCCCGGCGCCATCCCGAAATCGTTGGAGAATACATGGCTGCCAGAAAGCACCAGCGCCTGCTTACGATTGTTCTCCGTCATGACAATCCCACGTTGCGAAAAGAATTTTTCAATTCTCTCCATGGCCTCTGAATTCGTTTCCAATCCAATGCCTACATGCCCCGCCACGGTTTCTTTCGTCAAATCATCTTGAGTCGGCCCTAGCCCACCCGTGAAAATGACGAGATCAGATCGTCCTGATGCCAATCGAATCACTTGTAGCAATCGCTCCGTGTTGTCTCCCACAACCGTATGAAAGTAAACTCCCACGCCAATTTCCGCCAGCTTCTGAGAAAGAAACTGTGCGTTGGTGTTAGCGATCTGGCCTAACAAAAGTTCGGTACCTACCGCGATAATCTCCGCTCTCATCTTCCTCATCCATTCTCTTTGAGAGTAGAAAAGCCTCTAAACTAACAGTTTATCACTTGCAAACGCTCAAGAGAAGAGTCTTGTGAAAAAAGAGACCAATACCCGCATTACGAGTATTGGATCACGTTACGATTTTTCGCAAAGTAGTCGTACCCGGAGTAAATCGTGATGATCACCATCGCCCAAGTAGCTACTTCGTCGAACGGAATGCCGAAGAAACCAAATGGGAAGTTTCGAATCATGACAGCCGTAATCGCTACGATCTGCACCCATGTTTTCAGTTTACCCAATGCACTCGCAGCAATTACCTGTCCTTCTGCCGCAGCAACTAGTCGTAGACCCGTTACCGCAAACTCTCGGCTGATAATAACAATCGCAATCCACGCTTCCAAACGCTGCATCTCTACCAGTGAAATGAGTGCGGCAGAAACCAACAGCTTATCAGCAAGCGGATCCAGAAACTTCCCCAAGTTCGTCACGATTTTTTTCTTCCGTGCAATATAACCGTCGAGTCCGTCCGTACTGGCTGCTAGGATAAAAACCAAAGCCGCAATCAGCTCATTATACGTCATCGTCAGGCTACCAATCGAAAATGTCCCGATGTTGTAACGCACCAGCAGAAAAAACATAACTACCGGCACCAGAAAAATCCTGGCGAGGGTGATGCGGTTGGCGAGATTCACCTAGACTACCTCCCCGGCTAAATCGTATTCATAGGAGTGTGTTATTTTTACTTTTACAATGGTGCCCAGTTCGCCTTTAAAACCAGTGACGAATACTTCACCATCGATTTCCGGAGCGTCATACTGTGTTCGACCTACATAAATATCGTTACGTCCTTCGTAACGTTCAATCAAAACATCCAAAACTTGACCAACAAAGCGTCCATTGCGATCTCCGGCTACTTCACGCTGAATTTCCATCAGCATGTTCGCACGTTTTTCCTTAACCTCTTCGTCTACGTGGTCAGGCAGACGGGAAGCTGGAGTGTCATCCTCGTTGGAGTAAGTAAACACACCCAGTCGATCAAAGCGGATATCCTTGACAAACTCGCTCAGACGCTCGAAGTCTTCCTCTGTTTCCCCAGGGAACCCTACGATCAAAGAGGTACGCAGTGCAACATCTGGGACCTGTGCGCGAATTTTTGCTACCAGCGCACGAATATCCGTCTGTCTTCCTGGGCGACGCATTCTTTTCAGAATATGGTCTTCTGAATGCTGCAAAGGCATGTCTACGTATTTGCATACTTTTGGATTGGTAGCAAAGGTGTGGATCAGTTCATCCGTGAAATATCCAGGGTATGCATAGTGAAGACGAATCCACTCGATGCCCTCGACTTCTGCCAGACGGTTTAAAAGTTCAGGAAGCATCAATTTTCCATCGTAAATATCTGTTCCGTAGTTCGTAGAATCTTGTGCGATCAGACTTACTTCTACGACCCCTTGTGCCGCCAAATGACGAGCTTCTTCCACGATGGATTCGATTGTACGACTGCGGAATCCTCCACGCATCAAAGGAATCGAGCAAAACGTACAGGCGTTGTCGCAGCCCTCGGCAATTTTAATATATGCGGTGTACGTGCCTTGCTTTACTTTTCGCTTCACTACATCTTCGTACGTAAAAATGGGGTTTCCTACAAAGATTGGTCGCTTGCCCTCTAGAGATTCTTCGATAATACCTGTAATCGACATAAAATCGCCTGTTCCGACAATGCCATCCACCTCAGGAATCTCATTCAAGATATCCTCTTTGTAACGTTGTGTGAGACAGCCTGCCACCACAAGCGATTTCAGTTTGCCGGATTCCTTCAATTCACCCATTTCCAGAATCTTATTTACGGATTCTTCCTTGGCTGCATCGATGAAACCGCAGGTATTGACGATAACCACAGTTGCTTCTTCTGGGTTATCAACCAGTTCATAACCTTTTTCATCTATCAGATGGGCCATCATGTCCGAATCAACGAGATTTTTTTCACAGCCCAGCGTAACAATCGCTACTTTTTCACGCGTGCCTACCTTCTCTGTCATCTTTTTTCCTCCAATTGGTCACACCAACCCATATTACACCTAACCAGTATAATATAAGCCTAAAGGAAGTGTCAAAAAAGAGAAAAGAACAAAAGGCAAGCATATGCTTGCCTACTGGGTGACCGCCTCTTTTACTTTCATCGTAATATTGGACGGCATTGACTTCATTTTAGACGTGTCTACCAAGACTCCGTTCACCTTTAATTCCAATACAGTCGGTTTGCCCAAACGAATATAAGCGGATTTCCCAAGCTCAATCGTTTTTTCCTGATCTTTCTTGAGCGTGCCCTGCTCAACATACTTTTTTCCTTTTCCTTCCGATATACCAAACCAGCTTGTTTCTTCTTTCACCTTCAGATAAACCGTGATTTTTTCTCCACCCTGCAAGGAATAGTTATACATGGATCCTTGCTGCGATTCAAACGTGATGGTTGCCTGAGGAGTTTCCGTAACGGTCTCAGGTGGGTTTGTTCCTGTTTGAGGGTTCGGTGTGGTAATAGAAGGAGGCTTCGGTTGTTGAGCAATCGGGGATGTTGCCGCTCCACCACCATTGCCAGGCGTGACAATTTCCGCTCCAGGGTTAACAGTTCCCCCTGGCACTGGTTGAGTAAACTGACCTCCGTTGTTGTTGACGACAGCGAAATAAATAACCCCGATAATCAAGGCAATAAACAATACGAGCAAGGTTTTGGTCACCCATCGCCCCGCTTGTAATGGATTGTTCGCTGAAGCAACTCGTCTGCGACGCAGTCTCTCTACTTGCTCTGTAGGTGGCTGGGCCGGCAAATCGGACTGAAAGTGATTCAGGATGTGGTTCGGGTCTAGACCGACAGCTTCCGCATAACTCTTTATAAATGCACGCGCGTAAAAGTGGCCAGGAAGTACGTGAAAATGACCCCTTTCAATTGCTTCCAAATATCGCCGCTGTATCTTGGTGATACGTTGGATGTCGTCGAGCGTGATTCCTTTTTCTTCGCGGGCCCTTTGCAGGACTTGACCTAGCTCAGACACAGCTGCCCCTCCTTAATTCATTTCGAAATTATCAAAGCCGCGATTGTTGATAAGCTCATAGGTAATCTCTTCATCCGGATGATGACGGAGCTCAATTATGTAATGGAAATCATCAAGTTGATACTCTGATTCCCTTACGAATATATCCGGATGCTCAATGATTTTTGCGGCAGGAAAGTTCATAATCTCCCGAAGCAAGGTGAAGTGCTTTTCTGTCGATCGCAGCGTTGAGACAATTCCATCTATCAAATATACATGATCAGTAGACATTTCATCAATGGCTAAGGAACTACGCACCGTCTGGCGCAACAAAGTGGAGGAAATAAATGTCCAACGTTTATTGGCGGATACGCTGGCAGCAATCATTGATTCAGTCTTCCCTACGCGAGGCATTCCACGAATCCCGATGAGCTGATGACCTTCCTTCTTCAGGATCTCTGCCATGAAATCGACCAGCAAGCCCAGCTCTTCACGAACAAAGCGAAACGTTTTTTTGTCCTCGCTATCCCGTTCAATATAGCGACCGTGGCGAACAGCCAAACGATCCAGCATTGTCGGGGGACGTAACCTCGTTATGGTTATGTTGTCCATTTTTTGCACAACGTTGCGCAAAACCTCCATTTTCTCATCATCATCGGTCAAAAGCAGCATACCTCGGCGCATGGTATCCACACCATTGATCGTCACGATATTGATGTTCAACATCCCCAGAATAGAAGATACGTCCCCTAAGAGACCGGGACGGTTACGGGCAATCTCATACTCCATGTACCATTCTTTCTTCGCTTCCATATGCAATCCTCTCCGCCAACCAGAATTCTCTTCTTATGTAGTATATCACGTTCGTTTCATTCGACAATCGCGAAAAGAAAAATCCCCAAAAGTAGGGGATTTGAATGGCTAGCTGCCAGCGTTCGCGTCATTGCGATTCTGAACAAGCTTCACCATGAGTGTTGCCAAAGCTTGTTGCTGCTGTTGATCACCTGCGTCCCACAGCTGTTTCAACAGACGCTCCTGATCGTTTTTCGGGTCTACTTGCTCAGACAGATAGCTACCGATTTGATAAGCTACATTTTGAAGCGTTTCGCTTTCCATCCCGGCTTGTTTCGCTTGTTCTACCCGATCTCCGAGAAACGCTTTCCAGTCGCTGAAATTGTCAAGAATCGACATAGGGAAATTCCCTCCTTTTGTACGTTGCGAACAGATTTGCTGCCCACACAAAAGGTAGAATTCCATCATTTCTCGTATTTTATTCATGCATACTTTTCTTCTAGGTGTACCATCCACCGTTTGGACTAATCACTTGCCCTGTCACATAACTGGAATCCGCCGAAAGCAAGAAACGCACGACTGCGGCTACCTCATATGGTTGTCCAAGACGGTTGGCAGGTATTTCTTCCGCAATCATTTCCATTTCATCTGGAGCAAAGCGCTCCATCATTCCACCAGCAATCGCTCCTGGAGCGACTGCATTTACCGTGATTCCGTTTGGTGCCATTTCCTTTGCCAAGGCTTTGGTGAACGTGTTGATTGCTCCTTTGGTCATGGAGTACAGTACTTCACACGAACCGCCAGTAAGCCCCCATATGGAAGAAATGTTGACGATGCGCCCATACCTTGCACGTAGCATGGCCGGAACAGCAGCTTGGCAGACCAAAAAAGCGGATCGAACATTGAGGGCAAGGAGTTCATCGAATTTCTCGACAGTCACATCCGTAAATAATCCGACATCGTCCACTGAGGCGTTGTTTACGATCAATAGTGGTGCCGCCTGCATCTGAGCAAACATCGCCGCAATTTGCTGTGGATCCCGCAGATCAGCTTGGAGGATGCCAAAGGGAACGCCCCGCTCCTGGCATTTTTGCACCAACGGCTCTAATTTTTCTTTATTTCGATTGTAATGCAGATAAAGGGGAACCCCCGCATCAATCAGGTAGGCACCAATCGCCTGCCCGATCTCTCCGGAAGCTCCCGTAATTAACGCCCATGGCGTCTCTTGCTTGAACATGAATACATTACTCCTGTGGCGAAGCGGAACGAACGATGGAAACAGCCATCTGCTCAGTTAAAAAATGCTCCTTCAAACGTTTTTCCACATCTTCGCGTGTGATCGACTCCAAGGTCGGCACTACGGAAAACAGATCGTTCCCGTTAAATTTGAAGCTGGTAAACTGGTTAGCGATAAACTCCACGGAGTTTAGAGAACGCAGGAAGTTTCCGATTTTTTTACGCTTCGCACGTTCAAAATCTTCCTGGGCTATACCAGTTTGCTTCAACTGTTCGATTTCTGCTTTGATCGTTTCCACCAAACGCTCTGGATCAGGTGTATCTCCACCGATGATCGTATACGCATAATCCTGCTCACTGCTGTAGTCAAAATCAAAGCTTTCCGTAATCAGCTCGCTGTCATACAAGCGCTCATAGACAGCGGAGCTAGTGCCGAACGCGATGTCCAATACCAGTTTAGTAGTCAACTCGCGTTTTAACAAGGCCTCCTTGGTTAGACCATTTTCCTTTTCCTTGATTCCAATCATGCATTTGGGCAGACCCACTGTTAGAAACGCTTCTACTTTCGCTTCCGCTGGCTCTGATGGCTCTTCTGGAAAAACGCGCGTGATTTGTGGCGCAGGAGGAAACTCCTTTGCTCCCTGATTTTCACGAATGAGCTTCATAATCGCTTCTGGTTCAAAGGAGCCCACGACCAACAAAAGCATATTGGCAGGATGATAAAACGTTTCATAGCACTGATACAAATTTTCTTTTGTAATATGAGAGATCGTCTCGATCGTACCCGCAATTTCAATGTTAATCGGATACTTCTGGTACATGGCCTTTAGAAGGTTCATGTACACCTTCCAGTCCGGATTGTCATCGTACATGGTGATTTCCTGGCCGATGATTCCTTTTTCCTTTTCCACACTGGCATCTGTGAAATACGGGTCCTGTACATAATCAAGCAGCAGATTCAGATTGTCATCTAACTTATCTGTGCATGAGAACAAATAAGCCGTACGATTGAAGCTCGTGAACGCATTGCAGCTCGCCCCGTTTTTACTGAATTCGTGCATGACATCCCGATCTTTTTTCTCAAACATTTTGTGCTCTAGAAAATGCGCAATGCCGTCGGGAACATTAATTTCTTCCCCGCTTCGGGTGCGGAAATGGCTATCAATGGAGCCGTAGCGCGTTGTGAACACAGCGTATGTTTTGCTGAAGCCCTGTTTAGGAACCAAATAGACTTGCAATCCATTTTGGAGAGCTTCATGATATACCGTTTCATTTACTTGTTCAAAATCAGTGGTCTGCATCTTATGCCTCTCCCTTCTTGTCCCGTAGCAGATAAATCGTATCGATCGTCACCTTGCTTGCTACCTTCTTGATATCCTCAATGGTCGCTTGGTTGATCCCCGCCAAAAGCTCTTCGATTTTCCGAGGACGTCCGCTAATCACACCGTTGTACGTAAATTCAATCATGCCGCGGGCGCTGTCCAAAAGCTCGCGGAACTGGTTAGACAATGTCGCACGCGTCTGGCTCATTTCCTCTTCCGATATGGTTCCTTGTCGCATCAAATCAAGCTGCTGCTTAATAATCTCAACCGCACGCTGATATTTGCTTACATCAATCCCGGACATAATCATGAGAATCCCTTTGTGGCTCTCTAGCCTGGAAACAGCATAGTAAGCGAGACTCTCTTTTTCACGGACATTGACAAACAACTTGGAGTGAGGAAAACCGCCTAAAATCCCGTTATATAGCAACAGTGTCGGGTAGTCCTCATCCTTATAAGTGATCTGCGTACGGCAGCCGATATTGAGCTTTGCTTGGTTGACATCGAGTCGATCGATCACTTCGCTTTCAGCAGATACGTCCTTCGCGGTCGATTCGATCTGTAGTTCTCCTACCTGAGAGCGTTCCAAGGGAATGTGTCTGGAAATAGCCTCGCTCACTTCCTGCTGCTCGACATCGCCCACCACGAACATATTGATTGGATTCGTCGTCGTTATTTCTTTAAAATATTGATACAGCTCCTGACCAGTGATCTTCGGCAAATCCGCCACACGACCTTGGACGAGAAGAGAGAACGGTTCCCCTTTACACATTTCTTCTGTCACGCGTTGGTTCGCATACTTCATTTTGTCGTCGATCAAGCTCTCTATCCGTTTACGAAGCGTCTCTTTTTCCTGTGCCATGTACTTTTCTGAAAAAGCGTTGTTTTGTACATATGGTCTGACGAGCATATCTCCTACGAATTCAATGGCCTGCTCCAAAAGTGAGGCTTCATTGGACAAATATTTTTCATTCGGTACTTCCATGTAAATTTGCAGGATTTGCCGCTCGCCCTTTTTCATCACATCGACATCAAAAATGGCACCGTACAGGAAATCCAAATGTGCTCGCAATAGCTTCGTTTCCGGAAAACGAGCGCTGGCACGTTTCATGACCATCGCAAGCAATGCTGTTTTCGTTACGTGCTCCTCCGATAGCGTCTGTTCAATCATCGTCACGATCGTCGTGGTCTTGAACTTTTTGGTTGGAAGGATATGTACGTTCATCCCATTAATTTGGGAGCTTTGAAATGCAATTTCGGTTGTAGTAGCAGTCATAGTTCAATCTCCCTTCTCCATCAGCTTACTTCATATTCTTCTCTATTGTAACCAATTGTCAGGGCATCAAGCATCAGAATCTTCCATTATATATCCCCAGTGCTTCATCCTATGCGCTCACGCAAGTCCCGTAATACGTAAATCACAGCGCTTCCATTGAATAAAAAAAGAGCGAACGGCGCCTTTTTATCAAAGGGCGTTCACTCTTTTCCTTACATATCCATTGCATCCCAGTCCCCGGGATCATCCGATGTCCTATGCTCTTCAACAAATCGACCGCAATCAGACGAGAGACAGAGCATGCCATCCAGTTGCTCATCGTGAAAGGGTAAGCCGTGGCTTCCCCCACAGTACGGACAAGTCCACATACGAAGGGCCTCCTTTTATTCGTGAAGGTACTCCGTAGTAGTTTGTCCCAATTTTAAAGGGGACTTTCCACTTTGTTTTGCTCCCAAACCCGCAAGTAATCATATGGATCGATGGCCTTCCCCGTGCTGTTACGATAGAGGCCAAAATGTAGGTGAGGTTCAAACATTCCCACTGTCCCCGTGCCGCCGTAGCCTGTATCTCCAACAAAACCGATCAGCTGTCCAGCTTTTATCGTTTTCCCAACATACAATCCTGGTGAATACGCCTGCAAATGAGCGTAATACATCCGATATTGGCCATTCTCATCCGTAATGTTTACTCTCCAGCCACCATACGTATTCCAGCCCACTTTGTTGATCGTCCCATCGGATACCGAGTAAATCGGCGTTCCTTTCGGTGCCATAATGTCGATGCCCTCGTGACTTCGGACACTGCCGCTATTCGTCTCCGTCCACTCTCGATCAGATCCGAAGCTATCCCCATATGGCTCATACCAACTATTATCGTGGAAAGGAAACCGAAATGGTTTCCCAATTAATTGATCATCCGCAACTTTTGTGGCAATAGGGTGCTCAGCTCTTTGCGCCCCTTCTGGCAAAAATAAAATTTGGCCCACCAGTAACTCATCAGAGTAGAGATGGTTATTTTTCTGAATGGCACTCATGTCCGTGTCGTGGCTAGCTGCTATTTTTGATAAGGTATCATCCTGTTGAACGACATAAGGATTCAACGAGTATTTGACACTCGTTGTCTTGTCTTCCACTGGTTTGGATTGTATGTATGCAACTGCCGCAGTCTCATCCCATTGGACTTGATAGCCAAATGCCTCGGAGATAAATCGGATTGGCACAAGCGTCCGCTTATTCACAATGATTGGAGAGACATCCAACTTCAAACGCTTTCCATCTACATACGCTGTCTGGTTGCCAATCGTAAGGGATATATGCTTGCTTTTTTTGTTGAGTAATACTTTTTGAGTGGTGGCCTCGTAGCTTACTTCTGAGCCTGTTCCCTCGGCAACTACTCGTATCGGAACGAGCATTCGTCCATTTCGATGAATGGGCGCTACATCAGATTGGACACCCATTCCATCGACAATAACAGAAATAACAGGTCCTGGCTCTTTTGCAAAAACCATTCCACCCGGTACGGCTATCATCAGGAAAAAAACAAAAGCGCCTAGAATCCTGTTCCATCGATAACTGCTGTACTCACGTAGACAGCGGTTCATCTTTTTCCCTCCCCACAGACAATTTGCTAAAACGGATAAGACCGTTTTTTGCGGACCGCAAGCAGTCACAAAAATTATCGCACAGGGGAAGTGACAGGTTCTAGACGCTAAATTTTGTCAACGAATGATTAACGCGATCCCGTATCGTAAGGTTTGCCGAGAGCCGCTGGAGCACTGGATCGTCCTACCAGACCAGCCATCACGAGAATCGTCAGCACGTACGGAAGCATGAAGATAAATTCAGTAGGAATGTAATTGGTCAATCCGAAGATTTGCACCAAAGACTTGATCGCTTGAGCGACACCAAAGAACAATGCTGCTCCCATCGCACCCATTGGATGCCATTTACCGAAGATCAAGGCCGCAATTGCGATGAAACCTTGTCCAGAAACTGTGTTATGGGAGAAGTTACTGGTTGTCGTCAAGGAAATCGTAGCTCCACCCAATGCAGCCAACATCCCACTGATCATAACAGCCGTGTAGCGCATTCTCTTCACATTGATCCCGACTGTATCAGCCGCACGCGGATGCTCACCAACGGAACGCAAGCGCAATCCGAATGGTGTCTTAAAAATAACATACCAAGTAACGAATACAGCAATGAAAGCCAAATAGCTAGTCGGATACGCCTCAAAAATGGCATGTCCGATATAAGGAATTTCACTCAATCCAGGAATACTGAATTTGTTAAATACAGAGGTCAATGTTGTTGTTTGACCTGCTCCGTTGAAAATAATTTTGGTCAGGTAAATGGAAAGCCCCGCTGCCAAGAAGTTCAGGGCCACACCACTGACAGTCTGGTCCGCTTTAAATGTAACCGAAGCAACGGCATGCGGTAGGGCAAAAATAGCACCGGCAATCCCAGCCGCAATAAATCCGACCCACGGTGCCCAAGCTCCAAATGAATCTTGGAAAGCATAGGTCATTACGGCACCAGTAAACGCACCAATAATCATCATACCTTCTAGCGCAATGTTCACAACACCAGAACGCTCCGAGTACAATCCACCCAATGCGGCAAAAATCAAGGCAGTGGAAAACACGATGGTATCATGAACGAGGTTGCTAAGAATTAATCCCCAATCCATCAGTTTCCACCTTCCTTTTTCTTCATCAAGATCGGCTTAACGAAAATTTTCACGATGCCATGTGCCGCAACAAAGAAAATAACAGATGCAATCACGACGCGAATTAACTCAAACGGTACACCCGCACTAAACTGCATGCCGCTCGCACCGAATGTGAGAACCCCAAACAAGATGGCAGCAAGGATAACCCCGAACGGAGTATTTCCGCCAATCAATGCTACCGCGATTCCATCGAATCCATAGCCCGTATGCTGCGTCATAATCGCTTGATAGTGGAAAACGCCCAAAATCTCAGTAGCTCCACCAATTCCTGCAAACATACCACCAATGAACATGGCCTTTACAACATTACGATTCACGTTCATACCAGCATACTCAGAAGCATGCGGGTTCAAACCAACGGAACGCAATTCAAAACCAGACTTTGTTTTCCAAAGGATGATATAGAAGAAAATAGCTGCAAGTACAGCAATCAGTGTACCCCAGTGCAAACGAGCATTGTCAAACATTTCAGCGAGCCATCCAATGGTAATGATCGCAGAATCCTTTACCTCTTCAGATGTTTGCTTGCCTGCTGGAATAAAGAAAGCATTCATGATCCAGTTTGCAAAGTACAGCGCTACCCAGTTCAACATGATGCTGGTAATAACCTCATTGACACCACGTGCTGCTTTCAAATAACCGGCAATGGCACCCCACAAACCACCTGCTAAAGCACCTGCAAGGATAGCAAGTGGAGCATGAATGATAGCTGGAAGGTCAAAAGAAACACCTACAACAGTAGAAGCAATCATCCCTACGATAAATTGACCTTCTGCCCCGATGTTAAAAAGACCAGTACGGAAAGCAAAAGCTACAGCCAAACCTGTAAAGATCAAAGGGGTAATTTGGCGAATCGTTTCACCAAAGTTATACGCGCTTCCAAATACTTTTTTAATCAAAGCCGTATAGGCAGCGATTGGATCAAATCCACCTGCCAGCATTGCGATTGCTCCGGTCAAAAGACCAAGAATGATCGCAACGGCAGGAACGAGAAACGATTCTTTCGTGAAGACCGCAATAACTTTATTCATCGTTTCCCCCTCCTTGCATTACTTTTCCGCCGGACATCATCAAACCGAGCTCTTGCTCCGTTGTTGATTTTGCATCGACAATCCCCACAATAGCTCCCTCATATATAACCGCAATCCGGTCGGACACATTGATAACCTCATCTAGCTCCAAGGAAAGCAAGAGAACCGCTTTTCCTTGATCGCGTTGATCAATTAGCCTGCGATGAATAAATTCGATAGCGCCTACGTCCAAGCCACGAGTAGGTTGAGCCGCAATCAGCAAATCCGGGTTCTTGTCCACTTCGCGGGCAATAATCGCCTTCTGTTGGTTTCCTCCCGAAAGCGCTCGTGCTGGCGTGTAAATACTCGGAGTCCGAACGTCGAATTCTTCGATAAGCTTAGCCGCATGCTTGTCAATAGCGCCATAATCAAGAAAACCGTTTTTGCAAAACGTTGGATGGAAGTACGTTTCCAATACCATATTTTCACTCATGGTGAAATCAAGAACCAATCCTCGTTTATGTCGGTCTTCAGGAATGTGCGACAATCCTGATTCTGAGATGTTGCGCGGATTTTGATTCGTAATTTCTTTGCCATTAAGAAGGACACGCCCACTTGTTGCCTTACGCAAGCCAGTTAATACTTCAATCAGTTCACTTTGGCCATTGCCGTCGACTCCAGCAATTCCGAGGATTTCTCCAGCGCGAACCTCTAAGCTGAGATTGTTCAGCGCATTCACACCACGGTTACCCATTGCAGTCACATTCTCTACGGCCAAGATCGTTTCTTTTGGTTTTGCTTCCGTTTTATCGACGCGGAAGTTCACTTCACGACCAACCATTTTCGCAGCCAAATCGTCTGGATTCGTATTTTTTACTAATACGGAGTCAATGACCTTTCCTCGACGAATAATCGTAACCGCGTCACATACAGCCATAATTTCTTTCAGCTTGTGTGTGATCAGGATAATCGTCTTACCTTCTTTTACCAAGTTATGCATGATCTCGATAAGTTCATGGATTTCCTGCGGCGTCAATACAGCCGTAGGCTCATCAAAAATCAAGATGTCGGCACCGCGATAAAGCGTTTTCAAAATCTCTACACGCTGCTGCATCCCAACTGAGATATCCTGAATTTTTGCTCTCGGATCAACTTTGAGCCCGTATTGATTCGACAGTTTTTCTACCGCTTTCTCAGCGCTTTGAATATCTATCTTCAACCCGTTTTTCGGTTCATTTCCTAGCACAATGTTTTCCGTGACTGTAAATGTTTCTACGAGCATAAAATGTTGGTGAACCATTCCGATACCAAGTTCGTTTGCAATCCTTGGACTTGTGATCTGTACAACTTTTTCGTTAATCAGAATTTCGCCTTCATCCGGCTGATATAGACCAAACAAGATATTCATGAGTGTGGACTTGCCCGCGCCATTCTCTCCGAGCAGCGCATGAATTTCACCTTTACCTACAGACAGTGTAATACTGTCATTCGCAACAATGCCTGGGAACCGTTTTGTGATCCCTCTCATTTCAACCACTTTTTTTACCGAGTTCATGCATGCTCACCCCATTTTTCGGGTCTAGTGTGAAGGTAAAGGACAAGGCCAGTAGCTCAAACCAGCCTTGTCCATTTGCAGCTTCCTTGGTTTTTACTTATCAGGAACTGTGATTTCGCCTTTAACGATTTTTTGCTTGTATTCTTCAACCAGCTTCAGTACGTCTTCAGGAACATTCTTCGTAGAAGTGTCAGCCAGACCTACACCGTTTTCAGCCAGTCCGAGCCATTGTACTCCGCCTTTGAATTTACCCTCAGAAAGATCTTTCGATACACGAATAACTGCTTCGTCAACACGTTTTACCATGGAAGTCAATGTAACTTCGTCGCCGAAAGTCAGGGATTGGTCTTTGTCAACACCGATTACCCATACGTTCTCGCCTTTAGCTTTACGGTCTTTTGCTTCGTTGAACACACCGTCACCTGTACCGCCGGAAGCGTGGAAGATGATGTCCACACCTTGACCGTACATGGAGGAAGCAGTAGATTTACCCATGTCTGGTTTGTCAAAAGCACCCGTGTAAACTTTCACTACTTGAATACTTGGATCTACAGCTTTTACGCCCGCTTCGAAACCAAGGTCAAAACGTTTGATTACCGGGATGTCAACGCCACCCACGAATCCAACCTTTTTCGTTTTGGTCATCTTCGCTGCAACTACCCCAGCAAGGAAGGAGCCTTCATGCTCTTTAAAGAGTACAGATGCTACGTTAGGAGCATCTACTTCAGCGTCGATAATCGCCAATTTTGCGTTTTTGTTTTCTTCTGCTACTTTTTTCAGGTGGTCACCCATCAAGAAGCCGATACCCCAAGTCAGATCCCAACCGTCTTTTACGAATTGAGTCAGGTTTGGTACATAGTCAGCATCTGATTTTGATTGCAGATAGTTTACGTTTTCTTTCGGGAGATTCATTTCGGTTTGGAGTTTTTGCAGCCCTTCCCAAGCACTCTGGTTAAAGGAGTTGTCGTTTACACCTCCAACGTCTGTAACCATACCTACTTTGATAGCATTAGCGGTTGGAGCGCCTCCATTGCTACCAGTTTGGCCTTGAGGCTGTGCTTCTTGTTTGCTTCCGCAGCCAGCGAGAACGAGCGACAGGCTGAGTGTTGCCACAGAAAGCACGGATAGAACTTTCTTCATCTGAGATTACCCCCTGTTTTTAGTTGATGAAATTGTTGAGTGAGGTTGCCCCCACTGTTACAACCGTCTCCGTACGACATGAAAGTGAATTTTGTCAGCTCTGAAGTAATTATGGGAGTATAGCACTGGCTTTTCACTTTCGTCGTAATGAATCTGTTTGAGCAAGAGCATGGGAGCAGATTTATCGCAATGCAGCAGGTTGGAAACCTTTTCATTGTTGCCCACGGGTTCAATATCTGCTACAGCGTATGCGATCCTTACCCCTGTTACGCTCTCCAGCCATTTGAAGATAGACTCTCCACTTGCCGCATAGCCCTCAGGCACCAGATGTGCAGGAATGCGGTCCACACAATAAACCACAGGCTCACCATCAGCCGTTCGAATTCGCTCTACTATGAGAACGCCTTCACCCGGATTTAAGGCCAGCCGCTTCCTCTCTTCTTCAGCAGATTCGCCAAAGGATGTTTTCAGGATCAATGTTCCTGCCGTATATCCTTGACGCTCGATTGCATCCGTCACACTAAAGAGTTCCCCAATCCCACCTGAAAAAACAGGCTTTGAATTAATAAAGGTACCTACACCGTGTCTACGAATGACAATCTTCTCTTCCTCAAGAAGTCGGAGTGCCTCGCGAAGCGTCGCCCTGCTTACACCAAGCTGTTTGGATAGTTCGGCTTCAGATGGGAGGCGTTCACCAGGACGAAGAAGTCCGGTTTCGATATCACTCTTGATCTTGTCCATTACCAAGAGAAACAGTGATCGAACATTCCCTTTGATGCTCATCATCATTCACTCCTGCTGTCCGCAAGCCATCCCAACAGGTAGGACGTCAGACCTCTGATTCGTATGAGACTTAATAACAACAATTTCCGTCAATCTCTTAGAAATTTTACATGAGGGGCGAGTATCATGCAAGCCAAATATTTATGAATAATAATGCAAAATGATTAATTTCGACAGAGATTTTTCTCCTAAAATAGGAAAAAAGACCCTGCCAGTACAAATGTTGGCAAGGTCTCTCTTTATGAAATATTACTTTCTATGGACGGGCGTGGAAGACGAACCTCACGAGGCTTGCTTCCCTCATAAGGACCAACTACTCCTTGCGCTTCCATCATATCAATCAAACGTGCCGCCCGCGTATAACCGACACGGAGACGACGCTGCAACAAGGATGCCGATGCCGTTTGGGCTTCTGAAACGATTTGGACGGCTTGATCGTACAGCTCATCATCCACGACTGGCTGTTGCTCCTCCTGCACGTCACCCGGGATCATCTCTTCATTGTAGCGAACCTCTTGCTGTTCTTTTACAAAACGAACGACCTCTTCTACTTCCTTGTCAGATACAAAAGCTCCTTGAACACGGATCGGCTTGGATGCCCCCATCGGCAGTGATAGCATGTCCCCTCTACCGAGAAGCTTTTCTGCTCCACCCATATCGAGAATCGTTCTAGAGTCAGCCATGGAAGATACGCCAAAGGCAATGCGGGATGGGATATTTGCCTTGATCACACCCGTAATGACATCTACGGAAGGACGTTGGGTCGCGATGATGAGATGAATTCCGGAAGCACGAGCCATTTGCGCGAGTCGACAAATCGCGTCCTCCACTTCTCCTGGAGCTACCATCATCAAGTCCGCAAGCTCATCGACGATGACGACGATATAGGGAAGTGGGGTGCCTTCCACTTGTGCATTGTACATTTCAATATTGCGGCTACCTGTTTTGGCAAACAAATTATAGCGCCGTTCCATCTCTGCCACGACTTTTTTCAATGCAACAGAAGCCCTTCTCGGGTCAGTAACAACTGGAGCCAACAAATGTGGAATTCCGTTGTACACATTTAGTTCCACCATTTTCGGGTCAACCATCATCAGCTTGACTTCTTCTGGTTTGGCCTTGAACAAAATACTCATGATTAATCCGTTAATACAGACTGATTTACCGCTTCCAGTCGCACCCGCTACGAGCAAATGGGGCATTTTGGTCAAATCGGCTACAATCGGCTCTCCGGAAATATCCCGACCAAGAGCAACGGTAAGCTTCCCTGCTGCATCTTGATACTCGGGAGCTTCCAACACTTCTCGTAGTGATACGACCGCTACCTCCGAGTTCGGAACCTCGATACCGATGGCTGATTTCCCAGGGATTGGTGCCTCAATACGGATATCTTTTGCTGCCAATGCCAATGCAAGATCATCTGTCAAGCTGACAATCCTGCTTACTTTTACCCCTGTAGCAGGCTGAACTTCGTAACGTGTAACAGCCGGTCCTCGATGTACCTCGGAAACAGTTGCATTGACGCCAAAGCTTTTCAGTGTCTGCACTAATTTTGCCGCATTTGAGGTATGATCGACGTCTTTACCTGTTGCACTCGCTTTGGGCCTTGCGAGCATTTGCAGACTTGGCAGCTCATACGGTATGGTATTCTTTTCTTCTCCGGTATCTATTGTACCGAAGATTTCTGCTTCTCCCTCAAGTGCAAACGTAATTTCCTGATTCGGTTTCGGTTGTGCAGCTCTCGCTTGATGACCAGGATTACTCGGTTCTTCATCCTCTTCCAGCGCAATGCGATCCGTAAAATCACGAATTAATGGGGCATTCGGTTGCTGGACTTCTTCCTGCTGAGTAGCGGGCTGTGAATGAGGTTTTTGCTCTTTCAACGCCGTGACAGCAATGGCCTCGTTCTCTTCTGCCGATTGCTTTTGCTTGCGAGCCTCTTCGGCTTCCTTTGCTTCTTTCTTTCTCTTCTCGCTCTCTTCCTGCAAAAGCTGTACGGAGTCCTTCACTGTATGCTTGGCCTTTCCGTAAAACAAAGCGAGCTTGTCCTTTGCAAACATCAAAATGTTTACATAAGAAAGATTGAACAGAAACATCAGTCCCACGAGGAAAAGAAACACAATCACCAGACCAGTACCAATTGTTCCAACAAGACCATTTGTCACCGCAAAAAACAGAGCACCGATCATTCCTCCGCCTACCCCGGTGGTGGACACTTTCTGACCATGATCGAGCCAAATCCTGTCCCATGTAACCTTAATAATGCTTTGCTCTGCAAATTTTCCATCTGCGGTAATTTGTTTGTACAAAATCATGTGATCCCAGGTCAAAATCGCTACACCAATGAGCGCTATCCCTAAGACGCGGTAAGTAAGCTTCGGTGACTTTCTCGTAAACATCATATGTATGGCCATACCGATTAGCAGAACAGGAATGATAAAATCCCATGAGCCCGCAATAAACCGAAATAGAAGTGCCAGTACATTTTTGCCCAGCCATCCACTCTCCAATAGCCCGATCAAGGACAGCACGATGATGAGAAGTCCCAGCAGCTCTATTTTGACAACTGAGGCCAATGCCGCTTGTGAACGCTCTTTTTTTCTCCTACTCAATGGCATGCCTCCTCCTCGATATGTTCCTAATGGAAAAAAGGCAGCCGTCGCGTGTTCGGCTGCTGTTCGTACTTCTCTAGTATAACACAGGAAATTCATAGAAATACAGGACTTCTTAGGCGAGCCACTCAGGTTGAAACTGAATTTTTTGTCCGGGTGCGTATTGCTCCTTCAGGTAGTCTTGCGGATCAGGACTAATCAGCCTGACGATTTTTCCTTCAAACGGTCCGGTTTGCTCAATGAGCATCGTGGCATGACCCATCGTTATCTCTTTCAGCTCTTGCTTCTCCACTTGCTCCATGTTCTCAAAAACCGTTTCCATCGGAATGATGGAGTATAAGATCATTGGAGTACACTCTCCTCGCCTTTTTGCGCTTTGATCAGTTCGTTCAGTTTTTTCAGCGCGCTACCAAGACCGCCAACTTCATCTATCAATCCATATTTCACCGCATCTACGCCAATCACATTGGTTCCAATATCTCGTGTCAATTCACCGGTTCGGGTCATGAGCTCACGGAACTTTTCTTCTGAAACCTTGGAGTGACGGGCAATAAAGCTTACTACACGATCCTGCATTTTGTCCAAGTACTCAAACGTTTGGGGCACACCAATTACAAGACCAGTCAAACGGATCGGGTGAATCGTCATCGTGGCTGTTTCTGCAATAAACGAGTACGAACCAGCAACGGCAATTGGCACACCAATGCTATGGCCACCGCCGAGTACAAGTGTGACTACCGGTTTGGACAAGGACGCTACCATCTCCGCAATTGCCAAGCCCGCTTCCACGTCCCCGCCAACTGTATTCAAAATAACGAGAACGCCCTCTATTTTATTGTTTTGTTCTGCCGCAACCAATTGAGGAATGAGGTGCTCGTATTTGGTTGTCTTATTTTGTGGGGGCAACTGAATATGCCCTTCTACTTGTCCGATGATGGTCATACAATAAATATTGCTTTCGAGTTGTGGGACGTTTGTCTGACCCAGTTGATTAATCGAATCGAGCAGTTTTTTCTTCGGATCTTCTTGCCCAGGTGCTTCTGATGGCGGCGAGGCAGCAGGCTCCTGATCATCAGTTGGTGATTGTGGCTGGGATTCCTTACTCGTTACCGCTGTGGTTGCAAACGGCGGCTTATTTAAAAAATCGCTAAATTGTTGATTCGACATGGATGATCCTCCCTCACTTTCCTTTGTAGTATGGATAAGGGGAGGAAAAATCATGCGCCCACAAAGGCAAAAAAAGCCAGAAACCCTTTTTCCAAAGGATTTCCAGCTTTTTATTGAGATCCTACACTTCCATAATAATCGGCAAGATCATCGGACGTCTGCGCGTTTGCTCGTACAGATAACGTCCTAATGACTCTTTTACGTTATTTTTCAGTGAAGACCATTCATTCACATTTTCTTCCATGCATTTGACAAGTGTTTGGGTCACTATGCGATTTGCCTCATCCAGCAGCTCTTCGGATTCACGCACGTAGACGAAACCGCGAGAAATGATGTCTGGACCTGACAAAATCGTGCCATTTTGTTTGCTGAGTGTAACGACAACTACCAGTATGCCATCTTGTGACAGTAATTTGCGATCTCTAAGGACGATGTTTCCTACATCACCAACACCCAAGCCGTCAATCAAAACGTTGCCAGCATGGACTTTTCCACCGTAACGGGCTTTGCCCCCTGAGAATTCAACTGTATCGCCGTTATCCAGCAAGAATGTGTTTTCTTCAGGAATGCCAACCTGGTCAGCAAGTAAGGCATGTGTTTTCAGCATGCGATATTCACCGTGAACGGGAATAAAGTACTTCGGCTTCATTAGGTTAAGCATCAGGCGCAATTCCTCTTGGCTACCATGACCGGAGACGTGGACGGTTCCGTTAGGTCCATGGCCGCCATAGATGACATCTGCACCAATACGCGATAATTGATCGATCGTACGAGCCACATATTTTTCATTCCCTGGAATGGGAGTGGCTGCAATAATAACGGTATCCCCTGGAAGGATGTCAATTTTCCGATGGGCGGATCGGGCCATCCGAGTGAGCGCGGACATAGGCTCTCCTTGGCTTCCAGTTGATAAAATAACGACTTGTTCAGCAGGCAATTTGTTGATTTCATCGATCTCAACAATCAAGCCCTCTGGGACCAATAAGTACCCTAAGTCTCTGCTGATATTAATAACATTTTGCATGCTCCGGCCGACAACCGTCAATTTACGGTTGAACTGTGCTGCAGCGTCCACCACTTGTTGAATGCGGTGAACATTTGATGCAAACGTAGAAACAACAATACGTCCAGATGCTTTGCTGAACACATCCATGAGTGCTTTTCCTACTGAGCGTTCCGATCCGGTAAATCCAGGCCGTTCTGCATTCGTACTGTCAGAGAGCAAGCACAAAACGCCTCTATCACCGATCATCGCCATTTTTGCCAGATCAGCTACCTGATTGTTAACCGGTGTTTGATCGAACTTGAAGTCTCCTGTATGAACGATGTAACCTTCCGGCGTATCCAAGCATACCCCTACACAATCCGGGATGCTGTGGTTTACACGGAAGAAGGTCGCCTTCATCTTACCGAGAACGACTTCCGAGTCGCTGTTGATCAATACGCGTTTTGTTTCGTTTAGGATGCCCGCTTCTTTTAACTTTGCATCAATTAAACCAAGGGTAAGTTTTGTCGCATAAACCGGGACTTTCAAATGCTTCAGCACATAGCTGAGGCCGCCGATGTGGTCTTCATGTCCATGCGTAATAATAATACCCCGAACCTTGTCGCGATGTTCCTCCAAGTAGGTGATATCCGGAATAACCATATCAATCCCCAGCATTTCCTCTTCTGGGAACTTCAATCCGGCATCAATCACCACGATGTCATCACCGCTTTGTACCACGTACATATTCTTCCCAATTTCGCCGACTCCGCCCAGGGCGAAAACGAGAACAGAGTGATTCGTCTTTGCCAAAACGTGTAACCTCCTATATTTAGTTGTCATGTCCACTCAAAAAAACCGCCCCAAATCACTTGTTCTTATTATACCCGAAGTGAAATCATGAACACAAGGAAAAAGAGCCATCCCTCGAAGGAATGGCTCTTGAACTTCTATGGAGTTAAACAAGCAGAGAATGCACGAAATCTTTTTCTTGTTCGTTCAGCTCGACTAAAGGTAGCCGAACGCCTCCTACTTGAACGCCGAGCTTTTCTAAAGCGACCTTGGTCGGTCCAGGGCTCGGGTACGCAAAGAGGCCTTCAAAAATCGGCAACAGCTTGCGATGGAGTCTTGCTGCCTCTGTATAGTTACCGGCAAAATAAGCGTCCATCATATCTGTCATTGGGCGGCCAACTACGTGACTCGCCACACTGACAATGCCCACTCCTCCGATAGACAAGATCGGCAAGGTTAAGCCATCATCACCACTGTACAGCTCAAAGCCTTCCGGGGCATGCTCAATAATTTGCGCCATTTGCGACAAATTCCCGGAGGCTTCCTTGATGCATACCACATTAGGCAGTTCTGCCAAACGAAGTGTCGTTTCGGCAGTCATATTTACCACGGATCTTCCTGGCACATTATATAGCATCACGGGCAACTCAGTCGCTTCCGATAATGCCTTGAAGTGTGCGTAAAGCCCTTCCTGCGATGGCTTGCTGTAATAAGGAGCAACGACCATGACAGCGTCTACGCCAATCGATTGTATAGCTTGGGTGAACTCAATACTTGAGGTTGTATCATTGCTGCCTGTTCCTGCAATGATGTGGCATCTTCCTTTTGCGTAGGAAACCACATGGCGGAAAAGATCGAGTTTCTCCGTACGGGATAAAGTCGGTGATTCACCCGTGGTACCACTCAATACGATTCCAGTTGTTCCATTTGCAATCAAATGGTCAATCAGTCGCTCTGTTTTATCGTAATCGACTTGTAGCTGCTCATTAAAAGGCGTTACCATTGCGGTAACCAGTCGACCAAAACGTGCCACTACCTCTCCAACTCCTCTTATCGTGATCAGTAGGTATTTAAAGTCAGGATATGCTCTTACTTATGTTGAACATGCAGGTTGAACTGCTGATGAAGTGCGCGAACCGCCTTCACCATATCCATTTCATGCACGAGTACCCAGATGGTTGTATGAGAGTCTGCCGATTGAAGAATTTGAATATCTTCTTGTGTAAGTGCCTCCACGATTCTCGCCATCACGCCGGGCACGCCCGTCATCCCTGCACCAATCACGGACACTTTCGCGCAATGCGGCAAAAGCTGCGGCTCGTATCCCATTTCCGTTAACAAACGAGCAGCTTTTTCTCCCATTTCATCATGGACAGTGTAAGCGACACCCATTGGGTTCACATTGATGAAATCTACACTGATGTTATTGGTTGCCATCGTTTTGAAGACTTGTAGCTGTGTATCGTAAGACCCTTCTTTGTTCGCGACCTTAATTTGAGTAATGTTCGGTACATGAGCAATTCCCATAACGACTCTGTCGTTTACTGTGTAGCCCATTTTCCCAATCTCCAGCATAGTCGTAACAAGTGTACCGGGGTCGTCCGAAAACGTAGAGCGAACACGAATCGGCACGTTTGCGTGCATCGCGATCTCCACCGCTCTAGGATGAATAACTTTTGCACCCAGGTGAGCCATGTTGCAAATTTCCGTGTAGGTCACCATACCGAGCCGCTGCGCTTCCTCAACGATCCGCGGGTCTGCGGTCATGATGCCTTCCACGTCGGTGAAAATATCCACCGTTTCAGCCTTCAAGGCGACACCGAGAGCGGTTGCAGTTGTATCGCTTCCGCCCCGTCCCAGTGTCGTAATTTCCCACTCGGCTGTACGTCCCTGAAATCCTGGGACGATCACAACTTGACTTTCCTGCAAGTCCTGCAAAATGCGAGCTGGATCGATCGACATAATTTGTGCATTCGTAAAGTCGTCGCTCGTCACTATATTTGCCTGACCGCCTGTCAAAATTGTTGCTTTAATTCCCCGTGCATTTAGCATGCTGCACATGACTGTAGCAGAGATGATTTCTCCGGTATGCATCAGCATATCCATTTCTCTACTCGGCAGATGGTTCCCATTCACACGAACCAACTGCAAAAGTGTATCGGTCGCATATGGATCGCCCTTGCGCCCCATCGCCGATACGACAACGACGAGGGCATAACCCTCATCAATTGCTTTTTCCATATGGTAGATTGCCCGCATCCGGCAATCCTCCGTCGTCAAGGAAGAACCACCGAACTTCTGGACGAGAATCTTCACTAACCTCTCCCCTATACTCTTGCTTTTATGAGTTCTTCAGCGATTTGTACTGTATTCCATGCTGCACCCTTGAGAAGATTGTCAGAAACGATCCACATATGCAGTCCACGAGGATGATGGAGATCACGACGCACCCGGCCCACAAATACTTCTAGTTTGCCTGTTGCATCAGTAGCGAGTGGATACTGCTGTTCCTCCGGCGCATCTACTAACACGATACCCGGAGCGTCTTTCAGCAGGGCCTTTACTTCTGCCAGATCGTAATCCTGTTTCAGCTCTACATATACCGACTCGCTGTGGCCGTAGACCACTGGAATACGTACGCAAGTAGCTGAAACAAGTACAGTGTCATCACCGAAGATTTTTTTGGTTTCATTAACCATTTTCATTTCTTCATAAGTAAAACCATTGTCGGTGAACACATCAATCTGCGGAATCGCGTTGTACGCAATCTGATGATGTACAGGCAATTTGCCTACGGGAAGTACGTTACACTGCGGTTCTTTACCATCCAAAATGTCTCGACTCTGGTCGAGCAATTCATTGATCGCAGATTGACCTGCACCAGATACTGCCTGGTAAGTAGAAACGATAATTCTGTCTATACCAAAACGATCATACATGGGTTTTAGAGCGGCAACCATCTGAATCGTAGAGCAATTCGGATTCGCAATGATTCCATTATGAGCGAGCGCAGCATCCATGTTTACTTCTGGCACAACGAGAGGAACATCTGGGTCCATCCGGAATGCGCTGGTATTGTCAATGACAACTGCTCCATGACGCACTGCGTGATGAGCCAGTTCCTTGCTGACAGATCCACCAGCACTAAACAGGGCAAAATCAACCCCTGCAAAACTGTCTGGAGTCGCCTCTTCCAGTACAATTTCTTGCCCCTTGAAGGTAACTGTTTTTCCTGCAGAACGTCCAGAAGCAAGCAGCTTAAGCTGTTTGATTGGGAAGTTGCGCTTTTCTAATAGTTGAATCATCTGCTGTCCGACTGCACCAGTCGCACCGACTACAGCAACATTGAAAGTCAGTTGGTTTGCCATCTCTTACTCTCCTCCTAATCGCGAAAAAGCAGGTTTATTGGTTTTTCTGTAGTCTTATTAGTAGTTAAATCTCTCGATGAGCAAGGGTTGCAATTGTCGACCTTCCAAAGCTGCTTCGCATGTTTCCAATAGGAGATCCATACGAGCTACAAGCGAATTCGGTTTTTTATCCGGGGCATCCTGCCCGAATGGCACGAAATACATATTCTTCGCAGCCAACAGCTTGGCAATATTGGCTGCATTTAATCCCAGACCATCATTGGTGGATATGGCAATCACAATAGGTCGCAAATTACGCATGGTCGCTTTAGCTGCCATCAGTACGGCACTATCCGTAATGGCATTCGCTAGTCGACTCGTCGTACTGCCTGTGCAAGGCGCAATCAGCATGACATCCAACAACTTGGAAGGTCCCAACGGCTCAGCCTGAGGAATCGTCGAAATAAGTTCCTCCCCTGTCAGTTCCTTGATTTGTTGCTGCCAGCTTTGCGAAGTACCGAAGCGTGTATCCGTGGTCATAATCGTATTCGATACAATCGGAACCACCCTTGCTCCAGCATCCACAAATCGTTTAATTTGCGGCATCGTTTCCTCAAAGGTGCAATGCGATCCAGACAAACCAAATCCAATGGTCTTTCCCTGAAGCTTACTCATGTTGCATCCCCTCCTGGCGCTTTCCTTTGATCCGCAATCAGACGAGACAATGTTTGGGCCAAAATTTGTCCAGCGGTTTTAGGCGCAACGATTCCAGGCAATCCGGGAGCAAGAAGAGCTTTGATCCCTCGTCTTTCAGCGTAACGAAAATCTGTTCCTCCTGGCTTGGAGGCAAGATCAAGAATAAACGCCGATTGAGGCATTTGAGCAATCACTTCTGCCGTGAGTAATAATTGCGGGATGGTATTAAAAATGAAATCAGCATTCGTAACCTGTTTCCTTACTTCGCTTATATGGAAGGGAGTCAATCCCATCTCATAAATGCGTGCCAAGTGTTCTTGACGTCTGGCCCCAACTCTTACGCGGGCCCCTAACGCATGCAATGCTCGAGCCATGGACAAACCTGTTCGGCCCAATCCCAAAACAATTGACTGTGATCCATGAATCGTAATATCCGTATGCTGAATCGCCATCATTAACGCTCCCTCTACAGTAGGGATAGAGTTATAGATAGCTACGTCATCACGATCCAAGAGCTCCACGAGAGGAAGCCGTGTGGAAGCCAATAGTTTTTTCAGATAAGGCTTTGCCATTCCCGTGTAAACCACGCAATGACTCGGCAGACTTGCCACATGTTCATCTAGCAACTGCAGTTGTTTGGAGCAGAAAATACTTTCCACGTAACCTTGATCATCGGTCCCTACGATGGGTAGGATGAGGGCGTCCACGTCTTTCAACACATCGCATGTTAATGGTTTCTTCGTTGCCCCTGTAAAATTACTTTCCAGGTTGTCGAAGCCAACTAACGTGACGCTAGCATCCAGTTGTATGCATCGCTTAATGACTTCCAACTGGCGAGCGTCTCCGCCGATGAAGGCAACATGTATGCCCGTTAGCATGCTGCGTTCCCCTTTCCACACATTTTACTGCATTAAATGATCGGAACGCAAAGGTTTTCCTTTTGGAAAAGTTGACGGAAATCCATGCGGTCTACCCCCATCCTATTCCGCTCCTGCTACTTCGGTGACAGTAGCGCCTACTTTTGAGAAGCTTGTGCCTCAGGCGCTTTAAGCTGGATGATGACCATATCTGGCCCAATTTTTACGATGGAACTCCATGGGATCACGAGGTCCTCTCGCTTCTTACCGAACCCAAAGAAACTACCTCCTGGCAAGATGATGGATTGAATCGTACCGTTTTCGGGATGGATGACTAAATCGGAATCACTGATAACCCCCATTTTCTCCCCATTGTCCAGTCCGATAATCTCCTTCCCACCCAACTCGCTTAAGCGCATGGAGAAGCCCCCTTTGTCCTTTCATTTACTGTTGATATACGCAAAAAAATCCGGGCTATGCCGGATTTTTCCCTACAACAAAATATCGTTCTTCACATTTTCAGGGAAGCCATCGAGTGGACTCACCATCGCCATAGACATTTTGGAACGGAACAGCTGCTGCGCCACAGCCAGAACAGATTCATGGGAAACGCGGTCAATTTTGGCGATGATCTCATCTAGACTAAGGTGACGGCCCAGCAAGAGTTCATTTTTGCCAAGGCGACTCATACGACTATTGGTACTTTCCAAGCTGAGCATCAGGCTGCCTTTCAGCTGCTCTTTTCCTTTGTTCAGCTCTTTATCCGTAATCCCATGATCAGCGACATCGCGCAGGACACGCGAGACAATGTCAAATACCTGCCCTACTTGCTCTGGTGCCGTTCCTGTATACACGTGGAACGTACCCGCTTCTTTATAAGAAGAGTGATAAGAATAAACAGAGTATGCCAAGCCGCGTTCTTCTCGAATTTCTTGGAATAGACGCGAGCTCATGCTACCACCCAGCACGTTGTTCAGTAAAATCAAGGAGTATACCTCAGGATGTCCTACCTTAAACCCAGGTAAAGACAGGCACAAATGCGCTTGCTCTGTTGCCTTATGATGCGCGATCACATTTCCCGCAAAATCTGGGGTAGACAAGGTCGGTATAATGCCTGGACGCGAGAAAGCTTGAAAGCGCTTTTGGATATCTTCAATCAAACTGTCTTCAAAATTACCCGCTACCGTAATCACCGTATTCGTTGGCAGATAGTGCTGATCAATATAAGCGAGCAAATCGTCACGCTTCAAGCTGCGCAGGACATCTTCCGTACCTAAAATCGAATAGCCTAGCGGGTGTGTGCTGTATGAAGCGCGTGCAATTAAATCATGCACTAAATCATCCGGCGTGTCTTCATACATACCAATCTCTTCAATGACGACGTTCTTTTCCTTTTCCAGCTCATCTGCATCAAATACCGAGTTGAAATACATATCGGAAAGAACATCGAGAGCGATCGGAGCATGTTGGTCGAGCACCCTTGCGTAATAGCAGGTATACTCCTTCGAAGTAAAGGCGTTCACGTTCCCGCCAATCTCATCAAAGATTTCCGCAATTTCCTTTGCAGAACGGGTTTTTGTGCCTTTAAAAAACATATGCTCGAGAAAATGGGAAATCCCGTTGTTTTTCTCATTTTCATATTTCGAACCAGTCCCTACCCAGATGCCTAAGGCAACGGAGCGAACGGACGGAATCCGTTCCGTCACGATTCGAAGACCGTTATCACACGTATGACGTTGTATCACGTAAATCCTCCTCGGTTGTTCATCTGTCTCTACCCGAAACCTCGGGGAATTTCTTGTAAACACGTCTAACTATAGCAAACTTCCTTTGTCTCCACAATAAATGAACATGTATTTACGGTGACGGGAGTCTACGACTCGATATAACCTCCGAAACAGTCGTCGGCTGTAGCCCCTTCTTTTTGGCGATGGTCAGAAGTTGATCTAAACTGGCCTCGGAGGTGGACGTAGGATGCATGAGCACGAGGACACCGTTCTCCATTTTCCGGCTTATTTTATTGATCACATATGCAGGCGATGGTTTCTGCCAGTCAATTGTATCTGCCGTCCATAGAATCGTCTTCATTTGAAAAGACGAATCCGCGATTTGTACAACGCGTTGGTTAAAAGCACCAGATGGCGGAGCAAACAGGGTAGGCTTCACTTCCAGCGTTTTAAAAATAACATCTTGCGTACGACTTATCTCTTGATGAATCCTCTGTGTTCCCAGTGTGTTCATATCGGGATGGGAATACGCATGATTACCAATCTCATGGCCACGTGCCAAGATCTTTTTTGCTTCTTCGGGGTAACGTTTTACCCAAGAGCCATCCAGAAAGAACGTCGTCTTTACCTTATGTTTATCGAGAGTATTGAGCATCGAGTCGAGATACTCATTTCCCCAAGCCACGTTGATCATGAAAGAAATCGCTGGTTTATTTGGATTTCCTCGATAGATGGGTTGTGCTCCCAATTGCTCAAGCGAAACCGCTGGGGGTACTTCCTTGTATACGAGCAAATCCGGGCTGGATACACCCGCAGCCAGCATTTTATTGAGCGATTCTTCTACATCGACTACACGTCCATTATAGCCGGGAATCGCCTTCCACGTCTGATCAACAACGGCATCGATCGGCTCTTCCTCTCTGCCCTCTCGCCACTTTTCTATCTGCGCCCGTAAACGCGCTTTTTCATTTTCATTTCGATCTCCAGTCACTACGTGGACATTTTTGATCGTGCTAATGTAATGATGAATAGGCTGATAATTCAAGAGAACAATCAGCGCTGCTCCATATATAAATATGAACAAAAGTCTCCTGGTCCTATTCGTCATTAGGGCGTCGCCCTCCTCTATCGATCGTACGAGTCTCTCTTGTCCAATGTATGAGAGGATGGGACGACTTAGACATACGAAACGAGAGCATTCTGGCATAGAAAAGAAAAAAGCTTCCGTACACGAATTTCTTCGAGTGACGAAGCCTTTTGTTTTTCTTTATTCTGCTTTTGTTGGTGTTTCAGCAGCTTGTTCCGCAGCAGCTTGTTCTTTCAAAACTGCTTTGCGAGAGAGATTCACACGACCTTGGTCGTCGATCTCGGTCACTTTCACTTGCACTTTATCACCAACTGCGACAACATCTTCTGTTTTGGCTACACGCTCTTCAGCCAGTTGAGAGATGTGGCACAAGCCCTCTTTACCTGCGAACAACTCGATGAACGCCCCGTACTTCTCTACGCGTTTTACTGTTCCCAGGTACACCTGACCAACAGCTACTTCACGAACCAGATCTTCAATGATTTGTTTCGCGCGCAGATTCGCTTCGTGGTTGATCGATGCGATGAAGACACGTCCATCTTGTTCAATGTCGATTTTTACGCCGGTTTCTTCGATAATCTTATTAATGACACGACCTTGTGGACCGATTACATCGCGAATTTTCTCCGGATTGATCGTCATGGTCATGATTTTTGGTGCATAAGGAGACAGTTCTTTACGTGGTTCGGAAATCGTGCTCATCATATGGTTTAGAATGTGCAAACGACCTATACGCGCTTGTTCCAAGGCCAACTCTAAAATCTCACGGTTGATACCGGAAATTTTGATGTCCATTTGGATAGCTGTTACACCAGCCTCTGTACCCGCTACTTTGAAATCCATATCTCCCAAATGATCTTCCATACCTTGAATATCAGTCAGGATCGAGAAAGATTTCTCATCTTTGCTCATGATCAAGCCCATCGCAATACCTGCTACCGGTGCTTTGATCGGTACACCTGCATCCATCAAAGCGAGTACGCTCGCGCAAATCGATGCTTGGGATGTAGAACCGTTAGATTCAATTACTTCTGATACGAGACGAATGGTGTAAGGGAACTCAACCTCAGATGGAATGATCGGCTCGATTGCACGCTCACCCAACGCACCATGTCCGATTTCACGACGACCCGGAGGACGCAACGGACGTGCTTCACCCACGCTATACGGCGGGAAGTTGTAGTGGTGCATAAAGCGCTTCGATTCTTCCAGACCGAGTCCATCGAGAATTTGAACATCTCCCAGCGCGCCCAATGTACAAACGCTCAGTGCTTGCGTCTGACCGCGGGTAAACATAGCAGAGCCATGTGTACGAGAAAGAATGGTTGTCTCACTGGACAGCGGACGGATTTCGTTCAGAGCTCGTCCATCAGGGCGAACTTTCTCTTCAGTAATCAGACGGCGAACCTCGTCCTTGACGATATTGCCAAGTACTTCGCTAATCATCTTTTCCTGCTCTGGATATGCCTCAGCATCCTTGGCTGCAAAATGCTCTTTGGTTTCTGCCTTGATATCGTCAATTGCATCGTAGCGTGCTTGTTTTTCTTCGATGCGAACAGCTTCCTTCAAGCGAGCTTCCGCATATGCACGTACAGCTTGATCGATTTCAGGA
Source organism: Brevibacillus schisleri (assembly GCF_055685845.1). NCBI lineage: Bacteria > Bacillati > Bacillota > Bacilli > Caryophanales > Paenibacillaceae > Brevibacillus > Brevibacillus schisleri. The sequence continues at coordinate 3,972,250 of NZ_JBVNDM010000001.1, forward strand.
TCAACCTCATGCAAGATGACTTCCATCTTTTGCTTGCCAATTTCGGACACGATCATGTTCTGGAATTCTACCAGTTGCTTAATCACGTCATGACCAGCCATGATCGCTTCGAGCATAACTGCTTCCGGTACTTGGTTCGCAGCTGCTTCCACCATGTTAATCGCTTTATGCGTACCTGCGACAGTCAGGTGAATATCGCTTTTCTCTGCTTGAGCTACCGTAGGATTAATGACGAACTCGCCGTCAATTCGTCCTACGATCACTCCTGCAATCGGGCCTTCAAAAGGAATCTCCGAGACGCATAGCGCTGCGGAAGTACCGATCATCGCAGCGATTTCAGGTGAGCAGTCTTGATCCACAGACAGAACAGTATTTACGATTTGTACATCGTTACGGAATCCTTCTGCAAAAAGAGGGCGGACTGGGCGGTCAATCAAGCGGCTAGCCAAAATTGCCTTTTCGCTTGGACGTCCTTCTCTTTTAATAAAGCCGCCAGGAATTTTCCCAACCGCGTAGAGACGCTCCTCATAGTTGACAGTCAATGGAAAGAAATCAAGTGGTTTTGGTTCCTTCGAGACTGTAACTGCGGACAGGATTGCTGTATCGCCGTAACGAACCAAGACCGAACCATGCGCCTGTTTAGCCATTTTGCCAAATTCCAGGGTCAGTTTTCGGCCTGCCAGTTCGAAGTCATATGTACGGTATTGTTGCTCCATGATGCTAGCAGTCCTCCTTCACAACAATGTGCGTTTACACACTTTGTTTTCTACCTATATGTATTATTTCCTGCCATGATAAAAATTAAATGGCTACCTTTGGCAGTCTTTCTAGATAATAAAAAAAGCTTCTTTTGAAGCTAATTGAACCTACCAGATAGGACACAAGCCTTTTACTCGTTTCGGATGGGCTTAGCGCATTGCTACGCTAAGCCCTCCTACACGATAGAAAAAGCGGGTAGAACCCGCTTTTTACAAGACGCTGATTAGCGGCGCAGACCCAGGCGGTCTACAACCGAACGATAGCGTTGAACATCTGCTTCACGCAGGTATGTCAACAGGTTACGACGTTGACCAACCATTTTCAAGAGACCACGACGGCTGTGGTGATCTTTCTTGTGCGTACGCAAGTGTCCGTTCAGATTGTTAATGTTTTCGGTCAAGATAGCGATTTGCACTTCCGGTGAACCGGTGTCGTTCTCATGAGTACGGAACTCTTGAATCAGTTGAGTTTTACGTTCTTGAGTCAATGCCATCATGACTCACCTCCTCATTTTTTATACCGTTCGCCGAGTCTGCCGTCGGTGAGAATCGGACAGCCAAGCTACGGTTATCTGTACAACGTTTTGAATTATAACATACCATTTTGTGAAAAGCAAAGAGAATCCTTTACGAGATTCCCTCTGCGAATTTTTGCTTCGCCGTTTGAACATCTTGTCCTATTTGTGCGATGAGTGCATTGACTCCGGCAAATTTCTGTTCTTCCCGGATGTAGAACAAGAACTCCACTTCTACTTCTTTGTCATAGATTTCACCAGAGAACTCAAAAATGTGCACTTCTAGTGACTTTTCTTTTTTCTCCAGTTCGAATGTTGGCTTGATCCCAACGTTCATGACGCCATAGTAGCTTTGTTCATCCACGGTAAAGCGAACGCCGTAGACCCCATTCTTTCCGATCAAGTACGGCTGATTCACTTGGACGTTCGCTGTAGGAAAGCCAATGGTTCGACCGCGTTTGTCACCATGCACGACTGTTCCGCGCACTTTGTAGGAGCGGCCTAGCAAATGGCGAACCTGCTCGACATCCCCATGATGGAGGTATTCACGAATGATTGTACTGCTCACTTTTTCACCCAAGCGATTTACCGGACCCACGATGTCGAGCCCATAGCGACCTTTGCTCATTTCTTGCAAGGTATGGGCAGTCCCCATCCCGCGATAACCAAAGGTGTAGTCGAAACCAACGACAATATGGCGGCATTCCAATGGAAGAAGGCACTCTGTGATGAAATCTTCTGGATAAATAGCGGCAAAGCTAATGTCGAACTTCATCACATATGTAGTGTCTACGCCCATCTTTTCGAACTGCTCGAGCTTGTCTGCAAGTGGTGTCAAATAGCGGGTATAACCGCTTTGCCCCAATACTTCTCGTGGATGCGGATCAAAGGTCACTACCGTACTTTGCCATCCGTTTGCTTTCGCTGTATCAATCGCCTTTTGGATTACACGGCGATGCCCAATATGTACACCATCAAAGTACCCCAGTGCAATCGCACAAGGATTCGCTTGCAGGTCAGACGGAAACGGGTATGTTAGGTAGATCGTTTTCACGGATTACACCTCGGCTGGAAAGACTTTTTCTGGTTTGGCGAAAAGTCCTTTGTCTCCAAGGCATACACGATGAATGCCAAGTAAATCTTCCCCCGCAAACAAGCAAATCAAACTTCCTTCCTCCGCAGTAACGCCCGGAAGTGCAGTCGCAAGTCCATTACGTACTGCTTTGATCCGTTCTGGCTTGACCTGAAACGATGGTAAGAATGAGATTGCCTGGGGGATGGAGACCAAGTGACGGGAAATATCTTCCCCGCTTGCTGCCTGTTCCTCGATTTGCTGGAGGGGGATTGCCTCTTGCTCCTGGAACGGGCCACTTTTAATTCGCCGCAACAGCTTCATATGGGCAGGATAACCCAGAGCGCGTCCGAGGTCAACACATAAGGTGCGCATGTATGTGCCTTTGGAGCACGTGCACGTAAATGCCACATCGACAGTGTCCCCATCCACGCTAATCTTATGAAGCGTCAGCTCATAGAGCGTTACTTTCCGTGCCTGCCGTTCGATTACCGTGCCTTCGCGAGCCAGGTCGTACAGCCGCTTGCCGTTTACCTTTACCGCAGAGAACATCGGGGGTACCTGCTCCATTTCACCCAAAAAGGACTCGAACAGCGCTTGAATACGCTCCGTCGTAATCGATGCTACATCTACTCCAGCTTGCTCCACCACTTCTCCAGAAGCATCTTCCGTTGTGGTCGTAGAGCCTAGGCGCATGACTACATCATAACGCTTAGGCAGCTCTTGCAAATATTCAACCAGCCTCGTTGCGTGTCCCACACAAATGGGGAGTACACCCGTCACATCTGGATCAAGTGTACCCGTATGCCCCACTTTTTTCGTTCCATACAATCGACGAATACGTGCTACACAATCATGGGAAGTCATTCCAGCTGGCTTGTCGATAACCAGCACGCCGTTCACGTTACTCATCGAATTTCACTCCTACTGCATCGTCCAGCACAGTCCATACTTTTCTCTGTACTTCTGAAAGTGGTCCTTTGATCGTACATCCTGCTGCTTTTGCGTGTCCACCGCCACCGAGCTGCTTCGCAATGACAGCTACGTCAACCCGATCGCGAGCCCGCATGCTCACCTTGACTACTCCCAGTTCTGCTTCCACAAAAGAAACGCCGACCTCGACTCCCTCAATGTTGCGGCAGTAATTCACCAATCCACCAGCATCTTCCCGCTCTGCACCCACTTCGGCAAAATCTGCTGCTGAAACAGTGATAGAGGCGACCAGATTTTGATGGGACAGTTGCAAGGTTTGCAGAGCGCGTCGCAGTACTTTCACATGGGCAAAAGTAATTTCCTCCAGACACCGTTCTGCTACCTCTCCTGGCTTCACACCGTAACCAAGTAATTGAGCAGCGATTTCCATGACGCGCGGTGATGTATTGGAATAGCGGAATCCACCTGTATCTGTCAGAAGGCCGGTATAGATGCACAGCGCAAGCTCTTCGTCGAAAGAAACCCCTGCTGCTTCTGCAACATCAAACAAAATTTCTGCTGTTGCGGCTGCATCCGGACGAATCAGATTGACCGTTCCAAAATGATCGTTGGTCGGGTGGTGATCGATATTCAGCAAAGCAGCGCCAGATGCAAATAAAGACCGTACATCGCCCATCCGCGACTCATCCGCGCAGTCTACAGCGATTACGGCCCCGAACGTCTCGTTCAGTGGTTGTTTGCGCAGGTTATAAAGACGGTCAAACCGCGGCAAGAAGTTAAACTTGATCGGTGTTTCCCCTTCGTTTACAACCACATACTCTTTTCCCAATTGCTCCAGCATGAGCACGACTCCCAAAGCAGATCCTGTAGCATCTCCGTCAGGACTTACATGAGAAAGAACCAGGAAGCGGTCGTGCTCCTGCATAAACCGCGCCGCTTCCTGTACTGCTACTTGATTAGGATTCATCCTGTTTCTCTCCCTCTGTGGAGATTTCCCGCAGGATTGATTCAATTTTGCTGCCGTAGTCAATGGACTCATCCAGCTTGAATACAAAATCAGGAATGTGACGCAGCTTTACGCGTTTCCCGATCTCTGTACGCAAATAACCTTTTGCTTTTGTCAAACCTGCAAGAGAAGCTTTACGCTCTTCCTCACTGCCAAAAATGCTGACAAAAACCTTTGCCAATTGCAGGTCACTACTTACCTCTACATCTGTTACCGTTACGAAACCGACACGAGGATCTTTGAGTCCACGTTGCAATACGAGGCTCAATTCTTTTTTAATTTCTTCGCCTACACGGCTGATTCGTGTTTTATTCATTCGATTTTCACCTCCGCTGGCTGCTCTTTAGTCGTAGTATTCCGTATCCACGCGAATCAACTCTACCTCTGGATGGTTTTCCACGAATCGAATAACAGCCTGCATTTCTTGTTGTAAAAAAGAGATCTCATTAGCAACGGCAGCGATACCCAAAACGGTACGCTGCCATTGCTCGAGATAAGCCACCTCTGCCGCGGAGACATGAAATCGGCTCCGCAGCTTGCCGATCAGACTTTTGACGATGGCTCGTTTTTCTTTCAGGTTTTGGCTAGCGGGCAGAAACAGTTCAATCTGCACACCTGCTATCATTATTGTTTCACTTCAACCATGACGAATGCTTCGATTACGTCGCCAATTTTGAGGTCATTGAAGCGTTCCAAAGTAAGACCACACTCATAGCCTGCTGCAACGTCTTTCGCATCATCTTTGAAGCGCTTGAGAGTATCGAGCTTACCTTCATAAATCACAATGCCTTCACGGATCAAACGTGCACCAGCATCGCGGCTCAATTTACCTTCAGTCACATAACAACCTGCAATGTTTCCGACTTTGGATACTTTGAACACTTCACGAATCTCAGCTTGGCCGATAATATTTTCTTTGAAGACTGGATCAAGCATCCCTTTGAGAGCAGACTCGATCTCTTCGATTACAGTGTAGATGACACGGTGCAGGCGAATGTCGATCTTCTCTTGTTCAGCCATGCTGCGTGCATTCGGTTCAGGACGCACGTTGAAGCCAATGATGATCGCATTCGATGCATTTGCCAATGTAACATCGGACTCCGTAATCGCACCAGCACCTGTATGGATGATTTTGACACGTGTACCGTTGACATCAATTTTCTCCAAAGCGCCACGCAGAGCTTCTACAGAACCTTGTACGTCACCTTTTACGATCAGGTTCAGCTCTTTAATATCGCCTTCTTGGATATGCTGGAACAAGTCATCCAAAGAAACGCGGGAGCTCTCACGACGCTCGGATTCACGCTGCTTGGATGCACGAGCTTCCCCGATTGCGCGTGCCTTTTTCTCGTCTTCAAAGACACGGAATTGGTCACCTGCTTGTGGTACATCATTCAGACCAGTGATTTCAACTGGCGTAGATGGACCAGCTTCCTTCAGACGGCGTCCTTTGTCGTTCACCATTGCACGTACACGTCCGAAAGCGGAACCTACTACAATTGGGTCACCAACGCGTAGGGTACCTTGTTGAACCAGAATGGTTGCAACTGGACCGCGTCCCTTGTCAAGCTCAGCTTCTACTACAGTACCGCGAGCGCGCTTGTCTGGGTTTGCTTTCAGTTCTTGTACTTCGGATACGAGCAAGATGTACTCAAGCAGTTCTTCGATACCTGTACGCTGTTTCGCGGACAATGGGGAGAAGATCGTATCGCCACCCCACTCTTCGGCAACCAGTTCATACTCGGTCAGCTCTTGCTTGATACGGTCAATATTTGCTTCTGGTTTGTCAACCTTGTTGACAGCAACGATGATTGGTACATTTGCCGCTTTCGCATGGCTGATCGCCTCAACGGTTTGTGGCATGACACCATCATCTGCTGCAACAACCAGAATGGTGATATCTGTGATTTGCGCACCGCGTGCACGCATCGTTGTGAACGCCGCGTGACCAGGTGTATCGAGGAAAGTAATTTTCTTTCCTTTGATCTCCACTTGGTATGCACCGATATGCTGTGTAATTCCGCCTGCTTCTCCCGCTACTACGTTTGTAGAGCGAATCGCATCCAGCAAAGTTGTTTTCCCGTGGTCAACGTGACCCATGATGGTAACAACTGGCGGGCGCTCCAACATGCTTTCTGGTGCATCTACTTCTTCCAGCGTTTCGAAGTTCGTTTCATCGATGATGATTTTTTCTTCGACTTCTACGTTGTAGTCTGCGCAAATGAGTTCAATCGCTTCACGGTCGAGGTACTGGTTGATCGTCGCCATGATGCCCAAGCCGAACAGCTTTTTGATGACTTCAGCTGGTTCCTTACGCAGTTTCACTGCCAGCTCATTTACCGTCAAAGACTCTGTGAATGTAATCTTTGTAGGTGGTTCAAGAACCGGACGTTGTGGCTTTTGTCCTCCACCACGGTGGTTATTTCCTCCACGGCGGTTGTTTTGATTATTACGGTTGTTTCCACCCCGGAATGGTTGACTCTTCTTGTTATCTTCGAAGGTCTTTTGGGTTTGAGGGGCTTTTTTGATTTTCTCACGCTTTTCCGTACCAACGTTGGATGGAAGGTTCACTTTATCTTCAAAATCTTCCCCTGTACGACCTTCCGTTTGGTTCTGCTGTGCAGGACGCTGCTGGTTTTGTGGTCGTTGCTGATTTTGAGGACGCTGTTGGTTTTGCTGGTTTTGTGGTCGTTGTTGATTCTGCGGCTTACGGTCAGACGGCTTTGCAGGTTGACTTCTCATATTGTTTGGTTTTCTCTCCTGATTCTTCCCCTGATTTTTTCCATGCTGAGGACTATGCTGATCGGGATTGCCACTTGCACTGCTATTTCCTGGACGATTCGTGCTTGTGTTTTTTGGTCCGCGATCGCTGTTTGGTCTTTCATTTCTAACCGGTTGAACTTGCCCCGATTGCTGCTGGGGCTTGATCTGTTGTCCTCTGGAGTCGTTGGGGCGTCGTTGATCGTCCGTTTGTTTGGGTCTTGCATCACTAGGTGTACTACGCGTTTCCGGTTTGGCACCAGAACGCAATTTGGCCATGTGATCCTCGATCCTTTTGATCGTCCCTTCTTCCATGATACTCATATGATTTGCTACTTCTATATTCAATCGTTTTAGCAAATTGAGGATTTCCTTACTGCTCATGTTGTGCTGTTTGGCATACTCATACACACGTGTCTTCAAATATACTTCACCCTTTCTAAGTTAGGTGAGCAGACGCTGAATGCTTTCGGCCAATTTCCCATCGGTTACCGCCACGGTAACGCGCCCATCTTTTCCGATTGCGTGTCCCAATGAATGTCGGTCGCCAGTGGTTACACATGAGACACCGTAATAGGAACATTTATCCTTTACTTTCTTGGCGGTGTTGTCTGATGCATCTGATGCGAGCAATACCAGGCGAGCCTGCCCATTACGAACAGCAGTAATGACCAGCCCTTCCCCAGTAACGATCTTTCTCGCACGCATCGCTAATCCGAGTAATTGTGCTGCTTTTGGGGTCATTTTCCCACCATCTCCAGCCATTTCTCACGGAAAGCATCATACTTTTCTTGGGAGATGGACATATTGAGGGCACGTTCCAGCACTTTTTTCCATTTTCCCGATGCGAACGCATCCGGCTTCAGACAGCTTTCCTGCCGACACACATAGGTACCGCGTCCCGCCGCCCTTCCAGTAAGATCAATGACGATCTCTTCTTCTGGCGTCCGGACAACGCGGATTAATTCCTTTTTCGGAAACATTCCTTGGCAAACAATGCACTTACGCAACGGGATCTTTTTTTGCTTCATGATTATTCGTTGTCCGTCCCTTCATCGCTCTCTACTTCTTTTGGATAAGCGATGCCTTCTTGGTCGGCTTGTGACTCGCTCTTGATATCGATCTTCCAGCCAGTCAGCTTGGCTGCCAGGCGTGCGTTTTGACCGCGCTTACCAATCGCCAGAGACAATTGATAATCAGGAACGATCACACGTGTAACCTTCTCTGCTACGTTAACCTCTACATGCAGCACTTTTGCAGGACTGAGTGCATTGGCTACGTACTCGGCCGGATCTTCAGACCAACGAACAATGTCGATCTTTTCGCCTTTCAGTTCTGTAACGATCGTTTGGACGCGCATGCCCTTTGGACCGACACAAGCCCCTACTGGATCAACATCTGCGTTGATGGAATGCACAGCGATCTTCGAGCGATCACCCGCTTCACGTGCAACAGATTTGATTTCAACCACACCGTCATATATTTCTGGCACTTCTAATTCGAAGAGACGCTTCAAAAGCCCCGGGTGAGTACGGGAAACGACGATTTGCGGTCCTTTAGTGGTTTTCTCTACTTTGATGATGTATGCCTTCACACGATCTTGTGATTTAAAATCTTCGGATGGCATTTTTTCGGTGATCGGCATAACGGCTTCCGCCTTACCCAGATCAATGTAATAATTGCGAGCGTCCATACGCTGAACGACCCCTGTTACGATATCGTCTTCACGCTCAATAAACTCGCTGTAGATCAAACCGCGCTCCGCTTCGCGAATGCGCTGTGTAACCACTTGCTTCGCTGTCTGAGCAGCAATACGCCCGAAATCACGAGGCGTTACCTCGATTTCGACGATGTCCTCCAGACGGAAGTTAGGATCGATTTCTTGTGCTGCTTCTTGAGAGATCTCGAGGCGCGGATCTAAAACCTCTTCGACTACGCTCTTCCGCGCAAACACACGCACCATACCTGAATGACGATTTACATCCACCCGCACATTTTGGGCCGAGTTGAAGTTACGTTTGTATCCAGAGATAAGAGCCGCTTCGATGGCCTCAATCAGTACGTCTTTGGTGATGCCTTTCTCTCTCTCAATGGCTTCTAAAGCCTCGATAAAATCGCCGTTCATGACTTTCGTTGCCTCCTCCTTTACTAACCACGGGCTAACACAGACCGCGACAACTAAAAAATAATTGCCATTCTAGCCGTGTCAATTTGCTCTTGGGAAATTACATACGTTTTCTTTGCTTCTTTTACTGTCAGCTTGCCATCCTCATAGGATACCAGTTCGCCTTCGAATGTGGTTGCACCTTCTATTGGCTCTTTTGTTGTGATGTGCACATTTCTGCCGACAGCTTTCGTGAAATCCTTATCCTTGCGTAATGGGCGCTCAGCACCCGGCGAAGATACTTCTAAAAAGTATGCCGTAGGGATGGGATCAACTTCGTCTAGTTTTTCGCTCAGCTTCTCGCTGACAAGGCGGCAGTCATCAATGTCGATGTTGCCAGTTTCATTGTCGATAAACACGCGCAGAAACCAGTTGCTGCCTTCCTTTTTGTACTCGATGTCAACTAGCTCCAGGCCCACTTCTTCAACAATGGGCGTGATGAGTTCAGTGACGATGCCTGTTACCTTGCTCAAGCAAGTACCTCCTTCTCATTTGAACCATGAGGTGTAGCCAGAAAGAAAGAGTGGGTTTCCCCACTCTCGATCAGCCATGCGTATAAAACCAGTATTTCCAAAAAAATTATAGCATAACAGCCCTTCGCTGACAACCTTTGGATGACTGTGAGCCTTGACTGCACGCCTTAGAACAAGGATAGCTGGTTGGATTCTGGCAATCCTTGCAACGCACCTTGCTCGTCCAAGAACTCCAAAATAGTCTTGGAGATGCGGGATCGGGATAGGAGGTCCTCCTTGGACAAAAACTCCCCTTGCTCTCTCGCTTGCACGATGCTGATCGCTGCGTTCGTCCCTAAACCAGGCAGGGCGTTGAATGGAGCGATGAGGGAGTCACCTTCGATCAAGAAGCGAGTAGCGTCCGATTTGTACAAATCAACATTGGCAAAGCGGAAGCCCCGCTCTATCATTTCCAACGCCATCTCCAAAACAGTCAGCAATGCCTTTTCTTTTGGCTGTGCATCATGTCCCTTGCCCTCGATCTCTTCAATCTTTTGCTTGATTGCCGCTGAGCCTTTGACCATCAGCGGAATGTCAAAGTCATCTGCGCGAACAGTGAAGTATGTCGCGTAAAACTCCAGTGGTCGATGGACCTTGAAATAAGCGATCCGTACAGCCATCATGACGTAGGCAGTCGCATGCGCCTTCGGGAACATGTACTTGATCCGCTGGCACGACTGTATATACCATTCCGGCACATTGTTATTGCGCATTTCTTCCTGATCGTCCTCAGGAACCCCTTTACCTTTACGCACGGACTCCATGATCTTAAAGGCACGAGATGGCTCTAGCCCTTTATAGATCAAATACACCATGATATCGTCACGACAACCAATTACGTCAGGCAGCTTGCAAGTACCATTGCGGATCAAGTCCTGCGCGTTGTTCAACCAAACGTCCGTACCGTGAGAGAGTCCAGAAATCTGGACGAGCTCGGCAAACGTAGTCGGTTTGGTGTCCTCTAGCATCTGTCGTACGAATTTGGTTCCGAACTCTGGAATTCCCAATGTTCCCATGTTCGTACCGATTTGCTCCGGTGAAACCCCCAAGGCTTCCGTCGAACTGAAGATGGACATTGTCTTTTTATCATCCAGTGGAATCGTCTTCGGGTCCATTCCCGTCAAGTCTTGCAGCATACGAATGACGGTTGGATCGTCGTGTCCCAGAATATCGAGTTTTAGCAAGTTATCATGGATGGAGTGGAAATCAAAATGGGTTGTGCGCCATTCAGACTCATTATCATCAGCCGGGAACTGAATCGGACAAAAGTCCTCGATTTCCATGTAGTCAGGAACTACGATAATACCGCCCGGATGCTGCCCTGTCGTCCTTTTTACACCTGTGCAGCCGTTGACAATTCGGGATATCTCCGCATTGCGCAACGTCATGCCTCGTTCATCGGCATACTTGCGCACATAGCCATACGCTGTTTTTTCCGCAACCGTACCAATCGTTCCTGCACGATATACGTAGTCGGCTCCGAACAGCTCTTGTGTGTACTTGTGTGCACGCGGCTGATAATCACCAGAGAAGTTCAAGTCAATATCCGGTACCTTGTCTCCTTTAAATCCGAGGAACGTCTCGAACGGGATGTCCTGTCCATCCTTGGCATACATGGTTCCACATTGTGTACATGCTTTATCCTCCAAGTCAAAGCCAGAGGCGATTGAACCATCTGTAATAAACTCGCTGTGCTTGCAATTTGGGCAGCGATAATGAGGAGGCAATGGGTTTACCTCTGTAATCTCAGACATCGTTGCAACAAAAGACGAGCCTACAGATCCACGTGAACCTACCAGATAACCATCATTCAACGATTTCGTTACCAAACGCTGCGAAATCAAATAAATCACACCGAAACCGTGCTTGATGATACTGTTCAATTCTTTTTCCAAGCGATGCTCGACCAGTTCGGGCAATGGGTCACCATACAACGACCTTGCTTTGTCATAACACATTTGACGCAGCTCATCGTCTGCCCCTTCAATGATCGGCGTGTACAGCTTGTCTGGAATCGGACTGATATCTTCAATCATATCTGCGATGGCATTTGTGTTTGTCACGACAATTTCTTTTGCGGTCTCTTCTCCCAAAAAGGAGAACGCCTCCAGCATCTCATCCGTTGTATGAAAGTACAGCGGCGGCTGGTTGCCAGCGGTTGGATCCCCTTTTGACAGTAAGAAAACATCGCGGAAGATCTCATCCTGGGGATTCAGGAAGTGCACATCCCCTGTAGCTACGACCAGCTTACCGAGCTCTTTTCCCATTTGGACGATCTTTTCATGGTAGCCTTTCATCGTCTCCAGCGAAGGAATTTCTTCATTCCGCAACAGTGGTGAGTAATGAGCGATCGGCTGTACTTCTATAAAGTCGTAAAAAGCCGCAACTTCCTTCAATTCTTCAGGTGACTTACCACGGAGAATCGATTGCATGAGTTCTCCGTCTTTGCAGGCCGTACCAATTAACAAGCCTTCGCGGTATTTGGTCAGCTGGCTTCGCTGAATTCGTGGCCAACGGAAGAATGTTTCCACGTGGGAGCGACTTACGAGCTTGTACAGGTTTTTGAGGCCCTCTTTATTTTGCACGAGAATGGTCGCATGGAATGGGCGTCCACTTTTATAGTCGGCCTCTTCGTTACTTTTTTCATTCAGCTCTGCAAGCGATTTGATTTCCGCTTCTTTTATGTCCTTCAACATTTGCTGGAACACGTGAGCCAAGGCTACGGTATCGTCCAACGCACGGTGGGCATTGATGAGCTCGACGTTGAACTTTTTTGCTAATGATCCCAATCGATAATTGCGCATGCCTTTGTACATCAAGCGTGCCAAAGGCAGCGTATCTAAAAATGGATTGGTCCATGGCTCCATGCCAATCCGTTTGGCGCAGGCGTTAATAAACGCTTTGTCAAACTCTGCATTATGTGCGACCAGAATGGCGTCACCAGTAAAATCCTTGAACTTGCGGAGCACCACATCTAGTGTCTCTTGCCCGCGGAGCATTTCGTTGGTAATCCCCGTAATCTCGGTTGTCTTTGGCCCAATTTGCAATTGCGGGTCAATCAGCTCCGTCCATTGGTCGACAATTTCTGCGCCTTTCATTTTGACAGCAGCGATCTCGATGATGGTATGCTCGGACGCGTTTAAACCCGTCGTCTCCGTATCAAACACGACGTACTCCGTATTTTCATCAATGGAAATATTATTGTCTGCTTGCAAGTTGTAAACGATATCGATACCATCCTCGACTACGTACGCTTCCATACCGAGAATGCATTTGATGTTGTTTTTTTGGGCGATGGAATACGCCTCTGGAAAAGCCTGTACGACACCATGGTCTGTAACAGCAATGGCTTTATGACCCCACTTGGCTGCCGTCGAGATCAGTGATTTTACAGATGCAACAGCATCTAGCGCACTCATCGGCGTATGGCAATGGAGCTCGACGCGTTTCTCTTCCGCTTGATCTTTCCGAATAACCTGCTCAATCTGGTTCAAATCATTGGCATTCATAACGAGATCGCGTACAAATGTGTCATGCTGTACACTTCCCCGCACTTTCACCCACATGCCGTCTTTTAGCAATTCGAGCATTTTCACATCTTCTTTATCGCGAGAGAACATCTTCACCGTGAGAGAATCCGTATAGTCAGAAATGTTGAACGTGAGCAAATGACGCCCACTACGGAGCTCTTTTACCTCTACGTTAAACACGGTTCCTTGGATGACAATACGGCGTTCCTCATCTTGAATCTCGCAAATCGGGATCGGCGCATCTTTGATTTCATAACCCATCATGAGCGTAGTGACAGCCTCAGCTTTATCAGACGATTTGCTCTCTTGTTGGACAGCCGTCATCACAACTTCGACGAGAGCACGTTCTTCTTCTTTACGTTGCTCCTCGAAGGCTTTATACGCGTCATCGCTTTCTTCCCCATGGAAAGAAAAACGCATCGAACAATCGGTAGCTTTCTGGAAAGCAGCCAAAAGCTCATTATCCGCCCGTTTTCGCTTGGCAACCTCAACGGACATCTCCGTTGGCAAGTACACCTTGACTTCCTGTTGGTCGACTTGCTTACGCGCTTGACGCATCGTAACTGCCAAGGAGTTCAGCGTTGGCTCCAGCCCAGCCAGCAAGACATCCCAATACTCTTCAACTACGTGATCAAGAGAAGGCTTTTGGTGATAGCGAAATCGAGTATCCACTTTGGCTAGATGTGAAAATGTATGCGTCAATCGCTTGGTAAAAGCAGCATAAACATCCGCAGGTATCATTCTCGGGAGCGCAAAGTGAAAAACCCATTCTTTGTTTTGCTTATACAACTCTAGCTTTTCAATCTGCGCATCTAGAAAAAATCGCTCCACCCATTCGTCAGGAACTTCCATTTGCTTGACCAATAGGGAGAAGCGATGTTTTTGCTCTTGTAAACGGTCCACGGTTTTCCCACCTTCCCCATAAGTGAGCGTTCAAACAAGAAAAAGAGGCACTCCCCTTTAATCTAGGGGAGTACCCCGTAAAAATTCGACAAAATCCTTCTTATTCCTGCATGCAACTAGTTTGCGAACAACGCAGCTCCGGTTTGGTCAACACGAGATAGGAGACCTTTCACTTCATCAACCAATTGACCCAGCTTTACATCATGTGTTTCTCCGTTTTTGCGGATACGCACTTCCACTGTTCCTTCTTGTGCCGCTTTATCGGAAACCGTAATACGCAGAGGCAATCCAATCAAATCGGCGTCTTTAAACTTCACACCAGCGCGCTCAGGACGATCGTCAAACAATACTTCGATGCCAGCCTTACGCAGTGCTTCGGTAATTTGTTCACTAGCTTGACGTTGCTCTTCTACTTTAACATTGACCGGAATCACATGCACATGGAAAGGGGCAACAGACACTGGCCAAATGATACCATTTTCATCATTGTTCTGCTCGATCACTGCCGCAATTGTACGAGATACACCGATTCCGTAGCAACCCATGATCATCGGTTGACTGCGTCCGTTTTCATCCAAGTACGTAGCACCCATCGCCGTAGAGTATTTCGTACCCAGCTTGAATACGTGACCGACTTCAACACCACGTGCAAACTTGATAACCCCACCTGTACGAGGGCACTCGTCACCTTCAGTAATGTTGCGCAAGTCAGCGTACTTCGAAACCGTGAAATCACGGCCAGCAACTACGTGAGTCAGATGATAGTCTGTTTCATTGGCACCGACAACACCATCATAAACATCTTGAACAAAATTGTCCGCGATGATTTCCACTTTTTCAGGATCAATGCCAACTGGTCCAACAAATCCTGCAGATGCTCCTGTTACAGAAACGATATCCGCTTCAGAAGCCAGTCCAACGATCGTCGCATCATACAAGTTTTTCAGCTTCACTTCATTGATCTCATGATCACCGCGCACCAGTACCATAACCAGTTTGTCGTCTACGCGATAAATGAGGCTCTTAATGATTTGTTTTGCTTCGATTTGCAGTGCTTGTACCAATTGATCGATCGTTTTAGTGCCAGGTGTATGCAATTTTTCTCGAGCTGGCGCTTCTGTTGCTGGCTTCGCAGATGGCTTGTACACGACTTCTGCCTTTTCCAAGTTGGCCGCATAATCGCCTTCTTCCGAATAAGCAATCGTGTCTTCCCCAATGTCGCACAACGCCATGAATTCGTAAGTGCCTTTTCCGCCGATTGCACCTGCATCCGCTTCTACTGCACGGAAGTTCAAGCCTACACGGGTAAAGATGTTTGTGTACGCATCGTACATCGCCTGGAAGTTGCGATCCAAGCCTTCTTGGGACGTATCAAAAGAGTAAGCATCCTTCATGATAAACTCGCGGCAACGAATCAAACCGAAGCGTGGACGCACTTCATCACGGAACTTGGTTTGAATTTGATAAAGGTTGATCGGGAGTTTCTTGTAAGAGTTAATCTCATCACGCACGAGACTCGTAATGACTTCTTCGTGGGTTGGACCCAAGGCAAAAGGACGATCATGACGATCACGCAGGCGAACGAGCTCGGGACCGTATACATCCCAGCGACCCGTTTGATGCCACAGCTCAGCTGGTTGCATCGCTGGCATCAACAGCTCTTGTCCCCCAGCATTGTTCATTTCTTCACGCACAATCGCTTGGATTTTGTGCAGGGAACGGAGCGCCAGTGGCAGGTACGTATAAATACCGGAAGCCAGTTGGCGGGCCATACCAGCGCGAAGCAGCAGCTTGTGGCTGGCAATCTCCGCGTCGGATGGCACTTCCCGCAGGGTAGGGATCAACATTTGACTTTGCTTCAACACGTGCGTGTCCTCCTTATGCCTTATCAGCAATCAACGTGCATTATCCTACAGTCGTAGGTTTTTGCTCGTTTACTATTTCGTTAATTTCTTTCATCAGTTCTTCAAACAACTCGGTTTCTTTTACTTTCCGAACAATTTCACCATTACGGAAAATCAAGCCCTCGCCATTTCCGCCGGCAACGCCTACATCTGCTTCACGAGCTTCACCAGGGCCATTTACCGCGCAGCCCATTACCGCTACTTTTAACGGTACTTTCAGCGTGGAAACGGCATCCTCTACTTTGGTTGCCAAGCCGATCAGGTCAATTGCGCATCGACCGCAAGATGGGCATGCAATCACCACTGGATCGTTGTTCACGATATCCAAGCTGCGAAGGATTTGTTTCGCTACTTTAATTTCTTCAACAGGATCAGCCGTCAGGGATACGCGAATCGTGTCACCGATGCCCATCGACAATACCGTTCCGATTCCAACTGAAGATTTAATGCTACCAGAGAACTGTGTACCTGCTTCTGTAACACCAACGTGCAGCGGATAGTTGCGTTTCTGTGCCATCAACGAATAGGTTTGAATCATCGTTGGAACATCGGAAGACTTCAAGGAAATAACAATGTTGTCGTAGTTCAGGTCTTCCAAAATTTGCACGTGGTCCATCGCGCTTTCTACGATTGCTTCCGGAGAAGGGTAACCGTATTTATCCAAAAGTCTTTTCTCGACAGAACCGGAGTTGACCCCGATACGGATCGGAACATTGCGCTCACGGCATGCTTCCACTACGCGTTGTGTTTTTTCTTTCGAACCGATGTTTCCTGGGTTGATCCGAATTTTATCAATCCCGCTCTCCAGTGCAATCAATGCCAGCTTGTGGTCGAAATGAATGTCGGCAACAAGCGGCAATGGGGAGCGTTCTTTAATTTTTTTGATGGCACGTGCTGCATCTTCATTGATGACGGCCAAGCGAACAATTTGGCAACCGACATCGTGGAGTCTCTGAATTTCGGCCAGAGTTTTTTCTACATCACGTGTGTCTGCTGTCGTCATCGACTGGATGACTACGCTTTTTTGGCCCCCGATTTGCACTCCACCTACAAAAACCGGTTTCGTCTCCTCGCGCTTGAACATTTTGCACCATCCTTTAACGTATGTCTGTTTTTCTTTCTATCGTGTTAGTACGTGATTAGGAGAACAATCGTTGCAGATCATTCCAAGTCACTACCAAAATCAGCAACATCAAAAAAGCAAAGCCCAAGAAATGAACCATTCCTTCTTTATGCGGGTCAACAGGTCGACCGCGCAGCGCCTCTACTCCCAAGAATGCGAGACGTCCGCCATCCAAGGCTGGCAGTGGCAACAGATTGAACAACCCAAGGTTAATGCTCAATACAGCAGCCCATTTCAACAGAATCGCCATACCTTGTTGCGCAACCTCTCCAGTCATCTTGAAAATACCGACTGGACCGCTCAAGTCCTTCAATCCGTATTCCCCGGTTACGAGCATTCCCAAGCTTTTCAGGATCATTACCGTAAAATCGTAAGTGTTGGTTGCACCGGATTTCAGAACTTCCCCTGGAGCAAACGTGGTTGCATTAGTTACCATGATTTTACCCACGTTGTTCTCGTCTTTCCCTACTTTAACTGGCATAGTCATACGCTGGCCATTGCGCTCGTACTCAAATGTTAATTGTTGATCCGGCGCTTTGCTAATCTTCTCTACAACGTCTTTCCACGAGGATACGGGCTGACCTTGAATCGCGATCACCTTATCACCTGGCAATAGTCCAGCTTGAGCAGCAGGTCCACCCGGGATCACATTCCCCAGAATGCTGCCATTCGGCACGCCGTACAAGAAGCCGATCACGATAAACAAGACAAATGCCAGCAAAAAGTTGGCTGCAGGTCCTGCAAAAATCGCCCAAAAACGTTGTGAAACTGTCTTGCCTTTGAACTGTCTGTTCAGAGGGGCAATCTGTACTTCTTGTCCATCCTTGACTAGCTGAGCCTGTGGATGAACAGCAAACGTCTTCTGCTCTCCGTCCAGTTCCAGTACGATATTTAAATTTTGCTCCAAATCAAATTGTACCACTGTACCAGTAATCGCACGAGCAGAACCAGAACTTGGCCCATCGAGCAAAATATGTGTGACCTTTCCTAACGCATCCCGCTCCACGGTAACTTCCATGTGCGGTTTTAACATATCCATCTCCGGGTCTTCTCCCGCCATACGAACGAGACCACCGATGGGTAACAGGCGTAAGGTGTATTCCGTTTCTCCCCGCTTCACGCGAAAAATTTTTGGCCCCATTCCCAGTGCAAATTCACGACATAAGATTCCTGCCTTCTTGGCCAGAAGGAAGTGTCCTAGTTCGTGCACAAAGACAAGTACCCCAAATACAACGACAATCGCGAGAATTGATTCAACGGAATCCAGGTTGGGCAAAGGCAAGTGAACAGCCACCTTTCTGTCAAGTATCTAACACTCATATTCCTTAGATGGAGACTAGCGCATAAGAGCGTGCCCATTCATCCGCTGCAAAAATATCTGCAAGCTCTGGACTCGCTACACCAGGGTGAGCTTCGCATGTTTTTCGGACGACCTTTTCGATGTCTAAAAAACGGATCGCTCCCTTCAAGAACATATCAACTGCGACCTCATTGGCTGCATTCAGTACTGCAGTATGCGTACCTCCTGCCATGCCGCACTCATACGCTAATTTTAACAGAGGATAACGCTCATAATCCATGGCTGCAAAATGAAGCGTGGCGATCTTGACCAAATCAAGTGGTTCCGTAGGCAGTTCTTTTCTGATGGGATAGCTCATGGCGTACTGAATCGGAACCTTCATATCCGGTGTACCCAGTTGGGCCATGACCGCTCTGTCTTTGTATTCTACCATAGAGTGTATGATACTTTCATAATGCAATACGCATTCAATCTGCTCATAAGGTAGATCAAACAGCCAATGAGCCTCGATTACTTCAAAACCTTTGTTCATCATGGTAGCAGAATCGATGGTAATTTTGGCACCCATGCTCCAATTCGGATGAGCCAATGCCTGCTCTACCGTCACTTGCTCTAGATCCTCGCGTGAGAGGTGACGGAAGGAACCGCCTGATGCGGTCAAAATAATCTTTGCCACATCTTCCATACGTTCGCCTTGCAGACATTGGTAGACAGCTGAATGCTCGCTGTCTACTGGAATAATTGATACGCCTTTTTCTTTCGCTCGTTTCATGACGACAGGGCCAGCGCTCACCAGTGTCTCTTTGTTGGCCAGTCCAATTGTTTTTCCCGCCTCAATCGCCGCCAGTGTAGGTGCGACCCCTACACTGCCGACAACAGCGGTCATAACGAAATTGGCAGCTTCATGACGGGCAACCAGTTCCAATCCTTCCGCCCCGTAAACGATTTCTGGTTGAGACTTGCCCGCCAATCTATCTCGCAGTTCAACGGCAGCCTTCTCATTTCCTACAGAAACGAGCTCGGGCTTGAATGTTTCCACCTGGAGTGTCAATAGATCGATGTTTGTTCCAGCAGCCATAGCCACCACCGAATAATCCTCAGGATGCTGGCCTACGACTTCAAGTGTGCTCGTTCCAACTGACCCCGTTGAACCTAAGAGCGCTATTTTTTTCACGGATTTCACCCTCTATATCTCTTTCTATATGCAAAAGGTTTTAGACAATACCTAATAGATGTAGAACCGGAAAGACGAGCAAAAAACTATCAAAGCGATCCAAAACGCCCCCATGACCTGGGATCAGCTGCCCCGAATCTTTTACATGGAAATGTCTCTTGAAAGCCGACTCAACCAAATCACCTAATTGCCCGACGATCCCCGCAACAAGTGCGATGGTCAAAGCCTGATCAATCGCAAAATGTCCAAAGCTTACATTGATGGAAAGAATAATCAAGACAGAAGCGACGAGACCGCCTAAGGCCCCTTCCACCGTCTTGTTTGGACTTATTTCTGGCCACAGTTTACGTTTACCTATTGCTTTTCCGACAAAATAGGCACCCGAATCAGTCGACCAGATTCCCATAATGACCATGACCGTAAGCATGAATCCCTCAGGTAGGTTTCGGGTAGCGGCCATATAAGTAAAACCGTAGCCTATGTATAACGCCCCCACCAACGTAAGGGCGACGTGTTCAATGTGAAACTGATTTTTCCGTAAAACGGAGTAAATCAACAACAGCAGGATGACGGGCAGCATCAGATCCGGCATGCTGATACTGAGCCAATCCGAAAATAATAGAGACGGCCACAAAATGCTTAACATCAATACATATCCGAGCAATCCTGCCAAATAAAATGACTGAATGCCAGCCATTCTCATAAATTCAAAATAGCCAATGACAGCCAGTAAAAACACCAATAGTGAGTACCAAACTCCACCAGCATACATCAATAATAGAAATGCAGCCCCACCAATCAGGCCTGTAATTATACGTTGCTTCAACTGATTCCACCTCTCGGCTATACCGCCCCGTAGCGACGAGCTCGGCCTTGGTATTCCACGATTGCTTGATAAAAATGTTCACGGGTAAAATCAGGCCATAGCACGTCCGTAAACCATAATTCTGTATATGCTAATTGCCACAGCATAAAGTTACTCAAGCGAATCTCTCCACTTGTACGAATCAAGAGGTCTGGATCGGGAATTTCGCTTGTGTACAGGTAGCTCGATATCAATTCCTCAGTCAGTTGTTCTGGTTGAAGCTCGCCTGCTTTTACTTGTGCTGCCATCACTGAAAATGCTTTTGCAAGTTCATCTCGCCCGCCGTAATTCAGGGCAAAATTCAATTGCAAACCGCTATTGTCCTTCGTTCTCTCTTCTGCTTCCAGTAGCGCTTTCAACGTATGAGAAGGCAGCTCGTTTTTACTGCCTAGCATGCGTATGCGGACACCTCGTTCAATTAATTCATCCAATTCTGTCGACAAAAATTCCTGCGGAAGTTTCATGAGAAAATCCACTTCATCGCGTGGACGCTTCCAGTTTTCGGTAGAGAATGCGTACATCGTCATATAACGCACGCCAATCTCGTCAGCAGCCTTGACGACCTCTTTTACTGCTTTCATTCCTGCACGGTGCCCGGCAACCCGGGGTAAACTGCGCTTATTGGCCCAACGACCGTTACCATCCATAATAATCGCCACATGTTCCGGAATCTTACCGGAACGATCCAACTCGGCTGGCTCCGATTGCTTTTCTTTGCGGCCCCATTTGCGCGCCAGATGTTCTAACATAAAGTGTTCCCCCGTAATGAGAGATATAGACGTACATCCCCCTCAAACGAGGGGGATTACCATTACCTATACTTCCAAAATGTCTTTCTCTTTGTCCTTAACGATCTTGTCAACTTCGGCGATGAATTTATCCGTCGTTTTTTGAATGGTTTCTTGATGACGACGGGAATCGTCCTCAGAAATGGTAGCAGCTTTTTCCAGCTTTTTGATTTCATCGTTTGCATCACGACGGATGTTACGAATCGCTACCTTTGCTTCTTCTCCACCTTTTCCTGCCAGTTTCACGAGCTCTTTACGACGCTCTTCTGTGAGGGGAGGAATGATTAGGCGGATAATCACACCATCGTTGGATGGAGAAATTCCCAAATCCGATTGTTGCAGCGCACGGTCAATTTCTTTAAGCGCCGTTTTATCCCAAGGCTGGATTGTCAGCATACGTGGTTCTGGTACACTGATGTTTGCCAATTGGCTAATCGGCGTTGGAGTGCCGTAGTAGTCTACTGTAACACGATCCAGCATCGCTGGGTTCGCACGACCTGCACGCAGGCTGGACAGATCTCTTTTCAAAGCATTGATCGCTTTATTCATGCGATCTTCCATGTCATTTAGCACAGTTTGTGGCATAATTATTCCCCTTTCACTAGAGTACCGATTTTGTCGCCCATTACTGCCCGACGAATATTACCTTCTTCAGAAATGTTAAAGACGATCAACGGGATACTGTTATCCATGCACAAGCTGGACGCTGTTGAATCCATGACACCTAAACCTTTATTCAGCACTTCCAGGAATGTCAGCTGGTCGTACTTCTTAGCGTTCGGGTCAAGGCTTGGGTCTGCAGAGTATACACCGTCTACCTTGTTTTTCGCCATCAGGATCACTTCAGCTTCGATCTCAGCTGCACGCAGAGCAGCAGTCGTATCCGTTGAAAAGTAAGGGTTACCAGTACCGGCAGCGAAGATGACCACACGCATTTTTTCCAAATGACGAATGGCACGACGGCGTATGTATGGTTCTGCTACCTGTCTCATCTCAATCGAGGTTTGAACACGAGTCGGGACGTTCACTTTTTCTAACCCATCCTGCAAGGCGAGTGAGTTCATAATTGTGGCCAGCATCCCCATGTAATCGGCTGTTGCCCGATCCATTCCTTTTGAGCTGCCGGAAAGTCCGCGCCAGATGTTACCTCCTCCGACGACTACTGCGACTTGTACACCCAATTCTACGATTTCCTTGATCTGGTTAGCGACGGAGAAGATTACCTTTGGGTCAATTCCATACCCTAAGTCCCCCGCCAAAGCTTCCCCACTCAACTTTAACACAACCCGTTTATAGGCAGGAAGTGGCATGTGAAACGGCCTCCATTCATGAATCATTCTCTGTGCCCAGTCTTCATTCCTTCTCATCGGGAACAGGTACACACTTGCTATTTACATGCAGAAAGTTTCACACAAAGTGAAACTCTCGCTTTGAAAATAGGGAACACGAAGGTGTTCCCTATAACCTTTATTATTGCTTATTAACTTGAGCCATTACTTCAGCTGCGAAGTCTTCTTGTTTCTTCTCGATACCTTCGCCAACTTGGAAGCGAGCGAATTCTTTCAAGGTAGCACCTGCTTCTTTCAGAAGTACAGCTACTTTCTTGTCAGTATCTTTTACGAATGGTTGTTCAACCAGTACGTATTCTTCGAAGAATTTGGAGAGGCGGCCTTCTACCATTTTCTCAACGATGTTAGCAGGTTTGCCTTCAGCCAGTGCTTGGTTTTTCAGAACTTCACGCTCACGCTCGATCTCATCAGCGGAAACTTCATCACGGTTAGCAAAACGAGGGTTAGACGCTGCTGCGTGCATGCCCAGGTCGCGAGCCAGTGTTTCGTCTTGTGTACCTTCCAAAGTAACCAGAACGCCGATGCGGCCACCCATGTGCAGGTAAGCACCGAAAACGCCGTTGTCTGTTTTCTCGGAGAGTGCAAAACGACGGAAGGAGATGTTTTCTCCGATAGTCGCGATTTTCTCGTTGATTACATGACCCAAAGTCTCGCCAGCACCTTTGAAAGGTTGCTCCAGAGCTTCTTCAACAGATGCAGGACGTTGGGATACAACGTGCTCAGCGATGTCTTTCACAAGTGTTTGGAACTCAGGGTTTTTACCAACGAAGTCAGTTTCGCAGTTTACTTCTACAACTGCTGCTACGTTTCCAGCTACCGCTGTCGCAGTCAAACCTTCAGCTGCAATACGTCCGGATTTTTTCGCTGCTTTCGCTACACCGCGCTCACGGAGCAAGTCAATTGCTTTTTCCATGTCGCCTGCTGTTTCTTCCAGCGCGCGTTTGCAATCCATCATACCTGCGCCTGTACGCTCGCGCAGTTCTTTAACCGCTTGTGCACTAATTGCCATTGAGTGAAACCTCCTCGAAAAGTTACGATCCTATTATAATCGAAAAGCAAGTCACCTGTTAACCTCGGCGACGCTATTCAGCAAAAAAGGATGGACGGGGGTTCTGACACCCTCAGTCCACCCTTTAACACACATGCTTACGCAGTTGTTGTTGCTTGTTGCTCTGTACCTTGGTTTCCTTCCAGGAGAGCGTCTGCCATTTTAGCAGTGAGCAATTTCACAGCGCGAATTGCGTCATCGTTACCTGGGATCACATAATCGATTTCATCTGGATCGCAGTTAGTATCTACGATCGCTACGATTGGGATACCCAATTTACGAGCTTCTGCTACAGCGATGCGCTCTTTACGAGGATCGATGACAAACAGAGCGTCAGGCAGTTTATCCATGTGAGCGATACCGCCCAAGAATTTTTCCAGACGATCCATTTCTTTGCGCAGAACGATAACTTCTTTCTTAGGCAATACTGCAAAAGTACCATCGTTTTCCATACGCTTCAGCTCAGCCAAGCGAGCAGTACGTTTTTTGATGGTTGTGAAGTTTGTCAGAGTACCACCCAACCAACGTTGGTTGATGAAGTAGTGACCTGTGCGTTCTGCTTCTTCTTTAACGGATTCTTGTGCTTGTTTCTTCGTACCAACGAAGAGAATTTTTCCGCCGTCTTGAGCGAGTTCACGTACGAAGTTGTACGCTTCCTCTACTTTTTTAACGGTTTTTTGCAGGTCGATAATGTAGATTCCGTTACGTTCGGTGAAGATATAGCGAGCCATTTTCGGGTTCCAACGACGAGTTTGGTGACCGAAGTGTACACCAGCCTCGAGCAATTGTTTCATCGAAATTACTGCCATATTTCACACCTCCTTCAAAGATGGTTTTTGTGATGCGTACCTCCGCCTCACCGCATGTTCCAAGCAATTCTGCCATTGGCAGCACCGTTGCTGGAATTGGTGGACGTGCGATTTCAACACCGTAAATGAATATATCATATGAGAGTTTCAATTGCAACAAACGAATTCCATTTATTTCGTAAAAAAAGTTTTGCCCCTTCTTGGCTGACGACAAATGGACACATTTGGTTACATTGAAAAAACCGCCTATTTTTTAGGCGGCGTTGTTATCAACTTGACGATATCCGCTTCCTTAGCGGCGGTCGACACCTCATAGGTACCAACACGAATACGATTTAGCTTGTCGCTCGCTCGTAGCTGGGACACAAATTGATTTTCGGCAGGAAGGATTCCTTCCTTTACGAGAATCTGCGCTACATCCTCTGCAGTTGCTTTGTAAGGAACGGTGAAAGAAACCTTTTTATCTGCTACAGGTGCTTCCACTGTCGGAGCTTTAGGTGCCACCGTATTGGGTGACGTTGGTGTCTGCGTATTCGGTACGGTTGAAATAGCCTGGCCGTCCTTACCCACTGGATTTGTTGGCGGATTCACCTTTTGTTCCGATGAACCTCCAGGAGTCGTTGGCTGTACAGTTGGCGTTTGTGGTTGCTTTGTCACGGGCGTCGCTGTTTGACCTACCTTTGGCGTAACGGGCTCCTTAGGCACTCCAGGAGCTGGCTGTACGTTTACTTTCTTTTCTT
This sequence comes from Brevibacillus schisleri, assembly GCF_055685845.1. Classification (NCBI taxonomy): domain Bacteria; kingdom Bacillati; phylum Bacillota; class Bacilli; order Caryophanales; family Paenibacillaceae; genus Brevibacillus; species Brevibacillus schisleri. The sequence goes on from NZ_JBVNDM010000001.1 coordinate 3,997,503, forward strand.
CCTGCCACTGTTTGTATTCTTCTGCCGTTAATACGACCATTTTCAGCTCTTGTGCAGCTACCTTCATTTGATCTACAGACATGGCTGGGACTTGCGCAGTCTGCTTAGGCGCTATCAGTCCGATAATGGAGGTAGCCACAATTAGTCCTGCTCCAAATCCAAATAATAGCTCTTGTTTACGCATCGGCAAGACCTCGCTCATGCCTGTCAGCCAAGGAAAAGATCAAATCGATTTCCCCTCTGCCGGCACCGAGTCGTTTTGCGATCTCATCTCGAGACAAACCTTCTTTACTTAGTTCAAAGGCACGGCGATAACGTTCTCGCAAGGCCAGCATATCCACCTCTTCAACTTGAGGCGCTGGTTCTATCCTATTCGTATCCTTTGGAGCTTCTGGTTTGTGACTCGCACTCTTTAGCCATTGTTCTTCCATATTGTCTAAGCGTGTGCGCAAACCAGCGATATCCTCGAGAAGATCCGCTCTCATTTCCTGCCATTCTGCCGCAAGAAGATTGGTTTCTTGCTTTACCTGTTTTTGAAGACGCTGCACGCTTTTTTCGAGCTCGTCCTTGTCCGTCGTGCGTTGTGTCGGTAATGAGGAAAAGGAGTCAACAGGGTGCTTCTTATTAATAACAAAAGCAAGAAGCATGCTGATCATTCCTGCTCCAATCAGGATGGGATACACTACGTCCATGTTGTCCACCTTTATTTCTGGCTTGACTTCATTTATAAAGAAATATCTATAATCCGTCCACGCAATGGATCTCTCATGAGGTCAGCATTGGTAGATACACCTTCGCTCGATTCGGACAATTGGCTCCCAGTGGATTCTTTTTTGTCCTGATGCTCTTGCTGTCCCTGTTTTTTTTCTCGTTCGCGTATCTGGTTCTTTTGTGATTGCTCAAGATCGCTCGGGCGCTGGCGCATATGTTCATCCAGGTCTCTTCGCTGATCAATCATTGATTGTTGTTCATGCATGGTTCGTTGTTGCTGATGCTCCTGAATTCGGCTGACTTCTAACGTGCGTGGTATTGCCACCTGCAATTCAACCGCTTTCAAACTCATATGGCCACAACTCCCTTTTTCACACTAAGTACGCTTGCTTCATGGATCAGATAAGAGTTGCTGTACTAATTTCACCATCCATCACAAAAAAACGCGTTCTGGCATACTCGTGCTTGATAAAGTGCATCAACTTTCCAATCGTCATTTTAATTCCTGGATACATGACATGATATGCCTCAATGGCTGCGGGGCCTTCCCCTTTCAACTCAAGCTCAATATCATTTCTGCGTGCTTCCAGTTCCTTGCTTTCTTTTTCCAGAACCAAACGAGTATTGGTTAGCTTTACTTGCATGAGACGTTTGTCTGCTGGAAGTTCTTTGCTGGCTTGGAGGATCTGGTTAATAACCCCTAATCCTTGGTCAGTTTTGCGTAAATTTTCATACACATTTTGTAATTCCTTATGAATATTTGCCAGCTCTTGTCTTAATTCTGGTTTTACTCCCACTTCGAGTATCGTCGGAGTAGCGCTGCTGTTCCCAAATACTCGCGCCACAATCTTTTCCCCAGCTTGCAGCACGCCGCCAATAATGAAACCTTTTGAACCTTTGCAAATGATTTGCTTTCCGGCCCGTACGGTTGAGAACATAATGCTTTGTGAAACAATCACTTGATTGCCTGCCGTTACATTGGCGTTTTGGATAAAGGATGTTCGGATATCTTTCCCTGCGACAATTCTACCTTTGTCCTGAGCAACAATCCCGCTTTTGATTTCAATGGAGCCTTCCGCATACAACTCGGCCCCTTCTACACTGCCAAGTACGCGGATATCTCCAGATGACTTTACGCGAAAGCCATTCAATACGTTCCCGCGAATGACCACCGTTCCCACAAAATCAATATTGCCAACACCAAAATCAACATCGCCGTTTACTTCAAATACGGGAAAGACATTCATTTTTGCCTGTTCCGTAAAGGAGACTTGTCCGTCAATAGCGGCGTACAGCATCGTTCGCTCTTGGTTGAGAACAACATTTTTCCCAGGCTTTATGTTAATTTCCTTGCCTGCTTTGGGAGCGATGGGCTCTCCGGTAACTGCTGTGCCTGGTTGTCCCTGGGTTGCTGATATTTTACGTGCCAATAGTTGTCCTTTTGCCACATTGGGAATCGTCGTCACATTATAAAAATCAACCCGGCCATCCTCTAGCTCTTTTGGACCTTCGCCTTCATTAATAGTCGCCAAATAAGAGTACTCGATAGTCCCATCGGTGCCAGCCACAGGAGCAATCCCCTGAGCAACTTTTACTCTCGCGTTTGCATACTTTGCTGGTAAGGTACACAAGTTCTGAATTACATCATCGAGAATTCCATACTTAACATTGCTTGCTTGTAATGCTTTATATACATCTGTTTCCAAGACGACAATTTCGTCGACATCATGTTCGTCCACACGTAGAAGTACCTCAGCCTCCAATTTGTCAGCTGAAATTTTCGCTTCTATTTTATATTTCCCGATCCCTTCCATCATTCTACCCCTCTCAAGCTTGGGTAATTTCTTTTTACATCAATTGCGATTTCCATCTAGACAATGCAGAACGAAGTCGGAAAAGAGCTTTTGAATGCAACTGGGATATTCTTGAAGGTGACAAGCTCATGATTTCTGCAATTTCCGATAAGGTCATTTCTTCAAAATAAAACAAGGAGACAACCAAACGTTCCTTTTCAGGCAATTTGTCAATGACCGTTACAAGAACCTCTTTTAAGCTGGATACTTCCGCCACGTTATCAGGCCGTGGTGTGAGCTCGTCGATGATATACGAATGTCTTGCTGTTTTTTGTTCGTCTTCATCCCCTACTGCCTCATCAATAGAAACCATGCTAGCAAGAGAGGTTTCCAAGAAAACCTGTTGAAGCTCCTTTTTGCTTATTCCCAGATAATCAGATATTTCTTGATCGGTTGGCATTCGCAGCATTTGCTGTTCCAAGGTGGTGTACGCTTCTTCGATTTTTTTGGCCTTGTCTCGAACAGTACGAGGGATCCAGTCGTTCTCGCGTAGTCCATCGATCATCGCACCACGAATCCGCCACATGGCATACGTCTCAAACTGGAGACCCCGTGTATGATCGAATTTAGCCAAAGCGTCCAATAGGCCAAAACGACCATAACTAATCAAGTCATCCTTGTCCACATTGGCTGGCAGGTTAATTGCCAACCGATTTGCCACCTTATCTACTAGTGGCAAAAAACGTGTGATCAAGTCAACCTCCGCCTCGCGACTCCCCTCTTGTTTCCACATGACCCATTTATCGAACTCTTTTGCTTTCTCTTGACTGGTTAGCCGTGCCACGAATAGTCACCAACCTTTACTCATCTGATAAGCGCCTAACGACCTCTGCAACGGTGGCTGGATCCTCAGTTGGATGAATCCTATCCATCTTGTTGATTGAGAGTGGTGCAAATTCTTGATCTTCCTGTTCGAGTTGTTGTCCAATTTCCAGTACGACTCCACCTTCAGCTAGAGGAGAGCTTGTCCCCTCTAGCGCGTCCGTAACCATTGGTGGAGTAGATTGCTGTATAAATGTTGAAATCAGCCAACGAATTGGAAATGCAGCGAGGAAGAATAGGACAAATGCAATACCTGCCCTCTCCAGAGATACGAGCCAGACATTACTAGCCACAGCCGTACCCAGCGTTACAAGAAATGCGAGCATCCCTAATCCAAAATTAATCCAAATGGTTCCTAACATTTGTTATACTTCCTTCACACCTTGATTTACGGTCCTGATTTGAAGAATGCCGTTTGTGGCATCTAACTCTATTGTCCGACCGCAGTTTCCCCCTGTATCTTCTGCCACGATCTTTATATGAGCATCCTTCAATGCAAGTTTGCACGCCTCTACATTCCGAGGCCCAATCCGCATGGTGTCATTATTCCCTAAAAATGCGAACATTTGTGCACCACCAGCCAATTTCGCAACTGTGTGTCTGGTCTCCGCACCAGCCTTCACCATCAACTGAATCAGATGAGGGATTGCTGTATCCGCATACTTGCCTATCGTTAACTCCCCGCCTTTAGCCAAAGACGATTCAGGGAGCATAACATGTGCCATACCTGCAATTTTATGGATATGATCGTAGAGCACTACCCCTACGCAAGAACCTAAACCGGTAGTACGTAGCTTGCTCGGCGGCTTTGCCACACCGAGATCAGCCATCCCTATCTTAATAATCTCCATCGAACGGAACCCCTAATGAACGAAATAGTATTGGGAGCGATTCAGGATCAGGAATTAAGAAAAAGTTCCCTTTTACTTGATCATTGCCTTCGAAAAAAGCGGTGTCAATCGTGAGGGCAAAGTCACCCGCTTGACCCAACGCTATTAATCCGTAACTTAGAATAGCTCCAGCCATATCCACAGCGAGTGCAGGTACGGACGGCTGTAAATTTAAGCGTGTAAAATCAGCTAACGATGATAAATAAGAACCTGTTAAGATGTTGCCAATCTCATGCAGCGCCGAGATCTCCAACTCTTCCCACTCGTACACATCTTTATTAATTCCTGTAATTTGTTCGAGCAGGTGCTTGGCAGACTCCAAATCAAGGATAAAAAACATGTTACCTGGACAATCGCCTTCAACCCGGAGGAAGACGGTCACTACTACAGTTTCCGCTCCTCCTACAAAATCAGCCACTTCGTCGAAGGAGATAATCTTGACTTGTGGAACTTTCATATCGATTTCTTTTTGTATGAGCTTGGAGAGAGCCGTGGCAGCGTGACCAGCACCGATGTTCCCGATTTCCCGTAAAACGTCAAATTGGAAATCCCCAAACTTCGTAAAATCGCCCATTTTACTTACCCCTCAATTGCGTCCAACTGTTTGATTTCCTCAGTACTCAATACTTTATCGAGGTTTAAGAGGATTAACAGTCGTTTATCCAGCTTAGCGACGCCTCGCAAATAAGCAGCTTCCACACCACCAACAACCTCTGGAGGCGGTTCAATCGCATCAACTGGTATATCGATAACATCGTTTGCAGCGTCTACAATAAGACCCACTTCCAATTCACCTACGGCCACGATAATGATTCGAGTGGTTTCGGAATAGACGCTTTCTTCGAGACTAAAACGATTGCGCAGGTCAATAATCGGTGTCACAACACCGCGCAGATTAATAACCCCTTTGACGAAACTAGGCGTTCGAGGAACTCTTGTAATGTGCTCCAGCTTTTCAATAGATTTGACCTGATGAACCTCTACGCCATACTCTTCGTCCTTCAATCGAAAGACAATCACTTTGACTTCGCTAATGACTTCTTTTTGATCGAGCATGTGGCTGCCCCTCCTTCTACTTAATCAGCGAGTTACAATCTATGATGAGCGCGACCTGACCGTCTCCCAGAATCGTTGCACCTGAAATGGCAAATACATTAACCAGATATTTGCCGAGAGATTTAAGAACAATCTCTTGTTGACCGATAAATGAATCGACGACAAGGCCTGCCATTTTCTCACCTTTACGTACGATGACGACTGCCACTTCATCTTCCGTCGTTTCCCCATTATCAGGCACTTGGAAAATGTCCTGCAGCGAAACGAGCGGAACTACACGTCCCCGGAAGTCGATCACTTTTTGGCGGTGAGCCATCATGATTTGATCTTTTTTAAATACAGCCGTCTCAATGATGGAGCTGAGCGGGACAGCGTACTTCTCATCTTTCACTTGTACCAACATCGCGGAAATGATAGAGAGCGTAAGTGGCAATTGAATGAGGAAAGTCGTGCCCTGACCGCGCACGGAATCTACGCCGACACTACCGCCCAACGATTCAATTTTGGACTTCACGACATCCAGTCCAACACCACGACCGGAAATATCAGAAACAACTTCCGCTGTACTAAAGCCTGCTGCAAAAAGCAATTCGTGGATTTGCTTGTCACTCATGCTATCTGCAGTAGTAGGATTGACAATTCCTCTCTCAAGCGCTTTTTTGAGAACTTTATCTTTATTGATTCCAGCACCGTCATCTTTTACTTCAATAAATACATGGTTCCCACTGTGGAAAGCGCGCAGCTCGATTTTTCCTTCTTCTGGCTTACCCGCCTTTTTCCGATCTGCTGGAGACTCAATTCCGTGGTCAAGCGAATTACGTAGCAAGTGATTGAGTGGGTCCCCGATTTCGTCGATGACGGTACGGTCCAATTCTGTCTCCGCACCGATAATCTCCAGATTCACTTTTTTATTCAGATCTTTTTGCAGATCACGAATCATACGTGGGAAACGATTGAATACTTGCTCTACCGGTACCATGCGCATGGTCAGAATGATGTTTTGCAAATCGCCACTAATCCGGCTCATGTGCTCCACGGTTTCCTGCAGTTCATTCTTTCCGATCTCGCGTGCCAACTGCTCCAGACGACCGCGATCAATGACTAATTCACTAAACAGATTCATCAAGATATCCAAGCGTTCTATATCCACACGAATAGTTTTTCCACCAGCCGTCGCCTTCTTAACAGATGCTTGAGGAGCATGTACTGTTGTTTTTTCGGTTGGGGCAGGGGTTTGTTTCACTACGGGAGCAGGGGGAGCTTCACTCTTCATTTGAATCGTTTCGATTGTCACATCTTGGATTTCCGAAATGTTAAGAATCGTGGTACGTACTTTTTCAATCGATTGCTCCGTCACATAGGCGATTTCAAACGACTGTTCAAATCGCTCATTCTCGATATCTTCAACTGCTGGCTTCGTTTTGATCACTTCTCCCATAGACTCCAATTGATCGAATACCATGTAAGAGCGAGCAGCCTTGAGCAAGCAGTTTTCATTTAATGTTACTTTGATCCACAAAACGTTGTTGCCGAGCTCTTGCGACTGCTTCAAAACCATTATTGCATAATCATCCAGCTCATGATCTTCAGCTGGTGTACTATCCTCTTCCGGTGCTTCCACTACCATCGTAGCAGCTGCTACTTCCTGCTCAGCTGAAAAGTCTCCAGCTACAATCGCCCGCAGCTTCTTTACAATTGAGGATACATCCGCTGAACCGTCTCCACCTTCTGTGATATCGATGACCATGCCTTCAATTAAATCTACGCTCTGAAAAATAGCGTCCATGATATCACTCGTGATCGTTAACTTCTGATTGCGAATCAGGTCCAGTACATTTTCCGCTTCGTGAGTCAAACTCGCCATGTCTTCAAAGCCCATGGTTGCCGACATACCCTTCAATGTATGCGCGGAGCGAAAAATCTCTTTGACGTGGCCAATATTACCCGGATCACTTTCTAAAAGTAACAAGTTCGCGTTAATTGCCTGTAGGTGCTCCTTTGACTCCTCAATAAACATGTCCAAATACTGATTCATATCCATAGGTGATCCACCTCCCAAAAATCAGTGCAAGAGCTTGCACAACAGCTCTGGAATCATTTCTAATGGGGCTACGTTGTCTGCCAAGCCTGCTTGAATCGCTGCTCGCGGCATTCCGTATACGACACAACTCGATTCATCTTCGACAATACTTGTGACACGGCCAAGCTCCTTCATGCGCTTTAGCCCTTTAGTCCCATCATTTCCCATGCCTGTCATGATGATTGCCCATTTGTCTACATTTGTCAATTGACTGACTGATTCAAACAGGATATCGACAGATGGTCTGTGTCCGCCTCGTGGCTCTTCTTGATGCAAATTGGCCTGTAGTCTCCCATTCACTTGACGAACTTCGAAATGGAAGCCTCCTGGAGCGATGTACGCTGTCCCATTTTCTAAATACTCGCCATCGACAACTTCAGTTACTCGAATTTGGCATAGCGAGTCTAGTCGATTTGCTAACGATTTTGTGAAACCTGCTGGCATATGCTGAACGATGGCAATTGGTGCCGGAAAATTCGCCGGAATTGCAGTTAGTACACTTTGCAATGCTTTAGGACCACCTGTGGAAGTACCTAGAACCACCAGTCTTGCCTTTCCACCCACTTGTGACCGCATCACAGCAGGCGGGCTCGGTATTTTCGTACTTAATACTGGAGATGCCGGCGTAACAGGTGCAGGTTTTGATTCGGAAGATACCGGTTTGGCTAAGCGAGGCATCTGCTTTTTCAAACGTACTTTCGATGCTGCCGCAGCCTTCACGCGCTCGATAAGACGATCGCCCACTTTATGGATGTCGAGAGAAATTGGACCAGAAGGCTTCGTTACAAAGTCAAACGCACCTAATTCCAACGCATGAATCGTAGCTTCGGCCCCTTCTTTCGTCAGACTGCTCAACATGACGATCGGAACCGGGCACTCATTCATCAGCTTTTCCAGAGCGTCCAAACCGTTCATGACTGGCATTTCAATGTCAAGTGTGAGGACATCCGGCGCCAGTTCTTTACATTTTTCAATGCATTCGAGTCCATTCTTGGCTCGATCAATCACTTCAATTTCAGGATCCGTAGATAAAATGTCCGAAATCACTTTACGCATGAATGCAGAATCGTCCGTGACGAGAACGCGGATTTTGCTCATTCGAATGTCGCTCCCTTCCTACTTTTGTGTCTCATCGTATGAAGTGCCTCAACCTCGCAAGAAAACCTTTGAGACCGCTGATAGAATCGTCTGTAGTAACCGGACGATCCAAGTACCGCTCTACCAGATTTCGTATGCTTCTCGCAGCTTGCGATTGTGGATATGTAAGTAGAAAAGGACGCTGCAATTTAACAGCTTTAGAAACATAAGGATCATCCGAAACATATCCAAGCGACTGAATATCCATATTCAAAAAACGTTTGGAAACCATCGCAAGCTTGTCTGCCGTCATTTTCCCTTCTCTCTCCGACGACGCCCTGTTTATCACCAATCGAATGGAAACTGCGGGGTTGCGTGAGTGAAGCATCTTGATGACTGCATATGCATCCGTTATCGCTGGTGGTTCGGGAGTGGTAACAAGGATGACCTCGTCTGAGGAGAGCATAAATCTCATGGATTCTTTGGAAAAACCTGCTCCCGTATCAAAAATGATAGTGTCAGCATAGCCCTGCAATGGGTCCAGATGTGAGAATAAGCGATCAAGCTTCTCATCATCTAACTGCATGATCTGCGTAAAGCCAGAACCACCCGCGATGAATTCTAAGCCTCCAGGCCCGTGCTCAATAATGTCCCAAACAGTCGTATCTGGCTCTAACAAATGAAACAGATGCTTTTTTGGGGTAATTCCCATTAATACATCCAGATTTGCCAGACCCAGGTCCAAGTCAAACAAAACCGCCTTATGACCCTTCTCAATCAAACCAAGTCCAAAATTCAGGCTGAAATTGGACTTGCCGACACCACCTTTTCCACTCGTCACTGTCACCAGTCTAGTCGGCCGTGTCTTCTTGTTTTGTAGCATCCTCTCACGGAGTTGCTCTGCTTGGTCACGCATCTGTTTACTCTCCCATAATCATCGTTGAAACCAGCTCGGGTGTAGCTACAACGATATCATCTGGTACATTTTGACCTGTCGTTACATAGGAGAGCTGTAGATTCATCTCCTGACAAACATTCAACATCGTGCCAAAGCTGTTCGTTTCATCCGCTTTTGTAAAAATGACTTGCTTCACTTGAACTTCCGCAAAGTTTTGGACGATTGCTTTCATATCATTGAATTTGGAGCTTAAGCTAAGTACTAGGTAGTTCACGCTGTCTTTTCCATGCTCCAGCAATTCACGAATGCCTAAAACGTACTCATCGTTGCGAAAATTCCGTCCAGCCGTATCTACAAAAATGAGGTCACAATCACTTAAGCGCTCCATCGCTGCCGCCATTTCTCTCGGAGAAAAGACAACCTCCAGCGGGACATTCAGGATGTTTGCATACGTCTTCAGTTGTTCTACAGCCGCCATTCGATACGTATCCGCCGTGATAAAGCCGATTTTTCGCTTTTCCTTCAACATGCTGTTCGCCGCAAGCTTGGCAATGGTCGTTGTTTTTCCTACCCCTGTCGGACCGAAAAAGAAAGCATACCGTACGTTCTTACCCAGCCTTGGCGAAGATGCTGTATACGGCTCGATCATGGAAGTGATGATTGTTCGGCATACCGTAAACGCCTCTTCCTCCGTCCACTTTTCACCCGGTTGCGACTTTTCCATTATTTTGCGAATGATTTCCGCTGTCAGCTCTTCAGTCACTTCTTGCTTCAATAACTGTGCACGAATAGACTGTACCACTGGAGGAAGTTGTTCACTTAAGTCATGCACCAACAGCTTTTGAAACATTTGACGCATATCTCGCATTTCAGTAGCAATCGCGTCATGATTGCTTGCGGGTAAAGCTCTTTCTTGGGAAGTCGTGACAGGAGCATGCTGCTCAGTTGGCTCGCCTTGCTTTGGCATAGCTCTCGTATCTGTGATCTCTTCCTTTGGAAGCGTCGCAACCGCGGTTTGTGTCATCGCGGCTACGACCTGTTCCCTACCTGTAGATTCAGCTTGTTGATTCTCTGATGTTTTGGTCACAGTCGGTCTTCGATACGCTTGAGCAGCCGTGTACGTACCCGTCTGCGATTTGGGCAAAACGTTGTTGGTTCGATGTTCAGCTGCTACTGTGGAATTTTCTCGCTCGGATGCCTTTTCATCGACAGCAGCGATTACTTCGATTCGTTGTTTGCCAAACATACCGAACAATCCACCTGTTTTGATCGGCTTAGAATTCAGAATCACTGCATCCATTCCTAAGTCCGTCCTGATTTTTTCCATTGCTTCTGGCATCGAATCGACAATGTAACGTTTTACCCTCACGAAATGTTCACCATCCCTACGCTTTGCACTTCAACATGTGGTTCGAGCTCGCTGTACGACAAAACGGGAACGTCTGGCATCATGCGATCTACTAATTGACGCAAGTACATTCGAACTGCTGGTGATGATAGAATGATCGGCTGTTGACCCGAGTTGATCATTTTGCTCACTTCAGTCGACATGTTTTGGAAAATTCGCTGAGACGTTTCCGGATCCATCGCCAGATAGCTTCCTTGCTCTGACTGTTCCACACGTTCGGAGATTGCTTTTTCCAATCCTGCTCCAGCTGTAAGCACGCGAAGTGGTTGTCCTGGCTCTGTAAATTGGAGTGTGATCTGTCTCGCCATCGCTTGTCTCACATATTCTGTCAGTACATCCGGATCTTTTGTATACAAGGCATGATCCGCAAGTGCCTCGAGAATGACGTGGAGATTTCGAACAGAGACTTTTTCACGCAACAGCTTTTGCAATACTTTTTGTACGTCCCCAATGGCGAGCAAACTTGGAATCAGCTCGTCTACGAGAACTGGTGCTGTCTCCCGAACATTGTCGATCAGGGCCCTTGTCTCTTGGCGACCTAACAATTCGTGGGCATGTCGCTTGATGACCTCTGTCAGATGTGTAGCCACAACAGATGGCGGATCGACAACTGTATAGCCAGACAGCTCAGCAATCTCCTTATTCTCTTCTGTTACCCATAATGCGGGTAATCCAAACGCAGGTTCTACGGTTTCTATCCCAACAATGGAATCATCTTCAATCCCCGGGCTCATCGCTAGATAGTGATCCAGCATGATTTCCCCTTTAGCGACCTGATTGCCTTTTATTTTGATCATGTATTCATTCGGTCGAAGCTGGATGTTGTCACGTATACGAATAACCGGTACAACGATCCCCATCTCGAGTGCGATTTGTCTTCGAATCATAATGACTCGATCTAGCAGATCTCCACCCTGCTTCACATCAGCAAGCGGGATTAAGCCATAACCGAATTCGAATTCGATCGGATCGACCTGCAGCAGGTTCACCACGCTTTCGGGACTTCGTACTTCTTCCATTTGTTGCTCTTCCACCATATCGGCAGATTCTTGTATCTGCATCTTTTGGTTCTTTTCCATTTTCCAAGCTGCAAATGCCATTATCCCACTTACCGGAAGCACAGGTAGAATTCCAATCGGTGTAAAGAGTCCCAGTAGTAGCATACATCCTGCTACGATATAGAGAAGACGCGGAAAGCTGAACATTTGCTTGACAATGTCTTCTCCCAGACCATCACCAGAAGTGGAACGCGTGACAATAATACCCGCTGCAGTCGAGATTAAAAGCGCTGGAATCTGGCTCACCAATGCGTCACCGACAGACATGGTAGTGAAACGAGAAGCAGACTCAGCAAAACTCATATCGTGAATGAGCATCCCGATGATAAAACCACCGATAATATTTACGATAAAAATGATAATACCCGCGATGGCGTCCCCTTTTACGAATTTGCTGGCACCATCCATTGCTCCATAAAAGTCAGCTTCGTTCTCAATCTTTTTTCTTCGGACACGTGCTTCTGCTTCTGTTATCATTCCTGCATTCAGATCCGCATCGATACTCATCTGTTTACCAGGCATCGCATCCAACGTAAAACGTGCTGCTACCTCAGCGACACGCTCAGAACCTTTGGTGATTACGATAAACTGAATGATTATCAAGATCAGAAACACGACGAAACCGACGACTTGATTACCACCTACTACAAAGCTACCGAACGTTTCAATAACTTTACCGCCTTCACCGTGCGAGAGAATATTTCTCGTCGTCGACACGTTTAGAGCTAGTCGAAAAAGTGTTGTAATAAGCAAAACCGTCGGAAAGATCGAGAATTCCAAAGTCTCTTTTGTATACATCGACACAAGCAAGATGGTCAATGCAAGGGAGATATTCAAAATCAACAGCAAATCAAGAAGCGCTGAAGGAAGTGGGATTACCATCATGACAACAATGCTTATGACAAAAAGGATCGTACCGACTTCTTTAAATTTGAATCCCACTGGTTATCCTCCTTCCATTTATTTCACTTTCCCTTGCAGCTTGTAGACGTACGCGAGAACTTCCGCGACCGCTTTAAACATCTCTTCGGGAATTTGTTGCCCAACTTCAACTTGACTATAGAGAGCCCGGGCCAAGGGCTTGTTTTCCATGGTAACGATACGATGCTTTTTCGCTACTTCCCTTATTTTTAATGCTAGATAGTCTTGCCCTTTGGCGATTACCGTCGGTGCACTCATCGCACTTGCGTCATAACGAACGGCAACGGCAAAGTGAGTCGGGTTCGTAATAATGACATCCGCTTTGGGAAGCTCCTGCATCATACGGCGAATGGCCATACTTCTTTGCCGTTCACGAATCTTCCCTTTGATGAGCGGATCACCTTCTGCTTGCTTATGCTCGTCCTTGAGATCCTGCTTGGACATCCGCAGATTCTTTTCATGCTCATAACGCTGATAGGCATAGTCCAGAACCGCGAGAATGAAAAGCAATAACCCGAGATAGATTCCCAGCTTTGACACCTCTTCGGCAGTAAACGATAGGACCGCTCCGAGAGACAATAAGGAAAGCTGAACAACTTGTTCCTTTGCATTCCATAAAATGACGTATGCGACGTATATGCCTGCGCTTATTTTTAATAAAGACTTCAGCAGCTCTACGAGTGAGCGTAAGGAAAAAATTCTTTTTGCCCCTTTAATCGGATCGATCTTTTCCAACTTCATTTGAAGGGGCTCTGTACTAATATGCCAGCCTACTTGCATGTAGTTCACCGCAAACGCGACAAGAAAACTCAAGCCTAAGATAGGTCCTACAATTTTTATCGCTTCAAATACGAGTTGCATCACCATGACTTTTAAATTTTCTTCATTTAATTGCCACGTGGTGTATGTAATCAATGACTCCCGCATCAAATCTTGAAAGGTGCCTAGCATGGTAGAGCCAAGCATCATTAACAGAAAGAAAAATGCTGTCAAAGATAGGGCTGGGGAAAGATCCTGACTTTTTGCAACTTGCCCTTTTTTTCGTGCGTCTTGTTTTTTCTTGGGCGTAGCTTTTTCCGTCTTTTCCCCATTAAAAAATTGAAGATCTACTTGATAAGAAAGCCTCAATTGATTCATGGTGATCCTCCGAGCGATTTCATCATTTCTGCAAGTGCCCGGAACATATTCCCAAACAATCCGTTCAGGGTCAGCAAGAACGCAGGCATCACTACGATAAGTAGTAAAAAGCCGGCAAGCAGTTTAATGGGCAAACCCACCACAAAGATATTAAACTGCGGGACAGATTTGGCGATAATACCAAGAGAGAGATCAACCAGAAACAATGCAACGACGATCGGTGCCGCAATCATAAACGCACTCGTAAACATCGTTAGAAATGTCTTTACTGCTGTCATCATGACGTTTTCACTTCCGAAAGCCGCCCACATGATGTCCACCGGTATAACCTGGTAACTGCTTATCACACCTCGTATCAGCATGTGATGCCCGTCAATACTAAAAAAGTACAGAACAGCGAGAATGTTTTTGAAGTTACCTGTCACCGGGATATACGCACCCGTTTTCGGGTCAATCACGTTTGCCATGGCAAGACCCATCTGCATGTCCATCAGTCCGCCGGCAACCTGAATGGCAATAAACATCATTTCACATATGTAACCAAGAATGACACCAACAAGCGCTTCTTTTATGACATACATAACAAATGTCAAATCCATTGGAATCTCGCCTTGTACGGGCAAGGATTGAAAGCTGATGACGGCAATGATAAACGCGAGCGCGATTTTAAACTGATTCGGTACTCCACGAATGGAAAAGAACGGAGCCGTTACAAAAAAAGCACTCATTCGGACAAAAACAAGCATGAATATGGGTAAATACATCAGAAAAAGATTCATATGCTACCCAACAAAACGATGAAGGTTACCGAAGATCCCCATCGTAAAATCAAGCAGTACCCGAAGCATCCATGGACCTGCAGCCAAGATCACAACAAATACGGCCACGATCTTCGGAATGAAAGCGAGTGTCTGCTCCTGAATTTGTGTCGTTGCCTGAAAGACACTGACCATCAAACCGACCAGCAAGGCGACCCCAAGTGCGGGTGCCGAAATCAGCAGGATGGTATAAACAGAGCTTTGGGCAATCTGCATAAGTAATTCTTGTGTCATGCTCTACCTCCTGAGGCATTCGGAATGTCGCTAAAAACTGGTCAAAAGTGATTTCACAATGAGATACCAGCCGTCCACCATGATGAACAATAAAATCTTAAACGGCAAGGAAATCATAACCGGCGGTAACATCATCATCCCCATCCCCATCAAAATACTGGAGACGATCATATCAATTACGAGAAAAGGAATGAATATCATAAAGCCGATCTGAAAAGCCGTCTTCAATTCGCTGATGGCATAAGCAGGTACCAGCGCATTCAAAGGAATATCTTGAATCGATTTTGGTCGTTCGGCTTTTGTGTATTCCAGAAAAAGTGCTAAATCTTTTTCACGCGTCTGTTTTGCCATAAATTGCTTAAAGGGTATGACCGCTGCGTCAAATGCCTGCTGTTGCGTTAGCTTTCCTTGCATAAATGGCTGCACGGCTGTTTCGTTTACTTGACCGAGTGTTGGGGCCATTATGAAAAATGTCATAAATAACGCAAGAGCAATCAATACCTGATTCGGTGGCATTTGCTGAGTTGCCAACGCATTTCTTACAAAAGACAAGACAATAATAATTCGCGCAAAACTAGTCATTAAAAGCAAAATCGCTGGAGCTACAGATAATACTGTCAAAATCAGTAACAGCTGAATGGCCGTCGATGTCTCCTGCGGTGTTCCTGTTCCGCCGCCTATCTTCAAATCAATGCTTGGAACAAGCGGTGTCCCCACTGGCGCCGCCATGGCCATATCAGGTACGGATAGCAACACTGCGACAAGCATCAGCACCTGCAAAAAACATTTCATTTTTGGTCCCCTCTGTCCTGAGCTTGCTCGTTCTTCCAATGTTCTGTTTGGTTTGGACGATTTTTCAAGTCGTTCCATTGACCTTGCAACAGTTCTTGAAAGCTTTTCCCGTCCATTTCAGAAGAAAACAAGATTTCTTCTTCTGCCTGCTTTTTCTTACCGAACGGAAGCCATTCTAGCGAGAATGGGCTTTTCATCGGTTTGATCTCAGCGTCAGCCAAAATCAAATCTACCTCTTCACCCGGTTCGATTCTACGAAGCAATTGAACGTTTTCTCCTACTCCCACGATGTACAATGACTCACCGATCATAACAACCTGCAGTGTTTTGCCATTACCTAGCGCAGTTGCGCTAATCACTTTAATCGGTCCATGACTTTGAGCCCCTTGACGTCGACCAAGAAAACGGAGCAATAAAAAGATCAATACCGCAATAAAGCCAAGCGAAAAGATGACTTGAACCAGATACCCGATCATACTTCCTGTTCCGCTGCCCGGAATGGCCGCCGGCTGTTCACTGCCGGCGGGCGCATTGCTAGTTGGCACTTTTCCCTGGTTGTACGCATCCGCTACTGAACCTTCCGCAAAAGCGGTACTCGGCAGGGAGGAGACGAAAAGCAACAGGATCAGACTGAAGGCTAAAATGAGTCTTGCCCCTGCATTCCGGATCATCATCATTAGCTCATTGTCTTTTTGATCGCTTCCAAAACGCGATCCGCTTGGAATGGTTTTACGATGAAGTCTTTTGCGCCCGCCTGGATCGCATCGATTACCATCGCTTGTTGTCCCATCGCAGAGCACATGATCACGCGCGCGTTAGGATCCAACTTTTTAATTTCTTTCAATGCAGAAATTCCATCCATCTCTGGCATGGTAATATCCATGGTTACGAGATCAGGTCCCAACTCTTTGTATTTTTCAACTGCTTGTGCACCGTCACTTGCTTCCCCTACGACGCTGTACCCGTTTTTCGAAAGAATTTCCTTGATCATCATACGCATGAATGCTGCATCGTCGACGATTAAAACTTTGTTAGACATGAATAGCTCCTCCCTAATGCTTCCCACTTAATTGGTTTATTGTAATTTTTGAACACGATCTATCTGACTGATGATGTCTGTAACACGAACGCCAAAGTTCTCATCAATGACGACAACCTCGCCCTTGGCAATTAATTTGTTGTTCACCAATATGTCTACATGCTCACCTGCCAGCTTGTCCAACTGTATAATCGATCCAGCGGACAAGTCAAGGATTTCTCTAATAAGCTTTTTCGTACGTCCTAACTCAACTGTTACTTGTAATGGAATATCGTGAAGCAAGTTCAAGTTCTGTATATCTCCTGTATACATAGGAGCACCTCCAAGTGGCGCAAATTGTGCTGGTACTACATTCGCCTGGCTAGCGGCTGGACCTCCGAAATGCTGTGGTGTTGACGGAGCCATTGGAGGCTGCTGATACATACCTGGGTACGGAGCGTAGCCTGGTGGCATCATTGGTTGTCCATACGCGTCAGGATACATCGACGGCTGTACGTAACCCGGCGGTTGCTGATACATCGGCGGTTGCTGTGGCGGCGGCGCTACAGGCGGCACGTGGCTCTGTGGTTGTTCTTGCACACTTGGTTGGGCAGAAGGAGCCGACAGACTCATAGCAGGCAGAGAAGGCATCTCTATCTCGTCTATGAGGGCCGCTGCTGCTGCTTCATCCTCTGAACCTCCAACCAGTCGATCAATCATCTTTTTCGCAAAGGAAAGCGGGAGAAGCTGCATGATATTTGAATCGATAAGTTCTCCTTGTTCTCCTACCTTTAAGCGAAAAGATACTTTCACCAGAGGACTGTCATCATCAGAGAAACTGTCTCCACCCTTGCCTTGCGCCAGATCCATTACATCGATGCCTGGTGGCGTAATATTAATGAACTGGTTGAAAATCGTCGACATGGACGTAGCAGCGGAGCCCATCATCTGATTCATTGCTTCCTGAACCGCGCTGATATGAAGCTCAGACATTTCAGTGCTCGCTGGTCTACCATCTCCGCCCATCATCAGATCCGCGATAACAGCAGCATCTTCCATGCGAATGACGAGCAGGTTAATTCCTTTGAATCCATCTGTATATTCCACGTGGACAGCCACGTGAGGAATCGGAAATTCGCTTTCCAATTCATCGACATTGACTACGGAAACAGTAGGGGTTGTAATATCTACCTTTTGACTTAACAAAGTAGATAACGCAGTAGCTGCGCTCCCAAAGGAGATATTGCCAATTTCTCCGAGTGCATCCTGTTCAAACGGGGACAGAAAATCGGCAACATCCTGGGTCACTGCCGATACAGCTTCCTCTTCGTCCTCAACCAAGTTGTTCGCACGTAACAGCGCGTCAATCTCGTCTTGAGAAAGCATATCTCTACTCATTTTGTTCCTCCCCCTCCTCTATGACTTCATCAATCTGTACGGCAACTCTTCCTTTATGTGTTCCTGGCTGACCCAAGAACTTTAAGTGGTCGCCAACTTTAATTTTCAACTTGTTGTCGATCGATTGATCTAATTGAATGACGTCGCCTTTTTGTAGCTGCAAGAAATCTCCTACAGTAATCGTAGCTGTTCCCATCTCAGCAACAATCGGCAATTTTGCAACTTTTACTCGCTCTTCTACACGCAGGCGCTCTTCTTCATCCCGCGTTTTCTTCTGTTTGGAGAACCAGTATTGTCCAGACAACTTTGTCATGATTGGCTCCAGTACCACGTGAGGCAAACAGAGATTGATCATTCCTGTTGTGTCTCCGATTTTGGTACTAAAAGAGATTACCACGACAATCTCATTAGGTGAGACGATCTGCATGAATTGCGGATTCATCTCCAAGCCTTCCTGATACGGGTCCAGTTCAATGATTTGCTTCCATGCCTCGTGGAAAGTATCCAGCGCTTTGCCGAATACGCGTTCCATCACCGTTGTTTCAATTTCCGTAAGGGCGCCCATTTTTTCCGGAATCGCCCCCTGTCCTCCCAGAAGTCGATCCAACATGGTATAGGCGATGTTTGGATTTACTTCCAAAACCATTCGTCCTTCCAGCGGAGGAGCTTCAAAGATGTTCAAGATGGTCATCTTGGGAATAGAACGTATAAATTCGTCATACGGCAATTGATCGACGGAGGCAACCGTAATTTGCACGAAGGTACGGAGCTGAGCTGAAAAATACGTAGTCAACAGCCTCGCGTAGTTTTCATGGATTCGCGTTAACCCACGGATCTGATCTTTCGAGAATCGCAGGGCGCGTTTGAAATCATATACTTTGACTTTACGCTCAGTTTCTTCCTTTTTCAGCTCGTTGGCATCCATTTCGCCCGAAGATAGGGCGGCCAACAGCGCATCAATCTCACTCTGTGAGAGAACCTCGGCCATATGTCGTCACCTCCTTGCTATGTATACCATAATCGCTTCCTATGACAAGACGCGTTTGGTTGTCACTACTTGAACAATCTTACCCTCTTGCATCAGGGAGCTGATTTCATTCATAATTTTTGCTTCCAGCTTGTTCACACCTTCAGTTCCTTTTATGTCTTCTGGTGTCAACCCCGCCAATGTTTTAATAATCACCTGATTGACTTGCGGCAAACGCTGTTCCAACTCTGTTTTGGCAGCAGAACTGTCAGCCGTAATGCTAAAGCGTACAATCATGTAATTATTTGTTAGCAAGTTCGTAGTAATTTCGCCAGTGTCAACGGAGAATTCTTTTATTTCCTCTGCCGTGAGCGGCTTTACTTCTTGCTCTTCCGTCGAAGCTGTTTGCGCAGCTGGAGAGAGATAGGTTTGCCAGAGAACAAACGAGATCACTCCCAGTAGCGATATCGCGATGATAATGATTAGAGCCATGTTAAACAATCGATTTTGAAACATCGCTAATGCCTCCCGCTATTCATTTGAATCACCCGGCATTTTCGGTATAGAAGTTGCCGGAGGAACATTATGATAAAAAGCCTGAACACGTTCAGCGATGGATTCCACCGAATCCTTCACGATGTACTTTCTGTCGTTGAACAGCGTAATTACGCTATCCGGAGTTCCTTCAACAGTTTCAATGTGAGTGATGTTCAGATAAAAAGTAGAACCGTTAAACCGCGTTAACTTAATCATTGGCTGCTCCTTTCCGGATCAAGCTGGGGAAGGCTTAGAACACTTCCCCGGCTTTTCCGTTAAACGAAATTATCGTTTCAGGTTCACCAGTTCTTCCAATACTGTGTCAGATGTCGTGATGATCCGTGAGTTTGCTTGGAAACCGCGTTGTGCCACGATCATTTCTGTAAATTCTTCCGAAAGGTCAACGTTGGACATTTCCAGTTGCCCTGCGATGATGTTTACACTTGCATCTCCTGGAGTGACAGGAGTATCAGGGGCTCCTGCTCTCGCGCCTGCATTGACTGTGTTCTCATAAAGAGAGTTTCCGATTTTCTTTAATCCACCAGGGTTGTTAAAAGTCATGACACCAATCGTAATATCTGAGGTAAGTTCCCCAGCATCGTCTACCGTTGTAATGACACCATTTTTCCCGATCGAATAGGAGACGACACCAGCCTCCTGATCAATCTGAATTGGCGTTCCACCAGAATCTAGCAATTTGTATCCCTGTGGATTAACCAAGAATCCCTGAGAGTCACGTGTAAAATTACCCGCACGTGTGTAGTAAATTGGTGAATCATCACTTGCTCTCACCATAAAAAAGGCGTCTCCCTCAATGGAGAGATCTGTTGGCAAGTTTGTTGTCATCGGGCTACCAGTTGAAAATACAGTATCAACGGAGGCAATGGATGAACCCAGACCAATTTGAAGCGGGTTTGTTCCTCCCTTATCATCTGTTGAAGCCCCAGCCCCTTGAACGTTTTGGCTCAAAATATCTTGGAACATAACACGACCCTTTTTGAAGCCCACGGTGTTTACGTTCGCGATATTGTTACCGATAACATCCAGCTTAGTTTGAAAACCACGCAAGCCTGAAATACCTGAGTACATAGAGCGAAGCATAGTTATTTCCTCCTTTACCTTCTCAATTACAGCGGCTACCTCTGTCAGTCAGTAGCCGAATGGGCTTCCTCAAAAGAAGGTCCAGCCCGTAAACAGCCACCTACACGAAAATGGCACTGTCAATGTTAGTAAATACGTTGTCCTTCATGCTGCCATCGTCTACGGCGGTAATAATTTTCCGATTTACGATGCTCACGACGTAGGCCACATTATCCATCATAATGAGAGACTCTCTGGCGCCTTTGGCGGCTGCTTTTTGCACAGCGGATTCCAAACGCTCCATCTGCTGTCTTTCTAGTGTAATGCCCCGCTCCTGCAAGCGATTGACGGCATGTTGACTGAAGCTAAGTGGTTCCGCCTTGGTTATAGCTCCAATCGATTCCGTCAAATACTGCTGAAATAACTTGTTGCTTCCCGAAGCAGTTTGGGTAGTAGCTTTTGCGACGTGATTCGTTTTCGGAGGAAAATAGGGTTGCCCCACACGAAAATGGGTCATGGCACTTCCTCCTTTATCCAATCCTAGACGATGTCGTCAATGCCGCGAGCCGTTTCCCGCAATCGATTCCATAGCACTTCTGTTGATTCATTGCTGTCAACTAGGGCATCGAGAGCAAATTCTTGCTCGTCTTTATCTTGCTGTTGTCGATTCTCTTGTTGTTGTCGTGCCTGTTCACGCTGCTGTTGAAAGTTAAAAGTGGTATCCTGCTGCTGGTTTACTTCTAAACGATCAACCTGCAAGCCTTGTTGTGCCAAGGCAGCTCGAAGCTGTGGCAGTTGATTGTCCAGCATTTCTTTTCCAGCTTGTGTTTCGGCATGGAACTGTGCTGTAATCACACCATTTTGGGAAGTAATTGTTACATCTACTTGGCCCAGGGCTTGTGGATTGAGAATCAGCCTTGCCTCATGTATGCCATTATTTTGCGTCAACTGCATTTTGGACACGAAAAGTTGCGTGACTTGCTGTGTCAGTTGATTGGCGTTCACATGATGTGTTGGAACCGACTGCTGTGAAAAGGTTTGGACAGATTGTGTCTGTGTATTAGGTGTAGCAATAATTGGTGTCTGACCATTTCCATTCAACTGACCCTCTTGAGCATCGCCCTCTTGATTCAAAAGGCCGGCTTGCAGGGTAGGCTGTACAGTTTGAGACTGAATCCCTGCCTCCAGCTTGTAAGCCGAGAGACCTTGGTTCAATCGGAGTGAAGAAATCGTCTTAAACGTGTCCTGCTGGGTTGTGTTCATGTTTCCTAACACATCAGATCGCAGGTTCAGTGCACTTCTTTTTGACTCATCAGCATTTCCTTTTTGATTCTTCAGGGATTCGAGAAGAGCTGCCAGCTTATTCAGTTCGTCTGAAGTTGCTTCCCCTTTTTTCAGGTTAGCTAGAATCTGCTTTAAATCCTCACTCACTTGACCAGCATCTCCTAGCGCTTTACCCAAGAGCTGGTCAACCGCATCTGCAAATTTTTGCTGGGCATCAGTCGGTAATTCGTCTTGCGTAGCTTGACCAGATCCAAGCAATTGGGCTAGTAATGCCATGAGATCAGCTAATGCTTGCATATCCTCTTCACTTAAACCCTCGGACGCAACCGTTGTCTCTTCTGCGTTCCCCACCTGATCCATCACTTGCATCAATTGCATGGAAAACAATTGACCTAAACCAGTTCCTTCCGCATTCGCTACAGGTGTCGCTGTTACAGATCCTGCTGATCCTACTGCAGGGGTCAAATTGGCCACATTCATCTCGTTCACCTCCTCTTTTTGATTTGTTGCTTATAGAAACGAAAACAGATGATTACTCCATCTATTTTCGAAGCAACTCTGTCGTGATGCGAGCCGCCAGATTGTCATCTTCTTTCTTGTCATCATTGGCGATCGCAGAGAGAGTTTGCGCCCGTTTATCCACAGGCAAATTTTTCATTAAGACAATGGCTTGGCTTTGGTTTGTCTTCATCAGTGAACGAATGATAGCAGCTCCATCAGCTGGAGGCATTTGTGCGAATGTCTTTTTTAGATCCTCTGCAGATTCAGAACCATCACGCGTATCGCTTAATGCCTTTGTCAGCACATCAACACGTTGTTGCAGAGCTGCAATGTCATCATCTTTGTTCACTACTGAATCTTTTAATAAGATCGAAATATCGGCTGCTTTCTTCGGTTCCATCTTGGCCAAAATGTCTGCCTGTTGTGCAGGCTTCATTTTTGTCATGACGGTAACTGACTCCTCCAGTTTTAGATTTTCAATGATGGCTGCCGCATTCTTTGGAGACATGGTTGTATACACTTTTGCCAAGTCTGTAAATTGCTTTTGACGTTCTTCCTCAGTCGCACGCTTGTCTTCCATTGCCTGGTTTACATCATCGAGTTGCTTTTCCAGTGCCGCAATGGTCGCGTCTTTCTTCGCTGACTCTTCTTTTAAAGCGGTAATCTGCTGCTGGTTTTTTGCATGATCTTGCTGTAGGGTTGCCACTTGCTTGTCCATATTAGGTTGTTCTTCTGAGTCGGGAGCTGTCGCATATTCGTCTGGGACTAATTTTTCCACGTACGGTATGGAGTTAGCCCAGTGGAGAACATTTCCTAACACGTTTACTCCGAGCAAACTCAGGAGCACACCGCCAAGGAGGCTGGCAAACAGTGCAGGAATGACAATCATATAAAAGAACCATTCCCACCTGCCGTATTCCCGTTCTTCTTGGATTTCTTCCATTTGGAACCTCCCTCAGTAGCTTCGGCGAAGATAGAGCTGCGTACCGATCTCATCCAACTCTTTTTGCTCTCTCTGCTTCTGGTCGTCCAGAAATTGGTGGAGCGACTTTTCCCGAAGGCGTTGCCATAGTTGGGATTCTTTCATACGTTCCGTCAATCGTGATTGACAGCGTTCCACATCCTGTTCACAACCATGCAAGGTACGTTGCTGATTCTGAATGGATCTCGCAACAGTTTGCTGATATTGCGTAATGGAAATGAGCTGCGCAGCACTGCATGTTTGCATCTGTACTTCCTGGAGCTTCAACGTCATCTCGTCATGATGCTCAGTTAGTTGAGAAAGCTTCCACTCTTCTTCGTTTTTACGCTGGATCGACTTTCCGAAAGCCCACTCTGCTTGTTCTTTTTCTTTTTCCTTTAAATCAAGAACCTTTTGGAGATGAAACTGAAATACACGCACGTTAGTTCACTCCTCCGAAATGAGCTGTCAATGCTTGGATAGCGCCCTGCAAAGTAGACGGTTCATGTGTTCCTTGTGCCGTAAAACCAGAAATGATATCACGATAGCGAATGGCTGCATCGATTTCCCGATTGCTACCCGGCTTATACGCCCCAATATTTATGAGGTCCTCCGCTTCACGAAACGTAGCCAAATGTTTTTTCAGCTGACGAGCAGCATCCAAATGGTTACTATCGACGATTTCATTCATGACACGACTTACGCTCGCCATCACATCAATGGCAGGAAAGTGACCTTTATGAGCGATTTTCCGGTCAAGAACGATGTGACCGTCCAAAATCCCCCGCGCCGCATCCGCAATTGGATCATTCATGTCGTCAGAATCAACTAATACGGTATAAAAGGCAGTAATACTTCCCTTATCCGCTGTTCCGGCACGCTCCATCAGCTTTGGCAGCATCGCAAACACCGATGGCGTATAACCACGCGTAGCCGGCGGTTCTCCGATTGCCAAGCCCACCTCACGTTGTGCCATCGCAAAGCGCGTGACGGAATCCATCATGAGCATGACATTCATTCCACGATCGCGGAAATATTCCGCTATGGAAGTCGCAATCATCGCTCCCTTAATTCGAATCATGGCAGGTTGATCGGAAGTAGCCACGACAACAACAGACCGCTTTAGTCCTTCTTCCCCAAGATCCCGCTCGATAAACTCCATGACTTCACGACCGCGTTCTCCAATGAGACCAATCACATTGATATCTGCCGTAGTATTTCGGGCAATCATTCCCATCAATGTACTTTTTCCTACCCCTGATCCAGCGAAGATGCCGACCCGCTGACCTTTCCCGATGGTAAGGAGACCGTCTATCGCTCTCACTCCCACACTCAATGGTTCTTGAATGCGCGGTCGGAGGATAGGATTTGGCGGCATATTGTTGGTAGGATAGGACGTCAGCCCAAATGGAAGTGAGCCTTGATAGGGCCGACCCAATCCATCGAGGATCGAACCCAATATTTCAGGTCCAACTTTGACATCTAGCGAACGTCCTGTCGCGACCACGTCACAACCTGGACCAATTTCGGTCAATTCGCCTAATGGCATTAGCAGCACTTTGTTTTCACGAAAGCCAACCACTTCTGCGATGATCGGTTCCTTTGTGTTAGCCGGATATAGATGGCATATCTCGCCTAATTTCACTTCTGGCCCTTGCGACTCGATAGTGAGCCCAACAACCTGTGTCACTTTGCCATTCACGCGCATCGGATCTAATCCATGCAGCATGTGCTTGTACTTCGAGAGATCTAGGATGCTCATGGAGCCTCACTTCCTCTGGCAATCGTAAGCAACGCCTGCTTAATCTCCTCCATTTGTGTATCGATGCGGGCATCGACACTCCCCAAGGCAGTACGGATGACACATCCACCATCTTGTACGGTATAGTCAGGATAAATGGATAACTCTGCTTGTCCATCTAACAATTCAAGAAAACCAGCACGATGCTCGAGCACATAATCGAAGTACTTATGGTTGACGCACACTGTAATCTCGCCATGAACACGTGAGCGGCGGAGTGCTTTTTTGGTCATTTCCAGGACCTGCTCGGGATACTGTTGCACTTCCTGTCCAATGATTTTTTTCGCAATTTCTATGCTGAGTTCCACTAGAAAAGGCTCCGCCTCAGCGATAATTTGTTTTTTCTCGGCAAATGCTTGTTCCAGAATGGTTTTCGCTTGGACGAGTGAAGCTGTTTGCTCCTCGTATGCCTCACGTTTACCCGCTTCGAAACCTGCCTCTTGCCCTTCCGTCATTGCCTGCTCTTGCACTTGCTGAAACAGTTGCGCAGCTTCCTGACGCTTTTGTTCCCACCATTCTTCCATCTGAGCAAGCGTCTTTTGTCTTACTTGCTCTGCTTGCTCCGCAGCTTGCTGCAAGATGTTTTGCGCGGTTTCTTCTGCATCTGAGATGATCGTTTTTGCCTCGATCTCAGCTTGATTAAAAATTTCTTGATTTTCTTGCAACCTTTCGGCAACTTCTTCCGTCTTAAGTGGTACAGGCGTTACCGAGAGGAGAAAAGATTCCTCAGAAGGCCGATAATTGGCGCTTTTGATGATCCTAGACAATGATATCATCTCCTCCACCGCGGGCGATGATGATCTCACCAGCCTCCTCTAAGCGACGGATAATTGCAACGATACGAGATTGTGCCTCTTCGACGTCGCGAAGGCGAACTGGGCCCATAAACTCCATTTCTTCTTTGAAGGTATCCGCCATCCGTTTGGACATGTTCCGGAAAATAACTTCCCGAACTTCTTCGCTGGATACTTTGAGAGAAAGTTGCAGATCGGCATTTTCCACATCGCGGATAACGCGTTGAATCGAACGATTGTCGAGTGTAGCAATATCTTCGAAGACGAACATACGCTTCTTGATTTCTTCTGCCAGCTCTGGATCTTGAATTTCGAGGGAATCCAGAATCGTGCGTTCGGTTCCACGATCGACACCGTTGAGTACAGCAACGATCGCTTCGATCCCGCCTGCCTGTGTGTAATCTTGGGTAACAGTGGCAGAGAGCTTTTGCTCCAATACTTGTTCTACTTGAGCGATTACTTCCGGTGAAGTACTATCCATTGTCGCAATTCGTTTCGCAACCTCTGCTTGACGTTCTTGCGGAAGAGCCGACAGGATCATGGCTGCTTGTTGAGCCTCCAGATAAGAAAGCACCAATGCAATCGTCTGCGGATGCTCATTTTGGATAAAGTTGAGGATTTGACCTGGGTCAGCTTTTCTAGCAAAGTCAAACGGTCGAACTTGAAGGTTTGCCGTCAAGCGATTGATAATATCCATTGCTTTGGTCTCACCCAAAGCTTTTTGCAAGATTTCTTTGGCGTAAGTAATCCCGCCTTGTGCAATTACCTCTTTGGCAACTGCAATCTGGTGAAATTCAGATAAAATTTTATCTTTTTCATCCGTATCCACTTTTCGCACATTGGCGATTTCTAATGTCAGTTGCTCGATCTCATCCTCACGCAAATGCTTGAACACCTGGGCAGAAACTTCCGGCCCGAGTGAGATGAGGAGGATAGCTGCTTTTTGTCGTCCTGACAACTCTTTAGCGCCGCGAGCCATACCATTCACTCCTTAATCTTCTGCTAACCATGTACGAAGCAGAACAACAAACTCATCTGGTTTGCTTCGCGCCAATTTTTCAAGTTGCTTTCTGACCACTACCTGGTCTCCGTCTTCTTGGTAAATCAAGTCTGGTATTTCGCCCGCGTTTAACGGTGTCAGCAAATCTGGCAATTCCTCTTCTTCTTGTCGCTGCTTCGCTTGACTGCGTCTGCGATAAACGAGGAAGGCAACAGCAGCAAGTGCCAAGACTGCAATACCACCAACTGTCCAAAGAACAGCAGGACTTAGCGCACTGGAATCCTCAATTTCAGCTTTTCCTGAGAACTGACGAGGAAGTACAGAAATATGCTTGTCCAACTCAGCATCCGATAAATCAGTAACCTGATCACTTAAAGTGACACGAACAACATTGCGCAACACTTGTTTAATGCTCTCGAGCGTAGCAGCATCCAACGTTCCACCAGCTGGCGGTTCTACGCCAACGTTGATTGTGATGTCTTCGATCTTGTAAGGACTTGATGTAACATTTCGTGTAATGCGATTTACTTCACGGTTAATCGTATCATTCAACTCTTCGTACTGACTGTTACTTCCTTGTGGGGTAGCTCCCGGGTAGTTCGTAACTGCATTGTTATTGGTTCCTGCAATTCCCCCTGGAGGTTGACCTTGTCCAGAGAAGGCTTTTGATAATTTTTGAGAAGAAATGATAAGTCCTTCGTTATTCTCTTTGTCAGGGGCCTCAACGATGTTCTCTACGCGATTTTCTTTGTCAAAGTTCATTTTGAGGAACGTATGGACGATGACTTTATCGCGTCCCATGATTGTACCCAACAAATTGTACAGGTTTTGTTGAATTTTCTTTTCAACATCTGCTTTGATTGTTTCCTGTTGCTTAAAGCTACTCAATGTTCCTTCGTTTTCATTACCTTCGGAACGTTCTAGTGGATTCGAATACTGGTCTGTAATCGCAATCGCTTCCATCGGCAACTTCGGAACGCTTCGGGAAACTAGCAGATAAAGCGAGTTAATTTGCTTTTGATCAAGCGTTGTTCCAGGTTCAACATCCACGATAACAGAAGCCGTCGCTGTATCCGGAGTCTCCGTTACCCAAACGCTTTCCTGCGGCAACGTAATCATCACTTGTGCGGAGCGTACACCTTTTACACGTTCTAGCATCTTGCGTAGCTCTTGTTGCAATGCCTCTTTCTTCATGACATCAAATTGGCGATCCGTCACTCCAAGGGTACTGGAGAAAATTTCCGCATTAATTCCTGCTTGACTCGGAATACCTTGTGCAGCCAAATCGACAATAACATCCTGTGCCATTTTTTCTGGAACCTCGATACTTGTACCATTCCCTGTGATCTGGTATGGGATTTGTGAAGCTTCCAACTCTTGCTTGATCGTCCCGATTTCTTGTTCACTCAATTTTTGGTTGTAAAGTGATTTGTACACCGGCTGAGAAGCGATGTATATGTATAAACCTAGAGAAATCAAGAGGAAGAGCGAAATACCGAGAATCATCCATTTTTGTTTCTTGGAAAATTGGTTCCATTTTGATGTAAACCGGTCTTTGTATACTGCTAAGCGTTCGTTCATGTTTCACCTCTCAAAGGATACCAACAACGATCAAATCGACATGCGCATGATTTCTTGATAAGACTCAATCATCTTGTTCCTGACCTGCATAGTCATTTGTAGCATCACGGAAGCTTTTTGACCTGCAACAGTCACTTGATGCAAATCGGTAATTTCTCCCGCTGCAAACTTGTCGGCAAGATTCGACGATTCTACTTGCGCCTGATTCACTTGACTCATGGCATCCGACAGAAACGATGAGAATCCTTGGGAAACTTCAGCTGGGGTTGGCTTGTTCACACTCGGTGTACGAATTGGCGTTAGTTGGGATATTGCACTCATTTCCATTTCTTACTGTCACCCGCTTTACTTGATTTCCAATGCTTTTAGCATCATCGATTTGGAAGCGTTCAGTGCTGTCACGTTGGCTTCGTATGACCTTGATGCGGAGATCATGTCCACCATCTCTTTCATTGGGTCGACATTCGGCATTAACAGATATCCGTCTTGATCTGCATCTGGATGAGATGGATCATATACTCGCTTAAACGGAGTATCGTCTTCTTGAATCGCTGTGACCTTTACGCCTTGTCCACCCCGACTTCCCGAGACCGTCCCCACGGCTGCTTGCAGGAAGTTATCGAATGTTCCATTTGTTTGAGGTGATAACTCCACCATTTTCCTGCGATATGGCTGCCAGGCTCCATCTACGAAGTTTGCTCGAGTGGTTTCCGCATTCGCAATATTGGCAGCAATCGTATCCAATCGCAAGCGGTTAGCTGTTAAGGCAGAAGCACTTGTGTTAATTCCCTGAAACAAGCTCATCTTTATTTACCCCCACCCTCAATTACACTGCGTAGTTTCTGAAAATGTCCTGCTGTCAATTGCGTTAAACCGCTGTACCAAATTTGGTTTTTTGCCAATTCTGTTGTTTCTGTTTCCAAGTCAACATCATTGCCACTGTTCTGAATGAAGTTATTCGGATTGGACACAACCTGTGGTACTGCAACGCCCCCTGCATTTCCAAACGGAATGTGTCGTTGGTTAGTCCGATACGCTTCTAACTTGCCATTCCCCGCTCTTGCGTTCAACTCATCTTGCAAAAAGCTCTCGAAGATGACTTGCTGACTTTTGAATTGAGGGGTGTCTATGTTGGCAAGATTGTTTGCGATTGTTCTATGTCGCAATGTTGCAGCGTCGAGTGATCTCTCCAGGACCTGCAGATGGTAACTATCCAGCATTTTTCCTTCTCCCCCAATATGAGTCAATTCTTTTCCCTAAAACCACCTATATTTCCTGTATTTTCGACACCCTAATACGATTCAATCATAGCAAAATCAATTTGGACAAAAAAGCCCCTTTTCATGACGTTTTTCAAAATGATTCAATGGGACTAAATCCCTTATCCTTCCTGTTTTTTTACTGCATTTTACAAGGAAACCATATTCAAACCATTGCAATTGTCGAAGCATGCATTAAAAATCAATACATATTTTATGGTAATAATGTGTCGTTTTTTACTTTTGTTAGGACTATAGTCCCATGAGAAAAGGTGCAGCAACCTGAGTTGCTACACCTTTTGTTTACTTTCTTGTAACTTTTCGCAAGGTATATTACGAGGTTTTGAGCTTCTCCAGCTCAGGCAACAGCTTTTCATTCAGTACCTTAATGAAGGTACCTTTCATTCCCAAAGAACGGGATTCGATAACACCCGCACTCTCCAGCTTGCGCAGTGCGTTTACAATGACGGAGCGGGTAATTCCTACGCGATCCGCGATTTTGGAGGCAACAAGTAAGCCTTCTTTGCCTTCGAGCTCTTCAAAAATATGCTCAACTGCTTCCAACTCGCTATAAGAGAGGGAACCAATCGCCATTTGTACAACTGCTTTGCTACGCGCTTCTTCTTCGATTGCTTCAGAACGCTCACGCAAGATTTCCATGCCTACTACCGTTGCCCCTACTTCTGCAAGAATCAGGTCGTCATCGACAAATTGATCGTTAATACGACCCAAAATCAGCGTACCGAGACGATCTCCTCCACCCATGATTGGAACAAGCGTGGTCCAACCTGTGCGGAATACTTCTTTCATTTCAACAGGGAAAATCGTGTATGGGCTATCTACATCCAGGTTAGCAGATGTTTCATCTACTTTCAGTAACCCCATGCTGTACTCTTCTGGAAAACGACGCTCTTCCAGCATTTTGCGCATACGGCTGTTATCCATCTCTTGGTGAATCGCAAAGCCGAGAAGTTTTCCTTTGCGGCTTACAACATAAGTATTTGCTTCAATAACGTCACTCAAAACTTGCGACATTTCATTGAAGTTCACGGCATGACCCGCGGATTTCTGCAACATGCGGTTAATTCTTCTTGTTTTTGACAGTAGATCCATCTGTATTTCCTCCTAATTATATGTGCTGCCTATCCAATGTTTATAAAATATATTGACTCAAGTCTTTGTTCCCCGCGATTGTTCCTAATTTCTGTTTAACATAATCGGGGGTAATCTGTACAACTTCCAGGTGGATTTCTGGGGCTTCAAAAGAGAGATCCTCCAGCAGCTTCTCCAATATAGTGTGCAATCGTCTAGCACCAATGTTATCTGTGCTCTGATTGACCTCAGCAGCGAGACGAGCGAGTTCCTGAATGGCTTCCGGTGTAAATTCAACTTGCACACCTTCCGTTTCCAAGAGGGCTACGTACTGCTTAAGCAACGCGTTTTTAGGCTCTGTCAAAATTCGGACAAAATCTTCAACACGCAAGCTAGTCAGCTCCACCCGAATCGGAAAACGACCTTGCAATTCCGGAATCAAATCTGATGGTTTTGCCATGTGAAAAGCACCAGCTGCAATAAACAGAACATAATCTGTTTTGACTGGACCATACTTGGTCATGACAGTTGAGCCTTCCACAATGGGTAAAATATCACGCTGGACTCCTTCACGGGATACATCCGGGCCACGTCCATCCTTACCCGCAATCTTGTCAATTTCGTCAATGAAGATAATCCCGTGTTGTTCAGCTCGACGAATTGACTCCTGCGTAACTTCGTCCATATCCACCAGTTTTTGCGCTTCCTGCTGAATTAATACCTTTCGCGCATCTTTTATTCGCAATTTTCGTTTCTTCATCCGCTTAGGCATCAGGCTACCGAGCATATCTTGCATTTGCATCCCCATTTGTTCTGTACCCGGAACCTGGAACATGTCAAACATCGAAGGTGATTGATCTTCGACTTCAATCTCAATCATTTGCTCTTCTAACTGGCCATTCGTCAATTGCCACATGACTTGTCTGCGTTGCTGCTCAATCGATACTTCTTCTTGATCAGTGGTATCCTGTTGCTGGTGCTGCTGTCCACCGAAGAACATCTCCAACGGATTTTTGAATGAGTTCGACTGCTTGCGAGATGGAACAAGTACGTTCACAATCGCTTCATTCGCAAGCTTTTCGGCTTTCTCTTTCACCGACTCTACTTTTTCCTGTTTGACCGTACGGATAGAAGCTTCCACCAGATCACGGACCATCGATTCCACATCTCGTCCTACATAACCGACTTCCGTAAACTTCGTTGCTTCTACCTTAATAAAAGGAGCACCTGTCAATTTTGCAATCCGACGTGCAATTTCCGTTTTTCCAACACCAGTAGGTCCGATCATCAAGATGTTTTTTGGAACAACCTCGTCAATCATTTGCTCTGGCAAACGACTGCGACGGTAGCGGTTGCGAAGCGCAACAGCAATGGCTTTCTTGGCTTGTGCCTGCCCGACAATGTATTTATCCAAATGCTCTACGATCGTACGCGGGGTTAATTGCTCAAGATTCAGCACAGTAGGTTCCTCCCTTTCGCTCAATTCAACTCATCCACAACAAGATTGTTATTTGTGAACACGCAAATTTCAGCAGCGGTACGAAGCGATGCTTCCGCAATTTCACGTGCGCCGAGATGTGGCGCATATGTTTTCAATGCACGACCTGCTGCAAGGGCAAAGCTACCGCCAGAACCAATTGCAAGAATCCCATCATCAGGCTCAATGATTTCGCCATTTCCGGAAATAAGCAGCAAATGCTCCTTATTGGCAACAATCATCATAGCTTCCAAACGACGCAAAATTTTATCCATGCGCCACTCTTTCGCCAGCTCTACAGCAGCTCGCTGCAGATTGCCGTGATACTCCTCCAGCTTTCCTTCAAACTTCTCAAAAAGCGTAATGGCATCAGCAACAGAGCCAGCGAATCCTGCTAAAACTTCGCCGCGATATAGACGTCTTACTTTTTTGGCACCGTGCTTCATTACCATGCTGTTGCCAAAAGTAACCTGACCATCTCCGGCCATCGCTACAGACCCATTGTGCTGTACAGCAAATATGGTTGTTGCGTGAAACTGTTCCATCACTGATTCCTCCCGTTATGTCGTCCGATTGGCGGAACCTGTATTGCCCGGGTTTGCTCGTGGGTGAGCGGTGTCATATACATGCCGAAGTCGCTCTTTGGTCACATGCGTGTACACCTGTGTCGTCGAAACATTAACGTGCCCCAGTAATTCTTGCACGGTACGCAGATCCGCGCCGCCATTCAACATATGGGTCGCAAACGTATGACGAAAGGTATGAGGTGAAACCCGCAATTGAAGAGCGTACGTTTCTACGTATTTGTCTACAATCCGCCGAACACTACGGTCGGATAACGGTTCTCCCCGATAGTTAACCAGCAAATTGCCGTGTTCTACTTTTCCAGCCAACAGTTTTTCTCTTCCATGTTCTAGGTATTGCCGAAGAACGTCGCAGGCATAACTTCCAACCGGCACATATCGTTCTTTCGCTCCTTTTCCATAAACCAAGGCGACTCCCATGCTCGGATTCACATCACTCACAGATAAAGTGGTGAGCTCCGTAACACGCATGCCGCTTGCATACAACAGTTCAAAAATCAGCCGATCACGAATTCCTAATGGAGTGGTTGTATCAGGCAGATCGAAAAAAGCTTGAACTTCTTGCGGATATAAAAAGGAAGGAAGTTTCTTCTCCATTTTGGGAGTGGAGACTAGTTGAAATGGGTTCTGTTCCAGTTGACCTTCACGCAACAGAAATCGGTACAAGCTACGCAAACTAGATAGCTTGCGGGCAATACTTCGCCGGGAAAGCCCCCTACCAGCCAATTGCGCGAGAAAGGAGCGACCATGCAAATAAGAAACAGCAGCAAATACGGTGATTTGGTGCTGTTCCATAAAGGAGACAAATTCGCTGATATCTGCCACATACTGCTTCACCGTATGAGGAGAGGCGTTTTTTTCAACTCGCAAATAGCGGGTAAACATCTCAATATCCGCAGAATTTTGTTGCGAAAAGTCCATACGGGATGCACCCTCCTCGAAGCACCTATATAGTAACACAGACGAAAATCGGATATCAATGTTAATTGTGTCGTTCTTGTGTAAAATTCTGAATTGTATCTAGCGCCCGCTCAGCGAGCTTTTCATTTTTCAAACGCTTGTCTCGGATTCTTTCTGGCCATTCTGGTACAAGCCCGAAGTTTGCGTTCATCGGTTGGAAATGCTTCGGATCTGCCGTTGTAATATAACGAGCCATACTGCCCATAATTGTTTCTGGCGGAAGCTCGATCAATTCTTCCCCTTTTGCGAGTCGTGCTGCATTTATCCCCGCAAGCAAGCCAGATGCTGCTGACTCCACATATCCTTCTACACCAGTCATTTGACCAGCAAAGAAAAGTGTTTCCCGATCTTTATACTGATACGTAGGCTTCAAAAGCTTTGGCGAATTGATAAAGGTGTTTCGGTGCATGACACCATAACGAACGATTTCGCAGTTTTCCAACCCAGGAATGAGTGAAAAGACTCTTTTTTGATCCGGCCATTTCAGGTGGGTCTGGAAGCCTACGATGTTATACAATGTCGCAGCACTATTGTCCTGACGAAGTTGAACAACCGCATAAGACTTTTTACCTGTCCGTGGATCAACCAGACCCACAGGCTTCATGGGACCAAATGTCATGGTTTTGTGCCCACGCTTTGCCAATACTTCAATCGGCATGCAGCCTTCGAAGAAGATCTCCTTTTCAAACTCCTTCAATGGAACAGTTTCCGCAGAAATCAACGCATCATAGAAGCGATTGAACTCCTCTTCTGTCATCGGGCAGTTCAGGTAGGCTGCTTCACCTTTATCATATCTGGAAGCAATGAATACCTTGTTCATATCGATCGAATCTTTCTCGATAATGGGTGCCGCTGCATCATAGAAGTACAGATATTCTTCACCCGTCAGCTCTTTTAACTTTGTAGACAAAGCTGGAGAAGTAAGTGGCCCGGTCGCAATTACGACAATCCCATCAGGAATTTCGGTAATCTCTTCCGAAACCACCTCAACTAAGGGATGATTACGAACGGCATCTGTAACATGAGCCGCAAATTCGTGTCTGTCTACGGCAAGCGCGCCTCCAGCTGGAACCGCGCAACGATCTGCCGAATCGATAATGACAGAGTTCAGCCGACGCATTTCTTCCTTTAATACACCCACTGCATTCGTCAACGTGTTAGCACGCAATGAATTACTGCAAACCAACTCTGCAAATTTATCGGTATGATGTGCAGGCGTTTGTGTCTTCGGTCTCATTTCATACAGCTTTACTTTTACACCCGCCTGCGCGATTTGCCATGCTGCCTCACTACCAGCGAGACCAGCGCCCACTACTGTAATTGTTGGTTGTGACATGCTGTTAATCCTCCAAACTACAAAATCGAATCAGGCTGCTTAGGAGTCTGCCTCTTCTTGATAATCACACTTGGTGCAAACTATGCTAACTCCTTGCTTCTTGCGCTTTTTCTCCACGAGCATGCTGGAGCATTTTGGACAAGGTCTGGCAATCGGTTTGTCCCACGATACAAAATCGCATTCCGGATATTGATTGCAACCGTAAAAAATACGACTCTTTTTAGATTTACGTTCGATAATCTCTCCGGTTTCACACTGCGGACATTTTACGCCGATTTCTTTTACAATCGGCTTCGTATTACGACAATCCGGGAATCCGGAACAAGCTAAAAACTTGCCAAATCGACCAAGCTTATAAACCATCACACTGCCACAAAGCTCACATGTTTCATCCGATTCTTCGACTTTCAGCTCTACTTCCTTCATTTCTTCTTCTGCAACAACTACGCGCTTCGCAAAGTCTTGATAAAAATCGTCCAGCACCTGCACCCAATTGGTGGTTCCTGCTTCGATGTTATCCAAGCCCGATTCCATATGCGCAGTGAATTCTACGTTGAGAATCTCCGGGAAGAACTCCTCGACAAGCGTGATCACAATCTCGCCCAACTCGGTTGGGACAAATCGCTTCTCCTCTAATGCCACGTAGCCCCGCTTTTGAATGGTTTCTAAAGTAGGCGCATAGGTAGATGGACGTCCAATCCCCATCTCTTCCATCGATTTAAGCATGCGCGCTTCGGAGAATCGTGGTGGTGGCTGTGTAAAGTGCTGACTCGGCTCGATTTCTTTCTGATCGAGGATTTGTCCTTCTTCAATGGGCGGAAGGAAGCTTTCTTCCTCTGTGCCATCATCGTTTCCTTCAATGTATACCTTCATAAATCCAGGGAACTTCACTTTTGATCCCGTTGCTCTGAAGGTAACTCCACCTGCGTCAATATCTACGCTCATCGTATCAAGAACAGCAGATGACATTTGACTGGCAAGGAAACGCTCCCAGATTAATCGATACAAACGCAACTGATCTCTTGACAAGTATTCCTTGATTTCATCCGGTGTACGCATCACACCAGTTGGACGGATTGCTTCGTGAGCATCTTGAGCATTTTCGTTTTTCGCCTGATTGCGTGGCTCTGATAACACATAGTCTGGACCGTATTTCTCAAGTATGTAATCCCTTGCTTCGTTCTGTGCAGTTACAGATAGGCGAGTAGAGTCCGTACGCATATAGGTAATCAAACCAACTGCGCCTTCTTTATTGCCAACGTCGATCCCCTCATAGAGCTCTTGAGCAATTCGCATGGTCTTAGAAGTGCGGAAGTTCAGCTTACGCGCTGCCTCTTGCTGTAAAGAACTCGTGATAAAAGGAGGTGCAGGATTGCGCTTGCGCTCACGCTTGGTTACCTTTTGTACCACATATGGTTTGTTCTTCATTCGTTTCAATACCGCTGCTACATCATCTTCCGAATGAAGCTCCACCTTTTCATCGCCATAACCATAGAACTTCGCGTTAATTTCTTTTCCGCCGCTAATTAATGTACTTGCAATTGTCCAATACTCTTCCGGAATAAACTCTTGGATCTCCCGCTCACGATCCATGATAAGCTTTACCGCAACTGACTGAACACGTCCAGCACTCAAGCCTTTTCGAACCTTTTTCCATAGAATTGGACTAATATTGTAGCCAACCAGTCTGTCGAGAATACGACGTGCCTGTTGAGCATTTACCAAGTCCATGTTTATGTGTCGTGGATGCTTGAACGCTTCTTTGATGGCATCTTTGGTAATCTCATTAAATACCACACGAAGCGGCTGATTCAAATCGAGACCCAAGTATTGCGCCAAATGCCAAGCAATTGCCTCCCCTTCGCGATCCGGGTCGGCTGCGAGATACACTTTTTTTACTTTTTTAGCGGCATCTTTTAAGCCCTTCAATACATCGCCTTTGCCGCGAATGGTTATGTATTTGGGTTCAAAATTATGTGTAACGTCTACACCCATTTGACTTTTCGGCAAATCGCGTACATGTCCGATAGACGCTTTCACGATATATTTACTACCCAGGTATTTTCCAATGGTTTTGGCCTTCGTAGGGGATTCTACGATTACTAGCGTATCAGCCATTTTTTTCCTCCCCTTTTAGTAAGGAATCTTCCCTATTATTAAATACCCTCATCCGGTTTGTCAAACACTTGTGCCTCTAGGCATTGCCAAAAAGCTAGCGGATATGCTATCTACGTGCAAAATAACCGCCAGGAAGTGCCACAATGGCTCCTTTTGCTTCCAAACGAATGACCAGCTGATGTAGCATCTTGCATTGTTCTTTTTCCAAGCTGTTCATTAACTCATCCAAATGAATCCCATCATAGGTTACAGCCTCCACAATCGCTTTTTCTTCATTAGATAAGGGAATAGCATCGGTTGCATTGTTTTTTTTGACCTGCTGCATCTGCTTGGCTTCTGGAAGATGATGTTTGATTTCATCCCATATATCGTTACTGCACGTTACTAGCTTTGCACCTTGTTTGATCAAGTTATGCGGCCCGGCACTCATCAATGAAAAAATGGGACCAGGAATTGCAAAAACTTCTTTGCCCTGCTCAAGTGCACAGTCTGCCGTAATCAAGGATCCGCTTTTTTCTGCTGCTTCCACCACTAATACACCGATAGAAAGACCACTTATGATACGATTTCGCTCTGGAAACAATCCAGAAATAGGTGGAATATGAGGAGGATACTCGCTGAGGAGTAGGCCAAAAGATTCAATTTCGCGATAAAGTTCTCGATGTCGAGAAGGATAAACGTGATTCATTCCGCAACCGAGCACGCCTATAGTCTTACCTCCTGCTTTCAAGGTAGCTTGGTGAGCCTCCGCATCAATTCCATACGCTACCCCTGAGACAATGACAAGACCTGCTTGTACCAGTTCTCGGACAAGAAAGCTACAACTCGCTCTTCCATATGGTGTCGGTTTGCGCGAACCAACAACGCCAATCGACAATTTATTCAATAATGTGTGGTCGCCACGATAAAACAATGTCCAGGGAAAATCGGGGATATTGCGGAGCGAAACAGGATAAGCATCGTCAAAAGGACATAAGAAGCGCGTTCCCTCTTCTTCACGCTTTTCCAATAGTGCCATAGCAGAAGCTTCATTGCTTTGCTTGTCAACCTGCCCAGTGATCAAGGAAGTCAATCTGAGCTCACGTGCCAGTTCATGCCAGTTTTCGATGGCAGCCTGAAAAGAACCTGTGATTTCAAATATCTCTCGGATTTTCTTTCTTCCCAAACCTGAGATCATCGTTAACACATACACCCAGTCTCTCTCGTCAAGCTTCGCCTTTTCCACTCCAAAATCCTCCTTCATCCCGATCACAATTGTCACAGCGGACAGCTTCTGAAAGTTATTCTATCGAAAGAAAGAGGCTGCTTCAAAAATAAAAAAGTGGACAAGCCTAAAGCCTGTCCACTTCTGTCTTATCTGCTTACTTGCCCATTACTTTCTCGAGCATACCGCGCTCTTTCAGCAATTCAACAAGTGTTTCACCGATAACTGCAGGTGTTTTCGCTACGCGAATACCACATTCTTCGAGCTTCGCGATTTTCTCAGCAGCTGTACCTTTACCGCCAGAGATGATCGCACCAGCGTGGCCCATACGTTTTCCTTCAGGAGCAGTTTGTCCCCCGATGAAGCCTACAACTGGTTTTTTCATGTTAGCAGCGATCCACTCTGCTGCTTCTTCTTCCGCAGTACCACCGATTTCACCCAGCATGATAACTGCTTCTGTGTCTGGATCTTCGTTGAACATTTTCAGTACGTCGATGAACTCCATACCTTTTACTGGGTCTCCACCGATACCTACAGCTGTGGATTGACCAAGACCGCGAGTAGAAGTTTGGTGAACTGCTTCATAAGTCAAGGTACCGGAGCGAGATACGATACCCACTTTACCTGGAACGTGGATGTAACCAGGCATGATACCGATCTTGCACTCACCTGGAGTGATTACGCCAGGGCAGTTAGGACCTACGAGAAGGGTTTTCTTGCCTTCCATGTAGCGCTTAACTTTCACCATGTCCAGAACTGGGATACCTTCAGTAATGCAGATTACCAGATCCAGCTCAGCGTCAACTGCTTCCATGATCGCGTCAGCAGCGAAAGGAGGAGCAACGTAGATAACAGATGCAGTTGCACCAGTTGCTTCAACCGCTTCTTTTACTGTGTTGAAAATTGGAATACCGTCAACTTCGGTTCCACCTTTACCAGGTGTTACACCGCCCACCATTTGTGTACCGTATTCAACGGCTCCGCGAGTGTGGAACAGACCAGTTGCACCCGTAATCCCTTGCGTAATTACTTTTGTATTTTTATTAACGAGAATACTCATCGCGTAATTTTCCCACCTTTTTTAACGTGTAGGAATTTATAAGCTCAGCTTATAAATTTCCGGAGCGCATGAAAACTTTCCGAAGAGTCGCGGTCGCTCAGCACTGAGTTTACATCGATAGATGTTTTCTTAACGTATCTACTCGAAATATCTTACTTCACCAAGGATACGATTTTCTCAGCGCCATCCGCCATAGATTCTGCAGCTACGATGTTCAAACCGGACTCATTGAGGATTTTCTTACCCAAATCTACGTTTGTACCTTCGAGACGTACAACGAGAGGTTTGTCCAATTTGATTTGTTTTGCTGCATTCACTACGCCGTTTGCGATAACGTCGCATTTCATGATGCCGCCAAAGATGTTGACGAAAATACCTTTTACTTTTTCGTCACGGAGAATAATTTTAAACGCTTCCGTTACTTTCTCTTCAGTAGCTCCGCCACCAACGTCAAGGAAGTTAGCTGGGTCTCCACCGTAGAATTTCACGATGTCCATTGTTGCCATCGCCAGACCTGCACCGTTTACCATGCAACCGATGTTACCATCAAGTGCGATGTAGGACAGATCGAACTTGGAAGCTTCGATTTCTTTCTCATCTTCTTCATCCAAATCGCGCAGCGCTACGATGTCAGGGTGACGATAAAGAGCGTTGCTGTCGAAGTTCAGTTTCGCATCCAGTGCCATTACTTCACCGTCGCCAGTTACAACCAATGGGTTGATTTCAGCGATAGAAGCATCTTTATCAACGAAAGCTTGGTACAAGCTCATCATGAACTTGGCAGCTTTGTTAATCAATTCTTTTGGAATGTTGATTGCGTAAGCCAGGCGACGAGCTTGGAAGCCATTCAGACCTGTTACTGGATCAACTACTTCTTTGAAGATTTTTTCTGGAGTGTTTGCTGCTACTTCCTCGATGTCCATACCGCCTTCTTCGGAAGCCATCATTACAACACTTCCAGTAGCACGGTCAACAACTACACCAACGTAGTATTCTTTCTTGATGTCGCAGCCTTGCTCGATCAGAAGGCGCTTAACTTCTTTACCTTCTGGTCCTGTTTGATGAGTAACCAGTACTTTGCCAAGAATTTCGCTGGCATATGTACGAACTTCATCAAGATTTTTTGCAACCTTTACACCGCCAGCCTTACCACGGCCACCAGCGTGAATTTGCGCTTTTACTACGTTTACTTGGGTGCCCAGTTCTTTTGCTGCTTCAACAGCTTCTTCCACTGTGAAAGCTACGCGTCCTTCAGGAACTTTTACACCGTACTGCTTAAGTATCTCTTTACCTTGATACTCATGAATGTTCATTCTCCATCCTCCTATGGCAGATAAAGATCGGCAGGCTTTTAGACCGGTTCAAAGACGTCTGTCTTCTTCCGGTCATAACCTCCACTATCAGTGCAACGTAACTATTCTACGACAAAAACTGCAAAAGTGGTAGTAATATGTTCGTTTTATCGTGACCAGAAATGCGAAACTTCATGAGGAAATTCCTCATTTTCGTAGATATTGAAACAATTTCCACACGTTTTCAGCGAGTTCATCGTGAATGTACCAAGTTTGTTCATACTTAAAATAACGTGGATATAGTTCAATTCTCTGTTCTTTATCATTCACCAAAAAATGAAGTTCATATTGTTTTTTGCCCGGTTCTTTCGGTGGAACAATTAGTGGATCTGCATTTTTTAAAAATCGGACAGATTGATGGGCAATTCCTTGCTCGATCGTTGTTTGGGTGACATCCAGCTTTGTATCTTGGACGTTCATTTCGCCATTTGCTGTGATGCGAATCCGTGTAGATTTAAATAACGGGTCAATCCTGTCATCCTTACGATTGCTTGGCGGCATCCATTCTGTTAACCGCGAAAAGAGGCTACCCTCTACGTGAAAGAAAAACGTTTCTCTCCCAAAGGGAACTGCAATCAGCGTCGGCGTTAAAATGGCCACTTCGACCGGCTTGTCAGCAAAATTCATTCTCATCCGATAGTTCGGGTAGAGTGGATACTGCTTGTTGCGACTGTCCACCTCTGGGACTGCCGATCCCATTACTTTCCTGATGTATTCTGCTTCTGATTCGTTCAACACGCGCGCTTGCCCAAGGTCCTCTGCAGCTAAACGCACGCTCTGAATTTTTTGTGAGAGTACTCCTTTGCCAGTTAACTTGTTTACCCACTGATAAAAATAGGTGGCACCCGCACCACGATACGTGTGTCCCCCAAACTCACTTGCCGACTCACCCACCGTCACGACAAGTGGGGCCTGCTGTGTTCGATAAAGGACGAGCGTAAAACGTACATCTTCTTGCTTTAAAGGCTCGGATGATATTTGTAAATCTTGTCCCTGTCCGGACAGTTCTTGCAAGAACAAGCGCATGTCCAATAATACTTCCTGTCCATCCGTTGACATCACTGTTACTTTTTCAACCGTACCAAGCTCTGTCTCGATATGATCTTTCATGTCATCAGAAACCTTGCCTGACGGTGCACAGCCAGTGATGAACAAGCTACTCACCATCATAACCAGTAGACACGTACGTAAAGACGATATCACGCAGTAACCCTCCTCGTGTATTTCTGTAAGATAACGCTACAGAAGTCCCAATCGACGGCTGATCTCACTGCCTAGCTTTCGTTTCACGTAAATTTCACCAATTTGATGCGGATCTTTCACGATAACGGAGCGATTGTTCGTACGAATTACCACATACTTTTCATTATTTTTGTCCAAACCACAGATCAAATCAGATGAGGCTTCTACAAAGATAGCTACCACTGTTTTCCCATCTATTTTTTTCAATGAAATTTTTGGAAATGGGGTCACAAACGGTGACGTCTTATCTTGGATGTATTGCGTAATAGCTAGAATGTATTTGTCCGGGTCTCCGTACTGCTCGATCTCATGATCAATCCCGCACACTGTCCCCTCATCTGTAATACCTAAAAATAAATTCCCATTGTTTGAATTCGCAAACGCCACAATAGACTTAATAATTCCCGTCTTCGAATAAAGAAAGTCGCGTTTGAATTCAATCATGTCGTTCTCACCAAGCTTTGTTGCTGTTACAGGATCATCAATTCGACCTAAATAGCGAAAACGACTGATGGCGCCTAAGCGATAGACATATTCTTCAAATATATCAGCAGGTAGAGAAAGGTCCTCTATGCTTGCATCTGTGTTTTGCCACAATTTATATGTTTGCGGAGCAAAGCACATGTCAAACAATACGTTTCCACCGAGCGAGCGTATGTTCATACCAATGGAAGCAGGCATGGTCTTCCCCGGCTGATATGGGGCATCTGTTTCCACTTCCAATACTCCTGAATGAATTAAATAATCGAAATAATGACGCGGTAATCGTACATCATGCTTTAATATCTGACGTTCTGGCTTGCGTCGTCTGATTTCTTGGTAAAAATCAAAACGCACAGATTGTTCTTCCAGTTGGCTTACCATCGCAATCAATGAACAAATATGGCGCATGTTTCCCCTCGTTTTGTGTTAGAGTAGGTGTCATTGTTTGGTCATATTTTAACGCAACTTTTAAAGAATTGACTAGTTTTTTCGTTATTTTTGCAATTGATAGTGATGCAAGATTGTTTGTAATTTAAACGAAAGTCCCATTTGTCCGCTAATCTTCAGCTTGCCCGTTACCAAAGCAACTGTGGGATTCAAGCGTCCCTCTACGAGCTTAATAAAATCTTTATCAGATAACTCCAGCATGCAGCCCGCTTCCCTTGTCCCACCCATCGTATAGTCCGCTTGATTATCGGCAAAAACCACCTCGTAGGTGCCCCCCTCTTCTCCACTTAGGACAAAATGGTAAACCGCATGTAATCCAGCGATTCCTTGAGGCTGGGTGTTTATTCTATTCGATAAATACTGAAGAGTTTTTTGTACCTGCATGCTCACTTCTCCTTGCTTGCTATGTATAAGAACCGCTTTCGGTAAAAAAAGAAAGCCGGGTGTTTACCGGCTTACTTTACACGGACAGCTGTGCCTGTGGCAATAACCATCATCATACCTTCCCGCAATGTTTCGAAGTCGAGATCAACCCCAATCACTGCGTTTGCACCTAATGCACGTGCTTTTTCTTTCATTTCACGCAAGGCCAGTTCACGACCTTCTGCGAGCTTACTCTCATAAGAGCCACTTCTGCCTCCGATGATGTCCGTAATTCCTGCGAGAAAGTCACGGACTACGTTTGCACCCATGATTACCTCTCCGCTGACGATATCCAAATACTCTACCACTTCTTTTCCTTGAATCATGCTGGTAGTTGTTACGATCATGTTATT
Organism: Brevibacillus schisleri; assembly: GCF_055685845.1. Taxonomy (NCBI): domain Bacteria; kingdom Bacillati; phylum Bacillota; class Bacilli; order Caryophanales; family Paenibacillaceae; genus Brevibacillus; species Brevibacillus schisleri. The sequence continues at coordinate 4,041,570 of NZ_JBVNDM010000001.1, forward strand.
GCCTCCTCATGTTGCTCTAATCACACTATATATTACGTACCATAAAATAATCGGTTGCAAAGAAAGATCTAAACCTGTCCAAAAGTGTATGCGCATTACTTGCAAACTATACTTTTCCTATCCCGTTGTGGAAGTAAGTGTTTTGGATAATTTGGCAGCTGAGGAGCCTAAACTTGCTTCAGCGATTAATTCCCGCCAGGACCTAGCGAAAAAGTCTGGTGTTTGGTACCCATTCACATGGCCAACTGCTGCAGATACAAAGACATCGAGAACGTTTGTTGGACGTGTAATAAGCGAAATGTATTCCTGAATCTGTTCATCCGAAATCGTAGAGATCAAAACAAACTCGTCCCCTGCATAACGACATAAGTAATCCCCCTGTTCTTCAGCCAAAGAAGAGAGAACCGATGAATAGGTGCGTATGACATCATCCCCGAATGGATGACCATGCAGCTTATTAATTCGGCCAAAGTCGTTCAGATCGATAAAAAGCAAATGGAAAGGTTTACGCTCCTTTAAAAAATTTTCCCCAATAAACTCGATGTAGGGAGCGCGATACAAACCCGATAATGGGTCTCGATACTCTGCTATTTTCATCTCTACGATTTCTTTTGTGATGAATCCGATCAGTTGATCCTCTTGCATGACCAAAGCCAGACCACCTTGTTCTTGATGAAGCGCGTGATAGGCCTCCCAAACATTGTGATTGGCAGACAGGTAGAACGGTTGACTGCTCATGGCATCGGCAACGATTCGGTTAGGATGAGCGGACAGCACGTCTCTTGTCGTAACCATTCCCAGCACCTCTCCGTGATCCATGACAACTAACGAATCAACTTGAGATTCGTTCATTCGCTCCGCCGCATAAGAGACACTTTTGTCAGAGGTGATGGTACAAATCGTCGTCGTCATGATGTCGGAGATGTTCATAATAGATCCACCTCTCGTTGAACAGACAATGCTATTTTTAATTCAGATCGCAGAACCATGGAGTCGCTAATCATGCGCTCTGCCTCTTCCAGAATGATTTTCATCAATAATTTTTCATCAATCATTTGCAAAAGGGTATTTCTTAACAAGACTGCCTCAATCTTTGGATGATTCATCTTTATTAAGGTAAACTGCTCCGGGGAAAGCGCATCCGCCATTCTCCTTACAGCCTCAGGACCAATAGGTGCTTTCCGTCCGATGATCAACAGATCCTGCATCGGAGGGACTTCAAACTCGGATATTTTTAAGGAAAGCGTTGCTTTCCGGGAATATACATTGTTATCACTAGCCATAAAAATTCCTCCAATTCTGCATTGCCCTCTTATTCGTTCGGCAAACTGCCTGGTCTACCAAACAAGTATCCCTGGCCGATTGCAACGCCCAATAAAGAAGCACAAGCAAAATCCTCTTCTTCTTCAACTCCTTCGAGAATGAGTTGAGGTGCATTTTTGCAAAAATCGACAAACAATTTTACAGTCTTTTGCTTTTCTAATGAACTCGAGAGTTCTTGCGAAAAAAAGCGGTCAATCTTAATGTAATCAGGCGAGATATCTTCAATTTTAGCGAATATGTTTGCGCCATCTCCGACATCATCCAACGCAATTAGGAACCCCAACTTTTTCAGTTCAGCTATTCGTCGTGTAAAAATGGGTTCGCTCCAGCATTCTCCTTCCATAATCGATTCGTTAATCTCCAAAACGATTTGGGTTAAAAAGGGACGGAAGGAACGAGCAATCTTTTGAATGAAGCCAGGAAATGTGTCTTCTATTATGGTAGAAGGAAAAATATTCACGAATAAAAGCTCGTTTTTGTGTTCAATCGACGAATGAAAAAAAGTCAAGAGCGCATAATGCAGGGAATGGGCGTCGAGTTCTGGCAGCATTTTGTTTTCCTTCGCCGAAGAAAACAATGCCTCTGGATGGATCCCCGCTTTATTGCGAAGTAATACTTCATACCCTATCCTACTTTTCTCAGGAAGTTGACATATTGGCTGAAATGCGTGGTAGTACTCTTTTTTCTTAAATAATTCTGCAATGCTCTCCATCAATTTTCCTTTCCCTTTCCTAGCAAGTATGAATACAAAGTAAAAGCTTCTTCCATGCCAAGGTATTCTACGCCATGGAAGTGCTGGGAAATGTACCTACATGCACGAGCAAAAGAAATTCTACTCTCTGTGGATATTTCTAGTCATCACACCAACTAGGTAATAAAGATTACAAATATCAACAGACATTTCGACAATATATGTCTTTGTCCCTACTTATTCGCCAGCATCATTCATATTCCTTTCCAGATCATACTAATTGTTTCAAATTTATTAGGAACATTGTACGTATAATGGCTATTTTTTATCGTTATATTTTCACAAAATGATAGATGTATCAAGTAATTCCACAACTTGTAAACGAACGGAATCACTTGAAATACATGCAAATAAATTTTTTCTGCTTGTTCCGTCGTGAGCAGCTATCGAGCCTTTTTCATATGTTATGGAAAATGAGTATCGTCTTCATTTAAAGGGAGGAAAGAAGGCCAGTGGTCAAGACCTCGACGTATACTCTGCAAGTGCAGGAAGGCCACTTGCTCACGATTACGCTAGTGGCAAATCCCTCTACAGGCTACCAGTGGGACTTGTCTAATCCAGTGGATGCTCGCTTTTTATCGTTGCATGCGAATCATTTTGTTCCTCCATCATCGCCAGCTCGTATTGGGCAAGAGGGGCATCAAGTGATGTCCTTTCAGGCTTTGCGGCGAGGAATGACGTCGATTTCAGTGAAGTATTGTCGGCCTTGGGATAATGGGGAATGTGGGGAGTTTGTGTTTTATGTTGTTACGATTGTGTAGGGTTAGGTTTTAAATGTACTTACTGTTATTTACTTGATAGTGAAGTGGTTAGTCTGTATGTGCTGTGTTCATTTACGATGCACATGCAGACTAAACAATTATTTACCTCGAAAACTTGATTATTTGACATTTGGACAGGTGTTGACATCTTTGCAGACGTGATCCTAGGGTCTGTCAAGATTTTTGTGTAAACTCAATCAACCGATATATGAAAAGGTTTCATCCCCCTAATTGGGACCTCTTTTTCGAAGCCAATAGAGTCAAGGGCGTAAGGCGAAGCGAACCCTTGACGCATTGGTGGAGAGAAAGATAATCCCTTCGGGGATGAAGCCTTTCATTTGTTACCGAATGTACGGCTGTACTCGATCTTCAAAGAAAACGGATAGCTGCAAGAGAATCTGTCCCCAGTTCTGGACGCGTCCCGTCCACTTTCGCAGAACATCCATGGTCACGAGATATAGCATCTTCAGAAGGGCATCGTCTGTGGGAAACATGGCTTTTCCCTTTGTCACTTTTCGGAGCTGTCGATGATAACTCTCGATGACGTTGGTTGTATAGATCAGCTTTCGAATCTCTGGGGGATATTTAAAGAAAGTCGCAATCTCATCCCAGTTATTTCGCCAGGAACGAACCATCAAGGGATATTTACTGCCCCAGGCTTGTTCAAATTGCTCGAGTTCTTCCAATGCAGCTTGCTCCGTTGGAGCCTTATAGATGGGTTTCAGTTCGGACGTAATCTTTTTTAGATCCTTATAGGAAACATACTTGATGGAGTTTCGGATTTGATGGATGACACATTTCTGAATCTCCGTCTTCGGATAACATGCTGAAATGGCTTCTGTAAAGCCTCGAAGGTTATCGACGCTCGTAATGAGAATATCCTGCACTCCACGATTTCTCAGTTCATTGAGTACATGCAGCCAGAATTTTGCTGATTCATTCTCCCCAATCCAGATCCCGAGCACATCTTTATGACCGTCAAGGTCAATACCAATGACCATATAGGCGGCTTTATTGACGATAGCTCCGTCCTGTTTTACCTTAAAGTGAATGGCGTCAAGGAAAACAACAGCATAAACCGCTTGTAAGGGGCGATTTTGCCACTCTTTGATCATCGGTACAATCTTATTCGTTACATTGGATATGAGCGTTGGTGAGACTTCGATGCCATAGAGCTGTTGCAGATGGTCTTGGATATCGCGTGTGGATACGCCTTTGGCATAGAGGGCGAGAATTTGATCTTCGATCCCTGTCACATTGGATTGATGTTTCTTTACAATGTTCGGCTCAAAATCACCCTCTCGATCTCGAGGGACTTGGATGTCAACATCCCCGTACTCAGAACGGACGGTTTTCTTGCTATACCCATTGCGGCTGTTGGTTGTCCGCTTGTTTTTCATGTCATGCTTGGCGTATCCAAGAGAGGACTCGATTTCAGCTTCCAGCATTTCTTGGATCGTGTCTGCGAATAGATCCTTTAACGCTGACTGCACGTCGTCCACTGACTTCATGTTTTTCTCTTTGATCCACTGCTTGATCTGCTCTTTTGACATCATAAAAATCTCCCAACCTTTCTACTCCTAATTGTAGTTTAGAGGTTGAGAGTTTACACAAAATATTTTACAGACTCTGATCCTACAGGAAAGAAAACAAATTTTGCATCGAAGCAGCAATAGTCGACGAACCAAAATCGAGGGAACCAAGACTTTTTTGCTTAGGAAATAAGCAATTTTCTACTGAATGCCAATCGAATCGCATACACATCATATCCGGATTCTACATATGGGAGCACCCTAACAGAAAGCCTACCACAAAAAAGTATTGAATCAAGATTCTTAGATGACGGAATACCTTCATTAACAACCTCCAGGTAATTAACCCCAGGTATTTCAGTAACATTTTGTCTCAAAAATTTTGTACTAATATTACCACCTTAGGATCTATTTATATTCGTTTACTCTACTTGATTATTGAATACTGTCTCGCTTTATTAAGTTTATTAACTTTAGTTCCCTCTTTAAAGAATGGTTTACTTAACCCCCTACTTCTTTTATCCCTTTATCAGATACTGTGTTCTACTTTGATCATATCTCCGCTCCATTAAAAAAGTAGCCCTCGGTCCAAGGCTCTGTAGCGAATTGCTTCTGCTACATGTGCAGCATCTACACGGGACGCCCCATCTAAATCTGCAATTGTCCTCGCTACTTTTACAATTCTATCGTACGCTCTTGCACTTAAACCTAATGTCTCGAAGGCAAGCTGCAGCATCTCCTGACCTTCCTTATCTAGTTGCGCAAATTGGCGCAGTTCTTCTCCATTCATCACACTGTTAAAAGGACATCCGGGACGATAGTGGTATCTTTCACATTGAACTGCCCTCGCTTGCTCAACTCGATGTTGAATGTTTTTTGAGGATTCCTCTGCTTTTCTGTTGTGAAGAAGTTGAACCGGTACTCTTGGCACTTCGATGTGCAAATCGATGCGGTCGAGCAAGGGACCCGAGAGCTTTGAGCGGTATTTGTAGATTTGTTGAGGAGAGCATGAGCAGGTTTGCTTCTCTCGAGTACCGAAGAATCCGCACGGACAAGGATTGCACGAACCAATTAACAGAAACCGAGCGGGAAAAGTAAAAACCTGCTTAGATCGTCCAATTGTGACAACCCCTGATTCTAGCGGCTGACGCAGTACCTCTAATACATGACGAGAAAACTCGGGCATCTCATCCAGGAAGAGGATACCACCGTGAGACAAGCTGCACTCTCCCGGACGTGGGATTTGGGCACCTCCGCCAATCAGTGCAGTAGCGGTAATCGTATGGTGCGGGGCACGAAACGGTCTTTCTTCGACAAGCCCACTCTCCCGCTTCAATTGACCAGCAATACTGTATATTTTCGTCACTTCGTACGACTCATGAATGGTCATATGGGGCATGATACCAGGCAAGCAAGTAGCTAAAAGGGTTTTCCCTGAACCTGGGGGCCCCACCAATATCACATTGTGAAATCCAGCTGCTGCTATCTCCAAGCCACGTTTTACAAATTGCTGTCCGTAAACATTGGCAAAGTCTGGGGGCAGTTGGTTGGCATTTGTCTTGCCTATCTCTGATTTGGATATAATCAAGTCTATGTTCTTACTATGAAGTCCTTCTTTCCAATAGTTTACGGCCTCTTCCAGATTGCTTGCAGGCAATACACTAATGTCGACGAGCCGTGCTTCTGCTGCATTTGGTTCAGGGAGAATCACGTGGGTAAATCCTGCATTTTTAGCTTCTAGCAAAATAGGAAGCACACCTGTTACAGGGCGAAGAGAACCGTCTAATGCCAACTCTCCTAAAACGAGGATTCTCTCTGGTCTAGGGAGCATTTGCTTCGAGGCTAGTAAAATACCAAAGGCAATCGCAAGGTCGAAACCTGAGCCTTCCTTCCGTTGATCTGCAGGTGCCAGATTGACGGTGATCCGCTGCATTGGGTAATCGTAGCCTGCGTTACGCAAGGCAGCACGGACGCGATCTCTTGCTTCTTTTACTGCGGAACCGCCTAGTCCGACCAAATCGAATTGAGGCAAGCCATTAGCTATGTCTGTTTCTACAGTGACGACCATTCCGTCAATGCCAAGCACCGTGCCTGAATAGCTGCATGCGTACATATCCTCTCCCCCTCTGGTTATAGGGTAGGAAAAGATAGAGGGGGTGGGCAAGTAAATTGGAGTTGTTGCCAAAACATTTATGCAAATTTGTCTAAAGTCTTTTACTAAGGACTTCATAGAAAAGTAAAACTTGAACTGTTGAATATCGATTCAACTGTTATCTCTATGTTTTTGTAGCGAAAATGAATCTCTTCGTTTTGTCATTAAAATAATCTTTATATGTTTGCCATTTACTTTCTTGTCTGCTTTTCTAGAGAAATCATTTTGGCAGTGACCTTACCTTGACCTTGCTATCACGCTAATCTGTTAAGATGGTGGAATGAATTATGGCGCGGCTCCTATCTCCTCTCGCTAGCTCCCGCTCTTCGGCGCTCTATGCATTAGTGTGAGTGTCGTTCAGTACACCTTTAAGCTTTTTCTCTTTCTTTACTGGTTGATCCGTCTCGGTGGCTTCCTTTGGTTTTTTCGGGTTTGACCTAAGAGAACCTTCAATGCATGAACCATTCGTTTCATGGCGATGAAATCCTTCCCCAGCGAAAAGCCTTTGTCAATATCAAGAAGCTTCGCCCTCCATAGTTGGCTTCTTGATACGCCAATCATTCGGCGTTTTTTGCTCATATTAGAGAAAAAATGGATACAGAAGCCAACGGGAACTCGGGGATGTTTCAGGCGTGATCCATTCGACAATTAATAAAATTGAAGCTGGTACCCAAAAACTAAACACGAGACTTTGAAAGTACTCGCTGCTTATCTCAAGGGCGTTACATATAAGGAGCTTTTGGAGAAAGCCGGAATTTTGGAGGAAACAGCTTCCCCTTCCCCTAAGAAAGACAAACCTCTTTCCGAATATGAAAGCTTATTCTTCTACGAATTAGAGAAGTTCAGCGAGGAAGATAAAAAGAAGGAGTTGGAACATATGCGGTATTTGAGATCTTGCGGAGCAAAAGAAATGACAATGAGACATCCTCAATTAGAAGCTGTCTCGCTTTTTTGTTCATACTCTACTGTGAAAATTTCGTTAGTATAACGTAATGAATAATCCTTAAGAAGTTTTTTAAAAGAATTTGCTTCTTTCGGAAGCCGTTCCTCCAATACTTCCCATCCAGTTATAGTTATTTTCATGGGTAGCTTTACCATACCGGTGATTGCATCCCAAAATGCATTCCAATTCATACCGTACACATCAGGGAGATCAAGTTGACTTTTCAAGATCATATGAAGATCTGCTCGAGCCACTACACGGGAAACATCTAAAAGTATATGCTCCTTCCTCGGCTTAAACTCTGTAATTAGTGGATGATTTGGAAGTAAATTCAGATCGAACAATTCGGAGTATTTCTCGTGTTCAAGTAAAAACTCTTCTAATTCTCCCCTTGAAGTATCTACATCCCCATATCCATCCAAGGCAAGCTCAAGGTTTCCCGTGATCGCATAGAGATATCCCTTCCATTCATGATCAGAATCAACGTAATTTGATAACCTATAGAGAATTTCACATGTCTCATAAAGAGTACAGTGTTTGTTTTTGTAACTGAGGCTAATCATTCCAACTATTGTTTTTAGTGCTGTTTCTTCGTCTGTGTTAGTGCAAAGCTCGATAAGTAAGCGAGGAATGTCCTCCTCTTTTTTTACCATTGAAAGGTCAAACACTCTATCAGGTATATCTGCTACCTCTAAAAGATCAATTACTTTGTCTGCCCACGCGATTATATGATCTTTAGAAAAGAACCCTATGGATAATCCAATGTGACATACTTTGGCTTCAAACTCAATATCCATATTTTTCACCACCAAGTTCCAAATAGTTAGTATCATAGTAACATGCTGGAAAAGTCAGGAATAGTGTGCGAACTGACCATTAATGAATCTTTCCAACGCTTGATAACACCACTGCAGTTGACGGTAATCAGTGGATTTTCTCTCTTAGCTTTGGAGTTGAAGTTTGAAGTTGAGATTTTTCATGACAGAGAGATTCCCCATACTGTCAATTACAATTGCTTTTGAGCATGTACGGTAGCTCTAGTTCCTCTTTGATTATGCGGTACTCAAGCTCTCCAAAAGGTATTACCGGCGTTAACATTTGCTCCAAGTCTAGATCAATATATCTCCCCTTAAAATCTAAGCTGATAAGCTCTAGGTAAAAGGCGTGGCCATAATACTCTTCAATTTCAGGAGTGGCATATACCCATTGCTCGAATTCCTCAACAGTTACTTTTTGCTTAATTACCTCGTTAAACATAATCTGTATTTCGAGGAAATTCATTTGCTGAGCCCACCTTTCTAGCTCAATTTATTACAGCAGGCGATGCTGTATTAGGATCTCACTAGCAATCACATCAATCTCCTCTTGTGACTGCCTGTTTGAAAGGATAATAAGCTCATCTTTTAACTCAAGAACCAATTCTGTAGGCCAATGTTTCACCAGTCCTATCAATATCCAATAAATCCACAATTCATCATTGCCGAGTAAAACCGGTCTTAAATGAGGAATGACCAGCTCCCTCATTTCAACCAGTATTTTTGCGATTACTTTAGCACCCGGCCAATTCATATCTTGCAACCACATTAGAAGACTTGGTATATGCCCTTTTAAACGTTGATGCTCTATGCTAGATAATACTACTGCAGCATTATCCCAATATGATTTATCGAAAGGTTGTATTAACATGTACAAATATTCTTCTGAAGCATGTTTTAGTTTTTCGATTGCATCATTTTGAAGTATTTCGTGAGTATCCATGTGCAGAAATTGAATAAGTTGTTTTATACTATCTACTTCGTTTTTATATGACGGTAATTTCTCATTTTCAATGTTATCTGTTAACAAGCCAAATTTTTGTTCATTACACCATATCGGTTTAGAAAATGTGATGACCTTCATTTCCTCACCTAAGGGAGTATTTTCTAGTTTAACCATATAGAACAGCTCGTTTATTTCTAAATTTGATTTCTCCTGTGGTTCACCTATCATTTGATATATTTCTCCGCTGATTCTAATACTGCCGTTTTCATTGTTTCTCCAACGAAAAGTCTCTAACTCACATAACTCATAGTGAAAGAATGCAATCCATCCCGTCCGTCTGGTAAGAAAACAATCTCTGTATCTTCCTGAGCACCCGGTCCATACATCACATCGATTGACCATTTCCCAATTATCATATGCCCGTGGTTTTGCAAAAGATAAACCAATTGAGCTAATAGATGGAGCGAATCTGCTATATATGCTCGAGGAACAAGGAATTCGTGCGAAAATTGAAATTCCAAAATAGAAGCGGTTCAAGCCGTTTTTATTTTGAGCAAAAAGAGAGCATATGTTCTGGAATAGACAATATGGACATCCCTTTCTTAAGAGAACGCCATTTACTTTTACCAAGGCCACTCAGACGTGAAATTATGAAGGCTTTGGTCCAACGCATACAGGTACATACAACACCAAGCGTGGGTTTAAAACGCCCTCGTGCTTCAGTCACCGTTCAGTATTGTTTTTCCAAGGATATTACCTACACGATAAGGATTGCACGAACCAATTAACTGAAACCGAGAGAAAGGATACTACCATTGAGACAAGCTACACTCTCCGGGACTGGGACTTTGCGTACCACCACCAATCAACGCGGTAGCGGTAATCGTATGGTGCGGAGACGAAACGGTGTTCCTCGACACACCACTCCCGCTTCATTTGACCAACAGACCACATTGTTAAAGAAATCTCTTGATTACTTTTCATTCTAGCGACTCCAATTTTAACTCTTTCCCAAAATTACCGTTACTTTCTCCCCAACCACCCGCCACTCCCCCATACCTTTCTGGAAAACTTTCACTCCAACAGGTATACTGCAAATAAACGGATAAGGAGTTGTTTCTATATTGATTTTTACTATTGATCCCCATCAAATTTCCATCCACTACGAGCATGCTGAACCTGTTCAGATCGACTGGGACGACGTTTACAGTATCTCTTACTATAAAATCGATTGCATTGAGTACGAGATGGGTTACTTCGTTTTTGACTTGGTATTCGGCAAGTTCATCGAGATAAATGATAGTGATCACAATTGGGAAAAAATCGTAAATGATCTCGAAAAATACTTACCCTCGCAAACAAGCGATTGGAAGCATTCTTTGCAAAGTTGGTCGATCGACGACGGCATACTATATCTTTATGAAAAAGTGTAAAACGAAGGTGAACTGGATTGACCTGGACCTCATCACTTTATCCAACGATTTAGAACGTGTCTTATTGCTGAAACCATTTGAATACGATGGGGAAAACGATAATAAGCTGGTCCTGGACTTATGATGGGACGTCACCATGCCAGATGGATGTAATTTCAGTTTACTCCTGATCAGTGATTTTCTACTTCTCGACTACGAACAAGACAAATACAATACGGATGTTGTCATCTCGGTTCTGATTCCAAAATATGTAGCCGTCTTACGAAACGTCGTTGGAGAAGTTTACTACCATTTTGGCAATCATCATGCAGCGTTCGTAAAAAAACAGCTCACCCTCCCTGCTTTTTCTTTAACTCATCCAGGAGTTCAATGATTCGTTGGTTTTGATCCACTTGCTTTACAATGTTCTGGTTCAGCTTCCGAATCGCGTCGTAGATTGCAAAAAGTCCTGCCAACAGTAGAAAAGCAAACATCCATTCCATGCGCTTTTACCTCCTCATGATTATCATTGATACAAGAAAGACCCGCGTTCCGAATGCGAGTCTTTTCTCATGCTGTGTTGTTTCTTTTTGAACAAATCGGTCTACTTCTGATAGACAGAGATGTATTCTTTTTGCACGTGATCTGCCAACCAAACGAGCTCATTTCCATGGTAAAACTTCACACCATCTTGCCAAGCCTGCCTCGCATCGATTCGTAAAAGAACGGGATGATCATCTCGTCTTTTCCCAACCTGCTGTGCTGTTTGGACGTCTTCAGACAGATGCACGTACTGTCTTCCTTTTGGAACAAGCCCGCTAGCCAAAATAGAATCGAGGAATCTTTGCGGCGTGCCATGAAAAAGATACGCAGGCGGTTCTTTTTCTTCCTTGCGAATCTTTTGCGGCACTGAATGTCCATACAGGGCGCGAATTTTGCCTTGATCGATCTCATGACGCTTTTTTTCCGATAACGCAATCATCTTATGTAAATCTTCTTCGGTAACCGCTCGCCACTTGCGCTGTTCATGAAGTGACAAAAGCAATTGCTTGATAGGTACCCATCCTTGTTCGTCTAACTCAAGCTCATATTCATGAGGGGCATGACGCAGCGCATAGGACAATTCTTTACTCAATTTTTGATAATCCATCCACTCATCTCCCCTTACAGGTCATAGCTACTTCTTTACGTAAAAAAGTAACCGAGACTCACGATTGTAGCAATAAATAGGTGTACGATGAAATTTCCTGTCAGTCGAACCCAGAGCTGTTGGCTTTTCATCGTCCAAAATCCATAAAGGAAAGCAACGATGAGATAAACCATTACATAAACGAAAAACACAAGACTGCTCTCCTTTTTTAGGACATTTCTTTCTTTATGTTCGCAATGAGCTTGTCAGCATTGTTTTCATCGTTATCAAACATAACCAGGTCTTGCAAGGCAATCCCATCAACGGATTGAATAGCTGTGGACATAGAATCGGCCAGTTGCTGCATATCAGCTTTGTCTGCTACTTCAACATCTAGAACCAGTACAAGTTTTTTCTTCACGGTGAAAATCCTCGCTTTACGATAAGTATGGATAGTGCGATTGTGTCATATCATCCCCATTATACAAAATAATCCGGTATACTTCGACCATGTCCAATAACAGCTTAATCCGGTATCTCTATATATGCGGACACACTCGATTTTAATAGCTCGATCAGTTCCTCATCCATGTACATGTAATCATCAGGGATGCCCAGGCAAATGATCCTTTTATCTATCAGTTGCGAACTAAACTTTTCTTGTAACCGCCTTACATGTTTTTTCTCCATACAAAAAATGAGATCAGCCCAGCCAATAAGACCACTTGTTACTTTAATACGCGCCCCAGTTTCAGTACCTGCTGATCTTACATCATAGTCATTGATTCCATGAAAAATCTTTTCTGCCGTCAAGCTCCTCCATTTATTTCTGCTGCAAACGAACAATAGCTTCATTCGTCCTCCTCATCCAAATCTTCAAACTGCCATTCCTCTGGTACCGGAAAATAAGCGTCATACTCTTTCCGGGCATCCACACTCATTTCCTCTAGCCATGGCCAATAATGCATGAGATAGTCCTCACCAAATCCCATCCGCCAACACAAACTATAAGGATGCTCTTCTGGAAACACAATCCATGGCGGCAAATAGAAATGCGGCTGGTACCCATCTAGACTTTCACGCACTTCCATCCATAATCTTCCTAGTAGTTCTGAATCGTTGCTCGTACAATCGATTAAGGTGGCATCCCCAGTAGAGAGCAGAATTTCACGGATGACAGGGTACTGTTCTACTTTTGCTTGTAATGCCTTGCGCATGATCTCTTTTTCTTGGGTAGTCCCTAAAAATTTCTTGGCTTGCAGATAGTGTTCCAAAGTTATCCAAAGTTCCCCTTCCAACTCTATTGGGTGACTAGAGAAATTGGAGAAGCAGCCGTAAGGTTTATCTGGTTGATCAAAGTGAATTTCGAGAGGTTGCTGTATACGTTTTCGAATATGGTCATTCATGAATATGTCCTCCCCCTCTATCATAACGAGCCCATCATGACTAACTGATTATCCACGCCTTCTGCAAATACTTCCGAAATATCTCATCCAGCTTTTCTGTTGGGTCCTCCAGATCATTTGTATATTGACTAGCCAGTGCAGTCAGACGCTCAATTTGTTCCTCAATAAAATGGTGAAGCTCCTCGACTCTTGGCTCCAAGTTCAACTCATCCCCAGCTATTTTTCTTTGGAGCAGCTCAGAAATTTTACTTTTTAATGTAGAATCGGTTATCAGCTCTGCAACCAGCTGATCAAATCCAATGGGGGGATTCGTATGATACGTTTCGATCCAGATGCACGCGAGGATCGGACGTATCACATAGAAATATTTTTTGATTTTGACTTGCTCACCTTGCAGATAGTCCCGAAAATTCCCTTTGGCCATACTGAGGTAATGATGCAAGGAAGCCTTCGGCGAAAATACTTCGCCTTGCAACCTTGCCAGCTCATCTCGAAAGCCTAGTGTATCGAGATAAACGATGTCCGACACAAGCCATTCTTGTAGGGGTGGATTCGACTTTCGAAATAGCTTGAGCGCTTTTCGAATATCCCAGCCGTTTATATCTAAGAGGTCATTGATTGGTTCTTCCACAACATCCCGTTTATCATCAATGGACAAATACCATTCCGGTTTCTTCACATAGACAAAACGTACATCATAATCGCTATCTTTGGACGGGAATCCCCATGCCCGGCTTCCCGATTCAACAGCGAACAGTACTTTTAAGTCATGCGCTTGCTCGATTTCTTTTAACTTTTCCAAGATGATCTCTCTCAAGATTCATTCCTCCTCCACAACAAATGAAATGCTTTCCTTCCACTTGGAAAAAAACTCGCTGAACCAGTTACGATTCAGCGAGTTTCTTATCAACCATTATTTTACCGTTACTTCGATTTCCACTTCATAGCCTTTGTATTCAGCTGTAATAGTGGCCTTACCTTTCTTTTTAGCTTTTACCACACCGCTGCTGGATACGGAAGCTACGGAAGTTTTATCGGACTTCCATTTAGCTTTCGTGCTGCTGATATCATCGCCATCATAGGTGAGCGTAATCTTTTCGGAGTCACCCTTTTTCATGGAAATGCTTGTGTCATCTGCTTCCAGCTTGCTTGAGCTTTTGCTGTCAACTTTTACTTCAATTTCAACTTTTTCACCTTTATACGTAGCTGTAATCGTTGCCGTACCTTTAGCTTTTGCTGTAATTGTACCACTGCTGCTAACGGTTGCTACAGAAGATTTAGAGGTTTTCCAGGTTGCCTTTGAACCGCTGATTGAACTTCCATCGTATTTCAGGCGAATCGTTTCTTTTGCACCCTTTTTCAAGGAAATGCTCGTATCGCTTGCTTCCAGCATGTCTGAAGAGGAAGAAGTATCTACTTTTACATCAATTTCTACCTTGTAGCCTTTGTATTCTGCTGTAATAGTAGCGGAACCCTTGGCTTGGGCTGTAATCACACCACTGCTATTTACAGTTGCTACAGAAGAATTAGACGTTCTCCAAGTTGCACTGGAAAGAGAAATTCTTTCATTATCGAATTTGAGCAGTACAAAGTCTTGCTGCCCTTTTTTCATAGAGATTTTTGTTTCTTCTGCTTCAAGTCTGCCAGAGATATCTACTTTTACGTCAATTTCAACTTTGTGACCTTTGTATTCAGCTGTAATGGTTGCAGTGCCGGTTCCTTTTGCTGTAATCACACCATTATCTACAGTAGCAACAGAAGATTTAGATGTTCTCCAAGTTGCTTTCGAACCGCTGAGTGTATCTCCATCGTATTTCAGCTTAACGGTTTCTTTGTCCCCTTTTTTCAAGGAGATGCTGGTTTCATCTGCTTCCAGTTTACCAGAACTGTCTGTATCTACGTAAACCTCAATTTCTACTTCGTAGCCTTTGTATTTTGCAGTGATCGTTGCTGTACCTTTGCTTTTTGCAGTAACGACACCATCATCGTTTACGGTTGCTACAGAGGACTTGGAAGTTTTCCAGGTTGCTTTTGAACCAGAAAGTTTATCGTCGTCATATGTCAACTTAATGGTTTCTTTATCGCCTTTTTCCAATTTCAGTTTGGTAACATCTGCTTCCAGCTTACCGTCTGAATTTCCGCCGCCTTCAACATCAACGTGGATTTCTACCTCTTGGTCTTTGTAGCTCGCAGTAATAACTGTGCTTCCTTCGCCTACACCTTTAATGTCACCATCGTCAACAGTTGCTACAGTTTTATCCGCGGTTTTCCAAGTTGCTTTTGATCCAGGGATACTGCTGCCCGCAAATTTTAAACTAACGTTTGTCTTTTTACCTTTTTTAACAGAAACCTCTGTTTTCGTTGCTTCGAGAGTCTGCGCTCTGTCAACAGTCACTCTAACTGTAGCGCGATAACCATTGTATCTGGCAGTAACAACAGTCGTGCCTACTTTCTTACCGTACACAACCCCATTGCTAACAGAAGCGATGCTGGAGCTGCCAATTTCCCAATCAACCAATGCGTTATCGATAGGGCTGCCATTATAAGTAAGGCGAATGGTTTCTGTATCTCCAATCGTGACGTTCAAAGAGCCTGCGCTTGCTTTCAACCCAGTAGTGCTTGCTACCATGCTATAAGCTTCAATAGATTGTGGTGTCGCAACTTGTGCAGAAGCAATGCCAGTAACTGAAAACTGAACAGTACAAATAGCTGCTACTGCTAAGGAGACGTTTTTCATTAGATTGTTCTTAATCTTTTTCATGTTTTTTACCTCCAAATTATTTCCTATACTTCTATTGACGAATGAGATGGAAAAATGTCACACCAAAACAGCTTTTTTTTGAAAAATATTTGTTTTTCTTTTAAACAACTGTTTATAACCCGGATTCATAAGCAAAATTGACACGAGTTATGGGCTTGTCTGTACGAATCGATCCTTTTCATCAAAAAAAATGCTTCCCAGCTTTTGAGCCGGAAAGCGGATATTGATGCTTGGAGGAGTTTCATCGCGTCGAGTACAGTACATAGTACGCTGGCTCTGCGACTGATGCTGTAGACGTATCCCCAATATATCCGTGGTCAAGAGCCCGTTTTTCCTAGAAAGCACTCTCATAATGCTCAATGACAGGCTTCATGAAGTCTTCACCTTGTGTTGATGCACCGGTGTAAATTGCGATGACATCAAAACGAAAGGTCGGGATTGGCTGTGCGCTTTTTTGCAAGTATTCGATGGCAAGCTCACGCAGCTTCTGTTTCTTCTTCCAAGTAATGGACTCGCCTGCCGTTCCAAAAGATTGGCTGCTCCTCGTTCGAACCTCAATAAAAACCAAGCATTTTCCGTCTAGAGCAATCAAATCCATTTCCCCACGTTTTGTTCGAACATTTCGATCGACAATGCGGAAACCCTTGTTCACTAAATATCCTTCTGCAAGCTGTTCTCCTCTTTGACCAAGAAGACGACGGCGATCACTCATTATTTGGTTCCTCCGCCTTTATCGATCCGATAGACAAAAGCAAGGATTTCTGCCACAACTTGATACAGCTCCGGCGGTATTTGTTGATCCAAATCCAGCTTGCCCAAAACCTCTACAAGTGATGGATCCTCCTGTACCGGTATATCATGCTCCTTCGCTGTCTTCAGTATATTATCAGCCACGTACCCTTTTCCTTTTGCCACGACCTTTGGCGCTTCCATGGTACCCGCCTGATATTTTAGTGCAACTGCCTGTTTGCGTTTTTGCTCTGAAGGGGATGGCGGCATCATACGCGAAGGTCAACCCCTTTATAGTCAGCCAGGATGGGGCCTTTGGTTTGAATCGGACTTGTCGACTTCACGCGCTCGGCCGGGACTGGCTGGACTCGCATAGCCGATAGATGGTAGCCAACGTCCTGTAATTGGTCAGCAAAACGATCCTTGGCCCCTTGAATGAGTCCTTCCACCCATGGCGTATCGTTAAAAATTTGCAGGTTAACGATTCGATTCACGATGCTTACATCAATCATCGTTGTCCCCATACCTTGGAGTTCCAAATGAAAGAAAAGACGACAGTTCTCCGGATCAAGCTGTCCAGAGCCTTTCTTTTTCGATTCGATTTGGACAAAAGCCGTCTCATCCCCTTCACCTTGGCGAATCGGAATTTGCATGACGATTTGAGATAAGGCTTGGTTAGAGGGCTGTACCATCATCAACTGTTGTCCGGTCACTTGTTGCAGCAGTTGATCTGCTGCTTCACGCAAGCCGGATGGCAGTGCCTGAGCTGGCGCTTGACTGATTTGCAGCAAGAGGGATTTAACTGTATCCATCTGCTTTAATGAATGCGAATCGATCGCTCCCTGTGAAAATGCCTGGCCCATCAATTCTCTCTCGTGGGTTACGCCTAAATGACGAAACAATTCAGCAATCGGGTTAGCAGTTGTGGCTCCATTCGCTGCACCAGCTGCTTGAGACATCATTTGTGGTACGACTTTTTGCCCCGCGTCGTTCACTACGACCCTTGGCTCAGCCATCTGCTTGTTTTGGGCCCGGTCCTGATTCATCTGTAATGACTGAGGAGTAGGCAAGGGCTCGTTTCGAGCAATCTTTGAATCGATGCTTGGACCACTGGTCTGGTTAGGCAGCAACTGATTACTCTTTCCGGTCATGGCGTTTTGCTGCGAGTCTACCTTTTTAGCGGCAGTGTTTGGTGCAGACACTGTTTCAGTAGAAACAGTTGAGGAACCAGGTTGTGATGGCGTAGGTATGTTACTTGGAGCTACCATTGATGGTTGAGGCGATGTCTGAACTTGCGACGAAGGTTGACCACTCAGTGGAGGCAGCGGCTGTGTCTGGCTTCCCCCATTCGTGTTCTGCGAAGCACCTTGATTGGGCTGATTCCCTTGTGGCATTTGTTTGACTACCAGTCCCTCGTCTGTTCCATTGGTGCCCGTGATAAGGAAAGGGAGTCCCGTCAACTTTTCTTTTAACTGACTAACAAGCTGTTTGACATCTCCCGTTGCTGCATTAGCTTGTCCGGGGACCTGCTGTGATTGGCTTTGAGGCACCTGCCCTGTCATCTGTGAAGGTTGGCCCTCCCCTTCTAAAAAGAGCGAGGCTTGCTGAAGCAGGTTTTGTATGAGCTGCCCCATTGGCTTGTCCGATAAAAAAGCTTTGAGCCCTGCAATTGTATCAGGGGTCAGTGGCAAATTTCGTTTCATGGCAGTCATGAATGCCTCAATAGTGGCATTGTCTACGCCTAATCGCCCAGTAACGGCTGAAAAAGCTTGTATGGTCTCCTTATTCACAGGAAGATTGGCACCAAGCAGCGCTTGCATGATCGCTTTGTTCTCTTTTGTATCGGCAATCCCTAGTGATCGCATTAGCCCGTCTAGAGATGCGTCTTTACCAGCTCCTTCACCGGCACTATCCAAAACCTTCAACGTGACGACACCTGTTGATGGCTGGACTTGCAGCCAAGCTTTTTGGCCCGGTTCCAGACTTGCCTCCATTTTAGCCTGAACCTGCATTCCCCCGACTTGTACGAGCGCCATATTGTCCGGGTAATTCTTGATTACCGTGCCTTTAAACACTTGTCCGGGAGTAAGCTCAACCGGCTTCGGAGCGGATATGGGTGCTTTTTGCACGAATGATTGAATTAGTTGCGACGGGGAAAACATGCAGATCCTCCTCCTGTAGCTAGTATGTTCCTAGCACTTGTTAGGCGTGTTCTTTTACTCCAGTGAAAGTCTTGCGATGAATCGGTGTAGGTCCAAATCGAGCGATTGCTGCCAGATGCTCTGGGGTGCCGTAGCCTGCGTGTTTGTCAAAGCCATAGGCTGGATACTGTTCGGCATACTCAGTCATCAATCGATCACGGGTGACCTTCGCCACAATCGATGCGGCTGCAATTGAAACGCTTTTGGCATCTCCCCCGATAATCGGAACCTGCTCGCAATTCATTCCAGTTAGCTGTACGGCGTCAATCAGTAATACGTCTGGAGCGATATCTGCCTGTTGGATCGCCAGCTTCATCGCTTCTTTTGTAGCAGCTAGTATATTGATCGCATCAATTCTTGCTGCATCGACAATGCCGATTCCCACAGCAAGTGCATCTCTTTGAATGATTTCGCAAAAAGCCTCCCGAGTAGATACGGGTATCTTCTTCGAGTCATTCAGGCCTGGCAAGTAAAAATCTTTTGGCAGACACACGGCACATGCAACAACTGGACCAGCCAATGGACCTCTCCCAACCTCATCAATCCCGAATATGTATTGATGCCCCTTATCAAACATGGCTTTCTCATAGACGGTCATGTCAGTCCACATCTGTGCGAGCTTTTCTTGACGTGCAATCGCTGCCTCCGCCTGCTTCGCCAAAGCCTGTACACCTGCTCTTTTATCTTCTTTCAGCAATTGTAAAAAATCTTTGGGTACCTCGTCCAACTTTTCCATCGTCACTCGTATTTCTTTTATCGACATATCCGCTAGATTCATTGACTCATTTCTCCTTACCGATCCTCATAGTAAAAAACCTGCCTACCGTATATGTCGATAGACAGGTTTTTGCTAGCTGGAAAGTTTATTCTGGAAAAGATACTGGCTTACCAATCGGTTCGTCCATTTCCCAGTCAATCGGGCGCTCGACAGAGACCGTTCCTAGCTTGCCGGAACGCAACTCACGCAGGAAAATTTCCGCTGCCTTGTCGTAGTCGATATTTCCGCCAGAAACGAGGCATCCGCGCTTCTTCCCGATTTCTTCGAGCATTTCTACTCGATCCTCAGGCAATTCTTTTAGCTTGAAGCGTTCGATCAGGCGTTCCGGATAGTAGTGCATCATGTAACTGATAACAAATAATGCTACCTCCGTAAAATCGATGAGCTCGTCTTTAATTGCCCCACTTGCCGCCAATCGCAGACCAACCATCTGATCTTCAAATTTCGGCCAAAGAATACCAGGCGTATCGAGAAGCTCCAGTGTATCGCCCATTTTCACCCATTGTTGCGCCTTGGTTACCGCTGGACGATCACCTGTCGCCGCTACCGAGCGCTTGGACAGGCGGTTAATGAGGGAAGACTTGCCGACATTGGGAATCCCCAAGATCATGATGCGAATGGCACGACCTTGCATCCCCCGCTCACTGCGCTTTGCCAGCATGTCAGCAGCTAGCTCCTTACACATTTCTGGCAGCTTGCTGACACCTTTTCCACTCAGGGCATCAATCGGCAATGTGCGAATGCCTTGCTTGCGAAAATAAGCGATCCACTCATCTGTTGCCCGTTCATCCGCCAAATCTGCTTTATTAAGTAATATCAAACGTGGTTTATCACTGACAATCTCGTCAATCATCGGATTGCGGCTGGAAAGCGGCAGACGTGCATCGAGAAGCTCGATGACTACATCGATTAATTTCAGCTTTTCCGTTACTTGACGACGTGCTTTAGCCATATGGCCAGGAAACCATTGGATCGTCATGATGTCTCACCTACCTTGAAGCTTTACGTTATCTTGTCAAGCGAATTCCCGCAACCGGCCAAAAAGTAAATTCAGCTCTGCCAACAACCGTACTGACGGCAACAGGACCGATGGCTCTGCTGTCATGACTGTTCAATCTGTTGTCGCCCATCACAAAGATATGGTCTGCTGGTATTTGGACTGGGGGAAAATCGTGGGTAAAGAACGGCTCTCCCTGCTGCTTCGCTTGTTCTTTTGATTGTGCAAGATACGGTTCCTCTACCACTTTACCATTGACCAGCAGTTGATCGTTTTTGACCTCTACTGTATCACCCTCAACAGCAATGACTCTTTTGATGTAATCTCGCTCCTTTTCCGCATGGAACACGATGATTTCACCAGGCCTCGGATCTTGCAAAAAATAAATAGCTTTGTTCACAACTAATTTTTCGCTGTTATGTAATGTACTTTCCATGGATTCGCCTTCTACAATAAACGGGGCGAACAAAAAGGTACGAATGAAAAACGCCAGGATTAAAGCGATCCCAAGTGCCTTTATCCATTCCCATAGTTCATTTTTCTTCTTATGACTGGAGGTAATTTCTTCGCTCATGACTTACGATCCTCCCATGAAAGCTCGTCCAACCTTAGCTGTAACATATGTCAAGATGAACTATTTTATTTCAAGATCGTTAAATGGAAAAAAGAGGCCTGGCAAGCAGGCCAGTCCTCTTTCTAAGCGTTACGCTTATCGACGAATTTCTTTAATACGAGCTGCTTTACCTACGCGATCGCGCAGATAGTACAGTTTCGCACGACGCACTTTACCATGACGCACGATTTCGATCTTGTCGATCTTAGGCGTGTGTACTGGGAATGTACGCTCAACACCTACGCCGTAAGAAATCTTACGAGCTGTAAATGTTTCGCTGATACCTGTACCGCGACGGCGAATGCATACGCCTTCGAACAGCTGGATACGCTCACGCTGACCCTCGATAACCTTAACGTGTACACGAACAGTGTCACCAGGTCGGAACGCAGGAATGTCCTGTTTCAATTGCGCTTTTTCCAGTTCACGGATAATTTGGTTCATTTGAATTTCCTCCTTCCGATAGACGTTCTTACTCGTCTAACCCATAGGTCCAGCCGCTTAGGCTGCGTTACGAGTAGCGGACCGCCTTAGTCAGCGGGCAAAATTGCCACAAGAAGTATATTAACACAGCGGGCACAAAACTACAAG
Source organism: Brevibacillus schisleri (assembly GCF_055685845.1). Taxonomy (NCBI): domain Bacteria; kingdom Bacillati; phylum Bacillota; class Bacilli; order Caryophanales; family Paenibacillaceae; genus Brevibacillus; species Brevibacillus schisleri. The sequence goes on from NZ_JBVNDM010000001.1 coordinate 4,063,410, forward strand.
ACTCTTCTCCTATTGTTCCCTACTTTTTTTCCTGATCCAATTCAGCCAATAGCTTTTTCATTTCATCTGTCAGCGCCAACTTTTCCAACAAATCTGGACGCCGTGCTTTTGTTCGACGCAGTGATTCTTTTAACCGCCAGCTTTCAATATTGGCGTGATGCCCTGACAACAGTACATCTGGCACTTTCCAGCCGCGAAATTCCGCCGGTCTTGTGTAATGAGGGTACTCGAGCAATCCTGTTGAAAAGGAATCCTCAACGGCTGATGTCTGGTTTCCCAACGCTCCTGGTTGCAAACGAACGACACTGTCAATGACCACCATCGCCGCAAGCTCTCCCCCAGTCAGAACGTAGTCACCAATCGAGATCTCATCCGTGACGAGATGCTCCCGAATTCGCTCGTCGTACCCTTCATAATGACCGCAAATGAAGACAAGATGCTCCTCTTGCGCTAACTCTTCTGCCAGCTTCTGATGATAAGGCACACCCTGTGGACACATCAAAATCACTCGCGGTTTTTTCTCTCCCGTCAAGCCTTCTACGGCCCGGAACAACGGCTCAGGCTTCAAGACCATTCCTCCGCCACCGCCATAAGGGGTGTCATCTACCGTACCGTGCTTGCTCTCAGAGAAATCGCGAAAATTGGTGACGTGAAAATCAACCAGTTCTTTTTCGCTTGCCTTTCCCAAAATACTGCTGGATAAAACACCTGTAAACATTTCGGGAAAGAGCGTGAAAATATCGATCCGCATCTGAAGTTCCTCCTACAACAAGCCTTCCATCAGATGGCAGACCACACGTTTGTTTGCGATGTCCACTTCCTTGATGCATTCATCGATATACGGCAGCAAGATTTCTCCGCGTTTTCCCTTCACTACCCACACATCGTTTGCTCCTGGCTGCATGACATCCACGATTTTCCCCAGTTCTTCGCCCTCGTCAGTTACTACGACGCAACCGACGAGCTGATGAATGTAGAACTCGTCCTCTTCTAATTCCATCAGCGCTTCCGCTGGAATCTTCAACTCTCCGCCCTTGTACTTTTCGATATCGTTAATATGCTCAAAGCCATGAAAGCTCACGATCTCAAAGTTTTTATGCGGGCGACGGGAAGCGATTTTCAATTTTAACGGCTCACTGAGTGTCGGATGGAACAAGTACAGCTCATTTCCTTTGCGAAAGCGCTGATCTGGAAAGTCAGTCGTTGGTGTTACACGTACTTCACCACGCAGGCCATGCGTATTAACCAGTTTACCTACTCCGTAAAAACTATTTTGGCTCAACGTGTTCATTCCTCCTTTTCTTTGTTCCCATTTTTCGTTTGTAACCGAATCTCATGTACCAGGCCATCTTTTATCATGATTTCCGTTCCGGACATCATTTCATCCCAATCATCGCCCTCTTGGATCGTGACAGGGCTTTGAACAGTCTGGTAATCGATCTCGCTTCCCTCCGGGAGATTTTCTACCTGTTGGAGGGTATATGTCAGGTGATCTATCTTTTCCTTGCGTCGACGCTCTTCCTGCGCGATTTTTTCCTGCGCCAACGCATATGTATCCGCAGACTTTTTCTTCGCCTCGGTTAATAGCTTTTTGGATTGAAACTGCCACTGCTCCCACTCTTTACGCTGCAAACGAAGTCGTTGGCTATACTGATCAATGAGAGCAGCCCGTGATGCTTCCGTAATAATCAGTTTAACCTGTACCGTCCGAAATATAGTAAGCACCTTCGCCACTCCTTTCGGAAAAATCATCAAGGTCTATGAGCATCTTGGATACTAGAAAAAAGACTGGGAAAGCTCCCAGCCTTTTCTCATACAATTTCAACCGTGACACGCTTGTCCGTTTCCACGGATGCGGCGATCACGACCGTGCGCAGGGCTTTCGCGATTCGACCTTGCTTGCCAATAATCTTCCCCATATCATCAGGGTGTACCGACAATTCAAAGACGAGAGTTCGCTCTTTGTCCACTGCGTTAACACGAACCTCATTCGGATGATCGACGAGAGCTTTAGCGATCGTTTCGACCAGCGCTTTCATCATCAAACCTCCAGATGACCGACTTACTTGCCGTATTTGGTTTCGTGCACTTTAGCCATAACGCCTTCTTTGGAGAGAAGGTTACGAACGGTATCAGTTGGAGCTGCACCATTCAGGATCCATTGTACCGCTTTGTCGGTATCAATTTTCACCACTGCCGGTTGAGCAACCGGATTGTAGTAACCGATTTCTTCAATGAAACGGCCATCGCGTGGGGAACGGGAGTCAGCTACTACTACACGGTAGAAAGGAGCTTTCTTGGAACCCATACGCTTCAGACGGATTTTTACTGCCATGTTGTGTCACCTCCTGTATTAATCAACGCGAGAAGAACATCTGCGTTGGTGCTACTATATCTGAACCATCGCGTCCAGCTGACAAGTCAGTGTCGCGAGAGATCATGCCTACTTACTTGAACGGTGGCTTGAAGTTAAAGGGGAAGTTCATCCCGCCCTGGTTGTTGCCTCCGCCTTTTCCCATGAAAGGTAATCCGAAGCCCTTTTTCTTCGACTTCTTGACCATCTTATCAGCAGCGCCTGAGAATTGCTTCATCATCTTTTTCATTTCCTCGAACTGCTTGAGGAAGCGATTGACTTCTTGAATACTCGTTCCGCTTCCGCTTGCGATACGCTTGCGACGGCTAGCATTCAATAAATCAGGATTCGCGCGCTCTTGTTTGGTCATGGATTTGGCGATCGCTTCAACGCGGGCAATCTGCTTTTCATCCACGTTCATTTTGCCCTTCATCTTGTTCATTCCTGGCAGCATGCCGAGAATGTCTTCAAAAGGACCCAGGTTGCGAAGCTGCTGCATGGAATCCAAGAACATGTCGAAGGTAAACTCACCTTGACGCATTTGGCGTTCCATATCGCGTGCTTTGTCTTCATCCACGGATGCCTGTGCTTTTTCAATCAGGCTGAGTACGTCCCCCATACCCAAAATACGGGAAGCCATACGATCCGGATGAAACGGTTCGAGCGCATCCAGCTTTTCACCCATTGCCGCGAATTTAATCGGCTTGCCAGTGACAGCTTTGACGGACAGTGCCGCACCGCCTCGGGTATCACCGTCGAGCTTTGTGAGAACCACACCAGTCAGTTCGAGCTGGCTATTAAAGCTCTCTGCTACATTGACGGCATCTTGACCTGTCATCGCGTCCACGACGAGCAAAATCTCATCGGGCTTGGTTACCTCGCGAATCTGTTTCAACTCGTCCATCAGCGCTTCGTCAATATGCAAGCGACCTGCGGTATCGATGAGGACTACGTCGAGATGATTCGTCTTTGCGTGTTCAATCGCTTGGCGAGCGATTTCGACAGGACTGACTTGATCACCGAGAGTGAAGACGGGAACATTGAGTTGGTCCCCTAAAACCTGAAGCTGCTTGATCGCAGCAGGACGGTAAATGTCTCCCGCTACCAGAAGCGGCTTGCGGTTTTGCTTTTGCAAATACTTGGCCAGCTTACCAGTTGTGGTCGTTTTACCTGCCCCTTGCAGACCTGCCATCATGATGACGGTCGGCGGGCGGTGCGCCATCGTGAGCTGAGCGACGTTGCCACCCATCAGAGCGACCAGCTCTTCATTCACGATCTTGATCACCATTTGACCAGGTGTCAGGCTTTTCATAACTTCCTGACCGACTGCGCGCTCCTTGACACGAGCAACGAAGTCTTTTACTACTTTAAAGTTAACGTCTGCTTCCAGCAGGGCCAGACGAACTTCACGCATCGCTTCATTCACGATGGTCTCGTCTATTTTCCCTCTGCCGCGCAGTTTGTCAAACGCGTTTTGCAGCCGATTGGCTAAGCTCTCAAACGCCATGCGAGCCCTCCTAATCCATCTCTGACAGTTGGTGGAGCAAAGTGTTCAGCTCGTCTCTTGTCTCGCTCTCCGAAAGCTCATTTACAAGTTCGTTCATGCGATTCAACACGTCCATGCGTTTTTCATGACGTTCAGCGAGGCGAAGCTTCTGATCGTATTCAAACAGTTGCTTCTCTGCCCGCTTGATATGATCATAAACAGCTTGGCGGCTGACCTCATGCATCTCGGCAATTTCTCCGAGCGATAAATCGTCCAGATAATACAGCTCAAGATATTCTCGCTGCTTGCCCTTGAGTAGCGGCGCGTAAAAGTCAAACAAGAGATTGACTTGATTGGTCTTTTCTAACATGAAACCAATCCTTTGCTATGAGGTACTCGTTTCAAACTGTAAAGACTTTTTCTTTACAGCACGTAGATTATAGTACCTAATTCCACACCTAGTGTCAAGGTTTTTTATTGACATCATTTTTTTATCTTTGAAACACTATGTTTTTACGCATTTTCCTGCTCTTCTGTTTCATCTTTTTGGATCAATCCAGCAAACAGCGCATGAACAAATTGCTCAGGATCAAACTGCTGCAAGTCATCCATTCTTTCACCCAACCCGACGTATTTCACCGGAATGTTCAGCTCGTTGCGAATCGCAATGACGATACCGCCCTTTGCTGTACCATCCAGCTTGGTCAGGACTAAACCTGTTACTCCAGCAGACTGTCCAAACGTTTTCGCCTGCGAAAGCGCATTTTGCCCTGTGGTAGCGTCCAAAACTAGCAAAACCTCGTGCGGAGCTCCTGGCAATTCGCGTTGCAATACGCGGTGTACCTTCGCCAGCTCTTCCATGAGATTGACTTTGTTTTGCAAACGACCTGCGGTATCACACAACAGCACATCGACCTGTCGGGATTTCGCTGCCTGAATCGCATCGTAGATCACGGCAGCCGGATCAGAGCCTTGTTGCTGCTTGATTACGTCAACTCCTACACGCTCTCCCCAAACTTCCAGCTGTTCAATCGCTGCTGCACGGAATGTGTCACCTGCTGCCAGCAGCACTTTTTTATTTTGCTGCTTGAACATATGCGCCATTTTACCGATTGTGGTTGTTTTCCCTACTCCATTGACCCCTACGAACAAAATGACGTTCAGACGACCGTCCTCTACGTTCAGAGTCGTATCCGCAGCATCATCATTTTTCAAAAGGGCAACCAGTTTTTCTGAGAGAATCGGCTGCAGGTCGATCGCATTCTCGATTTTTTGCTTGCGCACTTCTGTCCGCAAGTCGTCTATGAGCTCCATTACGGTATTGACGCCCACATCGGATGTAATCAAAATTTCTTCTAATTCATCGAAAAAGTCATCGTCGATCTTTTTGTAGCGACGTACCAGATCCTCTACTTTTTCTACTAGCAGGTCTCTCGTTTTCGCCAAACCATCCGTAAACTTCTGGGTGACCTCTTCGGATTTTTGGACAATAGCATCACGTAGGCGCTTGAAAAAACTCATGTTCATCTTCCTTTGCGGGTAGTATCAATTGAATGGCAAATCCGTTTAAGAGGCTGATTCGATAAATTTGTCACTGTCCTCCAGCTTCACGGAGACGAGTTTGGACACGCCGCCCTCCTGCATCGTGATACCGTATAGCACATCTGCGCTCTCCATTGTGCCTTTTCTGTGTGTGACACAAATAAACTGCGTCTGGTTGCTGAAATGGTGCATATACTCGGCGAAACGATTAACGTTTGCCTCGTCCAAAGCGGCTTCTACCTCATCCAATACACAGAATGGCACTGGCTTCACACGCAGGATGGCAAATAGCAAGGCCATCGCCGTCAAAGCACGTTCGCCCCCGGATAAGAGCGCAAGATTTTGCAGCTTCTTGCCAGGTGGCTGCGCCACGATATCGATGCCTGTCTCAAGTAGATTATCTGGGTTGGAGAGGACAAGATCTGCGCGTCCTCCGCCAAACAGTTGGACAAACACGTCGCGGAACTGCTCTGAGATTGCATCAAATGTTTCTTTGAAGCGGCGCGACATCTCTGCGTCCATTTCTTGGATCACTTGATAGAGCATGTCTTTTGCTTCATTCAAATCAGCTTCCTGCGAGCTTAAGAACTGCTGACGCTCTGACAAGCGCTCATATTCCTCAATCGCACCAAGATTCACAGTGCCAAGTGCCCCAATCTGCTTTTTCAGACGATTGACCACTTGTGTCTCTTCCTGAATCTCGCCACGTGCCGGATATTTTTGCTTCGCCAGGTCGTAGCTCATTTCGTATTCTTCGGAGAGTTTATTCAACAGATGATCGAGCTCTACCTCGTTACGATTGACTTTTACTTCTTCCTGATGAAGCTTTTCCTCAAGCGATTTGACCTCGCGGCGGATTTCCTTGACCTGCTGTTCCACTTGCTCCTGTTTGTAAAAGAGAGTGGCCCGCTCACTTCGCCGCTCTTGAATCAAGCCGGCTACACGGTCTTTATCCTGACGCAATTCGCTAATGCGCTGATCCAGCTCAAGCCCGGACGATTCGTTCGTACGCTCCAGTTCATCAAGAGATGCCAAGTTCGCGTTTTGTTCTTCCCATTCGTGCTGCAATTGGTTTTTTTGCTCCAGCAAGCGTTCTGTTTGCTCCAAGCGTGATTGATACTCTTGCTTGACCTGCGCATTCAGCACTTTAAGACTTGTTATTTTTTGATTCATTTCTTCTTTGGATTCGAGCTGCTCTTGGCGTTTCGCCTCAGCTTCTGCGATCTGCTCACTGAGCTCTTTTTCCTCTTGCTCCATGGCAGTCAAAGAAGCTTGCAGCTGCTCTTGCTTGCGTTTGGCTTCTTCCATCTCGCGGCGATAGCTTTCAATATCTTGCTCAACTAGCTTTGCTCGCTCGCCCAAGGATCTGCCTTCCGATTCTTTTTGCTGCAAGAGCCCTTTAACTTCCTGTTCTTTCAGTCGCAGACTTTCGCCCTCTGTCCGCAGAGCTTCTTGCTCCTGCTGCATTTGCGCTAGTTCTTTCGTCAGCTGCTCCATAAGGGTAGTATGCCCAGAAATTGCCTGCTCGATTTCTACCAGCTGTGCTTCCAGTTCTTCTGATTGACGGTTGCGTCCAAGCAGGTTCGTGCTGTTCTTTTTCAAGGCACCTCCTGTCATGGAACCGCCAGCATTCACGATATCGCCTTCCAGTGTCACGACGCGGTAGCGGTAGCCAAGCGTACGGGCCACACGGTTTGCCTGCTCCAGCTTTTCCGTAATAATGACATTGCCCAATAAACTTTCGAGGATGGGTCGATACGCTTCCTCAAAGGTCACGAGCTCACTCGCGATTCCGACGACTCCACTCTCTTCCTCCAGCTGGCGCTTATCGCTTGCCTGCAAGGTGCGAGGACGGATGACATCGAGCGGTAGAAATGTTGCCCTACCTGCATTATGCTGCTTCAAGTGAGCAATGGCTGCACGACCAGATGCTTCGTTGTCCACGACGACGTTTTGCAGTGCGCCACCCAATGCGACTTCCATCGCTGTCTCGTATTGCTGTGGCACGACAACGAGCTCAGCGACTGCTCCATGGATCCCTTTGAAGCCCCGCTCGCGTGCTTTCAAAATTTCTTTTACCCCTTGCTGAAACCCTGCGAACTCCGACTGCATTTCTTTTAACAGGTCAAAACGGGACTTCGCTGCTTCCCGCTTTTGTTCCCAGTGGCGCAGCTCTCGACGGGCTGTTTCAAGGCGGGCTTGTCCTTCGCGCATGCCCTCGACTAGCTCTTTGTATCTAACGCCGGTTTCTTGAATGGTAGAAACGATCTTCTCCAGCTGATCGTGGAGTTGGCTCAACTGATTTAGACGCTGCTCTTCTTCTTCATCGAGCTGTTTTTTTCCAGACAATTGACGTTCGACTCTGGCCTCGCTTGTCTTGAGAAGCTGCTCTTGATGACGATTTTCGTTGCGCAGATTCGCCATTTCGTTGAGCTTTTCGAAGTAATCACTCTTCAAACGCTCCACGTCATCTGTCAGTGATTGCACCATGGAAAAAAATTGACCTTCTGCTTCTTGCAGCGAAGCGTGGGCATCGGTCATGCGACGATCCGCTTCCTTGGCCCGCTCTTGTTCTTCTGCCAGTTCGGCCTCAAGACCGTGCTGCTTCTCAGTAATCCGATGCATCTGCTCCATCGTCTGCTGGCGATTGGCATTGAGATTGCGCATACGCTCCCGCAATACCTCACGTTGTCCTTCGACTTTCTCGGTCTCTTCACTAACTGTCAAAAGAACTTGTTGCAGTTCTTCGATCGATTGGTCGATTTGGGTGACATGAAAACGCGCCTGCTCCAAATCAGCTTCTTGCTTGGATGCTTCGGTCGTTTGTCCGATTAACAGATGCTTGAGTTCCTCTACGCGTGCTGTGGCTGCTTCCCACTTCGTGTGAGCTACTTCAATTTGCTGCACGTAAAGAGCTACTTCATGCTCAACCAGCTTGCGATGAAGCTCCTTGTACGTCTTGGCTGTTTCTGCTTGCTCTTGCAAAGGTCCGATTTGCTCCGTAATTTCACTGACGATATCGTGAATACGCACGAGATTTTGTTCGGTGTCATCGAGCTTTTTCTCCGCCTCGCGCTTGCGTGTTTTGTATTTGACGATTCCGGCTGCTTCTTCAAATATTCCACGGCGATCCTCGGACTTGGTACTGAGAATTTCCTCAATTTTACCTTGACCGATAATCGAATACGCTTCTTTCCCCAGCCCCGTATCCATGAACATCTCCATAATGTCTTTTAGACGGCAGGATCTGTTGTTTATGTAGTACTCACTATCACCAGAACGATACACTCTGCGGGTAACGGATACCTCCGAATATTCCACATCAAGCGAACGATCTGTATTGTCCAAGGTGAGTGTCACTTCTGCGAAATTCACTGGCTTGCGCTTGTCACTACCCGCGAAAATAATGTCTTCCATTTTCGCTCCACGCAACGACTTCGCGCTCTGTTCTCCCAGCACCCAGCGGATCGAATCAGAAACGTTACTTTTCCCACTTCCATTCGGTCCCACTACGGCTGTTACCCCTGGTACAAATTCCAATTCCGTGCGATCGGCAAAGGATTTGAATCCAGCCAGCTCCAGGCGTTTCAAATACATACGTACGGTCCTCCTTAAGAAACCATCCAAGACTGCCTGCCAAATGGACAGACTTACAAACATGCAAGGATCGGATGGTACCCGAAAAGAAGCCCCTGCATCGAACAGGAGCTACCTACTACGAGCCTACATGGTCATCTGTAGGTAAGTGTATCATAGATAGCGGTCATCTCGCAGTATTTTCCCTCTGTTTCCCACCGGAAAGAAAAAAGCTGCACCATCTTGTAGCAGATGATGCAGCCCTTCTCGCTGACGAGTGATTATTTATCCCCCAGCTTGACCAATGCTCGTGCAGCAGCTTGCTGTTCCGCTTCTTTTTTGGAGCGGCCAGAGCCGATACCAAGCGAACGATTGTTCAATAGCACTTCAGATACGAACTCTCGATTATGAGCTGGTCCTTTTTCTTCTACAATTCGGTAATGGATGTCTCCCAGATTGTCTTGTTGAACAAATTCCTGCAACTGGCTCTTGAAGTCGGTTACCTGGGCAAACTCTCCTTTGTCAATGCGCGGGTAGACGTATTTTTCCATAAAGGAAAAGACTGCGTCCAACCCCTGATCCAAGTAAAGCGCACCTACAAACGCCTCAAAAACGTCCGCTAGCAAGGCTGGTCGCTGACGTCCACCTGTCAGCTCTTCCCCTTTTCCCAGCAATACGAGATCGCCAAAATTCAACAGTTCAGCAAACTTGACGAGAGAAGGCTCACAGACAATGGCTGCACGCAGCTTTGTCATTTCCCCTTCGCTCATCTTCGGAAAAGTTTTATACAAAAACTGGGAGACGGTCAATTCCAACACAGCATCCCCCAAAAACTCTAGCCGCTCATTGTCTGATATTCGTTTGCCGCGTTGCTCGTTCACGTAGGAAGAATGGGTGAATGCCTGCCGCAAAACACTTTCATCGCGAAAGCGAAAGCCTATCGTTTCTTGCAGCTGTGCAAAATTCATCACCCTCACCACCATTCCAGGAGACTGCCTACTTTTTCTATCAGTAGGGCTCATTTATGCTTCGTATCGCTTCAGGATTACCGTTGCGTTATGACCGCCGAATCCAAATGTATTGGAAACAGCCACATTGACGGTCGCCTTACGCGCATGGTTCGGAACATAGTCCAGATCACATTCTGGATCCGGGTTTTCCAAGTTGATTGTTGGAGGCAGTATTTGATCACGCAGCGCATATGCCGTCGCGATTGCCTCGACGCCACCCGTAGCACCCAGCAAATGGCCTGTCATCGATTTGGTCGAGCTGACAGCCAATTTGTACGCGTGCTCGCCAAATACAGTCTTGATCGCTTGTGTTTCTGCTATATCTCCTTGGCCAGTAGAAGTACCATGTGCATTGATATATTGGACTTCTGTTGGGTCAACGCCAGCGTCTTTCAGTGCGCTTGCCATGCAACGCGCAGCTCCTTCGCCACCAGGAGATGGAGAAGTAATATGATGCGCATCTGCACTCATCCCGTAGCCAATGATTTCCGCGATGATCGTTGCTCCACGTTTTTTCGCATGCTCGAGCTCTTCCAGGATCAGAACACCAGCACCTTCGCCCATTACAAAGCCATCACGATCCTTGTCAAACGGACGGCTTGCTTTTTGTGGCTCATCGTTTCTGGTGGACATCGCTTTCGCTGAGCAAAAGCCTGCAAATCCCATTGGACGCACGGTTGCTTCTGCTCCGCCTGCGATCATGACATCTGCGTGATCAAACTGGATCAAACGCAGCGCTTCACCGATTGCATTTGTACCTGTCGCACAAGCGGTAATCGCACTGGAGGTTGGTCCTTTTGCACCGTATTGAATGGATACTGCACCAGACGCCATGTTCGCAATTAGCATCGGAATAAAGAATGGACTCACACGACGTGGACCTTTTTCCAACAAGACGGAATGCTGTTCTTCCCATGTAGTCAGACCACCGATTCCGGACCCGATGTATACACCCACTCGTTCCGCATTTTCTGGCGTGATTTCCAGTTTTGCATCTTCTACAGCCATTTTGGCAGCAGCTAATCCAAACTGAACGAATCGGTCTGTACGTCGGATATCTTTCTTGTCCATATACTGCTCAGGATCGAAGTTTTTCACTTCGCCTGCAATTTGTGTTGGATAATCAGAAGCGTCAAAGGCAGCCACACGGTCAATGCCTGATTTTCCTTCCAGCAAGCTGTTCCAAAAAGTCTGTGCGTCATTCCCTACTGGAGAAACGACACCAACGCCAGTAATCACCACTCTGCGTTTCATTGCAATCACCTCTATATGAAAGTCAGCAGTCAGCTTCAAACATTCACTGCATGCAAAACGTGTATTTATTTGGATTATGTACAGGTGGCTATTGAAGGAGAAGTCCCGTATGGTACGGGACTTCCAACAGATCAACCTACTTGTGAGATTCTATGTATTTAACAACCTCACCAACAGAAGTGATCTTTTCAGCATCTTCGTCGGAAATCTCTAAATCAAACTCATCTTCGAGTTCCATTACGAGTTCAACCACATCCAGGGAGTCAGCGCCCAGGTCTTCTTTGAAAGAAGCTTCCAAAGTAATTTTGGACTCATCTACACCCAGACGATCGACGATGATTTTCTTTACACGCTCCAAAGTATCTGCCATCTTGCTTCACCCCCTCTCCCGTATTATAGTGGATGAGCTTTCAAAAAACCAGTTCTCGTAAAAACGCTCGTTTGAGGTTTTCTTCCTACATGTACATTCCGCCGTCTACGTGCAGGGTCTGCCCTGTCATGTAGTTGGCTGCGTCGGATGCCAGGAACAGCACGACAGATGCGATATCTTCTGTTTGTCCCAAACGGGCAAGCGGAATTTGGCTTGTGAGCCCTGCTTTGACATCCTCCGGCAATACAGCAGTCATTTCTGTATCGATAAATCCTGGCGCAACAGCATTCACCGTAATATTACGGCTAGCCAGCTCGCGAGCAGCCGTCTTCGTCAAGCCGATAACCCCAGCTTTTGCCGCCACGTAGTTTGCTTGTCCTGCGTTCCCCAAAACACCTACCACAGAAGTGATGTTGATGATTTTACCTGAACGCTGCTTCATCATCGGGCGAGTCGCTGCTTTTACGCAGTTGAATACACCCTTCAGATTCGTCGCAATCACATCATCCCACTCGTCTTCTTTCATACGCATGATCAGGTTGTCGCGAGTAATTCCCGCATTATTTACGAGAATATCGATCACACCAAAATGTTCCAAAGCAGCTTTGAACATCTCGTTGACATCTTCTGTAGAAGAAACGTTCGCGCGAATCATAATGGCATCGCGGCCCATTTCTTTAATAAGGGCAACAGTTTCACTCGCTGCCGCTTCACTACCTGCGTAATTGACAACTACATTCGCGCCAGCTTCTGCCAGCTTCAATGCGATCGCACGCCCGATACCACGGGAAGCCCCTGTGACCAGTGCTGTTTTTCCAGTTAACATAGTACCCCTCCGTTCAAAAGCTCAGTAAGTGAATCTATGTCCTGCACAGAGATAATCATCGTATCCGCTGGTGCGATTTTCTTGATTAAACCAGCCAAAACTTTTCCTGGACCGATTTCTACAAAAGTGGTCACACCTGCTTCGACCATCCATTGTACAGAATCCTCCCACAAAACTGGAGCGGAAACTTGTTGAACCAATTGATCTACAATGATTGTAGCCTCAGATACTGGCCTAGCTGTTACGTTTGCCACGACAGGCACTGTCGCTTCTTGTACCGTAACGCCAGCCAAAACAGCTTGCAGTTTATCTGCTGCCGGCTGCATCAAGCTCGAGTGGAACGGGCCGCTTACATTCAATGGAAGGACGCGCTTTGCGCCCGCTTCCTTCGCTTTTTCCCCGGCCAGCTTCACACCTTCAGCAGAACCAGAGATGACAATTTGGCCTGGGCAGTTCATGTTCGCTAATTGAACAGGATGTCCAGATGCCGTTACTTCTTCGCAAACCGCATGCAGTGCTGCGCGATCCATATTCAAGACAGCGGCCATTGCACCTTGTCCCGCTGGCACTGCCTCTTCCATGAACTGACCACGAGCTCGCACAGTTTTGACTGCATCTGCAAAGGACAAGGCCCCAGCTGCAACCAAAGCGGAATACTCACCCAAGCTGTGACCCGCCACAAACGCAGGCTTATAGTCAGGCAACTTTTCGTTCAATGCTGCCAAAACAGCGATGCTTGCTGTCAAAATAGCTGGCTGTGTGTTTGCTGTCAGCTTCAATTCCTCTTCTGGTCCTGCAAAACACAGTCCCGACAAGGAAAAGCCGAGCGCTTCATCAGCCTGCTCAAATATGTGACGGGCCGCTTCCGATTGTTCGGAGAGCGCTTGCCCCATTCCTACAAATTGTGAACCTTGCCCTGGAAAAACAAAGGCTACCTTTCCCATTCCTACTTGCTCCCTTCTGCCGGGGTTGTGCACCACTTCAAGAGCGTCGCTCCCCAAGTCAATCCGCCACCAAACCCAACCAGAATCAGGTTATCGCCTTCTTTTACGCGACCAGCCTTTACCGCTTCATCCAGTGCTACAGGAATAGAAGCAGAGGACATGTTTCCATAGCGATCCAGGTTGATCGCAACTTTATCCTCAGACAGACCGAAACGCTGTACAGCAGAGTCGATAATGCGTTTGTTTGCCTGATGCGGCACTAACAGGTCGATCTCATCCTTCGATACGCCCGCTTTGGACAAGACAGCCTCTGTTGCAGAATTCATCACGCGAACGGCGAATTTGAAAACTTCTCCGCCTGCCATATAGAGATAATGCAGCCCTTGTTCGACAGACTCAGCAGATGCAGGCGTTCTGGAGCCACCTGCCGGCAAGCACAAGAGCGAACCGCCTGATCCATCTGCGCCGAGCTCAAAGGACTGGAAGCCGTAGCCCTCGGTAACTTCACCGATAACAGCCGCACCCGCACCGTCTCCGAACAACACACATGTATTTCGATCTTTGTAATTCGTAATTTTGGACAAGGTCTCAACGCCTACGACCAACACTTTTTTATACAAACCGTTTTGGACGAACTGAGTCGCTGTTGTAATTCCGTACAAAAAGCCTGTGCAAGCCGCGGAAAGATCCATTGCAGCGGCGCGTGTAGCACCCAGCTTTTCTTGCAACAAGCAAGCAGTAGACGGGAACGACATGTCAGGTGTTACGGTAGCGACAATGATCATATCCAGCTGTTCCGCACTGATATTTGCTTTTTCGAGAGCAGCTTTGGCAGCCTCGTAAGCCAAGTCGGAAGAAGCTTGCTCCGGTGAGCTAATGCGGCGTTCTCTGATTCCAGTACGGGAAACAATCCACTCATCAGAGGTTTCCACCATTTTCTCCAGATCAAAGTTCGTCAATACCCGCTCCGGTGTATAAGAGCCTGTAGACAAAATCCCTACTGAACGCTTTGCACTCATCTGCTTCACTCGCTTTCTCCCAAAGTATTTTTCTGTAATGATTGCTGGATAACCTCGTTCACGTCCTGCTGAACAAACCGCGTAGCACTGACGATCGCGTTTTTCATTGCACGCTCATTTGAGGAACCATGAGCTTTGATCACAGGGGATTTCAATCCCAACAAGGGAGCTCCACCGTATTCCGCATAATCCATTTTCTTTTTAAAACGAACCAATCCAGGTTTCAGAATGGCGGCTCCTAGCTTATTAATCAGGCTGGAAGTAAACTCCTGCTTCAACTGCGAAAAGATTGTGGAGGCTGCACCCTCTACGGCTTTTAACAAAACATTTCCTACAAAGCCGTCGCATACGAGCACATCACAGGCTCCTTGCATAACATCGCGTGCTTCCACATTTCCTACAAAATTCAAGTCAGCTTCTTGAAGGAGAGGAAAAACAGCTTTCGTCAATTCGTTTCCTTTTCCTTCTTCCGTCCCGACATTGAGCAAGCCTACTGTCGGACGCTCAAAGCCCAACACTTTTTCAGCATACAAGCTCCCCATCACCGCGTATTGTACAAGCTGATGTGGCTTGGCATCCATATTGGCTCCGACGTCTAGTGTCAGTGTTACGCGGCCTTTTGAATTCGGGATGTAAGCACAAAGCGCCGGGCGCTCGATTCCATCCATGCGACCTGCGTAGAGCAAGCCCGCTGTCATTAAAGCGCCCGTATTTCCTGCCGAAATCATCGCGTCGACTTTTTTCTCGCGCGCCATCTCAACTGCTACGACCAGCGAAGAATTTTTCTTACGCCGAACAGCTCGAACCGGTTCATCATCTGGCAAAATCACTTCCGCTGCAGGAACGATTTCAATGTTTGCCGGAATATCCTGCGGCAAATGGTTCCGAATAGCCTGTTCATCTCCCACCAATACAACTGTAATGGCCGGGTTTTCCTTGATGGCAGCAAGCGCCCCTAATACGGTACTCTTCGGTGCGTGATCGCCGCCCATCGCATCCACTGCAATTCGCAACCGTGATTCCTCCTTACTCCTCATCCATGCTGTTATGGTAGCTCGACATTTCAACTACCCGGAAGGTTGCGGTAAAGACCAGTTCACCTTGGACCTTCGTCTCTACGCGCACCTTGCATTCGTCTCCGTTACGGCTTCTCACCACTGCTTTAGCAACCAGCTTTTCCCCTGCTCGTACAGGACGGACAAAGCGGATCCTCGCCGTAGCTGTCAACGCTACGTCTGCGTTAATTACTGCTACTGCCAACGAGTTGGCCTGAGCAAATATATAATGCCCTCTGGCAATTTGTGTTTTGGAGAAAACGTGTTCTTCTTTTATTTCCAATACGGAAATAGCCTGTGAATCGAGCTGTAAATCAACCATTTCACCTATGATTTCATCGATGCCCAATGATTTTACAGGATCAAGACTTTTCTCTGCGACTGTCTTGATACGTTCACGCAGCTCCGGTATACCTAATTCCAGTCGGTCTAAACGTATGGTTTGAATACTGACATGAAATAACTCAGCCAGATCTTCGTCCGTCGCAAATGGGTTATCCGCCAGATACTGCACCAAGCGAGACTGGCGATCTTTTTTTGGCAAGCGGGCGATGCCGAACACCCCCTTAAGCAGGATTCAGTTGTACTATGTATGATTGCGATCTGTTTTTAATACCTGGTACCAAAACACAGTATAAGGGAGAAGATGTGGAATTACAAGTATGGATCACGAAATTAGGTAGCCGTCCCTACCGATAAATGAGACGAATGATCTCCTCAATCCCCGGTTCTTTCATCTGGATGTCCAAAGGTTCACCCCACCCCGCCACTTCGGCAAGGATTCGCGGCGAAGAAATTTTTCCTTTGTCGAAGTAGATCGAAAGTACGTTCTCTGATAGCTCCATCCGCTCGATTCCCTCTAGGTCGTAAAGCTTTTTGGGCGGTTGTCGAAATTCAATTCGTATGAGGCTTGGCAGCCCTATCTGTTGCCGCAAATCAACCAAGCTCGTATCCATCATCTTTTTGCCATGATTAATCACGATAATCCGGTTGCAGAGTTGTTCAATATCGTCCATATCATGAGTCGTCAATAGAATGGTCTTCTTCTGGGTCTGATTCACTTCCTTCAAAAAAGCTCTAATGCGCGTCTTCGCAACCACATCCAACCCAATCGTAGGCTCGTCTAAAAACAGGACAGGCGGATCATGCAGCAGTGCCGCTGCTAAATCAGCTCTCATCCTTTGACCTAACGACAACTTACGCACTGGCGTATCAAGGAATTCATGGAGGTCCAGCAGTTCCTGATACACCTCCATTGATCGCCGATATGCTTGGTCGTCAATCTTGTACATCGCTTGCAAAATTTCGAAGGAATCTCTGACTGGCAAATCCCACCACAGTTGTGTTCGCTGCCCGAACACTACTCCGATCTGTGAGGCTACTTGAATTCTCTCCCGCTGTGGACTATATCCGCCTATTCGTATTTCCCCCTGACTGGGATGAAGAATGCCTGCCAGCATTTTGATGGTCGTCGATTTTCCTGCGCCATTCGGCCCGATATATCCTACGAACTCGCCTCTGTCAATGGAAAAGGAGATATCATGGACGGCTTTGACTTCCCTTCGTTCACGAGAGTAGAGAAGCAAAGCGCCCCTCTTTGGCTTGATTCAGGAAAAATGATTTTTCGATGTGCTTTGCTTCAATCATGTTACCCCTCCTTAGCTCCCTGTACTATGGTAGTGTCGAAGCCCGACATTCCACAGCATACGAGCGGAATAAAAAGCAAACGCTGCGGCTACAGGGGTGAGCATTGGATAAAACCATTCGCCCCCTTTGCACAAAAGCGTCAACATTGGCAAATAATTCATGTACGCGATCGGTATCGCTGAGAAAAACAGCCATTTGAGCCAGTTTGGATATAGCCCGATCGGATAATTGGAAGCATTGGCTGGCGCATAAATGGTGAAGGTCAGCATGTCTTTCATCTGATGCGTCCAAAAAGCGACCCCAGCCGTAGCAAGTCCAATCGAGAAATAAATCACGCCGCCAGACAAAATAGCAACCGGTAAGAATAGCACCAACCCTATGATCGATTTCCCGTCCGCCGCAAGACCCGACAAGGAGATGACCAAAACAGACACCCCCTGTACCAACCCTCCCACTCTCGACAAATCAAGATTGCGTGTCAATAGCAGAAGCAAAGGCGAAACAGGACAGATGAGCAATTGATCGAGCTCCCCTTGTACGATGTACTTCTCAAAGTCGTTAATTTCTGGGGCAAACAGCCGATACAAGGAGACAGATGCCGAGGAAATCCCGTAAAGCATCCCAACCTCGAAAATATTCCAGCCGACCACATCGTGAAATCGATACAAAATCGCAGAGAGAATAATAAAATCAAGCACCATAATCATTCCGGTCGTGGCAGCGCTCGTCACAAAATTTATCTTGTATTGCATTTGCGAGCGAATGCTGGCCGCAATTAGTTTGCGATAGAGGGCAAACATGTGGTTATCCTCCTTGAATTTCTAGCTTTCTTCTTGCCATATTCGTCACCAATAAAGCAACTGCCGTTAAAACGAGCGCCCAGCCGGCCTGTACAAGCATGCCATAAGGAGGTGCAAGCTCCAACAAAGTCATGACCGGATAATAAATCATTGCCGAAAAGGGCAAATAAGGCGCTACCTTTCCAATGACCCCGGGCATCAAGTCTATCGGAATCATTTGTCCGCCTAACCCAAAGATCAATGACAAAAGGATGAGGTGTACCCAGCGAATTTCTGTCGTCCAGAAGGAAGAAATGCCCGCGAGATAAAAGAGCAGCATGCCTATGTACGTTCCTAGTAGAAGCGAGAGGATAAACCAGAAGTAAGTAAACGGCTGGGAGGGAAAAAAGAAGCCCACCGCTAATCCTAGCAGCAAGCCAATCGGAACACTTCGGTAACAAGCGTTGTACAGAAGTCGTCCAAACTCCTGGCTGAGCATGTACCAGAGATAGTGAACAGGCTTGATCATATCCAGACTGACAGCCCCGCTTCTAACCGCGATTTGCACATTCAGACCTGGGGACAGAAATGTTGTCATCCAGAGAACACTTTGACAAATCGCGATGTAAAACCCCATTGTTTTGACATCATAAGGGCCGTAAACTTGTTTCCCAGAAAGGACCCCCGTCCAAATGGCAATAAAAACAAGCCCAAAAATCGAGCTTGCGACATTGTTGACGACATGCGATAAACGATACTGAAGATTCCGACGATAACTCTTGCGAATAATCCGCCAATAGACCATAAAACCCTCCTCTTGGAAAAGTCAGGATTACCAGAATAGCAGGGGCCGCACACAAATGCAAGAAAAAAAGAAAGAGCCCTCCCCATTTGAAGGACTCTCCCTGATAAATCCATTTGCTGTCACGCTGGTCACCCATTCACGCCAGCCAAATGGAACTTATCCTCTTTTTTATGGATCAATAGCTTCATGTGGAAGCTACAATCACCTCTACATCGTTGGTGTGCAAAACTTCAGCTATTTCCTTTTCAGGCAGCTTATCGGTCACGATAATATCGATCTGGTCAAAACCTGCAACGCGATACAGCATGCTTTTCCCAAACTTAGTATGGTCAGTGAGTATGATCACTTGATCGGCCCGCTTGATCATTTCTTTAATCAGAAAGCCGTGATCCTCCTGCGTGGACATGAGACCTTCCTTTGTAAGACCGCATGCACCAACCAGTACTTTATCGACATGAAAATCAGCGAGGTTTTGAATCACGCGTGTACCGAGCACACATTGATCCTCTGCATGTACGTCTCCGCCCAGTAGCTTGACAAGAACGCCTTCTTTTCGGGACATACTGGCTGCAGTCGCTAATGAATTCGTGATGATGACATGGTCGCGGGTCTGCAACGATTCCACTGTGAGCTGAACAGTTGTGGAAGCATCGAGCAGCATGTAATCGCCGTCTTTGATCAGACGAGCCGCCGCTGCCGCAATACTGCGCTTTCCTGTCAAATCAAGCTGCATTCGTTCCTGATGGGAGTAGTTCTTTTTGTTGAGGCTGGGCAGTACTGCTCCTCCCCTGGTCCGCAGGATTTGCCCCTGCTCCTCCAGCTTGACGATATCACGCCTCGCTGTGTCACGGGAAACACCAAACTGCTCAACTACCTCCTGCACACTGATACGCTGGTGCTGCTGCAAATACGCAAGAATTGCAGCGAGCCTCTCCTCTTGAAACACGAAGCCTCAACCCCATCCTTATCTTGCCTTCATTATAAGTCATTTAAGCAAAAGTTACAAGTGATAATAAGCATTTATAAGTAATCATAAGTAATAAGAAGGAACAAAAAAAGCAAGGCGATTTCTCACCTTGCTTTCTTAGCAGCGAATATTACTTCGCTACTTTCACGCCTTTGTAGTGACCGCAGCTTGGGCAAACACGATGCGCAAGCTTGTATTCGCTGCAATTATCGCATTTGATCATGCCTGGAATCTCTAATTTGAAGTGCGTACGACGCATTCTTTTACGGGTTTTGGAAGTTCTCCGTTGAGGTACTGCCATCTTCCTTACACCTCCTTCAACTGACAAATGCTAAGAAGCTCTATTGGGTGGACAGTATAGGCAAAATGCTTATGCCATCCTTCAAAAATGAGACGCTGCCACGAATGGTCGGCGAATCATCTTGAATACAGTAAGAATACTTATTTGCTGTCTTTGAAAAAGTCAGCCAACCCAGCCAATCGCGGGTCAACACGCTCATTCTTGCAGCTGCATGCCACTTCATTACGGTTTACACCACAAGTCGGGCACAGACCTTTACAATCCTCCTCGCAAAGCGGGAAGGTCGGCATTGCAAGTAAGAAATCCTCTTGAAGTAGTGAGTCCAGCTCGATTTCATCGCCTTCCAGAGGAAGGATGTCGCTGTCCTCATCATCTTGCAGGATCGGATCATCCGAAAGCGCAAATGTCTCAGAGAAATCTACTGTTGCCTGATCGACAAAAGGATTCAAGCATCTCGCGCAGACAAAATTCACATCTGCCTTCATGCTTCCTTTTACGTAATAGAGATTGCCCAGCTGTACGGCTTCACCACTCGCAGTCACAGGAGTAATCCCACGAATCTCATGATGGCGCTTCTTCAGCTCATCTGCATCCAGAGTTACCTGGAACGGCAACGGCTCTCCTTTTCGGTGCTCTAACTCTGCTAACTTAATGTTCATAGCATTTCACCTCATGCACAACAAAGATGATTATAGACCCTGCCCAAAGCTTTGTCAACCATTTTTGCTTGACAGCTAGTTTGCTCAGGTAGATTTCGGTTTTTGAGCATTCAAGTAGGTAATCGCTTCTTCTACCGTCTTGATCGGAACCACTTTCATTGACGTTCCAATCCGCTTGGCAGTTGCTAACGCCTCCTCGTAATTGGAGCTCGTATCTGGCGTATCCTGTGGAGCAAAGAAGATCTCTGCACCCGCTTTGTCCGCTGCGATTACCTTTTGATTAATGCCACCGATCCTGCCTACTTTTCCGTCTAACGAAATCGTGCCTGTTCCTGCAATTTTATAGCCTTTTGTCAAATCCGTCTCCGTATTTAACTGGTCATAAATCTCCAGCGTCATCATCAATCCCGCAGAAGGACCACCAATCCCTTGAGAGGCAATGGTTACTTCTTTTGGAATGATGATTTCCTGTTTGTTGTCAGGGCGTACACCAATTCCAACTGACTTGGATTCAGGTAGTGGTTCCAAGGTTAACATCGTTTTGGCCTCTTGTCCATCTCTTGTGTACGTAATTTCGACTTGATCGCCTGCTTTTTTTGCAGAAAGGGCTGTCAGCAAATCTATTGCCTCAGATGTGCGAACCCCGTCTACATACGTAATGACATCACCGATTTGCAGCGTTTTATGGGCAGGGAAACCTTCCAAGGTACCCATCACCCACACGCCCTGCTTTTCGATTTTCACTTCGAAACCAGCAAGACGGAATGCGACTGCCTCCGCAATTTTTTGTGAATTGTCCATGACTGCTTGTTCTCGACGGATAAAATCTTCGCTGTTCTCGCCCTTGCTGACAACCAGTTCCTTGGGCAACAGCTCAACATCCTGCGCCATTTTTGCATACCAATACCACGGCAAATTCGCTTCGCCCATTCGAACTGTCGTTAGCATGAAGGAGCCGGTCTCGTCCTTCTTGCCGCCCTCCACTTGGATCATCGGCCCCAACTCAATCGCTGAACCCGGACGACTCACGTAATAATTCGTCGGTACAAAAAAAGAAATACCCAACAAGACAAAAACCAAGGCAAGTATCCAGCTAAAGCCTCTGGTTCCTGAAGATCTGCGTCTGTTGGCATAAAGCTGTTCCTCACTCATTCTTGTGCCTCCCAATTTGCAATTCGTTCCTGAATGCGTTCGATATGTTCAGTACCCGCACGTTCGCCTAGCTCGATTATTTCTTCAACACCCGTGTATGCGATACTGCTATAGTGTCCAACATCCGGCCTGATTACGATGTCTGCCGCAATGATTCGATGTCGCAGAATTTCCCTTTCCATGACATCAATGGTTTGGGCGATGACATCAAAAATACTTTTGACCTCCACCCGCGTATCGAATTGGGCGACATCTACCGCAATCACGATATCGGCACCCATTTCACGCAGTACTGTCACCGGCACACGATCAATGACTCCTCCGTCGACTAAAAGCCGCCCCCCTACTTTTTCAGGGACGAAGATGCCTGGAATGGATATGCTCGCTCTCACTGCTTGATCAATTGGGCCTTCCCGAAATACTACTCGTTCCCCTGTTTCAATATCCGTCGCCACAATAGCAAGCGGCTTGTTCAGCTCTTCCAAGCGCTTTCCGTGTGTTAACAGGCGAATCAATTGCTTGATCTTTTCCCCCGTAACAAAGCCCATGCTGGGTACAGTTAAATCGAGCCAATGCTTTCGTTTTAAATTCATGGCAAGCTTTCCCATCATGCTCGGTTCAATCCCGTTGGCATAGACGGCCCCAATCAGACTGCCCATACTGGAGCCAGCCAGCATGTCAATCTGAATACCATGTGCTTCTAACGCGTTCAATACACCAATATGTGCAAAACCGCGAGCACCCCCAGAACCCAGGGCTACACCCACGATTGGTTTACGCTTTGTCTGCATGGAAAACCCCTCCCTGTAACCAGCCTATGTGGTAAATCGCTGAACCTTTCACACTTGGTAGAGATTCATCGACCAAGCTTACGCATAGTTCTCCCGCCTGCCACGTAGACATGTACTACTACTTTTCTTCGATTCAGGAGGAATCCATGTCACGCCACTCACCCGTACTTACCTTGTTGCTCGCCATCTCGACCGTTTTCATTGTGATTGCGTTGATTGCTTACTCGCAGATATCTTTTGAAGCTGCCGTACGCGGTCTAAAGATATGGTGGGAGGTAGTTTTTCCCTCTACCCTTCCCTTTATTGTGCTGTCTGAGGTGTTGATGGGTCTTGGTGTCGTCCATTTCGTCGGCGTGTTACTGGAACCATTGATGCGCCCACTGTTTAACGTTCCGGGTACTGGCGGGTTCGTACTGGCTATGGGCTTCTCGTCCGGCTATCCGGTAGCCGCAAAGCTGACTACACGCCTGCGTCTGCAAGGCAATGTGACGAAGGCTGAGGGTGAACGTCTCGTCTCTTTTACAACAACAGGAGACCCCTTATTCGTAATGGGAGCAGTGGCAATCGGCTTTTTCCACAGCGAGCAAATGGGCGTCATTCTAGCCATGACTCATTATTTGTCAGCTGTACTCATGGGCGTAATCTATCGTTTTCATGCGCCTTTTGCGATTACTTCAGCCCCATTGGAGAAAAATTCACTACCGCTTCCTTTACGGGCCTTGCAAGCGATGCATCGGGCACGTATCCGCGATCGTCGTCCGTTCGGAAAATTAATGGGAGAAGCAGTGCAATCCGCTCTGAATACACTGCTTATGATCGGTGGTTTCATCATTGTTTTTTCGGTATTAATCCAACTTTTCTCCACGATTCATCTGACGCAAATCATCAGTACGCTTCTCTCGATTTTTCTCGGTCCCTTTGGTTTTCCACCAGCCTTCTCCCAAGCAATTGTGGCTGGGTTGTTCGAAGTTACCCTTGGCGCACAGGCAGCGAGCATTGTGCCTAATGATGTTTCCTTGGTCTGGAAAGCGGCCATTGCCAGTGCGATATTGTCTTGGGGGGGTCTGAGTGTTCACGCACAGGTCGCAAGTATCTTGAGCGAAACGGATATTCGTGTCGCCCCTTACTTGATTGCCAGATCCCTACATGCTTTGCTAGCTGCGATTTTGACCTTTGTCCTGTGGGGACCACTTGCCACAGTCAGTTCCTGGTTCGTGGAGAAAGCCGTCCCTGTATTTGTGCATGCGAAAGCTGAGATTCCTGCGACGAGTTGGTGGGAGACCTTGCTATTATCAGGGGGACTCGCCATCGGCGTCGGTGCGATTCTGTTGTGTACCAGCCTGACCCTTTCACACATGAACCGCAGCAAGACGCGATAATCTACTCGGCCATTTTCCGCTTCAGTGCCTCTTCTACGATCGGCGGCACCAAATCGGCGACACTCGCCTTGTACTTCGCAACTTCCTTTACAATGCTTGAGCTCAAGTATGAATATTGATTGTTCGTCATCATGAAAAACGTTTCGATATTTTCATCGAGCTTTTTATTAATCGAGGCGACTTGCATCTCATATTCAAAATCAGAAACAGCACGAAGGCCACGAATGATCACCTGTGCGCCCTTTTTGTTCATATAGTCAATTAACAAGCCGTCAAAAGAGTCCACTTCTACATTTTTCATGTCAGCCGTTACCTGACGAAGCAATTCGACACGCTCTTCTACGCTGAATAATGAGTTTTTCTTTGAATTGATCAAGACGGCGACAATGACCTTATCAAAAACGTTGGCACCCCGCGCAATAATGTCGAGATGCCCATAAGTAACAGGGTCAAAGCTTCCTGAACATACGGCAATTGCCATAGCGGGTTATCCTCCCTTAGTGCTCTTTTCGCACCTTGATTTAAAAATTAGATGTGCGGCTCCAAATCGTAATAATACACGGTAACGGCCGTATCCCCATACTTCGCCGCTCGATCCTTCACACAATGACCAATCGCATCCGGAAAGGAGTCTGCGATATCATGCTCAGCCACGATCCACGCTCCGTCCGCCAACATTCCCAGCTCCTGCAACATCTCAATTTCTTCGACAATCTTTTGCTGGGCGTATGGCGGATCCAAAAAGACGAGGTCAAATTTTTGATTGCGAGTACTCAGTGTGCGAATGGCGCGGTCCGCATCCATTCGATATAGCTCGGCATAATCGTCCAGCCTGCAAGTACTGACGTTTTGCTTTACCACGGCAAATGCTTTTTGATCTCGCTCCACGAAAACAGCTCGATCCGCGCCCCTACTCAATGCCTCGATCCCGAGACCGCCTGTTCCTGCGTATAGGTCCAATGCCCATCCGCCATCGAAATAAGGGCCAATCATATTAAAAATCGATTCTTTGACTTTATCGGTTGTCGGTCTTGTTCCTTTTCCCGGAACTGCTGCCAACCGTCTTCCTCTGTGTTCTCCAGCGATGACTCGCATACTCATTTCACCTGTCTGCTTTCCTAATATGTATGTTTTAAGACGCGATTTTCTAAGACTGAGAATGATATCATACTATCACAACTGCATACACCCGTAAAATTAGCAACTGGAAAAATTTATCGCAAGAAAGGTATATAACCCCATTCGATTGGAAAAGATGTTGAATAGCGACGCAACGGTGTCGCTGACAACCGCGGAGAAGACTTACGTTTCCCCATAAGCTCTTCCTCCGGTTTCTCCTCTCCCATAATTGAAAGGCTGTTCACTTAGGCGCACGACGTGTCTGATAGGAGCATTTCGTGCCATCGCTCCCTTCACCGGGAGGAGTTGAACGGTCGCCCCTCGTCATTTGGCGATGGGGTATTTTTTTGTGTCCAGCACATACTACCTATACCTGCAACACCTTCTTCATGTAGCTTGCCTGAAAGGAGTGAGTCATTCATGGCAG
This sequence comes from Brevibacillus schisleri, assembly GCF_055685845.1. NCBI lineage: Bacteria > Bacillati > Bacillota > Bacilli > Caryophanales > Paenibacillaceae > Brevibacillus > Brevibacillus schisleri. The sequence continues at coordinate 4,088,871 of NZ_JBVNDM010000001.1, forward strand.
AGAAACGACCGTCCGCACAAAAGCTGAAGGCGTCCAAAGCCCAGTCCATTGCAGACCGCACAGGCAAAGACGTCGAGCTGGCGCGTGACATGCAATCGCGTGCAGATCAATCGGACATCGTCAAACATGGACAGTAGCTGCATACAATAGCCAGCCGCATCGAATCGGCTGGCTTTTTACTTTTCCACCTTCAATTCCCTCGGCACTTCTTTTGAGCGGATACAGATACTATACAAAAAACTGTGAAGGAGGTATCCCCATGCATACGGTGTGGAAGGGCTCAATCAGCTTCGGCCTCGTCAATATACCTGTTCGGATGTTTACTGCAACGGAAGAGCGCGATATTCGCTTTCGTCAACTGCATAAAGAGTGCAATACCCCGATCAAGTACACGAAAATGTGCCCGCACTGTCAACGCGAGGTCGATACGAGCGAAATCGTCCGTGGCTTCGAATACGAAAAAGGACATTTTGTCATGATCGACGATGACGATCTGGAAGCCATTACGCCAGAAACACGCAGAGCCATTGAAATTATCGACTTCGTAGACTTGTCGGAGGTCGATCCCGTTTATTTTCATAAGAGCTATTTCCTATCTCCACAGGACACTGGCGAAAAAGCATACGCCTTGCTGCGATCCGCTATGGAACAGACAGGAAAGATCGGCGTTGCACAGGTGACGATGCGCAATCGGCAAAGCCTGGCCGTTATCCGACTGTATGAACATTGCATCATGTTGGAGACGATCTTCTATCCAGATGAGGTACGTCCCGTCAGTCAAGTGCCTGCCTTGCCTGAAGCTGCTGTACCGTTGGCCGAAAACGAACTGAAGATGGCAACTGAGCTCATTAGCAATATGACAATCCCTTTTGATCCGGCAAAATATACGGATGAATATCGATCCGACCTGCAAAAACTGATTGAGAAAAAATTGGAGGGTCAGGAGATCGCTACTGCACCTACCGTGGCAAGAACCAATGTTATCGATCTCATGCAGGCCCTAAAAGAAAGCTTGGAATCTACAGCTGGTCAAGCCGCTATGCCCATCAAAATCGAGCCAGAACCAACTCCGTCAAAGCCTGCGCGAAAACGCACCACCGCTGCCTCCTCGTCCGAAAAAGAGCAGGCATCGAAAAAGGCGGCGCCAACCAGTCCGAAAAAGACTACGACTACTTCTACAACCAAAACACTCCGCAAAAAGAAGGCTACTTCTGGTTAGCTGCACACACAAAAAAAACCTGCCCACACTGGACAGGTTTTTTTGTATTCCCATGACGCAATCTAACTAGGCGCCATTTTTCTACACGGTTCAATATGGATATGAACGGCGTTAATGCGGTGAATTTTGCGCATCTGTTCTTCAATTTTTTCGGTGATGGTGTGACTCTCCACCACATTCAGACCTGGATCTACATGGATCACAACATCAACCAACACGCTGCTCCCATGGTAGCGGGCTTTGATATCACTGATATCCCTTACCCCTGAAATCGAGGAAATCGTAGCCCGCAGATCCGCAAGCTCGCTCTCGTCAAACCCATCTGTCAAACGGTGGGTTGCTTCCCTGAAAATGTCCCACGCAGTCTTCAAAATGATGAGACCAACAACAAAAGCAGCTAACGGATCGAGCCAATGCAATTGAAACTGTGCGCCAGCCACCCCGATAAACGTCCCGATACTGACGAATGCGTCTGAACGGTTGTCAGCCGCAGCTGCATCTAATGCTTGGCTGTTTGTTTTGATGGCAAGTTTTTTATTGTAGCGATAGACGAAAAGCATAATAACAGCAGTCGCAAGTGCTGTCCACCCTGCCAACAGGTCAGGAGCCGAGTGTTTTGGGTCAAACAACGATGGTACTGCATTCGTAATGACCTGAACTCCAACAAATAGCATAATAAATGATGCGACAAGTGCTGAAATCGTCTCGGCCCGAAAATGACCATACGGATGATCTTTATCAGGTGGTTTCCTTGCAATACGCAGCCCGATCAAAACAGCAATCGATGCGACAACATCTGTTGAGTTGTTAAGTCCGTCGGCCATTAAAGCTTCTGACGCAGTGACATACGCAACTCCTATTTTTAATACAGAGCAGAAAATGTAGGCGAAAATACTCACCCACGCTCCACGTTCTCCTTGTTTTAGATCCGAATAAACATCCATACCTCATCACCTCAAAATACTTCTCCATCCTGCTTCGACAACGAGGAAAATCAAAGCGCTGGAAGCAGTTGCTTTTTTTCGAACTTCATCGTAACAGATCGGAATCATGTGGGTCTACAGAAACAGTTTTAGTCCGATTCACGAGAATAGGGGGGAGGAAAATGTGTTGCACACCTGCAATTTCCTGCTGAAAATTTCCCTTGAAATTAGATGGACTTCCCGTTATCCTATTCTTGCAATCCAAAATAAAAAGCACGGGAGCTTGGGATTCACCAGGCTGAGAGGATGGTACTGTGCCATCGACCGTTGAACCTGAACTGGGTAATGCCAGCGGAGGAATGTCATATACGACACGAAAAGATGCGCGTATCTTTAGGATACCCGTTTCTTCTCTACTCTCGCGTTGGCGTCGCATGTTGTTTATGCGGCGCTTTTTCGCGGAAGTTTCTTTCGCCTCCCTAAACGGTTCTCACTTTCGTGCAACCAAAACAAGGAGGTTTTTTTATGTCATTGGTGTCATCTTTTCCAGGCAGTCGCAAAGTATACGAAACAGGTAGTCGTGCGGACATCCGTGTCCCGATGCGCGAGATTTCCCTTCATCCTACCGAAGGATTGTCTGGCTCCACACCCAATCATCCTCTTCGCGTGTACGATACGAGTGGAGAGTATACCGCTGCGGGTTACGTTCCTGACATTCAAGCCGGACTGCCCTCTATTCGTCATCAGTGGATCGATGAGCGAAATGATGCGGAAACGTATGTCGGTCGCGAACCACAACTAGTCGACGACGGAATCCGAAACGAAGAAAAGGCCGCCACCCTCCCCACTTTCCCTCGAGAGGACTACAAACCAAAACGGGCAAGGCCAGGGAAAAATGTTACCCAGCTTCATTATGCCCGAAAAAATATCATCACACCGGAAATGGAATACGTTGCCATTCGCGAGGGTGTCTCCCCTGAATTTGTACGGGCAGAAATCGCCGCTGGACGTGCGATCCTTCCTTCTAACGTCAATCATCCGGAAAGCGAGCCGATGATCATTGGCCGCAACTTTCATGTCAAAATCAATGCCAACATCGGAACGTCAGCCGTCAGCTCTTCGATGGAAGAAGAGGTCGAAAAAATGATTTGGTCTGTTCGTTGGGGTGCCGACACCATTATGGACCTCTCGACGGGAAAACATATACATACCACGCGGGAGTGGATTATCCGCAACAGCCCCGTTCCAGTCGGTACTGTCCCGATTTATCAAGCACTTGAAAAAGTAAATGGGAAAGCCGAGGATTTGACATGGGAGGTTTACCGAGACACCTTGATTGAGCAGGCGGAACAAGGTGTCGATTACTTCACGATTCATGCTGGCGTTCTTTTGCGCTACATCCCCATGACGGCTAACCGTGTTACCGGCATCGTCTCTCGCGGCGGGTCCATTTTGGCCGCATGGTGCCTGGCCCATCATGAGGAAAACTTTTTGTATACGCATTTCGCTGAAATTTGTGAAATTCTGAAGGCCTATGACATTTGTGTATCCCTCGGGGATGGACTGCGTCCTGGCTCTATCGCGGATGCGAATGACGAGGCACAGTTCGCGGAGCTTGAAACATTGGGAGAACTCACAAAAATTGCGTGGGAACACGACGTACAGGTCATGATTGAAGGCCCCGGTCACGTCCCTATGCATCTTATTCGCGAAAATATGGATAAACAGTTATCCATTTGCCATGAGGCCCCTTTTTACACACTTGGGCCGCTCACGACAGACATTGCACCCGGCTATGACCACATTACTTCAGCGATTGGCGCTGCCATGATTGGATGGTTCGGAACAGCGATGCTCTGCTACGTAACGCCCAAGGAGCATCTCGGCCTTCCTAATAAAGAGGATGTCCGCAACGGTTTAATCGCATACAAAATCGCAGCGCATGCCGCTGATCTCGCAAAAGGACATCCGCGGGCTAAACAGCGTGACGACGCCTTATCCAAAGCTCGTTTTGATTTTCGCTGGAACGATCAATTCAATTTGTCCCTGGACCCAGAGCGCGCCCGTGAATATCACGATGAAACGTTGCCAGCAGAAGCCGCCAAATCCGCCCATTTTTGTTCCATGTGCGGGCCTAAATTTTGTAGCATGAAAATATCGCACGACATTCGTCACATTGCTAATGAACAAGGATCTGCCCAAGATCCCACCATTCTTGCAGGGATGCAGGAAAAATCGCGTGAGTTCCGCGAACAAGGAAGCCGTTTGTACCAGTCGTAATCAAGGGGGATGCCTATGGAGGAAGCCAGTCGTTTACGCGAAAAGATCTTTCGACTAGAGGCTGAGCTAGAGCAATCGAAACAACAATTGAGACTCATTCAACAAGACTGCAGCCACGTCTATATCGAAACTCCACTTACGCGAACATGCTCCAAGTGCCTGCAATCCGAAAGCCTCTATTATTAATAGAAAAAGGTCGAAATCCTTTTGGCGGATCTCGACCTTTTTTCTTGCTTATTTCGCTATCCCGACCTGCAACGGAAGTCCTTCCTTATAATAGAGAGTAGGCGATAGCAGGATGAAGAAAATATGGACATGCAAAAAGCCCTGCTTCTTCAGGATGCCGTGTACGGCGCTTGCAATTGCATCATGTTGCTTTTGTTCGCGAGGGAACATCATGATCTCTACAGACAAAGGACTGTTTGTAAGTTGCTCTACCTGAAGCAGCTCCAATTTCACCTTTTCCTGAGCGACTTCAGCATTTTTGGAAAACTCTTCTATAAGAATCTGAGAAATGGGCTCTATGTCTTGCTTCGCAAAGCCTTTAAACCGAAGAAACGGCAAGTCAATTCCTTCTTTCGTAAATGAGTTCGCACAGTCATTATAAACAAGTCTCTAATCGTATATCAATGAAAAAAGGATTAAAGAAAGTGAACAACTAACATTCCCAACTGGAGCAAGAGACGCAAAGAGGGCCATATCAGAGAGCAGCTCCCTTCCCATGAGGTGTGGTGGACGTACCACGGAAGGAGGAAGCAGCTCAACCAGATACAGCCCAAATCCGCTAAACCGATCAGTTACTTTGATACAAAGTAGTATAGCCTGAATTCAATACTTAATCAATAAAAAAGTTTCGTAAAATTCCAACAAGAATTCATCCACTAACATCGAATCATCGCCCGTTGAATTTTCAACTTTCGGAATCAAAGGATAGTTTCGTAGAAAACATCCCACCATTTAAGTATCAGGGATGTCTTTTGAGTTCCATTGTGTTGCACCATGAGAATCTACTCCAAGACACAGGAATCAACAGGCATATCAACAACTGCTTGAATACTCGGTTGTCGTAACGTATAGCCTTCTGTCCATTCCGCAAATTGTACCTTAACTGTGACACTTGGTCTCAGCCACACAGCACCCTTGAACCTTGCTGGAGTATTTACGAAGGGCCTATCATTTTGTATCAAAGGTACAATCTTTTCCGTCAGGGCCATCCAGTCATTTCGAGTTAATTTACCTGTACCTGCGTGGCCTATATAAAATAAGCGCCCGTTAGGCTTAGTGGAACGTATACTGATGAAGAACTTGCCCTTTGGGAAGAGCAAGGAGGTTTTTTTCATCCAAATAAGTACGGGTATTGTATCCTTCCAGTCGAAAATGGTCCTTGCCCTACTGGAAATCCTTGTTGGATTGGATGTGAAAATGACAAGGACGACGGATGTCGCTATCTTATGTATACCCCTACAATAATTGCGTCGATGGAGGAAGACATTGCATTAATCAAAGTACGGTTAGAAAAGGCTCTAAGAGATCGTCCTAATTCCCCTATAGCAGGTCACTATCGTTCTATTATTCGACGCTTTGAAGCAGTACAAAATCAGATTAAGGACGCTAATAATCATGGCAAACAACCGAATTATTCAAGGTAAAAATACATTGATCAGAATTCAAGAGACATGGGACTTGATTATTCTTAATGGGAATCATCCAACTGTAACTGAATTCGCCAAGATGGCGAAGATTTCCTATAGTACGTTTACTCATAATTACAAGGATTGGGCTGATAAGGTTCGTGAAAGAAGAGATCTGAAACGTGGAACTCGCAAACTCTCGCCAGCTGCCTTGCCCAAAAAAACGTTAATTGCCGAACACTGGCTGCAGGCCGAGGAACAAATAAATGACTTACAAAAGGATTTAACTAAGCTTAGAAAAGAACTTGATAAAGCAGTCAAGGAGCTAAAAGTGGCAAAACCTTTAGCTGCAAAATCAATAAAATTAGAGTGTGAAAATAGCCGGTTGTTGGGAGCTATTGACTACCTCTATTCTCAACTTAAGATGAGAGGCGTCACGAATGAACAACTACAACTAATCGTCAAAACTGTACAGAAACATATTTATCCTGTTAATTAGTGCATAATTGGCATTATTTTCACAATGATTATGGAAGATGTGATGTTCTCCTAAATTGGGAACAATATCAGTAATTGATCTCGATTTTGGAGGAATTATGGATATTAATCCAATCATACCATTTGAGCCCATAAGTGCTGATCGCTTGCCAGGAGGAAATAATTGGATTGCGCAAATTAAGTGGGACGGTGTAAGAATGTTAACCTACTATGATGGTCGTGAAGTACGCCTAGTCAACAGGAAATTGAATGATCGAACATTACAGTATCCCGAATTTTTAGATGTAAAAACCTATTGTTCAGGTTCCTCCTTTATCCTCGATGGAGAATTTATTGCTTTTGACAGTAGTAAACCATCCTTTTATGAAATCATGAAAAGAGACAGTTTACGAAAGAAGCAAAGTATCGATCTTGAAATTAATCAAACTCCTGTGACCTACATGATTTTTGACGTTTTATATTACAACGGTGATTGGGTTATTGAGCAGCCATTAATTAAGCGACAACAGATGCTTGAACAGATCATCATACCTCAACCAAATGTACAGGTTGTACAAAATTTTAACGATGCAAACGCACTATACGAGGTAATGAAACAACACGAAATGGAAGGGGTCATTTGCAAGGATCTTACCAGTACTTATGCAATAAACGGTAAAGATAAACGATGGCAGAAAAAGAAAATCTTCTGGGACCTTTTCGCTATTATCGGAGGTGTAACACTTCGAAACGGAATTGTAAACTCGTTACTTCTTGGTTTATACAACGACGATGGAAAACTGATATATATTGGACATGCAGGTACTGCGAAGTTTAGTAAAAAGACTTGGTATGAACTAACACAGAAGTTACTACCGATAACAATACAAAACAGTCCTTTTAGCTTTGAAGTTGACAGAAGTAAAGACGCTATATGGGTCAAACCTGAGATTGTAGTTAAAGTGAAGTTTATGGAATGGACACCAGGAAAAACAATGAGGCATCCCAGTGTTCAAGCTATTGTTAACTCGCCTGTATCAGATTGTACATTTTCCCAAACCTAATAAAGTTATGACATTGGTTAATGTGCCAGCAAAACACAGATTTACAACGTTAAGACCGTCCAAATAGGGGTAGTACCAGCGTCGCTGACACCACCCGCAAAGTACGGAATGTACTGCCAACTAAATGACATTTAACTTAACTAGCCTGAATGGGCGACTTTACAGTATTCAATGTAGAGTTGCCCATTCTTTTTATTTCATCAAATATTAGATATCTATATTCAATTTTATAGTATTCATAGTACATTGAGTTAGGTTTGTCAAAATGATAGTAAGCATCTAATTATTACGCTCTTCTCCGAAGAAAGTGAGGTTCTGACCATGACGAAACGTTCAGAAGCTGAACATTGGAACGAGGTGTTTGCCGATGTGAATCTCGGCAAGCCGCAAGTAGATTTTTGGCTGGAAAAATACGAGCCGATGCTAGCATTGGCCCAAGATGGACCGGTCATTGATCTTGGCTGTGGATATGGCAGCGACTCTTTGTTTTTAACGGAACGAGGTTATCGGGTCATCGCCTGCGACTTCTCCTCTGAGTCCTTGGCGATTATACGCAAATATGTGCCAGGTGCTGAAACAAACCTATTCGATATGACAGGAGGATTGCCTTTTCCGGATGGTAGCGCGAGGGCGGTTGTCGCAGATTTGTCCCTGCATTATTTTCACTGGGACGATACTGTTTCTATCGTTAGCGAAATCGCGAGAGTTGTCGGCACTGGCGGATTGCTGCTAGCCCGCTTGAATTCCACGCGCGATGTTCATTACGGTGCCGGCCAGGGCATCGAATTGGAACCCCGTTATTACGAGCATGAGGGGCGGCGGAAACGTTTTTTTGACGAAGCAGATATGCGTCGGTTATTTGACGGATGGGCGATCAACGTGTTGACGGAAACGGACATGCACCGCTACCGGAAGCCGAAAATTTGCTGGGAGATGGCAGCATGCGTCCGCTGATGGCAGCCTCGGGAGGGGGGCTATGGGTGCCGACGTACGGAGATTAGCTAACTTGCCGATGTGAATCGGACCGTCGGGACAGCTGGTCGAAAACAGCCAGACAAAGAGATTCAAACCTTTTTTGTTCCGCTAACGGGGATCGATAGTGCAATAAACCAAAAAACAATCTAACACTTTATTTTCGTGTTGTTGACTGGTTTTTGGTTTATAAAGCTGGATTAGTCTAAATTTTCCTCGAACAGAGATAATTAAACAACATTGAATACATGTAAACAAAGTGACAACCATTGATTGTGAACGCTAAGGAAATCGATGACACGAAAAACCCGGCCCCTTATGAGCTAAGGTGCTGGGTTTTGTTTAATCAGAGTAGTAGTCGAGGTAATCATCACTTACTAGTAGCCCGTATAAAAAAGTTAGTCATAGGTATACTGCTAATTAGAACCTGTTAAACAATTCTAAAGCACTTTACTTACAAAGTTTAAGTAAGGAGTTGAGAAAATGAAAAAATTAATTCTGAGCATATTTTTTACCATTCTAATACTCAGTACGTCTCCTGTTTATGCTAATGTAGCAGACAAAGAGTTACAAGATGCATTCATTACTTGTTTGAATCCAGTAATATCACAAGCAGTAAGTAAATACTATAAGACTCCTAGAGGATTTGATTTGTTCAACACAAAGATCCTGTCCATTAAAAGGGACCGACCAGGAGAATTTTCTTTCGAGGTTATCGTTCAAATTAGCACTTTTGTTGGAGCACATAATCCCCCTGTTGGAACTGACATATTAACCATTAAATTAACTCCATCTAGTGCACGAGTCATCAATTATCAGCATTACTAAGGAAAATAAACCGAAGCGATATAACGCCTCGGTTTATTTTCTATCATAGTGTGTAATAATCAGTTTTTTGCTTACCAAATTGTTTTGCGTTATTTATATTAGTAGTTGTTGAAGTACCAAAGTAAATATCAAACCAGTTTCGAGTAAATCCGCGATCACATCTTACGTCACCCATGTCTTCTACATATAACTGTTCTACGTTCCCTTTACCTGGAAGATATAGCGGACTTGAAGTGATGATGTTAGTTCCATAAGGAAGTAACGTTCCAGAAGTTGCACGACCGCAAGTATTAGGATGGACTGCTGCAGTGAGGTATGGTGTTGGGGTTGTCCCATGATAAGTTTTTGCACCTGAAATTGCAGTATAGGCTGTAACATCCTGATCATAATAAAAGGCTTGTGGTGAAACTGATTTCGTTTCAGCATTTACACTTGCAGTTAATGTAGCAATAAGATATGTTGTAGCTCCTACACCATACAAAAGCTTTTTAAATTTCATTTTTAAAACCCCTTTCAAAATATTTTGACCACAATGTGGTTTTTACCGATCATTTACTTGCATTCCAAGATACTCACCGTTTTTTGGATTGAAGTATATTTTCGAGAATTTATTCTGTTCATTTCGTCCAACAACAGTTAGAAACAATTGATTTTCCTGTTTAAACATCGTGAAGTGATAGCCTATGGCCCAGTTTTCTCCCGGCCTAAGATTGAAAGATTGAATAGCTTTTGATGCGATTTGTGGACTATCTATACCAATTTCTTCTTGTGTAATTCCATTGAACTGAGAAGTTGAATTTCTACTGATACTTTTCTCGATTTTGTTATCGTCAATCGAAATAAAGAGACTCTTTTTTTTAGTTGGAACCTCAAAAGTAAGGTTCCAACTCCTTCTTTTTCCATCAGAACCAAGATGATTACCAATTTTCCTGTCTACTGTAGAAATATGAGTTAAAAATGCCCCGGAATCCCACTCTTTGGCCTTTACTAAACCAATGTTATAAGCTTCCTTTAGGGTAATTGCCTTTTTCCCAAAAAATCTCGCCGAATAAAAATGGAGTGAGGATCACTATAATTGTAATTATGTAAAGAGATAGATATTTGAGTTTCATGATTGAATCTCCTGAAAGTTCTTGTTATTACATTTTTACCAATAAAAGGGAATTTCCTCCTTATAAAAAATAGACAAATTTCGCCACAGGTCAGTAAAAAAGCACTAGTGCCCTCCCTGATCATTGCCACCACTTCAGAAGTATTCCCTTCAATTTTTTAAGTTCCGACTTCTTTTTAGTAAATGGAACTTCGCGTGTTTTACATGTTACTTTGCGGGTGGTGTCAGCTACGCTGGTACTACCCCAAATATAAAAAAGCCCAATTCCTCGGTCTTGTAAGCGAGAAATTGGGCTTTGGTTACTCATAATGGCGCCCGAATACTTTAAGTATAGCTGATACTTATTGTAAATTTATCATTCGCGAAACTGGAGTACAAGTCTGAATAAATCAAGTAGAATACTAGACCCAGCCATTGAACTAACTGGCAGTTTAACACAGTAAGCTTCAGGCACCACTTTTCTTGAAAAGATGATTGAAGTGGTCGCAATGGTATATGTGACCACGAGTAAAAATTTCAAGATGTTTTAATTTTTTTCAGTAGGTTGATAGCGTTTAAAGCTTTAGGGAACCCAACATATAAAGCGCTTTGAAGTATCGCCTCGATAATTTCTTCGTCAGTCAACCCAACGTTAAAGGCTGTATGGATGTGTACGTTAAGTTGAGGGTCACAATTTCCTTGTGCAGTTAATGAACCTATGGTGACCAGTTGCCGTTGCTTGAGAGTTAAGGCGGTGCGACTGTATATTTCTCCAAAAGTTAAAGTTACAATATTTTCTCCCAGTTTAGGTGCTATGCTTTCTAAAGTTGCTAAAACTGCACGCCCGTGTTCCCCTTCAATTTCTTCTAACTTAGCCATACCTTTTTCAAATTTTGCAGACTCATTTTTAAGTTCATCGATGACTTCAACCACTAACCCATGCTCAGCAAACACTTGCTTGGCAACATTCACAGCGTTTAATGACCTGGGAAACCCGCTAAAAGGGATGCAGTGGGTCATGATTTCAATAATTTGATTTGGTGTTATTCCAATGTTAAGACTAAAGTTGATGTGCCACTTCAACTGAGCGGCGCAATCACCTAAAGAAATAAGTGTCGCGAGTGTCACCATTTCCCTTTGTTGGTGATTCAAAATCGAATTACTGAAATACTGTCCGTAACCTTCAATGATGTATCTTCCGATGTGAGGTGCTATTTTATTTAACCCATCGATAACACCTTCAATCCCATCTTTGTAAAATTCATTTAGAAGATTTTCACCAATCGCATAGTATGTATTCTCCATTGTTACCTCCCTATTTATATCGTTATTGCCTGCAGAAGGATTCATGACCTCGTTTTCAGAGTCGTCATCATTATCAAGTTGCGAACGACTTCCTCTAAGTAAAATTGTATTTTGTTATCGTTGGGATAAGTCAAGTTTAAATTTAGGATAAGAAATTAAACGTAAATGGCGAGTTTTTTGCGCGTTATGATATGATTGAAGTTATAGTTACTATAAGTTGATCGGGGGAAATGGGATGTCATACACAATGAAGTATGTCATGGACAGTTTAAGCGTCTCTGCAAATACACTTCGTTTTTATGAAGCAGAAGGGCTGTTGAATAATATTTCGCGTGATTCTGGTGGTCGTAGAATTTATAACGATGATAATATAAAATGGATCAGTTTTATCCGCTCTCTGCGGTTAACAGGAATGCCCATATCCATAATTAAACAATATATCAAACTTTATAAATTAGGAGACGATACTTTCCTGCAAAGAAAGGAAATCATGATGCAGCATAAATTGGAATTGCAGAATAAAATAAGCGAATACTTAAAGCACCTAGAAGTAATCAGCTATAAAGTGGCGATGTACGAGCTTCAGGAAAGAGAATCCAGACAGAAGATCTAGTTGATTGAGGGCTTTATGCTGTATTAAGCAAACGGGTATCGATAGTTGAATAAAAAGGGTATTCAGTGTATTTGGCAAGTAAAAAGTGCAGAGTTCGGCAGCCATTTTGTGCATAGCCTTGCCAGGCTAAATTTTTATTATTAACGGTGGGAAAGAGCATGCCGAAGGCGATAACTCTCTCCTGTGAAAGCTACGATGTGAGCATGATGCACAAGACGGTCAATCAAGGCAGCGGTTAAACGGTTATCTCCGAAAACCGTATTCCATTGGCTGAATTCCAAATTCGAGGTAACAATGACACTGATTCGCTCATAACATTCTGAGATTAGATGGAAAAGTAGGTCAGCACCATCCTTGTGAAACGGAACAAATCCTAACTCATCTAAGATTAGTAAATCAGCATCCATTAATTCCTTCTGAAATCTCGGTAGATTGCCAGCATGAAACTTGGTTTGCAAAATGGAAACCAACTCTGCAACCCGATAAAACCTCACATTTTTCCCCTGTTTACACGCCTCTACACCAATTGCCGTGGCCAGATGCGTCTTTCCTGTGCCTACGGCACCCAGCAAAATAACATTTTCCTTTCGTTCTACAAACGAGCCTCTCTTCAATTCCTCAATCGTTACACTCTCAGGTAGCGAAACCGACTCGAAAGAGTACCCTTCAAAAGTCTTTATTTGCGTAAATCTTGCTTTCTGTAACAATCGTCGGATTTTTCCCTGCTCACGGGAACTTCGTTCCGCTGATAGAACCGCATGAAGAAACTGAGTTGGGTGTTCAAACGGTACTTGATCATAGATATTCATGACATGTGCTAATCTCATCTGCTTGCATAGTTGACGTAATTCTTCTCTCATTTTCGTACCTCCGTCCGTTGAAGTTGATCATATCTCGAAAGATCTGGCTGATACCCAACGAAAACAGACGGTGTTCGATTGTCTTTCATAGGTGTTGGGATTATCTCTGGATGACGTAAACGGTACAGAACATGCTCCAATCGACTCACATCATCCTGCTTTTCTTGCGTAAGGCATCTTTCGATCTCCTCAATTTGGTATGTTCTTAGCATTCGAATGATCCAGCCGATTCTTGCTTTGCGACTTTTTCCTTCCACAGATTGAAGAAAAGCTTTTGTTTGGCTGGGAAGCAAAGCAAGGACAGAACTGTAATCGAGAGCCTTCGGCCTATTATAAAGTGGCTCCAACAGCGTTTGCAGATCAATTGGGATCGGCTCGTCTATATATCCCCTTGGTAGTGAAATGAGGACTTCATAGCTGTCATTTAGTACGTCTACTTTGTTCCACCAATACTTCAGCCATACTCGTTCGTGAGAACGGATAGATGGAACCTTTAACGTTTTTTGATCAACGAGAACTTCACCGTATCCATTGGCTTTTACGGATTCTAAACGGAAAGCCTCGTAAGGTACGAGAGGAAGTTCCAAAAGCTTGATTTTCTCTCGCTCCCAAAGCTCTTGCTGTAAGACTCCCTTCGCATAATGGAGTCTTTTCAAATCCTCAAAGGCTTGCTGATTGATAACATACTGTAGTTGTTCCAAATCATTGGCTACAGGTAATGGAACACACCAATTTCTTCGTGCATAACCAACTTTATTCTCAACATGTCCTTTTTCGTTTCCCTGAGCTGGATTACAAAATACAGGCTGGAAGCGATAGTGAAGAGCAAATCGTTGAAATTCGTCTGTAAGCTTTCTCTTTCCATCGGTTCCTACAGATACAACTGCCGCTGAAAGATTGTCAAACCAGATTCGATTAGGCACTCCGCCGCTCATCTCAAATAACCGCCGTAACCCTTCCAAGAAACACTCGGTGTTCTCCTTCGGAGTAACAAAAACAAATGCCGCGTTGCTGTAAGGGTAGGAGAGGATCAACATTTTCCGCTCTACCAGTTCACCGCCAATAATTGCTTGAAATGTTCCAAAGTCCGCCTGAGCTTCTCCACCTGGATGTTTTAAACGAATATAAGGTTCCGATTTTTCGATTTGCAGTTCTAACTTCCGCTTGGCAACATAGTACCGTACGGTACGATCTGATCCTGCAAAGCCAAATTCGGAAACAAGGCGATCATAGATACGTTTTGCCGTGTGCCTCTGCTTTTTGGGGCGGGTTTGATCTTCCATAAGCCAAGTATCCACTTGCTCACGATAAGCTTCCATAATAGGGAATTTTCCTCGAAGAGGACACTCTTCTTTGTTCCAGTCCGAACAATCTGCATATTTCTTTGCTGTTCTCCAGTTAACACCAGTTTGTTCTGCTATCTGGGAGATCGATTGATCTTTTACGTCCCGCAAGTATTTGATATAGTATTGTTGAGCCATTGCCAGCATTCCTTTCATCCCTCTCCTATCTGTTCCGCAAATAGAAGAGTAGGGGGTTGTTTAGTTAGCTGGCAAGGCTTTTTTCATGTTCGGAAATGGTCTGCACTTTTCGGTTGCCAAAGTGTGTACTTTTATTTTGCCAAACACATATTCAGGAAATTTCTCCTGAATACCTTTTTAAATTTTTTAATTAGATTTCTAAACACCTACGCGATTAACATGTAGTTCTTCAAAATTGTAATAAAGAATTACAGAAATACTTTATTTTCTACGAACATTTGTTGGCGGCACCCCAATAAGTGTGAAACCGGCTTTTTTAGTTTCCAAATCCCTTGTTTATCCTTTTTGTACTTCTGTAAACTCATTATCTACAGGTAATTAGCCCATAATAAAGCACATTATGACAACTTATAATCCATCTAAGATCACCGAGCGAGCATTGCAATATGTCTGTATCTCAGCTAACTCTGGGTATTGGTGAGTCCGCTCATTTATTCTCCGATTGTATAAACGAGTTTCCTGACCATCAAAGTAAGTTAGGATTCGAACTCCATCCCATTTAATTTGTGCGATCCAGTCGTCCCCTTGGGGTATTACCTCACAGCTAATTGGCTCCATCGGTATAATTGGATTCATTATTCACCTCTGAAAAGGGAAGTGTAGTATTGCTCTTATACTCCTCTTTATGGGAGTATTTGTTGTTCTTCATACCAAATTCGATTTCAGAAATTAACGTTTTCAAAAAAATAAGCGGCACCCTTGGACCTGAAAATAAAGGTCTTGAACATCCCCATATGAAAAAACACCGGGTGGATTAGTCGCTGTAGTATCTGGAGTTTCCACGATATACCCAGTTTCATTCTTGAAAAGTAGCTACAATTAAAAGTTTCTATTTCCAAAGGAATCGTTGCCTCTTCGTTGGGATGCCCTTAAATGTTGTTGTTTTCCCCAAAGAATCACCAAAGAAATCAACCTGTTACTTGTATGTCTAACCATGAATCGTTCATTTCATCACCAAATGACAGTGGCATTCACTATTATCAAACCTATGAAGAAAGCCTTACTCTTTGGCCAGTTCCCTACGAAGCATTTTATGTATCTACCCGGTTCGGACAAACGCATATTATTGCAAGTGGACCAAAGGATGCACCACCACTCGTATTGCTACACGGAGCCTTGTTTAGTTCCACCATGTGGTATCCAAATATGGCTGATTGGAGCCGCAAATACCGGACATATGCCATTGATATCATGGGCGATAAGAACAAAAGTGTTCCTGAGGATTTAAACGGTACGAGAGCGGGTTACGCCGAATGGCTTCTCGATGTGTTTGACAATCTGGGTATCAAAAAGGCAAATATGGTTGGACTTTCGCTTGGTGGGCTTCATGTTATGAATTTTGTTTTACATGCAGTCGAGAGAGTGGAAAAGGCAGTTTTACTTAGTCCTGCGGAAACATTCGTATCATTTCATCCAGATTTCTACAAATATGCACTTGGCCTTGCTCTGCCTAACGGCGTTGAGAATTTCTTAAAGTGGATGATGGGTGATCGTTACGTGTTACACCCAAATTTTGCAAAGCAGTTTCATGCTGGAGTTATGTGGGAGGATGAATTACGAAATCCAAAACCTAAAGCTGATGGATTCCCGTATGTTTTCACTGACGACGAATTAAAATCAGTAAAAGTTCCGATTCTCTTATTGCTTAGCGAGCACGAAGTCATTTATGACCCACAATCGGCCTTACATCGTGCTTCGAGTTTTGTTCCCGGTATAGAAGCGGAAATCGTAAAAAATGCTGGCCACGTTTTGTCGATGGAACAACCAGAATACGTTAATGGACGTGTATTGAGATTTTTAGATGTATGAAAGACAGAAAAATATTGAATGTAAAGGTGTATGAAGGCTGGCGCGCTTTCACGGAGAGAATATCCAGCCCTTTGTCCAACAGAAGATGCCTTTTGCTAATAAGCTACCTCGCGCAGCCAATACGTTCCCACCAGTGTGTTTTGGCGTAGAGAATCCCTTGGCTTTCGACCTTATTGTCGAAACGTTCCTGCCTGTTTTGCTTTTCCCAGCCTTTGCTTGCCATGATTAAGAGCCTGCATTTCCCCGTAGCTCGTAAACAGCGCTGTCAGTAAGAGGGCAATGTACACGAGAGCTGTCACAATCCCACCTATCGCTGATTTATCTTTTAAAAAGTCACCAATCAAAATGACTATCACGCAACCAATCAAACAGACTGTCGTGCCCCACACCATCGACCGGTAAAATCGATAAAGCTTCGTTCCTTCGGGAATGAGGCTTTGTTCTCTTCCTTTATTCTTTCTTCTCACATGAATAAGCAAAAAGAGCGCCAACGGCAATTGGAAGCCGAGCACGATCATCGGCAAGCTATAACTAATAAACTGATCATTTTGTACGACATTTGGAAACCCGAGTATGGACGATACAGCCATAAACCATCCGCATGGAGCATTGAATGTATTATAATGCCGCTGTCCCCCAAACGATCCAACCCCCACTAAAAATGCCAGGTAAGTGACCGTGACCTTGGTTGTAAAAGCAGGGAACCACACGCTAAACAGGATTATCTCGACCCTGTCCAAAAAATCTGTAACGTGGATTTGCTGGACCAGAATATGGATGGGGAAATTCAGTCGACCAACGATAATGAAGCCCAACACTCCAAGCAAGACGAGCAACAAAATTGTCGTCATAAAGCCAACGATGATGATCCCGTGCTTCATCGCAGCATGAAATAGTCGTGGCTCTACAATGGCATGTAAGAATGCCCCAAACAAAAAAATATCCCCATACACACCCAACGGAAACAAATTACTGATTACGATCCGGCCCAAGCTACTCGTCAGGATTGGCTCCAAACGCTCTACATTGTATTCATTCATCAGCAGGAAATATAGCGATATCCACATGATGAAAAAGAGTGGAAAGTAAAACTCATTTACCCGTGCCGCCACCTCAAGACTTGTTTTGCCATAGTACATTAACAGCAGCACGAAGACGAGTAGAATGATCTCCATTGGTGTGGTTGGCAATAACGAGATATGTAAAAAATCAGCAGCCACTTTGATATCGAGCGCCAAGATGATCCAAATATAAAACAAAATGAGCAGATTAATCGTTCCACCAATCCACTTTCCACCAATAATAAACAAAATTTCAAAGATGTTTTTCCCCGGATACGCCTCAACCAGTCCACTCAAAACGTAAGCGATCAAAAATGCATAGAAAATAGGTAAAATTTGTGAGAACCAAGCATCCATCCTTGCTACCTGCACAATAGATCGCAATAAACTGATCATCATTCCTGTCATCAAGACACTACCGACCAGCCAGGCAATTTGTCGATGGTTGACAACTTGCTTGTGAATCATACTTGGGCCTCCTTATATAAACTGTTCCACCCATCGCTTCACATAGGGAGAGAACAAGTTCATGATACGACTCGTGGGGAGCACTTGATAATACTGGAATTGCAAGGCGATCAGACAAACAATGGTTAGGGTGTAGAAAATAACAATGACTCCCTGCTGTCTTCCATCCATGCCTTTTCGCTTCAGGATGAATTCTCCAAAGGAAAGAATCAGCATGAGGACAAAAAAGACCAGAAATATTCTATTCATGATTATCTTCACCTTGGGTAATATTTTTCGTTGTCTGTCCGATATTGGCCATGTTCACTTTTGTTCGGATTTCATAAGTGATTTTCGGAAGCACTTCATTCCACCTGTTCCGATATCGCTCTTGCCACTCTTGCGGATAATTCCTTGATAATGTAATTCCTAACCCAATGAAGTCTGATCGATAATGTTGGATCGTTTGCATTATGTGTTTCACACCGCTATTGATTTGTTCGTCAAGCTTCGCTTGCAGCATTCTGATATTTTTCTCTTTCTCGAGATCGAGGTTTGACATATTTTCCACCACTACGGCAGAAGCATAGAGGTCAATTTTGTAATGAATGCGGCCTTTCCTGATCTCGGGCTTGATTTTCGCCCTTCCTTTCGAAAGACTAATCGTAAGCCGTTCTTTCTTGTTAAGGGGAAGGATAAACGAAAACGGTGTAAAATCGCGTTGGAACAAGCGCAAACCAAGCAGTTCTCTCGGCTTAATGATGGCAACGAGCTTGTCGCTCCGAAACAGACCTACCCCCGTCGTCTCGACTTCTTTTGACTTCCCTTTCGGATGGGAATCCACTGCTGCTAGAACGGGTAAAATGGCATCAAGCCCTGGAGTACTGAGCATTTGGGCCACATCCTTCAACGTTACCGAAATGCCCCCCATCTTTACCAGCTCACGCATCGCTTCACCTGAAAAACGTTCAAATTGCGGCTGTGCGGTTAATAATTCAATTCCTTTGCCTTTCGTCATGACAATATAAGCTGTCAATCGGTTTTCGGGAAAACGTGTGACAATATCCAGCACATCCGACATTCCGTCCTTCGCCAGTTCTTCGCCTATAACGATCATCCTGTGATGGGAGTAGTAAATTTGCCGAGACATTCTTGATTGGATAAATCCATTCGCTTCCCGAATTGTCCTGCCTACAGCGGAATCTACGTAATAACTCTTATCACCACTCGTCCCCCCACCACCTCCTGACTGTGCACCAAGGCTGCTGACCAGCGGAACCTGAATAGATAACCGATACCTGCCGTCACCTTCCTTATCCATCGCCATTGCAATGACGATAGCCATATCATTGACTTCACGCCGATCCCAACAGCCAGATACCAAGAACATACAGACCGCCACAACCAACATGCGGGTTACAGTCTTCACGATTCCCCCTCCTCGTTTGGATGACGGTTGCCTGTCACCCCTGATTGCCCTCCTCTTTGCTGAATAGAATTAGCAAACTCATCATTCATACGCCTTGCATTTTGTACGCCCAAAAAGCTCGGGCGTTTTTCCATCATCGACCATGGGGCTCTCATCAGTACATCTTTGAGATCGCCGATCGACATCGGTCCTAACGGCGATAAATAAGGGACACCAAAAGAGCGCAGGTTGGCCATATGCCCGAGGATTAGCAATAACAATACCAGCATCCCATAGATGCCGAGGATTGAAGCGGCTATCATGATCGGAAAGCGCAGCATTCGCAATGAAATCGCTGCATTAAAATGCGGGACGGTAAATGAGGCTATCCCTGTGAGCGATACGACGATAACCATGGGGGCAGAAACAATCCCTGCTTGCACGGCTGCCTGACCAACGACCAGCGCACCTAAAATACTGACGGCTTGCCCGACCGTTTTCGGGAGACGAATCCCAGCTTCACGCAAGGCCTCAAAAGAAATTTCCATGATTAAAGCCTCTACAATAGCCGGAAAAGGAATAGACTCGCGTGCCGCCGCAATACTTAAAAGAAGCGTGGTTGGTAGCATCTGCTGGTGATAGGTCGTAATGGCCACATATAAAGCCGGGGTAACGAGCGAGATAATGAGAAAAACATAACGCAGCAGTCGCACAAGGGTAGCCATTTGAAATCGCTCGTAGTAATCCTCGCTTGCCTGCATCATCATCCAAAACGTTACCGGCACGATTAAAACCATCGGTGTCCCATCCACAAATATCGCGACACGCCCCTCCAGCAATGCCGCAGCAACCGTGTCCGGGCGCTCCGTATACATAACCTGAGGGAAAGGCGAGTATGTGTTATCCTGGATCATCTCTTCGATATATCCGCTTTCCAGCACAGCATCTAAATTGATCTTACTGATTCGACCACTGACCTCCTGTACGATCTCTGGATCAGCTATCCCATCCAGAAAGGCAACCACCAGATTGGTGTTTGTCTCACGTCCAACTACCAAGGACTTCATTTTCAATCGAGGTGTTCGCAATTTTCGCCGCAGCATCGACGTGTTCGTGCGAATATTTTCGATAAAACCCTCACGCGGCCCCCGTACGACGGCTTCTCCTTCTGGTTCATTAACCGAGCGTTTTTCTGCTCCACGAATGCCGAGTGTAAGCGCTTCTGTATTTCCCTCTACAAGAATGCCTGTATCACCTGAAAGCACAGCCTGTAGCAGCTTTTTATAATCGTCTACTCTTCCCATCTGGGAAACAGGCAAACGTGACTCTTCTATCACTTTTATATCTTTATCGCCATCTTCAAGCACCATTAACGATTTCAGTGCAGAATTGACCTCTTTGGTATCAATGAGCCCATCGACGAAGACAGCAATCGCACGGACACTGTTTTTTTGGCAGAAATCTCGTATGACAAAATCGGAGCAATCAGCGAACATTTTTTTCAACAGCTCAATGTTCTCTTCCAATTTGGGAGAAATCGGTATACCCTCCAGCTCAATCAAGCTGCAGGCATTCATCGTCTCAATCAGTTCCTTCATTTTATCTTTCTTCTTGAATTTCATTTTCATCACCAACCATTGGAAAGCTACCCGTATTATGGTTGATTGGCAGGAAATATATGCAAAGAGGTATTCCCATGACATAGTGAATCGTGGATGGGAGATAGTAGGAACACCTATACCGTTTCAAAAGAAGGTGAACATGTCATTGCGTCCTGCAACAAAAGAGTACGAGCTGACGATCGACAATCACACATTGTCCATCACAAACCCTGACAAGCCTCTTTGGCCAGAGGCCAAGGTAACCAAGCTAGATTACTTGCGCTATTTGCTGATTGTTGCAGCCCCACTACTCCGGTATAGCAAGGATCGGCTCTTAACGGTCATTCGCTACCCTCACGGAATCGGTGACAAGCACTTCTATCAAAAGAACGCCCCGGACTATGCACCCGACTGGATACAAACACATATGTGGGAAAACGTACGTTACGTACTGTGCAATGACCGAGCGACACTCGTATGGATGGCGAATCAAGCAGCATTGGAGTGGCACGTCTCCTTTCACCTCGCCAAGGATGAGACTCCGACAGAGCTCGTGTTTGACCTCGACCCTTCCACAGATGACTTTGCTGTTGTGATAGAGTCTGCCCTCTTATTGAAACAACTGCTCGATGAATTACAGCTGCCTTCATGGGTCAAGACATCTGGTTCCAGCGGCTTGCAAATCTATGTTCCGATCGAGCTGGGCTATACGTTTGAACAGACGCGCCAAGTCGGCCATTTCATCGCATCCTATTTAGTCAGCAAGCATCCCTCCCTTTTAACCATCGAGCGCTTAGTGAAGAATCGGGGTGATAAGCTGTACATTGACTATTTGCAACACTGGCGCGGAAAGACATTACCAGCCCCTTATTCAACCCGTGCAAAAGAACAGGCAACCGTATCAACGCCACTCCTGTGGGAAGAAGTTCCCCATTGTCATCCCACAGATTTCACCGTTTATACGGTACCCAAACGTCTGGAAACATTCGGAGATTTATTCTCCTCCATATCTGCCCCGACAAAACGGGCCTCTCTTGATGCCATCCTCGGCTTTTTGCAGTCTCAGTAAGCCGTTAGTTGGAATCATGCTGCCTATTTGTGCTATACTTGGCACAGATGTTTTGAGGCAAGGAGGCACATTCATGATTGATCCGATCGCAATTGCAATCGGCCCCTTAAAGATTCACTGGTATGGCATTATAATGGGGCTGGCGTTTTTCTTGGGTACTTATCTCGCTCGCTACAATTCCAAACGTTCTGGCATTGATCCCGATCACGTCTTGAACATGGTGGTTCTGATCATTCCAGCAGCCATCGTTTGTGCAAGATTGTATTATGTTACGTTTGAATGGCAGCAGTACAAAGACAACCCACTGGACATCTTCGCAGTTTGGCAAGGCGGCTTGGCTATTCACGGTGGTTTAATCGGTGGTGTTCTGGCAGGAGCCTGGTATATTCGAAAACATAAACTACCGTTCCTTCGTTTGGCTGACATTTTTATGCCAAGTGTTATTTTGGGTCAAGCCATCGGACGGTGGGGAAACTTTATCAACCAGGAAGCACATGGTGGTCCCGTCTCTGCTGAGTTTATGGAAAAGTTTCCTGCGTTCATCCGTGAACAAATGTTTATCGGTGGACAATATTACCACCCTACATTCTTGTATGAATCGATGTGGAACCTTGTTGTTTTCGCCATTCTCATGCTCATGCTGTACCGATTCAAAAAATTCGATGGACAGGTCTTGTTTAGCTACATGATCCTGTATTCGATTGGACGCTTCTTCATTGAGGGCATGCGTACAGACAGTTTGTTGATAGCCGATACCCTGCGTGTCGCACAATTAGTCAGCCTGTGCTTAATTGCTGCCGGTGTCATCTTGTTGCTCGTGTTTGCACGAAAAAGCAAGCAGGCCGGACATTCCCGAAACTCGATCGAATAACGTCAATTTGCCATACCTATTGCCACTCAGGTCAGTCCGACCGGGTGGTTTTTTCTTTGCCTTGTCTGAATTGTCGCAATGCAGGAAATAACTAGGAGAAAGAATGAAAAAGGAGGGAAATAGGATGGATGACGGAATTTTGGAAGAGTATCTCGATCGCTACGTACGTATTCATTTTGCCCCTGATAGGATCGGTCAAGGATTATCCGCGTATGTAGAAGGCAAATTGTATGATTACAGCCCAAATGGCATATTAATTGAAGAACGGGATGGCTCGCTTGACTATATCCCATTCTCTGCCGTACGCCTCGTGCAAATTAAACCCAAGCCGGGCTTATGGGAGCGTTTAACGGGATCAAGTTAATGAAAAAGACACCTTCCCGCGTACTTTACAACGGAAAGGTGTCTGTTGTCTGTTGGATAAAGATGTTGCTCTACAGGAATACGTCAAACACGACATAGCATGCAGCAGCCAAAAGTCCGGTAATCGGAAGGGTAATGACCCATGTGACCAATATTCGGCCAGCCAGGCCCCATTTTACAGCGTTCAGCTTTTGCGATGCCCCAACCCCCAAGATGGCGGATGTGATCACATGTGTTGTGCTCACTGGCAGTTTCAAAGCTGTAAAGATTGTGATAATCAAGGCAGAAGACAGGTCAGCTGAAAAACCGGAAATTGGCTTGATTTTCATAATCTTACCACCCAAGGTCTTGATGATCCGCCATCCACCAAAGGCTGTTCCTAAAGCCATTGCAAGAGCAGCTGAAAGTTTTACCCACAGTGGAATAACGAATTCGCCCGGTGCTTGTACCAAGAATCCTCCAGAAATCAGAGCAAGGGTGATTACGCCCATTGTTTTTTGCGCGTCGTTGGCTCCATGGCTAAATGCCTGCCAAGAAGCTGACAATACTTGCATCGAACGGAAACCTTTATTGGTTTTGTGATACGCAGAGTTACGAACAAACCAAGACACAAGCTTGATCACCACAAAACCAACAGCAAAGGCAACAAGCGGTGATATGATCAACGCCTGGATAATGCTAATGAAACCTGACCAGTTAATGGCACCACTTCCTGCGGCACCAAAAGCGGCACCTGCAACGCCTCCGATAATCGCGTGCGAGGACGAGCTAGGAATTCCGAACCACCAGGTGATTAGGTTCCACAAAATCGCAGATGTCAACGCCGCCAAAACGACGACCAATCCATTTTCCAGCTTGAATGGATCGGTAATGCTTCCCCCGATTGTCTTCGCTACCCCCGTATACGAGAGTGCACCAATCAAGTTACACAGGGATGCAATAATAATCGCGGTTTTCGGACTTAATGCGCGTGTCGAAACAGAAGTAGCAATCGCGTTCGCCGTATCATGAAAACCATTGATAAAGTCAAATGCTAGCGCCATGATGACGACGAGTACGAGAATAATCACCTCTGGCGAAAGATCAGGCATTCTTTAACACGATCCCTTCTACCAGGTTGGAGACGTCCTCAGCGAAGTCAGCACAGTCTTCGAGCTTATCGTAAATCTCTTTGAGTTTGATCGCTTCCATTGGGTTGGTATCAGGAGAATTCAACAAATCTGATACCATTTTGCGGTAGTTGGAGTCAGATTCATGCTCCAAATCTTTGATTTCCCCAGCGATTTGTGTAACGACTTTATGATCCAGCTTGCGCAGTGTGCGAATCAGCTCGATCAGCTTAGCCGAACATTTCACCAAAATATTGGCTTGTGCCAATACACGTGGATCTGGTTGAGTCACTTGGTACAGATACATACGATCAGCGACACCGTCAATGTAGTCGATCATCGAGTCCATCGTATGAGCGAGTTGGTGAATGTCTTCACGCTCAAGCGGAGTGATAAAAGTAGAGTTCAACTCGTTCATGATGCGACGAACGATTTCGTCTCCTTCTTTCTCGACAGCCTTGATTGCCTTAACCTTTGTTTCTAGATCTTGATAGTTTCCTATCATTTCATAGAAAAGATGAGTTCCTTTGTGTACCGTGGCAATCTGCTGTTCGAACAGATCAAAGAAGATATACTTGTTTGATTTCAACATACGGGACTTCTTCACTCCTTTGAATAAATGGCACCTACAAGATTATATCGAATGTTATTGTTTCCGTAAATTTAAAATCAAGGTCAAATGTGTATATTTTTCTTTAAGGAATTATTAAGTTTTTGTAAATGCTCTTTACAATAAAAAAAAACACTCGTGTCAAGAGAGAGGACGAGTGTTAGCCTTGCCAATATTTATCATTTCATTCGATGCGACCATCATGCAATCTTTCCTTTTTTTCGCTTCATACATAAGCATATCTGCTTTTTTCGCTAACTCTTCCGCTGTTGCGGCATGGTGTGGATACGAGGCTACTCCGATGCTGACAGTGACACCTGAAAGTGCGTCTCGCACTTGATTTTGAATTCGTTCCCCGATTGCCAGTGCTCTTCTTGTGTCTGTCTGTGTTAACAAAACGACGAATTCTTCCCCGCCCCACCTTCCAACAATGCCTTGTTTCCCTACACTTGCTTGCAAGATTCTTGCAAATTGGCAAAGGAGTCTGTCGCCTTCCATATGGCCAAATGAATCATTGAATATTTTGAAATTATCCAAATCAATAAACAATAACGTAACAGATTGATGATTGCTTTTTGCCAACTCTACTTCTTCGACCAACTTGTCTAGAAATCTGCGATTGACGAGAACGCCTGTGAGTGAATCGTGATAAGCCATCTCCCGCAGCTGATCTATATATTTCCCTATACGATAGGCAGCAAGCGTCTGAATGACAGCTACAAGAAAAAGAAAGACAACCATACTCTCATCCGATGGCAATCCGTATCCGATCAGCCAAACCGAAATGATTCCACAGGACACACCCAAGCTAATCCAGCGTGAGCCCAAAGTACACTACCCCCGATCTATCCGATGTTCCCCTCTTTTCATTCATACATTAGACCTATCTACCAAAATCTAAAGTAGGTCTTTTTTCATATAACCAGGAATATTTTACCTATCTTTTTTTATAAGTTCAAGCAAATCCACGAAACTGCCACTTATTCATTCAAACGAATCATGGAAAAACCCTGACAATCAGCCTGCGGCCTTCATCACATGGTGCTGCATGAATTGGAACCAATTGGAAGGGATAAGCTAAGGGCTAATCAAAATAGACGGGAGTGAATGAATGGGTGCCCCGTATAGAAGCAGTAGCTACAGCAGTACCTTCCCACGAGATTACACAAGAGGATTCCATGAAGCTGGCACGCCTATTTTTTCAAGATGCTTTTCCCGACATAGACCGTTTGTTACACGTGTTTGCACATAGTCACATTCAGAAGCGATATTTTAGTATGCCAATGGATTGGTTTTTGGAAGACCGTCCGTTTGCGGAGAAAAATCAATTGTATATCGAGCATGCGGAAGCCTTGGCAGAGGAAGCAGCCCGAAAGTGTTTGACAAAAGCTGGGGTCGAGCCGTCATCCATCGATTGTCTGATGTTTGTATCAAGCACTGGCATTGCGACCCCAAGCCTTGATTCCCGCTTGCTCCACCGTTTAGGACTCCGTTCCCAAGCAACCCGTGTCCCATTGTGGGGCCTTGGCTGTGCTGGTGGAGCGATGGGATTGTCACGTGCATGCGAGTACACCCAGGCTTATCCCTCCCGGCGAGTATTGCTTGTGAGCGTAGAACTGTGTGGCTTGACCTTCATCCGACAAGATTTGTCCAAAAGCAATTTAGTCGCAACTTGCCTCTTTGGAGATGGAGCCGCAGCCGTATTAATAGAAGGAGATCAAGTCTCGTCCTCTTCGGACACACCTAAGGTTCAATTCTGTGATGCGCGAACGACAACATGGCCGGACACGGTAGATATTATGGGATGGGAATTGACCGATCCAGGGTTAAAAGTCATTTTCTCTCGTGACATCCCTACTCTCATTCGTTCTTCGATGCGAGAAAACGTGGAGAGCTTTTTGTCACCGCATGGGATGTCTATTGACCATCTACGCCATTTCATTTTCCATCCAGGTGGCGCCAAGGTACTAACGGCTTATCAGCGGTCCCTGGGCATTGGCACAGAAGCCACTCGGTTTTCAGAAGATGTCCTAACCAATTTTGGAAACATGTCCTCCCCTACGGTTCTGTTCGTCCTGGAAAAAAGCATGGAGAAGGCGTGGGAGCCAGGGGATCGCGGATTGGTCGCTGCGCTTGGACCTGGATTTAGCTCCGAGCTCTTACTTCTGGAGGCGAGATAGTCATGTTGCTCTTTTTTGGATTTGTCATGGCTGGAGTCGTGTTACAACGGCTGGTCGAGCTTCTCATTGCCGTGAGGAATGCTCGCTATATCCGCTCAAAAGGGGGCTACGAAGTTGGGGCGCGTCATTACAAATACATCGTCCTTCTTCATTTTCTCTTTTTTCTCTCGCTCCTTTTCGAAGTGGTGGGAAAAGGCAGCGCGATGGTTCTGCCCTCTTGGTGGGCCATTCCGTTCAGCCTGTTTTTGATCGCGCAAGGACTTCGTTATTGGTGTATTCGCAGCTTGGGCAAACGGTGGAATACCCGCATCTTCATCCTCCCGGGCGAGGCTCCAATCAAGCGAGGTCCTTATCGGTTCATTCGTCACCCCAACTACTTGGTCGTATCGCTTGAGCTGCTGCTACTCCCGCTAACATTTTCTGCTGTGGCAACTGCCTTGGCGTTTTCTCTCTTAAATGCCTGGTTGCTCCTGCGCATTCGGATACCCATGGAAGAAGCAAGCATCTATGATGGTCATCGTGAGTCATAAAAACGAAAAGTCTTTGGCACACGCACATGCCAAAGACTTTTTATCAGACAAAAGGTTTATCACTTATCATTCAACGGGTAAAGAAAAGAAGCTGTTACTCTTTCCCGTGAGGTGGATCAAGTGAATCGTACAACCATAGTGGAGCCTCAGGAGACGAAGCGGATCATCATCCGAGACTTTTTCGCTTTGATTGAAGCGGTACCCAACAAGGATGACCAGGCTAGTATTCAAACATTTCTCCGCTATTTGCAAAGCCTGCTAAGAATCAAGCAAGTCATTCCACCGGTTGTGGAAATCATGACGGTCGTCAAACAAAACAAGCCACTTCTCTACCACGCGGCACGCAGAATTACTCTTCCTTCAAGCAATCTGCACATGCTATTTCAGCTAGAAATGGATATTATGCTTGCGCACGAAAGGCTCCGACAGTACGACAAGTGATGGGGTAGGGTAGGCTATACCTTACCCTTTCAAGTTTTCTGGATTCAGACATTCAAGCTCTGCAATGACAAAACGACCATCTTTGCGAATCAGGACGTCATCAAACCAGATTTCCCCTCCGCCCCAATCCGGACGCTGGATGGAAACCATGTCCCAGTGCACAGACGATTTGTTGCCATTGTAAGCTTCGTCATAGCATTGACCAGGCGTGAAGTGGAAGCTTCCGTCTATTTTTTCGTCAAACAAGATATCTTTCATCGGGTTGCGAATGTAAGGATTCACACCGATGGCGAATTCTCCAATGAAGCGCGCTCCCTCGTCTGTATCCAAAATTTGATTCAAGCGTTCGGTATCGTTCGCTGTTGCTTCCACAATTTTGCCGTCCTTGAAGGTCAGGCGAACATTTTCGAATGTGAAGCCGTGGTATGGTGTTGGCGCATTATGAGTGATAACACCATTTACCGAATTCTTCACAGGTGCTGTATACACTTCACCATCTGGAATATTGCGCAGGCCAGCACATTTCACAGCAGGGATGTCCTTGATTGAGAAGGTGAGATCTGTTTCAGGTCCTACCAAGCGTACCTTGTCTGTGCGATTCATCAAGTCAACCAGACTGTCCATTGCTTTGTCCATTTTCGCGTAATCCAGGTTACATACTTGGAAGTAAAAATCTTCAAAAGCTGCTGTAGACATGTTCGCAAGCTGCGCCATGGAAGGATTCGGATAACGAAGAACAACCCACTTCGTTTTTGGCACGCGCACGTTCATCACTGGCAGCTCATACAAGCGAGAATAGATACTCAGCTTGTCACTTGGAACATCAGCCATCTCATTGATGTTGCTCGCTGCACGAATCCCGATATAACCTTGCATTTTCTCCATGAGTTCAACTTCATGTTGAGCCATGGTCTTCAACTGCTCTTCATTGCAATTCATTGCGATTTCTCGGCTTACGGCGGGATCAATCAATTGAACATAAGGACTGCCGCCTGCTTTGTAAATCTCACGCACGAGGGCTTGCACCAAATCCGGTGTATCCCCTTTCGCGTTGATCAAAATGTTTTCCCCTGGCTGTACTCGTACAGAATAGTTAACCAGATTGTACGCTAATTGATCTAATCGTGAGTCTCTCATTCGTGGCACACCCTTTTTAAATTTTCTGATTCCTCTTGTATTCTTACCGATACAATCTACTAAGTCAATAAAAAATTTTTTATCAATGGAATAAAAAGCGGCCAGCCTCCTTGTATCCGGGCTGGCCTTGCTCTTTTCCTGTGCTTTTACATCGTCTGTTCTCTGTCCTCAATGGTTCCCATCTTGTACATGTCACTGACCTGCTCCTGCGTCGTAGCCAGACCAGCCGTATGTTCGTCTGCCTCTTGATAGTAGACGGCTGTGCCAGCATCTTCAGCCCCCAACTCTCTCGCCCTGGACTGAGCCTGATCCTTATCATAACCTGCCATTTTCGTTCCTCCTTCCATTTGATTTCTATCCGCTTTAGTTTGTACGGGAATCTCCAGATTTAGCAAAAAAAGACGCCTTGCCCAATCGAGGGACAAAGCGCCTTTATATTCAGCTATGCTTATTTTTCGTTATCAGATTCTGGAGCGATCATTGCCCAACCAGCTGCTGGAGCACTCACAGGAGTTACGCCACCAGTGATAACATATTGATCTGCTCCTGGCATCATTGCCCAGCCAGCTACGTTAGAGATGACTGGAACATATTGACCACTCACCCATACATACTCATCTTTACCTGGCATGATGACCCAGCCACCTTGTTGATTCAAACCTTGAATTGGAGTAACGGTTTGTGGAGTCGCAGGTTTTACTTCAGGTTTAGTTGCTGGTGCAGTTGTAGTTGCTTCAGTTGCTGGCTTCTCTTCAGTAGTTGCAGGCTTTTCTTCTGTAGTTGCTGGTTTTTCTTCTGTTGCAGTTGTTTTTGCTTCTGTTGCAGGAGTCGTTTCAGTAGCTTTTACTGCCTCTTCAGCAAATGCAGCTTGTGTGAAGAGAGCTGCTCCTAAGATACAAGAACTCATGATCAGTGTGCTTTTCTTTTTCATATGTGTACACTCCCATTCCGCGGTACACACTTTTGTCTTACACGAATGTCCCCAAACCCGAACTTGAAGGCATGCTATATGCACTGCTGCATTTTCCTGAGAAAATACGTAAACTGCTCTAACTCGTCGTCAGTCAGATTCTCCAGCAGCTTTCCTACTAGTGCTCTCCTGTGGCACAAAAGTCCTTCCAGAGTTGGAACGGCTTGTTGTGACAAAGTGACCCACACGACACGTCGATCCTGTTCATCTCGAACCCGGTCAATAAAACCGGCCTTGACCAACCGATTGAGTGCGATCGTGGTAGCACTATTGGATAACTTCAAAATAGTCGCCAGCTCAGAAACTGTGCTTCGTCCTTTTTGATGTAGCACACGTAGCAAGATAAACTGCTTGGGACTGATTGACTCTTCCTCTAGCCAATTGTTAATAAAGAAACGAGCAATCTCGACAAAAACTCGATCCAGTTCCTCAAGTTTACTGGCACGGGACAAATTGCTCACGACATCACCTATTTTCGGAAAATTAATAATATAAGTACTTTTACTATAAAACTATATAGCCTAAGTACCGGAAGATCAATAGGACTCCCGATATTATTTCTTTTCACGAAAGATATGTATGAGCCAGACAAAGTGTTTACCACTTAATATTTTTATTGTAAAACTTATTTCAAGAACATCTTAACTCAAACAGGAAAAACTGACAATAGGCAAGCTAGCAAAATAATATTTCGACTTTTTCCAGCTTCATCCACGAACCAATTATTTCCTTGAATCATCTTTCGTATCTATTCGTATAGCATGTATAATGGGAAGACAGCCTTACACACACGAGGCAATTGACTCAGGCATATTTGCCACAGAAATCACATACATAGGAGAATTTCAATGGAACAAACCAACCCTACACCAAAATGGAAAGTGGAATTGCTTGATTGGTTAAAATCGTTTGTCTTGATTGGTGGATTGACAGCCTTCATCTACGTATTTGTCATGGCTCCCTACGTCGTCCAAGGGCGCTCCATGGAAAGTACGTTGCATGACCGCGAGCGTGTCATCGTAAACAAAGCGATTTACTACCTCAAAGAACCGCAGCCTGGTGATATCGTCATCATCCATCCAGATGCTACTGGCGACAACTGGATCAAGCGCGTGGTCGCAGTTGCTGGTGACACCGTTGAAGCCAAAAATGATCAAGTGTACGTCAATGGCAAACCGCTCAGCGAAGAGTATTTGGTCGAAAACAAGCTAAAAACCTCTGCGGCAGGTGTGACGTTAACCGAAGATTTTGATCCTGTGAAGATTCCTGAGGGCAGTGTGTTTGTCATGGGGGATAATCGCAACAACAGTATGGACAGCCGCGTCATTGGTCCTGTTCAACTGGATCATGTAGTAGGACGTGCAGAAGCTGTATACTGGCCACTGTCCCAGATTCGCCTTCCACGTTAACATGGATCCAGGCAGCAAAAAGCCGCTCCTTATCGGGGCGGCTCTTTTCGTTTTGATGACGTTATTTGTGGGCAATTGCCGCTTCAGAAAAATAATCCTCCAAAGTAAGGCCACCTGCCATAATTTCTTTTGCCATTTCCTTCCCGACATAACGCAAATGCCAAGGCTCATACGCATATCCAGTCGTATCTTCCTTACCCTTCAAATAACGAATGACGAACCCAAAGTCTGCACAGTTGGCTGCCAGCCATAGTCCTTCAGGTGTCTCACCAAACGATTCTTCCAGGCGTGTACTCGCATCATGTCCGGACACATCCATAGCCAAGCCAGTCTGATGCTCGCTCTTTCCAGGCACGGCACTGTAGGCAGCGGCATGTTCAGCACCTTGCGTTCTTACATACGTTTCGTACAGCGATTTTTGAGTCTTATATGAGCGATAGCCAGAAACGGCATACAGTTCAATACCTTCTGTCTTTGCTTTGGCAAACAGTTCTTCTAATGCTTGTGCGGCCTCTGCTCGAAGCAATCGCTTCTCCACTTTTTCATCAAAGGGAAACGGAACATTCGGCTCTACCAAATCCGGTGGAATATAATCGCCAGGCAATGCCCTCTGTTTATTTACGACAACCGAGAGATCTGTTGCATTCGTAACGGTTGGCACTCCATCCACATCTTTTATCGTCTCTGCAAGCGATGCCCGTTGGGGACGTGTCGTCTCCTCTTTATTCGGCTCAACTGTCGTTGCTTGCGTGCCCTCACCTGCGGGCTGTCCATTCGACTCGCTGGAAAGCAATCCACTTAATGAGGGAGGTTCACATCCACTGAGTAGTGCTACTGATAGCGCTGCGATGATCGCAAGGCTGCTGGTGCGATTTTTGTTCATGATCGATCCTCCTGGTTCCTTACAGACACATACGTTCTGCTCTACCTTACCACGGAGTAGTACGAAAAAAAAGGTAGATAGGTCACGCTTTTTCAGCGGTATATTTCTCGTTTAGGTGTTTGACAAGCGTCGGTAACCATTCATTCAGCGACCAAAATGGGAAGCCCGCAGCCTTAGCCTTTTCGTTATCCATGTACAAGGATGCTAAAAATCCAAAGGGAGACGCGTCAGAAGCATCTGTCGTTTGTTCGATCCGGGCAGGTTTTCCGACTGTTTGCCCAATGGCCTCCATTAGCTTAGCAAGCGAAACAGTCCCATCCGAGCACGCATTCACTGGCCCTGTGATGGACGTTGTCGCCAGCCATGCCAAAAATTGCGCTGCTTCCTGTGCATGGATGAAGCACATCTGGGCTGCTGGATTCGTGATACCAATCGGCCGCTCCTCTTGGACATGCTCAATATGAAACCATAGCCGCTGTGTGTAATCGTCTTCCGCCAGTACGATTGGAAAACGAACGGCTACGACAGGAAAGGCCTTTTCTTGAAAAAAGACGGCTTCTGCTTGACGCTTTCCCTCTTGATAGGATGTCTCGTCTCTTGTTTTCCGGATGATTGCATACGTGTATGGATCAAATGCTTCTTCCTGTAGTGGTTCCTCGGCATAATCGTAGACGGACAAGGTAGAGGTCAAAACGTACTTCCCCACTTTCCCCCGAAAAACCTTACACGCATCCAGTGCATTTTGAGAGGAATAACAGATGTTATCGTACACCACATCCCACTGCTCTTCCCCCGCAGCCGCTAGCGAGTGGACGTCATCGCGATCAAGCGTCATTCTTTTGACAGCGGCAGGCAACTCCACTTGGGTAAGCCCCCTCGTTGCCACAGTAACGTCTGCCCCCGCTTCAACGAGAAGCTGGACCAATCGCTTTCCAAAAAATCGCGTTCCACCGAGTACAAGTACTTTCTTCATTTTTGCTACATCCTTTCCTTGATCAGTCTACTTTGTGCTATTCAACTCGATGGACCGCTCTCCTTCCTTCCACATGACCGTATAGCCCAGCTTCTCGCCAACTTTTTTGACAGGCAAGTAAGGAATTCCCTTCAACATGACCACATCAGACTGGAAGGACGTCACTTTTTGTCCCAGCCCTAACAGCAACTTGTTGGCGTGAACATACGCTACTCCATCTATCATCGTTTTTTGATCTGCCGTGTATGGATAGACATTGCCGTTTACTCGTAAATGAAAGGGACCATCTTTTTCTTTTGGGGACTGGATTGGCTGAGCAGCCGTATACGCAATGGCATCGACCCCGAGTACAGTTCCCTCGCGTGTGTTATCTGCTCCGCCGTACATTTTTCCCGTTTCAAAATCGTACACAATCGCTTGGACGTTGCCAATGTTTGTCGGTTCCTCAGCAAAGACGTGACCTTTTGCCATCAATTGCAAGATGACATCTTGGTCAATGCCCGCTTCCCACGTCACATTCGGATAGCTGCTAGAAAAAATGCGTGGTGCACGGATGGCATCCTCAATTTCCATTCCATGATCGATCACATTGAGAATTGTCTGCGACACAGAGGCGATAATGGTTGAGCCACCAGGGGAGCCAATTGCTAAAAAGGGCTTCCCGTCTTTTAGCACCATGGTTGGCGTCATGCTCGAACGTGGACGTTTGCCGGGCTCGACCTGATTGACTCCGCCAGGAATCGCGTCAAAATCTGTCAGCTCGTTATTGAGCATGAAGCCATAACCAGGAACCATCACACCGCTGCCAAAAATATCCTCGATCGTGGTTGTATACGCAACGATATTCCCCCATTTGTCCATCACAGAGAAATGCGTGGTCTGCTTGACTGGAGATTGATCTTTCAGTTTCATGGAAACCACTGGCTTTTTGCCAGGATCGTACCTCCAAGGATCTCCTGCCCCTACAGTGGCATTCGCTGTCTCTTCACGAATGAGCTGGCGCCGCTCCTTGATGTATTCGTCCGCAATCAGCCCCTTTTTCGGTACTGGATAAACATCCGCGTCCGCCATAAACGCCGCCCGATCTGCGTAGGCAAGGTGATTGGCTTCGATCAGATGATGCAAATAGGCTACCGACCCAATGCCGTCCTTTTGGTTATCGTAGCCTTCCATCAGCTTCAAAATCTGAATGAGTGTCAAGCCACCAGAGCTGGGGGGTGCCATCGAAATCACTTCATACCCGCGATACATGCCGCGGACCGGTTCACGCTCTTTTACTTGATACGCCTGCAAATCATCGAGAGTCATAGAGCCTCCCGTCCTTTGTACTTCCTCGACGAGTGCCTTGCCAATTTCCCCTTCATACAAGGCATCAGAGCCTTTGTCGCGGATGATCTTCAACGTTTTCGCCAATTGGGGCTGAACCAGCATCTCGCCTTCTTTGAGTGGAACGCCGTTCGGCGCAAACACCTGTGCAGCAGCCCCGTGCTTTTTCAGCTTTTCCATGGAATTGGCAATAAATTGAGCGGACACCCAGTTAACGCGAACTCCTTTTTCCGCCAATTCAATCGATGGTTCTATCACTTTTCCCAAGTCCCATGTCCCGTACGATTCCAACGCCTGCTCTACGCCCAGCAATGTGCCTGGGACACCTACGGCCTGACCACTCGTATGTCTCTCCTCAAATGGGATCGGGGTACCATCCGCCTGTAAAAACATATCGGGAGTCACCTTGGAAGGAGCCACCTCTCGACTATCTATCACCGTCACTTTGTTTTGATCCTTCACATAAATCATCATAAAGCCACCGCCGCCGATACCGGACATATACGGTTCTGCTACATTTAGCGCAAACTGAATCCCAGCCGCAGCGTCAATCGCATTGCCGCCCTTTGCCAAGATATCTCTGCCAACCTGCGCCGCTGCTGGATGAGAGACCGCGACAATTCCTTTTGTAGCTCCTTGCACGCCTGCTGGCACACCTGGGACTTTCCCCACAGCCAAATGAGGAAACGAAAGCACGGTAACAATCGAGAGGGTAACCAACATCCCTTTTTTCATGCGATCCCTCCTATTCCATTTCATTAACTCCTCCTATTATTATAATTTTCAGCAATTTTCAAGGTCAACCCACATTCACAGTTGCCTAGGCAAACTTTTCTCTACAGAAAAAAACACTCTTCTGCAACAAGACTTGTCGTCTTCGCAGAAGAGTGTTGCGATTTTTGCTTAAGGCATGACGACCAAATTGCTCACCACGCGTCGTTCTTTGCCGCCAGAAGGCTTGTTCAACAGCTTGCCGTTGTAATAAAACGCACTGGAGCCGCCGCCGTCGAGATTATACGCATCCACGACATGCCACTCTTGCAGCTTTCTTTGCGCTTCCTCCAGCGTAACACCATTACTCCAGCCATCTCGTCTACCATCAATGACAATCAGCAGCAAATCGCCGTTGTCGAAATGCCCGATTAGTGTCCGCGGTTGACGCGCATTCGCCCATTCACGCGGGATAGGCAATCGTTTTCCACCCTGCAAAAGACGCGGCAAGAAGCTCGCTCCCTGCAATATCCCTTGTTGCGTAATTTGCGCCTGCGTCTTGATGCTTGTTCCGACCAGATGACCTTTGTTATTGAAACCGACAAAGCTCAGCTTCGCATTATTGGAAAAGGTTCGAATCTTGCCGTCAACAACCGTAATGCCTAACGGAGTCAGATTGCCCTGCTTGTCCGACATAAAGCCGCCTGCATTGATCGCAAGAATGGAGCCTGTACGCTTACCAGCTTGACTTGTTGTTTCTCCCTTACTTTTCACAGAGTTGTTGGCCAGCACCATTTTCAGCGCGTTTGGATCATTGAGGCGAACTTTGGCCATATAGCCGCGGTATCCGCCTTCTTGCAGGGAATACACCTTCACTGTCGAGTTTTTCCCGAAGTGTTGACCAATCGGCTTGCCAAGCATGTTGGACAAAATCGTGTCCAATACATCCGCAGATTTTTGTGTCTGGGATTTGCTCGCTTCCAATGCGCTGCTAATCTTCTTGTGTTGTTGCTCGTATTCTTTCTGTTCCTTTTTCGAGCGATCCCGGATGTCTTCGATGACGATTTCTACGTTTCGAAGCTGCACCTTGGTATCGTTGAGCCGTTCCCCCAGCTCATCTGCTTGGCTCTTCGCTACGGCAGAAGAAAGCTTCAGTCCTTCTGTCTGGAGCTTGTCCACTGGATTGTCCAGCGCAAAAGCGACCAAAAAACCGAGAGCAGGCGCCAACAGAAAGAGAAAGAAACGGTTTATCTTACCAAGCACGGGCAGCATCCTCCAATTTTTTCAGAGATGCTTTCAAATCAACCAGCTGTTTGTTGAGTTGGTCAACCCGATCCTGCAGGGCTTCTTTGGTCTTGTTGGTGCCACCAATGGTTTCCCCCGTCAAAGCCAAATCTTCTTCCAGATTTCCTAGACCCTTCTGGACATTTTGCATTTCTTCCTGCACGAGAGTCAATTGGTCTCCCAATGCCTTCATCTGCTTTTGATTATTTTCCTGAATTTGATCAATTCGTTGGTTTACAAATTGTTGCTGCTTGTCCAACGTATAAACAGCAAAGGCATATCCAGCATAGGCAAGTCCTACCCAGACCAGAACGGCCAAAACGATCGGTAGTAAAGGGCGCTTACCTTCTGTCTGGGAGGGAATCAATGCCTGAAAAAGACTGCCTCTTCTGCGTCTTCCTTTCTGCTTCCCGTTTGCCGGGAGTGGCAGTGTGGGTGACGAAGTCGATGACGCTCCCATGTATTTGTCGTCCATCGGCTCCCTCCTCCTTTCTGTGGCATAGAGTGAGGTTTCATTATAACATAGAAAGTTTTTGAAGCAGCATTTTGCTGAATAATGGGAAAATACGTCGAGAAAAGAAAATACCACCACTATTTTTTGGCGGTACTTCGCTTTATTTTCGGAGTTGAAATTCGTTTTGTAGTTGATTGTGCAGCCTTTGCAAAAACAGGATCGGGTCTTCCTTGTTGGTCTGTTCGTCAACAAGCTCTAATTTTTTGCGCAGGATACTGGCTATTTGATTCCCCAGTTCATATTTTTTCGCTTGAGATAAAGAAGATACTCTGCTAATGAAGGAGGAAAGCAGCTGCCAATCCTCTCGGGTAATCGCCTGTTTTTGGCGCTCATCAAGCACGAGTAGTGCATGATTCAAATCAAAGCCGTTTGGCTGTTTGTCTTTCTTTTTCTGAAAAAGAGTCGATCGCTGTCCTGACTCCACTACGACAATTGTGCCCGCTACCATATCGCCAATCCGCTTATCACGGGGGTGAAAAAAGCAGACGAGCGCCCCGAGAAAATAACCAGTCGGCATTGCGTCAATGATGCGAAACAGATTCCGGATCGTCGAGGAAACAAACGTCGCAGGCTGTCCGTTATCACGGATGACCCGGATTCCCACCAGCCTTTTGCCAACGGTCTGTCCACCCCAGAATGCTTCCTGTAACCAATAGTAGCCAAAATTTATTACGAAAGTCACCAGGAGAACGATGGCCAACGTGTAGTTGCCAGAATCCGGGAAAAAATCATCTTCATTTCCAAATAAAACTATACCAAACAATATAAATACAGTAAGATTAACCAGGAACAAAATTCCTGTATCAATCAGCATCGCAGTGGCGCGACTGCCTAGACCTGCCGTCTGAAATCGCAGCATAACATGCTCGGGTGTCACGACAGACGCTTCTCGATTTGACCCACTGACGTATGTCGATTCATTCATGATATTTTTCTCCCCCCCTCGAAACTATGAGTTTTTTTCGAGTGATTACACACACGCTAATGAAGGAGGCATTATACATGGATATTACCTCGTTTTGGCACAAGCATAAGGCCTCTTGGGCCGAATTGGAACAATTAGTGGAGCGCTTTACCCGACAACCTCGGCACATCAGTGCTACCGATATTGATCGACTGACACAGCTATACAAGAAGACGTCTGCTCATTTGGCCTATGTACGCTCCTACCATCCTGCGGACGAAATCACCCTCTACTTAAACCAACTTGTCTTACGTGCACACAATTTGGCTTACAAGCAGCGAATAGGCAGCTGGCAGCAGCTCAAGCATTTCTTTGGCAGCTACTTGATGGGTCTCGTACATAAGCGAATGAGCTTCATTGGTATGGCAGCGCTTCTTTTCATCATCGGTGGCATTTCTGGTTTTGCCGCCGTGATGGTCGATCCACTCAACCTGTATTATGTATTGCCGCAAGGGATGGCTGAGCAGATCGATCCATCCAGGCTGGGAGAAGGGCACGAATCACTCGACAGTCCGGTCATTTCCACGATGATTATGACCAACAACATCAAAGTCGCGATGCTGGCCTTTGTCAGTGGAATTACGTTTGGAATCGTTCCCATCTACCTTCTCTTATTCAATGGCCTTTTGGTTGGAGCTTTGGCAGCCGTCTACTATCAGGCAGATAGCAGCTACGCGTTTTGGGCCTACATTTTGCCGCACGGCGTGATTGAGCTGACTGCCATCTTTATTGCGGGCGGAGCAGGTCTTCACATGGGATACCGCCTGCTTGTGCCGGGTCGCTACGCACGAAGACATCAATTTTTGGAGGCGGCAAAAGAGTCTGCGCATCTGCTGTTGGCTACCATCCCACTTTTGTTCATCGCGGGAATCATCGAGGGCTATATTACTCCCTCGAGTCTCTCTCTCGAAGCCAAGTACATCGTAGCTGTCGGCACATTGCTTTTGCTGATTGCCTGGTACCTCCTCGGATACAAATCCGGTTCTCACAAAGCTTCTCTTGATTTGATGTCCAAATAAGTATTGATAACCGTCAGCGTCAATTGATCGGCCGGAACGTCCAGTACCTGGATACCCGCGCCGATCATTTTTTGTTGAAACGCCCTGCGATCGAGCTGGAACCGTTGAGCTACCGCCTTCGTAAACGCCAAGCTACTGTTGCTCGTGTCTATATGACTCCATTCATGCAGCAGCGGATCTGCCAAAGACAGCAACAGGAGCAAATGCGAACGGCGCATCCGCCACAAGTAATTGCTCAACTGATCTTCGACGAGGTAGTTTTCCATATCTGAAAAAAGAACGACCAAGCTCCTTCTCTTTTGCTGGCGATTCAAAAATTCAAGCGCCTTCGCCGGATCAGCCTCTACAAAATCACTTGTCAGGTTGTAGGTCGCCTCCAAAAGGGTGTGCAAGTGGCGCAGTCCTCTGCCTGGAGGTATGTACGTCTTGATTTCATGCGAATAGGCTAGTAGCGCTACCTGATCTCCTTGACGCAAGGCCACTGCCGCTAACGTGAGAGCAGACTCAAGCGATCGATCCAGCCTCGTCTGATTATCCAGCTCGACGCCCATCAACCTGCCGCAATCGATCAGAATGGTAATCACCTTGCCATGCTCTGGTCGATATTGGTTCGTCATCAGACGTCGGGAGCGTGCAGAAGCGGACCAGTTAATCATCCGAGGATCATCGTCAGGCACGTAATCGCGGATCGCATGGAATTCCGTACCCGCTTTCTCCCTGCGCATGATTTTTTTCCCGTCGACGATCAAGCTCTCCTGCAATGAAGCCAAATAGCCACGAACGGCTGAAAGGTCGGGGTATACCTTGATCGTTTGTTCACAAGCAAAACGGCTTTGGCGATACCACAAGCCGAGCTTCCCATTCCAGCGCATATACAGCGACCGAAACACGTACTCTCCGCGTTCTTTTCCTCTTGTTTCAAAACGGATTTTGGTTAAGGGTTGCTCCATCACGCCTGTGATTGGTCCGGTTTCTTCAAAAGTCAGCGGAAGATCTTCCACGATGGAGTACGATACGGATTGCCCGCTATTATTGGTAAGCTCAAGCTCGATCGAAAACGATTGTCCGATATCCGTCTGCTCAGGCAAGATTCGCTGGATCGACAAGTCTCGGCGTTTGGGGATAGTAACCCAATCCAAGATGCTGGCGATCAGGAGTAAACCGTTGTACAAAAAGAATGTCGAATAGCCAATCTCCAGCAGAAAACCGACGACCGCGATGGGCGTCCCTAGCAAAACTGCCACGAGTAGTCGCTTGGATGGCAAGACAAAACGGTCTGCCAAAAAATCAGCGAGGAACTGGAATAGCCGCCAGCGTCTCTTCAATGATGTGGTCACTGGTACCCCCCTCCAATTCTACCTGCGGTGACAGAATGAGTCGGTGCCGCAATGCAGGGCGGGCTACCATCTTCACGTCATCAGGCGTCACGAACTTGCGACTGTCCAAAAGGGCCCAGGCCTTGCTCGCCATCAACACGGCGATTCCAGCACGAGAGCTGGCACCCAAGAGCAATCGTTTCGTTTCACGTGTATTGCGAATGAGTGTCGTCATGTACTCCAGAATCGAATCATCCACAACCACTTCTTCTAATTGGCGTCGTTTCTCCAAAATCGCCTCCCATGTAAAGAGCGGCTCTTGATTACGCTCGTGGCTGCGCTTGTTGGGAATATGTTTGGCGAGGATTTGCTTTTCATTTTCATGGGAAGGATACGACATCGTTAGCTTGAACAAAAAGCGATCGAGCTGTGCCTCCGGCAACACATACGTTCCTTCATACTCCACCGGGTTTTGCGTAGCGACGACAAAAAACGGATCAGGCAAAGGATAAGTGACACCATGAATCGTCACTTGTCCCTCCTCCATTGCTTCTAGAAGGGCCGCTTGGGTTTTCGGAGGAGTCCGGTTAATCTCATCCGCCAACAATAAGTTAGCGAAAACAGGACCTTTGATTGTCTCAAACTGGTTTTGCTGCATATTGAACACCACATGACCAATAATGTCCGATGGCATCATGTCAGGCGTAAACTGGACGCGCTTACTCTCGCCCCCCATCAACTCCGATAAGGTCTTTACCATTTTCGTCTTTCCGATACCGGGTACACCTTCTAGTAAAACATGTCCACCGGCAACCAAAGCGGTTAGCAGCAGCCGAATATTTTGTCGTTGACCAACCAGCTCTTTTTCCATTTGTTGCAACAATTGCTCCACGGTAGTTGTCACTCCTTCTCCAGACGCTTCGTAATCTCATCCAACAAAAGACTGTCTGCAAGCAAGCCCTTCGGCGAGTATCGCCCTTCGTTTTTTGCCTGCTCCAGCCGTTCCAGTAGATGAGCGAATTTCTCTATCTCTTGATTTGTCCATCTTGTTTTGGCATATCGCACGATTTCCACACGATCAGCTCGTTGGTGCACTCCCCACCGATCGTACAACAGCTGCCGCATGTATGCTTCTCGATGTCGCAACGCATCCTTTGCCAGCCCTCTTCGCTCATACCAGCTAGACACGGCGAGCAACGTCTCATCACCGCGTCGTACCGTCCATTCCCTAAGCGTATAGACTGGTCCGAAACGTTTTCCCCTCCACCACACATACAGCAAAAGCAGGATACCGAGTTGCATGCAAGCGGCTATGAGCCATCCTGGATAGATCGCCAAAAAACCTGGTTTTTCTTGCAAGCCATGATGGTATTCGTCTACCCAAAGAACGGACCAATCTCCTTGTACATACGGCCAGATCGCTTCAAAGTGAGACAGTCGATCAATTTTTTGATTGGTTAGCCATTCCGGTACTAGAAAAAACGTGACACTGCCATCTCCTACCTCTGTTCTTCCCCCGAGTATCCCCTGGTCGTCATAGAGAAGGGGCTCCATGTCGTCATCTTCTAAAAATCGCAATGGGGTCTCTGCTTTGCCCATGAACCTGCCTAAAACGAGAGGTCCCTGAATGTTTCGCTCCTGATTTTCTTTACCCCGGATGTACTCCGTCTGAAAGGGAAGGTCTTCCCACTCTGGTCTCGATTGAAAGAGAATCAAGTCATTGCCTTCACTGACCCAATCCTGAATGTCTATCTGTTCCTCTGGCATCAGTCTTTCCGGCTCTACTACGAGCATGGCCTGCCCTGTTGCTGTCGGTAAAAAACGCATAGGCTGCCGCCATTCCTTTACCTGCTTGCCTTTTTCCTCCAGTAGCACGAGCACAGCCTTGATTCCGCTCGACTGTGCAGATGAAGCCAGATACGGCGGGAGAGGTTCAGCTGTAGGCTTGACGATCAACCAGCCCACGATGACGAGCAACAAGCTAACCACAACGATTCCGACACGATAGGTGCGCAAACTATCCATGCTGTCCCTCCTCGCGCCAGATGCCTTCCAGTTCGTTCACACGCTGCCAGAACGACCCTTCATCTACAAGCGCCTGCCCGTACCAAACAGCGTCGAATTCTCGTGCGAAGCTGCCAAACACATCGCGTAAGCTTGGCTGATTTGCCTCAATTTCTTCTGCGTATTCCCAATTCGTTTTCCATTTCTCCACACGAACCCATGACTTCATTTGCAAATAAACCAACAACGCCAAAAACAACGAGCGTTCTCCTTCCCGCCATTCTCCTCGCGCTGCTTTTTCTTTCGCATCACGCAAATAGTCTGCATGAGAACGTATTTTTTCACCGTCCATAAACAGCGGTCGATGCTTCTTCTGTTGCCAAATCATTCTGCGGAACAACCAGTAAATGATGCCAACCAGTCCCAGTACTGCCAGAATGAGCACGAGTGTAGATACAGTATTAGCCGCACCCGATGGAATGTGGGTCCACTGAAATAGCTCGGCGATCAACTCGATCACATACTCCACCGCTCTTTGAATCCAGTTCTCTCCACTGCCTTGGGGCAAATTGAATTCCTCTCTGGCTAGAATCTCTTGTAAATGCTCCTTGTCATCTACCCAAGGACTCGTGCTAATCATGTGTAACTCCCGGCTCTTTTGCAAGTGTAGGGTTTGCTGGTTCTACTGGTGCAGATGTAGCAAGCTGACGGCTTACTAGCTCTTGTAAATCTGTCCCTTCTTTTCTCACACGCAGATCAAAGTAAGCCAAAGCGTAAACAATGGCCATCCAAGGGGTCAAGAGGCAGGTAAGGACAACCAGAATCAATTGCGCGAGGATCGATGTACCTAAGACGCCAGTGAGTACTAATTGGATGCCGCTAGAGAACATCGAGTAGATCACACTCAGAACAACAAAAATACCGAATAAGCGCCAAAAGTTTCCTTTTGTCATATTCCAGCTCTGACCAATTCCGACACCATCGCGTTCGAACAGAACGAGCGGCATATAAAAACCCCAACGAATTAAGAAAAAGCCTGGTACGAGCATCATCCCAGCAATTAAAAATAAATAGCCAAATAAAACCAGAATGATCATAAGCACAATGCTGCCTTCCTCTGACGGATTAAACATCGTTTCCAATGTCATTCCACCAGCCAAGGCGATC
Source organism: Brevibacillus schisleri (assembly GCF_055685845.1). Lineage (NCBI taxonomy): Bacteria > Bacillati > Bacillota > Bacilli > Caryophanales > Paenibacillaceae > Brevibacillus > Brevibacillus schisleri. The sequence continues at coordinate 4,132,850 of NZ_JBVNDM010000001.1, forward strand.
AGAAAGAAAATCAATCCATATACAATGACAAATGCTGTCGATACTGCAAATGCGATGACTCCATATAGGAAAGTACTACCCGCGAGCGGCCAAAATCGGCGAAGTGCCCCCTTCAACGCATCTTTTAAGCTCAAGATCTCTCCCTCGAGAGCAGCCTTCGTCAGTAAAATCGAACCGGAAATCATTTGCGGATAGGCGATAATCCAAAGGATCGGCGCGACAAGGAAGAAGAATACGAGCAACATAGGCAGGCTTTGTGTCATAAATTCTTCTTGTCCGGCAAATCTTGCGCCTAACGATTCTGCAAAGTCCAGACCTTCTGTATCTTGTGCGAGCAAAGGCACTCTGGTAAAGTCAACCAGAAGCAGTTGCTGCAGGAGTAATAATGGACCGAACCAAATTAAAGCCAACAAAAAGAATGCTCCAAAATGCTGGCGATACACTGAAAAGCTCTTGTCCAACAGCTTCCCCACTCCCATGGGGGCAATCGGCGTACGATTCATGAGAAACCTCCATCTTTCTTTTTGAGATTACCTGATAAGTATACACGATTTTCCTGTTTTTTTAAAAAAATCATCTAATTTTGCTAATGTTTCCCTGCCTGATTTTGTCAAATCAGGTGTTAGTCCAATGCGGTCATCCCCCTGTTGAATATGATATTGCATGCATAGTTAGGAGGGTGTTGCCTTTGAAAGCATTGAGAAAGAAGAAGCTAAAAGCAAAGCAAGCCCGTTGCCGCTGCAAGAAGCGATCTACCAAACGCAAATCCAATAGTCTGCTCAGGAAACTACGCCGTTTTGTGCGTATCCACGTTCGCGCACCTCAAGTGAATGTGACCACCCCCACACCTCAAGTAGAAGCGCCTGTCGTGCAAGTAGAAGCACCTGTTGTGCAGGTAGAAGCGCCTGTTGTACAAGTAGAGGCACCTTATGTACAAGTAGAGGCTCCGAATCCAATCGTCATCCCTGCACCATTAGTGAAGGTAGATGTCGAAAAAGAAGAATCAGCGGATCAAGCATCTATAGAAGGGCTTCGCCAAGAGCTCAGCAAATGCATGAGAAACGATCAACGTGTGGAGGTCTTGCTGACGACAGAATTTGGACCTGAGAGTCGTTCTTACCGAGTTGGCAAGCTTCTTAGAGTGGAAAAAGGAATCATTGAATTACAGACCTCTTCACGATCGATCGTTATTCCTATCACCCATATCGTCGCGATTATTCCAAATGCATAAATCCAATTGAACAAGCTGATATTCTGCGCGGCTTTAGGATGGCCTAAAGATGCGGGAAGTCTGTGCGCAGTAGATTCCCCGCATCTCCCTCCATTTCGTTCAAACACATGCGGGACTAGCCCTTATGTTCAGACAGGCCAGTCCACTCTGGCGGCATTGCATGACTCTTCGTCCTTAAGGTATGAATAAACGCCCACTTCTCCGTTCTCTCTTTAGGGAAGTGGGCTGTAGCATTCACTTTTTGGTTTTACCTACCTCTGTAATTCCATACGTCTAGCACATCTCTTGCGACTCGATCCCATGTAAATCTCTGTTCGGCGAGCTGGCGTCCACTTCTCCCCATTTGACGTTGGAGGTCGCGGCTAGACAATAGTTGTTTCAGTTGTACTGCAAACGCTAGAGGGTCTTCCGGCTGCTCGACCAACAGACCATTGTCTCCGATGATCACCTCAGCATTTCCACCCCGCTTTGTCGTAACAAAGGGCAGTCCGGCAGCCATCGCTTCATAATGAACACGTGCCAGTGGTTCCTCCCATTGCGATGGACAGACAAAAACGTCCCCCGCCCAGAACCAGTGGTGAATCTGATCTGCTGGAACAAATCCCGTTGTAATAACCGGAACAGGCGAACGATTCGCTAAAGAGCGTACATATGCTGCATAGTCACTGATTTTATTTTCTCCGTACCAGGACCCTCCAACCAAGACGAGGGCGATGTTGGAATGATAGGAGCGGAGTTCATTCATCGCACGAACCAGAATGTCGGCCCCTTTTTTCGGTGTCAGTCTTCCTACAAACAAGATCACTTGTTTGTTGCCAAGATTGTGTGTCGCCCGCAGTTCCTGCCGAATCTTTTGCGCCGTCTTGGACCCTTCCACCGGAACGAACGTTTCCAAGTTCACACCTGAATAAATCGTGCGAAGTTTATTTGCGGCTTCTGGATACAACGAGGCAATGACCCGACCGACATAATCACTAATGGTGATGATCCGTTCTGTTTCAGCAACGGCTCTAGCAGCTTCTGCCTGCCCTATTTTTACTGGATCAAACATATCATTGTGCATACTTAGAATGATGCGTGCATTCGGGCATACCTCACGAATGATGGGCACCATCCGTGGTCGGTTAAAAACATGGATGACATCATAGCTGTTCGCACTCAGAAAAGCGGCTACTTCGCGCGCATAGATCTCGAACACCCCTTGACCATCTACCCGGACATAACGCGCATTGCGAACCATTTCATCCTTCGGTAACGTGGGATCCGACGTTCCCAGGATAGTCAGCTCATGATGCCTCCCGAGAATATCTGCAATCCCTGCAATATATGTCTGAATCGCTCCCCCTCGTATAGGAGGGACTGGCAATTTTTCTGTACAGACCATGATAACTTTCATCTGTATTCTCCTTTCCCGTACCGACTTCTCACATTAGTTGCCTTTCGATTTCTTTGATTTTTGACGCTGCTTCTTTATCGGCGTATTTCGGATTGGTTTCGCTGTCTTGGCAACCTTCTTGCTTTTATTGGAAGTGACGGTCCGGGACTGCTGTTTAGATGTCCACACAGTTTCTTTTTTGTTTTTCCCAGCTTGACTTGCGGGTTTTACTTTTGGTGATTTGTCCTTTACTTCGATAGAGACCCGTACTTTGCTTAGAGGCTTGCTTGACTTTTTGCTGCTTTTTGAGACAGCAGAGCCCATCGCCTGCTTCTTGCTTCGACGGACGAGCTTTCGTGCTGTGCTTGGAGCAAATGGTGCTGATGGCGTGAACGGAGCACTTCCCAAAAATGAGATCGGACCTCTGCGGGTTGTGCTGCTATTTTCTACCCTTGCCTCTTCCTGCTGGCTTTCTTGTGGTTTATTTAGCGCTTTCTCGGAAGTCGGACGGGAACTGGCTACCTTGTCACTTACAGGCTTTTTGTCTTTGGACTCCTTGAGTTTGGACAATTTGTCTTTGGATCCCTTGACCTTAGACTCTTTATCCTTAGACACTTTGATCTTCGTAGCCTTTTTGTCTTTCGGTTCCTCGACAAAAGCCTCTGTTGTTGGTGGTGTGGACAACGCAACAGGTAACAATTCCTTGATATCGGATGCCAACCTTTGCGGTTCAACCACTTCTGTTATTTGATCATAGTTGCCCGGTTCGTATTTACTGATGTCTTTCGCGAGCTCTGCCAAAGCCGCATCTTTTGTTTGATCCCCCGTCAGTACTCGTTGCAAAATGCCCTCCGCTTCTGTCGACAAGAAGGTGGCTGGATCATAAAACATCTCTTTAAGATGCTTATAAAATTCGTTTGGCACTGCCATGTCATTCAAGAGTACTTCAAACGATTCGCGATCCAGTGGATTTGCCTTATGGTAGGCTTCAATCATGCCGCGCATCCAGGTAACATCCCAGACGCCCATATCATCCATTGTACTGGTGATGAGCTTGCGCAAATCCCGAAATGGCAAATCGTACGACACGCCATCCAGATCGATGACCCAAAGCCCTCCAGGTCCATTTTGACCATTTGACCAGCCGTAATCTTGGTGCACCAATCCCCAGTGCGCCTCTCCCATTTTGATCATTTTCGGATAGGCAGACGCTTTTAATTTCTCTAAAGCTGCCCATGCTCGCTGTTCATAGTGATCGACGACGGCCAAAATGGATTTACTTGTTGGGGTTTCACTGTAGGCTTTTGCTATTTCCCGCATCCACCCGATTTTTTTGGCAATCTTTTGATAATGATTGGGCCAACGATATAAACGGGAGGAGTTTTTTGCTCCTGCGGGCGGAACATAGCCTTTTGAATGGCGATGGAATTCACCAAGACCGTAGCAAAGCTCTTGCGCGCCTACCAAATCTACTTTTGTCGCCGGCTGCAAGGCAATCCAATCGGTAACAATCCATAGCTTCCCGCCCTTTTCCACATAAAGACTTCCATTTCGGGCAGGAATCAGTGCTGGGACCCTTGCCCCCTGTTTGACAACGTATTCTTGGAAAGCCACACTGTAGAGACTCCGTTCAGGCGTACGGTGCAGTACTTTAAGGCTACGCGGACCTTTATCTGTCTCGATGCGCCAAATAGCCCCGCCTTTATCTGGCTTGGAAGTAATGAGTGTACGACTCTTTACTGACATGTCATACTCTTTGATCACTTGTTCTGCGATCGCATCCACTTCTGGTGGCACTGTCAAATCCCAGTTAGCCGGTGTTTCCACATTCCCTTCTCGGGTATCCCATGGCTTAATCACATATTGTTCCATTCCATTCCCCCCACACTACTGTGGTGATGCCTTCGTCCTTCTCCATAAGCTATTCGCTATATCCTTATCTCGAACCGGACAAATATCATTGGGAATCTGCCAATTCGTTATTCGCACAGGGATAAAGTCTCGCAAAAAAACAGATTGACCCCTCGCATGGTAGCGGCAGTCAAGCTGTTTGTTAAATCATCAGCAATTCGCGTATTTCTTGCTCGGTTAAAGAAGAGATTGCCTCTTGTCCCGGTGTAATAATTTCTTCGATCAAGTTTTTCTTTTTTTGTTGCAGCTCGTACATCTTCTCTTCGACCGTCCCCTCTGCAACAAGCCTAATCACTTGGACGACATTCTTTTGTCCGATGCGATGGGCACGATCAGCTGCCTGTTGTTCGACGGCGGGATTCCACCACAGATCATACAAGATTACGGTGTCCGCACCCGTCACATTCAATCCTGTTCCCCCTGCTTTCAACGACATGAGGAACAAATCACGCTCTCCCTCGTTAAACCGGTTGCATAAATCTAACCTCTCTGCTACTGGTGTCTGTCCATCCAAATAGAAAAACGGGACACCGTGATAGCCCAGCTCACGTCCGATCATCCCCAACATCTCTGTGAATTGAGAAAAGAGTAATACGCGCTTTCCAGCGTTTTTGCATTCACCGAGGATCTCGAATAGCTGTTCGAGCTTGGCTGACCCTCCGTCATACTCTTTGACGAACAGTGCCGGGTGACAACATATCTGGCGCAGTCTGGTCAAGCCTGCGAGAATTTTGATCCGATTTTTTTGAAAGCCTTTATTGTACAGATGCTTCACTGTTTCCTGTTGGAGCTGCGCCAAATAGGCGACATACAGCTTTTTCTGCTCGGGCAACAGCTTTGCGCTTTGCAGTGTTTCAATTTTTGCTGGCAATTCCTTTAAAACTTCCGACTTGAGCCTGCGCAATAAAAATGGACGCGTTCGCTTCGCAATCGTTTCTCTCGGCAAGTCGAGGAATTCCTTTCGTGCCGGAAAAAGCTCTGGGAAAACAGCATCGTAGATAGACCACAGCTCCTCTATCCTGTTTTCCACAGGTGTTCCCGTAAGCGCAAAGCGATGCTTGGCTTTTATCCGTTTGACTGTCTGAGCGGTTTGGGTGACATAGTTTTTGAAGGTCTGTGCCTCATCCAAGATCAAGGTGTGGAAAGAATGCTCCTCGAACTGTTCATGGTCACGACGCAAGAGCGGATACGAAGTAATAAGCACATCGATTTCTGACTGCTCGTTTACGATTTGAGTCCGCTCTTCCTTCGTGCCATCCACAATAACGCTACGGATCATTGGCGCAAACTTTTTGATTTCGTTGTGCCAATTGTATAAAAGTGAGGCAGGAGCCACAATAATCGCTGGTAGCTTTTGTTCTCGGATTTCGGGCAGAACAGAGAGGAGGAAGGTAATGCTTTGCAATGTTTTCCCCAGACCCATATCATCTGCGAGAATTCCCCCAAAGCCGTAGTGTGCCAGTGTTTTCATCCACTGATAGCCATACTTCTGGTAATCGCGAAGTGTCCCCTGCAAAGATTCGGGTACAGGAAAGTCCAGATTATCAGGGTTTCGCATATTCTCCAAAAACTGACGCAACGATTTTCCTAGCTGAACAGACTGTCCTTGCATGGGTATATCCATCAAACGCAGTCCGTAAATAGCAGGCAGTTGAAAGCCACTTCCCATTTGATCAGCGTATTGCATGCCCATCTCGTCCAAGAAACGATTGATTTGCTCAAATTCTTTTGTTTCAAGCGGCAGAAGCGCTCCATTCGACAGTCGATGATATCTGCGCTTTTCTTCTACCGATTGGATGATGCCTCGAATCTCAGACTCGGGTATGCCATCCATATCAAAGCGAAAATCCAACCAATTTGTTCGCTCATTCACATCCACTTTGACTTTAGGGGGGACGTGGAGAGGCTGAATCCTGATTTTTACGGAGGTCGTCGCGTATACCTTTAACAGCTTTTCCAGCTTAGGAACGACGTGATAAAGGAAGTCATACTCAGCCTCCTCATCATCTAGAAAATACCCCTCTTCCGTGCGGGTAAAGGCACTTTCCTCCATCAGCTCTAAAATCTGCCGCTCCTTCTCCCCGTCACGCATCAAAATCAACTCACTGCCACGTTGCCCTCCCCCTTCATGGCCTTCGAGCGGATTGATGACGATATCACCGTATTGAAACTCCAGTCCCGCCAGTAGTCTGTCTCTTACTCGATCCAGATACAGCTTGGCTTTTAACTGGAATTGCACGACCCGTTCGGAGACAGCTTTTGCAATATGCACGTTCCCCAGTTTCATCAAGGCCGGGACAATCTGCACCATGAATGGTTCGATTTTTTCAGCGGGAATGTGAATCCGCTCACTGCTATGTGATTCCAACAAGTGCTTGAGCTCCGCCAAACTGTGGCATTGTTCCTTGGGCAGTCTGTGCCATTTTCCATCTACGAGCAGCAGGCCGTAAGCTTCCAAGACAGTAATGTGCTTGAAGCCCTGCACTTCCAGCTGATATTGATCTGTTTTTGTCTGATCAAATTCGAAGTGGAGTGGCGGTCGATCATCTAGACATACGAACGTCGGGTATATTTGCTCATGATCCTGAATGTGAACAGACGGGGCACTGAGTAGCAAGGCAAATAATCGCTCCCAGGTAAATGGCGGTACGAGAAGAATTCGGTCCCCGCCCACATGCTTCTGTTCCTGATAACGGTCGCTTGCTGTCTCCCGATATAGTTTCTCCGCTCGGTAAATTTGCAGGAGTTCGCGAAGGATAGCTTCGTGCTCTGGCAAAAAACGATGCAAATTCGGATCATAGGTAAATTGGCTGGAGAATTGATACACCTGCTGCTTATCCACCCGTTCTAAAAACGCGCGAATGTCCTTTACGATGTACAATCTCTTTGGCCCTAGCTTCAGCTCTATTCCGATCATGCTTTTGCGAAAGCCATACCGAACGATTTTACATATGATTTCCAAGGCAAGCGTTGTTCGTGAATCCAGCAATACACGATGATGGCTTGTCCGAAGCGGGCGATCCACAAACAAGCCGAACAATCCCTCTGTTAGCTGGGAATCAGGCTGATCTGTCATGCCTGCTTGTTTCGTTGTAACGGAAGTGGAAAAGCTGCCAGGATGCTCGTCTACTAGTAGATCGCGCATGGTTAACAAGGAGGCTGCGATATGTTGGCAGTACTGATCGTACGACGCCAAAGTCGGGCAACTGCACACTGCTGCCATACCAGACTCGTCCAGTTCAATAGTGACCTGATAATTATTTTTTCCGGCGTTCACTGTCGTTCTGATCCACGCAGGTCCCGGTTGAAAATGCTCCACAAGCACGTTCCCAGAACGGTAAAAAGTCTTTCCTCTCTCATAAGAAAGGCGACCACACCATTCTTTTATCATTTGATGGCTCACTTGAAAGCTCATTTTCTGTTCCATCCTCATTTTGAAATATGTTTAATATTACAGAATGCAACTGAAAAAAGATACGCATGAAAGCGTATCTTTTTCCCCTTATAAAAATCAATTAGGCGTCATCGGAATCTTCGTCGTCAGAATCTTCTTCATCGGAATCGTCTGCATCAGAATCTTCTCCGGCATTGTCTTCTTCATCTTCTTCATCGTCATCGTCGTCATTATTGCCGAAGTATAATTTTTTCGTAGTGCCATCTTCGTATTCAATTTTTACTTCCATTTCTTCTGCACCTTCACCAAGTGCCTCACGTAATTGCTCTAACCATTCGTTCATGTTAACTACACCTCCTGGTTATAGATGATCTCTTGGCGGCATTTGCCAACAGCTTTACTGTCGACATTGATACTATATGAACAGTTCCTTTTTCATGTATGGACAGCTGTCCCCGTCCTCACAGTAGACTTTTACACAACTTGCCCTTGCAAGGATCACATGCACTTACCAAGCTGCTGTTGCATACGTACCGGTTACATATTTGGAAGTAGACTGGACAAACTTTTGATGGAATCCACTTCAATACATCACGACTTTCACAACAGAAGGGAGAGCTCATTGTTGGGCAGACGATGGATCAAAAGCTTGTTGGTCGGGGTTAGCTTGTTGCTTACAAGTGCCTTGCCAGTTGACTCGATTATGGCCTCACCAGATCACCCATATCATTTTGGATTTAAAAAGAGCAAGAATGGTCAGTTACCCTCTATCAACGAGGAAGGCTTTAAAAGTATTGTGGATCGTCACGGTGCGGTTTTTTTAGGGGATACCACGAAAAAAGAGCTTTACTTGACGTTTGATAACGGTTACGAGAATGGCTTTACACCAAAGATTTTAGATACCCTTCTCGCCAAAAAGGTCCCTGCCATTTTCTTTGTGACAGGGCACTTTGTGAAGGAACAGCCCGAGTTGTTAAAGCGAATGGCAAAAGAAGGGCATCTGATCGGTAATCATTCCTGGAGCCACCCCGATATGACAACCGTACCGAATCAGAAAATCAAAGACGAACTGACGAAAGTAAGTGATGCCGTCCAGCAAGTGATCGGGCAAGCGAACATGCGGTACTTGCGACCTCCCAGAGGAATTTTCAGCGATCGCACACTTGCTGTAACCAAAGATTTGGGCTACACCAATGTTTTCTGGTCTGTCGCCTATAGAGATTGGGATACCAAAGTCCAGCGTGGGGCAAAATACGCTTATGATAATGTGATGGCCCAATTACATCCCGGTGCTGTTATTCTGCTCCATTCTGTCTCCAAAGACAATGCAGAGGCTCTCGGGACGATAATCGATGAAGCACGCAAGCAAGGCTATGAATTCAAGAGCTTGGATCAGCTTCCGAAAAAGTAGCGAAAGCCTCCCTGTTGCAAGCAAAAACTCCCGCTGCTTCGCATGTGCAAAGCGCGGGAGTTTTTGGGTTTAGTCGCGATCCAGCAAGGATGCTCCAGCAATACCTGGATGCGTCATTTCAAATGGATCGAGAATCAGATCCAGTTCTTCTTCTGTCAGTACATTGTGTTGCAAGCACAGCTCACGTACAGACTTTCCTGTCAAAATAGCTTCGCGGGCAATGCGTGCAGCAGTCTCATAACCGAGATGAGGATTTACCGCTGTGATGACGCCTACGCTTTTTTCCACGTATTCTTTCATGCGCTCGCGGTTTGCCTCGATTCCTTCCAAGCAGTGACGCGTAAAGACATCGAATGCATTGTCCATAATGCTGATCGATTGCAGCAAGTTGAAGACAAGCACAGGCTCCATCACGTTCAGTTCTAGCTGACCTGCCTCGGATGCCAAACAAATCGTATGGTCATTTCCGATGACCTGAAACGCTACTTGGTTGATGAGTTCTGCCATGACCGGATTGACTTTTCCTGGCATGATCGAGGAGCCTGGCTGACGTGCTGGCAAGGAGATTTCCCCCAGTCCAGCTCGAGGTCCGGATGCCATCAAACGCAAGTCATTCGCGATTTTAGACATATTCATCATGCAAACTTTCAGTGCTGCTGATACTTCTGTATACGCATCCGTGTTTTGTGTAGCATCCACGAGATGCTCTGCGCCTGTCAGCGGGAAGCCTGTGATATCGGCAAGATGCTTGACTACTGTTGTAATGTAACGAGGGTCAGCATTCAAACCCGTTCCTACCGCAGTCGCTCCCATATTTACTTCGTATAAATGCTGACGAGATTGCTTAATACGCTTGATGTCGCGTTCAAGCACCCGACGGTATGCTTCGAATTCTTGGCCTAAGCGAATCGGAACCGCATCCTGCAAATGCGTTCTGCCCATTTTAATGACATCATCGAATTCTTTTGCTTTTTGGCCAAATGCATCATGCATCTTATCCATCGTCACGAGCAGCTTTTCCAACAGGGTGAGTGTTGCAATATGAATCGCTGTTGGGAACGCATCGTTGGTAGACTGAGACATGTTGACATGTGTATTTGGGCTTAAGTGGAAATAATCTCCTTTTTTCTCACCAAGCATCTCAAGACCACGGTTCGCGATCACTTCGTTGGCATTCATATTAATCGAAGTACCTGCTCCGCCCTGGATCGGATCGACGATAAATTGATCATGCCATTTTCCTTGCATGATTTCTTCCGCCGCAGCAACAATCGCATTTCCTAACCGCGGATTCAATCTGGAAACTTCCATGTTTGCCATCGCAGCTGCTTTTTTTACCATTGCCATTGCATTGATGAGGGAAAAATGAAGACGATACCCGGTGATTGGGAAGTTTTCCGTTGCTCGCATCGTTTGCACGCCATAATAAGCATCTACTGGAATTTGCTTCTCGCCAAGAAAGTCTTTTTCCACTCGAAACGTCTGTTGTTCCATTGTTATCAGACCAGCCTTCTAGGAATAATGGTTGCTACTTCCCCTCCATTCTACCACAGTTTCATACAGGAAGACTCATCCACCTGAAACCTATTATTTGTTTTTACGTCTTACTATTTGTAGGTACCATTTCATACCAGACAGAATCGAGGGATACCATGAAAAAAATGCTTTTGCTGCTGTTGACGATCGGCTTGCTGCAAGGATGCACGAGTGGCACAGATAGCCCTTCCACTCCAACAGAACACCAGAAGCCACCCGCTTCAGCCAAGCCCGAGACACCTGCTTCTGAGCCACCCGGATCCAATCAACCACCTACAACACCTGAGAAGCCACCAACGGAGCAACCAGGTCAACAGGAGACTGTCTATGCCAATGATATTTTCCGCAATGTCACTGTGAAGAAAACCGCCCAAGACACGTTTGAAATCAAAGGACAGGCGAGCGTGTTCGAAGCTGTACTCAATTATGTCGTAGAAGATGGACACAACGAGCTGACGCAAGGTTCCGTGCAGGCTTCGACCGCTGCTCCTGACTGGGGAGATTTTACCCATACACTGAAAGTGAAAAAAGCGGAACCGAACAGCACACTGACACTCATCTTGTTTGAAACAAGCATGAAAGACGGCAGCCGAAGAATGGAACTGATCATTCCTCTCCCGGAATAAGACATGCAAAAAATCAGACCCTCTCTATGAAAAGAGAGGGCCTGATTGAAAGGGTCTATTATTAGATAGCAGTAGACAGTCAGTTGCCGTATGCCTTGCTGTTACTTTTACTCGCCTTGTTCTTCCTTGAAGCATTCCATGCAGAGTGCACCATTGTTATCGATTTCATACTCGGTCAAGCGAGCTTGACAAGACTTGCATGTTTTTTCCGTGAGCACTAAGTTCAAGACTATATCTCCTCTCAATGATGTAAACTAGTCTATTTATATTATAACCAAAGATTTATATCAGAAAAACTTCTATCTGTTAAAATTTCGTGAATTTTCAAATATAAAAAATAATAAACAAAGAGGAGCCCCTCATGACCTCACCCTATTTTTCACTTTTCCTGACAGGAGAGCCGTTTCGACTGTTTTCCTCTTCTCATGTTATTACCTTGATTCTTGTGCTCTGTCTGGTCATGCTCACCTATTTCTTTCGGCAAAAGCTCCAAGCCCCGACAAATCGACTCACTACCCGTTACGTACTTGCGGGTGTCTTGCTTTTATCAGAGGTTTGTTATCAGCTTTGGCATGTTTATACCGAGAGCTGGACGGCTGCTTACACATTACCCTTGCAGCTATGTAGCGTGACTCTCCTGCTTTCTGCCGTGATGCTGATGATGAGAAGCTACCGACTGTATGAGATTACGTTTTTTGCCGGGATTGGCGGCGCTATGCAGGCATTGCTTACCCCCGAGTTGTTTTATCCATTTCCGCATTTTCGCTTTGTGCATTTTTTTGTAGCCCACGCGGGAATCGTCCTTGCTTGCTTGTACATGACATGGGTAGAAGGCTACCGTCCGACTGTCCGTTCGATCTGGAAAACGATGTGCTTTTTAAACCTGCTTTTGCTCGTCGCACTTTTCGTCAACCAATGGACCGGTGGAAATTACTTATTTGTCTCGCGCAAACCGGACAATCCCAGCCTGATTGACTTTTTGGGCCCGTATCCGTGGTACATCGTTTCGTTGGAAGGAGTAGCCCTCGTGTTGTTTTTCTTGTTGTACCTGCCCTTTGTCCGAAAGCAGCCACTGGCGAAGGAGGTCGGGAGCGATTTGTCTGTCTGAATTACGCTTGTTGCTCGTTCACCCAATCGGTTACACACTGCAAGAAGCGTTTGGCAGCCGGTGACTGCTTGGCAAAAGAGGTTGCTGCCACCCCCAGCGAACGGTAATGCTCCCCTTCCAGCGGAATCATCCGAATATTGGCGGGCAAGCGAAACAAAATCATTTCCGGGAGAATGCTGATCCCAAGCCCATTTTGCACCATGGCAATAATCGCGTGATCATCCCCTACTTCATATTTGATTCGCGGCTCAATCTGGTACTGCGCCAACAAACGCTGTATATCATTGTCACAGCCCGTCTTCGGCATGATAAATGTCTCTTCGGCCAGTCGGCTCACATGCACCCGTTCCTCTTTGTAGAGCGGGTGTTCCTCTGTCACCAGCAAAAACATCTGATCCCTTTTTAAAGGAATCCATTCCAAATCCTCTGTTGTTGGTATGGAGACGAAGCCAAAATCAATCTCTCCGGTTTGAATCCAGCTCTCAATTCCATCGTAATACCCTTCCATCAGCTTAATCTCGATCGCCGGATACTGGTCTTGGAAACGCTTGAGGATTCCCGGAAGCCATTGTGTGGACACACTCGTGAAGGTTCCAATTCTCACCGTCCCGACCTCCAACCCATTGATCGCAAACACCTCTTGTTTCATCCGCTCATGACAGCGCAAGGTCTCACGCACGTACGGAAGCAGTCGCTCCCCATTACTCGTGAGACTGATACCTGACCGTCCTCTGGTCAAAAGCGAAAACCCAAATTCCCGTTCCAGACTCGCAATCGCATGGCTGATCGCTGATTGTGTTAGACCTAGTATTTCTCCAGCTTTGGTTAAGCTCCCTGACTCAATAACGGTGGTCACTACCTCAAACTTGTTTAAACTCACCCTTCTTCGTCCCCTTTACATGAATCCGATTCATGAAAATCATCACAAACATTCATTTTTCTTATTCAAACGATACTCGTATACTGTTTATGGCGCAACACTGATTAGGACCCGCTTTTTCCCGGGCAAGGAGGCTTATTTCATCATGAAACCGCAAGTAAAAGCCGATTTGGCTATGATTTTGGTCACCCTGTTTTGGGGAACCTCGTATGTATTTATGCAAATGGGATTAAAGGATTTGGAGACTTTCAATCTGATCGGTATCCGCTTTGGCATTGCTTTTCTATTGGCAGCCGCCTTGTTTCATAAACGATTACGTGGCACGAATCGAAAAACAATGCTTCATGCATTCATCCTCGGCGCGCTCCTTTTCGGGGTTTTTGCCACCATCACGAACGGAGTGAAATCAACGACAGCTTCCCAAGCAGGTTTTCTCGTTAGCTTGACTGTTATCTTTGTTCCGCTCTTATCTATTCTCTTGAGAAACCGTCCGGAAAAAAGAGTCTTTGTCGGCGCTGGACTGGCCATGATCGGTATCGGCCTGCTTACACTAAACGCTGAATTTCGCATCAACCAAGGAGACCTATTGTGCATCGCTGGCGCACTCTTTTACGCTACACATATTACCGTAACAGGCCGATGGGCCAATCAATCGGATACGATCCAATTGGGAATTTACCAGCTTGGCTTTACGGCGCTGCTGGGCATTGTTTTTTCATTTGCACTGGAGACCCCGACACTACCGCAGACTACAGAGGCTTGGATCGCCGTGCTCGCCCTTAGCGTACTGTGCAGCGCAATTGGCTTTGTCGTTCAAACGGTGGCCCAAAAATATACGACCGCTACCCACACGGGTGTTATTTTTTCCTTGGAGCCAGTCTTCGCTGCCTTGTTTGCCTTCCTGGTCACAGGCGAAACACTGTCTGTTCGCGGGTACATAGGCGCAGGTCTCGTTTTGATCAGTGTGCTGATTGCAGAAATCGATGTGAAGAGCTTGCTGCGCCCAAAGCAGCTGACAAAAAACCCGACTCACTTATCCTGAGTCGGGTTTTGCGTATGGGTTATGCAAGAGAGCAATCTGAAAGAAATCCATCCCTGATTTATTTGCTATGATGGAAAATATGGAGGGATGGACATGAACCAAAACAGCGAATCAAACAAAATTGCAACGCAAGTAGGCGAGTGCGAGATTGTGATCATCCGCGTGTTGGATGCTCCACGCAATCTCGTGTTTGATGCTTGGACGAAAGAGGAGAACCTGTCGAAGTGGTGGGGGCCTCTGGGTTTTACGATGACTTCAGAGAAGTTTGATCTAAAACCGGGCGGTACATGGCAGTTTATCATGCACGGTCCTGATGGCGTTGATTTTCCCAACACCAACGTCTTTGTCGAGGTTGTTAATCTCGAGCGAATCGTCTTCAAGCATACTGTGTTTCCTCATTTTCAAGCGACAGCCATCTTTGAGGATCTGGATGGCAAGACCAACCTCACTTATCGCACCGTTTTTGAAGAAACTGCCGCAGTATTCGACAAGGTGAAAATATACGCCGTCCCAGGTGCCGAACAGGCCATGGATCGTCTTGAGGAGCATCTGGCCAGTATGTCTTAACAGTAGATCGTTCCATAAAACAGCGACAGCCCAGGACTTTCCTTTCTTGTCCTGGGCAGCCGCTGCTCTGATTTTCGGGTTATGTTTTCAAGATGTATAGCAAACTTTCCCGCCAATGATGGTCATCATGACCTTTGTCGAGAGCAGCTCGTCTGGATCGATGGTAAACAGGTCTTTGGAATAGACGGTCAGATCCGCATATTTTCCTCGAGACAGCGTGCCTTTGACATGGTCCTCGTTGGTCACCTGTGCACTGCCCAATGTAAACAGATGAATGGCTTCCTCCATCGTCAGTTTTTCTTGCGGGAAGTATCCATCGTGCGTGTCTCCCGGTGCTTTGCGCGTGACGGCTGCGTGTATCCCCAACAGCGGATCGATTGGTTCTACAGGTGTATCCGAGCCCGCGGCGCAAATGATTCCATAATCCATCATCGTTTTCCAGATGTACGAGTGTTGAATCCGCTCCTGTCCTACCCGATCCATTACCCACGGGAAGTCTCCTGCGAGAAAACGTGGTTGGATATCTGCGATCCGATGAGGATGCTTCAAGCGGTCCAGCAGGTCCGGCCGCAAGATTTGTGTGTGTATGAGGCGATCCCGATAGGCGACTGCCGGAAACTGATCCAAGCTGTCCAGCACCATTTCCAGTGCTTTGTCGCCAATGGTGTGTACGGCAATAGGCATCCCGAGTCCACGTGCTTGTCGAACCAGCTCTGTCAGCTCGCCTTGCTCATGCACAGGATAACCGCTGGTACTCGGATCATCAGCGTATGGGGCTGACAGGTAAGCCGTCCTGCGTCCTAATGCCCCATCTGCAAAAATTTTCACTGCACCGATTTGCACGTGAGCGTTGCCGTAACCTGCCGTCATTTTTAAGTCGCGCAGCTCATGCATATGCGGATAGTAGACAAGCAGGTTACTGCGCAGCGCAAGCTCTTCACCATTAATGAGCTCATCATAGAGCCGATACGTTTGCGCAAGTCCGCCCAATTCACGCAAATCCTCCGTATGTGCCCCTGTCAATCCATGCGCCATTGCATAGCGAATCGAGCTGCGCAGGCTTTGCTTCAACTGATCGTAGTCAGGTCTTGGAATATGCTTCGTAATCAGGTTGGAGGCCGTTTCCAACAACATGCCCGTTGGCTTTCCACTCACAGGATCATGTACAATGACTCCCCCCGCTGGCACCTCCATGTCACGATGATAGCCACATAGCTCCAATGCCTTGCTGTTGACCAAATTCGCATGTCCACATATTCGTGCCAGAAGAATCGGGCAATGTGGAGCAGCTTGATCAAGCTCTTCGATAGTAGGAATGCCGCCACCATCCGCGAATACATTCTCATCCCAGCCGTAGCCTTGTATCCACGTATTTTCTGGTGTGGCTTGTGCTTTTTCTTTCAAGAGAAACAGCATCTCGTCCTTAGAACGAGCTTTACTTAAATCCAACTGCAAAAAGGTGAGGCCGAGCCATCCCAAGTGCAGATGGCTGTCAATCAATCCCGGAGTGGCAGTATATCCTTGCAGATCTATGACGGTTGCATCACTACCTCCGTATTGAAGAAGCATGTCCGCATCGCTGCCCAAGTCATGCACAATTCCATCTCGAACGACTAATGCTTGTACGAACAAATGCCGGGAATCTCCTGTGTAAATGCGTCCATTTCTGAAAATGGTTGTCGTCATCTCGTGACCTCTTTTCTGTTCGCTTCTGTTATTTTTCGTATGCCTATCCCCTCTTAATTTGTTTGCTGCTAGTCTTTTTCCTCCTTGAAATGAAATAACGTTCAAAAAATTGCGACCTTCGCTTTTCCATTTGGGAAAACATGGTGTTTCCTCACTTCCCTGTTGAAAGCAGCAGCGGTAGGGCACGTTATGTTCATGTCCTATTTTTGCGCGGAGGGAACGTATGCAACAAAAAACAAAAAAACGCCTTCCATCCTTCCTTCAAATGCAGGAGTCCACTGGTCTGAAAATGTCGCGTCATGAGCCTTCTGTGCAAAAGCCATCCGGTCGGCTGGACAATCAAGCCAAGCTGCTGCTCCTGGTCAACGCTGTATTTATTGCCGCTGGCTCCCTTTCTGGCACGTTTGTAAACGTCTATTTGTGGAAGGTAAAAAGTCAATTTGCACCGATCGCTTGGTTTACTTTTGCCGCCCATCTTGCGGGTGCTCTGACCTTCTGGCTTGCGGGCTGGTATGTGAAGCGTCTGAACAAAATGAATGTCCTGCGTGCCGGAATGGCGGTTTCTGCCCTTTTTTATTTGCTCGTTCTTCTGGCAGGCCCCAAAGCTGTCTCTTATGCCGTACCGCTTGGGCTCGTTCAGGGTATAGCGAGTGGTTTTTTCTGGCTTTCGTTTAATGTGGTGTACTTCGAAATCACGAATGCCGATAACCGCGACCTTTTCAACGGTTGGGCAGGGTTGCTTGCTTCCATTGGCGGTATGCTCGCTCCATGGATATCTGGCTTACTCATTACGCGCCTTCCGGGCAACAGCGGCTACTCCCTAATTTTTGGGATCTCTCTTGCCCTATTTGTCGTCGGTGTGTTCATTAGCTTTTTTCTAAAAAAACGTCAATCGGAAGGGACGTATTCCTGGAGCTTTTCCTTACGTTGTTTGCGAGAGGAGCCCGAGTGGCGCTGGGCGGCAGGGGCTTTGGCTGGTCAAGGACTGCGTGAAGGTGTATTCGGCTTTGTGATCGGTCTACTCGTCTACATTTCCACGAGAAGCGAGATGACTCTCGGCAACTACTGGTTGACTACATCTGCCGTCGGACTTGTGAGCTACTTTCTGATCGCCAAATGGTTCGCTCCTCGCTATCGCAAGTGGGGAATGCTCACTGGCTCTGTCATCATGTGGGGGATTCTCTTCGTATTTTTTTGGCAGGTGAGCTTTACGACTCTGCTTATTTTTGGAATTGCGGTGTCCATCGCTTATCCGCTGTTTTCTGTGCCCATGCTCTCCACGATTTTTGATCTGATTGGCACGAACGAAGAGAGCGCACGCAATCGGGTCGAGTATGTCGTGCTCCGAGAGTTTGCTCTGGACGTTGGTCGGCTGGTGGGGATTTTGATCTTTCTGCTAGTAACGTCCTTGAGCGTCTCTCCTCTTACACTGAACTGGTTGATTCTGTGTATCGGAATCGGCCCACTCATCGCGTGGGTGTGCATGACTAAGCTATTCCGTCACGTCCCTTCGACTAAAAAAGCAGACAACTGAACGAAGTTTGCGCCCATACCTAAACAAAACCCGCTTTGGCTGACTTTCCTAGCGGGTTTTGTCACTGATACTGATGTCCACCTTTATGAAAAACATCGAGGCGTTTTTCACACAAAAAAACCTTTCCGACTTGGAAGCTTGCTCCTACAGGAAAGGTTGCGTTGTTTTTTTGGATTATGGTTGGACTACTTTTTCTTTTTCTTTCGCTTTCGTTACGATGTGGTGACCGAGCGGCAAGCCACGCTGCTCCAGCTCATTAGCTGTCACAATATGGAGCGTCTCACTTTTACACGGCATGGGCATCAATCCGCCCAATGGACTCATCACTCTTCCGATCGTGTCTGTCTCAATGAGCACGTACAGGCCTTTTTCCTCCAATTGTTGCATGAATTCTCCCCAACGCTTGGAAGTAATCTGATCGGCGTGCTTGGTGAATATGACACCCATTTCTTGTGCTAGCATGTAAAATCTCCTTTGTTCTATCCGTCAAATATATGCTTCAAAAGATAATCTAACAATACAGGGAAACCTCCCTTCTGGCAAAATCCGTGTAAGCCAAAAAAACACGAAAAACGGCTGTTTTTGACCGCTTTTCGTTTCAGGAATCTCACATCTTCCTCGCACACACCGTTTCAACGCGGCACGCTGTTTTTTGCCGCTTGCTTTTGAAAAAGAGGCCTATTTTTGCCGATTTCTTGAGTAATTCTCATGTCTTGCCCATCATGTACCTGCATTTCCTCGATTTAGAAGCTCGCTGCCAGCTCCACATGCAGCAGTCGGGCAAAAGGAACCCAGTGAATATCGGAGCCTGCCCGAAGCTTGAGGCGTCTCGCCGCTTGATCAATATGGATAATGTGGGCAGACAGACGTCGCGGCTCTCGCCCGTCATAATAGGTCAGCGTCAGGATGCTCTCTGTCTGGAACGCCTGCCATACCAGCTCGCTCAAGGCGCTGAGCTGCTCCTGATCCAGCTCGGGTGGTACATAGCGGCGCTCTTCTTCCTTGATGCGCAAATACATTTCCCGATGCTCAGGCAGCACAAACCGACTGGCCACGAATACATTTTCCTTTTTGGACACGCGTTTTTCCCTCATTGCTTGTTCTCTCCTCGCTGTTCATATCGGGTCCACAAATGGACGAGCTCCTGACACTCTGCCCGCAATACCTCAATCGTATAGATCGCTTCTCGCGCATACCCGCGTTGTCGATAGTGGACGACATACATATGTCCCTGACGTCGTGAACTGACGACTGTGCACCCTCTCTGCCGCAAGATGTGACGTAGCTGGTGATGCTGCCGCTCCGCCCACCGCGAGAGCTCATCGAACATCATCTGATAAGAAAACTTCAACGGCACAATCCGCATCTGCCCCAGATCGGCCATGACTGCCCGAAACAAAATGCCAAATAAAATATACTGGCGTATCAATTCCTGCTCGTCAGACACCATCGGCTCCGTCACTTGTAGTGTCCTCCGATCTTACGCGCGCGCTCTTTCGCCTGTCCCGCATCCAACACAGAGGCGGCGCGCAGGATGGCGTCCTGGCCGTATCGGCTCCGGATATCATCCATGGCTTGTGCCAACGAACGCCGCTTGTGATTGTCCGTAAACAGATTGAGTTGCACCACGTTGTCAGGGACAAGCTGCCCCAGATTGACCCCGATACTGCGGACGGGCGTTTCCTGCCAATGACGGTCAAACAGAAAGCAGGCCGCTTCGTACAAAGTCATGGCATCATTCGTCTGTTCCGTAAGCTTCATCTGCCGTCCAAAGCCCGTTCCAGCAGCCAAATCGGCCCCACGACAGCCCACAGACAGAACGGAGCCCATCAGCTCCTTTTTCCGCGCCCGACGGCACACTTCTTCGCACAGCTCTAAAAGCACCACTTTGATTTCCGCTGCTGTATGGTAATCCCGCGGCAACGTCATGTGATGACCGATCCCTTTTTGCGAATCATAGGAATCCAAAGCCACGGGTGAATCGTCGATTCCGTGAGCCGTGCGCCACAGCACTTCCCCGTTCACTCCCCAATGTCGGGTGAGGATGGCTGGCCTCATATCTGCAAGCTGCCCGATCTGATAGACGCCCATTCGATGAAAATGCCGCTTCATGCGTGAGCCTACTCCGAACAGCTTTTCAATCGGAAGCTTCCAAAGCGTATCCGCTAACGTTTCCCGCTTGAGCCAAAAAACGCCTTCTTCCCGTTTCTTGGCGAAATTATCGCAGGCCATCTTGGCCAGTACCTTGTTCTCTCCGATGCCTACCCGACAGTTGATTCCCGTCTCCATCCAAACGCGCTGCCGAATCTGTGCAGCCATCTGCAACGGATCACCAAACAGGTGGACGCTGCCTGTCACGTCGAGAAACTGCTCATCGATCGAGTACGGCTCCACCTTGTCAGTAAATGCCTCGAATATGCGAGTGATTTGCATGGAGATGCGAATGTACATCTCCATGCGCGGACGAACAACGACGAGCTGGCGACACTTCTGCTGCGCCTGCCACAGCGCTTCGGCCGCGACCACTCCGTATGACTTGGCAATCGGGCACGCTGCCAGCACGACTCCGCTACGCCGCTCTGGATCACCCGCGACGACAATCGGTTTGTTTCGCAGCTCTGGATTGGCCCCTTTCTCGATACTGGCATAAAAGCTCTGCATGTCGATCAAAAACACGATCCGCTTGTTCGCATTGGACACACGATCATCCCCTAAATAAGAACTTATGTTCTCTTGTTGCTTTGTTCTTATTATAGCAAACAAACGTTCGCTTTTATTCCTGTCTCGCGCAAAAAAAAGCTGGTAATTATTTCTTTCCAGATAAGCACACGTCGGTAGGTGTTCCGCAAACGAGAGCGAATCCAATAAGGGGTTACTTTTTCACGACAGGAATCCAAATTTCGCTTCGAAATGTTGGTGATGAAGTGTCTTTGTTTTCGTTCCACAAAATCTCAGGACCCTCAGCCTGTTCATAACCGGAGGATAAAAACCATTCCGAATAAATCCGGGCCCAGACATCTTGCAGCGTATCAGGAAAAGGACCCACTGCTTCGAAAACCGCCCAGGTGGAAGCAGGAACTTCAAGTACGGCCAGATTGTCTGGACAAGCTTTTGTAGTAGCTACGCCGATATAGTGATCGAGCTCGCCATATTCCAGCCGACCTTCTGAAAAGTTCGTGGATGCACTGATCAGTCCAAGTGGTTCGACATCGGATAGCGATTTTAGTTGCTGAATCATCTCCATATCTAATGAAGCCCACATAGCCGCAATCTCTGGATTGACTCCACGATAAATCAACGGAACTCTTTTTTTCAGACCCACAATGTGAAATGCCTCTTTTTCTTCCATACGGTAGTTCATGGCACTGCCTCCTTTAATGGATAGATGAAAGGTCATTCGCGGATAAGCCTTCAAGGAATGGCCGATGTGTCTGGCTTCTGTCGGAGTGACTCCATGCACATTCTGAAAGGCTCTGGCAAAGGAATCAGCCGATCCGTATCCGTATTTGATCGCAATGTCAATGACACGCTCGTTGCTGTCCGCAAGCTCAAAAGCTGCAAGCGTAATGCGTCGGCGCCGGATGTACTCGGATAGCGGAACACCAGCGAGAAAAGAAAACAGCCTTTTGAAGTGATACTCGGAGCAGCAAGCCACCCTGGCGATTTCTTTATAGTCAATCTCGCTTGTCAAATGGTCTTCGATGTAGTCCAGAGCCTCATTCAGCTTCACAAGCAAATCCATGGTAATGACCCCCCTTTCTCCCTTAGAATAGCAGATGCAAAATCGGGCGATCCGACATTTCGTGCACGATTATGACGGGTCGACCTTGTAAAAACGACTATGGAAAGGAGCTTCATCCCAATGACAACGACTTCCCCTCTACTCCCCCAAATCGGAGCTATTTTTGTAGCCGTCAGCGACATCGAGCGCGCACGCGACTGGTACTGCCGTCTCTTGGACATTCCCGCAGACGGTGAAATTATGTTCGGGCATATATACTGCATTCCTTTACAAAGCGGATTGACGCTCGTTCTGGATAGCAAAATCTTTCCGAAGCGCATCACAGATGATGCCCCCTTGTTTCATTTCAACACACAGGATATCGAAGCCTCTTATGCATTTCTCAAAGAGAGCGGAGTTGAAGTCGTCACTCCTATCCAGCATGGCCACTGGTTCAACTTCCGCGATCCCGACGGCAATCTGATCATGGTGAGCCAATGTTAAAGGAAAAGGAGATACACGCATGACCATCCACTTGCGCCGCACAACACCGGCAGACATTCCATTCGTATGCGAAGTAGAAAATGCGCCAGAGAATACCCCGTTCATTATTCCGTGGAGCGAAGAGCGGCACCACAACGCTCTTGGCGACCCGGACATCCTCCATATGATCGCCGAAAAAAAAGAAACAGGCCACCCCGTCGGCTACGTTATCATCGCCGGGCTGACCAATCCTCATCAAAGTATTGAGCTCATGCGTATTACAATCGCAGTGAAGGGAGAGGGCTACGGACGCAACATCCTGCGTCAGATCAAGCATTGGGCATTCATCGAACAAAAAGCCCATCGACTCTGGCTCGATGTAAAAGAAACGAACGACCGCGCCCGCAGCCTTTACCTATCGGAAGGGTTTCATATAGAGGGCATCTTGCGCGATTGCCTGAAATCGGGCGATACTTACGAATCCCTGATCATTTTATCGATGCTGGCAACGGAATATGACGCGCCTAAGGGGCAAATGCATCCGGAGTCGTGACATACAGCCATTTGCCGTCGTTGCTCGCTCCCAAAATCGATACACTTGCTGGCAGTCCCTTCACCAGCACTGCTTGTTGCTTACGATCGGCATCGAACAGGAAGAGCGACGACACAGACTCTGTTCCTTGCTCAGCTTTTTCCCAATCGATATAAACCAAATGGTGAGTGCCTGGAATCCATATCGCTTCTGGCTTCATTTCCATCAGTTTGACGTCGCCCTTAAACACCCCTGCATTCCAATACATTTGATAGGCGCCATCTGTCGACTGGATATAGCCAGACCAAGCTTCTTTGGGAACGGGTGGATTCCAGCTGATCACTTTGCCTGACTGCCAATCGTAGCGTTGACGAAGCTCTTCAAAGCTATCTTCCTCTGTTCTCATTTCAAACGTCGCGTAACGTCCATCATCCATAAAAAGAACGGGCTGGACTTGCCCATTCATCTCATCTGTTGGAACCCATCCTTTGATGACACCTGGGAGGCGCCGTTCTTTTCCAGTCGCCAAATCGTACACGACCAGATCGAGATCTTTTTTCTGTTCAGTCTTGCCTACTGCCATCAATACATGCTTGCGATCATGGCTAAAGCTGGCTCCATGTACGTATCCATCTACCTTGACACGAATGGCAAACTCGCTTTTCGGTACGTCTGTCCCTTTCGGTGGATGAGCAAAAAAGAAGCCGCGACGATCTGCCATGAAGTCGCCTGCACCACTATAATTGTCAGTGAGCTCCACTGGATAAGCAGTTAGCTCTTTTGTCTGTGTGTCATAAATCGAGTACAGCATGGGGAAACGGGCATCACACTCACAATATTCTGTAAATCGCTCCAGCAACACATACCGTTCCAGAGCGTCGATAAACTCCATGGGAGTCCTGACGGCAAAGTCCGTCATTTTTTCTTTCACCTTGCCATCGACTGAGACTCGCCAAATCTGCGCGGGAGCAAACACCACCGCCGAGAAATTGTTCGTATCTTCAAACACGGTTCCCTTTACCGTCTTCGCTCCTGCTACGTTTACAACATATTCCGTCCAGCTTCTGTCTTTAGCAAGCGTATCAGGAAGCGTAGCCAGCAATTGCAGTTGGCGATCGTGCACCCAGTGAAACGTAAAAATCGGCTCCACGAATCCCAAGTTCTCTTTTTTGGTCTCTTCCTGAGCATTTTTGCGGATAGCTGCTTCGACTGTTCCTCGGTTCACGGCTTCTTTAAAAAAGAGGGTGTACGCCTGTGGTACAGTTCCCACGACCGTTCTTCGAGGAGAGCGAAGCTGTGGAGCATCGTTTAGCTGTATAACCACGTCTTCTTTCATCGCCGCGTAGTCGTAAGGCAGTTCCTTTTGCTTCCATTCCTTTGTCGTTTGGCTGGTTGTATGGGATGGGCCAGTTTGAGCAATCCGACTGTCCGTGGAAGTTGCTTGCGCGAAGTCGGATCCTGTCAAAATAATCAATGCGAACACAATGGACATACTCATTCCCCGAATTTTTCGCAAAGACAAAAAACTCGCCTCGCTTCCTAGAAAAATTTACCTTACAGAGGATAGACGTCGAATGCCAGCTTAAGGTTTCACCCCCCAATAGAAAAAGCCTCCCCACACCTTGAAGTGGGAAGGCCTGCCTTTCTTAATCGAAGACGACACCGTCCAGTACGCCCTCATTCTTCAAATAGTCACGCAGCCAGTGATACTTTTCGTCCCGCCAGAAAGAATCCTCTGCTACCAGCTTGACAGTCTCCTGTCTCGCTACCTCCAGCGCTTTGTAATCACTTAATAAATCAGCGACTTTAAACTCTGGCAAGCCGCTCTGCTTGGTTCCGAAAAAATCACCCGGTCCGCGCAATTCCAAATCGCGCTGCGACAGCTCAAATCCATCCGTCGTCTCGCACATGACCCGCATCCGCTCTTTTCCGATCTCGGATTTCGGGTCGGCGATCAGCACACAATACGACTGTTCAGAGCCACGTCCTACGCGCCCACGCAATTGGTGAAGCTGAGCAAGACCAAACCGCTCCGCATCATAAATCACCATATAGGTGGCATTCGGAACATTCACACCGACCTCTACGACCGTTGTACTGACCAGGACAGCGTGCTCGGCGGCAAGGAAGGCTTGCATGACGGCATCCTTTTCCTTTGCTGGCAGTCGCCCATGCATCAAGCCTACGCCGAATTCAGGGAAAATGTGTGTGAGCTGAGCATGTACATCAATTGCATTTTGCACATCGAGCTTTTCGGATTCCTCAATAAGCGGACAAATAACGTAGGCCTGTCGTCCTTTGCGCAGCTCATCCCGCATTTGCTCCAGCACAGCCGGAAACTGATCATGCTTTTTCCATGTCGTCTCAATCGGTTTGCGCCCCGCAGGCATTTGATCAATCGTCGAGACGTCCATGTCGCCAAATGCCGTAATGGCCAGTGTTCTCGGAATTGGTGTCGCAGTCATAAACAAGACATCAGGCGACAAGCCTTTATTCCGTAAAATTCGCCGTTGCTCCACCCCAAACCGGTGCTGCTCGTCCGTAATCACGAGACCAAGACGGGAGAAAAACACATCCTCCTGAATGAGCGCATGGGTACCAACTACGACATCGATTAACCCCATTTGCAGAGAGCCGATGACTTCGCGTCTACGTTTCGCCGTCAGTGAGCCTGACAAGAGCGCGACCTGAATGCCGTAATCGGACAAGAGCTTCGTCAACGACTGCAGATGCTGCTCGGCGAGAATCTCTGTCGGTACCATCAGCGCTCCCTGATAACCTGCTTTCACCGCAGCAATCAGCGCAATGGCAGCTACGACGGTTTTCCCCGAGCCTACGTCCCCTTGCAGCAAACGATTCATCGCATGAGGTGCCCGCATGTCATCCAATATTTCTTTTACGACTCGTTTCTGGGCATCTGTTAACGGGAACGGTAAGCCTTTGACAAATTCCCGTACCTCTTCCATCGGAATCGCCAGTGCAACGCCTTCCGTTTGTTGCCGATTAATCTTGCGCAATGTTTGCATTTTCAATTGGAATAAGAAAAGTTCCTCAAACATAATCCGTCGCCGCGCTTGACGACCATCTTCCGCATTTTCAGGAAAATGAATCGAATGAAAGGCATGAATCCGCGGCATCAGTCGGTAGCGCTCCACGATATCCGCAGGAAGGATTTCAGGAATTTCCTTGCCGTACTGGCGCAACGCCAGTTGAATGGTTTTGCGCAGCAGTGTATGCGTCACATCGCCGCCAAGTGGATAGACAGGGGCGAGCTCGCCTCGTTTTGTCGCACGTTCGGAGTCTACCTCTGTCATTTCGCTCACAGTTATCTGCAGCTTGTGCTTGTCCCATTTTCCTGTGACGAGTATTTCCTTGCCTGGCGACAGCCTGCTTTTGACAAACGTCTGATTGAACCAGACAGCCGTCACTACGACACGGTCCATGACAACCTTGACGGACAATCGTGATTTTCTTTTTCCATAAAAACGAACAGAGGGTTCGCCGTACACCGTACCTGCCAGCGTGACCCTCTCTCCGTCTTTTACTTCTGTCAAATCGCGCACACGGTAATCTTCATAGCGAGACGGGAAATACTCCAGCAAATCACCAATGCTGTTGATTCCCAGTCCTGCAAATGCCTTCGCCCGCTCTTCCCCTACCCCGTGCAAAAGGGAGACGGGCGATTGATATGCACCAGCCATCTTACTTCTCCATCCGTACGCCGAACACTTTGGCTTCGATCATGCGGCCCGTTTGCGTAGCAGCAAGACCACCCTGTGCGGTTTCCTTCAGCGTAGTCGGCATGGCGCAGCCGATTCGGTACATGGCCTCGATGACTTCATCTGTCGGGATCACGCTCTTGATACCTGCCATTGCCATATCTGCGGCTACCGTCGCAATTGCTGCTCCCATCGCATTTCGTTTCACACATGGTACTTCAACCAGTCCGGCTACGGGGTCACAGACCAGACCGAGCATATTTTTCAATGCGATCGCCACTGCTTGGGCAGATTCCTCAGGCGTACCGCCAGCCATTTCTACAATCGCCGCAGCAGCCATAGCTGTTGCAGAGCCTACCTCTGCCTGGCAACCACCCGCAGCACCCGAAATAAACGCGTTATTGGCAATGCAATACCCGATAGCGCCTGCCGTGAACAAATAGTTGACCATTTCCTCACGGGTCGGCTGTAGCTTGTCAGATACGGCAAACAGCGTCCCTGGTACAATGCCGCATGCTCCTGCTGTAGGCGTTGCGACAATCGTGCCCATTGCTGCGTTTACTTCGTTAACCGCCACGGACATCGAGACAGCATTCAAAAGTGTAGGACCGGACAAAAATGTCTTGGTCTCCATATATGTTTGCAGCTTCTTCGCATCGCCGCCCGTCAATCCGCTATGCGAGCGAATATCTTCGGTAAGCCCGCGACGCACTGCTTTTTCCATCACATCGAGGTTGGCGTACATATCTTGCATAATGGCATCCCGACTGCGCTGGGAAACTTCCATTTCTGCTTCAATCATCACCTCGGAGATCTTCTTCCCCTGAGATTCGGCCAACTCCACTAGTTCAGCCACATTACGAAACATCTGGTTGTTCACTCCTCTAATCCTGCTCGTCCTTTTGCTTAGTTCAATGCGAGCAGGGATACCTCAAAGATATGGGGGATTTGACGAATTTCCTCCAGGACTTCCGGAGAGATCGTCGAATCTGTTTCGATTGCCATCAAAGCACGCGAGCCGCGTGTGTGTCGAGACACTTCCATGAGTCCCACATTAATGTTGTGCTGCGTCAGTACCTTTGCCACAGCCGCAATCATCCCAAAGCGATCTTCATGTAAAACCAAGAGCGTCGGTGTATCGAAGCCCAACTGAAAGGAAAACCCGTTCACTTCCAGCACTTCGATCTTCCCGCCACCAATGGAAACACCCACGATTTCGATCTGATGCTCATCATCAGACAACTTGATCCGCGCCGTGTTCGGGTGCTCTGTCAAAACATCAGAAGTGGACAACTCCACTTGCATGCCAGCTTTTTCTGCAATCACCAGCGAATTTTTTAGACGCAAATCCGACGTGTCAAAGTCAAGAATTCCTGCCACTGTCGCCACATCAGAACCATGTCCTTGATACGTTTTTGCAAATGAGCCGTAAAAAACAATTTCTGCTCGCAAAGGCATTCTGCCAAACAGCTTGCGAGCCACACGACCGATACGAGCTGCACCAGCCGTATGGGAGCTAGATGGCCCAACCATGATTGGACCGATAATATCAAATACGCTTTTGTACTTCAACCGGTTCTCCTCCTGAATCACAAGGGGTTCAACAAGATTCACTTTCATTGTATCCTACAGCCTTTGAAAGCGCTACAGAGGAAACTGTACGTAAGGCAATCATAATCGTTTTACGCAGACAACATGCGGACAAATCAGGATAAATGAAAAAACTCCCAGTGAAAAAAGAGATCCCACGACCAGCATGGTATACGTGCAAACTTCATAAATTTCATTTTATTTCTTTGGAAGTGAAGTTAGGAATACCTTTACGGGATCTGGTTCTTGGTCGAAATCTGCTTGAACATCATTTCCTTCGTTTGCTGTTTCTCCTATTGGAATTCCCTCATGATAAGGGAAGTGAATAAACTCGTTAATGATTGGTTCAAGCTCATCAAGGATTTCAATTTTTCCGCTAAAAGGGAGTCTTTCATGAATCTGAGAGATAAGATTAAATCTTAGTTGCGAAGCCTGCCAATCGAACCAAACATATAACAGCATTCCATGATCACTATTTGATTTTACAATTTGCTGTTGTCTATTCGCTATTACTGTATGAAAAAAGTTCATAAAATCAGAAACTGTGAACTGACTAGCTAACTGCATACTTAAAGAAATAGACCACATATTAGCAGAAATTTCTTTATTCAAATCATCTTTATGGCCCCCAATAAAAAGAGAGTCATACACAATATCCTCCAACTCAATAAGGAATTCATCCTTATTCACCAAAACCTCCCCCTTATTTTCAAGACTATGAAAAAAAGAAGCCCCCTGCCTCAGGGAAGCTCCTCTCCATACCATATATGCCTTACTGATTTTTTACCATGACGATCCCAAGTAGACCTGGACCTGTATGCGTACCGATCACGGGACCAATCTCTTCCAACCAAGAGTCCGTTACCGAAAACTCTTGCTTGAGTCGCTCCAAGAGCTCAGCCGCTTGATCCGGAACACTGCTGTGCAGTACAGCGATTTTCACAGGCTCGCCTTGCGCGTATTCCTGCAACGCTTCAAATACGCGATTCAGAGCTTTCTTTGTCCCTCGTACCTTGTCAAAAGCAGACACGTACCCAGCAGGATCCAGCGTCAAAATCGGCTTGATATTCAAGAGCGAACCGATGACGGCAGATGCTTTGCCAATTCGACCGCCTTTTTGCAGGAACTCCAGCGTATCCACAATAAAGTATACCTGCACCTCATCCAAATAACGATCAATCTGATCCAGAATTTGTTCCTTGTTCTTGCCTGCTTGAGCGGCTTTGGCAGCCTCCACACAGATCATTCCATGAACAAACGAAGCTTTGCGAGAATCGATCACCGTAATGTCGATATTTTCGTCCAACATCGACTTGGCGATCATCGCTGATTGATACGTTCCCGATAAGGAACCAGATAAAAGTATGGCAATAATTTGCACGTCCTTGCCATATTTCTCATGAATTGCTTTATACGCTTCGGCAAATTCAAGCGGAGACGGCTGCGAGGTCGTCGGCATCACGCTCGATTGCTTCAGCTTATCGAAAAACTCCGAAGACGAGATAGTGACTGCGTCCACATACGTTTCCGCCCCAAACATGATTTTCAACGGGACGGCCACGATCCCCAATGACTGCCTGGCAGACGCATCGATATCAGACGCGCTGTCGGTAAGAATCACAATTGGCATTCTCGATCGCTCCTCTCCCTATTCATTCGTGTTCAAAAAATCGGCTTTTACTCGACAGAAAAAATGAATGGATACAACGGTTGACCGCCTGCCTGGATCTCAACTTCCACATCCGGGAATGGATCGGACAAAGCTTTTTCCAAAGCATGAGCCTGATCTTCTGTCGCATCTTCTCCTAAGAATATCGTAATGATTTCGGAGTCTTCATCCACCATTCCCAAGAGTAGCGTCGTGGCGCAAGCTAACAAGTCGGGACCTGCTGTGACGATTTCTTTCTCAGCCATGCCGATAAAATCGCCTTCTTTGATTTGTACCTCACCCATTTGCGTGTCGCGAACCGCGTGGGTCACCATCCCTGTTTTCACCTGAGCAATCGCCTTGGTCATCGCTTGCACGTTCACTTCTGGTTCAACATCCACGCGGAAGCTGATCAGTGCTGCCAATCCCTGCGGAATGCTCTTCGTCGGTATGACAGAAACAGGAACTTCAGCGAGCTCGGATGCCTGCTGTGCTGCCATGATGATATTGCTGTTGTTTGGCAGGATGATGATGTGCTCTGCACGGAGCCCCTCGATGGCCTTCATGAAGTCCTCTGTGCTCGGGTTCATCGTTTGGCCGCCCTCTACTACCACATGCACACCCATGCTGCGCAGAATCGTAGCAATTCCCTCACCAGCAGCTACCGCGATCAATCCGTAAGGAAGCAGGTCTGCAACAGGTTGAGCAGCTGTTTCTGGCTTCGCCTGTCCTTTGCTCTCTTCCGCTTTGAGAATGTTCGCATGCTGCTCGCGCATGTTTTCTATCTTCAATCGATGCAGGCTACCGAATTGCTGAGCGTATTGCAGGACGCTTCCCGGATGCTCTGCATGAATATGTACCTTGACCACTTCATCATCAGAGACGACGAGCAGTGAATCGCCCATCGTATCCAGATGGCTGCGGAACAGCGCTTCTGAGAACGCTTTTTTGTTCGGCTCTGTGCTATTCGCGACATGAACCATAAACTCCGTACAGTACCCGTACGTGATGTCTTCCGTTTTCATGTGGATTTGCGCATTATGCTGCTCGGAGATGAGCTTGTCCAGCTCTTGCTGACCGATTTTGGGTACCGAACGCTCACGATCAGCAGATAGCTCTTCCCCGCGCAATGCTCGCAAAAACCCTTCATAAATAAACAAGAGACCTTGTCCACCTGAGTCGACTACGCCCACTTCTTTTAGAACAGGCAGCATTTCCGGTGTACGCAATAGCGTAGTTTGTGCCTGCTCGTATGTTTTTTCCATGACAGAGATAATATCATCTGAAGTGCGTGCTGCACGCACAGCCATCTCCGCCGCTTCACGGGCAACAGTCAAAATCGTGCCTTCTACCGGCTTCATCACTGCTTGATACGCAGAGTCAACACCAGCTTTCAAGGCATCGGCAAACTGACGGGCGTTAACCTCATCTTTTCCATTGACTGATTTGCTGAAGCCACGGAATAACTGGGACAAAATCACGCCGGAGTTACCGCGCGCGCCCATTAACAGACCTTTTGCCAAAGCAGCTGCCGATTCAGTGATTCGGGGGGATTCTTTTCGAGTTAGCTCCTCCACACCGGAAGAGAAAGTCAAATTCATGTTTGTCCCCGTATCGCCATCCGGCACAGGAAAGACGTTTAATCCATCCACTACTCTGACGTTGTCGGATAAAAGGTTCGCCCCCAGGTAAACCATCCGGCTAAACAGCACGCCATCTAGACGCGTATGTACCAACTGATGTTCCTCCTTACATATCCCTGTCTGTACGAACTCCCTGCACAAAAATATTAACAGCAGTCACATCAATGCCTACCGTTTGCTCCAAGGTATATCGAACACGGCGTTGAACGTTGCCTGCCACCTCGGAAATTTTCACGCCATAGCTGACGATAATGTGCATGTCCAAAACTACTTCGCCATTTGTGTTATGAACGACGACACCCTTGCTCAGGTTGTCTCTTCCTAACAACTCAGCGATTCCATCTTTCAACGCTTTGCGAGAAGCCATGCCCACAAGTCCAAAAACTTCCATGGCCGCGCCTCCAGCAATCCGTGCGATCACGTCTTCGGTAACATCGATCTTTCCTAGCGATGTATTCATTTCCACTGTCATGCAAGGACTCCTCCTCTGTTAGAACAGCTTGACCGTCATAGGTAAGCGTAACCATGCTTCCTTACAATTCTACACTAACACTTAATAGAAATGAAGCGTTTTGTCGATCCTATCAACCCTACGAGAAAGACGTGGGAAATCATCTTGTCAAGTATTGCAATTGACAGCAATGGTGTGCTAATATAGTCGAGTATTTGTATTTCCCACAAAGGAAATCCCGTTTAGATGTAACAAGGGAGGTGGATCGTAATGGCACGTCGTTGCTTTGTAACAGGTAAATCTGCTAAAGCTGGAAACGCTCGCTCCCACTCCATGCGCGCAACTCGCCGCACCTGGGGTGTCAACGTACAAAAAGTGCGCATTCTCGTAAATGGAAAACCGAAGCGCGTTTATGTAAGTACTCGAGCACTGAAATCCGGTCTCGTAACTCGCGTATAGTTGATTTCAGCTATGCGAAAAAAAGCACCCTCGAGGTGCTTTTTTGCATTTCTCCCGTTTCTCCACTCTTCTCCCAAAGGGAGGCTCGGGGCCGAAGCTTCACTTTTTCTTGTTGAACGCCTCAATGATGCCCCGAATCATGCCACCCAGGAACTTCGGCAACTTGATGGTGTAAAACCGCATGCTACCCCTCCTCACCGAAATTACTACACACGATACAAATACACGCCGGCCCCTATGAGTGCTAATGCCAATAGGCTATACCAAACCCACGGAGGTGCCCAATACAGGAAGATGGTGATTCCCCCGACAGCCAACGCAACCCCGAGAACACGTCGCAAGGCGCCCCCCTGTCGCAGGCGATAGGAGCGCAATCCCATTTCGCGTAAGCACCTCCTTTAGGTGTTCTCAAAAACGTGCATATTACATCATATTCTGCTGTCGGATAAACATGTATCCTGCCACATGAAAAAGTAGATGTCTAAGCAGTAAAAAATCAGGCAACGAAAACTCGCTGCCTGATTACATTATGTGGATAGTTTGTACATGATACCGTTTTTTCCTTTTTTATGCAACTCGATCGCGTGCGGGGAGCAGCAGCTGTGATGCACTGCTAAGCACAACTGTCAGGACGACTCCCGCGATAATCATTTCTGGCAGCAGATATGTGATGTTATAAATGAGGGAATATTGCCAGACTGGCACACCTTCTGGCGCATAGCTGCCAAACCAAATAATCCCCGATAGAAAATGGCAGACAAATCGCGCAATCACGCCAATGAACAAGCCGCTCCACAGTACCATGATTCGTTGCTTCGTTCCTTCGTAGCCAGACAGACGAAAAAGCCCAGCGAGACCAAGCGCACCAAAAGCAAGCGGATAATCCAGCAACAGCTGAACCGGATGAACAACTGTACTGCCCAAGAGCAATTGAAGAAATCCGACAACAAGCCCTGTCACGACACCAGCAGCGAGTCCACGGCGAACAGCGATCAATGCGATTGGCACCATCACAAGGGACACAGAGCCACCCTGTGGCATTTCGAAAACCTTGATCTGACTAAACACAATTGCAAGAGCCGCCATCATCGCCATTTCCAACAAAATGACCAACCGTTGACGATCCAATATAGTCACTCCTCAAAATAGAATAAATAAAAATTTTTTTACACCGATAATGTTTCTGATTCTAGCCCAAGTCTATGCTCGTGTCAAAGAAAAAAGCCGCTGCCTCATCGGCACTGCGGCTAGTTGTATTACCGAACTTTCTCCAAAAACTGCTGGGCACGTTCACTTCTTGGCTTTTGGAAAAACTCTTCCGGTGGCGTATCCTCCAAGAGACGGCCATCATCGAGGAACAAAATACGGTCTGACACCTCTTCGGCAAAGCGCATTTCATGCGTGACGATTGCCATGGTCATTCCGCTATCAGCCAGCCCCTTCATAACCTCCAAAACCTCCTTGACCATCTCAGGGTCAAGAGCAGAGGTCGGCTCGTCAAAGAGCATGATTTGCGGCTCCATCACAAGCGAACGGGCAATAGCTACACGCTGCTTTTGACCTCCTGACAAGCGCGAAGGAAAGGCATCCGCTTTATCTGCCAGCCCTACACGTGCCAATAGCTCGCGCGCCTTCTTTTCCGCTTCAGCCGCAGACATGCCTTTTACTTTCATCGGAGCATAGGTCAAGTTTTTCAACACGGTCATATGCGGAAACAGGTGAAAATGCTGGAAAACCATCCCGATTTGTTGGCGAATGCCCATCACGTCGGCTTTTGGCGTGGTGATTTCCTGTCCGTTGATTGTAATGGTACCCGTCGTTGGTGTCTCCATCAGATTAATGCAGCGCAATAGCGTTGACTTACCCGATCCAGATGGACCGATGATGGCGACAACCTCCCCTTTTCCGATGTTCGTCGTGATGCCCTTCAACACATTCAGTTGTCCGAATGACTTCGTAATGTTATCAATTTTAATCACTGAGTCTCATCCTCCGTTCCAGTACGCGAGCTACCCAAGTCAGGATCATAACCATGACATAGTACAGGATACCGGCTATCATGTATGGCTCAAAATAGCGGAAGATGGTGCCTTTGACTACATTCGCGTTCTGCATGATGTCTGCAAGACCAATCGTGGAAACGAGTGCGGATTCCTTCAAGAGTGCAATCGTTTCATTGACAAGAGCCGGCAAGATATTTTTGACAGCCTGCGGCAAAATAATGTCGAGCATCATCCGGTGATAAGGTACCCCAAGCGCTTTAGCCGCTTCCCACTGCCCTTTATCCACCGCCAAAATGCCACCACGAATGGTCTCGGAAATGTATGCACCTGAGTTTAATGTAAACGTCAATACAGCTGCTTCCAGTTGTGAAATATTGTAACCAGTAAGCTGTGGCGTTGCAAAATATACAAAGGTCAATTGCAAAATCAAAGGTGTCCCGCGGAAAACAGACGTGTAGGCAACCGCGAGCCAGTTTAGCAATTTCACATTCGAAATTTTAATGAGTGCGAGAATGGAGCCCCAGAAAAATCCTAATACAACCGAAATCAAGGTAACAAGTAGCGTGCCCTTTATCCCTTCCAATATGAAAGGAATATAGGGCACGATTTGTGCAAAATCCAAATTCATGCCCATTCTCCCCTCTTGCTGCTTATGCAGTTATTCGTCGTTGTCTGGAGAGATTATTGACCGAACCATTTTTGAATCAGCTTGTCCATTTCTCCATTGTCTTGCATCTTTTTAATCACTTCATTAAATTTCTGTACGTGCGGCGATCCTTTTGGGAACGCAACAGCGGAGCCATTCTTTTCATTTTCTTCCATTGTGGTGAATTGTAGAGAATCATTGTTTGCCACAAAACCTTTCGCTACCGTGTCCTCAATAATGGCAGCATCTACACGACCCGTCTTTACTTCTTCCACGATCTCAGGCAGCTTGTTCAGCGAAGTGATCTGCAAGCCGGAAACAGTCTTTGCAAGTTCCTTTGCTGCCCCTTCCTGAATAGAACCGAGCTGTACCGCCACTTTTTTGCCAGCCAATTGCTCAGGCTTGGTCAGATTGCTGTCTTTCTTTGCTACGATCGTATTTTTCGCATCGTAATAGATGGTGGAGAAATCAACGTTCTTCGCGCGCTCAGGTGTTGCTGTCATGCCCGCCATAACGAAGTCCGCGCGATTCGTTTGCAGTGCCGGAATAAGCCCGTCAAAGTTCATGTCGTTGATTTGCAGTTCGTAGCCGAGCTCTTTTGCAATGTATTTCGCGATATCAATGTCAAACCCGACAATCTCATCTTTTCCGCTGCTCAGATCGTGATATTCATACGGCTTATATTCAGCAGAAGTAGCCATGACCAATGTTTTCTTGTCGCCAGCTGAAGGTGCAGGTGCTTGTCCTGTTGCGGTTTGATTGCCTGTACCGCATCCAGCGATCACGACTGCCGCAAGCATAGAAGTAAGTGCCAGAGAAATAAATGATTTTGTTTTCTTCATGATGAACCCCCGTTGTTATGATTTTTACGCATAAAGCAGTCTATTCGCAGTATTAATTTGCATGAAAACTTATATTTATGCATTACAATGATTATTTTACTCATAATCTGAACAATTTCAATCATTTTTTACTTACATTTTAAATACGGAATATCCAGAATTTTATATACAAATCTTTATTTTTGTGGCAGAAAAGCAAACAAGGTTTTAGTGCTAGTAAAAGGAATTACAGGAGGCTGACATGGAGAAAAACTGGACGTCCTATTTTCAGCAGCATCTCCCAGAAATTATCGAGGAACTGCGTACATATGTAGAGATGGAAACACCCACCCATAACAAGCAAGCTGTCGATCGATTAGGCAGCCTGATTGCAGAACGCTTTCGCCAATTGGGGTGTCGGGTGGAGAGTTTGCCACAAGAGCAATACGGAAATCAGCTGCGAATGGAGTATATGAGACGGCGACGAACAAATCCTCATTCTCGGTCACTTCGATACCGTAAAAGAGATTGGAACATTAGCCGTTGAGCCTTGTCGCGAGGAAAATGGCCGACTCTATGGGCCTGGTACATATGACATGAAAGCGGGAATCGTTTTTAGCTATTTTGCCCTGCGCGCCATGATGGAACATAATCTTTCGCCCCAAAATAAGCTCGTCTTTTTTTGGAATACCGACGAAGAGATTGGCAGTGTTTCCTCCGAAATGCTCATTAGAGAGGAAGCAAAAAGGAGTAAATATGCATTGGTACTGGAGCCCGCCGCTGGAGATGGCTCTTTGAAAACAAGCCGCAAAGGCGGAGGAGACTTCATTTTAAAAGTAACGGGCCGCGCTGCGCATGCGGGCAATGATCATGCCAAGGGGGTCAATGCGATTGCTGAGCTGGCTCACCACGTCCTCGCTATTCAATCATTTACAAATTATGAAGCGGGCACAACCTTATCCGTCGGTACCATTACAGGCGGAAGTGCATCGAACGTCGTGCCTGACTTTGCCATGACGGAAATTGATGTGCGGATCCAAAGTCGCGAGGAAAGCGAGCGTATTACCCGATTGATGAGTCAGCTGACCCCTGTCCATCCGGAAGCCAAGCTGTTCGTGGAAGGCGGAATCACCAAGCCTCCTATGGAACGAACTGCTGGTACTGAGCAACTATTCTTGCATGCGCAGGAGCAAGCACGTCTGGAAGGTTTTGAATTGACGGAGCAAGGTGTCGGTGGAACTAGCGACGGAAACTTCGCCGCAGATGCAGGAACACCAACGCTTGACGGTTTGGGACCTGTTGGTGATGGAGCCCACGCTTCCCATGAGCATATCACCATTGACGCCATACCTGGCAGGATTGCCGTCATGCTTCGGATGTTTTTAACCTTGTCATAATAAATTTACAGGTGTATAATTTTATGGAAATTTAAGGCTCCGTCTACCTAACGACGGAGCCTTATCTGCACTATTTTCGAATGGGCAGACATATATATACCTATTCGAATAACAAGGAGAGGGAACCATGGAATCAAACTTCACATCACCAAGCAATCCTGTTGGATTTTGGCGCCGGCTCGGTGCCGGTCTGCTTGATGCAATCATTATCGGAATACCGCTACTACTGATCACCTATATCATTACAGGCAATACAGAAGACAATCTTGTTACCAATATCATTACTTCACTTTACAACCTTCTTGTACCTGTATTTTGGCACGGCTATACAGTGGGCAAACGAATTGCCGGTATTCGCATCGCCCGTATCGATGGAGATCCTGTAGGAATCGGAACCATGCTGCTACGCAATTTGGTCGGAGGGATCGTGTACGTCATTACACTCGGTATTGGTATAATCGTCAGTGCCATCATGGTTGCTGTTCGTCAGGATAAACGCTCGCTCCATGATTTGATCGCAGGTACGTATGTAACATCGGATCAGCCTTAAATTACTACTCATCTTACATAGAAAATAGCAACTCTGCGACGAGCCCCCTTCGATTGGTTATTGGAAAAACCACCCGTTTTCCGACGATTCTAAGGGGGTATTTTTATCAGATTGGCGCGTACAACAGCATGTTCCGACTAAAGAAGACCGGATATATTCATCCGGTCTTCTTTACTTTATCCATCTAGCAGTTTATCGGAACAGTACCTTATCTGTTTTTGCATCCATAAACACCATTGTTGTGTATGGCGGCAGGCTTGCACGCACAAGGATATAAGGTGTATGCAGCGCTGGCATTGTAATATCTTCTGGAGTAGGGTTTGTCAGCTCTACATAAACCTTGAGCATTTCCCATCCTTGCTCTGTTCCAACAACCTTCAGACTATAACCAGAGGTAGGCATTTCACCGCGGGAGACTACATACAAGTCGCCTTGGCGATGTACACCCTTCTTATCTTTTACTTTTCCTACGAACTCTCGTTCAGCCGCTGACAATGTACCTTCTTTTTCGATAGACAATTTTTTCGTTTGCACGTCTACCTGAGAAGCCGAGATCGACTCCGAATGTTTTTGTTCAGCCTGCACGGCAGTTTGTGAAAATGGCAGGATGGAGAGAATGGTGAGAACCGCTACACTGTTTTTCAATAACGATTTCATACTTTATCAACTCCTGATTTTTTTTAGAGGGCAACAACATTACTTGATACTGGCCAGTATCTCTCAGACAGGATTTTTACCACTATCTGGATGATTTGATTTAATCATTATATTTATTAAAAAGCAATATTTTCCAAAATGTTTTATTTTTGTTAATTAACCTTTACTCATATATCACCAAAAACCCTTATTAGAGTAAGCTTAATTTGATTTCACCCTATTTGTAGTTTGAACGATAATTATACTTATATTTTTATTATTAATTGATTTATCACATAATCAGTTATAATATTCAGATGATTACGAATGGACTATTCACAGAAGAAAGCACAAAAAAAAGCTGACGCCGATTGCATATCGTCGTCAGCTTACAGCTGCTAAGCATTATTCTTACTGTCCACGAATCGCAGCGATCGCTTGACCGCGATTTTCCTGATTGAATACTGCGCTTCCTGCAACGAGGACTGTCGCTCCTGCTTCCTCGCACAAACGTGCTGTTTGTGCGTTGACACCGCCATCGATTTCGATTTCCACATGCCCCAAGCCACGCTCGTTCAGCATTTGACGCAACTGGGCAACCTTTGGCACAACGCTGTGAATGAATTTTTGTCCACCAAAACCAGGGTTCACTGTCATGAGGAGAACCATATCCAAATCAGCAAGGACTGGCTCGATCGTGGAAATCGGTGTAGCCGGGTTCAATACCACTCCCGCTTTCACACCTTGCTCCTTGATCAAGTACAGCGTGCGATGCAGATGACGGCATGCTTCCTGATGAACAGTAATCCAGTCTGCTCCACTTTTCGCGAATTGCGGAATGTAGCGATCTGGCTCCTCGATCATCAAGTGCACATCGAGTGGCAGCTTGGTCACTGGACGAATCGCTTCCACAATCAGAGGACCGATCGTAATGTTTGGAACGAAGTGTCCATCCATCACATCCACGTGAATCCAGTCTGCTCCTCCCTTCTCGACATCGAGAATTTCTTCACCCAGACGGGCAAAATCAGCAGATAGGATAGAAGGTGCGATTTTTACCATGATTTGTTCCTCCGTTGGTATTCTTTTAGCTCTTCGCGGAATTGCTTGTAGTGCTCGTAGCGCTGTTCACTGATTTCTCCAGCCTCCAGCGCGGCCTGCACGGCACAAGCTGGCTCGCTTACGTGAAGACAGCCACGGAACTTGCATTCCGAGCTGCGATTGGCAAAGTCCAGAAAGGATTCCGCCAGGTCAAGCTCGGAGAAATCGATAAATTCCAATGAACTGAAGCCCGGTGTGTCTGCCACATAGCCACCGCCCGCAAGCGGAATCAGCTCGACATGACGCGTTGTATGCTTTCCGCGTCCGAGCTTTTGGCTGACATCTCCTGTCTGCAAGCTGACACCCGGAAACAGCATGTTGATCAGGGAGGATTTACCCACACCTGACTGACCGGCGAAAACCGAAATACGGTCGCGCAAAATCTCACGCACGTCCTCTACACCGCGTTCATCCGCCGTTGAGGTCGGAATCACGCGGTACCCGATCGCTTCATACTTCTTCACGATTTCGGTGACCTCTTCTTCCGACACTTGATCGGCTTTGGATAAGACAATCACGGAATCAATCCCTGCATGCTCCGTGTGCGTCAGGAACTTGTCCAGCAGCAACGGGCTAAACATCGGCTTGTACATCGAAAAGACGAGTACCGCCTGATCCACATTGGAAATGGGCGGACGAACCAACTCATTCGTCCGTTCGCCCACCTCCATGATATAGCCTTCTTTCTCATTGATCGCATCGTAGACGACCCAATCCCCAACCAGTGGGTTTACTTTTGCATCTTTTTTCTTGAAGAGCCCTCGTGCACGGCAACTGTAGATTCGCCCTTCGTCGGCTACATAATAGAAACCGCTGAGCGCTTTCACAATCCGTCCTTCTGGCATTCATGTCCCTCCACTACACTATGGCAAGCTGTTATAGGAAACTGGAATCGTCTGGTATTCATTGAAGCCTTGATCAGTTGATCGTTTCACAAAGACCTTGACTACCGAGTCCTTCTGTGGCGCCAAGACGATTGGTACATCGTACTCTTTATTTTCGGTGATCGTCTCCGTCTGGAAAACTTTTGCCTCTCCACGAGCATCTGTCACTTCAATTTTCACTTCCAGTGGTTCACCAGGTACAACCTCTACATAAACCGGAACGTTTGCCAGCTTGGCGTCCTGCGGATATTGGCCATTGCTGACCTCAAGCGGAATCGCTACATCCTTTTGCACTTCCATTCCCGGATCGTAAGGGTGAGTGCTGAGAACAATACCTGGTTTGTCAGTCGTATAAGAAGGTACCTCGGTGATTTTCCCGACAGCCAGCCCTTTTTTGAACAATTCTACTTGCGCAACCTCTACGGATTTATTCCGGACATCCGGCATTTTCACGAAGGTTTTCCCTTTACTGATCGTGACCGTCACATTCGTTTTAGTCGGGAAGACCTTTTCATTTGCGGCTGGAGATTGCTTGATAACCGTCCCTACCTCAGCCTTGTCGTCCTCTTCCTCTACGAAAGTGACATTCTCCAGTTTAAAGCCATTGCTTTTCAATGCTTCCTCTGCTGTTGCTCGCGGCAACGTAACCAGATTTGGCATGTTGATCTCTTGTTGTCCTTTGCTTACAAACAAGGTCACAACGGAATTTTCCTTTAACCGCATGGGAGGTGCTGGGTCCTGGCGTATCACCATTCCCTTTTCTATCGTATCATTGGCTTCTTCGACGATACGGGCAACAAGTTTGGCATCCTGAATCTTTTTCTCAGCAAGCGTCACTTCGATCCCTTCCACATGAGGCACCTGTGCCTCTGGAACGGACGGGAACAGATTCAACAGTAAGTTAAATCCGAAGAATGCCAGTACGAAAAACAGTCCGATACCGCCTACCCAGAACAGTGCTTTGACCCACCATTTTTTCTTCGTTGGTTTGGCATCCTCTTCTTCTGTACGCTGCTCATAGCGGCTACGCCCCGCTCCTCCGGTTTTGCCATTGGTATCGCCTTCAAGCATGTCAGGTGTGATGATCGGCACCACACGCGTCATTTCTTCATCCACCGGGAACGTCAGCTTTTCTTCGTTTAATCGCTCTGGGAACAGGCAGGTCTCCAAATCTTCTAGCATTTCACTCGCGGATGCGTATCTGAGAAATGGATCCTTTACCAGCGCCTTCAAAATGACATTTTCCACACTCTGTGGGATAGCCGGATTGACTTGGCGCGGCTCTGGAAGCGGCTCCTGCAAATGCTTGAGCGCCACTGATATAGGCGAGTCACCGGAAAACGGCAGTTCACCCGTCACCATTTCGTACAAGACGATCCCCAGCGAGTAAATATCGGATTTTTCCCCGGTAATCCCACCGCGCGCCTGCTCTGGCGAAAAATAATGGACAGAGCCAAGCATCGCATTCGTATGCGTAATCGTTGCTGAAGTAACGGCTCGCGCAATCCCGAAATCCGTAACCTTCACCCGACCATTTTTTCCAATCATAATATTATGCGGCTTAATATCTCGATGAATGATCTGGTTTTGATGCGCATGATCGAGTGCATCGCAAATTTGCTCGGCGATCCGCACTGCCTCTTCTACCGGCAGCGCACCACGTTGAATGATGACCTCTTTCAACGTATAGCCTTCTATGTACTCCATCACCATGTAATGGGTATCGCCATCCTGACCGACATCATACACCCCAACCACATTGGGGTGAGATAAGCTCGCCACCGCCTGCGCTTCACGTCGGAAACGATTTACGAAATCTTCGTCCGTACCAAACTGTGAACGCAGTACTTTAACTGCCACTGGACGATTCAAAATTAAATCTTTGGCCTTGTATACAATGGCCATACCGCCCCCACCGACGCGGGATTCTATTTGGTATCGTCCTCCCAGTCGTTGACCTTCCATCTCTCTCACCCCTCTTTCTGACCGGCATCAAGCGTATTTCGTACGGCAACCAGCGTTATGTTATCTTCCCCACCAGCATCCAGTGCTTCCTGCACCAAACCGTCCACCTTCGCTTGTAACGATATCTGTTTCTGCAACTTTTCTTCCAAGGAAGGATGACTGACCTTGTTGCTCAATCCATCTGAGCAAATCAAGACGATATCACCCTCTGACCATTCAAACTGCCCAAGATCAATGAGTACATCCGGTTCTGTCCCGAGTGAACGCATAATAACATTGCGGTGAGGGTGGACAGACGCCTCCTCGGCTGTAATCTGTCCACTTTTCATCAGCTCATTGACAAGGGAATGGTCTTCTGTTTTCATGACCAGTCCGTCTTGGTTGTAAAAATACAGACGGCTGTCACCAATATGCGCGGTAATCACGGAGGATTGGTCGAACAAGGCAGCAACTACGGTTGTGCCCATGCCACTGCACTCCGGATGTTCAAGCGCATATTCATAGACTTCTTTATTCGCAAGCAGAACGGCGTTCATCAATTGCTCGCGCACATCCTCTGCTTCGAGGTCCCCATCTAGGTGACGCAGTTCTTTCACTATTCGCTCAACAGCTAGGCGACTGGCAATATCACCAGCCTGATGGCCACCCATACCATCTGCTACAATGGCGAGCACGCGTCCGTTTAAATCGGTCACACAGGCATAGTAGTCCTCGTTAACCTGACGAACGCGCCCAACATGGGATTTCATCGCGATTTCCATGGCATCACCCCACGGTTTCTTTAGCGTGTTGTGCCCTCAATTGTCCGCAAGCAGCAGCAATGTCACTGCCTTGCTCGCGTCTGATGGTCACATTGATTCCTTTTTCCTCTAAAATGCGTTTGAACTGAAAAATCTCATTACGTGGCGTGCGTACATAATCGCGCTCTGGTACGTAGTTCACCGGGATCAGATTCACGTGGCAAAGCATGTCGCCAATGAGTTCGGCCAGCTCCTCTGCATGCTCGGGCTGATCGTTTTTCCCGCCGAATAGACCGTACTCAAAACTGATGCGACGCCCTGTCTTGTTAATGTAATGGTGACATGCCTCCATCAGCTTAGCGAGCGGGAAGCCACGGTTGATCGGCATCAGCTGGCTCCTCAGCTCCGTGTTCGGTGCGTGCAGGGAAATCGCCAGGTTCACTTGTCCGCCTCGTTCAGCAAACTCGTAAATCTTCGGCACAATTCCACTGGTGGAAACCGTAATGTGACGAGCACCGATATTCAATCCACGGTTATCGTTGATGACGGACAAGAACGCCATCAAGCTCTCGAAGTTCTCGAACGGCTCCCCAATCCCCATGACGACAACGTGACTGACACGCTCACCTTCCGCATCCAATCTACGTTGTGCCGTCAATACTTGAGAGACGATTTCACCTGCATCCAGGTTACGCTTCAGTCCCCCTAATGTAGAAGCACAAAACGTACAACCGATACGGCAGCCCACCTGTGTCGTGACACAAATGCTGTTTCCGTAATTATGACGCATAATCACCGTCTCAATCGCATGACCATCGACAAGCTGGAACAAAAACTTAATCGTCCCATCCTGCGACTCCTGATGTGTGATTTCCTTGAGTGGCTCCATGCGGAATGTATCAGCCAGCTTTTCGCGCAGCTCCTTGGACAAATTACTCATCTCGTCAAAAGAAGTGACGCGTTTTACATATAGCCAGTCAAAAATTTGTTGCGCACGAAATGCTTTGTCGCCGGCACTAACCAGCCATTCTTTCATTTCATCTTGCGTTAAACTGTAAATAAGCGGCTTTGCGCCAGTAAATGTCGTTAACGGCATTCTATCTCCACATCCTCAAAATCATTGCTTGCCTAAATCCATTCTATCATTGTACCTCGTGGGGCGTCTCGCTTCAAACGGTTTTGACATCCAGATTCACAAATGCGTCGCTTTTCCTAGTGTAAACCAATCCAAGCCCTCGCAAACAAAGGCAAAGGAGTGGCATTTTCCACCTGTTGGTGCGCCACCCCTTGTTTGTACGTCCGTTACCTTATCCTCTTCGTTTCAATCGCGCGATAAAGAATCCATCACTCTCGAAATGGTGAGGCAAAATTTGCACGCAGGCTCCGGTTTCATCGACATGCCCTCTGACAGCCTCAGGCAGGTCTTGTGCCAGTGTATCATCGAATACGAAATCAGGGTGTTCTTCAACAAAGCGGCGAACAATCTCCTGGTTTTCTGCTGGCTCAATCGTACATGTGCTGTAAACCATGACACCACCCTCTGCGAGTAGCGGCGCCAATGTCTTGAGCAGTTCGTATTGTAGCTGAGCAATCGCACGGACATCTTCCGGCGTTTTGTTCCACTTCAGATCAGGCTTGCGACGAATCACGCCAAATCCGGTGCATGGCGCATCCAGCAGGATT
Source organism: Brevibacillus schisleri (assembly GCF_055685845.1). NCBI lineage: Bacteria > Bacillati > Bacillota > Bacilli > Caryophanales > Paenibacillaceae > Brevibacillus > Brevibacillus schisleri. Next base: position 4,177,823 of record NZ_JBVNDM010000001.1, read on the forward strand.
CGATCGAAAGTTCCCAGCGCTTTTTCAGGCAGGTCTAGTGCATCACTTACGATTGGCTCGATGATCGTAATCCCGAGTCTTTTCGCTGCATTCGCAATCAGATCGCGTTTGTGCGGATGCACGTCACTCGCTATGATTTCCCCGCGGTTTTCCATCATTTCGGCTATGTGCGTTGTTTTTCCACCAGGTGCCGCGCAAGCATCCAGTACACGCATACCTGGTTGGGCAGCAAGAGCTGGTGCTACGAGCATGGAACTCTCATCCTGGATCGTGAAGTAGCCTTCCTTGAACAAGCGAGAGCCGGCTACATGTCCGCCTTCCATCAGAATAGCATGAGGACTGACAGACGACGCTTGTCCTTCCAGCCCTTCTTCCGCCAGCTTGTCCAGCACTTGATCCTTCGTCGTTTTCCATGAATTGACCCGGATAGCGCTATGCGGGGTTCTGTTGTTGGCTTCGCAAATGGCAATCGTCGTCTCTTCGCCATATACGTTAAGCCACTGACGCACAAGCCATTCCGGATGCGAATAGGCAACGGCGATTTGCAAGGCACGGCTGCCTTTTGGCTGACGCTCCCACACATCCGGCTGACGCAACACATTGCGCAAGACACCGTTGACCATCGAAGCAATCCCTTGGTGACCGCGTTTCTTGGCGATTTCAACCGCCTGGTGTACGGCAGCGCGCTCAGGAATACGGTCCAAAAAGCGAATTTGATACAAGCTGAGACGCAACAAATTACGGACCCAGGTCTGAACCTTTTTATTCCCGACAAAATGGGACAGGACATGATCCAGCGTCATCTTGCGCTGTATGGTACCGTACACAAGCTCTGTCACCAGCCCTGCATCTGCTGCACTGAGATTTTCCCGATCCAAGACATTGCGCAGCTCAAGATTGCTGTAGGACTTATGTTCTTCTACCCTGTTCAAAACATCGAGGGCGATATCGCGAGCTCCCTTTTTTGCCACGGACTATTCTCCTACCTTTGTGCCGATTTCAATGCTGCTGCCCGCTCCGCGCAAAAAGTCGAGTGCACTCATACGTTTTTTGCCTTCTGGCTGCAATTCGGTTATTTTCACAGCACCGCTACCGCAAGCGACAACGATACCGTCTTCCTCACGGGCGATGATGGTTCCCGGCTCTTTGTCTTCACCGGACGCAGGCATTTTTTCTACCCACCACAGCTTCCAAATCTTTCCTTCGCATGTAGTAAATGCGACAGGCCACGGATTCAAGCCGCGGACTTGGTTGTAAATCTGTTCCGCAGAACGGCTCCAGTCAATTTTTTCGTCTGTACGCTTGATATTCGGGGCAAAAGTCGCTGCCGAATGATCCTGTTGCTCTGCTACTAGCTCACCAGCCAACAGGGGCGGAACAGTAGCAATCAACAGCTCCGAGCCTGCCGCAGCCAATTTGTCATGCAAGGTCCCCACTGTATCGCGCTCTTCAATCGGCACGACTACCTTGGACAGCATATCCCCTGCATCGAGAGCTTCCACCATGTACATGATGGTTACGCCTGTTTCCGCTTCTCCCTCGACAATCGATTTATGAATCGGGGCACCGCCGCGATATTTCGGCAAAAGAGAAGCGTGCACATTGATGCAGCCATATTTCGGGGCATCGAGCAGTTTTTTAGGCAAAATCTGCCCATATGCCGCGGTAATGATCAGATCAGGCTTGAGGGCCAGCACTTCTTCAAGCGCTTCCTCTGCCTTGATTTTTTCCGGTTGCAATACCAAAAGTCCATGACGCAAAGCCGCCTCCTTCACGGGGGGCGGCGTCAATACTTGCTTGCGTCCAACGGGACGATCGGGTTGTGTTACGACTCCAATCACGTTGTAGCCTGCTTCGAGTACTGCCGTAAGACTCGATACAGCAAAGTCAGGCGTACCCATAAACAGGATGCGAGCATCTTTCAAATGGTTATTCCCCTTCCTGGTTCGGGTTTACTTTGTACACCTTGTCAGCTACATCGATAAAGAGGACACCGTTCAAATGATCGATCTCGTGTTGAGCACAACGGGACAACAGGTCGTCTGCCTCGAGCTCAACCACATTCCCGTTACGGTCATGACCGCGCAGCTTGATCCACTTGTGGCGACGAACGTCTCCTTGCAGGCCAGGAATGCTCAAGCAGCCTTCTGGATAATCGTATTGCTCCCCTTCATGCTCAATGATTTCCGGATTGATCATTTCAATCAGTCCATCACCGCAATCCATCACGATGACACGCTTGGAGATGCCCACTTGTGGAGCAGCCAAGCCTACACCGTCTGCATCGTACATCGTGTCTGCCATATCATCAAGCAGCTTGTGCAAGTTGGAATTAAATTTGGTTACGACCATTGCTTTTTCACGCAAAATCGGATCTGGATGTTTTACAATTGTGCGAATCGCCATGTGTTTCATATCCTCCCTAAAGCAGTACGTAAGGGTCGACGTCAATCGTCATCAATACTTTCTGCTGTTTGTTCCATTCTTCAAACGCAGCCGTCGCCTGAGCGAGCAGGTCTGACAGTTGCGGTTCATCACGATATTTTAGCATGATCTGAAAACGAAATCTATCCTTCACCCTCGCAATGGGCGAAGCCACAGGGCCCAAGAGGATCGTCGTCTGTGCCAAACGCTGCCGCAAATAGTCAGCCATCGAATGCGCACCACGGATCACTACAGGTACCTCCTCGTGGCTAAACGTAATTAATACGAGACGGAAATATGGCGGGTAGCCTGTTCGTCTGCGCTGCATCATTTCATCCTGATAAAATGCAGGATAATCATGTTTAGTCGCATGAACAATGCTATAGTGCTCCGGCGTATACGTCTGAATCACAACATCTCCGTCCAGCTCATGCCGTCCTGCCCGTCCACCTACCTGCGTCAAAAGCTGAAATGTCTTCTCCGCTGCACGAAAGTCGGGCAGATGTAAGGATGTATCCGCTGCAATGATACCCGCTAACGTCACTCGTGGAAAATCAAGTCCCTTGGCAATCATCTGTGTACCGAGCAGAACGTCTCCTTGACCCGAGCGGAATTTATTTAACAGCTCTTCGTGAGAGCCTTTTCGCGAGGTCGTGTCCACGTCCATTCGGATGACCCGGATTCCAGGAAAAAGCTTTGCCAGCTCGGCTTCCACCTTTTGCGTTCCCGTACCAAAAAAGCGTATATGTTCACTTTGACACTCAGGACAATGCTTAGGCTGTGCGATGGTATATCCACAGTAATGGCAGCGCGCCGTATGATTGGTTTTATGATAAGTAAGCGAGATGTCGCAATGAATGCAACGCATCGTATATCCGCAGGAGCGGCACATGACAAAGGTAGAAAAGCCTCTTCGATTAAGGAAAATGACCATCTGTTCTTCTTTTGCCAATCGATCCGCAATCATCTCATGCAGCTTCCGACTGAACATCGAGCGATTCTGGGCCTGAAGCTCCTCGCGCATATCTACGACATGTACCTCTGGCATCGGGCGATTCCCGACACGCTCTGGCATACGCAACAGCTCGTATCGGCCTCGCGTAGCCAATGCATACGTCTCCAGGGCAGGAGTCGCACTTCCCATGACAAGGACACCCTGATTCTCTTTCGCTCGCCATAGAGCTACTTCTCGTGCATGATATCGCGGGGTCTCTTCTTGCTTATACGAGCTCTCATGCTCTTCATCGATCACAATCAAGCCAACATTCCGAAACGGAGCAAAGATGGCAGATCGGGCACCTACCACCACTTTGACTTGCTTGCGAATGATCTTGCGCCACTCGTCATAACGCTCTCCTTGTGACAACGCACTGTGCAAAACAGCTACATCTGCGCCAAAACGAGCTTTGAAGCGCTCTACCATTTGCGGGGTCAGTGAAATTTCAGGAACGAGAAAGATCGCCTCGCGCCCTTTTTCCAACGTGCGTTCGATCGCTTCGAGATACACTTCTGTCTTACCGCTTCCGGTAACCCCGTGCAGCAAGTAAGAAGCATAGGTTCCCGATTCAATCGATTGTAAGATAGGTGTCAGTACCTCCTCCTGTACCGGGGTAAAGACAGGCTTCTGCTTTTCCTGGAATCGTCGATTAGCGTACGGGTCCCTGTAGACCTCCACTTGCTCGATCGCGATCCAGCCTTTTGCTTCCAGGCTTTTTAGCGGAGAGCGCGTAATTCCGTATTCCTCCCGCAGCATTTGTACAGATAAGGACTGCTCCTTGTGCATGAGCATTAGTTGAAGGACACGGCGCATCTGCTCTGCCCGTGCTGGCAACGAACCAATCGCTTCTTCCAGCTTCCCCTCATCCAATAAGCTTCTGACAAATGATTGCTGCTTGCGGGTTATTTTGTCCCTAACTTGATACTCCGTAGCAAGCAATCCACTCTGTATCCAACCCGGAACGAGTAAATACTCCTCCCCAAATTGTTTCTCCACTTCTGTCAGCGGCAATTGCCGTTTGCGAAATAATTCCCACAGAAGCCCCGATCTCCCGCATGCCTCTTCGTCCAACGCGTCTGTCGCTGTCAACCACTTCTCCGACTTCCCTTTGAGCACAGCCGGAAGCATGGCCTGTACTGCCGTTACCCACGGACACAAGTATTGCTTGGACATCCATTCGCTCATCTTTAGCAGCTCTGGCGTGAGAGGAGGCGTGTCGTCTTGTACCTGCACGACATCTTTTAGTCGCGAACGATCTGGTATGGCTTGATCGTCCTCTACGATCCCAATAACATAGCCTTGCAGTTGACGGGGGCCAAACGGGACAACCACGCGGCTGCCAATGCGAATTAGTGGACGCAACCAAGGCGGAACATGGTAATCAAAAGGTCGATTCGTCCGATTGACCGGAACGTCGACGATAATTTGGGCGATCATGACAGATCTTGGAGCGGTCTATGCTCTTGGACGGCAAGGACAGCATCAAACAGCTTGTCTGCCACAGCCCGCTTACTTAATTTATCCAATGCCAGTTGCTCGCCGCCACGGGTTAGCAAGGTCACGATATTCGTATCGCTCCCCATACCTGCTCCCTCAAGCAACACATTATTGGCTACGATCATATCGAGATTTTTTCGCTCCAGCTTGGACTGGGCATGCTGTAACACATTTTGGGTCTCTGCTGCAAAGCCTACAACGAATTGCTTCGTTTTGCGCTCACCAATTGTCTTTAAAATATCAGGTGCTTTTTCTAGCACGAGGTCGAGTGGACCATCACCCTTTTTCAGCTTATGTTCAGCTACATGCTTCGGTCGATAATCGGAAACGGCTGCTGATTTGACGACAATGTCACAGTGTGGCAACTGCTCCATGACGGCATCGAACATTTCTTGTACCGATTCCACCGCGATGAATTCTACTCCATCAGGACGTGCCAAGGTTGTCGGCCCACTGACCAACGTGACCTTTGCCCCTCTGTCTCTTGCCGCTTCCGCGATGGCGTAGCCCATTTTTCCTGAAGCATGATTGGTTATGTAACGAACGGGATCAATTTTTTCACGAGTCGGTCCCGCTGTGATCAGTACGCGCTTGTCCTGCAAATCTTTTTTACGGATCGTTTGTCTGGTCTCATCGGAGGCAAACCACTGACGCACAGCTTCGACGATTTCCTCTGGTTCCGCCAAACGTCCTTTGCCAATCCAGCCACATGCCAAAAGCCCGACACCCGGTTCCACAAACCGATAACCATAAGCCGTAAGCTTATCCATATTGGCGATAACCGCAGGGTGATTGTACATATTGACGTTCATGGCAGGCGCGATCATGACGGGCGCTTTCGTAGCCAATACAGTCGTCGTCAGCATATCATCCGCAATGCCATTCGCCATTTTGCCAATCACGTTTGCCGTTGCTGGCGCGATCAAAATGAGATCAGCTCGATCAGCCAGTTCAATATGACTAATCACATGTGGATCTGGTTCCGTAAATGTATCTGTATAAACAGGCAGGTGAGACAAGGCTTGAAACGTCAAAGGCTGAATAAACTGTAAGGCGCTCTCTGTCAAAATGACATGCACCAATGCACCTGCTTGTGTCAGCTTGCTGGTCAGTGCAGCAGCCTTATAAGCAGCGATGCCGCCAGATACTCCAAGAACAATTCGTTTTCCTGCAAGCGAATGCATCTGCACTCTCTCCTTTCTCCCCTATCCGAAATCCGAAAAAAACAACCTCGTGAGGTTGTTTTTAAAGGTGACTGCTTATTTGCGACCGTCCAAAAACTCGTGAACGAGCTCGTCGGAGATGAACTCCTCCAGTGCCAAACCTACAAACTTTTTGGATTTTGGTCTCACGACTTGAATTTCGCTATTTTCGCGAAGCTGACGCGCACGCTTGGATGCGACTGTCACGAGGATGTACTTGCTCTCCGCTTTTTGGGTCAATTCGTCAATAGATGGATACAACATAATTCTATTCAACCTCCTGTAACCATTTGCGATATTTGTGAACCTGACGATCTTTTTTCAGATGCTCCGCTGTAATAATCGCTCGGATTCGATCGCACGCCGATTCGATGACGTCATTGACGACTACATAATCGTAGTGGTCCATGAGCTCGATTTCAGCACGCGCCACTTCCATGCGTTTGCGAATGATCTCTTGTGATTCTGTCCCGCGTCCCACGATCCGGTTTTCCAGTTCGTTTAAATCAGGCGGAGCCAGGAACAAGAATGTACCTTGCGGGAAGCTCTCTTTTACTTGAAGAGCACCCTGGACTTCAATCTCAAGAATGACATCACGCCCCTCATTGAGCATATCGTCCACGAACTGACGAGGGGTTCCGTAGTAATTCCCCACGTATTCTGCCCATTCCAGGAGAGCATCTTCTTCAATCATCCGCTTGAACTCTTCCTGGCTTTTAAAAAAGTAATTAACTCCTTCTACCTCTCCAGGACGCGGCTGGCGTGTGGTAGCGGAAACAGAATACACCAGATCAGGCATCACTTCACGAAGTGCCTTGCATACTGTTCCTTTTCCCACACCAGCTGGTCCAGAAAGAACCAAAAGGAGACCACGATCAACCATGCTCATTGTTTACACTCCTACTTTATTCGTCCGATTCGTCATCCTTCGTAGTCAAGCGCTGTGCCACGGTTTCTGGCTGTACCGCTGACAAAATCACGTGATCGCTGTCAGTAATAATGACCGCACGTGTACGTCTCCCATAGGTAGCGTCCACTAGCATGTTGCGATCGCGCGCTTCCTGGATGATCCGTTTGATAGGAGCGGACTCCGGACTTACAATTGAAATAATGCGGTTGGCATTGACGATGTTGCCAAAACCGATATTGATTAGCTTGATTGCCATGACGGCCCAGCCCATCCTTTCATGCTACTCGACATTCTGTATTTGCTCCCGCATCTTCTCCAGTTCTGTCTTGATCTCGACAGCCAAATGCTGTATGCGCAAATGATTCGCTTTGGAAGCAATCGTATTGGCTTCCCGATTCATTTCTTGGAGCAGAAAATCCAGTTTTCGACCAATTGCTTCTTCTTTGCCTAATTGATTGGCAAACTGTTGGCAATGACTATCTAAACGGGTCAACTCTTCACTAATATCACTTTTATCAGCGAAAAAGGCAACCTCTTGTGCTACACGAGCAGGGTCCAATTCATAAGGCGTCAAACCGGCCCACTCACTTACGCGTTGCTCGAGTCGGCCCTTATAATCTTCCTTACAAAGTGGGGCCAACTGGGAGATTTCCCGCGTCCATGTGTTGACGGTAGTCAGGCGACTGGCTAGATCAGCGTGCAACAGTTTACCCTCGGTCTCTTTCATCGAAATGAGATCCATGGCCGCGCCCCTGACTAGGTCTTGGAGCCACTCTGCCAGCTCCTCCACATTGTCGTCCTCTGACTCTTTGGTATGTATCACGCCAGGAAAGTGTAGCAGATCCTTGACAGTTAAAGGCGTCTCTAGCGCAAAACGCTGAGTCATCTCGCGGGAAATGGAGACTAGCTGTTCAGCTACATCCCAGTCAATGTCCATAACCGTAGCAGAAGAATTTTTCCCTTCCACTGAGACAGTGACATCGACACGCCCTCTTCTGACGTACTGTGCGACCAGCTTACGAATCGAATCCTCAAGCATATTCCATGCTTTGGGCAGGCGCACGACAATCTCAGAAAAGCGGTGATTCACTGCACGTATCTCGACTGTTGCTCGAATGGAGCCTTTGCTATCTTCTTTTCTACCGTAACCAGTCATGCTTCGAATCACAAGTTTTCACTTCCATAGACGCAAAATCGTTAATTTATTATAGGAGACAACTCTTGGCAGTGTCAACCGAAGCACCCCCACCACGATGAGATTCCTCCTTGCTCTGACTTATGCTACACTGTGACTGGCAGCTCTCTATCTATTATTCTAGCCATTTTTTTGATCTGAGGTGACTTTTGTGGCATTTGATGGCGTAGTAACCCGCTCTGTTGCGCGGGAATTACATAAACTGGTAGGAGGACGCATCTCGAAAATCCACCAGCCCCACCATAGCGATATTATTATGCAAGTACGGACTCAAGGAGAAACGGTAAAGTTCCTCCTGTCTGCAAACCCGACCTATCCCCGCTTGCACATCACGACAGAAGAATTCACGAATCCGCTGGAAGCTCCGATGTTTTGCATGCTATTGCGCAAGCATTGTGAGGGCGGCGTAATTGAATCCGTTCAGCAAATCGGGATGGAGCGAATTATTCACATTGACGTACGCACTCGGGATGAGCTGGGTGACACGGCTGTCCGTCGCATTATTGTAGAGATCATGGGCAAGCACAGTAACATCATCCTCATCGATCCTGCATCCGGAATGATTTTGGATAGCGCCATGCATGTGACGCTCGCCATTAGCCAGTACAGACAAGTTACCCCTGGCAGACCTTTTGTCTCTCCTCCGAGCCAAGATAAACGCGACCCTCTCACTGTAACCGAGCAAGCGTTTATTTCTTCCCTCGACTGGAACGGCGGTCGTTTGGACAAGCAAATTGTAGATGGCTATACCGGGATCAGTCCCTTATTGGCAAAAGAAATTTTGCACAGAGCCGGCCTCGCGAATCGTGAATCACTGTGGGCTGCCTTTTCACAGGTGATGAAGGCAATCAACGATCATGCGTATGTGCCATCCATTGTAGAGGCAAACGGCAAAGCGTATTTTCACGTCGTCGAGCTGACACATCTCTCAAATGGAGTTACCACCCCCTATCCTTCCGTCCAAGAATGCTTGCAGGCATTTTACGAAGGAAAAGCGCTTCGTGACACTGTCAAACAACGTGCGCACGATTTGATTCGCTTTGTCACTGTTGAGCGCAATAAAAATGAAAAGAAAATCGAGAAGCTCGAGCAAACGCTGAAAGATGCGCATGAAGCAGATCAGTTTCGCCTGTACGGTGAATTGATCACCGCCAATATGCACCAAATGAAGCGAGGGGATCGCGAGCTCGTCACAGTCAACTGGTATGACGAAGCGGGAGGTACCATCACCATTCCGCTCGACCCATTAAAGACCCCGTCGGAAAATTTGCAGTCGTATTACAAACGGTATAACAAGGCCAAAAACAGCCTTTCCATCGTGAGTGAGCAGATTGAGCAAGCGCAGGCTGAGCTCTTGTATTTGGACGGCGTATTGGTCCAACTGGAACATGCCACCTTAAAAGATGCCGAAGAAATTCGCGAGGAGCTCGTTGAGCAAGGCTACATGCGCGATCGTAAAAAACGTGGTCCGCGCAAGAAAAAAGATACCCGACCAGAGCTGGATACGTACCTTTCTTCGGATGGCATTGAAATTTTGGTCGGCAAAAACAATAAACAAAATGAATACCTGACCAACAAGCTCGCATCGTCGCAAGAAACATGGCTGCACACCAAGGATATTCCTGGATCCCATGTGGTCATTCGCGCTCGGGAATTTTCGGATGAGACGTTGCTTGAAGCAGCGAATCTGGCGGCTTTCTTCAGTCGCGCCAAAGAAGGAAGTCAAATTCCCGTAGATTACACGCTCGTGAAGCATGTAAAAAAACCGAGCGGGGCCAAGCCGGGCTATGTGATCTACGAGCAGCAACGAACGCTGTATGTGACACCGGATGAAGCACTGATCCGCCGTTTAAAATCAAACACCTCTTCTACGAATAGTGCGACTACCTAAGTTCATACTAAGGGCATGAAAGGTGGTGTTCGCTCTTTGAACATCGTTCTCAAGCTCTTGTTTAACGGAATCATTGCCATTCCAGGGCTTTGGTGGTCAGGGACGTCCCTTATGTTTGCCGTGCTCGCAAGCGTGATTGTCAGTTTACTGGGTTATGTACTGGATTTGACAATCCTCCCTCGTACGAATAATACGTTTGCAAGCACCGCTGATTTCTTGTTCGTGTATGCTTCCTTGTGGCTTGGCTGTTACTTGTTTGGCCAGACCATATCCTTATCAGGTTTGTTGTTGACGACATTTGCCATTACGGTGGTCGAATACTTTTTCCATGGTTACCTGCAACGGCACGGCGTCCACCATTCCAAACATCCGGGCTGAAGCATCATTTCTATTTTGGAAGGAGGATCAGGATGAACGTTATTGGCATCATCCAGACCGATCTGAACGAATTCAACGTGCTGTTTGAGCAGCAAGGTGGACAAGGTGGAAACGGACAAGGACAGCAATCACACGACGGCGGACAAAACCATCAACAAGACCAAGACAGCGACTCGATGTTTCTCAGCTTTCTCGATGAACAACCGAGTTCAAATGAACACAGCGGGCAAGGGAACAGTCAAGGCGGTGGCCAAGGCGGACAACAGCAAAATGGCCCGCAAGAACTGACCGTCCGCATTAAAGGAATTCCTGAGGGACAAAAAGCGAATTTCCTGCAAATGTATCAAATTCTTCAAGATGCCCAAGACTCCCAAACCCTTGAAAAGGACCTGACCATTGTCGATCATGGGGATCAAGATCAAGGCGCCCAAAAACAAGGGCAGAGCCACGGCTCGGGCAAGCAAAACAAAACCACTCATTAGTTTGAAGACAAAAAACAAAAACCACCTGGAAGCAGATTCCAAGTGGTTTTTGTTTTTGCTATCGGTCATTCATTGCATTCATAAACGGCCAAGTCCCCGCTCTGCCGTTGACCTCATGTTTCTATAACCTGCGCTCACACAGGTGGGCGACCCTTCTGCACTTCAGCCTTCCCATGCATCCAAAAAGGAGGTGGGCCTGACATCCATCACAGTTTCCGTCTCCCGAAAAACACGTATAAGGTTAGAAACATTTACGGCCTATCGTACATCGCAGGATCTTGATATCCCTACTTTAACACAGAATGGCCCTTTGCTCAACGGATAAAGTTCCCTTTGGACTTTTCAATCTAATCAATCCCGTGAGCTAAGCATTTCCCTGCCAAAAAATCGCTACGTCCGCTTTACCTTCGCTTGTACAAGCGTCTGAAATTCAGGATGTGCGATCAGGGATGGCTGCTGCTGCTTTTCCCAGGCCAGGGCATATTCTAGGTCGTGTATCTGGCAGCGTCCCAACCCTTCTTTGGTTACGGCATACGCTTGTTTCGGCAGGCGACGTACCGCAGTAACCAATTTTTCCAGCTCACTTTCGACTTGACTGGCTTCAACGGCTCGATAGATCAAGCCGATTTCCTCCGCCTTTTTCCCTGTAATCCTTTCTCCCAGCAGTGCGAGCCGCTTCGCCCACGCCGTACCAACAAGCCTCGGCAAAAGGTATGTCCCGCCAAAATCCGTTGTCAGACCGATCTGGACAAAAGGCTCCTGCAACAGAGCATCTTCCGTCGCAATGACAAAATCAGCATGCAACGCAAGATTGAGTCCCGCTCCGACAGCTACTCCTTCGATGACTGCAATCACAGGCTTTGGCATTTGATGCAAGTTGGTGATGAAATCATTAATGATCGTCAATGATTGATCAGCATCACTCTTATCCGTCAGCGCAGTCAACACGCCCAAATCCGCACCGGAGCAAAAGTTCCCTCCTGCTCCCCGCAACAGAAGCACATCGACCTCCTCATCTGCTGAAGCTTTTGCAATCGCGTCCTGCAAAAGGGAAAACATTTCAACCGTCATTGCATTAAGGACGTGTGGCCTGTTTAGCGTCATCGTGCAGATTCCATCCGCTTTTGATACGATCAATTGTGTTTGATGATCTTGTTCCATCCTTTTTCTCACCCTTTCCTATGAAGAAGCGACAGGAATAACCCCCTGCCTTTGCAGCCGGCTCAAATCCTCTTCTGTCAGGTTCAGCTTGCGCTTGAGCAGCTCGTGCGTGTAATCGGTGTGCCACGGGGGTGACAACCTCTCCGCCCTACAGCGATGCGCGAAACTCCGCTCTTGATTGGGCGACTTCTTTTCCAAATAAGGAAGCGTATACGCTATCTCCCTGTTCGCAACGTACGGATTGTCTGCCCAGTTTTCCCAATCTTCAACGGCGGTCAGACAGCAATCCACCTCACTGCCCAGCTCGCTCCACTCGGCTTGGGTTCTTGACAGAAACAGTGCTTTCATATCGTCAAACATCTCTGGATGCAAAGCAACGCTAGCCCGGTGGCATAGCTCCCAGTCTGCTCTTCCTACCGCGCGGCAAAAATTGAGCCAGAACTTCTCTTCCAACGCAGCAAGTGCAACAAACTGACCGTCTGCTGTCTCATAGACCTGATACGCCAGCAAACTCTCTCTCCCGGTCTCCCGTCCAATGGAGGAGCTGTATGACATAAACAGTGCGTGCAGCCCTGTCCAAGAACTAAACAAGTCAGCCGACGAAACATCCAAATAAGCTCCCCGGCCTGTCCGCGCACGTTGCACAAGCGCCGCGCATATTTGTTCACTGGCATACAGCCCGAGCGCGTAATCAGAAAGCGGAATATCTGCAACGACAGGCTTGCCTTCCAGATCGCGAACCAGTGAGAGAAATCCGCTTACTGCCTGGACATTCAAGTCATACCCCCCTATTTGGTATAGCTCGCCGCTTTGGCCATAGCCCGTCACAGAGCAATAAATGACCGCAGGGTGCATCTCCCACAGGTGGTCGTAATCAAGTCCCAAATGTCGCATCACACCCGGTCGATAGCTTTCCACCACGACATCAGCCTGTCTGGCCAGAGCAAACGCGAGCGCTTTTCCCTCATTCGTCCGCAAATTCAAGGAAATACTTTTATGATTGCGATGTGAACGCAGGTAAAACGCTCCCGTCTCTCTAGCTTCCGAATGAGAAGGTCTGGTTAACGGTGAGTGGGCTTTGTCGTGAAACGGTTCCACCTCAATGACCTCTGCCCCCAAATCAGCCAGGCGCATCGTACAAAGCGGCCCTGGAAGATGGCGAGAAAAATCAACTATTGTCACTCCCGTCAACATGATTTGACTCCCCCTTCACCGACTACACTCACTTGTATTTCGAGATGAACGACTGTTCACCCTCTTTTTAATGGAAAATTCAAACAAATATAAAAAGCCGTCCCACGAGGAACGACTTTCCCAAGAACGGTTATTTGATAAACCGGAGAGTGAGCGGGTAACGGAATTCTTTTCCTTCATTCGCTTTCACCGCAGCGATGATCACGAAGATCGCCCAAAAAATAAAAAGGGCTCCCAATAATAGTGCACCGATAAAAATGATGATCAATAAACTTGAAATGGCGGCATAAATCATTACCGAGATGCTAAAATTCAGGGCCTCTTTTCCATGCTGATAAAAAAAGGCTCCCTCTTCACGCTTGATCAACCATACGATTAAAGGTCCTAATACATTGCCGAACGGAACGACAAAACCAAGGAAGGCAGATAGATGTACGATCATCGCCCACATTCGTTCCTCTTTCCCATTCAGGAATTGCATATCCATACCTCCCTTAACCCTTTTCCACTATTGTACGACAAATTGCTCGAAACTTGCGAAAAAACGAAAAAAGCGCCACTCCGGCGCCTTTCTCTATTAATACTTGCTCTCGTTACTTCCGCCGTGACTTCCACCGTAACCGCCGCCGTATCCGCCACCATAAGAGGAGCCGTAACCATCGAAGCCATCGTAACCGCCGCCAAAGTGTTCAAAACCACCAAAGTGACCGTGTCCACAACTACGACCGTATGGCTTACAATGGGTTCTGTAGTGTGGCTTGTAGAAGCAATGCTTTCTGTACACTTTCTTTTCGCAGCATTTAAAGCATCTGCGACGAGATCTTCTGCATCCGCAACTCATTAACCTCACTCCTTCCTTTTCGTTACATCTACAAGGTATGTAGGTGATGACATATCGGCATGGACAGAAGTCTAGATTCTAGTCAAAATCAGCGGATGTCTCGTAGGCTATTTTGCAGTAGGAGTGGTCAAACGTTGATTGGATCGCTGTTTTTCCGAGCAAGACAGAGGACCAGACGAAGCGAGAATTCAAAACTTATCGTCAATAAAAGGAGGGCATTAAGCCTGTATACCGGGTCATACTAATGCAGATGACAAATCCTTAGGAAGAAGGTGCCTTCGTGGGAGAACACAGCCGTTTTCGTGAAGGAGAAAAGTCTCCGAAAAATGCCGTATACATGGAGATTGGTGAGTCCGGTGCAAGTGTGCAGGACCCGATGATCATCGAGCTTTCTAGAGGGGAAAAGTTCCCTGCTACACGAAATAAAAATCGCGTATGGACGCAAAAGTAAGAAATGCAAAAAACCAACCTGGCACCATGCACAAGGTTGGTTCTCTTTTTTACGAAATGTCGTCGTCTTCGTCGTCGTTTTCATCCTCTTCGTCTTCTTCATCGCCGCTTACGTAAATAATGGTGACACCCAAGCTCTCCAATAACGAAAGGACTTCTTTGTTCAACTCCTGATCCATGAGTAATCCTAGGCTTTCCACAAGCTCGAGCTCTTCCAGCTCGCCCTGTTCAGCATCCTCGATTAGTTCTATGATTTCGGTCATTCGCTTTTTTTCCAATACGGCTACGAGTTCATCTCTTGTCATAAATCGTTTTACACCTCATTTTCTACTCTCTATGCTTTATAATAGTACATAAACGATCCATTGAAAACCAAGCAGTGAGGTGAAGATCACCATGTATCCGCAACCGTATCTGGATTATTTGATCCAGTTTCATGTAGAACGCGATTATTTTGAGTGCCATGAGATTCTCGAGGAATATTGGAAAAGCGCTCCTCCCGATGAGCGTCAGCCTGTGTGGGTTGGTTTGATTCAAATCTCCGTCGCTCTTTATCATCAGAGACGCGGGAATCAGGCAGGTGCAATCAAGATGCTCACGAGCGCCATTTCCCTTGTCAAAAAGCATCATCTAGACATCCAAAAGCTTGGGTTGGATAGTGAAAGTCTGGCGAGCCTGCTTGAAGAGCGTCTGACAGAAATGCAAAATGGTCAGCCCTATCGAAGCATATCCCTGCCCATGTCCGATGCTTTGAAACAGGCGTATCAAGAGGCTTGTACGATGCAAAATCACCCTGAGCATCGGGATAGCGATATGCAAGACGCCTACTTGCTGAATAAGCATACCTTGAGGGATCGCAGCGAAGTTATGGCAGAACGCCAGCACCAGCTACAAATGCGCGAAGCACGTCGGAACAACGAGTCAAACTAATCAGCGTACAGCTGTAGACAACTGGCTGGGACAGCATCGCTCAAGCAATAGTGCTCACCCACTCGGTAAAAGCAAATGCCGGCTTCATGGGCTTCCTTTGCATTCACAGTGACGAGGTGCAATGTGTCTGTCGGCTCTCCAATATGCTCTGGTCTATCCGCAAGCTGCACATACTCACTGGCGATCGGCAACAGGCCGCCAGTGAGTACTTGTTTCAATAACTTTCGATGTGTCCCGTAATAGAGAACATCAGGTGGCACGATCTCCATTAGCCTGCTTTTTGCAATCGAGGGCAAAAAGCCGTAGGTAACTCGAATGAGTGATCCTCCGTCCCATTCGATACTCCGCTCCGGATCGAATTCCACGACTTGTTGAAGATCTTGCCTGGTTATGTATGCGCACCCTTTCAGTGTATGAAGATATTCCAGCAACGGCTCAACCGGGGTATACCCATACGTGTCATAGTAGAGTTGAAATGCTTCACTGTTTTGCCGAAGTATGCTAAGCAATCGCTTGCGAAGCCTCGTTTCTTCATGTATCGCCAGCATCATTTTCTCCCTCCTATCCGGTCAATAAATCCAGAGAACCACAGCTAGTGCGAGACCCAAATCCGCGAGTAAATGACTAATCCAGTTTGGATAAATCGAAGGAAACATTTCTTTCAGCCATCCCCATATCAGCCCTACACCAAAAACCAACGACGTAATGAACAAGCCGTTTCGCAAACCAAATAGGACCGTAGAGATAATCAGGTGATACAAGGAATAAAAAAAGCCAGAAAGAAAAATGGATAGGAAGCGGGATAAGGATGCACGAAACCGCTGCAATACGAAGCCTCGCCAGAACAATTCTTCCAGCAGCGAGTTAATGAAAATAAGATAGACGGAAAAAACCCAAATCCAGCGGCGCTTAATCCCCCATGCTTCCATGCCTGCTCGAACGGCTTCAGGTCTTCCCGGCTCCTGCAAGAGCAACCAAAGTCCAGCCAGCACTCCTGTCAACATCAGAACGCCAAGTGCCAGTCCGTATAAAGTACCCTGCCATTCAAAACTTCCCCACGCGGACTGCCATTGCTTGCGCAAATCTCCTTCCCACCATCCGTGAATGACGGGTATACAGATGCATACGAGCACATGAAAAGAAAAGAACGTGATAATGACACTATGCTTTTCCACCAGTCCGTAAAAGATCGTGAGTGTCGCAGCAAACCCATACACGATCAACAGTAGCAACGTTCGTTTTCGCGCCATTTACGAATATCTCCTTTTGGGCGTAATGGCCGCAGCATTGCGTTAGTTTGTCCGTTATGAATACGAAGAATACCCACATAGACAATAAATATACAAGCGTTTGCATGAATGCTATACTAGAGAAATCGCTTTTTCTCAAAGGAAAGGATCGGTTCAAATTTTTACCTATCTAACGAATGTTTGGAGTGGCTCTCATGTTATGGCGTAATCGTACCTTTCTGCTTTTAATGAGCGGAGAGATCGTCGCGGGAGCGGGCATGTGGATTTCGATTATTGCCAATCTTTCGTTCATGCAGAAACTTGTTCCTTCTGATACGGTGAAGGGCTTGATTCTGATGTGTGGATTGGTGGTCAGCATTCTCCTCGCCCCAAAAGCGGGTGTGGTGATTGACATGTACGACAAAGGCAAGATCATGCTGTTTGCCAGCCTGATCCGGACACTTAGCCCAGTCTTCATGTTCCCAGCTCTTGCAAACGATTCTCTTCTGTGGATGATCGTATCTTTGATTGTGATGCAATGCTCTGCTGCTTTTTATTTTCCGACCGTGCAGGCTTCCTTGCCAGCTATCCTTTCTCAGGACGAGTTACTCAAGGCGAACAGCGCATATTTGAATATCTCTACGCTCTCGCGCATTGGCGGAACAGCAATCGGCGGTATACTCGTTGCGTCCATGGACCTGTCCATGCTGTATGTATTCTCTATCATCGCGTATGCAGTACTCGCTGTGGTCACGCTCTTTCTCCGCATTCCTCCAGTCACTTCTCGGAAGATTCAGGAAAAAGTGGAGTTTCGCGAAGTACTGACGATCTCGCGACAAGACCCGGCTTTGTTTGTCGGATTGATTAATAATGGGTTGATCACCTTGTTCCTTGGCGGTGTGAACCTGATGATCTTGAACTTTAGTGAGCTGCAACAGGAACCTCAGCTCATGGGATGGATCTATGCGGCAGAAGGAATCAGCATTTTGATTGGGGGGCTCTTGGCAAAACGTTGGATAGGTCACAGAAATCTCGTGGCAGCTTCCACCATCATGCTCTTTTTCTTCGCGCTGTCCCAGTTTGGCATGTCATTCGCCGATAACAAATTCATGGTCCTTGCTTCCTTCTCCGTGTTCGGCTTTGTCGTTGCTTTCTTCTTCCCGGTTACCGCAACAATTTTCCAGAAGCGCCTGCCACCACATCAGCAAGGGCGGTTCTTTTCTTTCAAAAGCATGCTAGATCGTGGATTCTTCTTGTTGGCTCTCGCGATTACAGGAGTTGGGCTGGATCTTCTCGGTATTAGCGGCTACCTCCTCTTCATCGGCTCGATAACACTGCTCTTTGGATTGTTAACATTTCTTTACAGTAAAAAGCATAAGCTGGATGTTCGCTCTCATGATGAAGCCGCTGCCTAGTAATGGAATGGAACGTACCATGACAAACGCTTTCCTATCGACCATGCTTTGGTGTACACTAGTGAATGTACGTTGAACACGAATGGAGGCGTTTTTCCATGCAGATCCTTTCCTCTCCCGTTTTGGGAATCCTGCTGCCTCTCGTGATGGCTATTGCAGTGATCTTTTTGAGAATGCGTCGGCAAAAAAAGCCGGCTTCTGCAAAAAGCATTATTTTGCCACCATTCTTTATGGCGACAGGGTTTGCGATGTTCTTGTTCCCGGAGGCGCAATTACCGCCCAAATTCGATATTGCAGCCTTTGTGGTTGGGGTAATCTTTTCGATTCCTTTGATTATGACGTCACGTTTCGAAATCATTGGGCAAGATGTGTATTTGAAACGGTCCCGTGCGTTTTTCTTCATTTTGTCCGGTCTGTTGGTCATCCGGCTGATTATTAAACTGTTGATCAATGATAGCTTTACACCGATTCAAACAGGTGGACTGTTCTTCTTGCTCGCATTCGGTATGCTCGTGCCTTGGCGTATCGCGATGCTGGTGATGTACCGGAATTTAACCAAAAAGACGTTTGGTACCTAGTAAAAAAACCACCTCCATTTCGAGGTGGTTTTTGGTTTGCTCCCTGCCCCGGAGCGTAAAAACGGGACAACGTCGCTATGACGAACGACTACTTAAACGCATCCAACTTGAGGAGAAGAAAAAACAGCTTCACTCGATGATACAGATATTAGACAGAGGACTGTTAGGAAGGGGAAGTACAGGAAGTGATTTCAAGAGAAGAATTGGAAAAGAATCAAGTATGGCTCTATGCTTTCGTACTACTTATTGCTGCTGGAATAGGCTTGTTATGGCCAGAATCCAGTGCGAGCTTAGATAGCATGATTTCGCTGATACTTGCCATCTTACTGTATGGGATGTTTGCCCAAATACCGTTTTTTCGTTTAAAAGAGGCACTATCGAATCGAAAGTTCATTTATGCACTGCTTGTTACGAATTACATAGCTGTACCTATCCTTGTTTGGGGGTTGGCCCAGTTTCTTCCAAACGATCCAGCAATGTTATTAGGTGTATTTCTCGTTTTGCTTACTCCTTGCATTGACTATGTTATCGTCTTTACACAACTTGGGAGAGGGAACGAAAAGCTTGTTCTGGTTTCAACCCCTATACTCTTTGTTACCCAAATGCTTTTATTACCTATTTATCTAGGGCTTTTTATGGGCAAGACATCGGCAGAAATTGTGAGTGTCGGACCGTTTTTCGAAGCATTTTTTGGTCTTATTGTCGCTCCACTGGTACTTGCTCTCCTTACTCAATGGTGGTCTAGACGCCAACCATACGGAGAACGTTTTCTTGATGCTACAGCATGGCTTCCTGTGCCTTTTATGGCACTAACCCTTTTTATTGTTGTTGCATCTCAAATCTCTAAACTATATACCTCTTTTCATTTTATTAGCCTAGTGATCCCCGTTTATGTAGCCTATATGGCCATAGCACCGATTCTTGCACGTATCATTTCTCGTATATTCCGTTTAGATACTGGAGCAGGGCGGGCTCTTATCTTTAGTGCAGGAACCCGAAACTCTCTTGTCGTTCTTCCTTTTGCACTGGCGCTACCTGAACCTCTAAACGGGGTAGTGTCTGCTGTAATCGTAACGCAAACCATTGTAGAGCTGATTGGGGAACTTTTATATATTCGTCTTGTTCCACATGTACTTTTACGAGAGACGAAGGGAAATGCTGATTAAACTATCTACCAGGGGTGGTGTCAACTTCATTGGTATCACCCCCGGTTCTAAATAACTATTCCAGCTCTGCTAGAAAGTAAGATCCTCCACCAATCTTATACTTACTATTCGTCCCTCCTCCTGCCAACCTCGCAAAAAACGGTCTTTGCCCGCGTTTTTTCCATGCAGTCTGCGCCATTCCCTCCTCAATCGGTTGGCAAAGTACTACATTTCCACCCGGAAGTTCAAATGCTTGGCAGATGGCCCCCAATTCTTTATCGTGGAATACTTCGCTCTTCTCCCACCCAAACCAGCTTTGCCAACGTGCTGTTGCTTCTTCCAGATCCGTCACGGCATACCCTACAGACTTGAAATCGGCAGCACCGTTCGGATGTGCGCCAATGATGCCGCGATTAGTCAAATCTTCTCTTCTCTCTGCATCCGTTTGCGACCATTCAATGAGAAAGGGCGGAAGAAGAGTACTATCTGCATCTTCAAGGAACAACATCCTCCATCGAAGCGTCGTGCCATCATCACGCGTACGACTTCCCGCAACAGGTCCAGTAACCTGCAAGCCTTGGCTTCGCAAGCGCTCTGCCCACGCATCCATCTCGTTGGTCCGAAGGGCAATCTGTCCAAATCCTTCTCCCTTTGCCTCATCCTCGATGCATTGACGTATGAGCGGATTCTCTGATTGTCGAGCAAGCTCTTGGTGTTCAACCGCCAAAAACTCAACATAGGAAAGCCCGAAATAACTAAGGCTATTCCATGTCCCCCAAGACGCATGACGCCCTCCAGCTACCGCATGAAAACCCGCTTGGCAAAATTGCTCCGCTGCTTCCTGAGGAGTCCGATGTACAAAATGAACCAAATGATCAAAAGTTAATCGCACCTTTTTTCTCCCCTTTTTCGTATTACTTATAGGATATCAAAATTCATTTATGTAAGGATAGAAAGACAAGGGGGAAAAATGAACGAGAACAGATCAAGCCGGATACATGCTCGGCGCAAACGCTCACGCAGAAAATGGGCACGTGTGGGAAAAAGCACGCTCCTCTTTAGCGTGTTGGTCATCTTCGTCGTTGGAACCTACTACTTATTCCAAACTGCCATAGATGGAGAACATGCCAACCCGAACACGCAGCCTGCTCCTGATAATACCGCGAACCAAAAGTCTTCCGTGCAGCTCACCTTTGTCGGTGACATCATGATGTCAGGAAACGTTGAGAAAACCTTACTTGCAAACAGCTATGACTACCCATACAAACATGTAAGCTCGCTCTTTTTGCAAGATGATATCACCATTGCCAATTTGGAGACGCCGATCACCGACACAGGTGTTGCTGCTCAAAACAAGGAGTATGTTTACAAGTCATCGCCACTTGCTGTTCCTGCCATGAAAAACGCTGGGATTGATGTGGTGAATCTGGCCAATAACCACTCCATGGACCAAGGCGTTCCGGGATTGCTGGATACCTTTGAAGCTTTGGACGAAAACCGAATAGAATACGTCGGTGCCGGTAAGGATGCAAACCGCGCCTATTCACCTGTTTTCCTAGAAAAGAACGGCATCAAGATCGCGATTCTTGGCTTCAGCAGGGTCATTCCCGAAACGAGCTGGTTTGCAGGGAATTCCCAGCCGGGTATGGCCGCTTCCTATGATCCTACACTGGCAGTGAAAGCGATCCAGGATGCGAACAGCCAAGCGGATCTCGTGGTGGTGATTGCACACTGGGGCAAAGAACGCTCCGATTATCCTGTCGATCATCAAAAGGAGCTGTCTCGTGCCTACATCGATGCTGGTGCAGATTTGATTGTCGGCGGTCATCCCCACGTACTGCAAGGCTTTGAACGATACAACGACAAATGGATTGCGTACAGTCTTGGCAATTTCGTTTTCACACGTTCAAACGAACCCAAGACTTGGGAAACAATGGTCCTGCTAGCAAACTGCTCCAAAAGTGGTGATTGTGAGCTAACGATGCTTCCATTTCATGCAGAATTGGGACAAGCTGTACCCATGAATGAAAGCAACGGCGCTGCCCTGTTAAAACGCATTGAATCCATTTCTGAGCAAGTCGACATACAAAGTGACGGGTGTGTGCAGCCACGTGCAAAGGCGGTGGAGACTGCCCCCTGATAAAAGAAGCCGTGTTTCCAGATTCCTAGAAATACGGCATTTCTTCTTATGGTTCCTCTTACTTACGCAGATTCAAGAATAGGGAAGCAGCGCACTTCTAAGCCAAAATCATTTTTCAATAAGGACTCATGCTGTTCACTGATTCCCGTCACGACCAACCCTGCGCGCAAGACGCCTCCCAAATCGAATTGGACTTTTAGTTTATGCACGTTCACCCCGGCCTGCTGAAGGAAATGCAAGACACGATCTGGCGTCGCAGTATGACATGAGCCCTCCAGATAACATAGGACGTGTTCTGCCGAGTCCACCGTGCATCCAGCTTTGTCAGCCGTTTTTTCTTTCCAGGTAGGATGCGGTGTGAATGGCTGTGTCAATAAATAGGCCAAATCCTCCACGACTGCACTTGCTGTAGGGAGCTCTCCTGCCCCTCTTCCTGTAAACAACAAGTCTCCTACGATATTGCCGGATAGCTGGACCGCATTAAACGCATCGTGGATTTGCGCCAACGGATGGCTCAACGGAAGCATGGTTGGTTCAACAGATAGGCGAATGCCTTTTTCGGCTTGATAAGCCTGCGCGATCAGCTTGATCCGGTACCCTAAGTCGCTTGCAATCCGAATATGACCTGCTGACAAATCCGCAATACCTTTGCGAACAACATCCGCTAAAGGCAGTGATTCTCCATAAACAAGCTGTGCCAGGATATACAATTTGTACATAGCATCAAAGCCTTCTACATCCGAACGAGGGTCTGCTTCTGCATAGCCCAGCTCCTGTGCTTGCTTGAGTACCTCCTGGTAGGAGAGCTGCTCTGCTTCCATTTTCGTCAAAATGAAGTTCGTTGTTCCGTTGAGAATACCGCGAACGCCTTGGATATCGTTCGTACGTAGAAACTGCCGGAGCACACTCAAGATCGGGATACCCCCAGCCACACTCGCTTCATAGGCAAGATGCACTTGATGCTGATTTGCCAAATCGACTAGCTCTGTTCCTTTTTTCGCCAGTAGCTCTTTGTTGGCGGTTACCACATGGCAGCCCTTTTCGATCAAAGCACGTACGTAGTCATAGGTAGGTTCTACACCGCCCATGACCTCCACCACGATATCCACATCGCTTCTCAATACATCCTCAAAATCTGTCGTCAGTAAAGCCGGGTCGACATGAACCGCACGCTCTTTTTCCGAGTCACGCACCAATGCCTTGACGATC
This sequence comes from Brevibacillus schisleri, assembly GCF_055685845.1. Lineage (NCBI taxonomy): Bacteria > Bacillati > Bacillota > Bacilli > Caryophanales > Paenibacillaceae > Brevibacillus > Brevibacillus schisleri. Next base: position 4,201,091 of record NZ_JBVNDM010000001.1, read on the forward strand.
TCAATTCGTTTTCCCAGACGAGAAGCCAGCTTCTCTTGTTGTGAACGGATCGTTTTGATTACGCCCCTACCCACTGTCCCCAATCCCAATAATCCCACGCGTACTACTTCTGCACTCATCCTGACCACCCCATACCCCGAATTTTAGATAAAAAGAAAAGCCATCTTCGATAAGAAGAAGGCTTGATAGCAGCGAATGCTCCCCCTCCTTATCTCCCAGGACGTATATGTCCTGCAGGAATTGGCACCTTGTCACAAAATATGCGTGACGGTTGCCGGGCTTCATCGGGCCAGTCCCTCCACCTCTCTGGATAAAGAAAATATGAAATTAAAAAAACCTTCTTCGCTAAGAAGAAGGTTCATCTACTAATGGAGTAACCCGCTTCTTATCTTTCGAGACAAAACGTCTCGCAGGAATTGGCACCTTGTTGCAATATGCAACGGTTGCCGGGCTTCATCGGGCCAGACCCTCCACCTCTCTGGATAAGAACCATTTATGCTGTTGAGCTTTATTCTAAGAAATTCCAAGGCAAGCGTCAACAAAATTCTTTCTTTTCTGATTGCAAGCTAATTTGGCAAGGATTTCAGTTGTGGGTGAACAGGCTCTCTACCTCTTCCAAACTGCAGCAAGCACAATGAAACACGCCCTCCTGGCATTCCTCAGACTGCTCTTTTTCCTCAACATATCCGCACCATTGGCAAATAAAAAGTTGGATCATTGCTCGCCCTCCTCTTCTATTATTCTGCCCAAAATAAAAAGAGCATTTTCCTCACGACCGTGACGATCGTTAGAAAATGCCAGAAAAGGAGGGGCATACTTGTCCACTCGCTGTTTTTCGCAAGCCATCTCTAACACCTCCCTATCTCCCGTAGGTCTATCAGTGTTGTCGAAACAGGCAGGTCTCCTGACTATGAGTTCATCGCCTAGCGTCGCCTTCCCCGTCTATTTTGATAGACCAGTGGCTTGTTGGACGCTGACTCCCTCTTACAGTGGCGGGACCGTGTCGGATTTGCACCGAGCTTCCCTATTATCCTTGTGGCGAATTGGTTACGCTCTAAGGAACCTGTTTCCACCTATGAAATTGTCTATTCTCACTACTACCTTCAGATTTTACCTTCCCCCAAATACCGCTCTTTCAAAATGCGAGTGTGATGAGCTTCATGTCCAGCAATCACATACGCCAACGTCCTTGCAGATAGCTTGTTTCCGTTGGCAAGTCCTGTACGCAACCACGCTTCTGGAGAAATTCCTCGCACCTGCGCGATGGTGGCAGCACGGACAGCCTTATACTCTTCCAGTAAATCAGACAGGTCTCTTAGCTGAAAACACCAGTGTTCAACAAAAGCATTCTCATCAAAACCGACGAGGGGTGTCTGATCTCCTCTCGCAATTCTCAGCAAGCGATAGCTCATGATGCGTTCTGTATCGATGAGATGACCCAACACCTCTTTAACCGTCCATTTGCCTGGCGCATACCGATAATCAATTTGCTCGGGCACAAGGGACGAAAAGAACGCGACTTGCCTCTCTCCTTGCTGCGTGAGGATCGTTTGGAGCTCCCCCTCCGGTACAAGACCAATGTAATCGTCAAAATAAGCAGCGTATTCATCGCGCTCTGGTCGTCTGAGCATATGTTTCTCACTCCTCGTCATTCAGTTTCAATAGACAAATTACTATGTAAACCTTCAAACAATAGGACCCTTGCCGGGGCTGCATCCGTGCCGACCAGCTTGAGTGGTGCAGCTACCAGAAAATACTCGCCTGGCGGGACCTCTGCTAGCCGCAAGCCTTCCACGACAATGACTCCCGCTGCAAACAATTTTTTATGTGTGGGGTGACCTTCCTGGCTGCGTTCGATTCCAAGTGCATCGGTACCAATGCCACGCACCCCTAGCTCACTTACATATTCCGCACCTTCTTCAGACAGAAAGACAAATTCAAAGGAGAACGCCTCTTCAAAAGAGTTTTTCGTTTTAAACAGGACAAAATCTCCTTGGGCAAGATCGAAGCTCTCCAAGTCAGCGCGAGTGATCCTGTCCTCGACCGCTGTGAGATCGAGAACCTTGCAAGGGCCCACTAGCTTCTCCAAGGAAACACTCTCAAATGTATCACCAGCATTCACCATGTGCAGGGGAGCATCCACATGAGTACCCGTGTGGAGGTCCATGTCGATTCTCGATTCTGTTACATAACCGTTGGTAGCGGTACGTATTTTCGGCTGCTTTTCCGGCTTGTTTTTATACACCGTCATTCCTTCGTACACGGTGGCGGTTACATCATACATTTTCATCCCTAACGCCCTCCCTTTTGCCTACTGTTTTTTTCGATCCGCTGGAAAAACAATCCCCATCTGCCTTCTCGCTTCATCCATGACCTGCATGGCCATTTTGGAAACTTCATGCGAATTCGTTGCAGATTGTCTGGCCCCGATCTTCGCCAAGTGTAGGAATTCTCTTATTTCATAATGCATGGTCTTCGGGGTCTGCGGCCTTGCTACTCGCTCGGTTCGTCCGTCCCTGTAACGAATGTCCACTTCTTTGAGATGGTTGATTCGATCGATCACCATCGTAGCGTCCTCCCCTTGAATTTCTGCTGGCTGATAGGAGGTCGTAATTTTCGAGAAGCTAATAATGGCATCCATTTCTCGATACTTCAACAGCATACTACCTTCTCCATCCACTCCAGAATCAAGCACAATTCCTTCTGCTTTGATCTCGTCTGGTCTGCCAAAAAGGATGAGTAGCGGATAAAGACAATAGATACCGATGTCCATCAAGGCTCCGTTTGAGAAAGCAGGATCAAAAGCACGTAAAACCTTCCCTTCGCGGTAGGCGTCATAGCGCGAAGAATATTGGCAATTGCTAGCAATAAAACGTCGTACTTTTCCCAGCTTGTGCAGGTTGTCTTGTATCGCATAAAAATTCGGCAATAGTGTAGATTTGACAGCCTCCATGAGCAGCACGTCATTTCTTTTCGCTGCCTCGATCATTTCTTCTACCTCAATCGCATTAGAAGCCAGTGGTTTTTCACACAATACGTGCAGCCCCGCATCCATGCACTGGATCGCTTGTTCCGCGTGGCAGGAGTTGGGGCTTGCAATATAGACTGCGTCCATATTTTTGCTTGTAGCCATTTCTTCTAGGCTGTTATAGGCGAATGGAGCATGGTACTTGTCAGCGATTTCCTTGGCGCGTTCGATGGTACGTGAATAAACAGCCTGAAGAGAAAATCCTTCTACTTCTTGACCTGCCTGGATAAATTCCTCGGTGATCCAGTTCGTTCCGATTACGCCAAATCGCATCTCATCCGCTCCCTTTTCTTTTTCTATCTCGTTGCAGTGACTGGCAGTCGTTCTTCGACCTTATCCAGCCACCACACGAATCCGTCTGCTGCAAGCAATTGCTCTGCGGCCTTTGGTCCGAATGAGCCGGCTTCGTACGTAAAGAGCGGGACCAGATTTTCAGCAAAGGCTTCCAAAATCGGTGTCACCCACTCCCACGACAGCCTGACCTCATCCCAATGCGCAAAGTAAGTGGAATCCCCCCGGAGTGCATCGAACAAAAGCAGCTCGTACGCTTCTGGCACGTCTCTTGTCCCTGAACTGAAATCTACCGTCACCGGCTCAATCTTACCGCTATTTGTCGGATTCTTACTATTTACCTGCAAAGCAATACCTTCGTTCGGATTCACACTGATGATCAACAAATTTGGCGATGTCGTTTCATTTTGCTCTTGATATAGCTTTTCGTGCGGATTTTTGAACTCAATGACGATCCTGGTTGATTTCTCTTGTAGTCTTTTTCCCGTGCGAATATAAAAAGGTACCCCTTCCCAAAACGGGTCATCAATCCAGACACGCGTGGCAATATACGTTTCTGTCATGGAAACGGGATCGACACCAGGCTCGTCCCTGTAGCCAGCTACAGTGGTTCCTTGAATATGTCCTGCGCTATACTGACCCCGAATCACGTGGGTCCCGACCTCTTCTTTCTTCATCGGACGCACGGCTGCCATCACCTTGCGTTTTTCTTCGCGGATATGAGCAGATGTGATTCGCTTTGGAAGCTGCATGGCGATAATCATCAGCATTTGCAGCATGTGATTTTGGAGCATGTCTCGCAGTGCTCCTGCTGGCTCGTAATATCCAGCCCGATCCTCGACGCCAACCGTTTCATTCGCCGTAATTTGTACGTTGGCGATGTATTGATTGTTCCAGAGAGCCTGAAAGACTGGGTTCGCAAATTCGAGAGCCTCGAGGTTTTGCACCATCGGTTTTCCCAAGTAATGGTCAATACGATATATTTCTTCTTCCGAAAATGCTTTCCCCAGCCTTTCATTCAATTCTTTCGCGGATTGCAAATCATGCCCAAACGGTTTTTCAATGATCAGACGCTTCCAGCCTGTCGTTGAACCCAGTCCGCTTTCTTTGACATTGGTTGCAATTCCCTCGAAAAATTGCGGGGCCACTGACAAGTAAAACATCCGGTTTTGCGGAATCTGCAGCTCTTGCTCTCTTTGCAGGACCAGATCATGTAACGTTACATAAGCACGCGGTTCCATGACATCTACTTCCGCATAGCGACAAGCAGATAAGAAAGCATCTAGCTCCCTGGAATCAATCTGGGCGCGACGGGAAAATTCACGGACAGACTGGCGAACAGATTCCTGAAATTCGTCATCAGACCAGGCCCTTCTCCCCACACCAATAATCGAAAAGGCAGCAGGCAACTTTTGATCTACATATAAGGTAAAGAGTGCAGGGAAAATTTTGCGTTTGGCTAAATCTCCTGTCGCACCAAAAAGGACAAAGGTCATCGCTTCCATCTACTTTTCATTCCCTTCACACGTACGCCGTGATGATGGTTTTTGTGGTTACCCTTTTATTATTCGAGAAAATCACTGCTTTATCAATATGCAGCGTTACGAACGTCGCAAGATTGCACGTACCGGACTTCCATCTGCTTCTACTAAAGCTAGCGGCAGTGCGCTCAATTCATAATCACCCGGTTCTACATGATCGAGGAGAAGCCCCTCCAAAATATGAATATCATGCTGGTGAAACCCATGATGAGCAGCCAGTTCCTTGCTGTCCAACGGATCGACAGATGGGACATCCACTCCGATCAGCCGAATGCCCTTTTTGGCAAAGAACGCTGGCAAGTCCGCTCGCAGATGACAGATGGTTGACGGGAATTGATTAGGATCGCTCCATGATAATGTTTTGAGCAGCAAGCGTTCCACACCCTCCAGATCAACCTGGGCAAAATCTTCTGGACCAATGCTGGAGTGTCCAGTAAGCTCTACCACTCTTGCCTCTCCGATGTACAAGTCTAGAGGTAATTCAGCTATTTTTCGGCCATCATCATCGAAGTGAAATGGAGCATCCACATGAGTACCTGTGTGAATACTCATGGTTACTTTGCCGACATTGACTGAACCACTCTCCGCTTTGGGCCAGTTTACGACATAGTGAAAGGGAGTGTCCCCCGGCCAGGTCGGCATACCTGCCATGAACGGACGGGATATATCTATTATTTTCATCGCGTAACCTCCACCTTCCAGCAACTGTTCAAGCCTATACTCAGCGTACAAAAAAGACTGTATTGAGTCAATATTCTAACATTTGTACCAAAAAAAAAGACTGCAGCTTGATAGCGTGCCGACAGTCTTTCGTTGATTTCAGATTCTACTGTGAAGAGACAGGTAGTCCCACACTTCATGATAAATTCCGTTATCATCCACTTGTTTCAAATGTTCTTTCAAAGTCCTCAACCACTCAATAGTTGTTGGATACGTAGCTGCAATGGCCTCCCGTAGATCGCTCATTTGCATGGGTCGGTCGACCCCTTTTGTTACGACATCATGCCATACCTGCTCCGTCGCGAGCTCCACTACATACTCGATGTCTGCCCCCGAATAAAACTCCGTCCATCCTGCTAATTGCTCATAATTTAGCATCTCAGTGGGACGGCCCTCCAGTTTTAGGCGAAAAATATCCTCCCGTGCTTGCCGATCTGGCGGTCCGACAAAAATCCAGTGATCAAAGCCGGCCGCTCGGAGCATGGATGGCTCCAATTCCCACGGGACGTTGGTTGCGCCCATCAGGACGAATCGTTCGTTGTACTCGCCTACCTCCGCTATCTGCTGAAGCCATTTGGAATCGAGCCCCTGTCTAGGATAGGAGTTCGCATGCTCTTCGTACTGGCTGGAAGCCTCCAGTTCATCTAAAAAAAACAGAAACGGTTTATTGGCAGGGGCTGTTGCCAATAAGTCATGGATGTTGAACTGCCTGTTCGACGGCGTATACATACTTCGACCGCCTGTGTTCGCCATGGAGAAAAACTGAGCCTGGCATTCTTCTGCGGTTGCTTTTGCCAGTAAAGATTTTCCGCACCCCGATGGTCCGTAAAGTAAAATGGTACTTTTCTTTTGAGGCAACCGTTGCGAAATAGGCTGTAGGAGTCTTTGAAAGATTGCCTCTTTTACTCGTCCAAGACCGCCGACCATTCCAAAGCCCGCCGTTTTCTCAACAAGTAGAACCGATTTCGTAGTGGTCTTCCCTTTGCCCCCTTCAATGACGCGTATCTTAGGTGAAAACATCGTAGTGTATGTAGAGGAATCCTTCTGATTGATCCCTTTTAACGTCCGCGAATAGTGGGGTTCTTTTTGTAGCTTGTTGAGCTCGATCACAATTTTTTCCTTCATCGCTTCATTACCATAGGCAAGGGCCTGCGTAAATGCCTGTAAAGCCTCCGTACGATCCCCCTGCTCAGCATGCTCTAACCCTAACAACAGCCATACTGGTGCATTGCGTTGATCGCTCGTCAACATGCTTTTCAGTATTTCTATCTTCGTCATCTGCTTCATCCTCTGCGATCGTTCTGCTTCAAGCGATCGTTTAGTATCACGGACATATCCATTATAATGCATACGTCTCGCAAGAAGAATACGAAAAGTAGGAAAAGATGGAAGAAGCGCTGTGACCGTCACGCGAAAAAGACGCCTCCAGCTGCACAGCATTTGGCGTCCAAAATTCAGTCTCTATCCTTTCGCCGGATAAACTCCGCCTTCCACACAAATGATGAACGAGAGTCCGAGATAAGGTTGCATATTATTATGAGGCTGAGTCCCGCCTGTGGTTCCAATTGCTTGCGGGCTAAGCTGTGTCCCATCACTCGTGTTGGAGTAAGGAATGATACCTCCCCGACCACCAGTGGATGACCATTTCGCCCCTGTTGGCGTATCCCCTGTAGGCGTTGAGCACGCATTGGGAACATGCGTATGCGCCGGAATTTCGTTTTGCAGCAGCGTTATCTTGGCTGCGCCATCTGTCTGACCTACCGTACGCGGTGTCAATCCAGGTCCTTCCCCCTGGTTCATCGGGGCTGTGCCTCTTAAATTGGGAAGCGCAAATGTGGTCTTGCCATCGCCGCCATACTTTGTTCCCAATATCGAATACAAAATTGGATTGGAAGGGATCGCAAGCAGTTGTCCATCACAAAAAGCCCAGTCCCTCGGCGGGAAGTTGCCAGCGAAGATACGAATTTCTCCAATATACGGATCCATATGATAGTGCCTCCTCTAGTTTCTTGGCGGGTAAATCCCTTGAATCGCGATGCAAAAATTCCCGACCAAATACGGCTGCATATTCGTATGAGGTGCACTGTTTCCTACCGTTTGCAACGCACTCTCACTCATCGTTGTATCAGGGGTTGTCCCATAGGTAGTGGTAGATGCTTGTGCCCAGTAGTTCCCAGCGCTAATTTTTTCATTGGCTCCTGCATTCGAGCCCGTCGCGGTATGGGTATGAGCGGGTATTTCGTTTGTTGTTAATACATGCGTTTCTTCTCCGGCTGACATACCAAGCGGTACGATTGGACGATCTTGTTGATTGTTTTTATGAACGGGGACACGCCCTCTTAAATCTGGTAAAGCAAAATTGTTTTTCCCGTCCCCCCCATAAACAGCTCCTAACAAGGAAAACAGTGCCTGGTTTCCATTGATAGACATCAACGCACCATTACACAAAGCCCACCCCTTTGGCGCAAATGGAAAGGGAAAAAATCGAATTTCTCCAAGAAATGGTTCCACGTAAAATCCTCCTGTTCGATTGGAATGTTAATTTTGTTGAGGATAGATCCCATACAGGGCAATGATGAAATTAATAACCGTAAACGGCATCAGGTTACTGTGTGGCTGATTTCCACCTACAGTACCCAAGCTGGAAGCGTTCATCAATCCATCAGGTGCATTTGTTGAATATAGCTGCGTATTCTTTGCCCATACAGCATTGGCAGGGCTGTTCTGCGTTCCTGGCTGCGATGATGCATGGACCGTATGTGTATGCGCGGGCAATTGTGGGATGGTTAAGGTGACTGATTCTACACCATTTTTTTCACCTATCACGAAGTTCGTTCCTGTGCTCGGATTTTTCCCTTGGTGGAGTGGGATACGTCCTCGTAAATCAGGCAACGCAAAAGTCGTTTGTCCATCCCCGCCGTATGTGGTTCCAATCAAACTAAACAATGTGTCGTTTTCAGAAATCGATAAGATTTGTCCTTCGCATAATGCCCATCCTTGCGGTGCATAATCTCCCCCAAACATCCTGATTTCTCCAAGAAATGGCTCTGCCATGTTGCTTCCTCCTTATGTAAAGTGGTTATTTCCCTTGTCAAACAAACAGACTGGTCATTTTTGCAAAAGCGGCTGCCATTCCATTTGGATATACATCCCCGTTGAGTCTGTCACGATGAAATGAAGTCGTTCATATAATCGAAAGGCAGGATTCCCTTGTAAAACATGTAAACGGATCGGTAATTGGATAGCTTCAGCCTCTTTTTGCAAATCGCCAATAATGCCAGAACCAACACCCTGTCCCCGATAAGCAGGCAGCAAAGAAATATCAACAAGATGCAGTGCTTCTCCGCTCGCATCCGTGATCAAACGACCGATAGGCTGGCCGGATCGCAGAATGATTTGATGATTTTGAGCGGGAAATTGCATTTGGTAGGATTTCTGCTGCATGATAAACTGCGACTGTAAAAAAGCAAGCTCGTCCGACTCACTCCAACCCCAAAGTGCCATTTCATCGGTTCTCGTAGAGCAGTACAATTCCCAAATAAATGGTTCGTCTTGCTCATATTCAAAAGGTCTGGTTTGTACCATAATCCTCCTTGTAGTAATCGTTGTACTTTTCTGAAATCCTTCCTGATTAAATAGCAATCATCAATCATGATATCATTATCCAAATTCTTTCTAACACTAACTAAAGTTAGCTCTTTTATATGAAAAACGCTTCGTCCCCCAAAATGAGAAGAAGCGTTTTTATCGCTTGCAAAAATAAGGAAGACCCCATATACTTTGGTTTAAATGATTAAGTTTATTAACGGAGTGTACAATGACGACGAATCCAACCTGCAATGAAAAAGCGACTCAATTATTTATGGAGTTAAGCCCATACTTCCAAGGCTTGGGTGATCCGATTCGGCAGCAAATCGTAGCTCTTCTCATCGACAAGGAAAGCATGAATGTAACACAAATTGCCGAACATATTCCCATGTCCAGACCTACGGTGTCTCATCACTTGAAAATATTAAAACAAGCGGGCCTAGTAAACGTTCAAAAGAAGGGAACGGAGATGTTTTATCGGCTTGAAATTACAGAAGCGATCCGACTTTTTAAGCACTTGGTGACTTTCGTCGAGGAAGAGTGCAACTAAATTTTACCCGTCACGAAAAGGGACAGTGTGTCCCTGTTTTTCACACCTATCCGTTAATAAACTTAAACGAATAAACATTTGATCAAAGGAGAAATCTTTATGAATCTCACGAAAGTTTTAATTGTCGGCGGCTATGGAACAGTCGGGAGCCAAATTGCCAAGATCCTGCACGATCGCCACCCGACTCTCGAATTATTGCTGGGAGGAAGGTCTGCTGGAAAGTCTTTTCCTTTCACATCTACGAGGCTAAAGCCTTTCCTTCTGGACATCTCTAAATCTGATCCTCTCGCCCATGCTCCCGATGATTTGACTTTGATTATCAGTGCGGTAAATGATCCAGATGACAAACTGCTGCTTGCTTCGGTTCGTCGACAGATCCCTTTGATTGACGTCACGCGTTGGACAGAACGATTTACAAGGTCCATCGACCGATTAAAGAGGGAGAACATGGGCTCTCCAGTCATACTCGCCTCAGGGTGGATGGGGGGAACTGTATCCCTTCTTGCAAGCATACATACCTCTTCCTTGCAAGATGTCCAGATTCATCTTCACGCTCTTTATTCCCTTCAAGACAAAGCGGGTCCAGATTCCACCGACTATATGGATCGTATGAATATTCCTTTTACTGTCACCACACCCACTGGCGTTAAAGAAGTTACACCCATGTCAGATCCGGTACCCGTGACCTTTCCCAATGGGTTTCATACGAAATGCTATCGTCTTGACACACCGGATCACATGACGCTGGTGAAAGCCGAAAACGTTACTTCTGCTGATTTTCGCATTGCCTTCGACAATAAACTGTCTACTTTTGCCCTTGTTTCATTGGTAAAAAGCCGGATATGGAACCTGCTCGGCAAGAGCACACGTCAAAAAATACTGTACAATCCAGGCGCAGGATCTCCTCACCATGTTGTCATCCAAATAAACGGGCGCAATCAGCATGGCATGAACGTGAAACGCCAAGTCGAGATCACTGATCCGAAAGGGCAGACTCACCTGACCGCTTTGGGAGCTGCCATTTTTGCCCAACAAATTATTCGACAAAGCGAAAACTCAACGGTTACGCCCGGTATTCTGTTTCCAGAGGATTTCGGCCATTTCGAAATGACTACCGTCGATATCCTCCAGTTCTATCGATCCGAAGGCGTCCAGATTACGATCCACGACGAAACAAAAAAGAGTAGGACGGTCTGAGTGCCGCCCTACTCTTCATCCTGTATCACTTTTTATTCAAAAAAGTACGTGGGGATTTCCGCCATTCTCCCAATACTTTTTCCTGTTCGCTAGTTATAACCCCTTGCTCTGAAGCTACTTCCAAAAGCGCTGTATAATTCGAAATGGTGGAGCAAGGAATGCCTGCTTCCTCAAACAAGGCTTGGGCATCCGGGAATTGGTAGCTGAAAATGGCTACGACCCCCAGTACCTCTCCACCCTCTGCCTGTATCGCTTGCGCTGCTTTCAAGGAGCTGCCTCCTGTGGAAATCAGGTCTTCAATCACGACGACCTTTTGACCAGCCGCCAATGCACCCTCAATCTGGTTTTGGCGACCGTGGCCTTTTGCCTTGTCCCGTACGTAGATCATAGGCAGGTCAAGCAGCTCTGCAACCCATGCAGCATGTGGAATACCAGCAGTCGCTGTTCCCGCAACGACTTGCGCATCTGGGTACTGCTCCTTGATCAGATCGGCAAATGCTTTCGCAACGGCACGGCGCACATGCGGATAGGACATCGTGATCCGGTTGTCGCAGTAGATCGGGGATTTAATCCCGGACGTCCATGTAAAAGGTTGCTCCGGACGCAGATGAACTGCCCCGATTTCGAGAAGATTCGCTGCAATTTGTTTAGCGGTTGTCATTGTCGTCATTACTTATTCCCTCCAGCTGGCTACTTTACAAACGATCTTTTTCCACTGCTGCGACGATACTTTGCCATACCCCTACCGGATCTTTAGCACCCGTAATGGCGCGTCCGATCACGAGGTAATCACTGCCCAAGCGGAATGCCTGTTCTGGCGTCGTAATACGCGTCTGATCACCTTGATCTGCTCCCAGTGGGCGAATTCCTGGCGTTACGGTTACAAATGCGTCTCCGGCAGCTTTTTTGATCATCGGTACTTCTAACGGAGAAGCAACAACCCCATCCAAACCTGCATGCTTGGTCATCCGAGTATAGTGCACGACAACATCTTCTATCGCACCTGGAATCGCCAATTCTTGATTCATCGTTTGCAAACCTGTGGATGTCAGCATCGTTACACCGATCAGGAGGGGACGAGCAGCACCTGCCGCTGTCCCTTGCTCCAATCCTTCTCTCGCTGCCGCCATCATGGCTACGCCGCCTGCCGCATGAACGTTTACCATATCTGCTCCCAGACGCGCCAGGCTTCTCATTGCGCCTTTTGCTGTATTGGGAATATCATGAACCTTCAAGTCGAGGAACACGTTGAGTCCTTTTTCCTTCAAGAAGGAAACGATCGCTGGCCCTTCTGAGTAAGCGAGCTCCATCCCTACTTTTACATAGCGGATATGCCCCTGTAGCGGCTCGATGCACTGCTTGACTTCATCCAGTGTGGAAAAGTCGAGCGCAACAATCATGCGTTCGCGAATATCGGTTAGTTGTTGTTGCACGCTGCTCTCCCCCTTTTATACAGTTACTGCTACTTTGGCACCAGCACGCTGGGCTGGCATTGCTTCTGTAGAGAATGTGATCGTCTCCAGTACGTGCAGGAGAGCGGAAGCTGTATCGAGTGAAGTCAAGCATACGGCGCCGTTCTCTACCGCTTCCCGACGAATGCGGAAGCCGTCGCGTTGTGGCGTTTTGCCTTTTGTCAATGTATTGAGTACGATGTTCGCTTCGCCTGTATGGATGACATCCAACAGATTTGGCGTGCCTTCGGACAATTTGCTTACGCGTGTGACTTGCAGTCCCGCTTGCTCCAAATAATCGGCTGTGCCTGCGGTTGCCATCAGCTTGAAGCCGAGGTGGCGGAAGCGTTTCACGATGTCCAGCGCTTCTTCCTTGTCTTTGTCAGCAACAGTCACGAGCAAGGTGCCTTGTGTCGGGATATTCATGCCTGCTGCGACCAAGCCTTTGTACAATGCTTTTGCAAGAGTGCTCTCGCGTCCCATGACTTCTCCGGTCGATTTCATTTCAGGGCCGAGCGTAATATCAACGCGACGCAGCTTTGCGAAGGAGAAGACTGGTACTTTGACAGAAACCATCGACTCCTCTGGATGGTAGCCCGGTGTAAAGCCTTGTTCCATGATAGAGTGACCAAGGATCGCTTTCGTCGCGATGTTCGCCATTGGAATCCCCGTTACTTTGGAAAGGAATGGCACTGTACGGGACGAACGCGGATTGACCTCGATTACGTATGGGCGATCTTTATAGATGACGAACTGGATGTTGAGCAAGCCTTTGATTTGCAGGGCACGCGCCAGCTTCGTCGTCATGTCGATCAGCTCATCCTTGATCGCTTGGGACAAGGATTGCGGAGGATATACAGCGATAGAGTCACCGGAGTGCACCCCTGCGCGTTCGATATGTTCCATGATGCCTGGGATCAGAACATTTTCGCCGTCGCAGATCGCATCGACTTCCGCTTCTATTCCGACCATGTAACGGTCTACCAGTACAGGATGATCAGGGTTTACCTTCACCGCTTTTTCCATGTACTCCAACAGTTCGGACTGATTGTAGACGATTTCCATCGCACGTCCGCCAAGCACGTAGGATGGGCGAACCAGGACTGGGAAGCCAAGACCCTCTGCCGCCACTACCGCCTGATCAACTGACGTAACCGTTTTGCCTGGTGGTTGGGCGATTTCCAGCTCGCGCAGCAGTGCTTCGAACTTCTCGCGGTTTTCCGCTGCGTCGATGTTTTCCAGACTCGTACCCAGGATTTTGATTCCGCGTGCAGTCAGCTTGTCAGCCAGGTTGATCGCGGTTTGTCCGCCGAATTGTACGATGACACCCTCTGGTTTTTCCACATCGAGAATGTTCATGACGTCTTCGATGTACAGCGGCTCGAAGTACAGGCGATCAGAAGTGTTGAAGTCTGTAGAAACGGTCTCCGGGTTGTTGTTGATGATCACTGCCTCATAGCCCGCTTCTCTCAGTGCCCAGACGGCGTGTACCGTTGCGTAGTCAAACTCGATTCCTTGACCGATGCGGATTGGTCCGGAGCCCAGTACCACCACGCGTTTTTTGCCTGTCTCGATGCGCTCGTCTTCTACTTCATAAGCGGAGTAGTAGTACGGTGTTTGCGCTTCGAATTCTGCCGCGCAAGTATCTACCATTTTATATACAGGTACAAAGCCTTTTTCTTTGCGCATGGCGTGTACCGCTTCTTCTGTCTCACCGCACAGCTCGGCAATTATACGGTCCGTGAAGCCCATGCGTTTTGCTTCGTATAGCTTCTCGCTCGTCAAGCCTTTTGCCAGTTCCGTTTCAAAGGCAATCATTTTATGGAACTTGTGCAGGAAGAACAGATCGATCTTGGTCAGGCTGTGCAGTTGTTCGATCGTCCAGCCACGGCGCAGTGCTTCTGCCAGCAGGAAGAGACGTTCGTCATCCGCGTGCACCAGACGTGCTTTCAGGTCATCCTCGCTGATTTCGCCTGCTCCCTTGATCTCAATGTGATAGCTGCCAATTTCCAAGGAACGGATGGCTTTCATGATCGATTCTTCAAAAGTCCGACCGATTGCCATTACTTCTCCAGTCGCTTTCATTTGCGTACCGAGCTTGCGGTTGGCGGATTGGAACTTGTCGAACGGCCAACGTGGGATTTTGCTAACGATGTAGTCCAGTGTTGGCTCGAAGCACGCATATGTTTGACCTGTCACCGGGTTTTTCAGTTCGTCCAACGTGTAGCCGATTGCGATTTTGGCTGCCATCTTTGCGATTGGGTAGCCTGTTGCCTTGGAAGCCAGTGCAGAAGAGCGGCTCACACGCGGGTTCACTTCGATCACGTAGTACTGGAAGCTGTGCGGGTCGAGTGCGTATTGTACGTTGCAGCCACCCTCGATACCGAGCGCCCGGATGATGTTTAGTGCCGATGTGCGCAGCATTTGATACTCGCGGTCCGCTAGTGTTTGGCTAGGTGCCACTACGATGGAGTCACCTGTATGCACGCCGACTGGGTCAATGTTTTCCATGTTGCAGACTACGATGCAGTTGTCGTTGGCATCGCGCATTACTTCGTACTCGATTTCTTTCATGCCGGCAATGCTTTTCTCGATCAAGCATTGCGTAATCGGGGAGTATTTCAATCCGCTTGCGACAATCTCGCGGAGGGTTTCTTCATCATCACAAATTCCGCCGCCTGTACCACCCAAGGTGTAGGCAGGACGAACGATGATGGGATAACCGATTTCGTTTGCAAAATCGACGGCTTCTTCTATCGTGCTCACGATGACTGATTCAGGTACTGGCTCACCCAGTTCATTCATGAGGGAGCGGAACAGGTCCCGGTCTTCTGCTTGCTTGATCGATTCCAGCTTGGTTCCGAGCAGCTTTACATTTTCTTGTTCGAGAACGCCTGCTTCCGAGAGGGCAACAGCCATGTTCAAGCCTGTTTGACCGCCAAGTGTTGGCAGCAGTCCATCCGGCTTCTCTTGACGAATGACGCGCGCTACGAATTCAGGTGTGATTGGCTCGATATATACTTTATCCGCCATGTTTGTATCAGTCATGATAGTCGCCGGGTTGGAGTTGATCAGAACTACCTCCATGCCCTCTTCTTTTAACGCTTCGCATGCTTGCGTGCCTGCATAGTCAAATTCTGCAGCCTGCCCGATGACGATTGGTCCAGAGCCGATTACGAGGATTTTTTTCAGATTATCTTGTTTTGGCATGAGTTTTTTCCTCCTTAGCTGTTTCCATCATCGCAAGAAACTGGTCGAACAGGTAGCCGGAATCATACGGTCCTGGAGCTGCTTCTGGATGGTACTGTACTGAGAATGCATTCTTCGCGGCATGACGTACACCTTCGATGGTGCCATCATTCAGGGCGATATGTGTAACTTCCAGCTCCGTACCTGCGAGCGAGTCTTCTTTTACTGCATAGCTGTGATTCTGGGATGTGATATAGGTGCGGCCGGTTGGCAGTTCTTTTACTGGATGGTTGCCACCACGGTGTCCGAATTTCATTTTCGTCGTGTCAGCGCCAGATGCCAGCGCGAACAGTTGGTGACCGAGGCAAATCCCGAACAGAGGATATTCACCCAAGATTTCGCGAATCATCTCTACGGCTTGCGGTACGTCCTTCGGGTCCCCAGGGCCATTGGACAAAAGTATCCCATCCGGCTGAATGCGGCGAATCTCTTCTGCTGTCACGTTGTAAGGCACAACGACTACATCGCAGTTACGCTTGGTCAGCTCGCGCAAAATTCCGTGCTTGGCTCCGAAGTCTACCAGTACTACCCGATGCCCTGTACCTGGGCAGCTGAAGACGCTTTTCGTAGAAACGCGTGAGACTTGGTCTGTCATCAATGTCGTGCCGTTCAGGGCAGCAACCAATTCAGCCAACGGGGCTTCACTGGTGGTAATCATGCCCTTCATCGTGCCGTGGTAACGAATTTTTCTCGTCAGCATCCGGGTGTCGATTCCAGCAATGCCCGGAATTTCGTATGTTTTCAGCAGTTCATCGAGTGTGTTCGTATTGCGCCAGTTACTCGGTGCCTCGCAATGCTCGCGAACAACGAAGCCGTGAATGTATGGACGAACAGCTTCAAAATCGTCTCGATTGATCCCGTAATTTCCGATTAGCGGGTATGTCATGGTGACGATCTGTCCGCAGTAGGATGGGTCGGACAAAACCTCCTGATAGCCAGTCAGCCCTGTATTAAAAACCACTTCCCCGTAAGACTCCTTTGTCGCTCCAAATGCCGTCCCGATAAATTCTGTTCCATCTTCCAAGATCAATCTTGCACGCATTTATGCTCCTCCTCCATTGTCGTGTAAAAACTTTTGTCTTGTCTGTCAGTCGTTTTTACACGTTTTGAAATACGATCTTTCCATCTACCAGCGTCAGCGTCGGCCAGCCTTTGCATACCCAACCAGCAAATGGTGTGTTGATTCCTTTACTTGCGAATGTGCTTGGGTCAATTGTTTTTTCCGTTTCCAGATCCATCACAGTCAGGTCTGCTGGTGCGCCTACTTCCAGACGTCCATATGGCAGTTTGAATGCTTCTGCTGGCTTCACGGTCAACAGCTCAACCAGCTTCTTCAAGGTCAGCTCTCCCGTTTGTACGAGATTTGTGTACAACAGCGGGAATGCTGTCTCCAGTCCGACGATTCCGAATGGTGCGCGGTTGATCCCGTTGGCTTTTTCCTCTTGGGTGTGTGGTGCATGGTCGGTTGCGATCATATCAATGGTGCCGTCTTTTAATCCCGCAATCAGTGCAGCGCGATCTTCACGAGAGCGCAGGGGCGGGTTCATTTTCCAATTGGTATCCAGATTGTCCGGGATATCCTCGTCGCACAGCAAGAGATGATGTGGACTGACTTCACACGTTACATTCACGCCAGCGCGTTTTCCGTCGCGTACCAGACGCACCGACTCTTTTGCGCTGATGTGACATACGTGGTAGTGCACACCTGTCTGTTCTGCCAGCAAAATATCGCGGCCAACGTGGATGGACTCTGATTCAGAAGGAATTCCTGGAAGTCCGTGTCGAGCTGCAACCACCCCGTCATGCAAAGCTGCTCCCGGGATCAACAGGTCTTCGTCCTCACAGTGAGCGACGATTGCGATCCCGAGCTCTGCTGCTTTTTGCATGGCCGTTTTCATCATGGCTGTTGATTGGACACCCACACCGTCATCTGTCAGCGCGAAGATCCCTGCTTCCTTTAACCCAGCGAAATCCGTCAGCTCTTTTCCTAATTGGCGAACAGTAATCGCACCATACGGGATGACGCGCGCCATACCTGCCTCGCTCGCTTTGTCCAAAATGTAAGTCACGGTTTCAACACTATCGATGGATGGTCGTGTGTTAGGCATGCATGCTACCGTTGTAAATCCGCCTTGTACCGCTGCTTTTGCCCCTGTTTCGATCGTTTCTTTATGTTCAAAGCCTGGTTCACGCAGATGTACGTGGACATCGATGAGACCCGCGCTAATCATACCCCCGTGGCAATCAATCCATTCATGCCCACAGCGATCGAGTGTTTCCCCCATCGCTGTGATTCTTCCCTTTTCCACCAATATTTCCATCGGGGTGAGTTCCCCCGCCTGATTTAGTACGTTGCCGTTGCCAAGGATGATTCCCATGTCATTTCGCTCCCTTTCAAAAGAGTTTCTAGAACTGCCATTCTTGCTGCGACTCCGTTGGTCACTTGAGTTTGGATCAAGGACGTTTCGCATTCTACCAAATCGGTATGAATCTCAACCCCGCGATTGACGGGTGCCGGATGCATGATAACTGCGCCGGACTTCATCATTTTGGCTCTTTCCAGTGTGAGCCCATGTGCCTTGTGATACTCTTCCTTCGATAGATAGAGGGATTCCGCATGGCGCTCCAGCTGCACGCGCAGCATCATGACCACATCTGCGGTTTGAACCGCTTCTTCCATTTCCACTATTTTCACACCTTGCGGGATATGCGCCGGCATCATCGTAGCAGGGCCTGAGAGCAGCAGATTCACACCGAGCTTCGGCAGCGCATGCAGGTGAGAACCGAGCACGCGACTGTGGCGCAGGTCTCCAATGATCGCAACCGTGAGACCAGAGAGCTTGCCAAACTGCCTTTTCATGGTCAAAAGATCGAGCAGGCATTGGGTCGGGTGCTCATTCGTTCCATCTCCCGCGTTGATCAGCTTCAGGTCTACGCTTTCAGCCAGCTCTTGCAGCAGGCCTTCCTTCTTGGTGCGGATCACGGCTGCTTCCACACCCATTGCTTCCAAGGTGCGGATTGTGTCATAGACCGTCTCGCCCTTTACAGTAGAGGAGGTTTCCGGAATGAAGTTCAAAACATGTGCGCCCAGTCGCTTTTGTGCTACTTCAAAAGAAAAGCGGGTTCTGGTGCTGGCCTCGAAGAACAGATTCGCGACAAACCGTCCACGCAGGATATCCGCTTGCTCAGTTGGTCTGGCAGCCCAATACTCTGCTCGCTCGAGGAGCTGGATGATCTGTTCTTTCGATAAGTCTTTGAGGCCAATCAGGTGCGCTACATTTTTCATCATGAATCCCTCCGATTCTTTATTTTTCAAAAGAAAAAGCTTCTTGGCATCGCTTTGCATCTGGAGGCAAGCGAGACAAGAAGCTGGTTGAGTGCCTTTTTGGGCAGCCGAAACAGCGTTCTTTGCCTTGCCAGCCTCTCTGGACTGGATTTAAAGGATTGGGAACGTATAGGCTATTTATTTTTGTTCTTCAAGATGCGCTTCTCCCATCGCGGACGCTTTTCCTGGAAGGATCAGGTGCAGAATAATTCCCAGGAAGGTAGAGAGTGCGATATTATCGATGGTCAGGTCGCTCAGGAAAGCGATACCTGTACTTGCAAAACTGATTTTGTATCCGCCGATTCCCGTGACGAGGATGACGGCTGCGAGAATCATGTTGCGCTTGTCTGCAAAATTCACTTTGTGCTCGACGTACATCCGCAAGCCTTGTGCCGCGATGATACCGAACAGGATGATCGAGACACCGCCAAGTACCGGCGTTGGAATCGTCATTAAAATGGCGCTAACCTTACCAGCGAAGGCGAACATGATTGCCAATACAGCCGCCAGACCGATGACCACTCGGCTGTATACTTTAGTCATTGCAAGAACACCGATGTTTTCTCCATATGTCGTTGCTGGCGGACCTCCCAAGATAGCTGCCAGTGAGGTTGCCACCCCGTCTCCGAGCAAGCTGCGGTGCAGACCCGGATTTTTCATCAGATCGCGATCCATGACCTTGCTCGTTACCAGCAAGTGACCCAAATGCTCTGCCAGCGTGACGAAAGCGACTGGCGCGATGACCAGTGCTGCGATCCATGCAGAGCCATCACCGATCACACTCATCACTTCGGTAAATTTGAAGTGCTCCGTAAACATTTTTTGTGGCGTGATGAACCAGTCTGCTTCTACTACTTTTTGAAAGTTAATCAGGTCAGGGTGACGCAGTAGTGTGTATACATAACCTGTAACCATACCGATCAAGATGGGGATAAGACCAAGGAAACCACGCAGCATAACCGCTGCAAGTACTGTTATGACCACGGTAACAAGCGAGATTTCAATCGAAGTCAGAGACATTTGCGATTGACCGTCTACAGTGACTTTCGTTGCCATGTCTACTGCTACGCCAGCCAGGCTTAGACCGATCACGACGATGACGGATGCGATGACAACTGGTGGCAGTACCCGATCGAGCCATTTGACTCCTGCCTTCTTCACGATACCGGCGACGATGATGTACACAATCCCGGAGAGGAAGCAGCCTAAGAGTGCGGTCCCTACTCCATGTGATTGACTCACGACGATAATCGGACCGATGAAAGCGAAGGAAGAACCGAGGTAGTTCGGCAGCTTTCCTTTGGTGATCCACAGGAACAACAGGGTTCCAATCCCACTTGCCATGAGCGCCGTTGCAACATCCAGCCCCGTTAAAATCGGCACCAATACAGTCGAGCCGAACATCGCGAACAAGTGTTGAATACTAAGTGGCAGCAATCGCGAAATATGTGGTGTTTCGTCTACATCGATGTAATTTTTCTGGCTCATGCCTGTATGCCCCCTGTTTTGTTTCACTCAAAAAGTTTCTTTTTATAAAAAAACCTCTTTGTCCGGGCACAAAGAGGCTAGCTTCGCCATAATCATGGGAAGTATCTTGCCTCTTGCCGACCTCACGGGATCGTTTTTAAAGAGGAATCCTATTCTTTTTACAGTAACTGTCGGATGGAGACAATGTCCATAACGTCCACTTCTGCCAATTGTACATCGACAATTTCCGTTCGGGCAGTAGGGAGGTTTTTTCCGACGAAATCAGGGCGAATTGGCAACTCGCGATGACCACGATCAACCAGAACAGCCAGTTGAATCATCCGTGGGCGACCGTTGTCAATCAGTGCATCCAACGCGGCTCGCACGGTTCTTCCCGTGTAGAGAACATCATCGACCAGAATCACCGTCTTGCCTGTGATTTGATCCGGGAGCTTGGAGCCTTGCAAAATGGCATCTTCGGACTTGTGTTGCAAATCGTCACGATAGAACGTAATGTCCAGCTCTCCGACTGGGACTTTCACATTTTCAATCATTTCGATTCTTTCCACAAGGCGTTGCGCGAGGTAGATCCCTCTGGTCTTAATCCCCACGATAATGAGATCCTCGACGCCTTTATTTCGCTCAATAATTTCATGTGCGATTCGCGTGAGCGCACGGCGGATCGCCGCTTCATCCATAATAACGCTTTTGTTGATCATCTCAATATCCCCCTTTTCGACGGGAACAGTGGACCTTACGAAAAAAGGCTCCTTGTCAGGAGACAAGAAGCCCTCGGACAAACCGACCGGACTTTTAAGCGTCCCGCCTGTTTGTCATTCCGTGCCCTTGCCAGCCTCACTGGACTGGATTAAAAGGTTCCATTCGTCATGTAGAATTATGTCACGATTCTGGACGGGTGTCAATGCAGCCCGGAAAAGTCTAACTATTCCCAATAGACGCTGACCCACGGTGGCAAATAGTTCGCATAATACCCAATGTCCCCTGTCATGTCTTTGATCAGCTCGACTTGTTTGTCCGCATTCTCACCAATTCCTTGGATAAACAAGGAGCCATGCTCCGCTCGATCCAACCGCAGGAAAAGAAGCTGTTTTCCATCTGGAGACGGGGCAGGATAGTAGTCCGCTGTATTCGCTTCCCCTTTTGTCACCTGCTGCTCCGCTCCATTTGCGGATCGCCGCCAGATGCCTTGTTCCGGTACCATGACCTTCTTTGGGTCATATGAATACTCTGTAGCCAAGCCTCTGGTGAAAAGCAGCGTGTACGGAGCTTTTGGAATCCATACTGGATAAGTGTCTACCACCACTGGACCAGGGCTGACTGTTTTGACCTTTCCTGCTCGATCCGCTAGCTTTAACTGCTTGTTAGTCGTGGCGGTCCGGTCAGTACCATCGACAAAAGCGAGCTGTTCGCCATTTGGTGTCCAGGCAAGCCAATCAGGATAAGCCAATCCTGTTCCGAGGTCTATTGGCTTTTTGGCAGGCTGTGTCAAATCAAACCATTGAATCGGTACGCCATCAGCAGACAAGGAGCCTGAGTTATACCTGACAAAGTAGGCCACAGCCTTCCCATCCGGCGATACTTTTAAGCCTGTCGCTGCCCATGGGTAGATGCCTTCCTCCACTTTTGGCGGTTCTGCAATCGGGTAGGCAGCCAGCGGTTTACCTGTAAGTGTGCGCAAGGCCAGCATCATCGGCTTATTTTTTTCGGCTGGTAGTGAGACAAGCATGTTTTCCCCATCCGGCATCCAGGCAAAATCTTCGAAGTCAGCCTTCGTTGTACTTTGCAAAGCTAATTCTCCATGCTCTTGAACGTCTTTTACGATCAGCAATAGTCTCGGGGCTTCATTACTGCCGACATTCACGGTGTACGCGAGCTTGTTCGCTTTCGGAGACCATTTTGGTGTTTCAAAAACCGCTCGCTCGTCTACCTGCACAGCTTTGCTGCCGTCAGCTCTGACGATCCATACATAGCCTGGTGTCGAGTAATTGTCGTTGCCTTTGTATTTCACGAACAGGAGCCACTTGCCATCTGGCGACCAACCCACGATCTGTGCATAGCCATCCTTGGTGATTTGCTTGATCTTTCCCGTCGCATCCCGTCCATCTACCAAAAACAAATGCTGGTTGCTCGTAAATGCCATTTTTGCTGGAATGCTTATTTCCTTGTTCACGCGCTCTGGCCCTTGGCTTTGGGCTGCCACCTTTGCTTCACCGTTTGCTGTGACAAGTACAACCAAAAGGACAAAAAGACCGAACAGCTTCCCCCATTTTCCGATCACAGGCATTCACTCCTTACACTCTCTATTGAATGATGAAAAAAACGCCAGAAGAAAGTAATAAGCTCTCTACTAGCGTTTTCCAATCCAACTGCCATTATGTAAGTGTCATAGGAAGACTTGCTGCAACAACAAGAAACGATTGCCATACAGATCCTTGAAAATAACCTCTATGCCATACATTACTTCGTTTGGTTCACTCACAAACTCCACGCCGCGTTGACCCAGTGTTTCGTATGTGGACCAAAAATCATCCGTATGCCAAACCCACATTGGATTTTTGCCGACCTGACGAAGCATTTCCTGCGCAACGTCTTCCCGATGCCAATGGGTAGGGTCATGCAATACAATCTCTAGCTCCTGCCCTGGAAGACCGACGGTGAGCCAACGAGAACCATCATCCATCCGAGAATCCATGCGTTTTTCGAAACCGAGTTTTTCCGTGTAAAACCGCAATGCATCTTCACAGTCGTGAACGTACAGTGTCACATGCGCTAATCTTTTTAGCACGGCTCTACCTCCTGTTCTCTACGCTTGTCTGAGAACTTCGATGACGTCAAGCATTTCCTTCGGCATTGGTGCTTCGAACTCGAGCT
This sequence comes from Brevibacillus schisleri, assembly GCF_055685845.1. Taxonomy (NCBI): domain Bacteria; kingdom Bacillati; phylum Bacillota; class Bacilli; order Caryophanales; family Paenibacillaceae; genus Brevibacillus; species Brevibacillus schisleri. The sequence goes on from NZ_JBVNDM010000001.1 coordinate 4,224,390, forward strand.
GCTCTCCTGTACGGGGATGGATGAAGCCCAGCGTTTTCGCATGCAAAGCTTGTCCATCGAGCTCCAATGTATTTTTCGGACCGTATTTCGGGTCGCCCGCCAGTGGATAGTCAATGTACTTCATGTGTACGCGAATTTGATGGGTACGCCCTGTTTCGAGTTTCAATTCCACCAATGTGTACTCTTTGAAGCGCTCCAGCACGATAAAATGCGTAACTGCCGGCTTGCTGTTTTCAAAAACGACCGCCATTTGCTGACGATTTTTCGGATCGCGTCCGATCGGTGCTTCAATCGTTCCCATTTCATGCGGGATGACCCCATGAACAAGCGCGACATACTTCCGATTGACCGTATGTGCTTTCAACTGTTCAGCCAACCCCATGTGTGCCTTGTCGTTTTTGGCTACCATCAACAGGCCGGACGTATCCTTGTCAATGCGATGGACAATTCCCGGACGCAAAACGCCATTGATTCCGGACAAATCCTTGCAATGTGCCAAAAGCCCATTGACGAGTGTCCCACTGTAATGTCCAGGAGCAGGATGCACGACGAGACCACGTGGTTTATTCACGACCACGACATCACTATCCTCGTATACAATATCAAGCGACATCTCTTCTGGCTGGATCGCCATTTCCTTTGGCGGCGGAACACGGAGGGTCACTTCGTCCTCTGCCTGTAGCTTGTAGTTGTTTTTGATCGGTTCACCATTTACAGTAACGCGACCTTCCTTCACCCAAGCCTGTACCTGTGAACGGGACCAATCTTCATTTTGCAGCGTGATGAATTTGTCGATGCGCTCATTCGCATCCGTTGGGTCTACCGTCCAATCGTAACGTTCAAACAATTGCGTGTCATTCATGTATGTTCTCCACCTATCCGAGCTTTCCCACTATTATTCTCATGATTATCTGTTTTTCTTCCCATCCAGAAAAACATCGAGAAGCAAAATCCCCACACCAATTGTGATGGCCATATCCGCCACATTAAAGATCGGGAAGTGAATCAACGTAAAATCGAGAAAATCTACGACTTGACCGGACATCGCGCGATCAATGAAATTCCCAACGGCTCCACCCAAGACAAATGACAGCGCCAACGATGCACGAGGTTGTTTTTTTCCCAAGCGAATCAAGGAAATGACAATCCCAATCACAACAACAGCGGTAATGGCGATAAAAAACCAGCGTCGATTTTGCAGGATACCAAACGCCGCTCCCATGTTTCGATGGGAAGTTAGATGAAAGACGTCCGCGATCAAAGGAATGGATTCTCCCAATTCCATATACTTCACGATTAAATACTTTGTAAACTGATCAAGCGCAATAATTACTGCCGCAATGAGATAGTACCACAATGGAATGTCCTCCTTATTCTGCTTCGACCAGCAACTGTACAAACACAATGTCAAATGATCATTTTACCAGAGACCGCCTACGTGAACAAGCGCTTTCCTTTTTTGTACAGGCGATAGCCTTTGCGTACGACTTCCAGCATCCACAATGGAATTTTCCATCCTCGATCCTTGATAAATGGCAGATACACCTTGTAATACGCCTTGCGTAAATCACGCCATTTGGTGTCTGTATCATTGACATAGTAATCCGATACGTCAATCAGATAACCTCGTCCCTGATCCATTAATACATTTTTCCCATGGACATCATGCGGAAACAAACCCTTCCTGCGGGCCTCTTCTAACGCTTCCTCCACGTCTTCAATCACCTGCGGAGGAATCGGAATACCAAAGCGGGCACAGTCAAACAAGGGGATACCGTTCATCCGCGAAATGACCAAGTATCCTTCCCCATAATCATAACAGATGGGGAAGGAACGAGTCTCCCCTAGCTTGCGATAGACTTCGATTTCCTGTTCGGCTCCTGGTCGTCCAGGTGCGTACAGCTTGATCACTACCTTCGGATAGTCCGGGTGGGCAAATACGGCAGCATAATTGCCGGTACCGACCAGTTCCCACGGGTATGGCGTGTGGTGTACAACGACTGGATCATCTGGCGACAGACTTTCCACTTGAACTTCCTGTAAAAAAGCTTGTAATATATGCTGATCGATCCGCATCGTTTCTCATCATCTCTCATCAGTTACCGACTTCGAACTACGTTAAAACAAAATTAATGAAGGTTCATCTACTACGATCATTCAGACATTTCCTATAAGGGGCAAAAAATCCTTTGCACTGGTTGGGGCCAGGAAGTCCTGTCCGATTCCAATGAAAGGATTGCATATGGACAAGAATACCTCATTTTTTTGATTTGGTAAATGGGGCTCTTGTACGTTGCTGTTGTGGTGGGGAGGAAACAGGAGAAAACGCTCGGATTCTAGGGCCACCCCCTGTGGGATTGACTGCACGGCTCCATACAAAAAGCGAAACCGCGTCCAAAGTGGTCTCTGCAGGATGTATTTCAGAGGTGGACGCTTAAAGGCGTGTTTCGCCTTTTGCATTGCGCCTCGGTCGGTGTCCCTAAGATCTTCGCTTTTTTCTCCTGTTTTCTCTACGAGCTTTCTGTGTGATCCGATTTTTAAATGCCTGAAAAGAATTGAAGAAGCTCATCAGTTACGCCAGAGAAGAATATTTCCAGACGTAGCGACTTGTGGAGTCCTACCCAGCGCAGAAGGGATTCGCGGGCAAAAGAAACGCAACCGTGCCCGTGCTACGAAGCGGCTACCACTTTTGCGTTTCCCCGCGAATCCCTTCGGAGCGGACAGTCCCAACCCAAACCAGGACGGAGCCTGGAGCCTAGACTGGAAATATTCTTCTCTTCTCCGGGAGCCGCATAGAAGGACCCCACGCAAAAAGAAGAACCTCGCACATTATGCAGGCTCTCCTCGTCAACTTTTTACACATTAATCTCCAAAAACCATTCATGAATCGCATCTTGCAGCTTCTGCAAGGCTGTCGCATTCGTTGCTTCACAATAAATACGCACCAACGGTTCCGTGCCAAACGGACGGATTAAGACCCAATGTCCTTCTTCGAGCAACAGCTTGACCCCATCCACTCGTTGAATCTCCAAAACCTGATAAGGACCAATGAGTGCAGGTGGCTTGGCGATCATTTGCTGTACCCATTGATCTTTTTCCGGCAATTTCATATCAAGCCGTGTATGGAACAGCTCGCCGAACTGCTCGTAGACGTCTCGCAGTATTTGATCGATTCCTTTGTTTTCATACGCGCACATCTCGGCGAGCAGCAAATTGATGAGTACCCCGTCCTTCTCCGGGATGTGTCCGAGAATACTCGCCCCGCCACTTTCTTCTCCACCAATGAGCACGTCGCCTTTGCGCATCTCCTCACCAATGTACTTGAAACCGACCGGCGTCTCTACGAGCTCAAGACCATAATGCGTTGCCATCCGATCCAGTAGATGCGTGGTTGCTACTGTCCTGACAATCCGTCCGGTCAAGCCTCGATTTTTTCGCAAATGATAGGTCAGCAGGACCAGCGCTTCATTTGGCGTGATATACTGTCCGAAGCGGTCGACGACTCCGAAGCGATCCGCATCGCCGTCATTGGCAAGACCAAGAGATGCTTGGCGTTCTACGACTTCTTTTTTTAATAACTGCAAATGCTTATCGTTTGGCTCTGGCAAATCCCCTCCAAAAGCCGCATCCGGGACTTCTCTGATTCCGACGTTTTTTACCCCCGCCTCCGACAAAAAACCGCTCACGTAGCCCATACCCGCACCATGCATGGCATCGACAACAACGGACAAGGAAGAGTTATGCAACACATCCATGTTTATCATCCGTCTCAGATGTGCCTCGTAATGAGGACGCAACACAATGACTTGCAGCAGCTTGCGGGCCTTTGCTTCCGCGAGGGAAATCGTACGAACCGAGTTGGTCTGGCAGGTTTCGGTGATCCACTCTTCCAATCTTTGCGTGATCGCAGGGGTTGCAGGTCCAGCGTACTCCGGAATGTATTTGATGCCGTTATATTCGGGTGGATTGTGGCTGGCCGTGATCATGATTGCACCACTCGCTGCAAAATGCTTCACTCCAAAAGCTACGGCAGGCGTTGGCGCTGCTTCGTTCACCAAATAGGTCCGAATGTCATTGGCGGTCAGGACAGCTGCAACCTCCTTTGCAAAGCGTCTCCCCAGAAACCGCGTGTCATGCCCGACCAAAACAGGCTGCTCCTGTTGTCCGATTTCTTTGGTATAGCTGGCGATGGCTTGTGCGACAATACGGACATTCTCGACGGTAAAGCCATCTGCGATTATGTCGCGCCAACCGTCCGTACCGAAACGGATCGTTGTCATCTCCTCATCTCTCCCTTCGTTACCGCAACTCATTCACTTTCTCTAAGTAACGCAAAACAGTGGCGACATAAGTAGCATGCGACCACGTCAGGGGTGCAACGGAAACGGGAGCACCTGTATACGGATCGAGCTGTTCGGATAGCACGCCGCTTTGTAGGGCATACCGTACGACCCAGGCCAGTCTGTTCTTTGGCTCTTGGAGTTCATCGAGTGATTTTGCCTTGGCAATTTCCCAATCAGCCACCCATAAGGTGCAAATGATCCATGGATTTCCCGGGACCTTGACCGTGTCATGTGATTTTTTGAAATAGTAATCCCCTTGATAGCGAGCGATTCCACCGATCGCCGTGTCTACCTGCAAACTCTTTTTGACAGCTTCCATCGTCCGCGCAACTCTCGGATCGTCTACGGAAAACACATCAAGCGCAAACAAAGCGAACAAGCTGCTCTCCACCGTGAAATCTTTTTCGACACTCCCATCTGCTCTTACATAAATTCCACGCAGAAAACGCCCGATTTCAGGGTCGTACAGATGTTTTTCCATTGCCTCACGAATGCGCTCTGCCCCTTCTGCGTAGCGTTTGTAGCGTCGATCATCCCCGAATAGCTGGGCGAAACGAGCCGCAGCCATCAAACCTGCGAAAACCGTAGCACTGGTAAACGTAAAAATTCCCCGTCGCTCTTCCCATAAGTCGTAGCTTGGTTTTGGGAGTTGCAGCTCTGGATGGATATACTCCAGCAAAAAGCGAGCCGCCGGACGAACCAGCGTAGGATAGAGCGCCTGGCAATCTTCAATTTGCTTGCCGCTCTTGTATTGCTCCCAGAGCGCGTACAGCACGAGTGCCGTCTCATCCTCCTGAATCGGAAGCTGAACCTCTCCGTCAACAATATACGGATGCCAACTGGAGCCTACAGACCCGTCTGGATTGTACTTGTGCTGCAAATACCCGTCCTTGTTCAAGGCGTCCGCGCAAAATCGAAAAAATGATGCGACCACTCCCGTGTAGCCCGCTTTCGCCATCGCACTCGCAATCAACGCCCCGTCTCTTGGCCACATGTAGCTGTAATGGTCGCGATTAAATTGAAGAATATCCGAGTCATTCGCAGCGAGAATCGCTCCGTTCTGATCGATTTGCGTGCGCACAAGGAGCAAGCTGGTCTTGTACAGATTGACAACCTCTGCCGGAAGATCAGCAAAGTCCCGCTCTTCCTTATTGACCCAACGCTGCCAATACACAGCAACCCGACTGAGCAAACGTTCCGGATCACTTTCGAGTACATATTGGTTCAACCCTTTGACATCCTCATACGATTCACCAATGCACATCCAGTAAAAGAGCGCCTTCTCTTCTTGAGGTTGCAGTATGAGCGAAAAAGAGATCGTACTATCGACGGAGCCTTGTGCAATCGGATTGCCGGACAAAAGGCCATCCTCCGCGTCCCTCCAAGTCCCCTCCGCATAGTTGAACCGCTTAATCCCGACGCTATATTGATTGATTCCACCCGTATCTGTTTTTCCGTTCGCCATGATGTACACATTACGCTTGTAGTGATAAATCGTACGCAGAACGGGATCAAAAACAGCAGTATCCCCTACCTCTGTCTCATTCAAGCTGAAATCGTGATGAAAAAACAGCCTGACCTCCCGGATCTCGCTCGTCAAATTCCGAACGCACACCTTTTTCAAATAAATCGGGTCACGCTGATGCACCCCATCTGCGATTTGCAAGGAGATGCCCAGATGTTCATGATGCGCATGAACATCTGTCACCAAAGACTCCTGTCCGTATCCGAGCCTCCGCGTCCAGCCGTCTTCATCCAGCCAGGAAAAGCGATCTTGCACCCAAATCCCCAGCTTGCTAAAGTGTCCCCCAACATGATTCAGCTGACCAACATACGGAAAATACAGATCTCGCATGTGCAGCTTGTCATCAAAATTAATCAGCAGTTTTCCGTTCCCGACGACGAGCGGTCTCGGCATGCCTTCACGTCCTTTTCGTTATAGGCTGTCGATCTCTCTCTTTTCGTGAAACTGATATTCGGCAATTCGTCTCGCGTAGGAAGAAGCAAGTGTAGCCGCGGTCTCTGCCGTAGCCCCTTGCGAAATCACCTTTACGTGCGAATCCTCTGAATCGGGTAAAATCAGTACCCAGCCATTCGAATCGTATACCTTGATTCCATCGACGAGCTCGAGCAGCTTTCCTTTGTTTTCCTCCATCACTCTGCGCATGACCTTCCCTTTTGCTGCCCATGGGCAAAAAACAGTCTTTTTCTCCATATGGCACGCTGGCAACAATTCCAGCAAAACACTGAGCGGCTTTTCCTCAGAAGCCAGATAAGAAAGAATTCTCATGAGGCTGTACACGGCGTCAAACATCGGATGAAAACGCTGTTCGTTCGATACCTCCATCATGGATCGCGGCGAAACCTTGGTGCGTACAACCTCCATTTGCAACAGCTGGGCCATATGCTCCAATTCAATCGGTGCACTCACAGGAAGACCGATACGCCGATGTTGACCACTGCACGCCAATAGCTGTAGCGCCGTGATCTGTTCGGTTGCGAGCTTCTCTCCATGCTCGGTAAACAAGACAAATTGCTCGCCATTTTTATCGAGACGAACGCCCAAATCCACTCCCTTTTTCCGAATACCTTCTTGTATGGAGCTGTAATCGGCAGTAACTCCCAGTGCATGCAAAAGAGGCGCAAGAAAACTCGGGAAAAAACGCTGTTCACAATCGATCAGCAGGTGGAAGCGCTGACGCTGGATGGACGATACATTCAACTGTTGGACCAAAGCATGAAGATAAGCTTCTTGTACGTGATGCTCGACTTGCAGTGCTCCCAACCGATTCAGGTTGCGAATATAAGTCTCTTGCCAGTAGGCATTCTCAATTTTCCGCTCCAGATCACGAGAAATCGGCAAGCCCGCATGATCGATGAATTGGATGACAATCTCTTTATCATCCACTGGCTCTGCCATATAAATATGTATGCCGCCTTTGCAAGCCAGAGAGCGTACGCCATACCGGATCAAGGGTGAATTCCCAATTCCGAGATCGACCGTATCAATTCCGGAAGAGCACAAGCTCGTCATGATGCTATGCTTCAATAACTGAGCAAAAGGGTGTGCGCATGCCGAGAGCGCAATTTTGTCCCCTGCTTGTAGTAAATACGCGTAGGCAGCAGAAAGTCTTGTAACAAATTCGGGCGTGATGTCAACATTGCCAATGCCCTTGATTCCGTGCGTCCCAAACAAATTTTTGGTTTGCTTGGCACCGTAGATAAGCGAGGTGGTGACAGTCGCATTTTCCCCGACTTCCTTATCCGGCCAAATTTTGATCCCTGCCTTTACCACTGACTTCGCCCCAATGAGGCACTGGTCTCCAATAGCGGCCCCTTCCCCGAGTTGTACGCAATCTGCAATTCGTGTGTTGCGGCAGAGAGTCGTTCCTGTGATCTCTGCTTTTTTCCCAATGACACTGTTTTCCCAAATAATCGTCCTGGACAGCTTTGTACCAGAAGAAATCACCGTATTTTTTCCCAGAATGGAATAGGCACCAACGGCAACTCCAGCTTGCAGATGTACATTTTCACCGATATAGACCGGGCCTTCCAAACGGACCGATGAATCGATGCGAACATCATTTTCCAAGAAAATACGCGGTGCGATTTCCTGTGCTTTTATTTCGAGATGTACGCGTCCATCCAGCAAATCAAACTGGGTTTGCTGGTAAACCTCCAAAGAACCAATATCAGACCAATAACCGCTTGCCTCATAGCCATATAGAGGCTTTGCTGCTTGTAAAAAGGACGGGAAAATTTCCTTGCTGAAATCCACTTCCCGCTCCTCTTCTATATAAGACAAGACCTCTGGCTCGCAGACGTATATCCCGGTATTCACCGTATCGCTAAAAACCTCCGCCCAGCTCGGCTTTTCTAAAAAACGGGTAATGCGTCCGCCCTCGTCTGTCATGACAACGCCAAATTCCAGCGGTGTTTCAACCCGCGTCAAGATCAACGTAGCCAGTGCATTATTTTGCTCATGAAAACGTATGGCCGCCGACAAATCGATGTCTGTCAACGTATCTCCACTGATCACGACAAAACGCTCATCGAGAAAATCCGCGCAGTTTTTCACGCTGCCTGCCGTGCCCAAAGGAATGGCTTCTTCAAAATAGACAAGCGAAACACCGTAGCGGGATCCATCACCAAACGTATCGCGGATGACGTCAGGCAGATACTGGAGTGTCACTGCTATCTCTGTAATCCCATGCTTTTTCAATAGATCAATCGTGTACTCCATGCAAGGCCGGTTTAATAGTGGCACCATTGGTTTTGGCGTGTGGCATGTTAACGGACGTAGTCGTGTACCTTTTCCCCCAGCCATGATTACTGCCTTCATCTTCTTTTCTTCCTCCTTCATCGTTGCAATCTAGGTTGTCATGCCGATTTCCGCAGGTACGCCGAGTGAACGGTATAGATCGATGGTTTGACTAGCCAGAAGTGTCCAGTTATAAAACTGTTTAACATCTTGCATGGCCGTTTGGGCCAGTTGATGTCGTTGATCAGGGTCGCGCAGTAGCCAGCGGAGTTGATTCGTCAAGGATTCAGGGTCGCCTGTGTACATCATGGCGCCGTTTTCGCCGTGGCGAACGATCTCTCGCAGCCCTCCCGTATCCGCAACCAGAACAGGAGTCCCTAGAGCCATCGCTTCCAGCGCAACAATTCCAAAAGGCTCATACAAGCTCGGGAATACTGCCACATCAGCCAGGGCGAACAGCTCATCTCGCCTTCCATCGTCTACGAAGCCCAAGAAGCGGACCTGTTCAGAAAGTCCCATCTGATGAACCAATAGCTTCCACTCGTCTTGCATCGGTCCTCTGCCAGCTATGAGCAACCTCGCATGCGGAAACTCAGCGCGTAGCCTTGCCATAGCTTCTAACAAGAGGTGAACACCTTTTTCCTGAACCAAGCGCCCTACAAAAAAGAGAACAGGACCATCCCCTATCGCCAATTCCTGTCGAAGCTGTTCATGATTTACCTCCGTTAGGGGAATGAGATCGACACCATTGTGAATGACACGTAAATGGGAGGAGGGTGTTCCGAACAGGCGTATGACTTCCGACTCCATATACTTGCTGCAAACGATCATTGCGTCAGAGCTTTGTGTTAGCGTACGTTCACACTCATGGATCCTTTGCTGCAACGGTGTATGAATGCCTTGATGCCGACCATGTTCCAAAGCATGAATCGTGCTGACGAGCGCAAGAGAGTACCTCTGTTTCAGTTCGATTGCAGCCCAGCTGACTAGCCAATCGTGAGCGTGGATGACATCTGGTCGCACCCCGAGTGACCAGAGCTGATAGGTAGCATCGACCATCGCCAAATTCAGTTGAAACACCCATGCCAGAAAGTCGGCTTGTTCAGAAGGAATGTACGTAGGCAAACGGTGTACGTGAACCCCTTCCATCATCTCCTCTACGGCGCATGAATCTGTCGCACGTGTCAGCACATGCACCACGATTCCTTGCTGGGCAAGATGCCTGGCGAGATCGTAGACAGCCCGACCTAGCCCCCCTACTACATGAGGGGGAAATTCCCATGCAAGTATCAAAACTGTTTTTGTCGAAGACTGATCTTGCGCAGCCGCTACCAATTGACGCGATACGTTCACTCTATGCGTTTGTTTAGGCAAATAGAACGTGATATCCATGTCAGGAAAGATCGGAAAGTCAGCTTCTGCTTGTGTAATTGCCTCTTCATCCAGTCGATGCTCCCGATACATCGTCAAGAGAGTCCGCATGCGAACCAAATGGTCATGAACACGTTGCACCGCATACCGAGTGACCGTTTGACCGTCTAAAATAAACGCCCAATCACTGCTTTGGGCCAGCATCAATTCGCGTGCGGCCTGCTTGAGGCACCGTAAGGCAAGCTGATCTCCTTTCTTTTCAGAATAGGTAATAATCGCTGTGATCAATTCCCGCTCCGCTTGATGCAGATGCCTGTATATCCAGCCATTGTTCTCGTTCAGCCAGACTTCTCCGTAGCCATTTCTCCCCCATGTTGACATCGGCAAGTGACCGCGATCCTGCTCTGGATACTCCTCCAAATATTCAGATGGTGTCATTAATTTCACTTCTTTTGAATCACACACGGTTTTGCGCATGAGAAAATCCAAAAACTGCGGACCCTCGAACCACCAATGCCCAAACAGCTCCGCATCATAAGTGGCGACGACCAACGGCTTGCGATCCATCCAATGAGTGGCTTCCTCCACTTGACGCTCTCGGTGATACAAGAAATGTCCCGCATGTGACGCTGCTTTTTCGCGCGCCCAGCTTGGCTCATACCAGTCTTTATCCCCTTCTTTTCCAGTGATCCGATAGTATTTCAAACCGGTATGCACGCGGATGCCTTCAGGATGGATGTACGGCTCGATGTAGCTCATCTCCCTGTCAAATCCGATATCCCGGTAGTATTCACGGTAGTCATAGTCCCCTGGATAACCATCGATCGAGCTCCATACTTGGCGGGAGGCCACTTCATCACGGGCAAAAGCAGCCACATCATGCGGCGTGAACAAGGGCGCCAGCAACCCTCTGCGAGGTAAAGGCGTCGCATGCTCTATCGTGTGACTGTCTACAAAGAAATACCGAAGCCCTGCCTCCTTCAGCAAGCGATCCAGTCCAGGTGTATATCCGCACTCTGGCAGCCAAATTCCCTTCGGACGTCTTCCCAAAATCCGCTCATGTGTATCAATCCCTACCAGAAGCTGTGCCCGAATCGCCTCTTCTGTTTCCACATAGGGCAAAAAGGAGTGTGTGGCTGCGCAAGTGATGAGTTCGAGGCATCCATTGTCCGCGATATGCCTAAAGGCCTTGATCAGTTGAAAATCCCACTTGCGGCAATAGGCAATGATCGTTCGAAAACGCTCCAGATACATTTTGGCGATACGGTTTTCTTGAGGTTGAGCTGTGGTTCGTTTGACTTCCTTCCCAGCCAATTCAACGGTCTTCGCTAGATGTGTGCGAAAACGAGTCACGATCAGATCATCATCCAGCATGGAAAGTAACGTCGGAGAAATAGCAAGGGTCATGCGAAAAGCGATGCCGTCTGAGAGGAGCTTGTCGAAAACCATGAGCAAAGGAAGATAGCATTCCAGCATGGCTTCATACACCCAGCGCTCTTCCAGGCGATCGTCCCGATCCCCGTGTCGAACATAAGGCAGATGGGCATGCAACACGAGGGAGAGATAACCTTTGTGCACAAATGACACCTCACTTATTTGATGTTTTGGTATACAACGAGTAGGAGGAAAAGTTCTCAAACCAGGAAGGTGTAGCTGGGTCGCGGGCAGGCTCAACTAACGGTTCCCCCCAGCTAGCTTTTGAATTACGTGGAGTAACTACCGTTTCCGAGCGTAATATCGGACAAAACCGATTGTGTTCATATAAACCAAAATCAACCATGTATGTACGTCCTGGCTCTACATCTTTCACGTACCAGGAATGAGCCTCTTCATGTACGAACACATCTCGGACGGAATGCGCATTTTTTCCATCAAATAAACGTTCAGTCACATCATACAGACGCAATCCCTTCTGAATGTGACGATAATCGGCTTGCAGGTACGAAGCGACCATTCTCATGCGTGGCCAAGTGATTTCCCAATAGATGAATAACACAGTCGGTCCTTGTGCCATGACTTTGACAATGTCCCGACCATAAAACGCAGGCAATCGCCATTCCAATTCCGTTCTAGCGGGAGGTGGTGCCTCTGACTTCGCACGGTCTTTTTGCAGGCGATACTTCACTTGACCGATTGTTAAGCCGATCTCTTTGGCAATTTGTGCAATGGACATGGATCGTGAACGCAGTTCGAGAATTTTTTCCAGCATCTTCTAGCACTCCCCTCCGCCAACTTCGCCTATCTGTGCTTTCCCACTGTCAATCATAGCCAATGCTGCTAACAAAGACTGTCGAATGCTGAATGCACATCCCTTCTTCTTTTGTCGATCAACAATCATGTTTTCGTCACAGGCATACAAAAGCCGCTCTCCTTCCATTCTTACAAAGCTACTTCTCGAGACATTCTTTTCTTTTTGCCAAATAGGAAGAAAGTTCCATATCCCATCACCTTTTGTTTTATTTGTAAGTATTTTCATGTTGGATACCGATACTATAAAATATTCACTTATACTTCCAAAATGAATGAAAAAGGAGTCAACAAAAGCTATGAAGCGTTCATGGATTAGCATGGTAACAGCAGGATCAATTGCCATTTCAACGATAGCGGCAGGCTTGCCACTAGCAGCTCAAGCTAAAAGCACGCCGCAACCCCCATCCCAAGAGCCCATTGATTCACAGATTGGTCATACACCCGTTCAGGAAAACATGTCGAAAGCACAGTTACGCCAAGCAGCCAACCAGGAGAAGTACAGCATCTCGCATCTGAAAACATTGGACAATTCAGAGCTGGTTGAATTGTTGAAGGAAATCAGTTGGACGCAAATCCCTGAGCTGTTTACTTACAACGACGACACCCAGGAATTTTATGAGGATCGGGAGCGGGTTCAGGCCATCATCGATGCCTTGCAAGCGAGTGGCAAGAACTTCACCAAGGATGACGAGCAGGGCATCCATACCTATGTAGAGGTTTTGCGTTCGGGGTATTACTTGGGGTACTACCATGATGAATTAAAGTATTTGATGGAGCCAAAGTATAAGCAAAGGATTATTCCAGCACTTCAAGCCATTACTGCCAACCAAAATTTCGCCTTCGGGACAAAGACGCAAAATGAAATCATTAGTTCAACGGGAAAATTAATTAGCAACACGACTGTTGATTCAGAAACAATCGGTACTTTGTCAAAAGTAATGGAAGACTTTAACGACAATCGGGATAAATGGTCAGATGATCGCGTAGCAAGCGAGGCCTTTTACAGTGTCCTTCAAGGTATTGGCTATGTTCTGATTTGGGGAGTAGATGATTCAGAAAGAGATGAGCTGAAAGGTAACATCGACGCATTTCTCGACCCTATTTTTGACATGGCGGAAAATGGGGAGACTTCCGCTGATCACGTATGGTTGACGAACAATGCCCTGTATTACACAGGGAAATTAGGTAGCTACTACAGTGATCCAGAAAAAGTCAATGACATATTGACGAAAGCGATGAAAACGTATAAAAAGATGAGCGAGCCATACTTCACTGCGGCGCAACAAATCGCGGAAGCATATGGCGAGGATGCCAATGGCAAAAAAATCGATCTCGAGGAAATGGTAAAGGAAGGCAAAAAGCATTATCTTCCGCAGCAATTCACCTTTGATAACGGAGCGGTTGTGTTCAAAACGGGAGATAAGCTCACAGAAGAACAGGTTGAGCGTTTGTATTGGGCATCCAAGGAAGTGAAGGCACAATTTCATCGTGTCATCGGTAATGACAAGGAGCTGGAGAGCGGCAATCCGGATGATGTACTGACCATTGTCATCTACAATACGCCTGATGAATATAAAATGAATCGCTTCTTGTACGGATACGACACCGATAATGGTGGTATCTACATCGAGGGTACTGGCACTTTCTTCACCTACGATCGGACAAAAGAACAAAGCATCTATAGTCTGGAGGAGCTGTTCCGTCATGAATTCGTCCACTATTTGCAAGGCAGATATGAAGTGCCGGGCATGTGGGGACAAGGAAAGATATATGAAAACAGTCGCTTGCCTTGGTATGAAGAAGGCGGAGCTGAGTTTTTCGCAGGTTCTACCCGAACAGAAGGAATCAAGCCTCGCCAGTCAGTTGTAGGCAATATTCGAAATGCAGCGCCTTATCTCGATTACACTGCGGCCGATATGATGCATGCCAAATACGGAACCCTTGCATTCTATGACTACTCCTTCGCGCTTCAGTACCATCTATTCAAGAATGATTTTGCTCGTCTGGATAAAATCAATGATACGATCCGTTCCAATGATGTATCTGCTTATGATGACTTAATCGAAGAATTCAGCCGTGACCGCGCTCTTGAACGCGGCTATCAAGAAACAGTAGAAGATTTGATCGACCAGTATGAAGAATTGGATGTTCCTCTCGTTTCAGATGATTACCTACAAAAAGTAGACGTGACGAACAAAGAAGAGGTTTATCGCCAAATCGCAAAGGTTGCTTCTCTGGTCGATGTGAAAACAGATGAAAAAGACTCTGGAGATTTCCGCAGCTTCACGTTGCGTGGGGTCTATACAGGTGGAGCTTCCCAAGGGGAATATCAGGATTGGCAAGAAATGAACCGCCTCACAGATGGGTTCCTCAAGGAGTTATCGGATCTTTCCTGGAATGGCTATGACACGGTTACGAGCTACTTCACCAATTATCGTACAACAAAAGATGGACGCTTTGCCTATGATGTCGTGTTCCACGGGAAGCTGGCTCAAGAAGATGGCTCCGAAACGGAACAGCCAAACCCAAACCCAAATCCACATCCTGAAGAGTCTTCCCTTCCATTAGGTAAGCCGATCACGGGTATCATTCATCCACAAAAACCGAGTCAGGAGTTCCGTCTCGATGTGAAATCAGCCCAACAGCTTCAAGTAGAGATGGAAACGAAGCAAGGAGATGGCGTGGCATGGCTTGTATTCCACGAATCCGATAGAGAGAACTATATCTCCTATCCCACCAAGCGTGAAGGCAACAAACTGATCGGATCATTCGATGCGAAACCAGGGACTTACTATGTGACTGCTTATACGTATCGTACAGAACAAGAGAACCAACCGTTTCGCTTATTGGTTACGAGGGAAGATCGCCCACAAGAGCAGCTCTATCAAGAAAACGAGAGCAATGATTCTACCGAACAAGCGAATGGTCCATTAAAGATTGGCACGACTGTTTCAGGGGATATGAAAGGAAACGATTGGCAAGATATCTTTGCCTTCCAAGTAGATAAACCAGAAGAAATACGTATTTCTTTAAATCCTCAAGAGGGACAAGGTGTGACTTGGATGCTATTCCATGAAGGAAATCTGGATCAGCCTGTAACGTACCCGCAAGAGCGGGAGGGAAATCTGCAAAGTGCCCATTATCAAGTAAAGCCAGGCCGTTACTTCTTGTATGTGTACAAATATCAAAATGAAGATATTGTGTATACGGTAGAGACCAATCAGCGTTAATCAGCAAAACAAAAACACCCCCAAACGAGCTATCAAAATCGTTTGGGGGTGTTCGTTTCTCTCTTGTTTTTACAGTTATCGGCGTTTTGTAATCCGCCCAGAACCCCCAACCTTCGTTCTTGGGGGCGACTTACTTTTCGGCGGAGAAAAGCTCGAACGTTTGGATGAGTAAGAGTCACTTGAATTCGACGATTGACTGCTGGAAGAACGAGTAATTTCGCCTGAACTACCGCTAGAAGATGAATCCGCCTTCTTCTTGAAAATGCTGCCGTCAGAACCTACCGTACCATCCGCGTTCTTCGCATTACCCCGTTTGAAAATACTTCCCGTACCCTCTTTAGTAATCGGCGGCGCTACTTTCTTGTCCTCGATTGTAGGCACCCGATACGTACCGGAAGGCTTGTATATGTCCTTGCTAGAGTAGCCGCGATAGCTGCCCTTTGTACTTTTCTTAAGTCCGTCGAACAAATTATCCAGTACACTGGCTACAATATATCCCTGCAAAAACGAAGAATCGTAATTTTGCCGGACGTACTCTTTGCTGTCGACCTCGATCAACGTATCCGTCGGCTTGGCAGCGTCTTGCTGCAAATGGTAGATCTCGTCCGGATAAATGAGGAACATATGCTGCGGATCTTCTTTGGAGATTTCATCTGGCGAATTCTGCTCCGCCAGCTCGGAGGCTACTTCCGGTACAGTCTTGTTTTCCGCACGGTAGATGCGTGACGACTGTCCATTGTCCTTCGTAGAGACAGACTCAAGCGGATATGTCTCGCCAACCCCAGGGCTGCCACAACCCGCTAGCGTAAGGAGGAACAACGCCGGAATCAGTAGGAGCTTGATTGATTTCATCCATGGATTTGGCATGTACTTGTCCCTCCTCTCTATGTGCCGCGCAATACCTGCACGTCCGCTGGCAGAACACTTTCTCCCTCATAGAGCATGAAACGGCCATCCTGCCACTCGATCCGCAGCAATTGACGTTGATCCGATTGGAATTGCCAAATGTACTGCTCCCCTGATGTGTGAAACGGCGCTTTTCCCACAGTCTGGACGGCGCCATTATATTGCTCCTCCAAATGGTAGGTGACATCATCCATCTCGATTGTGGTCGGTACCTCGTCTATTGAATCCAGTCGTCCATCAATGACGCTATACAGCTGATAGACGATCTTTTCCCGTTCTTCGATATACAGGTAGCGAATGGTCGTTCCATCCTGCAAGGTAAGCATCGTGGCTTTGCGACTCGCATTGCTCGCCTTCCCGATTACTTGATACGTAACGAGCGATACATCGACCACATCACCTGGTCCCACCGTCAGGATGCTCTTCTCCGGTGCAGGAGGCTCATGCTTGGCAAAAATGTTTTGGATTCGCTTCATCAAACTCATGCTGTACTCCCTTCCCTTTCATGTCTTACAGACATGCAGCCAAAATCAAGGCACCCACGAGATGGAATGAACCAGCCATCATGGCATGTGCCACCTTTCCTTCCTGCGTCCCTTTTTCCAGATCCAGTCCAGTTACTTGCTTTAACAGCCATTCCACGATTCTTTCCAAAAGGAATAAAATAATAAAGGAGACCACAGAAAAGAGCAGAGCTGTCCACAATGAGTTGGAGGTAATGATAGATTGCGATAAGATGTATCCTTGCGCAAACAGCTTCATAACAAAACGCGTCGTGACCGCGATGTTTCCATTTTTGATTTCCGTGATGTCCTTGTATTTCGTAAACAACGAATCGATCCACATCAAAACAAAAAGCAAAATGCCGCCGGCTCCTGTCCAAACCAGCATCCCTAGTATTTCTGTCCACGTCAAAGCGAATCACTCCACTTTCATCAAAGTGTATAAGGTCTGAAAAAAAGGGAAACCGCTTGAAGCGGTTTACCCCTCATATTTTTTCATCAGAGCAGCCAGTTCGTCCTCAACGGCTTGATCCTTATTCAGCTTCGCAATTTCATCATCTAAAGAGCTCTGCTTTTTGTAAATCTCGCCGCTGGCTTCTGCTTCTGCTTCCATTTGCAGTGCTTTTTCTTCCATGCGTTTCAAGCCAGACATAGCCGAGTTCGTGTCGAAGCTACCCATCGCCTGATTAATCGTCTTTTGCGCTTTGGCTGCATTGACGCGGGCAACCAATGTCTCGCGCTTGTTTTTCAGTTCGGTAATCTGTTTTTTCATCTCAGCCAGCTTCTCGCGCAATCCATCGGCTGCCAGCTTGTTTTTCTCGTAGCTGTCCTTGTATTCGTTCATTTTTTGCTCGGCAGCTTTCTTTTCTTCCAGAGCCCGTCGAGCCAGATCAATGTTCTGTGCTTGTGCTGCAATGTGAGCTTGCTCATCACGCTTTTTCACCAAGGCTTCCTGTTCTTCATACAGCACCTTGAATTTCTTTTCCAAAGCAATTTGAGCGGCAACCGCTTTCTCTGCTTCACTCAAGTCTTCTTGCATATCACGCAAATACTGGTCTGTCATTTTGATTGGATCTTCTGCTTTCTCAATCAAAGCGTACAAATTGGACATGGTCAAATCACGCAGTCTTTTAAAAATGGACATGGATTATTCCTCCTTAAAGTACGTGCTAGGTAGTTCGGCCTGAATTAGCCGTCCCCGTTATACATGTATTTACGATAGTTACGCAAGTAAGTTTCAACAATTTATTTTTTTATTGGCTTACATACCTACTCGAAAGTAAGCTCGCCCGATTCTACACTTTTCAAAATAAGTTTTGCTTGAAATGGTGTTCCATCCTGACGCTCAAGCTTCATTTTACCCGTTTTGCCTTTTTCAATGAGGGCTTTAATCTGTGTATCCGTCAGCATACGCCCGTAATTCTCTTTCCATATAACGAATTTACAGCCCACGTTGTAATTCGAACATCCGTAACCTTTGCGTCCCATGAAAATGGAGCCTCCGCAACCCGGTCGTGGACATTTGGTGATGATACTCGAAGTTGTAGTAGCGGTCTTTGCTGCGCTTCGAGTTGAAGCCTTTGTTGTGGCAGACCTGCCACCTGATTTGCCTGTACTTCGCCCGCTAGCTCGTCCTCTTGTTTTCGAAGATCCTTTCTGCGTGGTACTCTCACTCTCAAACAAGGTCTTCTCAGCACGAGATTGTACGCGAACTTTTTCTACGATCATCGTAGCGAATTTCTTCACATTCTCCATAAATTGCCCGTCGGCGGCGGTTCCTCGGGAGATCTCATTTAAGCGGCGCTCCCAATGCCCTGTCATTTCAGGAGAGGTTAAAAGTTCGATCCCTGCTCCCCTAATCAATTCGATAACGGTACGGCCTTTTAGCGTAAGTTGAACCTTTTTCCCCTGCATCTCAACGTATCCGACCTTTTTCAGCCGTTCGATGGTGGCGGCACGAGTTGCCGGGGTTCCCAGACCAGATTCCTTCATCGCATCACGCAGTTCCTCGTCCTCAATTTGCTTGCCTGCGCTTTCCATTGCCTTTAGAAGCGTTCCTTCCGTAAAATGCTTCGGCGGTTGTGTTTCTTTTTCCTTTACCATCGCATCCGAGCATACTACGCTGGCATCGGATTGAATGATAAAAGGCTCGTTTACTTCAATCTCTTCTTTATCCTCTTCTTCTTTGGCCGTACCTTTTCCATTCTTGGGCTTTTCCTTCTGCTGGTCGGCATAAATAATCTTCCAACCGAGGCTTTTCTGTTCTTTCACCGACGTTCTGAAAAACTCATTTTCCACATCGGTTATAACCGTATGCATCTTATATTCTGCTGGCGGATAAAACTGCGACAGAAAGCGGCGAACGATCAAATCATATAACTTCTGCTCGTCTGGTGTAAGCCCTGAAGCCTTACGATTGGTCGGCAGGATAGCATGGTGGTCGTCCACCTTTGCCGGATTACATATAAATTTGTTGCCTTTATGAACCAAACTACGGTTTGCACCCTTTACCAGAGCGTCATATCCAGTGCCTTGTAAGGACGACAGGGTGTTGTGCATTTCGGGAATATTTTGCTCTGTCACATAGTTGGAATTCGTTCTCGGATAAGAAATCACCTTGTGTTTTTCATAGAGAGCCTGTGCTATATCCAAGGTTTTCTTGGCGGAAAAACCGTACTTGCCATTGGCCTCACGTTGCAGCAATGTGAGGTCATACAGCTTGAATGGATACTCCTTGGTATCCTTTACTTCGTAGGAGGCGATCCGCCCTTGTTTTCCTTTCACTTTACGAGCCAACATTTCTGCTTTCGATGGATCGGTTAAGCGATCACCTTGCCAAAGACCCTTGTACGTCCTCTCCCCCTGCGAAAAATGCCCTTCTACTTGAAAAAATGTAACCGATGAGAAGGCCTCAATCTGCTTCTGTCGATCGTAAATGAGCGCAAGGACAGGCGTCTGTACTCGTCCGACAGAAAGGAGCACGTTATGTTTGGTCGTAAATGCACGTGAGCCATTCATCCCGATTAGCCAATCAGCCTCACTACGAGCTTTTGCTGCCCTCGTTAAGTTCTCATAGGCTGCGGCATCCTTCATCTCTGCGAATCCTTTCCTGATCGTTTCAGGGGTCAAGTCCGAGATCCACAGTCTTTTAACGGGTTGCGTCAATTTTAGATGTCGCTGAATGAGGGAAAAAATGTGTTGACCTTCCCGCCCGGCATCGCATGCATTAACCAGCAGATTGCTTCGTTTGGCCAACTGCCCGATTATTTTTAGCTGATCGATTGTTTTCCGATTGGGCACTAGCTTAAATGGCTCGGGAATGATAGGAAGATCATTGATGTTCCACTTTTTATATTTTTGGTCATACGCCTCCGGCTCTGCCAGTTCAATTAAGTGCCCGATTGCCCATGTAATCATGTATTTTTCACCTTCTAAATAGGTGCGGTGATTTTTTGCTTTAGGATCTATTGCGGCGGCAATATTTCGTCCCATATCAGGTTTCTCCGCAATAATTAATATCTTCAAATGGTTATCGCTCCTTCTAAAACTCTCAAGCCTGTCGAGATTCAGTCTAACGTTCTGGATTCCTCTCTATTTTACTACAAGTTAGCCAAGTAATCTCGTCTTGGCTGCGACAGCCCACTCGATTTTTGCCAACGCCTGGCAATGCGCCTCATTCATCTCTGCTGCAAATGCTGTCTCCTCCATTCGTGTCAGCACACGCCATACATCGCTCTTGTTTTTGTACCAATCTAACGCCTTTGGCGGTTCATGGTGGATAGGTCTCCAAACTTGACGCAGCGTTGGGGAAAACAGCCGCTTTGCCCCTTGGCGCAGCTGACAGTTCATTAGTTTTACCTGATAAGACTTGCCAGGAGCTGTATCATTCACATCGTGAAAAAGATGCGGCCAATAATCTTTTCGCGAACCTGTGTGTGGCTGTTGCAATGCCCAAGCGTACGCTGCCTCCTGCCTATTCGCACCACCGAACAGCAAACTGTACAGCCTTTTTCCCAAGCGGATTCTCTCTGGTAAGGAGGCAAAATGAAACACTCGCTCCCCCACGAGCTGCAAGATGCTTCCCTGCTCATCGACCATTTTCCGATGGGGAAACAAGATCAAATTCAGTTGCAAAAGTTCCTGGAGAGCAAACGGGATGGTGCGGACGACTGAATTTTGATAGCCTGAGTCTTTCATGAGCTGCTCTTCCAAATAGTTTTGTTCATTGATGATCAAAGCAATGGCGAGCAGCTCTTTATCTGTGGTCTTCCAAAAGTGATTCCAGATCGCCTGCATGAACGTAGAGACGCCCAGATGGGGCAGTAAATAAAAAAGATTGGTCTGTCGCCTGACACTCTCTTCATACAGTAACAATTGAGGGTACGCATCGTGAAAAATCAACCAGTTTCCCCGCTCCAAAAACGAAAAATAATCCTGCTGCTCTTTTGTTCGAAGCAAACGAGGCAATAATTCTCCCCGCAAATCAGTCATACTCCATCCCGCATTGCGCGATACGAGATGTGCCAATAGCGCCCAGTGAATCTGTGAATGCTTTTGATAAAACGACAAATAGGCGCGCGTTCTGTCTATGTTGTCAAGGTTGTGGGCGTGTGTCTCCTGTTTGATCTGCTCTACCGTTTTTTGATCCTGTGCTGGCAGTGATGCTGTCGCCGTACGGACTTTCCCC
Source organism: Brevibacillus schisleri (assembly GCF_055685845.1). Lineage (NCBI taxonomy): Bacteria > Bacillati > Bacillota > Bacilli > Caryophanales > Paenibacillaceae > Brevibacillus > Brevibacillus schisleri. The sequence goes on from NZ_JBVNDM010000001.1 coordinate 4,245,941, forward strand.
AGATTCATGGCAAGCGGCAGACGTGATGCGTATTGGTGCCACGACAAACCCATGGATGCCCTTCCCCCTCTCTTCCTCAGACGCCGTATTTTATCGGGAGGTGAATGAGTTGCGTGAAGTCCAGCAAGAAATCAACCGCATTCAAACCTTTTTGTTACAGCGCCAAAAAGAGGATGGCACATGGCGCTTTTGTCTGGAAAGCTCACCGATGACAGATTCTCACATGATCATCCTATTGCGTACGCTGGGTATTCATGATGAACGTTTGATGGAGAAGCTCACGACTCACATCACGTCTCTTCAACAGGATAATGGGGCATGGAAGCTGTATCCCGACGAGCATGAAGGCCATCTGTCTACGACGATTGATTCGTATTACGCTCTGCTGTTATCAGGCAAATTTACGAAGAACGAACCGAGAATGGCTCTGGCTCGCTCGTTTATTTTGGAAAAGGGTGGGCTGACACAAGCGAACATGCTGACCAAATTTGCTACAGCCTTGACAGGCCAATACCAGTGGCCCTCGCATTTTCTCGTTCCCGTCGAGATTGCTCTCTTGCCTCCGAGCTTCCCTGTCAGCTTTTATGATTTTGTCGGGTACGCACGTGTCCATCTTGCCCCCATGATGATTGTGGCTGATCGCAATTATGTAAAAAAGCCTGACAATGCACCAGACTTGTCCGATCTATACGCAGATACACCGATCTCTCGCGGTCTATATCCGCACCGATTCCTGGAGAATTTCCTCAAAGAGGGGCAATCGTTCCTCGCCACCATCCACGATTCCTTGCAGCAGCTCCCCCTTTTACCCGGACAACTACACAAGCTCGCTCTACGTCGCCTGGAACAATACATCCTGGCGCGAATCGAGCCGGACGGTACGCTGTACAATTATTCGACATCTACCTTTTTCATGATATTTGCGCTGCTCGCACGGGGGTTTTCTCCGAAAGACCCACTGATCCAAAAAGCGATGCAAGGGCTTACCAATAGTGTCTATGATTATGAAAACGGTGCACACTTGCAGCTAGCTACTTCAGCCGTCTGGGACACGGCGCTCTTGACTACTTCTCTGCAAAAAAGCGGACTCTCTACCACCCATCCCGCGATTCAAAAAGCAAACCGCTACCTTCTCCGAAAACAGCAGCATACGTACGGTGACTGGAAAATTCGCAATCCAAAAGCAAAGCCTGGCGGTTGGGGCTTTTCTGACCACAACACCATGAACCCGGATATTGATGATACGACAGCTGCTCTTCGCTCTCTACGCCTGCTAGCCCGTACGGATATGACAGCAGCTGCTGCTTGGAAACGCGGTCTCGAATGGCTATTATCCATGCAAAACGACGATGGAGGCTGGCCTGCTTTTGAACGAAATACAGATGCTGATTTCATTCGCCACCTGCCCATCGAAGGAGCAGATACCGTCAGTACAGATCCGTCCTCTGCCGATTTGACAGGGAGGACTTTGGAATTCCTCGGAAACGATGCCGGACGAACATTGACTGACCCGCATGTAGAAAAAGGAGTCCGCTGGCTTCTCAAGCATCAAGAGTCAGACGGCTCCTGGTATGGACGTTGGGGAATTGCTTACCTATACGGCACTTGGGCTGCCATTACCGGGCTAATGGCGGTTGGCTTCTCCCCTACTGAACCCGCTATCCAAAAAGCGGTGGCGTGGCTGGTTGCCAACCAAAATCCCGACGGCGGCTGGGGGGAATCTTGCCAAAGTGACTTAAAGAAAACGTACGTCCCCCTCGGAGCAAGCACTCCCTCGCAGACAGCATGGGCAATCGATGCACTGATAGCCGTGTCATCCAAGCCAACGGCAGAGCTGCAACGAGGAATTCGCTATTTGCTCACTCACAATCAAGCAAATGACTGGACGACTCGCTACCCGACTGGCGGGGGACGCCCTGGCGGCACTTACTTTGCTTATCACAGCTATCGTTGGATTTGGCCGTTGCTGGCTCTCAGCCACTATCAGGCCAAATACCCGAATACGTAAAAACCACCGCTACCCTCTTCGCAAACCAAGGTCTAACGGCCGGATAGGAACCTGGGGGGAATAAATTACGGCGTGTAGCGGCGTATCAAAAATAGTGTAGCAGGACAGGACATCGGTGTCCCCAATCAGCACAATCGACGACTGAGAAACCCCACCAAAGCTGAAATCACCGACGTCTATTTTTTTATTCGTCACCTTCATATTCATGGAACTTTTTCTCCTTTTCCTAAAACTCGCCTATGCATACAGCGTATGCTGCTCGCACTGGTTCGGTCGCAAAAACAGGTATGAACACCCAATGGCCTACGACATACAATACAGAGAGGATCTCTCCCAAAAGGATGTGCCGAACATGCCAGCATTCGTTGGAGTCATCAATGTAAACAACGTGAGCGGCGTTTTCAATGTCGGAGACGTCCGTAAAATCGCACCTACCAGCTACACCAAAACCTTCGCGGGTGGAGGATCATTTAATTCCGGTACGAATTTGTCCTTCAAAATTCCACGTAGCGTCGTCTACGTCAATGATCAATCGGATAATGACATTCCTCTTTTTGTAGAAGAAACGAATGATTTCCGGGCAAAGGGACGAGATTTCGCATGAACTTTTTTGTCACGCAGCATATCATAATCAACTCACTTAAGATCGATGGCATTACCAACTCCTCTGTGTGCCAGATCGGAAGTGCAGGTATTATCAAGCCATTATCCAAGCTTTACAATACGGGGGGATTCTCAGAACCAGCACCACCAGCGGGTCCTCTTCCAGAAGCTGTTTCGGAGGAGTTCGTTCCACTTGTCCCGTTGGTAGCGCCGTCACGCATTACCCCGCGTATGACCTTACGGCGTCGTTAAATACGCTTTATGCTGGCTGAAGAAGGATGGTCGTCATGTACATGGAACACGAAATGATGCAATATATTCAACAGTTACATGACTATATACAATCGCAAAACAAAAAGATCGAACATATGAGGCAGATGCTTGAACAACTGCAACAAGATGTCAATGACCTCAAGGAAAGGCAGATCCCTTCCGTCATTAGAAATGAATACAAATTCGACTTGCTCAAGGTTGAACGTCTCGAAGGGACTCTCAATATCGGATTAAATCCAAAAGGAAATGATTCTGGGATCGGTGATTTCTCCATCAATCAGTCAATGGACATCCCTGATCCTCACCAAACCAGCGCTCCTCTTTTTGACCGTGTACAAAATGAGATTTATCAATATTTGGAGGGCGATGCCTACCTCGTTTTAGAAAAAATTGAAACGGAGTGCAATTACCCACTTGACCAAAATTATCGAGCGTTTATTTTAGATGATATTAAAAAGCAGATTGACCAACGCATCAAGCATTACCTAAACGATCTTCCTACTGATGAACTGGAACCGGAGCAGCACGACATTTTCGTGCAAACGATCGTTCAAAAAGTGAAACGCGATATTGATAAAACATGCGAAACGTTTGTAAAAAATTTGCCGCGTGAGGTGAACGAACCTTGATCATGTATCAGGTGATTAACGAAGCCATTTGCGTGAAGCGAGTCACCATTGAAGCTCTCTCCTCTGCCGCGTCTTTATTTATCGGGGACACCCAGACGGTAAACCTCCGATCGATTTATGAAACGCCGCCTGAAAAAATGATTGTAGGTGCCACTATTCCCGTTGATACGGCAATTCCTGCTCCGTAAGGACGTTGGTCACCATGTGTCGGAGAACCAGTCATATCCACAAAGTAGATGTCCTCTCAGTAGATGCCTCATCGGTTCTGCAAATAGGTGATTCCCAGTGCCTTGATGCTATTTCCAATATTTTGGCGGTCCAGCGTGAAAAGGCCATCTTTTACGAAAACGAATTTATGTTCGAGGATTACTCTGCCTTCTCCATTCCTTTAGTCGCACCCAGCCTGACTGAACCGATTTTCATCGATACGTTTCATGACTGTCCTTACATTTTCGTTCGCAATGTGCGGGTCCCTTTCTTAGCTGCTGCCTCTGTTGTCCACATCGGTTCAAACGAGTCTATTTCGTTAGAAACACGTGTGGTAAACATTCGCCACCTGTTCCGTGAAGAACCACATACTGGGGGGAGGAGATAGCCTTTGCCTTCTGTCATTGGAGCTGTCAATATCAATAACAATTCAGGTACCGTTAACTTCGGAGACACCCTCAACATATCGCCAAAAACAGCCGCCAAGACATTCTCCGGTTCAGGAGGCGGCAATACAGGTAACGTCGTAAATACGCTCAATGGCGTCAACGCAACCAATACTTTGGACTCCAATCTCGTCGATCAGCCATTGTTTGGGAACATCTAATCCTAGCAGTGTTAATGTTTTTTCATTGACACTGTTTTTATTTTGGCTAAAAACGAAATGAGAAAGGAGGCACGAGGCCCCCTGACTACAATATTTCAATATACCCTTCTGTTCCATCCACGCGAATTCGTTGTCCGTCTTTTATCAGGGTAGTAGCCTTTTCCACGCCGACAACGGCTGGTAAGCCATATTCACGCGCGATAACTGCTCCATGGGTCATCAGTCCACCGACTTCGGTGACTAGACCTTTTATCGATACAAACAACGGTGTCCAGCCAGGATCGGTAAAGGCGGTGACTAATATATCGCCATCTTCTAAATCAGCATCTTCCATGTTTAAGATGACGCGTGCTCGCCCCTCTATGACTCCGGTTGAAACAGGTATACCTACAAGCGCATTCGCTGGCAGATTTTCTCGCTTGTACTCACCAGCAATAATTTCACCATCAGACGTAATTACACGTGGGGGAGTCAGTTTTTCAAAAAACCTGTACGCGTCTTTTCGTTTGCTGATGATCTGAGCATCCAATTTGTTTGTCCGTACAGCCTCTTGAAATTCTTCAAAAGTGAGATAGAATACATCTTCTTTTTCATGAATGACCTTTGCTTGTACGAGTTGTTCGGCTTCTTTCAGTAAAGCCTGCTTATAAACGAAGTAGCGATTTATCAGGCCGTATTTTGGATATTCCCGGTATCCGCTAAAATTGCGAATGAGGTCGATCATTTGTTTGGTTTCTTTTGCTTTTTGTTCACCATCCGGTAATTGCTTCAATCGCGCTAATAGCTCTTGTTCTTTTTCCAAAGCCTCCTGTCGCCCTTGTTCGAATTTCCGCTTGCCAGCATTCGGCTCAAAGTTTTTGATGTTACCTAGAATCATGGGGACAAGCGTCATTGGTTTTTCACTCCAACGCGTTCTCGTTATATCGATTTCTCCCGAACATCGCATCCCGTATTTCGTGAGATAAGCATAGATTGCGTCTTGCGTCTCCTGTCCACCTTCGAACTGAACCAGTTCATGTAAAAAGTTATCGTCTTTTACCTGCTGTAAAAAATCAATGACTTCCGGATAAGGACGAATGACATCTGCAACCTCCATGAGTGCCAGACCCATTTCCGAAGTAATATTGTTTGGCACAGATTGAGAAAGCGTGTCGGCTACGTTTTTTTCCCCCAACCACTCGTTTATTTTTTCATTGATCCATTTTGAAGCGTTCATCGCAGCCGTAATCACACCTATGTTTTGTGGATCAAATAAAATCTTCCTTAATTGCTGGATGTCTTCCCGAATAAAATCAAATAAGTCCGGTCCTGATTTCGTTTGGATGTTATGCCTTACCTCTTCGATCGATCTTTGCGTACGCTTAATCAAATCAGAAACAATTGTCGGATCGTTTTCGAATTGTTCTTGAAAACCCCAAAACGACATGCCTTTATTGCTTTTATCGGGATTCTGTTCTATTTTGAACGATTGTATAAAATCGCCACGCTCCATGATGGTCATAAGTGCATCTTTGATAAGCGGATCGGATTGTCCCAGGGTATCTAATATGGTTTGTCTGCTGTCAGGTGAAGCCAACATTTTTGTAACATCAACAAACAATCTTCCACCTGCTTTGCTCATCGGTGCAGGAGTCGTTAACAGGAAAAAAGACAGTCCCAATGGCTTCATGGGGTCGGTCATCATTTGTTGATGGCCAACAGATACATAGACGTGATTTTCTTGATCATTCGCTTCAGGAATCGGGTATAAAGTCGTGATCGGCCGACTCTGGACAATATAAAAGGTGTCATTAACCAAACACCATTCAATATCTTGCGGGGACCCAAAATAGGCTTCGATCTGTCTTCCAATGCGTGCCAGTTGTAAAATTTGTTCATCTGCTAGTGTTTGCGTCTTTTGCTGAACAGGATCGATCTGCCGTGTCTCTGTTCCGCCTTCTTTTCGTCCATAGATAGCCAATTTTTTGGTTGCTATCCGCTTATCGACGATTTCTGCTTCCCGCACTTTATAACAATCAGCAGAAACCAGGCCAGAGACCAGTGCCTCACCAAGTCCAAAACTGGCATCGATGGATAGCAACTTCCGGTTGGATGTAATGGGATCAGCGGTAAATAAAATCCCGGAAGCCTGTGGGAAAACCATCTTTTGAACGATAACGGATAAATAAACGTGACTGTGGTCAAATCCATTTTGCATACGGTAGATGACCGCGCGATCCGTAAAGAGAGAAGCCCAGCATTTGCTGATGTGCCGCAAGATTGCTTCTTTGCCAATAATATTTAAATAGGTGTCTTGTTGACCGGCAAAAGAGGCATGTGGTAAATCTTCAGCTGTCGCACTAGAACGCACTGCATAAGCATGCTCCTCTCCAAATTGGGAGAGATAGTGAGTAACGGCTTTCACAACATCGGAAGGAATCTCTGCTTCCATAATACTTTCTCGAATCTTCCTGCTGATTTCTCCAACTTCTTCTCGGTCTTGTACTTTTAACATGGTTAGTTGATCCAACAAGGCATGATACATGTCGTTTGATTCGACCATCTTTTGATATCCCACTGTTGTCACGCAAAATCCCTCTGGTACTTGTATTCCTTGAATTTTTGATAATTCCCCTAAATGTAACCCTTTTCCGCCAACGAGCAAAAGCTGCGTCTTTTTTATTTCCTGAAAACCGAGAACCAAAGAACTCATTCAATATCTCCCCTAACCATTCAAATGAGAAAAAACATTTGACAAGAGTTCAGCAGCATGATACTATTATAATGTAAGATGCAATATTTATGACTTCATAACAAATGTTAGTCGTGATCTGATTATATCATCGCGTCTGTTTATGTGCAATAAAAAGAACCTGGCGGAAATATCCAGGTTCTTTTTTGATGTTTCGACTACACCTGCTTTTACAAGCTCGCCTTAAATGTTGTTTTTCCTTCATTCGCAGCCCTACCACGCATCAAATAGATTTCTAACAATCCGTCCTGATATTGGGCCCTCATCCCTTTTGAACTGACGGAAACCGGAAGAGCCAGCTTTCGATAAAAGGGGCCGTAGCTTCTTTCCCCTTGTGTACGAAGCCCCTGGTGCTCATTCCCCTTGATGATCCCCTTGACCTCCAACCACCGTTGCTCGGAGAGAGTAATCTCCAGACTATCGCGATCGAAGCCCGGCAGTTCACAGGAAACAATGACCATTTGCTCTAATTGGAAGATATCCGAGACTGGGGAAAAATGCGAATCGTCAGCCTGCAAGAATCGCATCGGTTTTTCCTTCGTCTTTTTTTTTCTCTTTTTCACGGGTGGTACAGTTGGTGCGGCGTCAGCGGCCGTTTTTTGTGCAGCTTGTTTATTAAGCGTCGCGATATTCTCCCAAAAGTTTGTATCCAGCACCTGCCCCATCTGGCTCAATGCTTTCCACGGATGCTCTGGGTTAAAACCGAGCTTGGACAAACTTTCGGATGCTTTTTGCAACTGCTTCATGGTCTCTTGCAGATTTTTCATCACGTACACACTCCCCTTCCCAGCAGAGGCAAGACAGTCTATGTACGATAGAATATGTGCTTTTGCCTGGGGGGTGTGCTCAAGATCATCCAGTTTACCCGATGTCAGCACTATCTGTCGCCGGTGCAGGCGGGGCCAAAATATCTGGTGGTGGCATATTACTATCCGTCGGCGCAGGATTAAGTTCGCCATTGCCATCTGGAACAGTCGGCGGTGTTGCAGGCTCCTGTGTCGGTTCTGGATTAGGTTTTGGTGTTGTCGCTGGTTTTGATGTTTTTGGCTGTTCTTTTGTCCCTGTTTTAGACTTAGAATTTGGAGCTGGCGTTCTCTTCTCCGCTTTCATTTCGACTTTTGCTACTTCTGCTACAGCTGCATCACTGAGCTGTTCGCCCGGTCCGGCTACACCCACTTCTGTTTGCAGAGCAGTTCGAACCGCTTGCATATTCTCCCTCGGCCACAAGGAATAAGGAGAACTCCAGATCGCCCCATTATTCAAAGTAACCATGTTGCTTGACGAAAAGCTGGCAAAATCGAGTGCCAATCCTTTTATTTGGTCTTTCGAGAGATCGGTTTTGATATGTTGACCAACGGTATCCAGTACAACTGTCAAACTCGATAATCCATCCATCGACATGCTCTTTTCTGCCACGGCACGAATCACCTGTTGCTGTCTGCGGTTGCGATCGAAGTCGCTGGAGTTGTAAGCGTCTCCACGTCTGTCGATGCGATGACGGACGAAGCCGAGTGCCTGTTCGCCGTTCAATACTTGCTTCCCTTTTTTCAAATTGCGGTATACCCCTTGCTTCGGCAATTCGTATACGAGATCGCGATCTACGTCAACTGTAATACCGCCTAGCTTGTCAATGACCGCTGTGAAGCCTTCGAAATCAAGCTGTACATAATGCTCAACCGAGATCCCCAGCATGTGATTCAACGTTTTTTTGAGCATCGTCATGCCATTTTCTGTGACAGGCTTCCCTTTGATTTCCGCATCTTTCCTGATATTTTCCCCTAATGCAAATACTTCATTGACCTTGTGATAGCCGGGATAGCCTGGGATTTGAACGCGGGTATCACGTGGCAACGAAACCATGCTCAGCTTTTGCGTAACCGGATTGGCGACTGCAACGATAAGGACATCTGTGTTCAACATGCCGATGTTTTTGCGCGTATCCACCCCGACGATGACAAAAGCGATTGATTTCTTTTGCTCGTACGGCTTCTCTACAGCGGGTTGATCCGGCAGCTTGTAAGGGTCTACTGTTACGACGTCCAGGGTCTTGTCTAACTTGTTGAGGGTGAGGCCTGCTCCTACGACCAACAAACAGAGGAATAAGCAACCCGCCAAGAGCAGATACATCCGCTTGCTTCGCTGGCCACGCTTCATCCGTTTACGCGGCTGTTTTGCAGGAGCTTGAGGCTTGTCATTCTTGGCTTGCACGTTCGGTTCACTCCTTTTCGTATCACGGGGTCCATAGTGCTTTGGGCTTTTCATTTTTCAATATATTCTGGAAAACTTTCGTCTCATTTTACCACAATCTTCCGTTAAAATGTAGAATCCTGCCGATTCAACTCGAGCGGTTTTCCCTCTGAGTTCTTGCACTTGCGAATCGAAACAGGTAGTCTAAAACTGAGGAAAATCGGATAGATGAATAAGGGAATCGGAGGGACTTGAGAGTGGAACACATACAGGTGCTGATCGCGGGTGGCGGCATCGCAGGGTTGTCCGCAGCAATATGGTGCCAACGATTAGGTCTTTCTTGTCTTCTTATCGAAAAAACGGATAGACTTGGCGGCCAACTGCATCACATTTACAACGAGATTACCGACTTTCCGCCCCTTGTATATGACCAGGGAGCTGCCCTTGTAAAGGTACTGATCGAGCATCCTTTCATTCAGCAGCAAAACATACGATTCAACGAGACCATTCTTTCCATTGATCAGGAAACGAAACAGGTGACCACTTCGAAATCCGTTTATCGTGTCGACTATTTACTCATCGCTACAGGCGTTGATTGGAATGAAATCCCTGCCCTAGCTGGTTGTCCGAGCGTCCTGTCGCCTTGGTTTTCTACAACTGCCCAAGCGCACACCATCGCCGGGCAAGATATCACCGTGATTGGCGGAGGAGATCGTGCATTAGAGAGTGCTGCGAATTTGAGTTTGCATGCCCGACAGGTCTATCTGTTGGTTCGGAGCAATAAGTGGCGAGCTCGGCCGGAGTGGCAAAAGAAAATCACAGGCCTCCCCAACATTCAAGTCCTGTGGGAAACACAAGTTAGCGACTATCAGGACGAAGAGGCACGGACTGTTTTGTCACTCACCTCTAGTCGAGAAGGTAATCCGGAGACGATCGTAGTCGATTGGATTTTGCCACGAATTGGCGTTCATGGAAACACAGCTGGTCTCAAAGGCTTGGACACGTTTGGCGATGAGTATTTGCAAACCGATTCGTATCACCGAGTCAATTCTCCATGGATATACGCTATCGGAGACGTGAGCAACGGTGCCGCTTATGCGAGTTTGTCTCTAGCAGTTGGTCAAGCGATGAAGGCGGTCAAACATCTTTCCTTGCAAATCCAAAACACCAAATCAATGAGCCTGTAGAAGGAGAGCATTGCATGTACGCTTTTAACGACGATTTCGGCTTACCTGTCAAGCTAACCTTTTCCCCAGAAGAATATCGTAACCACCAAGCCGGTCACGTGCTGATCTTTGCTTTTTATCAAGGTAAGCTGTTATTTACGCGCCATCGTAAACGGGGTGTGGAGCTACCAGGGGGAAAAGTAGAACCGGGTGAAAGCAGCCTGGCAGCGGCAGTGCGTGAGGTCTATGAAGAAACTGGCGCCATTCTGGAAGGGATTGAGCGCATTGGACAGTACACCATCGACGACTCGATGCGAAAAGACATTTATATCGCCAAGGTAGCGCAATATACAAACCAGCCAAGTGGCTCCGATGTGCTTGCCACTATTGTGTTTGCGGATATCCCGCGGGATGTAAAAGGCAATCAGGAGTTTAGTCGCATTCTACAAGATGATGTGTATCCGCTCGCGCTCGAACGAGCTTTGCGTCATCCGTTCGCTGAGTCCTAGCCATCATAAACAGGCTCGTCCCTGCCGCTCTCCGACATTGTATTCGGTGAGACTGACCGGCAGAGACAGCCTGTTTATTGTTTTTCCTTTTCCTTCTTTCCCGACAACACACGCTTGACGAGCTCATTTGGATCAAAACCATACCTTTCGATGGCTCTCTCACGTTGTTCCTCATGTACCGTTTCCGGTTCAATTCCCAATACCTCTGATAGTTGCCGCCACGCTTTCGTCTCGCTGTCTTTTGTCCCCTTTCCTTGCTGCTCGACCTGCTTGGGCTTCAAGAAAAAGATCGCAACTACTGCGAAAACGAGCGATAAACCTGCGATTGATAGAAACATGACCGTTCGGGAAATTCCGAGCAACCAGGTAAAAATAGGCGGGCCAATCGCAACACCGATAAAACGGACACCGCTATACAAAGAAGTAATCATGCCCCGCTCTGTTTTTTGTACGGCCCCAACAATCATGGAGTTCAAGCACGGTAAAATCATCCCCGTCCCCACGCTGCCGATGACCAAAATACCAATCAGGATATAAGCCCCTTGGACAAAGCTGGCCAGAATGTAAGACGTAGCCAACAAAAACATGCCGATTATCACAAACAGACGCATCAGCTTCAGCTTCTTTTTAATGATGATTCCTGTCACGTATGCGGCTATACTCATTACGAGCAAGGGAATCGCCAAAAAGAAGCCTTTGATGACACCATCAATCTTGTATTTTTCCTCCAATAAATCAGAGAGGTAAAACAGTACACCAAACAACGTGAACAAGCAGATGCTCCCTATAAAAAACGCGGGGACAAGCCATTTTCCATGCTGCTTAAACACTTGCGCGATCGAATGCATGTACTGCTTGACGGGGAGCGGCTTCTTTTCCTGTTTCTTTTCCTTGGTCAAAAATAAAAACATCAGGAGGACGACCCCACAAATAATCGGAAAAGCTAAAAAGACCATGTACCAAGAAATGAGAGCTAGCAAAGAGCCAAAAATCGGACTTAATACTTTTCCCATCCCATTGGATGTCTCCAAGAGCCCCAATGCCCTACTCTCCGATGCGCCATCGAACAGATCCCCTACCAATGCCATCGCGATGGGGGCTGTTCCGGCGGCACCGATCCCCTGCAGGACACGCCCTCCCATGATGGCCATATAAGGTTGATCGATCCACAACGCAGCAAGCCCTGCGACCAAACCACCCAAACCATACAGGGCAAGGGAGAGGATAATGACAATTTTTCTCCCAAATCGATCCGACAAATAGCCGGCAAAAGGGATAACCATACCTGCTGCAATCGAAAAAGCGGTGATCAACAAGCTCGACTGTAAAGAAGTGAGCTTCATTTCCGTTTTCATTGTAGGCAGTACAGGGATCAGCATCGAGTTGCCCAGCACCATAACTAATGGAACCCCGACAAGCCCAATTAGGTTTTTCGCATTTTGTGCCATACGAAACTCCTTGTCTTACGCATAAGCGCTACCGTCCCAGCGCAACGCGTTAATAATCTCCCAGTCAGGCTCAATGCCTATTCCCACGCCACTGGGTAGCGTCACTTCGCCATTTATGGGTCGCAGCGGAAACAATTGTGTAAAGGGGTTCTCCATCACGTCCCATTCGACAGGCTCAATTGGATGGCTATCCATTTTGGTCCATGCTAATAAGCAAGCTTGTGCAAATAACGTATACAATCGTGCCAGCGAGCCATCAAAGGAATGCGGAGATACGCGATAACCAAACTGACGGGCTATTTGCAAATGTGTTCGATAATCGTCAATGCCTCCCGTATGCATCAGGTCAGGCTGTGCAATATCGATAGCCCCCTCCTTATACAAGGGCAAAAACTGTGTGCAACGGATCAAGTTTTCTCCGCCAGCAAGCGGAATGGATAATGAGGCACGAAGCTTGACATATTCGTTTGTACGCTCCATAGGCATCGGCTCCTCTAGCCAAAGCCAATTGCCATAACGGGAAAAAAGCCCTGCCCACTTCCTTGCAGTCGCACAGTCGTAGCTCTGATTGGCATCTACTGCTACTTGAACTTTTTCGGGAAGCATATTCATCAGTTTTTCAATGTGCGTCTGATCCTCTTGAACAGAGCGCCCGCCAATCTTTACTTTCACCATCTTGAAACCATCGTCGACTTGCTTGCTGACTTGCTTCCATGACTGTTGCATCCAGTCTTCTGTTTCACGGTAGGATTGGAGGGAGGCATATACCGGGATACCAGAATGAATCTGCCCTCCCCACAGTTGGCACACAGATACCCCCGCCGCTTTCGCCAAAATTTCCGTAAAGGCCATACTAACACCTGAAGCCGATCGCTGATGCCACTTTCCTATGACATCGATAATAGCTACTCTGTCATCCACCTGCTTCCCCAGCAAGTACGGAATGATGCGCTCACAAAAGCCCTTGTGGAGCGTCGGCAGCCAATCAATAATTTCTCCCCAGCCATCTATTCCAGCCCGTGTGATAATCCGAATGAGATAACTCGTTCGATAACGCTTATACCCATTCGCATCACCGTAAGCTTGCGATAGACGATGAAGAAGCGGATACGTTTCCACGCGCTCAATTTGCAGGTCTGCGATCGCTACCTGATCACGAATAGTCATCCATGCCCTCTCGCTCTGCTTGCTCTCCCTCATAATCGTCATAGGAGAGGAAGTTTCCTTTTCCTTCTCCTTTTCTCATGTACTCCTCATACGTCCCACTTCTCATAAAATGCACACTGTCCGGACCGTGATAGCCCTGAATATCGGTATAACCGATCTCCTCTACGGCTTCCACAAAGCCATCCGGCTCATTGCTCTCGATATACATTTCGTCGTAATCCGTTTTGTCGGGACCCTGGTACGAAAAAGGCGTGCTGGATGTCCCCCATGACTCGACAATTTGCCAAGCATCCTCACCGTCGAATCCGTTCTGTCCTTCTTTTTCATCCAAAGACGTACGTCCGAATGGTGGCTGCAAAAACTCCTCCTCAATCGGACGCGACTCATTGACTATTGGCGCTGGTGCGTGCTCCTTGCACGTTTGTGACTGTGGTAATGCTTCCAGTCGCTCCACAGGTATTTGCTCTCCACAGACCGTACACAGGCCGTAGGTGCCTTCCTCCATACGCTGTAGCGCTTGATCAATCTCTTTTAACGTCTCACGATCGAGACTGTCTAGAGCCAAATCTTTTTCCCGTTCAAACATCTCGCTGCCGATATCTGCCGGATGATTATCGTACATGGAGAACTCCTGCAAAGAGGTTGTCATCGGTTCTCTCATGCCATAATGGTCCTGTACGCGGTCTTCCAGTTCTTTTTTCTGTTCCAGCAGCTTTTCCCGGAAGCTGGCCACCATCTTTTGGTCCACGCTGTACACCACCTTTGTTTGGTTTCCTCAACAGGTAGTATGTCTTGGTCCCGAAGGAAATATGACCAGCAAAAAACCTGCCACCCCCAAAAGGAATGACAGGTTGATCAACCAATTTTTATTCTGTTACATGTGCGTAATGTTGTTCGACGATATCAGCACAACGTACGCAGAGTGACGCGTGCGACTCGCGAGTGCCAACATCAGGTTTTACTACGCGGCAACGCTCGCATTTTCCACCGTCTGCGGCAGAGACCACAGCAGCAATTCCTTCGAGTTGTACTGCTTCTGCCGGAGCAGACCCGCTGTGTACATCCACGTGAGCCACGATGAACAGGTCAGCGAGATCGTCCATTGCTGCCAATGTTTTCGCAACTTCTTCCGTTTGTGGGTACAGAGCCAGCTTCGCATCAACGGAGTTACCGAACACCTTGTTGCGGCGCGCTTCTTCCATGGCTTTGAGAACCTCGTCACGGATCGCTAGGAACGCATCCCATTTGCTCTCTGCTTCTGCAGCAAAGCTGAGATGTTGTTCGTCGCCTTCTGGCATATCTGTCAACTGCACACTCTTCTCTTCCACGCCTGGAATAAACGCCCACACCTCGTCGGCTGTATGCGGCAAGAGTGGAGCAACCAGCTTCACCAGACTGAGCAAGCAATCGTACATCACTGTCTGTGCAGCACGTCGTTTCAGACTGTCTGGTGCTTCTACATACAGGCGATCCTTGCAAATATCCAGATAGAACGCGGACAAATCAATCACGCAGAAGTTGTGAACCGCATGGAAAACGGTATGGAATTGATATTCATCGTACGCTTTGCGTGTACGCTTCGCGACTTTTGCCGCTTTCGCCAGAACATAACGATCTAGCTCTCCCAGCTCTTCGTACGCTACGCGGTCTGTTGCTGGATTAAATCCATCCAGGTTACCCAACAGGAAGCGGAACGTATTGCGGATTTTGCGGTACACCTCAGCGATCTGGTTTAGAATCGCATCGGAAATGCGAACATCAGCCTGATAATCAACAGAAGCTACCCACAGACGCAAGATATCTGCGCCCATCTTGTCAATCACTTGTTGTGGCACGATGACGTTACCAAGGGATTTGGACATTTTGCGTCCTTCCCCATCCAATGCAAAGCCGTGGCTCAGGACGGATTTGTAAGGAGCTGTGCCATACACGGCAACCCCTGTCGAGAGAGAAGAGTTGAACCAGCCACGATACTGGTCAGAGCCTTCCAGATACATGTCAGCTGGCCAAGCAATGCCTCTTTCGCGCAAAACAGCCTGGTGGCTGGAACCGGAGTCGAACCAAACGTCCATAATATCCGTTTCTTTGCGGAAGTCGTTGCAATTGCATTTGGTGCAAGAAAGCCCTTCTGGAACGAGCTCATTTGCTTCACGGGAGAACCATACTTTCGATCCTTCTTTGCGGAACAGATCAGCAACATGGTTGATCGTCGTGTCGTTAATGATCGGTTCGTTACATGCTTTGCAATAGAAGATTGGAATCGGTACACCCCATACACGCTGACGGGAAATGCACCAGTCGCCACGATCCGCAATCATGTTAGCCAGACGAGTTTCTCCCCAATGCGGAATCCATTTTACATTTTTAATCGCTTCGAGCATCTGCGTACGGAATCCGTCGATCGATGCGAACCATTGCTCTGTCGCGCGATAAATAACCGGTTTTTTCGTACGCCAGTCATGTGGGTAAGAGTGCGTGAAGAAACTGAGCTTCAAGAGTGCTCCGTTTTCTTTCAGCTTTTCGGTAACCACTTTGTTGGCATCTTCATAGAACAGACCTTCAAAGCCTGGTGCTTCATTGGTCATTTTACCTTCGTGATCTACCGGGCAAAGCACACCCAAATTGTATTTTTGACCAACGTTAAAGTCATCTTCCCCGTGTCCTGGAGCAGTATGAACGCAACCAGTACCTGCATCCAAGGTTACGTGCTCACCCAGGATGAGTGGGGACTTGCGATCGTAGAATGGATGCTGAGTTTCTACACCTTCCAGCTCTTGACCTTTAAAGGTCGCAAGAATCTCTACGCCTTCCCAGCCAATTTCTTTGCTCGCAGCTTCAATCAGACCGTTAGCTACCAGGAACTTGCGGCCATCTACCTTCACGACGTTGTACTCGAGTTCAGGGTGCAAGCTGATCGCGAGGTTTGCGGGCAATGTCCACGGAGTCGTTGTCCAGATCACGACGCCTGTTTCTGTGTCCAGCTTGCCTTTTCCATCTGCTACTTGGAAGCTAACGTAAATAGAAGGGGAACGCTTGTCTTTGTATTCGATTTCTGCGTCAGCCAGAGCCGTCTCAGAAGACGGAGACCAGTATACGCAGCGCAGACCTTTGTAAATATAACCCTTCTTCGCCATTTCACCAAATACGCGAATTTGGTTGGCTTCATACTCAGGCAGGAGTGTTACATAAGGGTTTTCCCAATCTCCGCGAACGCCCAGACGCTTGAATTGGTCGCGTTGCTTGTCGATATAGGACCAAGCATATTCTTCACAGCGCTGGCGGAAATCGTTCACTTCGATGCTACGACGATCCAGCCCTTGTGCATTAATAATCGCTTGCTCAATCGGCAAACCATGTGTATCCCAGCCTGGGATGTACGGCGCATAAAAGCCTGCCATGGATTTATAGCGAACGATGAAGTCCTTGAGGATCTTGTTCAGTGCGTGACCGATATGAATGTCTCCATTCGCATATGGAGGGCCATCATGCAAGACAAAAGACGGGCGGTCTTTTGTTCGATCCAACACTTGTTGGTAAATATTTTGCTCTTCCCATACCGCTTGCATCTGTGGCTCGCGGCTTGGCAAATTTCCACGCATAGGGAAATCGGTTTTTGGTAGCGCTAAAGTTTTGCTGTAATCCATGGCCTGATTCACTCCTTAAATAAATAAAAGCCTTCACTCATCCCCTAAAAGGGACGAGAGAAAGCTCCCGTGGTACCACCCTGATTGAACAAACCCCTACGACAAATAAACCTGCATCGGATTCGTTCCACTCATTCATTCGTAACGGGAATGACGCGCTCACTTACTCACCTGTGCAACCATCAAGGTTCTCCGGTTTTCGGATATTGAACTCCCGGGTGATTTTCTGCGAAAGCAACTGGCCGGGTTTTCACCTTTTCCCGACTCTCTAGGCAGTGCTGGCTCACGTACTCTTCCCGTTCATCGTCTATGATTTGTGCTTTATTTCGAAAAAGTTGTCTTTCATTATAATACCATCATTGCTCGAACGTCAATGATTTATTCAACTGTTACAGGCGAATCAACTTGTGGCTGTTCAATGCTGTCCCAGTCGCCATTCTCCAGCATTTCCAACTGTGCTTCCAAAAGCGTACGAAAGCGCATACGGTAAACCGAAGCACGTTTTTTTAATTCTTCGATTTCGATTGCGATTTTGCGCGACTTCGCCAATGCTTCATTGACGATTCGGTCTGCATTTTTCTCGGCTTCTTTCAAGATGAGCTGCGCTTCCTTGCGGGCATTCGACTTCACGTCCTCCGCTGTCTCCTGCGCCACCAAAATCGACTTGCTCAAATTTTCTTCCAAACTCTTATAGTAATCTACGCGCTCATTTAGAATGGCTACGCGCTCTTCCTGTTCTTTTTTCTCTTTTATCAAGAGCTCAAAATCTTTGATCACCTGATCGAGAAATTCGTTCACTTCGTCAATATTATACCCACGAAAGCCTGTGCTGAATTCCTTATTGTGTATATCCAACGGCGTTAATGGCACATGAACCCCCCACTTTTCCCGATAATTCGTCTTCAATCATTTCGACAGGATTAGCAGTGTTTCCTGCCGTATTTTACAATTTTTTGAGCCTTGGTCCATCTTATGTAACCAGTCCGACAATCATTCGAATTCGTCCACTGCGTGTTGGACCTGCTACCTCAAGAATTTTGAACCGACCAGAGCCTGCAAGAGATACCATATCCCCCATCTGGAGTTGATAAGACGGGTCTTCGATTACTTTCCAGTTGATTTTTACTTTTCCCGCTCGGATTGGCACCAGGGCTTTTGCGCGAGACATATTATGTACTTCTCCAATGATCGCGTCAATTCGACCTGATGGCACAGTGATCATTTTTTCTACAAACTTGGGTGCAGGCGGTGTGAACGCCTCCCATGCTACCCGCTCAAACTGAACAGATGTCCGGTGAATTTGCGTCACCTGCGCACAGACAAAATCAGCTACTTCCTCTGCTACAATCGCATAGCTGCCCGCTGAATCTGTCAGCATATCTCCGAATTTCTCCCGCTTCATCCCGACACCCAGCATCGCCCCCATCACATCTCGATGCTCCAGCACATGAAAGCGCTGATCTGCCTTGATTGCCAATAAGGTAAGGCGATAATCATCAGGTTCGACGGGGAGGTACTCCGGATGGATGATAATACGAACTCGCTCAGCACCCTCGTACCCTCCATATGGAGAAACCTTCACATCTCTTACTTGAGTGGATAGACTCTGAAAAATCAGCAACTGCCTCGGGTCTACAAAATCAGTAAGGCGCATGGCCTGCTTCCGCTCTACTTGCGTCAGCATTTCCAGCGCCCGTTCAACAAAGGGACGTTCTTCTTTTGAGAAATGGTCAAATATGCTCATCGTTTCACTCGCCTAGAACATGATTTGGTCCAAAATGGCGTACAGGCCAGATTGGGCAAGACGCAGGGCAATCAATGCGACAATCGGGGAGATATCGATGAAGCCGAGCGGTGGGATAAATCGGCGAAATGGCGCCAAATAAGGTTCAACCAGTTTTTCCAGTAACTGACCGATGCCTGTACCTCTCATTTGAGGAACCCATGACATTAAAATGTAAGCAATAATCATGTATTGATATACCGTAAAGGCAAAATTTAAAATCGAAATGACAGCAGTCATTAGCTCACCCTTTTACATTCGTCTTAAATGGCTACTCTTCCAACACACTGGAGATCGTACCCTGAATATCTACATGGTCAGGTGTGCACACGAAGATCGTGTCTCCGACCTTTTGGATATCGCCGTTTAATGCATATACCGTCCCGCTCAAAAAGTCGATAATTCTCTTGGCTTGGTCTTTTTCCACGCGATGAAGATTGACCACAACAGGTCTACGATGACGCAGGTTGTCAGCGATATCCTGTGCGTCGCTGTAATGACGGGGTTCACAGAGAATCAAACGGATTCCCTCCTTTTCCCGTGCTTGAAACGGTACTACGTTGTTAGCTCGACTGATCGCTGGCTGGCGTTTGTGCGAGGACTCTTGCTCTTCTCTTTCCTCTTCCACCGTTGTTGTCTCTTCGATGTATTCCTCGTTTTCTAACCCCAGAAACCCCATCAATTTATTCATAACACCCATACTCTTCCTCCTCTCTTACTCCGTGGTTTGGTCTGCTTTCCTTTACTCCGGCTTGACCAATACCGATCCTAAACGAATATATGTAGCTCCCTCTTCAATGGCCACTTCAAAATCACTTGACATGCCCATGGACAGTTCTTCCACCTGTGCGTGCGGGAATGCCATTTCGTTAATCCGTTGCTTCCACTCATAGAGACCACGGAACACCTGTCTGGCTTCCTCTTGGTTTTCGATAACAGGCGCCATTGTCATTAATCCAACGATACTTATATGTTTCATATTACTGGTTTCGCGCAAAAAAGCCAATACGTCATTGGGACTAAGCCCAAATTTTGTCTCTTCACCGGATATATTGATCTGTAAAAAGCATTTTACGACATGATCCAGCGCTTCACCGCGTCGATTCAGCTCTTGTGCCAAAGAAAGTCGATCCAGAGAATGGATGTACGGGAATCTCCCTACGACTTCTTTTGCCTTGTTCGTCTGGAGGTGCCCGATAAAATGCCAAATTCCTTTATCACCGTGTAGCTCATGCTTGGGCAGGGCATCCTGCACGCGATTTTCCCCGATGTTCTCAACGCCTACAGCGAGCAAGTCCCCAATGGCATTTGCGTCGACATATTTGGTTACGGCAATAATTTTTACTTCCTCACGCTTGCGGTTCGCCCGATCGCAAGCAGCCTGAATTCTTGCCTCGATGGATTGCAGTCGTTCTTTTAACAGTTCTTGTTCCTTGGTCATAACGAACCCTTCCCTTTCTTCTACAGGTTTTCCTTCCAGCCGATATAGGAAGCCATGCGTCCGGTAGTTCCTTGTATCCCAGCTTCCTTGCGATGAGAGAAAAACAAGTCTGTTCTGCAGCTTGTACACCAATGCGTCGAGAAAATATTCTCGGAAGAAATTCCTGCTTCGAGCAATATCGCTGTGTTCAGCTGACGGAGGTCCAGCATATATCGATCCCCAGTGGAGGAGATCACTGCTTTTTCCCAATCGCCTGCACAAGTGCGAACCTGCGTCATGATTCGCTCATCGACTTCATAGCAACAGCCGCCAATGGATGGGCCAATTGCGACGAAAATGTCTTCTGGATTGGCCTGATAGTGCTTTGTCATTGCCTTCACCATTTCCTCGGCAATACGGCCTACTGTCCCCTTCCAGCCTGCGTGGGCAAGTCCGATGGCACCTGATTGTGGGTGTAGAAAATAGAGAGGCACACAATCTGCATAAAACGAGGTCAGCATGACTCCTTTTTCAAGGGTAAACAAACCATCTGTTGCAGATATGACGTCCTCCAGACTTTCTTTTCCCGCCCCGCCTGCTGTAACCTGACATACCTGATTCCCATGCACTTGATCGGCGCATGTCCACGCTGAAAATGACATCCCGACTTGTTCTGCCAGCTTGCGTCTATTGGCTACTACGTTCGCAGATTCATCACCCACATGCAGCCCCATATTAAAAGACCCGTACGGTTGTTCACTTTCCCCGCCTGAGCGAATAGTAAACCCCGCCACTAATCCAGGAAATTGTTGCTCCCACTCTGTTAACGATAAGATTGACTTATCCTCTACCCTGACAAATGGCTCTCTCATGTTGTCACCTTCCTCATATGGCTAATCATACCATAGCCGAAAAGAAAAGAAAGGCTATCCGTGCCTTTCTCCCTTTCACGTTAGTATTCGTCTCCGCCAGAAGTTTTCACTTCAACTTTAAGTGCTTCTTCCATCCGAACAAGAACCACATCTTTCCCGATCTTCACAATATTGCGCCAGGGAATAACATAATCGTTCCCGGCAGAAAAGAACCCGAGAAATTTTCCTGGTCCCGGTACGACGATAGCCTCTACGCGCCCGTGACGCAGATCGATCTCCAAATCTGAAATTTGCCCAAGCCGTTTCCCATCGAGAATATTTACCACTTCTTTGGTCTGGAAGTCAGAGATTTTTACCATTCTTCCTCACCTTCTTTTCTCCGTTACTTTCAGTATATGAGTCCAAATAGGAATATGTCCGCTTCTTTGCCAAAAAGTAAGGTGATTGAAATCGAACGTTTCCGCTCGTACAAAAAACCCGAACGGTACAAGACCGCCGGGTCACCTATGTCGTTTCTCATTAGGATTGAACGTGCTTTTGCATATGGGCAATTGCCGCTTTTTCTAATCGGGAGACCTGTGCCTGTGAGATACCGATTTCCTCTGCTACTTCCATCTGCGTTTTTCCTTCGTAAAAGCGCATGGATAATATCATTTTTTCTCGGTCACCTAGCCGCTGCATTCCCTCACGAAGTGCAATTTCCTCTACCCACGTGACGTCTTTGTTCTTTTCGTCACTAATCTGATCCATGACGTAAATCGGATCGCCACCATCCTGATAAATCGGTTCAAACAATGAAACCGGATCTTGGATCGCATCGAGTGCAAACACGACATCTTCTTTGGCTACGTTCAATTCCTGAGAAATCTCGATAATGGTAGGCTCTCGCGAATGTTTGTTGGTCAAATTGTCACGCACCTGCAAGGCCTTGTACGCGATGTCTCGCAAAGAGCGGGAAACACGAATCGGATTGTTGTCCCGTAAATAGCGGCGAATTTCTCCGATGATCATCGGTACGGCATACGTGGAAAACTTCACATTTTGCCCGAGATCAAAGTTGTCGATCGCTTTCATCAACCCGATGCAGCCCACTTGAAACAAGTCATCCACGAACTCTCCGCGATTGTTGAACCGTTGGATTACGCTAAGCACCAATCGCAAGTTGCCGTTGACCAGCTTCTCGCGGGCCGCCAGCTCCCCACTTTGCAGACGCTCAAACAATTCCCGCATCTCTTTGTTTGTCAACACCGGAAGCTTGGAGGTATCTACCCCGCATATCTCTACCTTATTGCGCGTCACGTCTTTCCCTCCTCGAAGCAAGAAAAAAGTCCCTAACCCGGTTGTCTTGAAAGGCCGCGTAACTGACGCGTAGCCGACCAAGAAGGTGGCAAAAACCACCATCTGTTTCGGTTTAGGAACAGTATCCCCCCAAGCTGGGAAAATATGCGTTAGACCATCTTGTTGAATTCTTTTCGCAACCGTTTTATAATTCGCTTTTCCAAACGCGAAATATACGACTGTGAGATTCCCAACAAATCCGCTACATCCTTTTGTGTCTTTTCCTCTTCTCCCGCCAAGCCGAAGCGCAGCTCCATGATAATTCTCTCGCGGTCAGACAATTTATCCAGTGCTTTTTTCAGAAGCTTTCGATCCACTTGGTCCTCGATATTTTTATAAATCGTGTCATTCTCCGTACCCAGAACATCTGAGAGCAACAGCTCATTGCCATCCCAGTCAATGTTAAGGGGTTCATCAAAAGATACCTCTGAACGAATTTTATTATTTCGGCGAAGATACATGAGGATTTCGTTTTCGATACAACGAGAAGCATACGTTGCCAGCTTGATGTTCTTGTCTGGATCAAAGGTATTCACTGCCTTGATCAAGCCGATGGTGCCGATACTAACCAAGTCCTCAATGTTAATCCCCGTGTTCTCAAACTTGCGGGCGATGTAAACGACCAGACGAAGATTGCGTTCAATCAACATACCACGGACAGCCGGATCACCGGACGGCAGTCGTCCGAGCAACAGCTCCTCTTCTTCTCTGGTCAACGGTGGAGGCAATGCTTCACTCCCGCCAATATAATAGACTTCTTCGGCGCGTACACCAAGCCAGAGCAAGATTCGGTACCAGGTCAATTGGAGTTGTAGGCGAAGTTTTACATACATGATTAGCCCTCCTGTTTGAGAATAAAGGTTGATTCCTCTGTATAAGTTTCCATCATGGCTGGGTGCACGATGGCCTGATACTTGCCATCAGCAGCCAATGGGATCGGGTTAAGCCCGATTAGCACCCGTTCTGTTTCAAAACGAATCCCGTCTTGCACGACCATGACACGGTCTGGCTTGATTGCGAGTAAAAAATCCATTCCTCTTGACACGCTGCGATACGGGATCAAGCGTACCCGAGACTGCCATTCCAGCGGCAAATGATCCCAAGATCCGTCCAGCTTCTCCCACACTCCACCGTTTTCATCGGCTTGTCGGAGAAGCGACGGCGGAAGCAAATGTGCGAACATGCGATTTTCTATAATCATGACGGGTATGCGTGTAATCGGCTCGTGGAGCTGGTTTCCTGTGTCCACAAGTCCACGGCAAATGACTTTTTCCCCTGCTAGCGTAACGACGACATCGACGAGAAAGGTTTCGATTCTTCGTGGCTCCTGGATTGCACGGTAGCTCCTTTTCCCGAGGAAAAAGATCAGGATAAAACCGATCAGGACGATCCCCAAAGTAGGCTTGAATCCGACGCCAAACCCATCATTATGCGTGACAACCAGTCCATTGACAATTTCACTCTGCGGTGCCAAAAAATACTGTAGCCCAAACACTCCCCCTCCGAACACAAATGCGACGAAGTAAAAAATGATCAAGTTTTGCGCAAAGGACAACAACCTCCTGTTCCCAAAAGCAATCCATAACATGATGACAGAAAAGAGCAGTTTGACCCACCATTGATACATGGAAGAAAACACAGGAAAAAAGAAAAAAACCAGATACACGGAGCCAAACAGAGAGGCAATTATCATTCTCCACCACACCATGCGCTCTTTGCGAAAATAAGCAGTAAACCAGAGTAACAAGGTATCAATAGCCACATTCAGGAGTAGAATGATATCAAGATACACAACCACTTGCTTTCCCCCTCATCTTTTGACCGACTTGGCAGCAAGTATGTGTCCTAGCAAAAATGGTAAATAGTAGGACGACTTCTATCAGTAAAAGCAGTATATATCAATGTGTATGTAAAGTCTGTCAATTCTTGACGGTGTTTTTTTGGTTTTTTTGTCTAACATTTTTCATCTAATCAACAAAAAAAGCCTTGTCCCCACTGACGGGAACAAGGCTTTTGACATTCATTTTTCGCTTTAGTTTTTGTTGCGGCGGCGATTACGCAGGAATGCTGGAATATCCAGATTATCTAAGTTGCCCATGGAGAAGAAGGACTTGTCTTCCTCTTCTTCCTTCGCACGGCTGTTATTCGTATTGGAAACTGGTGTCGGACGGTTGCCAGGTGTGTTGACCGCCTGTTGTTGACGGCGCGGGGGTTCTGGAGCCCGCTGAGCATGCTCGAAGCCTGTGGCAATAACTGTCACGACCAATTCATTTTTTAATTCCTCGTTAATAACAGCACCGAAAATCATATTAACATCTGGGTCCGATGCGGAAGCCACGATGTCTGCTGCTTCGTTTACTTCATACAAACTAAGGTTGGTACCGCCTGTGATGTTCATGAGAACTCCACGAGCACCATCAATAGAAGTCTCGAGAAGTGGGCTGGAAATAGCACGTCGAGCAGCTTCAGCCGC
Source organism: Brevibacillus schisleri (assembly GCF_055685845.1). NCBI lineage: Bacteria > Bacillati > Bacillota > Bacilli > Caryophanales > Paenibacillaceae > Brevibacillus > Brevibacillus schisleri. The sequence continues at coordinate 4,271,006 of NZ_JBVNDM010000001.1, forward strand.
ACGATTCTCCCCGCTACTTACACCGATTCCCATGAGAGCAGAACCGCGCTCAGTCATGATCGTCTTCACGTCAGCGAAGTCAAGGTTAATCAAGCCAGGTGTTGCAATCAAATCGGAAATACCTTGAACCCCTTGTCGCAGAACGTTGTCTACTTCGCGGAATGCTTCGAGCATTGGCGTATTTTTATCAACGATCTCCAAAAGACGATCGTTAGGGATCACGATCAGTGTGTCTACCTTTTCTTTCAGAGCAGCGATACCGATTTCACCGTGCTGCGAACGTCTGCGACCCTCGAAGGAGAACGGACGGGTTACTACACCAACTGTAAGAGCACCCATTTCTTTGGCGATCTCTGCAACAACAGGTGCTGCCCCTGTTCCTGTACCTCCACCCATACCGGCAGTTACGAATACCATGTCAGCTCCACGCAGAGCGTTTTCAATCAAATCACGGCTTTCTTCCGCCGCTTTTTTACCGATCTCAGGATTCGCACCTGCTCCCAGTCCACGTGTCAGCTTTTCACCGATTTGCAGCTTGATATCGGCATTAGAGAGTTGAAGTGCTTGCGCGTCAGTGTTCAAGGTGATGAATTCTACACCTTTCAACCCTCCAGCGATCATGCGGTTTACTGCGTTGCTACCTCCGCCCCCACAACCAATAACTTTAATTCGTGCAAAGGATTCCATATCCATATCAAATTCCAGCATATTGCTAGTCCTCCCCAACTTCAACATAAGAAAACTTCGTGGCTACAGAAGCCTGTCAACTAAACACAATGGAACGAATCGATACCCGTCTTCGTCCTTGTAGTTAAGCTCGATAAAGCGAACTCGTTAAATAAATTCGCTAAACCAGTTTTTTACTTTTTCCATCAAACCGCCGCCTTCTTTTGGCTTAGAAGAGACGGTTTGCTTCTGAGTGCCCTTGAATGAGGGGGTGACGCGAATGCTACGGCGCTCCATCAACTGCAAGGCATATTGAATCAAACCTACCCCGGTGGTGTAGGCAGGATCTCGCACTCCGATGTAATCAGGAATCGCAATTCGAACAGGTGCGTCCAATTCTTCTTTTGCCAATTCCAACATGCCCGGCATAGCTACGGTACCACCCGTAAGAACATAGCCACCTGCAATTTCGTCGCGATAGCCCAATTTGTATACAGCATCCTCGACTAATTGGAATATTTCCGCAGCGCGCGGCTCGATAATATTGGCCAAATCCACTTGCGTAAATTGCTTTTCAACTTCACTGCCAATCCGGTTCACCTTGAACTTCACATCTTCGGATGCTTCGTCAATAAGGGCACAGCCGTTTTTGGTTTTCACACGATCTGCCACATCTGTATGCGTTCGCAGTCCAAGTGAAATATCGCTCGTAATGTGGTCGCCACCGATGCCGATCACGGTGGTCGCTGCCAGTTTCCCTTGCTCGAATACACCGATCGTGGTAGAACCCGCACCGATGTCGACAAGAACGACACCCATATTTTTGTCATCTTTGGATAGAGCAACAGTGCTAGCCGCAAGCGGTTGCAAGAATATTCCAGCTACACGCAGATTGTTTCGTTGAGCACAGCGAACGATGTTATGTACGACCGTTTTCAACCCGGTCACAATGGTCCCTTCCATTTCCAGTCGGACACCAATCATCCCACGAGGGTCCTTTATGCTCCCTTGTCCATCAACGATGTACTCCTTTGGGACTACCTCGATGATTTCACGGTCTGGAGGAATAGCCACGACCTTCGCTGCCTGAATTACGCGTTGAATATCTTCTTCTCGTATCTCACGGTCTTCGCTGGATACAGCGACAACCCCTTGGGTTTCATGCAGATCGATATGGTTTCCAGTGATCCCCACATACACTTCTTCGATTGAAACGCCAACCATGCGTTCCGCATGATCAACCGCTTCCCGGATGGCATGCACGGTTTGGTCGATGTCTACAATCACGCCCTTCTTGATTCCTTCTGAGTGTGATTGTCCGACGCCGATGATGTTGATGGAACCATTGTTGATCTCGCCGATCATGACGCGTACTTTGGATGTTCCAATGTCTAGGCTGACTATGAGTTCATTGCTTACCAAACCTGTGACACCTCCCCTGCTACGTCTTTTTTCTTGCTAAAGTGAGAACACCTGCATAAATTATTCCACACAGGACAACCATTCCCTTTTTTTCTTATTGATTTTTTGCAAAAAAATGACCATCTTCCCATTTTTCTTCACGTTATTCTTGCTGATTGATCCATTTGGATAGAACAATTCTCCTAATGACAGCGAGATTGTTGAATAAACGGACCCCGAAAGCCACGATCGCAGCCAAATACAGATCAATCCCCAAGTACCCTCCAATGAAGGCCAAGCCTGCTGCAAAAAGTGTGTTGAAAAAGAATCCAGACATGAAAATACGAACGTTAAAAGTACGCTCTAAAAACGAACGAATCCCCCCAAAGATCGTATCCAATCCAGCTAAGAGGGCTATTGATAGATAGCTGCTATACTCCTGGGGCACACGCCAATCCAGCAGGAAGCCGACAACAAGACCGACAATCAGTCCGATAAGCGGGAGCCACATGGTTACGAATCTCCTTTTTGTTTTACAGGTTTCATAAATTGAATGACACGTGTTTCATTATTCGCTGAAATCATCAGCTTGTCCCGTTTTTCTGCCAGCACCTTTTTATTCGCCAGCTGGAAGTTTTCCTCTACGCCCTCCAGCTTCAATGCGGACAACAATACTTCAGGCTCCCCCAATGCTTTTATCTCATACGGAGGCCTAATCGTCCTGGTATCGATTTGGATGACGTCTCCCACATTGCGGATCGCAGTGGTAGCAATCAGTCGATGGCCATTAATGGAAACAGCTTGTGCTCCGTTTGCAAACAGGATATTTACCAACCAGCGCAAATCTTCATCGTCAATCGTATAGTCTCCTACAACAGGCACAGGCATATGTCCATCCCCAACTGGCTCTGCAGGTGTATGGGCATCGACAACATCAATAACGATGCCTTCTCCCTCCATCCCTACCATTCCAGCCATTCGGCGAGTCCGTGCCAACTCCTCTTTCATAACGGAGATACTTTCATCTTCACTGAGTGAGGTTTCGTATTGGTAGTACAGCTGATTATACTTTGAAATGTCTGCGAGTAGGTTTTTGTGTTTCTCCAGTTCTTTTTGCAACGTGGTCCGAAGTTCCGCGATGCTGCGAGACTCTTTATGAACAGGATGAAGACTGCTTCGTAATTGCACAGTCAACATCACACCTATGATAGCACTAATGATGGCAAGAATAAATGTGATTTTACGGCTTTTTTGTAACATAGTTAAACGCATCCTTTTATTTAGGAGTGTTTCGTTTTCGCGTCACCAACAAAGGCAGGTAGTTCGACCCGCTCTTTTTTGGCTATGCTTATTTGTACAAAATCTTGCAAGGAGTGTAAAACACCTCCCGGCAAATTCAAAGCACTGTCTAGTGTGTCGGGATTCCCTATCGCTGTTACCACGAATGGAGCGGCAGACTTGATGCCGTTTACGATAATCGTTGGTCCAATACAACGAATTTCGGAATTGCTTACCACACGCTGCCCGTTAATGCTGATGGCCTCTGCTCCTGCTGCACGCAGTTCATTTACGACCAGGCGCACGTCCTGCTCATGCACGATGTAGTTTGCGATGTCTGTGCTGTTCGCTGCATTCTGGCTATCCTGCATCGTTATGACAATACCTGGCCCTTCCACAGCGACTACCCCTGCTAGCATCCGCGCTGCATCCAGTTGACTGAGTGTATCAGCAGCCTCCGATTTGCGCTCCGCCATCGCCTCTTCCACTTTTCCCACCTGACGTTGCAAATCGAGCAGTTGATTTTCCAGATGCCGATTTTGCTCCTTTTCAGCCAAAATCCGGTCATTCAATTGCGTTTCCTGTTGGAACAGCTGATCATTCATCCGTTCTTTGCGGGTAAGCTTGTTCGTTTCGAAGGAAGTGGCCACTAGAAAGCCGGTAGATAACGTCACGATGGTTAAATACAAATGAAATTTGCGACGACGACTCATGTCTACTTTCCCCTTTTTCATTTACTGCTGTGGCTTCTGTGGCTGCTCTTGCCCTTCCTGGATAGGAATAGCCCCTTGAGCCCCGTACGGAATAAACCACGGTTGCTCAAACAAAGAGAGCACCCCTTTTGTATCTGGCGGCAATTGTTTCATGATCGCCGGGTACCAGTTCATCATCTTGTCCAGCTTGTAGATCACGCTTCTTACTTCATTCCCGTCGCGCATGTACAGCGTTATGCGTTGCTTGTCGTAAACCGTCGGCGTCAATGTAATATCTGAAATCTCCGCGAGTACATTTGGCGATAATTTCGATAGCGACTTGGCGAGATAGGGAAGGAGCTCCGGTGAGGCCCACGAGCTAATCAATGGCCTGTCCACTACGCGCTTGGCGAAATTAACCTGTTTAAGCACATAGCCATTGTCCAGTAAGGCATAGCGGCTTCCGTCCTGCCCACTCCAAAAAGCGACACGCTTTTGTTCGGTTATATGTAGCGTGATCAACCCGGGGAAAGAGCGGCTCACCGTCACATCTTTAATGGCCTCTAATGGTTTCAAGTTATTTCGTACACTGTTCTCCCAAACGTTTAGAAACTGCATGTCCTTCATTAGGCCAGATTCTGCAATGACTTGCTCTGCCGTATAAATATCATTACCAGTCACTCGAATCTCTTGCACCTTACTGTAAGGGGAACGGATAAAAACGATGATGAGAATGGTAAGAAAAAACAATACCAGCAGAAAGACCAGCTTGCGGTTGCCCCTTCTTCTGGGGCGTTGTTGCTTGACTTGCGGAATGCGTTCCTCATATACCGCCATGGCCGTACCCTTCCTCTTGTTTTTTAGGCTCATTGCCCAGAGCAAAGTAAAATACTGGAAGTCTTTCGAATAAATGTCATTGAACAAAACAGGGAAAGCGGCATAACATTATGCCGCCCACTCTCCCTCGGTTACATCGATACTCGTGATATATCGGCTCCTAATTGACGCAACTGCTCTTCCAGCCGATCGTATCCACGATCAATATGATGGATCTGGTTCACCGTGGTAATACCTTCTGCAGCAAGCCCTGCGAGGACTAAGGCAGCACCTGCTCGAAGATCAGTAGCTTCGACATTCGTAGCGGTCAATTTATTGACACCCCGAATAATTGCGGAGCCAAGATCAACGTATATAGAGGCGCCCATTCGCGCCAATTCATTCACATGTTTGAATCTTCCTTCAAAAATGGTCTCTTTAATGACACTCGTTCCCCTAGCCTGTGACAGAAACACCATAAGCTGCGCCTGCAAATCGGTCGGAAACCCGGGATATGGCGAGGTGATGATCCGGTCGTAGGCACGTGGACGGGAGGTGCTTTTGATTTCCATTATATCATGGCGGGTCTTGATTTCAACACCGCAGCTACGGGCGACCTCAATCAATGCCATCAATTGCTCAGGCAGTGTATTGGTCAATTCGATATGTCCCTGTGAAATACCGACAGCCAGCAGATAAGTTCCTGTCACAATCCTGTCCGGTATGATCCGGTAACTGACGGAACGCAAACGAGGTACACCACTGATCTCAATCGTATCGGTGCCCGCCCCTCTGATCCTTGCTCCCATTGCATTCAGGAAATTCTGGAGGTCGATGATTTCCGGCTCACGTGCTGCATTACAAATTCGGGTCGTGCCTTTTGCCAGCACAGCCGCCATCATGATATTTTCCGTCGCGCCCACACTGGGGAAGGAAAGAAAGATATTGGACCCACGCAATTGTTTGGCCCGAAATGTAATGTAGCCTTCCGATTCTTCGATTTTGGCTCCTAGCGCTGTCAATCCAGCCAAATGCAAGTCAATCCTGCGCTCTCCAATGTCACATCCACCTGGCCTGGAAATCGTGACCTCACCCAGACGTGCCAGGAGTGGTCCCGCCAAAAAAATCGAAGATCGCATTTGGCTCATTAAATCATCCGGCACCTGCGGGACACAGACAGACGTTGTATCCAGATCGACACATCCGTCCTCATGCTTCGTATTCGCCCCAAGCAACGTCAAGATTTCGAGCATGACCTTAATGTCTTTTAGATGGGGGACGTCATAGATATAGAATTGCCCTTCCGCGAGCACAGCAGCGGCAAGAATGGGAAGAGCAGCGTTCTTAGCACCTTGGATCCGAAGCGAACCGGACAGAGGTCTTCCGCCTTCGATCGCAAAAGTCTCCAAACTTTCACCTCCGTGTTACCCCTCGCCCACCACCAGAACTTCCGGATGCAGGTCAATCCCATTTTTCTCGAGAATCGTGCTCCGAACGTGATTAATCAAGGTGAGGACGTCGGCAGCCGTTGCTCCTCCGCAATTCACGATGAAGTTGGAGTGTTTTTCTGAAACCTGAGCTCCTCCGATCTGATAGCCCTTCAGCCCAGCTGCTTCAATCAGGCGACCAGCGTGGTCATTCGGCGGATTTCGGAACACACTGCCAGCACACGGCATCTGCAGTGGCTGCGTATTGCGCCGTCGTTCCTTATTGACAGCGAGTGTGGCCGCAATCTCCTTGCGGTCGCCCGTCCTCAATTGAAAACGGGCCTCTAGCACGATCCCTTTTTGCTTTTGCAAAAGAGAAGTCCGATAGCTAAAGCTCAGTTCCTCGTTACTCAACACTTTACTTTCGCCGTTTTCGAAAAGGATCTCGGCATCAATAAGAATACGTGAAAGATCAGATCCGTGTGCCCCCGCATTCATATAGACGGCGCCGCCTACCGTACCAGGAATCCCTCCTGCAAACTCCATACCTGTTAATCCCATCTTGCCTGTCTCCACCGCCAGGCGGATCATGGAATATCCGGCACCCACACACACCTCTTCGCCCCTGAACTCACAGTGGCTCAAGCCCTCGGCCACTTTAAGCACGGCTCCACGTATCCCTCTGTCCCTCACCAGAAGGTTTGAACCGCGCCCGATTACACTCCAAGGAATTTCATGACGATGGATGATCTGCAAGGCCTTTTGCAAGGATGCTTTATCCTTGGGTTGGATTAACAAATCAGCAGGACCCCCGATCCGCCACGTTGTATGATTAGCAAGGGGTTCATCGGTCCACACTTTTTCGATTCCTGCTTGCATGAGCTCATCTGCGATTTTTTTCATTTGTGAACCTCCTGATACGTTTGCTAGGTCGGACCTAGTCTTCTCACGTGTTTGCTCCATACTATGCTTTCGCCCAGATCGGCGTGACAATCGCCTATCTGATCATTTTTTTCGTGTCATCGCCTCTAATTGACGAACGATCTCTGTCGCTGCTTGCGGCATCCCCAAGGAAAGTGAACTATTTTTCATCTCTTCCCATTTCGCTGGATTGGTAAGGATATTTTCCAAGGAAAGTAGCAAGCTCTCTCCGGTAAGCTCCCGCTCTACGATAACATGAGCGGCCCCTACGCGCTCCAATCCCCTTGCATTTTTCTCTTGATGGTTGTTCGTGACGTACGGGGACGGAATCAAGATCGAAGGCACACCTAGTGCCGTTATTTCTGCCAAGGTAGATGCTCCTGCGCGACCAACCAATACATGCGTCGCTGCTAAAACATCCGGCATATTATGGACGAACGGAAGCACAGAAATGTTACTTGGAAGTGTTCCCTGTTCACCAAGCTGTGCCGAAATCGACTCAAAATGAACGTCGCCCGTCACATATACAAAATGAGTATCGGTGTATTTACCCAACTGCGTAACAACCGAAAGTACTGCCTCATTGATTGCACGCGCTCCCCTGCTGCCACCAAAGATCAGCACGATTTTTTTGCTATTGTCCACACCCAAAAAGCTACGCCCCGCCTCGGCATTACCGTGCATAACTTCCGTCGCACGTGGATTTCCGGTCAGTACCGTTTTAGACGGGGGAAAATGGGCGAGCGATTCTTTGAACGAAACGGCCACCCGAGTAACTGAGCGAGAAAGAAACTTGTTGGTCAAGCCTGGCACTACGTTTTGCTCATGGATCAACGTTGGAATCCCTAAGCGCGAAGCTGCATATACGACTGGACCACATACGTAGCCACCCGTACCAATTACGACATCCGGTTTGAACTCGCGCAGCATTTTCTTGGCATCCCCAACAGCCCGGACGAATTTCCACAAGGTCTTCAAGTTGTCCAACGACAGCTTGCGCTTCAATCCGCTAATTTCTACCGATTGGAAAGGAATATTGGATCGCGGAACCAAACCTGCTTCCAAGCCTTTTTTACTGCCAACATACAAAAAGGCAGCCTGCGGATATTGACGAGAAACTTCCCTCGCCACCGCAAGCGCCGGATAAATATGTCCACCTGTGCCACCGCCTGTTAAGACGACACGCATTACGTTCACACCCTTTTTTTGAGAAGGAGTAGCAATAGGCTGCTTTACATTCTTATTGCGTACTCCTGTTGAGGTTTCTGTTATCGAGAAAAACGAGAGATGTTCAACAAGACACCTACACCAGTGAGCATCAGTGTCAATGATGAACCACCGTAGCTTAGGAACGGCAACGTGATTCCAGTCACCGGAAACATCCCTGTCACAACACCAATATTGATGACAACCTGGATGGCAATCATACCAATGATCCCTAGGGCAAGCAGGCTTCCGAACAAATCTGGAGCCGTAATTGCCGTTCGCATTCCCCTCCACAATAAGAGAAGGAATAGCAGGAGAATGAGCGTGCCTCCGATGAAGCCCAGCTCCTCCGCGACAATCGAGAAAATAAAATCATTGTAAGGCTCAGGCAAGTACAGATGCTTCTGTCTGCTTTGTCCAAGGCCAAGACCCAATAAACCGCCTGGACCTATTGCGTAAAGGGATTGGATGATTTGATAGCCCGTATTGAGTGGATCAGACCACGGATCGAGGAAGGACGTAATCCTTTTGATTCGATAAGGTGCTGACAAAACCAAGCCGATGAAGCCAACAACTCCGATCATTCCCAATCCGACAAAATGACTAATCCGCGCACCTGACGCAAAAATCATAACGACGGCAGTTCCCATCAAAACCGTTCCGGTTCCCAAATCCGGTTGCAGCATGATCAAGCCAAAACACAGAACGGGAATTCCCAAGGCAGGCATAAGACCTTTTCGGAACAAGACAATTTGCTTCTGATTATCTGAGAGCCACTTCGCCAGGAATGCAACGACGCCCAGTTTCGCAAATTCCCCTGGTTGAATTCCAAAAGCGCCGAAACCAAGCCAGCTTTTCGAGCCATTTACTTCGATCCCGATAATCAAAACCAAAATCAACAGACCGATGCTTATCAAATACCCTGGCTTGGCCCATTGCTTCCACACCCAGTAATCGATATTCATCGTAATGTACATGGATGTAATCCCTAACAGAGCGAAAATCAGTTGCCGCTTGGCGAAAAAATACGGATCGGAAAACGGCGGCTTTTGCGCCACGATCGCGCTGGCGCTATACACCATCACGATGCCAATTCCCAATAAAAAAAGTGTTGCAAAAATAATTACGAAGTCGGGGGCAGAGCGTACCTTGCTCATTGTGCCAGGTCATCCTTTCTCATGCCGTCCCGCTTTTGTCATATTCGTGATGATACCAGTGGGACGTTATGCTAGGCTTGTTTTAAGTCTATGCACGCCGTCCTTAAACATGCTCCCCCTTGTCTCAAACGAAGGAAACATGTCCCAACTCGCACAAGCAGGGCTCAGTAAGACCACATCACCTGATTCGGCCAACTGGGAAGCAGCAAGAACGGCTTTTTCCACAGTATCGACATGGATACGCTCCTTAATCCCTGCTTCCTGCGCACGTTCCAGTAAAATCGGAGCCGTTTGCCCGAGAGCGATGACTGCTTTTACCCGACCTTGGATCACTGGCAGCAGTTCCCGAAAATCAACACCACGATCCAGCCCACCGCAAATCCATACGACCGGCTCCTTGCACGCTTGCAAAGCTCGGGATGCCGCTTCCGGGTTGGTCGCTTTTGAATCATTGAAGTATTTGACACCACGAATCGAATCCACGAACTCCATCCGGTGCTCTACCCCTGGGAAGGTAGTAAGAACTTGTATAATCGATTGCTTGTCCGCGCCTGCGAGCTTCGCAACCAGAATCGCTGCCAGTGCGTTGTCCAAATGAGGAACGGTAATATCCGCGATCGCAACGATTGACTCTGTATTCTCATTCCCATCCGCAAACAGGATCAAACCATCCTTGACAAAAGCTCCCTTTGGCACCTCTTGACTCTTGCTAAAGTAGTAGATGGATGCAGGGAGGTCTTTGCATTTTTCTACGATCTCTGGTTGGTCATATGGCAAAATAGCTGCGTCATCTGCCGTTTGGTTGGCAAACATTTTCAGTTTGGCTGCCAAATACTCTTCCATGGTGTGATGGTAATCCAAATGAGCAGGATACAGATTGAGCAAAACACCGATATGTGGGCGGAACTCCCTCGTCCCCATCAGTTGGAAGCTACTCAATTCGGCAACGAGCCATTCGTCGGGACCAGCTTCCTCCGCCAGGCCGCACAATACGGTCCCAATGTTGCCTCCTACCTTCGCATCCAGACCCGCTTCTTTGAAAATCAGGCCGACGAGCGTCGTAGTCGTGGTCTTGCCATTGGAGCCTGTAATACCGATAATCGGTGCCTTGGCAATCTGGGAGGCCAGCTCCACCTCCGTCACAACAGGAATGCCGAGTGCCTGCGCCTGCTTGACGGGTGCTGCTTCATACGGAATCCCCGGATTTTTGACCACAAGGAATACGCCTTCATGAATGAGATCATCGGGATGATAACCACAAATGACCGGAATCCCCAACGATTCCAGCTCTTCTACCCCGACCGCTTCTTCACGTGGCTTTTTATCATTTACGACAACATGAGCACCAAAGCGGTGTAGCAGTTTTGCCACTGCGACACCGCTCTTTGCCATACCAATAACGACGACATGCTTATTATGAAAACGCATCATCTGATTGTCACCACCTCAAGGTATACACCCAATCCAGCAAAGAACATACCGACTAGCCAAAACGTGACAACCACGCGCCACTCTGACCAGCCTGTTAATTCAAAATGATGATGCAGGGGACTCATACGGAAAATACGCTTTCCACGTGTCTTAAAGGAGACTACCTGCATAATAACAGAGAGCGTCTCGACAACGAAAACCCCACCGATAATAGCCAAAAGTAATTCCGTCTTGGTCATGATTGCAATTCCCGCGAGCGCTCCACCAAGTCCGAGTGAACCCGTATCACCCATGAACACGCGTGCCGGGTGCGCATTGAAGACGAGGAAGCCAAGTACCGCACCTACAACAGCCGCACTAAAAATAGCAGTGTCATAATCTTGACCAAACCATGCGATGATCGCATAAGCACCAAAGGCAATAGCTCCCGTCCCTGCCAATAGTCCATCCAATCCATCTGTGATGTTAACGGCATTCGTTGTACCTACCAAGAGGAACAACAGGAATGGGAAGTAAAAATAGCCGAGCTCGAGCTTCCACGGTGTACCTGGCAGATGGATGGACGTGTCATGCCCCATCATAAGCAGCAAAATATATGCGCCGATTGCCAAGACAATCTGACCAGCAAACTTCTGTTTGGCAGTCAACCCGAGGTTGCGTTTTTTCTTGATTTTGATGAAGTCATCCAAAAACCCGATTAAACCGTATCCGAGGGTAACCAATAACAGGAAGTAAATTTCCATTTTCGCATTGGCAAACTTCAACACGGTAAATATGAGTGCCAAAAGAATGATGGTGCCTCCCATGGTGGGAGTTCCAGCCTTCTTAAAATGGGATTGCGGTCCTTCCTCACGAATTGCCTGCCCAAATTTCAGGCGGCGAAGGAAGGGAATAAACAATGGGCCAATGAGTACGGCGATGAGAAACGCAGCGACGATCGTGACGATTAGGACGTTGTCAACGAACATGCCCGAGCCTCCTTTCTTTCGATGCAGTGTGTGGCATCTGTTCTATTCTTGGTTGTACCGGGCAATCGCTTCGCGCGCAACTTCACGGTCATCGAAGGGCAACACCTGGTCTTTAATAATTTGATACGTTTCGTGTCCTTTTCCAGCGATCAAGATCACATCGTCCGGCTTTGCAAGCGAAACTGCATGGACAATGGCTTCGCGTCGGTCTGTCAGTGCCGTATAACGATCAGGTGCCACTTCTGACAAACCAGCCAGCATGTCATCGAGAATCGCCTGCGGCTCCTCCGAGCGTGGATTATCTGAGGTTAGGACGGTCAGATCAGCATATTTCGTTGCAATTTGCGCCATGATTGGGCGTTTGGTTCGATCCCTGTCGCCTCCGCAGCCCACAATGCAAAATACGTTGCCACGGGCAAATTCCTTGACAGTCATCAATGCATTTTCCAAGCTGTCTGGTGTGTGGGAGTAGTCGACGAGCACCGCAAACGGCTGACCAGCATCTACTGCTTCAAATCGCCCATTTACCCCCGCTACCTCTTCCAGGCTCGCCTTGATCTCTTCGAGTGGAATACCTTCTGCGAGTGTAACCGCGATGGCTGCCAAAGCGTTATACACATTGAACTTTCCCATCAGCTTCAAGTTCAGACGCGCACTGCCAGCGAAGCTTTCGACTGTAAAAGAAGTTCCTTTACTTGTGATTTCGATTTGTTTTGCCCTTACATCTGCTGGTTGATCGATGCCGTATGTAATGACTCGCGCCGGTGTAACGGTGGCATATAATTCGGACGCCTCATCATCGGCATTCAGCACAGCTGTTTTTAGACGGTCTGTGTCATAACCGTTGCCTAGCTGGGAAAACAATAATGATTTGGCGTAGCGATAGTTTTCCATCGTTTTATGGTAGTCGAGGTGATCCTGCGTCAGGTTGGTAAAAACCGCTGTATGGATTTCGCAACCGCGGACTCTTCCCAGCTCCAATGCATGAGAGGAAACCTCAATAATCGCATAGTCTGTGTTTACATCGCACATGCGACGAAAACTTCTTTGCAAATCTATGGCATCTGGAGTCGTATTTTTGACTTCCTCCGTAACGTCTCCAATTCTCATATGGATCGTTCCGATTAAGCCTGTTTGCTTGCTTTGATCGCGCAAAATTTTGTCGATCAGATGCGTTGTGGTCGTCTTGCCATTTGTCCCGGTTACGCCAATGACTTTTACTTCTTTCGTGGGAGATCCGAAAATACGATCAGCCAGCATAGCCATTGCCCGCCGGGTATCCGGTACTTTGACAATAGTCGCTGGCACGTCCAGATCTTGTTCGGATAACACGGCGACGGCACCATTCTTCACCGCCTGGGCCGCGAACGTATGTCCATCCACGGTATATCCAGTTAGACAGACAAACAAGTAGCCGGGCTTTACCTGGCGCGAGTCTGCTGTCAAACCCGTAATCTCCATGCTGTCATCCCCCGAAACCGTTACTGGCAACAAAGGCATGAGCAGATCCCGTAGAAACATGAAACAGGCACCCCATTCTCCAACTAGTATAGACAGAAATTTGAACATTTGTACTTGGCTACGCCGATCATTTAGGCGCAGTCTTGATGAACAAAGGCAGAGCGAACGTAGACAAGCCTACTCCCCTCCGCCTTCGAAATCTCATTTTATAGCTAATTGGTCGATTTGTCACCAAGGTATATGCGAATTTTTCCGCCCTCATCAATTTTTACTCCAGGTGCTGGGGACTGCTGGATGACGTACTGACCTTTACCTGAAACGACTAGCGGCAGAGTATCATACGTTGTCACTACGTCTCTCATGGATTGTCCGACCATGTTTGGCACTTCGATTGGCGCCCGTTCTCCCAGTGCTTTGTTAATTTCCTTAGGGATGCCATCTTTTCGTTTGGGTACATTCAAATGCTGTAGGGAGGATTCCATGATACTTTTTACACTCGGGGCAGCAATCAATCCACCAAACGCCAGTGCTTTCGGATTATCTACAGCGAAATATACGACGAGCTGTGGATCATCAGCCGGCGCAAAGCCGATAAACGAAACGATGTATTCGCCATCGACGTAACGTCCATTCTTTACTTTTTGCGCGGTTCCCGTCTTACCTCCTACCCGATACCCTTCAATAAATGCCTTATTTCCCGTTCCTTGTGCGACCACACTTTCCAGCGCATGCCGAACTTTGGCCGAGGTCTCCTCAGTAATCACCTGTCGAACCTCTGTCGGCAAAGTCCTCGCTACCACATCGTGTGTCACACTATCCCGCCATTCTTTGGCGACAAACGGCTTCATAAGTTTACCACCATTGATTGCGGCTGAGACCGCAGCCATTTGTTGGATCGGCGTTACCGAAACCCCTTGACCGAAAGAAGTCGTCCCCAGCTCTACCGGTCCCACTTTTTTCAAGTTGAATAACAGCCCGTTTTCTTCGCCGATCAAATCGATCCCTGTCTTTTGTCCGAAGCCAAATTTTTTGATGTAGTCAAAAAGTCGTTCTTTTTGAAGACGCTGGCCCATCGTCACGAAGCCAGGGTTACAAGAATTCTCTACCACTTCCAGCATCGTTTCCTGTCCATGCCCCTGACGCTTCCAGCAACGCAATCGCTTCCCTGCCACGTTTATGAATCCCGGATCGTAGAAGCCTTCGTTCAGATTGATAACGCCTTCGTTTAAAGCAGCGGCCAGTGTCACAATCTTGAATGTGGAACCAGGCTCGTATGTTTTCCAGATAGGGAGATTTCTATTGTACACCTCAGAAGGATAGTCCCTGTACGCATCCGGTTGAAAAGTCGGGCGACTCCCCATCCCCAATATTTCCCCTGTCTTTGGATTCATCGCGATCGCCAGAACATCATCTGGCTGATAAGCGACTACTGCCTGATCCAGCTCGCGTTCGATAAACGATTGGATGGCACTGTCGAGTGTTAAATACATGTCCATCCCATTCACGGGTGCTACGTAGTCTTCGGTTCCGCCTGGCAGTACGCGCCCTTTGGCATCTGACGGAAATGAGATATGTCCCTCGGTCCCCATTAAGAAGGGATCATAAATTTTTTCAAGACCTGTCAACCCTTGATTGTCAATGCCTGTGAAACCAAGTATGTGGGCTGCCATCGTTCCGTTCGGGTAAAAACGCTTCGTATCCCCTGCCAAGTATATCCCTGGCAAATTCAATTCTTGTATTTTCCTCGCCTTTTCAACAGACAGTTTTCTTCCACCTGGAATCTGGTTGTTGCTCATTTCTTTTTTCGTAATGGCACGAAATACATCTTCTTCTTTTTGCTCCAAAATAACGGCGAGCTGTCTCGCTGTTTCTTTCGGGTCTTTGATTTGCGCCCCTACCGATACCAGTGTAGGGACGGTCATATTCGTCACGAGCTCATTTCCGCTTCTGTCTAAAATGCGACCACGATTGGGTTGAAATTTAATCTCCCGTTTGAGAAGTTCATCTGACATCTGCGAGAGTTTCGGTCCTTCTATCAATTGAACATAACCCAAACGGGTGACAAGTGCCGAATACAAAACGACTCCTACAATCAAGATGATAAAAATGCGACGGCGTACAGTAGCATTGGATACCCGCAAAGCGAGTCCCCCCTCAAATAGGTTGTCTCTTCTTAACCTTATTCGCAGGGGGGACTAGTTAGAACTATGGAGTTGTCGGTGTTTGTGTTGATTGGTCTCCTGGTTTGTCAGGAGGTGGTGCCTGTCCAGAAGCTGGTGGCTGTGCTGCTCCACCTTGCCCGGTTTGCTGACCGGAAGATGGTGGAGCCGGATTATTTCCTCCTGTTGGATTTGTAGGAGAATTCGCTCCTGTATTGTTCGGCGTTGTTGTAGCAGGCAATGTGCTGCCCTCCTGACCAGAAGGAGGTGTTGCCGGTACAGGTGGTTCCGACACGGATTGTAGCGTCAGCTGAAGCAGCTCAGTACCTTGGAGCACCGTTCCCGGAGGAATACTTTGTTGGGCGACAAAGCCAGTTCCAGTCGATTTCACTGCGAGATTGATCAAAGAGGTGAACTCCATGACGTCCCGCAATGATTTTCCTTTGAAGTCAGGCATCTTCGTTCCTTTTACCCTGTCCGTTACAAGGATGATCTGTTCACCTGGAACGACCTGATTATAAGCTTCGGGATACTGTTTGACGATTTTCGTACCTGTTCCGGCTACCGTGACCGTCAAATTGTCCTGCTTCGCCCGCAATTGTGCGGCTGTCGTGGACATCCCTTCAAACTTAGGCAATGTCTTCTGTGTAGCTGGTGAGGATGCCAGCGCTGCCTGTACTTCTTTTTTCGGCGTCGGTTTTTCAGTACTCTTAACTACCGACAGATCAGGCTGCTGCTGCAAATATTGCAGGCTGCGCTCCATGATAGATGTAAACATCGGCGCAAGCATCATTTGGCCCCACAATGCATACCATGCATCAGTTTTCGGATCGTCAATGACAACATAAACCAACAGCTTCGGATTGTCTTTTGGCGCAAAACCGATGAAGGAAACCACGTAACGACCATCCAAAATTTTCCCAGTGTTAGGATCATATTTTTGTGCAGTTCCCGTCTTTCCTGCGACTTGATACCCTTCGATCTGATATAGTGTACCAGTTCCAGGTTTTTCTGAGACAACCTTGCCCAAAATGTCGCGTGTCTGTTTTGCAGTCGCTTCGCTTACGACCCGATCCACAACCTCACGTTGCGTGCGTTCGACAACGGCTCCTGTGTGAGGATCACGCATTTCTTTTAAAATATGAGGTTTTAGAAGCTCTCCTCCATTCGCGATCGCCCCCACAGCGGCAACCTGCTGGATCGCCGTAACCGTCGCTGCTTGACCATACGTTGTTGCAGCCCAGTCACGCGGTGACTGAGGTTTGTCCAGGTTGATCAAACTTCCTTTTTTCTCGTAGGGAAGCTCAATTCCAGTTTTTTGACCCATCCCGAATTTTTTGAAGTATTTCTTTAGACCCTCCAGCTTCAACCGTTCATAACCCAACTTAGCGAACAATACGTTACTCGATCGCTGAACCCCTTCTAAAAAGCTGATGGTTCCCCAACCGGCACCATTGTTGTGGTCACGGATCGGAATCTGTCCCTTGATGGTGTAAGCACCTGATTGGTAGGTTTCATTCTGATTAAACATTTTTTCTTCAATCGCTGCCGCCAGCGTAATAATCTTAAACGTTGAGCCCGGCTCGAACATTGTAGTGACCGCATGGTTGTTGTAGTTTTCAACCCCGTTGTAGTACGTATTCGGATTAAACTGCGAGCGGTTGCCCATCGCCAATACCTCGCCCGTTTGCGGGTCGGCTACAACGACCGTCATGCCCTGCGGCTTGTACTGCTGCTCCACCTTATCAAGGGCTTGTTCTACATAATCCTGTATCTGGCGATCAATCGTGAGATATACATCTACGCCGTCTATTGCCGGAGTGTACTCCCCTTCTCCGTCCGGCAGCTGGTAGCCTGCACGATCCTTTTGGTAGGCAATATGTCCCTTTTGGCCAGCCAATTTATCGTTAAATTGCAGCTCGATCCCCATTTTCGGTTCATCATACAAGTCAAGATAACCGATCACATGGGAAGCGAAGGCGTTATTCGGATAAACCCGGCGAGTCGTTTCAGTCAAATAGATTCCTGGGAGCTGATTCTTTTTGAGCTTCTCACCACTTGGCAGTGTCGGATATTGCAAATTTAGAATTCGGTTCTTTTGCTCTTCACTGATCTTCAGCCCGAAGCGTCCCAATTCCACGACTTTGTTCGGCTTAGTCAAATTCTTCACTAACTCAGGAACCGGCGCATTCAAAATAGGAGCCAGCATATTCGCTGTGTAGTACGGATCTTTCACAAAATCTTCGTCTTTATCATTGCGCGGCTTCAGTTTTGCGTTTACCGTGTATGCCTTTCCGTTATACGCCAAAATCTCGCCATTTCGATCATAGATCGCCCCGCGCTTGGGCTTCAAGACTTGCTCCCTATCCCACTGCTCTTGAGCCGTTCCCATGATTTCGGTAGCTTTGACAGTCTGAAGCCAGTAGATTCGAAAACTCAACGTCGAAAAAATCAAAATCGTACATAAGGCTACCATGAGAATTCGCCAATTTACTTTTCGCTTCCATTCCATCTCCGTTCATCTCCATCGCATCAAAGATCGCCCGCTCCCTAAGCCAACTGGCCCAGCTAAGAAAAAATGTTACCGCACATAAGGCGCAGTAACATTTAAGGTTTTTTGGGTTGTGATTTTGGCAGAGAACTCGCCTGTACTTCTGGGTTCCCGATCGTATGTACAGCTGCTGGATTGTATACCATCCCCTGCTTCTCTGCTTCTTTTTGCAGGCGATCCCGGTTGGTCATTTGCTCAATTTGCAGTTTCAACGTTGCATTTTTTTCGGCCGTTACACGGTTTTCATGTTTGGTGGTCTGGATTTCGTAATTCAACTGGGAAATTTGCGAGTAGCGGACACCCACTAGACCCAAGCCGACGACGGTTAACGAGATAAATAAGAGATACAGCAATTTTTCTCCGGTCGGAATCGTTGGCTTGATTCGGACCGTGCGCTTTGTTGTTTTCGTTACAGAGCGGGATTGTTGTTCCAGCTCCATAGCTAAATTCCCTCGGTAGTAATAACTCATCGCTTCTCCCTCCCCTTTCTCGTCGATCCCGGTCTACAGCTTCTCCGCTACCCGTAGTTTAGCTGATCGTGCACGTTTGTTTGCTTCTAATTCTTCTTCTGATGGCAAAATCGGCTTTCTAGTAATGACTTTTACTACTGCTTTATTTCCGCATGTACAAATCGGAAAGGCTGGCGGGCACGTGCACCCTTTTGAAAAGTCTTGATAAATTTGCTTGCAGATTCTGTCCTCTAAGGAATGAAACGTAATGACACTTACGCGACCTTCTGGATTCAAAACCTCAATTGCATCGACGACGGCCTCTTTGAATGCATCCAATTCATCATTGACAGCGATCCGAATTGCCTGAAAGGTACGCTTCGCCGGATGGGGTCCGGTACGGCGCGCAGCGGCAGGAATTCCTTCCTTAATCAACTCAACGAGTTCACCTGTTGTTTGGATCGGCTGCTTCTTCCGTTGTTGAACGATTTGCCGGGCAATTCGACGGGAAAATTTCTCTTCACCGTAGAGCCAAATGATCTTGGCAATCTCTTCTTCATCCCACTCATTGATAATGTCATAGGCGGACAATGGCGCTTGCTGGTCCATTCTCATATCCAAGGGCGCATCGGCATTGTAGCTGAAGCCTCGCTCTCCCTCGTCCAATTGTGGAGAGGATACCCCGAGGTCAAATAATACCCCGTCTACACCAGCCAAGCCTAAATCTCTCACAATGTCTTTGATATGGCGGAAGTTGCTCTTTACCAGCGTGACTCTATCCATATAGGAAGCGAGTCTTTCGCGGGCATTATCCAGTGCCCAGTCGTCCTGATCGATGGCGATAAGTCGACCGCCCTCCGTCAGCTTGGAAGCAATCAAACTGCTATGCCCAGCTCCGCCGAGTGTACAGTCTACATAAATGCCCCCAGGACGAATATTTAGCCCTTGGACAGCCTCATCCATCAAAACGGTTACGTGATGAAACGACAATGTCGTCACTCCTGTTCTTCTCGCTGCTACAAATTAAAATCAACCAGTTTTTCGGCAATTTCTCCAAAAGAGCCTTCTGACTGGGCAAAATAATCTTCCCAGCGTTCCTTGCTCCATACCTCTACACGGTTTGATACCCCGATGATCACACATTCTTTTTGCATGCCTGCATGCTCACGTAAATTGGGTGGTATGTTTACCCTTCCCTGCTTGTCCCACTCGCATTCGGTGGCACCTGAAAAGAAAAATCGTGTAAATGCGCGAGCATCTGCTTTTGTAAATGGGAGAGACTTAAGTCTTTCCTCTAGTTGTTTCCACTCATCTTGCGGATAAGCAAACAAACATTGGTCTAGGCCGCGGGTAATCACAAAGGAAGTACCGAGCCCTTCACGGAATTTGGCTGGGATCGTCAGGCGGCCTTTTTCGTCGATGCTGTGCTGATATTCCCCCATGAACACGCCCTGGTCCCCCACTTTCCTGTCGGCTGGCTCCACTTTCCCCCACTTTTCCCCACCTAGTACCTATTTGTTATTATAAAAAAAAATCCTGCGTTTGTAAGCAGGATTTTTTCGCATATTTTTTTGCCGGGAAAAGACGGGATTCGAGGAACTATTCGACCCAGCTTTCCAGGTAGGATTTTTGCTCATCTGTCAATTTGTCGATTCCGATGTTCAGAGCTTCCAACTTGTACTGAGCCACCATTTGATCCAACTCGAATGGTACGTTCAGCACCTTTTTGCCAATGTTTTTGTACTGTTCATTGACATAAGCCAAGGATACCGCTTGCAAAGCAAAGGTCATATCCATGATTTCAGCCGGATGTCCGTCGCCAGCAGCCAGGTTCACGAGGCGGCCTTCTGCGAGCAGATACACTTTTCGACCATCAGTCAAGACAAATTCTTCAATATCTTTACGCACAATACGGGAAGAAGTCGACATGGCATTCAGATCGACCTTGTTTACTTCGACATCGAAGTGACCTGCGTTGGACAAGATTGCGCCATCTTTCATCACAGCAAAATGCTCTTTGCTGATGATATCGCGGTTACCTGTCACTGTTACGAAGTAGTCACCATGCTTCGCAGCTTCGAGCATTGGCATTACTTCAAATCCATCCATGTAAGCTTCTACCGCTTTGATTGGGTCGATTTCGGTTACGATTACTTTTGCGCCCAAACCTTTTGCACGCATTGCTACACCTTTACCGCACCAGCCATAGCCAGCTACCACAACTGTTTTACCAGCAACTACGAGGTTTGTTGTACGGTTGATACCATCCCATACGGATTGACCCGTACCATAGCGGTTGTCGAACAAGTATTTGCAGAATGCATCGTTTACGGCAACCATTGGGAACTCCAGCTTGCCCTCTTTCTCCAACGCTTTCAGGCGCAAAATACCAGTTGTCGTTTCTTCTGCACCACCGCGCACTTGAGACAGCAGATCACGGCGCTCGCTGTGCAAAATCGTGATCAGGTCGCCACCGTCATCAATGATCAGGTCAGGACGAGTTTCCAGCGTTTTGATCAGATGCTCTTTGTATTCAGCAGGATCTGGATTGTATTTCGCAAATACACGGATACCGTCTTCCACCAATGCTGCACAAATATCATCTTGCGTGGACAGCGGGTTGGAACCAGTAATGGTTACTTCAGCGCCACCAGCTTGAACTACTTTTGCCAGATAAGCTGTTTTTGCTTCCAAGTGCAAGGAGATCGCAACTTTCAGGCCTGCAAACGGCTGCTCTTTTTCAAAGCGCTCACGAATGCGGTTTAAGACAGGCATGTGTTCTTTTACCCAATCAATTTTCAGATGGCCGTTGTGCGCCAACGCCATATCTTTTACGATGCTTTCAGATACTGTGTTCATGTACGGATGGACCTCCTTTTATCTCATAAAGCAACCTTGTCTATCATATCATACGCAAGTTCAACCATCATCAGTTTTTCCAATTATTTTCCTATTGGCGGCAGTTTACGCTCCGTGGTTTCTACCGTAAGTAGCTCCAAAAAGCGTAACAAAGCCTGCGGCATCCATTTCTTTTTATGGTAGACCAACTGTCGGAAAACACGGATATCCGGATGGGAAAACGAGAGTATCACTAGTGTACCATTTTTCACTTCTTCTTGTACGACAATTTTCGGAAGTAACGCAATTCCTAAATCATAGGCAACACATTGTTTAATCGCTTCCAGACTGCCGAATTCAAAAGAAGATTCCACCGTGGCGCCTGCTTCACGCAACACCGATTCCATCATCCCGCGGTAACTGCATCCCTTTTCTGTAAAAATCCAGGTTTCCCCGGTAAAATCATGGGTTTCTACCTTCTCTTTTTTCACAAGCGGATGGGTAGGGGCAGCAACAACAACTAGTTTTTCCTCACCTAAAACGACATTTGCCAGCTCAGATTGATCTTGTAGCCAATCGAGCACAAAAGCGAAATCGAACTTTCCTTCCTTTACTCCCTGCCTCAAGTCTTGGCAGATGCCCGGTGCAAGCATGATCCGCATACGCGGCTGCTCCAAGCGGAATTTTTGCAAATAAGGAGGTAAATAAAAGGCTGCCAATGACTCGACTGTTCCGATACGCAACGTTCCTGCCAGTTGCGCTTGCTCTGACAGATTCGCTTTTGCCTCATCTAATACAGCTTGTAGCTGTTCGCTGTAGCCTAGAAGCACTTCGCCTGCATGGGTAAGCCTGATCTTTTTGCCCCAACGCTCGAATAGACTGACACCGAACTCCGACTCCAGATTTTGAATTTGGGTCGTCACACTCGACTGCGCGTAGCCCAGCACTTCTGCTGCACGAGTAAAGCTTTGGCATTTTGCTACTTCACGGAAGGTTTGCAAATAACGAGTATCCAGATTCCCCCCTCATTTCATCGGAAAAATCGATTTGAATCATCTAATATTATAGATAACTCCGATAATTATGTCTATGCTACACTTCAGTTATCAACGACAAGGTAAGTAAAAAAAGTGAGGGATCTACCTATGGGGAAATTATCTACGCAAGCCCCCGGTCTAGCTAAAACACTGCGACTTCCACAGATCATCGCCTTATACATCGGGGCTGTGATCGGTTCCGGCGTATTGCTCATCCCTGGACTCGCAGCGGAGAAGGCTGGCCCTGCTTCCATTTTAGCTTGGCTCGTCATGTCCATTCTCGTCCTGCCCATGGCCATTACGATGGGGCTGTTATCTGCTCGTTATCCAAGCTCAGGAGGAGTCTCTACCTTTGTACGGACAGCGTACGGAGATCGATTCGGAAACATGGTTGGCTGGTTCTTTCTCTTATCTGTCCCGATTGGCGCACCGATTCTGAGTGTGACAGGGGCCAACTACATTGCGATCCTGCTGAACTGGAGTGAGTCGCAAGTATATGCGGCGGCTGGTCTGCTTCTTCTCGCTGTCCTTATAATGAATGTTGTAGGCTTGCATTTAGCTGCACGTGTCCAAACCGTTGTTGTCTCGCTGATTATCACGATATTGATTTTGGCCGTTGTCGCCAGCATTCCGCATGCCTCTGTCACTCACTTTACCCCTTTTTTGCCAAACGGTTGGTTGAGTGTCGTGCAAGCAGCAGGTCTGATGTTCTGGTGCTTCATTGGGTGGGAAGCCGTGACGCATCTCTCAGAGGAATTCGTCGATCCTGCAAAAAACGCGATTCGCGGTGTTTTGTGGAGTGCGGGAATCGTCGCTCTCTTGTACTTTGCCGTAGCCTTTATGACTGTGGCTACGCATAGCTACGGGGGAGGTATCTCCGCTGCCTCGCTTAGTGTCATGGTTCAACTCTCTTTAGGACCGATCGGCGGGTGGATTGTAGCTGTAACCGCCTTGTTCATTTGTATCGCTACAGCCAACGCTTACATTGGAGCTGCGTCGCGCATCGCCTATTCGTTGGCCCAAGAAAAGATCGCTCCTCGCTGGTTTGGCACTCTCCACGCCAAATACCGGACACCAACCGGCGGACTTCTGTTTCTCTCCCTTTGTTTTGTCGTCGTTCTTGGCGTACTCTATATCGACGTGATCGACTTGTCGAGACTCATCGAGCTGCCCAATGCTACCTTTTTTGCGACTTACATCGGCGGGTGTTTAGCAGGGGTCCGGCTCTTGCACAATAGTCGCGTAGGCAGAATCGCTTCCTGGACTTCTCTCGTCTGTACAGTAGGACTCTATCCTTTTTTGGGGTGGTCCGCTCTCTATCCGCTCGTGATTGCACTCGTTCTTTTTATCTGCCAAAAACGTCATACCTGAAAGAAAAAAAGGCTGAGGTCATGTCCCAGCCTTCTTTTCTTATTCATCTTTTCCAATCAGTCGAAACGTTTTGCCATCACTCGAGGAAAGGTAAAACGTACGATCAACACTTCCGCCCAAATCTCCTGCGTAATATTGAACCGTCATTCTATATTTATTCATTCCGATTTTGGCAAAGTACATCAGCTCATTAAACTGCGGAAACCGGACATAATCATACACTTCATACTGCATAAACGAAAAATGCTCGCGTAAAAACGATTCGCTCACAGCCTGATTGTTTTTCTTTACATACGCGACCAAGTCATCATAGCGACGAATCTTTTGCTTATCCATCACGTCACCTACAAATGACGAGACTGCTTGTGTCATTGCCTTTTTCTCGCTTTCGGATACGTTGCCAGGGTACAGCTCATCGATTTTTGTTTCCAAACGATTTAACAGGACGACTGCCTGTGCTCTGTTGATTTTGTCATCAGGACGAAAGCTTCCATCTGGAAAGCCAGCTAAAATCCCCATTTTATAGGCAGGGTAGACCGTCATCACCTGTGTTTCATTTTCGACCGAAAGATCCGTGAAAAATTTCGTAGTCGTTCCCCGATATTTTTCCCCTTCTGATTGATGCCCGATGGCTGCCAGTAAGGTTCTTGCCGCTTCCAACCGTGTCATACTTTCCGTCGGTTTCCCGGATGGCATAATACCCGCTGAAGCCAAATGGTGATAGGTTTTTTCCGACCATCGTCCCATAGCAGCCTGCAAGTAGGTCTCTTTGATATCTTTGTCAGGCTCATGCCCTGTGAAGGCAGGTATGACGCGTTCAATCAGGGATAAAAACTGTTCTTGCGTCACCGTTTGCTCTGGCTTAAAGGTTCCGTCGGGAAAACCTTTGATCAATCCTTTTTTGGTAGCAATCCCTATTTCCTTTGCCGCCCAATGTCCATTTGTGTCGAGAAATGCAGGGGAATTGGCCACGTATTCTTCCCGTGCGTCGGCCTTTTTCATTCCTACGGTTGTTATGCCCGTCAATAAAACCGACAAGCTAACAACGAGTAGAGTGGCTTTTTTCCCGATTTGTTGTAATGTAATCTGCATCCCGAGTACCACCTTTCCCCAAAAACAATTCATTACTACTAATACGCAGAATTTGTCGGAAAAGTTTCGGCATAATTTATAGAAAAGTTTTCCATCTACTTTAACAATAAAAAAATAGCCGGGTCCACTTCTGGGACGATCCGACTATTTTGCGCTTTATTTTACAGGTAATAAAGTTGATGAGTACCATCATGCGCGAATGGCGCATCTACTAATCGGTCAATCAAACCAAGACCATACTTATTTGCAAACGGGAAAAACGAATGCTTTCTTTCTTGCAGTCCACCTTCGGGCAACAAAGCGGTCTCAATTCGTTGGACGCGCACGTGCTCTACATCATCCTTTTGCTGTAGCGAACGAATCAGACGCTCTTCCAAAAAGGAGACTTGCTCTAACAGCAGCTTACTATTTTTCTCAGCCAGACCACGCAATCCGCCATCCAGAGAAACGACTTCCTCTACCAACGGACGATAGATGGACATCATCGACTCCCGTGCCGAAGCGAATTGCTGTTCCAGTGGATGTGGCGCCTGGTTTTTGGACCACTCGGTTTTCCAAGCGGCGAAATCAGTCAAGACTCGTTCAACAGAAAGCCCCAAGCTATCCAGCAGTCTCAGTTGAGCACCTTCCACAAGGGTAATGGACATACGAGGCAATACGATCGGCATCTGCATCCCGAATAGCTCGAATACCTCCCGATAAAACGCCCAGTACGAAATCTCGCCCGGACCTCCAATGAAGGCAAGCGTAGGAAACAGATGCTCCTGCATCAACCCACGGGTTACAACATTTGTACTAAAACGCTCCGGGGAATCTGCGACCTGCTTGAGCAATTCATCGCGACTGTAAGCACGTCTCCGATTGATGAAGCGCTCTCCGTGACGTTCCAGCAGCAATCGATCATCGCCCTCATAGACGAACAGATTGGCCTGATGCTCTTCCACTTGCAATTGAAGCGGATAGCCAGCAGTTGAAATCCGATCCGCTGCCCGCAGTAACACCTTCGTCAGTTGCTCATTGTTTTCAATGATCTGTGAAAAAATAGGTTGCTGCAGTTCACGAACGAACGGCAACGAGGATTCAACCAGAACGAGACCGTGCTTGCCAAACAATTTTGCCATCAAGCGGGCAAACCATTCTGCGACTGTGCGCGAATCTGCCGCGGTCTGCGTCAGCAACTCACGAATCTGTTTGGTTTCGGCAGTCTCTGTTTGTCCCTGGAAAAATTTCTCCAGGAACTGCGTACACAGCTCAGGGTCCAAGGGTAGCGTACTTGCGGATTGGCGGCCCTTTTTGTTCAGAGCCAGTCGCTCTTTATGCAGGCGCTTTCCATCGTCCGCTCCCCAGTACACATGATCAATCTCATCGATGTCATGATCTTCGCCAGCAATCCAGAACACCGGAATGACGTTCGCCTGAAGCTCGGCAGACAACCTCTTCGCTGCCTGGATCAGATGAACAGCTTTGTTGACCGTATAGAGTGGTCCACCCAGAACTCCTGCTTGCTGACCACCGATGACCACATAAGTGTCCGGCTGTTTGAGCAACTCGATATTTTTCAGTGCTTCAGGGTGAGAATCCATCTCTTTATTAAAACGATATAAACCTTCCACGAGCTGGTTACGGTGAGGATAGGATTGACTTTGAAGCCATTCCACGCGTTCTCGGTAGGACTGTTCACGGTAGGGATTATGCGCAAAAAACTGTAATGCAGAGGCATTTTGCTGCTGGTACTCCTGTGCCAGCGTATTCGCCAATGGAAGCGCGAGACATTCAACATTCATGCAAGCTCACCTTTCTTCGGGCCATGGTCAACCAAAATTATAACATGCTCCACAGCCACAAAAAACAAGACAACCCACTTTAATGGGTTGTCAAAGTGTAATATAAGCTTGTTTGCGCTCGCATTAAAATTGCGGAGGGTTGACGGACCAGATTAACAACGCTTCCGTCTCTCCTGTATTTTCGATTGCGTGTGTTTTGCTGCTGTCAAATGAAATACTGTCTCCTGCTTCCAATACATGCTCTTCATCGTTGAAGCGTGCTGTCACACTTCCAGTGATGACCGTGAAGCACTCTTCTCCCTCTGACTGCACGAACTTGTCAACAGCCATTTCTCCAGGCATCAGGCGCACTTCCAGCATCCCCAGCTTGGCACTACCTCCCATCGAGAGTAGCGAATAAGTGCCCGTCGATTCAGGAAAGACCAGTTGTCTGCGTTTTTGCAAGCGAGTCACATGCACCTGCTTTTGATCAATATCTTCGAAAAAATGAATGATGGGTGACTCCAGAGCTTTGGTGATTTTCCACAGCGAATCCAGTGACGGCTGCGAAATTCCACGCTCTACTTGGCTCAGCAAACCTTTGCTTAACCCTGTCTTTCCTGCCATAATTTCCAAGGTAAAGCCGCGTTCTTTCCGAATCATTCGAATCTTATGACCGATGGTCTCGATGGGAAGTCGCATAGTTCCAACCTTCTTTCTTATCGGAATAAATACGATATGTATCAACAGTGCTTTACACGACACCCATCGTTTTGATAATTCCGGTCGTAAACAGCACTATGTAGACGATTCCAAACCAGAGAAACGACAATCGCCAGGCTGAAAATCCTACCTTTTTGAGGGAGAGCCGCCCCTTCAACTTCATCTGTACCCACCCAAGGAGCATGATTACCACCAAGTAAAAGCAAAATACCCACCACCAAGCGGAAAATGCCTCGGGCCAAATCAGTTCGTAAGTGGAAACGGCAGAGCGAATCACCAAAAGATTCGTGATATTTATCGCGAAGCGGCCTGCCAATTTCTTGTTCCGCGTCATTCCATACAAGATGAAATAAACGATCGGAAATCCGAGAAACGGCACAACCGTCAGCGTCCCCCACAAATAGGCCCAGACATTCGCCAAAAAGGTCATCTACTGTCGCCTCCCTCCTTCCGTATTCCCATGTCTGACTTAAGAAGGATAACGCGAAGCAAGGTTTCGTGCAGCGGTGTCGGAATCCCGGCCTTTTGTCCTACTTGGACGAGATAGCCGTTGATAGACTGCACTTCCGTCGGTCTGCGCTTCTTAATATCCTGCAGCATGGAGGAAAGATTACGGGAAGTATTTCGGCAAATGGAGACAATTTCCTGCAAGTCTGCATCCTCGATTTTTTGTCCGGCATACGCAGCCACTGTAGCTGCTTCCGCAAATAAAGCACGCATGAGCTGTTGCGTATGTGAATTTTCGAGGAGAGCACCATTTGGGATTTCAAAAAGCGCAGTTAACGGATTGATCAGCGCATTTGCAATGAGCTTGCGCCAAGCAAAGGGCTGTATTGCCTTTTCATAGACAGCCTCCATGCCTGTTGATATTGCCCACTCAACAAATGTACGAATCAGTGGATCATTGCAATCAGAAGTCTCCCAAGAGCCTACGCGCAAAGTACCTGTACCGGTATGCACGACTTCTGTAGGCGACATTCTCCTTGCCCCTTCCGTATTAATCGCAAAGAAGCACTGTGTCTCCGTTAAAACGGTTCGAAGCAATTCGTAATGACCCATGCCATTTTGCAAAGCGATCACTCTTGCCTTGAGGTCTAACCCTCGTAACGCTGGAAGCACGCTATGCAAATCTGGCTGCTTTACAGTTAACAGATACAGATTCCCTTCAGGCAATCCTTCTTCAATGGGGCTCGCGGTGACGGAAACAGTGACTGTCTCGCCATTCAGCTTTTGAAAGCTGAGCCCGCGTTCATTTAACTGATTCGCCTGGAGTGAACTGCGTGTGACAATCGTGACAAGTTGTCCAGCAAGCGCAAGCCTCGCTGCATACAGCAGCCCGACAGACCCGCCACCTACGACTACCACCTGACACGTCATTGGTTCTAGCAGCATTTGTTCACCCACATTAATCAATGCTTATTTTTCAAGAATAACAGAGTTTTCGGGATTGTTCAATTGATTGCCACAAAAAAAGATCGAAATTATCGAAATATTCCTAGGCCCTTTCACATTTTTTGTAAAAAAAAGGCTATCGCCCTTTGACGATAGCCTGACCCTTGATTTATACGGGATAAACAGCATGCTTTCTGTCCGAAAAAACGTGACGCTTTTCCTTGTAAACCTCGTAGCGTTGGATTAATTCGCGTCTCAGTTCGCTTGGAGGTACAACAGCATCTACAATCAAGTTCGATGCCAGCAAGTACAGATCGATGTCTTCCTGATATTCTCTACGTTTTTCCTGAATAAACGCTTGGCGCTCTGCCGGGTCCTCAATCGCCTGTATTTTGTTACTGTAGACGGCATTAACGGCTGCTTCTGGTCCCATCACGGCGATTTGGGCACCGGGCAGTGCGAGGCAAGCATCTGGTTCAAATGCAGAGCTGGCCATTGCATACAAGCCGGCACCATACGCTTTGCGTACAATGACGGATATCTTCGGTACCGTTGCTTCCGCCATGGCGGAGATCATTTTTGCCCCGTGTCTGATAATGCCTGCCCGCTCTACGGCTGTCCCTATCATAAAACCAGGAACATCCGCCAAGAACAACAGTGGAATGGAAAACGCATCGCACAGTGTGATGAATCGAGCCGCCTTGTCAGCCGAATCGACAAACAAAACGCCTCCCTTCACACGCGGCTGGTTGGCAATGATTCCGACAGGCTTGCCATCCAGACGTGCCAATCCGGTAATCAGCTCTTGAGCAAATAATTTTTTAATCTCAAAGAACGAATCCTCGTCGACCAATGCTGTAATGACATCATGCATATTGAAAGCTGCATTTTGGTTCTCGGGCACGATGCTCGTGATTTCTTTCGCTGTTGACACAGGGGCTTTTGCCAGTGCAGTCGGTGGCGTCAATGTATAGTTCGCAGGGAAGAAGCGCAGATAGCTACGCGCTGCTTGAATCGCTTCTTCCTCATTGGCCGCTAGTACGTCGCCACATCCGCTGACGGAGCAATGCATGCGTGCACCGCCCAACTCTTCCAAGCTCACTTTTTCTCCGATCACCATTTCCGCCATACGCGGAGAGCCCAAGTACATGCTCGCGTTTTTGTCGACCATGATGACAATGTCACAAAAAGCTGGGATATAAGCGCCACCAGCAGCAGAAGGTCCAAACAAAATGCACACTTGTGGAATTTTGCCGGATAGCTTCACTTGGTTGTAAAAGATTCGCCCAGCCCCCCGACGGCCTGGGAACATCTCCAATTGGTCTGTGATACGCGCTCCTGCTGAATCGACCAGGTAGAGAAGGGGAACACGCATTTTTTCGGCAGTCTCTTGAATCCGAATAATTTTTTCGACGGTCCGCGATCCCCAGGACCCAGCTTTCACTGTTGAATCATTGGCCATCACGCAGACAGTTTGACCATTCACCTTGCCAATTGCGGTCACAACTCCATCCGCCGGCAGATCGCCTGCCATGACATTCGCGAACAGCCCATCCTCGACCATGAACTCGTCATCGAACAATAGCTTGAGGCGATCGCGAACGAACAGCTTGTTTTGCTCCTTGAGCTTGTCATGATACTTGGCATCGCCGCCTTGCACTACTTGGGCGATTTTTTCGTGCAATGTGTCTTCCAAATGTTTGGTCATCAGCGTAATCCCCCTCGTCACTCTCCGCGGTATATCGGTTGTCGTTTTTCTTGAAAAGCTGCTAGTCCTTCTAGGCGGTCTTTCGTTGGGACGAGCAGCTTGTACGCGTTGCTTTCAATCTGAAGTCCGCTTGCTAGCTCAACCTCTCCTCCACAATCGATGGCAAACTTGGCTTGGGCTAGGGCAAGTGGAGCATTCACTGAAATTTGCTCGGCCAAAGAAATGGCTGTCGCCATGAGTTGATCAGCGGGAACAATCCGATTGACTAACCCGATGGACAGTGCCTCCTCTGGAAATACACGCCGCGCCGTAAAAATCAGTTCCTTGGCGACGCCTTTTCCAACTAGCCGAGGTAAACGTTGTGTTCCGCCAGCACCCGGGATGATCCCGAGCGAGGTCTCCGTTAATCCCATCTGAGCCTGTTCACTCACGATTCGCAGATCGCACGCCAGCGCCAATTCTGTACCTCCTCCCAGCGCCAGCCCGTTAATCGCCGCGATGACTGGTTTCGGTAGCTTTTCCAGCTCTGTGAACGTATCTCGAATCGTTTGGATATAGACATCGACCTGCTGTGGTGACATGGAGCGCCGCTCTCTCAAATCCGCACCGGAGCAAAATGCCTTGTCACCAGCACCTGTCACAATGACTGTCCGGATGTCACGATCATGGCTGATTTCACTGATCAAGCCGCGCAGAGTCACAAGTGTTTCAAGATTGAGGCAGTTAAAAACTTCTGGCCGTTGCAGCGTTAGTACGCCGATCGCGCCCTCTCTTTGCAGGGAAACCGTCATCTTTTATCCCCTCTTTGCGAATGTGTGAAAAATACAGATCATCCAGCTGGTTTGCTTGCGAGAGATGCCCGCAGCACTTTTGAGGGGAGCTCTTTGCCCAACTGCTGCCCAATATACGCACCAGCCTCAATCAGCTTCTCGAGATCGACGCCCGTTTCATAGTCCATTCCATGCAACATGTAGACCAAATCTTCAGTCGAAATGTTGCCGGCTGCTCCTGGCGCATACGGGCATCCGCCGAGGCCACCGATTGAGCTGTCAAAGATGCGGATTCCTTCCTCTAGCGCTGCTGCTACGTTCGCCAATCCCGTTCCTCTCGTATCATGGAAATGGGCGGCTAAGCGCTCGTTCGTAACATCTTTCACAAGTTCTCCAAAAACCTCATGAACCTGCTTCGGTGTTGCAACCCCGATGGTATCCCCGAGAGAAATCTCGTACACTCCCATTTCCAAAAGAGCCTCTGTCACCCTGCGGCTATTGTCTAGCGGAACGTTTCCCTCGTACGGACAACCAAATACTGTTGAGATATATCCGCGAACTTTCATCCCGAGAGCCAGCGCTTCCTGGGCAACCTCCCGCAGGATCGGATACGTGTCTGCTATCGGTTTATTGATATTTTTTTGATTATGCGTTTCAGAGGCAGACATGAACAGGGCAATCTCTGTCAGTCCGCTTTGGCGGGCCCGCTCCAGACCGCGAATATTAGGAACCAATGCACTAAGCGTTACCCCTTGGCAGCGATTGATTCCCTGCAAGACCTCGTCAGCATCCGCTAATTGCGGTATCCATTTCGGATTTACAAACGAACTTGCTTCTATCCGCTTCAAGCCTGCTGCCATTAGCTTTTGAATCAGCGTGATTTTTGCTGCTGCCGGAACGATTGCGCTCTCGTTTTGCAGCCCATCACGAGGACCGACCTCCACGATTTGTACACGCACAACATGTCACCCCCCTCGCCTAGCGGTCGCTCAGTTTAGAAGCATTCTAATCTTATTTCAAAACGACGATGATATCGCCATCGTTGACAAAATCGCCAATATTCGCTTTTACTTCCACAACCTTGCCTGAGGCTTGAGCCTGTACAGGAACTTCCATTTTCATCGATTCCAGTACAAGAACGTCTTGTCCTTCATTGATCTCGTCACCTGGCTGCACCAGGACGTTAATAACGGTTCCTGCCATATTGGCTGCTACTTGTTTCATAGATGGTTCTCTCCCTTACATATCATTTTTGTTAGCTTAACGTTTTTCCGAGCTTGACGCGGCTCCACGCTCAGTAACGAACCATGTCGTATAGTTACCTGCTCGGAATTGTTCGTCCTGTAATACCTCTTGCAAAAACGGAATGTTCGTTTTAATGCCAGTAATCAGAAAATGATCCATAGCCTTCTGCGCTTGTTTCACAGCCTCTTCTCTTGTCACCCCAGATACAATAACCTTTGCAATCATCGGGTCGTAAAAAGGAGTCACCTGTGTACCTGTCTCTACCCCATCATCAATTCGTACATCCTCAAATGCTGGTGGCTGGTACAACGTAATTGTCCCTGGTGAGGGCAGGAAGGTGACAGGGTCTTCCGCATAGACACGCAGCTCAATCGCGTGACGCAGAGCCTTGACGTCCTCTTGCTTGATCGACAACGGGTGACCATCAGCAATGTCCAGTTGGAGCGACACGAGGTCAATGCCCGTCATTTCTTCCGTCACGGGATGCTCCACTTGTAAGCGTGTATTCATTTCCAAGAAGTATAAGTTTTTCTGCTCATCTACGATAAATTCGACTGTTCCTACACCCGAGTAGCCCACTGCTTTCGCTGCTGTAACCGCTGCATCGCACAGAAGCTCTCGCGTTGCTGTGTTCAAAAAGGGCGAAGGGCTTTCCTCGAGCACCTTTTGATGTCTGCGCTGTATGGAGCATTCCCGTTCTAATAAGTGGATGACGTTTCCATGCTGATCGGCGACGACCTGCACTTCGATGTGGTGCGGGCGCTCTACGTATTTCTCCATGTACATCGCATCGTTTCCGAAATACGCTTTTGCACGACCTTTCGCCGATTGGTACGCTTGACGTAGCTCTGCCTCGTCTCGACAAATGTGCATCCCGATTCCTCCGCCGCCAGCACTGGCCTTGAGCATCACGGGATATCCGATGGAAACCGCGATGACAGCTGCTTCATCTGGAGAATCGATAGCCTGTTCGCACCCTGGAACGACTGGTACTCCCGCAGCCTCCATCATACGTCGGGCAGTCAACTTGTCACCCATTTGACCGATAACCTCGGGGGTAGGCCCAATGAATAGGAGACCTGCCTCCAGAACGCGGCGGGCAAAAGCTTCGTTTTCTGACAAAAGACCGTAGCCTGGATGAATAGCATCGGCACCGGTGCTTTTCGCTGCTGCAAGAATGGCCTCTACGTTCAGGTAACTGTGTGGAACGGGCGGTGGACCAATATGGACGGACTCATCTGCTTCACGTACAAACGGCAGATCCTTGTCTGCATCCGAATAGACAGCAACCGTAGCCACTCCTCTTGCCTTGCATGTACGGATAATTCGTCTGGCAATCTCACCACGGTTTGCGATTAATACCTTATTCATGGCAACGCTCCCCTCTTTGACAAACCGACCACAACCGTAAGCGCTTCCAAATTGTTTGCCTGGTTTGTATCATGTGATGCTACTTTCTATTTTGCCACGAGAACGATCATAGTTCTAGGATGAAATTTTAAATTTTTCCAAGATAGCGAAATCATTTCCTGCCAATCCCTCCAATAAAAAAAGAAAAACACTTCGGAAAAGCCAATCATCGTGTATAATAAAGGGGCGGGGCCAAAAGGTGGCCAAGGCAAAGAGCTGTGAGAGGAGTGGCTAACCATGTTTGAAGTAAGACGTTTGCAAATCAACTATAAGACACTGGAGGAATTCCAGAAGTTTCGCGAATTTGGCCTGGAGGAGCTTTCTATGAAGGAAGACCTGGAGGCGAACATCGTGGAAAACGATTCGGAATCTCCATTTTACGGTATTTATGACAACGATCTTCTGGTAGCACGTATGAGCCTCTACAAAATTGACGGGAAATACGACCGTTACTTCCAACCTGCGCAAGACTATTACGAGCTGTGGAAGCTCGAGGTCCTGCCTGATTACCGCTCCAAAGATTACGGAACTGCTTTGGTTAACCACGCGAAGAGCTTTGGAGCGCCTATTAAAACCAACTCCCGCTGTCGTGCAGACGATTTTTGGTTGAAAATGTACTTCACACCTGTGAAGTACAACCTCATGCGTGACCGTGGCGAAAACCCGTACGTATGGTTGCCAGAGAGCGTAGAGCTGCAAGACTAGCTCCCTCTTTATCAATGAATGCGTAAACAAAAAGAAGCGGATCAACACCGCTTCTTTTTTCATGCCTTGCGCTTATTTTTCCACGCGCTCTAAATTTCCGTTTTCATCCATTTTGAAGATCGCTTTGTTGGAATCCTCTTCTTGTAAAAAAGCAAGCTTACGTGCACGTTCCATGATCTGTACCAGCGCACGGTAGTCATCATTGACACCCTGAACCTGATCCAGCTCTTTTCTAGCGCGTTCGTGGGCTTCTTTCAATTCTTTTAACTCCAACTCTTTTCCTTCCAACTCTTGTTCCAATTGTCGCATGCGACGAGTCAATTCTTTTTGATTGACGAGCATGCGAATGACTGCTTCAATCTGCTGCTCCTCTACATCGGTGTACATTTGCACCTCTGCTACTGGTGTCTCCGCACGTTTTGTATGCAACGTGACGACTTCGACCTCAGCCACCACAGGGGGTGGTGCTTGAATCCTCCCGAGCTTTTTCAACTGTTGCCTTTGGCTTTTCGCAATCGAAATGGCCGCATCGTACCGTTTGCGCACGCAACTGTTCCAGCGGAAGCCGCACGCAGCTGCTGTCCTTCCCAACCTTTGACCCACTTCTTCAAATGCAGCAAGCTGTGTGCCGCCTTCGCGTATGTGGCGCAAGGTGACTTCCGCCAACACTAGATCGTCATCTTCGGTCCATGCGTCTTGTCTGGAAGCTACCATATGAGTCCCTCCCGTTACCTTTAAAAAGGATGATGTAATTCATCCTATGCTTTTCCCTACTCTTGTAGAATCGCTTTCTACTAGAAAAAGTATGTCCAAGCAAATAAATGTTTAAACGAAAAGGACTACATCGATCAAGATGTTGGGCGCTTTGTCAGGAAGCTTTCCACTACGGCGACGTGTTCGGGGCTCCCCCATAGATGCGCACATTGACTCACTTCGCGCCGGATTCGTTCTTCTTGCGGAAGACCCATACGCTTCCACTTCAGGATCTGCATGTACGCCTCAATGCCAGTAAGCGGCTGGGCAGCGATTTTTCGAGCGAAACGATATACTTCCTCATGCAGCTTCTCTTCTGTATATACCGCGTCAACAAAACCATAGGACTTGGCTTCCTCTGCCCGTAATCTGTCTCCAGTCAGCAGGAGAGCGAGTGCTTTTGATTCTGGCAGCAAGTCCAATAGCCGACTTCCTCCACCCCAGCCTGTCGTAATATGCATGCTGATTTGTACAAACCCGAAGGTCGCCCGGTCACTGGCAAAACGAAAATGACACGCGCCCGCAAACTCACAGCCGCCTCCGACCGCGGCACCGTTTATCATGGCTATCACCGGTTTGGAATACTGGTCAATGGTCGACAAAAGCCCCGTCACTTTGCTGAGCAAAGGATGCGCCTGTTCAAAGCCGCGCACTGCAATAAACTGATTCAAATCGCCTCCGGAAACAAAGCTTCTACCCGTCCCCGTCAAAATTAGAACCTTCACTCGAGGATCGGCTTGGCAGTCTTGCAGAACCTGATGCAGCTCGTCAACCAGCTCCACGCTGATGGCATTATGTACATGCGGCCGATTTAATGTGATTGTGGCAATACCATCCTGTTTTTGCAAAAGCAAGGTCTCCATATGAACTCCCACCTTTTTATCAGCTAGTGGCTTTATTTTACCTTTCAATGGACAAACAAAAAAGAGGAGGCCTTTACCCCCTCTTCATTAGGACAACAGATTTTTCATGGCGGAAGAATTGAATCCGACGATCAGGTTTTCACCGTCAGTCAGGATCGGACGCTTCAAAAGCTGAGGCTCTTCGCTAAGCATTTCGAGCAGTTCCTTCACCGACATATCATTAATATCGACATCCAAGTTTTTAAAACGCTGACTTCTCGTCGACAAGATTTCATCCAGGCCATTTGAAGTCATTTTAATAATATCCAGCAGTTCTTCTGCTGTCGGTGGATTTTTGAACAAGTGACGCTCTTCATAGTTCACTCCGTTTTCTGCCAGCCATGCCTTCGCTTTGCGACAGGATGTGCAGCTCGGATAAGTAAAAAACGTTAATTTTTGTGTTTGTGTACGTTCAGCAACGGCCATTGGTTACCCCTCCATCTCAACTATCACGAATGATTTCATCTATAAAAGTCTTGCGATTTGCAGTTCTTGATGTTTCGTTCGATCTCTTACGAAAGGTTAGTCGATAAATTTTCCTTCCTTACTTTGGATTTTACTGCTTCATTAACACTATGTCAATAGTAGTTAATTTAAAAACTAGATGAAAATTCGTGTGATATGCTGTTGTAGCACACTGCTACCTTAACAAGTAACACAAAATGGGATACACTTATGAAGATCTTCAAAAAGTCGTCTTTTGATCACGAAGGAGCCCTGAAAGCTTGGGCAACATCGAAAGAGGCGTTCACCTTCAAAGTCCGGTGCTCATGTAGGTCCCCTACACTCCGCTCCTCCTTTTTCAGGTTCTCACCACTTTCTCGGTGCTGAAAAGACGACTTTTTGAATTTGATCTTATGAAGATTGTTTTGAGAAAGGGGTATCGGCATGGACCACGATGCGCAAAAGTTAACCAGTGCTTTAGCTGACCCCACCCGTTTTTCCATTTACCAATTTGTCGCCTACAGTAAAGATCCCATTACGGTTCAGGATATAGCTGATCACTTCTCTATCCACCCAAATGTGGCACGCTTGCACTTGACGAAGTTAGAGGACGTGAATTTACTCACTGCTGTTACAGACAAAAGCGGTAAGGGAGGACGTCCCAGTCGGTTGTACTCACTATCTGAACAGGTTGTGAGTCTGCAATTCCCACCTCGTGACTATCAGCTGTTGGCCGATATCGCGATTGAAAGCCTGCTATCGCTCGGCGAAGCTGGCGAAGCCGCTCTCATTAAAATGGGACATCGCATTGGAACAGAGATGGCAAAACGGGCGGTTGTCCAAAGCGGAATCAATTTAGAAACAGCCTCTATGGAAGAAAAATTGGACCTGGTCCATCGGATTGTCGTGGCTCAGGGATTGAAACCAGA
Source organism: Brevibacillus schisleri (assembly GCF_055685845.1). Classification (NCBI taxonomy): domain Bacteria; kingdom Bacillati; phylum Bacillota; class Bacilli; order Caryophanales; family Paenibacillaceae; genus Brevibacillus; species Brevibacillus schisleri. Next base: position 4,308,671 of record NZ_JBVNDM010000001.1, read on the forward strand.
CATCGAAGCAATGGCTGAAGGAAAGCTGCGTTTTCGCGTGAATAATTGCACCTTCTCTGACAGCGCAAAAAAATACCCGAATGCCGTATGCCAGATGCACAACGCTCTCTTGATGGGAATATTCGAAACGTACTTGGGGAACATTGAATTACGTGAGGATGATTCCAAAATTCGTGGTTGCCAATCTTGCAACTATACGGTGATTCAGTATTAGCACCGCAAGTCCAGTCTCTCCTTCTCGGGTGACAATAATCCGTCATACCTTTATCGTTTACACGTGTTCACCTGTCCTATATAATGGGGGAGGAATCTTGTAAATCTTACCGTTGGAGGCAAAAAGGGGGGACAAAAATGGATCGTATGTATCGCGTTCTTGGTTTCTGGACCATTGTGATCGCGTTGATGGCGTTTTGGGGAGAATTGTACCCGATGGCGCTCATCTTCTTCAGTTTGACTGCTTTCTTCGTAGCGTTGAGCTACATGAACCTGACTGAACGAGTATACTTAAACATTTTCTTCGGCTTCATGTTCCTGTCTTTTGTTGGATTCACGTATTACACGTTCTTCGTAATGCCTGTTGGCCCACAAGAACACGCTTTTCTACAATTGATTATGTAAAAAAAAGATGCTCGCCATGAGCATCTTTTTTTGTGTTCACTTCTTCTTTTACTCCCGGATGCCTTTTCCTTGGACCATGACCCAAAAGCGCCCACCCAAGCCAGCAGGATCGATCAACTGCTGAATAGCCCGATTCCGTTTCATCGCAACGCTCGTGAAAGGGTCTCTATCCATATGCGCGACTGCTTTATGAAGTAAGCCATTCCGCATTAAAAACCGATCCTGCCTCATATAGTCTATTTCCCGTAAACCAGCCTTTTCTCCATACTCTTTCCACGCAGAAAAATTCACATGTGTCGTCAAGTCTTGTTCACCTATGTTGAGATACGGATTCGTATGAGCCTGATGGCGATGATAGCACATCAGTGTTCCGTTTTTTCGACTGGGATGGTAGAGCTCCTCTTGCAGGTCACCGTAATCAATCGTGATGACGAATCCTTTTTTCAATAGGCAGGAAACATGTTGTGCGGCTTGCTCCATCGCCAAATTTATCTCGATCCGCATACCGATTGGCAGCTTCAAGTTCAGCCCACGCAAATATTCTCCTAGCGCTGGTGTCATCTCCCCCAGACACTCTTCCAACCCGTCCTCGCCAACACGCACCCACACTTCCTGCCAACCGGATTTGGTTTTTTCCACAATATGTACTGGAAATGCGTCCAGCCATTCATTTGAGAAAATAACCCCTTCTATTTTTTCTTGTTTGGCAGCTTCATTCACGGAAGAATACCAACGCTTCGGACCCTCGTGCCACTGAAGTGCCTCCTGCTGCATTTTCCGGTGATACGGACTCGCCTCTATCAAAATGACCGTCAATTCTTTGTATAGCTCTGGCTTGCACGCACGGATGCGCTCCAGCATGTGGCGGCAGACAGCCCCGGTTCCACCACCAATCTCCACGAGAACAGGCGAAGTGATATCCGCCTCCTCCCATAATGCCAAGACAGCATCTGCGATTGTTTCCGCAAAGACAGGATGCACCGATGCACTCGTATAAAAATCTCCCGCTTTTCCTACTTTCGGTTGCTCGACCATATAATATCCATGCGTGTCATGGTAGAGGGCCAACTCCATAAAGCGCGCGAATGTAATGGCTTTCCCTGGTTGGCTTTCTATTTCCTCGCGAATCAGTTCGATCATTGTCATCAGCTCTTCTCCTGCTATCCAAATTCAACTAGATAAGGCTATAATACGAAAAGAAGCATACAATATGGAAAGGCAGAAGCAAAAGGTGAAATCATGCGCAAAATTCTACTCGTCTTATTCCTGCTTGTATGTCCACTGACGGTATTCGCCCAGGAAGAGCCCGCTACCCCTTTGGAACAGCTCATCCTGCAGCAGCATTTTACACAAAAAGAGCTGGAGCGAACCCTCACCTTACTTAAGGAAGAAGAGACGCGGACATACGGGGAAATCGCTCAAATGGATCTCGACTTGCAACGGCAAAAGCTGGTGATGGAAGCGACACAACGTCGTGCCGGTGAAGTAGCACGGGCCTATTACATGGGCGAGCGTACTAATCTTCTGACGTTACTATTAAATGCGGAAAATTTCAATCAGTTCTTATTGATGTACGATTTCTACGAGATCTTGTACGAGCGTGACATGTCTCGACTAGAGTCCTATCATACTGAGCGCACGAAGCTCATTGCGATGCAAACCGACAAAAAGAATCGTTTGGAACAACTTCAAGCACTGCGAAAAAAATACGAGCTTCAATTGTCAGAGATGCTCGCTGTTGCCGCTGAAAAAGAAAAGAATGTACAAAAACTGGATGACCCGACAGTTGTGGAATCCATGATGAATCACTTGATTTTAGACTGGGAAAAACGTGGTTTGCCCGCCTTCCAGACCTTCTTCGGAATGCTCGCGCAGGTCATGGTTCAAGTTCCCGAGTTGGCGACGCCGGATCGAATTTCGTCGGAAGGTCTCCTCAAGCATACGCTAACCATCAACCAGACTGACTTCAACAATTTTTTGATAGAAAAAGACGCCTTGTTTAAACAATCCCATTTCTCCTTTGAGGATAACAAGCTGACCGTGGAAGGCACGTATGATCAGATGGAGCTCAAGCTCGTTGGTAACTATGAGCTCGTCTCTCCCACCCATCTCAAATTCCACATTACCGAGCTGTACTTTGACGGCTTTGCCTTGCCTCCTTCAACCGTGGAAGAAATGGAGAAAGCGTACGATCTCGGATTTTATCCGGAGCTGATCTCCCCCAATATCCAAGTGCAGGGCATCACACTGATGGACGAAGAATTAAAGCTCCAGCTACAATTTAATCTTCCATTTGGATTCGGAAAGAAGTAAAGCCAGCTATTCGTTAGCTGGCTTTTTTCTGGGAGACAACCTTATTGATATGAGCCGGCATTTCCTGCTGCAATTTTGTCATGTACTGGATCGCTTCTTTCGTCAGCGTCGGGTATTTTTGCCCTTGCTTTAGCTTCTCCAATGTTTCTGACACTGGGTAAATGACATAGTTGCGCTTATTATTTTTCCGATAAAAATGAACGTAGGTCGGAATCATTTCAACACTTTCGATGCTAGCCTCTCCTGACTCATTCTTGTACAGCACAAGCTTCAGGATTGCGCCAACATCCTTGTAGTCCCATCGCTGCGCGGAGATGAAATTGCCTAAAGAATAGGTGATTAGCCCTTTGTGTTGACGTCCATCTTCAAGGGTAACCGTCTTCCATTCGTAAGGTTGGACCACATGTGGATGCGCGCCCAGTATGATATCCGCTCCAAATGTCAGAGCTTGCTCGGCAGTCTTGATTTGTTCAGGACTGGGCATCCGTTGATACTCATTTCCGAAATGAAGCGCCACTGCAACCAGATCGGCTCCTTTTTCTCTTGCCCGTGCGATGTCTTTCTTCATCAGCTCAGGCGAAATCAGATTGATCAGATACGGCTTGCCCTCTGGAATCGCGATTCCATTTGTACCGTACGTATACGATAGCAAGGCTAGTGTGAATCCGTCCTTGGCCAAAAGCAAGGGCTCATCTCGATCCTCGGGATTTGCAAACGTTCCCGTGTGCGGCAGACCGGCTTCATCGAGATATTTGATGGTTTGCAGAACCCCTCGTTCTTTGCGGTCCATCGAATGGTTATTCGCTGTCGTTACCGCAGTAAACCCAATTTCCTTCAACGTATGTGCAAGCGACTCAGGAGAATTAAACATCGGATAGCCTGAGTATTTGGCCTCGCTGCCGCTCATCGTTGTCTCAAGATTGCCGATGACCCAGTCTGCCTCTCGGAACATCGGGATAACATTCGGGAAGAAACGTTTAAAATCATAGCTTTTCGTCGCTGGGTCCCAGACGGCATCCAACTGTTCCTGATGCATCATGATATCCCCAACAGCGAGAAGGGAGATACGCTGTTCCGGAAATCTTGATGGCAAAGTCGGAGGTTGTGTCTCCTGTTGATTGGGTGCTGTCTGCGGTGGTGTTTCGGGATCAGGCACTTTCACGTTGGGAGCTTGACTCGTCTTATCTGCTTGGGCGACGGGTGCCGCACACCCAACCAGACTCGTGCAGGCGATAACGAGAAGGAGTGCCCATTTCCATGTTCGCTTCATAATGAATAGCTCCTTTGGTAAATGGTGACCCCTTCCTTTTCTCCACCACCTGACAAAATCCTCTCCCAGACTTATAAAGAATGATGAAATGACTAACGAAGCATGCCTGTAACAAACGGATTGTACGTTTTCTCGTAGTCGATTGTCGTCTTCGGTCCATGTCCTGGATAAACAATCGTTTCATCATCGAGCTCAAACAGTTTGTCCTGGATGCTGATCATCAGTGTCTCAAAATCTCCTCCGAAGAGATCTGTACGCCCGATGCTCTGGTTAAACAGAACGTCCCCACCGAAGCAGTGTTGGCCAATTACGAATGAACAACTGCCTGGTGAATGACCTGGCGTATGCAGCACCTGAATATGAAAACCTGCCAGTTCCAGAGTCTGACCATCCTCCAGCTCGTGCTCGGCCCGCTCACATATGATGAGTTCCGGCAGATTCCAGCGTCGGGATCCGTTGAGATCAGGGTTTGTGAGCCATTCCTGCTCCAGAGGATGAATGTAAACGGGTGCTTTTGTTAATTCTCTTACTTGGTTGAGTCCACCAATATGATCCAAGTGGGCATGCGTCAAAAGAACGGCGACGACGTTTTTATTGGCGAGGGCGCGGAGCAACGGATCTGGCTCCATGCCCGGGTCAATCACAATGGTTTGGTTGGTAGCGGTGTTTGTCACCACATACGCATTCGTTTGAAATGCTCCCAACGCATAGGATTCAATGGCAAGATTTTGATTCATCGCAGGAAACCTCCTTGATTTTTTGATACGATAGAAAAAACACATTTGCAAACATGGGGGTATGACATGCGCCATATGTACGGAATTGAACTAAATGTACCAGCTGGGAAGCTCCCTGGCTTCTATGCTCAAGTCATACATAAAATCGGAGATCATGTCAATGTCTTTGATCGGGACAAACTGCTTTTTATTGTCGAGAATCAAGCCGAACAGGAGAAGCTGGAAACCATTTTGGAGAAGTCCAACATGTTAGGCGATACCTTTTCTCTATTGCTGCTGCCGTCAGCAACCACAATCGAGCCACTCGATGATATCGGTTTTGTCTCCCAAAATGAACATTTGTATGTATATGCAGATCAAGTGGCCATCGTAACGCCGGCCGGTCCATCCCAATCAGAAGATCAGTGGGCTGCCATAGAACAACTCCGCGAGCATGTTTTAGGGGTGATACCCGAAAATACAGACCAACCCGAAGCCTACCTGATCGATCAAAACTTGATTCCACTTGCAGAGGGAATCGCGAAGGCTTATCAAGTGAAGCTCGTTTGGCTCCATCCGACTACATAAATCTTTCCATGTAAAAAAGGGAGCGCCTGTTACGCGAACTCCCTTTTCCTTATTGCGACGATTTACGATCAAACCGGAACCACGCCACTTGATTATTCACAAGACCAAAATTGGCGGTGTATTTGCTGCCTTCGTAAACCACTTCTTGCTCGCCTTTTCCTTTGCCGTACAGCTTCTCTAGCTGCCGAGCACTGTCAAACATAGCGAGTCCTCGATATGTTTTGAATTTTTGCGCGTCCTCACGGGGAACTCCTCCCAGCATAATCGATGTCAATTCACCTTTATGAACTTTGATCATCATCTGGGTCTGATCAACCAGCAGCATCCCCATCACAGCATCTCCCGCACCCTGCGCCATCTGCTCTACTGTGTAGCTTTGCCTTGTCACCATATCCATAAAATCAGCTTTTGTCGGCTTCAAAATATCCATTGCTTCTTTAACGTTCTGCCCGAGATAAATGCCGTTTACTCCGTATTCCTTTTGATTTTCGGGGTCAAATGTAGCAGTTGGTTCCGACTGGGCCGAACATGCCACCAAGACTACTACTGTCAACACCCAAATCACAGCCATTCGCAAGCATTTCCCTATCATCCTTCTGTGCCCACCTTTGCTACCGCTCTTTTGGTTATCTTAGCGTATCCAGCAAGCATCGGGCAACTAGGGAGAGACGAGCTTATTCTCGTGTTCCGCTGACTTTACGGCGCGGTCGATTCGGAGGCAGATTGTTGTCTACCGATTGTTTGAAGCTCTCTAGTATTTTGAGGAGTGATGCAAAAAAAGGCGAGCCAAACACCGCAACAATCCCCCACATCCATGTTCCTAACTGCCACGAATTTTTTACATATGCGGATTCCGCCCCCGTTAAAATAAGGGCTGGGTCCAGACCTAGCATGCCAAAAATGACACCAGCAGCCAATACGGAAATGACCAAATTGAAAAATCGCTTGTAGTGCATCAATCGAGCGGCGTGATACTGATCCTCCCAGCAATTTTCTTTCGCCTCATAATCTGTCGCCAAAAAGGGAATGACTGATTTAAAAGCTTCTGTAACCCCTGCTGCCGCGCTGGACACCGCTGTTATATAAATCAAGAAAGAAATCGATGAATCCAACGTAACCATCATGCTTCCCTCCTTTTTACATATGTATGGGATTGGAGGGACAACTTGCAAATTTTTTTGCAGTTTGTATATTTCCCCTTTGTTGTTTATGCGGTAAGATGTGAAGTGCATGTAAATATAAGGAAGGGCAGGGATTGCAATGCAGGACTTTTCATTTGTATGGAATCAGTTCGACTTGATTCGCGGAATGTTTTTGGCGAGATTGACGGAAATAACCGAGGAAGAAGCAGATGTGGTTCCACTTGGCTTTAAAAACAACATTCGCTGGAATATTGGTCATATTCTTCTGACACAAGATTTCTTGCTCTTCGGACCAGAAGGAATGAAATGTCCTCCGCATTACGCTGCCATGTTCGCTCCAGGAACCAAACCTGCTGATTGGCAAAAAGAAGGTCCTTCCCTTGAAGCCTTGGCTGCCGAGCTAAAGGAACAACATGTACGTATCAAAGAAGAATTGCATTCCCGCTTGAATGATCCATTGCCAAAGCCGTTTGAACTAGGAGACAAAGGCACGATGCATACTTATGGGGAAATGATGGTCTTCACTCTTTTCCATGAAGGAATGCACATCGGATGTATTTCGTCATTGCGAAAAGCGATCGCAGCTGCTAAATAAGGGAAATCAGACAAAAACGCGGGGATTTTATCCGCGTTTTTCTTTTTGCCTGCCAAATCCTCAAAAAAATGAAAACCGCTCCATTGAGGAGCGGTCCTTGTCGAGCCCGAATTGCTTATGGGGTTCTACCGGTTATTCTCTTTGGCTCTTCAACCTCCATCGTAGAGAAAAGTAGCTAAAGGAATCGGTGTATTTCCATACGACTTTCGTCGATTGCTTGATCATGATTATCCACGGATCTTCGCCTCCTGCAAGGCATTTCGCCGTTTACTCACATGAATCATCGGGCTCGACAAATTTAGTATGACCTCCTCGTGATTTTTCATACATCCTCTTTACAACAAATCTGCGGCCAGCTGTGCAAGCACACTCCGTTCGCCTTTTTCCAACTGGATATGTCCAGCCAGCTTTTGATCTTTAAATACCTCTACCACGTAGGTTAAACCGTTATTGCTCTCATCGAGATACGGATGATCGATCTGCTCAGGATCACCCATTAGCACAATTTTCGAGCCGTCCCCCACCCTCGTCAGGATCGTCTTCACTTCATGCTTTGTCAAATTCTGCGCTTCATCAATGATAATAAATTGTTCAGGGATGGAGCGCCCCCGAATATACGTCAAAGCTTCCACCTGCAAACTCCCCATACCTGCCAAAATTTTATCCAGATCACCTGGGCGTTTCGTGTTAAATAAATATTCCAAATTATCATAAATCGGTTGCATCCACGGTCGAAGCTTTTCTTCTTTTTCGCCGGGCAAATAACCGATGTCTTTTCCAAGTGGAACGATAGGTCTTGCCACTAACAGTTTTTTGTATTTTTGCTGGTCTTCGATTTGCAGCAGGCCCGCTGCTAATGCCAGCAAGGTTTTTCCTGTACCGGCCTTACCGGTCATGGTTACTAAAGGAATATCATCTCGTAGCAGCAATTCGGTTGCCATCCGTTGCTGCACGTTACGGGCTCGGATGCCCCAAATCGGATCATCATCTGATACAAGCATTTCTAACATTTTTCCGTCTGGGTCGACCTTTCCAATCGCTGAAATGGATGGGTTGCATTCGTCCTTCAGCACTAAAAATTGATGAGGGTAAAAGCGATAGCGCGGAAAACAGGAGGCCAGCTGCAGCTTTTTTGTCGCATAGTAAGTCTTGATGATATCGGACGCTACCATCATCTTCTGATACCCCGGGTAAATACTGGAGAACTCCCCCACAACTCGATCCGAAAGAAAATCCTCTGCAGAAATATTCAATGCATCAGCCTTGACTCTCATGAGCGCATCCTTACTTACCAGAATGACTGGTCTTGGCTGTGGTTTTCCGTTCTCCTCCTCTTGTAAGTTTAGTGCAACCGCTAAAATCCGGTTGTCATTACTCATTTCCGTGAATTGTTTTTGAAGGCGGTGGAAAGAGGAATGATTCAGTTCCACTCGAAACAATCCACCTGTTTCAAGGGTAATGCCAGTGTGTAATTGCCCCAGCTCACGAAAGCTGTCAAAGAGCCGAGATACGTACCGAGCATTGCGGCCAATTTCATCCATGTACCGCTTTTTGGAATCGATTTCTTCCAATACGACAGCTGGTATGACGATTTCGTTGTCAGCGAAAGAAAACATCGCCCTTGGATCTTGCAGGAGTACGTTGGTGTCCAGTACGTAGATTTTCTTCAAAATCTCGCCTCCTATTACCCTTCTTATATACCCTATGCAATTTTTGGAGGGATGCTCAAGTGCGGCGACGTGATGTACTACAGTCTATGTTCAGGTAGACAGAGATAGACGACCCATTGGCAGAATGAAAATGGACAGCCCAGAACAAAATACTTGTAACCCTGCCCTCCTAACGAAGGAAGGCAATACTGGGAAAGGGAGAGTGCCTGTGAAACGGATCATGATCTACTGTCTCGGTTTTAGCTTGTTGCTTACAGCATGTACATCAGGCAATAAAACCCCAACGAATCAGGCTGCACAACAGCCGAAGCATGCCACTCATACTCAGCGTGTTCAGCAAACAGCTCCTCAGCCTGCTTATAATCAATCTTCCCAAGCCACCGCTGATCGTCTCGCCCAACTAGCAACACGTGTGAAAAGGGTGCACAGCGCTACGGCTGTGGTCTTAGGCAAATATGCGGTAGTCGGTATTACTGTGGATCCGAATCTGGATCGCCCAGAAGTTGGCGTCATTAAGTATACGGTTGCGGAAGCTCTGAAAGAAGACCCCCAAGGAGCGAATGCTGTCGTTACTGCAGACCCTGCCATCGTCCAGCGGTTACGGGAAATGAGAGATGATATTCGCCGTGGCCATCCTGTTGCCGGAATTACCGAAGAGTTGGCGGATATGGTAGGACGGATCATCCCCCAACTGCCACGCAGTGTGCAGCCTCGTGAAGAAACCCCTTCCCAAGTAAAAGAAAAACGCATGCACAAAGAGCCACAAGGACAAAACAAAATCAACGCAAATCGTACAGGAACACCATAAAGAAAAAGAGGTATCCCCCGGATTTAAGCCCGGGAGAATACCTCTTTTTCTTTATGGACTGGTGCTTCAGATGGCAAATGATCCAGTGCTTGCTTCAAATCCGCCACCAAGTCATCGAAATCCTCTAAACCAGCTGACAATCTAATCAAACCGTCTGTGATTCCCCTTGCAGCTCTTTCTTCAGCGGGCATCGCTGCGTGTGACATCGTAGCTGGATACGAGAGAATCGTTTCTACTGCCCCGAGGCTGACTGCCACAATCGGCAATTTGACGTGATCAAACAGCGCTTTTGCACGCTCACGGCTCCCTACATCAAAGGAAAGAACAGCCCCATGACCAGTCGCTTGTTGTGTTTGAATCAGGTGACCGGGGTGATCCGCCAGTCCCGTATAGTAAACTCGGCTTACCTGTGGATGCGTAGACAACCACTCAGCCAAGTCCGCGGCTGTCTTCGTACTCACATCCAGTCGGGCTTTCAATGTTTTGAGCCCACGCATCACGAGCCAGCAGTCCTGCACACCCAAAATCGCTCCCATACCATTCTGGATAAAGTAGAGCTGCTCCCCTAATGCAGCCTCCCTGGTCACGGCCAGACCAGCCACGACGTCGCTATGCCCTCCGATAAACTTCGTTGCACTATGAATGACCACATCTGCGCCAAGTTCCAATGGTCGCTGGTAATACGGGGTAAGGAACGTATTATCGACGATGACGAGCAGGCCGTGCTCTTTCGCGATACGAGAAACCGCTGCAATATCTGTCACCTTTAAGGTGGGATTGGAGGGGGTCTCCAGGTAAACCCCTTTCGTTGCCGGTGTAATGGCCGCACGAACGGCTTCTGTCTCTGTCGCATCCACGAACGTTACAGAGATGCCCATTCTCGACAATACCTTGGTCAAAAACCGAAACGTGCCACCGTATACATCTTCCGCCACTACAATATGATCTCCGGCAGAAAACAGCATGAAAACGCTGGAAATGGCAGCCATGCCAGATGAGAACGCGAAACCGCGTGCGCCTCCTTCCAGAGTCGCAATGCCTTCTTCCAAAGCCTGCCTGGTCGGATTGCCTGATCTGGCATAATCGAATGCACATGGCTGATCGATATCAGCCTGATGAAACGTAGAAGCTTGATAAATCGGAACCGACGACGCACCTGTGAACGGGTCAATGCAAGTGGAACCGTGGAGGAGCTTGGTGGCAAAATTCATCGTACACTCCCCCCTACGACCAAACTAGCATTCAAGGCCTGAAACAAATCGGCTACGACATCATCTGGATGCTCGATGCCAACCGACAGCCGCAACAAGCGATCACAAACACCGACATGGTCTCTGACTTCTTGCGGGATATCCGCATGAGTCTGCGTCGCCGGATACGTACACAATGACTCGACACCACCCAGGCTTTCGGCAAAGGACACGATTTGCAGATTTTGCAGGAACAATCCCACCTGCTCCACATCGCGTACGCGGAACGATACCATCCCACTATGCCCTGTCGCTTGATTCACCTGGATCTCATGTCCCGGATGCTCGGACAGACCCGGATAAAATACCTCCGCTACTGCCGGATGCTTACGCAGCTTTTCCGCTACAATCAAGGCATTGGATTGATGGCGCTCCATCCGCAATGCCAATGTTTTCATCCCGCGAATGAGAAGCCAGCAATCTTGCGGGCCGAGTACAGCACCGATTGAATTGTGCAAAAACCGGATTTTTTCCGACAACTCTTCTCCTCTTGTTACGATGAGTCCAGCCAACACATCGTTATGTCCTGCCAAATACTTGGTCGCACTATGTAAGACGATATCTGCACCAAGCTCTAGCGGGCGTTGACAATACGGGGTTAAGAATGTGTTGTCTACAATCGTCAAAAGACTGCGCTGCTTCGCCAAATGTGCTACTGCTCGAATATCGGTAATCTGCATGAGCGGATTGGTTGGTGTCTCGACGAAAATAGCCTTTGTGTCTGGGCGAATCGCATTTTTCAGTGCACCAATGTCACGCAAATCCACGTACGAAAACGTCAGACCGTAACGAGAGAGCACTTGCTCGAACAATCGATAGGTTCCCCCGTACAGATCGAGCGAAACAATCAGATGATCTCCTTTGGAAAACAAGCCCATGACGGTATGAACAGCAGCCATTCCCGAGGCGCAGGCGAATCCTGCATCTCCTGATTCCGCTATAGCGATGGTCTCCTCCAAAATGGTGCGAGTAGGATTAGCTGTGCGCGTATAGTCATAGCCAGTGCTCTGGCCCAAGGCAGGATGACGATAAGCCGTTGCATAGTAAACAGGAAAGCTCACCGCCCCTGTTTTTTCGTCTCTGCCTACTCCCGCCTGAATTAACTTTGTTTCCAATTTCATGTCTGTTTCTCTCCCTCCAATAGTGTACGAGGGCATCAAAAAAGCCCTCTTTCCTCTGAAAGAAGGCTTTGTTTACGTCACCGTAAGCAAATCCTTCTCATCTTTCAGAGTTTGATAACTCTGCAGGAATTAGCACCATTATCTCCCTGTTAAAATACAGGTGATTGGTTGCCGGGCATCATCGGGCCAGTCCCTCCGCCGCTCTGGATAAGAAGATTGCTATTCAATTCGATTGACCCTAATACTAATGGATCGGCAGGATTCTTGTCAACAATTTATTTCCACCCGTTAATTTGCATCCTTCAGGGCGGTCATCACTTGATTGTCCAGCTTTGCTGCTGCGTTTTTGTCATACGTCTTTTCATATTGTGGTTCTGCGGAAATACGGGAACCGTAAAACATAATATCGCGAACAGCCTCAATTTTGATCTCTACCATGGCCAGCTTGAGCGGAACACCTTCCAGGCGGTCTGTTTTAACGACAGCACGACCATTAATGGCGAAAGACGAGCCGGCACCGATCAAATGCAGGACAACCTGCGGTTCCTTCGCAATATTAGCCAAAATACGCGATCGATTATCCACGGCAAAACGAATCGTATCGGCGCTGACAGCAAACGTCCAGGACAAGGAACTGAGCGATGGTGCTCCTGACTCATGGTCTACTGTGCCCAAGGTAACAAAACGCTCTTTTTGCAAGAGCTTGAATAAATCTTCGGAAAGAGTTTGGGAAACAGTTTCAGCCATTTCAAAGCCTCCTATTCAAACGTTTTGTACGTTCATTTTACCCTTCGCATTGCTGATAGGCAAACGTTTCCTCTCCACCTTGATTCTGGTTGTCTTTTTCCCTAGACTGGTAGGTAACGATACCGATTGATGGAAGGGGATGGACAGCTTGACGCCTACAGATCGCCTCATGCAGCAAATTGACCAAGTACTTGAAGAGCTTCAGGAAGTTCGGAAGGTAAATGAGCGGATGCACAAAATTGCGATGTTCTTAGAAGATATCCGACTAGCAGATGTGATCCAAAATTACACAGCCCCGCGCAAGCTGCTCTGGATCAATTTCCTCGCAGGTCTTGCCCGGGGTCTGGGATTGACGATTGGTACTGCTATCGTTTTGGCTTTCCTCGGCTCCCTCTTGACGCAATTTCTTTCGATCCCTATTCTGGGGGATTACATCAGACAATTGGTGGAGTACGTCGAGACTTACAAGCAGCGGCCTTAATGATAGAGACTAGTCTCTGTCCTCGTCATGATCATCATCATCGTGATCGTCATTCCATTCCTTACCGTGCTTTTTCCAATAGCCATACGCATTGCCGTTGGGATGCTTATCTTTATGCTTCCCTTTTTCTTTTTTCTTTTTGTCATCATCATCGTCTTCATCGCCGTCTGTAGGCTTCACAGGCTCGCCAATGACCTTTGTGCTAAGTGCAACGTCAGCTTTCTTAATCAGCTTATCGTCTTCATACAATGCGAATTGAATCGATTTGGCACTAAAGGAATGATTCTTGTAAGACAACGTCAAAGAGAACTCACCTTTGTCATTTGGTTTAATCTCTTTTTTCTTCCCGTCAGGAGCGATCACAACCAGCTCAGCATCGTCCTTTTTGTTCCAGCCGCTTACTGTCCCCTTCACCTGGATGGACTTGGCGGCAGGATTGTTTACAGCAGTCGCCTTAATGACATATGCAGTCGCTTGATCCTTGTCAGGAGCGTTAACGATTTCTACCTGAACGGACTCGGAATCAACCTTCTTGCCGTCCTCGTAAACCTCGATCAAGGCTTTTTGATCTTTTGCTGCTTGTACATCCTTTACTGAAACCGTAAAGCTGCCTACGCCATCCCACAGCTTCTTCACGTTTGCGTCTTTTTTCACGCCATTATAGGTGACAGTTACTTTGTCTGCCCCCTGCTTGACAATTCCTTTTACTTTTAATTCCTTTTTCTTCGCATCCAATACAGACATAGTATGGATGATCATTTCCTGATCTTCTTCTGCTTTTGGAACGATCTTTACCTGTTCGCTATCGACCAGCTTGCTGCCTGCATAGGCACTTACGGTTACATACGGATCATAGGATGCATCCGGAGCTTCAAAGCTGACCGTAAAAGAGTGCTCGTTGGTCGGAACGACTTCAATGATGTCGGAATTCGGCTTTTTCACTACCACCTTGGTGACTTCCGAAGTCACAATCCCCTTTATGTACACCTTGTTATTTTCAGTCTTGGCATTTACGCTCACGATTTCTTCAGCATTCTCTGTCAGGCGCACTTCCAGCCAAATATCGCTGTAGTACTCGTTGTAGATACGCTCCCACTCCGCTTTGTTTTCTTCCATATACGTTTGGAGCTTCGTATTCAAGTTGATTTCATCTACAATAATGTACAAGTGATCCGCTTGATTTTTCAAGAGCATGTTCAACGTGGTTGGATCATTTTTAGCCAGTTCTTTTAAATTGTAGCGCGTGACTTGCTTCCCCTCGTCATTCATGACTACCTTTGTAGCACTTGGACTAGCAATTGAGCTTGCATTGGCAAAAATTGGCGTTAAACAGCCAAGAATACCTGCCGCTGTCACAACTGCTAATACGGGCTTGGTCATGTACTTCTTCAATGGTAGTTCCCCCTTCTAGTCTGCCAAAATCCCCCTGCTTGCTTGGGTCTTTCATATTGACGGGAAATCATTTTCAAAAGTTGCAGCATCCAGGAAACCGCGTCTTATTACCTATGAAAAGCATGTGAAACTAAAAAACTCCCCCCAACTTCCGAATCATTTCGGCAAGTCGAGAGGAGTCTTTGTCCCGTTAGTTGCAGTTGTACTTGGGCTCACTTTCAATCGCGACCAATAAAGCTTCGACTGATTCAGCAGGGTATCGCACTTCCACGGACTGTGTTTCAGCGTTCCCCGATAACACATACCAGCTACCTTCCTGACGATAACCGATATCGCTCATTTGGTGATCCTCATGTAGCAATTGCAAGAAAAAAGCAGCTGTATCCAAAGCAGAGCGGTCTTCTGGTCGCGCATCGGCAACCACTTGAATTTGGAGCCAATTAAAAAGTGCATCTTCACGCTTCACGCGGTTCTCCTCACTTTCGCCCAGTTTGCTCCGGTTTGATCCGTACCTTTACAATCACGAGAATCGCGATCGCCACCAGCATTGCACTTTTCACAGGAAGCTGCACATCCAAAATAGCGAAAATGAGAGCTCCAACAAATAAAAGGATGTACAAGAGCACATTTTTCAAAATAGGCATACGGATACGGGTAGCAAATCCAAGATAATAGACAATAATTAATTCCGCAAACAAAATCCAAGCGCGATATTTATCAGCCCACATGCGAAAGCTGTCATATGCTGTGAGCTGATCTGGATTCGTTGGCACATAGGTTGATGCGATTTGTATCCAGTCCATCACTTATCTCTCCTGTCTTCAAGCGGTGAAACCCCTACCGCTTCACATGCCACCTCATAGGCGGAATGAAACGAATAGTTACTCCTTTTTTCTTAGGAAAACGCTATCTTTCTTACTTTATCAGGTGGTGGATTCTGTGTCAAAAAACGGTAGGCCCTTCCATGTACCTGGCATGATTTTCGCCGTACATGCTATGATGAGGATATGTCAGTAGAAAAAGGTGGGAATAAGATGAGCTTGTATGCTATTGCCGTCAAAACGATTTCCGGTGAAGAAAAGACTTTGGCCGCCTTCAAAGGCCACGTACTGCTAATCGTGAACGTCGCCAGCCAATGCGGACTTACCCCTCAATACAAAGGGCTACAGGAGCTGTATGAGCGTTATCAAGATAAGGGTCTCGTCGTTCTCGGCTTTCCTTGCAACCAATTCGCTGGGCAAGAGCCTGGAACAGAAGAAGAAATCGCAACGTTCTGCGATCGCAATTACGGCGTGGCGTTCCCGCTTTTTGCGAAGATCGATGTCAATGGTCCTGGTACCCACCCGTTGTATCAGTACTTGAAGGAGCATGCTCCGAGCGAAGAAAATCCAGATATCGAATGGAACTTCGCCAAATTCCTCGTGGATAAAAACGGTCGCGTCGTGAAACGCATCAGTGCTCGTACTCAACCCGAAGAACTCAGCTCTGATATCGAGAGTCTGTTGTAAGGACAAGCCCATATAAAAACGCCACTTCATCCCCAAACAGGATCAAGTGGCGTTCTTTTCTTTTCAATCTTACGCTTGCGGTTGTGCTTCATAGCGTCTTTGCTTCTCATAGCGCTCACGATCTGATTTGTTCAGATATTTTTTGCGCAGACGAACGGATTGAGGTGTTACTTCGCACAGCTCATCATCGTTCAGATATTCCAGTGCCTCTTCCAAAGACAACATGCGAGGAGCCTTCATTTTGACAGTCTCATCCTTGGTCGCAGAACGTACGTTGGTCGCATGCTTTTCTTTACATACGTTAACAACAAGATCGTTGTCACGGTTGTGCTCGCCCACGATCATGCCTTCGTATACTTCTGTACCTGGGTGAATGAACATGGTTCCGCGATCTTCTACGGACATCAAGCCATACGTGGTAGCTGTTCCTGTCTCGTGGGAAATAAGTACCCCTGCGTGACGTCCTCCTACCGCTCCTGGTACAAGTGGACGATAGCTGTCAAAGGAGTGGTTGAGAATACCGTAACCGCGTGTAATCGTCAAGAACTCTGTACGATATCCGATCAAACCGCGGGATGGAATAATGAATTCCAGGCGAACTTGTCCGAAGCCGTTGTTGATCATGTTAACCATCTCGGCTTTACGTTGACCCAATGTCTCCATAACCGCCCCTGTATACTCCTCAGGCACATCAATGATCAACAGCTCAGCCGGTTCCATTTTTTGTCCATCGATCATACGAATGATAACCTCAGGCTTGGACACACCCAGCTCAAAGCCTTCACGACGCATGTTCTCAACCAAGATGGACAAGTGCAATTCACCGCGTCCAGAAACCACATACGCATCTGGTGAATCTGTTTCATCTACACGCAGAGATACATCTGTCTCCAGCTCAGACATCAGACGATCACGCAGCTTGCGGGAGGTTACGTGCTTACCTTCGCGACCGGCAAACGGGCTGTTATTCACAAGGAACGTCATTTGCAGAGTTGGCTCGTCAATTTTCAAGAGTGGCAATGCCTCTGGATGATCAACGTGGCAAACCGTTTCCCCTACGTTGATATCGTCAATACCAGAAATCGCTACGATATCCCCTGCTCTTGCTGTTTTTTGCTCAACACGTTGCAAACCGGAGAAACCGAACAGCTTTTGAATCCGTGCTTTTTTCACTTCGCCGTCGCGAGTAGTGACAGATACCATTTCATTCAGGTTCATGGTTCCGCGATAGATGCGGCCAATCCCGATACGACCCAAAAAGTCGTTGTAATCCAACATGGTTACTTGCATTTGGAGCGGAGCAGATTCGTCTGCGTCAGGAGCAGGCATATGCTCTACGATGGTGTCAAACAGTGGGCGAAGGTCGCCTTCCAGCTTATCTGGCTCAAGTCCTGCAATCCCTTGCAGACCGGAAGCATATACGATTGGGAATTCCAGCTGGTCTTCCGTCGCATCCAGATCAATGAACAGGTCGTACACTTCGTTGATAACTTCTTGAGGACGTGCATTGTCGCGGTCTACTTTGTTCACGACAACGATAGGGGTAACTTTTGCTTCCAGCGCTTTTTTCAATACAAAGCGCGTTTGTGGCATACAGCCTTCGAAGGCGTCGACGATCAACAGAACGCCATCCACCATGCTCATGATACGCTCAACCTCGCCACCGAAGTCAGCATGGCCTGGTGTATCCAAGATGTTAATCGTGAAATCATTGTATTTGACAGAAGTAGTTTTCGCCAGGATCGTGATTCCACGCTCGCGCTCCAGGTCGTTAGAGTCCATCATTCTCTCTTCTACCTGTTGGTTCGAGCGGAATGTGCCCGATTGGATCAAAAGTTTGTCAACCAGCGTGGTTTTTCCGTGGTCAACGTGGGCAATAATTGCAATGTTGCGTATGTCAAGACGCTTCATGTGAACCTCCTCTATTATGCATACCTTCCATATTAACAGGTAGTGAAACGCGGCACAATGGGCAGTTTTTTACGGGAGCCACTTCCAGAGTAAGCGACTTTATTTTCGTCATACTAAGGAAAATGGAGGTGGCATACGTATGAATCGGTACGACCCGAAATGTTTGGTTGGCTTGCTTACGATTGCAACCATGTTGACCGGATGCGCAAGCTCGAGCAGCCATCCAAAAAATCAAGCACACACACAAAGTACCACCTATCAGCAAGCCCCGGGTGCCAGGACAAGCCTCGCTCATGATTATCATGCCTACACTGGCGGAATCAATGCCCGCAATTATCACAAAGGCTATACGGTCAATGGTTTCAATCAGGATTTGGCTGAACAGCTCACCTTGGTCGCAGATGAAGTACCTGGCGTGGAGCGGGCTACTGTTCTTGTGAGTGGGACAGATGCTGTCATCGGAATTCGTGTTCGAAAAAATTTTGGCCCTGAGCAAACGCGCATAATCGAACAGCAAGTCCACTCAGCCGTTCGTTCACGTGTTCCCAACTTCTCCATCCAAGTAGCCTCCGACGTAGCCACATTTGATCGGATTCGTGCCATCCATGCAGATATTTATGAAGAAGCAACGCATCGGACCAATCAAGTTGATGTGAGACCCGACATGAACAGTCAAATCACGAATACATCCACGGAATTTCGTTCTCTGCTCCACGATATTGGCCGCAGAATTCCTATTGTCACTCCATGATGACAAATAGGAATCGAAGCTCCATATAAAAGAGGTGCGGAATCAGTCCGCACCTCTTGAAAACTTTTCCATTTGTTACTTACTTTGCCGCTTCAACCAGTTTCATTTCTGGCTCAACAACTTGCAGTTCACCCAAACCACGAACTAATTTCTTCGCGTAAGTTTTTTCCGGCTTCAGCACGGATACCAAGTAGTCGATGGCGATTTGCGGATCAACGGTTTCCCCACACGTGTAGCAATCCAGAGCAGCAAAGCCGCGCTCAGGATACGTATGAATGGACAGGTGGCTTTCCGAGAGAAGAACTAGTACGGTAGCACCCTGAGGAGAAAACTGCTTCGCTTGCACACTCAGTACCGTAGCACCGCATGCCTCAGCAGCCTCAATCATTTCCTTTTTCAAAAATTCTGCGTCGTTCAACAAATCAAACTGAACTCCCCATGTGTCAACAGCAACGTGTCTTCCGAAAGTCGAATATTCCATCTTTCGGTTCCCCCTTCCTAACGAGTGTAATGTTAAACATCGCTAGGACCTGCGTCATTCACTAACGGGGGCGGTTTCCGTTGTTATCCACCCTTTAAAGTGAATCCTGGTTCCTAATCCTGTTTCCAACGAAAACAACAATACCATGCATCGGCCTAGTTTGACAATACCCTTTTTCAATAATCTATAAGAACATTACAAATAGGCATGACGACTGTCTCTACAGAATGGAGAACCGACGCCTGCTACAAGTGGCTTTCACCTATTATGATATATGCTAAACTTTTAGAAAGGAACCTGAATGGAGATGATCACAGCACATGATTACTATCCGTAATGCCAAACCAGAAGATTTGCCAGCACTAATCGCTATCGAGCACCTTTGCTTCTCACCAGAAGAAGCTGCAACACAGGAAGCATTTGAGAAACGTATTCGATTGATTCCTGACAGTTTTTTTGTAGCGGAAGCGGATGGGATCATTGCGGGCTTGATCAATGGACCCGTCATCGAATCCCCCTTCATTACCGATGATCTTTTTCAAACGATTAAAGAAAATCCGGCATCTGGCGGTCATCAAACAATTTTAGGCTTAGCGGTTTCTCCCACTTTTCAAAATCGCGGCATTGCCTCTATGCTCCTAGTACATCTGGAAGCATCCGCAAAAGTGTCCGGTCGCGAGACGATCACTCTTACGTGTAAAGATAATTTGATTGGCTATTATGAAAGACATGGATACCTCAACAACGGTGTTTCCAGCTCAGATCACGCCGGAGAAATTTGGTACAATATGAGCAAGCCATTACCCTTGCGCTAAATGTGAAGGACAAATAGTAAAAGCGGGCACCTCTTGTTAGGAGGAAACCCGCTTTTTCTTACTCGCTACCTGATCACATTAATAAAAAAGGGCGCCCCGGGCACCCTTCTTTCACTAAACTTCTAATTCAAATAGACGTCGTGATAACGTTACCAATCGAACATCAATTGCTGGAAGTTTTTCTGGGGCAGTTCTCTTTGCCCAATTACGCAAATCCAGCCATCGGTCCGTTTCTTGACGTAAGGACTCAATCTCCTGCTCGCTGCCATCCTGCTGGAACAAAGCCTCCAGCTCATTGGCCATGTGCAGAGAGTTATTTTCAAAGACGGACACTTCTTCGTCTCCGGTTAGCTCCTGAATGCTCACAACCGATCCTTGATCGTAGTGATACACCATTGTGAAGCCGTCGTAAATCCGGTGGACAATTCCATAGCCTCGGAACGCTTTCATTGCTTTTCTCATAGCATTTGCCAGCTGCCGATCTCGGATCAGATACGAGCTGTCGCATGAGTAGCGGCTGCCAACCCGACAGAAACTCAATTGAATCTCGCCGTTCTTGTCATTCAAGATTACGTCACGATCGCCATTGTCACACACTTTGACTTGGACTGAAATGTGTTCATTGGTGAAAAGCGAAACGAACTGGTTCAGCTCTTCTTCATTCACCGTAAAATAGGCCTTGGCGTAATTAGTTGCTAAACGCTGTGCCATAAATATCTCCTCAATTCTTTTGGTTTGCATGGGTCGAGTATGACCGAACAGTTATCCAAAACAGAGGAGATACGCTAAGTATCAACAAAAGAACGCTGTAGAACCTGGCCTTGCCCTCCGCATCGAAAATCGATTTGGGTAATGAAGGCGGATCACCTACTTTTTGTTTTTCGCAAAAAAGCCATTTTTGACATCTTTATTATACCTCAGGTGCCCTCAAAAGTCTTGAGCAAAATGACGATGAATTTTAGCAAAAAACCGGAATATCCGCAATCAGAAGCAAGGAAATGAAAAGAACTCCCTGATTCACTCAAATGCTTGCTGTTTCATTGAAATTCAAAGCGACTTATATCCCTGCGGTTGAGGTCATCGCTTTTTTGATCGCAGCCTGTTCTTCTTCAGACAAATGGTAGGTCGATGTACCCTGCTCAAGCGGCTTGGCGTACACGCGAGATTCTTCTCGTCCAAAAATGCTGGTGATCACGACGCCGTTCCCAGCGTCATCTGTTACCGCCAGCGAAAAGCTAAGATCACTGCCGACATCCCCGAAGGCATTGTAACGGATAATCGCTATTTTGCCGCATTGCGCTGCCATTCGTTGTGACAGACGATTGATGGCAAACTGCTGATCGCTATGCTGCTTTTTCATTTCCTCTACCTGATCCAGCAGTTTATGCAAGCCTTCCTCGAGATTGGCTCCTCCCGTCCCTGTCATAATCCGGTTGATCGATTTCCTCAATCGACTGGTCCGAACTGACTGCATAATCACGATCCATAACAGGATCAGTGTTAATGCGATGACGGCTAAAAGCAGGATCGCTACAGTGGGGATTTGTGATAGGAATGCTTCCAAAACTTTTCTTCCTTTCTGGCGCGTACGTAAATATGCTGTTAAAAACCTTCTTTATTGTACAACCGTCGGGCCTCCCATTCAAACAAGTCTTTTATAAAAATAACAATTACTAAATGAGCGACTTTTCCACCAAAAAAAGCGACACCCTCATTTGTTTGAGATGTCGCTTTTTCATTCCGTATTGGTTTGTGTCAAACTCATCGTCCTTTGGCTATCCTCCAGTCTGCCTACGCTTCCAAAAGCAACATTTCCCGACGGAGCTGTTTTAATCGCTCTGTGGAGTGTTTCATCTGACTTTGGTCTTTGGCTTGCATCGCGTCATACAACGTCGCCAGTTCATAATCCAACTCCAGACGCAGTACCGGGATGCGTTCTTCCGAATCACGTCGTTTCATCGCGGCAATTACCTGATCCATCGTTACATTGCAAAATTTTTCATAGATCACTTTTTTCTCAGCTCCTTTTAATTCCACTATTCTGATAACTTCTCCGTACTGGATTTGCTTCAGCAAGACGCACTCTTCAAAAGTGACCTTGATCATGGCATGCCCTTTTGCCCGCTCTACGAAGTGGTACAGTACGAGTGCCACCCGAGAATCATTGACAGGAATGCCTGCAATGTGCAGCTTATAGGACCCATTTAAACGCTGCATTTTCCAGTCGGATCGGCCATCTGTGGTGTTCACGAGGAGGTGAAACTGCTCGGGAGATTCTTTCCACGTGACGTTCACCCCTGCTTCCACCAGGGCCTGCACCATCGCGTGCAATGTTTTGCGGTCAAACCAAACTGCCAAATGGAAATACTCCAACTCCATGCCGAGATTCATCTTCTACAGGCCCCTCCCGTTGACAGAATACTCAGATATCGTTTTCGCCGTAAGGGAGTGAGTGGTATATCATATTATTCAGGCTTTGGTTTTGCTATTCATAAACTCGGCATGTATTTTTTTCCTGGATGGTATGATATCATATGGAGGATTCCAAGCTCCCTTGACGGGGACGATCGCCCTTTTCTTTCTAGTGGGGTTTGATGATGCTTAAAAGAGGTGTTTGTTAATGCCAACGTTTCCAGGTTTTCGTCAAGAAGATTTTGATGTTTTTGCCATTGATGGACTAGATGCTCGGATGGATGCGATCAAAACCAATGTCCGTCCCAAATTCGAAGTACTCAGCCAACACTTTGCGCCTTTTCTCTCCGTAGCAACCGGGGATGAAATGTTTACGCACATAGCAAAACATGCACGCCGTACGGTGAACCCACCAGCTGATACGTGGGTTGCCTGGGCTAATGATAAACGCGGTTACAAAAAACATCCGCACTTTCAAATCGGCTTGTGGGGAACACATTTGTTCGTTTGGTACGCGGTAATCTACGAGTCTCCTTCCAAAGAGATCATCAGCCATGCATTTAACAAGCATCTGGATGAGGTTCTTGCGATGGTTCCGGAGCACTTTCACTGGTCCCCGGATCATATGCAACCAGCAAGTACGTCTCAAAAAGAATTGGGCACGGCTGGCGTGAAAAAGCTGGTGGACAGGCTGGCACAGGTAAAAAAAGCGGAGTTGCTTTGCGGAATTACCATTGATCGTCATGATCCAATTCTGGCAGACGGAGAAGCATTGGTGAGTCGTCTCGAAGAAACATTTGGCGTGTTGAGTAAGCTCTATACATTAGGAAATTCTCGTGGATAGAACGCCTCCCACTTTCTTTAGTTAAATTATATGCAAAAGAACAGGTCCGCTTTCATTTGAAAAACGCAGGCCTGTTCTTTTGTTTTAGGAAAAAGACCGCAGTCGATCCAAAGACTTGTTCACATCGCCAAACATGCGGTCAAACAATTGTTGGACACTAGGTACATCATCAATCAATCCAATAACCTGACCAGCCCACCCAAAGCCTCGCTGGCTGTCGCCCTCATAAATAAATGTGCAATTGCTCTCTCCACTGATAAAGCTCTTTAACTGCTCGTAGCCTGCCCCTTCTTTTTCCAATTGGAGAATATGATCAGAGCCCTGTGTACGAACGACCCTCGCAGGTGTCCCCAGTGTGCGCTTGATAACTGCGGTATCGTGCTCCGTTCCAGTAACTAACGCCTCTTTGTAGGCAGAATGGGCATGGACACATTCTTTTGTCGCAATAAATCGCGTTCCCATCTCCACACCTTCTGCACCAAGTGCAAGCGCTGCCAAAATTCCCCGACCATCGCCGATGCCACCGCTAGCCAATACCGGGATATTCACGGAATCCACCACACGCGGAATCAGAACAAACGTCCCGATATCATCTCGTCCTAGGTGACCCCCACCTTCTTGACCGACAGCCATCACAGCATCCGCGCCGATCGATTCAGCTTTTTGTGCTTGTCGGGCAGACGCAACCAAGACAAGCTTTTTGATGGGATGACCATCGAGTCTGCGCAGCAGTGGCTCTGGATTTCCTCCTGTTACCGAAACAGCTGTCACTCCTTCTTCAATCGCCACATCCAGCATTTCTTCATACGGCCGACCGTGTTGACCAATTGCGTAATTCACACCAAATGGCTTATCGGTCAATGCACGAACCTTACGAATCTCCTCTCGCAGCGCTTTAGCCGATGGCAAGGACATCGCCGTAATTTGACCTAGCCCCCCCGCATTTGACACAGCCGCAGCCAAATCTGCGTAAGCTAAATAAGCCAAGCCGCCTTGAACGACTGGGTATGCTATTTGAAGTAGTTCTGTTACTCTCGTTTTCATCCTTTTATCACCTCGTGTAAATGACCTTCTCGGCTTACAGGCTAAACTCCTGCTACCACACGTAAACCTGAATAAAAATTCGCTTGCTTTCCCCCCCTATTTTGCTATACTCAATTTGTTTGTTTTTCCCCTTATTATTCTTGATTAGTAAAGTGAGGCGATCGTAGTGAGACAAATGAAAACTCCTTTGTTCAGCGGGTTGTTGGAGCACGTCAACCGGAACCCGATTCAATTTCACATTCCGGGCCATAAGAAGGGTATGGGTATGCATCCGGCATTTCGCGAGTTCATCGGGGACAACGCTCTTTCGATAGACCTCATCAACATTGCGCCATTGGATGATTTGCATCACCCGAAGGCAATGATTAAAGAAGCACAAGATTTGGCAGCCGAGGCATTCGGCGCTGACCATACATTCTTTTCCGTACAAGGTACAAGCGGTGCCATCATGGCGATGATTATGGCGACCTGCAGTCCTGGCGACAAAATTATCGTACCGCGTAACGTGCACAAATCGATTATGTCGGCGATTATTTTCGCTGGAGCAATCCCCATCTTTATTCACCCTGCCATGGACGAGCGTCTGGGTATTTCTCACGGGATCACAGTGAAGGCCGTGCAAAAAGCACTGGAAGCCCACCCTGATGCTGCTGCTCTGTTGGTGATTAACCCAACGTACTTCGGTATTGCAGGTGACCTGCGTGAGATCGTGCGGGCGGCCCATAACTATGAAATTCCAGTATTGGTCGACGAAGCGCATGGTGTGCATATTCATTTTCACGATGAACTCCCGATTTCAGCCATGCAAGCAGGTGCCGACATGGCTGCGACCAGCGTACACAAGCTGGGTGGCTCTTTGACCCAAACGTCGATCTTGAATGTACGGGAAGGGCTCGTCGATGTGGATCGGGTGAAAACGGTCATGAGTATGCTCACGACGACCTCGACGTCTTACATCTTCCTCGCGTCGTTGGACATGGCGCGTCAGCACTTGGCCCTCAACGGGAAAATGCTCGCGGATCAAGCGATGGAGCTGGCAACAAAAGCACGCGATATGATTAACGAAATCCCGCGTATTTACTGCGTTGGCAAGGAGATTCTTGGAAAGCCTGCGACTTTTGCGATGGATCCAACCAAGCTCCTCATCCATGTACGCGATCTCGGAATCACTGGATGGGAAGTCGAGAACTGGCTGCGTGACAAGTATAACATTGAGGTAGAGATGAGCGATCTGTATAACATCCTCTGCTTCGTTACTGCCGGAGATACGGAAGAATCCATCCGTGCGCTGGTAAATGGCTTGCGTGATCTGTCCGTTGAATTTTCGCACGTACAAGCAGAAGACAAGCCGACCATCTCCCTGCCGAATATCCCTATGCTGTCCACCACCCCTCGAGATGCTTTCTATGCAGAAACAGAGACGATTCCGTTAGCGGAAGCAGCAGGTCGAGTCATCACTGAGTTCATCATGGTGTATCCTCCAGGCATCCCGATCTTCCTGCCTGGGGAGGTAATCACTGAGGAAAATATCGCATACATCCAGGAGAACATTCGAGTCGGATTACCCGTACAAGGTCCTGAAGATGAGACACTGAAAACGATCAAAGTCGTAAAAAGACAAACCGCCATTTCTGGCTAAGCGATCCGAACTGAAAAAGTGGCTGCCTCTTTCACGAGAGAGCAGCTTTTTTATTTTTTATGCAAGCATTTTGAGATAAGATGAAATTGGGAAAAATCAGGAAAGGTGTGCGATGCTGTCATGCCAGACTGGTCGTATCAAACGATATTTCGGCCACTTCTCTTTCTCATGCCACCCGAACGGGCCAGATCAATTACCTTGAAATCAATCGGTACTTTGGCCAAAATTCCGGGTGGTCCGTCCATCATCGAATGGATGGGACATATGGAACCACCCTCGCAGCTCTCCAAAACAATGGGCGCAGTCACGTTCCCTACCCCAGTCGGGTTGGGTGCAGGATTGGACACGGAATGCATCGCCATTCAGGCGCTGTCCAAATTCGGCTTCGGGTTTCTAGAGCTAGGACCTGTGTCCAAAGATCCGATCGTTTCTCACGGCACCGTTCAACGTGACATTACCGCCATGAATATCCACTATTCCGGTTATTTGGAAAATAATGGTATAGATGACCTTCTGAGGCGCCTGACGGGGTCTTCTGGCATCAAAATTCCGATCGGAGTCAGATTGGCCTGCCAACCAGAAACCAGCCTGAGAGAAGCCTCAGAAGAGCTTCAGGAGCTGATCGGCAAATTAGAGCACATCTGTTCGTTTTTCACAATTGATACGCGCGCGAATTTGGGACAGCCAGACTGGAGCCATACAGCGTGGAAGGAACATTTTTCCTGTTTGCGCAGCCAAACTGACCTACCTCTCTTGCTGGCGATTCCTCCGAGCCTTTCAGAAACGGAAGCACTCCCGATTCTCACCTCGGCAAAAGAAGCAGGACTCAACGGTCTAGTTGTCGCTGGAGGCATCATCCAGGAAGATTCATCACGCGCGAACACCTCTGTTTACACCACAGGGAGGAGTTCACACAAACAAGCGGTCAATTTTGTCTCCTGGACACGGGAACAGTGGTCAGATGCTCTTATCATTGGATCAGGTGGGATTCTGGAGCCACAAGATGCTCTGACCTTTCTGGCAGCGGGTGCCGACTTTGTTCAGTTGCACAGTGGCTTGGTCTATTCTGGACCTGGCTTGCCAAAACGAATGAACGAAGCCATCTTGCAATCACAACCAGCCACAAACCCTCCACAAGAAAAGCGACCTGCTTTTTTATTTCCTTCTTGGGTATGGGGCATCTTGTTGGGCTTGGGCATGATGATCGGCGGGGCACTTGCCTGGCTGGTCGCCGCAACAACCGTCGTCCTCCCCTACGACGAACGCTTTCTCGGGATGTCAGCCGACCAGCTTGCATTCTTAAATGCGCAAATCCTCTCTTTTATGTCGCACGATCGGATTAGTCTGGCAGGAACGATGATATCCATAGGAATTTTGTATAGCCAACTGGCTTACCATGGCCTACGTAAAGAGCTTCACTGGACGTGGACCATCTTGCTCGTCTCCGGAGCCGTTGGATTTTTCAGCATCTTTTTATTTATTGGATATGGGTACTTCGATTACTTGCACGCGATTTTAGTGCTAGTATTGTTCCCCATGTTTTTGCTCGTATTACGGACACCAGCGAAGGTTCATTTGACTCGCCTACCTCCTCAGCTTCACAATGATCGAGATTGGCGAATGGCACTATGGGGACAGTTGCTCTTTGTCATCATCGGATTTGGTTTAACAGGGGCTGGTATCATCATTTCGATCATCGGCGTCACTGGTGTCTTCGTTCCTTCCGACCTCGTCTTTCTCTGCGTGTCAGCTGATACCTTGCAGTCTTACAACGAGCGATTAATTCCGGTCATTGCTCATGACCGTGCTGGCTTTGGCGGGGCATTAGTTTCGAATGGCCTAGCCGTCTTGCTGATCAGTCTTTGGGGGATCAGGCGAGGAGAAGCGTGGATTTGGTGGACATTGTTTTTAGCAGGCATTCCAGGCTTTGTTTCTGGCATAGGCATACATTTTACCGTTGGCTATGTTGATTTTATTCATCTCTTGCCTGCTTATGTCGCCGTCCTTTTATTTCTCATAGCACTCGTCCTTTTGAAGCCGTATTTATGCCGGACGTAAAAGAAAACAGACGAAAGAAATCCTTTCGTCTGTCTTCTCTGAGAGATCCTGACTCGATTTATTCAGAATCAGTCCTCGTCTTTTTCATCATCATCATCATCGTCTTCGTCGTCAGCACCCGAAGCGAACGCCAACGTGTAAACGTAAGGAGTTTTGTCGCGATCATCTACCCAGACAATGCGATTCCCACCCATGCACGGGCTTTTCAATTCCGCATCATCATCCCACTCGATATCGCTAAATGACCCCTCTTCGAAATCATATAGCTCAAAGTAGAACTGCTTGCCTTTTCCGGACAGACGATTGTCTTCAAACAAAATCATATTTCGTGAAGCCTGTGGATTTTTCTGGTCGCCATCCGAATAGCGTAGCAGCGGATTGACTTTTTGACGGTCGATGTTGTAATAGTACAAATCCCAACCTGCTTTGGAATTGCCAGTATCTTCGCTCCAAACCACGAAATCATCGCCAATCGCTGCTTTGTCTATTTTTACGTTTTTACGAATTTCTCTTTCTCTATCTGCCTCGATATCGTAGAGAACGATCGACGCATTCTTTTTGCCTTCTTCGACTACCCAGGTTGCATAGTCCTGAGAAATATCAACACTTAACGGTTCACTTTTCAGCCTTGTTACCTCAGTATACTTTCCAGTGGACAGATTTGTGATGATCACTTCTGCTCTGCGATCGACATTAACCCACAATAGACGCTCTCCGTCGATTTCGTAAAACTTCTCACTCGGCTTTTGATCATCATCTTCGTTTGTAATCTGCGTTTGGACACCTTTACGAATATCGTAGGAGAAGAGTGCGTCTTCCCGCTGATCATACCAGACGACATAACGAGAGCTTACGACAGGGCGAGCAGCATCTTGATCTGAACCACTGATGGCTTTGCTCGTTCCTTTTTCCATATCGTAAAGAACGATCGCATTGTTATTCTTAGACTTTGATACATACGCGACATAACGATCGTGGCCAGCTGGATCAATAGGATCGCCACCTACATTACCCAGCGGAACTTGCTCTTTATCGTCCAGATCATACAGATGAAGCTGGAGCTTTTTATTACTGTCCTTTTTGGCATACAAAATGTAGTCACCATAAATTTTCGGTCCTACATTTCCAGAAAGGTTGGAGTCAATCTTCTTTTTGGACGATTTATCGACGGTACGATAGATCAGATCATTACCTTCCCCATACACATAATCATCTTTGTACGTATGTACAAATTCTTTGTCACTTGAACCGTTCGTCAATTCTTTGTTTCTGCCATTGCTGATGGTATGCACGTAGATTTGATTATAGGAGCGATTCTCATACAAAATTTTATTTGTGGAAAGAGTAGGACGCCCTTGATCGCCTTTTTGGACGACAGCTTCCTTTTCTTGTTTGGCTTTGATATCGTAATAGTAAATATCGCTGTTGCCATCTCGCTCATCTTCCCATGCGACATACGCATCACTTACCACTGGGTTGCTTGCTTTTCCATTCGCAGATACGACCTCTGTATCACCTGTAGAAATTTTGTACAGATAAACATCCCCGTTATCTGTCCAGACGACGTTTTTATCCCCGATCTCCACACCATCGACAGTTGCTGATCCATCTGACAAACGCGTTTCTTTTTGCTCCGCGATGTCATACAAGTAGACGTCCGAGCCACCATCACGGGAGTCGATCCACACGACATACTCACCATCGACTTTGGGATTCGTCTTTTTAGATTCCTTGTCGCCAATTTGCGTTTGTGTACCTTTATCGAGATTGTACAGGGTTACGGTTTCTTCCCCTTCAACCATCCACACGGCATATTTTTTGGAAATGTCATAACCGGCTCCGGAAATCTCCGGCTTGCTCGCATCGATTTTTTCTTCATCACCAATACTGTAGGCAAGCGCCGGTGTCCCGCTCCACAGAGATGTGACCAAAAGTGCAGCGGCCAGCATTCCCTGCATCGGTTTTCGCTTCATGAAACAATTCCTCCTTTTACAACGATTTTCACTCTTCTCCATTATCCTCCATACGGAAAAGGTTGTCAAAAAAAACAGGCCTCACCGTAGGCCTGTTGACTATTTTTTATTCTTTTTCCTGTCTTTCACCAGGTCGGCAGTCACAGTTGCACACCGCATAAAGCGTTTTCACTGAGTTACTTTCAAAATGCTCGATGATGGTTCCGCAAGTCTGACATACGATAGTTCCCATCTATGTCCCCTCCGCATTCAATTGATTCACATATTCCTTTAAATGTTATGTTACATTCATCTTAATATGCTACAACGTTCGGAGTCAAGATGCATTTGTTGATAATTAGTATGTCACATTACAACGGAATATTGTCATTCAACCAGGTCACGATTTTTTGCAAAACTTCTTCCTTTTCAGGTTCATTCAAAATTTCGTGTCGCAAGCCTGCGAATCGCTCAAATGTTTGTCTGTCTGAAAGGCCGGCTGTAAATTGCTCCACAGCATCCGCATCAACCAATGTATCAGCCCCAGCCTGCAAAACAAGGACAGGATGCTTGATTCGATTCCTTTCCTCCCACGCCTTTTCCATAGATCGGTTCAATTCCGTGAACCATCTGACACTTACCTTGGAATAATTGAGCGGATCGTTCCGATAAGCAGCCTGAACAGCTTCGTCACGCGATACCATATCGGGAGTAATTCCATTCGGCATGACAAGGGTTGGCCAGACCTGATCGAGAAATTGTGCCAATTGCGCCTTCCACGCCGGTACAGCCAATTTGAGCTTCATGCATGGAGATGTGAGAATTAACCCGGCCAACTCTTTGCTCCGCTCATCCGTCTGAATAAAGCGAGTCGCGATGAGACCACCCAAACTATGCCCCATTAAAAATACTGGCTTCTCCCCAGACGCATCGGCAAGAGCGGTACTCGTCCACTCACGTACACGGGACAAATAGTCTTCGAATGATTGAATATGCCCCCGTCTCCCAGGAGAGCGCCCCCATCCCGGCAAATCTTCCGCATATACGTCCCAGCCTGCTTGATTGAAATAAGACGCTACATGTTCATAACGCCCATGATGCTCTCCCGTTCCATGGACGAGAACAATGGCTCCCCGAGAATTATTGGCCGACCATTTATGTACACCCATTCTCCCTGTCCTCCTACTGCTTGATTTCTATCGATTATACTAAAAAACGGAGGGTCGTATTTTACAAAAAAAACCAAAACGAGCAGAAGATAAACTTCTGCTCGTTACCTAATACTGATTTTCTTCAAATGGAATGGATGGTAAATGCTCCTGAAAAAACTCAGCAAGCGCGACTGCCTCGTTCTCCGAATCCAGCCTGAAAATTTTTTGCAGGTATCCTGGATTCACCGCATCTTCAGAACTGAGAAGAGTCGATTGCCCTGTCTGCATACAGATCACCAACGGCTTCCCATAAAACTTGTGTGTAAATACCATGCCAAAGTCGTATCGTGTTCCCTCTGAAATAAAACCGAGAAAACGTACATTAGCATTCTCCGATACGTCGTATAAGTGGTCGTAGTGCTCCATCAGCAATCCCTCCTCAACAGTATTTTGGCCTCCGAATTTCGTAAAATATTCGGATTATTCACTAGTATAAGCGAAAAATTACGTTTTTGCTACCCAAACAGCATCATTTACCAGGCGTGTCGGGTTCATGACCCTGTCTTCGCCTTCTTGAATCCATCTTACTTTTTCTGCACCATGCAACGATTGCGCGACAAAGGAGAGACATTCAAAGAACAGTTCAACTACTGCTGTACTGTATCGTTCCTCCATTTTCTCCAATGCATACGTCAATCTAAAAATATCTGGTACACTTCTTCGACTGGCTTCCAATACTTCTTTTCCTTTTTCAGTCGGGTATACGTGAACGACACGCCCATCCAACTCCGACTTTTCGATGGTCACCATGCCTTTCTCCATTAATTTCTTGATATGAATGACAATCGAAGAGGGATGCCAGAAGGTCCAATCTGCAATTTGCGTGACGCGTACACCTTCATAACAGTAGATGATCCAGAGAATGTTTAACTGTACGGAGGAATCCAATTCAGCTTCCTTCGCTGCCCGCTCCCAGTCTTCTTTGTTCACCACATCGATGGCGCGCATGGTGTTTAAAGCTTCGAATACATGTCTAATTGAGGCCTCCTGCATGCGTATATTCCTCCATGATCCTTTATCGTTCATCTAACGGCATATAAATATGATATATATTTTACACTTTTCAGAAAAAACGCGCAATTGTTTTTGGTCGCCAACTGCCTCATTGCCAAAGAGTGGAAGACAATGCTACACTTAACGCACAGAATACCGGTACTAGGAGTGAGTGCAGTCGTGAAACTTCAATCGGCCTACATCTATTTCGTTGATGGTTCTACCGCAGCATCTGCAAGTATTGACGACGTGAAAGCCAAGTTTACGCGATACGTTGACATGACCACAAAAACAGGAAAGCAGTTGGGCTGGACCTATGCTGACGCCGCTTTCCCTTACACCCTAGAAGAACGCCCTGAAGGAAAGGACGCGTGGTTCCTTCTCAAAGGAAAAGACCCAAATATGTACAAAGCCATCGTTGTTGGAGTCGGGAGCAAAAATGAAAACGGTTCCCAAAAGCACTACATACAAGTGTCCCTCCCTGAATCAGCCACACATGGCGACAAAAACAAGGCAAATGAGTACTGTCGATACTTGGCACGTGATTATAAAGCAGAGCTCCACCTCTTCAACAACCGCATTCAATATTTCCAACCTCGAAAGCCATAAAGAAAAACGGAAACAGTCGAGTCATATCGACTGTTTTTCATGTTCAAGCCTATTCCCCCCTACCTCTTTTTTTCATACGAATAACAAAGAGAGGGAAGGGGGGGAGCTTATGGAGGACCATGCCCAGTTTCTACGCAAGCCCGCTTACAAAAACGTGCTTGCAGCCACGACTCCCGCACAAGCCGCACAGGCTTTAGAGGAAGCCGGCTACGCTACCGATCCTGCGTACGCTGAAAAGCTGACGCGCCCCATTCAGACGTACAACTTGACCCAGTACGATCAATTTGGCCCGGAAGAGCCACAATCGATTCCTCCCTGGAAACGGGAGCTGGGAAATCGTGCGTTACAGGAGGGCTTACTGACCTCGCCCGATTGGCTAAATAAGCTTAAATAAGCTAGATGAACCAATGCCAGTATGGGCTGTTTTAGCAATTGCCCTGCGACTGTTGGACAAACAGCGAGAGAAACCATGAGTCCATGAATAAAAATCAAAAGCCCCATTGCCACCAAGCAAATCTTGTGGGTAATGGGGCTGTTTCGTATAAAAATGCAGTTGCCTCAGTCGTAACGTTGCTTGAGCACGTTGATCAAATCATTTGAGACCTGGACAGCGAATAAAACCTTCCGTCCACCATCCGAATTCCCAGATCGACGCAATATTCCAATCCTTGCGTCACTCCGTACAAAATCCATTCGGAAGAACGGTGGTTGATATCAAAATCAGTGTAAAGGTCAGTGCCATCATTTCGGATCTCTTTGCGGTACGTCACATCAAAAAGGCGTAGGACAAAAGGCAGTTCAGCAAATGGAATAGCAAACTTTCGCTCTATTTCTTGCTCGAACTCCTTCGTCATGCTCCACTCTGCCTGAATGGACTGCTCATCTTTCCAGGCAATGCGTATACTCGGGCCTTCTACATCCGTGGACGATCGCGGGGGATTTGTCTCCATTCGCTCCCATCGTTCCTTTCTTTTACTTGCTATTACCAAGTATATTGGCTTTTCCGTATATTATAGCACGGGGACATATAAAGTGGAAACGCATCCAAGCCATAATTTTTAGCGTCCAACTGTAAACGTATTTTCACCGACGGTTACATAAGAAGTGAATTTCTCTGATTTCATTTGAACTTGTACTTTATAAGTGCCGTATGCTTCGAGTTTCGTAGATACAAAAGGCTCAGAAAAATAAAAACTGTTTGCATTCTGTGTGGAGTATTTCCACTCTTTCCCTTTAGACACTTCTTTGCCGTCCGGTCCGACCAACACGAGCTGCATGCGCAAGTCTTTGGCGATAGGCGCGTCATCAACCTCTACGAAAACGTTAAACGTACGAGGCACATTTTTATCGCTGTATCCTTTGACAGGGTTGCTGAAAACGACATTTTTATTGCGGGTCTGCTGAATCCCTTCGACCACAATAATATTTACGTTTGGCTTAATCACATGCAATTTGCCCGATTGCTGATCGTAATCGACGAAACCACCGAGCTTGTTCACTATTGATTCTACCGATTCAGCCTTGGATGCTGGCATTTCACTCGCTACAGTTTCCGCACCGAAAAATACGCGCATCGCACCTTCTCCCAGCGCAGTAGTGCTCCCCACCCCTGCTGCTACAGTCAACGCCAACAAGGCCGATAACCATGCTTTTTTCATGTCAATAATCCTCCTGTATGTGTGCGCGGCAGCGCTTGTTTTTCCGGAATTTCTTCTCCCTAGTTTATACGTTTGGAAAAGGAAATAGTTGTGCTGCCCTGATAAGTTTTTTCAACAATATCCACAATATCCACAAGCACAAAAACCTTAGGAAGAAAGACTTATACACAGAGATGTTAGTAACTACTTCTTACTCTTGACCAAAATACAGCTGGGAATGACAAAGTAAAAAGAGCGGCCATCCAGCCACTCTTTTTTTGCTCCTGACACCTGCTACTCCTGTTGCGAAAGCCAAGTAAAATACCGGGAGACCAGTCGAATAGCAACCTCGATCGCGTCTTCGTTGGGCTCAATTTTGGAATGGTGCAAGCCGTATGGCGTTTGCACACCCAGCCAGAATAAAAAGCCGGGGATTTCTTTCAAAAAGTACCCGAAATCTTCTCCGGTCATGGCTTCCTTGCAGGTGATGAGAGTTACATCTTCACATTGTGCCTGTACCCATTGCATGAAGTCTGTCGTTAGCTGCTCCTCGTTGTAAACCTGGCAGTAGCCAACGCCATAGTCAATCGTTGCCTGGCAATCAAAGCCTATTTCCACTCCCTTTACGAGAGATTCAATGCGACTCTTGACAAGTGCCATCGATTCCATCGAAAAGGTTCGAATCGTCCCTTCTAGCCTGGACTTCTCCGCGATGATGTTTTGCTTCGTCCCGCTCTCCAGCTTGCCAATCGTTACGACGGCAGAATCCAATGGATCGATATTGCGCGAAATAATCGATTGAAGCTGTGTCACCAGATGGCTTCCTGCAACCACCATGTCATTCGCCTTGTGAGGGAAGGCTGCATGCCCCCCTTTGCCGACCAGATCAATGTACAACTCAGAAGTGTTGGCAAACAAAATTCCTGACTTTGTTGCAATTTGACCAACTGGGTATTCTGGCGCGATATGCAGGGAAAAAATGCAGTCCGGTCGCCACTCTGCAAACTCTTCACTTTCCATCATCGGCCAAGCACCACCAGGGCCTTCTTCTGCCGGCTGGAAGAGGAACAGCAAATCATCTGCGATCGAATGCTCAGTAAAATGCGTCAGGAGGCCAAGAGCGATTGCCATATGCATGTCATGGCCGCAAGCATGCATATACCCTTGATGAAGCGATCGAAACGGATAGGACGTTTCCTCTACGATCGGTAGGCCATCCATATCCGTCCGCCAAGCAATTAGTCGTTTTGGCTTTGTTCCTGCCAGCTTGACCAAAATGCCTGTCCGCCACGTTTTAATCTCGATTCGCTCCTGAGGCAGCTTTTTCAAATAATCGAGCAAGTATTGCTGCGTCTTCACTTCAGCGAAGCCTGGCTCCGGTATTTGGTGCAAATCTCGGCGAATTTGTGTAAACAAGGAAGTCGTCATGGTCTACTACGCCTCCTTTTTCGTGCCTGTTCTTGCTGTTAATTGCTCCTCAAACACGGCAAGGAAACGGTCGACATCGGCTTTTGTCAACGTCAGTGGCGGAAGCAGACGAACAATCGTTTTCTGCGTCACGTCTACAAGGATTCCTTCGTCAAGCAATGCTTGCTGCAAGTGGCTTACCTCTTCTGGGGTGGAAGAGAGTGGAATTCCAACCATCAGGCCTTTTCCGCGAAGGGATTGCAGTTGATCTGGAAGACGCGTTCGTAACGCTTCCAAGCCCGACCACAGGTACGCAATCACTTCTTCTACATGAGCGATGAAGGCTGGATTAAGCAATTCGTCCAACACGACATTCCCCAGGGCAGCAGACAATGGCGATGGTGCGAATGTCGTTCCATGATCCCCCGGTTTGAACTGGTTCATCAGCTTTGGACCAGCGATGACACCGCCGAGAGGTAGCCCTCCCCCTATGCCTTTGGCGAATAGGATGAGATCTGGCGTTACGCCTGCATGCTCATAAGCAAACAGCTTTCCTGTTCTGCCCATTCCTGTCTGGATTTCGTCCATGACAAAGAGCATGCCTTCTTGTTCACAGATGGCAGCTACCTCTCGCAAGAACGCTTCTGTTAGTGGCACGACACCGCCGGAACCCAAGACTGGCTCCATAAGGACCGCAGCGGGTCTTGCCTCCTGGCAAATCGCTCGCAATCCTGCTGTGTCCTCCACATCCAGTTCATAAACAGGAAAAGCTGGCTGAGGAAAGTCTTGATAGACGTGAGCCTGCCTCGTTAGACGCACTGCTCCAAGTGTTCGCCCGTGAAAGCTGTTGCGTAAAACAACGATGCCTTCACGACCTGCTCCCTCGTTTTTCGTCCATTTGTGAATCAGCTTGATCGCAGACTCTGTGGCCTCCGCACCAGAGTTGGTGAAAAACACCTTACCGCTGATGCTGTTTGCAACCAAACGCTCCGCTAATCGAATAGCCGGCTTGTTTAAAAATACATTGGAAATATGCAAGAAGCGCTCTCCCTGCTCACGCAGAGCCTGTACAATGCGCGGATGAGAATGCCCCAAAACGTTTACCGCGAGTCCAGTAAACAAGTCGAGATAACTCTTCCCATTCGTATCGTACAAGTAATTTCCTTCGCCTTTCTCTATGGCAATCGGAAGTCTTTTATAAGAGGAGACGATATATTGTTCATCGAGCGAACGCCAGTCCATGTGCACTCTCTCCCTTACAGCTGACGTAGCTCCTGCTTGATCTCTGTCTTGGAACGAGTTTTTTCATCGATTTGCTTGATCACACGTGCAGGCGTTCCCGCAACGACTACGTATGGAGGTACATCTTCAATGACGACAGCACCTGCTGCAACAACAGCACCTTTTCCTACGCGTACACCTTCCAGAATGACAGCATTTGCTCCGATGACAACATCATCCTCGACAACAACTGGCTGTGCAGACGGCGGCTCGATAACGCCTGCGATAACCGATCCAGCGCCGATGTGGCAGTTTTTCCCGATGGTTCCACGTCCACCTACTACAACATTCATATCGATCATCGTACCTTCACCGATCACTGCACCGATGTTAATGGAAGCACCCATCATGATGACCGCATTGTTACCGATTGTCACTTGGTCACGGATAATCGCGCCTGGCTCAATACGCGCTTGAATCCCTTTTGTATCCAACAATGGAATAGCGGAGTTGCGACGATCGCTTTCTACTACATAATCTTCAATTTTGTCTACGTTAGCAGCGAGCACTGGCTCAATCTCTTTCCACTCACCAAAAACAACACCAGTCGGACCAGTAATGAAGGCTTTGGAGCTCGCACCAAAGTCGATTCCCTCCAGATTCCCTTTCACATATACCTTCACAGGTGTTTTCTTTTCGCTTTTTTGAATAAACGCGATAATTTCGTTAGCATCCATCATGTTCATTGTTACATCCTCCTCAAAATAACAGCATGGTAAATCA
This sequence comes from Brevibacillus schisleri, assembly GCF_055685845.1. NCBI lineage: Bacteria > Bacillati > Bacillota > Bacilli > Caryophanales > Paenibacillaceae > Brevibacillus > Brevibacillus schisleri. Next base: position 4,346,658 of record NZ_JBVNDM010000001.1, read on the forward strand.
AAAAAAGCAATGAGTGCATTCGCTATCTCATTGCTTTTGATACTACGTAAGCAAATCATAAATAGCGCTCCACAAAAAGATGTAAGGTCCCTTGTGACAGGATGTTCATTTTTCATGAGACACCCCAGCCTGTGCTACGTAGGGGCATAGCATAAGCTTCGGCGCTTTAGCCTTTCTTCCTTCTCCTGCCCCCTGGCAGATTGCGAAAAGGCTTACTCTTCTTCGGCGCACCTCTATTTAGTGTATATTATATTGATTTTATTTAACTCTACCAAAATCAATGAAACGTGGCAAGATGAAAAAAGTTATTGACAACGATTATCATTTTCATTAATTTTATTTGTGAGAATGATACTCATTATCTAACTGGAGGTTTTACGTTTTATGAGCATTTTGATGGTATACGCGAGCATGACAGGGAATACACAGGAAATTGCTGAAGCAATTGCAGAAGGTATTCGTTCAACTGGTGCAGAGCTGGAGATAAAAGAAGTAATGGACGCGAATGCAAAAGAACTCGAGGCTTACGACGGAATCTTGCTTGGTGCCTACACATGGGGCGATGGCGAACTCCCAGATGAATGCCTGGATTTCTATGAGGAAATGGACGATATTGACCTCAGCGGGAAAAAGGTTGTTGCTTTTGGCTCTTGCGATTCCGCTTACGAGCATGTCGGTGCAGCTGTTGATATTTTGCTGAAAAAGGCGAGCGAGCGTGGCGCAGAAACTCCTCTGGAGGGTTTAAAAATCGAGCTTTCTCCTACAGCAAAAGAAGTGGAAACTTGCAAAGCATTTGGGGTATCGTTCGCTGAATTGCTCGGCTAATCGATGTTTCCCAAATACTCTGGCACATGCTATACTATCAATCCAACTTTTTAAGGAGGATTGATCTCATGTCACTACATACAGACGAGATTCTGTTACGGCCTCTCCACCAACAAGACGCAGCCGAGCTCCTAGAGCTTCGGCTGCGTAATCATGAATTTCTCCAACCATTTGAACCGAGATCCGCCCTGCTTCATTTCTGACCCTTCCAGCACAGCAAGAACAGATTTCGCAAGCACAGAATGATTTTGAACGTGGTACTGCCTATGCTTTTGGTGTATTCTCCCGTGAATCCGAAAAAATGATTGGACGTGTAGCGTTGTCAAATGTCGCACGCGGCGCATGGCAAAATGCGACGATTGGCTACTTCATGGATCAGGCCTGCAATGGCAAAGGCTATACAACACTAGCTGTAAATCTTGCCCTTCGCTTTGCTTTTACGGATGTTGGGCTACACAGGGTACAAGCGGCTGTCATTCCTCGCAACCAAGCTTCCATTCGCGTCTTGGAAAAAAACCGTTTTCGCCAGGAGGGGCTATCGTTACGCTATTTGCAAATTAACGGTGTATGGGAGGACCATCTCATCTACGCTCTTACTGCTGAGGAGTGGTCTGTGTAATCTCCATGCTCTTTTCAATCTCGCGCAGACGCTCTAGGATGCGCCGTTTGCGGTACAGCATCATCCCCGCTTCGGCGACATCCTTTACGGTTGAGCGATTCAAATACGCTCCGAACAAAATACCCGCAATAGGCACCATTTGAAATAACTTTTTCCACCCGAAGTTTTCTGTGTACGTAACCACGACTTCACGCCATCCCTGCAATTGTGCCATTACCTCTCTCTGCGCATTTGGTTCATCAAAGCGGGAGAGCTCAGCGAGTATCGCTTTTTTCCCTACGATGTCTGATGAAGCAAATTGCAAGCATTTGACGACAAACAGCCGCTCCCTCTTCTCTTCCGGTCGATAGCCATAGGCAAGTGCCATCTCTTGTAATACTTTTAGGGATGTCCCCATCAATAGCGGGATATCGATCGCAAGGGTAAATATCCCCCCGAAGCCAGTCGTCGCACCTTGTACTGTGGCAAAATTCGCACGTGAATCCTTCAGCTCCATTGCGACATCATTCATGATTGTAAGCGGTACAGCAGCAATCTCCTCCTTGCCAATGACAGAAGTACCGGATCCCTCTAACCGTTTGTCAAACCGCTTGTATATCGATTCAGCCTGCACCAAATAAGTCCCACCTGTCTCGAGAAAGGCTGCCATTTCATCTACGGCTTTTCCCAGCTTCTCCTGAACAAATGCAGGCGTAATCCGATCTAAGAGAACAAAAGGAAGTCTGCCAAGCTTTTCCCAGAACCACAAGTCGTTCTGGTCCTTCTCCCAGTCCTCCACTTCGCGTAAGGCCGTAACCAATGTCTCCCTAGACTCTTTCAACCCCAACAACCTCCCTGCCTGCTCACTCAGATTCTCCTCGCTTCCACTGACATTGGTTGCGCAAGATGGACTTGATATAGTCCTGCAACTCTTCTGGCGTGGCGTGGCAGACGAATTCTTTTTTATTTCTTACGATCCCCAGCTTCAAATGTTTCACTTGCTCTCCTTCGATCCGAAAGCCGAACTTTTCCAAGATTACCTTCTGTTCATTTGTCACAGAACTTCCTCCCCTTGTAGTCGAAAACCCCCATGCCAAAATGCAAGGGGGTTTTCCTATACTACTATTTCACTTCAATTGTAAGCGTCAATGTTTCATTATGCTCATTTACATCGTTTTTCTTCGTGTACTTTCTTTTGGAGTTGATAACCGTGCAGGTCTTATTGCTGAGCGTATTCGTTACCTTGATCTTGTATTCCCCAGGCTTATCCGTATCGATATACTTTTTCAAATTCAGTGATTCAAGCCCCTCACTATCGTCGCCATCACCTTTGCTGGGCTTGATGCTGGCGATCTCTTCTTCCCCGAAAAAGATCTCGATCCGATTTTCTGAGGAAATGGTACCATTACTGTGCTTCCGGTTGGCACCAATACCGATCTCGCCATGTTTCCATTCAAATTTCGGCATATAGTAGGACTTCTTTTCGCTCTTATCCCTGATCTTTTTGGATCCGACTAGCTCAGCATGAGTAGCGATCAGCCTTAGGTCTTCCATTTCGAGATCATCGCCTGCGTTCACGGTAATCTTTTGTCCGTCCCGGTATTCCTTGCCGCTCTCGCTTCGAAGAAGAAGTGGCGAACTTGGCGGACTTACACCTGTATCCCCTGGCTCACATGCCGGATACGACTTGATTGGAGGCGAATCTTCTATCACTTGAACATAGCCGCACCAGACTTGCGCTGGGTCTCTTTTACTATAGTAGTTGACTTTGTAGCGGCCTGGCTTGTAGCCGGACAACAGCAATCCCGTGTGATCCCAATTCAATTTGTTCTCATCGACAATGACGTTATCGATCGCCCATACACCCGGCCCCTCATCATCATCTGCTTCACTTCCCTTTTCAATGTGCTCGGCAGCAGTGGTCAGCCAGATCAGATGAACAGGATTCTGATACAGCTTGACTGTATTATCAGAGGAATACAGGTTCATCTTTTCTACCGTCGGTGTTGATTTTTCGTTTTGCTGCATCAACACATCCATCGTGACATTTCCATCAGCAGGGCCGCAGGCATTTGGTGCACCTGGTATTTGTATTTGAACCGTTGTCGCCGAAGTATCGCCCCACAAAGACGATTTCTCTTTTTGCCCCGAAACAGGCTCAAACATGACAGCGATTGTGATTCCAGCCAATCTCTCAGGAATGTCCACCTCAAAATGTTGCGCGTCTGTCAAGGTTTGTCCTGTCCCGTTCACCGACCATCTTCCTGGGATTGGCGAATACAATGGAACCTTCCCTGGTGCTGCTGGCGCTGTTATTTTCTGATCTTGCGTCAGCTTTTGACCGCTTGCATCTGTTCCCATGTACAGCTCTGCAACGCCTACTTGAATTGTCGTCATCCAAGGTGACATGGTTGTATCATCCGGAACAAAGAGGAGCTCATACTGCCCCGTCAACAATGTCCCCGTCGAAAATATGGTTTCTTGAACAGACCTCATCTCTGTACTCGTGGACTTATTTGTTAATTTCCACGTGCCCCGTACAGAACTGGTAAAGTCGTGTGAACCCATCATTCCAAAAATCGCCGTTTGCCCGCCACTTGGTACTGGTTCTCCCTCTGCCTTTTCCCCGTTAAATATGCTCGGGTAATTTATGGCCTCTACCAGAAATCGCACATGCACTGTGCTGCTCTTCCCTTTGGCATCTGTCACAACAAAGGTCAAGGTATGCGAGCCAGCAGACAGCTTTTGTGCTGGAATGGTAAACCGAGGTACTTGCCATTTGAAAGTAGTTTGTGACGAGGTATTTTCGGCTTGATACTCCGGTAACTCTACTCCATCCAATAAAACTTGCTTCCGATTGATGTTGGTGCCAGTTCCATAAGTGGTCTGTATCACGTCAATATCAAGTGGTGTCTCGGGAGGAAGAATAAACTCATCATTCTTCACCCAGTTCCAACCATTTGAATCGAGTCCTGCAACCTGATAATCGTTAAAGATAACCATATCGTGAACAGGCTGCTGCCGGAGTGGCTTAGATACTTGGCTGTTTTTTTTCATGGATGCTGTTGCCCCGGCCCCCATGGCTGGCGGTACTGACACACCTGACAACAGGGTGCCCGTTGCCAAACACACTAGAAGTGTTTTTACAACCCATTTTTTCACGAATTGTCCTCCTACTTTCTTCCTTACAATTTTCAACTGTGATCATTCGACAAAAACGGCGAAATATCCTTTACGATCATAAAGCTTTTTCACGCGCTAGATATAGTTAAATACTATCCGGTTTATAATTTATATAGATTTGACTTATATCTCCCTAGTCGGTAAAAATGGATGAAAAGGAGGGGATTCAGATGGTACAAACCAATCAATGGAATGCCGGACTGTACGACGCCAAAATGAATTTCGTTTCTGAATACGGCAAAGGGTTAGTGGACTGGCTACAGCCGGCTCCCGGAGAAAGCATTCTTGACTTAGGCTGTGGAACAGGTGACCTGTGTGCCGAACTATCGCTTGCAGGAGTCAATGTGACAGGAATCGACTTTTCTGCCACCATGATTGAGGCTGCTCGCAAAAAATATCCGCCGTTTGCTTTTGAAGTAGCCGATGCGCATACGTATCGTACAGTTGTCAGTTACGACGCTGTCTTTTCCAATGCCGCACTCCACTGGATGAAACGTCCTGCTGAAGTCATTGAAACCATTTGGATGGCTCTAGCTCCCGGTGGACGCTTTGTCGCCGAATTTGGAGGACACGGCAATTGTGGACAAATCACAAAGGCATTACGGACTGTTTTAGCACGTAGAGGAATATCTGCCGATGAGCGCTCACCTTGGTATTTTCCCAGCATAGGAGAGTACACGACTCTTTTGGAAAAGCAAGGCTTCCACGTCGTGCTTGCTTCCCATTTTGATCGACCGACAGTCATGGCTGATGGAGACCTGGGCCTGTCACATTGGCTGAATTCTTTTTGCAGTCCTTTTTTCGCGGGACTGTCCTCAGATGAAATCCAGCAAGTATGTAGGGAAATCACTGACATACTGCGTCCTGCTCTGTTTCAAGAGGGACACTGGGTGCTCGATTACAAGCGTATTCGCGTCCTTGCCCATAAGGATACTCTACAAGGGGGGGCTGCACGATGACCCGTATTGCCTGTCTCCATGGACATTATTCAAATATTTCACTCTTATCAGATGCGTTCGCAGCCTTTGAAGTAGAGCTCCTTCATTTTGTTGATCCAGGCTTGCTCCTGCAAAACGCGGGAATTCCTGTCCATACCACGGAACAGGCACAAGCCAAATTACGTGAGCAGCTAAACTGGATGCAAAGCTGCGCGGTCGATGCAATCGTGATCACTTGCACACAGTATGCCGCACTGGTAACACCAGAGGTTGAAGCAACTGCCACTGTCCCACTCTTCACGATCGATGGACCATTTTTTCATGAGCTTGCCCGTCATTCTAAGCCACAAGTCCTGCTGTTCTCCAATCCTGCTACTGTCCAACCTACGATGGAGCGTCTCGCGAAGCTCGCCCATTCCCACAACCTTCATCCAGAGGTACAAGTATCTCTCGTCGAAAATGCTTTTGCCCTGCTCATGGAAAACAAGCAAGAAGCGTACAGAGAAGCAATAAAAGACGCCTTGTATCAGCTCTGCCAAACGTTTCCAGATCAACTAATTGCAGTGGCACAGCTCTCCATGGTACCTGTTGCTGATCAGTTTGCAAAGGAAAACGGCTGTAAGATCTCCCATCCTTTACATAGTTTGACGTCGAAAGTGTCCGCAACGTTACCATTACTTTTAAATCGTTGAAAATCGTATGCGTGTAAAAAACAGCCCCGTTTCCTAAGGTTTTTGGCCAGTGGCAACGGGGCTGTCGCTATAAACGAATTCAATTGGCTTTTACATGCCTTCGGCGTTGGTCACCAGAACCTCTTCTCCCTCTTTCAAGCCGCCTTTGATTTCAATAAAATCATAGCCTTCAATCCCGATTTGTACGTCTTTCGGCATCGGATCTCCAGTGCTCGGATCCTTCACCATTACCGTACCCTGACCTGGCCCCAGAATTTCAACCGCATTGCTTGGCAATCGCAGGACATTCTGTGCTTGAGCGACGATAATATCGTTGTCTCCCGTCATCCCATGCTTAAATTCAGCCTTGTCTAGTAGTTCCACTTTTACCGCGAAACGAACTTCCTTGTCTTCTTTTTTCCCTTCTTTCGGGAGCTCTACGACTTTGCCTTTAAACGGCTCTGTACCAAATGCATACACGTAAACATCGACATTTTGTCCGATCTTAATCGCGGGAATATCAAGCTCTCCAACGGCTGCCATAAAGTAAACAGAAGTTGTGTCCATAATAATGGCCGCAGGTTCTGACCCTGGCGCTTCGCCTTCTTTTACACCTAGCTTGGTGATGACACCACTAATTGGCGCTGTTACTTGGTTCTTCGCAATTTCACGCTTTTTCTGCTCCATATTCAATAAGGACCCTTTTAGCGCTAGTTCTTTTTCCATCAGCTCCATACCGGACGCTTCCATATCCATCTTGAACAGTTGTTGCCCTACTTTGATTACATCGTCCTTTTTCACGTCGATCTTGCCGATTTTCCCGTAAGTACCAGCCAATATCTCCATTTCATCTGGCAGCTGGAATTCTTTCTGATTTCGGCTTACATATAAGAGTCCCTTATCATCCGTGAACTGTACCTCACCCTTGTCCCCAACATAAATGGCCCCAGGCTTCTTGACCAATACCTCTACATTGTGAATTCCGCCCGCACCTTCTACTTTTTCACCTATTCTATCCACTTCCGTGACAACACCATCCACAAAATACATGGAAGTCGGAATGAATACCTTCACTTTTGTACCTACATTGAATCGTTCAGACTCATAAGAGGTAAATTGCCCAATAATTTTCAAATAGTCGGTATTAGCAAGTTTGGCGACTACTGTTTCTGGTCTGACATCTTGCCCTTCTTCCACTGAGACTTCGATGACTTTCCCTTCCTTGGTAGCCGTGATCTTGTCTTTTTTCTGTTTAATTTCACTTAGTTCTTTTTTCGCTTTTAAAATTTCCAGCTCTAGCTTTTGAATTTCCAGCTGTGCATCAGAGCTGTCTATCGTGAACAAGACATCGCCTTTTTTCACAGACTGACCTTCCTTGACTAGCACACGTTGCACCTTGCCATTGAGCTCTGGCTTGACTTCCTCACGCGCCTTCGCTTCCACTGTACCTGCTGAGTTGATCGTCTTCTTGACCTCACCACGTTCCACGAGCGCTGTCGGGAAGTTCGGTTTTTCTTCTGGCTTTTCTTCTGTAACCTCTTCGCCCTTGAAGTACGAATAGCCGTAATAGCTACCCCCTCCAAGAACGGCCACGACCGTGGCGATAATGATCCATTTTTTCTTGTTCATCTTACGTTCCCCACATTTCATCACTTATTCAGATCGAATCGCTTGCAGTGCACTTAAACGAGATGCGCGGATTGCCGGGAAGATTCCCGCCAACACCCCAATAACAAAGGAGAAGCCAATCGCAAAGAGTGCCAGCCAGCTTGGAATGACCGCTAGCTTTGTCGGCTCAGCCTCAGGGTCTCCTCCACCGCCATAGCCCATGTTCAGACTATCCAAGAGACCGCCAGACGCTCCGAAGTAATTCACGAGCTCAACAGCTCCCCACGCCATGCCGAGACCAGCTAGTCCACCAATTAAGCCAATAAAGCCTGACTCCATTAGGAACAGCCAACGAATATTCAACACAGTGGCTCCGATTACTTTCATGATGCCAATCTCTTTGGTTCGCTCTAAAATCGACATGATCATCGTATTGACGATTCCAATCGTTGCGACAAGTAAGGAGATTGCTGCAATTCCTCCGAGGACCATCTGAATCACGAAGAAGAAGTTATTGATGGTTTCCAGCTCACGTGCAGGCGAGTATACTTCAAAACCATTTTCCTTCAACGCTTTGACTACACTCTCGACTTTTTCACGAGATTCTACTTTGACTGTAATTCTGTCAAATTCAAAAGTATCCTTTTTGGCTTTATCGCGTGATCTGCGCGATGCTCCCTCTTCGACTTCGTCACCTCGACTGCGCGTGACCCACTCGTTCAGCTCTTTCACTACGTTAATCGGTACATAAACCGCGGCTGACGAGTTACGTTCTTCTGACTTTTTCAATTGACCGACAACCTTCACACGCAGTTCTTTTTTCTCGTATTTCGGTTCATCGTCGATGCGATATTCGCGTGACAAGATGAGAGTCCCTGCTCTGTCTACAAGATTGAAGGTCAGTGCATCTCCGCCCCCTATATCAGGAGGTGGCATCTGGGACATTTCATGCCGGCCAGCTCCGGCTTTTCTTCGCCGTTCCTCGCGCTTTTCCTTTTCTACGTCACGCAATTCTCTGGATACATCGAAAGCAACTACTATCTCTTGTGGCGCCCCTGTCAGATAGCTTCCTTTTTCAATGTCATTTTTTCGATAGGCAGCCGACTCATTTACATCCACCCCAATAAGCTGTACGTAACCTTCTCGTCTACCTACCTTAAGCTTCGCTTGCTCTCGTAATTCTTTTATCGGCATAACAGCCTGAATGCCTGGAATCTTTTTTAAATCCTGCACCGCTTGCATATTCAGCTTCTTGACCTTATCCTCTGGGACATCAATCCACTCGCCATTTTCCTCGTACCAGCGCAATGCATCGACGTCCATTTCTGTCAAGTTCCCGAAGTTCTCCAAGCTTTTTACCGCACTTTCCTTAAGCCCTAAACTAAGCGCCATCATCGCGACGATTGCAGCCGTCCCGATCATGACACCAACCGACGTGAGGGCTGTCCGTAGCTTCATTCGCCACAGATTCCTCCAGACGATGCGAAAAGAATCCATTACCTTCACTGTTTGTTCACCTCATACCCTCGCCTACGCTGGTCTTGTCCTTTTTTGTACAACCCGTCCGTCTTGGAGATAAATAACGCGGTCGGACTGTTCCGCTACTTCCTGCTCATGGGTAACGATGATGAACGTAGTCCCATTTTCCTTGTTCATTTCTCTCATTAAAAGGAGAATCTCCTGTTCTGTCTTCGAGTCCAGGTTCCCCGTCGGCTCATCCGCCAAGATGATGCCAGGCTGATTAACGAGCGCTCTTGCAATACTGACACGTTGCTGCTGTCCACCACTAAGCTCATTGGGTCTGTGGTCGATACGACCTTCCAACCCTACGCGGTGTAGGATTTCTGTTGCTTTCGCCCGACGTTTTTTCTTGCTTTCGCCTGCAAAAATCAAAGGAAGTTCTACGTTTTCCAACGCTGTCAGATTTGGGAGCAGATTGTATGACTGGAAGATAAAGCCCATGTTTTTGCGGCGAAACATGCATAGTTCGTTTTCGTTGTAGCTGGAAATCTCTGCTCCGCTAACCATGACACTCCCTTCTTCCGGCTTGGTCAAACCTGCAAGCAAATTCAAGAGCGTAGACTTCCCTGACCCCGACGAGCCACACAGAGCTACGAATTCTCCCTGGTTGATATGAAGGTTGATATCATACAGCACGGGCACTTTGATTTTTCCCGTTCCGTAGCTGTGATTGACCCCTGTCACCGTCAGCTCTCCTGTTGAATTGACCATCGTTTGTCGCACCTCATTCGTTCTCTAAAAATGGAAGCTTTCGTAAACATCACATACTAAAGACGTAACATTTCGCAAAACGTAACGCTTCTTTCGGAAACATTTTACGATTTACAGAATAACCATATTTCTTTCAAAAATATGTAACAGCTATGTAACCTCTTGCAGTCTGTTACGTATTACAATGTAGATGTCAACAAACCATGGAGGTCGAAAAAGATGACTATCTATCGCTTTTTATTTGAAACAGCAACACGCAGATGGGTTGAAATCATCAAGGCACCCAGTATGTTTGAGGCAGCAAAACAAGCCAAACAGCTTGCAACCAAGCGTTCCAAGTCCATGTCCACTACCATCAGCTTCTCTTTTCACCACGCTGCTTCTCAAGCATAAATGCACACATACATAAACCGCTTTCCCGCTATGGGAGGCGGTTTTTATATTTTGGGGATATTATTGACAGCACCGATTTCTTCCTCTTTAATAGAGAAAGAGGCATTACAGCGCATGACAGTATAGATCCGCTTCGATTGTGCAGCGGTATACAAAGGGAGATAATCACAATGACCATGAAGAAAGCACTCACCATTGCAGGTTCCGACACCAGCGGCGGAGCTGGTCAGCAAGCAGACCTCAAAACGTTTCAGGAGCTTGGTGTTTTCGGGATGACCGCCCTCACCGTTATCGTAGCCCAAGATCCACATAACGAATGGTTCCACGAAGTGTTTCCGATCGATGTTGCGATCCTAGAAAAACAAATCGAAACCGTACTCGCAGGAATTGGCGTAGATGCTGTAAAAACTGGGATGCTCGGAACCACTGAATTGGTTGACCTCGCTACCCGTAAAATAAAACAATACGATTTGAAAAATGTTGTCGTTGACCCTGTGATGATCTGTAAGGGTGCAGATGAAGCTCTCCATCCAGAAATTGCAGTCAGCCTGCGCGAAGTCTTGCTCCCGAATGCAACAGTTGCGACTCCTAACCTGTTCGAGGCTGGTATTCTTAGCCAAATGGGCGCGCTGAAAAGTGTCGATGACATGAAGGAAGCGGCGAAGCGCATCCACGACTTCGGCACCTCTTATGTCGTGGTAAAAGGTGGCAGCAAGCTTCAAAGCGGAAATGCCGTAGATGTTTTCTATGACGGGAAAACGATCGAGGTAATGGAATCAGAGCGCTTTGAGACGAGCTTTACTCATGGTGCCGGCTGCACGTTCTCAGCTGCAATCTGTGCTGAATTGGCAAAAGGAAGCTCTGTACACAACGCAGTAGCTGTTGCCAAAGAATTTATTACCGAAGCGATTCGTCACTCGTTTGCGCTCAATCAATATGTGGGACCTACTAATCATGGCGCGTACCGCATGAAAAAGCACGGCGAAGCGATTTGCTAATCACATCTTGGTAAGCAAAAACTCCTGACCAGCTCCGAGTCTTTCTCGGCGGGCCAGGAGTTTTCTTATGGTTACGCTTGTTTTTTGATAGCAACCTCGGGATTGATTGGGGAAGCTTTTCGTTTTATACGTACAGAAGACACTGTAAATACGATGAGCGCAGACCAGATGAATCCAAAGCTGATGAAATGTGTTTGGGTGAAAGGCTCACCGAACAAGAAAACAGCTGATAAAAGCGATATCGTAGGCGCCAAGTATTGAATGAAGCCCACAACAGAAAGTGGGAGTCTCGTCGCTGCTTGGGCGAACCAGTAGAGCGGCATGGCAGTAGCTACCCCCGCCAGTGTCAGCAACAAAAGTTGCCACCACGCTAAGGATGTCATCGTCTCCGTCCCATTGACCTGTAGCATCAACAAATAACCGAAAGCAATAGGGGCCACAAACAGCGTCTCCCAAGCCAGTCCGACCATCGCCTCCAAGCGGACGAGTTTTTTCGCCAAGCTGTAAAAAGCAAAAGTCAGGGCAAGTGATAAAGAGACCCATGGAATCTCACCGTACTGGAAGGTGATGAACAGGACTCCGAAAGCCGCGAGTATAAGCGCTAACCATTGCCCAGCATGCATTTTTTCTTTTAAGAAAAGGACTCCAAGCAGTACCGTGATGAGAGGATTCATATAGTAACCAAGACTCGTTTGCATGACATGATTGTTATTCACTGCCCAGATAAAAATAAGCCAGTTTGCGCTGATTAGCAGTGAACATATCGCTAATGCTCCGAACATTTTAAAACCAGTAACCGCTCCCCACATACTGCGCCAGCGTTTCGTTACCTGAATAATGATTGCGACAAAAATAATCGACCAGACGATTCGATGAGCGAGTATCTCCCATGCCCCCATTGCCTGAAACAGCTTCCAATAGAGTGGGAGTAACCCCCAAGCCAAATACGCCACGATTGCATAAATAATCCCCTGTCTCATCCTGCTCCTCCATGTGTTTCGCCTTCTCTTTCTCTATAGACGACTTTTACACTTCTTCTCTATGAAGTAGTGTAACGGAAATACGAAAAAACAGCTATGTATTCTCACGTAAAAGAAGGTGTCCCCTACACTTTCATCCGTTACCATATTACCAATGCATGCAGCTATCTAATTACCTTAGTAGCACAGTAAAGTATGGACAAAAATTTTATTGTACCACTTTTAGACCTGTAGTACAATAGTCATTATTCTTCCGAGTTTAGTCATACGAAAGGAACTTTTACTTATGACATACTGGCGATCTATCTTTTTAGTTTTACTCGGTGCGTGCAGCTACGGTGTCCTCTCGATCTTCATGAAGCATGCTTTTCAACTCGGCTTTACGCCATTTGAAATGAGTGGAAGCCAATTGATTTTTGGCGGATTGATCATGACGGTCATGGCCATCTTTTTCTCCAAGCAACGGTTTTCGTTCAAGTATTTGTTGCTTTTGGCACCAGCCAGCCTCATGATGGCCTCAACCAGTCTTTTTTACCATCAGGCTGTTAGCCGGGTTTCGGCTTCGCTCGCAATCGTTCTTCTCTTTCAGTTTACCTGGATCGGCGTTTTGCTGGAGGCGATTGTGGATCGCAAATGGCCAACCGCTGAAAAATGGGTGTCTCTGGCTATGCTTGGAGCAGGGACCGTTCTTGCAAGTGGACTTAGCGAAAGCGGAATTCAGAGTGTAGACATGGTCGGATTGATCTTTGGTCTTATGTCGGGCGCGACCTTTGCCTTGGTTATTTTCTTTAGCGGGCGAATCCTTCCAGGAATGGACCCCTACTTGCGAAGCGCGATTTCGATTAGTATGGCTGCCCTGATGCTCTCGATCGTTTATCCACCAACTTTCCTGGTAAATGGTCAGCTTTTGCAAGGGTTGCTGCCGCTTGGTCTTTTGGTTGCGATCTTCGGTTCGGTCATTCCCATCTTCTGTTTGGCTGTCGGTGTGCCACGGATCGGCAATGGACTGGCTACCATTTTAAGTGCAGTCGAACTGCCCACCGTCGTGCTCTTGTCGAGCTTCGTACTTAAAGAGACTGTCTCTCTCCCTCAATGGGGTGGCGTATTCATGATCCTTGCTGCCATCTGCGTACCGCAAGTAAAATGGCGGAAACTATTCTCCCCTTCTCACGCCCTCGAGCAGGAAAGAATGTAGCGCCGTTTCTAATAAGCAGCATCAAAAGCGTGCAGGCGAATTGGCTCTGCACGCTTTTTTGATGATGCTCCCACTTCTTTTAGAAGGAAGGTAGAATCTTTGACTCGAATTTATTAGCGAAGACTGCCACCTAGGGGGAAGGATATGGAAAAACGGCATAAAGTGTTATTCCAGCAGCTTGAGGATTATCGACAGGAGACATTAAAAGCAATCGATGGCGAATGGTTTAACTTCGGGACAAAACCTGCTGATTGGGATACGCAGCCACCGAAACTCGCCGTGCTCGTCTCCCTATTACAAGAACAACCTCAGAAGATACAAGCCGCTTACAAGGATCGATTAGAAGAAGAGTTTCCCGCAACGGAATCTGGCATGCATACGATTGCACAAGTGCTTGTCCGAACGATTTTTCACGAAGGGATGCACCTCGCCTCCCTCCATACAATCCGGAGGTGTCTGGGCAAATGAATCAGATTATCACGCCGATTTTTCGTATATTTGATGTTGAGAAGGCAAGAGAGTTTTATGTGGGGTTTCTAGGCTTTCAGATTGATTGGGAGCATCAGTACGAGGATCATTTTCCTTTGTACATGCAAATTTCCTCTCCGTCGTGCACACTTCATCTGTCTGAGCATCACGGGGATGCTTGTCCTGGCTCAGCGATTCGCGTACAGGTAGAGAACATTGAGCTTTTTCATCAGTCCCTATTGCGTCAAGAGTACAAGTATGCTCGTCCTGGTTTAGAGGAGACGCCGTGGGGAACGCGTGAGGTGAGCGTGACCGATCCTTTTGGCAATCGCCTTCACTTTTATCAGCCTGATCACTCGTAAACAAATACAAAGAAAGCCCAGCCGGAGTTCCTTTACAGGAGCCACCGCTGGGCTATTTCATTTTTACATTTTGAACATAAATAGATGGGGCGATCGATGGGACTTGAACCCACGAGTGCCGGAGCCACAATCCGGTGCGTTAACCCCTTCGCCACGACCGCCATATATAGGGTTTGCTTGGTGCGGTCGAGAGGACTTGAACCTCCACGGTGTTGCCACCACTAGAACCTGAATCTAGCGCGTCTGCCAATTCCGCCACGACCGCATATAAAAATGGTGGAGGCTGACGGGATCGAACCGCCGACCCTCTGCTTGTAAGGCAGATGCTCTCCCAGCTGAGCTAAGCCTCCAAATCACCTACAAGATGTAGGGATTTTTCTAAGTGACCCGTAGGGGATTCGAACCCCTGTATGACAGCGTGAAAGGCTGCTGTGTTAAACCGCTTCACCAACGGGCCAAGTAAGATGGCGGATGGAGTGGGATTTGAACCCACGAGACGGTTCGACACCGCCTACACGATTTCCAATCGTGCTCCTTCGGCCGCTCGGACATCCATCCATTGAGCCTGCAAGCGTTCGCTTCGGCAAGAATTAATCTATCATATTCACAACATGATATCAAGTGATATTTTGAAAGTTTTTCCCTTTGTCCATCTCCGAGCCATTCATGTCAGGCGATTATCTATCGAAACGAAAAAAGGGAGATTGCCTAAAGCAACTTCCCTTCTTGTTCAATATGATACAAGTAGTATTCCTTTACAAGACGGAGTGATGTCAGTTGTCAAAAAGAAAACGCCGATCAGTAGGCTTCCCCTGTTTGTACGGAAACTGGTGTGGGCCTGGATGCTCCGGGCCGGCTGCGCCAATTGATGATGTCGACAGATGCTGCAAGAGGCATGATGAATGCTATGTAAAGCACGGCTATTTCTCATGTCACTGCGATCAAGAGCTCGTACGCTGCCTTCGAAGTAAAGTAAACAACACAACGGAAAAAGGGAGAATGGCCGGAATCATTTCGAATTTTTTCTCTCGTACAGGGTGCTTTCCCAGCAATCCTCGCTAGCCTTTTCTGAATCGTTCTCCTTGTCAGTTTTCATCCAAAAAACGGTAACAACTTGGACATGATTCAGACTTAATTACCTTGTTTTTCCTTGTATTTTTTTGGTACTCTATTGAATGTCCAAGGAGGGTACGCAGCGTGGAATTGCACATACGAACAGACGCCAGTGTGGCACTGACGTTAAAGAGAGAAATTATTTGTCATGGTATTTCCCGTTTTTATGTCCGTCCATACGATGATGATCACGTTGAATTTATATTCCTATCACTCTCAGAGCACCAGAAGAAGCTGCTGTCTTATTCACTACGAAATTACAGCTACTGTCTAACATATCTAGCTTAATCGTTCTACGGCCATTTTTCTCCCCTTTTTTAAAGGGGAATTTTTATTCCCTTTTTTCGATGTAGCCAAAACGGTGAACATCGTCTGCGGTCAAGTTATGCAAGGCATTCAAAAATTCGATTTGGAAACTGCCTGGACCTACTTTCGCTGCTTTCTCGGCTGCCAGCTGAGCAGCAACACCGTAGCATACCAATGCCGCAGCTCCTGCCATCAGCTTGTCTTTTGCAATGGCTGCAAACGCTCCCATAACAGACGTTAACAAACAGCCTGTTCCGGTCACCTTCGTTAAGATTGGATGACCATTATGGATCGAGTAAGTCGTTTCACCGTCCGAAATAATGTCGACTTTGCCCGTAATCGCAACGATTGTTCTTAGTTTTTTCGCCGCTGCTTTCGCTAGGTCCTCGACATCTCCGCTAGCTTCCTTCGCATCTACACCTTTAATCTCCCAACGCTCCCCGATGACATTCGCAATCTCGGCAGCATTTCCTCTAATGAAAGAAAGGTCGAGTTCCTGCGCAAGACGTTGACTTGTCTCGGTTCGATACGATGTTGCTCCCGCCCCTACCGGATCAAACAAAACAGGCACTCCATGCTGATTCGCGGATTTTCCTGCGATCAACATCGCTTCGACCTCATCCTCATTCAATGTCCCTATATTCAATACAAGAGCTCCGGCGATCTTTGCCATATCTGCCACCTCTTGTTTGGCGTACGCCATGACAGGGGATGCACCAAGAGCTAACAAGCCGTTTGCTGTAAAGTTTGTGACAACTACGTTCGTTATGTTATGAACGAGTGGATTTTCCTCGCGTACTTTAATTAGTAATTGCCCGCTTGTCTCCAGAATCATGATCGTTACCCCTTTCCTCCTGAACAGAGACTCGTGGAATCATCTTGTACACCTCGATGACTTCTCCTAATATAGAATGCTCTTGTATGACGCCAATGATGATATACGCGTGTTTTAAGATGGGTAATTCGCGCATATTCGCTACGATTTTCCACACTTTCCCATCATCGTCCGTCACACTAGCACTGAACGAGACTCTTCCCGCCCCTTCTTTCAAGATATCCACGGCATCAAGCACTCCGCATATTTTCATCCGATCATCTGGATGCATGATCCTGTTTTCCTCGACCCATTTTATCTTCATTTCTTCTACTTTTAGTGTTTTCCATCGATCGAGGAACTCCCAATCCTTGGAATGCGGAAATATATGCTTCGTTTGCTCAAGGAAGGTGTTGTACTCTCCGTGTAACTGATCTACATAATCATCTACATCCTCAGAAATCACGCGAATCGAATCTTCTCCGCAAGTACGGATGTGGTGAGCCAGGTATTTGAAGGACTCGATCATGTCAAAGTTTCCCCAGCCCCAGGCCTGTTCGCCGAAAACTCCCCCCCGGGTTCGGCATTTTAGGCAGGTGAAGTAATAGTATGTAGGCATATCTGTTCCCCTATCTCCCCTATATTGTCTCTCTTTTGGTATCGGTTGAGGAAGCCATGCAATTTATGTTACATTCGAACCTATTTTTTGAAACTTCTCAGCAATTTGTTCACAATTTAACTTCTGTATTTTAGTGTAAGTTAAATCACAAAAGGTGGCTCCCCCAAAATTTTCAGGAAGCCACTCTTCATTATACTCCTTTTATGGCAATAATAGGGTTACATTTTGCTACGACAGAGGCAAGATTTGCTCCCACAACTGAATCAATGATTTGATCCACATCTTTATAGGCTTGCGGGCATTCATCAAGGATGGAAGCGAGCGAACGGTGATTCACCATGATCTCATCTTCCTGTCCCACGCGCATTGCCTGCTCGAATTGATCGATGGTCACAAGCTCCTTGGTTGCTTTGCGGGAACGAACACGCCCAGCACCATGACAGATCGAATAAAAGTTTTTGGCGCCAGCCTCCGATCCAACCATGATATAGGACGATGTTCCCATAGAACCTGGAATCAATGCTGGATGTCCCGTTTTACGGTAAGCCTTCGGATTTTGGAAATGGCCTGCTGGCAACGCCTTCGTCGCTCCTTTGCGGTGGACGAGCACCGGCGTATTGCGATGGAATTCTTTCAAAGCGTAATTATGCATCAGATCATACAGGACTGGTGTACGCGTCTCTCTACCAAAAATATCGCGAAACGCCTGCTCGACTGAAAATCCAATCATATGCCGATTCGTTACCGCAAAATTCAGCGCGGAGTACATCAAATTCAAATACTGTTGCCCTTCCTCGCTTTGGATCGGAGCATATACCAGGCTTGGCTCGGGATTATGGATCCCCCATTTGTACATGACTTCCTTGAAGCTTTTGGTGTAATCCCTCCCTAACATAGCCCCCCACGCCCGCGAACCGGAATGAATCATGATGACGACCTGGCCGTCGAACAGTCCCCACGCTTTCGCAATTTCCCTGTTCTCCTCCGCGATCTCGATATGCTGGATTTCAATAAAGTGGTTACCGCCCCCTAATGTTCCCAACTGGCCCCACGCACGACTCCAAGATTTTTGCGGTATTTGCTCCAGGAAGGAATGGTCGAATTCAAATGTGTACTTTTCCACATGCGAGAAAGAACGGCTAAAGGTGTCAGGAGCTGCTTCTGTGTCTGGAATGTAGTTGCTCGGCAGTCCTTGTAAGCCATGCTTCACCACTTCCTCCAAGCGAATATCCGTAAAATGCGTATTTCCCCGTTCGTTTGTCGGGACGTACGCTTCGATCGCTTCGATCAAAGCCCGCTTTAGACTCTTGTCTTTGAGGTCGTCCCGATGCAATGGAGTCAGATGCACACGCATTCCACATCCAATGTCTGATCCGACGATGGATGGCGAGACAAATCCATCGGCAAGATTCCAAACCGCTGTCGTCCCAATGCAAGTCCCAACGCCTACATGCGCATCAGGGGTATACGAAAAATAAACATTTCGCGGAATACGCAAATTATTGTCTGCCATTTGGTATACGCGTTCACCGAAGCTCGCAAAGACTTCGTCATTCGCAAAAACGTGCACATTTCCATGCTCCAGCTTCACTTCACGATGGTTGTTTCCATGCAAAATTGTTTTCATCATCTATTTCTCCTGTCTCTCACAGCTGCGCTGTTTTTCATACCCTTATTTTCCATCTGCGCATGTAATTTGAACATGGTAAAAGTATTACGAACCTCACTTTCTCATTGACTTCTCTTCAGCCTCTTCGTAATATGAGGACTAATTTGGAAATAAATGACGAGTGAATAAGGATGAGTGTAATGGCACGCGAAAGCTTTGACAAAGAGCTGCAATTGCTCCGTCTCCTGTTTTTAACCGCTGGTGCCTACAATCGGCAACAGTTAGCCGAGCGACTCGGGATCTCCGTTCATACGCTTGATAAAACGATGAAAAAGCTGAAGGACATCCAATCGACCTTTTATCAGCATGTCGGCGATGAGGAGAAAAAAGAGTATTACACGCAGCTTCGTTACAACTATTTTGAGGTGACGGACAATTTCTTGATGTTTTTGTACCATGCGAAATCATTGAAGGATTCGGAAGTAGAGCGACTTTCGCACATCTTGGAAAAGCTCAAACAGCAGCCCCTCTCCATTAAAGAATTACTGGAGACGTTTGTAGATACAGAGCCCGATGAAAAAACAATTCGCCAGGACATGAAATACCTCGAAGAAATTGGTGTGATAAAAAATGTTAGTGAGGTCAGACCGTACGTTTATCAATTCGATGACGAGCTACTGGACTCATTGACGGACGATGAGCTTTTGGATCTGTACGATTTCATCGACTTCATGGCCAATACAAAACTACCGGCTGTCCCTGGTTATCTTCTGCAAGAAAAAGTGAAGCGCTATCTCAAGCATCGCCTGAAGTTAACCGATGCATCTGCGTTTTTATACAAATATCATTTCGTCTCACGTATTCTCGATGAATATCAAGCTTTACTTCTCACGGAAGCCATTCGTCAGCGAAAAATCGTTGAATTTCACTACTACACGCCCAAACGCCGGAAGTTTTACGATTCTCAAAATACGAATCCGACTTTCCAACGGGATACAACAGGGCAACATCAAAAAGCAATTCCACTCCGGGTTATTTTTGATCATCAATACGGCAGATGGTACTTGCTGGCACAAGGATGCGGCAATGATGGTCCGCTGCGCAAATACCGTGTGGAAGGTATGACCAAGCTCGTAACAGGCAAATCTGTTACGCCGGAAATCTTCACTTCCTTGCAAGCAAGTGCGGATGAGCGCATTGCACACAGTTGGCTGATTGATACCGGAAAACTCGTAACGGTACGCCTTCGCTTTTTTCAGCCTCGCGACACGCCTCATTCCTTTATCCAAGAGCGAGTGGAGGCACAGGGGCAATGGGGGATTGTGACAGAAGAATCACGGGAGAGCTTTGTGTACGAGATAAACGTGAACAGCACGATGGAAATTACACCGTGGATTCGCAGCTTCGGTTCGAGCGTGGAAGTTCTTGAACCGCTGTTTCTTCGCAAGCAATTCCAAAAAGAATGGGAGGAGCTGCTCGCTTACTATGAATCTGTTTGATAAGATACATAATTACCAGCTAGTGACACGACTGGATGAAGCGGGGGTTTATCCGGTCACCTCACACGAAAAAGCGTGGCTCTCCCTGATGCTGGCGAATCCGTCTGCGGCAGAAATTTTCGAGCCCGCTACACTCGATAAGCTTCGCCGTTTGACACATACGCCAGAAAATGAATGGACCGAACAAGAACGATTCGTGGAAAAAGCGCAAACACAGGCCAAACAGCTCTGGAGCCCACTCGTGCGCACCTTGCGACGAATCATTCTCGGCAAGAATCACATAAAAATAACCGCAGCCACGAACAAAGGCCCGGTTTTTCGCAATCAACGAGGGGTTCCCTACAAGCTGGAATATTCACTTGCCAAGAAGGCCTGGTACCTGATCTGGCTAAACATGTCTACCAATCGCCTGATCACGACTCCGCTGCATCTCATTCGCTCCGTCGATGAGCTTTACATAGAAGATGTATGGTATGACAGTTTTTTACCGGCTATGTTGGAACAGATCCAACAGCGCAAGCAGATGGCAAAAATTGTGGTCATCCGTCGTTACAACGCTGAGCTCCAGCGCATATTGTACGCGTTTTCCTGCTTTGACAAGGAGGTCGCTTTTGACCCAGAATCGCAGGTGTACACGATCACCCTGCACTTTTTATCCGACGAACAGGAGTTTATTTTATCACGCATTCGTTTTCTCGGCCTCCGGGTAAAAGTAGTAGAAAACGATCAGCTCAAACAGCGAATGGCAGAGTCGGCAACGAACGCCTTGGCAAGATATACCGAAACTCCACTTTAATTGTCCCAAAAAATCAGGAAATCATACCCTATTCGATTTCCTGCATTTCCCTTATCATAGTTCAGGTGAGATATAGCTAATCCAAGTCAGAGGTAGAAATGATGAAAACAACATGTAAAAAAGCGTCCCTCCTATGTGGGCTATGGCTTAGTCTGTCATGGCCGTTTCATACAGAGCCGGCGCAAGCAGCAAGTGTCATCCAGGCAAAGGTGGTCGCGACCTCTCTGAACGTTCGCAGTGAACCAGCCCCCAATGCCTCTGTTGTCGCTACCGTGCCGCAAGGAGCCGTCGTGACCATTACGGATGAAGCATATGGTTGGGCAAAAATTAGATACAATCAAAAGGTAGGCTGGGTCGCGGGGTATTACTTGCAAAAAGGAGCGGTAACGAGTGCGGGTTCAGCTTCTTCATCAGCCAATACAGCCGTTGCCAAAAGCCAGCAAGGTACGGTTTTGGCCGATTCGCTTCGAATGCGCAAAGGACCAAGCACGAGCCATGAGATTGTCCTCTCGCTACCCAGAGGAACCCGTGTAGATATTTTGAAAAAGCAAGGTGACTGGATCCAAGCGAGAACTTCCAATGGACAGACGGGCTGGGTGTCTGCGACATATATTGGCGATGCCAAGGCCAATGCCAACGCTCCGGTGACCAAAAGCACCAAATCGCCAGGCTTAAAAGGAAAAGTCATCGTCATCGACCCGGGACATGGCGGTTCCGATGTCGGGACACAGGGAACGCAGTGGAATAGCATGGAAAAAACGTTGAATTACAAAACGGCCATGCTGCTCGCCAGCAAGCTGCGACAACGGGGTGCGCAAGTCTTCATGACGAGGACAAGTGACACAGAAAAGCCTTCGCTAGCGCAGCGTGTCGCTTTTAGCGAATCAAAGGGAGCAGATGCCTTCATTAGCATCCATTACAATTCTTCTGTGAAGCCAAATAGCGGTACCCTTACTTTTTATTATTCGCAAGGCAAGGATGAGCCATTAGCTCGAGCGATTGAGTCCCGCTTGGCAAGTGGCATCGGTTTAAGAAGCAACGGCATTTCATTCGGCAATTATCACGTCCTACGCGAAAATAATAATCCGTCCGTCTTAATTGAGCTTGGCTTTCTATCGAATCCAAAGGATGAAGGCATCGTCCGTACATCGTCCTATCAGGACAAAGCTGCCCAGGCGATTACGGAAGCCCTAGCAGATTACTTCGGGCGATAATCGTACGGCTGGACATTGTAGGAGAATAGCTTCCGCTCGAATTTCCCTTTGGCACCAATGATCTGATACCAGGTCTCGCCGATCAACAAGTCGGTAGCGAAATCTTTGTCCAGCAGATTGGTGATCGTCTCCATGAGCGCTTTTTCATTGTCCTTTTGGATTTTCAACGACAAGGCCAGGACGAAATATGCCTGGTCTTCTTCCATTTCCAACAGATGCAGACGGGCTGTACCACGTCGTTTGGCGTTGAAACCCTCGATCACATTCGACAGCCCTTTTTTTGCCTGCACTTTATACTTTGTCGCTTCCCTCCAAGAGGAAATAACCGCATCGTACAGTGAAAACGTCAGGATGAAATGGCTGGCGTAATCGTTCGGGCTAAAAGGCTCCGGTCCCATTTGCTTCTCATCCGCCGGTATGACGACGAATGCTTTATAGTTGCTAAAAAACGGATCGCTCATGGCAGGTCCTTTCCATCGATAGTATCTGTGTTGGTTAGTATCCACTAGGAAAGCAGGATATTATGTACAAAAACGGTCATAAACGCTCAAAAGACCAAGTCGACATGAAAACCGACTTGGCCTTTTGCTTGCTTTTGTATAGGCATGTTTTTCAACTGAATATCTACTCATTACCGGTGGGTCATCGAGACGCTTCCATGCCCGTGCTCCTTTTCCATGACCTCCACTCCTGTACCATGATTGACGGTCCAGGTAATGACTTGACTGGAAATGACAACGGCTAAAATGGTATACATCATCTCTTTCATCGGCACGAACCAGAACGACATGCAAAGCACAATAACGTCCAGTAAAAGAAAGACCGTACCAATGGACAATCCCGTGTACTTACTGATCAACAGGGAGAAAATATCGTCTCCACCTGTCGCAGCTCCATAGCGCAGAACCAATCCGGTACCTAGCCCGGTCAATACACCGGCCAAGACAGACGCCAGCGGCATCATTCTGCTCATATCCATGACAATCGGTGAAAATCGTTCAAACAAATCGTAAAACACGGTAAAAGCAAGTGATGCAAAAATGGTGTCCCAGATGAACTGGCGACCTCTTACTAACCAGGCAACCAAAAACAGTGGAATATCCAGCAAAAGCATCACCATCGCTGGCGACAAGTCAAAGGCGTATTTCGCCAGTAACCCCAAGCCAACAAACCCGCCTTCAGACAAATGGTTCTGAAAGTTAATGTGATAATACGCAAAAGCAAGTAAACAAGCTCCAAACAAAATCATACTATAACGCTTAGATAACTGCAGCGCTCTCCTCATCATGGTTTCCTCGCATTTTTGTCGGTTTAGGCACAGACGACCAACCGACTACCGAGGAACATCGCAAGTATAAGTCGCTACTCATACAAAGGGCCTCGCTTTCGTAGTAGATTAGTCGTCTTCAGTGACGAGCGACTACTACGAAGCTAGATGTAGGAGAGGTCAAAACGTTTCCAGATCGTCCTATGGGGACGCATGGTATCCTGATCCCTTCCATGGCTTTTCTTGTATTATATCATAAAAAAGGTGAAAAGACGACTCGAAACCGTCTTTTCACCACGTTAAAATCGGAAAGCTTGTCCTTTTAGTTCCACCGGAATCCCTGCTGTGACAAGAAAAACTTGATCAGCAACAGCTGCCACGCGCTGATTCATCAGCCCCGCTAGGTCTCGGAACGTTCGGCCTAATGGATGTTGCGGGACGAGTCCGTCGCCAACTTCATTTGTCACCAGCAAAACGGTCCCCGGGTAGTCTTTTATCTTGTTTACCAGCACATCCACCTGTTGGAGCACACCCTCAAACGACTGCTCCTCCCCATCATGCAAAAGCCAATTGGAAAGCCAAAGGATCAAGCAATCAATCAAAATCACTGTCTGCTGTTCTTGTATGTCCTTTTGTGCTTCGAGCTTCGTCAGCCATTCTGTCAATGCATACGGCTCCTCAATCGTTTGCCAAGGAAAGATGGACTGCAAGCGGCGGTCGCGATGTTGCAAGATCCGCTCTTCCATTTCCTCATCAGTGATTGGTGCGGTCGCGATGTAAACACCCGAGGAGCCCAAATGAGCCGCGTATTTTTCGGCAAACGTGCTTTTTCCGCTGCGTGCTCCACCTGTTATCAGTACGATCATGCTTTTGTCTCCTTACACTTGCGATTGCAAAATAATTTGCGGCAAACGATGAACAGGATGCTCCATGACAATCGGTCTGGTTCCGTATACAGCCTCTATTCTGTCACTTTGCAAAATGTCTTTTGGTGTGCCGACGCTTATCTGCTTTCCTTTATGCAGCATCAAAATACGATCGCAGTAGAGGGAGGCCAGATTCAGATCGTGCAGCACAGCAATGACCGTCACCCGGGTCGTCTTTTGCCATTTTCGCACGATGTCCATAAGCTGAATCTGGTACCCGATATCGAGGTAAGTCGTGGGTTCATCAAGCAACAGCACCTGAGGTCTCTGGATCAATGCCTTCCCCAAAGCTACGCGCTGCTTTTCCCCACCACTCAACTGATCCAGTGTGCGCTCCTCCAAATGTTCAAGGCCGAGCATTTGTACGATTTCATCAATGAGCGATGCTACATCCTGCTTCTCTTCCCCCAGCCAATTTTGGTAAGGAAAGCGCCCCATCTCCAACACCTCTCGAACGCGAAAGCCCACTGGCGGCAGCCCCTCTTGCTCCAATACAGCCAGTATTTTGGCAAGCTCTTTACGTGGATAGGAATGAAGCTTTTTCTCCTGAAGCAAAATGTCTCCTGCATCTGCCTTAATGACCCCTGAAATCATTTTCAGCAAGGTGGATTTACCGCTTCCATTTGGTCCGATAATGCCAAAAAATTCTCCCTTGTCCACGCAAAAATCGATTCCGTGCAAAACTGGCGTATCCTGATACGATTTTTGCAAGCTGTGCACATTGATCATTGCATACGTTACCTCTTCCTAAAGCGTTTATTTTGCTTTAATAAATACGCGAAAAACGGTGCACCCAGAAATGCTGTCACGACACCGAGCGGGATTTCCGTTGGACTTAGCAGCATTCTGGCGAGAGTATCGGCCCACAGCACATAAATACCACCGCAGATCGCAGCCATTGGCAGTAAAATTCGATGGTCAGGACCGACAAGCATACGGACGAGGTGCGGTACCACTAGGCCAACGAACCCGATAATTCCCGCGATAGAAACCGCCGCTGCCGTCAGAAGAGTCGAGACGACCAAAACCACCAGCTTCGTTCGATCTACATGGACGCCGAGATGCGCAGCCTGCCGCTCGCCTAACGCAAATAGGTTCAAGGAACGTGCATAGCTTACCAGCACCATTCCGCCTATGACCAAGTACGGAATCAAGACATACGTGAAGGCCCAGCCCCGAAATGACAGGCTGCCCATCAGCCAGAACACGATCTCATTCACCGTCTGGTCGGATAGCGACACCATAAAGGAAACGAGTGAGCCGAGAAAAGCCTGCACCACAACACCAGACAAAATCAGGGTCTCCGTTTGCAGCTTTCCTTGCGTGTTCGCGAGTCCGAGTACGATCCATAAACTGAGCAGTCCTGTAAGAAAAGCGACAACAGGCGTGCTCCATGCACCCAAAAAGCTGATTTGCAAGCCAAACAGGATCAAAAAGGCTGCTCCGACAGCAGAACCTGATGCCACGCCCATCGTAAACGGATCTGCGAGAGGATTTCGCAAAACTCCCTGAAAACCCGCTCCCGCAAGAGACAAGCAGGCGCCAATCAAAACAGCCAATACAACGCGTGGAAAACGAACCTTCATGACAATTTGCTCAGATGACTCCGGCCACGTTACGGTGATCCACTCAGACAAGCCCGAGATTTGATGGAGCAGGATGAGCCATACTTGCGAAATGGGGAGATGTGCCGCCCCCATCGAGATGCTGATGACTATTGATGCCAGAAGGACGAGAAAGCTGACTCCTCCCCATATGAACAATCGTTTCTTCATTTTATTTCACCAAGTCTGGGTAAATCGCCTTCGCTACTTCGATCAAGCCTTGTGTAATACGCGGACCGGGACGGGACAAAATATTTTGGTCCATGCCAAAGATTTGTTTTTCACGAATCGCCTTCATTTTATCCCAGCCATTACGCTTGGCGATCATATCCTCCAGCTTGACGCCAGTCTTTTCATCGGTAATTCCGCTCGCATACAAAATGACGTCTGGATCGTTTTGCAAAATCTTTTCTTCACTGATCGGATTCCAGCCCTGTGTGTCAGAAGCAATGTTTGTCGCTCCAGCCAGTGTGATGAGTTCGTCCATGAATTCACCTTTTCCGACTGTCCAGCCTGGGGAAAATTCAAGGTATACCTTTTTCTTCTCTTCCGGTTTTACATGTTTCACTGCATCTTGAACGTACGCGATATCCTTCTTCATTTGCGCGACGACTTTTTCGGCTTGTTCTTGTTTGTTAGTGATCACTCCCATCGCTAACACATTGTTTAGGATGTCATCCATCTTTGTCGGATGGGTAATGTAGACGGGCATCCCGAGTGATTTGAGCTTGTCAGCCACTGGCTTCTCCATCGAAATCCCACCGACGACCATATCTGGCGTTTGAGCGAGAATCGCTTCTTCATTCGGTTTGACGACGCCGCCAATTTTCGGTTTTGCCTTCGCCGCTTCTGGATAATCATCATAGTCCGAGACAGCTACAATCCGATTTTCCAAGCCTAATGCGAACAAAATCTCTGTCTCGGCAGGTGATGTGGAGACGATTCGCTCAGGAGCTTTTGCAAAGGTTACTTCTTTTCCTGTCGCATCCTTGACTGTCAACGGATACGTAGTTTGTTTTGCAGGCTGCTCGGCTGTATTCTCTTGCGGTGCTGTCTGCGGTGCACTTGTTTGTCCACCAGGTGCTGGCTGGCTGTTATCGTTACCCGCACAACCTGCGAGGCTCGCCGCAACTAGTAGTGGGATCATGAATCGCAATGAACGTTTCATATGTAGAACTTCCTTTCTGCGTGTCTGATTGACTGTACCTTCCAATAAAAAAAGCGACCCTTGCTTCCATTCGGAAATCAAAGGGTCGGTACCTCAGGGCAAACAGACAGGACTGCTTCCTGAAATAGGCCGATCCTTTCCGCGAAGGCAACAGGCACGAAAACAAACAGGCAGGTCTCCTGGCTTACGGCTGAGTAACGAGCCGATTTACAGTGGCGGGACCGCGTCGGATTTTCACCGACTTCCCTTTTCACCCGATCTTTTTGAGAAAAGACGAGGCACCTATTTGCTGTTACGTTTGAAATTGTCACAGTCCATGACTCATCCTACATCATAGCATTCCTTGGGTGAAAAAAGAATGACAAACACGTAAGCTATTACTTTCTTGTCTGCTAAAAATGAAAGCGCCTGAACAAAGGGTTCAGGCAAATGGAATGCTTTTGGCAAAGCTTTTACCCTCGTTTGTGCAAATAATCCAGAATGCCCATGGCGCACACCTGTAAATCGAGCTTGAGTACTCCGAAAACTTCGTGGTCATCATTGATGCCTTGTGACTGTAGATGCTCCGAGACTCGTTCCAATAACTTACGAGACAGGTCAGCATATGTTTGTCCAGCAGCAAGTGTTGATTCTCCTTCCGCCACAAACACAGGGAGCCACTCACGTATTTGGCGGTACACATCGTCTACCTGTTCAGACATCCCAAAATGACCAAAGTAAATGCAATTCAGCTTGCGCGCTTCAAATCGACGTAGAGACGCTAACATGGCATCTGGGTCAAACTGATTCGGAGAAGTAGATGGCAGCACGAGGTGTATACCGTCCTTTTTAAGCTGCGGATAAAGTACACCTGCCGTATCACCTGTGAACATGCCGCGGCTAACGGGATCGTAGATGCTGAAATGATGATTGGCATGACCTGGCGAATCCAGAAACTCCAACATGCAATTCGCCCCGATCTTTAGTGTATCTCCGTCTCCACGAATCAAAATTCGCTCTTCGGGAACAGCCTCAATCGGATCAAACAATCGATCAAAATCATCATGGTACACCGCTCTCGCCCCTGCGATCAGTCGGCTTGGATCAACGAGGTGACGTGCACCCTTTGGATGGACGACGATCTTTGCGTTTGGGCAATCCTTTAGAAAAAGTCCCACTCCTCCCGCATGATCCAAATGAATGTGCGTCACGATGATGTATTTTACTTGTTCCGGGGTAAAACCGAGCTTGGCGAGGCCGGTCTTGATGTATGGGACGGAGGGGCTTGGCCCTGTTTCGACCAAAGTCAGTTCTTCTTCAGCGATGACATATGTCCCCGTGCGTTCCGCCCAGCCCATATCGAAACCGTCTATTAAATGGATGCGCTCCCCTAAGTAAATTGGCTGTGATGATTGCATGTAAATGCTCCTCCTTTTCAAAAACCATTTTATTGAGGGAATATTTACACTTTATCATCAATTTTGGACGAACTGGGAAAAACAACACAAATTCTTCATATTTTCATCGTAATATGAGGGTAGTAAAAACAATTCCTTTACCTGGAGGGGTGCAAAATGGGTCAGCTTTTTTCTGAGTTAAGACCTGAGCATGAGAAGTTTATCAAGAAGCAGCGAATGTTCTTCGTTGCCTCTGCTCCTATGGACACAGATGGTCACGTGAATCTTTCACCGAAAGGGTACGATTCCTTTCGCATCATATCGCCTACCGAGGTGGCCTATTTAGACCTGACCGGAAGCGGAAACGAAACCAGTGCACATCTACAGGAAAATGGCCGGATTACTCTCATGTTTTGTGCATTTGAAGGCCCCCCTCTGATCATGCGCTTATTCGGCAAAGGAACGGTTATTCTCCCAGATTCGCCTCGGTGGGATGAGCTCGTAAAAGACTTCCCGCTTCTGCCCGGTGCTCGTCAAATCATTACCGTAAACGTACAGGAAGTAAAGACTTCTTGCGGCTGGGCTATCCCCTTCTATTCCTACTCAAAAGAACGCGACACCCTTCAGAAATGGACTTTGGCTAAAGACGAGCAGGAACTGCTTGCTTATCAAAAGGAAAACAACGTAGTAAGCATGGATGGATTGCCAACACCATTGGGACAAAAGCTTTTTCCCGCAGTAGGTGGGGATAACGAAGCGTAAAATGCAAAGAAGCTGCCTTGCTCGCAGCTTCTTTGTTTGAAAACTCTTTACTTGCTGGTATAAATGACCACTGCATCGCGGAGAAACGCGGCTACACCTGGCTGTTCCTTGTCATAGTAAGCAGTAAAGCGCGGGTCATCGACGTACATCTGGGCAACACCTGCGTGCCCTTCCTTGCTGTAACTGTCCCAATAAAAGCTGAGCCATTGACGGTGAAGATCTGCTGCTTTTTGCGCAAGCTCATGAGCAGGATCTCCCGTCGCAAAGGCCTTTGCCAACGTCTCATGCAGTTCTTCATTTAACTGCTCAAGTGCGGCGTACTCCTGCTCGGTCATTCCTTTTATTTTCTGATTGGATTTGTCAACCTGCTCACTTCCATATTTTGCACGAATTTCTTCTCCGTATTGTGCCTCGTTGTCGTCAATCAACTTCTGCTTGAAGCCTTCAAATTTTTGTTTGTCACTCATCGTTTTGGTCCCCTCTCTTTGTGCTAATGTCAAATCGACATTGGCGATTAACGCATCCAATTGCGCTCGCCTTTCCAGGAGCTTCTCGCGGTGCTCCCACAGTGCTCGGTCAGCATCAAAGGTTGGTGAATCCAGGATCTCCTTGATCTCCTCCAAGCTCACACCCAGCTCGCGGTAAAAAAGGATTTGCTGCAATCGATCAACCTCAAGCTGTCCGTAAATGCGATACCCTGACGAATTGATTCTCGCCGGCTTGAGAAGCTCAATTTCATCGTAGTATCGGAGCGTCCGGGTGCTGACACCCGCCAGGAGTCCTAGCTTTTGCACCGTATATTCCATGTTCATTCCTCCTGACAAATTGATCGTACACATTTACGGACCGTCAATGTCAAACACATTTTCAGCATAAAATTGGCGTTACTCTCTATCCATAATTTGTTAAAATATAGATAACGCCATACAAGGGGGGACTTCGATGCTCTATATCATCGGTTTCATTGTAGCCGTAGTCGGTGCCGGATGGGGATTAACAGGGTTGCTTAGCCTCAAAGCCAGAGATAAACATGCCATCACGCATTACAGTGACGATGCTTATGCCCAGCAAACCTTGTTCCAGATGCACAATAATCCTAGCCAAGGAATGTAGAAATAAAAAATGGCTGCCCGCATCCTGTGCATGGCAGCCACCTTTCTTTTTACAGAGCTTGGAATGTATCAGTCAATACCGGTACGATTTGCTTCTTACGGGAGACAACGCCCTTCAGAACAGCTTTGTTGTCTACCAATGTTACTTGGTACGCTTTTTCTACCACTTGTGTTGCGCTACCAAGAGCGATCGCAACAGAATCGTTGTTCAAGATATCCGTTACAACAAACACGAACAGGTCCAAACCTTTTTCAGCGATGTTTGCATTCATAGCTGCTTCCAGTTCGCCTTGGCGTGCAAGTACATCATTGACATCTACTGCATTTACTTGTGCGATTTCTACTTTCGCATTACCCATTTGGAATTCTTTTGCATCCAATGTGAGCAATTGTTCGATTGTTTTGTCGCTCAGGTCTGCCCCCGCTTTGAGCATGTCCAGACCGTATGCTTCCAGATTGACACCTGCGATTTCAGCCAGCTCATGAGCAGCCGCCACATCTTGCTCCGTGCAAGTTGGGGATTTCAACAGCAACGTATCCGAAATGATAGCAGAAAGCATCAATCCCGCCATCTCTTTTGGAATGTCTACGCCGTTTTCTTTGTACATTTTCTTCAAAATGGTAGTCGTGCATCCAACCGGTTCGGCACGGAAGTAGAGAGGATTGCTCGTCTCAAAGTTCGCAATACGGTGATGGTCGATCACTTCTACCACTTGCACTTGCTCAATGTCATTCGCACTTTGTTGGCGCTCATTGTGGTCTACAAGGATGACTTCATTTACTTCATTCGCCACGGTTTCTACGAGGCGCGGCTCTTTTACTTGGAAGTAATTCAACACAAACGCAGTTTCGCTGCTGATTACACCGAGGCGTACAGGCTCTACATTCGCGCCCAATTTTGTTTTCAAGTCAGCGTACACAAGCGCTGAACAAATGGAATCTGTGTCTGGATTTTTATGACCGAAGATTAGTTTTTTTTCCATCATCCATACTCCTTAATCGTAATTTGGCTTCCAAATTATACCACAGCTTAGAGGATATGCCCAAGATACATTATAGGTTCAAATCGGATCATTGAAAATACGATTTTGAAGATCAATCAGGAATGAACGGGAGGCGATGTGAGATGAAAGTGGCAGCACTGTATGACATTCACGGGAATGCCCCTGCACTACAGGCTGTATTGGTAGAACTGGAAGCAGTGAAGCCTGATCTTATTGTCATCGGGGGTGATACGATCTCAGGCCCGATGCCCGTCCAAACACTTGAAATGCTCTTCCAATTGGATACACCCTTGCAATTCATCCGTGGTAATGGCGAGCGTGAAGTACTTCTCACATTTGACGGAGAGGCTCAGGCTTTGGAAATGTCCGATTCTGTCCGAGAAATCACGTCATGGGTTGCGGAGCAATTGAGCCGCTCTGATCGTGACTTTCTGGCGCAACTCCCTCTTACCTACACGTTAACACGCGAGAATTATGAGGACGTACTCTTCTGCCATGCCATTCCCACCAATGATGAAGATATTTTCACCCCACTCACTCCTGATACAGTTGTGGCCACTTACTTTGAGCGAACGCTGCAACGAATAGTCATCTGCGGTCATACGCATGTCCAATTTGAACGTCGCCTTGGCGATCTGCGTATCCTCAATGCAGGAAGTGTGGGCATGCCGTTTGCCAACAAACCAGGGGCATATTGGTTACTTCTTGATGGTGACAGCTACGAGCATCGCTTTACACCCTATGACATAGAGGCTGCTGCAAAACAAATCGCTTCCACGAACTATCCGCAAGCCCAGAAGTTTGCCGAGGAGAATGTCCGAGAGATACCTACGGATCAAGAAGCAATGGAATTTTTAGAGGCACTTGCACAAAAAAACCGACCCTCTGTTTATTGAGGATCGGTTGAGAAGGATAGCTACCTAGATTAATCGTCCCAGTCTACATCCAGTACAGCGCCTGTTGTAGCGGAAATCTCCAAATCGACTTCCTGTCCTTTAGCCGTTTTCACTTCCACTTCATACACATAGTGGTTATCGTCATCATCCAGTTTCATGGATTTGATGGTGCCGTTCACTTTAGCCAGCGCGATTTTTTTCGCTTGTTCTACACTGATTTTCACTGGTTGTTTTTTCCACTGATCGTCGTTGTCGTCGTCATGATCATCGTCGTCATCGTGGTCAACTGTTTGCCACACATCGCCAGTCATCGCGTCGACGTACACATCAATCTCTTGCTGCTTGTTTTTGATCTCTGCTTTGTATACGAGGAAACCGTCCTCTTCATCCAGCTTCCATTCGATAATGGTACCAGGCTGTACATCCCGAACTTTTTTCAGTGCTTTTTCAGGCGTGATGCGCACGATCTTCGCCCAATTATGTTTCACATCATCGTCGATTTGCAAGTACACGGCAGAAGTGTTCTTTTGCGGTACACTGTAAGATTGGTTGCTATGTGCAAAGGCTGTTACGCCAAGGCTCCCTACAATCAGTGCTCCTACCATGGTCATGACTACTTTTTTCATATGATCTCGCTCCTTTTTTCGACTGGGTTTGTTTGATCTACTTTATCATAAAAAGGGCAGATGAAGGAAAAAAAGAGAGAGATTAGAAATTGATGAGAAAATAGAAGAGACCTCTCACAGAATTCATAATTGCCAGGGAGCCACAGCGATTAACAAAAAGAGCGCGTGTTTTCTACTGGCAAAAACGAACCATACTGGCTTTAAATCGACGCAAATGAACCATTCGCGCTTTTGCGTGCTTTCCGCTTTTTTCCGTATAATGAAAGCAATCGAGAGGACAACAGTCGACTCGATGACATACGAAAGAGAGCGTGAATGGCAGTGTAATACATATCGTTTCTAATTACTTTCTATTTTTTCTTACATGAGAAGGAGAAACGATTTTTCCGTGGAATCACCACTTTTGAAAAACATCTTTTTTTGAATCTATTTTTTCGTAACGATGCATACGGTCTTCATGTCCGTTATGACCCTGGAAGTGAAAAACCCAGCACGAATCCAATTGGCACAAGCAACACAAGCTATCTCCTCTGCCTATACGGAATCAGATAATCGGAAATAAAAAAAAGCACTCTACTAATCTTGTGGAGTGCTTCTTATATGGTTACGAACCTTAGGGAGAATTTCTATTTTCCGAGATTGTTCTTAATGGCTTCCAATCCAGCGATTTCTCCCAGGAAGAACGTATCGCCCGCGAGTGTATCCATCTTGTAAACCTGGTTGTTTTTCACTGCTTTGAGGTTTTTCCAGACAGGATGATCCTTCCAGATATGAATCAACCCTTCCGGCTCTTCTGCTTTTGCCGATCGGCGGTTCTCAGCAATAAAGATATGATCGGGAGCGAGCTCACTCAATGCCTCGATTCCGATACGCCCCCCAATCTTTCCATCCTCGGGCAATCCTGCTATCGGCGTTAGTCCCACTTCCTCATAGTAAATCGGGAAGTTTTTGGGATGCATCACCGTAAAATCCTTGCCATTGGAAACGAGGAATAGCACCGTTTCTCCTTTATGTTTGTCTGCTGCTGCTTTTGCTTCGCTTTTCAGCTTATCAAAATCCGCCAAAACTTGCTTCGCCTTATCTTCTTTGCCAATAACTTCAGCTATTTTCATGAGGCGGGTGGGTGCATCCACAGAGAAATCAATGACGATGGAATCAGCCATTTTGTTGAATTCTTCAAATCTGGAGCCTTTTCCGGTGCTTGTCATGACAATAACCTCTGGGTCCATCTCCAACAAAGTCTCCAAATTCGTTTTTCCACCCAGATCCTTCACCGTTTTCCCTTCCGCATACTTCGCAAAAATGGGTGACTTGCTTTTTGTCGACTCAAAGCCTTCCGATACAATCGGAGCAAAATCTAGCACGAGGAAGTAATCTGTTCCCATGATATCGACAGAAGCAACACGCTTCGGCTTTTTCTCCAGTGTGACTTCCCCCATCGCATGCTTGATGGTTCGAGGATACACAGGCACCTCTGTCCCTTTCGTATCGGGTTGTGATGCTCCTGCCTCAACCGTTTGCGTTTTATTGTTAGCGTTTGTGTCTGTAGTCGACTGTCTTGCTCCGCAACCCGCTACGACGGCTGTGGCTAAGATTACGGACAGAATGCCTGATAATTGCTTTTTCATATGGATTGAACTCCTTTTTTCATCTCCTGATTTCAACGTGTCTTACCCCTTTGTCCGGATCAATAAATACAGAAAATAAGGCCCACCAATGAGGGAAATAACAATACCCGCTGGTACTTCTGTAGCTGGCATGATGCTTCGCCCTATCGTATCCCCGGCCAATACGAGCAATGAACCGACGAGCGCCGTAATGGGCAGCATGTATTGATGCTGGGGTCCGACCAATCTGCGGGCGATATGCGGGCCAAGCAAACCGATAAAGCCTATGCCTCCACCTGTCGCTACACTCGACGCAGCCAAACCAACCGCCCCGGCCATCAAAGCCAGTCGCTCCCGTTGAAGAGATACACCCAGACTTGCTGCAATATGTTCGTTCATACTGAGCAGGTTCAGTACATTTGCCTTCCGATACACGTACGGTAGCAGAATCACTATCCACGGCAAAAGTGCCAGCACAAACTTCCAATTGGAGCCCCACAACGATCCCATTTGCCAAGTGACGACAAACTCGAGGTTTCGTGGATTCAACTGAAGTGTCAAAATAATGCTGATGGCGCTAAGTCCCGCCCCTACTGCAATCCCTGTAAGCAAAAGACGAGTAGGAGATATGCCGTGCCCCTTCTTGTATGCAAGCATATAGATGATGCCTGCTGTGGCAGTGGCACCGATGAGTGCGAGAAACGGCATCAAAAAAGGCGGAGCCATGTTCGTCGCGGGATAAGTAGAGACGAACAACAATACGGCCAGTCCAGCACCTGAACTGATTCCAAGAATGCCAGGGTCAGACAGACCATTGCGAGAGATTCCTTGCAAAATCGTCCCCGATACAGCAAGCCCAGCCCCAATCATGACCGCAATCACCATACGAGGAAGCCGCAGCTCAAACAACACGAGGCTCTGCTTTTTCGAGCCCTCCCCGAGCAATGTCTGCAACACCTCGAAGGGCCCAATACTGTACGGTCCCGTGTTCAAGCTCAGGACAAAACCGACAAGCAAAAGTACCGCGAAAAGAAGGATCAGTCGGACACTACGGCTTTTTCTTTTTTGAGAAAATGGATCGATGTCCACTACCACTCCCTCCTTTCCTTACGTGCCAGGTACAGGAAGAAGGGGACCCCGATGACAGCGATAATGGCGCCAAGCGGTGTTTCGTAGGGCATCGCTATCATTTTGGCTCCGATGTCTGCAAAAACAACCAAAACGCCTCCCATGATTGCCGAGCAAGGAATAATCCAGCGGTAATCAACCCCAACCAGAAAACGGACGATGTGTGGGACAACAAGACCTACAAACCCAACACCGCCAACTGTCGAGACCGAAGCACCCGCCAGCACCATGACGACAGCCGCCGACAAGCCCTTCACCAGCCTGGTCTTTTGTCCGAGTCCCGCTGCGATCTCTTCTCCCAAACTCAAAATGGTAATGGAGCGAGATAGGATCATAGCCACAATGATTCCTCCCACAATCCAGGGCATCATGACGGATACTTGAAACCACTCCGCTGTAGAGATCCCCCCTGCTGACCAGAATGCCAGATCGTAGTTGATCTGAAAGAGGAGGGATATCGCCTGACTAATCCCTGATAGGATAGAGCTAACGACTGCCCCAGCCAACGCGAGCCGTAAAGGTGTCAAACCGTTTTTGGAAAAATAGGCCAGTCCATATACAAGCCCTACTCCCAGACCCGCTCCTATAAAAGAAAAGAGAATAATAGACTCAAAAGGGAGTCCTGGCGCAAAAGCAAAAACGAGTACGAGCACGAATCCTGCCCCTGCATTAATGCCCATCAAGCCCGTATCCGCAATCGGATTTCTCGTAACCCCTTGCATGATGGCTCCTGCTACGGCAAAAGCAGCTCCCACCAGCGCTCCTGCCAAGGCACGCGGCATTCGCAGTGATTGAATAATGACGTGATACTCGTTGCTAGAATCATAATGAAAAATCGAGTTCCAAACGGTGGCAAACGAGATGTTAGCCACTCCTGTGATAATGGATGAACCTAGCCCGAAAAGGATGGCGCAGATCCCCGCAACAATCAACACGGTCGCCATCCACGGCCTAGTTCGAAGCGAAGCATTTTTAGCGATCGGCTGTGACAGTGACATTTCCCTTCCTATCCTCCAGAGCAACGTTCGAATGAATCACGGTCAGCTTGTCATTTGCAGCCCTTCTCGCCCGTGCTTCCGGGATGACCTCCGGAAAGCCAAGCTGAAGCATTCCTACGAGCTTTTCCTCCGCACGTACCCCTACCGCTTGCAAAAATCCTGCTTGATACGTGAACGGTTCCGTTTTCCAAACGACACCCAATCCCCGCTCCCACGCCGCTAGCTGAAAGTTTTGAATCAACGTGCAGGCTGCCGCATAGTCCTCTTCCCGTTCTCTTTGCCGAGAGTCTTCATTTACGATAACCATAAGATAGGTCGGGACGCGTAAAAGCAATTCCGAATCTCGCTTTTTCATGGCGTTTTGAAGAATGGCATCGACGACAACCTGCTTGCCTTCCTCCATATACAAAACGAATCGCCAAGGCTCGCGTAGTCCGTGGTTAGGTGCCCAGACAGCTACATCCAGTAACTCACGAATCAATTCCAGTGGAATCGGGTCTGGCTTGAATTTCTTTATGGTTCTGCGGTCACGGATCGCTTGTGCAATCGGATACAATGATGGTTCCATCTCGTTCCCTCCAACAATAGTGATACTCATTCTCAATCATTATCACAAACTTGTGGACGCAAGAAAATTGAAGAACCTGATTCCTTTTTTGTACATTCCTGTGACGCTGCAAGATGCGTGAGCGCCTCTGATATGGCCTGCTCATGGCCGAGTGCGGAATAATGCAGCCAAGGATATACCCCAGCTCGATGTACATTTCCCTTTAATCGATGCTTGCGTACATCCGTTCGAATTTTCCTTTCGTCGAAAAGCAGAATATGATCAGCCTGAAAATCTTGAAGCTCATCCAGGCTCGCGATATCCAGAAAGGCAAAATGATCTGTTCCCACTGGCGGTCTTATCTGTAGGTCACCGTATAAAATATCAGAAATTTTCCGCCTTCTCGCACCAAATATACGGGCTCCCCCATCCCAAACCCTCACTGCCATAACGGTTTCATTCCCAATTTTTTTGCGGATACGCTCGCGGGCTGCAACTGCTTTCAGATCATAATAATAGAGCCAACTCGTCGCCACCTCTGTAATTCCCAGCATGGCAGCTACCTGCTGCAAATGATCTCGCCAGGTCGTTGTTTTGAAAGGAATAAGCTGTGTCGGTGCAATGGCTTCCAATTGTTCAAGCCAGGGTGCAACCTGATCTGTTCCGACAATCAAATCCGGCTCCATCTGATGCAGACGGTACAGGTCAAATTCCAGTATGGCTGCTTCCATCTGGGAGTACGGCCTCTTTTGCCGATGCTTTTCCCAAACAGGGATCAGATGTTGGATTGAAACCCCCAATGCAAGCAGATCACCGATGATCGCTGGATGGAGTACGGCGATTTTCTTTTGTAACGATTTCTTGAAGCGATAAGGGGGAACGCCAACGATCTTTTTAAACATCCGACTGAAATAGTACACATCCCGATAGCCCACTTCATTAGCTACCTCAGGAATCATCACATCCTGCGTCACCAGAAGCTGACAAGCCTTCTCCATTCGTTTTCGATTGATGAATTGCAAGGGAGTGAGCGAGGTGTACTCCTTAAACTGCTGATAGAAAAGGGTCGGCGTCATTCCTGAGTAGCGAGCCATCTCCTCGATCTGAAAAGTCTCCTCACAATGCTGCTCCATATGCTCAGCGATCCCTTGAAGAAGTTGTTGACGATCTGTTTTTTTCTCTTGCAGCGTGATTCCAGCCATAATCGCTTGCCATAGCTTCCAAAAAAGAATCTGCATGGTTGCCTGATCGAAGTGATCTTTTCGCCATGCCAGATGCAATTGTTCGATGTGATGGTGAATCAAGGAGATTGTTTCGATATGGTGCTTCCCCTGGATCGGTAGCATCATTTCGTCTATGAGCCAGCCATCCCTTTCTTTTCTGGCATGAGCAGCCAAAAGCGCTACGTAACATACATAGATATTCTCCGTAATGGGCAAAAGGGCGAGTCCTTCCTGCATATCCTCTGGAGATATGACCATGAAATCTCCCTGGTTCAGCATCCCTCCTGTCTTATCCAACCGAAATGACGCCCTGCCCTCTATTACCAACATGATTATTTGTTCGCTTCTATCTCTCGCTTCTGCAAGCTTCCATTCTTTTGAAATGGACAAAACTTGCACATCATTTACAGTGATGACATTCGGATCACTATATTTGTCTGTTTTTCTCATAAATAACTCCTCTTGAATCATGATGCAGCAATTGATAACAATTCTCACCAATTGTACGAGAGACTTGGCAAAACTGCAATTTACTTGCATGTGAAAAAGCAAAAAAACGCCAAACGATCATCAAGATGACCACTCGACGTTTTCTCTTTCCACGTAAGCTATTCTATTGACACTCTTCCTAGACAAATATTTTTAAAAATCTTATATTTTAACAAAGCATCTCAGATTTCCCATCTATGTTTCTACTTAAACACAGACAGAAAGAGGTACAGGTATGCTGAGCAATCAAAAGGTAATCGTAACAGGAGCAGCTTCTGGGATCGGGAAAGCCGTAGTAATGCACTGCTTGCAAGAAGGGGCCGCTGTCATCGCGTGTGACCTCAATCAGGAAGCTTTGCTGGCACTGGAAGATGAGATGGATCGAGCAGAAAGACTACATACGTATTGTGTGGATGTTAGCAAATATGAGGAGGTCGCGGCTTTTTTTGCGCATATCGAGGCAGAGCATGCGGATTGTACCAGTCTCGTCAATAACGCAGGCATTTACCTGGCGAAAAACATTCTGGACTACGACCTCGAAACAATTGAAAAGGTGCTCGCGATTAACGTAAAAAGTTGCATTTATTTCTCACAGATGTTCGGAAAGCTCCTTTTTCCTGCCCAAAAACGAGGAGCTATCGTCAACCTGTCCTCTGTATCCGGAATCGAGGGCAGCTCGGATGCAGTCTATGGAACCTCGAAGGCGGCCATTCTCGGCTTGACGAAAAGCTGCGCGATGAACTTCGCTCCCTACATCCGGGTCAATGCGGTAGCACCCACTATGGTTGCTACACCGATGATGGACACCATTCCAGAATGGCGTCGGGCAGAATATCTAGCTCACGGCCTCATCGATAGCCCTGTAATGCCAGCTGACGTGGCAGATACCGTC
Organism: Brevibacillus schisleri; assembly: GCF_055685845.1. Lineage (NCBI taxonomy): Bacteria > Bacillati > Bacillota > Bacilli > Caryophanales > Paenibacillaceae > Brevibacillus > Brevibacillus schisleri. The sequence continues at coordinate 4,386,704 of NZ_JBVNDM010000001.1, forward strand.
GTTTTCCTGTTATCGGAGAAGTCCAAACACTACACCGGAGCGACTTTTGACATCAACAACGGCGGATATCTGCGGTAATAACGTAGCAAAGGGGCGTTTAGTGCCCTACCATCCAAGGACGTTTGCCCCCACGGCTGTGGGTATGTCCCCGATGCGCCTGACTACCGTGGCTGTGGCTGCACCCTGCTCCTTCATGGGAATTCGGTTGTTTCCGTACCACTTTTGGTTCCACGCCACGCTCGATCCGTTGTCGCAGCGCTTGCGGTGTCATGATCAATCCTGGTGCGGCATACAACCGTTTTGACGGCAGCTGGCAATCGGGACACGCAACGCTATCTGTCAGCTCGCTCATCTTCAGCCATTGTACAAATGGACCACATTCCTCGCACATGTAATCGTATCTCGGCATCGTATTTGGCTCCCTCTTTCGCGTTCTTTTTCTTGCCTACTTCGGCAAGATATCTCGATCAAAAATGCTTGTCGGGATAGACAAGGTGCAGCATGCGTTCGGAATATCGACGATTCCTGCAATTCTTCCTTCCACCGGTGCCGTTCCCAGCAGCATGTACGCCTGCTCCCCCGTGAAACCCATCGCTGTTTTCAAATATTCGATGGCATTCAGGCATGCATTGCGGTAAGCGACATGAGCATCCATATACAACTGCTGCCCTGTCGTCTCGTGGACGGAAATTCCTTCGAAAACGAGATATTCGGTATAGCGAGGCTCTACTGGACCCGGCTTGAATACAGGGTTGTTCACGATGTTATACTTCGCCATCCCGCCCTTGATGATGTCCACATGAAGATCCAGCCAACCTGCCATTTCAATTCCGCCGCAGAAGGTCACTTCTCCGTCTCCTTGTGAAAAATGCAAATCGCCCATGGACAGCTTCGCCCCATTTACATAAACCGGGAAGTAAATACGAGAGCCTTTGGACAAGTTTTTAATATCGCAGTTACCGCCATGCTCGCGAGGAGGGACAGTCCGAGCCGCTTCTCTGGCAATCCGATCAAACTCCGCTCCTTTTAGACTACCCAACACGGCACTGTGCGGGGTCGGCAAATTCGCGAGTGGCGGCATTCGTTCAGGATTTGTCGCTACGAGGTCACTCTCTCTTCGGTTCCAGCGATCCAGGAGCTGATGGGAAGGTGCGGTACCGATCAAGCCTGGATGAAGAATCCCGGCAAATTTGACTCCTGGCAAATGACGAGAAGTCGTGTAAATGCCGTGGAAGTCCCAGATCGACTTGGCCGCTTGTGAATAATGATCAACGAGAAAGCTCCCGCCGTTTTCTTTGGCGAAAATCCCGTTAAAGCCCCATTCCGATTGGGGAAGTGCCCCGATATCGAGAATATCGACAACCAAGAGGTCCCCTGGCTCTGCTCCATTCACCCAGACAGGTCCACTAAGTACATGGACGCGATTGAGGTTCACATCGCGAATATCGGAAGGGTCATCATTGTTCGAGATCTGCCCGTCCGTCCAGTCCTTACATTCCATGCGAAAAACAGCTCCCGGATTCACGGAAACGGTTGCTGGAATGTCTGGATGCCATCTGTTGTGACCAGGTGTATCCTGCTCCTCCATCGGTTTGTTCAAGTCAACTCGAAATAAAACTTCTGGCATGCTGCTTCCCCCTCACTTGTTCGAAATGGCATATGCGTACATACACAAAAAGAAGCAAAAGACATGCCAATGCTTGCTGGCCCCGATAAAAATTTAATCGTACCGATTCTTTTGGCTATTTTCTCCTGTATACTTATGACAAAGAGCTTGTCGCAAAACAGGTCATGCAGTTGATCTGCCCTTGACCAGAAAACTCCCTCTTCTCTTGTATCACTTTCGTCTTTGTGTGTCGTTTGTTTCACGCTTCCTTGTCGGACACCTGTCCCACGATCGAACAAACAAACTATAACCAAGAAAGGGTGCGAGAACGATTTTTGAAGCCGGCATGCTGCTCTCGTCTTTCGATTCTTCCTCCGTAATCGAGCGTTCCCAACATCGCGCGATCCCTCATGCTGTCTTTCATTCTCTCTATCAGCAATTACAGGCCACCGGGAATCTTTCACCCTACGAATTTTCTCTGATCAAGGACGCGCTAATTCTTTTGCTACAAACGGATCATGCGATTCCAGCCCTCAGACATGCCTCTCATTCTGTTCCCAATTGGAAGAGTCTTCTTTTCGCATGGGCGGAAAATAGCCAAGAATGCCTCATCGCCCTTAGTGACGAGCGCAGCGTACTTTTTGCTAACAAGCGGGCAAAGGAACGCTTTTCGTTAGTGGAAGGCCTTGTGCTCGAGGAGGATTGGGAACAAGAACGCTTACCCAATTCGTATGTAGAGGAACTCGATCTGGGGGAAAAGACGTGGTATCGCCTCTTTTTGATTCGCCCAAATACGTCAACCTTGTCAAAGACTACTAGCAGCTATTCGTTTTCAGAGGTACATACGAATAGCCCCCTCTATCAAGCTCAACTGCATACAGCACGTATTGCTGCACAGTCGCTATCAAATACGTTATTGCTCGGAGAAACAGGCTGTGGCAAAGAAGTCCTGGCACGTGCCATCCATTCCTCCAGTTCGCGAAAAGACGGCCCTTTTCTTGCCGTCAATATCGCAGCACTTCCACGCGAACTGATCGCGAGTGAGCTATTTGGATACGCAGAAGGAGCTTTTACGGGAGCAAAAAAAGGAGGACAACTAGGAAAATTTGAAGCGGCAAATGGAGGAACGCTATTTCTCGATGAAATCGGGGAAATGAGCTTGGAGCTTCAAGTGCTTTTGTTGCGGGTACTCGAAGAACGCAAAGTGACGAGATTGGGTTCCCACGAAGAAAAGCCATTGGACATTCGTGTGATCGCTGCCACCAATCGTTCCATTGAAGAAGATGTACAGAATGGGCTGTTTCGTGCAGACCTTTACTACCGGCTAAATATCCTGCAAATACGCATTCCTCCCCTGCGTGAACGCAAAGAAGACATTGCAGCCTTGGCTAACGAGTTCCTCCAGCAGCTTCACACCCAATACGCTGGCGGTCCGACAGGTATCTGTGAATCTGCCCTGGCGATCTTGCAGCAGCATTCATGGCCCGGAAATATTCGTGAGCTGCGCAATATCGTGGAGCGAGCATTTTTACATGCGTACGGTGATTCGTGGGTCACCTCTCACCATCTCCCAAGCGAATGGCAGCAGCAATATGGTCTGCAAGAAGCACCCAGCGAACCTTTGCCATTATTGCGCGAATTAGAGCGACAGACGATCCAGCAAGCCATCACAGAAGCTCCATCTATCAGCGCCGCTGCCAAAAAGCTAGGTATTGCGCGAAGTACCCTGTATCGAAAAATGGAAGAGTTAGGAATCGGATAAGAAAATCGGGGGATGAGCGTAAGCCGCTTTTCCCCCGAAATCGTTTACTGATGTCCTATTCGTCAGCGAGTGCTCGCCGTATCGCCATTCTTGCTTCCTCTGCTACCACCTCATCCTTATGATCAATGGCTTGCATCCAAAGCAGCATCGGAATGTACACCGCCATCATCCTGGCCAATATTTTTGTCTCTTCACCCACTTCTCCATACACCCGGAAAAACGATTGGCGGGCATGTGGCGGTAAAAAACTGTAGACCACATTCAAATCCGTTCCTGGATGACCCACATTGAGATCTCCCCAGTCAATGATGCCTGATATCTGCCCGGCTTCATCTACCAGCATATTTTTCACATGGAGGTCTCCGTGCAGCAGCACTTCACGCGGACTTATTCGGTCTATCACGACTTGTCGTAAATAATTGGCGATCGCATCCCGATCTTCTCCAGAAATATGTACAGCCAAGGTAGACAAGAACGTCTGCATTTTTTCTTTTCTCTGTGCAATGTCCAGGAGGTTCCTATGATCTTGAGCGATCCCGTTCTCGCGGGCACGCTGGGGCGGAAACGCGTGTAAGCTTTTTAAAAACGTCGCAAGGGCCACTGCCGATGAAGCACGCTGCTCGTCGGTCAAGCCCTTTGGAAACGTTCCTGAAAGATACGTGTACCCCAAAAAAGGGAATGGGTAGTCGTTGGTTGGTTCCCCATAAAAAACTGGCTTCGGATACGGTATCGTCAGGAGTGCCGCAAGCATTGGCAGCAGCATCCCATGGATTCGCGTTGGTCATTATTTTCGTTCCCTCCCCTTTGCCGTTTCATCTGCTGTGATGATGCTTACAGCTACGATTACGTAGCACGGATCTGATAGACACATCTCTTTCCGCCGATTGCCACACATTCCGTCCGTTCTACGCTCGTTTGGAGTAACACTCGGTAACAAGCAAGCTCTCTTGCACAAATCATCTGATACCGATCCGCTACTTTAAAATAGGGACAATTGTACTGCGTAATCACATATTCCTCATCACTGACCTGTTCCCATCTCGCCATAAATCCGTTGTCATCTTGGATGCGCGCCATCTCTGCCACCTTTTCAGATAGCGTTTTCCCTTCCATTTGTCCCTCGTATTTCTGGATAATCTTCTCTTGCTGTCTTGCAAAAAATTGATCCACGCGGTCTTCCCCGTCGGCCAGCACGATATGCTCCATCAAATCCACGGCCAATTGCCCGTAATCATTCGGAAATTGTTCGTTACCTTGCTGTGTCAAAGAGTAGTAGTGCATCGGTCTGCCTGCTTTTTGACGACCTACTCTGCACACAACAAAACCGTCTTTTTCCAAGTAGATCATTTGCCTGCTGACAGCTACCTTTGTGAGCTCCAGCCTGTTTTGCAAATCCTTTGTGCTGAGCTCCCCTTCCCTTTTCAGCAGCAAAAGAATGTATTCACGTGTTGATAGGTGTCTATATCTCTCCATTTTCTCTTCGCCCCTTTATTTGGAAAAGAACGATACGCTCACAGTATATTTCCTTTGTATAACTAATTCAACAAACATGTTTATAAAGTGACATTCTTCGTTCATCGGGAAGCCTACGCAACTGCAATTTATTAAACATTTTATTTGAATATATATAATTTTGTTCCTATACTGTGATTGTAGTGCAAGGTGTTTTTTCCAAGAAGGATAGGTGAAACGAATGAAACCTGTATTCTCCCTTCTCCGTGAACGACAGGTCGAAGTGACTTATCAGGAGCCTTTGGCGGCACATACTACCTGGAAAATTGGCGGACCTGCGGATTTACTGATTACACCGAGCAGCAAATCCCAACTGATCATGGTCCTACAAATCCTGAATGAACATCATGTTCCATGGATGGTGATGGGAAAGGGCTCCAACCTTTTAGTCACAGAAAAGGGGTACCGTGGCGCGGTCATTAAACTAAACAAGGCTTTGGACTATGCCCGAATCGTGGGAAATCAGATTTACGCAGGGGCTGGCTATTCCTTGATCAAGCTTGCATCGTTGGCAATTAAACACAGGCTCAGTGGCTTGGAGTTCGCAGGTGGGATACCCGGGTCTGTTGGCGGAGCTGTGTATATGAATGCGGGCGCGAACGGATCGGATATATCGGACATTTTCCATTCAGCAGAAGTAATCACGCAAACGGGAGCCATTCGCTCCTTGCGTGCCGTAGATTTGGATTTTTCTTATCGCCATTCTTCCTTGCAAGATGCTAATGCGATTATCACAGAAACCGTTTTTGAGCTGACTTTGCGCGACAGCGAAAGCATCAAGCTCCAATGGAACCGCTATAAAGAAAAACGTTTACAAACACAGCCTCTGCCGTTCGACTGTGCGGGTAGTGTGTTCAGAAATCCCCCGGGCCATTTTGCAGCAAAGCTCATTGAAGATGCTGGTCTTAAGGGCATGCGGTACGGAGGCGCGGAAGTATCGAGTAAACATGCCAATTTTATTATGAATACTGGCAATGCGACTGCACTTGATGTATGGACACTCATGAGGCAGATTCAGGAAAAGGTTCACAGCCAATCAGGCATTCACCTTGTACCTGAGGTTGTAATCGCAGGAGAAGAGTAAGCATAAAAAAGGGAGGTCTCACAATGATTCACATAAGCGAAGCTGCCGTCACTCGCCTTCAACATATGCTCGAACAAGAAAGCTCTTCTCTCTTCATTCGTTTTGGCGTAAAGGACGGAGGGTGTTCCGGGATGACCTACGGACTCGGTTTTGATGATACGTATCAAGAAGGCGACACTACAATCGATATGAATGGTGTGAAGGTGGTTGTCAATCCAGAAAGCTATCCGTATGTCGATGGCGTCGAAATCGATTACAAAGAGACCGGAATGATGGGTGGATTTACGATCCAAAACCCCAATGCAATTGCAACCTGCGGCTGTGGAAGCAGCTTCCGTACAGCCCTACAGCGTGGGAAAAGAGAAAAGTGTGAATAAACCACCAGACGAAAATGACTTGTCACCGATTCCCAATGAATGCTATTCTATTGAAAAATTTCCCCCTATTCATTATGTAAGGTGACAATATGCTTTCATTTTCCAGATTGATAAAATGTAAACCCCCTATCCCGTAATCTCCCTCCTACGCTGTTTGAGATTTTCGGAATATAGGGGGAATGTACAAGTGAATAGAAAAATCTCAACACCATCTTTACTACTGTTGATTATCCTGGTGGGTTTTCCGCAAATTAGCGAAACGATCTACACGCCTTCGTTACCTGATATCGCCAATAGCCTTCATGCCAGTAACAATATGATCCAACTGACACTCAGTATTTACTTCCTCGGTTTTGCCTTTGGTGTTTTTTGCTGGGGAAGACTATCTGACTCTATCGGTCGACGCCCTGCCATGCTCTGGGGAATTTTCGTTTACGGACTTGGCAGCTTGGGTTGCTACCTCTCCGATTCGGCTGACTGGTTGTTATGGAGTCGGTTCATTCAAGCTTTCGGTGCGAGTGCAGGATCGGTGGTGACCCAAACCATCCTACGGGAGAGTACCGATACCACCACGCGGCATGCTGTTTTTGCTCAGGTTTCCGCTGCTCTCGCTTTTACGCCTGCAATTGGCCCTTTAATCGGTGGTTGGGTGGATCAATCGTTGGGCTATCAGACTGTCTTCTTCACGCTGATCGCAATGAGCGTAGTGATTTTTGCTTACGCATTTGTATCGTTGCCTGAGACCAAAACGACTACAGCTTCAAAGATAAGCACGTTAGCTGTAGCCAAACGCCTTTTTATGGACAAAAGGATTTGGGCTTTTGGCTTCTTAATCGGGGCGACAAATGGCATGTTGTTCAGTTACTATGCCGAAGCGCCATTTATTTTCATTGGTTTTTTCGGCATGACGCCTGGTCTGTTTGGGTTATTGGGTATTTTCGTAGCTTTGGCCTCTGTGATCGGGGCAATGCTCTCGAAAAAACTGCTAACCAAATACCCGGCTGAGAGCCTAATTTTGATCGGCTCGCTGGTAACGACGTTTGGAGCAGTATGCCTTACAAGCTTCACTTTGTATGGCGCGAGTCCTTCCTTTGTCTCGATGGTGATCATGGTAGCCTCTCTCTTTACCCTTTTGCTGGGGATTGGGATCGCGATTCCAAACTGCCTGAGTTTAGCTCTTGTCCACTACGGTGATGTACTCGGAACTGCTGGCGCTATTTTTGGTTTGGGCTACTATCTCATCGTCAGTCTCATCACGAGTGGCATGAGTTATTTTCATAACGGCTCGCTGGTCACCATGCCTATCTACTTCTTGCTATTGGCGATCATGATGGTGCTTGTAAGTAAACAAATAACGATTAGCAATACAGCCAAATAGCCTATTCGCTCTTTTCAGCAACTTCAACATCAAAAAAGCCGATTCTCTCTTAGAGAAAATCGGCTTTTTTCCTGTACGCATCACTCCTCCCGCTTCGTCTCGATCGCTAGTCCTTCGACATGCTTGCGACTCATCATTTTACGTTTCTTCCGGTTCTCTTTTGTCTCGAAAACAATGTCCATGTCATAATCCGCTGGATACAGTTCTTTGCCCTCAATATGCAAGACGAGGCGCTTTTTGTTGATTTTATATTTCTGATTTTGAATCATGACGCCAACGATACCTTTGGAGTCCTCCGCACTAAACACAATGCCGGTTCTCCCCAGATAGGAGATGAATACACAATCACCAATAGCAAATGGTTTGTCTCGCTTTGGCGTGGATGATGTGACTGCGTCTACTTCCACTTCTTCTGACTTTTCTATTACTCGTGTCTCCACATAGCTTGGAGCCTCATCCGCTTCCGGCTCGACGTCTTCGTATTGTTCAAGCCTTTCCATAGTGGTAGTCGTCGTCAGGAAACCATTCCGAGTAATTTCCCGAGAACGCTGAATCATCTCAGACGGGATACCCAGCTTCAATGCGATCAGGAATGCGTAGCTCTGCCCCGCTTCTCCGATTCGCAAGCGATACAGTGGCTGCAAGGTCTCCTCGTCAAATTCCATTCGTGCATTTTGGAACCCGGCAGTTGCGGAGGCAAAATTTTTAATTTCGTTAAAATGTGTATTCACGATTACCGTCGCACCTCTTCGGTTCAGCTCTTCCAAAATCGCAATCGACAAGGCGACTCCTTCTCCTGGATCTGTACCCGTTGCCATCTCATCAATCAAGACGAGAGTCGAGGCGTCGGTAATCTTCAAGATTTCCAGGACGTTATGAATATGCGCCGAAAACGTACTTAACGCTTGCTCGATGCTCTGCCCATCTCCGATATCTACCGCGATGTTGCGGAAAATGGAGAAATGACTGCCTTCCTGTACGGGTACGAGCAAACCCGACTGTACCATCATGGTTAACAGTCCGATCGTTTTTAACGTCAATGTTTTTCCACCTGTATTGGGACCTGTAATAATCAGCGATTTGTACTCTCGACCAATCTTCATATGCAGCGGCACCATTTTCGGGCCGAGTAGCGGATGCCGTGCTTCCTTGACATCGAGGATCCCTTTTTCGTTTAGTTCGACATTCGCGCCTCCGATTGCCAATGCGTACTTCGCTTTTGCGAAAAGGAAGTCATACATTCCAACAGTCTCGACATTCACGGTGAGTTCATGGGTGTATTCTTCTGCGAACGCGGACAATTGCATCAGTACTTTTGTTACTTCACGTTCTTCCTCTGCCTTGAGTGCTGTCAGCTCGAACTGTACGGTGCTGATCTCCGTCGGTTCCATATAGACGGTTTGACCGCTCGCCGACTCATCTAAGACACTGCCAGCCACTTGCTTGCGATGTTCTTTTTTGATGGGGATGACATAACGTCCATTGCGTGTGCTAATCACATTTTCTTGCATGATCGAACGATATTTGTTCACGATCGAATCCAGTTGTCTTTTCAGGCGCTCTTCAAATACGACAATGCGCTTACGCACCTTCAACAAGTCTTTGCTGGCCGAATCGACTACTTGCCCATGACGGATGCATTGTTCGATTTCGTTCCTCAATTTTGTGGCGTCGTACATCGATGCTGCATAGGTGCTTACCCGTGGCGCCAATTGTGCTTTTGTCGCCATATACTTCATTAGTTGTGAGCAACTCGTTAGGAACAAGTACAGATTTGTAAAATCGTTTACGCCAAAGACATATCCCGTCCCCAAGAGGGAAAGGATCTTCTCCATCCCTTCCAGCGCGGGAATTGGTACACTGGCTCCGTTTTGCAGGATGTTCTTGGCTTCTGCTGTTTCGTCCAGCTTACTACGCACTACTTTGGCAGAGTCTATCGGCATCATTTGTTCTACATGCTTTTTCCCTGCGTACGATAAGGCGTATTCCATTACCTTTTCTTTGATCTTGTCGTATTCGAGACGCTGTAATGCTTTTTCATTCATGGCTGATTTCTCCTTTTTTATGGAAAATAAAAAAGGGCGAAGAATGAACAAATGTCATTCTCCGCCCTTTTTTGGGGATACCTAAACAAAACGCAACCAAATAAAAAACCGCGCTGAACACAGCACGGATTTTGGGCGCAATGATAGGATTTTCACCTAAGGCATTGTATGATATCCGTTGTTCTTAACTAATTCCAAGGCCGATTATCACCCAGCACAAAGAAACTTTGCTACATGGCAAAATTTCAAAGGTTGAATCAAGACCTTTTGTATGGAATTGCTTTAGTTAAGAACGACCGCCGACATCAACATCTCTCCCTAGATATGGTTCTTTTCACTATAGCGCATGTGATACTCTGGCGTCAATCCGCTTCGAATTTGTACAGCTTCACACCATAACCAGTAAAAATCTCGTCAAGCTGCTTACTCACCACATCCCAGTCCCCGCCTGCTAATCCGCAGCCGATCCCGTATGGTATGGCAATAGTCAGATTTTCTTTTTTCGCGAGGGAGAGAACTTCTTCTAACCCTTTTTGCAGCATGTCATATTTCGTGTAGACTCCCTTTTTCCCATAACCGTGCTGTGCGAAAAGGTTGGCAATGTACCTCCCTTCCCCAATCTGGGAAAAGAGCACTTGTCCAAGGAGGTCGCCACGTGCATCCGCATACTGCTCGCAATGCCGCTTGTATTCCGTATAAACATTTGGATATTTTGCTCTTATTTGCTTGGCAAGCCCTGCTCCCATCACGCCCATGCAATTGACCTGCTGTACGATGATATTTTCCGTAGCTTCCAAAATGTTGCCTGACACGATTTGTACCCATTCATTCATGACACTTACTCCTTTCCTTACGCTACATGTAGGACTCTCCTTTTACGCCTTAAGAAGCGCAGGCAAACAAAATAGAGCAAAGATGCTACTACGCCCAGGACATAAAACTTGGGAAGCAGCGTAAAGGTATGCATAACGATGAAGAAAAGCATCACGGTTGCGATGATTCCAGCCACGATGTACAGCAATGCTTCTAGGAGGAAAAGGAGACTTCCCTTGTTCCTTGGTAATCGCTTCATAATCCAATCTATAACGATAGATTGCGGAATCCCTAACAGAAATACCGTCGGGAACGTAAACATCGCAACGAAAAGAACCGCGGATCGATCCTGAAAGTACAGAAGCGCAGCCCCAAACGTAAATAAAAAGCTGGCCAGTATACCCGCAATAAACCTTTCAGCCATGCGGAACCATCCCTCCTTTCTCCTACACCTGCTCACGTATAAACAGGTCTGGATAGTTTAGAACCAATCCGTTTGTATCAACCGTGATGCTTTCCACGAATGTTCCTGCCCGATATTGATAGACAGACGAGTTCTCTTTGCTTTCTAGCAGCGTATATTGTTGCTGGACTTGTCTATACGTTAGCTCATGGGCTGAGAAATAGACTACCTGGATAGACTGTGGTTCCCCCGGAGAATACGACAAACGCCGGATTGGCAGTGTATTTGTGAAAGGTGTACAAGAAATATCGATATCGATACAGCCAACGAGCTCAGGAATGGGCTCACCCATCTCGTTTATCCAATTTCCCTTGCCATCGGATGAGAGATGCAAAGTTCCTTCTTCACCCACAATCGCCAGGGAAACCTCTCGGGTGGCCCAATTTGAATCCAGGACCATTTCATATTGGATTCTGGTAAGGGTAGCGTCATCCAGCCTCCCGATCACCATGCTATTTACGTGGATTCTGTTCGACCCCTCCCGTATTCTCAAGTGCTCATATCCGACACCTGTCGCCGGTTTCCAGATAACATTCGTTGGTAACACGCGAAGCCCTCCGATCATTTGTTCCCCTTTTCTCTATCCTATCATTTCTTGGATGAAAATGGTAGAGTCCTGTATGATCGGCTTGCTTACACAACTCATACCTGCGTCATCCATGGAATAGGATCATAGTAACGGAAAATAATGGAAAGGAGACAATCGATGGGGAATCCCTCCTTCTCCTTAACACAACCTGACATGCTGTCCATTATTCGCAACGGTCTCCCAAAAACCCACTCTCCCCTCAATATCATCATCGTTGGGGCTGGAATGGCTGGTCTTGTTTCCGCCTCGTTGCTTAAAGCAGCAGGGCACAACGTAACGATTTTGGAAGCTACGGACCGGATAGGCGGGAGAGTTTTCACACTGCGCTCTCCTTTTACCCATGGGCATTATCTAGAAGCTGGGGCCATGCGTATTCCTCATACGCACGAACTTACCCTAGCATACGTGAGCAAATTCTCTCTTCCCCTTCATCCATTTGTCAACAGCTCTTCCAACGACATCCTCTCCATAAATGGCATCAAAACAAGACGTTGGATCTATGAACGCAATCCTGACATCCTCCACTTCCCTGTAGCCCCACATGAAAAGGGTCGTACTTTCAATGAGTTAGCCGGTCAGTCCGTTAAGTCTGTCATCGACTTCATCAAACTCGATCCAGCGAAGAATTGGCCCATCGTCGTCCAAAAATACGATCGTTTTTCCATGGATCAATTCTTGCGCTTCAATCCTGTTGGCCCTTCCTTATCCGCCCCCGCTATCGATATGATCAAGGTCATGACTGGCTTCGAGGGTTTCCCTGAGCTCGCTTTTCCCGAAATTTTACGAGACTTCATCCTGTTCGATCCTTCTACACGTTTTTACGAAATAACAGGGGGATTTGACCAGCTACCACAGGCATTTCTTCCACAATTACAGGCCCATATATACTTCCGGCATAAAATGACGCGAATCGTCCAGACGGGAAAGCAAATGACCATTTCTGGCGTTCGTACCGACACAGACGAACGATTTCAGATGACCGGTGATATCACGATTATTACCATCCCTTTTACCGTCTTGCAGTTTGTTCAGGTCGAACCGTACGACCTGTTTTCCTATCAAAAATGGAAAGCTATTCGTCAGCTCCACTATGTTTCCTCCTCCAAAATAGGTGTTCAGTTTTCTCAGCGCTTCTGGGAAGCACAGGGAATAAGGAGCGGACAAACCGTAACGGATTCACCTATTCGTCTCTCTTACTTTCCCAGCCACGGGTTTGATCAGCCCGGAGGTGTCGTATTGGTCAGTTATACATGGGAGGATGACGATCTGCCATGGCTCAGCATGTCGAGAGAAGAACAAGTGCTGCAAGCAGTAAAGCATCTGGCTGACATTCATGGGGAGCAGGTGTACAAAACCTTCGTTACGGGGGTCACACACAATTGGGCGTTGCAGCCTTATGCTGCTGGTGCCTTTGCCTTGTTCAAACCGTTGCAGGAGACGGAATTAACTCCCTACATTGGTGCGCCTGAAGGAAAAATTTACTTTGCCGGGGAGCACACCTCGAATGAACATCACGGCTGGATTCAAGGAGCGATTGAGTCTGCTGTACGCGTGGCTGTAGAGGTGGGTAGAAAATAAGCGGAGGTCTGTACGATGAAAATTCCGTACATTCCCCCGCTACTTATCGACTACGATTCTTTTACAAATTCCATTCATATTCTTTTCGAAGCAACGCCAGCTTCATAAGATCAATGTACATCCCATTTTCAAATTCCGTTTCTCGATGGATTCCTTCTACTTGAAAGCCAAATTTCTGGAGCAAATGGATCGATGCCGTATTTCGGGTATCTGCGTCTGCTTCTATTCTGTTTAGATGCATATGCGAAAACCCGTACGCGATAATGGGCCGCAGTGCTTCCGACATGATCCCCTTATTCCACCACGAAAAATTCAGATCATACCCAATCTCTGCTTTGTTATGTACCGCATGATAATGTTTATAGCCGCAGCTGCCAAGAAATTTTCCAGTAGAACGATCCGTGACCGCCCACCTGAGTCCCTGTTTTTGGTCAAATAAGTCTCGATACCATCGAAGTTCATTTTCAGCATCTGCGATCGATTGAAACCTCGCGATCCCTACATATCTCGCCACATCTTCATGTGACAACACTTCAAAAATATCTTCGATGTCTTGTTGATCAGGTTGGCGAAGGATCAATCTGTCTGTTTCGATGATAGGGAATTGATCGAACATCGTCGGGTTACTCACGATAAGAACCTCCTCAAAAACGTATGATGAGAGATTTTTTGTGCCTACTACAGCATCTTACGAAAATGATATTCCATTTCTCCACCCAAGGCTGCCAGAGTATCACCTGTTTCACGGAAATCATGGGTATAAACCGTTTCAAACGGCCCAAAATCCGTTTGCTTATAAAACTCAAAGCAAGGGAAGCCATCATGCGCTCCTTCAATCTGCACAAGACCATCCCTTTTCGCTGTTACCGACAATAAGTAGTCAACCGGTGGCGCATGCTCATTCAGGGGATTACTCGCGCTTGCGCTCATTTCAAAGCTCACTTCTTCATCTTTCCATACCATATTCCTGCACAAAATACCCTCCGTACTCGCTTTTCCCTTTCGCAGCTGAATCGAGCCATCAGGATTCGTGATTTTCTCTGTTGTGATTCCCGTATTCTGATAAGTAAAAATTTCTTTCTTCATAAAGTCTACGACAACCTCTTGCTCCACTCTGGAACGCATGGTGTTAACCGCATACGGGGTAAATTCACGCGAATCTCCTTCGAATTGAATGATTCTTCCTGTTTGCGGATCAGTCCTTGGTTCCGTCCATGATAAGGGGATAAATACACTTGCCCTGATTTTGATCAGGTTCACCATACCTTGACACCTCCATGTGTGATTGTTCTTCTAAGACAAATATGTGATGTTTTGGTGCGGAATGAACTCAATTATGATATCTTCAAATTCTTTACAATCAGCCAAATGGGACAGATTCATCGGGGCTTGTATCCTTTCTACTTCCATCTTCGGATTCACCAATAAATAATACGCCATGAGCAACGCTTTTCTACAATAATCCTCGTTTGGTTCACGCACGAGTAACTCGCAGATGACAGCTGTTCTCTTCTCCTCGTCATATTGTAAAGCGAGATGATAGTCCCAAAATGGTATAGAGCTTTTACTCCCAGCAGAACAAACAATAGGGAAACGAGCCTGTACGAATTGATTGATGATCTCATTTACTTTATCCGTGCTTTCCTTCTTCATTTCGTTGTCAACGCAGCTTATTCCTTGATGAATCACCTGATTATAAGGCACATTCAATAGATGCTCCCTAAATTTCTCTATTAATTCCCCGCGCAAAAAAATAGGACCTATCACGATAAAGTTCCCCTCATTTTGGTGTGACTGTACTTCCTTTTTCGACACGCAGAAATATTATCCTATTTGTACCTCTTTTTCTAAATCGCGTTTTCATGACCGCCATGATATGATTCAAAAAGTTAAGAATCATCTAACGATTTTCACATATGAACTCACATAACATCAAATAAGTAAGGTGGGATGATGATGCAAGAGAACGCCAATGTTCATGCTCCAGAAAGATGTATTTTTCTCGTTACGGGGATTATGGCTTCGGGAAAATCAACAGTAGCTCAGTTACTTGCTGAAAAGCTAAATCGAGGCGTTCATCTGCGTGGTGATTCGTTCCGACGAATGATTGTAAATGGCAGAGAGGAATATATGCCCGAACCGTCAGAAGAAGCCATTCGTCAGTTGCGGTTGCGCTACAAAATAACAGCCTCTACGGCAGACACTTTTTTTGAAGAAGGATTTAATGTCGTTGTACAGGATGTTGTGATTGGCCCCTTTTTAGGCGAATTTGTTGAAATGATCCAAAACCGTCCGTTGTATGTGGTAGTACTCACGCCAAATGAAAAAGCGGTTGAAGAGAGAGAAGCTTCCCGTCCCAAAACAGGGTATGGTGCTTGGACGATTTCCCACCTGAATAATATCTTGCAGACCGAGACACCAAAGCTCGGCATGTGGATCGATTCTTCCGAGCAAACGCCTCAGGAAACTGTCGAGGAAATCTTACTCTCTGTGAGTAAACCTGAGTTCGGTAAAATCCCGAACTCAGGCAACCAGATCGTCTAACTTCTTACACTGCGTACATGGTTGGCCAGAAGTACTCTACGCCTTCCGCGTACAAGAACGCTTGGAACTTTTTCAGCTCATCGGGAGTGTTACGGACAGCGCGAGGAGTCAGGCCATGTTGCAAGCAATAAGCTGTCAAATAACCAGCTACTTCACCGACGTTCCACTCTACTGGGTGGAGACGGAAGCATCCATTTGTAATATGCGTAACCCCAAGATTTTTGCCCGCTGGCAGCAGGTTATTTACACGAACAGGGATTAGGCTGCCCAATGGAATTTGGAACGGATAGGTAGACACATCGACGTAATTGCGGTTCGCTGTACTCGGATGCAGGTCGATTCGGTAGCTACCGACACCAACAGAATCTTCGAAGGCTTCTGCTTTGCCTGTTTTGCGGACAAATGCGCTCACATGTTGCTCCAATACGGTGAATTCCGCTTTGATCCGGCGGGATTCACGAATATAAGGATACATAGCCAGTCCATCCTCTGTTCCCATTACATCCTTGCGCAGACGCAGTCCTGGATACCCTTGTCCACCATCTGGGCGAGGAGCCTCTGTTTGCATCCAATACAGAAGGGAGAGACTCAACTGTTTACCGCCGTAAAGGTGACGCTGACGCTCTTCCTCTGACACATCAATGATCGAGCCGAGCCAGTAATCATTTTGCGGCCAGTTCACAGTCGTTACGCCACTCTTGTACAATCCGGTCTGGAAGTTTTTCGGGTCAGCAATCTGACGATACGTGAAGAGCGGAAAATACTTAGTACCCGGAAACAGCTCATATCGTACAGATTCAGCAGTATTTCGCGGGTTGGAGCCTGTCCAGCTAAGCAGCTTGTCCGGCCAAAAATCTGCTTTGTAGTTTCTCCAGAAGTCATACGTTTCCGGCTTGGCAATTGTATGATCTTCTCCCTCCAAATAATCCATGGCAAAGCAATACGTAAATGCCTGAATATCATTTGGCTGCGGCGGCCCGACAACAGCATTTGGCTCCCCTGTTTGATCCACTGATTCAGCGCCAAGTACGTATTCTACGCCGGCTTGCGGGAGCACATCTCCACATTCTGTCGCATCCAAGAAATAAGGTGCTACCAGCTCATGAAAATCATGATGCTTCTGATCTTCTACTGTGATCGACAGTACGTTATCGCCAGCCATGCGAACGGCATGCAGCTTATGATTCGTCAGAATAGTAAGTCTACCACTGTGAATATAAGGAGCAAGCATCTGATAAAAAACAGCTAGCGCTACTTTTGGTTCGTGGCAAAGGCGACTTACCGAACCGTTACCAGGATCAAGATTCGGGATGACGCGGGCTTCTGCCGTCATTGGATAGTAGTTACGATAATAATCACGCACGCTGTCACGGAATGTGCGATAGCTACGCGTGCAACCGAATTGTTCGATCCATGGATGCTCATCTGGCGGTACTGCTTGGCTCGTAAATTGACCGCCAATCCAATCAGTTTCTTCCGTCATAATAACTGATTTTTCTGATTTCGCTGCTGCCAGTGCTGCTGCGCAGCCACCAGTACCTCCCCCAATAATTACCACATCAGCATGAAGTTCTCTCATTCTACTTCCCTCCACATTCTCTACTTTTTGGTTGTTTCTTCCAGATTGTACGCAAAAATTGACAAAAGGTTACAATTTTCTCAAAAAACAAAATAATATTTTTCATCGGCTTCTACTTGTGCAAACTTTGACTCTGCATTCGCGCCTCAAATTTGCCTAGGAGTTGCTGCCCCTTTTCATCCCCTTCCTGCTGTCTCTTATTAAGCAAGCATCCTACATCTCTACCCTGAAACTTGTATCGTTGGGTGAGATCTCCTTTGCAAAGTTATCCGAAACAGGAATGTACGTTCTTATGTAAATATATGCGAACACAATGCGAACAGTCAAGAAATCATTTCCTTTTTTATCTATTATTTGTAAAGTTCTAAACGGTTGAGAGTAAGCCAAATTAATTGTAAGCACAAAAAAATCCCTCCAGCTCGACTTTCTCCAGCATGAAGGGATTTTTGAATCGTCTTTATTTAAACAAATTAATCGTAGTAATAATGATTGGCATCGCGAACACGTCAATCAGAAAGGCACCGACGATCGGAACGACCAAGTACGCTTTTCGCGAAGGACCAAATCGTCCCGTTACGGCCGCCATATTCGCCATTGCGTTTGGAGTAGCGCCCAGACCATGCCCTGTAAAGCCTGCGACCATGACTGCGGCGTCGTAGTTTTTGCCAAGTAAACGGAACAGAACGAAAATCCCAAACAAAACGATGAAAACTACTTGAACAAATACGATTACGAGCATTGGAAGCGCTAGATCGGCAACTTCCCACAGCTTGATGCTCATCAGTGCCATGGACAGGAAGATTCCGAGCGTCACGTCACTGATCAGGTTAATGCTCTTCATGTCGATTGCCTTTGGATTGAGCTTGTCTACAATATTACGGACAATCACCGCTACAAACATCGCTCCCACATAACCTGGTAAAACAAATCCGGTTGCAGTCGAGAACAGCTCTCCCAAATACGTTCCCAATGCCATACAGAACGTAATCAACAAGACTTGGATGAAGAAGGTATTCGAGTGAATCGGTTGTCCTTTTTCTTCTACTGTCTCTACTACTTCTTCCGTTTCTGTCGGCTTCAGATCGTATTTGGCAATTAAATATTTCACAGTCGGTCCGCCAACCAAGCCCCCTGCTACAAGACCAAAGGTAGCTGCTGCGATCCCAATCGCCAACGCAGATTGAATGCCCATATCCTCAAGCGTTTGTCCAAAAGCGCCAGCCGCTCCATGTCCACCTTCCATGGAGACAGCCCCTGCCATCATCCCGATCAATGGATGAATACCGAACACGGAAGCTAAAGACACACCGATTACGTTTTGGGCCAAAGCCAGAAATCCACAGGCGATCCAGTAAATAACGAGCAGCTTACCACCAAGCTTGATCAGCTTAAAGCTCGCTCCCAATCCAACGGTAGTAAAAAACGTGAGCATGAACAAGCTTTGCAAGGAAGTATCCAATGTAATTTGTAAAATTCCGGTCGCTTTCAATGCCGTTGCAATGATAGCAAACAACAAGCCCCCAACCACTGGTGCCGGGATACAAAACTTTTGCAAGAAGCTAGCCTTTTTTACGAGAAATGTACCTAATACGAGAAGTGCTACTGCGAGAAAAATCGTCGTTACTTGATTAAGTGCTAACGTCATAGTTGTCTCCCCTTAGTTCTCTAGTAATCCCATGATGGCTTCATTCGTCAAGTAAGCACCTAACTTTACTGTTCTTCCGTTTTCATCTAAAACCGGATTCACTTCACAAATATCAAAAGAAAGCGTTTTCTTATGAGCGGCAACGGTACGGATCAAAGTGCGAACAACCATCGGTGTTAAGCCGAAAGGAGATGGAGCACTTACTCCTGGTGCAAAAGCTGCGTTTAAAACATCTGTACACAGCGTCAGCATGACATGATCGTGCTTTTCGATGAATTCGCTTACAGATAAACAAATTTCATCCATTCGTGCGTCTGTCATCTCTTCCTCATACACATAGCGCACACCAAGCTCATCTGCTTTATCAAATAGCTCCTGTGTATTTCCGAAGCGCTGAATACCCAGCACATAATAGCTGCTATTTTTGTCATGCTCCAGTATTTGCCGAAACATCGTCCCCGATGAAGGCTGAACTTCATAGGAACGCAAATCGAAATGAGCGTCAATATTGATAATGCCCAGAGAAGCCTCTTTTCCAATATGCTTTCGGACACCAACGTAATGTCCATACAAGGTCTCATGGCCTCCACCTAAAATAATGGGCGTCATGGCTTTGGAAAAGATCGCAGAGACGGCATTCCCCAACTCTTCCTGGGCAGCTTCTAGCTCTTCGTTTGGACAAGCAACATTCCCCACATCAACAAGCCTTTTTCCCTCCTCCACCTTCCAAGGAAGGCTTGCAAGCGCTTGCCGAATTGCGTTTGGAGCTTTGGCTGCACCTAATCGTCCTTGATTGCGCCTTACTCCCTCCTCGCATTCAAACCCAATGATAGCGACTGTACGTTCCTTGGCAGCTTGCAATGTATCCAAGTCCGTTATTTCTACAATCTGATGGTAGCGAAAACTACTTCTTCTCTCCGTATGGTCAGTCCGGCCGGTCCACAAATCTGCTGATACATTCATTGGCAAGCTATTCACCCTTTCTGAACCTTTTGTTTATTGATTATATAATGACAAACTTATTATTTCTAATATATAATTCAAATAAATTGATAGCTTCAAGCTATAAATAAGGGCAGGCGATCCGGTTGGATATCAAACATTTGCACTATTTTGTGACAGTTTGTGATCAGTTGAGCTACTCCAAAGCCGCACAAAAACTGCATATTTCACAGCCTTCCTTAAGTAACGCGATCAAAAATCTGGAGCAAGAAGTCGGCTCGCCACTGCTCGAGAGAAACACGAGGAAAATGGAACTGACGGATGCTGGTAAAATCTTGTATCAGAAAGCATTGCTGCTACTTTCCCAAATGAACATGCTAAAAAAAGAGATGGAAGAAGTAAAGCTGACCGGGAACGGCGATCTTATCATCGGCATCATAGAGTCCGTAAAGCATTGGATTCCAAAGGTCATTCGCGGATATCAGGGACGTTTTCCCTCGATTAACATTAAGCTAATCGAGGTGCTGAGCGGGAAGGCTGTAAAGGAATCACTGCGGAAGTATCATACGCACTTGCTCATAACCAACCAATTCATCGATGAAGAAGATATCGAATCCATTCCCCTGTACGATGAGCGCTTAATGCTGGTGCTACACAAGGATCATGCGCTGGCGGAAAAGGAATCCGTTCGCTTGAAAGACTTGGCTAATGAGCCATTCATCATTAGTACAGAGGGATTTCAGACGAGGGAGGATATTTTAACGGCCTTTTCGTTTGAACAAGTCAACCCGCAAATCAAATTTGAGATTGAACGCTTTGAAACTGCGTTGACATTAGTGAGAGAGAATCTGGGGGTTACGATTATTCCGGAGAACTATTTGTCTGGATCAACAGATGCTTCGCTTGTTCGGAAAACGATTGATTCGCCTGCGTTGGAGCGGACTGTTTACTTGGCGTACTTGAAAAATCGTTATTTGGCCCCTGCGGTGCAGGCTTTTCTAGAGGAAGTTCGGGAGAAGTTTCCTTCCAAAACATAGCCAATACCCTCTACATCGCATAGAGGGTATTGGGTTACTAACTCTTAGGAATCGTCACCGTTAACTCTTCTTCTGTATTCTTCTGATAATCTTTCTTCCAGTAGAGGAGCTCGGTTTCACTCTTCCATTCGAGTGGGAAGTAGTCCGTGTGATCATCGGCTTGAAGCAGCTTTTTCTGCTTCATGGTAGCCAAATCATACAGCCATATGTCTTCTGTCTCTTCGTCTTCCATCCCGTATTTTTCCTTCGCAACTTTCCCACTTAATAAAGAAAATGCTGCCGATTTCGAATCTGGTGAGAAACGGAATTGGAAAATATACGAGAAGGGCTCACTCATTTTATCGTTTGCTACCTGATAGATTTGCCCGCCGCGATGTCTGCTCGTTCCCGTATCCAATAAGAGATACTCAGAATCGGGAGACCACGAAAAGAAATAGCGGTCAATAACGGCCTCTTTTATTGGGGAGGGTGAATCGTTGCCAACCTTCCAAATGTATGCCTGACCATCTTCGGTACTTCCCTTATAATAGGCAACTGCTTGAAAGTTCGGCGACCATTTGGCGTGAAAGGTATCCTCGCCTGTATACAGCTTCTGCTCGATCTTGTCCATTTGCTGCCATGTTTCCTGATTCACCTGTATACTTTCCGCCTCCAAGGTTGCCTGTGGATAAGTAGCGGGATCAACAAGATTATAGTAATACTTGAAACCATCTTTTCCATATACTTTTACATGGTGAGTCGAGCGTTCATAGTAGCGGGCGTTTCGGCGCTCCCCGTCCTTGTCGGGTAGGTAAAACGTGTATTCATCCTCTTTCCACTCCCCCTGATATGTTCCCCCTTTCACTTTTTCTATTTCCCGGATTTTATTAAGTACTTGATAAGGAGACAAAGGTTCTTTTTGTTGTTCTTCCACTGGTTGGTTGGAAGGTGCTATTGTGTTTGGGCTAGAGGCTGGAATTGGTGCAGGTGTTGGTTCTTTCTCCGTTTCTTGATTGGGTGTAACGGATGGAGTAGGGCTTGGTTTTGCTGTTGTCTCTGTTGTTTGGCCGGTGCTCTCCGATGTGATCGGTTTGGTCGGTTCCTGTTGACATCCGGTTACCAATACGATCATGCCGAGCATCGAAAGCCATTTTCTTTTATTCGAAGTTTTTCTCAATGGTTAAGCGCCCCCAAGGATGGTAAGAAGTAGAAATAATACATTCCGATTATACCAATTTTTACGCGGATAGAATAAATTGTTTTCACAATTCGATCATCTTTTTATATAATTGGGAAAGTCTTGAAAACATTCAAAAGCAGGTGATCCTTTGGTTAGTCTAGGCGATGCTCCTTCTACCTTTTTTGTGTTTCTCCCCGTCCTTCTCCTCTTATTTTTGAACGTGATTAATATTCTCATTAGTATTTGGGCATACCGTGATGCAAGGAGACGAGGGAATAGCAAGGAGTTCTCCATCATCGTGCTTATTGCTTTATTGTTTTTTCCGATTATTGGTTTGATTGTTTATTTATTGATTCGGAAAGATAAGTTTTGAAAAGTAAGGAATTCGCTGTCCTTACTTTTTTATTTTCTAGAAAAACCAAACTCCATAAAAAAAGCAGTCGAACAGGATAAACTTCCTGCTCAACTGCTTTACAAGATAAGAAAAGCTAGGCTCTCGTCACATGGAGGATCAGATCGTTCTCAAATCCGCCGATTGAGATGTCAGAATAGCACTTGAGCATTTCTGTTAGCATCACCTTTGCTTCCAGTCTGGATAGTGGTGCGCCCAGGCATAAGTGGCAGCCTTTTCCAAAGGATAAATGCTTGTTGCTATTCGGTCGATGGATATCGAATTGATCTCCCTGTGCAAAGGTATTTTCATCACGATTGGCTGAACCGAGCCATGCCATGACGATCTCTCCTTTTTTCATCAGACTTCCGAACATATCCGTATCTTCTTGAACCTTGCGCATCAAAACCTGTGCTGGTGGACGGAAGCGCAACACTTCCTCGATCGCTTGATCTACCAGTTCCGGATTGTCTCTTAATTCACGATATACGCCTGGTCGATCCAGTAAAAAACAGTAGAAAACACTGAACAAGAGCGTACTTGTCGTTACATTTCCCGCGAGCAGCAAGCTAATTGCAATATCAATAATCTCGCGGTCAGATAGTTTTTGGCCTTTATATTCTGTTTGCGTTAAATCGGAAAGAAAATCTTTTGCCGGGTTCTCTCTTTTTTCTTGAATGATCGGCGAGAGATAAACAGCCATTTCCTTCATAATTTCTTCTTTTTTAAGGTTAATATCCTCATACGTTTCGCGGGTCCCGGAAGTGATGAGAACATCGGACCATTGTTTGAACAGCATCCAATCACTGGACGGTACACCGAGCAAATCGGCAATGACAATCACCGGCATCGGGGTTGCGAGATCACCTAAAATTCTGATGCTTTGCTTTTCTTTTACTTCCTCTAGCAAATGACGTGAAATTTCTTGAATGCGCGGCTCCCACTCCTGAAGTGTTCTGGTTGAAAAGGCCTTTGTATAAAGCGCTCTCCTTTTTCCATGATCAGGCGGGTCCATCTCTGTGATGCCCTTTTCTTTCAATGCGAGGGAACCGGCGATTCGTTTGCCTGTATCGCTTGAAAAGAGATGGTAATCGGTCAGCACACGCTCTACATCCGGGTAGAGAAATACGTTCCAAACCTGTTGCTTTTCATCGTAATGGACCGGGTTATTTTTTCTCATTTCCGCATACCAGCCGTATGGTTCAAACTGTTGTTGCAGATTCTCGGCACCTGATATTTCATTAGGGAATACTACTTTATTCATTTCAATCACTCCTTAATTAAATAAGTAGGGAATTGCTGCAAACTGCTACACTCGGTAGGACTTGATTTCCTCTATCATGGTATCTAGGAGTTTTTCTATTAACCCACGATCTGTATTCGATTCAAAGAAAGAAATAGTAAGGGTTATGCAATCTTGATACGTACTGACTCCAAGCATCAATCCTGGTGCGTAATAGGCTGGCGAGACGATATACGCCCCTGCGACTTTCACATCATCGAATATTATTTGACTCGTACTAATCGTACCAAAATTTGATAATATTGGTGTACTTTTTCCATCTGCTACAATTTGTTTTCTTACATCTTGAATGATCTTCAAGGTGTGATCGAACTCGAAATTTTCCACAAAGGCAAACGTGTTTACCGCATCATGCAAAATCTCTTTATTATCGCGTTGATCCTTCATGAATTCGGCCACTTCTTTTACCTCATCTGCAAATTTCCCGGTTGCTTGATTCATAGTAGCGTGAACAACGCCAGACAAGTTGTAAATCGCGTCTGCCTTGCCTTTGGGTAAGAATTTCCTTACATTAACTGTCACCATGACTTTTATTTGCTCAGCCGGAACATTCTCCATCTGTTGATATAAAGCTCGCATGTAGGCAGCCAATATCACATCATTTACCGTAAACCCTTTTTGTTTAAATCCTTGTACCAGCTCCAGCCACTCTTCGCGCGGTATTTTGCGAATGGCTTGTCTCCTTTCAGCTGGTTCTCCGGGCGTAAACGGAAGTGTTGGTCCCTGGGGTTCTGGAGCTTCCGGCATCCCGCCATTCGGGATACCCATCTCCTTGAACAAACGACTCTGATCCCTGCCCTCCGGGTTTGATTTGGGAACGTATCGAGGGTTTTGTGCAAGCTCACTATATAGCGATGCTAGCAAGTGAACATACTCGATCAACCCTGCTCCATCACTGCATAGATGATTCATTTTGATGCAAATGATATCTTTGGTCGAGGTACGCAGAATGCGAATTTTGACCATCGCATCAGTATCGATGTCTATTGGGCTCGAAAGCCACTCCTGTATGGCTTTTTCTTCGGAATCGGACTCACTGAGAAGTTGCAAGGAACACCAACCGCTTGACGCCAAATCGTTGCGTCGCTCCCAATAGGGGCGGACTGGATCTTTTATAAAACGGCAACCAATGATCGGTTCCGCAATGGTGCTTGCCTCCATCGCTTGAAGCAATCGCTGTTGATTCACCTGTCCGTCCATTTCCAGCACCATTTGTAGCTGGCAATCGGAAAGATAGCTGACCATGTAATTAAACCTGTCACTCCCGTTTGCAGGCAGTCGTTGAGGGATTGCCATGTTTTGATTTACTTCACTGACATTCATTTCCTTCACACCCCTTCAACTAAAAAACATCCTGACTGTCCTTTTTATCAGCAGATTCTTGGGCTTCTATCGAATGGAAATCTTGTATTCCTCTAACCACATATTGATTTGGACAAGGTATTCGATTAGTTTGGTTGATTGAGCAAGATTCATGGGGGCTTTACCATCTAGTACAAATTGGATCACAGACTTTTTAATCAAGGGTAATAGAGGCGAATTGGGATTCGCCATAATTTGCTTCATATGGTCCAAAATCGCATGGTAATACTCTGGATGATAGGTCATCGGATATGCGCTTTTGTTGCGGTACAATACTTCCTGCGGCAAATAGCCTTTGAATGCTCTACGAAGCAAGCCTTTTTCGATTTGATCAATATTTTTTACTTTCCATGGGACATTCCATAAATATTCAACCAAGCGGTAATCACAATAGGGAACACGTACTTCAAACCCCGTGTACATGCTCATTCGATCCTTGCGATCCAATAGCAGCGGGAGAAAGCGTGTGATAAAAAGGTACGACATTTTGCGCTGTTGAGCTTCCAGAGCTGTCTCCCCTTCCAAAGGGTGCACCTCTGCAATTCCTTCCTCATACCGCCTGCGAAGATATTCTTGTGGGCGAATCTTCTCGATGGCTTCTTCATTTAAAAAGGAACTCCACCCGTCATGCTCCATCCAAGGGAATTTGCCTGAATTCAAGAATTTCTCCTTCTGAAACCAAGGGTACCCGTTAAACACTTCGTCTGCCGATTCACCTGATAGCGAGACGGTCGCTTTTTTCTTCATTTCCCGGCAGAACAAATAGAGCGAGGTATCTGTCTCCCCTAATCCCGGGAGATCACGCGCTCGCAACGGCATATGAAAATGAGTGATCAGATCTTGAGCGTTGAAGGTAATCTCTTGATGTCTCGTTTGTACATGCTCTGAGACTGATTTCGCCCATGGCGCATCCAAGCTAATGTGCAGCAGACCCTCTTCAAAATGCTGATCATTGTCAACAAAATCTACCGAATAGGTTTGCAACGTCTGCCCTTTTTTACGAAGCTCTTCAGCGGCTAAAGCGACCAGGCCACTAGAGTCCAAACCTCCAGACAGCATACTAACCAATGGCAGGTCAGAGATTAACTGACGCTTTACCGTGTCTTGTAACAGGGCGCGTATCTTTTCTGTCGTTGTATCCAAATCATCGGTATGCACCTTGCTCTCGAGTTTCCAGTATGGCCTTGTCCTGATTTGATACTTTGTGACTGTTACACAATGTCCAGCTCGAACTTCATTTACATTGCGGAAAATGCCAAATCCTGGCGTTCTCGCCGGACCGAGTCCGATAATATCTGCTAACCCATCTGCTTCAACTTCAGGCTTCACTTTTGGATGGGCAAGCAAGGCTTTCAGTTCAGAGCCAAACAAGAACGAGCTTCCACGTTGACAATAAAACAATGGTTTTACACCCAAGTGGTCACGTGCTAAAAACAAGCGATGATTTTTTTCGTCCCAAATGGCGAATGCAAAAATTCCATTGAGATGACGGACACATTCCTCTCTCCATTCCAAAAAAGCGTGCAGCAATACTTCCGTGTCAGAATTGGTTTGAAAGGAGTGTCCAAGCATCTCTAGCTGACGGCGCAGTTCCAAATAATTGTAGATTTCGCCATTGAACGATAAGACACATGTCTGATCTCCTTCTCGGTAGATCATGGGCTGCTTGCCACCTTCTGGGTCGATCACGATCAGGCGTCGATGCGCAATCGCTGCCCGAGGAGACAACCAATACCCCTCTTCGTCTGGCCCGCGATGCTGGATCGCTTGAGCCATTTTCTGCAAAATAGCGTGCTGGGATGACAAATCGTCATCCCAATCAAGCCATCCCACAATTCCACACATAGTAACCTCTCCTCTTGTTCGCAAATTTAGTGTTGGGGATGATGCGTTATCGCACGGACTAGCTCGCTTACCTTTTGCTCTGAGTTCGCTACCAATCCTTCTAAAAGAGCATTCAAGTGCTGCAGCATACTGCTAATTTCCTGATCGTTGAAGAAGCGACGATAGTAGTTGATATGCAAGACTAGCACTTGTTCATAGAAAAGGATCTCGACTCGTAATGGATGCTCCGTCTGCGCGATCGAATCATAGATGGTAGCACCGAGGACATCATTAAATCCTCTAAACACGGAGGAAAAATCCGGGAGCTGTTCGCTTACCAGATAGCTGTCAAACAAAAGCCGATCCCGTGGAATATCGCACCACTCGTATATTTTTTTCAGCGGCGTGTATTCATATTGACTCGTCTCTACTACCTTGGACTGCATGTTTTGGAGCCAGGACAAGAACCTCATGTTTTGCTCAATGCTCACGCGAATGGGCAGAATATTGAAGAAAAGCCCGACAGAATGCTCGACTTCCATCATCGCTATGCTACGGCCGGAGAAAATCGTTCCAAATACAACGTCTTCCTTGCCGCTGTAATGGTGGAGCAGCAATGCCCAAGCTCCTTGTACCAATGTATATGGCGTCAGATGGTACTTCTTGGACAAGGATAACAGCGCCGAGGAGACTTCTGGTGATACGATGAACCTTTCTTGAGAATACGGAGGCTCGTCGGCAGAAAGATTCTTCCTGCTCGCTTGCGCCCATTCAAGAGTGGAGCTGGTCATTCCTTTCAGATTTTTCCTCCAAAACAGCTCGGCATCCGTTAAGTCCTGCTGTTTTTGTAGCGCAACATAGTCTCGATACGGGTATACTGGCTCAATATCAATCGCCTTCCCTTGGGAAAACGCTTGATAATATTCGAATAGTCTCTTCACGATCAACGTATAACTCCAGCCGTCCTGCAACATCAGGTTGAAGACATAAATAAAGTAGTAGACATCCTCTCCCACTTGAAGCAGAGCCAAATGCGCATGTGGTGCTTGGCCCATCTCGAATCCTTGTTGTCTTAGCTTTTGAATATAGGATTGCAGTTGTTCCTGTTGATTTTCTTCCGGAATACCGCGCCAATCTTCCTGTTTGATGTGGATCTCTACTTTCTCATGCACGATCTGCATCGGTTCCTCCAGCTCTTCCCAGATGAAGGAGGTTCGCAAGGCAGGGAATTGTTGGATGAGATGCTGCCATGCCTGCTCAAATGCAGCTACGTGGAAAGGACCACCCTCGATGCGAAAAGCATGATGAACCACATTCAAACCGGGCTCTGGATGATGTTTGTATCGATAGAGCATATTCTCTTGCATGATCGTTAGCGGATATACATCCTCCATATATGGGTTGTCTGCTTTTATCCGATCCAGCTGATGTTTATCAAGCGTGGGTAACTCTACTGTTGCCGTTCCTTTCGCACTTTGGGTGGAAGCTGCACCTGCAACCTCTGCCAGTTCAGCTATCGTCTGGAATTGGAAAATTTGCTGTGGAGTCAATTCCAAACCGTGTTGTTTTGCTCTCGCAACCACTCGAATGGTATGAATGGAGTCGCCACCCAATCCGAAGAAGCTATTATGTATGCCAACCTTGTCCAAGCCCAATATTTCAGCCCAAACATCGGCAAGAATTTTTTCCGTCTCCGTCGTCGGTGGTACAAAATCTTCCTCCATCTCTGGCACTTCCATAAGCGGCGTAGGAAGGGCTTTGCGATCCAATTTTCCATTCATGTTCACTGGCATTTCCTTGATAAACTCAAAGATGGACGGAACCATGTAATCTGGCAGCTTATCCCGTAAATAACTGCGCAGCTCTGGAATGAACTGGCGAGCAACTCTGTCTGTCAAAGGATCGTTCGCATACGATTCGATCGGCTGGTAGTTCTTCACTGGACGATGCCACGGGGTGACCACTGTGTTACGCTGTCTTTTTTCTAGTAGATGCTCAGGTCGAAGCACAGCTTCATAGCTGCCATCCTCTCTATCACCTATCCAAGCAATATCTACGCTGTATCGAAGCTCAGCACCCAACTTCCAAAGCTCCTCAGGGTCTATTCCAATGCCTGGAAGGTTTTGGTCGACTCTCAGCTCTTCCACCGTTTTGACTACATCTTTGTCAGCAAGCAACGACTGGTATCGATTCGCCCTGTCCAACCGGAGATTAGGAATATTTGTAAGAGCTAAGATTTGCGGTTTATACTTGGTCATGATTTGGCGAAGTCCATCTATATTTTGGAGTCCCTCTTCATACCAATCCAGCCAGGAAAAGTCCTCAATCGGCTGCACTTTTTTGCCGAGATGAAGAACCACATCATAGCGATAGCGTGTTAATTCATTATGATGACTTCCGCGCTTCAGCTTGATTTCTACATGGCTGATTTGATGCAACTGCTCTTGAAGCGCATAGAAAAAGGCAGGATCGATAACCAGCTCCTGCTCTTGTCTCATTCGTTTCTGCACGCGGCGCCGCAATTGATCCATGGTCAGCGTCGCCGGTGACTTTTCCATCTCTACCTCAGTGAGGAAGGTTTGCAGTAAAGAAAGATTACGAACATCACCGACAAAAATGGATCCTTTGTCATTCATGGCATGTATGGCCTTTTTCAGCACATCCAACAGGTAGTCCGCATCCGGGAAATATTGCACAACAGAGTTGAGCACGATCACATCGAACTTCTGTCCCTTTAGCCCACTAAAATCATCCGCATAGCTCTTACGCAATGTAACATTGGATAAATCCTCTCGTTGGTTGATCAGATTCGCACTAATATAATCCAACGCCATCGACGAAAAATCCGTTCCCCAATATTGTTCACAATGGGGTGCAACCCGGGATAATAGCAGCCCTGTACCGCACCCGATTTCGAGTACCTTTTTCGGTTGCAGGGCTAGGATACGATCCACCGTCGAATTGACCCATTCACGCATTTCTTCCGCTAAAAGAGGTTCACCTGTATAGCTGCTGTTCCAGCTGGTGATGTTGAAATCGGCCTCATATTTATTTTCATCATCATAGGCTTTATCAAAGACATCCTGCCATTCTGATACCTGTTCCGCAGGAAGTGCTTCTTCTGTTGCCTTTTTCAGTTTTTCCTTGGACTGTGAATCTGGCACGATATAAGATACCAACTGTTTATGCCCTGGTCTCTGCTCGGATTCATGAACGATCACAGCCGATTTTTGTACACGTGGATGTTCATCTAATACAGCTTCAATCTCACCCAGCTCGATACGGAACCCTCTGAGTTTGACCATAAAATCAATTCGGCCTAAATACTCGATGGTTCCATCCGGCAGGTAACGCGCCAGGTCCCCTGTTTTATAAAGGCGTGCCCCTTCTTTTTTGCTGAACAGATCAGGGATGAATTTCTCTTCTGTCAGCTCAGGTCGGTTATAGTATCCGCGAGCCAGTTGCACACCACCGATGTGCAGCTCACCAGAGACACCTACGGGCACAGGCTTTAAGTGCTCGTCTAACAGATAGATTTGGGTGTTTGCCACAGGACGTCCAATCGGCACGGATCTAAGCTTGCTTCCTTTTTGACATGCCCAGTACGTGACATCAATCGCCGCTTCGGTAGGACCATACAGGTTGTGCAATTCCGCATCGAGACACTCGAAAAAGCGCTCCTGCGTTGAATAAGATAAGGCTTCCCCACTGCAAATGACGCGTCGAAGCGTATCGCAGCCACTAATTTCCGTCTCCTCCAGGAATACTTGAAGCATCGAAGGAACAAAGTGCATGGTGGTGATTTTCTCTTTTTTGATCAGGCGTGCCAGATAGGTCGTATCCTTGTGTCCTTCTGGACGAGCTACTACCATGCAGGCGCCCGTCATTAACGGCCAGAAAAATTCCCATACCGACACATCAAAGCTGAAAGGCGTCTTTTGCATCACCCGATCGGTTTCATTCAGTTCATATTGTTCCTGCATCCATAAAAGTCGGTTGACGATACCGCGATGGGCATTCATCGCCCCTTTTGGCTTACCTGTAGAGCCTGAGGTGTAAATCATGTACGCTAAATTGTCGCTGTTGACTCCGCTTGCGGGCGCCACACGACTTTCCATGCTGATTGTTTCCCAATCTGAATCGAGGCAAATGAGTTGTCCACTGTATTCAGGGAGCGTGTTCTTTAGCCCCTCCGCAGTCAAGAGGAAAGCAGGATTCGCATCCGTGATCATAAAGGCCACCCGATCTTGCGGATAGCTCGGATCTAGCGGTACATAGGCTCCTCCTGCTTTGAGGATACCTAAAAGCCCTATGACCATCTCCAAGGAGCGCTCCATATAAATACCCACAAGCGTTTCCGTTCGTACACCCTGTTTACGGAGATAATTCGCCAGTTGATTCGCCCGTTGATCCAATTCACAGTATGAGAGCTGCTCCTCTTCAAAAATAACGGCTGGCGCATCTGGTGTTTTGACAGCCTGCGCTTCGATTATTTCATGAAGACACATATTTTGCTCTGGGTAGTACGTCTTCGTATCGTTCCATTCGACTAACAGCTTTTGCTCTTCAGCCGCGGTCAAAATCGGCAGATCAGCAATCGGCTGGTTCGGATTCGCGACAATACCTGCCAGTACGATTGTAAAGCTTTCCAGTAGACGACTGATTGTCGATTCATTAAAAATATCGGAATTGAACTCAACGTCGAGGTCAAGGATATCCCCTTTTTCGACTACTTGAATCCAGAGGTCAAACTTGGATGTGTTGTTACGGAACTCTTCAAATTTGACCAAGGAAAAGCCTAATGCAGACATGTCCGATTTTTTCGGCATAGGAAAGTTCTGCAACACAAAGCAGACTTCAAATAGTGGATTTTGACTCATATTACGCTCAGGCTGCAATTCATCCACCAATCGTTCAAACGGTACGTCCTGATGTCTGTATGCGCTGTTCGCTGTTTCTCTCACACGTGACAGCAGCTCTCTAAAGCTTTGATTACCGGAAACATCCGTTTTGAGAACCAACGTATTTACAAAAAAGCCGACCAAATTTTCTATTTCCACTCGGTTACGGTTTGCTACGGGCACTCCCACCCGGATATCATTTTGCCCGCTGTAACGGTGCAGCAATATCTTTAAGGCAGTGATCATGACCATATACAGCGTGGCATTTTCCTGCTCGCTCAGCGCTTTTATGGCATGGGAAAGGGAAGAGGGAATTTGTAGTTTTAGGCTCCCTCCTTGAAACGTTTGGATGGGAGGTCGTGTACGGTCTACTGGCAGCTCTAACACGCTGCTTTCTTTTCCAAGAGTGTCTCTCCAGTAAGATAGCTGTTTCTCCAGCACTTCTCCTTGAAGCCACTCCCGCTGCCAGCTTGAAAAATCGGCATACTGGATCGGAAGCTCAGGCAACGGGGAAGGCTTGCCCGCCAGATAGGCCTGATAAAGCAGAACCATTTCTCTGAAGAAAACCCCAACTGACCAACCGTCAATGATGATATGGTGAACGTTTAAAAGCAGGATATTCAAATCCTCGCCGAGTTTGAATAACGTAACACGCAACAGGGGTCCCTTGGTTAAATCGAAAACATACAAGCTTTCCTCTTTTGCGAGTCGGCGAAACTCATCCTCCCTCTCCAGCTCGGGATGTCCTGTAAGATCGACGATGGGAAAAGGAATTTGCAAGGCAGGAGCAATTAGCTGATACGGCTCTCCGTTTGCGACTTGAAAGGTGGTTCGCAGGGCTTCATGGCGCTTCACGATCTCATTCACGCACCGCTCCATGATGTTTGTGTGAAGCTCACCCGATAGATGGAAGGCGGCCACCACGTTATAAGCAGGGCTGTTTGGTACCAACTGGTCTAAAAACCATAGTCTTTGCTGGGCAAAAGAGAGGGGCACGAAGCCCTCTCTTGAACGCCGTGGAATCCCCGTCTTTTTCGTCTCCAGTTTTGAGCCTTTCAGCTTCTCCAGCAAGGCCAGTTTCTTCTCAGAAAGCTTCGATCTGCTCTCGGCAAGTATCTCATCTCTTGATTTCGCTGATTCTTTTTCGTTGATCATCGGATTGCTCCTTCCCACATGTTGAATTCATCAACTTATTAGCTCCAAAATCGCCTCTTCTGGAAGTTCATCAATAACAGCAATCAGTTCCTCTTCAATTAGCTCTGCCATTCCTGCAACAGTTGGCGCCGAAAAGAGATTGTCCAGATTCAAATCAACCGGGAAGCTATTTTTCAATCTGGAAATAATCTGAGTGGCCATGATTGAATCGCCGCCCAGGTCTTGGAAGTTTTTATGGATATCAACCTTCTTCACGCCAAGTACCTCTTCCCAAGCTGCAGCAATTTTTCTCACGAGTTCGTTACGTGGTGTGTCGTCTTCGTCAGTCTGAACACGAGTTACCTCCGTTGGTTGGGCTATATCTGCTGCTCTAGTCCCCTGTTTATCTTCTGTCAGTTCCGTGGTGGCGGCGGCTTCTTGATGGGTTTGGTTGCGTACGACAACTTTAGGTAAACGGTATCGCTCCTTGGCAAATGGGTAGCTTGGCAGACCTGATAGACGGCTCACCATTCCTTTTGGATAGACAGCTTCCCACTCTATTTCGTTCCCATGAACCCATAGCTCTGCCAGTTTTTTGATCTTTTTGTTCAGAGCGAGATTGCAGATAAAATCCCTTCCCTCTTCTGTATCACCGATCTTGATGCCGCCCGTTTTGTTTCTTTCTCCGATAAACAGATCAGCCGTTTTTTCCCCAGTCCCTTGTATGAATTGCTCTAACTGCGCAATGAGGTGTTCTTTACTGTGGACCAAGATTGCTACACGATGAGACATGGGTTCTCTTGCAGTCTGAAAGGTAAAAAGAAAATCTGCCAGGTTCACATCCGGATGATTCTCTACAAATGCCTTGGTTTGCTTGGCATAGGCTACTAGTTGCTCACGTGATTCAGCTGACAGCACGAAGACTCCCGTCGCAATCTCTTGACCCTCAGTAGGAGTAGAGAATTTTACCTTTGCTCTATCAAACTCTTCGATCACTAGATGGGCATTGGTGCCGCTGAATCCAAAAGAGCTGACTGCAGCCAATCGAGAGCCTTTGGAATTGGTCTGCCAGTCTTGCAGCTTGGTATTTACATAAACAGGGCTGTTTTCGAAATCAATGTGTTCATTCTCTTTGACAAAATGAATCGAAGGAGCCATCTTCCTGTTTTTCATGCTGAGTAAAACCTTGATGACACTCAACACCCCAGCCGCCGCTGTGGTATGCCCGATATTAGCTTTCAAAGAACCAATTGCGCAGAATCGTTTCTTCGGCGTGAATTGGCGGAATGATTCACTCAGCGCATGAATCTCTACAGGGTCCCCTAATTTTGTCGCGGTTCCGTGCGCCTCGATATATTGAATGTCTTCCACTTCAATCTGTTTTTTCGCGTAAATGGATTTTTGCAGGTCGCTTTGCGCTTGGAAGCTAGGCACGGTAATGCCCAATGTCCGTCCATCCTGATTGGTTCCACTGCCACGGATGACACCATAGATGCTGTCGTTATCCCGTAATGCATCTTGCAATCTTTTTAAAATCACAACACCAACCCCATCCCCAACGACAATGCCATTCGCACCATTATCAAACGGGCGGCACTCCCCTGTAGGAGATAGCATCCTTGCGTTACTCATCGAGATAAACGGAGCAGGATGGGAATAAATCGTAATTCCTCCTGCGATAGCAAGATTGACCTCTTCCGTCTTCAGCTTTTGGCAAGCAATATCGATCGCCACCAATGAGGATGAGCAAGCTGTGTTCACAGCTAAAGCTGGTCCTTTTAGGTCAAGGAAATAAGCGATTCGCGAGGCGAGTATACTCGTATCCGATCCGAGCATGCCAAAATGAGAGAAATCTTGTTCTACCGTCATTCCCGCCATAGCACCAATAATCGTTCCAACAGGTTCTCCCCTCAGCATGGACGGGGTGTAACCTGCGTCCTCTAATGCTTTATAGCTCTCTTGTAAAAGGATGCGCTGCGTGACATCCATCGATTGGGCTTCGGTCGGAGAAATTTTGAAAAACGCTGGATCAAAATATTCAATATCCTCCATCGCCCCGTATTTGATCGGCACATCGACGAGTGCATTTTCTTTGAAAAAGGCACGCCACTCTGGATTGGTCACTTCTTTGATGCAATCCCGGCCCTCACTAACGAGCTCCCAGAATTCATCTTGCCCCCGAGCACCTGCTGTACGGCAGGAAATCCCAATGATCGCGATATCATCGGAGGCTGCTCTAGGTGGATCGTAGGCAATATTTCGCGATGGGACTCTCTCTGTATACGTTGGCTTCGCTTCCAGATTTCCTTGATTTCTATCAAACACTTCAGCCTGCGCTGGTTGTCGCTCTGGTAGCTGAGTCGCGATGTAGCTCGCCAAAGCTTCTAACGAATTATGCTCAAACACGACGCTCGTTGGTAGTTTTAAATGAAACTTGCTATTGATCGCTTCGGATAGTTGAACGGCATTGAGCGATCCAATGCCCAAGTCCTTTAGGGTTTCCACTTCGTCCAGCTCTTCTTGTCTTAAGCCTAAAACGGTAGAAAAGACCTCCATCAGGCTCGCTTTGATTTTTGTCTGGTCTGGAATGGACTGATCTGACGAAAAATTGCGTTCTTGTTCAGAATATTCAGATGAAATTGGTTGATTATGGGCAACCGACACGTATGGTTTATTTGAATGGAGCTGGCTAGGCTCGTCTTGCTGCAAATGGCTAGCAATATAGCTCGCCAATGCATCTAGCGTATTATGTTCAAACACAACGCTGGTCGGTAGCTTCAAATTAAATTTGCTGTTAATCATTTCGGATAAGGCAACGGCGTTAAGAGAGCCAATCCCCATATCCTTTAAGGTCTCTACTTCTTCCAGTTCTTCTGGTTGAAGACCTAAAACGGTAGCAAAAGCCTCAATCAAGGATTCTTTGATGGTTTCCCGCTTCCAATGAGAGCTGTGGTCATGCTGATTTGGATTCGGCAGAGTTCTCGTTTGCTGTTTCGGATACGGAATATAACCGCTGTTTATCATTTCCGCTAACGCTTCTGGATAAGGTCTTTTCTTCGATATTTTGCTGGCATTCCATTCACAACGCTTCGTGTACGTAAGATGCGGAGCCTTTTTCAGCTTAAACAAGCAATAGCTGATCCACCCTCGTTCGAGAGAGATGGATTGATTCACCGTGTTGATATACAAATCTTGTACAGCTTTAGGCAAATGCTTGATGTACTGTTCCACATCGGGATCATGCAAGGCGTTAGCAATCTGCGGCGATACGTCAATGATTTCATCAATCACGAACTGATGCTCCGCTAAAAGCTCAATCCATTCTTGTACGGTGGGAATGCTGACTTCGACGTTCTGGTCTACGATTGGTCCTCGCGTATTGGCTATGTAATCGATCAACAGAACGGTTCCTTCTTCGTTCAAAGAAGAGGAGATATTTTGAAATAGTCCGTGTTTATTTCGAATATGGAAGCTCACTTCAATCCCGACGATAATATCGTAGAGGTCGGGAAAGGCATCCTTAGAGCTGTCTTTATTGAAAATTTTCGCCCGAGCCCCTAGATTTTTCTGCGCGATTCGTTGATTGCCTAGCTCAGCTTGCGCCTTCGTAATCGTAAATCCATGCGTTTTTATATGCGGATAGAGCTCTGCTATTTGAATCACATCTGTCCCGTGACCGCATCCGAAGTCCAACACTTTTTGCACACGAGAGAAGTTCTCTTTGCAAAAAAGCACCTGGCGCATCTCTACTTGCTTCTCTCTTACCATTTCTCTTTCCAACGGATATTTTTCCGGGTTCAAAATGACACGGCTCATTGAAAAGCCTGGAATCTTCTTGTCAAATGGACATACGGTCAAGTAATCCTCCGAAAACTCCGCTTCGCTGCTATTGGCGCTATATGTGTAAATTTCAACGGCTTTGTTTTCGAATTCTGGATGAGCGGATCTCATGCTCGTCTCCCTCCTAGTGCGATTCGTTTGATTGCGTTCTATCCAGCACGTTCTCCTCTTAAATGGATAGGTTGGGAGCTTAG
The DNA here is from genome assembly GCF_055685845.1 of Brevibacillus schisleri. Taxonomy (NCBI): domain Bacteria; kingdom Bacillati; phylum Bacillota; class Bacilli; order Caryophanales; family Paenibacillaceae; genus Brevibacillus; species Brevibacillus schisleri. Next base: position 4,423,766 of record NZ_JBVNDM010000001.1, read on the forward strand.
CTACTCTGGATAACTCCTTCCCTTCATGCAGCTTCTGCCAAGGGATAGGATTGCCTAGAACCCACAATTTTGCCAATTCCCTTATATCTCTCGGTTTGACTGCCTGAGCAACTCGGTCTGGGATCATTTCTTTGGTTTCCTTGAGATCGCCAAAAAAGCAATGTTCCGTCTCTTCTTGATGTTCCAACCAGCGTTCCAGTTGCTCTAAAAGCTCTGTCTGATTATTGGTGATGACGGCCAAACGGCAAGGCATTTCTTCTCTTCCGATTTGCAGAGTGTAGGCCGTATTCGCTATATCCAACTGCTGGTTCTTATGCAAATAACCAATCCAGCGATGAATGTATACTTGCAATCTTTCTTTATTCTTCGCCGAAAAGACAAACAGCTCTGGTTCTGAATCGTTTACTCTCCTCGATGATGGATTGTGGTTGTATTCCTCCACGATAAGATGGGCATTCACTCCACCGCCGCCAAAGCTGGTAATGCCCGCTCGGCGGGGGACTGTCTGCCCATCTACTGTGACCTGCTTCCATTCCGATACCTCTCGCTGCAATTGAAAGGGAAGTTGATCGAATGGAATATTCGGATTCAGTTCGTCAGGAATCAGGGTTGGAACTAGCGTCTGATGCTGTAATGACAAAATTACTTTCATTAGCTGCGACATGCCAGAAGCCGATTCACAATGCCCGATATTCGGTTTGACCGAACCGAGTCGATAGTCCCCTTCTGCTCCTTGACGGTTGTGAAAAGCTTTCGTCACCGCTGTCATCTCGACGGCATCAACGATGTCTGATCCATAGGCAGAAGCTTCCAGGTAACTAATAGATCGAGGGTCCAGTCCGCTTTCTTTCAACGCTTCTTCCATCACATCTGCAATGGGGAGGGGGCTTGGTGTCATGTAGCTATTGGCTTTACCCTTATGGTTGACAGCGGTTCCGCGTATCACGGCATAAATATGATCCCGATCCTGTACAGCCTGATCGTAATCCTTGAGAACAACTGCCCCTACTCCCTCACCTGGCACAAAACCAATTCCGCCGTTCCCAAAGGCAGCACTGTCAGAAGTATGCGAGATGAGCTGCCCCACAGTCAGACCGAAGTAGGTAAGCGGATGTGTGTACAAATTCACTCCACCAGCAATCGCCATGCTTCCCTTCCCGTTTCGGATGTATTCGCATGCTTCATGAATCGCTACAAAAGCAGAGGAACACATCGTATCGATCGGCATACTTGGACCCTGTAAGTTTAGATAGTACGAAACCCGATTGACCATCGATGAATACGAGGTTGTCGGAAAATGATGAGTGGTTTCCGTACTGTACAGATGAAAGCCTTGTTTCGTAATGCCACCAAAAACCCCAGTTCGCTTACGGAGCTCCGCAGACATCTTGGACGAAGCATAGCCTGCATCTTCTAACGCCTTCCAGCACTCTTCTAAATATAGGCGCTCTTGAGGGTCAATGTTTTCTGCTTCTCGCGGAGTCATCTGAAAGAATAACGGATCAAACTGATCAAATTCCTCTAAGAAGGCACCCCATTTGCTATAGCTTTTTCCTTGAGAAATGGCTTCCTCTCGATTTGGATGATAATACGCTGTCCAATCCCAACGCTTTTCTGGAATTTCAGAGATAGACTTTTTCGCATGCAGTAAGTTCTCCCAAAACTCGTCCAAGTTGTTCGCTTGAGCAAAACGCCCACTCATGCCAATAATCGCTATTTTACCGGAGGATGCAGGTCTGGTCGTCGTCCTTTGCGAATGGGTAGATGACGCAAATGCTCTCGGTTTTCTTGTGTCTCGTTTCCCTTCAACTTTCGTCAATGGGGCAAACTCAACATGATCTTCTGTTCGATTTGGCTCCTGCGTCTGCCTGTGATCATCCAATCCTGTGAGCAAAATCAGCGCTTCTCTTTGTGTCTCTAGTAAATGCTCGACTAAATCATCTACCGTCTGATATTCAAAAAACAAAGTACCGCTGATGGTTTCACCGAAAATTTTCCGAAATTGATTGATCAGTTGTACAGATAAAATGGAATCCATACCATATGCCTCTAAAGGCTCGGAAGCATCCATCTTGTTACTCGGCATTTTCAGTGTTTCAGCGACCTGCTGTTTGATGTATTCCGTACTTTTTTCTCGTAGGACATCCTCGATTGCCTTTCCGTTAGGAGCGGAAGGTGTGTTCAGCCTCTTTGCTTTTGGTTGTTCCGTATTTACGCTCGTCTTCGGTTTAGGCGGTTGTTTTATTTGCTGCTGACGGATCACGCCGTCGCTTTCTGTCACAATAATCTGCTGCCCCATCGCGTGCGCCTCTTCTGTTGGGAAAAAGACTGACTGAAATCCTTCTTCCTCCAATACTCTCTGCCACGTTGCCGAAGATAACCCAGGGCAGCCTGAAAGGCGCAGCTCTGGGTCTTCGTACAGCCACCATCCCTCCAGCAAACCAAAGGTAAGATGGAGGAAGATGGAGTTTTTACTCATTTCATTTAGCAAAAGCAAGCCGTTCTTCTTTAGAACGGCTTTCGCGTTACGCACGGTTTGTCGAATATTTTTGGTGGCGTGCAAGACATTTGCTGCAATGACAGCATCATATCCGCCCAAATCAATTCCTTGTCCCATCACCGGCTCTTCTACGTTAAAAATCTGATAGGTCAAATAAGGATTGCTTGGGCTATACTCTTTTTCTGCATGCATGAAAAAGGCTTTAGAGAGGTCTGTGTAGCAATATTCCTGGATATGCGCTTCATACGCCTTTAGTTTTTGGAAAACGACGGCACTCGTTCCTCCCGTACCTGCGCCAATCTCGAGAATGCGAATTCGGGCAGCAGAATCTTGGCTCAGCCGTTCCTCTACAAAAGCAACCACTGTATCCGCAAGTACTTCATTGAAGTAGTCCGAAACGGTGTTATTTTTGTATACCTTCTCGACTAATTCCATCGATGAATGGGGAAAGATGACCTCTGTGGCACGAACTTTTCCAGTGAGAATTTGCGGTAAAGCACGCAAGGTTGCCTCTACCAGCTTGACTTGCGAGTTCGTATCCGGATTTTTTAGCCAGACTTCTTTTTCTTGCTCCCATTCCTGCCAGACAGCCGTACTGGAAATGGGAGCCGGATCGATCACGGTAGACGTAGCACTATCGTAAACGAGATAATCATTCCGTGCCAAAACAGAAGCCGTTTCTTCGAGCCACATGTCATATAAGTCAAGCAGACCGCTTTTTCTTTTGAGATCGCTGAGCGCTTGATTCTTTTCCGTAAAGCAGCCAAGCGACTGCATTTGACCCCACAGTAACTTTAAGAGAAGCTCGTCCATTTTGTTCATTCTAGGCACTCCTTCGACTTACACGTATAGAACCGGTTTGTCCTGTTCTCTGTCTGTTTGAGATTTCAGGGTGGTATTGACTAGAAATTCCGTGATGTGCTTAAGCGTTGGGTAGTCCATCATCACAGCAGGTGTCAGTTCTAGCTTGTACTTCTGATTGATTTTGGCAGAAAACTCGGTGAGCTTGACTGGGTCGAATCCGTACTCCTTTAGTTCAATATCCGTATCGATATCTTCGCTCTCTACTTTTAGGATGAGAGAGGCGAGTTGAATGATCGTTGCTTGTACGTCATCAAACAAGCTGTTCCTGTCTGTATCTATTTCTGGTGCAAAGTAGGCTGCTTTTGGTATGTCTTTTCTTTTTACCTTGTTTTTAATGCTTGCCATGCTTGAGGAAATTTTGTTAGAAACGATTGCAACAGATTCGCTTGTATTGATTCCTTCCATCACGAGTGGCTTGGTCGTTTTCATCAGCGCCACTTGATTCATTGGACCTGAAAGCAAGACTTCCAATGCCTCCATCCCTTCTGAAGGTTCAATCGAGCCAATGCCGATCTGTTCCATTCGTGCCTGGTAGTCCTTGGACGCAACGATTCCGACACTGCCCCAGTATCCCCAGTTCATTACTTTCACCGCACACGTCCATTCCTCGGCAAGCTGATGGGCGAAAGCATCTTTAAAGACGCAGCCTGAGGCGTAATTGCTTTGTCCAGGCGATTTCGTAAACGAGTTAATCGAAGAGAAAAACAGGACGAAATCCAATGCTTCCTCGCCAAACACTTGGCTCATCCGCACACTTACCTCCACTTTTGGTACCAGTCCGGCTCGGAAGGTCGTCTCGTCCATATTCGCCAGACTTCTATCAAGGAGAACAATGGCAGAATGAATCACGCCGTTAATCTTGCCATATTGCTTCTTGATCTCTTCGTAAGCAGACTGCAGCGACTCACGATTCGTAGCATCGGCTTCGATGTAGAGCGGTTCCGGCCCTAGAGTAGCCAGTTGATTGATTTTGTTCTGAATCGACTCCTCTTTTTTACGACGACCGATCCAAATGATTTGTGCTTGATAGGTGCGGATCATGTATTCGCTCCACGCATGTCCAATCCCACCTGCACCTCCAATCACAACATAGACGCCATGTTGTCTGTAGACGGTTTGGTGAATGGAAGGACTCTGCACGGGCAATAGCTGCTGGCGGTACCACGCCTGTTCACGATATGCCCAAGCGTTTCCATGTGCATCAGCAGGCAAAGCAAAAATATCACGTAGCGGCCACTCGGCATGCGCCTCCAAATCGACGAGTCTTACCTTCCAGTTCGGATATTCCTTCGCCATCGATCCGATCAATCCGTGGATGCTGGCATGTGTTGGATGGACCGGCTCTTGTTTGTAGATAGCCTGCGCTTGCACAGTAATGATCGTCCAGCCCAAGTCTCTCGTCTGATACCCCAACGCAAGCAAAGCCTTGACCAAGCGGAAAACTTGAATAACGCCCCGCTCCTGGTCGTTCATCAAGGACTCGTCTTTTACAGATTCCACACGACTGTCAGGAGCTACCCACATGATATGATCGATCACACCCTGCTCTTCCAGCTTACTTGCGATTACCTCTATCGAATCACTTGGCTCAAGCTGGATAACCGAAGCTTGGGGGTAATGACGTTGAAGGAGACTTCTGTCCTTTTCTTCGGCGCAAACGATGACTACTTGATCACTCGTTGCTGGAATGACTTCCCCTTTTTCTACGGACACGGCATTCCATACTGGAGTGAGCATCGTGGTTCCAACCGTCGTATCCCGTTTTTCACTCCCCATTGAAAAGCCTCTCATCCTTACGCCAATTCTGCCTGCCTCATCGCATAGTTCGATATCGAGTGTCGCGGTCTCATTCTCCGCTTGGACATTATCACTGAATCGAATGAGAGCATACTTCACAGCAGGATGATTCTCGTAAATCTCCAGCTCTTCAAGGGTAAAAGTACCATCTAGTTGGATGGAGCGAATGCTGTCAGATGATGTAGCCTCCGCGATGAGATAACGAGATGACTGCAACAGAGACTCCAGCAGGCTAGGATGGAAAACGAGTTGTTCGGCTGTCTCCAAGGTAATCGAAGGCAAGGAGAGTTTTACCAGAACATGTCCCTGCGCCCTGTATACTTGGTCCATCCCTTGAAATTTCGAATGATCCGCCATTCCATGTTCTTTTAACAGTTCGTAGCATTGTCGGGCAGTAAGGATCTCACTGCTCTCAGCTTGCAAGGCAGGTAGATCCAACGTTGGTACTTCAACGAACGAAGTGAATTCGACCATACCATGGCTGTGTATCACTGACCTGGTATCATCTTCATTCGACTCGGTGTAGATTTTATAAGCAAGCTCTCCTGTATCCTCTGGATAGATACCTACGTGTACCTGAACCAGATCGTCGCCCACCAATAGCGGATCATCTGTGACAACATGAGACATTCGGATTCCAGATAAAGTCCCCGCTCTATCTCCTGCTGCCTGTTTCACTGCCACCCGTGCCATTTCCAGATAAGCAGTGAGTGGAAAGAAGCGCTGCCCGCTTCCAAGATGGTGAGCCATGAACGGCTCCTGCCCTGTAAAATTCGAGGTGTATCTCAGCTCATAGAGGTCAGAAGTGTTCTTGTGAAGCAATGGATGGAGGATATCCCCGCTAACGGAAGAAGCCCCAGTCCTCCCTGTTGCCATTGGCTTTTGAACATCTATCCAGTACCTCTCCCTGGCAAAAGGATAAGTAGGCAGGCTGACGCGGCGTGGCTTATCTTCGCTATAAAGCTTGTTCCAATCAAAAGAGACACCCTTGACCCAAAGGTTCATCAGTTTTGCGAATTTCCCCTTGGCCATCCATGTCTCTACTGTTTGTTTCATATCTTCATCAGCAAAAAGAGCTACCGTGTCATGATTGCGTTTCGCCCGCCCACGATACAGCTCGGCAATGTTCTCTGCACCTTCTGCAAAATGCGTTAGTTTTTCCGCAAGCTCATCCACTGATCTGACGATAACAGCCAAGCGTTCCTCCAGCGCTTCTCGCCCCACTTGAAGCGTATATGCGATATCAGCCAAATCGGCATCCGTGAATGATTCTTCTTTGACCGCTTTCAACAATCGATTCACTTGAGCAAATAGGCGCTCTTCGTTCTTTGCTGAGAGCACAATCACTTTTGGATGCTCTGGCTGAATGTTACGATCGGGCTGTCTATCTTTTTCGCGATACTCTTCGATGACGATATGGACATTGGCTCCTCCCGCCCCAAATGATGATAGCCCAGCGATTCTCGGATACTCCTTGGTTACTCCGTTGATTTCAATGACTGGTCTTTGCCACTCTGTCAGCTTTTGCTGAACCGCAAATGGTGTATCCCTGAAATCAATGTTTGGATTCTTGACCTCAGCGTGCAAGGATGGTGCGATTTGACCATACTTCATTTGAAGCAATATTTTGGTCAATCCTGCAATTCCTGCCGCGCTCTCCGTATGTCCAATGTTTGACTTCGCCGAGCCGATGGCGCAGAATTGTTTGTCTTTCGTGTATTGTCCAAATGCGCGAGTCAGTCCCGCAATCTCGATTGGATCACCCAAAGCGGTACCTGTACCGTGCGCTTCGATGTAACTGACGGCACGAGCATCCACTCCTGCCCGCTGCAATGCCTCGTGGATGACCTGCGACTGCGCGATGGGGTTGGGAACGGTATATCCATTTGTTTTGCCGCCTGCATTGAGCATGCTTCCCTTGATCACACCGTATATATGGTCTCCATCTGCAATCGCCTTTTGCAGAGGCTTCAATACGATAGCTCCCACACCTTCTCCATCTACAAAGCCGTCCGCTTGGTCGCCAAATGACTTGCAGCAGTCACCAGCAGATAGCATCGTCGCTCCAGACAGTCGAATATAGTGGAACGGATCGACAATTAAATTGACCCCGCCAGCAATGGCACATTCACTTGTACCGCTATACAGACTTTCCAAGGCTAAATGAATCGCGGTCAAAGAAGAGGAGCACGCCGTATCCACTGCTAGACTTGGTCCTTGGAAATTGAACAAATAGGAAAGGCGATTCGCTATCGACCAGTAGCTCGTTCCTGCCGGGTAATTTCCATTCATGACACCCACAAACACACCAATTTTTCTGCTTTCTCCTAACGTGGCAGGCGTGTAGCCCGCATCTTCCATGCTAGCGTAAGCCGTTTGTAAAAATAAGCGCTCTTGTGGGTCCATCTGCTCTGCTTCGTTAGGCGAGATTTGGAAAAAGAGCGGGTCGAATTTATCCATATCCTCGATGAAACCGCCCCATTTGGTGTACATGTATCCTCTTTTTCCTTTTTCTTCGCTGAAATATTCTTGCCAATTCCAACGATCCTGCGGTACCTCCTTAATGCAATTCTTCCCTTCTTTCAGGCGAGTCCAAAACTCCCAGACATCCCCCGCTTGCGGATAACGACCTGAAAGACCAATGATTGCCACATCCTGTCTGGACGGCGCTGCTGTTTTTTCCGCTTCCGTATCAAGAACTTGCAGGAAACGGCGGGACTTTGCCTTTCGAACTGCCGAGCCAGCTTGCTCTCTGGTTGGCTTGGCAGAAGCTACTGCGTTGGTTATTTGCTTTTGAATAGACTGCTGTTCGTCAATTCCGACTAATGCTAATAATTCATCCGGTTGTGTTGTCATGAAATGTTCGACCAGCGCATCGATCGTTTGATATTCAAAAAAGAGGGTCGTGCTGATCTGCTTTAATTTTTTCCGTAGGACATTCGTCATTTGCACAATCATAATCGAATCAATGCCATACTCCTCCAGAGCGGCAGAAGAGTCGATCTGGTCAAATGGAATTTTCAGTGTCTCTCCGACCAATTGCTTGAAATAGGCTGTGCTTTTCTCACGAAGCATATCCTCTGTGCTTGTTCCTCTGTCTGAATGAGAAGGAATGGCTAGAGTTGAGTCAGATGTCTTCATTAATTTCTGCTGTTGTTTGGACTTTCGGACAACGCCGTCACTCTCTGCAATCATCATCTGAGGATAGGAAACGACTCGGTAGCCCTCATCTCTCAATGCTTTCTGCCAACCTTCCAGAGGTAGTGAAAGAACTGCTACGAGATCTTTACGTACGTTTTGATCAGTCATCTGTTTTACTAGAAGCAGACCATTCCTTTTTAAGAGATTCTTGCAGGTACGCAGGGTTTGGCGGATTTGTTGAGCTGTGTGTAGGCTATCTGCTGTGATAATCAGGTCGTATTCACCAGCATTCCTTCCTTGTTCACCTAACGCCGCTTCTGGATCAAAAACGTGGAAGCTCACAAATGATTGATAGGCATGTAATTTTTGTGAAAGCAAGGAACTGGTAGATTCTGTGCCCGCTCCACCGAGTTCGAGAATCCGCACTCGCGCTGATGAATCCTGCTTCAATCTCTCCTTGATAAAGGCAGCCACGACATCAGCAAGCCCTTCATTTTCATGGGCAGACAACTGTAGCATGGATGGATACTGTGCAGAATGAACATCCACCCATTCCTCTACCTTCATCCCTTCAATGACAACTGGCTTCGTGATCTTCATGAAAGCAATGTGATCCATGGCTCCTGCGAGAAGTGTCTCTATGGCTTGCATTGCTTCTTGCGGCTGAATAAGGCCGATGCCGATTTGCTCCAAGCGACGATAGGTTTCTACCATCTCTTGATGAGTATCTTCCACTTGCCCACTGCTCCAATATCCCCAATTGATCAGTTTCACCGTACTTGGCCATGCTTGGGTCAATTGATGAGCATAGGCATCCTTAAAGGTACATCCTGCCGCGTAGTTGCTTTGCTTCGGAGCTTTCGTAACTGCCATGAGCGAAGAGAAGAATAAGACAAAATCCAAAGGCTCCTTCTCAAACACCATTGCGATGTTCACACTCACATCAACCTTTGACGAAAGCACTGCTCGGAAACCTTCCTCTTGCATATGTTCCAAGCTTTCCTCCACCAAGACCATGGCAGAATGAACAACACCGTCAATCCGTGTATACCTTTGCTTGATCTGTTCATAAGCTTGTTCCAAAGCCTTCTGCTGCGTTGCATCCGCTGCTATATAGTCTGGTGCTGGTCCAAAAGTGGCAAGTCTATCTATCTTCGCTTGAATCTCTTCATTTTTTTGACGACGACCAATCCATATGATCTGGGCTTGATAGGTACGAATCATATATTCGGTCCATGCTTCGCCAATGCCACCAGCACCGCCAATCACCACATAAATGCCACCCTGCTTCATACGTGTCTGATCAATCGGAGGATGATCGACGGCAAGCAACTGCTGGCGATACCATTCACCACGACGATACACCCACGGACGCCCCTGACGATCTCTTGGCAGCCTCAACATATCATCCAACGGCCATTCAGATTCGGCCTCTACATCCATAAGTCGAATCTTCCAGTTTGGATATTCCTTCGCCATCGATCCAATTAACCCATGAATACTGGCGTGGCAGGGATTCACAACATCTGTACGACGAATAGGCTGGGATTGAACCGTGATGACACTCCACCCCAATTCCTTACCTCCGTATCCCAAGCGAAGCAAGGCTTTAATCGTTCGGAAGCATAGAATCACTCCCTCATCTTGGCCCGTAATTAATCGATGATCCGCCAAGGAGTCTATCGCATCAAAAGGAGCGATCCACACCAGATGATCAATGGAACCAAGCTCTTCCAGTCGGTGTACGATTTCCTCAATCGTATTCTCAGCCTGAATGGACAACAATTTTGCTCGTGGATAATACTGGTGAATGGCGCTCACATTCTCTTCATTTCCTCCCACAATGACAACCTGCTCATCTGCAGTAGGGAAAAGCTGCCCCTTCTCAACTGGAGTCACATCCCACACAGCGGACAGCATGAGACTCCCCACAGGAGGCTCCAGTGCGGTTACAGAAGAAGCTATGCTTGAAGAAACATGGCTCGCTTGCTTCCCGTCCTCGAGCACTCGCATGGAATATCCCTTTATTCGTACACAAACGCTTCCTTGGTCATCGCATACATCAATATCCAGCTTCTGTACCTTGTCATCTGCGCTGCTGTTGTCACTGTAACGAACGTACGCCCACATAGAGGCAGTACACTTGTTGTGAATTTCAACTTTCTCCATGGCAAAAGGCAAGGACGGCTTGCGGCTCGAATGACCATCCGCTGTTGGGTTCTCTTCTTCAACCATCATGAGCCCGATCGATGCCTGCAAAGCTGAATCCATTAAGCTTGGATGCAGGACAAACGGGTTCTCCATTTCGGAGACCGAGGCTGGCAAGGACAGCTTGGCTAAAACTTGACCCTCCCCTACATACAAGGTGTCAATTCCTTGATGAGCCGACCCATACTCCATTCCTATTGCATGAAAAATGCTGTAGCACTGTTCGGATGAAAACGCTCGTAGACCGCACTCTGCTTGTAAGGATGGCAGATTCAGGGCATGTTTCTCAGCAACAGAATGAAACATGACGCTGCCTTGACTGTGTACAACAGGTTCTGCATCCATAGCCTCCAACTTGCTGTAGATTTCAAAAGTAATCTCACCATTCTCTTCGGGAACAAGACCGATATGTATCTGTGCAGGCTGGTCCCCCACAACAATTGGCCGTGTCCAAACCACGTTTTTGAGTTCAATCTTGGCTGGTTCTTCTGTCAAGGAAGCCGTTGCTAGCTCTGCTGCTGCTCTCGCCATTTCCAGATAGGCAACTCCCGGCAAGATTCTCTGCTTCTTCACGACATGGTCCGTTAAGAAAAACTCCTGACCTGTAAACGTGGAACTAAACCTCTGTTCGGAAAAATCAGAAGTATTTCGCTGCAACAGTGGATGAATGGCAGCTTCTCCCGTGAGTGAAGCTGCTGTCTTGCCGCTTACCGTTTTACTTTTGCTTTTTGGAATCCAATAACGGTTCTTCGCAAATGGGTACGTCGGCAAGGGAACACGTCTCGGTTTGTTATTCAGGTAAAGCTGTTCCCACTCCATTTCATAGCCTGTCACCCAACATTCAGCTATTTTTCTGATGTTGCCTTCAGCAATCCAGCTCTGAATAAGCTGTTGAGGATCTTGGTCGTTGTTTGGCTTCAAGCTTCCTTCCCAACAATGATCGATCGTATTCTCGCCTCTCGAATAAGCTTCCAATTTTCCGATCAGCTCGGGTATAGCCTCGACGACAAAGGCTACTCGTTCTTTCATCGCTTCTCGTCCAACTTGCAGGGTATACGCCACATTTTCAAGATCGATTTGCGTTTCTCGATCAGCAAAAGTCTGCACTTCTCCCTCTATCTCGTCTCGATGGTTAGCCATGAGAGAAGCGATGACGGAAGCAATGGAACTGCTTTGATCAAACTCCTTGATATCTAGCTGAATGGGTAGCTCCTCTTGCAGTTTTTGCTTGAGCTGTGTGAGTTGAACGAGGTCTACTCCGTATTCATGCCATTCTTGTTCGATCTCAATGCTGTTTTCTTCCACATGAATAATACTGGATAAAATCTTGCAGAGCTTTTTCTCCAGCATTTCTTGAAGGTGATTGTCAGATGATACCCCTTTTAGAAAGTCCGCTACTTTTTGCGCATAAACCTGCAATCGTTCCTTATTCTTGGCAGATAGTGGAATCAACACTGGGTTATTATTATGGCCAATTCCTTGTGCTTTCCGCTTTGTTTCAGCTGGGATGTATTCTTCCAAAATAATATGGGCATTCGACCCCGAAGCTCCAAACGAACTTACCCCTGCCCGTCTCGGAACGGTGACTTCTTGACCGCTTTTCATGATCATCGATTTCCATTCTTCTGTCCGCTGCTGTACATAAAAAGGAGATTGCCCAAAATCAATAAACGGATTTACTTCCTTGGCATGTAAGGAAGCAACAAGCGTTTTATGGTGAAGCTGAAGAACAGCTTTTTGCAGACCGCTGATACCCGCCGCAGATTCTGCATGTCCGATATTTGACTTCACCGAGCCTATTGAACAAAATTGCTGATCTTCTGTATATTGACGAAACGCTTTCACCAATCCTTGAATTTCAATCGGATCGCCTAAAGAGGTTCCGGTCCCGTGCGCTTCCACATAACTGATCGTTCTCGCGTCCACACCGCTCTTTTCCAGGCAGGCCGTAATCACTTCTGCCTGCGCAACAGGGCTTGGCACGGATGGCCCGCTCACCGATCCGACGTGGTTCACACTGCTTCCTTTTACCACGGCATAAATATGATCGCCATCCTCTATCGCTTTTCGCAATGGCTTTAATACGACCGTACCGACACCTTCTCCAGAAACATACCCATCGCCATCCTTGCCAAAAGTATGACAATAGCCATCACTCGAATGCATATCCATCATGCCGTAGGACAAGTACTTTCCAGGATGTAAGGATAAATTGACGCCCCCCGCCAATGCTACCTCACATTCTCCGCGCTTGATGCTTTCCAGCGCCAAATGAACAGCTGTCAGCGACGATGAGCATACGGTGTCAATCGCCATGCTCGGACCATGAAAATTGCAGAAATAAGAAACGCGATTGGCAATCGGTGCATAGTTCAAGGATAACGGGAACATTTCGCCTTGGGACATCGCTTCTGCTCCGATGAGGGAATAATCCTTGTGCATCACGCCAACAAAGACACCAACCTGCCGCCTGTTACTGCTCCCACGAGGCGGAACAATCGTCTTTGGCGTATAGCCTGCATCCTCCATCGCTTCCCAGCATGTTTCCAAAAACAAACGCTCCTGGGGGTCCATTGTCTCCGCTTCCCGCGGCGATATTCTGAAAAAGGGAGAATCAAAGCAATCCGGGTCTTCTATAAACCCTCCCCATTTGGACAACTGCTTTCCAGATGGGGATTTGAGTTCTCCAAACTGCTGCCAATCCCAGCGAGATTTCGGGACTTCTTTGATGCAGTCTTTGCCTTCTTTTAGATTTATCCAAAATTCTTGGAGATTTCTTGCCTCTGGATAACGCCCTGCCATCCCGATGATCGCAATTTCTTCATCAGTGACCGCTGCATGACTCTTAGCGTTTGCTGATGAATCTACAACCCTCGCAGGTTGCGGCCATTCTTGTCCACCATCCTGATGCATCAAATCAAGCCCGCTGAATACGGATGCATGATTCTCGGTCAAATAGGCGGCCAACTCAGCGATATTCGTATACTCAAACAATAAAGTAGGAGACAGCGGCGCTCCTACTTTCGCTTCGACAGCCTTCACCACTTCCAACAAGCCCGGTGAATTCAGCCCCATTTCATAGTAACCAATCTGCGTATCGATCAACGCGGCTGGAACTTGTAATCGATCTGCCAGCAGTTGTTGTAAAAAAGCTTGTGCTTTACTCGATTCCTTTGACAGAGATACGGTTTGCTTTGATGGTTGGATCAGACCAGGATCACGAACTAACTTGCCCGCAAAATTTTGCAAATGCGCAATTTTTTTGCCTGAACGATCAAAGAACTCCATCGTCATATACATCAGTTCATTTTTTCGTTGGATGGATGAGGTTTGGACGCTGACAAAGCAATGCTGCTGTAATAGAGCTGTGGCGCGAAAAGATTCATAAAAAAGCGGCAAAAATAGTCGTTGCTCTTCTTGGACTATCGAAGTGAACAATACCATCGAACCGATCGCAGCCCCGTCGATCAAGGTCGGGTGAAACATGAACCCTTCCGCACTGGGAAGGGCATGTTTACCGAGTGAAATATCCATTATCGCCGTAGAATCTGTTTCGTAAATCGTTCCTTCTGCCTTCATAAAACCTGTATGGACCAATTCCTGACGACGGCATTGCTCATATACATCATGCAGATTGATCTTTTTGTTTGCCTCTTGCTCTAGCATGGGAAGATCCAGCGTTTCATCGAACGGCGCGGAAGCATGGTGATGCATTTCAGCAGTGACATACAGTTTTTTCTCCGAGTCTAAAATGCCGTTGCGCTGTGTTCGACCTTCCATCCGAATCTGCCACTGTCCTGCTTTGCCTTGCGTGCACTGAATGCTCAGCATGACATCATAATTTTGTCCCACCATGATCGGATGATAGATCGTTAGATTACGAAGCTCAAGCTCGCGGTAATCATGACCATTTTCTCGAAACATTTGATACAACAGATCAATATGGGCTAATCCGGGCAACAGTTCCTGACCGTGCACTTTATGATTTTTGAGGATTGGATGGTTGATCGTTATGAGAAACTGATCATGCACGTTTATCCCTCCACTATTTGTCGCTTCCAAATACTGATCGTATGGTTGGGTTTCTCTTCACGGTAGACGTCAAATCGGTTTAACGTCGGAGGTGCAATCGAATGTCGTTTGTTCGGACGTGAGACTGCCTCCTCCCAGGACTGTAAAACGACGTTGGCGTTGGTTCCCCCATCTGCAAAACAATTAATCGCAGCTATTCTGGGTGAATCGTTCCATTCAGAAAGCTGTCGCTGAAAATAAAACGGCGTTGACTCCATAGGGAAATGGGTCATCGGCTCTTGCCCTGACAGGAACGGAACCAATTGTTGGTGTTTGAGCATCAGCACGACTTTTATCAAGCTGGCAATCCCTTCTGCACATAATGGATGACCGATATTTGGCTTGATCGATCCTAATCCGCAAGCCTCCGTATGAGATGAGCGATAGACAGACTGAATGGCTTTAAGTTCAAGTAAATCGGTAACCTCTGAACCTGATCCATTCGCTTCGATATAACTGATTTGTTCCGGCTTCACGCCAGCTTTAGCCAGTGCCGACTGCATCACCTCTTTTTGGGCTTGCAAATTCGGGGTAGCAGGACCTGCTGTTCGTCCATCATTGTTGACCGCTACTCCCTTGATGATGGCATGTATTTCATCCCCATCAGCTAGTGCTTGCTCCACGGTCTTCAATAGAACCATTCCTACGCCTTCTCCCAAAACGAGTCCGCCCGCACGTCTATCAAAAATATGGAAGGCTGGCTCCTCGCTTAAAATTCCTCTTTGGTGGAACATCCGATGCGCTTCATCACCGTTTAATACGTTCACCCCGCCGACGATAGCAGCCTTAATCTCTCCACTTCGAAGGGAATGTATCGCCATATTCATCCCGACCAGCGCTGAAGAGCATGCCGTATCGATGACCATACTGGGACCTCTAAGGTCGAAGTATTGGGAAATATTCGTAGCCAAATAGTTTTGTCCCACGGTCATAATCGGGTTTTGTGTTTGATGCAGACGATCTTCGCTTGGGCGATGATTACTTCTTGCCCCGATGTAGACGCCTACCGATTTTCCCTTGATGTCCTTCGGTGTATATCCAGCCTGATGCCAAAGGTGAAGACTTTCCTCCAATACCAATAACGCTTGCGGGTCCATCGCCTTCGCATCTTCTTTTGCAATCAGGAAGTAAGAAGGATCAAACGCAGTAATATCGTCCAGAAGTCCTGCGTGATAGGGATTTTCATAACCCCAGCGTTCCTTGGGTACAGCACCAATGGCTGAACGGCCCTCCGCTAACAACTTCCAATATTCTTCCACGTTACGAGCTCCCGGAAAACGGCAAGAGAGCCCCACTACCGCAATGTCTGCCGGATTTTGAATTGCCTCCCGATATTGCGCAGCCTGACTACTCGCCATTTGGCTTTTCACAGTCTCCCGACGGATGGGCTGACTCTTCGGATCGCCGTTCATTTCAGGAGATGTCAGCTTCAGATCATCAGTGATGGAATCACCGTGATTGCTGGACAGCCATTCTGCAAGAGTTTCGATGGTGGGATATTCATATAGAATCGCCGGGTCCAAATCCTTGCCCAACCATTTACTGATCTCGTTCATGACTTGAGCCAGTAACACCGAATCGATCCCATAGTCCGGAAACTCTTTGTCTATCTCCAATCTGGCAGGATCTATTTTCAGCTCCTTCGCAAACAGCTCAATCAAACTTGTTTGCGCTGTCTTCACACGATCCACTAAGCTTTTCGTTGGCTTGCCTGCTGGTGGACGACGAGACGACAGGTTCGCTGCAGAAGCTTCTTGCTTTTTGTGTTGCATCAGCTGATGGGGTTCCCACAGTTCTTGGTTAATGGCTGCCGGGAAAACTACAGGACCCATTTTCTCCAAAAGAATATGATCCAGTAATCGCAGTCCTTGCTCGTCAGTGATGTGTACGAGTCCTGTTTGTTGATAGGCTTTGGTCGTAACTGCACCAATTCCTGTTTCCTTCCAACTCGGCCACTGAATGCTGACGATCGGGCAAGAATCCGCATGTGCGTAAGCAAAATAATCCATATAGGCATTGGCTAACGCGTAATCACTCTGTCCCGCTGCCAAGGATGGAATGACTGCCGAAGCAGATGAAAAGAGAACGAAGAACTGTAAAGGCTCGTCCTTGCAAATTTGGTAGAGCGTATGCAGCCCAGCCACTTTCGGTTGTAATACCTGCTGAATTCCAGCCGTCGTTTTTCGAATAAACGCAGGATTTTGATCATCGCTAAAACCTGCGCAATGAATCACCCCGCCAATAGGACCCATCGTCTGTTTGATCTCGTGTACATACTGTTTCCAAGCCTCTTCATCAGTTAAGGATACAGATAAGACTTGAACCTGTGCGCCTTGCGCTTCCAAAGCTTGTACCGCCTGAATTTTCTTTGCTACGGAAGTGCTTTGGCGTTGATAATCTCCCCATTGCTCGCGCGGCGGCAGGCTTTCTCTCCCTGTGAGCACCAGTTTTTTGACACCATAACGCTCTACAAAATGCTTGGCACATAAATACCCAAGCCCTCGTGTACCGCCTGTAATCAATAGAACATGGTTCTCAGGGAATACAAGCGCTGGCTCCTGACTGTCAGCTACCATCTCTTCCTGAAGATAAGCGCTATAACGCTCACCTGATCGATAGCAAACCTCTGCTTCCTGATCATCCATGAAAAACTCTGCTGCAATCTGTTGCGCAAGTTCTTCTCCATCAGCCAATGGATCAAGATCCACATGACGTGATTGCAGATGCTTATATTCACTTTGCAGCATCCGGTACAAGCCAACACGTGAGGCACCCGCCAAATGGACAGCGTCATTCTGGAAGGCCTCCAAGCCTTTTGTCACACCCAATAGCTTTATGCCTTCTTTATGACCATTCTCAATGAGCTGTTGCAGCCATGGAATCCAAGCCAGCGAATCGGTCTGCTGATGTCCACAACCGACCAAATCTACGATACCATCATAGTTTTTCCACTCCGTCTCATCCTGATGGAGTCGTGATTCAAGCTCGTTGTGCTCTAAGATTTCACTCTTTGCGAAATAGTTGGACAGTTGAATCGCCAAATGCTTCGTTTCATCCGTTGTGAAAATACCGATCGTTCGATGAGCTACCTTGGCTGGCATCGCTGGGCAAGCCTTCCATTGCTTTTTCAAAATGCGCATGTCTGGCTGAACCGGAATCTGCTCATAGGTGAATCGGGATGCTGCACCTGTAAATGACGTATGTCCACCAGGAACCCAATAAGCTTCTCTGCTAAATGGATAGGTTGGAAGACTGATCCGTCGAGGCTTTCTCTCCCCATACAAGCTGCTCCAGTCAATGTTTAGCCCTTTCACCCAAGCATCCAGCAATTTTCCGTATTTGCCTTTGTTCATCCAGGAATTAATCATTTGCGGCATATCATCATCAGCTGCAAAGATTGCCAAGGTCTCTTTATGACGTTTTACCTGTCCGTGATACAGGTCCTCAATGTCCCTCTGTCTACCTATGAATTGCTTTAATTTCTCTTCAAGTTCCATCATCGAGCCCGCGATCACAGCCAAACGTTCTTCCATCGCTTCTCGTCCCACTTGCAGGGTATACGCCATTTGAGCTAAATCCGCATCGGATAATCCCTGTTCTGAAATGGCTCCGAGCAGTCGTTGTACCTGTTGTTGAAGCTGCTCTTCATTTTTAGCCGATAAGAGAATCAACACAGGATTTTGCGGACTTGCCATTACAGTAGGCTGCTCTTGCGTTTTTGGAATGTATTCTTCAATCACGACATGGGCATTCGATCCACCCGCACCAAAGCTACTCACACCGGCACGGCGTGGAACTTCCCGTCCGTCAATGACAGGGCGTTTCCACTCTGCCAGCTCTTGCTGAACAACAAACGGCGTCACGCTGAAATCTATATTCGGATTGAGTACTTCAGCATGCAGGGATGGGGCTAATTGTCCATGCTTGAGCTGCAATAAAACCTTCGTCACCCCAGCAATACCCGCTGCACTCTCACAATGCCCGATGTTTGATTTCGCCGATCCAATGGCACAAAACTGTTTGTCATTTGTATACGCTTGGAAAGCCTTCGTTAAGCCCGTGATTTCAATGGGATCGCCTAAAGAGGTCCCCGTACCGTGTGCTTCCAGATAGCTGATCGTCCGTGGATCGATTCCGGCTTTTTGGAAAGCACGTCCAATAACCCGAGCTTGGGCATTCGGGCTAGGCACATTGTATCCATTGGTTTTTCCTCCATGGTTAACCGCTGTTCCTTTTATCACACCATAAATTTGATCTCCATCGGCAATCGCTTTCGCCAGAGGTTTGAGCAGGACTGCTCCCACCCCCTCGCCAGGTACATACCCGTCGCCGCCAATGCCAAAGCTTTCGCATCGTCCCTTGCTGGATGCGAATTTGCCTTGTCCAAGCATCAAGTATTTATTAGGGTGAATCGAAACGTTGACACCGCCTGCAATCGCTGCTTCACATTCCCCTTGCTGTAGACTTTGGCAAGCCAAATGAATGGTTGTCAGGGAAGAGGAACACATCGTATCGACCGCCATGCTAGGTCCATGGAAGTTGCAGAAATAAGAAACGCGATTCGCAATCGAGGCTGGACTTCCTGCCAGCGCCATCGGTCTACCGAGCATTGTTTCCTGTGCTCCATAGAGCTGGTATTCCTCGTACATGACTCCGACATAAACCCCGACATTACCGCCTAGGCCCATGCCAGGTGTTGAACCGAGAGATTCACGAGTATACCCGGCATCCTCTAACGTTTCATAGACGCATTCCAAGAACAAGCGCTCTTGCGGGTCCATGATTTCAGCCTCTCTTGGTGTGATATTGAAAAATAAAGGGTCAAATTGATCCACACCGTCCAGGAAGCCCCCCCACTTGCTGTAGGTTTTTCCTTGTTTTTTCTTATCTGCATCAAAGAATAGGCTGTGATCCCAACGCCCTTCGGGAATTTCTGTGACACAATCCTTGCCATCACGCAGGTTACGCCAGAACTCAATCATGGTTCTCGCTTTCGGATAACGACCGGAGACCCCGATAATCGCAATGTCTAAGGCGTCGTTTGCTGGTTTGGTTTCACTCATCGTTTCCTTCAACGCATTGCCTCTGCTCCTGCGGTTATGGATGATCGGTTTTGCCGTTGCAGCAACCATCGTCGGTGCAGCACTCGATTTTTTAACAGGGGATACCGTTGGTGCTTCTTTTTCATCCATACCCAGGATACTCATCATCTGATCCTGATGCGCTGCCAGGAAGTATTTCGCAATTTCTTCGATGGTTTGATATTCAAAAAATAACGTTTTCGACAACGAACCAAACGTTTTTTCTAATTCATTTGTTAATTGCATGACCATAATCGAGTCAATTCCGTACTTTTCCAACAAAGCGTCTGCTTCGATGCGGTCTATCGGCAGCTTGATCACGGAAGAGACCAGCTTTTTGAAATAATAGATGGCTTTTTCCTTTGGCAAATGATGACTCGTTGGTTGTACGACGGGAGAAGCTTTGACTTCTTGTTCTGTTGTCTTCGGTCTTCCCACCACTGCTGCGTGGAGGCGTTGTAGATCTCCTTCCATTACCATCACCTGATCTTTTCGAGAAGCTACGGCTTCATAAAAAGCACGAATACCCGTCGCAGTCTGTAAAGCAATCATTCCAACCCTTTGCTTCACCATCTCCTCAACTGCTTCATCTACTTGCATCCCGCCCTCTTTCCAGAGCGGCCAGTTGATGGAGACTGTTTGACCCTGACGTTGCTTTGCCCGCACCCGTTCATTCCGATCTTTCGCATAGCCATCCATAAAGGCATTCGCGCAAGCATAGTCTGCCTGACCACTATTTCCTATGCTTCCTGCTATCGAAGAAAAGAGGACGAAGAAATCGAGAGGCTGATCTTTACTCGCCTCATCTAGATTCGTAAGACCCGCAACTTTTGGCGCTACCACTTGGTTCCATTCTTCTGTCGTTTTCTTGAGAATGAAGTTATCTCGCACGACACCCGCACTATGGATAATGCCGTGAAGCCCTCCGAATTCCTGGTGAATGCTTTGGATGAGTTGGTTGACTTCCTGCTTGTCCGTCACATCAACTTGACGGTAGACAACCCTTGCCCCTGACCTTTGCAAATCATGAAGCATCGCTTGCTTATCTTCACGCAATGGTGAACGACCTGTGAGAATTAAGGTTGCCTGTTTCGCTTGACTCGCGATTTCCCTTGCAAAAATCAACCCTAAACCGCCTGCCCCACCCGTAATCAGATAGGTTCCTTGCTCTCTCCACGGAATAGTGACCTCATCCTGCAATGGCTTGGTTTCGCACCAGCCCAGTACATAACGATTACCAGCTTGATAGCGAATTCGGTCATCCATAGGCTGGCAGGCATTCTCTTGCAGCTTGTTTACGATTTCTTCTGCATGTTCACCTGGGTTTAATTCAATGAATTGACCGATGACATTTGGGTTCTCCTGCTGGGCTGTTTTCAGCAAGCCAGAAAGTCCGCTTACGAATGATTGCTCCGCTTTGTCGGGAACGACGACCTGCACTAATACTTTGCCATGTATCTTTTGTTGAAAGATGCTTTGAATTTCCAAAAATACTCGGGAAGCATAGGCCTCGAATCTGTCCGCAATGCCACCCTGTTGGGATTGCAAAGAAATCAGGTGCGCTTCGTTCATCTGTGCTGAAATACTTGCAAGCGACGATTCAAAGCCTTCCGCCATCATCACGATATGCTGTGCATAGACAGGAGTCACCGTTTTTTGGACAGCTGCTTGCTCTTTCCAGCAAGGATGAACCATCAACATTCCTTGTGCCTCAGTTGTTTCGAAGTCTACCGCTTTACCGTCCAGCTTACGAGACGAAAATCGCTTCATTCTGACGCAAACGTTCCCTTGCTCGTCACATAAGTCAATATCCAGCTTCTGTACATGATCAGTTGCTTTGCTGCCATCACTGTAGCGAATATACGCCCACATCTGCGGCGTGCATGGACTGAAGATTTCCAGCTCATCCAGCGCAAAAGGCAAGATTGGTTTGAGCGAATCAGGCTGGTAATCGAAGCTCCTGTCATCAGCCCCCATAAACAAACCAATCGCCGCCTGTAAAGCAGAATCCATCATACTGGGGTGCAGCACAAACTGTTCTTCTGTCCCCAAAACAGTGAAAGGTAGGGACAGCTTTGCCAACACCTGCTCCATGCCCTTATGCACTTGCTCGATTCCTTGCAGCGCAGGACCATACTGGATTCCCATTCTTTTATAACCGTCATAGCATTGGCTGCCGCTCAAGATACCATGGTCGCACGCGGCTTGTAACGCAGCGAGATCAAGCGTCGGCGTCTCGGCAACCGTATGGAATCCAGCACTTCCTTGACTGTGCACAATCTCTTCTGCTTCATTTCCTGCATGCTCACTGTAAATTCGATAGCCAATCTCCCCACTATCCTCGAGCTGAAGACCAATGTGAACGTCGACTGGCTGATCATCGACAGCAATTGGCTTAGCCCACACAATATTTGTGAGCTTCAAGCTATTCTGTCCCGCTTTCAAGGCTCCCGCTGACTGATCGATTGCCTCGCGTGCCATTTCAAGATAGGCAACACCCGGTAAGAGCTGCTGACCATTCACAACATGATCTGCCAAGAAAAATTCCTGTCCACGGAAGGTGGAGCTATACCGCTGTTCCAACAATTCAGACGTATTTTTCTGGAGCAATGGGTGAAGGAAGAGCGACCCTTCTGATGCCGCTGCCACTTCGCGCGCAAATTGCGTATCCATCTGAGGAATCCAATAACGTTCTCTTGCAAACGGATACGTAGGCAGGCTCATGCGCCGAGGCTTCTTCTCACCGTAGAGCTTGTCCCAATCAACCACGCCTCCATTTACCCATAGATCAAGCAGCTTGGTGTATTTTCTTTTGCTGATCCAAGCATCGATGGCCTGTTTCAAATCTTCATCCGCTTCAAACACGGCGATTTTCTTTTTGTTTCCTTTCACCTGTCCACGGAATACATCTGTAATACTTTCCTGTCCATCTACAAATTGCGTCAGCTTTTCCTGAAGCTCTTGAATGGAGCTGGCCATCACACCCAGTCGCTCTTCCATGGCTTCTCGCCCAATTTGAAGCGTGTAAGCAATATCTGCTAAGTCCATGTCAGAAATGGTCCGATCCTTGATCACCGCTAACAATCGCTGTGCCTGTTCGTGGAGCTGGCTTTCATTCTTCGCTGACAGGAGAATGATCGCTGGATTTACGTGACTTACTTGGATAGCTGGACGTTTCTCATCGTCTGGAATGTACTCTTCCAAAACGATATGAGCATTCGAGCCACCCGCACCAAAGCTACTCACACCGGAGCGTCTTGGAATTTCCTGACCGTCAATGACAGGACGTTTCCACTCCGCCAGCTCTTGCTGGACGACAAACGGAGTCGTGCTAAAATCAATATTCGGGTTTAGCACCTCCGCATGCAAGGATGGTGCTAGCTGTCCGTGTTTGAGCTGTAACAGGATTTTCGTAAGCCCAGCAATTCCCGCTGCGCTCTCACAATGCCCGATATTGGATTTCGCTGATCCGATGGAGCAAAACTGCTTGTCAGTTGTGTACGCCTGGAAGGCTTTGGTCAACCCTGCGATCTCTATCGGATCTCCTAAAGAAGTACCTGTTCCGTGGGCTTCCAAATAACTAATCGTCCGCGGATCAATTCCTGCCTCCTTCAAGGCACGCCCAATTACGCTCGCTTGTGCATTCGGGTTCGGTACGGTATAGCCATTTGTTTTGCCACCATGGTTAATAGCGCTTCCTTTAATCACACCGTAAATTTGATCTCCATCGGCGATTGCTTTCGCCAGAGGTTTAAGCAGCACCGCGCCGACACCCTCTCCGGGCACATAGCCGTCGCCGCCAAGCCCAAAGCTTTCGCATCGTCCCTTGCTGGAAGCAAATTTTCCCTGTCCGAGCATCAAATATTTATTCGGGTGAATGGAAACATTGACACCACCCGCAATCGCAACCTCGCATTCACCGCGCAGCAAGCTTTGGCAGGCAAAATGGATGCCCGTTAGCGAGGAGGAACACATGGTATCAACAGCTACGCTAGGACCATGGAAATCAAAGAAATAAGAAACACGGTTCGCTACTGATGAGAAGCTTCCGCCAAGGGCCATTGGTCTGCCCATCATGGTTTCTTGTGCACCATACAGTTGATACTCTTCATACATGATGCCCACATAAACACCGACATTTCCGCCAAGTCTGAAGCCTTGGGACGATCCGAGAGATTCGCGGGTATAACCTGCATCCTCTAAGGTTTCATACACACACTCTAGAAATAAACGTTCCTGCGGGTCCATGATTTCTGCTTCCAGAGGAGAAATGTTGAAGAACAGCGGATCGAATTGATCCACACCGTCTATGAAACCGCCCCATTTGCTGTAGGTTTTCCCCCGTTTGTTCTTATCCTCATCAAAATACAGACTGTGGTTCCAGCGCTCTTTGGGGATCTCCGTAATGCAATCCTTGCCATCCCGCAAATTGTTCCAAAACTCTTGGATATTCCGCGCTTTCGGATAACGTCCAGAAACCCCAATGATCGCAATGTCCAAAGCTCCTGCTCCTTTGGCTGGTTGGGTTTCCTTCTGAGTCGAAATGAACCGCGAGCCTTTGCGACTGCTTCTGCGATGGCTATTCATTGGCCTTTTCGACGTGTTCTCATCTGTTGACACGGATGCTGTTTCTCGGGTAACAACCGTTTCCTGCTGTTCCGTAAGACCCAAGACTTCAATGATTTTGTCTCGATAGGAATCCAGGAAATATCCAATCAATTCTTGAATCGTTTGATACTCAAAAAATAAGGTTTTCGGCAGTGAGCCAAAGCTTTTCTCTAATTGGTTGGTTAATTTCATGGATAGAATCGAATCAATTCCGTATGTCTCCATCGCGGCATCTTCTTCAATTCGATTCACAGGCAGTTGCAGAACCTCGGCAAATTCCTTTTTCACAAAATAAGTTGCTTTTTCGTGGAGAACATTATTTTCCACACTGGTTGTCGCTTGTTTTTCATTTTGCGCTACCTTGGTTGGTGTGATCGATGCCACTGGTTGCACCTGTTTGACCAGCTTGTCTTCAAATTCTTCCAGTAGATAGGATGCAAGCTGCTGAAGCGTCGGACACTCCACGAAAACAGTCGGAGTCAGTCCGATGTGATATTGCTGATTGAGCTTGTTGGCGAATTCAGTTAGTAGAACCTGATTAAATCCGAGTTCAGACAGCTCCACTCTGACATCAATGTCCGTGGTAGGAACCTGAAGCAGCTCCGACACGGTATGCATTAAGGCAAGTTCCACTTTTTGCAACAGGCTGCTGGTATCCACTGTTACCGAATGCTTGGATTGAAAATTGTTGACTTGCGTTTGCAAAAACAGTGTTTGCTTGAGCTTGGCCAGATCACCTTCCAGCACCATGACCTGTGCTTTTCCAGAGGCTAAGCCTTGGTACATCGCTGCAATCCCCGTCGCAGTCTGCATAGCGACTACTCCTCTGCTATGCTCCAACATGTCACCGGCCTCTGCGTCAGCCTGCATTCCGCCCTCTTTCCACAATGGCCAATTCATGGACAATGTCTGTCCGTGACGTTGCTGTAACGCAACCAATTCATTGCGATAGTGAGCAAATCCGTCCATAAAGGCGTTGGCGCACGCATAGTCTGCTTGTCCGATATTCCCCAAGCTGCCAGCCACCGAGGAAAACAGCACCAGGAAATCCAGTTCTACATCTTTAGTGGCCTCATCTAGATTGATGAGACCCGTAACCTTCGGACCCTGAACCGTTTGAACTTCCTCTCTGGTTTTCTTGAGGATATAGCTGTCACGAAGCACGCCAGCACTATGAATAATGCCATGAAGACGCCCATAGTCCTGCTGAATCGTGCGGATCAATTCTGTCATTTCCTGTTTCTGTGTCACATCAACTTGGCGGTATTCAACTGTTGCACCATTTCTTTCCAAGTTATGGAGTTTACCTTGCTTCTCCTGATCCAATGGGGAGCGTCCTGTCAGAATCAGGTTCGCCTTTTGAACCTTCTGTACAATTTCGTTGGCAAAAATATAACCCAGTCCACCTGCCCCGCCCGTGATAAGATAAACCCCACCGTCTTTCCACGGAATGCTCGTTTCTTGTGGAGCATCGAGTTCTACCCACTCAGCCACATATCTCTTTCCAGATCGATATCGAATCTGAACATCCAATGGGCAGCGTGCATTTTCATTTATTTTTTCAGCAATCTCGAATTCGTCGTCGCCCGATTCTATCTCGATTACCTGTCCAACCAGGTTGGGATTCTCCAATTTTGCCGTTTTCAGCAAACCAGAGAAAGCGGTGAAAGACAGCTGTTCTGCTCGCAAGGGAACGACAATCTGAAATAATACCTTACCGCGTACTTTTTGCTTGAAAACCCCTTGAATTTCCTCCAGTATCTGCGATGTATAATCGATGAAACGCTCGGCAATGCCTTCTTGTGCGGATTGCAAAGGAAGGCAGCGGACTCCATTCAGGTAGGCTTGGAGATTGTCCCAAGAAACTCGATCCGATTCGACCATCATCACGATCCGCTGTGTATAGTCAGACGCTTCGGCGTTGCTCACAACCGCTTGTTCCTTCCACTCAGGATGAACCAGCAGTGTTCCGAGCTTCCCTTTGGAATCCATCGCCTCTACTTCACCTTCCAGCACTCGTGCCGAGAAGCCCTGCATACGCACGCAAACCGTTCCTTGGTCGTCACACAAATCAATATCTACTTTCTGTACCTTATCTCCCGTCCTATTGCCGTCAGCCTGTCGAATCCATACCCACATCTGGGAGGAAGTCTGACTAAAAATGCTCAACTTCTCCAGTGCAAAAGGCAGTATTGGCTTCAGAATTGCTGTATCGCCTGTGCCAAGCAATAAACCGATAGAGGATTGTAATGCCGAATCCAGCATGCTCGGATGCAAGACGAATTCTCCTTGCGTCTCGGCAACTTTGGAAGGCATGGCTAGCTTGGCCAATACTTGTCCTTCTCCCACGTACACTTGCTCAATTCCTTGCTGGGCTGGCCCATAAGCAAGTCCCATTGTTTGAAAGGCTTCATAGCACTCACTGGCCTGAAGCGTGCGATAGCTGCATTGGGCTTTGAGCGCAGCGAGACTATGCGTGGGTGCATCAGTGATCCCTGCAAACACCACACTCCCTTGACTGTGTACCACCGATTCGGCCTCTACTTGCGGTTCGCTGTAAATTTCATAACGAAGGTCGCCGTTATCCTCAGGATAAATCCCGATGTGTACCTGAACAGGCTTGTCTTCCACCACTATCGGTTGCGCCCATACAACATTTTTCAGCTCCATCGTGAATTGCTCGTCTTCCAACGCTCCCGCTGCTAGATCCGCAGCTGCTCGAGCCATCTCCAGATAAGCAACCCCAGGCAGAATTCTCTTTCCTTTTACAACATGATCCGATAAAAAGAATTCCTGACCATCAAAAGTAGAGCTGAATCTTTGCTCACGGAGATCCGAAGTATTTTGATGCAGCAAAGGATGCAGGGAAGCAGTCAGACCAGACGTACCTTTTGTGTGAGTTAACGGCTGTGTCTTCGGTTTGGGCAGCCAGTAATGCTCTCTGGCAAAAGGATACGCAGGCAAGCTGATCCGACGAGGCTTTTTGTCGTCATAAAGCTTATTCCAGTCCATATTCAAGCCCTTCACCCAGAAATCGAGAAGCTTGGCGAATTTTTTGCGTTTCATCCATTTTTCAATCGCTTCTTGTAACTCTTCATCGCCTGCAAAGATGTCTGCTGTTTCCCTGCTGCGCTTTACCTGACCGCGATAGAGGTCGGCAATGCTGTCCTCGCCTGCAAGAAAGCTTCGCAACTTCTCTACCAGTTCTGAAAGCGAGCTCGCCATCAGGGCCAGGCGTTCTTCCATTGCCTCGCGTCCCACTTGGAGCGTATACGCAATATCCGCCAAGTCCACATCTGTAAAGGATTGCTCCTCAATCGAAGCTAACAGTCTCTTCACTTGTTCGATGAGACGCTCCTTATTCTTTGCCGACAGGACGATGATCGCCGGATTTTGCGGGCTGACTGTGATTGACGGGCGTTCCTTGACCGCAGGAATGTATTCCTCAATCACAACATGTGCATTGGACCCTCCTGCACCAAAAGAAGAAATCCCGGCAATTCTCGGGAATTCTCTCCTTTCGCCATTTATTTCAATAAGTGGTCGTTTCCATTCAGCCAAGTCCTGCTGAACGACAAAAGGCGTTTTCGAAAACGGAATATTCGGATTCAGCTCTTTCGCATGCAGACTTGGGACAAGCTGTTGATACTTCATTTGCAGCAATATTTTTGCCACTCCTGCTATTCCAGCCGCCGCTTCCAAGTGACCAATATTGGATTTCACAGAACCAATCGCACAAAATCCCGTATCCTGCGTATCCTTGCGGAAGGCTTGGATGAGCCCCGAAATTTCAATCGGATCGCCAAGCTCCGTGCCTGTTCCATGCGCTTCGATATAGCTTACGGTCTTGGCATGAACGCCTGCCTTATCCAGTGCCTGACGAATCAATTCTCCTTGAGCAGTTGGATTCGGTACTGTATAGCCATTCGTTTTTCCGCCGTGATTCACGCTGGTTCCACGAATCAATCCATAGATATGGTCGCCATCCGCTATTGCCTTCGACAGTGGTTTGAGCAGCACTGTACCTACGCCTTCTCCCGGTACAAAACCGTTTCCGCCTTGCCCAAAGCTTTTGCATTGTCCATCCACGGACAGCATATGCAGTGCTGACAAGAAGACATAGCTGGAAGGGTGCAGATACAGGTTGACTCCGCCGGCAATCGCCAGTTCACAATCCCCGTTATACAAATGCTCGCACGCTTCATGAATCGCAGTGAGCGAAGCGGAGCACATCGTATCAATCGGCATACTCGGACCTTGGAGGTTGAGGAAATAGGAAACACGATTCGTCAGTGAGCTAAACGAGGTGTGCGGGTAAATCAATTCACCCTGCTTCCATAAATCAGGTCCATACAAGCTGAACCCTGTTTTGGTGATCCCTCCAAACACTCCGACCCGTCGATTGTACTTTTCGGCAAGCTGTTGTCTCGTATAACCCGCATCCTCCAGCACTTCCCAGCACGATTCCATAAACAAACGTTCCTGCGGATCAAAATGCATCGCTTCCCACGGTGACATATTGAAAAAGAGCGGGTCAAAGTCAGCGAATCCGTCTACAAAGCCGCCCCATTTTCCATAGCTTTTTCCTTCTGCCACTGCCTTGTCTGGATCAGGCTCGAAAAAGCCATCCAGTGACCAGCGTTCTTCCGGAATTTCCGTAATGCAATTCTTTCCGGACTTCAGATTCTCCCAATACTCGTTTAGCGATCGTGCTTTTGGATAACGACCGCTCATGCCGATAATGGCAATCGGCTCCCGCGCTATCTGCTTTTCTGATTGCACGGCTACACTGCGAGTCGGTTCATGGCTGGCTGTATCACGTTCGTTTTGCACCTGTGGTGTTGGAGTTCCACGATTGATCGCACCCTGACGATCTAGCCCCGTCCACTTCATGCATTCTGGCATGTGATCAGCGACGAGATAATCTGCAAGGGTGTCAAGCGTCTGACATTCATACAGGATGGTCTTGGACAATTCGCTAAAGACATCCCCTAGCTTTTTATTCAGCTGGATCACCATAATCGAATCGATTCCGTATGTTTCGAACGGTTCATCGACAGCGATTTTACCTGCTCCAAGCCTCGTCTCTTGACCGAACATCATTTTTAGCTGATAGAGCGTTTTCTCTTTTAACACGCCTGTATCGACTAATAGATTCGCATCCTGCATCGGTGTGGAATCGAGCTGCGACACGGCAGGAGTACCTAGCAACTGTTCCTTGAGTGTTGGCAGATGGCCTTCGATAACCAGCATCTGCTCAGAGCCGGAAGCCACCCCTTGATACAGCGCCTGTATCCCGCTTGCAGTCGGCATCGCTACCATGCCTCTAGTCTCCATGATCTTCTCTGTCGCTTCATCCACACGCATACCGCCATCTCTCCACAGCGGCCAATTGATAGCGAGTGTTTGGCCTTGACGCTCACCTGCTTTCACCAAACCACTACGATACTTGGCGTATTGATCCATAAAGGCATTGGCAGTAGCATAATCGGCTTGCCCTGCATTCCCGAAGCAGCCCACGCCAGAAGAGAAGAAAATAAAGAAATCAAGCGCCATATCCTTGCTTGCCTCATCAAGATGCACCAGTCCAGAAACTTTCGGCGCCAGCACTTGCGCCACTTCATCCACTGTTTTTCTAATGATGAAACTATCGCGGATGACTCCCGCACTATGAATGATGCCTGTGAGGCTACCAAACTCTTGCTTGATGCCTTGGAATAAATCTTCTACCGCTTGCTTTTGTGTGATGTCAACTTGACGATATAGAATATTGGCTCCCAGTGCTTTCAACTCGCTGTATGTGGCTGTCTTTTCTTTTTCCAAGGAAGAACGACCCGTGATAATCACTGTCGCTCCCTTCGTTTGCTGAGCGATTTCCTTGGCAAAAATCAAGCCTAATCCGCCTGCACCGCCCGTAATCAGATAAACGCCATCATCTTTCCATACATGCTCCGCTTGCCCGGAAGCTTTCATTTCTGTCCAGCCGCTCACCCATCGCTTGCCATCCTGATATCGAATGTGCTTGCTTTTCTCATCGGTGCTGTTTTGTTGGAGCTTATGGACCAATTCCGCTGGTTTGTCCTCTGCTTGCACTTCAATGAGCTGTCCAACCAGCTTGGGATTCTCCAAGTGAGCGGTTTTCAGCAAACCAGAGAGGGCGGAGAAGCATTGTTGCTCCTCTTTGGCAGGCACAACAAGCTGAAGCAGGACTTTTCCCTTTGGTTTATTGGCAAGGATTCGCTGGATTTCCGTGAATGCCTGGACGGTGTAGGCTTGGAACCGTTCCGCGATACTTTCCTGCTGCGATTGTGGTTGTAAGACCAGGCAGCGCACTCCGTTCATTTCGGATTGGATACGCTCTTGGAATTCCTCTGCCCATTCACAAAGGATCACGAGATGCTCTGCAAAGGCAGGTGAGCCAGCTTTTTGGGTGATCTCCTGTTCGTTCCAGCACGGTTGGAGTAGCAGCGTTTCTGGCGTTGTTGAAGAGATTGGCGTAATCTGTACAGAAGCCGCTACCGACTCCTTGTACACATTCTCAGGAACCCCATAGGACTCCTCAGCAAAAGGATAGGTAGGCAGGCTGATGCGACGCGGTTTTACATCGCTGTACTGGACTTCCCACTCGATATCCAGACCCTTGCTCCACAGCTCGGCTGCTTTTTCTCCATTGCCTTCTGCAAACAGCTTGGTAAATAACTCACGATTAGACCCATTCTTTTTCAATAGGGAGACTTCGTGGCTTGCTTGCCTTGTATTCCCTTTAAAGCTACCCGCTGTTTGTTTCGCTCCCCTCAAAAAGTCACGCAGCTTTTGAATGAGTTCCGCTGTATCTTTGACAATAAAAATAGCCCTGCTCTCCATCGCTTCTCTTCCTACTTTGAGAGTGTAGGCCAAATCTGCTAGATGGACTCGTTCCTGATTAACTTTAAGGAAATCAACGAGTTGCTGGGCGTACGCTAGAACACGATCATCGTTTTTGGCTGATAACGGCACGAAATAAACGCGATTGTCGCTATCAACGCTTACGCTAACATGCTTAGATTCTGCCCCAACCTTCCATTGTTCAAAAATCGCATGAGCATTCGTCCCACCAAGGCCAAATGAACTTAACGCCGCTCTGTGGGGAACAGGCGCATCCTCCCATTTTTTGAGCGTATCAACGACATAAAACGGTGATTGATCCAAATTGATATTTGGATTCGGCTTTTCATAGTTTAACGACGGAGGAATTTCATTATGGTATAAGCTCAACGCTACTTTAATGCAGCCTGCTAACCCTGCGGCTGTATCGAGATGTCCAATATTGGTTTTCACCGATCCAAGTCCGCAGTACTGTTTATTGGATGTGTATTGTGTATAGACTTCATTGAGCGCCGCGAATTCTATCGGATCTCCTAAATAAGTACCCGTTCCATGCGCCTCGATATAGCTAATCGTTTCAGGATGAACCTTGGTGTCCTCTAGTACTTGCTGAATCACCTCAGCCTGACCTTTTATACTAGGCGCATAAAATCCGACCTTATCTGCCCCGTCATTGTTGATGCGAATTCCTCTCATGAGGGCATAAATATGATCGCCGTCCTTGATCGCATCGGAAGCTTTTTTGAGGACAACCACGCCGACTCCCTCTCCACCGATCATACCGTCTGCTGATGCGTCGAATGTCTTGCAGTGACCATCACTGGAAAAGTTCAATCCAGCTTGATAGACATACCCTGTATAAGTCGTAGGGAAAATAGTTGCGCCGCCTACCAAAGCCACTTTTGATTCCCCCGATTGCAGGCTGCGATAAGCCAAATGCAAGCCAACCAATGAGGAAGAACAATTGGAATGGACGGCAAAGCTCGGTCCCTTCAGCCCCATTTTATGAGAAATCATCGTGGGAATCGTTCCACCTTGCGCCAAAACCCACGAGACATATTCATTGGGGTCTTTCATGACATTCGGTGATTCCTTGGTGAAATGCGGCAAGAGCGCTTGATAGTAACTATTGCTCGCCGACATAAATACACCCGTCTGCGGTACCTGCTTTGGTGTATACCCTGCATCCTCCAATGCCTTCCATGAATGGGTCAATAATAGTCGAAACTGTGGGTCCATAAATTCTGCGTCTCTGGCTGATAGGTGAAAAAATCCTGGATCGAAATGATCCTTCCCTTCTATGGTAGACTGTACCGGGATAAAGTTCGGGTTCTGCAAGTATTCATCAGGCAGATGTAATTGATCGATCTCTTCATCAGAAAAGAAACGTACACTTTCTACGCCGTTTCGTAAATTCTCCCAAAACTCTCTATGATTTTTCGCTCCCGGGAAGTGGCAGGAGATTCCAATAATCGCGATGCTATCCTCATAATAATCAGGATATGACTCCTCCGCTTGTCCATCGCTATACGCCGTTGTCTGGTTCGGATTGACATAATCCGTTTGCTTATCTAATTCCTTCTCTTTCCTTGCGGCGATATATTCGCTAATCTCTCGAATATTGACGTACTTAAATAGAGTAGTCACATTTAGATCGCACTGAAATTCTTCCGTCATTTTGGCGACAACCATGGTAGCGAGAATCGAGTCTCCACCCACATCGAAAAAGCCATCTTCTGGACTGATCCCCTCTACATTCAGCACATCCTGCCAAATTTTCAAAGTCCTTTGCTCAATATCAGATTGCGGAAGGCTCTGCTTCTTCGCCTGTGTGACCACCAGCTTTTGATTCAGCAGCTCTGTGCGATCCACTTTTCCATTAGCGGTTAACGGGATTTTATCCATGGAAATAAAAAATGCCGGGAGCATGTACTCTGGCAAATTCTCCCTCAAATACTCGCGTAGTTTTGAGGGCTCAAGCTGCTCATGGTTGGCACCTGCTTTCGGAACATAATAAGCAACCAACCGTTTATGATCTCCCTCTTCTTTCACCAACACGACAACGCTTTGAATCTGTGGATGAGCCATTAGTTGACTCTCGATCTCACCCAATTCAATCCGAAAGCCTCGAATTTTTACCTGATGATCGATTCGGCCTAAATACTCAATCGTTCCATCAGGGAGCCAACGTGTTACATCACCTGTTTTATACAGCTTGGTCCCCGGTGTAAACGGGTTATCTACAAACTTCTCTGCGGTCAGCTCCGGGCGATTCAAATACCCGCGAGCCAAGCCTTTTCCTGCAATACAAAGCTCTCCTGGCACACCGACCGGCACGGGATTCATTTGGCGATCAACGATGTAGAGTTGCGTATTTGCGACAGGTCTGCCAATCGGTGTATTGCTGCTGACCAGTTCATTTTCAGAGCAAGAGAACCATGCCGCATAAATAGAGGCTTCTGTTGGTCCGTAAATATTTTCGATCTTCGCCTTTTGAAAAGTCGCAACCGTCCTTTTCACCAACTCTTTTGGGAAGGCTTCTCCTGCAACCATCACGTATTTTAGCGGACAATCCTCCAGGAATGACTGATTCGCTAAAACGCCGTTGACGAAGACATTCAGCATCGCTGGGACAAAATTGACATGCGTCACGCGATGCTTCACGATCGATTCCGCTAACATTTCTGGCGACTTCTCCCCATGTGGCGGGAGAATGACCAGACGCCCTCTACCAATGAACCAACCAAACAGCTCAGACAACGAAACATCAAACACATAGTTGGTTTTCAGCAAATAAACATCGTTCTCCATAACCGGATAACGAGCTTCCAGGAAAAAGAGGGTGTTCATGATACTTTCATGACTCACCATAACCCCTTTGGGTTTCCCTGTGCTTCCCGATGTATAAATCACATAAGCCAGATTGGTTGGGTTTACTACCCGGTTAAGCGTTGTTTGTCGCTTGGCTGTCTGCGCAACTTCTTCCCAATCCCTGTCAAACACGATGCAATTCGTACTTTCTCCTGCGGCTGAAGATACCTTGTCCAAAAGGCGAGCCTGAGTAAGCACCAAAGTACTCTTGCTGTCTTCTACCATGTATGCCAACCGCTCTGTGGAATAGGTTGGGTCCAATGGAACATAGGCTGCGCCAGCTTTCAGAATGCCTAAAATGCCGATGACCATTTCCAAAGAACGTTCGACACAAATTCCTACTGTAGCTTCCGCGCCTACTCCCTTAGCCTGCAAAAAGATCGCTAGCTTGGTAACCCGCTCATCCAGTTCACGGTAGGTCAACGACTGCTTTTCATAAACAACTGCCACAGCATTTGGCGTTTGTTGAACTCGCTTCTCAAACAAATCATGGATGCATAACGCCTGCGGGAATGCCTCTTCCGTCGCATTCCACTCAACAAGTAGCAGGTTTCGTTCTTCAACAGAAATAAGTGGTATCTCATCCAAAGCGATGTCAGGATTTTTGATGACTGCGTTTGCGATATTTTGATAATGCGCGGCCATCCGTTGTATCGTCGCTTGATCAAGTACATGCGGATTATATTTCAAATTCAGGACAAACTCGGCTTCCTGCTCAAACACTTCTAACTCAAATTCATACTCACCCTCTTGATGAACGCCATCAATCAATTCGATAGCAAGCTTGGTTTGACATTCATCATAAAATCGCTGCAAGTTTTGCGATTGCAGAAAATTTTGGTACGTAAAGATGATAGCGAATACGGGTGAATTTCCATGAAGTCGAGGAATATTTGCCTCCCGAACCATCGCAGGAAAAGGATAGACAGCGTGATCCATCCCGTCGATTAGCGTAAGCTGCAATTCCCGAACGAACTGGGAGAAAGACGTTTCCCCCGTTACCTGACTGCGAATGGGAATCATATTGACAAAATAACCAATCAGAGAATCGAATCTCTCTTCTGGACGTCCCATCGTCGGCATTCCGACAATCACATCCGTTTGACCTGTATAGCGATACAATAAGGCTTTAAACATCCCTAACAAAAGAACAGATGGGTTCATACGGTAATGCTTGCAGAGCTGCTTCACCTGCTGACTCACATCTCGTGAAAATACGTGCGTATAAACCTGCCCCTCAAAGCTTGGTGCGGAAGAACGTGGGCGATCGGCAGGAAGCTCCAGTTGTGGAAGCGTCCCTGAAAATTGCTCCAGCCAGTAAGAACGATGTTCCCCACCTTCCGCACTTGCCATCATGTCCTGTTCCCATTTTACGAAGTCAGCGTAATCCGTTGAATTCGGAGTTACTTTTGGCTGTTTTCCTTCAACCAGCCCGATATAGGTTTGGACCAAATCTTGCAGGATTAACAAGGAGGAATGTCCGTCAAAGATCATATGATGGACCGTAATCAGCACATAATGCTCTTCTTCTGAACGCGACAATAGATGAATACGGAGTAAAGAACCCTTTTCCAATGAAAAGGGCTCTTTTACTTTTTGCCTGAGATACGGCAATACATCCTGAGACGTTAGGTGTGAGATGTCCTCCTGCTCAATGGTAAGCGATTGCTCTAGACGTTGAATGAGATACGGAACACCCTTCTTTTCCATAATCGAACGCTGTAAAATCGGATGCTGTCTCCAGACATGGTGGCAGGCCTGTTTAAATAAGGCTACGTCCCATTTCTGACGGATGCAAAAGCATAACGGAACATTATACGCACTCATCGTAGGGGACATTTTTTGCAACATCCACAATCCTTGCTGCCCGATGGACAGAGGACTTGTAAACGATGGGTTTTCCAGCTCCAGAAGCTTCTCTTGGACTTCCGCAGCAGACAGCTTACCTTCTTTGTAAGCCATGAGGATTTCCCGTCGCATCATATTATCCCTCCTTTGTCGATTAACTGTTCGATCTCTTCCAGGCTTAGTAGGCCTTCTTTGAATTTTTGCAACATATCGACTGCAATATTCTCCGTCCGTTCCCCTCTATCCGGAGACATTGTTTCGAAATCAGTCGTGGAAGCGATCTCCTTATGACTGCACTCTTTTATTTTTATCGCAAGGAGATGTGCCAAGGACTTCATCGTTGGGTTCTCCAGCACTTCTCGCCCTCTGATCTTGATGTTCCAGCGCTGCTCTAAATGACGAATCAGCTTGGTCACCATGATCGAATCCATACCATAGTCCAAGAAATATTTGTTTGGCTTGATTTGCCCTTCCGAAAGGTGTAATTCCCGTGAGAGAAATTGTGCCATATCCCGCTGGATGTTTTCTTCTGTTGGGCTGTCCGGGTTGATATCAATCGTTAACGTCTCTTTTTCCATAGGTGGAGTGACCGTTTCAGTGCTGAGCCAATAGCGTTCTCTCGCAAAAGGATAGGTAGGCAGAGACATCATGCGACGTTCTTCTGGATGCAAGGATTCCCAAGGAATTTTCCCTCCCTGCGTCCAATGAAGGGCAAGTTTGTCCAGATTGTTTTCTGCTAAAAGAACCTGCAACACCGTATCTCCTACCTTGCCTGAAAGAAGATTTCTCACTCCTGCAAGGTCTTCTTCGAGATCCCCTGTATAGATAGGAATCGATGCAGTTGGCTCGCTGCCTTTTTCGACCGCTTCCAAATACGCCTGTAATCCATGAACCAGTTCATCTCGATCTTGAACCACCATAGCCAGCCTGCATTCCATGGCCTCTCGTTTCACTTGGAGCGTATAGGCAAAATCCGCCAAGGAAAACGCTTGCTGCTGGGCAAATGCAAGCATCTGCTTGGCAACGGCACCCAATCGCTCCGCATTTTTTGCCGAGAAAACCACGATCTGAGGTGAAGTGTCAGCAGAAATGGATTTCATCTCTCTTTGCACCGGAATATATTCTTCGAGGATCAAATGAGCATTTGACCCGCCTGCTCCAAACGAACTGATCGTCGCTCGGCGCGGAACCTCTCGTTCTTCCCCATTGATTCTCACTACGGGTCGCTCCCACTTTTGTCGATCTTTTTGCAGATAAAAAGGCGTTTCTGCAAAATGGACATGCGGGTTCAACGGCTCCGCTTTTATAGAGGGAACTAATTCCTGATGCTGTAGCTGCAAAATCACCTTCGTCAGCTGAGAAATACCAGAAGCTGCCTCGGCGTGACCGATATTTGATTTCACCGAACCAATCGCACAAAACTGGACATCGTCTGTTTGCTTCGAAAAAGCATTTGTTAATGCCTTCAACTCAATCGGATCTCCCAGCAGCGAGCCATTAGCGGCGGCTTCTACATAACTGATCGTCCGTGGGTCGATACCCGCTCTCGCAAAATTCTCTTCTATCAATTGCGCTTGTGCGTTGGGATTAGGCACAGAAAAGCCATTGGTACGTCCGCCATGATTGGTCGCGGCTGATTTGATAACAGCTAGGATGGAATCTCCATCTTCCACCGCTTTGGCTAAAGGCTTCAATAGTACAGCGCCTACGCCTTCTGCTGGCAAATATCCGTCTCCATCGCCAAAGCTTCTGCTATCTGCGTGGCTTCCAATCATTTGGGCCTGACTTAAGCCTAGGTATTTCTTAGGATGGATCGAAACATTCACGCCACCCGCGATAGCGAGCGAGCTTTCTCCCTTAATCAAGCTCTCGCAGGCATGATAAATGGCAATGGCAGATGAAGAACACGCTGTATCAATCGCCATGCTTGGACCTTGTAGATTAAAGAAGTAAGAGACTCGGTTGGCAATCGAATGGTAGGAAGACAGGGAAATGATCGAGCTCTTTTCGATATCCGTATCAAATGCGTGATACGGCTGATACATCGCCCCTACATAGACGCCGACTTTATTCTCATATTGACTTTGTAATACCTCTCGCGTGTGTCCTGCCTCTTCGAGCAGATTCCACACGGTTTCCAGAAAAAGGCGTTCCTGAGGGTCCATCATTTCCGCTTCCCGCGGAGAAATATGGAAGAACAGCGGATCAAATTGATCGACACCATCTATGAAGCCGCCCCATTTGCTGTATGCTTTTCTTTGACTGTTCCGAGTCTCGTCAAAATACAGGCTGTGATCCCAGCGCTCTTGCGGAATTTCTGTAATGCAATCCTTGCCGTCCCGCAAGTTGTTCCAAAATTCCTGTATTGTGGAAGCCTGCGGATAACGACCAGAAATACCGATGACCGCAATGTCTAGGTCAGAGGTTGTTTGTTTATTTGCCTGCTCACGCGTAACAAAGCGTGAGAAACGACGACGATGGGCTGTTATGGAGTCAGCAGTAGGCAGAGCATTAGCAACATCCTCTCCTGTACTTGTCTCTGCGTTTTTCCCAGCCCCCATGATTTCGAAGACCTTGTCTCGATGATGAGCTACAAAATAGCCTGTCAAATCCTCTATGTTTTGGTATTCATAGAGCAACGTTTTCGACAGCGAACCGAACGCTTTTTCCAATTGATTGGTCAATTGCATCGCCATAACCGAGTCGATTCCGTATTTCTCCAATGGAGCTTCCTCATCGATTTTATAGGCGGGGAGCTTGATAACAGCAGAAACTTCTTTTTTCAGATGTTCCCTTACTTTTGCCCGAAGCACATCTTGTTGCCCACCGGAAATTGGCTGTTCTTTCTCTATTTTTGCAGAAATACTTGCACTCTCTGCTGGGGGGAACGATTGTATGAACCGATCCTGGTATGCTTCCAACAAGTATTGCGAGACAGCAAGAAGGGTCGGGTACTCTACCAATACAGTTGGAGTAAGCTCAAGCTGATAGGCTTGATTCAGCTTGTTTGTAAATTCGGTCAGCTTAATCTGGTCAAAGCCGTACTCATGGAGCTCCGCGTAGATATCTATATCCTCTTTCTCCACCTTGAGCACATCAGCGACCATTTTCCGCAAAGACGCTTGAATCTCACTTTGCAAGCTGTTCGAATGAGCTGTTGCGGTCACGGAGGTTGCCGTTGCTCCCATCAGCCTCTGCTTCATCCGTACACGATCACCTTCCATGACCATCAACTGATCTTGTCCCGAAGCTAACCCCTGATACAAGCAGTTGATACCCGAAGCTGCCTGCATAGCAACCATGCCAAGATCGTCCCACAATCTCTTTTCTGTCTCTTCGCCTACCTGCATTCCGCCCTCTTTCCACAGAGGCCAATTGATGGAGATAGTCTGACCCCGCCGTTTACCTAGCGCGACCTGCTCGTTGCGGTAAGCGGAGTAGTTATCCATAAAGGCGTTGGCCGTCGCATAATCTGCTTGGCCCATATTGCCTAAGCCTCCAGCGGCTGAAGAAAAGAGGACAAAGAAATCCAGATTCAGTCCCTTAGTCGCTTCGTCTAAATGAAGGAGTCCCGCAACCTTTGGCGCGAGAACTGCTTGTACTTCTTCTTTGGTTTTTTTCAGGATAAAGCTGTCGCGAGTCACTCCCGCCCCATGAATGATCCCGTGAAGATCGCCAAAGTCTACTTGGATACTTTGAATCAAATCCTCTACGGCCAGTTTCTTCGTGACATCCACTTGGCGGTATTCGACTCTGGTTCCAGTTCCGTTGTCCGCAAGCTTACGAAGCTGCGCTTGCTTCTCCTCAGTCAGCGCAGAGCGTCCCGTCAAAATCAAGGTGATGCCACGGGCTTTCTCCGCCATTTCTTCGGCAAAAAGAAGTCCCAAGCCCCCTGCTCCGCCTGTGATCAAATAAATCCCGTTGTCTTTCCACGGCATACTGACTTCAAAATGGGGAGCAACCTCACTCCATCCCGCTATATATCTTTTCCCTAACTGATAGCGAATCTGGCTGTCTGTAGGGCAAAGGCTGTTTGCTCTCAACTTTTCCGCCAATTCCGCTGAATCTTCTGTTGAATCGATTTCGATCAACTGCCCGATTACTTTCGGGTTTTCGATCTGTGCGGTTTTCAACAGACCAGCTAATCCAGCAAACAATCGTTGTTCCGATTGGCGAGGAGTAACTATCTGAATCAGGACCTTCCCCTTTGGTTTTGCTTGAAGAAGGGCTTTTATTTCTTCAAACGCCTGAACAGCATACGCTTGGAATCTTTCCGCTATGCCTTTCTGATCGGATTGCAACACAAGGAACCGCGCACCGTTTATCTGAGATGAAAGACTTTCCGATGAAATCTTCCCTGGTTCGCAAAGCATCACCACATGCTGTTCAAATTCAGGTGCTTTGGCTTCCTTGGGAATGCCTTTTTCGATCCAAACAGGCTGGAGCATCAACGTACTAGTGATTCTTCCTGCTTCACCTGTACCTTTGTTTTTTGCAACTCCGGCAGCTTTTTCACCTTCGAGCACCCTCGTTGTGAATCCCTTCATGCTAACGCAAATCGTGCCTTGCTCATCACACAAATCAATGTCGAGCTTCTGCACTTTTTGCGTAGCTGCATGGCCGTCACTATATCGAACCAACGCCCATACAGCAGTTGTAGAAGCACGGTAAATGTTCAATTCCTCCAAGGCAAAAGGCAGGGAGGGCTGAAGGTCGATTGTGCCCATCATGAAACCGAGCGATGCCTGTAATGCCGCGTCCATCACACTCGGATGAAGGACAAATTTTTCTGCTGTATCCGTAACAGAAGAAGGCAAAACAAGCTTCGCCAGCACTTGATCTGGCCCGACAAACAGCTTCTCAATCCCTTGGTGTGATGGACCGTATGCCAGTCCTATCCCATGGAACGTTTCGTAGCATTGGCTAAAGCTGTAACTGCTCTCTGTGCACTGAGCTTGAATGGCGGAAAGGTCGAGCGCTGGCGCCTCCATAGCTGATCGTAGTACTGCTCTTCCCTGGCTATGTACTACTCGACTTTCCTCGGCTTCCCTTGGCTGGCTATAGATTTCAAAAGTGATTTCACCATTCTTTTCCGGGTATAATCCCGTGTGTACTTGAGTGAGGGCATCTTCCACGATAACTGGTTTCGCCCACACGATATTTTTCAGTTGAATCGCCGATTGGTTATCCGTTCGGACACCTGCTGCCATATCCACAGCCACTCGCGCCATCTCCAGATAAGCTACCCCAGGCAAGACCTTTTGTCCGTTCACGACATGATCTCTAAGGAAAAACTCCTGCCCTGTAAACGTCGAGCTGTACCGTTGCTCCGATAGTGTAGACGTATTTTGATGCAGCAAGGGATACAGGTAAGCCAGCTCCCCTGCGGTAAAACCAATGGCTTGTGACTCCACCTTTGGCAGCCAATAGCGCTCTCTTGCAAAAGGATAGGCAGGCAAGCTGATTCGACGAGGCTTTGTTTCCCCATAGAGCTTGTTCCAGTCAAAAATCAGCCCCTGTACCCACATCTGCAAAATCTTTGCGTATTTCCCTTTGGTGATCCATGTATCGATTGCCTGTTGTAAATCCTCATCTGCGGCAAAAACATCCATCGTTTCTTTATTCCGCTTAACCTGACCCGTGAACAGGTCTTGTCTGTCAGCCTCGTCTTCCAAATAAAACGTTAGCTTTGCTTCAAGCTCGGAGATCGACTTGACGATCACAGCGAGCCGCTCTTCCATCGCTTCACGTCCCACCTGGAGCGTGTAGGCAATCTCTGCTAGATCGTTGTCCGTCAGCACTTGCTCCCGAATAGCAGACAACAACCGATGCACCTGCTCCCGGAGACGGTCTTTATTCTTCGCTGACAGTACGATGACCGCTGGATTTTTTGCCGAGACGCTGAATTGTGGGCGTTGTTCCTCTTCGCGGTATTCTTCGATTACGAGATGAGCATTTGCTCCTCCCGCGCCAAAGGAGGATATCCCCGCAATTCTAGGATATTCTCTCGTTACCCCATTGATTTCAATGACGGGACGCTTCCATTCCGCAAGCTCTTGCTGCACCACAAATGGAGTCTTGCTGAAATCAATGTTTGGATTAAGTGTGCGGGAATGTAAGGACGGAACTAGTCTTTTGTATTTCATTTGCATCAATATTTTGGTTAACCCTGCGATCCCTGCCGCACTCTCACCATGCCCGATATTTGACTTGGCCGAACCAATCGCGCAGAACTGATTCTCCTTCGTGTATTCCTGAAAGGTCTTCGTCAATCCGGCAATTTCAATAGGATCCCCTAAGGAAGTCCCTGTACCATGTGCCTCTATATAGCTGACCGTTCTCGGATGAATTCCTGCTTCTTCAAAAGCTCGACGAATCACTCTTGATTGAGAATGAGGATTGGGAACCGTATAGCCGTTTGTTTTTCCACCATGATTAATAGCGCTTCCTTTGATCACACCATAGATGTGGTCTCCATCAGCGATTGCTCTTGCCAGAGGTTTGAGCAATACGGCTCCGACTCCTTCGCCAGGTACATAACCGTCTCCACCTTCCCCAAAGCTTTCGCATCGTCCTTTGCTGGAGGCGAACTTGCCCTGCGACAAATACAAATATTTATTTGGATGAATAGAAACATTCACACCACCTGCAATCGCAACCTCACATTCGCCGCGCTGCAGGCTGTGACACGCTAAATGAATACCCGTCAACGAAGACGAACACATTGTATCGACCGCCATGCTCGGACCGTGGAAATTGCAAAAATAGGAGACGCGGTTTGCGATAGAAGCTGGACTCCCCGCAATCGCAAGAGCTCTGCCCAACGCCTGTTCAGCGGACGCATAGAGCTGGTATTCCTCGTACATAACGCCTACGTAAACACCAACATTGCCTCCCAAGCCTTCGTGCTTGCCAAGCGTTTCGCGCGTATACCCTGCATCCTCTATCGTTTCATAGACACACTGTA
Source organism: Brevibacillus schisleri (assembly GCF_055685845.1). NCBI lineage: Bacteria > Bacillati > Bacillota > Bacilli > Caryophanales > Paenibacillaceae > Brevibacillus > Brevibacillus schisleri. Next base: position 4,466,586 of record NZ_JBVNDM010000001.1, read on the forward strand.
AAAATAACCGCTCCTGCGGGTCCATCAGCTCCGCTTCCCGTGGGGAAATATGGAAGAACAGCGGATCAAATTGATCAACACCATCTATGAAGCCACCCCATTTGGAATACGACTTACCGATCTTGTCCTTCGCTTCATCGAAGTACAGACTGTGATCCCAACGGTCTTTTGGGATTTCGGTAATACAATCCTTGCCATCACGTAGGTTTTTCCAAAAGTCATGGATATTCCATGCTTGGGGATAACGTCCGGACATCCCAATAATGGCAATGTCCAACGCCCCTTTTGCTCGCTGGGTTTCCATGCGCAGGGACGCGAATCGTTGAGACTTGCGTTTTTTGCTACTGCGCTCTGTCTGTGCTTTCCTCTCGTCCACCATCGTTGCTTCTGGTTCTTGCGTGAGGGAGGCTTCCGCATTTTCCCTCATCCCCAGGATGTGCATCAGATTTTCACGGTAGTTATCAAGAAAATACCCGGTTAATTCTTTTATCGATTGGTATTCAAAAAATAACGTTTTTGGCAACGAACCAAATTGCTTTTCCAGCTCCTTGGTCATCTGCATAGCCACAATGGAATCGACACCGTATTTTTCCAACGAGGCGTCTGCTTCCATTTTATTTGCTGGCAATTTGATCACGGAGGAAAGCAGCTTTTTAAAATAAGGGATTGCCTGTTCCATCAGTGAGGAGGAAGCAATGGCCTTCTCCTCTTCGAGGGGAACGGAAGCTTTTGGCGCTTCTACTTCTGATCTAACAGATTCATTTGCAATCTTGCGCGTAGAAAAGCCCTTCATCCGCACCTGGACATTTCCGTTCTCGTCACACAGATCGATATCAAACTTCTCCACTCTGTCTCCAGCCTTACTGCCTTCCCTGTAGCGAATGAGTGCCCACATGGAAGAGGAGCAAGCACCTACGATCACCATTTCTTCAAGAGCAAAGGGAAGGATCAGCGAAAAATCACTGGTTGCCATCATCAAGCCAAGTGACGACTGTAGAGCTGCGTCGAGCAAACTCGGATGCAGACCAAATTGGCCTTGGGTCTTCACCACGGAAGAAGGTAGCGACAGCTTCGCCAGCACCTGCTCCTGACCAATCAAAATCTGCTCGATCCCACGATGTGCAGGCCCATAGTCGACTCCCATCTTTTTGAAAGCGTCATAGCATTGTTCCGCACTGAGTGTGCGTAGGCTGCACTGTTCCTGCAATACGGAGAGATCGAATGATGGAATATCTGGAATGGAACACAACACGGCACTTCCTTGGCTGTGTACAATCTCCGTCGTTTGTTCCCGGTCCTGGTTGCTATCGCTGTAAATCTCAAAAACAATCTCACCATTCTCCTCAGGATAGAGTTCGATATGTGCCTGAACGGGCTCTGGCCCAACAGCCAAAGGTTGCGTCCAGACCACATTTTTGAAACGGAGTCCTTCCGGTTCTCGCTCCGAATCAAGCCCTCCCGTCGCCTGCTGGATCGCTGCCCGTGCCATCTCCAGATAAGCCGCACTTGGCAAGACACGTTGCCCCTTGATGACATGGTCACTCAGGAAAAACTCCTGTCCCGTAAACATGGAGCTAAACCGCTGCTCCATGAAATCAGATGTATTTTGATGTAAGAAAGGATGAATCGAGCTCACACCTGCGCTGCTGCTAACAGACCTGGCGTGGGTCCAATACGATTCCTTGGCAAAAGGATACGTCGGCAAACTGATACGACCCGGTTGCTCTTCCTGATAAAGCTTGTTCCAATCGATAGATAAGCCCTTCACCCACAGGTCGAGAAGCTTGCTGTACTTTCCACGTTCCATCCATCTCGCAATCGTTTCTTCTAATCCATCATCGGACGTCAAAATATCCAGCATTTCCTGATTTCGGTTTACCTGACCACGATACAAATCAGCAATGTGCTCTTGCCCTTCTACATAGGCTCTTAGTTTTTGTTGCAACTCCGTCATAGTGCCTGCGATGACAGCAAAGCGCTCTTCCATGGCTACACGTCCTACCTGAAGCGTATACGCCATGTCTGCTAAGTGCTCATCGGACAAGGAGTGTTCCTGGATAAAAGCTAACAACTGCTGAACGATCTCATACAACCTCTCCGCATTCTTTGCCGACAAAACAAAAATAGCCGGGTTCTGAGGTGTGATTTTCAAACCGGATTGCTTTTGCTCTTCCGGAATATATTCTTCAATAATCACATGGGCATTGCTTCCCCCTGCACCAAACGAGGAAATCCCTGCAATTCGTGGATATTCATTGGTTGTGCCATTGATCTCTACAATCGGTCGTTTCCACTCTGCCAACTCTTGCTGAACCACAAACGGCGTCTTGGTGAAATCAATATTGGGATTGAGTGTACGGGAATGTAAGGATGGCACTAATTGCGCGTGCTTCAGCTGCAATAATATTTTCGTTACGCCAGCAATCCCTGCCGCACTTTCACAATGTCCAATATTCGACTTCGCTGATCCCAATGCACAGAACTGTTTGTCCTGGGTGTCTTTTTCAAAGGCGCGAGTAAGTCCAGCAACCTCGATCGGGTCTCCTAGCTCCGTTCCTGTTCCATGTGCTTCCAGATAACTGACCGTTCTTGCATGTACCTTGGCACGCTGTAGGGCATCCGCCACTAACTGCGCCTGCGCCTGCGGATTCGGGACGGTATAGCCATTCGTTTTCCCACCGGCATTCATCATGCTTCCTTTGATGACTCCGTAAATATGGTCACCATCTTCTACCGCCTTATCCAAAGGCTTCAAGACGATAGCTCCTACACCCTCTCCATCCACAAAGCCGTCCGCTTGATCGCCGAAGGACTTGCATTGATTCGAAGGAGAGAGCATCGTCAAAGCTGACAATTTCATGTAGTGGACGGGATCGACAATGAGATTGACCCCCCCTGCGATTGCACACTCGCTTGTGCCGCTGTACAAGCTTTCCAAGGCGAAATGAATTGCAGTGAGAGAAGCGGAGCAAGCCGTATCCACCGCCACGCTCGGACCTTGAAAGTTTAATAGATAAGAGAGGCGATTCGCGATCGACCAATAAGTGACTCCCGTAGGGTAATTGCCATTCATCACGCCGACAAAAACGCCTACTTTTCTGCTTTCACACAGAGTTGTAGGCGTATATCCAGCGTCCTCAATACTCGCATAGGCTTCTTGTAAAAATAACCGTTCTTGCGGGTCCATCTCCTCGGCTTCTTTGGGAGAGATTTGAAAAAATAAGGGATCGAATTTATCCATATCATCGATAAATCCGCCCCATTTTGTATACATCGATTCCTTTTTCCCTTTTTCTTCGTCAAAGTAACTCTGCCAATCCCAGCGATCCTTAGGGATTTCAGAAATGCAGTTTTTCCCCTCTTTTAAACGATTCCAGAATTCATCCACATTTTTCGCCTGCGGATAACGCCCGGAAAGACCGATGATCGCCACATCCCGCACCACCGATGAAGGCGAAATGGATTCCTTTCTTTCTTGTTCCCGAACGGATAAAAAGCGTCTCGTGTTTCTCACAGGAAGATCGGTGTGCGCCGTTGAAGCAGAGTCGGTCATACCCTCATTCTCTAGCTCGTTCGGATATGCTTCGTCAATTGCTTCTTGTGCTTCTACTCCTATTACCTTGAGCAACGCTTCCTTTTGCGTCTCGATGAGATACTCTACCAAGGCATCTATCGTTTGATACTCGAAAAAAATCGTACTGCTCATATTCGCAAAATCTTTGCGAAGCGAATTGGTCAATTGCACAACCAGAATCGAATCTATCCCATATTGCTCTAATGGCGCAGATGATTTTATCTGGTGGGTCGGAATTCTGAGCGTTTCACCAATTAACGTTTTGAGATAAGCCGTGCTTTTTTCGCGAAGTAATTCCTCTGTGACTCTGCCTGATTTTTTCGCTGGTGTCGTGCGTACAGGCACTTGTTTTTTGGCTGGCATCGCCTTCAGCTTTGAGGCTTGCTTTTTTGCAGGCGAATACGCAACGGTTACCGCCGATTGCCTCGGTTGGCTGCTGTGACGAATCACCCCATCGCTTTCTGCCACAATAATTTGTTGGCATAAATCCAGCTGGTCTTCTGCTGGCAAGAAAACAGATCGGTATCCTGCCTTCTTCAACACCTTTTGCCATGTTTCAACCGTTAACAGGGGGCAGCCAGGAATACGCCATTCTGGATCATCATAGCGCCACCAGCCATCCAGCAAGCCAAACGTCAAGTGAGCAAATAAGGTATTGCTCGTTAATTCATTCAGAATCAGCAAGCCATTTTTCTGTAACGTTGTTTTGGCGTGGAGCAAGGTTTGGCTAATATTTTTTGTCGCATGCAGAACATTCGTGGCAATCACGAGATCATAGGTGTCCGCAGCGATCCCCTGCTCCTCAACAGGCTTTTCCACGTTAAAAATCCGATACGTGAGATATGGATTTTCGGCTCCATATTCTTTTTCGGCGTGAAGCAAGAAGGCTTGCGAAAGATCGGTATAACAATATTCCTCGATATGCTTCTGAAAGGGCTTTAGCCTTGGCAGTACGATCGCACTCGTTCCACCTGTACCTGCCCCGATTTCCAAAATGCGAATCCGAGCAGAAGGATCTTGCTCCGTACGCTGCTTCACATAGGTAACAATCGTATTGGCGAGCACTTCGTTAAAGTAGTCCGCAACCTCATTGTGTTTATAAATCCCTTCTACCAGTTCCATCGAGGAATTAGGGAACATGATCTCTGTAGCTGGAATCTTTCCTAACAAAATATCTGGCAGTACGCGCATGGTTGCCTCTAACAGAATCACCTGCGCTTTACTATTCGGATCGTTAAGCCATGCTGTTTTTTCTTCCTCCCATTTTTCCCATGCGGTTTCGAGATTGATGGGGGTAGTATCGTTTGCGATGAGTGAATCTCCATCGTACGCAAGATACTGGTTTTGTGCGAGAACGGCTATGCTTTCTTCCAGCCATTTGCCGTACCTGTTATGCAATTTGGCTTTGAGTTCTCCGATCGTCTGGTTTTTTACCGTGAACAGCCCGATTGACTGTAATTGACCATAGAGTAGTTCACTGAGAAGCTTATCCATTGTATTCATTTATAAGCCTCCATTTCAGATTGTCTGCGTTGAGACGAAAACTCTAGTTTGGGCATCTCATTCTTTACACGTTCGATGTGGGATACTAGCTTTTCAGGATAGATGTAAATGGATTTATCCGGATTTACTTTAAGCATGGCCTGTGATTTCGTTGTTTTCACCAACGCGACTTGATTGATCGGTCCTGCAAGCAGGTTTTCCAAAGCCGCCATCGCTTCACGAGGTTCAATGGAGCCTAATCCTGCCTGTGCCATTCTCTCCTGATAATCTTTGGTGGCAACAATGCCTACGTTCGCCCAGTATCCCCAATTCATCACCTTCACTTCACTGAGGCTATGCAACGATAGCTGGTGGGCGAATATATCCTTAAACGTACAACCTGACGCATAATTGCTTTGTCCAGGCGACTTGGTAAATGAATTGATCGATGAAAAGAACATGACAAAATCCAACGGCTCCCGATCAAATACTTGAGCAATCCGCACGCTTACATCTACCTTTGCCGAAATCCCCGCATGGAAGCGCTCTTCGTCCATATTCGCGAGACTTTTATCTAGTAGAACAATTGCGGAATGAATGACTCCGTTCACTTGTTTATATCGTTTTTTGATTTCTTCATAAGCAAAGTACAAGGACTTGCGATTCGTCGCATCCGCCGCGATATAGACAGGAGCAGGTCCGAGCTTTGCAAGTCGATCCACTTTGGCTTGGATCTCTGCATTTTTTTCTCGGCGTCCAATCCAGATGATTTGCGCTTGATAGGTGCTGATCATGTATTCGCTCCAGACTTCGCCAATACCGCCAGCGCCTCCGATCACCACATAGACTCCCCCCTGCCTGTAGGAAGCCTGTTCCCTTTGCATTTGACGCAAGGGAATTAATTCCTGACGATACCATTTTCCTCCGCGATAAACCGTCGCATTCCCCTCAGCATCTGGCGGAAGTGTGAAAACATCCTCTATAGGCCAAGCACGACCAGCTTCCAGATCAACCAGACGGATACGCCAGTTCATGTATTCTTTTGCCATCGAACCAACTAAACCGTAAAGACTGGCATGAATGGGGTTCACCACATCGTTCGGATGAATCGGTTGAGTCTGGAAAGTTACGAGACTCCATCCTAGCTCCTTGGTATCGTAGCCCAGCTTGAGCAGGGCTTTTAGCAAGCGAAATACATGAAATACACCGCGCTCCTGCTCGATGATCAAGGCCTCTTCTGCCAGGTATTCCAAATCAATCCATGGCGCAATCCAGATGATATGATCAATCGAACCAATCTGCTCCAGCTTCACTGCTAGTTCATCTATACTTTCTGCGGGCGTAATCTCCATAACAGATGCCCGCGGATAGCGTTGTTGAACAAGGCTTCGGTTCTCGTCATCTGCACAAACAATCAGAATACGATCGCTTGCAAGTGGCGTTTCCGAACCATACGCCACTACAACCTCTTCCCAAACAGGGCTCAGCAGCATGGTTCCAATCAGCGATTCGCTTGCGGTCTCAACTGCCCCTTTTGCTGCTGGACGATCTGTTTGGATCTCTCTTTCCAATACCCGAGATGTGAATCCCTTCATCCGTACACAAATCGTTCCTGTGACGTCACATAGGTCGATATCGTATTTTTCTACCTTATTCCCTGCTTGGCTACCGTCGCTGTAGCGCACGTATGCCCACATCTCAGAAGTGCACGGGCGGATGATTTCCATTTCCTCCAGGGCAAAAGGCATCACTGGCTTGCGTTTTGTCAAACTGTCAGACGACATCACGTCACGAGAAGAAAGTGTCAACTCCACAGATGCCTGCAAAGCTGAATCCATCAAGCTTGGATGCAAGACAAACTGATCCTCTGACCCGGTGACCGCTAACGGTAAAACCAGCTTTGCCAAGACTTGTCCAGGCCCGACATATACCTTGTCTATTCCTTTATGTCCGAGTCCATAATCAATTTGAATCGCTCTGAAGAACTCATAGAATTCCTCGGATGAAATCACCTGCTCGCTGCACTGCTCTTGCAAAACGGATAAATCAAGCATGTGCAACTCCGAGCGAGGAGTAAGTACAGCATTACCTTGACTGTGTACCGCGCTCTCGGCATCACTGCCCTCTGCCTCGCTATAAATTTGGTAGGATACTCCACCATCTTCGTCGAGTACGAGGCCCGTATGTACCCGAACAGGCTGATCGCCTACAACGATCGGACGAGCCCATATGACATTCTGTAGCTTCATAGACGTATTCCCGTAGACGTCTTCTCCTACAGCGTGCTCCATCGCGCTTCTTGCCATCTCCAGATAGGCAACTCCCGGTAATACCCGCTGCCCTTTGACTACGTGATCCGCCAAGAAAAACTCTTCTCCCGTGAAGGTGGAGCTAAACCGTTGCTCGGAAAAAGTAGAAGTGTTCTGATGCAGCATGGGATGGATCACGGATGCTGTGATGGTAGTTGCCGCTCCCCTTACAGCAAATGCTTTTGTTTCACTTTCCAGTACCCAATGGCGTTCCTTGGCAAAAGGATACGTGGGAAGTGGAATACGAGAATACTGATCGTTCGCGAACAGCTTGTCATAGTCTAATCCATATCCCTGCACAAACAATTCCGCGATCACAGATAGCTGCTCCAAATATTCGCTCGCCTGACTCGTCACATGCAGCTTCTCGATACTTTGATTTCCGTAACGTTTCAATGCGGTTTGTTCACGATGATCTTTTTCATTTAATTCAGAAACAAAAGCCTGTGATGCTTTTCCTGTTTCTAGCCACTTTTTCAAAAGCTGGACAAGCTCGGCTGTATTTTGAACAAGGCAAGAGAAGCGGTGATGGAAATGCTTTCTGCCTACTAACAGCGTATAGCTGATATTTCCACAATCCATCTCCGGTGCTTTTTCACAAAACGAAAGCAATTGGGCAACCTGCTGACGCAACTGTTCAAAAGTACGCGCCGTCAGCACAAGCAAATAGCCCGGTTTTTTTGCATGATTCCGCTTTACCTGCGGCGCCTCTTCGATTACCATATGCGCATTTGTCCCGCTGGCTCCGAAGGAACTGATCGCAGCACAGCGTTTGGCTTGCGGCTCCACTGACCATTCCTGCAGGCTTGTATTGACATAAAAAGGGCTTTCTGCAAATTTAATGTTGGCATTCCCCTCTTTAAAATGCAGGGATGGCGCGATTTTTTTGTGCTTCAATGACAAAAGGATTTTGATGACCCCTGCAACACCTGCTGCGATCTGGGTATGTCCAATATTCGTCTTGATCGATCCAATCGCACAAAATTCCTTTTTATCCGTATAGGCTCGAAATGCGCGGGTAAGTGCTTGATACTCAATCGGATCTCCCAGCTTGGTCCCTGTTCCATGCGCCTCGACCATTGTAATTTGCTCAGGATTGATGTCAAATGTATCGTAGACATTGCGTTCCAAGCGTTCCTGAGACTTCGCACTCGGCGCTGTAATCCCATTCGTCGTTCCATCCTGATTGATTCCCGAGCCTCGAATGACACCGTAAATATGATCACCGCAAGCGATCGCTTCCGAGAGACGTTTCAGGACAACGACACCAGCGCCTTCCCCCGTCGCAAAACCATCTGCCCGCTCATCAAACGTGTGGCAGCGTCCTGTCGGTGACAGCATCCCTGCTCGCTTGGCAGACAAATAAAAGCCCGGCGTAGATTGAATGAAGACACCACCTGCCAATGCCATGTCGATCTCACCTGTCCGCAAGGCTTGACACGCCATATGAATCGCCACCAAGGAGCTCGAGCAAGCCGTATCAATCGTGACAGCTGGTCCCTGTAAGTCCAGATGATAAGCAACCCGAGCAGGCACAATAGACTCCATATTCCCCCAGAATGCTTGGGCAGGAGGATTCTCTCCCACGAGACGATCGTAATCACCTTTTGCGCATCCCGCGTAGACGCCGCATTGGATTCCTTGCACACCTTGACCCGCATAGCCAGCATCCTCCAACGCTTTCCAGGATTCCTCCAAAAAGAAGCGTTGCTGCGGGTCCATATAGTCAGCTTCCAAACCGGAGATATTGAAAAAAAGCGGATCAAACAAGTCAATATTTTCTACAAGTCCGCCGTATTGATAGCCCTCTGCCTCGTCCAAGCCGTACGCTGATAAATCCCAGCGAGTCACTTTCCGAAGCAAATCTAAGCCGTTCACCAAGTGGTCCCATAAGTCGTCAGCGTTGCCAGACGAGGCGAACGTACCACTCATTCCAATAATCGCAATGGGTTCAGTGGGGGACGAAGCTTTTTCTGACACACTCCCTGTTTCCTCTGAAAGCACAGGTGCTGAATGGACAGATGTCTCGGTCTGAATAGCAGGGACGGAATCTTCCCTCTGCTCGGATAGACTGATCTTCTGCCCTAACGCTTGAGCAATAACCTCTTTGTACGCAGACAAAATATAGCCTGTAAGTTGATTTACTGAACTGTAATCAAAAAGAATTGTCGTCTCAATTTCAATCGCCAACGCTTGATTGATCTCTTGCACCAATCGAACGCCAAGAATCGAATCCAATCCATAATCTCTGAAAGGCTCTTCCACATCGATCGAATCAACATCGACTTCCAATGCGGTACCCAGCTTTTCAATGATCATATCCTTCACATAATCCGTCACCGTCTGCTCGGTCACTACAGATTGGCTTGGAATGTTTTGCGGTGCTGGCTGGGAAGAGACTTTTCCTTCAACTTTTGCCTGCTGTACAGTCTCGCGTGCGATAGGCGAAACGGTCGAATCGATACGAACATCAGGGTGAAGGACGCCATCGCTTTTTCCAATGACAATCTGTTGTCCCAGATCATGCGCTTCCCGAGCTGGAAAAGAGATCGTGTGAAATCCTTCACTTTCCAGTACCGTTTGCCAACATGCCGGAGTTAAGGCAGGAGAACCAGGAATACGTACATCTGTATCTTCAGACAGCCACCAGCCCTCCAAAAGACCAAAGGTCAGATGAAGGAACAAGGAATTACTGCTAATCTCATTTAAAAGAACCAAACCGTTTTCTCTTAAAACAGCTTTGGTATGGCGCAAGGTTTTGCGAATATCCTTGGTGGCATGCAGCACATTAGCCGCAATCACCAGATCGTAGTAGCCCTCTTGAACCCCTTGCTCCGCAAAAGGGGCTTCCACATTAAAAATTTGATAGGTCAAATACGGAACATGCGGTCCATATTCCTTTTGTGCGAACATCAAAAATGCTTTGGAGATGTCGGTATAGCAATATTCTTCCATAAACGGCTGATAAGGCTTCAGCTTTTCAAACACAAAGGTGCTCGTTCCGCCCGTCCCCGCCCCGATCTCTATGATGCGAATTTTTGCAGAAGGATCTTTTTTCACCCGCTCTTCCACATAGGCTGCGACTGTTTTCGCGAGTACTTCATTGTAGTGATCTGCCACTGGGTTATTTTTATAAATAGGTTGTACCAATTCCATAGAAGAGCCTGGAAACATGACATCTGTAGCAAGTTTCTTGCCTGTTACAATGAGCGGCAAAGATTTCATCGTGGCTTCCAGCAATCTGATCCGCACTTCCAGATTGGCATCTTCTCGCCAAGCCACCTTACGTCGATCCCATTCTTCCCATACCGCTTCTACTTCGATCAAAGTCGGATCGACCACCAAGCATTGCTCTCCATCACAGCCATCGAGATAACCGTGACGAGTTAACATCGCCATACTCTCTTCCAACCATTTTTCATAACGCGGAGGGAAGCCTGTTTTTGCCTTGAGGCCAGCGACATTCACACTCTTGTCAGTGAACCAACCGATGGACTGCATTTGCGCCCATAACAGCTTGGCGAGAAGCTCGTCCATCTCCTTCCACAATTCGGGATGAGTATTGGGCAAGCGATCCTGTCGCTCGGTTTTGGGCAACCAATATCGCTCCCCTCTAAATGGATAGGCGGGCAAAGGAACCCGGTTGTATCTGCCGTTTTTATAGAAGGAACTCCAATCCAGCTTGTATCCTTTTACAAATAAATCGGCAAGCGTGGACAACTTTTCTTTCCTTGCCTGGTTGGATAGCGAAAGGTTCTCTGCTACTTCTGCCAATAATTTTTCTCCGAACTCTTTCAAGCTCTTTTCTAGCCGCACGTCTATTTCATCTTGGACAAAATAGTCAGCAGATGCTCCCGTTTCCATTACTTCCGCGATTTTTTTCCGTAATTCATCTACGTCCTTGGCAATAAACATGCAACGATGCGAAAAATGGCTTCTCCCTGTGAACAAGGTAAAGGAAATATCTTGTTCGTGAAAACGTCCCGCTTCTTTTGCTAACCATTGGGACATTTCATCCAGTTTTTGCGTGAGAGCTGACTGGCTCTTGGCTGAAAACGGAAACAAGTAATAGGCTCCTGCTTGCTGATTGCCTGATTGCGGTTGTAGCGTAGGTGCTTCTTCCAAAATCAAATGACAATTGGTTCCGTTCGATCCCAAAGCGCTCACACCTGCTCTTCGCGGAGTGGCATCACTCGTATTCCACTCCATGAGCTCGGTATTGATGAAAAAAGGACTTCCGGTCAATTTGATATGCTTATTGACTTCCTTGACGCTGATCGTCGGAGCGATCTTCTTATATTTCATCGCCATGACCACTTTAAACAAACTCGCCAGTCCCGATGTCATCGTGGTATGACCGATGTTGGGCTTATGTGAGCCAATCGCGCAAAATTGTGCTTTATCCGTAAATGAACGAAATGCTTCAATCAATGCTTTCACTTCAATAGGGTCACCCAGCTGCGTGCCTGTCCCATGCGTTTCGATATAACTGATTGTTTCTGGATCAACCCCTGCATTTTCATAGGCATCCACAATTAATTCTTTTTGGGCAAGCATGCTCGGTGCGGTAATCCCGTTTGACTTTCCTGTCTGATTCACCGTTGAGCCCTTGATGATTGCATAAATATGGTCGCCATCTCCCACTGCTTTCGCAACTGGTTTCAGTACGACCGCCCCAACGCCTTCTCCAAACACCATGCCATTTGCATCATTGTCAAAGGTGTTGCATGTTCCATCCGGTGAGACCACCCCCATTTTCGAGGACATCACAAAAAATTCAGGGGAGCTGTGAATCGCGACGCCGCCTGCAAGAGCCATTTCGGTTTCTCCCCTGCGAAGACTGTCGCAAGCCAAATGAATGGCTACCAAAGCAGAAGAACAAGCTGTATCTACAGCAAGACTGGGGCCCTTGAGATTTAAAAAATAGGAGAGTCTTGCCCCTAGCATCGACATTTCATTGCCTAGCATCGTTTGTGAAGAGACACCTTCGGCCAACATGGATTTCTCTTGGTAGTCTGAACGACGCCCTCCAACAAACACACCTACTTTTCTCCCTGCTAACTGGTCAACCGAGTATCCGCTATCTTCAAAAGCTTTATAGGATTCTTGCAGGAACAACCGTTGTTGAGGGTCCATACTTTTTGCTTCATCGGCAGAAATGTTGAAAAAAGATGCATCAAATTGATCAATGTCCTTGAGAAGCCCACCGTAATATTGATCCGCTTCCCAGCCTCTGCGTGTTATTTCCTCGATACAACTGTCGCCAGATGCTATATGCTTCCAAAACTCTTCCACTGAATCTGAGCCAGCAAATTTGCCTGCTATACCGATGATCGCGATATCGGAGTGGCGAATTTCGTTTTCGAAAACAGTTGGCGGGATTTGGCTGTCGTTTGCTGCTATCTCCGTTGCAAATTGCAGAGAGATATATTCCGCCAGCTCCCCCACCTCTGGATAATCAAAAATAACTTCTACGCCAAGATGAATCCCCAAGTCAGCATTGATCGCTTCTATTAATTCGACCGCCAATACAGAATGGATGCCGAGCTCAATGAAGCTTTTATCAAAGTTCAAGGTTTCCACAGGTGTATCCAATAGCTGAGCCACGATTTTCCTTATCTTGCTCGCAATCGTTGGTGAACCGTTATCGGACTCGGTACGGCTTGCTGGCTGATATTTTCCGAAAATGTGCGTGGCTAGCAACTTGGTATTCTCGTGATCAAAAATGGCCTCAATCCCCAAGTCTATGCTTAGCTTCTCATTCAATATCTCTACCATTTCTACTGACAATACCGAGCTGATACCTAATTCCACAAAACTTTTATCGAAATCCAAGGGATTCGTCGTAGCTTTTACTAAGTCGGTCATTACTTCTTTCACTATCGTTTCCACATCATGAAATGAATGAAAAAGTACCTTCATACTCGACTCCCCCCGATCTCTACACCGATTTCTCACCAACAGCCATGTAAAGCTGTCTGAGAATAGAATGTCCGTCCGTATTCAGCATGTTTCGCCATGCCACAGATAACTTGCCCAACGCCTTGCTCGATAAATAACCGTCACGCACCAACTGCACAGGAATGCCTACACCCTCAGACTTTAGAAACATTTCGTACCCGAGTAGCTCACTATGAGCGCAAATGACTTCGAAATCTATTTTTCCAAGTCCGCCTTGCTTGAGCACTGTTGGCAGTTCACGACCGATTTTCGGGTTGCCGCCTTCCGCATAGCGTGCAGCACAGTAGGCATCATACAACTCTCTCAATTCTGGTACATGTGGGGTGGTCATGATGTGCATCTCGAAATCATTGTCGATGAATACGGCTCTGCCACCTGGCTTTAACAACCTCGCCACTTCACGAACCGCACCGACTGGGTCGGGCAAATGCTCCAATACGAGGCGCGTAATGGCAAAATCATAGGAATCGCTAGGTAAGCCCGTTTCCATAATCGAACCCGCGACGATCTCAAATCGATCCGATTGCTTTTTCGTCAAATAGTTTCTGGAATAATCAACGAGAAGAGGATCAAGCTCCAATCCCGTCACTCTGCCATTTGGAAACGCCTGCATGACCTTTTCCATCACGAATCCCGGGCCCGAGCCCAGCTCTATGACCGACATCCCGTCTGTCAGACCAAACTCGATGTAATGCTTCAGCTCTTTTTCCCAAAACAACTCCACCTGCGATTTCAAGCGTTCTATTTCTACCTCAACATTCGTTGCAATGTTTGCGATTTGATAAGAACCTTCCATGTTTTTCCTACCTCCGCCGTTCAGATATCGATTCGTTTAAAAAAGCCAAAATCTCGCCAGCAACAGCTTCCCATTCAGGGTCAAGCATCATGTCATGACTAATATTTGGGAACAGAACGGGCTCGATTCCGTATGTTTTGCCAATTCGGCGCGTTGTTTTCTCAGAAATCATCCGATCCTGCTTAGAGCCGAGGACCAGCATCGGAGCTTTTGCACTGATGGTTTTGGGAACAATTTTTCCATTCATCTCGGTTCTTGCTTTCAATGATTCAGGCTGCAGGAGCTTCACCCACTCGTCCTTTTTTTCCATCGGTAGCTCCTTGGAAAAAAAGACATTGGCAAGCAATGAAGCATCTCTTTTTTCGTTATATGTAAACAACTGCATAGCTTCTTTAAAATTTTTGAACATCAATCGGAATAAGTCACGCATCCCGCCATGCGGAGGAATCGAGGCGACGAGAACAGTACCCGAGATGATATCTGGATACTGGTGCAAGATCTTTTGCACGATGCCTCCGCCCATGGAGTGCCCGATCAGCACTGGCTTGTTTTTTAGACGCCCGATCACTTCAAGAACATCATCCGTGTAATCTTGTAGTGTGTAAGTATGAAGATTGTCAAAACCATCACTTTCACCGTGTCCACGAAGGCTCACCGCATAAGAAGAAAAGCCTTTGTCCGCAAAATAAGGAAGGAAGTTTTTTTCCCAACACCATGCTCCATGACATGCTCCATGCACAAAAAGAAGAGGCGCTTCGTTAGAAACGCCCTGCGGATGGTATTCTACTAGTTCTAGTTCCAAATTCATTTTCGCCGTTCCTTTCTTATTTGAGAGTCATTCCTTCTTTACTTACTCGAACCTGTTAAGGCGTGGATACGCTGATTCAAGAGATTGGCCGTCTCCTTGAGCAGCATTTCACCGATGAGATCAACATGACGGTCTCTCCAGTTTTCAACAGCCGTTCCCTTCACCCACTGATTAAAAGAGCCTAACGCAGGTCCGCAGTAAATCTGATAATCCACTTTATAGCTTTCGGCTCCATCCAAGGCCCAGTCAAAACAGCGGTTAAAATACCATTTGAACAGGAGCGCCATTTTGTATTTCGGCGTCCGTTCCGCTCTTTTCAGTTCCTGAGGCGGGCAAGTGATTTTCAGCTGTTCATACACTTCTTCAAAGCTGCGTTTAAAATACTTTTCCTGGAGCTGCTGCTTGGTTTTCTCATCGATTTCATCAAGTGAGTTGTATTGACGATAGAGGTCGTGCAATTTGTTCGCTCTCGCTGGAAAGAATAAGCCTTTTTTCAACACTTGAATTTTGGCTCCCATTTCAAACATTTCACCTGCAGGAGCATACTCTGTGTCTTGAACATTGGCCAACTGCAACGAATCCTTCACCGACTCGCTGGTCGCCGCCTCCACTGTGCACTGGTTAATTGAACCTGTCACAATATAATCTGCCCCAAGCATAAAAGCGACCGCCGCTGCTTCCGGAGTTCCAATGCCGCCCGCAGCCCCGATTCTGATCGGCTTACGGTATCCATACTTGTGCATCATGTTATCTCGGAGCCTGATCATTGCAGGCATCAGAGCAGAAGCTACACCGTGATCGGTATTTCCACCTGAATCGGCCTCCACCGTTAACTCATCCGCCATTGGGACTTCCCGTAACAGATTCGCTTCTTCCCTCGTGATTTTATGTTCTTGCACCAATTTTTCTATCAAGTACTCAGGTGCGGGACTTAAAAAGGCTTCCGCTACCTCAGGCTGTGATACCTTGGCAAAAATTTTGTTTGCCGCCTCCACTTGCCCGTTCATCCCCCGGCTTAATCCCTTGGCCCGATAGATGATCAACGCAGGGGTAATCGCCATAAACGCAGATGCTTCAATCACCCTCACTTGATAAGCCAGATAAAGCTCGACGGTTTTTTCTTCCATGGACGGATCACTTGGATGATGCAACAAATTCATCCCATACGGCTCGCCTTGCTGTAGTTCACGTTGAATCTGTTGGATGGCTCGCTCGATTCTATCCAGCTGCAAGCCACCGCTCCCGAAAAAGCCCATCATCCCGGCTTTCCCCATTTTAATGACCAGCTTTTCCGAGGAAATTCCCTTGTACATCGCTCCTGCTAGATAGGGATATTTCAAATTGTAGTCCTGTTTAAATGGTTGATCTCCCAGCGAAAAAGCGGTAATTTCTTTTGGCTGCTCCATGCTGTTTGTTCTCTCTTCAGCCTGTACGGTGATCGCAACCGGCTTTGCCTCTTGCACCATACTTTCTTTCTCTTCTTCCACTTCTATGATCAGCGGCTCTGCTTCATTTCGGATCGTAGTAACTAATTTGGTCAATACAGTACCAGGGCCGACTTCTTCTATTTCGTTTTCCCCCACGGCCAGGAGATATCGAATGGTGTCATTCCATTTTACTGGGTGTGTAATTTGTTCAACCAAATTTCGTTTCACATCACGCTGTTTATAGGGTCTTGCGTGAACATTGGAAATCACCGGAATGGTCATATCAGAAAACGCAAACTGATTCAAATGGTCCTCAAAGCTCATCTTCGCATCACTCATGTAACGGGAATGAAATGCTCCGCTCACCTTTAGCGGTATGTATACTTTTACGCCCGCTTCCTGAAAAACAGGGTTGGCACGCTCGATATCTTCTTTCCGACCTGCAATCACAAATTGGGAGGGAGAATTGTGATTGGCAATATCAATGCTGGTCAAATGATTTTCATGTAATACGCGTTCCACTTGCTCCAAAGTAAACCCGATCACAGCCGCCATCCCTCCACCGACGGCCAGACTCATCAACTCACCTCTTTTTTTCACCAAATGCAGCCCTGTCTCAAAATCAAACACCCCTGATGCAAAAAGCGCATTGTACTCACCCAGGCTGTGCCCCGCCACATAGTCAGGCTTTTTCCCGGTTTCCTTCACTTTCTTCAGGTAGCTAAGCGCATTGACCACATACAGAGCAGGCTGGGTAAATTGCGTTTTACCTAATTGCTTGTCTGGATCATAGAGACATAGTTCTTTGATGGAATAGCCTAATATCTGATCAGCTTTCGCCGTTATTTCTGGAAACTCATCAAAAAGAGAGCCTCCCATTCCTTTTATTTGAGAGCCCTGCCCTGGGAAAACATATGTGGTCATTTTTCTGCCTTCCTTTCTATTGGTTTTCAAACTTTTATTTGAGAAAAGCTGCTTGATGCGCTCTACATTTTCTCCGTCCTTTTTAAAAGGCGTGATGATGGAATGGCATTCTGACTGAGAATCTTGCGGCAAATTTCGCTTTGTAAAATTACTCAAATTGCCTGCTGGTCCTAAATCCAAATAGATGTAGCTTTGCTGCTTCTCCAGCCCTTGGACAGCTTTTGGAAGCTGCATTGGTTTTCTTACCACTTGCCAAAAGTAGTCAGCAGGTAGCTCCTTCATGATTTCACCATAAACACCCGATACAAAGGGAATCTGGGGAATTCCAAATGATTTCTGTTTCAATACCTCACGATAATGTGGTTCAGCCGGATCGATGTAAGAGGAGTGAAACGCATAAGATACAGGTAGTCGTTGACAAATAATCCCCTTGCCTTTGACATAATCCTCCATGCGTTGTAGCTGATGACTGCTCCCAGCAATGACAAAATGCGAATGAAAATTCACCGCTACCAACTCACTATTTCGATGCAAGAATGGCTCTTGATCATACAAATCGGGATTGTGGAGAATCGCAAGCATACTCCCTTTCTGACAATACGCTTCGTAAAGGGTGGCTTGTTCAACCACGAGTTGCAGCAATTCTTCCACAGGCATGATTTCAGACACTGCCGCCGCCACAAACTCCCCCAAACTGCTCCCCAGACAATAGTCGGGCTTTATTCCGCTTTCCATGAGAACCTGGGCCAGCGCGTATTCCACCATAAAAATAGCGGGATGCGTATAAAGGGTGCGATCAAATATATCATCTCGTCGCTTTGTGTCATCGTATAACTGGGCAAGGACAGACTCCCCGATCAGGGAATGTACCTTTTCATCTAACCGAAGCATCCACTTGCGAAATATTGGATTCTGATCAAAAAGGTCTTTCCCCATCTGATAGTACTGCGACCCTTGTCCAGAAAACATAAACACTACAGGCTTTTCCATGTATGATGCACCCCTTGTTTCTATGAAAGGTTTTTATAAAGAAAACTCCCCACAGCCTGGTCAATTGACCGCTTATGGGGAAGCTTTATCCGTGATTTGTCATGGATTGTTCTATCTCCTGAAGTAGATCCTTTACTACAGCAGTACTCCACTCTGTTTTTTTCGGATAGGTGATCGAACACACATAGTCACCTAGGATGTAGGAGGCAGTACGGTATTGAGGAAAGTTTTCAAAAAGACTAAACACAACCCCATCCCTTATCTCCACTTGGCTTATTTCATAGATATGAAAAGAAGTTGTTAAGCCAGTCTTCAAAACTTTGGATAACGCTTCCTTGATTGTCCAGAAAAGAGTGAGCGTCGTTTCATAGGAATAAGGCAAGCAGGACAACAAGCTGCTCTCCTTCACAGTCATTTGCGTCTCTAGAACTTTATTTCTATCAACGCTAATTCTCTCCACATCAATCCCCATCGGTAGCTCCTCCGAAAAAGCAATGGCAGCTGCAAGATCATCACAGTGGGTGATACTCACTTGGAGATGCGCTGGATTCGGTAGGTTTACGACAGGATGATGAAAAATGCCCTGTTCAATCCATATTCGATCTAAACTCTCTTCCCCATTCAAAAACGAAATGGCTCTTTTGGCGACATATCTTCCTGTCAGGTAGCTTTTTACTCTCCGTTCATACTCCAGATGAAAATAGTACTCGAATTCTCTTGGGTGCAGGAATTTTACTATTTTTAAAAAATCTACGGGAACAGAAAAGTAGCCCATGCACAAACTAGCACGAAACTCTCTATCTGTCCCTTTGATAACGAATTCATTCGTAAAGGTCTGTGGAAATACATGCAATCCAATCTCCGCCTTCTCTCGTTCTACGACTATGCCAAAGGGCAGAGCTTCCCCGGTTCGTGGGTAAATAGTTCTACACACTACCGTTTCTCCGTATGACCTCCCTCGTTCCTTTAACGTGCCGAAACAGCGATTAAATTCCCTGAGAGATTTTACTTTCGATAAGAAGCTGATGTAGCTAACTCTTTCTATTTATACAGAATCTTACAACAACCGCATTTATTGCATAACACTAAGGAATTGGATATATTTAGTATAATACCATAATTTTTGTGAATTTATCCACTCAATCATTCCTATTTTTGGAAAGGTAGTAAGCACTCCAGATACTTACGAATCCACTTCATAATGAAAGGATTGCTCATCTTGAAATGGTATGCCATCTTTGTAGAATCCGGTAAAGAAGAAATCGTTCAAAAGTACCTCAGACTCTATTTTAATGAGCAGTCTTTAAAATCCATTGTGCCGAAGAGATTGGTGCCTGAGAAAAAGTCAGGCATGGTGTATAACGTCCTGAAGAATTTTTTTCCTGGATATGTACTTATTCAGACTGAAATGACTAACGAAATGTTCCATAAAATCAAAAAAATCCCTAGGAGCTTGCGTTTGGTCAATAACGGTAGTTACTATTCGCAAGATCAGGGTGCGTATTATTCAAGCATTGATGAAAAAGAAATCACCCCGATACTCCAACTCATGGGGAACGGTGAGGTTGTCGATTATTCAAAAGTATATCTGGAAAATTCAAAGGTGATCGTAGAATCTGGTCCTCTCAAAGGACTGGAAGGCATTATCAAAAAAGTGGACAAGCACAAAAACAGGGCTAAAATATTTTTAACCTTCATGGGAGTAGAGAAAACAATTGATGTGGGAATTGAAATCCTCTCAAAACCTTTGTAATTGGGAGCGTCGCGTACGCGCCCCTTTTTATTTTCTTCATACAAGCACGCATTCCATCGTAAAAACATAGGCTCATGGTAAGTAACATTCAAATAGGATTGACCTGTTTTCATTTGGGAGGGACAAACAAAAGTTCGATGCACGATCTTAAAAGTGTTTGTTCCTTATTCTTGTTTGGAAAGGAATTTGTCTACATGGTTTTCTCGGACGAAGACAACATGTTTACTAGTCAGGCTGCCATTTTCCTTGCAGCCATGAGCTATCAGACTTATCTACTATTTTTTGAAGGCGAGCTTATCTTACCCAAAGGTTTTCAACTGCGATACACCATTCGAGCTTCTGCTGACGTAGAGAATCCAACTGAACATATGTATGGCTTTGTAGCAGAATCAAAAGATCAAATCATCATTGCCTTTAGAGGGTACGCAGCCTATCCGGCAGACCTTTTAGCAGCCTATGACATCATACAAATTCCCTATCCTTTTGTTACAGATGCAGGGAAAACCTCACGTGGATTTACATGCCTGTATCAGTCAACACGCGCTCGATTACTTAGAAAAATAAATCAGTTTTCCAAATCAAAAAAGCTGATTATCACTGGACACAACTACGGTGGCGCTCTGGCTGTGCTGGCAGCTTTAGATATAGCGGTAAACACGCAGTTTAGACACCCCATCGTTTATACCTATGGCAGTCCGCGTATTGGTGACCCTCCCTTCGCTTCACGGTTCAATAAAGTCGTTCCAAATAGTCTACGGATTGTCAATGTTCACGACCCTTTTCCTACCTTCCCCGACCAAAAATATCCACCTCCTTTTACCCAGGAGGGCATCTATTATCAACATGTAAAAAACAAGTTTCCGATCTCGTTTCAACTGAATAATACGCCTCGCAACGATAGTATCGCCTGCTATTTTCAAAGCCTCACCCAGTTTGACCCTGATTACGCGCAAACACTATGTGTGGAAAACCCGGGGTTTTGTCCCGATACCGATACGTGTATTCCGTTTCAAGGCAAATGCTAGCTTTTACAGCCTTGAAACCGAGAAAGGGAGACACATGAATGATCGATCGTATATATAACAGTGAAGATGCGATTTTACTTGCGGCCATGATCCATCAGGCCTATCAGCTTTTTGAAACAGACTCCCTTGTCTTGCCACAAGGGTATTGTCAGCGCTCTGCGATTCGAGCATTGGCTGGTGTCGAGACGCCGGAGCCCGAGGTATTTGGTTTTGTAGCCGAGTCACCAGACAATATCGTGGTTGCTCTTCGGGGAACACGCACGTTTAACGACAATGAGTCAGATCAAGATTTGTATCAAGTCCCCTATCCTTTTGTCAGAAAGGCAGGAAAGACCCACCGTGGGTTTACTTGCATTTACCAATCCGCGCGAGATGAATTGATTCAGGAGCTGAGCAAGCTCCCTAGATCGAAAAGACTATTTGTTGCGGGGCACAGTTTAGGGGGAGGTTTGGCCGCACTTGCCGGCTTGGATATTGCCGTGAATACGAAGTTTACGCGACCTTTTGTGTATACGTATGGGAGCCCTCGTGTCGGAGATCCTGTCTTTGCTTCGCGGTTTAATGAGACTGTAAAGAACAGTGTTCGGATCGTGAATGTTCATGATATTATTCCGACTTTGCCTTCCAAGGTGTACCCTCCTCCGTTTACGAAAAAAGGGTTGTACTACCAGCATGTCGATCGAAAGCATTTGTTGGATTTTCAGTTGAATAGCTTAGCTGTAAGGAATCATGAAATTGTTTGTTATTTTAAGTTTCTGGCGCAGGAGGACCCTGGATTTACGGAGAGGTTGTGCGTGGAGAATGAGGGGTTTTGTCCAGATACGGGGATGTGTGTGCCGTTTTTAGGGGGATGTTGATTCCATTGAATCACTCTCTTTTTTTATGTCCTGTTTATCACTCCGTGAGAGTAATCTTTGAAAAACTTATTGATAATCATTTTCATCAAGACTATAATGGTTATAATTTCCAAATATTTACTTTCGCTCTTGAATGAGCAAAAAAGGAGGCATTATGATTATGAAAAAAGTCATTTTAGCTGGAGCATTAGGAATTGCAGTACTTTCGGGTGGATATTTGCCAGGAGTGGAAGTCTCAAAAGCTAGCGCGGCAACAACGGCTTTAGACATGCAAGAGGTTACGAAATACTATTCTCTGAGTTCATACGAAGTGACGCAAAAAGAATCTTTTTCGCTGAAAAAGGGAGAAGAACTTACGATTTTTGTAAACAATTCAGGATTCCCGATCTCTTATACCGTCTTTGATGCAGATAATCAAGTGATTGGTACATACCCTGCTAATTCACCGTACGGACGCGTCTTCCAAGCAGAAAAAGACGGCAATATTTCTGTCCAATTTCAAGCTGGAACGAATTCTTCCTATATGAAAAAAATGAATTTTACAGCTAAATTCGCTATTTCCAAGTTTCATTAAGCGTTAAGAGAAAGGGGCTGTCTCAAAAGTCGATTTTCCGTCTATAAGACAGTCCCCTTTGATTCAAAAAAATAAGAAAACCCCTTGTCTACCAAGGGGTTGAGATAATTGGTAACGCTCTGAAAGAAGCAGTCTATAAGTACTATACCATCTCTTACTAAAGTAGGATTTCACAAAAGCTCAATGAGGCAACCAGCTTTCCCAGTCGATATGAAATCGAGTGAGAAATGGTCTGTGTCGTTCCTTGCTTCTTATTTCTTTAATTCTTCTGGAATTTCAGGTTTTCCCACGAAACCGAAGGATGCTGTAGATACTGCCAGTACTGCAACAAATGAAGCAATTGCTGAAACATGTTTCGCTACGAACATCATCGCTTTATTTTTCATCTTTTCCACCTCCTTTCAGTGGAATTAGTGTCAGTGCTTGCACAAAGAAGGTCTTAACCAGTGTCTCACTTTCTATGAAAAATAATAAACTGACGATGAGAATTGAGATGATCTTGAGGAGCAAAGTCTGATTCTGTTTGAATAATCGTGATTGCATTTCCATATCTTGCGGAGCAAAAAGTGCTACTAGAACGAATGTGATGATAATAATCGGGGTGATAAAATCAGTAGGAAGAGTAATGAGAGGGATGAATACCGCTCCCGAAATACTTGTTATGGTGCAGTAGACAGACGATGAATAGTGAAATCCTCCTGAAAATTGGCGTAGTACTAAAAATCCGGCCAATGTGAGTAATGTTCCTTGAAATGTCCCTATCATGAGGGAAAGGGTAAGGCTAATCGTAATGATGAGCAGCATGTTGATGATAAGGATTAGCCCAAATTTCATGGTAGGAACTGACTTCGTTTCATTTGGATTGATCGCCTTTAGTTGTATGGCTATTCTTTCAGCAAGAGTTTCAATCATATTCCCCATCCCTTTTTATAGCCAACCATGCCAGTATTGTGATTCCGATTGCCATCCCAAAGAAAATCCACACAAGGGAACCAATTCCATATGTACTTGCTAATTTAAACAGGACCGTTATCAATACACCTGTTACAATGATTAGTGATAAAATCACCATGTTGACTCTGTGGTAAAGAGAGAAAGGCGCTCCGTCTCTGACGAATGTAAATTGCAGTCTACATTTCCGAAGCCCGTAGCATAATGCAAAGGTGAGTACTGCGGAGATTGTCTGGAATATGAACCCGGTGTTGATGGTTCGATCCTCTAACGATTCAATTGTCTCTAAGGTTCCTATGACGGTCAGGAAGAACACTTCCATCATCTGAATCCCCAAGTAAATTCCAGCTGTTATAATGGTCATTAAGGCAGCATGTCCCCAATTCACGTTCCATACCAGGATTAATGCCCCAAAGATTATGACGACTTGAGCTATGGTTGCATAGTCTCCATATGGCGTAAATTGTCGCAGCCCAAACGAGAAAAGCATTAATACCAGACTCACAAAGAGAATCCGATTGATATGCACCAAAAAACCAAACCGAAATAGCGTAGTCATAAGAGCAAATATTGCAAGGTATTCCAATGTTGAAAATAGGACAAACAGCATGGAACTTTTTCACCTCAATTACTTATATGAGGGTTATATTCTACTAGAAACGACAGAATCCTTCTTTAATTTACCAGATTTGACATTTTAGTGCGTTCGAGTGTCATTGAGCCTAGAAGTATGAGTTTTGAAGTAAAGAAGTGCTTGAGGTACAAATTATCAAGATAATAACCTTGTCGATTGTACGACATTATGGACACCCTATGTTAGGGATTGTAAGATGAAGGGACTCACTCGGCACTGAGTAGCCCTACCGAACCAAATACGCACAGTTTACGATTTTTCTTCACACACTCGAATAATCTCTTTAGGAATTGACTCAAACACTAATATCTCTGGTTTTGGATAAGGTCTTCTTAACAAGTATTCTTGAAGTGTCATCATGCTATCCCAATACAACTTAATCCAATGCTCAAGGCTTTCTCCTGTGTCAAAGTTCAAGGCTTCTTCATCAAAATCCTTGAAATCATCGTAGAACGCTTGGTCATAGATAGAAATGGATATCTCACTATCAAATACGAGAATTTTATCAGTAAACACAGGAAAACAAAACGCTTTAAAAAAACGATTAGATATATCAACACCTATAGCTTCTTTAAAATTAACCCAATCCGGTATACCAAAAGGTCTCAAACTTTCAGTCTTTTCATTTTTTACTCTACCACCGTTACTATAACGATTATTAGACTTTGTAAAGTATTGTATTCCTTCTTGCATGACTTGTTCTTTCGAAACAAAATGTGCGTGATTTTCAGGTAAATAAGCATGATACAACAATATACTCACTTTCTCTCACCCACTCATTCTTTATTTCTTGGCACATATGGGAAGTGTGAACTTCTGGTAGGGTCATCTAGATGTTCAAAAACTCTGTGACTTCCCGTTGGAGTATCAGGTGTACTGATGTTTCCATCAAATTCTTTATAATACTTGGTTATCCGGTTTGGATTCGGATTATTAGGATTTGGCCAGTTTGGATTTGCCTTAATTTCTGTACATCAACAGCTTTCCCATATTGAGCCCTATTATGGGTAGATGGTCTATTTGGGTCGAGTGGTATAAATGGGAGGTAAAGCCCTATTGCTTAAAGAACTCACAGTATTTTCCTTATGCGACTTTAGACACATACGGAAGAACTTTTTCATCACTCTGTCTCACAGCTTACCACTCCAACAAAAGAGCCGCTCGGTTCTTTACCCGAACGGCTTATTCATCGTGCGTAGCCTTAATATAGAGTGTTTATCAATTGACTTGCAAAAACCGTCAAGAGCGTCAGGTCTGTCAGATTTGTAAACCCTTCAAAAGTATAGTGCACATATTTCTCCATTGAAGCCAATCAAGGGTAGGGGTGTTGGTTGTGCGGTATGATCCTCGTAAAATTGTCCTAGATACTATCCATATTTCTAATCGCTACACTCTACTCTATGGGGATTACCGTCCGATAAATCCCTATTGAAATATACTATGGATCCCTTCTTTATTTCCTCGATATTCACTCGTTCTTTAATATTTATTCCTATAAGAGGGCTATTTGAAATCGAAAATGACACGCTAATATCTTTAACCAAAAATTCGAAATCCGTTCCATTCACGCTGCTTACGACTATCTTTGAACCAACTATTCTTTTTAGTTGTGTAATGTCGTGTGTATCCGATTCAACAAAGCTAACGATCAGCACCAAACCCCGCCCGGGCATATCAACTACATTATCTAATCTCATTATCTCCAAAAGATTTTCTCCCTTCTATCGACGATCAATGAAAAGTAATTCCCTTACATCTCTGATTCTGATTCCTGCGTTTCGTAGCCTAGATATTCCATCGCGTAAAAGCATAATTCTTTCCGTTTGTGCTAAATCAGGAGCAAACCTTGCAGCACGTATGCTTGCTTGTGCTTCATCCAACGCAAAATTCCTAATAATAGGCCTAAGTTCTTCATCCATGACTTGGAAGGACCTCCCAGCTAGACCCGCTTCATAATGCCCTACTACTTCGTGTGCTATGGTAGCTTTTCCAGTAATTCTACTATTCGCAGACAATTTCCCTGCTGCATTTGAAGGAAGAACGTCATTATTAATGTTTAGAATCGTATCAAATAATAACCCTGTCGGGGAGGTATCATCAGGACCTGCTACATTAATGTTTTCCTTCGGCATCCCTAACTTTTCAGCATAATTTGTAAGTTCCTTGATTTGGCTCTCAGTTAAAGGTAAATCATTACGTAGACCTTTAGTATCTTTAATCTTCCTTAAATTGTTTTAACCTCCACCAGTTCTCTTCTTCCCTTTCCTTGCTGCATCCAATAAACCCTTAATTCTTTTACTTCCCCCCAGACTAAGTACACCCAAGGCAAGTCCACCAATTGCAATTCCATCCGCAAGATCAACTTTGTCATCCCGCAACGTATCCAAATCTTCTTGTATTGGCTCGATAAAGCCTTCCTTTACAAACGCTCCAACACCCTTAGGTAAATCCTCGGCCGCCTTCTGCAAACCTTTTGGCAGATCATTTGCTGCTTTCTCCAAAGCGCTTGGCAACTCACTTGCCGCTTTTTGCATCGCAGCAGGAACGTCTCCCAGCATCGAGATTCCTTTGACGAAATCATCCCACATGCTAGTCCAAGCCAAAAACCAGCAGCAGACGTCCCGCTGTTAGCTTGGAACACCCTGACTTACGCCAGAATTTTTAAGCACTATGTCCTTCACCTACTATTTCAACAAAAGAGCCGCCCGGTACTTTACCCGAGCGGCTTATTCATCGTGCGTAGCCTTAGTATAGACCGTTTATTGATTGACTTTAAAAAATGCAAAAAATGTCAGATATATCAACCTTCAAATCATAGTTAAGTATACCGTTTTCAAACATTCTAAAACTTCCTCAGGCAGAACAAAGGTTAATCTAGTGATTGTAAGGTGAAGCGGTTCATTCGGCACTGGGTAGGCCCTCACAAGGAGCCTAAGCGTTATTTAGAGAATTTCTTCTATTATAGCCTTGAACGGAGCATGTCCAGTTTCTACATTTCTTAATAAAGACGGCTTTCTAAACCTTAGACTACACCGTAACTTAAAAATAGCAGCATTTTCATTCATTTCGACGAAAAGTACATCTATCCATATTGGTACTAATGGTTGTAATCCACAAAGTAAATTTACAGTGTTATCCAATGTTAATCGCTTGTTCCCAATGTTTTCTTCACTTAAAATGTTTAGCCTCATCATATCATCTGCACCGTTTAGCGGCTTGTCTTTTTCTTTCACAGGCTGTATAACAAATTTGCAATCGTTAAAAATCAATCTTTTCTTTTTGGAAATTTCCTCAATCGTTTTTAATAAATTTTCTCTAAAAATATCTTTATTCATCTGTTTTATTTCTTCCACGTTCATCACCTACTTTAACTTAGTGCTAGAAATCTTAACAAGTTCATTTGTGTTTACGTAACCCGAAGGAGTTGTTTCTATAGTATAAATATCAAACCAAGCATTTTTAGTCTTCACCCCTGCTTGCTCAAGAACTTGTGGGAATAATTTTGCTTGCTCAACTGTAGGAGTATAGTGACCAGATAGGTTAGATATACTTCGAACCTGTCCTTGACCATTAAGCTTTAGCTTTCCTGCCGCTTGAACTGACTGCCCATTTGCCAAAAAGGAATGCCCTCTCCCAATATGAAGTCCTCCATTCATGTCTATAACAAAATCTACTCCTGTAAGACCATTAGTGTTTTTCAAATATCCATTTTCGATATTGAAAGAAAACTCCTTTCCAGTTTGAACATCATCGGGAAATCTATTATTAATTTGCTGTACAGGTCTAACATTACCCGTTCCCTTCTTTAACGCATTCACTATATCCTTAACATTTTTACTTCTCCCCAACGTCAGTGCATGTACGGCAAGCCCACTGATTGCAAGTGCATCTTCGAGATTGATATCCTCATCCCGCAACGTATCCAAGTCTTCTTGCATTGGCTCGATAAAGCCTTCCTTCACAAACACTTCAATACCCTTTGGTAATTCCTCTGCTGCCTTCTTCAAACCTTTTGGCAAATCATTAGCAGCTTTCTCCAAAGCCCCTGGCAGTTCACTTGCCGCTTTTTGCATCGCAGCAGGAACATCTCCCAGCATCGAGATTCCTTTGACGAAACTATCCCACATGCCGGGCTTCTCCTGCGGCTTCTCGCAAGCTGGTCCTTGTCCAAAACCAGCAGTTGACGGCCCGCTATTTGCAGTCGACTGATTTCCTATCGTCACACCACCCAAATCCTGCCCGTCATCTTCTATCTTGATCTGCCCACAATAAAAACACATATTTGTTGATTTATTATGCAATGCAGGATGACCACCGACCATTTTGTCCGCTTTCCCATCTATCCATGGCATTGGCGTAAGTACACCGTTGTTAGCTGCCGTGGCTGAAGCGACTGTGGGATTTTGTAAGCTGCTGCACTTTCCAAAGGGCATGATATTTACATTTGGAACAAAATCCATGATGTTCATTTGCGGTTTTCCTTTTACAAAAACACCATGGCTGAACGGCATTTTTAGCCGACTCTGTTTACTTCCGCTGCTGCAAGATAAAATAGCTCCCACAACCACGTAGCTCTTGCGTTCCGCACTTGATTGTTGGATGTTGATACCTTCAATATTGGGCATTCAGTCTCCTCCTCTCTGTAAAGGATTCAATACAGATGGAAGACTCATGGTGATCGATATGCTGGATATCCAATCTATATGTAAAAAGGAAATAATACCCACATTCTGAGGTATCGGATGTAGAATGATTACGAGCAATAGGTATAAAGTTACAAATACACCTTTATGTACAAAAAACCACCTTATTCGGTTTTAAGTCTACCCAGCTCGATATACCTGCAACATGGATTTAAATAAACGAATATTTCCATGTGGTGCCAAAAATGCAAAAAGAATCAAGCGGCAACCTCTTGGGGGTTATGTAATCAGGGAGGATGGTTGAGGGCATAAAAAAACCCTTATTTCTCAAGGGTTTTAACAAATGTTTTTATGAGTGGATACTCGACAACATCCCGGTTCCTTTCGTCTCAAGCAACAAAATAAAAAATAGACCGTGATCGGCCTATTTTCTCTTCACCAGACAAAAGCTGTCGGCTAATGTGAATGTCAATCAAAATGTTGACCACCGTGCTCATCAAAAAATTGACCACCATGGCAAAAATTATTCCACCCGACGGGTGGGTAACTTTTTCATGATCACGATTGCTTCAGACTTTGCTTAAATCGGTAACTATCACCGTTCATTGCAAAAATGTGAGCTCGGTGTGTAAGTCGATCCACTAAAGCGGCCGTCATTTGTTCATCTTTGAACACTTGAGTCCAGTTAGCGAAGTCCAAATTGCTAGTAAGGATCATGCTTCCTTTTTCATAACGAGCAGCACAAAATTGAAATAGTAGCTCAGCACCTGTTTTACTTAAAGGAACAAAGCCTACCTCATCAAGAATGGCTAGATCGACTTTTAACCATTGTTTCTCCAATTGAAGCAAGCGCCTCTCTGATTGCGCCTCCATCAGCTCATTACACAGTTTGGCTGCTGTCCAGAATTGAACAGTGTAACCGTGACGGCAAGCCTCCATCCCAAGGGAAATCGATAAATGTGTTTTCCCGGTGCCTGAATTTCCGATAAAGATTACATTCTCAGCCTTCTCGATGTACTCGCAACGAGAAAGCTGGAGAACCTTCGGTTTATTTAGAGCTGGCATGACTGAAAAATCATATTGGTCTATGGTTTTAATTGTAGGGAACTTTGCTTGTTTGGTGCGGGATGCAATTTGATTCGCATCTCGTTGCAAAACCTCTTGCTCCAAAAGAGCCAAGAGAAAATCTTCATAAGGGATTTGACGCTCCATGGCATCATGAGCCATTTCCTTATAGGATTTCTTGATTGCGGGCAACCGTAGACGTTTTGCATAGGCTTCAAGTAAAAATGATGTACTCAATGAACCACACTCCTTTTTCGCAACAAGTCATTGTACTGAGTAAGATTAGGGGACTTTACTCGGATAACAGGGACATGGCTGTCAGTCTCAAAAGCAAGAGACGGAACCCGATGCTCTGGTATTGTTCGTTGGAGAAGAAGTTGCCTTACGGCATCGTACTGGAAAATCCCTTTTTGGGCTGATTCGCGCAATGTATTCTCCACTAAGGTGGGCTCGAACTCCCGATGCAATAAGAGAATACGAATAAAGTCTTTCATTCCTCCAGACCGATGTTTGCACCGATCTAGAAACTGGTGATAAACATCAGGGAATTTGGCCTTCTGCAAGGGCCGAGCGTAAAGAACAGATCCAGGACGGATCAACATGAGATCGAGGTAATGGTCATAATCGAAAATCTCTTTTCCTTTTTCAAAACAGCGTTTATGGGTAGCGATTAGCTCTCCATTATGATAGATCGCAAGATCATCAGCGTAAACTCGGCATACTAACTCCTTTGATGCATATGAAACAGGTACAGAGTACGCGTTTTGCTCAAAGGTAATCAAGGAGAGCGAATTGCTCTTGACGGTTACCATTCGACAGCAATCTAAAGGCTGAGGCGGAAGTGGCAACATACGCTCCTTATCTTCAATAAAAGCATCCGCCACTGTAATGGTTGATCGCGGAACCTTAGTCTTTTCATAAGACACGCATTTTTCCAATAGCCAACGATTTAGTTCATCTAAAGAGGATACGGAGGGCATTGGCGTAAAAAACTGCTGTTTGACCATTTTCACAAGGTTCTCGACCTGTCCTTTTTGATTCCCTTTTGCGGGCTCGCAAAAGTAACTTTCGAACAAATAGTGTGCTCGTAATTGGGTAAACCGTTCCTGTTCTTCTCGATTTTTCCCCTCCAGAATTTTTTTCACAGCTGTCTTTAAATTGTCGTAGACAATGGTTTGAGGTACGGCTCCAAGAAACTCGAAAGCATTTACATGACCTTGTAAAAGTGCTTCCTGCTTTTGATGAAAGAATGTTTGGATAAATATTTTCCGGCTATACGTGCAGCGCAAACAGAATACCTGGACGGTAACTTGCTTTCCAAACAGTAGGATATCCACCTCTCCCCAGTCGAATTGAGCAAACTTCCCTGGTGGGAATTCAAGAGGAACGTACGCTTTTGGCGGAGAAACTCGTAATTGTCTAACATAGCCACGAACGGTTGATTCGCCGCCTATGAAGCCATATTCTTCTACGAGTCTTTGATAGATGCGTTTGGCAGTATGTCGCTGCTTTGGAGGAGCATGTTCATCTTGACGCAGCCATTCCAAGATGATTGGTTTAACGGATTCAATGACTGGTTTCGGCTTCGGTTTAGAAAGCTTGTATACAGGAATTTCTGTTGTTGTTAAGGCTTTACGTATGACTTGCCGAGAATATCCTGTCTCTCTGGAAATTTGACGAATCGGTTTGCCTAGCACGAAGTGCTGTTTCCTGATAAACTCATAATTAGCCATCTGAAGCATTTCCTTTCCTCCTATATCTTGTTAGTCTCAGCAACTTCAAGATATAGGAAAGAGGTGCTCAGGTGGTCAATTTTTTTTTGAGCGTTATACTGCAAAGTGGTCAATAATTAGATTAGCATTCACAGGCTAAAGCTTTTGATGGAAACACTCTGCTTATTTGACAATTACTTTGATGGTTTTGAGATAAACTCCGTACTGGTCATATTGATACAGATAATCCGTTCCCCTAGACAATCCTGCCACCAATTTATACTCAAAGGTGCCTTTATCATAATCAAGCCAGACATACTTTCCCTCTTTTAATGCATACGAGTAGCCTGGGTACGTTTCCAAGTAAATCACTTGGGCTATGCCGATTTCGATGAGCTCGATCTCCTGCTCTTGTACCATAGCTTCACCATTCTTTTCCTGTGCCAGGCTAACTCCCTGCGAGCTAAATAGTACAGAAGTTATGAGAGCTGCATGTAATACAGTTGTGAATCGTTTCATTAACTAACACCTCACGTGGGATTTATTGTAAATTAAGTAAAATCACAATATATGCGTTATGTATTTTCAATTCTAACTATTCGGTTGTAAAGGAATTTTTAATTGATTAGCTAAAAATTCGTGGGAATCGTTTCGCGAAAGCAGGCCATAACCCTGGGCAAGGCTTTGTTCATAAAAATAAGTTAACTGGTTGAGTTCCGTTATAAGTTCTGCGAAACGTTCCTCAGCTTCATCGTCCAACCAAATATCCGGATAAATCTGTTTCGCTCTAAAATCGGCTGGCTTGTATTGTTGCTGCAAGACGGCCCTATCCATAGAATGAAGAGCATCTAAAATGCGAGGAAGATCATCAGAGCCAATGACGCTTACAAATTCCTCAGTATCCAGCACGCGGACTCCGTCAATGGCCTCGCTTAATGGGTTGTCCTCATTCGGCTGTGAGGGAGAGGTCCCTGTTAGCAGATAATACAATCCGTCCCACACTTACATTTCTTTTCTTTTATAGTAAATGTTCCTACTAGATTCCACATAGTCCACAGTCACAGCATACGTTTCTGCAGTCATCTCTTTAATGTTGAGTAAAGTATTCCATCGCCATGGTATTAATCATCGTCTGTATCCATGTTAATAAAATGAAATTCCACTTTTTGTCTACACATACACATTTGATTTTTCATGTGTATCTCTCCGAATCTTCTATTTTATCCCAATCATTACCTTTCGAATCAGTGTTTGTATTTTTTTATTTAATATAAGATCAACAGACTGTCATGGGGCAACAGTCTGTTGATTCTCCTTGAATCTGCTATCCTATCTAATCCAAATATATGTGGAGGTCACGTTCTCTTTTGCTTGAAATACGCCTGTATTTCCTGAAGCTATGGTATTGCTGTTTTTATCATACGCAACAACGGAAATAATGAAATTCTTTCCTACATAAAGATCCCCAGTGGTAAAATCACTAGTTGCACGTCTATTTCTTTCATACACGTAACTATCAGTAAGATTTGTAACAGATACTTCGTAAGTTTCTGCGTTGGGGACATCATTCCAATCTACATACATTCTCACATAGGATGCCAGAGCTTTGTTAGATGCAGAAATTTTTGTAGAGACTGTGTTCGTTGGAGCTTGCTGTGCTTCTTTTGCAAATGCAGGAACTGCTGAAGTCATAATTGCCAATGCTGCAATACCAGTGATTAACTTCTTCATTCTTACCACTCCCACTTTTTCTTTGTGCCCGAAATCATTTTCGAAGTTTGATTTGGGCAATTTCAATATACATTAATTACCATATATTGTAAATAATTCTGTTTATTACATTTTCATTACAGTTTCTTAGTACGAAATAAAACAAACTGGGATTCGGTTTATAAAAAGAAAAGACTGCAATCGGCAGCCTTCTGACATTCATATATGAACCATCCATCAAACACATATGTATAAAACCTTCCACTTAATTTTGTATTATTAACCTCTCTCTATCGCCAGAACATCGTCCAGTACATAATCAAGTTCAACTAGATACTATCTTCTTCAATCATTTCTAATGACAGTGGCATCACATCGAGAGCAATAAAACTCTTCTCGTAAATAAGTACAGGAAGTTTCTGAGACGTTAGTAATTCAATAATCTTATTTAGGTTCTCTTCGCTATTCAGATCTTAATCCCTTTATATTTAGAAAACCTGTTACATTTAAGCAACAGGTTTCCGAATCAAACAATTACTTATACCAATTTCCATCGTACACTTTTCTATAGTCAGAGGATTGCTCTTTACTTTCAGCCACATCTTGATCATCCATATAGGAATAGTATCTGCCATAATAATTATTGTTCCGATCCAATACATTCGAGATTTGTCTGTTCAATCCCATCAACTATCATATCTCTAATACTATCGTTTTCTATCAAGTCTGCACCAAAATTCACTGTTATCCATGTTTCAAAAATATCGTGTTGTTCTCTTGCTTTTTCGTTGTATTTAGCTGCTTTGCTGATGCATCCTTGAATTGATTTTGGAATCTTTGTCATGGGTAGCAACATCTAATAAATCCCTGATTTCATTTTATTGTTTTAACACGCTAATCAATGGATCGATTAATAGGCGAAATTCGTTTATTGAAATTCCAAAACCATATCGTTTTAAAATATCGTTTAATTCATTGTCAAATATTTCGGTCTTGATCAAAGCCAAATCTCTCAGAAGTTCATCTACCACTTCTTGATCTTCCATTGATCGATAAAAGCTACTGTATTTTTCAAGTATACCTTGCGTTGGCTTCTCATTATTATTGCAGTAATACATTGCCATAAAGTGCTCAAAAGTAATAATCTCTTCTTTATCCATCTCTTTCACTCTTTCCCGTTCAAATTAACATTTCATATGACTTCTTTAATACCACATATGTTCTAATAGAAGTATAGTGTATTTAATTAAGGTAAAATCATCATTTACTTCAAGCAGTCCTTTCCAAATCGGAGCATTGTGCTTCCCTTTCTCGTTCTATGTTGAAAGCAGTTCTTTAATGGCTCTCTTATAGCGTAGCAGTCGCTCATGGTCTTTCTCAGTTGGCTCTGGAATCCTTGACAAATCGCTATTGTCCTCTAAGTCACCCAACTTCACCAACCTTGCGATTGGATTTTGCTTTGCTCTTCTAACGAATTCCATATATGTTTCGTCATCATTTCTGGTCAAAGCAATAACTGCCGCAATGATTTCCTCAGAGAACCCTTCATTTCGAAGTTCTCCCACTGTAACATCTGTATCCTCAAGCACATCGTGTAAAACAGCTGATATCATAGTTTCTACAGTCGACATCTTTAACATGATTCGCAAAGGGTGGAGTATGTATGGGTTGCCACCCTTATCGACTTGTCCAGCATGAGCTTGTGTTGCAATCACAATTGCTTTTTCTAATGTACTCATTTGCATTCTCCTTCCTCATGAATTCCCCAATTTAAAAGGAATCATCTCGAATATCCTTACTTGGTTCAGTAAGCAATAGTCCTCGCCTAACGCCTTCATCACATAATGCATCCAGCCACTGTAAGTAAGTTATGCCTGTTGTGCTCCACAATGTCTTTGGATCGAAATCTTCATCTGAATCCGTTTCATATATCAGAGTCAGTAGCTGACTATTTGCCATTGCTTTAATAAGTTCTAGCATTTCGATTTTGGTATAAGCTTCCATTTTCTATTCATCCATTCTTGATGAAATGCCAATTTAATCAAGATACCTATTCTTTTCCTCTACTCTGACGCCGATTTTATTAAAAATGTTGATCGCACTATATGAGTTACTGTAAACTTCTACTTCAGTTTCTTGATTTAGAGGCTTGAGTAAATCGCTTCCTGTGTGAAACAAATAGGTAATAATCCATTCCTCACCTTCTTGAATGTAAAACACATCACCCAGAGTCCAATGTCTGATCGTGTATCCATTTACATGTTTGATAAAAGTGTGCATTGCGTCACCTTTTTCTTATCAAATCTTGTTTTCATTTATTGTTTTTAAAGCGCTGCAATTCTTCTTGCTCCTGACGAATCAATTCAGTCCATATTTTCTTTGAATCCCTATCAGATATATTTCGTTCATCAATAAATGCTTCGTGTCTTAATCTCCAATACTTCATTCTGATTTCTCTAAGTTGAAGATTTTGAATACGATTTATTTCCTCTTGGTTTAAAATTTCTTTAAACTGATCTTCATAGTTTAAATAATCCATTTTTACAACAAGCCTCCTAATTAAATTACCGTTTTATTCACTCCTTTACTGCCCCTCTTAGTCACCTTTGAAGATAAACCAACTTTCAAACCTTTTCACCACATCATTGGCTAACTCAAGGTCAAACTCTAAAAATCTATTGAAGAGAGGCACTCTTGCAAATTCCATTAAGTCCGATTCAACCATTTCTAGCTTTGCAATAAACTCCACATAGTCAAAATCAATATAGTACAGTTCATTCTCGTCTACATCTTCTTCATTACAATCATCCGACCAAACACGCACTTTATTATCAGCGAATTCCATTCTTGGTGTTGGATTATGACCCATCCAAGGGCTTTTCCTGTTAATAACACTATCTAGCACATCTCTCCAAGCTTCTAGACCAGAACAACAACTCGGAGGAATTATCCTATCATTGCTTTCGAAATAGATTCCTCCTCCAATTACTACATCTGATTCATCAAATAATCGCTTTAACACTTCATGAGGTGTACCCTTAATGTCTATATTGTTGTATCCCAAAAGCATCGCAATAAACAAATCAACTTCATGACTAGTAGTTTGACCTGTTAACTTGACATATTCAGTATAAGCCACATCTGTATTCAACCAATCAGGTATCTGATAATAAGGCTCTTTTATAACTGCAACAACTAAAGGGTAATTCATGCAACACTCTCCCTAATTAAAATCTTTGATTTTATAGCGAATGACGCTGAGAACTGAGATGTTCAATACATTTGCCCATGACTTCATTTGCTTCTCTTGCATCTCTAAACTTTTTAAAGTGATTTCTATCATGTTCAATTAAGCCATCACTAAATACTTTGAATTTTGCAGTGTCCACTAGCATCACTACTCCTTCGTCATCTGCGATGTACTTTAAGGATACTTCCTTATAATCGGGGAGCAAATTGACCTCCATTAATTCAAAGCGATAGTTCATAAATAACTCCTTCTTTCCCGTTAAATTTAGACATTTATTTCTACAATTTCATTTTCATATTCAATTCATCTATGACGCCTTCTTTACTTTTGGAATTTCTTACAATAAATACACAATCTCCATTTATAGTGACATCTTTTTCCTTTGATAGACTTAAAGAATTGTTTATGCTTTTGACAAGCTTCGGTTTGTAGGTTGAACATTTATAATTGCCACTAGTACCATCACAGTTTAATTCTGAACAGAATATCTTCATAACCCTAAAATCGAATTTATAGTCATATGTAAATTATACCAAATATTACACATAGCATGAGCATCTCTATACTTGAATGAACAAAGATGGAAAGACAGTCAGAATTGGCAATATCAGATAGGTGATCAATTGATTTAATGCTATATTTCCCTATGTAAGACCCCGATACTTACTAACTTTAAAAGAGTGATATTATTGGCGACTGGTTTTGTTAAAAAGACAAACAAAGGGATTCTTGGTACTACGAAGCAACACTAGGAGTAGATGAGAATGGAAAGAGGATTCGAAAAAAAGCGCTTTGAAACCAAGAAAGAGGCTCAACAAGCATTAGCAGATTTATTAAGCGCTGCGAATAAAGGTGATTACTTTGAACCATCTATAGTACTGAGTGGCTCAACTCAAAAAAGATCAGTGTAAGAGAAAGTACATGGAAAAGTTACAGTGACTGGGTATGTCTGCATATAATTCCCGCATTAGGTGATCTAGAGATTTCAAAGATTACTTCTCAACGTGTTGAGAAATTCATGCTTGAATTAAGTAAGAACAATTACGCTGGTTCCACTATGCAAAAAATATACACCATCATTAAGGATTCATTTAATAAAGCTGAACGCTGGCAAATGGTATCAAAAAATGTAGTTGATCTAGTTGATAGACCAAAAGCTGTTAAAGAAGAAATGCAAGTGCGGGACAACGAACAGTCATTAACGTTTCCGAAGTAAGCACAAACCGCTAGACTCTAAGTTGCCTTTTTTGTTAGCTCTTACAACTGGAATGAATCAAGGGGGTCTGTCAAGATTTTTGTGTAAACTCAATCAACCGATATATGAAAAGGTTTCATCCCCCTAATTGGGACCTCTTTTTCGAAGCCAATAGAGTCAAGGGCGTAAGGCGAAGCGAACCCTTGACGCATTGGTGGAGAGAAAGATAATCCCTTCGGGGATGAAGCCTTTCATTTGTTACCGAATGTACGGCTGTACTCGATCTTCAAAGAAAACGGATAGCTGCAAGAGAATCTGTCCCCAGTTCTGGACGCGTCCCGTCCACTTTCGCAGAACATCCATGGTCACGAGATATAGCATCTTCAGAAGGGCATCGTCTGTGGGAAACATGGCTTTTCCCTTTGTCACTTTTCGGAGCTGTCGATGATAACTCTCGATGACGTTGGTTGTATAGATCAGCTTTCGAATCTCTGGGGGATATTTAAAGAAAGTCGCAATCTCATCCCAGTTATTTCGCCAGGAACGAACCATCAAGGGATATTTACTGCCCCAGGCTTGTTCAAATTGCTCGAGTTCTTCCAATGCAGCTTGCTCCGTTGGAGCCTTATAGATGGGTTTCAGTTCGGACGTAATCTTTTTTAGATCCTTATAGGAAACATACTTGATGGAGTTTCGGATTTGATGGATGACACATTTCTGAATCTCCGTCTTCGGATAACATGCTGAAATGGCTTCTGTAAAGCCTCGAAGGTTATCGACGCTCGTAATGAGAATATCCTGCACTCCACGATTTCTCAGTTCATTGAGTACATGCAGCCAGAATTTTGCTGATTCATTCTCCCCAATCCAGATCCCGAGCACATCTTTATGACCGTCAAGGTCAATACCAATGACCATATAGGCGGCTTTATTGACGATAGCTCCGTCCTGTTTTACCTTAAAGTGAATGGCGTCAAGGAAAACAACAGCATAAACCGCTTGTAAGGGGCGATTTTGCCACTCTTTGATCATCGGTACAATCTTATTCGTTACATTGGATATGAGCGTTGGTGAGACTTCGATGCCATAGAGCTGTTGCAGATGGTCTTGGATATCGCGTGTGGATACGCCTTTGGCATAGAGGGCGAGAATTTGATCTTCGATCCCTGTCACATTGGATTGATGTTTCTTTACAATGTTCGGCTCAAAATCACCCTCTCGATCTCGAGGGACTTGGATGTCAACATCCCCGTACTCAGAACGGACGGTTTTCTTGCTATACCCATTGCGGCTGTTGGTTGTCCGCTTGTTTTTCATGTCATGCTTGGCGTATCCAAGAGAGGACTCGATTTCAGCTTCCAGCATTTCTTGGATCGTGTCTGCGAATAGATCCTTTAACGCTGACTGCACGTCGTCCACTGACTTCATGTTTTTCTCTTTGATCCACTGCTTGATCTGCTCTTTTGACATCATAAAAATCTCCCAACCTTTCTACTCCTAATTGTAGTTTAGAGGTTGAGAGTTTACACAAAATATTTTACAGACTCAATCAAGGGGAAATTTTGGGGTTAATATGGAAGGATGTTGACCTAGAAAAAGGGATTCTTTATGTGAAGCAAACATTATCTCACGATGGGCATAAATTCTCCCCATTACCTAAACCGGCAGCAGGCAGAAGATCTATAACAATTCCAGCTGAAGTATTTAACGATTAAACACTAGGCACGCCACAATCACCCAGAAATTTGAATAGAACCTATCAGCGCCTACTTAAAACAGTGGATGTTCCCAAAATTCGATTTCACGACTTACGTCATACCCATGCAACACTTCTACTTGTACAAGGTGTAAATCCCAAAGTAGCAAGCGGACGACTGGGTCATGCCACCATTAAAATTACACTTGATACTTACACGTATGTTTTACCGAGTTTGCAAAAAGATGTTGCGGAAGAGCTTGGAAGGAGTTTTTTCAAGTCAACAGTTAATGAATAGTATTTGCCACCCAAATCGTAGAATATGGAGGTTAGTGACTGTGGCTAATCAAAGCAAGAAATAAGAAAAACCCTTGAGTACCAAGGGTTTCAGCCTTCGTTATATGGTGATCCGGACTGGGTTCGAACCAGCGACCCCCACGGATTTCACATCGTCGCCATGTGTTTATACTTCGGCTGTGTCGATTTTCTGTTTCCGTTTGTTCTTGTTCTTTTTCTTATACCACCACATATAGACTCCAGTGAACATCAGTATAGATGGAGTAAGACCACCGATAGCATACAAAATTTTAGTAAATAATCCACCAAAACTACCTGTATGTAATGGAAGGTGCCATGTTTGATACATAAGCCCACTATTAACATGTGGATCTAGCTTGCCCACTACTTTTCCGCTATACTGATCTATCCACACTTTTACATTTCCATTGCCTGGATCAAATGAATTGCTGATACGAAATTCCACTGCTCCTTCTGGGTTTCCTCTTTCCACCTTTTTGGGCATTCTAACTTGCATAAGTGTTCCATGAGGTACTTCTTTTTCAGCCCTACTGAACAATTCATCAAGTGGAAGCTTACCACTGGGAAGGGCTTTTGAGATAAGCTGCTCTTCTGGAGGCATCACCTTTGCTTTTGCACCAAACCAACCAAAAATCATGTCATCATACGCGAAAAGTGCTCCTGTTAACGAAACAACCAATAAAAACGGAATGGAAACTCCACCAATGACTTTATGTAGATCATATTGCCGTACATAAGGGTTGGCATTACGTCTTAAAATAAACCCACGTGCCCATTTTTTTATCCCTGGCCACCATAAATATAATCCTGATAATGTAATGAACAAGAAAATAAATCCAATCATACCGATGATTTTCTCACCATTGAAGTCTTTTAACAGCAACTTTTCATGAAACTCCGTTATTAGCTTGAATAATCCTTTATCCCCTAATGTTCCATTTATGTATCCTGTTCCTGGATCTACAAATATGTTTAGTTGTTCCTTTCCTTCTTTAAGGCGGAATAAATAAACTCCTCGAGCGTTAGGTTCATTTGGAGTGTATACACGATCAATTTGACCTTTCGGATGTGCTTCTGATACACCCTGCAAGGCTTGCTGATACGTAACTTTTTCACCTTCCGTTACTTTATAGAAATTAGGATGCAGCATGCTGTTTATTTCCGGTTCAAACACAAGCAAACTTCCCGTTAAGCCAATGAGTACTATAAAAACCCCTGCTAACATACTAAGCCATAAATGAATTTTTGAGATGATTCTACGTGTTGTAATATAAATTCCTTCTTTCAAAAAGTAGTATGAAATTATGAACGTAATAAATAATAAGAAAGAATGATTATCATTGTCAATTGAAATATTTATAACTATTAAAAATATGCCATTATATTCATCTTTATTTACATTTAATAGTTATAAATATTTCAATAACTAAATATTAAAATAGAAAATTAGTAAATTAGTATCAGTATGTGTATTTCGTTAGGTTTGATATGCTTAGTCACAAAACCGTCCCTTTCGTTCCCACGTTTCGAAAACGTCCATCTTATCTGGCTCTGACTTATGCCACTCCATGTAGTCCTCTTTTAAAAGCACTTCTAGTATTGTATGATGCCACCTCTATCACGACCTGTCTTGATACACAATTCATCTACTGTTGATGTTCTACGCCGACCTGCCGAATAGTTTCCGATCACGCTTCATACCTTCCGCTCAATGTCAGACATCAAATCTAATCACCCTTTTCACCAAGAACATTCGTTCCTGTTTTATGACGGATGACGAAAAAAGAAATGCCCCACTTTTTTCGGTAAGATTTTCAATAAATCGCAGAGCAACTGATATTCGTATCAAAAATGGACAAGTCTATAAACATACAAAATAAGAAAAACCCCTTGTCTACCAAGGGGTTTGAGTTTTCATATTATGGTGATCCGGACTGGGTTCGAACCAGCGACCCCCACCCTGTCAAGACGCCAGACCAGTTTTGTTATGTTTTGTTGAAGTTGAATAAACCTTGATATTACAGCATTCTGTTGGTTGATATGTTTATTAGGCATTAGCTCTTATTGGTGCCCATTTTTACGTTTCGGCACCAGATTCGGCACCACTTTTCTAGCCGTCATTGTCCCTTTAACCAGCGGAGAAAAACCGTTTTTGATATTCTGAATAATCGTCCAATCCGAACCACATGAAATTGACCAGAGTTTACTAATTCGTAAGCGTGATTGACGCTAATCCCAAGTATCTTTTGAATATCCTTAGGAGTTAGAACATCATGATAATCCTTCAGCATCTCTTCATCCACTCGTAGTTGATCCAATCGTAGTTGATCCAATCGTGCTGTCCCCATTGATTTAAGCTTTTCTTTCTCCGTATTCTTCAGTAGCTCCCGATATGCACGTACCTCTTTAATCAGCGCATCTACATCCATCATCATGAGCTGCTGCAGACTCTTGTACCTTTCCTCGATCTCTGAAATCTGTTTGTCTGATAGGAAGTTGTGATCCATTCCTTCTCACCTGCTAGTTTAAGTTATTAAATAAAAAAAATACACCACGTAGGTGCTAACAATCTGATACTAATTTTTTTCTTTCTCCCATTTCATATATGGAATAGCGGCAGTTAAAACTGAGGCAATCCAAAGCATTTCTCCGTTATTAAGAATCCATTCAGAAAGAGGAAGTTTTTGAACAGGTGTTTGACGAGTTGTGGCTGTCTCCATGTAAGAACGGGCAAATGTTTCCCCAATGTTAGGAACTTTTGAAATAGAAAGTAGTAATAATATTTCAGTGATCCTCTCTCTTTCAGCTTCCGCCTGTTCAAGTGAGAGTTCTATCTCTTTCCAGCCTATATCTAAACCTGATACTCTTAGAGTATCTTTATCAAGTTTAGCTACCCACTGCTCCCCATGTTCATTTTCATAATACCAAAAACGAATCTCTTGTTTCCCTATTGCCCATTTAGGAGGGTTTTTCTCATTAGTACTTTGGAGATTAATAGAAATTGTATTGTCCATTTTACTTGTCCCCTTCTTAATTCTATCTTTTCAGATATCCTCGCATACTAGATTTCAATTATCAAAATAAATCAGTAGGAACTTCACCTAATACCATACTTCAAGATAAAGCAGCCCAGTGACGGCCTATAGAATCTCCTCACTTAACGGAATCTGTCGTTCAGTAACCAAAACGTGAAAACCCGTTCGATTGCTAGGTGATAGGTTGATCACGGACACATAGACCTTGTTTCACATTGATGCATGAGCGGACCCCACGGCCCCCACTTTCTAACGATTTTCGAGCCATTCGTAATCAAACACTCTCAAATGATCAAACAAATTGTGTAGGAAGATTTGTTGCAACAACAAGTACCTTTACTGAAAATGCAAGGGTATCCGCTGAAAGATAGAGGTATGTAAATATCTTATCAACTACTGGCTCCGCACTCAATTCTAATAACAAATTAACAAAAAAGCTCGTATTACTAATAGTAGAAAGTTTTTTGTTATTTTAAAATTCTAGAAGTAAAAATCAGTTAACGGTTTCTCGACACCTATGGTTCTATATAAACGCTTATGTGACATATATCGGCAGTTGAAATAAAACTAATAATGGCCAGTTCTTTGTGCTTGCATTAAACTACTTTTAAACTTCTACCATCTTTGTGTATTCCTTAAAGGGAATCTTGTAATATCCTCTCCTCTTATTAAGAGAAACTACGATTCAGACCCGCTCTTTGCATCGTGTTAATACGTTAATAAGTGTCTATTTCCTTGTTAGTATGTTTAATAGTATTAAAGCAACTATAGAGATTAACATACCTGGGCTCATATTTGATAATATTTCAATCGCAAAATTCAACATTTCTGGATTTGTTTGTTTAAGTACGACATAGGTAACACCAAAATATACTACTATAAAAATTATCATCGTCAAAAACATGAACAACCTTGATTTAAGACCTCCAAGTACCAAAGGTAGTTTACTACTTAGTATTTTTCTCTGTGAGATTTGAAAAAGAGCATCTGGTTGTTGCTTCTCTGATATTGATGTTTCGGTTTTAGCAACGTCCATTCTCTTCCCTGATTCAATTTCTTCAGTATCGCTTTTCTTGACACTTTGAATCATTGATATTTCTTGATAAACTAACCTAAGTTGTTTAATAATAATGTTTTTACGCTCACTTGGTAACAAACGATTCGAAATAATTTCGGTAATCAAATCCTCAATAACTTCTTGAACTGTAACTACGTTATGTTTTTCTTTATTTTCTCGTATTTTTGAAGCTATAACAGCCTTTAGCTCAAACTGAGACAATGCCTCTCCAGTACCTATATGATTTGATAAAATTTTCACGATTTCTTGCCTTAGTTTCGATAGCTTTGCTTCTTGTTG
Organism: Brevibacillus schisleri; assembly: GCF_055685845.1. NCBI lineage: Bacteria > Bacillati > Bacillota > Bacilli > Caryophanales > Paenibacillaceae > Brevibacillus > Brevibacillus schisleri. The sequence goes on from NZ_JBVNDM010000001.1 coordinate 4,510,632, forward strand.
CTTAAAATAAAGATAAATTGCCAATGGTATTCCAATAATTGAAGCAATTGAACTAATTGTGCTTAACATATAATCCATAATGTCACCCGCAAGTGAAGAAGTTTTATCTGTCATTATACAATGAATTTACTATTTTTAACATTATGCTTTATGTGATCATTTTAAATACGGCAGATTCTAAACTTGCCCATAGAGGGATACCTTTAAATTACTTGTTAGTCTTCTCCTTTCTTTCCCACTCAATTTTTTTATCAGTCCCATTTACTTTCTGTAACTTGTTCTGATAAGTAATAACTACACGTACACCGAATTGCTTAGATTTTATGATTTTTTTACCTGATGCCAATTCAATTGACAAACCCATTTCTTCCATTTAAAAGATCCCTATTAAGAATGTTTGTTGTACAACATGTTAACAACATGAACACACATAAAGAAAAAGCCAAGGTTACTACCTTGACCTAAATGTATCACACATTATTTAGAGCGCTAAGCCGGTCTACACAGTTTGGACACACTCCACAATGAGTATTACTGTGAGCCTGACAAGAATATGTGATCGCAATCGGAACACCTAGTTCTAAACCAAGTAACGCTACTTCTTGTTTAGAGAAATCACGAAACGGCATCTTTATTTGTACTGTTCCAAAATTTTCGAGTAGACCACCTAATCGATCAAAAAAATCTTTTGAACAATCGATCTCTTTGGCGTGGTTTGAATTAATAAAGGCCGAATATACTTCCTTTATTCCAAGAGATTGTGCGTATGATGCCGCAGCAGACAAGAATAGCAAATTACGATACGGTAGGTACAAGTCATCTGCTTCCACATCATCTTCCCACAAATTAGGTTCAATAATCATTCTAGAAATAGAATGTCGATAGATGTCACCAATATAAATAATTTCAATTTCTTTCTGCATTCCTTCAGGCAAAACATTCTGCAAAGTATTCAGTTCTGTATCTTTAAAGTGTTGACCATAATCGATAAAAAGAGGAAGAACCTTTTTACCTTGCTTTTGAAGCCAAAAAGCCATAACAGTGGAATCCATTCCACCAGAAGCCATCAACAAGGCATCATATTTTATCATTGTAAATCCCCTTTTGTCCCATTAAACTAAACACATTATCAATGACCTCTCCAATTGTATGACACACCACTGTAGCTGTTTTTCTTAAAAAAAGGTTAGTAGCTTTTCTATCAGGGTCAAACAGAATGGTAGGTTTCCTTTGATGAGCCATCCAGCCTAATTCTACGAATGTACCAGGGTCATCATATATTAAAACTGCGATTAAAATTGAGCACTTATCAAGTAATAATAAATCTTTATTGTAAATTTCCTGTTGTTGCGCTTCAGTCTCGTTTCCTATTATCTGGCCGTTTTCTTTCACCGGCCTATGTGAAGAAAAGTTATGATACCGTAGACACTCTTCCACACAATCTATCCATCGGGTATTAACATAATCAAAATCAGGACCAGCTATATAGACATGAATATTTTCCCTGTCTTCCCAGTGTAATTCAGTGCCACTCAAATATGGAATAGTATTTTCTAAGTCACAAAGCTGTCTAAGGTAATCCACAAAAATGTCATGACAAAAGGTACTAGCGTAAAATGATGAAACATAGGAGGCTGTTCGCAGTATTTTGCTTACATCGAATTCCTTATCTCTCCAAGTAATAAAGAGCGAGTTGAAACAGTCGCCTACTCCAACCGAATGCATCGTTTCAGTTGGAAATGCAGGTGCTGTGGTCAATTCCATTGTTTTGCAGTTATAAAATCTTGAACCTCCTCGATTTTCCTTAAGTAAAATTCCATTCGTGAACTCAATATTTAAGAATCTGATTAGTTTTTCAAAAGAGCCGTTACATACGGTTTTAAAAATTTCTGCAGAAGTAGAAAGTATCACCGTTTCAAGTTTAATATTATTATCTTTAAAAACCTGCACATGATCGGTTCCATACTGGAAATCAACATGCATCCTTCCTTTAAAATCAATCAACACTTCAAATAAGTCTGACATTTCGAACTTCCCAGGGTAAATTAGAATGTCTGTTGGTTCAAACTCTTTTATAGCAGTTGCCAATCTCTCTCTATCAAAGGATATTTCAGCTTGGTCCTTAAGTAAATCTTGATATCCCTGGTGACCAGCCTCAGTTGAATCAGTTATCGTAATAATATTAGGACAGTTTTGGATATCGCCAATGAGGTAGTATGAAGATGATCCAAGCCTACCAGCATACTCTTCTATTGACTTCTTTAAATAAGAAGGAGTAAAGATTGCAAGAGAATACGTCTGCTTTAAAGCATGTAGTGACCGGGCACTGTGAAAAACACCACCTAATCTTACTAGATGCCCATCTTCCATTTGATGCTCATGTACGTCTGTAAAAACCTCTCCAATGATAAGTAATTTTGTCATTGAATAACATCCAAATCAACTATGACTTTTTCAAATGGTAAAGCAGCACTATAAGTTATTCTACCTTCATAAGTAATCCCTTTCTTCATACAGCTCAAGAGGTAACTATATTTACTAGGAAGATACCCAACTACGAGTCGTGTTTCAATACTTTCTACAGCTATACGGTTGTTATGGAGAATCTCTCTTACCCTCACTGATTGCATTATTGAAGGCACTCCGCCAATACTTTGACTATACTCAGATCGAGCAACCTCTTCCAAAGATACCTCCTTTATTGCTAATAAACATTTATCTTCATCTTTCCCGGGTTTCAGATTACCAAACTGACCAACTCCACTACTTCCCATAATTCCCACCCCTAACCAGTTGATTTGACTACATTCTACAAATAATTGAAATTACGGTCAATAAAAAAACCACCTATTAATGGTGGTTAATTGAATTATTAAGCATGCAGAGATACATCAAATACCTCAAGCCTGTCTTTTTCGTAAACTAATTTTCCTGTTATGACACCTTGATTCTCAATAATATATGGTAATAGATAGCTAAAACTGTCTGGCACATTAGTACTTTGATAAATTCTATCTATTTCCACCCATTCAATTTCACCTTCACTTGAACTTAATAAATCACCGTAAAAATTGTCAGATTCAAAAATCATAAGGGCAGATGTAGATTGAGATTTTCTGCTTGTGCTTACAGTAATGACACCTCTAAATTTTATCTCGTTAAGATGTAATCCCGTTTCTTCTCTGACCTCACGAAAGCATGCTTCGATCGGCGTCTCGGCTCTCTCTACCTTTCCTCCAGGAGCATTCCAATATCCCCTAAAAGGGGCTTTTTCTCGTTTTTGCACAAGAATCTTGTCATCTTCTCGTACAACACATAACGTGAATAAACTTGACATTTATTCCATCCCCTTTCTTTTCTGCATCCTGCTGTTAACAATTTAAAGTATCAATGAGTATAGTAGTGCAGTCAAGATAGAACGTATGATTGTAAAAATGTTCTAATACAAAATAACATGATTTCTACAGCTATCTTGCCAAATCTTCTTTAAAAATAAAGCCATCTCCGGATCTCACCGTAGGACCATTTCCCGTTTTAACACCGTCTCGTCTTGGTCGGAATGTCCTCTCTCACAGGAATTCGGTACATTCTAGTGACCAGCCACGCCCACCCCCACTCCCCTCCCACCGACTATGGCAAGCCCATTTCTTCTCAGCGCCGATAAAACTCGTAGAAGTCAAATGGCTCCTTCTCTTTGCAGACAGAAATAACCCCACCCAGAGATTTTTACTCTTGTTTTCAATAAACGGCTGTCCGAGCGAAGAGGTCGCCAGCCAGATTCCAAGAGGTGTAAGCATCCGGTCAATCGCTTCTGAGCATTTCATTCGGTTCGACGCTTTTGGGATCTGCAGACCAATCAATAGACACCCCTTGCTTAACATCTTCTCCCAGATATCAAATCACGTTGAGAAACGAACAGCTCCCTCAGAGCGTATTTCTGCCGTCCTACCTGAACAAGAACATTTTCCCTCGTCAATTGGCGAAGCCACTGCGTTGATTTACCCACTATTAAAGCCAATTCTGACATGGAAATTTCTCGATGTTGCAGCTGATTCGTTTTCGCTTTTGGTTTCGCCAATTTTCCCACCTCACTTTCGTTTTAAAGTCGTATTGTAGTGGTACTGATTTTCAGGTCATCAGATGAAGCCAAATTTTAAAAATGTCGCCTCTGGGGGTCGGGTTAAGCAAAAGCGAAAGTAATTTTCAAAAATAAAATCTAGCGGGATTTCGGGGCTCGCTTCACCCGCAGTTGTCCAGACTTCCAGAAGGACCCGTAAATATTCCTAGCATCGATTTTGAGCTGAGTTTCGCAATTAGATAATCACGTTTTAGCTCTTTGTTCATCCCTCTAGGGTATTTGTACTCATCCAAAAAACTGATCTTAATTTCTAAGCGATCTAATAGCTATTACCTACCAATCGGCTCTCTATTAAAACACGACTTTCTCCCTCCTTTCTCTGTAATAAAAAAATGCCACTCTAAGTACGAGTGACATGTCGCGAGTATATTTCTTTAATATTTTCTTTAAAGATTTTCTTTAGGCTTCGCGCTCTAATGAAGGAAAAAGTTTGACTGTCCTCGGATTAGAGGACAGTCGCGAGTGTCAGCAAATTAGAGGACAGTGGGCGGTGAAGCCTTGATACATATGGGTTTATAGCTCTGACTGTTCTCTAATTAGAGTACGGTCAGGAATATGTCGTATCTTACTTATATTTGTTCTTACAATTAAGTAACTTACGACGTGCTCTTAAAATATCCCTACTAAACGCGATCGATTGTAAATAGGTTGGGCACTCTCTATCTTGAAGAACAATTTTTTCAAGCCTACTGACAATCGTACATGCCTCGATCCTAGCCATTCTTGTCTCTTCATCGTCTATCTCATTGTCGTCTAGATCAAGAAAAATGGAATAAGGTTCGTTCAAGAGAGTATCTCTTAATTTATCCAGCAAAACTCCCCAATTTGCATCACCTGGATGCTTACTTGCCGTAATTAAATCATCCAAGCGATGTCGAATTTGTAGCAAGTATTTTTGAAGACCATAGATTGAATAGGCAATTCGTTGTTTTCTATCCTTCTCGCGAAAATAACGACTTACCAACCATCCAGTAATCGCCCCTGGAATAATGCTTAATATAACATCCGTGGTAAACGCCGAATCTTTGATGAACGACAATAAGTAATAAAAAATCGAAAAGCTAGTAATACCTAACAGTATCCAAAAGTAAATCCTAACTTCTTTTTCTGACATATATCTTAAATCCTTCTTTCTCACCAACACACCTCCACACTAACATATTGAGGAAGTTTAAAGAGATTGTCTACAAAAAAACACTTTCTTCATTGTGAGGCATCCTCCACGATTAAAACCTTAAACGATGTGGTCTGAGGCTTTATAGGAGGTAGTGCAGAACAATCCCCCCTACTTATTGTATTTGGCAAGTAAAAAGTGCAGAGTTCGGCAGCCATTTTGTGCATAGCCTTGCCAGGCTAAATTTTTATTATTAACGGTGGGAAAGAGCATGCCGAAGGCGATAACTCTCTCCTGTGAAAGCTACGATGTGAGCATGATGCACAAGACGGTCAATCAAGGCAGCGGTTAAACGGTTATCTCCGAAAACCGTATTCCATTGGCTGAATTCCAAATTCGAGGTAACAATGACACTGATTCGCTCATAACATTCTGAGATTAGATGGAAAAGTAGGTCAGCACCATCCTTGTGAAACGGAACAAATCCTAACTCATCTAAGATTAGTAAATCAGCATCCATTAATTCCTTCTGAAATCTCGGTAGATTGCCAGCATGAAACTTGGTTTGCAAAATGGAAACCAACTCTGCAACCCGATAAAACCTCACATTTTTCCCCTGTTTACACGCCTCTACACCAATTGCCGTGGCCAGATGCGTCTTTCCTGTGCCTACGGCACCCAGCAAAATAACATTTTCCTTTCGTTCTACAAACGAGCCTCTCTTCAATTCCTCAATCGTTACACTCTCAGGTAGCGAAACCGACTCGAAAGAGTACCCTTCAAAAGTCTTTATTTGCGTAAATCTTGCTTTCTGTAACAATCGTCGGATTTTTCCCTGCTCACGGGAACTTCGTTCCGCTGATAGAACCGCATGAAGAAACTGAGTTGGGTGTTCAAACGGTACTTGATCATAGATATTCATGACATGTGCTAATCTCATCTGCTTGCATAGTTGACGTAATTCTTCTCTCATTTTCGTACCTCCGTCCGTTGAAGTTGATCATATCTCGAAAGATCTGGCTGATACCCAACGAAAACAGACGGTGTTCGATTGTCTTTCATAGGTGTTGGGATTATCTCTGGATGACGTAAACGGTACAGAACATGCTCCAATCGACTCACATCATCCTGCTTTTCTTGCGTAAGGCATCTTTCGATCTCCTCAATTTGGTATGTTCTTAGCATTCGAATGATCCAGCCGATTCTTGCTTTGCGACTTTTTCCTTCCACAGATTGAAGAAAAGCTTTTGTTTGGCTGGGAAGCAAAGCAAGGACAGAACTGTAATCGAGAGCCTTCGGCCTATTATAAAGTGGCTCCAACAGCGTTTGCAGATCAATTGGGATCGGCTCGTCTATATATCCCCTTGGTAGTGAAATGAGGACTTCATAGCTGTCATTTAGTACGTCTACTTTGTTCCACCAATACTTCAGCCATACTCGTTCGTGAGAACGGATAGATGGAACCTTTAACGTTTTTTGATCAACGAGAACTTCACCGTATCCATTGGCTTTTACGGATTCTAAACGGAAAGCCTCGTAAGGTACGAGAGGAAGTTCCAAAAGCTTGATTTTCTCTCGCTCCCAAAGCTCTTGCTGTAAGACTCCCTTCGCATAATGGAGTCTTTTCAAATCCTCAAAGGCTTGCTGATTGATAACATACTGTAGTTGTTCCAAATCATTGGCTACAGGTAATGGAACACACCAATTTCTTCGTGCATAACCAACTTTATTCTCAACATGTCCTTTTTCGTTTCCCTGAGCTGGATTACAAAATACAGGCTGGAAGCGATAGTGAAGAGCAAATCGTTGAAATTCGTCTGTAAGCTTTCTCTTTCCATCGGTTCCTACAGATACAACTGCCGCTGAAAGATTGTCAAACCAGATTCGATTAGGCACTCCGCCGCTCATCTCAAATAACCGCCGTAACCCTTCCAAGAAACACTCGGTGTTCTCCTTCGGAGTAACAAAAACAAATGCCGCGTTGCTGTAAGGGTAGGAGAGGATCAACATTTTCCGCTCTACCAGTTCACCGCCAATAATTGCTTGAAATGTTCCAAAGTCCGCCTGAGCTTCTCCACCTGGATGTTTTAAACGAATATAAGGTTCCGATTTTTCGATTTGCAGTTCTAACTTCCGCTTGGCAACATAGTACCGTACGGTACGATCTGATCCTGCAAAGCCAAATTCGGAAACAAGGCGATCATAGATACGTTTTGCCGTGTGCCTCTGCTTTTTGGGGCGGGTTTGATCTTCCATAAGCCAAGTATCCACTTGCTCACGATAAGCTTCCATAATAGGGAATTTTCCTCGAAGAGGACACTCTTCTTTGTTCCAGTCCGAACAATCTGCATATTTCTTTGCTGTTCTCCAGTTAACACCAGTTTGTTCTGCTATCTGGGAGATCGATTGATCTTTTACGTCCCGCAAGTATTTGATATAGTATTGTTGAGCCATTGCCAGCATTCCTTTCATCCCTCTCCTATCTGTTCCGCAAATAGAAGAGTAGGGGGTTGTTTAGTTAGCTGGCAAGGCTTTTTTCATGTTCGGAAATGGTCTGCACTTTTCGGTTGCCAAAGTGTGTACTTTTATTTTGCCAAACACACTACTTATCGGTGGTTAAAAGAAAAAGCACCACCCGGGTGCTTTTTTCGACCATGAGGAGTATCGTTTCGAGTAAATCCCCATCTTTGATTAGCTTATCAAGAAAATGTGCCTTCAGTTCAAGAGAATGTCTGAGGTGTACACCGTATTAATAAAGTCTTGGCGGGCATCCTTTGTTTTCAACAACCATCCTTACTTTTCCTTCCCACCTAGCGATTATTTGCTTCCACTCCTGATTGGAAAAATAATCGTTAACTGAATTTTGGTTTTCTAAATCAAATTCAGGCATATAAAGTCCAGTGCCCCCTCTCTCTAGCATCCCATCATCAATTACGCCTTTCTCTCTGAAAATTAATATTGGTAATCCTATTTGAAACGCCATTGCAGGTTCAATATGACAATAAGGGCTTGTGATCCATTTATCTGTTAAATCATATGATTTTACATCTGGCATATCTGAATCGGGTTTCCCTACCCCCTTCTCAATTTTGGCTCTTCTAAAAGCAATTGTTATTAAACCATTGGATTCTAACATGAGCCGACGAATTGCAGTAAGAGGAGCATCCATATCATAATCTGTAACTCCAAGAGTTCTTGGCTGAAATCCCCTTTCATCTAGATAATTACATATATATTCAATAAAATCTTGCTGCTTTTTCAAAAATGGTTTTGGATAACTTAAAAATACTGATATCTTCATAAATTACCTCCCTTTTGAATATATTTTTAAAATAACATATAACAAGAGATCAGCCCACAAGCTGACCTTCTTTTTTGTCATTCATTGATTCGAAGGAGGTGATTAACCATGATTGAACCAGGAGTTTATGTTCAAGAAATTTCTCCAAATGACTGGAGAGTTTGCATGTCATCTTCGCTAGTCCCACCAGCTGGTAAGATTTCTGCAACCACTTATCCAACACAAGAAGCAGCTCTTGAGGCAGCAAAGAATGGACAATACGAGTAGCCACTGTTTCCGGTGGTTTTTTTGCCAAAAGAAATAGCACCACGTGGGTGCTAAAACACAAAATTCAAGTCCGTTTCTTTTGCCCTTCGTTCACCTTTGATGAAGGTTACATATTCGTACCAATCTTCCAAGGCAATAAAACTACCCCTTTGTTCCGCAAACTTTCTTAGATACCTATTGCATCCTGCATCCCAAGAAATCACTTCAATACCGAATCCCATTTTTTCATGTACTCTTTCTAGATCAGACAAAAACCCTGTTCCTAACATTTTGCCAGCGCCGTCACCCGTCAAGACTACGAACGTATCATCTGCTCCAATGTGATCTACAGCAGTTCTAAGCATTGCAGCTTGAATTGATACATCATTTGCATTCTCTTTATTCTCAGCGGTTCTCTTCAATAATTCAACCTGAATACCATTAGAGCGTATATGCTCCCATAAACTATCGCTTTTGGGTGGCACACTACCTGCTAGATAGGCTTTTCCTACTTCTCTATTGCGCCTAGCTAATTCAAATAACCCTTTAAAATAAGTCCTAAACAATTCTGGCTGTTTATCTGGCTCTTTTGTTTTCATAACTTGTCGTAGACCAACAAAATGAATATTACTGTTATCCCAAAAAATATGAACTTTCCCCATAAATCGTCTCCTCTCGTCGTAAAGAGTTCTACAAATAATAGCATTTGTCCTGTAATGATTTTACTTATAGATATTTACTTCCTACTTCCTTCGGCGTGAGGCGGCCGCCACGATCCAAACCTTTAGCCCCTGTGGTCGAGGTTGCCCGGGAGTGTTCGGGTATGAGCGCGGTGAATGGCCCTCCAGCAGCAACCAGGAATGGATTAAAAAGAAAAAGCACCGTTTGGGTGCTTTAATATCAATCTACCATTTTCCTTCACCGAGATCTTCGTAAGCATCTTCTAATGCCATTATACGATCTTCTTCATACCGCATCTCGGCCATATTCTCTAGTTGATATTCATAATATTCTTCAGCGGTCATTTCAAACCTAGAGCCCCTAATCTTTTCCTCCAAGTCTTCAATGTGAGCTTGGAGAAATTGGACGGATTCTTCGTAGCATGCTTTTAATCGTCGTGTCAAAGTCTCCAATTCAGCATCATCCAAAGTGATTCCATAGTGCATAAGCTTATTTCTAATTTTATTAATATACAATATGGCCGCTTTCAATTGGTCAGGGATTTCGATGTCACATAAATATTCGACCCTCTTCACTGCCTCCTCCAACGTGACCGTTTTCAGATGTTGATCTACTTCAAATACATCAGCCTTGCCGCTTTTTTTCATTTCCTCCCGTGCCTTTTGATATGCTTTAATATCTGTGAACATAAGCGCTGCGCTATGATTTTTCAGTACCAGTTTGAGCAGTATTTCAACCCCGTGATTTAGAAAAATCACTGCATCTTTTAAATTATGCTCTAAACCCTCCTGCAAATTCTCGAGCTTTTGCAAACAATTGTATGCCGCCCTGAATGAATCAGCGCCATTATCAAGCAGTGTGTAATTCATAGTGCTCCCTCTCCGTTTATGCGTATTACTCTACATAATAAATCAAAGAGTCACGATTTTCCAATTTTTCTATCTCACATGCCCCATCTTGAGGCAGACGCCGTGCCACTCCTTTGGTTCATTCACAAGTTATTAGAATAATCTTCAGTCTATCTTACTGTTAAAAGAAAAACAGCGCCATCACAGCGCTGCACTACCTTCTTTGCACTCTCCATTGAAGAACCCCTACAACTCCTACCATCACTGCCATCCACCACACCCAAGACGGAACAGTGGATGATATCATTTTGAAAATAAGTAGCATGTACTTTAGAATCTCTGAAGTCACCCAGAAAGAGTAGTCATCCAAAATATTACATCTCCCTTCGTTTTTATGAATATACGAAAGGCTAAAATTCATGTCAAGAAAAAACCGCCCGTAGGCGGTCAAATTTATGTTTCAAACTTTTTTGTTAAATCAGGTGTAATTTTTAACCACTCATAAAAGTCGAGCAGGGGCATTTGTAACCATACATTGAGGGGGAAAAGTATGCGGCGTCAAAAACAATACCCATTCTTTTAGCCCTCTGATTGAATTCCGGCGATTAAGCCTCCTGTAAATAAGAATTGTTTACCTTGTTGTTACCAACAAAAAGTGTGGGGCAGTAAACATGTTTCCAACCTAGTTACTCACTTTCTTTTGAGAGAAGCTACTATCTCTGCAGCAAGTGCATCCCCTTCAGTAAGGTGGTACTCACATCTAACACGATCTACGTCAATATATTCAGCATTTCTTAATTCTTTAATAGCAGCTTTGACAATGTGGTTCAGTGGAACTCCAAGCCTTTCTAACTCTTTGACTCTCTTTTGATTTTCTACCCATCTATTCATATTTTTTCACTCCCATATCTCATTGTCGATTCGGTGTTGCTCACTGCTATGTTAGGCCCTGTGTATTGCTTTTCCATCGGTTTACTGAAGTACTTTTCTATAGACTCGCCATCTAGCCAGCTACGTATAAATTCCTTATTTTCAGGATATGATATTTTTCTTGCCCTCCTGTCAATATAAGGCGCAAGGTTAATCAAACCTCCTTCAATATCGCTGTGATGAGCTACCCGCCAATCCAAAATGACTTGTTCTTTTTTTTTCTTTAGTTCCTCCATTTGCTGTTCCAATTCCTCTTCTTGTTTCTTGTACATGGTCATCTTCTCAGACAGCGCCTTCTTAGCTTGAATTGCAGCATCCTTCACTTTGTCCAAGCTCTTTTCATATTGTTGGGTTTTTTCAAACTGGGCCAGATATTCTTGAATACGATACTTAATTTCTTCAATTTGTAATTGCATCTGCCGATTACTTTTTAGAATCTTTGCAGCACCCGTATCATCATCCGCAATTTCTAATTCAACCATGGCTGAAGTCTGCTCTTTAACTTTAGCCATGAGAGACTCCCGTTGAGATTCCAGTTCCTCAATTTTTGATTGGATCTTTCCCTCCCTCTCCCTCACTTTTTCCAAAAACTCATCAACATGTTGCTGTAACGTTTTGTTTCCAAACATCTGTATCTCTCCTTTGTTTTGATTTGATTGACACATGATTGAAATTTATATAGCACTCATAGTCTGTAGTGTTATAAAATTTGTTCCGTGAGACATAGCCTAGATTCATGCTATGTTAGTGTTTTTGATAACCTCACTATTCGCGGTAGTGGGGTTATTATTTCTTCCCGCCCTTATTTCTTCTATTAGCGCCTCAACCTTACTTGCATCTATGCCCCGGTCTTTTATGACGGTGATCAGTTTCCCTATGTCAACTGTTTTTCTGTTGTCCATCCTCGTCCCCACCCTCCTGAAACAGTTTCAGTATGCTTTCGCGCTCCCGGCGTAGCTGTTCGATACGTGCCTTGTAAATCTCCACCTCCTCATCCGACAATCGATAGCGATCTATGAGTAATTCTCGGGCAAGTTTGGTATGTTCTTGTGTGATTTGTACCAGGCGATCGCCATGTTCGGAATTAACGGCTAACCAAATTGCACGCTTGCTGTGGTTCATGAGCCCATACCCTTGTCCTTCTTGCTAATCACAACATGGGTATCTCCAGCAGCGCAAAAGACTGTTTCTTTGATTTCCCATCCTTCCTTAAGATAGTGGAACAAATTTTCCACAACGTGTGCCAAATCTGGTGTTTCCTCGTTGAAGATAAACTCCCGATCTGCCTCCTTTAACGCATTCTGTTTCGCCTTCAGCCGGTTCCAAGCAAATATGATAGACTCTGCTAACCCAATAAAAATAGCTTTGTCGTCCTCTTGAATGGCTTCTAGAAGGACTTCCCTTACAATCGGCACAAAATAATCGCAGACCTCGTGCCATTCAACATCCCCAGTAGTTGCAACACTTATTAGTTCGCCAATGTACCCTTCATAAATCTCGCCGCTGCCTGACATTTGAATCAGGAAATCATCAAACGAGATGTTTTCACCTTCGCAAGTGATCCCTGTAACCATATCTATCAGATTAGCTTTTTCCATGTTCAATCATCCTTTTCATAGTTTTATTGGTACTCTGTAAGTCCTAGCAGGACTGACAAACTGTACATAGCTCTCCACCTGATCTTGGTATAAGTGCCCTCGCTGATCGGCGGATCGAAACGATCGCGATATACTCGATAGTCGGTGATATAATCGGTATTGACACCTAGATACCTTTCTTTGATCAAAAATTGTTCACGATCCGGTAGCTGACTGACATCCTGTTCAATCTTTCTACAGAATGTACGATGCTTTTCCAGTGATTCGATATCATGATTTGATCTAATGGATTGGCCGTCTTCTGGAATTAGGTATTTACAAAGCCTGTACTTCTCAAGAAGGGATTCAACAGATTGAAGTATTGCTTTTCGTTCACCCTTATGTAACGCATCAGCCCCTTTCACTGGTAACACCTCGATTGCAAAGTGGGCACCAATGAGAATCTGGACCTTCCGAGCTAATGCCTAGAATCTCAGCTAGCTTTTCCATTGCTCTATTTTTATATTTGTAGTACGTGAACTCGCTGATCTGCATAGCCTCATACACTTCATAATCTTTGACATAGTTCCCATCCTGTGAAAGGTACCGCTCGGTTATCAACCGAATTTCTTTTGGAGCAAGAAGTGCAACTGCTTTTTCGATCCGTTCAACAAATTTCTTACGATGCTGGACGATGTCATCAACTAGCTGCTTGTCCTCTGTAACACCAACTAGATTGATGTATTTTAAAAACTGTGCCTGCTTAAGCATTTCTTCAACGGTTTTGAAGGTCGATTTATCTACTTGTACCCTCACATCACATCCTCCCCTCTAAGAATCTCCCCAATTGAAGCTCTCGGGGTTGTTCCCCTCCTGCACCCATCGCTGGAAAGCAATTTCCTTGTCGCGTGAGTCTGCCTTGAGCTTTTGTTGTTGCTTTGGTTTTGTAGCTGACCTCATTTTCAAGGCCAACTCTCCGAACTTATCCCGGAACTTCTTGGCGGAAAGGACATTCACTTTCCAAAACGGGTCCGATGTTACCCAGTCAATAACATCTCGAATTAAATGCTTGTCATGGACCTTATCTAGCTCAACAAGCTTCCGAAATTCGTCTGCCCACTTTTGATGATCAGCCTTAATGATCAAATGTTGGAGCTCTTCTTCCTCTGCTACTGCTTTTACCTTTTCATAAAAGTATTGAGCCATTTTGAAATAATCACTGTCCTCGGAATAGGTCTTTGACCTGTTTCGAGAGGAAGAAGATTTCTTTTTACATTCTTGATCATTCTTAAATACTTCTTGTTTATGGTTATCCTGCTGGTTATGTGTTGGTTGAGTTTTGGTTATGTCTTGGTTAGAGTGCTGGTTATATTCTTCATCACTACCTTGATAAATGTCGTAATTAACAACGGTTATGAGCGTATACCAGTTGGTTGATTGGATGGTTAAAAATCCGAGTTTCTCTAATTTCGTTAAACAAGTACGGATTTTTTGGTTGGTTACATCTTTGTCATTGTTGAACCACTCATCGATAATTTTTTGCCGAGATGTTATTAATTGACCGCGCTTAACCTCAACCTCAGCTCCTCGATAGTAATCGATCCAGACGCCGTCTTTGTGATTTGCATTCAACACAATGTAAATAGCAATTAGCTTTTGTATTGCTGTAAGTTTTTGAAATGTCGAACTTTCCATAATACTACGGTGCAACTTTATCCAACCTCTCACATCACCACCTCTCTTTCATGATCACTGCGGATTACATACATACCCTCTGATAGTCATAGTCCGGTCCCTGCCGCAATTTTTTAAACTGTTTCGCTTCCATTTGCGAGTCCATGTTGAGGAGTAGGGCTTGTAAATCTCTCAATGTCGGTCTTTTATTGCCTCTCACCTTAGTGTTTCGGGCAATATACGCTGTCATTTCTCTTTCTTCTGTGATACCAAGTTGAGAGAATCTAGCTGCAATTTCCAAACGCCCTCCCAATTGTCTTGAATCATGAGCCAGCCCCCTGCTCCTGCTGCCTCATCCACGCTTCCAAAGATTCTCGCCGTAGCAGATACTTGGCCCCAATCTTTACATGTGGTATTTCCCCAGCCCTCAACATTGCGTAGAGCTTGTACTCTGAAATCGAGTTTTCAAAGACTTCCTCAAGGGCTTCTTTCACCGTGAGCGTGTTTCGTCTATTTTGCACAGGCTGTACATGCTGCTGTTGGAATAATGCTTGTGCCATCTGCTGGGCCAACTGCTGAACGAGCTGGTTTGGATCTGGTCGCTGTTCAATTGGCTGAGCTGTATGTACAATCACCGCTGGGCTAATAGAGCGATTTGTTTTCCTGCGCGTTGAAGTACGCATTGGTTATCCCCCTTGTTTTCTCACGCTTTAGAGGTCAAAAATCAGGTTTTAGGTGTAAACATACTCACCACCGATAAACCGACTTTGCAAACCCGCGCCGTTACAGGCTTTTTAATGGTCTAAATCGTGAGGATTTTACCCTTGTCTTCCCAATATTTTTTGCGTTGTCGTGCGCGGTTAACTTTTCGGGTTTGCAGTTCACGACATTTCAAGCAAAATTCTTGTCTGTTCGAGCGTTTAGTAAAAGAATTCCCGCAAGTCGCACACCTTCCGATGGACTGACCTTGTTCGCCAGCTGGATGTTTTCCCCAATACGCTAATTCCAGTGCCGGATCAACAGGCAGAACATGCATCTCAAAATATTGGCATCGAACCTTTCCTGCCTTTATTTGTTCTGGATACTGCTCATCATCTCGATAGAAAACACATTGAGGCTGAGTGTTCGAACTTAAATAGCAGCAGTTGGAATGGCCGTTACTATCAGGGCTGAATGATGCACATTGAGAGCGAGCCAACTTTCGGATCGGACGGAGAATGTCTTTTCTCGTCTTCAAGAGAATGACCACCTCTTTTCTGTCGTGAATTTCATGACGGTTCACACACGTTTTACTAGTAAGCTGATGGTAGCTGGGTAAATATGCAGCCTTTTACTACCCTCGCATGTGTTCAAACGTTTTAGATATCGCAAGACACGCCGTTAAACTCTTTGTACACTGGTCCGCCCACCCACCAGCTTTTATCTGACTTCGCCACTTCTTGCTCTGCCCGTTCTCTGCTGAAATAGACTCCAAAGATTAATTAGTCACGCTGTCCGAAACTTCTATGACAACCATCGTTTCTTTCTCCCTTTACCTCACCCTCGCATATAGTCCGGCATACAAAGGCCAACCTTCTGTAGTCTTAGCGGTCAATGCTTCCACTATTGTGATGCGCTGATAAACGTCACCGTTACGAACCTCGATGTGATCCCGTTCACCCAGGTAGATTTCTTCTCCATTAGCTTGCTGGATGCCAACTGTTCCGCTTTCAACGAACAGCCTGCCTGTTATAAACCCAGCCATTACGTCGGCTGTCTCTTTCATGTGATCTGATAGGAACATCATCGGTTTTCAGCCTCGCTTTCCTCGAGCTACTGCTTTCAATAGTTGCAGCTTAGTTCCAAGTAACAGGCGCTGCCAGGTTCCGCATTTGATTCGCATATACCGACCTCCATCCGTTCCCTACAATCCGAACGAAGCGATGTGTGGAAGACTCCACTTATTCGTCACGCCTTTGAGCATGCGGGCTTTTCAATTACAAAAATCTCGTCAAACTCCACTTCTAAAGCTTCCGTAATCCGCTTTGCGATTCGCGGGCTAGGGTTACGGTCGCCGTTGGCAATCTGTAGAGCCGTTACTTGCCCGATGTTTGCTGCTTCCGCAAATGATCGCTTCGAATGGCCCTTGCGAATAAGCAGCTCTTCAAAGTAGCCTTGATCCTTAAGCCGAATTTTCATGTTACCCCTCCTTTGTGTACCCGACTACACATAATATATCATGAGTGTGTAGTTAACGCAACAGTTTCAATGCAGAATAAATTCAATTTTGTTTCGGCAACGAAACACTTGTGCTAAAATATAAAAAACAATCTACGGAGGACATATAGATGAACCAAGTAGCGTTCGGGGAGTTTTTTAAAGAGCAGAGAATAAGAAGCGGCTATAAAAGCCAACGTAAACTAGCTTCAGTAAGTGGAGTTAGCAACGGCACAATAGCAAGAATTGAAGCGGGGACACAAAAAGCAACAATAGAGACACTTCGAATCCTTTCTAAGTATTTAACTTCTACCTCATATGGTGAAATGCTTGAAAAAAGTGGACATTTTGAAGGGTTGACGGACGAAAAAAGAGTTCAAATGATGTCTCACTATGATTTTCGCATTGAATTTACAGAAGAATTTAGAGAGTTGATTAAAAAAATGGCCCCTAGTGGAAAATTCACTGAGGAAGTAAAACAAGACCTAGTTAATTCCATTGAAAACTATGTCGATGAGAACTTTGAGTATACCCCAGAGGCTTTAATTGATTTGATGTATGAAAAAGGAGACGCTTCAGACATGGGTGATTTATATATGGAGGTACTGGAAACAGCAAAGAAACACGGAGTTGTTAACGAAAATAGCCCAAACTCGCCTTCGGCAACATCGAGAGTTTTTGATGAACATATTAGATCATTCATTCATTTGTTAATCGGCGATCGCGAGCATCCGTTTCTTGGAAGAATAGAAGGAGAAATTAGCGAAAGAATCGGAGCGTTATTCAAAAATCACAATGTGAAATCAAATAAAGAAGTGACTATTAGCGACAAAAACGGAATTAGAGACGATATACCTGACCAATTCGCAAATATGATAAATGATATCGATAATGCTCAGTTCAAATGGGATGTGCTTCAAGAGCTGCAGGACATTGCGCACGAATTTCACAAACGGTTCAATCCCGCATACGAAGTTGGAGCAAAACACCCCCGATCAATGGAGCTAACCGAAGTTATAGAAAACGTGAGCATCACTTACCACGGCCACACGGTCACCGATCAGGACAAGCAGCTCTTCACCGCATACCTCGATGCTCTGTTTCGCGATCGTATCTCTTCAGAGAAATAAAAAAATGCCACTCTTAAATACGAGTGACATGTCGCGAGTATATTTCTTTAATATTTTCTTTAGGCTTCGCGCTCTAATGAAGGAAAAAGTTTGACTGTCCTCGGATTAGAGGACAGTCGCGAGTGTCAGCTAATTAGAGGACAGTGGGTGTGAAATTCTTCGTAAAGATAGCACTTCTTAATTTAACCGATATACAACACTATGGAAATATTAAGGAGGTATTACATTGAAAATTCTACTGAATTGTTTTCCTTGCCATGATGTTTCAAAACTTTACCCTATAGAGATTCAGGATACCGCAATATACGAGATAGATTGTGACAAAGGGCATAAAACTGTACAAATTTTGAACGAAGCTCAGTTCGAAACATTATTTGAACTCGGATCACTTGCGTTATTAGACGGTTACACTCGGGAAGCGGTGTCTAGTTATGCATCTTCTCTTGAACGATTTCACGAATTTTGTATAAGAGTTTTGCTAAGTGTTCATGGAATTAATTATTCAGCTATGAATGAAACTTGGAAAATGGTTACTGTACAATCTGAAAGACAACTCGGTGCATTTTACTTTATATGGTTATTACACTATAAACAAACTCCTCCCAAGATTGCTCAAAAATGGGTTACCTTTCGGAATGATGTAATTCACAAAGGCTATATTCCTAAGTTCGAAGAAACCAAGCATTATGCTACTTCCCTTTATGAATACATGTTACCTATAATTATTGAATTTAAAAGAAACTATACAAAGAATTTTGAACACTTAAAAGACAAGGATTTTCTGATTGATAAATACGCTTCTTTATCTAGTCCTTTTGCTAGGGATACCTATTTTCTGTCAAAAGAAACTATGTTCAATTTAGTTTCTAGTAAAGATCCTTTTGGTAACTTTGACGAAGCATTAGCAATGCTAGCAAAAAGGAAAGATACACTTTATTCAAACTCGTTGTAAAGCGAAGAATACAGATTAACAAAGGTATCAATAAAGTCTGGCTGCCTACCCTAGTAAGAAGAGTTCAAAGTACTACTGACGAATTAACTTATCCATGTTATTTTAAAACGTCTTTATCAAAGAAGGAGGAATGGAAGATGGCAGTAACTAAAGACAAGAACGTTCAAAAGAACCCCTGGTACTTCACTATAGAAATTAACGAGAATGGAAAACGGAAAAGGATCAAACGCAGAGGATTCAAGACGAAAAAAGAAGCTGAAGCCGCCCAACGCGACCTATTAAACGAACTTGGACAAGGTTTAAATCTCGAAGCTTCAAAAGGTCTATATCGTGACTTTATGACTGACTGGCTTCAGGACAAAAAAACAAAAGTGAAGTCGCGCACCCTTGAAACGTATAGTAGCTTGGTGAATAACCACATTCTGCCGGCCTTAGGAAACTTGGCCCTCGCAGACATCACTCCTCGGCACATCCAAAATTTATATAATAAGCTTCAAGAGACAGGCAGACTTTCTGGAGAGAACATTCAAAAAGTCCACACCATTATCAACGAGTCGCTAAATAAAGCTGCGAGCTGGGATATGATTATTAAAAATCCTGCTGCTGTTGTCGATCGTCCCAAAGCCGAAACTAAAGAAATGATGTATTGGACAGATGAAGAGGCGCACCGTCTTCTTGGAGTTGCCAAAGACGATCGCTATTACTGTGCTCTGTTGATGGCAGTAACAACCGGAATGAGGCAAGGGGAAATACTAGGCTTAAGGTGGCAGGATCTTGATTTGAAGAACCGGACATTATCCGTAAGACAGATTCTTAACCATGACGGAAAAACTCTGGAGCCTGGAGCAAAAACAGCATCAGGTATCCGCTCCATCGGTATTGATAAGGTAACAGCAATTGAGCTGGAGAAACTGCGGCACCGAACCAAAGAGGAAAAGATGGCAAATCGAGATATTTATGAGGATAACGACCTGGTAATATGCACACAGCTAGGTACACCTGTTTCACCGCGAAATATTAATCGCACATTCTATCGCCTTACTGAAAAAGCAGGACTGAAAAGAATTCGATTTCACGATCTACGCCATACTCATGTTGTTATGCTCTTGAAAATGAGAGAGAACAATAAACGCATAGCGGAGCGTATGGGATGGTCAAGTGTGAAGATGCTGGATCGCTATTCGCACATTACACCACACATGCAAAAGGAAACGGCCGATGCTTTCGGGGAAATGTTCTTTTCGGCACCAAATGGCACCAAGAAATCTTTAGTGGAATAAAGGGCACCATTTCGGCACCAATTTTCATTTGTTCGTAAAAAAGGGGAACAAGCGGGGTCGCGTTAAAATAAGAAAAACCCTTGATTACCAAGGGTTTCAGCAGTTATTCTATGGTGATCCGGACTGGGTTCGAACCAGCGACCCCCACCCTGTCAAAGTAGATATTGATGTTGTTTAATATTGGTCAATGTCGGTTAACGCCTAATATATCAAGCTTCCGCGAAAATAGAAATCGATAATACAATTCCATTTCTGCCTTCCTACACTACAATTCGTCCCCAGTTCGTCCCCAAGCTGTCCCCACGTCAAAACAAAAAGAACCTGGTTTTTATGCCGGGTTCTTTTTGTTTTCTTTAGACCATTTTTGAATTGTGCTTAATCTAAACCTAATGTGTCTCCCTATGCGTAGATGTGGGATTTCTTTACTTATTATCATCTTATCTATCTCTTGAACTTTTACTCCAAGTAGATTAGCAGCTTCACTTTTATCCAAAAATGAATTCATTAATTTTAACCTCCTGAAGTTCCTCAGTATATTTACATGTACATTGTTAGATGGTATAATTCGCCAAAATCGCTGTTGTTGAAAGGAGATTATATGGCATACTCCCGCGGGAGATGCCTACTGCAACCAATCCTTGATTCAATTAATAAGCTTACTCAGGCAGAGCTCAGCAAACGAACCGGATATTCTACCAGGATGATTTCTCATTTCGCGCAGTTTGACGGAAAAGGTAATGGTAAAAAGATGTCTCCTGAAGCTATGTATACCATCAGTCTAGAGTTAAGGAATTATATTCCTGAGTTTGAAATGAGCCAACTGTATGATTGGATCAAAGAAAAGGTGTAGTAGGCGGAAGAGAAATTATTTCTCTCTCCTGCGAGTTTTTCAGGAACCTATAGGTTCTCAAATGGTGTATGTCTAGTCCTTTGACAATAGTCAACGGTCAATACAATGTGATATAGTTGTAATGTGTCTAGCTGGCACGATTAGAATAAGGACGTTCTGAAAGCTTCCCGGCAGAAGAACGTTCTTATTTTTTGTACTCATACTCGGATTAATTAGCATATTTACACCCCCTCCCCTTAATATCACTTATAATATATACTACGTACCGAATATTTCTGATGACATGAAATACATAAAACTTTCTTCAAATTTCGACACAATAACCAAAAAACTCCAATGCAAATAAAAAAAGAACGGTTTCCCGTTCTTAGATTTACCATCCGCCT
Source organism: Brevibacillus schisleri (assembly GCF_055685845.1). Taxonomy (NCBI): domain Bacteria; kingdom Bacillati; phylum Bacillota; class Bacilli; order Caryophanales; family Paenibacillaceae; genus Brevibacillus; species Brevibacillus schisleri. The sequence continues at coordinate 4,531,935 of NZ_JBVNDM010000001.1, forward strand.
CCATCATGCATTGTCTTAATAGTTCCCTCATCTGTTGCTGCCCCTACCGATCCTGTTACGATACTAAGAGCAGCTAACATTGTCAAAGCCACTTTTTTGAACTTCTTCATTTCCTGTTACACCCCTTGTTAAGATATTCAGGAAATCTGCATCTTGTACATCATTTGCTAAATGTTTGTACTTCCAGATAAGTGAAACGGCTTGTTTGAATCTTTTTGTATTTCCTAGTTGATCAGCCAATTCCGCCGCCCTTATAGCTTCAGATATCCCTAACTCGATGTTACCATTTTTCATGTGCAACATTGCTTTTGTTGACATAATATGCAACAATATTTTTTTGTGAAAAGGAGTTGAATGTTTTTCAAGATTAGTGATTACGCTTCCAAAATCATTCAATAGGCTTACCGCTTCGTTCAATTTACTGTATTTCACATAAGCATCCAAAATGTATGGAAATCCCATCGATTCATTTTTGTTATTAAACATCCCAAGATACTTATCAACATATTGAAATTCTCCACTAAGAATTTGTGTTAAATAAATGTTTTTTAATGCTATGTTTTTAAAATAATCGTTTATAGCAGAATACCGTTCCATAACTTTAATAGCATCAGTATAATTTTCTTGATCTCTCAATACAAAGCCTTGATATATTAAGGCTTCTCCACGAAAATTTTCATCAGTGGCGAGAGCTTCTAGTTCCTTTGCATATTGGTATGTGTTGATCCAATCATCTTGAGCATTGTAAAAGCGTACTATTCTCAAATATGCTTCCATTCTAATATCATCTGGCATGCATTTTAGGTATTCTAACATCCGTACAAGCGCCTTGTTCCCGTCTTCCATACTTCGATCTCTTAAAATGAAAAACCTAAAGAAGTAGCAGGCTGCCAATCGCTTGGAAAATCGATTATTATCTTTCTCAAAGATCAACTCTATTAAATGCTCTCCTAATTTTAGTTTATTTTCAAAATAGAGTCGTTTAACAACTTCATAAACAATGTTCAAATTGGTTAAGCTTTTATTAATTAGGGCACCAATTAATTTATTTGAAATATCAAGTTTGTCTACGACAATACATCTAAAGATAAAATCCTCACTTCTGTATCCGATTAGTTTGCCATCTTTATAGCATTCTCCGAAGTAAAGATGGTACAATTCCCCTTCCGCTAATTCAAACACCTTGCTTATATCATCAATAACCGAAATAGGAAATGTCCTCTTACCCTTAATATCCATGTATGAACTAAAATCACTTAAGTGTAGCTTATGCTGATCTTCTTGGTCTTTATTATTATTGACTTCGCGGACTAGATCAGATTTTGACCAGCCCCTTGACCACATTTGTCTTTGAATAGCTTGTCTTAATTCATGTTTGATAACATTTAATTCTTCTTCGCTATAAGCCAAGGTTACCACCTACCTAGCATTACTCGTATGGTCTGAACTTCTCTTTTAATTCCTCTGCTGACGTTTTACGATCCTCTATATCTTGACGTAGGAATAAACTTGTTTCTTTTGCTTTTTTAAGAGGAACTAACTTTCCTCTTTTAACAAGCGAATGCAAAGTTTGTCGTTCGATTCCTAGGTAATCTAAAACTTCTCCGGATGTCATTACATTATCAACTACGTATTTAGTCAATTTTTCCTTATTATCAATCATTAAATTGACCACCTTTGTTTCTCTGTTTGAATAAATACTACTACAGGCTACTTACATGTGTCAACAGCTTTTCCATTTTATTATATGTGATAAGATAAAAGTATTAGGTATTAAGGAAGAGGATGGGATATATGAGTATTAAACTTATGTCTCAATGGGAGGAAAGAAATGGGATTGACTCCCCCATAGTTCAAACGATAGTCGTTGAGAAACAAGGAGAAAGTATATTGGATCTAGCTTACCATATTTTGACAGAGTATGATTACATAATTGATAAATGGATTTTTACTGACAAAAATTCTATTAGTAGTGGCTGGGAAGAACATGGAATTGATGGGGAAATGTCTTATTCAAATCAGACCCTTTATATTGAAGATCATTCGTTAGATATTAGTTTAAAGATTGCGGTTGAAATTATGCGGCATATATTAAAATTGTCAGAGAACAGAGAAAATGCAATTGAGTTAATCTCTAAAGTAAGTCATGATCTAGAGATAAAACAACTTAAGTTCCAAGATGCCACGAATTTATTGATCGAGTCACTTTACAACTTAAAACTTGCCAGAGAAGCAGAAGATAAATTAGAAAAGTACGGATATAGTCATCCTGAAATTATTAATTTATCAAATAAGTATCGATGGTGATTAATCCAGACCTTTAAGGTCTGGTTTTTTCTTTACATTGGTGGAAACAACTTCTCATACGTTGCTTTTGGATCAATTTTCTTTGCAGCTATCAACACCTTATTAATGGTTGTTTGTCGTGGCGCGTATCCTTTCTCTCCTGCCATGCTATCTATAGTTTGACGATGCACTCCACTTTCTTTTGCAAACTCTACAGACGTTTTCTTTTGGTTGTCCAACCATTTACCGAATGGCGTTCTGTATTTTCCAAGACCAAACATCCTTATCACCTCACTAATCATGATGGACAAGGACGAATAATTTCATACGTTAACGTGTGAAGAAATTCGTCATATTGGACATTCACTGCCGCATCGGATAGTAACAACAAAACAGTTCGTTGCTGGTTTCGCACCACAGTTCGTTTAATGCGCCTCGCTTAGGAACGGCAAAACGAACAACAGCACCCAGTAATGACATTGTTTTATGAATTTCTGATCTATACGTTTTTATCGCAACTGTTTCTATCGAATCAACAACGAGGTGGCGTGAAAGGAGTTGGTGATCGGTGATTTTGGAAGTGATCTCATCTGCTGTGCTGGGATGTGTTGCATTGTATGCTCATTTGCAAAAGTCTGGAGTCGCAAACGACAGTGAAAAACTGAACAAGATTTTTTTGCTGACCGGATTGAATGTAAAAGACAAAGACAAAACCTATACCGCACAGCTCGTCAAAAAAATAAATCACTCATGGGGCACTGAGTACCGTTATCGCATTCCGTTGGGCCGTAGCTTTGAGGATTACCAGGCTAAACTCGCTCACATTCAAGACGGGTTGAACAATCGCAAAACCGCGCTGTCATTTTCCTTTACAGACCTTAAAACGATCGATCACACCAGCCCCAGACTCCCCCAACTCAAGATGCTACTTACAAAGAAAAAGACCGCCAAAAAGGAAGTTGAGCTTTCGTACGACGGGCTCCTTAAAGTGAAGGTTTACAAACAACCGATACCCTCCCTAGTCAAATATGAAGAAGTACTCGCTACGGGAAATTGGAATGTGCCTGTCGGCTTGATTAGAGAAGGTAATGCGATCGTTCATCATGATTTCGAGCAGATTCCCCACATGGTTGTTGGCGGCGCAACAAGATACGGCAAGAGTAACTTTTTGAATCTGATCATCACCACTCTACTAACTCAGCAGCCGGACAACGTACAATTCACACTGATCGATCTGAAAGGCGGCGTGGAGTTTTCGGACTACCGAAATGCAAAGCAGGTGATCCACTATGCTGAGGAGCCTGAAGAGGCCGAGAAGGCTTTGCGAGCGCTTGTTGAGGGTATGAGAGGTAAGCAATCGGTTATTAAACAGATGGGCTACAGGAACGTTCAGGAAGCCGGAGAGAAGGCCAGACACTTCATTATTATCGATGAGGTCGGAGAGTTGAATCCTGATGAAGCAGTAACCAAAGAGGACCGCGCTCTCAAGGAACGCTGCCAAACATATTTAAGCCAGATAGCGCGATTAGGAGCAGGTTTAGGGTATAGGCAAATACTCGCCACCCAATACCCTACTGGTGATGTCATTCCTCGCCAATGCAAACAAAACAGTGACGCCAAGCTATGCTTCCGTGTGCAGTCAGCTACGGCCTCCCGTGTAGTCCTCGATGAAACCGGAGCTGAAGCACTTCCCGAAATAAAGGGCCGCGCCATATTCCAGACCGCCGATAAGAGACAAATCGTGCAGACTCCTTTTATCGATCCGCAGACCATTCGCAAGGTTGTGCAGCCTCATATCACCATCAAATCCAGAAAGGAGCAGCATGATGCAGACAACCACCGTGAAACGTATAGAGAGACAGGAACAAATCCTCCACAGTCTGGACAGATTCGGTTTTTTGAGTAGGTCGCACATTCAACGGCTACACCGTCTAGGAGGCGACAGGAACGCTCAAAAGGTCCTCAAGTGTATGGAAGATTACCTTCAATCGTTCCGCGAAGAGGAATATGGCACAGTGTACTACCTCAATCGTGCTGGTCGGCATATGATCGGATCGCAAAAGGTCGTGCGGCGCACATTGCAAACAAAGCACACACTTATGCGTAACGATTACTTCTTTCACATGGGATGCCCGGTCAATTGGCGGAATGAAATTAAGGTGACAGACGGTAAAACCACCCTGGTTACAGATGCGCTTTTTACCAAAAATAAACGCCACAACTTTCTTGAAGTCGATAACACACAAAGCATGGCTGAGAACAGCGCAAAGTTAAAACGTTACAGGGAAATGTTTGATCGAGGTTTGTTTCAGAAGGAGTTTGGATACTTCCCCATTCTGCACGTCGTAACGGTCAGCAAAAGCAGAGTCAGGCGATTTACGGAGTTGTGTGAAGGATTGCCTGTTGAGGTATGCCAGATAAACGACATCATGTGAGGAGTGGTCAAGATGGCGAGAACAGAAGTTATCAAATTCCGTGATTTCATGGATGGGAATATGTCGAAGCCTAAAAAGCACGATCTGAAGAAACTTACAGATGCGCTGATTAAGACAGGTGCAATGGTACCGCTGGCTTTAGCCCCTGCTTTTCATGCGAGTGCAGCCGAAAGTATCCCCGTTGCCGCTACACAAGTCGTAGCCGGCGCAACATTACAGGTCCTAGCTCACGCTCTCGATCCATTAACACAAATACTTGTGGCCATCTCTCTGCCAGTAGCTTCAGTAGTCATGATCGGCGGTTGCTTCTTCTTTATGTTTGGGCAATCTGAACGAGCTTGGTCTACTATTCAAAACTCTGGTTTGGGATATCTGTTGATTCAACTCTCTCCCCTGTTCATTAAGGTGCTTGAGCAAATTGGCAAAAGTATATAAAAACTAACGCCCGTCTCCATATATGCTGGAACGGGCGTTGATAATTATTCATAACTCACCTTCATAATATCCAGGAAGGGTATTTTCCGTATTGTTTCGTTTTCCTCTACATGAACTAGCCTTGTACGGGAATCAAGAGCAGTGATCCGACCTCGGACTTTCTCAGGCATTCCCCAAACAGTCAACGCTCTCTCGTCGCCATCATCTTTTGCTTCAACGAGCTGGTTTCCCAATTCTTCTAATTCAAATTCATCCCGAGTCGGTCGTTTTGGTGTAGCTGACTTTGCCATAGAGTCCTCCTTAATCCGCTTTTACAGCCGTTATGTGATCCATAGATATCCATTGGCTATCTTCATCGGTAACGAGCTTAATTCTCCTGCCGTTCTGATCGATCCACTTTACTACTCCCCACATCGTACATATAGTTCCCAGGCTACCTTTCACTTGCTTCCACCACGTTACTGTAATAGCATAATCGGCCCGCGCTGAATCGTTGATAATGTAGTTTAATGACTCCAGTTCATCTTGCTCGATTATAGGCATGACTATGAGTCTATCATCCGCCTTCATCTGTAGGTACAACTCGCGCTGCTCAGGCAACACAAAACGCATTGAAAAAGGATTTTCTATCTTAGAGGCCATCTCAACACACCGTTCCTTTCCCATGTTTCGAACACTTCCATTTTGTCAGGATCTGACCTATGCCACTCAATGTATTCCTCTTTTGTGAGTGCATCGAGTATTGTCATGATCCCGCCTCTATCTCTCCCTGTCTTGATGCACAGTTCATCAATAGTTGGTGTTCTGCGCCGCCCTGCCGAATAGTTTCCGATCACTCGCAAGACTTTCCGCTCGATATCAGACAGCAAATATAATCACTCCCTTAAATAGGAACGTTTGTTCTTATTTTATGACGAGTGACGAAAAAAGAAAAGCCCCACTTTTTATTGGAGCACTACCGCGTTAGTTTCACCTGGTCCATATTGTAATATTTTTCCCCAACCGTCTGGCGGCCCATACAGTTGCCAACCAGGACCACCGTCCAAGCTCAGTTCCCAATCAGAACCAGTTTCGAAATGCATTGCGTCCCAACCTGGACCATCATCCATTTTCCATTCAGGTCCAGTAAGTAGGATTTGTGGTCTTTCTCCGAGGTCAAAACTCAGTGCGGTGCCGCGTTCACCAAAATCTCTTAAATTGTAGGTCATTCTACCACCTCGCTTTTTCTCAATCATACAATTGTTGCCAAAAACAGAAAAGCCCTCCCACGGATTTTACTCCGAAGGATGACTCTTTTTGCTGATGGATCATTGGTCAGTCGTAGCCTGGTATATAGATGGGGGTTGAAAAACCCCCTCTCTTCGTTGTTAGGAATGGTTTTGGTTATCTATATTATAAAAGACATTCATTCTTAATCAAAATAAAGGCTCCATCTCACCTACATTAGTAGCCCACGTAGGAACGCAAGCCTTCGGATCGACAGAGCCATTTGTTACTTTTACACAATGAAGAAAGACGAACCCATTTAAAGCTCTTACCCAACGGGTTCTTAGATCATGAGGATACCCCCACTTTAGAGGGTATAAATTAATCCATTCCAAATAATATAAAAAAGCCCACTTTGGGCTTTTTTATATTGTCTATTATTGTAATCTGGTACTTTTTTTCAAAGCATCTTCACTAATATGGTCCTGATTTGGCAAACCAATCCTAGAAAAGTATCCACCAAACTGTTGGGAAAGTAACTCACGATGAGGTGTATTCAATCGCAGACGCTTACCATGAACTTCGCGGAACTTCATTAAAAAATCGTATTGAATTGTGAATATTTTTGAAAAATCCACAATTTGGTAAGACATATGTAGGTCTGTAAACTCACCATCATAATTCCCAATGATAGCTTGGTTAGGTATACGACCTTGATATACCATTTTTACATGGCCCCATCTATCTCCATTTACTTCTAAAGTGCTCACATCATAAAGTGGCGCAATTACCACTTGCTCATTTGGATTGTTTTCGAGATCGCACGCTTGTGTTAATACTACAACTTTTGCAGTGTAAATAGTTGTCTCAACACTTCCAACATAATCCTCTGCCTCAGGATCAAGAGTTGGGATAGGAACAAAAATGGGACACCCAGAAAAAATATCTCCCTGGCTAACCTTCTCTGTTTCATCTATTGTTAGGTACCAAGTGTTGCTCATGCTTACCCCCTATGAGTTGAGCTTTCTTTGTGGTAAAACACCAGCACGAATTATCTTAGAGGTAACAACTCGTTCTGAAGTAAAGGGCTTTGATTTGATGTTTACAAATCCTTCTTCTTCTCTGGTAATAACCACCCGTTTAGGGAGTGACCCAGCACGATTAATAACACTCTCGACGATGCGACCTTTTAAGTTGTAAGGGAGGCGATTATCAACCATTTTGCTCTCCTCCAATTGGTCAGGATTAACAAGGTATAGAGCATTTGCAGTTGCAGAATAGCTCTGATTATCCTCATTATATCCATTTTCAGGTCCTGACAGTACAGTTCTAGAGTAATGATTTCCACCTTTAGTGAAGGCTGCTTGCATCATTGAACTGTTTGAGATAGGACTGACTACAGTTGGTGAATATACCCCATATGAAAAAGAGATTAATGTAATTGCCCCTATGACACTCTTTAGAGGTCCTAAAGCATTTTTTTCTACATTCGTAGGAAATAACACCTTATTCTGTTGCTGCTCGTCAGAATTGTTGTGTATTTTATATTGCAATACACCTTGTGTCATAAGCTCTCTTGTCCTTTCACAGCAATTGGGAATTCTGCAATTTGTTTATCATTGAAAATGATAACCGTTCTGTAAATTCCTTCACGTCGAAATACGACATTACGGAAATCAAAGTTTAGCATAAGCCCACGTACTTCTTCGGGTATATCCTTTGTATCTGGATTACTTGGTAGTGACATCGTGCCTGTATCGATGACATTCTCACCATCCGGATCAACAAAAAGAATCTGGAATTGCTGATCTTTTGATGTATCAAGATCAAATACACCGAACACAAGCGAGAAAGAAAATAAACCAGGTACAAATAACGGTTTAAAAATATTCAATGGACCAGTAATCGTCATTTGTTGTTGGCCCTGATTATTTATGTTCAGATTTGTACCCTCACAGTAAACGAAAGTTGAAACAAATGGCATATGAACCCTCCACCAATTCTCTTCATTGCTCATAGATGTAACTGACAATGAAGCTGAGGATAATAAAAAACGCTTGTCTACACTTTTATTTTACAGCATATGTCAAGACCTCCCCACAAAACCTTGCAGAAGTTTTCCTCATTATTTATTGACAGCCTACCTTGCTTATAATTTCAAGCTTGCCTCCTTCTGCTGCTCCCCTTTTGACTTTCTATTTTACCTAATATTTCCTTACGCTCGCTAAATCTCTGGTAGTGTAAACTTCTGTAAGTAAGTGTAATGTTACTCACCCACACCTAACCACTTGCCGAAATAAAAAAAGCCCCCCACCCAATTAAGGGCGAGGGGCGAACAAAAGTTGATCAACGATACTAACGATTTGAAGTTGCAAGTCTTCGCTTAATCCAATGGCAGCTCCGGCGATGCCGAGGGCACCTGTCAGGATCAGCAGCACGCTCTTCTTGTTGTTTTTCAGCCAGTCTTTCATACTGTCACACATCCTTTCAGTATTACGGTTTTGGTTTCTTGTACCCACTCCACTTGTAGACCAAGTGCGACAGCAATTTCCCGGGCTGGTGCATAGGACGTTCCTGCTTCGATAGTGACTGTCAGCTGCTTGCCATTCACTGTTACGGATTTCGTGTCTGGGCACCATCCTGGCGTGACTCCTGCAGCTTCAGATACCGCACGCACTGGAAGGGTCGAGACGCCATCTTTGAGGTAGCCTTGCACTGGCAGCAAGGTTCCGTTGACCTCGATGGATACCTTATCCACAGGTCTATCAACAGGTTTTTTCTCTGGTTGGGTACATTCCTTCGCATAAAAATCATTAACATACTTCACTGGATGTATGTGGTTTCCAAAACCGAAACTCGGTCCGTTTTTCCGAACCTCATAGTGTAGGTGCTGTCCTGCTGATTTTCCAGTGTTCCCTTGCCGACCGATCACCTGACCACGATCAACGAACTGTCCAACTGAGACACAGTAATCTGTGAGGTGTGCGTACATATGTAGGTAATTGTCTTTGTCTTTGATGATTACTGTGTTTCCAAAACCACCGACCCCAGTACCTGTTTGCCCCATATTGGCATAAACAACCGTCCCGGCTATGAAAGCTTGAATGTTTGCGTATGCTTGCTTTACTAGGTCAATTCCTGTGTGAATTTCTTGTCTTCCATTAATTGGGCTCTTTCGTGGACCATAAGGACTGGTGACTCGATACTCTTGCATCAAATGAATCATAATCACTTGAACTCCTTTCTCGCCGCTCTCTCGGTCTTGGCTTTGATCTCAGATCCGACAAGGTTAACGATGGACTTTGGCACAGGCCATCCGGCTCTGTGAGCATTTGCAGTTAAGCTGTTCCATGTGTGGTAGATTAGACCAAAGGTGACGCCGTAAAACAAAAAGCCTGGCGTGCCCATGACCTTATCAAGCAGGTTTGCCAGTGCTGGTAATGCAAAGAGAAATAATGTCCGTGGAATGCGACTCAAACCGTAATCAGAGGAGTATGTTTCGTCCTTTTTGGAAGCTGTTACGCCTGTGATCCAATCGAGTGCAATCATCAAAAAGAGTACAATCAGGATGTCCTGTCGATTTTCCCCATAGAAGTAATGAAATACAGGAGTCAGAAAAGCTCCTGCCGTTGCTGCAATGCCATTAGCTGGTGTTGCTACGTTATCTAAGCTCTGTGCGAACCTCATCAGTTCATCCTCCTCACCCCATGGGGGCAAAAGTAAAAGGAGCCGCGTTAGCAGCTCCCTATAAAACAAGCTCTCTCCATTTTGTGGAAAGAGCTTTATGTTTCTAAAGGCATGCCGTCTGTCCCCAGTCCAAGCGCCTCTAGATCACTTTTAACTGCTGGCTGTAGGTTCAGAGGCACACTTTCAAATGTGCGTCGTCCAGCAATAATAAGAGCTACATAGATCGCTACCATTACTCCACCTCCTTTCAAAGAAATTAGCCAAATGCCCAGTTTATAAAGAAGGTTTGTTAGCATTAATCATTTCCTGCACTTCCTTTTGAAAATGAACTGGTACTTGTTCTATAGTTCGTCTTCCGGACTTTACCAAGTTATAGTAAATATCTGCCATTATTTAGTTCCTCCACTCTGAGATTTAAGGGCAAGAAGTTCCTCATATATTTGAGCAGTTGCCTCCATGATCATGAGTTTGTCTTCTTTTTCTACCACAAGTTCAGATTCCAGTTGAGCGATTCTTATCCTTGGGTCTTTGGCATTGTTGTCATTGATTTCTGTAATTGGCTTCGGATTTCGATATTGCATCAATCGAAAGCACCCCCAAATCCATTTAAAATCACTGTTTCAGTTGCAGTACCTTTTGTGATTTTGAAATGAATGTTGATTCCCCATTTGCCTGACGTAGATGTTGTATTCGCGAATTGATACCCACGTTTTGCTTGCACTTGACTCGTAACGTTTTCCCACTGCGGCTGTGTGTCATATGCATTGTTACAAGCTTCTACAAGCAATGTAGCTCCTGTGGGAATCACACCATCCATTGTGACCAGAATTCTGTTTGCCTTTTGATTGGTGGTAAAGAAGCTTTTCACATCAGGGTTCGAATAATTGAGTTTAAATTCGATGCGGTCATCTGTACGAACAAAAGTAAAGATTCGATCCGAATAAGCCCCTTGATTGTCGATCGCCCTAATTTTCAATTGGTGCTGAGCTAGCGATGTGCGTAGCCATTTGTCATTTGTAATCGTTACCGTGTAGTTTTGTCCGCTAACACCCGGGAATGAATTAAACAATACATTGTCTAGGTAATATTCGATGGTAAATGGATTCCCTTCCGGATCGGTGACACTAAAACTTTCGGATGGAGGTGTGCTGATTTTCCCTAAGTTTTTATCTGTGCCTGAAATAACTGGAGGCCGATTCCATACAACCTTAAAGGCTCTCGTTTGATTTGGTGACGTACCAGATTGATCGTCCTGTGCCCAAACATATAACGTATGGTCAGTACCTTCAGCAAGATCGTACCCTACAACATCCGTAGATCCATCCCATAGACGTTTATTGCGGTAGGTTAGATCCTTGGCAAAAGAAATCGGCGTACTTCCGTTAGAAACTCCAGAATTAATCGCCATAGCGGTTCCGTTATTGATTTTGTACCAAGCACTTACAACATTCCCTGCATCTGAATCCATTACAGAACCAGAAATGGAATACGTCGTTCCCTCCGTCAAGGTTTGATTGTTGGCAGGTGACGTGAGCGTGAGAGTTGGCGGAGTGTTAAACAACGTGATAACAACAAGACCGTCACCACTACGTAGACCAGGTGTTGTCGAGGCATTAGTAAGTGTTCCAACATAAGATGAACCTCCGCCTCCGCCACCAACATTTCCTCCACCACCACCATAGTAACCGCCTCCGCCTCCGCCGCCCTGGGTGCCAGATGCTCCTCCAGTTCCGAGCGTACCAGGCAAACCTTCGCTACCTGTACCGTTAGCGTTTGATCCTCCTTGTCCTCCAGACGACTGTGTTCCGCCAGTTGCTTTGATGTAGTTAAAAGCCCCATCTCCACCTGTCAGTCCTCCACCATCACCGCCTTTTCCCCAAGGTTCAGCATTACCATACCCACCGCCACCTCCACCTGCCACAATAATTCGATTAGCAAGGGCTGATCCTCCAACTCGCACGTCACTGGCGCCGCCGCCGTTAGTATTGCTGCTAGTACCAGACCTTTTTCCTCCACCGCCATTGAAACCAGTAAGCGTCCCACCAACAAAAATATTTAACACTTGTCCAGCAGATGGTACATACTCACCAACAGCATAACCGCCTTTACCGCCAGCAGTCGCGCCTGCTAAAACTGACGGACCTTGTGCCCCCCATGCTTCAATCTTGATTTTTTTTACTCCATCAGGAACCGTCCAAGCTTCTGCTGTTCCCGTATATAGAAAAGTGTAAGTTCTCCTCCCAAGCACGTCCGTTCCTATTACTGGTGCCACACGCATCCTCCTTCCTTCCGCAAATGGCCGTTATCGGTAGTGATCATACTCATACTCATACTCATACTCATACTCATACCTCCAAACGTGAATACACTGCATTGTAGTAACCATTCGTCAGCGCGATGTCGTCAATCGTTTCTAGACCATTATCAAATAAGTTGTGGATAAAACTATCGGGGAACGTTGCTTTGATTGTATCGATTTGGTTTTGCAGATTGTTGATTGCAGATTCAAATTCTGATCGCGGAATATGGATATTTGTGTTGTTTACATGAGCATTGAAGTCAGAGATAGTCACATAAGCTGAAGGCAGAATGTTCGCTGTAACAGATGTCGTATTGCCTACAGCGACATTTATTTGAAATTCACGCGAATATGGACCAGCTGCAATTGGTGGGATATAATCGCCGTTTGATCCTGCATTTGCGTAAGCATACAGAATTTCTCCGTAATCAGGATCATTGGCAAAAATGCCAAGTTCACAGGAATATGTGATTTGGTTGATATTGGTGTTTTCGAAAACGGCTTTGATTTGCGCTGTGTCCCCATTGATCGAAAACGAGCTGATTGGAAAATATCCGATTGGTTGTACAAGTTGAGTCAAATTGCTTGGATCGCCACTGACTTGCCCTGAACCAATCCCCATTTTTGTATAGACAAGTGGTTTTCCAGTCTGTGATTTGGCATACAAGACTTTACCTAACTCCGTAATGATCATCGTACTGTACTGTGCCAATGGTTAGGCCTCCTTTCATTATTCCGGACTTGGAAAAGTAAGTTGGGTTGTATCTCTCATAGTGACAATCATCCCGAGATAATCCTTCCGCGTTAACTCAGTTTGCCACGCCACATTTAACCGCACTGTAGATGGTTTTGGAATGATGTAACCGACTGTGATTAGTTCCACACTCTGCAAGCCAAGATCGCCACGTATCGTGCCTTTCATGGTCATATCCTGATTGTCGGTAATCATCAATTGTGCGTCTGGAAAAAGACTGTCCCACATGTCATAAATCTCTGGAACAGTACCATCCCATTGGTTTTGTGCAATTTTTGCTTTAAGAGCAATTCGGTAATTGTGATCATCTAGGACAGGTGATGATCCGTCAGCCAATTGAAAAGGCAGGAACCTTGTCCTGCCGATTAACTCACCGAGTGTATCCAGTTGTACACCGACTGCATTTTCAACATCAAAAGCACTCGGGATAATATTGGAAATCGTTTCTGCGTCATCAGCTTTTTGCAGGAGCGCTGATAGCCATGACATGAATTTTGGGCGGTTGTAATGTTCTGAAGTAATTAGGTCTAAATATGGTTGAATCGCCACGTAATCACCTTCCTTATGTGACGTTTACAGTTACGTTTGTTGCCGATCCTCTTGCAGCCTCGTTAAATAGCAACACGATGTCTGCTGTTCCTTGCGGCTGTCCGGATTTAGCTGCAGTTAAGCCAGTAATCGAAAAGTACGGACTTGTCGGAATTCGGTTTGCCTGTAATGCAGCACCCCATAAGCTGGATAGGGTCAAGTTATTGCCGAGGAATAAACTATTGATGTAATCAGCAATATAGCTTTTCATGTCTTCCGTTGTTTGGTTTGTATAACCTGGCAGTTTCTTGACATTAACGACAACATCAATATCCACATAGGTAGGTCGATAAAATCGTATTGGTGTAATTTGATCATAGCGATCCGTTACGTCTACCTCTGTCGTTCCGTTTGTATAGCCACCAGGAGTTTTACGTGTAGCGATAGCCTGTGCGATATCTTGGTCAGTTCCACCTTCTACAACAGCTGTGATAGAGTGCTCTGGATGCCCCATTGCATTGGTCTGCCCTGTATCGTTTTCGTATACTTCAAACCGTGTAACGCCACCTACGTTCGCTATAGCCCCTTTAATACCTTCCAGAACAGCACGACTCGGATTTGCAGTGCTTACCGCTTGTTTCGTTCGCAATTTAGGGTCACTTTCCACATCGGTTCCCGGTGTTGAATCAATCGGATTTGTAATACTCGTCCATCCTAAAGTTGGGGTTTCGATATACTTGATCGTATATGCAGGTGCATAAATAGCCCCCAACGTTTGGCATGTTGCAACGGTAGATATAGTGCCATTCGACCCGATAGTAACCGGTGATAGAAGATTCCACTTCATCCCGTTTTCATCTCTTGCTATCCCTTGTGTAATGACAGTGCCAGGAGTGCCGCTTAAAACTACTGGTGCCGTTGATGCAGTTTGTCCAGTGCGCTTGATACCATTTATACCAACGACTACATCCAATCCTGTTCCTACGGCAGTAGATGGACCTCGACTGTTATAGGCAGCTTGTGCAGCAAGGTGACTATCATAAATTTTATTCGCAAATACAGAAATCAACTGATAATCTTGGCTATCGTTTCCAAGATAAATGTCTTGTCCAAAAATTTGTTTTGCTTGGGCAATCAAATCATCTCGAATATCCTGATATGTCGGCATATGGTAACCACTCTCGTCTATATAAGGGGCGAAGTAAGCCATGTTTATCCTCCTTTCGTCAGAATGTATAACCTATTGGGATTGTCACACCAAATGTTGTTTCAGCTTCCCCTCGAAATGAATAGGTCCGGTTTGCGTATGAACTTTGAAACTCTACAATATTTGCGACATTTGGTGTCCCTAGGATTCTTTCTTGAACCAACAAATCTACTTGCTGCAATTCCCTCTGATCTCCACGGGTGCCTAAGATATTTTGAAAGAGTGGTAGTCCATCGTCTTGTTGTCCCCACCATTCCCCTTGCAACAGCAAAAGTCTGGTTTTTATCGCTTGTCCGACTGCTGCGGCATCAATCAACCATGGCTTGCCCATTGTGTAATCGCCATTTTCAAGTGGTCGATATCTCATTGGTCAACTTGACCCCCTCCATTTATCCAGTTGGTATAGTCGGTTTGATTCGTGATGTTTTTACCGTTTATGCGGATCACTGGAGCGACAATATCAATTGCATCCTCTTCTTCATCAGTGATCCGAATGAACTTTGTGCGTTTATCATTTCGCAATTCAACATGCTTTGTTGAATATTGCTCCAATTTCCTTGGTTGGCTCCATAATCCAGGAATGGCGATTGCGTCTGAAAGATCATGGCGGCGCTGCTCAATCTGATTTTGTACGCCACCATTGGAAAACCAAGCATCAATGCACATGTCCGAAAAGACAATTAAGCACTCATCACCTTGTTTGATTGGGAAAGTCAATGTATATCCACCGCCCCGCGGAAAAACGACAGGAACATCTAACAGCGGCGGCAACTCAATCCATTGATATTCGAGGCTTTCTTGTCGTACACGCTCACGCAGAGCAACTTGAACAGTGGCTGTTTGAGTAACTGGATCAAACTCTTGGATGGTTCCCGGAACACTAACGCGTAGTTGATTAAAGACACGATCCATTAACACATTGTAAAACTCCATCTCATTGTTTTTGAGACGTTCATTTATTGGTACTGGCATATTAACTCCTCCACGGATCTCCATTTGGCGATACAAGCAAACCCGGAATAAACCCGCCAGCTTGCGAGACGGTTGTACACTCTGTGTACCAGTTGTCACCTCGTGTATCTCCACTGTGATGAAGTTCCACTATTCGGTAAATACCTGCTGTATCAAGCGATCGAGGAATTTGCCCAAATTGAAAAGTGTGGGCTTGAATCAATTGATTATTGATACGAACCAGCGAATTCAATCTCAAACGCGGATTTAGCAAGCATTTGAAAGTAACGCCGTAATCACTTTGCATCGGGGTTCCAATCAGTCCAGATTCGGGGGATAAATCAACAATCTCGTTCTTAGGATAGTCAGTCGCCTTGATGATGTTCACCTTGCCGTCATCTGTATAAAATGTTGCAGCATTAGATTTCGCTACTTGTTGTAGATAGTCTGGCGATTTACCGAAAAACACTTTACCTCGCGTCAATTTAGCCTCGGACAATCCTTCCGAGATAGTCCCAAGCTGCATAGGTATTTTTGCTTTACTTGCTACATTTTCTATAATATCCCTTGCCGTTAACCCCTTAGCTGTAGAAAAAGCAACAAACGGCCCGAGATTCAATGCTCTGTCGCTATCGAGAGAATTAAGCGTCAGTTTATATGTCACACCATCCTCTTTGCCTCGAATGGCCTGAACAACATCCCCCATAAAAATCAACCCATATTGTTCTCCTTCATATCCGGATTCAATATAGATTGTGTCCCCTTCGTTGATGAGTTGATTCTCGGTTTCAACATTTAAGTTGTAGATTGTCACATTAGAAAACTGAGGTTGAAACATCGTTTTGTAAACTTCAAAGGTGCATCTAAGTTCAGAGACGTCCAGAGCGGTTCCTTTTGAATTAGCAACAAGCACACGATAACGACGTCCGTATAAAACATTCCCATTCCTCTGACTGTTTGCAACCACACCATAATTTGACGCTGGAATGAATGCATCGTTGATGGGACCTAAGCCCGCTTGGGCGTTTCCTGTCTGCCCGATCGTATCCGCACCCACATTCATCCCAGGAGTATAGGCGGACTTAGCAGCGTTTGCAGCTTCTCCATTCACATACTTTAGGTAAATGTTTAATCTTCGCTGATAATCTCGATCTGGTATCTTTGGACCAACATATTGAAGAGAAAACTCACGGAAATTCTGTTTAGATGCTTTCCAAGCCCGTCCAATAACTTTTACAGCTACCGCTGTAGCAAATTGGTCATTACTCAAAACTAATGCTGTTTGTTGTTGTAAAGTAGATGGCCACGTTAAATGCATTCGAGATGCGATTGCTTTGAATGATTCGGTGTGCCATTTTGGCCATACTTGACCAGGACCTAATGCGTTTCCGTTGTCCCCTGTTTTGTTGGTAAAATTGGTCTCGGCCTCCAGTGTAGCTAGAACAATTGGAAGGTCAACACCTTGTACTTGAGCTTCATATATAGCGATGTTCCGGATATCTCCCACATAACCACCCCCAAGACTTGACGAAAAGAAAAACGCCCCTAAAAGGAGCGTCTTTGAAATAAAACTATTTTGTAATATGGATATCCACATGGTCTTTTCCATCATATATTCGTAAGCTCATGTTTTCGGCCTGGGAGGTAACAGGTGTATAAAAATATACAATCAAACTTATCTCCTTATATGGATCAAGCTTTAGCTCTGGAAGATAAACGGGGCTTCCTGGAACCGAAAACGCATCCGCATCTATGCCGATCGTGTAAAGTTCTTGACCTTCTGGTATTTTTCTAGGTACTAACATAAAGTTCTCTTTCGAAATATTGACAGGATTATCACTTATATTACTAACGATTACAGGTACTCCCCAAAATTGCATTTCTTTTCGCCCATGAGCCGCGCGCAGTTCAACATTCCCATAATCTTCGATATCTCTATTAACTTCTGCAAATTGACTAATAGTAAATCCGTAGTCAATCGCAGATGGTTTGTACTCCATAATCAACGGCTTATTATACTCAAAAAAATAACGAAAATCTTGCATGTTGCTTATTTTGGCATATCCCTTTCTGTCCGCATAATCAACAAGCTGATTCAAGTTTTTTACATTTCTCAAAATATCGGCCTGAGCTTGATCTGACATCGGTCCGCTTATAGCAGCATGCACAGGAATCGCTATAATCGAAACACAAATAACCAAGACGGCAATTGTACTAAGATAAAATTTCTTTACCAATTTGAAAACACCCACCCTTCCAAATTATTACCCCGGCACTTTATCGATACCTGTATGCTAGCATATTTCTCTTGTTCGGATTTGTCGAAATTTGTAGAATTCCAAAAAATTATTAAGTTATATTGTTGCTCCACACCAACAAATGATCTTTTCCAAGAGATTCAAATGTCGGCATAGAATTATCGCCCGTAACAGAGATAAGAATCGCGCTACCAATCCCCAGATAACTATATTGATTCAACAGGTTAGCTGATGGATAATCACCAGTCACGATAGGTAGTGCATCAATTAGCAATTCTCCACTACCATGATCAGTGATAGACATAAACCAATATCCACCTGGAGCATTGTATGTTAGTGAGAAGTCCAACGTAATATTCTTATTGTCAACCGGCAATGTGCAAGTGAATGTTTGGTTCGTGCTGGGTGTAATTGGCAAAATGGATGTAGACATTACTCATCCCCCTGTTAGCTTTTTCACTACATCTCCCGCCCCTGTTTGATATAATACGCTCCCAGGATCAGGTTCCAATTTACCTTTATTTGCTTGATTCGTCACTGAAGGTTTAGCACTGATTTTTACAGTTCTAACTTGAGCTACAATAATTTCTCGCAAAAGCACTGTGCAGCGCAGGCCCCATAACGTTGTGTAATCGTCAGGGGCGCTTATTTCCTCAATGAGCATATTTTGATACAACCCTAAACGTGAGTGTACCTGTAATGGTACCCTAAGGGCTTGGAGTTCCTGTAAGACCTTGAACGCTTGAACCGAACGACTCCAGCCCCCCGTAAATTGCCCCGGAATCAAACTTGTCGCTGTGTCAGACATCCCTATCTCCATGCTTACTTCTTTAGGCTGGAGAAATGCATGGTCAGTTAATGCAGCCCCTGTTTGAACTGGGTGTTGCGTGATATTCAATCGGCTAGTATGTGTTGATCGTAAAATAGCATCAAAAAACCAACCACCAATGTTTGTCTTGAGGTAGACAAGGGAGGCGATTGGTTTGCTGCTCAAATCTAGTAGGGGATTCATTGCTCTTCCTCCCTTATCCAAAGATTGATTTCATATTGCGGATATTCAAGCCCGACCATTGAGACCATTGTTGATTAGCCTCCTGAGCTGCTGATTTTGGATCAGTACTGGTAATATGGAATACTGGTTTATTTTCATTTTGAATAATGGTCTGATTTGAGTTTGTTGAGTACATATAGTTGCCAGCATACGTTCCAGTAGAAAGCGCCTGGTAACGCTCGAACACCTCTGGATTGATTGCTCCAGCCAGTAGAGTTAAACCATTCTTTAGGTCCAGATTATAATTCTTGAATCCTTTGATGAGCTCGGATTCGTTTAGAGCTTTCTTAAAGGAAGGTTCAAGTCCTCTTGGTAGGTTGTTTATGCTTGCATTTAATCTATCATTTTGTTTGTCTGCCCCCGCGGTGGTTGTATTGCTCAAGAATGGATTAGGAGCATTTTCATCAGCAACCATGAAGTTGAAAAAGTCCTTTACCTTCCCTCCGTAGTGATCACCAAAAGAATCTTGTCGCTTTTTCAATTCGGCAAAATCCCCTAACGCCTTATCAATTCCTACATCATCACCAGATACCCATGCTTTTGCTAGTCTCAGGGTAGCCACAACAGAATCAAGGGTGTTTTTAATTCCTTCTAGTGCAAACTTCAGTGTGCCAGAAATAAAATTGCTGAGCCCTTCTAAGATAACTTGGACTTCATCTAGTTCGAGGAATTGAGAAACAAGGTCAGCTACCCAGCCGATCGTATCGATAAGTTCCTGACTTAAATCAAGAACCGACTCGAGCAATCCGGAAAGAATTCCATCATTATTCAGCTCATCAAAGAAAGCAAATACCCAATCTGCAAATCCTTTTACTACTTTATAAATTAAATCGAATGTAGACTCAAACGACTTTTGCAACGATTCAAGATAACCTCGTTCATTAAGTCGCTGTATAAACGATCCTATGCCCTCCACAGCACGTTTTATCCATCGGTCAATGGTTTGCATTACCTGATCGAAGGCACGTCCAAAACGGTCGATTACTCCTGTATCCTTTAGCATCTTGTAAAAGTCAATTATCTTCTTCCACAGAGGACCAAATGCGCTGTTTCCGCCCTCAACATACGTATAGAAATCATCAAGCAACAGAAGTATGCCTGTGATTAGTAAGCTGATCCCGATGAATGGTGCTTTAATTGCGATAAACAGCCCTAACAAAGCTGTAGTAATCAATTTAATCGATGTGGGGACTCGTTCGCCAAGCATAATAAAAAGCCGCAGGATGTCCCTACCGCCTTTTACCATCGCAATCCCCAATCTGACAAACCAGCTTAGAAATTGCGCTATATCTTTGCTCCATTTCGGCATACTCTTGATGATTGCATTATTTAATCCGCCGAACCCCTTTTTGATATTCTTAATCGGACCTTCTAAATACTTGAATAGGTAAAACCCGATCCATTGGAGTCCATATGTGGCTTCCAAACGCATCCGTTGAAACTCAAATTTAATGGACCGGATCGTCTTCATTTGATTCTGGAATTCAGGAGGCGGCTTCATTTCGTTGATTGTGGCTCGTAATTGCTGGAAGTTACGAAGCAATTCTGGACTAAGGTAAAGGTCCTCTATCGTTGCATTCATGGCCTTTAAAGTGTTGTTCAGCGAAGCAGCAGCGTCCTTTGAAATCCACATCCGCGTGGCGAATTTCTCAGACTCCAAATCAGCTTGTGCCAAATTGCCAAGAAATTTTGCAATAGCAACATTTGCAGTTGCTATCGTGGTGGCGATTGCCGTTCCTGCAACAGCAAAACTTTTGACCGTCGAACTTGCAAAGTCCTTTACGCCTTCTTCCAATGAACCAATCGCTTTGTTTGCTTGCTCAAAAGACTTCTGATCAACGGACATTCCTAAAGAGACTAGATACTCTTTGATTACATCAATCACGGCAACATCCCCTCTCCCTGCAATTCGGCAGCTGCTTTTGCCCTTCGTGAATTCTCTGCTTCCACTTCCATCATTTCGTGAGCGTCCAGCAAATCATCAATATCAAATACATCCTCTATTAGATCCCGGTGGTTCCATAGCTTTGCCATGACTGGTGCATATGCAAATTCGTCAACATTAATCAGCCGCGCTGGTTCGAAACCAATCCCGCCACCAGCCCCTGCAAACCGTTTCCTTGAAAAAAACTTGTCACATTGAATGCCAAAGCATGTACCATCAAAGTCATGACCGTAGCTGTGTCATCCTCCACGTCCTCAATTCCAAACATCCCGTTTTCATTCAATACTGGCGCGAGTCCAGCCGGCAGGATTTCAAAACATACCTTTAGCGCCTGCTCTTGTAGATAGTTGAAATCTTGTTCAGAGATATTGGACAGTTGTTCGATTGCACCAGTAATGTTGATATCATCAACCTTAACGTCCTCTGGAGATTTAACGTTGTTCAACTTGAACCCAGCGAAGAGCGGAGCAAGAATTTTTGTTACCTTGATTAGCACGAAGGAGCCTGTTCTAGCCGAAAATTTTTTGATCCGGAAAGTACGTTCACCGATTTGCACGTCTTTATGTTTAATTTGCATATCAATTCCTCCTCAAATTAAAGAAGGGCCATGAATTGGCCCTTTATTACGAAACTGTCATGTCAACATCTGCCGCCATCAAGTTCCAAGTTACCTGTTGGCCTTGAGATTGATAAGGTCGGTCAGGAAGTTTTTGGAACGAAACACCTGTGGAGCGAATCAGATCCTGCATTGCGGGTGAACGAATCGTGATTTTGATTTGTGCCCACTGATTCGTAGGGGCTTGCTCCAGGTAGTTGTACAGTTTCAATAGCCATTTATTTAGTTCGGATGTTTGCTGAGCGGAAATAGCATGCGCTCCATTTCGACCCATGATTTTTGACACCATGATAGAGCCATCCGCAGCCACATCGTGCGAAGAACGGTCTGTGGTCATCGAAGTGGAGATACTCCCCAAACCGTTTCCAGTTGCCACATATTGCCCCATAGACGGGTGTGAAATGACCATGGATACATCTGCAAAGCTATAAGTTGAGTAGGCCATACTCTATTCCTCCTTCCTAACGATTCACAATAACGTTGATAACTGCATGCTCGATTGCTCCAGCCATTTTAACTGGCACATAAATAGGTGGAGCCTTCCTAGCTTCACGGTCAGCCTGAGATTGGCTTGCAATACTCTCAGCCAACACCAAATAACCCTTGGTCAATACATCGCCTCTTTGCAGCGTCAAGACAGCGTTTGCGTTCCAAACGCCAGGAGCCAACGCGCCACGCGTCACAGATTTCTCACACTGATCCTCGATAGCGCTGATTAATAGTGAAAGTCCGTCTTCTGTTTGCGGAATCTTTGCAGCTTGCACCAATGCGTTTGTAGCTCCAATTTGGATTTCAGCAGTCAACACGTCCAAGTTCAATACTTCATCGAAATGAGTACCATCAGCCATAGTGCCTTGTACCAGCAGTTGATAACTTGGTCCATACGTCGTAAACACATTTCCGTTTATACCCAAGATGTAATTGACTTGCGTAGTGTTCAAAACTTCTGGAGCAACTCCTACCAGCGTTTTATAGGCAAGCGTGAAAGAGGAGTTAGCTCCACCAGTATTCAGCCCCATCGCTTCTCCCATGGCGGCAGCTCCTGCATGAGCAGTTTTGCTGTAAATGCCAAAGGTACGTTTGTAGCTGGCGCTTTTAAGGGTTTCCATAATGTTTCCTGCTGTTCCACTCGCAACATCGGCATCTGCTGTTGTGTAAAAATACACAGACTCCGGTTTCATCGCTTCTACAGCAGCAGCTACCGCTGTAATCTCTGCTTTTACTGCATCTACTACATAACATGCATACCAGTCGTTATTTGCAGCGCGGCAAGCATCTACAGCCTCAACAGCAGTCTCGCTACCAGTTTCATCCCATCGACCGATTACCACTTTTGATGGAGTAGGGTTTTGGCTGAAATAGAGTGTTGCAGCCGCATATTCCGGTTCTGTTCCTGTCCATCCACCTGACTTCATATCTGCAACACTTGAATAGATTTTCACGCGGTCAGTTGCTGAAATGACTGTGGATGTTCCAACAATCAGGCCAATATTAAATGTTCCAGCACTTTGTGCAGTAGGAGACACGGTCACATTGACTCTTACGATATCATCAAGAGATTGTGCCAAGGTTAACCACCTCACTTGTTTGGAATGACTTGAATATCCGCTGATTGGATGTAGTTAACTTCCGTCGAACGGACAACTTTTTCGTTAAATTGTGCGGTGAAACTTGTGCGTTCCCACCATTGCCCTGCAAATAACTCAGGCAAGCGAAATGGTGCGGAAACGTTTGTTACTAACGCCAACGGCGCGAACGTTTCGGGCTTCAAATGCAAGCTGTTACGAATCCTATCAGCATCATCAAAGCTGCTCGGCCCGTAAAAAGTCCATGACACCTGAATAACTCGTGTATAGCTCGCTGATCGTGTCGCGGTTGTTTGGGTTGCTTTGGTGTATGAGATTTCTGCTTGGTGTGCGATCGGATCATCAGCTAGCGTCACAAGAATAAATCCGACATTATCCGTGCGTTTCCATGCGGGCGCACCTTCTGTCGGGTATCCTATGCGAATACGTTTTTGACTTTCTTTAGCTGTTGGATCGAGTCCAAGGTTTTGAATTGTGCAATTCCAGAAGATGTTCTCGATATCTGAGAGTTGAAGTACACTGTCTGCCATTTAATCACCAGCCATTCGTTCGGCAACAGCTTTCCAATAGCCGTAATCACCATAAGGGAATACCTTTTTTACCCTGTACCGTTCCCCGCGCCATTCAATTTGATCGGATGTGCCTTCTTCATTGGTTGTATTGATAGAGACAGTTGAGTAAAAGCTCATCATCCCGATTACACGGTCGCCCTCTGGCAATTGCTCCAAGGTTTTTGCATCTGCCACGGTGATTACACCCAACATTGTGATGGTTGTTTCAGTTTCTTCAGGACGTCCAGCGATCCATTCGTTCGACTTGCGATGGACGATGAACGTCTGGGCAAAATCAGGGTCAGTAATGACTTCACTGACGTTGAGCACACTATCCCTCCTTAATAACGAAGGTAA
Organism: Brevibacillus schisleri; assembly: GCF_055685845.1. Classification (NCBI taxonomy): domain Bacteria; kingdom Bacillati; phylum Bacillota; class Bacilli; order Caryophanales; family Paenibacillaceae; genus Brevibacillus; species Brevibacillus schisleri. The sequence goes on from NZ_JBVNDM010000001.1 coordinate 4,556,087, forward strand.
TGGCTTTACGCATTTCTCCCTCGTTTATCAAAGGTCTATCGCTGCCTTTTTTCTTGATGGTTGATGGTGCATTTGGTTCCCACCCATTTGCGGGATTAGTGAACCAATCTCGAGCGAAGTTTTGCCCCATTAACCCGGCTTTGACTAATTCAGATTGTGGGTCCTGTCCATTCAGAGCTGTTTGCAACACATTTTTCAGTTGTCCAGCGATGGCTTCCTTGTTATGTTCGATAGCTGGCTCAAGAACTGGACGTGGAGGAGATTGCCAAAGTGGAGAACCGTAAGACTGTATCCACAATTGATATGCCTTGCTATATGACATCTCGCCACTTTCCACAGCAGGGTTCATTTCCTCTCGCATAACTCTCTGTCGAATGCCATGGGAATGGATATAGAGCAGCTGAGCATTTGTAATTGGTTCACCGTGTTCTTCGGGTCTCTCTGAACCTTCAGGAATCCCTACAAACACTTGCCTTTTCGCCAACTCGTCAAAAGCTTTCTTGATCTCATTGGTTTTATCAATGCCAGTCGTCACTTGGGAGAACGCACTAAACATGATGTATCACCTCAATACACATACATGCTGCCTTTTCCGACTATTTTCCCGATAGTCGCAAGCTGCTGTCCAAAGGTGGTAAGTTTCCATGCTGCCCAACCATCTAAATCATTCGCCAAGAATGAATAGTCTTTGCTTATAGAAACATCCCCAACAGATTTAGAGGTAATCAGTCCTCTTGATTCTCCGGCTTTTAATACACCTGCAGCACCACTATTCGGGTCGGCTGTTCCCTGTACATAAAGCGTAAGGAAATGAGCGATAAACCAGCCCATAGCGACTTTCCAGTATGCATGCCATCGCGCTTCCAGGATACAAGCATTGGCTAGATCGATGTACATTTGTACAATCTCTAGGGGAATAACTGTTTTCCCATTAGGATCTAGTCCAAACTGAGGATACATGGCAATAAAGTCGTTATAAGTAAATGGGGGATTGGTCCCAGTTCTTACATTGGAAGCAATCCCGATAATATCTGACACACTCATGTTGACGTTATTTGCTATGGACATATGATCTCACCCGATTCTATTGGGCTTCGCCGTCATTATCTTCCTTTTTGCGGCCGCGCTGAGATTTAGCAGCATCAGATTCAGCAACTTTTTCATCCTGCTTTGTTTCAATTACAGAAACTTCACCAACGCTACTTGCCAGTTGGAACATAACAGAGTGAGCTACCCAATCTGGAACAGTAGCGAAGTCATTAGATCGAACAATAACGGCAGGCTCTTGGCCTGCCGGATGGTCGAATTTGAATGCTCTTTTCGAGAAGATACGCATGATTTTGTGTCCTCCTTAAATTCCGTCCATGTAACGGATGCAAGAATTGTACAGAACTTTTACCTGGCCCAGTTGCGCAGCGTACGCTGTCAGATAAGCCATTTCTGTGACTTGCGGTTGAGTCATAACCCGGCTTAGAGGAACTGGCAGATCGAAGTTAATCCGGTCCTCTTCGTTCACATAGGCGACCATTCGATCTTTACTACCAGTTCCTGCTGCCGTGCACCAACGAGAAGGAACAATAACTAATTCCACGCCCTGGTTACGAGCGATATTATTTTCCTCAAGGTATTTCAAAATAGAAATGTTTCCTGCTTCACTCACTTTACGCCCAACAAGGTAAGCATATTGTTGTGGTGGTACGAGAATGTGGTTCGCCATCCCCGTCAAATCATATTCAGAAGCCGTCCACGTCTCCACGATGAGTGTGTTGATATCATCCAAAATCTCATCCGGCGTTTTGCTGCTCCAGTCCGCTTTACCAGATGCACCGTTTGGAGCTGCTGATGTTACAACGTTCGGATTATTTACAAGGCCATACACCCCCATAGACGGAAGACCTGTATAGACAAGGTTATCGATCGATTTGTTGTAATTCAAACGAATCCCCTTATCCAAAATGTCATCCAAACTACGCCCAATATTTTGGAGTTTGGCTTGATCAACGAAAGGAACCTTTAAAATATTTGCAAATGAAAAGACCTTGTATACATCCTTGCTCACATCTGCTTGCATGATTGGGATGTCATTGGTTTCTCCACCGATTATTCCACTTTCGTTCCCACCAGTAGTCGCGTAGTCAACAAAGGTGTTAGATGTGAAATCTACCCATCCTCCACCAGTTTTTGCTACGATGTCACGCGTCCACGTCACGCTTTGGAGTGGTTCAAGCAATCGAGGATCGCGTTTTTCCAATTCTCCAATAAGAAAAGTCATTCCGGAACCGATTGCTGCGTCATTCGTCGTGATACCACGGCTGTTCATCATGCTGCCGCCAGGTACTGGTAAAGTAAACACTCTTTGAGATTGATTAGTTGCCAAGTTCATTTTTTGTTTCCCCCTTTATTACGGATTTACCCGGGTCAGAATGGTTACTTCTGCTACTTTGTTTGCATCTAATTTACCAGTTGTCCATTTCAGATTCGGAATGAGTACTGTATTCGCTCCGTCCGCAGCAGCTTCGAACTCTCCAACAATACCGTTAGGAATACTTGCGTTCGCTGTAATACGAATGTATACGGCTCCTCTGGCTTTTGGTGTACCGACGTTGCATGCTACTGTCAATGTTCCGCGAGATGCTACATCGCACGGTTGACCTGGAGCATAGAATCCTTGAGCATTGAAATAATCTGTACTTTGTTTAACTTCGCGTACAGCAATACCTGCGAATGTATCAGCAGTACCAGCTGCGCCAAACTTGGAATATGTGTTGTCATCGTTGAGCACAACAGGATCACCAAAGTTGATTTTGGCTGTGTCTGTTGGTTTTACGACCCGATTGTCAATGATCGCGTCAGCACTACGAGAGACATTCCCTGGATAACCGAGATTAAGAGATTTACCAATTACTTTTCCTGGCATGTACTATCATCCTTTCTGTGCGCGATTAGGCGCGGTCTTTGTAATGAGGATTGAATTTCTTAGCCCATTCTTTGCCGAGTTGCTCATGATCGATTTGTTTGCTGTCAGCAGCTTTTTGTTTGTCATTTGCAACTGAACGTTGTCCTCGTTGGATTGCTGCGTATGTGTTATTTCCTGATTTCTGCTTGATACTTGCGATCGCTGCGTCTGTGGCCACTTTGCGTTGGGCTGGATCAGGGATAGCAGCAATAACTGGCTTAATTGCTTTCAGTGCCGCGAGCTTGTATGCATTGTCCAATGCGCTGTGCGGGCGTTCTTCAGCAGGAGCAACTGGACCATCTTCATCCATCATGTTTTCGACTGGGATAGTGTGGCTTTCTTCCTCATCGTCTTCAGCTTGCTTTTCCTCTTTTTCGAGTTCACTAATCAGTTCATCGATAGCGTCTTCTGGCTTTTCATCAATTGCCGGTTTCGAAAGTGCAGTTACGATTTCTGTGAGCTTTGCTACTTGCTCGGTTAACGCTTGAATGGCTGGATCTTGAGAGTCTTTTGTTTCTTCATGTCCAGTCTGTTCTTCATCTGACATTCCTTTTTCCTCAGCCATGGCGCTTACTGCATCCATGATTTCCTCTGGTTCCGCATCTGTAGCAAACTGTTTAAGGCCGAGTGCAGCCAGAAAATCAGTCACTAGTGATTGCTTTTTTTGTGGCAATTTCAATTTCTTTTGCATTAATCTTTCCTCCTTGTTTTTGGAATCTTGTATCGCAACACGATCACCAGCCCTGCCGTTTTTTACAACAGCAACATGGTTACCGCGAATCTCCTTTTGTTGATATGTTCCATCACTCATTGCTTCATAGGTGCATTCATATCCGCAGGAGACTTCTCTTTTGCCTTCCTGAATCTCACTGATTAGCGACTGATCGTAAACAACCAAATCAGCCATCAGAAGATCGATATTCTCGTCCCTTCCTTGCCGAACATTTTGAACAGCGCCTTTTGTGTACCAAGTTGCATTCTCTGAAGACAGTGCGACTGGCGGGTGCTCATCAGTAAGGATTTTCCCTTCAAAACTGGCGATTGCAGCAGGATTGAATACTTCCTCTGGGCTGCGATAAACTTTCACAATCTTCCCTTGGTCACCTATGCCAAGTTCGCTATCCAGGTACTCATACCATCCGGTTCGTGCGATCGGCACGTTATGACAGATCAAGAATCCTTCTGGGGTTTCCGTCATGTTTTTACTGAATCGTGAACCGTAAAATGCTCTCATGACTCTGCACCTTGTTCTGAAGCAGAATGCTCTTCGCTCGTAGCGTGTTCGCTACTGGAGTTAGTACTAATCACCTGCAAAATGGACGCAGATTCAAATGTTTGTTCCACGCCATCTATTGTTTTCGTAAAATTTATCAAGGTTTTTCACCTCCTTTCAGGCAATAAAAAAAGAAGCTTTCTCAAAGCTCCTAATTTGCATAAACAATGTATAAATGGTCGTTATCGATGGGAAATACTCATGATACAAGTCTCTTAAAACCGCGATATATCAACGTTTTCGCATTATCATTGCGTCCGATAACCTGCATTATGGTAAACGTAGCATGCATAAGTTTGTATAAAACTTTACGCTCCGTTTAGGATATCCCCATATTCCTCACATGTTCTTATCGAACTGCTCTCGCCTTTTAACTACAGCATCAATTTCGTTTATTTCCACTACGCAGACTCCGATGCATCGCCCAGGATAGCCGGGATGCGCCTCATTTATCGTCCGCCATTTCGAAAGCAACGCTGTCACTTGCGCTTCGAATTCATCCCATTCTGACGGATCGCTCATGGCGTACCACCCTCCTACATGATTCTTTCAAACTGTTTGCGTGTCATTCGATGGATGCTTCCGTTGTAATACACCTTTGCTGGCCAACTCACCAAGCTCAAATCAATCACAGGTTCTGGATAGCACCTACAGTTGAAGATTTCACCAGCATTGTAATTGCCAAAGGTACGAGTTTGACCATCTAGCTTTTCAGGAGACGGAGGAGCGTTCCATTTCACCAAAACGCCGTCCATGATCTTATGCGAGTTACGCACCCTTGAATCTTCACTTGTTCTCCAGATATACCAATTAGCCCCTACCGATTCGGCACGAGCTTGTGTTAGTGCTGTAGAGGTCTTGCTGACTTCTGTACGAGCGATTAGGTTTGCTTTGGCCTTAGTCGCTTCGGGAAAATACGACTTGATCTGTTTGGCAATCTCGTCAGCACGCGTTCCCTTCAGAACTTCCCTAAGAACATGCTCATTAACCTGATTAGCCAAGGTGATTGGCAAGGAACGGATGATTTCAGCATTCCGTTGAACCTGTAAATGAACAGCTATACCAATCGGACCGTGCATTTCACGTAATAGCGCCTCATAGATAGCTCGTCCATGGCTGTTGTGCTTAGCAGCTTGTCTCCATGTTCGGCCTGCATCACTAAAGAGGTGAGTAACCATTTTCAATGCTTCTGCTTCGGCATACTCGATGAATCCAGGAGTGTTTACGTAATTCCTGATCCGCCTAAGAATTTCCGAGGCGTCTTCTAATCCCGTTAAGGACTCGCCTAAACTTACTAACGCCCGTTGAATCGCTCGTCGGTAGGCTTGTTCTATACGTCGTTTCGGTGCCCATAAATCCGCCATAGTCTAAATCACCACCAAATCCTAACTCGCCCTGATGAGTGGTTTCGTCTGCGCTCTCAATATCCTCATCCGTAATGTTGCTGAACATGCCAGTCGTGTCGGACATTTGTTTCAGTTCCTTCATGGCGATCTTTTGGCTAATAAGACCCGCGTTATACGTCTCGATAATCGATTTCGTTTTCTTGTCAGCAAGGTCTGCAATCTCTTTGTCATCCGGTGTTCGTATTGGGTTAAAGGCATAATCTAGGTCATCAGGAACAGCGCCAAACTCAGACATACACATGATCGGTAGCAGCTTATCAAGGATTGGCCCTAAAACCGATTCCTGCTGCTGCTGAACGATTTCATAGTAGTTCTGCATATCTGACTCACCCGTAGCATTCATTCCAGCAGGAGCCCGACCAAATAGTTTTGTAACTGGAATCTGACAGGCTCCTGCAACGTCCAGCATGAAACTCTCGTAGATGTCGTTGAGGCCAGAGAAAGTGTATTGATGAGTAGCAAAATCATCTTCGTGACCTAATACGTATAGGCCCATATTGGACATGAGCCAATTTTGTGCAGTCACTGTGTTGTAAAGATCGCGTTGTGCTCGCTCATCACCTATAGACAACGCTTGGTCCATGTCTTTCATCTTTAGCACTCGGAGATTTGCCAAGAATATGAGTTGGGCAATGTTCCAGGATGTATTGTCTCGTTTCTTCAATTCATCAAAGACTACCTCAACCTCAGATGCGCCCCAATATACCTCAGCAAGCTTTTCCCAATATGGCAACTCACGACCCATAAATCGGATAATCCGGGTGTGATGGACCCTTAATGTCTGACCTTCTTCAAGAGTCAATTGGTACGACTCAGGTAAGCCGAACTCCGGGTCATCTAAGTCATCGACTAATTCAGGATTGGGGTATATTCCTGACCATCGATCAACGATCATCAAGCCCTTTAACGAGCCCGGCATAATTGTATCGTAGTCCAATGGTTCATACAGGATGTCTTCGTGACCCTCTATCATGATAAGGCCAGCAGCACCGCCATACAGCCGACCCCACTTTAGCCCCTGAAGTATCTTTTGTCGTATCCTTCTCACGCGCCATAGCTTGTCCAGTTTTCTGATCTCATCAGGCGGCAGCTGCGTTGTAATGCTGATCCAGTTCCTCGTCATGTCCTCGGGTATCGTGTCGATAATCTTGCGCACGATCCAATGACTTCGATACAGACTGTTCATGAGTTGATAATCTTGAGATAGCCGTGTGATCGGATATTCAGTACCTTCAAGCAAGTTAGGCGTGCCGAATCCCATGCGCGCTAGGACGTTCTGAAATGCGTCTGTCGTCAGCCCTTTAGGTTGCTTAGGTTCAATCTTCTTTGGAGTCTGTTTAGCGTCCGCCACCACGTTTCTGGTCTTCTGCTTGTGTTTACGTCTGCTCAATGATGTCCCTCCTTTCTTAGCCAGCCAAACGGCGCGGCGTGATGATTGTCTTTACGAAATATCTCGTTCCATCCATGCAGTGGTCATTCTTTTTAACTGGCTTTTCTATTCCACTCTGTTGCGCCTTTTCGTCCCAAATGTAACTAGCCCGTTCCTTCAAGAAGTTAGGGCAATTGCGTTTATGGACCTTCAACTTTCGTTTTAGAATCATTGTTTGTGTCATGCGAATGCCATCTTCCACATCATTGTCAGCATCCTTAATTCTGTATCCACGATTGCGGAGAGTGGCCTTAAAGCTTGCTGCGGATGGGTCAATGATTGTGAATGACGGAATGAATTCCTTACCAACAAATTCTTCGAAGTCATCAGCGTATTGTGAATCCTCTTTTTGAATCCCTTTAGCGCGACCATCATAATAGTATTCGTTGAGAATCCAGCATGTATCTCCGTCATCATAGACATCCAAAAACACCGTCGCGTTTTGTGTACCGTGGTCAACAGTGATATACCGTCTAGATCGATGTTTGAAGCCCGGAGGCAAGTCCTCATCATCGAATGTGTTTTCGTCATCATCCCACATATCGTAGATGATTCCTTGTGCAAGCACCCACAGACCGAGTATGAAGCGCTTGTAATAGATTCCACTGTACCTGCTCATATACCGTTGTCTTGTCTTTGGTGACAGGGAAAGATTATCATCCATCGTAAAATGGATGTGCAGCACGTTCTTCTCTTCTGCTTTATCCAACCATTCCACCTTAAACCAGTGATATGGTCCGGCGGGGTTGCAGTTGAACCAGAACTTATGTCCATCAACAGAACAACGCAAGGTAGCCTGATTGACAAATGACTCAGGCATTAGAGCTACTTCATCAAAAAAGACCCCTGCCAAGGTGAGTCCTTGGATGAGGTCTTGCGAGCTTTCGTCCTTACCGCCAAACAAATAAAAGTAATTTGATTTTCCTTTGAAGGTGATCGTTAAGTAGTTTTCAGACCTGTGATCCTTTACTTTGTACCCTCTACCCTTCAATGTGCGTTTCAGCGGTTGAACAACGTTCCTACGAAGAGAACCGATTGTTTTTCCACATAGAGCAAGGTTTTGCCCAGCAAATGTTTCCATTCCCCACATCACAAAAGAAAGGGACATGACCACTGTTTTCCCAGCGCGGACGGAGCCATCACAGATAATGGCATCCTTGTCTTTTACAGGAGAACCAGATCGCCACCAAGTCAGAACCTTGAGTTGTTTTTTCGAAAGAGGGCTCCACCTAAACGATGCCTCTTTAACTTTTCCCATCTACATCATCACCTTTTTCCCTCCTAACAAAATGAATACCGTATACATCCTAAGGTTACATAATGTATATTATCGGGACTCGAGCCATCACCACAAATGCGATAATGACGCCATTTACCGTACATGTGGATAACTGGTGTTTATGCATCTTTTATGCAAAACGCTTAACAATGCGGTTTACAGCGTTTTGTGTCAATTATTTCCCGAGCTGAAAATGTATATATCATGCATAAATTTTATCCCTCGTTATCCTCTTCATGGTCATCCCAAATCTCTTGCACCTTTCCATCAAGTGCCTCAATGAAACCATCGTCTTCACTTTCCTCTTCACCTTCACCAAACAGTCGCCGTTGATCCATTTCGATCTTGGCGCGGTCTTTTTCGTCGACGACACCAAGCGTTTGACGCTGTATCTTTTGGAGCTTTTCCATAGCCGAAATGGTACTCAGAAGCTTTGATTCGTTGAGCGATTCCAATACGGTTACTTCAACCTTCTCGTCGAATACACCAGAGCCATAACCGGAACGGATCTTCTCTACGTATTTATAAAACTGTTCATCATCTTGAAGCGATTCTTCAATAACAGAAAGAAGCTTATCAGATACTCGAAGGTGACGTGCCGTTATACGTGCTATGTCATCACTGACTTTCTCAGCTGTCTTTTCTATGGTTTTTTCTACGACAGTCCGACGATGATTCTCGCGTTTTTCAGTCCACTGATACCGTACTGCGTAATCCCTAACCGTGGGATATGGAATGCCGTATTTTTCAGCAAGACTCTCCATACTGCAAGGTTTCCTCCGAATATCGGTAACATACTCATTCTCTATCTCAGTCCACGATATATCTTCAGCTTTCCGATCCATTCTATCGGAGCGTTCCGTTCCTTTTTTCGTTCCGTTCCGTTCCTTTGATTGGAACGTTCGGTTTGTTCCGTTCTCCCACTTGTCCTTGTTCTTCCACCCTCGGACAGTGCCTTCAGATATGCCGAGCTGGTCAGCTATAGCCTTTAGCTTGATTTCACCATCAGCTTGTTTCCATAGCTCAAATGCTTTGTCTCGGTTTGGATCTCTTGCTCTTGCCATTACATAATCACCACCACCGTTTGTTTTATTTATCTAACGCTCATTCAGCCATTCGACCCTTGTACACCTGAGACCGATTTTTGTGGGGGAGTTATATGTGGTAACGACATTCGCTTTCCCCAATGCCCGTTAAAACTGAATAGTTCACAGGGAGTCAAATCGTTCAAAACAAAGTTTCCCCGGACGCATTCCCACCGATCAACTTCTCCGTGAATCACCGTCTTATCTGGCATGAGTTTTGTAGGGGTTATATATTCTCTGAAAAATACACATTGCCGACATGTGTTCTCTTGGACTTTCTTCAGGACTTTTTCATGTTTCTCTTTAAATGGCCACATTAATTACCACAACCCGTTTTTAATTTACAAAAGAAAAAAGCACCACTAAGGTGCTTATAAATTCAGAGGCTTGTCTCGTACTTTTCGCGGCTCTTCATTCACGTCTTCCAGAGCAGCTATGTGGCTAGGATTTATTGCAAATCCAGAAAAATAAACTATCCCATTAATCAAAGTGCCATCTTTGTGCGTTAAGAAATCCTTGTTAAGGGTCTCCATTTCATATGGCACAATGTACTCTTTCCCATTACTTAAACTCACTCTCGTTTTCAATACAATCCCTCCCTTTGTGACTAACTTCGACATCAGGAAGGTTTTTCCTGTTACTTTTGGCTATTCACCCCACTTACTTCGGCGTGAGGCTGCCGCCACGATCCGATCCTTTCACCACTGTGGTCGCGGTTGCCCGAGGTAGAACGGGTATGAGCTGCGCTTGGTGTTTATGATCATGGATGATCGCAACCAGGATTGGAGTAATCGAATTAAGAAGCACACGAGACAAAGATTAAAAACGTCGCAACATACCCTCACAAAGTTAGTCCCTGTTTCCTATACCCCTATTTACCATGATCGTCCACGCCTTCTTTCCTGACGATTGCGTGGTTGAAGCTCATTACATGGAGCCATACGTCTGAGAAATTTTAATAACCATTTCATCAGTCCCACCTCCAATAAAAAAACCGCCCATTTCTGAGCGGCTTTACTCGACCGGGATATCCACGATCCCTTGTTAAGTTCCAGGAGTCGAACATTTCCCTTTACCTTGGCTTATATCCTAGTTTATACTAAAATTTTTGTGCTGTCGGTAGCATCGTGGTAGCATGTTTTGTTCTCATCTGGCACTTTTCATTTTCTGGAGATTTGGCATCTTCCGTATTCCACTAGACACCCGTTTGATATGTGCGTAGCTGTATCCCAATTTATCTGCAATCTCATGCAAGCGCATATTCAACTTGTCCCTCATAAAAGCTACCTTGTAGTCCAAGCCATCCATTTGTGCCAAAATCGCATCTAACTTACCCAGCGTCTCGCGTTTTGCATTGAGCTGCTCGTCCACCTGTTGAATCATGGTATCGATCTTATTCATCCGTTCCACGATCCGATCCAGAGTATATGGAACGAAATTCGACTGCACCCGATCTTTTGAATAGTCAACCGCGCCCATTCCTTTTGGTGCTGTTGAATTCATGCTCTTCAGGAGAAATCGCCTTTCTGTGAGTAGGTCATTCATCCTAGTTTCTAACATATTGATTTCTGCTACCAGTTCGCTATAGGTGTGACCAAAGTTATCTATCACAGTCAAGCTATCCCCTCCCTATTGTTCCTGCCTAGCAGGGATGTTCTGCATTTGCGGCATCGTTTCTTCAAGGTGCATGGCGCAATTAAGATTCCAGGCTGCTGCCGCCAAATGATCCTCTTGAGTATCGCCAGCCATATACTGAAAGATGTGCCTCAAAGCACTGTCCATGAATTCACCGATCGGCATTCCCTTTTCCCAATTGCGTCCATCGCCGTATTTTATCTCCCCTAATTCACTTCGCAATGCTATTCGGCGCATTGCTATGGGTGAGAGTAAATCATATCTGCCTTTACCTGGTGCGCGATCTCGCTTTGCTCCCGTTTCAAACGTTTTGTGTTGTCTATCATCTCGGATTCCAGCAGGCATCATTGTTCCTATCTCTGAGCTAGTTCAAAACGATATTTTTGACCTGTCGGATTCTCCTTGCCTTCCTCAACCTCTGAAAGAAACATTTCTAGCGACCTAACATACATGTCGTTATCACCGTACAAAGCATGGTACACCACCATCAATTCGCACGTTTCTGAGTGTTCAGCCAATCCGACTGCATAATAAAGGTTACCCTTGTAATGTCGATACAATGAGTGGTGTTGAAGCTGAAATTGAAGTTCTCTCAATTGTTTTCCCTCCATTCTTATCACACGAAATAGTATGTTAAATTAACCAATACCACTTTCCATGTTTCTTGAACTCTTTGAATTCACGATCGCTTTGTTCTAGGTTTTCCCAAGATTTAGCATAAGCTTGGGCTGCATACACCGTATCACCGTCTGACGACGTAGCTAAAACTTTATGGCCGAGTTGATACTTTAGCATAGCTACATCAAATGACACTGGTACTGCATTTTCAGGAATCTGTATGCTTTGCATCGAATCAGCTCGCTTCCTTGGATTTCATTATCGAGTCAAAGTGCCTGCTATAAAAACTCTCTATGACAACTGCCAACGCCGATTCCCTTGTTTCCTCTGTGCCGAACGCTTTGGACATATATACTCTGATTTCTTCCAGTCTCATTTCAGCGATTTTCAGATTAAGGTCATCCATAACCTTCCCTCCTCATCACAATTCCTCAAATATCCATCCCCCGGGATTTCACAATCTCCAAAGCCTGCGGTTCGCTGAAGCCAGCTGCAACCAGTGCATCAAATCGTGCCTTAAACAACTTCGAGGACTCTACATACAATTTAATTTGGAAAGGCATTTGCGCCACTAGGCCGTCGATTAACATTTCCCATTCAATTGGTGTTAGCTTTCCGTTAGGCTTATCCATACCACACTCTCCTCATCACAATTTCTCTTAAATCCGCAGCTTCCTTAGTGCTTCTACAGCCTCTTCAGCAGTTATGAACGCTCCACCAAATAGATGAGCTGCATTATAGATTTGTTCCTCTAACACATCATCAGAAAGATCTACCATGAAAATCCCGAAAAAGCCAAACCCTTCACGAATATTTCGAAGCGCCTTCTTCTTTTTTCGTTTCCATTGAAGCCTGTCCCACCATTTCATTGACGGCACACCTCATCACAATTCTCTTTTGTTAAATAGCCTCTTTAGCTTTGATGTAGACCCGAGCGTATTCAGCAGCCAAGTCCTCCGATCTGAACATTGAATCGGCGAGAACAGTCCTAGCGTGTTTGCTTCGATAAACGGAGGCATTCACTTCATATCCATCTGCAAAGGTTTCGTGATCCAGCCAAATGCCTTGTTTCCGCGCTTCTTCGATTAGTCTTATCATTCCATCCCCTGTAGTGGAAAACTTAGGCTCATCGATCACATGGCCATTCTCATCGCAAAAGATTCCATCGTACTCTGACACCCTCCACCCAAGAGCCTTTGCGACTTTCAAATCCAACTCACGTCCTGCTAGCATCCCGTCCCCACCCTTCAATGAAACTTACCAATTCTACAGCTTCTGGATCGCTTGATTTTTTAAGCACAGCAAGCATTTCAGGTGCTTTTTGGATAGCCCGCACTTCATTGTTTGGCTTGGGAGTGTAAAGTGCTCCAATCCACTTCCCTTCCTCAGATAGAATGTTGATTCCAGTGTTTCCGCTACGACTTAATTGCCAGTTCATCCCGTTCCCCTCCCTATGGAGCCATGTCGCTCATGTGTTGAGCGCAGTCTTCGCATTCAAAATTTTCATCATCAAGCTTTAGGAGTCTTTTACCATCAATAAAGTTCTTGCATGCCACACATTGCTTGCTGTCGTCCTTCTCATCAAACTGTCCAATGTCTTCTCCGTAGCTGCCCAAGTAAACTCCACGATCATGGTTCCAGCAGTTCTTGCACATCTTCTTTCCTGGAGCAAAGTCGAACATGTGTGACGGTCGCAGATTCTTTGCTATCTCGCCGCACCATCCGCATTCGCCGCCGTTTTCATACTCAGCCTGAATTTTCTCCAGTTGTTCCGGTGTCAGCTCCACCGTCCCGACGATCTCTGCTTCCCCGATCTCGATGCGATTTGGTAACCCATCGTATGCGTATTGATAAAGTGGGTCTTGTTCGTCGCATCCCATATAGATGTAAAGCCGATCTTCCACTAGCAACAGGTTATAAGTCGTCATCCAAAACACTCCCAGGAATAATTTTTGGAATAATTTACGTGAGTTTTGACAACTTTCAAGTCTTCATGAACACTTGCTGCAACATCTTCGAAGCTCCCCACATTGATTGCATTTTGGTATTACATGATGCGAATCCATCAAGCAAAATATCCGCATGTTATTTTCAAAGAACTGAATTTCCGTAATAGCCTTAATCACTACCCCATGCGGAAAATTGGAATATGGAACAATGTCACCGATCATAATGTTTTTCCCTACTGGTAGATCAACAAATGATCTAAACGCTTTTGCCATCGCTTTTCCACCTCGTTTTTCAAAAGTAATGTTTTGTAAAATCAACCTTTCCACTTTTCATTCATGCTTACCGTAAATACACGCCCATTCGTCGCTTTGATAAATAGCCCTCTGTAAGCTGTGGTTGAATGTTTTGTATCCTCATATCGCGTTACTTCGTATCCTTTTTCTCGCAAACTTGCTTCGATTAATTCATTAAGTAGCTCAAGATCATCATCGCGTTTATGTCCTTGTCCAATCATAAAATCACCCCTTCCAAATCCATTCGATAGCTTTAGTAATCGGGTCTCTCCAAGACAAATTCGTCTCCGTCCCACCATTGTGCGTATTTCCACACGACGTTGGTCAAATCAAACTCCGAATCACTTATAGCGTTCTTGTGAATCCACTCTTCCGAATAGCCGAGAGACTTCAACACACCGATGGTTTTGCTGTTCAAGTCAACGTTGGCGTAATAAAGCGCTTCGCCATCAGCTTCGTAGTCCAATACTTCAAGCGTATTTATCAAGTCAATTGCTTCTTGCTTGTCCATTTCCATATCCCACCTTTACAAATCGATTGTTGTGTTCAATCAGCATTCGAAACTGACTTTAAGGTATTTGTTTCCCTCCAAAGGCTTCAAAATGAACCCGCTGTAATCGTCACCGCAGTAGCCGACCTTCTGCCAAATGAACCCGTCATCTTGTTTCGTGTATCGAGTAACATCACCAACAATTACCCCGTAAGCCTTATCCCCTTCTGTCAGCTCTTGCACTTCGACGATCCCCTCTATTCCCCAGTGCAGCATGTCTTCCATGTCCTCAACGAGCTTTTCCATGTACTCGATAACTTGTTTCAAGTCGTTCCCTCCTTTTTAACAAATCGTGTGATGTGTTACACAGCTTTCGCTTTAGGTCCTGCACATCTTTTGCACCAGACTACGTTATCGATAACAACGGCGTTGTCCTCATATGCGTGCGTACTGCATCCGTGGCATTCCCAGTGCCAGCCATCCGCTAACAACACACGCTTAGGTACTTCTCCTAGTTCCCAATACATGTCGTATTCGGGTGCACGCCGGATTCGGATATCAAGGAACTCGACCCATCCTTCAAATTCACCAACCGCATTATTCTTCGCTTGCCCTGGAGTATGTGCGAACACAACTCTGCTGCCATGGTCGCCCCAGTTGTCTCGAGCAATATACGCTTTAGGGTCGTTCATTTTAATCACCCCATTTATCCAAATTATCGATGCACTAAGCGTTTGACCAATTTCTTACCCTGTGCGAACAAGTACAGGAAAGGTGTTGTGTTCCCAATTCATTGACAACCTGACCGTCAGCCTCCAAAATGGAAATATGTGTATCTATCAAGCGAACGGACGGTGAACATAATGCTTGATCGTAAAGATATCGAGACGTATAGAGGCTATGTGATTTTGCAGTATGCTGATGAAAATGGTTTCCGTGTTGATTTTGGCACGCTGCGTTCTAAATTAGTTGAAACGACGGACGACGCTAGAAAGTTGATAGACTACCGTTTGTCGCCTGAAAAGTGGGACTAGCAGAGCGGATAAGCATTTCCGCTCTTTTTTCTTCTCAAAATTACCGTTTTGTTAATCAGTCCATAAACCAGGCCAGGCAAGGAAAGTCTTTCACATCGCTAATGTACTCGCGCAGGGTTATGATTTCCCGTCCCATACCGTTTCTGGCATCGATCTGAACTGGCTTATCCATCGGATACTCGTCAATTTCATATTCGGCAAAATCAGCCTCGCTTATCCTGGTTTGCTGCTTGTACCACTCAACCACTGATTCCCGGTCATATCCGACGACTACCTCATAACGATCCGGTCCAATAGCAAAAGCTTTCAATTCTTTGGTCTTCTCAGCCAGGATGGAATCGAGCCATTGATTTATGTCTTTGCGCAGCTCTTCGTTAGCGGTTTTCTCAGCGTAAGCCTTCAACGCAGTGAATGCCGCCCCATCTTTATCTGGACGGAGAACAAAGCAGTTGTTTACCAGCTCCCCATTGTCCACTTTGCGCACATCGTATTTCACGATCAGACCTTTATTTTCCATCGTTTTTTCCTCCCCAATTTCTTGTATTCCTCTGCCTTCGCAATATAAACACGTTTCATGCTGATCAAAAGTACCCTTACCGCCGCAAGCGTGGCACTTCACCATTCGGACCCGCCTTTCCTGAATAACTATTGAGTAAATAGTGCTATCAATTCCTAAAATTATCCTGTGATATACTTACTTCATCACTTTTCAATGATTGGATGGTACTGCCAATGCTTTTAGATATTTTCCGTGAATGGGCTAAAGACAGATCTCTTTCCCTAAAATTACTTAATGTCACTTCCGAAATTACCACCCATGAATTTGTAAACGGCACAAGGATCGCGGATCCATCATCAAAAGTTTTACATGAATCGCCACACTGTTTTGGCCATATCCTTGTTTGGGAGTCACAACAATTTGAAATGGAAGTGCTTCATATCGAGTCTGAGGAATTAATTTATTGGAAGTATCTTGAGAAAATAGACTGCAATACCAACTTAGACGAAATCACTTCAGACTATTTCCAAGCCCTTCAAAGTGGCTTAAAGCTTTGACACAGTACACAATTTGATAAATTACTCTTTCCTTTCTTTTATCTCTTGGCGCTCCAGGCTCTCTGTCTTCTAAACTCTTCCAACTCCTGCTGATTTGCAATGTACTTATTCCACGACTCATGTATTGTAGCTATATGTTTTTCTTCAAACTTCCTAGTAAGCAACTTTTCAAATAGCAGTGGTGCCAGTTTAGGACCGATTCTCTCAAACCTACCTACAATGACCACAGTTGGATCAGAATACATGCCAATCACATCGAAGATGTACTTTGATTCTTTCGTAAGCTTCCTTTTTTCAGAATCAGTCGGTTGATAGTGGTTACCAGATGATTCTATATGAATTTGGTTACTGATTTCATCAGATTGATCTTGGCTGCTTATTTCTTCGCTTTGATTGTGGTAACCGTTATCTACCTTTTGATTTCGGTTACTATTTTCTTCTTTTACTGTCCATAGTTCCTTGATGCAATCTGTGAAAGTTTCAAAGCTGTCTGCAAAGTCCCAAAATTCTTGAGGCATATTTATGGATACTTTTCGTATGATTCCTTGCTTTTTTCTTCCCGCACCTTCTCTTTTACCACCACGTTTAGATTTAGACATGCATATCACTCCACTTTGATTTCAGTTACTAATATCATATAACCATATCCATTTATTTTCAATTGATTTTAGTTACCGTTATCAAAGTGGAAAGTTTAACAATCTTGAGTTAAGACTCACCCATATCGGTAAAGAAAACTTCACATCTGTAATATAGAAAGCCAGTCACAACTAAAGCAATCACCAAGCAAAGCAACAAATATCCTAAAGGATTAGTAATTAATCCAGCTAACCAATCCACCATCGGAATCATCCCTTTTCACATAATGAGCATTACTGTATCCACCCGATCACACCGAGTTATAATCCCTGTGTTATCATTGAAGAATGCCTAATCTCATATTTCTCATTTAAGAGATGCTGATTTGATAGAGATTTGATGCGCTTTTCATACTCTCTAATTTCATCTGTTTGCTCCGAAAACAGGAGACGCCCTTCATCTAAATTCATAAACTTCACTTTTTTGGCCATACGTCTTTTCAACCTACGTATCTTGCGCTTATCTACTTTATCTGAATATGTTTTTTTCATTATCATGTCCTCCTCAACTTTTACTTAATGAGCATTTTGTTCAATACCATTTGGAAACCGCTGTTTTGTATCTCGCGTTTGAACTTCCCTTCCACCCTTCTTCCTTGCGAAACCTTATGAAGTCTTCTAAGTCGGTCAGGAGCTCGTCAAATTCACTTTTCCAATAACCTTTGTCCTCGTCTGGTGTTCCGTACATCAACAAGGCGTACGACATTTTCGAGATAAAATCAGCAAGCTCTATAGAGTCGTGCCTGAAAGAGGAGTATCCCTTCAAGTCCATGTTGTTTCTGAAATTAGGAACCGCATTGGCGTATTCGTAAATCTTAGATAACATCAATCGTTCCGTTTTCCTCAAACTTATCGCCGCCTTATCTCCCTGAGCATTTTTTATTTTGCTGGACCTTTTACTTCCAAAGTGATCTGCTTGTCTGATTTCAACATGAGATTAAGAACGACATACTTCTCATCATTCAAATCGATTACTGTTCCAGTTGAAACCAAATCACGCTTGCCGAAAATTTCATCGTATCCATATACGCCAACCAGTGCTTTATTTGTAAAAACCGAAACTTTCCTGCCGATATCATCCACCGATTTGTCTGATATATTGAATTCAGCGCAGTGGTTTACAGCACTCAACAATCCAGATTCTTGAACGGTCAGTTCATCTTCCTCTTTACTAAGAAGGCTGCTAGCCATCCGATACGATGCTGAAATCAGACCTTTTAGATACATCCGTTTGACTTCATTCATGATATTTAACCTCCCGATTTAACATAATTGAGCTTGTGTTCCTAACCTCAAAGGCTGAATTGCTCTACAGCCTCATCCATAATGTCTTGGTTAATGCCTATATACCTCAACGTAATTTGCGGATGACTGTGGTTGAAAATTAATTGGAGTGTCGCAATGTCCCGGGTGCGTTTGTAGAAGAAATACCCGAACGTCTTCCGCATTGTGTGGCAGCCAATCTCAGTTAGCCCCAATTTTGCAGCCGTGCCGTTTATGATTTGGTACGATCGTACCCGGGTAATTGGCTGCGTCCGTTTCGACGAGGCGAACAGATATGATTCTGGCTCTTTTCCCATGACGTATTGGGCAATTTCTTTCCTCAGATCTGCATTCAGTTTGAATTTCTTTCGTTTCTTCGTCTTCTTCTCATTGATAAGCAGATGACTTTTCCCTTTTACATCTCGTACTTTTAAAGGCAACAGATCAGAGATTCGCAATCCTGTGTTGATACCCATCACGAACAAAAAGTAGTTCCGTTTCGATTGCTGTAACAGAAGTCTTTTCATATCCTCAATCTTTCCTGGGTCACGTATCGGCTCAACGAAATTCATGCGATTCCCTCCCTAGTGCGATATGATGAGAAAAAGGAGTGTTTCGTATGGAAAAGTCGTTTTACTATTCTGTGCCTTGGTCTGATGTTGGTTATTTGAAAGAGACTCTACAAGCTATCGAGATACCTTTTGTGATTGAGCAGCCATCTAACAGATTGACTCTTGATGAAGGAACCATTGCTTTTGTGTTCCCTGACATGCATGTGCGAGTGTATCGTCATGTTCATGAGCTATTTGGCAGCCATGGGGGGGCTTATCCTAATTCTTCTGTTTGATGTAAAAGTCAACCCAGGCTTCAAAGCTTTTGAGGCGTTCCATCTCAGCTACTACCGATTGCAGTTTTGCAATCCTCGCTGGACCAAATCCGAATTCTTGGCGCAGCGCTTCATATACGATGCCTTTAGCTTGTTCTGCGGTTTCGGAAGCTGCCCTTTGCAAGTTGCCGACATCCACTGGACGCATCGTCTTGTTGTTGTTAATTGGAGGTTTCTTATGCCCTTTCATTGGCTTCGTCCCTCATCTCTTCACGAATGACTTTCCTTTGCCATTCCATCCACTGTTCGCGAGTCACGCTCTCACCCCCGAGCTGCCAAATGCCCCTGTCCCCCGTTCCGTTTCGTCAAGCTTGTCCACCACTTCAAATTGCGCGATAGGCACTACAGCGATTACACCTTGCGCAACCTTGTCGCCTTTTTGGATGATGTAGGAGCCCCTGTCATGCTCCTTACCAAGTGCATCTCTTCCATCAATGAAAACAAACTCTCCAGCAACCATATTCGGTTTCAATTGACTAATGTTGTCCATGATTACAGAAACTTCACCACGATAACCCGCATCTACAGTTCCTGGTGAATTTGATACACGCAACTTCGTTTTTGAATCTACACCTGAACGATTTCTAATCTGCAATTCGAAACCCTCTGGTAACGCGAAGGCTAATCCTGTGGGAACCTTCTTCGTTTCCCCAGGTTTTATAAGCACATCATCCACTGCCACTAAATCAAATCCAGCATCCATTGCCCTAGCATATTGCGGCACTACTGCATCTTGATGGAGTTTTTTGATTTGCACATTCACCTTTTGAACCTGTTCCAATCAATTCATCCCCTTTAGGAAATTTCAGTAACGTACAGTTCGATCCGTGGTTCGAATCCATAAGTTTTCGTTGCATCTACAGAAACGATCTGCTTGTCATCTAACCAAACAACCTTGTTTAATGCGTCTGTACAGCCTTTGATGAGGTTGTCTAAATCAGGCGTACTTGTGTGAGGCTTCTCCAAAGCATCCCAGCGTTTCTTTTTGCTCCAACTAGCCGGTATTGGCATTATGAAAACAATCTTTAGGGCTAGTGCCGAAGTCAGCTTGGCCATACCTCGCATTTGCTCCAGCGCAGCATGGGCGATTATCAATTTGTAATCCCTGTATCTAATAGCCCGTTCATCTACATACTGTTGTCTCCGAGTTGTCCGTACGGCGCCCATCGGATCGATACTGAATAGGAATTTTTTTGCCGCGCTATCTGTAGTCATTTTTGCGGCTTCCCTCCACCCTTTTTCCAGTTGTTCACCTTGGACAAATTGCTCGACTCTCTTATCCAGTCACTTACTGCTTTCGGAATGATCGTGATTGGCGGGCCTTTCTTCCCCATACTCATCCCTCACATTCAAATTATTGTATGAATCTTGAAATGAAACTCTAGGATGCTCCGTAATCGACTGTTTACTCCTATCCATGCATTCAGTCGATTCTAATTCTTCCGTTGAAATTTACCCTGTTTCCGTTCGTCTGGCAGCGCGCTAGCAGTATCGGAAGTATGTCTTCACTGGTCGCTTTGCGTATGACTCTAGTTTGGTTGTCTTTCGATCATTCTTGCGATTCAAGTCTCGGAAGAGCGATCGCGCATTTGCTTTTGATTTCATTCAGGCTTACACCCCCGTGTTTTAGTCCTGATAAATCATGAGTTGGTGCGACTAACATTTCGTCTTCGCCTTTCAGCACAATAAACTCTTCCGGCAATACTGTGCTTCGGGCGAAGTCAACAACTGTGTATGTTTTCCCGTGATAATCAAGTTGCATGTCATTACTCCCCTATCAGGCGATAATTCAATTCGAATGGATTTCCAGATACCTCTACGGTGTAGTCCTTGCACATCTGCACCAATCTGGAACCAATTCCCTCGTCAGCCTTTACAATTTTCTCGAAAGACCACTCAGACGAAAGCATGAGGGGCTTTTTTTCTAAGTAGCGATAGTTCACGATCCCGAATAACTGCTCTAATTGGAATGCTGTCGGCCCACCGCGACCATGCTCGTCCATCGGTCTACCCTTGAACAAATCGTCTATGAATAGCAACTCACATTCCTTGAGCATGTTCACGCGCTTGTTCAGCAAGTCGAAATCATCTTTTATTTCGTTCCAACCTTCGACCCAAGGAAAGTACGTTACAGGCACATTCTGATGCATCAGGTTGTTGCAAGCAGCCATGAGCAAATGAGTTTTTCCAACCCCAGGATTCCCAAGAAACGCAATTGAATTTCTCCGTTCTTTGCGTATCTTCTCAAACTTCATGGTGTAATCTTTGGCTACTTGGAACAACTCTCTTACGATTTCTGGACGACCATCTATGGAGAAGTTTTTAAATCCTTTCTCCTTGAAATCCTCAGTGATCTTGCTGGCTGCTAAGGTGCGCTTTTTTAGATAGCATGTGCACCATTCCCAACTTTCGCACTTTATTTGTCGCGTTTCAGTGATCCATTCGCCGCCCACTAATTTGGTGAACACTTTGTCTTCATACCACGTCCGCAAGATACCTTGTACTCCGTTGCATTTAGAACAAACTGTCTTGTTCGGCTGGTTCGAATTCTCGTTTTTTGGTTGGGACTTTGAAGCCGTCAAACGGGCTTGTTCCGCCCTTGCTTGGATTCGCTCCAGAACTTTGTCTAGTCCCTCCATGTTGCGCGCCTCCTTTTACAGCCTTCTTACGTTCATATTCAGCTTGTTCTGCCATAGCTGCTTCGATAGTTTTAATTCCGTCTCGATGCCAACTCATCAAAATGGATTCGACATAATTCCATGTTCGTACGTTTGCTTTAATTGATCTTCTCATAGCCTCGATAATCATTTCAGTTGGCAACTCTGTTTCCCAAGCTATGATATCTTGCTGAACCATCGATGGGATTGATCCACCAAAATTCATTTCGTAGAACAGGAAGGGGTTACTATCTGCATCTGCATAAATATCTTTTTTATTACCATTGTTATCATTATTACCATTATTGTTTGTGTCCTTTTGCTGTCCTTTTGCTGTCCTTTTCGTGTCCTCTGAGCTGTCCTTTTTGCTGTCCGCATCCGAGGATTCAGATTGGTAAAAGCCCCAATTTACAACGGTTATGACGCTAAATTTGCTGTCCGTCTTGATGTCCAAGCAGCCGTCCTTTTTTAAGAAGTCTATATTATTTCGGACAGTTGACTCAGGCATGCCTAATTCTCTTGCAGCTGCCTTTCTTCCGTATACAAATTGACCTGGAAGAAGCTTCACTTTTTGCTTACCTACCATCTGCTCATGTTCTTTGTGTCTGGCTTTCAATAAGCACCAAGCAAACGTTTTGAATAGCTTTTCGTTTTGGAAAACTGGGCTATCAAGTATTTTTCTGTGGAGCGATACCCACCCATTTAACACCACCTACCACCTTCTTTTTACATCTCGTCCTGTCTTCTATAGATGCTCTGCAACCCACTCATTTCAGCTTGTATCGCTTTTGAAGACTCAACTGTAGCTTTAAAAAGAGATTCAGCCAGGTCGCGTTCAAACTTCAAATCTGCAACGTTTCCTCTTGCCAGATCGCTAATCAGTGTTGCAGGGAAATTTTCAGCTCGTAATTTCAGTATTTCTTGGCGTAATGCAACGCGGTATTCCCGTTCCTTTTCGGCATATGCTTTTGCCTGAGTACGAAGTTCTTTTGGAAGCTTGTCCAGGCGCTGCGATACTCTTCGGATATCATCAACGAGTTTAATGTGATCCATTGGCATTTCCTTTTTCTTTGGACATTTCGAGAAGAGTAAAGTAGGTTTGTTTCTTTACATCTTCAATCAATTCGAATAGTTCCCGAGGAGTGTATCCGAAATCATCAACCAGCGCCGCAAGTGTCCCGACCAAAATCTGATGCCCGATGTTGTCCTGGTCAAACTTCGTTGATTTTGTTTCGTTCATGAGCATCCTCCTTGTACAATCTCCTCAAATACTCCCCAATCCGTTCTCTTGTAGCTTTGCTGCTATGCGCCAATTCATGGCAGCTGACGCATAGCATGACCAGGTTGTCTTCTGTACCTTTCCCGAGCTGCGATCTATAAACGTGATGATGGCATTGCAGACTGTCTCCACGACTGCATAAGATGCATTGATCGTTGTCGCGTTCAAATACCTTTGCGTAGGTTTGAGGCTTAATGCGGCCCTGTTCCTTGCGTTTAGGGGCACGCCGTTTGTGATCCGGTTTAGGCGCTGGATTAAATGGCATCATGTTTACCACCGCCTAAAACGGCAAGTCATCGTCTGAAATGTTGATAGGCTTTCCAGCATTTGCGAACGGATCACCAAACGGGTCAAAGTCATTGTTAGCTGGTTTACGGTCTTCTTTGTTTCTGTCGAGGAATTCCACGTTTTCAGCAACCACCTCAGTCACAAATACCTTTTTCCCTTCTTTGTTGTCGTATGAGCGCGTCTGCATTCGGCCCTCAATAGCTGCCTTGCGTCCCTTCTTCAAGGAAGAGGCGCATAGATCTGCAAGTTTTTGCCAAGACACAATGTTGATGAAGTCCGTTTCTTTCTCGCCAGCCTGATTGGTGCGAGGGCGATTAACTGCCACAGTAAAAGTAGCAACAGCAACACCATTTGGTGTGTAGCGAAGTTCTGGATCTTTCGTCAAGTTGCCAATGAGAATGACTTTATTCATCTATAACAACGCCCTTTTCAATTAGTTTTTGTGTCAAGAACTCGTTCATTTGTTGCTCTGTATTACCTTTGTTGATCATGTTTTTAAACCACTTGTCGAATTCATCCAGGTTGCCTGCAAGTTGCTCCCACTTTGCTTTCAATACTGATTTGGACTTTTGTTCCAATTCAGCATTGCTTATCTTGTCAGGATCTTCTCCAGTCGGAATAGCAAATGTCCTGAGAAGAAGATATTTGTAGCTATAAGTCATTGCCTTGCCTACACCTTTGTCTTGCGTATCTGCACCTGTACCGGACGAGACAGCTGTTTCAAATTCGCCAGTTTCAGTATCGATAATCTTATATTTCACGTTGACTGTTGAAAGTGTACCTTCCCTGCTGTGCTCTTGTTCTGCTGGGATGATGATTAATCCATGTTTAATTAAGCTTGCACGTACAGCGGTGGTTACCTTTTCTTCTGATATCGCTTTATACTTTGTTTGACCAAACTCTACTTTGTCGTCCTTTTGTAGATATTCGACTTCCTTCATGACTTCGTGGATTTTCTTATAGAGCTGTGCTTTGCTCATCCTACAATCTCCACCTTAAATGCTTCTGGTTGCTCCATTACAGCGATACCTTCGATAAAGTTGCCAGTCTCCACATCAACAACACGACCATCTTCCATAACCTGCACAGATGCTTTTAGAGTCTGCTTGTCCAACTCTTGCTTTACCCTGATAAATTTGTCCAACCCATTTGATTGCACTGATTCTAGGGCCTTCTGCTCGTCATATTCCCATTTGGGCTGTTGTTTACGGAAGCTGACTTTTCCATATGGCGTTGTCGATTTCCATTTAGGATCAGCTGCGCGTTGTTGCCTTGCGTAATCTTCTATTAACATGGTGAGGAATTGTTTGTGATCGTCGATCTCCTTGGATACCTTTACTTCCCAGGCCCGAATGCGTTCATATTCCTTCTGAGCTAGTGCATCATTTTCTTTACGCTTCGCTTCTAGAGCAGCAAGTTTTCGAAGTGTCCAGTTGAGTGAATCCAAGTCAGTGATACGGAATCGCTGCTTGATTTCTTCCTCTTGCAGATGAAAAGCAATTTCTTGAAGTTCATCCAATTCCAAATGCGCCAATGCATTCATGTAAAACCCTCCCTAAATCGAGTTTGTCATGCCCCTACCTCTACATAACCGTTACAGCTCCGATGACTGTGCCACGCTCGACTGAATGTTTAGTATTCTCCTGCCGTAATCGTCACGGCTCCCAGATGATTAAACAGGCATCTGTCGTTGCAGAAATATGATTGGTCCAACGTTGTAACAAGTTGTCCATCATAAATTTCACTGCCGCAGCCTTCGTGATCGCAATGAGCCACAACCTTTGCTTCTTGTTGATCAGGCAATCCCTGAGAGAACCGATCTAAATTAACTGGCATCGGCTTCACCTCTTTCAAAACCTTCTGGATATAGTGGCAGCAACTTTTCACGAATTTCTGCATCTACCTCACGAATTTTCTGTTTACACTGTTCAACATCTTCTTTCATGCTGGCAATACGGCACTCGTCTTGCTTCAAGCTGTCCAGCACAAATTCATGTAACTGAAGCTTTCTCACCAACGTGCTACGGTATATTTCTAACTCTTCGTATGTTTTCATTTGACCACTTCCACCTTTCCGTGGTACTCTACCGTTAACATTTTTTGTTTTTAGGCAGTCTGTTGCGAGCAGACTGTTTTTTCTTTTAATTGGGCAGTCAATTCACGCGTAATCTTCACACAGCTTTCATGTAAACGCATATCGCCTTCTGTCTTTGCGGTCATCATGAGTTGCTGATAATAAGCTAGGGTCCTGCGGCTATCCTGGTTGATCAGCTTGTCCATCACGCCATCAACTTCTTTCTCATAGCTTTTAAGCGTTGATGTACACGCTGTTGGGATATGCCCATCTTTTTCCCTATTTGTGGCGCCCTGTCTCCATTAAGTAGACAAGTTACAATAAACGGCTCGTATTTCATCGCTTCTGCTATCCGATCATTCAACTCAATGTTTCCAAATAACTTTTCTTCTAACCCAACTTCATTTGGGATAATATCTAGCATCATTAGAGGAACATCGTTTTTTTGGCTTACTATGTTGTAGATAGAAACTGTTCTTGCTACCCTTTTCTCGGCGTTTTCATAATCTATAAGCTTGCTCATTTGCGATCGAATCCACGGCACTGCATAAGTTGCAAATTTTGTCCCACGGGATGGATCGTACTTATTGGCGGCGATCCAAAGACCAATTAAACCTGCTTGGTAATAATCATCTTTGTCGAAAAATCCATTTGGATTGATTTTGAATCTTTTCATTACATGCCTAATTAACTTCTGGTGTTTCGCAATATCAATATCCACATCACTCACCTCGCTAAAATAATCCATTTGTTTGGTTTGCTCGTTCGCTTTCTGTTGATTTCATCTCGCACAACTTGTCTGATTTGTTGATACAGATATTCAGTCGGCCTGATGCGTTCTTTCTCGAATGAAGTGACATCACTTTCCTGGACACCGATCAACTCAGCCAAACCTTTTCGAGTTAAACCAGCGGCCGTTCTCATGTTCAAGATGAATTCTGCAAAGTCTGCTCGTGTGGTTTGTTCCACTTTTTCTCACCTCGCTTCAACTAGCAAATGTAAGTTGCAGATTCGCTTCCTCTACCTCGCGTAAAAGCTTTCCTTGTAGTGACCATTGCTTGAGATACTCCTTAGCCCTATCGCAATCCTTAAGCGCTGTATCCCTGTAGGACCCAACATTGAAGTAATCCTTGTAGTCACTCCAGATGGAACTGAATAGCTTGTCCCGCAGAGGCTTATTTTGATATGCTGGCGTTTCTTTGCCACCAACGATCGTAAGGATTTGATTCTTTGCGACCTTCTGTAAGGACAACTGCTGACCGTAATCTATGGTCATGTTGTCTTCGAGTTTTTCAACGCGGGTTTCGATTTCTTGCGTCTTTTTGTCAATGGTGAAAATCGCTTGTAACTCTCTACTGAGTCCGAGGTATGGGTTAACCACTTGACGTTCCATTTCTTCGAACTTTGTGACATAAGCTGCTGTGAAGAGTACGCCTTTTTCTCCAGTGAGTTTGTTGGCGACCATATCACAGCCTTTACGGGTGAGGAGGTAACATTCGTAGGTTTTGTTGTTACCATCCACTTTGTAGGTGTTTGGGATAAAGAAATCCTGAGAACGGAATTCTCCGTTTTCTAAATGCTGGATGTAACCTTTGATCTTTTCGAGAAGGTCCGCGTGTCTTACAAAGATCATTTCCGCCACTTCTCTGCTGTCCACTAACAACTGCCCATTTTGTTGAACGATTTGTAACTGACTCATACTTTCATCCCCTTTCTACTAGTCCATTATTCGGAACTCAAGGAATAGTTTTCAGTTTCCTGTTGCTTAATCCATAAGTCTAAGCTTCTTTGAGAGAAAATTATCTTTGGTCTCCGTGAGTTTTTTGCACCTATCTTAAAATGCGGAATCAATTTATCCCTGCACATGTTGTAAAGGCAATCTTCGGAAGTGCCTATGTATCTAGCTGCCTCGGGGATATTTAATCTTCTTTGCTCATACTGCTCAATCGCTTCTTTCTGAAGTTTTTCTTGCAACACTGGCAAAAGTTTCTCCGCAAGTTGTTCAACTAATCCTTCAAGGAAGTCTGGATTTTTATTTGTACTCATTGTTGGCCTCCCTTCAACTTACATCAGAGAGAAGATCATCCTTAATCAACTGCAACAACTCTCCAGACAAAGTTTCTTTTACAGCAGCAATTCTGAATTTCTTTGAATCGATTCCTAATACGTCAGCGAGTGCTACATTGATCTCATCTCTTGCCGGAGCAAGTTTTCCGTTTTGTAATTTGCTAAGGATTGCTTTATCAAGAATCACTCCTTTTCTCGAAAGTCTCCTACAGATTTGAGCAAGTGACAAATCTGCATCTTGGATGCCATTCTTAAGTATTTTGGCGTACATCATTGAACTTCACCTCAGTGTTATTGTGACTTAGAATTCACTGTTGACTTTTTGATCACCACTAATTGATTTTCATATTAAACCTGATTCGAAATTCAGTCAATGATTAAAACGTCACAAAAATAAAATAGTGTTGATTAAAAAGTCAACACTGTGGTAACATTACTACTAATAGAGAGTGTAAAGGTGCTGAAAAATCGAGATGACTTATTCTCAAATTGTGGACGAGTATATTAGGAGCTCTGGCATGAGTTTGGCGCAAATAATTAAAGAAATGGAGGAAAAGAAAGGGATTAAAGTAGATAGATCATATATTTCAAAACTAAGAAACAACCCTAAATATCCAGCATCCGAAGAGATTAATAAGGCATTTGCTGAAGTAACTGGCGGCGATCCAGATAGATTAATCTGGGAAGGTTATTATGAAACAGCTCCACAATCAGTTAAAAGGATCCTTGATAAGGTAAATGATTTTGAGATTTTGGTAAAACCTCTCATAGAAAAGAAACTATTGAATGTGGAGTTTGATGGGTATGAGAGTATTGGCGGGGTTTCGCGAGAAGAATTGAACGAAGGGATTAATTATGCCAATTCCCTTGAATTCATAAACTCATTAGACAAGGCCGAAAAACTTGAACTTTTATTAGATTTATTGACTAATTTAGCGATACAAAACCCAAGTCAATATGACCAATATATATCTGATTTAAACCAGTGTAATAAATTTCAAGTTTCCGAAGATATGAGTAGTTATTCAGTTGAAAAAATGTATAAGCTCCCCGTTCTTGGAACCATTGTTGCTGGAAAACCTTTAGAATTCTACGAATACAACGATGGATATACATTAATTGACCCCGATTTATTAAGAGGTAGAGATGGGTTTGCATTACGTGTAAAAGGGGATTCAATGACCGGAGACCGGATATTAGATGGGGATGTTGTTATAGTTTTAAAACAAGAAGAAGTACAACCACATGAAATAGCGGTGGTTACAATTGATGGTTCAGAAGCAACCCTTAAACGCGTTAAACGACAAGGCGATATGGTAATGCTTGTATCTTCTAATCCAAACTACGAACCGATGTTATACCACTCAAAAGACATTAAGATTTTAGGGAAAGTTGTAGAGGTTAAATTTTGGCCTAATAAATAAGGGGGTTATTATAGTGGCATCAATTGAAAAACGCGGGGAAAACTCATACCGGTTAATTGTAGAAACCGGATACGATTCACATGGTAAACGTTTAAAGAAAAGCAAAACTATCCGTATTGAAGAAAAATTAACACCGAAAAAACTCAAAGAATACTTAGAACTTGAATTGGCTAAATTTAAAATTGAAGTTGAGGCAGGAGAGTATATATCGCCAGAAAAAATGACTGTTTCAAATTTCATTAATGAGTGGATTGATAAATATGCCAAGAACAACCTTGAAGCAAAAACACTTGAAACCTACATGGGCCATATTAACAACAGGATTATTCCAGAATTCGGCCATATGAAATTAGATCAAATCAAACCAATGCATATTCTTTCTTTTATTCGCAAGTTAGAAAATGACGGTATTAGACAAGACGGTAAAAGCGGAAGATTATCCACTGGGACAATTGAATACATCTACCGGGTATTAAAAAACGTATTCAATCGAGCTACCGATTGGCAAGTTATTAAATCAAACCCAATGGAAGCAATAAAAAAACCAAAAGTCGAACATGCAGAAATGTCAGTGTATGATGAGTGGGAATCTCAATTGCTCTTCGCTGCCCTGGAAAAGGAGAGTTTAATGTGGAGGGTGATGATTACTATTGCCTTAACAACCGGTTTACGACGCGGGGAACTATTGGGTCTTGAGTGGAAAAATGTTGATCTAAATGAATACACAATAGATGTAAAGCAGTCCTTAACTTATGTGAAAGATATTGGCTATATCGTCAAAGAACCTAAAACAAAGAATTCGAAGCGAATTGTATCTATTCCTGAAAGCCTAATCCCCGATCTAAAAGCATTAAAACTTGAATCATCAAAAGACAGAATGAAATCTGCAGAGCTTTGGGAGGATGGCGAGTATTTCTTTGTTTTCTCATCAGACTTTGGAAAACCCTTGTATCCTTCTAGCGTAAAAACATGGTGGTCACGTTTCACAAAAAGACACAATCTAAAATACATCAGATTTCATGATTTGAGACACACATCTGCTACTTTGCTTATTAACAAAGGAGTACATGCGAAGATAATTTCAGAGCGACTTGGACATGCAAACATCCTAACCACTATGAACGTTTATGGTCATGCACTAAGGTCTGCTGACAAAGAAGCGGCTAAACACTTTGATTCTCTCTTCGAACCCAACGTAAAAAACAAAGCGTAGAGAATTCGTCCCCAATCCGTCCCCAAATCAAAACTTATAATTTTTTGAGATGGATAAGAAATAAGAAAAACCCTTGATTACCAAGGGTTTCAGCATTCGATATATGGTGATCCGGACTGGGTTCGAACCAGCGACCCCCACCCTGTCAAGATGGTGCTCTCCCAACTGAGCTACCGGATCATGGGATATGTGTGTGATCGTTTAATGGTGGGCCCTGTAGGACTCGAACCTACGACCAATCGGTTATGAGCCGACCGCTCTGACCAACTGAGCTAAGGGCCCGAATCGTATCGGACGTCGATCACATTTATTACTATACAGCATCGTAAAATGGATTTCAAGAGGAAATGAATAATTTCTTGTAAAAATTTTCACTCGTACCAAAAGAACACTAAGAAACCCAGTGAAATCAGGCTTGTTTTCCCCTTGTAAAAAGCCATTCTCCACCGCTGCTGCCCACCTCCCCCTACAAAACAAGGAGATCACCTACCTGATGGCATCACTTCTTACATGGCTGCATCAAGCATATGAGCTACACCAGTGGAGAATTGACTCTGCCAGACAAAAACGATCCAATAAAGCTAACAACAACAAACAAGATAATTAGGTAACGATCGAAGCAAACACCCTCAACCCAAACCTAACCTACCCCGCCTGCTCCGTCCCTTTCTCTTTCTCCTCGACACGCAGCTCGGCTTCCTATTGCTTCGACGCCTCATTTCGTGCCAACTCGGCCTCCTGCTCATCTCTCATCCGATGGGCCATGCGGCTAGACGCATTGGCTGCCACACTCGCCACGAGGTCGTCCAAAAACGTGTGAACACGTCCCTCTCCCGATTTGGTATCGAGCCTTTTAATCACCCCGACCTTGTGCTTATCCAAATGCCCAAAGGTGGTCACCGCGATACTTCCATATCCAAATACGGAGCCTAGTGCCAATGTTTCGTCGCATCCGAATAGTCCTTCATCTGACGCAATGATGGATTGGAGCGGCTCGGACAAGAGGCCTTTCTCTGCTAACGTATCCAACTCAACGCCAACCAGGATGGCGTGCTGCATTTCTCTTTTTTCCAAGACCGCTTTCACGCTCTCGATGCACTGCGCCATTGTGAGATCTGGATGGTAAGGCGACTGCATGAGATAGACGATCTCTGCGATATCATCCAACGTCACTCCGCGTTCTGCCAAACGTGCGAGAGCAGCGTTTCTGACTTCGATGCTGTGTACTTGCTTCTTCATATAAGAGACAACCCCTTCCACAAATCGAGTGAAGTCGTTTTCCTACCATAGTATCACACACGAGCCAAATTGCGACAATCTTTCGCCCAATGCCGAACTCTACACCCAAACTATTGGGCATGCCCGCTCGCTCCTGTATAATAATGAACAGGAATATCCCAATAAGGAGGACAACGCAGTGGCCCTTGAGGAAATCATCTTGGAAAGCCGGCATTTGGGGACGCCGGAAAAGCTGATTGTCTACACACCCCAACGCTATTCGCCACTCTACTCGTATCCAGTCCTCTACGTACAGGATGGGGAAGATTACTTGGCGCTGGGCAGAATGGCTTCTTTGCTGGATCAATTGAATGGGGACAAAGAATTGCCTGATATCATCGCTGTCTTTCTCCCTGTCGAGAAAAGCAAACGGAACGACCGTTATCATCCGGATGGTAAGGAGCACATGGCCTACCGACGCTTCCTCGCCGAAGAGGTCGTGAGCTATGTCGATACGCATTACTCCACACATCCTTTGGGAAACGCACGAACCCTTCTTGGGGAATCTTTGGGCGGGGTTGTCTCTCTGTTCACCGCGCTTAACTATCCACATACGTTTGGACAAGTTGCCTGCCAGTCGATTGCCATGGACGCAAAGCTAAATCGTCTGGTAGCGGACGCTGACTTTTCCGTACCACAAACCATTTATTTGGAAATTGGGACGGAGGAGACGACAGTAAGCACGGGGCGTGGCACATTGAATCTTCTTGCGGCCAATGAGGAATTGCGCGAGATTTTGGGCACGAAAAAAGCCACCCTCATTTATGAAACGTTTGAGGGTGACCATACGTGGGGCCACTGGCAGCGCAATCTACCGCGTATGCTAAAGACGCTTTACGGGTAAACTTACCGTGGCTGTTCTTCTTGTGGACCTTCATCCTTGATCGTCGATACGAGAGCCTCTTCGAATTCTCCTTTTCGTATCGCAGTCAAGATCGTGAAGGTCAGCACAGACAGTAGAAGCAGGACGAGAAAAATGAATGTGATCATCATAGCCGTATGCATGCCATGCGGCACCTCCTTGCACTACACAGTCTTTCCTTTGGCGCAAGGAATATACGGACCCACGCTTAACATTACACAAATGAAGAATTTTCTGTTAAAATAATATCTTGTAGAGCATGATAGATAGTAAGGAGGAGTGGTTCTGATGATGTACAGTATCGTAATATTCCCATCTAGCAAGGTGCAAGAAGTAGCCAACTCTTACCGGAAACGTTATGACCCGGGCTATGCTTTGGTTCCTCCGTATATCCGTTTGAAGGAAGCCTTTGAGCTGGACGAAGCGAAGCTGCCTGAGCTGGTGAGCCATCTGGAGCAGGTTGCCTCCTCTACTGACAGTTTTTCAGCTCATTTCCATCGGGTATCTTCTTTCCACCCTACCACCAACGTGATCTATTTGGCTGTGCAAAACAAAGAACCATTTAACGAGCTGCATCAAAAGATTGCCAATCAGTGTGTGAATGAAAAAGAAACCTACGCATACGTACCGCATCTGACCATCGGGCGCGACCTGTCCGACGATGAGCTGCGTGATGTAACCGGTCAACTAAGCATGGCAAAAATTGACCTGAACAGCGAAATTGATCGCTTCCACTTGGTTTATCAGCTCGAAGATGGCATCTGGAGCGTTTACCAGACTTTCCTTCTCAAAAAATAAACACCCTATCCTCAACCACCAACCCTCCCTGCGTATCCATCGTAGGGAGGGATATTTTCTAAAAAAGGACGAATACGATGAACTTGCAAACCTACCAGATCCAAAGAGTCACCACGGAAAAAGAATTGGCGGATGCCCTGTCAGTACGCCGAATCGTTTTCATCGAGGAACAGGAAGTACCAGAAGAGTTGGAAATCGATGAGCATGACACCCTTGATAGCGGGACGATTCATTTTGTGGCCTACCGCGATGGAAAGCCAGTGGGCGCTAGCCGTATCCGTACCTACGCACCTGGTGTGGGAAAAATCGAACGGGTGGCGGTTGCCAAAACAGAACGCGGTACCGGGCTGGGCCGCCAAATCATGCTTGAGATGGAAGAGCTCTCCAAGCAACACGGATATGACAGCCTGAAGCTGAATGCACAGACGCAAGCCCAACGGTTTTATGAAAAGCTCGGCTATGAACCTTTTGGCGACTTATTTGACGATGCAGGTATCGAGCATATTGCGATGGTCAAATCCATTCGCGAATAAGGGAAGCTGCGTGTAGCTCCATTTTCTCTTTCAGAAAAACAACCTCGTTTTCGTTATGATCAGCATGCGAAACGAGGTTGTTTTTCATTTGCCCCAGAGAAAAGAATTATTTCACCAATGGTTTCCGGATTGCCTCAATGACGCGATCAAAAGAGTCAGCACCGTAGCCCTCTGCTACTTTCTGTGTGGCCAATGTTAGCAATGGCATCAACCACTCAACAGGGATTCCCTGTTCCTGGCTGGCATGGATGATGTGTTCAAGTCCTAGTTTGTTCGTATTCAAATTGGACACATCTGTCGTGAAGTCTCCTTCATCACGTGCCCGTGCGGCAACCGGATCTGTTAAGAGCGGGGCAATCAAGTGATTTACCCAGTTGGTTGCGTACGGAAGAAACTCTGTTCCTGTTATGTTTGCCGTACTTAATAGGGCATGTGCATGCATGGAGCCATACCAAGCCCCATACATCATGGTAAGCAGCGACAAATCATAGATCAACGGAACACCATAGTCTTCACCGAGATAGGCAGCGTTACCTCCCAGCAATTTCAATGTCGGTTCATATGCTTCAAATAGAGCCTTCGACCCACCGTAGAAAATGAGTGTTTCGGGCAGTCCAATCATTTGAGGGATAGCCATGATCGCTCCATCCAGATATTGCCCACCGTGCTCGCTTACCCACTTGGCTGTCTTGCGTGCATCCTCCGGTGTTCCTGTAGTGAGGTTGACGATGACACGCCCTGATAATTCATTTTCTAAGGGCGCAAGCTGCTCTTGCATGACTTTGTAGGTTGATAAGCAAACAACGACCAAGTTGCTTGCCGCGATTGCCTCTCTCACACTGCCCGCCAGCACTGCTCCCTTCTCAACCAGACCTTTGGCTTTATCTGCTGAACGATTCCAGACAGTCGTTGGATGACCGCCTTTTAGAAAAGCATCCGCGAGTGCTACTCCCATATGGCCAAGGCCAATAACAGTTACAGAGGCAGGAATTGATGCTGAATTCACAGGTCGACACTCCATTCGTTTTATTTTTCCAAGCGAGAAGATCCGGCGCTACATGCAAGGTCTACCGCTCTTGATTGCGATTCTAAAGCTTTACACTAGTGTGAATGTCAATACAAAAATCAACTCTTCTTGACACTGCACACCCAGTGGAATAACATGGAACTAGAAACATACGATATCGTATCTTTTGAGGTGAACCATGCAATACGTACGTGAAGATTGGATTCGGGCGGGGCTCGATATGTTGGCTGAAGCAGGCATTGACGCTGTTCGTGTAGAGCCTCTCGCCAGAAAACTGAAGATCAGCAAAGGGAGCTTTTATCATCACTTTCCAGATCGTCAAGCACTGTTAGACTCCATGATCGATTATTGGGAGGAGCATGCGACCGAGCGGATCATTCGAGCGCCACACTCGGACAGCATGTCGTTGGAACAGCTTTTGTCGAGCGTTTTTAGTAGCGAGCGAAAAACCGAAGCCGCTATCTACAATTGGGCGAAACAGCATCCTGCCCTTTCCAAACGTCTCGTGGAAATCGAGCAACGCAGAATCGGCTTCGTAGCCTCCCTGTATGAGAAAAAAGGGCTGGCTCCGGCTGATGCAAAGGCACGCGCTCAACTCGCGTACCTCCTCTATATTGGCTGGCTCGTTCGCCGAGAGCTGGAAACGCCTTTTGATATGTCCGCACCCTTGCAACATTTTATGACTTGGATTTGATTCCCACTTCCCCCTTTCTGCCTGACAGATTGTCTCGTGCAGGGGTTTTTTTACCCAAAACATACGAGTGCGTATCTTTCGTGAAGACCTTACAAATCAATAGGAGGCATTTCTATGACGCATGTTTTCCCCATCTCATCTGCTATCTTCTTGGTCATCGTGTCCTTGCTGCATTTTTATTGGGCCTTCGGAGGAAAATGGGGGACCGATTCCGTCATTCCCACAACAGCCGATCATGCACGCCGGACTTTTTCCCCTGGGAAAGGCGGAACGATCATTGTTGCCTGCTTGTTGGCTTGTGCCGGTTACATTTTGCTCGCCCAGAGCGGCTATCTATCGCCCGTACTCTCCCCTTCTTTGATTCAATGGGGATGCATGGTCTGTGCTGCTGTATTTGTCCTGCGGGCTGTGGGAGACTTTAACTACATTGGCTTTTTTAAAAAAGTAAAAAATACGAAGTTTGCCCGTCGAGATACGGCATTGTTTACCCCTCTTTGCTTGTGGTTAGGGATATCCTTTCTGCTAGCTTTGTTTTGAGCTCACCAAAGACCCTCTTCCCATAAAAGAGAAGAGGGTCGCTTCCATTATGTTTAGATGTATTACACCTTCCGCTTCTCCGCAATCGCCCGTAGCTGTTCAACAGCATCCATCCCTGCGGTATGTGAGCCGAGCATCGCATGAAACGGCTCCTCTCCACGCCAGCCATGGAAATCAGAACCGCCGGTGACAACAAGTCCGTATTGCGCTGCCCACTTGCTGTAGCGCATTTTTTGTACCTCATCATTGTCCGGGTGATTGACTTCAATCCCATCCAATCCGAATACAATCAACTCCTGGACCAGCTCATCATCGTCATACAGACCCGGATGAGCCAGCACCGCCACTCCGCCAGCCTCTTTGATCAGCGTAATCGCTTCCTGCGGGGTAATGCGTGGAGGATTGACATAAGCCGCTCCCCCTTTGCCCAAGTATTTATCGAAGGCCTCTGCAATCGTTGAAACGACACCCAGCTCCATCAGTTCTTCTGCAATATGCGGTCGCCCGATGTTTTTGTCCGTGCCCTGCTTGCGACGGTATACCTTTTCCAGGGAAATGTCGATACCGAGCTCCTGCAGCCGTGCGATCAGCAGTTGGTTACGCTCATGCCTTGTCTCTCGCAGACGAAAGAGACGCTCTTCAAAAGCTTTGTCTTCATACGGGACAAAATAGCCGAGAACGTGAATATCCTGCCCCTTCCCTACGGAGCTCACTTCCACTCCCGGAATGATTTCCACGCCGAGTGCACGGGCAGCCTCCATTGCTTCTGGAATCCCTGCTACCGTGTCGTGATCCGTGATCGCCAGTGCAGCGAGTCCTGCCTCCTTCGCCAAGCGTACGTTTTCTGCCGGCTCGCAGGTACCGTCTGACGCTTTTGTATGGGTATGCAAATCTGCCATAAGTTCCATTCTCGTCCACTCCTTCTTTTCTTTATTCTACAAGTCTGAATTGGTATTGCCGCACATAGTATGAGACTAAGCTTCGATTCCCAATGGTTGAACCGAGGAGGATGTCCATGCGGTTAAAAAACAAGACCCTTACCGGTGTCGTTCAGCCACTCTCTTATGTTGACAAAATGCTGCGGCAGCAAGGCTTTCATCGTTCAGGCGGGGACAGTATGCCCACGTACGATGTCGTCATGTACGATTCCGCCAGCAGCAGCGCGTATTTTTTGCGCATCCCTACGAACTACACCAGCACAACAACCGGAAAAGGGGAACTGAATGTCAAACTGGGTCATCCGTATTTGGAAGCAAAGTTCTATATGAACACCACGTCCGAAGAAGTTTTTTTCATTCCCAAGGCCGTCCGCGAAGCTGCAGAGCATAAGCTAGCAGAAATCGCCGATTACCTTTCTGCTCCCTCGGCTCCATCCTGAACAGTTCTCCACAACCACCGATTTTGTTCAAACCGGTACGCCACCCTCTTTGTTTTCTGCAGCCCGACCAAGTAACCCATAAACGCCGTCCGAAACAGGACATAGCTCGAAGTATTTTCTATGGTAATGTGTAAACGCTCACACAGGAGAGCCAACGCTTCTTCTGCTGTTCTCTCCTCTACGAAAATGTCGCAGATCACCGAGAAAATCCGCTCATGCCAAGTAATATTTTTATTCACGGCATCATGAGAGGTGGTGGTATATGCTCCATGCCCAGGCAAGTACCCCTTGTAGTTGGTTGCAAGCAGTTTATGAAGACTGAGTAGGGTCTCATGCGCATCCACAAGAAACGGCAGCTTGTGCTTTTCCAAAACCTCTTCGCCTAAATAACTGTCGGCAGCGAAGCATATCTCTTCACAGACGACGCCAACCTGTTGCCAGCTATGCCCCGGCAGAGAAAGGATAGAGAAAGGTACGCCACCAATTTCGATCCCTTCATCCAGTGGAAGGAGGTGGTCCACCCGAGAAGGCTGCGCCAGCAAAAACTTGTTTTTGAGATCCTCAAGTGGGGCTGCACCCATGTTCAAGTAAATGGGCTCAAGTATCGGATTCCGAATGATCGCCTCTTCCAGCGGTGGCGCATAGACCCTTGCTTCTGGCCAGCATCCGAGCAAGTAGGCGTTGCCACCGAAATGGTCGGCATGAGCGTGCGTTTGAATAATGGCACACAAGGGCTGGGCGATAGCGTCCAGTCCTTTCTTGATTTTTTTGGCGTTTTGGGTATCCAGTCCTGAATCGATCAGGATCGCTCCGTGCTCACCAATGACAAGTCCTATGTTAACATGACCGGGAAAATAACCAACACGCTCCGTTATCATTTGAAATGCTTGTCCAGACAAAACAGTCCCTCATTTCATCCTTTTCCTATTTATTTTCTCCAAAATATCGCCTTCCCCTTCCCTATTCCTATATCTCGTGCTCGTGTTTACATAGTGCCGCGATGAGCGATCATCCATTTTACGTGAAAAAAGCGGGCCAATGATCGTATACGGTGGCAGAGGTCGTCCGAGTCCACTGAACATATGCGTGGTCGCCGCAACGGCAACGATTGTTAGTAATGAGAAAACCATCCTCTCCATCCCGATTGTTTGAATCGAGCAGAGTACGATCAGCCCATCAATGAGAAAAATCAGCAATGCAACGCGCAGCTTGTATCGTCTGGCAAGAAATTGGGCGAACAGGTCTGTCCCCCCCGTATTTGTCTCGTAGGCAAGCATCAAACCGACACCCATTCCGATTAATACACCGCCAGTAACTGCGGAAAAGGAAATGGACCACAAATTCCAGCCACGCATATCCGAGAGAATGTCTATAAAGAAAGCAGAAATCAGCATGCCGTGAAAGCTGTGAAAAAACAAGCTGCGATCATAATAAAAGACGATGACATACACAGGGATACTGATCAAAATCATCATGAGACCGGTCGGCATCTGCATGTAATATGTCGCCAACAAACCGATCCCGATCATGCCCCCTTCCATTAAGCGATGCGGAACCAAAAAAAGATTGACTCCAACGCCTAGAAGCACGCTTCCTGTGAGAATCGCTACACTTTTTTGCAGCCAGTACATGTCGCTCCCCTCCTTGGATCGTGCTCGTTTATGTTTATGATCGGAAAGAAGCAGGTATGTCCAAGCATTGCTTCAGAATGCGCTGGTTCAAATCGGAACGTTTTGACTGTTCGGTTGACCTATTGGTATACTTACGAGTAACAAGAAAACCTGTAGCTTGGCTCATGAAAAGCATATCCATTGCAGGTTTTAGATCGAATATTTATCCATTTTTGGTCGTACATGTAAAATACCATTATCGTATCGGAGGTGAATTCTCCCCCTTTCGCACTGCGGGAGGCGGAGGTGTGCTTGGAGAGTCCGATAGGGGAGATTACGCTGAATCTGCTGCTCGTGGTATTTTTGGTTCTTCTGAACGGCTTCTTCGTCGCAGCAGAATTCTCGTTGGTAAAAGTTCGCCAAACTCGTCTGACCCAGCTCGTCAGTGAAGGCAATCACAAAAGTGCCCGCTACGCGCAAAAAGTCACACGAGAGCTCGACGCCTATCTATCCGCCTGCCAGCTAGGAATTACACTGGCTTCGTTGGGGTTAGGCTGGGTCGGTGAACCTGCCGTCGCCCATTACGTCGCGCCCGTCATAGCATTTTTTCATTTCCCATCTTATTTGGTCGGTCCGACCTCCCTTGCAATCGCCTTTGCTATCATCACATTTTTACATATCGTCTTCGGAGAGCTTGCGCCCAAGTCTTTGGCGATTCAAAAAGCGGAGGCCACTTCCCTATGGACTGCCGCACCGCTCATGTTTTTCTACAAGCTGAGCTATCCGCTCATCTGGCTTTTAAACGGAGCAGCCAATCTACTGATCAGACGCCTTGGGATCGAGCCTGCCAACGAAAATGAATCTGCTCATACAGAAGAAGAAATCCGCCTTCTCATGAACCAGAGTCATAAAAGTGGTCACATTGACCAGACCGAGATGGCACTCGTCGACAATGTCTTCGTGTTTTCCGAGCGTCTTGCCCGGGAAATTATGATCCCACGGATTGATATGATTTGCCTCTACGATGACAACACATATG
This sequence comes from Brevibacillus schisleri, assembly GCF_055685845.1. Lineage (NCBI taxonomy): Bacteria > Bacillati > Bacillota > Bacilli > Caryophanales > Paenibacillaceae > Brevibacillus > Brevibacillus schisleri. The sequence goes on from NZ_JBVNDM010000001.1 coordinate 4,596,136, forward strand.
ACGAAAACCTCGAAATCATGAGAGAGTCTCGTCATTCACGCTTTCCCGTCGCCCATGAGGATAAGGACAGGCTGATTGGCTTTGTGCACATCTCAGATTTTTACCTCTCTGCGCTGACGACAGGGAAAGCTGAGTTAACTGATTTTCTCCGCCCATTATTGACGGTGCCGGAGTCCATGGAAATCAGCCACGTCTTGCGCTTGATGCAAAAGCGCCGTTCCCAGCTTGCCATCGTGATTGACGAATACGGCGGTACAGCAGGGCTGCTAACGATGGAGAACATTTTGGAGGAAATCGTCGGTGACATTCAGGATGAGTTCGATGAAAATGAGCGCCCTGAAATTGAAGAAAGCTCCAGCAACACGCTCTCGGTTTCCGGCAAAACTCTCTTGACAGAACTAAATGATTACATCTCGATTGAAGTCGTTTCCGACGAAGTCGACACCATTGCCGGATGGCTCTACAGCCAGTTGAATGAAGAGGTCGCGAAAGGCAAAACCGTCACATTCCAAGGCTATCTTTTTGCGATCAGTGAACTAGAAAACCATCGTATTACACGGGTGAGCATCACGTATTTGGGAGCAGAGGATTCGTCTGCTCTTCCTGAGGACATCGTGTCGCTGCACTCCTAATCGAAAAGAACAACCATAATGGCAAGTGTCCCCTGCCGACAGGGGGCACTTCTTGTTTCCGAGGTGTCCTGATGAACTACGCTTTACTCGACAACAAACCCATCCTGTTGCTACCTGAGAACTACAACCGCATACCGTTTTGGCGCATGGCTGCCCGGCAGGACAAGGTACGCTGTCCAGCCTGTGCATCGGTGCTTCGTCTTCATGCTGGCATCAGCTTTGAGCCGCATTTCTTCCATCCCGAAGGAGCGGAGTGCCCGCTTCTGACGGAAAACGGTCCTACTCCTCTCGATTCGCTGCAAGCGATAAATGAGACGGCTGCCACTGCCTTTCAGGCTGTCTTGGCTGCTACGGCAGCAAAGGATCACAACGACGATAACGCGAAAGAACCACTCGCTTTCTCATCTAAGGAGCATAGCGAGGCATGTATAGACGTAGATGAAGCAAATACAACAACCATCGGCTCCTTTCGCATTCCGAAAAAGAGAACGATTGGTGCGAGCACGACGCCTCCCCCGCCAGCTCCGAAGCCACCGGTTTTCCGCAAACGCTTGATGCCGAAGAAGACCATTTCTCACATGGCTGAGCAAATGCGCGATCAATCGCTGCACCCGGGACAACAGCAAGCGGTGCACGCTACCGAGGGGCCTTTTCTTATCCTCGCTGGAGCCGGAAGTGGCAAGACACGCGTCATGACAGCACGCACGACTCACTTGATCTCAGATTTGGGCGTAAAGCCGAATCAAATCATGGTCGTGACCTTTACAACCAAAGCCGCCGATGAAATCCGTCAGCGCATTGCCCGGCAGCTACCCGCCGGACAAGCACGTGAGCTGATTGCCGGAACGTTCCACAGCATCTTTTACCGAATGCTCCTGCATCACCAGCCAGAACGCTGGGATCAGCAGCGCCTTTTGAAAAAGGATTGGCAAAAATGGCGGTTGATGCGCGAGACTGGCGCACTGCTCGGTCATGACGACCTTGCCACATTAAAAGAAACAGAGATCACCGAAGCACTTGGCATTGTCAGCCGTTGGAAAAACGAATACATCCTCCCCCATGAGGTCGCGTATCGGGAAGCAACTAGTGATGCAGAAAAACGAGCGATCCAGCTCTATCCTCTCTACGAGGCCACGAAGAAAAAGCATCAATGGTTTGACTTTGACGACATGCTCATTGGCTGCTACGAAATGCTGCGCGATGATCCAGGACTTCTGCGCCGGTATCAGGAACGTATCACCTATGTGATGGTCGATGAGTTTCAGGATATCAATCGCATTCAGTATGAGACGGTCAAGCTATTAGCCGCTCCGCAAAACAATTTATGTGTCATCGGGGATGACGACCAGTCCATTTACGGCTTTCGCGGCAGTGATCCGCAGTACATCTTGGGCTTCACCAAAGACTTTCCGCAAGCGTCGACATTTACACTCGAGGTCAACTACCGTTCCCATTCCTCGATCGTCAGTCTTGGCTACTCGCTGATCGGTCATAACCGGGAGCGATGGGCAAAGGAATGTCAGTCCTTTCATCACGAGGAAGGTGACACGTATTTATTCGAGCCGGAAGACGAAGAAGAGCAAGCTTCCCGGATCGTCGATGAAATTATCCATCGTCGCGAGCAGGGTGCCATTTTGGGTGAATGCGCGATCTTATACCGCACCAATGAATCGGCACGCCCCATTTTGGAGCGCCTGAGCGAAGCCGGGATTCCTTTTCATTACACACAAGAGGAGGAATCCTTTTACCAACGCCAGACGGTTCGCTGGACGCTGAATTATTTGCGGCTCGCGTTAAACCCGGATGACACCGATGCGCTAAAGGAAATATTGTCGACCCTCTACATCTCAGCGGAAATGTGGAATGCCTTGCGCAGCCAAGCCATCATCGAGGACAAGCCGATTCTGCATGTTCTTCCGCATCTGACACAGCTCAAACCGTATCAGCGCAAGCACATGCAGCAAATCAATGAGATACTTACCGCTTGCAAGGATGTTCCACCTGCTCAGGCGTTGGAGCTCATCTATGAGGACGGCAAACTGCGCGATTATCTAAAAAAACGCGCGAAAGACCGGGAAGATGGCCGGGAACGTTGGAGCGATGAGCTACAGCAAATACTCGCAGCTTCCAAGCGCCATGCGACGATCAGCGATTTTTTAGCTTATATCGATCAAATGACGCGACAAGAAAAAGAGTGGCGCACGATGCGACCACTCCCGGACGAAGCTGTTCATGTTTTAAGCATCCATCGGGCAAAAGGTCTCGAATACGACCACGTCTTCTTGCCCGATCTGGTAGAGGGTGCCCTTCCTCATGAGTACACATTGGATGAGCTGCGAAAAGGCGGCTCCGGTGCGCTTGAAGAAGAACGCCGTCTCTTATACGTCGCGATTACCCGGGCCCGTCACAGCTTGTGTATCGGTATCCCCCGGGAGCGATTCGGACGAAAGACCCGCACCTCCCGCTTCATCGCCGAGATGGGAAGGTAAGTACTGAAAGCCACCGCCCATATAAATCAAGAATTCTTCCATGTTCGTAATCAATGGAAACATAAAACAGGCCCCCTTTCACGCATTCATTTTGGGTATAGTATGCGAGAAAGCGGGGCCTGTTATTCTTTTTCGGGAAATTTGCTTCTGGTTAGCCGCCCATAATGCTGTAGCCAGCATCGACGTGCAGAATTTCACCCGTGATTCCTCGGGAGAGATTGCTGAATAAGAAGAGAGCCGTGTCGCCTACTTCCGATTGGTCAATCGTACGGCGCAATGGCGCTTTCTCCTCAATTTCCTTCAGCACGGAGTTGAAATTGCGGATTCCTTTTGCGGCAAGCGTACGGATTGGACCAGCAGAGATCGCATTGATACGAATGTTCTCTTTGCCCAGGTCGTTTGCCAAATAACGAACAGAAGCATCAAGGGCAGCTTTGGCTACGCCCATCACGTTGTAGTTTTGAATCACGCGCTCACCGCCAAGGTAAGTCAACGTCACGATGCTTCCGCCCTCCGTCATCAACGGACGAGCAGCACGAGCAACTGCTACCAGGGAGAATGCGCTAATGTCCTGTGCCAATGCGTATCCTTCGCGGGAAGTGTTTACATACTCACCTTCGAGCTCTTCCGTTTTCGCAAACGCGATGCAATGCGCTAGGCCATGAATCACGCCCACTTTCTCTTTGATCACAGCAAAAGCCGCTTCGACGTCCTCATCCTTCGTGACATCGCAGTTTACCAGCAGCGACTCTACTCCCAATTTTTCCGTGAGTGCCGCCACGTTTTCACGCAGACGCTCCCCTTGGTACGTAAAAATCAGATTCGCTCCAGCATTATGTAAGGATTGCGCAATTCCCCAGGCAATACTGCGGTGGTTCGCTACGCCCATGATGACGATGTTCTTTCCTTGCAACAATGTATTCATTATGTCTCTGCCCCTTTCCCAACTTATTCCCCTGCATTATAACCGATCTTGTCCATGGATACGAGTGGATAAACGAGAGAGGCAGTGTAAAATTTAATCGGTACTTCCGGCCTGATCACCTAGCGTTGATAGAGCTTCAGAGGAAGCCCACGATTCCTGCAATAGATTCAACGATGTCCCCATGACCGGGAACTCAGTCAGTGACTGCAAATGATCGTCTGTTTGCATTTGCTCTTGATGGTTCATGCTGTAAGTCCACACTCCCTTCCTTCAGACTAGACTGGCTAGGAATGGGCCCTTTTATGCATGCAAGTGGTTCGCGTGTAAAAAGGCAGACAAAATCAGATACACGGCCATCGCGCCAACAAAATAAACCCCGTACTGTGCCTTTTTGGTTTGTCCGATATAAGGGACGAGATGGCTGGCGGATACATATAAAAAAATACCAGTCGTCATGGCCAGCATAATGCCAGACCAATTCGATGGAAACATTCGCTCAGCAAAACCAAAGCTGAGAGCTCCTGCAATCGTCGCAATCCCAAGGGACGTCGCGCCCCAAAATGCTTTCTTTCTCGAGTTGGTCGCTGCCAGCAACAGGGAGGCTATGGTTACACCATCCGGGATTTTGTGCAGGAGCATGGCCACCAACACGGATACCCCAACCTCTGAATCCATCCGCAAGCTCGCGACTAAAGAGACACCTTCGACAAATGCATGTAATAAAAAACCTGTCATGACCCCAATCATTCCCGTGGAGCCAAACTCTCCACTCGACTTGCTGATTAATTCCAAAGCAAAAAGCGTAACAAAACCAACGAGCACAAATGGCATCAACCACAAGCTCTTATCAGAAAAGACATGTGGCATCAAATCTAGAAGCGTAATCGCCAGCAGTAGCCCAGCCCCTGCACTGATCATCGCAAACAATGCCTCAGACGACCAAGCACGCAGACATAACAGCAGTCCCCCGATACTGCTCGCCAAGGCAGCAGTCAAAAGGACAATCCAGAAAACAGATTGCATCATCCGGTCCTCTCCTCACCCAACGAGCAAAAACATGCTTACTCCTTCCATATGTACGCGCCTGTCCCGGTCATTATGAGCAGCCTAGCAAATTTGACAAAATACGACGACCTGTCCGAATCGGACGAAAGATCACTAGTTTTTAGAACCTTTGTCGATTCTCTCTTACCCGGAAAATTTTGGTGCTATAATGAGTCCACCGGGAATACCGAGAGGAAAAAAGGGAGTGATTCGGGATGGATGTACAAGTTTGGATGGCTTCAAAAGAGGTAGCTGATCGCCTTGATGTGCATGTTCGTACACTACGTAACTGGCTGGACTTGTTCGTACCTGCTCAGGAACGTCTGAAAAATCCGCAGGGTCACTATTTGATCAGCGAAGCAGGCTTTGAACTACTCAAGGAAGTGAAAGAAAGAAAAGATAACGGTAACAGCTCGTTAAAAGATATTCAGCGCCAACTGATAGAAGAAGGTCGCTTGTCCGAGGAAATGCTCATGGAAGAAGAACTCGTGGGTGCGGATGAAACCGCCGTTACGCTCAGCGCCACAAATAAGCTGGGTACGGGCATGCGAGAAGTGGAAATGACAGTCCATGAGACACTCGTCCAATTTCAGCAGGAGCTCACTCAACTCTCCTCTATGAATCATATGCAGTCGACCATTCTGCAAAAGATTGTGGACATAGAAGAAATGCAAGAGTCCCTCCGCTTGGAAATGCGTCGCGTTACTTTTGAACTGGATCTTATGCAACAACGCTTGACTCGTCGTAAGGAGCGCTATGCCCGCTATGAGCCTCGCTGGTCACTCAATCCATTCCGCTGGTTTACACGTTCAAATCGCGCAGCCGAGCAATAATCGTGTATTTCCATAAGGAAAAAAATGACAATTAAGAGAAGTACCTGGACAGCGCTAGTCTCCCCATGTTCTACTGTGATAAAATGGTACTACATGAACTGACGGAAAATCAGGACTATTTACATTCCACAAAAAAGGACTGGGGCTTTCGTTGTGAGAAAATTGCATATTACTTCGGTAAAGCCGGGCGATGTCATCGCCAAGAGCATTTTCCAAGAAAATGGGAACGTTCTGTTGGGGATCGGGGTACAACTAACTCCCCGTTACATTGAACGCCTTGTTCAATTGGGAATTGATACCCTCTACATTCAAGACAAGCACACAGAAGATATCATGCCGGAAGATGTAATCCGCGATGAGACGCGTAAAGAAGCCGTGGATGCCGTGTACAAAACGATGACCACCCTCATGGACCAGCCGCAAATCAAGCGCCGTACGTCCGCTCCTGATTTCGGAAGCAGTTTTCAAAAGGTTTTTCGAGAAATCTTCCAAGACTTGAGCAGTCGCAAAGACATCTTAGTCAACCTGTCCAGTCTTCACGTGCTGGATGGTTACCTTTTTCACCACGCTGTCAATGTCGCCGTTCTGTCTGGTGTGGTAGGGATGGCCAAGGGCTACAACCAGCAGCAGATGATGGAATTGGGAATTGGTGCGCTTTTGTTCGACATCGGCATGACACAGGTTCCTAAGGAGCTCTGGACCATGCCTACCGAATTAAGCGCAGAAGAACGCCAACGTGTCCAATACCATACCGAAGAAGGCTTTAATATTTTGCGGAATCAACATAATATCTCGGTCGTCTCCGCCCACTGTGCGCTCCAGCATCACGAGAGATACAACGGAACAGGATATCCCCGTCAGCTCAGTGAGAAAAACATTCACGAGTATGCACGAATCGTGGCAATCGCTGATGTTTACGATGCCTTAGTTTCCCCGCGTCCATTTCGGAAAAGCTACTCGCCGAGTGATGCTACCGAGTACTTGTTCGCTACAGGAAACACCTATTTCGACCTTGACCTGCTCAAGCTGTTTTTGCAGCACGTCGCTATTTATCCAGTTGCCTCTACTGTATTGTTGAGTACAGGACAAACCGGGGTCGTTTCCAAAGTAAATCCATTGGCTGTAAATCGACCTACAATCCGTATTCTTACTAATGAAGATGGCTCTGAAGTAGCCAGCACCTATGAAATCGATCTCTATGATAAAGAATGGATGAGCGTGACGATCGTCAAAACCTTATAGGCCCACCACAAAGCTGAGATTCCTTATTCATCTCAGTTTTTTCATGCTTGGGTACGTGTCGTTTTCGTACGTTGCAAATATCCCGCTATTACTACGAGAGCGACCAACCCAATTTTGATCACATATTCGAGCCAACCCCTTCCTGCGATCCACTCACGCAGCGTATTTTCCATGAGAATCATATTCGCCGCTGTGACTGCCAGGACACCTGAACCAACATAAACAAGCCATACAAAGCGCTCCATTGCCCCTAAAATAAGCTGGCTACCAAAAACCATGAGAGGCACACTGATCAAGAGGCCCAGCACGATAAGGACGATGTCTCCTTGCGCTGCTCCCGCAATAGCGAGTACATTATCCAGTCCCATCATCACATCCGCCACAACAATCGTCTTGACCGCTTGAATCAAGTCTTCACTCGAGTTGATTGCTTCCTCTCGCTCATCCTCGCGCAACAGGTTGTAGCTGATCCATAGCAGAATAATTCCGCCAATCAGGTACAAATACGGGATTTTTAGCAAATAAACAGCAAGAATCGTAGCAATCACACGTACGATGATAGCAAGAAACGTTCCCCACAAAATGGCTTGTTTTCGTTGTTCAACAGGGAGCTTCCTGCATGCGATGGCAATAACCACAGCATTATCTCCACTTAATACGAGGTTGATGGTAATGATGAGTAGCAGCGACGAAAAAAAAGCAGATTCGAACAAAGGATGCAGCCTCCCCAAACTTTTTGAGCCCTACTCGCCACCCTTGTACGGTGCCCCTGATTTTTTGTATGATGGTAACGAGGAGGGTTGTCGAAATGTCGAAACAATTCGTTATAGAAGCGATCATGTTGGCTATCTACGGGGAGTTGATGGTCCCATCGCAACCAGTAGAATATCTGATACCCGCGTCGACAATCTATGAATTGGACGAATTTATCCAGAGTCCTGAACCTATCATGCCCTACTCTGCTGATGATCAGTATGTCCGGCGGATTATGAAAGAAATGAGCCAATTTTTTGCCGATCCATTCAACCGCAAGCGAATGGAAAAAGGACTGGTAGCCCCATGGTCCAAGGTTCCCTTTTCTTTTCCGAACGGCGTGACCCTGACGGTCGTAAAAGTAGAGGACAACGCCATGTGGGGGGAAATATTTGATCCCGTAGAGACACAGCTATTGTTGACGGCCATGAAATTTGAGGCCCCACTTCTCACAGACCAGCCTGATTATCAGGATCGAATATTGGAATATATCGTGCCTGTTCAATTTTACGATGTGGATGATTTTGATTTTGCGCTCGAGCAAGGAATTTCATTGAACGATCTTCGTGAACCATGATCAAGAAAACAGACCGACGAGCCTGACGCTGGTCGGTCTGTTCTACGTCATTGCCTGAGACAAAAAAACGTCCTGAGTAGGTTTGCCCATGGTACAATATGGGTAAAGACATGGAAAGCGGTTCGGGGAGGAATCATGTATGATAGAAATGACAAAAAGAAGCAATGGTTCGGATTGGGAAGCAGAAGCAGCTATTGACCAACAGATTTTGTTTAAAATGGGGAATGAATATTACGGCCTATCGATTTCGCTCGTACGTGAGATCATCAAGCCGTTGCCCATTACACGTTTTCCAAAATCTCCACTTTATGTCGAGGGAGTCATTGATCTGCGTGGACGGATCTTACCGATCATCAACTTGCGGAAAATGTTTGATTTGGAACCTATGGAAGAAACGGATGACACTCGCTTTGTCGACTTGCAGATGGATGGGTTGAACATCGGAATTATCGTGGATGCGGTCTCTGAGGTCATGAATATTCCGCAGAGCTTGATCGAGCCTGCACCACCCATTATCGCTGGTGTAGAGGGCAAATATTTGCAAGGCATTGCCCGAATGAACGACAAGCTGATCATGCTGCTTGATGTGGATGAAATTTTTGGACAGTGGAAAAAGAAGTAACGAACAGTGTAAAGCCCAGTGCGAAGAAGATGCACTGGGCTTTTGTCCTCTTTATTCGTTATTTCCTACTCTCTGCCTCCGCTTGCTAAATACGCGAAGTTCACCCACACCATCTCTTCTATCCCTAAAATTTCTTTGAACAGGTCAACCGAGTCGTACAACAGTGAAGCCCCTGTGTCGTCATCGACGTTCGTCAACAACTGCAAATCAAAAAGGGAACGTAACTGCTGAATCTGCTTGGGACCCACGATCCGACTGAATGACTGCGGCTTGATACGTGTGATCCCTTTACCTACCTCTCGCCGATACAACTCCGAACGCACTACCCTCTCCAGTATGTCTTCATACTTTTGCCGAACGTCCTCGCTGTCTACAATTCCCTCCTGCAGGTCAATCTCTGGATAAAGCCTGCCGAACTCGGCTTCCGCCATTTCCACATCGAGCGAGTAGCTGATTGTCGCGGACGCAACCTCGAAGCCTGCATCGAACAAGCGAAAGCCCCAACCGTTGTCCTCAGCGTCATGAAACCAGAGGAGGGGAACGAATTGCTTGGACAGTCTCAGCAAAAAATCAAGCGTCGTGGAGGTTTCCAGCCACTCATCCTGCAGGAAAAATGCATTCCAGTCGCTGTTGACGTTTCTGTGGAAGTATGGCTGCTCTGTCTTGGATAAGGCAATCAGTACTTTCGGTTCGTATTTGCGTGGATAAAGAATGCCGGTCGTGAACTCACCCATCCGTTTTCCACCGCTTTCTGGAAGGCTTCCCTGATCCTTTCTTCTTAGTCTATTCAGGCAACGCTTGTTTTTTGCTGTGATCTTTATCAAACGTGCTCGTGTGGATAATCGTATGTACCGCACCCTCTGGCGAGAGCTCGGAACGATACAAGTGGAAATGCCGCGCCTTCCATTGTGGCGGCTCCTGCGCTAAATAGCGTTCATTCCAATCCAAGAGGGCAAGCTCATTCCCACTGCGATGCGGACCTCGCGCCAGCGTAATATGTGGCCGGTACTGCTTCCGATCGTAGGACAAGCCTTCGTGCAATTCGAACCGTCTGCCCAGCAACAAATGGAGCTGCTTGAGAGGGGAAAGTTGACCGCGCAGTCCCAGCCAGAGCACACGTGGATGCAGGGCATTCGGAAAAACCCCAAAGCTGCCAACACGCAGGGTCATTGGCTGGATGATCGCGCTGACAATATCCATGTCCTCGCAGATAGCGGGTACGAGTGACTCATCCACTTCTCCAAGAAAATGCAGAGTCAAATGCAAATTAGCGAGAGACTGCCACCTGTCCGCCGTCACATCTTGCTTCAACCGTTTTTGAACATCGGCAATATAAGCGGCAGCCTCAGCTGGAATATCCAATGCGATGAATAAGCGCATTTCTGTCCTCCTTCGAAAAAATAGCCCTCCTGTGACGGAGAGCCATTCTCTTTCATGCTGCGTTAGGCAGCCATCATCTTTCCCGTTACAATTCCCAAAATACTCCTGACATATTCGGCAAGACGGTTCGTTCCAGGCTGGTAGGTAAAGCGCAGGGTCAGCTCACTATGACCCACATGCCCAGCGGGAGGGATATTCCAGAAGTACTCTCCTTCCCCAAATAAAAACTCTTCAATGCGCTGCTTCTTTCCTTCGATATCGATTTTCGGATCATGCGTCAAGGAGAACTTCATCATGACAGAAAACGAATCTGTCCAAACGTGATCGCGCTTATGTAATTTCCCATGGATAACAACTAAACCGGCTTCTCCCCACAGATTGTACTCGAGCAAGGCCTGAAACTGCGGATGGACCTGCAGCTCTAACGCAGGAAGCCCTCCTTCGATCGTAAGTGCATGACGTTGTGCCAGTTGCTCTATCTCCCCTTGAAAACGGTGGGCGCATTCAGAAACAGCCTGGAACAAATTGGGTTCAACAGCGTACATCGTCGTCACCTCTCCCCAATGGAATGTCTGTCTTACCTAATTCGGATTCGCGCTTGTCGTATCCTTTGTTGAAAAATGACTTATTTACCCATATTTCATCGAAGACAAAAAAATTCCGGAGAGAGTCCTTTTTCACAATCTCTCAACAATTACAGGTAAGGGACAGGCATTCCTGGAAACGCTTTCGCAAACACCTGCGCGAGATGCTTCTGCACCTCTTCATCCAGCTCCAAATGAAAGAGGCGACCGCTCTCATAACGCAGTAGTGGATAGGCACCCAACTGTAAAGGAGAAGCGTCCTGCGTCTGTACGTACTCCGGCAAGGTCATCAAAAAGCGCGAGAACGGATTCGCTTCATCCTCTGACATATGAACGACCTCGAATAAATGCGAGAGACTTGGCGTCAGCACAATCATTGCGTAATCGCCCTCTTCCGCAGCCCATACGGTAAAAGACGTATCCCGGACCTCGCTGCGGGCGTGCCTGCGCATGACCCATACTGCTTGCTGCACAGTACTCATCAATAAATGTTGCGCTCCTTCTTCACCATGGACATCTCTCATATGCTTGTAACGCAATACGAAGGCCATCCCCGATTCCGTAAAAACGGATGCAGGCAGGCTCATCGCCGAGATGCTTTCGGTCTCTTCCTCACGCACCTGCACCTCTTCCGGGAGTGTATCGGGAGTCCCCTCATAGAGCGCCTGAATCATCTCACGTGTCCGAGCTACTTCCGCTAGGGAAAAAGAAACCGACTCGGAATAGATATGGGTAAGTTCACGATCCGCGTAAGCCAAGTAGTGTAAAGAAGTATACGGCTGCTCGATCATTCTCAAGGCCATGCTTCGCTCATCAGCACGCGCTATGTCGAACGTCAAGGGAAAACCAAGCGGATTCAGCGGGTCCGAAAGTGTCCAAATGACCGCGAGCAGTTTATTTTGATACGTCTTGAATTCGAGCGAAACGGCATCTCTCGTCTGCTCGCTGAAAGCATCCACCGATTCGAACACCAAATACAGCTCCACTTCGCCAGTGCCACTAAGACGGACAAAATAAGGAAGTCCCTCTTCTTCTGCCAACTTGTACAAATCGTGATAAACAACGGGATCGAGTACCTCTCCCTGCGTTGACTCGTCTGGAGAGCACAGGGTATCATCGGGGGTTAGCGGAGGAAAAAAATGGTCGTTCATGCGTTATTCCCCCTGTTTTCCCCAAGCTTTTAGCAATGCCCAATTGTCCATCTGTTTTAAGAGAGTCCGGTCTGTCGCGTCAATGTGGACGGGGGTAATCGCAATATAGCCATGCTTGAGCAAATCATAGTCCAGCGGCTCCGCCAGGGGCATGACCTGAGGATACTCGCGGGCTAAATAATAGCCTTCTGCTTCTTCACTATATTTGTCTTCATAGTGGTTCATGGACAAAGTGGCCGGAACCATTCCTTTCACCTCAGCCAGCGGTACATGCGGGATATTGATATTCCAGAATACCTCTGACGCCAGTTCCCCTTTGACAGCACGATCGCTGAACTCTTTTACAAGTGGACGAATCATCTCGACTACCTCGCCGTAGTTGTCTTGATCGAACCAGTTATCATAGGACAGGGCAACACCAGGAACACCCAAAATTACCGCCTCCCTGGCACCGCTGCACGTACCGGAGTAATAAATATCACGTCCGAGATTCGTTCCGACGTTAATCCCCGAGAATACGATATCCGGTTTTTTCCCATGTTCAAACAGGAGATGGTAAGCAGCTTTTACACAGTCTGCAGGGTTACCATTGACCGCCCACGCTTTCACCGGCATTCCGTAAAAATTACGCTGTTCAGGCGAGAGTGCACTCCGATAAGTGATTCCGTGTCCAACCCCGCTTTTCTCTTCAACCGGTGCTACTATAGAGACTTCCGCTCCTTCTAGAGTGAGCAAAGCTTCTACCAAGCGTTTGATACCAAGAGCATCAATGCCATCATCATTCGTAACCAAGATCCGCAAAATAGGGTCTCCTCCTTCATATCCATAGCGTTGCCACTTGCTGGGACGTATTTTTCTTATTGTACTGTAGAAAAAGAGGCTGCGCCAAGCTTCCTCCTAAAACGAAAGGACCCCAATCATATTGGGGCCCCGGCTATTCTTCTACAATATCTTTCCAACGTTCGCGCCAAGCAATCCCTTCGCGAATCCACTCTTCTACCTGACGCTGCTTTTCCTCCGAGATTCCGATCAAGCAAGCGATGCGGGCAATCTCTTTTGTCTCTGACGCAGATAGCTTCCGATCGATCAATGCCATGTGGTAGAGCTTGCGCATCATCACGAGCTTTTCAGCCTGGGTCATGGCTACCAGGTCTTCCACGATGACTTCCGGACGCTTCGGATAGTCCAAATCATCCATTAAAATTTGTCGTTCTTTCAATGTAAAATGCTCCGAATTTACGATTTCATGAATACGATCTATTTCTTTGTTTCCTATATAACCGTCGGCGTGCCCGACGCAGATCATCAAGCGAATAGACGCAAACAAAATGTGTTTGTCCTTTTCGATTTTGGTATACACCGGCATAGTTCCTCCTCAAAGAACTTTATGAGCATAATAGATATCTACATATAATAATACGATGAAAAGCGAAAGCGGTTTCACATCATTATGTGACAAATTTATGCTATTCCCTCACAAAAATGCGCCTGAAATCAATCCAACCATAGGCATCCAGGCTTACACCCGATAACCGCGGATGTGCAAGCATTTCTACCCGATTCGAATACAGCGGGACAAACGTGTTGCAAGCCGCAAGCGTATGCATGATGCTGTCTACGCAAGCTTGTCGCTCTTGTGCTGTTCGGGCGCACGACAGACGATTCATCCAATACGCGATCTCTTCCTTTCCATGCGGATCTAAATGATGAGAAATACTCAACGCACCAGCGTGTAGAAATTCTCGTAAAGACAGCTCCGCCCTTTCATCTACATTCGCACTATCCACAACGAAATCAGCCTCTTGTAATAACGAAGGCGAGGCAAGCTCCTCCGGGGATGCATACCTGATCTCTATGGCAATTCCGTATGCCTTGCACGTTTTCTGAATCCACTGAGCATCTTCTATATGATCGGAATCTGGATACGTATAGAGCGACAGCGCCTCTCCCTGATACCCGCTCTCTTTGAAAATACGAACCAACTCCTGTGAACCCGGCACCTTTTTTTGTTCTTGGAACGAATCCGTTTTCCCCCAGATGACTGCATGCTCCCTCGTTCCCTGTAGCTCTTGTCTCAAGGCTTGTCCACAAATGATAGCCACCACGAGACTCCGAAATTCACGATGTGACAGCGGGCCATTCTTTGCTCCATTCAAGCTGACGTATTGAAAACAATCTTCCAATCTGCCAACGTCACTCCATGCCAGAAAGCTCGTATCCCGATGATCATCCAAAGCCGTGACAGATAACAAGCTCTCATCTGCCTGCGCTTCTGCTGCCATGCCAGGTACGCACCAGATTTCAATTCGGTCCAAGAACGGCCTTCCCCCAAAATAAGGTGTGAACGCTTCCAGCACGAGCATGGAATCGTCGTTGCGGACTACACGAAACGGCCCCGTTCCTACTGGCATTTGTGCAAACTGCTCCCCCATCTCCAGAACGTAATCAGCGGGGACTATTGCCATGTATTCCTTGCTCAGTGCTTGTAAAAACAGTTCATCCGGCATATGCAAAGCAATCGTTAATACGTAGTCATCTTTGACAGTAATCGACTTGATTGAAGCGGCTAGCCAGCGATGTTTATAGGAATGCTTCATCAAGCGAAGGAAGGAAAAGCGCACATCATCGGCAATAAGTGGACGGCCATGATGGAATAAGACACCTTTCCGCAAGTAAAAAGTCCACTGCTTTCCTTCTTCACTAGCCTCCCAATAAAAAGCGATAGCGGGCTCAATCTGTTTCGTGACTGGATCAAACTGGACGAGAGAATCAAATAGCTGCTTGACCATATGTGACTCGGAGCGCAGGAGAATATGAATCGGATCAAGCCCTGCGAATGGTCGACTGTAAAACAAACGCAAGGTATCGACTCTGCCCTTACTTCCCTTTTCCCGCTTCACACGATGTCCAAACTGACTATTCATCCATCGTGAAAATTTTTCACCCAAAACAGGCAAATTTCCCCCATATTCGTCGACCATATCCCGTGCAGCACGAATTTCCCCTTTTTGTACGAGTTCCTTGGCTACGCTCATGATCAGGTCTTCGGGCACTAGCAAGCATGTCAGAACGGATCGATTTCCTCGACCTCTCCCCGGCTGCCAAACTACCCATCCCTGGCTTTGCATTTTTTTCAAGGTCAAGGTCGCATTCCGCAACGTACAAAATAAAATCGAAGCAACTTCAGCTAACGATATGTCAAGCGGATGCCCGATCGTTTCATTCGGCCGCCCCGCACATAAACGCATGTATTGTTCAACGAGTTGCATCTTGCCACCACCAATTCGCCCATAAAACATGAAAAAGCTATTCGCCTAATCGTACGCTTTTTCTCTGGTCTTTGCTACCTTACAATTCTAAAAACACCCACTAACCGGGAAAAGCCGAAAGAAAGGACTATCTTATGTCACTCATTCCTCATGCACTTAGTCGATTCGTTGCTGCATATCCGGCACTCCTCTGGGTCCGCTTGTTCGGCGAAACGCTCACTTCACTATCCAGCGCCATGATCGCTCCGTTTCTCGTATTGTACTTGAGCGAGAACATCGGCGGCTCTGTCACCATGACCATGCTCGTCATTGGTTTGCAGCCCTTCTCCGAGATTTTGCTGACGCTATTTGCTGGTGGCATCACGGATCGCTATCGCCGAAAAACAATCATGCTACTCGCCCTAATCCTGCAAGGCTTCGCTATGTTGGGAATGGCTTGGGCCGACTCCATGACGGGCTTTGCGATCCTGTACATCATCAATGGTGCTGGCCGTTCCCTGTTTATCCCTGTCAGCCGCGCGCATCTCGCTGATACGATTTCCTCTACACAAATGGCTGGTGCCTTTGCCCTTCTCAGTACTTCTAGCAGTATCGGGGCCGCATTGGGCCCTTTAGTTGGAGTCATCATTTATAAGTATGATCCTGCTATGGCGTTTTTGTTTACTGCGATCTCGCTATTGATCTATGCTCTTGCCGTTTGGTGGAAAATCCCGCAAACTCCGCTGCCGGAGGCTCCCGTCGAAGAAGCAGCAACCGTACGTTCACGCAGCTCCTGGCATGCTTATCGACCAGCCCTTGCCATTATGCTGCTGGCTTTGCCGATCAGTCTGTTTTACGCGCAAACCGAAACAAATCTCCAGCTTCATCTGAAATACACGCTGCCCAACTATTTGCAAACACTCGCCTTGCTCATTGCGGTAAAAGGGGGCCTACTGCTCCTGTTCGAGTATATACTCGTCAAATGGACCCAGCACTTGCCTGCTCGCCTGTTGATTAGTGGCGCGTACATTTGTTTTCTCATCGTATCCTTGGGTTACGCCTTCATCGACAACGTACCTGCCCTTCTCGCCTTGCAAGTGTTGCTCGTCATCGGAGAGAGTATTGGGCTGACGCAATTGATGGCCTTCGTCACCCGGATATCACCTGTCACGATGCGCGGAAGGTACTTCGCGATCACAGGAACACACTGGGATATTTCCCGCATGTGCGGACCGTACTTGGGCAGCCTTGTCTTGCTACATTATGGTGGCACGATCCTTTTTACCATTGTCGCAGGCATCCTTTTAATCGGTGCCGGATTCATGTACGTATATCTTTCCACCAACGAAAAAGCCTCCCCGCTTGAACAGGAAGGCTGATTCGATCCGATTAAGTTAACAAGAAGCGATCTTCGCTGAAGCTTTCTCCACCGCGGGCTGTTTCGAATGCCCGAAGCAGATCCTGTGGCTTCATCGTCCGTTTTTTCTCATCCGGAATGTCGAGAATGATTCCCCCATCGTGGAGCATCAACAGACGATTCCCCATGTTCAACGCTTGTTCCATATTATGCGTGACCATGATTGTCGTTAGTTTATAGCGCTCCACGATTTTTTCCGTTAAATCTACAATCAACTGGGCCCGTTTCGGGTCAAGCGCTGCTGTATGCTCAT
This sequence comes from Brevibacillus schisleri, assembly GCF_055685845.1. Lineage (NCBI taxonomy): Bacteria > Bacillati > Bacillota > Bacilli > Caryophanales > Paenibacillaceae > Brevibacillus > Brevibacillus schisleri. The sequence goes on from NZ_JBVNDM010000001.1 coordinate 4,613,286, forward strand.
CGAGGAGCAAAATCTTCGGCTCCGTGAAGGTAGCCATCAACAGGCTCAGTGCTTGACGCTGTCCTCCTGAGAGAAAACCAACTTTGGTCTTCAAACGGTTTTCCAGCCCTTGATCCAGTTGCTTGAGCTGCTCGCGGAACTGCTCTCGCTTCTGGTTATTCACCCCAAATCCAAGTGTACGACGCTTTCCCCGTCCCAAAGCGATTGCCAGATTTTCCTCAATCGTCATGTTCGGCGCTGTACCTGCCATTGGGTCCTGAAACACACGGCCGATCAGACCTGCACGCTGGTGCTCCGCCAGGCGTGTAACATCTTTCCCGTCAATCTGAATGCTTCCGTTATCTGGCGTCAATCCGCCGGAGATCATGTTCATCATCGTCGATTTACCGGCACCATTACTTCCGATTACGGTGATGAACTCTCCTTTCTTCACGTGCAGATTGACGTTTCGAAGCGCGATCTTTTCATTCACAGTTCCCGCGTTGAATACTTTGTTGACGTTTGTAATTTTAAGCATCGCTGCTTCCTCCCCTTGCCGAGCGTACCGCTTGCTTTTTCCAGATGCCTTTTGCCACAGTTGGAACAGTCAGGGCAATGATAACAATCAGGGCCGTAATCAGCTTCATGTCAGAAGGATTGAGTCCTGCATCAAGAGCCAGCGCAATGACCAAGCGGTACACAATCGAGCCGAGAATGACAGCAAGCGTCACTCGGAAAATCGAAGAGCTGCCAAACAAAACTTCCCCGACAATAACGGAAGCGAGACCGATGACGATCATCCCGATCCCCATTCCTACATCCGCAAAGCCTTGGTATTGGGCTACCCACGCACCAGCTAAAGCTACCAAGCCATTGGAAAGAGCCAAACCGATAATCGTTGTCGAATCCGTGTTTACCCCAAAGCTGCGGATCATCTTCGAGTTGTCACCTGTCGCACGCAAATCCAGCCCCATATCCGTATGCAGGAACCAGTCAATGATCAGCTTCAGCACCAGAACACCTACGATAAAGACGATTGCTACACCAGACAGTAAAGTAACTCCACCTACAGCCAGGTTTGGAATGCTCATATCTTTCACATAAGTGAACAAAGTATCTTCCCGCAAAAGAGGCAGATTCGCTTTTCCCATGACACGCAAATTGATCGAGTACAAGGCGATCATCGTCAAGATCCCCGCCAAAAGTGCGTTAATCTTTCCTTTGGTATGCAAGACGCCCGTAAAAGCTCCTGCTAATGCACCTACAATGAAAGCCAGCAGGGTGGCCAAAAACGGATTGGTGCCATCGATAATGAATTTGGCTGCGATTGCGCCTCCCAAGGCAAAACTACCATCTACGGTCAAGTCAGGAACGTTTAGAACTCGGAAGGTCAGATATACACCGAGAGCCAAGATACCAAATAGTAACCCTTGCTCAATGGCTCCCATTATTGCCAGTTGATTCATAGAAGAAATCCTCCAATTACTGCATTTATTACTCGATCACTTGTCCAGCACGGTCGAGCATGGCTTGCGGAATCGTCACACCCATTTTTTCCGCTGCTTTCTTATTCAATACGAGCTTCATGTCTGCTTGCACTTCTACAGCCATATCAGCCGGCTTCGCTTCACCCTTCAGGATTTTTGTTGCCATATCAGCTGTTTGCTCGCCCAGCTTCGTGTAGTCGATCCCGTAAGTGGCAATCGCTCCGCTCTTCACAGAGTTTTCTTCACCAGCGATGACCGGAATTTTTTGTGCTTCAGCGACTCCGATCACAGCTGCAATCGAAGATACGACCATGTTGTCAGTTGGTACGTAGAAAGCATCTACTTTGCCCACCATGGACTCAGCTGCTTGCTTCACTTCTGTCGCGCTTGTAATCGCTGCTTCTTTAATTTCTAAACCAAGCTTGCCAGCTACGGCTTTTGCCGCATCTACCTGTACTTTGGAGTTAACTTCGCCAGAACTATAAATGATTCCAACAGATTTCGCATCAGCTTTCATTTCTTTGATCAGCTTCAATTGCTCTTCAACTGGATTCATATCCGATGTGCCGGTTACGTTCGCCCCCGGCTTGTCCATTGCTGCAACCAGACCAGCTTCTACAGGATCGGTTACCGCAGTAAACAGGATCGGAATTTCTTTACTGGTTTGTGCGGCAGCCTGTGCCGTTGGAGTCGCAATGGCCAGCACCAAATCTACTTTGTCAGCCTCGAATTTTTGGGCAATCTGAATGGCTGTATCCATGCTCGCTTGAGCGGATTGCACATCGATTTTTACTTGCTTGTCTTTTTCGTAACCGTTTTTAGCCAGTTGGCTGATAAAGCCCTCTCTTGCTGCATCCAAAGCAGGGTGTTCAACGAATTGGGCAATTCCAATTGTCAGCTGCTTGGTTTCAGTAGACGGGGCAGGTGCCGTCGTGGTTGCAGGAGCTGGTGTAGGATTGTTTGCAGGGGTAGTGCTTTGCTGTCCACAAGCGGTAACAGACAAAAGCAATAAAGGAAATAAAAAACTCTGAAAAATTTTAACACTCTTTTTTTGTTTGAACATTTAGTGAATTCCCCCTCGTGAATTTTTTCTACAGTTTAACATGGATAAAACGGTTTTAAAAGAATAAAAAGAGAGCATGATGCTCTCTTTTTACTTGATGATTTCTTTCGCCTGTTGTTTGAGTGCCTCAGTAATAGTGAGCCCAAACTTTGCAGCAGCTGTTTCATTAATATACAAATCAGCTTGTTTCGAAATCTCTACAGGAGTATCAGCAACACTCTGCCCTTTTAAGATACGAGCAGCCATATCGCCAGTTTGTTTACCGATTTGGTAGTAATCAATCCCGTAAGTAGCAACCGCTCCACGTTTCACTGTATCGGTATCAGAAGCAAATACAGGAATTTTGTTTTCCTCTGCTGCTCCGAGCACCGCTTCAAAGGAAGATACGACGGTGTTGTCAATTGGGATAATAATGGCATCTGCTTTACTAGCAAGACTTTGAGCCGCCAGCTGTACTTCAGACAGCTGCGAAATGCCCGCCTTGATGATTTCTACGCCTTGTTTTTGCGCTGCGTCTTCCAATTCCTTGACCTGTACCTCTGAGTTAATTTCGGAGGTTGTATAGATCACGCCCAGCTTTTTCAGCTCAGGCAGGAAGGTTTTCACCAGCTTCAATTGTTGTTCCATGGATACTTTATCGGACGTCCCGGTCACGTTTTTGTCTGGCTTCTCCAGACTGCCAACCAGTTGAGCCGAGATCGGGTCTGTTACGGAACTGAAAATAACAGGTTTATCAGCAATCGCCTTTGCTGCAGCCTGAGCGGATGGCGTCGCAATCGCTACGACAAGATCCTTTTTATCTCCGGCATACTTCTGTGCGATCGAGACGGTATTGTTCATGTCACCATGGGCGTTCTGGGAGTCTACCTCCAAGTTCTTGCCCTCTTCGTAGCCAGCATCCTTCAGACCATCTAAAATTCCTTTATGAATGGCATCAAGCGCAGGGTGCTCCACGAATTGCGTCAGCCCCAGCTTCACTGTTGGCCCTTGGCCTGTCGTTGCTGCTGTCTCTGTTTTCCCACCTGTTTCGTTGCCACATGCTGCCAAAGAAAACGCCAGCAATGCGGTCAGTACCATACTGACTGCTCGTCTCATCTGTACTTCCTCCTCTAGTCTCTACTCTCAGCTGCTCTAATCACCCTAAGCAATTAGGCTCATTGCCATCTATGCAACTTGTGTCCCATTATAGCAATTATATTACGCATTGAGAAGCCCCCTTTCTTCCCTTACGTGGAACTGATTTCTTCCTCTGCTTTGCCGACTTTCTTTACATAGACCCTGGTGATTCTGTAATGATCGACCTCTCCCACGATAAATTCGTACTTTCCTTCTTTTACCCGATCCCCCACGCGCGGCGGATGGTCGATCTGCATGTAAATCCAGCCAGCAAGCGTATCCACATCGCTCGACTCCAATTCGATGTCCAGATAATCGCCCGCTTCTTCCAATAACATACGCCCGTCCAATGACAGCATGCCGTCACTACGTTCTACTTCTGGGCGTTCATCGTCAAACTCGTCCTGGATGTCTCCAACAATTTCTTCCATTATATCTTCGAGGGTCACCAGCCCGGCAGTGCCCCCATACTCATCAATGATAATCGCCATTTGCCCTCGTTGTTTTTGCAGCATGGTCAGCAACCGGCTGATCGAGATCGTCTCCGGTACCGTCAAAATCGGGCGCATGAAGGTCTGAAGATCATGGCTCTCTCCTTCCAGAAGCCCCGTCAGCATATCCTTGATATGTAAACTACCGACAACATGGTCCTTGTCACCATCCACTACTGGATAGCGGGTAAATCGTCCGTTTTGGACATGCTTGACGTTCTCGTCAAAAGGATCTCGCAGGTTCAAGACAACCATATCTGTACGCGGAACCATGATTTCTCTCGCCATCGTCTCCGAGAAATCAAAAATATTATCAACCAGCATCAGCTCGGTTTGATCAATCAAGCCGCTTTTATGACTTTCATTGACAAGAATGCGTATCTCTTCTTCTGTATGTGCTTCCTGATGCGGCTCCAACGATATATGAAAAAGCCCAAGAAAATGACTCGCGGACCAGTTCAGCATTTGAATAAAGGGATACATAATTTTGTAAAAGAGTTGGATCGGCTTGGCTACTGCCAGTACCACCTTTTCGGAGTATTGAATAGCCAATGTCTTCGGAGCCAGCTCCCCCAGCACGATATGCAAAAACGTAATCAACGAAAAAGCGATAATAAAGGAAATACTGGTCACAACCGTTTCATTTAAATGGAAGTAACGAAAAACTGGATGCAAGAGATGCGCGATAGCAGGCTCTCCCAACCAACCGAGTCCTAATGAAGCCAGCGTAATCCCAAGTTGGCACGCGGAGAGGTAGGCATCCAAATTGTGCAGGACTCTCTCGACGTCAACAGCGCGCTTGTTTCCTTCTGCTGCGAGCTGTGCAATGCGCGATTCCCTTACCTTTACGATCGCGAATTCAGTCGCAACAAAGAACCCGTTCAGGAGTACGAGGATCATGACCAAGATCAAATTAAACAAGCTACCCCAAATTGCCATGCTCCCCGCCATCCTTTCCGTCCATGCTTTGGGATATTGTTTCCCATCATAGCCAAAATGTTACCTGTTCGTTTTTCTTTCTTTTTGAGATTGTGATACCATAGTGCTGATTCCTATGCCTTTTGCAACGAGGTGAGTCTATTGTCCTACCGTCCAGACCTGCCCTTGATCGTTCAAAGCGATCGGACGATATTGTTGGAAACACAGCATCCTTTCTTTCACGAGGCCAGACAAGCTATCAGTGGTTTTACTGAGCTAATCAAGAACCCAGAATACATACATACCTATCGGATCACCCCTTTATCGCTTTGGAATGCAGCTGCATCCGGTCTTACATCACAAGAGGTAACAGACGTGCTTGGCAACTACAGCAAGTACGGTGTCCCGCCAACCATCGTCAAAGAAATTGAAGATACGATGCGAAAATACGGCTTGTTTCGTTTGGAACGCATTGGTGATCAACTCGTATTAATGAGTGAAGACCCACTTCTTTTAACAGAGGTAACCAGTTATAAATCAATCGCTGCTCTTTTTGAGAATGAATTCGTCATCAAAAGCTATGCGCGCGGACTAATCAAACAAGAGCTGATCAAGCTCGGGTTTCCTGTTCAAGATTTGGCGGGCTATACAGAAGGCGAATCCTGTGCAGTTAGCTTACAGGAAACGACATCCCGAGGCAGAGCATTCTCTTTGCGTTCTTATCAAAAAGAAGCTGTAGATGCCTTCTATTCCGGAGGCGCTGTGACTGGGGGCAGCGGCGTTCTCGTCCTCCCCTGTGGTGCTGGAAAAACAATCATTGGACTCGGTGCCATTTGCCAGTTGCAAACAGCCACCCTCATATTAACCACGAATACGACATCGGTTCGCCAGTGGATCGCTGAGCTCTTGGACAAAACAGGACTTGATCCAAATATGGTCGGGGAATACACTGGTGACAACAAAGAAGTCAAGCCTATAACTGTGGCAACTTATCAAATTCTTACATACCGCCCCACCGCCGAAGATGATTTTCCTCATCTGAAACTCTTTTCAGAGCGCGACTGGGGGCTTATTATTTACGATGAGGTGCATTTGTTGCCTGCACCCATCTTTCGTGTAACTTCTGGGATTCAAGCCACTCGCAGACTTGGGCTGACGGCTACTCTTGTTCGGGAAGACGGGCGGGAGGAAGATGTTTTCACGCTGATTGGTCCAAAAAAGTATGAGGTTCCGTGGAAAGTCATGGAAGAGCAAGGCTGGATCGCAGAGGCGCATTGCCGAGAAATTCGACTCCCCTTTGAGCCGAAGTGGCGGGAGGCTTACGCACATGCAACCGCTCGCCAAAAGTTTCGCATTGCAGCGGAAAATCCCAAAAAACTGGAGGTCGTCCGCGAGCTATTGGAGAGGCACGCCCACGATCGCGTTTTGATCATTGGGCAATATATCGATCAGCTTGAGCAGATGGCGACGGCCCTCCAACTGCCACTCATTACAGGAAAAGTACCGGACAAAGAACGTGAGCTTTTGTACACGCAGTTTAAAAAAGGGGAAATTACACGCCTGATCGTATCCAAGGTGGCCAACTTTGCGGTTGATTTGCCGGATGCCAACGTCGCGATCCAAATCTCCGGGACGTATGGTTCCAGACAAGAAGAGGCACAGCGCCTGGGACGTATCTTAAGGCCCAAAACAGACGACAACACTGCCCATTTTTATACATTGGTAACACGAGACACGAGAGAGCAAGAGTTTTCGCTCCATCGCCAGCTTTTTCTTGTCGAACAGGGCTATCCATACGATATTATAGAAATCGAAACGCTGGTCTGAAACGTTTACGAATAACCAGCGTCTCATAGAGGGAAGGGAGGCCAAAGATTCAATGCAATCCGACGCCGAAATCATTCAGCGGATTCTTCAAGGCGACATCGAAGCGTATCGCGACCTCATTCAGCGATATCAGCATATGATCTATGTTTTCATTTACAAAATGGTAAACAATCGCTCTGATGCAGAGGATCTTACTCAAGAAGTATTTGTAAAAGCGTATGAAAAATTGTCGACATTCCGTGGAGACAGCCAGTTTTCTTCTTGGTTACATACGCTCGCCCGAAATAAGAGCATCGACTTCTTGCGTCGCCGAAAGTATCATGACTCGGATGAACAATTGGCCTATGTGCCATCCAATACACGGGACGAATCCCCTCAGGAATCGCTCATGACAAAAGAGCAACGTCGAGAAATTCAGGAAGCCTTTGCCTTACTGTCAGATTCTTATCGAGAAGTGATCGTCCTTCGCTGTACGCACGAATATCCGTTTGAAAAGATAGCTACACTTCTCGGCATCGCCGAATCTACAGCTCGTGTCCGTTACTTGCGTGCTCGTCAGGAACTCGCAAAATTGTTATCCCGCAAGGAAGGGGGGCTCGTACATGAACTGCCAGGCATTTAGAAAGGCATGGCTAGATGACACAGATAGCGATTCGCACTCACATATTGAAACCTGTGACGAATGCATCGCTTGGATAGAAACGCAAATGACAACAGAAGAGGAGGTGCAGTTCTTGAAGGAGGTTCCACTACCTCAAGCGAACCTGGAAGACAAAATCATGCAAGCAATCTACCAGACCGCCGGAAAAGGTGTACCCCCTCACGCCGCTACTGCATCTTCAGAGCAACAAACGAGCACAGTGATTTCAAAACCAAACAAGCGTTGGACCAAAGGCTTCCCTTCATACGCCTGGGTTAGCGCAGCGGCTGTCTTGCTCGCAGTTGGTTTCGTCGGCTACCAACAACTGGCACCGAATAGTAATCAAATGGCTGCCATACAAGACAATCAGATCAACAAGAACATAGTTGCGTTCGACGAAGCGGAATCAAAATCGGCAACACAAGCTCCAGCACCTGCAATCGCTTCTCAACCAGCAGCTGCCGACACCCCTGCGATGAAAAAGGCAGAGAGCAATCCTGAGTCTGCTGCTACACAATCGCAGGTCGCTCCGACTACACCTGCAAAAGAAACACCTCCTGCATCACCTCCCCAATCGAACAATGCGATTGCGATGGTGAAACCAGAGGAAAAAGTAGCCACACCAGAGCCACATACGGTAAATAAAGACGGGCAGAACAGCGTGGCATCTCGGGGATTACAGGGGAACTCAGTTGATCAAGCGGCTAAAGCGAAATCAGAAGTTCCAGCGGAGTCAGCAAATACTGGTAACCATATAGCCGCTAAGGAAGCCAATGGCGCTGCTGCTGAGAATCCTATGACCTTTGGGATCGCTTCCCAAGCGGAACCAGACACGGCTGATGGGGGTACAACTGAGAACGCATTAGTGGGTCCAGCGTTGCCAGCGGCAGCGAAGCAGCCCATTACACTATCCTCCTTCACTGATTTGAACACCGCTGTACAAGCATCAGATATGCCCGTACCTTCCCTGTCGCAAGCACCGAATGGGTTCTCGATGAGTACAGTATCGATCCAATACGAATCCGAAACCAGCCAGAAGGTGACTCGCTTAACTTCAGATTACAAGCGGAACAACGACTGGATTCGCGTAGATGTTGTGCGTAATACAGAAGGCAAGCGTAGCCTCTCTATCCCAGGTACTTTCACGGCTACTCAGTTGTTCGCGGTCAACGGAGAGCAAGCCATCGCTGTTTCATTTGATCAAACGGATTCAAAAGCATCAACAGCCCAGCACGCGGCTCATTTTAACGCTAAATCCGACAATCAATCGTTGTATGTCGTAATGACGGCACACGGTGTCACCTTACATGAATTAATGGATGCTGCCAAGCATATCACGTGGAATCCGTAAAACTGACCAAGGAAACTTGATGCCTCCACGCTGGTTAGCGTTTTGATTGAAGTAAAAAAACGCTGCTCTCTTTCAACAAGAGACAGCGTTTTTTCTTATCTTTAGTGCTTTTGATTTTTCTCCTGATTCCACTGCTTGATTTGCTCGATAATTTCCCGAATTTGATTCCGTGCTTCCATATGCTCAGGCTCGCTTCCCCAATGCTGAATCAGCGGCGGCATCGCTTTTGCCATTGTTGTGTACAGGCACCATACTTTTACCATTTCTACGCGCTCAGGAGTCGCTTCCCCTGTCAACAGCTCTGTAAATTTATGAACTAGATCCTCCAGTTCAGGGACCAACGCTTCTTTTTTCTCGTCCATGTCAGTTACCTCACTTTCAGGAACTTTTCTATTTGTATCCTTGGTTTATTTTACGAAAAAACGCCCACGCGGAAAAGGAAGATTTTTCAGGTGGGATCGGTTACGCTTAAGCTATGATGATGATCGAGGTGAAGACTTATCAAAGACATGACTATTCGATTCGTTCCAACAACCAGAGATAACTGGCAGGATGCATTACGCTTGCAGGTGCAGGATGAGCAGCAGCGCTTTGTCCCCTCAGTTGCCGTTTCGTTGGCGAAGGTTCATATCCGTCCTGACGGTGACAACTGCGCCTATGAACCATTCTGTTTGTATGACGCTGATGAAATGGTTGGGTTTGTCATGATTACTTATGACGCCTCCACAGATTGGTGTTACTGGTTCAATGGTTTTTTGATTGATCACCAGTACCAAGGCAAAGGATATGGCAGAGCGGCTCTCTCAGCGATCGTAGATACAGTACGGAACCGTTTCCCGCAAAGCCGATTTGTGAACTTGACCGTATGCCCGGACAATGCAGGTGCAAGACATTTATACAATCAATCCGGTTTTGAAGAAACTGGCGACGTATACGATGGAGAGATTGTTTACAGACTCTCATTATGAACAAAAAACCGCCAAAATTGGCGGTCAGACTGAAGAGAAACCCCCTTTTGGGGGATTTCTTTTGGTATTGTTCCAGCACGAAGTGCTGAAAAAAGGATAGCCTGCACCTAACTTGCTTTCGCTAGGTGTAGTGCTATCCTTTTAATGTTTTGTACTGTTGCTGTCATCAATACTTGCTCTTGGACATTTTCGCGTCCGCGTAACCTACAATAGCGAAGCCCATGCAGTTCTTTAGCATCTGCAAAGCTTCGCTCTATGGTTTGGTATCTTAATCTATATAAATATTTCCCCGATTTACTTAAACGGTTCTGTCGAACCCATTCCTTACTCTCTTCCCAAACGTGCCTGCTTATCACCTTTTGGTGATTTTTAGATCGGGTACACTCAGAAAGCCTTGGACAAGTTTTACATATTTCTTTATTGGACTTATACATCCTGTATCCGTTTCGATCGGTAGTCGAATAAGTAAGCGTATGTTTTTGAGGACATGTGTACACATCGCACTCCAGATCATATTTAAAGCGCCATTTAGCAAAAAGACCTTTAACAGGTGTAAAGGCACGATGACCGATGACAGCAAATACATTTATATCGTGAAGTGCCTTGCAGATTGGAGTAGTTAAATAACCAGCATCTAATGCAATAGCTTCAATTGTATCCTGAAACCCAAACTTCTCGATTTGGAGATTCAGCCTATCTATGTAAGGAACGGAATCATGGACATTGCCAGCAGTGACATGGACATCGGTAATAATATTGTACTTATGATCGACAGTCCGGTGATCGAGATAGAAAAAGCCTTCGGGCTTGCTGTCTCGAACCATGTAGCCACTTTCCGGATCAGTGGTACTCACCTTGATTTCCTTTTCTTCCTTCACACCCTCTCTAGGCTTCAATCCTTTTTTCCATGTACCTCACGGTCTTCATTAATTGCTACCTCTAAATCTTTGAGATAGGCACGACTCGTTTTCTCGATGACATGCTTCTTAAATTTTCGTTTATTCGCATTTGCTTTAAGATGCGTAGAATCACTTATCAATACACGTCCAGCGACCATTCGATGCTGAATCGCCAAGCGAACAATTTCATCAAAAATCTCCTGAAAAACATTTGTATTTTTAAAACGGGTTCGACGATTCCAACTGATTGTTGTGTGATCTGGAACTCGATCTGTTAAAGAAAGGCCAAGAAACCAACGATAGGCGATATTAGTCTGGATTTCTTTTTCGAGCTGCCTCTCTGAGCGGATACCGTAAAGGTATCCAATGAAAATCATTTTAAATAAAACAATAGGATCAATGGAAGGTCTACCGTTATCCTCGCAATAATATTGACGTACTTTTTCCCGGATGAAGGAGAAATCTATATGTTTCTGGATGACTCTTAATAAATGGTCTTCTGGGACCAATTCATCAAGGCACACAAATTCGTAATGCATTTGCGGATTTTTATCATTGGAGGTAAGCACAATTATCACCTACTATAAAATGTAATTATAAGAATTATAACAAATTAACGCGGTGTCGTATTAAAACTAAGTGAAATAAAAATGGCTGTCGACTTTCTCGACAGCCTGACCGCCAAAATTGGCGGTTTTCATGCATATAGCTATTTTGTTTCTGGTACCATGAATTGCAAAAGACCAAAAGCCACTCCTGCTGTCAATAGCGCACTCCAGATAATAATGCCCACCGACATCCACAGCATGAGCTTTTTCGTAGGGGCTCCCAGCGAGATACCAATAGCAGCTCCCAATGGGGCTCCCGTTAAAAGCGGCGAAGCCAGACCTAGGCCGACCACTCCGTATTTATCCCAAATCTGCCACATGCGCCCCTGACGCTTGCTCCGATTCTCTACACGCTTTAAAAGCCAATTGCGCAATGAACCTCCCACGAAAATAACAGCACCTGCGCTGATAATCGCACCCACCGCACTAAAGATTCCGATCAGAACCGGTGGTAGCTGCAACATAAAGCCTACAGGGATTGCTGCCCACAGCTCAAACATGCCAGATAGTGTCACCGAGCCTGCTTTCCATAATACATCCATTCTGTTTCGCCTTTCCCCTCTCGCTGTCTTTTTCTTTCGTCATGGTAAAGACGAGCAGACTTGGATAAAAGTAACGAAAAAAGTCAAATTAGGATGTGACATCTCTACGGATAAAGGCCGCGTACGCAATAATCAGTGCTACGATCGCCCATACACTCAACACGGTCAACGAGAACGGCAACGTCATCCCCTTTATCGGAGGCAGTGTTCCATTGAGATAATCCGTCAGCTGCAAGTTTACCACGAACAAGTATTTGGACGATTCCCAGGAGGATGCCATCTGCGTCAGGATCGTTCCGCTAATTAACGCTGCCATCATAATTCCCATCCCCGCAGCCGCACTCCGAACCAAAACAGAGACCATAAGCGTTACCGTAGCAACCACGATGCAGACGAACCAGCCTAGACCATATTGCATCAGCAAAAATTGCCATTGCGGCAGCATGAAAGCCCCAGATGTCTCGAGCTCTCCTCCCGATACTTCAAAGCCAGTCAAAATAGGAAGATCCCAACCGGAATAGCCAAACACGACCCCAGAGAGCAAATAAGCAAGAATCAGTGTCGTAAGAACCGTGAGAGAGGTAAACAGCAGAAGGGTGATGTATTTGCTGGTCAGTACCTTCCACCGCCTCACAGGTCGCGTTAATAGTAGCTTGACCGTCCCCTCGCTAAACTCAGAAGATACAAGGTCAACCGCGAGTACGACGATAATCATCGGCAAAAACATTGAAATGGCTTGGTCCATAAAGCCACGGGCGAAAGTAGGCCCCCCCGGTGCCATCGGGTTAATGTCATGATCCAAATAGTATTGCTGTTGCGCGATCCTGACCTTGATAAAATCCCGCCACTCCTCGGGAAGACGGCTTGATGCCAGCCTGTTTTGCATATCGACGATTTGTTGGGTTAATAGCGGACGCCAGTCGGTTGTCCCCATTCGCTCTTGTGCAGTAATAACCGAACGGTACTGTGCGTATGTAAAAATCGGGATCAGAATCGCCAAGATCAGCACGACGACGAGAAAACGGCGCCTGCGCAGCAATTTTATGGTTTCATTCTGTACGAGCCCCACCATGTTCTGCTCCATGACTTCCCCCTCCTCCCGTCAATGTAAGGAACAGGTCTTCCAGTGTAACCGTCTTCGTCGCTATTCCCATCACAGGTATGCCGCCATTGACCAAAGCTAGGTTAGCCTCGCTCACTTTTTCTACTTCCATCCGTGATTTCAGGCGCTCACTGACCACCCACACCTCTGTCACTGCTGGTAGAGTTCGCAGGATTTGCTCAGCCTTTTGTATATGGGAAGACGGGATTGTCCAATCCACCTGATCAGCAAACTGCTCCATTAGTTCTTTGACTAATCCAACAGAAATGACCTTCCCTTGGCTGATAATCGCCACCCGGTCGCACATCATCTCGATTTCACTGAGAAGATGACTCGAAATGAAAACCGCGAGCCCTTCTTCCTCGGCAAGCTTGCGAATAAACTGGCGCAACTCACGGATCCCCGCTGGGTCCAAGCCGTTCGTCGGTTCGTCCAGGATCAATATTTTCGGCCGGTGCAAAAGTGCCTGCGCGATCCCCAGGCGCTGCCTCATTCCGAGTGAGTACGTTTTTACCTTATCATCAATCGCCCGCTCCAAATCAACGAAGCGGACGATTTCCTCAATACGCTCAGGCGTTATACCGCCGCTCATTCTCGCAAACTGCTCCAGATTCTCTCTACCCGTCAAAAACTTATACAGCTCCGGGTTTTCGACGATACAACCAACCTGCGCAATCGCTTGTGGAAACTGTTCTTGAAGGGAGATGCCTCCGATGCGAATATCTCCCCCATCGGCTTTTGCCAATCCAACGAGCATGCGGATTGTGGTGGTTTTGCCTGCGCCATTCGGCCCGAGAAATCCAAATACCTCTCCGGCGAAAACGTCAAACGTAATATCATGAATGATCGGCTTTTTGCCAATCGCTTTTTGCAATCCTTTTACTGAGAGGACCGTTTCGGCCAATGTACGCCCTCCTATCTGAGTCTCCCCTCGTCAACTGACGATGGCGTTGTGTTTATGATACACTGTCATAAGATGTCCATCCACATTATACCATGACCATACACTTTACAACGAATAGGAGGATACCTGATGCGCACATCTGGCCAATTACTTTGGCGCACGGCAGGTCTCTTGTCTTTACTCTCCTTTCTCTTATTTGCGACAGGGTTTGTCCTCGCGATGAATCCACAGCAGTTAGCACCGTCAACAGCAAGCCCACCTGTGCAAAAAGAGCAGCCACCCTCACCTTTACCAGAAAAGGGTGTCCACAAAGTAGTCGCACTAGGGGATTCTCTCACGCGCGGTGCCGGAGACGCAAACGGCCAAGGCTATGTCGGACTCGTTCGCCAAGCATTGGAGAAAAAATCGGGCCATTCGATTACGTTCACAAACCTCGCGATTAATGGACAGGAATCATCTGAGCTGCTCAAGCAAATGTCCCAGGAGCAAGTGAAGAAGCTGCTCGCTGAAGCCGATCTGATTCTTTTTACCATTGGCGGCAACGACTTGTTCAGGCAGACAGGCGGGCTGTATACCATTGAAAAAGAAAAAGTGACCACGGCTCTTAATAAGCTCGCGGTCAACTATGAAGAGATTCTCAAACAGATTCGCAGCGTCAACAAGACGGCTACAATCGTTTACACTTCCCTGTACAATCCTTTTGGCAATACGGAAGCAGCCGTCGACACCATCGGGCCTGTGCTCGACTGGAACAATCATGCATCCCAAATCGCCTCACGGTACCCACAAGTTTTCGTGGTGCCGACCTACGACTTGTTCTTGCGTAAGGAACAAAACTACTTGTATACAGATCACTTCCACCCGAATGCTGATGGCTATAAACGAATGGCAGATCGTATCTTGCAAGCGTTAGAGTGATTCAACCCTTGCTTCATTAACGGATTTGCCTCGGGTTGCCTCAAAGGCGCGAGCACCCGCCCATTGGAAGGCACTGCTCATCATCGAAGTCGCTGCTACCACCAGGAACAAGGTCGTACCTCCGTAATGTGCTAACAGCAATCCACCCATCCACGGACCGATGAACTGGCCAAGGTTGCTGAAGCTT
Source organism: Brevibacillus schisleri (assembly GCF_055685845.1). Lineage (NCBI taxonomy): Bacteria > Bacillati > Bacillota > Bacilli > Caryophanales > Paenibacillaceae > Brevibacillus > Brevibacillus schisleri. The sequence continues at coordinate 4,628,286 of NZ_JBVNDM010000001.1, forward strand.
TTCGCACCGTAATAGCTGCCCCGCATATTCTCTGGGGCCATTCGGTCGATCAGGACGTCCCCTGCGGTAAATGTAAGGATTTCGCCAATCGTGAAAAATACCATCGCCACAATGAAAATCAGCCACGAATTGGCAAAGGCATAACCCACGTCACCAACCGCATACATGACGTTTCCCACCAATATTGCGGTGAGAGGCGTCTTTTTTTCTGCCCAAGTCGTCAACGGAAGCTGCATCACGACAACGACGATCGCATTGACGGTCATCAGGATGGCAAACAGCTCTGTTCCATTCACGACCGTCATTTCTGCGAATTTGGCCAGCGTAGAAGACATCTGCGAGTAGCCAATCGCTCCTAAAACACCAGCGAGCATGTACAAGCGAAACGCTTTGTCATTCACGACTACACGGAATGCACGGCTGAATGTAACGACTTCTTTCTTTTGACCTTCAATTTGTTTAATGCCGAACTTGTTCAATAATCCTTGCAGGCTAATCACATAAATCAGATAAATCAGTGCAGTCACCAGGAAAGGCAGAGCGACAGAGCTTTTAGCCAGTACTACCCCTGCGATAGGCCCTACCGCTACCCCAACATTAATCGCCATGTAGCGAATACCGAATACACGAAGCCTCTTCTCTTGAGGCGTTACATCTGCCATCAACGCCTGTGAGACCGGTTCGTAGAAGGATCGACAGAGTCCCCCTGCTATATTGAGAAATAGGAGAACCCAAGGATCTTTACTAAGCGCAAACCCGACAAACACGAGCGTCCACACGTACAACGCGCCTAGCATGACTCGCCTGCGCCCTATTCTGTCCGACCATGCTCCCGCAAAGAAGCCTCCGATTGTACCCGCGAGCGGTCCTGCTCCAATCGTCAATCCGATCATTGCCAAGCTCATATCTGTTTGATTGGACAAGTATAAAAACAAAAACGGCATGCTCATCGAGCTGGCGGCCCTAACGAACACGGTCCCGACGACTAATGACCAGACGATCGGGTGAAACTCCTGTAAACGCATCTTGATCCAGCTCATTTTCTCTCTCTCCCCACCACTGTTATGCACTCCCACCTCTGCCAGAACAGATGCTCTGTGATGTTCCCATTGTAGAGAGGCATTCGTCGTTCGTCAATGAGCATTCAAAATTTTTTGATTATGAAACTTTTCTATGAGAGTAATCAAAATTTCGATAGGGTTGGACACATTTCTCGTAGACAACACAAAAGACCGCCAGAAAACACTGACGGTCTTTGCCAATCCTTTTTACAAAATCACTTCTATTCGATCAATCATTTCTCCCTGTTCGTTCCATTTCACCGCGCGGTAAACGCTATCGTGATAAAACGTGAACCAAGCGCCTTGCTTGATCCCGTTGATGATCCATTCTTCTTTTGCATAGATGGAGGTCATCGGATAGTCGTCGTAGGCCATCACCCATAATGGATTTTGGTGAGCGTGTGTAGGCATAATGTCCGCCAGATGCAAAAGCAGCTGCCCCTCTGTCTCCATCCGGACGATCGCATGTCCCTGGCTGTGGCCTCCTGTATGATGAAGCGTGATTCCCGGCACAACTTCGTGCGAAGCTCCGTACGTCTTCACCTGCTTCTCAATCGGACGCCAGTTTTCTTCCCAATATGTATTCTTCGAGCGAACATTCGGCTCTCTCATCTCCGCCCACTCCTGCTCCTGCACGTAGATGACGGCTTGTGGAAATGTAGAAACAAGTTGTCCATCACGTATAGAGACAAGTCCGTTGGCATGATCGTAGTGCATATGTGTCATGATGACAATATCAATATCGGCAGGAGTCAACCCTTTCGCAACGAGTGAGTCCACCACTTGAGACTCTTCCTCCAAGCCAAAATTGCGCTTCTGTTTTTCCGTTAACCGATCATTTCCCATACCCGATTCAATCAAAATACGCTTGCCATGAGCCTGTACCAGAATCGGGTCAGCACGCAAAGGGATTTGATTGAGATCATTGGATGGGTATCTTTTGCTCCAAAGCGGCTTGGGCACCACTCCAAACATTGCGCCCCCGTCCAGCTTCGTGAGTCCACCTCTCAGCCAAGACAATTGAAACTGACCTACCTGCCATTCGTTCCCTACCATGATCCTGACGCCTCCTCGATTGCTCGGAATGATGATTGAAGTTCGAAAGCGAAAAGCACCCCGTTCAGGGTGCCTACAGCTTTTCTGCTACACTGACAGTTCTAGTCGCCGGGGCGATTTCTAACAGGAGATCACTCGATACAGCCTGCACAGTGACATCTGAATCACTACGTCTATGATGAAGCACGAGTTGCGCTACCTTTTCATTCTCTCGGTAAACGCTGATTAATGTCTGTAACGGATTGGCACTCCCGCCCGCGATCAACTTAAACCCCGGGGCTATCGTAAACGTCCATCCCTCCACCTCTACTAGCGGTGCTAACGAGTACAGGAAGTAACGTTTCCCTAAGAGAATGCCATTATGGTTCATCAAGGCGAGAGCCCCCAATCAAATGAATTTGAACAGTATAGCTTCATTTTGCAAAAATTAGCGGCGGTTGAAAAGCGATTCGACAAAACTTCTAAAAAGACGACATACTTTTCTTAATCATAGCCGATTCCTCTTGTTTTCGAAATAGAAAATCTTTTCAGCACCTTAAATCGCTCTTCCGACAGTCGCGCCCTCCAAAATAGCTCGCTTGGCATCGAGCTCTCCCGCTTCTTTAGCCCCACCTATGAGGTGTACAGGTAGCCGATTAAGCAATGCGTGGTATAGTGAATTGTTGGAGGTCGCTCCAGCCGCTACAATGACCGTATCAGCAGGTATCATGCGTTCCTCCCCGTTCTGAATGAAATATACCCCTTCTTCTGCAATTCGGCTGTATTCAATTTGTGTCAGCATCTCTACGCCACGTCGCTTCAGGTTGGCGAGAACTGCCCAGCGCGTCGTTTTGCCCAAGCCCGATCCGACATGCTTCCCACGCCGCAGCATGCTGATTTTTCGTTTTCTTTGTTGCAGCTGTTGTACAGCTCTTCCGTCCAGAATCCTGTACTCCTGCAAGTACTCCGCTGCCTTCGGTGAGATCGTTTCGTCGTGCATCAGTAAATGGGACAAATCACACGCGATTCCTCCCGCACCGACAATGACCACTTGACTACCTACCTTGGCGCGCTTTTCAAATACCGCATCATATCCCTTCACATGTCCGAGCTCCACACCTGGAATCTCTGGACGCCGCGGAATGACTCCCGTTGCCACGACAACTTCTGCAAAACCTTCTTCTATTAATGCCTCTGCCTCTGCCAGTGTTCCCAGCCTGATTTCGACACCAAGACGCGCGAGCTCTGTCTGATAATAGCGAAGCGTTTCATTAAACTCCTCTTTACCTGGCACCTGTCTGGCGTAGTTTAATTGTCCACCGATCTGTTTTTTGGCCTCCATGATGACCACCTGATGCCCTCGCTCTGCCAGCACGCGAGCTGCCTCCAAGCCAGCAGGTCCCGCACCGATTACAGCTACCTTTTTGCCGTTTTCCGCCGGAACCAACCGCCACTCTGCTTCCCTGCCTACAAGTGGATTGACCAGACAAGAGGCTACCTTCCCATCAAAAATATGGTCGAGACAGGCTTGATTGCATGCAATACATGTGTTTACTTCATCAAAACGCCCTTCTTTACTTTTTTGAACGATATACGGGTCCGCTAAAAATGGTCGGGCCATTGAAACCATATCACTGCATTCTTCGTACAAAATCGTTTCAGCCTGACGCATGTCGTTAATTCGATTGCTGGCGATAACCGGGATGTTCACGATCTGCTTAACTTGCTGCGCCACCCATACATATGCTCCACGCGGCACCATCATGCCAATCGTCGGTACTTGTGATTCATGCCAGCCAATTCCGACATTGAGAGCATCAACTCCTGCCTCCTCCAGCATTTTGGCAAATTGCAATGTCTCTTCCATCGTCGTACTATCTGGCATCAAGTCCAATCCCGACATCCGGAAGATGATCGGATAATCCGGTCCCACTGCTTGGCGGACACGCTTAGCCACCTCTATACCGAAACGCGCTCTGCGTAAAAAGTCCCCACCCCACTCATCTTCTCGCTTATTGGTCACAGGGGACAAAAATTGATTGATCAAGTATCCTTCCGAGCCCATAATTTCTACAGCATCAAACCCAGCTTTTTTGGCGCGGACGGCTCCATCAGCAAAGCACTGGATCGTCGCTTCGATTTCCTCAGCGCGTAACTCTCTCGGCTTCCAACGGTTAATCGGCGCCTGCAATGGCGATGGTGCTACCGGGTCTAATCCTGTCGCTTCCTTGTACGCATAACGCCCGGCATGGAACAGCTGCAACGCAATTTTCCCATTGGCTTGATGAACCTCTTTCGTGATCAGGCGCAATTTCTCGATATCCTCGTCTTGGTATACATTGCAATACTCGTCGCCCATGCCGCCCTCTGGATGTACGGCAGCCCCTCCTGTCACGATCAGACCAGCCTCTCCATTCGCACGCTCTGCGTAAAAAGTAGCAAGCCGCGCTACACCATCTTGCAGCTTTTCAAATCCAACGTGCATGGACCCCATCATAATCCGATTTGGCAACGTCATCGACCCAATTTGGATCGGTTCCCATACTTTTGAAAGTTCCACGTTAAACGCCCCCTAACGAATGAATGCTCATTCATTTTATTATCTATACGATTCTCTCTCTTCTCTTTATATTCCTTCTTCCTCACTATTAAAAGCGGGTGACGTCAGAACAAATAACTTGGGAGCCATTGAAGTAACGGGCGGGGCAGGAGTTTTCATTACAAGGACGAACAGCAGGGCACTCTACTGTACAAAGATAATAAAGTTTTAGACTATACGTCAGAATGAAGCCATCCACGGATCTAAACTGAATAATAAAGTTTTCTTAGTGTTTCCATGGAAGACGGAAGAAGAGTGGATATTGCTTTAGTCAAATCAAGGGAATGAGACGAAGGTCATTGAAACGTTCGAGGCGGAAAGCTCCAATCCCGTCGAGTTCCAGCGAGCAGGCTGGCAAGCGATCATGGACAATTTCAAAGCCTATACCGAACAAAACTAATCATCGCGAAGAAGACGCCGGGGAAGATGCCCGGCGTCTTCTTTTTGAACCCTAGTACGAGCGTGCTCTCCGTTAGCCTTAACCTTGTGCCGCATCCATGTTCATGTAGTTAATGGCCCACAGATGGCCGTCCAAGTCCACGAAGCCCCAATGATACATGAACCCATGATCTTCAGGTTCAGCGTGCAATTTCCCGCCCAAGGAGACCGCAGTATTCACGATTTCATCGACCTTTTCCCGGCTCTCGAAGGCCAATGCGATCGTCATCTGCGCATACTTGCTCGTATCGACGGATTCCTTCTCCGTGAGCGTATTAAAGAATGCTTGATTAATCAGCATGACCTGCAGGTTGTCGCCGATCACGATGGCTACCGAATTCTCGTTCTCGGGGAATTGCGGGTTGAGCTCGAATCCGAGTCCGGTGAAGAACGTTTTCGATTGTTCTACGTTTTTTACAGGCAGGTTGAAGCTCGTGAATTCGGACGTTAATGCCATTTTCAAAACACCTCTTCGTCAAATTAGTTTGTGTTCATTTTTGCCTTCACTGGACATCTACCTCGAAGAGTGCCCTGCCACAAAAGTGTTTTGATTAGTTTAGTATCTGTACACCTTTGAACCATACGGCTTTAATGGACAAGGTATCCGAGATGTTGGTTATCGGATCACCGTTTACGAGTATAAGGTCAGCGCGCGCACCCTCGGCAATACGGCCGCGATCGATAAGACCAAAGCAACGGGCTGGTTTCGAGGTAGCCGACCGAAGCGCTTGCGCTTCTATCGGAGTGAACCCGGCCTTCACCAGCAATTGCATTTCATGATGGACGCTGGCTCCATGAGCAAGGCCGCCAAGACTCGGAATGGGAGCCGGAGCGACATCCGTACCTACCAGAATATCAACTCCGGCACGGTGTAGGTCCATCACATTCTGAAAGCTGTTCTCCATATTGCCTTGTGGAAACGTATTGAAACTGGAGTTCAAGGTATCGATCCAATCCGGACTTAAATTGGAATGAACTCGCGGATCATTCGCCAATTCCGATGCCGGATTTCCAATCATAGATGAATTCAATACCAAGCACGGTGTAACAAAAGCGCCTGAACTCGCTATAGATTTCACTAGCTCGGACGTGTACGCGGGTCTGTCGATAAACAAGTGGCACAAACCGTCGACTCCAAAATTGATGGCTTCTTGCGATGAACGAGCCGTCAAGACGCGGGCGATGACCAACTTATCGAACTTGTGGGCTTCTGTCACGGCTGTTTTCAGAATCTCGTCGCTTAGTACAGGCAGGCCAGGTGCACCCATGACCGTTCCTTCTTCAATCATGATCTTAATATAGTAGCTCCATTTTCCACTTGCGTATGCACATGTTTAATCGCCTCTTCCACCGTCGTCACTTGCGGTAATTCAGCGGGATCTTGCTGATCGGTTTCATCTGCGCGGGGCTAGCATTACAAGTATGCTTCAAGATCTTGAGCAAAGAGGATTTATCGAGCGTAAAATCCCAGCCAATAATGAACGGCAAAAAAATATTTATGTTTTACCAAAAGCCGTTGAATGGATTGAAGACTTTAATGACTCCTTCCAAAAGGTGGAAGACGAAATCACTCAAGTCCTTACCGAAGAGGAGAAGCAAACCTTGAAGGAATTGTTGATTAGAATTAATGAACGCTTATAATTGCGGTTGGACTCCGCATCGAAGGTCGCTTGGAGACGATAGTTGAATGACAAGAATGGCGAACACATACTATACATGTATACTATATGTCCGCCATTTATTGTTTTTTCAATTTAGGTCTTGATAAGATTAAGCCTGAGCTTTTTGCATGGACAAGCTATTTTTTATGTGCCGAGTTTGACAAGTATCCCCAAATCCGCAGAAAATTTCGCGATGGTTTCTGTAAATGCCAATTCCTCCGCTTCTGTTCGCGGCATTTGCACGACAAAGTGATAATCCAGCACGACATTCGCTCCTGTCTGCCTACCAGGCTCCACAAAGCGGCGCTTTTCTGTCAACGAGCACTCCGCTACCAAGCTTCTTGCTTGCGTCCATAGCTGTTGAATCTCCTCATCTTGCAAGCTATACGGATAGTCAATTTCCACTTCAATTTCACAGCTGTCCTCTTCCGCAAGTGTAAACAGATGGATGGTAGCCGTTGGTTGCTTCTCGTCCTCCGCCTCGGAAAACGTGATCAGAACCTCTTGCCCTTCCGATTCTTCCAGCAACGAATGATCCGAGCGCAAGACGATATCCGAAATCATTCCATGCGTATGTAACTGCTGATTTAGTTTTTCCACCATAAATTGTAGCACGTACTTTTCCCTCCTGTTTCACCATATTCTCTCGTAGCAGTATAGCACGAGTCCTACAGATGCGAAAAACCCCTTCACGAGGAAGGGGTCGGTGTATTGTTGATATTTTTTTGATTCATGAATTCGGACAGCCACGCACGACGTACTTCTTTGTTTGGACAGTAGCCTAAAATGTAGCTTTCTCCGCGCATATATTTTTCCTTAATCCACTCTTTATGCTTGCGGAAAAAGGCGTGCTGGAAATCAATCGGCATCTGCTGATATTCTTCCAAAGCTGAAGGGTTCTGGAGGAAAAAATCTTCATCGTACACAAACTCTTCATTTTGTTGGCGGCTGATCAGGTACACAAAAGCAATCACCAAGAACAGGTTCACCAAGAAAATCGTCATAGAAATCCCTCCAGTCAGTAATAATTATCTGATTAATCTGTCTTATCAGCATATTATTATTGTACCACGAAATTGGTGTTTTCTAAACCTTTTCCATAAACGAATTTTTAAAAATTTATGATGAATCGACAAATAAAAAACACCCGCTCGTGATGAACGGGTGTTTTTCGTACTCGTTAGGAGTTCGTGCTTGAACCATCTGTAGTTGTGGGACCAGCATCCTGACTGGTCGGCGGGATGATATCCGGCGGTGGAGTAGCGTTATTACCTGGTACAGTTTGCGTTGCATCAGTCGCAGGCTTCTGTGCTCCCTGACCTTGATCTGTCGACTGACCTTGCCCTTCTGCGTTTACGACATCAGGTGGCGGCATTGCGCCTTCATTTGCCATACCGTCTTGATCGTCGGTCGGATTCGTCGGCTCTTGTTCTTTCGGAGCCCCCGTTTTATGTTTCGTTGACGCTGCTGATTCTGTCGTTTTCTTCTTGACGCTCTTCTTGTTGCTAGTCGCAACCGCTTCACCAGTACCGAGTATCGGGGAATTGTTGAGCGACGCTACGACGCTCCCTGTCACTCCCATCTCTGATTGCAAGGAATTGCGAACAGTCTCGAGCTTTTCTTTTTCGAGATACGTATATCCTCCGCTCCAATATGCCCCATTATCCAATGCAGTCACCGTAGAGGAATTAAATCCTTTGAAATCGTAGGCCAAGCCTTTGATCTGATCCTTGGAAAGATCGGTATGTATATTCTTGGCGCCTACGTCCATGACATTAAATATCTTTGTCAAGCCTTCAAGGGAGGCTGTTTTGTCCACGACTGCCTTGATGACTTCTTGTTGACGACGGTTGCGGTCGAAGTCACTGGAATAGTACTTCGTTCCACGATTGTCGTGACGATGTCGTACATAACCAAGTGCTTGCTCACCATTCAATTTTTGAAGTCCTGGCTGGAGATTGATGTGTGTATTATCAGTCGGATCATCGTATACCAGTCTGCGATCCACATTGACTTCTACACCACCTAATTCGTCAATGACGGCTTTGAAACCATCGAAATCAATGGCTACAAAATGCTCAATCGGAATACCCAGTATTTCATTCAACGTTTTCTTCGTTAAGGAAATACCGTCTTCAGTAACCGTCCGGTTATTGCGCTCTGCTTGTCTGCGTTCAGCTTCGCCATTGGCATAGACAGAATTGATCTTATGGTAGTCGCGATAGCCCGGGATCTTGACGCGTGTGTCCCGCGGAATCGATACCATGGTAACCTTCTTCGTCTTCGGGTTGGCAACTGCCACGATCATTACGTCTGTATTCATGGAACCTGTTTCAGGACGGGAATCAGAACCAAGCAATACGAACGACATTGGCTTATCCGAGTAGTAAACGGGATCGGTATTTTGGGATACTGGCGAAGTAAATCCGTTGTTTGCAGGGTTCGTTACTTCCGTCAGAGTGTCTTCAATTTTCCAATAAATCGCTCCAGCCACACCGCCAACCAGCAGCAAGGTCATCAATGTGATGGATACCACGAGTTTACGTATTTTTCGATTACGGCTCGGCTGTTTCTTTCGAGAAGCTGAAGCGCGTGTTTTCACAACAGTATCTGGCATATGAATCAGTCTCCTTGTTCGCGCACGCTTTTTGACAAAGTAAAGGGAGGCACGATTTTGAATTGTGCCACTCGACAATATGCACCACTATTTTCTTCAGTTGGCAATACTCTGATTGAGGTATTGTACCATATCGTTGTCTGCATTTGTAGAAAAATGTTCCTTTAAACGAAAAGTCCCCCATCTTTTTGTCGATAAGGGGGGACTTTAGTTGCACATATCATTTTTGGCTTATTGCAAGCCGCGTGGTGCCTGACTAAATCCTTGTACAGGACCCTCCGGACGCTTGTTTTTGGAGCGGTGCGAATCTCCGCCCTGCCGAACATGGCTCTCTTGTTTTCCGTTCACATCATTCGATTTCTTTTCCATGACATACACTCCTCCTCTGTAACTAACGGGTAGTGTATGTCAAGCTATGTATTTTCATTCTCTGCTGAGGATCTGTCTTTCTTTTGTGGCATAGTAATCTTTTCGTGCCAAAAGGACATCGATATCATATCGTCCGTTTCCCTTCGTTCTCATCTCGGCCAGAGCAACGCCGAAAGCAGCCTGTTCCACAAGGGACAACGCTTTGTTTTGCGCATAAATGATACCCGCAGCAAACGCATCCCCCGCGGACTCTCGGATCGGCATAATTGGTGCAGCAAGCCATTTTTCCTCCTGTGCGGTGCACAGCCACAGCCCTGCTTCCCCACAAATGACCATGACCTGATGAATACCTTCTGCCACTAATTTTTTCGCGCATTCTTCCACATCATTATAAGAATGAAGGGTTTGTCCACCTAACACTTCCAGTTCATCAATGCTCGTGACAAGTATATGAACGCCTTCAAGCATCCCTTTCCATTTTTCTGCTTTTTTCACAGAAACAGGGTCTACGACGATCTTTTTGTTGAGTCTTCTGGCTTCCGTCAAGAATGCCCGCATAACCTCGACGGGAAGATTGGCATCCAGAAACAAACCTGCGGCCTGTGGCAAGCGTTTGAGACCTTGCTGGATAATCTCGGCTGGCCACTCTTCATTTAGTTCCATATCTGCAACAGCCGTGTACAATTCACCGTCACGATCACGAATAGCCAAGTAGCGCCCAGTCGATTTCCCTGCGATTCGCAACATGCCATGAGTAGCTACTCCACTATTTGCAGTGACCTGTCTTAGCCACTCGCCGTCTGCGTCTTCTCCTACCAGAGCAAACAGCTGCACTTCTTCTCCTAGCCATCCCAGATTTTCCGCCACGTTTCGAGCTACGCCGCCTGCCTCTTGATGCACTTCACCCGGATTACTTGTTCCAGGCAACAGTCTGGCAGAGGTGACTCCCTGCACGTCAACATTGGCTCCTCCCACGCATAGCCAGTATTCTGTTATACCTTCCAGCATTCCAGCATTCCCCCTAGCGTTCTGCTCATGGTCTAGTCCATTGTGCTTTTCTCTTTTTTCGACAGCGTCTCCCTTTTTACCTACCTTTTTAAAAACTTCCTGACAGATCAAACCCTTTATTTTCGACCATCATATTCCTAGTATTCATGGATGACGTTCTGTAGAATCCGTGCTACATTGAAAAAACGAAAAAGTAAGTTACGAAAGAAAGGTTGGGGATGAACTGACATGAGTGCCTCGTCGACACCCATTCACTCAACACCCGCAGGGACTTCGGCACCGACTGTCTATCGCATGCTATTTGCCATTAGCATTGCGCATCTGTTAAACGACAGTTTGCAAGCGGTCATCCCTGCACTGCTCCCTATTGTGGAGAAGAATCTAGCATTGACGTTTACACAAGTCGGAATGATTTTGCTCGTCATGAATCTTACTTCATCTGTTTTGCAACCCTTTGTCGGTTACTACTCCGATCGCAAATCGATCCCTTTATTGCCACCACTTGCTTTGATCGTATCGGGATTGGGGATGCTCGCACTCGCTTTCTCCGGCAATTACTATTTTGTTCTCGCAGCAGTTGCCTGTGTTGGGATTGGTTCAGCCATCTTCCACCCAGAAGCCTCACGCTTCGCCCACTTGGCATCAGGTCCTCGCAGAGGGCTGGGGCAATCCATTTTTCAAGTGGGGGGAAATGCTGGGCAAGCACTCGCTCCCTTGATGACCATCCTGGTCTTTGCGAACCTGGGACAGCCAGGAGCCGCCTGGTTTCTGCTGCCCGCGCTATTAGCTAGCGGCATCTTGCTCTATGTTGCTCTCTGGTATCGTGGGCAACAGCGTTTGAAAAAGGCTACTGCCGCACCTGTTACGTATACGAATCTGAACAAGCGGCTGATTGCCTTAGGCCTCCTGATTGTCATCGTCAGTGTGCGTTCCTGGATGAATGCTGGCTACCAAAGCTTTTACCAGTTTTATTTGATGTATGTGAAAGATATGGAATACGCCAATGCCCAGCTCGTCATTTTTGGTTTTCTTTTCGCAGGAGCGATTGGGACATTTTTTGGCGGACCGCTGTCTGACCGATTCGGAAAAAGGAACTTGCTCATCTTTTCCACACTCGGTTCACTTCCACTGACATTACTGACGCCTTACGTCTCCGGATTTTGGGCCTTTCCATTGCTCGTGATCAGCGGCTTTATCATGCTTTCCAGCTTCTCCGTCACAGTCGTATATGCGCAGGAGCTATTGCCTGGCAAAATCGGTACCGTATCCGGACTGATTATCGGGCTTGCCTTTGGAATGGGCGGTATGGGCGCTCTCGTATTCGGCTATCTCGCCGACCTCTACAGTCTGAGCTTTGTCATTCTGTTATGCTCGTTCCTCCCGTTGATCGGATTTATGGGCTTTTTGCTGCCGAAAGACAAGACACTCCGGGAATGGGCTCACTAATCTAGACCAATAAAAAATCAAAACAAAAAACCCGAGGACACGACTCCTCGGGTTTTTTTCATGTTAAGGGATCTAAACCAATACACCTGTTGGTGCGCCCAGCACTTGGGCAATGACTGGCGGATACACTTCAGGCGTACCATACAGTCTCCAAGTACCGTCCTCACCTTGACCGAACACGCCATGGATCATCCAATCTGCTGCCAGCATCGCACCCAATTCAGCACCAATAGACAGCTTGATTGTCTCGCCATTCGCACGTTTTGCCGTACAACCAGATGAAGTGATCTCTTGCACGAGCATGGATTCTTCCGTGATATCTTTGATCGCCATCGGGTTGCTGTAAAGATTTTGAGTCGCTTCTTTTTCCAGCACACCACGCAAGCGATAGGATTCCGGCAATGTTTCCTTCAACTCGGCAAACAATGGCTGCATGACAGGATAAAGCGCGTATGGTCCTTGCTTATCCAGCCACTTGAAGAACGCCGTCAAAACAGACATCAGATTGGTTGCCAACGTTTTGGTCGTTGCGTCCGTGCGCGTGAAAATATCGTGGACGAGGAAGTAAACTAGGTCCTCTCTGCGCAACTGCTCCCATGTGAAAGATGGGCCAAACGCTCCTCTGACGAATGAACGGAAATTGTTCATGACCTCATCGTACTTTTTGACGGTTGCTTCTGACTTGCCATCGGTCATCTCTTGTACGAAGCGATTGATGTCCGCAAGTCTGTCAGGATGTACGGTGTACACACTCTCCGGCAATCCCTCGATCAGCGGACGGCGCAACAGGTTATGCACATGCAGGCTGTCATTTGACAACGAGAGGCGCGGACGAAGCATGTCCATTCGGATAAAGCGAGCCAAGCCTTGTCCGATTTTATGATCCTGTTCCATTTGCTCCATCAGCTTGTGGAGTTTATCATGCAGCTCCTCGTTTTCAGTAGCCGCAACCAAAAGTGGAGCCAAATCATCGAGCTGTTCATGGGAAGTAACCAGCCATTTTTCAGCAAAATAGGTTTGGACTGCCCACTGCAACACTTTTGGTGGCAAAGTAGGCTGACTCGTGATAAACAGAGTTCCTTTGGACAAACGAGAGCCCGTCGAAGTAAGAACGCGAATCTCCTCTTCGTTCTCAAATGCAAGCAGCAGTAAAATCTCAGCGACTTCGTCCAACTGCGTTGCGAACCCTTCCAGAATCAGACTGTCATCCTGCAAAATCACTTCTGCCTGCACTTCATAAAGCTCCAGCAAGGCATCCTTCAAATTCGGGAACAAATGCTCTTCCTTGCGTGTCGCATATACCCATGTCTCACGAGCACCATCCCGCTTCTTCAGCTCAAATGCAGGGTTTGACTCGATTACTTTCAACAGCTGTTTACGATCTGGCATCGCATAAGTACGACGCAGAAGCGACTCTTGCTTCGGCGCTTCTGACTCGCTTGCCGCTTCACCAAATTGAACGATGAAGTGATACAGTTCTGTCGTATAGCTTCTCTTGCTCGTATCTGCCTTCGCTGCTGCTACTTCTGGATGCTGGTGTAACCACTCGAGCAGACTTTCCTTGACATGTGGCTGCAAGATGATGCTGCCAGAGAAGAGCATATCACGCAGACCGAGATTCAGCAGGCGCCCTACGATCAATTGTCCAGGGACAACATTCAACGTATTGGCACGAAGCAGATAGTGTTTTTCTTCCGAAATCGGTTGTTGAACTGTGATGACATCACGATCCACTTCCACGATTTCATAAACATTCAGGTTCAGTCCAGCAAACGCACGGCGAAGATCGGGCTCCATCCGACGTCCATGCTGTTTGATATAGTTCTCAAGCAGCGTGCTTCCACCTGTTTTGACGTCCAATACACACCAGTTGAAGAAATGCGCTGCCCATTCAGGACGTGCCACACTCTCCTGGTTCAAGCCGACTTCTTCCGCAAAACGATTCCGCGCTTCTTGAATCGTCTCGCTGGTTACATTTGCGCCGACAAAATGGTTCAATCTTTCGACCCAGCCAGCGTATTCTTTTTGCAGCTTTTGCTCGTGGCGGCTACGCAGTTCCGTAATAGGAGTGACTACCCCACAGCATTTTTTGTATTTTTTTCCGCTCCCGCAAGGGCACAGTTCGTTTCTTCCTACCGACATAGAGGGTTTGGATCTCCTTTCCATCCCACGCGGCATGCGCGGGGAATCATGCACAATCCCCCTATTTTACCGCATTATTCGTCATGTGTTCAAGTGTTCTCGCTTTGGTTCATGTGCGATACCCACATCCGTGTTGTTGGTTTCCCATTGGACAATAAATTGTTCCAGTCGATTCATCAACCTGACGATGCGCTGCTTCTCGCCCATGCATGCTGAAATAGCAGAGAGTTGGTTCGTGGCAAAAAGCTCCACTACTTCCTTCTCCATTTCTTGAAGGCGAATCCGATAGCCCGCGATAACATCGCGCAGGATGGCAAATCTCTGCTCTAACCGGATCGTAGCCTCAAGTTTACTCATTGTTGTTCACTGGTCGCCAGTACCTGTTGAATGCCAAGTACGATCTGCTCATGCTTATGTTTCTCTTTCATCAGCACTTCTATAGCTTGCATATTGCTTTGTTGAAAATGAGCGACAACTTCTTGGGACATTTCTTGGTTTCTTGTCTCCAAGCGGCTAATAGCTTCTTGCATCAGTTTTTGTACTTCCTCAAGAACTTGCTGGTTGGTAATGGTAGACATAGTAGCTTCCTCCTTGGTAAATAGTTGTTCTTGTTGTTTTTCCACCTGGTGTAAGGGATTCGCTGGTTCTTCCGATGCAATTTCTTCTGAGACGGACTCGCTGTTTCCTATCGATACAGAAGGGGCAGCAACAGCAACCTCGAGGGCCGCCTGCTCTTCCTTGGAATCTTCGCTACGAGCAATGATGTACATGGTATCACCGTCAATGCGGAAGCGGTCATCTTGCGCAGGGAGAAAAGCAGCATCTGAAGCAATTCCAACTTCCTGCTCCAGAAAATGGACTAATGTGCGAGCAGCTACCTGTGTAATACCATTGTCGCGGCAAAACGCATACACTTGGTCATTGCCCAAAGTCCACTCTGCCAAAAACCATCTGCTATCGCCTTGATATTGCACAAAGCGAGGATCGCGTTCCAATTGCAGCATACGAAGAATCTGATTCCAGCCAAACTGCGTTTGTCGACGCAGCTCTGCGACGATTTGCTCAAGCTTTTTTGGCGCTTGGCTATCGCGCAAATAGCGATGAGCCAAGTCGTACACTTGATGTGGCTGGTGAGTGACCTCTACGATCGCCTCTGAGCTTCCAACGCGCACTGGAGACTGCTCCATTTTCAACACTTTATCCAGTACTGTCTCGCAGTCCAGCTCCAAAAAAGCATTCAGCTCATTCGCTTCCATCCGGGAGCAGATCTCCGTACGTGGAAGGGAGCGCTCACCGGGCCGGAATACCTTTTTTACAATACTTGGTAGGGTATAAGTTGGCCGTTTCATTGCACTTTCTCCTTCTCGTGATCGGCATTGTTTGCCAAATCAAATGGGAATCAAGAAGTTATTCTACAAAAAGAAAAAAAATCCTACCTGCCTTGAAGTGTTTATGAATTCCGATAATGATGAAAAGGAAAACCCGACATGGCTTCTACACCATATCGGGTATCGGTTATTGGGTAGCTTTCCATTCCAGCCAGGTTTCCTCCACCGCACCCGTTGCGGCATCGATCTGCAAAGACTTGGTATTCGTTGTCGCTAAATAAGCCAGCTGCGGCAGTTTCGCTGAATGCGTCCCTACCCTCGGATACCAGTATGCCAAGCGTAGATTTGCTTCTTTGACATACGCAGTCTTTGCTTTCTCATCCTTGATAATACCGTCTTTACTGATGGTAGCTGGCATAGACGGCAGTTCATTTACTTGCGCGAGGACTACATTGCCCTTCTTCGCATCAACTTCCAGGTAGAACAGTGGTCTCTTGGTAGGGATACCGTCAATCTCAGGATGAAAGGCAAAGCTGCTAATTGGCCGCACCAGATTTTGATCTGCCCAACCCGGAAGATTTTCTACAAGACTCGTCTCCTTTACGGCGAAGGATTGTTCTTTGGACAATAAGTATTTTTCCACAAATTGTACGGCGATGTCTTTTGCCTCACCATGCGTGAGCGGCTTCTCAAGCTCCTTTTCTACGGGACCATCCAGCTTGAATTCAATGGGTGATTTTGTTTTACGGTCGAGCGTAACCCACGCGCTTTGATACGAGTTCGCATTCCATTCATGGCGATCAATGTCGCTGTTTTTGTACTTTTTGTCCTCTTTTACATTTTTGTACGTGCGTTGATTCAACCTCAAGCCAAAATCCTTTTCGAGCATCTGCTCCATTTTTTTCGTATCTCGCCAGACGCCCATGTCTGCTGTTCCTTTGATTTTCATCGTCTCATTCGTTGTTTTATACACAGACGAAACTTCTTCACCAGTCAGAGCATCTATCGTTGGGAATTGGTCAGGCACGTAAACGAGCTTACCCGCTGACTCATCGTAGACCAATTCCAAGGATACCTTGTCTTGCCACTCCTTCATTGCCTTTTCAAGCGGTACAGCCTTGCTTGGGTCCGCTACCTCTTCTGCGGTAGGAAGCTTTAGCTTTTCTTGCTGAAAATGGACAACCTGCCCCTTTGCGTCAACCATGACCCGTGCTGTCTCTTTGTCCACCCATGTGTTGTTCAACTGTGGGTAGACACTGACAACCGCCAGATGATCCAGCTCAGATGCACGATCGTAAGAAAGCATCGCTTGCGGGGAAATAACATGGTCAACTGCTATGTAATTCCGAATAAAGTCCACAGCCCTTTGATAGGCTTCCTTTTGATTGAGTTTGGTTGTTTTGTCCCGATTCACATCATGCAGGACAAAACTGGTCATATCTCCCTTTGCATTTGTGGAGATAGTGAGCGTCGTATTCGTGGTTATGACACTCTTTCGATCCGAAAGATGAATGACATACCCCGAATTGCTTGTCCCTCCGTAAGAGTCCACATGAAGACCTTTCATGAGAGGCACGTAGTCCTCTTTCAATTCCGTTAACAAGTGGACGATGTCTTCTGGCAACTGAATAGGCTCCAGATTCGATTTGCCATCATACGCATAAGAAGACAACGGATGCAGTAGTGCCACTGGTGTCGTGATCATGCTGACTGCCAGCACAAACATGGCAGCTCTGTTTCGCTTTTTCACAGGAATACCTCCTCATTACAAGACATTACTGGTAAGACGAGCATCTTGCAAAAACGTTTCTGATTTATCTAAAAAAAGCCAACTGCTTCGTTTTGCTTAGCAGTTGGCTTTTTGTTCTATCGATTAATATCCGCGCCAGACTTTTCGTCTAAGCACGCCAGCGTACGCCCATTCCTCTTCTTCCGGCATGTCCGCTAGTGTTTGGCTCAAAGCGTTCATTTTGCTGTCGATCTGGTCCAGGTAATGGAACATGACAGCTGTTGGCGTTTTTCCAGATACAGCACTGCCCCAGCCGTTCTCTACCTCTCCATGATGACTCAAAATGCAATGCTTCAAGTGCAGAACCTCTGCGTCCCCTAAAGAAATATCTAGCTTACGGCAAATGCCGCTTACCATCTCAACTCCCATGACCAAGTGACCAATTAACTGGCCTGGCGTGGTGTAATCCGGAGCGATGGGATCAGATAGCTCGTACAGCTTTCCGATATCGTGCAAGATACAAGTCGCAATCAGTACATCCCTGTCTACTTGTGGATACAGTGGCAAGAGACTCTGCGCCGCCGTCAACAAAGAGACAATATGCTCCAGCAAACCGTGATAATAGTTGTGGTGCATGCGAACGCCAGCCGGATAATGGCGAAGGCGATCGTGAATCTCCTCTGTTGCCAGCGCCTCTTGAATAATGGCCTTGAGTGTGGCACTCTGCAGGCTGTCGACTGCATGGGTCAGCTTTGTCCACAGTTCGTCCACTGGAACGGGCGAGATCGGAATGAGCGACTCCATCTGAACTTCGTCTGATGCCGCAGCCGGTCTGATTCGTTGAATCACCAGTTGCTTTTTGCCACGGTACATTTGGACAGCAGCATCAATCTTCACAACAGATTTGACGTTAATCCATTCCTTCATTTCCGCATTGACATCCCACAGCTTTGCCATGATCGTACCGGAGCGATCTCCCAGCTCCAGATTCAAATATTCACTCTGATTACTCGCTACGCCCGCTTCCTTGCTTTTTATCAGGCAAAAAGCGACAACACGCTCTCCCTCTTGATAATCCAATAAATATTTCATCTATATGTCCCATCCTAGCTTATTTTTTTCGGAACAGGGTTTCTTCCAGCTTTTTCACTATTTTCTTGCCGACTAAATCATCCGCTGATCGAACCACCTTCGTAATGACAGCCAAAAGGTCTTCTTCGCCATTCCAATGCTCACGTACAATCGATTCATCGATATCCACCAAAATCTTGCGCAAAGCATAAACAGCCAAAATAACGTCATCCACTAGTCCGAATCCGCCAACTAGTGCCTCCGGAATAAAATCGATCGGGGTAATAAAGTAGGCAACCGCTACACCCGCTAACGCTTTTGATTGAACTCCTACGCGCTTGTCTAGCATAAGACGGGCCAAGAGAACAAACAAATCTGGTGCAAGCAATATAAAGTTGGCTACAGAATCATTGATTCCCTTGTCTCTAATGAACGTTTCGATTTTCTCACGCAATTTATCATAAAAACGCTGGTGTTTTTCCGGTAATACGACAGGAACCAGTTCCGTTGGCTTGCGAACCACAGGCAGTAGATTTTCGTTACGGTTTTCTTCACTCATTCTGATCCCTCCGTAATTGCTTTTTTACATTCGCCTTGTGTCTGAAATACGACCAAGCTGCGATCAATGCCAGCAAAGCGATAAAGAAGATCGCAAGGTTACGGGCAATCAAATCAAACAGCTCATCCCAACGTTCTCCTAATTGCCAGCCAAGCGTCACAAAAAGCAAGCTCCAAAACAGCCCACCCAAATAGGTATAGAGCATGAAAGTCGGAAATGGCAATCGCGTGATCCCGGCAAAATAGGCCGTAAACTGACGGACACCAGGGATAAAATAGCCCAGCGGAAGCGCCCATTTTCCGACGCGATTAAACCACTCTTCTGTTTTTTTGTAAACGGTATAGCCCATCCCCAATCGTTTCCCATATCGCTCGAGAAAAGTGTAGCCTAGCGTTCTGCCGATCCAGTATGCTGCCGTCATCGCTGTAACGGAACCGAGAAAGCAGACAAAAAAAGTAGGCCAATATTCCAATTTCCCCGTTGAAACAAGGAATCCTGAAAAAACAAGCAGCGTTTCTTCTGGCAAGGGCATCCCCAAAATTCCTAGAAAGAACAATCCAAACAAGGCGCCATACCCATATTGCGCAATATAATCACCGAAGGTTCCCATTACACCTTCCACTAATGTCACCACTTTTCCAGCAAGCTACCCTCTTCCATTATGCCAAAAGAAAGGCGCATTCACAAATAAGAGCTCATCTGGCAACTATTAATTTTTACCAACTTGGAGATACTCTACAACATCAACAAAAAAAACGAATCCAGCCTCACCATTCGCCATACCCTTAGGGGATTATGCTGACAAATGACTTGGAACAAACGAGGGATAGCACGGATGTGGAAAAAAGCATATCGAAAGCTAAAATTCGAATACTACAAGGTGCTGAGAATGAAAGGGGCTCCAGCTTTCGTCGCCCGCGGATTTTCGCTCGGAATCTTCATCGAGTTTATTACCCTGCCTACCTTTGGCATCGCGTTTCTGGTGCTTTTCCCATTCTGCAAGCTGTTTCGCGCCAGTTTTCCCGCTGGGTTGGTTGCGTTTGTCATCGGAAAGCTCATCTTACCGCTCTTCATTCTTTTCAATTACAATATTGGATACGTGTTGATTGGCAAACCGTTACAAGGACATTTGAACCATCACGAGTCTGGAATGCCATGGCTTGTCTGGGTGAAAGAAAAAGGACTTGTCTATTTTACAGGAAGTGCCATCATGGGGCTGATTGTCGCGTTCTCGAGCTACTTTCTCGTTTTATCGGGCCTTCAATTATATCGTCGCAAGAAATTACGACGCTCATTACCTGAGGAAAGTCCTCCCCCTTAATTGCTCGAACGAAAAAGACCGGTCCGACATTCGCTGTCAGTCCGGTCTTTTTTGCTCGCAATGTTATGCAAAGTAGCCTTGATCGTGCAGATGCTCCATGATTTCGGCAACAGTTTTGTCTTCATTCAAGAGCTTCACGGTTACTTCCACTTGCTCTGGGGACAAACCGTTTGCTCCGAGGCTTTCCTTGATCAACACGTCGTTAGGGCGACGGAAGTACGTTTGCAACGTACGCTTCACACGTCCTTCCAGACTTGTTCTCAGCATCAATTCAGTTGTAGACATCTGTTCCACCTCTTTCCTAGAAAGATTTGCGTAACCCCTATTATCTTATAAAACCGTGGAATAATCAACCTTTCCGCGAAATAGCTTCCTTGCATAGTTGATCCCGGTTTTGGTCATGGGATGAACGGAGATGTTCATCGATCGAAACACCATCATACGTCAATTTGGAAAACTTTTCTCCCAGTATGTCTTCCCCTACGTTATTAGCGATACCCTCAAAAACAACGGCGCGTGCATCCAATAAGTACTGGCGATCCCGTTCAATTCGATGCAGGATTTCCTCGCGTCCTTTTGCAGGTACGCCGTGTCCAGGAATGATTTCTTCTACTTCTCCTTGAAGAACCAACCGTTCGATCTTTTCCAGACTCTCCAAATAGGTACTGCTGTCATCGATAAACGGGAACTCTAAATTGGATAGCATGTCACCGACAACAAGCAACTTCTGCTCCCGGAACAAGGTCGCCATCTGATCGGGTGTATGCCCTGGTACAGGCAGGAAAAAGACTTCCTGCCACTCTTGTGCATCCTCCACAAGCTTCGTGAACTTCGGCATTCCTACTTCATACGATCTGACCACGTAATACGACCCGTCAAACTTTTTCGCCTTGTTCAGCATAGCCTCGATCCGTCCATCGGTCAGAATTTCCTTTTGTGCAATGACTGTGGCATCCGGAAATTTGCCGATTCCGACTACATGATCCCAATCACCGTGTGTCAGGACGAGAATAAGCTCTCTCCCATTCCTCTCACGCTGCACATAATCAGCAATCGCCTCTACCTCATGGGGAAAATAGGCCGGATCAAACAAGTAAATACGTTGCTCGGTTGAGACGACCGTACTTGTCGTTTGCCACAGACAACTTGTAAACAGCCTGTAGGTCTCTGCCATATTTTATATACCTGGCATAATGTTGCGCTTATGCTCAGAGATTCGATGCAGGTAATCAATACGTTCTTTGGCTTCCGGTCGAGTTTCTCCTGTAATCAGCAAACGATCCAGATCCTCATAAGTGAAGCCCATCTCCTGTTCATCCGTCTGCCCTTCCCACAAATCAGCAGAAGGCGGCTTCGTGATGATCTCTCCAGGCACCCCGAGCTCAGCAGCAAGAATTCGCATCTCATGCTTCGTCAGGCTAGCTACTGGGTTAAAGTCAGCAAGACCGTCTCCGCCTTTTGTCATATAACCAACATGAATCTCGCTGCGGTTGCACGTATCCGCTACCAAGTATCCTTTTTGGTTAGCGATGGCATACAGCACTGTCATGCGCAAGCGAGCCTTCGTATTTCCCTTTGTTTTGTCATCAAGCCCAAGTACACCTTCGATAGCAGGAACCAAAGCGTCGTAGGCTGCCCCTACATCTACCGTGTGCATATTCATTCCAATCACTTCAGCAAGTTGCTTGGAATCTGTTTCATGAACGGTTTGCGAGTATGCAGGCAACCAAACGCCAATGACGCGTTCAGAGCCTAAAGCACGCACACACAACGCTGCTGTAACGGCACTGTCAATTCCACCAGAAATACCGACGACTGCACCGCCGAGGCCATTTCCATCAATTTGCTCACGAATAAAGGCAATACGTTTTTCCACGTCTTCTTTTACATGAATCTGGTAGTTCGCCAGATGTTCTTGAAACTTGTCCACGCTACCTACCCCCAAGGTTGATTATTTCTCCCTCATCCTACCATGCCGTTTTCAGTGTGGCAATTGGCGCAGAACGGCACTACACTATATACTATAAAGAGTTCTTGACTAACGAGGAGAAGGAGAGAGTCGATGATTATCCTCAAGACACCTGAAGAAATTGAACTCATGCATGCAGCAGGCAAGATTTTGGCTGCTTGTCATCGTGAGATTGCCAAGATGATTCGTCCAGGCATTTCTACCTGGGAGATTGATCAATTCGTAGAAGAATTTTTGGCTAAAAATGGCGCGACCCCTGAGCAAAAAGGGTTTCATGGATATCCTTATGCCACATGTGGTTCAGTCAATGATGTCATCTGCCATGGCTTCCCGAAAAAAGAGCCTCTGCGTGATGGCGATATCGTCACAATCGACATGGTTGTTCGAAAAAATGGTTGGCTGGCTGACTCCGCTTGGTCTTATGAAGTGGGAACTGTGTCCCCGGAAGCGAAAAGACTGCTGGAAGTCACTGAAAAATCGCTGTATCTCGGTATTGAGCAAGCTGTCGTAGGCAATCGGATCGGTGACATTTCCCACGCCATCCAAACGTATGCGCAAGAACAAGGCTACTCCGTCGTGCGCGATTTTACCGGACATGGTATCGGTCAGGAAATGCATGAGGAGCCGTTCGTTCCTCACTTTGGCCCTCCTGGCAGAGGACAACGCCTCAAAGAAGGCATGGTTATTACCATTGAGCCTATGCTGAACATCGGGACGTATCATGCGAAGGTCGATGAAGATGGTTGGACAGCACGTACACGCGATGGGAAGCTGTCCGCTCAATACGAGCACACCCTCGCTATCACCGCGAATGGACCTGTTATCTTAACAAAACAATAAGGAAGTACGAAGAGCCCTTGCATTGTCAGGGCTTTTTCTTTTTCTCCCAATGTGCTTGGTCGCACATCCAAGTGTTGACATCCCTTCTGCCGCTCCGTATGATGCAAGTACGTTTTGTTACTACTCAGTAACAAAGTTATCCGACCAGCAACCGCTAAGCACAAGGAGGGTTCCAACCCATGTCCGATACAATCTCGTCTAAGCCACTTCGAGAGATTCCATTATCCGTTCTCGATTTAGCACCCATTACGGAGGGTAGCACCGCTGCTGAATCGTATAAAAACAGTCTCAATCTGGCGCAACAGGTTGAAAAATGGGGCTTTACACGTTATTGGCTCGCCGAACACCACGCAATGCCCAGCGTAGCCAGCTCTGCTACTTCCGTTCTCATTGGTTACATTGCCGGCGGCACCAGCAAAATCCGTGTAGGTTCAGGCGGCATTATGCTGCCCAACCATGCTCCACTCGTGATCGCCGAGCAATTCGGGACACTGGAGTCCCTCTATCCAGGCCGGATCGACTTAGGTCTAGGACGCGCACCTGGGGCGGACCAACGAACAGCACGTGCGCTGCGCCGCGATTTGCGGATTGGTGGAGAGGATTTCCCGGAGTTATTGGAGGAGTTGCGTGAATATCTTCGTCCACGAACAAGCGAGTCGGCATCTGCCATCCGCGCTATCCCTGGCGAAGGTCTGAACATCCCGATCTGGTTGCTTGGCTCCAGCGATTTCTCAGCGCGACTAGCAGGCATGCTCGGATTGCCGTTTGCTTTTGCCGGGCATTTTTCACCGAACTTCACCTTGCCTGCCTTACAGACGTATCGGCATTGTTTCCGTCCATCGGAAGTGCTGGATCAGCCATATGCCATGGTTGGCGTCAACGTGATGGCAGCCGATACGGATGAGCTCGCGAATCGACTAGCCACCTCCCATTACCAGGCATTCTTAAATCTCGTCCGCGGTGATCTCAAGCCAATCCAACCACCTGTGGACAATATGGATGAGCTATGGAGCGAATTCGAAAAACTGTCGGTCCAAGCACAGCTGCGTTCCTCCATTATTGGTAGCCCTGCCACTGTAAAAAGCAAACTACAAGAGTTGCTCGATGCTACAGGAGCAGATGAGCTCATGATTACGACCCAAATGTACCACCATGCCGATCGTGTGCGCTCTTTTGAAATTGTCGCCGACGTCTGGAAGTCCTAAATGGGGGATAGTATATGACGGAAGCAAAGCGGCCTCGTGTTCCTCGTGAAAAAGCACAAGAGATCATCCTGAACGCTGCTGAAGAATTGTTTTATCAAGAAGGGATTCATGCCGTCAGTGTAGACGCTATTGTCGAGCGTGCTGGAATGAATAAGATGAGCGTCTATCGGCAGTTTTCCTCGAAAACAGACCTGATTCTCGCCTACATGAAGCGCAAGCAAGACGTTTTTTGGCAAGAGTGGGAAGAGAGCATCGCCAAACATCCCAATCATCCACGAGAGCAACTCATTCAGTTTTTTGCTGACCTGGCTGCGCGCGCGTCCAACGAGCAATTTCGCGGCTGTTGCTTTATCAATGTAGCTGTCGAGTTTCCTGATCCGGTTCATCCCGTTCGCGAGTTGGTTTGCTCCCATCAGAAACGTATCCGCGACGCTTTTTTGGAACGCACGACAGCCCTTGGCGCTGCTCATCCATGCGAGCTGGCCTATACGCTTATCTTGTTGATGGAAGGTACTTACGCGGATAGCCAGACATACGGAACCGATAGTGCAGCGATCCGCATGGTTCCTGCCATCGTAGAAAAAGTTTTGGACCAAGCGCTTCACAATTAAAAAAGTGGCTCCCTGCCCTCTTCTGGCAGTTGCCACTTCCTCTTTTTTTCGATCATACAGCTGTTTTAGCGCTGAGCGCTGGTAGCATACTTGTCTTGTTTCGACGTCATTGCTTCTAATTCTTTGACGTCTTGTTCCAAGTCATGGATGTCTTCTTCAATCAGTTTTTTCAGATGTTGCTTTTCCCGCAGGATTTTGCGGGTTTGCTCCAAACGCTGATTCAAATCGAACACGCCGAGATACACTGCTTTTCCCTCCCTATGTAGGTTTTCCACCTTACATGTTATGCAGCGATCTCCAGAAGTTGCTGACCATTTTTTTGTGGGATCAAAATTAGGTAAAAGTGAAAAGAGACTTCCCGTGAGCGTAATACCCTGGAAGTCTCTTATTTGCTTTAAAGTCCTTTGTATTTGCCCAACTCTTCGCGTAGACGATACACTTCCTGTACCAAAGCACGCTTCTCCAGACGGTCAATTTCCTGATCCAAATCGTTCATGCGTGCATGTCCACTATATGGCACATCATGCATCGGGAAACCGTCAGAAGCGTATGACCAATGCGGTTCTTTTGGCATGATCATCGCCATCAGCAAATAAAGCAAAATCGGTACTCCTGTAAAAACAGTGAGAACGACAACTCCTATACGTACCAACGTAGAGTCAATGCGCAAAAATTGCGCAATCCCACCACAAACTCCAAATAACCGTTTATCCTGATGCGAACGGTATAGTCGTCTTTCCATCATTGCTTTCCACCCTCTCTACAGTATCCGCTTGCCTTGTATCTACAGGATACCCGATAGGCGATTCCGGTAAAATGGTCCGTAGAGGGATTTGTCCTCCGTCGCTGGACGGAGATCAATCATTTGACAGGTGGCTCATAAACGGGGCGGGGACGATCAAACTGTTCACCCAGAGTCGCATACGTATGGCCCGCTAATCTGCTAACGGGTGCAAATGCTGTAGCATCAATCCGTCCTGCATGATACAGCTCATCCGCTACATGTACATGCACCACTTCCCCGATAATCAAATCCGAAGTCGTCGGACTACCTAATTCCACAATCTGATGCAGCTTGCACTCAAAATGAATGCGGGATGCACGCAGTCTTGGCACCTTGACACAAACGGATGGTGCGACTTCCAGCCCCACTGCCTCTACTTCACTGATCTCCGGCGGATAATCGGCAGAAGTCTGATTGACCGCATCTACATTGTGTACGTCCACCATATTGACTACGAATTCTCCCGTTTGGATGATGTTTCGTGCCGTATCTTTTGGGACACTTCCCGGCTTACGCATGACGGCAACCGAAACCATCATCGGTTCAATGCTGGCGACATTAAAATAGCTGAAAGGAGCGGCATTGACGATCATTCCCTCCCCTAACGAGGTGACCCAAGCGATCGGCCTCGGGACGATACATCCGATCAAAAGCTTGTATTTCTCCTGCCGTTCAATCTCGTGAATAGCGATTTCCATTGCGTTTTTGCACCTCTTCCTATTCCTTCGGTGGCAACCAGCTTGACATGTATGCCTCATCTTCCATTTCCAACGCTTGCTTTGTAACGTGAAGCGGGTTGAATGTGTCCAGCATGACAGCTAGCTCCTGCGTTTCTTTTTTCCCAATGCTTGCCTCTACCTTGCCTGGATGCGGTCCATGAGGAATCCCCATTGGATGTAAGGTGATCGAACCCTCGTAAATACCTTTTCTGCTCATAAAATTACCATCTACGTAGTATAAC
This sequence comes from Brevibacillus schisleri, assembly GCF_055685845.1. NCBI lineage: Bacteria > Bacillati > Bacillota > Bacilli > Caryophanales > Paenibacillaceae > Brevibacillus > Brevibacillus schisleri. The sequence continues at coordinate 4,655,040 of NZ_JBVNDM010000001.1, forward strand.
ACCTCGTCACTTTCTACATTACTGTGGTAGTAAGGCGCAGGGATCGCTTGCGGATGATAGTCGTACATCCGCGGAACGAACGAGCAGATGACAAAGTTTTGACCAGCAAAAGTTTGATGGACAGGTGGCGGTTGGTGAATGCGCCCGGTAATTGGTTCAAAATCATGAACACTCAGTGCATAGGGATACAAATAACCGTCCCAGCCCACGACATCAAACGGATGGAAGTCAAAGAAGTAGCTGTAGACCACGGATTGGCGTTTGACGCGCACCTCGAAGTCTCCGCTTTCCACATGCGTCTCCAATTTTTCTGGCAAACGAATATCACGTTCGCAAAACGGTGAATGTTCCAACAATTGACCGTGCTCGTTGCGATAACGCTTTGGTGGCACGATCTCATTCTGGGATTCGATGACGAGGAAACGGCTCTGTTCTGAAGGTACAATCCGATAGGTCGTGCCGATCGGAATGACGAGATAGTCACCCGGCTTGTAAGTGAGTGTGCCGAAAATCGTTTGCAGCTCTCCCTCGCCTTGATGGACAAAAACGACTTCATCCCCATCCGCATTGCGATAAAAGTAATCCATCGGCTCTGTCGGTGCGCAGACTGCCATGACGACATCGTTATTCCCCAGCATGTAGCGACGTCCAAAAATCGGGTCCCCACCCGGCTGAACATCAAATGTTTTAAAATGCTGATGCTTTAAATCAACCTGCTCCACATATTCCAAACGGACGTCTGCATATTTGCGCGTCTCCCTCACTTGGGTAGGCGGATTGTGGTGATACAGAATGGATTGAATCCCAGAAAACCCTTTGGTTCCCATTACTTGCTCGCGGTACAGTCCCCCATCCGGCTTGTAAAACGTCGTATGCCGCTTTTGTGGAACTTCCCCCATTCGATGATAAAAAGCCATACGTTCCTTCCTCCTTTTTTCATCCCTATTCACAAATCGTATTGCGAAGCACACCGAGGCGTTCCACCTCTAGCTCCACTACATCACCTGGCGCAAGCCAAGCATACTGCTCTGTCCCCAGCTCCAAAATGCAGCCAGTCCCTACTGTCCCCGACCCAATAACATCTCCGGGATACAAGGAGCAATCCTCCGAGGCACGGGCAATCATTTCAGCGAATGTATAGTGAATGTCTTTGAAGTTTCCTTTCGAATACTCTCTACCATTGATGCGTGCCACCATCTCTAGATCGTAGCGGCTGCCCTTTTCGCCTGTGAGGCGTACATCCGCTAGCTCCTCCGGTGTAACCAGCCACGGTCCCATGGACGTTGCGAAGTCTTTACCCTTGGCAGGTCCTAAGCCGACCTTGACCTCCTCCCGCTGTATATCCCGGGCGCTCCAGTCGTTTAAGATACAATATCCTGCGATGTGCTCTTCCGCTCGTTCTACTGGGATGTTTACTCCTGCTTTTCCAATCACGCAGGCAATTTCCAGCTCATAGTCCAGCCACTTGGTTGCTTTGGGTCTGCGAATATTCGCTTGCGTCCCTGAAAAAGCTGCTGCATTCGAAAAATAAAAGACGGGAAAGTGATACCATTCGGGAACCATCGGAAGTCCGCGTTTGGCTCGCGCTGTCATCACATGGGCCTCGAAGGCGTAAAAGTCACGAAAGCTGGAAGGACGTGGAAGTGGCGAGCCTAGCTCGACTTGCTCCAAATCCCAGCCATCCTCTGCCTCATGTGCGGTTTGGAGAACGGGTAACCAATTCGCCCACTCCTCGAGCAAACCTAGCACTGTACTCGGCGCCCCCGGACAAGCATGTGCAATATCTTTGACTTTTCCTTCGTGCAAGAGCCCCGCTCGCCAAGCATCCCTTTCCCTTTCTCGATAAGAAACCAGCTTCATGAAACCCTCTCCTTCTCTTGGGCAATAAGAAAACCTATATCGATGCTTGCTCAAGGATGAGCGACCCCGTAATAGCGGAATGTTTTACGTAATATCGGGAAGAAACCCGAAGAGGTTTATGCTTTCCGATATTATAAGAAAACCCAGCTCACCCCCAAAGCAATTCCGGTGCATGACAAATAAAAAGGGAAGCCCTCTTTGTCAAAACGATCCGAAACAGGCATCAGGCGCAAGCTGGGTCTAGTCTGCTACTGAAAAAAATCTTTTCGGGATTTTCCCCCGCAGACAGCCAGCTATTCACTGTTGTGTTTCCAAAGTTTGTAACGAATTTCTTCTATCATATCGAAAACGCTTACAGCTTTCCAGAGGGAAATGACGAAATTCTTCGCTTAAATCATTTCCTTGCTCGGATAATCGGGAAAAAATTGCTGGGCTAGCTGCTCCATATCATTTGGCAGCGGCTCTTCCCAGCTCATCGCAAGACCGCTACGCGGGTGGACAAAGGATAGCCCCCATGCGTGCAAAGCTTGTCTGCCGATATGCTCCCGTTCTCCTCCGTACAGATCATCTCCGGCAAGTGGGTGCCCTTCACTGCTCATATGTACGCGAATCTGATGAGTACGCCCCGTCTCTAGCTTCACCTCGACAAAACTCATGCCTTCCCCTCGGGCAAGCACACGATAATGGGTAACAGCTGTCTGCCCATCTGGCCTTACCTGTCTGGTGATAAACGAATTTTCCGCAAGGCCAATCGGCGCATTAATTGTACCTTCGTCTGACTCCACGATTCCTTGGACGATAGCCCGATAAGTCCGCTGCAACGTCCTGATCTGCTGCATGCGGCTGAATTGTTCATGCGCCCATTGATTTTTCGCTACGATCATCAAGCCCGATGTATCCTTATCCAAACGGTTCACCGCCCGGAACTTTCTGTTCTCGCCACGCTTTTTCCAATAAGCGATCATCCCGTTTGCCAAAGTACCACTGGGATGATTTCCTGTCGGATGAACGACCAATCCCGCTGGCTTTGCGATGACCATCAAATCTTCGTCCTCGTAACGAATGGAGAGCGGCATGTCCTCTGGAGCAACAGTCTCTTCTGCTTCTTCTTCAACCATGACTGCTATTTTATCACCGGCTTGCAATTTTTCGTTTACAAATACGAGAACGCCATTCCGTGTAATGGAGCCTTTAAACTTGGCACGAATGAGCAAACGCCGCGATACACCATACCGCTTTTGCAGGACTTCTCGCACGGCTTGTCCTGCATCTGCCTCATCAACCGTGAAGCTAATTAATTCTTCTAGCATGTTGTCTCTCCTTTAAGTCTTCCCTCCTCCTCAGTATAGCAAAAAACGATCATGGCTGTTTGGCCATAACCGTCCGGTGTGTCTATCGGATGTTGTCTTTCACTTCGATAACAAATGCATGACCTGCATCGCCTTGCGTCCACTGACCGCGAACATCGAACAAATACCAGCCCGGATGTTCGGGTGCCTTCCACTGATTGCCGTTTTCCACTGCTTGCTCAACTTCATTTATACCGTTCCACTGTGTTACCTTGAGCGTATTTGCAGTTGGCTGCTGGGCAAAAGTGATGGTTACCGTCGCCCCGGGCTTTACTTGCAGGGGTGCAGGCTTATGCTCTGCGATGAGTTCCGGGGGTGCTGCCGTATCCTTGCAGACCGACTCGCTATGATAGCTCCAGCAGGAAGATGCGGGCACCGTCGCAGCTGTTTTTCCGCTCCATTCAATGACTGGCTGTGGTGGTTCCGCCCCTTGCGCCGACGATCCGTTCCCACACCCCGTCAGTAACAGTGTCGCTATCAGAATTAGTTGACCAAGTAATCCTACCTTTTTCATCCAATCACCTCAAACCTATGACGCGAGAAAAAGGAGATTCGTTTCATCCGACTTGACTCAGTCAATCATTGCCCTATGATCGCCAAACACTCGTTGGAATCGAAAAAGAAGTAGAGACCTCTTTTAAATACTCATCGAGCTGTTCTGCCGGATTCTCAATCGGTTTACCATGGCATACTTCCAAATGGCGTGGACGCAATTGGCGGACGATCAAACTGCTTTTAAGTGCTTGCGCCATATCCGCCGTAAACATCGGCATGGGACGATGCAATCTGCCTTGTTTGGAAGTAAACAAATCTCCAGCCAAAAGCACTCCATCCTGTTCGTGATAATACACCACATGCCCCGGAGAATGACCAGGTGTCAAATAAGGTTGCAGTCCACCAATTGGAGCTACATTCCCTTCGGCATCCTCTGGCAAAGGCTGAGCCAAACCAGGCTGAACGTTTACTTCCAGCTTTTTACGACGCGGATACAGCTCTTTTCCTTCCATATACGGAATCTCGATTCGATGGGCATAGACTGGTACGGATTCTGCCTCCAGGATTTTTTTTACGGCTCCTACATGATCCGAATGACCATGCGTCAGCAAAATTCGTTTGAGTGGTCCTGCATTCAACTGCTTGATAAAAGTTAGAATCCGTTTCGTCATAAATGGCATTCCCGCATCGATCAGCGTAACACCATCCTCCTCCCTGACAATCCAGACCCGCAAAGGAATCAACAACCACGCTTTGATACACCAAATGTTCGCTGAGATTTGCTCTACTCTAATCATTCTCTCGTCACTCCCTGTTCATTATTTTTTGACTTCCTGCCAGAAAAACATCTACGGATAGTGCGAATGTAGACGCTAGCCTTTCCATCAAGCTGTCCAATGGTTCTTCGGAATGTGTATACGTACCGACAATGCCATGCAGCGTGTAGAAGTAAATCCGTGCATGAGCAAGCGCTTTTTCTTCCTCTATGTCATTTGGCAAGCATCTTCTTACAGCCTGCCTCAACAAACCAAACAATTGATTACGTAGCGTTTGCAATTCTTTATCCGGTTCCGCTACATCGATCCGAGTGGCTTTGATCATGAAGAACAAGGTATACATCGTTCGATTGCGCAGGCAAAAGTGGATGAACTGACTGCTGATTTCACGCAGATTCTCTTCCGGTGCTCTTCCCTGTTTGGACAGTATTTCTTCCATTTGTAGAGTCAAGCCTTGCAAAGGTTCCTTGGACAGATGATGAAGCAGTGCTTCTTTGTCCTTGAAATAAATATAGAGGGTTGTATGAGAACAGCCGGCTGCTTTGGCGATTTCTCTGATGGATACCGTATCAAAGCCTCGGGTAGCGAAAAGGTCTGCTGCCGCCGTCAAAATCGCCCGTTTCGTTTCTTCTGAGCGTATTTCTTGTTTGCTTGCCATGCGTGATATTCAGCTCCTTACTTTTCGAAAAACTTTATAACCATTGGTTAGTAACCGTTGGTTATAATATAACCGCTGGTTACTAAAGCCGTCAAGATTATTTTTCCACTTGCTGCAAATAAAAAAAGCCCCCTTTTCGTCACTTGGACAAAAAGGGAGCTTCCTTATGAAAAATGCTTACTTCGCAGCTTGTGCAGCAGCAATCGCCGCTTCGTAGTTTGGATGCTCACCAGCAGCAGCCACATACTCAGCGTGTACAACCTTGTCGTTTGCATCGATTACGAATACAGCGCGAGACAAGAGACGGAATTCTTTGATCGCTACGCCATAAGCTGTACCGAAGCTCAGGTCTTTGTGGTCAGATACTGTTTTCACCTTGTCGATACCAGCAGCACCGCACCAGCGGTTTTGCGCGAATGGCAGGTCAACGGAAACAGTCAGCACAGTAACGCCTTCCAATTTCGCAGCCTCTTCGTTGAAACGACGAGTTTGTGCATCGCACACGCCAGTGTCAATAGAAGGGATTACGGAGATGATGCGAACAGTGCCCTTGGAGTCTTCCAAAGTTACAGGGGACAGATCGCCACCTACTACAGTAAAGTTAGGAGCAGTATCTCCTACTTTGATTTCAGGACCGAGCAGTGTTACAGGACCGCCTTTGAATACAAATGCGCCTTGACGCTCAACAGCAGTTGTCATGATTTCTTCCTCCTCACCAAATCTTTCAGTATGTACCTCAATTATCATACCCTATCATTCACTTTTTTTCACTATGCCAATAGTAGAAATTACAGATTCACTTGCACTTTTCCATTTCGCTTGGCTTGTACCACGGCGATTCGCTTCACTTCATGCTCATACTCCCAATCCGTTTTCGCATTTAGCTCATGACAGCGCATCAGCGCGTGATAGAGTGCAAAAGTGAAGGTAACCTGCTTCATTTCGTACCGTGTTCCATGTGCTTTCGGCAATGCCGTATTGATAATCTCAATTTGATACGTGGCTTTTTCCCGCTTGTCCCTGACTGGCACGATATACCCCATACGCTTTAAGACATGGCCGTAATCGAATTCCCCTTCATCGTCAAAATCAAAGGTGTCTTCCGATGTTGCCAAATACTCCAGCAAGGTCCCCATATCCAGCGTTTCGAAGCAAGCAGGCTGTGGCATGGCCAAAACTGAACCGTCATTGTTTACAAAATAAATATGGTCACGATAATGAAAGATCAGTTCATCTTCGGGAACTTCGTCGGAAAACATCCAGTAATTTTGCGGAATCAGGTAACGCCAGATTTGTGCAGGTTCACAATGGAGTAATTCCATGGCAGGGCTCCCTCCTTTTCCCTACCAGTTTTGGCAAAACTAGCACTGGCTATTCGTCAGCTCCTGCATGTAGCGTCGCCAATTCCCATGCGGAATGTGCACCCCTGTTTGCTTGACCAGGTTTTGATCCAAATAACGATAAACATAGACGTTTACGACCTGACCTGTTCCTTCCATAGTCGCTGGCACGATGATCCGTTCGTATTCATTGCGCGAATCACCCTCGCCATAGTACGTCTCCAGCTCGTCCAGTCCTGCTAGTGCTTGCTCGTACACGTCAGGGGCAAACATGACGATCTCCCCCACGACCTCCTGCTCTCCTTTCAGCAATCCCGGATAGCCTGCCGGCAAATGATAAATCTCACCCTGAATCGTCGCAGGTGTTGCCTCATGCTTATACGGTTTCACGTAATTCCTATGATTCCCAAAGCCCGCTAAAAGCGTGCCGTACACAAATACAGGCAACTTGTCGTTTACATTGTTCACCTTCATCCATCCTCCTGTGATCGAAAAAAGTGTGTCTTGCGTCGAGAAAATTTTGTATATTTGTTCTATATATAATTTTACATACGTCTTTTTTTCCGAGACGTTAGGGGGAGAGAATAATGAAAAAGAGAAAAATCAATCGCCTACTGGTAGCAAACCGCGGTGAGATCGCCATTCGGATCTTTCGTGCAGCAACGGAGCTCGGCATACGTACGGTAGCCGTCTACTCTGAGCAGGACAACGTTTCTATCCATCGCTTCAAGGCTGACGAGTCTTACTTGGTCGGAGCGGGAAAAGGGCCTATCGAGGCTTACCTCGATATCGAAAGTATCATCGAAATTGCCAAGCGCAACGACATCGATGCCATTCACCCGGGCTACGGATTTCTTGCTGAAAATGCTGATTTTGCAAAGCGTTGCCAAGAGGAAGGCATTATTTTCATTGGACCATCCTCTGAGCTGATCGACAAATTCGGAGACAAGGTAGAAGCCCGTCGTCTTGCGATTGAAGCGGGAATCCCCGTGATTCCAGGCACTCCGGAGCCAATCGAAACACTCCAAGAGGCACTTCTCTTTGCCAAAGAATACGGCTACCCCATCATTATTAAAGGCGTATCTGGCGGCGGAGGCCGTGGCATGCGTATCGTCCGCAGTCAGGAGGAGTTGCAAGATTCGTTAGATCGTGCCCGTTCCGAGGCCCGCTCTTCCTTCGGCAATGCCAAGGTGTATTTGGAACGATACTTGGAACAGCCCAAACACATCGAGGTCCAAATTCTCGGTGACAATCACGGAAACATCGTCCATCTGTATGAGCGCGATTGCTCTGTTCAACGGCGCCATCAAAAAGTGGTCGAAGTAGCACCGAGCCTATCGTTGGATGACAAGCTGCGTGAAGATATTTGCCAGGCTGCTCTCACTCTCATGAAAAAAGCCGGTTATTCGAACGCAGGGACTGTCGAGTTTTTGTTAACGCCGGACAAGCGTTTTTATTTTATAGAAGTCAACCCACGCATTCAGGTAGAGCATACCATCACGGAGCTCATCACTGGAATCGACATTGTTCAGTCGCAGATTCGCGTTGCCGAGGGCCATTCCCTCTCCGATGAGGAGATTGGCATCCGATCCCAGAGTGATATCCAGATGAGTGGTTTTGCCATCCAATGCCGCGTCACGACAGAAGACGCTGAAAACAACTTCCTGCCAGATGCCGGTCGCTTGTCCGCCTGGCGTTCCGGTGGAGGCTTCGGCGTAAGGCTGGATGGAGGCAATGGTTATCCAGGCGCGATCATTACACCGTTCTATGACTCGCTACTGGTCAAAATCTCCACGTACGGCACGAGCTTCGATCAAGCGGCTCGCAAAATGCTGCGAACTTTGCGTGAGTTCCGGATTCGTGGTGTGAAAACGAACCTGCCGTTTTTGGAAAATGTCGTGACACATCCTGATTTTTTGAGCGGTAACTACGATACGTCGTTTATTGACACCAAACCTGAGCTATTCATCTTCCCTGGCAGTCAAGACCGTGGTACCAAATTACTATCTTATATCGGAGATACGATTGTCAACGGATATCCCGGTCTCCAGAAATCGGAGAAAAAGCCGCACTTCGACTCGCCTCGCATCCCGCGGACACCATTTACCCAGCCATATCCGGACGGCACGAAGCAAATTCTGGACAAAGAAGGTGCCGACGGTCTGGTACGCTGGATTCAGGCGCAGAAACAGGTGCTCGTCACAGACACGACATTCCGCGATGCCCACCAGTCTTTGTTTGCTACGCGTGTGCGCACCTACGATCTCGCCTCCATTGCAGAGGCGACAGGCAAGCTCGGTTCTGGCCTTTTCTCGCTGGAGATGTGGGGCGGTGCCACTTTTGACACAACCATGCGCTTTTTGCAGGAATCTCCCTGGGAGCGGCTACAAATTCTCCGCCAGCGCATACCGAATGTCCTGTTCCAAATGCTCTTGCGCGGAGCAAATGGCGTAGGCTACACCAACTACCCGGATAATGTGATTCACTCCTTCGTCAAAGCATCTGCCGAAAATGGCATTGATGTCTTCCGGATCTTTGACAGCCTGAACTGGCTTCCTGGGATGCAAACAGCCATTGAAGCCGTTCGTGAATCTGGCAAGGTAGCCGAAGCAGCGATTTGCTACACCGGAGATATTCTCGACCCGACCAAGACCAAGTACAGCTTGGCCTACTATGTCAATCTGGCAAAAGAATTGGAAAAAGCAGGTGCCCATATTCTCGCGATCAAGGATATGGCAGGTCTTCTGAAGCCGTATGCTGCTTATTCGCTCGTCTCTGCTTTAAAACAAGAAATCAGCATTCCGATCCATCTGCACACGCACGATACGTCTGGCAACGCTGGAGCCATGCTTCTGAAAGCGATCGAAGCAGGCGTGGATATCGTCGATGCTTGCGTCAGCTCCATGTCTGGACTCACTTCTCAGCCAAGCTTGAACGGGTTGATCGCAACCCTTGCCCATACGGAGCGTGAGACGGGCTTATCTCTTGAATCGTTCAACAAGCTGTCTGATTACTGGGAGGATGTACGTCCGTACTACCAAGGCTTTGAAAGCGGCATGAAAGCGAGCAACACGGAGGTCTACGTTCACGAAATGCCAGGCGGACAATACACCAATCTGGAGCAGCAAGCCAAAGCGGTTGGTCTGGAAGGTCGTTGGGACGAAGTGAAGCAGATGTATGCTGTGGTCAATCAAATGTGTGGTGACATTGTAAAAGTGACCCCTTCTTCCAAGGTCGTCGGGGATATGGCGCTGTTCATGGTCCAAAACAACTTGAATGAAGAAAACATTTGGGAGAAAGGAACACGCCTCGACTTTCCCGATTCCGTCATTCAATTTTTCCAAGGGTATCTTGGCCAACCGCCAGGCGGATTCCCGAAGGAGTTACAGGAACTCGTGCTAAAAGGTCGCGATGCCTTTACTGCACGTCCTGGCGAATTGCTCGCACCCATTGACTTTACGCAAGTGGCTGCTGAGCTGGAAGCCAAAATCGGACGTGAGCCTAGTCATTTAGACGTCCTGTCCTATATCATGTATCCGCAGGTTTATTTGCAATTTGAACAACGCCTGAAGGAATACGGCGACCTGTCTGTTTTGGATACAGGAACGTTTTTCTACGGATTGCGTCCAGGTGAAGAAACTGCCATTACGATCGAGCGCGGTAAAACACTGATTATCAAGCTGGTCGCAGTCGGAGAGCTTCATCCAGATGGCCGTCGCATCATTTATTTTGAATTGAACGGACAGCCACGTGAAATCTTCATCCGTGACCAATCCGCAAAAGTCTCTGAACTGATCCGCCGAAAAGCAGAAGCGCAAAACCCTGCCCACCTCGGTGCCTCTATGCCAGGAAAAGTGCTTAAGGTGCTTGTAGCAGAAGGTGACAAGGTGCGTAAAGGCGAGCATCTTTTGGTGAGTGAAGCGATGAAAATGGAGACGACGATTCAGGCCCCACTCGACGGAAAAATTAAAGCCGTCTATGTAAAAGCAGGCGAAGCCATTCAAACTGGCGATCTGCTCATTGAAATGGAGTAGGCATCGTCTATAATAGGAGATAGTAAATTGTCCCTGGGGATTCATTCCGTTAGCTTGTGAGGAGGTGACCGACATGAAAACGAATCGAGTCAGCCATGTTCCATTTACGCAGCGGGTAGGCCGCTATCATTCCCATATGCTTCAGGCAAAATTAAGCACGCCAGTGAATCCGATTCTCAGTTTTAATTTGCAGCCGTATTACACTCGCCAGCAGCAATGGACAACGGAGCTGTCTGATTCCTTATCGCGTCTGTACCGGTTTTCCTCAGATTTGGAGAAGAGTGCTCGCGAATTTATTACTGCGGGAAAAGATGACGAGGCTGGAACTGACATTGAGCGATTACAGGAGCGCACACACTCGCTAGTAAGTAAATACAATCGTCTGCAGCTGTTGCTTGCCGAAAAAGCAAATACATTGACGACGCAAAAGCTGGATGCATTCGCTCAAGTGGCAAAAGACGAAGAGGAAAAACTCCAAACGTTTGGAATCAAGCTGTTACCAGACGGACAATTGGAAATGGACGATGAGAAATGGTTGGAGGCCGTACAGACCAGCTATGTGGACTATACAAATACAATGGAGCGTGTAGCCCAAGCATTTAGAGCAAGTACATTGGGATTGCAAAGTAAGCCCCTTGGCTCCTTTTCACGTTACTACGAAGAAGCGATGGCCCTCCATCCTTATATCGCCTCATCCAGCTCTAGCCTTCATTATCAACATGCTGCGAAGACAGGCTTGTATGTAAACGAACGCTGGTAATGCCATACGCCTCTTACTGAAAAAACAGGTATGCCCTTATGGAGCATACCTGTTTTGTGTTTGTTTTACTTTCGATCCATAAGGTCTTCCAAATCTTGTTCTTCTGCTCCGGCAATAATCGTCGTATTGGAATAAACAGGAGTATCATCCGATTTGGTAAACATCCCCTGAACCTTATCCACGATTTGCGGAACAGAATCCAAAATCCGGTCGTAGAGATGGGTCGTATTTTCAAGCGGAATCGAACGAATTCCTTGTTTGCCAACGACCAAGAAGGCTACAGGTGTGATGGAAACACCGCCCCCACTCCCCCCACCAAATGGGTTACCAGTATGTTCATGCTGTTGAGTGTGTTGGTGCCCATTATGATGGTGATCGTATTGGAACTCACTACCCCCGGCCGCGAAACCAAATCCTACCTTGGAGATCGGAAGAATGACACTACCATCAGGTGTCTCAACAGGATCACCAATGATTGTATTCACGTCCACCATTTGCTTGAGATTTTCCATCGCTGTTCTCATGAGGCCTTGAATCGGGTGGTCTGCCATATTTGTCGCTCCTCCTTCCTATCTGTTTCATGTTTTATCATTCCCCCAACAAATCCGGAGCATGTACCCTGTACAAAGGAATAAATATGTTTGGTACCACATTTATTTTTAGGCACGCGTCGGTGCAGCTTGCCATTTTCGCTGCTTACTTTTTCGAATCCGCAGAAAAACTTTCAACGCGTAGAAAACGAACTGCCCCAAATAAAAATGCAACACCGCTTGAACTTTCGTATGTAGAAGTGCTTGGTTCCAGACAGGCTGTACACTCATGGCTGGCATCGTCTGTAAGGAGATGGAGTGGGAGAGGATTCCTACAATCAGGCTTTTCACACCCCAGATCAGTCCTGTCAGCGCCCCTGTTTCAGCCGCCTGACCTGTGCCTAACAACGTATGCCATTCTAATTTCGTACAACGAACTTGTTTGAACAGGTCTTTTAGCAAAGGCAGCAAGTCACGAACTCTTTCCAGCACATCCCGATAATTCCGGTACCATTTTTTCACTTGCCTGCGCGTAAAATCTTTGACCTTTTCCCGAAGCTTGCTTCCATGCTGGATTGTTTCCACCTTTGCGACAAGCTCAGGCCCAGCTTCTGTCATTTTCAAAAGGAGAATGGGTATTTCGTATTTCCTGCGAATGATACCCCAAGCTGCTATCGTAATTTCCAATTGATCATCTTCGCCCTCGCGACTGTAAAAACACGTCAATTTTATTGGCGTGATCACTAGTAGGACAAATAAACCAAGTAATCCTAACAACACCCATACCATGAAAAAATCCCACCCCTTCCACGTTAGTATGAGTGGAAAGAGCAGGAAATATGTTCAGCATTTTTATTAATCAAGCACGTATACTTTGACCCCTTTTTGCAAGCCATGATTTTCAGCTTCGTTCAATGTCGGAAGATACAGATCCACATGGCGTTGTTTTACCGCACCACCGATATCAGCTGCCACTGCATAGCCGTAGCCATCGATGTACAAGTGTTTACCTAGCGGGATGACATTTGGATCAACCGCTACAACACCTTCGCGCAGTGGATACTCCAGATACGACAGGATCTTGTCGTTCGTGTAGCTGTAGGCAGTCGTCTGTACCGTTATTTCTTGGCGAAAGGGTGTTCCGTTTGCGAGGGCTTTTGTCGTTCTCGGCTTATTCGGAAGCAAGTCAAGGGCTGCGTATGTGGCTGCTTCGGCTCTCGTCATATACTTGTTCGGTTTTAATGTACCGTCCTCATAAGCACTCATTAACCCGTTTTGCATGGCGTAAACGAGTGGGCGTTGCTCTTTCTCGTTTACATTGCTTCCATCCGCGTATTGGTTCAATGTCTGGATCGTCGTAGACCACTTCAAGTTATTGACTACTCCGCTGTCCCCCATCGTTCTTACCAGAATAGAGGCGAGCTCTGCTCTTTTTACGGGAGCATCCGGATGTAAGTACAGGTAATTCCCCTGCTTTTGCCCATGGACGATTCCCAATCGATAGGCCGTTTCGGCATAGGACGACAGCCAGCTCTTTGCCGGTACGTCCGCAAAGGATGATTGCTTGTTACCAAGAGGTTCAATTCCTTTGGCATTCACAAACATCGTAAGCAGTTCACCCAATGTCACGTTGTCATCAGGTCGAAAATATTCGTTTTGACCAATTACGTTGGCTATGTATAGTTGATTGATTTGTTGTTCTGCCCAATGGCCACTAATGTCTACATAAGGTGTTTCGTTCATGTGAGTTGTTTCTGCCTCGACAACTGGTGTACCTATGAGCATAAAGGCTACCAGCGAGGCAAGGATCATCCGTTTCTTCATCATCAACCTCCATAGGGAAATATGCGAATCCTTTCGTATCATTTTATCGAACTATTTTGCAAAAACAATGAACAATAGTTTCCAATTAAAAGGAAAGCCCTCAAACAGCATCATAACAAAGACTGTTTCGAGGGCTGCATGAACAATGGTTACACGGCAAAAATGTGTTTGCCGATCTTCTTCACTTGTGTACGGGACCAAATCCAATCAGAGGTCGCTGTAACAGGGTTAAAGTAGTAAAGAGAATGGTTGCTTGGGTCCCATCCTCGCACGGCATCCCAAGCTGCCTGGTAAGCAGTCTTGTTAGGAGTCATCCAGAATTGTCCATCATCTACAGCGGTAAACGCTAATGGCTCAAAGATGACACCCGCAAGCGTATCGGGGAAGTTTTTGGACTGAACACGGTTCAACGCGACCGCAGCTACTGCTACTTGGCCCTCATAAGGTTCTCCGCGTGCTTCCGAATAAACCAGCTGCGCCAGCATCTGCATTTCCGCTTTATTTACCGACACTTTCTTGAGAACGCGCCATGTATTTGGACCAGTGATACCGTCGATCTGTAATCCGTATGCTTTTTGAAACTGTCTGACGGCCTTTGTTGTATTCGCTCCGTAAATGCCATCCAATTTGTCATCGTAGTAACCCAGTATCTGCAAGCGATACTGCAAATCCCATACATCCCCGTTCACACTACCACGCTGAATCTGTGTAGCTGCCAGGGAGTCGGCCGGGAAAATAAACGCTACAGCCATAAAGGCAGCAAGCAAGGTTGTTACTACTTTCTTGCTCCACCACATAAATTGTACCCTCCTTTACCCAACCCATTCTACAAGTTGGCGAAAGTAGGTTCAATTCAATTATTTTGGCACAAGTGGTAACATGTACCTGCCTTTATCCTTTAGGTCGGAACATGACTGCCATGATAAATCCGAAGACGATGGCAGCCGAAATACCCGCACTCGTCACTTCAAAAATGCCGGTAATGATGCCAATGACTCCATGCTTCTCTGCTTCCGCCATTGCCCCGTGCACGAGTGCATTTCCAAAGCTCGTGATAGGTACTGTCGCTCCTGCTCCAGCAAAATTAACCAGTGGCTCGTATAGACCGAATCCGTCTAATATTGCCCCCGTGACAACAAGAGAGGACATCGTATGGGCAGGTGTGAGCTTGACGACATCCATGAGAAATTGACCGATTAAGCAAATCGTTCCTCCTACGAGAAACGCCCACAAAAACATCATGGTATCACTCTCCAAGTTGCTCCGACTCAACAGCCACGGCATGCGCGATGCAAGGAATGCTTTCTCCCTGCTGGAAGGTCAATGGAGATAAGAGGGCTCCCGTCGCAACCAGCAAGATCCGCTTCCATTCTCCTTGCTTCATCCGCCGTAGTAGATGCCCGTAGGTCACTGTAGCGATACAGCCACATCCGCTCCCCCCCGACCATACATTCGGATTTTCTCCATAAATGAGTTTCCCGCAATCGACATAACGCTCTAGTGGGATATGCATGTGATGCTTGGGTAACAGCTCAGATAAAATGGCATGGCCCGTTCGTCCTAAATCGCCTGTTACGATCAAATCATAATGATCGTGAGGGAGCTGAAAGTCACGGAAATGCGACTCAATCGTGGATAATGCGGCTGGTGCCATCGCTGCTCCCATATTGAATGGGTCTGTCAATCCCATATCGACTACATGCCCGATGGTAGCTCCCGCAATCCGCAGCCCCTTACCTTGACTGGCTACAACAGCAGCCCCTGCTCCCGTCACTGTCCATTGTGCCGTAGGGGGCTTCTGGGAGCCGTACTCTGTTGGATAACGATATTGCTTTTCCGCAGCTCCATTGTGACTGGAAGTAGCAGCCAAGACGTAATCAGCAGCTTGACTATTCACCATGAGAGCAGCCAGGGCCAAGCCTTCCATCGCTGTTGAGCACGCACCGAAAATCCCCAGGAACGGGATCGAAAGCGTCCGGGCCGAAAAGCTCGCAGATATGATCTGGTTCATTAAATCCCCGGCAAGCATAAAGTTTATTTGCTCTTTTGTGAGACCCGCTTTCTCCACCGCTTTCGAGCACGCTTCTTCCAGCAGGACTTTCTCCGCTTTTTCCCAGCTGTCTTGTCCAATCATCAAGTCACCGTGCAGGATATCAAAGTCTTCGGCTAACGGTCCCTTAGCCTCAAAAGGCCCACCAATCGCAGCGTGCCCGAGAATGACAGGTTTTAAAGGAAAGACCCAAGACTGATGACCTTGGCGCATCCGTCAGCCTCCCATCGTAAACAACGTTTTGATCAAGCCAATGACAAATGCCGCCGCCACTCCAAACACAATCACTGACCCCGCGAGCTTAAACATGTTACCGCCGACCCCCAGCACAAATCCTTCGCTGCGGTGCTCGATGGCTGCAGATGCTATCGAGTTGGCAAAACCTGTAACTGGCACACTCGTGCCTGCCCCAGCCCATTGGGCAATCCGGTCATATAGTCCTAGACCGGTCAACAGAGCAGAAAGAAGGATCAAGACAGCTACTGTAGGATTCCCAGCGGTTTTCTCCGTAAAATCGAAGTAGTGAATGAACATTTCTTGTATCCCTTGCCCGATCATACAAATGCCGCCACCCACTAAGAATGCCCGGGTAAAATTGCGCAATAGCGGTCGCGGTGGCTCGTGCGTCTTTGCCAATTGCTGATATTCTTGCTGGACGGGGGTCAGCTTTTTCTTTTTTTGGTCTGCCATGTCTCACTCACTCCTTTTTACCGTATCATGAACGGTTTTACTTGATCGATAATCTGTTGGAGCTGTTGCGAATCGGTTTGATAGGTACGCTTCATTTGTTCATTTTTTGTATTGAGTGCATACAGCTCCAAATCCGCCTGACATTTTTTCAATGTAGCAAAAGCCAGCTTCATCGCTTGGGCCCCAGGAACCATCAGTTTATCGTCATAGAGGTCGAGATAGAGGTCTCCCCCTTTGTCTACTTGGCCGAGGAAAACATTTTCCAAAGCCACTCCCGCTTTTTGCAGCTCCGTGCGAACCCATCTGCGATTTAGACCTGCTGTTGCTAGCGGCTCGTCCATGATCATCCCATCCATAATGACCACTTGATTCTCTTCCGAAGGAGCCACTGTCAATTCAAGGTGTTTGGGCGTTACCGGCTGACTCTCTGATTTTAAGAGGACACTAACTTCCCCGCTTGTTTCCATTAATGCAAACTCCACATCGGCTACTCGGAACACGTTTTTAATTCGTAATTGTTCCATCAAGTCTTCCGCGGTCAAACGTTCCTTTTTCAGATTGTCTTCCAAAATCTTGCCTTCCTTGATGAGAACCGTTGATTTCCCTTCAAATAGATCGCGGAGAAACTTGCTCTTGAGGGAAAGCCATTCCATTAAATAAGGAAAAAGCGCAAATACCCCCATGCCAATTAAACTATGGTAGACCGGCCCATCCATTTCGGTTGCCATAAAGGCCGCAATCGAACCGATGCTGATACCGACGATATATTCGATATATGTAAGTTGCTTGATTTGCCTTTTTCCAATGATTTTTGTCAATAGAAATAAGTAAGCAACAGCGCCTATTGAGCGCAAAAGGATTATTAACCAATCAGGCATAAGCCACCTCCATCACCTGAGGTGATTTTTATAGAGAGTAAAACCAAGAGAGAGGAAGTCCCTCTCCCTTTCCCAACACTTCCTAGAATCCCTTAAACTGCGGTTCTTCCTTTTCCAGCTCCGTTACACGCTGCTGGAGGTTATCTACGATGGATTGCGTTTGCTCTGCTGCTTGCGAATACAGTTGCTTCGCTTTCTTGTTTTGCGTGCTCAGAGCAAACGTTTCAAAATCTGCTTGTGCGCCTTTCAAGCTGGCAAGCGTTTGCTTCACTTGTGCTCCTACTGTCATATCCACTCACCTCCTAACACATATAGAATCCGCCTCCACCCATTATTTATGCGGCGATCTGCCCATCTTCATCTGTCAATAATTTCCCTCTTCTTGGAAAATAAAAAGAGAGACACCATAGGTGCCTCCCTTCATCCAGCTTATGAGATTAGCCACGTCCAGCCAATTGTTGCTCAGCAAAGGAGACAAGACGTTTAGTAATCTCTCCTCCAACTGAACCGTTTTGACGGGAAGTAGTGTCTGGTCCAAGCTGAACACCGAATTCGGATGCGATTTCGTATTTCAGTTGGTCCAGAGCTTGGTTTGCTTGAGGAACCACCAGATTGTTACTGGATCTGTTGTTGTTAGCCATCTATATCACCTCCTCGTCGTTGGTAAGTTTAATATGTGTGAAGTTTTGCTTGTTCATGCGCCCTTTTTTTCTTCCAATTTTAGTCTGTTAATTGAAGAAGGGTGTGGGCAATTTGGTAAACCGCGTCTGGTCTACCCAGCTTGTCCAAATTTCCTGCAAAAGCATCTCTTTTTTCAGGCTGACGCCATGACCTGATGATTTCTTTGATTTCTGCCGGTGTTTCAGCCAAGATCGCTGCTTGTTGCTTAAGTAAAAAGGAACAATTATGCTTTTCTTGTCCGGGCAATGGGTGGAACAAAATCAGCGGTGTCTTAAGAGCAAGTGACTCCGCGCACGTAATGCCACCTGGCTTCGTTATATAGGCGTCAGCCGCTCCAATCCACTGCCACATTTGCGGCTCAAACCCTTTCAATAGAAAGCGATGGCCATTGCTCTTGGTACTAAGCAAATTCGCCAGTCTTCTGTACAGGCTTGCATTCTTCCCTGTGACGACTACGATCTGCAATGGTTGCTCTTCCAACATCAACTCTCGTACAACCTGTCCCACTCCACCATAACCGCCTTCTCCCCCACCAATCAGTACCGTGAATTGATCTGGCACAAGTCCAAGCTGTTTTTTCCAAGCCTCTTTATCGGTAAGAAGCGCTGTAGTAAAAACTGGCCGAACTGGAATGCCATAAACATGGATTTTTTCAGGGGAAATCCCATAGCGATCGATTAGAATTTGAGCAATTTGCTCGTGTCCCACCATATACGCATCAATTTCTGGATGAACCCAAAATCGATTAATATGGAAGTCCGTGGGTACACAAACCAGCTGGAAAGGCTTGGGCACCCTCCTCTTCGCTTCTGCCAATGCGGACAAGCAGTACGCATGCGTAGCGATAACGACATCCGGCTTCTCTTCTAGCAACAGTTGATTGGTTAATCTAGCGGATAGCCACCATCCCAATGCTTTGGTCAATGCACTACCCAGCATTTCTTCCTGTTCATAGATGCGCTGCCACACAGGTTGACCGTAGCGCAACATACTGCGATAAAAAAAATGAGAGAGCACACGTAAGCCTGGACTGGCGGTTTTCAGTCCTCCCACCACTCGCGCTGATCGTGCCCCCTCCTTTTCCAGTAAAACTTCTTGCAGAGCCTCGGCAGCCATCCGGTGACCACTCCCTGCCCATTCCTCTGTCACTAACAGAAACCGCTTTGCCATTAGTAGGACTCTCCTAGAGGCTGCTTGCTGTCAGCATATCGATTGAGTAAAAATTCCTTGGACATATAAACACGCTTTAGGGGCATTTCATAATTCCATGATTGCAATCGCCGCTTTCCATTGGGATGCACGATTCTGAGCATGAGACGCAAGTACCATCGCTTGTATCGAAAAAACCAGGTCATAGGCACATCAGAAATCGAGAAGCCCAAAGGTGTTATCCCTTTATGTAGCATGGTCGTTCCCACTATCCCTTTTATTTGATCTTTATTTTCCATCGAATCCAGGAATGTGGCTAGCTTCGGCAATGATTGGAGGATATGTCTTCGCAAAAGAAGAGCCACGCGCAGCTCATCCTTCACTCCTTTGCACAGGGTAGCAAAGTAATAATTGTGTATATGTAGCTTTAAGATCAAATCCCCGTCATGAATGATGCAATTATCGGTAGTAACGAGTGGCTCTCCCCGATAGCGTAAAACAACAACCCGAAATATATTGTTCCCTTTCTCAATATAGGTAAGTCGGGTACAGCGCTGATAGATTTCATCCCAGTATCCCCATAGCATCAAGAGGCTTGTATTCATTTCGAAAAAGTTCCTTTCCCGCTATGTTTTCATTCAGCTGGATGTGACCACTTACATTCCGCAAAACGGTCATGACCTTTGTTGTAGTATGCCCAAGAATGCACTATCCTTTTCACCTTTTACGTCCTTTTCATCCGCCCCCAAAACATGACCACTACGGCAGCAAATACGGGCAACCACATATGGTTGAGAAGCAAAGGATTCACCCACTTCCAGACATACGGATCCTCAAGACACATCTCCACTGCTGTAAAGGTAAGAATTCCGCCGCCAATGATGACCATACTGGGAAAACGATTCATCATGCGAGCGATCCACACACTTCCCCACATTAATAACGGAATACTCATCGCTAACCCCAGCAAAACTAACCATAAATCGCCATGCGCTGCTCCACCAACTGCCAAAACATTGTCCAAACTCATGACAAAATCTGCTACTATGATGGTCCTGACTGCCTGACCAATTGTCTGATTATGCGATACGTCTGTGAGCTCTTCATTCTCACCCAGCATCAGCTTACACGCGATCCACAGCAATAAGATTCCCCCGATTGCCTTCACGAGAGGAATATCCAGCATCCAGGTAGTCATTCCCGTTAAAACAATTCGCAGGAGGATTGCACCCAATGTTCCATATAAAATGGCCCTTCGTCTCTCCTGTTGAGGGAGTCCGCGGCAGGCCATACCTATGACCACAGCATTGTCACTGCTTAATACCAGATCGATCATGAAGATGTGTACAAGACCCAGCCAAAAATACTCGCCCATCCCTGCCTCCCTGGTCCAATAAAGTTCGTCCATTCTACTTTATGCGACTGGAATCGGACTCATGATTGAATATTTTTCCGAAAAAAGGCGGTTTTCAGCGGATTTTGTAGATAAAAACTTCCGAAAAAAATACATTTTATTGCGAAATCAGGCTAATTATACCTTGTCTAAATTAGGCATTTTCCCTTACGATTTTAGTGGGGTGGATAAGAGATGGTGGAGACCGTGACGCTAAACCTTTATGATGTTTCAAGGAAGATTTTAGACTTAACACCAAGCATCACCACAATATGGCTGCAAGAAATTGTTCGCAGCATGGAAATTCCCGTGACCATTCCTCGCGATTTTGCAGAAAAACGAACAATGCTCTTGGCTCGCTATTTGGTTGAGGATGTAGATCATGACATGCAGACTTGGGCATTAGATATGGGAGAATGGCTTCGTTCTCAGGAATTCCCCTTCTCCTCCATTTTGCGCACATATCAATTGTACCGGAATGTATTCTGGCGGGTTCTCCAACCGGAATTACAGAGATGGTCCCTCTCCTCACAAGAAATGCACTATTTGGAAAGCCAACTGGGCAAGGCCATGGATGAAAGTGTATTCTGGGCTGTTTATCACTTTGAACAAATGATAAATAAAGAGCTAGTCCAGAAGGAAGAAACGATCTCCTATTTGCATAACGACAAACTGACCATGCTCGGAAAAATTGCCGCTAATATGGCTCATGAGCTGCGCAATCCGTTGTGCGCCATTGAAGGGTTCTTGAAGCTGATCGGCGAGTCTACACAGGAACAGGCCCAGCTTCAGACGTATATCCAAGTCGTCATGCATGAGTTTGAGAATTTACATCGGCAACTGACCGGATTCCTCAGCTTTTCCAAAAAACCAATTCTCGATGAAATTTTTAAAACCGTTCAAGTAGTAGAACTGCTTGAAGAAGTAGAGATGCTAATTACCCCTCGCCTCGTGGGAGAAAACATACGTTTTGAAAAACAAATCCACCCCTGCTTACTCGCATGTTATGAAGAAGGCTTGAAGCAAGTTGTCGTCAATCTCTTAAACAATGCCATTGACGCCGTGCAAAATCGTACAGACAAGTATATTCATGTCATCTCCACTTCTTCAGATGGTTGGCTCTATTTGAGTGTGGAAAACAACGGCGAAAGGATTTCACCCGAGATCGTGGAAAATCTCTTCCAACCATTCTTTACGACTAAACAAAATGGGACGGGTATTGGCTTGTCCATCTGTAAAAATATTATTGAAAAGCATCAAGGCACGATCCATTGTGATTCCAATGAAAAACGCACACGCTTTATCGTTTCTCTGCCGATTGCAAATGCCCAGGAAGTTGGCCCGCGAATGGAACCTCGCTAGTTCGCCCTCTTTTGTATCACGCAAAAAAGCCCCCTGACAACGCAGGAGGCAAGGCAAGAGATCCGTTACCAATTATTTCATCGGTAAGCGACCTTAGTTTTACTGTACACGAAAACATATGTTGCTACCATAGAAAACGTCAGACAGCTTTCGACAAACATTTATACCTGTATTGAACAAAGGCTTATCTATTCAGCTATTGGATAAGCCTTCATACTTTTGTCTCAAGTAAAAATAGTTCTGCTTTCCTAAAAGCAAAAAAACAGAGAACCTATTGGCTCTCTGCTTTCTGTATGGAGCGGGTGATGGGAATCGAACCCACGCGACCAGCTTGGAAGGCTGGAGTTCTACCATTGAACTACACCCGCATCAAAATAAATGCTGGTGCCGAGGACCGGACTTGAACCGGTACGGGAGAAACTCCCGACAGATTTTAAGTCTGTTGCGTCTGCCCATTCCGCCACCCCGGCAAACCTGTAAAACGTGGGCAAATCATGGTCGGGAAGACAGGATTCGAACCTGCGACCCCTTGGTCCCAAGCCAAGTACTCTACCAAGCTGAGCTACTTCCCGACAAATTATTATCTTCACTTTTGTAGTA
The DNA here is from genome assembly GCF_055685845.1 of Brevibacillus schisleri. Lineage (NCBI taxonomy): Bacteria > Bacillati > Bacillota > Bacilli > Caryophanales > Paenibacillaceae > Brevibacillus > Brevibacillus schisleri. The sequence goes on from NZ_JBVNDM010000001.1 coordinate 4,677,469, forward strand.
AAGAAGCGTGCCCTGAGAGATTCGAACTCCCGACCTTTTGATTCGTAGTCAAACGCTCTATCCAGCTGAGCTAAGGGCACATGTTATGGAGCGGACGAAGGGTCTCGAACCCTCGACCTTCGCCTTGGCAAGGCGACGCTCTACCAATTGAGCTACGTCCGCACTGTAAGAAGAAATTGATTGGTGCGGTCGAGAGGACTTGAACCTCCACGGTGTTGCCACCACTAGAACCTGAATCTAGCGCGTCTGCCAATTCCGCCACGACCGCATTTTCCCATCCAAGTAGCCATAGCTGTTAACAAGCTGACTTTCACTTTTCGGGTTTGTAAAAACTGGTGAGCCATGAAGGACTCGAACCTTCGACCCTCTGATTAAAAGTCAGATGCTCTACCAACTGAGCTAATGGCTCATGAAAATGGTGGGGAGAGACGGATTCGAACCGCCGAACCCGGAGGGAGCAGATTTACAGTCTGCCGTGTTTAGCCACTTCACTATCTCCCCAGTTTCATGGTGCCGGCAATAGGACTTGAACCCACAACCCCCTGATTACAAGTCAGGTGCTCTACCAATTGAGCTATACCGGCATATCTTTAATTATGGCATATCTTTCATGAAAAATCAACGTTTTTTTATTCCGTTAAACCTTTTTCATGTTCATGAACTATGCCATCTCGTGAAGAAAGATGGCGGAGCTGACGGGACTCGAACCCGCGACCTCCGGTGTGACAGACCGGCGTGAACTCCAACTTCACCACAGCTCCATGTTTGTTTGTAGCTATTGGGTACTACGATCCTACTTGATCAAGAAGATGATTCGACGTAGAGCAAGTAGAAAATTTGGTTGCGGGAGCAGGATTTGAACCTGCGACCTTCGGGTTATGAGCCCGACGAGCTACCGAGCTGCTCCATCCCGCGATAGTCAGGACGACTGAGTGTCAGTGTTGCCACAGGATATGGCGCTTAGCTGACCTTCCTTGCCCTTTGATATAAGTGGTGGAGGCTGACGGGATCGAACCGCCGACCCTCTGCTTGTAAGGCAGATGCTCTCCCAGCTGAGCTAAGCCTCCAAATCACCTACAAGATGTAGGGATTTTTCTAAGTGACCCGTAGGGGATTCGAACCCCTGTATGACAGCGTGAAAGGCTGCTGTGTTAAACCGCTTCACCAACGGGCCAAGATCATAAGATTACATCTGGTGCTCCCGACAGGAATCGAACCTGCGACCTCTTCCTTACCATGGAAACGCTCTACCGACTGAGCTACAGGAGCATATATGGCTCCTCGGGACGGACTCGAACCGCCGACCGATCGGTTAACAGCCGATTGCTCTACCAACTGAGCTACCGAGGAACGTTGAAGGTTTATTCCTTCAAAACTGAATACGCATGATTGCTAAGAGTGTGTGGATAAGTCCTCGACCGATTAGTATTCGTCAGCTCCACGCGTTACCGCGCTTCCACACCGAACCTATCAACCTCATCGTCTATGAGGGGTCTTACCAGCTTGCGCTGTGGGAAGTCTCATCTTGGAGGGGGCTTCACGCTTAGATGCTTTCAGCGCTTATCCCGTCCGCACATAGCTACCCAGCTGTGCCACTGGCGTGACAACTGGTGCACCAGCGGTGCGTCCATCCCGGTCCTCTCGTACTAAGGACAGCTCTCCTCAAACTTCCTACGCCCGCGACAGATAGGGACCGAACTGTCTCACGACGTTCTGAACCCAGCTCGCGTACCGCTTTAATGGGCGAACAGCCCAACCCTTGGGACCTACTTCAGCCCCAGGATGCGATGAGCCGACATCGAGGTGCCAAACCTCCCCGTCGATGTGGACTCTTGGGGGAGATAAGCCTGTTATCCCCAGGGTAGCTTTTATCCGTTGAGCGATGGCCCTTCCATGCGGAACCACCGGATCACTAAGCCCGACTTTCGTCCCTGCTCGACTTGTAGGTCTCGCAGTCAAGCTCCCTTCTGCCTTTACACTCTACGAATGATTTCCGACCATTCTGAGGGAACCTTTGGGCGCCTCCGTTACCTTTTAGGAGGCGACCGCCCCAGTCAAACTGCCCACCTGGCATGGTCCTCTCGCCCGATAAGGGCGACGAGTTAGAAACTCCGTACATCAAGGGTGGTATCCCACCGACAGCTCCACAGAGGCTGGCGCCCCTGCTTCTCAGCTTCCCACCTATCCTGTACATGATGCACAAAGTTCCAATACCAGGCTACAGTAAAGCTCCATGGGGTCTTTCCGTCTTGTCGCGGGTAACCTGCATCTTCACAGGTATTATGATTTCACCGGGTCTCTTGCCGAGACAGCGCCCAAGTCGTTACGCCTTTCGTGCGGGTCGGAACTTACCCGACAAGGAATTTCGCTACCTTAGGACCGTTATAGTTACGGCCGCCGTTTACTGGGGCTTCGGTTCAAAGCTTCGCTTGCGCTAACTCATCCCCTTAACCTTCCAGCACCGGGCAGGCGTCAGCCCCTATACTTCGCCTTGCGGCTTCGCAGAGACCTGTGTTTTTGCTAAACAGTCGC
>NZ_JBVNDM010000001.1:4685000-5200000 GCF_055685845.1 Brevibacillus schisleri
TTTAATGTGACCTCATCCAGAGGTAGTTCAAGACCCGTCATGATCGGTTTTGCCGTATGGATTTTGTAAATGTCCCCTTCAATCACGCGTACTTTGTGATCCTCTTCCACCATCCAGCCATGCTTCACCTTACCATTGCGCTCATAACGGATTATCATGATTCCTTCTCCCCCGTGTCGCGAGTTTCTCTATACCTGTATTTAGAACAGGTCAGTTGTCGTTTCTTTTGGCTTCGTTGTAATCTCTTCGATTTCAGTTCGCGCTACAGCATCCTCCACTAACGCTTCTACATCCAGCACTTCCTCAAATTTTGCAGCGAGGCGAGGCTTCGGTCGCGTTACAGGATTTTTCGGTGTAAACACCGTGCAGCAGTCTTCATACGGCAAAATAGAAAGCTCGTACGTATCGATTTGACGAGAAATGTCCACGATATCTACCTTGTCCATGGCGACGAGTGGTCGCAGGATCGGAATTGAAATCACCTTGTTGATCGTGTCCATGCTTTCCAAGGTTTGCGATGCAACTTGACCGAGGCTTTCTCCTGTTGCGAGTGCCTTGGCATTCGTATTTTCCGCAACACGCTCCGAGATGCGCATCATGAAGCGGCGCATGATGGTGATCAAATAGTCTTCTGGACATTTTTCACGAATGGCGGTCTGAATCTCGGTAAACGGTACAACGTGGAGACGGACAGTTCCTCCCCATTTCGTCAGCTTATGAGCCAAGTCACGTACTTTTTGCAAAGCGCGCTCGCTCGTAAACGGATAGCTGTGGAAGTGGATCGCTTCAAGTGTCACACCACGCTTCAGCATCATCCATCCCGCTACAGGACTGTCGATACCCCCAGATAGAAGCAGCAGTACTTTTCCGCTCACCCCAACTGGCAAGCCACCTAGTCCCTTGATGGTTTCACAGCTAATGTAAGTACCCTCTGTGCGAATTTCTACATTCACGATGGTATCTGGCTCGTGCAAGTCTACGCTGATAGCTGGCAGAGCACGAAGGATGTGCGTTGCCACCATTCGATTGACTTCCATCGATTGAATCGGATAGCGTTTATCCGCACGACGGGAAACCACACGGAACGTACGTGGCTGTGGATTCAATTGACGAACCAACTCCAGCGCTTTTTCCTTGATCGTTTCAATATCAGGATCTACCTGGATCGTCGGACTAAAGGAAGAAATCCCAAAAACACGCTTCAAACGCTCCATAACCGCGTAAGCATCCTCGCCGTGCAGCTCCACGTACATCCGGCCGTAATTGCGTCGAACTTTTACTTTAAAAAACGAACGCAGTACGTTTCTCACGCTTTTTACAAGGGCCTCTTCGAATTGATCGCGGTTTTTCCCTTTAAGCGCCAACTCACCATAACGAATTAAAATAACATCGTAGTTCATGATTATCTCCTTTTAGTTGTCCACACTATTTTCTATGAGCGGGGGCAGGTTGTTGTTTGATATAAGTCCGAAGCACACTAACGCATTCTTCTAAGGCCTTCAAAAACTGCTGAATGTCGTCCGGTGTATTTTCCCGGCCCAGACTGATCCGCAGAGATGACAACGCGCAATCCCGCTCGATGCCAATCGCAGTCAATACTCTGCTCGGCTCATTGACTTTGGATGAACAGGCCGACTTGGTGGATATCAGAAAACCTTTTTCCTCCAAAGCATGCAACAGGACTTCTGCTTTTACTCCTGGTACTGACAAGTTCATAATATGAGGAGCCGTATTCGATTCCGGGGTATTCACGACGCAACCTTCCATCGTTGCAATCCCCTCCCGAAGCTGTTGATTCAATTTTTGCAGCCTGATCATCTCGACGCTGCCCAGTTCTTCTAGAATCCGGATTGCTTTTGCCATACCAGCGATGGCTGGGAGATTTTCCGTTCCTGAGCGAACTCCCCCTTCTTGACCGCCACCCATCATCAACGGGTGAATAATCAAGCCTTCCCGTTTATACAAAATGCCAACTCCTCTGGGCCCGTAAAACTTGTGCGCAGAGACGCTCAGCAAATCGATCCCTGAATCCTTGATGCGCAAAGGAACTTTCCCAATTCCTTGGACAGCATCGACGTGAAACAGGACTTTCGGGAATTGCTTCAACCATTGTCCGATTTCTAGGATCGGTTGAATGGTTCCCAGCTCGTTGTTCACATGCATAACGGAAACGAGAATCGTATCCGGACGCATTGCTTTCTGAACAGCTTCTACCGATACGCGGCCTTCATGATCTACCGGCAGATATGTCACAGCAAATCCCAGACCTTCCAACTGTTTGCAAACATCGTAAACAGCCGGATGCTCTACCTGCGTTGTAATAATATGTTTCCCTCTGTTTTGATATTGAAAGGCTACGCCCTTGATCGCCGTATTATTGCTCTCCGTACCACCTGAAGTAAAAATAACTTCACTTTCTTTACAGCCCAAGTACTGAGCGGCAACCTTTCGCGCCTGCTTCAGTACATTTTCCGCCTCTACTCCTTTTTGATGCAAAGAAGACGGGTTTCCATAGTAGTTTTCCATCGCGCGTCTAACGGTTTCAATCACTTGAGGATGAGGCCGGGTAGTCGCACTGTTGTCCAAATAAATCACCAGTACACACCTTCCTAAGGGCAAGATGCCCGAATACTACGCTTCATCATAACATGACTTTTCGTAAAGAACATACAAAGTATTACACTTCTCGACCTTATTTTTCCCCGAGTGCATTGCTCTCAAAAGGCCAAATCAGACAATCTGAACAACCGTTCACAGACTATTCACGGATAAAGCGCTTACATCCAGATATAGGCTATTTACATTGGTTTGGCCTTTCGTTAGAATAGTCAATAAATTTAGATAAAAAACAACAACAAGGAGAGAACCACCATGACAGCACAAGCTATGCAAGAAGAAATCAAGAAGATGGAAGCCGAATTGAAAAGACTGCAAGCGGAACTGGCGAAGATGAACAAAAATATCCCTCAGTACGACCGCACGGATGTCGCATACCTAAATGAGGTGTACAACGCGTGACGCTCATTCGAATTCGATAGCGTGGTGACGGCATGAAGGATTCGCCGTGACCACGCTATTTTTTGTAAAAAAACCGCTCCTGTCGGTTCGACGGAACGGTTTTGGCTTGCTTCTATTTAAACGGAATCTCCCCTACATACTCGCCAGAAAAAACTTCAGTAGCCGGACCCGTCATATAGACGCGATTATCCGCTTCCTTCCATTCAATAAAGAGATCGCCTCCTGCCAGGTGGACCGTGACTTTTCTTCCTGTCTTTCCACTCAAGTGGGCAGCTACTGCAGCAGCGCAAGCTCCCGTCCCACAGGCAAGCGTTACACCTGATCCTCTCTCCCATACACGGAAAAGAATTTCCTCGTGATTCAATATTTGGATAAATTCGACGTTGGTTCGCTCAGGAAACCACTCGTGATACTCGATCATTGGCCCGTAGTGGCGAACATCCTCTTCCTTCACTTCATCCACGAAAAGGATGGCATGAGGATTCCCCATTGAAACAGCCGTCATCGTGAACGCCGTTCCACCGACTTCGATTCCCTCTTCTCGCACTTGCTCTTCTGGAATACCTGTCATCGGAATTGCTGCTCGCTCAAAACGAGGCTCTCCCATATCAATTGTTACTTGATCGACCTTACCATCTGCTCCTAGCGATACTACTGGAGTGACGGTCCCTCCCAATGTCTCCACGGTAAACGTTGTTTGCTTTGTCAAACCGTGATCGTATACGTACTTACTCACACAGCGCAAGCCGTTTCCGCAATTTTTTGCTTCGCTGCCATCATTATTAAAGACCCGCATGCGAAAATCTGCTCGCTCAGATGGCATAATGAGGATCAGTCCATCGCCCCCAATGCCAAAATTCCGATCACTCACTCTTCGTGCCAATTCGGGTAAATCTACAAGTAATACGTCTTCCTCAAAACAGTTGACATAAACGTAATCATTCCCCAAGCCATGCAGCTTTGTAAATTTCATCGTCCACTCCTCTTTCTCTTTCGTATGCTAGGTCTGACTCTTTTCTATGCCTATTATCTTATCACACCCCAGAGAATCGCGGTCGAATCAAAAGGTGGTATACTACCACTAGCATCGATGATGGGAAGAGGTGGAACAAGCATTGGATTATCATATTTTCCGCTATGCACTCGGAACGAAAAATGAAGCAAAACGCCTCGCTGTACAAAAAGCAACGGGAACGGAACCTTTCTGCATATCCGTCCCCTCTGGCGTAGCGGCTCAGCCGATGAGTGAAGAAGAAACGATAACAGGAGCGATCAATCGGGCAAAAGCTGCACGTAGTCAAGCACCGGAAGCAGACATCGGGCTAGGCTTGGAAGGCGGACTTATGTACGATGAGCGGTTTACAAAACAGTGGTATTTGATTTCCATCTGTGCAGCCTGGGATGGAAGTGAGTTATTTATTGGAAAGGGATTGGCTTTCCCTCTCCCGAATCAAGCCGTTCACCGAATCCAGCAGAAACAAATTGAGCTTAGTACCATCATAGATGAATGGGGGAAAACCGTCGGCAGTAATCATCGCGGCGGCGCCTATTCCCTTTTAACGGATAATCGCGTACGTCGTTCCGATGTGTTTTGTGACGCCGTGATCGCAGCCATTACGCCTTTTGTTTCCTCTTTGTACAAATAACATGAAAAACCCTCTCCAGCTAAACGAACCGGAGAGGGTTTTGGTTTGATGCTTTTAGCGAGCCGTATAATACGGGTAGATGACTAATGCGCCCAAAATGGCAACAGCACCTATGATCATCGCCCAGACTCCCAGCGTCTTCGAGTTGCGTCGATACGCCAGATAGCCAAGCACCATACCAATTGGAGCCACCAAGTACGGCATGAAAAACAAGGACAGGATCGATAAGCCCAAGCCAGTCATCCCGATACCGCTGGCCCGATTTCCCCGGTTTTCCTCGTCTGTGTCGATCTCACTGGCAGCACGACGCGTCGGAAACGGCTCGGCGATTTCCGTCGCCGCCTCGATGTCGTCATCTCTGACTTTGGCAACCGGTGAACGGTCCTCCTTTGTCAAAACACCGCCATCCAAACGCTCCGAAAAGTCTTTTCGCTCCTCATTCAGCTCGCCTGTATAGCGCTCTGTCAAGGAGTGAGGGTCATAGTGAACCCTGCGCCTCGACCGATCTTCCTCTTCGTCAAAGACGGCCTGTGTCCAGGTATTCGCTGCAAACTCCCTGTCGTGCTGATCAACCGTCTCGGAAAAACCGGTGTCTTCCTTCCGCTTCGCATCATTACGTTCGTGTCGATCCAACATAGCATGCTCAGCCCCTTTTTTGGTAAAGGATTAATTAAGTGAAGGAAGTAGCCTTATTGTCTGCCTACGTTGTACAATTTAAACGGGAGGCGAGAGAATGAAACCAGACAAAATCCTAACCATTGGCATTGATATTGACGGTACAGTCACATCACCCAGCAGTATTGTTCCGTTGATGAATGAGAGCTTTGGAAGAGATTTACGATATGAAGATTGTGTGGAATACAATTTAGCCAACGTGTATCGAATCACGGACGCAGAGTTTGAAATGTGGCTGGATCAAAACGGGGAGCGCCTCTATGATGGTGCGCCTGTTCACGGAATAGCCGATCAGGTTTTGCGCGATTGGTTTACCTCCCACAAGCTGGTATATATAAGTGCTCGTGAGGATCGTCACCGCGATGTGACGTTACAATGGTTTGCTCGCTACAATATCCCTCATCATGAAGTGGATTTGATTGGGAGCCACGACAAGCTGTCAGCTGCCCGCAAGTGGGGCGTGGACCTATTTTTGGAGGATCGTCTGGAGAACGCTTTGCAATTGTCAGAGGCGCTGCAAATTCCCGTGTTCTTGTTTGACACTCCGTATAACCAAGCTGCCTTACCTCCGCTCGTCCATCGAGTCACTTCTTGGGAAGAGGTTGCCCAAAAAGTCAACGAGCTTTTTCCAGCTAAGACAAGCGTATAGGTTGAATAGCAAAAAGACGTATCACCTTAAAGGGATACGTCCTTTTTGCGCCGAAGCGTTATTTCTTTTCGGATGTCTTCGGCTTGAACGTCAGACAACAGGTCTCAGACGATGTCTTAGCCTTATCCTGATGCTGCGTGTTTTGACCGTACTCGCCTGCGAATTCTTCCTTCAGGTTTACGGTGGCGTGTGCGTCAATCTCTACCATGATCTCTTCGGCGCTGCAAAGATTGCCCTTCGCCCAGTATTCACAGTTTGCTACAGAACATTTTACTGCTGGCATGTGCATTCACCCCCTAGAGGCTAGCCTTCACAACAACTCAGGGGCTTATACTTTGCCATTCACAGTGGAAATCAATACTATACACAAGAAAGAAGTGGATGACATGTCGATTACCCGTATTGTCGTCATCACCGGAGCTTCTGGTGGTCTTGGTCTAGCTTTGACACGACTTCATTTGGAAAAAGGAGACTGTGTCATTGCCACTAGCCGGAAAACGATTACCCAGGAACTCGTTTCCTTACAAAAAGATTATCCGGATCGACTCCATCATTACCCGTTAGACGTCAGCAGCAACGAAGACATTCGGCAGTTAGCTGCATGGGTGCACATCCGCTTCGAACGATGCGATTTTCTTTACAACAATGCCGGGATGGCCGTCTTTGAATCACTCATCGAAATGCGTGTGGAGGAGCTGGAAGAAACACTGCGAACGAATATTTCCGGTGTTCTCTACACGACCCGTGCCTTTTTACCGATGATGCTTCAGCAAAAGCAAGGGCATATTATCACGGTTGCCTCACTTGCCGGACAGGTCGCTACAGCCAAAGCTGCGGTATACGCTGCCAGCAAAGCAGCCGTCATCCGTTTTAGTGAAGGATTGCGTCATGAGCTGCAAGGAACTGGAGTTGCTGTGACCTGTGCGATGCCAGGCCCAATCGACACACCTTTTTTGGATAAGGCAGACAAAACAGGTAGCTATCGCAGCAAAGTAAGTCGGTATTTATTGACACCAGAACAAACGGCAAAAGCCATTTATCGAGCGGCGGAAGCAAAACGTCCGGAGGTTGCCATGCCATTTCGTCTACATGCGCTCTCCCGTATCTACTTTTTATTACCTCAGTGGCTAAAACACCTCGTCTCACCTCTCCTCAATCGAAAGTGATGAGGAATCCTCCAAGTTTTTCAATGCCCCGAATGCAAGCAGACCGAAAATGATACATACGGCTGCTCCGGCTCCAATGATCCCTTGAACGCCCAGGAAGGGTATGAGGACGCCAGAGACAGCCGCTCCCGCCGGCATTCCCGTACCCGTAATCGTTCGAACGCTGGTTAATACCCGCCCCAAGAGAGCATCGGGTACCTGTTTTTGCAGGTAGCTTCTGTACATGATGTTATAGGGAGCAAAGCAAAAACCCGCTACAACCATCGAAGCCATTGCGATCTCCAACCGCGAGAATAAAGCGATTGGCAATGTCGTCAATCCCCACGCCACGATAATCCCTGCTAGCGTCGATCCCAACGGAAGTTTCCACGTAACCGTCGAGAAAAAAAGAGAGCCTAGTAATGCCCCGATTGCCAAAGCAGACCAAAGCATCCCTAACGCAACAGATCCTCCTGCCAAATCCTGATTCGCATACAGGGGTAATGCAATTTCAATGGGGCCATACGACATGTTAAACAAAAACGTAAAGAAAACAAGAATGATCAATTGCTTGCGTCCAAATAGGTAGCGATACCCTGTTCGCATGTCACTCAAGAGAGAACGAAAGAACACTCCCATTTGACCTTTTACAATCGTTGCAGGATTCGCACTTTTCGTAAGCTCACGAGGCAGCCTTGAGAAGCAGAAGGCACATACAAAAAAGCTCGCCGCATCAATCAATAGAACATAAGCTTCCCCAATCAACCCGATTAAAACTCCGGCGAGTGCCGGTCCAAACATATAAACAATTTGCCATTGCGTTTCCATCACGCCATTCGCTTTGACCAATTGATTTTTGTCCGAGACGATTCTCGGCAACAATGTCTGCGCCCCAGCTGTGCTCAGCGGAGAAAGAATCCCTGCAATCACAATCAGCACGTATATCACAAATAGTGGAACTTGATCGACCTGCAATAATGCGACCAACGCTATAAAAATAAGTCCTCGCGCGATATTGTCCATCATGATGAGCTTGCGTCGATCAAATCGATCCAGCAAAACTCCCGCTACTAAACCAGCAAAAACAGCAGGGAGCATATACGCAAGAACGACACCACCCATCGCCGCAGGTGAGCCTGTTTTCTTCATGACAAACCACGTCAAGCCCATCCAGCCAAACTGGTCCCCTAGGCTAGACAAGAACATCCCCAGCCAATACCAGCGAAATGAACGCTGTTGCCATAATTCCTTCATGCTGCATCTTCCTTTTTCTCTATATTTCCATTCATTGTATATTCATATTCATACTTTTTCAACAATTATATTTATTAAATCTAAAAGTATCGTTTTGTATCATAAAGAACCTCTGCTCCAAATAAGCAGAGGAATCTCTCCTACATCATTACTGTACGACTGCGATCTTTTTGTAGCTTACGCCGACTCCAAAGCCACAGAATTCCTGCTGCAACTCCAAAAAATCCAAGCCACACGGAGACAGCGGCACTACCGAACTGCTCCGCACTGAATCCGAGAATCAAGCAGCTCGCAGAAAAGCTTCCCATGGTCGCCATTTCCCGTATGGAAAAAACGCGAGCCAGATAAGCAGGATCAGACAGTCGTTGCAGCTTCGTCACAGACAATATCGATGAACTAAACTGAGCCGTTGATGCAAAGAGGATGGCGATCGCCAGCCCAAGTAATGGTTTTGCATGAAACACGGCGATAATCGAGCATCCCATCGCTACGAGTGCCCAACCTTGGACCCGCCACGTTGCTTTCTCGCTCAGGCTGTCAGATAGCTTATTCACAGCAATCCCAGCGATCACACCTCCGAGTCCCAACGGAATATCCAGGAGTCCAAATACATACAAGCCCTCTCCCCGCTCCGTAAGAACATAGTACATCAGCATAATGTAATAGGCGCCACATACCCGTTCCGCCATCTGATAGCCGATTACACTGGCAATTTCCCGATGCTTGCCGATATAACGGAAGCCCTCTTTTAGCCTTTCCATAAAAGGTACAGCCGCTTTCGAATCAACAGAGTTGGCGATATGCGGGAGCGGCAACAAGATGAACAGCGACAACAAATAACAGGCGGCATCAAGCAAAAAGTTGTAACGGTAGGAGAACAAGTAAACCAGAACTGCTGCTATACCCTGACAAACAATAATGAGAAACGAAGTCGTCCCTTGCAAAAGAGAATTGGCAGCTAGCCTGTCCTTTTCCTCCACGGATTGTACGATCGCTACTTGCATGGCTGGTTGGAAAAAAGCACTGCAAATGTTGACCAGGATCAATAACAAAAAAGCCACCCATAAGTAGGTCGCAGATGTGATGAAGAAAAATAAGCTGACGAGAATGCCGCGAAGCAGATTGACGACAATCATGACCCGCCGTTTATCCCAACTCTCCACTAGCGTCCCCGCGAAAAAGCTGGCAAATACATAAGGGAGCATGCGAAACACAGTCCCTGCCGCAAAGGAAAGACCCGATCCACTTAAATCATGTAAAAGTCCAACGACCGCAATAAATGTAAATTCATTTCCGATGATGTGTACAACATGGGCCGTATACAAACGGCGAAAGACGGGATGTTGTAAGATCGCCACAGGAATGCACCCTCTCACCGTTTTCAATATTGTAGCATTTGTCGAAAAATAAAGCCTCTCATATTAAATAAAAGAACGCGCACCACGCAAGCATGAGCTCTTGCAGGTACGCGTTTTGCTATTTATACGGTTTGTTCTTTTTCGGCAAGGACCTTTATCAGCTGACGAGCGCCAAAGCCCATCCGGGTAACTACGCCTGCCTCATTGCGGACGAAGTGGATAAACATATCCGTTTCTCCCCGCTTCATGACGAAGCTGTCTTCTCCTACTGAACGAAGTGGAATATTCGCTCCATTACTCTTGGCTACCAGCTGGTTCTCTTTGATTTCTACCGATACAGTAGCCCCTTCGGACGAGCGATACTCCCCCGTAAATGCAGCGAGTGCATCTACAGAAATTTCATAATCCGGATATTCGAACGGCACTGTATCCGGAGAGCGTCCATTGGTTGCGTTTAAAATGCCATGCATCAAATCGGCCATTGGCCCGCCATCTGTGTTCATCAGTACGGCTCCTGTTAAGCCCCGCTCCGGTAAAACAAAAATTTGTGCAGAAACCCCCTTGATCGCCCCACCGTGCTCAATGAGTGTTCCGTCATGGCAATTGGCTACAAACAATCCATAGCCGTATGCTTGAAACGGCGAAATGGAGATATGAGGCGCTGTCAAGTCCTGCACACTCTCCGATGAGAGCAAGCGATTCTCGCCCACCAATCCACCCGTTCTAAATATTTCTGTATAGCGCAATAGATCGTGAATGGTCGATTTTAGAAAACCAGCCGCACGCATCGATGGTGAATCCCACCATGAAGGGGAACGGTATACCTCACCACCATCCTTTGGGCTTTTCCGCGTGAATAGCGTAGCGACCTCAGCTTCCTCAGGCAAATCTTCGACGAGAAAGGCACTGTTCTTCATCCCGGCAGGCTCCAAAATATGATCATGCACGAACTGCTCGTAAGCGATCCCGCTCACTCGTTCAATAATCAGTCCGAGCATGGCATAACTGTCGTTGGAGTAGCTAAATTCCGTTCCAGGCGCACCTAAAAACTCGTAATTCAGCTTGCCAATATAGGTCATGAATTCTTCTTTTGTATTGATCTCTTCCACTTTCTCGAGATCAAAAGCAAGACCGGAGCTAGAGGTCAGGTCATCCCCTCCCTCCACAATGCTTCTTTTCATTGCACCCGCTAATGTATCCAAAGGAGGAAAACCTGCGGTATGTGTCATCAGATGCTGGATCGTGATCTCCCGGGTATAAGCTTCATTAGGCGTACGGAGCTCAGGGAGATACTTGATGACCGGATCATGAACGGATAGCTTTCCTGCGTCTTGAAGCTGCATGATGGCCACACATGTAAAGGACTTGGTCACAGAACCGATGCCAAACACCGTATCAGGGGTTAATGCTTTTGCATCTTCTGTGTCATCTGCCAAACCGAAGCCATGGAAATACCTTAGTACTCCTTGCTCTGCCAATCCGACTGCTGTTCCTGTTACTTTTGCCTCTGCAAGCAGCTTTTGCGCGTATTCCTCAAACGACTGTACCCAATCCGCCATGTTCCTTCTCCCCTTTTTCGTTAAGCTTTGGTTTAAGGCCGGAAGTTTTCCGTGCGAATCACATAGTTGCCGATCGCCTTTTGGTTCAGGGTATAACCGATGCCCGGGCTATCTGGAACTGCCAATTGACCGGGAGCCATCAGCTCTACACCATTCTCTACGATGTCTTCCTCCCAGTAACGGCTAGAGGCAGCTGTATCACCTGGGATCGTAAAATTCGGCAAAGAAGTAATCGCAATGTTGTGTGCGCGGCCAACACCCGACTCAATCATGCCTCCGCACCACACCGGAATGTCGTGTGCCTGACACAAGTCGTGAATGCGCTTGGACTCTGTTAATCCACCGACCCTCCCCACCTTGATATTAATAATGCCGCAGCTGCCTAGCTCTATCGCTTTTCTGGCATCATCCACATTGTGAATACTTTCATCGAGGCAGATTGGTGTGGACAGCTCCCTTTGCAGCTTGGCATGATCAATAATGTCGTCATGAGCGAGTGGCTGTTCGATCATCATCAGCCCATATTGATCCAGCTCCTTCATCACATCCAAATGCTCCATTGTGTAAGCGGAGTTCGCATCTGCCATCAACGGGACACCCTCGCCAAAGCGTTCGCGGATGGCTCGAATCACCTCGACGTCAAAGCCTGGCTTGATCTTTACCTTGATCTTCTTGTAGCCCTCACTGAGATGGCGCTCTACTTTTGCCAAAACTTGATCAACAGTCGGTTCAATACCGATGCTGATCCCTACATCGATGACAGCTTTCTCGCCTCCTAATGCTTTGGCGAGAGAGATTCCTTTCTGCTTGCTGTATAGATCCCAGATTGCGCCTTCTAGCGCCGCCTTCGCCATGTTGTTGCGGCGAATCGGGGCAAACAACCGATCCACATCCTCAGGGGTCTCGATCTCACTCGAAAACAGCTTCGGTATCATAAACTTTTCCATCATGTGCCATGCTGTCCCTGTCGTTTCTTCACTATAATAAGGAGCCGACATCGCCACACTTTCCGCGTGCCCTACCTCTCCCTCTCCATATACACTGACCAAGATGAGCTCCTTGATGGTCGTATATCCAAAGCTCGTTTCAAAACGGAAACGAAGTGGCATGTGTAGTTGCTGCAATTCAATTCGTTCGATTTTCAATGTACTTCATCCCTTCTATTCCATATAAATGACATGCGACATAATGTTGCGGCGAAGCTAATGTAGCGGCAGGACGCACTGTGCGGCAAATTTCCGTAGCATATGAGCATCTGGTATGGAACGCACACCCAACGGGAACATTCGCCGGAGAGGGAACATCCCCGGAAAGAACGATTCGCTCCTTTTTCCGAAACGGATTGGCTTTGGGAACCGCTGACATGAGCGCTTCTGTATACGGGTGTAACGGGCGCAAAAACAAATCCTTTTTGCTGGCGATTTCGACAATTCGTCCAAGATACATCACCGCAATCCTGTCGCTGATGTGGCGAACGACACCTAGATCATGCGAAATAAACAAATAGCTCAAGCCTAGACGCTGCTGCAAATCCTGCAAAAGATTCACGATCTGCGCCTGAATAGATACGTCAAGTGCTGAAACCGGCTCATCTGCTACGATTAATGAAGGTTCCACCGCCAATGCGCGAGCGATCCCGATCCGCTGCCGCTGCCCTCCGCTAAACTCATGGGGAAAGCGTGTAGCGTATTGAGCATTCAGCCCGACCATCTGAAGCAGTTCTTTTACTTGATCGCGCCTTTCTTTCGCGGACATCTGCGGATCTCTGACGCCTAACGCTTCCTCCAAAGCCCCTTGCACGGTCATCCGTGGATTTAATGATGCATACGGATCCTGAAACACGATTTGCATTCGCTTGCGGAGTGGACGAAAACGTGCAGCTGACATCTCCGAAATGTTTTGTCCTTCAAATTCAATCGTTCCACTCGTCGGCTCAATGAGTCGCATGATGCTGCGACCAGTCGTTGACTTGCCACAACCGCTCTCTCCTACCAGCCCAAGCGTTTCTCCTTTTCGCAACTGGAAAGAAACCCCATCGACTGCCTTAATCACTTCGTCGCGATTGCGAAATAGTCCTTTGCTAATTGGAAAATACGTCTTTAAATCGTTTACTGATAACAAGATATCCCTCATACCGCCATCTCCTTGTTCTCGTACAGCCAGCATCGAACAGCCTGTGTGCCTGTTCCCGTTGCCATCAGCGGCGGTTTTTCTTTGTGACATCGCTCCTCGGCCTGTGAGCAGCGGAAGCGGAATGCACACCCTTGTGTCACTTCACCCAGTAGCGGGACACTGCCTTCAATCGGATCGAGGCGAAGCTTCTCCTCTTCATCCAGATCGGGGATGCAGCGTAAAAGTCCAATCGTATACGGATGCTTTGGATGCGAGAACAGACTGGCAACGTCAGCTTCCTCTACGATCTCCCCGTAGTACATCACAAGTACACGATCAGCCATTTCAGCCACGACACCCAGGTCATGCGTAATGAGTAGCAGAGAGGTATGATCGTTCTCCTTCAAATCGTTCATCAGTTCCAAAATTTGCGCTTGAATGGTCACATCCAGCGCGGTGGTCGGCTCGTCTGCAATCAATAAATCCGGGTTGCAAGCCATCGCCATCGCAATCATGACACGCTGCTTCATCCCACCTGATAGCTGATGGGGATAGTCCCGCATGATGTCTTCTGCCCTCGGCACGCCCACTTTTTTGAGCATCTCAATCGCTTTTGCTTGGCGTTCTTTTTTCGATAAATCGGTATGCAGTTGATAAACTTCTTCTAGCTGTCGGCCAATCGTATGGACCGGATTGAGCGACGTCATCGGCTCCTGAAAAATCATCGCGATATCTTTTCCGCGAATGTTGCGAAGTTCACCAGTACTCAACTGGTTCAATAAGATATCACGAAATCGAATGCTTCCCTCCATCTGTGCATTCGCCCGGGATAAGAGTCCCATAATCGCCAAGGACGTCACGCTTTTTCCACAGCCAGACTCGCCTACCAACGCTACCGTCTCCCCTTTTTTCAGTTGAAAAGAAATGCCTTGTAGCGCTGGCAGCTCGCCCTTATCCGTCTTAAACTGCAAGCGTAAATCCTTTACTTCCAAAAGTACCTCTTTCATCAGCTTGTGCCCCCCTTCATCCATTACCTCGTTTTCGGGTCGAATGCATCCCGTAATCCGTCACCTAACAGATTGAAGCCAAGGACAACCAGCATGATGGCCAATCCAGGAAAAATGGACATCCACCAAGCTTGACTCAAGAATGCTTTGCCGACAAAAACCATGGCTCCCCACTCAGGCATCGGCGGTTGCGCACCCAGCCCGAGAAAACTCAAGGCCGCTGCAGCCAAAATACTCACACCGAATTGAATGGTGGAAAGCACAATGATTGGGGAGAGAATATTGGGTAAAACATGTTTCAGCAAAATTTGCCAGTCCCTGATCCCCAGAGCGCGAACAGCCTCAATGTACTCTTTTTCCCTTATGGATAAGACCGCAGAGCGAACGACCCGCACATAGGACGGAATAACGGCAATGACTACCGCGATCATGGCATTCGTTAATCCAGGACCCAAGACCGCAATGACAGCGATCGCCAGAAGCAGTGCAGGAAGTGACATGAGAATATCCATGCCCTGCATGATAAACAGATCCACACGACGATAATAGCCAGCGATAATACCGAGCGTTACACCTATCAAGGTAGAAAGTACAACCGTTATCAAACCCATCAGCAAGGAAATTCGCCCCCCGTGCAACAGACGGGAAAAAATATCTCTGCCGAAATCATCCGTTCCAAGAAGATGAGTCAGACTCGGAGCGCTTAATCGGCTGTTAAAGTTCATTTGTTCGACAGGATGAGGGGCAACGACTGGAGCAAGAAGCGATCCCAGTGTAAAGACGATCAGGATGACCACACCCGCCATTGCTGTCTTATTGCGTTTCAGCCGTTTGCCCATCCCTCCCCAATACGACTCCGGACGATTTCTGTTCACCATTCATCGGCTCCTTCCTTAGTCGAAATGGATTCGCGGATCAATCCGGCTGTAAATGAGATCCACGATCAAATTGGTTAAGGCAAAAATCAACGCCATGAAAAACACCATGCCTTGTATGGTCGGCATATCCCGTTTGCTGATCGCCTCAATCGCCAAGCTGCCGATCCCTTGCAGAGAAAACACCGTTTCCACCACCACAGCTCCAGCCATGAGCGCACCGAACTGCAAGCCTAACATCGTGACAACAGGAATAATGGCATTCGGCAGGCCGTGGCTCAAAATGACTCGGAACAGCGCCGCCCCCTTGGCCTCGGCTGTCCGCATGTAATCCTGCTTGATCACTTCCAGCATGCTGGAGCGGGTCATACGGGCGATCATCCCCGCTTCCGCCATACCCAAGGTGATCGCTGGCAGCAGCAAGGAGTGAATCCCCTCATAGCCGGAAATCGGAAACAAGGCCAGCTTGTAAGCAAAAATCCAGATGAGAAACAAGGCAATCCAGAAGCCGGGTGCCGAAATACCGAGTAATGAGGTAAGCACCACAAGCCGATCGATGATGGTGTTTTGCTTGACGGCAGCAATCGTGCCTAACAAGATACCGAATATTGCGGCAATGATTACACTAAGGATGGCAAGCTGCATGGTAATCGGGAAACGGTTCATGATTTGATCCCATACCTTTTCACCAGTGAATAACGATGTTCCCAAATCGCCAGTGAACAGGTTTCCGACAAACCGCATGTATTGCTGCCACAGTGGTTGATCAAGACCAAGCTTCGCTCTCATTTGACTGATGGCCTCTGGTGTTGCAAACTGTCCGAGTATTTGTGTTGCGGGATCGCCCGGAATGAGGTGTACCATCAAGAAGATCAGGACGGATACGCCAAGCAGTGTACCCACCAGGGAAAGTAATCTTTTTATTACATATCGGCGCATGCCTTCACCTCCGTTGTCTATTTTTCAAGCGTGACATCATGCAACGTAATGTTTTGCGTGTACGGATTGACCGTAAAGCCTTTGACACCACGTGTCGCTATCACCGTCTCGCTCACCCATAACGGAACCCACGGTAAGTCATTCACCAAAATCTCCTGTGCCTCTTCGTAAATCTTGAGACGCGCCTGCTCATTCATTTCCAAACGTCCTTTGTTCAGTAAAACATCCAACTCAGGGCTGTTGTAATGAGTACGGCTTGTTGAATTGCTCTTTTCAAAAATGAGGTACAAGATATCCGCATCAAACCAGCCGTAGTACATCAAAGCCATGTCATACGACTTTTTCGAAATGCGCTCTTTGATGGTTGTCATTTCTTGCACGCTAATTTTCATATCAATCCCTGCTTCTTTCAGCTGGCTCTGCAATATCTGCACCGCTCGCTGAAATGCTGGCTCTTGAGAAACGAGCATTTCTACCGACAACGGTTTTCCGTCCTTATCTACGATGCCATCCCCATTACTGTCCGTCCAGCCTGCTTCCGCTAGCAACTGCTTGGCTTTGCCTAAATCTCTCGTATATAACTGCTTCGCCTTGCTTTCAATCGCTTCACTGTAGCCATAAATCGTGGGTGCCAAAGGACCATAGACCGGCTTACCGAAGCCGTTCAACGCTACCTGAACAAGTGGATCGCGATCTACGGAGAGGGCTACTGCTTTGCGCAGACGGACATCTGAAAACAACGGGTGCTTATTGTTCAATGCGATGTATTTGTTTCCAATGTCCATCACTTTCTCAATCTTGACTCCGGGCAGTGTCTCAAGCTCCGCAACCGAGTTCGGCGGCGCATCATACAACACATGGACCGTGCCCTTTTTGAATTCCATCAGGCGCGTATCGTCGTCTTTCATAAACCGGAACATCATGCTGTCGAATTGCAGAGGACCTTTGTTGGCAGCGTACTCCGGTCCCCAGTTATAATCGGGATTTTTTTTGTAGGTGAGCGAAGCACCCCGCTCTCGTTTGTCAAAAATGATCGGCCCCGTTGCAGATGGGTTATCTGCGAAGCCATCCCCTAGTTCTTTTGCCTTTTTGGCATCAAGAGGCGAGACTAATCCACCGACAATGACGTTAACAAACGGGGCAAACGGTTGGCTAAAATGCACCTTGAGCGTATGTTCGTCTGTTGCTTCCACTTTTTCAATCGGACCTGCAAGCCCCTTCACAGGCGATATGGTGAGCAAACGGTCAAAGGAATCTTTTACGGATGCTGCCGTCATTGGATCGCCAGAGTGATAGCGGACATCTTTGCGGAGGATAAATGTCCAAACCTTGCCGTCCTGCGAGATTTCGTACTTCTCTGCCAAACGCGGTTGAAGTTTGCCTGTTGCATCACGGGTTAACAGAGGCTCGTATATTAGACTGTTTTCCATGCTCAGCCAGCTCGTTTTGTGCATATCAAGCGAGTCTGGGTCCGTCAAGGAAGCGATGACTAATGTGTTCCCTTTGGCCGACGTGTCATTCCCCGCTTGATTGGTCGGCTGTGAGGAACAGCCTGCAATCAACGCCGTTGCCACAAATACACTCAAGGCCCCTTGCTTCCACCTGTGAATCTTCATGTCCATCCCCCTTATCAATAGCCGCTACACTTCTGTCCCTTCCGCAAACGGGTATATTTGTCGACTTGTCTCTTCGTATTCTTTCAGTCTTTGTTGTACCTGTTCTCCATCAGCCTGAACCACACCACTGATCAAAATATTCAGCATGGAAAAGATCGCCGTCATTCCTTTTAAGGCAGTAGGAGCAGGTGCGCTGACTTTTAAAATTTGATCAGCTACTGGCCCAATCGGAGATAGCTCATCGTCTGTAATCCCGATGATTTTGGCGCCTCTCTCTTTGGCCGCTTTTGCAAACAGGATCGTTTCACTCGTATAGCGGGGAAAGGAGAGTGCGATCACGAGCCAATCCTGATTGATCTGGGTCAACAAATAGTTGACGTCATCAACTGGCCCATTGTACAGATGCGCGTTTCCTCTGACGACATTCAGTGTAAAGGCTAGCCAGTGGGCTGGAGCATAGGAGCTGCGAAATCCTACAACGAGAATATGTTTGGCTGCCATAATACTTGAAACCGCTTGCAAAAGATGGTTCTTTTGCAATTCCCCTAACGTTTGCCGAATATACGCAACATCCTGCTCCATGTTATAAGAAATCAGGTCTTGTTTTCCCTTCATCTCCACTGCCGCTGTACGAAAACTGTGGATGGCATCAGCTTTTGGGACTTTTTCCAATAAGGAGCTGCGAATCTCACTTTGCAGTTCGCTGTACCCGGAGTAGGCAAGAGCGTAGGATAGTCGGATGATTGTCGTCTCGCTTGTACCGCTCAATGCCCCGACAACTTTTGCTGGTTGCAGTGCAACGGTCTTCGGCTCGGCGAGAATGTATTTGGCTGCGAGTTTTTGTTGGTTGGTCAATTCCGGATAATGCTTGCGGATGCGCTCCTGTACGGATTCCATGATCATCTACTTCCTTGTCAATTGATGTAGGTTCCACTCTGTGGCTGGGTCTAACGGGTAAATCGGGCGAATGGCGCGCTCGTATTTGAAGAAGCGGAAGTTGAGCGTCGTCAATCCCGGCGAATCGACGGTAATGACGCGTGCGCTGATCGGTTCGAAGGATGCTCGGAAATGTGTGCTTGATTTCAAGGCCACGATCTTGTATTTGGTCACGTCCATCCCGTGCAACAGAAAAATTTGCTCATCCAGTACTTGCGATTTCACGGAGCAAACCAGGACGTCAACCCCGTCGATTTGCAAGCGAACGGACTTGCCAAAATTCTCATGTCCCCCTTGCCCCATCGGCGTCGTCGCAATGAATTTTCCATCTGTCAAAGCTTTGACGTAGGCTGTTACTTCAAGTGGTTCTCCATGCAGGTAGTCAGTCTTTCCACCCAGTGATAGCTGTACAGTAGCACCTACTCCTGCCTGGTGGGCAATCTGGACCACTTCGGGATCGTAAATAAATCCAAAACATGCATTTGTCAGCTTGGCTTCCAGCATCGCCCGCAGCAAATGCGTTCCGTCTCCGGGTGTGCCTCCGCCAGGATTATCTGAGGTCTCATTGATTACGATGGGCATGCCTTCCGTTTCCAGTGCCATCGCAATTCCCTCGGCAGGAGTCGGCATGTTCAGCTCGAATTCATCCCGCTTTTCCCAAATCAGACTGGCGACATCCTCGCTCACTTTTTTGGCGAGCTCCTGATCGTTATTCGTCACGCTCAAAACGGAGACGCCCAGCTCAGGAATGTCCGTGTACGGAAAACCGTGGAAGAATGCACAGTCGATGACGCCTTCTTCCTTTTCCCACGCCCAGCAGGCTTCGTTTATTTCGCGTGCCGGGGAATGATGAGTAGCAGATGTCGGAATCAATAGCGGCAGTCGAGTCAAATGCATGGTTGGCTTGATCCCTTCCGTGACCATCTTGTGCGCCAGATCGATCGCTTCAATCCCGCGTTCATAGCAATCCACATGCGGGTAAAGGTGAACACCTAGAAGAGCATCGGCCTCATCCACCATTTTTTGTGTCATGTTTGCATGGAGGTCGAGCGTAACAATTAAGGGAATGTCATAACCGACTAACTGACGCACGGATGCAAGAATGTCGCCCTCCAGGTCATCCATTCCTTCTACAACCCCCGCTCCGTGAAGCCCCAGACAAATGGCATCTGCACCTTCTGTTGCAGCAATCGTGTCAAGAAGCTCCTTTTTAATCCGGTCATACGCTTCTCGCAAAATCGTCCCCGCTGGATACGTAAAGGTGAGAAAGGTCGGCAAAAGCTCGATGCCCAGCTCTTCGGCGCGATCCACCATCCCTCCTGGAAAGTTGCGAACGCCCCGATTGCGATTCACAATCGTTTCATGATAATCCCACTCATAGCTTTGGAACATCTCAAGCGTCGTGGGCACATTGGAAAACGTGTTCGTTTCATGCGCAATCCCACCAATAATCACCTTCATTCTTAGACCCTCCATTCGATTTTGAAGTATGAACTTTATTTTTTTATTTTTTTGAAGTTTCAACCTTTGTGAACATTATAAAGGGAAGAAAATCATTTGTTCAATCGCTAAATTATGAACGTTTTATCGGTTCTGCTATACTTGTTGATTCATAAACAAAAGCCCTCCCTGTACAGGGAGAGCTTCTCTCGTAGCTCGTGCAACTTATGAGGTTTTCCATTTCGCCAATTCAGATGGGAATTTGTCATTCAGCACTTTGATATAGGTACCCTTCATTCCTAACGAACGGGATTCCAGCACGCCTGCGCTTGCCAGCTTGCGAAGAGCGTTCACGATGACCGAACGTGTCAGACCCGCTTGATCTGCCAGCTGGCTAGCTACTAGCAAGCCTTCGCGCGCATCCAATTGCTCCATAATTTTTTCAATCGCGATCTGTTCACTGTAGGACAGCGAAGAGAGTGCAATTTTGGCAAAGGTTTTGTCACGCACTTCATTTTCAATTTGTTCTGTTCGCTGACGAACGATTTTCATACCGATCACGGTAGCACCGATTTCGCCCAAAATCAGATCCTCTGTTTCAAACTGACCGTAAGCACGCAGCAGGACGAGTGTGCCAAGACGGCTTCCCCCTGCATTGATAGGAACAATCGTCGTCATCATTTGCGGGAAGATCGAATTCAACTCTTTTGGAACCAGGCTGTACGGGCTGGTAACAGGCTCGTTGGCCAAGGTTTGTGAAACTTCCAGCAGCTTCTGATGTACACCTTCCTGTAGCTGCGTGGATGAACGCCCTTCTTCTTGCAGGGAAATCTCCTGATTCATTCCACTTCCCAGGATCGAGCCATCTGCGGTAATGATGTAAACATTTGCAGAAATCACTTCAGATAATAGTCTCGCGAGATCTTGGAAGCCTACTCCGCTGCCACCCATTGTTTTTTGAAGCATCACATTAATTTTTCTCGTTTTTTCTAACAAATTCATAATAATATCCTCCTCTGGATTCTTCATGCTCACAGTATTGTCAGAAAAATCCAGCCCTATACATGCAAATCGAAAAATTAAAAAGAAAGTTGTGTACAGGAATTTAGGTAGGGAGAAAAACGAGAAAACCTCCAAAAAGAAAAAAGGCTGACAGAGTGGTTCATTTCACCCCGTCAGGCCTTTTTTGTATCATTCTCTAGCGAAGCTGCTGCTTAATGAGTGCTTCAATCGCTTCGGCAATGACATGCGTTTGTCTGTTCATGTCTGCATTCGTTAAGCGGAAACGGATATAGCGTTCATCGAGGTTAAACGCTTCTTCAAGTGCCCCCATAAAGCCACGCGCACGTTTGTCCAGTTCCAATAAAACTTCCAATTCGCCATCGCGAAGGTAGAAGACTACTTCGAGCTCCTCCAATCGGCTGCGGTATAGCCCTGTCGGACGGAATTCAAATTCCTGTACAAATGGATGTTTGCGACCAAGGTGTCGATTGTATTCGCAGTCTACCTTGTACAGCTGGAATCCGATCTGTTGAACAGCATCCAACACTTTGGACATTAACGGATGTGGGCGAACCTCGATGAAATCGGAATCCCCTGGGTCGATCGCATTTTTAATATCGAGACCTGTCCGCAAGTAAACGGGTTGACGCCCCATTGTCAATGGCGTCTCATAAGGCAATTGAAAAGCGAATGGCAGAACGGTTTCCTCTTTCGGTTTTAATTGTACCCGCTCAGACAGACGATATTTGACAAGTGTGCATTCTTCCTTCGTCTTAGAGTCGTTGCTTTCTTTTTCATAGTGTGTGACGACATACATATAGATTTCGTCGATTTCCTGGGCGACATCTCCTCCCTTGATATGGACCTCACCTCTGACCATATCTCCGGGAATAAGTGAATCTTGCTCAAGACGTGCATCTACTTGCGCAGAGCCAATACCTACACTAGCCAACAATTTTTTGAACATGGACATGTGTTCGCCTCTCCTTTATACCGACCCAGACCAACAAGATCTGGCTATCAGATATTCTATATTGAAATATACGGCGGAATAAATAGAAAGTTTCGCGCAATCTTTTGCCAAACATCATCGGGTATAATATCCGCTGTCACGAACACATGTAACGTTCTACTAATCACAACTGTTTTGATTCGTACCTCCACTGTCGTTCGATCAGACAAAATATATTCGCGGCGTCGCAGCATTTCATGCAAGACCTGATGGACCTCCGCAACCTGCTCAACCTTCTTCCCTTTTAACGAAGCGAGATCCTTTTCCACGCGATCAACTACTTGTACCACAATGGTGGCATGAAGTGGCTGCTTCTGATCTGCAGTGAGTACAGATGCACGTACGTCTTCGATGACAGTCTCTTGCTTCTTGCGATAGACCCGCTGATTTTGCTTCAGCTCCAGATTTTCCTCGTACAGTTTTTTGTTTTGTAGCTCCAAGCTTTTTTTGATCAGCATCATCTGCTCCATTTCGCGTCCGTATGTAAATAAAATCACGGTTCCGCCCAACACGCACCCCATGAGCAATAGAGCGAGGTAACGTTTCCAAAGAATCACTTTCATGAGCGCACCTGTACCAGCCAATGCACACAAATCGTTCCGATATGGGCACCCAAGAATGCGACGACGATCATCACGAGCTGTTTAAAGACAGGTGTCAAATTTCCCATCAGTATTTTTTCGATCTGCAAAAATGAATCAAACGTTCCGCCCAATGCCCCAACCAATCCCCATATTTTGAGCTGGTCAGCTAATTGGGCCATCGATAACAGCGGAGGCTTTTCTGTGAGAAAAGCGCCCACCCCACCTGAGAGAGCGCCGCCGACCACAATGCCATAAGCCACGAAAAACGTCAAAATGACTTGTGCCATGTTGTGCTTCATCCTTTCTTCGAACAAGCAGCATATGCTTATCCCTACGCTCGTCATCCCGGTTTTATAACAGAACTCGCCAGCGTTTCAAATAAAAAGCGGCATGCTAGATTGGGCAGCATGCCGGGTCGATCAGCGTTGGTTCCTTCGCCATTTCTTCAGTTTCTTTTCAATGCGCGGCGAGTTCATGATCATAAGATCTGTAAACAAGTTGACCATTTTCGGATTGCGCAGCATCTGGTTAAAAACCTCTGGATTTTGCTTGAACCATTGCTCGTTGGCACGAATCCATTTCTTGAAAGCATCGTTTGTTTTGTAATAGTGATTCAATTGCCGAACCGGTCGATATCCACTCATCTTAATCTATCCCTTCGTCGAAAAATATAACGAGGAGAAAAACGATCACGATGATCCAGATGATCACTTCGAAACCTTCCTCGTTGAAGAAACCAAATCCTCTCACGTCAGATCCCCCCTTCATCCTGCCGCGCTCCTCGCACCATTCCATACCGCCCATGGTACCTTTCCCTATAGGTATATGTGGTTCCACGCTTGTTGGATTGGACACTTGCCTGCCTTCATATTGATTTTGTGTGCTGGCCTACTTTGTTGTGAAAAACGACGCATAGGGACACTCCTTTTCCACTCATACTAGAGAGGAACGAATCAAAGAGGAGACGAACATGACAGCCTCTACTGGATCTCTCTTACGCAACAAGCCTTACCTGCTGTTACTGCTAGTCGTCTTTTTCATGCACATGGCCTCTTACCTGGTCATTCCCGTCTTCCCCGTCTTTTTGCAAAAGGTACGGGTTCTTTCACTCTCTCAAGTCGGCATCATTTTGGCAGCGGGAAGCATCACATACCAAATCGGAAGCTTGGCAGGCGGCTTGATGTCAGATCGCTGGGGCAAACGCACCATTCTAGCCTTGGGGGCATTCCTTCAAGGATGTGCCATGGCAGGCTATCACTTCAGCCATTCCTATGGTTTCTTCTTGGTATTCTCCTCAGTCAACGGCTTGGGTCTTGGCCTGCTCGCTCCTACCATAAAAGCCATGATCGCGGATGAAGTGGATGAGAGCCAAAGAACGGCTGCCTTCTCATGGAGAGGGATACTCGCTCACAGCGGGATTATTGTCGCAGGCTTGATCATTACATGGATGACTGCGGGTGGGAAACAGCCGTTTCTCGTAGCTGCCTTTGTGTACGGAGCACTTGCTGTTTTTTCTCGCTTCATCCTTCCCGATGATCGCTGTGTGGGAACTGACTGTAAGCAAACGCCGCTCAAGGAGTATCGTCACATCTTGACCCATCGCAGCTTTCTGCTTTTTTCCACGATCTCGCTCTTAATCTGGGCGATCTACGCTCAATTCGCCATGATCCTGCCGCTGCGGGGAGAGCATGTCCTGCATTCCGCTACGATGATTGGTCTCATTTGGACGATCAACTCGCTCAGTGTCGTCGTCTTGCAAGGGCTGATCTCACGTTTTGTACTACAACGCATCAATCCGTACTTGTCTGTCACAATGGGAACGATCTTGTTGGGTGCAGGTTTAACGCTCATGGGATGGGCAAACCACTTCCTCACACTGTCCGGGGCTGCGATTCTATTCATTTTGGGTGAGATGCTGTTTATGCCCATGCTGGACAGCCTCGTCACTCATTTCGCAAAAGAAGAATGGCTGGGGGCGTACTTTGGCTTTTCCAATTTCGTATCTGGTCTTGGGACGGCTCTTGGAACTGGATTGGGTGGAGCAATGGTTGAAAAGCTTGGGGGAGTCGGCAGCATTTATCCCTGGATTGGCTACGGAGTGATTACACTGTTTTTGGCGGCGATTCTTGGTCTGTTTGCCCTATACGCCATCCCTCGCCACAAAAATGCTGTACTTCACTCCCCCACAAAAACTCCCAGAAAGGAAGGGGCCACATGAACGTAGAGGAAAACGCACAGCATCAACTCGAAAAGCAGATGGAAGTGCTTCGGCGAGTGCCGCTCACCTCCCTGTTCATCCAACTGGAGGACCATGTATCCTCCCGCATTCGCCAAAAAACAAATTCGCCTTGGCAGCCATGACTCTGAGAAAGGGGTAGTTACATGACTAAGCAAAACAAGGATTCCTCCGTACAGCAAAATCGACCAGACGAACGCAATCGCCAGCCCAAAAACGTTCAAAACGATGCGCCGGGCTATGGAGACAAAAAACTGGAGGGGCCAAATCGTCCTTCCACCTAACCCTTAGGCAATCAATAAAAAAGTCATTTTGCGCCTTCATGCAAGGGCAAAATGACTTTTTTCATTTCCTTTACGAAATCGGTACGAGCTTGTACGGCAAGGAGAATTCTTCTAGCCCCTCCAAAAACGCTTGGCGAGACTTTTCATCAGGCGCAATCAGTTGGAGATAGCGTGTGAAATAAAACACGATGCGATCTTCTTTGCCCTCTTGTAAGCGATAGTGTGACAGTTGTGCGATGTCCGTCAGGTTGTAAAAGTATTCATAGTGCTCCTGTGTAAAAGGCGCATGAAAGATCCGGCTAACTACTACACCATTGCTCAGATTTTCCCGCATGTTCTCTTTTGTTGCCCCGAGAAAACGAAGCAGTTCACCGGCACGCTTCGCCCCGACCTTCTCCACCAGGATGCTGTCGTTGTACTCCACTTCCAGATCGGTCAATTTGTTGGAAACGGCTGCAAGCATCGCCATCAACACCTTGCGCACTGCCAGATTCTCCGTAGCAAATTGATTGTCAAACACATTAAATTCAAACGACGTCGCTTCGCCCTGACGCCGTGTATACAATATGATCGCGTTCAAAAGCATTCCTCCGCTTTCTACTCACTCAACGATATTCTCCCTGCCATTTATCTAGGCAAAATAGATTCCCACGTCGCACGGTCCAGCTTGCGAATGACACTGAACAAGAGACGCTTGGCTGCCTCGTAATCCTCTCGGTCAATGATCGAAGCATGGCTGTGAATGTAACGGGAAGGAATTCCAATAACGGCAGACGGCACTCCCTTGCCATGGTACTGAACGACACCTGCATCCGTCCCGCCTTTTGCCACGTAAATCTGGTACGGAATGTTCTCCTCTTCGCACGTGGAGATAAGAAGCTCACGCAATCCCACCGGCATGACGTACATCGGATCGTAGATGCGCATCAACAGTCCACCGCCGAGCTTGCCGCCATCATCTTTTACCCCTGGTATGTCTGTGGCTGGACTCGCATCCAATGCCAGGAACAAATCCGGATCAATGGACGCAGCGGCAGTTTTCGCGCCGCGCTGCCCAGACAATTCTTCCTGTACAGTAGCACCGACGTAGACGACATTCGGATGATTTGGGTTTTCATGCAGCTCTTTTGCGAGCTCCACTGCCAAACTGCAACCATAGCGATTATCCCATGCTTTCGCCATGATGCGGCGCGGATTGGCCATGACCTGCAACGGGCAAACTGGTACGATTTGCTGGCCAGCCCGAATCCCTACCTGTTCTGCTTCCTCACGTGAATCCACGCCGATATCAATGTACATGTTGCGTACATCCATCGGGCGATTACGCTGATCGTCGCTCAAGACATGCGGTGGAATGGAGCTGATTACGCCTTCGACTGGTCCGTTGTCGGTCATAATTTGTACACGTTGCGCGAGCAGAACCTGCCCCCACCAGCCTCCCAGCGTCTGAAATGAAATAAATCCTTTATCAGAAATTCGGGTGACCATGAAGCCGACTTCGTCCATGTGACCCGCTACCATAATTTTTGGACCGTTCTCGTCACCACGCATAACGCCAAAAATACTGCCCAGATTGTCGTACATGAGTTCACTCGTATAGCTGCTTATGTATTCCCTCATAATCTCGCGTACCGGACCTTCGAAGCCAGGCGCTCCTGGTGCCTGCGTCAAACGGTTCCACAGTTCAGCTTGAAATTTATTTTCCATCGCCAAAAATCCTCCCCGACCCTAGTTTCATGCCTGTTAACCTTCTCTATTATCCGCGAGAGAGAATTCAGACGCAACTACCTCCAAGCAGGAATGCAAGATCTTGTCCCGAATGAAGAAAAAACACGAATCGTTTTGAGGGGGAAAAAGCAGATGGCAATCACGTTACGAAAGTTGTCCGAATTCAGTGAAATTGAGCAATTAGAAGGAATGGAAGGAAAAATATGGGACCCTTCTAGCGCTATTCCTCACCATATGACACTCACGATGCAAAAGTTTGGCGGTCTGTTTTTAGGGGCATTCGATGGCGAGGAAATGATCGGCTTCCTGTACAGCTTCCCGGGCTTCACTAATGGAGAACCCCATCTTTGTTCGCACATGCTCGGCTTTTTGCCAGAGTATCGCAAGCAGGGGCTAGGTGTACAAATGAAATGGCTGCAAAAGGAAGAAGCGGCAGCAGCAGGCTATTCCAAAATTACATGGACGTACGACCCGCTTGAAACAGTAAACGGCGTTCTGAACATCGCCAAGCTCGGCGGAATCGTTCGAACCTATTTGCCAAACTGCTACGGAGAGCTCGATGACGACTTTAATCGAGGACTGCCGACAGACCGTTTCCTCGTGGAATGGATGATCGGAAGCGATCGTGTGGAATCGCGTCAGGCAGCGAACAACCCTACTCCCTCTCTTGAACATACACCAGACCTGTTGCGTCTGGAAATCAAGGATGGTATTCCACATCCTATCGAAATCGATTTGTCACGCGAAGAGCCTATTGTGCTGCTGCCTGTCCCTGCCTTCTTCCAGGATGTTAAACGAGCTGATATGACGGTCGCTTCCATGTGGCGAGAGATGACGCGCGAATTGTTCACCGCCTATTTTGCCAAAGGTTATGTCGTGACGAATATCCTCCGTGATCAATCCATCGTTCGTTACGTCTTAGAAAAGCAGCCATTGACTGATATTTTAGGTGCCTCGTCCTCTTTATCCTAGCTAGAATCGCGCGCCGGGTGGGTAGGTTGTGGTAAAATGGTGGTTGCCCAACCCTATATAACAAAGGACGAGAATGAAATGAATCGATCACAATACAAGTATGACGTTATCATCATCGGCGGCGGCCCCTCTGGGCTGATGTCTGCTATTGCTGCTTCTGGTCAAGGGGCAAGAGTTTGTCTCGTGGAAAAAGGCTCGAAGCTCGGACGCAAGCTCATCATATCTGGCGGCGGTCGTTGCAATGTAACCAATGCCAAGGAACAAGATGAATTAATCAAACAAATGCCGGGAAATGGCCGCTTCATGTACAGTGCTCTCACCCAATTCGGCAACCGAGAGATTATCCAGTTTTTTGAGGAGTTGGGTGTCGCGTTAAAAGAAGAGGATCGGGGCCGTATGTTTCCCGTCACAGATAAAGCCGTGACGGTCGCCCAAGCGTTGATTGATTTGTTGAAGCAAAGAGGTGTCAGCATTCATTTAAACGCTGCTGTAAAGGAAGTTCTCTACTCGGAAGACAGAGTCGGTGGCATCATGCTCCAGTCTGGTGAGAAAATTACCGCGCCTTGTGTGATTATTGCCGTCGGGGGTTGTTCTGTACCACAGACAGGCTCTACAGGCGATGGCTATGCGTGGGCAAAAGCAGCCGGGCACACGATCACAGAGCTGTATCCTACTGAAGTACCGCTTACAGCCAATGACTCTTTTATTCGCGATAAATCGATCCAGGGTCTGTCGCTGCGTGACATCACGATGACGTTGTATGCGCCCAATGGGAAAAAGATCAATACACAGGAAGGCGATATGATCTTCACTCATTTCGGAATATCAGGTCCCGCCTCCCTGCGTATGGGACATTATGTCTCTGTGTCGCAACGAAAATACGGAGCGGTTCCTCTATCTCTGACGGTCGATCTCATGCCTGACAAAACGGCCGAGGAAATCACGGCGGAAAGCTGGCAGCTGATTGAGGAGCAGCCAAAAAAGGCAGTAAAAAATGCAATCAAAGGCTTCCTCCCCGAACGGATTATCCCACTCTTGCTTTCCATGGCAGGAATTTCGGATGAAACGACCTACAGTCATATGAAAAAACAAGAGTGGATCAAGTTCACGAGCTTGATCAAAGCTTTTCCACTCACCGTTACAGGGACGCTCTCCCTTGAGGAAGCGTTCATTACAGGTGGCGGTGTGAGTGTAAAAGAGATCGATCCACGCTCGATGAGATCCAAGCTCATGGATGGGTTATATTTTGCGGGAGAGGTCATGGACGTCCACGCCCATACAGGTGGCTACAACATCACCATCGCCTTTTCGTCTGGCTATTCTGCGGGTACGCATAGTGCGCAGGAAGCATTTGAATTTTTTTACGAGAATGACGTTTAGATGATCAGGGAATGGGGAAACTATGAATCAGGTTCTCTTTTCATGAAAAGAGAAACCAGCACATTACTCCCCCCTAGTTGTAATGTGCTGGTTTAACAGACCTTACTCCCTTTATCTTCCTAGATGGGGCATCGCCTGCGTGAGCGATGCTTCTTTTTTTGCCCAACAAAAAGCACCTGCTACCAAAGACGGTACATCCATCTTTTCATAGCAGGTGCTTTATCATTGATGATCGGTTTATCCAACAAGGCGGAACAAATACGCAAATCCAGCGAGCAAAAAGCCTAGACCCAACAGAAAAAACGTGTTGGCACGCTGCTTAACGCGCCTTTCGTCTCCCTGAAAATGAGCGTTCATCCGCGATTGCCAACGTTTTGTCTGCGGCTGTACCATGACGAGAATCCCAACTGCCAGTAAGAAGAGAGGAAAGACCATCATCTGGCTCAACCCTTTTTCTTACGACGGAGAAGCCAACCGTTGTCATCTTCGGCTGGTGCGCCTTCGATTACCAGCCGGGCCTCCTCGGCAAGCTGATAGGCTTCTGCGAAAGCTAGTTGTCGAAATGATATCTCTGCCTTCGTCAACAACTCATTGACCTGACGATTTTGACGGCGATAACGGTTTGTATACTGGATGGCACCCTCTGCCATCTGGCAAGTTGCGATAATTCGTTCTGCCATTCGCTCTGTTTCGCCGACCAAATCACTCGCGTCCTGGACCAGCATGGCGACCTCTTCCAGATCATAGCGGTACTGTTCCATGATCGTTTGCACGCGGCCCAACGTTTGCACGACTTCTTCAAACATGTATTTCAATTGATCCGGAATGCCTGGCAAGTAGCTACGCTTGATTTGCTGACGGAGTCGGACTAATGTGTTAGAAATGCGCTCCAGTTCATCCAGCGCATCATCTTCCGTTTCGATGACTAAATACGCTTGCTCTTCTTCTTCCGGAATCATCTCCTCCTGTTCAGGCTGATTCTTCGGCATGACCAACTCGTACTCTTCTTCTTCTTCGTACACAGGTTCCTCAGCTTTGACTTCTGGAGCCGGCTTTTTTGCTTTTTTGTTGAAAAGCTGAGGAATTGCTTGCAACAACACGGAACGTTCAGCTTCACTCAGCTCTGAGGATCTTCCTCTCACCGTTCGCTCTTCTTCCACTTTCGTCTGCTGGAAAGAAGTTGTCATTCCTGGATTTTCTTCGCTGGCAGAATGCTCGATCTCGCTAGTCAGAATCGGCTCCGGTGTACGAATCTCCGGCTCCACAGGCGTGGACGTCGCAGCTACTTGCTGTAGCAAATCATCCTGTTCCATCGCGCCTACTTCTGCCCTCTTTTCTTCCTGCAAAAATTCTGTTTCATCTTTGCCTTGATTTACTTCTGCTTGCGGTTCCAATTCAACTTCTGCATACACCGTCGCTGCAGCTTCATCACGTGCCAGAACGCCATCTTCTATCGCTTGATACGTCGCATCAATGAGCACTTCGAACGCTTTGACATGGGTCAACACCATTTCCAGGCTGCCCTCTTCCAAAGCGCTCTTTGCTGACATGACCAATTGCTTCGCCTGCAAGAGGGCATTGTCCAAGGAATCCTGTTTTAAATTAAAGCCATCGCGAACAGCCTGCTCAATTCCTTCTTCCAGATGCTTGAATTCTTCTGGCAATTCTTTTTTCACGCGTTGCACAAGCTTTGGAATAAGGTCCATTGCTTGTCCTACCTGCTCCAGTACTTGCTGAGCTTTTTGTGTGGTTTCGTAGGCGGCAATGTCGTCCCCTGCTGCCCGCGCAGTTTTCACGAGTTTTCGCATCGTGTCTACTTCATCCAGCGATGCTTTCAATTCATGGAAAGACAATCCGTACTCGAGACGCAAATCGGACAAACGTCGTTCCATCTGCTCCACTTGCTTTCCAATCTCCGGAACAACAACCTTATTTTCTTGCTTGGTAACTGCCACTTTGGATGTGTCTGTTTTTAGCTCATCCAGTTCTTCCTCAATTTTTGTAATGGCCTCTCTTGCCTCATTCAACATACCAAGTGCCAACGTAAAACGGAAACGATCACAAGCCTCTTCCGCATCGAGAATCATCATTTCCACATCAGGGATGCGAATGCGCAACAGATTTTCTTTTTTGTCTGCCAAGTGGTGGTAACGTACTTCTGTCATGCCGCTGGAACGGCGAAGCGGTTTTTCCACCTCGATGACATTGATCTTCTCAACGAGCTCTTCCTTCCAATCCTCTACATCATCTACTTGGGCAAAAATAGCACGACGTCTGATCATCGCGTAAATCAAGCCGATCGATAACCCGGCAAATACCGCACCAACCAGATAAATCCACCACGGAATACCTCCGAGTGCGCTACTGCTTTCGCTCTCTGGCGCCTTACTAGCGTCGGTCGCATCCGGTATGGCTGTTGATTGCTTGCTTTCAATGCGGCTTAGCTCCCTGTTCACTTCCGCGATTACAGTTTGTATACCGGTCAAATACTGCTTTTGTGTGCGAAATGCGTCATAAAAAGACGCGATCTTTTCATGCAGTAATGTCATCGTCGCACCTTTTTCCTGCAAAGAAGGACCGGCATAAATCCCCAGCTGCTCGGTGTTCATGTCAAGTACGATCATTAGTGCATCATCGGCCAAATTATAATTGTCAAACAGCTTTTGCGCGTACATATCTGGTGAGTCAGCTTCTGGTGCGGTGCTTTCCACAATCACGACTTTGTAGCTGCCTGGTAGGCCGTTCAATGAATTTGCAAAGGCGGTTCTGTCTTCTTTTTTCAAATAGTTGTCAGCGTCCTGAACAACTTCGTCTTTTTTATCCGGAAACGGTGTTGCATAAGCCGGATTCGTATATAACAACATGCCTGCCAAACAGAGCATGAATAGTTTTCGTTTCACTTGTCATACATCCCCTTACTAGAATCATTCATTGGGAGAGGCCACGCCTAAGCAGGCAGCAAAGAACCCCGCAGATAACACATAATCGAGGTTTGCAGCCATTGGACGAACTCCTCGGAAGATGGCTCCAGATCATAGACCTGGCGAACCATTTGTGGTTGCAAAAATGGATATATCATCTGACTCGTCATAGCCAGTACTGTACGATCAATAGTGACGGGCAAAAACTCACCCGAGAGGACACCGCCCTCGATCACACGTGAAAGCCCGTGCTTCCATCGGCTCATATATAGCGTCATCACTTCACGAGCAAGCATGGATTCTACGCTCAGCTCACGGTGAATCAACCGCGTGATAGGCGAATGCTCACATTGAAATTGCAAATATAGCTGCACAACTTGTTCCAATCGTTGATAGGCAGGGATGTTTTCCTGCTCGTTTTCCAGTTCTTCCAAAAGGCGAAACAACGTCTCAAAGTAAGAAGCAATCAGCGTCTCCAGGACTCCTTGCTTCCCTTCAAAGTGATAGGAAATCAGCGCGGAATTTACTTGAGCAACAGAGGCAATTTGTCTTACGGAGGTTCCTTTGTAGCCATGAACATCAAAAAGCTTCGCTGCTGCGGATAAAATACGCATTTTCGTCTGATCCATCAGGCATCTTTCCCATTGTACAGATTATTCGACGAAAAAAGATAGTCTTGCTTGTATGTTCGACAATGTTTTCCATGATTCCTTCTCATCATGCTGATTCCATCGAAAAATACCGCTACCGCATAGATTTTCTTCCACATAAGAAGTACGTAAAAAGCATCGAGAACGTTACCTCATTTACTCAATTTTCCCTGACAGAAAAAAGACGCTCCTGTCTTTTTTGCAAGAGGAACGTCTCACTTGATTACTCTTACTCCCTATTTGCTTTTTTCCTCTGGAACTGTGATGGGGGCTACTGTTCCGTATTGCTGCAAATACGTTTCTACTTGCGTATGCTCTTTTACACGCTGATCGTTCAAATCGTAGGCAGATCGAATGGACATCGTCATGTTCGTGGGGAGCATCGTTTTTTTGTTGTAGTGAATCGTGTACTCTGCCTCCACTTCCATCTGGTTCACGAGCTCATTTACGTCCACCTTTTTCTTGGACTGAATCGTGGGTCCAGAATGATGGGAAGGCGCCCCTCTCCAATTTCCTTCTGAGAGTGACATCGCTAGTTTTAGCTTGGGTATGTAGGGTTTCTCCCGCCCTGCTATCGATTGGACTTTTGCTCCCGACTTTGTTTGTTCTTGCATTTGAGCAACAAGCCAGCTTTTTAGTTTGGCCGAATCCAATACAACTCCAAGCGCTTCAAAATCGTCCTTTGGATTCTCATCAGGCAGCAACCGGACGTTTCGTTTCATATCGTCGATTTGCTGAAAAGAAGCGACGGGGTTCCAGTTGTTCATTTCTTGATGCAGGGCGGGGCTGTCCCCCGCGACATGGTTCCAGCCTTCGTTTTGTCCATCCTTGGTATACAGCTTGTCTCCATGGCTGAGCAAGGATAAGTCGTCCACTCTGTTTTCCTCTGGTACAGAGAGCTTCACGTTCATGTAAACAGCCTCTCCGTCTTTTCTGCCCGAAAAGTTAACCATGTTCGCATTGGCACTGTTCGCCGTCAGCAGCTTGGTTTGCCCGTAGAACGCATACGATTTCTGCACGTCGAACTTGTCTCGGACCTGCTCAAACGTTGTATTCGCATCCTGCTTCACACGCATTTGATTACAGCCACCAACAACAGTACACACTAGAGCCATCACGCAAATGGGCCAATACTTCTGCATAGATGCTACCCTCCCTCGGCTACCCTGGTCAGCCTCATGTAGGGGCCCAGGGTAATAGTCCCTTTTAGCGTTTCCGGGGAGGAATAGGCTTATTCTACTTGCAAGCCTCTCTTGCATAATCAGGTTTTACAGGTGGTAATACAAGACTCGATCCTGCTCTCTCACTTCAATCTGATGGAGAATCATCAACAAATCAATATGTCCCAATGTCTCCGATAACGTCAATGGCAATTCTTTTTGATACAAGCCTTGAAATAAGAGAGCATTCAGTTCAAAAGCTGTCTTTTCGCCATCTGCAAGAAGCCTGCGGAGCGTATCTGTTCTCTCCCAGTTCTTTTGCAATCGAGCGAGTATGAGCTCTCGATGGTTGTAAACCGGTTCACCGTGTCCACTCAAGACTTGTTTGATCTCCATGTCCGCACACATTTGCAGCGCTGTGCGGTATTGAATCAAAGTCAGTGGTCTTGTACTCGTGCGATTCCGGGGTGGCTCAATAAACGCATTGGATGAAATTCGCTTGATGATATGGTCTCCACCAATCATGACTTGATCCTTTGCTCGATACAACGACAGATGGCTTTGGCTATGTCCCGGCGTGTACAGTACCTGCCAGTCCTCCAAGTATGGTACCTTTTGCTCATGCTTCAGATGAAAGTCAATCTGGCTTGGCGCAGAAAACGTCTTCATCAGCTTGTGAAATTTCGAGATAATGACCATCATTTTTTCTGGCACACCGCTCTGGATGTACAGCTCTTCGAAAAACTGATCATGAAAAGTCATAAACTGCTCATCCTGCTGTACATAAGGCGTTGCCTGCGGATGGGCAAATGTCTTCGCTCCCGATAATTCCCGTACTTTTTCTAACTGCCCGCAATGATCCACATGATGATGCGTCAGTATGACTTGCTCGATATCCTCCACGTTTACCCCAATTGATTCTAAGCCGTTTGTTAAGGCCGCCCATGCATCATCTGTCGATGGACCCACATCAACTAAGGTCAAGCGCTCCCCTTTTAGCAAGTAGACGTTTACTGCCCCTACATCAAAAGGTGTAGGTATCTCCAGACAATAAATATCAGGTGCTACCAGCGTCGCGATCCTTTGCTTGCCATCGTTCGTTGTCATTTTTTATCTACCTCTCAAGTTTATTGCCTCTTTTTCCGAAAAAGAGAAAAGAGCCATTGTTTTGGCTCTAGGCGAGAACAACTTGATTCCTACCAGAATTTTTGGCTTCATACAGAGCAATATCTGCTTGATGGAACAGCGCTTCTACACTCAGGTTTACATCCATTTCCCTGCTCCATTTCGCTAGTCCACACGAGATCGTGACCTGTGGAGACGTCTCCTGCTCGACGCATTCCCGTATGCGCTCTGCTACGGAATACGCGGTGTTTTTGTCCACACGAGGCAAATAAACAGCGAGTTCCTCTCCGCCCCATCTTGCTGCGATATCACTGTCTCGAAGGCTATGTCGAATCAGATTGGAGACCTGAATCAGCACCTCGTCCCCTACCTGATGGCCAAATGTATCATTCACGGTTTTAAAATAATCAATATCAATCAAGATCAACGAGCCATAGTTGTCTTTTTGTAAGGATCCTCTTACTCGTTCATTCAAATGTCTTCTCGTGTACAGACCTGTCAAATTATCCGTAATGACCATACGTTCCATTTCATTATGCAGGACGGCGTTGGTCATTGCCAAGCTCGCGTGCTGGCCAAATATTTCGAGGAGTTTGTAGTCGTCAAAACTAAAAAAATGATAACGGGAATCTGCGACTAACAGGACTCCACTAATCTCACCTTCGACAACAAGCGGAACCCCCATGAAGGAACAGCACGAAAAGAGCGAAAAAGGGAGCGGTCCTGCCCCTGGCTGAGCCAGCAACAATGCCTGCTTGTTTTGCAAGATTTGCTGAAATGGCTTTTCTTTCGAATCGATAACCTTGCCATTGAACGCTGGTATGGAGGAAGAGAGCACATGGAAGCAATCTTCTCCCGGCGTTTTTCGCAAAATGGCACAAAACTCCGCATCAAAGGTAGCCCGCATCATTGTCGTAACAAAATCGAGAATTTCCTTTAAATCAAGACTTCTGTTCAACTGGCGTGCCATCTCATTAATCAAACGCAATTCTCGAATTAAATTGCGCGATTGCTGATAGAGCTGAGCGTTTTCAAACGCAGTGCCAG
Source organism: Brevibacillus schisleri (assembly GCF_055685845.1). Taxonomy (NCBI): domain Bacteria; kingdom Bacillati; phylum Bacillota; class Bacilli; order Caryophanales; family Paenibacillaceae; genus Brevibacillus; species Brevibacillus schisleri. The sequence continues at coordinate 4,721,331 of NZ_JBVNDM010000001.1, forward strand.
CCGTATCCGCCAAGATCGAGATGTAGTCCTTTTCATGCTGATTCAAGGTAATTCTTTGATCGGAGGTCACTTGCAAAACTCCGTAGATGCCTTGCTTGCCCAAGAGTGGCGCTGCGATCACCGTGACCTGCTGCTCCCCTTCTCCCACTTCTTCGGCAATGAGACGTCCTTCTAAATAGGCCTTGGTACTGGTAGACGGCTCTACTTCTTGAAAAGAAAGCTGTTTAACCGGGGTGGTTGCATTGGGTTCAACCGTCAGGAAAAGCTCTGCCGACAAGTACGGATAAAGGCTGGGAATGCTCGTCACGATTTCATGCAAAACATCATTTACATCAATCGATGCCTGAATTTTTGACATCAACTGATACAATAAGTCTTTTTTGCTCGCTTCACGACGCAGGTCGTCCGACATGATCGAACGCCAAAGCGCACAGCTTGCCTTCGCGCCTATTTCCTGCAAAAAAGCCACATCCCGTTCGTCGTACACGCAATCTGTCTCTTCGGGTGGCAGATGCAAAAACAGTGCGTAGAGCGGAGTTTGATTCAAGGAGACAGGAACGACGACAAGCCTGTGGTCATCCGAAATAGAAGGCATGATTTGCGTCGTACCGAATCTCGAAACCAGTTGGGCAATGTGGGTTTGTCCACCTTCGACCTCCTGCGTTGTTACGCTCTCCTGCGGAATCAACGTGGCGTCGTCCGCGAGCTTCACGGCGGAACAATAGCCTTTTTGGATAATGTCACTGATCTGACTCGTCAAGCTTTGAAGCAGCTCTTTGGTCGTATCGTGCAGCGTCAAATCCATGACAATCTGGCTTGTTACGTGTTGAATATAAGCATCATATCCCATGCGAATCAACGGCTCTAACCCGCGCATGTAAGATGACAAATCGAAATGAATTTGGTCTTGGGGCACTAACATGCCTATGACAGCTCGAACCCTTCCATCTTCTTCACATAAAGGAACGGCTCCACACACGTTGTTCGTTTCACTGCTCGTTTTCACTACGATTTCTTTGGAGGAAAGTGCCTCTACAATAAAATCAAAGACTTTGCCAATCGATACATCGTGTTGCAGGGTAAGCCCTTGAGAATTCTGAGATGGACCAACCTGCATTTCCATGAAGTTGATTACACGGCCCCCGGAATCTGTCAAGAAAAGGATGCCTGGGCGCTTTTCCGGCCAAGATTGTAAGATAAAATGGGCCGTGTAGGAAAAGACTGTCTCTAACTTCCCCAACATTTTACTTGACACGAGAAACTCCCTCTCTCAGCATTTTCTCAAGCTTTCAAATGGTCTGTATCATTAACGGATAGAAGTTCCCACCTGCGATCTACATACCGAAACATGGTAATACCGGTATTATCGATACGTGTAATCCCCGTTCCTTGTTCTCCTACCGTCACATAATGCAAGAAGCTATTAATGAGACCGCCATGCGAGACAACGACAATCGCCTCACCCGGATGGCTCCCTGCTATTTCTGTCATGGCAGCAACAGCTCGACGCTGCATGTCTTCGAATGTCTCAATTCCACAGGAGGCTTCATCCTGATTCTCAAATCGCTCCCGTATTTCTTCATAGGTGAGCCCCTCCCACTCCCCATAGCAGCGCTCCCGCAAGGTTGTTCGCGTAGAAACAGAGGATTGGAAGTTACCAGCAATCTTGGCAGCCGTATCACGCGCGCGACTAAGATCACTCGAATAAAAAGCGTGAATCTTCTCGCCTCGCAACCTGTCTGCTACTTGCTCGGCTTGACGTACTCCGAGCTCGTTCAACGCGATGTCACTGTGGCCTTGTATACGACGAATCTGATTCCACTCCGTCTCTCCATGACGAATGAGATACATAATGGTTTCCAAAACGATTTATCTCCTTACCGTTCTGTATTCTTTGGATAGTATTTCTTATTATATAAGATGCCTGTTCACAATTCTAGATTGATAAAAAAACATTTGGTACAAAATTCCTATATTTCATTTCTTTCTGCAAATACCCAGGACTTTTTTTCGTAGGTTTGAACTGAAACGAACTTTCAATTCCCCTCGTCAGAGGTGATAAGAAGAATATGACATCGTTGGAGGGGTTCCTATGAAACCGTGGATCATTCGATCTAGCTCATTTGTTCTATCTGCCAGTCTTTTGCTACCTGTCGCACAAGCGCATGCACAATCACCTCATGTGAGTACCAGTAAAATGGCGACTTCTGTGGCACAAGCAGACTCTGTGGCACAAGCCAAAGCAAAGCTCTCCAAGGAAGCGGCCTTGGCACTCGCTACAAAAATTGTGCCTACCGCTGGGATGACGGTGCAAAATGTGTCATTTCGTTCAGCAGATAGCTGGCGCTCATTTCCTGAATGGTCGTTTAGTTGGGTGAAGAAGGATCCAGAAAACGGCAGAGTCCTTCTATCCTATAGCGTCAGTATCCACGCTAATACAGGCGAGCTGACTTCCTACTCACGTCAAGAGCAGGAAGCATCCTCGCTTCCCTATGCAAAGCGAATTTCCTATACGGAGGCGCAAGAGCAGGCGAAGCACTTTTTCGAGAAAAACAATGCAGGAAAAGCAGCGGAAACAAGACTGTATACACGCGATATGCCAGAACCAAAAACTCCGCTGAACTCGGAAGTTTACTATAATTTCCGCTTTGTTCGTGAAGTGGACGGCATTCTCTTTCCCGACAACGGCGCGGATATCACCGTAGATGCTTCCGGCAAAGTGATTAACTATTCTCTGTCCTGGAACGACGTGACCTTCGCGGATACGGATACAAAAATCTCAGAAGAAGAAGCCGAGAAACTTTTTAAAGAGCAAGCGAATCCAAAACCAGTTTACCTGCTGCCGTGGGAGCAGATGGAGACACAAAATAACAAGCCATCTCTCGGGTATATAAATCCCTTCCCATTCTACATTGATGCGGAGACTGGCAAAGCATTGACACAATCGTTGACCCCCTATCAACCAGCAAAAGACCCTGAGCCTGTAAGCAGCAAAGTCCTTCCTGCACGCCGCAGCGGACAACCGCTCTCCCAAGAGGAGGCTGTACAATGGGCATTGAAAGCGTTGAAGCTGTCCAACTACGAGCTTCGTTCTGCCAATTACAATGAAAAAGACTACCGTGGCAATCGTCCTGTCTGGGATCTCGAATTCGGCGAAAAAGGCAACAGCGAAGAAGGGTTTGCTTATGTTTCTGTGGATGCTGTAACCGGGGACATCTACCGGTTGAACAAGGACTTCCGCAACCATAAAGAAAAAACAACCGCTTCTAAAAAACCAGACATGGAAAAACTCAAGGCAAAAGCGATGGAAACAATACGCGAATTGGCGCCAACCATGGCCCACCAGCTTTACTGGACAGAGCGTTTTGAAGAGGAAATCCAAAACCAACCCGTTGATTCCGAGCGGACGCAGATCCGATTTGAGCGTTTTATCAATGGAATAGCAGCAGCTAGCGGCTCTGCCTTCTTCACGTTTGACACAGAAACGGGCGAGCTGATGAGTTACAGTACTGAATTGGGCAGCGAAACATACCCGACACAAGTTCCCAAGCACCTGCCTGCTGCCGAAGCGAGCGAGAAGTGGTGGACCGAGACAAAAGCGGAGGCAGTATACGCCCTCGCCCCTCTTACTCCTGAGGATGCCAAGCGCGTAAAAGAGCAGCCTTCCTATACACCGAAACGAACCGCCAAGATCGTTTATCGGGCGACCATTACGCCATTTGAGCAGCCGTATTACCTTGACGCTGTAACAGGCGAGTGGAGCTCCAGCTCTACTGGCAAAACGCTTGTGCTGCATCGTCCCACTCCTGCCGATTTGAAGGGGCATCCAGCAGAGAAGGAACTCTCGCTGATGTATGAATACGATGCACTAACGCTTGAAAACGGCAATATTATGCCGCAAAAACCGATCACACGTGGTGAAATGATTGAGATGCTCATGATCAGTCTCAACCAAGGCAGACACTATCCACAGTACTCTATGGAACGAAAGGCCACCTATAGCGATGTAGCAAATGGTTCGCGCTTCTTCTCAGCAGTAGAAGGCGCTGTTGATCGCGGACTTCTGGATAAAAATGCTTCTAAGCTGAACCCAAATGAGACGATTACGCGCGAAGAGCTCGCTGATATGATTGTTCGTGCACTCGGTTACAAAAAACTGACGGACTTCCCTGGCATGTTCCAGTCCGAGCTCTCAGACATTGCCAATTCCAAGTACCGCGGTTCGATCGTTATCGCGACTACTCTCGGTATTGTGCCGACCGATAAGCAGAAATTCCAGCCGCAAAGCCTCGTCCCCCGTGCCGATGCAGCCATTACCTTTACCCGTTTCCTCGAAAAACGGGATACGCAAGACGGACCGGTTACTTTGTTGCGAAAATAAAACCCAAAAAGCGCCATCCATCCCACTTCTTGCGGCGGATGGCGCGCTTCTTTTCCCTTGACTTTACTATATCGCGCCTAGTATTATTGAATGTATGTGTACAGGGTAGCATTGATTGTAGGTAAAAACGGAAGGATGTACCCTCTTAGTTCCCTCCCTTTACAGACTGCGGCTGATCATCTGTGAGGAGCACGATGCGGAAACGCTACCGTCCGAAGTTCGTGTAGATAAAGTAGGAACTAACCTGCCGGAAGTAAACACCTGCGAATCCATATTAAAGGAGAATGAAAACATGTCACGTTACACAGGACCTCGCCACAAACTGGCTCGCCGTCTGGGTATTTCCCTCGATGGTACAGGAAAAGACATCAAACGCAACTTCCCTCCAGGTCAACACGGTCACAACAACCGTCGTAAACTGAGCGAGTACGGAATCCAGTTGCAAGAAAAGCAAAAACTGCGCCACATGTTTGGCCTTAACGAAAAACAATTCCGCCGCACTTTCGACAATGCTAGCAAAATGGCTGGCGTAGTGGGCGAAAACTTCATGAAATTGCTGGAATCCCGTCTGGACAACCTGGTATACCGCATGGGCTTTGCTCCAACTCGCCCAGCTGCTCGTCAGTTGGTAAACCATGGTCACTTCCTGGTAAACGGCAAAAAAGTAAACATCCCATCCTACCGCGTACAACCGGGTGATGTAATCTCCATTCGTGAAAAGTCCCGTGGTCTGCAACTGATCAAGGACGCTCTGGAAAGCCGCACTTTCCTGCCGAACTACGTTACATTCAACGATGCTGCTGCTGAAGGTACCTTCACTCGTCTGCCAGACCGTGAAGAAATGCCAGCTGAAATCAACGAAGTTCTGATCGTTGAGTTCTACAGCCGTTAATCGTCTGAGGATAAAAAGAAAAAGAGTAGTGCCGCTTGTCGGCCTGCTCTTTTTTTATGTATTTGCTTTATGCCACGCTTTCGCCCGCGCAAAAAATTTCGAAGGATGAGGTTGTCATTCCACAGAGCTCCCTTATAAGAGACGACATGAGCATTAATGGAGTGCTGACCTCTTTTTCGAAAATACAGCCTTCCAACGATTCCTGCTTCCCCTAGGAATTCATACCCACACTCCTGAATCTTGCCAATCACGACCTTGCATCCTCGACCAGTTTTCTGTGAAGCCTTCGAGATGAATCGGCTCGTCTATATTCATTTGTCTCCTCCTATGAAATCTATTTTCTGATCCAACCCTGTAAGCTTAACAATGTCTGTGAAACGCAATCAATCATCTGTCGTTGACAGCATTCAACGATTTTTGACACATTTTGCTATCTCCTACGCATTTTCTATCCTCTAGGTTCCTCGTATGGTATAATCAGGGGGTATGCTAGGGGGTCGTAGATTATGTCGAATAACCACACATCTTCCTCTGAACCGACGAAGAAAAAGCGACGCAGAAGCCGCAGTAGAACGTTCTGGATCATCTTCCAAATCGTCTTCGTGCTAGGGCTAATGGGAGCTGCAGTCGCGGGAGGAATCGTGACAGGTTATGTTGCCGCACTCGTGAAGGACGAGCCTGTGCGCAGCAAGGAGGAACTGGAGAATAAAATCTTCACCAACTATCTGACTGGATTCGCCTACTACAACGACGGCTCTCTTATCGGCCAATTAAGGGCAGAAGAAGGCGATCGACGTTTAGTGAAGAAAGCAGACGTTTCTCCCTATTTAATTAATGCCATCATCGCAACGGAAGACAAAACCTACTATCACCACTCCGGAGTTTCGCTTCAATCTACCATGCGCGGAGCCATTCAGGAAATTACCAACCAGCCTGTCGTAACAGGTGGTAGTACGATTACACAGCAGCTTGTAAAAAATACAATCCTTTCTGCTGAAGTTAGCCACACCCGTAAGGCACGTGAAATCTTTACCGCGATTCGAATCGAGCGGATGTTTTCCAAAGATCAGATTCTGGAAGCCTACATGAATGAAATTTACTTCGGAAAAAACGCCAACGGGTCAAACGTATACGGCGTTCAGGCTGCCGCGAAAGGGATTTTTGGCAAAGATGTAAAAGAGCTCGGGCTTGCTGAGGGCTCCTATCTTGCGGGCATGATTCAAAACCCGGGTGCCTACTCTCCATTCCGTGCAGAAAGCTATCAGCGCGGGAAGGAACGCCAAAAAATGGTGCTGGATCGCATGCTGGAAAATGGCTACATCACACAAACTCAATACGATGGAGCTATCGCCGGTGATTTGAAGACACAGCTAGCAAAACCGACGCAGCAAGCTTATCGAGAAGTACCTTTCTTGATGATGGAAATTGAAGATCGTGCCGCACGTCAACTTGTGGATGCAGACCTCTTGGAAAAAGGACGTGACAAATCAACCATCGGCCGCAACGAATACCGACAGCTGGTTGAAGAGAAACGTCGCGACATACTGCGAAAAGGGTACAAGATACATACCACGATCGACAAGAGCGTATATGACATCATGCAGGCTGTTGCAACTGACCCGAAAAACTTCGGTAAGAATCGTACCTATACGATTCGTCGCTCTAACGGCAAAACAGAAAAAATCGAAAATGCTCTGGAAGAAGTCGGCGCAATGCTGATTCACAACAAAACAGGAGCCATCCTCGGCATGATCGGAGGACGGGACTTCACGGTGGAACAGACAAACCACGCCACTGTCCCTCGTCAGCCTGGTTCTGCCATGAAGCCACTTGCCGCTTATGCTCCTGCTTTTGAACTGGGATTGCTCCAGCCAGCGTCTCCAATCGATGACGCTCCGGTGCTACTCGCTGACGGCCAGAACGGTTCCCATTTACCAAAGAACTGGAACAACAAATGGCAAGGGATGATGAGTGCCCGCGAAGCGCTGCGGATGTCCTGGAACATTCCGGCGATCAAGACGTATTTGAAAGTTGGCATTCCAACGGCTCTCGAATACGTAAAGAAAATGGGAATCACTACATTGGTAGATGCTGACAACTATGCAGCAACTGGTGTAATTGGCGGTCTTACCTACGGAACAACTGTTGAGGAAATTACAAACGCCTATGGGACATTCGCAAATCATGGTTCTTTCGTGGATGCCTATCTGATTGACCGAATTGAAGATAGCACCGGAAAAGTAATTTACCGCCATGAGACTAAACCAGTGCAAGTGTACAGCGAGCAAACAGCATACTTGATCACTGATATGATGCGTTCCGTTGTCAATAACGGTACAGGTACACGCATCCGCAAATACGTGCCGCGCAAAGTCGATGTGGCAGGTAAAACCGGAACAACGAACAACAGCAACGACCTCTATTTCGTCGGTTACACGCCAGAGCTGTCCATGGGGGTATGGGTTGGCTTTGACGAGCCATATCCAATGCCAGACGCAGACAAATATGTTCCGATGGTCGTATGGGGTAAGGTCATGAAGGACGTCATAGCAAAGCATCCGAACCTTTCACCTCCTGACTCCAGCTTTAAAAAGCCGGCGGGAATTGTCAGCGCGACTGTTGACTCGAAATCAGGTCTTTTGCCAAGTGAGCTATCAAAAGAAGCTGGCCATTTGATCACTGATATATTCAACAGCAAGTTCGTTCCGAAGAAGGTGGACGATACCCACCAAAAAGCACGCGTTATTACGTATAATGGCGAACGATATTTGGCGAAGGAAGGAACACCTGAGGATTTTGTTACCGAAGGCGTCTTCTACCGCTCACCTGATCCACTTCCTACCAAGGAGCAAATTCAAGCGAAAAACAGTAGGGTCTCCACCCAACCACCAGATTGGGAGCAGCGCCTTCCTGAAAAAGAAGATCCTCGAACAGAGGCAGGAGGAGCGCCATCTTCGCCAAGTGGTGTAACAGCTACAGGCTCAGGTAAGCAAATCACGCTTTCCTGGCAATCAGCCAAAGAAGCTGACTTGGTCGGTTATCGCATCTACCGTGCTGATATGCAGAACGGCTTTGTCAAAGTAGCGACTGTGAAAGATCCAGCGGAATTGACTTTTGCCGATACGACTGCAATCCATCGGGATTTAGGCTATTATGTCACTTCTGTGGATATCGCTGGCCATGAATCGCAGCCTTCCGCAATCGCTTCTGTCGGTTCAACGCAGACATGGCAATTGCCTGATCCAAATCAAGGTACGGAAACAGGCATCCCGAATCCGATGGACAATAACGGGAATGGCCAAACAGATCCAGGCGGAACTGCGACGGACCCAACAGATGGATCAGGAGGCACGAATACAAATACAGATTCTGCTTCACCACCTGCTGCTCCGAAATCCTTGTCTATCAAAAATACGCCTAACGGTTGGCAGCTAAAGTGGAAAGGAAGCAGCTCGTCTGAGCAGATGTACAACGTGTATTTTAGCCCAGACTCAGCAAGCGGCTATTTGCTACTCGGTACAGTCTCTAATACAAGCTTTACTCACGCTGCAGAAGTACCGAATGGCAGCAACTATTACGTTACAGCAGTCAACAGTTACGGAGAATCGCCACATTCTAACATCGTAACTGCCAACACCTCAGAATAAACTGGAATGACAACTGACAGAGATGGTTAGACGCCATCTCTGTTTTTCTACAATCGTAAGGGGGGGAACTGATGGAGCACGTCAAACGCTATCATTCATTGAGTTTAATGGTGAACAACAAGGAGCTGCTCGTCGAAGGACCGATTACAGGAAGTTATCTGGCCTCATTACGCTTTGATGAGGGACTGAAAGCTTTTCGTATCCCTGAACAGCAGCATGAAGCTCTCATCGAAATCGCTGATTTGCCTGAAGGGCGCATTATCATTGCACGCGAAGGAGACCTCATCCTCGGCTACGTGACCTTTCTGCACCCCGATCCACTGGAGCGATGGTCACAAGCCCAACTGCCCGATTTGCTGGAGCTGGGCGCGATTGAAATCAGTCACAAAGTGAGAGCGGGTGGCGTAGGCAAAAAGCTACTGGAAGTTGCCTTCCTGGACGATGCCATGGAAGACTACGTCATTATTACAACGGAGTATTATTGGCATTGGGACCTGAAAGGAACAGGACTCGATGTATGGCAATACAGAAAGGTCATGGAAAAGGTCATGGGCAGCGCAGGCCTGAGCTGGATGGCTACCGACGACCCGGAAATATGCTCACATCCCGCCAACTGTCTCATGGCCAAAGTCGGTAAGCGTGTACCCCCAGAAACAGTCGTTGCCTTTGATGCTATGCGATTTCAAAATCGTTTTCTTTACTAGTTTGGATGCCTTTTGATTCCAGGAGGTCACTCTTATGCGTATTGAAGAGATTATGCGAAAAAAAATGGTCACGATCCAGCCATCCACTACAATCGGAGAAGCGCTTCTTCTCCTCCGTGCAAACAGAATCAGGCATTTGCCTGTCATTGAAAACGACTCACTCGTAGGCATTGTTTCAGACCGTGATCTACGAGACGCTCTCCCCTCTCGTCTGCTGACACATGACGATGACGACACCGTCCTGCACAAGCCTGTAGCCGATATCATGAATCAACAAGTCATCACTGCCCACCCACTTGATTTCATCGAAGACGCAGCCCTCCAACTATACGAGCACAAAATCGGCTCACTACCCATCGTCGAAGGAAATCGACTCGTAGGATTGATTACGGAATCGGATCTTTTCTCTAGCCTGATTGAACTATTCGGCGTTAACAAACCTAGCTCCCATATCGAAGTAGAAGTAGACGACCGCGTCGGCATGCTAGCAGAAGTCAGTCAAGTCTTTCGCGATGCACAAGTAAATGTCACGAGCGTCGTAGTCTTTCCCGGGAAAAAGCCCGCGAAAAAGAACCTTGTTTTTCGGGTACAGACCATTGATCCGCGTATCGTGACGCAATTGCTCCTTGAAAAAGGCTTTTCCGTAATCGGCCCTACGGAAGGAGGGATACCCCAGTGAGCCGAAATGCTCGTCTGATCTACTCTCCAGACTACACGCAATATTATTTTCATGATGATCATCCGTTCAACCAGCGTCGTCTGCTCCTCACACACGATCTGATGAGCAGTTACGGAATACTGAAAGACGCAGACATCCTGGCACCCCGCCCAGCAACCGATGAAGAACTCGCCCTGGTGCATGACCCACGCTATATCCAATTTGTTCGCGATCAGGGCCATAGTGAACACGAGCTTCCGCAGGCAGCCAGTTATGGTTTAGGAACAGAGGACGTTCCCTGTTTTTCGAACATGCATGAAGCGTCCTCGCTGATCGTCGGAGGTACGTTAAATGCAGTGGACGCGGTTATGAGTGGACAGGCCGAACACGCCTTCAATCCCGCCGGCGGACTGCACCATGCCTTTCGTGGACGTGCCTCTGGCTTTTGTATCTACAATGATTGCTCCGTCGCGATCGCTTATTTGCGAAAAAACTGGAATGCGCGCGTGCTGTATATCGACACAGATGCCCATCATGGAGATGGGGTACAATGGGCGTTTTACGATGACCCTCATGTACTGACTGTATCCATTCACGAAACAGGAAAGTATCTCTTCCCAGGAACAGGCAATTTGTCGGAGCGTGGAGATGGAAGCGGTTATGGTTATTCTGTCAACGTTCCGCTCGATGCCTTTACGGAAGACGATTCTTTTCTGGAAGTATATGACGAGCTGGTGTCAAAGCTAGCGGCTGGCTTCAAGCCTGATGTCATCCTGACCCAAAATGGTTGTGACGCTCATGCGTACGATCCCCTCACCCATTTGTCTTGCTCGATGAAAATTTATCAAGCGATTCCTCGTCTTGCTCACCGTCTCGCTCATGAATATTGTGACGGTCGCTGGATTGCGGTAGGCGGCGGGGGCTATGATATTTGGCGGGTGGTGCCGCGGGCGTGGACTCTGGTATGGAGTGAGATGAGCGACCAGCCGCTTACGGACGGGGCTCTTCCCGAAGCCTGGCTCAAGCGCTGGCAACCTGAGACGGATTTACCCTTGCCACCACGGCTTTTTGACGAACCATTCCCAACAATCCCACGACGAGCAGAGATCACGGAAAAAAATCGGCTTACGTTAGAACGTGCGATGTTGCACGCACCTACTGGATCAGAGAAGTAAGAAAACCTCTATCGAAAAAAAGCGTCCTGCCCTCGTACCTTTGGGTACTGGTCAGCACGCTTTTTCTATTCCAAACTCTTATTTCACTAGCTCTTCCAGCTCAGACGGTGCAAAGCCTTTTACCGCTTTGTCGCCTACGACTGTTACAGGCACACCCATGAAGCCAAAGCGCTCTACTTCCTCTTGATAGGCACGACTCGTCATGACATCGCGCACTTCAAAGGAAACACCTTTTGCTGTCAGCCAGTTCTTAACCATGTCACAATCCACACAGTTTTTCGTCGAGTAGACAATCACTCCCGCAGCTGTCGCTGCTTGTGTAGCTGTCAGCATGTTACGGACAATCGCGTAGGAGCGCTTGGAAGCCAGCTTGGTAAATTCTACGAAGTTTACATGCGCGGAGCCGTCTGCTTTATCCGACATCGAGCGAACCACGACAAACGGCACGCCATTCATCGCACATACTTGTCCTACAGATGCCCCTTCCATTTCGGTGCAGTGTGCTGCAAATTGCTCATACAGCCATTGAACCTTTTCCCGACTGGCAACGAATTGGTCGCCAGACAGGATACGACCGCTCACTACTTGAACTCCCGCTTCCAGCTCCTTGCCCGCATCGATCGCTTGCTGCATCAGCCCAGCATCTGCTTGCCATGTCCATTGCTCTGTAAACGGAATCTGTCCTGGCTCAAAGCCAAGTGGTGTCACATCGATATCATGTTGGATGCAATCCGTCGAAACCACAATGTCACCAATATTTAATTCAGGGTGAACGGCTCCTGCCACACCTGTGAAAATGACACGTTCCACTTGGAATGAATCAATGAGGATTTGCGTCGTCACGGCAGCATTCACCTTGCCGACACCTGATTTGCACAGCACGACATCCTTGCCTTCCATTTTACCTGTGTAATAGGTAATGCCTGCTTTGGTGGCAGTAGTCGTCTCTTGCATCGCTTCCAAGTAAAGCGCGATTTCTTCATCCATCGCGCCGATAATTCCGTAACGCATTTCCCATCCCCCTCTTGCTGTTAATTCCTACGTCCCTTTTCGATCAAGCTTGCTCGGGTTTTGTGCTCTCCCGATACTCAATTCGATGCGGCAGCAGCACGACATGTTCTTCGACATTCTCGTTATTCATGTACTTGGTCAACAGGCGCATCGCCACCGCGCCAATATCATACATGGGCTGTACGACAGAAGTCAGTCGCGGACGCACCATTTCAACCAGACGAATATTATCGTGACCAATCACTTCGATGTCACCTGGCACGTTCAAGCCAGAGTCTTGAATGGCGTGGATTGCGCCAATAGCCATCTCATCATTCGCTGCGAAAATCGCCGTCGGCGGATTTTTAAGGGCAAGAAACCCTTTTGTAGTGGACAAGCCCGATTCATAAAAGTAGTTGCCTGTGGCAATCAGCTCTTCATCCAGCTCGATACCGGCATCCTTCAACGCCTTTTTATAGCCTTCATAGCGCATTAACCCTGCCAATGGATCGTTTGCAGGACCCGCGATCATCGCAATGCGCTTGTGCCCGCGTGCAACCAATGCCTCCGTTGCATCATATGCGGCTTGGAAATGGTCAATGCTAACCGACGGGAGTACGTTGTCTGCATCACGAGTCGCAGCGAGTACAGTCGGTACAGACGTGCTTGTTAATGCCTGCAAATGATCTTCTTTGATTTCTGCCCCCAGGAACAGAAGCCCGTCCACTTGCTTTTCAAGCAAAGTATTAATGAGCTGCAATTCCTTTTCCATCCGTTGGTCAGAGTTACACAGAATGATATTGTATTTGTACATGGTAGCGATATCTTCAATCCCCCGCGCTAATTCGGAGAAAAACAAACTGGAGATATCCGGGATGATGACACCAACTGTTGTCGTTTTTTTGCTGGCGAGTCCACGAGCAACCGCATTTGGTCGATATCCCAAGCGCTCAATCGCAGCCAATACCTTTTTTCGGGTCAAAGGCTTTACGTTGGGATTCCCGTTGACTACGCGGGAAACTGTCGCCATCGACACCCCCGCTTCTCTTGCTACGTCGTATATAGTAACCGGCATCATGCACCCTCACTTTTCCCTATTTTTTGGTTTTCATAAGCGTTTTCATAAATATATGCACCTATGATACGACAAGCCGTATGCCGTTGCAATCGTTTTTGACGGCTTGTGCACCCGTTACTTCATGAGTTTGTTCATCGTTTTCAAAAGCTCATCAATCACTTCATGATCGCCTTGCTGAATGCGATCCATCACACAGCTTTTCATATGTCCTTCGAGGAGCATTTTCCCAACCGCATTCAGTGCTGACTGCACAGCTGCAATTTGATTGAGAATGTCGTCGCAGTAGACATCCTTTTCTACCATTCCACGAATTCCGCGAACTTGTCCCTCTACCCGATTCAGACGGGAGATGAGATTAGACTTGATTTTATCAGGCCTTTCAGTGGACCGATCCGTCGAGCAGCATTGATGGTTGTCTTCCATATGGCCTATCCTCCTTCACCAATATCAGCACGTAATTCTAGCTTACTTGGTCGCCAATGGTTCGTCAAATGAGAAAGGTCCTCCCGCGCGCAGGAAGGACCCTCAAAACGTACCCGAAAGGTATTCTTATACTCTCGTTGCCACATTCTCGTCTTTGTACAGACCAGAAGCAAGCAGTTCATCAACGAATTCGTTGAACTGTGGAATGTTCAACTGTTGCTTCGCATCAGACAGTGCCACATCTGGATCTGGGTGAACCTCTACCATGATTCCGTCAGAACCGACTGCGAAGCCTGCTTTTGCGCAAGGCAAGAGTAGATCACGACGACCTGTAGAGTGCGTCACGTCTACAAACACTGGCAAGTGCGTCTCTTGCTTGAGGAGTGGTACCGCAGAAATATCGAGCGTATTGCGTGTCGCTTTTTCATACGTGCGAATTCCACGCTCGCACAGCATGACTTGTGAGTTCCCTTCGGACAGGATGTACTCTGCCGCGTAGATGAACTCTTCAATCGTAGCAGAGAGGCCACGCTTCAAGAGGATCGGCTTGTTCACACGACCTGCCGCCTTCAGCAGCTCGAAGTTTTGCATATTGCGAGCACCGATTTGGATAACATCGATGTATTTGGTCGCCATCTCTAGATCTGCTGGCGTCACGATTTCACTGATCGTTACGAGGTTGAACTCATCCCCGATGCGTTTGAGAATTTGCAAGCCTTCTTCACCCAGACCCTGGAAGTCGTATGGCGAGGTACGAGGCTTGTACGCACCGCCGCGCAATGTGCGCAGTCCGCGTTTTGCGTGGTTTTCTGCTACGGCTCTTACTTGCTCATAGCTTTCCACGGAGCAAGGACCTGCGATCAGAATCGGATTTTTCCCTCCGAACTCTACGCCTTTTACCGTGATAACCGTATCCTCTGCCTTTTTCTTACGGCTAACGAGGAGAACTTTTTTCTTATCGTCGTCTTGCAGATCTAAGGAAACTTGGAATATTTGCTTGAACAAATGACGAATTGCATTGTCATTGAAAGGACCTTTATTGTTTTCCACGAGCAGATTGAGCATTTGGCGCTCACGTTCTGGGTCAAAACGGTTGCTGCCCTGTTTTTCTTTTTCTTTGCCGAGCTCTTGAACCAAGGTAGCTCGTTTGTTGATCAATTCAAGAATTTGCAGGTTGATCTCGTCTATCTGCTTGCGCATGGTTTCGATTTGATCGTGTGCCATCTCTCTCC
This sequence comes from Brevibacillus schisleri, assembly GCF_055685845.1. NCBI lineage: Bacteria > Bacillati > Bacillota > Bacilli > Caryophanales > Paenibacillaceae > Brevibacillus > Brevibacillus schisleri. The sequence goes on from NZ_JBVNDM010000001.1 coordinate 4,736,511, forward strand.
ACTCTCCTCTTTTTATATGGGGATTTATCGATAAATTAGGGTAATTATAATCGATTCAAAGACCCTTGTCAGCAGTTTAGCGCCAAAAAGCGCGAAAGTAAATTTTTTCTGTTTTTTTATCTTTTCCAATTATTCGTCAAAACGAAGAAGATTCCTTGATTCGACAGGATTCTTTCCCTTTTAAATCGAATAGTTTTGGATATATGTTCTAGCTAAAATCGATTGTTCCTTTCCGATACAGACCAAAATTACCGATAATTATTGTAAAGACTTCATGAACAACCTCTTACAAGGAGTGACCTACTTTTGTCTGACATCACAGCCCCTGAGCTTATTTTTTCATTAGATATTGGAACGCGCAGCGTCGTCGGCCTGATCGTGGAAACGACCGGCGAGCAGTACCGCGTATTGGACTGCGCCATTCGAGAGCACGATGAACGCTCTATGCTCGATGGGCAAATTCACGATATTGTCGCCGTAGCTAAGGTGATTCAACAAATAAAAGAAGAGCTGGAGGGGAAATACGGCAAGCTGCATCAGGTAGCGGTCGCTGCTGCCGGTCGGTCATTGCGGACCCGCCGCGTGCGTGTGGATATGCCCTTAGCCAGACATGCCTTCATCTCGCGTGAAGATGTTGTCGCTTTGGAGTTTTCCGCTGTACAGGAGGCCCAAGCCGCATTAGCCCAGGAGCTAAAGGACCAAGACGTCACCCGCTATTATTGCGTGGGTTACAGCGTCGTCCATTACCATCTGGATGAAGAGTTAATCGGGAGTCTGATTGATCAGCGGGGTGACGTAGCAAGCGCAGATGTGATCGCCACTTTCCTTCCACGCGTGGTTGTCGACTCGCTGATCGCTGCTCTGAAACGATGCGATCTGGAAATGCAGGCATTGACGCTTGAGCCGATTGCGGCCATTAATGTCCTGATTCCTGTGACGATGCGCCGACTGAATATCGCTTTGGTCGACATTGGAGCAGGTACTTCTGACGTAGCGCTGACTGAGGAAGGGGCCATTACCGCTTACGGCATGGTTCCTATTGCAGGCGATGAAATCACGGATGCGCTCATGAACGCCTTTCTCATGGATTTTCCGATGGCAGAAGAAGTGAAGCGTCTCTTATCCACTGAGGAGTCCGTCACCTTCACTGACATTCTCGGCATGGAGCATACGATGAGCGCTGCCGAGGTAACCAGTGCGATTGAAGCAGACATCCAGCAGCTCGCTGATAAAATTGCCTTCAAAATATTGGAGCTCAACGGAAAAGCTCCGCAAGCGGTCATGCTGATCGGCGGTGGCAGCCTCACCCCTGGACTTACTGGAAAAGTCGCTCAGGTCTTGAATATTCCTGCCGCTCGTGTTGCCGTTAGAGGCGGCGATGCGATTAAACAATACGTTGGAGACAATCCTGGGCTCAGTGGACCTGAGTTTGTAACGCCAGTCGGCATTGCTGTTGCTGCTCGACGTCATCCATTGCGCTATGTAACGGTTACAGTCAATGACACTCCTGTGCGCATATTCGACTTGCGAAAAATGACGTTGGGTGATGCGCTCATTGCATCCGGACTGGATATCCGCCGTCTGTATGGTCGCCCCGGATTGGCGATGACCGTCACCGTAAACGGACGGATGAAAATGATTCCAGGTGGTCATGGTACAGCGCCAGTGATTCAGCGCAACGGGGAGGGCGTCAGTCTCGACACGCCAATCAATGACGGGGACCAAATCACCGTAGTGGCTGGTACAAATGGCGAGGATGCACGCGTGTTTGCCAAAGATTTATTCGATGAGCTGGACACGCTTGAAGTGATTTGCAATGATCGTCCCTACTCGCTCGGTCCAGTCGTACATGTTAATAAAGCGACTGCTACTCTCGATACGTTGATCACAGATCGTGCCGAGGTGGACATCCGCCTTCCTCGCACTGTCTATGAAGTACTGGAGCTCGCCGAACTGAAAACGTCAGCGGAATCAGGCTTGCGCTTTTCTGTGAACGGACAAGATTATTCGATTCCGTCCCGTGTCGAGGTGATCGAGCTGAACGGAAGACCAGTAGCCTTGACAGATATCATCCGGCAAGGTGATGTCCTCGTCTATCGACTGGATGAAATCCCCGCCCCTTCTATACAAGATGTCATCCCCTTGGAAGAATGGGTACAGGAGACAATGATCGTCCACTTCAATGGTGAACGGGTCGTATTGCCTGTCGCACAGGTAACGATTACGGTACACGGAAAAGCGGCGAATGCCTCTGATCCTGTGAGCGAAGGTGCCGACATCACAGTAAAGTCCTCACCTGCTTCAACACCTGTGTTTAGCGATGTCTTCCGTTTCGTTGATGTTTCCTTGGAAAAGCCCGACCGTGAGAGTATCTCTGGATTTGTGATGCTCGTCAACGGCGAACAAGCCAATTTCCAGACAGAATTGAAAAGTGGAGACAAGTTGGAGCTATTCTGGGAATAGTTTTTCCATTGCTCTTTTTTTCCATGCAAAAAGCCGGTTTCACCTCGCTTATCGGGTGTCCCGGCTTTTTGATTACACGTTGAGTGCCTGGCTAATCGCGTCTTTTGTAATTTTCCAGTGAGATGTGTGCCACTTTACTTCTCCGTCTTCTAGCAAAAAGATTTGTGGGGATTCGTGCTTGATGGAAAAGCGATCCGCAACGGCGTTGGAGACAGGGCGATCTTCCCGTACCAGAATGACTGCAGATTCCACTTGATTGTCCTGCAAATACGTTTGAAACTCTTCATAGGCAGACGTACTGATCGGGCAGATCGTGCTATGCTTAAACAAAAGCTTTTTCCCATTTTTCGCTACGAACTCATCCAGTTCTTCTATGGAGTGAAGCTGTTTCTGTGACATGTTCATCTCTCCTTATCTCATGTGCCTACCAGTATACATAAGTCCAAGCAGCAAAGTCTACATTTGCGGTGCCGTGGAGAAATGAAAAAAGAGATACCTATCTTCTAGGCATCTCCTTTATCCTTATACCATGATTTTCGTTAGACGTTCGCGTAGCTCCAGCATCCATTTTTCATCGCCAAGGGACTGCGCCAACAAAAACAGATCCAATAGCTCGTTGACTTTTTCACCAAGTAGTTCTCTTACGGTCGAATTCTCCTTCTCATTAGCAATCAATACCAATAAGTTGGATAACTCTGACATTTCTTCGAATTCGATTGCCTGACGCTGCGGATGTTGGCCCAGTTCCTCCATGAGTGACTTCAAATCATCCTTAATCACATCTACCACTTGGGAATGGTCACAGTCTTCGTCCACGCAGACTTGTACAGGTACATTCATGATTTTAACTCGTTTCCGGTACACGACGTTGCGCAGCTCGATCTCCATTTCGTTCCCGCAGCGGTTGCATCTCTTTTGCAAAATGTTCACCCCTACCTATCTATGTATGTCTCTCATAACTATTCGAGGAGCGTCCTTTCAATCCTGCTAGAGAGCAGGTGGTACTTGGTGGATATAGAGTCAGATATAGACTAGAGATCACATAGTGGAGGAGAAGAAAAAGCACAGTTCTCTTCGACTCTGACACGCACGCAAGGGGGAGCTTTTTTGGCATATCGGTACCTTACTAAAACTTGAAAGAAAAAAGACGGTGCCAACAATCGGCATCGTCTTTCTTTTAACGATCAAAACTTCAATTTCACGCATAGATCGCGTTTACTTTTTCACAATGCGGACAAACAGCGACTTTCCCCGCTTTTCCGTCTTCGTCTTCTACACGGTAGCCAGTAATTTGCTCGGAGAAACAGAAGAGACATTCTGTATTGAAGTCCATATCGTACTGCGCTTTCCACACAATGGATTTAAAGTCTTCTCCAACATTAATCGTAATTTGGACCAGATCATGCTGTAGGCTCGATAATGATCTTTGCATCACATAAACATCCTTTCATACTTGCAAAGTCTTTTGGTATCCTCTAGCTTTTCCTGCTTTTCAGAATAATAAACATCAAATTTCTCAAAAATGGGCGGATGCCCGGTTCGGTCCTATGCGATCACCCATATGTTGTAGATGTAAGCACAAGAGGCTTAACACATATATGAGGAGGATGTTTATTCGATGAGCGGCATCTTTAATGGAGAATTCGACGGCTTCACTCTGGTTTTGATTCTTTTCATCCTGCTGGTTATTATCGGGTGCAGCTGCGATTAATCTTTCTTCCCCGAAGATATAGCCATATTCAGCAGGCCGTTGCATATACATGAAGTACCGAATCCTTCAAGTGCGTTTCCTCCGCAAGCTACCCTCGACAGTGGGTAGCTTTTTTCTGTTTGAGTTGTGTACAATTGACAAGAATGATATGGAAAGTGAGGGATCCCCTTCCTATGAAAGATCCACGAATTGAAAAACTAGCTGACGTCCTCGTCAATTATTCAGTGACTGTCAAGCCTGGTGAAAACGTTTTAATTTACTCTATTGGCAACGTTACCGATCTGACGAAAGCCGTTATTGCCAAGGTATACGAAGCTGGAGGAAATCCGTTTGTCCAATTGATTGACCAATCCGTTCAGCGTGAGCTCTTGATGGGTGCCAACGAAACACAATTGGGCATCATGCGTGAAGCAGATGTGGCTTTCATGAAACAAATGGATTGCTACATTGGCATCCGCGGCGGCGACAACATTAGTGAGCTCTCTGATGTACCTGGAGACAAAATGCAGCTGCATTCCAAGCTGCTAGCGCGTCCTGTACTGGACATTCGCGTACCGCATACCAAATGGGTCGTGCTTCGCTATCCAAATGCATCCATGGCTCAGTTGGCTAATATGAGCACCGCTGCTTTCGAAGATTTCTATTTCAAAGTGTGCACACTTGATTACGGCAAAATGGATAAAGCCATGGACAGCTTGGTCGAGCTGATGGAGAAAACCGACAAGGTACGTATCGTAGGGCCAGGCACTGATCTGACCTTCTCCATCAAAGATATTCCGGCAATCAAATGTGCTGGTGAAGCCAACATCCCTGACGGAGAAGTATTCACTGCCCCTGTCCGTGATTCCGTCAACGGTACGATCGCGTACAACACGCCATCTCCTTACCAAGGCTTTACATACGACAATATCAAGCTGACCTTCAAGGATGGCAAAATCGTCGAAGCAACTGCAAACGATACAGAGAAGATCAATGAAATCTTTGATACGGATGAAGGTGCCAGATTTGTAGGGGAGTTTGCGATTGGTGTGAATCCGTACATCCAAAACCCGATGAAAGACATCCTCTTCGACGAAAAAATCGACGGAAGCTTCCACTTCACGCCAGGACAGGCCTATGATGAAGCGTTTAATGGAAATAAATCCTCCATTCACTGGGACTTGGTTATGATTCAACGTCCTGAGTGGGGCGGTGGAGAAATTTGGTTTGACGATCGCCTGATCCGCAAAGACGGACGTTTCGTTGTACCAGAGCTCGAATGCCTCAATCCAGAAAACCTGAAATAAATAAAAGAAGCGAAGGGCTCATTGTTCACAAGACATGAGCCCTTCGCTTTATTGCTAAACGGAATAAGCTGGTTGTTTCAACAAGGAAGTCATTTTTTGTTCCATAAAGGAAATCGTTGACTCCAGATGATGAATGGTATACTCCCAGCAAAAGCGTTGATATTCGTCAAAATTTACTTCCAGCTTTTTATAAGAGGCCTTACTTTGTTGGAGCAATTGACGTTGCGTATCTAAGCAGCCCTCTAGCAAATCCTTTTGTTCGTCGATCGTGCGGCCCTTGCCGAAGAAAATCTTAACCAGCATGTCTGAACGCAATACTGGCGGCAAGATAGGCGTCTGGATTTCTTGGCGGAACGATTGTTTTCCGGCTTCTGTAATTCGGTACAAAATCTTGTTCGGCTTGCCAGACTGAATGATTTCTTGCTTCGTTACGAAGCCTTCTTCCTCCAGTTTGCGCAATGCTGGATAAATAGCACCAAAGCTAGCGTCATAAAAGAATCCAATACTGTTTGTAAACGCTTGCTTAATATCGTAGCCACTCATTTCCCCATAGCTCAAGAAACCCAGTATGATCGTTTTAACATCCATCTCTTCGCATCCTCCGTTACCGTTCTTTTTCTCTCTCTCTAGCGGCTAGGACTTAGCCTTTATGTTCGAAATATTCTTTAACTACATGTTATTATAAATGCATTTAAATAATTATACCAATGCTATTTCTTTATCATATCAATCAAAATTAATGATATAACCATACACTCGACTAGAAATTGGGCGTCCCTTCCCTCTCCCCTCCCCATAAGATGATACATACCTATCTGCTGTAGGGGGAGAGATCGGTGAAAAGTAAAAAATGGTCCCAATATACGCGGGTAAAGTACCCTGTGAGCAGCAGCAGTCTGCACCCATTCAATTTCTTCGTTCCCATTGTCGAGCGAGTTCAAGAAGGAGTAGTCTCCATCGTAACCGAGGATGCTCCCCATTCCAAAGACGTGGATTCGTTAATTCGCAGCCTCATTGATCATGAAGATAATTCTCCACCCATGGAACGAAGCTTTGGCTCCGGATTTCTTTTTCATCCGAAAGGGTATATCTTGACGAGCGAGCATGTCATCGGCAAATCCAAAAACATTTTCGTGAAGCTATATAACGGTAGAGTGTTTGAAGCCAAACGCATTATAGCTGATCGAGTCCGGGATTACGCCGTCATCAAAATTGATGCAGACTGCAAGCTATACCCGCTGCCACTAGGCAACTCCTCTCATACAAAAGTAGGAGAATGGGTCATCAGCGTCGGTTCTCCATCTGTATTCAAAGAGACAAAAAACGAGCCTTGTTCCGGGCCAAATACAGCGCAAATTGAACAGGACGGGCTATCGCCTTTTTGTATAGAGCCATGTCACCCATCTGGCGAAAAACCTCCCTCCCCGGCTTGGGGTTCACTTCGATTAACCACGCGCGTCCGTCCACATCTACCCCAATGTCCAGCCCGAATTCCATCATGCGGCCGAAATAGTCCTCGAGCGTGTTTGCTACATCAAAAGCAAGTCGATAACACTCCTGTTTGATCAGCTCTCCACGCTCCTCGCCAAATCGCCTTGACATTAACCATTCAAAGGGAATCGCTTTGCCTCCTCCATGCAAATTGGAAGTAGCACTGCCCTTCTCCCCCATGCGTATTGCGCACCCTGTCACCGTCCACTCCCCACGCTCGTCCTTTTGGATCAATAACCGTACATCGACGACATGCTTGCGTAGCAGTCCCAGGTCCAAGCCTTGCTGCACCAGGAAATTGCCATCGCGAATGCGCTGCTCCTCTACCCACGTTTTGACCCATTTTTCCACGCCTTCCACCGTATCAATTCGAGCTACATGATGCTTATGCTTTTTGTCACGTCCAGAGAGGCTATAATCCTTGCCGCTGCTCTTCACTCTGAGAATGCTTCTTCCTCCGGTGCCATTGCCTGGTTTGACATAGACGAGCCCATGGCGTGCGAGCATGTTTCGGACCTTGCCTTTTTCGTAAACATGCGTCTCCGGAATCCAGCGTTTGACGCGGTCATCAGAAGCGAGCAGATTCGTCACTCTCCATTTTTTACTGAACGGACTGTTTGCAAAGAAAAGCAGATCGCTATTTCGCAGCCGGATATACTCCTTTACCCTGCGTCGGTACCGATCGATGACAACTTCTGGCCAAGGGAACGATTTACTCATCCAGCCCCCGTTCGGTTTGGGGATGAAGCCTTTGATCTTTCTGGCGGACACATTGACGTCCTGATGCGAAAACAGGTAGATTTCTGCGCCCAGCTTTTGCCCTGTTTGAACCAGCTTTCGCAAATAGGCTGGTTCCTCAAAGCGTAACCCCTCCCGCCAGGTTAAAATGCCGATTACCCGTTTTGGAAGCATCGCAACACCCTCTTCGCTTCTTTTCTTTCGCGATTAGTGTATGTGTGGACTCCTAATAGGGAAACATTTGTCCATGAAAACGGGCTTAACCTCTCAGGCATTGATAAAGTGTCATTCCAGTTTTTCGTTACTTACTTTTTTCAAGCTAATCTGTTAGAATAAAGGGCAACAATAATGCTGCTAGATAGAGGTGACGCCGATATGAGTCAAGATTTTTCTGGCGAACACATGTGTCCAAAATATGAATGCGCAATGAACGTCCTTGGAAAACGCTGGACCGGCCTGATTATTCATGTGTTGCTACGCGGGACTGTACGATTCAAAGATATCCGGGAAATGGTTCCTCATATGAGCGATAAAATGCTCTCGGAAAGACTGAAGGAGCTGGAAGAGCTCGAGATTTTGGAGCGCAAAGTGTACCCAGAGATCCCAGTTCGCATTGAATACGAATTGACCGATAAAGGAAAAGATCTGCGTCCTGTCATTGATTCCATTCACGAATGGGGCCAAAAATGGATGTAGCATAACCCCACTTGTCCAAGACGGATAAGCGGGGTTTTTTATTGCGGTCAGGCATAAGCTCCTCCCTTTTGCTGTACACTCTAGCAACCCAAGGTGAAGGGAGGACGGGGAATGCGAACGGCCGTCTACATACGTGTCAGTACAGAGGATCAGGCACGTGAAGGATTTTCGATCCCCGCTCAAAGGGAAAAGCTGCTCTCGTATGTTCACTCCCAAGGCTGGGAAGTCCAAGCCGTCTACGCAGATGAAGGCGTCAGTGCCAAAGATACAAAGCGCCCTGCACTCAGTCAACTCCTGCAAGATATCCGAACGGGTAAAATCGATGTCGTCCTCGTCTATCGACTCGATCGGCTTACTCGCTCTGTCCTTGATCTGTATCAGCTCCTGCAGGAGTTCGATCGACATGCGGTACATTTTAAAAGCTGCACAGAGGTATACGATACGACTACGGCAATCGGGCGACTGTTTATAACCTTAGTGGCTGCTCTCGCCCAATGGGAGCGGGAAAACTTGGCGGAACGGGTCAAGCTGGGGATGAGCCAAATGGCAAGAGAACGAAAACGGCCAGGAGGACCTCCACCATTTGGATACAATCTAGTGCAAGGAACGCTGGTCGTGAATCAAAGGGAAGCAGCTGGCGTACGCAGCATGTTCGAGCGCTATGATCGAGGCGAATCTCCGCGCCAAATCGCCGAATGGGCAAATCATTCTGGATTACGCGGGAAAAATGGCGCTTCCTGGAGTGCAAGTGCCGTGCTTCGTCTGTTAAAAAATCCGGTCTATCATGGCGCGTTGCGTTGGAATTACACCGACTCCGATCAACAACGCAATGACCCCGAGGAATGGATAATCGAAGAGGCAACTCACCCGGCCATCATCGATCAATCCTGTTTCTCCCGGGTGCAGGAGCGGATGAGTGCTCGCGGAACAAGCCACCCTCGCGTTCTCAGCTCCCGCTACCTCTTTTCCGGATTGCTATACTGCTCGCGTTGCGGCTCCTCCATGCGCGGGAAAACAACCACCATTACAGGAAAAGGGGAAAAACGCTACACGCACCGCTATTACTTATGTAAAAACAAGCTGGCTGGTACGTGTGATGCTCCAGCCATACGTGAGGATCGCTTGGAAAAGGTCATTGTGCACGAGCTGATGCAGCATTCACCAGAGTCGATCGCTGCGTTGCAGGAAGTGGTTCAGACTTTGTTTCAGACGAATTCCTGCTCCGCGAAAGAGACCGGGCAAGAGCTGCAAATTCGGAAGCAGCGCTGGGAACAAGCTTATGAAGAGGGATTCCTTTCGTTGGCTGACTTACGAGAGAAAATCAATGCATTGGAGCGGGCTGCTAAAGAACGAGAACGCACTTACTCTGTTTTTTCAAGTGTAGAACGGTTTGATCTAGATGCTCTTTCCAATTGGAACCTTATTTGGACATATGCAAATGAAAAAGAACGGCGCTTACTCGTGTGCATGCTCATCCAACGTGTTGACGTGGAAGCAACAGACGCTGCCTCTGGTCAAAAAAATCGAGAGGTGTGCCTGCGTCTGTTGTCTTTCCACTAAAACTTTCTCTGATTTTGTTTGTATGGTTACAGGTGGTTCCCCACTTGGTTTGGAAAATTCTGTGACAGCGGGGATCATTAGTGCTAAAAACCGCCGATTACAGGTTGCGAAGCGAATGTACGAAGAAATTTTTCAGACGGATGCTGCGATTAACCCAGGAAATAGCGGAGGTCCACTCATTAATTTGAATGGGGAAGTCGTTGGTCTCAATGCATTCATCATTCAATCCAGCCAATGCTTAGGTTTCGCTATCGGGATTGACGCCCTCAAAATGCAACTGGAGCAGTACGTATTCAAGTGAGAAGCACACGCTTCAACAAAAAAACCCCGTCTAGGAGGACGGGGAATGCTTCTCTAATGCAATAAGATATACATTTGGACCTTCTGTGTTGATTTGTTCTTCTGCCTGTTTTAATTGTTGCAGCTGAGCGGCCGTAAGCTGTGCGATAGGCAGTTCACCCAAACGATTCTGTTCCATGCGACATTCCTCCGTTGGTGTCAGACTCACGATCGTAGTCTGCCCGATCTGGAGAGTATGTATTTACGCAGTGAGATCAAAAGCTTTGGCAATCGCAGAACACGAACGCTTGCAGAAAACGATGGGCAGCTCGCGGTCTTTGGCTTGGTTTTTCACAGTTTTGGCCAAGTTGTGATTGACGAAATCAGTCAACACCAAAATCATGTGGATACCAGCAGGAATTTTCACCCCAGTTTGCGAGCTTTTCCGTCCAGTTACGTGGTGAATATCCTTGAAGCCTTGACCTTGCAGTAATTCGATAATATTGCCTAGGCGATCTCCGCCTATTACTAAAATCGATGACATAACTTGTTACCTCCTTAAATTTAGGTGAATGTAAGATTTATGTTTTCTTCTCTGAATACTAATTGATAATGAATATCACTCTTATTGATAAATATTATCATTCCCATTTGTCTTTGACAATACTCTCCATGATAACTTTTTTGTCAAAAAACAAAACTAGAGACTCAGCCTAAAGGCAAAGCCACGTCGCTCTAACGTTCCCGCTCTCTTTTCCAAATTACACCGCATCCTATTCTTCGCAGTCATAAGAAAATGTACATAGGTGTTGCCCGGGTGTTTTTTCCAACGGTATAATGAAAAAATAGATTGTGAATGAGGAGGTGGCGTAGGGTGCAAGAAATTACACAGCTGCACGCCATTTTTGATCGCACCAGAGGTTACATCAACAGCTTCATGGGCGTTATCCAGCCGATTATCGATGCGGCAACGGACGAGCACACTCGTCTTTATTACCATCACATTTTGGAAGAAGAAGAACAGCGCATGGGTCGCTTGCAGGAATTGGTTCCCTACCTGGAGAAGCTGTCAGCAGGAAAAAGCCTGGATCAGCTCAGTGATCGGGACCTCTCGCAAATGCTGTCCGATGTGAATCTGGAACGTTTTGGACTGCACAATTTCCGCGAGCATCTGGAGCTCTCTTTGTATGAATTCAAGGATGACGAAACACGTCAGCTCCTGGATGGCATGCGTGAAAAGACGCATACAGACTATTTGACAGTCAAAGAGATCATGGCGAACATGAGCCAACGATTCTCTGATGCGACTCATCCTGATCTTACTGATCACGATGAGGGGCACGATATTCACCAGGTAGATCATTTGAAAGCCTCGGCTTCCGCTCCTCACGGTGTTGCTTCCGTGATCAAGCATTCCGCCCCTGCCGTTTCCGGTAAAAAAGGACTGACAGTTGGCAGCTTGAAAGGAATGTAAAGAATCGGAAATCCTGAAATGACATGGAGGTTACACTATGGACAAGCTTCGTAAATACCCAGACTCTCCTTTGACGACGGAAGAATGGAATCAACTGGACGCAACTGTTGTTGACATGGCTCGCCGTCAACTAGTGGGACGTCGTTTTATCGATATTTATGGACCATTGGGTGAAGGTATCCAAACCATTACCAACGATGTATATGAGGAATCCCGTTTTGGTGGTCTCTCCCTGCGCGGAGAATCACTGGAAATGACACAGCCTAGCCGCCGCGTCAGCATGACGATTCCGATCCTGTACAAGGATTTCATGCTCTACTGGCGCGACGTTGCCCAAGCACGCACACTGGGCATGCCTTTGGACATGAGCGCGGCTGCCAACGCAGCTGCTGGTGGTGCACTGATGGAAGACGATCTGATCTTCAACGGTGCTGCGGAATTCGACCTTCCTGGTCTGATGAACGTAAAAGGACGCCTCACTCATCTAAAGAGCGATTGGATGGAATCTGGCAATGCGTTTGCCGACATCGTGGAAGCACGCAACAAGCTGTTGAAAATGGGCCATAGCGGTCCATATGCACTGGTTGTTTCTCCTGAGCTCTACTCTCTCTTGCATCGTGTGCACAAAGGCACCAACGTGCTTGAGATCGAGCACGTTCGCAATCTCGTTACAGATGGTGTCTTCCAATCCCCTACCATTAAAGGCCGTTCCGGCGTATTGGTAGCAACTGGCCGCCACAATCTCGACCTAGCGATTGCAGAAGACTTCGACTCCGCATTCCTTGGAGACGAACAAATGAACAGTTTGTTCCGTGTCTATGAGTGCGTTGTATTGCGTATCAAGCGTCCAAGCGCCATTTGCACCTTGGAAGAAACAGAAGAATAGGAAACCCTTTGACACACCCATTGACGGTTCTCGTTGTGGGTGTGTTTTTTCATCCTTGAAATATGTAACAGATCACTTATAATAAGAACGTACGTTCCAAACTTTCCAAACAGTCTGACATAAATGTCGTTGGGGGGCTTTTTATGAGATGCGAGGTCAATGGCGTCAACCTTTATTATGAAGAGATCGGAAGCGGTTTTCCTGTCGTGATGATTCATGGCTTTTCACTTGATCACCGCTGCATGACTGGTTGTCTGGAACCGATTTTTGAGAAACGTCCGGGGTACCGACGGCTTTACATAGACCTGCCAGGAATGGGACAAACGGAAAACTACGAACATCTCCACACCACAGACGATATTCTGGAGGTTGTGCTCGCGTTCATCGATCAACTCATTCCAGGTGAGCCCTTTTTCATTGCAGGTGAATCATACGGCGGATATCTTACACGAGCAGTTATCGAGAAGCGCCGAGAGCAAGTAAAGGGTGCCCTTTTCATCTGCCCAAATGTCATTCCTGACAAAGAAAAACGAACACTGCCGGATAAACCCGTCCTAGTAGAGGAGTCTTCCCTCTGGGAGCAGTTGAGTGAGACGGAACGAGCGGAGTTTGAGTCGATGGCGGTAGTCGCTACCGATTATACGTGGAATCGCTATAAAAAAGAGATTATCGACGGCTACATGCTTTCTGACCCTGCTTTTCTCATGAAAATTAGACAAGCCTATGGCGTCTCCTTCCCATTAGACACCGCCCCCTTCCCCCATCCGAGTCTATTTGTTGTGGGGAAACAAGACCAGTCTGTCGGTTATCGCGATATTTGGGATATCATCGAAGCCTATCCCCGCTCTTCTTTTGCAGCTCTCGATTGTGCCGGTCACAATTTGCAGATCGAGCAGCCGCTTCTGTTTACAGAGCTTGTAAATGAATGGCTGGATCGGGCACAAAGAGAGCTATCCCAGTAAACATGCATAAAAAAGACAACCAGCCCCTTGAGAATGGTTGTCTTTTTGCTTCCATTAAACATTTGTCACCAGTGATTCGCTGTAGGCATGGAATGCCTTGCCCAGTCGTGAAATCGCAAGCTCCGTGTCTTCCCGGTTCAAGAGCGTATAGTTCAAGCGCATCGTATTGAGATGCGGCTCGGCTGCATAAAACGGCTTCCCTGGCACGAATGCCACACCTTCCTTTACGGATTGGGCCAGCAGCTTCTCTGCATCGAAATGCTCAGGCAGATTCACCCAGAGGAACATCCCGCCTCTTGGTTTTTCCCACTGTACGCCCTCCCAGTTTTGCGCAACCAAGAGCTCATGCATCCATTCCATGCGCGCCTTGTAGGACTCGCGGATTTTCTCAATGTGACGTTCCAGATCAAAGCGGGACAGCAGTTCATACAGAGCGTACTGGTCGATTGTGCTCGACTGCAAATCAACTGCTTGCTTCGCCTTCACCATCATTTGAATCACGCGTGTATCACCGATAGCCCATCCGGTACGCAAGCCTGGTGCGACAATTTTGGAAAAGGTACTGGTGTACACCACACAGCAATCGGTCGGATGCTCATCCAGTGAGAAAATGGAACGGTACGGAGCTTCCCCATCAAATTGGATCTCTCCATATGGATCGTCTTCCAGGATGAGAATGTTTTGCGCCTTGCATTGACGAAGCAAGCCAAGACGGCGCTCAAGGCTCCATACCTTTCCTGTCGGATTGGCAAAGGTAGGAATGACGTATACCATTTTCGGGCGATACTGGGCAATTTTTTTCGCCAGATCGTCCAAATCCATCCCATTGGCATCACCGTCTACCGGAATCGCTTTGATTCCCCGGAATTGGAACAATTGAACCGCTGCCAAATAAGTAGGGTTTTCGACGAGAACGACATCGCCTTCGTCTAAATATACACGGCACAACAAGTCAACTGCTTGCTGAGAGCCCGTAGTGATGATCATATTATCTGCACCGACGTTCATATGCTTTTGCTTCATACGGGATGCAATCCACTCACGAAGCGGCAGGTATCCATCAGTCAATCCGTACTGAAGAGCTTTTGCTCCTTTTTCAAATGCGCGGTTAAACGCTTCGCGCATCTCTGCGATTGGAAAAGAATCCTCTGCTGGCAGTCCACCTGCGAGCGAGAGCACTTGATTGCCTTGGGTCAGCTTCAAGATTTCCCGGACAGCCGAGGAGGATAGTGCTTCTACAGATTTTGAAAATGAGTACTCCATGTTCCGTTCCCCCTTGATTTTGCTTATCCTTGTTTTATCACTGTCAACAGCGTAAGTCCAATCTTTGCTAGCTATGAGCAGATAGGTTTTGACTATGTCGAGCGGTTGTTCAACCATTAGTCTTCACACACTGCATGCAAAAAACCCCTCTTCGCATGAAACGAAAAAGGGGTCCATATGTATGGGCTATATTTTCCTAAGCAATACGGAACACACGTGGTTTCTCTGTTTGTGGAAGGAAGGAGAGGTCGACATGATTGGACGCTTCTTCCATACCGATATCGCTTGCCAACAGCAATGCCTCTTCTTGGAAGGTCGGCGTACAGCTGCCTTCATTCAGCTCACAGAGTCGCTTCAATCGCTTCAGTCTCTCTGCTGACTTCTCTACTCTCATGCATTCGTTCGTCAGCTCACATACGTTGACGTGACGAGCATCAGCGATCATGCTGATATCATTCACATGGACAATCAGCCTTTTGCCTTCTTCCGTAACAAAGCCGATCGAGCAAAAATGCGCACCTGACATTTCCAAACGAGTGAGAACAGCATTGGCGTAAACTTCTCCCGTCCGCAAGCGAATCTGGCCTGCTTCAATGGCTCCGCCGATTTTTCGCTCGTTGGCGATCACCGTATACATATCCGTGTAACCGTTAATCTGATAGCGCATGGTACCCTCCCGCTCTAGCTGAGACTAATTATCATTAACAACAATGACATCGTATAATGAAAATCATTATCTGTCAATAATGAGAATGATTTTTATTCTAGAAGAAAAAAGCCACACTCCATCTATACGGTAGTGTGGCCATTTTGCCTCGCTTTTATTTTGTTTTCGTAAATAACCCCAACCGTTCAATCCGCTGGACCGCTTCCGCGAGACGCTCTTCGTTGGATAACAAAGCCGCTCTCACATAACCCTCACCTGTCGGGCCAAAGCCATTTCCCGGCGCTACGACGACATGCGCTTTTTCCAAAAGTAGGTCAGAGAACTCCACAGATGTGAAGCCGCTTGGAACAGGAAGCCAAGCAAAAAACGAACCTTGAGATGGCGGAGCCTGCCAGCCAATCCGATGCAGATTGGAGTACAATGCATTGCGGCGGCTTTCGTAGACAGCGACGAGATCGCGGACGCACTGCTGCGAATCCGTCATCGCTTTGGCTGCCGCCATCTGTACTGCACCGAACAGACTGACGAAGTAATGGTCCTGAATGAGGTTAATCAGACGAACCAGCTCGCGATTACCTACCATGGCACCCACACGCCAGCCTGCCATGTTGTACGTTTTGGACAAGGTATAAAATTCTACGCCCACTTCTTTTGCACCCGGAACCTGCATGAAGCTGACCGGCTTTTTCCCGTCATAGCTGATAGCTCCGTAGGCGAAGTCGTGGCAGACGACGATTTCATGTTTTCGGGCAAAACGAATGGTTTCCTCATAGAACTCGAGTGGTGCGTTGACTGCTGTCGGATTGTTCGGATAGTTGAGAAACATCAGTTTCGCTCGATCTAAATCAGCCTGGGACAGCTGGCTGTAGTCTGGCAAGAAGTCATTTTCCGCCTTCAACGGCATCATAACCATCCGTCCGTCTACGACTGCAACCCCCGACCAATAATCCGGATAGCCTGGGTCTGGAACCAGTGCAACATCGCCTGCGTTCATGAGTACTTGGCAAATCTCTACGAGTCCGGTTTTACTGCCGAACAAAATCGCTACTTCTTCCTCCGGATCGAGGTCCACATCAAATTCTTGCTTATACCAATGAGCCACTGCCTGCTTCAGTTCCACACGTCCCTGAAAAGGCGGATATTTGTGATGGAGTGGTTGTGCCGCTTGCGCCTGTAATTCTTCAATAATATGCGGCGGTGTTGGCAAATCAGGATTGCCCTGCCCCAGGTTAATGACGTCATGGCCTTGAGCTATGACCTTGTTTACTTTTGCCACCAGGGTCGCAAAAAACTGGGTAGGGAGTCGATCAATCATATCGGCATGTTGAATGCGCATCTTTCTTCCATTCCTTTCTTGGGCCAATACAGTAAAACCCCCTTTTTCCATACAGAAAAAGGGGGAGATCAGCTTGGTCACGTCCTTATCTGTCAGGAAAAAATCCTGCTGGAATTGGCACAGCATCTGTCCATCACATGGAACAGATCCGCTGCCGGGCTTCATAGGGCCAGTCCCTCCACCTCTCTGAATAAGTCAAATATACTGTTTTTTCGTCTATACCATACTACTTGAGCACGTAAACCGTGTCAAGATGCTTGATTGTGTACCGGCACTTGATGCCTTCTTTTGTGAAAAGAGGTGTGGAAGGCAAAGAAGGCGACAGACAACAGACACAAGCCCGCCATCACGAACAATAGTCCCTGCGCGTGAATCGATTGGAAGATGAATGCGCCGAGCAGTGGCCCGAGCATCCGCCCAGCTGATCCAGTCCCTGCAATCAGTCCTTGAATGAAACCTTCTCGTCCCTCTGGCGTAAACTGTGCAGCTACTGCTGGCACCGCTGGCCACACGAGCATTTCGCCCAGCGTCATGATGAACATCCCCGCCACAAAGCCTGCATAAGCCGTTGATTGCGACAAAATCAACATCGACAAGGCAAAAATATAGGCGCCCAAGAGCATTTGGGCTTTTAGCGTTCGCGCAAAGCGTCGAATGACCCACGCAATCAGTGGCTGACCAAACAGGATCAAGCCGCCGTTCAGCGTCCACAACAGACTGTATTGACGGAGGGAAATGCCCAAGGATTGCATATAGGTCGACAGCACCGTTGTCCATTGTACATAGACAATCCAGCTAATTAATAGTCCCCCGCATAATAGCAGCAAGGCACCCCATACCACCTTTGACTCTTGCTGTGGTTGTCGCAGCACATCAGTAGTTGCTTGCTCAGGCATGCTTTGTCCAGCCGTCGAGTTTTGGCGTTGGTGTTCCACCATTTTTAACTGACGGGGCAAAATGAGTAGGAACATGGCGAGGACGATTACTTGTGAGATGGCATTACCAAAAAACGTCCAGGCAAATGACACACTTGCCAAAAAGCCGCCCAACGCAGAACCGGCAGCTACCCCCACATTGAGCGTGACATAAATCAGATTGATTCCTTTACGTCCTCCGTCCGGCCACAAAACTATGGCCAATGCATTCATCACCGGAGAAAGTAATCCATAAAACAGTCCATTCAACAGAAGCAGCACAACATATATCGTAAAATCCTCCGTAACACCTAATCCGAGCGAAATCAGGATAACACCGATGGAACCGACAATGATGGTGCGCATTTTGCCCCAGCGGTCAAACAGCATCCCGCCGACAATACTTCCGATCAAGAATGCGCCTTGGTTTAAAAGCAACAAGAAGCCGGCTACAGTCAGCGGCTTTCCGAGATGGTTATGAATATAAATCGTGACCAGCGGCCAAATACATGCCATTCCGGTAGAAAAAATGACGGCAGCAATCGCCAATAAACGAATGCTGCTCGGATAGGATTCCCACTTTTGCCTCATGGCTTACTTCTCTCCCCGATGGAAATCGCCGCTTTTTCCGCCTGTTTTGGATTCCAGACTGGTCGGACCGATTATCATTTCTTTATCCATCGCTTTGCACATGTCATACACCGTCAAAGCCGCTACGCTTACAGCGGTCAAAGCCTCCATCTCAACGCCTGTTTTCCCTGTCGTCTTCACGGTTCCTGTAATCGCAAGCGTCGTTTCGTCTACAAAAGCAAATTGTATGTCGATGCCAGTCAATGGCAGCGGATGACACATCGGGATGATTTCCCACGTTTTTTTGGCAGCCATGACACCTGCTACCTGTGCTACGGCGAGTACATCGCCCTTTTCGATTCGACCTTCGCGGATTCGGGCGAGGGTTTCGGGTTTCATGCTGATTTGGCTCTCGGCTACAGCCACCCGTTTTGTGACGTCCTTCTCAGACACGTCTACCATCCGCGCTCGATTTTGTTCATTAAAATGTGTTAATTGATCAGTCATACGAGTATCGTTCCTCCTCTATCTTCTCCTACCTTACTCCCGCCGCTGGATAAAAGCAATGGGAATGTAGATGGCGTAGTTTCGTTATCTTGCTCATCCACTCCTAAAAACGTACGAAGAACAAGTGAGGGAGATATACTGTGCGTACACAGCTCAAAGGAGGCATATGGGAATGGAAACGAAGAAGGATCAGACGGTACGTTGGTCAATGCTGAGACATGGGGATTGGACCATTTATTTGGCTGCAACGGCTGCCGGGCTTTGTTATGTCGGCTCAGTCAACCAGCCATTTGCTGAATTGGAATCGTGGGTTGAAAAGCATCGCCCACACAGTGCACTGGTGCAAGACGATCCGTGGCTAAAGCCTTTTGCAACAGAACTAATGGAGTATTTGCAGGGGACGCGCGAGCATTTTTCCATGGATTGCGACCTGTCTGGAACGCCTTTTCAGCTCGCTGTCTGGGAGGCACTGCGCCAAATCCCATACGGTCAAACGGCATCGTACACCGACATTGCAAACATCATTGAAAAGCCCGCTGCTGTTCGTGCCGTCGGTGCCGCAATCGGTGCCAATCCGGTTCTCATTACGGTCCCCTGCCACCGCGTCGTCGGTAAAAACGGTTCACTGACTGGCTATCGCGGAGGACTGCCCATGAAGACAACTCTGCTCGATCTGGAGAAAAAGGCAAATCGGGGTGTGAAGCATGGCTAAATCAGTGACAGAAAGGATTGCTGCACTCGACTGGCAATCCATGCAACAGGAGCTGGATGAACAAGGGTATGCTGCTTTTCCTTCCTTAATAAACGCGGATGCGTGCGAGGAATTAATCGCTACATATGGACAGGATGAGCTTTTTCGCAATACGATCCAGATGGCGCGGTACCGTTTCGGTGAAGGAGAATATCGCTATTATCAGGCTCCCCTTCCCCCGCTTTTGCAGGAGCTTCGCGAAGGCTTTTATCCGATGCTTGCGCAGACTGCAAATCGGTGGCTGGAAATGCTTGGTCGCGAAGCTATTTATCCTGCTACCCTCCCTGAATTTTTGGCCCACTGTCACGATCAGGGTCAGCTGCGCTCTACTCCATTGATTTTAAAATACGAGACAGGTGGCTATAATTGCTTGCATCAGGATATGTACGGTGAAGTGTTCTTCCCGTTTCAAGTGGTTTTTGCCTTGAATCAAAAGGAGAAGGACTACAGGGGCGGAGAATTTCAACTGATGGAGCAACGGCCGCGCGCACAGAGCCGGGGACATGTGATAACCTTGGAGCAAGGTGCTGGCCTGATTTTCCCGACATCCTACCGTCCTGTGCAGGGAACGCGAGGCTACTATAAAAATACGCTACGCCACGGTGTCAGCACGATTACCTCCGGAAAGCGCTACAGCCTCGGAATTATTTTTCATGATGCAAAGTGAGGAACGCCCCATATGAAAAGCATCCTTTCCTATAAAATGCCGAAAACCCTCCTTAATAAAGGAAGCGGATTTCTTGCGGATTACACCCATTCGCTCAATCCGTATACAGGCTGTTCTTTCGCCTGCTCCTATTGCTATGTTCGGCAAATGCCTGTCTCTTTGTTTCGCAACGAGCAATGGGGCACGTGGGTAGATATCAAACAGCAAGCTGCCGATTTATTGCGCAAGGAGCTTTTGCGGGCTAAGAAAAAAGGAAAGGTGACCATCTTCATGTCTTCGAGTACAGACCCATACCAGCCCATCGAACAAACGGAAAAGGTAACGAGGTCTTTACTCGAAGTCATGGTAGAGAATCCACCTGATTTTTTGCTGGTGCAGACTCGAAGTCCCTTGGTTTGGCGGGATGCCGATTTGTTGCTCCTGCTGGGTGATCGTGTCCGCGTCAGCATGACCGTCGAGACCGATTTGGAGGAGATTCGCAGGCACTTTAGCCCACAAGCTCCCCCTATTCAAGCGCGGCTCAAAACACTCCAGCGCTTGTCGGAAGCAGGCATCCCTACACAAGCAACGATTGCCCCTGTTTTACCGAGCAGTGAGTCATTCCCGGAGATTTTGCGTCCCCTGGTCACCCGTGTCTGTGTCGACGATTTTTATATGGGAGATGGCAGCGGCGGTAAACGCACGAAAAGAAACGGCATTCCCGCTCTCTATGAACAGCTTGGACTGGAGCAATGGTATGATCCTTCCGCCTATCGGATCGTCTATGATCGGCTATTGCGTGTTTTTCCCCCGGATCAAATTTATTTGAGTCAGGAAGGCTTCGCCCCTTAGCATCAACCATGGATTGTAACACCCCATTCATTGGCAACTTTGATCGGTTTATGATATCGTCTAGCCTAGAGAGTAGTATCATCCAGGGAAATGAGGAATTGTCTTGACCATTACGATCTTGTTATTTGCCGGACTCGCCGAACGTGCGAATGCCCGGGAAGTACAGTTGACCTTATCTGAAGGTGCTACCGTTAGCGATCTTCTGCAAGCAGTGGAAAAAGAATATCCTGCGCTCTCTGCGCTTTTGGGCAGTTGTTTTGTCTCCATCAACCATGAATATGCAGCGAAAAATCAGGTCATTTCAGTCGACGACGAGATTGCCCTCTTACCTCCAGTAAGCGGCGGAGAAGAAGACCCGCGCTTTGCCATTACCGAGGAGCCTATTTCTGCGGACAAGCTCGTTCGTCTGGTGAGCAACCCGCATGCAGGCGCGATCCTTACTTTTGTCGGAACTGTTCGGGAATTTACCCATGGTCAGCGCACCGTGTATTTGTCCTATGAAGCCTATGCGCCTATGGCGGTTGAAAAAATGAAGCAGGTCGCAGCAGAGATCGAGGAACGCTGGCCGGGAGCACAAGTCGCGATGCACCATCGTATCGGTCATTTGACTGTGGAAGAGATTGCAGTTGTCTGTGCCGTTGCAACAGCGCATCGCAATGAATCGTTTGAAGCAGGCCGTTATGCTATCGAACGACTCAAGCAGATCGTTCCTATTTGGAAAAAAGAAATGTGGGAAGATGGAAGCGAGTGGAAGGGACATCAACAAGGGCCGTGGAATCCGCTTGCGATGCCAGAAGGAAAGGTGGAGTAACGCCTTGGATACTCGCTATTCCCGTCAAATATTGTTTCATCCGATCGGGCGCAGTGGACAAGAAAAACTCGGTCAAAGCCGTGTAGCCATTGTCGGTATGGGAGCGCTCGGAACGGTTCTCTCCAATCATATGGTTCGGGCTGGAGTAGGTTTTGTCCGCATCATTGACCGCGACTTCGTCGAGCCGAGCAACCTACAGCGTCAAATGCTCTACGACGAATCCGATGCAGCCGAGCATTTGCCAAAGGCAATCGCCGCTCACGCCAAGCTGACGAAGATCAACTCAGCCGTTACCATCGAACCGATCGTCGCAGACCTCACCGCTTACAATGCGGAGGAATTGCTGGCAGATGTCGATCTCGTTTTGGATGCGACGGATAATTTTCAGGTGAGATACCTCGTGAACGATGTTTGCGTTAAACATCGTATCCCGTGGGTGTACGGTGGCGCTGTGAGTGCGACCGGAACCTTTACCGCGATTCGTCCGGGAATTACACCTTGCTTGCGCTGTCTTTTCCCTGAAGCGCCAAACCCGGGTGAGATGCCTACCTGTGACACAGCTGGCGTCATCGGACCGATCATTCACATCGTCGCCTCCTATCAGGCAACGGAAGCATTCAAGCTGTTAGTAGGCGCAACGGATGAACTCAATCCGAATTTGGAGCACTTTGAGATTTGGCATAACCGCCATCAGCAAATCAAGGTGGTCAATGCCCGCCGAGACGACTGTCCGACATGTGGGCAGAAGCAATTTTCGTTTTTGCAGCCGGATACCCAAGATGGACAAGCCGTTTCGCTTTGCGGTCGAGACACCGTACAAATCTCACCCGCCGCTGCAATGACACTTGATCTACATGCATTGGCAGCTAGACTTTTCCCTTTAGGACAAGTCGAACAAAACAAGTTTTTGCTGCGTTTCCGTGTTGATACGTACACGCTCGTTATTTTCCCGGATGGTCGCGTCCTCGTGCAAGGCACAGATGACGTCAGCCTGGCACGTTCGCTTCATGCCAAGTATATCGGCGCGTAACTGGTTTACCCGTAATAAAAATAAGCTGTCCCA
This sequence comes from Brevibacillus schisleri, assembly GCF_055685845.1. Taxonomy (NCBI): domain Bacteria; kingdom Bacillati; phylum Bacillota; class Bacilli; order Caryophanales; family Paenibacillaceae; genus Brevibacillus; species Brevibacillus schisleri. The sequence goes on from NZ_JBVNDM010000001.1 coordinate 4,759,437, forward strand.
GACCGTCACTCGGACGAAGGGGCAGCTTTTTTATGCCGTTTGAATAAAGGTAATCGTAAACGTGGTACCTTTCCCTTCTTCACTCTCAACGACAATCGTAGCATGATGCAAATCGATGATTTTTTTCACGATCGCCAGCCCCAAGCCGCTGCCCGAATTGGCTCTGTTTCGCGATAAGTCCGCCTTGAAAAATCTTTCGAAAATGCGCTCCTGATTTTCCTTGGATATCCCGATTCCCGTGTCGGTTATTTTCACGAGCACTTCACCGTTTACCGTCTTCAGCTTTACGCTGATTTTCCCGCCTGCCTCCGTGAATTTGATGCTGTTGCCAAGTAAGTTGGTCCAGACTTGACTCAGCATATCCTCGTCGGCGACGATTTCGACTTTTTCCAAGTCTATGTCCATTTCAATCTCTTTCGCCATCCATTGCGGCTCGCTGGCGAGGATGAGTGCGCGTAGCTGCGTGTCCAACCGATACCGCTTCCGCTCTAAATCATGCTGGATGCCCTCTAGCGCAGTGAGCTTGAGCAGGTTGTCGCTGATCTTGGACAGCCGCTTGCTTTCCGACTCGATAATCTCCAGGTAACGAATGCGCTCTTCTGGGCGAAGTCTTTCATTATGCAGGGCGCGAGCAAACCCGCTGATGGACGTCAAAGGTGATTGAATTTCGTGGGAAACATTGGAGATGAACTCCTGACGTAGCTTCTCCATTTCATTTAATTGTTCCGCCACATGGTTAATGCCGTCCACCAGCTCCCCCCATTCATTCGCCAGCTTGATATCGAGATTGACTCGAAAATCCCCCATGGCAATTCGTCTGAGCGCATCAATCAATGGTTGAAACCTGCCCCGATGCCTTGACATGGTGAAGAAAGAAATAATTATCCCAACCCCAATAAACAACATGCAGTTCAAAACGGAATGGATCAACACTTTTACAAGATCATTGGGATGATAGCCCATATAGCTATAAAAGAGAGTGGTAATCCCGTATGCACCTAGCCCGCACAAGGCAAAAACAGCACATATGCCCACAACTCCTACGATTTTTTTCAGCAAAATATAGGAATGTTCGTCTTGTCGCCTCTTTTTCATACGACAATCTCCAAACGATAACCAAGTCCCCGGACCGTCCGGATCAAAAAGCCGTACATCGCTTCCGGAAAACGCTCCCGCAATCGGTTGATATGCACGTCTACCGTCCTCTCATTTCCTTCAAAATCATAACCCCATATTTGTTCGATCAGCTGCTCGCGGGAAATGGTCTGCCCGGGATAGCTGGCCAGTTTGAACAACAGCTCGAACTCCTTTAGTGGAATTGTCCATGTTTTCGTGCCACTGGCGACTGCAAACGTTTTACGATCAAGTAGGAGATTTCCTGCTTGAACCTGATGCGAAGCGGCAATCCGGTAGCGCTTGAGCAGCGCTTTTACCCGGACGACCAGCTCCTGCGGATCAAACGGCTTCACCAAATAATCGTCTGTCCCTAGCTCAAAGCCTTTGATTTTTTGCGAGGTCTCTCCCTTCGCAGTCAGCATGAGCAAGGGAAAATCATAATGCTCGCGAAGCTTTCGACACAACTCCCAGCCGTCCATGTTCGGCATCATGATGTCAAGAATCACCAGTTGGGCGGCAACCGACTCAAGTTTGTCCAGTGCCTCTTGTCCGTCAACAGCTTCCACTATCGTAAAGCCCTCATTGCGCAAGAAGACGCTGACGAGCTCGCGAATATGTGGATCGTCGTCGACTACCATAATCGTGGTCACATTCTACACCCTCTCTTTTACGAGCAATTGCTGACTAGCCAATTCCCGGTACATCTCATGGGTTTGAAAAAGCTCGTCATGTGTACCGATACCTGTGATTTTTCCCTTTTCCAAAAAGATGATTTGATCTGCTTCCACCACAGTCGACAAGCGATGGGCAATCACAAGGGTGGTACGTCCCTTCATCAAATTTTGCAACGCCTTCTGGACGATCATCTCGGAATTGCTGTCCAAACTAGAGGTAGCTTCATCCAGCATCAAGATTTGCGGGTCGCGAAGCAGTGCACGGGCAATGCCGATTCGTTGGCGCTGTCCACCCGATAGCTTCATGCCTCGCTCCCCTACTTCTGTCTCATAGCTATTCGGCAATTCCTCAATAAATTGATCGGCATAAGCCATCTTTGCCGCTTCCTTCAGCTCCTCGTCGCTAACCGTCCGTGAAATCCCGTAGCAAATATTTTCTCGGATGGTTCCGGCGATCAATGGACTTTCCTGAGACACGTAGCCGATTTGACTTCTCCATGACTTCAAGGAAAAATCCGTGACGAGATCATTGCCCAGCCTAATTTCTCCACTGATTGGCTGGTAATATCTTTCAACCAAGGAAAACAACGTCGTCTTGCCGCTGCCGCTCGGTCCGACAATCGCATTTACTTTTCCGGCCCCAATCGTAAAGCTGACATCATCGAGAATCTTTTCCCCGTTCTCATACGCGAAGCTCACATGGCTCAAATGGATGGGCAGTCCTGCGTTTTCAAGCGTCCGTCCTGTGAGAAGATCTTCCTCTTCAGCGTCCAGAGTCGATATGATTCTTTCGGTTGCCCCCATGGCTTTTTGTAACGAGGTGAAAAACTGTGTGAATTGCCCCAGCGGGATGACAATTTGCACCAGATACAAAATAAACGCAACCAGTTCACCCGCTGTCAATGCTCCCATGGACACGCGCATGCCACCATAGCCGATCACAACCACGAGCAGCACCATCAGGATAAAGGACATTAGCGGTCCAATGACGGCTTGGACTTTTCCTTCTCTTAACCCGAATCGGAACAAATTTCCGATTGCTTTTGTTCCCATTCCCAGTTCGTGAGTTTCAGCATTCGATGATTTGACGAGCCGCATCTCTTGGAGCACTTGATTCATAATGGTTGTAAAGCTGGCAGTCTCATTTTGCAGACCTTTCGATATTTTGTACATCTGACTGCCAAGCGGCATGAGAATCCCGATGCACAGCGGCACAGCAATGAGCATGGTTAACGTCATTTGCCAATCGAGGTAGAGCAAGGTTACCACAGAACCAACAATTGTGATCAATCCTGTGAAAAAGCTCGAGAGGTGCTCCGTAATCAGGCTTTTTACAACGCCGGTATCGTTGGTCATTCGACTGATCGTATCACCTGTCCGGTTGTTATCATAATAAGAGATCGGCAGGACGAGCAGTTTTTTCCATAGTCGTTCACGGAGTGAGGCCACCACACTCTCGCCGACATGATTTAATAAGTAGATGGACAGTCCTCCTGCAATGGCTTGTGCGACAAAGGCAACGATCAATAGAATGATTTGTGGTGTGGTGATCGTAGACAGGGAAAAGCTGTCCACCAAATCCTTCGTAAACAGCGGAATCACTAAGCTCACCAGTGTAGTGGCGATGCTCATGAACAATGCGACACCGATTTTTAGCTTGGATGGCTTTGTTCCCCTTATTAATCGAAAAAAAGGCCGCCAGTTTCCCCATTTCGCTACGCGATTGGTTTGTTCCATTCGTTCATTTCTCCCCTTTTTCCTCCTCATTTTCACTTACAAGTGATAAGATACTGCATGAATGTAAACGAAATATAAACGGGATAATATTGAAGTGCGTGCAATTATCTTCTTTCTAATAAGAAGACGTTTCTGATCCAATTTTCTTTACCTGTGATTTTTGTATATAAATGATGAATTTGGGGTAGAAGCCGGGAAACAAATCGTATATAATAGGTTCGTAATGAAGAAACGAAACAACGTTTCACCAGATGAAACTCCAAGATATTATAGGGAGGTTGTATACATTGGCTAACAAAGATGCTTACAAAGTAAAGTCATCCCTGCAAGTAGGCGACAAGTCTTTTGCTTATTATCGCCTGCAAGGGTTGGAAGAACAAGGATTGGGCGATGTTTCCAAACTGCCGTTCTCCATTAAAGTTCTGCTCGAGGCTGCTGTACGTCAGTTCGACGGCCGTGCGATCACCAAAGAACACGTACAACAATTGGCGACCTGGACAAAAGGCCGCGACGAAAACCAAGAAGTTCCTCTCATGCCAGCTCGTATCGTTCTGCAAGACTTCACTGGTGTACCGGCTGTAGTTGACTTGGCAGCGATGCGCATCGCGATGAAGCGCGCTGGTGGAGATCCAAAACGAATCAACCCATTGGTTCCAGTTGACCTCGTTATCGACCACTCCGTCATGGTTGACGATTTCGGTAACGCGTCCGCTCTGGACAACAACATGAAATTGGAATTCGAACGCAACCAAGAGCGCTACCGCTTCCTGCGTTGGGCACAAACTGCGTTTGACAACTTCCGTGCGGTTCCTCCAGCTACTGGTATCGTTCACCAAGTAAACTTGGAGTACCTCGCAACTGTAATCGCTACTCGTGAAGTAGATGGCGAATTGGTTGCTTTCCCTGACTCTCTCGTAGGTACTGACTCCCACACCACTATGATCAACGGTCTTGGTGTTCTTGGATGGGGTGTTGGTGGTATCGAGGCAGAAGCAGGAATGCTCGGCCAACCTCTGTATTTCGTAACGCCAGAAGTAGTTGGTTTCAAACTGACTGGCACACTGAATGCTGGTGCAACTGCAACTGACCTCGCTCTGACTGTTACGCAAATGCTGCGTAAAAAAGGCGTTGTAGGTAAATTCGTGGAGTTCTACGGACCAGGCCTGTCCAACATCTCGCTGGCTGACCGCGCTACCGTAGCAAACATGGCACCTGAGTACGGCGCTACAATGGGCTTCTTCCCAGTAGATGCTGAAACACTCAACTACATGCGTCAAACCGGTCGTGAAGAAGACCTCATCTCCTTGGTTGAAGCTTACACCAAAGCACAAGGTCTCTTCCGTACTGACGAGACTGTTGACCCAGTATTCTCCGAAACATTGGAACTGGATCTGTCCACAGTCGTACCTAGCTTGGCTGGTCCAAAACGTCCTCAAGACCGCGTAGAACTGACTGCTATGAAGGAATCCTTCAATAACAGCCTCCGTACGCCGATCGACAAAGGCGGATTTGGTCTCTCTGAAGAGAAAATCGCAGCTAGCGCACCAGTTGCTTATCCAAACGGTGAAAAAGCTACGCTGAAAACAGGTGCGGTTGTAATCGCAGCGATCACTTCCTGTACCAATACATCAAATCCTAGCGTAATGCTGGGTGCTGGTATCCTGGCGAAAAAAGCTGTGGAAAAAGGCCTGAAAAAGCCTGCTTTCGTAAAAAGCTCCCTGGCTCCAGGTTCCCGCGTAGTTACACAATACCTGACTGACGCTGGTCTGATCGACTCCTTGGATGCTATCGGATTCAACGTAGTAGGTTATGGTTGCACCACTTGCATTGGTAACTCCGGTCCATTGCCAGAGGAAACCAGCAAAGCTATCGCAGACGAAGATCTGACAGTTGCAGCGGTACTCTCCGGTAACCGTAACTTCGAAGGTCGTATCCATGCACAGGTTAAAGCGAACTACCTCGCTTCTCCTCCATTGGTTATCGCCTATGCACTGGCAGGTACTGTAGATATCGACCTGACTACAGAGCCAATCGGCACTGGCAAAGATGGTCAACCTGTATTCTTGAAAGACATCTGGCCAACTCCACAAGAGATCGCAGCTGCAATGGACAAAGCGATGAATCCTGCTCTGTTCCGCGCTGAGTACGGCCAAGTGTTCACACAAAACGAAGCTTGGAACAAAATCGACGTTCCAACTGGCGACCTGTACGAGTGGGATGAAAAATCCACGTACATCCAAGAACCGCCATTCTTCCAAAACCTGGCTGGAGAAATCGCTAAGATCGCAGACATCAAAGCAGCGAACACCATCGCACTCTTCGGTGATTCTGTGACAACTGACCATATCTCCCCAGCTGGTAACATCTCGCCAACTAGCCCAGCAGGTCTGTATCTGCAAGCAAACGGCGTAGAGCGCAAAGACTTCAACTCCTACGGTGCTCGTCGTGGTAGCCACGATGTAATGATGCGCGGTACATTTGCAAACATCCGTATCCGCAACCAAGTAGCTCCAGGAACTGAGGGCGGCGTAACCAAATACTTGCCAACTGACGAAGTAATGTCCATCTACGATGCTTCCATGAAGTATCAAGCAGACGGTACTCCACTCGTTGTACTGGCTGGTAAAGAGTACGGTACTGGTTCTTCCCGTGACTGGGCAGCAAAAGGTACATTCCTCTTGGGTATCAAAGCAGTTATCGCTGAGAGCTTCGAGCGTATCCACCGTGCTAACCTGGTTGGTATGGGCGTTCTGCCTCTGCAATTCGCTGGTGACCAAAGCTGGAAGTCCCTCGGCATCGACGGTACTGAGTCCTTCAACATTGTGGGTCTCTCCGATGATGTTCAACCTGGTCAACGCGTAAAAGTGGAAGCAACGAAGAAAGACGGCAGCACTTTCGAATTCGAAGTAATCGTGCGCCTCGATTCCATGGTAGACGTAGACTACTACCGCAATGGTGGTATCCTGCAAACGGTTCTGCGTCAATTGCTGGATGAAGGCAAACCAGTAAACGCGTAAGCAAACGAATAAAAAATAAGTTCGTATCAGCACCCACCCAAATCGAGTAGGAGGGAGTGACTAACTCCCGTCCTCTCACACCACCGTACGTACCGTCCGGTATACGGCGGTTCATCAAGCTTGACGAAGAACAGAATATCGTTGTACTAAACTTTTCAGCCCTTGTTGTTGCCAGTATGCAACTCCGAGGGCTTTGTGTATTTGAGGAGTCTTTGTGGAACGCCACGCACCCTTTCGGGTGTTTGCAATTTCTATTGCTTGGACGTGTGATAAACCCAGAGAACGAAGTTCTCGATATCGGGTTTTTATTCGCTTCCACTGAGACCACAAGCAAAGTCGGAGTCTACGCCGTATCCATTCTTCGATGGATTGTAGAATTTTCTTTGCATCTGCAAGGGCGAAATATCCAACCCATCCCATGAGATACTGGTTTAGCTTCCGAATCCTTTCATCCATAGAGATGCTCCATACCGGATTTGTGATGAAGCGGATTTTCTCTTTCAACTTCAGAAGTGATTTTGGATGAAGCCGAATCCTTGCTTGCTTTGCGTTAGTGAAACTGAAACCGAGGAACTTACGTTTCCAAGGTCGATCCACTGCACTTTTCTGCTCATTTACTTTTAGCTTAAGTACCTTCTCCAAGTAGTTTTGGATACTCTCTTTTACCCGTTCTCCCGCCCGCTTTGTTTTCACGTAGATGTTGCTATCGTCTGCGTATCTACAAAAGCGATGTCCTCTCTTTTCCAGCTCTTTATCCAAGTCGTCAAGCAGGATGTTCGCCAATAACGGACTAAGCGGGCCACCTTGTGGTGTGCCTTCTACTGCCGAGAGGCAGACTCCATTGATCATGATGCCTGCTTGTAAGTATGCGCGAATAAGTTTCAACAAAGCTTTGTCTTTTACTTTTCGGGCAACCCGACTCATTAAAATATCGTGATTTACCCGGTCGAAGAATTTCTCTAAGTCCATATCTACGACAAAGCGATATCCTTCGGAAATATAAGATTGTGCTTGTCTCATAGCGTCATGCGCACTGCGATTCGGTCGGAATCCGAAACTGGATTCTGAAAAGTGGGGATCGAATATGGGAGTAAGAACTTGGAGAATGGCTTGTTGGATTAAGCGATCTATCACGGTAGGAATACCTAATAACCTTACCCCTCCGTCAGTTTTCGGGATTTCGACTCTGCGGACAGGGGAAGGTTTATAGGTTCCTTTCATAATCTGTTCTTTAATGGTTAACCAGTGTTCACGGATATAATCGCGCAGTTGTTCGGTTGAAACACTGTCGATTCCCGCCGATCCTTTGTTTCTTTCCACTCTTTCGAGCGCCACTAATAGATTTTCCCGTGATAGGACTTTCTCCAACAACTCCATGACGATACCCTTTCCTTCGCACGCATCCTTCTAGTCTTGTCGGTCAATACTCAGCCCTCTCTTGTACCCTCAGGGCTTCACCCTTATTCTCCAAGAGTAGTTCCTTACGGAATTCTGCTTCACAGTTTGATCACGAAAGTGATTAGCGGATGTGTTGACTTAATGTTCAGCCCTTCCCCGTTCAAGCGTCCTATACTTGGGTACTATGGCTTCTGCTGACTTCTGCATGTTCAGCGACTCCTTACGGAGACGGTTACCAACATTTGAAGGCACTTCATGCAGACCTCCCCAGGTAAGAACGATAACTTTCATCCCATGTACCTGCCCAAGTTTACTGCTGTATTCCTTGGCTGTATAGGGCTTCGTCTTGTTCAGCAGACTCGCCCGAATACAACAGCCTCAAATTGGATTCGTGTACCTCAGGTCGGGACTTTGCCGCCGGCTTCCTCCAGATTCCACCTCACGGTAGACACCCTTGCCTTGAGCTAACGGTTGGTACAGCCAACCCCCGTTCGGGACTTACACCCTAGAGTTATCGCCCATGCTGGGCGCACCAAAAAGGGCAGACTCCGAGTATTCGGCAGTCTGCTCTTTTTACGTTCCCTTCCTGATAGGCCACGCTTAAGTGGAAGATGCGATGAATACGCATGAAAGAGGGATTGTTTCCCAGAAAAAGGGAGGGATTCGTGATGAATCAGTTGTTTCGCGAAACCTGGATTGAGGTAAATCTCGATGCCATCAAGAAAAACATTCAGGCGATACGCCGGCATATTCCTAAACAGACGAAAATCATGGCGGTTGTAAAAGCAAATGCCTATGGCCATGGTTCTGTCGGAGTAGCACGCCATGCCCTTGAGTACGGGGCTACTTCCCTCGCTGTCGCCATTCTGGAAGAAGGCATCGTCTTGCGAAAGGCGGGAATTGTAGCCCCTATCCTCGTGCTGGGATTCACGCCCCTTTCACGTGTCAAGGAGGCGATTGCCTGGAATATTGACCTGTCTGCCTTCCAGGCCGACTGGATCAAAAAAGCCGATAAAATAATCAAATCAACAGCTTTCACTAATCGTCTAAACATCCATATCAACATCGATACAGGTATGGGACGTTTGGGCGTACGGACGAAATCTGCGTTGCTTTCAGTCGTGAAGTCCTTAACTTCCAGCACTTCGCTTGCATGGACCGGAATCTTCACCCATTTTTCCACTGCGGATGAACCTGATCACACATTGACCAAAGCGCAGCACGAGTTGTTTGTTCAGTATCTTCGTTATCTGAAGGACCGAGGCTTCGAGCTTCCAACCGTCCACATGTGCAACACCGCTGCTACCATTGCTTTTCCCGAATACAGCGCCGATATGATCCGCCTCGGAATCGGCATGTATGGGCTATACCCATCCGCTTATATCCGCCAACTCAATCGCGTCAAGCTCGTTCCGGCTCTCAGCTTGAAATCGCGCTTTTCCTATGTGAAGACAATGCAGACGCCACCGTTTACCATCAGTTATGGCGCTACCTACATAGCAAAACCCGGAGAAGTCATCGGGACGGTTCCAATCGGTTATGCCGACGGGTATTCGCGCGCGCTCTCTAACCGGGGATTTGTTCTGTATCGAGGCAGACGTTTGCCAATCGCAGGGCGAGTGACAATGGATCAGATGATGGTCAGCTTGGGAGATGGCAGTGGAAAGCAAGGCGATGAAGTCGTGATTTACGGCAAGCAAGGAAACCGCGAGATTCCTGTCGATGAAATTGCCGAAATGCTCGGAACGATTAATTATGAAGTCGTTGCCACCCTCAGTAATCGCATCCCGCGCCTCTTTTTGGAAAAAGGGGTGGTTGTAGAGATTTCTCATCTGTTGCCGGAAGGGTAAATGAGGCAGGCTTGGAGAATAATTTTTCCGCAAAAACAAAAAATAGGGAAAACCAAATTCTCCAAAAAGGAATGGGAACATGAAGTCACGATTCACATACGCCATCCTTCTCCTGTTGGCGCTGAGTCTGACTGTGATCAGTTGCAAGCCAGACTCAGCTCCCCAAATCCGTCAGCATAGCCTCAAGGCTCAACCCTCAGCTGAGAGAAATGAATCGCAAAAGCCTGTCCTGCTCATTCTCATTGATTCGTTAATGGACACACCACTGCAAGAAGCAATCCGGCAAGGTCGCGCTCCTGCTTTGGGTTATTTGCTTGCAAATGGGCGCTATTACCCGCAAGTTGTGAGCTCGTTTCCCACCATGTCGGTAACGATCGACAGCACCCTCCTTACAGGGACGTATGCCAATGAGCATCATGTACCGGGATTATCCTGGTTCAGCAACAAGGAAAAGCGGATGGTTTATTACGGGTATGGTCCCAAAGAAGGTCTGAAGATCGATCAGCCACAAGTGCTGCTAGATATCCTTCATCAACTAAACCTGGTCCAGCTCAACCCGCATACGAAAACCATCCATGAAGAATTGGCGGAAAAAGGCAAGGATACCGCTTCCATCAATGCGATTCTATGGCGAGGCAAAACGCCCCACACCTTACAAATCCCTCGTCTCATTGATTTCGGCACACGTTTGCCAAGTGAACTGAATGTGACCGGACCAAAATTGATGTCGTATGCAGCATTTGCCCAGCTTGATCCGAATCAAAAGCGTGAAAAGCGCATTTGGCGAAAATACGGGATGAACGATGAGTTTTCCGCGCAGGAGGCTGCCTATCTCATCGCCAATAAGAAGCTCCCCCCTCTTACCATAACCTACTTGCCGGAAAATGATATGGAAGTACATAAGAAGGGACCCGCTACGATCGAAGGGATTGAAAAAGCGGATAAAGCGCTTCAGACCGTACTCGATGCATTTGGCTCGTGGGACAAGGCAATCAAAGAAGCGCGGTGGATCGTCATGGGAGACAGTGGACAGACCCCTGTTCTGAATGATCGCAAGACCGCTACCATTGACTTGCGCAGCTTATTGACCGACTATCGTATAGCCAAAATCAGTCAGCCTGTCACCCCTACTGACCAAGTCGTGATTTCGACCAATGAACGGATGGCCTATATTTATGCCCTGGACTCGCGTATTCCGTTATCCGATATCGTAAGTCGTTTGCAGCGTGAACCGAAGCTGGACATCATTGCGCGTAAGGAAAACCAAAAGATTATCGTATCAGCAGGTAAGATCAACCGACAGTTTTCCTACCAACCAAACGGTCCCTTTACCGATCCATATGGTCAAACATGGACCTTCAGCGGTGATCCGCGTCTGCTCGATTTGACCATTACCAAGAACCGGATCACGTATGGGAAATATCCGGACGCTTTGGCGAGGCTCTACGGCGCGATGAATTCGCATGAAGGCAGATATGTGGTCGTTACTGTTCAGCCTGGGCATGAGCTCATCACCGAAAGCTCTCCCACTCATATCGGCGGAGCGGCACACGGTTCCTTGCACGAGGTAGACTCACTCGTTCCCCTTCTGGTAACCGGGACAACGATGGGGCCCAAAACTTTGCGTATCGTCGACTTGAAAGACTGGCTGCTGCGCCTGACAACCGAGTGAGGCAGATTTTAGAGAAAGGGCGGGTTTCGGTGCGGATAGCAGCGACCTTACTTCCTCTAAATGCACAGCGAGCATAGTCCCCGAAAACCAAAACGAATACATGTTCTCCTCCATTTTAGGCACCCTATTGATGAGGAGGGATGATACATGGATCAACGGAGCTTTGAACAAATTTATGAAGCGTACAAAAATGCTGGAGAACAACAGGCGATCCAGGAAAATGATGATAACAGTCCACTGACCAATAACGGAAAAGAGCAAATCGTGGCCGTCAGGAAAAACGACGACGGAGACTTGATCGCCTTTAAAACAGACACTGGCCGAGAGCTCGACTATATCACCGCACTAAACGATGCAAAGGCTGGCAAGCTGGCTCATGTAGACGTGTTTCACAAATACGGAAGAGACATTCTGCGCAGTGAGCCAGACGGCATCAAGGAAAATAATTTGGATCGTCTGCCCGACTTTTAACGGCAAAAAGGTCGCCCACAGCAGAATCGGGGCGACCTTCTGCTTATTTACGACAGAATGTAATTGCTTCCGAGGTTTCTTCTCTTATTGTGTAGGAGTAGGAACCGCTGGCTCGTTCTCACCGCCCAAACGGCGGCGTGCCGTCTCCCTTTTTCCTACAGCCGGTAGATGCTCACCCGCTTTGGCCAATCCCCAGACAGGCATATTTCCGTATAGGCATTCGTATTTTCCTGCATCGACCAAGTACGTCTCGTGAAAAATCCCAACCGTTCCATCCGTTCCTACCGCTTGGTTGAACTTCTTCCACGCGCTCAAATGATTGTGGTTTTTTCTCGCGTAATTTTCCAGATGCTCATAGGATCGCCAGTACTGGATCAGGGTGATTTCACGCAGATTAAAATGCGAAGTGTGCCCCAATAGTCCGAGCTCCGGGTGCTGATACAACTCCCGCATCATGCCTCCCATCGCATTGGCTACTGGCATCCACTTGTGAACTGCAAGCATACGATTGATTCGCATCCCGATGATAAATACGACGAAAGATCCTTCCATTTGTGCTGTAAAACGCCCCGGAACTACTTTTGCCATCCGACTCCCCTACCTTATCAATGATTTGAGATGCAGTTCGTAACACGCCATATAATCAGACACATGAAACAAATGAGCCGTTAGATAAGCTCCGTAAAACATCGAGAATAGCAAAATAACGGCTTCCTCCTCCGAAAGGTGAAGGGCCAGCTGACCATCCTCGGCTGCTTCTTGCACGCACTTTTGGAAAAGCTGATGCAGATCAGTAGCTCTAATGGCTTCTCTCTCCTCATGTGCGGGGAAGCGCAAATGCAATTCGGCATCAGATAGAAGCGGGACACTCGGGTGCATTTTTTGCTCGGCTAAAAAGCTGATAAGGCTAAGCATGATCCCCGGCTGCTTCACACCATCGCTCGTAACCTTGGCAAAAATATGCCGCACCGCTTCCCAGCCTCTCTTGCCAGTACTCTGCAGTTCAATGAAACACTCTGCTTGCCAAATGCTCATGTAATAAACCAGGAGTTCTTCCTTTTGCGGGAAAAATTTAAAGAATGTGACCTTCGACACCTCTGCTCGTTCGCAAATGTCATCCACCAGTACATTTCGGAAGCTCCCGTCGCCTATAAGCTCCAAGGCAGCGTCCAGAAGGGCTAATTTGGTTTTGGCTTTCTTTTTCTCACGTAGAGTTAATGCTTCTGCCATCTTGGACTCCTTTTTTCCTATTTTTATCTGTGTTCATCATAGTATATAAATTAACTTTAGTAAAGTTTTTTATTTGAGTAACAAAAAAGCCAGCACCTCGTGGCGGTGTGCTGGCTTCTTCGTTATTTCATCATTTTTCCCATTCGGTAGGCTGCTTCCATGATGTAAGGCGCATATTGGCTCATTTTTTCAGGAGTCAGGCGGTTGGATGGACCAGACGCTGCAATAGACGCTACCAATTGTCCGTTGCGGTTGAATATCGGGACGGCTACGGCTGCTGTCCCCAGCTCCCGTTCCTCCACGCTAGTCGCGAAGCCTTGCTTCCTGATTTGATCCAATTGCTCAATGAAAGACTCCTTGTTCACAAAGTCAGGCCAATTCGGATCGCTGATGACTTCCTGCAAAATGAAAGGTTCTGCGTAAGCAACGAGTACCTTGCTCGATGCTCCCACCGCAAGTGGCATACGCGCCCCAATTGGCGCCACCCTGCGAATCGGCTGCTTGCTTTGGACTGCCTGTACGCGTATCCGCTCGTTTCCATCCCGCACATACAGACTGATCGTTTCCTCCACCAAATCCCGCAATCGCTCCATCTCCGGCAGCAGCAATGTCGCTGGATCATCGTTTTGCGACAAATTGGCGGATAACTCCCAAACTCGAAACCCAAGTCGATACTTCTCCGTCTGGACATCTCGTATCAGAAACCCTTTGTTCTCCAGCGTTGCCAGCAAACGATGCACGGTACTTTTGTGCAAGGAGAGTCGACTCGCTATCTCACTCAGGCCCAGATCCGTCGCGTCTGTAAAACAGAGCAGGATATCCAAAGCCCGATCGACTGCCCGAACGTTTGCTTTTTGTTCTTCTTCCATAAGTGTTTGACACCTGCTTCCTACTTTGTTCCGATCGTTTCATCTGATGAAACGAATATGCTACTTTTCAGTATACGAAAAAATAAAGCATAGTAAAGAGCGAATCCGATTGTCAGCTTACAGAATGGAAAGAAAAAAGGGCAGCCGACCTGCTTCGGCTTCCCTTTTCTATGTTATTTTTTCCCTTTAAAAATCAAAATGATCGGGGTCTGGCCCAAAACGCTTGTTGTCATTTAGGGCAGTGATTTTTTCTACATCCTCTGTGCTGAGGGTGAAATCAAAAACATCTGCGTTCTGACGAATCCGCTCTGGTGTGATCGACTTCGGAATGGTCACCACTTGATTTTCCAAATCCCAGCGAAGCACAATTTGCGCAGGAGACTTGCCATATTTTTGTCCCAATTCTACCAAGAGAGGATGATCGAGATTTCCTTGCATCAACGGGCTCCATGCCTCTAGTTGAATGTGGTGCTCTTTGCAATACGCATGCAACTCTTTTTGGGTAAGCAAGGGATGATACTCGACTTGGTTGACAACTGGAATGATCTCGCTATGTTGGCGTAAATCCTCGAGGTGGTGGCTATGAAAATTACTGACGCCAATCGCACGTACATATCCATCGCGGTATAGCTTTTCCAAGGCTCTCCATGTATCTACATACTTGCCTTTTACGGGCCAGTGAATCAGGTACAAATCCAGCGTATCGGTACCCAACTTTTTCATACTTTCATCAAAAGCTTTCAGCGTTGACTCGTAGCCTTGATCCGCATTCCACACCTTGGTCGTGATGAACAATTGATCGCGATCAATCCCGGCTTGACGAATTCCTTCGCCTACTCCGGCTTCGTTGCCGTAGATAGCTGCCGTGTCTATACTGCGATAACCCGCCTCAATCGCGGATCGGACGGCCAATGTTTCGTTTCCGTCTTTTGCCTTCCAGACACCCAGACCCAGCCAGGGCATCTTCACCCCGTTGTTCAAAACGGAATGATCTGTGATATGTGTTGCCATTGGATCTCCTCCCGTCTAACGCTGATATGTACTTACATTAAGAAAGTGTAACATAAATACAAAATGAAGCAAACCTTGCTACTCTTCCGAATCTTGTATCACTACATCCTCTGTCCCCTCTACCAGCGGTTTGATCGCCCACCACCTGATCCTCGCCCGATCTGTCTGTACAGGTCCCTTCACCTGTACGCCGATCCGGAACGTTCCTTTTTGCGGATAAACGATGACCCCTACGGCAAAATGCGCTGCATCTGTCGCATACTCCGAATCATCAAAAACACTGGTATGCCCGTACATCACTTGCTCATGCTGGGAAAGCAACTCATCGATCACATCTGCATGAAAATCCTCGATTCCTGCACTGACATACACATTCCCTTTTCCGAGAGAATGCTTGAGCTCCTCAGAAAAATAACGATTGCCGATCTTGACTCCAAACGGCCAGTTGGAGGTGTATGGATCAATCGGTATTTCTACCACGCCCGTTGCTACTTGTTCATTTGCCTTTCCTAGTCGGGGCAGACCCAGCTCAAACTGGTAGACAGACGCCAGATTATCGTAGCTCACATCGAACTGTGGCATATCAGTTGCCGCGATTTCTTTCACTCGCGTGGTCACCCGAAAGGAATCCGCATGGGAGCCTTGCTCGACTGGCTTTCCCTTCTGCCCACGCAACGCAAGCTTTTGCAAAAGCGCTGGCGTATACACGTACTCCCCAAACGGAACAGGAACAACCTTCTCAATCACATAGGTCGCATTCATTTGCAGCAAGCATACTTTTGCCAAATATAGAAAAGGCTGTTCGTTCGCTTGTGTCACATGATCCAGCTTGCGATTGTAGTAATCGGATACGAGCCGCTCTACCAGATCGTCTGGCGTGATTTCGATTTTCCCTACAGAGACGAGATCGGTATGCACCAAGCGATCGCCGAGTCGAACCTCTGCCTTGCCGCCTAGCACTGCCAGCTCCACCGTTCCACGATCCCAGCCAGCCTTGATCGGTATGGAAATGACGTAATCCGTCTCTTTCGCGTCAACAGGCTCTAAGAAGGATACGCTACCGTCACTGCTTTCCAAGACCGTCAGCCCAGGGGCATCCAGCTTGTATTCGAATTGCACGCGTGACGTTTGTACCGTCTTCTCAATGTGCAACTGCAAGGAAAATACTTCACCCGGATTGACGTATCGCGGAGTTGCCTGCCAAATGCGCACCTGTGGATCTGCATAGAGCAGCACTCTTTGCTCTACCAGTTGTACCCCTTCGATGGATGCAGGATGTGGTGCCTCTTCTTTGATAAAAAGCCGATATCCTTCTGCCACCCGGTTGTATTCAGCCATTTCCTGCTCGACGGTTTCGGAGACGGAGAAGACCTGTTCTTTCCCTTTTTCATCATAGGCCAAGCAGACGTACACATTTTTTGCGTAATCGTTGTTGCTAAAGCCTTCCATCATGGACAGCTTCAGCTTCACCGGTTCAGGAAGCACAATTTCCCTCCCGAGATAATCAAGAGCAACCCCAGCCTCGACCGAAATCTGCTTTTCGTCCACAGCGATCACTTGCAAACCGCATACCACCCCACCCCCGTGAAGCAGCCGATTGGTGAGTCGACGCTTGTCATTGAAATAGCGCTGTTCTGATTCGAAATCTCTGACGGTCAACAGCTTTCCTTTGAAATACACATTCCGTTCATGTGGAAAATAACGCAGATTCTTCATCTCGAACACCTCACTTTGCGTATAAATCTCGGCTTCTTACTCCAGCTCTGCATCCAGGCCAATCCTCGTGTCATAATCGATTCGTCTGCTGCGGTCCTTCCCACTTAGCACCGTGTTGTATGGCATGGACAAATTTTGATCAAGCGTAAGGAACGACGGCTCCGTCAAATAAGAATTAATCCCCACGTAGCTATGGAGGTCGGCGTAGATGCCCGGACGCAGAACGATGAGCTTTGCCTCTGTAAAAGCAGGCTTTTGATCTTCCAAAATTTTTTGCAAAACCGAATGCTCTCGCTCTGTTTTCGCGCATCCCTGCGAAACAATCAGACAAAACTGATACGGATGATCCATGTACAAGGAAGAAATTAGCTCGTGCAGCTCCGGGATCGCCTTCATGTCCCTGATTTGGAAATACTCCACGATCATCGGGCGTTCCCCGGTATACAGCTGAACCATCTTTTCCAATCCCGCACGAGTGCCCCGCTCAGCGTATAGCTCCGGTGCGCGACGAATCAGCTCTCGTCGCTGTGCCTCTGTCCAATGCTCGTCCCTGCCCATCCCCAACCAAGAAGCGAGCCAAGGGACGAACTCTCCCGGTGTCGTATCAGGATCGAACAACCGTGAGATGGTATCAATCTGTTCCTCCAGCTCCAAGTAAAACGTCCCGAAAAGGGAGAGGAAGCGCTCCAAGAAATCAGCACTGGCAGGTTCACTTTGATAAGTCGCTGGTAAATAACGCAAAAATGTGTCGCGCGGCGAGTATATCCGCATTTGTCTGAGTAATGGGGAGTGGCGGTCCGTTCCGAGCCATTCGATTTTGAGCCATAAATAGCGGCCTTTTGCGGAATGAAATAGCGCATCTGAAGCGTTGATTACCGGCTCTGACCATAGATTGGCGGTCCTTTGCAGCTTGGTTCTCCAGTCCATGTCGGGTGCCAGCAAAACGTCATCCAGATTGCGGACGGCTCCATCAATTACATGCTCTTTTCGATCAGAAGAAAACGTCGAGATGAGTAACTGTGTTTCTTCTGGTATGTCTGCTTCCAGTGTGAATTTATGCCACACCGTTTCAATTTCCGTGCTGTCCAATGCTTGAGATAAGTAGATGCCCATCGGTATTCCCGTCGCATCCAGATTGGACGTCCGTGAGACGAGCCTCATCATCGTCAGGACATTTTTCTGGGCGTCCCAAACATACAGCCGTTGCTGGTTATCAAAAACAAGCTTGTCTGCTCGACCGTGGTAGTTGGTCAATGGCGCAAGTGCTTCTCCTGTTGGTTGAAAACGTAAAATGAATCGGGTATGATCATGGGCCGAATCGATGGAACGCCGATCACCCACATAGAGAATGGGGCCTGGACCCACTGCAAATCCCGCGGGCTTGGTACCGGACGGGATCGCCAGGGTGCACACATCGGCGCCTTCCGAAGAGAACCGAAACACTTGTTTCGTCTGTGCCCAAAAGAGATAGGCCTTGCCCGCTTCGGCAACAGACAGGCGGAACAACCTTCTTCGCCTGATCTCACGGAGTGTAGCTGTCTCTTTTACTCTCAATTCCTCATGCGCGTATGTAGCGTCTATTTTGCCTGCCCGATTCAGCCGAAGGACGACGACTTGTGTTCCCGCCGCGATTTCCTTCCGTTCGTTGTCTTGATCTACGAGCACAGGTGTCGTGATGTAAAGACGTCCTTCTTCATCCAGCCCTGCATCCAAAGGAACAAGCCGTTGTTCCTCCCCCTCCTCCCAGCTCCAAACGCACTGGCCGTTGGCTATAGAATACGCACCAACTTTTCGCCTTGCTTCGGGGTCAAGGATATACACGTATTCATCGTCTGCGACGAGAAACGAGTCTTTGGAAAACAACCCCCGTCCAGCGCGAAACACAGTCTCCTTGAAGTTGTTGCCGTCATCATAATGCGTGATATGTCCGCTTTCATCCAGCCAAAGCAATGAGCCAACGCGTGCCATGGCAAAATCCAAGAGTCGAGAGTGATGTGTCGTCCCAGCCTGATGCACATGATCGATCACATATTCGGGCGATTTGTTCAGCGCAATCCCCTCGTTGGAGACGTGAAGGTTATACCAGATCCCCCGCTGCCAATCGGACGGATTATTCAGGGAAAAGAAACGATTCATTGTATCCACACCCACTCCTCCGTTTGTTCCCGTCTATCTTTCTCTATCCACAACGAGCTCCAAAACATGCTCTCCTGAGTACACCAGCCCATGGCGCGGAATCTGAATATCGCCCCCTTCATCCCTGACGATGCCTGCGCCCTCTGCGGAAACCCACAAATCCGTCACGTACAGCACACCCTCGATCTGGTTTAACACCTCGTAGAGATCACTTTTATAAACAGGCCGACCAAATTCCCAGCCTTTTCCTTGGTGAGTCGAAGGATTGTGTAGATCCAAAGGTGTCAAATATCGCTGCAATGCCTGTAGCACCATCTGCTTTTTGTCTACAAGCGCAGGCTCCACCACGATTGTCGCAAAAACGGTCACTTTGATATAGGCTGGAGCAACCACATGGACTTCTGTCGTCAATAGCCTTCTCTGTTCCAATTGGTGGCGAACAGTCCGCAGGAAGCCTTCACTTGGCAGTGGTGTCGGCTGATCGCTAAATGGGACGATGACGACGGTCGTTTGAGCGGCTGCGTTTTGCTCGGAAGCTCCCATTTCCCCTACTTTGTACAGGGGGATTGCCTTCGCGCGGGCTACTCGCAATCCAGGTGTCGAGAGAGCGAGGGCCTCATAATCTTCTGCTGTAACGGCCCGCTGCGGTTTTTTCCCTTCCATTCTCATCCTGCGCTTGGCTTGATCAATCGTTTCGCGCTCGCTTCCCCCACTTGCTGGGCGTGGATTCGTCACCTGTGCAGTGGTTCGCTGCCGGGCGAGTGGCAGGAATCGGGTAATTTGCCCTCCTTGCACATTCCCCTTCGCACCTTGGCTTGTCTGACACGATAGGATCCGAATACCCGCCATGCCTTCCAGCCTTTCGGGAATGGCTCCGTGTTCATTGTTGCCAAACGCAATTTCTGCCCCATCCTCATCAGTCAGCATAAAATGGCGATCCTGTGGCCCTGATCGGTCAAAATCAGTGACCAGCGACCAGTCTTCCCAGACGGGAAACGGATTGCCTTCAACCTGACGCGCCGCCTGAATAACAAACGTTTCTGGCAAGATCGATTCGACGTTCAACCGAAACGCTTGATGTGGCAATCCACTGCTTTCTCCGATGAACCGTTGCCCTGCAAAGTCTATCCGATAGGCGATGACACGAATATTTCTGCGACCTTCAGGCATTGCACCTCCAAATCCAATCATCGTGGTGCCCTGTACTGGGTCACGCGAAACGCGAAACGAAAATACGCCTGTATCGGCTTGGTCTGGTTCATCTTGATCCCATCCACTTTGCCAATGTTGTCCCTTTTTGCATTGAACCTCCACATTGCCTTCATACGATAGCGAACTGGAAAGGACGATCGTCTGATCTGCTTGCCCCGTTCCATCGAACTCCCACACTTGACTGAAGGTTTCGCGTTGGATCACACTCACGGTATTCAACTCGATTTTTTCCATGCGAGGAGCCAATTCGAATCGACCTGCACGCAATGTCGCACAGAGCCAAAATCGAGGGCGATCATTGGCGGGGTAAAGCATGAGCGGCTTCATCGTCCCTTCCAGCTCGATCAGGACACGTCCCGAAAAGGAGAGATTCATCGTTTCATCCGAGACTAGTGGTAACGGACTCCATCCCAGTTCTTGCGTGCGTTCGTTCTGTCCATAGTACTCCCACTCGAGACTAGCCGATGGAACGAAAAGCGCTGTGGGCGTAAGCGGGGCGATTGGGACAGGATAGTCCTCAAACAGGCGCAATCCAATCGAGACTGCCTTCCCTACTGGCAGTGGCCGATCAAAGCCTAAGTAAATCTTGTTCCCTATCTTTGGTTCCTGTCCGAATGCGTAGTAGGTAACGCCAGTATGCGCATTGGATGAACTCACATCCACTGTCCCGCTTTCTGTATGAACCAGAACACGCTCCAGGTTGGCTGGTACCAGAACAAGCGAATGTTCCGTCTCGAAAGGAAGATTCCCCGCGAACAAGCTCGTTTTTTCCGGAAGGATCGCTTCTTCTGACACGTCGAAAAACGTTACATCCGTCGTCGCACATGACTGGTTCTTTGGGTGTACACCCATGAGCTGCAAAAATTTGCGTTCATTCTTTTCCGTGATCCGGTTGAGATAATATTGCTGCATTTCCATCAACCACGCGAACATCTCCAAAAGCGTAATGCCAGGATCGTGATGACGGTGATCACCCCACTCTGGCTGCAGCTTGGGGATCGCGTTTTTTGCTTGTTCGACGATCTCCTCAAAGTAGCGATCATCCAGATTCTTGGATGGAAGCATAGCGCACACTTCCTTTTTCAATGTTTGGGTGGGTAGGCAGCCTGGCCTTCGTGAACGCGGACGCTGATTCGATGTGCTCCCTCTGTGACAATCCCATGTACGATCGTTTCGTATTCAGAAGCGAGCATTTCCTTTCGTTGCCCATTTTCCGTTCGAAATACAGCCAGGGTCAGATGATCCACAAAGCGGACGCCCTTTACGGATTTCAACAAGGCAAACAAGAGCGAAGGGTGCACACGCTGGCCTATTTCCCAGCCCCCACCGTGCAGATTTCCCGTTATCGGGTCAAGGAATCGCGAGAGCTTGCCGAGTGTCTCCAGCTCTACCTCCACGATTTCCTCCAAAGACCCCACTGCCAGCTCTGCTGTCACCGCAATTTCCAAGTAGACAGGCTCCCTGACATGAATCCGTTCGGGAGAGGCTATCGTCGCTGCCGCATGTGTCAGCAAGTAGTTCGTGACAGAACGCCGAAGCTCCAAAAATGGTGTGCCGAAGCATCCCGCTGTGGGCAATACGATCACAGTGACATGCCCTGCTTCTTTTTGCAGGCGGCTGTTCCGATTCGGCAAACACTTCACCTTGACGATCCCCGGATGCGCTTCACGGACGAGCCATTCGAAATCTTCTGCCGTCACCGCTCGATAGCGATGCTTGATTGTCTGTGGACTGCGCTGCAAAGCTTCCGTCAGCAATTCCCGATTACTTCCTCCACTCGCAGGCACCGGATTGCTGACAGCTTGGACAAACGGAATCGATTGTTCCAGTTGATTCAACTGCCCGGCTGGAAGATTTCCTGCTGTTCCCCCTCCGACCTTATACGTCACCCTCACGGAACCGAGTCCGGTTTGAGGAAGCTCCCTACCGTGTCGGCCATCGCCAAACAAAATTTTTCCGTTAGCACTCTCCAAGCAGTAATGGCGATCATCCGGGCCTGAATCGTGCAGATGCTCTACTCGCTGCCACAGAACCCAGCATTTTTGCTCGTTCCCTTCAGAATCGTAGAGAATCTCCACCCGATTTTCTGGATGCTCCAGCCAGCTCTTTCGTTCACTCGGCAAAAAGAAGCCTGTTTCATCTACCCATACCTCTTCGTCCATGACGGGATGTCGAATCAGTCTGTACTCGGCTTGTGGTCCCTCTGCTATCCGCTCTGCCATTTCATTACGAATCGTCTCCTGTTGAATGGCTCGTATCGTATTCGGATAAAAGCCGCTTAGCATGGGGTGTCGTGCATCCGAAGCGACTCCTCCCAAACGATTGTCTACGTTGACAGCGCGAAGCCAATAACGCTCTCGTTCAAACATTTTGCTTTTTTCCATATCAAAAGGACCAGCAAAACGTACGGTACCACTTTCCGTAAAACCAGCGGTCTGATCAATCGTTTGCAGCTTGGCCCAAGTCGTCGCACCTCTATCTCCTCGCTTGTATTCCCATTGCACAACCGGAGCAGCACCTGGGGATTCTTCCATTGGTAGAAAAGAAAAGTAGAAAGAGAGCGGTCCTTGTAATGGCGGCTGCTCAAATCCAAAGTAGACGGCGGGATGCAAGCATTCGGACGGCAAAAACGGCTGGAAGCA
Source organism: Brevibacillus schisleri (assembly GCF_055685845.1). NCBI lineage: Bacteria > Bacillati > Bacillota > Bacilli > Caryophanales > Paenibacillaceae > Brevibacillus > Brevibacillus schisleri. The sequence goes on from NZ_JBVNDM010000001.1 coordinate 4,782,188, forward strand.
AGCCTGATGATTGCTTGTACCGACAAGTTGCTGCCAATCCAAGTCGTTCTGTGTGAGAATGGCTTCGGGCTCATGCAGCGACTCGCTGTATGAGTAGGTCAGGCGCATATCTTCCAGCCACGGGGCCATGTATACAGGATTCGGGCCATTCAAGCCTTCCACCTGAAGAATTCTTACACGAATCCAATAACCATACTGGGATTGCACGGTTGTCGGCTGCAAATCACCTGGACACGTAAAGACAACCACAATCTCCTCATCCGAATCAGTGCCGGCAAACAGCTTCTCACGGTCGTCTCCTGACAGAAGCACCATCCATCCGCTGCCATTCCAGTATTCCCATACCACCTTGCTAACCGTGACGGGTGTCGTCGCAGGAGGGGCAAAGGAAGATTCCTTCATGATCCATTTCCATTTCGGTTCCGGCTGTGATAGATGCGTTGCAGGATAAGGCACTGTCTTCATCCGAAAACGCAGGGCAACTGTACTTCCCGGCTTCGTCAACGCCTCTACGCAGGACAAAAAAAACATGCCATACGGTGCGAGCTGCTCGCCAAACGCAAGGCAACCACTCCCAGAAACCTGCACATCATTGGAGAAAAGCATGTCGGGTGCAAGGCCCTCCGTATCATCTGTCGGCAAATAATCCGTCTTCATCTGGATTTGGGTTAGAGAGGTGCTCCCGCCATTTTTCATCCACTCATGAATCCTGCCTGGCTTCACTCTACAGCGGAGCCAACGGTTTTCGATTCCCTGCACTTGACTAGGCTCCCATTTTTTCCGCTGCGTTTTTTCCAAGTGCAGCCGATTTTGATCAGCCTCGATCTTGTCGAACAAAACCCATTCACCCTCCGACAGATACGTCCACTCGACCAATTCGGGATTCGCTAGCTTCTCTGTCAGCAAGGATTCCAGGTAGCGTTCCTGATTGGAAACCATCGTAAGCTGGATCGAAGCACGATCTCCTAAACAAAACAAGTCCTCATGCCCCAAATACCAGCAATGCTCCTGGTGATTAGGCAAAGCCTGGCAGTCCATGAGAGGAAGCGGTGCATTTGTTCCAAGCCAACTCGTTGCATCTGTTAAAAAGTCTCGACTGCCATTGGAAAACAACAGGTCCGTTGGGAGAGAGGGGGTAGCCAGCATAGGCTGATCGGTTTCAAAAACCACTTCATCGCCAAGGGCAGACTTACCCGAAACTTTTGTGCCCGCCGGTATCCAAACTGGCTTTTGCACGCCCGTACTCAATTCAAATGCCAAAAAGGTTTCTGCCGGTCTTGCCTGAGTCATTCCGACACCAAGCATATTGAGAAAAGCGATAAAATTTCGCTCTGGCACTTGATTCAAACGCTCACGATTATTCATCAGCATGTCTGCGAAAAGGAGAAATAAAGCCGTACCTGAATCAGGATCTTCTGGCGTAAAGCGCCACTCCGGTGTGTAGAAGGGCACCATTTCGCGCATTTTTCGGATGACTGCCTGCATATCCCGCGGATCGACCAAAGGTGGCTTCACTTTACCCACCTCCCTTCCTTTTTTTCACGCGACTGCGATTTTTGCGCTATCCATGTGGACCGAGGCGATGGACTGGATACAACAGCTGATACCCCTTGTTTGTCGCACGTACCGTATAACTGATCGTAACGTTCACCGTTTCGGAATGAGTCTTGTCGACCTTCGCCTCGACCTGCACATCCCGCACACGCGGTTCCCAGATCATGATCGCTTCAGCAATATCCGACTGAAGCAAAGCCAGGCTCGTTCCGTCCGTACCATCAAACATGAAGCCTTGCAATCCACTCCCGAATTTCGGTCGCATCACACGCTCCCCCTTTGCTGTGGAAAGAATGATGCGAATCGCTTCTGCAATGTCATCCTCGTAGTCGGACAAACGAATACGGCCTGTAGCCTGATCCACCTGAATAGGGAACTTCCATCCTTTTTCACCGAATGGCTGCTGCATGGAATCCCCCCATGAATTAATTCAATTTGATCACCGAACCGTTGATGGCAACAATGCCGTCAGATTTGATGTTCAGGGACGCTCCTGCTTTAATCGACATGGCTCCCTGTGCCTCCAGATTTAGCTGGGTGGACTTGATTGTCAGTGATGTGTCCGACTGAATGGTCACTTGCCCTTTTGCATTCAACGTAATCGTACTTGAGCCGCTCTTCACCGTAACTTCATTGGCGCTGCCGCCTTTGATGGAGATTTGGTTGTTTCCGCTGCTCTCCGTCAGCACAATACTCTCATCCTTGTCCGACAGCTCCACCTGTTGTCCTTTTTTGGTGGCAATTGTGATCTTCCCGTCATTCGGATCATCGCCAAAAATCACTTCATGGCCTGCTCGGGTCGTGATTTTTCGGATGTTGTTTTTCTCCGCCATTTCCGGGCCTTTGTTTTCCTTATTCCATAACATCCCGATCACAAATGGCTCGCGTACATCTCCCCAGTGAAAAGCGACCAGCACCTCGTCGCCTACCTCCGGAATAAACAGGCTGCCGCGATCTTTTCCTGCAAAAAGCGTGGCCATTCGCACCCAATCTGTCTCCCGCTCGTTATCCACCAGTGGCAGCTTCAGCTTCACACGCGAGAGCTTTTCCGGGTCTTCGTTGTTCGTCACAATGCCGACAATGACACCGTGGATTCTTGCCCGTTCTTCTTCAGTGATTTCATCCTGGTAGAACCATTGATCAAAGCTCATATCGTATTTCCCTTCACTTGAAACGTCGTGACATAGCCAGATGCCACATCGATGGTATGTGTGACAGAGGTGATGTAATAAGGCTGACTCAGCTTTTTCCCCATGCCCTCTAGCGTGATATAGCGGCCAGCACGAATTTCTGGCAGACCAATGGCCTCACAGTTGCCGTCGAGAAGGTTCATGGCGAGTTGATTCAGGCGTGCCTTGGCGACTGCTTTAATCTCCTCAGGTGAGTCCAGCTTTTTCGTAGACTCGTATTTATCAAAATAATCACCGATTGCTCGCAGCAAATCAGCGCTTGTCTTCGAATTCGTCCCGAGCTTCCCGATATCTGCGCTCGTTGCTTTCGCTTCCTGAAGCACCGTTGTTTTGTCCTTGTCTACCCATCGCACCGTATAGGAGGAGGCTTGAGAAGCAATGTTGACATCGACGGAAAAGCTGCGCAACGAAACTCCCCAAATCAAGGTAAGGACCGGCGTCATGTTGCTCAGTGGCTTACGAAAATACAAGTTCTTCCCGACGATAAAAAAGTCGTAGTTACAAATTTTCGCAAGACGATTGATAAACTGAAAGTCAGTCTCAGACACCGTCTTGGTAATGGTCTCGATTGTCTGAACCGTATCATCCACATGCGTCGACAAGCCGTATTTTTGTCCCAGCTCTTTCACGACATCGCTGTATTTCTTTTTATTCCAGGCGGTAGACTTGTTATCGACCATAAGCAGGAACGATTTGTCCATCCCTTTTACCGTTATGGTAGGCGTCTCCTCGCATGAAAACGAAACGGCTGTAATATGTCCGTAAAAGAGGCTGGATAGCTCGGTTCCATAGCCTAGCTGAATTTCAATTTCATTGCCAGGAACCAAAAAGTCATCTACCCAGCGGAACTCCCACGTGGCCGTATCAAAAGCATTGGTTACCGAAAACGAAAACGTATCAGCTTTACCTTCCAGGCTAGAGTTGATCGTTGCTTTGGTAATGGCGACACCTACCTGGCTGATGAGCTTTTTCCCTCCAACGAGTATTTCCAGGGCTGGGGAATGAAAGTTGTTGTACGTTTGGCGCAGGTCATCGAAGGAATGGCGGTCTGTCGTCAATTTCAATTCGCTCATGCCCTCGTCACCTCACAAGTGGCACATGCAGGGTAGTAGCCGGTTTTAGAAGTCTGGGATTGTCGATCTGATTGGCGTTCGCAATGTTACGCCATTTCGACGCATCATTGTATGAGCGATACGCCATCAAGTGCAGCTGGTCTCCTTGGTTGACCGTTTGTTGTGCGACCTTTTCTCTTGCAGTCCCGATATCGTCCGCGGACTTTTTCACGCTCGTGCCTTTAAATGTGACGCCTAACGTAGCTCGTACCGGTGTCCCTTGATCGAGAAACATCGTAAACCACTGCGAAACCTTTTCAACAACACCAGTGAATTGAAAGCTGTCCCAGACGAATTTGCATAGGGGTGGCGTACTGATTTTCTTTTCTACGGCCATCAGTCCCAGCACTTGATTGGTGAATGCACGCACATCCACTCCGGCTTCGTATGTATCAAAAAACAAGTCGACCGATAATGTCTCGATATCACCGCTCGTGAACATCCCGACTGGTACCGATTGCCCCAATATTTTCTGCCACGAGTAGTTATTGGAAGCATCGACCTTGTATTCCGAAGGGTTAAAGAGAACGGAAATACTCTCCTTGAAATCACCTTGCCCGTTGCGATCCACTAAAATTTTGGCCTTTTTCTCCTGACCCATCATTGGCTTTTGCCTCTCTTTATCGAAGAACTAGTCGTCTGTGAATGCGGCAATTCTTGCCTATAGACCTCGTCGCTGCCGCTCTTGAGTGAAGCGCTTGTCGAACTCCTTCATCATTTTATCCATCAATCGATCCACCTCTTGTGGGGACAACGACGTCTGATTGCCAGTCCTCTCTTGCACGTGTAGATCGACTTGTCGCTGGGGTGGAAGTGTTGTCGCCTGCTGCACTGCGGTTTCTTGAGGAGGGATGCTTTTTCGCAAATACTCCATGGACGGTGGCGACTGAACGGTAGCAACAGGGCTTGTGTGGCTGTCTTCTTTGCGTAACGCTCGGCGATGAATATGGGTTGAGTTTTCGGACAGGGAACGCTGCTCGGATTCTCCGGGTGTTCTTTGCGCTTGTTGCATTCGTTGCAGGAGTGAAGACTGCATCGTCATTGCTGTTGACTGTTGCTTGAATATCCTTGGTCTTTGCAGCGACATGAGCCTAGCGTCTCGAACCTCGATTGTCTGTGTCTTATCACTCGTTAACCGATTGATCGTCTGTGTCTTCTGGTTGACCGTCAGAGTCTGATCATGGTTGGTTTGTTGGAAAAGTCTGCGGCGACTAAGTTGTCTAGAATGCAGTCTGTCCAAGACAAAATCAATAGAGGTTTTTCTCGAGAATGGAGCCGAGCTGATTGGATGGTGGTGAGATAATGGCTCCAAGCTGTTGAATCGATCTTTTTGTTGTAGTGGTTTTCTTGCACGACTGCTTCCACTCTCATGCATGAAACTGTCGGGCACCAACATGCTTTGATGCACAGGGCTATGGGGTAATCCCCACTGTTTCTGAACAACCATTTGTGCATCGTGACGATTCAAAGCAGTCAGGAATGAATGATGATTCTGTACATATGCTTCCGTCCGGAAATCAGTCTGGATTGCTTTTCTGATTTGCTCCATGACTTGAAGATAAGGACGGACACGTAGGGCAAGGAAGCTTGTCCACAAGCTGGCTGTTTGCTGAAAGAAGCGAGATTGACTGATTTCACGAGATTGACGGCTTTCTCGTAATGGATTGCTTTCGCCCATGCGAGACCTTGACCGGTCATTCGTTTGCTTTTCACTGATTGGTAGAGCTTTCCCACTTGTGCTTGAGGTGCCTAGCTTTGCAAACTCGCGTAATGCCACTAGCTTCGCGCTTTTTTGCATGAGGATCGTAAGTCCTAGTTCCGAACTCCATCCAGCAGCTATCCGTCGCAATGAGTTCCTGTCAAAGACGTCTTCTCTCATAGCAAGCGGCTTCGCAGACGTGCTGTACAATCGCTGATGATCTGCTCCACCGGGTCCAAACCACTCTGTGGCACGAAGCATTGCAGATCCAAAGCGGTTCAACCTGAGGAAAAGTGCCTCCTGATCATGACGACGAGTAAGCACGAGTGATCGACTTGTGCTTCGCTCATTTTTTAGGAAGACGGTGTGCCGTATTGGATGATGCTCATGCTCGTGTACCATTGAGATCGTCGCTTTTCGTTCGGGCAGGCTAAACTTTTCATGATTCTTTGAAAAAGAGAAAGTGACATCTGACTGCTTGTCCCTTCCACCCTGTACCGCCATTGGCTGACGTACCATCTCGTATGACATCTGAACAACGTGTTTATTTTGCGGAAAATGAATAGCTGGCTGGAAAAATGGGTGTGAGATGCCTTCGATACGATTCGTAGCCTCATGATTACGGATGGATGTACTCTCTTTGGTCAGAGCATTCAGCAGGTGCATCAACCATCTACTAGGCGTACTTGCAGCAGGATGCAGAGGGTGTTTCCCCGACTCATATAAAAGGTTCCTTGGAGCATGAGATCTAGCAATATGGAGCTCCCTTGTTCTGAGCTGTTTTGCCGCCATCTGTTGAAGATGCACCCACTCCATCACAGACTTCCCGTTCGTCTTGTCGTGGGTAGTACTGACGATACGATTCTGTAACGTTTGCCAGCGTTGGCGATTTGTATGGAAGACAGGCGCGAAACGCTCCCATGCAAACCGTGCGGTACTTGCTATACCAGCTGGCTCACGCTCGATTTCGTTATGAGTTGCAAGATGTTCCTTCATCCACGGCTGGTTCAACCATCCTCGTTTTTCAAAGAAAACAGGATCAATGCCGGACCGGAAGCTCTCAATCCAATAAGCAGTGATCGATTTCCTGACAACTGACTGTGAGAGAAGCGGAAATGTTCGGGAGATATCGGTGATACGCGCTGGTTGCAATGGGAACAGTAGCCCCTGCATGGAGTGTAAAAGGTGTAAGGACAAACCCGTCCGCCACTCTTGCTGTAGCACGTCAGGCTGCTGATACGAAGTAGGGAACATGGCAGAGATGGTGCTCGTTTTGCCAAAATGAGTTTGCTCATGGCTTGATTCCAAGCGAATGGACTGCTTCCTAGCAATCTCGTTCAACCTAGCTTCCTGTGATATCAGTTGTTGAAGCAACTCGTATGCCCGCTGATTACTTGTTGCGCTGGATTCGAAAGGAAGCAGTTGCAACGGGGGGAATGTAATGCGATTCGGCTGCTTCTGCTCTACCCGAGATGCAAGCGCGTTTGCTTGTCGCTCTAGACTTTTGACAAATTGGCGCAACCAATACACCAAGGCACTCGACTGTTCTTCCCGCCCGCTCTGTATCTGCTTCAACTTCTGTCGAGAGCCGAGCACGGCTAGCCCATGTTCGCTTTCTGCCTTTGGAAACCGTTGAACCAAATAGAACAGCTGTTTAAACCGACCGGCATCCGCTCGATGAAGCATACGAGGCAATAAAAACGAGAACATCCTCGAAAGCTCATTGCTCTGAAGTATCCTCTGTTCCAATGGGATAAAAGAAACGTCAGACAGTGTTTCTAGCATCCACTCGCTTCTTGCTTGCGGATGCTGACGGCTTCTCGGGAAAACAATCGACTGTAAAACACGTAGACGTGGATGGGCGATCATCGTCCTTGGTAGCGGTGTTTCTCGACTATACTGCCAGTACAGACTCAGGTTTTTCCACCAGCGACCCCAAAGTTCAGTCTGCTGGGAAGCTACAGACCAAAATGCATGTTCACTTTCATGAACGATTCGTCTCGTGATGCCTCTACCGTCTCTGCCGTCAATTCCGGCTTGCACTGTCCACACCGAGCGATCAAAAGGTAAGCCAGCAGCCCGTCCTTCTGCTCTTTTTAGCAAATCAGGAGAGGACCACGCCCCAATCTCTGGTTCTATCCTTTTGCGGATCAACTGCAAAAAGTAGCGCACGCTAGGCTGTTCGAATCGGACTTCTTCAAAACGCGTCGCTCTGAGACGTGGAATTGAAATCGCATCTACTCCTGTTGCTGATTCAAGCCGTATCCGTTCACGTTCATTTTGCAAGCTCCTGAGTTCACCTGGATCACCCTTTCGTGCTGTGTGTACCCATAATTCCGGAGAAACATGGGGAGTCTCAGGCGTCCAAAAACTTTCACGTACGGTTTCCTTGCTGTCTAAAACCATTGCTCTCAAAAGAGGGGCGGCAAAATCGGCCGGGTGTATCTGCTCTTTAAACCGCCCAAGCGGAAGCCATTTCTTAAGTGAGTTTCCTCGCTGAACCGAGGATTGAACATAGCTAGACCAGCGATATCTATCTCTTCCGTTTGAGACAACCGTTATCTGCGGCAGGTAAACCTTCTCGATTATTCTGGACGACTCCCACTTCCGAAAAAGCTCCTGTATCAAAGTAGTGTGTCGTGCTTTTCGTCCTGATCCCGATGCTTGCGTTATCACCACGCGCTCTTTTGCCACTGGTAAGCCAGCCTGTCCGTTCGGCAACCTTTCTCGATTCAATCCGAGGTAGGAGTCCACTTGTACTTGCATGCGCACATGAATGAAGGTCTGATGAAAGTGGTTTTCCTGCCCTCCGATACTCGGTGAAAAATCACGATGGATCAAAGCAAGGTAGCCGGGATCGCGACCTTCCGCGTGCCGATACTTCTGCATGATGCTCTGTGCAAAGCCTTGAATGGACGCTCTCGGTTGCAGTGATGGACGCCGCGAAAGTGGGAGCGCCTTGATCGTTATCATCGTTTCTTTTGCTCCTTGCAGACGGGATAAGGCTTAAAAATACGATTTTAAGCCGTGGTGCACGATTTCCAATGTCTCAACGGCTACTTCTCCATGCGTGGCCCGAAACTCCGGTCCAACCCACTTGACCGGATAAGCCCCTTCAAACGCCCAAGCTCCCACGTCATTTCCGTTTGCATCCATAAGAATGATTGCTCCTTGCTTGCGCTTGCGCTTTTCTGGCGGGCCAAAGTGGAAATCCTCATACCATCGCCACAGCTCGTTTGATCTCACAAACCCTCGTTTGAAGACGAGATTAGGAAACTTACTGCGTTTCGGCAGCTTGTGAACGAAATGATTCACGCCGCCCTCTTGGTACTCCTCCAGCTCTGTTTCGACGGCCAATCCGGACACTTCACTAAATCCAGCGACCCAAATGCCATCCATCTCCAATCCAAATGGAAATAAATCCACACGAAATCGGAGGTTGGTGTAATACGGATTGTCATTGGCGAACACCAGACTCACCTCCGCTTGAACACATCAAAAACATTTTCCGGTTCATCATTTTGCTTGCGATTGATGGCGGATATTTCTTCACACCAGCGCCGCCGTTCCTTGTGTTCCATCGACATGATCTCGTCGTGAGGCCAGTGAAAATAGTAGGCGATGAAGGCGGCTTCTTCATAGATCTTGTCGACGGGATACCCACTCATACTCCCTCCAGCGCCCCTGAAAAAGCCATATCTACCTGAAATTCATGCTCGCATTTCGGACAAGATGTCTTGAACATCGAGCTGTCCAATTCATTAATCTGTCTGTACAGGTTTTGCAGGTACGCGAGATCCGCCGTAAACAGCCGCTCCACCACTCTTGTGTCAATTCCCCGTACATCTCCCAGCTTGGTAATCACTCTCGTCAGCAAAATAATCGTCAGGTAGCCAGGATTTTGCTGGACACGCGGATCACGCATCGGCAAAATTTCGTCAGCAGCCGTCGCCAAGCGCATGACGCCCCGCTTGTGCAGGTTTCCTTCTTCATCCACATAGCCGCGCGGGAGCTCAAATTCGTATTCCGTTTTAAATGCCATGGTGTCATCCTCCTCATCACCCGAGGCCAGCAAGAGTGACAAAGAAAAGCCTTTTCCTTGCCACTCTTAGGCGTCGGGATTTTCTCTTATTTCGTGCGTGTCATTCCTTCGTGGGCAATTTCCAACTGCTCAATCGCCACCTCTGAGGACGTACCGTTAAAATCAGGGGCCGTGTATTTGGTCGGCCATGCTTCGATGACTTTCCATGTAGCGACATCATCTCCGGCTTCGTTAATGGCAATGATCGTTACCGTTTTGCGTGCGACCTTGCCCTGGATGGTGTCCTGCATCCAGTTGTACAAATCCATCGAATCTGTCACACCCCATTTCAGCGTGATGTTCCCGTACTTCGCCAAGCCCGGGAGCTTGCGCGGTGTAATCACCTCATTGCCTTCGCGATACTCGACTACGTCCACAGACGCGTCAAAGCCCGACACCTCACTGAAGCCTGCCTGCTGAATGCCGTCCATCTCTACCCGATACCGAAACTTGCGGTATGGATCCTTGCGATCTGCCATACTGTACCCCTTTCTTCACATCGTTTTTCCTCGTGAATTATTGCTGATCAGATGTTTTTTGCGTAATACGGAAGATGACGAACTCTGCTGGTTTGACAGGAGCTACACCAATCACGCAGATCAATCTGCCATTGTCGATATCATCCTGCGTCATCGTGCTTCTTCCGATTTGGATGTAAAAGGCTTCCTGTGGGCTTGAGCCCATCAATGCGCCATCTCGCCAAACTCGCGTCAGGAAAGAATCGATCGTGCGTTGGACCCGGGCCCACAGCCTCTCGTCATTTGGCTCAAATACCACCCAGTTTGTCCCGTTTTTGATCGATTCTTCGAGGAAAATGAACAGGCGGCGCACGTTTATGTACTTCCATAGCCCGTTGGATGACATCGTCCGCGCACCCCAGACACGAATTCCTTGACCTGTAAACGCGCGAATCAGGTTGACTCCCTTCGGATTCAAAATATCCTGCTCGCCCGTATTGTACTGGCAATCCAGTCCTGTGCAGCCGCGTACCACCTCATTTGCCGGGGCTTTGTGGACGCCGCGGGTGTTGTCCGAGCGCGCGTAAATGCCTGCCATAGAGCCTGATGGCGGAATGTAGATGTTGCGCTTGTCCAGCGGATCAAACACTTGCAGCCAAGGATTGTAAATGGCAGCGTATTGCGTATCGAAAATATTGCGATGGGTCAACACATCGCTTACTTTTTTCTTGTCGCGTGGGATATCGAGGATGGCGAAGCGGCTTTTCAGGTTTTCACAATGAGCCACAAGCGCGAGCTGCACATTCGGGTCTGTTACGCCAGGAATAGCCATAATGCTCACTTCGTCATTATCGATGAAGGCTTGGATTCCAGTACGTTTTCCCGGTCCATGATCCTCCCCCATGTATTCGCCCGCCGACAGATTGGCGACAGAACCGTCGCTGCCCCCTGCCAATGAGATTTGATACAGACCGAATTCCGTCTTTCCACCCTCAGATTGAGTTTCTTCCGCCATCCCTGAAATGACGGTAAAAGGCGGTATGACTTCTGAGCTCGCTGGGGCAGCACCGGCTTCGACCTCTACGATATTGCTCTTGGACAGTAGCTTGCTGACATGATTGGCAGCAGAGACATTGAGCGAGCATTTGTCGAACTCTTCGGCCTCATCGTTGTAGAAGACTTGCACTGTGAATTCGCATGTGGACAAAATTTTGACCGGCAGCAGATTGTTATCGATGACGTCTCCTGTGAGCACGGTAGACAACTCGATCACATTGTCCTGGGAAGAAACCACTTCGCTGTACTGCTTGGTTTCACCGTCGTAGAAAGAAACAACATCACCTGCTTGAAAGCCTGCACTGTTTTTCACGCGGTATTTAGGAGCTTCGCCGAGCTGCTCGTAAATCTGCGTTTTTGCCTTGCTCGACGGAATCAAATTTACGCGGATCTGATTTCCCCATGCCCCCGGGTTTTTTGCCGTAATCCGAAGGGCGGCTCCTTCGCTGTTACCTTCATTGGAAGCTGGCTTCGCATCTGCTGGCGCTACCCGCATCACATAACAACGGGAGCCTCCATTCAGAAAGAAGTGATCCACCGCATAAGCGAGATAGCGGTATTCGCCAAACGCATTTTCAGACAAATAGGAACCGAACAACTTGCGAAAATCATTGACACCTGTAATCAGCTCAGGCAATCCCGCAACGGGTCCTTTTTGGGCAAGCCCGATAAAGCCGGCCGTGCTTGTACTCGCTCCCTCCATGGGAACGGGGCCACTATCAAATTCCTCGACATACACCCCTGGTGATAAGTACTCTGGCATCGTAACCTGATTGGAGAGTTCCGCATGTATCAGCAGCAGAAACCTGCAATCAGTCCCTCCCTCCGATTAATTTCATCACTTGCTTTACCACTTACAAAAAAGCCGTTTTGATAGGTGAGTCTTGCTCTATAATCAGGCAGCAGGATGTCATGGACCGACGCCAAACAACTGCCGGATCACCCTATTTGGGTCTGTTTATTTGGATGATACCTATGGATTGGGTCGTACTGGCTTGAATGGAAAGCTCGGCAAAACCAGCGGCTTCTTCCCGCCATACTTCAATTTTCATACGCGCATGAGTTTTTTCCAGAAACAACGGAAGGGCAACTACGAATTCTCCTCTGTCGTCGCAGTTCGTTTCGAGCAGTGGGAGTAAGACAGTGCCTCTTGGGTAGGCAAGAGAAAGAGGTTCGGTCAAGGGATAAACTCGACCTTTTGGGGGACTTGCAAAACGAATGATCGTCCCTTTGCATGTGGGTGTTTCGAGAAGAAAAGCATCAGCCAAATCGACTTGACCCTTTTTACTGGTTACGATTAGCTCCGTGGCCTCTTTGGCAGCGTCCTCGGCCAATTTCACCGGGGCATCTCGCTCATATGAGATGACAGCCTGCACACAGGCACCACCAGCTGGAGAACCATCCTCCAAGCAAGCTCTCCCTCGAACAAGGGAGTCTCCTGCCCGAAATGGATAGGCTGGACTCGGATGCAAGTAAATAATTCGTTCGGAGTAAGATGTGCTCCCGGTGATCACGGAGAAAGTCACGGAGCGATCCATATACTCCCGGCTGCTTATATTGAGCGTGTATATCCCATCAGGCAAGTCAGAAAAGATATACCATCCGTCCCCTTTGCATACAGGCACTTGTGGATGATTCGCCAAGCGAACAGACAAGCTCGAGCGAAAAGGGGCTCCTCTTGTATACATATCCACCAGACGGACGGCATACGAGAAAACGGAACGAATGCGCACCTGGAAATGCTGATCCATTAACCATGACCTTCCCCTCGTATGCGAATATCCCGTTCCAGTACGCGCTTCGTTGAACGAACTCGGGTGGAATCGATATGAACCGGCCCTACCGAGTAGCCGATGGATAGCTTGTACGGAACATGTGGAAAGAGTTGGATGAGTTTATCAACGGGAGGCTGCTCCACGACGACACGAAGCTCTGTATCCAGGTTTGCAAGGGAGCCTTGAAGCTGATCGCCACGCAAAATGGCGTTGTCGTAGAGAACCTGCATGGCACGCCCGAGGATGCGGTGCTCGTCCAGCATGCGGGTATGCTGTTCTGCTGGGGAATGGGCGGTCAATATGTAGGAGAGATTGACCGTCATTGGGGGATATCGCAACTGATCAGTACCTTCACTGATCATCATGTGCTGCCTCTCCTGACTTTCCCGGATTTCGTATAAAAACAAGGCTAACGCCAAATCTCCTGGCTGAGCAGGCGAGCTTAGACCAATCAACTCCGGTTGGCTAATCGGCTCCGGCGTCATCTCTTTTCGCAAAAGAGCGAGCAGTGTCTCTCCTACTTCAGCAATGGCGGTGTACTGGCTAATACCCGTTCACCTCGACATTATTTGACAGAATACACTTATCATAACATTCAAATTAATGGTTTTACATGCATTTTTATCTAATTTTGTAAAATTACACACTTTCTTCGACATGCTACCTGTTGGCATACTCCCCCAAATCCTCTTTCAACAGCAGCTTACCCGTCTTTTTTAACTCCTGCTTCGCAGCCTCAATCAAATGACGCATGGAAACGGAGATGCCCTCTGATGCAGCCAAGAAAGAGGCAGCGAGCACCACATTTTTGATCCCGCCTCCCGCAATATGCAGCTTGGAAGAGAGAAACTCAAAATCGATGTCACCAGCTCGTGGTGTATCTGCCGGGAACATGCTGCGCCATATTTCTTCGCGATAGGACGGTTCAGGAAAAGGGAACTTCACCACGTAGTTGATTCTGCGCATGAAGGCCTCATCAAAATTTTGCAGGAGATTCGTCGCCAAAATGGAGACTCCCTCGTACTCCTCCATCTTTTGCAGCAAGTAGGCTGTTTCCACATTTGCGTATTTGTCATGCGAATCTTTCACTTCTGAGCGCTTTCCAAATAGGGCATCGGCTTCGTCAAAGAAGAGGATGGCATTGCCGATCTTCGCTTCCGAGAAGATGTGGTGGAGGTTTTTTTCCGTCTCCCCAATGTACTTGCTGATCACCTGCGACAAGTCAATTTTAAAAAGCTCCAGACCCAGTTCCTTTGCTACGACTTCCGCCGACATCGTCTTGCCCGTACCCGGAGGACCTGCAAACAACATGCTGACGCCTTTCCCATAAGAAAGCTTTCTCCCAAAACCCCACTCTCCCAAAACAACATTTCGATAGGTCACCTGATTGCAGGCGTTCCGCAACAAAGTCAGTTGCTCCTCAGGCAAAATCAGATCTTCCCAGCTGTATTTGGGTCTCAAGCGTGTGGCGTGCTTTTCTAGCGCATGTCTCATTTGCAGAAAGCAAGCTTCGTGGAGATGTGTTTTCGTTATGATCCTGTCTTTCGTCTGCATCGCCATCTCGTTTGCTCTGTGAAGCGCCTGATTGATTTGCCCGGCATTCAGTTTGAATTTCCCTGCTAAAGCGCCTACGTCAATCTCTTGAGAAAAGCTCATGCCTGCACGGCCTGTCTCCCATAATCGCCTCCTTTCCGTTTCATCTGGACCAGGCACCTCCATTTCCAGCCAAATCCGCTTCCCCAGAGCGTTTTCCGGCTTCCATTGACTTTTCGCCAAAATGGCAATGGGACCTGAAAAGCTTTCGAGTTCATCCATCACCAGCTGCTTGCGTCCAACTGTTTGGACTTCTTCTGTCAGAAAAACCTCGAACTGATGCAAGCACAGCGCACCCCGAAGCAGCTGCACCTCTCGCAATACCTGCTGTAATCTGCGCGAAAAAGCTTCCTCCCGGATCAAGCGCTCTGCATCAACGAACAGCACCGGTTGCCTGACGCGGTGAAACAGATGCTTGACTCGATGCCTTTTTCCAACGCCAGTCGGACCATGCAAATGCAGGAGAAGCCGATTTGAATCTGCTCCTGCTGCTTCCCACAATGTGTCAAAGCGCTCCTGTAAATGCATCGCGCTCTCTCCTACCAACGGTTCTAACTCTTGATCTGGCAAGCTCCAGGATAGCCAAGGCTGCAGACTGGCATCACCTCCATCCCTTGTCGTCAAGAAGTGCAGCAGTCGTTCATCCAGCTTTAACGGTCGAGAGAGCCAAGAGCCGCTGCCACCCATATCCCCCTCGGTAAAAAGCAGCAGTCGTCCCAGCTTGCTTTTTTGCGCAAACGCTGTCCAGACCTCTATCCTCTCGGTCGCTGTTCGGCAAAATAGCTGCATTGCCAATTCGGGAGTAGGTGACTTGCACGTAATATCATCGAGGAGGTAGCCAAACAGCTTTTCATACTTCCGATCCAGCTCGACTGACAGACAAAGAAATAAACACCCCAGCTCGAAGCGGTTGAGTGAAAAAGCGTCTGCCACTGCCAAAATCGGTATGCTACCCGCTTCTTGCATGTGCAGGGCATGAAGTCGTTCCTCGCATGCTGCCAACCGCTCTGCGAAGGCTTCCCATAGCTGCGTCGCTGGCGGAGCTGCCTCGAGCAATTGCACGACTTCCTCCTCTGTGACAATCACCCCCCTCATTTGATCCAGCGGATAATCTTCCCCCTGCTGTGCTCGTACGGCCAGCAAGCGCATCAGATGAATATCCAGCCATCGAAGCATCTCTTCGTAATAGTTCCACTGGTTGTGATTCGGTTCGAGATTCGTCATTTCGCTTTTTCACCGCTCCTACGATATTTTCAACTCGCCAGACCAATCTTGTTCCGCCCCTTTTTGCGCGTATTCGTCACATAAGTAGAAATACTGTCGCGCCGCCTGATCCCAGCGATTTTGCTTGATGACGGACAGAAATGCGGATCGTGCATCGTGAAATCTCCCATTCTGATACATCACAATCGCTTGCTCAAATAATTCCTTCGTCTCATCCTTGTGCGCACGAATCTGGTCAGCGTCGCCCTCGTATACGTCGTACAAATGCATCGGCTGAGCCTCTCCCTCGATATGCACCCAGCCTAAATCACGATATCGATACGACGTACTCTCTCCCATCTCGGCAAACAGCGAATCGGACATCAGGATGCAGGCCCCGAGTGTTTCTGCCATCTTTTCCATTTTCTCCACCACGCGGACATGATCCGATATAATCGCAGCCTCCAGACGCGTCGCCTCGCCAATAATCCCCAGCATCAGCGGACCGTGATGCAGCGCAACCCGCAATTCAATCGGATCGTATCCTTTTTCCGCCCGTTGCTCGTTATAGTCTGCTAACGTACGTCGCATCTGTACCGCCGCATCCAACGCGTCTTTTGCCTCTCTTGGATAAACAGCAAGCACCCCGGGATCGAGATATTCGGTAATCATCCCTTGATTCTCGTTTACAATCGGAGCAAACCGCTTGAGAAACGCATTGATGACGCGGAAGGTCGCCTCTGGTCGCAGACGATGGGAGATCGCATGAAACGATTGCAGACTCATCCGCATAACGGCCATTTCCCGCTCCACCTGATCACCCAGCTCCACGTCGAGTATGCTTTCCTTCCCGAGAAAATGGATAAACTGCTGCGGCACAAAACGATTGTTCGCCTCGCTCATCCTCGTGATATTCGAAATGTACTGACGAATGCGCTTGGCCATTTGGTTGAAGCTTTCTGCCAGCTTTTGAATTTCATCCATGGAACGAACCCTCGCCACCACACTGTAGTCGCCTTTTCCCATATGGGAGACGTTCGTTTGCAGATTGCGGATGTTTCGGTATGTCAGCCACGAGAAAAGGAAGAATAGACTCGCACAAATCGACCAGACTAGCGCAGCGCCACGGCCTAGCTCACGTGACATTTCGTTGTGCTGGATGCGGACTCCGTTCATTTCCCTGCCTAGCTCCAACACACCGGATAGCTTGCCTGAAGAGTTGTATATCGGGGCCATCGCGTACATCCAGTAGCCTGTCCGATCCTGAGCTTTTCCCGAGACGATCTCCCTTTTCATGACCACACTGCGGAACTCATCATCAATGGCCACATTCTCAAACACTTCTGCGCTGTCATTGTCATCCATCATGAGAAACAATTCGCCATCTGTGTATTTGTAAATCGTTTTATACAGCCCCCTGTTCACATTCACATCATCGGGGACCTCCAGTTTTTTCAGGTTGGCCTGTACGGCTTGATAGTCCGCATTCATGTAATCAATCGCTCCGTTGATTCCATCCAGCTTGTCCCCTTCAATCAACGTGGAAATAACATAGGCTTGGAGACGAAGATCGGTTTGATTTTCCTGCTCCATAAACGAGAAGGTCAGCTTCGTTCCCTCCAGTTGAAGGAATACGGGGACAACAATGAGTGGGGCTATTACAATCGTTTGCTTGATAATCAACGGAATCCGGAAGAGGCGAAACAACAGAAACTGAATGACACAAAACAGGAGAACGGCCACGCCCAATCCTGTCCACCAGGTCCATTCCTTCAAGCGGTCTTTTTCGGATACAGACGGGGACGTGAGCTTGGTCATCACATTTCCTTGTTGATCCAGAAAGGCGAGTTGACTATCTGTGGCGACTACGATGTGATACTGGGGAGTTACAGCAAATGCCGTTAGGGCACTGCTATCGCTCGACTTGATCTGCTCGAATGTTTTGGAAGGCACCATCAAGGCGATTTCATCTGGATGTGCGGGATCGAAGCGTTCAATGACACTTTGATCAGAATTGTAGAAAAGAAGACGACCTGCTGGCCCCACTTTGACATGATCGGGGACGGTACGATTCTTTTCCGAGCGTTCGGAGTGAATGTAGAGCGGACCTTTCACTTGAGCTTCCCCACTTCCTTGGGGAACATCGACCTGAAAAAACTCTCCACGCTTGGTAGTGACATAGGTATGACGCGGGTCTACTCCTGTGATTTCATTAACGTATACTTCATTAGGCAATTGGATTTGATAGAGTTGTGTGGGGGGTGAATCAGAGGGTACAAATTGATAGGCAATCACTTCAGGATGTTGATAAACATAAAAATAAAGACGATCTTTCGCGACTTGCAGGGAGCGTACCTTGCCAATTCGCTTGTACGGGCTGTTCGCTCCATAGGAATCTTCATACACGACTTGTTCGATTTCTCCATCTGGCGACATTCGCACGATTCTCTCGGATACAGTTCGCAATCCAAAGCTATCAAGCTTTGTGATCAGCACGTACGCATATCCTTCTTCGTCGATGGCTACCTCTGTGAAATTTTCCAAGCCTTCTTCTGGATTTTGCTCCAGGACTTGCTGGTACCGTAGCGTCCGATCGGGGTACAGGCTAGTCAGCTTTTGGTGTCCATCCGTTATGAGGACGACATCCTTTTGACTATTGGCCGCGATGCTGTTGATCCCCTGAAACGGTTCGTCCTGCTTCCCGCTCCTATCCATGTTCCAAGCGAGCAGCAAGCCGATCCCAGCAAATACAATCAGCAGTCCGGTCAACCAGGAATACTTCTTGTTATTTCCCATCGTTTGCGGTTCTCCCATCTCTCGAAAACGTATTTTCGAAAATGATACCAAGCAACATTATACTAAAAATTACAAATTTCGCTATACATCTTCTCTATTTGACATTTATACTACTATACAGATTGATTTTCAATATCTTACCAGATGACTTATGAAAAGGAGTTGGCTTCATGGGACAACTCGTCTGCGGAGGAGCCATGCTACAGTGCAGCTTTGGTGCTGCTCCCAGTTCACTCATGGTGCTCCCGGTGAATCGCGTCACAACCAGTATGCCGATCGCAAACATTATGGACAATAAACCGATGGTAAACGTCCTTCCATTCGGGATGTGCAATACGATGTCCAACCCTCAGGTCGCAGCAGCCACAGCGGCGAAGCTGGGCGTTTTTACTCCGGTCCCCTGCGTCCCTGTCACAGCCGCCCCTTGGGTTCCTGGCTCCCCTACTGTTCTCGTGGCCAACATGCCTGCCCTCAATCAAACCTCCAAGCTCATGTGCAGCTGGGGTGGTGTCATTTCGATCACGAACCCCGGACAAGCGACGATTCAGGTTCCCTGACAAGTAGGGAGGTTACGATATGGACAAACAACTCCAAAAGCTAACGGAACAAACGATTGTCGACCCGCTCACCCATCCACTCAAAAAATGGGGGCAGGATTGGATAAAAAAAGGAGCCGCCCTCCCCAAGCAAGCCCTCGATTGGATCAAGAACGGCATTGCCGGACTATTCACCAAAAAAGAAACTTCACTCAACGATTACGTGCATATCGGCCGTTTTTATATTGCCAAACGCTTTCTCATTTTGACAGGACTATTCCTCCTTGTCCTGGCCTACTTTCTTTTCATTAACCCTCCCGATGCCCTTAACCGCTTTTTGCAACGTCCCGTCGTCATTCATTTAAAAACTCCCAATCAACAGATTTCCGACACGGGTCTGGCGATCATTTACAATCCGGAAGGCACGATGATCTATTCTGGCCAGCTCGTGAATGGTCTGTATGACGGAAAAGGCGAGCTCTATGACGACAAGGGGAAGCTTCTATACAGCGGCGAGTTTAAAAGCGGCACTCCGCAAGGCTTCGGCAAAGGATACCGGAAAGGCGTTCTCGTCTATCAAGGCGGGTTTGAAAATGGGGTATACGCTGGTCAAGGAGCGTTGTACAACGACAACCAGCAAGTCGTTTTTCAGGGAAATTTCAAAAATGGGAAGCTGGATGGAGCCGGTCAGGAATTGTACACAAATGGCGCAATCAAATACGAAGGCGCTTTTAAAAACGGGGCGTACAACGGAGCTGGCAGGCTTTTTACGAAGGATGGAAAGCTGCTCTACGACGGAATGTTTGACAATGGATTCTACGGCGGCGAAGGAACTGATTACTACGAAAACGGGCTCGTGCAGTATAAAGGGCAATTTGTGGACGGCAGATACAATGGGGCCGGAAGTCTTTTTGATCGGGATGGCAAGCTCGTGTATGAAGGTCATTTTCGAAACGGGCACTTCAATGGAGCCGGCACCAAATTCTCCACCAATGGCAGCATCGTCTATCAAGGTGATTTTTTGCTGGGTGTATATCACGGACAGGGCGAGCTGAAAGATGCAAGTGGCGTAACGCTGTATAAAGGCGGCTTTGCCGAAGGGCATTATCACGGAACGGGAGAGCTTCGTTCTGCTGAAGACGCTCTGTTGTATCAAGGGCAATTTCGGGTAGGTGCCTACGACGGCATCGGGGTACTCTACGACAAGGAAGGCTTGCCGTTGTACAAGGGGTACTTCCGCGAAGGGCGCATTGATTTGCCAGGATTCATTGGCATCTCTAGGAGCAAGCTGGAGGAAATCATGGGCAAGCCCGACGATGACACACCGAAGGAAGTCGAAGGTACTGCCCCTCCTCCTGCCGATCAAAAAGCACCCGAAGTTCCACCAGCGAAGGATACCACCTTATTACCACAAAAGCTGGCGTATCGTGAAATGAACATGGCTTTTACACTTGAACCAGCACCTGGACACCCTAGCAAACAAATTGTCACTGCCGTCCACGTCTATCACCCGCAGGTCATCTCGATCGTCAAAGAAGATCGGAACGAGCTCGACAGCAAAGCTGCCGTTTTGCCCAAGACATCCTCCACGTACGTTAACCGCACTGGCGCTATCACGAGCTATTTGGTCGATCCGTATCTGTATCTCTATTTCTATCAAGCACAGCAAAAGGAACCCGTTCAATTGGACGTGACAAAAGTAGAGGGGGTGTAATCATGCGACGCTATGAAACTAGCAAGCCGTCTATGGATGCGACTCATGAAAAACAGAAAGCACCTGTCTCCAAGCCCATGCTCCAACCGAGCCAGGTCCAAAGAAAGGCGAGTCACTCTTCCCACATCCTTTCGCTGCAAAAGACTCTTGGCAACCAGGCTGTCCAGCGCATGTTATCGAATACTCCCCTGCAAAAATCGGAGAATCTCTCTTCCGGCAGCGGCCGCTCGCTCCCCGGTTCCGTCCAAGCAAAAATGGAGAATGCTTTTCACACTGATTTTTCAGATGTACAGATTCATCCAGAGTCGTCTGTCGCCTCCCAAATCGGAGCGGTTGCCTTTGCCCAAGGGAATGACATTCACTTTGCCCCGGGGACGTACCAGCCAGAGACGCAAAGCGGTCAGCAGCTACTCGGTCATGAGCTAACACACGTGGTTCAGCAACGACAAGGACGGGTAAAAGCGAACGTTCCAGATTCCAGTTTGCCCATCAATGATGATCCGGCTCTGGAAGCGGAAGCGGATCGCTATGGGTCACTGGCAGCTGCTGGTACCATGACGGATGGTACAGGTACAGATGCTGGTAGTTCCGTATCACCTCCGATTATCCAAGGCACTTGGGACGAAGATGTAAAAGATGCACGCAGAATGTGGGACAAACATGTGAAAAAAACAAATAACCTGGATGAAGGAACGGTAAATGAGCTTTTTGAGCAAGTGGACGACGTAGATAACTACTTTGCCAAAGTACGTTACGGTATCAGTCTGCACGCCAAAATTTCCGATATCTTCTCGGTTACGGGTGGGAATTATACAGAACTGGAGGAGGCACAGCGTCTATTCGGAGAAAATATCACACCCTTTTTCGGAAAGGATAAGGACGACGATCCTGACATTGATTACACCTATTTGGAGGAGCAGCAAAACGACACGCCTAAGGAAGACCGCATGCTGGAGGACGATGAGGATGATTCAACCGTTTCATACGAGGAAAAACGTGTGGCTATGGAGATCAAGACAATCAGCTCTCATGACGATTCCCAAATTGGCTCTCGGATTCATGAAGCGATCGGTCAATTAGACAAGCGGCGGGATACGAATCGATATAAAGAGTATGTCATTGTCATTCAAAAGTATCATCCTGAAAACCCTTGGCCGTACACCGCTGCCGAAAATAAGGCCAGCGCCCCGCTGGGTGATCTCAAGGCTAGACTGACCGCTAGATTGGGCAATATGATCAATCTGCCAGGGTATGATATCAAGGTAATTTTCCGGGGCATTACAAAAGGAACCCCAACGGGGGGAACCGGAAACGTCGACCCGGTCTTCATAATCCCGGAACATATACGTTATTCGAACATGCCCTCTTATACAGTCGAATGCTATTACTGTGGCAGCTCCAATACTGGGTGGTTGGTAGGCGACCCTATCCCTGAATAAACCGAAAACGGCAGACTCCACAACGAGATGGGAGAACCGCCGTTTTTCCTATGCTTAGTACAATCGATTCGTATAGCTGTCTTGCAAGCCCTCTGCCACTTCTTTTTCCGTCACACCCGGAAGCTTCACATGATCCGCCAGCATTTGTGCGACATTAGGAGTCGTCCCCTCTGCTGGCCATGACTCCGGCTTCCAAAGACCAGAGCGCATAAATGCCTTCGCGCAGTGGACGAAGCACTCCTCTACCTTGACACCGATTCCGAGCGTGGGCGCCTTCCCGTTTACCGCCATCTTCGCCAGTATTTCTTCATCGCGAATAATGCAAGCCTTGCCGTTCACGCGGAACGTCTCTTCCAGTGTAGGAATCAAAAAGATCAGCCCAATATGCGGGTTGACCAAAATATTCGTGATAGAGTCCATCCGCTTGTTTCCTGGGCGCTCGGGGATGACCAGATGGTGATCATCGATGACATGCACAAAGCCAGGTGCATCTCCACGTGGCGAAGCATCGCAATGGCCATCTTTGTCTGCTGTGGCAATGATGAGAAATGGCGCTTGGGCAATGTAATTGCGGCTATGATCATCCAGCTGGGGTATCGCCTTGTTCTGTACGAGACGACTTGGCTCTCCGACCATTTCGCGCAGTTGCTGCTCTGACGTAATAACATCACGGAAAATTCCGAATCCGGACATGACTAGCCCCTCTTTCCTCTGCTTGTTCGAACCTGCCACCATCATACCATAATTGTCCGTTCACTTTTTATGATTATGGCAGAAGCAGAAAAGCCAGCGGGGTAACAAACAGCAGCGTTAGGATCGTACGCTCTATCCAAATCACCAGAAGCTTTGGAATACTAATCGGAATCTCGGTAGACAAAATGCAAGGAATCGTCGCGGAAAAGAACAGGATAGAAGAAACCGAAACAACGGCAATGACAAACTTGGTGACCAGAGGCGCTTTTACCACTAGGAGTGCGGGTAAAAACATTTCGGCAATTTCGATCGCTGAGGCTTTTGCAGCCAGCATCGGCTCTGGAATTTGCAATAGCCATGTTATTGGATAAAACAAGTAGCCCAGCCAGTCAAACAAAGGGGTAAATTCGGCCAGTACCAACCCGAGCAAACCGACCGACATGATGGACGGAAGAATACTCATGGTCATGATAAAACCATCCCGCAAGTTCTCCCAAATGTTCCGTGTAAGCGGCAGTGCTTTTCCCGCTGCATCCATTGCTTCCATCCACGCCTGGCGCAGCCGTTTTTCCTTGATTACTTTTTCAGGATCGCCGTTGTCTTGGTAATACGCATCGCTCATGTTGGACAGCGGCCAAATACGCACAGTCACTGCGGTTACGAGAAACGTCACCACGAGCGACACCCAGAAGTAAAGATTCCAGTAATTCATCAAATCCAATGTTTTCGCAATCACGATCATAAATGTCGCAGAAACGGTGGAAAAGCCGGTTGCAATAATGGCTGCTTCTTTTATCGTATATTTGCCTTCTTTGAATACCCGGTTCGTGATCAAAAGACCGATCGAATAGCTTCCCACAAAGGATGCCACCGCATCTACTGCAGAGCGGCCAGGTGTTTTCCAAATCGGGCGCATGATCGGTTGTACCAATACCCCAATAAACTCCAAAAGGCCGTAGCCAACCAGCAGAGCCAAGAACACGGAGCCAATTGGAACTACCATGCCTACGGGAATCACCAGCTTTTCGAAAAGAAATGGCCCCATATTCTTGTCCAGCAGCCATGCAGGACCCGCCTGAAAATAAATCAACAGAGCGATAGGCACACCCAGTACTTTTAGCGCCGAAAAGACGAGGTTTACTTTGCTCTGCTTCCAACTCCCCGTCACAAACGGATAAATGGCCCCAAGCACAATCACAAGCAAAGCGTACACCGGTATTGCACCCGGCATGATTTGCCGAACCCATGTCACGATGTGATCGAGAACAATTGAGCTTGTGTCATTAACGGTAACAGGAATAAAAAAGACGAAAATGCCAATCAGGCTAAAAACAAAAAACTTCCAAGCATGTGTGGTGGATACGGCTTGCTGACTAGGATGCGGCGCAAGATTGCTGTTAGAAATATTGCCCATACATGTCCCCCCATTTCAAAGACAAGCCGGTCTCCTCCACTTCTATCCGTTTTTCTTTCGTTCTCTTTCGTATTACGCCAGTCTGCCCTCTGAAACGACAATCGTTCCGTTTTTGATGACCGTGTTTACGTGGTTGATCCCATACCGATATTGCAAGGTCATGAAATCAGGGACATCAAAAATCGTGACATCCGCTTTTTTCCCCACCTCAAGGCTGCCGACTTCATGCGCGCAGCGGATTGCGTGAGCGGCATTGATGGTAGCTGCTGTCAGCACCTCGGCTGGCGTCATCCCCATTTTCAGGCAACCCAGATTCATGATGAGTGGGAGCGAAACCGTTGGAGACGAGCCCGGATTGCAATCCGTTGAAATCGCTACCGCCACGCCACGATCGATCATTTTTCTGCCATTTGCTGACTCTGCCATCAGGAAGAATGCCGTACCAGGCAGTAACACAGCGATGACACCTGCTTCTGCCATCTGTTCAATCCCCTTGTCAGAGGCGCGCAACAAATGATCCGCAGATACCGCGCCAACCGAAGCTGCCAGCTCTGCCCCTTCATACGGTTCGATTTCGTCCGCATGAATCTTTGGCAATAGCCCATGACGGACCCCTGCTTCGAGAATGCGTCGGGATTGCTCCGGGGTGAACACACCTCTTTCGCAAAACACATCGTTAAAAACAGCCAGCTTGCGACGAGCGACCTCCGGGATCATTTCCTCGATGACCACGTCTACAAACGCATCCGGATTTTCCTTGTATTCACGTGGCACAGCATGTGCACCCATGAAGGTACTGACGATATCGATGGGATGTGCTTCGTGCAACTGCTTGGCAACCTCGAGCTGCTTCAGCTCATCTTCCAATGTCAGGCCGTATCCGCTTTTCGCCTCGACGGTTGTGACCCCATGCAACAGAAACTGGTCAAGACGCTGCTTACTCTGGGCAAACAGCTCTTCATGTGTAGCCGCGCGCGTCGCTGCGGTAGTCGAGTGAATTCCGCCGCCATTGTTCATAATCTCCATATAGGTCGCACCATTTAGCCGCATGTTAAACTCGTTTTGCCGACTGCCCGCGTGCACCAGATGTGTATGCGGATCGATCAGCCCTGGGGTGACCAGCTTGCCCGAGGCATCGATGATTTGCGCCTCATGCGCACGGTCTCGATAGCGAAGTGCCAGCTCTTCATCTGTTCCCACTCGCTGGATAACGCCGTCTTCCAGCCAGATGCTTCCGTCCTGAATGATCGACAATTCATTCATTTGCGCTCCTACTACCGGGGAAGAGGAGCCGCCAGACAGCGTGGCAAGCTGACTGGCGTGGCGAATCCATACAGGTTTTGTCATGGCTTTTACTCCTTCATCATCGGAATGTTGACGCCTTTTTCCTTGGCTGTTTGAATCGCGAGGTCATAGCCTGCATCCACATGTCGGACGATGCCCATGCCTGGATCGGTCGTGAGGACACGCTCCAGACGACGTGCTGCTTCTGGAGTACCATCTGCCACGATGACCATTCCTGCGTGGAGAGAGTATCCCATACCAACACCGCCTCCATGGTGTACTGATACCCAGCTCGCTCCGCCTACCGCATTGATCATGGCATTGAGAATTGGCCAGTCTGCAACCGCGTCGCTGCCGTCCTTCATCGCTTCCGTCTCACGGTTTGGCGAAGCGACAGAACCGGAGTCCAGATGGTCACGCCCAATGACGATAGGAGCCGATAGCTCACCGCGTGCCACCATTTCATTGATGATTTGACCAAAACGCGCACGCTCTCCATAACCTAACCAGCAAATACGGGAAGGCAGTCCCTGGAACTGAATGCGCTCCTGTGCCATGCGAATCCAGTTGCACAAATGCGTGTTGTAGGAAAACTCGCGCAGGATGACTTCGTCTGTCTTGTAAATATCCTCAGGATCGCCAGACAGCGCTACCCAACGGAACGGCCCCTTGCCCTCGCAAAACTGCGGACGGATATAAGCTGGCACAAACCCAGGGAAACGGAACGCATCCTCCACACCCTCGTTTTTTGCCACCTGCCTTATGTTGTTACCATAGTCGAAAGTGACTGCTCCTTTTTCCTGCATGGCGAGCATCGCGCGGACGTGCTCAGCAATGCTTGCTTTTGCGCGAGATTCGTACGCTTTCGGATCGCGTGTCCGCAGCTCGGCTGCTTCCTCCAGTGACATGCCGATGGGAATGTAGCCATTGAGTGGATCATGCGAGGAGGTCTGGTCCGTCAGCACATCCGGGATAAAGTCGCGAGCCAGCATGGCATTCAGCACTTCGGGAGCATTCCCCAACAAACCGATGGAAATGCCTTTTTTGTCGCGTTTCGCTTCTTCCGCCAAACGGATCGCTTCATCCAGACTAGCTGTCATTACATCCAGGTATTTCGTGTCCAGTCTGCGTTGGATACGGGTCAGGTCCACCTCGATATTGATGCTCACACCGCCATTGAGCGATACGGCCAACGGTTGCGCACCACCCATGCCGCCCAAGCCTGCTGTGACGGTAATCGTTCCAGTCAGCGTGCCTTCAAAATGCTGGCGTGCCAGTTCTGCAAACGTCTCATACGTTCCTTGTACGATGCCTTGGCTCCCAATGTAAATCCAGCTTCCCGCTGTCATTTGTCCGTACATCATCAAACCCTTTTTGTCCAGCTCGTGGAAATGCTCCCAATTCGCCCAGGCAGGCACCAGGTTCGAGTTTGCCAGTAGCACACGCGGTGCATCGGTATGCGATTTGAATACAGCAACTGGCTTCCCGGACTGGATGAGGAGTGTTTCATCGCTCTCTAACGTTTGCAATGTTTTGACAATCGCATCGAAGCATTCCGAGTTCCGTGCCGCTTTGCCAATTCCGCCGTATACGACCAGATCCTCTGTACGCTCCGCTACATCAGGATTGAGGTTGTTCAAAAGCATGCGCAGCGCAGCTTCCTGCACCCATCCCTTTGTATGTAATTGGGTACCTGAAAAAGCTTGGATCAATTGTTCAACGGATTGTGTCGTCGTCATCATTTCCACCTGCTTTTCTAAAAGGATGTACTTCTTAGCTCCATTGTAAAAAAGCACGGAAAGACAAAAAAGGCACCACGCTTTCGATTTGGTGCCTCTAATTTCGATTCACTTGCAACCGCATTCATGGTTTGACGAAAAAATCTGTCTTTTTTTTCGATTTCTATCTTTTCTTCTGATTTCGTAACAAACGTGGGGTTGTCCCTGTCTTTTCCTTAAAAATTTTACTGAAATAATTCGCGTTAATGAATCCACATCGCTCTGCCACCTCTTGGACAGACAAGGATGTTTCGAGAAGCAATCGACGTGCTTCTTTTACCCGCAACGAAGTGAGAATCTGGCGAAAAGAGCTTCCTTGCTTTTGCGCGAGCAGCGTACTGAAATAGGAAGGGCTCCGGTCGATATAGCGTGCGACTTCCTCCAGGCGCAGTGCCGGATCGGTATAACGTCCTTCTATATAACGAATCGCCTGTTCCACGACATCTACACGGGATTCGTCGATGGGATGGTGAGCAGCATCAAGAAGCTGATTGATGAACAGCAGCAGTTCCACTACGATCCGATACAAGATCGGTGAGTACAGAATCGTTTCGAAAACCCGGTGATACTCTTCTTCCAAAGGTGCAGAGTCAAGACCACGTGATATCATGTACCGTCGGACTTGGGCCAAAATACTCGTCAGCCGAATACGCAACAATCCCGGCTCTGGATAAGGCTCTTCCTTGTAAAAAAAGTGTGTATACAGCCACTGCTTCAACTCTTCCCGATTACCTTCATCCAGCATTTCTACCCAGGTGCGCTGTTCGGCGGGCGTCAAAAATGGGTCTATCATCGTCCAATTTACGGGATTGTCCATAACCGTCACTTGCCGATATCCTTTGAAAAAGCGGACTTGCAGGGCTTGGCTCGCCTCCGCATAATTTTCGTTCAAGCTCTGCTCATGGTTACTTGCGTCATACATGACCAAAAAGAGTGGCGCATCATTGTTTGCTTCCCAGTCCATCAGCAAACGCTTGCCCATTTGATGGAGCGTAGAAGGCGAGACTGCTGCATCCATTGGAAAAACCCCCACAATGCTCTCCCCTAATGGCAAAAGATCGGGTTTGTCGCGAAACGGATATTCTTCAAAAAAGCGCAGCAGCTCAGGATGCCGCTTCGGGTCCTCCAATTGAGCCAGCATGAGCGAATAGGACTTGGCTTGTACATGCCCGGGGAAAAACAGGTCAAGATACGAGACATCCCTGTCATTGTCCGCTCCTGTTCCCTTCTCTTCGTTCACTCGCTTCCGATCCAAGCGCTCCTGGCAGCATCTCGTCAGGATTCTCCTGATGTATTCCGGTGTCTGTGGCTTTAACCATAGATCGCGTGCAAAAAGTCCAATTCCCTGCATCGCGCGCTCAAACGTCGCCTCTGATGTGGTCACCACAACAGTCGGACGATATTGATCCACCAAAAGCTTCAGTCGGTCCCACTGCCCGCGCCCGATCATGTCCAGTTCAATACAGAGCACTTCCGGTGTATGCGCTTCCATCATTTCAAAAACGTCTTCCATAGTCCCGGCACTATGGACCTTGTCATACGGAATGGCATAGCTGTTGACGAGCCAGCCGATCCCGATTCTTTCGTTCGGGTCTCGATCCGCTATCAAAATGCTGGGCATAAGCTGGCCTCCTTTTTTGAGCGATCAGAAAAGTGAGACATCTTTCCCTAATCGAGTAGGAGGGAGTGACTAACTCCCGTCCTCTCACACCACCGTACGTACCGTCCGGTATACGGCGGTTCATCAAGCTTGACGAAGAACAGAATATCGTTGTACTAAACTTTTCAGCCCTTGTTGTTGCCAGTATGCAACTCCGAGGGCTTTGTGTATTTGAGGAGTCTTTGTGGAACGCCACGCACCCTTTCGGGTGTTTGCAATTTCTATTGCTTGGACGTGTGATAAACCCAGAGAACGAAGTTCTCGATATCGGGTTTTTATTCGCTTCCACTGAGACCACAAGCAAAGTCGGAGTCTACGCCGTATCCATTCTTCGATGGATTGTAGAATTTTCTTTGCATCTGCAAGGGCGAAATATCCAACCCATCCCATGAGATACTGGTTTAGCTTCCGAATCCTTTCATCCATAGAGATGCTCCATACCGGATTTGTGATGAAGCGGATTTTCTCTTTCAACTTCAGAAGTGATTTTGGATGAAGCCGAATCCTTGCTTGCTTTGCGTTAGTGAAACTGAAACCGAGGAACTTACGTTTCCAAGGTCGATCCACTGCACTTTTCTGCTCATTTACTTTTAGCTTAAGTACCTTCTCCAAGTAGTTTTGGATACTCTCTTTTACCCGTTCTCCCGCCCGCTTTGTTTTCACGTAGATGTTGCTATCGTCTGCGTATCTACAAAAGCGATGTCCTCTCTTTTCCAGCTCTTTATCCAAGTCGTCAAGCAGGATGTTCGCCAATAACGGACTAAGCGGGCCACCTTGTGGTGTGCCTTCTACTGCCGAGAGGCAGACTCCATTGATCATGATGCCTGCTTGTAAGTATGCGCGAATAAGTTTCAACAAAGCTTTGTCTTTTACTTTTCGGGCAACCCGACTCATTAAAATATCGTGATTTACCCGGTCGAAGAATTTCTCTAAGTCCATATCTACGACAAAGCGATATCCTTCGGAAATATAAGATTGTGCTTGTCTCATAGCGTCATGCGCACTGCGATTCGGTCGGAATCCGAAACTGGATTCTGAAAAGTGGGGATCGAATATGGGAGTAAGAACTTGGAGAATGGCTTGTTGGATTAAGCGATCTATCACGGTAGGAATACCTAATAACCTTACCCCTCCGTCAGTTTTCGGGATTTCGACTCTGCGGACAGGGGAAGGTTTATAGGTTCCTTTCATAATCTGTTCTTTAATGGTTAACCAGTGTTCACGGATATAATCGCGCAGTTGTTCGGTTGAAACACTGTCGATTCCCGCCGATCCTTTGTTTCTTTCCACTCTTTCGAGCGCCACTAATAGATTTTCCCGTGATAGGACTTTCTCCAACAACTCCATGACGATACCCTTTCCTTCGCACGCATCCTTCTAGTCTTGTCGGTCAATACTCAGCCCTCTCTTGTACCCTCAGGGCTTCACCCTTATTCTCCAAGAGTAGTTCCTTACGGAATTCTGCTTCACAGTTTGATCACGAAAGTGATTAGCGGATGTGTTGACTTAATGTTCAGCCCTTCCCCGTTCAAGCGTCCTATACTTGGGTACTATGGCTTCTGCTGACTTCTGCATGTTCAGCGACTCCTTACGGAGACGGTTACCAACATTTGAAGGCACTTCATGCAGACCTCCCCAGGTAAGAACGATAACTTTCATCCCATGTACCTGCCCAAGTTTACTGCTGTATTCCTTGGCTGTATAGGGCTTCGTCTTGTTCAGCAGACTCGCCCGAATACAACAGCCTCAAATTGGATTCGTGTACCTCAGGTCGGGACTTTGCCGCCGGCTTCCTCCAGATTCCACCTCACGGTAGACACCCTTGCCTTGAGCTAACGGTTGGTACAGCCAACCCCCGTTCGGGACTTACACCCTAGAGTTATCGCCCATGCTGGGCGCACTGAAACAAAGGTTGCCCATAAATGGACAACCTTTTCTCCTTCACGGTCTTACTTCTTAAGAGGATTTTGGATCATGGTTCCCATCACATGATCCAGCGGAATAAAGCCAATATCGCGGGAATCTGTGCTGTGATTTCGGTTATCTCCCATGACAAAAATATGATCGGCTGGAACCGTGATCTTTCCGTCTGCTACATATTCCATCGTTTCTTTAATGTATGGTTCGTTCAGTGCCTCACCGTTTCGATACACCTTGTTGTCTTTGAACTCCAGTACGTCGCCTGGTCTTCCAATGACACGCTTGACATACATCGTGTGATCATCAGCTTGACCTGTGACCAGCGACACCAAGGGATGCCCCATGATATCGTCCATCAATGTACGGTTTCGTTCTACCCGACTGTCGATCACGACAATATCGCCATAATCTGGCAAATAAGAAAACGTGTGTGATAGTTTAGAAACATATATGCGCTGTTCGTCTTGTAAGGTAGGGTCCATGGAATGCCCATCAACCTTGAACGGTTGGAATACAAAAATTCCGAGGACAAGAGCGAAAACGACAGCAAAGGTTATCGATCGAATCCATCCTAATACTTCTCTCATTTCTTTTGGCACTCCTTCCTTTTACCATTCTACTTCCGGTATCGAAACCATCATACCACATTATCCGCTCAATCCCAAAAAATCGGCCAGAAGTCAGATCAGGTGATACCGTACTCGCGCAGTTTCCGAAACAACGTTGCCCTACTTATGCCTAATAGCACAGCTGCTTCTTCTTTTCTTCCGTTTCTATCACGGATTTGTTGCATCGCGGTATCGATTGCCGCTCGTTCCAATTCTTTCAGCAGGAGTCCTTGTTTTTTCCAGTCAAATCGCCCCTGACTTTCTTCTACGGAATGTGGGGAAGATTCACGTAGCATTCCCGTTCGAATGGGCAAGCTCGCAGGCTGAACCCAAGAGGTTGCCTCCATATTGACCGCATATTCGATTACATTTTCCAATTCTCGGACGTTTCCTCTCCAGTCGTGATGGAACAGGATGTTTTGCGTCTCCTTGGAAAAACCGTGCAACCCCTTCCCCACCCGATTCGCATGCGCCAAAAGGATATCGTTTGCCAAAGGCAGGATATCCTCTCTTCGTTCTCGTAGCGAGGGCAAGTGGATGGGAATCACATGCAACCGATAGTACAGGTCCAGTCGAAACAGCCCCGCGTCTACCCGCTCCTGCAAATCCAGATGGGTCGCTGCAATGATTCTTGCCGCTAAGCGTATGGGCTTGCCGTTCCCTCCTATTCGGTACAGTTCCTTTTCTTGCAAGACACGCAGCAGCTTGCTCTGTAAATGCATAGACATATCCCCGATTTCATCGAGGAACAGTGTGCCTTTACCTGCGACCTCAAACAAGCCCGGTTTTCCACCTTTTCGTGCTCCTGTGAATGAGCCTTCCTCGTAACCAAACAACTCGCTTTCCATTAAATGCTCAGGGATTGCGGCGCAATTAATCGAAAGGAACGGCTCGTCACGTCGAGGGCTTGCCTGATGAATGGCTTTGGCAAAGAGCTCCTTTCCGGTTCCACTTTCACCTTGGAGTAGGACAGTCGAATCACTGGCCGCCACACGTCTTGCTACTTCCTTTGCCTGTACAATCGCAGGACTGTTACCACCAATCATCTGAAAAGGGTCGGGCTCCGAATATCCACTCACCTGCCTTGCGATTTGCACGACTTCCTGCACATCATCAAGCGTAATCACCCATTCTTTGACCGTTCCGGCCAGTAGAATGGGCTTGATGGCAAACAAAAATGTCTTGTCTACCTGCCCGACAGACAAAACGACCTGCTTTGGCGCGGACTGCGCGGCATCTGCAAGTCGGATGGCATCTATCCACTCTGCCGTTTGACTGTCGTCATGATCGAGCTGCAAATATTGACGGGCACGCTGGTTCGCCTGAATAATCCGATTGTCTTGATCGACGAGAAAGACGGCTTTATCCATTTCATCCATGACGACACGGAGCTTTTCTACCGTATGCAACTGCTCGACGTACAAGTAGTGCTCTTTTAGCTTAATGGCGATCAGCTCGGCCATTTTCTGCAAATAGGTCAATATCGCATCCACATCTGCAAACAACCGCTCGCGCTGCTCCTCGTCGAAAGCGAGTAGGCCGATCACCCCAATATTTTCATTGTGTAATTGTATCGGGCAACAAATCTCTCCCGTCTCCGTACAATTTCCATAATGCATACAGGGTCGACACCGCTCATCCTGCCCCGGATTCATGATCACAACAGGATGTCCGGCGAGCAACGACTCTCGGTATATATGATCCTCTCCTGCCATCGTCCGCAAAACGCCAGCCTCATTCTTCCCCGTCCCTGCGATCCGCAAAAACTGACTGTCCGCAATCTCTACCTCTACGCGCAGAACGGATGCAACAGCCGAAGCAATCTGTTGCACACTTTCTTGTATTTCTCGCAAGGGCATCTGGCTTCCCCTCCCGTCAATCTCTTGCCTCCATTATAACGTATCACAGGAGAAGCCAGCCCTCTATGCCGATTTTACTGGCAAAAACTGCAAATCGCCTCCACCAAGATGGCACTCATGTCTACCAAGCTATCCACCTCTACATATTCAACTGCCGCATGCAAACCGGCTCCCACTGGTCCAAACAAGACTGTAGGGATTCCCGCTTCCTGCAACAATGCTGCATCCGTCCATCCCGAGAATCCGCATATTTCGGGAGTTTTACCCATCACGCTCTCACACGCTGCCTGAAGGGCTAAATAAACAGGTTCATCCAGCCCGACTTCAAATGGCTCCCGCAAAAATGACAGCTCGGCGCTTGCTTGAAACGTCTCATCTTCAGCGCGCAGCTTCTGTAGTAATGCTTCGATTTCATTGGCCATGTCTGCCTCTGTCTCGCCTGGCAACGTCCTTCTCTCCCAATCGATGCGGCAATAGTCTGGGTAGGTCGACAGCTCCGTTCCACCCTGAATGAGTGAAGCATGAACAGAGGCCGCACCAAGTATCGGATGAACTGGACCTTGAGCCAGCCTGTCTGAAAGACGATCCAGCTCTTGCAGGACCCTGCCCGCCCGAACGATTGCATCAATCCCTTCTGCTGGACGACTTCCGTGAGCTGCCTTGCCCAGCACCTCGCATTTGACCCAGGCAAAACCTCTGTGTACGACGCCAATCGCCAGATCGGAAGGCTCACAGCATATCGCCGCATCTGCTTTGTACGCTTTTACCAGCTCCTCCGTGCCGATGCTTTTATATTCCTCGTCAGCGACAAAAGTCAAAATGACATCTCCTGTCAACGGAACCTTTGCTTGTGCGATCGCCTCT
Source organism: Brevibacillus schisleri (assembly GCF_055685845.1). Lineage (NCBI taxonomy): Bacteria > Bacillati > Bacillota > Bacilli > Caryophanales > Paenibacillaceae > Brevibacillus > Brevibacillus schisleri. Next base: position 4,816,474 of record NZ_JBVNDM010000001.1, read on the forward strand.
ACTGCGGCGATCATGGCCCCCAGACTTCCCTTCATGTCCTGACTGCCTCTGCCGAAAATTTTGTTGTCTACAAGGGTAGGCTCAAACGGCGGAATCTCCATGCGCTTGGCACTTACGGTGTCCATATGTCCGTTGAGCATCAAGGATTTGCCACCGCCTGTTCCGCGCAAAATCCCGACGACATTGACCGCTGTATCGTTAATCGGCGTGACGTGAACCTCCAGCCCTGCCTTCTGTAAACGATCTCGAATAAAAGCAGCCATCTCTTTTTCGCCCGGTCCATCCTCATCGAGGTATGGATTTACGGAATCGATACGGATTAAGTTCTGCACCAATGAAATCAGTTCGTCCCGATTGATCGTCACGCTCATTTTGTCATCTCCCCCTCTTCCCGGCATTCGCCTTCCCAGATGATGCGTTTGTATATATCCTGATCCGTGTCCCCTTCCGTACTAAAGCACAGAACAACGGAATTTTCATGTAAGCCAAGCTGCTCACGCTGTTGATGATACATTGGTTTGCTCATCAAGGCAGCGAGTAGCCCTACGCCGACTGCTCCACTTTCCCCGCTCACAATAGAAGGGTCGCCTCCAGTCGGTGCCGCAAGTATACGCATGCCGTTTGCCGCCACGTAATCGGCACAACTGACGAAGAAGTCTGCATGCTCCTGCAAGATTTCCCATGCCAGCGGATTCGGCTCGCCACATGCCAGACCTGCCATGATGGTTCCTAGCTCTCCTGTAGCAGCATGTGGTTGTCCGTCGTTCTCTTCTGCTGAGAGGACCATGCAATTGGCGCTATGCGGCTCGACAATCACGGTTGTTAGGTTTTTGTTTGCTTGCGTCGTCACGAAATGTCCCAAAACTGCGGCAGCCATGGAACCGACACCAGCCTGCAAGAATAGATGCGTCGGCTGTTTGGCGTCTGTAGTGGCTGAGAGTTGTTCCATCGCCTCTGCTGCCATCGTCGTATAGCCCTGCATGATCCACGTGGGAATGGTGGTGTAGCCTTCCCATGCCGTATCTTGAATCACTTGCCAGCCATGTTCCTTGGCCATTTGTTCTGAGAGACGCACGGCTTCATCGTAGTTTCCATTGATGACGTGGGCTTGTGCACCGGCCTCGCGTATCGCATCTACCCGTTGTTGGGCGGAGCCTTTGGGCAAGTATACAACGGCATGCTGCCCGAGCGCCTTGGCAGCCCATGCAACAGCCCTTCCGTGATTGCCATCTGTCGCCGTAACGAAAGTGACTTCTCCGATTCGCTCTTTCAATTCTCGGGAGCACAGTGCCTCGAAGGTCATCTCTTCTGTCGATATGCCCAGCTTCTCACACAAGAAACGCGCCATCGCGTAAGAGGCTCCTAGAACTTTGAAGGCATTGAGCCCGAAGCGTTTGGACTCATCTTTTACAAGTACTTGTCCTACTCCCAGCTCACGTGCTAACGCAGGTAATGTAACGAGAGGGGTCGGCTCGTAGTTTGCGAGAGATTGATGAAAGGCTTTGGCAAAACGGGATTCTATTGGGGTTAAATAGGCAGGAATGCGAGCACTCTCGCTATTTTTTCTCTTGTTTTTTACGACGTAGATTGGTGGTTGATTCCGTTTATCCATTTGATGTGTACCTCCTCGGTTGGTTTCATCCTATTGATAGAGCAAGGATCGTGCCAACGGTATGAGGACGTGGATGGCTTATTGTTTTGGTGATAATCGTATCAACTTGAGATTTTGTTGTATCAATTTGATACTTATAGTCTTGATTTGATACTCATTATTCCTGCTGCTGTGGTGGGAGGAAACAGGAGAAAACGCTCCAGCTTCTTGGGTCACCAGCTAGGGGGATTCACTGCACGGCTCCATGGAAAAAGCGAAACCGCGTCCAAAGTAGAGGTTCAGGGATGCTTCTCAGAGGTGGACGCTTAAGGGCGTGTTTCGCCTTTTCCATTCCGCCTCGGTGGGTGCCCCAAAGATCTTCGCTTATTTCTCCTGTTTCCTTGCGAGCTGTTGGGTTTTTAAGTGGGTTTTAAAGATTGAAAATCATCTTCCAGCTACGCTAGAGATGAATATTTCCAGTCCTAGCGACTTTCGAAGTCCAACCGAGCTTCGCAGTGATTTGCGGGCAAAAGAAATGCAACGTACCCAAACGACGTAGCGGCTACCACTTTTGCATTTCCCCGCAAATTGCTGCGGAGCGGACAGTCCCCACTTCCCAGCAGGACGTAGCCCGGAGCGTAGACTGGAAATATTCTTCTCTCCACTGCAGCTACATTTAAAAACTCGCTTTCCTACTGCTGTGGTGGGAGGAAACAGGAGAAAACGCTCCAGCTTCTTGGGTCACCAGCTAGGGGGATTCACTGCACGGCTCCATGGAAAAAGCGAAACCGCGTCCAAAGTAGAGGTTCAGGGATGCTTTTCAGAGGTGGACGCTTAAAGGCGTGTTTCGCTTTTTCCATGGAGCCTCGGTGGGTGCCCCAAAGATCTTCGCTTATTTCTCCTGTTTCCTTGCGAGCTGTTCGGTTTTCAAGTGGGTTTTAAAGATTGAAAATCATCTTCCAGCAACGTCAAAGAAGAATATTTCCAGTCCTTGCGACTTTCGAAGTCCAACCGAGCTTCGCAGTGATTTGCGGGCAAAAGAAATGCAACGTGCCCAAACGACGAAGCGGCTACTACTTTTGCATTTCCCCGCAAATTGCTGCGAAGCGGACAGTCTAGACTTCCTAGCAGGACGTAGCCCGGAGCGTAGACTGGAAATATTCTTCTCTCCACCACAGCAACTGGAACCTCGGCTTGGCTTTCTATGCTATATTTTTAGTATGCCCTATGGTATAGATATGGTTGATACATAGCGGATAAGTCAGGAGTTATGAAGAAAGGATGAGTTAAATGCCAATTCATAAGCAAGTTCGTTCTCCTGCTGGTTCTATCAGAGAGGATGGTCGTTATCCTATCGACCTGACTGGCCCTCACAGCCACACACTTGATATCAAGCCCGGCGTAGGCAGCCTCTCCATTGGACCGTCACAAGCGGGCAATAAAACAGACCTACACGTCGATCCCTATACGCCCATCAATTGGCACGTATTCGATTCCTTCGCCACGCCAGCTGGCTCGCCTTGGCCGCGAGTTCTGTACTACGCAGGGAGTGACACGAGCTTCTTCGACTGGGCCATAGAACGCCCCATTGAAGAAATGACATGGGTTCCGATCCTGCCAAAAGACATAGTCGTGGACGCCAGCCAGTCCAAATTGCACGGCTTGCATATCGATCTGGACCGGTTTGAAAGCCGTTTGCACCTGAAGCTCCCGAAACGCCAGGTCTCTGAATATTTCCGTCTGAGTGTAGCGGGTGATCTATCGCGTTTTTCTGTCGCTGGCGACATGCCATACTCTCTGACACTGAAGCCGGGCACCAGCCGTCGCAAGAATCATGAGCCCTTCTTGCTTCCCGATCTGGGCGCACTACACCAGGTCACGAGCCTGACGCTTCGAAACGAACCGCTTGCGCAGCCTATCTCGCTTGCGTGTCTAGAGAGATTTCAAAATCTTACATCACTGAGTTTGTGGGGAAATTTCTGCGATTTGGAGCTGCTAGCTCGTCAGGCCCAGTTAACGAATTTGGAGCTGCGCTTTATGCCTGATCTGGGTGATTTGCCGCCATTAAATGTATGGCCGTTGCTTGACAGATTTATCGCCTATAACGTGGAGGAAATTACGGGTAAGCGACTGAGGCAGCAAATGAAAGCGCGAGCTAAGACCCGCCCGTGGACGGGCTACGCTTCCGTGAGCCAATTACGCAAGCCCGAATGGTGGACGACAGAGTTTGGCCGCCCATTTTCGTCCTGGCCGAAGCGTCTAGCCAAGCTGGCTAATGAAGCCTATGACGTTGCACAAGCGGCCTTGGCCCAAGCCCGAAGCCTTGCTGATGCCGAGGCAGCCATTACCGCCTTCACCGTGCGCTTCAACACCCTCAAAGGTATCGAAACCACTGAACGAGAAGACTTGGGTGAAGCTGTATGGCAACTAAGCCAGTCTGACCACCAAATTGGCCAGCCTATTACGGAGGAAATGGCTCAAAGCTGGTTCGACGCAGCACGCGATTACTAAAGGCCATCCTTTGCGGGGGCTGTTGACAAATTGCCGTAGAGATAGGAGTTTCTGGGAATCGTGTAGAAATCATTTCTATACGGTTCTTTTTATTTTGGAGGGCTATCTCATGATGGGAATCGATGGAGACAAACAGCACCAGTTTATGTTCTTAAATTTGGATGATCTTGTACCCGAGAATCATTTTTTACGTGTTGTTCGTAATAAGATTGATTTTTCTTTTATCTATGAGAAAGTGCAACACTTATACTCGCCTGTAGGTCGTCGCTCAGTTGATCCAGTTTTGTTAATGAAAATGATCCTTATCGGGTATCTTTATGGCATCCCTTCCGAAAGGAAGTTGGAACAAGAAATCCAAGTGAATTTGGCCTATCGATGGTTTTTAGGATTGGACTTAGCTGACACTGTTCCCGATCATTCCACACTGAGCCAGAACCGCCGTCGTAGATTTAAAGAAAGTCATATTTTTCAGGAGATCTTCGATCACATCGTCTCGGAATGTATTCGGGCTGGTTTAGTTACTGGGGAAATAATTGTTGTTGATTCTACTCACATCAAAGCGAATGCATCGATTAATAGGTCAGAAAAAGTTTTAGTGGAGAAAAAGCCTACTGAGTACCTTGAAGAGCTAGAAAAGGAAGCACGGAGAATTAAAAAAGACAGAGATAACGATCCCACTAGGAAAAAACGAGGAAGAAAACCTAAAACCTCTCCTCCTGAGAAGGAAGTAAAACAGAGCACAACAGACCCGGAGTCAGGTTTATTGAACCGTCCTAATAAACCCAAGGGATTTCACTATTTAGCGCATACCAGTGTGGACGTTAAGCATGGAATCATAACTGATATACACGTTACGGCTGCTAATGTGAATGACCACGAACCATTTATAAAGCGATTACAGATACAAAAAGAGAAATTTGGTTTACATATTGGCAAAGTAGGCGCAGATAAAGGGTATGATCGCTCTGGAGTACACCATGAATTAGAAAATTTAAAGATAACCGGTTATATCTCTCCGATAAAAGGTGTTATTGATCAGACCGAAAGGTCAGTACAATTTACATTTGATGAAATGAACGATGCCTATTATTGCTCGAATGGCAAGGCACTTCAATTTACTCATGTTAAGTGGCACAGTTGGAAACAAAGTTATAGCAAAATTTATGCTGCCCAAACAAAGGACTGTAAGTCCTGTGAGTTACGCCAACAATGTTTTGGACAAACCGCATCTCGCAAAACAATAGAAAGACCATTATTCCAAGAGGCTAAAGAACGCAACCAAGCAAGGAAGCAAAGCCAAGAGTACAGTGTTATCCAAAGGCAAAGAAGAATATGGTGCGAGGGTACCTTCGGTACAATGAAAAGGCAGCATAACTTAAAAGAAACATACAAAAGAGGCATTCGAAATGTATCCGAACACTGCCTCTTTTCTGCAATGGCAATTAACATTAAACGAATGATAAAAGCAAACTAATCACAGGTTACGAAACAAAACAATCCGACGACGTATAAGTGAAAAAACGGCAAAAGGGTTAGGGCATTGGGTCCCTAACCCTTTTTGTCAACAGCCCCTTTGCGAGATGGCCTTTTTTGCGTTCGCTGCTCTCATGTGATCACCAAATAACTGTAGTTATTCTATCTGGTCTGCATCCGGCAGTGTCCATGGTTAAAAATGGAAATTACCCTTGACACACTCCATTTACATTTGTAATATTAACCCATCAGATTATATTTACATCTGTAAATCAAAAGATGAATGGGGAGGTGAGTACATGCCCAATATCCCCAAAATTTCGGAAGCAGAGTGGGAAATCATGAAGATCATTTGGAAGAACAACCCTATAAACGCTGAAAATATCGCACTCCTCTTGCCTGAAGAAATCGAGTGGACCGATCAAACCGTTCGTACCTTCATCAACAGACTTTTGAAGAAAAAGGTGATCGGTTTTGAAAAATCGGGAAGAGGCTATAAGTATTTTCCATTGATTTCCGAAAAAGAATGCATCCGGGCAGAGAGCCAGTCGTTTTTGAAAAGAGTCTTTAGTGGGGCGGCAGACATGATGATGACCAATTTTTTAGAAGACGTCAAGTTGTCCCAGAAGGACATCGAGCATCTCCAAAAGATTCTGAATGAAAAGCAGACAAACATGGGCAGCAGAGGCGATGACAGATGAGAAGAATGATAAAGCAGCAGATCTTACTGTAAAGAGGTAGAAGGCATGGATATGCTATGTGATATTTTTTTATGGGTTTTTGATGCCACCATTGGAGCTAGCCTCGTCGCTGTCATGGTGATAGCCATCAAGAAAATCTTTCATCACCGGATAAGCGCTCGGCTTCACCACGCGCTTTGGCTGATTGTGTTAATACGGCTTCTGTTCCCTTTTCTCCCTAACAGTTCGGTAAGCATCTTCAATATCTGGCAACTAGGCGTAGACAGCATAAAAAATGCTGTTTCCCCCCACTCCCCTGTTGCGAATGACGCGTCACAAAAAGAGAGAGAGCAAAACAGCAAACAAATAAACTCACCTCAAAATGATAAGACAAAACAACCAGAAAATCAAAAACTTCTGGATCCCTCCATATCCCACCCAATCAAGATCGATCCAGACCCTATCGAGGACACTCACACCCTTAGCGTTAAAATAGCAGCCATCGTCTGGCTAATCGGATGTATTTCCCTGCTTGGATTTATGTGTGCCTACCTGTTTCGGACCAGAAGCAGAATGAGCAGCCTCAAAATCGTGACAGACCCACAAGTCATTTCCATCATGGATGATTGCCGCAAAAGATTTGGCATCACAAAACCAATCCCTATCTATTCAGGAAGCTATAGAAAAAGCCCACATATCTCCGGGTTGATCCATCCATGGATTTACTGTCCCGAAGAGATATACAAGGAATCGAACGCCTCTGCGCTTACCCATGTCTTCTCCCACGAGCTTGCCCACTACAAAAGAAAAGACATCGCGTGGAACCTACTGGGTCTACTTGCTCTGGCCATTCACTGGATGAACCCTTTTATTTGGATGTGTGTCAAACAGATGAAGGCCGACCGAGAGCTTGCGTGTGACGCTTATGTGTTGAACGTTCTGGGTGAGGCTGAGTCTGTGCCCTACGGGATGACGATTATTCAATTTTTGCAGCGTTTTTCTACCAACCGCCAGCAGCTTCACTTGCTTCCCTTTACCGAAGCAAATAACAAGAATCAAATGATAAGGAGAATTCAAATGATAAAAAGCTTTAAAGCAGGATCTTACAAACTCTCGGTTGCTGCCGTTTTGTGCGTAGCTTTGATGAGTTCGGTGACCCTTACGAATGCCGCAGTGAAGGAAGAGAGTACCGTCAAGCCAGTCGCTTTCGATCAGGCTAATACAGAACAAGAGGCTAGACTTTTGTTTGATTCGGATGAGCGAACATACGACCGTTTGTCAAAAGGAATGCAGACAACTGGTTTTGCCTTTAAAGTTCCTGATGTGCTTGCTATGGACTATGAGTTTAGAGGAATGTATATCGATCAGAAAAAGTTGCGTACCAATAAAGAAACTCACGTTTATATTGAATTTCGCCAAAAAGATCCCTCATCTAAAGATGTGCGTTTTTCTGCAAGTAGCGGACTACAGGGATTGGAGGCTGCTTACAAAATAATCGTGGATGAACAAACAAAGGGATATGGGGAACAAAAAATAGAGAAGCAAAATTTGAAGGTCCAACAGCTAGATGTAATGAAAGTGACTTTTATTGGCGCAGATAACGACATTAACTCCGTTTACTATCTATGGCAAGAGAACGGCATACAGTATAGCCTTAGTAGTTTCGCAAGCGATCCTCAAGAAGACATTGTGAGAATGATCTCGAATGTGAAATATCCGGATCAAGCGATGAAAGAACGCTATGTAGGCTATTCCGTTTACGTCATGGGCTTATATGATACGGAAGATGTACAGCATGGCTCAAAAGCAATAGGGTTTACTCCTAAATTTCCTTTGGAGCTGCCGGGACAGTTTAAAGGTACAGCAGCAGATATAAGCTCAAAAGTAAATTTCAGCATGCCTGCAAATGAGAAAGATTATAAGACCATGTACCTTGGGATTTACTATGATGTTGCTGAGAAAAACAAAAGATTGAGCGGGGCAAGTAGAATCTCGTTTGATCAAATCAAAGACACGAAAATATACGAAGATATGAAAAAGAATGGGAATGTAGCCTTTTACCAATCTATGGACGAAGCGCACAAAGTTAAGGTAAACATGCTGAAAATCGCTGGAAATGAAGTGTTCAAAACGGAGAAATACAAGCGTTACGGAGAGGCGAGCAACGCAGAGGATCCAACTCTCATCTCCTATTTCTGGAGAGAAAATGACGTTTGTTTCAAAGTCACGTTTACGGACGAAGTGTCCAATGAGGAAGAGATTGTTTCCTACCTGATGAGCCAAAAAGCGGTAGACTTTCAGAACTTGAAGTAGTAAAACGGGTCAATCAAAAACGCGAAAGGAGCTAGCAACGAGCAGCCCTTCCGCGTTTTTTTGCACGCTTAAGAGCGTGTTTCGCTTTTACCATGGAGCCTCGGCGGCTGGTCATAGCCGCGTCAGAGAAGAATATTTCCAGTCCTAGCGACTTTCGAAGTCCAACCCAGCTTCGCAGTGAATTGCGGGCAAAAGAAATGCAACGTGCCCAAACGACGTAGCGGCTACCACTTTTGCATTTCCCCGCAAGTCGCTGCGGAGCGGACAGTCCCCACTTCCTAGTAGGACGTAGCCCGGAGCGTAGACTGGAAATATTCTTCTCTCCACCGCAGCCCCGTTGATAAGAATAACCACCTGCATAACTTTCACAGGTGGGTTGATAGAATCGGGTATCTCTATGCGTTTCTCTCTTCATCCTCAGCAGAAGGCCAGCCACCCCATAGGTGGTTCAAGTGCCCATCTGGATCACGAAATCGAAAACTGTAGCCTCCGCCTCGCTTGTACGTCATTTCACTTACTTCGATTCCTTTGCTTTTCAGCTCCTCATAAACCTCATGGATTTTGTCTACCTGCAAGGAGATGATCGGCTGGGCTTGTCCTGCCATATCGGTAAAGTCCAAACGAGGAACTTCCGGACAACGAATAAGCCCGAGACCTACTCCGCCTACGTTCAACCACGCCTCATTGTCTCCAGGTGAAAATTCGAAGGTAAACGGAATGCCGAGCACATCGCGATACCACTTTATCGATACCTCCAAGTTTTTGACGGGCAGCTGTACAACCGCAAAATTACGCACATGGATACTCATTTGTATACGCTCCTTAATTTCAAATATGTACTTTCATCCTCTTAAACGAAAGAAAAGAACAAAAAGAAACGGGTGCTTCTACCATTTCTGAAAAAAATGCAGCAAATGTCCATCCGGGTCACGAACAGCAAAGAAAAGGCGATCGCCTGCTACCGAAACCTTTTCCACGCTCATGCCCTGTTCGGCGAGACGCAGGTACGTTTGACAAATCGCATAGGCATCCCCCGCACGAAAGGCAGCCAAAAATTGCTCAAACCCTTCTTTTGATACAAATCCAGACGAATCACGATGTCCAGCTTTGTCGATTTTCTTTTTGTTGGACGGGCTTTCATCCTGTCTGGATTGCTCTGCCAACACGAACAAGCGCTGACGTGCCCTCTTCACTCCTTCCTTCACTGCCCCTACGGTCGTGTGCAGCAATGTGGCTGTTTCCTGCGCCGTAAACGAAAAAATGTCCATCATGAGAATCAGCACCATCTGTCTGGCATTTAGACGATCAGCCAGCTGCTCGAACACCTCTCTTTGCACAAACGCATCAGATACACGGGACTGGTGCAGATAGATCGCTTCATCAAACAGGGCGGGATGCTCATTTGCCTTTCCCTTCCTGCAATGATCGATCCAAGCATTCGTGGCAATTTGCCTCAAAAATGCCTTGGTTAGTTCTCTGTCTGGAGCCTTCTGCAAGGAACGATATACCTTAGTCAATGTTTCTTGCAGGAGATCCTCCGCATCCCAGTCGTTTTTCGCGAGGAACAAGCAATGCTTTTGGATATCCGCTAGAAAAGGTTTTACGCGCAAAAAGGAAGCCCTATCCTGATCAGCCCCCATACGATCCCCCCGAGATTTTTCCGAGTATTCATACTTATTTTCAAAAAAAGAAAGAACGCTGTCAACAAAGACCATGTAAAAATAGGAAAGCGACCGTCCAGAACGAATTTTCCCGCTCAGGACAGTCGCTGTTTTATTTCCTGCCAATCAACACAACCAAGTCTATCGTCATGTCCATTCCTGCCAAGTTTGACACACGTTCCACCTGCTCAGGTGTCGCCCCCCATGCCAACGGCGTCATCTGGAGCAGGGAAGCTAGACCCTCTTGATCCAGTCGGAACTGATACTGAACCCGTTCCTTACCGATTAGCTGGAAGCTGGTTTTGAAGTGGTCGATCGTACGCTGATTTTCATATTGTGTTTTGGGTGTCTCTTGATACAAGACTTCCCGTAGCTCTCGCAAGTAGTTCGCCTCTGGTATGACTTTGATCATCCGTCCTTCATCGGCCAGAAGTCTATGAAACTCATCCGAATTGGATGGAGATAACAGATTGAGAATATAAGAAAACTGTCTATCGACAAACGGTGCATTTGTCAAATCACCGACGCACCAAACTACTTCTGAATCGTTCTTCGCCGCAAGCATAACTCCCTCTTTAGCGAGATCGATACCCACTCCGATAATGGGGACTTCGCTTGCTTGCATCACTCTCTGCCGAACCTGCGTCAAATGATAGCCTTCGCCGCATCCTGCATCCAGCACGTACATCCGGTTTTCCTCAGGTTCTGTCGTTTGCAGGATGACTTCGCTCAACACGTCATACAATGGATCAAAAAAACCTTGCTCCATGATCGCCCTTCTTGCTGAAAACAATTGCTTGTCATACTTTGTTTTGTAGGTTCGCGCAGCCAAGTGAACGTAGCCGTGCTTGGATAAATCAAAGCAATGATGATTGTTGCATACCAAGCTGGTTGCAGGTACGTTGCGCATAGCTGCTTGGCAAATTGGACAACGAAAAATCCCCACATGCTGGGAGATAGCTGTAGACATCAAAAAGCACCCCATTCATTCGTATTTCGGTGAATGAAAAAAGGCACAGTCAAATAAACCCCAAGCATTTTCACAAAAATGCGGGATTACGTTGATCTGTACCTCACATTACCGTAGACGAATGAACTGGATGATCATGGTGTGTAACACTCCTGTTTTTTGATAAAGTAGGCATCGCGATAGACGCCCAAGTACGATTGTAGCACATTTCAGGAATATACAGGCACTTCCATTAGGGAACGGGAGTCTTAGGGGGCAGGTGCGCCGTCTATGTCTTGTTATTGCTTCCTGCCCATGCCCTGCTCCTGAAATATATTTTTGCGCTCACTCCAACAGCATGACCTCATCGTATTTCATCAGAATGCTTCCTTCCTTGTACTCCCCCACTTTTGGCACATTTACCAGGCCCTTTATGTTTTGGAGAAGCGCACGAACGATGTTCACTCCACTTTCATGAGCATGCGGATACCCGCCGCCAAAACGGGGATTAATCTCCGACACAACGTACTGATCTCCGACCAAAAAACAATCGATGTCAATGGGCCCACGCGGCTCTAGGACACGGATGAGTTCCTTCGCAAGTGATAACAGACGCGGATCTTTTACCGCGAGGGAGCGATCCGTCTCCCCTGCCCGCATTCGCAGCTTTTTGCGGGTGAAAAGTGTCACCAGCTCTCCCGAGATCAGATCCACATAGCCATCCACTCCGTACTCCTCTGCCTGTAGGAACGGTTGAATGACGACATCCTCCATTTTTTCCATGAGCACGGACCATTCTTGGTCATTCTCCACACGTGTGATGCCCAAACTGGCACTTCCATACCGCGGCTTGACGATCAATGGATACGTAATCTGCCCTGCAAAAAGCGCTGCTTGTACCTCGGACATTTTGGTAAAGGTGGGAATGGCGGGAATCTGATGCGCGGACAAAAAATCATACGTTGCCCTCTTATCCAAGCATATCTGGATTACATCCCGGCTGGACACGATCACCTCGATGCCCTGCATGTAGAAACGATCTGCATGCGCTGCCAACAACGTCAGCTCAGGGTCTATTAAAGTGAGAATTGCCTTGATCTCGTATCGTTGGCAGATGTGCAGAAGGGCATCGAGATAACCAGGATCATCGATACGCGGCACCTGCTCATGATGATGGGCAGCGTACAGGGCCGGGGCCGTCGGATCGCAGTCGACTGCTATGATTTTGCCAGTGTCCCCCCATTCGCGTACAAAATAGTGGAGCAGCTTAACTCGTCTGCCTACACTGGTCACAAGTACGTTCATTCAGTTCACTACCTCCTGCTTGTCAACGTGAAAACGATAAACCGATTCGGGAATGAATTGTTGAAGAGTCTCTTTTCCCCTAACCATGAACGCTTCAGTTCCATCGATGGCAAGAACAGGCGGCCTCTCCCGAATAAATGGTGGATTAAAGACGAGCGTATAAGCTCCCACGTGCCCGAAGACAAAATAATCCCCGCTATCAGGCAGAGGCCCCGTGTAGCCTTGCAGCAAATAATCTTTTTCCATGCACGTATACCCGACTACATGATAGGTCGCTTCGGGAACTGGCTTGCGGTTGCACACAAGTCGGGCTGGCAAGAGGTGAGAATGCATCGTCGGCTTGACATTGTGAATGCTTCCATCCACGAGAACAAATCGCTCGCCTCTGTTTTCTTTTACATCGATGACTCGGCAAACGAAATCAACGGCATCTGCCACAAGGGAAATACCCGGCTCGAGAATCAGCAGTGGCGCATGATCCAACTCTGCCAGCTCCTCCTTCACAACTGATGTAATCGCTTCGGCGTACTCCTCAAAGGTTGGAGCAGCCGTCATCCCAAATGAGGTCGGGAGCTCGCCAAAAAATCCGCCTCCTATATCGATAAAAGCAAGCCGCTCTCCCAAATGCTGTTTCCCCAAACGGCATAAATGGCGCGTAATTTGGCGATACACACCGACACTGCGATTGGTGGAAAAGTGTCCATGCAATCCGACTACATGCACATTCGGGGCGACAGCCAATTGGCTCAGGGCTTTTTCCAAATTACCGTTTTCGACGCAAAAACCAAATCGGCTGACCTCGTATCCATTTTGCAGAGGACTCACTCCACCCCTGGCCAAATCCACATTGATCCGTAGCCCAATCCGAAATGTCTGCTCAGGATACTGCATGGCGTAGGCCACCACCCACGGGATTTCCGAAAAAGAATCCAGATTGATCAGACTCCCCTGCTCTAAGGCAAAGTGAATGTCGTCTTCCGTTTTGAGCGGGCCGTTAAAAATGATGGACGCAGGATCGACGCCGAGCTTCCGTGCCAATTCGTACTCCAATCGAGAGACGACTTCCGCATGCGCCCCTAACTGATGCAGCTTTTGGCACAAAAACGGCAAGTAATTCGTCTTATACGAATACCCGACGACTACATGCTCATAGCGACGAGTAAACGCTCGTTGGAAACGACGATAGTTGTCAGAGAGCTTCACTGTGTCCAATACGTAAAAAGAAGACGAGCAGAGACTACGCCATTTTTCTAGCTGCTCATAACTATACATGGCGCACCCCCTGTTTCTGATTCAGGAGGCAGCTCGTGATCACACCGATGACTCGCTCTTGCTGATCAGCGGTCAGGCTGGAACCTGACGGCAAGCAAACACCTTGGGCAAATAGCCGATCTGATACACTCTCATCAGGTTGGTGTGGATAGTATTGGCACTGTGCGAACAACGGTTGAAGATGCATCGGCTTCCACACGGGACGGGCTTCGATATTTTCTTTGCCCAGTTCATCGATCAGTTGTGCAGCTGAGAGGGTTGTATCCGCTGGATTAAGTGTCATCACCGTAAGCCATCGTGTGGATCGCCCTGTCGCCGGCTCGAGCATGAACGAAATACCTGGCAATTGCCCGAGGGCTTGTTCATAACGCTTGAAAACCCCTCGCCTTGCCTCGATTCGCTCCTCCAAAACACGCAGTTGCCCCCGGCCAATTGCAGCCAGCACGTTGCTCAACCGATAGTTGTAGCCCATTTCTTCATGCTGGTAATGCTTGGCTGGCTCCTTCGCCTGCATCGACCAGAAGCGCGCCTTTTCGATTGCCTCAACGTCATCGGAGACGAGCATTCCCCCACCTGAAGTCGTCATGATTTTATTACCATTAAATGAAAAGGTCCCAACATGACCAAAGGCGCCGCTCATTCTCCCTTTGTATACAGCCCCTAACGATTCGGCTGCATCTTCCACCACACGAACCCCATACTGCTCACAAAGCGCCATCAACGGCCCCATATCGGCGCTCTGCCCATATAAATTGACGATGACGACCGCCTTGGGCAACTTGTCCGCTGCTGCCGCTTCCCGCAGGGCACGCTCTAATGCCAACGGAGACATATTCCAAGACCCTGCCTCGGAATCAATGAATACAGGAGTCGCTCCCTGGTACAAAATCGGATTGGCACTGGCGACGAAGGTGAGACTGGAGCAAAACACCGTATCACCCGGAGCGACGTCCGCTAGCCGAAGCCCGAGATGGATAGCAGCCGTACCAGAGGACACAGCCAGCGCAGCTTTTACGCCCACATACTGGGCAATCTCTCGCTCAAAAGCATCGACGTGTTCCCCCAATGGTGCAATCCAATTGGAGGCAAAGGCGTCTGCCACCAACTCCTGCTCATCCTCCCCCATATGTGGCGGTGATAAAAAAATCCGCTGCTGCGCACTCATTACGACGTCCCTCCATTGCGATAGGCAGGAAAGAAATCTTGCTCGCCAGCCTTATCGACCTGTAGTTTTTGGCACAAGGCCAGATACACTTCCTCATCGTGAACTTTTTTGCCCATCCAGTAAGGAAAATGATTGCCGTTTGCAAACGAGGACTTGAAACGGAACAAGCCATCTCCATCCAGATTTCCTCCTCCAAGGAGAAGTAGCTGTGCTCCATCCTGCTTTGCCTGCTGGATCATGGCGTCGAAGAGGAGGTGGTTGACCCCAAGCGCCATGTCTTCCGTATGGGATGCCCCTAGCTGATAATGGGCGAATTGTTTTCCACTGAGCAAAAGCACTCCCGCCACCGGGCGATCCTCATGCATGGCGAGCAGAAGCCGCGGCTTGCACAGCGCTGTTTTTTTCATGAGTCCCCCAAAAAATTCAGGAGCATAGTAGTAGTGCGCCGCGGCATGGTTACGGTCCATCGTCTCCCGATGCAGCTGGATAAAAGAATGCAGCCGATCGGTTCCGCCCAATGTAACCCGGACGTCGTTTGCCGCGGCCTTCCTCATATTTCGTCCGACGTTTTGTGTATAGTTGGCGCGTATGAAGGCAAGGGTGGGGCGCAAATCGACCGCCGTTACCATCCTCACCAGATCCAGTCGCATTTGATCCGCGAACAGCTCCGCATTCCCCAGCAACGGATGAAAGCGAACCGTTTCTGTCAGATAGTTTTTGTACCGACAGTAGACGTGGAATTGCTCCTGGAACAATCGGGCAGCCGTCTGTCCTCCCACGACAAATGGCCCTCCGTATCCAATCGAAACCAAATCAGCATAGCCGGGAATCCACCCATCCAGACGTCTGACCAAATAGGGATAGAAAACCTCGTTCTCCCCACTCTTGAAAAAAACAGCTTCTGGCGTGCCCTGCTCCATTTTGGCGTATAGCTGCACAAATTCTTTCGTGTAGGACACGTCTAACTTTAAAAACCGTCGCAAATATTCGGTCCAATCATCCTGTTCCGACAGTACGATCAGGCTCACATGCTCCCCTCCCAGCGCGCTCTGTGTTTTCACTCCCTCTGAAGTCTTCTACCGTGACGCTGCCCTGCTGATTTATGCCTGTCGATTGAAAAACACGCTTGATCGTCAGACCGATAATCCGCATATCCAGAAAAAAGCTGCTATTTTCTACATACCAGACGTCCAGCTCGAACTTTTGCTCCCAGTCAATTGCATTTCTCCCATTGACCTGCGCCCAGCCTGTAATCCCCGGCTTTACATCGTGTCGCTTCAACTGCCGCGGCGTGTACAGCGGCAGGTACTCCATCAGCAGCGGTCTCGGCCCTACGAGACTCATTTCACCACGGAGCACATTCCATAATTGCGGCAGTTCATCCAAGCTATACTTTCGCAAAAGCGTTCCGAATGAACCCAATCTCTGCTCATCAGAGAGAAGCACTCCACTCTCATCACGCTTATTGGTCATCGTACGAAATTTGTAAATGAAAAACGATTTTCCGTGCAAACCTGGTCGCTCTTGTACAAACAAAACCGGAGACCCCAGCTTCCAGCGGATGAGCAGACTCACCAGCAAGATCAGTGGGGACAGTATGACGAGCATCAGGAAGGATACGCAACGATCAAACAAGGACTTCATGCCGCACCTCCTGATGATTCCACTTCGCTGCCGCTTCCTCCATACTGAGGCTCTGCATGCCGTACCTCTCGCGTAACATGGAATAATGCTGGAGTATTTCCTCCAAAAAGGAGAGATTCTCTTCCATATGGCTCCCGAAGTTCTCCGGATGCCACCATAGATGGTACAAGCGATTGTGCTCTGCCGTATGAGTCAGGTCGCATTTGATTCTTTTCATGCGCCATTTTTCCAACCTCTGTAGTCGAGGATGATAAGGACGCAAAAACCGGCTGGATGGAACATCGATCATTCCATCTGGACTACGCTGCAATGAAACATAGTTGTTATGGCCGGAGAGATTCACATACGCATCCATCAGCCGCATGGCTCTTTTGAACAATGTCTCTTCGGCAGCCCCTCTTGTGTGGTACATCCAAGACTGCTCGTTGCCGCGATAGGAACAGAATCCCTTTTTCTTGCACAAAGATAAATAAGCGGACTGCACCTGATTTCGCGGAAAAACAATGCTGGATGGAGCGTATCCTTTTTTGCGAGTTAATCTATGAAAAGAATCAAGGTCAGCAGCAAAAGCTTCGGGAGTCTGTCCTGGCTCTAGACAATAGTAGTGGGAAAGGGTGTGGCTTCCGATGAATTGATGCGGGTAAGTGGATATTAGCTTGATTAAGGAAGGAGCAAAATGATACGGATCGACTTGCTCATGCTCTCCAATCGCATCTGTCTCTATATAGGGATAGGGTGACAGCTTTTCATCGGAATACGCCGGGAGATGCCGTGGGACGACACTTGCCAACTCCTTGCGCGACTCGCAAAACAAAAAACCGACAGTAGCCCAGGTGACGTGCATTTCATACTTGGCAAACAGCTCCAAAAGTGCGGGGATCACTCGACGAACGCCTAACAAATTTTGCTCATAGGATGGAATGGTTCTCTTGTCTCGGACGCCCCAGTAAAGTTCAAAGTCTAGGGAAATGACGAATGCTCCCGTCTTGTCCAATCTTCTCCGCTGCCTCCTTTCTCCTGCTCTCTTTCTTCTCGTAGCTGACCAGTCAGTTGGGCAAATAAAGCCGCCTGCTTCGCAAGGACTGTCCGCTCATCGAAGTGCTCAAGCGCGATGCTGCGGCTATTCTGTCCGAATGCTTCTCTGAGTCTCGAATCCACTACGAGCTTTTTTAAGGCTGCATACAAGGGACTTACTTGTTTTGGTTCTACTAAAAATCCGTTCACACCATCGCTGACTTCTTCCCGACATCCACGGATATTCGTGGCGACGATCGGTTTTGCCATCGCCATCGCCTCAATGATGGATCGAGGCAGCCCTTCGCGATGAGAGGGAAGAACAAAAATATCGCTTGTGGCCATCAGCTCCGGGATGTCTGTGCGGAATCCAGCCAAAATAATTTGCGGATGCTGTCGACAAAGCTCCACGAAGTTTTGCCCCCGCTGATCGCGTTCACTGGAAGATACGTCCCCCACCAACAAGAGGCGCAGACGCGGAAATTCGCCCGCCAGCTTGCGAAAGGCTTCCAACAGCTCAAAAATCCCTTTTTCCGAGACCATACGTCCCACATAAGTAATCACCACATGATCATCCTGAAGCCCCAGTGAGGATTTGATAGACTGGACCTTTTCTCTCGTAACGAGTCGCGGGTGAAAGCGTTCTGTGAGATCAACACCGTTGCCAATGTGCAGAATCCGCTCCATCTGGGAGGAGAAGCCATCCTGCACGCTCAACTCGTAATCCTCTCGACTCTGAAGCAAAAGATAGTCGGTCATATGCCTGGCAAACCATTTTTCCAGCGTGTAGTACATCTGATACGTACTTTTGCTCATTCCCTCATGAAAGAAGTAGCCATGCGCTGTGTAAATGACATGCGGCACTCCTGCCAGCCTTGCTGCCACACGCCCGAGAACAGCGGCAATCGGCGTATGGACATGCACGACATCATACTTCTCCCGTTTCATCAGCCGATACAAGGCTCCAATTGTGCCCAAATTGGAAATCGGGTCGATCTTTCGCTTAATGGGGATACTTCGAAGCGTCAATCCCTTCTCTGTTAGCACATCAAAGCGCCCTGTATCCGAACACGCGGTATGCACCTCGTAGCCTTCATCCATCAGCTTTTCAATCAGGGGAAACAGCAAGCTTTCTACAGAGCGGTCAATTGCGCATACTTGCAAGATTTTTTTCAAGCAGATCACCGCCATTTTTGATCTGACGCGTATTGATTTCGGCTGTCACGAAATACAGCGCGAGCATGATCCAGAAAAACGTTTCGCGAATTCCGTTATGCGTGAGTCCGTACAAAACTTGGAAGACAAGTGGATACCAAGCAACCAATCGATGCCCACGGACCGCCCCATAAATCATGAGAATAAACAACACCGTGCCTATTACGCCGTAGGAAAAGAACAGATTGGCTAAGGTAGAATGCAGCTCCAACGAAATGCTGCTGTTAAATCGCTCGTACATCCCTTCCCCTGCTCCGAACAAAATGTACTGCGGATGGTTGGCAATCCGGTCATAGCCCCGCGCTGCCAAATTGTCATCTGAATCTTCACCGAGTGTTACCATTCGTTCTTCGATTTGTGTGTAAATAGATGTGTCGCTCAGCACGTTTTCGTTGGTGTACAAATAGATGAAGAAGACAGTGAAGGACGAGACGAGCACGCAAAGCAGATTTATCCAAAACAAGCCCGTTCGTTCTTTGATGGAGAGGAGCAAAAAAACGAGGTACATCCCTACGGCACTAATGATCGCTGCTTTCGACAGGGACGCTGCAATGATGCTAAACGCCGTGCCGATCGAAATAAAAAGAGGAATGGTCTTCACAGACACAAAGCGAGCACACAGCAGGCATATTCCCATGCACAAGAGCCCAAAATAGCCGAGCTGGTTCGGATTGTTAAAGAACAACGATTGTCTGAACTCTCCGTTATCCGGTGATAGACCTGACACGAGAAGGAATGCCTGAATGAGCAAGGAAGTGGATGTAGCCAGGAAGATCCATTTGACGTACTCTTGCGGGTTGCGCCTGAACAAAATAATCAAGGCAAGCATCACGGCTCCGTTGTACATGTACCACTTGGTCGAGCTGAATACATCCATTTCCCCGCCTAATGCAATCGCCCATATGCCATTCACCATCATGATGTCGTACAAAAACAGAAGGGTAAGGAAGAGAAACAATCCGAGTCTGCGATTGACCCGCCCCAGGCGAAACAAGAGGCTGTAGGCGATCAAAATCAGCATAAGAAAATCGGCGATTTGCGGATTGCCACTTGGGAAGAAGTAGAAGGGCTTAAGCACCACATATAGCAAAAGAAGGATCTTGTCCGGGGAGAGCTTTTCCTTGATCATCATTTACCTGTGTGCCAGATGGTTAGTGAATTGCAGGATTCGCCGATAATCCTCCCACGTATCAACCTCTGCCCAAAACAATCCCGGTGGTATTTGTGCGACATACACATTCTTTTCGCCCAAAAAGGAATAGAGGACATTTTCCCACCATAAATCATACTGCTTCTCCTGAATCAACCTTTGCAATCGACGCAAAAATATCGGCAAAAAGCTCTCTTGAAGCTTGGCAATTCCAACGTATTCGCCAGTTGTCTCTTCCAGAGAGAGTCCCTTTCCATGGCGAAGCAGCAGTCCGTTTTCATAACCAAATTTATAATCTCCCTCATAGCGACGGACTGGATCAGCAAACATGACGGGACATGTGTTCTCTTGCAATACGACTTCCAGCACCTTTGATTCAAAGTAAACATCGGCGTTCAACAGCAAGCAATCGCTGCCTTGCAAAAAATCGCGGGCGAACCAGAGGGACACGATACTATTCGTCCGATCATAAAAAGGATTGCGGTAAAAACAAATAGGTTCATCTCTGAGCAGTTTGAAAATCAAGTTGGCTTGATAGCCCACCACCATCGCGATCTCTTCAATTCCGTTGCGCCTTAGCTCCGTTATCGTATTTTCAATGAGCGTTCGGTTCCCGATATCCACTGTACACTTGGGAATACCGTCAATTTGCTCGTTGATTCGTGACCCGAGACCTGCCGCCATGAGCAGTGCCTTCATCCGACTCCCCTCCTTCTTTCAGAGATGGCATGACGTATTTGATGTTCAGCTTCAGCTTGTACATCGATCTGGCCAGTCCGACGAACAGGTGGTAGAAGGTCCATAAGAGCAAAAATAGCATCTGACCGCTGATTGCCCACAGAAACGCGGTAACGAACACGCCCAACTGATAGCCCGTTTGGGTAAGAAAAAGGAAGACAAAAGCATCGATCCATTTGCTGCGCTTTCTCATAGAGACTGTTTCGTGAGAGATTTTCCCTTGGCTAAAGACGAGATCGGAACCATTGGTCGCCAAAATCTCGGCAAAAATCGAGAGCAAAATCAAATAGAGTAGCCACGGATCCAACATCGCGTGATGATCCGTGATTCCGTAAATCACACCGAATGACACTAGGTAGAGTGCATAGTTGAGCCCGATGTCCAGCCATTCTCCTCCCTTGCTCTTCTGGTTGCGGATGCGGGCTACTTCCCCGTCGACGCAATCCGCCAAATAGCACAACTGACAGAAGAAGCAGCCGAGCAGAAAGGATGCCGCCGTTCCGTACATAAATGCCGCAGCGCTAAGGAGTCCGGCGACAATCCCTCCCATTGTAATCGCGTTGGGTGATATTTGTGTTTTTCGGGTCAGCAGTAAGCTCACATAGATGGAGATGCGACGAATGAAGTAGTACGACCAAAATTCTTCCCTGCTCCACGGCTTCTGCACCTGCACACGGCAATGACGTGTCTCTTCACTATCCCAAAACATAGACGGATACAGCTCATCCTTCACGGTAAGCCACCTTCTTCATGACCTCGTCTCCTGGAGCGAGACGGAATATTTTTCGGACAAAAACGGGATGTACCATGTGCGAAAGCCAAAATATTTGGATGCCCAATACGAAGCACAAAGATCTCGACAGATCAAGCTGATTGAAGTAGCAATGGCCGCCCCGATAATTCCATACAGCGGAATGAGACAAGCGTTTCCGATTATGTTTAGTGCAGCTGAACAAACAAGAATATTGCGGGACGTTTTTTGATGCCCGGTCATTGTCAATAAAGGGATAACACTGCCTGTGCAAAAATTGACAAACTGCCCCATGCACAAAATCACAAGGACGAGACTCTCGCTCGCAAACTCTTCGCCAAAGAAAGTGAGCAACGGAACGGCGAATATCGCCACCAGCAGATTGAGAGGAGCAGAGGTAAAGAAAATGAGCCGATTGGCAAACGCAATCATCTTTTTCAAGCCGTCCATATCATTACGTGCGTACAGCTCAGAAAACTTGGGAGAGAGGATCGTATTGATGGAAATCAGCGCAAAGCCGGTCACCATTGCCAGACGAATGACCACACTGTATACTCCGACAGTTTTGGCATCCGTAAAAATACCCAGCATGATCATATCTGTCCACGTCATGATCAATTCCATCGACGCACTCAGATACATCGGGAGTGCGACTGCAATAATTTCCCTCAACCCAACACTAGGCTCTCCCGCAGTCGGCTGTACACTGTTACGGAATCCTCGGCTTGTCGCATACCACTGCCCCATCCCATAGACAGCATTCAAGAAAACAGCAGCTGCGAGCAGTTGAATCAAGAGCATCGTACTGGGTTCGAAAAAAGGAATGGCGATAAAGAGAAACGCCAAGTGCAGAAAACGCATACCCACGATATCGACAGTGATCGAGATGACAACCCGATGCAGCGCCCGAAATGCAGATGCATACAGTCTTGCGAGCGACACAAACGGAAGCATCCACGCGACGACTCGCAGTGCCTCTGCTGGCAGCTCCCCTGCAAACACGTAGGCAGACACCTGCTCTGAGAACACATACAAAAGTACCCCAAGCACAATCGAAATCAACGTCGCCCACAGCACTACTTTGTTGAATACTTCGGAAATCTGATAAAGCGAGCCTTTCGCGCGAAACTCCGAGAGAAAGCGGATGATAGCTGTATCCGTCCCCAAAACAGCCAGCACCATTCCGATGTTCATCAGGGTGAGCGTCAGCGAATAAATGCCCAAGCTCTCGGCTCCATACTCTCTGGCAATGTAGAACTGCAAGAGATAGAGCAATACGAAGCCAAGGAGCCGAAACAAAAACGTGAAGGCCGAGCCCCGAATCACTTCGTGAACATCGCGATCTTTATTGAGACGGCCCCATTGTCGTTGCCAAGCTAATTTGAGGGCATGCATGCCTACAAACGCCCCGCTTTCTGCTATGCGTTGTACCCATATCCGTAGTAGCCTTCTCTCTTCCCTACCTTTTTGTTGTTGAGAACAACACCAAGCAGATTGGCTCCTGCTGCTTTTAACTGCTCTACCGCCTTGACAGCAGAATCCCGCTTCGTCTTGCTAGCATCCACCACCATGACACAGCCGTCCATTTCCCTCGCCAGCACCATTGCGTCGCTTACGATTAATGGCGGGCTGTCGACAATGACAAAATCATAGTTGTGGCGCAGATAGTCCATCAATTCCAAGAGCCGTGGCGTCCCGAGCATTTCCGCTGGATTATGCGGGATTGGCCCTGCCGTAATGATCGACAGCTCTGACACCCCAGACGGTTGGATGATATCGGGAATCTGGCACATATCCGAAAAGTAAGAACTGATCCCGTACAGATTGGGCATATCAAAAGTGAAATGTACCCGCGGATTGCGCAAGTCAAAATCAAGCAGCACCGTTTTCTTGTGATCCTTTGCCATCATCAAGGACAGGTTGGCAGCAGTGATCGTTTTTCCCTCAGAAGCCCCTGGACTGGTGACTAAAATCGTTTGCATCAGCTTGTCGCCCATGGAAAACTGAATGTTTAAGCGAAGGGTACGGTAGCCCTCTACCAGCGGAGACAGCGGCTCCCAATGGGCGATCAGCTTTTGGTAACGATCATCAGGCTTCTGCCTTCTCATACTCATTCCTCACTTCCTCCACCTTGGGCTGGCGAAATGCCTTCCGCGTTTTTTTATCAATCACCGCAATCGTTGCCAGTACAGGTAAGCCTAAAAACTCCTCCACTTCTTTTTCCGATTGAAGTCGGGTATCCATCTGCACGAGTAAGAAGACGACGACCATAGATGTTGCCAACCCGAGGACAAAAGCGATCACCGAATTGAGGATCGGCTTTGGACTCACTGGAATGGCCGCCGGATTGTTTCGGGCTTCCGCCAAAATATGCACGTTGTTCATGCTGAGCATTTTGACGACTTCTCCCTGAAAGGTCGTCGCGATTGTATTAGCGATGAGCACTGCTCTGCCCTGATCCGGATCTTCTACCGTAATGGAAATGACCTGCGAGTCCTTGACTGGCTCTACCTTTGTTTGAAGCAGCAGCTCCTCCATCGTAGAGCCCGCCCCGATCACTTCGAGCACGCGCTCCATCACCCGTGGACTTTCAATAATGACGCGATAGGTCTCAATCAATTTCAGATTGGAATCAATTTCTGCGACGGATAGCATGCTCTCTACGGTTGAATCCAGCGAGCGATTCACTAATATTTCCGTCTTAGCCTGATAAATCGGTGTTAGTAAATAGAAGCTCACGAGCGCTGTTCCGATGGTGCATAAAGAGGTAATCAAAAGGATCAGCTTCCATCGCTTCAACAACATCAGGAGTATTTCACGAAGATTAAGCTCCTCATTCATCCTGCTTCCCCCTTTGCCCCGCTATGCTGTCACTTCCTTCTTTCGGCAGTTGTACGGGAGGTTCGATTTGTTTTTGAAAAGTTGAAAGACTCTCGGTCAACCTCTTACGCTCTTGCGGGCTGACAATATAGTAGTAGATTCCATTGATCATTTGACCCTTTCCTTCCAAACGAATCGTCTCGACGGAGGTAACTGCCGTACTGTAGCTTAGGGCAAGCTGTTTCATCACATCAAAGGTCATGTTCGTTTTCACGTATTTCCCCATCGTCGTAAGGACATCATTCAATCGAGTAGGCGATGCAAGAGTTACCCCTTTGTCCAGCAATGCTTTGATGATTTCCTGCTGTCTTTCGTTGCGCCCGAGGTCGCCTCTCGGATCTTCGTAGCGCATGCGAGCGTAGACCAAGGCTTGCTTCCCGTCTAGCTGGATGGGACCGACAGGAAAGGTGTAATCGGCATAAGTAAAGGCAAGCTTGTTGTTTACCTCCACTCCGCCCAGCGCATCGATCACACCTGCGAACCCTTCCATATTCGCGGTCACCACGTAATCAACGGGTAATTGGAGAAACTGCTCGACGGTGTCTACTGCCTGCTGCACGCCGCCGAATGCATAGGCGTGATTGATCTTATCCTGGGTACCTTTGTGAGCGATAACGGTTCGTGTATCACGCGGTATACTGATGAGGAGCGCGGATTTCGTTTTCGGGTTGACGGAGAGTACGAGGATGACATCTGAGCGCCCCTTGTCATTCTCTCGTTCATCAACGCCAAGAAGCAGTAGAGTGATCGGTTCTTTCGCCAAGATAGCGGAGTTCTCCACTTCAGCCGCAGGCGGTGTAGCTCCTTCTGCGGAATTCATGGTCGACGTTTGTCTCACAGATGCTGGTTCAGTCGCTACAGGTATCTCGACAGATTTCTGCGTGCGGACAGGGAGGTACATTTTGTTGGCTGTTTCTTTTAACGACAGATAGACGTACACACCATAACCACTCAAGCTGATGAGACAAATCAATCCCGCCCATGCTAGCAGCCGCTTCCACTTGATCGTGGCGATCCTTTCCTTCCATTTGCTGACGCTCATCCGATCGCCACTGGATAAGGGACTGGCGTAGACTCTTCTTTCACGTAAGAAGTGGATTGATAGCCTGGCACGATCCCTTGCAAAATCTCGATGATGGATTGTTTATCCTCCATCGTCGCTCCCTTGTCTGCAATTTGCTCCAACCGGGCGATCCCTGCCAAGAGCTCATTCCAGGAAAAATCGAGCGGCTTCCCTATGAAGATGCGATTATGGCAAGTAGACGACAAGCCTTCTTCCGCCGTCAAAATTTCTTCGTACAGCTTCTCACCCGAACGAATTCCCGTGAATACGATCGGAATATCCTTCCCGGGCTCCAAGCCAGCCAAGCGAATCAGGTCGAGGGCCATATCGACAATCTTGACCGGCTTCCCCATATCGAGAATGAATATTTCCCCTCCCTGAGCGAGTGCTCCCGCCTGAATAACAAGCTGGGCAGCCTCAGGAATGGTCATAAAGAATCTCTCCATATCTGGATGCGTAATGGTAATCGGTCCACCTGCCCGTATTTGATTGAGAAAAACGGGAACGACACTCCCCCTGCTCCCCAGGACATTTCCAAAGCGAACAGCCGCAAACCGGGTAAGTCCGAAATGGTTATAACCCTGGATCAGTAGCTCAGCAATTCTTTTCGTTGCCCCCATCACACTGGTTGGATTCACTGCCTTGTCCGTCGAGATCAGGATGAAATGAGAGACGCTGGTTTCCAGCGCGCATTCCGCAACATTTTTCGTACCCAGAATGTTATTTTTTAATGCCTCACACGGGTTGTTCTCCATTAACGGCACATGCTTGTGGGCTGCCGCATGAAAAACAACGGCGGGACGATATTCATGCATAATCGAAGCAATTCTTTGTCTGTCACGAATATCTGCAATCAAGCTGACCGTCTCCTGCTCAGGAAACAAACGCGAGAGCTCCAGGCCCATTTCAAAAATACCGTTCTCTTCGTTCCCCAAGAGAAGCAGTTTCCTTGGGCCAAATCTAGCTATTTGTCTGCAAAGCTCAGACCCAATCGAGCCGCCCGCTCCTGTCACGAGTACGACTTGCTGCCGCAAGTACCCCGTAATCTCTTCCAGATTGACTTGAACAGGCTCTCTTCCCAATAAATCTTCCAACGCTACATCCCGTATCATGTTCATCGTGATTTTTCCGCTGATGATATCTGCTACGTGCGGCAAAATTTTGACGCTCGCTCTCGTTGTTTTGCAAATATCAAAAATCTCCTTAATCGTCTGTCGGGAAGCAGATGGCATCGCAATCACGATGTCCGAGATGGAAAGTCGTTGAACGACACGGGCAATGTCAGCCCGATTCCCTACAACGGGCAGGCCGTACACACGCAGATTTTGTTTACTGGGCTCATCATCGATAAAAGCCACTGGACGCAGCTCCGACAAAGGCGAGGTTTTCATCTCTCTGGCTACGAGCACCCCTGCGCTACCTGCTCCGATAATTAATGTGCGCCTGCGATCCTGCGTTCTTTTCTCCCGCCCTTCATACCACCACTTCCATACAAACCGAGAGCCTGTCATCCCGAGCAAAACAAAGGCTAGTGTCATGAGAAAGAGTGAGGTGGGAAATCGGACGGACCAACCAAGCAGGTACGTCATTTTTAGTACCAGATAGAGAGCCAAAACAGAAAAGCTCGTGGCAAAAATGATCGAGACCAGTTCGCGAACACTGACATAGCGAAAAACAGGTCGATAGAGTTGAGCAAAGTGCATGCCTGTCACGACGAACAGTACGTGGCCAATCATCAAATACATAGGTTGATAGTCGCTTATCTCCGTGAAAGAAAAATCAAATCGAACCAGGCAGGCCAACCAGACAGCCAAGCTGATAATTCCTGCATCCGATAAGCTTAACCAGAATCTTCTCTTCCGGTAGCTCATATTCATCCGCTCCAGGTGATCGTT
The DNA here is from genome assembly GCF_055685845.1 of Brevibacillus schisleri. Taxonomy (NCBI): domain Bacteria; kingdom Bacillati; phylum Bacillota; class Bacilli; order Caryophanales; family Paenibacillaceae; genus Brevibacillus; species Brevibacillus schisleri. The sequence continues at coordinate 4,843,744 of NZ_JBVNDM010000001.1, forward strand.
ATTCAAAAAATGGTCATCATAAACGCCAGAGGCTAATTTCTGCCGGGCATGTTTCGCGATTGAGCACGCTTTTCACATCTGCGATGACACCTTGCCCCTGATACAAGAGCCCTGCAAGCTCCTCCCATCCCAGGTGCAGATATCGCTCATGAGGTACAGCCAATACGATTCCGTGGGCAGGCTGCAGGTCTTCCCACTCTCGCAATTGAATGCCGTATTCCTCTCTCGTCCGCTCTGGACAAGCCAATTCATCTGTCACTTGGACCTCTACTCCGAACTCCTTTAGTTCCTGAATAATGTCGATGACCCGACTATTGCGGATGTCCGACACGTTTTCTTTAAAGGTGATGCCCATAATCGTAATCCGCGAGCCTTGAATCGCAATATTTTGCCAGATCATTTGTTTCACGAGTGAGGTCGCGACGAACTTACCCATTCCGTCATTGATCCGTCGTCCAGCCAGTATGACCTGTGGATGATAACCAACACTCTCCGCTTTGTATGTCAAATAGTACGGATCGACGCCAATACAATGACCACCGACGAGTCCTGGAGAGAACGGAAGGAAATTCCACTTGGTCCGAGCAGCTTGGAGCACATCTGCCGTAGAAATGCCCAAGCGATCAAAAATAATCGAGAGCTCATTGATCAAGGCGATGTTGATGTCGCGTTGCGTGTTCTCAATCACCTTGGCTGCCTCAGCCACCTGAATCGAGGGCGCTTTATGAATACCTGCCTCTACTATCAGCCCATACATCTCGGCAATCGTTTCACACGTCTGGCGATCTTGCCCTGAAACGACCTTGACGATCTGGGACAATCTCCGTTCCCGATCCCCCGGATTAATTCGTTCAGGTGAGTAGCCGACGAAAAAATCAATTCCCGCCAGCTTTCCAGACGCTTGTTCCAATACAGGAATACAAATCTCTTCTGTTGCCCCTGGATACACGGTCGATTCATAGACAACGATGGTCCCTGAAGTCAGATATTGCCCAACACTTTCAGATGCGAGAATGAGTGCGCGCATATCGGGTCGTTTCGCAGAATCGACAGGTGTGGGTACCGTTATGATGATAAAATCACACGTTGCTAGACTTGCGGGGTCATCTGTATACGTGATGTTGGCTCGCATCAGCTCATCTGTAGACATCTCTCCGGTTTCATCCATTCCGCTCTCCAGACTGCGTATGCGTCTTTCGTCAATGTCAAAACCCACTACTGGAAGCACTTGGCCAAAAGCAATCGCGACAGGCAGTCCTACATATCCAAGACCGACTACTCCCACTTTTTTACGCATGGGCGACACCATAATAGCTGACGTACCAGTCTACAAAGCGGGATATCCCCACATCGACTGGTGTTTTTGGGCGAAAGCCTGTCGCCTCATACAGAGCTTCTACTGATGCATAGGTAGCAGGAACATCCCCCGGCTGGATGGGCAAATAGTCGCGAACAGCCTTTTTCCCCAGCTTCTCTTCCAAGATGGAGAGAAACGTAAGTAAATCGATCGGCTGGTGATTCCCGATGTTGAAGACCTCATGCGGCACCTTATCCCCTTCCCTTTGGGGGATTCGATTCATCAGTCGCAGCATCCCTTCGACGATATCGTCCACATACGTAAAGTCCCTTGTCATGTTGCCGTAGTTGAAGATACGGACAGGCTCTCCCGACAAAATCGCCTTGGTAAACGTATAGAGCGCCATATCGGGTCGGCCCCACGGCCCATATACCGTAAAGAAGCGCAGTCCCGTCGCAGGCAAGCCGTATAAGTGACTATAGGTATAGGCCATCAGTTCATTGGCTTTTTTCGTTGCTGCGTACAAGCTGACCGGCTCATCTACGGGATCGTACTCTGCAAAGGGTAGCTTTGTATTCCCTCCGTAGACGGAGCTAGAAGATGCGTAGAGCAAATGCTTGACCCTCGACCGTCGGCATCCTTCCAAAATGTTTAGAAATCCGGTGATATTGGAAGTCGTATAGGCATGAGGATTTTCCAGACTGTACCTGACACCCGCCTGAGCGGCCAAGTGAATGACAGTCTCCAGCTCCATTTCTCGGAACAACTCGTCCATCTTGCTCTGATCTGCAATATCCGCTCTGACAAAACGAAATAATGGATACGCTTGGAGGATTTCCAGTCGGTTACTCTTCAAGACTGGGTCGTAATACTCATTGCAATTATCTACCCCCCACACCGTCTGTCCTTGTTCCAAAAGCCGTCGTGCTACATGAAAACCGATAAATCCAGCTGCACCTGTCACCAAAATCGACATACTATCCACCTCTTTGCTTATTAATACGGAGGTTCTAGGACAAATATGCCAGTCGTTGCCCAAAGTTTATGGAACACATTTTTATGGAGTCCGTGCCCTTTTTACTAAATGGTTGTCAACATTTGAGAAATGGTTGAATGAAATGAAAAGAAGACAATCTTGTCTACCCATTTTTTGGAGGGGAATGCTTTTATGTGGATTGATGTAAAAACGTACGGAGCAAAGGGGGATGGAGTGACCGACGATACCCAAGCAATCCAGACTGCATTAACTGCTGCTCTTAACCTACAAATTCCATTATTTTTCCCTGCTGGCACCTATATCATTGAGCCAAACAGACTGGAGGTCATCCTAGGAGCAGGAAAAAGCCTAGTGATGCAGGGAATCGGTCCTTTTTCCGTAATAAAAAGGAAAGCGAATTCAACTGCCGCAGATTGGCGCTGGCTGTTCTCGATTACGTCCGCGGGTGGGGATGCTGATTCTTTTGTGGTCGCCAACCTGAAGATCGATTCCAATGCGAGAGCAAACCCGCTGCCACCCGACCCTTACGATTACGAGCATAGCACCGATTTCTACATTCGTGGTGGCGGTCCTAGCAGCTATCTCAATTACGTAGCACTACAACAAGTATGGTGTACGGATGGAGTCGCCGACCATTTTTACTTTGCCGGGGAAAAAAACTGCTATGTCCGCACTGTGCAAATTACCGATTTTTACAGCGACAACCGCAAGCGTACACGCTCAGATATTACGGTGACGGGTGGCCTAGAGCGGCTGAATGCAGCGAACGTAGCGTGTGATCGTTTTGAGGTCGAGCTCAATCAAGGGTACGACGGAGCCACACCCATGTTCGTAAACCTGACCAATATCTCTTGCCGTCAACAGCTCGACTTGGAAGGAGATTTGTCCTCCCCAATGGTCGTGCAAGGTAGTCATCTTGTTTCGCTCGCTAGCTTCAGTCTCACTGGCATGACAGGCTGTATCAGCTCCTCGGTATTTTATACGGCACCCGAACAGAAAAATCGGGTGAACTTTATGAAAAACATGACGTTCAGCAATTGTCGCTGGGTATTGCATACGACCGCACAAGGAAGCACCAATACAGTTGGTACTGGTCTCACCGTGGATTATTCAGATGTAGGACTTGTATTTGATGGCTGTAGCTTCGAGGCCAATGATACAGCGACTTCCATCGGCGGCTACGCCTTGAGCTTGGAGCCATGGGAAGTGCTCGCCGAGAGACAAGTTACCGTGAGAAACTGTTCGTTTGATCCTCGACTGACCCAAAACATTTCGTTGAATCGCTGCGGAAATGTCTCCCTCATAAACAACCGTTACTCCGGGTCCGATCACGCCATCATGCTCTACGGCACCGGAACGTACCCATTGGTAGTCACCGTGGATGGTGGCGACTTCAGCCAGGTTACTGGAAAAATGTTTTATCACAAGTCTTCGGATAAAATAACCCTCTCCATGAAAAACCTCCCTGTTCCTGTTTCCCTCACTAGCGGCTACAAATCCGAAAATTCTTCCTTTACCCCAATTGTTTCCATCAACGAACGTGTTGTGTATGTCGCGACAGCCCCCAGCGCCTCCGTCAAATATGGTGGTATCAAAGGCGATACTCTGCGCTTGATCACTCCTGTAAACAATCAACCCTGTGAATGGATTGCGACTACGACAAATAAGACTGCCTGCACCTGGTTAGTGACCAAAACGGCCAAAAGCTAAGGGGAATGAAAAACATCCATCTGGCCCCTCGTTGTGGGATAGATGGATGTTTGTTATTAGGCAATACGCTCCAAATCCGGATTGTACCGTTTCACATAAGTATAAATTTCTTCCCCAAGCAATTGCATTCTTACTAGCCCATCTGCCTGCTCACTCAAATGCTTGGTGAGTTGATTGGTTCCATTTTCGATACGTCTTTTGGCAGCTTCAGGCAGTGTCAATACATGTGGTACGAGCAATTGCAGGTACCAAACGCCCTTGTCTTCCTCAGAGACATCGATCTCTAGTTCCATGTCCGGACTGTCGAAATCGTACAGCTGGTTAAAGAGCGACTCCCTTATTTCCAGCGTCAGTGCGGTAATGTCGATTTTCTCCACGCTCAAATAATACTCTTCATTGAACAAGACAATTTTGTCGTCAATTTCCTGATACTTTTTCGCCAGCGGATTCATCGTCATCGATCCTTTCCATCTCACATCTATCTTATAGCATACTACCTTACTGAATATTTAGGCAACTCATCCGTATAGAAAGGGCCTTGCTCCATGCAAGACCCTCATTTTTTACAGGAGTGTCGATCCCTCTACTACGGCTTGAGCGTCCTCCTTGGAAATAAGGACGGCGCGAGCCTTACCGCCGCTTTGTCCTGCGACGTACCCATCTGCCTCCATCATTTCAATGAGACGGGCAGCACGGTTATATCCGACGCGGAAACGGCGTTGCAATCCAGATGCAGAAGCTTGGCCCTGCTCAGCCACGAACACGAGGGCTTCCTGATACAACGGATCATCTCCGCTGTCAAACGATGCAACCTGCTGCTCCAAATCTTCTTTGCTGAAAATGTACGCAGGCTTTCTTTGCTTTTTGATCATGTGCGTGATTCGCTCGATCTCGTCATCCGAGACAAAGTTCCCTTGCAGACGAACCGGAGTCGTACCGCTCTCAAGGAACAGCATGTCCCCTCTACCCAACAGTCGCTCTGCCCCAGATTGATCGAGAATCGTACGCGAATCAACTTGGGAGAACACGGCGAAAGCAAGACGAGTCGGTACGTTTGCCTTGATGTTTCCGGTAATGACATCCACGGATGGGCGCTGTGTCGCCAAAAGCAAATGAATACCGCAAGCACGTGCCTTCTGAGCGATACGGATAATGCAATCCTCCACATCCTGCGGCGAAACCATCATCAGGTCAGCCAACTCATCGATGACGATCACGATATAAGGCAGTTGATCATCTGTCGTCTGATTGTAGCGGTCAATATCGCGAACACCCGCATCTACGAACAACGCATAGCGCTTCTCCATTTCTTCCACGGCCCACTTGAGAGATGCCGTTGCCTGCTTGGCCTCTGTCACAACAGGCGTAACCAGATGCGGCAAATGATTATAAGGGGCGAGCTCTACCATTTTCGGGTCGATCAAGAGCAATCGCACCTGCTCAGGAGTCGCTTTGTACAGCAGACTGACGATGATCGAGTTGATGCAGACACTTTTACCCGAGCCTGTCGAGCCGGCAATCAAACCGTGCGGCATCTTTTTAATATCCGCAATAATCGGCTCTCCGCCGATGTCCATACCAAGTGCAACTGCTAACGGAGAGGAATGCTCCTGAAACTTGTCTGAACTGATAATCTTCTCGATTAATACAGGTTGGCTGGACATATTTGGGACTTCGATTCCGATGGCATTGCGTCCTGGAATCGGTGCCTCGATACGAATATCTTTGGCAGCCAAATTCAGCTTGATATCGTCAACCAATCCCGTAATCTTGTTCACTTTTACGCCCGGAGCCGGTTGCAACTCAAAGCGTGTCACGGATGGACCTTTGACAATCCCTACTACTTGAGCGCTGACATTGAAATTCACGAGTGTCTCTTCCAATAATAGCTTTTGAATTTGCGTATGCTCATCGTCGTCATCACTGACCGGTGGGCTTGGATTCAGCAGTCCCAAATCCGGCAAGGCGTATGGCGGCTGTGCGGACTCTGCTCCTTGGTCCGCTTCATTGGACGAGTCTTTTACCGGAGCTGACGCAGGCTGTATCGACTTGGATGCCTGAGACAAGTTCACGGACTGTGTAGCGGATGAAACAGGGAGTGGTACGGTTTCTGCAACTGGTTCTTCAATCGGTTCCACAACGGATTCCACAATTGGTTGAGCAATAGATTCAGGCTCACTTAGTTCTGCTGGTTCTGTGTGCTCAGGCTTATCTTCGAAACTTGAACCAACTCCTTCTGAACTGAGCTCCTGTGGTGAATCTATTTCTGCTCTCTCTAGCAAACGGCTGATAGATGATGCATAGGCAGGCTCTTCGACATCATCGCCATCATTCTCGCTCTCCACCTGCACAACCTCACTAGGTGTAGGAATCAGTTTATGCTCGGCTTCCTCATGGGCTAGTCGCTCTTCCGACGTTTGAGACTCCGATACCTCTTCTTCCGCATCCACGCTCGCCATTGGTTCTGCGAGTTCGCTCACTTCTATTTGTGGCTCTTCATTCTCATGCACTTCAGCCACCGTCTCTTCGGCTTTTGGCTCCGTATCCACCAGCGTTTTTTCTTCTACGACTGTCTCTTCCACTTGTACGGAAACAGCAACCTCTCGTTCTGAGTCAAGAGCTTCTGCCACGACAGTCTTTGCAACAGTATTTTCTCCTTCGTTATGTACAGAATCATTCGCAACAACACCAACAACATGCTGCGGTTCATTTTGCTCAAAGGAAGCAGACTCTTGCTCCTCTGGAAAATATCGCTCGCTGATCTCTTGTTCCCACTGCTTCATCTGCTGCAAATGCTCTTCTTGCTCCTGACGCGGATAAATGATTCCCGCAGTCGTATGAATCCGATGCTCTGCCTCGCGTGTCGCCGGGGTTATTTTCCCATAAACAGGAGAAACGATTTCAGACGGCTGGTAGGCACGCTTTTCTTCTGTAGAAAAAACGGGTCTCGTTACTTTTTCCGTTTCTTTTTGCGGCGCACGATTTGGACGCTGCGGTATCTCGATGTTGTTTTTAACAAGCTCAGGCTTCTTTTTCTCAAAAACGGGCTCTGTCTTTGTTTCCATCACGCGATCATTTGCTGGCCGCACCGTTTCACGTTTGGGCTCGAATCGCTCACGAGGTGCCTGCTGGCGACTGCGATCATTCGATTCGGCAGGATTCTCGCTACGATTGCGCTTCTTCTCCAAATAGTCATCCGGGACAACTGGAAAACGAAATTGACGCTCTCTTCTTTGACGCACATTGTCTTCTATATCTCGAGTGTCTACCCGTTCTTTTGGGTATATGCTTTTTGTTCTCGCCTGAGGCTGAGGCTGACGGGGAACGGGATTACCCGCTTGGTTACCGGTACCTGCTGGACGGCCTTCTTCCTCTATTTCTTCTTCTCTTTCTCCCTGAAAAAAGTTCATCAGCTTTTGAAGCCACGACCACATGTTGCAACGCCCTTTCTTCACTAACCATCTTCTCCCCTTCATTTTACCACGAAAATGAGGCAGAATTAGCCGGATTGTGATTTTTTTCCGTTTTTGCGAAACCTTTTCTCTATTTGTGCGTAGAACAAAGGGGGAATAAAAAATAATATACATAGGGGAGGAACACATCATGTGGAAAAAAGGTAGCGCCCTTCTGGTAGCAGGTACAGTACTGCTGACTGGTTGTGCAGGAGAGGCATCCCTGGTGCGTGATTCTATCGTAGCGACAATTGACAAGCCTAACTATGATTTTGAAGGCACTTTGAAGCTGACAGGCGACGTTGAGAAATTGCCTGAAGCATTCGGAGAACCGGTTGACAAAGAAGGGCAAGCATTGTTGTCCGCTTTGAAAGCAGGCGTAACAGTAAAAGGCTCCCAGCTGGATCTGGACACTGTGAAGTTTGAAGTAGAAGTAAAAGACGACAAGCTCCTGCGCGACAACAAGCTCTGGACAGGTGACAAAAAAGCATCTGTTGAAACGATCGTTGACGAAGATAAAGTCTACGTGAAGTCTCCACTGGACAGCAAGTACTTGGTAATCGATTCGAACGCATCCAATCCTTTCATGGCTGAGTTTGGCGGCTCCGATGCTGCTAACGCTGCGAAGCTGAAAGAATACCAAGACAAAATGAACGACCTTACTTTCAACTTTGTGAAAAAGTATGTAAGTAAATATGGCTATACATTGGCAGACGCGAAAAACCATGGCAAACAATCCGTTACATTGCCAAACGGTAATAAAGTAGAAGCAACTCATGTAACTGTAAAAATCGACGCAAAAGAATTGGTAAAAATGTTCTTCTTCACAGCTAACGATGCAGTAGCTAGCAAAGAAGTAAAAGATTTTGCGATCGATATGATGGTACTGACCACTTCCATGACAGAAGATCTGTATCCAGAAATGGGCAAGAAAACCACAGAAGCTGAGAAGCGCGCAAATGCGGAAGCAATGGTAAACGAAGGCATGGCTGAAGCGAAAAAATGGCTGGATGAAACAGGTAAAGCATACACACCTGAAAAAATCGTAGAAGAAATGAAAAAAGAAGGCTTCCACAAGCTCGCTTGGAACCTCGACTTCTACATCGACAGCAACAAAATGCCTGTAAAACAAACAAGCGATCTGAGCGTAACTTTCCAAGCGCCAGAAATGAAGCAACCTGTAACAATCGGTCTGTCTGCTGATCAATATGCATACAACTTCGGAAAAGCAACCAAGTTCAATGCACCAGCAAAAGATGCTGGTCTGACTGTAGAACAGCTGGTGAAAGACGAAAAAGCAATCAACAGCTTTAGCGACAAAGGCTTTGTTCGTCCAATCGCTGAAAGCATGGTTGATCAACAAAAATGGATGCTAGAAATGACTGAGGATCTGGAAGCTGTTGAACCAGCGACCACTACGAAGTAATATTTTTCCTCACGAAGAAAAGCACGGCGCCTCTCGCGTCGTGCTTTTTTACCTATCCATAAAACTAGAGAATCTTGTGCTTTTCCAGGTATGTAAGGACAATCTGGACAGATTCCTCAATCGTCTGCTTGTCGCTCTCAATGACCAACTCCGCTTGAAGAGGCTCTTCATACGGTGCTGAAATCCCCGTAAACTGACCAATCTCTCCACTTCTCGCTTTTCGGTACAGTCCCTTCACATCCCGGCGCTCACACTCATCCAATGAACATTTTACATATATCTCGATGAATTCTCCCGCCTCTACCAGATTACGCGCAAGCTCCCGGTCTTCCCGATACGGAGAGATAAACGCGGTCAAGGTAATCACGCCTGCGTCTACGAATAGCTTCGCGACCTCGCCAATTCGGCGAATATTCTCTTGTCTGTCCTCTGCCCCAAACCCCAATCCGCGGTTCAAGCCGTGGCGTATATTGTCACCATCCAGTACGTAACTGGCTAGCCCTCTCTGATGCAGTTCGTGTTCGACTGCATTGGCCAACGACGATTTTCCAGCACCTGACAGCCCCGTAAACCATAAGACACAGCTTTTGTGGCCTGCACGCTTTTGACGGTCTTGTTTAGTTACCGTCGTCGGATGCCATACGATATTCGCGGTGCCCTCTCTACTCATCGTCTCTCTCCTCTCTTCCACTGCTTTCTTCTCGCCGATTAAACGGACACGGGTCGCAGCCCTTCGATCAATACCCGAGCAACTTCAGGACGGCTAAATTCAGGTGGCGGAGCCTCTCCGCGCGATAGCATTTCCCTCACCTTCGTCCCGGACAGCGCAACATGATGCTCGCTATCATGAGGACACGTTTTGGTAGAGGCCATGTTTCCGCAGGTCTTGCAATAAAAGCTGTTCTCGAAAAATAATGGCGTAATCCCTAGCTCCTCCGGCTGGAATTGGCGGAAAATATGCTGAGCATCGTACGTCCCGTAGTAGTTGCCAACACCAGCGTGGTCCCGACCTACAATAAAATGTGTGCAGCCGTAATTTTTCCTCACCAAAGCATGAAAAATTGCTTCCCGTGGTCCCGCATAACGCATGGCAGCCGGGAAAACAGCCAACTCTACCCGTGTAGCCGGATAGTATTTTTCCAGTAATACCTGATAGCTGTTCATCCGCACATCAGCAGGGATGTCATCTGCCTTCGTTTCGCCCACAAGAGGATTCAAAAACAGACCATCGACGATTTCGAGAGCTGACTTCTGGATGTATTCATGTGCGCGGTGGACTGGGTTGCGTGTCTGGAAGCCGACAATCGTTTTCCAGCCCTTCTCGGCAAATCTTTCTCTCGTTTGTGCCGGATCGAAGTGATAGCTGGCAAAACGCCCTTTTTCGGTGCGCTTTACCAGCGTAATCGGGCCAGCCAAATAAACAGCAGGACGCTCCAGCAGCTTTTTCACCCCGGGATGATTCGTATCGTCGGTGCCATAAACGAGGCGGGCTTCTCTCTCCTTGTCAGGTGAATAAATATCTGTGATTTCAAGAATGCCGTAGACCGAGCCCTGATGGCTCAACCGCACCTTGTCTTTGATCTGCAAGGCTCCTGCGACAGTGGTCGAGACCGGAAGTGTAATTGGAATGCTCCAAACGGTACCATCTGCCAGCCGCATCTGCTCAACGACGGATATATAATCCTCCCGATTCAAAAATCCGGTAAGCGGACTATAGCCCCCAATCCCGATTAACTCCAGATCTGCGAGTGCAAATGCATCTATCTCCACTTCATGCGTAGTCACCGACAGGTCTGCCTGTGGATCAAAACGGTTTACCAGCTCTCCCCCGTGAGGTTTCCCACTCATACAAAAGCCCCTCCTATCCTTGGTTTGTTCTTCTCTTACTCGTTACCTTGCGAGATGCAGGCCACATTCCGTTTTCCCTGCTTGCGCCCAGCGCCCTGCCCTCGAATCCTCGCCCTCTTTTACAGGACGTGTACAAGGAGCGCAGCCGATGCTCGGATAGCTCTGGTCGTGAAGGGGATTGTACGGCAATTCAAATGCCCGGATGTACTGCCACACTTCTTCCGACTTCCAATGGATGAGCGGGCAAATTTTTAGCGACTGGAATTTTTCATCGCGGTTGATAAACCCGACATTCGCTCTCGTGGCAGACTGCTCTCTGCGTAGACCTGACATCCATGCAACCGCTCCGGTCAGCACATCTTCCATCGGCTGTACCTTGCGGATATGGCAGCACATATCCGGCTGCCTACTCCACAATTCTTCGCCATGGAGGTCTGCCTGCTGGGCCAGCGTGATGTCCGGCTGCTTGACCGTTATCCTCAGCGCGGGATACCTCGCGCTCACCCGCTCAATCAAGCTGTACGTCTCGAAAAAGTGGAGATTGGTATCCAAAAAAGTGACCTTGGCATCCTTTTTCACATCGCTGATCATATCGAGCAGCACCATGGCTTCGGCCCCAAAGCTACACGAATAAATCAAATCATCCGAAAACGTCTTATATGCCCATTTGATTACGTCTATGGTGTCACCCTTTGCGAGACGATTATTGATGGAAGCGAGTTGTTCCTCTGTCGCTGACGCATAATTCAGTTGGCTCATGTGCCCCCTCCTTGATCATTCAGCGTTCGATCATCCTTCAGCTCGTTTATATTGATCGTGTGATCTTTAAGACTGCTCACGGATTGCCAGCCCATTTCTCTCGCTGCAACTGCTGTTTCCTTTCCGACACATACGATCGGTGTCTTTGACCAGGCATCGCCAGCGAATTGCGCCAGCGCTGACAGCGTATGGACATCATCCGTCGCAAGCCAGTCAAATGACCATCCCTCCTTTTTCGCACTAAGGTCCTTCCCATCCCATACGAGCGTGCCCGCTTGGATTACGTGAATCACGTTGCCGTGGTCCATCGTGATTTTTTGCGGCTTCCGCTCCCCTGCGTAAAGCACCTGCTCTTCTTTTTCCAAGGCAAGCAGGTCGGGGAGTGCCAGTAGAGATGTATTTTCATCCAGCATCAAGTCCGGATAAATCCCCTGTTTCTCGAAAGCCTCAGAAGCCCGTTGTCCACAAACAGCCAGCTTGCTCGTCAAGCGCCGTACATCATATCGCTGTTGTCGCAAGGCAGAAGTAAAAAAGGATACTTGCTGCTCATCCTCGAACACGAGCCAACGATAAGTGGCAAGCTCCGTCAATGGTGTGTCAAACGTGCACTGCTCGATCAAAGGAATCGGCATGACTTCGGCGCCCAACTGCTCCAAGGCAATCACGAGTTCGCTATTTCCTTCATCGCTTGCTCTTCTTGCAACGGCTACCCGTTTTCCGAACAAGGGGCGTGATTCATACCAGTTCAGCGATTCCCGTAGACGGACGACCTCACCTATGATAATGATGGCGGGTGCGGCAAAACGAGCCTGCTCAACTTCCTTATCTATCGTCCCAAGCTTGCCGATCAACGTCTCCTGCTCACGCACCGTCCCCCAGCGCACGAGAGCAACGGGCGTTTGGGCGTCTTTTCCATGCACAAGAAGTCGTTCCCTGATGCGAGGCAGATTTTTCACACCCATGTAGATGACCAACGTTTCCATCGAGGCGAGGGCTGCCCAGTCCGGCTCCTTTCCTGCATTTTTTTCACACAGGTGACCGGTGACAAAAGCGACGGAAGCGTTGTAGTCACGATGCGTCAGCGGAATACCTGCGTAGAGCGGAGCCGCCATCCCGGAAGTAATTCCTGGGACGATCTCAAACGGAATAGAATAGTCGCGGCACATCTGCGCTTCCTCTCCTACCCGCCCGAACATGCTCGGATCGCCGCCTTTCAGACGAACGACGTATTTCCCTTTTTGGGCTTCCCTGATGAGCAGAAGGTTGATCTCTTCTTGTGGCAATGTATGATGATCGGCCTCTTTCCCGCAATAGATGAGGGTGGCTCCCTTTTTTGCGTACGAGAGAAGCTGCGGGCTTGCTAGGCGATCGTACACAATCACATCCGCAAGACGAAGCGACTCCATGCCGCGAATCGTCAGCAGCTTTGGGTCACCAGGCCCTGCTCCAACAAAAACGACTCTGCCTGTGTTCATTGCGAATCCGTCCTCCTTGCTGCATTGTTCCTTCACAGGAAGAGTCTTGGCCGTTTTAAGCAAACGTAGAGGTTTCCACTACGAACCCGACTCCTTGACGTCCGAGCGGCTTCTTTTCCACCAAGCTCAGCTCTCTGATACGAGGTGAGGCTATCGTATGTCGCAAAAGATTGTTCTCGGCGGAAGAGAAGGCTCGCTCATCCGTTTGGGCGACCACCACAACTGTCAGTAACCGCCCTTCCTCTAGCACGGCTTCCAGCTTATAGAGGTAGCTCTCTGCATGTTCCTCTGCCATGAATTCCTCCCTTAATCTAGCCCTACCCGCACGAGTATTACGTTGGTTGCAGGATGGAGTCTACCTGTGCTTGGATATGGGAAAGTCCTACCCGCTCCACGTAGCGCCAGTATGGTTCTCCTTCCTGACGATCCGCCTTGTACAGTGTGATCAATTGGGCAAGGAAGGGACCGAGTCTGTCCACAGTAATCCGCGCGTTGAGCTTGCGGTTGAATTGTGGTTCCACCAGTGTCCCACCTACGTAGATGTCAAATACCTCAATCATCCCGTTCGGTGTCTTGACCAATGCACCTTGCAGGCCGATATCCGCAATTTGGCGCTGACCGCAGGAATTCGGGCAACCAATCATATGAATGCGCAGCGGTGTTTCGAGAACAACCGTATCATCCAAATATTGAGCCAGCGAACGCATCCGCTCCTTGGTCTCCACGATTGCCAGATTGCAAAATTCCGTACCTGTGCACGATACGGCATACCCGACAAACGTAGTGGGCTGCAATTTGAAACGGTTCACAATCATCGGCTCATGGCGGAAAGCTGCTACCTTCGCTTCGGGAATGTTGCGTATCAGGACATTTTGTGTGTTACAGGTGCCAATCGTCCCATCGCCATATTCGTCAGCCAGACGGGCAAGCTCATTTAGCTCCCCTGCATTCATCCGCCCCACAGGAACAGACAAGCCTGCGTAGTATCGTCCTGCTTGGCGCTGCTCGTGAATGCCATAAAAATATCCGCCATTCCATCCCGCGGTTAAATCGATACCACGCGGCTCAATCTCGCCCACCAGCGCCAGTAATTGCTCCTTGAACTTTTCCGGTCCCCAGTCGGCGACCAAGAACTTAAGACGTGCATGCGTACGTTTTTGACGGTAGCCGAAATCGCGGAACAGCGTCGTAACTCCTGCCGCTACTTTGACGACCTCCTCTGGTCGCACGAACACATCCAGTTGCTTCGCCAAGTATGGCTTCGCTGACAAGCCGCCACCTACCCATACATGAAAGCCGAGCACTTCTTCGCCAGCTATGACTTTTTGGGCCGGAGTGAAAGCTAGGTCGTTGATTTGCGCATGCGCGGCGTTATGGATGTTGGCAGAAACCGATATTTTGTACTTGCGTGGCAGATTGGAGAAGTCGCGATTGAGCAAGAAAAATTGTTCTAACTCGGCTACGATAGGACGGGTATCCAGCACTTCATACGGATCAATTCCTGCCAGTGGGTTCCCCATGATTTGCCGCGGGCAGTCTCCACATGCTTCAAAAGAGGAGAGTCCGACTGATGCGAGCCGATCAAAAATGTCAGCGAGTGATTCTACCGTGAGCCAGTGAAATTGCACAGCCTGACGCGTGGTCACATCCACCGATCACGGCCATAATCTTCTGCGATGTTGGCAAGCACCCGCGCTTGTTCACTGTTCAAAATGCCTCCAGGTATGCGCACACGCATCATGAAGTGTCCGTCCTTTGGCCGCTGCTGATAGACGCCCGCCCATTTAAACCGATCCATGTCAGAAGATTCAATCGATGCAAACCCTTCTTTTGAATAGGTGTTTACGATCGTTTCGATGACATCCAGTCCGTCTTTTTCCAGCTTCGTAAACTCCATTTTGTTGAGGGATGATCAGCAGCTCACTTCCACTGCTTTCTCTCTGCCATGCTCGTACATGCTCCTTTGTGTAAAGATGTCCGTTACCAATGCCATTCGAATCGATTGGCTCATCCAGTCCGCAATCAGTGGATGGGGCAAGTACGCACTACCCTCATAGCGATAAGCCAAGCCCGCGAGCCGTTTCGGGATTGCTTGTCGCGTGAAGTAGCCCTGACTGACGAACAGAGGAAGCACGAGGACATCCCCTTTTTGTGCCAGTGAACAGGCTTGTTCGTACAGTGTATCGGGCCTCAGTGTCGCATATCCGGCAGCCGCAAATGCATAGCGGTTTTGCAAGCGGAATGTCAGACGCAAGAGCAGCTTTTCCCAACGCTCATGACATCCAGGCAAGTCACTGCCGTGCCCGACGAGCAACAAAGCCTCCCGACTAGGCACGCGCGATAGACTTGCGATTCGCTCTGCCACGATCTGCTCGACGTTTCCGTGATCCTCCAATGGCGGGCACCAGAGAGTTCTTGCCTGAACCGGAACGCGAATCAGGTCTGTCTCTCCTGTAGGCCACGGGTCTAGTCCAAGCATCGCCCGGATTTCCCCTACGTGATTGCTTCCTGCCGTGGCGAATAGGGGAACGACGACAATTGTTGTCGCTCCTGATGCTTCCAGACGATTCACTTCGTCGCTGATGCTTCGTCCTTCCACTCCTCCCAAGTAAGCTACCCGAATTGGCAAATCAGTGCGGCACTGCCATACGGCTGATTCCACCAACGCTAACCAGTCAGGATCGGGTGAACCGTGAGCAATTACCAAAACCGCTATTTTCGCCATCGGATAACCCCTTTATCCAACCTTATTTTTGTAATTCATATATGTTTACTCGGAATTATAATTGGGATGGATTGCCTCGTCAATAACAAAATCATATTTCACTTGAACATAGTGGTTTGGGGAGTTGCTGTTGTGGGGGGAAGAAGTTCATTTCCAGTCTACGCTTCGGCCTACGCCCCGCTAGGGGGATTGACTGTCCGCTTTGAAATGAATGGCGGGAGCGCTTCAAACGTAGACGTTTCGAAGAAGGATTCCATAGGTGAAGCTGAAATTCCCCGCCATTCATTTCAAAGCTTAGTCGGGCTCCAGAGGCGCTTGGACTGGAAATGAACTTCTTCCTACGCAGCTTTTGTGAACATTATGAAAGTGATTCAAAGTGAGTAAAAAAAGCTGCCAGGCCTGATGCCTGACAGCTAGTTGACTCCCCTTATTCCTCACTCTTTTTCCTCGTTCGACGATACAGCAAATCCATACTTTCTTTGAGCGTCTCATACTCGCGCTCGGTCAAGTTTTCGATCTGTCGGATATTTGTGATCGTCTGTTTTTTGATCTCTTCGGTCAAGCGATCTTTCTCATCTGGGCTTTTGCTTTCATGTGTCTCTGTCCAATGCGTAGCAAAGTTTGCCGTCAAGGCTCCCAGCATTCCGATCCCTGTTATCATCAAGATCGCCGCCATGATTCTTCCACCTGAGGTCACAGGCGAAATATCACCGTAGCCGACTGTCGTAGTTGTCACAATCGACCACCACAACGCATCAGGGAAGCTTTTGATATTCTCGTTTACACCGTATTCCAGCAAATAAATTGCAGTCGAGCTCCACAGCATGATAATCGTGACGACACCAAATACTTGACGCATCGGACCTGAACGAATGATTCCCAACAAAAACGGCGAAGCGCGCACGATGCGCACCAGCCGAAGCACGCGCATGATTCTGGCTAAATACAAATAAGAGTCCAATGGAATCATTGCAATCAGATCGAACCAGTTGGCCAAGACGAATTTCCGCTTGTCTTCCGCCCTCCATAGCCGGACCAAATACTCAACAATCAGCATGATGATCAGCCAAGTATCTACCTTGTCCATCAGTTCATCCGTCAAGAGAGGATGGTTAGAGAAGTCTGCGAACAACAGGATCGCATACGTAATCACTAGCATAATGATAAAAATCTCATACATGACGCGCCAGAACAAAAAGACTCCTCCCTGTGCTCATAAGTGCCTATTCAAAATAGGATCGGTTCCGCATCGAAAAAGAGGCGGGAACCTGAAGCGGGAGGAGCCAAATGTAGAGAACCTACATGAGCACCATACTTCGAAGGTGAACGCCTCTTTCCATGCTTAGTAACTGATCAGCGCAGCCATCAACAAGCCCGCGGCAATACTCAACCGCGAAGCGAAAATACCGACGGATACGTTTCCGTTCGGAATTTCAGACACGACTTTGAATGGTGTGATCCATTCGAACAAATAAAAAACGATGACTTGAAATACCATTCCTACAATACCCCAGATGACCAAATCCCACAAGTTAACCGAGTGGTATACAGCCGAAGCGAGGACGATTGCCAAACCGATGATTTTCCCTCCCAAATCGTGCGAGGCTGCTTTTGCCGCTGCCATTTTCTTCGGATCATCAGTCTGTGCTCCCTGCTTGATCAGATCAAACTCCTTGTAAGGAGTCGTAATCGTAAACACAAAAATCCCTACAGCCAATATGGGAATGGTCACTGCCAAATACGCTAAAAAGTTTACTACGTAATCCAATTGTCCCAACATGTACGTTGTCCTCTCCTTTCACTACTTGTCTATGCCGACCGGCAAATAATAGGATAGGTTGTTTGTTATCGGTCCCCCGACACGAGCTACAATGGCCGATGCCTCTGTACCGATCCAAAAGGACCCCCAGAGCAGCCGTCCAGCATATGCTCCCTTCATCGTCTGAACCGTTATCTCTGGAAGCTCCACCCGTTTCTGATAAATCATCGGCTGCTCCCAGTAAAACTCTTCCTGATCCTTCTCTTGCAGCGTACCATCTGATGCAAACAGCATGACACCGCCACCTTCCCGCCCAAAAATCGGCTTCGTGACGTAGTCCTCCCTGCCTGCAAACCGATTTTCAAAATAAGTCGGCAGCATGTAAGCTTCGATGATCGCGTGCTCTTCTTCGGTGAAAAACTCATTCGCCTCATGCAAGTTCCAGATGAGCGCCTGCAAAGCCTTCGTCTGAATGAGAAACGCAGAAGGAGGATTAATAATGGCCAGCTTTTTGCGGGCAATCAGCGAGAGCACATGCTCACCAGTCGGATAACCATCTTCATCCTGTTCTACCGCCAGTTTTTCCAAAGCATGCAGGCGGTACAGCACATCGACTGGCAATAGCTCCTCATTCTCCTTTACATAGAGACGATCTTGCCAAACACGCAAATGCTCCAAAGCAGCAAACCGGGCAGGCAGACCTGATTGGTCCAGTAAGTACAACGTCGTTCCCTTGTCTTCCTCATGCCAGTCGAGCGAGCTAAACCAGATAGACTCCGTATGATAGCCTTGCGCCCGATAGGCGTCGAACACCTTACTGAATGCTGAACGCAACTGCCGCTCCATCCCTTCATTCGGGTCCTCGCGCAGGAAATGGCGACAAGCACGGCCGTTCACATAAAAAGCCTCGACGATTCCGGTAGGGGTATCGCTGTTGCACTCGAGCATCTTCAGTCCTTCTGTCGTCTGGGCAAAATCAAAGCGTCCAATCACAGTCGGCACCGTTTGGGAAACGACGATCCTGACTGCCTGTAATGCCTGCTTTGGCACTCCTAGTTCTAACAACAGGGAGTCCTCTGCACGCTGCAATACGGGAACGACCTTGGTAAAGATTTGCCCAAGCCGCTCGGTTGCCATCGCGATTTCTTCTCGAAAAGCGGGAGAGATCAGGTGGATATCATAGAGCGCATACTCCTCGCCATACATCCAATCCCAGGAAAATACGCCCTCTTCCCGCATCGGGCCGTACAGCGCCTCACGTTCTCGTCGGTTATGGTCTTCCACTTCCCTCACCTCACCCGGAGCTGGAATAGCCCGAGCTGCCGATACCGCCCTTGGAGCTGCTCGTGCTTATCCCACTCGATACTCCGGATTTGCTCTTGTAAGACCTGTAAGTAGAGCTCGAACCCCCACTGCTGCTATCGTCACAATAGCCGTCATTGTCGTTATCGTAGCAATCATCATCATAGTCGTCCCCGGAAGAACAACCGCTGACTGCAAGTGCAGCTGCGACGAACAGACCGACTACTTTCTTCGATTTCGTTTGTGCCATTTTCTTCCTCCTACACTGGCTTCGCGTAGTAAACATAAACCTGCCGATCTTCATCCACCTCGGCCGATGTCTTCTCCCATTCGCGTCCATTCACATACAAGTAGTCGCTTTGCAAATGCAAGAGAGCATCGTCATCGTCCTTGAAATAAAACGAGTGTACGAGCGGATAAACGCTTGCATTTTCTTGATATTCACGCATTTCGATCTGGATGCTGCCCCAGCGTGTAGACACAGCCTCCGCATAGTCGACAGCTTGCTCTTCTGTTGAGCGCTTGACGTAAATGACATACGTGCCGTTTTCGATTGCACATGACGTCTTTTCATAAACGACATGCCCTTTCACCAAATAATCGCAAGCGAAACGCAAGGAGACCTCATCTTTGTCCACGTTGTCATAGTAAAACTGAACAGGGTATCCCCTCGCCTCATCCAGCAGCCGATATTCCAATCGTGCCATTTTTCTCACCTCTTTTACCTATGCCAGAATAACAAATCATTCGCAACAATTTTATACGTGAGCCGAAACATTTAGTTGCCAATAAATGAAAAGAAATCCAGTAAAGCCTTAAACTAATACATAAGTCCTACTTCTTTTGTTCCCGTTCCTGTCGAATCATACCGCGAATGGTTTCATGCAAATGTCCGTTGCTCGCCACGAATGAAGGAGTGTAATCCTGTTGGAATGGTTCATGCTGATACGGCTTTCCAGACCAGTCCGTAATCATTGCACCCGCCTCCTGGGCGATCACAATTCCGGCGGCCACATCCATAATATTGGAGCGTTGCATCACGATATAATCGAGCCATCCGTTTGCCAGCAAGCACCAGTCCAGTGCAGGCGCAATATTTCGCATGAGACGCTTGGTCTGGAATACAAACGGTTCCGTAAAAGCCATCTCTTCTTCCTTCGTTACCGTGTTGCGCCCACGGATGTATGTCCCGACTGCACGTGTGAGGTCTTGGCGGTTATTGACGTTCAATCGTTTTCCGTTCAAATAGGCTCCTTTTCCTTTTTCCGCCCAAAACATTTGACCTGCTACCGGATTGTAGACGACGCCCAACACCAGCTCGCCCTTGTGCTGCAACGCAATCGAGATCGAGAAATACGGATAACCGATAAAATAGTTATTCGTTCCATCTAAAGGATCGATAATCCACAGATACTCTTCCTCACGGGAAACCATTCCGACCTCTTCAGAAAAAATAGTATGTGTCGGGAAGTGGCGATGCAGTACTTCGATGATGCGCTGTTCACTGCCTTTATCCTCTGGCAGCTTCACGTCGTTATGCAATTCCTCATCGGGCACGAGCTGTTCGAGAAAACGTTCCTTCAAAAACGCGCCCGCGACACTTGCTGCTTCTTTTGCAATTTCGATCATGACATTTCGCTCCTTTTTCCTTCTGGAACAACTTCCCAAATAATATTCGATGTCAAAAGACGACTTTTTGAACAACCTTCCACTTGCACTTGTATAGGAAAGATTACTATCATAGAGAGATACCCGAAGGAGGGGGATAAACATGAACACCGACTTCATTCGGCTGAAAAATATGGAAGGTGAACTCAAATTCACCCAAATGAACAATAGCTACGGCTTCTCTGTCACCACAAAGGAGCTCGTTTTTTTCAAGCCACACACGACCTACCATTTGTTTTTGCAGGATATCATCAGCATGGTCCCGATGAAGCTGGACACAAGCCCAGTCACGTTTCGGCATCGGAGTGAGACGGTTCACGCCTCGTTTGGTTCCGATTACTACAAGCTGACCGCCAAGTGGGCGCGGATAGTTTCACGATCCGGTATCGCAGAAAAAGAAGACATGGAGTTTATCGTGCCGCTTTCCACCAAAATGCTCACCTATATCTCGGAATACAGCGGTCTCGTTGTCATTAAATAACGCCGTCAGCCCTCGCTCCCATCTTTTTGATGGGAAGCGAGTTTTTTTATTTCCGTCCATTTCTGGTGAGAACAATGAACGTTCCTGTACCGTGGGCGACCCGCCTATCCCGATCATCGTAAACACTGCCCTCCATGACGACCAATGTGTGTCCGCGATGCAAAAAGCTCGCTTCAGCGCGTAGCCGCTCCCCTTTTCCCGGAAGCAAATAATTGAGCTTTAGCTCTGTCGTCACCGCATACTGATTGGATGGCAAGGACCGATTGATCAAGGAGCCCATCGCTGAATCGATCAAGGTCGCAAGAATTCCTCCATGAACAACTCCCCCTGAATTGTGCATAAAAGGGGTCAGAGGCAATTCAAAGCGATATGACTGTCTATCTTCGTCTATGAACTCTCCCTTTAATCCGAGAAACCCAGAGATAAACGCGCTATTCCGTTCCCGCTTTTGATGAATGGCAGCAACAGCCAGCTCGAGAATGCGGCGCTCCTCTTCATTCCCGTCCGACCAGATGTTTTTTAGCTCATCTAACATTTTGTTCACTCCAAACGAAATAGAGTCGATTCTTCTATTTTATCCCAAACAAGCTGATTTCGCTATGATTCCTAAACGTATGCCAACCGAGAGCAGCTGTCCGAACCACCCGGGGCTGAGCGAATGTTCAGACTTTTACGGTTGTTTCTGTAATTAAAAATTGATAAGATAGTTCAAAACATAAGACAGGCATGATCCGTATTGGAAGGGAGTTTTTCAAATTGGCCAGACAACGAAGTGATATGATCAAAAAAGGATTCGACCGCGCACCACACCGCAGCTTGCTTCGTGCAGCAGGTGTAAAGGATGAGGATTTCGATAAACCGTTTATCGCTATTTGCAACTCGTACATCGACATTATTCCAGGTCACGTGCACTTGCAGGAGTTTGGAAAACTGGTCAAAGAAGCCGTTCGCGCTGCTGGCATGGTACCATTCGAATTCAATACGATTGGTGTTGACGACGGAATCGCTATGGGACATATCGGGATGCGCTACTCCCTCCCGAGCCGCGAGATCATCGCAGACAGCTTGGAAACCGTTGTCGCTGCTCACTGGTTTGATGGCATGATCTGTATTCCAAACTGTGACAAGATCACGCCTGGAATGATCATGGGCGCACTTCGTGTCAACATTCCAACCGTATTTGTAACCGGCGGTCCTATGAAAGCTGGAAAAACGAGTGATGGCCGCTCCATCTCGCTTTCCTCCGTATTCGAGGGTGTCGGCGCTCACCAAGCAGGCTTGATCAACGACCAGCAACTCGAAGAGCTGGAGCAATATGGATGCCCGACTTGCGGTTCCTGTTCCGGTATGTTTACAGCGAACTCGATGAACTGTCTGCTCGAAGCCATCGGATTGGCTCTGCCAGGCAACGGTACCGTACTCGCTGTTTCGCCTGAGCGTCGCGAGCTGGTACAAGCATCTGCTGAAAAACTGAAAAATCTGATTGAACGCGACATCAAGCCACGCGACATCGTTACACTCGAGGCAATCGACGATGCATTCGCTCTCGACATGGCGATGGGCGGGTCAACCAATACAGTTCTCCATACACTGGCTATCGCACAAGAAGCAGGTATCGAATACCCAATCGAGCGCATCAACGAAGTGGCGAAGCGCATTCCACATATTTGCAAGCTGGCTCCTTCCTCCGACTATCATATCGAGGATTGCCACGAGGCAGGCGGCGTATCTGCGGTTCTAAAAGAAATCGCGAAAAAAGCAGGCGCGATCCATCCAGACCGCATCACAGTCACGGGCAAAACCCTTGGCGAAAACATCGCAGACGCTGAAATCAAAAACGATCAAGTCATTCGTCGCCTCGACAACCCGTACAGCGCTTCTGGCGGTCTCGCTGTTCTGTTCGGTAACCTGGCGGAACAAGGCTCGATCATCAAAACAGGCGGTGTCGATCCTTCTATTAAAAAGCACGAAGGTCCAGCCATCTGCTTCGACTCCCAAGAGGAAGCTCTGGCAGGAATCGCTGCTGGCAAAATCAAATCCGGTCATGTTGTCGTCATCCGCTATGAGGGTCCTAAAGGCGGACCAGGCATGCCAGAAATGCTGGCTCCTACCTCACAAATCGTGGGTATGGGCCTCGGTAAAGAAGTCGCTCTCGTCACAGATGGACGTTTCTCCGGTGCTTCTCGCGGAATCAGTATCGGTCACGTGTCTCCAGAAGCCGCAGAAGGCGGTCCAATTGCCTTCGTACAGGACGGAGATATCATTTCGATTGACCTCGAGGAGCGCACGATGCAACTGCTCGTGGATGAAGCCGAGCTGGCTCGCCGCAAAGAAGGCTGGAAAGAATTCGAGCCGAAAGTAAAAACAGGCTATCTGGCTCGTTACTCCAAGCTGGTAACGAATGCAAGCATGGGTGGTATTTTGAAAATCTAGTGTTGCAAGTAACGGCAAAACCCTTCCTTTGTGAATCACCGTCACTCAGGAAGGGTTTTTGTATTGACTTTTCCATCTATTCCCTCATACAATCAAGTTAATAAATTTTAACTGGTTAAAAGGATTGTGATACATATTGGAGCAAAAGTCGATTTTTATCATCGAAAACTACGATCAGCTAAAAGTGATCAGTGACCCGTTACGCACGAAAATGCTGATGCATCTGGTGGAAAAGCCGCACACGGGGCAACAGCTTTCCCAGCTTTTTGGACTGTCTCGTGCGAAGATTCTGTACCACCTGCGTGAGTTGGAGAGGCATGGCATCATCCAGTTGGTTAAAAAGGAAGAGAAGGGCGGCAACATTCTCAAATACTATCAGGCGGTGGCAAGAGGCTTCATACCCGCTGATCATCTGCTCACGTATACGGAGTCGAAGGAGGCTACCAGACAATCCTATGTCGAAGTGTTGCAACGGGCGAAAACAAGAGCGCTCAGTGCTCCTGAAGAAGCCTTTGCACTGACATCAACGGAAGTCGAGAAATGGCCGCGCATCTCCCTACAGTCTGAAGTCAGAGTAAGTGAGCAAGCGTTTGTGTCCTTTTTACAAAAATACCGGAGCCTACTCCACGAATTGCAGCAAAGCTCCCTGGATGACCCAGCTTCGAAGCAGGATTACTACCTGATGATTACGGGATTTCAAATTGATGAACCGTTATTTAAAAAGGATGGACAGGAGTAACAAAGGAACATGTAATCCGATAAGTCCACATGTGTATGAAAAGCCTATTCGAGTAGGTTTTTCTTTCGGACATACGGTTAATATTTTTTAACCGGTTAATAATAAGGAGAGTGAATTTCCATGGAAGCTGTCCCCAAGCAATCTAGCCATCCCTCAGTGGATACATCCCGCTTGTTTACGAAACCTTTTACCCTTCTTTGGATGTCCGCCCTTTGTTCCGGACTCAGTATCTCACTCTTTCTTTTCTCGCAAACCTGGTATATCATCCAGGTTTTATCTCAGGAGGCCTCATTAGGCCTCGTATTTATGGCGGCAACCATTCCCAGGATCGTCTTCATGCTGATAGGCGGAACGCTCGCTGATCGGATGAGCAAAAAGAGAATCCTGTCAATCACAAGCATGTTGAAAGCATTTTTGATGCTGTTGCTTGGAGGAATCATCTGGTGGGGGTATTCCTCGCTGGCGCTATTTATTTGGTTCGCTCTCTTCTTCGGTACCATTGATGCCTTTTATTGGCCAGCTCAAAATTCGTTCATTCCGTCAATCGTACCCTCTCCCTCCCTTTTGCGAGCGAATTCTGTGCTACAAACGACAAACCAAACCTCACAACTGATCGGTCCTGTTCTTGCCGGTTTTGTGATTGAGTGGGGAAGTTATCCCCTTTTATACGGCTTTGTTGGCTTGCTTCTGCTGGTTGCAAGTGTATCTGCATGGTGCATGCCGAAACAGGAACCAGCCGTTCTTTCCAAACCACAGCAACGGCTCAAGGAATCTATAGAGGAAAGCTTCTGCTATGTCAAACAATCGGATTTCCTTCCCTTGCTCTTGACCTCCATCATCTGCTTGAACGTATTTTTGATGGGCCCCTTATATATCGGCTTGCCGATTTTTGTAGATCAGGTGCTAGCTGGTTCTACGCTGCAGTACAGCTTTTTGGAAGGGGCACTCGCTTTTGGCATGCTTGCTGGGGCAATCGTGCTCACACTCAGGACACTAGGCCAAAACAGGTTGCAGATCGCCTTTCTTTTCATGATCATGCAAGCACTTGTCTTTTTTGCTTTTAGTCTCATCCAACAGTTCTGGCTCAGCTTGCTTATTCTATTTACGCTCGGCGTCACGTTTTCTCTCATTAATGTTCCGATTCTCTCTTTTGTCCAGGAAAAGGTACCACAAGCCTCGTTGGGGAAAGTCATGAGTTTGGTTTCGCTCTCCTCTTTAGGCTTGCAGCCGATTTCACAGGCGATAACGAGTCTATTGATCGCATGCGGACTTACGGCCAAGGAAGTGATGCTGCTTGCCTCCATTCCCCTCTTTCTTGCTTCCTGTTTCTTTTATTGGCGGCAAAAGTATGCTCGGCCTGCAAAGAGATCCGATTGAGTTTCGCTCGACAGCAAAAAGGGATGATCTGCAATGGATCATCCCTTTTCCCTATCATATTTACAAAACTTGCCTATTCACTTATCGCAACTTTACCGCGTGCGAAACGTATTAGTAAGTAGAGAGCCAGACGGGTAGATTACAAGACTCGCCGTGCCGAAACGAAGCGCTTCTCCCAGGACGTGCCCTTAAAGGTCGAATACGTCACTCCTGGTTTTCCATATGTATGAAGGAGTTTGTTGTTACCTGCATAGATCGCCACGTGTGTAATCCGTTTGGACGTCGTCGTTTTACTCGCCTTGAAGAACACCAGGTCTCCTTTTTTCAGGTTCGACTTGGACACACTCATTCCTACCTTGGCTTGGTCGCGAGAAGTGCGTGGCAAGCTCTTGCCGACTGCGACTTTAAATACGCGCTTTGTAAAGGAAGAGCAATCAAAAACGGCTGTGGTATTGCTGCTCGCACCGAATTTATAAGGAGTACCCATATACTTTCTTCCCGTGGCAATGACTTTGTCCGCCTTGGATTGCGTCCATGCCGCCTCAGCTACATTTTTCTCTCCTGGCAGCGGAGCGACAATCGCTGTGACTCCCAATGCTACTCCCATTACGATTCCTATGAGGGCTTTATGTAATTTCATGCTGTTCATCCTCCCTTTTCTTTTGAAAAAGATCCCTGTTCAACAGGGGACCATTTTATGCAAAGTTTGGCTGACCTCTCACTTGTTCTCTACTTTACCAAAGCCCAAACGCTATGAAATTACAAAAAACTTGCCAAAAATGATTTTTTCAACTGGGCACGATTACCGCTTGACGCCTTCGCGCTTGATTTAACAGGCATTCCTCAAATTTTCAGTCTATTTTCCTACCAGAATGTCCCTCTCAAATTGGCAAAATTTATCCAGCCATCCTATGTTAAAATCCGTGCTGTATGCGACTTTCGTCCTAGTACCTTTTACAAAAAACCCCTTTTCGCACCTTTCTCACGTAATCTGCCTCTGGAATCTCGCTTCTCTTTCTTCTCTCTCTACTTGCAACTAGCAGGGAGTCATCGTAAAGTAGATAGGAGTTCGTTTTGAAGGAGGCACATATGCGACTGCGTAACATTCCAGGTGCCGAAGCGGCCCTGAGAGAATATCCGACGTTCGTAGACAATCCCCTTTCCTATAAAGGGAATTGGAAGGAACGCTTCGGGAATAACAATCCGATTCACGTGGAGATCGGCTGTGGAAAAGGACGTTTCATTAATACATTGGCCGAGCGTCACCCTGACATCAATTTCATTGCGGTTGAATTGAAGGCAGAGGTCGTTCTGCGCGCTGTCCAGCGTACGGAGTACAAAGCTATTCCGAATCTGGCTTTTGTTCAGTACGACGCTTCCAAGTTGACCGAGTTGTTTGCCGATCATGAAATTTCTCGCATCTATCTGAACTTTAGTGATCCGTGGCCAAAAACCCGTCATGCGAAACGCCGTCTTACTTACAAAAGCTTCTTGAACACGTATCGTCAGGTGCTTGAGGCAGACGGTGAGCTTCATATGAAGACAGACAATGAGAACCTTTTTGAGTTTTCACTCAACCAATTTGCTGCGGAGCGTTTCCAGATGCGCAATATCACCTTTGACCTGCACCAGTCCAAGCTGGCGGCGGATAATGTGATGACGGAGTATGAGGAGCGCTTTTCTTCTCGTGGGCAGCGTATTTATCGGGTGGAAGCGAGCTGTGTGATTAGGTAAGCGTTTGAGTCAACATGGTGGAGGAGAAGAAAAAGCACAGTTCTCTTCGACTCTGACACGCCCGCAAGGGGGATTGAATGTCCGTCTCCACTTCAAAAAGGGGACCGTCGAGCCAAAGCCACCCTACGGGCGGAAGATTCTCACAGAAGAAGTGTTCGACAAGCGTGGTCCCCTTTTTGAAGTTCCGACTGGGTAGGCGTTGTCAAGGTCTGAACTACTCCCCTAGAAATAGACAGTATTTAAAAAGAGCCTGTTGCAAATTAAGCAGCAATGAGATGATTTCTGGTTTCATCAGGAGTCATCTTTTTTAATGTCCACTGATAACGCTCTGAATTGTAATAGGTTACATATTCGTTGACGCGTTGACGCAACTCTTGAAGTGAAACACAGTCCTTATATTCGAGTTCGTCTTTCATATGACCGAAGAACGATTCCATTGAAGCGTTGTCCCAGCAGTTACCTTTGCGAGACATCGACTGTTTAAAACCAGCCTCAGCAATAAGGCGCCTCGTTGTAAGATGAGTGTAGTGCATTCCTTGATCCGAATGAAAAATAGCATCAGGATGGACGTTACCGTCCAATCGTTTGATTAATAAGTCTAGTGTCCGTTTCACTAGTGATAACTCCAATGTCGAAGACAGATAGTGTGCCAAAATCTGTTTGGTCGCCCCATCTTTTACGCAAGACAAATATGCCCATTGACCAGTACCATAGCGCAAATAAGTAATGTCAGTAAGTAGAACCTTCTCGGGTATACCTTGATCAAACTGACGTTTAAGTAGGTTTGGGCATGTGCGGTGTTCCTGAGTAGCCTTGGCCATTTTTCGATACGGATTCGCTTTCCGAATAAGAGTGACTAGCTTAAACTTTTGCATAAGACGACGAATCTTTTTATGATTCATCACGACACCGTTCATTCGCTCCAATCTCATTTTAATGACCAGCACTCCTGCTCTCCCTTTTCGAGTTTCGAAATGCTCCTTGATGAGCAGGAAGTCTCGTTCGTCGGCTTCTTCTCGAATTTGTCGCTGTTCCTCAGCACTACACCAGCGATAATAGCCACTTGAGCTCACTTCAGCAATCTGGCATAGATAACGGGTTACACGCTTCAAGCCATGTTTACGAAGAACTATGCTAATAAGCTGAAAGCGCTCGGGAGACGATAACGTCTTATTGGTTTGTCTTTCGAGCGCTTCTAGCTTTTTTAAAAGTTCGTTCTCTGCTTCCAGAAGCCTAATTCGTGCTTCAGCACGTCTCAGTTTTTCTTTTGCTGATAATTCTCCCTCTGACTTTCTACCGGTGCTCCCCTTGCCTCTGCGCTCCTCAATTAATCCAGCTTCACCAAAAGTCGTACATACTTTTCTCCATCGATGTAAGCATTTTTTTGGTGTATGACGACCCATTATTTCTAAGGGGAAACCTGCCTGAAGAAATATCTCAATCGGCGTTTGTCCCTCTCGATATGCCTGTACAGCGGTAAATTTGAACATAGGAGAATACGTGATGTTTTTCCCTGTTACTCGAAGTACATTTTGATTTTTTTCTAACATATGTATCTCATGTTCCGTAAAACTTATTCTGTTTTTACTCATCTAACATATCCCCACTCATTTCTCGTTAATGATGATTAAAACACAAAAAACCGTTAGACGGTCACTTTTTTCAAAGTGTCCATCTAACGGGTAGTAGTTCAGTCTGCGAGCCCTGCGCTTTTTCTTCTCGCCAGCTTTTGTTGGTTCATCGGAACTTTTTAAATGCTTGTCAAAAATCATTAGTACAAAAAACCCTCCACGCTCTCAAGTAAGCCTTGGAACTTACTTGTTTGCGCGGAGGGTTTTTTTTATTCTTTTTGCCGCCCGACGCTTTTGTACACGCGCTCTGGACGTCCGACGACGCCGTACGAAAGGTCTGCGATGGCGTCTCCTTTGGCTACCAAATATTCGAGGTATCGCCTTGCTGTTGAACGGCTGATACCTGTTTCTTTGCTGACCAAATCCGTTGTGGCCTCCTGCGTCTGCATGAGAAAGCCAGAGATCTTGTCCAGCGTAATTTGATCAATTCCTTTGACTGCCTTTGTCTCGGGTGTCTTCTTTTGGCCTGTCCGGGCAATAAGTTCATCGATTTGGGTTTGACTGATCTGATCGGTGTCTTTTTTCCAATCACTGACCTTTTGCCTGAACTCCTGGTAATTCCGTAACGTTTGTTGCAGGCGTGCAAAGATAAGCGGCTTGGTAATAAAATCGAATACGCCGTAGCGGATCGCCTCTACAACCGCATCCACTTCTTTGGCAGCGGTCAGCATGATGACATCCGTTGTAGGAAACTGCTCCTTTATGATCGACAAAAAATCGAGGCCGTCCATATCCGGAAAATAAATGTCGAGCAACACGAGATCGGGCTGTAAAATTTCCATTTGGTCTTTGGCCTCTTGTCCATTCGTGGCAATGCCAATCACCTCGTACCCCTCCACTTTTTCCACGAAGCGTCGGTTTACCTCTGCGATTCTCAGGTCGTCCTCAATAATGAGTACCCGTATCATCTAGTACGGCCTCCTTCCGTTCTGCCGTGTGTGCATCCTTTGGTATCGTCACAGTAAAAATTGTTCCGCCTACCGGATTACCTGTATGCGTAATATTGCCGTGTACATGAATAACAGCTTGTTTGACTAAGTGCAGTCCGTAGCCATGATTTGGCTGTTGTTTGGTAGAGAAGCCCAACTCAAAGATTCGTTCAGCATTTTCTTCGGAGATGCCTGGCCCTCTATCCTCTACCTCTATGAGCAGGACCTCTTCCATATTGAGCAAAAAGATCGTGATTTCTGGTGCAAATGCACCCGGAGCTTTTACAGCGTCCATCGCATTATCTATCAAATTGCCAAGAATGACAATCAGCTGTGAGTGATCAATCGAGGCAGGAATGTCACGGAAGTTGCTTTCTGGATCAATTTTCAATTCTACTTTGCGTTCGTTGGCTTGATTCAGCTTCCCGAGCAACAAGCCACCTATCAGTGGGTCGGGGACTTCTTGCATAATAAACGTCGTATTGTGGACATGTACATTCAACTCAGAAGAGATCGTTTCAATGGCTTCCTGATACGATTCGAGCTGGATGAGTCCTGATATGAGGTGCAGTTTGTTGGAATACTCGTGCGTCTGGGAACGAAGGACTTCCGCATACTCCTTCACTCGTGACAGCTCCTGTGTGACCTCGAACAGCTCGGACCGATTGCGAAAGCTCGCTACCGCGCCCAAAACATGGCGCTCCTTATCCATAATCGGGACCCGGTTCACCACTAATATGTGCTCGTCCACTTTCGTTTCGCGGTCAAATTCGGCCCTCCCAGTCTCAATCACCTCATGAAGGCCCAACGACCGAACCAGCTCGTCCTGTTTGTCCATGATCCTGTCTTTATCCTTCGCTTGCCCCAGCATATGGAGAGCGGTCTGATTCGCGAGTGTGATCGCCCCATCCTTATTGACCGCCACAATGCCTTCGCGAATCGATTCCAGCACGGCCTGATTTTCCTGATACAATCGCCCGATTTGTTCAGGCTCCAAACCAAATATGGCCTTTTTTACATTTTGTGAAAGAATGAGCGTAGCCACCACACCCAAGAGCAAGGTGACGATGCCAATGACGAAGATTCGATTGCGATACGATTCGATCGTTTGATTTATATCCTCAAATAAGAAGCCGACCGAAACGACCCCCATCACCTTTCCTTCCTCATCATAGATCGGTGTCTTTCCTCTGAGTCCAGGGCCAAGCGAACCGACTGTCTCAGAGATGATAGATTGTCCTTCAAATACTGCCTCATTGTCGCCTCCCACCATCTTTTTGCCAATCTGCTCTGGATCAGGATGGGAATAGCGAATGCTTTGCAAATTTCCTACTGTGATAAAAGCCGGATAAAAGCCGCATTCGTGTCCACGCGTATTTTTTCCACGATTGGATTGATAATCTTGGCGGGATCTTCTGTGTCAAACGCCTGTTTGATCTCGGACATCTGCGCAACGGTCTTGGCGGTATGCAGTGCGCGCGTCCCGATCTCATGCTCCAATACGCCCGCCAGCATCTGCTCAAACATTGTACCGAGTATGACCGTCACACCAAAAAGGAGCGAACAAATAATCAACATCAGCTTGCTGTGAAAACGCACATCGTTCCCTCCTCTTCTTCTCATTGTATCTCATTTCGCTCGATGACGAAAAAGAGGCCATGAGCAGGCCTCTTTTTCCTTTCTTCCTTCTTATCTATGACTAAAATGAGATGACTCCGGTAAGAAGAGCAAGCGCAATCATCACGATCGATGTTCCAAACGCCCATTTCAGGATGAACTTTTGGGTTTCTGCATAATCGACCCCAACCATTCCGATCAACAGGTACTGTGCTGCAAACAACGGGCTAAGTACATGCAGCGGTTGACCCAGGATGGAAGCGCGACCAATTTCCGCCGGATCGATTCCGTAAGTGGCTGCTGCATTTGCCAGGATTGGAACGATCCCGAAGTAATACGCATCGTTCGACATGAAATACGTGAATGGCATGCTTGTCAGCGCTACGAGTAGAGGCATATGGGAACCAAGTGAATCCGGAATCCAGGAAACGAGTGTGCTTGCCATCGCATCGATCATTTTCGTTTCAGTCAGGATGCCTGTAAAGATACCCGCAGCGAAAACCATGGACACGGTAGCCAGTGCGTTAGCTGCGTGGGCGGCAATTCGCTCTTTCTGATCTTGCATTTTCGGATAGTTTACAAACAGAGCAATGGCAAAAGCGAGCATGAACAGCGTCGGCAGTGGCAAAAAGCTCGTAATCAGGCCGACCATCAGGGCTGTGGTCAACAACAGATTGAACCAGATCAAGCGCGGACGTTTCAGTGCAGCGGTCTCATCCGTCGCCGCCACCTCTTGTCCTGCAAGCGATTTCAAATCTTGATCTGGTATCTCAATAATCCCCAAACGCTTACGCTCTTGTTTGCCCAGAATACAGGCTACGATCATCACCCACGCAATTCCGCCAATCATCATAGGAATCACAGGGACAAAAATCTCGGAAACATCCATATGGAGTACACTCATGACACGTGCTGTCGGTCCACCCCAAGGCGTCATGTTCATGACACCGAGTGAGAGCATCGCCATGGCTGCCAAAATCATCGGTCTGATTCCCAGCTTGCGATACAAAGGCAGCATCGCGGTAACGGTAATCATATAAGTCGTGGTTCCATCTCCATCCAGTGCGACCAAGGTAGCGAGAATCGCTGTACCTACAATCACCTTTAGTGGGTCACCCTTCACCATTTTTACGATTTTTTTAATTAATGGATCAAACAGACCTGCATCCATCATGACTCCAAAGTACAGAATGGCAAACAACAGCATGATTCCCGTAGGCGCAATTTTCTTGATGCCCGCAAGCATCATGTCGCCAATTTCTGTACCGAATCCGCTAATCAACGCAAATACAACAGGAACAACTATCAAAGCAACCAATGCCGAAAGCCGTTTCGACATAATCAAGTACATGAAAACGGCTACCATGAGAAATCCAAGTAATGCCAGCATACGCGAGTTCCCCCTTGCAAGAATGCGCTTTCATATTGTGCTGTCATTATAGCAATGTTCGTAAAAATCCGAATAGAATATGCGCATAAACTGTTTTAACTGCATTTCCTCTATTAACTTCATAAAAATCATGAAATGCGCATACGGCGATCGGCCGTGCACGGGCGAAAAGAAAAAGAACGGCACGAATCAAGCCGTTCTTTCTTGTATTTTATACATCTCGCTTTTGAAACACCCGGATAGACAACCCCAACGCCACGATGCCATAGAGAATGGTGTAGATGAGCATGGCAGTACTCGGAGGAGAAGTCGTCCCGAAAATTCCTTGCGAAGCAAAGGACAACGGATCATCCGCTGTGTCAAATAGGGAGAGCGTCGTTTGCCTAAATAACGAATCAGTTGGAAAAACCAGACTGGAAATAATCCCGATGTTCGTGAGTGAGCTGTTGCTAAAGGCAACACCAAGCTGCTCGATAAAGCCACCGATGAAGCTGATCCCATACAGAATAATCAGGATAATACCGCCTGTTACTGTTGTAGTTATACTGCTCAAGAGCATGGCTACACAGACAAGAATGATCGGCATACTTACGAAGAAAGCTGCTGCTTTCAGGATTTGGGCTCCACTTACCTGAACAGCCAACGCACCGCCACCCACCCATTGGTTGATCGCCAAAAGTCCGGCAAACATCAGGAGTGCGTAAAGCCCCAACATACTTGCCAACCCGAAAAATTTCCCCAATACATATTTGTAGCGAGGAAGGGCGCGGGCCAGCCACGTGTCGATTTGGTGGCTCTCGATTTCAGATGCAATACTCCCGACACTGCTCAAAATCGCCAGGAGTGCCGTAATGACGGAGCCAAAGTACAAACCCATTCCCAAGAGCTGCGTGGAAAAGAAGTTTTTTTGCAGCAAAGCTTCTGGACCTGCGCCCCCGAATGAGTCCTTCATTTCCTTGACGGCATAGCCTGTGGCAAGTCCAAACAGCAGCAAGAAGGCCAGTGACATGATCAGCGTAATCGTGAAAATACGCTTGGAAATCATTTCTCTATACGTGATTTTGATGATCGGCCACATGTCGTTCTTCCTCCTTTCTCTGCACCCAATACAGGAATACCTCTTCCAGTGATTGCTGCTTGCGCACGACTTCATGGACCCCGGCTCCTGATGCGATCAACTGTTGCAACAGAGCGGGTACCCGATTGTCCTGATCCAGCGTCATTAACCATGTATCACGGTCTTCCTCTTGTCTAACGAGACGACTCTCTGTGACGAAAGAAGGAAGCTCGTTATGAAAGCCAGCGCTATCCTTGTCCACAGTCAATTCAATTTGTGGCTGGACGCTGCTCAGCTTGCGCCAGTCGCCGTGTACGACCAGCTCACTGCGGTGAATGATCCCGACGTAGTTGCACACGCTCTCCATTTCACTCAGGAGATGGCTGTTGAGGAAAACCGTCTTTCCTTGGTCACGAAGCCTTGCGATCAGCTCGCGTACTTCTTTTCGCCCGATTGGGTCAAGCGCGGAGGTCGGCTCATCGAGAAAGATCAGCTCTGGATCGGATAAGAGGGCGCAGGCAATCCCGATACGCTGCTGCATGCCTTTGGAATAGCCACGGATGCGTTCACGCTCGCGTCCAGCCATTCCAACCAGCTCAACGACATTTTTTATGACTGTTTTGCTCTCGCGATGTGTTAATCCACACAACTCGGCATGATGCTCTAAAAGCTGTTGACCTGTCAACCAATCCGGATAGCGAAACAGCTCTGGCAAGTACCCTACCTTTTTTCGCGATTCTACACTACCAATCGGCTCCCCCAGCATAACCGCTTTGCCATTCGTTGGGTGCAATAACCCGAGCATCGTCCTGACAAAGGTACTTTTACCCGCTCCATTTTGCCCGAGGAATCCAAATACGGAGCCGCGCGGTACTTGTAGCGTAATATTTTTGCAGCCGGCCTTGCCGTTATATTGCTTGGTCAAGTCCCAGGTCTCAATCACATAATCTGACATCGCTTACCTCACTTTCTCCATGACAAACGGGACAAAGCAGAGCCCTCCCTTTTCAGGAAAACTCCGCCAATGCCCGACTATTTGTTTCCTTATTTCAGCTGATTGGCAAAATCCAACAGCCCATCAGGGTTCTTTTCGCTGCCTTCCAGCATGTGAATCTGTCCATCCTGCTGCCACATCAGATGTGCATTGTATTTACCCGTGATCAGCATTCCGTTTTGACCGTTCACTTTTACTTCCTTCATCTTGCTCTCGCCGTCTGCCATGTATGGCACCGGGAGAGTATGCTGCCAGTCTTCAATGCTTATCATCTGCTTTTTCACTTGATCAGGAATGAACGGCAGGGCTAAGAGTGTCTCGCGAAGCTGTGCGAGATCAACTCCCTCAGGAGCAGTTAGCTCAGGTGCGTCCATGACAGAGTAGCCATAGCTTTCTTTTCCTGCGGTCATCCAAACGTTCTGCATCTGTGGGATCTTCAAGGAGAAGCGTTTGCCACTCAGCTTTTCATCAAAACGCGCCTCTACCTGTAATTGCGCCAATAGCTTGTTTGCACGATCTGCATCGATTTCCATGTACATGGTGTAAGGCGAAGTGACGTCTACGCTATCCACCGTGACATCTTTCGGCAGCTCAGGCAGCTTCACTCCAGCCTTTACAGCAGCTTCTTTGCTATTGTAATAATGGTTTCTTTGTTCGAGCTTCTCTTGATCGTTTTCATCAATCCAGATTTTTCCGATCCCTTTCAATTCCATCTCGCCCACATTGCCGTTAGCGATCCATTGTTCGACCTCTCGCAGATCCTCTTGCGTCACTTTGACAAACTCTACTTTATCCATGCGGAAAATGGACAGAAAATCGTTTGCTGCTGCTTGTACTTGGGGGAAAGACAGGGACACAGCCAATACTGCTGCTGCCGAAGCACCTGTTACCCATCTTTTTGTTTGCTTGTTCATCTGATTCCAGCTCCTTCTGATTGTTGCTCGATTGGTTATCATTTGTCGCTCTTGTGAATAAGTGTCAGTCGTTTTCTCGATGGATTGCGAAAATCGCTGCCACGCTGCTTCCGTATTGACCTTCCCACCGTTTGTCTCGGAAAAAGCATGCTCCATCTTCTCACGAGTCCAGCTATCCAGCGTGGACAGTTCGTTCAGCTGTGTGCGGCAGGTTTCACAGTACTCCAGATGAAGCAGGAATTGCTTACTTTCTTTTGAGCTGCATTCCCCATCCAAGAACGCCTGGATAAAGCCTGTATCGGCACATTTCATTCCTCTTCCCCCCTCATCCTGCCATATATGGTACGAAATTTACTTTTCGCTCTCGCGAGGAGTGTTCCCACCGAGCTGATCTGCGTGCCAGTCGCTTTCGCCAATTCCGCATAAGGAAATCCGGAATATTTCATGACCAGCAAGGTTCGTTCCCGCTCGTCTAGCTCCTCTAGCACATCGCGGACGATACTCTGGGACTCTTTTGCAAGCCACATCTCTTCTGAAGAAGGGCTGACGTGTTCTTGCTCGGATGCACTTCGCTCTTGTCTTGCGTACCTGCGTTTTTCTGAACGAAGATAATTGTACGCTGCGTAAAGCGCGGACTTGGACAGCCATGCCGGGATATGTTCGATCAGCGTGCGATCGGTATGGTAAAAGGAGAGAAATACATCCTGTGCAATGTCTTCTGCCGTTTGTTGATCTTTCACAATTCGCATGATCTGTCGGACTACAAACGGATAATAAGTCGTAAACAATTCTTGAAAGGAATCTGTATGATCCTCTACTCGAGCATGGTTCATCACCAGGTTTGCTTGCACCTCCACTGGATTCCTCCTTCCCGCATGCGCTATTAACGAATGCCTCTACTGCTTCGTTCATCTAATAGAAACCGCCAAGGCGAGTTTTGTGACAGGAAGAATGAAAATTATTTTTCATTTAAAAATAGATCGGGCTTTTCCAGGAAACGGCGCGTCAATTGATAGTGCTCCGTATCGCGGTAATTCACCTCTTGTACCGGCGATTCGTCAAAATTAAGGATAGTCGCTCCGGGATAGCCCAATAGAATCGGCGAGTGCGACGCAATGATAAATTGTGCTCCTTCTTCCACCAAATCACGCATCATGTACAAAAAAGCGATTTGACGCTTCGGTGAAAGAGCAGCCTCGGGCTCATCCAGCAGGTAGATTCCCCTGCCGTTGAAGCGATTGGCAAACAACGAGAAAAAAGATTCTCCGTGCGACTGCTCATGCAGCGAGCGTCCGCCGTAATGTTGATAGCTTTTCGGGCCCATCTCATCGATATGGCTGGCAAACTGGTAGAAGCTCTCCGCTCGCAGGAAAAAGCCATTCGTTATTTTAGGCAGCCAGGAAAGGCGTATGTAGTCACCCAGAATCGCCTCCGAGCGATGCACCTCATAAAAGCTGTGACGCGATCCTCCAGCTGTGTGAAAACCGCATTGATAGGCAATGGATTCCAATAAGGTCGATTTACCCGAGCCATTCTCTCCTACAAAAAAAGTGACACTGCTCGCAAGCTCAATCTCTTCCAGCTTACGCAAGGAAGGCAAGTGAAATGGATATTCTTTCGTGTTGGGAAATTTCTCCCGCAGCAGCTTGATCGTTCGTAAGTAAACCATTTTTGACCTCCACTCTCATTATTTTCCCGACTCCCGCCGATACATCCTAATAAGGGCGCCTTTTTAAACGCTCATTTATTTGGGGGAGAAGCATCCGTGGACAAGGTTTCCTTTCTTCAGGAAAAAAGTACATTTCATATGAAATATCCGGATCAGAGCGACCTCGCCTTTTATCGGTGGTATACGACTCAGTATCCAAACGAAGCCATCGGGTGGTTTCACCTTGGCAAAGAACGAGAAGCCCAAGGAAACTCGGAACAAGCTCTCGAAGCGTATAGGCGTGGCCTGGTATCCAAGCAAGGCCCGTATTACAACGAGACGCGTGACGCTTATCACAGACTGCTGCGTGAGCGACAACGCAGCTCCTTGGGCAGTCGAACACGTTTACTCTTGGCTTCCCTTTTGTTTCTCTATTTTCAATTCGCTTTTTCGCCCGGACCGTTGAGAGATGCGTCATCCAAGACAACGCCGCAGGCTGCCAAACAGCCCGTACCGACCCCTGGGCAAACACAGCCACATGTAGAGGTCATTGCAGTCCCTCCTACACTCAGTGCCCGTGAGCTGTCTGAACAGGTCCGGCGGTATGTAGAGTCCCGGCGTCCAGCTCTAACGCAGCCTTTTACGGTGATGGTTGTCCCAGAAGTACCTGGTTCGCCGTTGTTCCGTCCCTTGCTGTTTTATCAGCCGCGCGAAGTCCGAGGCATCTTGCGTTATAATCCGACGAGTCGAACTGTTCTCAGTGAAAAATGGTGGGATAAACCTGTGCAGCTGGAACGAGAACCGACGCTTGCTAAAAGTAAGGCAGAACTCACCGATGAGCAACTAACCCTTCAGCATGTACTGATCTTGCGAAACGCCTTGTATCGCTACTATCAGCAAACGGGTACGTTGCCTGCCCAGCTGTCTGATCTGGTTGGCGCTTATCCAGGCAATTATTTGCCGCAAATTCCAGTACCGCCAAAGAGACTTTTGTTAAAAAGCTATCCGTATCATCCGAAAGCCTTCTTGCCAGAGTCCGCATGGGACAGCTTGCGTAATGTGCTGCCGCTTCCCGGCTATCCAGAGCCAGTTGCGCCTTTCGAACCGTTACAGCTTCAATTGACTACATCGACACACACGTTGAAGCTCATCAGCGGTTCTCATCTCGTACGCAGCTATCCCGTCGCCATAGGCAAAAACGGTTCTACACCCGAAGGCTACTATACCATTCAACAAAAAATCAATCAGCCTCGCGGACATGACAATATTTATGGTACGAGGGGCATGGTCTTTCAGGAGAACGGATATGCCCTCCACGGGACAAACCATCCCGAAAGCATAGGCTCATCCGTTTCACTCGGCTGTGTTCGCTTGTACAATGCCGCTGTCGAGGAATTGTACAGCTTTGTTTCATTGGGGACAGAATTCATGATCTCCGATGCCCCGTCCCCTGCCCAGCCTTGGAGCAACCCAGCTCCATTCGTCCTCCCGGCTGGTCCTGAGGAAGAGACGCCACAAGTCATTTACAATTGGCTCCATTGATTCTTTAAGCTACGTAAAGAAAAGACGTGCGGAATGTCATAGCGTTACGCACTGATTTTTACCAGACGCTTATCAAACGAAAAAAAGCCCTTCTATCCTTTTTTTAAAAAAGGGGGTAGAAAGGCTTTTCTTCCTATAAATAGGAAGATTACTCAGCGTTCACGATTACTTTGTACGGAATCTTCGTGTTGTTATTGTTGTAGACTAACAAGTAATATTTCCCTGGTTTTGCCTCAAATTCTCCAGTCAGTTTCTTACCTGTGGTTTTGGGGTAGGCGAAATACGTTTCGAGATCATCTTCATGGAACACCACCCAGTTTATGCCTTCGTCCTTCTCGCTACTTACCGTAACTTGAACGCCCCCTTCCTCTTCAACCTGAATCATGTACGTGTCCTTGTCATCTGTACGATCGGTTTGACCACTTATCTCTTCGCCCAACTGTAGCACATTAGCGTCATCAAATGAATTGTTCGGCTCTGCTTCGGTTGGTTCTGTATTTTCTTCTGGCCATTCCGCGGTTACTTTGTATGGAATGGTTTCACCGTTAAAGTTGTACACGGACAAATAATAGGTACCCGGAGTTGCTTCAAACTCACCAGAGAGCGTTTTGCCTGAGGTTTTGGGGTAAGCGAAATAATGATTCAGATCATCCTCGTGGTGAACGACCCAGTTCAAACCAGTATTATGCTCACTCGTTACGTTGATTTTCACCGTTCCGTTGCCCAATACCTTCAAGGCAAAAATATCCTTGTCGTCCTGCTTACTTATTTGACCACTCAGCTCCACGTTGCTTTTCAACGGATTTGCCTCTGAAAAGCTGTTGTTTGGCTCTTGTTCCTTTTCCCCAATTTCTCCACCCTGCTCCTCGATCGTGATCGTCATCGATTTCGCAGCAACCGCTCCTTTGTCATCCGTTCCTCGCAGTTTCACGGTATATTCTCCCTGATTTTCGTAGACATGCGTAGGATTGGCTTCACTGCTGCTTGAGCCATCTCCAAATTCCCACAGATAGGATACGATGCTGCCATCCGGATCGGAGCTTCCGTTACTGCTGAATGCAACCTTCTCGTTTACGGCCGCTTTTGACGGTCCGTTCATGACAATAACAGGTGGCTTGTTCTCACCATCTCCTTGTTCTGGAAGTACTCCGTGGAACGTGACATCATACTCAAATTGATTGGACGCATTTACTCTATAGTTGGTAAAGTAGGCAGTCGTGGTTTTATAGCCGTTCCACGGGTGGGAAGTAAGTGTAGTTAGAAACTCGTCTGTCATGCGACTCATCGTTTCCCAGTCTTGCTTCTCCCCTTGTGCCTGCGTACCCGTGTACGTCCCTGTTAACGTAAAGGTTTGGAAAAACTCTGAATCATGCCTGTTTGTAGACACATTTTGCAACCCAGCGACATCCTCAACTTCTTGGAAGATTTCTGCACTTGCTTTGGGGGCTGGTGTGACCAGATAATCATCAGACACCAGCGGCACGGTCAGATCAGGATAGCTGTCTACCAACGATTCCATTGTTCGGTGGTAATCCCGATTTAGCTCTGAATCATTGCTGAGCGTACGGATGAACTGGTCATAACCATCCACGTTATTGACCTCTATGTAATCCATGATATCATCGAGCTTGTTCCAGTCCTCTTTCATCATGTGATACTGCAAGGCGTATGAATACGTATAAAAATCCCACGTGCCGTAGCGTGCGTGTAAAGTTTGAGCGGCTGTATACCAATTATTTTGTCCAAAGCGAATCAGATTGTTGACCATGGATTTTCGAGGCAGAACACCTGTTGTTCGCGTGGAGCCTGCAAACAGTTCCGCTCCTCCTTCTTCAAACCACGACAGTCTCTCATCTCTGTAAATCAGTCCTTCATTCCACAAGCCAGGTATGGCATAGCGCCCTTGCAAATAGTGCGTGAATTCATGGCGGAATAATTCTTCCAGTGTGTACGTGCTCTGCTGCGGTGTTCGTTCGTAGGTGAAGAAAGTTCCTTTTCCCTCAATATACATGCCCCCGTTGTCCGTCTCATAGCCATACAGGGGGTTGTTCATCTTGTACTCTGAAGGACTATTGTAAAGGACCATGGTTAAAATATCGTCGGGGTTCCCTTCCTCCATCGGTTCATCTCGTCCTGCCATCCGATGAAACTGCGCTTTTACCTCTTTTGCCGCCCAGTATAACCGTTTGACTTTTTCTTCTGTGACACCCCCTCCTGTTTTCATGACGATGCTTCCGTCATCGAATGTGTATTCTTTGGGCAGATACTTTTCCATGGCATCCTCACGAATCTTGTTGAACTGGATGTCCCTTCCCTTAGCGTCTTTTCCGCCATAGACCGTCTGGATCAGCTTCGCTACCTGCATATACTGCAGTCCCACATACGGATAAAGCTCTAACGCTTCTGTGAGCACCTCGTTGCCCTTATTCGGATTGGAATGGTATTCTCCCAAATACGCACTATGATAAAACCCATTGTCGAGGACCCATTCCTTCGCTTCATCCGTATCGCCATGCAACGCGAGTTTTCCCAACTCGTTCAGATACGTATCGATTTTGCCGTAAAATTCCTGTTTCTTGGTTGGTTCATCCACTTTCCACATCAGAATATAGCTAAACTGGCTCATGATGCGGAATACAGCATCTCCCGCACTCCGCTGCGTGATGAACGTATCCATTTGTTCTTCGTATTGACGGATGATCGGTGCAGCTTTCTCCACAAGGGAAGCGCTTACAAACGTGTTTCCAATAAGTCCACCAAATGCACCTACCACCTCATTTTGGGCATCTGTCCCTAATTTGAAATTCGGATTGTCTGCAATGGCTTGTAGAGCAGGGAACACTTTTTCATGCTCGCTTCTCTGATTGAGATAGGATAATT
Source organism: Brevibacillus schisleri (assembly GCF_055685845.1). Lineage (NCBI taxonomy): Bacteria > Bacillati > Bacillota > Bacilli > Caryophanales > Paenibacillaceae > Brevibacillus > Brevibacillus schisleri. Next base: position 4,885,528 of record NZ_JBVNDM010000001.1, read on the forward strand.
CCTGATGGTAGTAGCCGAGGTAATATCCAGAGCGAAGAACCTCTACCAAGGTGTCTATTCCTTTGGAATCGCTGCTGGAGTATTGTGTGCCTCTGACTTGCAATGCGTCAATGATAGCCTGAACGCGCTGCCGATCATTGTAAAAGGCATACGAATCGGGGGTAAAATCGAATAATTCAGGAATCTGCTCCCAGCTGACCGTCACCAGTACATTGACTAATTCGTCATAACTGAGCTTGTTCAAATCGGACATCGCGTACTTTTCGGCATTTGCCTTTATGCTCCGCTGCTGTTCGTTCGAAGACTCTTGCTCCTCTACACGCCAGGTCGGCTCCACTGGATGCGGATATTCCTCTGCTTTGTCACTGGGCTGATGCTGAAACGAGGTGACTGGGTCCAGCTTTCCCTCTACATATTTCCCAGAAGGCGGAACGTTTTGATCTGCATCGCGTCCGATCGCACTCGAGTAATCCTTGACTGCCAAGGCTTGGGCAGGAGTACCAACTGTCCCCAATAGAAAGGATGTTGAGAGAAGGACACCAGCCATCATGCGGCTTGTGTGTACCGTGTGGCGCTTTTTCTTCATGAATGAGCAAACCTCCTTTGAATGGTAACGGAATGAAATAAATGACACGCTGTTAGAAATTGCAAGTATGATGCCAATGCATATAACAGAAAAGAAGAGCAAGGGTGTATACATTTTTTTACAAAAGTACATAAACATGTATGTAATATTAGACACTATTCCTTTCTAAAGTGAGCCTTGCTTCGCGCACGCAAAAAAGCGCGTTCCCGCAATGGGAACGCGCCATGTTTTTACGATCACATTTATTTTTCTTCTTCCAATTCCCTCATCGATTCTTCTTGTTCTTCTTCTGGGTTCCAATAATCGAGCACTTTTCCTTGCAGAACCTTGCCTTGAATGAATTCTACCTGCTGCTCACTGAAATCCTCTGTCCACTCAATACCCAATTGTTCAGCTAGACGTACGACGGTCAACAGTTCTGACCAAGCCACGTAACGTTTGTACCAGAAGAACTGTGGCTGCTCGTTCATGTATGGGTAAAGATCATCGAAATCGGTGTGTTTACAGTCAAGTGCTCGCTCAAAATTCAACTTGGTTTGGCGTAACTGTTCTTTGAAAAATGTGGGTAGATCCCTTTGTGCGTAGCTAGACATGGACTGTCCCCCCTGTCTCCCGATTTAATGGTATTGTACCACGCGAAAGAAGCTGTGCAAATAGTCGAATCGGTTTTGAATCGTTCTTGCTGGGCTAATCTTTAGCCGTTTGAAGCATCTGGGGACTGGTTCTGCCCATCCTCTTGTGGAGGTGGCGGTAATTGAATTTCATTGGAAGAACCATTTGTCTGACCAGGCACTGGATTCATGATGTCCGGTGGAACCTCACCTGTTCCCTGATTTGGCGGTTGGCTACTGCCTCCATTATTAGTATGCTCACCAGTTTCTCCGGTACCTTGGTCAGGTGGAATTTCCCCGTTACCATTTCCCGTACCATCCGGATTTTGTCCCTGATTCCTGCCTTCCTCGTCATGACCTGGATCTTGATTGATCATATTCTCCAGCTTCTTGGAATCGATTGGGACTGTTTTTGAAGGCGTGCCTTCCTCGCCTTGTGCATTTCGTGGAACGACTTGATACTGATACTGTTTCGGACTATCCAACACATCTACATAAGAGGTTTCCTTCATACCCGCAGAGATGAGCTTCCTTTCGCCGCTTTCGCTAATGCGGTAAAGATCGTACGTATCGCCGTCAGGCCCACCAATCCAGCTAAGCACGACCATCAATTTATTCGTACTTGTGTCCAATGTCATGTCTGCAGCCAATTGGATTTCCGATTCAACTTCTTCTTGTTTATGCTGTACGGCGCCTTCTGGTCGAACGAAGTCCGATGACGGCACACCTTTTAAGGCGGTTCCCATCACTTTGGAGAACATTTGCGCTGTCATGCTACTTCCTTGGTGCATCAAATGCTGTTTGTCCTCCGGATCGAAGCCCATCCAAACGGCACCGACATATTCCGGAGTATAGCCCACAAACCAAGCATCCTTGTTTGCTTTGCTGTCGCCTGCTATCGATTGGGTCGTACCGGTTTTACCTGCAACATGGCGGCCAGAGATACGCGCTGCCTTCCCTGTCCCTTCCTGAACCGCTTTCTCCAGCATGGTATGAATCTCCCAAGCTGCTTCCGGCTTCAGTACCTCAGATTGTTTTGGCTGGTATTCACGGACGATACCCTCATCCTTATTCTCGACCTTGCTGATCGAGTGCGCCTCGGAAACTACCCCTGCATTCACAAAAGGTGTATAGGCCTGAGCCATTTGCTTCGGGGATATACCTTGATTCAATCCCCCGAGAGCAATCGCCAGGTTTCGGTCATTCGGTGTCAGCTCTATGCCGACTTTCTTGAGGTATGCCAAGCTCTCTGATACCCCAATTTCATTTAACAGCCAAACCGGCGGGATATTTGCAGAGTCGATCATCGCCCGGCTCATACTGACTGATTCAGTGTAGCGGTTATTGTAGTTGCGCGGCTCATAGCCATTGAAGCTCTGCCTTTTGTTGCTCAGTTGCGAATTTGCGTTCCATTTGTTGATATCTTTATTGACTGCTGGAGCAAACACAGCAATCGGTTTAAAGCTGGAGCCCGGCTGGCGCTTCATGTCTGTCGCATAGTTAAAGCCTTTTGGCGCATAGTTGCGTCCGCCCACCATCCCGGCAATTCCGCCCGTTTTCGCGTCGATGACAATCATCGATGATTCTACACCGCGCTTGGCGCCGTCTTTCGGGAAGTTTTTGGCATTGGCATATTCCTCTACCATGGCATCCTGTACTTTCGGATCAAAGGTCGTGTAAATGTCCCAGCCTCCGCGGTACAGTTCTTCTTCTGTTACTCCGAACTCTGCTTCGGACTCTTTTAACATATTGTCAAAAAACGCGCGATAGCCTTTTTTCAGGCTTCCACCAGCCACTTCATGCGGTTTGGTCGGCAACGCCTCTGCTTGAGCTGCATCCTTTTGTTCATTGGTAATAATGCCTTGCTCATACATCAGACGTATAACTGTGTCTCGACGTAGCTTCGCTTTTTCCGGATTGTTAAATGGTGAATAGGTGCTCGGTGCTTTTGGAATCGCCGCCAGCATCGCTGCTTCCGCAACGGTAACATCACTTACCGACTTGCCGAAGTAATACTGGGCAGCATCCTGTACCCCAAATTCCCCTTCGCCCAAATAAACGCGATTCAAGTACATCTCTAAAATTTGATCCTTGGAGTACTTACGCTCCAAGCCAATCGCAATACTCATTTCTTTTGTTTTGCGCCAGAATGTTTGATCTAGGGTGAGAAAGACGTTTCTTGCCAACTGTTGGGTAATCGTACTTCCCCCTTCAGCCAGCGATCCTTTTTTGATGTCATTGACTATGGCGCCACCGATCCGAACCATATCCACGCCCTTATGTTCATAAAAGCGCTTATCCTCTACAGCGAGGAACGCATCGATGAGGGTCTTTGGCATTTCGTTAATCGGTTTGTATTCACGGTTCTTCTGACGAATCAGACTAATTATCTCTTTCCCGTTTTTGTCGTAAATGACAGTTGGTTCTGCTTTTAAGTCCTGTAGCTTTTGTACGTTTTGCTCAATCATCCGGTCTCCCGCATACAACAGGGCGAAGTAGCCCCCAATCACACTAAGGACAAGGAAAATTGCAAACGATACGGCAATCATCAGCAAGTTGTTCTTTTTCTTCTTGACTTTCTTCTTGGCCTTTGCTGCCATTATTTACCTCCTGGTATTCTCTCTCCCCCACATCTTATATAGACGGTCCCATTTCAAAAAAGTTTCTGTTTTGGGTTGTAGTCTATCATTCCATACAAAATTCCGTTTGTCACTGGAAAAGCCTATCTCCTGAAACAGAAGATAGGCTTTTTCCTAAAGGTTTACTATTTCAGCAGTTTTTCTGCTTCAGCTACAACATTATCTACCGTGAAGCCGTATTCCTTCATAATACGCTCACCTGGTGCAGATGCGCCAAACTGATCGATTGCGATGACCGTACCGTTATCGCCAGCATAACGCTCCCAGCCCATTGGAGAGCCCATTTCTACCGCCACACGCGCTTTGACAGACGGTGGAATCACAGCGTCACGATACTCTTTTGGCTGACGCTCGAAAAGGTTCCAGCTCGGCATGGAAACAACGCGTGTTTCAATACCTTTCGCAAGCAATTGCTCACGCGCCTGCATCACGAGGGATACTTCAGATCCTGTTGCGAGCAGGATGAGCTGCGGATTGCCGCTTGGAGCGTCTGCGAGAACATACGCCCCTTTGCTCACGCCTTCTGCCGCTTTCTCAATGGTTTCAGGCAGAACTGGCAGGTTTTGACGAGTCAGTACCAGAACGACTGGCTCATCTGTACGAGATACAGCATATTTCCAAGCCTCGTTCGTCTCCACTGCATCAGACGGACGAAGAATGGTCAAGCCTGGCATTGCACGCAAGGAAGCGAGCTGTTCAATCGGCTCATGCGTCGGTCCATCTTCACCAACCGCGATCGAGTCATGTGTAAATACGTAGACAACTGGCTGCTTCATCAGTGCAGACAGGCGAATCGCCGGACGAACGTAGTCGGAGAACACGAAGAATGTACCCCCGTATACTTTAACGCCACCGTGGAGAGCCATACCGTTGAGGGCTGCACCCATCGCGAATTCACGAACACCAAACCAAATGTTCCGGCCATCGTAAGAACCTGGCAGGAAGTTGCCCGCTTCTTTAATCACCGTGTTGTTGGAATGTGCCAAGTCAGCAGATCCGCCCAAGAAGAATGGAACGCTGTTTGCCAATGCATTGATCGCATTACCGGAAGCAACGCGTGTCGCCAGCTTTGCGCCAGCTTCATACGTCGGCATATGGTTGTCCCAACCAGCAGGCAGATGACCTTCTTCTGCAGTCGTAAATTGCAGCGCCAGTTCCGGATACGCTTTTGCGTAAGCAGCAAACAGGTCGCGCCAAGCAGCTTCTGCTTTTTCGCCAGCGTCAGCCAAGCCTGCAAAGAAATCCGTCACTTCTTGTGGTACGTGGAACTCACTTTCATGGTGCCACTCGTAGTTTGCTTTTGTCAGCTTCACTTCGTCTTTTCCAAGAGGAGCGCCGTGAGAAGAGCTGGAGCCGCCTTTGTTCGGGCTACCGTATCCAATGACGGTTTTTACTTCGATCAAGGTAGGACGGTCCAAATCTTTTTTCGCTTCTGCGATAGCCGCGTCAATAGCAGCCAGATCATTGCCGTCTTCTACGCGAATGTATTGCCAACCATACGCTTGATAGCGACCCGCAACGTTTTCAGAGAAGGAACGGGAAAGCTCGCCATCCAGAGAGATATCGTTCGAATCGTAGAGCACGATCATTTTGCCAAGTTTCAGGTGAGCAGCCAGGGAAGAAGCCTCGCTGGATACACCCTCCATCAGGTCACCGTCGCCGCAAATTACGTATGTGTAATGGTCAACGATGTCAAAATTGTCGCGGTTGTAAACAGCTGCCATGTGCTTTTCAGCCATCGCCATACCGACAGCCATCGCGATCCCTTGTCCCAAAGGACCCGTTGTCGCGTCAACACCCGCCGTATGTCCAAACTCAGGGTGACCAGGCGTTTTGCTGCCCCATTGACGGAAATTATGTAGGTCTTCCAGTGAAACATCGTATTTCATCAGATGCAACATCGAGTATAATAGCATAGAGCCATGTCCTGCTGAGAGGACAAAACGGTCGCGGTCAATCCATTTTGGATTGCTCGGATTTACTTTCATAAAGCGGCTCCACAGTACATGTGCCATAGGCGCTGCACCCATCGGCATTCCCGGGTGACCGGAATTCGCCTTCTCGATGGCATCAATCGCCAGCGTGCGGATGGTATTAATGGATAGCTGATCAACAGACGTATGCTGAGTCATCTCGCAAAATCCTCCCTGCGTTTTCTAGAAATTACTACCGAGAATCAAGTAAAAACACACTGTGCCATTATAGCATAGTTCCCATTCATAATCATGTTCGCTTTGCATGAATTAAGGAGGTCTTTTTTAATGAATTCGCTGTATCTTACTATCGGGATCGTTTTAGGGGTTGCTGGAATTGGCATGCTGCTCTTTGCCATGACAAGTTCGCCTATTTTGAAAAAAAACAGACTCGAGCGCCGGAAACAGGCTGCCGAGAATCATCGTCCGGAAGAGTATCATTAAATAGAGGAGAATTCGCATGCAGACAGAGCGCTTCGCAATGCAGGTAGCCGTTCACCTTTTCCTGGTAAAAGATTCGCAAGTCTTGTTATTACGCCGCTACAATACCGGCTACGAAGACGGCAATTACAGTGTTCCCGCCGGACATCTCGATGGGAATGAAGAAGTGAAGACAGCCGCGATCCGCGAGGCCAAAGAAGAATGCGGGATTGACATCGATCCAGCGAGCCTGGAGATGGTAGGCGTCATGCATCGGCTCTCTACAGATGAACGCATTGACTTTTTTGTTGCGACCACCGAATGGCGCGGAGAAATTATCAATGCCGAGCCGAATAAATGCGATGAGCTCGTATGGGTGGACATGGATAAATTACCCCCGAACGTCATTCCTTATGTGAGACAAGCTCTCTTGAACTTTAGACGTAAAGAGTGGTTTGACAGCTTTGGCTGGGAGCGTGCCATTCGAGTGGAATGAATCATAAAAAGCAACCCATCCGCCAGACGCCGTGTGCCCGCTTTGGCAGTTGGTTGCTTTTTTACGTTACCCTTCGCTGACTTGTAACAGGAGGTGAACCGCCTTGTTCCAGCGAGCACGTAGTCTTTTCCTCACCGATTCATCAAGTGTCGGCTCATAGCGACGCCCTACCTTCATCCTCGCTTCCAAGTCTTTCACCGACCACCAGCCGCACTCTTCCCCAAGCAGAAACGCAATGCCCATCGCTGTTGTTTCATGGATCTCGGGCACCTCAACCGGAACACCTAGCAGATCTGCCTGAAACTGCATCAAATATGGATTTTGCGTCAAGCCCCCATCTACACGCAAGACCGAAATCTTTTGTCCGACCGCCTGTTCCATTGTGACAAACACATCCGCTACACGGTGAGCGATCCCTTCTAGTATCGCTTTTGCCATCAGCGGTCGGTCCGTATGCTGGGAGAGTCCGAGAAACACCCCTCTGGCCTCCGAGTTCCAGTATGGCGTGCCGATCCCATTCAATGCCGGGATAAATAAAAGATTAGTTGGGGCTTCCCCCTTGTGCAGTTGTTCATACCACTGCTCCGACCACCGTTGCAGCTCTTCTATATCCTGATACAGTCCAAGCTGCTCCTTTCCCCATTCGACAGCAGACCCCGCCGCATAAATCGCGCCATCAAGCGCATAAGTCTGTTGTGCCCCGCGTTTCCAGACAAGCGTCGTCAATAGTCCGCTCTCATTCGTAGCAGGCGGCTCGTTTCCAACGTTCATGTAAGCGAAGCAACCCGTGCCATACGTGCATTTGGACATCCCCGGCTCTACGCAGAGATGACCGTAAAGGGCGGCTGGTTGATCCACCTGGCTAACGAGAATCGGTGCTTGAATGCCGCAAAATTGATCCGGATTCGTACGACCAAAAGAGCCAACGGTTGAACGAATCTGCGGCAGCCAATCCTCCTCTATTTCCAAATACCGCAATATTTCCTCATCCCAATTCCCCTGCCGATGGGCAAACAACAGCGTTCGGGCAGCAGTCGAAGCATCGGATACATACGAGGCGCCTCCTGTCATCTGCCAGATCAGCCAAGAATCAAGCGTGCTGCAAAAGGCCTGCCGCTGTCGAATCTTTTCTCGCACCAGAGGCACTTCCTCCATCATCCATCTGATTTTGGTCGCAGAAAAATACGGGTCAATCAAAAGTCCGGTTTTCTCGGCTACCTTCTGTGCCCACTCGCCATCCGCCTTCCAACGCTCGGCGATTTGATCGGAGCGGCGGCAAGACCAGACGACCGCCGGATAAAGCGGCTCCCCGCTGACCGAATCCCAAAAGAGGACCGTTTCCCCCTGATTAGCCAGACCTACCGCTTCCACCTGCTCAGGTTCGATACGTCCCTTGAGCATCACGTCGGCCACTCCCATCAAGACCTTTTCCCAGATCTCCTCCGGATTATGCTCCACCCATCCGGACTGTGGATAAGATTGCGTGTGCTTCTGATAGCTTTCAGCAACAACTCGTCCTTGGCGGTTGACCAACAGCACCTTGGTCCCAGTTGTTCCCTGGTCGATCGACAGCAAATACTTCTCCATACAGCAGACTCCTTTTTTCTTATTCTAGGCGGAATGATCTTCTTTCTCTTCACCAAATCCGAATGTTCTGTCTTTTATACCGATACGGCCCTCCCTAATCCCTTTGCGGAACAGCAGATGATACAAAATCACACCAACTGCCAGCAAGGTAGCTGCTACGATCGCTACGCTATGGAAGTTTTCCGGAATAGTCAAAATGCCAATCTCAAAGATCAGCCATGCAATCGCTAGGAAAGTAAGCGGTGTGCGCCATTTTCCCAAGTCAAAGTACTTCGATTTGGGCAGTTCCTTGCGTTTCCATGCATAAGCCGCAATCGTTGTCAGATAGAGAAGGGCAGGCAGAACTGAGGTGGCCCCTACCAGAAGGGTCAAGGAATCTGCGAATAGCACCGCGAGAATGCCTAGCACGAAAACGAGTAAAACTGCGTTTGTTGGTACGGAAGTCTGAGGTGATACCTTCTTGAAGATGGAGGAAGCGAAGAATACATTGTCGCGTGACAACGCATAGATGAGACGGGAAGCGGAAGCCATGATGATCAAGCCGCACGCGAAGATAGAAATGAGACAAAGCACCAGAAAAAAGCTGGATACAGCAGAGCCAAGACTTGCTTGCAATATGTACGGAATCGGATTCGCCGCACCAAGTACAGTCGGCAAATCTGTAATGGCAACAGAAATGACGATCAACAACAAGAAACCGATCACACCACTTAGTAATACGGATAAAATCATGGCACGAGGAACCGTTTTCTTCGCGTTGATCGTCTCCTCGGAGAGATTCGCAGCAGCCTCGAAACCTACTAATGTAAAGGAACCCATCAGGGCAGCCATGATAAAAGCGCCTAGGTACGAACCGTCTGATTGAGTGGCAGCGGTACCGATATCGGTTAGCATGCTCCCATTTGCCCCGTTGTACATCACAACTGCCCCCAGCACCACAACGATCCCAACCATACCGATCACTTCGGTGTACACGGCGATATCGTTAATGCGAGTTGCTAGCTTCACTCCATAAATGTTTAATAAAGCTTGGACGATCAGCGTACCAATCACGATCCAGACCAGCGTCTTTGCGCCTGTATCCCAACCAAACATCTCGGCAATGATGGGCGCCAGCGCATAGTCGACGGTTGGAACCACGATAACGAGAAAGCAAAAGGCAATCCAGCCAGCAAACCAACCCAGCCCCGGGTTGGCAAGACGTGTCACCCATTGATAGGAATAACCGCTCAATGGAATTCTTCCAGCCAGCTCTGCAAAAATAATCGCCACTAACAAATGCCCTATGGTTACAATCGGCCAGGTCCAGATACCAGCCGGCCCAGCCGTACTCAGCACAAATCCATAATTGCTAAAAATGCCTGTTGTAATGGAAATGAAAGAAAACGCGACGGCAAACGAACTGAACAATTTTAAAGTCCGTCTCAGTTCTTGCTTATAATGATACGTTTGCATATCTTGCGAATCATTTGCTTGTACCGATTGCTTCACCATGGACTGCCTCCCTCACCATTTGCTTTACACGGATGTCTTAGCAACGATGACTTGCAATCCTTCCTGAGCAAGCCGCCCAGCAAGAGATTGGGGTAGTTCCTCATCTGTAATGACTACGTCGATATCGGATAGCTCTGCCACTCTCATAAAAGCGGTTACATTTATTTTGGAATGATCAATCAAGGCATATGTTTCTTTGGCGTTTGTAAGCATCAGCTGCCTGATGTCTGACTCGCCTACATGGTAATCCGTAAAACCAGTTTCGGCTGCCAATCCCCCCACACCAATAAATGCTTTGTCCACAAACAACCCCTCGAGGCTTTTCCTGGCAATCGGACCGGACATGGCCAGATCCCCTGCCCGCAATTCACCCCCACTCATGATCACCTTTGCATCCGGGTGATGAGATAGCTCCAATGCCACCAGTAGCGCATTGGTTATCACCGTAATCCCCTTTTTATGGTAAAGGTGTTTGGCGAACAATTGTGTCGTCGTGCCTAAATCAATATAGATCGCGTCGCCGTCCTCCACCAAAGAGGCGGCGGTGACTGCAATCGCCTCTTTCTCCGCCAAGTTTAATCCACTCCTCTTGGCATAAGGAGGCTCCACGTTGGTTTTATTCAGAATAGCGCCACCATGCACCTTCTTGAGTAGTCCCTGCTGCTCCATTTCATACAAATCACGCCTGATTGTTTCGCGGGTCACCATTAGTCGGCTGCATAGCTCTGCAATACGAACGGATTGATTTTCTTGTAGCATTTGCAGGATCAGCTGCTGTCTTTCTTCTTGTAGCATGGATGATCACCATCTTCTCTTAATTGTAAATCTCCTGACTAGACTGAAACAAGATTTGGACGTTCGTCGCAAATTCTTCTGCCTTTTTCTTCACAGTCCCCTTCATTAGTATATCTCCTAATGATGCCAATCGTCCTGTCATTTGCAAATCCATCTCGTATTGAACCCGTGTGGTTCCCGGCTGTTCCTCTTTTAACTGAAGGTGCAATTGATTGCGGAACAATCCTGCCAGCGCTACTGGTTGTCCGGTCATCTCCACTTGCAGCGCTTCTCCTTCTACCGCTTCTCTTAATTCCCCGGTGACACGGAATGGAATCGTCATAAACTGTATTTTCACTTCCATGTTCGCTTCATAACGGGTTGGGCTGCTCATTTTTACTTCTTTGCAGCCGGGTACGCAGCCTGACAGCTTCTCTACATCCATAAAGACCGACCATACATCCGCTTTGCTTGACTGAATCGTAAACGAGTCGGATAGCTTCATCGTAAACTCTCCCTTCTGATGCCCGCTTTAAAAGAGGTGTTTGGCTATTTCTTTTGCCAATTCCATTGAATTGGAGTGATCATCTTCGCCAAGGCAAGTACAGCTCCCCACTGCATAAATATCTGGCAGATTCGTTTTCCCCGTGGCATCTACGATAATCGCATCGTGATGATCTCTCTCGATTGGCGTTCCTTTCAAGAAAAACGTGCAGGGTACCCGACCCTTTGCAAAAATGAGCGTATCGCACGCCACTTCGCTTCTCTCATCCGTCATCCGATTCCGCAGCTGCACTCCTTCTACGCGGGACAATCCCTTGATAGAGATAAGCTCCCATTCTGATTCAGCATATTTGACCAGATTGCTCGTCTCTTTTTCCAGAAGGACCGCTGTACTGCGAGAGATTCTGCCATTCTCGATCAACACAATCTTTCGGCCCGGCTGATGTCCTCTCTCGATCAGCTGCATCGCCATCATCGGCGTCATGACTCCTGCTGGACGTGTCCCCGGAATTTTGTGCGCCTCACGCGGTTTTTCCAGCGAGCCTGAGGCGATCAGTACCTTTTTTGCCTCAATAGAATAGGTGCCCATCGGCGATTGGACGTACAACTGGTGCAGCTGACCGTTTGCCCCTGGGAAAAAACCGACGACAGTTGATTGTTCGTGAATCTCGTAGGGAAGCGACGCGGCTTTTTCTATCAGTTCCCGTTCTGGAGCAAACTCATCAGAGCTCCAATACGGTAAGGTGAAGCCACCTCTTCTCTTCTGATAATCGATCATCAGAACAGAGCTGACTTCTCCTTCCCACGCTGAAAGGGCTGCCGTCAATCCCGAGATTCCTGCTCCAATGATCACCAATTCATACTTCATAACTGCTCCTCTCCTTGTGCTACAGCTAGATAAGAGTTTCTTACTCCTTTTAAAGGCTGCTTCCCGGTCTGTTCAGGATAGGTCTCGGTCATAACATCGATGATTTTGGGAATACAGCAGTTTCCTTGGCACTCTCCTAAGGTAGCGCCCGTCCGCCGCTTCACGCCATCAATGGTCTGCGGGGTGAGTGGACGCTTCAAGGAATGGACGATTTCACTCCGGGTAATCGAGCGGCACAGACAAATGATTTCTCCTGTATCCTGCTCCTCTGAAAAGAGATCGGGAAGGGTGTGCTCTGCCTGTTCGTTTGCCAGCAGCTCAAGTCCAGCTTTCTGGAGTGTTTCCACTACCAGCTCTGCTATGCCAGGGGAAGCAGATAGTCCGGTGGAACGAATCCCGGCAGCATGAATCATACGTGGCTGCACAGCGGATGGACGGATGACAAAATCTCCTTCGCTGCAAACTGCCCTGACCCCGGCAAACTGACGAATCGTGGAAAACTGCCGCGTGTCAGGAACGAGTTTCTCACAGCCTGCCAGCACCGATTCCATCCCGGCCTGTGAGGTGGAACGATCCCATTTGTCCTCTTGGTCCTCCGCCGTTGGCCCAAGCAAAAAACCACCGAACACGACTGGCGAGACCAACACGCCCTTGGAGGTTTTCGTAGGAACCGGCAAGATGATCGAGGAGATGGATATCGCCTCTTCAGTCAGGATAAACTGGCCTTTGCGCGGTGAAATCGAGAAGCTCTCCTCTCCCACCATCCTGGCAATCTCATCAGACCATAATCCGGCAGCATTCACCGCATAACGGGTCGTGACCGTTTCCCCATTTTCCAGCGTAAGGAGCAAGTCCTCTCCATCCGGTACCGTCTCGATGTGGGAGACGCCTTGTCCAAGCACAACCTCCGCACCGTTTACCACTGCTATCTCTCCGAAGGCTCTGGTGGCCCAGAATGGATCGCAGATAGCTTCACCCGGCACTGCCAATCCACCTGTTACCTTGGTTGTCACAGCGGGATTCATCTCCAGAATCTCCTCAGCAGACATCCAGTGAACATCTACGTCATTTGCTTTTGCCTGGGGAACATAGGTGGTTTCGATGATCTGCTTTTCTTCTTCATTTGTCGCCACCATTACGGCGCCACATGGAATGAAGGGGATTCTCAGATTCTCAACCAACATCGGCCATAAGCGGTGGGAGCGGCGAAGGCACTCTGCCTCAACTGTGCCTGGCTTTGCATCAAACCCGGTATGAACAATCCCACTGTTCGCCTTGCTTGTCCCTTCACAAACGTCAGGCTGCTTCTCGATTAAAAGCAGTTTCAGTTGATAAAACGAAAGGGCACGCAATATGGCTGTACCGACTACTCCACCACCAATCACCACAACGTCATACTTATGGTTTTGCATTCTGTTCCACCAGCCTTGGATTATTGTTTGCAAAACATTGCTTTTGTTTGCTTTATTCCAAATTCATTATATTCCGACTTGTATTTTTCTGTCAATAAAGCGAACTGCTCCCATCGCATGACAGCAGCAGTTCATCATTTTGCATTTTTTTGCAAACAGAGTTTAGAGTGTGAAACGGTTGATCATTTGCTGTAATTCCTTCGCCATTTGGTTTAGCTGCTCGGCGGATGTAGAGAGCTGGTCCATCGAGATGCGCTGTTCTTCCGTTGAAGCAGCCACACCCGATGCACTTGCGGCAGATTCCTTTGCAATCAAGGACAACTGCAAAATAGATGCCGTTACCTGTTCCGTTGCCGCTGACATTTGTTCGGCAACGGAGGAAATCTCCTGAATCTGATCGGCTACATCCTGAGTAGAATCCATGATCCGGCGGAATGCTTCCCCTGTCTCATAGGCAATCTGGATTCCGGTTTCTACCTCGCGTGTTCCCTCATCCATGGCTTGTACCGCCGAAGTCGTTTCCCGTTGGATTTCGGTAATCAGGTTGGCAATTTGGTTCGCGGAGTCATTGGACTGCTCTGCCAGCTTGCGCACCTCATCTGCTACCACTGCAAAACCTCTTCCCTGTTCACCTGCACGCGCAGCTTCAATCGCCGCATTGAGCGCCAACAGGTTCGTCTGGGATGCGATGCTTGCGATGACTTCCACGATCTGTGAGATTTCTGCTGAGCGGCTATCCAACGAACGAACGACATCGGCAGAATGGCTTACGGATCGGTTGATCGAATCCATCTGTCCTGACACCTTTTCTACGGATTGGTTGCCCGCCACCGCTTCGTTTGCCATATGTTTCGAAGATTCGGCCATTGTGGATGAGGCTTCGGCAATCCGCTGAATACCGATGGCCATCTCTTCCATCGCACGCGCACTTTCTTCGGCACTATGCTGTTGATTCTCCGTTCCGGTCGCTACCTCTTGGAACGACGACGCAACCTGACCAAAGGCAAGTCGTGCTTCATGAGACTTCTTTGCGGAAGTTTCTGAAACAGTTCCGACTTGACCGGTATAGCCGCTAATATTTTTCATCATTCCGTGCAGATCCGCAACGAATGCATTCACTGCTGTCGCCACGTCGCCAATCTCATCCTTGCGCCGGATTGGGATCGTCTGGGTTAAATCCTTTTTTTCCACCAGGTTGACGATGCTTGCTTTTAGCTGTAGCAAAGGGCGTGCTACCTGTCGATTGATGAACCAATACAAGAGCACAAGGAAAATACTGATCGAGACACCAAAAATAATCAGGCTGATGTAAAAGTATTGGGTAACCGGTCCGTTAATTTCTGCTGCGGGCATGACAGTAGCTAGTGTCATGCCTGTTTCCCCGATAGGAGCGAAGGTGACGAATTGCGTTTGACCAGCGATGGTTGCTTGCGTCATACCCGTTGCGGTTGCTTCTGTTATTTGATTGGCAATGTCCCGCAGTCCCGTTTCAGATTCGTCCGTCATTTTCACCTGCAAGTTCTTTTGGGCATCGCGATGGGATACGTAAATGCCCGACTTGGAAACGATAAAACCATAGCCCGTTTCACCAACCTTCAGATTTTCGATGCTTTTGTTAAGCTCCGTAAGCCCGATATCCAATGTCGTCGTACCGCTGATTTTTCCTCCCACCTTAATGGGTGCAATTGCTGTCACCATAGGAACTTTGGAAATCGGGTCGGCATACGGCTCAGTCCATACATATGGCTTGTCCACCATCCCCGCCTTGTACCAATCCTGCGCGAGATAATCATAGCTACCATCGCTATAAGCCGGATCGAGCTCTACTTTGTCGTTATTGCGGATGGCGTACCTGCCGTACAGCTTTTGCGTGCTGTCGAAGCTGTATGGCTCCATCCAAAATCCACCGCCCACAATCAAAGGCTCAGACGCTACGACATCGACCAGCGTCCCTTCCATTTGCTTGATTGTTTCCTTGGAGCCATGCGAGACAGAATAAGTGAGTGTTTCCGAGAGCTTGCCTGTCTTGTCCAGCATCCCATTCAGATAAGCCGCCTCTTTGGCTACCTGCATTTGTAACTTTGCTTCTACTTCATTCGAGATAATTTGCTCAAACTGGAGAAAACCAAACACTAGCTGAAGAATAAAAATACCGATCGTGATAGCAGCCAAAATGGTTACCAGCACATTTTTTATGCTCCTCATGCAACAAAAGCCTCCAATCATACAAATTTTTAAAAATGGAAATTCATGACACGACGACATTTGGTAATTTACCCCATTGTTACCAAATGTAAACTTCTTCTTTACAAACTTTTAAAAGTATCAGAACAGAACGATAATAAATCCGCATAAAAAAAGGCGCCTTCCATCCGAAAAGCTCGTGGATAGTAGACGCCGCACTAAGAATTCATATCGGTTACGAAACAGGTGGTTGCTTATTCGTTCGAGGTCCTTTCATTCCACCAAGACGCTGCAACTGGCGAATCATAAGGAACGAAAACCCTGCAAAACAAACAATCGTCAATGTAATTTTGCTATATTGATAAACGCCCGCAATCATTATTTCCAGTTGATCATAGAACAAGTAGCCTGCCACATAGTAATGCAAGGTCCAAACGATACTGCTCGGCAAAAAGAATAGAAGGAATTGCCGAAACGACATTCGGCTGGCACCAGCGAGGATAGGCACGATATGACGAATAATCGGAAGAAAGATACTAAAAGCAAGCAGCCAGCCCATTGACCCGCGCAATGCCGACAGTCTATCAGCACGCAAGCCCAGCCTCCGGACCATCCACCCAAATGCCTTCGCTCCCAGCAAGTATCCCACGCAAGAAACGATGAAAAAAACGGGGTATATAACTGCAAATGCTGGAAAAAAGTCCGCTCCTGTATTGGCAACCTGTGCCCCCATGGTCATGACCGTAATCTCATCAGGGATGAATTTTCCCAGCATGCCTGTAACCATCTCCCAGAATAGCTCGTAATACCCTGTAAACTCCACCTGTGCCGCCTCCTTTCTCTCTGTACTCTATCCTAACGGGTAAACCTTTCAAAAGAAGACAGATATCCTTAAGAAAAGGATAAGTATTTCTGAAGAATTTCTTACAAAATACAATTCGAGATGCCCAAACAAAAAAAACGTGTTCACCAACTACCGCTTACACACGGCTTGGCAAACACGTTCTTACGCTCTATTCTCTTCCCTCAGCCTTACGCTTGCTGCGCAACGCTGACATGGCTTCAATGAACTCTTCCTTGTCAATGACATTCAGCTCATATAGCTCCCGAATTTCATCTTCTATCAACAGCAAATCCCCTTCAGGATCACCTGTATAAATAACCAATCCGAAACGGTGCAGAAACGCCTTCAAATCGAATTCATTCGGGTTTATTTTCAATGAGCTCCCTCCAGATCGATTTCCATCCTTGCGAGGACGGCATCGTAATCAAACTCGACAGCAAAGCCGGTAATGACGATGATCTTCGCGTGTGGATACGCTTCTTGCCACGCCTCCTCCTCTTCCGGTTTCAATCCGACGATATACAAAGGGTCCGCGGATAGCTGCGGGTGTTCTTGACACAAGCGTAAAAACTCTTTGCATCTCTCCTGTTCGACAGCCGCATTCAGAACGAGGACAGCTCGCTCAACTTCTCCGGACTCTCTTTGTTTAGCCAGCAACTCAAACGTTTTGACCGAAGGCACAATGGCATTGATCTCAGGAAAACGATCGAGCACTTCATCCAGCCAATCATCTTCATGCCAGGCCAGGTAGTAAAGCATCGCAGTAGACATGTAACAAACACCTCATGGATATATACTTGACAATATAGGTAGCCATTCTTGTTTCTTTTCTATTATAGCACGTCTCGCTATAACTGCCCACGCTGCTGGCTTGACTTCGCCATTTCCTTCACGTAAGGTGGAAAAAGCAAACAATTCGCTTGAACAGATTTTTGTGCGAAAAGAGGTAGACGTTGTGAATAAGAAGCACCTTGCCCTCTTGTTCTTTATTGCTTTTTTCATCATGCTCGGTTTTGGCATCATTATCCCCATTCTTCCCTTTTTCGCGGAAAAATTGGGTGCGACTTCGTTTCAAATCGGCGTACTTTTTGCCAGCTACAATATTATGCAGCTGGTGTTTGCACCGATTTGGGGAGCACTTTCCGATAGAGTCGGGCGAAAGCCACTCCTATCATTTGGGCTGTTCGGCTTTTCCATCACCTTTATCCTGTTTGGACTCGCTGACAGTTATACAGAAATGCTCCTGTATCGCATTTTGGGTGGAATCGTCTCGGCTGCCGCATTGCCAACCGTAACCGCAATGGTAGCGGATCTCTTCCCTTCAGAAGAACGGGCAAAAGGGATGGGGGTCATTGGCGCCGGGATTGGACTTAGCTTTGTCTTCGGTCCGGTCATTGGTGGACTGCTCAGCAAATTCGGCTTTGCCGTTCCCTTCTACGCTTCGGGTATCGTGGCGTTGCTTACGTTTTTCCTGATCCTGTTTTCCTTGCCAGAGAGCTTGCCGAAAGAAAAACGGGCGAATCTACAAAAAGAACAGCGGCAAAATCCGCTTGTCTCTTTGTTCGGATCCATGTCCTTGCTGTACGGTATTTTGTTCACTGTTTCCTTTGCTTTTTCCGGACTGGAAACGACTTTTGCCCTG
This sequence comes from Brevibacillus schisleri, assembly GCF_055685845.1. NCBI lineage: Bacteria > Bacillati > Bacillota > Bacilli > Caryophanales > Paenibacillaceae > Brevibacillus > Brevibacillus schisleri. The sequence goes on from NZ_JBVNDM010000001.1 coordinate 4,903,562, forward strand.
TACATAAGTGATTTGTACGGTTTTACCTCCATAGACCTCGGCTACATGTTTCTCGTCATGGGCTTGATCGCTGCCGCCGTACAGGGCGGGCTGATCGGAAGAATGGTCAAGCAGCTAGGGGAAGCAAGTGTCCTCGTCATGGGGATGATTCTTTACGGCATTGGATTTTTCGCCATTCCGTTATCGGGTAACTTTTGGGTGCTAGCGCTGATCCTCTCCTTATTCGGGGCGGGACAAGGCATGATTAGAGCGACAGCCACCGCAATGATCACCCAGCGAACCACGCAAGGCCAAGGCGTGACAAGTGGAGCAATCAGCTCGATGGACAGCCTAGGACGGATCTTGGGTCCATTAGCTGGTGGAGCGGTTTACCAAGTCTCCCACGGCGGTCCGTTCTTCCTCGGAGGGGTCTTGATGGTGCTGCTCCTCCTGTGGTTTGTCAGCAGCTATCGCCGCCTGCCAGACCCTAGCACACAAGCACAATCGTAAGCCATACAAAAGGAAGCACCGCCAGCATCAACACTTTGCTGACGGTGCTATTTTTATGGCAGCCTACTGTTCCTGTAGCTCCATCCAAACTGAAAAGGTTACCTCTATCTCCTGCTGTACCTGGTCAATCGACTGTTGCCAAGCCACTAACTGCTCGTAATCGGCCCCTTCACTTTGGAGCAAGGCAGTCAGTTCGCCTTTTCTTCCTTCTAGCGAGGCTATTTTTTGTTCAAGCTCTGCCAGCTTGTACGGATTTGGACGTTTAGCTGTCGCATTCGTCACGGCCGTCACTTGGACTTGTTTAACTGCTGACTGCTTTCTCTCTATTTCTTCTGGCTTACCCGCACGAGCAGCAATCCTCTGTTTTTGCTTCTCCCTTGCTTCCCCATAGGAACCCACATCGTGAACCAGCCGCTTATTTTCTACCCAAAACACACCATCTGCCATCTTTTGCAGGAAATAGCGATCATGCGAGATGATAAACAACGACCCGCGAAAATCCGCCAAGGCTTCCTCCAATGTTTCTCGCGCTTCAATATCCAGATGGTTGGTCGGTTCGTCCAGAATGAGCAGGTTGATTTCCTGATGCATCATTTGGGCCAAGCGCAGTCGCATCCGCTCTCCGCCGCTCAACTGCCCGATCCGCTTGAATACTTGTTCGCCGTAAAACATAAACCGCGCCAGCAAATGTCGTGCTTCCGGCTCCGTCACGCTGGCTACCTCGCGGAAAACGTCAATCAGACGTTGATTTTGGTCCCCTTCCAAAGCTTGCTGTGACAAGTAGCCAACCTTTACGCTGCTGCCAATTTTGAGTGTACCTGCGTCTGGCTCAATCTCTCCCAGCAGCATGCGAATCAACGTGGATTTACCGCAGCCATTTGGTCCAAGCAGCGCTTTTCGCTCTCCGTAGCGCAATAAAAAGCTAGCATCCGCAAACAACTGTTTTCCGCCAAATGCTTTCTGTACCCCCGTCGCTTTTAGCACATCCTGTCCGCTTCGGTCGGTTTTCATAAACTGCAAGCCCATGCGATCCGCTTCCATTTTCGGTCGCTCGATACGCTCAATCCGTGCCAGCGCTTTCTCCATGCTTTTTGCCCTTCGGTGAAAGGCTTCGTTCGGTGGATTGGAGCGATTGCCCCACTCCTTGAGCCGTTTGATTGTCTCTTTCATTTTCTTGATTTGTTTCTGCTGTTCCTGATAAGCGGCAAACTGGCGCAACAAACGCTCCTCACGTTCCGTAGCGAATGCACTGTAATTACCGATATAAAATTCGGCTTCTCCTCCGTCCACATGATAGACAGACGTGACGACCGCATCCAAAAAATAACGGTCATGGGAGATAATCAGGATCGTGCCCTGATAATTTTTTAAAAACTCCTCTAGCCACTCCATCGACTCCACATCCAAATGGTTGGTCGGCTCATCCAAGAGCAGAACATCGCTTTGTTGACAGAGTAGCTTTGCAAGGCCAGCCTTCGTCTTTTCCCCACCACTGAGCTGGGCAAAAGGTGTCGCTAACAGCTCCGAACTAACTCCCAAGCCCTGTGTCACCTGGGTCATTTTCGTCTCCCACTGATAGCCATCCCGCTGTTCAAATTCATCTTGCAGCTTTTGATAGCGTAGCATGAGGCGGTTTAGCTCTTGTTCATTTTCGTAAAGCAAACCCATCTGTTGCTCGAGCTCGCGCATCTGCTCCTGCAGCTTGATGACATCCGCAAAAGCACTGGCTACAACATCCGCCCCCGTCCACTCCGCCGGATACTTCGGCGTTTGCGGCAGGTACGCCCATATCGTTCCTTTTGCCCGAAAAAGCTCACCAGAATCAGGGCTTTCGATACCTGCCAACAGCTTGAACAACGTGGTTTTGCCTGCTCCATTCGGTCCTACGATCCCGACGCGTTCTCCTGCTTTGATTTCCAATGTGATATCTTGTAAAACCGGATCAGCTCCGTACGATTTCTGCAATTGCTGTGTCGCGACAATAATCATGATTGTTTCCTCCTCGAAATGAATGTTGGTAACGGTTCAAAATAATGGATTTCCTGGTGGCCCCGGCACAATTTTGAGACCACACCGCACGTACGAGTGGACGCAAAAAAGCCGCAGGCCATTACCTGCGGCATCGTGAAAGGGACCGACCTTACGTCAGTTACCCATTATAGACAAGAACAAACCGCCCCTGATCGATGCATGGTACGCCTATGGAAACTCCGTTCAGTTGTATGCGCAAAAAAGGACAGACTGGTCCCGTTGAATGTAAAATCATGCGTCATACTGGAAGTTTCTACCACAAACCATGCTTGAAGAGTTCCGGACACGTACACACACCTCCATTTCTCAAGGGATAGGAAATCACAACCATATCTTACATCAGGAGTTACACAAAAACAAGAGGGCCTGCTACGTGCTCCTCGTTAGCAGGCCCTCTGCGTCGTTTGTTCGATTTTTTTATCGGCTTCCGTTGCCCTCTGTGGGAAACAGCGGCTTCTTCGTCTCTGCATCTAGAAAGGAAATCGTCGTGTAAGGTGGCAGCTTCACTTTTGCCGCCAAATACGGATAGGAAATCACTTGCGGATACATTTTGCCCGGATCAGGCTGCGTTTGTTTGACATATACAAAAAGCTGCTCCAAGCTCTGCTCGACTTTGGTTACCTGCAGTCCGTAGCCAGGATTCGGTGAGGATCCGCGTGCGATGACATAAAGATCTCCCTGCTTGTGTATGCCTTGCTGTTCTTTTACCGAATCAATAAACGTACGTTCCTGTTCTGTCAGCTTATCGGCATCGACAAGCGTAAAGGCACTTTCTTCCCCAGCCATCACAATTTCCACCGCCTTTTTCTCGGCATTCCACGTGATTTGATGTCCGGCCTGCTCTGCCATCCATCTCAACGGCACATACACTTGCTTGTCACGAACGATTGCGCCCTGCCCATCTAACAGCCACTTGCCATTCAACGCTACTTTTCCTGTAACGAGATGGAACGTCAGCGTCCCTTTTGCCAGCTTCATTTCTCCATTCGTTGCATCTTGTTTCCAAGTGCCTCCTAAAATCCGGCTCGCATCCTCAGCAGTTACATAGGTACGCTGCTGGACGAGAATTGGTGCTTTTGCCAAGGAAGATTGCTCTCCGTTTACCAGTATCGCATTTGTCGTTGTTTGTGGTGTGCTAGTCACTGCCGCCTGCACAGGATAAGCCGCCAACACTTGCAGTGTCAGGGCAACAGCCAAAATCGATTTGCCTTTCATTGTTGTTCCTCCATCCCTAATCATCATTTTCGTCATTCTTTACTTGTTAGACATAGGTTACCTCTGATTCGTTTCACTATGACTGAGATTTGCGAGGGATTAGTGCAAAAGCCAATTTCCCATGACCAGAACAACCGGGATGGACAAGAGTGCCAGCAAGGTGGAACAAACCGTCGTCATGGCCCCCATCTCCTCGTCCGCCGCATAACGCCCGAACAAAATCGAGGCCAATGTCAGGGTGGGCATCGCTACTTGCACAAGGGAAACGCTGACGATCTCGCTGTCGATTGAAAAAACGGACAAAAGAAACGCCGTCATCAGCGGAAAAACAACGAGTTTAAACGTGAGTGGCATGCTCAAAAGCTTCAAGGATACTTGCGGTTTGTTGCGCAAAAACATAGGCAAAAGCATACCAATATACATCATAGCTAACGGAGAGGCGAGCTTGGACAGCGTTCCAAACAGCTGCTTCACAGGCTCAGGCGGCACAAACCCGATGATGGCAGAACCGAGTCCAAATACAATCGCGATCATCGGGATGTTGATGAGTGTCTTGAGCCCTTTCAAGGAAAAGCTTCCTTTTTCCTGGAGCATCATCACCCCTACTGTCCATAACACAACATCCACACCTGCGTCGAAAATAGCCGCCAAGAGTGCCCCTTTTGGCCCAAATAATGCCGCACAAAGCGGTAAACCGATGAAGCCTGTATTCCCCAAGCCAGACAAGAGCGCGATCTCCCGACGTTTTTTCACAGGAAGCGGAAGAGCACGCGCACCTAACCAGCCGATGAAAATACCCAAGCAGTTCAGGATAATAGAAATGAAGAATATTGCAAAAATTTGGTATAAAATTTGTTGATCAATCGTTGTCTGAAAGATCCCGTCTAAAATAATGCACGGCATGGCTACGTTAATAATAATCGTGATGACGAGTTGGCGGGAGTCCGCAGTCAAGGGTTGTCGGTAGCCGATTAAGCTACCGATCCCAATGATGACGGCCATGATGAGGATGGACTGCTGCAACGTTTGTAGTTCCATGCTGCCCTCCTGCCTACATTTCTACCGGAAGCCATTCGAGTTTTGTCGGCTCCCCTTTTTCACATGTTCTGAGCAAATCCCCGCACAAGGGAACAACCTGCTCAAGCGGTACACACCAGGAAAGGGGGAAGGCAACCTCACTACCCTCGATGACGAGCGTGGACATCACCGCCGATTGCTTGTCTGCTGCAAGGACAAAGTGCTGCTCAGCCGGCTCGTGTTCTTTCCATTGCACTAATACTTTGCCGTTGTTCCCACCTGCTACGACCAAATCCACATGGTCTCCATACGCTGCGTGAACCAACGTCCGCGTTACTCCATCCAATTGAGCGATTTCCTTCAGCACTTCATGCCAGGCTACATGCTTTTGCTCGATTCCACTTCCATCTGTATACATACGCCAGTCGTTTAACATGTTGATTGACTCCTTTTGTCGGTGCGCTCTCCTGTGAAGAACAAGCACGTCATTGCTTGTAGGCCTTTCAATTCGTACTAATTGTACGCTTCTTGACGGGGAACCTCAACCACTACTTCTGCGCCAAGTTTTCGTCTCATGCACATAGCCACCGCATGAATGGAGAATCTTAAAAGGGATAAAAAGTGTAAACGTTCTGTAGTGGTGGGGAGGAAACAGGAGAAAACGCTCAGATTCTTGTCCCACCCGCTGAGGGATTCACTGCCCGACTCCATGCAAAAAGCGAAACCGCGTCCAAAGTGGTCCTTTCAGGATGTATTTCAGAGGTGGACGCTTAAAGGCGTGTTTCGCTTTTTGCATTCCGTCTCGGTCGGTGTCCCTAAGATCTTCGCTGTTTTCTCCTGTTTCCTCTACGAGCTTTCCCTGTTTAAACGGGCTTTTAAAGATTTAACAGAATGAAGAGATGTCATCAGTTACGACAGAGAAGAATATTTCCAGACGTAGCGACTTGTGGAGTCCTACCGAGCGGAGAAGGGATTCGCGGGCAACAGAAACGCAACCGTGCCCACGCGACGTAGCGGCTACCACTTTTGCGTTTCCCCGCGAATCCCTTCGGAGCGGACAGTCTTAACCCTCAGATGGACGGAGCCTGGAGCCTAGACTGGAAATATTCTTTTCTTCACCGCAGATGCATATTTAGAGACCTTGAGTTGTTGCTGTAGTGTTGGGGAGGAAACAGGAGAAAACGCTCAGATTCTTGTCCCACCCGCTGTGGGGTTGACTGCCCGCCTCCATGCAAAAAGCGAAACCGCGTCCAAAGTGGTCCTTTCAGGGTATATTTCAGAGGTGGACGCTTAAAGGCGTGTTTCGCTTTTTGCATTCCGTCTCGGTCGGTGTACCAAAGATCTTCGCTGTTTTCTCCTGTTTCCTCTACGAGCTTTCCCTGTTTAAACGGGCTTTTAAAGATTTAACAGAATGAAGAGATGTCATCAGTTACGACAGAGAAGAATATTTCCAGACGTAGCGACTTGTGGAGTCCTACCGAGCGGAGAAGGGATTCGCGGGCAATAGAAACGCAACCGTGCCCATACGGCGTAGCGGCTACCACTTTTGCGTTTCCCCGCGAATCCCTTCGGAGCGGACAGTCTTTACCCCCAGCAGGACGGAGCCTGGAGCCTAGACTGGAAATATTCTTCTCTTCACCGCAGCTACATAGATCTCAATCCAAAGTAATCAAATAGGATTTAACAATATAAAGATTGACAAAGGCATGAACGACCACTACTATGAATCCATGAAATCCGATTAACATAAAGGGGATTACAACATGAAAAAAGTCATTCTTTCTACCCTACTCTCTTGTCTGCTACTAGGAATGGTTGGCTGCAGCACTTCCGGTTCTCCTTCTCAGCCGAATAATACGACTCCGCCTGCTGATCAAGCAGCTTCGCAAAATTTGCTGGAAAAAGTGAAAGCCGAGAAGAAACTCGTCATTGGTACGGAAGGTACATACTCTCCGTTTACGTACCATGATCAGTCGGGAACATTGACTGGCTATGATGTGGAAGTAATCACGGAGGTTGCCAAGCGACTCGGTGTAGAGCCTGTGTTCCAGGAAACCCAGTGGGATGCCATGTTTGCGGGACTCGACTCCAAACGCTTTGACGTCATTGCCAATCAGGTAGGAATCCGTCCTGATCGTCAGGAAAAGTACGATTTCTCCAAGCCATATACGATTTCCCGTGCGGTTTTGGTCACGCACAAGGACAATAACACCGTCAAAGACTTCAAGGATATTAAAGGCTTAAAAGCCGGACAATCCATGACCAGCAACTACGCTGACCTCGCCCGCTCCCATGAGGCAGAAATCGTCGGTGTAGACAACTTCAATCAGGCGATTGACCTGATCGCGCAAAAACGCGTGGACGTGGTGATCAACGATAATTTGTCGGTGCTTGATTTCCTAAAACAAAAGCCGGATACGCCAATCAAAATCGTGGCGAAAAATACAGAAGGCCAACCAACCGCTTTCATGTTACGCAAAGGTAGCACGGAATTGATTGATGCCGTTAACAAGGTGCTCGATGAGATGCAGCAGGACGGCACCCTTTCCAAATTTTCCGTCAAATGGTTCGGCGAAGATATCACGAAGTAATTCTTAGCCGTGAAGAAAATCTTTATCGTGGAAAAATCATGGGGAGCGACCGCGTTTATGCGGTAAGTTTTCATGCGCCTAAGAATTTAAATAAATTCTTAGCCGTTGACAAAATTGTCTGTCCCTTTTAGTATGTTCCTATTCAAATTCACATCGGTTTAGTGGGGGTTACTTTATGAAAAAACTATTATTTTCCCTTCTCGCTTCCACTCTGTTAGTCGCATTGGCAGGTTGCGGGTCGTCTTCAACAGGACAGCCACCGCAAAATAGTGCCGCTCCTGCCCCAACAGAAGGGAAAAAAGAACAAAACTTGTTGGAAAAAGTAAAAGCTGACGGTAAAATGCTGATCGGAACCGAGGGCACATACGCTCCGTTTACGTTCCACGATCAGTCTGGCAAGCTGACAGGCTATGATGTGGAGGTCGTGACAGAGGTAGCAAAGCGCATCGGCGTTGAGCCTGTGTTTCAAGAAACACAATGGGATGCCATGTTCGCTGGACTTGACTCCAAGCGCTTTGATGTCGTAGCAAATCAGGTAGGCATTCGCCCTGATCGTCAGGAAAAATACGATTTCTCCAATCCATATACCGTTTCCACAGCAGTCCTTGTCACCCATAAAGACAACACGACCGTAAAAGGCTTTGCGGATATTAAAGGTCTAAAAGCAGCGCAAACATTGACGAGTAACCTCACAGATATCGCGAAGAAAAACGGAGCGGAAATCGTCGGTGTGGAAGGCTTTAACCAAGCGATTGACCTGCTTGTTTCCAAGCGTGTAGACGTTACGATCAACGATGGGATTTCCCTGTTAGACTTCATGAAGCAAAAGCCTGATGTTCCGATCAAAATTATCGCAAAAGATCCGAACGTAGCGAAAAACGGCTTCCTCTTCCGCAAGGGCAGCACAGAGCTGGTTGATGCATTCAACAAAGCACTGGATGACATGACGAAAGATGGTACCCTCGCAAAAATATCAGAGAAATGGTTTGGTGCAGATGTTTCTAAGTAGCTTCTTTGAAAACCCAGAACGCCTGAACCGATGGATCGATATCGCGCAAAGCTCCTTTCTTCCTCTGTTGAAAGGAGCCTTGCTCTATTCTTTAACAATCGCCATCGCTGCCTTTTTCATTGGTCTGATCCTTGCCGTTCTCACTGCGCTGGCACGACTATCCGGCATTAAGCCGCTGATTGGCATCGCCCGCTTTTATGTATCGATCATTCGCGGTACTCCGCTATTGGTCCAATTGTTCATCATTTTTTATGGCTTGCCGAGCGTCGGCTTGATGATCGATCCGATACCATCAGCAATCATCGGCTTCTCTCTCAGCGTCGGTGCCTACTCTTCCGAAGTAGTACGTGCCGCGATCTTGTCGATTCAAAAAGGGCAATGGGAAGCAGCCTACTCTCTGGGAATGACCTACTGGCAAGCACTGCGCAGGGTCGTGCTCCCTCAAGCAGCTCGCGTCTCCATTCCTCCTTTGTCCAACTCGTTTATCAGTTTGGTCAAGGATACTTCGCTGGCTTCGGTCGTTCTCGTACCGGAGATGTTTCGCAAAGCCCAAGAAGTCGTTGCTGCGACATATGAGCCGTTGCTCGTCTATGCGGAAGCGGCCCTTATCTACTGGGTGATTTGCTTCGTACTCTCCATTATCCAGGATCGCATCGAAAGCAAGCTGGACCGTTATGTCTAAAAAGCAGGTGAAAACGAATGATTACGATCACGGATGTGCATAAACAATTCAACACCTTACATGTGCTCAAAGGCATTTCCCTCTCGGTGGAAAAAGGAAAGGTAGTCGTTATCATCGGTCCTTCTGGCTCCGGGAAAACAACCTTGCTTCGCTGCCTGAATGCACTTGAGGTTCCGACCAGCGGCAGCGTCCAGATTGGGGACGTCAAGCTGGACTTTTCCAAAAAAGTAGAGAGAACAAGTATTCCGAAGCTGCGGAAGCAAACCGGAATGGTGTTTCAAAGCTACAATCTGTTCCCGCACATGACAGCCCTTGAAAATGTGATGGAGGGGCCCGTCACTGTCAAAAAAGAAGACAAAGAGAAAGCACGTGCGAAAGCCGCTGCTCTCCTGACAAAGGTTGGTCTTGGTGACAAGCTGGACCATTTTCCTGCACAGTTATCTGGCGGACAGCAGCAGCGCGTTGGGATTGCTCGGGCACTGGCGATGGACCCGCAAGTCATGCTATTTGACGAGCCTACTTCCGCTCTCGACCCGGAGCTCGTTGGCGAAGTTTTGAAGGTGATGAAGGAGCTTGCCCAGGAAGGAATGACAATGATCGTCGTCACGCACGAGATGGGGTTCGCCCGCGAAGTTGCCGACGAGGTGATTTTCATGGACCAAGGCGTCATTGTGGAGCGAGATACACCTTCCCACTTGTTCGCAAAGCCGCGTGAGGAACGCACACGTCAGTTTTTGCAGCATTTGAAGTAGTAACCAGAAAAAAGACTCTGTCTCTCGTATAAGAGCACAGAGTCTTTTCTTTGCAATCGTACCTTAATCATCAAAGAAGCAAATTACTAGAAAAATAATAATGAGAATCCAAATGAACCCGCCACCAAAAAAGCCGAAACCATCGCGATTGCAACCCATAATCTTCTCTCCTCCTCTCATTGAGATCAGATGGAAGCACCGATCTGCTGGCAAGGATCAGTACTGCATTCAGCTTATGACAGTCTCATCTCCCCTGTATGGATGCCTGTCTATCCTAGCGATCAAAAAGAAAAAAAACGGGTGCTTGCCCCTCGGCATTTAGACAAAACCTAAAAATTAACAAATGCTTCATGTTCTCTCTACTCTTCCTTAACATCAGACAACTATCATGAATGTGTCAGACCCTACGATGGACATTACGTCCTCCATTTCCGCCCGAATAGCCCCCTTCTACATCGGGCGGGCTTTTTTTCTTTGCCGCAAACCTATAAAATATGGATAAATAGACCATTTTCAGCGGAGAGAGGGATCATTTGTGGAAGGGTATAAACAGGCGTTAGCGCAATATATAGAAGCTACTAATACACATGACTTTGCCAATGTAGAGAAAGTGCTTCATCCGAATGCCATTTACTGGTTTTCCGACAAGACTTGTACATCCATGAGTGAAATCCGCGCTTACTTTGAAAATGCATGGCATCTGATCAAGGATGAAGTGTATGCGGCTACGGATGTCCAGTGGATTGCTGTCGATCAAAGATCCGCTAGCTGTGTATATACGTATGAATATCAAGGCTATTACAACGGGGAATTCGTCAAAGGAAGTGGCAGAGCCACGAATATTTTCACGAAAACGGAGACAGATGAATGGAAGCTCATTCATGAGCATTTGAGCGGCAAAGTTGAGTAAGCAAAAAAGAAAAGCCTCGCTAGGAAGCAAGGCTTTCTTGGAAAGTTGAGACCCCTACGTTGCACGGGGTCTCATTAGTTTTTTTATCCATTAAAAAGGAATTCGCTCTGAATGAATCACATAGTGATGTTGTGTAGCCCACTCTTGGAGACCATCCCAGAATGCTTCGCAAGCAGTAACGATTTTTAATGGATCAGTCAGATCTCCCGCCATTACCAATCTGGCTACCTGATCGTATCCAGCCGGGCGATGCGGCAATTCCAGCGATTCTGGCAAAACCTTGGCCCCTGTCGAGTAGAGCTTTCGGTTATGCAGCCCGATCAACATCGCACCGTATTGGGCAAACTCCATGGCCAAGTAAGGCAGATAGGTATGTGGGCCGTCTAAATTTACGTTTCGCAACTTGCCAATAAACTCGTACATTTCCCCTACGAGAATACCGTTGATATTCTCTGTGAACTCTTCCTGCGATGGTGATTCTGCTGCTTTTTTGAGCGTTTCAAAAAAGCCCTTCGGATCGTACAGACTCAGCGGAGAAAAGAATGGGCCATGTGTCAGCGGCCAATCATCCTCGACAGTAGCGGCAGTGTTCAGCATAACATCTGCACTGCACACATTCACTTCCGCCTTCCAAGGTCCCGCTGACCATTCGTGGCTAAATTCTATTTCTTCCCCTGTTTCTTCTAGTACACAAAACATCTCGATATCCGAATAAGGGCCGTCTGTCCCACGAGAAATAGAACCATACACCCCAATGGCCAGAATCTTTTCTTTGTACACGTCATGCAATCTCGCAGCAATTTCTTGGCAGGTTTGAAATCGTTCACTTCGAGACATTTTTACAGGTCCATTCATGTTCATTTACGTACTTCTCCCTTGATATTTTTTGAGGTGAGCTGACACAAATACATGAATGGAGGACCTCGGGATTAACGGGGGACTTTTTTTGGATGCATGTGAACTTCCTCCCATCGACCAGATCGTACAGTTCATCATGATATGCATTTATTTTACCAAGGAAAGGAAAATCTTACGAGTGATTATTATTGATGGCGGAAGCCTGGGCGTTGTCGATGGCCGATTGAATATACGCTTGTAGCGTATCGATGAAGGTACGAGCCGCGAACCCCATATATTTGTCCTTGCGATAAACCAGACAGATGTCTTGGCTGGGTGTCGGATGCAAGAGATTGATGATCGCAATCTCGTCGTCGTTTACGTTTTGCAGCAGTAAGCTAGGCAGGATACAGCCCCCAATCCCCTTTTTTACAAGACTCAATTGAGACTGGAGTGTAGTTGTTTCGATATGAGGCTGCAAACGAAAGCCTTCCTGTATGCAATAGCGATTGATGAGCTGTCTCGCTTGATGATCCGGCGGAAACATCACCATTTTCACCTCTTGAAGCTGACCAAACTTGATTCCCTTTTCCTTGGCGAGTGGATGTGCGCGATGAACGGCAAGCGCGAACTCTTCATGAAATAGCGGAATGACAGTGATTCTCTCATCCGGCTCAGGTAACACAGTCACGCCCAAATCAATCTCGCCGGATGTGATTTGCTCCACGATTCTTGTAGACTCTATGACGGATAAAGATGTTTTCGGATACAAGCGGTGGAATTCTACAAGAAGAGCATCAAACAACAAATCGGCATCGCCAGGCAGGACACCGATCGTGAGCGTGCCCCCTTCGTTATTTTTCATGGCTGCAATTGCTTCACGTGCGTAGTCGATATGGGAAAAAACATGCCGACTCTGCTCCAGCAATACCTTTCCTGCTTCTGTCAGCGTGATTCGCTTGCCCAAGCGGTCAAACAGCGGGACACCCAACTCATTCTCTAAAAACTTAATTTGCTGGCTGAGGTTGGACTGAGAGGTACATAGCTTTTCTGAGGCCCGGGAAAAATGCATTTCCTCACATATTGCCATAAAATACTCCAATTGCCTGAGCTCCATTGCTTCACCCCTTGCGCCCATGATCATTTTTACTAATCATTCTCATCGGAAAAGCATGATTGTTGCGTTTTCCCCTACGACGTACACTTTAGATGACGGTAAGAGCGCTGTCAATCATAGGAAAATGATAGGGAGGTTTTGTCTTATGTCTCAAAGCATGATCACTTCTGCCACATCCGTTCGTCAAATTGGTCTGCAGCAGATTCCCATGATTCCTGAGGAGCTATTGGATGTTCAATCTCCCGCTTTTTCAAATACACTTCGCTGGAATATTGGGCATATCGTCTTTTGTTTTCAACATTTCCTGTCCATCGGCTTGCCTTACCAATCTGACCTGCCCGCTTCTTACGCTACTCTTTTTCAGACGGGAACGAAGCCTTCTGACTGGACGACTGCACCTCCCGCGAAAGATGAACTCATTCACTACTTGTCCGTACAGCTAGATCTGCTGGCCTCCGTCACCCCTGAGCAGCTTGAGGCAGCTTTGCCTGCCCCCATTACAATGGGTCCCTTCCAATTTACGACGGTAGGAGAAGTCTTTAACTTTGCCGTCATGCACGAGTCCATCCATCTAGGGATCATTTCAAGCATGGTAAAAGTCGTAGCGCAGGAAGCATCCAAATAATCATGAAAAAACGAGACCTTTCCATGGTCTCGTCAGCCTGAAGAGAAACCCCCTTTTGGGGGATTTCTTTTTAGTATTGTTCAGCACGAAGTGCTGAAAAAAAGGATAGCCTGCACCTAACTTGCTTTCGCTAGGTGTAGCGCTATCCTTTTAATGTTTTGTACTGTTGCTGTCATCAATACCTGCTCTTGGACATTTTCACGTCCGCGTAACCTACAATAGCGAAGCCCATGCAGTTCTTTAGCATCTGCAAAGCTTCGCTCTATGGTTTGGTATCTTAATCTATATAAATATTTCCCCGATTTACTTAAACGGTTCTGTCGAACCCATTCCTTACTCTCTTCCCAAACGTGCCTGCTTATCACCTTTTGGTGATTTTTAGATCGGGTACACTCAGAAAGCCTTGGACAAGTTTTACATATTTCTTTATTGGACTTATACATCCTGTATCCGTTTCGATCGGTAGTCGAATAAGTAAGCGTATGTTTTTGAGGACATGTGTACACATCGCACTCCAGATCATATTTAAAGCGCCATTTAGCAAAAAGACCTTTAACAGGTGTAAAGGCACGATGACCGATGACAGCAAATACATTTATATCGTGAAGTGCCTTGCAGATTGGAGTAGTTAAATAACCAGCATCTAATGCAATAGCTTCAATTGTATCCTGAAACCCAAACTTCTCGATTTGGAGATTCAGCCTATCTATGTAAGGAACGGAATCATGGACATTGCCAGCAGTGACATGGACATCGGTAATAATATTGTACTTATGATCGACAGTCCGGTGATCGAGATAGAAAAAGCCTTCGGGCTTGCTGTCTCGAACCATGTAGCCACTTTCCGGATCAGTGGTACTCATCTTGATTTCCTTTTCTTCCTTCACACCCTCTCTAGGCTTCAATCCTTTTTTCCATGTACCTCACGGTCTTCATTAATTGCTACCTCTAAATCTTTGAGATAGGCACGACTCGTTTTCTCGATGACATGCTTCTTAAATTTTCGTTTATTCGCATTTGCTTTAAGATGCGTAGAATCACTTATCAATACACGTCCAGCGACCATTCGATGCTGAATCGCCAAGCGAACAATTTCATCAAAAATCTCCTGAAAAACATTTGTATTTTTAAAACGGGTTCGACGATTCCAACTGATTGTTGTGTGATCTGGAACTCGATCTGTTAAAGAAAGGCCAAGAAACCAACGATAGGCGATATTAGTCTGGATTTCTTTTTCGAGTTGCCTCTCTGAGCGGATACCGTAAAGGTATCCAATGAAAATCATTTTAAATAAAACAATAGGATCAATCGACGGTCTACCGTTATCCTCGCAATAATATTGACGTACTTTTTCTCGGATGAAGGAGAAATCTATATGTTTCTGGATGACCCTTAATAAATGGTCCTCTGGGACCAATTCATCAAGACACACAAATTCGTAATGCATTTGTGGATTTTTATCATTGGAGGTAAGCACAATAATCACCTACTATAAAATGTAATTATAAGAATTATAACAAATTAACGCGGTGTCGCTTTAAAATTAAGTGAAATAAAAATGGCTGTCGACTTTCTCGACAGCCTGACGAGACCTTTCCATGGTCTCGTTTTCCCATTACCTCGCGATAAAGTACTCGACGCTTTTGACGTTAGCTAGATTTATTTTCCCCGTTGTCCCTTGTAACTCTCTATCCCCATCTATATCCCAACTGGAGTCTCGCTTTCTATCCCATGCAAAGATGCGTTCCCAGCTTTCCTCTTTTGAAATCGTCCCTTTCCCCTGATGGTATTCTTCATACTCTTGTTCACTGTTTGCCAGGTAATCATGATTTAATACCATGTGCCATTCATCGTAGTCAGACAGTAAAACCTCTTGTTCATCCAATTCAACTTTGATTCTGACGAACTTTACGCCACTTTCAAAATAGCCTGTATTCCTCAAATCAGGTTTGTTCACCCACAACCATACCGGATAATCGCCCTCATAGTTTGACAATCGCTTCTTCATCTGGTGGATCATCCATTCGTATTCTTCTGGGAACATCGCATAATTTCGTTCCCCCTGTATATATCCCCGATCTTGAGCCAGATCCCATGCTTCTTGGTTTTGTAACGTCCAAAAAACTCTCATACCATACACCCTGCTCCCATATTTCAACTCGAGCTCATTAAACAATGTTCAAGCACTAGTGTAACCGAAGTCGTGCAGCCTACACAAAAAAAACGAGACCTTCGAATGATCTCGTTTTTTCCATTTATTCGAACCGAGTGAACTTTTCTTCGGCAGGTGTGCGTGTGCGTGCTGCTGGTACATTTTCCTGATCGAAAAAACCGAGGTGCAGGAAGCCAACGATTTTCTCTCCTGGCGCAACACCCAAGATGGCGTGTGCCTTCGGGTCCCAGTTGTGCGCGTTTGTTTTCCAGACGACGCCTAGTCCACGCTCCCATGCGAGCAACTGGAAGTTTTGAATGAGAGCAGCCGTCGCACTGAAATCTTCTTCCCATTGTTTTTGGCGCGGATCTTCTTTCATGATAACAACCAAATAAGCTGCTGGCTGGTTGTACATGTCTCTGCGCGCCTGATGGGCTTCGGGCGGATAGCAGGTGATCAACTTCTCTACAAACGCTTCTTTTTTCTCTGAAGATACAAACATAAATCTCCATGGCTCACGAATACAGTGGTTCGGCGCGTATACGGCGTCATTCAACAGCTCCAGAACAAGCTCTTCGGACACAGTATCTGGTTTATAGTCTTTTTTTATAGAGCGGCGCTCTCGAATTACTTTGGCAATGGACACATCGGTCACCCTCTTCTCTTAGACTCCACACTTTGATAATGGTTATCACTCTTATTTAGAACATATGTTATCGTGTACACTCGGCAAAATCAAGTAAGAAGTAAACGAAACTGCACACCACGCCTACAGGGATATGGTAAACTTTTGGACGAGGAGGGATGTAGCTTGGACGAACAGCGCCCAGCTCTCATAAAGCCAGGATTTTTTAGTATCGATGCGCCAGCAGACAGGCGACGCAACGAATTTGACTTTCATAATGAAGCGCTTCTCTTCCACCAGCACCCAGTCGATTTTGTTTTTTTCGGCGATTCCATCACGCATTGGTGGGATCTCGCTACCTTTTTTGGCCGGTCGGGTCAGACAATCGTCAATCGTGGAATCGGCGGTGACACAACCGAGCAGGCCCGTAGGCGTTTTGCCGCGGATGTCCTTCAATTGAAGCCACGTTACGTGGTGATCATGATCGGGATTAACAATACATGGGCGTTGGATACATTCTTGCCTTCCGACCGACTGACACCCCAAGAGATTTGCCAGCAGGTGGCCAGTGATGTAGAAGCAATGGTGCATGCGGCTCTCGAGCAAGGCATTCAGCCCATTCTTTGTTCCCTCTTGCCTACATGCATGGACCGATACGCACGCAACTATGAGCGAAACGAGCTCGTGATTACTATCAATAAACGTTTTCAAGTGATTGCTGAACAAACAAACTGTCTCTATGTCGATTATCACTCCCGCATGATAGACACTGATGGCATCACACTGCGCAAGGAATTAGCTGACGACGGGCTTCATCCGCATGTCCTCGGCTACCAACTCATGGCGACCGTTCTTCGCGATACACTTTCTGCACATGACATCTCAATTGGCACACCATCATAAATGAAAAAAAGGATGCGGCTTTTTATGCCCATCCTTTTACCTGCTTATTCCGGTCGTCGGTCCGTCAGCCAATGCCCACCTGCGATTTTGCCCACTGATGCCATCAAAACAGACAGATGGGACGTGCCGTCAATGCCTAAATATTCATTCATGTCATGATCCATCCAGTGACCAATCGTCGTTACCCCAAGCCCCAATCCGTTTGCTACCAAATGCAGATTTTGCGACACGTGCCCGGAATCCCACCAAATATAGCGGTACGCACGTTCTTTGTATTTGTCTTTCGTGCGATCCACCATCGCTGTCCAAACGAAATTGACAGCAGCCCGTCTCGTCACTTCTTGTTCTTCCGTGAACAGATAGGCAATCTCGGATGTGTCTTCTTTCTTCAGTCCTTCCAAGCACCAATTCTGTACATCCAGGTGATACAGGCCCTTCTCGAGTCCCTCCACGTTGTTGATCATCAGGTACGTCTCAATCGGATACAGAGCCCCGGCAGACGGCGTCGTGCGTAATTGATAGTCTCCCATATCCTCTGTGATGCCCTGTGTCCCCCACAGCAAGAGATTCAATTCGTTAAGCGTCATAGGCTGCTTCAAGAAATTACGCTTGGATCTTCGATTGGCGAGGACCTCCCACAAATCGACGGATGCTGGAAACTGCGGCTTGCCCAATTCTATGCGGGCAAACACCTCTTCATAGCGCAAATACGTCGCTGGTCTTTTGGAAAAATCGTAACGAGAGGCCCAGCCTTTTTCCAGCTCGCCCACCCGGTAAGAGGTCGCCTCGATAAATTCATTTGCAATTCGCTGCCATTCGGGATGCATCTATGTTCCTCCTCGTATATGCTTGGTGGTGATGTCTTTTACTATACGAAGCTCTTTTCCATTAGTAAAACAATGATTTATAATATTTTTCATAAGATAAAACTAATGAAAAGGAACGAGGAGACATGACGCTTACCCAATTGCAAGTGTTTGTCGCCGCAGCAAAAGCTGGTAGCTTCACGCGGGCAGCAGAAGAAATCGGCTTTACACAATCCGCCGTCTCGCAGATGATTCAGTCCTTGGAAAAAGAGCTAGGCGTCAGCCTTTTTCAGCGCAGTCGCAGCGGGATCACTCCGACGAGCATCGGAGAACGAATGCTTTCGCACGCTCGCGACATTTTGAACATCACATCCTGCATGACGGAGGAAGCAAATGTGGCCCGAGGGATTTCGTCCGGTACCTTGCGTATTGCCTCGATCCCCAGCGTCGCCTCCCGCTTTTTGCCCGGACTTTTGGGCAGCTTTCGCAAGCGGTTTCCGGCCGTGGACATCCTGCTTTTGGAAGGCGACAGTGATGAAATTAGCAACTGGCTGCACAGCTCGGTTGTCGACATTGCATTTACCGTTATGCCTGATAAGGAAATGCAAACGTTGCCGCTCTTGCAAGACGAAATGATGGTCATTTTGCCAGATACCCATCCATTGAAGGACAGTCAGACCCTTCGTTTTTCCGAAATTGCGGAACGCTGTTTTATCATGCCAAAGGATGGCTGCATCCGAAAAATGCTGCAAGAGAATCACATCACCCCAACAGTTACGTTTGAAGTGCGTGAGGTGTATACGATTTTGACCATGGTGCAAGAGTATATCGGCGTCACTATCATGCCTGAGCTGTACATGCCACCTGTCATCCCCAAAGTCGTCGCGATCCCTCTGTCACCCCCGATTACAAGGGAAGTGGTGCTCGCGGTACGCAACTGGCAGTCGATCTCCCCACTCACGGCAGAGTTTGCCGTTCACAGCCAGCAATATGTAAAAGGCATGGACTTCACGCCAACGAGCAGGTAGCCACACGAACAAAGCCCTCGCCTATTGGGGTTGGCGGGGCTTTTGGTGTGCGAGAAGCTCTGTTAGCCACTTTTCAAATTTGTTGGCACTCATGATTTCATGGGTAATAAATTCCCCCTGATAAAACAGGCCAAAGGTCGTCCATACGACAGGCGCGTTCTGTGCTGCTTCCCTCGTTGTCAGCTTGTACGCATGAAAGGGGACACTTTTCGCTTCCGCTACTTTTCTCAGCTCTTCCAAAACACCAACTGCAAATGGACACTGTGCTGTGTAATAAATGGTGACGCCCTTCTCCTTTGAAGAAGTCGTTCCTGTGTTACGAAAGGACGGCATAGCAGCTTGTTCATTCCATTTCCATGCCACTAATTGAAAATACGGCTCTGCTTGGTCTGCCAGTTCAAACCCCATATGCTCAAAAAAACGCCTCTCACTCAAATACGGGTACTTGTTCTTCCCTACGATATGAACGATTCCGTCCATACCACGTTTGATGGCATCTTCCTTGCAATGATGCAACAATTGTTTCGCATGCCCGTTCTCTTTATATCTGCCAGAGACCCACAAACAGTTAATATACATATAATTGGGCGCTTCAATTGGAACCCATGCCATTTCCGCAGGCAAGTACTCAATAAACACTTTTGCTCGCTCATCCAAGCGATAAAAAACCAAACCTTCATCCATTCGCTCTGTCAGCCACTTCTTCTTCTCAGCTACTGAATGTTCGTATTGTTTTGCACCTAATGCACAGCATATGTGCTCCGTTTCTATATTTTTTTTCGTAATTTCTATATACCCCATTGTTTACCGCCTCCCCCTTTCCTCTGCTTTTATCTACGATCGCGGACGATTTGACCAGTCTTTCGATCCTAGATGAAAAGCTCTATTTCACCTGCTTGATCTTGCTCTAGATGAACGAGTGGAACAGGAGAGTAAATAAACGTATCCCCGTCGTCTTCAAGCTTGTACATGATACAAAACAAAGCTGATCCTCGATGATCGCCACTCGGTATGGAGAAAATCATGGCTGGACAACGCAGCTCAGCAGAATGAACGCTTGCACACAGATCTTTATAAGTCACAACAGCAAGGTTATCGATATCAACGAGATGCTGTTGACAATCCCCGATAACTTGCATGTAATACTCTATATTTTGATGATACTTATTCGCAAAGCTCTGCTTATACTCCTCAATGCTAAGAAAGCAACACTCCCAATCCAAAGGTGGGATACTTAACACATAGCGATAGTACTTCAACTTTCTGATTCCTCCTCTTTTGAAATCAAGCTATTATACTTTAAGCATAAAGGAATGATTCCGTTCCATGTAAGTGTAAAGCTATCACAACAATAGCTCCATGGCTGCGCGTTCTTTATCCGCAATCTCAAGCAACAGCTTAGACGCATGCACGAGCTCTTGGTGCTCACCTGTTCTTCCTGCATGGTCGATTGATGCAGAGACGCTAACCCACATTGGAGCGATCTCTGTAAACATACAGTGGGCTTGTTCGATCCTCGGGTCCTCCAGCCGATCAGCACATTCTCTCAAATAATCCCTATACAGATTCCGAAATAAAGCGCCACCGGTTCCCGCCCGCTCCATTAGCATCGCGGTAAGACATAAATCATGTTCGACATTGTTGCTGCGAGAAGGCCACTTCAAGATTTCATTGCTCATTTTAACAATGCCTCTATTGCCAATATTCTGAATGGGCGGGTTCAGATAGTCTTGCGCATTCATGGTCAAGGATTCGCGTATAGCAGAAACAAGCGGAAGCAATGCGTCGTTTGGCTCGATCGTAAAGGAACGATTCCGGGAGCTCATGGGTCCCTTTGCATTTCTGGCAGCGGCCAAGCTTGTCAAACTCGTCTTCACAAGTCCACCCTGTTGTCTGGTGTCCGCCAAGTAGGCGTATTCGTCATCTATACCGTAAAGTACCGCATAGTGACCGGCGAAGTGCACTTTGTTCGTAAAATAATCCAAGTAATAAGAATCTAATTTAAGCCCAACCGGAATGCCGTGTTCGATGCTGCTTCGGACGTTCTGCCACGCCTTATTGACGGACGAGGTTTCTTGATATCTGACGTTCAAGCCGAGTCGTTCGGCGAGATAAGCGGTCAGTTTATCCGGTTTTATCCTTCCTCCGATGAAAGGAAAGTCCATTCCCTTCGAATCCCAGTATATGAATCCAAGCCCTTGCCCGAGTCCGAACAACATCGGCTCAGACAGGTGGACTCCCGCATATTGCAATAAATTGCCCATGGCGGTTGTTTCGCAATGTTCCCCTTGATAAGGAATGAAACCTTCAATAAATTTGACCATGTTTACTTGCCTCCTCCAATAATTCATGGATGAAACGACTAACGAACGCTTGCTCGCTCTCGATTAAGCTTAATGGATGCAAAAACAACGCCCTTACGTTCAGCGGCAAGCTAGCTCCCCCTTGTGATTCGTACTTCTGTCTTATTTTTATCGAGGATTGTCCAAGAAAATCCAGTCGTTTCCGTAAAGCAATGACTGCCTCTTCCTTCCCGATATGAGGCAAAGCGGCCAAACCGAGATCGAAGCGGTTGTCACGTTCCCGTGTAGACGACAGACTATCAAGAATTTCATTTCTCAGCTTACGTATACCCACTTCGGTGAGGGCAAACCGGGTCGGCGCTGGCCCCTTGCCGGATTTCTCCTCGGATGTCTCAGGTGAGATCCATCCTTTATCGCTAAGTTTCTTCAATCCTGTATATATCGAAGTTGTACCGATATTTGCCCATTCTTTATAGCCTCGCTGTTCGACTAACTTCATAATATCGTATCCGGAAGCTTGACGATGTTCCGCGATTAATTGCAGGAGCATGAATTCAACATTCGATAATGTATGCATAGAGGGACTCCTTATCTTTAATATTTCATATATGGAATATAACGTAGGTGTAATAAAAATTCAATAACCGAATCTTCTGCGGCACTTGAGCTCGCGGCATCAATCGATCATGCCAATCTTTTTTGGACGTCGTGCTTTGACTATGATAATGAAAGCGCAAGATCTTGAAACATAATTTCCCCTATACTAAAAATACGAAAAATGGCAATTAGTTGTGACGAAAAATGGGGGAACGAACATGAGTAACAAGGTGGAAGGATTGTTAACGAACACAGATTTTCGCAGGCTCTGGATTGGGCAAACGACATCACAGTTTGGGACTCAGGTTGCATTATTAGGAATGCCATTAGTGGCAGCTCTCTATTTAGGAGCCAGTCCCATGCAAATGGGGTTGCTTGGTTTTGCCGAGTATGCGCCATTTATCCTTTTCGGTTTGCTCGCTGGTGTATGGATAGATAGATTTCCCCGGAGACCCATTCTTGTCGCCGCTAACTTTTTCAGGGGTGCATTACTGCTCATAGTGCCGCTGACAGCCTTAACCGGATTCCTGAATATGACAGTGCTATATTTGATAGCCTTTATAGTGGGGATCTGTACTGTCTTTTTCGATGTTGCCTATACATCCTTTTTGCCTTCCATTGTGAGCAAGGAGCAGCTTGTTGATGGGAATAGCAAACTAGAGACAAGTAAATCTACCGCGCAAATTGCTGGGCCGGGTTTATCAGGTGGACTGGAACAGTTAATCACCGCTCCTTTTGCAATATTATTTACTTCGGTATCCTTTTTTGTATCCGCTGTGTACATTGCCCGGATTCGCAAGTTCGAGACAGTCGTGACAGATGCGAAAAAACAAAAAAATATGTGGCTGGAAATCAAAGAAGGGCTGCATACGGTTTACACAAAACCGTTGCTGTGGGGAGTGGTTCGCTGCTCAACAATCTTTAACCTTTCCTGGAATGTTATTTTTAGTGTTTATGTTCTATATGCATCGCAAGAACTCAAAATCAGTGCGAGCATTGTTGGCATCATTTATGGAACGCTAGGAGTAGGGTACCTCTTTGGCTCTCTGCTTGCCCAAAGGGCTGTACGTCGTTTTGGAGTAGGTCCAACTATTGTGGGTTCCGCTACGATCGCAGCAAGTGGCGGCTTGCTTGCTCCATTAGCAGTAGGATCAGAATTAAGCATGGCGTTGATTATGATAACGGGACAGCTTCTTTTCGGAATGGGTGTCTCCATGTTTAGCATTAGTACCGTCAGTTTACGTCAAGTAATTGTACCCGATGCCCTGCAAGGTCGCGTGAATGCTACCTTTCGCTTTATCTCGTGGGGGTCTTTACCGCTTGGTTCGTTAATTGGAGGGATGATAGGAGGGGCAATGGGTTTACGGTTCGCTTTATTTGCGGGTGGCATTGGATTGTTAGCTTCGGCTTGTACATTATTGTTCACCCCATTTTTACAACTACGTATGAAATCATTTCATGAAGTAACATTGGAAAAAGATGTGTCTATAAAGAGCTAAGGAGTGCCTTAAGAAGTATGAAACTAACAGGTATTCAGGAATGTATTTTTGCTCCTGAATACCTTTTTTAAATTATCCCGGTTGATCGCTACCAACCAGAAAGATCCTCTTCCGGGCTAGTACTGAACGCCGAGCTCTGCCGCCAACACGAGAAACATCGCGTGCGACCATAAGAGCGGTACAGCGGGGTGCCCTGTTCTCTCCACCCACATCTCATAATGAGCCGGGGAAAGCAAATGCTCCTGTACTTGTTCAGGCAGTCCGTTCGCTTGCCGCTGGGACACAATCCACGCCGCTATCTTTTCGGCTTCTTCACGCCTGCCCGTTTTCACGTAATACCAGCCCAACCACGCAGATAACAACAGCCACTGCCCCCCGACGGATTTTATCAATCGCCCGTTGACTGTGCCATGCTCGCGTATGAATTGGCGAATGGTCTCTCCTTGCTGAGTCGCCTCCCGCTTTTTGCCCGGACTTTTGGGCAGCTTTCGCAAGCGGTTTCCGGCCGTGGACATCCTGCTTTTGGAAGGCGACAGTGATGAAATTAGCAACTGGCTGCCGCCTCCACCTTTCCTCTGCTTTTATCTATGATCGCGGACGATTTGACCAAGCCTCTCAATGCCAGATTCAAAATCGGCGATCGAATCGTACCCATACGAGAGCCGCACATACCCTTCTTTCGTCTCCCCGTAAATGTTGCCCGGATTCAGCAGAATGCCCTGGCGTTTGGCTGCTGTAAAGAGCTCCATCGTCGAGAGCTTTCCATTCATTTTCAGCCAGATGAAAAATCCTCCGTCAGGTACTTCCCACGTCGCGAGCTCACTCATGTGCTTCGTAAGTGCCCGGATGGCAGAAGCTCGTCTTGTAATGAGCTGCTCTCTGACCTTGTGCACATGCCTCTCATACAAGCCACTTGCCAGCCACTCCTCCGCCACACGTTGTGATAGTGAGCTGACTCCGTAATCCATCTGCATCTTGATACCGGCCAGGCGTTCGATAACTGGCTCTGGCCCCACTACCCATCCAATCCGCAAGCCGGGGGTCAATGTCTTTGACAGGCTCCCGATGTACAGGACATGTCCGTGTTTATCTCTAGCCTTGAGCGGCAGCGGTGGAGGCTCTTTCGTCCACAGCTCGCGGTAAATGTCATCCTCGATAATCGGCAGACGCTCTTCTTCACATACCCGCAGCAGCTCCAGCCGGCGTTTTTCTGTCATCAGGATGCCTGTTGGATTATGAAAGCAAGGATTGGTGTACAGAATCGCCCCATGCTCCTCTTTTCGCCTCGCATAGATCGCCTGCGCAATCATCCCCTGACGATCCATCGGCAATCCGGCAAGCTCCATCCCCGCCGACTGGAACACATGCAAGGAATTGAGATACGAAGGCTGTTCCAAAAACACAGTTGAACCTCGATGCAATAACCCAACCGAAATGAGCTGGAGCGCCTGCAATGCACCAGACACGATTAAGACAGAAGACGGCGAAGCTGTAATTCCTTGTCGTCCGACATAATTACTGACCGCTTGGCGCAGGGGAAAGTACCCTCTCGGCTCTTCATATCCAAATCCGCTAAGGTTCCTCGTTACCCGCTCCATGACTTGCTTCATCGTATCGACTGGAAACATGTCTGGGGAGAGCTCTCCTTTGCTCAGCTGAATCAGGTCTGCCTGGAATTCACGCTTATTGATTTCTTGCACCGACGTCATGCTTGGCTTGTGCAATCCAGATCTGACGTACTCACTCCAATCCGGCGGTGGTGTCGTAGCCAACAGCGTCCAGGTATTATTGACAACGACAGTGCCCATTCCCAGCTTGCCCTCGATCAACCCGTCTGCAGTCAACTCCTCCAATGCCGCAATGACCGTGCTCCGATTGACTTCGAACGCTTGTGCCAAGTCGCGTTGGCTGGGGATTTTGCTGCCAATCGGCCATTCTCCTGTAGATATTTTTCCTTTGATAAAATCAATAATTTTCCGATATTTCGGCAACCGTTTCTCTCTGTGCAACCTGATCGATCCCTTCCTCTTCCTCATCTTCATAGGTAAAAGTGGTTGGTTTTTTTGATAGCTGAGTGGTTGCAGATATTTTACCACTTCTTGTTTACCATGGAAAAGAAAGAAGAAGCAGAGAATAGCAGGTTGGTTTTTTCATTCGAAGGAGGGAAGTTATCTTGTTTCATCCTGTCAGAAGTCGTATTTTCGCTGCACATGCCATCAGCATTTTGTTATGGGCCTCGGCCTTTGCCGGTATTCGCGTTGGGCTGCAAGCATACTCGCCGGAGCATCTCTCGCTGCTTCGCTTTCTGATTGGTTCTCTTTTTCTCGGGATACTCGCACTGTTTTTCCGCATCCGTCTGCCGGAGTTAAAGGATGTCCCAGCTATCCTTCTGCTGGGGGGCTTGGGTTTCGCCGTTTACCATACAGCGCTCAACTACGGGGAGATGAGCGTAAGTGCAGGTGTAGCCAGCCTTTTGGTCACGACGACGCCGATCTTTTCCGCTCTCCTCGCTCTCCTATTCTTCCGGGAGCATTTCGGTGTGAGAGGCTGGTTCGGTGCACTGATCAGTTTTCTAGGAGTCGCCATCTGTACGATTGGCACAGGAGAGACCCTCCAAATAACAGACGGAATATTCTTGATTTTATTGGCAGCCAGTAGCGAAAGCATTTACTTTGCGTTTCAGAAGCCATTCGTAGAAAAATACGGCGTTCTGGCGTTTACCGCCTACACCTTATGGGCAGGTACCTTCTGCATGCTCTTCTTTCTGCCCGGACTTGGCACAGCGATAGCCCAAGCGCCGTGGGATGTGACACTCAGTGTTGTGTATTTGGGCATTTTCCCTAGCGTTGTTGCTTATTTGTCCCTCGCCTATGTGACTTCTGTCGTTGGCACCTCGGAGGCTACTACCTCCCTTTACATGACGCCAGTGCTCGCTTTTCTGATTGCTTGGGTGTGGCTGGGTGAAGGTCCTACGCTTGTGACGATGGCTGGTGGCGTTGTGACGCTTGTCGGTGTCCTGCTCGCAACGATGAAGCCTCGGTTATCCAGAAGCACATTCAAACACCAACCCTTTTAGAAACGCCAGTATTTCCATGCTTGTCGCTATAGGCGTATCGATCGGAATCAAATGCTTGGAGCTTGGAATGACTACCGTTTTTCTTTGCGGATGCCTCGTAACCATTTGGATCAGAGAGAGCTTCACATCGAGCTTTGACTCAGTCTCCGCCGGGAGAAACAGAACCGGGCATCTCATTTGTGCGCAGGCATCCTCAAAGTGCAAATCACAGACTGTCTCTATGCTCAGCGAGGCAGGTGCTCCCTTGCAAGCGCCCCTTGCCCTCACGACAGAGGAAGCGGTTGCTCTGATTTTGTCCTATGAAGCTCTCCTCTCCTTCACGGACAAGCCATTTGCAAAAGAAACCCTGTCTGTGATAGCCAAGCTGCTTGCGAGTATTCCAACAGAGTCCTGAGCTGAGCATAGCCACAAATGGTGTCAATAGATGTCAGCAATAAGAAAAACCAGGAAGACCCCCTTCCTGGCTAGTACGGAATGCCGAGCTCTGCCGCCAGCACGAGAAACATCGCGTGCGACCAAAGGAGCGGCACAGCGGGTTGGCCTGCTCTCTCCACCCACATCTCATAATGAGCCGGGGAAAGCAAATGCTCCTGTACTTGTTCAGGCAGTCCGTTCGCTTGCCGCTGGGACACAATCCACGCCGCTATCTTTTCGGCTTCTTCACGCCTGCCCGTTTTCACGTAATACCAGCCCAACCACGCAGATAACAACAGCCACTGCCCCCCGCCGTAATACGTATCGGCCGGGTAGCGATGCACGCCGTGTCCTGCGCACAGTTCCTCTTCTATGACCTGCACGGTTCGGAGCATAAGCGGATCATTTACATCGACGATCCCATACGGCAGTGCCAGCCAGAGTAGACTTGCATCCACAGAATGATCCCCGACGGATTTTATCAATCGCCCGTTGGCTGTGCCATGCTCGCGTATGAATTGGCGAATGGTCTCTCCTTGCTGAGCGAGTTCGAAAGCTCGTTCGGGCAAATAAGGCTCCATCGCCTTGATCCCGGCATAAATGGCTCCCAACGTCACTGGATGGATTCGGTCTCCTCCCTCTTCCCAGCAATCAAAGTTCGGGAGCTGCCAGCACGCCACGACATAGTCAATCGTCAGTTCAATCGATGGCTTGACCTCGTGAATCAAGTCATGCTCTTCGCTCATCCGCACATGCTCAGCCAGCCCCCACAGCCATGTCCCGTAACCATCGAGCTGAAAGCTGCCCCATTCACCTGCCACTTCTACTCCATCTGCTGTATAGCGCGTATGCAAAAAGCGGTCTCTTCCCGCATCATTTTTGTCTAATCCATTTTTTACTGCCGAAATGGCTGCTCTTGCCTTTGTCTCATGCTTTCGGATCACATCATTACACCATTGGTAAAACTTGCGGGCACTCTCATGCTTGCCAGTACGGTTCATCGCGTAGGCTGTAAATGTTCCATCGCGGAGCCACGCATACTGATAGTGGACAAATGCGGGTGAAGCGAGATACGCCCCGGTACTCGCTTGATGCTGTAGGATCAACTTTACACTTTCCTCGATCAGGGTCATAGTTATCCCCCTTATTCGGACAAGCCGACTTCGTACCAAATACAGTCGTTGCTCGTCTTTGGGCTATGCTTTTATAGCATATGCACCCGACATCCAAACGAAAACCCAAGATACATAACAAAAGAAAACCCACTGGATGCGCATGTCCGGTGGGTTCTTGTACACTTAATTTTGTGAAGGTACATCGGTATGTTCCAATTTCAGGAACTGCTGCAGCTCCTCATAAAAAGTCGGGTTGCAAGCCATCACGCTGCTTTTTTGGTCGTACGGCAGTGGTGTCCCCGTCATGGTCGTCACCCGGCCGCCCGCTTCTTCTACAATAATGCGAGCTGCCCCGAAATCCCACGCATTGAGCTGCATACTGACGTAGCCATCCAGTCTTCCCGCAGCCACATACGCCATTTCCAGAGCGGCGCTTCCCAAAAGACGCATTCCGCGAACCTTCCCGGCAAGCTTTTTCACGATCAAATCGATGCCGATCTGCTCAGCACGCTTGTTCCAAAATACGCTCGTGCATAACAAAGCTTGCTCCAGGCTCACTTCTCGATTCACTTGCAAGGGACGATCATTGAGAAAAGCCCCTTCCCCTTTTACCGCATAAAACAACTCGTCTCTGGAAGGATCGTAAACCACTCCGACCATTCCCTCTCCCTTATGATACACAGCAATGGAAACGGAAAAATTGATTTGCTGATGCACAAAATTGGTCGTACCATCAATCGGATCGATGACCCAAAGCGTGTCATACTGCTTGTAATCCTCCACATGTGCACTCTCTTCTCCAAGAATGCCGTGATCAGGGAAACGTGCAAGAATCATCTGAATGACGTGATTCTCCACTTCTTTATCTACGGCTGTAACAAGATCGGAGGCAGATGTTTTATACTCGACGGTAAAAGGCTCCTTCATTCGCTTCAAACTCAGCTCACCCGCTGAACGGGCGCATTGCAAAGCGAGCTCCTTGAGAGCCGCCAGTGTTGATGCTTGCACACGTATCGCCACCTAAAACTTGACTTATTTTTTCGCAAAGCACGCCCTTTTCTTCCAGAAAGAGAGGCTTCGATGTTTTAATTGAATATGATGAGACAGCTCGTGTTAAAAAACGGCCATGCTATATGATTTAGTGTACCATACTTTACCTGCTGTTACACCACACGTTAGCCATGGGGAGTGTGCCTGAAATGTCGTTGTTTCACCCAGCACCCGGATTATTGAAAAAGGGTGTCTCCCTCGTCATTTTCTGACCGGGGAGACACCCTTTTTTACATGACCACTTTAGCAGCAGCGCGTTACGCCGCCTTTTTCAAATCGTTCGGTCAATGCGTACATGTAATACTCACGCTCTGTCATCGGAAAGATTCCTGGTGCCCCATGCGTCTCGTACCAATGGGCGAGATAGCGTTCATAGTCAGGCATTCCGAAAATGGTTTTAATAACAGAGCTCACTTTGCGCATTGCCTTTCGCATGGCTCTTAGCTTGCGCCTCATGCTACGTGATGTCCTTTCCCGTCAAATACATTTCCTTTGGACTTGATGTACGGAGACTCCTGCAACGGATAGTGCTTGCCGCGGAGAATATTGATCCATACCCGCGCACCATCGAGAATAATCCCAATCGTAATGACCATGAAGATCGCACATACCACAGCATCGATCTGGTCGTTGAAGATCATTTTTTGTGCAGCTTCTATCGTTTTTACTCCTTTTGGCAGCGTCCCCGCATCCAGTGCCTTTTGGAATGCTTCTGCATGCGAGAGGAAACCGATTTTTGGATCAGGATGGAACAGCTTTTGCCAGCCTGCTGTCAGCGTAGCCGTCGTCAGCCAAGCCATCGGTACGAGTGTGATCCACGCGTAAGCGGCTTTGCCCATTTTGAAAATAATCGTCGTTCCCACCGTAAACGCAATCGCGGCGAGCATTTGGTTTGCGATACCAAAGAGCGGCCACAGGGTGTAAATGCCTCCCAACGGGTCCATGACACCTTGGAGCAAGAAGTATCCCCATCCGATGGTAATGATCCCAGAACCAATCAGATTACCTGGCAGCCAGTTGACTTCCTTCATTTTCGGAATGACGTTGCCGAGCATGTCTTGTACCATAAATCGTCCGACACGCGTTCCCGCATCGATCGTCGTCAAAATAAAGACAGCCTCAAACAAGATCGCAAAGTGATACCAGAATGCCATTAATGCCTTGCCACCCAATACTCCCGAGAAAATCGTCGCCATCCCGATTGCCAGTGACGGTGCTCCGCCTGTCCGGGATAGGATCGTCTTTTCTTGAATGTCGTTGGCGAGCGTTGTTAAATGGTCAGGCGTTACGGTATAGCCCCAGCCCGTTATCGTCGTCGCAACCTGGACTACATCCACGCCAATTGCTGCGGCAGGTGAGTTGATCGCAAAATAGACACCGGGAGTCAACACGCACGCTGCAATCATTGCCATAACCGCGACCCCAGACTCCATCAGCATCCCGCCATAGCCGATCAATGGCGCATGCGATTCCTTCGCGATCATCTTCGGCGTCGTTCCGGATGATACGAGTGAATGGAATCCTGATACGGCTCCGCACGCGATGGTAATAAACAAGAAGGGAAACAGGTTTCCTGCAAAAACAGGGCCCGTTCCATCAATGAACTTAGTCAGTGCTGGCATTTGCAATGGCGGCAGTGTCAGCACAATTCCCACCGCCAATACCGCAATCGTCCCTACTTTCAAGAATGAGCTGAGATAATCACGCGGTGCCAACAGCAGCCACACAGGCAAAACAGAGGCAATAAACCCGTACACAATGATCATCCAGGCAAGCTGTACTTTGGAAAACGTGAAAGCTGGTCCCCATGTTGGCGATGCAGCAACGATTTGACCGAGCCAGAGGGAAAAGAACAAGAGAGCAAGCCCGATAATCGAGCCTTCCAATACTTGCCCAGGTCGTATATACCGCATATACAATCCCATCATTATCGCGATAGGCAGCGTCATGAATATCGTGAAGGTAGCCCAAGGTGATTCAGCAAGAGCATTAACCACAACCATCGCTAAAACAGCAATCAGGATAATCATAATGGCAATAATACCAATCAAAGCAAGTGCTCCGCCAACAGGACCGATCTCTTCCTTGGCAATCTGACCGAGAGACTTTCCATTACGGCGCATCGATCCGAACAGAATAATAAAGTCTTGTACCGCTCCACCGATCACGACCCCGACGATAATCCAGATCGTTCCCGGCAAATATCCCATTTGCGCAGCCAACGTAGGACCTACGAGCGGGCCTGCTCCTGCAATCGCAGCAAAATGGTGCCCAAACAACACCCATTTGTTCGTGGGTACGAAGTCTTTGCCGTCGTTGTTCACTTCTGCTGGAGTAGCGCGATTGTCATCGAGCGCCATTAGTTTTTTGGCTATGAATTTGCTGTAAAAACGATATGCTACAGCATAAGTGCAAAATGCGGCTGTCAGTAACCAGAACGAGTTGACTGATTCCCCTTGCCAGAGGGCTATCATCCCGAATCCGACAGCACCCAATGCGGCTATCCCGCCCCAAATCAAGAGGGAAAGAAACCATTTCTTCATCCGAGTCGCCTCCTTCTATTTATGAAATATTCAGGCAATGGACCTTAGAAAAACGTATCACATCGGACAGCTTGCCAACATAAAAAATGGCTGAACCGTACAAAAACAGGCACAAGCTGCACCATCCTCGTTTGAGTGTAAGCGCGTTCAATTTGGGGACGTAGAAAGTCTCCGCCCAGAGTCCGATACAAACTCCTCCACAATATGTTAAAGTTATACATAAATTGGTATGGAAATCAAAAAGGAGAATACGCACATGCGACGAATCGGGGGTTACATCATTATCGGAATCGGAGCGATTTTTGTTCTGGCTACCTACCTGAACGTACCGCTCGCAATGGACATGCTTTGGCCAGTCTTCCTTCTCATCCCAGGAATCGGGTTTCATATTTTCTTTTTTATGAACCCAATGCCGAATCGCGCTGGATTGTTGGTGCCAGGCGGGATCTTGCTTGTTTATGCTCCACTCTTCTTTTTCAGCCAGCTATTTTTTCATGGGGATATGAGCACGACGTGGCCCTTTTTCCTGATTGGTCCTGCCGTGGGGCTTACCGAGCTGTACCTATTCGGCAATCGCAAACCCGCTCTCTTGATCCCCATTGGCATCCTCACCGTTCTCGCTATCATATTTTTGATCGCGAATCTGGCGTCTACCCAAGTAGGCGGCATCCTCGGCTTGATCCTGATCGTTTTGGGAGGGATCATGGTGACACGGAAGAAAAACGATGACTATCCCGTGTAAGCAGTCAAAAAAACAGACCAATCCTCCCCCAAACGGGACGCAGGATTGGTCTGTTTCCTTTAAAAGCCCAATCGTTTCTTCAATTCCTTCACGACATTGCGGCTAACAGGCACTTCTGTTTTACGTTGATCCTGCATGACTAGATGAATCGAGCCTTTAAACCAAGGGACGAGCTCTGCCGTCTTAGATAAATTGACAATGAAAGCGCGATGCGTCCGAAAAAACTGTTGGCGTGACAGCCTGCTCTCCAGCTCCTGCAACGTAAAGGTGGTCGCATATTGCTCACCTGCTGTATAGATGCTCGCATACCTTCCTTCCAAGGTGGCAAAGACGATTTCGTTTGGATCAATCAGCATGATCTTGCCGTTTTTTTCTACCGGGACACGATGTGGCTGAGTATCGACCAGTACATTTTGCAGAAGGGATTGTAGCCTTTCCTCCAGTAGCGGTGACGCATCCAATGCAGGCTCACTCTTCCGCCTCATTTTTCGTACCCGGTTCATCGTCTTTTCCAGACGCATTTCGCTGAACGGCTTGACGATATAATCAACGGCTTCGGCCTCAAATGCTCGAACCGCATGAAATTCATACGCACTTGCAAAGATGATGACAGGTGGATTGACCATGGATTCCAGAAGCTCCTGCCCCACATCTACACCGTCCCTGTCCTGCAAATGGATGTCCAAAAAAACCGCATCCGGCTCTGTCTGAAGCACCGCTTCCAACGCCTCTTCCCCACTACCCGCCTCTCCTACTACGGACACTTCCGAAAACTGCTCTAGCAAATACCGCAGTTCTTCTCTGGCAGGCGTCTCATCATCGACGATGAACACTTTGAGCACTGACGTTCACCCCTATCGGTAATTGTATGGTGCATGTTGTCCCGCTCCCGCTTTTGCTCTCGATCTCGATTCCATACGGTTCTCCGTAAATCGATTGAAGACGGCTTTTTACATTGGCAAGACCGATCCCAGATAATTGCCGCCCTACACGCTTCTCATCTAGTGCTCGCTCGGATGGGTCAACCTCCATTCCGACTCCATTATCTGCCACTGTCAGTTCGACGATTTGCTTTTCTTTGCGACGCGCACGAATCACTACAGTACCCCCTTCGCGCTTGGGCAACAGCCCGTGCTTGACCGCATTCTCTACCAGCGGCTGCAAAATCAGTCCTGGCACGGTAAACCGCTCTACGCCGTCCTCGATGTCGTACTCTACATGAAGCTTGTCCCCGAATCTCGCACGTTCGATGGCCAAATACGCTTCGATATGCTCCAGCTCACGCGCCAGACTGACATATCCGCCAGAGTCATGCAAATTCCGGCGAAAGTACTCTCCCAAATGAATCAATAATTCACGGGCCTTTTCGGGACGGAAGCGAATAAACGAGACGATCGTATTGAGCGCATTAAACAAGAAATGTGGATTGATCTGCGCATGCAAGGCTCTGATTTCTGCATCTGCCAACAGGCGGGACTGCTTCTCTAGCTCAGCCAGTTCGAGCTGACTCGATATCAGGTTCCCCAATCCACGTACGAGTTCCAGGTCCACTGCCGACAGTTTGCGCGAGCGATCCTGATACAGCTTGAGCACACCCGCCACTTCACGTCTTCGCATCAAGGGGACAAGGATCGCATAGCGCAAGGAGCAATTCGTCTCCCTGCACCCAATCTCTTCCTTCGTCTGGGCAATCTTTACTTCTTTGGTCGATAAAACTTCACGGGTCGCCTTGGTCGTTATGCCTTCTCCCACTACGTGATGAGACGAGCCTGCACCAACATGCGCAAGTACAGAGCGCGTATCGGTAATCGCTACCGCTGCTACACGCGTCGTCCGCAAAATTTCCTCCGCTACCTTTTGGGCAGAATCATAAGTCAGCCCTTGTCGCAAGTACGATAGTGTTTTGTCCGCTACTTGCAGCGTTCTCTGAGCTTGGAGCGCTCCAATCCGATCCTCTTCCTTTTTGGCCAAATCAATAATAATGATCAAAATAGCAATTCCGACCGAATTGACGACTGACATGGGTACACTAATGGCTTGAACCAATGCCAAAGCGTCAGCGTATGGACGTGCGATGAGCAAAACAATGCCCATTTGCAGCCACTCCGCCAAAAAACCAACGAAGAGTGCTGTCGTCCACCCGATTTTTTTGCTGCGGTTACGGAGGAACTGATAGATTAATCCCGCAAACAAACCCTCGCTTATGGTCGAGATGGCACATGCCAAATCTGTAAAGCCGCCCAAGGAATAGCGATGAATTCCCGCAATCAGCCCTGTCATCAACCCTACCCAAGGACCAGCCAGCAAGCCTGCCACGACCGTCCCGATCACGCGTGAATTCGCAATCGCATCCTGATACCATATGCCATTATAGGTACCGAGTATGGAAATAGCAGAGAAAATGACGACCATCAGTGCTTTTTCCCGCCACGTCGCTTGCTGGTTCAATATGCTGCGGAATGCACGGACACGTGTAAACAGCAAGGCCATCACAATCAAAACCGCCGTCCGCTCCGTCAATGGAACCATTAATGCCAGATTCATTGTTTTATCCCTCTCAATCTCTGCCCGCTCGTTCCTGTTCATATCCATATCTAATCAAAATATTCACTCTTCACATTGCATTTCCCTTTTGCTTCTCTTCCTTTCCTAGTAAAAAAGGTTGCCGAAGTGATTTCGACAACCCATGGATACCCGTATCATTTTAATATTTGAATTCCAATATTTTACAACTTCCTTTCGGCTCAAATCCTAGCTTTGTCCCCAGACGTACCGACTCCTCGTTGGTTTCCAGCGTGGTCCAGTGCGGTTTCAGTCCATGTTCCATGCAATGCTCCAGGTACGCTGCGCAAGCAAGGGTAGCAAAGCCTTTGTTCATGTCGGCTTCCTCGTACGTTTCCACGCTAATTTCATGGTCATGCTCATGGACAGAGCAAGACAGGCAAGCACTCACAATCGTACTTCCTTTACATACGCAGAAACCTACGCCCCACTGCAAAAAATCATCCACCGAATGATAGAATTCCTCTTCAACCTCGATCAGGATGTTGTCGGGGTCGTTTTCGATGACACCTGCATCGATTCTAGTCAAACTGTATCCTTCAGGCAGAGGGCGATAGCTGATCTTTCGCGCTTGGTATTGCTCGGGATTGAACTCGTAGTAATACTCCCAATCCGTTTCGATCTCTCGATGCGAGATGGCTTTGGTCACTGCTTTTTCCCACTCTTCATCTGGGACAACAGCCAGAAAATGAGTTCCCCCGCATGATTCGGTCGTATATCTGCGCAATTCCCCCTCGATAAAGGCACCCAGATCCGCTGTGAACGCTTCATTGGCAGCATCCCCGACAAAAATACTAATCACACCGGTTTGATCGACCAAGGCTGTCCGGGGCTGCTCCACATCGTCTACGAAAATCGCTCCTCGATTTGTTCCATTGATAATCGCTTGGATGGTCAAAATGTTCACATTATCAGGCGAGAGTAACGTTCTGATTATTGCATAATCATTTGGTTCCAATCGATGAATCATCCTAATTTCGGCCCTTTCACTCTCTTTTGGACATCTGTGTACTTATGCGGCTAATAGCGGAGCGAAGTCATCCAGACTCAGCTTCCGCACAAAAGTCGGGTCATCGTCCACGTTCCTTTCCTGGGAGGATTCCAGCTCTTCTGCAAGCAGTAGGCGAGCCCGGTGCAGCCGGGATTTCACTGTGCCTTCCGGGATTCCTGCTCGCAAGGCGACTTGCTTGATTGGCAAATCCTCGTAATAGTGAAGCCAAACGACGATGCGCAGCTCTTGCTCCAACTTCCATACTGCCTCTGTTAATTCAATCGCTTCGTAGGGAGCCTGTACCGCTTTCTCCTCTATTTGTAGTGAAAACAGCTCTACGGTTGTTGGGCTTCGTTTCTTTTTTCTCTGCCATTGTCTACATTCGTTTATGAGAATTTGAATCATCCATGTTTTGAAATAAGCAGGCTCTCGCAGCGTTCGGATGGCTCTGAATGCTTTCATTACCGCATCCTGCACCACATCGGCACAATCCTCGTCCCGCCCGACATAGGTTCGTGCCAAGCCATACAAAGTCCGCTCGTACAATTGAATGACTCTGGAAAAAGCTTCAACGCTGCCGTCCTGTGCCAGCTGAATGTCCTGCTGAACTTCCCTCTTGATGCTCACATCGCATAACCCTCCTTTTATATCCAACATTTGGTTCTCATTAGTATAGATGATAGAGACGGGTAAATGGTTCATGAGGCATTAATTTTTCTGCTTCGGCAAAATAAAAAAAGACCATCCCTTCAGCGTTTTCAGCCTGAGATGGTCTTGTCGTGCTCGTTTCCCTCAA
The DNA here is from genome assembly GCF_055685845.1 of Brevibacillus schisleri. NCBI lineage: Bacteria > Bacillati > Bacillota > Bacilli > Caryophanales > Paenibacillaceae > Brevibacillus > Brevibacillus schisleri. The sequence goes on from NZ_JBVNDM010000001.1 coordinate 4,940,039, forward strand.
TAAATTACAAGTTCCCTCTGCGCTCCTGCTCGCGCTCCAACGCCTCGAACAGTGCCTTGAAGTTGCCATTCCCGAAGCCGCGCGCTCCTTTGCGCTGGATAATCTCGATAAACAGCGTCGGACGGTCAACAATTGGCTTGCTGAACAGCTGCAAGAGATAGCCTTCGTCGTCTCTGTCGACCAAGACCCCCAGCTTTCTCAGCGCCTCGATGTCTTCGTCAATTTCCCCTACACGCTCTTTCAAATCTTCGTAGTACGCATCTGGCACCATGAGGAAATCTACACCGTTATCACGCAGCTTCGATACCGTTTCGATAATATCGTTGGTCAGGATGGCAATATGCTGTACGCCTGGACCTTTGTAGAACTCCAAAAACTCCTGAATCTGCGACTTGCGGCGTCCTTCTGCTGGCTCATTAATCGGGAACTTGATGCGTCCAGTTCCACTTTGCATCACTTTGGACATGAGCGCAGAATACTCCGTCGAGATGTCGTCCTCACTGAAATTTTGTACGGCTGTAAAGCCCATGACCTTTTGGTAATATTCTACCCACTCATCCATGATCTCGACGTTACCAACGATGTGGTCGATGCCGATGATACCCGTGCTCTCTCCTTTGACTGGAGATTGGTAAGCTTTATAGCCCGGGAAGAATGGTCCGTTGTAATTTTTTCGTTCGATAAAAGAATGAATGTTTTCTCCGTACGTACCGATAATCGCTTTTTTGACCGTCCCGAATTCATCGGTATACTCAGTCGGTTCCATGATCGGAATGGCTCCGCGAGAAACGGCCTCCCGGTAAGCCTGCTCACAATCCTCTACACGCAGGGCAACGTCTTTGACTCCGTCCCCATGCTTTTTCACAAAATCCGCGATCGGGCTGTCAGGCGTAAGTGCCCCACTGATCACGAACGTCATATGCTTCTGCTTCAAGACGTAGGAAACCTTTTCCCGAGAACCTGTCTCCAAGCCCGAATAGGCTACTGCTTCAAATCCAAACGCATTTGTGAAATAGTGCATAGCTTGCTTGGCGTTCCCTGTATAAAACTCCAGGTAGTCCCAGTCCTGAATCGGGAAAAAATCGGTATTGCTCATTGCCTACCCCTCCGCTTTCCTTTTCGATTATTGACATTATTTTGTGAATTGGGATTATTTTGTCGTTATCTTGAGAGTACATTGGAAGCGCTTCCCCTTGCAAGAGCACGAAACAACGCGAAAACGCTCAAACGCATTTATTCATTAAAGTACGCATGCGAGTAACAACTGGATACCAAAAAGCCACCGATCAAGTTGACCGATGGCTTTCGCTTCGTTTTCCTACTACCTATGCTTGAAAACAAATTGTTTCAGTTCCGCTAGAGGGGCAGCTCCTACGGCCTTGTCAATCATTTCTCCGTTCTTGAGCAAAATGGTCGTTGGCAAACTCATAATGCCATACTGATTGGCAATCTCTTGTTGTTCATCGACATTGACCTTTAGGACTCTCACTTCGCTACTATGCTCCCTATCGAACGATTCGAGGATCGGCCCAAAAAAGCGGCACGGACCGCACCAAGGTGCCCAAAAATTGACGAGAGTATAGCCTTCGCTTTTTACATCATGTTGAAACGTAGTATCTGTCGTGTGGCAAATGCTCATTTGTATTTTCCTCCCTTTTTATGTTGAACAGTTATTCAAAATGACCATTACAGATTCTTAATATCCTTAATAGAAGCAAAAAAATAACTTCCTGTACTTAGATCATTTCAAACAACACATTCGCGGACTTATCATATCTATAATATCCCTCAATGATTTTTTGTGTCAAGTTTCCCCATCCAAAAATGGGCGTCGAAAGTGCAGATGACAGCACGAATCACTCTCCCCCTTGCTCATGCTCCCCATTCACTTTATGATGGATGTATTAAGTCCATGATTGAGGTGTCTTATGAAGTATTCACAGGCAACAGACTATGCCCTCCATGCGATGCTCTATCTGGTAGCAGAAGCCCCTGATAAACCCGTTAGTGTTCAGCTTTTGGCAGAAAAGCTCGGCGTTTCACAAACATATCTTTCCAAAATGCTGACCAAACTGGTCAAAGCTGGGTTGATCCACTCGGTCTCTGGCGCAAATGGCGGATACAAGCTCAAACGCAATCAGGATGATATATCGTTTCTGGATGTTATCCAAGCCATTGAAGGGACAACCTCCTTGTTTGAATGCAGCTTCCGTCATGATAGTGCCTGTCTGATTCAACAGGTTGTGGCTGAGGCCGAGCAGCAAATGATGCATACGCTAAAGAGTAAAAAAATTGCTGACCTGGTCCCACATATCCCCAAACCATGATCCTTTGACGTAAAACATCTTCCATGAAAAGCTCCGGCCGCCTTGACCGGGGTTTTTCTTCATAACGGTATCGTTCAATCGAAGAGAAAGGCGTGAACAAGGATGAGCCAATGGACAGAACAAGCCGCCAAGCAATGGGATCAATTTGCAGAAGACTGGCGAAAACGAAGTGAGCATATGTGGGAAAAAGGGAGCCGCAGCACCATCCTCCCCTATTTTATGAAGCATGTATCTGTCGGATCTGGACCTGTTCTCGATGCAGGCTGTGGTGACGGCTATGCCAGTTGCAAGCTTGCAGAGCACGGCTATCAGGTGGAGGGCATCGACATTGCCGGGGAAATGATCCGCCTCGCTCATGACCGGGTCATTTCCTTCTCAGGCTCTGTTCATTTTCAGACAGGAGATATCAGCGAGCTTCCTTTTGCCAATGATTCATTCTCGGGTGTGCTCTCGATTAACGTGGTGGAATTCACACCGTCTCCGCTCCAGGCACTCTTGGAGCTTCACCGCGTGCTCGCACCCGGAGGAATTCTCGTTTTGGGTATTCTCGGTCCTACAGCTGGCCCACGCGCTCATAGCTATCGCAGACTATATGAAGAGACGACGATCCAAAATACGATGATGCCCTGGGAAGCCAAGCAGTTAGCGAGCGAAAATGGCTTCACACTGCTAGGCGAAGAGCCGGTATACAAAGAAGGAATTACGCCAGATATCGCGGGCCGTTTAAGCGTAGAACTACGGGAGGCGGTCAGCTTTTTGACCTTGTTTGCTTTGCGGAAATAGATCAGAATGCTCTCAACTTTCGTTAAGTATGCCGGTCACACCTACGAGAGGGAGAACCGGCAATTTTTTATGATCAATCACATCGAACAGTGTCCCGCTAGTCTAGGCTTTGCTATTCCATATCTGGGTAGTTTACTTACCAATATTTCGTTGTTAAAATAGTCATACTAATGAAATTTATTTACTTTTATTATTTTTTATTAATTCTACTACAATATTGTGCGACACACATCTCGGAAGGTGAGCAGAATTATTATCAACGAATGTAATTTTACAATTGTAGCCCCTATCATTTGCTTTCATTGTGGGAATGGGAACTTTCACAAATCTGATAAGAAACACCAAATATACAAAGACCTCATCAATAATGAAGTCATTGAGATCCCGGTAAAGCGTCAACGGTATCGATGCACTGCTTGTGGTACGAAAGAATGGGACGTTGTATTGGGAGCATCAACGCATTTGAAAAAAACGAGAAGACTACTTTGCTTTGAAAAGCAAGCGCAACACATGATTAAGAAGCCGCTTCCCTGAAGCTTACAGGGAAACGGCTGGTTTTTTTCACATACTTGCTCATCAATTAGCGATTAAATTCAATGACATCCTCCACTGTGCCTGTTCCTTTCTCCAAATTGACGTCGGTAAAGTGTACATTGTATTTCGGCCGCGGATTTCCATTTGGATACCAGTAAACGTCAATAAATCGCAAAACGTCGTCATCTGTCACACCCGTAGCGGAAATTTCGTATGCACTTTCAGATGGGGTAAAATTTTTCGCTTTCATAGCCTCTTTTGCTTTTTCAATAAAAGGGGCAGCTTGTTCTTGTGGAAGATCTCTCATAACGACGCCAAGCTCATTGATCACTTTTGCACTTTTTACTGTCGCTGTGCCTTTCTCGACATCAACATCAACAAAATGGACAACATACCCTTTCGATTGTTCTTCAGCACTCCATAGAACCTGTAAGGTCTTGTCTTTCTTGCTCCCGAAATGCGTCACCTCATATCCACTATTTGGAAGTTAGATCTTCTCTGCTTGCAAAGCCTCTTTTGCTTTTGCAAGAAACGGAGCCACCTGTTGATCTGTCAATTTCAAGAGATCCTTTTTTTGTTCCTTGTCCTCCTGTTTATCCTTTTCATCCTCCTCTTCCAAAGCGATGAGCTTATCATAATTGTCTACATATACATCATCGATTTTCCCCGTTCCTTTCTCCAGATCGACATCTGCAAAACGCACGGAATAGTACTTACCTTCCTTTTGCCCCGTCTCAGGACGCCAGGTAATATGAACGCTTTCCAGCACATCGTCATAAGCACGGCTGCTGCTTGACAGCTTGTACCCGCTCGCTGGGAGAGCTATATTTTTTTCTTGCAAAGCCTCTTTCGCTTTTTCGATAAACGGAGCGGCCTGTTTTTCTGTCAGTTTCAAGAGATCGAATTCCTCGTCTGTTGCCTCGGCTGCAACGTTATCCTTCGTATCGTTGAGTGCGGCGCTGGCAGCTACAGGCGAGAACATGGCCGTCACTGTCAAAGCACTCATAACAGAGAGATTCAGCCATGCAGCAGTTTTTTTCGTTTTGGACTTTTTCATCGTACTACCTCCAAGGTTTTTGCGTTGGATCGAGTGTTTCTACGTAAACGAAAAAACGACAACTGTCAAATCCGCTTAGATCATCGATGGAATTCGCGATGTGACGTACACGACTTCTTTCGTAGAGAATATCGAAGGAGTATTCCAGTGGGAAAATAAAGTAGATGCGGATGTTGTGATGGATGGACAATTTATTACGGCAGTTGGAGGGGCATACGTTGAATTTGCGGTACTTGTATTGCAAGCCCTAAAGCTGGAGGATGAATACTCGTGATTTGCCTATCGAACGAATATTGAGCGGTTCATGTAAATCCTCCGTACCCCTTCGCTTTCGTTAGCTAAGGGGTAAGTTTAGTGTGCGTGTAAATGTAATGCTTTCCTTATGGATGCATCAGATTTGGCTTTGTCACGAGCTGCTTGAAGCTATTCTATTATGTGAATGGTTTGGGAAGATATCGTGAACGATCAATCTTTTGATTGGTTTTCCCAAGATGATTTTTCGTTAATTTTGGGGGGAGATTGCAATATTATCGTCGGTACTTATCAAAAACTAGTACATCTACATGGTAATTCTGCTTATATGCTTATTGCTTTCCGAAATACCTAATGATGCCAAGATATTATCCATTTCGATGTGGATGCGATTTGCAAGAAAGAAATGCCGGTAGCGTACATTCCTAGCGAGCAGGGATTTTCACTAGACATATGCCAAGAAATCTTGCAATTGCTCCTTGGAGATCGTCGTGTGATTGGCTTGGAAGTAACTGAATTTTCCGGACTCCGGGATGTAGATCATCATTCGTCGAAAATGCTGGCTCAGCTGCTGGTTAATAGTCTTGCGGCGAAGAAAGGGTTAGAGAAATGAAAAGAGTAGAAATCAAGGCTAGTGGCGGGAAAATTGATTCTCTTGTTTTTAACGGGGAATATTATCATACAATGCGCCTAAAATTAGAAAAGTTCGAGCTGGAGGGAAATGAACTATACGATAACCCAATTGATACAGATATTCGTGTGCGAAATTTTCGAGTCAACATAAAAATATCTCAATCGATCATAAGGATTTATTGATCAATTCGTTCCCAAAAGGAAAGACAAAAAGAGCCGCATCAGCGACTCTATAAAGATTGGGGGGAATTAACATGTATCCTGTGCCTCATTTTACGTTTTGCGAAAGTTCAATGCTATTCGTCGTCGTTGTCATCAACGAATACATCGTATAGAGTACCAGTTCCCTTATCTACATCGACATCTCTAAAGGACACCTCATAAACCTTTCCTGATCTTCCGTTGGTGCCTTCAGGAACAAAGGAAACTTCAACCGAGCGAAGTACATCATTGGTAGTGAATGTGACAGCCTTAATCTCATACCCGGTTTCAGGCAGCTCGATATTCTTTTCTTTCAAAGCTTCTTTTGCTTTTTCAATAAAAGGGGCAGCCAATTCTTGGTCAAGTTTACCGATTACGGTACCGAATTTATTAATGACCTTTACATCCACCGTACCTGTTCCCTTGTCCAGATCGGCATTTTTAAACTCGGCAAGATACACTTTCATCGTACGTACTTTTTCTTTATCTTCTGGAAGCCATATCACAATTACAGTATTTGAATTTTTGCTGCTGAAGTCAGTATTAATCTTGTATCCACTTGCAGGAAGTTCAATATTCTTTTCTTGGAAGGCATCTTTTGCTTTTTGAATGTAATTGGCTTCCTGCTCTGCTGTCAGCTTACTATCAGCCTTCTTGTCTTTCTTGTCGTCTTCGTCATCCTGCTGTTCTTTGTGTTCTCTAACAAATGATTTGAATACTTTACCGGTTCCTTTATCCAAATCGACATCTACAAAATGCACATAGTAGACCTTTCCAGATCGCCCATCAGTACCTTCGGGTAAAAAGGACACTTCAACCGAGCGAAGTACATCATCAGTAGTGACTTTGACACCTTTAGCTTCATACCCAGTTTCAGGAAGGTCGATATTCTTTTCTTGTAAAGCTTCTTTTGCTTTTTCGATAAAAGGAGCGGCCAGTTCTTGGTCAAGTTTACTGAATACGGTGCCGAATTGATTGATGACCTTTACACTCACCGTGCCTGTTCCCTTATCCAGATCGGCATTTTCAAACTTGGCTCGATACACTTTCATCGGTTTCTTTGCTTCATCTTCATCTTCATCTTCAGGAAACCAACTCACATATACGGTCTCTGTCTCTTTCATGAAATGGTATGCTTCAATCTTGTATCCACTTGCAGGAAGTTCAATATTTTTTTCCTGGAAGGCATCTTTTGCTTTTTGAATATAAATGGCTTCCTGCTCTGGAGTCAGCTTAATATCTTCCTTCTTGCCCTTCTTGCCCTTCTTGTCCTCTTCGTCATTCTGCTGTTTTTTGCTATCCGCTTTTTCCACTTTTTTTACCTGCGCGACAATACCATCTTTGTTCCCGTTCATGGCCGCCTGTGCAGGAATTACAGGGAATACGGCAGTTACCGCCAACGCAGACAGAGCGGAAACGCTCAGAAATGATCCCAGCTTCGATTTTGTTTTTTTCATAGAAAATCCTCCATTGGTTCGGTGCTTATCGAGCCAAAGTACTCGATAGCATTGATAGAGTATCAATCCAATGTCATGGCTTCGTCATTACGATGTCATGGATTTGTAAATTCCATCCATTTATCCACTAATTGATCAATTTCCAAAAAAACGAAAGGACGGCTTCTTCGCCGTCCTCCCACTCGTTTATTTCACCGATTCTGCTATTTTCACATATTCTTCGATCGGCTTGGTTCCGAACGTTTTGTAAATGACACCTTTGCTCGGCTCCCAGAACAGCACCTGCAAGGCTGTCAGGTTCGGATCTTGAGCGCTCCACGCCTTATACTGGCAAGCATACGCAGTCGTTCCGTTTGCCAGCTTGATTTCCTTCACGGTGCTTTTGCCGTCGATGTACGGGACCTTCCCTACCTCTTTTTGGATGTCGCCTTTCATGATGTCGATGAAAAAGCGTTCATCCGGATTGGTCGGGTTCTGGAAATTGACAGTTACAGACTCCTCATCCTCTGATTTCGTCAAGCTGTACGTGATGACGGCTCCCACAGGCAGCTTCGTCGGCATTGGGATCTTCGAGCCAAGCCATTTCTCGGCTTCTTCTGCGGTAATTGTTTTTGTATCGGATTCGATTTCGTATTGATCCGGTGGCGTGGGAGGTGTACCCACTCCGACAGACTCTGCCATCTTTTTCAGTTCATCCACAGCGAGGCCGCTTGCCAATTGGTACACAATTCCCTTCTCTTCTTCCCACAGCAGACTGGATTCGGAAAGTAACGCTTGCAGCTTATTCTTTGATCAAGCAACAACCGAAAAAATGAGTTAACAGAACAAACAACTCATACTTTTCAACCCTTAGGGAAACCTAAGGGTTTTTTACGGTATTAACTCTTTTTTTAATCACAAGTTTCGCATATACGTAAGCGTCACATAGACTTAGGCCTCATCAAGAATTTTGATGTAATACGACACCTATCCCATCACGCGACAAGTGCTCGGAAGCGAAGATGACCATGGCAAATAAGGCTCGATCGCTTCTGGATTTTGTGGATTCGAAAGCTGCGGAAGCTGCTCGAACAGATACTTTAAATATTGAAACGGAAGAAGTCCGTTTTCCTTCGCCGTCTCGATCACGCCTTAGATCGCCGCACTTGTCTTCGCGCCGCGAGGCTTATTCGCAAATAACCAGTTCTTTCTTCCGATCACGAACGGCTTGATCGAGCGTTCACTTCGGTTGTTATCGATTTCGAGTCGGCCATCCTTCAGGAATTCGGTCAATTTCTCCCACTGATTCAGGCTATAAGCAATCGCTTGTCCGACCAGACTCTTCGGTAGGGTTTGAGAGCGATGTTGCTTGAGCCACACCAAATAAGTCTCCAGGATTGGAAGGCTTTGCTTCTTCCGCTCGGCATATCGTTCTTCTGGCGAAGCATCCTTCAGTTCGCGCTCAATGGTGAAGAGAGCATTGCAGTAAGCCAGTCCTTGACTGGCTACCGAATCCTTGTTATCTCTCGTCGCCGGCGGAGCTGCTTTCAGCGCTTCGTCATATTTACGCCGCGCATGTGCCCAGCATCCCACAAGAGTCACACCAGCAACCTTATGATAGCCCGCGTAACCATCGACATGCAGGTAACCATTGAACCCGGATAAGAAGCTTTGAGGATGCTCGCCGCCACGTGTCTTCTGGTAATCATAGATGACCGCCGGCGTTACGCCGCGTCCGGTGCGATACAGCCACAAATACGAGGACGATTGGGCAGACTTCCCGGGCTCACGCAGCACTTGCAGCGTCGTCTCATCTGCATGAAGCACATCCTGCCTTAGCAGATAAGCTTTCATCACGGAGACCAATGGCATGAGCCATTTCTCGGCTCCGTAGATCATCCAATTCGCCATCGTCTGACGAGATAACGTGTATCCAAGACGCGCGAAATGCTGCTCTTGCCGATATAGCGGCAAGCTGTCGACGTATTTCTGGCTCATGACGTAAGCCATGCTCGACGGTGAAGCCAAACTTCCCGGATAAACAGGTCTTGGCATCGCAGCTGTGACGATCGGGGTTTTAATATCTTCACGTTCACAATAACGGCAAGCATACACATTCCGCACGTGACGGATGACCTTCACTTGTGGTGGTACAACGGCAATTTCACTGCGTGTCTCGGTACTCATCTCGTGAAGAAACCCACCGCAGCACGCACATATTTGCTCGCCTTCAGAAAGTGTATAGGTAATGGTCTCTACAGGTAGCTTGGAAAGATCCTCTGTTCGCTTGCCGGATGACTTGCGCCGCTCGTAGGTGATTTGTTCAGACAGCGGCTCTTCATCGGCAGGCGATGCAAGCATTTCGGCTTCGTTGAACAACGGGATTTCTAATTGATCCGGATGCGTCTGCTCGCTGGAAGCACCGAAACGCTTCTGCTGCGCTAAGCGGAACTGCTCTTCGTACCATTTGAGCTTGGCCGATAGTTCGATGATTTGTTGTTGTAGAGATTCAATGGTTGGCATATCTGCATGTTTTTCCATACTTTACACATTAGATAATAAAAACCCAATTTCTGAAAGTGCCTCTGACAAAGTGATTACAAAGATGTGACTAAATGACGGAAACGGCATTAACCTTGGGATGCGCTTGCCGCTGGCTGAGTGAAAGACCATCCAGCAGCCAGCGAAGCTCCCTGCTCGAAATGGCTACTACTTCTTCTTTACCTGTCGGCCATTGAAATCTGCCACGTTCCAGACGGCGATAATAAAGCCAGAACCCACTATGATCCCAGTAGAGAATCTTGAGCTTGTTACATGCCCGGTTACAGAATACGAACAAGCCGGAGGAGAACGGATTCAGACCAAAGCTTTCCTGAACGATGGCGGCAAGTCCGTCGATCGACTTGCGCAGATCGGTAGAACCACAGGCGAGAAACACACGCTGATTGCTTGGAAAGGTTAGCATGATGAAGTAAGCGCGTGAATTACTTCGCGCAGAAGGTTCGGGTCAAAACCGGAATGAAGCTCGATACTAGCCTGACCGATATGAAGAATGAGAGAAGGAACAGGAATGGTGCTACTAGGCAGATCTACGGCGGCAAGCGGTACAAACTGAACGGGAGAAGTCTTTGGATCTGGAGTGGCCCTGGATGAAACACGATTTATTTTGTAGAGCCAATATTTCAATTGTTCGACAGAGCATTGTCTTGTCTGCGTTGTTCTTTGGCATTCATGAGATACCCTCCGTATTCAGGTTAATCTCATGATCTCTTAGCTAGCATAGTGGTTGAAGGTGGGAAGAGTTTGGCGCTTACGTTTAATCGGTAGGTTGTCATGGTTTTGTCAAAGATCGTCTCGAGCATTGGGGCAAGCTGGAATCCGGGTATGAAAAAAGAGTCGCCATACGCGACTCTCCATCTTCTTCGTCCACCCTGCTATGTGAAACTTGTTACTAAGGAACGGTTCTTCTTACCCAGATATCCCATAATTCACCAGTTCCTTTCTCTAAATCAACTTCATCAAAATAAGCAAGATAAACTCTTTCCTTTATAGAAGCGATATCAGTCCCTTCAGCAACGCCGTCGGGATACCAGTAAATTCTCACCTCTGGTAGTCGTTTCGGTTGATCATCGTGGTACCTAATCTTGCTACTAATCCAATAGCCACTTTCAGGAAGTTTTACCTGCTTCTCTTGAAAAGCGTCTTTTGCCATCTGGATAAACGGGGCTGCCTGTGCTGGTGCCAGTTTCACACTCCTGATAATCGGCTCTGGTGGTATTTCGTCCACGATTCTCGTTTCTTCTTCGTTCGTTTCTACGTTCTCAACTGTACCTGTTCCTTTTTTTAAATCAACATCTGAAAATTGCACGTAATAAAGCTTGTCATGAACAGCTTGATAAACGTTATTGCTTTTCGTATATCTTGGGTACCAGTAAAGATCGACAAGCGCTATTGTCTCTTTTTCCGTGATGGGTTTTACGACCAAGCATCCCGCCAGATCGTAGCCGATTTGCGGAATTTTGATGTTTTTGTCTTTCCAAACTTTTGTTGCCTTGTCTATATACGGGGCGAACATCGTGTTTGGTTTGAACGATACGATGTCCCTGCGTATACAAATCTTGATCTCTTTAATTGTGCCCGTTCCTTTCTCCAAGTCCACATCGGTCAAATTGACAAAATAGCTTTCGTGAAAGCCTATCAAAGGTGGTTCGGCTCCTTCCTCTCTTTTTGGATGCCACCATATCTCAGCGGTCGTTGTATCCTCGCTCGTTTCACTGGAAAATGAAAGCCTGTAATTATTATCAGGCAGGTCGATATGATTGGCGATAAACGCATCTGTTGCCAACTTGACGAAGGGCTCTCGCTCTTCTTTACTAAAGTCAGTGCGGATTAACTTCACTGAACTTTCTTTGGTGGGTGTCGGATTATCGGTTTTCTTCTTGTCCTGCTGCTCTTCACCTTCATTCGATTCAAGCGTGTTTGACGCCGTTGTTTCCGTCTTAATGACATCTTTGTTTTTATTGATTTCAGCCAAGCCAAACGTTGTCGGGGAGAAGCTCAAAGCAAGGGCTAACACGCCCATCACTCCAATACTTAACCATAACCCCAGCTTCATTTTTGTATCGGTCAATTTTTTCACAATTCTATCTCCTTACAGTCCTGCTTCTTATTCTGCGTTTTCGCCATACCAATGGGATTCACCGTAATTCCAAATAACCTCAAGTTCAACCATTTTCCCTACGCCTTTATCCACATCGGCGTTGTAAAATAGTGCGTAGTAAACCTTTTCCTTGATCTTGCTCTCTTGGCCAAAAACAACACCATTGGGATACCAGATGATATCCACATGATTTTTGCCTTCCGTCACGGTACTGCTGATCCAATAACCGGTTTCAGGTGTTGGCATGCCTTGCGCATCGAACGCTTCTCTTGCCATCCGAATATAGGGGGCCGCCTGATCCTTGGTCAACGGATCAAAGGATTTTTTACTCTGCTCGTGGCTTTGCTTCCAAGCGATTTCTTTGGTTTCAAGGTTTGCTGGTGGAGAGGTTTCCGTCATGATGGCATCCTTTTTACTGTCCAGAACAGCAGGGCCGAAAGCAGCCGGAGAAAAGAAGGAGGCCAGACCTAGTATGCCGATAACAGCAAGGCTAAGCCTGAAGCCGTGGGACTTTATCTTTATTTTTTGGATAGTTCGCAATACATGCCTCCATAATTACCTCGAAGTTTGATCTGGAACCAGGGTGTAAACCGATGTTCCGCCGTTCAATCTGCTTTTCATATAAATACTGCCTTGGTGTGCCGTAGCAATCGCTTTGCTTAGAGACAACCCTAAACCGTGACCGTTCTTTTTCCGATCCCTCGCGCTATCCAGCATAAAAAATGGTTGAAAAACATTTGTCAGATGCTCTTCCGGCACCCCACAGCCATGATCTTCCACACAAAAAACAACAAATGAGTCCTCTGTGTAAACAGTAAATCGAATCACTGCATCGTTTTCAGACGCTTTGGAGGCATTCTCCACGAGATTGTTTAATAGCACCAAAAAAAGCTCCGGATCGACGGTAACCGTAGAGACTGAATATATGATTTCCAGCGTTTGGCCCTTTCTGTCTAACGAAAACTGGGAGATGATTTTCAACTGCTGCATAAGGGAAGAAACATCAACTTGCTGCTTGTTCAGTGCCTCCCCATTTCCAAGTCGGAAAAGCTCCAACAGCTTTTTTGACATCCCGTCAAGCCGTTTGCTTTCCGAATGAATGAAGCTCAGGGCCTGCTCGACGTCTTTTTCTTCCAGGTCATAATGCTGAAGCAAACTGGCATAGCCCATGATGGATGTAAGCGGCGTTTTGAATTCGTGGGCCAGACTTGCGATAAACGCCTCTCTTTCCGTTACGCCCCTCTGCAGAAGCTCCATGTTGGCTTGAATCGCTTCTGCCATATGATTGAAGTCAACCGCAAGCTGGCCAATCTCATCGCCGCGCTGAACCGTTATGCGATGCTGATAGCTTCCTTTTGCAATCCCTTGAGCCTGTTGGCTTAACAGGCCGAGTGGACGCAAGGCTTGTCTAATCAGGACAAACAAGCCAACCGCAAAGACCGTCAAGCCAACCAATACCCAAAAAGAGATCTGTAAGGAGAGTGACTTCTGGTCATCGATCAGACTTGTTATGTCATGGGCGTAATCCAATCGAAGCAGTTGGTCATCCATTTTCATCCAGCTCGAAACAAACAGTACGGTGCGCGCATCTATGTTTCGAATCACATAGCTTCTTCTCCCATCTTTGGGTGGGACTAGACTCATTACCTTCTCTTCTTCATTCGATATACTGCTAAAATGCTTCTCGCCAGATTCACCCGTTATGGCAAGATGGCTTCTCTGATCAGTAAAATACTGCCCATAATTTTGAAAAGATTTCGGCAAAATGTCTTTCAGCAACGTCGGATAGTAATCATCAATCGTACTTTCATACATTTTCAGCGAGTTCCCGATCATGCTATGGTTCTCAAGGGAACTGCTGATTTCCCTTTGAAGATTGTACTCAATAGAAACCTCGATGATCCGGTAGGAAACAAAGACAATGACCACTGTCACCAATCCGAACACCATGAGATAGATTCGCATCCACAGAGGAGTTTTCTTCATCCTCTCACGCATCTTAAAACTCCATTCGATAACCAATTTTGTGCACCGTATGAATATGATCAGACAAACCTAGCTTTGTGCGCAGATTCAAGACATGTGTATCAATTGTCCGGGTGCTGCCATAAAAGTCATAACCCCAGACCTGATTCAGCAAACTTTCACGAGAAAAAGCAATATTCGGATTATGCAACAAAAATTCAAGCAGCTCATATTCCTTCGGGGTTAACGTGACGAGCTGATTATTTTTGTACACTTTGCGGCTATGGTAATCCACTGTCACATCACCTACGGTCAATGTTTCCAATACAACCTGATGACTTCTTCTCAGAGCGACTTCCACTCGTGCCAACAACTCCAACAAATCGAAAGGTTTTGTAATATAATCCTCAGCACCAAGACGCAAACCTTGTACTTTGTCCATAACACTTGTCTTGGCTGTAACAAAAATGACCGGGATATTCTTTTTCTTAAAGGATTCCAACAGTGTGAACCCGTCAACTCCAGGCAGCATGATGTCAAGAAGCGCCAAGTGATACTCCTTTTCTTCGAGATCATTCAACGCCGTGTTACCGTCGGATGAAACTTTACAGACATAGCCCGAGGCGCCTAATGTCATTTTGATTAGTTCGGATATGGATGGATCATCTTCAGCGATTAATATTGAATATGCCATGCTGTATACACCCCCACCATCATTACACATTTTTAGGATTTTCTTGTCAACGAAATGTAAAAAGTATACAAAAACAAAAAAACCCTCAATAAAATCACTTTAACTTGATCTTATTGAGGGTCACATTCATTATCATTTAGATTTTTTACCTACCGATACTGAACATTATTCAACTGCATCCACATCCATTTACTGTCAATCAACAAGGCAAGTGTCATCTCATCTATCCCATGCAGTTGACGGTACAGACGCTGGGTTTCGACCAAGTCATTGTAGGTCAAGAACGGATAGTCCTTCCTGCCGAATGTTCCATCTGGAAAATAAGCGTAATGCAAATCGCCATTTCCGAGAATCCACTGCGACCCAAGGTTTACGACACCGTAAAGCATCGTATCTGCTAAATCTTTGTCAGTCCGATCACCGAATTGCATGTAGCTTTTGTAGAGAAAATTAATTTCGGCCAACTGATGATTCAAAGAAACGTGTGTCCGAATTATCGGATTCGTTGCTGTCGCGTAGTCCGGAACCAGCCAGCCTTGCTGTACACCAGCCACGACAAAACGGTTCACGGCTGCATGATTGTGAAAATAAGAAGCATATTTTTTCGCCGCTTGGCAAAAGTCCTTTTCTTGATACTGATCGCAGCCCCGTAGAATCAGATCAGCCGCTCCTGTGTTGAATCTCGTATCGTAAAAGCCCTCTGGTATCCCGTAATCGTCACTTAACCACAAAGAGCGCGGCTGCGTCTTCCAGTACCCCTCAGGCTCCTGCTGTTTCAAGCTCGCTCTCAGCATCACATAGCCCATATCCCGGGCAGCATTGCTTCCACCTGTATATAAAAAGGAGCGAAGGACATAGTTTTCGGGAATCCGCCAAAAGGAGGACTTGGAAGTCGGCTCATACGTAGAAGGGCTTTGATAGTAATACCCATCGTACAGCCATTTTGCCTTTTCCGTAACGTCCAAGTTAAGCCAGATGCTGTCAAACATTTGTTCTCCCCAAGGAACAAGCGGTTCTCTCGAATCGAGCGCCCACATTTCGCTGATAAAGCCTGCTTTCATCGGCAGCTTGACCACGAGCTCGACACCAGAAGGCGTCTGTTTTACTTCGATTGGCAACGCCAATGCTGGCTTTTCTTCAATCGTGGCTCTACCTTTATCCACGTAGGTAATGGGCTTACTTAACCAAATATACCTGCCCTCTGTCTCTAGGAAACCAGCGGAAAGCGGAAGGGTCTGGACTTGATCAAGCGTGACAACCTTCCAATACGGCTTCTTCGACTCATCGTAGTCTCGGTAGCGGAACATCATGTTCTGACTGTTACCCTGAATGGGGATGGTGAAAACGTAGGGCATCATATTGCGCTGACCTGTCATTTTATGGGCCCAATACGTGGCACCATCTGAGAATCGAAACTCTTGTTTTTGGTGAATCGCGCCATTCAGGTGCTCAACATTCTCTGTTTCTGTTGGTTTTTTCCATTCATTTGCAAAAATATCGCTCGGAAGGATACTACATACGGCGATGGCCGTCATCAAAAGGAGCATTCTGCTGATTTTTCTGACCATGTCATCCCCCAATTCTAGTAAAGGAGAACCGAAAGTCCTACTTTAAAATGAATATTTCGTAGTGATTATTATTTTAAAAATAATCTGATAAATTAACCATAGGTGTCTACTTCTATTACGCAGGAGGGAATTTATGGACAAGAAAGTACGCTACGTTGTTTCTACAGCACTCGTAATATCTCTGTTCACCAGCCCCTCAATCACCCAAGCTGAACCACAAACCCACATTCCTTATTACGGAATCGGGCCAACCTATGTACAACCTGCACAGATTGAGAGCTTGTTTCCCAAGCCAACTATCCAGTTTGGGACACCCGGCTTCCAAGAAGGAAAAGAAGCTTTTACATCCCAGGAAGAAATGATGGCTTACATAAGCAAATTGGTTGCAGGCAACAAGGAAATCCAGCTGCTATCCATCGGTACATCATTGGAAGGTCGGGACATCCCCCTGCTGTTATTCAGCAAAGACCACGGCAAGCTCAAACAAACCAATGAGAAGCCACTCATCTGGCTACAGGCACAAATCCACGGGAATGAGCCCGCCGCTGGTGAATCTGCTCTTGTGATCGCCAAATGGTTGGCAGAGGGAAAGCTTGGGACCGACCTTCTGGATCACGTAAACGTTGCGATTGTTCCTCGCATCAACCCAGATGGCTCCTACCAATTCAAACGCTACATCGCGACAGAGCTGGACGCCAACCGCGACTACATGAAGGTAGAATATCCAGAGGTGCAAGCGGTTCACCAAGCCATTACTACCTATCAACCTGATGTGGTGCTTGATGCCCACGAATACGGCGTCTCTTCCAGCCAGCTTCGCGATGTTGGAGAAAAAGGCGCGATCTCTGCCTACGATGTTCTGATCTCCTCTGCGAAAAACTTGAATATCCCCACCAACCTGCGCAAAATGTCAGACAACGTGCTCTTGGCTGACGTTCAAAAAGCACTCGACAAGGAGCAACTTTCTCATCACGCTTACTATACGCTCGCTAAAGGCAAGGACGGAAAAGTGACCGCAACAGAAGGCAGCACAGAGACAAGAATCGGACGCAATGCCTTGGGATTGAAAAACACGTTAACGTTTTTGGTGGAAACACGCGGCATCGGCATTGGACGCGCCGATTTTGAACGACGTGTATACAGTCAGGCCATAACTCACGCTGCTGTCATTCAATCAACAGCGGCCAACGCCAAGGCAATCAAGTCCGCCGTCGCACAGGCACGCGCAGAAATCACGGAAAAAGGCAAAAAGGCAAACGGCAACGACAAACTCGTTATCCTGAGTGCGAATAAGCGAATACCGGGTCAATCTCTCGAAGTTGTCGATTTCGCTACAGCAAAAAAAGTGTCTACCCCCATCGACTGGGTAAGCTCTACGGATGCCTATCCCGTACTCGAACGTGAGCGCCCCACTGCGTATCTCATGCCTCCTGGCTACCATGACGTTGCAGCCAAGCTGGAACTGCTCGGTGTTTCGGTAAGCAAGCTATCAAAAGAAACGACCATAGCGGTAGAAAGCTACACCATTTTGGAAAGCAAGGTGAATACGATATACGAGAATGGGCATTTCACCAATCAAGTGACTGCAAATGTAACAGAAACAACGAAAACCTTTCCTGCGGGTAGTTACGTGTTCAGCATGGCCCAGCCAAACGCGAACTTCATTGCCTTGGCTCTGGAACCGGAATCAGTGGACAGCTACGTCACGTTTAACTTCCTGCCCGTTGAAAAGGGCGATGAAGTACCGGTGTATCGCTATATGCTGGAGCAAACACTCCCCACCACAAATAAGAACTAAAGGAAAAATTCCCCTCTCTAGAGTTAGACTCCTGAGAGGGGAATTTTGTTACATGTATGGGCTTACTTTATTTCAAACACTTCTTGGGCAAGTCCTGCCAGCTTTTGCGTATTGTCGCTCACTTCGACCATCGTCGCAGAAATTTCCTCCGTAGCGGCTGCCTGACTCTCCATGGTTTGATTGATCAATTCAATCGAATTTTGCAGCAGGGTTATCAAATCCCGGATGGAATCGGTGGTTTGCTTGATTTTGTCTGCATTCGTCCGTGAATCTGTCGCCATATTTCGTACCTCATTCGCGACGACAGCGAATCCACGCCCTGCATCTCCTACTCTCGCAGCCTCAATGCTCGCATTCAGTCCCAAAATGTTACTTTGATCAGCGATTTTTTTCACGGCGAGTGTAATTTGCTCGATCTCAGTTGTACTTTGGCTCACATCATTGGCTTGCTCTGAGATCGCCTTCATTTGCTCGTTCAAATTCCCGATCTGCACGGCCATCTCGTGTGTGGTGGCACTGACCTCCTCGACGACGCTCGAGAGATTTGCGGCAATTTCATACAGCTCATTGGCTCGCTCCATACTCGAACCAATGCCAACACCGCCGATAACTTTTCCCGTGTGATCATGCAAGGGGATCGCCCGTGCGACGAGAGGAAAACCAAATAATTCCTTGGGAACCATCATCGCCTGCTTGGTGTTTTTTCGAATCGCGTTGGTGATCACATCCCCTTCCTGGAGTGGATCACCAGGCTTTACCTGCAGGGAAAATGTTTGGGCAGGCACATTGCGCAATAGCTTTTCCGTGTCGTAGACCCCAATGGTAATGTCATCGTTGAGCAATTCATTTAAATAGGGGGCAACCTTGATGAAAGCCTCGAGAAGTTCTGCATTTTTCCCCTTTTCGGAGGCTTCTGTTTCGTTCCAACCTTCGTATCCGTTCATGACCCTCTTCACCTCTATCTTTTGCTAGCATTAGTACGGAAATTGACGCTTTTTGTGCTGAACCGAAATCCATTTTAGCGTAGTAAACTCTTCTAGGCTCCATTGACCATTCAAGCGTCCCAATCCGGAATGCTTTTCACCGCCGAACGCCACAATCGGCTCGTCATTGATCGTTCCATCGTTGATATGAATCATGCCGGTCTCAATGCGCTTGGCCATCTGGGCACCTCTCTCCAGATCGCGGGTATGAATCGCCCCGGACAATCCAAATGGTGTCTCGTTCGCCATGCGAATTGCTTCTTCCTCGGAAGCAAACGACATGATGCAAACAGCCGGACCAAACAGCTCTTTGGATGCAATCGACATGTCTGTGGTCACTCCTGTCAAAACAATCGGCTCGACCACGTTTCCTTTTACTTCCCCTTTCAGTGCAGGAACGGCTCCTTCGCGTATCGCCTCATCGATCGTTGCCATCAGGTTGGCGACTTGCCGTTGATTGATGAGTGGACCGATTACCGTGTCTGGATCATTTGGGTCGCCTACCTTGAGTCCAGATACTTTTTCCACATACAGATCGAGGAATTTATCGTAGACATCTTGGTGAACCAGAACCCGGTTAGCCGACATGCAAATCTGACCTTGGTGGGTAAAGCGGCTGAATACCGCTGCATTGACGGCATACTGGAGATCCGCATCCTCCAAAACAATCAGGGCACTATTGCCACCTAGCTCCAAAATCGCCTTCTTGAAATGCTTCGCTGCCACTTGCGCGATATGGCTTCCTACTTGGCTAGAGCCTGTAAACGAAAGGATGCGCGGAATCGGGTGGGAGACAAACCCATCGCCAATTTCAGTAATATCCGTTACAACGACGTTGATCAAGCCTTTGGGCAGACCTACTTCTTCAAAAATTTTCGCGATGAGAGTCCCACCCGTGATTGGCGTGTGCTCATGCGGTTTGAGGACGACACCGTTGCCCGCGCCAAGAGCTGGAGCTACAGACTTCATCGACAGATAGAAGGGGAAGTTGAACGGACTGATAACGCCGACAACTCCTGCGGGAATCCGATACAAGCGATTTTCCTTTCCGTCTACGGGAGAAGGGAGAATTTTTCCCTCCATACGTACAGGGAACGTAGCCGCCTCGCGAATAATATCCTTCACAAGCCCGATCTCAAAAAATGCCTTCAGTCGGGTTCCACCTAGTTCACGAATGATGATCTGAATGATTTCTTCCTCATGCTCTTCGATATAGCGAACAGCACGCTCCAACATTCGGGATTTGGTATAGGCATTCACTTCATCCCACTCTTTTTTCGCGTCGGCTGCCGCCTTGTAAGCCGCGTCGATATCCTCCAGATTTGCCATTTTGAATTCTGCGATGACTTCCCCGTTGTAAGGGTTGATATCTTGCAATGTCTTCGCGCCAAGTCCGTCGCGCCACTCCCCATTGATGTACTGCTTGTCCAGTGTTTGAAGGATTGACATGCTACAACCACTCCCCTTTTGAAAAATAAATAGGCCCCTTTCGCATGAAAGGAGCCGTCATACTAAAACAGCAAAATACACTGCTAGTTGGCAACCCGGCTGCCATCGTAACGTGTACATTAGGCCCGTAGCTTTGCGTCCCCACTTTTCAATGGGTTTGCCCATTCATAGCGAATGCTGGATAAGATTTTGTCGAAAAAAGGAAAGAAATGGAGAAACCTACTTTGATTATAGTACTCCATTTCGAATAGTCAAACGTAAACATGTAAATATTTCGTGAAAGGAAAGAACAAATATCAAAAAGTCCGCATCGCTTGGATACGGACTCCTGATTTTTCTTCTACATGATCACAATAACTTTTTGACATCCTTTACGCTCGTCGCGAGCATTTGCTCTACCGCGTTAGCGTTTCTTACGTGCTTGGTCATGCCTTCATTCAGCTCGTCCAGCAAGCCCTTTGCCTCACTTACCTGCTGGGACACATCGTCAGCAAAACGCTTTTGATGCGCGATGATTTCCATCACACTTGCCACTTCGACGTTCAGTACCTGGAAAGCGTTCACGATCTGATCCGTCTTCTGTGCAGCATCCTTGCTGATGGAAAGTCCATTTTTGATCGCACTGCTGCTTTTTTCACTGTTGGACAATGCTTCTTTGATTTCTTCTTGAATCTTGCCGATCAATTCCGCAATCGTCTTGGTCGAGTTCGCTGTCATCTCTGCCAGCTTCCGTACCTCATCCGCTACGACAGCAAAGCCTCGGCCTTGTTCCCCCGCACGTGCAGCTTCTATCGCTGCATTCAGAGCGAGAAGATTGGTCTGATTCGTAATGTCGCTGATTACCTTGACAATACTCGTAATTTCCGAAGAACGCTCTTCCAAGCGGCTCATGGACTTGGACGTATGAACCGATTCTTTGTCGAGCAGGCTCATGACTTCCACAACGTCCGTCATAGCCTTCTTGCCTTCATCTGCACGCGCTACCGATTGTTTGCAGATGTCTGTCAGGCGCTCTCCTCGAACCGACAACTGGCTCGCAGATTCTTCATCCCGCTCATTAATGGTCTGGATATTCTCTACGGCACGCTTCATCCTCGTCACCAATCGCACCATTTGATCGGAATCGGCGTTCATCGCTTGGTTCGAAGCGAGGATTGCCCCCATCTGTTCGTAAAGACCGCGAAGCTCATGTTTCCATGCGTCTTGCTGTCCTGCCATTGTGGTTGTGGATGTCGTCGCTGCTGTCTCTTTTTCTGCCAGGCCTTTGTCTTTTTTCCAAAACATCCGCTTCCCTCTCCTTTGTACCCATCAATTGTCACCTCGGCGGCTATATACGCGGGACTCGATTATTCCCGGATGTTGTTTCGCCAAGCTCAGCAAGTTTTCCAAGAAATAATAGTGACCCTCCAAGAGCTCCACGTCTTTACGCTCAAAATGCTTCACCTGCAAATACTGCTGCATTTCCAAAGCATAGCGCTCCAGTTTATCGTGAAAATCGTTGGCACGAAGCATTTGCTCCACTTCTGGATATTCTGTTTTCAGGCGACTCAGCTCGCTGTATACACGCCCGCCCTCCAGGATCATCTGGTAGGCCGTACGCTCGAGCGTAGCTGTCGTAGCTGCCTCCTGCTCCTCACGCTCCTCGCGCAAAGCTGCCAAGTACGTGATAAAATGGTAGACAGTTAAAAACAATGGTCCTAAAAATAGAATGATCCCTGCCTTGTACACATGCTGATTGGACAAATTGCTGATGAGCAGGAACAAGTGAAACAAGATCGCACCCAACCATACATAGATGATGATTTGGTGATTGATCTTCCCTGCCTTTTGATGGCGTGAAAAGGCAAAGGTAAGTCCGAGCAGATAAAAGGCAAGCAACGTAAAGCTGGCAGAAAACAAAGCCATCTCCATATCGGTCAGCCAATCTGCATCGGCGGGTATTTCGATAAAGAATTCAAAAGCGAGCACCAGCAGTGAGAACAACAACCCCATGATCCAAAACCGGCTTACTTCCGAGTCATTCCTCCGCCGGGAGCGGTAGCGTTTTGCACGGGATCCTTCCATAATGCTCTCACCTCATTCTCTATGATTCGCCATGATTCTATCTTTTCCTTTCACATGGGGCCAAAATCTGACATCGGAGGCTGTTATGACAAAAATTTTACCAACATCATTTATCGAGCGCATGAAAACCTTGCTCGGACACGACTATGAGGCCTTCGTTTCCTCGTATGATCAGCCTGTGACACACGGCTTACGAGTCAATCCGTTGAAGGTGGAGCGTGACGATTTTTTGAAAATCTCGCCGTTTGCTGTAGAAGCAGTCCCTTGGTGCGAAAATGGGTTTCGCTACAAAGAGCCTGCTCGTCCCGGCAAGCATCCTTTTCACTCCGCTGGCATGTACTATTTGCAGGAGCCAAGCGCGATGTCCGCTGCCGAAGCACTCGGTGCACAACCTGGTGAGCGAATCCTCGACCTGTGTGCAGCGCCAGGGGGCAAATCGACGCAGCTTGCAGCGTTTTTGCGTGGACAAGGAATGCTCGTGGCAAACGAAATTCATCCTGTTCGGGCAAAAGCCTTGTCAGAAAATCTGGAGCGCTGCGGCGTGACCAATGCCGTCGTGACCAACGAAACGCCTGAACGCTTACAGGAGCGATTCCCTCAGTTTTTTGACCGAATTTTAGTAGACGCTCCATGCTCTGGCGAAGGAATGTTTCGCAAGCTGCCCGAAGCAATCGAAGACTGGAGCCCAGCAAAAGTAACGGAGTGCCATGTCATGCAAGGCGATATTCTCGAGGCGGCCGCTGCTATGCTGAAGCCAGGCGGGACGTTGGTCTACTCCACCTGCACATTCGCTCCGCTGGAAAACGAGCAGTCTCTGGTTAACTTCCTCGGCCGTCACCCGGAATTTGAGGTTGTCCCGCTACCACATGCAGATTGCTTTTCTGCTGGTCAACCCGAGTGGGCGTCGCCGCAAAATGAGCAGCTCACCCAGACAGCCAGATTGTGGCCCCATCGTCTACAGGGAGAAGGTCATTACCTCGCCAAGCTGCAAAAGAGTGAGACCGCTGAAGTTCACGTACCTCCCGGGAAGCGTAAAGAAAAGCGTGCGGCAAAATCAGCTCCGGCAGGTCGAAAAGAAGCCATCGCAGCCTGGCGTACATTCGCAGCCGAAGCACTCCCTGCGCTCTCCAAACCATTCGAAGATGAATCTGCTTTTCTTTTATTTGGCGAGCAGTTCTACTACTCACCTGCCCCCGAGCTCGACTGGGACAAGCTAAAGGTCGCGCGCGTCGGTCTGCATCTAGGAACCGTAAAGAAGAACAGATTTGAACCTGCACACGCCTTGGCACTCGCTCTCTCTCCTGCGGAGGCAGCCCGTGTCGCTTCGTATGGCGCGGACGATCCTGAGCTGTTGCGGTACTTAAAAGGAGAAGCGCTCACGCGTGATGGTGAAAGCGGCTGGACGCTGGTTACTGTAGATGGATTCTCCATCGGTTGGGGCAAGCAATCAGAGGGGCAACTCAAAAATCATTATCCAAAAGGTCTACGCTGGTTGTAGATTTCCATCCAAAATAAAAAAGCCCACAAAGCTACACGAAATGCATTCGTGACTGCTTTTGGGCTTTTCTCTTTTTCTTATGATCGCCCTCTGCGGGACGGATTGTCTACTACGGACAAAGAGCCATTTCTAATATAACGCAATATTTTTGAAACAGATATCCCTGTTGCGTTGGCAATTTGCATCGCATTCGAATTCGGATACGTTCTCACGTAATTGCGAATCATCTGGTAGTCTTGCATTTCGTTTTCTCCGCAAACCTGGCAACTGTACTCTCCCCGGCCCATCGGACTGCCGCATTTCAAGCACGTATCCGTCGTCATCACTGGTTCTCCTCACACCCTGTACTATGGTACTTTTACAAGAAAGGGTTCTATCTTCCTATCTATTACCCAATTCACATGAGAGGAAAACACTATTTTCTATCGCAATTCCTGTATTCTATCTAAAATTCGATACAGTCATTCCAAATTCCTTTAAAAAGGCCAGTATGGAGGCTTCAAACCGCTTTTTGCGAAAAGGACAATCGCAAACCCAATTAAAAAGACACCACTGAGCCCATGAAAAACGTTGAACCATCCTGGACGAAAAAAGCGAGCCAAATACGCGGCCAGCAAAGCTACCAGCCCCAGAAACAATAAAGTCGATAACAGACAGCCTGTCGCAAACAAGAACAACTCCGTTGAATGAGCAAAAGCGCCAGATGCCAATAGTGAACCAAATACTCCCGCCCAAAACAGAACAGTCAGAGGATTTGCGAGCGTCAGGAGCACGCCGTGCCAAAAGCTGCTTCGACCCGATGAAGCCTGCTGGACTGATGCTGGTGTTTGTTGTTGTTCTCTCCTTCCTTTTATGGCACGCAAGGTTTGAATCCCAAACCAAGTCAAAATCAGGGCCCCCATAATCAAAACCAACTGTTTGACCCAATCGATTTGTAACAGCAGCGACAGTCCCCCGATCGCCCCTCCCATATAAACAGCATCTGCGAGTGCAACACCCAGTACCATCATGAATGCATCATGCAATCTCCGAGTCATCGAGCGGTGAAACACCGCCAGACAAACCGGACCAACGGATAGCTGGAGCATCATCCCGAATAATAGACCGTGCCAGATCGCCATCAGGCTCACATCTCCTCTTTCATGGAAGACAGGACGATCATCGTATTCGTCTTGCTTACACCTTCTACTTGCTTCAATGTTTCAGAGATGAATCGTTCCAAATCAGCCGTCCCTTTTACGGCAACCTTCAATACATAGTCGTAAGCTCCCGCAATATGATGGCATTCCAGCACACAGTCTGCCTGCATGACCGTTTCACGGAAGCCAGCGATATGCTCCGTTTTCTCGATTTGCACCATCACAAACGCAATCAGGTGAAGCCCTAGCTGCTCCCGATCCAGCTTTACCGTGAATTGCCTAATGAGTCCTGTATCCTCCAGCTTGCGTATTCGCTCGGAGACCGCAGGCACGGACAAATGAACCTGCTTGCTGATGTCGGAGCTGGTGATTCGGGCATTTTCCCGCAATAAGCGAAGGATTTGTTCATCAATCCGATCCATAGTGGTGCCCCTCCTTTTTATCATGATTATACCAATTCCTTCATAATAAAAGGGGGTTTGAGGATATCACCGTATTTTTTAAAGAAATAACATGTCTTATCTTTCATTTTTTCTGCCACACGAATGGTCTTGGGGCGTATTCCTAAAATAATGCGGCCGAGAGAGACGAGAAGACATCATACGCCATCTTCTTACGCTGATAGCTGCTCTTTCTTTGTAGAAAACAAGCGGATTGCGAGCAACAATGACAGCAACGCAATAACAAATCCGGACCAGCCCAGATTCTCCACAGAGGAGCTGCTGATCACCAGTCCCCCAACCCACGATCCCAAAGCGAAGCCAAATTGAATAAAGGATGTATTGATGCTAAGTGCGATATCCGGCGAACGGGGCACCTGGGTAACCAAATATAGCTGTTGGGCGGGAGACGTTGCCCACGTGGCGAGCATCCACAGCATGATGATCACGATATACGTAGTGATCACTCCATCCATGACCGAAAGCAAAAGCAGCATACTTGCCTGAAGGGAGAGTCCAAAATAAATCGTAAACTTCGGCCCCTTGCGATCTGCGATAACCCCTCCAATTTTTGACCCCATAAAACTGCAAATGCCTGCTAAAAACAGAATCGCGGAAATCTCGGATGCCGAAAGCACGGCCCGGGTTAGCAGAAAAGGCGCAATATAGGTAAACAATGTGGAATAAGCCCCGATGTACAACAACGTGATAACAACCGCAGTAAGAATCTTTCTATTTTTTATAACAGCTAGCTGTGCCCGCGGCGTTACAGCCTCCTGCGCTCTTATAGGCGGGACTTTTTTATAAATGACAAGCAACGGAACCAAGCCCAGCAGCCCAATAAAAATAAACAGCAGTCTCCAGCCAATCGCTTCAGTTAAAAAAGTGCCAACGGGAAGGCCAAGTACAAGTGAACTGCTCAATCCCATCAAAATGATGCCGATTGCTCGCCCACGATTGCCTTCTTCGACTAGCCGTGTAGATACCGCCATCGCAACAACAGTAGCAACTCCTCCACTGAGTCCTTGGATCATGCGTGTAACCAGCATCATCTCAAAGGAAGAACTCACATAGACCAGCCAGTTGCTCAAAATAAAAATGCCAAGCATCATAAGTAATAATTTTTTTCGGTCAAGATGGATCGTGGCAGCGATGACAATGGGAGCCCCTACTGCCGCAGAAAGGGCAAATGCAGTGACAAGCAATCCGGCAGAAGACGTCGTGACACCCAGATCAGCTGCCACCGTTTGAATGATGCCACTTATCAGATACTCCACTGTCCCAATCAGGAAAACTGCCAAAGCGAGAATATGGACTACCCCTTTATTCCCCATGCTAACTTTGCCCCCTTGCTTCAATTGGAATCTGGATTTCTATGAGCTCAACTCCAGGTTCTTCTGATAAGGGAACATAGATTTCTCTGCCGGGCTGCTCATCTCGAATGCAGTAACCATGCTGTTCAATCCACGTAGCCAGATCCAGGCAAGCTGATTCTTTCTTGGTCGAATCCGAACGGAATAGTAACGTAGCCATTGTCTCGGCAGGCAAGAAGCTTCGTTCGATTTGCTCGGGCAGTTTGACAGATTCTGTTTTAATGCCGTAGCCCACCCCAAATTCGAAGAGCTGATCCTTCGTGCCAATTTCCTTCCAGAGCACTGTTTTGGGACCAGTCAAGGATGTCTTCAGGCTGGCATCAAGCATGCTGTCGAACATTTGAAACAGCCAAGGAATATCTTCAGCAGTACCCCGTGCCGAATAGGAGATCAAGTGCATACCATCTACCTGCTTCAAAACCACCTCTTGCTCCTTCTCGATCCTTCCCTCCCGTTCAACAAGCTGCACTCGTTCTTTAATACGGGCAAGCTTTGCCATTTCCATCTCCAGCAGGGATTGGATTTCATTTTCTTTGAGCCTCAGCATGCCCCGAATTTGTTCGGCTGGTATATTCTCGTGAAGCAATTGCGCAATCTGCTGCAAGGTGAACCCCAATTCTTTGAAGATGACAATTCGATTGATCTGCAGAAGCTGTTCGGCACAGTAATATCGGTACCCGGTCGTATCATCGATTTTTGCTGGTTTTAGAATCCCAATCTGATCATAATAGCGCAACGTTTGCAACGGAATTCGACTCAGTCGGGAAAACTCGCTGATTTTAAACAATTCCACACCTTCTCTCCCATTACTTCGAACTGAGTATAAACCTTCTAGTCGAGTATAAAGTCAAGAACTTCCTTTCATACACCAAAGGCGTTTCTACAAAAAAAACCGCCCAGATCCTTTTCGAATCTGGGCAGCCTCTTCATTTTTTATCTTCCTCTTGTTTTTCCGGCAGATTGACTAAACGGTCTTCCACCCTTGGCAGAACGAGCGGCTCCACCTTTTCCTGCCTTTTTCGTATCGGCAGGCTTTGCAGATTTACCCGCTTTGCGTGCTGCAATCGCTTCAGCCTTCTTGCGGTTTTTCTCGTACTGCGTTTGCAGTTCTCCCAGCTCACGAGCCATCTTCTTTTTGTAGCCTGGCTTTACCTTCGTCTTTTTCTTAATCGCTTCACGTACAGGAGAGAACTCTTTGTCTTTTTCCTTCTGTTGCTCTTTCGCCTGTTGCGCCCGCAGCTCAATGAAATGAGTTTCCCGTTCTTCTGCGCGCTGACGACGTCCGGCATCCAGATGGCGTCCTTCCTGCAAAATTCTTTCTTCGATCGAAGCCTTCGTCGCTTTCGCAAAGCGAGCCATCAAGTTTTTCTGACGAGGAGAAATGAGGGAGATCGCTTTTCCCTTTTGTCCTGCACGACCCGTACGACCAACGCGGTGAATGTAACTGTCCACGTCATTCGGCAAATCGTAGTTGATGACGTGAGTTACACCTTCTACATCCAGTCCACGAGCCGCGATATCTGTCGCGATCAAGTATTGGAAACGAATCTCACGGAATTGCTTCATCAGTTGTTCCCGTTTGTTTTGGGACAAATCACCGTACAGGGCTTTCGCCGAGAGGCCATTTTCCTGTAGGCGGGCAGTAAGCTGTTGCACACGTACTTGGGTATTGGCAAACACAATAGTCAAGAACGGCTGCTCTTGCTCCAGCACATCGACGAGAGCGTCCGTCTTATCGCTTTGGTTCACTACATAGTAAAATTGTTCAATGCGCTCCACAGTCTTCTGCTTACCCTCGATCTTGATATGCGGTGGCTGTTTCATGAAGCGGTGCGCCAGTTTTTTCACCAAATCAGGCATCGTAGCCGAGAACAACAGCACCTGGCGTTGGGAAGGTGTGTGGACGATTACTTGCTCCACATCTTCCAAGAAGCCCATTTCCATCATTTTATCGGCTTCATCCAGCACTAATGTGGAGATACGTCCGAAATGGAGCGATCCGCGCTTCATATGATCCAATACACGTCCTGGTGTTCCTACAACAACTTGAACCGTTTCTTTCAGCTTGCTCAGTTGTTTGTCGATATCCGTTCCACCGTGCAGGGAGAGTACATTCACATTCAGGTGTTTGCCCAGCTTTTCTACTTCTTTTGCAATCTGGATGGAAAGCTCACGCGTCGGAGTGAGGATGAGCGCTTGAATGTCGCGTTTTCCCTCTTCCAATGCGTTGAGGATCGGCAGCATGAATGCAGCTGTTTTACCCGTACCTGTCTGAGCTTGTCCGATCAGATCCTTGCCTTCCATAATGAGAGGAATGGCTTCCTCTTGAATTTGTGTTGGTTCTTTATAATACAGGTCTTGAATCCCTTGCATCAGCTCCGGACGAAAACCAAAAGACGCAAACGATTTTGCCATAACTTCCACTTCCTTTCACAAGCGATCCGATTCGCCACACCATGACTGCATGGACAGTGGATGCGATAAAACCGGCTCTCATCAATCAAAATTCATCCTAGGCAGGTTGTTGCCCTTGCGAAATCCTATCCTACCTATACTAAAGGAGTCCTTTCGAAAAAACAACTAAACCGTTCAACTCCCGGGCATTTTTCTTCAAGACTCGCGACGCTGAAGCAAGCCTAGCTAAAATTTTTGCTTGCATCCTGTGACCATGTATCGATCTCGCTGATCTAATTACTGTCAATGCGAAAAACCAACACAGAAAGGAGTGAGAAAGATGAATCTAACAGAACAGGTTCTCTTGGCAAAGCAAGGAGATCGTGAAGCTTTTATCGCTGTTGTCAAACAAGTCGAGAGCTCCTTGTACCATACCGCTAAATCCATCCTGAAAAAGGAGGAAGATATTGCAGATGCTCTGCAGGAAACCATTTTGAAAGCTTTTAAATCTCTGCATTCACTTCGTGAGCCCCAATTTTTCAAGACATGGATGTTCCGAATTTTGATCAATGAATGCAACAAGATCGTAGCAAATCGCTCCCGTAACGTTCTTATGGATGAATTCCCTAACCAATTGTCACTCTCACCGAAAGACGAACTTATTGACCTACGGGACGCCGTTGAGAGATTGGATGAGCAGCAGCGTCTTGTTATTGTGCTTCACTATTTTGAAGACATGCCTTTAAGACAAGTAGCAGAGATACTGGAAATTTCGGAGAGCGCTGCAAAAATGCGGCTCAGTCGGGCACGGAACAACTTGATGGAGAAATTACATATATTTCGGGAAGGGAAGATACATTATGGATCAATCTAAACTCGATATAGAACTAAAGGAATACAAACGTACAAAAGATACGACGATGTCGCCATTGGTACGGGCTCGACTGGATGAAACATACGCCGCTCTCCCGGAAATGTCTCGTGAACGAAAAGTCCAACGATTACGCAAAGCACCCTATGTTGCGGCCGCAGCAGTCATTCTAGGTGCAACGGTATTCACCTCTGGATTTATCTCGCCAGTCATGGCCCAATCGATTAAGCAGATCCCATTCGTCGGCAGTCTCTTTAGCTTCATCGAAGCGGACCTCGGCTTACGAGCGGCAGGCGAACAAGGTCTTTCTTCCAAGGTAAACAGAAGTATTTCTCACCAGGATATGAAACTCGAGGTAACAGAGACGGTCTTCGACGGAACACGCGCTGTCTACCTCCTCAATGTAACAGCTCCAAACCTGAAGGACGGCATGTTTGATACGGGAGCGGAGGTTGTCAAACTCAGTGACGCGATCGAAAATGTCACTTTTAGCATCGATGGAAAAGGGCAAGATGACCCAGGTAGTTTGGTAACAGGTGGTTTTTTCTACTCAGCTGGCGAATCGCACCCAAACTTTCTGGTCTTCGAAGAAATTTTGAAGACACCTGAACACAATTCTACGGGCAAGATTCCAGACTCTTTCCATGCGGAAGTGGTTGTTAAGCTTGCTGGTATTGATGAAGCCTTCAAGCTGGACATTCCGTTCCAAAAAGCGACGAGCAACACCATCCAGCTTAAACCGAATGCTATTCAATCAAACGATGGGATTTCTTTCGAAGTATCCGAGGTCAATGTGACGCCAGTGACGACGCGCTTGTTGTATTCGGTCAAACTGGATGGCGAGACATCAGATAAGTCCATCAGAGCTGCCCTGTTTGACGACCAAGGTCGTCAACTGACATCCCTCCACGGAGAAGGGGAACGTAAGGATAACACTCTCACATTTGACGCCCGCTATGCTTCTGCACAAGGACAGCCGAAGTATTTTATAATCAAGCCTTTTGTCGTAAAAGATCATTTCGCTGAAACAGTCACAGATGATCAGTTTATTAAGGGTCTGGAAATAAAGGTAGACCTCCCCGAGAAGAACAAGTAACAAAACGAAAACCCTCCCCAATGCATTCATACATGGGGAGGGTTTTGCTTTCCTTGCCTATCTGTCGATCAATTGTTGAATCGTTTCCTTATCGAGCTTCTTGATAACAGCTGTCAGCAGTTGGGCAGCCTGCTCGAAATCGCTTTTGGACATAATCGCATTATGGCTGTGAATATACCGTGTCGCAAAGCCGACGACAATCGATGGGCAGCCAATTCCGCTTAAATGGAATTTCGCTGCATCTGTTCCACCTCCTGCGAGGGCATCCACCTGGATATTGATGCCCAGCTCCTCTGCTGTGTCGAATACGAGATCACGCAATCCGGTATGTGGAATCATCGTAGCATCAAATAACATGACGAGCGGACCGTCTCCCACATTGCAGGTCATCGGATACGATTCATTTCCAGGTGTGTCATACGCGAGTCCAACATCAACAGCAAAAGCAATATCCGGTTCAACCAGCCTCGCTATTGTGCCAGCTCCACGAGTCCCTACTTCTTCCTGTACGGTTGCACCGGCGTATACCACATTCGGATGCTCTTCCGTCTGTAATCGTTTCAGTACCTCGATTGCCATCGCGCACCCCGCCCGATTATCGAGCGCCTTTGCGACCCACAGCTCTCCGTCGTGCATCGTCGTAAAATTACTGTCAGGGACAATCCAGTCACCTGGGCGAACACCCATTTCCTTTGCATCCGCTTCATCTTTTGCCCCGATGTCGATGTACAACTCCTTGAGCTTCATGACTTTTTCCCGTTCTTCTTTTTCCAGCGCGTGTGGTGCCTTCGAACCAATGAGCCCCAGATACTCACCTTTGCGTGTCTTGACCTTCACACGATGCGAGAGCATATTGTGTGTCCACCATCCGCCAAGCTGGATGAAACGCAAGTACCCTTTTGGCGTGATATGTGTCACCATGAAGCCTACTTCATCCAAATGTCCCGCGAGCAAAATTTTCGGACCGTTTTCTGCACCCGTCTTCTTCCCGAGCACTCCACCCAGCCGATCCTTTACCAACTCATCGCAAAGAGGCTGCAAGTACTTCTCCATCTTTACTCTGACTTCGCGCTCGTGCCCAGGTACTCCGTCCGTTTCCGTCAAATCCTTGATCAATTTCGTAAGATCGTCCATCATTTATCTCCTTTTTGATACTGAATTCCCTTATTATTGTTTCCCCAACCGCTGTCCCGAATGCGCTCGAGTGCATCTTCAAGCTGTCTCATTTGATTCAATTGCCTTCGCAGCATTTGCTAAGTTTTTTGTCTCGTCTAATTCAGCAAAAAAAAAAGCGGCTGGAGCTTGTGCCCAGCCGTTTGCCTATTTTCTACTTCGCTAATTCATAGATCGCTTGCGCGTAAATCGCTGTCGCTTTGATCAGGTCATCGACGAAAATATATTCATCTCGCTGGTGAGCACTGTCAGGTCGTCCTGGGAAAAGCGGTCCGAATGCCACCCCAACATCCAGCGAACGGCCGTAGGTAGCACCGCCAATTGCAATGATGCCAGCTTCCTCACCCGTTTGTTCTGTATACACGCGTTGCAGTGTCGTCACCAAAGGATGATTCGGGTCGACGCGGTGCGGTGTCAGATGCTCAGCCACTTCGAGCGTAAATGCTCCTTCACTGAATCGTTCAGCCAGCACCGCCGACCATTTTTCGAAGGCTACAGAATGTGGGTAACGGATATTCAGACGGAAAAGCGCATCCTGCTTTTCGTCATACTCGATCACACCTGTGTTCACTGTGAGCGCGCCCATTTCTTCATCATTATGCGCGATGCCGATCGCTTCCCCATAATACTGCTTGTGCAAATAACGATCAGCCAAGCCTACGAATACTGCTCCCCGTTCATCCAAGGACAAGGTGCGCAAAAAGTGAATGAGCTCGGTACCCGCGTTGACACCTTTGCTCGGGTCCATTCCGTGAACCGAGACGCCCTCCATGTGCAGAACGACGAGGCCATCCTGCTCCTCCGCCTTGCCTTTCAAGCCAGTCGCATCCAAGTGCTTACGATAACTTTGTTCAATCGCCTCACTATTCAAGCCGATTGGTGCAAGCGTTGCTACAGCCTTGTCTGGAACCATGTTCATCCGCAAGCCAGCCTGTAAGGAAACGAGCTTTGCCTCCACATTTTCCGCAGCAGGTATTCCGAGGCTTTGGAAGGATTCAAGCTTCTGGCGCAATGACAGGTCAGTCAAGCCTTTCTCCGCATAGATCAGCGGGAAGTCTGCATCTGGCGTAAAGCCCATCGTCGGCATTTCTTCCGTTTCAAAATACGTGTTCACACACTGCCAGCTCGATTCTTCATCCGTACCGAAAATAAAGCGCACGCGCTTCGACAGTGGCAATCCCAGCTCCATCACGATCTTCGCGGCGAAAATGGCCGCCATCGTCGGTCCCTTGTCATCAATCGCACCACGTGCCACCAAGCGTCCATCCACAATCTCAGCCGCATACGGTGGTGTACACCAGCCATCGCCTTCAGG
Source organism: Brevibacillus schisleri (assembly GCF_055685845.1). Taxonomy (NCBI): domain Bacteria; kingdom Bacillati; phylum Bacillota; class Bacilli; order Caryophanales; family Paenibacillaceae; genus Brevibacillus; species Brevibacillus schisleri. Next base: position 4,973,742 of record NZ_JBVNDM010000001.1, read on the forward strand.
TACGACATCGACATGGCTCAGAATGCCGATCAATTCCTCGCCTTGTCCGAATTCAGCGTGCCCTGCATACCCGCGGACGTCTTTGGTTGTCATGCCTGCCTTTTCACATACGCCTAGCGCAAAGTCAAGCGCTTGCCGAATCCCTTCTCCGAAAGGGGCACCTTCCCGCGCGGACTCGGGGTCGAGTACGCTTTTTATTTGCAAAAATTGTTGCGTCGTCGCAATTAGTTCTTCCTTGCGTTTATTTGTTTCTCCCAGCCAATTAACGCTTGTCATTCTCTTCTCCAGCCCCTTCATTCATACTTCCTTCTTCCATTGCCGCATCGACGTCGAGATCCAGCTCCACCAACGATAATAATGACTCCATCGGCACTTCTTTTTTCGTAAACTCTGCTTGGGCGTCTTTAATTTCGTCCCGGATATTGTTCATTTCACTATCCAGCTTGTAGGACGCCTTGGCAGCTTCGAACAATCTTTGCCGTATATCGGATGGGATAATTCCCTCGTATTTATAATTCAGCGAGTGCTCAATCGTCGCCCAAAAATTCATTCCCAATGTGCGAATCTGAATTTCTACCGGAATGGTCACCTGCCCACCCGCCATCATAATCGGATACTCCACAGCAAGGTGATAGCCGCGATAGCCGCTTTCTTTTGGGGTAGAGACATAATCCTTCTCCAAATACACACGCATGTCCCCGCGGTTGCGGATCATCTCTACGACAGCCGGTATATCATCAATAAACTGGCAAATGACACGGATGCCAGCGATATCGCGAATTTCCCAGCAAATATTTTCATCAATAGGAAACTGCAAGCGGTTTGCCTTGTTGTAAATACTCGGGATCGATTTGACCCTGCCCACCGCAAACTCAATCGGTGAATGCTCCTTGCGTTTGCGCAGCTCGTTACGGATATTTTTAATTTTGACTTTGATTTCTTCTACAGCTTGTTCGAACGGTAGCAGATATAGTTCCCAATCTAGTTTGTGCACGCTTACGTCCCTCCGGCTTGAAACTCTCCATCGTCCTTATCATTCAACATTTTGTGTGAGATATCCTTCCAAAATACAAAAAGAGACGGGAGAAAAGGCAGTTTCCACCGGCTTTTGCTCCGTCCCTTTTTTCTTAATTTTCGCGCGAGACAAAGGTTGCAAGGGAGCTTCTCAGCTCTTCTGCTAGAATAGCCAACTGATTCGCAGCATCTGCGATGAGCTCCATCGCTGCACTCTGCTCTTCTACCGCAGCCGAGATGCTCTGGACACCAGCAGCCGCTTGCATCGATGCGGACGATACTTCCCCAGCGACTACAGCTACCTGTTGGGCATCTGGCGCCATACGTTTGAAGGCTTCACTGACACCGTTAATTTCTTGCGACACCCCGAGGATGTTTTCCTCGATGTGCTGGAACATCTCTTGCGATTGATGGGCTGTCTTCATGCCACGGGCGGTTGTTTGGGCACCCTCGACCATTCTGGATACCGCTTCCTTCGTATCCTTTTGCACATCTCCAATCATGCCTACGATCTGCTGGGCAGCATGGTTGGTATCCTCCGCCAGCTTGCGCACTTCCCCTGCGACGACGGCGAATCCCTTGCCATGCTCTCCTGCTCTGGCCGCTTCAATCGCAGCATTCAAGGCGAGCAGATAGGTCTGACGAGCTATTTCTGTAATGACAGCGATAATTCTCGAAATGTCCTTCGAGCGCCCTTCCAATACATGAATGACATCCGTTGCAGCTTCTACCGAACGATTAATTTCGTCCATGCTGTCCATCACATCTGCGATCGCGCGTCTGCCTGCGTGTGCATGCTGCTTCATTTCTTCTGCAGATACGGTCACTCGCTCTACATTTTCCGTTACTCCTTCCACATCCTTCGTCAAATCAACAGCCAGATTCAAGGTTTGTCCCATTTTCTCAACCTGGCTATCTGCAGAGGCAGCCACTTGATCGACCACGAGGACTATTTGCTGGCTGGAAGCAGCAATCTCACTGGTGTTTCCCTGAATATTACGCACCGCCCCTGAAACGGAAGCAGCTGCCTGCTGAATCTGAAACAAGATTTTGCGCAATTGCTTCTGCATCGTAACGAGAGACCCAGCGAGTTCTCCTAATTCATCTTTTCGTTTTAATAGCTTGTCAGGAATCTCTCGTGAAAAATCACCATGCCCGATCCGTTCTGCGACAGCAAGCATGCCGCGAAACGAGCGGCGAAGCCAGTTTGCAGTAAATAACGAGATGATAACGATGAGCATGAGGACGGCACCATTAAAAGCAATCATGGCATTCCGAATGCGGGTTGGGCCCTCCAGTATTTCGGTCATATTCCTCTCTGCCAAAATCGCCCACGTCTTTTTCCCCACTTTAACCTGATCGTAGGACACGAGCACTTGCTGACCTAAGTAATCCATGCTCTCGACCGTTCCTTCTGATTGTTGGGTGAGCAAGACTTGATCGACGATGGGCGTATCTACTTTTTGCTGTAACAACGTATTTGGTCCACTGCCCAGTTGCGATCGCATGAGCTTGTCCGGACCGCCAACCAAGTAAATCTTCCCGGTTTCCCCCAGCCCTTCTCGTTGGTTGAATATTCTTGAAATATAGTCCATGGATACTTCGACTGCTATTTGCCCGATGATGTAGCCTCGTTCATAGATCGGCGCTGCAATGTATACCCCTGGCGCCCCTCCGGATGGTTCGTAAATGCCTAGATCTGACATTTCTGCGCTTTGGGTTTTCTGAACTTGCTGTACAGTCTGGCCAAGTACAGAGCCAGCGTGTGGGCCTGTCAGGAGATTGGTACCGAAATCGGCCTGTGGCTTTGTCTCGTACACGATGTCCCCTTGTGCATTCAACAGAAAGGCATTTACGAAGCCGTAGCGAGCGACCTCCATCTTCAATTCGTTCGTATACCGCGCTTGCACTTCTCCATAAGCAGATGATCCCAGGCCTTGCTGCCACACGTCCTCAAACGAAGAAAGGGCGGACATTACTGTTCCCGATGCAGCCAACGTATCCACGTTCCTGGCTCGCTCGCGAAAGTAATTTTCCACCTGTTCCTTGTTGCTTTGACGTAGTGCTTCCAGTGTAGCGGCACTTCCATTCAACAATTCCTGCTTGGATTCCTGATAAGCAAACACTCCCGCTGCTGTCAGCGGTACACTACCTGCCAATAATAGTACGAGCAGTATACGAGCGCCTAGTTTCATGGAAAAGCCCCCCATTTTTGCCAATCGGTTTTTCTGGTATACTAATAGAATATTGTTTATATTTCTACTATTTATATGAATATAGTACCAGAAAAGGAAAAAGGAAGGCTAGACCAAATGTATCAAGCCGTTTCGAAAATCATAGCAATTTCGTCGCACATCGGCAGCTTGGAGCAGTTAATGCAATCTTTCCAGGCTTTTTGCGGCAGTGTTTCCTTGGCAACTACCCAAAACCCGCACTTTTCAAAAAACACTTGTTGATAGGTCAGCGCCAATACACGCTTAATTCCCAAAAGGCGGCATTGCTCAACCAAATGAAGAACCAGATGTTTCCCAACGCCCATCCCCTTTGCTTTTTCCGAGATAGCCAAGGAGCGGATCTCTGCCAGGTCCTCCCACAAAATATGCAGGCCTGCAACACCTACGACCGAATCTCCGTCATGAGCGACAATAAAGGATTGCAAGTTTTCCAAGAAAGACAGCTTCGTACGTGGCAGCATCAAGCCTTGCTGTGCATATTCATTAACAATCTCCAACATGGCATCCACGTCTTTCATCGTAGCCTGACGTACTGCCAGCGCCTTTGCAACACCCATTTTACTCTCCTCCACCCCATGCATCACGAGCCTGGTATGATTTAATATTTATTCATTATAGTATATAAATATACATTCGACCTTCGCAGAAGTCTATCCTTTTTTCACCTAAATTATGCTCAATTGCATGAACTATTCTTTTGTTAGGTAACCGTTGTGTTATAATCAAGCGTACGAGTTCATAGGGAGGTGCTACATACTTGACGACGAGACGGGAACGGAAAAAGCGCGAAACACGCGAAAAAATCTTCAATGCTGCCATCAAGCTTTTCAAAACACATGGCTTTGAAGCAACTACCATCGACATGATTTCCGAAGAAGCGGATGTTGCACGCGGTACGATCTTTCTGCATTTCACTTCAAAGGAAGCCATTCTCGCTAACTGGGGATACGAGCGTCTGCATGAAATCGAGGAGCGCCGGGAAGAGTGGGACTATGGTGACGAATGCAAGTCGAAGGTGCTGCGGATTTACAAGATCATGAATGAAGTCACCATCACCAATTTCGATTTCATCAAAGTCGTCGTAGAATCCTCGATGAAACATCGGAAAGTGCTTGAGAACGAAAAGAACATGTACTTTGAATTGCGCCAGCTGTTCGCCGACCTGATTGAAGAAGCGCAAGAAAAGAATCAATTGAAAAGCAAATTCAACCCACTTGTTGCTGCGAATATGTTGGAAAACATTTACTATAACGCTCTTTATGATTGGGTACGCAGCGAAGGCGCCTGGGCACTCGAAGAAATCATGGAAGAGAAAGTCTCTATCGTATTCGAAGGGCTGGTCGTGGAATAATCCGACTGACCAGCCCTTCGAATGTGACAGCTTATGATTTATTCAAAATAGGCCCATTTGTACTGCGCGTATCCCAGACCTGAAATGACTACACCTTTTAACTTGGGATTCTGCGCATACACCGTAGACTTAAAGTAAAACGGAATAACTGGCATTTCATCCACCAAGATTTTCTCAGCCTCTTGCAAGATTGCTTTTCGTTTGGCAGCATCCTTCTCTTTGGCAGAAGCCGCCAATAGATCGGCATATTGACGATTCTCCCAACGAGTATGGTTGTTGCCTTCCTTCGTTCGGAATATTTCCAGGAAGTTGATCGGATCGTTGAAATCCCCCGTCCACCCCATCCGCGCTACTTGGTACTTACCGTTTTTCACGTTTTCATAGTAGACATTCCATTCCTGATTCTCCAGCTTGACATGCACACCCAAGTTCTTTTGCCACATGTCCTGTACAGCTTGCGCGATTTTGGTCTGTGCTTCCTCCGTATTATAGGACAGTGTAATCGGCGGGAGCTGGTCGACGCTTGCGTATCCTTCTTCCTTCATCCCTTCCGCCAATAGCTGCTTGGCTTTTTCCATGTCGTTGTCTGTAAACAAGCCTTGCTCGTTCTCAGCAAACATTGTCGGCGGCACTACGGCTGTCGCAACCAATTCCCCTCCCTGCGTGATGTTCTCCACGATGTCTTTCCGGTTGATCGCGTATGAAAAGGCTTGGCGAATTTTTTTGTTGTGGAAAGGCTTTTGCTCTGTGTTGAATTCATACCAGTACGTTCCGGCTTTTGGCGTGATCACCAGCAATCCTTTTTCCTTCAAGGTCGGCATCGCATCGAGCGGAAGATTGCCAGCCGGGGCACCTGCCCAATCGAGATCGCCGCTCTCCAGCATGGACAGCTCTGTATTCGCGTCATTGATCATATTCATTTCGATTTTGGTCAGCTTGACAGCGTCTGCGTCCCAATAATGTTCATTTTTCGTTAGCGTTAGCTTGTTTTTATGCTCCCACGCAGCGAGTTTGAACGGTCCATTCGAGGTGTAGGCTGGTCCTGCTTCCTTCGCCCAGTCTGGATTGTCTTTCACCACTTTCGTATTTAACGGAAAGTAGCTGTAAAAAGCCGTCAGCTCCAGAAAAAACGGCGTCGGGTTTTCCAGTTGGACGACGAGTGTCTTGTCATCTGTTGCCTTGACCCCGATCTCTTCGGGCTTCGCTTTGCCAGCAAAGGCCGCCTCTGCATTTTTTACATAAAACAGCTGGTAGGCATACTGGGAGCCGTTTTTGGAATCGAGTGCCCATTTCCAAGCGTTTTCAAAATCGTGCGCAGTTACGGGATCGCCGTTTGACCACTTCGCATTGTCGCGAATCGTGAAGGTATACGTCAACAAATCGTCTGATGCCTTGATTTCCTGGGCCATCGCGGGCTGAGGAATGCCCTTGTCGTTAATGCGAGTCAGACCCTCAAACGTTTGAAAAATAACATTGGATGACCAAACATCCGAAATGAGTCCGGGATGAAGAGAGAGCGGTTCTGTAAAGTTATTCAGTCTGAGTATTTGTTCGGGAGGCACCGATGCATTAGCTGGTGTAGCTTCATTCGCTTGTTGTGTGACAGGCTTTGCTGCTTCCTGTGGTTGTCCGCATGCAGCAAGCGCTAAAGCCAAACCTGCTGCGAAAAAAGCTTTTCCTGTTTTTTGCCACCATCTGTTTGCGGATCGTCTCATGGTCTATTCCCCTTCGCTCGAGAGCCTTCGCTGTTCTTCACGCTGCTGCCATTCTTTCAGCTCGCTTTTGATTTGATAGAGTTCTGCACGTGTTTCGAGCTTGAACGCTTTTAATTCACTTCTGATGACAGCCAACTCATGTAAGAGTCGCTCCCACACCTCTTGATCTTTGTCCATGTTCCTCTCCTTTTCCGGTCATATACACTGCAGGCAGTTGAATCGTCACCTGCGTTCCATGCCCGTGTTGACTCTGAAAGTGGATCGTCCCTTGCATCGCCTCGATGATCCGGCAGGTTACCATCAAACCGAGACCTGTCCCTTTTTCCTTTGTAGAATAAAAAGGTAGCCCTATCTGTTCAATCTGCTCTGGCGTCATCCCCTCTCCCTCATCCATGATGGAAATCACATGATAGTTCCCGGCTGCTCGTACGGTGACCTGAAGTATGCCACCTTGTCCCATCGATTCAATACCGTTTTTCATCAGATTCATCAATGCTTGCTTGAGCTTAACGGCATTGCTCTCAACGAATAGTCCCGGCTCGGTCTCACAGGCGATTTCCACTCGGTTCATGACGCTGTAGGAGGACATGATAGCCGTGACTTCTTTCACGGTATGCGCAATCTCCAGTCGCTCCAGCGTCTCAGAATGAGGCTTGGCCAGATTTAAATAGTCGGAAATGATAAATTCAGCCCGATCGAGTTCATTTAAGACCAATCGGATATATTCAACGTTTTTCGGATTCGTCTCCTCACGCAACAATTGGACAAAGCCTCGTACCACCGTGAGTGGGTTGCGCACTTCGTGGGCGACACTGGCTGCCAGCTCGCTGATCAGGTTCAGCTTTTCCGAGCGTTCGACCTGCTTGCGGATAATATGAGATTCTCGAATAAACTCGATGAAATAAACGGCTGCACCTTGTACGATCAAAGCGAGGTAGCCGATTTCCACCAGCGGCTCCAGATAATTGTTAATGATGGACAACGGAAATCCTCTCCAGATCAAAACAACCATCCCTCCACCGATGATGGATAGCTGCTTTAAGCATCCGATCAAGAGAACGAACCCTAGTTTCTTTCGTAAAGAGTAGCCATACCAACGATTCACCAATAAAAACGGGATGATCGCATAAACCATCGTTCCAAGGATCGTTACGAGTACGCTATCGCCACCTAAAACGATCCTTACGATAAACATCACCAAAATCGTCAAAATGCCCGGGATATACCCAGCGTATAAAATGGTAATAATGATCGGTATCGAGCGTAAATCGTACTCCATACCATTACTGAGTTGTACTGGAAAGCTCATCGCAAAAATAACACTGATCGAGCTACAAACGATAACCATTGATGATTTGACGCTCATCTTGTTCGAGGTTGATCGCCCCAGCCAAACATTTCTATACAGCAAAACAGGGACGATAACGAACAGTAACTGTAGCAAAATGTCTTTGATGATTAACATATATCGGTTCCCCTGGCTCTTAGAATATTTCGATTTTTCTTACAGAATAACATTACAGATGTCTTTCTGGAAGGCACATTTTCAACATCTGGCAGAAAGGATGTTTTTGTTGCGGTGACCAGCACATTTCCCTATGATGAAGAAGAGCTTGTTTGAAGACCTTGGAGGTAAGACATACACATGCGAAATGGTATAAAACGTGAAGATATCGAGCTGTTGGCACCTGCCGGTAACTGGGACTGCTTGAAGGCAGCCGTGGCCAACGGAGCCAATGCCATCTTTTTTGGGGTAGAAAAGTTCAACGCGCGTGCTCGTGCTGAGAACTTCCAAATGGCGGAACTGCCTGAGATTATGGCTTATTTGCACATGTACGGGGTAAAGGGCTTCCTTACCTTTAATATTCTCGTATTTGAAAATGAACTAGAGGATGCACGCGAGCTGATTGACGCCTGTATTCACGCTGGAGTAGACGCTGTGATTGTTCAAGACCTCGGTCTCGTAAAGATGATCCGCGAGATATCTCCAGACTTCCCGATTCACGGCTCTACACAAATGACGATTACTTCGCCGGAAGCGGTGGAATTCACGAAGCCGTTTGATATGGAACGCGTCGTACTCGGGCGTGAAAATTCATTAAAAGAGATCAAAAAAATCGGTGAAAAAGCAGAGCTGCCGATGGAAGTATTCGTTCACGGTGCCTTGTGCGTTTCTTATTCGGGACAATGTCTGACCTCGGAAATGTGGGGTGGACGCTCGGCAAACCGCGGGGAGTGTGCCCAAGCCTGTCGCTTGCCGTATGACCTGATGGTAGACGGTGTGCAAAAGGAAATGGGGAACATCGCTTACGTGCTGTCTCCGAAAGACTTGGCTGCTATCGATTTGGTTCCTGAGTTGATCGAGGCTGGTGTGACTTCCTTTAAAATTGAAGGCCGCCTGAAAACACCTGAATACGTGGCAAACGTCGTGAGTAAATACAATGCCGCCATCGACCGTTATTTTGCCGGACAAGATACAGGACCAACCGAGGTAGAAGTACGCGAGCTGCAACAAAGCTTCTCTCGCGGATTTACACACGGATTTTTGACCGGGACAAACAACAAGCAGCTCGTAGATGGTTCGTTCCCGAAAAGCCGCGGTGTGTTTTTGGGAACCGTGAAAAAACTGCTTCCCACAGGCGTTTTGGTGGAAATCACTGCTCCTGTCAAACGCGGAGACGGAATCGTGTTCGACGCGGGTGACCCGACGCAAAAAGAAGAAGGCGGTCGCATTTACGATATTTTGAGCCGCAGTAAAAAGGTAGAAGGCGAAGTTTCCAAAGGCATGTACGAAATCGTCATGGGACGCAATGACGTGAATCTGAAGCGTCTTCATGTCGGTGACCGCGTATGGAAGACGAGCGATCCTGAGCTGGATCGTCGCCTGCGCAAAACGTTCGAGACGGAAAAGCCTTATCGCACCTTCCCGCTGTCTGTTCACGTAAGCGGAAAGCTGGGTGAAAAGCTCAGTGTCACTTGGGTGGATAAACAAGCGAATCACGCTGTCAGTGTTCCTTCCGAGGTACTGCTGGAGACTGCTTTGAAGCGTCCTCTGACGGCTGAGTTGCTGCATGATCAATTAAGCCGTCTGGGCGGAACCATTTTCCACCTGGAAGCTCACGATCTGACTGTCGATCTCGAAGGGGATCTCATCGTACCTGTCAGTGAGTTGAACCGGATGCGTCGTGACGCGGTTGAACAGCTCGTGTTCCTGCGCTCGAAGCCGCCGATTTACCACCATCACGATATCAACGTATACGCGGATGCCCCGAAGAGCCAGCCAGTGGAAAAGCCACTCCTGACAGCGCTGTGCCGCTCGCTTGAGCAATTGGAGGCAGCCGCGCAAACGGATGTGGACTTCCTCTACGCTGACTTTGAATTCGTCAAGCAGTATCCTGAGGGTGTCAAGCTGGCCCATAAGTACGGGAAAAAGATCGGGATTGCTACGATGCGCATTCATATGCCGGATGAAAACGGTGTCCTTGCCCTGATCGCGAAAAGCAAACCAGACGCTATTCTGGTGCGCAATACGGGAGCACTCTATTACTACATGTCCCGTCGTGATGAAATCGACATTCCACTGATTGGCGATTTCTCCTTGAACGTCGCGAATCACAAGGCAGTTGAACTGTTCCTTGCAACAGGTCTTGAGCGAGTCACGCCATCGTACGATCTGAACATCCAGCAAATGGTCGATATGCTCAGCCGCTCAAACGCTGCGAACATGGAGCTGGTTATCCACCAGCACATGCCGATGTTCCACACCGAGCACTGCGTATACTGCACATTCATGAGTGAAGGTACTGACCATACAAACTGCGGTACTCCATGTGAGACCTCCCGCATTTCTTTGAAAGACCGCGTCGGTTTTTCTCACCCTGTACGTGTGGATACCGGTTGCCGCAATACCGTTTATAACGCGATTGACCAGTCCGGTGCTGAATACTTGAGCGAGTTCCGCTCCCTGAATGTCGGTAGCTATCGCATCGAGTTTTTGGAAGAAGAACCAGAGCGCGTGAAAGAGGTAATCAGTCTGTATCGCAAGGCATTGCGCGGAGAAGTTAGCGGTACACACGTATGGCGTACACTAAAGGCAACCAACCAGTTGGGCGTCACACGTGGGCAACTGACGAAATAAATACCAGATTTGTAGAGAGGAGAGAGAAAGTATGGCTGACCTGAATCAACCGACTGTAGAAAACTTGGCCATTATCATTGAGGGCATCAAAGCAAAGCTGAACATGGCGAATACAGCAGTGATGCGCCCGGAGGACTTCGATCTCGTTCATTACGAGGATTTGCTGTACCTGTACAACATGGTGCAGAAAAAAGCAGCGTTTGGCATCAATGAAATGACCGCCATTGTTGAAGAGCTAGGTGCGATGAGAAAACAATCCTAGTTTTGCCCCAACAAGAGAAAAAAGCGTCGCTCCTGTACATGGAGTGACGCTTTTTTGCGTGGTTTTATTTTTGCAAGGAAATTGTAAACGTATTGAACTTGATGTTCTTTCCATGCTTTTGTATCGTCTCGATTGCCGATTGGATCAATGTTTCTTTCCCTTTGCCATCCATTTCGACACCGCCACCGTTTGTAGGCAACGACATATATGGCGTGATCGTTAATTCTTTTACATCCGATGTCACCGGATCGAAACGTCTTGTACCCGTGAGATACTCTTTGCCGTCGGACTTTTTACCTTGGCTGCCGCCTGAGTACGCTCCCAGCTCGTTCCCTTTTTCATCGACCACCTTGAATTCCAAATAGCTCGATAAATATCCAATTTCCTCGGTTACTGCCTGGAAGCTCACAACCAGCCCTGCTGGACCCACTGTGACATCCGAAACCGTCAGGTCAATGCCTCCAGCTTGTTGCTTGTGATTAACTGGAATGCGTTTCGTATCTGTACGTTCACTGATTGGTAGGGAGAAGCTCCACTTCTTGCCGTCCTCCCCCTGAAAGCTCAACCCTAGCTTGAACTCCTGAGGCAAGCCATTCATTGCGTCGATTTCGACAATTCCGGTCGCAAGCGTCGGCGTAATTTGTGTTTGCTTGCTGCTTCCTGCGTATCCAAACGCTTCTCCGTTCACTGTCAAATCTGGTGAGGAGCCTAAATAATGCTCTCCGACTGCCTCCTTTGTTTCCAATGTGTACCCAATCGTAAAGCGTGTCCCATCATAGTAGACTTCATTGACGGTAATCGCATTGCCACCCACGTCCTGCGACTCGCCGATGACAGTCGTTAAGCCTTTTTCACTCGCTTGCTTCAATCCGTTGTCACCGTAAGTAGTGAATATCGATCCGATCAAAGGCACCTTGGAGACTAGGTTCGCCATCGCGGGTGAGACAGTCGCCGAGCTAAACAAGATACCTACAGTAACGACTGCAGCCCCTGTGCTATACACCAGCTTTCGTTTGTTCAAGCGTTTTTTCTTCGGTACAGCCTGCTGAACGGTTTGGGCGATAATAGCGTCCAGCTTCTCTGTCGGGACTGGAATGCGATCTACTTGCTCTTTATAGGCATGAATTTTTTCTCTCATCGAAGTACTCCCCTTTTAGTTTCTTTTTTAATAGCGTCAATCCTCTGTGAATATTTGTTTTTACAGTGCCTTCCGGACAATCCAGCGTTTCCGCGATTTGTTTTACGGAGTAGTCCTTGTAAAACCTTAGCAGCAGTACCGTTACATACTTTTCTTCCAGCTCTTCCATTGCTTCCAGCAGATCGATCCGTTCCTCGAGCCTTACGCTTCCTGTATCCCGCACACTTTCAATCATGTCTTTGCTAAGCGAGATTACCTTGCGTTTCCTAGCCAAATAGGCAAGCGCCGAGTTGATCAAAATGCGCGTCAACCATGTGGTAAAATACTGCTCTTCCTTTAAGGTTGAAATGGAGAGTAACGCCTTATAGACCGTTTCCTGAAAAATCTCAAGCGCATCCTCTTCGTTGCGCGTATACACGAAAGCCATCTTGTACAAATTGGCTTTTTCCTGATGAATCAGCATTTGAAACGCGTCAGCATCACCAGCCTTGGCACGAGCAACGAGACCAAGTTGTCTATTCAAACAGCTCCCCCCTCCTTTTCTCCCCTGTTAGAGAAATCAGGGCGACAAAACGTTTCATTTTTTTCTATCGAAATAAAAAAAACCTGCTCTCACAGTCTACCTGAGACTACGAGAACAGGCTCTATCCATTACATTTTTTTCAGCACAATGACTGCGTTATGACCGCCAAAGCCAAAGGAATTGGACATGCCGATGTCGAGCGTGGCTTTGCGTGCTGTATTTGGCACATAGTCCAGATCGCATTCAGGGTCACGCTCTACCTGATTAATCGTCGGGGGAATGATTCCTTCCTGCAAGCTCTTAATCAGGGCGATCGCCTCCGCACCCCCGGCTGCACCAAACATATGCCCCGTCATCGATTTGTTCGCGGTGATCGGTACACGGTACGCATGGTCGCCAAACAGCTTTTTGATCGCCAGTGTCTCGGAGCGGTCTCCGAGTTCTGTGCTGGTTGCGTGCGCGCTGATGACATCCACGTCTGTCGGTTGCACCCCTGCTTCCTGAAGGGCCCATTTCATCGCACGGTAGGGACCGATTCCTTCTGGATGTGTCGCCACCATATGATAGGCGTCAGAGCTTGCCCCATAGCCAATCACCTCGGCATACATGCGAGCGTTTCTTTTCTTGGCGTGTGATTCTGATTCCAATATCACTATCCCGGCACCCTCTGCCATGACAAACCCATCCCGCTTGGCATCAAATGGCCGACTCGCTCCTGCTGGATCATCATTTCTTGTAGACAATGCCGTCGCATTGCTAAAGCTGGCGAGAGATATGTCTGTCACCGCGGCCTCAGACCCTCCTGCGATGACGACATCCGCTCCGCCCGCCCGAATGAGCCGGAAAGCCTCACCGATGGACGTATTCCCAATCGAGCATGCAGTAACAGGTGACATTGTCGGACCGTATAGACCGTACTTGATGCTGATCATCGCTGCTGCCATGTTAGAAATGAGCATGGGAACAAGCGTCGGGCTGACCCGCTCAGGGCCTCGTTCACGAAGAACGTTATGCTGCTCAAGAAGCGTCCCTACCCCACCGATGCCAGAGCCTACATAAACCCCGATTCGCTCGCGGTCCAACTCGTCCAGCTGAAGTTCTGCATCCTCTAGTGCTTCTTCTACAGCAGCAAGGGCAAATTGGCAAAAGCGATCCATTCGCCGCGCTTCTTTGCGCCCAAACAGCTCCACCGGATCAAAATCTCGCACCAAACCTGCGATTTTCGTTTTATTTCGTGCTGTATCAAAAGTATCAATTGGAGAGATACCAGACTTTCCTTGCACGAGACTGTTCCAAAACTGATTCACTGTATTCCCTATCGGGGAGATTACTCCCATACCTGTGACAACGACTTTTTCCATGATTAGCCTCCTATTCGAGTGCCTTATGGAAACCATCTTGTCATACGTATTATCCTATTACAAGTTGTTGTTTATCCTAGTATAATGAGTACTAGTCTAACAAACTTACCCAGTTGAGGAAAAGGAGGGTGTTCCATGAATCAGCAAACGCGTTTGCAGGCACTGTCTACTTTCTTGAAAGCGCAACGCGCCAAAATTTTACCACAATCGGTCGGGCTGGCCCCTGGGACGCGCAGAAGAACACCTGGGCTACGAAGAGAAGAAGTGGCTCAGCTTGCCGGGGTTAGCTCCACCTGGTATACATGGCTGGAACAAGGCCGCGATATTAAGGTCTCGCCTTCTGTTCTGGATGCGGTTGCAAGAGCCTTGCAGCTTACCGTCGATGAGCACAAATATTTGTATGCGCTGGCACTAGAGACAGGGACTGGAGTCGGGCAAATCCCGCAAAAAGATGAACCGCCGCAGATCAATCCAGCCCTGAAACGAATCTTAAAAGAGTTGCGCTCGTGCCCAACCATCATTTCAGATCGGCGCAGTCATATTGTCGGCTGGAACGAGGCAGCTACACATGTCTTTCTTGATTTTGAACAAATCCCTTATGAAGAACGGAATTTAATCCGCCTCGTGTTTACGCGTAAGGAATTACGACGGCTGGCTGTCAACTGGGAGCATTTCGTCAGCGGCTTTCTCGCGATTTTCCGCGCCAATTACGGTCAGTATGTAGAGGACGAGTGGTACGAGCAGTTTTTAAGCGAGATGCGGCAGGTTCATCCCGACTTTCACGACCTGTGGGAGCAGAGCCGCGTCAGTTCAGCTCCGGAGGTATTACTGGAATTTCGTCATGCGAAGGTAGGGAAAATGCTCTTTCATCTGACTTCGCTGCAAGTTTCCGGGAATGCGGATTTGCGGTGCAGCATTTACACACCTGACCCGAATTCTGCCACGGAGACAAAGCTGCGGCAGTTGATTGATCGGCCGGTTTCATCTTCGAAGCCGTGACCGAAGGTCTTTGTGGTTTGAGTCAACATGGTGGAGGAGAAGAAAAAGCACAGTTCTCTTCGACTCTGACACACCAGCAAGGGGATTCAATGGCCGTCTCCACTTCCAAAAGGGTAGGCGTTGTCAAGGTCTACGAGCCCTGTACTTTTTCTTCTCGCCAGCTTTGTTGGTTGATCGGTACCTTTTAAAACTTGCATACCAAAGGAAAACCAGCCCGACGGCATCTGCCCGGGCTGGTTCCCTTTGTTAATGATTCACAATTCCTACACGCGTCCCGGAGGAAGCAAGGCTTCCGACTTCCTCACAACCTTCTTTCCACAGTAAGTAACGAATACTGTCTGCCAGTGCTTCCCAGCTCGCTTCGATGACGTTGGTGGAGACGCCGACTGTGCTCCACTTTTCGCCGTTGCTCGAGGATTCGATTAGGACACGTACTTTTGCAGCAGTCGCGCCGTTTTCGTCCAAGACACGCACCTTGTAATCTTCCAGCTGCATTTTTGCTATGCACGGATAGTAGCTCTCCAATGCTTTTCGCATCGAATTGTCCAGTGCATTCACCGGACCGTTTCCATCAGCAGCCGTATGGACAGACTCCCCGTTCACTCGCAGCTTCACGGTTGCCTCCGATGTGATCGATTGGATGGCTGCCTTTTCCAGCATGATTTTGAAGGAGTCTAGCTTGAACAGGTTTTTTAGCTTGCCGGAGGCTTCCAGCAGCATCAGCGTGAGCGAAGCCTCTGCTCCCTCGTATTGATAGCCTTGGAATTCGCGCTCTTTGATGTGTGTAATGATTTCTCTCGCCTTTTCGCGATCCAGCGATAGATCGATCTCGAGCTCTTCCATTTTCGCGAGCAAATTGCTTTGTCCTGCGAGCTCTGAGACGAGTACGCGACGTTTGTTGCCGATGTTTTCTGGCTCGATGTGCTCGTACGTTTTCGGATCGCGCATAACGGCGCTTACGTGAATACCACCCTTGTGAGCAAACGCACTGTACCCGACAAACGGCTGGTTGTTCGGCATCGTCATGTTGGCAATTTCCGCTACATAGCGAGACAGCTGTGTCAGCTCCTGCAATTGATCACTGCTCACACAATGATGGCCCAGCTTGAGCTGCAAATTCGGAACCACAGAGATCAGGTTGACGTTCCCGCAGCGCTCACCGATACCGTTAATTGTTCCTTGTACTTGCTGTGCGCCCGCCTGTATCGCAGCTAGTGCATTGGCAACTGCCACTCCACTGTCATTATGCGGATGAATGCCTACAGGCGTCCGTAGATGGCCCACAGTCGTTTTGACAATATCATAAACTTCATGCGGCAGTGTCCCGCCGTTTGTATCACAGAGAACAATCCAGTCAGCCCCAGCCTCTTCTGCTGCTTCCAGAACATGCAATGCGTAGCGAGGATTCGCCTTGTACCCATCGAAGAAATGCTCTGCCAAAAAGAGAGTCGTCAGTCCGTTTTCTTTTAAAAATGCAACCGAATCAGCGACCATGCGCACGTTTTCTTCCAACGTCGTCTTGAGAGCATCCGTCACGTGCAAGTCCCATGATTTCCCGAAAATCGCGGCTGCCGAGGCTCCACTTAAGATCAACGCTTGCAGATTGTCATCATCTGCCGCTGCTACATTCGGTCTACAGGTACTGCCAAAAGCCGTTACCTTTGCGTGCTGTAGCGAAATCTCCCGGATACGCTCAAAAAAAGCCATGTCCTTTGGATTGCTGCCCGGCCAACCGCCTTCAATAAAATCGATACCAAACTGATCCAGCCGCAGTGCGATCTTTATCTTGTCTTCTACCGACAGGCTGATCCCCTCTCCCTGCGTTCCATCTCGCAGGGTCGTATCATACAGATACACCTTGCTATTCATGTTTCTTCTCCACCTGTTCTGTTATTTTTCTGAATAATCACATCATTCGAACCGTTAGAACGATTCCCAGTATACCACAGCCCAAATGGAAAGAAAACGCGGGAAAATTGAGGTTTTTTCTATGTCCGTGGGGTGCGGACAAATGCGACAGTTTGCTTGATCGCAGCTTCCAACGGAGCCGATGTACCCGCAAACGGATGACGCGTGTTAAATGTATGATCGCCGCCTTCTATCCAGTGCAGCTCGCTGTTTTTGGCAGCCTGATGAATTCTTTTTGCACCCTCTACCAGACGGACATAATCTTTTTCTCCTGTGATGATGCACAGTGGTTGCTCCATCGTAGAAACCAATTCCAAAATATCGTATCGCTGGCGATTGTTGTCCACATCCTCGATCACGACTCTGGTGATGGGCATGTCTTGACCGGTTCGTGCATTTGCTATGTATCCGACGCCTGTCTCTTCTATTTGTCTGCGCAGCTTCTCGTCGAACAAATCGACATGAGCGATTCCGTTCCAGGTCACAATCCCTGCCACATGCGGGTTGTTTGCTCCGAATAAGATCGCGTCACCGCCGCCCTTGCTGTGTCCCAATACGTACAGCTTCGTTTTGTCCACGTAATCGGGTAACGGGAGCTTGCCTGACAAAATCCGTTCCGTCAATGCTTGCAAATCAGCCAGCTCGCGCGCATATGTATTGCGTCCGAATTTCTCCAGCTCGTCGAACTCCATCAAGCTCTCCCCTACGCCGTTGCAGCTAAAATTAAAGCGGATTGTGGTAATGCCTTGCTTAGCCAGCTCGTCGGCCACGTAGGGAAAGCTTCCCCAATCCTTGAAGCCTTTAAAGCCGTGGCAAAATAGCACTAGTGGCTGTGCTGAGCCTGCCGATTCCTCCGTATGAATGTCGCCGCGCAGCGTTAACTCCTCGTCGAGTGCGATGGAAAATGATTGTTTTTGCATGTGCGTTTCACCTCTTGTGCCATTTTTTTATTATTATGCCGTGTCCCCCTCTTAAAAGAAACGGAAATAACAAAAAAAGACCTTCCTTAATGGAAGATCCTCTTTAGTTAACTGCATTGCCCTTATTAACAAGATACAACGCATACTCCAACGGCCGTCGAACCGCCGTCGCATATCGCTTGTGCTGACCCATCTGCTTGAAAATTTCTCTCCCTGGCTTCGGATTGATTTCGATAATCCAAACCCTGCCATGAACATCAATCCCCAGATCAAAGCCAAACTCCATCATCAGGCCGAAATGCTCTTCAATGCGTGTAACTGTCTTAATCGCGAGCTCCTTGCATTCCTGTACAATCCGCTCTGCCATTTCCTGACCAAATCGTTTGACCAGGAAGGAGACGGCAGGCAATGCTGTTCCTCCCCCATGCAAATTCGAGGTGGACGATTGGATCGGCCCAACCCGAATGCCCATCCCGGTCAAACACCACTGACCCTTCCCGTCCTTTTGCACAAGCATGCGAGCATCTACTGTTCGCTTGGGAACCAGTGACAATTGTAGCCCCTGTTGAAGAAAAAACTGCTCGTTTCCGCTCTTCTCATTCTTCATCCAATGCTCCAGCCGCTCGCACACCTCTGTGAGCGTCGCCAGTTTTTCACAGCTTTTGGCTTGCTGCTTGGTCCTGCCATGCAAAAGGTAACGACCTGCGCGTTTCTCCACACGCAGTATGCTTCTGCCACCTGTGCCGTTTGTCGGCTTGAGATAAACTAGACGATGATTGGCAAGCATGGTGGCAAGCGTTTTTCTGTCGTAGGGGAGTGTTTCGGGAAGCCAGCGCTGTAGCTGTGGATCTTGTATCAAAATCTGATGAACGACATATTTGTTCGAGAAGCGGTTATTCGCATAACTGAACCAATTTTGCTTGCGAAATGGCAAATAGGCACGATGCTTAGGCAATGGATAGTAGCGATAACGATCGATGACGATGTCGGGCCAGGCAAAACGCTTTCGTCTCCACTTCGTGCTATCTGGTACATAACCGTTAATCCGCTTTTCTTCAAAATGGACATCTTGTGGGCTAAATAAAAAAACCTCTGCCCCCATTTCTCTTCCTGCCTCAACCAGCCTTCGCAAATAGCCGGGCTCGACAAAGCCTGATTCTCCTCGGTAGGTCAGTACGCCTATCCGTTTTCTCACCGAAAGGCCCCTCCCTCCCTTATTCGATTTTCTAGCTAGCCTCGTATAGCTTATGGTTGAAAGCAAAAAAAGCGCCTTTGTCCTATGTAGGCAAAAGCGCATCTTTCATGCGTTTTCTTATCGTTGCTGTGTTTCCAAATAGTGCAGCGCTGTTCGTCCCAAGAGCTCGCCTGCGATTAGCATGGCATCCTCGTCGATATCGAAGCGGGGATGGTGGTGGGGATATGTTGCCAGTTTTTCCGGATTGCCTGCCCCTACGAACAAGTAAGCGCCGGGCACCTTTTCCAAATAGTACGAAAAGTCCTCGCCCCCCATCAACGGCTTCATCGATTCCACACGGCCAGCTCCAAACGCTGCAATGGCTGCTTCCCGTGCAATCGCTGTTTCCTTTTCATGGTTAATGACGGCTGGATATCCTCGCTCGTAGACAACTGTAGCGCTTCCTCCCATCATAACAGCCGTCCCCTCCGCAATTTCTGTCAGGCGCTGCTCCGCACGGTCGCGGACGTCTGGCAAAAAGGAGCGGACAGTCCCTGTCAAACGACAGCTATCTGCGATGATGTTCGTACTGTCTCCGCCGTGGAACGTCCCCACGGTCACGACCACACTTTCTAACGGGCTAACGTTGCGGCTGGCAATCGTTTGGAGATGACCGACGATTTGTGAACCGATCACAATAGAGTCGACAGTTTCTTCCGGAACAGCACCGTGTCCCCCTTTTCCTTTAATCGCAATGGAAAAGTCGTCCGTATTCGCCATGAGTGGACCCGCACTAATGAACACCTTTCCTACAGGGAACATCGACCAGAGATGAACGCCAAAGATCGCATCGACGCCCTCTACAGCACCATCCTGAACCATTTGGATAGCTCCGCCCGGATTTTCCTCCTCCGCATGCTGAAAAACAAAGCGAATTTCACCAGCAAACTGCTCACGATGAGCTGCCAAAACAGAAGCGAGTCCTAGTAGCTGAGAAGTGTGCGCATCATGCCCACACGCATGCATGACGCCAGGTACAGTCGATTTATAAGGTACATCTTTTTGATCTTGAATCGGCAGCGCGTCAAAATCCGCACGCAACGCGACGACCTTACCCGGGCGCCCACCGCGCAAAACGCCCATGACTCCCCTACCACCGACGCCTGTGCGAACCTCATCGAAGTGAAGTCCTCTCAATATTTCGGCAATAAGGGCTGGAGTCTTCTCTTCTTGAAAGGAAAGCTCGGGATGCTGGTGCAGATGACGCCTCCAGCTAATGATTTGCGGCTCCATTTCTTTTAGCAGCTCTTTTAATTGTTCCTGCAAGGCCATGGTTCTTACTCCTCCCCCTGGATTCATCATTCTTGTCCCATCATAGCAGAATCATGGGTCAAATGGGGAGCTTGACTAATCCAGAGCGAGCATGCTACGTTTTCGCTTTTCAAAAACCGCAAAGCTCGTATAGCCTACCCGTTGCAACTGCGCTCGAGCCTCGTCCAAATGCTGACCGACTTGATCAGGCGCAGTAGCGTTAGACGCCAAGCTGATGGGTACCTCATTCTCGAACAAAATTTCCAGAAAACGATAGCTGGGCGAAAATTCACGGAGTTGACTCACCAAACCGTAGCCTGTATTGATTTCCGTCGCAATCCCCATCCGTCCAAGAGCCCGGGCCACACGCTGATAATACGGCAATAGGGCAGTCTCATCCGGTCGCATACCAAACGCTTTGATGCCATCGATATGGGCGATAACATCGAATAATTGCGATTCGATCACCTGCTCAAGCTTATCAAAATAAAGGCTGTACAATCCGATTAGCTCCTGTCTTCCAAAGCGTTCTTGTGCACCCTGGATTGAATAGCCCCAGCCTTCCAGAAAATGCACGGCTCCTATGCACACATCCCACGGATATTGATTGATGATAGGCCGCAGTGTCTCTTCTCCACCCGAAAAATAATCCAATTCAATCCCGACACGCAGCTCAATTCCATCCTCCGCCCAACGAAGCCGCTCTTTTTGCAGGAAAACAACAAAGCTGTCCAGTGAATCGTTTGCGACCTGACTCAGCCATTTGCGCTGCGCTGCTCCCAAACGATCAGAGCCGATGTGCACATGCTGTTCGTAGTACGACCGGTACTCATGAAAACGATATAAGTGCTCGACCACGCAAACTTGCTGAATCCCAGCCTGTTTGGCACGGAGTCGATACAATTCAAGCCAATCCCGTGAATACGGGCCTTGTTGTAGGCGTTCTGCCAACCCAGTGGTCAGCATACTTGCCCATTTTCGGCTCCCCATCACTTCGGCATGCTCCACGAGGGGGCGCAATGATTCTGCTTGCTTGAGCAGCCAGTCCAGCGAATACGGCCCTTCCTCCAGATGGACGTGAAAGTCTACCTTCACCCGATCACCTCCTTAGGTTCGTCCCTGCTATTTCCTATCGTTATATATGCGTTTAGTTCCAAAAAAGAACAAAAAAATGCCTCAGCATCGAGGCATTTTCGTTTATCAGCTATTTTTCCGCTCATACACGTAAAACGCATGCGGATGAACGTTCTTCTCATCCACGATACCCTCACGCTTGTCCACCAAGGTGTAAGCATCACGATCCCATGCCGGGAAAAACGTATCACCCTCTGTTTCCAAATCGATCTCTGTAATGTACAGACGATCAACGACATCGAGGAACTGGCGATAAATTTCCGAGCCGCCAAAGATGATGACATCACCCATGGCGAGAACTTCTTCCTTCGTATGAACGACATCTACACCTTCAGGGTGAAAGTCCTTGCTGCGTGTCAGAACGACATTTCTGCGGTTAGGCAGCGGCTTGCCGATCGATTCGAACGTTTTGCGTCCCATTACAATCGTTTTGCCTGTCGTTAATTCCTTCACATTTTTCAAGTCGGCAGGAAGATTCCACGGCATGTCGCCATCTTTTCCGATGACTTGGTTGCGGGCATAGGCAACAATCAGGCTGATCATACGGCCACCTCGCCTTTGATGTGCGGGTGGGATTCGTAGCCAACGATTTCTATATCTTCGTATTTGAAGTCAAAAATCGAAGTCACATCTGGATTGAGCACGAGCTTTGGCAGTGGTTTCGGCTGGCGAGTGAGCTGTAGCTTGACCTGCTCGATATGGTTGAGATACAGATGAGCGTCTCCGATCGTATGAACAAAATCGCCCACTTCAAGCCCTGTGACATGCGCCACCATATGCGTCAGCAACGCGTAGGAAGCGATATTAAACGGCACACCCAAAAACGTGTCGCCACTGCGTTGATACAGCTGGCAGGACAGCTTGCCATTCGCTACGTAAAACTGGAACAGCAGGTGACAAGGCGGCAATGCCATCTTGTCCAATTCAGCCGGATTCCACGCGCTAACGATCAAGCGGCGGGAGTCCGGATTGCGTTTGATCTCATCAATGACCCATTGAATCTGGTCCACTGTTTTGCCGTCGCGTCCAGTAAAGGAACGCCATTGGCTTCCGTATACCGGGCCTAAATCTCCGTTTTCATCGGCCCATTCGTTCCAGATCCGCACACCGTTTTCCTGCAAGTAGCGGACATTGGTATCGCCTGATAAAAACCAGAGCAATTCGTGGATGATCGATTTCATATGCAGCTTTTTCGTCGTGACCATAGGAAAGCCTTCACTCAGGTCAAAACGCATCTGATGCCCAAAAACACTGGTCGTTCCGGTGCCTGTCCGATCCTCTTTTGTGACACCCTCATCCAAAATGCGCTGGCACAAATCCAGGTATTGTTTCATCGTCCATCTCTCCTTCCATCTCATCTATTTTACCTGACCCAGACGAAAAGGAAAGATCGGAATGTCATGATATAATAAATGGATAAATGTAGAAAGCGGGATTCGTGATGGATGGCAAATCTTCTATTCCTACAAAGCCTTTATATAAACAAATAGCAGAGCAAATCGAGCAACGAATCAGCAGTGGTGAATTCGGCCCCGGCAGCTATTTGCCCTCGGAGCGCACACTGGCCAAAGAACTGAACGTCAACCGCTCGACCGTCGTCGCTGCGTACGATGAGCTGCAAGCAGCAGGGATGATCGAGCGCATACAAGGAAGTGGCACCATCGTCAGCCAAGATATTTGGGGACTGGCACGGACCCGCGTTCCGAACTGGCGTCATTTGACGGAATCAGGTTCATTTCGTCCGAATTTACCGTTGATTCGCAAAATCCGTCGTGAAACACAGGAAAATGACTTGATCGATTTGGCGAGTGGCGAGCTCTCGACCGATCTCGTCCCCAATCAAACGCTCCAGCAGCTCATGACCCCCGATGACTTCCCGACTCATCTCGGCTATGAGCACCCGCAGGGTAATTGGGCTTTGCGAGAGACATTGAGTCTCCACATGAAAACATGGCGAAGCATCGAAGCACCTGCTACCTCGATCATGATTACGTCAGGCGCGCAGCAAGCCCTTCATCTCGTCGTTCAATGCTTGTTAAAGCCAGGAGATGCAGTTGCCATTGAGGAGCCGTCTTATTGTTATTCCTTGCCGCTTTTTCATTCTGCTGGCTTGCGTACGTTTTCGCTGCCTGTCGACCGAGACGGAATCGACCCGAAGCACTTAGCCCAGCTCCACCGCCAGCACCGCATCAAAATGGTTTTTCTCAATCCGAATTATCAGAACCCGACAGGGACGCTACTTTCATTGGAGCGGCGCCAGGAATTGCTCGCGTTCTCCTATGAAAAAGGGATTCCGATCATCGAGGATGATCCATACAGCCTGACCAGTTTTACGAGAGAGCCCGTCCCAACCTTAAAATCACTGGATCAACACGGAACAGTACTCTATATCAGCTCTTTGACCAAAATCGTAGCCTCAGGTCTGCGAATCGGCTGGATCGTCGGGCCCCCTACCGTCATGGAAAGATTGGCAGATGCGAAACAACAGTTTGATTTTGGGCACAGCATTTTTCCGCAATGGCTGGCAAATCGCTTTCTCGGATCGCCTCAGTTTGCGAGTCACATCGATCTGTTGCGAACAGAGCTATCCTTGCGGCACGATCAGCTTGTCTTCTCGCTCCAAGACAAGTTCAGTGATCAAGTAGAAATGGTCGGGTCAGAGGGAGGCATTCACCTGTGGTGTAAATTTAAAGGGAAATGGAGCGGCGAACATTTTCTCACAGAATCAGTGAAACGGGGAGTAGTTTTCGTTCCGGGCCATCTGTTCGGCGCAGAGCAAGGGTATGTCCGCTTCACCTTTGGCAGAGCTACCCTGGATCAGATCACGGAGGCAGTCTCTCGCTTAGCGGATGCATTCACAGCAAGTGGATGGTCAAAATAATCCCCAAGTGGATGGCAACATTTTTGTGCGGGCGGTATATGATCGAAGTAAGCTACCGTATGCATCCTCGTGTATATCCGGCAGGATGACTGGGCCATACAGAAAGGACTGGCTGTTATGAGTATTTTGCCTTTCATTATTGCTATTATTGTACTTGTTCTCATAGGTCTCGTCGTTACCATAAAAATCGGTATGAACCCATCCGAATCCAAAGTTCGGGACTTTAAACAACGCTCCCGCAATCTGTTGATCATTTACGGCATGATTACCATCGCCTTGGTGATTGCATTGTCAGTCTTTCTCTACAACAACCTTTGATCCATCCCGAACGATACGTGACATAAATAAGACGCCGTCTGCCTTGTACAGGTTTGACGGCGTTTTTGAATCGAAGGAAGTCCTTCGTCATGTGTTTTTAGAAGATGATACCTCTTTTACACGACTTTCCTCGCCACATTGGCGGCTTGCAGCCCACGCTGTCCATTCACGATTTCAAAAACCACCTGCTCGCCTTCCTCCAAGTTCCGGTAACCTGACCCTGTGATCGCAGAGTAGTGTACAAATACATCAGGTCCTCCATCACGCTCAATAAACCCATAGCCCTTTTCTTTGCTGAACCATTTTACTTTCCCTTGAATCATTGTGTTTCCTCCCTGTAATCAGTGCAGCTCTTACGCTTACCCCATCATATGCGGATGCGAAGTCAGTGGATATACGGTAAAATAAATAAAGTATGAATCGTCACGCCAGAAAGGAGTGAATCACATGAAAAAAGTATGGATGATCGCATGCGCGTTACTGCTCACTGCCTGCTCCGATCTATCCGAAGGGGTCCAAACCGCTCAGCAAGCAGTAGAAACAGGTCAACAAGCGATTGAGACAGGAAAACAGGCTGTCGAAGCGGGCCAACAAGCTCTCGAAGCCGGCAAGCAACTGGCTGAGTCTGAAGTCGCCAAACAGCTGCAAACATACCTCCAGCAAAAATACGAATCCTCTGAAGCATTGCGTAATGCCATGTTCAGTGGAGATGGTCAGTTGCTGGTAAATGAATTGCAAAAAACCGAGCTTGCGAACTTCAGCTTTTATAAATCTGACATGTTTGGTGTTGAATATACAGGCACACTCTCTGCCGATGGTACTTTCAAAGTGCTCAAGCACGATTTGAACAACCAAGGTGCGGAGCCCACTGTCGTAAAGGAATTCAAAGTAACACTCGACGGAAACGGTCAGGTTCAAGTTCAGTAATTAGGAAAACATTTCAAGAAAAGCCTGCGATCCATCATCGCGGGCTTTTTCGTGTTATTAAAAAACTTTTTATTGGGTTTCTACAAAATTTTCTGTGTTTCCTTATAGATTTTTATAATTGGGCATGATAACGTGTAAGATGTTCATATAATTTTCACAAATACTAAACACAACGAGGTGATGCCAATGAATATGCTGCTCGCATCTATTATTGTGTACATGGCAGGTATGCTCCTGATCGGCTATTATGCCTACAAACGTACCTCCAATCTGACAGACTACATGCTCGGCGGTCGGTCGCTCGGTCCAACTGTAACCGCTCTCAGCGCGGGTGCATCCGATATGAGTGGCTGGTTGATGATGGGCTTGCCTGGCGCCATGTTTGCCCAAGGTCTTAGCGCATCCTGGATTGCCATCGGTCTGACTCTCGGGGCTTATGCCAACTGGCTGTATGTCGCTCCCCGCCTTCGTTCGTATACAGAGGTTGCCAACAACTCGATTACGATTCCTGCTTTTTTGGAAAATCGCTTCGGGGACGGGTCTCGGATGCTTCGTCTTGTCTCGGCCCTTGTTATTATGATCTTTTTTACTTTTTACGTCTCATCCGGTCTCGTATCTGGAGGCGTGTTGTTTGAAAACACCTTCCACCTGAGCTATCAAACGGGGCTATGGATTGTTGGATTGGTCACCATTGCCTACACATTGTTTGGCGGCTTCCTCGCTGTAAGCTGGACGGACGCTGTACAAGGACTCATCATGGTCATCGCGCTCATCCTCGTTCCGCTTGTGACCGTTCTTACAGCAGGCGGATTGGGAGAAACATTTACCGAGATTCACGCTGTCGATCCCTCTTTGCTCGATATTTTTAAAGGGACCAGCCTGCTCGGCATCATTTCTTTGTTTGCTTGGGGTCTCGGCTATTTCGGACAACCGCACATTATCGTTCGCTTTATGGCAATCACGTCCACGAGTGAGATCAAAAAAGCGCGCAGCATCGGTATGGGCTGGATGATTTTCTCCGTCGCTGGCGCCATGCTGACAGGTCTAGTCGGTATTGCCCTATACTCCAAGCAAGGCTGGACGTTGAGCGATCCTGAGACGATCTTTATCCAGCTCGGTACGATCCTGTTCCATCCACTCATTACCGGCTTTTTGCTGGCGGCGATTTTGGCGGCGATCATGAGTACGATTTCCTCTCAGCTGCTCGTCACCTCCAGCTCCTTGACCGAGGATATTTACAAAACCTTTTTCAAGCGTTCTGCAACCGACAAAGAGCTGGTCACCTTTGGCCGCCTGTCCGTCTTACTTGTATCTGTCATTGCCTTTTTGCTCGCCTTGAATAAAAATGACACGATCCTCGATCTCGTTGGATATGCGTGGGCCGGATTCGGCGCTTCGTTTGGGCCTGTCATTCTGCTCTCCCTCTATTGGAAGCGCATGAACAAATGGGGTGCTCTCGCCGGTATGGTCGCTGGCGCACTTACCGTTATCATCTGGACTCGTTTTGATGTGCTGAAGGACTTCCTCTACGAGATGGTTCCCGGCTTTGCCATTAGCCTGCTCGCTATCGTGGTTGTCAGCCATTTGACTAGCAAGCCTTCGAATGAGGTCAGCGCTCAGTTTGATGAGTACCAAAAAAGCATGAAATAATCCTTGCCGAAAAAAAACAAGCAGCCTATGCGCTGGACAATTGCCCTGTCCCACGCCATAGGCTGCTTTTTTCTGTTGAAACTATTTGGGACCCTCATCGGAACGAGAAGATCCGGCAAAAGCGCCAATCATAAAGAAAACCAAGCTTCTGCTAGACGACTGATTCCTTCTGCAATGTCTTGTTCCTCCACTCCACCAAATCCAACGATGATTCGCGGACGCACATTCGTCGGATCATTGGCCCAGTTATGGCCGCTCGGATAAACGCGAACATCGGACGCACGTGCTTGCTCGATCAGCTCCTTTTCCGTTCGGGAAGTATCTACCTCTAGCAAAATATGCAGCCCCGCTGACTGTCCCAAAACTCGTACTTCCCGAGGCATGTAGGTCTGTATCGACCGAAGCAATGTATCGTGCTTGCGGTGATAGACGGTGCGCATTTTTCGGACATGCTTTTCCCAGTAGCCCTTTTGCATGAACAACTGCATGCTCCGCTGCAAATGGCGGGAAACCGGAGAAGGATACGCCTGGAATGCTTCCAAATATCGCCCGAGCAATTGCCGCGGAAGTACCGTGTAATCCAAGCGAAGTGCTGGAGAAAATGCTTTGGAAAAATTCCCGATATAAACCACACATCCGTCCCGATCCATCCCTTGCAAAGATGGCGTAGGGTGTACATTATAGCGGAATTCACCATCGTAATCATTTTCGATGATGATTCCGTTCCTTTTCTTTGCCCATTGCAACAATTGCTGGCGCTGACCTACTGGCATGACCATCCCATACGGAAATTGATGCGCAGGCGTCGTGTACACGACCGTTGCTTTGCTTTTTTCCAAGGCTTCAATGGACAGCCCGTCTTCCGCTAGCGGGATGGACACGACCTCATAGCCGTGCTGGGAAAAGACTATTCGTGCATCTGCATAGCCAGGCTCCTCGATCGCAACCACACGATGTCGATCTGCCAAGAGCAGACATAAAAAGCTGAGAGCCTGCTGTAATCCGGTGCCGATGATGATTTGCTCAGGCCGACAAATGAGCGTACGTGCCCTGCGCAAATATTTACTGAGCTCTTCTCGAAGCTCCCACTCTCCTTGATCATCCCCGTAAAAAGAAAAGTCCTCCGGATAGACATCCAGCGCTTCCAGCATGCAAGAGCGCCATGCAGCGTAAGGAAACGACTTCGTATCGATGACCGAACCGTGAAAATTGTAGCGACAAGTGAGATGCTCCCCTTTTTTCTTTTTCAAGATAGATGAGTACAAGGTAATCTCCTCATCCTGCTCCACTGGCTCTGACCATCTCTCGATCTCGGCAGCATAAAAGCCACTTCGCTCCCGGCTCACGATGTAGCCTTCTGCGAGTAGTTGCTGATAGGCAGCCTCAATCGTATTTTTTCCGACGCCGCTTGCCTTCATCAACTGACGGATAGACGGCATCTTGGTTCCGGATGGTATCTCTCCTGATGCAATCCGTCTGCTCAATTGCTTGTATAGCTGCTGATACAGAGGTTCTTTGCTCTGTGCATCCATGACCGGCATGTACTCCATCAGCGGCCCTCCAATCTGTTCCTATCCAACTCTCCTAAACTGTCACTATGTATAGGAGCAGTTTTCTTTTACAATGATTGTACCAGATTCACCCAAACGAAAGGAGAACAAGTCATGCGTATTCATTTGCAAGGAGAAAAGGTCGTTCTTCGAGATATTCGAGCAGAAGATTTGGATACGATTTACTATTGGAAATACGAAGCAGAGGATCGGGAACATCTCCATTGGAATGGCCCCTACAAACCGCTTGATCCGTACACAAAAGAAGAGTATCGTGCCCTCCCACGCTACCAGGAGTCTCTCGCTCTCGTCGGGACAGATGCACCAAGAACCGAGCTGATCATTGAGATTGACGGCGAGCTAAAAGGCAGTGTCGGTCGCTACTGGATATCTGAGGAGACGAACTGGTGCGAAATCGGAATCGTCATTTACGACTCCCGCTACTGGCAGAATGGCTATGGTCGGGAAGCGTTTCGGATGTGGATCGACTACTTGTTTACCCATATGGATACAGTCCGTTTAGGCATTGGTACGTGGTCTGGCAATGAACGGATGATCAAGCTGGCTGCTCACATGGGCATGGTGGAAGAAGCGCGGGTACGCAAAGCAAGGATTGTTCGTGGTGAATATTACGATGCGATTAAGATGGGGATTTTGCGCGAGGAATGGGAGATTCCGGAATAAAAATTTTGAATAACGGTTGTTTTCAACATGAGCATCTTCCATCTGTATAGGAAGCTCCCTATTAGGAGGAAACTGTATGCCCAATATGGAAGATATCACTGTCCAAAAGTCGAATGCGGAACGAAAGAGCTATGTCGTTGTTGGTGTCGGCTAAAATTTGTAAAAGTGCAGAACCTTGAAGAATCCCACAGTAGTCTCTGCCACCGTAGCCAATAATAGGTGGAACATTACATTTTAAAACAACCAGAAATACTTGACTGTATCTGTTGCCGGGTACCGAAAAAACAAACTCCCTTCTCATTTGAACAAAAAAGGGAGTTTGTCTGGTTTCACATCCTCTTAATTCACTTCTTTCGCTTTTTTCAGCTCTGCTAATTGAGCCTCGACTGTTTCTGCCAGAAGATGATCAATATATGGCTTCCTGTCGACAGCTTTCGTACCGTAAACGTACGAACTCGCAGCTACTTCAGCTTCCAGCTTCTGGACAAACTCTTCTACCCTCGCAAATCCTTTCATTGCATAATCGCTATGAAACCCTAACAGCATTTCCTGTCCTTGCTTGATAGATTTTGCAGCGTGGGCTCTGGATGTTAACACCAGCTTTTTGTATTGGAACTCTTGATAGGTGTTTTTAAGTTTATCTATTTGCTCATACAGGATCGCTGTCTGTTTTTTTGTCGCGTCATATTGATCCTGGTACAGATTGCGCTTATTTTCATGAATTACTCTTTCCTGTAGGGCAAGCTTTGCCATGTTATCTTCATTACAATCAACAGCAAGGTTGGCTTGTTTCGTGCGCTTTTCTATGTTTGCTTCTTCTTCTGCGATGAGAAGATCATACCTTTTCTCAAGAAAGAGTTGATAGGAAAGTGCCTGGTTGGCTTTTTCGATTTGCTTGTCCATGTCTCTTATATATTGATCTAACAAAGTGATTGGATTCTCTACTTTATTTAATACCTCATGCACATCTGCAACAACAATATCTCTTACCCGTTTAAAAATACCCATCTTATTTTTCCTCCTTCGACATCTGTTTTTCCCATTTATCTAAAATGGCTGAATTACTATTCTCACCTGAATATGGGGAGTGAAGTGGTACATCAACGAAAACGATATTCCCTTTACGCGGTCTGATTCGTATACATAACCAGTAAATGACGAACGCAATGACAAGTAATGGCAAGATGGGAAGAACCCCAACAAAGATCAGAAGCCAGCCTGTCCATTTTCTCCAGATACTCTCATTTGCATGTTTGCGAACAAACCAACCACTGATGACAAGACCTGCTGCAATCAGGAAGAATATCCAACCATCTGCTTGATGTCTTCGCTCACCGTGTTCTCGTTTGATATCCTCTTTGTGGAATCGCCTTCCTTCAGATTTAGGTTGTAATCGCTCCGAATGTTCGCTTTGTCCTACCAATTCCTTCTCGCCTCTGTCTTGCAAGCTTACAAAGATTTGATGAACATGCGGATAAGCGAGCATCTCCTTATTCATCCAGCCTGTTGCATGTAAAGCCCGAAATCCACCAGCAAGAATGACAGCTGAAACAGTAGCAACGATCAGCCACCTCCAGATTTTCCGCTTCTTTTTTTTTTCTTCCATCCATTCTCCTCCTTTTTCGATGATGAGATGTTTTGTTTACAGGTACGATTATGGATCTCCAGTCTTAACTTTTCCTTAAGAACTACAAGAGCAGGAAAAAAGAAAAAAGAGTACCAATGGAATCGGTACCCAATACTTTGTTATTTTTGATTCTTAGGGAACGTAATTTCAAAGCAAGTTCCTTCCCCTGCTTTGCTGCTGACCGTAATTTTTC
Organism: Brevibacillus schisleri; assembly: GCF_055685845.1. NCBI lineage: Bacteria > Bacillati > Bacillota > Bacilli > Caryophanales > Paenibacillaceae > Brevibacillus > Brevibacillus schisleri. Next base: position 5,004,754 of record NZ_JBVNDM010000001.1, read on the forward strand.
CATGATGCTTGTCAATAATCCACTTGGCAATAGATAGCCCTAAACCATAGCCTTCTGCCATCGTCCGTGCTTTGTCGCTTTGGTAAAACCGCTCAAAAATATTTGGAATTTCCTTCTCGTCCATTCCAATCCCATCATCTTTCACCTTCAGTTTAATTGTGGAGGCAGTTTGTTCACATATAAGTGAGATTTCGCCTCCTGCTTCTGTATATTTCATAGCATTGTCTAAGAAAATGAGAATCAACTGATGGACCCTTTCTTTATCTCCTGTGAAACTGATATTTACTGGCGTATGAAGAGTGATCGCTTTTTCTTGATATACAGTAATTTCTTCATAGTTAGCTACAATATCTCGCAGAACTTCATCAAGCAAAAAGGGCTGTTTCTTCATTTCCATCTGATTGGAATCAGATCTCGCTAAGGTAAGTAAATTGGTGACCAGTTTGGATAATCTTCTAGACTCATTTGAAATCATGGAAATATCAATACTTTTTTCTTGAATCGTTGCAGCAGGTGAGCGAAATAATAAATCTGTTTTTGCTTGTATGACAGCAAGTGGTGTTCTTAATTCATGAGAAGCATCTGAAACAAACTGTTGTTGTTTTGTCCAGGAATTTTGTATTGGGACCAATGCTCGACCTGCAAGAAAATAACCGGCAATCACAGCAGATACGACCCCGATACAGCTTCCGATGATAATAATGACGAGCAATCTGTCCAAAAGCTCCTGCTCTGAATTTACATTGCGGAGATACTGTACCGTTATTACCCCATTCGGGGAATGAACTTTCAAGGTTTTCACGTGAAAAGCAAAGCGATCAACATGAATTTCCTGAATCTCTCCATCATCAAAGTGCCTTGGCTTCTTGACGAAATTCGCTTTTTGGAAGAAATCTACTCCTGGCCCAGTATTAATCAGTTCATTTTTATCATTCCAGACAAGCGTAATGACACGCGGATCATTTTCAAACAAAAATTCCTCGAGAGCCGGTCCTTTTTCAGGTCCTTTTTCAGGTCCTTTTTCAGGTCCTTTTTTTGCTCCAGCGCCAGGCTGACTCCCGGGCTTACTTCTAGGCTCATCGCTTCTTTCAGGCCTAAGCTGCGGGTTTAACTTCTCAGCTGTTTTTAACAGGGATCGATCAACATCCTTATATAATTGTACATAGGTGAAAAAGTAGATCACAGTAGCTAGCAAACCGATAAGCATTATGAAAACAACTGAATTCATAATGGTAAGGCGCATATGCGTTCGTCTGAACATATTCTTCCCCTTACTGTTCTTTTAACATATACCCAACGCCTCTAATGGTTTGAATATCTTTATGGTATCCGAAGGGCTCCAGCTTTTTTCGAAGATGATGCACAAAAACCTCAACAACTAATATTGTTGTATCTGACTCGAATCCCCATATGCGATCATAAATCTGCTCTTTTGTCAGAATGATGCCCTTGTTTTGTACGAGGTATTCCAATAATTCGTATTGTTTTAATGTCAATTTTACAGGCACCAGATCTACTAGGGTTTCCTGTTCTTTACCAACTAACTGGATGCCACGGTACTTTAAAGTATGATCAGTCGTCAAACTGCCGCTCCTTCTTAACAGCGCTCGAATGCGTGCTTTTAATTCAGCCATTTGAAAAGGCTTGGTCAGGTAATCATCTCCTCCCAACTCCAGACCTTGCACTCTATCCTCCAATGAATCCCTCGCTGTCAAGAATAATACTGGCGTTTTAATCCCCTCCTTGCGCATGCTTTCTATAATTTGAAAGCCATCCATTCTTGGTATCATCACATCTAGCACAATAGCATCATAAATATTTTGCATTGCTAGAAAGAGTGCTTCCTCCCCTTCAGATACTCCATCTACTTTAAACTCATCCACTAATATTTGAATAATCGATTCTTTCAACGGGAGATTATCTTCTACAACTAACAAACGCAACATCACTTCACCCCACATCAATACATCTATTTTCATACTGAGGATCAATTATGTCTTACAACCCTTAACTCTTCCTTAAAATTCACATCCTCGCAACTTAAGGATTTGTTAAGTTTTCTACACTACTATTTATCCAACTTAAAGACAGAGGTGACTTTTGTGAAAAAAATAAAACCTTGGCTACCCGCGGTCCTTTTCGTAACGGTTATTGCAATGCTTATTCTTTATTCATTCTATACCACACCACAAAAAATGCACCAAGTTCCTCCTATCGGTGGCGGTCATCCGAATATGGCGAGCGGTGATTATCGAGATATCTTTCATTTACTTGGCCCGCTCGTCAAACATATCTTCCATCTGTTTACAGGGTGGGCAGCATTAGTATTTAGTATATTACCTGGCAGTTATTATTTGTTAACGGAACAACTCACACATAAAGGAATGTTGAATGGAATTGCTGCTTTCCTTCTTTTACTGGTACTAGCTGTTTATGGTTGGCTTTTCCAACGTGTTCGTACAGAGTTCATGAAAGAAATACATTCGTACCTAAGCTTTATTGGTCTTATCGTTTTGTTCATTCATACAGGTGGTCATTCTATAATCACCGTGACCGGTACGATACTCGTCTTGATCGCGGTTTGGCTCATAGTTTTTTTCACCAGACATGCGGATCCTCACACAAAATCAACCGTCATTCATTTAGACGATCAGCTATGAGGGGAAAAAGGAGATTTGATTAATGAAACTACAAGAGGAGAATCTGATGACTCCTTTACTCCATTTAATCATGTGACATGCTCTATTTAACAACAGAAAAAAGGCAATCCCCTCGTCGTTACAAGATCCGGGAACTGCCCTTTTCATTTTTCACTCTCAAACCTCTCTATTCCAACTCAGCCGCCACACGACTCACTTTTGCAGCCAGCTCGTCGAGATCGACGTTCATCTCAAGAGCCGCAAACCGTCCAAAGACATCGAGTATACAGATGAGATCATGCTTGATGGTTTCACGCTCCTTCAAGAAGACACTCACAGTTCCATGCAGGCGTTCATTGATTGGCGGCATGATTTTATCGGTCGCCTAATTATTTATTTAAAAACAATATTTTACATATATTCAATGTTGCGCTAAGCTTCAAACTGTAAATATTTACAGAATATACCTTTCCACAACCTTAAGGTACTAGAAATTAATTCATTTGAGAGGAGTGAAGTTTGTAACTACTTGGCACCAGTAGTACAAACGAAATACGTGATGAAAAAATTACTTTGGGTTAAATTACTACTGATTTTTGGTTTATTCTTTTCCAACTCTAATAGTGCGTTTGCCAATGATGGAATAATAGAGAAGCAACAAATTCAGCAAAGTGACATCGAGGCATTCATTACTGGTATCACTGAAGAAGATTTTGAAGAAAAACCGCATAGAATCCAGATGGTAGAAGAAATAAAAGATTATATGAATGAACATGATGTATACTATTTCGAAGATGTTGCATCAATAATTGATAAACATCAGCCTACACGAACATCTAACATGAAAGCAAAACAATCAGAGGATATTGACTATAACGACTTGCAGGAAGACTTTGCAAGAATAGATGCGCTTGCACAAGAATACTACGAATACTATCAAATCCATCAAAGCTTCCCAGAGGAAAGTATGGGCTTGCGAAGCTCTATGTCAGAAAGTGCTGCAATAAAGGCTCTAGGCAACGCTGGACTTAAAATGACGGAACGGCAATTAGCAGCTCGATTGGTAACATTAGGAGCTCTGGCAGCAATCGACGGCCCTCTGCCTGTGGGAGACTTTGTGGCGTTAGTTACAGGTGCCATTATTGTGAGTGAGTATTTAGAAAACTATATAGAAAACCAAGCAGCATTAGAGAGAAATATTAGAGAGAATGAAGGACGTTCTTATGCCCGAGTTATCACAGACAGTGTAACAATGACTAGTGAAATTGCATATGAAATTAAAAAGAATAATGTTAAACACTTTCGAGCACGATTGAATAGTTCTGGAGGAGTCCTCGTTACCACACCACTATCCCTTACAGCAGCTAAACTGGCGGCCAAAAATGAAGAAGAAACTTTTAGTGTTCGGAAGAGCCTTGCAAAAGAAGTAGTAACGCAAACTGGTTATGAAACTATGCAACATGATCGACATCATATTTCTAGCCGGGGAATTCGTCCAGCCAATCTCCCTCACTATCACATGCTAAAGAAAAAAAACAATAATTGGGAACAAATGGACGGGCATCATTTCTATCCGTGGAAATCGATGGGTTAATCCTTTTGACGTAACTGTATTTACAGTTACGTCATCTCTTACTTATACTGGATGTTAAAATCAAATCGTTGCACACTACAGGAGGAACTATGAGGCTGGACATATGTAAACTCGACGAGGTGATCGTCATTGGGGTCCCAGAAGATTGCGATTTCGACTCTCACGATAATGATTACGCTCAATTTTATAATCCTCATCTCACCGAAATCGAGCATATACTTGAGCCAGAAAAAATATTTGAGGTGTGGGATTTACAGAGTACCATCATCGGAAAGAGAGTGAGCCATATCGGGCATATTCCAGACGGGTGCTTTGTGAAAAAAATACCCGCAGGAGAATATGCCAAACTTCATTCGAGCCAACTGGATTATACGCTAGATATGTTTGCTCGGACAAATTATCTCGAAGAAATGAGCTATGGATTTTCTACCAAAGTGACGAAAAAAAATGGCGTTAAACAAGAATTTTCCTATCGGCCAGTTCAGTATCGTCCTGATGTTGTGAATACACGTACGATTCCGTCCTTAGAGAAAGAACGTTCTAAGTCGCTAAAAGAACGCTATGTTTCCATCTTTTTTGATACAGAAAGCTGTAGCTTTCGCCGATTTGTATATAAGCGATATGTTTCACAGTACAGAGGTTTTCTCTGGGAATTAGCGAGATTCAATAACAACGATAAGGGTATCATCAGAGAGGGTCTTTCAAAAAATGAAGCTGCAACATTTTTGCTCCAAAAAGGCGAGGTACTCGTATTTTGGGAAGGGTACAGCACGTTTGGTAAAGAGATGATTCGCGACAAAATAATGAAGATGGACGCAAAGCAACTGCTTGAAAACTACACGCGATTCACCTTGGATATGTATATTTTTGATGAGACATTGACGTGGACAGTTATTTTTCAGCACGAACGAGACGAAGATGGATTCAAGCATATTTTGCTAAGGGTAGAGTAATAAATGCGCAGACTCTCTATGCACTCCTCCCACTTTACCGTAAAAAAGGGCAATCCCTTGTCTGAACAAGACGCAGGGACTGCCCTTTTTACTTGTAGAAAAATTGATTACTCCAACTCAGCCGCCACACGACTCACTTTTGCCGCCAGCTCGTCGAGATCGACGTTCATCTCAAGAGCCGCAAACAGACCTGTGAAGTACTCGTTGATCTGGTCGATGACGCGATTGCGCTCACTTGCCACCAGCTCCTGGAACAGCGTTGAAAACTGCTCATCCAATTGCTTGTTTCCGATTTCTACATACGCGCTCACTGGTTCTTGCATGCGCTTCTCCAGCTCGTCACGCATTTTGGCTTTGCCATCCTGCTCGAAAAAGTCTTTCGTGTTTTTGAACAAGGAAATCGCGGAAGCAAATGCGGATTCGGCTACTGGCAGCTCGTTTGCAAAGGACAATGTTTCCACCTGTCTCTGCTGATAAGGTGCCAAGGTCAAACCTGCTGCGTAGCCTTGTACATCCTTTTGCCACGCCGCAACAAGCATTGTGCCCTGCTTGTTCGTGAATTTCTCCAAGCGAAGGGTAGTGGCACGCAGCTCCTGCGCCAAGTCGTAGCTGATCGAACGCAGAAGATCAGTCAAGCATCCTTGCAGTGCTTGCTTCATGTTGCGTCCATCGTCCTTGATGACAGCCGGGTTAAATGCGAGATTGAACAGCTCGTTAAAACGGAAGAACAAGCGCTGGCGAACGTAGTAGAGCAGCTCCTCGCGCTCTTTTGCCAAGTCGCGTTCGAACGAAGCGGTAGACAGCGCTTCAACAGCTGACAGAGCCTGTGTCTTGGCGTTGCTTGCTGCTTCTTTGCGCAACAGACGCTCGTCTTCCCCGGACTGTGCCATACGCATAAATTCTGTCATGGTATCATGAGCGCGACGGATTTCACCGATTGCAGCATTCACAGCAATTTGCGTCAGCTCTTCAATCGTAAAGCGGAGGAACTCTGCTTCAAACGACGCCATTCCCGAAAACTTGAATGCTTCATCTGCCGGCATTAACGACTCGCCTTCAGCCGTATTCGTGCGCTGGCGGTATACTTTCTCCGCAGAAGCTGCCAGCTTGCCTTTTTCATGCATCCGTGCCAACAGAGCAGTCTGGCTCGATACCGGATAAATACGTGGGAGGCGAATTCCGCACGAGAGGAGGTTTTTCTCCACGTGGGTAATCACACCCTGCAATTCCTCATCGTTTGCTGCAAGGTCACAAGCATTGACGATAAAGAACATTTTGTCCATTTCAAACGTATCCTTGACCCGTCCCATTTGTAGCAAAAACTCGCGGTCTGCCTGTGAAAAGGCGTGGTTGTAATAGGTTACAAACAGCACAGCATCCGCGTTTTTCATGTATTCAAACGCCACACCTGTGTGACGCGCATTGATGGAATCTGCACCAGGCGTATCAACGAGAACGATGCCCTGGTCTGTCAGCGGGCAGGAATAGAACAGCTCGATGTATTCCGCAAAACAAGCTTTTTCTTCCTTGGCTACAAAGCCTTTGAATGCCTGCATATCCACAAGCAGTTCTCCACCCAGATGAGCAGCCATTTCTGGCAAACCTTTTGTGACAGCCTTCAAAAAGGTGTAGTGAGGTTTTGCCGTAGGCGGGATTTGGGCGACGTCGATCTTGCCCAGCTCAGCCAATGCGCCATCCAGATCAGATGCAACCAGTCCAAACACAGCGAGTGAACGGATAACATCCTGCTCAATTGCTTCGCGCTCCTTCAAAACGACACGCACAGTTCCATGCGGACGCTCATCCGTAGGCGGCATAATTTTATTGATCGCTGCTGTCGTCGGATTCGGCGATACAGGCAACACGAGATCGCCCATTAAGGCGTTGGCAAACGAGGATTTTCCTGCGCTAAAAGCACCAAACAGTGCAACAGTAAAACGGTTGGCGGTTAGACGATCTGCTCGATCCAGCATCGCCTGTGCCTGTGCTTGCATCCCTGGTACGGAAACGACTTCTTCACTTGCGCGTCGCAGACGCTCTGCTGCCGCAATTAGTTTGTCTCGTAGTTGATTCATGCTACTTATTCTCCTCCACGCATAATCGCCAACAGACGACCCTTGGTTTCTTCTTCTCTCGCTGCCAGTCCCGCCAGCTTTTGATGCAGCGCTGCCAATTCACGCAATGCGCCAAGACGCTCGCCTTGAGCTGCACTTTCTACGCGCACTTTCTCCTTTATCATCTCAACCACTTGTGCAATGAAGGAGAGACCCACTCGTCTGTACTCCAGCTTCATCCCGCTGGAAATATCCGCACAGTAGTTCAGGACGTACTCACTCGAAGCAGCACCCTCTTTGATGTGCTTGCTCAGGAACTCACCTGTAATCTCGATCTTGGTCGCGTGCACGCTTGCGTGATATTCTTCGTTCCGCAAATCAAACACTTGCGGCTGCTTGCCAAGCAATTCTTTGAAATGGAAGTCGAGATTTCCCGCCACTTTTTCACGGAACTCGACGAGAAGCGCTTCTTCGCGACGTTCGCGCTCTTCTTCTGTCTTCTTGCCTGCAAACAACAACCCCACCTTGAAGCCCGGTTTGCGGCTCTCCAAGTAGCTTCGTGCTGCTTCGTTCGTGCTGAAATACGTCAAACGAGCATTGTCCAAAAGTACACTCAGCTCTTTTTCCATCTGCACTCGGGCATCCTCAGCACGCTGCTCTAGAGCCGCTGCTGTTGCTTCCTCCTGCTCAAGCGCTTCCTGCACAGCCGCTGCATTACGACTATCGATGCCTTCTACTTCCAGACCATCCAGTTGGGCTTCCCACTGCTGGCGTTGATCTGCCTGGCTTGTTCTTACTACTTGGATGTGTTCATCGATCAAATGCTCGGCAGCACTGCGAACGCTCGTGCCAACCAGCTTTTCACGATCAGCGATCAACTGCGAAAGCATGCCCTTAAATTCTTCATACATGTTCTCAGAATGATCTGGTTCCGCAAGCGACGTGTAAAAAATACCATCCGGATGAATGTTCCAGGTCGCGAATGCCTCCTCGACACTTTCCTTATAGCTGTCGAAATCCAATTCGAAATCAATATGCTTATCAATCATGTTCACAACCAGATAAACTGGCTTGCCACGGTCCTTCAACGTCTTCGTAAAGTTGAAGTTCTCTTCGGCTTGAACATGGTTATAATCCATCATGTAAATGACGACGTCAGCCAAATGAAGAGCAGATTCTGTAGCGATTTTGTGTGCAGCATCTGTTGAGTCAATGCCCGGTGTATCGAGCAAGCTGGCGTATTCGTCAAGGAATGTTCCCGGATAAGAGACCTCTACGGATTCAACCGTATCTCCGTCAACAGCAAACTGCTTGAGCTTCTCCATCTCCGTATCTGGATCAAATGTAAGGACTCCGCTGTTCATGGTGAAGACGCGAGCCGCTTTTTCTCCGCCACGAATCTTCACGACATTCGCACTTGTCGGAATCGGATTGGAAGGCAACAAATTAACACCCAGAAGCGTGTTAATCATCGTTGATTTTCCTGCGGAAAAATGTCCGCAAAACGCAATATTCAGCTCAGCGTTCTTTGTTTTCGCAGCCAGTTGAATGAGCTTGAGGGGCGTGTTTTCGTCTCCCTGCGACTTCATTACTTCTGCGAGTTCTTCCCATGTATGTGCCAGTCGGGAAAAGTCCGTTTCCCGGATCAATACTTGACTGTCAAGCACTTCTATTCCACCCTTCTCCATCTTTCCTACTCTCTCTACTAATTCTTGTTCATGAACTTCCTTTTTACTTCACTCTATTCTACCATGCCGAATGTATCACAGGTCACAAATGAGTTCAATTCAAAACTATGAAAGATTTAGCATTCGCCTATTCTTCCGCATAATTTTCCTCTCATCTGGAAAAAATCGCACTAACATGATATTCGCAATCTGAACGGGAGGAAACTTCAAATGATGCGCAGATTTTTGTCACAGCGTCGCCAAAAGAAAACTCCCTCTCTTATCGCACAGCGCTTGCAGCAGCGAAATGATCCTGCGCTTGTACTAACGACCAGTTTGCAGCAAAACATGGAGACGTTTAAGACCGTGCTGGGCAGCCCACACGATTTATTACTTCGTTCCTTTACGATCGGCAACACCAATCATTCCTGTGCCGTGATTGCGATTGATGGATTGGCGAACTGCGATATGCTGGATACGCAAGTTCTCGGACAAATCCAGTTGATGATCTCAACTGCTTCCAAAGTAGTACCGACTGAACCAGACGAGATTGTCCGGATGCTTTATGAGGAAGTCCTTACTGTCGTTGAAATATCGAAAGCAACGGATTTGACAAAAGTACTCGAAGGCATTCTTTCCGGGGATACAGCCATTTTTGTGGATGGAGCGACCGAAGTCATTATTGTCGACAGCAAGGGCTGGAAAACTCGTGCCATTGAGGAGCCGGTCTCCGAAGGCCTGGTGCGTGGTCCGCGGGATGGCTTTACGGAGAGTATCCGGGACAACACTGTTCATATACGCAGACGTATCAAAGACCCGAACTTGCGCTTTGAAGGGTCGATCATAGGCAGACGCAGCCGAACAGATGTGATCATCACCTACATTGAAAACATCGTTGATCCAGAACTACTGAATGAAGTGAGACGGCGAATCTCTACGATCGATGTGGACGAGATAGAAGAGTCCGGTTTTATCGAGCAATGGATTGAAGATGATTTTTTATCGCCTTTTCCGCAGATTCATAACACGGAGCGTCCCGATAAAGTGAGTGGAGCGTTGTTTCAAGGCCGCATTGCGATATTGGTGGACGGGACTCCGATGGTGCTCATTTTGCCTGTGACAATTGGCTTGCTCCTGCATTCACCAGAGGACTACTACGAGCGTTGGATTGTCGGTTCATTGGCTCGGCTGTTACGGTATTTGGCAGCATTTCTGGCCGTCTATTCGCCCGCTTTCTATATCGCTCTCGTCACCTTCCACCCTGGCTTGATCCCGTCTGATCTCGCCTTCTCGATCGCGGCCACACGTGATGGAGTTCCGTTTCCGGCATTCGTAGAAGCGATCATGATGGTGACGACGATGGAGTTGCTGCAGGAAGCCGGAATACGCTTGCCGAAGCCGATCGGCCAGACCATCGGGATCGTCGGCGGTCTTGTCATCGGTGACGCAGCCGTTTCTGCGGGCATCGTCAGTCCTGTCATGGTCATCGTCGTCGCCCTCACTGCCATCGCTTCTTTTGCCATCCCTTCTTATCACCTTGCCATTGCCTTTCGGATGATTCGTTTTTTCGCCATGTTTATGGCGGCCATTTTTGGTATTTATGGTGTGGTGCTTAGCTTTATTGCCATCATGATTCATTTATCCAATCTGACCAGCATCGGGTACCCTTATTTGGCGCCTCTTGCTCCACATATGCCAAGGGATTGGAAGGATATGATTTTGCGCGCACCTGTTACCTTCTTGAAAACCCGACCAGATGCCCTTCACACGAAAGATGAAAACAGAATGAGTACAGGAGGGTCGTAAGTGAGTGCAGAAACCTTGGCGGAGAAAATGATCAGCAAAAATCATATGGGGATTAACATTGCCTCAGTCACAATCGGCGTCGGCATCCTGACCTTTCCCCGCTCCTTAGCCAAGGCAACCGGAGCATTCGATGGATGGATTTCCGTCGTGATTAGTGGTCTTTGTGCGTGCCTGGTAGGCTGGCTACTTGCCAAGCTAGCGGCTCGGTTTCCGAGACAAAGCTTCTTTGAATACAGCTCGATGATCGCAAGCAAACCGATCGCCTACATCTTAACCTTTCTCGTCTGTATTTACACGATGCTATTTGTCTCGTTTGAAATCAGGGCAATCGGAAACATCGCTAAGCAGTACCTGTTCTACAATACCCCGGTGGAAATGATCACGCTCTCTTTTCTCTTGATCGTTCAATATTCCGTGACTGGATCACGTATTGCCATGCTGCGGCTCAACTTGCTGTTTTTGCCTGTGGTTCTTGTCGTCATGTTCGTCGTCCTGCTGTTTACTACCCAGTTGTTTGACATCCAAAATGTTCGTCCCTTTTTTTCATCAGACTGGCGCTCTCTCTTGGAAGGCTCCAGAGTAGTCGGATTGTCTTATTCCGGCTTTGAGATTATCCTTTTTTACACCATGCTGATGAAAAAGCCTCAGGAAGGGGCAAAGGCCGTGACGTTAGGTCTCTCGATCCCCATTCTGCTCTACATGACCATCTACATGTTCGCCATCGGAGTATTCTCAGCAGAGGTTGCGACGAACTTGACCTATCCAACCATCGAGTTGGCAAAAGAGGTCGAAATCCCCGGCGGCTTTTTTGAACGGGTGGAGTCCATTTTCTTCACTATCTGGATCATGACGATCTTCAACACATGTGCGATGTGGCTCGATATTACCGTGCTCAACTTGTCGTCCATGTTCCACAAGGTACACAAAACGATTTTGGTGCTCATTCTTTCTCCCATGATTTATTTTGTCGCGATGCTCCCACAAAACCTGGTTGATTTCTTCGCGTTTGCAGACAGCATCACTTATTTCGGAATGATCCTCGTCTATTTATGTCCGATTTTGCTGCTCCTCATCGCTGTCATACGAGGTGTAAAGGGTCATGAATAGACAGCTCACTGTTTTCTGCATCTTCCTGCTTCTATCTACTTTGCTGGCTGGATGCTGGGATCAGGTTCAAATTGAGGAACGAGGATTTGTAGTAGGCATAGCGGTTGATAAACCACGTACAAAAGAAGCCGAGCAGCAAGCCAAACAAGAGGCACCAGACAAACCTCAAGTAAAAGAGCGCTTTCTCGTCACTCATCAATTCGTCGTCCCCGGTGGATTGATTTCCGGCAGCCAAGGAAAAGGCGGTGGTCAAAACACAGCCAATGAGGCTTACCTCAACCTCATATCCGAGGGGGATTCTCTTTTCGAGATTTCCCGGGAATTGGCTACCCGGACCAGCAGAACTCCGTTTTATCAGCATATGAAGATCCTGATCGTCTCCGAAGACGTCGCCCGTACGAAAAACGGTTTTGCCAGAGCACTCGATTTCTATCTGCGTGATCCAGATTCCAGACGAAGCAGCAAGGTATTTATCTCAAATGGCCCCGCTAAAGAAGTACTGGAAGTCAAACCGAAAACAGAGAAGCTACCCGCTATTTACGTCAACTCGATTGGAGAAAACGTTAATAAAAATTCCCGCATGCTTCCAGAGGCCCGATTGGGCGATGTCCACGAGGAGCTTCTCAGTTCGTACAGTTTTGTGGTTCCGCGTATCAGAGCCGAAGAGCAGGAGGTAAAATTAGCAGGCGCCTCTGTTTTTACCCGTGACAATCAATTGATTGGTTTTCTGGGGGAAGAAGAGACGGAGGGGCTAAATTTTCTCACGGGAAAAGTTAAGGGAGGTATGGTAAAAGGCAAGGTTAAAAACGGTCTTGTCTCGATGAACATCCAAGGGATCAAGCATAGCATTGAAGTAGATTTACGTGATCAGCAACACATGAAATTTACAATCACAATCGAATGTGAAGGCACATTGGCTGAGTCTTACGCCACAATGGATTCACTGAATAACACTGCGATGAAAAAGCTTGAACAAGTGTTTGCCGAAGAAATCGAGCGAATGAGTAATGATACCATCAGGAAGGTCCATAAGCAGATGAAAGTGGATGTCATTAAGCTTGGCAACTATCTGAAGCAGCATTATTTTTCGCTATGGAAAAAGATTCGGCAGGATTGGGAATCAGGGCAGCATCTGTATGAAAAAAGCGAAATAAAAGTTCAAGCAAAAGTCTATTTACGCAATATCGGTGCAATCAACCGTACCGAACGTCAAGACAACAGGTGATCCCATGCTCAAATTTTTAGGCGTAGTTCCTCCTTATTTGACCTTCGCAGGGACGATCATGGCGTTTTTGATTCCCTATCTTTTTTTTAAAATCAATAACAAAATTCATGAGTTAGGCGATCCGCCGTGGAAGAAACGGAATAACTCCGGTTCATAAAACACCAAGCCGAAATGTACCATGTTTCGGCTTGGTGTTTCTCTTATTCTGTATCAATTTTGCGCAAATCGATTTTCCCTTTCAAAAATCCGTCAAATGTCTCGATTCGTCTGCAACTGTTTTTGTTCCACTCGAAGTCTCGTAAAATTTGTTCATCACTCACCGTTTTTCTACTTTTCTTCTTCATGATTTTCAATCTTTCATGCGCGGCAATCGATTTGTTGACCGACCTTTCCCATTTTCTTTTATAGATAGGACGTGTTTTTTTGACGATCTTTGAATACGTCATTCTTTCCCGTCTATGATTGAGGATGACCCGTAAAACGCGGCTTTGCTTTTGGAGCATGGCTTTGCATTCCTTCAGCAGGTCTGGGCTTATATCTTTTGCGTTCATTTTTGTTTCGATGTCTTTCAGATGATCCTTTTCCAGCTGCAAGCTTTTCAAGTCATCATCCTTCATAGAAAAAGATTCCAAATAATTTTCATTTGCATATTTCAGCTCATCGTATTCCGTCACAATCTTTGCATCCCGCAACTCTTGGATAAAACAGCTTCTATATCCTTCGTCATCCATTTTGTCCATCACAACAGTGGGAGCGAGCTCGAAGTCCTCTGGTTGATCTGCATCCTCCATGGCTTCAAACTCGATAAAATCTTGTCTGTTTTTCTCATACATATTGTCAATCGCTTTTCGAATACCCGCAGACTCTGCCACCAATCCATCTTGTACACTCCCGTAGTCCGCTACCCTTTCCCTTCCTTTCCATGCTATCGGGTCTTTATTTTTCGCATGATCTGACATCAAGGCTTGATGCATGGAAAAACGAACACCTGTAACGCCCTTCATATCTTCCAAATCACCGGGCGTATAATCTTTGTCTTCTCCTCGATTGACGGAATACCATAAATGGTATCTCGCCGTATAGTCGCTCTCTGTATAATCTAGATTACCTTCGTCCATATTTTCTGAATATTGATCATAGGACGAATCTCCTGCCGTCGGACGACCAAATTGCCCATTGTTGAGCATCTCTGCCTTGGCCTCCCATTTGAACGGTATTCTGACAGGAAGCTGAATTTCCCATGGTTTATCCGCGTCTATTTTTTTCAAGATCCCCAATTTTAAGAGCTGATCCTGGTCTACACTGAAGTTCAATTGATCGTATTTTACTTCTACCGTGTACTCGTACTTTGTTCCAATTTTCGCTTCACGCAGCATTTCCTCGATTGTATTATTGTAGGATTCTTTATTATTTTTTGTATCCTGCGGGGCTACATTCCATTCTTGATCGCCTCCTTGTCCTCTGAGGATCTGATAGCCAACCAAATGACCTCCCTCGTAGCTGGCCAACAACCCGCTAATCGCGCCTTCCCGTATGAAAACCTCTTCATTTCCAAGATTTCCGATGGCTGTTACCAACTTTAAGCCTTCACGGCCATTTTTAGAGGTACTTTTTGTAATAAGAGCGGTAACAGAATGAGGACGGTCGCATGTCTCTCCCAATTGGTTTTTTGTTTTGGCAAATACCATTGCATTCAAATTTTTTTCTCCGAATACTTCCTTTAACATCCCCCAAAAAGTAGGAAGACCTTTATCTGCTTGCACATCCGTAAACTTCCCGTCATCTCCAACGGCTTCTTCAAAATCTTCTTGTTGGAATGCATCTGGATGGTCCGCTTTCATTTTATTGAGATTCTCTTGTTTGAGTTTCCTTTGGATGAGTGGCATTCGAGGTTGCTTTTGATTTTGCAGGAGTTGCGTCATTGCCTTGTTTCCTACTTTTTTGGCGAGTTGTAAAACGGGAGGCATATTTCGGTGGGAATTTTGTGGGAGAAGCACATTGTCGGATAGATTTTTGCTGCTTGGCCTCTGATTTTGATTTTCTTTTGGGAGTGACTCCCGATTATTGAACACCCTATCATCCCCTACTAGGTTGGAGTTTCTTTCATGAAAGGACTTACCCGTCAATCCGAGCAAGCCCTTTTCAACATTTCCTATTGTATTGCCAGCAAATCAGCAAACGCTTTGGCGTACGCAGGCAGGTCAGGCGGTCTACGGGAACCTACAATGTGACCGTCTACCACGACCTCTTCATCTACCCAAATCGCTCCTGCATTCTCCATATCATCTTTAATGCCTGGCGTCGATGTCGTCCTTACCCCGCGCAAAATTTTTGCGGAGGCAAGCACCCAACCCGCATGGCAAATGTGTCCAATCGGTTTTTTCTCCTCGTGCATCGCAACCACAAACAAAAGCACTTCCGGATAGCGGCGCAGCTTGTCAGGTGCCCACCCTCCTGGAACGAGTACGCCTGCATAGTCGGCAGGATTGACCTCTCCCATCGCTTTGTCAGCCTCACACGGTACACCGTACTTTCCTATGTAGACGTGATTCGCCTTCGGACCGACGAAATGGACGGTAGCACCTTCCTCTCGCAGTCTCATCACCGGATACCAGAGCTCGAGATCCTCAAATTCACTTTCGACGAAGCAAACCACTTGTTTTCCTGCAAGTCTCAACGTTCTCGCCTCCTTTTCCTTCTATACTACGCTATTGTAGCAGGTACAAAAGGAAAAGACAGTAGGTACATGGATCAAGCATGCATCCCCTCTGGGGTAGGTATGTACATGACGACTTTGGTCCCTCTTCCTATTTCAGAGGTGATACTCAAGGTAGCACCAGGAATGGTATCCAATCGTCTGCGGATGTTTTGGATGCCGATGCTTCCTTTTGGATTCTCCCCTTTTGACATTTGGTACAAGAGATCATCTGCTATACCGACCCCGTCGTCTTCGATCGTGACCTTGATGTAATGACCTCCGTCCACAATGGTAAGCGTCACATGACCTTTTTCGTCCTTTTCGAACAATCCATGCCGGATCGCATTCTCTACGAACGGTTGAATGCTCAGGGAAGGAATCTCTTTTTCAAGAATACCTTCGTCTACGTGACATACAAAGTCGAAGCCTTCCCCAAAACGAGCCTTTTCGATCTCTACATAAGCATGGATGAGCTCCATTTCCCGAAATAACGGAACGAACAACGCCGTCCGATCCATATCCAAAATATAGCGCAAGTACTGACTGAGCATGGTGATGAGATACGCTGCCTTTTCTCCATCGGTATAACAGAAAGAAATGACACTGCTTAAAGCGTTATAGAGAAAATGCGGCTTAATTTGGGCCTGATGAAACGCATGTTCATTACGAATTGCTTCCCGAATGGAGGTCTTCATCGAGATCAGTGTCTGCACGCGGGCAATGAGTGTCTCCGCATCAAACGGTTTGGTCACATAGTCATTCGCCCCTGCTCTGTACCCGAGTGCAATGTCTTGCGGGGTATCTTTGACCGATGCAAACAGGATCGGCAAGTCAAGAATCGAATGCTGCGTTCGCAACAGCTGGCACAGCTCAATCCCCGATACTCCTGGCATCATCACATCCAAAATGACGAGATCAGGTTGTGGATGCTCCTTGATTTTCTTCATGGCTTCTTTTGCCGAAAAGGCCGAAATGACATTATAGCGGTGCTTGGAAAGGATGTTCAGCAAGGTGTATATGTTGGATGCCTCGTCATCGACAATCATGATGGTATATTGGTGATCACCACTAATGGTAAGAGGAATCTGCTCACTGGCCTCCCGATACCTCTCCTGAGCCGCTGCAGCAAGCTCCTGCTTGACCATCTGCTGATGTCCCGTCGCCAGCGTAAATGTCATACGGGTGCCTTTGCCAAGCTCCGAGCTCTCTACCCAAATTTCCCCTCCCATGAGTTCAACCAGCTTGCGATTAATGAATAAGCCTACACCCATGCCTGTATACCCATCCTGTGGCAATAGCTGGTCCACCTGCTCAAAGTAATCAAAAATGGCTTCATACTTATCCGGTGCAATCCCGATCCCCGTGTCCTCAACGGAAATACGAACCTGTCCCCCCGCCACGCCCGCCGTTACCTTAATCGAGCCTATGCTCGTATGCTTGATGGCATTGTGTACGAGATTATACATGATTTGACGAAGCCGATTCTCATCTGCATACACCCAAATGTTAGCCGGGACCTGATTTTTCAGCCGGACATCTTTTCCCAGCAGTTCGAATTGCAGAACGTCAAAGACAATTTGGGTGATAACCTTGATATCCACAATCGAGAAATGGAGGCGCAGCTCCCCGTGCTTCAGGCGGGTAACATCAAGTAAATCACCAACCAACATGGACAGCTTGATCGATGTGTCCTTGACGAGCCAAAGATTTTGTCTTTGGTTGGGAGACAACGCATTACTCTCATCTTCTAGTAAATGGGACGTAATATTGATAATCCCGTGAAGCGGTGTCTTCATCTCATGCGAAGTATGCGTCAGAAATTCATCTTTAATCTGATTGGAGATTTTTAGTTGATGGGATAGAATCTCTGTCTTTTCATAAGCATTCGTGAATCGAACGGCCAAAAGAATGTTGATGAAGGTAATGAAATAGAGGATGCCGATTTTTCCCGCAAGATCAGTGGGCACGATGTTCTCTGCGTATAAAAGACCGTCAATGAGACTGATCGACATGGAAATACTCGCCCCAATGAAAAGCAGCAGTTCTTTTCGGTCGGACGAGTCCCTTAGACTCTTTCCAGATAAATAAATCAGCCTACCCATTATGAAGAAATGAATGATTTGCACATAAATCAAGAGAGGCCCTTTCAGGTTCGTATAGAAGGAGTACGGCAAGACGAGAATGACAAGAATGTAGAGAAAAATGGGCGCTGTGAGCTTCACCAGCCAGTTGCGGGATAGAACCCTCGTATCGATGGAACAGAAAAATAGGGCGAGTAAGATTGAACTCGCAAATAGGGAGGCATCCTGTGCCTTGTACGCAACTGTGAAAGGAATCGAAGGAAAGAGCTGCAGCAGCACCTTCTCACCAAAAACCATATGATAAATACCAAGAAGAATCATATAGCTGCCGCTAAATAAATAGGTTTTCTCCCTCAAGCGGAGAAAATAAAAGCTAAGATGGTACGCAGCCATGATCCCCAGTGTTACGACAAAGGCGATATCTGTTCCGAGCAAGGTGCTGTTTAAAATGGCAATATCCTCATCCAAGCCCAATTGGATCGAGCTTGCAATCCCCCCGGTAAAAAACATGAAATTCGCCACTTGAATGACAATCTCCAGATCCTTGTCATCTGCGAAAAAAAACACGGTATATGGTGTATTCCCAGGTTGATGGGTTTCACTCACTACGGCAGGATGTCCACTCGCACCCGCCTCATTTCCGTTAAGGAATAATCGGTGGGACATCCGAATGCTCTTTGTTTTCAATCCGTAGATTTGCCCATCTTCTGGAAGCTTTACTTGTAATCGATAGGTTGCAGCACCTTTCCGGTCGATACTATCGATGACACTGTCTCCCTTCCACGTTCCAGGCACGACCAGATATGAGACATTTGCATGTTGGCCTCGTCGAAAATCCTCAGGTGAAAACAATTTTCCTGGATATACCTCCCATTCCCCATCTAAATTGACCGAGCCTTGGCTTTGAAAATCCCATCTCGACAAATCGAGTACTCCCCGCTTCGCCATAGGCATGTCCCGACTAGGAAAGGTTTGTATATAGATCCCGATAAATACCGCAATGGAAAGTAAAAAAACCAATCCAATCCCGGCAGGCATCAGGAAATTTCTTCGCTCCAAAAATGTATCCCCTTCCCCTACAGAGCTCGAATATGTCCGATCTTTTCGCTCTAAGAGTACCATTTCCCCCTCACAAAAATCTCGCAATGTTTTTACGTACAAGAAAAAAGGAGTCCCATGGATTCGAAACTACCCCAGCGGCTCTCCCAAGCTGATTCGCAACGCTCTGTACAAGCGTTCCAGCACGACCAAACGCGCCAACCGATAGGGATATGCTTTCTTTGGGAGTGCCAACCGCTCATTTGCCCTGAACAAAACTTCCTCTGATAACCCAGATGAGCCGCCAATGACAAAGAAAATCTCATTTTGACCCTGCGCCGACAAATCTTCCATTTGCACAGATAGTCGCTTTGGGGTCCACAGTTCTCCTTCTCCAGTGAGGGTGATCACATACTGTTCTTGTTTGACTTGCGCGAGAATTTTTTGTCCCTCCGACTGCCTCACTTGCTCAATTTCAGAGCTACTCATATTTTCCATTCGGTCGTCTTCTGGAATTTCGACGATATTCATTTTGCAATAGACGGCCAAACGTTCGCTGTATTATAGTGAACTGCATGAAACTCACCTTCTTCCTTTTTCTTGGAATGATAGCAATTCGTTCTCCCAAACTTCTCACATGATCGGAGTTCTATCATTACGAGGGCAAAAAAAAGACAGAAAGAATCATATCTTCCTGTCTCACTGTCCAATCACGCGTGTCACCCACTCGCTTATCTTCCGAGGCGGCTCCATGTCCCACTCTCGGCGATAGACATCAGCGAATTTGGCATAGTGCTGAACGATTTTCTGTTTTTGTTCGCCCCTCGCGTAAATATCCATCAAAGCGACATTCATTTCCTCGTGCAAAGGGTACACCGCCAAGTACTCTTCCAACCTTCGCACAGCCCTAGGTAACTCCTCTGAGGCAATGTCGAGCTCTACCAGTTTGTATACCAGCTCCGTATACTTTTTCCGATACCTTTCTTCCAGAGGGGCTTTCCATAAGAAATCCTTGCGATCAAAAAGGGACCCCTTGTACATTGCACACAAGTTTTCGGCTCTTCCTTCGCTTTGCCTATTCATTAACGAAGAGGGATCGAATTGCTGGAATGACAATAAATCGTACGTCTGATTCATCGGGTGAAATAGATAGCCTTCACCCGTTTTTTGTATATCGATACCGAGTTCTTGCTGCTTCATGATTTTTTTCAATCGGTACACGGTATTGTGCAGGTTATGCGTGGCTCTGCTCTCATCCATCTCCGGCCATAAAAGGTCAGTCAGATGCCACTTGCTGATATCCTCCTTGGGATGGCAGAGAAAGTAGGCAAACAGCTCCTCACTCTTTCTCGTTGGCCATCGAACGACTTCGCCTCCTGCATTACGCACGTCCAAGCCACCAAAGCATTGGATGAAGACATTCTTCATCGGTTGTTTGATCGGGGCAACCATTTGTAGCTGTTTGACTAATCGATTCGTCACTCGTTCAATGGCAGCAGGCGTAATTGGTTTTAAAATATAGTCAAACGCGTACACCTTAAACGCATCCAACGCGTACTGCTTATAGGCAGTCGTAAAAATAATTTTTGTGTGCTCAGACAACTCATTTATTTTGGAGCCTAGCTCGAGACCGTTCATTTTTGGCATTTCTACATCTAAGAACGCCACATCAGGGCACAGATCGGACAGACAAGCGAGAGCCTCTAGTGGATGTGTGAACGCTCCGACGATCGTATAGTGATCGTTTTCTCCGATTACATGCTTCATGAGATCAAGGATGGGTTTCTCATCTTCCACTATCATTACCTTAATCACTGTCGTCCTCTCCTTTGGCAGGCTTTGTTGTAGGAATAATGGACAATAATTGTATGAATAAAAAAAGTGAGAAACAGGCCTACTCACTGTTTCCCACCTTATAACGAAAACCATATGTATAGATTGCTGGTGCCGGTAGAGGGACTTGAACCCCCACGGTTTCCCTCACGATTTTGAGTCGCGCGCGTCTGCCAATTCCGCCATACCGGCCTATTCAAAAGAAAACATGGTCGGGAAGACAGGATTCGAACCTGCGACCCCTTGGTCCCAAGCCAAGTACTCTACCAAGCTGAGCTACTTCCCGATTGCCAACCATATCGGACCTTCTCTCATTCGACAATTTCCGATAAGCATCGCAACACTTACATACTATACAGGTAAATCGGACCAATAGCAATACCGGATTTTCTTTAGAATATAGTCATTTTTTCCTAGTATTTAACTTCGCTCTCCATGGTGTACAGATTTTCCCACATGGTATTTGTCGTTTCAAGATATCTTGCGGAAGGTTAAACGGATAGTCCAGCGGGTGACGCCCTACAACAATCCAGCGCCCATTCGAAAGCTTTTTCAACTGGTACACACGGAAAAATCGATCGCTTGGATCGAAGGCAAACCATACCACAAGCGTCGCACACCTGCTGCCCGCAGACAGGATCTGTGATTTTACAATCGGTGGAGCCCCTATCGTATCCCCTACCGGGATCGCGAGTCGTCCGTTTATTCGCCGCAAATCAAGATTGCCGATCACTCGATTTGCCAGACAAGGGGTCATGAATTTTTGCAGGAAACGGCGAATTTTCATCTTGGAATTGAACCGTTTTGGCAAAATGATTCCGCGATCCCCCACCCGCTTATCCGCTGAAAAGATAATCGTAAAGAATGCTTGCTCTGCCAATCGAATGACCTGCACCCATTGCTTTTTCATCTGACGTCCCTCCCCCTGTCAGACTATGCATCACGGGAGGAAAATGGTTGGACGCGTACCTATATACATAAACCGTTGCGTGCAGGGCAAATTAATACGGTGTTCTGATCACCCAAAACCGCAGGAGGTATAGCAATGCCTAGCCAAATTAACACGGACTCGCTTAAAAAAGCAGAGGTAGCCACCACGCTGGCAAAAAATATGATTACGCAAGCAATCGAGCAATCTGCAGCCAATCCACAGCTCGCCGAAGAAGCCTTGAAGCAAGCGTCTCAGGAAATTGCCCAAGCGCAAACGATGGTGTCCCAAGTCCAATCAACGCTGCAAACCCAAGCGCAAGCTCAACAAAGTCAATCCTAACCAGATGGCAGGCAGACCCGGATTGGACTGGTGGTTTGCCTGTTTTCCCCATACAATAGTAATTAGATGATTGCTAAAAAGGTGGGGGACATATTGCCGCAACTTCAAGGATTAAATCATTTGCTTTTCTCTGTCTCAGATCTGGAGAAATCTTTTTGTTTTTACCGGGATGTCCTGCATGCCAAACCACTTGTACGAGGTCGCAAGCTGGCTTACTTTGACTTAAATGGCTACTGGTTGGCGCTGAATGAGGAGCCCGACATCCCACGCAATGAAATTGCTCACTCCTATACACACATGGCCTTCACTATTACAGAAGAGTCATTTGATGAGTGGTATGCTCACTTGGAAAAGCATGGCGTTACCATTTTGCATGGACGGGATCGCTCAGAGCGGGATAAGCGCTCCATTTATTTCACCGACCCTGATGGGCATAAGTTCGAATTACATACAGGCACTCTCCAGGACCGCCTCGCCTATTACCGGGACGAAAAGCATCACATGACCTTTTTTGAATAATGGATGACGTTGCCCATTTTTTAATATACTTTTCACAAAATCACAATAGTTCCAAAGATTCAACTCCATTCATGAATGCTATAATCTAAAAAGCACTTATGGCCTATTCTTTTGATGAATAGGCCCGTTTTCCGTAAAAATATGGAGGGATTTTATGTTTGGTAAGCGTGGCGCTCAAACCGTTACCACCTCAATTCAAAAAAGCGATGTCCAAATGCCCGATCAGCTACAGGGAAAAGTTCATTTTTTGCAAATGAATCAAACAGACCTTGATCGGCTGAAACAAATTGAACCACTCCTAACAGAACACCTAGAGGCCATTACAGAGCGTCATTACCACATGCTTCACCAATACTCCAATCTTATGCAGATCATCGAAATGCATACGACGGTTGATCGATTGGCCGTATCCTTTCGTCACTATTTGCAATCGCTTCCACATGCCAAGCTAGACGACGCCTATGTAGCCGGGCGTAAGAAAATCGGAGAGGTCCATAGCAAAATTGGACTTGCGCCAGAATGGTATACGGGCTCTTATTTGCGGGTTTATGAATATTTGATTCCCGCTATCGTCAATACCTATTCAAAACGTCCCCAGGAATTATCTTCTGTCCTGTTGGCGCTCCTGAAGATCATCACGCTTGATTCGCAAATCGTCCTCCAATCGTATCAGGAGGACAATGATTACAAAGTCATTGATCGCCTGGGCGAAGTTCTGGAATTAGTGATTCAGATGGATAAATTCAAGCATGTGCTGGACACGCTTGAGGATACGACTGAGGAAGCTGGCAATGTGGGATCTGCTGCTGAGCAGCTAAGCGAGTCTGTGCAAAAAGTGGCTCAATCAGCCGTCTCTGTCGCAGAGAGTGCTTCCACGACAATCGAGCAAGCGACGATGGGCAAGGATATTATCCAAGATTCATTAACCAGCTTTCTTACCATGGCAGATGAATTCCAAGAAATGCAAGCAAAAACGTCGCAATTAATGACATCCATTGCAGAAGTTTCTCAGGTCGTCCAAGTCATCCGCAATATTGCCGATCAAACCAATCTTCTTGCATTGAATGCGTCGATTGAGGCAGCGCGTGCCAACGAACACGGGCGAGGCTTTGCTATCGTGGCAGATGAAGTACGAAAGCTCGCCGAGCAGACCAAGCAATCCGTTCAAAGCATTACTGTGACAATCAACAATGTTCAGAATGAAGCTGTCCAAGTAAAAGAAACGGCCACTCTCATGAGCGACCATTTTAACGATAAAGTGATTCAGACACGCGATGCCATTGGGATATTAGGAGATATTGTGCAAAATATTGAGACTGTCGGGCATTCCACCGGACACATCGCCGCATTGGCACAAGAGCAGTCTGCTGCCACAGATGACATTTCCATGCGCATATCCCAAGTCCTGACGAATATGGAGCAGGTCGCTTCGCACGTCTCGAATGTAGGTAAAAACGTCTATAATGTTGGGGCTGGCATTAACAGCCTACACAAGCTGAGCATCACACAAACGAGCCACTTTAAGACCAAGCATTACTTGCGAATCGTCAAAACCGACCATCTCTTATGGAAATGGTGGCTGTACAACTTCATGCTTGGGTATCACCACATTGATGAAAAAGAACTCGTGGACCATCATCAATGCCGCTTGGGGATTTGGTATGACGAGGCCCTGAACAATCCATCCTTGAGCACCTTGCCCTCTTTCAAGCAACTAGAAGCGCCTCATCGCCAGTTCCACGAAACGGTTCGGCGGATTTACCACCTCGTCAAGCAAGGAAAATTAGAGGAAGCAGAAGCTACGTTTGATACGCTAGAAGATATCTCACAACGCATTCTCAACGTACTGGATCAGCTCGCCAAAGAAGTATCCTAATGCTATTATCTACTTTTCTTTCGCTTGCCCGGCTGCCTTTTGGAGGCAGCTTTTTTTGTTTGGACACGATTTAACTCTGCGGGAGATAGCGGTCTAGTACGGGTGTTAGTTCGCCCGACCCTTTTTGCTTTGGCAATTGACGTGCTGGCCCTCCCTGTTGCTCTTGCTATCCCAACACCAAACGCTTGCAATGCCCAGACAACCGGATACGAAATGGAGAGCCTCCCATTGGCTGAACCAGCAAAATTCACAGCCGCCGCGTAATTGCCCGCAGTCAGCCAAACGGAGCCGGAATCTCCCGGCAAGGAGATGGGAACCGTACTTCTGATGACCGTCTGGTTCTGAAAACGAATGGTCCCCAGTCCTCCGTAGTTCCCGTAACTGACATCAATATCGGTGTGGATCGATTCGACCGTTCCCCATGCCAGCCCCGATGAACGGCCCACCTTTTTCAATCTGCGCCCGATACCATACGAGCGAATCACGCCTGGTACTCTGCCCACGGTTGCATAACGAGGGGCAAGGAGTCGATTGGAAGTAGGGATGCTAAGGGCTGCATCCATTCGATTACCTGCATTTCTCCGAAGTCGAACATACCGATACAAGCGTCCGATTCGATCTCTTCCCGAACGACCACCGTCGGCTCCACCTGGCTGGATTGTCTCGGTATAGCCGCTCGTATTGTTACGATTCAGGACGTGATTGTTGCTCAACACAAACCGTTGGCCTCCTCGGGCAACGATTAACCCAGCCGTTCCGGATGCCCCTGGATAGCCGATGCTATATCCAGCGATCACAGGTCTGATTCTGCTGCGATAATTCGTTGCAGAAGGACGTACAGCAGGATGACAATGGCACCGTCCAGAGGTTACGGTTCGAACAGGAACCGATACATGGGCTGTCGCCACCTGTCTTTTGACAAGGACGCAACTCGGGCAGCTCTTCTTCACGGCGGCACTTGCATTGACGGTATACATCACAATGCAGGCGCCGCCTTTTTTGTTTTTACCGTTTGCGTAGCCAATCCCGATGCCAATTACGCCCGGCATCCGCTTCCACCTTTTGACCAAATGCTTCTTGGCCAGGAGCGCTTCCTGAAAGGTTGCCATGGCACCCCTTCCTTTCTGGCGGTAGTTTGTTTTACATGGTCATCGTATGTAAAACTTGGCCAGCACTGTTGGACGCTTGTCATTGCGGGGAAGCCTTTTTTGCGTATTTGAAAAAGTACGTTATTCCAGCTGTAGTGCCGGGGAGGAAACAGGAGAAAACACTCAGATTCTAGGGCCACCCGCTGGGGGATTGACTGCCCGGCTCCATGAAAAAAAGCGAAACCCGCGTCCAAAGTCGTCCATTCAGGGGGTGTCTCAGAGGTGGACGCTAAGGGCTTGTTTCTCTTTTTTTCATTGCGCCTCGGTCGGCGTCCCTAAGATCTTCGCTGTTTTCTCCTGTTTCCTCTACGAGCTTTCCATGCTATAACGAGTTTTAAAAATCTTAAAAGAATGAAGAATGTAGTCAGTTACGCCAGAGAAGAATATTTCCAGACGTAGCGACTTGTGGAGTCCTACTTAGCGGAGAAGGGATTCGCGGGCAACAGAAACGCAACCGTGCCCGTGCGGCGTAGCGGCTACCACTTTTGCGTTTCCCCGCGAATTCCTTCGGAGCGGACAGTCCCACCCTCAGCAGGACGGAGCACTGAGCCTAGACTGGAAATATTCTTCTCCCCACCGCAGCCACATACATAGAAACTCAAGTACGTTGCTGTAGTGCCGGGGAGGAAACAGGAGAAAACACTCAGATTCTAGGGCCACCCGCTGAGGGATTGACTGCCCGGCTCCATGAAAAAAAGCGAAACCCGCGTCCAAAGTCGTCCATTCAGGGGGGTGTCTCAGAGGTGGACGCTAAGGGCTTGTTTCTCTTTTTTTCATTGCGCCTCGGTCGGTGTCCCTAAGATCTTCGCTTTTTTCTCCTGTTTCCTCTACGAACTTTTCGTGTTTACCGATCTTTTAACGACTTAAAAGATTGAAGAATGTGATCAGTTACGACAGAGAAGAATATTTCCAGACGTAGCGACTTGTGGAGTCCTACTTAGCGGAGAAGGGATTCGCGGGCAACAGAAACGCAACCGTGCCCGTGCGGCGTAGCGGCTACCACTTTTGCGTTTCCCCGCGAATTCCTTCGGAGCGGACAGTCCCACCCTCAGCAGGACGGAGCACTGAGCCTAGACTGGAAATATTCTTCTCCCCACCGCAGCCACATACATAGAAACTCAAGTACGTTGCTGTAGTGCCGGGGAGGAAACAGGAGAAAACACTCAGATTCTAGGGCCACCCGCTGGGGGATTGACTGTCCGGCTCCATGAAAAAAAGCGAAACCCGCGTCCAAAGTTGTCCATTCTGGGAGCGTCTCAGAGGTGGACGCTAAGGGCTTGTTTCTCTTTTTTTCATTGCGCCTCGGGCGGTGTCCCTAAGATCTTCGCTGTTTTCTCCTGTTTCCTCTACGAGCTTTTCGTTTGATCCGATTTTTTAATGCCTAAAAAGATGGAAGAATGTAATCAGTTACGACAGAGAAGAATATTTCCAGACGTAGCGACTTGTGGAGTCCTACTTAGCGGAGAAGGGATTCGCGGGCAACAGAAACGCAACCGTGCCCGTGCTACGAAGCGGCTACCACTTTTGCGTTTCCCCGCGAATCCCTTCGGAGCGGACAGTCCCACCCTCAGCGGGACGGAGCACTGAGCCTAGACTGGAAATATTCTTCTCCCCACCGCAGCCTCATAATAGAAAAAACCGCCACCTACTGTCTAACCAGGAAACGACGGTTCATGATCTGCTAATGTTAAGACGCTTCCGAAACAGTTACATTTGCCGGAGCAGTCTGAGATGCTTTTTTATTCGTATGAACAAGCAAGATATTCAAGATGACTGCCGTCAAAGAACCTGTCACGATACCATTTTGCAGCATCATTTTTGCCAACGTAGGTAATTGATCAAACATCGTCGGAACCGCAGCGGAGCCTAGTCCAACAGCGATACTGCAAGCAGCGATCAGCAGATTTTCGTTTTTGCTCAGGTCAACCTGCGAAAGAATATTGATACCTGATGCAACAACCATCCCGAACATAGCGATCATCGCCCCACCCAATACCGCGTTAGGAATGACCGTTGTCAAAGCAGCCAGCTTTGGCAGTAATCCGAGAACGACCAGGATTCCACCGGCACCAATCATCACATCGCGTGATTTAATGCCAGTCAAGGAAACCAAACCGACGTTTTGTGAAAAAGCCGTGTAAGGGAATGCGTTGAAAATGCCACCGAGTACGATTGCGACCCCTTCTCCGCGCAATCCTTTGACAACATCTTGATCCGTCACTTTTGTATTGGTCACTTTACCGAGTGCAAAGTAAACACCAGTGGACTCAGCCATGCTAATGATGTTGACGAGAATCATGGTAACGATCGCCACAATGCTGAACTGTGGTGTACCGAAGTAAAACGGTTCAACCACGCTAAACCAAGAGGCTTCCGCAACATTCGCGAAGCTGACCATCCCCATCGTGTAAGCGACAGCCGTACCGACAATCAAGCCGAGCAGAACAGAAATTGCACGAATAAATCCGGTAAAGAAACGATTAATAAGCAAAATGATAACCAACGTTCCTAAAGCCAAAAGCAAATTGTGCGGTTGTCCAAAGTCCGGCATGCCTTGTCCGCCAGCCGCGTTGTTCATCGCAACGGGAATGAGTGACAATCCAATGATCGTAACAACTGAACCTTGTACCACGGTTGGGAAAAAGCGTAGCAACTTGCCAAACAGTGGGGCTGCCAAGACAACGAATATACCCGATATGATGATGGCACCGTAAGCGGTCGCTAGATTACTCGTAGAAGCAATCGCAATGATCGGTCCTACTGCTGTAAACGTACAGCCTAGCACAACAGGAAGGCGAATCCCCGTATAACGTGTGCCAAGGACTTGCAAGAGCGTCGCGATTCCGCATGTGAAAAGGTCAGCAGCAATCAAATAAGCGATTTGCGTAGGAGTCAGATTCAAAGCACCACCGATAATCAACGGTACGACGACGGCTCCTGCATACATGGCAAGAATGTGCTGTAAGCCCAAAGTAACAATTTTATGTTTGGCTAGCATGAATGAACCCTTACCTCCTATTGATTTTTTGATTATACGCGAGCAGGCTCTTCTTCAATAAAATGAATGCCTTCTGGTGACATCGATTCAATACGTGCCAATGATTCGATTCGTACGCCAGCTTGCTCCAAGAGACCGCGGCCCTCCTGGAAGCTTTTTTCAATAACAGCGCCAACTCCTACGAGATGAGCACCGGCATCTTTGACAATATTCGTAACCCCTACCAGAGCAGCTCCCGTAGCCAAGAAATCATCGACAATCAATACGCGGTCTTCTTTGGACAAATACTGACGGGAAACACTGATTTGATACGTTTCCTGACGGGTAAAGGAATGAACTGGAGCAGAATATACTTCCTCTGTCAGCGTGACAGCTTTTTTCTTTTTCGCATAAATAAAGGGAACACCCAAAGCAAAGGAAGTTGCCATAGCAAAATGAATTCCACTTGCCTCAATCGTCACGACTTTTGTAATGTTTTCACCAGCGAACAACTCGGCAAAGCGTTGCCCGATCTTCATCGTCAATTGCGAATCTACCTGGTGGTTCAAAAACGCATCCACCTTCAAAACGGATGCCGACAGTACCTTGCCATCCTGTACGATGCGCTCTTGTAATTCTTTCATCAATTCTTCCTCCTCAGATATGGTTCCGGCCATTTTTACTTGCGGCCTGCTGAAATATAGAAAGCCCAGAGTGGACAGTGTCACAAGCGGGCTACGTAACGAACCAACGCCAAGTGAAACTGTCCCTCTGGGCTTTTATCCCTTAGGTGTGACACATCATTCGTGCCTGCGCCACTCGGACCAGCTTTCTTTCAACCCTATGATTGAAATAGGAAAGAAAGAGACGGAACCCTAGACGCACTTTCACTCGTAGTCAGGTGATTTACGGTCACCTGGTAGAAACGGTTGGGCCTTATTCCCAAAATTATACGAGCTACCTATCTTTTTCGAAGTGTAATAACGAGTATTGACCAAATCTATCATAACTCCAGCGTTGTGAGCAAGCGTTAATTTCTGAAAGGAAAAGGAAGCGCTTACTTGCCCAACTAAAGGAAAGAGCCCTGATTTCTCAAGGGCTCACGTACTTATCTTTTTGGTTTTTTCTCCCGCATTTGAACGTTGAGCTTCTTCCATTTATCCCTTTCAGCAGCAGCAAGCCTTGCGTCTTCTTTGCGTGCCAGATGTGCCAATTCGCGTTGGAGCTTTAGGTAACTGTCAAAGCGTGCCTTTTCCAATGATCCATCATTGATGGCAGCTTGAACAGCACAGCCGGGCTCGCGCATATGCTTGCAATCGTTGAAACGGCATGTTTCCGCAATGGACTCGATATCGTCAAAGGCACCGCGGAAGCCCTCATCTGCCTCCCAGAGCTGGAGTTCCCTCATGCCCGGTGTATCGATCATGAGAGCACCACTCGGCAATCGGAACAGTTCGCGATGAGTCGTCGTATGGCGGCCACGGTCATCCCCTTCACGCACGCCACTGACTTTTTGCATCTCCGCTCCGCTCAATTTATTGATCAACGTGGATTTGCCAACACCAGAGGAACCCATCAAGGCAATCGTCTGGCCCTCGCCCAGATACGGTGCGAGCTGATCCAGTCCTTCTCCCTGCTCAGCACTGACTACATGAACAGGCACTCCGATCGCGACTGATTCTATCTCTGCCATACATGCATCCAGATCGTCACACAAATCTGCTTTGGAAAGCACAATCACCGGATTGGCTCCACTTTCCCACGCAAGAATGAGATAACGTTCAATCCTGCGCAAATTTAAATCATTATTTAAGGAATTCACGAGGAAAACCGTATCGACGTTCGCAGCCACAATCTGCTCTTCCACTGTATCCCCAGCTACCTTGCGGGAAAACTTGCTTTTACGTGGAAGAAGTCCGTGGATCGAGGCTTTCATTTCCTCTGGGCGGGCACTGATCACTACCCAGTCCCCGACAGCCGGAAAATCTTCTCGTCCGGTTGCCTCATAACGAAGCTTACCTGTTACCTCGCCTAGGAGCTCGCCATGCTCACTCCACAGACGATAAATGCGTTTATGTTCAAGTGTGATACGTCCCACACTGAAGCCTTGCTCAGCATAAGGGGTAAAATGATTAGCAAAATACTCATTCCAGCCCATAGATTGCAATACTTGTTGATTGGTTGTTTGATTCACTGCGGATTCCCCCTGCAATTGGTTAGATATATGGCTATCAGCCAGAACCAGTCACAGTCGAATCCTCATTTGGTGAACGATATTACTGTTCGCTTGAAAGGAGGATTCCCGTGACCCCGACTACGACACTCTGAACAAAATTGATGGCTACCATAAAACATCTCTCCTTTAGCAAACCTACCATTCAGGTTTGGAATCATATTTCCCAATTATTGTACCATAATGAAACAAAATGCAACAGCGTCAATCTCCCCCGCCGCCGCCTCCGCTGTCTCCACCACTACCGCTATCGCTTCCGCTGTCATAGCTATCCCAACGATCATTTGAATCGTGACTTCGATGATGGTGATTGTGAGAGCTGTCTACATAGAAGGCTCCGCCCCCGCTGTCTGAAGAGGAATGAGAGCGCCCACTTCCGCCTTTTGCAGCTTTGGACGCTAAGACAAATACTACGATCAAGAACATGATGACGATGACAATGAAGAACTCCATTGTTGTCCCCGCCCTTCCTCTTTTTTGAAGTTGTTTACCTATTTAGTATAACATAGTATGACTGGAATAGGCTGGGGGCATGGAGGATGATTCCTTTTTATCCGGCAAAATACCCTGACGCAGGTGCGATCGCCAAAATGTTTTCCAACACAAATACACGATACGCCTTTCTCCTATAACAGTATGCTTTCAAGCTCCCTTTGTTCCCATCGATATGAACCACACGAATCGTACGCCTGCTAGCCTCTCCATCCTTCTTCAAATAGATGATCTCCACTGCTTGCTGCCTCGCTGCGTACCTTCTCAACTCCTGAATCATCAGGCTGTCACCACCACAAAATGTGTCTTCTTATTGTTGAGATCATCATACCAAAAGAGAACGTTTGTTCGCAAGTTTTGATTGCAAAAACCAACGATTGCCTCAACAAAAAAGCATGCGCCCTAAAAAATGGACACATGCCTTTTGCTTGTTACACTGTGTATGTGAATCAGCGCCTTCTAAGCGCACGTCCGAACACAATCAGAATCGGTGCCAACAAGATCGCCGCCGCAACGAGCGAAGCGCGAATCGAAAAACGCGTCCCAATCCATCCGACAGCCGGACCACCTGCCGTTTGTCCCAGAGCATTGGACTGGCCCATCATCGACAAAACCGTCGCTCGCACATTGCTTTCAATGTTTACATTCAGCCACGTATCATACAGCGGACTGCTCAATGACTGGATCACACCGATCAACAGCAATGCAACTAATGCCCAGCTAAAGCTAGGAGAAAAGGCAAAAGCTATCATTACTGCAATTTTGAGCCCCGTCAACGTGAACATGCCTACAAGGACAACCCGCTCATTGTTCACATCCAGCCTTTTTTCCACAACGCCTACTACGATGAGGCTGAGCAAGCTTGCGAGTGCGGCAATGATCCCGAACCACATGGGCATCGAAATAGCAGCGAGCTCTGGAAAACCAATTTCTGCGATCAAATGCGCTTCCCACAAACGGTCATACCCTTCTGAGGCTGCACCCGTAAATAGCGTCACGAACAAGATCAGCATGAGAATCGGCTGACTGCGAATCACTTTGGCACCCGAAGTCCACGTCTGAATCATTTCCTTCACGTGGGAAGCACCTTGCTCACGTTCACGAGGAATAAATCCGGTCTCCTTCATGAACAGAATCAGAAAGACACCAAGCCCCAGATACATGAGGCCACCTATGAGGAAAGGTAAATTAGGAGCGAGTGTTGCCAATGCCACACTAAGTGCAATCCCGAGCAGATTCCCAAACAAGGAGTAGCGCTTGGCCTTCATGAAAATCGTACCGATCTTCTCTTCCCCGACCTCATCCACAATCCATGCAGTATCCGCTCCACTAATAAATGTATACCCAAGACCACTGACGACTTGCGAAAACAGCACCAAACCGAAGACAGAAATCATCGGTACCCAAGCATCAAGCGCGGGAACGATCCCCTGCATCGCAAATCCGATTCCTAGAAAAAACATCCCGAGAATGACGGAGCGACGGCGACTGTACGTATCCGCCACTACTCCCGTTATCCCTTCAAGCACCAACACGGATAACTCCAATACCGTCCCGATCACTAGCAATTCAAACGGATTAAAGCCCAGTGTCACAATGTAGTAAAGCGCATAGGTCGTGAACATGGTCGTATTGGCCAGGGAGGTCAAAAAACTTTTGATCATATATACTTTTGTCGCATTCATGAACATGGAAGCAGTATCCACCTTTTTTTAGGCAGATGACGCGTTCCGTTTTCACATACTGATCGTACCTCTACAATCCTCTACTGTGCAAAATGCGTCCGCGTCATGCTGCCGTTCGTATTTTTCCTTCCGTGTACTTGCTTGCTCTGAATAGTGTTTTTAACATGTGATATACACCTCCGAAAGTAATTACAGCTATTATAGAATGTTTTTAATTGCCACACAATGGAAAAAGCCGTGCAGCATGATTGGACACACTGCACAGCTTCATTAGGAAGTACTTACGCTTTTTTTCTAAACAGGCCAACGATAGAGATCAGCAACGCCAAACCAGAAAGTACCAATGGCAAGGTATTGTTGCTGCCTGCACCAGCCGCTTCTCCAGCAGGAGCGGTTGTCGGCTTTTGTTCTTGTCCATGCTCATGCCCTGCTTCGCCTACACCAGCCTTAATGGTAGTGACAGACGCTGGCGTGTTGGAATCCTTGTCCCCTGTCCATTCCACAACCTCGCCATTTGCATAGGTCTGATAAGCCTTCCAAGCCAATTGGCCCTCTTCTTTTGGGTTTGCCCCGACAAACGTGAACTCTTGGAACTCATGCGCCTTGATTCCGCCTTCTGTGGCTGTCCACACAAGTGCTGTGTTCACACCGTCTTTATCTTTCTCGAACTCGTAGGACCAGCCCGGAATCGGTTGCACGGAATTTACCTTCACACCAGCCGGGAATTCCACCTTTACTTTTGTCGTGTTGACGTCTTTTTCAACTGGGACACGCACGGTGTATTTTTCATAGGAGCCTGTAGTAGTCTCTTTCGGATAGACGTTCACATGTGCTTGTGCTGCTGTCGCCAACGTCAAAACTGCACCTGCTACCAGTACACTACTCATCCATTTTTTCATTTTCATCAGATAAATCCTCCCTAGTTGGAATCTGTTTGAATTACGGCTTGATTATTTGTCGTCGCAGTCGGGTAGTTGATTTGGCTCATCCAAAGTCCGGCCAGAATAGCGATAATCCCGAATACAATCTCCCAACGCAAGTAAGCGGGCTTCAAGGAATTTTTCGTCCGCCAGCGTCTGGTTTGCCTAAAGGCCAGAAGAAGCATGAGGCAGACACTTGCTATTTTTCCGTATAACAGATAACTCCATGCTGTTGCACTCTGGATAATATTCATGACATCCGTCTGCACGATGAGCATGACAACGCCCGTCACGACGGCAAGCACTGCCGCCACCGCAACTGTCTGCAAAAAGAACTTCTTGAACGACTCCTGTCCTCGTTCAACCGCTTTGACTGTAAGTAACAAGTAGACAAGTGCCCCCATCCACACAGCGACCGTCAAAACATGCAACAGTCTCAGCAAAATGGACAGCCAGACAGGAGCAATGCCCCATGCATGACCGCCAAAAGCTTGCGCGCAGATCAATAGAACCCAAATTCCCACATACCAGCCAGACACCATATTGGGGATCGCAATCAATAACAATAGGGCAAAGGACGCCAGCAGCATGATCGCAAATGGAGACTGACTGAGCAAGTTCCCGTCCATCTGCCACAGTGCTTGCGTGAGTGATACAGTGGTTAACGATTCGTCGTACAGGAACCACAAAAATATAAGTCCAATGATCGCCAAACTCCAGCCGATTTGTCTGCCAATCCCGATGAGCTGGGCAAGCGAAGGCAAACCATGACGCTGTGCTGCCCACGCTACCAGGTACAACCCGCCACCGACGAGAATAATTCCTTGCGCCAAATAGCGGTACATGATCAAGTAGCTTGAATCTGCTTTTTGCTCATTTGGGGGAACCACCACTGCACTTTTTTGTCCGATGGAAAACGTGAGCTTCTCTGAGATCGGATGCCCGTCCTCGGAAACGACCGTCACGATAACCGAATAAGTCCCCTCAGCCAAATCGCTCGGCAAATTCGCATTCAACTGTGAGGCATCACCCGGCTGCAATGTCGGCCGCTCCAGTTTTATTTCCTTGCCATTCCAATCAAATAAACGCACGTTAACAAGATCCGGCTCCAAAGTTTCGGTAAACCGCGCAGATATTTGTCCTGGATTCGCCTTCAGTACCTCACCATCTTGTGGGGAGCTGCTCATTAAGCCAGCGTGGGCGTAAGCAGTTGTCATACCCGTTGTCAGTACAAGTAAGAAGGCGAGCAAAAACATAACCGTATATTGTCTGATGTTGTATGTCACCCTGTCACCTGCTTCCTTATTTCGTCCTTAATCCTATCAGATTAGTACGAGACTCTATATGGCTCCATCGGGCTATCTGTTGTGGCAAAGTGTTGAAAACAAAAAAAGGCATGAACGGAAATTCTGTCCGATCCGTGCCTTTTTAAACTGTATTAGGATGATTTTACAATGTTTTGTGCGAGAAATTCCAGGACAAGCTTGTTGAATACTTCTGGTTGATCCATCGGTGGGATATGCGCTGAATCAGGCAGGATGACTTTTTTTGCGCCTGTAATCCGCTCACCTAACACATCGGCGATCTGTAAAAAATCAGGATAATCCCGCCCTCCTGCAATAACGAGTGTCGGGGCTTTGATTTCTTCCAAGCGCTCGATTGGTGATGGGGATAAAGTTTCCAATCCAACTCCAAACTCCGGCAGTGAAAAGGCGTGTCTGTTTATTTCTTTAAAGCGGTTACGCGCTTCGCGAGCTTGCTCATTTACTGGCTGACCAGGACCGTCAAACCACATTTGTGCCGTCATTTCCAACGCTTCCTCTGTCGTGCCACGCTGACATACTTGATTAAAGCGTTCTACATCGTGCAGCCTTTGTTCACTTCTTGGGTGGACAAACAAGCCGGACGCAACCAGAATCAAGCTGCTCACCATCTGCGGATAAGCAAGGGCGAACTCCTGCGCGACCATTCCCCCAAACGAAAGCCCAGCCACATGCGCTTTTTCGATACCAAGCCCTTGCAGAACTGCTTTCACATCGTCATACAAGGTATAAGGAACGTCAGTCGCCAGTGTTTTACCGAACCCGCGGATATCAAAGCGAACGACCTTATACGTCTGTGCAAATGCTTGCAGCTGGGCATCCCATAGCCTTGTATCCAGATTGAAGCCGTGGATCAATAAGAGCGGTTCGCCTTCCCCTGCTACTTCATAGTAAATGCGTGCGCCATTTGTTTCGAGAAAGCCGGTTTGTACAGACTGCCTGTTTTCCATTTTTTCTCACCTCCCCCTCACTATCTCACCCGGGGTTGTAGCTTGTCTATTTATTTTTGTTCCGATTACCCAATGACGCCTGTACGTAAAATCTTGATCTCGACATCCACCTCATATTTCGCCTTTTTCATGATTTCCCGACATTCATCTTTACTCAATTTCTTTTTCCCGCTCTTTTGAATGGCTATATTGTAGATTTCCCCAAATCCTACCGGGTCTACATCGTGTTTTCTTAACTTTTCCAGTAATTGTTCCGTCTCTTTTTTCACAGCCAGTTCGATTGCTTTTTGTACCTTTTTCAACTGCTCAGGCTTTGATAAATCAATCTTTTCAGCCATTTCCTGAATCTGCGCTGTCATCTTGACTTTCACAGAAAATCTGGGTTTCTCCAAATCCAGTACTTTAATTTGCTTTTTGCTTGAGATATGTTCAATGACAGTAAAAAGACGCTTTTTATCGAGGGAAATGTTTATTTCCAATTCCCCCTTATTGTAACGCTCACGTAATATCTTGAGGAAAAACCCTTCTCTTGTTGTAATCTCTGCCACCAGTTTTTGATCTCGAAACAGACCAATTTGATTAATATGCAATTCGTTCTTTACTCTTTCGATATAAGGCATCACGGGATCTTTCCCCATTGCATAATAATCTTTCATGAACTCATGAAGTTTCGAGGAGATCATATTCTCTCCTTCGACGTTCTGTCGTATGGCTTGATAGAGGTAAATTCCAATGTTGCTGTTCTCGGGGTAGCGATGTGTCAAAATATCATACGCTCTTCCTTTGGCTACCGTTAAATAGACATTGCTTCCAATGGAGGCATCACGCGTTAAGTTTTCCACAAGAGACAGGATTCCTTTACGTGCTAACTCATCGTGGTAGACCACGACGCGAATTTGACCGCCTACAATTTTTTTGGAAGACTCCCTGTTCTGTGCAACGGTAAGTCCTTTGCTTGTATGGGCTGTGCCAGAAATCACAGTGACCAACTCACGTGCCTCCGGATCAATTTGATAAAACACCGTGGTACCTAACAGCTTTCC
Organism: Brevibacillus schisleri; assembly: GCF_055685845.1. NCBI lineage: Bacteria > Bacillati > Bacillota > Bacilli > Caryophanales > Paenibacillaceae > Brevibacillus > Brevibacillus schisleri. The sequence continues at coordinate 5,041,884 of NZ_JBVNDM010000001.1, forward strand.
GTCTTTACTAAGATCGTACCCCACTGCAACCGCCAGTCCCAACTTTTCTAATACATGTTGCTCCCCACAGCCGTTCAATAACACGACCACTAATAAATAGTGAACAAGCAAACGTAACCTTTTCATGTCCGGACCGCTCCCTTCCGAAACAGCCGAATCACTATATAAAGCACGATCGGATAAATAAAAATGATATAGAAACCTACTCCACCGAAAATATCCGTGATGAGATTAATCGACTGGCGTGTTTCCAAAAAATTGCTTGCAAAAAACATAACACCAACAATCCCGATAAGGGCCATTCTCTCCTTGACCCCACTAATATGGTGAACCCCCCGCATGGCTACCCACAGGTTCATCAGCAAATTATCCAGCATGATGAGCATCCACAGTGAGATGGACACAAACTCAAAACGCTCCAAAAACGGAAACTCTACAATTTTCATCATCATTAGCGTTGCCCAGATAAGATGCTGAAGCTGTTCCCCTTGAAAGTACAAGAGTGTAACCAGCATGACTGCCACATACAAGAAGGTGGTCATGAACAGGCCACCATGTACATATCGCGGTAGCATTTCCTTTTCCTTCACAAACGGATAGATGAACAAAATAATCTCAAATCCGATGATGGAAAAAGACATCTTCTTCGCACCGTCCATAAGCTCTACAAGATCATGATGAAAGACTGGCTGCAATAAATGAAAATCGGCGTATTGCATGGGGTAAACCAAGAGCAGTAACTGCCAAAGCGTCAACCCGACAGAAAAAAAGCTAATGCCAGCCAGCACCCGAATACCACCCGTCACTCCATAAATGGCCAGGCAAAGCAAGGAGGCATTTAATATCCAGGAAGGCACTCCTGGAAACATCCATGACTGAATGATCTCGATGTACCCTCTCAAGATCGTTAAGGCAGAGCCCATGATATATACGATAAAGATGAAATTAAGAACGCGTGCAGGCCATTTTCCAAATACCGTTTGATGAATGTCATACAAATCCATGTCTTTGTATTTCGCTAAGATTTTTAGCATGAACCATGCTGCTATATGGGTCATAATGCCTGCTATAATGACCGAAATCCAGGCGTCTTGCTGCACCCTATCATAAATAAAGCGTTGTACGCCCGCTATGCCGATTCCAACCTGATTGCTATGAACCATAAATAACGCAAGCGATACGCTGATAGCCATGTGGGTATTTCGACGAAAAGTGGACCGTGACATTGACATTCTCATTCAACACCTAACTACTGAACTGGTCTTTTTTTCCCGGCCTCATCAGGCACACGGGTATCGTCAGGAGAACGTGTCATAGCCGGACGCTTGCCGAGAGAGTAAAAAGGAAACCGGATCAGACTGTTTTTAATATCCTGCAAGCGAAAAGGAAAAAAGGGAAGAAAAAACGGACGTCCCAGACTTGATTGACGCAGGATGTGTATCAAGAGAAAAGACGCACCTAGCATAATACCAAACCCTCCCCAAATCCCAGCTAACACGATAATCGGAAAGCGGAGGATTCGGACTGCCGTACTCATCATGTAGGAAGGAAAAGTAAAGGAAGCTAATGCACTGAGCGCCACAATCATGATCAATATGTTACTGGTAAAACCTGCTGCAACCGCTGCCTGTCCAATTACGATACCGCCGACGATCCCTATCGTTTGCCCAACTTTAAAAGGAAGTCTCGCACCAGCCTCCCGCAAGAATTCAATAATCATCTCAAGCAGCAAAGCTTCAAACAAGGGGGGAAAAGGTACCTTGGAACGAGACTTTACGAGCGATACAAGGAGAGCAGATGGAATCATTTCATAATGGAACGTAAGTGCAGCCACGTAAGTAGCAGTAAAAAACAAAGAGACAAAAAGGGCCGAGAAACGTAACAATCGAATGAAGGAAGCCATTTGCCACCGGATATAAAGATCTTCATTGGACTTGAAAAAGTCCACGAAGGAACTGGGACCGACGATAGCAAACGGGCTCCCCTCGACAAATACGACTACCTTTCCTTCCAACAGGGCTTCACTTACATGATCAGGTCGTTCTGTCAGGATTAGCTGTGGAAAAATAGAGAACGTATTGTCATCAATCAGTTGAACCAATTTTCCGCTGTCAACCACACCGTCTATATCTAGATCTCGTAAACGCTGAATGAAGGTTTGAACATTTTCAGGAGCCGCCAGTTCCTCCATGTAGCATACTTCCACATTCGTCCAGCTACGTTTCCCAATCGTAATAGTTACGTTGGTAAGCAAATCAGTTGAAAGATATCCCTGTAGAACCCCTAAATTGGTTTCCAAGTCTTCTGTAAAAGAAACCTGAGGACCGAAAATCTGGGTTTCGACCTGAGCCTCTCCCAAAGAACGACTCGGTATTCTTGCTACATAGAGAAGAATCCCGCACGCTATTCCTTCGATTTGAAGGTAAACCCATCCCCTCACCAGATAATCGCTGACTTGTCTGTAATCCATGGTTTTGGTGACATGAGCAACAGGAACATTCCCCAAAATCGTATCAGGATCGATCTTTTCGTCAGGTAATCTTTCGAAATAAGGAAGCAACACCTGCTGAAGAATGACCGTATCGACTAGATAGGGTAGGTAGGCTAGCAACAAGCTATTGGTTCCACAAGAAAGGGTACGAAACACCATTCGCGGATTTCGCATGTGATCCCATAATTTTTCTCGCGTCTCGCTAACGGATTCAGATATCATGTTGGTTGTCATCTTATGTTTGCCCCAATATATGGTGTCCCCTTATTATTTTTCCAATGCCCTCGCTCTATTCCCCTTTCAAGCCGAAGAGTAGGCTCCCAGACAAAATAAAAACAAAAAAACCGAGACGGAAATGCTCCATCTCGGTTCGTTCACCACTATTTATCTGCCGCTCTTCATTTCAGTCCAGTAGCGGTCGTATTGCTGCAAGGTTTCTCCTACATCCACCAGCCACTCCGCACGGGCAATGTCTGCTGTATCCAGGAAGACCATCTTGTTGGCACGGTATTCTTCACTGTGCAGTGGGTATGCTTTTTCGTTCGGGTTACTGTAACCGATAGACTCGTAGTTTTTCACACTGACCTCTGGGTCCATCAGGTAATTGATGAACTTCTCAGCCATTTCCTTGTTCTTAGCGCCCTTTGGAATTGCCATCGTGTCTGCCCAGATCGTTGCGCCCTCTTTTGGAATGACGTACTCTACATCTGGATTTTGTGCGTGAATGAAAGCCGCGTCACCGGACCAAACCGTTCCGATCCACGCTTCTTCCGCAATCATCTTTTGCTTGATGTTGTCTGTATCAAAAGCAACAACATTCGGTACTACTTTTTTCAAATCAGCAAAGGACTTTTCCAGTTCCTCTTTGTTCGTCGTGCTATTGGAGAAGCCATTTTTGATCAATGCCATTCCCATAACCTCACGAGGGTCATTCAGCATGATGACACGGCCCTTGTAAGCTTCGTTCCACAGATCATTCCAGCTTGTCGGGGTTTCTTTTACATATTTCTTGTTGTAAGCGATCCCGGTAATTCCCCATGTATATACGAGTGAATACTTGTTTTCTTTGTCAAAAGGAGGTGTCTTGAACGTAGACACGATATTGCCCATGTTCGGGATGTTCGCTTTGTTCAGTTCTTCCAGGAGACCCAGTTGAATCATGGTACCTACCATGTAGTCGGAAGGCTGAATCAGGTCGTAGCCAGATGCACCTGCTTGAATTTTTGCCAGCATTTCTTCGTTGCTGCCGTATACATCATAGTTGACCTTCACGTTGAATTTTTGCTCAAAACCTTTGATGACGTCTGGGTCGAAGTTGTCTGCCCAGCTGTAAATATTCAATACTTGTTGCTCTTGCTCAGATGACGATGAGCAGCCTACAGCAGTCACCGCAAGTACGGCGGTCAGAGCGCCGATCATCAAGGACTTGAAACGTTTCATTTTTTCCTCTCAACCTCCAAATCAGTTATGGGATTGCCTTATGAAAACTCCATGATGGTTCTAAAAGATGGATTGATTATTTTTCGAGTCTTTGCGGCGGAAAATCTCTGCCACCACAACCAACAGCACGGTGCTCACGATCAAAAGTGTCGAGAGTGCATTCACTTCTGGCGAAACGCCTCGTTTTACCAACCCATAAATGTAGAGTGGCAATGTAGTCGAATTCGGACCAGCCACGAAGAACGAAATAATGAAATCGTCCAGCGACAGGGTAAACGACATCAGGAAGCCTGCGATGATCCCTGGCATGATCAGGGGCAGCGTCACATAGCGCAATGTCTCCCATGGAGTTGCTCCCAAATCTTGAGACGCTTCTTCTAGTTCTTTGCCCATATCAGCCAAACGTCCAGAAATAATAACCATTACATAGGGCATGCTAAACGTAACATGCGCCAGGATCAGGGTCACTTTCCCCAGCTCCATCTGTACCTGACTAAATAGCACGAGCATAGCCAACCCCATCATGATCTCCGGGATGACGATCGGCAAGTACATTAACCCGTTGAAGATATTGCTCCAACGCAGGGAAAAGTGCTTAACCGCCAGAGAAGCAGCCGTACCCAATACCGTTGCAATGACGCTACTGATAACCCCAATCGTCAAACTGTTCATCAGCGCTTGCATGACCTGCCTGTTTTCAAACAAAGAAACGTACCACTTCCACGTAAAACCAGTCCACGTAGCGTTGATCCGTGAATCATTGAACGAATAAAGGACAAGGATCAAGATTGGCAGATACAAAAAGACCAGCATCAGCCATGAGTATCCTGATAGTGCGTTTCGACGTAATGTTTTCATGCTGATCCCTCCTTTGTCTCGCTCGCTTTGGTAGCGCGGAAATAAAGAAGAATCAACAGCATGGACAATAGCATCAGCACGATGGACAAGGCAGAACCAAACGGCCAGTCACGGGCAGACAAAAATTGATTTTGAATGACGTTTCCGATCAGAGCCGATTTCGCTCCTCCCATGACATCCGGAACGACGAACATCCCGATGGAAGAAACAAATACGAGGATCGATCCAGTGACGACACCTGTCTTGGTCATTGGCAGAGTCACGTGCCAGAAAGCCTTCCAAGGTGTTGCACCCAGATCATACGCTGCTTCCAGCTTGCGGCGATCCATCTGCTCCAGTGACACATAAATCGGCAGTACCATGAACGGCATAAGCGTGTACACCATCCCGAGCAGGACAGAACCCGAATTGTACAGAAGTGGCAGCGGCTCCGAAATAATGCCCAGCGATTGCAGGAACGTATTGATTACGCCTTGCGAACGCAGGATGATTACCCACGCATAGGAACGAACCAAGAAATTGATCCAAAACGGAATCATCACGAGCAACAGCCATATTTGCTGAGTCGATTTTTCCAGCCGTGAAATGTAATACGCCAACGGATAGCCGCACAAAATCGAAAATACAGTTGTTAAAACCGCTACGACCAACGTATCCCAAAAAATTTGGCCATACAACGGATCGAAAATACGAATGTAATTGTTCAGGGTAAACTCATAGACAACTTGCCCGTACGTGCCTCTTTTGAGGAAAGACAGTATGGCGATCATAAGCATAGGCAGGACGAAAAGCGCACCCATCCATAAAAGGGCGGGAAGCGCGAGCAGTTTTACCGGCTTCTTGTTTAACAAGGAAGGATCACCTCGTCCGTCTGTGCCCAGCCAATGGCCACTTGATCTCCCACCTGCCAGTCCAGACCGTCACCTGCGTACTGATGTGCCATTACGGTCATATCCTGCCCCTCAAGGCGGATAAATACCTTGCGCAAATTGCCGAGGAACACTGCGTCAGCAATGGTGCCCAGCTTCTTGTGCTTGTCCTTGTCGGAGTCAACCGGGTACAACTTGATCTTTTCCGGACGTACCGCTGCATTCGTTCCGTTTTCCCGGAAAATGTTGTTTTCCCCAATAAAGGTAGCCACAAACAAGGTTTGCGGGGAGTTGTAAATCTCTGCTGGAGAAGCAATCTGTTCAATTCGTCCCTTGTTCATGACCGCGATTCGATCGGACATCGCCATCGCTTCTTCTTGGTCATGGGTAACGTAAATGAACGTTATCCCTAGGTTTTTCTGCAAGTTTTTCAGTTCAAGCTGCAAACTTTTTCGCAATTGGTAGTCTAAAGCACCTAATGGCTCGTCCAGAAGCAGAACGCGTGGGTTGTTAATAATCGCCCGTGCGATTGCTACGCGCTGCTGTTGTCCGCCAGATAGCTGCTTTGGCGTACGTTTCCGCAATTCTGTCAGTTGGACGTACTGAAGTACTTCCTCCAAACGCTTTTGTTGTTCAGCTGTGTTCACTTTTTTCATTTTCAAGCCAAACAGGATGTTTTGCTCCACGGTCATGTGTGGAAACAAAGCATATTGCTGGAACACCATGTTCATATCGCGCTGATACGGTGGCACATGGCTAAGGGGCTTTTCGTCTAGGAAAATTTCCCCGGTCGTTGGCTGCTCAAAACCAGCAATCATTCGCAGCAGTGTCGTTTTCCCACAGCCGCTGGGGCCGAGTAACGTCAAAAACTCCCCTTCTTCAATGGAGAGAGAAAAAGAGGGGACGACGACAGTATCTGCAAATCTCTTTTCAATCGAATCCAGATGTATAATTTTTTTCATTCCGTCATCTCACCATATGTCATTATACTCACAATCTAGGTAACTATATCGTGTATGATACGATTTGTAAACAGTTTCACGAACGATTCCTCCTCAAAAACAAACAGAGCCAATGAATAAACATTCGCTCTGTTGCGTATCCTTTCTCTTTTTCTCACACAGATGTAGATTTCGATTGAGGCGTGTGCTTCTGTTTTTTTAATTTTGCCCCTAGGAAATTCGTCCCAATCACCCCGATAATAATCATCACTGCGCCAATGAGATGGTAGTATGCCAGTTGTTCCTGCAAAAAGATAACGCCTGCCACGATCGTAACCAACGTAGACAAATTGTTAAACACGCTGAGTTTGGATGCCTCCATCTTGGACAAGGCAAAGTTGGTCATAAAGGACGTCATGAGCGAGGACAGAATCCCCAAAAATACAATCGAGATGATAAATGTCGAACTGGCGAAAGGAGCAAAATAGGTCGATAAAGTCCCCTCTGCACTGTGGCGAATGACTGACCAGCCGTTAAAAAACAAAAATCCGAGTAACGCCACCATATACGTCATGTCTATATAATGAAAGGACTTTGTCATTTTCCTCGCCAGAACACTATACCCCGCCAAAGAAAACGCAGATAACAGGATGAGAATGGTACCGATACTGCTCCCTGAGCCTGAGCTTACACCCAACCCCTTCATTGCAAAAATGTACACGACACCTCCGACGGATAAAAGCGTGGACAGCTTTTGCAGCCACGTAGAAGACTCTCCCAAAAAGAATGCCGCCATGACCATAGTAAAAATCGGAACGGTTGCTTGAATAATTCCCGCCTCAGACGAAGTGGTATACACCAATCCAAACGCCTGAAGGGTAAAGAACAGAATGGGGTACAGCATGGCGAGCGGTATAATCGTGAGCATGTCTTTTGGTTTGATGGACAGCTTGATCCACCCAAACAAGATCGGGATAGAAGCAACGATAAATGCCACGGTAAAACGGTGTGCCAAAGTATCAACCGGATTGGTTACAGCGAGTGCCATTTTCAGAAACAAAAACGACAAGCCGGTAATCCCTGCGTTCAGTAATGCCGCAAGAATCGCTTTTTGTTGGTCTTTCATCGTATGTATCTCTCCTACTGGGGACTTTTTACAGACGGCCGTCTTAGGTTAATAGTAATGGGGGATCAATCGTGCTACAATGCAAAAAAGGAGTAACTGTACCGATACAAATTCGGCGTAAGGGACTGTTTTTAGATGCACAAATATTTGCAGCTTCAAAATGAACTCGAAACGTTGATTGAAAGCCTCTCCTATCAAGACGGAGACCGGCTTCCCTCCATTCGGGAGCTCGCCACTCGCTACCAATGCAGCAAAAGCACCGTGATCCGCACCTTGGATGAACTCGAAAAGCGTCATCTCATCTATTCGGTCGACCGAAGCGGCTACTACGTCGTGAAAAAGCGAAGGAAGATACAGCCCGCAGATACGTCGATAATCGATTTTGCGACCTCTGCTCCCGATCCTGACCTCTTTCCTTATGTCGACTTTCAACACTGCATCAATAAAGCGATTGAAACCTATAAAAACGATCTTTTCATATACGGAACCACACAAGGCCTGCCATCACTCATTGCCGTCATCGCCAAGCTACTTGGGAACCATCAGGTTTTTACGGACCCGAGCAATATTTTCATTACCTCCGGTGTCCAACAAGCTCTAACCTTGCTGTGCAGCCTTCCTTTTCCAAATGGCAAAAAAACGATTCTGATTGAGCAGCCCAGCTACCACCTTTTCATTGAAAGCTTGCAAGTACGCAAGAATCCTGTTCTCGGGATCAAGCGGACTGCCCAAGGAATCGATTTCGAAGAGCTAGAGTCTATTTTCCGAACGGGAGAAATCAAGTTTTTCTATACGATGCCTCGCTATCATAGCCCGCTCGGGACGTCATACAGCCGAAAGGATAAACAGCGCATTGTGGAGCTTGCCCAGCAGTACGACGTCTATCTCGTGGAAGACGATTACATGGCAGACCTTGAGCATGACAGCAAAGCCGATCCGCTCTTTGCCTATGACCGTTTTTCTCGCACGATCTATGTAAAAAGCTATTCCAAGATTATTTTTCCCGGGCTCCGTCTGGGTGTAGCTGTTATACCTGATGCGCTAAAAGATTCCTTCAACCAACACAAACGACTCATGGATATCGACAGCTCCATGCTATCTCAAGCTGCGCTGGAAATTTACCTAAAAAGCGGAATGTTCGAGCGACACAAGCAAAAGATACGCAGTTCCTATCACCGGCGATCCAACCTGCTAATGGCGTCCTTGAACCAGTTCGCGGCGAATGAAGAGCATCTGTTCACCTTTCAACCCCTTGCGTATCCGGGGATTCATACGCATATTGTGTTGAACGATTCTATTCCGGTCCCTGCTGTTATCAGCCAGCTCAAAAAACGCTCGATCCTTGTGGATGCTACTGACAAAAATTACTTGCTGGGTTTTCCGCAAGAAAATATGTTAAAGCTGAATGTGTCCTATGCCAAGGAAACAGTGATTAAGCAAGGAATTGACGTGTTGATGGATGTGCTACGCCGCATGCACCGTTAACCTATCCGCCTTAAGTCGTAGATAAAATCCGGCGGGGGGGTGTTTTTGGACAACAATGAAACCTCGATAATGGAACTATTGAGTAACCAGAAAACGATCTACATCGTATTATCAGATACAAGGAACATGGTTTACCCGGAAGATTCTCTGGTATAAATTGTTTCAAGATGCAGGGATTGGGGTATTTCGTTGTATAATAAGTGAATCCATATCAAAAAAATTCGTTCCATAGTCGGCCAGTTTGAAGTAGAATCGCATCTATACACATACTTAATTGAGTTGATGACTGGCAGTTAACGATAGAATGACAAAGGAGAAATAGATGCTTCAGAACATTTTAGATTTCTTAATGGAATACGGCTATTTAGGAATGTTCATCCATTCTTTTGCAGACGCAGTCATCTTTCCCGTTCCTGCCTTCTTTCTTCAAGTGCCACTCAGCCTCGTTGACCCTTCGCAGGCATTGTGGATTGCTACGGTAGGCTACATCGCTTGTCTCATAGGGACTCCCGTCGGTTATTTTATCGGTAAAGTACTAGGTAAATCCGTTCTGTACAAACTTCTCAAGAAGGAATGGATTGACTCTGCCACAGAGATGTTTCAAAAGAAGGGCGAAGTCGCGATCTTCATCGGTTCGTTTACACCGATTCCGTTTAAAGTATTTACAATCATGTCGGGTTGCTTGAAATTCCCGTTGTGGAAATTGATCGGGTATGCCGCGATTGGACGGGCAGTCAAATTTTACGCAGTTGGATTCTTGTTCTATTTTTACGGTAAAATGGCGGAAAATATGGTCCATAACGTTTCTCTCTATATCTTTCTCACCGTGGTGCCGCTCATCTTGGTCGGGTTATGGGTGAAGAAAATCGTCGCCAAGCGCCGCCAGCTAAAAATGGAAAGTACTGGCGTCAGCAATGGCATCAATGAGAAACTCATGAATAAATAAAGAAGATCGTAAAAAGCAAAGAAACCCCAGATCGGGGTTTCTTCAGACTGAAGAGAAACCCCCTTTTGGGGGATTTCTTTTGGTATTGTTCCAGCACGAAGTGCTGAAAAAAGGATAGCCTGCACCTAACTTGCTTTCGCTAGGTGTAGTGCTATCCTTTTAATGTTTTGTACTGTTGCTGTCATCAATACTTGCTCTTGGACATTTTCGCGTCCGAGTAACCTACAATAGCGAAGCCCATGCAGTTCTTTAGCATCTGCAAAGCTTCGCTCTATGGTTTGGTATCTTAATCTATATAAATATTTCCCCGATTTACTTAAACGGTTCTGTCGAACCCATTCCTTACTCTCTTCCCAAACGTGCCTGCTTATCACCTTTTGGTGATTTTTAGATCGGGTACACTCAGTAAGCCTTGGACAAGTTTTACATATTTCTTTATTGGACTTATACATCCTGTATCCGTTTCGATCGGTAGTCGAATAAGTAAGCGTATGTTTTTGAGGACATGTGTACACATCGCACTCCAGATCATATTTAAAGCGCCATTTAGCAAAAAGACCTTTAACAGGTGTAAAGGCACGATGACCGATGACAGCAAATACATTTATATCGTGAAGTGCCTTGCAGATTGGAGTAGTTAAATAACCAGCATCTAATGCAATAGCTTCAATTGTATCCTGAAACCCAAACTTCTCGATTTGGAGATTCAGCCTATCTATGTAAGGAACGGAATCATGGACATTGCCAGCAGTGACATGGACATCGGTAATAATATTGTACTTATGATCGACAGTCCGGTGATCGAGATAGAAAAAGCCTTCGGGCTTGCTGTCTCGAACCATGTAGCCACTTTCCGGATCAGTGGTACTCACCTTGATTTCCTTTTCTTCCTTCACACCCTCTCTAGGCTTCAATCCTTTTTTCCATGTACCTCACGGTCTTCATTAATTGCTACCTCTAAATCTTTGAGATAGGCACGACTCGTTTTCTCGATGACATGCTTCTTAAATTTTCGTTTATTCGCATTTGCTTTAAGATGTGTGGAATCACTTATCAATACACGGCCAGCGACCATTCGATGCTGAATCGCCAAGCGCACAATTTCATCAAAAATCTCCTGAAAAACATTTGTATTTTTAAAACGGGTTCGACGATTCCAACTGATTGTTGTGTGATCTGGAACTCGATCTGTTAAAGAAAGGCCAAGAAACCAACGATAGGCGATATTAGTCTGGATTTCTTTTTCGAGCTGCCTCTCTGAGCGGATACCGTAAAGGTATCCAATGAAAATCATTTTAAATAAAACAATAGGATCAATGGAAGGTCTACCGTTATCCTCGCAATAATATTGACGTACTTTTTCCCGGATGAAGGAGAAATCTATATGTTTCTGGATGACTCTTAATAAATGGTCTTCTGGGACCAATTCATCAAGGCACACAAATTCGTAATGCATTTGCGGATTTTTATCATTGGAGGTAAGCACAATTATCACCTACTATAAAATGTAATTATAAGAATTATAACAAATTAACGCGGTGTCGTATTAAAACTAAGTGAAATAAAAATGGCTGTCGACTTTCTCGACAGCCTGAAACCCCAGATCGGGGTTTCTTTTTTTACAACTGTTATCCTTTTTTCACTCGAATTACATCATCCTCGACATCAATGACCATTGCTGTCACATTGTCTTCTTCCATCACCAGATCCGCAATGCCATCCTCAACATATTGCTGAATCACGCGGCGCAATGGACGTGCCCCGAAGGAAGGGTTGTAGCCCAGCTCAGCCAGCTTTTCTTTTGCGGCATCAGTCACGCTGATCTCCATTCCTTGCTCAGACAGATTGCCCATGACATCTTGCAGCAGCAGATCGACGATTTTGACCAAATCCTGTTTTTCCAGATGAGCAAAGGAAATGATCGAGTCGAAGCGGTTCAGGAACTCCGGCTTGAAGTACGCTCCCAGAGAATCCAGCACGGTGGCAGGCTCGGGCGCTTGTGCTCCAAAGCCAACGGAGATTTTACGCTCGATCACACCGGCATTGCTCGTCGCAATGATGACCGTCTCCTTAAAATTCACCGTACGGCCCTGACTATCTGTCAGACGGCCATCCTCCAGAATTTGCAGGAACATGTGCATCACGTCTGGATGTGCTTTTTCGATCTCATCCAGCAGGATAATGCTGTACGGATTGCGGCGTACGCGCTCAGTCAGCTGACCTGCTTCCTCATGACCGACGTAGCCAGGAGGAGAACCGATCAATTTGGATACCGAGTGCTTCTCCATGTACTCGCTCATATCGAGGCGAATCATGGAATCACGGGTACCAAACAGCTCCTCTGCCAGCGCTTTGGACAGCTCTGTTTTCCCTACGCCAGTCGGACCGACGAACAGGAAGGAAGCAATCGGTCTGTTTTTCGGTTTCAGACCTGCCCGACTGCGTCGAATCGCCTTCGCTACTTGTGTGACCGCCTCGGACTGGCCAATGACTTTTGCTTCCAAATGAGCTGCCAGGTTTTTCATTTTCATCTGCTCATCACTTTGCAGCTTGGTAACAGGAATCCCGGTCTTTTGCTCGATCAAGGCTTGGATGTCTGTGACGTCAACCTTGACCCGTTGGTCCTTGCCCTCGATTTGATCCAGCTTCTCTAAAATGCCCGCTTCCTCGTCTCGCAGACGGGCAGCTCGTTCGTATGCTTCTTGCTCCGTCGCTTCCTTTTTCTCCTGATTAATTTGCGCAAGACGCTCATGTAACTCTGACGTATCCACCACGGAGGATCTCAGGTTCAAACGCGAGCCCACTTCATCCATGAGATCAATCGCCTTGTCAGGTAAGAATCGATCCTGGATGTAGCGATGGGAGTATTCCACGGCGGCACGGATGACATCATCCGAGTAAGCGACTTGGTGGAATGCTTCGTATTTCGGGCGCAAACCTTTTAAAATCTCGATGGCTTGTTCTACGGTTGGTTCCTTGACCATGACTGGCTGCAGACGGCGCTCCAGAGCAGCGTCTTTTTCAATCACGCGATACTCTTTTAACGTAGTTGCCCCAATCAGCTGCAACTCACCGCGAGCAAGAGCTGGCTTCAGGATGTTCCCAGCATCCATGGATCCTTCCGCAGAGCCTGCCCCCACCAGTAGATGAATCTCATCCACAAACAGGATGACGTTTTTGCGTTTTTGCAGCTCGGCAATCACTTGCTTCATTTTTTCCTCGAACTGTCCGCGAATTCCCGTCCCTGCAACCAGAGAGGCGACATCTAAAATGTACACCTGCTTGTTTTTCAGCTTGGTCGGTACTTGCCCTTCCGTAATGCGCAGAGCGAGGCCTTCCGCAATCGCCGTCTTCCCGACCCCTGGCTCCCCGATCAGAACCGGATTGTTTTTGTTGCGTCGGTTCAAAATCTCGATGACACGCTCAATTTCTTGTTCGCGTCCAATCACAGGGTCAATCAGTCCGGCACGTGCCGCATCGTTTAGATTACGTCCAAGGTCATCGAGGATGCCCCCACCGCGTTCTGGCGCTTGTCGCTGCGGTTGACCGGAAGCTTTGCCCGGATTCATCTGGCCTTGAGCAAAGCCTTGCAGGAACTCATCCAGTCCAGAGAAGGAGGAGAAAGGACTAAAGCCCATGCCCACTCCCATTTTGTTGGTCAGCTTTGTTTTGCAATCCTGGCACAGATCGTATTTTTGTTGCTGATTTTGTACACGTATATGAACAGTCACAGTTGCTTCTCGTTGTTTGCAGATTTCACAATGCATATTCAATCCCCCCAAAAGCGTTGTTTTGGAATTCAGAAGATCTTTGACCTTTTCTGACCTTCGTTGACTTTATTATAGTTTGACCTTTTTTGACTTTCAAGAGGGATTGTATGGTTTTTTACACTTTGCTCTTTTGCAGGTAAGGAACGATTGAAAGTAACCCGATAACGGCGAAACAAGCCCCTACCCACAATGGTGAAACAAGTCCATAGCCACTGCTGATCCCGATCCCGCCTAAGAAAGAACCAATGGCAACACCCAATGTAATAAAGGAAGTATGCACTGTGTTTACCATCGTCCCACTGCCTGCTGTATTCATGACGCGTGCAATCATGGCCGGATTCATCGCTACACCCGTCAACCCAATCAGAACAATGGACAGCACCGCGATCCATTTATTTTCGGCACCTACCGCAAACAGAACCAATGCCCCTAGGAGGATGCTTAATCCCGTTACAAGGATTCGCATGGTAAAACGATCAGCAAGTCTGCCAATCACGATATTTCCAATCACGGTCGCGATGCCGTAAAGGGCAAGCAAATACGGGATGCTCGCATCCGAAAATGCCGTTACATCCGTAAGAATCGGAGTAAAATAACTAAACGCTGCGAAGGTACCGCCAATGATCAGCATACTCGTTGCATACGCGGCCCAAAGGTGCGGATTTTGAAAACTGGCAAGCTCATCCTTTGCGTTCATCCGATCTTTTTGTGTGGAGGAAGGGAGCAGCCATTGAATCAAAATCCCTGATAGCAATACAACGATAGCAACAGCCCAAAAGCTCATTCTCCAGCCGAAATATTGTGCAATCACGGTTGTCAGGGGGAGTCCTACAACAGTAGCAATCATTAAGCCTGCCAAAACAATCGAAGCTGCCTTTCCCCGCGAATGAGGGGGAACCAAGCCGGCTGAAATACTGACAGAGATGCCAAACGCAGCGGATGAGGCAATACCCGTTAGGATACGCGCAAGCATCATTGACTCGTAATTCCAAGCCATTGCTCCTAACGTTTGACCAATAAAGAAGACGGCAATCAATGATAGCAACGCTTGTTTTCGGCGAATGTGCAGGAGCGTTGCTGTTAGTATCGGGCCCCCTATCACCATTGCACCCGCATACGCCGTAATGAAATACCCGATGGATGAGATCGATACGCCGAAATCATCGGCAAGGTCATTCATCATCCCTGCCACCATAAATTCAGAAGTCGTCATTGCAAAAATCGCTACCGCTAACAAATAAATCATCGACGGCATAAAGAAACCCTCCTTACTTATTATTGTAACAATCAGTACAAAAATCACTCAAAAAAAGAGCGCATTACGCGCCGAAGATAGATTCCATGGTCCCCTTCATAATTTGTTCAGCCAATGTCCGATTCTGTGTGGAAGTATTCAATACACGAAAGCCGTAGTAACTGCTTAAAAATAGGCTTGCCAAATCCACCGCAGATCGTTTTTGAGAGATTTCACCCCTTCGCAAGCCTTCCTCCATCACTTTTTCCATGGTATCCTTCAGAAGTTCAACATGTCTGGAGACGATTTCTTCAATCTTAGGATCGTCTTTTGCCCGTTCCAATCCCGCATTGATCAGCAAACATCCCTTTGGATTCGTTGATTCAAAGTCTTCCACGAATGCCCACGCTAAAAAATTTTGCAACCGTTCTTTCACGGAATTCGGACCTTCCAATAATGCCCGCTGTTCACGAATTCCGGTATCGTGATAGTGTTCCACTACTGCAAGGTACAGGTCCTGTTTGCTGCCAAATGTATTGTACAAGCTGCCTTTCCCCAGTCCAGTATCACTGCATAAATCATGCGTAGAACAACCATTGTAGCCTTTTGACCAAAATGTTTTCATGGCCACATCTACGATGGACGTGTAATCAAAATCACGTGGTCTGCCGCGTTTGCTCACCGGAATCCTCCTTTCGCTTCCAACTGTTATGGAAATCTTACACATTATGTACCGTTTGGTCAACAAATAAAATGGTTGCAACTGTACAAAACCATGCCTATAGAAAAAGCCCATTTTGAAAATTATCTTTCAAAATAGGCTCGATCATTGATTATATCTTCTCTAAATCTGTTACTGTTTTTTCGTTTACTTGATCTCCAGTATTCAGCGTCGTCTTTGGTTCAAGCAATAATACATGAACCTCTTCCTCTGCAACTGGCATATGCTCTACACCTTTTGGAACAATGAGAAATTCCCCTTCGTTTAACCAAACATCTTTATCGCGAAACTTAATAAGCAGTTTCCCTTTCACTACGAAAAACATCTCATCCTCATTTTCATGCTGATGCCAGACAAACTCTCCTTTCAATTTCACCAGCTTTACATAGGAGTCATTGATTTCGCCTGCAATTTTGGGATTCCAATACTCATGGAATAACGTAAACTTTTCAGCTACATTGACCTTTTCCATTATTCTCCCCCATTAAAAAGAAAATGCTTGTACTTCATCGAAAGTAGGCAGGGATGGTTGAGCACCGTTCCTAGTAACGACAATCGCTGCTACTTTGCTAGCGAAAGTGGCCGCTTCGGTTTCGGTCATTCCTTGTGTGATCCCAACCGCAAAAGCTGCTGTAAAGGAATCGCCTGCCGCAGTTGTATCCACTGGCTCTACGCGGAACGCCGGGATATGGGTCGCTTCATCAGCGGTTATCAAGAGAGCACCCTTTTCTCCCAACGTCACGATGACGCGCTTTGGTCCACCAGACAAAAGCTTTTTGGCTGCGGCATGCACTTCGTCTATCGTGGATACAGGCATTCCTGTGAGAATGGAAAGCTCTGTTTCATTCGGGGTTAGGGTATGTACATGGGTTAATAGCTCACTGGATAGCTCGAGTGCAGGTGCCGGATTTAATATGACCAGCTTGCCGAGTCGAGCTGCCTCTTTGACTGTATATTCCACGACAGGCATCGGGATTTCCAGTTGGAGCAATACGACGTCACTGTCCTTTAAAATAGACAGATTTTCAGCAATATGCTCGGTGCTGACGAGCGCATTCGCTCCTGGAACAAGCACGATGTTGTTTTCCCCATCATCACTTACATTGATAAAAGCCATGCCTGTTGTACCTGAGCATTTGATCCCCTCTATGTGAACGTGGGCATCCGTTAACCCTCCCAGCATGACCCGGCCGTTCTCATCTTCTCCTACCATTCCAATCATAGAGACATGCGCACCCAGGCGAGACGCTGCTACTGCCTGATTCGCTCCCTTTCCACCCGGGATCAGCTCGAAGTGATGGCTTGCGATCGTTTCTCCTGCTTTGGGCAAATGTTGTACATGGGTTACGAGATCCATATTGATGCTTCCTACTACTGCGATTTTCACGACGAGCCCTCCTCGTTCCATCTCGAACATGATCATTCTGTCGGTTACAAAATAGTGCTTTTCATCCGAGAAGTCAACGTATTTTCTCGGAATTGTTCCTAAGACTTGGAGCATAGCACATCCATTGGATATAATGAACAAATCTTCTATCATCCGGAGGTAACCAGATGGAGCCGATTATCCAGCATCCTTGGAACATGAATGAGCAAGAGGCAATCAACTTACAGCGACAGCTAGCCCAGCAAGTAAAAAAAGAAGATCAACTAACGGACGTATGCTATATCGCCGGGGTAGATGTCGCCTATCGTGCCGAGTCTGATTTGTTAGTCGCTGGTGTCGTAATCCTCGACGCCAATTCCCTGCAAGTCGTCGAGTCTGTCGTCATTCAAGACACCGTCGAATTCCCGTATATTCCTGGCTTGTTCTCTTTTCGAGAGCTGCCTCCGTTGGTACGTGCATTCAAGGAGCTCAAAACAACACCGCAGCTCGTCGTCTGCGATGGGCAAGGTATCGCTCACCCGCGAAGATTCGGACTAGCTAGTCATTTAGGCGTCCTGTTTGACATTCCTACTATTGGCTGTGGAAAGACGAGACTACTAGGTGAATACGAAGAGCCAGCACACGAAAGAGGGGCGTATTCCCCGTTGATCGATCAGGGTGATATCATCGGTGGAGTCTTGCGCACACAACCGAATATTAAACCAATCTTCGTCTCGATCGGACACGGAATCTCTTTGCCAACTGCATGCACATGGATCACCAAACTCTCACCCAAATACCGTTTGCCCGAAACGACGCGGCAAGCGGATCAGCTCGTGAATAAAGTATCGGCAAAAGTTAAATAGCAGCCGCTAATGAAGTGTCGGCCATACATTAGCATCGTGCTCGTCCAAGACTGCTTCAATCTGATCTCCTTGGAAAACGACAATGTAGCCTCGTGGCAGAGCCATCGCTTGCAAAAGAGACGGACGTAGCTTTAGCAGTTGGTAAACGTAGTATGACTCTAGCTGGTCACCGTCTACTTCGCCTTCCACAGGCCCAAGATACCACCCGGAGTCTCCTTTTCGAACATCTTCTGCACGCTGCAAATAGACGTGTTCTTGTTCAAATGCACCTTTTGCCACCACAATTTTATCTTGGAACAAAGCAGCTTCCCCTTCTGCTCGCACGGTTTGCAAGCAGTTGTTTTGCGCCATTTGCACGACCAAGGACACAGACAGGTCAGAAGTTGTTTCGGAAAAAGGATTCGCGTCGTAGTCGGGTGCCACGATCTCCATACACCCATCCCGTTCGAAAACCAGTAGAATGGTCCAACCTACCTGAATTTTTGCACCGTTCTTGATAGGACCCATCTCGTCTTCTACATCAGAGAATACGTCCAGCAGAAAGTCTGCTTGCTTCACCAAAAACTCTCGGCAGGTCACGACAAACGTGCGGTTATGAATCTGTTTGGAGCGTTGGCAGAGTCGGTTCTCTTTCTCAGCTGACATGGACCTCTTCCTTTCTGCGTGATCGAAATTGCTGCTATCTAGAGGATAACACGAATAGGAGAAAAGCTTCGTTACACATTTGCTATAGCAAAGCTCGACTTGGCAGGTGGGCTACAACGTTTTTTGTTGTATTTGTTCGACACAGTCTTTGATCGTATCTATGACGACTCCGGGCTCGGTAAATTGAGGAAAATGTCCACTTTTTTCAGCGAGGATATGCTTGCTGTTGCTTGATAATGAAAGCAGTTCCAACTGATGCTCGATTCGTTTTTTGCGTACTTCTTCTGGCATCATACGATTTTCTTTTCCACCTGTAATCACATAAACAGGGATGTCGGGAAAAGAATCGATTGCATGGATTTGTTCCACTGTTTTTTTGACAAAATGAACTTCATTGAATTGTTTATGAGGAGACAAGGAATCAAACATGGAGAGCATTTTGTTGATGGTTTTGACTACCTTACCTTGATATTTTTCAAGGCCGATATCTTTCGGATGGCTGGACTCTAAAAAGACAACTCCTGCTACTTCGTTGGGGTAAAGCCGGGCATATAAATTGGCATATAATCCCCCTAATGAATGTCCGACTAGCAAAAATGGGGGTTCAAAACCTACTAACGTTAATGCCTCCCGTAACGTTTCTACAATCGTGCGTCCATCTTGGGGGTCTTGCGGCTTATCACTACCTGAGACACCAAGACGATTATAGGAAAAGACAGATGACGTCTCTGAAAGATCCGGTAGTATCTTCATCCAGCCTTCTATGGGTCCCGAACCACCGTTAATGAGAACGATATTGGGTTTGCCGTTTCCGCTCCAATGATATTGGAGCTTCCCTCTTGAAGTACTCACTTTCGATATCTCTATTGCCAATGTACAACACCTCACTTTGTTAGGGCTGGATTTCTCTGTAGTAATACGTGATGAACAAATGTGGGTTTCTACTTTGGAGGAAAGATTCTTGCTGGGAGTAAAAGGAGCAGCCGCAGTGTTCTCACGCTTGTCGGCGGATTGCTCGACTGCTATTTCGGCAATCTGTTGATGAAAAAGCACGTCAAAAAAGCAAAGCTGGTGTAACGGTCTGCGTAAAAAAACAAGGTATAATCCTTCTCGGTGCTCGAGTCGGAATATGCCTTGTAGAAGCTTCAAGTAATTTCAGCCATAAAAAGCGATGATGCCAATCATCTACCCTCATTGAAATCCTTTAAATCTTTTCGAAAGCATACAAGCGTTCGCTATCTTTCATTAGATAAGTCCTTGGATTGAAACGATTCATACCTTGCTCAGTTGATTCGAATTGCTTTTTTCCTCATCCTTCACTGTATGTACTTGTGTATTTTTAATTTCTGGTGTCTCAATATTTTTGATAAACAGAATACCAGATTAAGAAACAGATCTCTAAATCGTTGCAAAAAGAAGACGATGTCTTAGCATCGTCCCTTATTGCCCTTCCATGCCTATTAAAATAAACGTGATAATTGCGGTTATTGTACCAAAGACGAAGTATAAACCCATAAGAATGGCCATTAATAACAAGCCGGCTTTTGCCCAATTTTTACGATTCAGATTCCCATCTGAACCAAAAGCCCACACAAATAACAAAACAATATTCGCGATCGGAATCATCATGAACAACGAGACGATTATCCAATCTTTCATCGTCATGACCTTTTCGTTTTCCGCTACGCTTCCTTCCACATACGTTTGGTGATCCATTCTATACCCTCCACGTTTTTTGCCAATCCACCGTTCTCCTATTGTTCAACCGATGCTCCAATGAATGCTAAGATCAGAACAAAAAAGAATACGCATAAGTACAACCCGATGCAAACGCCCATAATCAGCAAGTTCGCTTTTGCCCAGTTCTTTCTATTTAGATTGCCTTCACTGCCAAATGCCCAAACAAAATACATCACGAGATTGACCACGGGCACCATCATAATTAAAAAAGTAATCAACCACTCTTTGACCGACATGACCCGCTCATTTTCAGGCACGCTCACTTGCCATTGCTGTTGATGTTGCTGCTGTTCCAATTGGAAACCTCCCTGTTCTGTCTTGATCAAATGTTCTCTACCCGCAGCGTGCGAATCAACGAATGGGCCAAAGGTTGCCACACGAGCACTTCCTCAGACTCAAAATGAAAACTCCCGAGTAGTGCCCGCCCGTTTAGTGATGTCGCGAACAAGATTTGATAGTAAGTTTTGTCCTCGACCGGGACGATGAATTCGCTGCAGGCAATCCTGCACCCATCCAGCTCGATAAGCTCATGATGTACGACCTGCAAGCCTGCCTGCGCCTTTTTGACTTGTGCTGTCATCGCCTGCACAAACGGTTCTACGCCGCTCATCGGCAACGGATGTGCCATATAATTCATGCCGAGCATGACCGCGCTCTCTTCCTCTTTATAGGAAATCTGCTCGTGCTGAGAATTCCCGCCGCTATTTGACCCGCGTCCCCTCGGCATGAGCTGCATTGAACGGGGCAGCTGAATGCCAACCTGCCCGTCAAAGAGGAGATTCTCCACGAATTCGAATCTGCGTCCTTCGTACTCCAGGTAGCCTTTTCGCACGCCATCCAGACACTCCTCAAGCGTCAATTGCACCTGTTGTTCTTCCATTTCAGCGAGTTGACGCCGTGTCTGGATGCTGTTCCATACATCCAAAATCTTTTCATCCCAGTAGATCGTCATAGCTCCCTCCGCAGTGCCTGCTCTACTTTTTGCAAAACAAATCCGTTCAAGCTTCTGCGAAGGAAGCTTTCCGCAGCATCCAGACTCACCACGATATACGGCTCCAAGATCCCTTGAACTTTAAAGAAATGATGTGCCTTTATCTTATCGGTATCTAATACAAGTCTCTTTACCGTTCCATTCAAATGAAAATCAGTCTCTATAGATAGGCAATCTACAGCAGGTACCTGCATGGCCCAGTAAACGTTACGCAGATTGGTTTCGCTGTCAATCAAATCGACGCGCTTCCATTGTATGCTCGGATTGTATTTGGCAGTAATGGCTTTCATCCGCTCCGAAATCATCGGCAGTGGCTTTTCCAACCAATCTGTGTAGGCTTGGGCCCCATCCGCGTTAACCTCAAGAACGGAGATCGGCGGGAGTTGCTCGAAGGTGTTTTCCTTTTGCAGCCCCAGCCCCGATGGCACGACCTTTTGAGCCATTCGACCGTCATCTGCTAGCAAATAATAATCGCGCATGTCATCCCGCCTCCTTTATTCCGTTCTCCACTCAATCTGCTGCATCTGTGCTTCGCTCAATGCAAAGCGCTCACGATCCTTCTCCAAAAAAACGGCATTCCGCATATTCGCTCCATGAAAATTCGCATGATACAGACGAGAATAGCGAAAATCCGCTCCCTCCAAATCAGCATATGAAAATTGGACACCGAGTAAGCCCGGTACACGATGCAGCTCGTCCGCACTGACGCCTTGTCCCTCGGCATATGAGAATATGGCTCCGCTCAAGTCAGCATGACGAAAATCGGCATCACAAAGAAGCGAATGGCTGAAATCAGTGCGTGGAAGCTTGCTACTGACCCACCTTGTTCCGAATAGGATACACGCACAGAACTGACTGTCTGCAAAATTACTTCCACTAAAATCGCAATAGCGCAAATCTAATGCGTCTACATTGCTTCGCGGCAGATCCATATGGGCGAATGTTTCATGGGTGCAAAACGTTCCTTTCGGTTGCCCAAGCAGGCTTCTGCTCTCCTTCTCCTCCCGCTTGATTCGCTCTTCTATGTACACCACTTCGCTGATGTCTTTGAATTCGCCCACTCGTATGTACAGACGATCCGCTTTCCTGATCTGTTGATACTCGGGCAGCTGAATGGCCTCCGGAATCGCCACTCGGGCAAGCGCTGTGACAAACTGACCGAAGAGCTCCATTTCCTTTAGCACCATAAGCTCCACATCAGTAGCTTGTATGATCCCCATGTACATTTTTCGGCGTTCGTCCAGTAGCGAAATGAGCTTGGAAGCCTCTTGCAATGCCCATGCTGCATCGTACCGTGCATAGCATTCCACTGGCTCCCAGTACCATTGCTCCGTATAAGCCTCTATCAAAAATGTGTGCGTGCCATCCAATACGGTTGTCCGAAGCAATGAGAAGTGAATAAAACCGACAGGGGGAAGCTCCTGGTTGTTCTGCATGAACTCAATATGTTGGAGCATATGACGAAAAGACTCCACGAACTCCCGGACGAGCTGATCCTTGTTTTCCTGGAAATAGTGCTCGAGTGCCGCTACACTTTCAGCCAATGCTGGTAGAAAGGTGTTATCGTGCAGATGCTGGAGCGCTTCCTCTTTCTTCATCGATGTAAGTGCCCCCTCTAGTTCATCTTGATTTCCGAACCTTTCAGCTCGATCTTGTCTTCCAGTTTGATCGTATTTCCTTTTCCACTCAGCTCGATTTTATCCGCACTAATATGAAGAGAAGAAGCTGATAGCTTCATGTCCTTATCCGCTGTTATATTCACGTTCTGGCTACTCTTGATATCGATTCCACTCGTATCACTGATCGTGATCGACATATCTCCTGTTGTGATCACAATTTTGTCAGGGGCCAGCACGATTTCCTTGCCATATTTGGTACGAAACGTCTTTACAGCAGGGTCCTTCATTCGGTCTCCACCTCCACCTGCATTGCTTTTCGGTGTGGCTTTCTTTTTGGGAGCTGGCTTGTCGTCGTCTGGGATTTCCTTGAGAACAGAGCTGATCGCGATACCGTCCTCTTCTTTTTTGCTCGGGAAATAAATCCGAATCTGGTCGTTCAGCTCTGGCATGACATACCATCCGGTTTGATCCTCGGAGGCATAAATGGTGGAGTAAGGGAACCAATATGCCGTGCTCTGATCCTGCTGATCATCCATGTCCAGCTTGGCCCGCACATTATCCTTCTGGACTTGCAACACCCGGCCCTGGATGGATGCCCCGATGATGGCATGGTTATACTGCTTTTTACGCGCCAGACCTAGCCGTGGATAAAGCTTGTATGTGTGCGTGACAATGCCTTCCTTCACCTCCGTGACCGCTTCTCCGACGACAAGTGGTCTGGACTTGAAGTTCACCTCATTGCCGACCTCCAGCACTCGTTCGCTCTGCACTTCATAAACGGTATAGTCCTGGTCATCGATTCCCGGAACCTTGTTCTCCGCATCACTCTGGTAATCCCCGACACGCTTGTGCACCGTATAATGACTAACCGCAAGCTTTCCTTTATCTTGACCTTTTGGCAAACCGAAATAAAACTTGGGAATGTCAAAAGCCGTTGTTGGGATCAAACCTGTATAAAAACGCGATGCCATCCTCTTCAGAAACTGCCAATCTGTTTCTTCATATTGCATCACAAACGTATTCAACGCCTTGCCGTTCGTAACTGAGTCAATAAAATCAGCTTTTCCGTACCCGGAGAGCACCGTTTTCACGAGCCCCGCATAAGTCATTGCCGGGTTTTGAAACGAGCGCTTTCTCGTTTTGACATCCAACAAATACGTATGAGAAATAGCCTCCAGCGATAAGTAATAAATACCGCGAACCGCTTTGACATGGACGCGCAAAACGATGCCCTGGAACCATGTTTTCGGCTTGCCCAATTCATCCGCCAGTGCCACGCTGATCAGTGTTTGCGCATTTGTCTGGTTCACGTAGCTATCTTTTCGCTCTTCAGAAATAATCCCTGTGAGCGTCAGTCGCGCATGCTCGTTCATCTTTTTCACGACTTTCATCGTTTGCAAATGCGTAAATTCGTAGGGCGAAACTTGTATATCTCCATAAGTGAGTGTTCGATTGCTCATGGTATCCCCTCCCTGCCAGACGAACCCCCTCCCTCCGATACTTCTAGGGAAATGGATTCACCCTTCCAAATAAGACCATTATTTTACACACAATCTTACAATCGGTATTTTTTGGGATTTTTTGAATGGGTCGTTAGTCCTGAATGGTATGATTTCGAGGCAAGGAGAAGGGCTTTGTACCTTTAATAACCCTTAAAATCGTCGAAGACCTAGAATTCGGTTCCTATTTACTCATAACGGCTTCCTGCAATTAAAATGGTAGCAAACAAATTCCAGTCTACCCCTTCAAGATCAGCCAACATATTATCACAATCCTCAATCCATGACTCCATTCCACTTAGGAATTCTTCCAGGGACATATTCGCCCACTCTTTTTTATTTTGCTGATAATCCTTAATCAAATGAGAAATGAATTGAACCATATCCTCTCTACTCTCAACCGTACCTGCTCTCTCTAGAATATCCATGCGAAACTCCTCCTCCCCTATGTCTTTATCTTCCATTTTAGTATAGATGCTTCAAAGGAGTTTGACGAATCGGGGAATGACAAAAAGCCCGCTGGCGTGCAACGAGCTTTTTGTCTTTTATGTGAGGGGGAACATCTGTCTCGTCAATAACAGGATTCGGGCTGTCATTATTTTCGTAGACGTTCCTTATTGAATAATCTCGGAAATCGCTTGTTTTTGCTCCAAAATTTCACTTTGTACCTGGGTCAGTTCTTTCAACAGATCAGCAGCCTCTTGCAAGGATGTCGCTGCTTGCTCCTTGTCACCAGCCTTGAATACTTCTTTTGCTTCTTTCACTGTGTTCTTCTCTTTTGCTTTCAGTTCTTTTGCTTGCTCTTTGTTCTCTTTCTTTTCTGTGCGGATTGGCTTCAATTGTTGGTTCATCTCTTTGAAGGACGCTTTTTTCTCTTTTACCTGAGTCAATTCTGTTTGGATGTGCGCCAGTTTTTCTTCGATGGCGGTGTGGTTTGCGGCGATTTCAGCCTTGATACTTGCTACCTTTTCTTTATCCTTTGCTTTCTTCGCTTCTTTCAGTTCAGCAGACAGCGCTTTGTTCTCTTCGCGGAGTGGCTTTGTCTCTGCCAGCGCGCTTTTCACGGTTTCACGTACTTCTGGCGTCACATCGCCCCAAAGAATGTCCCATGCTTGTTTGTTGGTCTGGGTTTGAGCTTTTCGTTTATCTTGGAGAGCTTTTTGCTCTACTTGCAATGCTTTTAGTGATTGAACTTCAGGCAGGCTGCTCCACCCTGTTCCTTTTCCTTCTTTCTCCGCCGCAAAAGCTCCTACCGCACTTGTTGCCAACAAGCACGCTGCGATCACAGATACGGAAAGCATTTTTTTCATGTGTGAACACTCCCTGTCTCCTATTGTTTCTTGCAAATAAATCGTACCGTATGGGCGCCGGGAATGTTCGGGATAACCTCGTGAAAAGTAAGGGGAAAGTGTGGGATTTGGGGAAAACGCAAAAAGCCCAGGGAAGGCCTAGGCGGGTCTGGATTGATACTCAGAGAAAGCTATTTGATATAACCGTTCTTGGTGTAATCTACTTCCACTTGCAGAATGACATCATGTTCCACTTTTATGATGAGCAGATTATACATGTTTTAGCTCTAATCATTCGATTTGAATTTCAAAACAACAATATTTCCAGCGTTTCCAAAACAAGAAGCATGGTACAAGCCTTCCAAAATATGCTCTTTATGAAATTCCCCAACAAATATGTGGTCTTCATTCTTTTGTTCATTAGCGTATCGAACAAGGATTACTGTGGCATTCTGCACATGCTTGTTTTGCATGAACAATTGAATATTGCGGCTGAAACTTAAAATATCAACTGGTACTTTCTCTCTTTCCAACCACTCGTCAAACTCTCCAATGAATTCTTGATTCACCATTTCAAAAACGCTTGAATGAAGAAAATGTCTCAGATGCGCTATCTTCTTGGGCAAAATTTTATCTTTCGGTAACACTTTGAAATGATTGGTAACTTCAAATTCTTTCAAAGATGCAGTGACATCAGCTTCATAATCGGAATCAAATGAAATAAACTGTGTACAATCAAACGTTACATATGACATAGCCTCACCTCATACTGCTCGATTAAAATGATGAAAAGTTTACGCTATTCTTCATGATTTTATCTAAAAACTGATCAAACGAAGATGCGATTTGTTCAACTTTTTTAAATTATCTTTTCAGATCGAGAACCAGCCTTTTGAGTGAGCCGTCCCTGTGAAACTCGCTTTGCTCGGAAAGGCAGTTCACACGCGGCAGGATCATCAGCCAGTACAAATCCTGCTTGATCCGCTCCCTGTCTACCAGCACGACGGATTTGACGAACAGCTTCGGCGCGAACTTGTGGATGATTGTCTTTAAGCGGTTGGAATAGAGCGGGATCGGTCTGTCGAGGAAATCCAGGTAGTCGTTCTCTCCATTTGCTTGATGTCGAACTGGATGACGGCCTCGTCCAGCTCGTCCTGATAATCCGGGGTGAGCAATCGCTCATTTGATTTTGAACATGTAAAAAAGGCTGATTCCATCATTCTTGAAAGATGGAATCAGCCTTTGAAAGTTAACTAATCATGGTGTTTCTTATTTGTAAATTGATTGTATTGTACATTCATGTTTTTTGGGAAATACACGGGTTTACACTTAATTCACAACGAACCCCTATCCTAAATTACTTACATCGCAACATCCTGGTATCCTACTCTGGCTACTTCTTCATTTATTAATAGTAAACCTAACCCATTTTCTTCGTCCCATGTGCAGTCGAAAGTTAAACCGATGTATCTGCCTTCCAAACCTTTCGCATAGGGAATAGATACTCCTACTAAACTTATATAATCAAGAAGCTGCTCGGCTGTTTCAATTAAAGGGTAGCTCTCGTTAAGTCCTGCATCATAATTCTGTTCGTAATAATCTAGAATTGGTTGTAAAATACTTTGTTGAAGTTGCTCCCAACTTTGAATCAATGAGTGATACGCTGCATATTGTTTTTCGGAAAATTTACCATCTTGTTCACCACTTATCATTAATGCAATCTCAACTTCTTCTCCACAAAATTCAATAGTAGTATCCTTAAACCATGCATAATTGTATTCGAGTTCGCCAAAAACTGCATCATTTATTGTCATTTTAAAATCTCCTTTTTTTATTTCGTTTTATTTATTTCTTTTTATTTGACGAATTGTCAAGCCAAGTGCGACAGAACTTCCATAAATGATTCGTGGGCCGTCTTCCAGCCCAGACATTTTCTTGGCCGATTGTTAATGAGATACAATGCTTGAGCAAGTTCTTCCTCAGAAACCTCAGCAAAATCCTTGCCTTTGGGGAAACATTCTCGGAGGAGACCATTTGCGTTCTCGTTGGTGCCTCTTTGCCAGGAAGAGTAAGGATCAGCAAAGTAAATAGCTAGATCATGCGCTGACTCTAACCGTCCATAACAAGCAAATTCTTTTCCCCGATCAACCGTGGCTGTTTGAAACGTCCCCTTGGGAAAAGAATCCGCGACCGCTCCAAATGCTTTCTCCAGAGAGACCGTGGTACGATCTGGCATCTTAACATCAAGATAGAGGCGGGTCTTACGCTCAGCGAACGTAGCGACGCATGTTTTACTTTTTTCCCGACTGGAAACAACCGTATCCAGCTCCCAGTGACCAAAACTGTGACGTCTTCTCACATCTTTCGGGCGATGCTGAATGGACTTCCCTACGTTGAATCGCCCACGCGTTTCGACAGGCCCTCGGCGTTTCCCTTTGTGGCAGGACAGTCGTATCTCCTTTGACCACAAGCCCTTGATACAGCCAACGATAGATGGTCTTAAACGAAACCTTCTGTTCAGGGCATTCTTGACTCATCGTCCGGCAATCTGCTCGGGAGACCAGGTCAGTGCCAGCTTCTCTGCAATGTATTGCTCACGCCCGATTGTCCATTTGCCACTAGATTCAGAACGCTCTCGTCGTTTCGCGTAAGCCTCATGAGCAGCCTCAGCCTGATATTCTTCTGTTCCATACCCGCGTTTTAACTCGCGAGCAATGGTGGATTGATGCCGGTTAAGTTCAGTGGCAATAGCGCGGGTAGACCAACCCAAGCGATGGAGGAGTGCTAGCTGAAACGCTCTGTTATGCTAAGATGGGAATAACTCATGATTGATTCTCCTGTGTAAATGTGGTGTGGTAACTTCATTTTACACGAATCAATCATGGGCCATTTTTTTATCTAGCTATAGATGTCGCACTTCATATTACAATCCGTCAAATGCAAAAAATGCTCATTCCATCTCAGAGTTTAAGTCGGAATGAGCATTTGCAGTTGTCTCACTGTTCTTGTGCAGATGAGATAAAAACGAATTACAATCCATTCTACTTTTTCTACATTAGCTGTTATCAGGAATAAACAACTTACTTGTAAAATCTGTAAAGCTTTCAGCAATTACGACAATAAATTCTTCTTTTAATTCCTTATCTTCCTCAAAATAATCCATGTCACAAAAATAAACTTTTCCTACATCATTCCCTCTTACCGATAAACAGATTAAACTATCGGCTGGATCAATCCCTATAGGAAGAAAGTGAGAGGGTACAATTTTACCAATAGTATACATTCTATATTTGTATTCTAAATTCATCTCTGCCTGTTCTGACAAAGGAAAATACATCATTATTGATGAAGTTATTTTACCATCTTGAGTTACAAATCTCCTCACACTAGGTTTTCCACCATTATGTTTCAAAAGAAATTCTTTGTAGTCGCTAGGGAGTATTATGTTATTTCTTTTCTCAAATTCTTCGATGTCCTGTCTATTTAACTCTTGAAATGTATAATCAAATTTAATCCCCATTTTTACCCTCCATCACCTTTATTTTCTTCTAAAGAATACATTCTCTCCAGTAACTCCGTAAATGAAGTGCATATTGGAGTTATTGCGTCCTCTATTTTTTCTTCATGATCATAAAAAACTATCTGCGGTTTGTCTAAAGAATTTCGAAAATCAAAGCAAAGTAAATTTCCAAACGGATCTCTGCCAAATGGTACTATTCCCATGGTACACGGATCATCTTTAAAGTCAAAAAACATTTGAATATTTAATACTTCATCAGTAAAACTAATTAAATCATTAAAAACTCCCTGTGTCCCATTTTCAAAATCGAATTTATTGGGTTTTGGGTATCCACCGTTATATTTCTTAACGCATTCCCTATAGTCTGACGGAAACCTCACACCAAACGTATTCTCAACAGAAGATATTGTCTTTTCATCAACAGTTTTTTCTACAAACATCCAACTAATCAATCCCATGATAACATCTCCAGAATTTTCTTTTTGATTTGACCCTTTCTACCTGCCTCTCCTCCACCCCAAATCGCTCTTCCTCCCGTATGACCAGCTACTTGATGTTCAAAATAGTCAACAATTTGCATCCTCCCACTATCTTGATGATGATGCCATGTCAACGTTTTTGGGACGGAACCATTTTTAAATAGTTCAATCTCCTCTTTAGTAAATTTTTTCGCTAGGTCTGGGTTCTTTATAATTTCCTCATAGAGTTTTTTTGACAAATAATCAAATTGTACTCCATCCGGCTCCAAGTACAGTTTTTCAGGCAGTGAAATTTCGTGTTTAGAATTAAATATTGGGAACCCAGCTTTATCATAAGTTACTTTGTATTCTTTTCCATTTTTCTTTGAGACAAATGTATAAGTTGTCGTGCCATCTTCATTCCTAACTTTGTTTTTATATGTTCTTGGTTTATTCGGAACTCTTGTATAAGCTGGTTGATTTCGAGCAGCATCTTCCATTGCTTTGTCTATTGCTTTTTGTTGCTCTTCTTTTGAAGGTTTAGATTTAGTCTCAGGCGGCTTTTGATTCGGCTTCTGCCCATTCGGTCCCCCGTATGTTTCGCGCCACTTCAGTTGGTTCTCCGTAGGGGCAAGCTCTACCACATCTTTTTTATTCGAGAATTTTAGTGGAAACCCTTCCGCCGATTGTAACTGAGGGCCTAAACTATCCGCTAAATTCTGCAAGCCTTCCTGCATATCATCGCGTAGCTTCCTAGCCTTTTGCTTGAGCTGTTCTTTCATCTGTGTTGCCTTGGCTATGACAGCATCTTTTGCGGCCATGACGCTAGCGTACAACTGCTCCTTGATTCGCTGGACGGCTTGCATCACATCCATCTCGTCAAGTGTTTTGCGGGCAGCCGTCCAGACCTTCCCTACGGTACTTTCGACAGCATTTGCTACCGTCTTCACTACATCCGCCGCTGAGTCTGCTACCTCAAGCACTTTCTGTCCCACTTTCGTTCCCTTTAGTGCTTTATGCGCCTTTGCTCCCAGCTTAGCTCCGGTTGCCGCCCAGCCTGCAAAAGGGATACACGCCGCCAGAGATAGCGCCGCTCCTGCATAGTCTCCACGTGCGAGCGAGATTCCTGCATTCGCTAAGTCCGCTATTTCTCCCAGACCCGGAATGAGTCCCACAACATCCAGCGCTAACTGTACACCATCCAGAAATCCACCCCAGCCAGACTCTTCCTCTTCCTGCTGCTCCTCTTCTTCCTCTTCCTCCTCCTGCGGCAAATCCTCCACAACCACAGGCGCCTTCGTCAGCCCGACCATCTCAATCTTCGGCGCTTGAAGATCCACTTCCCCGTCCAAAATCATGCTGCTGGTGCTGCACATGAGGTAGATTGCTTCCTTGGCCTTGATCTCGACCTTGGTGTCTGACGTAATCTCCATATCCTTTTCCGAGGAAAATACGATCGGATGCATGCTGTGAATCTCGATGCCGTCCTCTTCATGAAGCTTGATAAAAATATTGCCTTCCTTGCTCTCCTTGGCAGTAAGAACGAGCTCCTTGCCGCCCATCATCAGCTCTTTGCCGAAGTTGGTTCCCCAGTACTTGATGCCGGGATTGCCCGTTTTCGCCGTGCTGCCACCGCCTTTTCGCACGGAACTGACTGCCATGGCGCCTTCTTCATCTGGTGTGGAGAAGTAGAGCTTGACGGAGTCGCCCATTTGCGGCATGCAGTGAAAGCCGCTATTGCCCTCTGCTGAATAGACCGTAGCATACGGGAACCAGCTTGCTTCTACCTTGGGCTGCTTCGGATCGATGTCGAGGTGGATTTTGACGGTATCCTTCTGGATGTCGATGATCTTGCCTTCCAGGGCAGCGCCGCATATGTCATCGTTGCGGATAGGGTTTTGACGGATGCCTGCTTCGGGCATGAGCTGATAGGTGTGAATGAGAAGGGCATGGTCGATCCTTGTTGTTGACCCGGCGACGACCAGCTCTTTGCCTTGGTAGTTCACGCGGTCTCCGAGCTGGAGGACCTGTCCGCTTTCTACTTCATAGGTGAGAAAATCGTTTTCCGACATACCTGCCGCATAGCCGTTTTCTGTCGTTTCCATAAAGGGAGATAGCCTTTTGCTGATGGTGTAGCTCGCGTCTGTTAGTTGAGCAGTACGTCCCTCTGGCAAGCCGAACCAGAACTTTGGCGTATCCGCGACAGCCTCGGCGACGAGAATGGAACCAAAGCGAGAGACCAGTCGCTTTAAAAACTCCCAATCTGTCTCCTGATACTGGATGGCGATGGTCCCAAGCGGCGCACCGTTCGAAGCATGGTCCAAATAATCCGAACCAGGATAGTCCTTCGTAATTTCATCCAGCAGACTAGCATAGGACATTTGTTTATGCTGAAAAGAACGCATTTTGCGCTGTCCGTCCATTCGCTGCGTATGCGAGACCGCTTCGAGCTCCAAATGGTACACGCCTCGAACAAAGTTCACACTGACGGAATCCACGAGTCCTTTGAACAGTGTCTTCGTAAGCGAACCGTTTTCCACCAAATTCAGCGCGACTGTATCCTCACTCGTCGCCATCTCAATGTAGCGGTCGCTTTTTTCCTCCGGAATGATACCGGTGACGAACAGCCTGGCGTGCTCATTGACTTTCTTCACGATTCTGACATCTTGTAGGCTTTGGATTTCAAAGGGTGAGACCAACTGAATATTCTCGTATCCAGCCAGCTTCTCTGTCGTATTCATACAATCCCCCTCACTATTGCTCCTGTCCGTCGTCTTCGATGCGAATGCAGCCTCCATATATGCACATGTTCGTGCTGGTGTTTAACAGGGCGGGATGATTTTCCACGAGTACATCGTCCTTGCCGCAGGTCCAGGGCATGGTGACTACTGGAATGCATGGCATCGGCTTGAGTACGCCGTTGTTGGCAGCAGTTGCAGCTGCAACAGTTGGATTTTTCTCGCATTTGCATTTGCCGAACGGCATGATGTTCACTTGCGGCATATAGTCATTCACGTTCATCTGTGCCTGATTACGAATGTACACGCCATGACTAAACGGCGTTTTCAGCTTGTTCTTCTGACTCCCGTAGTCGCACGTGAGAATTGCTCCCGCCACGACGTAGCTTTTCTTCGGAGCCGACGAAGGTACAACATCGACATCTTCAATCATGGGCATGACTCATTCTCCTCCCTGCTTGCTCTGCTTTTTTCAAGCGGATACCGAAAAAGTCCCGTCGCAACAAAGCCTCTGCAAGCCGCAAATCGATGATGATATACGGTTCACGAATCCCTTCAATTTGAAAAATCGTATGACGTCCAATCTTGTCTGGATCGAGAACCAGCCTTTTGAGTGAGCCGTCCCTGTGAAACTCGCTTTGCTCGGACAGGCAGTTCACGCGCGGCAGGATCATCAGCCAGTACAAATCTTGCTTGATCCGCTCCATGTCCACCAACACGACAGATTTGACGAACAGCTTCGGTGCGAACTTGTGGATGATTGTCTTTAAGCGGTTGGAATAAAGCGGGATCGGTCTGTCGAGAAAATCCAGGTAGTCATTTTCTTTCTTTTGCTTGATGTCGAACTGGATGATCGCCTCGTCCAGCTCGTCCTGATATTCTGTGGTGAGCCACTCCTGCCGGATGACGTCAAAAACGCCCGTTGGCTCCACTGCACTCGCGATTCGCTCGTCCTGTGACAAGATGAAATAATTCATGTCTTACTCCCCTCTCGCCAAATGACATGTCGCTCCTGAAGCTCTTCCAACAGAATAGAATCCCTGGCCTCCTCCGAGAATACGGCTCTCTCCAGAAGCGCGCCGCTAAAATTCGCTCCGGTCAAAATCGCATCTGTAAAGTCTGCTCCGCGCAGATCGGCTCCAGTAAAATCAGTCCCGGTCAAGTCCGCCCCGACGAACAAGACGCCATCAAAGCCGGGTGTCTCCCACGCATCTGGTTCCAACAACCCCCTTGGCCCGGATGCTTCACGAAAGCTCGCGCCTAGCAGATTCGCTCCGGTAAAATCCGCTCCATGAATGAGACTGTCTCTGAAATCAACCGCTTTTAGCTGAGCACGATGCCATCTCGTTCCGACCAAAATACTTTCGCGAAGGGTTGCATTCGTTAAGTGACTGTCCGACAAGTCCGAATAGCGCAGGTCCAAACCATCGAATTGCCCTTGTGCCAAATTGAGGCCAGCCAAAACCTTGTAGCCGTATTCCAGCTCTTGCTTTTCTTCCAGCCAAGTACGGATCATCCCGGAATCTTTGTGGCGAGTGTCCAGACAATACACGATCTCGCTTTGATCGAGATATTCTCCGACACGCACCTCCAGCTCCGGCTCCTTGTCCACCTGTTGAAAAACTTCCAGCTGAACAGCCGGCACCATGGCATAACGGATCAGGTGAACGACATATTGATGAAACTTCTCTGCCTCCACGAGCTTGATCCGTTCGATATCGGGAAGTCTTACGTGTCCGGCATACGCTCTGGCTGCCTCGTTCCATTCGTCTGCGAGCCGATCCAAAAAGTGGAATGCCCAGCTCGCATCATAGCTGGTTTGACACTCTACCGGATCGAAAAACCAACTGCTGTCCGTAGCTTCCAGCAAATAATGACTGCTTCCAAGAAGAAGCTCCGTCCGCAGCATGGAATAGGTCAAGTGCGCCAATTTGCCCTTTGTCCCTTGCTCCTGCTTATCAACCACGCGTCGGCATATGGCTTCAAATGAACGAAGAAATTCTTTTGCGAGCCTCTCTTTATTCGCCTGATAGTAAGCATCCAAGGCATGCAGGCTGGCAATGGTTCTCTTCGGCACCTCGTGCTCCTTGAAATGCTGCAAGGCTTCCTCTCTCTCCATGCCAATCCCCCCTTCTTCTCACCGTTTTTGCATACACCAAACACACGGTTACCCGCGTGGCAACCATGTGTGTCAATTGGTTTTGAGCTCCTGCCCGACGATGCTTGTATTTCCGTCCATCTTGATGTTGCTCTCTTTACAAGTGAGACTGATCTCCTCTTTCGCCGAGATAATCACCTTCGTGGCAGAGTCCATCAGGATGTCCTTTTCGGAGACAACCTTGATATTTTTCTTGCTGAAAATCTGAATGCCGTCCGCGTCGGTCATGCGAATGAGGATTTCCCCGTCCTTTGCGCTAAGCAATACCTCCGACGGGCTGAACATCAGTTCTTTTCCGTTGGCTGTGCGGAAGTATTTGATATCGGGATTCCCGAGCTTGTTCGTTTCGCCCTCGTCTGAATTTTTCCGGACAGAGCTGATCGCAATCCCGTCACTCTCCTTGTTGCTCGGAAAATAGACGCGGACGTAGTCATCGAGCTCCGGCATGCAATACCAACCGCTGTTTCCTTCGGCCGTATAAACGGAAGAGTACGGAAACCAGTGCGCCTCGCTCTTGTTCTGGCTCTCATCGATATCGAGGTGGATTTTGACGTTGTCTTTTGAGACCTCAATGACTTTCCCCTGCACCGATGCCCCTACGATTAGCGAATTGTGGAGCGGCTTTTGGCTCATTCCCTTTTTGGACGCGAGCAAATACTTGTGCTTGAGCAAGCCTTTCTTCATCTCGGTATGGGCCTCATACACATATAGGCTCTTCCCTTTAAAATCCACACCGTTGCCCAAATCGAGCACGCGATCCGTCTCTACCTCGTAAAAGATGTAGTCATTTTCATCCACGCCCTTGACCCCGTTTTCCGAGGAATGGCGGTATTCATTCAAATTTTTGCGCACCCGGTAGTGAAAATCGTCCAGCTTGCCCTTGGAAGCACCCTCTGGCACACCGAAGCTGAACTTCGGCTTTTCAAAAACGGATGCTGGCATAAGTCCAGTCTGAAAACGCGAAGCCAGCCGCTTGAGAAATTGCCAATCCGTCTCCTGATACTGCATGGTAAAGGAGCCCAGCTTCCCACCATTGGAGGCCATGTCCATAATGTCCATGCCTGGATATTCTCCTGCGATTGTTTTCAAAAGGGCACCGTAGGTCATGGCTTTGTTTTGAAACGAACGGCTCTTGCGCTTCACGTCGAGATTGTACGTAGGCGAGACAGCTTCGACGTACAAATAATACACGTCTCGTACGGCCTTGATGCCTATCTCCAGAACGATCCCCGCAAAAAGCGGCGTGGCGTTGCCGTCGTTATCCACCTGACTGATTTCGATCGGGGTCTGTGCTTCTGTCATTTCTACATAGCTGTCCTTCAATTCTTCTGGTACGATCCCCGTAAATGTCAGGCGGGCATGCTCATTAATCTTTTTCGTAATCGTCAGTTCTACCAGATGCGTCAATTGATAAGGAGAAATTTGCAAATTGTTGTAGGCAATGACAGGAAGACTCATATTTTCCCTTCTCCCTTCCCATTTTCATCCGAATTGGTGGATACGAGCGACAAGGAATCCATGATTCCCCAGCCTACTGGCTTCCAATCTGACATCTCCTGCTCCGTACAATTGAACGTGCAGAGAAGAGCGCGTCCCTGTAGCGAGACAAAGCTGATCAGGTTGTAAATGTCTGTATCCAATGCGGGTGCAACAAATTCAAAAAATCCGAAGCTGGTCCCGGCAATCTCACGTATTCCTTCCTCCTGCCAACGAGCGAGCGGCTGTGTTCTCCGCAAAACCTGCTTCATGACATCCATGAAGGCTTTTAGCTGCGCAGGAGAATCCGCCAGCTTGCTCTCGGTATAGGTAAAAGCCAGGTTAATTGAAGCTGTTTCGTTCGTAAAAATCAGGGAAGGCCTACGTTCCGATGGATACTTTAGAGCTGCTACTTCTGGACTCATGATGGAAAATGTCTTCGGGATTCGAATCTGTACGAGATCGTCGAGGACGCGCTTGTCCTCCATGGGAAGTTTCTCTTCACCGACTGTAATCAATGATTTGTTCACCACATCCAGTCGACTTTTGCCCTTGGGACCAAAACGTATTGCTGCTGGCTGTGCATCCTCACCGGAAAGCTCATTCAACATGCCGATAATGCTTTCATCCATGCGCGCCATTTCCATTCACCATCCTCTCGTTAATCAACAATAACCCGCTGACGCCCGCCTGTTTTCCACTCTGTTTTTGAGGACCTTCCGCCGCTCTTGGCGTCATCCAAGATGCGTGCGAGGTATTTGAGGATCTGCAGGTTCGTGTACTCGCGGTAACCCGTTCCCAATCTGTTGCCTATATAATGAAGAACGAGCCCCCGCTCTACTCTGTCCGCATTCAAGCACTGCATGGCAAAGGCGAGATCATACGGGTGATTGGTGACCGTTTTCAGCATTTCATTCGCAAAATACCGCAGGATGTAGGGAGCAAGCGTTGGCTCGTTTCTCCCAGCATGTTCGACATGAACGATATTCCACGTGTTGAATTCGGTCGCCATATCGGCTAAGTCCTGATAATCCCCGCGAAGCCTTGCCCCTTGCTTGAGCTTGAAGCGCCCCAACTCCAACTCATCAGGGCGTGACTCTAACTCCGTATCGAGAGCATACGACGTCTCGTAAACGTAATAGTCGGTCAGCGAAGTCTCCTCCTGAAAGCGAATCTTGAGCACGGTCTCCATACCTGTGGCCTCATAAGGGATGCGCTCTTCGCATTCAAACAAGTAAATCCGTCCTTGATGCTTGACGATCCCTCTACCGACAGTGAGTTGCCCTTCGCCAATCGTTACATCCATCCCGGAAATAATGCCGTCTGTATAATCTTGAAAGTATAAATCGACAAAATGTCGTGGGTAATCACGCAGATTCTCAAGCATCTCCCGCTTGAGAATTCGCCCTTTATGAAAATTGGGATAGAGATGGGAAAACACCGCTGTTCCCCCTTCCTGTTCATTTAAGCTGCCTGGTTATTTGCTCATTTCATCCCGTCAAAGAAATCAAGCTCGGACAAGTCACTCTCAAAAGCAAAGAAAACCTTTTTCCCCAAAGCAAGCTGTTCATTCAGACGAGCTACTGGCACGACATGGAATCCCCACTCACTGCCGCTCGCAAAAACGAAGTATTTCGACTCCCCATTTTGAAT
The DNA here is from genome assembly GCF_055685845.1 of Brevibacillus schisleri. NCBI lineage: Bacteria > Bacillati > Bacillota > Bacilli > Caryophanales > Paenibacillaceae > Brevibacillus > Brevibacillus schisleri. The sequence goes on from NZ_JBVNDM010000001.1 coordinate 5,079,783, forward strand.
CGAGTCAGTCTCGTCCTGCGGGATATGCGTACCGTACTTACTCGCGATGTCCTCATACAATACGGTTTTGTATTGAGCGGGTTCATCCATGTACAAGTACCGCTGGCGCAGCTGGCCGTCATTTTCCTTGAGATAAAATTCAACCTCGCTCACGCCGTAGGGACGCGAGATAGAGCCATGCACGAGACTCAGCTTTTCCTGACTGTGAATGAGCACTCTCTCTTGCTTGTTATGCGTGAAGGCGGTCACAGAATACGGGACGATCGGTGCATGATTTGTAATCTGCGCTTCGATGAAACCTGCCTTTTTGGCACTTTGATAACGCAGTGCTCCACGCAAGCAAGACAGCTTCAGGTCTGGCACCTTGCCCGCATCCTCCGACTTTTGCCGAAACTCGATGCTGCGTCCAGGGACAAACTCTTTAAGAGCTTCACGGAAAACATCAATCCGGCACGACTGCCCAGTCAGCTTGATGATCGAGAAGTCAGCCAGCCTTCCCTGTTGATAAAAATCGTCCAAGAAGACGCGCAAAATCTCGTAAATATCGGCCTTGATCAGGTGATTGATCTCTTTGGCGTTGAAAACGACATCAGGAAAATCAAACACGTCCCGGAAGCGACCATCCTCCCGTATCGACAGCACCCATCGCTCGACTGCCGTCAGCTTTAGATCGGGCTCTTGACGATTTTCTGTATCGGATGTGAAGCGATTGCGCAAAATGCCGGTCTGACGGAAAAACTCTTTTTTCATATGGTCAGCGAGGTCCCACAAAAAATGAAAATTGTTGCGGACACGCTGATACTCGTCCCGGCTCTTGTTCTCGTACTCCTTGTAGCGAGTCGGCAAAATCGCCTCGGCTTCCCGATATCTCGCCTGGAAGCGTTCATAGATGGAGTCGACGCCGTATTCATCCACGTACCGGAATATTTCCGATCCAGGGATGTCGATGATCTGGTCGATGTCGGTCACTTGCCGCCCTTTTCCGTAATAGTCGGCGAAGACGATTTTCATAAATTGCATGATGCGATACGTAATGTTGTTGCCGCCAAAATTGGTGTCGCCGTTTTCATAGGTCGTTTCGATATCGATGCGATAGGAGATATGTCCGTCCTCAATCCGGAAATGGCAGGATGACAGATCCGTCGTGCCTCCGCCGCAATCGATGACGAGCGCTTGATAGGTCTCCCCGTCCAGAAAGCTGTTTTTGTCAATTTGATCGGCAATCGTATTAAACAGGACAGCCATTCCTTCATCGAGGGCGTGCTCTGATTCAATCCGATACTCCGGCAAAATCTCGGTGAACATCTCAAGAAACTGCGTTTTCAGCTTGACCGGACTTGTGATATGCAGATGACGAAAGCGGCATTTGAATTGATGCTCGGCCATTTGAATGACGTGAAGAAGGTACTGACGCAGGATGTCGCTTCGCTTCACGGTCGCGGTATTCCCCTGGCTGTCCATGACCTCTTCGATCTTGTGGTAGCTGTTCACCCAGCGCTTGATACCTTGAAACACGGTCGCGTTCGTGCTGTATCCATTCTTTTTCATGTGCCGAAGTGCTTCATAGCCGATGTGAAAGCGAACGTCATGCGGGGAGGAGCAATCCGCCACGCTGACAGCCGTCGGCAGCACCTCGATCCATTCCTCGTTTTTTTGCGTCGTATCAGGGAAGGAGACGTAATTGATCGCATTCAAGCGTATACGTCCATTCAACAAGTCGTTGCTGGAAGGGGAGCTGACATATTGATGGTCGAGAAAAGCACCCGCTGTCGTCGAGGAGGTACCAAAATCAATCGCGAGAACGGCGTCTGTTTCTTCCAATTCCCTGATCTCGAGGTCAGTCACCGGTACTTTGTAGTAGTGGAGATTGACAGGCGGCAATGGATGGTCCTGATGATACGCCTTGTACAAATACTCCGAATCCTGCTTGCGGAAAAAGAGCAGGCTGTAGTTTTGATTGACCGTTTTTCTCAGTTGAGCATCTTGGCAAGCGTGCAGCGTAAAATGCCCGGCTCTCCTATCATCTTTGTCCTTGCGCAGATGCAGAATACCGCATAGCTCCATATGATCATTCACCAAAAGCACATTGGATTCGGACAAACCTTTGGAGGACTCGACGCGATAGTTGTCCAGCCTGCCAATGGCAAGACCCATGTACAAGCACATCTTCGCTGGAATTTTGATCACATCTACACCTGGCATCGGTGTGTTTAAATATTTGTGGAGTACGGCTTCGAGGCGTTCAACACCACCTGGTACAGCACTTTCAATCAAGAGATTTTCTTCTGCGCCGCGGAAACGTAGAATCGTATTCAGCAGTCCCTCCCGATCGAGATTGTTCACAACAGAGCCGACCAGCTTCTCCTTGTAACAAATATTGCGGAGCTGAAAGGTCGTCATCTCCATCAGCTCGTCCCGTGTATAGGTCGCTTCGCCTCGATGATTGCGTTGATTTCCATCCCCGCTGCTGCCCTTTTGGAGATGAAGCTTATATGAATAGGTAGACATCCCAACTCTCCTCTCTCCCGACCTTTTGTTGGGGTCAATCGGTCAAAAACCTCTAGTACAGTGCGACACTGTCGATTTGCATCGTTTCCTCGACATCCAAAATGCCGAAATGGTTTCGCCAATAAATCTCTGTATGGAACCGAACCGGTAGAAAAATATCCTTGATTAAAGCGAGCTTGGCCTGTGCGGTTTCACTCTCCGACTGCCCGACGTAAATCAGCAGCTCATCTTTTTCTTCGCAATTGGCGTAAATGGTAGAGTGAGAGAATATTTTTCGCATCGTATCCTTGAGCAGGTACACCGCTTCGCCGGTCTCATACAAGCGCAAAATATTGCCCGCAATAATCTCTCGCTCCTCTTTGGTAAAAAGTCGGATATTTTCCTGTACCCGACTGCCAAAGAGCCCCGCTTCCAAGTCGCGTATCACAAAGCGGATGTGGTATTCACGCTTGTTCATCCCTTGCGACAGATCAATCTCGGCCAGCAGATGGATGATGATATCAAACAAGGTATGCCGAAGCTCTGCATCATCTGCGTAATTGGCATCAAAAAGGTCACGGAAAATATCGTCGAAGCGATAGTACGGATTCACTTCTACCGTTTTTTCCACCGCTTTGGCGTTGATGGCCTCATGACTCAGCTCCATGTAGGGCGAATACACTTTGGCCGCTTTGAACTGGATGTCTTTTTTGGCGATCCCGGCGCGTTTTGCACGAATAACCAAATCCCAGATGTAATTCAAGCCCATTCTCCTTCACACTTGTATTCCGGAAAATACATCTGTACCTCGGAAACGAGGAAGCTCATCATGTCTTGGAGAATAAAGCTGTTCGCCCCACGTCTCCGAAAGCCGAGAGCCATGATCTTCTTGTCATTTTCTACGCGGACATTATCGCTAATGAACGGATTCAAACCGTATGTGGCGGGAGGCCGATTGTTTTTATCCCGAATCTCGACATTCACTAGCTCCAGCTGTTCAGCGGCCTCAAAGGAATGGACGATCCGGATAATCTCTCCTTTGGCCCGTACGGTCATCGCCTGCTTCCGTGCATAGCTCCCAATGAAGCTGTTTTTGCGACGATTGGATACCAATTCGTAATCCAGTCTTCCGATGCGGGTCGTGACAGGCTGCGTAATTTTGCATACATTCCAAACACCCGACTTCTCTTGAGGCGAGACGATCGTCAGCTCTTCCGGTGACCGCTTGATATAGCGAATCAGCTCTTCATCTCCATCCACCAAATACCCGTGCTCGCTACCCGTCTTACGTAACGACAGGACATGCTCGAAGTTCACCCGGTCAATGGCAGGTACGGGAAAGCCGATGTTTTTTAGAGCCAAGCGTTCGATGTTCCACAACGGGATGACATCCAGCTTTTTGTAAGGCTCCCACTCATCGAGGGTAATCGACATTTCCAGTATCTCTTCGTCTTCTGTAAACGTGCCCTCACAGGCAACCAGAATGACATCGAAAAACTTGCTCGCGTAAGGATGATTCACCGTTTTCCACGGCATCCCGTTCTTTTGAAACATGTTGTACAGCTTTTCCAGTTCATCCATATACACGCGACTTTGTTGGAGGCGCACCTCGATTGGATAGTGATTGCCTGCCGTGTTCAGACGACCCTTGAAGGTTCGCTTGCTCATCATCAGCTCCTGAACCTTGTCGTACTCACACTCTAAAAAGATCGTCATCATGACCGCTTCTTCCTTGTTGCTGAGCTTGACCGCCAACTCTTTGCGATCACATACCTTCTTTTCCTCATCGCCAGGAATCATCGGGTATAAATACTCGTGGATTGGGTCAAAGTCATCGCGGTGGCAGAGGGTCACATAGATGTCATGCTTATCTTCCTTGTCCTCGATCTCGGAAAAAACACGCTCCTCCAGCTTCTTCTGCATCTCCTCCTGATACTCGACCAGATTGAGGAAGACACCGTTCATGATCTGCTTGAGCAACCTGCGCTGCTCCAGCTCCTCCATTTTGTTTAAACGATCCAGTACGATCTCTTTCATGGCGTTTTCGCTGCCTCCTCCTGTGTCGGGTTGGCTGTAGCTGGTGGATTAGCTTGCGGTGGCGGAACTGGCTGAGTCGCCGGAGCTGTCGCGGCTGGCGGAGCTGCTTGATTGGTCGGCACTACTGGGGGCACCGGAACTAGCTGGTACGTTGGAGCCACCGGATTGACTGGGACTGCCTGATTGATCGGAGCTGTTTGGTTCGTCGGTGCCGTCTGATTCACCGGAGCTGTTTGATTTACCGGTGCGGTCTGGTTTGCAGGAGCTGTCTGATTAACTGGTGCCCCTTGATTCACCTGAACTGCCGGAGGTTGACTCACAGCACCCGCCCCTTGCACAGAAGGCTGACCTGCTGGCGCACCTACCGAAGGGGGAGCAGCAGGAGGATTCAGCTTCTCCTCAGCCTTTGTCACCTTGCGTTCCATCGCCAAAACCTTCTCCAGCACACCAATCTCCTGGTAAATTTCCTGAGCCATCGTATACGATTGGATCGCTCCCTCGAAGTCTTGCGCTGCATAGCTCTCGTCGCCTTGCTTCTCCAGCTTGTCGCCGTCGAGCGTCTTCTTTTCCTTATCGATACCGGTCTTTTTGGAAGCTACCTCGTCCAGCTTGGTACGCAGCTCCTTTTCTCCTGTTACAAAGGAAGTTTCCAACGCCAGCTTGCGCGCCTTTTGGTAATAGGCTTCCGCACCAGCGTAATCCTGCCCCTCAAACAAGAGATCGCCTTCCTTTTTCCACTGCATGACGAGCACATACGATTGCGTCTTTTCTTTTTTCTCCAAAATCTCCGATTCGTTAAAATCATCGCGCCCTTTCATTTCTTTGAGCGCCTTGTCGTACTTATCCAATGCTTTGGTATACTGCTCATCCTTTACAGCCGTATCTCCATCCACGATCAACTGTGTGATGCGAATCTTTTTGGCCAAGAGAGTAGCCTGAATTTTGTTTTTCACGATATTTGCAGCATTTCGGGCATCGCTGTACGCCTTGAGTGCCTTCGGATAATCGCCCTCCGCGATGAAAGCGTCTCCGGCTGTTTCATACTCGAACATCCCTGTCGCAGCATCCGCAATGCGCTCCGCTTCCTTCATCTTGAACAGCAGAGCGCCGCCTCCAGCCAAGGCAAGCACGAGAAGGATGAGTGCCACCCTCTTGATGATCCGCCACTTTTTTTGCGGGTCTGTCTTGAAAATTTTGTTCGCAAAAATAGCAGCCGCCGTGTAGTTTTGAACGACATGCTCCTGCTTGCTCAAAAGCACGTCCTCCAGCGTATCGATCCAGGCTTCAGGATCCTTCGCCTCTTGTAGCCCGTCCTGCATTTCGGCCGGATTTACCTTTTCCCACAGACCAGGGGTAGCAAGCAGAAAAACATCACCGTCATAGAGCGGGAGCTTCTTGGAGACAAACGGACGAAATTCATTGGGTGTCCCCAAATAGCTCAAGAGATTATGGCGCTCCTCGTGCTGATCAAGCGCGTCCTCTGCAATTTCCTCCCCATCCACCATCTGTTGGGCAAGACTCTGATCCTTGCTCTGCCATTGCAGTCGGCCATTGCGAAACTGATACAGCCGAGTGTTACCAGCGACCCCGTACCTCACTCTGGCATAATCCGTTACGATTACGGTCAGGCTCGCTTTTAGTCTGACGCGATGGCTCTCAGCTTGCAGGACACGATGCGCCTCCTGCAAATAGCGGCGAATGCGATAACGCGAAATGGACGGCTTCTGCAAAAAGTAGCCCAGAACGCTTTTGGCCGCCAACTCTGCACTCTCTACTTCCTGATCGTTATCCAATCCACGGGCGATTACCCAGCACGCGATATCATCCAGCTGTGCGTAGGCAAAGTAATCCTTGTTGCGAACGAAGCTGCCTGATTCGGATAGAAACCCGGTAATGAATTCACTGTTGTCCTTTCTCATTCGTACTACCCGCTCCCCCGTTACCAGCCTTTTTCCAGGATGAGAATGGTTGCGTTGTCCTGATTGGCTTTTTGCTTGCTTTCCACCGCTTCAATGATTTGGTCAGCCGCGTCATGGGCAGCGATATTTTGGAACAGAATCTGCTCCAGTTCCATCTCGGTTAACGTATCGTAAACGCCGTCACTACAAAGAATGACCTTGTCTCCCTTTTCAAGCGGAAACGGCTCACGACCAATTTCGATATTTTGAAAGTTATCGTAGCCCAAGTAGTTGATTAACTGTTTTTTCTGTGGATGCTCTAACGCCTCGTCCTTCGTAATCTCACCGGACAGAAAACGCGCCTCCAGCACCGACTCATAAATGTCTTTTTGATTGATCGGAATGAATTCTCCATTCCGGAAAACGGTAATGATACTGTCTCCAACCGCTCCCCAATACAGCTTGTCCTCAACGATTACGCCAGCGACCAGTGTTGTCCCACCCCGACTTCCTCTTAAGGCCTGCAAAATCTCCGAATTGGCAAGAAAAGCAGCCCGGGAAAAGAAGAGGGAGATATGCTTCGGGTTGTCCAGCTTAGTAAATTCACGGATAAATGTAGTCACGGCAAGCGTTGAAGCAAGTCTGCCGTTAGCCAGTCCACTGATTCCATCAGCTAAGACCGCAATCGTCCCATGAGACGATGTTGCTGTCGAAAAGTAATCATCCTGTTCTTCTCGCCTGCCGATCGTCTGTCCATTTCCGATCTGGATGACGGGATTCATTTCTTCCCGGATCAAAGCTGCACGCAGACGAAACAAAAGAGTAATGGCAATGATCACGCCAAGGACGACCAGATACGGGATTGCGCCCTGTTGAAACATGCTCATCATTCCTTGCCTTTGTTGGAGTTGTCCCACTCGAAGTGAACACCGCACAGCGGGATGAAAATAAAGGTACTCTTTCCGAGCTGGAGCACATCGTACGCAGTAAGCTCGACTGGTGTGTACACCGCTTCATTGTTATGATAGGCAAGCCCCGACGCATCACCTGGGAGCAAGTAAAAGTTGCGTTTTTTCGGATCGTAGACAATTACCGCATGATTGCGGCGAGAGATCGCGTTGTCTCCGACGATTCGGATATGCATATCCTCTGCGCGACCGATGAAGTTCTTTTCCGCCATTATGCGGTAATCTTGACCTTGTTGCGGTCCCTCAATACATACCAACCATCCGGTAACAGGTTCGATCCCTTCTGTTTCCCCCAGATATGGCATCGTCTTATCATCGTCCGCCACTCTCGCCAGTGCTTTGTTGTCCGGTTTCGCCCCAGGCTCGACGACCATACTGCAATAAGGGCAGGTGCTTCCGTGTTTTCTGGTGCTAAACATGTGACCATTCGCGCATCTTGTCAAACTCATTCTTCTGCTCCCCCGTTTCGTTCCGTGCAAGGACGATATGTATGTGTAAAAGCGATGTTTCCCCCGTTGTTATTTCAGCAACAAGCGGGTATTGGCTATGTAAATGATGTCGCCAGCCTTCACTTTATGCGGCTGTTCAATCTCTAGCTTGCTCTTGTCGCGTTTGTTCGGCTGCTTGATGCCCGTGCCGTTTTTGGAATGAATATCCTCGATGAACCAGTCCCCAGACGCTTGATTCAAAACCGCATGCTGCTTGCTGATCAAGGCAGCGTATTCCGCGTCCGCCAAGTCGATGTCAACCTCGTTTTGCGCGGAGCTTTTGCCGATCAAAAGGGATGTCTCCCCTTGGATCAACCACTCCTTCACGCTCTCTCCCTCTTCATCTAATAGAACCAGTTTGGTGACGCCATCCTCTTTCTTTGGCTCCGGTTCGTCGGGGCTTCCGAATCTGACGATAATGACCCCGAACAAAAAGAGTCCGAAGGCGATTCCTGTAAAAATTTTCAGAGCGTTGCTGTCTGTATAACCAAAGACATAAATAAGTGCACTAATCACAAGAATGGAAATCAACAGTTCTATGAGCTTCACTCTGATGGATTTTTGGTACCCTTTTTTCTTCGCCACGTCTTAACCCCCAATCAACTACCTCAAAATGCCCTTGTTCAAAAGACGAATTTTTGACTTCCTCTTAAGAAAAATGCTCCGAGCTTTGGGAGAATGGTGTATGTATGGACATCCATCCAAAGACAGGAGCAGGTTGCTACTACCTCTATGTCATGAAAGAGCTGTCATCCAAGCCCGATTTTTCCCTCTTATTTTTTCTTCATGCGGAAAAACTGTTCAAACATATCTGTTGTATCCAGTGGATTTTTCTTTTCGGATTTCATGGTGTTTGGGTTTATCTCACCTGTCTTCGGATGAAAACCAAAAAATCGTTCAAAGGTGCTCCCCAAATCTTCGAAGTTCACACCTGGTGCAGACTGTGCTTGCTGTTTGCTTTGTCCTTGTTTTGTACTGCTTGTATGACCACCATTTTGTTGCTTCTTCTGCTGAAAAGCTTCGTAACGCGCGTCGTACGCCTCGCGCAAGGCCGGGTCTTGCAATGTCTGATAGGCCTCGGTAATTTCTTTAAAGATTCGCTCTGACTCCATGCTCCCGGCATTGACATCCGGATGATGCTGCTTTGCCAGTTGACGGTATGCTTTTTTGATGTCATTCGTGGAAGCTTGTTTGGTTAGCCCCAGAATCTCGTAATAATTTTTCATGTGCGCACCCTCTGTCTGGCAATGATTTTCGTTATTTTGTAGAGCCGTACCTCGAACACGGCTTTCGAGGTACGGCTCTTCCTACCTTACTTCTCTCAAAACCTAAACAGCGTAGCCGCCTTCGATTTTGGTGAATTCGGTTTTGTCTTTCTTTTGCTTGATGAAGATGCTGAATGTTCCTACACCCTCGGTATCACCGAAGCTCTCGTTGTAATCTACTACGAATGCGTTCGGGAAGTAGATTTTGCGGATCACTTGATCAGCAGCGATTACTTCCAGTGTTACTTTGCGGTAGCAATCCGCTTTTTCTGCTGGTACCAAAGACCAGAGAGCCAGCTTCATGGTGTCATCCGCACTGTCACCATCTGTTGCAGTGATGATTTTGCCAGTCAGTCTCAGTGTTGCACCCACATCTGTGGAGCGCGCGTTGGAATCGTCTGGCGTGTCAGTGTCGTACTTTACTGTCTGAATGTTGTCCATGCCCAGCTCAATTGTTTCAGAACCTTCTACTTTGAGTCGAAAACCCATGGATAAAACCTCCTTGAAATGAGATCTTGCTCTCGAAATACCTGATTGGCTTCGAGGCTTATGTGTAAGGGTGCGTTTTGGGAAACACACCTCTAACCACCTGCGTAATGTGTCAAAAAGTTTCATAAACAGCTCTCCAGGGGATCAATGCTATGCTTTGACCGGAGTCGTTCCTTTGGTGATGGTGACCTCCAGGTTTTTCACATTGCCGTTGAACACCAGATCGATATGGCACAGATTGCTCTTGTCATCGATGATGTAGCTCATGTCATCGCCGTCGTGAATAATGGAGTTCACGAAGCCGCGTGTGCCCAGCCATTTGCTTTTTTGGCTGCTCGGATTGTTACTGAAGAACTTCACGATGTTGTCGTGTTTGAAATCACCCGTCTGGAAGCGGAGAATCCGCTCGATATAGGTGCTGACTAGTGTCTTGTAGATGGAATCAAAGCCGTCCTCTGCCATAGCGAGGCTGCGTGCCTTGTACACCGTAATGCGCTTGATATCTTTGCCTTGGATTTGTGCATTTTCCGAAGAGAAGACGAATCCAAAGTTTTTGCGGTTGATGGAATCCTTGATGTTGTTGGTGAAGCCGGAGATTTCTTTGGCCATTGTGGTAACGGCGCGCAATCCATTTTCACCTGCTTCGATGTCAAAGCGCACACCCGGATATTCGCGGCTAACCACTTTGAAGGTTTCGCGCAAATATTCTGGACACTGGTACGCTGCCACGATACCAGCAGCTACATAGCTGGCCCCGACATAAACACCCTCGATCCACAGCTTCAGGATGTCTTCTTTTTCCTGGGACAGCTTCACGCCGTCTTCGGTTTGCAACATTCTGCTGTCGATGACAACTCCTGATTTATCTTTGGGAATAATCGTGAAGTTTGGAATGCACGGGATTGCGAATTCACTGAATTCCTTGCGCACTAGAATTCCGCACTTGTCGATGTATTTATCAATGCCCGCTGTCGCCATGCTGTTGAATGTGGTTTCTTCACCTGTACTGAAGCTGAAGAACACTTGCACCTTGAAGTCCTTGACGACCTGGAGCAGCATGGTGAGCGATTCCATCGTATTGCCGTCCTGCTTGACGACTTTTTCATTACCACGGAAACGCTCGCGAGTCACTTGTGCTTTTCCGGCGGAATCCATATCAACGGATGGAACAATTCCGAACCAGATCGTATCTGTGAAGTCGTTTTTCGCGTTGACCGTGTTCAGATAGGTCTCCAGACGTGGAATGTTGCTGCTTTTCACGAGCATGTCGAGCTTCGTATTCGTGATCAGCATAGCTGGCTGCATGCCTTTGTTCTTGGTCACGTACTGATCGAAGAACATCTTCACGCCCAAAATTTTCTCCACCAAAGGCTTCACCGTTTTTACGAAGTCGTCCTTGGCGTTTTTGTAGAACTCGAGATACGTATTGTAGTTCTGTACTTCTGTCTCAATGTTGACTTCGGTATGTACCGTCGGCAGCGGGCAGAAGGTGCGCACCACGAGATCTTTTACATAGGAGGATGGCGTCTCAGTAATCGACTCGTAATCCTCTTCGAAAACGTTCATCAGTCCGTTTCCGCTGTTTTCATCGAGAACCATCAGCTCGCGGCTGTCACTCTTTGGTGCCTCGATGATCTTCAGTTCTCCGTCTTCCCCAATCGTCAGCATCCCGATCTGAATCGCTTCGGATTGGTTCTCCTCTTGTGCGCCGCCCAAGAGCAGTCGTGTCTTGATATCTTCAATCGCCAACGGCAGCATCGCCATGACGTTGTTGTAGTTTTTGCTGGCATCCTCGAACATCGTGTTCAGCTTGTCACCGAGATCGAGCTTCTTCGGATCGCCATCATCGAGCTTTTCGTAATGACCGTACAAGTAGTGGATCTCTTTGCGCACCTGACGGATGTCATCCATCACTTTTTTCGGGGAAATCATATCGAGCAAATTCTCGAATTTGAAATCCACGTTGGTGATCCCTTGGCTGCGCTTCGTATCAATCAGGGTAAACAGCATTTTCAAGAAGTCGTTGCTCTGATCGATCTTGATCTCGGAAATCGCATCCTCTGCAATTCCGTCAGGCTTCTTCAAGGTGTACATCACTTTTTGGTTCGCTGCATTGTAGAACGAATACACGCTCGGGGAGAACTTGTCCAAAAACTCATCGAAGCTGCGCACGAGAAGATGCTCGTTGATCTCCTTGATCTTGTCGTCGCTGAGACTATCAATGCCTTTTACATCTCCAACAATGGTGATCAGGTCCAATTTTTCCGGGTTGATCTCTTCGAACAGCATGGTTCGGTTGGTCTGGTTAATAATGTCCATAAATGGCCCCTTTCTGTTGTCTACATAACCACTTAGTCCTACTTGATAAATGATGAGTCCTACTTCACGAATAAGGATACAAATCGTGACATTTATACCAAAAACAAACAAAAAATCTTGCCTCTAAATTAAACTTTGCCCGCATTATTTGTCAATATTTCGTGGATTGTGACAAATTTCCTATACCAATACGACCATTCTCAGTATTTAGACCCATTTTATTCCACAAATCTTCCTTTTCTTGGATTTCCGTTTTATGCTGAAGACACAGAGTCTCCTTTCCTAGGACTTCGGAAAAATAGGGATAAGCCTCACCTTGCCCCCTCTCTTACTAGGAAAGAAGCACAAGGACTGATAGATAATTCTCCCTAGTTGCCGCTGGGGAGCATTATACATTCACCTCATATTTACAAAAATGGGTGCAATTAACTTTTATATACATCGGCAGTAGGAAACCGATTTTTTATACAAACAACCATTTATAGGTAAATCGTCCCATTTTAGTAAGTCATGAACTTTTTAAAATTTTTTTCAGAAAAAAGGTGAATGTATGTACAAAAATCGTCAGTCAACCCTCTTTCTGCCGCCACTTTTTCGAATGGTGGTCGTCGGACTGCTCCTCCCCATGCTCTTCTTGTCCGCCCCTCTAACTGCTGGGGCAAAAGGAACAGCAGAGGCGGGAGTAGACGCGGTCTTTGTCGTTGATACGAGTAATTCCATGAACAAAACGGACCCTGGCAAAACAGCCGCAGAGGTCATGAGTATGTTCATTGATATGAGCGAAGCCACCCGTACCCGCATTGGCTTTGTCGCCTATAACGATCGAATTGTACAAGCTCAGTCTCCGGCGAGCATGGCCGAAGCAAGAAATCGGGAACAGCTCAAGCGAACCATTCAAGGGTTACGTTACTCTGGGTATTCGGATTTGGGACTCGGTTTGCGCAGAGGGGCAGAGATGATTGAAAAAGCAAAGGACCCGGCTCGCAAGCCATTTTTGATCCTTCTGTCAGACGGGGGAACAGATTTGCGGCAAAATGCGGGTGGCAGGAGTGTGGCAGCATCCAACAAGGACGTGGAGACAGTTATCTCGAAGGCAAAAGCGCAAGGCTATCCGATCTATACGATTGGTCTCAATAACGATGGCTCCGTCCAGAAGGAACAATTGAAAAAAATCGCAGAAACAACTGGCGGAACTTCCTTTGTCACACAAAGTACAGATGATCTGCCGGAAATCTTCAATCAGATTTTTGCCAAGCATATTCAATCCCAGCTCGTATCAGTGGCGGCCATGACAGCTACCGGTGGCTTGCAGGAAGTGACCGTGACCATACCTAACTCCAGCATGCAGGAAGCGAACATCATCCTGTTGTCCAACAATCCGCTGCTGGAATCGCAAGTGTACTATCAATCGCAGAATGTCCATTTTATGAAATCCCAAAAATACTCACTGATGAAAATAGAAAAGCCGAAGAAGGGGAACTATCTCGTTAAATTTAGGGGTAGACCCGGGGATTTGGTGAAGATCAATTTACTGGGGAATTACAGCTTGATGGCTGGTGTAGAGGTCAAGCCTGAACCGGTTATCAAAGGGAATCCGAATACGTTTACTACCTATCTCCAGCATCAGGAGGGACGACTGGATGACAAGGATGTGTACGCATCCATGCAAGCAGAACTGATCGTAAACGATCTCGTCGGGAAAAAAGAAGAGAAAGTCCCGATGAAGAATCTTGGCGATAGCTTTACAGTCGACTACGTCTTCCCTCACACGGGCAAGTACGAGTGGAAAATCTTCATGAACGGCCCGGACTTTTATCGCGAAACGGCTACGAGCGTTTATGACATTACGAATATCGCGCCAGTTGCTGCCTCGGTCAATACCTTGACGATCGAGAAGGAAAACGGCGAGCAGGCTATCGATTTGGGTTCGTTCTTCATAGATGCCAATAACGACAAGCTGACCTATACCATCGTCACCGTTGATCCGGAAGAACGATTTGTCGCTACGATTCAAGACACGGCTCTGAAGCTGTCACCAGAGAAAAGCGGTACATCTGAAATCACCATCACCGCCACGGATGCAGAAGGAGCAAGCGTCACAGGCCCGCTCGTCATTACGGTGCACTCGGTATGGGATCGCTACCTCACCATCGGCATGATTGTGTTGCTCGTAGCTGCGATCGGCTACGGTGTTTACCTGCTTACACGTCCCAAGCCTGCGTTTGTAGGTCGTCTGGAGGGGTATTTCCTGCACACAGCAAGCGGTAACGACATCCCTGTCAAATTTTGGCCTCTCGCCTCCTTTGGCAAGAAGCAGCGGATCACCTTGCAGGAGCTGTTCACCAGTTTGGATGTGAATGAGCATTTGCCCGAAGCGCAAAAGATTTACCTTCAGCCGGGAAAAAATCAGACGCTGCTTTTGGTCAATCATAGTCACTGCACAGTTGAGCGGGGCAAGGAAAGCATGCCCCGACATAAAAAGCTCGTCCTCCAATACAACGACAAGGTGTATGTGACCTTCGAGGATCGGATGACCGAGATCGAAATTCGTTTTAAGAAATCGTCTAGTGAGGAAGCTTCTTAAGAGAGAAGCGTGCCTTTCCCTTCCAAATCAGATGCTCTGCACGAATCGCTGTCGCAAACAGCTTGAGTGTGGGGCATCTTTTTTTCGAGTCGACGGCCAATCCCCACATAATGACATTCGCCAGTAGCAGTGGAACATCAGGGTTCCGTGTTCGAATCGCCGGCAAGGTGTCCTCAATGACTCTTGCCGCCACATCAACGGGACGCTCTTTGGTCAGACAGTAATACAGCGTGGCAGCCAGGCTGTAAATATCCGAGACTACCCCTTGCTTGGATTGACCCGAGTAAAACTCAAGCGGCGAATATCCTTCAGTCGTCACAATCGGCTTGGGTTCATCACTCACGAAGTAGATCGCGGAGCCAAAATCAATCAGCATAGGTTGTCCAGCTTCTGTGACCAAGATATTTTTGGGCTTAATATCGCGATGTATGATGCCTTTTTTGTGCAAATAGTCTAATCCGTCAAAGATCGGAAGTACCGTCTGATGCAAAAATGCTCCCAGATCAAGCTCGGTTTGGGCCAATACATACGCATCCAGCGTCTTCCCTATGCAATAGTCCACGACGAGATAACCTGTGCCATTTTCGGCAAAATGGTCGATGTATCCGATGATAGTGGGATGATTCAGTTCCTTGTGCAGGGACGCCTCATGCCAAAAGCTGTCTAGCAGCCTGTCGAATTTGGTTTTTAACGTTGGTCTGCGACAAATGACCTTCACGTGATCCAAATCTCGCATCGCCAATGCTTGAGGGAAAAACTCTTTGAGAATGAGTGTCCGCTTGCTTTTCATATGGTAGACCACATACACATTCGACAGCTCACTTGTGGAAATGATCTTTTTGATCCGATAAGCTTTTTGCAGGATCGTGCCTTTTTTCAGACCTCTTTCCCGTTCTACCTGTCCCATGTCATGGCCTCCCCTATCTTTCCTCTCAAAAAATGATAACGAAAGATGGGGGATTATGGCAATATAAAGAAAAGCATGGAGAGGGGAATGATTGATCATGGCACATTTGGAATCGTTGCTTCACGTACAAGTTCCTGTGAAAAACTTGGATGAGGGCATTGTCTGGTACTGCAATCACCTTGGCTTTTCCTTGCAAGCCCGGTATCGTACTTCCGCTTTTCTCGCCCTGTCAGCGGGACCCACCTTGATGATATGGGAAACGGATGAGCAGAGGTCCACAACCTTTACCGTTGATCAGCAACCCATGCCTGTCTTTTTGTACACCACTTCCGATGTGCATGCACTGCATGATTATTTGCAGGCACATGAAGTCTCGATTACCCACTACCAAAACGATGGATTCGGATGGGTGCTCAAGTTTTTTGACCCGAGCGGAAACATGTGGGGAGTCATTCAGAAAAACAACTAGTCAGTTGGATATGGCCAAAATAAAAAGAAGCATGCCTCGACAGCGTGCTTCTTTTCAATGTTACGCACCCAATTCAAATCATAACTTGTGAGGATTTTTCACAGCTATTTCTTTGCTGTTGCCGCTGCTCCCATAAGTACTGGCCGCGTTGATAAAACGGAAGCGCGATAAAGGTCAACAGCATAAGGATCGCGAAAATGAGAGGTCCTTGTCCAAAGCCGAGTACCTGGAGCAACACGCCACCAATCCATGCGCAAACACTCTGTCCAAGGAAGGCAAAGCCGCTGGCGCCGTAATATGCTCCACGCAAATGCTGGGGAGCAATCTCCCCGATCAGGATATCTCCAACGACAAAGCACAAGATTTCGCCGATCGTAAACACCACCATCATCACAGAGAGCCAAAACAAATTCGTAAATAGCCCGAAACCGAACAGCCCCAGCCCAAACAATAGACAGCCCAGCTTCAACGCGGTCATCGATGAGTAGCGCTTCATAAATTTGGCGAGCGGATATTGAAGTGCTAAAACCGAGATGGTATTCACTACAAATAAAAAGGAATACGCCTCTATCCGATCATGCCCAATGTACAGGGAGAGTGTCGTGTCCAGATGCGAGTAGGCACCAGCAACGAACAAATTCCCGAGCAACAAATAAAGAAATACTTTGTCTGTAAAAACAATGCGTGCCATCTGATTCATGGTGACCGGATCAGCAGCCACGTCCTTCTTCAGCTGTTCCTTGAACATGACCATAAATACCACCAACACAGCTGCATACACGGCAAAAATGATGGCGGTAACGAGGAACGGTAACAAGGATGTGCTTCCTGCTCCCAATTGCAAGCCGATGAGCGGACCGATTGCTCCACCCAGATTGATCGCGAAATACCTGGCGTTGAAAACAGCTGCCCGTTGATCATCCGACGTGACATCCGCCAGCAGGGCACGGGCTGTCGGCTCAAATACATTTCGAAAAAGGCCGTTGCAAGCACTTAAAACAAAGAACATCCACGTCTCCGTCGCAAAAACGTATCCAATCAATACGATGCTCCAAGCTCCCATCGCAGTGATCATCACTGGATATCTCCCCAATCGGTCTGACAGGGCTCCCCCAGCAAAGCTACTAATCGTTCCAACAAGCAAGCTGAGTGCGAGAATCGAACCAACGATCGCCGGATCAATTCCTTTTACCTTTCCTAAATAAATCCCTAAGAACGGAAGTGTCATAAAAAAGCCTGTACGTGACAAAAATGTACCGATAAGGACACCCCATGCCACCGGATGAAATCTCATTCTCCCCATCTCTCTTTCCCATTCCCGTTTGTTATCTCTCGTGTTATCTTCAGTATAGGGAACTAGAAAAAGGGGAAAAAGGGTTCGATTTGCGTGAATCGGATCACCTTTTTTAAGCATGCATTTTTATTTTCATCAGAGAAATGGGGGCCAGCATGGTTACCGTTCTGCATTTTTTAGAGCTTCGTTCGTTTTTTCATCAAGAAGAAATCGGGAAACCGTTCCCTGTCACCATCGAAAAGCTGGCTGGGATTTGGCACTGTACACCTCGCCACGCCAAGCTGATTGTCCGTAAGCTAGTCGAGCTGGATTGGATCGAATGGAAGGCTGGGCGTGGGCGCGGGAATGTCTCGGTCATGACGCTTCATGCTGATTCCGATGATATCCTCCTCGCCGAGGTCAAGCTGCAAATAAACAAGGGCGACGTCCAAGAAGCGATGGAGCTCATGAATCGCTACGGCAAAGCTGCCGCCAAAGATCAGATCATGGATTGGCTCTCGGAAGGAATGGGGTTCTCCAGCCAACTCGCAAGCCAATCGGTATCGCCCCAAGATATCTTGCGCTTTCCAGTGTACCGCAGGATCGTGACGCTGGACCCTGGTCTGGTTTACTACCACTTTGATGCACATCTGGTGGGACAAATTTTCAATACACTCGTCCAATATGATCTGAATAGTCGTTCGATTTTACCTTCCATCGCCCACTCATGGGAAAGCAGTCCAGATGCAAGAGAATGGATCTTTTATTTGAAAAAGAACGTGCTGTTTCATCACGGACGGGAACTGACTGCTCATGATGTTGTTTTTTCCCTGAATCGGCTTCGCTTGTATCCAGACACATATGAAGCAAGCTGGATGTTTCGTGACATAGATCAGCTCATCACCATTGACGACAGAACCGTGCGTATCCTGCTTAAAGAACCGAATTACTTACTTCTGAGGATGTTGGCGACGATACCCGCAAGCATTGTTCCAGAAGAAATCGTTCGCCAGGATGAGAAAGGCTTTGGAGAAAAACCAATCGGAACAGGCCCCTTTCAACTGGTCCGCCTTACCGAGGGGATCTGTATTCTCGAGGCATTTCCTGCTCATTTTCTGGGAAGACCGCAGTTGGATCGTGTGGAAATTTTGATCTTCCCCGAGTTGGACACAGGTCGCCTAAAAGAACCAAATTGGGCGTCTGTGATGGTGTCGCACGGGGTCCAGTCGAAAGCACTAGCATTGAAAGAAGCGGTCATTCAGGACGGACAGGACTGGTGCGATACGGAGGCGTTTTTTTCCTGCTGTAATTTGCTCGTTTTTAACCAGTGGAAGAGCGGCCCGCATAATCACCTCAAATTCCGTCAGGCACTTGATCAGCTGATCGATCGGGATCAAATGATTGCCGATTTGGGCGGTGATCGCATCTACCCGGCAAAAGGCTTCCGCACGTATCACCCTGTTTTAAGGGAAGTAAGAGCGAGAGAGAACGAGCAGCCCTGTCATGCCCAAATCATGTCCCTGCTACAGGAAAGCGGCTATCAGGGAGAAACATTGCGTCTCGTGACCACAGCCTACCATGAAGAAGATGCGCTATGGATTCAACAGCGCTGTGGCGAATATGACATTAATCTGGCAGTCGATGTGAGAGAACCATGGGAATTTTCGAATCGCGATTGTTTGCCTGAACATGACTGCCAGCTGTACGGCAATGTGTTTAGCAGCGATCAAATCAGCGAGCTGGAGATGTATTTGCAAAGAAATTACTTTCTCCCTGCATTTGATGAATCGTTGACTTTGGCCATCAACAAGGAGATTGGCTTGACGTTTCAGGAGCCCGACCGGCTTGCTCGTGAGCACAATCTTGCCAGGATCGAAGCCATGATCAAGGAAAACTATGCCGTCTTGTATCTGGTTCAGAAAAAGACCCTTGCTTCGTTCCATAAATCTTTACGAGGCGTGTCGATCAATTCGTTGGGGTGGCTGGACTTTCATAAGATCTGGTTTCAACCCGATGCGTTGCAGCAGCAGTTGTAACGAGACGGAGCTGTCGTGGAGGAAGAAGTGCATTTCCAGTCTACGCTTCGTCCTCCGCCCCGCAAGGGGCATCACAGTCCGCTTCGGAAAAAATGGCGGGCTCCAGAGGCGCTTGGACTGGAAATACACTTCTTCCTACGCGGCTTTTTTAACACCATTTTGAAAGTTTGCTCTGGAAGGAATGCGTTATGAAAGCTCACCCTGAGTTGACCTTCGAAAGCGGTGTTAACCAGGTAGAAGCCAAAAGCTGTACGAAAGCCCTGTCACATGTTTGGAAGGAGACCGCCCGAACGAAGTGAGGATATAGGCGACTGGAAAACATGTGGCAGGGCTTCACCCCGACCACAACCGCCCGGGGACATCTCTATTCTTTCATACTAAAAAAAGCAATCCAAGAGCGACCTTGGACTGCTTTTTTCTATTAAGAAACTATTTTGACTGGTGATAAACTTCTTTACCCGCAACAAAAGTCATGGTCACGTCAAATTGTGTATTCAATACCGTAATATCCGCATCATACCCTGCCGCCAATCGTCCTTTTCGCTCGCCAAAGCCAAGGATGCTTGCTGGTGTCAAGGAAGCCATTTCTACTGCATCTGGCAAAGAGACACCACTCAGCGTAACCATGTTGCCGACCGCCCGATTCAGCGTCAGGATGCTTCCTGCAAGGGTTCCATCTGCGAGCTTTGCCTGATTGTCATGGACGTGAACCTCTTGTCCCCCAAGGTCGTAAGTCCCCTCGCCCATCGCGGCTGCCCGCATGGAATCGCTGACAAGCGCGAGCCGTTCTGCCGTTTTGACCCGATACAAAATCTTCATAACTGCGGGATGCACATGGATGCCATCTGCGATCAGCTCTGTGCTCAACTGCTCATGATACATCGCCGCGCCCACTACGCCCGGCTCCCGATGATGTAGCCCTGTCATAGCATTGAAGCAATGTGTAAAATGGCGCACGCCCGCATCTACCGCTTCCGTCGCCTGGGCGAACGTAGCGCCTGTATGTCCAGCAGACACGATGACATCGCGCTCTTTTAACCAAGCAATCGCTTCAAGTCCTTCCGGTTGTTCTGGCGCAATCGTCACGACCTTGATCAAGCCTTCTGACAGCCCGTAAAGCTTTTGCACTGCATCGAGCTTGGGTATCGCGATGTTTTCTTCTTTTTGCGCCCCCTTGTAGCGAGGATTGATCCACGGGCCTTCCAGATGGATGCCGATCGTTTGTGCCCCCAAAAGCCCTTCCTTGCTGTTCTGCGCGATGTTTACCAGCACCTGCTCCAACTGAGCATAAGGAGCCGTCATCGTCGTTGCCAAAAAAGACGTCACCCCATGCCGCGCAAGTGCAGTCGAGATGGCCTGAAGGGATTCAGGCGTCCCGTCCATCGTGTCGTATCCGTCAATCCCATGCATGTGCATATCGACGAACCCAGGGCAAATCCAGCCATCCTCTACTGTCACCACATGATCTGGCAAAGCTTTTCCATACTCATCAGCCTTGCCAGCATAGGTGATCGTTCCATTTCCCACGACTACGAGACCATTATGCAATTCCTGTCCATCTGCGACAAGTTTCCCCTTGAGAGCGTATTCCTGGTTCACTTTGATTTCCTCCGTTTGTAGCGTGGCGTGGCTTTATTGCCCCAGATTGCTGCAAATTCTCGTCGTCTCCGCTGCCAGCTTTTCAACGAGCTCACTCGCGCTGATTTCCTGGCTGAGTGGAGCTGCCTGCCCGGCCCACATCGACATGTACGCACGTTGCTGCTGCTTCCCCGCTGCTGCTCGAATGTCTTTCGTCAGGGCATTTTGTACCGGATAAGTCGGGAGCTCGTGATCAAGTGGGGCGAGCGTTGTCATAAACTCATTTTGAATGCCTCTTGCCCATTTTCCAGAGAAAGCACGTGTCATCACGATGGACTCTTCGCTCGTCTCTAGAATGGCTTTCTTGTGCAGGGCATGTGCTCCGCTCTCCTTGCACGTCAGAAAAGCCGTTCCAAGCTGTGCCGCCTGTGCTCCGAGCGCAAGTGCTGCTGCGATCCCTCGCCCGTCCATGATCCCACCAGCCGCGATTACGGGAATCTTGACTCGATCTACGATTTGCGGGACGAGCGCCATTGTTCCAATCATATTGCTTGGTGAATCCGGCAAAAAGGACCCACGGTGCCCGCCTGCTTCGCTGCCTTGCGCGGCAATCATATCGACACCGCTCGCTTCCAATGCAATTGCTTCACGAACGGTTGTCGCTGTTCCGATGACAGTAATTCCCCGCTGCTTCAATTCTGCCATCAAGCGATGATCCAAAACACCAAAGGTAAAGCTGAAAACGGCAGGCTGTTCCTCTAAGACGACAGCCATCTGCTCAGCAAACGGCTCTGTAAATTGCGTCACCTGCGGATTATGCGGGATGCCCAATCGATCGCGCACCTCATTCATTGCCTGGGCAACGCCTTCTGCGATCGGCTGGTCAGCATCGAAATCTTCTGGGATAAATAGATTTACGCCAAACGGTTTATCCGTTAACGCCCGAATGGACTTGATCGCCTCACGAATCTGCTCAGGAGACATATAGGCTGCACCAAGCGTTCCGAGTCCCCCTGCTTCTGAGACAGCGGCTACCAAGGCAGGTGTGGTCGCTCCCCCTGCCATTGGCGCCTGAATAATCGGCCATTTCAAATGTAACCGCGAAGTGATCGAATTGTTTGTCCACATGGCTTTCCACTCCTCAACTTTTTGAACAAGCGCTTTTATTGTTTATCAGTTGATTGGTCATCGATGTGAATCCATTCAAGAAACTGAGCCAACACCCGGGCCGTTAACCCCCAGATGACACGCCCGTCCACCTCGTAAAACAAATGCTCGACTGTCCCTATTTTCCACGGATATCGCTTGCCACCCGGGATCAGATGATAAGGAAAATCCTCTTCGGGCTCGGACATGACAGTGGAAAGATACTTCGCTGGCTTTGTTGCCAATAGACGATCGAGTGGAAGGATAAAGACCTCTCCGACCTCGTCTGGATTCGGCTTCATCTCTGGTATTCCTTCCACGTATCCAATAAAGGGCGTAATAATAGAGGAGCCTGGCCCAATCACCTGATCGAGCTCGCCTATATAGTGAATCCGATCAAGTGGAATCCCCAACTCCTCGCAGGTTTCCCGAGCAGCCGTCGCCCAACGGGATTCGTCACTCTTCTCAGCTCGCCCACCCGGAAAACAAACCTCGTTCGCCTGTCGCCGCATCGTACTGGCTCTTTTTTCAAATAAAATGCCTAGCTGGTTGTCAGCCATTTTGACAAGCGGAAGCAAGACACTGTATGCGCCGCTCGTCCCGCGTTCACGTTCTTGCACTCTCCTGGAAATCTCCTTGATGGCAGGAGCAAGGGAATCCTCCCCTGATTCCTGTGGCAAGTACTGCGAGACTTCGATTAAATTTTGATCCGGATCACGAAAATACACCGATCGAATTGGCCCGATGGCCCCTGTTTTTTGAACAGGACCTTCCACCAAATGGACGCCGCATGTATGAATATGCTGGATGACTTGTTCCAGTGGAAGCGATGTGATAAGACACAAATTAGCGGAGCCTGCGACTGGATGCAGCGCTTTTGGCTCCCATTCTTGTCCGATTTGATGCAAATTGATTTTTTGCTGGCCGAAGTGCAGAGCCCTCCTGCCGTCGCCAAAGGTAACTGCCTTCATACCCAGGACCTTTTCGTAAAAGTGACAGGTTGCCTCGATGTCTTTTACCGTCAAAACCAAGTGGTCTAATCGATCGATCATATGCCTTTACTCCTTTTTGTCCCGATACATGCTCATGCTGTTATTATAACAAACACAAGGCGGTTGCTTCTTCTCCCCCATTGTCCTCCAACCTCTCCCCCTTTTCAATTCCCAAATTGTCTCGTCCCCACTTCGCTATCTAAAAAACGAGCGTCTCCCCCGTAACTATTCGGGAAAACGCTCGCTATATCCACCTTTTGCGAAACTATGCTTTTGAACGTGCCAGCAAGTACAAGAAATACGGGGCACCGATAACAGCTACAACGATCCCAGTCGGAATCTCTGACGGCTGCATGATCCAGCGTCCGATCGTATCTGCCACGATGACCAGTAGTGCACCCGCCAGCGCAGATGTAGGCAAAAGCATCTCATGCTTTGGCCCCACTAGTCTTCGAGCCAAATGCGGACCGATCAGCCCGACAAAACCGATGCCTCCACTCACTGCCACGCAGGAAGCGGCAAGCCCGACAGCAGCAGCCAGCAGCTTCAATTGCTCTTTGGCAACGGGTGCACCCAAGCCTTTCGCCAACTCTTCTCCCAAATTGAGCACGTTCATGACGCGTGCTTTGTAAAAAACATAGGGAATTAAAATGACGATCCAGGGCAAGAGCGAAAGAACGAACTTCCAGTTGGTCCCCCAAATACTACCTGCGAGCCAAGTCGCCACAAACTGGTACTTGTCAGGACTCAGCTTCAGCGTCAAGACGATCATCGCGGCACTCATCCCAGCCGCCACGGCAATCCCCGTCAATATGATACGGGTCGGAGACAATCCCTTGTGTCTTTTATAAGACAATACGAAGATCAGCGCTGCTGTCACGCTGGCCCCAAGCAACGCCAACACTGGCAACAAAAAAACAGGTGCCGCAGACGTTGAAGGATAAAACGAAATGAACAGCATCACCATCAAGCCAGCACCAGCGTTGATCCCTAAAATACCAGGTTCAGCCAACGCGTTGCGGGAAATTCCTTGAATAATACACCCGGATACGGCAAGTCCTGCCCCAATCAGGAGAGAAATGACAATCCGGGGCAAGCGGAATTCAAACAAGATCAGACTTTGTTTGTCTGTTCCAGAACCGATTAGTGTCATCAGAAGATCGCTTGGTGACAACCGTATGTAGCCTGTGTTCATACTGATAATAAACGCGATAAAAATGAGGATAGCGAGTATCGTCATAACCGCAAAGGCCCTATTTCTTTTACGGGTTTGGTAATGGGAAACCATTTGCTGCATCATTTACATCTCCCTTCTTTCTTTACGCGCCAAGTAAAGGAAGAACGGTACACCGAATAGTGCAATAAGTGCCCCTAACGGCGTCTCATACGGGGGATTTACCATTCTTGCAGCCAAATCGGCGAATACGACGAGCAAGCTGCCCAAAATGGCTGAGCAAGGAATGATCCATCGGTAATCGACCCCAACCAAAAAGCGGGTCATATGTGGAACGATTAATCCAACAAAGCCTACAGCCCCAACAACGGCGACTGCAGATCCTGCCAAAATCAGGACGATGATCATGCCTGCCAGTTTGACTAACGCCGTGCGCTGCCCCAAGCCTTTTGCAACATCTTCCCCAAGACTGAGCATCGTGATGGAACGCGACAACATCATCGCCCCAATCAGAGCTGCGACAATCCACGGAAACATGACTTCAAGCTGAAACCATTTGGTTCCCGCCACACCACCTGCATACCAGAAGGCCAAGTCCTGTCCGATTTTAAAGTAAAGCGCAATCCCTTCGCTTAATGCAGACAATAGGGCGGTCAATGCGGCACCCGCCAAAACGAGGCGCACCGGAGTCAAGCCGCCTTTTGCCAATGAACCAATCCCGTAGACCATACCTGCCCCTACACCAGCACCCAAAAAGCTGTAGAGAATCAGGTACATGAACGGCAGACCTGGGAAAAAAGCGAAGCAGAGTGCCAAAACAAATCCCGCACCTGCGTTCAGACCGAGCAAACCCGAATCTGCCAACGGATTGCGTGTCATCCCTTGCATGATGGCACCTGCAACAGCGAGGCTAGCCCCGACCATTGCACCGCCGAGCAACCGCGGCAATCGAATCTCCTGAATAATTTGGTGTTGTGTAATAGCGGGATTAAATTGAAAAATAGCTTCCCATACGACAGCAAAGTGGATGTCGGCTGCTCCAAATGACACAGACAAAAACATCCCCAGTATTAATGCGAAAACCCCGCCGGTCAAAATGAGCGTCGCTGCCCAAGGGCGAGAGCGAAACGCGACCGGCTTTTCGTTATTCCCCTCATTCAGGGAATGTGCGTGTTGACTCATACGTGCCACCTTTTTTCGTTAGTTTGGAGCTGAGTTGTTGGTGATATTGATTCTTATTATCATATATGAATTTTAGGCGAAGCATGAAAAAAGTGTCAATGGACAATTGCGTGCTTTTCTTTGTAGATTTACGCTAATACTTTTAGGACATCGTCGACCTTTTTTCCGTTGGCGATTACACCGTGATTCATCCAGGTCATGAAATCCACCTGGTACGCCTGCTTGCTTTGGACAGCAGGAAGCTCCTGCCACACGGGATGGTTGAGCTGTAGCTGTTCGGCACCTGGTTTACCTTGATGCCATTTGTCAAAGGCGAAAAAAATATGATCGGCATCCAGCGTAGAAAGTTCTTCCCACGAAACCCCTTCTCTCACCTGCTTGGCGAATTGTTTTTTTACCAGCAGGGCCGGCTCCATTTCCAAATCTTGAAACAACACCTGCGATGTGTAGTTTTTCTCCACGAGGATTTGATCGGCCGAGATGCGCAAGAAGGCTACCTTCTGCCCTTTGAGACTGTGTGTCATTATATTTTTGGCAGCTCTTACTTTTTGTTCATACTGCTCGATTGACCGCTCCGCCAATTCACTTCGGCCCAACCGATCACCGAGGGTGCGCAATGTTTTTCGCCACTCCGGTCCGAACTGCCGAATCACGCATGTCAGGGCAATCCGGGCACATTGGGCATACACATCCGCCTTCCAGCCTGTACACTCCCGAAGCATAATGACATCTGGGGCTCGACTGGACAAGAGCTGTACGTCATCTGTCAGCACATCGTACGTCGGTACATCATGCAGGCCCAAGTAGTCCTGCTGTCCCCAATATGTATGCGCCCATTGAACAACGGGTCGAATGCCAAGAGCCAGCAAATAATCCTCCATATAAAGAGAGACGACTCGTAAATCATCCCGATGAATGTTGCGATATTTTCCTGGCGCGAGCCCTACCCGCTGTTTAAAACGACGACTGAAATAATACTCGCTGTTGAATCCGACGTTTTGGGCAATCTCGTTGATCCGATCACCTGTCATCAGCAGGAGTTGCTTCGCCCGATTGATCCGCAGCTGATTCATGTAATCGAGTGGTATTTCTCCCGTCATTTCCTTGAAGAGCTGCGTATATCGCCAACGTGGCACATTCGCTTCCTGTGCTAGCTGGTCTACGGTCAGCGGCTCTTGATAGTGTTTCTCTACATATTCAATCGAACGTTCAACCGCTCTCCTCGGGTCCAACCTTGTTCTGCCTGGCACATTTTGCTGGGCCAAAACACATAGCAATTCCTCAAACCGCACGTGATTATAAAATCGTTGCAGCGCCTCTGTGGCCTCGCGATGCTTGTAAATCTCCGCAATCAATTCAACGACACGTGAAAAAGGCGTGCAGGTCAACTCTCCCAGACAAAAAAATGCCTCGCAAGCTTGTTCCTTTGTCGGAGCTTCCGTGTGGACGACACGAAAAGTAAGAGAATAGTAGTCGAGAACGTGCCCCGTGCAACTGATCCGAACGTTCTGACGCGGTGCTGCAATCCAGCATCGCTCCCGAGTGAACCGATATGTCGACGATTCGATTTCCATGAGCCCTTCTCCGTCTGTTGCTACAATCATCGTGTAGTCTTCTGACTCTTGGTAGTCCTGCCATCTTTCCACATTTACTTTTTGGATGGCCGTCATGGCAAAGAATGATGGTGGAGATAGTTTGGCCCCGGATGCTTCGTTATTCATCTCCCTCATCCTTATCTTGAGAATGATTATCATTTTTATTATAATGAGTTAACACCCCGACGACAAGCTCCACCAATAAAAAAAGAAAGCGCATCAACCGATATGACGCGCTTTCTCTCCTGAACTCGATTACTTTACAAACGCTTTGACCAAGTCGTCTGCCTTCTTCATATTGGCCAGCATGGCACCAGATTGCCAATGTGTCCGCTCCATTGGGTAGACATGACCTTTTTTCACAGCAGGAACCGATTTCCAGATGGGGCTCTCCAAAATCTTGAGCGCATCCTTGTTTTCTTCGGAAGTCCACGTACCGTTCGACGGGAACACAATGATATGGTCTGCATCGATAGCCGGGATGGCTTCTTCTGATAATACCACGTGGGTTTCCTGATTTTTGGCAGGCGCATACGGCGTAAGGCCCAACTCCTTATAGAGCATGCCTGTGTAAACATTGCCGTCTCCGAAGAGGGCCAAATTCGGCTTATTTCCCACGTTCAAACGAATGACAGCCACTGTTTCATTGCCAATTGCCTTTTCCAGCTTTGCCTTCGTATCCGCAATTTTCTCATTGTACTTTTGGATCGCTTCGTCTGCTTTTTCTGGAACGCCTAATACCTCGGCTATTTTCTTGAGTCTGCCAATCGTATCGTTACGAAGCTCATCCGGCAGCTTGTACGTAGGGGCTACCTTGCTGAATTCCTCGTATTTCTTGGGATCAGCGTAGCCATCCACAATGATGATATCCGGATTGGCTGCAAGTAACGCTTCCATACTTCCTGTAATATCAAAAAGCGGCACGTCCAAACCGAGGTAATCCTGTTTGCCCCACGCCGGGTGATACCACTGGATAACCGGGGTCACACCCAGTGCTGTCAAAAAGTCCTCCTGATAAATTGCCGCTACCCGCTCTGGCTTTACCGGAATTTCCACATCACCATAGGCATCCTTCACCACTTTGGTTTTCGCAGCGGTGTCCTCTGCCGATGCTTTCTGCTCAGTGGATGCTGGCTCCGCTGCTTTTTCTGCACACGCAGTTAACACGAGCATCATGATCAATAATAATGCCATCCATGCCAATCCTGCTTTCCGAACCATTCTGACCATCTTTCTACCCTCTCTCACAACTGTTGATAATTATCCAATTGATTCTCATTCTCACCTTTTTGCATCCTGATCATATGTGTTTCCTCTCTGTATGACAATGCATTTTCTCGATTATTTTTTGTCCAAACTCCACAACTGTCCGTGTGAATCCTTCCCTTTGTACAAAATCAATGATGCTTATCTGACGTTTGTCCATTGAGCTGGTAAGATAATATCTGATAATGATTATCATTGATAGCAAACAGATTCAAACGACTACTGGAGGAAAGCGGAAATGAAACACATGCGCAACATAAGCGGAACGCTAGGAATCTTCGTACTGGCTGGCAGCTTGCTCATCGGATGCAGTCCATCTTCTTCGCAAGCAACGAGCACAGCGAGCAGCGAGGCAAGTCAGAAAAGCCAGACGCGTCCATATACGGATTATCTCGGGCATGCAAGCACCATCCCGGTCTCCCCTGCACGAATCATCTATTCCGGTGAGACCTTTGGCGATATGCTCGCGTTGGGCGTGAAGCCAATTGGGGGATTCGGGTACACCAATCAAATCTTTGAGGACCAACTGCACGATGTGGAGAATGTCGGTTTTCCCATTAATCTCGAAAAGGTCCTGGAATTACAGCCCGACCTGATCATCTATGCAAATACCGAAGAAAAAGAATATGAACAGCTATCCAAAATCGCCCCTACCGTCATTTTTGATACATTCGCGCCGTTGGAAGAGCGGATGACCCAGCTCGGTGATATTCTTGGGAAACCGGAGGAAGCTACGAAATGGCTTGCCGATTACAAGCGCCAATCGGAGGAGATGTGGAAGAAGCTGAAGGAGTCTGGCAGCATGAAGGAAGGAGAAACCGCCTCTGTTTTTACCTATTATCCGGGGGATCGGCTGTTTGTCATGGCAAGAACAGGGCTTTCCCAAGTCCTCTACGATACAAACGGATTCAAGCCCACCGCACCCATTCAGGAAGTACTCGATGCACAAAAAGGATTTGAGCTCATTTCCGTGGAACGTTTGCCCGAAATAGCAGGAGATCGTATCTTTATTCTGAATACGCCGAGCGAGGAAGCTGAGAAATCAACGGAGCTGATAAAATCACGCGTCTGGAAAGACCTCCCTGCGGTAAAAAACGGATATGTCTACTTTATCGACATCGAAAAATCTAGCAGTGATGCAACAACACGAGAGTGGCTCCTGCAAAAGATTCCTGAAATCTTGGCGAAGGAATGAAATAGGAGAAGCTTTTCAACAATGATTGAAAAGCTTCTTTCTTTTGTATACGATGGATAGAACGGATGATAATAATTCTCACAAAATAAGGAGGGCACAACCGATGCTTCACTCTATACCACCTAATCCCCCGCTCGGTTCCCTTCATTTTCAGTTGTGTAAAGTAGAGCGGACGGCTAGTCCTTCACCCACTCCGTTCCATACCCTACTCTTTTTCACAAAAGGGTACGGCAGCCTCCGTATTCACGACCAAACGTTTTCACCTTTGGCAGGAAAGTGTTTTTTGCTTTCACCGTCTACTCCTTTTGCTATCGAATCCTTGTACAACAACGTGACTGAGTGCTACCAAATCTCATTTACCGTCATTCAGTTCGATGCAGAGAATAGACCCATTCCGTACCCATACGCACTGCTTGATGGTCGTATCGAGCTGTCCGCTCACCCTTCTGCTCAGCTCTTGCGCTTATGTGATGCTTTGCTCTTGGGCAGTTCCACTTCTTCTGAAATGGACAGCTTTTGGCAGCAATTGCAGTTCCAGAAGCTGCTCGGATTTTTGCTGGAGCAAAATTTATCTCCTACCCATATTCCCAACAAGAGCAGAGAGGTCGAGAACAGCATTCGTTATATCCAGCAAAATTATCAGGAGAACATGACGGTCAAGCAGTTGGCACAACTGGCCAATGTGCCGTCGTGGCAGTACACGCTGATCTTTCGCCAGTTGACGGGTAAAAAGCCTTTGGAATATTTGACAGCGCTGCGTATTTATCAAGCGAAAAAGCTCCTGAAAAGCTCGAACGATTCATTGCGGGACATCGCCTCGCAGGTCGGCTTCACGGATGAGTATTATTTTAATCGTCGCTTTCGAAAGACGACCGGTTACACGCCAAGGCAATATTCCAGGCTAACTCAACGCATGGAGCTCGTGCGGGATTGGACTGGGCACGAGGTAGAGATCCCCCTACAGCCACAACGCATTATTTATATTGGGGAGACGTTTAATGATTTGCTCGCGCTCCATGTGGAAAACATCGTCGGCGGGAATTTTACCTGGATGGAACGAACGATCTATCGAGACAGAGTAAAACACGTGCAGGATATCGCCTTTCCCGTTGACTATGACTATTTGACGACATTGAAGCCAGACCTGATCATTTTCGCGAACGCAGAAGAAGACAAATACAAGCAGATGAGCCGGATTGCCCCCACGCTCACGTTTAATTCATTTGCTTCGCTGGAGGAACGGTTGCATACACTCGGAGAATGGCTGGGGAAAAAGAACGAGGCGAGAGATTGGCTAAGGAAATACCACACGAATGCTGCCACTATGTGGAATCAGCTCCGCTCCGAAATTGTGCCTGGTGAGACTGCATCCGTCTTTATCTATGAGCATGGGGGGCGTCTGTTCGTAATGGGCACTTCTGGACTTTCCTCCGCCCTCTACCATCCAAGCGGTTTTACTCCTGTGGATAAAATTCAAGAAGTACTGCAAGCTGGCTACGGCTTTATCGAAATTCAAGAGAAGGACATCCACCTGTACGCAGGCGATCGGATCTTTATGCTGCTGTCCGAAGACCCCCAATCGCGTCAGGCTACTGCCGCATTCATGCAAAGTGATAGGTGGCACAGTCTGCCTGCCGTTCAAAACGGCTATGTCTATTTAGTAGAAGCGCAAAAATGGAATGGCGGCGCTGCCCTTACCAGAGAGAGGTTGCTGCATATGCTGCCTTTTTGGTTACAGCATTCTTCTTAAAGCAAACAGGCCAGCTTCCCTGTCGTGGGGAATCGCTGGCCTGTTTGCTCCTACTCCTCTGCTACCATCCATGCTACATTTTTTGCTTGGAGTTCCTTATTCCATTCTGCTGGTGCTGCCATATCACTGATCACGATGTCGACCTCTCCCAAGTCTGCGATCTTGCACAATGTGCTGACCCCGATCTTGGAGTGGTCCGCTAGCACAATGCTTTCATTAGCATTTTCGATAAAACAACGGGCGAGTTCCGTTCGATCCGGCTCATAGCAGGTCAAGCCTTTATGGAGCAAGATGCCGTCTGCAGCAATAAACGCCTTGTCTACATAAAATTGTTTCATCATCTTCTCTGCATAGGTCCCGCTGACCCGATGATGCTTGGCACTCACTTTTCCACCCAGGAAGTAAATGTCTGCCGCAAGCATTCCGTTGTTTTGGTACTCGATTAATCGATTCAGCGCCGTGATCGAGCTAGTGAGGATCGTCAAATCTTTTTTCGTCACGAGAAAGTTGATCATTTTCAGAGTCGTTGTTCCTTCATCGATGACAATGGTATCGCTGTCTTGTACCAAGTCTGCTGCCAACCGTCCAATCCGTTTCTTTTCTTCCGCTCGCAAGACTTCACGAGCAATATGAGAAGGCTCAAAGCGCTCCACTGTCAGCTTTACCGCCCCGCCATAAACCCGCTTCAGCTTTTTCTCCGCTTCCAGCTCTTCCAAATACCTGCGGATCGACTCAGACGAGACTTGCAGCTTTTTTACCAGTTCATTGGTCCGCACCTTGCCATTGGAATTGATTAACTGCAAAATGATTTGCTTACGCTCTTCCCCGAACAACGACACGACGAATGTCCCCCTATATCGTACTTTACGTCATTTCGATTTTCTCTCCATGGATGTAAATCTGACGTTTTGCCAGCTCGTGAAAAATCACAGCCGGATCAAATGCTTCTTCTGGTGTGATGACACCAGTAGCTTTTACGTTTCCTTTTGCGATCTGCTCAGTCGCAATCGCCAGCGGGATTCCTACGTTGCGGGTATAGGCGCGCAGCCCAGCCCAATCGGCTACAGAGCCGTCAGATGCCGGATGTGTATGATACAGGACGTGTCCTACTTTGCGACCGTCCTTGGTACCTGTTACCTCGACATGAAGCGAATACCCGTATAATTCCGTCTCTTTTCCCTCCCTAGAATTGTAGAGGTATTGGGAGATACAATCAAGGATTCCCACCTTTGTTTCCCCTACTGTGATGAGGTCGTTGCGTAAAAAGCCATAATCATAGAGGGCTTTGACCAGCTCCATGTTTTGCTTCGGCCATGTTCCGCGCACCTCGATCAGCTTTACCCCTTTTGGGGACAAAGCCTGTGCCAGCGTCTTCGTTTCTGCATGAGGAATGATGTACTGAATTGTTTTTCCATACGGCTCGGGAAGCTTTATTTCGCGTGGGCGAGCAAATGGCGGGACTTGAATAAATTCCCCATTTTCATAGACGACGCGCCCTGGCAAGTCAGGATCATACTCATAGGTCGTCGTCTCCGTGATCGATTTGGAAAAGGCAATCGGGCGAAAGGAACCGTGGCTGACGCGGACTTCGTCGACTTCATCGAGCTGGTTTGCTGCATGCATCGCCATCATTTGGGTCAGTCCAGGTGTCATGCCAAAGCCTGGCAGACAGGTCTTCCCATGGTCGCGGAAGACCGCGTCTGATGCGTTTTCTTCCCCAAAACCGTTCAAATTGATGCCATGGCAGCCAGCCTCCGCAATCGCAGCTGTAGACAAACCGTTCAGTGTGATCGTGGTTCCGTCCATGACGATGTCGTAACCGCGCATTTTTTGGACCGTATCCGCATGATCGCGTACATCTACCGGAACAAAATTTACGCGTGGATCGTTCAGCCACTCGACTACCTTGCGACCTTCCTCTTCATGAAAATCGCCGATCGTGATCTGCTCAAAATCTGAATGCATCACGAGATCGAGCACGGCTTCTCGACAAATATTTCCCGCTCCACCCAAACAAAACACCTTCATCACGATAGCCTCCTCATTCTTTACTCCAGCCAGAAACGATTGTTTTCCATTGCGGTGATTAATCGCTCGATATCCTCTGGATAAACCTCTCCGATATTGCCAATCCGAAACGTGTCCGCTTGCGAGATTTTGCCCGGATAGATGACGAAGCCTGCCTGCTTTAGCCGCTCATACAGCTGTGCGAAGGTGAATGCCTCGCTTTCGGGATAATAAAAGGATGTGATGAAGGGCGATTGCGATTCTTTTGGCAACAAGATGCAAAAACCGATGCGCTCCATGCCTTCTGCGAGTAGCTGCTGATTTCGCTGGTAACGCTCGTACCGTTTTTCCACTCCGCCCTCTGCCTCAAGCTCTATCAGTGCTTGGTAAAAGGCTCGCACGACATGAGTCGGAGAAGTATAGCGCCACTTTCCGTTTTGCTCCTCCATTGTCTTCCATTGGCTGTACAAATCGAGGGACAACGTACGGGCGATCCCTTTGCATTTGATGAGCGCAGACGTTTTCGCAATGACAAAGCCGAAGCCAGGCACGCCTTGGATGCATTTGTTCGCGCTTGAGATTAGGAAGTCGATTGAGAGCTCTGCTGCATCCATTGGAATGCCACCGAAGCTGCTCATCGCATCTACGATATAGACTTTTCCGTATTTCTTGACGACTTCACCGATTTCTTTGATGGGATTGAGCATGCCTGTTGTCGTTTCTGAATGCACGACAGCCACATGCGTGATCGTTGCATCCGCCGCTAGTTTCTGCTCCAATGCCTCTGCATCGGCTTTTGTCACTTCGCCAAAATTAATGACCTCCGTCGCAATTCCATGAATTTGTGCCATTTCCACGATCCGATCCCCGTAAGCACCATTCGTCATGACGAGCAGCTTGCCGTCTGCGGGAATCGCACTGCTCACCACCGCTTCCACACAAAAGGACCCGCTGCCTTGTATCAAAACGCTCGTATAATCCTCTACCTGCGAAGTTGCCAATCGGACGAGCTTTTGGCGGATTGCCTGTACCAATTCATTGTAATCACGATCCCACGTGCACCAGTCCCGCAGCATCGCCTCGCGGACGGTTGGGGAAGTGGTCAATGGCCCGGGGGTGAGCAACAAGTACGGATTATCGGTTGGTCTTGTCTGATTCATGGTCTCTCTCCTTCTGCATGACGCATCTCGATCTTTTTCAGCACCTCATCCAAGAATCCGATCTCCTCGATCACGTAGTGCGCACCCGCTGCCATCAGTCGTTCTGTTGCGATAGCCAGTTTTTTATCCAGCTCTTCCTGTGGCATGCTCGTCACTTCCTCCAAGGACAGACCGAGCTCGCTTCCACCCTTCAGAACGCCAACGGTCCACATTCCGGCGTTTCTGCCTTCTTTCATATCGCTCGTCGTATCACCGACCTTGACTATCTCGTTCATTGGATATACGTCCAGAAGGATCGCATTTTGATAGCACATCCATGGATATGGACGTCCAGCAGGCACTTCACTTGGGGTGATCAGTACGTCCGGCTCGTAGCCCTGTTGTTTAGCCGATGCTGCTACAACATTCATCATTTCTCTTGTGAAGCCTGTGGTCGAGCCGATTTTGAAGCCCTGCTCACGCAGGCGCCCTACCAATTCAATTGCTCCCGGAACAGGAGTGGCATACTCGTGCAGCGTAGCCATCAGCATCGGTTCGAAGTCAGCGTACAATTCGTCCACATCCGCTTCATTCGGAAGTCGACCGTAACGCTCTTGCCATAGCGCTGCTACCCGCTCCATTTTGCAAAGCGCCTGGATATGATCGCGCTTGAGCATCCCCATCGGTTCGCGTGCTTCTGCTGCTGTCAGCTCGATCCCCCGTTTTTTGAATACCTGTAAAAAGACAGCTAAAGGAGCGAAACATCCGTAATCTACCATCGTTCCTGCCCAATCAAATACTATTGCTTTCATGCTTTATGCCACCTGACCTTTCTCTTGGTAGGACCCTGTTGTCCGTTTGCGAAGTTTGGATGCGATCCATTCTGCACCAGCACGTGCGAGGATGTTGAGGAACACAATCAATACCGACATCGCTGCTGCGGGAGCCACATCCCCGGCGTCATCCATGTTCACGATGGAGACAGATGCCAATTTAAAATCGGCTGCGTACAGAAAAACAACCGCCGAGATCGTCACCATCGAGTTGATGAAAAAGTACACCGCCATCTCGACAATTGCCGGCATACAAACGGGAATCGTGACGCGCCACAATACCTTTGTCTGCGAGATCCCCATGGATTCTGCCGCCTGCTCGAATTCGGGATCGAGCTTTTTCAATGCGCTCGTTGCTGTAATAAAGCCAACTGCGAAAAAATGAATAACGTTCGCCAAAATCAAAATCCAGAGCGTTCCGTACATACCGTGAAATGGATTCGACGGATTATTGAAGAAGAAAATGTACGCTAGCCCAATGACCATCCCCGGCAATGCCAGCGGGAGAATCGACAGGAAGTATCCCGCTTGGCGATGCCCCTTCCACACTTGGGACTTTTCTATGGTGTAGGCCGTAATAAACGTCACCGCCGTCCCGATCACTGCCGTCAGCAAGGCGACGAGAATGCTGTTCCACAGTGGCTCGATCCCTTCTCCAGCTACGTTGGAAAAATCGTAATGATCCAAGCCGAAAGTCAGATTGTACGGCCATACTTTAATGAAAGAAGCTAGTACTACCGCAGCCATAAGAAGCAGCAAAAATCCACTGACGCTCAAACAAAGAATAAAGTAAAACGTGTCGCGCAAACGATTTTCCTTGATTCGATACGGTTTGGACTTGGCTGTTACAGCCGCATGCTGCTTTCGCTCAACAATCCGGTCCACGACAAACGCTACGAGAGCAGGAATGATCAATAGCAGCCCAACCGTTGCGCCCATCGTCATATTTTGCTGACCGATGACCTGCTTATAGACGTCTGTTGCCAGTACGGAAAACTGTCCGCCGACAACCTTTGGTGCTCCGAAGTCAGTGAACGAGAGAGTAAAACAAACAAAGCAGGCGCTGACGATACCGTATTTCACGCTGGGAATCGTCACTACAAAAAACTTGCGTAAATGGTTCGCTCCGAGCGTATCCGCCGCTTCATACAATTGATAGTCGGCAAAAGCAAGGGAAACAGCGAGAATCAAATACGCTTGTGGGAAAACATAGACAATCTCCGCCAAAATAACCCCCACTGGGCCGTACAGATCGATGTCCCATTGAAACGGGAGTAATCCAAAGATCCCTGTCGTCACCAGCCCTTGATTCCCAAAAAGGTAGGTCAGGGCGATTCCGTGCATCATCGTGGGCGCAAACAGCGGCAGCAGCGCGATCGCCCGAAAGACTCGTTTTCCGCGAATCCCGCTGCGCGTCAAGGCATACGCGAACAAAAAAGCGAGTGTGACTGCAATCAGCGTGGTCATCCCAGAAATATACAAGGTGTTATTCAGCGACCCTGCCAGTGCTGGGGTGGAAAAGTACGTAACGAAATTGTCCAGGCCGATGAACTGACCGTTCTTGTTATAAAATGCTTTGGAAAACAGCTGGCCAAGTGGCAACAGGACACTCGCTGACAATCCAAGAACGACAAGGCCGATGAGCCACTTTTGCATGGCTTTTCCATCGAAGATCGATGTCATTTCCTTCATGCTGCTCACTCCTGTTCCTCTATGGTTGGCGCATGCTCAAATGTCAGCAAATTCTCTAGCGGAAACTCCAGCCACATCTTTTTGCCTCGGGCAATTCCAAGTCTTTGTGCCTCGGCCGCTATTAAATCGATTGTCAGAAGCTCTTTTTTTCTCTGCCCTTCCTCTTGCCATTCCAGAAAGATTCGGTAAAAAGCACCGCGAAACTCTATTTCGGAAATAGTCGCAGGCATGGTGCATTCGGATTCTTGCTGCAAAAGCCGCACATGCTCCGGTCTGATCGCAAGTAAGCGATTCGGATCAGATTGCACATTCTCAAAGCGACTGTACTCAAAAAAGTTGATCGCTCCGATAAAATCAGCAACAAACGGAGTCGCTGGTCTGTTATAGATCTCCTCGGGTGTACCTACCTGAACGACCTCTCCGTGATCCATGACGACGATCTTGTCTGCCATGGTCAATGCTTCATCCTGGTCATGGGTGACCATCACTGTTGTCATGCCATACTGCTCATGCAAACGCCGAATCTCCCGGCGCAGCTTTTGTCTTACCTTTGCATCCAATGCGGATAGTGGTTCATCTAAAAGCAAGATATCCGGCGATAGTGCAATCGCTCGCGCCAAGGCAATTCGCTGCTGTTGACCGCCTGAGAGCTGGCTGGGATATTTGGCGGCGGCATGAGACAAATCACCCATGTCTAGCGCCTCTTCTACTTTGGCTGCGATCTCTTTTTTCCCTAGCTTCTTTTCTTGCAGGCCAAAGGCAATGTTTTCGGCAGCCGTCAAATTGGGAAACAAGGCGTACGACTGGAACATCATCGCAATGTTTCGTTTTGCAGGAGGCAGAGAAGTAATCTCCCTGCCTCCCAGAATCATCTTGCCTGTTGTCGGCTGTTCCAATCCAGCCAGCATTCTCAGTAATGTCGTTTTACCGCAGCCACTGGGACCGAGCAGACAGACAAATTCATTCTTGTCAATTTCGATGGAAATGTGCTCCAATGCGGCAAACAAACCAAAGCGTTTACTGACCCCTTGAATGGATAGATAGGATTGTGTCATGCTGTTCTCCTCGCTGCTTACTTGGGTTCACTCTTGGTCGCGTATCGTTTTTCCCACTCCGCCAAGACGTTGTCGCGATTTTGTGCGGCTTGATTCAGGTCGAGCTTGATTAATTGCTTGATCGGATCTACTGCGTAGCCTTCCGGGAGTGTCGCGCCTTCTTGCTTGACACTGACGATGGCGAAGTTCTGGTTATAAGCTTTCATGACTTCATCCGAGATTGCCCAGTCCAAGAACAGCTTGGATTCTGGCTTGATTTGACTCTTTTTGATCAAGGCATTCGCCTCTACATCCCAGCCTGAGCCTTCTGTTGGAAAGACGACTTCCACTGGTGCGCCTTTTTTCTTCTCAGTAATCGAACGGTAGCCAAAGGAAATGCCGATTGGATATTCGCCCGATGCGGCCATTTTCGCTGGCTTCGAGCCGGAATGCGTGTAGATCGCCATGTTTTCATGCAGCTTGTCGAGGTACGCCCAGCCTTCTTTCTCCCCTTTTAGTTGCATGATTCCGTTGACGGTGAGAAGCCCAGTTCCAGAGGACGCTGGATTCGGCATCACGATCAGCCCTTTGTACTCCGGCTTGATCAGGTCTTCGTATGAACGCGGGATTGGCAAATTGCGTTTTTCCAGCTCCTTGGTGTTGACCGCGATCGCAGTCTCCCATGCATCGATTCCTACCCAGCTTGCAGGTTCCTTGGAATCCTTAAACTCCGGGGATACCCTCTCGATCCCTTTCGGCGAATAGCTTTCGAGCATGCCTTGCTGTTCGAGTACAAGCAGGCTTGTCGCTGCTGTTCCCCATACGACGTCTGCTTGTGGATTATCTTTTTCCGCCAGCAGCTTTGCTGTGATGATCCCTGTAGAATCGCGGACGATATTGACCTTTACATCTGGATATTTCGCTTTGAAGGATTCCAAATACGTTTTGATCTGGTCATCCTCAAGCGCCGTATACACTGTAATCTCACCTGAGGCGTTTGTACTTTCCTTTGTGGAGGTTTGTGTGTTTGGTTGTGATCCTGGTGCTTGTCCACATCCTGCTAAAAACGCGATTGATAGAACGGAAGCAAGTAAAGGATAATGCCATTTCTTCATGAGAACCTCTCCTCTTTGCGGAATGTTCATTTCTTGGTTCCTACGACACCAATCTTACGGGGAAAATATTAAGCGGATATGAACGCAACGTAAATTGATTGTTTTTATGTGTTTTTGGTTGCGATCTTTTGGTTTCATAAAATACGTTTGCACAAAAAAAGACTGAGTCATCCATTCTAGTAGCAAATGGAATGTACTCAGTCTTTTATTTTTTGCCTATGATCTACCGCAAAGCAGCCTCCACAGCTGCCTCTGCATGAATCGCAGTCGTATCAAAGACTGGGACCGTGCAATCTTGGGCTGTGATCAATAGACCGATTTCCGTGCAACCGAGGATGACTGCCTCGGCGCCTTCCTTGACCAGTCGCTCAATAATCGCTTGGTATGTACGCTTGGATTCTTCGCGAATGCTCCCGACACACAGCTCATTGTAAATGATCTCATGGACGAGTGTTCGCTCTTGTTCATCCGGTAGCAGTACCTCTAATCCATGAACATCACGCAGACGCCCTGTATAGAAATCCTGCTCCATCGTAAATCGTGTCGCAAGAAGTGCCACTCGTTTATGCCCGTGGTTCGTAATCGATTGCGCTGTCGCATCTGCGATATGAAGAAAAGGCAAGCTGGTCGCTTCCTCGATGGCATACGCCAGCTTGTGCATCGTATTTGTACAAAGAACGATCAGGTCGGCTCCTGCCGCTTCCAGACTTTTCGCCGCAAGTGCCATCCGCTCGCCGGCTTCTTCCCATCGTCCTTCTCGTTGCATTTCTTCAATCTCGGCAAAATCAACGGAATACAGGATGCTTTTTGCCGAATGCAAACCGCCCAGCCGCTCCTTGACGGTTTCATTGATCAAACGGTAGTAGACCAAGGAGGACTCCCAGCTCATGCCGCCAATTAATCCGATTGTTTTCATTGTTCTCTACTCTCCTTAGTCGTTATCGTTTCCATGCGCGTTTTTCCATCCCGCCTGACGAAAACGGGTTTTTAGTAGTTCATGCGCCTTTTTCGTACACAACGAAGTGTCCAACGGAATCACTCTTTCCAGCGTCTCCGCTTCTGTTAACAAGGTTTCTTTTACACCATCAGCATTCAACCCTAATGCTAGAGCCATCTTTTTGTAAAAAGAATAATAACTCTCTTTCTCTGCTGGGCCTAGATGTAGGGTTCCAAGGTAAGGACCATGCAGCAATTCGTGAATGGCATTCCCCACGTCTTCCACATGGACAAACGACTTGTACAAATTACCTGACCGGCTTATTTCTCTCCCAGCTTCCAGATCTGCACACATCGAAGCGACGCGTTTATCCCATTGCCCAACCGCATTGCGACCATAGATCGGACCCACTCGCACGATGACATGATTGGGATGCCGCTGGCGAATTGTAGCTTCCCCATGTATTTTGGCATTTGAATAAGCAGCTAACGGATTTCTCTCATTTAATGGCTCGGGCTGATCTTCTTCCCGATAAGAGCCTGTCCCTCTACCGAAAATACCGTCTGTGGAGATGAAGATGAATTTGCTCTTTTCCGGCAACTGAGAAAGCAGAACATCCAAGCCTTTTTCTATTAGCTCTCGTTCATCTGTTACACTCATCAACGCCCAAATGACAACATGCGGTGAATACTCTTGCAGTATCGCTGAAAAAGAAGGGGTGTCAGTCACGTCGACCCGAAGCAATTGATGGTCAGCTTGTGCAGAAAAGCATGTACCTATCAGATCAATGGCATTATCCCGCAAAAGCTCCTGATAGATTTGACTTCCCAAGTAGCCGCTAGCCCCCATCAACAATACGCAGCGTTTCTCCATGGCATGTCCCCCCTTCATCACTTACCATTTCCATTATGATCCAATATACCACATTATTCAGAACGGTATAACTGACCGCATGCCGCGTTTATGTCCGATCCGAATTGAGTTCGGACCGTGACGCTTATCCCCTTTGACTTCAAGATCCGAACAAACGCTTTAATCCGCGAAGGATCAGATTGCCGATAGCTGTCTGGCGTAACTTCGGTCGAATTGAATGGGATCAGGTTAACGTGATAGAGATGTTCCCAAGATCCCCTTCCCCTTAGCAACTCGGCAACTGCTTCCGCATGCGCTGTCGAGTCATTTACTTCACGAAGAAGAATATACGCGATATATACCTTTCTCCCTGTTTCCCTGATGTGGCGATCCAATGCCATCAGTACGTCGCGGACTGGGAATCGGTCGTTGATCGGCATCAGCTCGCTTCGCTGATCGTCGAACGGTGAATGTAGCGAGAAGGTTAGATTGACCTGGGGAAACTCCCGAGTCAGCTTGTCGATCCCCGGCAACAGGCCGATCGTGGAAATCGTAATTCGTCGGTGTCCTAAACCAAAGAGAGAAGGGTCGGTCAATATCGTCATGGCCTCAAAAATATGCGGGTTGGCGAGCGCCTCCCCCATGCCCATGAATGAGATACTGTCCAAAGAGTGGCCGTTCAAGCGAAAGTACAGCAATTGGTCGGTAATTTCGTCAGCGGTTAGATTTCGTTTCAGACCAATGGTACCGGTAGCACAAAACTTGCACCTGAATCCGCAGCCGCATTGTGTGGAAATACAATACGATTTCCACCCCCGCTCATAAGTAAGTCGTACGGCCTCGACCTGTTCGTCGCCCGGAATCGCAAACAGCACCTTGCTAACCTGTTTCGACGTGAGTTCCTTTACCGGAGCGATACTGCAAACGTTCGGACCAAGTACCCGGTTCAACTCGTCGCGCAAAAATTTGGGTAGGATGGTCATCCGTTCGTATTCACCGATGTTTTGCTTGAAAATGGCGTCCATAATCTGAGCATACCGATACTCGGGCTGCTTGCATTCGGACAGTATTTGCCGCATCGTTTCATATTTCGAGGTTAGTTTCATGTCTTCTCCTTACCGCCGGAGAAACCATATAAAGCAACCGTCAATTGGCACTATGACACATTCATCTACGTGCATCTGTCGATAAATAGGTAAATCTCCGGCAACCGATTTGTTTTTTTGTGAACCGCTTCACACAGTAAGAACCGGTTCACATAATCATCTACAACCTCAATCTCCATCGCTTTCATCCTCCTAGAAATGGCTTATCTCTTGTCAGAATAAAAAAGAGCTACAAGAAAGTTACCTTTCTTGTAGCTCAAAAAATACGGCACATCCAACCCATGCAGGGTATAAAAAGGATATATTTTCTGAGAGAAAAGAATAAGGTAACGATCTTGCCAATAAAGAATAAGACAAATTCTGCTTTATTCTTTAAAAAAGTGGCAAGAATGATTACATTATCCTCTTCATCTCCTATCGTTAATTGTCAGCACGATTTTAACATACCAGTTTCTGCCTGACAACATCCTTGAGTCCTACTCTTCGACCTTACCTGTCAGGGCATTGATATTGCTACCATCAATGGAATAGGCAAGAACCGGTTTGACCAACCTCTTTCCATTACTAAATGGGTAGATGTATAGCAGTTCAGTGGGTTTCTCTAACAAGGCCTTGGCTGCCACATCTATGGAGACAGCCTTCCTCTTATCCGGGAGCTTGGCAGGCCTTTGGTCGAGTTGTTGATGGTACTCGGTGATTTTCCCCGTGACTCCATTCACACCAATACCAATGCTTCGTCCGTATTCCAGCGGAAGTCCCTCAACAGATGGCACAAACTCTACTACATACTCGTGTGGATTCTGCGTATCAGGATTCACCATGTAGTAGAACTCCTTTTCTTCTTGTTTGAGATATGGTTGCAGGAACTGAACAGCTTTTTCAAGAGCCTGCTTTTCCGACAATGTTGGCTTCCCTTTTTTGGGTTCGGCGTTCGAATAGCTTGTAAAACCGATCACAACGCCATCCTTCGTAAACAAAACCTCATTTTCATCAGGGGAAACATAGACTCTCTCCTTCTCGTCTCTGACGCCGTTGAAGGTACTACCCTTCAAGTTGATACCAAACTCGCTTTCATAAATCCGAGTTGCCTCCTGCTCATTCTTCACCTTTACTACCTTTCCACCAGGTGTAAGGGAGATTGGGTTCCACCTCCAGGTTATGTATTGCCGAACAGGGATCAACTCCGCTCCTGTTACTGCGTCCAAATAATGGGAGCCTACAGTGTTGTAGACGAGATCGGTTTTATTTTCACCAAGGATGTACATGAGTTGCAGTTGAGGTGGGATAAAGCGACTGAGCTGATCTTTCTTCATCGCTTGGGCTGGGGGGAGGAAGTCAGCTGGATCGATGTTTGTCAGCGTGTTTTCTCCTCCCGAAACGTGGGTTACCTGTCCCGCACTGTTTACTGACAACCGAAACTCATCGCCAACTACCTCAATACCATTTACATAGCGGCTATAGATGACATCGCCTACCGGAGCTCGCGTTACCTTGTACAGGCTGCGCATTTCACCGATCCACCCCTCCATGAAGGTATCGGCGCTCTTATAGGCCAGCTTGTCATCAGGATTTTCAAGATCCTTGTCATCCAATAAATACGTGAGCAGTTTCCCGGTTTCTGCATGGATATAGGCTCTGGCAAAGAATTCATTATTTTTTTCATAACGGATCTCGTACACAGGCTGCTGGTCTTTCGTTTCCAAGGTAATATATCTTGATGTGTCATCGAGAGCTGCGAAGAGCATTTGCAGCTTTTGCTCCGTTTGTTTTGCCTTTTCGCTAAGCTGATTTTCCTGAAGGTGAGTGGCTGCTTGTTGATTGCCTGTCTGGTTTGCCATGACTGTGCCCGTGGCTGGTGACAGGAGCAGTGTGGCTGTTAGGAGAGCGCTCCTTGCCAGTACAGGATAACGCCTTTGAGAGGTCGAGGTCATACGTGTATCCTCCATCTTTTCTTGACGTTGAAGCTTACACAATAAGACGATATTTGGAAATGATTGTCACATGATAAGAAAACATATCTCACAAAAAAATTTGGTT
This sequence comes from Brevibacillus schisleri, assembly GCF_055685845.1. Lineage (NCBI taxonomy): Bacteria > Bacillati > Bacillota > Bacilli > Caryophanales > Paenibacillaceae > Brevibacillus > Brevibacillus schisleri. The sequence continues at coordinate 5,123,633 of NZ_JBVNDM010000001.1, forward strand.
TGAGTAAACATAGCGGAGGAGAAGAAAAAGCACAGTTCTCTTCGACTCTGACACGCCAGCTGGGGGATTGAGTGTCCGTCTCCACTTCCAAAAGGGGACCGTCGAGCCAAAGCCACCCTACGGGCGGAAGTTTCTCAAGGAAGAAGTGTTCGACAAGCTGGTCCCCTTTTGGAAGTTCCGACTGGGTAGGCGTTGTCAAGGTCTACGAGCTCTGTGCTTTTTCTTCTCACCAGCTTTGTTGGTTCATCGGTACCTTATAAAACGGTAGAATGATCATTGTGATTGTTCTTTCAAGATGTCACAACCGTTATCTCAGAACGAATAACCGCCTATCGAAAGGATACGGGCTTTCGCACACAGCAAACTTATAAATTCCTATACGCTGAAAAAGGGCCCATATAAGGCCCTTTTTTCATGCTCCGAACATCCGTATTTCTTGTCTGCTATTCAGACTTTGTTCAGCCGGTGAAAGTGCGTAAACAACTGATCGCAGTCCTCACGCTTCTAGACCTTGATCATGTTCAAAACACTCTGATCCTTACCGGAAAAATAGTCGCGTAGATGCTTATCCGAAAAACCGTGCTCATGCGCATCCTCCGCAGTCGAGCAGTAATGAACGACCTTGATGCCAGACCAAATGATGGCACCTACGCACATCGGGCAAGGCTCGCATGTCGCGTAAATTTCGTAGCCTGTCAGGTCCATCGTACCGAGCGTCTTGCAAGCTTCACGAATGGCTACCATCTCTGCGTGCTGGGACGGGTCCATATCTGCCATCATGCGATTGCTGCATACAGCGATGATTTCGTTCCCTTTCACGACAGCCGCTCCAAAAGGTCCGCCGAGCTTGTTGTTCATGCCTTCCAGCGTTTTTTCCACTGCTAGCTTCATGTAATCCATAGACTTGCATCCTCCCTTAAGAGGCCTTTATTTTACGATGTGTGTCCCTGCTTTGTTCGTAATCGCATCCTTTAGGCTCTCCGGGTTCGTAATGATCACGCTTGACCCGTTTTTCTCCAAAAAGCTCAGACTTGCCTCAATTTTCGGCAGCATGCTGCCTTTTGCGAAATGCTCTTCACGAACGTATTGCTTCGTTTCCTCTACCGTGATGCGTTCCAGCGCCTTTTGATTCGGCTTGCCGAAGTTAATGCATACCTGTGGAACACCTGTCGTAATGATCAAGGTCTGTGCATCGATTTGTTCTGCCAGCAAGCTGGTGGCAAAATCCTTGTCGATGACAGCATCAATCCCATCGTACGTATTTTCGCCCGATTTCACAACCGGAATACCACCGCCGCCAACAGCGACTACCACATATCCCGCTTCGATCAACGATTCGATTGCGTCTTTTTCCACGATGTCGATTGGCTTAGGGGATGGAACCACTCTTCGGTAGCCGCGACCGGAATCCTCGATAAATACCCAGTCCGGATGCTCTTTGCGCATTTCTTCCGCTTGCTCCAGCGTGAAGAAGGAGCCCACTGGCTTCGTTGGATTTTGGAAGTTCGGATCATCCTTGCTAACTTCCACCTGTGTGATGACGCTGGCAACCTTTTTGTTGATTCCTCTTTTGGCAAATTCGTTGGTGAGTGCCTGCTGGATTTGGTAGCCGATTCCGCCCTGCGTATCCGCCACGCAATTGACTAGCGGGATCGTAGGCATCCCGGACACTTCATTGGCGATTTCGCATCGTTGCAAAGCAAATCCAACCTGCGGTCCGTTGCCGTGAGTAACGACAACGTTGTACCCTTCCTGCACCATATCTGCTATATTTGCTGCCGTTTCACATACGGCTTCATATTGGTCTTGAATCGTGTTGCGACCATTATCCTTAACTAATGAGTTGCCGCCGATAGCAACAATAACGAGTTTTTCCACTGGGCACTTCTCCCTTTGTTAAGATGCTTTTGCAGCTGTTTCACTCTGTGTGATCGTACTTGGTTTGTTCCATTTATAGCACAGCGCATATAAGACGCCGGATATGATCGTCCCGCTAAGGAATGCTGACTTGCTGATGTTTGCCAATAGTGGCACATTTGGCAGGAAAGAGCCGGATAGCGTAATCAAGAAGCTGACGATCAATACGCCGCATGCCACCATATTAAAGCCGTTCTTGAATTCTCCATTTTCACCCGGTTTTACGTAGATCGCAGATAAATCTAGCTTTCTTTTTCTTTCAATGAAGAAACTGACTAGCATGATCCCCGTAATTGGACCGTACATGGAGCCAATAAAGCTATAGAACATATACAGCGCGGCCGTACCATTTACCAGCTTCCAAGGTAAAATGACAGTCCCCAATACAGCTGTCAAGATAGCTGCTGATTTCACTGTAAACATTTTCGGAAGAAGCGCTGTCATTTGCAGTCCAGATGGAAGCAAATTCCCAAATACAACGTAGCTCGTCGAACCTATATTCAGTGCCAGCAACAAGATAATGACGGCAACAGGATTCCCAATTTGATCAATGGCAACGACTACATTAAAGTCTTTGATGCCAAACGCGATTTGCGTCCCAACCAACAATCCTACACACGTAATTCCAAACAAGATGTAGGATGCAATCATTCCAAGCGGCAGACCAATCATCGGAGCTTTCGGGTGTTTTGCCCTTTGCGTAAGGTCTGCGATATTGACAATCGGACCACCCCAGTTCGATACCAAAGCACTTACACACGCGATAAATACAAGCCAATTCTCCATCGGTTTGGCAGGAGCATAAGCAAAGATTGGACCAAATCCGCCAGCAACGCTGATCGCCCAAATCGCTGCACCTACGATGAAAATATAGATGATCGGTGAAGACCATTTACTAAACAGACTGAGAATTTTCATTCCACCTAAAAACAATCCAACAGTAATGACCCAGAGGATCACATAAGACAGCATGGTTGGGAAATCTAATCCGAGAAAATCAAAGCCTGGAACCATACTCTTATAGCCAGGGAATATTTTCTCAAAAATGACATTAAAGGATTGTGCCCCAATAATTGTTTTTGTCCCAAAAAACACAACCCCAGCGATAAGCCCACGACATATAGCAGGAATGATCGAGCCTTTTACACCAAAGGAGCTGCGCAACAGCATCGAATAGCCAATCCCGTATTTCTGTCCTGCATAGCCATTCAACACATAGCCCGCCGAAACAATCAAGGCAGCAATCATGACTGCCCACAAGACTTGCGGAACGGATAATCCGAGGACAAAGAATCCGGCTACCGTCATGTACGACATGAGATTATGCACAGCGCCCATCCACACCGTTACGTAGTTAAAGGTGCCCCAATCTCGATTTTCGGAAATCTTTGGCAAAATATCGTCCGCGTATCCATAGGACTTGAATTCTTCATATGATTCCTTTACGGTTGCCTGTCCCATGTTCATTCACCTTCCTCATTCGACCCAGCTTTCGCACTCTTCTTTTGCTGCGAAAGCTGAGTCACCTAGGATGAAAAGCTATTGGCTAATCGTTTCCGTCACTGCGAGCAATGCCTTTTCAAAAGCTTCCATTGGCGGATAGGTAATACCCGCACCGATCATGCCGATACCTGCGTCTTTGTGCGCGATAGCGGTGTTGATAATCGGCAGGATGCCTGTTTGGATCACCTGACGAATATCGATTCCTGTTGCGACACCTTGGAAGTCTAAGAGTGGAATCGTTACGTTTGGATTTTCTGCTGTCGTGATTTCTTTCATTGTAGTGGAGAAGCCGATCGCTTCTTCAACCGTTCCGCCTACGAGTGCAACAATCGCTGGAGCGGCCGCCATCGCGAAACCACCAATCCCGTATGTTTCGGTGATCGCACTGTCCCCGATATCCAAGCCGGAATCCTCTGGCTTGTAGCCTGCAAACATCGGACCGACTACCTTTTGTGCTGGCCCAGTAAACCAGGTGTTGCCAGCCATACCGCTTACACGGATACCGAACTCAACGCCATTACGCGCCATCGTGGTGACAATCGTGCTATTCTCGATGCCGTGCGCTGCGTCAAGTGCGCATTTGCACAGAGCCATCCATGTCGGGCCAGAGAAGTAATCACTGCTTGCGACGAAGTCGAATACTTCACGCTTCTGTTCTTTTGTGAAATCCGTCTCCAAAATGTACGGAGTCAGCGCTTGAATCAACAGGCTCGTACCTGCGTTGTTGCGGTTGTGGCATTCGTCACCCATGTGCAGCGCTTGCGCCAGCATGAGACGCAGATCGATTTCGCCAGCGATTTTCATTGCATCACGCAGCATTGGTCCCAATACATCGCGCATCCAGTTCAGGCGGGCGATAACACTTTCATCGTTGGCACCCATGCGCAAAATTTTAGCCATTTGCTCACTCAGGTTGGTGTAAGCGACGTTGCCATACGTTTTGTTTTTGACTACATGCATGAACATCGAAGCGGATGTAACACCCGCCATGGAGCCTACGCAGTTGTGTTCGTGGCATGGAGAGAACGTGATTGCGCCAGAAGCAGCTACCTGTTCAGCTTCCTCGATGTCTTTTGCCAAGCCCTCGAATACGATTGCTCCGGTTACAGCACCTTTCATTGAGCCGCACATTTTGTCCCAAGTGATCGGCGGACCTGCGTGCAGAATCGTGGTTTTGGTCATGCCTGGTACCACATTGATCGCTCGGTCGAAGCCAACAAGCATCGGCTGGGAGTTAATGATACGCTCTACCGCCAGCTTGTTTGCCGCAGCGATTTTCTCGGCGACAGCTGCATTTTCCAGTCTGTCGAGGGCGTTGATCAGCTCAGGTTTTCCGCCGCCTGGTGGCTTCCAATCCAGATGAGACGCATTCGCATTTTGCTTGATGATATCGTCTTTAAAAAACTCGATCCCTACGTTGATCGCATGAATTTTCCCGTTAAACAGCTTGTTGATTTTGCTCATGATTATTCCCCTTTCGCAACAAATTCTCTAGCTAGAAGACCTGCGTTCGTGCTGCTGCTCGCAATCGTGACACCCGCATCCATGAGCTTCTTCACTTGCTCATCAAAGTTCGGTGTATCGAGGTCTGTACCCAGCACGTAGCCCAGGATTTCCAGGTGTCTGCCTTCCTTGGCAGCATTCGCTTTTGCTTCCATAATCGCTGGCAGCATCACGCCGACAGGATCTTCGTGAGAACCGAAGCCCAAGATAAAGTCCATCAGAATGACGCCGACGGAAGGATCTTTTGCTTCCTCCAAAAATCTTGCGATGCGCGTGGAAGGATCGATCATCGGGTGCGGCTTGCCATTTGTAAAGTCGTCATCGCCCATGTCGAGGAAAGTGTGAGCCTTGCTCTCATGGATGTTTTTCAGCTTGTAGTCTGCTTTCTTTTGGATATTGCTGTATACGTCTTCATACTTGTCCATCGCGAGGTACATGGCTTCGTCGCACAGCGTACCGCCGCAGAACAGCCCGCGAACGTACTTTTGTTCCGGTGTCAGCTTTGCCCGCACTTCTTCAATCAGCGGCCAGTTGAGTGCGCGCTTGTTAAGCTCATCTTCGTTGGCACCAGCCAGCACAACTGCTTTGATGGCTGCTTCCTTGCTCGTCTTGGCAAAATGTCCGCCCGCTTCCAGAACTGGCGTTTCTTCTCCACCAATGAAGTACACAACCACAGGTTTTTTGCAGCTTTTCACTTGCGCCAACACTTTTTCCTGTACACTTGCTGCTGGTGGCTTGGAAATGAGTACGATGACCTTTGTCGCCTCATCCTCTTCCAGCGCTTTGATTCCGTCGAGCATCATGATGCCGCCGACTTGCTCGGAGAGGTCGCGACCGCCTGTACCAATCAGCTGCGTGATACCGCCGCCGAAGTCGTGAATACGCACGCTCACCTCTTGGCTGCCTGTACCAGATGCACCTACAATCCCGATACTGCCTTTTCTCACAGCGTTTCCGAAGCACAGAGCTACATTGCTGATAATCGCTGTACCGCAGTCAGGCCCCATCATCAAGAGACCTTTTTCGTGCGCGAATTGCTTGAGGGCGATTTCTTCCTCGATGCTTACGTTATCGCTGAACAGCATGACATGCAGATCGTTTTCCAATGCTTTTCTCGCTTCTCTCGCTGCGAATGCACCGTTTACCGAGATGACAGCGAGGTTTGCCTCTGGAATGCTGGCTGCCGCAGAATCAATCGTGGAGTATTTGATCTCCGTTGCAGATTTGCTGCCGCCTTTTTTCTTGAACAGCTCTTCGATGGCGATGAGAGCGCTCTCGCTCAGCTCGTCTGTCGCTGCCTTCACCACGATCATCAAGTCGCTCGTTTTCGCTGCTTCCAGCTCAGGTGTGAGCAAACCGACGTTTTTCAATACCTCTTTATTCATGTCGGTTCCCATCGCGATAACCGCTTGTTCGACACCTTCAATTTGATTCGCTTTTGTAGAGAGAGACATCAGGGATACCGAGTCAAAATACGTGCTTTGCTTGATTACGACTTTGGTAGACATACATTACCTCCAGCTTCTAGATTTCGTTCCAAACCACATAGGATGCCAAGCAGGATATCCGTACCCGACGACGAGCCGATCCCTATGATTTTGTCTAAAGCAGGGACAAGCTCTTTCAAGGAGCCGGATATCATGCATGAAAGTAGGTCATTTAGCGACTCTCTTACTTGTCCATGGGCTGCTTTTTTCAGCGTGATCGCACTGATTTCGTTCGTTAATGCTTGGGACGAACGGACGATTTCATCGAAAAATGGGCATGACAAACAAGAGGAAATGTTTTGCATTTTGTATACACTGCACAATCCCACTAAAAAGTCGTCACCCGATGGTGTTAACCCCGGCCCCAGACCGATAAGACTTATCGCATGCTGAGTAGCTGACTCTATGCGTTTGTTCGCCAGATCGTCGGAAAGCATACCTGCACGCTGGATCAGCATACGGGACATCTCTTTCTCAAACGGACTGGCAGGTTGGGAGGACATCTTCATGCCCCCCGTCTTGCCGTATTCGTCTACGTAGTTTTTCGTGAACGCCACATTTCGGCGCAATACTTCTACGTCTTCTATATCACAAGGATAGGAAGGAAGGACCCCTTCCCACTTTGCTGCTTGCTGAATCCATATTCGCAAATCCGCTCCGATAACGAGCGTGCCATCTTCCGTGATGACCGGAGCATTAACGGGCAGCTCCAGCTCTGAAAAGCCTTTTACATCAATAATGAGCGTGTTCGGTGCATTGTCTAGCTGATGGTTGCCAATGGTGTACAATTCCCCGTTTTCGTTGCAAATCAGATTGATCGTGCGCTCAAAAGTACTGTGTACGGTCCCGCTAAAGTTTGCTCGTGCCAAACGCTCAAGGAAACCAGCATCGCCAGACAACGCCTGGATGTACATGGGACGCTTTACTTTGCTCCTGCTTCCAGCAAGATGTTTTCGATCTCGGTGTAGCCTTTTCTTCTCGCAAGCTCAAGCGGTGTTACGCCGTATTTATCTACCATGTGCACATTGCAGCCATGCTCAATCAACAGCTTGATGATCGTTTGCTGCTTTTCACCGCCATCACCTAAGATGATCGCTTCGATGAGTGGTGTCCAGCCCACAAAGTTCGTATGGTTTACATTGATGTCAGTCGTCGTTACGAGCTCACGTACGATGTCCACATGACCTTTTTCGGACGCTGGGGTAATCCCTACGCCACCAAAACGAGTCAACAGCTCCAGGTTTGTTCCTGCCTTGATCATCATTTTGACGAGCTCGAGCTTGCCGTTGATGCAACCGAACAAGAACGGGTTGAAGCATGTCTCATCCTGCAAATCTACATCTGCACCTGCTTCTACCAAAAACGATACCGCTTCCAATTTGTCGTTCATCGCAGCAGTCAGAATCGCTGTACGCTTTTGTCTGTTTCTTGCGTTAATATCTACGCCCTGCTCCAGATGCTTTTTCAGTGCTTCGATATTCCCCTCAGCCGCTGCCTCGAGAAATGCTTGTACTACGCTTTTGTCTGTCATAGTAAGCCCTCCATGATCTCGTGATTGAACAACCCGCCAAGATTGGCTCGGTGCTTGCTCTTTTAAAAAACAATTAGACAAGCACCACGTACTTCCATCATTATTTTAGACAGGGTGGATGGAATCGTCATTGTGTATGGAAACTAAAAAAATCGAGGTTCACTTGTGCACATTGCACAATTACAGGAATCCCTTTGTGGCAAAGGAGTGAACAAGGTGCTGACCATCAAAGATTTGCTTACCATTCAATCCATAGACGGCATCAAAATCATTGCGGGAGAGCAAGGCATTAACAACGTCATTTCCATCGTCAATATCATGGAGAACCCGGATGCTTTTGACTGGCTGTCTTCTAATGAATTACTGCTCTCCACCGGATATATTTTCAAGGACAATCCCGATCTGCAAAATACAATCATCAAGGAATTGGCGGAGATCAACTGCTCCGGGCTCTGCATTAAGATGCATCGCTATTTCGATCAAATCCCGCAAAACATGATTGATCATGCCAACAAGTACGGTCTCCCGCTTTTGGCCCTGCCTTTTGAATACACGCTGTCGAAAGTGATTGCCATTATTAATGAAAAAGCCTCTGGTCGCTACGATTTGTTGAACCGCAAAACATTGGACATGCATAACGCCCTGTTTCGCATTGCGCTTGAAGGTGGCGGACTGGATCGCATCGCCTCCGAGCTGTCTGAGACGATCAACAACCCGATCCTTATACTGGACCAGGACTGGCATCTGCTTCATTACACGGAAATCTGGCACAATCCGATTCCGCTTGACTCCTGCCTGACCTTAAGCAAAAACAGGCCTGTTTTTACCCGTGACTTCACGGAGTCCGTTCCGCGAAATATTAGCCAGATCAAAAAGTCGATCAAGCGTATCTACCATGCGAAGGATTATGAAATTAAATGCAGGATTCTACCCGTTGCTGTAGCCAATCACATCTATGGATACATCGTCGTCTGGCAAACCGTTTGGGAGCTTACCGAATTTGACTACATCGTGTTGGAGCAGGCATCCACAATCGTGGCGCTGGAGCGGATCAAGGCGAGGGAAATCGAGGAAGTGAAGCTGAAGATCAGGCAAGACTTTTTCGATGACTTGCTCACAGGTAAAATTACGTCCTCTGACTCGCTGCAAACCTTATGTGATTTGCACGGACTGCAATCAAGCTACATGTATTTTTGTATGGTCATGAATATCGAGCCGATTGAGCTGGAAAATTTGGAGGATATCATCGATCGCAAATACGAGCTGGATCGGATCGCAAAAAAATGTGTCGACCTCGTCTATGACAATTCGAGTAAAGCTCCTGGGGAAATCACCTGCTTTTATCGGAACAATCGGATCATTATCCTCATCGGACAGAATGATCAAAAACCTGTGGTGTCTGCAAGTGAAGCCAAGCAATTCGCGAATGAGCTGTACAGCGCTCTCGTGGACAAAATCAAGAAAACCTTGTTCTTTATTGGGGTCGGACGTCAGTATAAAAACATCGCTTCGCTGCACAAGAGCTTTACCGAAGCACATGAAGCGATCCGCCTGATGCAAAAGTTCAACAGCAAGGGCGACGTCTCTCATTTCGATGATTACTCCGTCTATCATTTCCTGGGTTCCAACATTAAGGACATTGAACTGGAAGACTTCTTTTTGAAGCGTCTGGGGAAGCTGTACGAGCATGATCAAGAGTTCGGTACGAGCCTCATGGTGACCTTGGACAATTACTTTCTGTACAATCAAAACGTCAGTGAAGCGGCGAAAGCGATGTTCATTCACCGCAATACGTTTATTTACCGGATCGAGAAAATCAAGGAGATTTTGAACATGGATTTGAAAAACTCGGAGGAGCTGCTTCAAATCCAGCTGGCGCTCAAGATCGGCAAGCTTTTGCACAAGGAGTAACGCTCGAAAGAGCGCTGTCTTCCTGCTACTGTGGTCGGGAGGAAGGCGTGCCACATGTTTTCCAGTCGCCTTTTTCCTCACTTTGTTCGGGCGGTCTCCTTTCAAACATGTGACACACCTTCCCGTACAGCTGTTTGGGTGGCTCGTTTTAAACTACTCGTAAGGAGTAAGGGCTTGTCGAAGATTTCGCTTAAAATACAAAAAGAGCCTCTTTGAAAGAGGCTCAGACTGAAGAGAAACCCCCTTTTGGGGGATTTCTTTTGGTATTGTTCCAGCACGAAGTGCTGAAAAAAGGATAGCCTGCACCTAACTTGCTTTCGCTAGGTGTAGTGCTATCCTTTTAATGTTTTGTACTGTTGCTGTCATCAATACTTGCTCTTGGACATTTTCGCGTCCGCGTAACCTACAATAGCGAAGCCCATGCAGTTCTTTAGCATCTGCAAAGCTTCGCTCTATGGTTTGGTATCTTAATCTATATAAATATTTCCCCGATTTACTTAAACGGTTCTGTCGAACCCATTCCTTACTCTCTTCCCAAACGTGCCTGCTTATCACCTTTTGGTGATTTTTAGATCGGGTACACTCAGTAAGCCTTGGACAAGTTTTACATATTTCTTTATTGGACTTATACATCCTGTATCCGTTTCGATCGGTAGTCGAATAAGTAAGCGTATGTTTTTGAGGGCATGTGTACACATCACACTCCGGATCATATTTAAAGCGCCATTTAGCAAAAAGACCTTTAACAGGTGTAAAGGAACGATGACCGATGACAGCAAATACATTTATAGCGTGAAGTGCCTTGCAGATTGGAGTAGTTAAATAACCAGCATCTAATGCAATAGCTTCAATTGTATCCTGAAACCCAAACTTCTCGATTTGGAGATTCAGCCTATCTATGTAAGGAACGGAATCATGGACATTACCAGCAGTGACATGGACATCGGTAATAATATTGTACTTATGATCGACAGTCCGGTGATCGAGATAGAAAAAGCCTTCGGGCTTGCTGTCTCGAACCATGTAGCCACTTTCCGGATCCGTGGTACTCACCTTGATTTCCTTTTCTTCCTTCACACCCTCTCTAGGCTTCAATCCTTTTTTCCATGTACCTCACGGTCTTCATTAATTGCTACCTCTAAATCTTTGAGATAGGCACGACTCGTTTTCTCGATGACATGCTTCTTAAATTTTCGTTTATTCGCATTTGCTTTAAGATGTGTGGAATCACTTATCAATACACGGCCAGCGACCATTCGATGCTGAATCGCCAAGCGCACAATTTCATCAAAAATCTCCTGAAAAACATTTGTATTTTTAAAACGGGTTCGACGATTCCAACTGATTGTTGTGTGATCTGGAACTCGATCTGTTAAAGAAAGGCCAAGAAACCAACGATAGGCGATATTAGTCTGGATTTCTTTTTCGAGCTGCCTCTCTGAGCGGATACCGTAAAGGTATCCAATGAAAATCATTTTAAATAAAACAATAGGATCAATGGAAGGTCTACCGTTATCCTCGCAATAATATTGACGTACTTTTTCCCGGATGAAGGAGAAATCTATATGTTTCTGGATGACTCTTAATAAATGGTCTTCTGGGACCAATTCATCAAGGCACACAAATTCGTAATGCATTTGCGGATTTTTATCATTGGAGGTAAGCACAATTATCACCTACTATAAAATGTAATTATAAGAATTATAACAAATTAACGCGGTGTCGTATTAAAACTAAGTGAAATAAAAATGGCTGTCGACTTTCTCGACAGCCTGAGCCTCTTTGAAAGAGGCTCTTTTTGTTAGTTATGAATATATTTTTCAAAGACTTTACCAAAATCTTTGACGACATACTTGTATCGGATGTCCTCCAGCCAATCGAAGGTGTATTGGTTGATGGACTTGAATTGTGAAGCTACGTCTGCTTGCTGGCCAGTTACGCGACCCAGTGTGCTTTGGGCGACGTGGAGGCTTTCTTTTGCATGTTGGAGCGCAAGTTCGTTATCGTGCATAGTCGAGGCGATCTTCACAAGTGCTTTGTAGAGGTCTTTTAATTCCTCCAAATGCTTTTTGTTTACATCGATCGAGTAGTGCTCATTGCCCATCGTGAACTTGATTTCCACATCCAAATCGACGGTTCCGGCTGTTTCCAGATACACGTTAGAGATCGGGTGTGTGTGGTAGGAATAGCGGCGCAGCATGCGTTTTTTACTGGTGGCACTCGTTCCATCCAGGTGAACTAGTCCCAGATTGGTGAAGCAATACTCGTCGGACTTTGATTTGATCAAAAAATAGATTTTCTCATGGTCCTCATGCATGATGTAATCATCAGCGTCCACCTTGTCGTAATCCGCTGGTTTTACCACAATTCCCACATTGCTCAAGCCGAGCGCGTCTGCTGCAAGCTTTCCAAACATTAATGAAACAACTCCCCTCGATATGTACGGTGTAACCTTTACCATTTATACGTGCGTGGGGAGGCTTAGTTGCAAACAACTACTGTGCTTCATCAAGTTTTTTGAGGAGGCCTGCGAGAACATCACCGATCAGCATGATCAGACTTCTCAAAAAAGCCAGCTGGAGCATTACAGCCAGGTTGTCTTTTCTTCCGCTGCTACCCGACTTGTCTCCGGAGCATCTGCCTCGGGATAGCCAATGAACAGCGTGCCTACGACCTTTTTATTTTCAGGCGATCCGAGGAATTGCAGCAAGCGCTCGTCGCGAACCAAGCCGACTCCTCTCGTGCGCCATACCATGCCCAGTCCCAGTTCCTTCGCTGCCAGCCACATGGAATGAATCGCGCAGCAAACCGCGTATTCATTATCCTCTGAGGATGCTTCATCCCCTGGGATCACATCAGCAGTGGCAACAATGACGAGCGGTGTTTTTTCCAGAACAGCCAAGGAATCCTGCACGAGATTCGGCTTGGTCGGAAAACGCTCCAGCAAAAATTCCTTCGCGATTTCCTCGAACCGTAGCTTCGCTTCCCCTCTGATCACGTAAAAATGCCACGGTTGACGCAAGCGGTCGTTCGGGGCTAGCACTGCGCAATCTAGCAACGCTTGGATTTTTTCGGTTTCTACTTCTTTTGGAATATAATTACGTACGGCTCTTCTGTTTTTGAGTGCCTCTAGTACGGACATGCTGGTTCCTCCTCGGTTTACCATTTTCATTCGAATCCCAATTATTATATCGTATAGGCACCCATCAACGGGAATGAATCGCTAAATGTGCCAGGTGTTCGTCTTCTTTTGCCACGTAAATATCATATTGCTTATGATCTTGTTCTTGGGGCAACATCCCCATTTCTCCCCCTAAATGACGAAGCGCATGAGAATGAATGCGTGTGCGAAAACGAATGCCATGAGCACTTAGCTTGTTTACCACGTGTATGTATCCTTCATGACCAAACGCAGTGTGGATCAAGCACTTGTACTTGGAAAAAAGGGTGAGAAAAAAATCCATCATCCGCTCCACTCCCCTTCTTTTTTGTAGTATATTCCTATTATTGCGGAAAAGAGAGGGGCATTCTCCTATGAATCGAAAGAAAGTGTTCACGGGTTCGCCTTGGGAACCTGTCGTGGGCTATTGCCGTGCAATTCGAGTCGGCGACCGTATTGAAGTAGCTGGCACTACTGCCATGAAGGACGGGGAAGTCGTTGGTTTGGACGATGCCTATGAACAAACGCGGTTTATCCTGGAGACGATTGAAAAAGCATTGCGAGAACTAGATGCTGATTTGTCTCATGTGGTAAGAACGCGGATGTTTGTAACGGATATCAGCAAGTGGGAAGAGATCGGAAAAGCACATGGAGAGTTTTTCCGCGAGATTCAGCCAGTCGCTACGATGGTTGAGGTCAAGGCATTGATCGACCCGCGTCTGCTCGTTGAAATTGAAGTGGAAGCCATTGTTTAGCATGCTGGTTAGTTGGAAGCGGACCGACGACTTTTCCTGTCGATCCGCTTTTTGCTTTTTCTACGATTGTGTGAGCTCCTCAGGGATATCAAGACCTGCCTTTTCTGCTTCTTCGAGGTGATGTTTCGCCAGAAGCTCGTCCTCATATTGTGCTTCGTTCCGGTAAATTCTTGCCAGTTCGATATGCGCATGCGGGTAATCTCTTTCCAAAGCAGCATGAAAATATGTGATGGCGGCGTCGATATTTTTGGCTGTACCATACCCATTACTGTAGAAAATCCCCAAATTATAGGCACTGAAATCGCTGCCTGCTTCGTAATCCTGCTGATAATAATGCAGCGCCTTTTCATAATTCCCTTTTGAATCATGCAAATAGCCAAGCCAATCAAAAACCGGAGAGCCTAATACCTCTCCCTGTTCATAATGCCAGAGAGCTTTGTCCAAATCTTGCGACACCAGCTCCCCGTCATAATAGGTGGCGCCAAGATTGTTGTGAGCCAGCGCATGACCGTGTTCTGCCGCCTTGCCCATCCAGTACATAGCCTGATCAGCATCAGGCTCCGTGCCTATCCCGTGTCGATAGCAACAGCCTAATCCATTCATAGCATGGTGGTTGCCTGCCGCAGCCCCTAATCCATACCAGTAAAAAGCTTTATCAGCATCCTCGAAGCCTTCTAGACTGTAGTAAATATGAGCAAGGTTGTTCATGGAGGGGGCATAGCCCTTTTCAGCAGCAAGCGTATCGTACAGAATGGCTTTCTCATAATCACCTGCTTCATACGCTTCCATGCCCAGGTTGTACAACGTTTCTACCGGCGTGTACTGATCTATGCTGTCACCATCGGATTGCTCCCCTTTGGCATAGGCCAGCAGTCGCTTGCGAACCTCGGCATCAAAATAATAGCTGTAATAACGATCTTCGATTTCCTCCAGCACGAGCGTTTTATCTGCCCTCGACAGCCCGTACTCGCTTACTAAATAAACGTCGTGGCCCTTGAAGGCATAAGCAAAACCCTCGACCAGTGCCTTTTTCACCACCAGATCGAATTCGAAATCACTCCATCGCTTTTCCGGCGATAAGGCAATGCTCCATAATCCATTTCTCTTCAAAGCATACGCATCCTGATGCAGCCAAAAAATGTTCTCATAACCGTCTAAGGGGAATAACCACGCTGGTTGATCGGCATCCCCATGAAAAACACCTAGCTTTCCATCTTTTTTCGCCAGCACCTGATTGCCCTGTCCAGCCTCCGTATACACCTGTAAATCAATCAGTTCATCATATTCGTACGGCAGCAAAAGGCTCTCCTGCTGTTTGCCATAAGCGGCGTACTTTTTCCCCTTGCGCAGAACGAGCAGATTCGGAAAATGGGTTTGCCGATTCAATTTATCGAAGCCGGATGCGCCGATAGTGCCGTCTTTTTTGTACAAGGTGCTATGATTTGCATCCTTGTGTGGTTTGACGAGGATAAGCCCTTCGTCAATCTGTTCCACCGCCGCCAGAGGGAATTCCCCGACGTATTTCCAATATTCGTTAAAGATTTTCCGATTCTTCCTACCTTTGACCGCCGTATGGTAAAAGCCGTCCCCACACTTGAAAGCTTCTTCATGCTCAAAATCTATCGTTACAGAACCAGCTCCCCCCAGCACACCCCATTTTCCGTCTTTCTTTGCCGTATAAAATCCTTGGTAATCAAGCAGTTCTAACTCTTCATAGTGGGTAGGGACAATCGTTTGGCCTTCCAGATTGATCAGACCATATCGACCGTTTCGTTTGACAATGGCACAAGCAGAGCCGTATTCAAAATCGTAGGCATCCTCCCACTCCAACGGAATGACGATTCTCCCGGATTTATGTACATAGCCGTATTTACCATCTCGGGCAACCACGGCCAGATCTTCGGAAGCGAAATCGTAAAAGGCATCGAACTGAGGGGCGAGCAATACGTTTCCCTCTGCGTCTTTGAGACCAAGCAAGCCAGCTTCCTCAAAAATCTCCACGTCAGGTTGCTCTTCATAAGGCTGCCAGATGTGTCCCCAGCCGTATTGGTAGTCCTCATAATTGAGCAGCTCGGCAAAAGAACGAAAGCCCGGGTTCACGTCCATCAATTCGGAGTAGTTCAGCAGTGAGATGTCATCGTTGTCCATTGCCTTTGTCATGATCTCGTTGTTATGGGCAATATTGGCGCGCAGGGTTTCCGCCTGCTCGTCATGAGGGATGTCATCCATATTGAATACGTCCCAGGCATCGATGTGAAAATACGGAAGCGTTCGTTTTTCCAGATAGCTGAAAAGCTGATTTCTCGCTTCCGAAAATGCTTCTTTGTTACCGATTAACCCTTCCTGTCTCTCCAGGAAGTTGTAAAACCGCTTCACGTTTTCGATGCCTGCCTGCGCGTCGTAATAGAGTCCAGAATTGTCCGGTTCGGTATGGTTGTTGTAATTGTTTCCGGCGATTATACCACCTTCTATGAAGAGCGGCTGCAAGAGTAGTGGGACTTCATAGCCCCATTCCACCATCATCGTGTCGTTGTCTTGCGCTTGAGAAGGCTCACTGACGTTATATACATAGACTCTGTGTGACATGTCTTCTCTCCCTTTGATTTCCAATTGCTTCTGACAACATTGTAAACAAATCTAGCAGGACAAAACAATCCGACGGATGGGCTATCCAATGAAAAAGGCTGACTAGCAAAAATCATGCTGGTCAGCCCTTTCTACTTTTTAGTTACAGATCAATGAGAGGAATACTCCCACCCACACTAACGGGCTCGATCGCCTTGCCCGCCGACCGCACCAATGTAAAGTACTCATAGCAGCCAATGACACCAAAGTCCCCATCGATCACACCCGGATAAGCGCGATTCACGGAATACTCCTGACTTAAGTGAGCCTTCAGCGCCTCTCCTTTTTGTATCCGATAGCCCGAAATATCGACCTTGCCTGTAATCGGAACCGCTGGCTTTGGACCATGATCCGGGCAATGATCGTAGTAGTGTGGGATCGAAACATAGTATAGATCAGGATATTCTGACGGGGTCATGCTCGCTTCCGCTTGTTCGACCGCTCGCGTCGTTGCCTCACACGTGACGATATGATCGGGATGACCCGTTACCCCGTCCGGCGGAAACGTAACAACGACATTCGGCTTCCATTCTTCTATCGCTTTCCGAATCTTACCCACCAGCTCATTCAGATCGGCATTTTGCAAGGAACCATCCGGGTACCGGAACAAGTCGAGACGACTGATTCCCAGCACTTCCGCCGCTGTTTTCAGCTCTAGCTCTCGATGTTTTGCCAGCTTTTCTCTGCAATCGATATCGAATGGACCGCTGCGTCCTTTGCAGCCGGAGGTAATGCACAAATAACACGTTTCATGTCCGGCGTCCTTGCACTTTGCCAACGTTCCCCCGCAGGCAAAAGACTCATCGTCCGGGTGGGGGAAAACGACCATTACTTTTTTCATTTCTGGCACCTCACTTACCGCCCGATTGGCGTTCTAGATAAGCCAATCCTTTTGCTATGACACCGTAAATCGGATCGTTTTGCGCATTTTCGATGACGACCTGAGAAGCGTACTCTCGGACGCGCTCTACGACGATCTCTCTAACGCGATCATCGTTTTGCAAAACGCCTCCCTGCATAATCATCTGAAACGGCTTGGCTTTCATTTGCAACGTATCAATGACCGCCCGAGCAGCATCGAAAAGCTCTTCGCCTGCGACCTGCAAGATAGCCACTGCCACCTTATCTCCGGCGAGTGCAGCCTGGCTGACTAGCGGCGATAGCTCTCCTACCTTCTCGACGGAATAATGCTCACTATATGTCCAGTTAAATAACTCATCTACGCGTCCCAGTCCCACGTGCGGGAGAAGCAACTCCTTCAATGCGGTCGGCTCACCGCGGCCATCTGCTGCTTTTAATACCGCCATAATCGCTTGCTTGCCGATCCAGTAGCCGCTCCCCTCGTCACCGACCCGATGCCCCCAGCCTCCTGCTCGTGCCGTTTCCTGTTCCTCGTTTACACCAAAGGCAATCGAGCCAGTGCCTGCGATGACCAGAATGCCGGGGCTGCCTCCGGTCGCACCGAGCAAGGCCGCAAACCCGTCGTTTTCCACAATCAGCTGCTGGACACGAATACCAAGCTGGTGCAGTACCTTGCTCACCATCCGCGAGATCACCTGTCGATCATACTCCGTGTCCAGGCCAGCGATCCCGAACACCGCGTACTCGATTTCCCATTCGATTGGTCCATCCGGTGTCGGAGTGCCGCTCATAAAGGGAGCAACGGTCTGACGAGCGATTGCATCGGCCAGAGCTTGGCTGATCGCTGCAACCAACTCACGAGCTGCCGCTTCCTCCCCGATCCCTTGATAATTGCATGAACCGGAGCGTCCTGCACCGATTTCATTTCTGGAGCGGTCCACCAGTACCGCCAGACACTTGGTGCCCCCTCCGTCCACTGCCAGAAGAGGTATTCGCACCACTGCCATTACCCCACACTCCATTCAGCTGTCATCTGATCAAGCCCTTTCATCACATTCGCATTCGCCTGTTTTTTCTGTGTCAGCCATTCTGTTTCCTGCTGAAGTACCGCTTGGCGAACGGCGATCATGCGCTTCATTTCCTCTGGATTTGGTCCACCTGGAAGCTTGCGGATCATTACAAAATGAACGGGGTCAAGCGCCAGTCTGAGCTCTTCTGCTGTGAGCGACAGCTCCCGCCCGATTACTTCCACGGCTGCACGGTTTACCAGCTCCAAGCTGATTTGGTTTGCAGCGAGCTGCTCGCTCATCGCTTCTTTTACCACACGACTCACGATGTGATGAGATTTGCGGAACGAAAGCTGATCCGTGCGCACCAATGTATCCGCGAGCTCGGTGACGGTCGCAAAGCTGCCCTTTGCCCGCTCCAAAAGGACGTCCTTGTTCACTTCCATCGTCCCCACAACGCTCGCCATCAAGCGATACATCTGTTCGAGCACGCCCATGCTCCGCCACGCGTATGGCTGCATGTCATCCTCGGTATCCACGATATCGCCAAAAGGCGTATTGTGCATCATCGTAAGCACTGTCGTCGCATTGCCTGCCGCACTGGACAACAGCGAGCGCATATGCTCAAAGGAAACCGGATTGCGCTTTTGCGGCATGATGGAGCTGATCTGCACGTATGGACTTGCGACTTTTAACCCCGCGAATTCCTGTGTGCACCAGAGCAGCATATCTTGAACCGTACGCCCCAAATTAATGGCTGCTAATTGTACAGCTGTCGCTACTTCCCCTAAATAATCCGCGCCGCAGACTGCATCATAAGAATTTTCCACCAACTCATCAAATCCGAGCAATTCGCGCATCCGCTCCCGGCTGATCGCAAAGCCAGAAGTCGTCAATGCCGCTGCCCCCATGGGTGAGCGATTGACTGTGTGATAGGCTTGAATCAGTCGCTTGATATCACGGCTGAGCATGTCAGTAGCCGCCATGATGTAATGCGCCATTGTCGTCGGCTGTGCCTGCTGTGTATGTGTGTAGCCAATCATAATCGTATCCACATGCTCATTTGCAAAGAGGAGCAAATGCTCTTTCAGATAGAGGGCAGAAGTCAAGGTCACCAACAATTTTTCGCGCAGCACCATGCGGTATATGGTAATCCCCATATCATTGCGGCTGCGAGCCAGATGCAGATTTCCTGCCACATCAGGAGCCAGTTCCAGCAAACGGCTCTCTACCTGAAAGAACAAATCTTCAAACTGCCCGGTGTAATGCGATTGGCGCAGCTCTTCCATTTCGATCCCACACAGTGCACCAGCAATTCTTTTGGCCTCATCGTCGGTGAGCAATTCTTGTTCACGAAGCATGATCAAATGTGCCTTGTTGATCGCCATCATCGGATGCAACAAATGGTGCTTTGCTTCATTAAATGCAGGCTCCAAAACCGCCTCCACGTATGTCTTGCCAGGGAAACTGGCTCCCTCCTGTTGAAAAATTCGCTCTCTGTAATTCATCTTTCTTGCATCTCCTTCCCTACCCATTCGTAAGCTGCTTCTATTTTTGCGTCTGATCTTCTTTTGGGAGGGAGGCGACCGCCTGAACGATCGCCTTCCCTTCTACTATGATTACTGCTGTGGGCTGATCATGTTGACAAACAATCGGATCGCACCTGGTACGAGTGACGGAATTTCGCGATACCACACAAGCGAGCTATAGGTATATGTTCCTTTTCCATACTTGGCAGTGAGGTACGTACCCGTAAATTCCTTCTCGCCTTCGTCGCCATTCGAGATTAGCTCGGTGTATTCCTTGCCCCACTCGGATGGATTGTAAGCGGAACGATCCTGAATCCAGTTGTCCCAATCTTTCTCCGTGATTTTGTTTGGCAAGTGAAACAAGGCATGATCAGGCGCCAATACTGTCACTTTGGAGTTTTCGTCTGTGACACGCCATTGAATCAGCGGAGCACCGATTTTGATCGGATAAGGGGCCAGCTCCGGCTTCCATTTATCCTCAGGCTTGTGGTATTGCACGACCAGATTACCGCCGTTTTCCACGTATTTCAGCAAGCGTGCATTCGAAGGAATCAGCTCAGGTCGGAAACCATAAGCGCGAATGCCCAGCACGATCGTATCGTATTGATCCAGATCGCCAGACTCAATGTCTTTTGCCGACAGATTGGTCACATTGACCCCCAATTGAGACAAATACTGATCGATATTGTCAAAGCCACTGGATACGTAACCGACCTTCAATCCTTCCGGCACCTTCAGGTCAAATGCCTGGATGGCAAGCGTCGCTGGTTGGACAAAGTAAGTCGTGCCGATATGCGGGTAACGGATGACTTGGGCTCCATGTCGGCTCTCTTTTCCACTGCCAGACGCTACGGCTGTCACCGTGTACTTGTCCGGTTGAACGGAGGCATCTGCTTTGACCGTAAAGGCAACCGACTTCGTTTCTCCCTTGGCTTCAAAGGCGAGCGGTGCTGCTTGTGGTTCTACGCTCCAGCCTTTTGGTACATCGAGAGAGATGGTTGTTTTCGCTGCACCTGGATTGTAGTTTTTCACCGTAACCTTAACCGGGATTGGCTCCTCTGGCTTCTGCGTATTCAAAACCGTCGCATTTGGACTCAGCACCATAGAAAAAGATGGAAGAACTGCAATGGCATCTGCTGGTGTCACATGGCTATTCGCCGTCGCGCCTGCAAAGCTGTAGCTGACGTCTGCTGTAATGGCAGGAGCGGCATACGGTTGGAACAGAGCGGCATCAGAAGGAACTGTGACATCAAATGTCGTTTTCACCGTCTGATTGTAGCCTAGCGATGAAAAGCTGGTGGTCGATTGCGGCTTGGCTTGCCAGCCTTTTGGTACATTCAGCGCGAGATTGATCTTCCCGACTTTTGCTTGGCCGCCGTTGTAAGCCGTGACCGTTACTTTCGTGGTTTGACCTGCTACCAGCTCAGTTGTCTCAGGCTTTACTTTGGTTACGAGCGAGAGCGCTTCGGCACTGGCTTTGTTCAGCTGGGATTTCTTCACTCCCAAACGATGACGCAAGTCTGTTTTTGTGTCAGTTGGCAAGGAGGAGGCTTCGGCTGCTGCCGTCGCTTTTTCCACATCCGCCAACATCTCATGCGCTTCCTTGGCTACGGAGGCAAAGCTTGGGTACGCAGCAATGACCTCAGCGGCATCCTTTTGCAGCTTTTTCAGTTCGCCTGCGACTTTTTCCCCGCCAGACTGGCCGGCAACTTCCTTGGCTAAATCGTCAAACGAATAGGCGATTCCCTCAAAAAAGTCTGCTTCCTTGTCTTTTGTCTCCACGATAGATTGATCGAGCTTGTAATAATTGAAGCTTGGCCCTTCGTCATAGTGACGTCCCATTCCCTGGCTCTTATGCATGAAACGGGATTCTTCGCCGAGCTGGACGTACGAGGCACCATAAATTTCGTCATAGTCGCCCACAGGCACCTTAACCGAGTAATCCTGTTCCTTTGCAGGCAGATACAGCTTCTTCACCTGCCAAGAAGCCAAGCCTTCCTTTGCATGCTGTGGAAAAACGTTTGGATCTGCGGCATCCTTGAATGCCCGCACCGTAATAACATTAATGGCGCGATGATGGCCGTGAGTCGAAGGTTCGTTCAAAAATGCGGGAATCACGACATCGGGTCTCAGTGTTCGGATACGACGGATGAGCTTTTCATACGCGACATCCTCGCCCCATTTTTGCAAGGTTTCATCCGGGCTTTTGGAAAAGCCGAAGTCAAAAATAGGGTCATCGATTTTTTCACTGAGGTTCTCCAGATGGATGTTCGTGATTTTGGAAGCTTCCTGCAATTCGCGGGTACGAATGATCCCCAGCGCATTTCCCAGCTCGCTGCCTATCTCGTTCTGTCCTCCCTCGCCTCGGTTCGCAATGACACTGGATGTGTCCACCCCTTTGCCAAGCGACAAGTACGCGAGCATTGAACTGTGCTCATCGTCCGGATGTGCTCCAGTGTTCATCGCACTGGCAATCGTGGTGAGCGGCTTAATGGCTTTCCACAGGTCGACAACCCCGCGGTCTGCATGGGCGGTCTCGGGTGCTATCGGCATAATCAGACTCATGGCCAGCACCGCAGCAGTCGTAATCGTGTACAGCTTGGCAAGTTTCCCCTTACTCAATGAACAACTCCTCCATTCCATTCAGATTGATGTCTATATCAATCATGGCGGTCTGTACGTATGCATTTCATTGATGTAGCCATGGATCGACCCACGGTTGGCCCGGAGTGGATGGGGCATTACTGCTTCTGACTGATCATGTTGACGAACAAGCGAAAAGCGCCAGGGACTAGCTGTGGAATCTCGCGGAACCAGGCAAGCGAGCTGTAGGTGTACGTCCCTTTTCCATAGTGCGCCGTGAGGAAAATGCCGCGGAACTCCGGTTCTCCCGGATCACTTGTCGCAATCAGCTCGGTATACTCGCTTCCCCAGCGAGAAGGATTGTAGATGGAGCGCTCCTGCACCCATCCATCCCAGTCTCCTTGGGTAATGACGTTTGGCTCCTGGAACATCGGATGGTCAGGGGCCAGCATACGGACGTCTGATTGCTCATTGGTCACCCGCCAATCGATCAGCGACTCGCCGATAAAAATGGGGTATGGCGCCAATTGCGGCTTCCATTTGTCCTCCGGCTTATGATATTGAACGACGAGATTTCCGCCGTTTTCTACATAGTGCAAAAGACGCTGATTGCTCTCGATTAATTCGCGACGGAATCCGTATGCACGAATACCGAGAACAATCGTGTCGTAGCGGGACAAATCGCCCGATTGTATTTCGTTTGCGTCCAGATTGAGGCAATTCACCCCAACCGCGCGCAAGTATTTATCCAGATTGTCAAAGCCGCTGGATACGTAGCCGATCCGCTGGTTTGTCGGGATGGCCAGATCAAAGGCTTGAACAGTCAGCGTAGCGGGCCGGATGAAATACGTGCGACCGACATGCGGGTATTCAATGACCTGCACATCCTGTGCTATCTCTGTCACACCGTCTGTCCCCGCGACCGTAGCGCTAATCTGATATTTGCCATTCGTCACCTGCGGTGTGGTATGAACAGTAAAAGCGATTGTTTTCGTCTCGCTGCGAAAAGAAAACGGAACATCGACAAAGGCTGGCTCCGCTGTCCAGCCTGCCGGGACAACGAGAGCGACCTTGGCTGTAGAGCTTCCCGGACGGTACTGTTTCAGTGTTACCTTAACCGGGATCGTCTCATCCGTATGCAACGTGTTTCTCACGACAGCTGACGGGGTCAGCGTCACCGCATACGGTGGAAGCACAGCTACACGGCTTTCCGGCTCCACACGAATGGTACTGGCTGTCTCGAAGGCGAAATAGAGCACCTCGACATCGAGCACGGGCGGCTTGTAAGGATGGAACAGCTCCGTCTGTGCAGGAATCGATACCTCAAATACGGTGCAGACCGTCTGATTGTAAGCAAGTCGTGGAAACGCAGTTGGCGTCAGTGGTTTCGCCGTCCATCCAGCAGGGACACGCATCCGCAGCTGCACATGCTCAACCTCCAGCGAGCCGCCGTTGTACGCCGTTACGGTAACCGTTGTCGTCTGACCTGCCACCCACTCGCCCGTCTCCGGCTTGATTTTCACGACCAAAGACAGAGCCTCGGCACTCGCACGGTTGAGCTGCGCTTCCTTGAGTCCTAGCCGATACATCAAGTCCATCTTTGTTTCTTCATCGAGTGGAGCCTTGCGCACTTCTTGTTGTGCAGTCGCAAGCAAAGCTTTCATGCGGTGAACCCTTTGGGCCACTTCAGCAAATCGCGGGTAGGCATTCAATACATCTGTTGCCGCATCGTGCAAACGGTGCAGCACTTCCGCGAGTTCTTGTCCGCCTTTTGCAGCGATACCCTGCGCCAGATCAGCAAAACTGACGGGCAGTCCAGAAAAAAAGTCGCGCTCTTTTTCAGGTGCCGGAAAAATCGATGCATCCAAGCGGTAGTAATTGTAGGTCGGGCCTTCATCGTAATGAACACCCATCCCCTGTGTCTTATGCATAAACCTCGATCGCTCACCAAGCTGCACATAGGATGAGCCGTAGATTTGGTCGTATTCCCCCACGGGTACCGCGACGTGATAATCATCATTGTCCATGATAGGCAAATACAGCTTTTTCATTTGCCACGGCAAAAGTCCAGCCTGCCTATGCGCAGGAAAGATCTGTGGATCGGCTGCTTCGTGGAAAGCTCGCTTTGTCAGTAACGTAATCGCCCGGTGATGTCCGTGTGTCGTCGGTTCATTTTCAAAGCAAGCGATGACGACATCGGGGCGCAGCTCCCTGATTTTTCGAATCAATCGCTCATACACGACCTCTTCGCCCCATTTGCGGAAGGTTTCTTCGGCGCATTTGGAGAACCCGAAATCATGAATGGGATCTTCCAGCTCTTCGCTTAAGATGCCAAGCGTCACATTGCTAAGAGAGGAGGCTTCCTCCAGCTCGCGCGTCCGGATAATCCCCAGCGCGGTACCTTGCTCGCAGCCGATTTCATTTTGGCCGCCTTCCCCTCTCGTCGCGATCACACTGGTGGTATACACGCCTCTCCCCAGGGCCAAGTAAGCGAGCATGGCACTGTGCTCATCGTCCGGATGGGCACCTGTATTCATGGCACTGGCAATGGTAGCGAGTGGCTTGATCGCTTTCCACAGATCGAGCAGTCCATGTTCCCCCTGCATGGTGCGAACAGATGCGGGAATAGTCGGGCAGGGTAGTTTGGTCGGCTGCACTTTCGGTGATTTCTTGTCCATCGATTCACTGACATCCACGTGAAGCCCCCCCTTTTTCACGAAGGCATCCAGCTTTACACGGCAGTTCCCGCTTTATCTCCGGTCAGTTTTCTGGAGATGAACAACACGATGATGATGACCACGATTTGCAAGACACCATAGGCGCAAGCGGTGCCAAATTCATTACTGTACATGCGTTGGAATACAGCGACAGACAATGGCGTTGTCTTCGGTGTGAAGATCAGGATCGAAGCCACGAACTCCCCGATACACTGGACGAATGCCAAGAGCGTACCTGCGAGAATCCCACCCCACGCCATCGGGAACACGACACGCCTGAAACTGTACCACCAGGAAGCACCCAGATTTCGCGCAGCCTCCTCAACAGATGGGTCCATCTGCATCAAGGTCGCATTGGTAGAGCGAAACACAAGTGGCAGATGTCGGACAAAATAAGCCAACGGGATAATCCAGAATGTTCCGATCAAAACCTGTCCAAAGCTAAATGCATTCGGCTCGCTGAACGCTGCAATCAGGTTGATCGCCACAACTGTCCCTGGCAATGCCCATGGCAGCATGATCAATACATCAAGAAGCGTTTTCCCACGAAACTTGAGGCGAACCATGGCATATGCCGCAGCTACACCGAAAATGACGATCCCGATTACCGCGATAGCAGACAACTGCAAGCTGTTGAGAATCGGACGCCATGTCTTACTATCCGTGAATAAATCCATGTAATGCGACAAGGTATACTCAGGAGGTAATATTTGCACCGTCCAGGTACCATCCACTGAGAAGGAGATGAGTACCAATACGAGAATTGGCAGCATCAGAATGATTGTACCGATAAAAGACAGCACAATCGTGGTGTAGCGTCCCGCTTTGCTCTTGATCTCAGTACGGTGCACGCTAACCCCTTTGCTCAAGTTCTGGTAGTTGCGCGCGCCTTGGTACCAACGCATGATCAAAAGAAAAGCCACAGAAACAATCGAAAGAATCGTAGACTGTGTCGCAGCCATGTCCAAATCCCCATTGGTGCGAGACAGATAGATTTGCATCGTCATCGTCCGGTCAATGCCGAAAATGAGCGGTGCCGTATAAGAAGCCATCGAAATCATGAAAACCAACAGAGAAGACGCGACCATGGCTGGCGTGAGCATCGGCAAAATAATGCGCCGCCAAACGGTAAAGCGATTCGCTCCAAGACTGGCAGCCGCTTCTTCCAAGGACGGGTCGAGTCCCTTGATTGCTGCTGTAGCGGTCATGAAGAAGTAGGTGTACATCGTAAACGTATGAACGACGACCACCCCCCACATTCCTTTTAACGCGAAAGGAACCTGGGCAAGCCCGAACAGCTCTTTGATTGCCCGTGGAACGATTCCGCTTTCTCCGTACAAAAAGGTAAACGAGAGAACACCAATGAGTGGAGGCAACGCCATCGGAACCAAAGCCAGCACAGAAAGAATTTTTCGTCCAGGAAACTCATAGCGCTCCAATAAAAACGCCATTGTGACGCCGACGATTCCGCACGTAATGACACTCAGAACCGATATGTAGATACTGTTCCACAACGCTTCCAGGTTGGCGGTATGCTCCAGACTGAAGAAGCGAATGTAGTTTTTCCATGTAATTTCTTCATCGATTTTGATACTCGCAACGAACGTTTCGAACAATGGATAAACGACATAAGCCAACAATATTAAAAAGAGTGGCGATACCAGCACGTAGACGAAGGCGGGTGAAGCGGTAATGGACTTTCGTCTGGCTGCTGTCGGCGCTTGCTGCAATTCTGCTCTCAAAAGCTTCTTCCCCCTTATCCGGCAAAATAAATGCTCTCTTTCGGTATATGTAGGCCGATGGCATCGCCGCGCTGTTTAATCGGTCGTCCCAGATTGATAGACATGCTGCGCAGGCTCTCCGTTCCTACCTCCGTGACGTAATTGACACACGCCCCTGTAAATTCAGACATGACAACAGAGCCTGTCACTACATTTTGTCCCTCGTTGCCTGTACTCTCCAGAACGGATTCAGGACGAATGGACATGGTTACTTTCTCCCCAACTGACAGCTGTGCGCGTGGAGAAGCATTTTCCTTCAATCCGCTGAGCATTTGTCCAGAAGCCGTGCGAACCAGCACTTCATCGCCGTCAAATCCTGCAACCGTCCCTTCCCACAGATTCGTCTCGCCGATAAAAGAAGCGACAAAACGGTTTACAGGACGATGGTAAATCTCATGCGGTGTTCCGATCTGCTGCACTTCTCCACTCTGCATGACCATGATTCGATCTGACATCGACATCGCTTCTGCCTGATCGTGCGTGACGTAAATCGTCGTAATCCCCAGCTCTAGCTGGAGTCTCTTGATCTCGAAGCGCGTCTCTTCACGAAGCTTCGCATCCAGATTGGACAGCGGCTCATCCAACAGCAGAATCTGCGGCTCGATGACCAGCGCCCGTGCCAATGCTACCCGTTGTTGTTGTCCCCCAGAAAGCTGATCAATGCGGCGTTCGCCATAGCCTTCCAGACGGACCAGCTTCATGATTCGTTCTACACGCTCTTTTGCATCTGTTTTGTTCACTTTCCGAACCTGCAAGCCAAACGCGATATTTTCAAAAACAGTCATGTGCGGGAACAATGCGTAGTTTTGGAATACCATCCCGGTATTGCGCTTATGGGGAGGAAGAGATGTAACCTCCTGTGATCCAAAGCGAATATGGCCTTCCGTTGGATAATAAAAGCCGGCAATCATGCGAAGAGTAGTCGTTTTGCCGCAGCCACTCGGGCCGAGAAAAGTAAAAAACTCTCCTGATTCGATATGAATGTGAACATCTTCGACCCCTTTTGCCTGACCAAACCTTTTGTAAACGTGATCAAGTGTTACGCTGCTCATCGGGTTGTGTTTCCTCCTTCATCGCAAGTCATTTCAAGCTGACGACCGTTTTCAAACAACTTCTATAAGTGACTAGACGGAAAGGACAACGCCTTCCCGCCTAGCTGCTTGGAAAAAATCTTTCTTACTTCTTGCCTTTCCCCTTGATGTTTTCATCCCAATGCTGCATCCACTCTTTTTCTTTTGCAGCCATGACAGCCCAATCGAGTTCCATTGGCTTCAGCTCGAGATTTTTCATGAAGTCTGGCAATTGGTCTTTGCTGATGTCTGTACGAGATGGGAACTGGAAGCGTTCCTTCGCCAATTGGGCAGCTATTTCAGGACTCATCAAGAATTCCATGAACTTTTTCGCTCCATCCAGGTTCTTCGCGCCTTTTACGAGAGCCACGCCGTCTACGAGAATCGGTGCCCCGCTCTTCGGATAAATGAAGTCATACGGATGGTTGTTCTTTTTGCTTTGGATCAGAACGTCCTGGAGGTTCCACAAGGAGATGACGCCCTCTTGACGATCCAGCTTCAGATACAGATTTGTCGGGTCTTGTGTGTACTCTTTTGTATTGGCATCGAGCTTGGTCAGCCATTCAAAACCTTTTTCAGGAGTATCCGCCCCTTGACGGAAGATCATTGCGGAATAAATGGTACGCATGGTGCCGGACGGCAGTACGTTTCGGATCACGATCTTGTCTTTGAATTTCGGATCAATCAATTCGTCCCAATCTTGCGGTGCTTCTTCTGGCTTCATCACCTGCGAGTTGTACATGATGACCTCTGGCAAAAGCATTTCGCCGTACCAGCGATCTTTCGGATCTTTGTACAAATCTGGAACCTTGTCTGCAAAAGTCGGCTTGTATGGCTCCAGCAGATCTTCATTGGCCGCTGTTGCTAGAGCAGATTGGGTACCGCCCCACCAGAAGTCAGCCTGCGGGTTCGCCTTCTCTGCACGAACGCGCTCCAAAATTTGTTGGGCACCCATTTCGAGTGTTTCCACTTCAATGTTCGGGTACTTTTCTTTGAATTTTGGCAACACGATTTCAAAAATGTTTTTGTCCCGTCCGGTGTAAATCACCAGTCTTTGTGGGTCACCCGATGAATCAGCAGGTTGGGCAGCCGTGCCAGATTGGCCGCCAGCGCTGTTGTCGGCAGGCTTTGCTTCCTGTCCCCCAGTGCCGCACGCAGCTACAGTCAGAGCCAAGGAGCTGACAAAAACGCCCTTCATCCATGTTTTCAGCTTGCTAGTTGTCTTCTTCAAAACGAACTCCCCCTTTTGTCTTCTCACTCTTTGTCAAGCAGTCGTGTGAAAGGAAACGCTTCCAAAACACTGTGGACAGCACCAATTAATCCAGCTCGCTCCCCCAGACTTGCTTTTTCAAGATTAGGCACCTCGGGCACCCATTCTCTCAGCCATTCCTGAATTTGCTTCACCCCTTCACCATCGACGTGGACCATCTCCCCGCTCAGGATCAATATTTCCGGGTTCAAAATACTGATGATGTTCGCCATTCCGTACGCCCAATGTCGATACACATCTGCAAGAAGCTCCTTTGCTTCCGGATTATGTTTGGCGTGCCGAATTAGCTCTTCTATGACACTCGACCCTTCCTGAAGGTCAGAGAGAAATCCCTTAGCCTGCTCTTGGATGCCCGGAATCGAATAATGCGTCTCAAACACGCCTGACGCGCCATTCGGTCGATTATGTACCGGGCCGATCATCATGAAGCCGATTTCTCCTGCTGCCTCACGACTCCCCCGATAAAACTGTCCATCCAAAATGATTCCGGCCCCAATCCCCGTTCCTACGTACATGTAGACGACGTTGGTATGGCCGACCCCCGCTCCACGGACGTACTCGCCCAGTGTCATCATATTCACGTCATTGTCGATAATGACGGGCAGTCCGAGTCGAGCTTCGATGGTTTGCTGAATCGGTGAACCCATCCAGCCTGTGCTAGGTGAAAAGCTGACGGTTCCACTGCCACGCTGTGTGACCCCTTGCAAACCGACTCCCATTCCGAGCAGTCGCTCTCGCGGGATGCCGCTTTCACGCAGCAAACGATCCAGTCCAGCTGCCAAATCTTCGATGACGGTTTCGCCATTCGCTGGTTGTGCCAGCCGTTTGCGATAGCGAGCCAAAAACTCGCCTTTCATATCTGCGATGGCCATATCCAAGGTAGAGCCTTCAAAAATCGCGCCGGCTATGGCGTACGCCTGGTAGTTGTACTCCAACAAAATCGGCTTGCGGCCGCCTTTGGAATCACCCATTCCTACTTCTTGCAGGAGTCCTTCTTGGATCATTTCATCTACGAGGGCGGAAACACATGGACGGCTGAGCTGTGTCTGTTTGGAGATATCTGCGCGGGAAATCTGCCCGTGCAAGACGACCTGCTGCAATACTTCTTCCTTATTCAGTTTTTTCACGAGTTTGCTGTTACCTGTTTTTTTGGGAGCTTGCACGCGTCATCGATCACCGCCACACAGTTAGTTAACATTACTAACAAAGATAACCAAATTATAGACACAGCGACCATCAATAGTCAAACAATTTACATTTGTCTTTCAGATATTTTTTGGATTTTTTAGTGTATATATTCAATATTAAAAAATACTAAAAAATACGGTCAACACGCTGTTGTGGTGGCGAGGAAACAGGAGAAAACGCTCAGATTCTTGTCCCACCCGCTGTGGGATTCACTGCCCGACTCCATGCAAAAAGCGAAACCGCGTCCAAAGTGGTTCTTTCAGGATGTATTTCAGAGGTGGACGCTTAAGAGCGTGTTTCGCTTTTTGCATTCCGTCTCGGTCGGTGTACCAAAGATCTTCGCTGTTTTCTCCTGTTTCCTCTACGAGCTTTCCATGCTTAAACGGGGTTTAAAAGCCTTAAAAGAACGAAGAACGTATTCAGTAACGCCAGAGAAGAATATTTCCAGACGTAGCGACTTGTGGAGTCCTACCGAGCGGAGAAGGGAGTAGCGGGCAAAAGAAATGCAACCGTGCCCGCTCGACGAAGCGGCTACCACTTTTGCATTTCCCCGCTAATTCCTTCGGAGCGGGCAGTCCCAACCCTCAGCGGGACGGAGCACTGAGCCTAGACTGGAAATATTCTTCTCCCCACCGCAGCTGCATATTTAGAGACCTTGAATTGTTGCAGTAGTGTTGGCGAGGAAACAGGAGAAAACGCTCAGATTCTTGTCCCACCCGCTGTGGGATTCACTGCCCGACTCCATGCAAAAAGCGAAACCGCGTCCAAAGTGGTTCTTTCAGGATGTATTTCAGAGGTGGACGCTTAAGAGCGTGTTTCGCTTTTTGCATTCCGTCTCGGTCGGTGTACCAAAGATCTTCGCTGTTTTCTCCTGTTTCCTCTACGAGCTTTCCATGCTTAAACGGGGTTTAAAAGCCTTAAAAGAACGAAGAACGTATTCAGTAACGCCAGAGAAGAATATTTCCAGACGTAGCGACTTGTGGAGTCCTACCGAGCGGAGAAGGGAGTAGCGGGCAAAAGAAATGCAACCGTGCCCATTCGACGTAGCGGCTACCACTTTTGCATTTCCCCGCTAATTCCTTCGGAGCGGGCAGTCCCAACCCTCAGCGGGACGGAGCACTGAGCCTAGTCTGGAAATATTCTTCTCCCCACGGCAGATGCATATTTAGAGACCTTGAGTTGTTGCTGTAGTGTTGGGGAGGAAACAGGAGAAAACCCTCAGATTCTTGTCCCACCCGCTGTGGGATTCACTGCCCGACTCCATGCAAAAAGCGAAACCGCGTCCAAAGTGGTCCTTTCAGGATGTGTTTCAGAGGTGGACGGCTTAAGAGCGTGTTTCGCTTTTTGCATTCCGTCTCGGTCGGTGTACCAAAGATCTTCGCTGTTTTCTCCTGTTTCCTCTACGAGCTATCCATGCTTAAACGGGGTTTAAAAGCCTTAAAAGAACGAAGAACGTATTCAGTAACGCCAGAGAAGAATATTTCCAGACGTAGCGACTTGTGGAGTCCTACCGAGCGGAGAAGGGAGTAGCGGGCAAAAGAAATGCAACCGTGCCCATACCACGAAGCGGCTACCACTTTTGCATTTCCCCGCTAATCCCTTCGGAGCGGGCAGTCCCAACCCTCAGCGGGACGGAGCACTGAGCCTAGTCTGGAAATATTCTTCTCCCCACCGCAGCCACTGTCTTTCAGATTTACCATGATTACCCTTTTTCGTTGTGGGAATAGAAAAGCACATCACCCTCTACAGGGGAATGTGCTTGGAACACTACTCTTCTTTTCCTGACAATCAGACGTCCTCTATTAGTCTATGTATCCAGCGACTCCTTTTTTAATCAAGTATTCCATCTCTACATCCAGGATCTTCTCGACGGTGATCTCATCCAGCTTCACATCTGACTTACCCATGACGTAATCTACGAGATCATCAAAATCAACGTCGACATCACCTTTTGCATCTGCCTTCGCACTGTTCATGTACGCTTGCTCATGCTTGAGTACGATCATGATTTTTTGCGGGTCAACTTTTGTTTTCGCAGCTACATGCGCCACGAGTTCGGTTTCGTTTACTTGCTTACTCATTTAAAGTCATCTCCTATTTCTCTTACCTTTTGTCATTTTACACTATCATTGCCGTTCCAAATGAAAGAAATCAAAATTATATCACGCAAACAACCTCGCTCTAGAGGTGCAAGAAGAGAAAATATTGTTTCCAAGAGACAATTTGCCCCACATTCAATTTTTATAAACGTCAGACTCAGGTCATCTTCGATATCGAAGAGCTAATTTTTGAATGAAAAGCATCGGTTCCTATATTTTCCAAACTAACTATTGGGAATATCATGCTTATGCTATATAAATAATTATCCTGACTTTATGCTAGGCGTATAAAACAGTTACATGTTGGATCTACACCTATATAAAGGAGATGCTTTTCTTGGAGAATAATAACAACGGCTCGGGGAAACCGGTGCCAAAGTCAGAGCCTTCGACAGGGTCTACTACATCTTCAACCCCCACAACATCTACGACTCCTACAACACCTACGAGACCGGAGCCTGGAGGAGGTTTAATACCGACGGAACCCCAAGGGGGAGGTACAATACCGTCACCGTCACCGCATCGATAATAGTTCACAGATGGACAAAACCATTTGTAACCCAATTCTAAGCATAAAAGGAGCCTCTAAGGGCTCCTTTCTTCTTTACTTTTAAGGGACTTCTTAGACAATCCCTTGTCATGACTACTCTTCTCTTACGGATAACCAGACGTCTTTGACTAGTTCCATGAAGGTCTGGATTGCCGGTTCTTCTCGTCGGCGACCCAAACAGACCAGCGATGTTTCTGCTTTCTTGGAAAAGCGGTACAGCTCGATTAGTTCTCCTGTTCGAAGCTCTTTTTCCACGAGAACCTTACTGAGCAGGGCTATGCCTGTTTGATTCAGGACTGACCGTTTGATCGTTTCTTCGCTGCTACATTTTATGACAGAGGGTGGGCTGTAGTTTAACTCCAACAGGCATTGGGTAATAAATTCGTCGAGATTGCACCCCTCCTGATAGGACAAAAAAGGAAAGGTCACGAGTGCGTCTGCCAGTGTTTTGTCCTTCATCAAATCAGGAGAGGCAATCAAAGTAAATTGTTCCAAGTCCACGACGCTGGAATGAATACCTGGTTGCGAGGTGGTGCCCGCAATGATCCCAATATCCGCCTCGTGAGCCTGGATTTTTCTCAAAGTCTCCTGACTGGTGCATGAAATGACCTGCAGATTGACCTGTGGATGTGTCTCGACATAAGCTTTCAGAATTTGGGGCATGTATTGGATACAATAAAACTCCGGGGCCGCCACGACCAGCGGTCCTACAGGCATGTCTAAGTGATTAAGTCCCTCCGCCATGTGCTGGAGAACGTAGAAAAGCTGATCCGTATGCTGCTTCACTATTTTTCCGGCCGGTGTCAAAAACGTGCGCTTGCCTACCCGATTGAGTAAAGGATGTCCCAGCTCCCGCTCCAATGCTTGAATCTGGAGTGTAATCGTAGGCTGGCTGTATCCGAGTTGCTCTGCGGCCTTCGTCAGGTTCAAATGCTCGGCAACGACCTGAAATGTCTTCAGATTGCGTAACTCCATGATTAATTATCCACTCCCTCACCGAGCGACACCCATTCTTCGTGTAAGTGCGTGTTCAAAAAGTCGGCTTTTTGAACAACCTCAGTTAGAAAAAGTGTAGCCGAGAGTGGCTTTATGTTCAACCGATACCCTATGCGTACTTCCCTATAATCTCCGCCAGCTTGTGAGCCGTCTCCTACTTTATCCCTTATTTGCGTGACTCCAAAAACTCCGATACTTTTGATAGACCCACTTGAAGTACTTCCGTCGAGCAGGCGTACCCGATTCGTAACCACCCTTCCATGTCAAAGCAACTGCCTGGTGTCAAAAACGCCCCTGTCGTTTTAAACAGGTCAATGCAAAACGCTTCCGAAGGGATATCCAGCTCGTACTTGAGCATTGCTGTTGTTCCTGCCTGCGGCTTAACATAGGAGACCAACGGCTCCTTCGCCACCCACTCATCGAGAATCTGCAGGTTGTCACGCACGATCTTCAGGTTGCGCTCCATGATCTTGTCGCGGTTTTTCAGCGCATGGACAGCCAGCATGTCATCCAGCATCCCGCAGCTGATGGTGGTGTAATCGCGGTGCGTAAAGCAGCTCTTGATCACGTCCTGAGGTGCTGCAATCCATCCCAGACGTAAGCCCGCCAATGAAAGCACTTTGGACATGCTGCTTGTCGCAATCCCTTTTTCGTACAAGTCGACGATCGATGGCACCACAACCTCCGGGTCTTGGTGCAAATTACGATACACCTCGTCACACAGCACATAAGCGTCAACGGAGCGGGCAATCTTTACGATTTCTTGCAGCAACCCTTCACCCATCAAAGCTCCAGATGGATTGTTCGGATTGTTGATACAGATCAGCTTGGTCTTGTCTGTAACGAGCGAGCGCAGCTCATCCAGATCAGGCAGAAAATCATTTTCCGGCAAGAGTCTGAGCAGCTTGACCTGCGCTCCGAACGACTCCGGTACCGAATAAATTTGCTGATAGGTCGGATGAACGGTAATGACTTCGTCGCCAGGCGCAACGAGCGAGAACAAGGTGAGAAAATTCGCTCCAATCGCCCCGTTCATCGCCAAAATGTTCTCTGGCTTCATCGTTTGATACATACTCGCGACGAGGCTGCGGAATTCCGGCGAACCCTCGATATGACCGTACGTAAGCTTCTTCTGGGCCATCTCGCGAAAAAAATCTTCCGGCTCATCGGAAAGGCGGATCAACTCTTCTACCGTCAGCGAATCGACGCATGTTTCGGCAATATTGTAAACAGCCTCCATCTCGTAGGCATTCATCCATTCTTCTACTTTAAAAGGTGCAATTCTCATCGGCGTTCCTCTCCTTATCCTATCCTTTCATTCTTACAGATCAACTATCGTACCTACACCGCGCTTATCCGCCACTTTCAAAATGTGTGCAGCTGTCAGTAAATCTTGAAACGCAATCCCGGTACTGTCGAAAATCGTGATTTCTTCTTCATGTTGTCGTCCTTGGGCATGACCGGGGATGACATTCCCGATCTCTGCTGCGATATTGCTTTCGGTTATCAGGCCCTTTTTTATAGCTACCTTTGTCTCTCCCACGCGTACAGCCTGTCCTACATCATCAACGAAGACGCGCGCTTTTGCAAAAAGCCGTTCATCGATTTCCTGCTTTCCTTCCATGTCTGCCCCTATGCAGGTAATATGCGTCCCTAGCTTTACCCACTCCGTCTGGATCATCGGTTCACGAGAAGGGGTTGCGGTGATGATAATATCTGCTTTTCTAGTCGCTTCTTCGAGGTTGTCCACTGCAATAAACTGCACGTCACAACGGCTGGCATAGCACTCGTACTCTTCTCCTGCGTATTTGGAGACGAATCTGGTCAAAAGGTTTTCTTTGATATTGGCGGCAAAGCTTTGTGCCTTCTCTGGTGATCGCGGATTGCAGATGTACACCCGCTTGATCTCTGTCATCGTCATTAGTGTCGCCATGATTTGAAAAGGAGCCTGGTGTCCCGTCCCGACAATTAGAAGGTTCTCCGATTCGGGACGTGCCAAATACTTTGCCCCGATTCCACCGGCTGCTCCCGTACGCATGCAAGTAATGTGCTCTCCACTCAAAATCCCCTGTGGTACGCCAGTTTGGCTGTCCAATACCATCACCGTACCAACTAATTGTGGCAGACCTTTCGTGTCATTGTCACCGAACCACGAGACGAGCTTGAGTCCAAATATATCAGCTTGCGGTAAATGACCGGATTTGATATCCATGTCCGCTCTACCCTCTACGAACTCATGAAAAATGAGCGGAAACAACGTCGCCTGCTGACTCGATTTCATTTGATAGGCCTGCTCGACCACTTCAATCACACTGGCCATATCCAGCACATCTTCCGTGGTTTCCTGATTGATGACGCGAAATGGAAACATGTCTATCTTCCCTCCCTGCTGTTTCTTTCACACTAACACAGTTTTTCAGGGCGAAAAAATTGAAAGATCCAATGGTTCCTATTAAAAAAAGCAAACCCTCCACCAACAGATGCTGGAATGGAGGATTTGCTTATGCTCCAC
Organism: Brevibacillus schisleri; assembly: GCF_055685845.1. Taxonomy (NCBI): domain Bacteria; kingdom Bacillati; phylum Bacillota; class Bacilli; order Caryophanales; family Paenibacillaceae; genus Brevibacillus; species Brevibacillus schisleri. Next base: position 5,160,188 of record NZ_JBVNDM010000001.1, read on the forward strand.
CGATTCTTGCCGAAATCGTTGTAGCTTGACGCTTCACTTTTTCGATGAGTAGGGGCAATCGATCTTCTGTCACCCGAAAGCATGGGGCGTTGATCGAGAGCGCTCCGACGAGTTGATTTCCGTAGCCGATGATCGGAGCGGCAACTGCCATGGTGCCCTCCGTCTTCTCCTCGTAGCTGATCGCATAGCCACTTTTCTTGGCTTCACTCAGCAGCTCCAAAAATGACGGCTGCTTGTCTCGTGCAAGCTGGGCGGAAACGACCTTTGTAATCGCATCCTGCTTCAAATACGCGAGAATGATTTTACTGGGGGCGCCAATTGTGAGAGGTATTCGCTCCCCCAGGTTTTCGTCTATACGTATTTTCAGTGGACTTTCTACTTTTTCGATCGGCATCGAATCCGTTCCGGCCAATACGTTGAGGAAGATACTCTCCTCGACTTCATTCGCCAGTTCCTCCATGAAAGGTCTCGCCACAGCCCGCAGGTTCAGCTTTTCATGCAGGATAAAACCGATTTCCATCCACGTATATCCCGGTTTGTAATGCTTGGTGACTGGATCCTGCTCAACCAATCCGAACTGGATCATGGATTCGAGAAAACGGTGGAGCGTACTGATTGGAAGACCTGTTGCGCTCGCCAGCTCCGAAATCGGCCAAGCATGTTTTTCGTCTGAAATCAGTACCCGAATAATTTTCATCGCCCGTTCGACTGATTGAACCATCCTTCTTTCGTCCTCCATCATGACAAAAAATTACGCTGCAACGCTCGTGTTCTCTTTCGTTTGTTTAGTGGGGGCTTTTCCTTTGGCAAGCCTTGCTTCCAGCTTGTTCACGAAATACGAGAAGATCATGATCAGCACGAGATAGTACAACCCGACGACCATATACGTCTCCAACTGCTTGTAGTTGGAAGCTGCTTCACCGAGACCCGTTCCCCATAAATCCTGCATCCCTACGTAGGCGACCAACGACGAATCCTTCAACCCGATAATAAACTGATTGCCAAGCGATGGGATCGCCCGACGGAATGCCTGCGGCAAAATGATTCTGCGCATCGCCAACGGATACGACATTCCGAGTGATCGGGAAGCCTCCATCTGCCCGCGATCGATTGACTGGATGGAGCCCCGGAAGATTTCTGCAATGTACGCACCATTATGAACCGCAAGCGCGATGGCTCCTGCCCAAAACTGGGACAGCGTCACCATATTCGCCAAGCCGAAGTACAGAATACAGATTTGCACGATCAAAGGCGTTCCACGAATGACGGTAATGTAGGTGTGTGCGATGTAGTTCAACACTTTGGAATCGGATATTCGGAAAAAGGCAATGACAAGACCTACCCCACAACCGAGGATCAGGGCAACTGCCGTCAACTGAACCGTGAGCCATGTCGCTTTTAGAAAAAGGGGATAACTGGATAGAAAAATATCAATAATCACGTTTCATCCTCCTCACATGAAGCGTTAAAAGGAGGGCGTCCACCACGGACACCCCGTTGCCCACTTACTGTTTTTGCAAGATATTGCGACCAAACCATTTTTGACTGATCTTTTCATAGGTACCGTCTTTGACGATTTCATCCAATGCCTTGTTGATCCGCTCCACTGCCTCCTGGTCACCCAAGCGTACAGCAATCGCTTGCTCGTCAAAGCTGAGTGGTTCACCTACATCAATCACTTTTCCGCCGCCTTCTTTAATGAATCGCAAGCCTACTACCTGGTCGGTAATCACTGCATCGAGACGCCCTGTCGGCAGGTCGAGCAAAGCCGTGATATCGCTATCGTATTGAGTGATTTTGTCTTCATCCGTCAGCTTTTTCGCCCAATCCAAGTAATTGGATGCTTTCACGACGCCGATCTTTTTGCCTTTCAAATCCTCTTTGCTCTTGATCGTTGTATTGCCCTCTTGTACGAAAATTTGCGAACCGGAACGATAGTATGGATTCGTGAACAAAACAGCTTTTTGTCGTTCAGGTGTGACGGTCAAGCTTCCGATGACAGCGTCGTATTTTTTCGCGTCCAGGCCAGGGATGATCGTTTCAAATGGATTGGTGATCGGCACCGCGTTCATGCCCATTTTTTCTGCCAGCGCTTGTCCAATCTCTACGTCAAAGCCAGTCAGTTGCCCGTTTTCCTTGAAGCTAAACGGCTTGTACACGCCACTCATGGCGTACGTAAAATCCTTCTTTCCACCGTCTCCAGCAGCTTGCCCACCTGCTGCCGGTGCACTTCCCTGTGATCCACAAGCAGAGAGCAACAACGAGCCTACTAGGACAGTGGACAACAAAATTCCGGACCATTTTGCACGCTTTTTCATTGGTGATTCCCCCTGTATTCATCTCTACTATTCGTGTTCAAAAAGTTGGCTTTTCAGCACCGAGAAAGTGGTGAGAACCTGAAGAAGGAGGAGCGGAATGTAGCGGACCTACATGAGCACCGGACTTCGAAGGTGAACACCTCTTTCGATGTCGAATTAGCTTTCAGGACTACTTCGTGATCAAAAGACGACTTTTTGAACTACCTTTTTCATGATTTTAACGGATGCTGCGTAAAAACTGTTTGGTACGATCATGCTGCGGGTTTTCAAAGAATTCTTTCGGCGGTCCTTGCTCCAGGATTTGCCCATCGTGCATGAACACCGCCCGATCTGCTACTTCACGAGCGAACCCCATCTCGTGTGTCACGACGATCATCGTCATTCCTTCTTTGGCGAGCTGCTTCATAACCTGTAGCACTTCACCGACGAGCTCGGGATCGAGTGCAGAGGTTGGCTCATCAAACAGCATGATCTTCGGCTTCATCGCAAGAGCCCGAGCGATGGCAACCCGCTGCTTTTGTCCACCAGAGAGCATGTCCGGGTAGACATCGGCTTTGTCCTGCATATTTACTTTTTTCAGGAGCTCGTACGCTAATTGTTTGGCTTCTGCTGCATTCATCCCTTTGACGTGAACAGGTGCCTCGATCACATTTTCCAAAACGGTCTTGTGCGGAAACAAATTGAAGTGCTGAAAAACCATGCCGACCTCGGCGCGGAACTGATTCAGATTCGTCTTGTGTGGATCAATCTGCTGGCCTCCGATTTGAATCTCTCCGCTGTCATAAAATTCCAGAAAATTCAAACATCGGAGTAAAGTACTTTTGCCTGAACCACTGGCCCCAAGCAAGACGACAACTTCCTTTTCTTCCACCGTGAGCGTAACGCCCTTCAACACGGTTAACGGGCCAAAAGATTTGACAAGCTGCTTAACCTCAATCATCCTGCTATCCCCCATTTATCTCCCGGATGAATTGCGCATTAGTTTTTCCGAATACCGGAAACGATTTCTGATTTAAATTATAATTATATATTTTCTGATATTCAAGAAAAATATGTTTTATTGAATAAATATTCATGATAAGGATATGGAATAGTTTTCCTCCTTGCTTGGAATGAATAAATGAGAGTGTTTTATACATCAAGGAGGATTGGGATGAAAGTAGAAACGTACTTCTATGTAGGACTCATCATCATCTTTCAGCTCTCCGCCTGTTCGCTGCCAGGTCCACAAGCAGCACCACCCCACAGCAAGCGGCACTATCTGACCCTGAGCCGGAAGTCAAAAGACCAGCTATTGATGAGATCAAAGGTCGAATCATAAACAATCAGTTCACGGTTCCGATCCCGATCACCGAGACATTTACGTTATGACCCCGTAACTCCAGACGGGAAGCTTTATGGGCAAATGGTCATGTCCCTTGAACAAGTAAAAAATGCGTTTTCCGTTCAGTAATAGAAAAAGTGGTTAGCAGCGCAGAGTCTGCTCAACCACTTTTTCGCGTAAAGACAAATAGTTTCCCATCCGCGTTCAACACTTGTGTCCCTTGGCCAAGCTCGATCCAAGATCGCGCCCAGTGTACATGCCCACAGCAGACGAGTACTGGAGAATGTTGCTGCAAGCACTCACGAATTTCAGGTAAGCCTTGCAGATCAAATGAAGGCTCATCCGGACCTTGATGAAGTAACAATATGTCAGGCTGCTTCCGAAGCAGCTCCCGCATTTCTTTCAGGAACTCCTTCCTTTCCCTCCGATTCGGTTTATCCGCACGACCTACGATTCCGCCCAGGCCCGCAATACGGAGCTGGCTGACTTGCACTATTTCAGGATCATTGATTACGGTGATATCTGCCATGTGTTGAAGCTGTGCGAATGAACCCGAGTCAAACAAATCGTGATTGCCAACAACCCCGACCACCTCTCCAAACTCGCGTTGAAAAGCTTTCCACACGGAAGAGGGATCGCCGCTACTTCCCCGTTCCCATGGATCGGCATACAAGTCACCGCATAGCAAGACCAGAACGCGTTCCCTTGAAATGGATGGCTTTTCGATTTGGAGTAACAGTGAAACCATCTCTGGCAACGCTTCGCCAAGCAGTACCTGCTGCTCGTGCTCTATCACCCCTTGCAGATCGGAAGTAATGATGATCGCATCATAAGCATCAGGAATATTCACCATTTCCCCAAAAAAGATGGGCAACCTGCTCGGAACAACACCTTTGCCATTCGCGCCTGCTGCTAGATAAGGAACCTGCTCGACGGGTTCTTCTCCGATCTTGGTAATCTGGATCACGAACGCAGCTGCTCCCTGACTGCCATTAATGCGAAACCGAGCAAATTTTCTCCCCGCCACTTTTCGGGCTGTTCCGCATGCGGATGATCTTGGGCCATCCCGATTCCCCATATCCGATCATAAGGACTTGCTTCGACAATAATGCGGTCACCGGTGTCCAAGAGGTATGCTTTCAAATCGGCATGCTGGCTGAATTTTAATAGATTTGCTTGTCGAACAATCGACGTCTTGTTCGCATTCCACACAGCCTCGTCAAAGGAATGTACCTTTCGTCCCAAATCCTTCGCTTGTTTCGGATGATTTTTCCTGAGTATTTCATCACGGATGGCAAGATCACCAAACAGCTCAGCCTTTTTCGCCATCATGTAATGCTCAGCGGTTAGGTACGTGATACCATCCTCTACAAAAGCGGCCGGATACCATTGGCTGAAACAAGATTTATCGGTCGTGCCTGAATCCTTCTGTGTATGCCCCCAAAAGAACAAGTATTTCACTCTGGTCTTCTGCGATTCTTTGAGTAAGCTTTGGACGTCATGTATGTGCGCCATCGTTGTATCCCCATCTTTCTTTTATAGACAATCCCATGAATACGAAACCTTTGAAAAATCCAGACGAAGCAGGTCCTCCCTGCGAATGAAAAAGTTGCCCACTCCGCTATCTCCCCACGAGACATAGTAATCGTAATTGTCGCCTTCCATATCCAGTTGAAGGAGCGGCTCCCACCCATCTCGATTCACATACTCCTGGGTAAAGTAGGGATATCCTCCGATCCGTGAACCGCTTGCATCGGCGAGGTCCCAATATTTGGAGTAGGCCACCTCATCCCCGTCGGTAGGTAGCTGATAATTCACCGCCTGTGGATCTCGATGAGGGACGTACTGCGACTCTAGTTTTCCTGTCACTTTATATGGCCCACCTAGTACCGGACTGTACACGTCAGGGTCCTCTGGTTGAAAGGGGTCTATTTCCTGTGTGTCCATGACCTCTTTAAAATGAAGCACGTGAAAGGATTGATCCATCAGTCCGAAGGTATCATCCTCCTTGACAAAAAAACTGGTCAATCCACTAGTGGGGTAGCCATCGAGCTGCGGCATTTGCGCCCAGTTGATTTGTGCGAGAAACAAGTAGTCGTTTCCATCTTCATCCTGTGGGTATGGCATTTGTGGCGGCAGCCAAGGCTTTCCGCCCACCTTGCTATCCGTTACGGTAGCCGCTTTTTTCGTCAGCGTGAGCTTGATGGATGACTTTGCGGATTTTTGGATGTGTTCCAAAAACTCTGGGGTCCATTGATTATTTGCATCTAAGAAGTTCACGGAAGATCACCTCGGATATTGAAACATATGGAAAATAGTAAATAGTTACCTTATTTTATCTGAACCAACTACCTATCCGCAAATTTCTTACGTCACTTGCGAATCAGAATGCCAGCCTGTGGTAATCCGAGCCAGAATCCGGAGGCAGGCATGGCAATCACCCCGACCACGCAAATCCCGAGTATCGTCCACCCAAAGGCAGCCGGCGGCTCCATACCCTTCTTTTTCATCAGCCAATCCGCCATATATCCGAGCAACATCAACAAAAAGCCAAACATCAGAAACCAGAAAGCAGCAACTTCTTCTTTCCCTACCGCATTCCAAAAGCCGTTTGCGACGATCTGCTGAAGCGGCTCCGCGTATAAAAAGAAACCAACAACCGTATGCAGCAGTCCTGTAATGATTAAAGTGAAACCCATTTGGCGCTTGATCCCACTTACCATGTCAATTCTCTCCTCTCAAGTTGGCCTATTCCGAGAATCGTCAGCACCCGATTCAATCCAGTACCTCTCAATGCTGGGCAGCCCCTTCCCTTGCGCTAAAACGAATGATCAGTCGATCTTCCGCATATTTCGCTCCCGTTACCTGCCGTCCCATTAACACTCGTGGCAAGATGACTTTTCGCTTGTAGGCGCCAGCATTTACGGTCAATTCATCCCCTGTTTGCGTTAAATCCAGCGCTGCCTTATCCACAAAAGGAATCATCAGCTCCAAATGCAGCTCGCCGTCCACTTCTCGAATCAGTTCCGTTCTGCCCTGATAAAGCTTGGCGGATGGATCTTCTGTTCCAAAAACGATATCAGCCAATTCTTCTAACACGGGAAGCCCAATCACTTCTTTTGGCATCATCGGGGCTTTCAAAATTGGCAGCGGCTGAAAGTTTTCCACGATTTCGTTCTCATACTTGCGTTGCAGCTCCCGCCAGTGGGCAAAAAATCCTTCTCCCGCTTCATCCGGAAGCACCCGATTCACGATGATGGCATCCGTATTGAACCCGAATAGATTCAAGTACGTAAACGAGCGCTTTGCTTCCGCAAGTACCATTTTTTCTGGATTTACTACGATCCTAACTGATGTAATCTCTGGGTCCAAAACAATGCGTTGCATTTCCTCTAGCCCCCGAGCGAGCTGCTCGACGCTGTCTAGCACATCATTAGAAGGAAGCTCTACTTTGTTGACGATCTTGGCCACTGGGCGAACCAGTTTGATCAGTTTGCGTTCCGTCGGAAAAATTTTCTCCAACCACCAATTCAATACGTTGGGATAGCTGAGCAGACGTAGGGTTTCTCCAGTTGGGGCACAATCTACTACCAAGACGTCGAACTGCCCGCTCACCGCGTGTTCCTTGATCTGTAGCAAACTGAACATTTCCTCCATGCCAGGAAAAACAAGCATCTCCTCCGTCGTAATATCAGTCAGCTGTGCTTTGTCGAGCAGTGTTGTCAGCCATCCCTGAACGGCTCCCCAATTGCGCTCGGTTTCCCGCAAGCTGTTTACTTCCTGGCCCCATAAATTTTCGCTAATGAGTACGGGGTCTGGTCCGATCACAGTCCCCAATGAATCTGCCAAACTGTGTGCGGCATCCGTACTGAGTACGAGCGTCCTCTTTCCCTGCTTTGCCAGCTTAACAGCCGTTGCTGCTGCAACACTTGTCTTGCCAACGCCACCTTTGCCCGTGTAGATGATGATTCTCATCTCGATTCTCTCCTTCACGATCCATTTAGTACGATTTCGTAGTAATTAACCAAAAAAAGAAGCAGGCTCGATCAGACTATTCCTCAATGTTGATCTTGATGGAACGAACCTTTGTTTCACGAGGCTTGACAGGTCCTCCGTCCTGAAATACCTTGGCGGCTTTGAGTAAAAGGGCAGTGAATTGCTCCATTTCCTCCGGTGTAAATGCCTCCTGAAGCCTCCCCAGCATCGTCAGCATCATTTGCTCTGATTCTTTTGCGAGCTGTTTGCCTGGTTGTGTCAGTGTTACGAGCTTCACCCGTTGATCCTCTACGGAGGTAGCCCTCGCGATGTAGCCTTTGCGTTCAAGCCGTTTCGCGATGCTGGTCATCGAACTAAGCGGCGCCCCCATCTCTTGCGCCAACTCTGACATAGTCAAATCTCCGCGGAACAGCAATAGGAGGAGGGTCGTCAAATCAGAGCGAGTCAGTTTTTCTTCAAGCTGCATCGTATCGGACATAAAGGCGAACGGACGCAAACCGGTTTTCAGAAAGAGGTCATATAGTTGCTGCATACCGGTGACTCCTTTTAGTACGATTTCGTAGTAATTCCCCCTTCAATTTATTACATATTTTAGGGAATGTCAACAACGGTAAAAAGTATACTGCGCTGGGCTAACGTACATATTAAAGTTGTTACAACTGACAGGAGGAATCAAAATGAATAAACAGCGCGCGAAAGAAATCGCCGCTTCGCCCGTTATGGCGAATGTGACCTGCGATGGAATGCCCGTATACATCCAGCACATCGATGATGACAGCGACATGGCGAGGATTTACCCGCTCAACCAGCCGGATCAGGAGATGAGCGTTCCTGTAGCCAGCTTGCGGGAGCACGGTGAGTACTGATTTTTGTCACGACAACGATGGAGGGGACCTGTAGTGAATCCGCAGGTCCCCTCATCTTTTTCCTTTTTATCGTACAAATGGTCTTACAACAAGCCCTGAATGAACGGCAGCTCCAAATTCTCGATCATTTTTTTCTGACTCGCCGCCAATTTTGCTGTGATCTGCTCCTTGCGTGCGATGGCCTCCCAGGTGCAGGAAAGAATTCGTTCACCTAATCGCGGCTCGTCTGTTGACACGATGAGCTCCGGGAGATCCAGTGAATAAGCGAAGTCAATGCCCTTAATGCGATACGCCAAACAAACGAACGGAACACCCGCAGCGGCACTCAGCACATTGGCATGCAACTTAAAGTTAATCGTCGCTTGAAAGCCTTTCATCAACTGCAGCATTTGCGTATGATCGTGCAGCTCAAGGTCGAGAATCGTATGCGCTGGATCGTTGATTTTGTTATACAGTCTTTTAATGGCTTCCCGATCCGGTCCCCACATGGTGAGCAAGTGGATATCGTAGCCTGACTGGATTAGCTTCTTGGCTGCATGCGCCAGCGCATCCTCTACTGCGGTCTCGTTTTTCCCATAAATCCGGTTATAGGAAGTGCCCCAGTTGATGCCAATCGTGGGTCGCTTGCTTTTATCTACAACTATTGGCAATGATGCAGGGAGAAGCAGCATCCCCGGGTCTCCGCTAATCGCTGCCTTATCTCCTACTCCCGCTTGCTGGAGGTATTGGAGCGTAAGTGGTCCGCGTACACCAAAAAACGTGGCGTGCTCGGTGATTTTTTGCAGCATGTGGCTCATTTTATCTTGGCCAGTTATCAGCTTGTTCGTCATTCTGCCGGAAGAATCCAGCTCGACTCGATCTTGCGAGTCAAATCCGCTTCCCCAGACCCAAAGATTTTTTTTCTGTTCAACAGCACGATAAGCTACATCCACATACCCAGGGATGAGAAGCGATCCTCCCCCCAAAACGACGGTGTCATACTCGCTTAAATCCTTCAGATCAACCCCGGGCAAGGAAGGTATTACCTTGTATTGTGTAGGGTCGAGGTATTTGCAAGACAAATCGTAAAAGGCATGCCACATCAGCTCGTCGCCCAAATTGTTGAACCCCAGCCACCCAACGTACAAGACTTTTTTCATATTTGTTGTCCCCCCTCCATTCTTTATTTGTGCATAAATAGTAAGCAAGGAGGCACATTTTTGCGTGATATGAAAATGGTTTTGAACCCACACCCTTCCTTGACCTCCTATTTCCTTCAATTGACTCCGGTCGCTACATGCTTGACGCAAAGCACTATCAATCAACGAAGGAGACGGCTTCTGCACAGAGGAGTGGTCACCGAAGTAACAATCCCAAGCTAAATCGTAGGACGAAGGTTCGACCAAACCAACGTAGCCATGATTTCCGATCGCAAGCACAGGCTTTCCGCATGCCATCGCTTCGAGTGCGACCCTCCCTGTTCCAATCACCAAATCACTGATGGCGTAATACGGCCGGACATCCGTTTGCTCCCCCACAATGTGAATATAGGGCTGACCTGCGGCTTTATTCAGCACTTTTGCCAGCTCATGAACATGAATGGCCTGGGCACCCGAACCCACCACCACGATATGCAGGTTGGGGATTTCATTCCGCAGTGTTTTGGTTGCCCGCAATACCATGTTGCACACCGTCGCTTTTTGCCAAGCCAACCGGCTCACGTACGTAACCACTGTGGCATCAGGCGGCAAAGACGGCACATCAGCCCAACTTGCTGAGCCTGACTGAAACTCTTCCATATCAATCCCATTGGAAATGAGTGTGGTTTTTACCCCGCGCTTTTGCCAGAATAGTTGGACAGGTTTGCTCACACTGATAACGGCGGAGCAGAGCTGGGCTACTTTTATCGCCTCATCCTTTGGGTAGTACGTTCCATGCAAGGTGAACACGACAGGAATGCCTAGCTCATTGGCTGCCGTAGCGGCAAGAAAGCCTGAAGGCGTTTGATGCACATGGACGATGGTAATACGATGCTTCTTCATACATGCACGGTAACATTCGATCAGATGCTGTCTGCGTGCCGAAAGCGGCTCACCAGCGGATTCTATCGGTTCAACCAAAAAGCCTGCATCAACAAATTCTTGGTAGAAGGGGCCATTACCACCTGCATAAAACAGTTGGACTCCTTTTTTCCTCAATGCTTTCCCCATGCTAAGAACATGTGTCTCCGTTCCGCCTGTCCTCAAACTGTCCAGCACCATCAATATCCGATCATTACTGCTAGTCAACTTTTTACCCTCCCTTCTTCCGATAATAGTGGGCCGAACGCTGCTCAGCGTGGGTCCGGTAATAATACAATGCTTCTGCTATATTGTTCACGCCTGCTCTCGCATTCAAAGCTTTGGCGATAAATTCGTAGTCTTCTGCACCCTCAATCCGGCGTGTCGGGCCACCAATCTGGTCAAACAATCGCCCTCGAAACATGCAGGTTCCGTGACAGACGCAGTGTCCCCCGTTTCCGTATACTTTGCGAATGTCATCGCCGTACTTGATCCATCCAGCTAGCTGCTTTTTTTCCGGATTATCGGCCGAAAACGCATAGTAATTCGTACCAACCAAATCGATCTGGGGATGATTTTTCAAATATTCAACCTGCCGCGAAAGACGCAGGATATGGGAGAAATCATCCGAGTCCTGAATCGCGATGAATTCGCCTCTGCTCAGGTAATGCCCGACATTGATCGCACCCGAAAAGCCAATATTGCGAGGGAGCTCATGAATCAGCACCTGATTCTCTCTTGGAAAAAGCCTTTTACTCTCTTCCAGCCATTCTTTGGCCACTTCAACGGAATGATCTGTCGATGCATCATCGATCAGGATAATCTCCCAATTCTCATAGGTTTGCTGAAGGATGCTATCCAAGCATTCACGTATATAAGCAGCCCTGTTGAAATTGGTAATGACGACACTTACTAGACCTTCTATTCTCTCTTTTGCCAAATTCTTTTCCTCCTTCCAGTCTTCTTGTTTTCACATCTCATCTCGCTGCCGTCCTTTCGCCAGAAACTGCAAAGCTTCCACGTGGTCACCCGCAATCTGTTCGACGGCAGGGGGCATTCCGGAGCTGGCGAAGTGTTTTTCTGGCCGGAGTCGGTTGGAGGTGAAACTGTTCACCTGATGAACCAATTCCATCTTTACACCTGCCTGGGCGTATGCTGCTTGTGCTTTTGGCGGGCAAAGCAGTATGTGCCATCCGAGCGGAGCAACCGCTTCCCTGCGTAAGGCAAAGGGGACGGTCACCATAGACCCGATCCCCAAATCCTTACGATTCAAAGCCAAGTTGAGCGCTTGGCGGCAAGCCACAAAGACATTGTCTGCATAAGGTTGATTCAAAAAAACAGAAACATCATTCAAGGCTACATCCACGCCGCACTCGCAAGCGAGAACAAATGGGTACAGATCATGGACGGTCATAATCATATCCGCATCGACAAACAACAGGATGTCGCCTTTCGACAGACTTGCTCCAATTGCCCGTCCAGTATCGACGCCCAATGCAAATGGGAACTCTACGGTCGTCACGCCGCATTCACGGGCAAGCTGTGCTGTTTGATCAACCGAGCCATTGACGACCACGATAATCTCCGCAGGGTCCAGTCGAAGAACTTCACGGATCACTTGCTGAATCGTCGCTGCCTCGTTCCGGGCTGGAATGATCACGGATACCGTTTTCCCACCGTAAAGAGTTGTTCGTCGCAAAGGCCATTTCCCTACCTGTGTAACAGACATACCACTGTTTTTACTACTCACATTCTCGGCTATATCTCTTCGCCGGCCTCCATCGGACAGTCCGCCGCGAAAAGGAAGACGCGAGACGAGATCAAGCTGTTCAGTAATCACCAGCTTTTCATACAAGGAGAGCTCTTTGAGCAACGAACCGTGAAGCTGTGGCAAAAACATCTGTTCTTCCGTCCCCGTTCCAAAGGTTTGCGCGGTAATGGACAGCCCGCACATAACCGCCCTCTTGTGCGCTTGGGCAGGCTGTGCCAACTGTTCCACCCCGATTTTGGAAAGTGCCTCTCTGGTCATCGCGTGAGGGGTGTCTAGTAAGGAAGCTTCACGCAGATCAGTGCGGCCAAAGAGATTATTTAGCAGCAGGGAAAAACTGTGGATAGGCCTTCCTTTTGTCAGCCTCCTGTGTCGTATATCCTGCTGGGGCAAAACGATCTGTGTCTTTCCATATAAAATCGGGAACAAGAAGCGTTGCAATCCAGACAGCGAATCGATTTGTTCTTCACCGAGAAAGAGCAGGACACTCCCTCTTGCATGCTTGGCAGCCTCGCTCCGCCATGAGAATAGATTCTCAGCAGCCTCTGCAAGAACCACGCGGACACCTGAGTCAAGTTCCAGGACCCTTGTCGAAATCACAATGATCTCCAGAGGTGCAAGCTGTTTGCATGCGGCGATCAGCTTTGGCAGATGAGCTGTCCCATGCATGGCAGAGATTAGAATGGATAGGGGCACTAGGCCCCTTATCCCTTGCCTCTCTTTCATTAGAGAACGCGCACGTACGTGATGCGATCGAGTTGAAATACTACTGTTTGGCCACCGCCATAGCCGGGATCACTTGCTGCAAGCACGGTTAATGTCGAATTGGTCACGCCAAGCAACTCACCGTTAATCACGTCTAATCCGATTACGACTTGTACACTATCGCCTATAAACGTTCTCAATTTCTGAACATAGTTCATTTGTCTTCTCCTCCTTACACCTCATGAACATAATTAATTTGTGTGAAACGAATCAGCACACGTGAACCGCCTGACTCTATGATTTCAGCATAGTCCCGACCAACCTCATTCAGGACCCCTGTGACACTTCCTGCATCTGTTCCCAGCTCGACGTTTTCATGCAAATACCTCAGCAGCACTTTACGAAAAGAATCTTGTCGCAGCAAATTACTGTGTTTTTCTTGTAGAAACGCGGCGAATTCTTCTGCATACAGCTCTTTGCGAAGCGAACAGCGAATAGCTTCTTCCTTGTCATTTTCGACTTCTTCGTCTCTTTGGTCTTTTCCCCAAACGAGACGTCGCAGCCCTTGAAAATACTCTTTCAACTCTTTTTCATTCACAATTAATTTCATCTGGTCACTCTCATCTCCTTGATCCTACTCTTTTGATTTTTTTTCGCCGCTTGTACACGGTATACAAGTAAGTTCAAAAACGTACTAGGACAACTGTGTAACTTTTTGGTTTTAATGAAAAGTTCACGGAGTTTTTACCGAAAAACAAAAAAAGACTGCGAAAAGTATTCGCAGCCCTTCCTTCGGTGTTCTACAACTCTTTCATTGTTACGTACTGTTTTGGCTAACTCTTTGCCACCTGTGCCTTTTCGTCCCTGTTCTTGCCTAGCTCATGCTTGATGAACAAATAGCTCTCAATTTCCCGCAGGAGGTAGAAAAGCGAGGCACGCGTCTCAAATTCCTCTCGCGTTCGCGGCAAATCTGCTGCCTTGATCTCCTCTTGCATCAGACGTAGTTGGTCGATGAAGCGGTAGGCGGTGTTGCCCGGATGTACCGAGTCACTAATTCTCTCAAGAAAATCTGCGATCCGATGGCTCTCTGCCACCTGATTGTCCAAGGAAGAGACGATTGGCATCATGCGTTCCAGTAACTCGAACTGCTTTTGCCGCATCACAAAATACTCGTAGTACGAATCGTTACGACGTCCCAATCGATTGCCAACATCTCGTGAGGCTAAACGAATCGCCGTCTCCAATACACCGGTTGTTTCGATCAATTCTTTCCCGTCCCAATCACTTTCCCCGTGACGCAAGTAGTAGCAGAACTCTCGCAAAATTTTGCTGAACAGCTTCTCGACCTTTACTTGCATCCCTTTCAGCTCTTTATCGAGACTCGGCATGTACAGATTGACCAGTAGGGCTACACCCACACCGATGACGAGCAAAGCGACCTCATTTAGCAATAGCATCCCATCGATTCTCTTTGAAGAATACAGATGCATAAGCACAACCATGCTGTTGACGAAGCCTTCTTGAATGCCAAAACGCACGGCGAGCGGCAAGAAAAGCAAAATGAAAAGGAGAATGGCAATCGGCGTATAGCCCATAAGGGAAAAAAGACAAACACCGATTCCCAGACCCAGTAAACTGGCCAGAATCCGATTCCATGCTGTCTGAAACGATTGCTTGACTGTTACCTGAATACACAAGATCGTAATGATCCCCGCAGAAGAAGCAAACATCAAGCCTAGCTGCTGGGCGATCAGAATCGAGATAGCCGTTCCAATGGCTGTTTTTAACGTACGATAACCAATTTTAAACTTGAGAAAGCCCAGTCTTGTTCCCCTCCGCTGTCAAAAATGCTTTCCTGTTTACTTTAACAAAAAGTGTGCGGGAACCAAAGACAAGGTTTCATAAATTTTCGCAGGAATGTCGGCAAGGGTATTCATGCGGTCTGGCTTGAGCCACCCACTCGGCTACTGCTTTCGTTCCTTGGTAAAGCTGTGCCACTTGCCATCTGCTGTGACGAGCCCTTTCTCTCCCACATAACGATAGACGAGTAGTGGTTGTTCGAGCATTTTCATTAGTCCATTACTCCCCCTTACTTTTGGCTGAAAATAAGTAAGCATGAGCTTCTTGTTCTCTTTCACGACTTTTTTCGCCGTATTCAGGTCGATACCATCTTCATTTTTGGGAAGAGATGAATCACCCGAAGGTCCAAGGTTATAATGATGGTTATACAGATCCACTACTTCCCCTGACTCAGCGTCAACATTGACTTGAAAGATGGTGTCAACTACCGGTATGCCGTTTATCAGATAGCCAAATTCGATCTCATATGGTTCATCATTTTGCCATATTTCTTTAATCCTTTCCTCACTTGGAGCGTAATCGACCGCATATATTATTCCTAACTGATCGGAATAGAATGTTTGTACGAGTTTTCGCGCACTCTCTTGTGCTTGTACCCAGGTAATACCTTTTTCTATTTTCTTGCTCTCTTCGTTGAACCTGATTTTTGCATTCACACTGTAATGGACTAAATGGCCACTGTCGTTAATCCCTATTTTTACAGTATCTGACTTTTTGCCCTCCTCTGGTTGCGAAACAAATTCAAAATACCAGCTCTTTATTTCGTTCTCATCATATCCATCGCTTGATTCAGAGCTTTTGCCATTCGAACGATATGTACCGGGGAGCTTTTTGAGTTGTTGCTCTGCTATTTTTTGCGCCTCGTCTTTCGTAATGAGCTTTCTTTCTGCAGTGGATGGGGGAACGGTTTTCCCTAACGGCTGTATCTTCCTTTCTTGGGCAACCTGTCCGTACGAATCGAGCATCTTTTCTGTGATCGCATCGACATACTGGGGGTCGATTCTCTGGAATTCATACACGAGCTGGTATGGTTCAGATTCCTTACGAGAGACGGACGCCATATCCTTGTACAAAAATGTTGGAATCGCCCCTTCATCCCATTTCTTCTCCGCTTCCGCTATCTTGATGACTTTCGAAGCATCTGGAAGTTTCCCCTCGGACCAGCGCCGTTCAAAATAGATCACTTCCCCATCATTACCCACTATCAGTCGAAACCCATTCTCTAGAAAAGGAACCCCGTTTTCGATACGAGTAAAATTTACATCTATTCCCTGCTTATCACGCGTATAGAAAATCTCCGAATCAGGATATTCATTAGGCTTGGATAAACGACTCCGTTCTTCTTCTGTCGCTACTTGCTTAAGAAATTGAGTCGCCACTTGAAACGCCTGATCTTCCGTTAGCTTCTTTTGGTTTGCATCCAAGTCCTGTTCTTCCCCAAGATACTCGTATTTCCATATTTTTCCTGACGTTGCATCCTGTTGCACACCTAAACTTCCACCATTTTCTTTATCCCACCTGGTATACCATATGGATTTTCCCCATAACATTTCAATGCCGTCTACGAATTGGGCATCTCTTAACTTATACTCGCTCAGCATCGTCAACTGCTTCTGGGCAAGTGCGATTGCCTCTTTCTCCGAAAGCGTCTTCTCGGCAGCATGTACGGCTGGCGTCAGAATTTCTCCCCCTACTGGAGCAAATACAGTTGTCATCAAAAGGGTAGATGACACTCCCAGTGAAAGTCCCCACGATGTAGTACGTTTTAACACAAATCAACCTCTCCTCTCCAATTTCAAACAACCTTATTTTACCATTTATGAATAACAAAGGCTCAAATAAAAAAATCCGCCAATGCGACGATCTCGCACAGCGGATTTTTGGGCATGTAGATTATACTTCCAGCTTTTTCACCAGTGTTTCTTCATTCAATATGTTTCCTACGAGGAAGTTGCCGAATTCGCCGAAGCGCGCACTCACTTCGTCAAAGCGCATTTCGTAGACGATATGCTTGAATTCCAGCGGATCGTTGGCAAAGAGGGTAACGCCCCACTCCCAATCGTCAAAACCAACGGAGCCACCGATGATTTGCTTCACGCGGCCAGCGTAGGAGCGACCGATCAAGCCGTGGGAGCGCATCATTTCTTGGCGCTCCTGCATGGAGAGCATGTACCAGTTGTCTTGCAGATCGCGCTTTTTGTTCATTGGATAGAAGCAAATGTGCTCCCATTTTGGCAGGATTGGATAGAGGCGGTCGCGCACATGCGGATTCGCTTTTGGATCTTCACCTGGGCTATTTACATAATTGCTCAGCTCAACTACGGATACATACGAATAAGGAGCTTCTGTATAAGCAGCAAAGCGAGTTTTATTGAACACTGTTTTGATCTCATCGAGTTCTTGCATAGTTGGGCGCAGGAACATGAACACGAGGTCTGCTTTGTGTCCGAGAATGGAGTACACAGCCGTGCTTCCTTGGTTCTCTCCCTCATTCGCTTCCCATGTGCGGATCAAAGCATTCAGCTCGTCCAACGCTTCTTTGCGTTCTGCTGCGGACGCTGCTTTCCACTTTTCCCAATTGATGGTGCGGAAATTATGATACGTATACCAACCTTCTAATGTAAGCAACGCTTCGTTTGCGCTCATTAAAATCAGCTCCTTAGAAAAATCTGGTGACCTTCTTGCAACATTCCCAGTATAGCATAAGGAACAAGTGCGTATTCGGAACAGATTGGTGAACAAGCAAAAGAAAAACCAAGCGGTACATTAGCTGCCGCTTGGTTTGGTTCCTGCAAGTATGGAGGTGGTCAGCTTGCTCGCTGCTTCCTGATCTACAATAACGGTTACATCCGGATGCAATTGCAATAAGGAGGCTGGGACATCTGCCGTAGGCTCTTCCTCTAGCATCAATCGCACGGCTTCTGCTTTTGCCTCTCCGCTTGCGAGAAGTACAACCTTTTTAGCGCCAAGAATCGTCTTGATCCCCATGGAAACCGCCTGAGTCGGCACCTGTTCCACACTATCAAAATAGCGGGCATTTGCTTCAATCGTACTGTCAGTGAGCTGGACCACGCGCGTCAATGAGTCAGCAGGAGAGCCAGGCTCGTTGAAGCCAATATGGCCGTTATTGCCGATCCCCAGCACCTGGATATCAATCCCGCCTGCCAATCGGATCGCTTCCTCATAGCGTGCACACTCTGCCAAATGATCTGTCGTATTCCCAACTGGCACATGTGTTTTCTCCGCAGGAATGTTGATGTGATTGAACAAGTTTTCTTCCATATACGAACGATAGCTTTGCGGATGAGTCGAGGAAAGTCCGACGTATTCATCCAGATTAAAGCTGCTCGCTTGTGAAAAATCGATGCTCTGTGCTTGCGACAGCTTGATCAGCTCACGGTACATCCCTACTGGCGTGCCTCCGGTTGCAAGGCCAAGGACAGTCTGCGGATTTGCTTTTACTTCGCTTACGAGCATTTCAGCAGCTTTTCTGCTGAGCTCCGCGTAATCTTTCACGATCACGAGCTTCATTTCCAACCACTCCTATTTCAAAAGACGACTTTTTGAACTACCAGTTAGTATTTTCTCTCTAGGACAGCCTTCGCTGTTCTCTCTTTATATAACAGGGCCTTTTCCTTGTTGCGCATCGTGATTGTCGTACTGATAACATCCAGTACATGCAGCTGAGCAATTTTGGCTGCGAGAGAGCCCCCCTGTAACGGACCTTCTTGCGCTGCGGTTAAAAGCGTAATGTCCGCTACATTCGTAATCGGCGAGCGTCGATAGTGCGTCAGACAAATGCAAGCTGCGCCTGCCTGTTTAGCGACTTTCAATGAATCGATCGTGTCTTTCGTACTGCCTGATACAGACAAACCAATCGCGACATCCCCTGGTCCCAGAGTCGCTGCAGCCATCGCTTGCAGATGCGATTCATTAAAAGCGTCCACGCGAAGCCCAATCCGCAAGAACGTGTACTTGGCATCCTGGGCTGTTACCGCAGACGTGCCTACCCCGTAAAAATGGATCGTGTTTGCTTTTTGCAAAAGGTCTACACAGCGCTCCAGCTGTTCGAACTGAAACAGCGCCGAGGTATCCCCTATCGCCTGTTGGTTGGTTGCGGTTACTTTGTGCGTGATGATGTCCAGCGAATCGTCTTCTCCTACTTCTCCATGCAAGTTTTTGACCGGATTGACCAATTCCTGCGCCAATGCCAGCTTGAATTCCTGATAGCCATGGAAGCCTATTTTCCTGCAAAATCGCAAAACGGTCGTCTCACCCACTCCAGCCTTTTCGGCAAGGTCAATCACCGATGAATAAATCACGCTGTCTGTCTGCTGTAAGACAATATGGGCAACCTTTTGCTCCGATTTCGTAAAGGAGGGAAGGAGACTCTGAATATGCAAAAGCGTATTTGTCTTCGTGATGGTAGCTGTCAATGGATGGGACTGCTCCTCTTGCTGTTTCATCATATGGCCCGCTCCCCCTTGTTTTTACCCAAAACAAAATAGCCGTATTTCTACAGCTATTATACCAAAAAAGGAGTTATCCGCCATATTTATATTTTTAAGTGGAGCAATTCTCCAAATCATCAAAATGGGGTAAATAAAATGGTCGGACATGTAGCGACTCGAAAAGATCCGCTCATGGCTGCTGGAACTAGAACTAGATCGAGCGTCACGACTTCCCCTGCACCTAGCGTTACTGTCCCTCTCGCTTCTCCACTCCCCATCGCATTGGCTACAACCAAGTAGGTGCCAGGAGTAAGACCAGTCACCTTGTACCTGCCGAAGCTGTCTGTTTGAACGACTACAGTCGTTCTGTTCGATTGATTTACCGTTTGCACATATACAGTCGCTCCAGCAATTGGCAAGCCTGTTAAACCAGATCGAACCGTTCCTTGTATCGTACCCGTTTGAGAAAGGCGGATGATGATAAAGGTTGTTTGGTTCGGCAAAACGACTGCTTCTGCCTGACCGGTACCAATGCCCGGGATGGTCCCGATAACGGTATACGTCCCCGGAGCGACATTGACAAAATGGAATGTGCCATCCGGCTCAGCCAGGATATTTTGCAGGCGAATCTGTTTTGAATGGAATAGCGACAATTGAATATTGTTACCACTGGCTTGATTTCCGTCTGGCAAGAGGACAATCCCGGATATCGTTCCGACGAATGGCAATAGCTCGACTGTCGCCACAGTCGTCTGCCCGTTTGCTACTGTAACGGTACTGTAATGTGTACCGAAGCCATCTGCGCTTGCGATGACATTGTACTCTCCGGCCGTCAAGCCTTTCACCTGGAATTGCCCACTCTGGTTCGTAACGGTGTTGGCAACAAACAAGCCGTTTGCAAACAGCTGAATCGCAACGGCCGCCCCTGTGATCGGGAGTCCCGTCAACTGATTGGTTACCTGTCCGAAGATGTTGCCTGGAAGAGGAGACATCGTGAGAATAACTCCGCTTATTGTCTGCCCAGCCGGCACTGTTATACTTTGTGTTGCAGTTGCGTAGCTATTTTCACTTGCGGTAATCAAATATGTCCCAGGCGGGAGGTTACCAACTGAGAAATGGCCCAAGTCATCTGTAATTGCACTGCCGAACAATGTTCCATGTGAATCCTTCACCTGTACCAATGCATTGGGAACGACAGCTCCACCAGCAGCCTGAACCTGACCTGTTACCGTAGCTGGAAAGGGAGGAAGCCCCACATCAATCGCAGTCGTCTGTCCGGAAAAGATCGTCGCACCAACAGGCTGGGTGGTGTAGTTTTGAGCGCTTATCGCGAGCGTATAAGTTAATGGCGCCAAGCCGTCGATTTTAAACTGACCGAGACCGTCTGTAATCGTCCGAGACAACAAGTTGTTTGTGCCTGGAAAATAGATCAATACTTCCGCCCCTACCAGTGGCGTGCCATCAAGCGCATCCCTGACGGTGCCCAGCAAATCACCAGGGTTCGGGTCCAGTGGGATATTGACTGTAGCTGTTCCTCCAGCGGCTACATCAAAGGAAACACTCTCCCTCTGATAGCTTTCGTTCCTTGCCAAAATGGTGTAATTTCCAGCCACAAATCCATCCATGAAGTATATCCCCTGGGCGTCTGTCTGCGTTGCAAAGAGAATCGTGTTATTGTTGCCCTGCAAACGGATGAGCGTATTCGGCAAGGGTGTGGCGAGAATGGCGTCACTAATTTTTCCTGTGACACTTGCAGGCAGACTCGGCAAAGAAAAATCAAGACCGGTAGTCGCTCCCATCCCGACCATAGTTGTTGACGCCTCAGCAGCGAATCCCGTCGCACTTGCGATTAGTGTATAGCTCCCAGGAGATAGTCCACTCACCATATACTGACCCTGCGCATTCGTCAGGACAATAGCCAGTATCGTTCCAGACGGACTTCCTTGTCGAACCGTAATGACCGCACTGGCAATCGGTGAAGCCGTACCTTCGTCTCGCACTGTACCAGCGATTCCACCGGGCAACTCGTTTAAGGCAAAGCTAAGTACGGACGCCGCCCCTGCTTGTATTAGTGCACCAGCTACATCGCTTGCATATCCAGTTGCATTGACATTGATGGTGTACCCTCCAGGAGCCAGCCTATCAAGCGAAAAGTTTCCCGTTGCATCTGTCAGTACGGAGCCCACAGCGGCACGAGTGCTGTCGAAGACGATTAGTGTTGCGCCAATGATCGGCAAGCCCGTCTCCTGATCAGTCACAACGCCGGATAAACTTCCGGGATTGGGAACTAATGCCTGCTGAAAGGTGGTGGTAATGCCCCCTTGCAAAATAACCGCCTGCGAGACGGATACAAAGTTCGGCGCAGAAACAGTTACATTTACAACACTCGGCGGAAGCTTCTCAGCCAAAAAATTGCCTTGATTATCTGTCAACAATTGAGCAAGCACAACGCCATGGCCATCTGTAATGAGCACGGTGCTTCCCGGAATGCCGAATCCTGTCATCTGATTGGTCACTACACCCGAAATAGCCGCTGGCAAGTCAGGTAACGTGACTGTCGTCGGAGTTGCGGTATTGGCTGCAACGATCACGCCAATAGTTCCTACGGCATATCCAGACGCTGATGCGATCACGGTATAAACGCCAGGAGAAACACTCCCAATGAAAAATACGCCCGATTGATTCGCGAGCAGGCTCTGTTTGACGGCTTGATTGCTATCCAACAGCTTGACGCTGATTTCGCTTCCCGTAACTGGTACACCCAAACTATTTATGACACTGCCCACGATGGACCCAGGCAAAGGCAAGAGCACCACACTAGCCCCTGTCGTTTCTCCACTGACTACATTGGCCCCTACTGATTGATCTGCATAGCTAGGCGCACTAACTGTGACAGTATAAGCACCCGGCAAAAGATGTTGAATTAAATAGCTGCCCGTCTGGTCGGTGCTTGCTGTAGCCACTACATTTCCGTTACTTATGGAACGAATCAGTACAACGGCGCCTGCAATGAATACCGTGGGATTCGTCGTGTCCGTCACCTGTCCACTAATCCCGCCTGCATTCGCCTCAAGAGCAAAGTCTACTCCAGTCTTATTTTCACCGGGTTCAAGAGTAACACCAACCGAGCCCGTAACATATTCGGGGGCACTTGCCACCACGACAAATGATCCGGCAGGCAGGTTGCCAATTGTATAGGCCCCGTTTGAATCCGTATAACCAAAGCCTATTGTCGTCTCATTCAAATCCAGAATACGAACAACGGCATTGACAATCGGCTGCATACCTGTGTCTTGCACCGTTCCAGAAATACTGCCCGGATTCGGGATAAGCGTAAAGGAAACGATGGTCGTCTGCGCTGGCTGTACGATCACTCCAACAGATTGAACAGCGTAGCTTGGAGCGGTAGCGATAAGGATATGAGAGCCTGGTGCGACCCCTGAAAATGAAAATGCCCCATTTCCATCTGCAACGAATGTATCTTTCAACAGGTTATTGTTATCGAACAATTGAATGGTCGTTCCCGGTACGACAGGAACTACTGTACCGTTAATTGTGCCGAAATCCTGATTGAGCTGAACCTGGACAGGAGTAGTTGTATTCGCGAATACAATGGCTCCGACATGATTGGACTGAAAACCATCCGCCGAAGCACTGATGACGTATTGACCTTGCGCCAAGCCCGTGATCGTAAAGCTTCCTTGACTATCGCTGTATACCGAATGCACGACGGAGCCATTGAAATCGAGTGCATTTACTTGTGCACCGGCAATCGGCTGTAACGTCCCTGCAGCAAGCACCTGTCCTTGGATCTCACCCGGACTCGCAAACAACGCCAAGCTGACAGGCGTATTTGTGTTGGCAAGCACAGGAGCGGAAGCACTGTTTGTTTCATAATTGGTTGCACGAGCCGTAATGGTATAAGCTCCGGGTGCAAGCCCTGTGATCTGGTAATTGCCCGACAGATCGCTATTTGCATGGGCGACGATTGCCCCTGCTTGGTTCAACACGCTAACCGCTATCGAAGCACCAGTGATCGGCAGACCAGAGGTAGCATCAAAAACCGAACCTGAAATGCTTCCCGGCAAGTCTGCCAGTTGCACATTCACCATTGTTGTCGTTAATGAGGTGACGATTGCCCCAGTGTTTACTGTCGTTTTATTCGGAGCAGATACGATGACAACGTACGCCTGCGGTAGCAAGTTAGGTACCACATACTGTCCGTTCCCATCAGTCAATACAGTAGCGACAACAGCACCTGCTGCCGTATTATCCCTTACGACCACAGCCGCACCCTGAATCGGCTGATTGCCGCTGTCGACCACCTGTCCTGCGATTGATCCCGGAGAAGCTTGTAAGACAAAAGCAAGGGACGATATTTCCTGTGGCTGTACAGTTGCCCCTAACACAATAGTGGAATAACCAGAAGCCGAAGCGGTTACGGTATACGTGCCTGGGGCCAAGTGCGGAAAGGAAAAGGTGCCAGTGCTGTCGGTAATGGTCTGCGCCACAGGAACAATTCCCTTCATAACAATGACAGTAGCATTACCAAGCGGATTGCTCCCTGTGTCCGAGACAGTCCCATTCAATATCCCTGCCAGTTTTTCCAATTGGAGGTCAACCGGTGTAGTTGCTCCAACATTGATCCCGATCCCAACTGTTTTCCCCGCATACCCCTCTGCAGAAGCCGTAAGGACATAGTTTTCTGGACCAAGCAAGGATAAAGTGTAGTCTCCATTCGCGTCGGTTAATGTCTCTCCTACAGCAATCCCCGAGCGAGTTACCACCTTGATGCTCGCATTTGGGATTTCCTCACCCGTTTGCGCATCGAAAATGGTTCCACTTACCGTTCCAAATGAAGTCATCAAAGAAAAATGAAGAACCTTGGCATCGCCCGCTTGCAGACTGATTCCAGCTAATTGTGTGGAAAAGCCCGCGGCACTGACACGGATTTGATAAATACCTCCTGCGAGCTTGGTCAGCAGATACGTGCCAGCTCCATCTGTAGTCGTTTCCGTCAGCGTAATTCCTGTCTGGTTCAGCACTTCCACCAATGCCCCGGCAATCGGTATGCCGCCAGGACCTGTTACAAGTCCGGAGAGCTGGGCAACGGATGTTTGGAGCGCTACATTTTGTGTAGTCGTCTGGGCTCGAATAACATTGATTGCAACGGTTGCTGGTTGGAATGTATCCGCACTGACTGCCAGGGTGTAGGCACCCGGCACGACATTCGTAAACTGATAGGTCCCCCCGCCCCCAGTCACTGCCTGGTTTACTGTCACACCTGTCGTATTTATTAGCTTTACCACTGCTCCTACGATGGGGGCCAAACCGGTATCTGTTATCGTCCCGTTCACCTGACCCGGACTCGGAGGAAGCAAAATGTCCGCTCTTGTGGTCTGCCCTGCCAAAACGCTCACGAATTGGATTTTGGGATCATAAGTCGGCGCGGTCACCGACACAGAATACAGACCAGGAGCCAATCCGGTAAACGAATAGGCACCATCTGTGTCTGTTGTCGTCGTTCCGATTAGGACAGGAATCGAATCATACAGCGCGACCTGCGCACCTGCAACAGGCAAGTTCGTGGACTGGTCAAGCACCACGCCAGCAACACTACCAGCCAAGTTAACCGTGATGACAATATTGTCCTGAACAGGAGAAAGCGTCCCGCCAGAAAAGCTGTCTACGCCAGTAACTGTCGCTGTGTTTAAGCGCCGTGTTCCGCCGGGAGAGACTGCGAAAACCCCACTGACCGCAAATGACAAGCTGGCAGTAGAACCAGCGGCCAAATTGCCAATCGTCCAGCTGAGCACCTTCGTGAGGGGATTGTAGATGACAGAGCCGATACTTGTTGCGTTCACCGTAAAAGCCGTTACCTGATCCAGCTCGATCAAATCGTTGACAACAACTGTCGTTGCCTGGCTCTTCCCGGTATTGGTGACAGTGATCGATCCCGTCCATTGCGATAGTTGTCCTGTAGTAACGACGGTTGGTCCTGCTGTTACTTGCTTATCGATGGCAAGGCTGGCCCGAACGTCTCCTGTCGCCACCGTAGTCGTATTGCTCAAGGAATTTTCAAAGCTAAAGCCTTCACTGATTCGCAGAGAGTCTTTGTTGTAATTATTGTCATTTGCAGAGGTAAAAGGGAGGAAGCGAATGGAAGTAAGGGAGGTAACACCGATCGTGGAAAAAAAAGTAGCAGCCGGCATGACGAGATCGATGAAGTAATCAGGAGTGCCGCTAAAATTAGAGCCGTCATTCGTCAGCCGAACACGAGCCGTGTCAAAATTGATAATCGGCGCTTGCCAGTTGGGTGCTCCACTGCCGTTTGTGCCCTCTGCCGGATCGTTCCAAGAGTTAAATTCAACAATGGTGTTTTGAATCAAGGCAACTCGGTTGCGCAAGCCTTGCACGCCCAACATCCATTGGTATGTGCCAGCCACTCCGGTTGTATTTATCAAATATCCCCAAGCAAAGTTTTGAAACCCTGTTTTTGGCGAATTTCTTGGATCTTCATTGACTCTCATCCGAAAGTAGAGATATGTTCCATCGTACGCCAAAAAGGCAACGGGAAACGTAGCGTTTCCTACCATGTCGACAGAGCCGGGACTTTCATCGTTCGGGACGTCTACGAATGGACTTCCCCCGAGCATAAACGGGATGAATTGACTGTCAGAAGGATAGGCCATTTTTCTTTCCTCACCTCTCTCCTCTAACATATGTACATAGAGTGATATGGCCCCCGCTCTCTCTTTGATAATTGGCTTGTCTGTGCCCATCTAAACAAAAAAGGGCTTTCACCCGCAAATATTTCTCGCGAGGAAACCCTCTTCCTTTCCGTATTGCCTATCTTACATAAGTACGCGATAACCAAGCAGAATAACCAGCACCAAAACGACAATACAGCCGATGAAGAAGCCGATGCTGCCTTCTTGTCTCTTTGCTTTACCCAGGGACATTTCCATCAACCCAAAGGCGATAACCGCAATAATGCCCTTCACGTAGTAATAGAAATCTGTTGCGTGACCCACGAAAAGCATCCAAGCTCCCGATACAAGAATGATGACCATCATGAGTCTGAGCAGCATATGTACGATCTTGCCTGCTTTTGCTTTGCCCACGCGATACAGAATGTAGGCAACGATCAAGAGCACGAATGCAACTTCCCAGCTACCCACATGCGCTTCAATTAACGCTTTGTACGGCAAAAAATTCAACCCCTTTACTCCTAAATTCAATCTTGTCCATTATACCAGAAGAAGGGAAAAAATGCTGATGCCCCAATGCGTGGCAGTATTGTGACTAGGCTTTTTGGGGATGAACAAGAGGCTGCCTGTGATCGGCAACCTCTTTTTTCTAGCAAACGATCCTATCGCAGTAAAAATCCGTCTTTCAGCGGGTCCGTAGGGTCAACGACAAATTGATGCAGACCTGTGATGAACGCCTTGCCTTCTATGCTCGGAATGACAGCCGGATAACTTCCCACCTGGGTTGTTGCTACCACCTTGCCGATAAACTGGCTCCCGACAATTCCTTCATGGACAAACGATTCTCCAAGAGCCAGCTTGCCTCGCGCATGCAAGGTGGCTACGCGAGCCGCAGTACCTGTTCCGCATGGGGAGCGATCGACCTGCTTATCGGCGAAAATCGTCACGTTGCGCAGATCCGATCCTTCCACTCTCGGCTTATCCGAGATAATCACCCCGTAAATTCCTTTGAGCTCAGGCTCTAACGGATGAACGACCTCCATTTTCGCCTCGATTTGTTCCTTGATTCGTCTGCCCCATTCTTGCAGCTCGGCCAATTGCTCCATTTCCACCTGAACCCCGATATCTTCCGCCTGTACGACTGCATAGAATGCGCCGCCAAAAGAAATGTCCACCGAAAAAGTACGTCCTCCCCATTCAATGGGAACGTCATGTGCCAAAACAAAGGAAGGGACATTTTCAAACGAGACGGAATGGACCAGCGATTCTTTCACAGTGGCGTGTGCAATAATTGTTCCTGCCGGACTGTCAATCACAATTCGCTCTGTCGGACCTTCCAGCCGAAGTATTCCAGTCTCAATCGCAGCGGTCACAACTGCAATGATTCCATGCCCGCACATAGTACTGTAGCCCTCATTATGCATGAACAGCACGCCAAATGCCGCATCTGGGCTGATGGGCTCTGTCATGACACATCCGTACATCCCATGATGGCCGCGCGGTTCATACATGAGTACTCGCCGGATATGGTCCAGCTCCTCCCGAAAGTATCGTCTCTTCTCCAAAATCGTCTCGCCCGCGAGCGGTGGGATGCCGCCTGTTATGATACGCAGCGGTTCGCCACCTGTATGGGCCTCGATCGTCGTAAACAACTGATTGATGTGCATGACATCCTCACCTTTTTATGCGATTGGCGAAAAGCTTGTTGGATCACCACGCGTATTTGATCGCGCATGTTTTCGTCGTACTGTAGAAATCAAGCGCCGCCTGACCCTGCTCTCGTGTATGCGAGCTGGACAGCTTCATGCCGCCAAATGGAGCCTGGTATTCCACACCCGCCGTCTCCTGATTGACCCGAACCATGCCCGCCTGCACCACATCCAAGAAGCGATGGGCACTCGCCAAATCTCGGGTGAACAGCGATGCACTCAGTCCGTATATAGACTGGTTGCACAGCTCCACCGCCTCTTCAAAACCGTCTGCTGTCAAAAGCACAGCCAATGGTCCGAACACTTCCTCCTGAACGAGGCGATGACTGGCAGCGACACCCTCAACAATTTGGGGACGGATGTAATAGCCTTGCTCCTCTTTTGCATAGGAGGGGCTTTGGGCAATGACTGTCGCTTCATCATTCGCCAAGGCGATGTATTGCCCAACCGTCTCATACTGTGCAGCCGAGGCAACTGGCCCCAGATACGCTTCCAGATCGCTGGCATCTCCTACCCGGCATGTCTCCATAGCCGATTGCAATCGCTCAACAAGTGGCTGGTAGATCGCTTTTTCGACAATGATCCTGCTGGTAGCCGTACATTTTTGACCAGCCGATCGAAACGCGCCGCTGAGCAAAATCGGAATGGTTTTATCCAAATCGGCATCAGCCAAAACGACTGCCGCATTTTTTCCGCCCATTTCAGTTTGATATTTGATGTTCCGACCCGCGCATGCGATGGCAATCTGTCTGCCTGTTTCTGATGAACCCGTAAAGCTGACGGCATCGACTTCGGCTTCATTCGTGAGTGTGTTGCCGATCTCCCGGCCCTTGCCAATCACCAGATTCAGCACACCCGCAGGCAGCTTTGTTTCCGCAAATATTTCAGCTAGTCGTGTCGCTGTGAGCGAACCATTTTCCGCTGGCTTCCAAATCACTGTGTTCCCGCAAATGAGTGCAGGGGCGATCTTCCAGATGGGGATCGCGACCGGGAAGTTCCATGGTGTGATGACCGCCACAACTCCGAGCGGGACACGACGGCTGTATTGCAGCACGTTCGTATCTGAAGAAGGAATCAGGTTACCGTTGGAACGCATCCCTTCTCCGGCATAATAGCGCAACAGACTGACCCCACGCGCCACTTCTCCGCGCATCTCACCAAGCTGCTTGCCCATTTCCCGGCTTGCCAGCTGTGCCAAGCTGTCTGCCTCTGCCTCTAATGCAGCAGCCATTTGAAAAAGGATTTCGCCACGAGCCGCACCCGTTTGTTTTGCCCAGCCGATCTGTGCCGCACGGGCTGCCTGCTCAGCTGCAAAAACATGTGACCGATCAGACAGATGCAGAACACCGACTTCTTCTGTGGTACGCGACGGGTTTTTGACGGTTAGTTCCTTCCCTGACGGCGTCATCCATTCGCCGCCAATCCAGTTTTTGCTTTGCATTTTGCCCATCCCCCTTATCGTCCACTTGCAGCGCCGACAGCGTAGTCAAACGCCTTTTTAATACCTGCGTAGTATTCTTCAGTCAGCGGTAGACGCGGCGGACGAGTCGGTCCTACAGGGAAATTCGCCAGCTCCATCATGTATTTAATCGACTGTACCAGCTGTGGACTTGCATCATAGTGGAACAGTGGCAACAAACGACGATAAAGCGCTTGTGCTTCACCGATCTTACCCGCCTGTGCCAGACGGAACAGCTCCACTCCTTCTTTTGGCAGTGCATTTGGCACACCCGAAATCCAACCTGTCGCCCCGATCAAGCCGCCCTCCATGACGAGATCGTCTACACCGACCATAACTTCCAGGTCCGTCTGCGCGAGAATGTCCTGCATACGGCGTACATCACCGGAGAATTCTTTTATAGCGACGATATTTTCGAACTTCGCCAATCTTGCCAAAATGTCCGGTGTCAGGTCGATTTTGTAGTCGTGAGGATTGTTATAGGCAATGATCGGCAGCCCGACGGTGTTCAGTGCCTCATAGTGGGCAAATACTTCATTTTCCAATGGCTTGTAGTTAATCGGAGGCAAAGCCATCACACCTGCTGCTCCCGCATCCTTGGAGAATTGCACCCATTCCACTGCTTGACGGGTAGACGGAGCAGCAGAGCCAACGACCACCGGGACTCGACCTTTTGCAGCAGCGATTACGGTTTGAATGACTTTGGCCCGCTCTTCTCCTGTCATCGTCGCGTATTCCCCCAGTGAACCGGACGGAACCAGTCCGTCTACTCCCTCCTGAATCAACCAGTCACACAATTCCCCCAAACGCTTGTAATCCACCTCATAATCGTTTGTAAACGGCGTGACAATCGCCACGTACACTCCTTCAAATCTTGCCATTTTTCATTCTCCTCTCCCATTTTGGGCTTTGTTTTAGTGATCAGTTGCAGCTGGGATGAGCAAAAAGCCATTCGCCAGCTCGTCTTCCAGATTATAAAAAATCGTATGCTTGCCCATCAGCCAGGCTGAGCCTGCAATTCGGGTGATGACAGCAGGCAGCCCGCCTTCCTCCGTCACCTGCAGTACTCTTCCTGTAAACAGAGAACCGACGATGCTCTCATGTACAAACGGTTCGTCTATCCCGATCTCCCCCTTGGCAAACAAGGTCGCCAGCTTGGCGGAAGTGCCTGTTCCACATGGTGATCGGTCTATTCCTCCCGGTGGTACGACGACGGTATTTTTCACATCCGCTCCCGGATTGTCAGGGGCCGTATAGAATTCCACATGGGTCAATCCGCGTATAAACGGCTTCTCTGGATGAACGATCTCCATCGCCTGATTCAACGCTTTTCGAATCGCAACGGCCGTATCAACAATGGTGGATGCATGGGCTGGCGTCAGTTCGAGATGGAGCTTGCGTGCATCTGTGATGGCATAAAAGTTTCCACCGTACGCAATATCGCAGGTCACGACTCCAATCCCTTCTACTTCTACAGTCACATCTTTTTGATAGAGGAAGGCCGGAATGTTTACAAACGATACTTCCTTGGCTTTCCCTCCCTCTACCTGTATGTCTACCTCGACCAATCCTGCCGGCGTATCAAGCGTAAGCTTTGTCACCGGCTCGGTCACAGGGATCATACCTGTCTCCACCAGCGCGGTACAAAGACCGATCGTATCGTGGCCACACATCGGCAAATATCCGCCCGTCTCGATATAGATCACTCCTACATCGGCATCTGGATGGCAAGGATCAACGATCAAGGCCCCGGACATCACATCATGCCCGCGCGGCTCATACATCAAAAACGTGCGAATCCAGTCGTACTCGGCCTTCATCTGGAGCATTTTTTCTCCCATCGTGGTTCCGGTAAGCTTTGGCAGACCACTGATTACTGTGCGGGTAGGGTTTCCCCCGGTATGCGTGTCAATGGTGGTAAACACCCTCGTTGCTTTCATGGATGCAACACTCCTTTTTTCGTAAACCGGTCCAAGCGCAGTGGCTCTGTCGGAATGATGGTGTCTGTCTGATCGACTAGCAACTCGGACACCAGCTTGCCTGTGACCGCAGCCAGACTGATTCCATCTCCTTCATGACCAGCCGCGATAAAGTAACCGGGTACTTCCTCGACGCGAGAAATAATTGGCAAGTGATCCTCAGTCCACGGGCGCAAACCGCAATAGGTGCGGATGATAGCGAAGTCGGCGATCTTCGGATAAAAGCGCAGTGCTCTTCTCGCCATACACCTGACGACATTCAGGTCAATCTGCGTATCGAAGCCTACGAACTGACGACTGGAACCAATCAAGAAGTTTTGGCTTTCTGTCGGTTCAAATACGAGCGCGACTCCGTACTTCTCTGTCTCCTCGTCTACTTGTCGCACGCCGCCAAACTTCGAGATGAGATAGCCGAATTCCATCACCTTTCGTACACCGACAGGCATCTGTCTCGAGGCGACGATCAAATGCCCTTTGCGCGGAACGATCGGAATGTCCACTCCGACCATTTTGCCAATGACTGGCGCCCACACCCCCGCGGCATTGACGACCTGCTTGGCTGTCATGCTGCCTGTACCAAGCCCAATGTGAAACGTTCCCGTCGCCTGATCACGTCTGAGCGACTGGACCTCAGTACGGCGCATGATCCTCGCTCCATGCTTTTTCGCGCCTTCAAACAGGGCAAAGGTCAGCATGTACGGATTGACGGTAGAATCGGTGGCGCACTCCAAGCCTCCCAGCAAGTCGTCGGCAAAGTAAGGCGACTCCTGCCGAATATCCGCCCTATCCAGCATCCGAAACGGCAATCCTGCTTCTTTTTGCCGTTGCACCCATTCATGAGCGGCTTCCATCTCAGCCTCTGATTCGCAGACGAGAATACTCCCCGGTGCCCGATATTCAAACGTATGGTCCAGTTCCCGGCTTAGCTGATCAACGAGCATCTGACTTTTCAGGGACATCTGACTGTCAAAGCCGGGGTCCTTATCGATCGCTAAAATATTCCCGTCACAGCGTGAGGATGTCCCTGATGCCAGCTCGCCTTTTTCCAGGACAACGACATCCAATCCAGCCTTCGCAGCGTAATACGCAATCGCCGCGCCGATGATACCACCGCCGATTACTGCAATCTGCGCATGGGTTTGTACTGTCATGCTGATTCTCCTCAAATGCGTATTCTGCTACTTGCTTACTCTTTTTTGCAAAAGCCATGCCAATCGTTCCAAGCAAGAACTCCAAAATTTCCGTCTAAATTCTTTGACAATTAAAAGGGTGAATGTATAATAAATGAGAAAATGTTCAAAATTTTATACACTTGAACTACCTCTTTAAAAAGGGATGATCGAGTTGAATCACAAACTTCCTGCCTTAACTGAATTGATCCAGACAAACATGCGGATTCTCAACGATCAAGAGCTTCTCCCTCCTCAGTTGGACGAAACCGTTCCTGTATTTGCCCAGCGTCAAACCAGCTGGTATGTCGCCGATTCCTCTCATTTCACCGCCAATTTGACGCTCGATTGCACACATGCCCCTTGGGAACCAGCTGCTGTGACGACACGGGATTCAACATTGGCCGATGCCATCCGCCTGCTAGCTACTCACAACTATCTCCTAATCGAAAAACAACCTGGAATCCCTGTCGGCTACCTTCATCGAGGTACAGTCATACAAGCCATTTTTTCCTCGTATGAGATCTTGGAAGCGTATTTCGAGACGATGATCAAAACCATGGATGCATCCATATCCGTCATCGATGAAAAAGCGCGTGTGATGGTTTGGACAGAAGGCGCTGAACGAATCTTTTCCTTGAAAGCAAAAGAAACGATTGGTCACCCGATCACCGAATTTTTCCCACTCGAAATGCTTGAAACACTCAAATCTCTGCAAATCGGACAATCTCTCTACCGCCATCAGCATCAGCCGCGGGAGGATCTCGTCGTTCTCATCAATACGAATCCGATCTATTTGCATGACAAAATCATCGGTGCTGTTGCGGCGGAAACCGATATCACGAGCCAAGTCCGACTGAACCAGGAGCTGTTGAACGCCAATAAAAAAGTGAATCACTTGCAGCAGGAAATGGCAAAGCTCAGCCCGACGCCCGATCCATTTGCTCAGATCAAGGGAACGAGTCTCCCCATTCGCCATATCAAGTCCATGATCCAAAAGCTCAGCGCTACGCAAGCAACCGTCTTGATCACAGGGGAAAGCGGCGTCGGCAAGGAGCTTTTCGCCAAAGCCGTACATGATGTGCGGGAAGGCTCCAATGCTCCCTTTATCGCCATCAACTGCGGTGCGATTTCGCCTACTTTGTTTGAAAGCGAGCTGTTTGGTTACGAAAAAGGTGCCTTTTCTGGTGCGGATCATAAAGGGAAAAAAGGAATGATTGAGCTGGTTCGCGGAGGAACGCTGTTTCTCGACGAAGTAGGAGAAATGCCGCTCGATATGCAAGTGAAGCTGCTTCGCGTGCTTCAGGAGAAAAAGTATTATTCGGTCGGAGGGACCAAGCAGATTGAGGCGGACTTCCGCGTGCTTGCTGCCACGAATAAAAATCTGGAGGAGTTAGTGAAGGAAGGGAAGTTTCGCCAAGACCTGTTCTATCGGCTCAATGTCGTGACGCTGAAAATTCCTCCGCTACGAGAACGCATTGAAGATACGATTGAGCTTGCCCACTTTTTTCTCTATGAATTCTCTTTACGTTACAACCGTCCCATTCATGCCATCTCGCAAAATGTGATGCAAAACCTGCTTCAATACGACTGGCCAGGTAACATTCGCGAGCTGCGAAATGCCATTGAACGATTGGTGGTATTCGCGACGGACGGTATTATTAAAGAAGAGGATTTGCCGTATTCCTTGCAAGGTCAGACGAAACAGGTACCGATTGAGCTTCCTCCTGATCTGTTTTCCTTGCAAGAGGAAATCGAAGCGCATGAGCGCCGTGTCATTTTGCGAGCCATCGAGCTTGAAAACGGCAACAAGCAAGCCGCTGCGAAAAGACTTGGCATATCGCGGGCCACTCTGTATAACAAATTGGGGAAGTAAAAATGTTGTCTCATAGCGGTTGTGTTGGGGAAGCCCTGCCACATGTTTTCCAGTCGCCTGTATCCTCTCTTCGTTCGGGCGGTCTCCTTCCAAACATGTGACAGGGCTTTCGAGCTGTAAGTGCTCTTGCGGCTTTTAAACCGTTTTTGGGGTTGGTCAAGGTGTCTTTTCTGTACTAGCTAATCATCTTGAGTGATCGAAGCATGATTATGAAGCATTTTTGCTTCGTTTTTACGACTAAATGATCGCGAGTTGTTCATCTTCATCTTCCTTCTTGGATCGACTTACAATCATGTTTTACAAAAGCTACGTAAGAAGAAGCGGATTTCCAGTCCAAGCGCCTCTGGAGCCCATCCCAGCGGAGGAATGAATGTCGGGGAATTTAAGCTTCACTTATGGAATACTTCTTCGAAACTTCTACGTTTGAAGCGCTCCCGCCATTCATTTCGGAGCGAGCAGTCAATCCCCTCTTGCGGGGCGTAGGCCGTAGCGTAGACTGGAAATCCGCTTCTTCCCTCCACTACAGCCGCTTTTTACACGCAAAAAACGCACGCCAACGCGAACAAAAATCTGGAAACCTTCGCCCCTCTTTTGGCGGCAACACCTCAGACAAAATACGGATCAATTCCATGGTTGATTGCTTCATACGCAATGACGGCTCCGCCGGATTTTTCAACGGATGCTTGGGCGTAGGCACAATTGTCCTGGATGAGCACGACTTTTTTCGCTTGGTTCGCTGCCATGTAATCTGCTGGGGTTCGTGCTTGATCTGGGGTTAGACCATTGATCAAAAAGAGGGTGTCATAGCCTTGGGCGGGTAATTTGACTGAGTTGGCTGCTGTCGTCGCCATTTGTGGATCACAGCCATCATCAGTCACTTCAATCCTCAATTTTTTCCCAATCACTCCACCTCTGTCATTTATTTTTTTGACAGCCATTTCAATAGCGTTTTGCATGTCTTTTCCATCCGTTGCTTTGTTACCATTTACTGGTAAATTCACTATCACACTTCCCCATTTTTTCATTGCCCATCCCCCATTCGAATATTATTCGATTGATGTCCATTTCCAGTCGATTGCCCCTAGACCGTCCTGGAAAATTCCTTTTACCTTGTCATTCTTCACCCATGTATGCGTATAGAAGTAGATCGGCATAATCGGCATTTCATCCATCATGATTTGCTCAGCTTCACGTAGAATCGCCTTACGCTTTTCCGGATCACTCTCAGTGGCGGATTGATTCAACAGCTCTTTGAATCTCGGATTCTCCCAACGCGTGTCATTGTTTCCTCCGTCCTTTTCCTTGAACAGCTCCAGAAAGTTGATCGGGTCGTTGAAGTCACCCGACCAGCCGAGACGCCCGACCTGATAGTTGCCCTCGTGCATGGTCTCGAGGTACACCTTCCATTCCTGATTTTCCAGCTTCACATCTGCTCCAAGGTTTTGGCGCCATTGGTCCTGAATCGCTTCTGCGATCTTTTTATGCCCTTCGGACGTGTTGTAGCTGAGCTTGATCGGCGGCAGTTTAGAAATGCCCAGCTCTTTCATTCCTTCCTCTAACAGCTTTTTGGCTGTCTCTTGATCATTGTCTTTGAAATAACCACCCGTATTGAGTCCCATTGTCGGAGGAACTGCTGCCATCGCTGGCTGCTGATTCGCTTGGAGTACGTTGTCGATCAAGATTTGACGGTTAATGGCGTAGGCAAAGGCTTTACGAATCTTCACGTTATTGAACGGGGATTTCTCTGTATTGAACTTGTACCAGTAGGTAGCACCGACAGGCTTCACTTGCAGCTTACCGCTATCTTTAAGCGCTGGCATTGCATCTGTTGGCAGCGAGCTTAACGGACTGCCTGCCCAATCAATCTCTCCGTTTTCGAACATGGACAGCTCTGTGTTTTCATCCCCCACCATCGAGAACTCGATCTTGTCCAGCTTGACACTATCTTTGTCCCAGTAGTTGTTGTTTTTCACGAGTATCATTTTGCTTTTGTGTTCCCATGACTCCATTTTGAATGGACCATTTCCTACGTGTGTTTTAGCATCTCCGGCCCATT
The DNA here is from genome assembly GCF_055685845.1 of Brevibacillus schisleri. Taxonomy (NCBI): domain Bacteria; kingdom Bacillati; phylum Bacillota; class Bacilli; order Caryophanales; family Paenibacillaceae; genus Brevibacillus; species Brevibacillus schisleri. The sequence continues at coordinate 5,196,473 of NZ_JBVNDM010000001.1, forward strand.
TTTCACGAGTCTCGATTACCTTTTTATTTACCGGGAAATAAGTTTGGAAGGCCGTTAGCTCCAGAAAAAACGGAGTTGGATTCGTCAACTCTACTTGGAGGGTCTTGTCGTCCAATGCTTTTACGCCGACATCATCCAAGCTGCCAGTCCCTTTGTTGGCCTTCTCCGCATTCTTGATGTAATAGAGCTGATAGGCGTAATTCGACGCTGTCTTCGGATCGAGAGCTCGTTTCCACGCGTATTCGAAATCGTGGGCTGTTACTGGTTCTCCGTTGCTCCACTTGGAATCTCTCAGTTTGAAGGTATATGTTTTCATATCACTCGATACTTCAATCTTCTCGGCTACTGCTTTCTCTGGCTTGCCCGAAGGCCCGATGCGTGTCAGTCCATCAAAAACTGCTTTAACGATGGCAGCAGAAGTCGTGTCTTCCGCAAGTCCAGGATCACCTGTAGGTGGTACGGAGTGTAGATTCCAGCGGAGGACTTGTGCTTTTGCTGGTTCTTTAGCCGTGGTGGCAGGTGCTGTCTGCGTACTCGACTGTCCACTCTGTGCTGCTTGCTCGGCTGGCTGTCCTCCTCCACATCCTGCCAACGATAATCCCATGACTGCTACGCTACTCATTACCGCAAACACACTTTTTTTCATTGGATCAACCCCCATTATTCAGTCGTTATGTGTTGGTTTTCAGAATTATCAGAATGCAAAAGATGTGCCAAAAATGAAAGCGGCAGTAGCTTCGTTCTAGAGTTGGTTGTTGTAAACTTTTTTGTACACAGCATTACTTATCGTGTTTCAAATCTTAGACACTGCTGTTAGACAAAAAAAGCCTCAGCCCACTTACTCGGCCAAGACTTTGTCTCTCGATTTATAAAATGATCAATTCGCGCGGTGAATGTGTAAGCACCTCATTGCCGCTCTCTGTGACAACCAGATCGTCTTCGATACGGACTCCACCAAGCTCTGGTATATAAATCCCCGGCTCTACGGTCAAAATCATGCCTTCTTGGAGAACAGCGGTGCAACGTGTGGACATAAATGGCTCCTCATGAATATCGAGACCCACTCCATGCCCCATTCCATGTCCAAAACGCTCGCCATAACCGTGCTCCGTGATGTAGTCCCGCGCGAAGGCGTCTGCCTCTTTCCCGGTAATGCCGGGACGAATGCCTGCAACAGCCCAATTGCGTGCTTCCAAAACGATCTCGTAGATGGCTTTGAGTTGTTCATCCGGAGTGCCAACAGCAACCGTACGGGTAATATCTGAGCGATAGCCTTGGTACAATGCCCCAAAATCCATCGTAACCATATCGCCCGCTTCAATCATTTTTTCACTCGCTACGCCATGAGGAAGTGCGGAACGATAGCCAGAAGCAATAATGATGTCAAAAGCAGAGCCCGACGCGCCTTCCTTTCGCATGAACATTTCCAATTCATTAGACACCGCGAGCTCTTTGATCCCAGGACGCAGGAAGGACGTTATATGGGAAAATGCCGCATCGGCGATTTGCGCAGCCGTTCGGATGATCGCCAGTTCTTCCTTTGTCTTTATCATCCGCAATCCCTCAATGACACCTGACGTCGGAATGAATGCTGTTTGGACGGCCTCGCTGTATTTACGATGTAAGGCAAACGAGACATTCTCCTCCTCAAAGCCGAGATGATTAATTCCCATCGCTTCCGCTTGACGCGCTACTTCGCTGTAAACGGATTCTTTTGTCGGCAAATAAACGATCTCAAACCCCGTTGCTTGTGCTTCCGCTTGGGCTGTGTAACGGAAATCTGTGAAGAGCTTGGCCTGGTCTCTGGAAATGAGGACAACTCCGTATGTACCTGTAAAGTTTGTGAGGTATCGGCGGTTTTGTCCATTGGTGATCAACATTCCGTCAATCCCCATTGAATCGAATTGCTCACGCAGTCTTGTTACTTTTTCCATCTCTGTCATCCCTCTTTTGTTTTGTCGTGATTCGGCTATTTCTTTAAGAATATTCAGCAAGTATTGTGCCAGCCAGGACGATCTCAGTCTCTTTCCTATGGCACGACACTTGCATTTTTCATCAAGCAAGAATGAAAGGAGGCATCATCATGGAATCGCATCCATTGATTATCTGCCGTTGTGAAGAAGTAACTCTCGCTGAATTGGTAGCGACCGCCCAAACCTACCAATGTACCGCACGCGAGCTGAAGCTACGGACCAGAGCCGGCATGGGCTGCTGCGGTGGGAGAACCTGCCGTACATTGATCGATCAGGTCATTCAGCAAGTAACTGGCCAAGTGCCTTCTCATACTGTACCTCTTGGATACCAACCGCCTATCCGTCCTGTCTCATTTCAAACGCTTGGGGGGCAACGGGCATGAATCAACGAATTGATCACCATCCGGTCCTCGGTTCACTCGGGGACAGAAAGCAGCTTCCTTTTTATTATAACGGCTCTGTCTATACGGCTTTCGAAGGCGAAACGATTGCGGGAGCCCTATTGGCCGCAGGGGTCCGTACGCTTCGGGTGCACGAGGAAAAAGGAACACCGCGAGGCATTTACTGCAATATCGGTCACTGCTACGAATGTCGCGTCCATGTAGACGGTGTTCCAACCGTGCGTGCTTGTATGACGCTTGTGCAGGAAGGCATGCAAGTAAATGCGGGTTCTCTCCTTCCGACTCCCTTGAAAAAAGGAGGTCATGGTACATGATCGACCTTCTCATCATCGGGGCTGGACCCGCGGGCTTATCCGCAGCAATTGCTAGTGCAAGGCAGGGATTGGCTGTTCGTGTAGTCGATGAGTTTTATCGCCCTGGGGGCCGCTTGCTTGGACAGCTTCACGAAGAACCGGACGGTGTGTGGTGGAATGGACTGGATGAGGCTGCTCGTCTCACGCAAGAAGCGATTGGGCTTGGCGTAGAGATCCGTTGCGGCGTTTCCGTGTTCCATTTGACCCAATCTCAAAATGGCTGGATTGTTTCTACCACAGTGGGGGAAATGATAACCCCGTTGCTCCTGATCGCAACGGGGGCTTCTGAGGCAGCCGTACCCGTGCCAGGGTGGACGTTACCTGGTGTGATGTCCATCGGAGCGGCTCAAGTCATGACGAATGTGCAGCGCGTGCGAGTAGGACAGCGCGGAGTTGTCATTGGAATCAATATCTTATCGGTGGCGATATCCCGGGAATTGCAGTTGGCTGGAATTACGGTGGATCGAATGATTCTCCCACCTAGTACGGCTATCAGTGGCACTGCAGGGCAACCACAAGCCGTGATGCAATCCTTATTGCGCGTCGCCCATCTTGCCCCTTCTTTGATGATTCGACTGGGGAGCAAACTGATGGGAAGTCCATGGATGCAAAAACTGGCAGTTTCCCTCTATCCCTCCAACGGGTTTTCTATGTGGGACATCCCGATTCAACTGCGAACAGCAGCACTGGAAATCGTCGGAACCTTTCAAGTCGAGGGTGTCCGTATCGCCCGAGTTGCAGCCGATGGTTCACCCATAGCTGGAACCGAACAAGTCATTCCAGCTGATTTCGTCTGTATCG
>NZ_JBVNDM010000001.1:5207500-5690000 GCF_055685845.1 Brevibacillus schisleri
AGATTTACGCATCCCCCAGAAACATGCACACGCAAGCCATGAGCCGGATAAGATACGGAAAGAAAAAGTTGACTGCACACAAAATAAAAAGGATAATTATCATATAGTAATTATTATAATATAAGAACGAGGTGACCTGTAATGGACGATCATATTGTCAGTGTCACACAACAAGTCAAGAATCTAGGAAAAAGATTAACCATCCAAAGAAGAGCCGTACTCCTTCTTATGCTTACTACTCGGAAATTCTATACTGCCAAAGACATTTATCACGCTTTGAAAAACGAGATGCCAAACATCACACTTTCAACCGTTTACACCAGCCTGCGCTTTTTCGTGAAAATGGGTATTTTCAAGGAGCATATTCACCACGACTCCCCCAATCAATTTGAATGTGTGGTAACGATGGACGACATTCAGTTGCCAGAAGTCATTTGATTCCTATTCCTTTTCTTCAACGCAAAAAACTCCTGAAATCATCAGGAGTTTTTTGTTGACCGTCAGCTATTAAAAATCAAAGTTATCTGGGTCTGGACCAACACGGTGATTTTGATTCAGCGAATGAATCATTTCCATGTCTTCATTCGTTAGTTCGAAATCAAATACGGATGCATTCTCGACGATTCGATGCTCTTTGGTCGACTTTGGAATGGTTACGACGCCATTTTGCAAATCCCAGCGTATAATGACTTGGGCAATGGACTTCCCGTATTTTTCTGCAATTCCTTTTAGTACTGGATTGTCCAATAGCTGACCTTGCATAAGCGGAGACCATGCTTCAAATTGAATCCCTTGCTCCTTGCAGTAGGCACGCAGTTCATCTTGGGACAAGCGCGGATGGAATTCCACTTGGTTGACCATCGGCTTAATTTCAGCGTCTTTAAGCAGCTCTTCTAAATGATGAACGTGGAAATTGCTCACCCCGATCGCTTTTACCAATCCTTTTTTGTACAGCGTCTCCAATGCTCTCCATGCTTCTTTGAACTTTCCTTCTACCGGCCAGTGAATGAGGTACAAGTCCAAGTATTCCAGCCCGAGTTTTTTCAGGCTCGTTTCATATGCTTGCAACGTAGACTCATACCCTAAATCCGCATTCCATACTTTCGAGGTAACAAAAAGATCTTCCCGAGTGAGGCCCGCTTCCTGCAAACCTGCACGGATTCCACGGCCAACACCCTCTTCGTTGTTATAAATAGCGGCTGTGTCGATACTGCGGTAGCCATGCTTGATTGCGTTTTTTACAGCTAGCTCAAGCTCCTGACCTTCCTCTACTTTAAAAACACCCAGACCCATCCAAGGCATTTTTACTCCGTTGTACAGTGTAGTTGTATCTTGCAAATGTTTTGGCATAACTTGTCTCCTCCATCCTTGTACTCTATGTTAGTATGACTGTTTCCAGTCACCTAATGTGCTTCATGTCGTTTGACAAGTGTTATTATGAGATAAACTAACGAAAAGAAAAAGTACGCACTTTTTTGTGTGATAGGCACTAATAAGTACCTATCGTTCAGGAGGAAATCAACAGTGAAAAAGAAGTATAACATATCAGTGGAAGCTACACTTGAGGTCATCGGCGGTAAATGGAAATGCGTTATTTTGTGTCACCTGACTCACGGAAAAAAACGTACAAGTGAGTTGAAACGACTGATGCCGGGCATTACGCAGAAGATGCTGACACAGCAACTTAGAGAGCTTGAAGAGGATGGTATCATCAGCCGGATCATTTACAATCAAGTTCCGCCAAAAGTAGAGTATGAGCTCAGCGAGTACGGCTGGACCTTGAAAAGTATTCTCGATTCACTTTGCTTATGGGGCGAAAAGCATATCATTAAGGAGTACGGCGACAAGTATGCTGTATTGGAAGAAAGCATTTTAAACCAATAATTGAACGGGAGTAGGTGAAGTGGCTTGGGAGCACTCGAAACACCTGTCTTACGTAAATTGGGGGGCTCAGACCTAATGCTTTCTCCACTCGGTCTCGGCTGCTGGCAGTTTAGCAATGGAAACGGAATAGTGGGGAAGTTTTGGCCTGTCATTGGACCTGACGATGTTTTAAAAATTGTGCAGACGAGTTTGCATGGGGGCATTAACTGGTTTGATACCGCAGAAGTATACGGCAAAGGTCAATCAGAACAGATGCTGGCAAAAGCTCTTAAAGACGCCGGGACACTAGCTGATTCTGCTCATATTGCGACAAAATGGTGGCCTGTATTTCGCACCGCCAAAAGCATCGGGAACACAATCGACGAGCGCATTCGTTTACTCGACAACCGCACCATCCATTTGCATCAAGTCCACCAGCCCTACTCCTTGTCATCTGTTGCAAGCGAAATGAATGAAATGGCCAAGCTCGTCAAGCAAGGCAAGATACAGAACGTAGGCGTCAGTAATTTTTCCGCTAAAAACATGCGGGAAGCCGATCGCGTATTGCGCGAGCATGGCCTGCGTCTCATCTCCAATCAAGTGAAATACAGCCTGCTGGACAGGAGAATCGAACAAAACGGGATTCTGGATACGGCAAAAGAGCTGGGCATTGCCATTATCGCCTATTCCCCGCTTGAACAGGGGATTCTAAGCGGCAAGTTTCATAAAAATCCAGCTCTTGTTCAGTCCATTACAGGACCCCGAAAATGGACATCACCCTTTCGTTCCACCTGGCTAAAAAAGTCCCAGCCGCTCATCACAGTCTTGGAGGAGCTTGCACGTAAATACGATGCATCCGCTACACAAATTGCCTTGAACTGGTTGATTCACGCTCATGGCGAAACGGTCTTTGCGATTCCAGGCGCGTCCAAGGTCCATCATGCGGAGGAAAATGTCAAAGCTATGCGCTTTTCTTTGACCTCGTCGGAATTGCAAGAGATCGATATGGTTTCCAAACAAGTTCTGTCCATCAACAATTAAAAAAGCTGCCGATCTAATTATCGACAGCCAAAATAGCGTAGTCATACACAGCTCTTCCCAGTAATCCCAGTGTGTTCAGAGCAGATTGAGCGGTTACATCTTTGGATAAGGCCGTAATCGAAAAGCAACGATTGTTCGTATATAGCAAGCCTACATCATGCTGTCTGCCGGTATCCCAGCCGGATTTACACGGTAGTTCCCATCCAGGATAATTGGATTCTTCCTCATTTGGTAATTGGGACGGCAGACCATTACGGACTTGCTGCTTTTTCATAATGGCGACCATCTCTTTGCAGGCACGTTGAGACAGAAAACTGCCCGTTGCCAAATGACCTAGCATACTCGCAACATCCCCAGCGGTTATCTTATTGTTTTCTGTGATATCGAGTGGATAAATCATGAGTTTGCGTGAATAACAGCTTTGGTGCATTCCCAAATCAATCATGGTCTGATCAATCTGATCTTTTCCTACCAAATCAATCAGCATATTTGTCGCCGTATTGTCGCTCTGAATAATCATGAGGGTCACCAAGTCGCGAATCGTGAGCCTCAAGCCTGGGGATAGCGCGTACAAAATCCCCGATCCCCCTACCAGATCTTCTTGGCGTAGAACAAGCTGATCATCCAAACGAAAATGCCCCTGCTCACTTGCCGCGAAAACGGCAGCCATGATCGGCACTTTAATGACGCTCTCCGCAATAAACAGCTCGTCCGGTACATGTTCAAAACGGGTTCCTTTCGCTGAGCCCTGTTCCTCCACAACGACGCCCCAAGTCCCCTCCGCTTGTCCGATAATAGCCGACAACCTTTTTTCCAGCTCCACAGCTTTTCTTCCCTTCTCCCGTTGTTCGTAGTTTTTGGTCCCTCCCCATTATCATATTATTCCGAAAACAAATCAAACAAGAGACCGTACCCGCTTACCGTTCGTTTATCCATCTTGAACTTGGAAATAATACGTAAGATAAACCTACGGACAAGGTGAGGCATCATGCAGAACTCCGATAAAATAGGCAACCGCCAATTTGTCATCCTCGTAACATTCATCACCATAGGAGATTCCATCTTGATCTTACCTTCTGTACCTGCGACTGAAGCGGGTCACGATGGATGGCTATCAGGCTTGATCGGCATGGCGCTGGGGCTAGCCATTGTATACTTGTTTTGTGTAGTCGGTCGCATTTACCCCGAACAAACGCTGATTGAAAAGAACAAGCTCATATTTGGACGTTGGCTCGGGACAGTCTTTTCCATCCTCTTTATGGGGGCTGTGTTAATCAATGGCGCAGTCTATATACGAACAATTGGCGATTTCATGACTACGCACATTATGAAAGCAACACCTATTCAAGCTGTCATGTTTTTACTTGTTGCCTGTGCCATATACGCTGTTCGTTTAGGCCTTGAAGCTTTTGCACGGACCAGCGAAATCTTTTTCCTCTGGTTTGTCCTTACGTTCGTTTCGTTTTTTCTTTTGTTAACCCCTCAGTTCCAATTCGTGAACCTTCTCCCCTTCTTGGAAAATGGCATGAAGCCCGTTATAAGAGGAGTATTTTCCGTGACCGCTTTTCCCTTCTCAGAGCTGGTTATTTTCCTCATGATTACTCCACTTCTCGATGCAAAACAAAAGCTCACATCTGCATTTTTGCGAGGAGCGATATACGGTGGCGTTTGTCTGCTTGCCGTCATCTTCTTATCGCTTTTGGCGCTCGGTCCGGAATTGGTTTCCCGTGAGACCTTTCCGAGCTACTCCCTCGCCAAACGAGTCCATGTAGGAGAGTTCTTTCAAAGGCAGGAAGCAATGATGGCTCTCATGTGGTTTGTCTCCATTTATTTCAAAGTCGTACTGTATATGTATGGTTTCTGTGTAGGGATAAAGCAGCTTCTCCATTTAAAGGAGCATCAGTTGCTCACCTTGCCCATTTGCATCTTATTTGTCGCCATCGCGATTATCATCGTTCCAAACCAAGCTTTTTTATACGAATCGTATACGTACTGGCCATTCTTTGATTTAACAATAGGGTTCTTGTATCCGTTGATTCTTCTCGTCGGTTACTGGATACGGAAGCAAATGAACAACAAGCCGACTACCCTCCAGAAGTAAGGTGTCGGCTTGTTTTATGCTTACAGTAGTTGTTTGATCGCTGCCACTCGCTCTGCATCAACGTATCGGAGAGCCTGTCCTTCCTCTCGTACTGCCGATCCAAAATGAACCTCTTTGACACCCGTACGTTTCACGAGGTCTCCAACGTTAGCCAGCGACAATCCGCTTCCTGCCAAAATCGCAAGCTGTGTGTTCTCTGTCAGCTTGACGAGCTGCTCGATGCAATCAGCACCCTCGATTGCCGTTTTTTTGCCCCCAGAAGTTAGAATCGTACGAACCTGGGGATATTCCAGAAGAATACGTGCTGCTTCCATTTGATCGACGGCATTATCAAACGCACGGTGGAATGTCACATGTAATGAACCTGATTCACCAAGCAACTGCTCCATCCCCCGCTGATCAAGCCTATTTTCCGGAGTTAGCATGCCAATTACGACACCTGCCGCCCCAAGCTCACGGATGATCCGTACATCCTGCCGCATGACAGAAAGTTCTTCTGCTGTATAGCAAAACGATTGGCTATGCGGTCGCACCATGACGTTTACTGGGATCGAAACCGCCTTGACCACTGCCTCAATCAATCCCCAGCTCGGAGTAATGCCTCCCTCCAAAATTCCCGAGATGAGCTCCAGCCTATCAGCTCCGCCCTGCTCAGCACGTTTTGCATCCTCAACTGAAGTCGCAATCACTTCCACTAGCATGATACTTCGCCTCCATTTTTAGCATTTGTTCAAGACAAAAACTGGTCGTTTCTCCCCGACCACCAGCTGATTGTCGTTTTTAATAGCTTTTGGCGCCAGCGTATGGAGTCGGTCGATGGTTTCCTGATTATCATACTGAATCTGCTCCAAGATCGACGCGATTATAAGCGGCCATACGAATTCAGAGCCATTCAGTACCTTAAGCGAGAAGCTGAGTCTCTCCCTTTTCAAAGCAAAGCCGTATACGCCCATTGCTCCGCCTTTGGCGATTATATTTTCATCCATTAAAAGAGCTGTACAGATGAAGTTGTGACTGGCAATGATCTCGGGACTGCGCGTCATCCAGCCTGACACTCTCTCTACTGCCTCACGCGTCTTCTGATCCTCGATCAGATCCGGGCACGCGAGCTTTAGATAAGCAATCGCCAGGTTCTTGAGCGGCAACGCAAAAACCGGGAAGCCACAGCCGTCGACGCTTAGCTGGACCTGCTCTTTTGGATAATCAGCAAGGCTGGCAAACACCTCCAAGGCTTCTTGTTGCGCTGGATGCTCTGCCTTGTAGTAATCATGAGTGGAGTATCCTTGATCCTTTGACAGCGCCAAGTACCCCAAATGCTTTCCCGCACAGTTATGAAAGAGCCTGCGCTTTTCTTTGCCTTGGGACAAGCAAGCAAACTTCGGCTCCTCGTTGAGCGGATAAGTCGGGCACGTAAGCAATTCGTTTTCCTGAATGCCGGTCTTTTGTAAAATCGACTCCAAGTGTTCTATATGATAGACTTCTCCACGATGTGAGGCTGCAAAGAGTGCTGCTTCTCCGTTATTCAGTCCGAATTTTTCATCAATTTTACGTTTGGCAATCGGAATGGCTTGAAAGGGCTTAGCTGCGGAGCGCAATAAGGTGATATGATTCACATCTCCTACCCGATAAACCACCTCTCCTTTTTCATTCACGCCGCACACGATGCCGTTATGTACGTTCTCTAGAATACCACCGCGATATTCTTCTACTAAAGGGACGTCTCTTATCAAAATCACCAACTCCACTCCATGTTGATCGATTATGAAAAAACACTAGCAGTAGCAGCCTCCATCCGTCAATCTTTTTCCAAGCGATAATCCCCCCACTTTTGCGGTGATTGTTGTATAATGTCTCAAGGCACCCACTTGGGTTCCACAAATAAGAAATCCGTGCATCTGCACGGGAGAGGTTCGCGAACTCCCTCTATAAAAAACTAAGCTGGATAACAGTACCTTTCTTTGGTATTGTTATTGTTTTTTTGCAGGAAAGTTCAAGAACTCTCTTTCTTCCCATTCAATTAAGAGGAGATGGAGAGCAATGATGAAAAAGGAAAAAGCCGTTGTTGTCTTTAGCGGGGGTCAGGACAGCACTACCTGCCTGTTTTGGGCAAAAGAGCAATTCGGCGAAGTAGAAACCCTCACATTTGACTACGGTCAGCGACACAAGCTGGAGATCGAGTACGCCCAGCAAATTGCCGCAGAACTCGGCGTCAAAAACTCCGTATTGGATATGAGCCTGTTAAACCAGCTCGCGCCCAATGCACTCACCCGCACAGATATCGATATTACCCAAGAAGAAGGCCAATTACCATCCACGTTCGTTGACGGACGCAACTTGTTGTTCCTTTCCTTTGCGGGCGTTTTCGCCAAGCAACGAGGAGCACGTCACTTGATTACCGGTGTATGCGAAACGGATTTTAGCGGTTATCCCGACTGCCGTGACGCCTTTATCAAATCACTCAACGTGACATTGAATTTGTCGATGGACTATCCGTTTGTGATTCATACGCCGCTCATGTGGCTGAACAAAGCACAGACATGGAAACTGGCGGACGATCTGGGTGCCTTCTCTTATATTCGCGAAAATACCCTCACCTGCTATAACGGCATCAAAGGAGACGGCTGCGGCGAATGCCCTGCCTGCCACCTGCGAAAAGCCGGATTAGACACGTATCTTTCCGAGAAAAATCAACCTGGAGAACAAGCCTGATGAGCGCGAACTTTGATTTTCGTATCGTCGATCGCATGCAGGCACTGGGTACCCATATTCAAAAATCACAGCTTCGCTACCATAACAAACGCGTTTTGGTAAGCAAGGAATTTACTTTTGACGCTGCACATCATCTGCACGCTTATGAAGGAAAGTGCAAAAACCTCCACGGCCATACGTACACGGTCGTCTTTGGCATCAGTGGCTTTCCGGACGAGATCGGACTCGTGATCGATTTCGGTGACATCAAGCAAATCTGGAAAGAGCACATCGAAATTTATTTGGATCATCGCTATCTGAATGAAATGCTTCCCCCGATGAATACCACTGCTGAAAACATGGTCGTGTGGATTTTCGAAGAGATGGAAAAGCAATTGCAGTCAGATGCCTACCGCGACCGATACAACGGCGCTCGGGTGGAGTTCGTTCGCCTGTTCGAGACACCGACCAGCTATGCAGAGGCAAGACGGGAGTGGATGACGGAATGATCCCGGTCTTGGAAATATTCGGCCCTACCATTCAGGGCGAAGGAATGGTTATCGGGCAAAAAACGATGTTTGTGCGAACCGCTGGCTGTGACTATCGTTGCACCTGGTGTGACTCCGCCTTTACGTGGGATGGATCTGCCCGTGATGAAATCCGGCAAATGTCGCCCGAGGCGGTCTGGGAGGAGCTCACTCGCTTAGGCGGGGACCGTTTTTCTCATGTCACGATTTCCGGGGGAAATCCTGCGCTTTTGGCTGGCATCGGTGACTTAATCGCCCTTTTGAAGGAGCATGGCATTCGCACAGCAGTCGAAACACAAGGCAGCAAGTGGCAAGCGTGGCTTCCACTGATTGACGACATTACGCTATCTCCTAAGCCGCCTAGTTCCGGGATGGAAACTGATTTTCAAGCGCTTGATCGAATTGTGCACGCGCTCTTGGATCAAAAACACCCAGGACTTAGTCTGAAAGTTGTTGTTTTCGACGACGCCGATTTTGCCTATGCACGCACCATCCATCAGCGTTTTCCAGGGGTTCCCTTCTACTTGCAGCCAGGAAACAGCGATCTGACTGACGCTGATACGCCTTCGCTTCGGGATAAGCTTTTGGAGAGCTTTGAATGGCTGATCGATCAGGCGATGGCGACACCTGACATGAACGACGCAAAGGTTCTTCCCCAACTACATGCGCTTGTCTGGGGCAATAAACGAGGCGTTTAAACGATATTTTACTCTCATGAAGAAAAGAGGACTGCACTCATATGGCACACCAACAAGAACGCGATTTATCCTCCCTCACTCTTTTGGGGAATCAAGGGACAACGTACAACTACTCCTATGACCCGAGCGTATTGGAGACTTTTGATAACAAGCATCCGTACCGCGATTATTTCGTAAAATTCAACTGCCCGGAATTCACCAGTCTGTGCCCGATTACCGGACAACCAGACTTTGCGACGATTTATATCAGCTACATTCCTGATATCAAAATGGTAGAGAGCAAGTCGCTCAAGCTATACTTGTTCAGCTTCCGTAATCACGGTGATTTTCACGAGGATTGCGTCAATGTTATCATGAACGATTTGATCAAGCTGATGGACCCGCGCTACATCGAGGTATGGGGCAAGTTCACTCCGCGCGGCGGCATCTCGATCGATCCGTATTGCAACTACGGGAAACCGGGGACGAAGTACGAGGAGATGGCGAACCATCGGATGATGAATCATGATATGTATCCGGAGAAAGTGGACAATCGGTAGAGCAAATAGGTAATGTGAAAGGAGAAACCCTTATTTTTTATAGGGGTTTTTCCTTTTCCAATTAGAAATCAAGATCATGATCGTTGGTGAGATTCTACTCCTTCTGCTACGTTTTAGTGCGGAAGGAGGTGATTACCATGACCAAGCATCTGTATTTCTATGCAAGTTTCGAAGATGCAGCGCGACTCAATCGGGAGTTGATTCAACTCGGCTACAGGAATTACTATCTGGAGCCACATGAACATCTGGTTGCTTTTGTTTTTGAACCAGTGACCGAAGTGAGTCAAGCGATCTTGAGACACTTGTTTCATGCAGATGGTCCATCGCACCTAGACAACTAGCTTTGCAGTACTGGTGCTCCTCATTTGAGGGGCATCGGTACCTCCATTTACACTGTCGTTCATCTTATGTTCATGTTCAACGATTACACTTACAAGCGTAATCAAAAGAAATGAACAGGAGATGATCTTACATGTTAGCAGCAGCCGTGATTTTTATAAATCTTGCTCTCATCGCCTATACGATTGGGGTATGGAGCGAAAAACGTTCAGGAGAGCTGAAGTTAAAACACCTTATCTTTTTTGGTTTTGGCTTAGCATTCGATACGATCGGAACTACGTTTATGAAACTGCTTGCTGAGAACTCCAGTTTAAATTTGCATGGCATTACCGGGTTGATCGCTCTGATCTTGATGTTTTTCCATACAGTGTGGGCCTGTGTCGTTCTATGGAAAAAGAAAGAACATCAAATCAAGCAGTTCCATAAATTTAGCTTGATCGTATGGATTTTATGGCTTGTACCTTATTCCATTGGTGTCGCTTTAAGCTTTATGAAATAGGAATGTTCTCCACGCCCCGCACGCGGACAGTTTACCTTTACCTCAACCCTCTCAACCGATGAGAGGGTCTTTTGCTTTTCTCGTGGCTGTTCAACCTATCGTCAACTTTGCCTACCATTCGACAATATCTCTTAAAGTAATCAGAATCATAATTGTATAACATGTAATAAAATGGTATTTAAGGAATTATATTCATGATTTCAGAAAGGTTGATGATCATGTTTAAAAAAGCACTTATTATTCTGTCATTAAGTTCAGTCGTCGTAGTACCCTCGCTAGCCACACATGTCCAAGGGGCAGCGTTCCCTGCACAGGAAAAGGCAGCCACGTATGGTGAAGAATTCTGGGTGTCGCTTACCTCACCTATTCCAGCCGGATGGGTTATCGTTAGAACGTTAGGAACGCAGAACCTGATCAGGAATGTGAACGGTGCTTCTTATGGCACAGAGGTAGAGGTGCTGCTCGCTTCGCCTATCCCCAGCGGATGGGTCATGGTTCGAGCTTTTAGAGGATCGAATGTCATCAAGAATGTGAACGGTGCTTCTTATGGCACGGAGATAGAGGTGATGCTCGCCTCTCCTATTCCAGTCGGATGGGTCATGGTTCGAGCCTTTGGAGGATCGAATGTGATCAGAAATGTCAATGGTGCTCCTAACGGAACGCAGATTGAGGTAATGCAAGCCTCGCCTGTTCCCGAAGGATGGATCATGGTTAGTTCAGGTGGAAATTCGAAAGTAATCAGGAAAATTGGCTAATACAAAGCGCACATGGCATGGCATCTAGTCCGCAGGCTGACGTCGAAATGCAATCGGCATCAGCTTGCGGGCTTTTCTTTAATAACTTTCCATCAATGGTGGAATATATAAGGGAAGCAAACGTCCTCAGGAGGCCAATGATGAGTACATTTTACGAAAAATACGGTGGGGAAGATACGGTCGCAAAAGTAGTGGACTACTTTTATGATTTAGTTTTAGCTGATGATACCGTGAACCACTTTTTCAAAAACACGGATATGGAAAAACAACGTAGACACCAAACTAAGTTCATCAGCTATGCCCTCGGTGGTCCGAATCAATACACTGGACAGTCCATGGCCAAGGTTCACGAAGGGATGAATCTGCAACCCATTCATTTTGATGCCATCGTTAAGCATTTGCATGATGCCTTGGCTCACTTTGGTGTCAGCGAAGAGGATATTGCCGATGCTCTCGGCAAAGTAGGATCACTACGGGATGATATTTTGTATAAATAACCGAGCTATCAAAACGCCCGATGCAGTTCCTCTCCATGGCCCTTCGATTCGATTGGCCATTTTTCGTTTGGTCTTACACATTTTGTGAAATTTTCTGCAACTCTATTTCCTTCATTACGTATATCATACGAGCAATATTTCAACAATGGAGGCAGACTCCCAAATGGAAGATCAATATGTTGTTGGTTGGGGTACATTGGCCCTCATCAACGCCGGACTCGCTCAAGGAAAAAATCGTAGCGGTCTTAACTGGTTTTTTCTCACTTTATTCCTCGGCCCTATCGCAACGCTAATCATTGTCGTCTGGGAAAAATTGCCCGAGCAGAAAGACTTGTCACAGTGAGACATGTTGAGAAGGAGGCACGCATGATGCAAATCCGAAATGTACAAGAGCAAGACTACCTCAAGGTTATTACCGTCCTCAACGATTGGTGGGGTGGGCGGCAAATGTCTGATATGTTACCCAAGCTGTTTTTTATCCATTTCCAGTCAACGAGCTTTATTGTTGAAGAGAAAGGGGAAGTCATCGCGTTCCTCATCGGCTTCTTGTCCCAAACGTTGCCTGGCGAAGCTTATATTCATTTCGTTGGGGTACATCCGGACAAGAGAAAAGATGGCTGGGGACGCGAATTATACCATCATTTCTTTCAAACCGTAGAACAAAAAGGATGTAATACGATTCGATGCATTACCTCCCCCGTTAATAAAGGCTCAATCTCCTTCCACACGAAGCTAGGTTTTGCCGTTGAAAAAGGAGATAAAAGCGTGGATGGAATCGATGTGACTTCTAATTATGATGGAAAAGGAAATGACCGGGTTACTTTTGTTAAAAAGCTCTAATGGTATGACCACTCGTCATTATCGTTTAAAATATCCAAAAAAGTAGGTCGTTCACATGCTGAAAGCACTTGGATTTGGCGCTGTTTCACAAGCTCCTCTTTTTCATTTATGTAACCCAAAAGCACCGTTTCACGTACTAATCAGTAGCCACACTAAAGTAATCTTTCACAGGGAAGGATGCGGTCTGATTTGAAAAGCGCAAAAGAAATATGGGGCTGGACCAAAACATTGGGCATCTCCCTTTCACTCGCAATGCTGGTTAACATATTTGTCCTCCAACCTTTTAAAGTGAATGGACAATCGATGGAGCCCACTTTACAAAACGACGAACGCATCTATGTGTCGAAATTGTCCCACACATTCTCTTATCTCCCTGAGTACAACGATATTGTCGTGATCGACAGCCGTGTAAACCGTGATCGTACGTTAAAAGATGACATCCTTGAAAATCCTCTACTCATGCTTGCCATGGGGAAAAGCGAAGCCAAAACATTCTGGGTAAAACGAGTCATCGGAAAACCTGGCGATACGTTGGAGTTTAAGAACGAGAGCCTGTATCGGAATGGTCAGCCGTTAAACGAGCCGTACATAAAAGAAAAAATGGTTGACTTACCTGATGCCAAAATCGTCATACCAGAAAACCATGTGTTTGTGATGGGGGACAATCGTAACAATAGCGATGATAGTAGAGTCATTGGCGTGATTCCACTCGATCATATCATGGGGAAAAAACTGTTTTAATCAGACGTGAGAGAGCCTTTTCCACTGAGGAGGGCTCTCTTTCCGTGCGCCCAGCATGGGCGATAACTCTAGGGTGTAAGTCCCGAACGGGGGTTGGCTGTACCAACCGTTAGCTCAAGGCAAGGGTGTCTACCGTGAGGTGGAATCTGGAGGAAGCCGGCGGCAAAGTCCCGACCTGAGGTACACGAATCCAATTTGAGGCTGTTGTATTCGGGCGAGTCTGCTGAACAAGACGAAGCCCTATACAGCCAAGGAATACAGCAGTAAACTTGGGCAGGTACATGGGATGAAAGTTATCGTTCTTACCTGGGGAGGTCTG
Source organism: Brevibacillus schisleri (assembly GCF_055685845.1). Classification (NCBI taxonomy): domain Bacteria; kingdom Bacillati; phylum Bacillota; class Bacilli; order Caryophanales; family Paenibacillaceae; genus Brevibacillus; species Brevibacillus schisleri. The sequence continues at coordinate 5,220,948 of NZ_JBVNDM010000001.1, forward strand.
CATGAAGTGCCTTCAAATGTTGGTAACCGTCTCCGTAAGGAGTCGCTGAACATGCAGAAGTCAGCAGAAGCCATAGTACCCAAGTATAGGACGCTTGAACGGGGAAGGGCTGAACATTAAGTCAACACATCCGCTAATCACTTTCGTGATCAAACTGTGAAGCAGAATTCCGTAAGGAACTACTCTTGGAGAATAAGGGTGAAGCCCTGAGGGTACAAGAGAGGGCTGAGTATTGACCGACAAGACTAGAAGGATGCGTGCGAAGGAAAGGGTATCGTCATGGAGTTGTTGGAGAAAGTCCTATCACGGGAAAATCTATTAGTGGCGCTCGAAAGAGTGGAAAGAAACAAAGGATCGGCGGGAATCGACAGTGTTTCAACCGAACAACTGCGCGATTATATCCGTGAACACTGGTTAACCATTAAAGAACAGATTATGAAAGGAACCTATAAACCTTCCCCTGTCCGCAGAGTCGAAATCCCGAAAACTGACGGAGGGGTAAGGTTATTAGGTATTCCTACCGTGATAGATCGCTTAATCCAACAAGCCATTCTCCAAGTTCTTACTCCCATATTCGATCCCCACTTTTCAGAATCCAGTTTCGGATTCCGACCGAATCGCAGTGCGCATGACGCTATGAGACAAGCACAATCTTATATTTCCGAAGGATATCGCTTTGTCGTAGATATGGACTTAGAGAAATTCTTCGACCGGGTAAATCACGATATTTTAATGAGTCGGGTTGCCCGAAAAGTAAAAGACAAAGCTTTGTTGAAACTTATTCGCGCATACTTACAAGCAGGCATCATGATCAATGGAGTCTGCCTCTCGGCAGTAGAAGGCACACCACAAGGTGGCCCGCTTAGTCCGTTATTGGCGAACATCCTGCTTGACGACTTGGATAAAGAGCTGGAAAAGAGAGGACATCGCTTTTGTAGATACGCAGACGATAGCAACATCTACGTGAAAACAAAGCGGGCGGGAGAACGGGTAAAAGAGAGTATCCAAAACTACTTGGAGAAGGTACTTAAGCTAAAAGTAAATGAGCAGAAAAGTGCAGTGGATCGACCTTGGAAACGTAAGTTCCTCGGTTTCAGTTTCACTAACGCAAAGCAAGCAAGGATTCGGCTTCATCCAAAATCACTTCTGAAGTTGAAAGAGAAAATCCGCTTCATCACAAATCCGGTATGGAGCATCTCTATGGATGAAAGGATTCGGAAGCTAAACCAGTATCTCATGGGATGGGTTGGATATTTCGCCCTTGCAGATGCAAAGAAAATTCTACAATCCATCGAAGAATGGATACGGCGTAGACTCCGACTTTGCTTGTGGTCTCAGTGGAAGCGAATAAAAACCCGATATCGAGAACTTCGTTCTCTGGGTTTATCACACGTCCAAGCAATAGAAATTGCAAACACCCGAAAGGGTGCGTGGCGTTCCACAAAGACTCCTCAAATACACAAAGCCCTCGGAGTTGCATACTGGCAACAACAAGGGCTGAAAAGTTTAGTACAACGATATTCTGTTCTTCGTCAAGCTTGATGAACCGCCGTATACCGGACGGTACGTACGGTGGTGTGAGAGGACGGGAGTTAGTCACTCCCTCCTACTCGATTTTTCCCAATAGACGAATGCCCGTTTCGAAACGGCTGACAAACGCATTTACTAGTGATAAATGCATGCAAAGGGGCGTTTCTTGATGGGCTCTCAGCACTCTCATTCATTACGCTTTATTCGATTTGCCGATCGACCCGGGCATTTTCATGGATATGACACACTGACGAGCATTTCGGATCGTCATCGTCACCGAATCCGTGGCAGAACATCGCCCCCAGAAGGAATGAGAGATCGACACGTCCATTACTACGAAGGTACCACTACTTTTAATGATGGACATGTGCATCACTACAGGGGATGGACAGGTCCGCCTATTCCGTTGCCTGACGGAAGTCATTACCACGAGTTTTCAGGGCAAACCACTTATGATGACGGGCACACTCATTACTACCGGGGCGTAACTAGTGAGGCCCTATCTTAAGCGAAAAAGGCTGTCCCTCTCCGGAACAGCCTCCCTTCCTCTTCTTATTTTCCCAACGTGGACACCAACGGACAGTCCATTGTATACAGGTTGCGATACCTTGGATTGTCCTGATACAACTCCTCATGTGTCCCTCGCATCGAGATGAATCCCTGCTCCATAAAAATGATCTCGTCCATTTGCTCTAACCCGCTCAAGTGGTGAGTCACCCAAATCAATGTTTTCCCTTGCAAGACACGGAAGATCGTTGCCATCAAATCGCGTTCAGTCAACGGATCTAATCCCACCGTCGGTTCATCCAGGAGAACAATCGGCTTGTTTTGCAGCAAAATCCGGGCAAGGGCAATACGTTGCCTCTCTCCGCCAGAGAAGCGCAGACCGGTTTCCTGCATCCGTGTTTGATAACCGTCTGGTAGGGATTCAATCAGCTGATCCAGACCGACTTGATCTGTCACGGCACGAACCTCTTCATCGGAGGCATCGGGTCGACCAAGCCTAATGTTATTTGCTACGGTTGTGTCAAACAAATACGGTTGCTGATTCAACACGGAAAACAAACAAGCAGAAGCCTCTTCTGACTGGACAGGCTGTCCATTTACAGTCACCTGACCTGCTTCCGGCTGTAAGGCCCCTCGAATCAAGTTCAGTATCGTCGATTTACCAGCTCCGCTGCGACCAAGCAACGCGATTTTGCCCCCTTGAGCCACCTCAAAAGACACGTCCTGCACACTCCAACTGCTGGCCTGCGGGTAGCGAAAACAAACATGATCGAGCTTCAAAATGCCCCCTGCTTGATCTGCCACCTTTGCCTTCTCCGCTTCCACAAAGGGACGACCGCCCTCGATCTCCCGAAGCCGCTCCAGAGACTCCTTGTATTCTGGCATTCGCACAACTGCATCAGAAATACGGGCAAACGCATCCATCAACGGAAATGCGACCAGCCCAATCGCAGCAATCAACGTAACAGGAATCTGATTCGCACCGGCAAGTCCACCCGCCCAGATGACCAGTAAGACAATGGCTCCACCGATTGCACACTGCGACATCCACTGTACTCGCCATTCTCCTCGTCGGATGGCGTTTTCGATCTGGGCAGCTGTCTTTTGCCGTTTCGAAAATAACTGGAGAAACTGCTGTGTACGACCACTAAGAATCCAATCACTCATGCCAAAAACAGCATCAGTCAACTCCCGATATGCGGCCTGTCTCTCCTGCTTGAATCGACGACTCTTGGCAATGGATGACCACAAGACTACTGCGGGTGCAACAATCAGAAGAAAACCACAGTACAACGCCATCAGCAGCGCGAACATCCCGTCCATTCTTCCCAGTGCCACAATCCCTGCACCGTAGAGGAGGACGGCTGAGACGGCTGGCAGCACAAAGCGCAGATAAACATTTTGTAGTTGCTCGATGTCATCCGCTAGTACACCAAGCAGATCGCCCGTACGAAAACGAGTGCGGAGGAGCTGATCTTGCGGCTCGATGGCCTGGTACAAACGCACACGCATGCGCGACAATACACGCAAAGCTGCATCGTGTCCAACCAAACGCTCCAGGTACTGAATGACTGCTTTGCTAAAGCCAAAAGCCCGGACAAGTACGATGGGAACATAGACCATTAAGACGTTTTCGGGCTTGAGTGCGGAGCGGGAAATCAAATACCCGGACGTATACAGCAAAGCACTCGCACATGCCACTGCCAAGGTTCCCAGCAAAGCCGCTCCGGCAAACTGCCAGAAAAACTGGCGAAAGTATGGAAGAAACCACCCCTGATTGCCTTCTCGCGCTACCTTCATCCTTTCTCCCCCTCGGCACTAGCTGTCAACAACTGATAAAATACGCCTTTTTGTGCAACGAGCTGTTCATAGGTACCCGTTTCTACCAGTCGTCCCTGGTCCATTACCCAAATGCAATCCATGTCTCGCATCCAATGCAAGCGATGTGTGGCCAAAAAGACGCGCCTGTCCCCCAACACCGACAACATGGTCTGTTTGAGCTCCCATTCCGTTTCAATATCCAAGTGAGCGGTCGGCTCGTCGAGCAAAATCACTGGTCGGTTGCCAAGCAGCGCACGTCCTAATGCAACCCGCTGTGCCTGTCCGCCACTTAACGTGCGTCCCCCGTCGCCAATGATTTCGTCACAGCCATTTGGCAAGCTGTCCACCAGCTCTCCCAGACCAACATCACGAATCACCTGCTCCACCTGTTCCTGCGTCGCTTCCGGTTCATAGAAGCGAATGTTATCCGCCAACGATTGATTGAATAAATACGGATGCTGTGGAATGTAAGCGATTTGCCGCTGCCACTCCGGCTTCGCATCCCCCGTAATGGGTTGCTCATTTACTTGTATCACGCCAGCTTCGGGATCCGAAAAGCCGCCTAGCACTCCGAGAAGGGTTGATTTTCCTGCTCCGCTCGCCCCTACAATGCCCACTCTTCTCGTATTGCTGCCCAATTCCGCAGATACCTCACGCAGTACCTGTCTGCCATCCTCACCGACGACCCGAATATCGGACAAGGTAATCGTTCCATTCCATACACCTGTCACAGATGTCTGACTAACCGTTACTTCCGGTTCCGCCTTATGTTCATCTGTAGCGGCCCTATCGATAATGGTACGAATAGTCCCCAGCGCTTCCTTGCCATCCAATGAAGCGTGATAATCCGCTCCAAGCATCCGTACTGGCAAAAAGTATTCCGGTGCAAGAATCAGGATGACCAATGCCGTTTCAAAGCCGACGTTCCCTTCAATCAGCCGCAACCCAAGACCAACCGCCACAAACGCAACAGACAGCATACTGAAAAAGTCGAGTGCCAAAGAAGACAAGAAGGCCACACGCAACGTTCGCATCGTAGCGGATCGATATTGATCACTCACTCTTCCGACAGTCTCCCCATGGTCTTTGCTGCGTCCCAAAAACCGGAGTGTCGCAAGCCCGCGAAGCGAATCGGTGAAATGATGGGAAAGCATGCGATACGATCGCCATTGTTTGTCTGCCTGTTTACGCGCCGCCAGACCGAGAACGATAAAAAATCCGATGAGAACCGGCATCGTTACCATCAGGATTAGTCCAGAAATCACATCTTGCATGTAGACAAATGCCAGAAGCGGAAACGTAACAAAAACCATATCCAGCGTACGCGGAACAGACAACTCCAGGTAGGTACGTACACGATCTACCCCTTCCAGGACAAGCGTAACAAGCTTTCCGCTTCCTTCACTGGCTGCAAAACGTGGACCACGCTCGAACAATCGGGATAAAACGCGCCCTTGCAAAGACTCACTGGCAGCTTCTGCAAAACGGCCAGCGACTTTCTTTTGCAGCCAAACGATGGTATGACGAGCGACTATCAGGACCAAAAACAGGGCAAGCGGCTGATACGCCATCTGAACCGTTTGACCTTCAAATAAGATCGCAATCGTCCTCGCCAAAAACAGAGCCTGACCGATAATCGCCACACTTTGCAGGAGGGAAAGACCGGCTAGCAGCAGCATAACCGGTCGGATTCCTTGTAAGCGGAACAATTCCTTGTCCATTAGTACTCCAAATGATCCTTTTCAGTGACTCGTTTGTGGAAAACGAAGTAGCTCCAAGCCTGATAGGCTAGCACAAACGGTAAAAGCACTGCTGCAACAATGGTCATTGCTTTTAGCGTGTATGGACTCGAAGCTGCATTATAAAGGGTCAAATCAAACGCGCTATCAATCGTGCTGACCATCACCCGTGGGAACAAACCGATAAACATCGAGACGAACGTCAACAGGATCATCGCACCTGTCATCCCGAAAGCCCAGCCTTCCCTGCCTTGTCTCAAGTAGTGACGAGCCAGTACAAAAGCGATAACACCTAAGAGTACAGCTACTGTCAACAAAATACCCTGCCGCTCAAACAGATCCGTTACCATGAATGTCCACCCTACAAGCACTACCATGAGAACCCCCTGCATCGGCAAGAGCTTTGCTGCCAGTACACGTGATTTTTCACGCAGCTCGCCCACTGTACGCAGCGAGATGAAGTTCAGACCGTGCAGCAAGCATAGCCCCGTGACTGTCACACCTGCCCACAACGAGTATCCATTCACAATATCAGAGAAGCCCGCACTCATTTCCATATTCTGATCAATCGGCACACCCTTCACCAAGCTGGCAAACACCATTCCGAACAACATCGGCGGGACAAAGCTTCCAATCAGAATCGCTGCGTCCCACGTCTTTTTCCAAGCCTCTCCTTTTCCTTTGCCTCTAAATTCAAAGGCTACCCCTCGCCCAATCAACGCAAGCAGAATCAGCGTAAGCACGAGATAATATCCGCTAAACATCGTGGAATACCACTCTGGAAACGCTGCGAACATCGCACCAGCGGCTGTAATCAGCCACACTTCATTGGCATCCCAGAACGGGCCAATCGTATTGATCAGAACCCGGGTTTGCAAATCATTTCGTGACAGCAGGCGCGTCGCCATGCCGACCCCAAAGTCGAAGCCTTCGAGAAAGAAAAATCCGGTAAACAGTACGGCAATGAGCAGGAACCACAGTTCATTAAGCTCCATAACGTTCACTCCTTACACGATCAAATGGATCCTGAAGCTGCAAATCCTCTACTTCCTCATGACCATCCAATTCCGGTCCTTTTTTGGCCACACGAGCAAACAGATAAGCCAAGAGGCACAGCAGGATGAGATAAATCGTTGTGAAGGCGATGAGAGAGAACCATACCGCTCCTGTGCTAATGCTTGGAGAAACCGAATCTTCAACACGCAACAGCCCGAATACCGTCCATGGCTGACGACCTACCTCCGTCATGATCCATCCCGCTGAGTTTGCGATGAATGGCAACGAGATACCCGCAACCATCAGCTGCATGAATCGCTTATTTGGCTGTTCCAGCTTTTTGCGTAAAGCGAGATATGCCCCGTACAAAGCCAGTAAAATCATGGCACTACCGCCCGCTACCATGATGCGGAAGCTCCAGAAGGTCGTCCGAACTGGTGGTATGTAGTTTCCTGGACCGTAGGTTTTCTCATACTCTGCCTGCAATTCCAACATGCCCGGTACAGAACCTGAAAGTGAGTTGTAAGTCAGGACGCTCAGCAAGTAAGGAATTTTTATTTCAAAGCCGTTTTCTTGTTTTTCTGGATCAATCGTTGCAAAAACCGTCCAAGGAGCTGGGTCAGCGCTTGTTTTCCACAGCCCTTCACTCGCTGCCATTTTCATCGGTTGGGTAGCAACCAAATACTGTGCCTGACCATGACCGAATTGAGCAATAGCAAGCGAGGAAATCAATGCGACCACGATCGCAATTTTGAAAGATTGCACAAAGAATGGAACATCTTGTTTTTTCAACAGCTTCCAAGCACTGATACCTGCTATCAGGAAGGCACCTGTCGCAATTGCCGCAAATACGGTATGCGGGAATTCATATAGTAATTGTCCATTGGTAAGAAGAGCAAAGAAATCGACCATCTCTGCACGTCCGTTATTGATAGCGAAGCCAACTGGCTGCTGCATGAACGAGTTGGCTGCCAGAATCCAAAGAGCCGAAAGAATCGTTCCGATGGATACGAGCCAAATACAGGCGAGATGCACACCTTTGGACAAACGATCCCAACCAAACACCCATAGTCCAATAAAAGTCGATTCGAGGAAAAATGCTAAGAGGGCCTCAATCGCTAGTGGTGTCCCAAATACATCACCGACGAATCGTGAGAAATCAGACCAGTTCATCCCAAATTGGAACTCCTGCATAATTCCTGTCACAATCCCGACAGCAAAATTGATGAGCAAAAAGGTCCCCCAAAACTTGGCCATCTTTTTGTACAAATCATTCTTTTTTACTACATACATCGTTTCCATAATGGCTACCAATAAAGACAGCCCAATGGAAATCGGCACAAAAACAAAATGAAAGATAGTTGTTATCGCAAATTGAAGTCGTCCCAAATCCACTATGTCCATGTACAAGATCCCTTTCTATTCGCGTTTTGGCCTTTGTGTACCAGAATTATATCTGTGGGGAAACCGGCATACATGACAACTTTGTGAAAAATATCACAAATATATGTGAAAAAAATCACAACTGATTCTCTCTCCTGTAACCCCCTTTTCGCATTCATCTTCGTGAGAGAGTTTTTTGATTTAGCCAGTATATCTCCGGTCATGTGTCATTGTAGCAGGACTTTTGACCCTAGAGGGTGTCCGATTCGTTACATGATTTTTAACACTCTGTGACGGCACATAGAAAAATGGGCCCTGTACTAGGCCCATCTTGAGTGGAATACCCAGACGATCACCGACCTCGAAAAGCAATCGAAGTCGGCGTGCCTCGGTACGTGGTTAAGTAACAACTGCTTATTTTTTGACAGTGAAGGATTTGATGATGTTGCCAAGAGTCGCAGTATCAAGGTCCTTCTGATGGTACAACTCAACCGTAAATCCTTCATGCTCCCAAATCACGATTCCGTTAGCGAAATATACCTTTTTCCCGCCAATGGTTTCGATCTTGACACCCTCTGTCGTGCTGATGCCGTTTTCGCCACCCTTTGAAATCAAGAAGGAAATAAACTCTCCCTCTTTTTCATACTGAACTTCTACCATACCCTCGGCTTGAATGAGGGTGTTGTAATAGGAATAATGCTCTGGCATCCATGTCGGTGCGGGAAAGTCCATTTTGCTAGCTGCGCGTGCTTCTTCCAATGTCATCTGTGGGTGTTCCTTTAGTTCTATAGGTGTATTGCTTCCTTGGGTATTGGACTGTGTAGAAGGCAGCTCTTTATCGTATTGGGTAATTTCCATGTTCCCGACCTGAAAGCGTGCCAAGATCGTCTGGAGCATTCCTTGGGCCAACGACGTAGTCGAGAATGCACCTAAAAGGCAAACAACAGCAACAGCACTAACTGTGGCGGCTTTCCATTTATTCATTTTCATATAAATCCCGTCCTTTTCATGTAGTTGTATGTTTCCTGATTCCAATTTGAATTTTAACCGATTGTATATGTTGACTTTTGGAGTGGCGTCATCTAATTCCAGATCAGTAAGCAAGTCGGTGAGTTCACGAAAATCGTCGAGATTATGCTTACTCTTCATAACGGAAGCCCCCTTTTTGCAATTCCATTTGCAGCTTTTTCAAGCATCTGTAGAGCACGACGCCAATATTTGAACCACTCACACCAAGCAGTTCTGCGATTTCTGCGTTTTTAAGACCAGCCGCATATTTCATGGCGATAATATTGCGTTCCTTGTCACTCAGCTTCGCCAGCGCTTGAAATAAGGCTTGATGATTGTCATCGCGGATCACGATGTCCTCCGGTGACGACTTCGGCAAGACCAGATTCAGAATCGAATCCAATGAAAAGCTCATTCTTTTTTTCTGTGAGCGGAAGTAATCTGTCACTGCGTTTCTAGCGATCGCAAACAACCAGACCTCAAAGTTTGATTTATCCGGTGAGAAGCTACTATATTTTGAAATCACCATTTCAAACACATGACTGCATATTTCTTCCGCTGTGTAGTGATTATTGATACGATAGCAAATATATTTGTAAACGCGCTTATAGTACGCCCCATAAATGTGGGCAAAAGTTTCGGTCGACATGCCTTCTGCTTGCTTTTCGTGTTCTTCTGTTTGGCAGATGCCTGTGTTCACTGGGGCAATCTCCAACTACTTCCCCTCCCTTCTGGATGGAATAAACAAATTGCGCAATTTGTTTGGTTGTGAGCCTCACGATAGTTAATACGGCAAAAGTAGAAATGTATTAACAACGTTTTTCAAAGATCGGAGGAATTAACGTGTGGATACCCTATGAAGAAGTAAGGAGACACCCCGCTGATTTTCGGGTGAAGTATCGATTTTACTCGGAAAATGAAGGCGGGAGAAAGTCGGGCCCGAAAAGAGTAGCGGTAGTCGAAACAATAGAAATAATCGGCCTGCATTCAAATCCACACTCGTAAAATGCATCTGATCTTGGAGGTAAACAAATGACGGAAAAAAAGCAGGCTGTCAACGAAACGAATGACATCCTGCTTTTGGTTGATTATTTAGCCCAGTGCGGTGGACGCGTGAACGATGGTGGCAGCTTGGTGCTTGCATCGCCCTTCGCCGCGTTGAGCTGAACCTGCGTGAGAAACAACGTCTCCGTCAAGTTCGCTCCGCTCACGTCTGTATCGCGAAAATCAGCACCAATGAGGTCAGCTCCCCGCAAATCTGCTCCTCTCAGATCAGCAGCAATCAAATAAGCACCGCGCAATTGGGCTCCTCGTAAATCAGCGCCTTTGAGCTTGGCACCGATGAGGTCAGCGCCTCGACCGTAAGACTTTCCTTGCTTGCCCCCTTTGTACTTGGCAACAGCGTCCTTGCGTACCAGTTCACTTGTCCGCAGCAATAGTTCATTAACTTTTGCTCGATGAAGAGCGACGTCCAGCTTCAGGATGGCCTCGGGACTTTGATCTGTCAGGCGCTGTGTCTCCTCCAAAGCTTCCTGCAACGCTGGATGGAGGGACTGGGCAGCTTTCTTGGTCATCGCCTCCGTCATATACCAGAGCAGCTCATGAAGCTGCCACACGATCGGAAATACTTCGTACATTTGCTTCGCTAATCCGGGTTCTTTACGCCAATCTTGGCCCCCATAAGTGACTTGAGACACCTTTTGACCCGCTCCAAAACAATCGTAGACCGTACAACCGCGAAAGCCGATGTCTCTCAGCTTTGTGTGAACACCACACCGGAAGTCTGCCTGTAAGTTACTACAGGGCTTGCCTGCGTCTTTATTGTTGGCAAAGTCAGAGGAAGCAGCAAAAGGCAATGCCACACAGCACAAGCCAAAGCAGCTTTCACAGTCACCTTGAAGATGACCGCGACTGTTATTGTTAGTCGAATGGATGTGTTCTTGATGTGTAGCCATAGTAATGATCCTCCTGGAAAAAAACACGATTCTCTCGCGTTTGGCGAAAAGAATCGTGCTACTTGAACTTGTGAAAAACATCTCGATGTTTTTCATAAAACAGAATGTGACCGCTTGCGGTCTTCAAATAAACGCTCAATACCGTTTATTTGAATGCGATTTGAGATTCGATCAGGTAATTCCCAAAGACTTCGGCAAAGGCTTCTGCTGTATTATAGCCTTCTTCCAAGGTGTTGTTTGTACCACCGAATTCCAAAAGCAGGGCTCCCTCGGAAATGGACTGATTGTACACACCGTTCCCTTGATTTGAACCTTTCAGGATAATCCCCCGCGACAAACCGGGATAAGAGGCCTCCAGACGGGCGTTCAGCTCTTCTGCCAGCTTTTTGTTCGCCTGATGGTTCGGGTTCGCTGTTCCGATTACAAACAGCATCCGGGAATAGGTTTTGCCATTGATCGTGATCGCTACCTTGCTGCGTGGCTCATCACTGTCCCGATGAATATCGAATATGTACTGCAAGTGTGGACTGGTTGCAGCCGCTGCCGCTACCGCCTTGTACGACTCGGTATAAGACATCGAGTAGCTTTTATTTTGTTCCCTCAATCTCTGAGCGAAATCGTCCTGGCTCGCCATTGCCGAAATACCTCTTGCTTGCAACAGCTCGCCCAGCCTTTTTCCAACAAGCGTGATGTTAATCTCGGGATCATCTACCGAGCTCCCTTGTTGGTTCCGTGCAACATTTCGCCATGACTCACGATTATGGGTGTGATAGATATACACTTTCTCGTTTCCAATCATCCCACTGTTGTACTCGTACGTTGCTCCTGTCGGTGGCAGAGTACCCGCTGGTTGAATCTTATCTACGATCCACCCCGCGATGTAGGCGGTCGAATTGTCTGCCAGCCTGATGAGGTACCAGTCTCCTACGGTTTGCACCACCGGGAATACTTGTCCGGGTTGAACAGTTCCGATAATGGCATGCTCGGTTGTGGGACCGTTGCGGATGTTGGAATCAGGATTTTTGACGCGAATCTGTAGTTCTTGTACAGAGGGAGGCGGTGTTGTTGGCAAAGTCGCTGGTGCCCCCGGTGTTGGACTCGACGGTGGCTGAACGACCCCAGTCTGTTCCATTGGTTTGAAGATATAGGCATAGGTCCCGTTAAAGTTGATGGTGTACCAGCCATTTGCATATCCGTAATGATTGATTGTCATCCCGCCATGGATTTCACCAATGACGGTACCAAGAATATCTGGCTGTGCATAAACTTCATAGCCTTCGGTTAATACGATTGTCCCTTGCCCAATTCCACTCCCTGTATTGGATGGGAGTACAGGAGGGGGAGGCGATGGTGCCGGAATTGTTGTCGGGTCTGGGATTTGTGCTGGTACCTGGGGTGGTTTTGGTGGTGGTGGTGCTGTTGTCTCCGTCAAGAAACTAGCTTTCACCCAGCCGTTCTTTTGATCCGACAGCTTAATTTGTGCCCATTCCCCTTGCTTTCTCATTTGCAAAAACACACCGTTTTTGTCGATGATCTGCAAAATTTGTGCAGTTGCATTTGGTTCTGCCCGAACATTCAGCATGTCCACATTGCTTTTGACATATTTGATCTGTGGAACTTCTATCATTTTCACATACTTATTATTGATCCATCCGGTATTGCCGTTCGGCAGCTTTACCTGGGTCCAATCTTTTTGCTGTTTGGTGATTGGCAACCGCGTCGCTTTTTTGAGTGTTGCAACGATCTGGGTAGTCGTACCTGGCTCACTTCGAATATTTAACTGATCGACCGCCACTTCTACATGGGTGGCCGCTCGCGCAATGGACAGAGGCATCAGCAAAATCAGGAAGAAAACAGCTAGCAAGCTGACATTTACTCGTAAAAGCAAGTTCCTCGTTCCCCTCTGTTTTTCTCTTATTTTTTGGAAAATCCGCTAATAGAAAGAACTTCTCGATTCGTCCACATATTCCTTCATGTTTTGACATCTTTTGCTCTCAAAACAGCAATAACGTCACGATCTTTCTATCTCCTGAAAATAGTGACGTATTTGCTAGAAAAAAGTTACAGAAAAAAGGATGAAGCAAAAAGCCTCACCCTTTTCTTTCTCCTCTATTTCCTTTCTACCATTTCGCTGCCCAAGCTTCTATCTCCACTTTGAGCGAAGGGACTGCCAATGACGGGATGTAAGACATAGTCATCGCTGGCGGTGTTCCTCCGTGGAACTTCTCCCACACTTGATTAAAATGCTTCCAATCCATTTGCTCGGTTGCCCATATATTGATTTTGATGATATGGTCCGCAGTAACGGACTCACTTTCAAAATTGCGCAGTATGTTCTGTAGCGTGTTTTCTACTTGTTCTTTCATGTTTGTCGGCAACTCTCCGTGAAGGTCCATTCCTACTTGCCCAGAAAGTATGAGCAAATCGGCTCCTTTTGGAACGACCGTCAGATGTGTATAGGGTCCCATAGGTGGAGCCACTGTACCAGGATTTTTGCGCTGAACCTTGGGCTTCACCTGGTCGGTTTGTTCTTCTTTGACGATTGCTAGTGTTTGATGATCTTCCCACCGTCCATTAATTTTCACGTTCTTCTTGGCAATCCCTTCCTTGTGGAAACCAGCTTTTAGCAGCACCTTGATTGAGCCTATATTATGCGGCATCACTCCTGCTTCCAAACGGTGAAGACCTAATGTATCGAAGGCATAGTCAACGACGAGCTTTACGGCTTCCGTCATGTAGCCTTTTCCATTATGCTCTTTGTCCAGGAAGTAGCCGATCCAGCAGCTTTGCAGATTAACTCTTACGACCTCTGAAAGGATGACTTCCCCAATGATTTCATCCTGTCCTTTTTTTGCGATGACAAAAGCATATCCTCTGTCTTCTTCTTTTAATGCCATCGCGCTCTTGATCCTGTCGATTTGTCCTTCCAGCGTGTAAAACGCCTCTTCTCTCTTCCCTGTGAAGTTTTGAAAGAAGTCTCTGTTTCTCAATTCAAGTGCCAAGAGGCTCTGTGCATCCGATTCTTGTACCAGTCTTACGTAAATGCTCTCTCCGTTTCTTTGCATACAATCCATCTCCCTTTTTCGAAATGAAAAAACACCACAGGAAATCCTGCGGTGCCCTAAAAAGAAAACCACAGGAATGCGACCTGTGGCGTTTTTCCACTGTATCCTGATGAATCCCACTACATCAAAGGATGGTCGCTATATCCGTTTTTGGACATACTTCTCCCGTGATTGAGCCAGATCAAAGAAAACAGCGGTGGAGTATCCAATTCCTTTTGGCAAAGACAGTAATGATCTTTTTTTCATGTGGATACCCTCCTTTCCGCTGTTTTTACGTGCATACCATTTCGATATAGAGACGGTCGTAGCAACAACCGTTACATTATTATCCAGAAACTACTCCACAAGTATAGCGGCAAATGACCTTCGTGGCAACAGCATCAGTATCTCTTTTTGCCGTTTCGCCAAAGCATATACACATTCGCAATGGAGTTCAGTACAAGTAGACCCAACAGGATGTTTGTGACAATCAATGTGTTCGTTAAATGCTGAATAGGTGCATGAATCACAGATACAACGCTCATCAGCTTGTTCGGAATATCATTGATCGAAGCGACAAGATTATTGAAATACTGCACATAGTCCCCCAAACCGGAAAACCTCCTCTTGCATACCTTATCCCGTCCATAGCCTTTGATAAAATTCACTGCCTTACTCCACTGAAGAAGAATAGATCCATTTTTTTGTGGAACAATGAAAAGAAGAGAAGATTTTCATCATTCATAATCTGATTGCAAGAAAGAAGGGAGCTACCTTTATGACGATTCAACGTTTTGTTCGGGAGTCGCGCACGTTCAAGGCAAGCCATGTGCTGCCCCCGGATACGAACAATCACAACACGCTGTTCGGCGGCAAGCTGATGGCTCATATCGATGATGTTGCATCGATCTCTGCGATGAAGCATGCCCGGGGGCCGGTTGTGACCGCATCCACAGATTCCGTCGACTTTTTGCAGCCAATCCGGGTGGACAATGAGGTTGCACTCGAAGCCTTCGTCACATGGACGCATAACACGTCGATGGAGGTATTCGTCAAAATTGTTGCGGAGGATTTGCTAACGGGCGTTCGATGCGTCTGTGCCACATCATTTCTCACGTTTGTAGCGATTGGCGAGGATGGGCGTCCTACCCCTGTGCCCAAGATCGTGCCGGAGACGGAAGAGGAAGTATTCCTGCACAATGGTGCTGACGAGCGTGCTGCGGCACGAAAAATCAGACGCAAGAATAACAAGCATCTCGCGGATATGCTCGGAACGAGACGTCCGTGGGAGCCATGATTGAACACCCCGTAACGCCAAAAGTCCCCTTACCTTTTACAGGCAGGGGACTTTTGGCTGTAGCTTCCTACCTTCAGCCAGCAGCATTTTAGACAACGCACAAGCGATAGTGGAGAAAGTCATCCGGTGTTTCCGACTCCATGTCATAGGGCTCGAATCCATTTTTCAACAACACTTTTTGCGAGGAGATGTTATCCGGTGTGGTTTTCGCACAGATCATTCTGACATTCAAGTGGGGAGCATGCCCCTCCAAAAAGAGCTTCAGTGCCTGTGAAGCCACTCCTTTTCCAGCGGTATCTTCCCCGACTCGATAGCCGAGATGTCCGATTCCTTCGTCTTTCTCGATGTCTACCAAATTCATTCTGCCCAAGATGTCACCCTGGCTGTTTTTGATGAGGCCAAAAAACGAGATACCTTGCTCCTGCTCGTTGAGCAAGGCTTGCAGACCCCGTAAAAAATGGTCATATTGGTAGTAAGCGTCTCCCCGACTGGGAACCGATTTTTCGAAAAAGGCGCGATTGCGCACTTCAAATTGAAACAAGCTGGCTGCATCTTGTATGCTTAATTTTTCGACAGTAATCATCATGAGTACGTATCCTTTCTTGAATCGAGGTGGAATGAATTTGGCAGTTGCTTATTTGGAAGAAGGCACGTTTATCGCCTTTATTGCCTTTACGATATTTTTCTTCGTCGCTTACAAGCTCGATCAGATTTCGTTTGTTTCGTTCATTGTGACCTTGGCCGTCTCGGCTTGCGTTCACGCTGCCTTCTATTGGTTAATTGTAAAATATTGGCCGTTTTTTTAATAGCACGTAAAAAGGCGCAGGATGAACACCCGCGCCTGTATGTTTATCTGCTCACAGCTTCGCTTCATAGGCCGCCAACAATTGAGCCGCTTGCTTGTTGTACTGGTTGACCAAGCCTTGAATGGCTTTTTGCCACTCGGCTTGTGGGAGCGGCACTCGCAGTTGATTGGCTGGCTTTCCATTCACGATCAGTGCTGTTGTGAGCATTTGCTGTTGTGCGTCACTGAGTGAAGTCGTCGTTAACACCTTTGGCTTGAGCACTTTTTTTCCTTTCAGGGAACGCATGAGCTCTGTCATCAAAATGTGCTGATACTCCGCGTACAAATTCATGGTCATGTAGTAGCTCATTCCCTCTCGTACCGGCACAATTCCCCGCTTCTGTGCCCACTCCATCACCTGTGGCGCCGTCATCGCTTGACTTGTTTTGCCTGTCGCCATGAAATAAGCCACTCGGAACATATCTTCGTCGCTCATAACAGAGCGGTTCTCATCGGCTTTGATGATACCCTTGGACACCAGTTCTGAAAGTACGGCCCGCTTGCCTGCATCCTTCGGCAGATTCAAATAAAGCGCCAGATTGGCAAAAAAATGGCTCTCGCTGTTGCCACCAGCTGGCCAACTATACGGTTTGCCGAAATCGATCAGCTCAAGCGGGCGTGCTCGCATTGTATCCGAGTAGGCCGTAAACGATTGGAACGTGATCGGACTATAGGAGACCACAGGTTTTTTCGTCAGGAATCTTGTCACAAACAGCTCTTGCCCACCTTGATCGAGATAACCGAACTGGTCTTTGGTTGTGAATACATAAGGCGTCTGAACGTCTGCCTTGCTCCACACTTGTGGGAATACTTTGCTTGCTGGCAAAATCACCTCATATTTGGCCGCTGTCAGCACCTTTCCTTCCAGCGACATAAGGCCGTACAATCCCGTCTTCTTGTCCTGGTAGGCAATGGCACCCGTCTTGAGATCATATACGTGCATATACTTCATGGACTGATAATCGCCCGTGCTTAAGCGGAGCAACTGTGGTGAATAGACATCCCATCCTGTAGTTGACTGAATCAATACCCGATCAAAATAAGATTCCGTGTGAAAACCTTTCACGCTAGTGAGCTTGTTCGCGAGCTGGTTCCCTTCTTGCGCCCATACGTCCTGCGTGCCGTCCAACCGTGCTGTCATCACGATCTTTTGATTTTGTACTATCATTTCATTTGCATCACGATACACAAAATCGCTCACGGCCTGGAGTTGCCCGTCCTCGACCTTGATCGTCGCCATTCCGACATTCCCCGCTCTCACACCCATCGTGTATACGGAATCAGCAACTTTGATCAAGGTAAGAGGCGGTCCGTCGTTGCCTGACTTCCACACCGCAACTTTGATCTCCGTAGTCAACAGCTTGCCATCAGGGGTATAAAGGTCCGCCCAATCGTGATCCATTCCAACGATGAGATTGGTATCGGAATCCATATAGACATATTGGTAGAGCTTACTGATTGGTTGGTTCGTCTTGCGGTCCACAATCATCTCGCCTTTTCCCGGCTCATACCTTTTCGTCAAATCATCGGACAACGGATTGGGATTGACAGCTTCTATTTGTTTCCCACTGATGCTGTATCGCAGCACCCTTCCATCCGGCTCTGTCACCAGCACCTCCCCCGTTACTGCCTCGTGGCGAATGATTCGATTCTCAATAGGAGACAGGACCAAGCCTTCTTCTTCAGAATAAAGTCCGATTTTGTTTCCGTCCTTAATGCTAAGCATGCTATAGCTGCCCAACGTCACATACGAGTCGAACCAAAAATCTGGCTCCTTGACTTCTTTTCCCCAGCCTGGGAGGATCGCTTTTTTCCCATCGCTGCGGACGAGCAAGCGCGCCGCTGGCGGACCTTCTACCGAAGAATAAGTGAACGGTATGACCGTTCCTCCTCCAACCTGGACGACTCCGTACAGATTCGTCTTAGGGTCCTGTCCCAACACATAGCTGCCATGCAAAAACTGGGCACCTTTTTTCAATGGATGTGACGTACCTTTGGATCTAGAATGATAAGTAATGATATCTCCAGAAACCGTGTAGTACACATCCGTATTTTGCTCGATCGCCACTTCTTTATATATGGGCTCTGCCAGCATTCGTCCGTCCTTCCACAGCCCTTGTCCTTTGGGCCCAATCACCTGAAAGTATCCATTATTCCAAATATAAATCGAGGTGTATTTGGGCTCAAGTACGTACTTGCCATTGCGATCAATCAAGCCTTCTTTTCCACCGGATCGCACCTTGAGATATGCAGTGTCAGGACCGCCTTCGTTTGGAATCAGTTCTGCTTTTGGCAGCGCAAACAGCTTTTTGCCGGAAGCGGGATCGTACATGATGAGCTCTTTGGGAGTAGTCGCGACGAAATAACGCTTTTTCTCTGCCTCTTTATTTTCCGTCTGATCAGGAGCAACGAGCTGTACCATCGATAGCTTGCCTGCAACTGGCGGAATCAGCACCTTTCCATCTACATGGATCACCATCGATGATTTTCCCAAGAACATAATCGCTGTCCCCTGCTCATTGGATAAATAATACGGATGCGCCCCAGTAAACTTCATGGTCGACAGCTTGTTCGTCTTCAAATCGATATATTGGAACCAGCCGCCTTTTTGAACAATCGCGATATTTTTGGACTCCGGAATGTCGATATAATCCCAAATCGCGGGAGTTATTTCTTTCCCTGTCCGCGCGTCGAGAATTCCTTTTTTACCGCCCTTTGTTACGATCATGTTTTTGGAAGATCGCTCAAAATCATCATAAATGGCCTGTGTGACCAGCTTGTTACCGTCCGTAAAACCGATCTTGTAGTCTGTTGTATACGGCTGAATCCGGGAAAACGTAGCCGCATGGACAGAAGAAGTCCACGCACTTGCCCCGAGTATGACCGCGGTAACCAGACTCGCGGTTTTTGTTTTTATGTTCATTGGTGATTAGCCTCCCTTGGAAAAACTCCCCTTCCTTTGACGCTACGTAGGGCGAAATAGTTTCGTTGCACTTTTTCAAACAACTGGAACCTTTTCTTTCCCTCCACTCGCTTTTAAGCGTGCTATAATTGTTCACACCGACGCAGTATAATCATCGTATACGGATGGGAGTGCTAAAAAGAGCACTTGGAAAGGATGTTCCCATGAATTTCTTTGCTGCCGCCTTGCAAAAGCCGGATGTAAGACGATTTGGGATTTTGGCGTT
This sequence comes from Brevibacillus schisleri, assembly GCF_055685845.1. NCBI lineage: Bacteria > Bacillati > Bacillota > Bacilli > Caryophanales > Paenibacillaceae > Brevibacillus > Brevibacillus schisleri. The sequence goes on from NZ_JBVNDM010000001.1 coordinate 5,240,260, forward strand.
GTTTTGTTTATTGCTTTACTCCTTGGGAAGTATGCTGAACATGGTTTTGCTTACCTTTTTAGTTACCTATTTAATGAATCGGCTACATCAATACCTCACGCGTGTCACACACAAAGTCGTGCCGATCCATCCCAAGCTGATTCTCATTTTTCTCTATATGTTGCTGACATTCTTTCTCGTAGTGGGTGGGATGAAAGCTATTCCGGCTCTGATTCATCAAACCGGACAATTGTTCCATTCCATCGAGGAAGTGTACCACCAAAATCAGAACAATGAGTTTGCCCCCTATCTTATGTCTGTTGTTGGGAAGCTAGATATGAAGGGCATCGTTCAAGGCAGCCTTGATTTTCTCGCAGTGGTCAGAAACGTTGGGTTCAATGTCTTTCTGGCGATTATTTTGAGCCTGTTTTTCCTTCTGGGCAAAGACAATGTCGTTTCGTTTACTGCTCAATTTCGTACGAGCAAGTTATCCTGGTTATACAACGAGATTGCCTACTTCAGTCAAAAATTCATCCTGACCTTTGGCAAAGTAATCGAAACACAGCTGTTGATCGCCTTATTCAATACGACCTTCACCGTCATCGGTCTATGGATCATGGGCTTTCCGAATCTATTGGGACTCGCGATCATGGTATTCATACTGGGACTCATTCCGGTTGCAGGTGTCGCCATTTCATTGATTCCGCTCAGTGCCATCGCCTTCAGTGTCGGTGGTATCGCAACCGTCGTCTATTTGCTCATTTTCATCATGGTGATTCACGCGCTGGAAGCATATGTGTTGAATCCTCGCTTAATGGCAACGAAGACTCACTTGCCGATTTTCTACACGTTTATCGTTCTGATCTTTTCCGAGCATTTCTTTGGAGTATGGGGATTGATTGTTGGAATTCCGTCCTTTGTTTTCTTGCTGGACATCTTGGAAGTGAAGAAAATGGAACAACCCCCTACCAAAAATAAATCCGTTCCAAAGGATGTACGAGATGTACAAGTCAACACGTAACATGATGGACATAGAGAAGGAGCCCCTCGTGAAAAGGGCTCCTTTTTGCCTTTACTTGCCTTCAAACCATTTGATCAAAGCTTGCGTGCCGCTATCTGCCTCGCCGTTTGCTGCCAGTTCTTCATAAAGCGATTTGGAGAGTGCGAGTCCTGGTGTCATCAGCCCCATTTCCTCTGCTGCTTCCAAGGCGATCCCCATGTCCTTGATAAAATGTTTGACGTAGAAGCCAGGGGCAAAGTTGCCTGCGATCATGCGCGGCGCCAGATTCGACAGCGACCAGCTGCCTGCCGCACCCGCTCCAATGCTCGTCAGCACTTTCTCTGGGTCCAAACCTGCTTTTTTCGCATACGCAATCGCTTCACACACACCGATCATATTCGTCGCAATGCAAATCTGGTTGCACATTTTCGTATGCTGACCTGCACCTGGTCCACCCTGCAACACGACGTTTGTCCCCATGATCGTAAACACAGGCTCCATCGCATCAAATACTTCCTGATCGCCACCAACCATGATGGTCAGTCGCGCTTCACGTGCCCCCACATCTCCACCGGAGACAGGCGCATCCAGGGAATGCAGCTCGTGCTTTTTGGCTTCCTCATAAATATGTTTCGCTAGCGACGGCTTTGATGTCGTCATATCGATCAAATAAGTGCCCGGCTTCGCATTTGCCACAATTCCATCTGCGCCGAGATACACTTCCTCGACATCAGATGGGTAACCCACCATAGTGATGATGACGTTTGCCTCTTTTGCCAGCTCACTGACATGTTCCTTCCAAATCGCGCCAGCTGCCAGCAAATCTGCCGCTTTTTCCTTTGTCCGCGTGTACACCAGCACTGTATATCCTGCTTGCAGAAAATGGTTTGCCATGCTTTTCCCCATGACACCCGTTCCTACAAATCCAATGATTCTTTCACTTACAGGTAAAGCCATGTGAACCACTCCTTCGTTTCTCTCTTTCCTATTCTCTCGACAATTGTACTTCTCGAATCTATCCGAATATTCCTGCTACGGGTCTTCTGTGTTTCCATGGAAAAAGGGACATATGTCCTTTTTTTTCTCGCGCAAATGCCTTTTACTAAAGAGGATATAACCTGCAAGCAAACGAGCAGGAGGCTTGATACATGAAAGAACTTCACGACCGCACCCTTTTGCATACGCTGGTGCAAAATAGTCCCTTGCCCGCTATTTTTGATGCCGCTACTCTCCAGAAATGCGCCTGTATCAGGCTGAGAAGGGTGATATCCTCTGTTCGAAGGGCGATCAGCTTCACCATATGTACTTCATTCTGAAGGGAAAAATCAAAATTTTCACGACGCTCCCTAATGGAAAATCGTTGTTGCTGCGCTTTAACAATCCACTCGCGATTATCGGAGACGTCGAGTATGTCACACAATGCGAGGTTCGCAATACGGTTGAGTTTGTCCATCGAAGTCTCGTGGTTAGTCTCCCCTTTCACGTTTTGCAGGAAAAGTACCAGAACCACCCGCCTTTTTTGCAATTCATTCTTCATAAAATCAGTCACAAGCTGTATACATCATCGAACTCCACCAGCTTGAATCTGCTGTATCCCGTTGAAAATCGCTTTGCCAGCTATTTGCTCTCCACATTGTCCAGCGATACAGGGTCGACGGCTTCCGAGGAGCTAAAGACGGCGAAGCTAACAGAGGTTGCCGAGCTGTTGGGTACGAGCTATCGGCATTTGAACCGGGTCATCCGCAATCTTTGCGCAGCATCCGTGATCGAACGCAAAAAAAGCGCACTAATTATCAAAGATCGAGAAAAAATCAGTGAGCTTGCAAGCAGAAACATCTATGAGTGATCAACCACATAGGAGGTCTTATTGTGCAAGGCATTCTCTTTTCGTTACTCGCTGGCGTTTTTATTTGTCTGCAAAGCGTGTTCAATGCGCAAGCCAGTACAAAGCTCGGATTGTGGCAAACCAATGCAATTGTTCATGCGGTAGGCTTTCTTGTATCGTTCTCGATCTTTCTTTACGTTCGTGATGGCGATTGGAAAAGCATCGGGGAAGTGAACAAGGTGTATTTGCTTGGGGGCGTTTTCGGGGCAGTGATCGTTTTTAGTGTGATGAAAGGCATTGCGTCCATCGGGCCTGCTTATGCCGTATCGATTCTGCTCATTTCACAATTGCTCGTCGCTCTGCTCATTGATTCTCTCGGCCTGTTCGGTGTGCAAAAGGTTCCGATCACCTTGAACAAGATCATCGGAATCGGCATCATGATCGCAGGCGTAGTCGTTTTCAAACTTAAATAAAGGAGGAGGGCATTATCGCCCTCCCCTACAGGATCAATTGCTCCGGATTCAGCCCCAGCAACGCCTCATGTACAAACCTTCCGTCTTTTCGAATGAGTACATCGTCAAACCAGATTTCGCCGCCACCGTATTCCGGACGCTGAATGCAGATCAGGTCCCAATGAATCGCGCTGCGGTTGCCGTTATCGGCCTGATCATAGGCACGACCCGGTGTGAGATGGAAGCTGCCAGCGATTTTTTCATCAAACAAAGTATCCCCCATCGGGTGCAAAATGTACGGGTTAAACGCAATGGCAAATTCACCAATGTAGCGTGCCCCCTCGTCCGTGTCCAATATCTCGATGAGCTTGTCTGTATGGTTACCGTACGCCTCGACAATTTTTCCCTCCCGAAAAGTAAACCGGACGTTTTCAAACGTTGTTCCTTTGAAGTTGCTGGGCGTATTGTAGCTGATCGTCCCATGAATCGAATCGCGCACGGGAGAGGTATATACTTCGCCATCGGGAATGTTTCGTTTGCCTACCGCTGTCCGCGTCCCAATCCCTTTGATCGAAAACGTCAGGTCTGTCCCTGGTCCGACGATGCGCACCTTGTCCGTTTTGTCCATGAGGTCGTACAACGGCTGGCACGCTTCGGCCATTTTCCGATAATCGAGTGAACATACGTTGAAATAAAAATCTTCAAATGCATCTGTCGTCATGTTGGCCTTTTGAGCAAGGGCCGAGGTCGGGTAGTTAATGCGTAGTCCTGTAATTTGATTGTCGACATGATGGAAAATGGAATCATATGCTTCTGCGTACAGACGGTATTTCTCCTGCGGAACATCCTTCATCTCACTGTCATTTGTCTCGCCATGAATGCCGATATAGCCTTGTATGCCAAACCACAGGTCCTTTTCCAACTGAACGGTCTGGGCAAGCTGCTCTTCGGTTAGCCCTTTCAACCATTCCCGCTGGACCCTTGGCCGTACAAAACGCAGGTGAGGATACGCTCCCTTCGCATACAGGCGCTTCACCAACTCCATTGCCAGCGCTTCTCCTTCATCCACGACCATGATCATAATATGCTGCTTAGCTTGCACATCCAGGCTGTACGAAATTAAGTTGTCGGCTATTTTGCCTAGTCTTTCATCTCTCATATGACACGCGTCCTTTCCGGATTATCATTACCCTTCCAGCATAGCGTGCGTTTGTCAGAAGAATATCATCGGAAAAATCTTAACCTACACTGTTGTGGTCGGAAGAAGCCCTGCCACATGTTTTCCAGTCGCCTATATCCTCTCTTCGTTCGGGCGGTCTCCTTCCAAACATGTGACAGTGCTTCCGGACAGCTGTGGATGATTTCGTGCTTTTTAAGCGTCTTGCAAGTTTGTACAAAGAAGTTCTTGAGATCACTGTACGGCATTCACCTTCTAAGGTTTGCTTCAAACAATAACGAGAAACTGCGTAGAAGAAGCGAATTTCCAGTCCAAGCGCCTCTGGAGCCCAACCTAGCTTCGGAATAAATGGCGGGGAATTTAAGCTTCACTTATGAAATTCTTCCTCGAAAATTCTACGTTTGAAGCGCTCCCGCCATTTATTCCGAAGCGGACAGTCATACTTCTTGCGGGGCGGAGGCCGAAGCGTAGACTGGAAATTCGCTTCTTCCCCCACTACAGCCCCTTTTCATAAAAAAAGCGATGCTAAGGAACTTGCCCTGCACCGCTTCTCCATGATTCACTTTCCTAACCGCTTGTGCTGGACATCCTCCACACGCTGACTGATCCTCGCAAGTACAAAGGAAATAATGACCGAGAATATCACAATGCCGTAAAATCCAGCACCGATCCCTATGCCAATCCCTCCAGCGAAAAAGATCATGGCTGCGGAGGTCAGTCCTTTTACTTTCAAGCCGTCCTTCAAGATGACGCCTGCTCCCAAAAAGCCAAGACCTGTGACAATCTGCGCAGCCAAGCGCATCGGGTCCATCATCGTTCCGTTGCCAGGCGCACTGTACAGCTTTGTGCTGTAAATAGAAACGAGTGTGATGAGCGTGCAGGCTACAGACACGTACATGTACGTTTTCAGCCCGGCAGGCTTGTTTCTGTGCGAGCGATCCCACCCGATGAACAAACCGAGAATCGCGCTCACCACTACCCGCACATACATTTCCAAGTCATACTGCACATACAACCATTGAAGAGTCTCCATCCTCGTCACCTTCTTATTGCGATAGAGACATGATATGTGCAGATCCGAAAAATAGACCTAGCATCGGAAACTTTTTTAAACAGAAAAACGGACGCCTGTTAACCGTCCGCTTGTAGCTGCACTCTAGTTTTTTAAGGTCGATATCCGTACATACTGAAAACAAACAGCAAGCATAGATAGATAATCGCTGCGGGTACAATGGTAAGAGAAATGAGAAACCGTTTCTTCACACCGTTTACATTTCGAAACAGCCAAAAGTAGATGAACAGCAGGATGAGAAGAAATGGGACAAAATAAAAGCCGAGCATGAGTCCCACCCAATCCGAGTTGGTTTCCCAGAACTTCTCTGGCACGGGCACCCGATGATATTCACTATATATCTCTTCTTTACGAGAGATAAATAGGTAAGATAGCACGAGATAGTAACCGAATATAACGAATTTCAGCCAAGGCTTGATCTGTTTCGCGGCGAGTGTTATGGAAAAAATGATCCCCAAAATAAACCATAATGCCATGTATTCCATCTGGATCCCTCCTACGAAGGATTATAGGGATCCGTTCTGTTGGAGATAAGTACCAACTTTTTTTGGTACCTCACCCTCACGTGATTGCAAGAGTCGACAAAATTTGGAATCCTTCCTATAATAGACTTGTCAAACAACACGGTATGCGAGTATCTTTGCATATAGAAAGCTCACTACCTGTAGGAGATGGTCACGATAACGTACGCTCTTTCGTTTTTACTGTCGTTTTGTATCGTTATGGTGCTGATTCCGCCTCTGGCTAAATTGGCATTTCGCCTTGATTTTGTGGACAAGCCACGTAAAGACGTGGAAAGAAAAATTCACCGGGAGCCTATCCCATTGACAGCTAGCTACGCTATTTTTGTCGGCTTTGCTGCATCGTTTTTGCTCTTCTCGAAAGAATCGACCGGGCAAACGATCGCTGTACTGTCAGGTTCACTACTGCTGTTGATTATTGGTACCATTGATGACTGGTACAAAACGCAAGGCAAGGATTTTTCCGCCCTGCCCAAGCTGATCGTCCAAGTATCTGCCGCCGTGATTGTCTACTTGTCGGGTATTACTTTTTCCGGCTTTTACAATCCATTGAGTGGCGAATACATACTGCTCCCGCAATGGTTGCAGTTCATCCTGACCATCCTGTGGATTTTCGGAGTAACGACGGTCATCAATTTTTCGGATGGCATGGACGGTTTGGCTGGAGGGCTTTCCGCGATCTCCGCCGGCACGCTCTTCGTGGTCGCTTTGGTAAAAGGACAAAGCACCTCTGCGATTATGGCGATCAGTCTGATCGGTGTTGCCTTGGCTTATCTGCGGTACAACAAACCGCCGGCCAAAATTTTCATGGGAGATGCAGGCGCGACCTTCCTCGGCTTTATCTTGGCGGTCATCGCGTTGGATGGTGCTTTTAAGCAGGCAACTGTTCTCTCCTTGTTCATTCCGATTTTAGCACTCGGTGTGCCGATTTTTGATAATCTGTTTGTGGTGACCAAGCGCTTCCTGCAAGGAAAGCCGATCTACCAAGCAGATGCCAGTCAGGTTCATTATCGTCTGCTGCGTTCTGGACTCAATCCAAAACAAGTCGTCACCTTCCTGTGCTTGATCAGTGTTTGCTTTAGTCTGACGTCTATTATCCTGCTCCTGCTCGGAGTATAGTTATTGTCGGTCACAACGAAAAATGCCGCTTGGGTCTAATCCCTGCGGCATTTTTTATGATGATCATGCGAAGTCTCTCTTCGCTGTCGTGGTCGTCTGAAACGTCTGGAAGCCTGTCCGCTCGTACAATGCAATCGCGGGTTCGTTGTGAGTACCTGTGACGAGATACGGCTGCAAGCCCCTTTCCAGCGTCTGGTTCACAAAAAAGCGGACAAGCTCTTTGCCGTAGCCTTTGCCTTGATGCACGGGATCTACGAATACATCGTAGACTTCGCCATGTCCTGTGATGATCAGGGAGCCTACGAATACTCCCTCATGCTCGAACAAATAAATGTCCTCGCTCATCTCACCCAGCAGCCAGCTTTTCCATGCGTTCATCGTTTTCTCAGGATAATCCGCCAAACGGTATGGCTGAAGATCGATGCCTTTGCGCACCTCATAGTAAGCGTCACTCTGCGATTGAATGTACATATCTATATCAGACTCGGTGAATTTCCGTACGTCCAGTGCCGGCGCAGGCCCGATCTCTCCTGTGTATTTCATCAGATGATGTCCCCAGATAGAAGCAAAGCCTCTCTTGGCAAAAAAATCAGCACCTTGCCCGTGGTCTGCCCGATAGGTAGCCATGACTGCCCTCGGCTTCTCCTCGTGCTGTTGCAGTACCAGCCATAGCTGATCGAACAGCCGGGAGCCGATTCCTCGCTTTCGATGGTCTGGTCGTGTATAGACGTATATTTCTGCTGTTCCGTCTTCTCCAGAGGAGTTCAAATCATATGTAGCACAGCCGATGATTTGATCGTTTTCCTCCCAGATGAAAACCGTAGCTTTTTCCACGATATCAACAATCTCTTCGGTCCTCCAAAGCATGCCCTCGCCAATCATCGTCACGATTGTCTCTTTGTCATTGGATTGTGCTTGTCGTATCATCTACGCACTCCTCCGCTCTCTCTCCCGCTAGCTCGGTTGGACAGTTGCTGCTTCTGCGGCTTTTTCCAACTTCTTGCGATGTTGCAGGCAGGCTTCGCACCTTCTGCTTTTTCTCCCGAAAGCCGTGTAGTATTTGCTTTTTTTGCATGACCTGCACGTAATGTACAACGAGCTCGACAAATTGTAGTTCTCTTCTGGCGTGTTTTCTTTCAAGTGTACGGTCTTGTTATATTTGATCAGCAAATGAGCTGTGTGGATAGCATCGACCAAAGCCGAGTGCAGCCTGCCTTCCTGGATGATTCCTGCCGTGTCGATCGCTTCTTTTAGACTCATCTGTTTGCGATCAGCCAAAAGCAGGCTAATTGGTGGCTGGATGTCATTGTAATTGCGCATCCAGTTGAAGTCCAAACCGAACCGCGCACAATGCTCAATCATCAGCCGCTTGTCGTCTTGCCCCCACGTGCACAGGTAGTATTCAGAATCGTTGCCAATCCACTTCATAAATTCTGCGAATGCCCGGCGAAACGGGATAAAGGTTGGCATGTTCTCTTTATCGAGACCGATGAACTTACGGGTTCTCTCTGAGATTCGGCGCTCGATGGCTGGAAAGGTATAGCGCTGAAATGTGTCGACCTCCACGCCATTTTTTCCGGGTACGACTTTTGCCGCTCCGATCTCAATAATTTCCGGAATCTTGTCTCTCTGATAAGTCAGTGTCGTTTCAAGGTCAAAAACAATGATCTGCAAGCGTAATCACATCCTGTATGTATTGTCTCTATTATGGCTTGGATCGGGTACAGAAAGCAAAACAAAGACAAAAGCGGCTCCCTGATTGAAACGAAAAAGGATAAGAACCCATCGGATTCCTATCCTTGTTTATCTATTTCGCTTGATGGTAACTCAATCTGCTGTGCGTACACTTATCGCTTGCTCATAAATGGCTTTTGCAACACGGGCGATGGTAAGTTCTGCGGCTTCTGTGTCAGTCACACCGCGTGATAATGCCGTGATTACAATCATCCCTTTTTCTTCGGGCAAATAAATGATACCAGCATCATTGACGACTGCATTGACGGTCCCTGTCTTATGCGCGACCTTTGTTCCTTCTGGCAACAAGTACGGAAGACGGCTGTTGTAATGCTGACGTCGCATGATGTCCAGCATCAGCTCGCAGGAGGCTTCCGTGAGAATTTCTTTTCGAGCAATCATGATGAGCAGGCGGTTCAGCTCGGCTGGTGTCGCTACGTTATTGTCACGGGTAGGCATCGATACATCGTGGAGCAATTCGTAATTGCCTGACTCTTCCCGTCGCATGAACTCATCGAACCCCGCCTGCGAAGGTGCAGGCTCATTCATACCTACACAGTGGTTGAGGAGCTCCCAGCAGTTATGCCGCAAATGAATCTGCGAAAGACCCAGCTCATGCATGTGCTCATTCACCTTGTCGATGCCACCAATCAGCTCGAGGATTTGGTCCGTCGCATAGTTATCGCTGACAATCGTCATCAGTGTCGCCAAGTCTTTGACCGTTAAGGAGGCTCCGGCATCCAGCTCTTGCAAAATGCCTGACCCCGGCACTCGATCCTCCCATTTTAGTGTCACACGCTGGTCGAGACGGATTCGTCCTGCTTCCACCTCGCGCATTAAGGTGACCATGATGGGAATTTTGAATGCACTCGCCAGTTGAAACAACTCTTCATCTAGATGTCCTGCTGTCTCTCCCGTTTCCAAATGCATAGCTGCGATTCCAAAAATACCGGGTGCTTCCTTTAGCACGTTTTCTACTGCTTGCTGCCATGTCATGAAAATTCCTCCCCCATCGCTCGCGAAATGGCCCACACATGGATTTTCGTATCGACCATTTCGTTTCAGCGCTATTATTCTTTGTATCCCCACTTGAAGTCGATGTAGCCCAATGGGTCGACCGTGATGCCTTTTACTTTTTCATTTTGTACCCAGGAATTGACGCTAGAGTACACACCTGTGACCGGCATTTCTTCCATCAGGATGCTCTCCGCTTCGACCAGATACTGATTGCGTTTGGCCTCATCTGGTTCGGCGTATGCCTTTTTAACCAGTTCTACGTACTTCTCACTAAACCAGAAGGTAGAATTATTGGAGCTGTACTTCTCCATCATCAGCTCCAGGAAGTTGACGGAGTCGTTGTAATCACCCGTCCAGCCTGTTCGGGAAATCATGTACTTCCCTTGCTCCTGATCGTCAAACATGACCTTCAATTCTTTGTTAATCAGCTTGACGTCCACACCGAGAGCTTGCTTCCATTGCGCCTGCAACGCTTCGGCAATCTTCTTGTTGAGGTCCGAGGTATTGTAAAGGTAGGTGATTTCGGGCATCTTGGTGATACCCATCTCCTTCATTCCTTCTGCCAATAACTGTTTCGCCGTCTCCACATCGTTATCCTTGAAATATCCTTCTGGCTTCAGGGAAGCGGAAAGTGGGACGAAGCCCATCAAGGGAGTCTGTCCAGCCTGACCAATGTTTTCAGCAATGTCACTACGGTTAATCGCGTAGGCAAACGCTTTGCGGATTTTGCTATTCGTAAATGGCGGCTTCTGTGTCTGGAACAAGAGATAGTAGTTGGTCGCACGTTTCATCGTTTGCAGCTTGCCTTCGTCACGCAACGGTCCAATGGCATCCGTAGGTAGTCCACTAATCGGGCCCCCTGCCCAATCCAGTTCGCCGCTATTGAACAGCTCCAGTTCGGTATTCGTATCTTCGATCATGGAAAACTCGATTTCGTTAAACTTCACGGCGTTTTTGTCCCAATAGTGCTCGTTTTTCGCCAGCTCAATCTTGTTTTTATGCTGCCAATTCACCAGCTTAAACGGCCCATTGGTCACGATGGATTCGGGCTTTTTCGCCCAATCGGCATTGGCTTCTACCACCTTTTGATTGACCGGATAGTAGAAGGTCGCAAGTGTCAGGAAGTAAGGAGTAGGGTTTTCCAAGGTGACTTGCAGCGTCTTGTCATTGACGACCTTAATGCCGACATCCTCTGCTTTCGCCTTTCCTTCGTAAAAGGCGCGGGCATTTTTGATTGGATAGTACTTGTAGGCGGAGCCGCTGGCTGTCTTCGGATTGAGCACGCGCATCCAGCCAAAGGCGAAGTCTTGAGCCGTAACCGGGTCACCATTGCTCCATTTGCTGTCGCGTAAAGTAAAGGTGTACACCTTTTTGTCCGCCGACACTTGAATGTCGGATGCAACGGAATGGACTGGCTTGCCATCCTTGTCCAATCGAACGAGCCCGTCGTATAACGAACGGATGAAGGCACCAGAAATCACATCGTTGGACATGCCTGAGTCAAGTGTTTCAGGCTCGGCAGCATTCATGTGCAACGTCTGCTCTACCGCACTCTGCACAGTTTCCTGCTGTGTTGGCATTGGTTGCTGCTGCTTGTCTGGTGTGGTTTGAGTCGGCGTATTGCCGCTACTACAGCCTGCAAATAGTCCCGTAAGCAAAACGAAGAGAATTGTCATGACAACTGGTCTTTTCATGCTGTACCCCCTTGTTTGAGTCGGATATCTAATTATTGATTAAATATTCTGCAAATTCTATGCCATTCGTGTTTTCGGCTGTTCTTTTGTTAGTTTTATTCTCAGCTGAATACTTTTACCGGAGTCGGTCCGACAAGTTTCTACCAATAGTCTCTGTCACGCAAAAAAGAAGTATTCATCGTTGAATACTTCTATTCATTCGCGCATATGGGGGCTGTCCTCTCTAGCTTATCGCTGGTTCATAAATGGCTACGGCATCACATGACCGCCGGCAAAAAACGATCGGGACATGCTTTTGCTTCGCCAGCTTCTTTATATTTTTACTCAAGCTGTGACTCACGAAGTTAATAAAGACAAGAACAAGCTCCGTATCAGAAGGAATCGTCGCCTTCACATCGGATTTTTTGCGACCTGATACGTGATAAACATTCTGGAACCCTTTGTTCTGCAACAAGCTCTCGATTTCTGCTACCCGATCCCCTCCAACCACAAGAACGCCTGCCATAGTCCTTCCTCCTCTCTTTTTCCCACGCTTTTTCTTCTATTTCTCGGTCCGCACTTGCGAAATCTTTGCCTCAGGCTTTTCCACCGGGAGTCTGTATTTTTCCGTTCGCTCAATCTGAACAACCTGTGAATCGTGAACCACAATATGTATGGAGCCGTATTCAAGACCGTCCAGTGCGCGTGCGATTTTCTCAAGTAAGAGATCATCTAGGGAAATCTCATTCTTTGCCACGGGGATCACCTTCCTCTTTTGTCAAAATCAATACGCATTATTCCTACCTACTTAGTATGTTTTATGGTCTGATAATACCCCTTGATCCCGACTGCTGTCAATGTCAAACAGTTTAGGCATCAAGAGGCTTTTCTCACCTCATTTTCCTTCGATTGACGAAAAGCTCCCTGCGCAACTAGACAGCTTGGTTGTCTTTGTCCTCGTGGGAGCTTTCGGTCGACCGATCAGCTAATTATTTAAAAACCGATGCATTTACTATGTATAAAAATATTACCATACGATTCTGCTGTCGGTCAATGCCCCGTGCAGTTCCTCGTTCCCCCGTACATTCTCGTTACACCAAATGGCAGGCGACAAATCGGTCGGTGCTAACCTCACGAAAAGCAGGCAATTCCTGTCGGCAAATGTCTTTCACATACGGGCAGCGCGTGTGGAATTTGCATCCTGCCGGAGGATTCGCCGGACTTGGCATGTCTCCCTGCAGGACGATGCGTTCGCGCTTGTACTTTGGGATCGGGAGCGGCACAGAGGAGAGCAGTGCTTTGGTGTACGGATGGAGCGGCTCCAAAAACAACTCATCACGCGGTGCCAGCTCCAGCAATGATCCCAAATACATGACTCCGATCCTCGTGCAAAGATGTTCCACGACGCTCAAATCATGGGAAATAAATAAGTACGTCAGCTTCCTTTGCTCCTGCAACTCTGCAAACAAATTGATGATTTGGGCTTGGATCGACACATCCAGAGCAGATACTGGCTCATCCGCGACGATAAAATCAGGATTCATCATAATGGCTCGTGCGATACCGATTCGTTGACGCTGACCTCCCGAGAACTCATGCGGATACCGATCAACATGATAGGACGCCAATCCACATAAATCCATGACCTCTAAGACTCTTTCTCTGACCTCCGCTTGTGGGAGCAGCCCGTGATCAAGCAGCGCTTCCCCCAGTGCTTCTCCGATTCGGACGCGCGGATTCAGCGAGCTGTACGGGTCTTGAAAAATATATTGCATCCGTGGGCGCAATGCTCGGAGCTCTTGGCGATTCAAAGCGTGCACATCGATACCCTGAAAACGGACTTCTCCCTCTGTTTTTTCCAAAAGGCGCAAGATCGTGCGACCTGTCGTGCTTTTCCCGCTGCCGGATTCACCGACCAATCCGAACGTCTCTCCTTTTTGGATGGAAAAGCTGACATCATCCACCGCTTTCACATGGCCAATCGTCCTGCCTAAAAGCCCTCCGGTAATCGGGTAATATTTTTTCAATCGGCACACTTCCAACAAATTACTGTCCACGGGCGATCTCCTCCTCATACAGCCAGCACGCGACCTTTCTGCCGTCTCCCCCATCACGCAAAGGCGGCTGCTTCACCCGGCAAATGGCCAAGCACTGATCGCATCGGTCAAGAAAATAGCAGGCTTCACCAAGTGTCGTCGGATTCGGTACTTGACCAGGAATGGAATACAGCTTGGCTCTGCGTTGATTCAACACAGGCTTGGAGCGGAGCAAGCCTTGTGTATACGGATGCTTCGGCTCCTCAAACAGCTCGACGACAGGAGACACCTCTACCACTTTCCCTGCGTACATCACGACCACTTGATCAGCCATTTCCGCAACAACCCCCAGATCATGCGTGATAAAAAGAATCGCAGTTTGGGCTTCCTCCTTGATTTTGCGCAGCAGATCGAGAATTTGTGCCTGAATGGTCACATCCAAAGCAGTCGTCGGCTCATCGGCGATCAATAGGCGCGGATTGCAGGATATTGCAATCGCAATCATAATACGTTGCAGCATGCCCCCGCTCAATTCATGGGGGAAAGATTTTGCGATTTCTTTTGCCCGTGGGATTCCGACTAGCTCGATCAGCTCAATGGCTCGCGCTTGGGCTGCTTTTTTGCTTAAGCCCTGATGCTCCATGATCGGCTCCATGATTTGCTCACCAATCGTCAGTACGGGATTGAGTGACGACATCGGCTCCTGAAAAATCATGGCCAGCTCATTGCCGCGGAGCTTGCGCATTTCTTCTTTGCTGACTTTTCGCAGGTCACGGCCTGCAAACCATATCTCACCCGAAACGATACTGCCTACCGCCTCTGGGATTAGTCCCATCAATGACATGGCTGCCGCGCTTTTGCCGCAGCCTGACTCGCCTACGATGCATACGGTCTCTCCTTCATAGATGCGCAGATCGAGGGCATCGACTGCTTTGACCACGCCTTGTTCGGACTTGAAGTAGGTGCTTACATTTTGGATTTCGACTAGAGCATTCATGCTTGGCTCACCTGCCTTTTTTTATAAAAGTAGCTGTAGTGGAAGGGGAGAAGTGATTTCCAGTCTACGCTTCGGCCTACGCCCCGCAAGGGGGATTCACTGTCCGCTTCGAAAAAAATGGCGGGAGCGCTTCAAACGTAGAGGTTTCGAGGAAGTAGTCCATGAATGAAGCTGAAATTCCCCGCCATTTTTTCCGAAGCTGGGATGGGCTCCAGAGGCGCTTGGACTGGAAATCACTTCTCCCTGCGCTGCTTCAGTTTTATCTTGAAAGTAGGTTCAAGAAGTTATAAATCATTCAAAAACACCCATCAACGCTTCTGCTTCGGGTCCAAAGCATCTCGCAATCCATCCCCCAACAAATTAATCGAGATGACAGTAGCGAAAATAGCAATACCCGGAGGAACCCACAGCCATGGTCTTTTCTGAAAATCGATTAAGGTATTCGCTGCATCCATCATATTGCCCCATGTCGGCGTTGGCGGGACGACTCCGAGGCCGAAGTACGATAATACGGATTCGCTTAGGATCGCACCACCGACGTTCAAGGTGGCAACGACAATCAAGAGCGGTGTCAGATTGGGCAGCAAATGGAAGAACAGCTTGCGTCTGTCGCGCAGACCGAGGACTTCTGCTGCTTGCATGAATTCACTTTCACGCAGGGTGAGCATCTGGCTGCGGACCATTCGTGCCAAGCCAGGCCAGCCGATCAAGCTCAGCATGACCATGACGATGTAAATGCGGTAGTCGGTCGGGATTTTCCACTCGGAGAGGACTGCGCCCATAATAAACAAGAGCGGTAGACCAGGAATGGTCATGAGCACATCTGCTACGCGCATGATCACTTGATCGACCCACCCGCGGTAAAAGCCAGCCAGCGCACCGAGGAGGGCGCCAATGGAAACGGAGAGCACCATAGAAGCGATACCAACTGTCAATGAGATTCGGCCAGCCTGCATCAATCGCGTCAAAATGTCTCTGCCCAAGCTGTCCGTCCCGATCCAATGGGAGAAGCTCGGCGGCTTATTGATCATAGCCGTATTAATCTTGCCGGATGCGTACGGAGAAAAAAACGGACCGATGAAACACACCACTGCCATGACAAGTAAAAACACAAGTCCAACCATGGCCAGACGCTTCTTTTTCAGTCGCAAAAACGCCTCGTGCCACAAGGACGAACGCAACGCTACCTGCTCCGATCTCGTCACCTCCGCTACTTCACTTACCGTTGATGCCATCGTTTTCCCTCCTATTTCAACCGAACCCGCGGGTCAGCCACTCTGTACAGCAAATCAGCAGATAAGTTTCCGATGACGGTGAGAATCGCCAGGAACATCGTAAAGCCCATCAAGAGCGGGTAGTCCCGTACAGAAAACGCCTGCATGTACAACTGTCCGACACCAGGCCAGTTAAAGATTTTTTCCGTGATGATTGCCCCACCGAACAATGCTGGTAGCTCAAAGCCTAGCAGTGTAATGGCAGGCAGTAGCGCATTGCGCAGCGCGTGCTTGTGCAGAACGACTTTTTCCTTCAGCCCTTTTGCCCGGGCCGTGCGCACGAAGTCTTGTTGAATGACCTCCAGCATGTTCGTGCGGAAATAGCGAGTCAGCGTCCCCACACTCAGCAAAGTCAGCACCGTCACAGGCAAAAACATATGCTGAACCACGTCCCACGCATAGGTGAGCCCTGTTTCCTTGCTGCCGATCATCATCATGCCCCCTGCCGGAAACAGCTTGGCATCGACGGCAAATAACTTGATAAACAGCAGCCCAACGAAAAAGACAGGCAGCGACATCGCAGCAAAAACACCGATCGTCACGAGCGCATCGAACCAGGAATGCTGCCTTGCAGCTGACAGAACTCCGATTGAGATCGCGATTAGCCATGTAAAAAAAGTGGAGGTAATCGCCAGCAAAAACGAATTCCAGATGTAATCGTTTAGCAGCGACATCACCGGCTGTTGGTATTGCAGGGAATAACCAAAATCGCCTTGGAGGGCGTTTTTCATCCAGATGAAATACCGTTCGACGACAGGCTTATCCAGCCCGTACATCGCTTTTAACTCCAGCTTTCGTTCGGCTGTCAGCTTGGGACTCGTATCGACGAAATCACCGGGCGTTAGGGCATACAGGAAAAAAATCAAAATGGATGCGCCGAAGAGCGTCAATGCCATGTAAAAGACCCTTTTCAGGAAGTAGGACGTCATCGTTTGCCTCCTTTCATGCTTGGGGAAAAAAGAAAGCCCAGCCCCAGGGCCGGGCACAACATTCGTGAGTCAGTTACTCGAACTTGTTACTCGATTTTGATGCCAGGCAGGCTGGTCGAAATGCCCGTGAACGGATTCGGCTCCAAGCCCTTGATCTTGCCGTTGTGCGCAGACAAAATTTTGCGGTAGCCGAGGAGGACGTACGGTGGGTCATCGCTCAACTCTTTGTACAGGTCTTTGTAGATTGCTTTGCGCTTCTCGATGTCCAGCGTAGATAGACCTGCTTCCAGCAATTCGTCTACTTTGGCATTGGAGTAGCCATTCGTTCCGGTAAATCCGCTCTTGCCCTTTTTCGTCGAGAAGGCGTCTACACCGTCATCTGGATCGATCAGCATCGTGGTTGAGAACGAAGCGAGGTCGTGATCCCCTTTTTCAGTCCGTGCCAATACGGCGTTGTAGTCCATCATTTCTGCTTCAAACTGGATGCCCAGCTCTTTGTAGTTTTCTTTGGCAATCGGGATCAGAACTTCTCCCAGCTTTCCTTTTGTCGTGTAGTAATGCACGATCAGCTTTTGTCCGTCTTTTTCACGGATTCCGTCCGCGCCAGGCTTCCAGCCCGCTTCATCCAGGAGCTGCTTCGCCTTTTCCGGATTGTAGGCGTACGGATTGACATCCTCCGTATAGGCCCACGAAACAGGGCTAATCGGTACATTGGCGACTTGCGCGTATCCTTGGTAGGTCAGATCCAAAATCTTTTGGCGATCCAGTCCGTAGATGAAGGCTTGGCGGACGCGCTTGTCTTTGAAAAATGGCTTGGAATGATTGAACTTGATGTACGAATAAGCGCTGGATGTGTACAGATTGATATTCACATATCCCAGCTCTTGCAGCTGCTCGATGTTATCCGAGTTGACGGTAAAGGAGTTGTAATCCATTTCCCCTGTCTGGATAAACTGTAGAGCGTCGCCCTCTGTCGTCTTGTAGATAAAGTGCTCAACCTGCGGCTTGCCCTTGTAATAGTGCTCGTTTGCGAGATAGCGGACTTCTTGACCAGGAATGTACGCCTCGAATTTGTAAGGTCCAGCTCCCAATGGCTTGCCGTGTAAGGTGCGAAGATGCTCCAGATTGCCTGGTTTGTACTCCTTGCCGTAGTACGACTTGGAGAGCACCTGCCCGCCTAACAGGACGAGAGATTTGGCGTTCACTTTTTCCGTCGTGATCTGGATCGTCTGTGGATCAATCACCTTGATCCCTTCGATGGTGTTCGCTTTTCCTTCCTTGTATTCACGACCACCCTTGATACTTGCTACGAAAATGTCCGTTTCGCCGTCGTACGTTTTGTCGTGCAGAATTGTCAGTGTAAAGGCTACATCCTCTGCCGTCAGCGGTGAACCATCGCTGAATTTCAGATTCGGTCTCAGGTGGAACGTATACGTGAGCTGGTCAGGTGATACATCCCATTTTTCCGCGAGCTTGGGTACTGGCTTTCCTGTCGCATCGACATCCACCAGTGATTCGAAAATGGCTGAGGTGACGTTGCCATCGTAGCCGTTGTGGTAAAAAAACGGGTTAAACACGCCGCCCGGCTCTGTCAGTCCCGCAATGAATGTATCGGTCCTTTTGGCTGCTGCTTCCGGTAGCTTGGATAAATCCGTAGCCAAATTGATGCCATCTTTTATGTCTTGCACCTTGCTGACAGCAGGTGCTGTTGCATCTGCCGACGGAGCTGCCGTTTGTGTCGAGGTAGCTGGCGCGCTGCCTTCTGAGCTGCACCCTGTGACCAGGAGCGTCCCTAGCAGTAAAGTTGAAATGATTTGCGAAAGCCTTTTTTTCATGGTGATCCTCCTTCATATGCACTCACTCAGTGAAACCGTTCCTCCGGTGGTCCGGTCGGATCAAAAGATAATAACTTATAATTCCTACGTGTTTACTATGAATTAGATTATAGGTATCTACACCTGAACGGTCAACATTTTTTTCCAGACAAAAAAAAGCCCCGATTATTCGAGGCTCTCATAAGTGGCATGTCTTTTATACGGAATGCCTAGTTTTTCACACGCCTGCATCACGAATAGAGAATGTCGCTCCCGCATGGTTTTCTCCATACTCTTTTCCAATCCCCAATCAGATAGATTCGAGGCTGGCCGCAGTGCAGCACACAAATCCCAGTACGGAAGCTGGGTATAATCGAGTCTCTTGCTGCCAGATTGATAGCAAAGGGTAAAATCCTTCATGGCCTCCACTCCAAATGCCCACAAAATCTCCAGTCTGGCATTTCCGAGATCAGATAAGGGGTCGCCGATCGCAGCATCCTCCCAATCGATGACAGCAGCCAGTTTTTCTTCCTTCCACATCGTATTTCCCGGCCAGAAATCGCCATGCAAAAGCGATGCTGCATTCGCTTGGGGCAGCGGCCAAACGGACTCCAGCACTTTGCGAATGAGTCCCTCATCCAATGACTTGTCCAGGATCGCAGGTTTTTTGTGGAGCTTTTCCGTTATCGCTTCTTCTTGTTTCGGCAAATAAGTGCCCGCCAGCCTAAAAGCGTCTACCGAATGGATGCGAGTCAACACGATAGCTGCTTGTTGCAGAAAGCTGGACAAGTCGGCTGGTGCAGCAACTGTCTGTCCTTCTATGAATTCGATGACAAGGCACGGTGTGGGAAACTTATCGCTGGATGCTTCGAGATGATAGGGCGTTGGAGTCGGCAAGCCAGCGGACTTCAGTATTTGCAAAAGTTTGAATTCATCTGATGCGATCTGCGGATTTCGCTTGAGGTCAGCCTGACCGTGCTCGCGGACAACTACTTTTTTCTTCTTGCCTTCAGCAGTCTCCATTTCTAGCGCGGTGACCTGTGCAGAAATCCCTCCTTTTAGCTCCCATGCACGGAGGAGATTGGCTGATGGGTTCATGTTATGTACCAGGCGCGTCCATTTCTCATCCATTATGTTTCCCCCTTTACGCTCCACTGTCTGATTGTTTGTACAGTCCTACCTTCATCATATCCATGTACGATTCTAATTCCGCAAAAAAGGATTGGACATGTGCAAAGCCTTTGTCGTTGGCGTCGTAGTTTTCGCGGACGTACTTTTGCGTCAATGCCTCTACAGCCGACAGCAAAAAATGCAGTGCCTTCTCTGGATCGAACTGCGGTTTGATCAATGACGTATCTACTTGATCCAGAAATAAGGGAAGATATCGCGCATGAAACTGGGCCTCTCTGTCTTCAATCTCAGCCCGGCATTCCTCGGGATAATCGAAAAAGGTCGCAACTGCCATTTGATAAATAGCTGGTTCCTCGGCAAAGAGGGCCATTTTCGCTTGGTTGACATGAAGAAATCGTGCAAAAAAGTCTTGCGGCGCCGCTTCCATTCGCGCCTGTATATAGGCAAAAAAACGCTCGATACAAGCATCGACAATCGCCAGAAACAGTCCCTTTTTATTCCCGAAAAAGTGGAACAGCATCCCCTTTGATACGCCTGCGTTCTGGACGATTTGATTGGTGGAGCCTCGTTCATAGCCTTTCGCGGAAAATTCAACAAGAGCCGCATCCAACAGCTTTCGCTTGTTCGGCTCCAGCGTTTCGTCTTGCCAGATTCCTTTTATGTCCGCCACCTTCTCTCCGTTCTTCTTTTCCCTATCATAACGCATATTGACCAGGTGGTCAAAGCAGAGTTATACTTTCCTCGAAGACTTCATCATCCCTATTCCACCACTAGGAAGTGATGCCTGATGACACGGACTTTGCCCGTATTCGCCCGTATTATCCTTGGATTGATTTTGCTTGGAGCAGGTGTGAATGGGTACATGGTCTTGTTTGGATTCGAGTCTATCTTTCCAACCAGTCCTGCTGCTATGAAGCTTCTGCAGGGGTACTTGCTCGTCTTGGTCAAAACCGTCGAAATCATCTGTGGATTGCTGTTCCTGACCAACCGCTTCGTCCCACTGGCCCTAACCGCCACTGCTCCCCTTGCTGTCAACATCTTGACGTTTCACCTGTTTGTCGATCCCGACATGCTCACAATGGGGCTGATTGTAGCGATTTTGGAAGGGTATTTGCTGTGGAGCTATCGTCATAGTTTTCATCAGTTGATGACGATGTAGAAAAAAGATATATTCCATCAGTTGTGGTCGGGAGAAGCCCTGCCACATGTTTTCCAGTCGCCTGTATCCTCTCTTCGTTCGGGCGGTCTCCTTCCAAACATGTGACAGGACTTTCGTACAGCTGTGGATTCATGCGTGTTTTTAAAACGTTTTGCAAGTTAACACCGGGAAGCTTCTGAAAGAAAATTCGGTTGAAAATAAAACATCTTAGAACCACTTTCAATGATTTAACGAATAGCTACGCCGGAAGAAGCGCATTTCCAGTCCAAGCGCCTCTGGAGCCCATCTTAGCTTCGGAAAAAATGGCGGGGGTTTTCAGCTTCACCTATGAACTACCTCCTCGAAACTTCTACGTTTGAAGCGCTCCCGCCATTTTTTCCGAAGCGGACAGTGTATACCCTTGCTGGGCGTAGGCCGAAGCGTAGACTGGAAATTCGCTTCTTCCCCCCACTACAGCAACGTTTATAAACATAAAAAGTGCCGGTACCAAGAGGTGTACCGGCTTTTCAATATCATCTTTTCGGTAAATGAATCTGCCAAGATAATCCGTAACGATCTTGAACCCATCCGAATTTTTCGCTGAATGGATATTGTCCGAGCGGCATGAGTATTTGTCCATCTGCGGAAAGCTGTCCAAAAACCCGATCAACCTCTTCCTCCGTATCACAGTCCACAAACAACGAAATCGCCGGAGTAAAAGCATGAGAGTCACCGTTCGTATTGTCGATACACATAAAGGTCTGGTCTTTTAAGGTGAAAGTAGCGTGCAGGACTTGTCCATTCTCGTGATGCAATACCTGCCTGATTTCGGAGCGATCAAAAATAGAAGTGTAAAACTTCATCGCTTCTTCCGCTTGTCCGTGGAACATGAAAAACGTAGTGACAGCTTGCACTGACAATCACTCCCTTTCGTGATGATATACGTCTCCATTCTGCCCATTTCTCCCATATGCATAACCACTAGTTTCCCACGTAGAGAAATGATGCGACGACTCGCTATTGAGGCTTAGACTCGGTTACTTCCCCTTTCTCGGATATGCTCGCCCCATAGGAAATGCGGTTGAGCTTGTCGATGATCCTCTGTTTGTTTTTCTCGTCCATGGGAGCAGGCTGACCGTTCGTGAGCTTCACAGGGATTACGCGGCTCTTGCTCCCGTCTTTTGAAAAGGTCAGTTGGACCATCATGGCTTCGCGACCTTTCGGATTGCGCGAGGTGGTAAACACAAAATTCCCTACACTGTAGTAGATTGGCGCCTTTTTATAAAACTCAACGCCCATAATCGAATGGCTGTGCGACCCGACAATGGCATCCACACCGCTGTCGATCAGCTTTTTCGCCATCTCACGCGCATATGGTTCTGGGTAATCCTTATATTCCTGATTCCAGTGCATAACCGCAATCGTAATGTCTGACTCCGCCACTGCCTTTTTAACATGGGACAGCATTGGCTCATACGAGTAGGCATGTGCGAGGCCTGGCTTGTTTTTTCTCGCATACCAACGCTCATTTGGAAGAACACGGCTGATCCCGATGATTGCCACGCGTTTTCCCTTGATCGTTTGGATGTAGGGAGCGAATGCTTCTTCCTCGTTTTTCCCTGCCCCCACGTAACCGATCTTTGCCTTTTTCAGATGCTCCATCGTGTCAGTGAGCGCGTCCATTCCGTAATCCAGCGAGTGATTATTCGCCAGGTTGACCACTTCGATGCCCGCGTTCACGAGCCCCTGCAACGACTCTGGCTTCGCACGATAGGTATATTCCTTTTTCTCCTGACGTCCCCGCGTACTGACTGGTGTCTCCAGATTGCCAATCGTCAGGTCTGCCTGCTTGAGAAAATCGGCGGTTTTTTGAAACGGATAATCTACGCCGTACCGTCCGATCTGATTCCCGACGCTCTTATCGAAAATCATATCCCCGACAAACGCTACCTGAATGGAATCCTGCTCCTGCAACTCCCCTTCGCTGCTCGCCCCGACTGCGCCAGAAGATTCCGTTCCCATCGCAACACAGAGCATCCATGTAGCTACCACCATTACAGCGTGTTTCCATCGTCTCATCTTCATGCCTCTTTCGCCCACTTCTCTTTTTTGCTTCCATTCTAGAAGCGGCGGGATGTGAAGCCTGTTGAAGCATGTCTGGCTTCCGTGGAAATTTCTCGCCGAAAAGTGACGGGCATGCAAAAGATGGCGGTTTGGGGCCTGCTCCCCAAGTCAAAATATTCCTCATTTTTCCAAATGTCGATTTTGCCGATTACAAGTATAATGGACACATAAAATTCTAATACATAGGACGGTATAAACATGCTCCATCATTCCATTATGCTGAAAACGAAAACAGCTATGCCCGCCGTTCGGTCGAATAGCGTTCACAGGAGCCGACTGCTGCAAAAAATGGACGCTGGTCTACAATGCCGACTAACCACATTATACGCCCCAGCCGGTTACGGAAAAACGACCTTGCTCAGTCAATGGGCTCATCAGTACGGCGGTTCCACCGTATGGCTCTCACTCGATGAGATGGATAATGACCTGATTCGCTTTTGGAGATACATCGTATTTACGCTGTCTGAATCTGGCTTCGCTGAACTCTCCGAGCGAATGGAACCAGCCATGAAGGCAACCAGTCATACCTCGATCTTTACCTTCATCGATTCTCTGCTCAATGAACTCGCTGCTACGACACAGCCACTTGCTATCATTCTCGATGACTATCACGTAATCTCGGATGAGACGATTCACAACAGCTTGGCTTATTTTTTGGAATATCTCCCGAGTCACGTCCATCTGTACATCGCCAGTCGCAACACGTTGCCTTTTTCTACAGTCAAATGGAACGTACGCCATGAAGTATGTCATATTGAGGCAGGACAATTTCTTTTCAGTCATCAGGAGACGGATAGCTTTTACCGGCAGGTTCACGATTTACCTCTGACCGAAACACAAATTGAACAGCTGGTGAAGAGTACGGAGGGCTGGATCGCCGCCTTGCAGCTCGCAGCTATTTCACTGGTGAATACGGAGAATCACGATCAATTTTTTGCCGGATTTAAAGGCTCTCATCGCAATATTTCGGAGTATTTGTTTCATGAGGTAATCATGCGACTTCCGGAAGAGGAGCTCAGCTTCTTGCTCAAAACCTCTGTGCTAGCGAGAATGGACGCTCACGTGTGCCACGCTCTGACCGGCCTGCCCCAGTGCCAACAAATGCTGACCCGCTTGCACCGTCAAAACATTTTTTTAATTCCGCTGGATGATTATGGGACATGGTATCGGTATCATCACTTGTTTGCCGATTTTTTGCGCAGTCAATTGGAGCAGACCGCTCCCGGAGAAGCACGCGAGTTGCATCGGCTAGCCAGTGAGAGCTATGCGGAGCGTGGAATGATGGACGAAGCGATCGATCATGCGATTGCCGCTGCCGATTACACGCTGGCTGCAAGCTTCCTTGCGCAACATATTCCAGTACTGCTCCAACGCGGCGAGTTTTCCAGCTTTCTCAGAACGCTGGACAGCATCCCTGATCACGCGAACCATTTCTCACCACTTTTTCGCCTGATCTATGTGTTCCTCTTGGTTGCTTGCGGTTTTACGGATCGGGCAGAGCTTGCCCTCACCCAATTGGAGCAAAGCGCTGCGAGCCTGGAAGACTCGACGGAGCATCAACAGTTTTTGAGCGGGCTGTTTTTTGTTCGAGCGAATCTAGTGTTTGCAACCGGAGATTTTGAGAGCTGGATTGCCAGTTCCTCACAGTTAAGTGGTGAGCTGCCAGAGAGTCCGTTGTTTTACCATTTTAATTACAACACGACTGAGCCGTTTATTCGCCGTACGCGATTCGGGTTAAAAGGGATGCTGTCCGATCAAACAGAGGCTGTCGGTAAGCATTTTTCCAGCATACTCGAAGCTCATGGCTGGAAGGATTCTTTGATCAACCTGTACACCATTCAGGCGTTGGCGGAGGGCCTGTATGAGGAAAACAGGCTGGAAGAAAGCCTCGATCATCTCCAGCGAGTTCGTTTCGTCGCACTGCATAACAAAATACCTGGCCTGCTCGTCCCCTATGCGCTGACTTCCTCCAAGCACAAGCTAGTGGAGGGGAATTTTGTTGCGGCACGAAAAATCATTTCAGAGACACGGGAGACGATCACAAGCTGGGGTGCTTCGTATTGGTTAAACCCATTACAAGCATTTCTCGCACACATCGCGATCCAGGAAGGGGACATTGCTTTGGCGAAAACGGAGTTGTCCAAGCTTCCCCCTTCCATTTTGAATCAGCCTAGCATTCAGAGAGAATTAGAGGTTTTGACCTATGTCCGTTTGCTTCTCGCCCAGCAGCAGGAACAGGAAGCCTTGCGTATTTTAACGGTCCTAAAGCCATCCAGTATTCGCGAGGAGCTGTTGATCAGCCAAGTAGACATCGCCATTCTGCAAGCGCTCGCCCACCAACAGTGCGGCAACAAAAAAGAAGCACTGGCTTTCCTCCACGAAGCACTCTTGATTGGCGGAAACAACTGCTACGTCCGAAGCTTTCTGGACGAAGGTACGGCGATGTCTCACCTCTTGCACGATTACCAGCTACGCTTGAAAAAACGATCCCAACAGCCAGGTCCGTCCGTATCGGCTGCGTACGTCAATCAGCTGCTATCTCTTTTCCCTAAGAAAATGGAGAAAAGAAAAGCTCCTTTGATCGAGCCGCTAACTGGAAAAGAAATGATTATCCTTTCCATGCTGGCCGAAGGAGCATCTAACAAGATGATCGCCGATGAGCTAGGGAATACGCTTGGGACCGTCAAGGTGTATTTGCATCGGATATATGGCAAGCTCGGTGTCACCAATCGCACTCAGGCTCTTCTGAAAGCCCAAGAAATTTCGCTGTTAGAAAATAGCCCTGTTGATTAACGGAATTTTTCACTATGTTCTTGCAGAAAAGCGTCCAGCTTGCGAGGTTCTCTGCCGAGGACACGCCATACATCGTCTGTCGGCTTTTCCGGGATCGCTACTGACATAGCTTGAATTTCAACGACATGACTGGCGAGCCACTCCGGCATGTTTCCGTACTCCATCAGATCACGTCGGAGTGCTTCGCTATCCTTGTTGATGTACGTTATCGGGCGGTCAAGCAGCTCGGACAGCTTGCTCGCAATTTGCGAATAGCTGAAAACCTCAGAACCCGTCAGTGTGTATACACGACCTGCTTTTTCGGGATGGGTCAATGCCTCTGCGGCAACATCGGCGATATCCCGGCAATCGATAAAGTTGCAGGCTGTTTCGCCCATCGCACCGAAGAAAACATGTTGCGTCTGAATTGTCGGTGCGAAACGGAGCAAATTCTGCATAAAGGCGTACGGTCGAAGCACCGTATTTTTCATACCTGATTCTAATAAAGTTCTCTCGATTTCCTGGTGCCATCTCGCTACGGCGACTGGCGCCTTTTCGTCGTAGGCTGGACTGGATATTTTCACAATGTGTTGGATTCCAGCCTCAGCTGCTATGCGAATCATCGCTGTTTCCAGCTCGACCTGATCGGGACTGTTTGAAAGGGAAAGGAAAAGCTGATTCGCACCTGTGAATGCTGTGCGCAATGATTCAGGGTCAGAAGCTTCCGCTGCTGCGACTTCCACCGTAGATTCTGCCCGTTCTCCCATTAGCATCTGAAGTTTTTCCGGTGTTCTGCTCAATGCCCGAGTTGGGACACCAAGCTCTATCAATCGTTTCAAAAGTGCACGTCCTATGGTTCCTGTCGCTCCCATAACTACGATCATTATCTATCTCTCCTCCGTAACTGATTCCATTTCTATTGGTCATGGCTGATGGCACTACGCCACCGCCATGTGATTAACGTGCTGGCGATTATCGCTGATAGCGGGAAGTCGATCCAGACACGGCTTAGCCAAGCTAACGATTCACCGGGAGCAACGATGACGAGTAACTCCGTTGTTAGCCATGCTGCCAACAGACCGATCACCGCCATTGTCATCCCCATAACCGCTACCAGCGCCAAATGAGGCGTGTGGGTGACCCAACGTTTATGTATACCTTGGCTCTGTAACCATCGTCCAAGCAGTGCGGCAATCAATGCAGATGTTCCGCCAATCGTAGTCAATGCTCCTATTTGCAGCCCTTTGTCAGCGGTCATCCATCCTCCAATGCTCGCCATGATTGCAGGAGACAAATAAGCCATGACGACCTCTCGCCATAAAACAAACAATTTCCGCTCGGGACTTGCCCTCTTGATCGGATAAACACCTCCCGATTTTGCAGGATCATGCATGTTTTTCACCTCCTTTCCCTTGTTCTGAATAAGTAATTAGGAACCTAACTATATAAGAGTGAAAATGGGCTAGCTGCCTAGCCCGCTTTACTGCTTACTATTCTTCTGTCAGTGCCGAGATGCCTTGTGTCACGCGGCCTAGCAGGTCGAGAAACACACTGCGCTCCTGAGTATTGAGCAATCCGACCATCGCTTCCAATCTCGCAAAGTGCTCAGGCGCCATTTCACGCAGCTTACTAGCCCCGAGCTCCGTTAACATGACCGATTTTTGCCTGCCATCTTTTGCACTCGCTCGTCGTGAGACTAGGCCGTCGCGCTCGAGGATCTCGATCAGACCGGTAACAGTTGCACGTGTTACACCCAGATGCTCTGCCAATTGTGACGGCAGTACTTCCCCTCCGTTATCTTCAAGGTCTGCCAACAACCGATATCGTCCCGTTGATAAGCCGAATCTGGCAAAATGTATTTCGGCCGCATGCCCTAGCTTGGCTCCTGCCTCCATCAGCCTGGCGGCGACGAGTATAGCTTGTGCATCAACATCGAGTCCATACCGGTCAATCTGGCGTTGCGATTGAACTAGCGATGGGATCGCATCTTCTTGTTTTCTTCCGTTTGAATGGTTTGTCATGGATATAGTATGGCACCTAACTATTTTCCTGTCAACACGCCCCCTCTATTTCGGTGCCATCCTGATTGCCCCATCCAGCCGGATCGTTTCTCCATTCAACATCGGATTGGTGAGGATGCTGTTCACGAGCATCGCGTATTCTTTCGGGTCACCCATGCGAGCGGGAAAAGGAACAGTCGCACCCAACGCAGCTTTTTCAGAGCGCGGGAGCTGATCGAACATCGGCGTGTCAAATAGCCCTGGAGCAATCGCCATAACGCGTATGCCATACCAAGCTAAATCTCTTGCTAGCGGCAGGGTCATGCTTACAATTCCGCCTTTGGAGGCGCTATAGGCAACCTGCCCCACCTGTCCTTCAAAAGCCGCCACCGATGCGGTATTGATGATGACACCCCGCTCCCCCTGTTGGTTCGGCTCGTTTCCTGCCATTTGCTCCACCGCCAACCGAATAACATTAAAAGTACCGATCAGATTGACTGAAATGACTTTGCTAAAGGATTCCAGTGGATGTGGACCGCTTCGCGACAGCGTTTTTTGTACCAAACCAATCCCCGCACAGTTGACCACGGCGTGAATCGTACCGAATGTGCCAGCAGCCTGATCAATGGCCTCCCTTACACTCGCCTCACTCATGACATCGGTATGCACGAACAAAGCATTCTCGCGCCCCAACTCATTCGCCAGCGCTTGCCCCTTCTCCACCGTCAAATCAAGAATGGCTACTTTTCCTCCGTGTTGAACTACATTCCTCACAGCGGCTTCTCCCAAACCGGAAGCACCACCCGTTACAATGGCAACCACTTCCCGCATATCCAAGCCATTCTCTCCCTTCCTCTGCTATTGCATCCGCATTCAGAAAAAAGCTCTGCAAGTTGGATACCAACCGAGCTCCCCCTTGTCGCACGTGGTTTTTCCGAAGCGACAAGCAGTCTGCACCTTCTCAAATCCAGACAGGTGTGAGACAGCTGTGTCCGGGCAAAGGACAATTGTGCTTATCCACTTGTTTTTATTTGTGACCGGAATATTGCTTTATCTCGCTGGTTAAAACATGGGTAAAAACCGGACATTGGTTCGAGAGAGGACCGTTAGAAAGCTTCATGCCTAAAATAAATAGGTAACCATTCTGTGGGTTCATCCGTCTGCTATATAGGAGAATTTTACTAATCATTCATACACCAATTTCGAAGTAGTCAGACGAACTGGAGATGATCTCATGAGTCCTATGGTTTTTTTCAAAAAGGCTGTCCCCGCGAACGCGGAGCAACTCACCCAAATTGCCACTCGCTGCTTCGCAGAGGACGTCCAAAAGTACGGAGAGGGCCCTGCCGGACATGACCAGCCTGACCAGCATATTTTGTTCATGCAAAAGGCCCATTACTATACGATCTTGCTGGATGACCAGATCGTAGGCGGTTTTTGCCTCATTCCAGTCGACCATGAGCATTTGGAGCTGGGGATCATTTATGTCGATCCTGATAAGCAAAACCTGCGTATCGGAAGCCAAACCATGCAGTTCATGGAGGCCGCGTATCCACACATCAAAAAGTGGACGCTCGATACAGGCTATGAAGCGGTGCGCAACCAACATTTCTACGAGAAATGCGGTTACAAAAAGGTCGGCGAGACTGAACCGAACGCAACAAATGGTTTTTATAAATTCAGGTACGAAAAACGGATACCTAAATAGATAGATGGAAAAGGGAGAACAGCTACAGGCCATTCTCCCTTAGTTCTTTTGTCGCCCTTATTTTCGAATGCCCTTCCTGGTCGCCAATTCTAAGTAGTATGTTGTTTCTGCCTGTGTTTCCTTCGTAAATGCTTCACTTACCGCATATGCCGGCTCCACATGGATTTCTCTCAGCTTTTGCAAAAAGGCTGGGTCCTTTTCCATCTTGGCAATCGCTTCTTCCCATTTGCGGATAATCGACGCTGGCGTTCCTTTGGCAAACGACACTCCCGTCCACCAGAAAACCGACAAGCCTTGAACGCCTTGCTCCTCCGCTGTAGGAACGTCAGGTAGGAATGGACTTCGCGTGTCACCGGATACGGCGAGGATTTTGACCTTGCCTGCTTGCAGCATCGGCATGATCTCCCCCACTGTATGCACCGCCAAAATCGCGTGCCCTCCAGCGACTTTCGGGACGGAGTCAGATGCGCCTTTCGTCACGATCATTCTCGTCTTGGCGAAGTCAGCCCCAATCACATCCAACCACTCTGCTACCCCAAAAGCGGAAAAACCTGCTGGCCCTACAGAAGTCCATGTTAACTGCTCCGGATTCGCACGAACCCACGCGGAAAATTCAGCGAAATCTTTCCAAGGTGCGTCGACTTTCACAGCAAAAGCAAGCGTCCCTTTGCCAATCCTGGCTGTATAGACTTGATCCTCGTTTGTAATCGGCGGTGTTTTCATCCCGGCAGCGAGCATCGTTGTATTGGATACATTGACAGCAAGTGCTGTGTAACCATCGTTTTTGGCTTGCTTCAAAGCATACTCCGCTCCTACCGCCCCACCACCTCCCGCCTTGTTGACGACGACGATGGGCTGCCCCCATTCCTTGCTCAAATAATCTGCTGCCGCTCTGGCCACGAGATCAACTCCGCCCCCGGCAGAATACGGCACGATATACTCCACCTGCTTCGATGGATAAGCCGACTCGGCTGCACCTTGATTTCCACATGCGCTAACGGCTGCCGCCAAAAGTAACGACAAGATGACAGCTGCCCATTGTTTATACCCTTTCAATGACTCTTCCTCCCTACGCGACATCTACTCCCCGGTCTCGCTCTTCTTTCAGCCGTTGCTGTGTCCGGCGGTTCAGCATCATGGAGATGATCAAGAGTGCTCCAGCTGCCAGCAAGATGGTCAACGATAGAGGCCGAAACAAAATAATGCTGAGATCACCCGCGCCCATCGCCATCGTTTGAATGAAGGATTCTTCCAGAAGAGGTCCCAGAATGAAGCACAACACCAGCGGAACAACTGGCCATTTATATTTGGAGAAAACATACCCAAGTCCGCCAAACAGAAACGCTACCCACACATCAAACATGCTGTTGCGCACACTGTATGCCCCAATCGTGCAGAACATCAGGATGATCGGAGCCATGATGCCATATGGTACTCTCGTTAGTTTGACCCACACCCATACCATCGGGAGGTTCAGCACAAGAAGCATCGCATTGCCCACGAACATCGAAGCGATGACCGTCCAGACGAAGCTCGCATTTTGTTCAAACAAAACAGGGCCTGGCGTCAATCCATAGATCATCAAGCCTGCCAACAAAATCGCCAGCGGCGGTGAGGAAGGAATCCCGAGCGAAAACAGCGGGATGAAGCCCGCACTGCTCGTCGCATTATTCGCTGCCTCTGGTGCCGCCACCCCTTCGATCGCTCCCTGACCAAACTTCTCGGGATGCCTCGATAGCTTTTTCTCCATATCGTACGCCAAAAACGACGTGATCGCAGCCGAACAGCCTGGCAGCAATCCAAGAAAAAAGCCGATAATCCCGCCCCTCAGCATAGGCCCAGCACTTACTCTCAAGTCTTCCTTTTTCGGGTAGACACTCCCTGGCTTGCCAAGCAGGGTAGCTGTGTGTTTTTCATCGATCCCTTTGAGGACTTCCGTAATCGCAAACAACCCGATAATGATGCTAATCATGTCAAAACCGCCGACCAATGCCGAGACGCCGTAATCAAAGCGCGGCATGCCCGAAGAGGGTCCCAGTCCAACTAGAGCGAGCGTATAGCCGAATGCCCCCATCAAAAACGATTTGACCAATGATCCTCCTGATAGACTGACCATCAGCGTGAGAGCCAAAATCATCAGCGCAAAGTATTCAGGCGGTCCGAATTTTAAGGCTTGATCTGCCAGAATCGGAGCGAAAAAGACGAGGCCGATTACCCCCAGTACCCCTGCACCAAACGAAGCCAGTGCGGATATCCCCAATGCCGGCCCACCTCTCCCTTTTTTCGCGAGCGGATAGCCATCCAAACACGTGGGGAC
Source organism: Brevibacillus schisleri (assembly GCF_055685845.1). Lineage (NCBI taxonomy): Bacteria > Bacillati > Bacillota > Bacilli > Caryophanales > Paenibacillaceae > Brevibacillus > Brevibacillus schisleri. The sequence continues at coordinate 5,272,069 of NZ_JBVNDM010000001.1, forward strand.
TGACGATAGCTCCCCCGGGATATTGAGCAGAATGGCAGTCGTCGAACCGCCGTACATGGCACCGTAATAAATCCCTGCCAGCATGATCATCCCTTGTGTCGGCTCCAGTACGGCTGTCACCGGAAGCAGAATCGCGATGGCAGAAGTGGGACCAAGACCGGGCAACACGCCTACAAAGGTGCCAATAAGAGCGCCAAGTGCTGCCATAAGCAGATGCTCCGGCGTGAGGGCTGAAGCAAAACCAGCCAGTAGTAATTGGAACGTCTCGATGATCAGCACCTCCTTATCATGCTTGCTCTAAAACCAATCGCCTCCAGGCAGCGTGATATGCAGCGAGTAGATGAACACCACATACAGCCCCCCTGTCAAAAGGACGGAGTACACGATGGACGTACGCCACCGATAGCTGCCGATCAATATAAAAAAGACAAAGGAGACAAAGAGCGTCGCCATTGTGTAGCCGATCGCGCCGAGCAGCCAGACATACAGCAACAGGAATAAAAAGCAAAGCAGCAGGCGCAGCCTTTTTCCAGGAAAAAGCGGTCCGGGATTTGGCGAAGAGGCTTCCTCTGTCGCGCGGAATGATTGGACCAGCAGCACACCCCCGAGCATGAAAAACAGTAAGCCGAGAATAGCAGGCAACGTGTGATCCCCTACGTACAAGGACGTCGAAAATGCCTCCAGACGATAGGCCTCGAATGATAGGACGACTCCAAGAAACATACTTAGGAGGGCACCGATAAAATCTGGCTGATTATCCGGGCGTCTCATGTGTATCACCTCAGCAAAAAAGCTACCACCAGCCTATGGCATATGCGCCCATTGTGTGCGAAAGCATAAAAAAACTACCATAGCCAGTCCGTATGGGACACAGCGTATGGTAGTCATTTACATTTTGATTTCAACTTCGTTCCATTTCGATTTGGTCGCTCAGACGAATAATGGCATGAGCGACCTTCGCTTCATACGTCTCATTGCTTTCGAACTCGCTCCAAAGCTCTTTGATATCGCCGCTCGAAACATCGTGGATCATGAGCATTTTCAAAAGCTTCTCCATATTGGCTTGATTGCGGATCAAATGAGGCTCCATCCGCTTAACCACCATCCATAATTTTTGCGAATTAACCATCGTCATCGTCACCATCTGCATCCGCTACCTCCAAACCAATTATAACTACATATAACTAGTTATAATTAATTATAACGAATTACTCAAGTGAAAATGTTGTCTTCCGAAGTCACCTTTTTGCGTATAAGAAATGCCCTCCAATTGGAGGGCATTGATTGTATGGTTCAGTATGTTGCTTATGTTTCTACTGTCAGAGAAAAAAGATGATTACCAAGGCTCCGGCCAGCCATATTGTATAATCAGATTAGATTGCTTGGCTGGTTGTTCTACTAAAACCGGCATTGTAATGAAGGCGGTTAACATACACAAAGACAATATCCATTTCTTCATGACCTATACCTCCTGTTTGGATCTATGATTACTTCCATTATACACGTTTACCAATTTATGGAGTATACCAAAAGGAAGATTTTTTTTCTTTGACACATAGAATTCAAAAAGTACGCTCAGACTCTTATCTGCTTGTTTTATCTCATTGATTGCGCGATAGTAATTCACGCTCTCCACAAGACTATCGATTCCTAAGTCTGCTTCGTCTTTTTGAATGTAAAAGGTGCCCTTTGTTCGGAAATACAGTCCCATTTGATTGTATTGATTCGGAGTAGTTAAATTCTCTGGCAAGATCGATGCTTCTGCCAAAAATAGTTCACGGATTTTCTCTTCTTCTCCTACCTGGATATAAATCTCTAGCAAATCATTCGCAATCACAATTTTTTCATCCTGTGCTTGTTGCGCAAGACACTCTTGTAATACCGGAATGGCTTTATCAAATTTCCCTGTCTTTCCGTATAGTTTCCCCCGAATATGTCTGGCATGTTTATGTACCTCGGGATAATCGAACATTTCGTATCTCTCCAGATAAAAATGTCCTAATGTGTAGTCCTCCAACTCAAAATAGGAAATGATGATCGCAAGAATCGCTGCTGCTTTTTGCTCACTCTGACTATGGTCGATTTCAAGTCCTTGTTTACACAGATGAATACAATCTGAATAGAATCCAAGACGCAATGCATGGAAGGAAAATTTATAGTAGGTCAAAATTCGCTCATTGATATGCAGATAGGACGTGTAGTGTAATAGCTCCTTGCCTTCTACATAGGTTTGATCTAATTGGCTTAGATTTTCACGTCGAATCATGTATCGTTGGAAAAGCGATCTTGCCAGATATAAAGGAATTCCGTGCTCACGTGAGTAATCACAAATCACGTCATAAAGAGCCAAGCGCAGTTCTTCATTCCCTTCCATTCCCGCGCTTTGATACAGATAGTCTAAAGAAAGAAATGTATTGCTTTTGGGACAATTTAGCAATTGCAAAGCTACTTTGTTGGTAAGAACCACATTCTTCTCTTGCATCACAGCCTCTAATAGAGACCGAAGTGTCGCTTCGCGCTTAATTTTATATAAATAGGGTACGATCGCTGTATAAAGTGGAATATCTAGTGCTTTTGCCAGCTTCATTACATGCTGCATATTTGGTAAAGTAAAGGCATCAGATTCTATCTTACTAATGGTTCCAGAAGCTACACCTGTTCTTTCTGATAACTCAGTCAGTGTTAAGTTTGCTCTATTTCGATATACTCGTAATATGCCCCCAAAGGTCTTTCCCTCTGAAATCACAGCAAATACACCCTCCTGATGATTCCTTTTTATGGATATGATAGCACATTAAACCACGAATGATATAATCGATTTGAATCATTTTTTAAATAGATTACACTTTTTAATAGAGTGAAGGAAGAAAAAATAGATCGATCATACCTATACTTGGCAACATAAAAGGCTTCCATCCAAATTTGAGTGGATGAAGCCTTTATGCGAATCGAGCAATTTGGTTTACTGAATGTGATGTGAATTCTTTTAAGTTGTACTGTCGAATGGTTTGACTTATCAGACGTCATTACTTTGAGAAAGATAATCGGGAAGCTGAAGGTCATAAAATAGTTTAATCATTTTGTAAACTCTTAATGAACTATGCCGCCTTAGTTCGTTAAGAAAAGCTTTAATTCATTTCAATAACCTTCTTGATGTCCATTAATCTCCCTGTCTAAAAAGATAAATAAAAGGATTAAGTAAACCGAAAGCTCCAATTACTAAGAACATAAACATAGAACCTCTATCTCCGCCTAATCCAATCTCATCGGCAATGATAGCTTGATAAATGACAACGTGAGCAGATATAATCATAGATATTATTGATAGACTTATAACGGTGAAGCCGTTGATATATTTTTGTTTTGTTTTAGGTAGGATGACAATAAAAAATAAAGGCAATAATTATGAACTGCACCCCGTCAAGTAGACAGTACAAATAATAAAAATTTAGGCGGCCTTGGTCCTGAACTCCATCGGACTGAGGCCGTTTAGTTTTGCTTGTAATCGTTCGTAATTGTAAAAGTGGATATAGGCCTCAATATCTCTCTCAAGCTCCTCAAAAGTATGGTACGTGTGCAAATAGTACTCCTCACATTTGAGGGTCCCCCAAAAAGATTCCATTGGGCCTTTATCGATACATCGTCCCACACGGGACATGCTCTGGATTATGTTGTTGTCATCCAAAAGTTTCTTAAATCCCAAGGAAGTGTATTGGTAGCCTCGGTCGCTATGAAGCATGGGGCTGCTTCCTGGTGCTGCCTGCAAGGCCCGTTTCAACGTCTGGAATACAAGTGGATTGTTATTGGAACGCCCTAATACATAGGCGATGATTGACTTATCATGAAGGTCCAGAATAGCACTTAAATACGCTTTCTGGCCGTTACCGTACTTGAATTCCGTTACATCGGTGAGCCACTTTTCGTTCGGTGCATCAGCGTGGAATTTACGGTTTAGTAGGTTTTCCGCCACTTGCTGCGGTGTAGCGTTTGTGTACTTCTTTTTCTTTCTCCGGATAACAGACTGGATTCCCATTACCTTCATTAACAGTTCTACGCGCTTATGGTTAATGGTTTTTCTGGTTTGTTTTCGCATATGCAAGGTTAATTGACGGTATCCAAAGGTGTGCTCCACTTTCTCATAGATGGTCATCATCACCTGGGTAAACTTCTCATTCTCCATCTCTCGAGCACTGGGTTTGCGATTTAGCCACTTGTAATAGCTTGAGCGTGCAATTCCTGCAATTTTACATAGGAGTTGAACGCCAATTGATGCATCCTTTTGAAGCGCTTGGATGGCAAGGTAAATTGTTTCCTATCGTGTCTGATTTAGCGTCGCCTTCTTTCTAGCTCCTCTAACTTTTTTAAGAATGCATTTTCCGCCCGAAGTCGCTCAATTTCGTACTCCATCTTCTTCATCTTGAGTTTCTGTTGATCGGTCTCTGTTAACTCCTCCGGAGTTTTCTTTCTCCCTCGTCCATCCTTTAACGCATCCTGACCGCCATCTTCGAACTTCTTCACCCATTGGTATGCTTGCTGGTAGGAGACCTGAAAATGTTCAGCTGTCTTTTGGTAATTATGCTCATGTGCCAGACAATACTGCACAATCTCAATCCGTTCTTGCCAAGTCGTAGAGCGACCCTTTGTCATAGCTTTTGCTCCCCCTTTATAGGCTTTTAAGCTGCTATGACCATTATACTTGTTGATCCAATTAAAAAGCTGTCTCGTGCTAGCAATCTTGTATTTATCGATGATCTGGTACTGAGACAATCCCCCCTCAAGGTAATCCATTACCGCTCGGAGCTTAAGCTCAGCACTATAGCGTTGAAGATGCGTACGACGCTCTAACCCTTCAAATCCATACATCTTGTACCGACGCTTGTATTTGGCAAGTAAAAAGTGCAGAGTTCGGCAGCCATTTTGTGCATAGCCTTGCCAGGCTAAATTTTTATTATTAACGGTGGGAAAGAGCATGCCGAAGGCGATAACTCTCTCCTGTGAAAGCTACGATGTGAGCATGATGCACAAGACGGTCAATCAAGGCAGCGGTTAAACGGTTATCTCCGAAAACCGTATTCCATTGGCTGAATTCCAAATTCGAGGTAACAATGACACTGATTCGCTCATAACATTCTGAGATTAGATGGAAAAGTAGGTCAGCACCATCCTTGTGAAACGGAACAAATCCTAACTCATCTAAGATTAGTAAATCAGCATCCATTAATTCCTTCTGAAATCTCGGTAGATTGCCAGCATGAAACTTGGTTTGCAAAATGGAAACCAACTCTGCAACCCGATAAAACCTCACATTTTTCCCCTGTTTACACGCCTCTACACCAATTGCCGTGGCCAGATGCGTCTTTCCTGTGCCTACGGCACCCAGCAAAATAACATTTTCCTTTCGTTCTACAAACGAGCCTCTCTTCAATTCCTCAATCGTTACACTCTCAGGTAGCGAAACCGACTCGAAAGAGTACCCTTCAAAAGTCTTTATTTGCGTAAATCTTGCTTTCTGTAACAATCGTCGGATTTTTCCCTGCTCACGGGAACTTCGTTCCGCTGATAGAACCGCATGAAGAAACTGAGTTGGGTGTTCAAACGGTACTTGATCATAGATATTCATGACATGTGCTAATCTCATCTGCTTGCATAGTTGACGTAATTCTTCTCTCATTTTCGTACCTCCGTCCGTTGAAGTTGATCATATCTCGAAAGATCTGGCTGATACCCAACGAAAACAGACGGTGTTCGATTGTCTTTCATAGGTGTTGGGATTATCTCTGGATGACGTAAACGGTACAGAACATGCTCCAATCGACTCACATCATCCTGCTTTTCTTGCGTAAGGCATCTTTCGATCTCCTCAATTTGGTATGTTCTTAGCATTCGAATGATCCAGCCGATTCTTGCTTTGCGACTTTTTCCTTCCACAGATTGAAGAAAAGCTTTTGTTTGGCTGGGAAGCAAAGCAAGGACAGAACTGTAATCGAGAGCCTTCGGCCTATTATAAAGTGGCTCCAACAGCGTTTGCAGATCAATTGGGATCGGCTCGTCTATATATCCCCTTGGTAGTGAAATGAGGACTTCATAGCTGTCATTTAGTACGTCTACTTTGTTCCACCAATACTTCAGCCATACTCGTTCGTGAGAACGGATAGATGGAACCTTTAACGTTTTTTGATCAACGAGAACTTCACCGTATCCATTGGCTTTTACGGATTCTAAACGGAAAGCCTCGTAAGGTACGAGAGGAAGTTCCAAAAGCTTGATTTTCTCTCGCTCCCAAAGCTCTTGCTGTAAGACTCCCTTCGCATAATGGAGTCTTTTCAAATCCTCAAAGGCTTGCTGATTGATAACATACTGTAGTTGTTCCAAATCATTGGCTACAGGTAATGGAACACACCAATTTCTTCGTGCATAACCAACTTTATTCTCAACATGTCCTTTTTCGTTTCCCTGAGCTGGATTACAAAATACAGGCTGGAAGCGATAGTGAAGAGCAAATCGTTGAAATTCGTCTGTAAGCTTTCTCTTTCCATCGGTTCCTACAGATACAACTGCCGCTGAAAGATTGTCAAACCAGATTCGATTAGGCACTCCGCCGCTCATCTCAAATAACCGCCGTAACCCTTCCAAGAAACACTCGGTGTTCTCCTTCGGAGTAACAAAAACAAATGCCGCGTTGCTGTAAGGGTAGGAGAGGATCAACATTTTCCGCTCTACCAGTTCACCGCCAATAATTGCTTGAAATGTTCCAAAGTCCGCCTGAGCTTCTCCACCTGGATGTTTTAAACGAATATAAGGTTCCGATTTTTCGATTTGCAGTTCTAACTTCCGCTTGGCAACATAGTACCGTACGGTACGATCTGATCCTGCAAAGCCAAATTCGGAAACAAGGCGATCATAGATACGTTTTGCCGTGTGCCTCTGCTTTTTGGGGCGGGTTTGATCTTCCATAAGCCAAGTATCCACTTGCTCACGATAAGCTTCCATAATAGGGAATTTTCCTCGAAGAGGACACTCTTCTTTGTTCCAGTCCGAACAATCTGCATATTTCTTTGCTGTTCTCCAGTTAACACCAGTTTGTTCTGCTATCTGGGAGATCGATTGATCTTTTACGTCCCGCAAGTATTTGATATAGTATTGTTGAGCCATTGCCAGCATTCCTTTCATCCCTCTCCTATCTGTTCCGCAAATAGAAGAGTAGGGGGTTGTTTAGTTAGCTGGCAAGGCTTTTTTCATGTTCGGAAATGGTCTGCACTTTTCGGTTGCCAAAGTGTGTACTTTTATTTTGCCAAACACACGACGCTGCCATTTCATTAAAGTCGTCTTGTTAATCTCATATTTCTTCGCAGCTGCCAGGAAACCAATTTCCCCATTTGATACTTCTTCGAGAATGGCGAGTTTCTCGAAAGCATTATATTTACCTCTAGACATGAAAAAGCTCCCCTCACAATAGCAAGCTTTTTATTATTTCGCCTGTCTACCGTATGGGGAGCATATCAGTCTTAGACTACCGTTGTTTTAATTGAACTAACGTATATTTATCCGAAACAGAAATTTTTGTATTCATTTCTTCTGCAAAGAAATCGTTAACTGACTTCCTTGATAGACTATGATAAATTGCCCTCCGTCATACGGAACTACTTTTTTCTGTTTGAATGTCATTACCTCCTTGATGATTTCGAGAAAACGAGGAGGGGGTTCGATATCAAGTTGACGGAAGGTATCTATGGCAATCAGAACCGCGTTGTCGTTTTCGAAATCAGAGATAACAATTGAAGAAAGACCACCAAGGCGCACGTCTTCTTCATTCTTAAAACCATGAAAATCGTCACCAAACTCCGTAAGATCTTCAAAAAGGATGAGTAGTTCGAGCTTTGCATCATCTCCATTTTTTTCAGCAGGGATAATCTCTCGCTGAATAGCCCTAAACATGGAATTGACATTTGGATGGAGTGGTTCAACATAATACCCTGGATAATTCATCAACACTTCGTGAAGAACCCCTTCCTTTGGATCAGGGAACTGATTATTAGGTAATGGTGGCAATTTCTTTGGATCACTTGGTTGTTGAGGACGAACCCGAAGTTCTTTTAAGCCCTTGGTTTTTAACTTCTCAATAAATGCTACCGCTTCTGCTCTGGTTAAGAAACTCTTGCCTTGATAGGATAATATGCTCGTTTGCCCGTTGAGTTTTCCGCTTGCGTAGCCTTGGCTGAGAATATAATGAATTGCAAAATCTCCGCGATAGTTCACCCCATCTGCCCCCGCAATGATTTCTGCTACTTCAGTTCTGGTGATCGGCCGATCCCTATAGAGAAACTTAGATCCCCAACGATTTATATACTTTTGCTGTAATTTTGAATAAGGATATTGATATTTTTCGATGGCTTCATAAATCGAGTCTGCCCAATGTTCTAATTTCTTATTGTTAGGCGTAATCTGAACTTGATAAGCTCTGGACAACATGGTAAAAAATGCGGCAACAGATACATGTTCATCTGGTTCAAAGCGGTTACCCGGATATCCTTTTATGATCCCTTGATTTACTGCTCTTTCAATAGTTCCTTTTGCCCAATGATCATTAGGTACGTCTGAAAATGTTGTGGCAGTAGCTGACGATGAAAAGAGTGATAATGTTAAGAATGTAATCAAAGTCATTAATTTTATCTTCACTTTTCTATAAACCTCCTTGATTCTCTTAAGAATCGTTGGGTCAAGTAATTATTGTTTTTCATTTAATTCCCTTTGAAAAACCATGTCATATTATCACATTTTTATAAAAATGGTCAGCGGAATCAAACAAAAAGAAGATGCCGAGCAAGCAGCCGTCGCTTACTTGGATAAGCTGTATTCCTCTCTTCCCCGTTAAACGACTACGGTTAGTAAGAGCACCCTCCTCCATAAGTTGGTGCTCTTTGCATTCAGGGAACAATCTCCCCCCTAAAATCCTTTCCGTAGACAGCTGTCTCCCGAACTCGTCACGATGGAACTAACATTCCTGTTATGTAGAGGTCGCCATTATAGGAGAGCAGCCGGATCCGGACTTTGTACACCTACATGTTCATACGGAATACAGCCTGTTGCTGGAAGCGGTTTGCAAGCTGGAGGTTTTGATCCGGAACTCGGCTTATTCAGTACATTCTTTCACATTTCTGCCCGATTATATATCATTCTAGCGATACGATAATGTAAATAAAACTCTCAACCTCTTAACTACAATTAGATTAGAAAGGTCGGGAGGTTTTTATAATGTCAAAAGAGCAGATCAATCAGTGGATTAAAGAGAAAAACATGAAGTCAGTGGACAACGTACAGTCAGCGTTAAAGGATCTATTTGCAGACACGATCCAAGAAATGCTGGAGGCTGAAATCGAGTCCTCTAACCAACAGCCGCAATGGGTATAGCAAGAATACCGTTCCTACAGCGTCGACGTCTCACCAACACTCATTTGCAATGTAACGAATAAGGTCGACCCGATGATAAAAGAGTAGCAAAATCGTCCCTTGCAATTGGTTTATACTTTTTCTTCTTAGACGCAATTCACTTTAAGGTAAAGCAAGACGGAGCAACCGTCAATAAAGCTGCCTGTATGATGATTGTTATTGACCTTGACTACTCCTCCTATTAAGGTGATTCGTAATTATTTTAATTTCTCAACTTTTTTAATATTCCGATCATAATTGATTAGAAACTTTATATGATCACAACAACTCCAACTACCAAAAAAAGTAAATTATCTTCTAATTAATCATATTGACAACGAAGTATCATCTATGAGATATTACCAAAGAAAAACATTACTTTCAAGTAACGTTATTTTTAAGTAATATCAAATACTGTTATTTTCAGTATTTCAGGAGATGATATGGACATGACACTAGTAAAAGGGATGAAAGGTAAGGAAAGCCGAATGCGATTGCTTACCATTGCGGCGGATGAATTCGCAAACCGAGGGTTTCATGAGACAAAAGTTAGTACTATTGTTACACGGGCTGGATTGACTCAACCTTCTTTCTATCTCTACTTTTCAAACAAGGAAGCCATCTTTGACGAGTTAGTAAACGAGTTTCGTACCCGCCTGCGAATGTTAGTACAAAAAAGTCGCTTTACACCCACGGTAGAGACACACGATGTTCCAAAGCAGTTGTTGATGACACTAGAGACGATTTTCCGTTTTCTAGCTGCAACTCCAAATTTAACTCGTATCGGGCTTTTTCTGGCCCCAAAGTCGGATCAAATCAAGGAAGAGCTAACTTCTCTGCTTATAGATAATTTGCGAGCAGAACAACAAATGGGCCATTTTCGTTCTGAATTGGCGATGGAAACCGTAGCGGAGTGCATAGTTGGAATTGTGGAACGTCTAACACTTTCCCTTTTGTTATCTGGGATTAAGGGGCCAGAAAGTCTAGCGTTACAAGTAGTCAATCTTTTGTTATATGGGATGCTTGCAAACGGAGATACCACTATACAAGATAGTTGAAAGGAGTGGGGGTTAAATGATAACTACTGTCATACAGGTAATTCTAGCTGTTTTTATTTTAACAGGCGGTGTTATAAAACTCTTGCGCATACCATTCCAGGTTGAGCATTGGCAACACTACCAATATCCGTTATGGTTTATGTCTGTAATTGGATTTCTTGAACTCATTGGAGGTATAGCAATGATTTTGGGTGCCTGGAATCGATATTTGGCTGCTGGGGCAGGTGTACTGTTTGTAATTCTCATGTTAGGCGCTATTCACGCCCATATTTTTCGGGCAAACCAATCTGTTGTAACGATCATTCCTGCATTGGTTTGCTTCATTTTATCTATCATCGTGATTATACGGAATCTGAAGGGGTTCTTCTAATTCTAAAAAAGACTTATTACGAGGTGATATTCATGATTAAAATTGAAGAAAGTTATAAACAGAGACCCATTCGATTTCTTGAACTTTGGGATCATTCAGGTTGGACGTTAAAAATATATGGAATAACATATCAAGGTGAGTTTCCTAGATCAAACATAATTGAAAGAGCGAAATTACTTGCTTGTGAGTGTCTTCCCAGACCTGCAATAACTGAAAATCGTTATGGTGTTGGCTTTATAGGGGTTCATGATGGGCGCGGTGCAAGCTTTATATTTATTGATTGGTGGTCTGACGAAAATGAATTACATCATCAAGTTTACGTTGCACCTCATGATAATCCAGAAGAGTTTACGTACGTAACACCTACAGGGTTAATTGCTTGTGTTTGGGACCTTCGCGTACTGTGCTTTGAGAGGGAAGCATGGATTCAAACAGTATTAGCTAATCCTAATGGGCCTAATGTACAAGAGTATTTAAACTTGCAGTTTAATGAAGACACATAATAATTTCCATTACTTGATACAGCCGTATTACAAAAAACAGGAAATAAAAAAAGAGACTAATGTATCCTTGTATGGAAATTTCAATAACGAAAGGATATGTGGAGTATGTTGCTCCTTTTACAAGGAATCATCTTAGGTTTCTCTATTGCCGCGCAGGATTCATCGGTACCAACCGATACTTCCAGTAGGATTTCTTTTTGATTGTAAAAGCCGATGATCCTCGTTTTCCCTGCATTCATTGCTTCTATCTTTTCGTTGGTTATCGAAACAATACTCTCATCTTCGACTTTCCATTTTATCTTGATGCTTACATCTCTAGTCGTACCATCTGTAAACTTTGCAATTATTTCTACTGATTTGGATTCACCGACTTGAAGGTCAAGGCTAGTAGAATCAGTTTCTAATGTAAAGTCATTCTGTCCTTTTTTCATTTTGATTTTTACTGGCTTTGAAACAACGGTATCTCCATTAGATAAGTGTGCTTCTTTAGATCACTTGCAATAACTTCGTACTTTCGCTTATTTACTCCCCGCTTCACTGTATAAATAGCATCATCCGCATTTTCCCAACTCAAAAAGACGCTTCCTTCATTTTCACTTGCCTTAATCTCAAGATTCTCTGGGTTAGGTGATACTTGAACTGGAATTTTTAATTCTTGTTCTCCATACTGAACAGTTACCAACGTTGAACCAATAGCTGTTGCAGTAAACTCTCCGTTTTTAATAGATACAACATCTTTCTTTTTGGGGTTCCAAGAAACCTCTTGAGTAACATCACTACTGTTGCTATAGGAGTCACTAAAGATACGAACGTTTGTCGATTCCCCGACTCGTAATTCCACTTTTTCATGAGATGCGAATAATGATTTTACTTTTTGATCAACCTTCTCTTCATCAGAACTTGAGAGATTCACCTCTTGTAAACTAGACGCAGACACTCTTTGCACCGCATTTGGAAGATAGCTTATTGGGACTGAACCTGTTAATAATAGAACGAAAGCTAAAAATATTCTTATGTACTTCTTCAAAAAAACGCCTCCATTATCCCTATTTTTTACATAACATATAAATTATAGATTATATATCCACGTTTTTACATAGGTCTTTTTTTACAAATTTTGTAGGTTGCTAACAAAAAATGAAAGGCTATCCCTTGGCCATAATTAGCCTTATGAAATAGCCGTACTACGTTGCTTCACTTCACTTATTCATTTATTATTTTGCTTCTTTAGTGATTACCCATTGTTGGCTATCCTTCATACAAATAAAAAGCTGTCGCCCAGCCCATGCTTACGAAAAGCATAGCCCGACAACAGCTTCACCTATCCTTCGATTACTCCATCGTCAAAACAACCCGACCATTGATTTGACCTTTTTCCAAACGCTCCAATACATCGTTGATCTGATCAAGCGGTTGCGTCTCGATGATCGCGCGAACCTTGCCACGTGCCGCAAAATCAAGTGCTTCTTGCATATCCTTGCGCGTCCCCACGATGGAGCCTTTCACCGTCACGCCATTCAACACCGTGTCAAAAATCGGGATGGGCAGCTCTGCATTCGGTAAGCCAACAACGACGAGAGAGCCGCCGCGTCGAACGGATTTGTAGGCTTGTTCAAACGCCTTCTTGGTAACGGCCACGCTGATCGCACCGTGGACACCGCCCACCTGCTCTTGAATGGCTTGTACCGGATCTACTTCACTGCCGTTTACTGTCACATCTGCCCCTAGTTCTTTTGCCAAGTCCAGCTTCTCCTTGTGAATATCGACAGCTACGACGTTGTAGCCCATCGCCTTGGCATATTGGAGAGCCACATGCCCCAAGCCACCGATGCCGTAGATCGCTACCCATTCACCCGGCTTCACGTTTGCTACCTTCAATGCTTTATACGTAGTTACCCCTGCGCACAGGATCGGCGCTGCTTCCACATCACCCAGCTCGTCAGGAATGCGTGCCACGTAAGCAGCAGGCGCTACACAATATTCGGCATAAGCACCGTCTGCGGAATAGCCCCCATTTAACTGCTGCATGCACAGTGTCTCCCACCCTGTCAGGCAGTAGTCGCATTCGCCGCAAGCGGAGAATAACCACGGAATGCCTACCCGATCACCAATTTTCAGCGAGGTTACGCCTTCCCCCAGCTTTTCGACAACACCTACGCCCTCATGCCCAGGAATCAAAGGCAGCTTTGGCTTCACAGGCCAATCCCCGTGTGCCGCATGCAGGTCCGTATGGCAGACACCACATGTCTTGATTTTTACCAGAACCTCACCGTGTCCGACCTCTGGAATGGCAACTTCCTTTACTTCCAGCTTTTGATGGAACTCGTTGACTACTGCTGCTTTCATCTTGACCTTCCTCCTCTTTTTTCCCCTTCAGGCATGTGCGCAAAGGGCAGGTGTTCTTCCCGCCTCCTACTACTTGCAAGCAGTATGCCAAAATGAAAGCGCTTCAAAAATAAGACCATTACGTGGATTCTTTTCTTTCAAGCAGCCGATATTACGGCACATGAGCCGAAAAAACGGCCCCACTTGCCAACCTTTTGGCCGAAAAAGGGTATTCCTCCTTGTCTGCGGTATTACATACGTAGTGGAAAAAGGGGGCGAACACATGCAAATATCCAAGTTCATGACGCCGGAAATTATTTTCGGGAACCAGTCTCTCGGCCAGGTAGGGGAAAGCTTGCGCCGATTGGGAGCTTCTCGTGTCTTTCTTGTTAGTGATCCTGGAGTCGCAAACGCAGGCTGGATCGAGCGGATCATCTCTTACTTGCAGCAGCAAAAGCTCGACTACCATCTATGGACCAACGTGACAGCCAATCCGAAAGATTACGAGATTCATGCCGGGATTGCCGAATATCGGGCCAAGGAGTGTAATGCCATTCTTGGTGTTGGTGGAGGCAGTGCTATTGATGCAGCAAAGGCCATCGCGCTGTTGGCTACCAACGAGGGCAGCATCGTCCAATACGAAGGCGTCGACAATATCCAGCATCCTCTTCCTCCCATGGTGATGGTACCGACGACAGCGGGCTCCGGTTCGGAGGTTTCGCAATTTTCTATTATTGTGGACAGTGCACGCAAAGTGAAAATGGCAATCATCTCCAAATCGCTCATACCCGATATTGCTATCATCGATCCGCAAACCTTGATGACCAAGGACAAGCTGCTCACTGCCAATACAGGCATAGATGTGCTGACACATGCCATTGAATCGTATATTTCGCTCGCCGCAACACCGCTGACCGAGGTGCATTCCCTACAAGCCATACGCCTCATCGCCCAGCATTTGCGCCCATCTGTCGCCAGTCAATACAATACAGAGGCCAAGCAAGCGATGGCCATGGCGAGTCTTCAAGCCGGAATCGCTTTTTCCAACGCCATACTCGGTGCTGTGCATGCCATGTCCCATCAGCTCGGGGGATTCCTCGACGCTCCACATGGCGAGGTGAATGCCATCCTGCTCCCCCATGTGCTCGAGTACAACTACATCGCGGCACCGGAAAAATACAGGCAAATCGCAGAGTGCCTCGGCGAAAACACAGCGGGCTTAAGCACACATGCCGCCTCTCGTCTCACACTCAAAGCGGTCAAGGAGCTGGTAAGTGATCTGGAGGTGCCCCAATCGTTGTCGGCCATCGGGCTGCATCCAGAGCAAATCGACCTGCTCAGTTCTCTCGCTGTGCTGGACGTGTGCATGACGACCAATCCCCGCGACATGACCGTCCACGATGTCGCGACGCTGTTTCGCCAAGCCTTGTAGGAGGTTCGCCATGCATACCAAACAAGAGATTCTAGAAAAATTGACCGGGATTCAATCCTCGCGAAAAAGCTATTACAGCGAGCTCGTCTATTTGATCGAGGAGATGAAAAAGAAAAACAAGCAGCTGGCCGTCATTAACCAGCTGACACAAATCCAGATCAACGCCACCTGGCAACAAACAACCAGTTATATCGCCGCCCAGCTCTCGCAAATTCTCGTGTTTGAGCATTTTGCCCTGACCATCGTGAAGGGAGGCATGCTCTCCTCTTATCTCGCCAAGTGGAATGATACGGAGTGGCAATGCCATACGCTGACACAGACCGTTTCTGTGGAAGCCCCTGTCCTCACTGGGCAGGTTCATCTTACCCTTGCCGAAGTGCTGCCTGAGCATCACGCCACCTCTGTTCCACTGCGCAGCCAGCTGAATCAGACCTTTGGATTTCTGACGCTTTTACGCCAAACAAATCAGCCAGTCGATCGGGACGAAACCGAATTAATCCAGCTCGTCGCCAGCCATGTCGGCGTCGTCGTAGAAAACAGCCTGCTTTTTCAAGACGTGAATGAAAAAATCAAAATCGAAGCCCAACTGATTCAATCCGCAAAAATGGCGGCGATTGGCGAGATGGCTGCTGGCATTGCCCATGAGTTGAACAGTCCGCTCACAGCTATCCTCGGAAACTCTCAATTGCTCATGCGCGAGAGGACAGATGCAGATGCACCAGAGGCTCCTTTGATGAAAGACATCTATCAATGCGGGGTGCGCTGCAAAAAGATCATTCAAAACCTGCTCACCTTCTCGCGGCAGGAAGAGTACTTGTTTTCCACAACCTCTATTGACGAGGTCGTAGAGGACGTACTTGGGCTAATTGGCTACCAGCTATCTGTTTCCGGCTTGACCATAACCCGGGAAATGTACGAGCCTCCTCTGCTGTTTCATGGAAGTCGTCATCAGATCGAGCAAATTCTCATCAATCTCCTGTTAAATGCACGGGACGCTGTGGCAGGCAGGGAAGCTCCACACATCGTCATCCGTTCCTTCCTCGTACAAGAGGAGAATAGCTCTTACGTAGGCTTATCCGTGTACGATAACGGCACAGGCATTTGTGCAGAGCAGCTTTCGCAGATTTTTCAGCCCTTCTTCTCGACGAAGGAACGGACAAAAGGGACTGGTCTTGGACTTTCCGTCAGTCTTGGAATTGCAGAAGCTCACGGCGGGAAGCTGTTTGCCGAAAGCGTGGAGGGAGAGTACAGCAAGTTTACGATGCTTTTGCCACTGTTAGCTGACGAGGAGGACAACAATGGAGAAAAAACGGATTTTGATCGTGGATGATGAAACAGAAGTGACTACCTTTTTCACCTATTTTCTCAAGAAAAAAGACTGCGATATCGTCGTTGCCAACTCTGGCAAGGACGTGGAACGGCTGCTTCACTCGGATTCTACCGGCTTTCACGCTGCACTCGTGGACCTGAAGTTGCCAGATGCCGACGGGTTGACGCTGCTCAAACAGATCAAGGCCGTATTCCCCGCCTGTGAAGTCTTGATTATGACGGGCTTCAGTACGATTAAATCGGCTGTGACAGCGATGCAATGGGGTGCTCGCGATTACTTGGAAAAGCCTTTCGACGATCTGGACAGTCTGGAGCAGGTCATCGACACGGTGCTCTCCCCTTCCAGCAAACACAGCGATCACCTATCCCAAGAAGCCGCCCAATATGGTATCGTGTATTCATCTGACAGTCCGATGGCTAATGTGACCGCAATTGCCAAAAAATTAGCAAAAAAGGCGATCCACGTCCTTATTGAGGGCGAAACAGGTACCGGCAAGGAGCTGATGGCCCGTTTTCTCCACGGAGCAAGCAATCGCGCCCAGCAGCCTTTTGTCGCTTTTAACTGCGGGGCCGTGCCGGAATCCTTACTGGAAAGTGAGCTGTTCGGCTATGAAAAGGGGGCTTTTACCGGAGCGCTCAAATCACGCAAAGGCTTGTTCGAGCTGGCACATAACGGAACGCTGTTTCTCGATGAGATCGGGGAGGCTCCCCCTTCTATCCAAGTGAAGCTCTTGCGTACGCTGGAGACGGGAGAATTCATGAGGGTCGGTGGTGAGCAGATCGGTCAGAGCAATATTCGCTTTATTTCTGCTACGAACCGTGATTTGGAGCATGAAGTCGAAATGAATCGTTTCCGCAGTGATCTGTTGTATCGTCTGGAAGGGATCAAGCTGTCGATTCCACCTCTTCGCGAACGGATTCAGGATATCCCCACAATCGCGCGCTACTACTTGCAAAAGCGCAGTGGAGAGCCATGTGAAATCGATCAGGATGCCATTGAGCTCTTGCAGCGCTACGATTGGCCAGGCAATGTCCGCCAACTAATCAACGTACTCAATCAAACCATCGCGTTGCACGAATGCGAACGACTGCGTGCCGAGCATTTGCCAGCGAATTTGCGGAGCCGCACGATACAGGTGCAGCCGCCGATTGTCCCCAAACGGATCGAGCACGTTATTGATCACGAATGCGAGCGCTTTGTCGATACGATCAGTCGCCTTGTCACCTCTGTAGACGGGATCGACTTCGATTATTTGATCAAGCGGATTAAACAGCTCGAAGGCGAGATCGGGCGAACGATTATCGAAAAGGGCTTGACCGAAACGAATGGAAACAGACAGCTTTTAAGCAAAAAATTAAACATCACCAAACGGACGATTCGCTACATTTTGAACGAAAAAGCATAACGTCTGCATTGGCGCATCTAGGAGGCATTCACGTCGTGGTTCCCGAAAAACCTTTCTCGACCCTAAAAAAAATCCCTGCTGACTTCTCTCTATCTGCCGTTATTGTAGGACTCATCGCCACGATGGTCTCCTATGCAGGACCATTACTGATCGTCTTCCAAGCTGCCAAGGGTGCAGGACTCAGCAATGCTGTCCTCGCTTCTTGGATTTGGGCCATCTCGATTGGGAGCGGCTTGACGTGCATTGTGCTCAGCATCTGGTTTCGTACCCCGGTCATTACGGCTTGGTCGACTCCGGGGGCCGTTCTGTTAGTCACCAGCTTGACGGTATACTCCTTTCCCGACGCGATTGGCGCGTATATTTTTTCGGCGGTGGTCATTACGCTCGTCGGTGCTTCCGGTTTATTTTCCGTCTTGATGAAATACGTCCCGCAGTCGATTACGACCGCCATGCTCGCGGGGATTCTCCTGTCTTTTGGCGTAGAAGTCTTTGTTTCCATGCAGCACCTACCTGCATTGGCTCTGCCGATGATCTTTTGCTATTTGTTCGCAAAACGCTGGTCGCCACGATATGCTGTCGTGCTTACGCTTTTCGTCGGCTTAGGTGTCGCCTTTCTTTTGGGGCGCTTGCAAATGGACAATGTCCAGATGTCCCTCGTCCAGCCCGTCTTTACGATGCCGACGTTTTCTCTCGATGCGATCATCGGCTTGGGGATTCCATTGTGCATCGTTGCGCTTGCCTCGCAGAACGCTCCAGGAATTAGCGTTTTAAAAGCAGACGGGTACGATACACCTGCCGGACCGCTCGTAACGACAACTGGCATCGCGTCGCTCTTGCTCTCTCCTTTTGGTTCACCAGGTATCAATCTGGCAGCAATTACAGCGGCTATTTGCACGGGAAAAGAAGCTCATCCGGATCATACCAAGCGCTACATTGCCGGAATTGCCTGCGGGGGCTTTTACTTACTCTTCGGGATGTTTGGCGCTACGATGGCTTCGGTGTTCGCTGCTTTGCCCAAAGAATTGATTGCTGTCATTGCTGGCTTGGCTCTGTTTGCCTCGCTCAGTTCCAGCCTCGCACAGGCGATGAGCGAAGCGAAGGAACGGGAATGCGCCTTGGTTACGTTTCTCGTCACAATTTCCGGCATCTCCATTGGCGGAATCGGCGCTGCTTTCTGGGGCTTGATTGCGGGGGTGATCACTCATCTGATTTTGAATGGCAATGTGAAAAGCTGGTATGGGAAAAAGAAGAAAACGCAGCCGTTGGCATAGCTGCCTGAACGTGAGGAGAGAGTCTCGTGAAAAAATGGTTTGGTGTCATCATTCTTTCAGCTTTCCTTTTAGCGATCGGCTCTGCTTGCACGACGAAGGAGTCCACACACTCCTCAGGTGGTTTTGCGCTATCGAAAACTTTTTCATCCACAGAAGAAATCACCCAAGACGCCATGGTTATTTTGAAAGGCTCCGTTCCCCAAGCATACAAAGAAGAAAAAACCGATGTCCTCTTAGTCTATGTGTATGAAGTAGCCGTGGACAACGTGTTTCAAAACCTCACCGATCACCAGATTAAGGCGGGAGATACGATCAAGCTGTACCGCGTCGTAGGTTTTCAACCTGATAAAGATAAAGAGATCGCTCCGATTGCGGATCATAATCAGACTGAAATTCCAGAAGGCGAGTATCTTCTGTTTCTTAACGGTGGTTATGATGAAGAAGTTGGTCACGTGAGATGGTTTCCAAATACACCCAACCAGTTATTTAAAGCGACCGGAGGGGACAGCGGCACGGAGTATAAGAACGTGTTTGTGTCAGACGAAATTCCCTCTATTACGGAAGAGGATGTACTGGATGCAATCTAAGAAACGGCTCCTCGAATGAATCTGAGGAGCCGTTTTGTATGTTCCCTGAAACTAGCGGTAAAACCCTTGTTCCTCGGCGTAATTTCCCCAATGCGGACGGCTGCCGTCTCTATCCGTGAAGGGGTACTCGTCCGACAGGCCCCATGTACTGAGCGTTTTCCCTGTTTTTTCTGCGACTGCTGGGTCCGAAGCCAGCGCAACCACCGCTCTACCGATGTACGTAGGTGTTTCCGACATGAGGAAATGCTTGTCTTGCTTCGCTGCCTCTCTCCACGTCTCTTCTGTCACGCCAAATTGATCGAGCATCGCTTCTGAGCGTAGGAATCCCGGTGTTAAAGCCAACGTGGTAACCCCGTGCGGGCGCAGGTCCTCTGCCATCGACACTGCTAGATGAATCGTCGATATTTTTGCCAAGCTGTAGTACAGATTGCCGCGGTACCGATAGTCGATTCCGTCCGTGATCTCGATAATCAGCCCTTTTTTCTGTGCGACCATGAGTGGAACCGCATAGTGACTGGTAATCATATGCGTACGAATGGCGCGTTCTTGCATCAATAGCCCGTCTGCCAATGGCTGCTCCCAGAACGGCGTCCCCCAGTGAGTCAACGGATCTCCACCCCAGATGTCATTGACCAAAAGATCGAGTTGTCCATTTTGCTCCACCTTTACTCGCTCAAAGAATGCTTTTACCTCTTGTTCCTGCGTATGATCGACTCGCACAGCGATCCCGTTTCCGCCGCTTGCCGTCACGAGCTCTGCTGTCTCTTCAATTGTCTCCTGTCGTGCCATATCAGAGTGCTGACCACGCACCGTGCGTCCCGTCACATATACCGTCGCCCCTGCCTCTCCCAGACTGACCGCAATCCCCCGTCCTGCTCCTCTTGTGCCGCCTGCTACCACTGCTACTTTGCCTTGTAATGGTTTCATTCGTCATGCCTCCTTATCGATTCATACATGAAGCATAACGAAGTAAATATGACAACTGCTGTCATATTCGTTACGATACAATCAAAGTAATGTTGTTCTTACTTCTAGGAGGGCTTTTTATGCGGGCAGATCGACTCCTTACGATCCTGTTACTCTTGCAAAACCACGGTCGCATGACATCCAAGCAATTAGCTGAAAGGCTGGAGGTGTCCGAGAGAACTGTTCATCGTGATATGGAAGCTTTGAGTGCGTCAGGTGTTCCCGTCTATGCGCTGCGCGGTGCAGATGGGGGCTGGGCTTTGGCAGAAGGGTATCGCAGTAATTTGACCGGAATGAAAATAGATGAGCTGCAATCACTGCTCGTAGCGTCCCCTGCTGCCTTGTTGAATGATCTCGGGCTGCATGAAAACTATGAAGCTGCTTTTCTCAAGCTGCTGTCCGCGCTGCCAAAAACGGTTCAGCAGGATGCTATCCACGTACGTCAGCTCCTTCATATCGATGGGGCTGGTTGGCACGAATCGACGGAGACGTTTCCTTTCTTGTCAGTGGTTCAAGATGCCATATGGCTTTCCCGCAAGCTGTTCATTCGTTACATGCGCGAGGATGTGGCCGTAGAGCGAATTGTCTGCCCGCTCGGACTCGTCGCCAAGCGCAGCATTTGGTATTTGGTCGCACAAGTGGACGAGGACATGCGGACGTACCGGATTTCACGACTGTTGGATGCACATCTGTTAGATGATGGCTTCATCCGCCCAAGTGAGTTCGACCTCGCTTCTTATTGGGAACAATCCACAATGGACTTCAAGTCCAGCCTCCCACGTTATCCTGCGCGGTTACTCGTCAAAAAAGGAACGTTACCTGCTGTAAAACAGGAGCGTTATATAAAAATAGCTTCCACCCAAGCCGCAACAGACGACTGGATGGAAGCAGAGGTTGAATTTCATACACTTGCATCAGCATGCTCACTAGTGCTCAGCTTCGGCCCGCACATTCAAGTGTTGGAGCCACAAGAACTGAAACGTGAGGTCATGGAGCAGGTGCGTGCTATACTTGGCCTGTACGAGGTCCCGAATTAGCAAGGACTTTTGTTTCTCGTCCGTACATGAGCAGCACGATTGCTCCCAAGATCAGAACCGCTGTAAATACGCTAAAAATGAACGTGTAGCTGTAATGATGCGACGAGTAGTAACCGACGAGATACGGCGCGATAATACTGCCGATTCTTCCGACACCGGATGCCATACCGGAACCGGTAGCGCGCAGCGGTGTCGGATAATTTTCCGGCGTGTACGCGTACAAAGCACCCCAAGCACCCAGATTGAAGAAAGACAAGAAGGCTCCCGTCACCAACAGCTCCATGGTGCCACTGCTTTGTCCAAAAGCGAACGCCATCACACCAGTCATAAACAGGAAGGTCGCCAGCGTCCATTTCCGTCCCCATTTTTCCACCAAATAGGCTGCCGCGAAATAACCTGGCAGTTGGGCCAACGTCATGATCAGTACGTACTGGAAGCTTTTGATCATTGTAAAGCCTTTGTCGACCAATACAGATGGCATCCATAGAAACATGCCGTAGTACGAGAACGCAATTGCAAACCAGACGACCCACAGCGTAATTGTCTCTGTGCGATGAGACGTCAACAGCTTTCCAACCGGAATCTTTTCAGCCTGCTTTTGAAACTGCGGAGATTCAGGAATACTCCTCCGAGCGAACCAGGCGTACACAATGGGTAACGCCCCGATCATGACAGCCACGCGCCAGCCATAGTCCGGAATGATGAAATACGATATGACGGCTGCGGCGATCCAACCGACCGCCCAAAAGCTCTCCAGCAGTACAACCGTACTTCCTCGCTTCTCCGGTGGCGCAAACTCGTTTACCAGCGTCGAGGCTACTGGCAGCTCGGCACCCAAACCGAGTCCCATCAGGAAGCGAAACAGCAGCATGGTCGCAAAGCCAGTTGCGAAAGCGCTCGCAAAACTCGCCAAACCAAACAAGATCAGGGTCAGCAAAAACACTGGCTTGCGGCCAATTCGGTCAGCCAAATAGCCACCTGCAATCGCTCCAATCGCCATGCCGACGAGATTGCCCGTCCCTAATAGCCCGGCTTCTTCCCCCGTCAAACCCCATTCCTGTCGTAATGCCACCATAATAAAAGATAAAAGTGCAACATCCATGGCATCGAACATCCAGCCAAAACCGGCTGCCCAAAAAACTTTTTTGTAAGGCTTTGACATTCTCTTCCCCTGCTTTCCTTTCTTTTGCGCATGATATTCACGCCTAGTTATCATTTCACTTTTTCGTCCAATATCCTGCTCGCGGAAAGAAGTTCGACTATTGTGATAGTAGGCGCAGTCCCATGATTCGTAAGACCGCCATTTTAAAATAAGGGATTCTTGTTCTCTTATTTAAGGAAGCCCCTGAATGAATCTATTCATGAGCAAAGAAAGAGAAATCAAGATGGGAGGGTCGTCCGGATGAGGCACATGAAGAGTAACCTGCTGATGAGGGACGATCGCAGTTGGTGTGACAATAATTGGTTTCTTGGAACGTGTGCGCAAGGTCTCATAAGGTAAGAGAAAATCCATCGCCTGCATGCCCCAGGCAACAGATGTCGCCATCAAGTAATACGTGCCCGGCTTGACATTGATAAAACAAAAATCGCCTAGCGAGGGCAGCAATGTTCCGTATAAAGGAAGACCTTCTGGAATCGGCTTGGCAAACAATCCAATCAAAATGACGCCTTGAAAAGGCTCTGTGGACTCGATTGTCCCTGCAATGGTCATTGGTCGTTCGGGGGCCGGGTGTAACCGACTCCACTCTGTCAAATGCTGCAAGGAACGAAGTCGGTCTTCCGCTAGCTGAGCCGTTTCTCGAAATTCGCTAGGCGATACCCCGACACGCTCCGTAAAACGGGTAGAGAACGTACCCATACTCTGCTGACCAATTTCCAGACCAATGTCCCGAACACTCATGTTTGTGCGAAGCAGTAAATCCTTTGCTCTTTGGAGTCGCATAGTCGATACGTAATAAAGAGGTGGGAGACCGATTCTTTCTTTAAAAATTCGGGCAAAATGATACTGACTATACGCAACATGATTCGCCAACCGGGAAAGTGGCAAAGGCTCGTCTAAATGCCGATGTATATAAGCAATCACTTCGTCAATTTCGGTATACCTGTCCATCAATCGAGCTACTCCCTCCCTCTTCTTCACAGTGAAATACAGAACATTTGTTCTGAAATGAAATTTACCATATTTTTCTGAAGAATGGAAGGAGTAAATTGCAGCAGTTACGCTTTCGCTTTTTGCAAACGGATTTCGTCCAGAAACGCTTGCATCGTGTTCGTTACAAATGAATCTTTTCTACGAATAAAAACGGTTGTCACCTCATGATAAGGCTCCGGGATGCGATGAATATGAACCGTTCCGCTCTCGACCAGGTGATGTACGGCCGACTTCGGCAAAATGGTAATACCGATCCCCGCTGCTACGCCCCCGATAATGGTCTCAAACGTTCCGAACTCCATCACTTTTTTCGGAATCAAGCCCTCCACCTTCATCCAAGTCTCTAACCGTTCTCGATACCCGCAGCCCTTTTTGTAGAGCAAAAGAGCTTTCCCTGTGATATCACTGGCGGTGAAGGAACTGTTTTTCGTTACCAACACCAGCTCCTCTTGAAACACTTGCTCCTGCTCGATCAAAGGATGGTTAATCGGTCCACTCACGAACGCTCCATCCAACGCGAGATCCAATACTTTTTGTAGCAAATGCTCTGTCACGCCCGCCTTCAGTGAAAGATCCACATGCGGATACTGGCTGCAATACGAGGATAGCAACCTCGGAAGGGCATTGATCGTCTCGACCATCCCGACCTCCAGCACCCCGGAAGGCTCGGAAGCCCGATGAAAGTACTTTTGCATTTCTTCGAATTTGGCGATGATCTCCCGCGAATATTCGAGTAGGCGCTTCCCTTCCGTATTTAAGGTCATGCCTCGCTTGTTGCGATAAAACAAAGGTGTCCCCAGCTCTTTTTCCAGCAGCTTGATCCGCGCCGTCACATTCGACTGAACGTAGCTCAGCTCGGCTGCTGTCTTGCTCACGCTGCCCAATGTGGCGACCATCTGGAATATTTTCAAATCATTGATCTCCACGTTTCTCTCCCTCTTTTCATCCATCACTGAAAATGATACATAAAGTTATTATCAATCATTATACTAACATATTTGCATCCAGTATGATGTGGTAAGTCAACATTTAAGCAACTAAGAGAAAGTTCAAAAAGACATCTTTTTGAACACATAGGAAAAGGGAGAAATCGCATAATGAACAAGCAACTACTTTTGGGGTCTATTTTCTGCATGGTCGCCAGTATGTCATGGGGGGCGATGTTTCCAGTTGCGCACATCGCACTGCAAGAGATCGATCCATTTTACTTCTCATTTCTTCGCTATTTTTTCGTAACGGTCATCTTGTGCGGTTTGCTTTGGGCAAAAGAAGGCTTGTCTGCTTTTCGTTTTGAGGGGCGCGGGAAGTCTCTGCTGTTTTTTGGAACAATGGCGTTTACCGTCTACAATATGGGAGTATTTCTCGGGCAGGATTTGATGGGAGAGCCAGGCACGATTGCCGCGTCCATTATGGAAGTGCTCATGCCGATGATCTCGATTGTACTTTTGTCCATTACCACTAGAAGGCTGCCGCCGTCCTATACGTTGGCGACGATTCTCGTAGCCTTGGTGGGCGCTGTCCTTGTAATTACCAATGGCAATCTTACCTTCTTTACTACAGCAAGTGAGCATTTGATCCCGTTGTTCTTCATTTTCATCGGTGTCGTGGGTTGGGTTGTCTACTCGATCGGCGGCGGACGTTTTAACACGTGGTCTACGCTTCGCTACTCCACGTTGACGTGTCTATTGGGAACAGGAGTGAATTTCGTGATTGTCACGACCTCCTCACTCTTTCAATGGCTTCCGGTTCCTACCTTCGAAACGGTGATGTCCATCAAATACGAAATGGCGTTCATGGTTCTTTTACCCGGCTTTGTTGCTCTTTTGAGCTGGAATGCAGGCATCAAGCTGCTCACTCCGCTCAACGGCATTTTGTTTATCAACCTGGTTCCAATCACGACCTTTGCCATGATGGCGTTTCAAGGATATGAGATCAGCCGTTACGAATTGTGCGGCACCTTGCTCGTGATCCTGGCCCTGATCGGGAACAATCACTTCCAAAGAAAGCAACTCCAATACCGTTCCGTCACCAAGCAACAACCGAGTGGAAGAAAAGTTCCGTCCATGTAGTCTAAAAAAAGGAAGGATAGAAATTCAGGAAGCCCTGAATCTCTATCCTTTTTTCTATCGATGGTCGCCACTACCCCTGCGTGATGCATACATGTTTAACAGAAGTGATCCGAATATTGTCCGACTAGTACCTTCGTTGTTTCAATCCAGAGCTTGCGGTGCAAAATCGTCGGGCCCAACCTTCTTTCCATGAACCGCAGCATGGGCTCGTTGTCATGCTCGATAAAGCAAATGCCAAAAGGAAACGCTGGCTGCACCTGTTCAATGGTTTTCATCAAAAGCGTAATTCCTCTTGCCTGCTTCTGATACTTTTCCTGGACAAACATCGTTTTGTATAAAAGCAGATTCCCGGCCATTCGCTGTACGATCACCCAGCCAATGACTTTCCCCTGATAGCGCAAGCCTGTACTGTAATCGGGATCGAATTTTCCTTCTTCAAAAAATGGCGACAAAAGCGACGTGTACCATTGCCCTTCACCTTGCTCAATTTCCAGACGCTCTGCTGGGGTCAGGTCTTTCCATGGAAAGAGGGTAAAACCTTCAGGGAGAGACAGCTTCTCTACCCACTGGCACTCTCCCATCCGCATCGAGCCGAGTGTGTACATATAGGTTTTTACCTTTGGCAACTGCCAGCCTTCCCTGATCGCAATTTTGGAGAGCCATGGAAAATCCTGCGCTTTGATGAAGCCTGCAAACTGTCCATCGCTGATGCCTTGTTCTCTCATTTTTTGCTCAGCGTGCCACAACAGCTTCATGCCCATTCCCCGCCGTTGATGCCCCTCTGCTACCACAAGCTCGATGATCTTGGCCTGTCCTTCGCTTACAGCGGATCGCCCCAACACGATGCCCGCAGGCTGATTGTTGTTAGAAGCCCCGAATCCCCAAACAGATGAGCCGTTGATCTGGTCCAGCCACTCCATGTGCTTTGGGTGCACCAACGATTTATACGCCCGTGCAGTGCTAGCAGTCAGTTCCTCTAGTTGCAATGTTCGTACCTCCTCGATGGACTTGGCTTACTCATTGCTTGGGTTTTACAGGTGCTGTTGCTGTACCTTGTATGAGGTTCCCGGCCTTATCCCTTATGAAGCCTGGCTCAAAGGAAACCTTGCTCTGTTCTGTGATGAGGGACCCGAACGTAGTGTAGAACGTATCCTGAAACGTTACGTGAATGGTGTTTCCTGATACCTGGAATCTGGCATACCCCGTCACTTCTCTCTTGTCGTCAAAATTCCCGGAAGGTGAGAATAACAACCGCAAATTGGGATTTGGGTCATTACGTAGTGGCTCTGACGCCGACAATGTATAAGCTGTTCCCTCTTCGGTAACGTCTGGGGACAATTGTGGGTTTGTAGCATCAAACCCGACACCGATCTCCTCTGTATCCAGTAAATCTTGGCCGCGATACAGCTTGAACACTGCATAAGAGTTGTCATCTTCTGTAACCGCTGGTTTGGCCTTAAACGTTACTCCATAATCTCCATGGGTCATTTCCAGTAAAGACTCGTCGACCTCGACGGTGATGTACTCCTTTTCATTGATAACAAAACGATCCAACTGCTTGTCATAGTTGTACGAGAGAGGCTGGTTTTTTACAGATACCTCAAGATATTCGCTCAATGCCCTTTTGTCCATTGCGGGCTCCCATTTGTCGCCAATCGTAACTTGACGGTTCTGAGTCGGAGCAATCGGCAGCTCGATCTTTGCATCTGGCAAACGATCTACGCGTGGATTGTTGAACAACATTTGTGCTTTTTCTACATAGGACATCCAATGTGTTTTTTCTGGACCTTCACGCAGAAGCTCAACCTTGGAATAGGCTGCGTCGATCATTTCCTGAGTGACCTTGGGCCTTAGTTCGATCATATCATTCGTTGTAAAAAGTCCCTCAACTGCTCGCTTCACTTCCTCCGGGAGATTATTCCCTAGATCAAATAACTCCTGTGCTTTTTGGATGTCTGCCAACAGCAATACCTTTGCCTCCGAACCATCCTTTAGCTTATCTACCTTTTCCTTCGCTGCATGGATCGTGCTTTGTGTCACTTCCGGTTTTAGTGCTGCCTGATTTGCATCGGTGAACAGGTCACGCACGGCTTTTTTGGCTTCAACGAGCAGCAAGTCGTCATACTGGTCCTGTGCCTTCTCGATATCGGCTAGCAGACCAGGCTTTTCCTGCACGCTATTATCCAGACCTTCGACCAGCTTCTTGGCATCATCGATCTGTTTCTGGGTCGTTCCTTCCCGCAGCTCCTCTTTCTTTCCATCCGTAAACAGCTCTTCAACAGCTCTCTTCGCCTTTAGCAGAGCCGGGATCGGTGGAGGATCGATTGGGGACGGAATCACAATGACGGGGTCTCTGAAACGGATGGAAAAACTGTCACTTTTGACATCTTTCTGTGCTCGTTTGATGCTTCGCTTGTCGATCGTGAAGCTAACCTCTTTTACAGTGTCCGCGACGGTATGCTTTTTGGCCTGTCCCGTGAACAAAATGATGAGCTCGTCGTCGCTCTCTTGGTTGACCTCAATATCCAGCCCCTCAGGCAGATTATGTACTTCGATATCATCGGCTGATAGTTCACCAAGGAACTTGCCATTTGATAGCTTGAGCGTTTGTTTGGCTGTGATGCTGCCATCATTTGCCCCTGCTTCTTCTATCACTGTCTCGCTGACAGAAAGCGCTGGCAAATCAGGCAGCTCGGCTCCATCTACGGCTATCTCAAAGACGGCTTCTGCATCGTCCATTTTGGCTGTAATTTCAACGAGTCCTTCGTTCTTGGCTGTTACCTTGCCCTCGATGTTGACGGACGCAATTCGTTTATTGCTAGAGCTCCAGAGCAACTCCCGTTTCATAACGATACGGTTATTTTCATCGAATGCAACGGCGACCAGCGGCAACGATTTATCCGTACGATCTTTGGTAGATAGCTGGGCATCCTCTGCGACCGCTACCAGCTCGATCCGCTCTGCTTTTGTCCCTTTTTCGGCAATCACGTATGGTTCAAATTCTTCTTCTTCACCGTCATACTGCAAGCGCAGGGAAACCGTCTGTTCTTTTTTCGTGGCACGAATCGGTGAAAAGCTGAGCAATACAAGCTGCTCTTTCTCTAGCCAAATAAAGTTTTGGATTTTGATCCGTGTAGGATTTCGATCATCTATGGCGGCCGTCAAACGGAAATTCTTTGCAACAGGTGCCTTGTCTGGAGCATTCTCCAATCGATAGGCAATAAATCCATTCGTCGCTGTGTGCCCCTCTGTCTCTAGCAAGGACTCCCATGACTGGTTCTTTTCTACTTCTACTTCCTCTGATGCCTCTCGTACTTCCCCACCCGTTTGCTCTTCTGCTACGGAAACGCTGGCTGTCCCAATTGTCTGGATCTCTTTAATCGGATAGGAAACGGCTGCATAGGCATTGCCGACAAAAGAAAGCAAAAAACCCGTAGATACAACCGCTGTTAGGATTGTTTTGGCTTTTGGCTGCTGTTTGCCCATATGTATTACCCCCTCTTTTTCTTTTGTATGACAAAATCATGCAAACTAATGCTATCAGAGGGGAAAGTGAAAAAAACCTAACAAAAGTTAGGTTTTTGACGTTCTTTTTTTAGACGAGTAACAGATCGATAAAAGATGCTTGATCCAGATTCCCGAAAAACTCCTGCAGATTGATGTCGGCGAGTCTCTCACTGATTGAGGAGCGATCGTACGGCGTATCTCGCAGCACGGCTTCCAGCTCCGCTATATCACGTACACCGAAGAAATCTCCGTATATCTTCGCTTCTTTCATTTTGCCCTTTTCAATATCAAGCTGGATCTCCACGGTACCGATATCGAAACGTTTGGATTGACGGTAATTGCTTTTCGGTGACTTACCGTAGTTCCACTCCCAGGTCTGGTAACGGGAACGGGAAAGCTCGTGAATGTTCTCCCAGTCCTTTTCAGTCAGCTTGTATTCTTCGATCTCTCCTTCTCCAAAAATCGAACGGAGAACCGCCAGACGGAACTCTTCAATGGTCATCTTCGTCTCCAAAAACTCTGAGATGTTGGCGACACGGCTGCGAATCGATTTGATCCCTTTGGACTGGATCTTCTCTGCGTTTACCTTGAGAGCAGACACGACGTTTTCCATCTCCGAATCAAAAAGCAGCGTGCCGTGGCTGAACATGCGTCCTTTGGTCGAATACTGTGCGTTTCCAGAAATTTTCCGTTCCCCGACCTGTATGTCATTTCGTCCTGTGAGCTCTGCTTCTACCCCTAATGTTTTCAAGGCTTGTACCACAGGAGCCGTGAATTTGCGGAAATTGTGGAAGGACTCGCCATCATCATTCGTTATAAAACTGAAGTTGAGATTGCCCAGATCGTGATAAACAGCACCACCGCCAGACAGTCTGCGAACGACGTGAATATGGTTTTCTTCTACATAATTCGCATTAATCTCCTCAATCGTGTTTTGGTTTTTTCCGATAATAATAGAGGGTTCATTGATATAAAACAGCAAATAGTCTTCACTGTTGGGCAAATGCTTCAGGGCGTACTCTTCAATCGCCAAATTAATGCGCGGATCTGTAATCCCTTGATTATCGATAAATTTCATGAGAGAGCCTCCATCCGTAAGCGTTCTATCTTCCTAATCATACCACTTCCTGCCGGTCTGCACTGCTTTCGAATCTGCTCATGTATGAAGCATTATTTCCTAATCTAATTTTTTGTTGATTTTTTAAAAATCCACTATAAAAACGTTTTCAGATTGTCGATAATTGACGTAAGTCTAGGGGCAATCATCTTGGTGTTTTCTTTTCTAGATAAAATACTATGGATCAACGAGGTGTTCTTTATGAAAACAGCCAAGTTCTCCCGTTCAAGCTCTCTGCGAACTAAGCTCGTCCTGTTATGTCTCCTGCTATTGGCACTTCCTTGCCTTAACATCGGAATTCAGGGCTATTATTCTGCGAGCTACAGCTTGGACGACTTGGGCAGCCGTATCTTAAAAAATAACGTGAACTTGACGATTGAAATGATTGATGTTCTCCAGAAACAGGTCGAAGCTGGAAAAATCAGCAAAGAAGATGCACAAGAGCAAGTAAAACTTCACATCCTCGGCCCCAAACAGTCGGATGGAACCCGCTCGATTAACAAAAATGTCGATTCGGGTGCCAGTGGATACATGTTCGTTCTGGATGAGAAAGGTGTCTTGCTCGCCTCTCCTTCCATTGAGGGGAAGAATCAATGGGATGCAAAAGATCCTGACGGTATCTTTTTTACCCAAGATATGATTAAACGCGGTCAGGAAGGTGGCGGCTTTACATACTATCAGTGGTCGAAGCCAGCGGAGCCAGATGTTCTCTATCCGAAAATTGCTTATTCCAAGCTAGACCCTCACTGGGGATGGATCGTAAGCGCCAGCAGCTACATGGAAGACTTCAATGCCGCTGCTGAAAGTGTACTGTCTGATTTGCTGATCGTGCTGGGAATCTCCTTGATCGTCGGATTCGTCGTCTCGTGGTATGCCTCCGGGTTCATTTCCAGACCTATTGCCCTGGTTGCCGAGCGCGTGAAAGAAATTGCCGGTGGTGATCTGTCCGGGAAAGACATCGTCGTAAAAAACCGTGATGAAATCGGACAATTGGTCCATGACGTCACCCATATGACAGCGAATTTGCGCGAGCTCATCTCTCGTGTCCGCGTCAGCTCTCTGCATGTCGCTTCTACCTCTGAGGAGCTGACGGCGAGTGCAGAACAGACGAGCAAGGCAACCGAGCAAATTGCCGTCACGATGCAAGAGATCGCCGTCGGAGCAGAAGATCAGTCCAAAACGATCGATGGTACGGTCAAGACGATCAACGACATGTCCTCGAGTTTGCAACAAATTGCGTCCAGTTCCGAACAAGTCTCCCTGACAGTCGATACAACGAATATGCTGGTCTCAAACGGCAATGAAGCAATTGTCGGTGCCATCGCTCAAATGAATTCCATCAACACAACTGTCCAAGAGCTGGCAGAATCAATCAAAATGCTTGGTCACCGCTCTTCAGAAATCAGCAACATTGTTGAGGTCATTACATCCATTGCCGAACAGACGAACCTGTTGGCGCTAAACGCTGCGATTGAAGCGGCTCGTGCTGGAGAGCATGGACGTGGATTTGCTGTCGTCGCCAATGAAGTACGAATCTTGGCCGAGCAATCAGCAAAATCTACTCAGCAGATTAAAGACCTCATTAGCGCGATTCAAGTCGATACGAACAAAGCCGTATACGTGATGGAAACAACGACATCTGAGGTTTCGGCAGGAATCGAAGTCGTACATGAAGCCAGCAAGGCCTTCCAGGAAATTTTGTCTGGAACGACAGAAGTAGCACGTCAAATCCAGCAAGTTACCACAGCCACTCATCACATGACAACCGGAGCAGAGCAAGCTGTCCATTCCATTGAAGCGATTGCCACCACTGCGGAGACAACGGCTTTCGGAACACAAAACATTTCCGCCGCCGCTGAACAACAATTAGCCTCTATGGAGGAAATCTCGTCCTCTGCTGCTTCCTTGTCAAAAATGGCGGACGAGCTGCATGAATCGATTCAACAGTTTAAGGTGTAAGAATCATCTCTGAAACGAAAAAGGCTGCCTTTGCTGGTCACCCCTGACCTCGCAACGCAGCCTTTTCCTCTCCCTATCAGCCTAATTAAACCCGAGGCGGTTGCTCCGCTTCCCACGTAATCGAAATCGTCGTCCCCTGCCCGACAGCTGTTTTCACCTCGATAGAACCACCAAACGCTTCCACTAATGCCTTTGTAATGACCATCCCTAGACCAGAGCCTTCCGTGCGGGACTCGGTGTCTGTGCCACGATAATACCTCTCAAATAGTCGATCTGCTGTTTCTTCATCCATCCCGCTACCATTGTCGCTAAAAATAAGCAAAGCTGTAGCTGGCCCGACTGCTTGTACGCTGATGGACACAATCGTACCGCTCTCGTTGTGAATCAAGGCATTGGCAACCAGATTATCCACGATACGCTGAAACCAAGGCTTGTAGACGAGCATGTAAACAGGTTCGGGAGAGGGGGTAAACCGGATGCAGCCTTCTGGGTACAACGGATGTTTTGCTGCTTCCGTAATGGCTTCAGCTGTACAACCATTCAAGTCAACGAGCTCGACCGTAGGAGCACCTTGTCCGTTCCTCAATCGATACGTCAACGCCAAATCGTTGATCAAGTCTTCCATATACGCTGACTTGTCCAAAATAATTTTGGCGAAGGTATGTACCTCTTCTGCCGTCCACGTATACTCGGCATTTCCTAATAGATGCGCGTACCCTTTGACAGAGGACAGCGGCGTTTTCAGATCATGGGAAACGCCCGCTATCCACTCATTTCTCAATTGCTCCGTTTCATGACGAAGCTTTTCGTTGCGGTTAAGCGTTTGCGACAAGGAGTCCATCGAGTCGATTACATCTTGGTAGATACGGTATTTGCGCTTTCTCTTCCCTCGCTTGTCTTGGCTTAGCGGAACACCATCCGCATTGGCAGGCTCCTCGTACTGCCCCCCACGCAGAAAGGTCAACCACCGTAATACGTGAACAATCGGTGCGCCAAATCGCTGTCCGAACAAGTAGGACACAATCCCGAAGACGAGCATCGCCGACAAGAGCAACATGCCCATCCCGATATAAAGGGCCTTACTTTCCGGTGTCAAAAGCGGTTCTTCCCCGGGAGTCGTTCCTGGCAACGGATAACTGAGTACCCAGGTTTGGCCGCTTTTTTGATCATAATGCGATACGATTGTTGCTCCGTAGCGATCCGGGTATATCGAACGCAGGGCCAGTTCTTCCACGGTGAAGTCCTTAATCGCTTTTGCAGGCTTATTAAAGGAAGCCAGCTCTCCCCCTTTCGGATCTAAGAGCTGCACCCAGCCCGCTTTACTCTTCAATTGATTTTGGATGCTTGGAGGAAGCAGGATCTCGTTATTTTTATGATCAGCCTCCTCGATCAACTGTTGCAAGAAGTCGTCATCGCGGTTCGTCATTCCATACAGCAAGGTGTGTACCACGCCGTCTTTTTCCTGTATCCATAACGATAGCTGATAGGGGAACGGGCTTTTCCGGAGCCAATAAGCCGTTAATTGGCCAGGGCCGTAGTAGCTGGGTACGTCAGGCGGGGTAAAGAAAGAGTCAGTGACATACCCCTTTTCATCAATCCGCTGAAGCCACCCTCCGCTATCTCGCACCTTCTCCAACAGCTCGGGGTCAAAGCGGACATCCTCTCCCTCTACTTCTAAGGTCTGGATCAGCCGCTGCAAGCCGACGCTTTCAAATTGACGTGAAGACTGTACTTTTGACATTTCTTCAAGCGTCCAATATAACGTAAACCCGGCTAGCACAAAGAGAATGAGGCCAACCAGCACCAACCACATGATCAAATGGAGTGCGATTCTGCTCTTAATATTCATTAGGAAGGCCCTTTTTCACCATTTTGTACCCGAGTCCCCTAACGTTCACCAAAAACTCTGGCTGCGCTGGATCGGGCTCGATGCGCTCCCGAATCCGATGGATATGTACCATGATAGTGTTGTCGTCACGTAAGCTATTCACGCCCCATACTCGTTCGTACAGCTCGCTTTTCGAAAATATCCGATTCGGATTTTTGCACAAAAATAGCAACAGTTGAAAAACAAGGGACGGACAAGGAATGACTTTCCCCTCCACACAGAGCTCCCCTGCTGCTTCATGGACTTGAAACCGACCAAAATCATAGACCCCTTGAACGGGTGCTGTCGGTACAACCGCGTTCGGTTTGCGTGTACGGCGAAGCAATGCCTTGATGCGTGCAACGATTTCCATCGGGTTAAACGGCTTCGTCACGTAATCATCACCGCCAACGGCAAATCCGGTTAGCTTGTCAAAATCGGTGTCTCTCGCACTCAAGAACAGAATTGGTGCATCCGTCAGACGGCGGATGAATGGGCAAGCTTCTATGCCGCTCATATTCGGAAGCGTTACGTCCAGAACGATCAGGTCATAGCTTTTTCGTTCGCATGCACAGAGCGCCTCCTCAGATGTTTTCACCTTGTCGATCGAGTGGAATCCTTCTTTGTGCAGTACGGTCTCAAGCAATTGGAGGATCGCTTGCTCATCGTCCACGAGAAGGATAGCTGCATCTTTCACGATCACTTCGCTCCTTTTGCGCTTTTGCGTTATCCTCCATTTTATCATGCGTAGTGTCGGCGCGCGTCCGCAACAACCTTAACGGAATCATAATTTTGCCGCGACAGATTTAAGTATCCTGTAAGCCAGCGTTTCATGTCCGATAAGAGTGGCTTTCTATAATGAAACGAGCACTTAGAACAAGATAGGAGTGGCGACATGAAAAAAGTTTGGATTTCACTTGTAGGAGCAATTCTTTTGACAGGATGTACTGCGCAATCAGAGGCAACCGCAATCCCCTCAACTACTGAATCCCTCACAAAGAAAAAAGAAGGTGCAGAGACGATGACGGATCAAGCGGAGTCTATTGTGCAAGCTCTCCTTAACGGAAAAATAGAGGAGGTATATGAGCAAACAAGCCCGTCATTCAAACAGCAGGTTTCAAAAACACAGTTTGTAGAAGGGTATACTGCTTTTAGCTCGGGGTTGAAGTCGTGGAATCAGCATTCCCACACGTCCGTAAACGGCAGCTATTATGGTACCTGGGTGGATCAGGACGCCAAACGGGGCCTTGTCCTTACGACGGATGAAAAAGGGATCATTACGGGTGTTTTATTAAAGCTGCTGCAAAGCTATCCTGACACCGACAATGCTTTGACAAAGCTGGCGTATAGCGCACCGTTTACAGGTGAGTGGTATGTGTTTTGGGGAGGTCAGAATGTCCTTTCAAACTATCACTACGAGGTGGAGAGCCAACGCTATGCATACGATCTGATTCAGGTCAAAGACGGATTATCCTACAAGGGGGACCCTGCGAAAAACGAGAGCTATTTCGCATTCGGGCAAGAAATACACGCACCGCAGGCAGGAACTGTTGTACATGTCGTCCATGATCTCAAGGATAATGTCCCTGTCGGAACGATGAACGCACAAGAGCCCGCTGGCAACGTCGTCATCCTCGATCATGGCAATGGGGAATTCAGCTACTTCGCCCATTTGAAGGAAGGCTCCGTAAAGGTAAAGGTTGGCGATCATGTGGAGAAAGGGGATTTGCTTGGGCTATGTGGCAACTCTGGCAATTCCAGCGAGCCTCATCTGCATTATCAGGTCTCTGATGGCAAAGATTTGTTCCATAGCAAATCCATTCGCGTGCAGTGGGAGAACGGATTGAATCCGCGTCAAGGTGAAAGCATTACAGCGAAGTAAATCGTATAGCGGTTAGACAGCGGCAGTCCATTCTTTGTCTTGTATCCAAAGAGATGGACTGTCGCTTCCTTTTAGAGGACAATATTATACTCCATTATCTTGGCAGTCTGTTCCGCTACTTCTGCTTTTTGCAAACATCTCTAGTTTTTTTAGCTGTAAGATTCTGCTAGAGTCATTAATAGAAGATAAAAAATGATGGAGGAGGTCCGCTGTCTGATGAGTACCAGCCCAAATATTATAGAGGTCGCGTCCCTCATAGGAGAACCATCCCGCGTCTCCATCCTGATCAGCCTGATGAACGGCAAGGCACTCCCCGCCAGTGAGCTCGCACGAAACGCAAAGATCACCCCCCAAACGGCAAGCACGCATTTGGCAAAGCTGGTGGAAGGCGGTCTTTTGGTCAGCGAGTCACACGGTCGACATCGCTACTATCGCCTAGCCAGCCCTGATGTCGCCCATGCCCTGGAATCGTTAATGACGATCGCTGCACCTAAGCCGGTTCGTTCCTTGCGCGAGTCGGACCAATTGCGAGCCATCCGCTATGCGCGTACCTGCTACGACCATCTCGCTGGTGAAGTAGGCGTTGCCCTGACGCAGAAATTGCTGGAGATGCAGTTGATCGAGGTATCCGATCAAGACTACGTGCTCAGTGAAACGGGAAAAAACAAGCTGCAATCACTCGGCGTAGACCTTGTGGTCAAGCCAAAGAGCAGACGTCGCTTTGCCCGTCCGTGTTTGGATTGGAGCGAGCGTCGCCATCACTTGGCAGGTAGCCTCGGAGCCTCTCTCACCAACCGATTTTTTGAGCTTGGCTGGATCGAGCGAGTGCCAGGAGGGAGGGCAGTCCGTGTCACGCCGTTAGGCAGCTCTGGTTTTATGACCGAGTTCGGACTGCAAGTAGATGAATGCAAAAAGCACAGCTAGCTACTCTGCCAGCTGTGCTTTTTTACTGACTTGCCTGCGTGGGGCAAACGTCCAGTTCACCAGGAAAATCCCTGCGAAAATCAACAATCCCCCCACATACACATGCCATTGCACGACCTCACCCAGCAACACCCACCCCGACAAAACACCGAAGAACGGAGCGAGGAACAAAAAAGCACTCGTCCTGCCCGGGTCTCCGTGATTCAGCAAGTAAAACCACGTCGCAAACTGCACAATGGAAGCCATGATCGCAAGCCAGAGGACGACAAACACAGCGGTCGGTGTCACAATCAGCTTCGGCGTTTCGAGCGTGACCCCCATCACGAGGAGCAGAATTCCTCCGAGCAGCATCTGATAAGCTGTCAGCACCCACACATTGAAGCGGACTCCCCACTTTTTAACGAGAATCGTAGCCATTGACCAAGCAAGAGCGGACCCGATCCCAAACAGCGTTCCCGTCTCCCATTGCAGATGGAAGCCAAGCGTGATGAACACCCCTACCAGTCCAACCAGAACCCCCATCCATTGCGTCAGTCGATAGGATATTCCGAGAAACAACGTGCCCCATATGACCACAAGCAGTGGGTTCATAAACGTCAGGATCGAGGATTCACCCGCTGTGATCGTACGCAGACTCAAAAAGATACACCCCATGACGGCTGCCGTCTGCAAAAATCCGATCAGACACAGCTTCCCCCAGTCACCCGCCGACTTCGGGAGCGGCTTTTTCCATACCCACGCTCCCATGATCAGTCCTGCCAGCGTAAAACGCAGTCCTACCAGCAGCAATGGTGAAAAATAGGTTAATCCAATCTTTCCTACCGCAAAAGACGAACCCATCAATGATGTCGTCACGACGACAAGTATCCCGAACAAAATTCGATTCATGGCGTTGTTCCCCCGTTTCAGGCAAGCTACTTGCTTCTTCTTACATGCAGTGTACCTGACGGTTAGTTCGATGTAGATCGAAGTGTGCAAATGGTTTACAGTCGGTACTTCTCCACCATCTTGATCCCGATTTGATTCAGCAAGACAGCGAGCACCTTCCAGACCGCTCGACGATAAAACGGCAAATGTTTGACATACACCGCTGTAAATTCCGGCTCTCCCTCTGCTCCTCTGTCCGCTTTGAATGCACCTACACCCGCACTTTGATGGAGCAGGATGCCCTTGCTCTGTGCTTCTTGTACCAAGAGGCACGACAGCATCCGATACAGCCCGGTCTCTTTGGGGAGCGTCGTATCATAGCCGAATAGCGGTGTCGTCATCACACCATTTCGTTCAAAATAGCCAAGAATGCCGTCCAGCTGTCCGTCTTTTTCCAAGCCGATGAGGGTCAATGTCCTCTTTTGCATCGCCAGTCGGACGAACTCCACCGAAAACTGTGGATTATGCCGGGAGTATTTATCCAGATACAGCGCGTTATATAAAGTAACGATTCGCTCGATATGCTGTTCTCTCAGCTCCTCATGACGCAGGATACGATAGCAGGATTTGGCAAGCATTTTTCGATCGCGGTTGAGCGTATTGCGGACCCGCCACTTGCCCTGTGCGGGCCAGTCGGGATGAAAGAGGTAGACGTAGCGGCTGGGGACCATGAGATAGCCCTTCTCTACGAGCCCCTTGTGAAAATCCGGATACAGCCTGCGACAAACAGATCGAAACGCGATGATGTGACTAGGGAACTTTTGGATGCAGCTTTCCGTGATGTCCTTCACTTCATCTGCACGCACATCATGATACAGATTCGTCGATAACAGCCAGTTGTTGACGATGACCATTTTGTTGCATTGGCTTTTTTTCATCCAGCGTCCAAGCCCTGAAAGTACAGTCGACAGTGCCAGCCTCAGCACCGCTGAATCGAGCATGCTCAGCTCTTCCTTCGCATACCTCACATAATGGGTAAACACAGAACTGACATACGAATTGTCGTACTCGGTATCGTTCACCGTTACGGGCATGATCCGATCGCCTACACGGAGTGCATGCATCTGCGTCTGTACATTTTGCACATAGCGGGATGGATGTTCCGTCATCATAGGCAACAAGTAGCTTTTGACATAGTCGGCATCCTGCCCCTGTTCCCAAGGGATTTGCCCCGCCGAAGTCCCTTCATACCATTCAATCAATGGCCTGCTCACCTGGAACAAACATCCTCTCTACCCGCCGCAATTTTTTCGTACCGAGATTCGGCTCATACGGTGCAAACACAATCGCAGGCAATTGTCCTTGCTGATCGGCAATGACTCGCTCGAGACTATGACGTACTCGTTCCTGCTCACGCGTGGACGGTCCTTCCCCATCCTTCGTGAGCAGAGCTATCTCAACTTGCTCGTAGCTTAGCTGCCGTACCGTATACTCTTCAATCGCATCAGACGAGGTAATGACGGCACGCCGGATGAAATCAGGAAAGACCGATATCCAACGCGCTTCGTTTTCATGGCGAAAAACAAACAGATCATCTGCCCTGCCCTCGATTGATTCCAGCGCCATAAACACCGAGCCGCATGGACATGGTGTGCGCTTTTCCGTCAAAATGTCGTTCAATCGATAACGGATAATCGGCTGTGTCGTCCGGGAAAAGTCTGTGATGATCGGAAAGAATCGCTCCTTTTTTTCATCGAGATATTCCTTTTCCACTAC
This sequence comes from Brevibacillus schisleri, assembly GCF_055685845.1. NCBI lineage: Bacteria > Bacillati > Bacillota > Bacilli > Caryophanales > Paenibacillaceae > Brevibacillus > Brevibacillus schisleri. The sequence goes on from NZ_JBVNDM010000001.1 coordinate 5,311,899, forward strand.
CACGAGGTCTTCATTGACATGCAACGTCCCGTGTGAGCAGCTCACCGCAAGCAGACCTTCTGTGCATTGATAAATTTGATGCACGATTTGCCCGAACACTTCTGCGATGTATATTTGATCCAACGGGTCCAGCACTTCCGCCACCGAGATTACCTTGATCGGAGATATCCGCAATTTCCCCTGACGCTGGGCAGTCGCGAGCATTCTCAACATCGAGGCTGGCGCAACCACCACCGTCGGCTGATACTGATTCAGATGTTCAAGGTGCTGATCGAGCGGTATTTGCAAATCGAAGAACGAGAATTGAATGCGACGCCTGTTGACCGCTGTATACAGGTTGCTATTCGCTCGCAAGAAAAAAGCAATCCGATGCGTCGACCATAGCTGACCAGGCAATGCTTTCGCCAAAATCACCCCTGCCCATTTCGCCTGCTCCTGCGGTCCCACGAGAAAAAGCCCGCGATTGCCAGATGTCCCAGAAGACAAGCCTACGGTCACGCCGTTTAATTGGGGAGTGAAATCGCGTGTCGTTTCTGCTTTCAGTGCAATCGCAAATGCTTCTTCCTTCTTGATCCCGTACGTATTCAGCTCGTCAAAATGGTCCATCATGCTCTTTTTATCGATTGGCTCCATCTGTCTCCAGCGTTCTGGCGTTCCCAATCTCTTTCGGTAAAAAGGAGAGGCTGGCAAAATGCGTGTCAACATTGCTCTGACCTGCGCTTCTTGCCATTTCACCAGCTGCTCACGCGAGGAAAACCGACGAGCAAGCCACTTCGTTTTTACATACTGCTTCAAGATCGTCATGATCTCCATGTGAACGCTCCTCTGCTGGCCTGCCAGACTTCCCCGCAGTGTGTCGGCATGATTTTCAGGTCGGGACGTTGGCGGGATAGCACATGCAGCCTGTGCAAATGCTCGCGATACGCCTGTCGATCCGCCATGATCAACATAGCCAGTGGATGAGGCAATAGGTTGTCGCGATATGCCTCACTCGACCAGGCAGCATCCGCGCACAAAAATACATCCCCATGATCCCGATCGCGCAGGAACACACCAAACTGCCCAATTGCATGTCCGTTCAGATCGACGATGTACAGACTCTGATCGGCAAACAAATCGTAGCCTTCCGTGTATGGCGCGTAAGCTTCGGGCAATGCCACAAGCTCTCCTCGATCAATGAAAGTCACCCGTTCTTCGAAATCGTTCGGCATCAAATCAGGCAAGTACGCCTCCCGCAGCGCCGCCCAACCCTTCTTTCCCTTCACGTGGTTGTAAGCACTCTCGAAGCAGTATAGTCGCGCATGCGGAAAATCACGCAAACCGCCGATATGATCCGCATGAAAATGGGAAATGAGAATACCCGCTATATCTGTCGTTTGGATTCCGCGTGCTGCGAGCTGCTCAGTAATACTCTCATGTGCCTTTGAGAATACGGGCGTTATTTTGCCGTACAGCGAATAAGGAAGCTTGCTCGTGGCTTCAAAAAAACGCTGTGAATAGCCCGTATCAAAGAGCAGCAAGCCGTGGACGGGATGCTCGATAAGCCCTGCGATGGCGTGAAACGGAATGTTTTTCATCCGGCCGCCCTTTCGTGAAAACATTTCGAGCTGCTGGCAGTAGCCCGTGTCCATCAGCGTCAGTTTAACGTCCATCCTGCGTCCTCCACCATTCTGTAAAGGTCTCGATGCCTTGGGCAATGCTCACCCGCGGTTCATAGCCCAGATCGCGCTTCGCCTTTGAGATATCCAAGGTTTGTGATTTGGCGAGCACACCGACCGAGTAACGTGTCAAAACCGGCTCGCGATAGCCCAAAACGGTTTTGGAGAGTGTCTCCAGCACCCAAGCTGCGGCATACGCCTTCCAATATGGCAGCTCGCGCGTTTTCAGTGGAACCCCCAAGCGCCGAAACACATCTGACAACACCTCAATCATCGTCACTGGCTCTCCATTTGTAATGTTGTAAGCCTGTCCTAATGTGTGCGCTGGAGAATCCATACACAAGATCAGCGCGTCCACGACATTTTCCACATAGGTCAAATCAATGATCGCCTTGCCTCCGTCGATCAGCGGAACGAATTTCTTTTCATTGGCGCGGATCAATCTGGGAAGGATTGCATTGTCTCCTGGGCCAAACAAGGCCCGCGGACGAATCGTGATCGTCGGTAGTCCTGCAAGAAACGCCTTGTCGACTTCCAGCTCCGCCTGGTATTTGGTTTGTGCGTATGTATTGGCAAACCGAACGGGCATCGGTTCATCTTCGCGGATTCCCAGCTTGTCGTCAAAAGCAAAATAAATACTTGGCGTCGATACATGGACCAGACGCTGGATGCCGTGCAGCTTGCAGCCCTCGATGACATGAATGGTTCCTGTCACATTCGTCTCGTACATGTCACGGTACGTTCCCCACGGGGAGGAAAAAGCAGCAGCGTGATGCACAATGGCCTGATCGCGGCAAGCCTTCACCATAGCTTCTCTGTCTCTTAGGTCTGCCCAAAGGAATCGAATGCCTCGCTCCTGCAATAGCTGGCCGATTCGCTCGTCTCGTCCTTGCGCTGTTACGTCATAGCCCATTTCATGCAGTCGTGTAGCCAGCTTCTGTCCGAGAAACCCCGTCGCCCCTGTTACTAGAACTCGCTTGTTCATTTCTTCCTCACTTCCTTATGCCTCTTCTCCGTTCCATTCGATATCGCTCGTACTGCAAGCAATCATGCTTTTTCCCGTTCGAAAGCTCTGCCAAGCCAAATCTGCCAGCATGGAGAACTGATCAAAAAAAGGCCGTGGATCATCCCACCTAAACAGTGCATCCCTTGCAGAAAGCAGGTCGCTCACCCAACGCTTTGCCTTCTCTCCATTCGTCATGCCAGCAAGACCGTATGTCAGCATCGCCATCCCTAGCATGCAAGCTTGTTTTCCAGCAGGAACAACGGTTTTTCCCCGATCAGAAAAATAGGCAGTAGCCGCGTCGTGCTGTCCTGTAAACAAATGCACACCGCTTGTCAGGCGTGGATTGCACTCAATCACATATAGCTCTCCCTGCTCATTCTCAATGAAATCAAATGCGATTTGTCCACGAAACGTATGCCGTTGCACAAAGCGACTAACAAACTCTCTTACCTGTGGATGGTCTGAATAGGCGAAGTAAATCGAGGCACCCTGCCCTGCTGTATGTGTTGTTTTGTAATCGGCGTACAAAGTGAGCTGTCCATCCAGAGCAACCGCGTAGCTGCACACCTGTTTCCCTTTTATAAACTGTTGAACTAGCCATGGTTGCCAAACTGTCGGTTGGGGCAGTGAGGACTGCCCTACCGCAGATAACGGGTCAGCCACAATTTGTACATGAGCTGCGAAGCGAGAATAGACGGGCTTCAGCACCACAGGTCCTCCTGCTTGCAGCATGGCCTCCCGCAATTGAGCCGAAGATTGTACCCGAACCGTATGCGGTACCCGTGCTCCCACCTCGCGCGCCATTTCGGCAAAAAGCCATTTGTCGTGCAACGAGCGCAGTACCTCGATTCCTTCCACAAGCACTTCACCATAGTCACGCAATTGATCCCGCCCCTGCGATACGTAAAAGATCTCCTCGCAAGTCGGGATCAACAGATCGATGCGCTCACGCTGCATGATTTCACACAGCTTTTCGATATAAGCATCCGGCTGCTGTCGGGGTGGAGGCACTTGGTAGGATCGCTCTACATAACGAGAGTGCTGGCATAAATGTCGCCGCGCACTCTCCGCTACAATGACTCGATGTCCCACAGAACCCAGCAAGCGCGCCAGCTCTAACGTAGCTGGAGCTCGTCCTCCTGTCAGCAAGACTGATTGTTTAGTATTCAAGCACAATTCCTCCGAGAGACAAGCCAGCAGATGTGCCCAACAGCATCAGGTGATCGCCTCGCTGTACTCGTTTCTGCCCAATCGCTTCATGCAGCGCCATCGGAATCGAAGCTGCGATGACATTTCCATGATCCGCCAGAATGTTCACCATTTGCTGGTCGCTAAATCCGAGCTTGCCTGCCATGATCCGCATCGCCATCCCACTGGCCTGATGAGGAATGACGGTACGGATTTGCTCCTTGGTTACGGAGGCTGACGACAGCAAACGATCCACGAATCCGGTAATCAATTGCGAGGTCAGGCGAAAAATTTTCCGTCCGTCCATATCAAATGCAAAGTCTGCTTCTCTTCCTTGGGCAAATTGTCTCGGGTGGATCAGCGTGCCGCCACCCCTTATTTCGGAATAGTGTGCGCCTTCACTGTATGTTTTCATGCTTGAACCCAAGATGCGGGAGCTTTCTGTTTCTGGCGTCCTGCCGATGACAACAGCCGCAGCTCCATCTCCGAACAGCACGCAGCTCTCTTTTTGCTCCCAATTCAAACCTGCGGAGGATATCTCTGATGAAATGATCAAGACTCGCTCGTAAATACCAACCGCCATCTGGCACGACATCACATCCAGCGCAGTGACAAAGCTGAGGCATGTCGCATTTATATCAAAGCAGGGAATACCTGATTTGCTTAGTTGAAGCTCTTCTTGAATCAAAGCAGCCGTGCATGGGATTTCCTGCTGCGCCGTACCGCTTGCACACACGATACAATCGATCTCGTGAAGGGAAAGTCCCGCCGCTTCCATAGCACGCTTAGCAGCGATGGCTCCCATCTGTGCTGCCGTTTCATTCGTCACAAAATGTCTGACGCTTACCCCGGACTTTTTCTCTACCCATCCAGCCGCAAGTCCCAGCTTTTCTTCCAGTTCTGCTGCTGTCACTCGCCGAGTCGGCAAGTATTTCCCTGTTCCGAGGATTTTGATTTTTCTCTCCATGATCGGTGTCTCCCTTAGCTCGCATTCCTACACACTATTCGACATCTGCCATTTATTTTACCTAAGTTTGTCGATTTATGGGAAACAGAATAAACACTTGGTACGAAATACCCAAGTGTTTATGTATGCTGCATTTCTTCTACTACTATAGTAAAAAGCGATAACCGACACCCCACACCGTCTCGATGTATTGCGGCTTAGCCGGATCACTTTCTATTTTTTCCCGCAGCTTGCTAATATGCACGGTCACTGTCGCGATATCCCCGTACGAATCGAGACCCCAAATTTTTTCAAACAGCGCCGTTTTGCTAAACACCCAGTTGGGGTGGGTTACCAAAAAGAGCAGGAGGTCGTATTCCTTGGAAGTGAAAGCTACTTCATTTCCATTGATATAAACTCTCCTCGCCAGCTTGTCGATGCGAATCCCACGAAGCCTGATCTCCTCTTTTGCCGTATGCGGTTTGGAATCGGAAACGAGACGGTCGTAACGGGCCAGATGGGCTTTGACTCTCGCTACCAGTTCTCCTAAGCTAAAAGGCTTGCTGATATGATCGTCGGCACCAAGACCCAGGCCACGTATCTTGTCGATGTCTTCCTTTTTCGCAGAGACGAGCAGGATGGGAATATTTTTGGCTTTCCGGACTTGCTTGCAGATTTCGAAGCCATCCACGATGGGGAGCATCAGGTCTAGAATCAGGAGGTCATACTCCTCTTGCAATGCCTTTTGCAAACCCCTATCGCCAGAAGTAGCAACATCGACCGAGTAGCCGTTTGCCTCCAAATAATCCTTTTGCACCTCTGCAATCACCGTGTCATCTTCAATGATTAAAATGTGCTTCATTCCGTGTTACCCCCGACTCTCTTGATATCTGGCAAGGTAAAACAAATACGGGTCCCGCGTCCGCTCTCACTGTCCACCCATACACGACCACCGTGCCCCTCCACAATTTGTTTGACGATGGCGAGTCCAAGACCGCTGCCTCCCATGGCCGAATTACGTGCAGGGTCCGCCCGATAAAAGCGGTCAAAAATATGGGGCATTGCTTCTTTTTCAATCCCTGTTCCATTGTCGGAGATCGCCACTAGCACTTCACCATTGGCTTTCTCCACTTTCAATCGAATCAGCTTCTCGTCCTTGTTCAAATACTTCAAGCTATTGTCCACGATATTCATGAGCACGCGATGGAGTTTTTCCTGATCAGCCATGACAAGAATCGGGCTTTCATTATGCTCGTCATAGCGAATAGATACGCCGTGCATCCGCGGGTCTAGCCGCAGCTCTTCGGCAAACTGTGCCATATATGTTCGTATATCGACTTCTTCAAAGTGAAAGGGAAGCTTGTTCAAATCCAGTCTCGAGAATAAAAACAGCTCATCAATCAGACGGTCCATCTGCTCTGATTTGATGGCAATCATCTTCATATATTTTTCTCGCTTCGCTTCCGTATCCGCAATCCCTTCCTGCACCGCTTCCACACATGCTTTTATTCCTGTGATGGGTGTTTTCAGGTCATGGGAGATACTCGAAATCAATTGTTTACGATTTTCTTCATACTGAAGCTGCAAATGGATAGAATCATACAATCTGTTGCGCATCTCTTCAAATGCTTCCCCCAGCTCTCCCAGCTCATCTTTGCGATGGAGTTGAACAGGACGCTCCAGATTGCCTTCTTTGATTTCGTTCGCTGCCTGCTTTAAGGCGTACAAAGGTCGAATGATACTGCGCGAAACAAGAAACGTTAGTACACCGTTCGTCAGCGCCACAATCGTTAGAAGACTGAGAATCAATGCGCTAAAAAAATAGATACCTGTCTGCATGTATGGGAAAGAATTCGCAAGGAAGTAGAGCTTTCCTTTCCTCTGATCAGCAAAAGTAAACTCGTACGTATCAAACGTGTAGCCGTCCTGTTTAAACGGCTTCCAGCTATGCATGAGCCCCTGATCCGGCTGATCCTGTAAATAATCAGGTACATCAGCGCTATCAATCGACGGGGAAGCAAATAGCACATGCTCGTCCTTGGTCAGAATCAATGCTCCGCCAACTGCTTGTAGCTCCTCATCCATCTCTGTTAGCAGCTTCTGGTTCGTCAATTGATTGGGAGCGTATTTAGCCATAAATGTGACACCAGCGAACAACTCGTCTCGTTTATTGAGCGTATCACGGAGGAGCGGTTTGCCTGCTCCTAGTTCCCCCCAAAAGTAATTCGCCAATCCCGATGCCACCAATCCAAACAAAACAAGGGGGATGATAATCATGGCAATATAGGAGAGCAAAAGTCTTGTTTTGATCGACATGTTTCATTACCCCCTTGCAGTCATGGTTTACTCGGATTCGGAATGCTTCGTCCAGTCTTTTCTCCATTTGTTCTTCATGTCCTCACGGGAAACCTTCTCGACTTGCTTGCCAGTAAGATCGATGCGATCCGGTGTGGTCGTACCCAAATCGGACAATCGGATATCCAAAGAAAGCTGGAGCTTGTGCTCTTTCCCAGACGTGTCTGTTCCCGAAAGTTGTACCACAGCAGTTTGCTGCTGGATTTGATTTTTCCCATCGATCTTGGCGTTCAGCAATACTTGGTCCACTTGGAAATCCTCTTGCAAGCGGGGAAGCTTCACAGATAGCCCGTTCTCAGAGGAAGACGCTTCTTGACTATGTTCGACGAGCTTATCGTAAAGAATAGGTCCGGCTACCTGGATAAATGCCGGAATTTGCTCTTCGGAGAGCTGAAGCGACGTACGCTTGCCTCCATCCGGTAGATTTTCAACGGTCGCGTTTTTTCCGAGATCGCCGAATACCGTAGTAAGCAGCTTATGCATCATTGCTCCGCGTTTGTTATCGGCGTCATTTTCTGGTTGGGGTCTTCTATCCATTTTTTCCATGACCCGATAAATGTTACTATCCCCTTTTTTAACCACGACTTGATCCTTTTCCAGAAAGGCTTGCACTCTTTTCTCGCCCAGTGTGTCTGTAATAGTCGCATCGACATTCCCGATGTGCTGGTTATGATCGATCTTTGCAACTCCCTCGAGTGTGAGCAGCTTCGTTCCGTTGTCTGTGAGTGCTAGCTGCGCGTGGGCCGTCATGCTCTTCGCTTCCTTCGTTTGTTGCAGGGCTGATTTATACACGCTCATCGTCGTGCTATCCGCACTCGCTGAAGCCCCGTATCCCCAAATCAATGCTCCTGTGATCCCAACAGACAAGCCGAAACCCAACCATTTTTTTCGCATGCTGATCCCTCCTAGTCTCATCGAAAGCAACTGTCATCGCTTCCTATACCAGTGATGATAAATAGTGGGTCTAAACATGCTCTAAATCAATTCTAAAAAAAGTGTAAAAACAATTCCATATGCTATATTGAAAGGAAGAGAGATCAGTATGAACCTGAAGTGGAGGCATTATCGATGAGTATGCAAGAAGGCTATATTGAAGTTCCTGGCGGCAGAGTATGGTACAGTCGTGTCGGCGAAGGGGAGAAAACACCTCTGATCGTCCTTCATGGCGGACCTGGCAATACGCATGATCCGCTCAAATCAACGCTTCATGTCTTAGGCAACGACAGACCCGTCATTTTCTACGATCAGCTGGGGTCAGGCAATTCCGATCGCCCGACAGATCTGACTCTTTGGAAAACCGAACGCTTTGTGGAGGAGCTCGCTTGCATCAGACAAGCCCTTGACTTAAAAGAGGTACACATCCTGGGGCATTCGTGGGGCACGATGCTGGCAGCAGCTTATTTGGTGGATGCCAAACCGGTGGGGGTACAGAGCATCATCTTCTCCAGCCCATGCCTGAGCGCAGAGCGTTGGAAACAGGACGCAGATCGTTTAATCGAGCAATTGCCAGTAGATGTGCAACAAACCATCGCCACACACGAGGAGCAGGGTACAACTGATTCACAAGAATATCAGGATGCCATGAAGGAATACTACAAGCGCCATGTGTGCCGCCTTGATCCAATGCCAACCGTCATGACAGAAAGCCGTCCAAAGGCGAACAAAGAAGTGTACATGACGATGTGGGGACCGTCCGAGTTTTGCCCAACAGGAAATCTGAAAACATTCGACTACACACCCCAGCTGCATCAAATCAACATCCCTTCCCTGTTCGTTTGCGGCCGCTATGATGAAGCGACGCCTGAATCGACTGGTTATTATCAGTCTCTGGTGCCAAACGCCGAGCTCCATGTCTTTGAAAACAGCTCGCATGTTGGCTATCTGGAAGAGACAGACGAATACGTGCAAGTCATCCGCCGCTTTTTGCAAAAAGCAGATTCGAAATAAAAAAAACGGAAAAACTTCGTATCACCGACGATGCGAGTTTTTCCGAGCCTCTCATTCTTTTTTTAAGTAAAGAAGGAAATTAAGGATGTTTAACCCTACAATGATGAAAAACATATAGGTAGACATAACGTCTCCACCTAGGTTCAATTCATCATCTATATAACCCATCATCATAAGATTCGTTCCAGAAACGGTTACTGAAATTGCTGAAATCATGCTCAGTGTGAATCCATTGACAAGATTACCTTGTTTCTTTTGAAGCAATAAAGCAACGGAAATAACGACTAAACTTATGATAAAAGTAATCATAACGAATCTTAATAAATCGTTTATCTCCACCCCTGCCATAATCATCCCCCTAATCTGTCAAATGGCTAAACGAAGCTGTCCGAAGTAGATCCTCGGCAGAATCACTTCGAACAGCTTACTATTTCAATCCGATATGCTTGTCATACACTTCGTACACGGAACGTGAAATGATCGCGGCCGATCTTCCCCCATAACCACCCTCAGGAACGATTACGGCTACTGCCAGGACCGGATCGTCGACAGGCGCATACGAAATGCTGACACCATTCGTAATGCGGGCGTGCATTTTCCACTTTGTCTTTTTCTGTCCTGTTTTCTCATCTGTCACCGTCACTGGTACATAAATGTCTTGTTCAGATGTACCTGTTTTTGCTGCTACCTGAAACGGCATTCCCGCATACGCGCGGACTGCTGTTCCCCCTGGTTTCGTCACCATCACCATGCCTTGCTCTAAAACATCCCAATATTTATCTGGGTGAGGAAAGGTGCTCATGGTTTTTGACGTGTACGTTTTCACCAGGTTTCCTTTTGCGTCTGTGATCTTATCTACCATCTGCGGCTGCAAACGTACACCTTTATTCGCAAGTGTAGCCACATACTGTGCCAATTGCATCGTCGTTGCCCGAACTTGCTGCCCAAAGGAAGCCTGCACCATCGCTGCTAATGGTCCGTAGTTTTCATCCATCACCAAATAGTCTTCTTTGCCTTTGTTTTCATTCGGCAAATCTACACCAGTCTGAACGCCTAATCCGAACGCATGATAGTACGATTGCAGGACGGACGCTGACTCTTTTCCTTTTCGCCGGGACAGCTCCTCTCCGATTCTCGCCATATATGTATTCGATGACTTTTGCAGGGAAATCGCTGGGGTAATCATGCCATGCGCTTTGGAACTGTCATTCTTAATCCGATCCGTACCACGTCCATAGTGATACACACCTCCATCATTCCAACGATCGGAGGGAGTAATAATGCCTTGCTGCAAACCGAGCAATACCGTAATCGGCTTGATGACAGACCCAGATGGCACAATTGAACCCGGGTGCTTGTAGCCCTCCTGGATGGCTGCCTCTCCTTTTAATGGCTGTGTATTGTATGGGGCTTCCCGAATGGCTCCATTCGTCACCGCCAGCTTGATCTGGTCATACATTTTTTGATCCGGTCCCTCAATCCATACGTTTGGATCGTATTCGGGATAGCTGACCATCGCAACGACCTTGCCTGTCTTAACCTCGACTGCCACGACGTACGCTCCCTTTGCCCCCCTCGCCTCAGGGATGGTTGCACGCAGCTTCGGGAGAAACTCTCGGATCGAATCCCGGATACCTAGCTGTACCCGCTGATCAATGGTGAGATACACATGATTGCCCGGGACGGATGGAACTTCCTCCACTTGCTTCACAACCGTCTGATTTGCTGCGACCTCATACATCCGGTAACCGTTGCTCCCGCGAAGCTCGTTTTCGTAAGACAGCTCAATCCCATCGAGCCCGACTAACTGGTTCGGCAAATACCGTGTACTCTCATCCTTGTAGGAGGCGAGCTTCACATTTTCAGCAATATGAAAGGGCCGGACATATCCAACCGCCTGTACAGCGATTTGCTTCGGATCGTATTTTCGGATGGGTTTTGTCACCACCTCAATCCCTGGCAGATCGCCACGATGCTCACCCAGTACAGCGATTTCTTTAGCAGTCAAATCCACCTTCAGCTCTTTCTCCAAATAGCGCGGCAATTGTCGTGCCGCTTCCACGTACTTGCCATTCTCGTAGGCATAGCCGACATCCATCTTTTTTAACAGTGTGGCCTTGTCGAGACTCAGTATTTTCCCCAGCTTTTCCACCAGGTCAAAGTACGCTTTCTTCTCCATGATCTCTTGTTCACGAAAGACGGCGAGATGAGAAGGCCGACTTTCGGCAATGACATATCCGTTACGGTCATAAATGTTTCCTCGCATAGCCGGAATGTAATCTTTTTTGTACGATCTGTCTGCCAGCTCATTTGCATAAATGCTCCCTTGCTGGATTTGAATTTGCGCCAATCTCAAAATGATACCCACAAACATCAGAAATACGACGATATATACGATTTGCAGTCGTTTCACACGATCGTTTTTTGCTTCTTTCATACTTGCTCTCCCTAATTTTTCAGTGCCTTCGTGAAGATCCGTTTGATACGTGCATCGAGTACATGACTGCCACCCCGACCACGGACATCTTCTATCATCATGGTAACCAGCAAACGCGGATCATCTACATTAAAAACGGCGTACCATCCGTTTTCCAACCCAAGCTCGCCTTTTTTCTGTTTCAACTCAGCAGTTCCAGTCTTACCCGCCATGCGAATACCAGGCACGCGTGCTCCTCGACCGGTACCGCGCGGGTCTTCCATAACCTGTATCAAATACTGCTTCACCGTGCTCGCCACATCGGCAGGTATGACATTCGTCTTCCAATACCCATCTTTTTTGTCTCCCTGCAACAGAGATGGATTCACGATATTCCCGTCATTTGCAAAAGCACTGTACACCAACGCAAGGTGAAGCGGCGTCATCGTTACCTCGCCCTGACCGTAACCGGAGTCTGCCAATTGAATCTCGTTTTTGAAACCGTCGTTATACAGCTTCGACTTTTCTAGTGGATATGGAATCGGAAGTGCTTCATGGAATCCAAACAACTCGCTCTTTTTCACGAATGGCTCCTCCCCAATGGAGAGCGCCGCTTTCGCAAAATAAATATTGTCGGAGTAAACCAATGCTTTTTCCAAATTGACAGGTCCCCCGTAATCGCTGACCCGCGTTACCTCGTATCCACCCCAGGACACATCCTTTTGCCAATGTAGTCCGCGGACTTGGATACTATCCGCAGGGGTAATGGCTCCTGACCCAAGGCCAATCGCTGCCGTAATCGGCTTAAAGGTGGAGCCCGGCGCAAACCCGCGCGCGAATCGATTGAGAAGCGGCTTTTGCGGGTTTTCATTCAGTTGCTTCCATTCTGTAGCCGACATCCCAAGCACAAACGCATTCGGATCAAAGGACGGGGAATTGACGAGGGCCAGTATTTCCCCGGTCTTTGGTGAAATGGCCGCAGCCGTGCCTGCTTCGTTTTTCAGCTCCTGGTAAATTGTCTGCTGTACTTCTGCATCTATGGTTAATGCCAGTGGCTGTCCATGCCTGGCGAAGCGTTCCACCACGGTCTTTTTTTCCGTTCCATCTGCATCCGTGATGACGATACGCCCACCTGCACTCCCTCTTAGCTTCTCCTCAAAAATCTGTTCCAGTCCTGATTTTCCAATCACATCGGACGTTATATAGCCCTGATCCTTTCGCTTCTCGTACTCTTCCTGACTGATCGCTCCTACATAGCCAACCAGATGGGCCGTCGCGTCCTGATAGGGATAGTAGCGGACTTTCTTTTTTTGCAATTGGAGCCCTTCAGTTTTTTCTAATTGTTTGATGCGTGCATCGTTCTGCGGCAGCGTAGCGATCCGGATAAACTTGGTCGACTTGCTTGTCGCCGCTTGGACCTTCGAGGTGAGGTCATCCAACGGTATTTGCAAGAGCTTGCTGACCGCCATTTTCCCGGTTTGTGACGTCTGGTTCCATTCTCCCGGATTTATCCCGATATCTATCACGACACGCTCTGTTGCCAACGGACGCCCTGCCCGATCCGTGATTTCACCTCGTCTGGGATACACCGTATTGGCTCTTACTTTGTCCCCTTCTTTCATTTCGGGAAAAATAAAAGTAGGATTCCAATGAATGTACCAGTCCTGCAAGTCGTTCTGCGTTTCTTTGACAAGCTTTGCTTTCCCTGTAAAAGAAATCGGTTCGACGAAGGTTTCCATCGTCAGCCGATAATGAAAGTTGATCTGTCCATCCTCACCTGGCATGACGTCGCCATTGTACATCGGCTCAACCACAATCGCTTTGGCATCGACTCCTCCGTAAATGTTTTGGTAACGCGAAACGAATTCTTCTTTACTGATAGTCTTTTTTGTATGTAAAGAAAGCTGCTCGTACATGTCAGAGAACTTCTGTTCTTTCCATTTTGTCGTATATGCTGTGAATGCGGCCTTTGCCCTCTCACCATCCGACTGCGTGGTGTCCTTCCAAAAGTCCCAGAAAAGATAGAAAAACCCTGAAAGAACAACGACAAAAACCGTCCAAAATACTATCCATGTCTTTTTCACTAGTCATTCACCTTCCCTAACACACGATATTACAGTCAGATACCATAATATATGGAAAAAAGATGATGACAGGATGAGACTATTCTCATAGTACGATGATAAGTGTCAGAGAGTTACATCAAATGCAAAAAAACACAGGAAATGCATCCTGTGTCTGCCGTACTGCCTACTATTCTTCCCACATGTAACCAAAGCGCGGGATCGTGGTGACATTCTCGCCATATCTGCCTAGCCGCTTACGCAAGCGATAAACGAGCGCGTTGATCTCGGCTCGTCCAACATCAGGAACGCTGCTTACCGTATTCAGCAACCGCTCCGGCCAGACGAGTACCATGATTTCCTCATAGCTGACCGCCTGATTCGCACGTTGGTACAAAAGCATGAGCAAGTCCATATCTTTTCCGGTCAAATGGATTCTTGCGCCATCGAGACGGATTTCTCTACGTTCCAGATTGATGACCAAGCCGGAAGTGGAGGTGGTTTCTTTTGGATTCATCAAAGGGAATGAGAACTCCCTCGTCACATCCATCTCGCTACCCTCTGCGAAAAATATCATTTCGACCACGCCTTTGGCCAGCGTAATATGATCACCATGATAAAGAAAATGGGGTGCTTGCTGTATTGGATTTCCGTTTACTTCTGTCCCATGCTTGCTTTGCAAATCAGAAATGGAATATTGGTTATTGATTTTCCTTATCACTGCATGCCTTCTGGATATATACGGACTGGAAAAAGCAATGTCTGGCTGAAATTGATTGCCCCGTCTCCCAATCGTACACTCTTCCTTATGTAGAAACTGACGCTTTTGAAGCTGTTCGGGGTCTCCTTTTTTGATCAATACATATATGCCGTCGTCCAACATTCATCACCTCGAAAAGAGTTGGAGCTATCATCAGTATTTATTACAGTACAAAGTACGCATAAGTCAACACTTTTTTGAACATATATTAATAGCAAAAAAGCCGCCAATTGTCCAGACAACGAAAGTGACCGGTCGATTGACAGCTCTATATCATCGCTATCCACAAACGAATAGCGCTCGATTTTCTATGTTGATCGTCTTAGGAGCAGCGCTTGAGAGCAGCAAATTTTTTCGGTTCAATCGCCAGTAGATGACAATCGCCATTCGGAATAAACAGCTTGTAGGACACTCCCTTTGGCACAACGATAAACTCTCCGGCTTCCACCCATATATTACGCTCGTGGTACATCAGCAGCAGTCTGCCTTTGACGACAAACAGCAGTTCATCTTTTTGGTCATTTTGTTGCCAAGGATACTCACCTTGCAGCTTCTCTAGCTTAATAGACGTATCATTCATCTCTCCGACAACCAGAGAGCTCCAGGAATCTTGCAAGCGTGATAAATGTTGTGCGACGTTCACCTTTTCCATGATGATCCTCTCCCCTTTGCACTCTACGATAATATAATTTGCAGGAGAGAGACATAGTAACGAAATGATAAATCATCTCATAAGGAGATGATAAGATACTGAAATTTCTGATATACTAAACAAAAATAGGCAGTTACCCTGAAGGCCTGCCCGTTAACTAGACTGTTCATCTTTATCGTCTCACTACTCTGTCGTGCCAAACCGTTTGGCGTTTCTTGCGCGAGCTCGCTCGATTTCAACTTCTCGATTGCGTGGGTCTGCATTCGTCACGAGCGAATCTAGGAGATTTTTCGCAACAACGGAGACCTCTTGGACCGCACGATGAAAAGCCTCTTCATTGGCCTTCGAAGGCGTGTTGAAGCCCGAAAGCTTTCGCACGAATTGCAGGGCTGCTGCTTGAATCTCATCTTCTGTCGCGGGTGGGTCGAAGTTGAATAAGGTTTTGATGTTTCGGCACATCGCTTACACCTTCTGTTCCCTTTTTTGTATCATTCTACTATACGTAAGCAATGAATCCTAGGCTGGGCTGATTGTGCTTCAAAAGATGATCAGGTAATAAATTTGTACACATAAGGAGATAAAACTAATGGCAAATAACAAATTACTAAGAATGGACAATGTTGGTATCGTTGTAGAATCCCTTGATGACGCCATCTCTTTCTTCGAGGAGATTGGCTTGAAGCTCGAAGGACGCGCTACTGTCGAAGGTGAATGGGCTGGTCGCGTAACCGGGCTGGGTTCACAATGTGTAGAGATTGCTATGATGGTTACCCCAGATGGCCACAGCCGACTTGAACTTTCGCGATTTCTCACCCCACCGACTATATCAGATCACCGAACTGCTCCTGTAAATGCCCTCGGTTATCTGCGGGTCATGTTCACCGTTGAAGACATTGACGAAATGGTATCCAGGCTCACTAAGCATGGCGCTCAGCTCGTCGGAGAAGTGGTTCAGTACCAGGACTCGTATCGGCTTTGCTACATTCGTGGAATTGAAGGACTTCTAATCGGTTTGGCGGAACAGCTCGGTAATAAATAAGTGCCGTTTAAAAGAAGACTTAACTGACATTACTAGAGTAAAAATAGAAACAGAAAAGCAGTGTCTTATAAACAAAGCATTGCGGCCAGCAGCAAGCTGCCTTAAATCGGTGGGACTTCGTGATGCATGAACTTAAACGGAAATCAATGCAAAACCAAATGAAAGAGACTCAACTAACGGGGTCGATAGTTTAGGATCATGTACGGTGAACCGTATCACAAGTAACGGTAAAGTTATTTTGTTTATCTTTAATAAAAAAACTTAAGTTTGGCTCCGTTATTAATCTGATACTGAATGCAAGTTTGCACCTAAAAAAGTAAAAACGACCTTGACTAATCTGAAAAGGTCGTTTTTACTGAACTTAGCTGAAGAATATGCATAATTCAGCTTTAGTATAATTGAGGGAAGAACTATCGTAATTCCCAATAATATGTTATGCTAAACTAATAAATATATGCATAAATAAAACACCTCAACTATTCAGCAGAGGTATCTTACAATAAATGTGCGAAGAACTATCGTAATTCCCACATTCTAATTTCATTTTGAGGAAAACTATCGTATACCTCGAATCTTATATTACTATGCCTAAAGATAAATGTCAATAAAATTTAGGGTAAGATTTTAAAGCCAAATCGCTTTTGTAGACCTTGTTGTCCATCATAAAGGTTACTTTCTACAAGATGAGCTATACTTGGTTTTTTAGGTTCTAAACCATTGCACGCGCGATTTAAGGTTCCAGGTATAAAGTCAGCTAATTGGAGACCAATATTGTTATCTGCTTTAATAAGAAAATTAATATTCAATAGCTTTTCTTGGAAAGCATTTGGGCTAAAATAAAGAGTTCCATTTGCTATGATTTTATGATAGAGGTTTCTTAATTTTGTGTCATCTGTTGGATTTGTAGATTCAATGTAAACCGATCCCCTCCCTCTGTTTTGCCATAAAAAATGAACAAAATTTTCAAGGACTATTTGCAATACAATAAAATACTCATCATTTAAATGGTTTTCAGGATAAAAGGTTTTATAATCATTTAAGTGAATAGAAGCACCAATTGTGGTTACAGGAAAATTGGAGAAAATTCGCTCCATACCTTGCCAAAATTCTTCACGTTTTTCTCTTATACGCATATTTGAATATTCATCTTGTGCTTTTCTAACCTCTGTTTCATGTAAAATAACCTCGGTACTACCAAATATTTTGGTTTTTAGTGACTTAACTTCAGTAATAATTTCTTTTTCATATGTTTCTTGTTTTATAATTAAACCGGCTAAACATAAATGGTTTATATTGCTTCCATTTGGTTTTGATTCATCTAGAAATAAATAGTAATTGTCCATTTCCTTTCCCCCAAAAGCCCCTCAATAATCTAATTATACTAGACCTTTGTAATATTTAGTAGAATGATTAGAAATATTGTAGTTGCGAACCTTATCATAAGTTACGGCAACTATAAGTGGAAAAGTTAACAGTTTTGATTACTCTATTGGAGTAATAAGGAGGAAAGTTGTTGCAGATAGATTTAATTGAACAAAAAATTTAGAGCATACGTGTATAAACAAACTCTAAAGGAACAAAGTGAATTACAAGAGATTTGACAAATCAGTTGATGCTTAGGCATATGGTTGAAAACTTATGATCGATCAATTAACTAAGTGAATGCATAGTTTATATTTATTAATTATGGGTTAATAGTATCTTTTCTATCTATGTGAAAAAATGGGATGTTTTCAAATTACAGGGGTGATTCTAAATGGCTGGAACTATTATTGAGCAAACGATTAAAGAAGTTGTTGATGACCTGATTATTAAACAACCAGAGTACAGGAAATTGTTGTTTAAGACTCTAAAGAATTTAAAAAAAGTACATATTCACAGGAACTTGTAGATGCAATATTTCAAAAACCCAAAAATATGATATCGATGTTTACGATGCTTATTGCTTTCTAAATGTTTGGTCGGGATTATTTTCAGGAATAATTGCAAGAGCTAAAGTATGGTGGCAGTAAACCAAAGAAAGATGCTGATATCATTGGAAACAATTCGATACTGAAAATCCTGATTCCCCCATTCAAAACAGAATTTTTACCTTCTAAGATAGGAGATGATGGTTACTTTGAATGGCTGGGTGGAATCAATTTACAAAGAGAAAATGTAGTTGGTGGTGACGTGAAAGTTGATTATATAGCAGTTGAATCTCAAACTATCCCGTTAAAAGTTGATACACATCTTCGTATAAAACTTTTCAGTATTTGACTTCAGAAGGAGGAGCATTAGCTAGATTCCCTTATAACTCAGAAGAAATTTATATTTTTTACAATTTAGATTATGAAAATGATTTGTTGGAAACTACGAAAAAGATGTACTGAAGCTTATGGAAAATAAGGAAATATGACTCTATTTAAAAGCTACGGTGTTCTTTAGACAAGCGCAGCTTTTTCGTTCATGTTCTTCAAAACTTGCTCAAGCGTAAATAAGTGACGTCAACGGTCTCGGTCTGGGGGGGCGTTGTCGTTGTTCAAAACTCGGTGAACCGTATCACAAGTAACGGTAAAGTTGTTTAACTAAGGAGGTTAACCAGTAAAAACTGGCTAACCTCGAGTCTGTAAAATATTTTGTGTAAACTCTCAACCTCTAAACTACAATTAGGAGTAGAAAGGTTGGGAGATTTTTATGATGTCAAAAGAGCAGATCAAGCAGTGGATCAAAGAGAAAAACATGAAGTCAGTGGACGACGTGCAGTCAGCGTTAAAGGATCTATTCGCAGACACGATCCAAGAAATGCTGGAAGCTGAAATCGAGTCCTCTCTTGGATACGCCAAGCATGACATGAAAAACAAGCGGACAACCAACAGCCGCAATGGGTATAGCAAGAAAACCGTCCGTTCTGAGTACGGGGATGTTGACATCCAAGTCCCTCGAGATCGAGAGGGTGATTTTGAGCCGAACATTGTAAAGAAACATCAATCCAATGTGACAGGGATCGAAGATCAAATTCTCGCCCTCTATGCCAAAGGCGTATCCACACGCGATATCCAAGACCATCTGCAACAGCTCTATGGCATCGAAGTCTCACCAACGCTCATATCCAATGTAACGAATAAGATTGTACCGATGATCAAAGAGTGGCAAAATCGCCCCTTACAAGCGGTTTATGCTGTTGTTTTCCTTGACGCCATTCACTTTAAGGTAAAACAGGACGGAGCTATCGTCAATAAAGCCGCCTATATGGTCATTGGTATTGACCTTGACGGTCATAAAGATGTGCTCGGGATCTGGATTGGGGAGAATGAATCAGCAAAATTCTGGCTGCATGTACTCAATGAACTGAGAAATCGTGGAGTGCAGGATATTCTCATTACGAGCGTCGATAACCTTCGAGGCTTTACAGAAGCCATTTCAGCATGTTATCCGAAGACGGAGATTCAGAAATGTGTCATCCATCAAATCCGAAACTCCATCAAGTATGTTTCCTATAAGGATCTAAAAAAGATTACGTCCGAACTGAAACCCATCTATAAGGCTCCAACGGAGCAAGCTGCATTGGAAGAACTCGAGCAATTTGAACAAGCCTGGGGCAGTAAATATCCCTTGATGGTTCGTTCCTGGCGAAATAACTGGGATGAGATTGCGACTTTCTTTAAATATCCCCCAGAGATTCGAAAGCTGATCTATACAACCAACGTCATCGAGAGTTATCATCGACAGCTCCGAAAAGTGACAAAGGGAAAAGCCATGTTTCCCACAGACGATGCCCTTCTGAAGATGCTATATCTCGTGACCATGGATGTTCTGCGAAAGTGGACGGGACGCGTCCAGAACTGGGGACAGATTCTCTTGCAGCTATCCGTTTTCTTTGAAGATCGAGTACAGCCGTACATTCGGTAACAAATGAAAGGCTTCATCCCCGAAGGGATTATCTTTCTCTCCACCAATGCGTCAAGGGTTCGCTTCGCCTTACGCCCTTGACTCTATTGGCTTCGAAAAAGAGGTCCCAATTAGGGGGATGAAACCTTTTCATATATCGGTTGATTGAGTTTACACAAAAATCTTGACAGACCCCTAACCTCCTAATACGAAAGGGTAGTAGTAAGAAGATTCGCCACAGAGACCTATTTAAAAATACGATCAATTTCGTTGATTTCTTCTTCTGTCAGGTAGACGTTTACTGTTTTTAAATTATCCAGCACTTGCTCTGCTCTTTGTGCTCCGGGAATGACAACCTCAATTGAATCATGTGTGAAATACCAAGCAAGGACTATATGGGCAACTTCGGCATTTTTTTATTTGCAATTTCACGGAGCTGCTCTACCTTTTCTAGATTTTTTTTAAATCTTTCGCCCTGGAAGTGAGGCATATCTTTGCGTAGATCATTGAATGTCATATCCTTCTTGTATTTACCGGCAAGCAAGCCTGATGCTAGTGGAAAGTATGGAATAAACGAGATATTATTCTCTGTCGTATATGGAAAGAATTCTTGTTCTGCTTCACGCTGCAGCAAATTGTAGTTTCCCTGTATTACATCGACATATCCATCCTTATTTGCTTCTTTCAATTGTTCCAGTGAGAAGTTAGAAACGCCAATTGCTCTGATTTTACCTTCGTCCTTTAGCCGTTTTAAGACTCCAACCGCCTCATCTTTTGGTGTATCCTGATCTGGAGCATGAATATAAAATAAATCTATGTAATCTGTTTGTAGCCTTTTCAAACTATCTTCAACGGCTTGTTTTAAATAAGCAGGTGAATTATCCATGGTAACATCATTGCCGACAAGTGTAAGGCCACCTTTTGTTGCAAGGATGAGTTCATGCCGCTTTCCTGCTTCTTTTATCACTTCACCTATTAGCTCCTCTGAACGTCCTGTTCCATAAAAAAACGCTGTATCTAAAAAATTCACTCCATGGTTGATCGCAGCCCGCACCAAATCTTTTCCTACTTCTTCATTTAAATTCGGATAAATATTGTGGCCACCTACAGCGCTTGTTCCAAGTCCGATTGAATTGACAACTAAATCTGTTTTACCAATTCGTGTTTGTTTCATCATTCTCTTCAACTCCCTCTCATTTTGATGCTTAGCGTACGTTTCGCGCGAGGTTTTTACCGGTATTTACAGCATAATTCATTACGTTACGTAAGCTTCAAGTGTAAAATGTTTTTTTTGCATATACGTATCTCTGCAACTACAAAAGCTGCCCCTCACAACAACGGGCAGCTTCCTTTACCGCGGATACTATTTATACTTATAAAAACAAGGATAAGAATAGGCGAGAAATTTAAAGCCCTTTTTCTCCAAAATCGGTCGACTCATCGGACTCGCATCCACCATCAACAGCGGATACCCGCGTTCCTGTGCTGCTTGTACCCTGACTGCTACGAGGGCTGTATAATAGCCTTTGTTTCGGAAGTCAGGCAAAGTAGAGCCTCCCCACAGACTGCCAAAAGACGTATCCTCATGCAAGTACATCCAAGCAGCGCTCACTACCTGATTGCCATTGTACGCAGCGTAAACGAGCAGCTGCTCAGGATTTTCGGCCAAATCCCGTTTTAATCTCGCAGCAAGCTCCTCATTAGCACTGCCCCATATCTGCTCCTTCAAGTGCATGATATCATCAATGCCCGCCGCGTCGGTGATTTGCCGTATCTCTGGCGGAATGACAAGGCTTCGTAACTCCTCTGCCTGCGCCACCTCCAACACAAGCGTCGCTTCCTCCTCATCAACTGTAAAACCATGACCTTTCAGCCTCTCAAGCAAATTAGCCGGTTGGTCATAGTCAAAAAGCTTCCACTCAAAGGATTGCTGAAGACTCGAGAAATATTCGAGTTCCTGCTTGATCACTTCCTCTGCATTTTCTTCAGACAGCCTGGAATACAAGACGACTCCAGAATCATCCGGGGTGGGTGAGACGTGACGAACGAGGTGTTCTGTCTCCTCCCGGCGAAGGGGCGGATAGGTGATTTCCAGCCTCATCTCTTTGTCAAAAAGCCGCAATACTTCTGTCTTGTTCATGTTTTCATCCTCCCTTGTCCACATCAGGACTAGTGCAAAATGTTTAGCAAAAACGTTAATGTTCCTATACTGATCACTGTCGTAACCAACACGCTGCTGGAGACGAATTGCGGTCGCATGTTGAATTGGATCGCATAGATCGCTGTAGTGGCGGCAGAAGGCATGGCTGCCAGAACGACCAATACCTTTTGCAGAAGCGGATCAATCGGGAATAACAGACAGATGAGGTACGCCAAAAGTGGTGACGCCACTAGCCGAATGACGCTCGCAGCACTGAGTCCCTGCCACTCTAGCGCTTTGGTAGAAACATTGGCGAGCTGCATGCCCAAGATGAGCATCACAACTGGAATCGCCGCCTGTGCAACGAGATCAATCGCCTGGTAGTAGCTTTGCGGGATGACGATTTGCAGCTGTTGTAGCAAAATTGCGAGAACCACAGCGTAATTGGACGGCTGTTTGAAAATCGCCTTGATGGCCGTCCCCATCCCATTCCCGCCTCGAGAGGCAAAATACACGCCGAATACGCCCATCATGATCGAGTGGAAAACCATGATTTGCACCGCATACGTAAAGCCGGCCTCCCCGAAGGCAAACAAAATAATCGGCGTTCCATAATTGCCACTGTTCATGAAGGCGGTCGCGAGCATCAGTGCGCTTTCCTGTTGCTTGTTGTATTTGAACATGCGTGCCGTCAATTGCGTGATCACAACGAGAGCGGCCAGCAAAAGCAGCGAAATCACCACGATATAAAATAATTGCAAGTCGAGCTCTGTTTTGTAAAACGTACGAAAAACGAGTGCCGTCGACAAGATGTAAATCGCCAGGGAAGAGATCGGTTTCAAATCCATTTTGAAAATGCGCTGCAAAATATAGCCGCTAAGAAAAATGAGTAGGACGGGCAGGATGACTTCCAAAAAAATCATGATTCTTCCCCTTACCGCGCTGCTTCTATGAAGCTTTTTACTTCGGACAGCGTAGGTATGGCGGGAATGGCACCTAATCTCGTTGTCGTGAGTGCAGCTGCGGCATTCGCAAAGCGCACCATGTCCTCTAACGTGGCTTGTAGGATATCCAGCATACTTTCCCCCACCTCAAGAAGCTGATAGAGCAGCGCGCCCACAAACGCGTCTCCCGCGCCAGTCGTATCGATCGCGGTTACTTGAAAGCCACCGACTGTGCCGAAATGATTTCGTGTACGGTAAAAACACCCCTTTTCCCCCAACGTGACAAAAACAGCTTGCAGATCATATTGCCCCAGCATCCACGCTGTCGCTTCCACGACATCCTCGCTCCCCACGAGAAAAGCCAGCTCTTCCTCAGACAGCTTGACGATATCTGCCTGCGCCATTCCTTTGAGGGCCAACGCCTTTGCTTCCTCCAGATCCGCCCATAAGGACGCTCGAATATTCGGGTCAAATGAAAGGAGCCGCTGATGCTGTTTGGCGTACTCGACTGCTTTCCAGGTTGCTGATCGGGCTGGCTCATGCGTCAAGGACAGCGTACCGAAATGAAAAATCGCTGCCTGAGCAATCAGCGCCTCGTTCACGTCTTGCTCCCGCAGCATCATGTCCGCACCCGGATTACGGTAAAAGTGAAAAGAACGATCGCCTGTCTCATCGAGATGGACAAAAGCCAACGTCGTAGGCGCTTCCTCCGTGAGTACGAGCCCTTCTGTGCCAATATTCAGTCGGATTAAAGTCTGTTGCAAAAAACGCCCAAACACATCGTTTCCTACCGCACCGATAAAGGAAGTCCGTTTCCCAAAGCGCGACAGAGTGGCAAGTACATTGGCAGGCGCTCCTCCAGGGTTTTGCTCAAATGCAATGCTGCCCGGCTTTTCCTTCTGCTGTACAGGTGTAAAATCAATCAATAACTCTCCACATGCAACCACATCTACCATGTTGATTTCCTCCGATGACCGTGATAGCTCCAGTATGTCACAGGTTCTTTTTTTTGCCAATGAAAGCCAGCGGCTGTAAAAAGAAATGGCTAAAGATCCAGACATAATCTGTGATCTCTAGCCATTTCTTTTTAATAGATCGTCAAATCCCACTCACTTGCCATATGCTTGAGCAGTGCTACCCCTGCTACGCTGTTTCCGTACGGGTCAATTGCAGGGCCATACACACCAATTCCGCAGCCGCCAGCAAAAGGCAGCTCCACTGAACGCCCACGCGGTGGTATGGCAGCCATAATGCCTCCTGACACGCCACTTTTCGCTGGTACCCCCACAAAAGCGGCAAAATTGCCGGAAGCGTTGTACATGCCGCATGTAACCATCAGTGCTTTGGTTACACGAGCCAGTTCTTTGCCGAAAAGCTGTTCCTTGCCTATCGGATCATAGCCATCATAGGCCAGGATCAAGCCGATTTTTGCAATGCCCTCCGCCGTTACCTCCAGAGAGCATTGCCGAATGTACACATCCAAAGCATCCTCTACCGGACAAGCCAAAAAGCCAGTAGCTGCAAGATAGTAGGCGAGGGAACGATTGCGGTTGGCCGTTTGCCACTCGGAGTGATACACTTCCTCGTTGATCGGATGCTTGCGTCCTGTCATGCGCTCGACCATGTCTTGGAAGGAACGAAATTTCTCCTGGACTCCGTTCCCCTGCAACAAGGAAGAAACCGTAATGGCTCCTGCGTTGATCATCGGATTAAACGGCCTGCCCGGCTTATGCATTTCCAGCCGAACCATCGAATCAAATGCGTCTCCCGTGGGCTCTACATCCACCTGCTCCAATACATTCGCAATCCCGTGGTGCGTGCATGCTGCGAGAAAGCTAATGACTTTGGATATGCTTTGCAGGGTGAAAGGAGCATCGTAGTTGCCTGCCCTGCTGATTTGTCCATCTGGCCCCATCACACAGATCCCTAGCTGTGTTGGGTCAGCCTCTTTCAAAGCAGGGATATAAGCAGCACATTTTCCCTTGCTGGACTCCCCGCGATATTGCTCGATCCATTGTTCCAAGCAGTCTGTTTCGCTCGTTCTTGTTTGCTGCGCCACTTGACTAACCAACTTCCTTTTCACCATCGATTTACGCTTTTTGAGGTGGTTGAACATCGTCGGGAATGAGCGAGAAATATTCTTCTCCTTCCAAACGTTCCTGCAATTCGGCTTTTGCCTGTTCGATCAGCGCCGGGTTTTCCATCGCCTCGATCGCTGTAGCAGCCATGACTTTACCTGCTTGCAGCATTCCCTTGTGTGCGATAGGCATGGCCCCTTGCGAGACGACCTGCCACGTATGGAAAGGCGTTCCCAGTGCCCAGCACGTCGTCATGCACTGCATCGTCGGAACCTGCCAACTGACATCTCCTACATCCGTAGACCCGGCAAGCGTAAGCTCGTGCGTTGATAGTGGCCCAATCACATCCGCAATTGCTTTGTCCTTCAGTTGCTTCGCTGTTTCACGATCCAACCCGAACAACGAAGCTCTCATATCCTCAGCTGTTAACGTTGCCTGAATTTGTTTGGCATATTGTTGGTCTGCTTCATCGTACGTAGGTACGCCGACTTTAACCAGATGTTTGTGCATGAGCTTTGCTAATACCGTATTCGGCACGAGATCAGAAGCTGTCCCCTCAAACACCGCTTCCATAGTGGTTCCCGTCATCAAGGCGGCTCCCCGTGCGATGTCGTAGACTCTTTCATACAGTTCCTTCACTTGCTGCTTTTTCGGAGCGCGAATCAAGTAGACGACCTCCGCAAACGGCTGGACGACGTTTGGCGAAATTCCACCTGTATTTGTAATCGCGTAGTGAACCCGTGCTTCCGGAATCATATGCTCTCGCATGTAGTTCACGCCTACGTTCATCAGTTCCACGGCATCCAAGGCACTGCGTCCCAAATGCGGAGCGGCGGCTGCATGCGCGCTTTTTCCGTGAAACTGGAAACGAACGGAGTAATTCGCAAGCGAGCTAATGTTCATGATGCTTGGCGTTGTCGCAGGGTGCCAGGAGAGTGCAAAATCTACGTCAGTAAATACGCCGGCTCTTGCCAAATACGCTTTTCCAGAGCCCGCTTCTTCTGCTGGGCACCCATAGTAACGAACTGTACCCTGTAAGCCGGTTTGCTCCATGTAATCCTTAATACCAACCGCTGCTGCCAACGCTCCAGCCCCTAGGAGATTATGTCCGCAACCATGTCCATGACCGTCAGTGACAATCGGATCATGATTAATGGCGCCTTTTTTCTGGCTCAAGCCTGCGAGCGCATCATACTCGCCCAGAATGGCTACGACGGGCTTGCCGCTTCCGAAGCTGGCAACAAAGCCAGTATTCAATCCAGCGATTCCTTTCTCCACTTCAAAGCCCTCTGCTGCCAGCGCTTGACACAAGTACTCGGCAGAACGATGCTCCTCGAAGTAAATCTCTGGTGTTTCCCAAATTTTATCGCTAACGCGAATAAACGCATCTCTTTTTTGTTCAATTAACGCTGAAATGATCTCGGTTCTGTTCATTTCATACACTCCTTTCTCTCGATGTTCAGGCGGATGCACTGTCGGCGTTTTGCTTCAACAGCTCGCCTTTTTCATAGTTCAACGATAATAGTGCGCCAATGCAGATGACCGCGAAGCCGATCAGCATCCAGAACGCTGCATCAAATGAACCGTTAAACGCTTCTACGATAAAACCAATCGCCATCGGCGTGATAAACCCAGCTAGCTGTCCTCCTGTATTCACGATGCCCATCCCTGTTCCCGCTACGGCAGCCGGAAGATTTTTCAGGACAACAGATGGCAACAGAATGATCACAAAGGAAAGGAACAGCGACACAATTGCTTGATACGTAATAAACATCGTCACGCTCGATGCAGTAAACATGAAGTACAAGAGGACCGCCACTACCACACAGGAGAAACTACCAATAATTTTTTCGCGACCTTTAGGCAGCTTGTCCAGTACATAGCCACTCACATAAATACCCACCAAAGTAGCGAAGCCTGGGATCGTTTGCAGCCAGCCGAGTGAAATCATATCCAGTCCACGTACTTTGCTCAAATAAGTTGGCATCCAGGTTACGAGGCCCCAGTTTACTGCATAAATGCTAAAGTAAGCGATTAACAGACTCCAAAGCAGTGGTGTTTTAAACAGC
Source organism: Brevibacillus schisleri (assembly GCF_055685845.1). Classification (NCBI taxonomy): domain Bacteria; kingdom Bacillati; phylum Bacillota; class Bacilli; order Caryophanales; family Paenibacillaceae; genus Brevibacillus; species Brevibacillus schisleri. The sequence continues at coordinate 5,339,030 of NZ_JBVNDM010000001.1, forward strand.
ATCGCCACTGAGGTTTTTGGTTGATCGGAGCCAGTTGTATTCGTTGCGGATTCTGCTTGTGGAAGTGTAATATAGCGCCAAAACAGGAAAGCAATGATGGCGCCAATAGCTCCAATGGCGAGGAACATAGTTCGCCAGCCCATGGTTTGAATCATCCAAACGGATAAAATCGGAGAGAAAAGTCCAACAATCGCACTAGAGGAGAGCATCACGGACATGGCTCGCGAGCGTTCCTTGACAGGAAAGATAGTAGCGATAATCTTCGAGCTGGCTGGTTGGAAACCACCTTCGCCAATCCCGAAGAGAAAGCGGATGAGAATCATCGAAGCCATAGACCAAGCGGCTCCGGTTAGCCCCGTAAAAATAGACCACATGACAACAGAAGCGATGAGTACTTTTCTGGCACCAAATCGGTCTGCCAGCCAACCTCCAGGCATTTGCATGAGTGCATAACCCGCAAAAAAACTACTGAGCAATAATCCCGTAGATGAAGCACTCAACTGCAAGTCTTCTGTGATCGACAAAATGGCATAGTTCATGACGTATCGATCCAGGTTCCCTAATGCCCAGCCTAAAAAGAGTAACGCTAAAATCCAGTTTCTCGTGCGTGCTGATACCATATGTGTGGATACCTCCTTCTAGATGCATGACTAAGCTAGTCTTTCATTTTGGCGAAAGCGCATTCATCTCGTTCGATAACTGACGATTCGCGCAAATATGGTCCAGCTCCGTTATTTACCGCATATATTACGACATGTCGTTATATATACTCTACGAAATGTTGAGACTATTGGCAACGTTTTTTTTACCATTCCGTTCTTGGCAATGAAAAAAGCACCCGTAACAGGTGCTTACAAAAGTCGGTATCGTTTGACGGGTCTTCCTCGCGTTGATTGCGATTCCTCCCCTGAGCTTTCCGCCAGCTCAACGGCGCACAAATCCGCGACGATTCGCTGTGCATTTCGCTCGCTCATTTGTAAATATTTAGCTAGGTCCTTTGTCGTGAAATCGGCCCAACCCATTTTTTGCAGCAAGGCATCGAGCTTTTTATAGCTTTTGACGCTGATGTTCCCCTTTTTCAGCTTTTCCAAAACCTCATCATCGTCAGCACGATACGAGTAGACGAGCTCCTCTTCCTGACCGACCCACTCCACAATCGTTCCGTCATCCTGAATCATGACAATATCACGCGCTGCTTTTTCCTTCGATTGGCGCAATGCACGGTGGGCATTCATCTCTGCTGCAAAAGCCGTCTCTCCAAAACCGATTCCGACAGCGACCGTCGTATCTGCTTCCTTCGCCAAAAACTCCACTGTGTTTTGCAAGGTAGGAATCTCTTTGTGAATTGTTCCGCGCGTACTGTAGATGACGTATCGGCCATTCCCTTGCTCCAGAAGTGATCCATCCACCTGCTCGCACAGCTTGATCAAGGCTTGCTTAATACGCAGCTCCAAATATTGCAAATGATACGGGGTCTTTGCACTTTCCTTGATTCTGTCAAATTGCTCGACCTCAATCATCTCGATCCCGATTTGTGTATCCTTGAAATACGATGTCCGCACTTTCTCCACAAACACGCGTACCGTTTGCTGGATCTCCATATGGCTGGGCGAGATCCAATAAGCTGGGATACCAGCTTCTACGAGCGCTTGATAGACGGTCGGATAACAGGTCATGGCAGCGTCTGTCTTTTTCTCATTCCATAGCGCAAGATGAAAATCGAGCAGCTCCTGCGGATCGATCGTAGCTTCGAACGTCTTCATATACATATCGCTCACAGAGATGTTGATACTGTGGAGAGAATCTTCCATGAATTTTGTGGATAAAAGCATATCGATACTGACGCGATCGATTAATTTCCGATGGGTGTAGACCATTTCCAAAAAGCCTTTATAGATGCTAGACTCCGTCGGGTAAATATGTTCCATCCGCTTGTCGTCATCTAATGCTTGCTTGGCAATCAGGTACGGAATCGGTCCGGAAAAAAGCCAATGATCCACGTACTGGTCATTTTCCAAGACGATTTTTTCTGTCTCTTTTGTCTCTGTATACGGATACGGAACAAAATTCATTCCTTCCTCGAATTCCTTTGCAACCGCAAGAATCCTTTCTACCGATTGCTTGGGACCAACCACGCCGATTTTAAACATCCATCTATCAACCTCTGCGTTTCTATTTAGACGAGCCTTTGCTTACGACCATTCTATACAGATTCACACAAACAAATCCACCCTTCTCCAAACAAATGGGAAGGGATAACATCGGTGAAAAGCGAATAACTCCGGATTCCCTACCGAAAGGAGTCGTACCATGAATTTCAATCTGGATGAAGCGATTGAGGTTCTAGCGCGTACGCCACAAGCGTTGGAATCCTTGTTAACAGGCTTATCGGATGGGTGGTTGCTGCACAACGAAGGCGACGACACCTGGAATGCCACCGAAGTGATCGAACACCTTATTGAAGCTGAGAAAACGAATTGGCTCCCACGTCTGGAAATCATTCTGCAAGAGGGAGAGAGTAAACCGTTTCCTCCCTTTGATCGGTACGCTCACTTACAGGACAACTCGGTTAGACCGTTCGAACAAAAGCTGCTGGACTTCAAAACGCTTCGAGCCCAAAACATAGCCAAGCTGCGAACGCTCGTGGAACCGGAAAAGCATCTGGAATTAACCGGACTCCATCCTGCTTTTGGCGTCGTAAAAGTACGAGAATTGCTCTCTACGTGGGTCGTTCACGATTTAACGCATACGGCGCAAATCGTACGGGTCATGGCAAAAAGGTACACGGCTGATGTAGGGCCATGGAGCGAATATTTAGGTATTCTGAACAAATAATTGACATCGCTACCCCTGCCTGTCTTTTTACGGCAAAAACAACTGTGGAACCGTATAGAGTGCAGGGGAACCACCCGTATGAAGGAACATTACATGATCACTCTTGTTAAAATGCCCTTCGCGAATCAAGCCAATCACCCCTGCCATCGCCTTTCCGGTATAGACAGGATCTAGCAAAATTCCCTCTGTCCGAGCAACCAGCTGAACAGCCTCGATCATGCCATCTGTCGGAATCGCATAGCCTGGCCCGACAAACCTGTCGTCGCAAAGCACAGCTTCTGCTCGTATGTCCCCTTTCAAACCGATCAGTGCAGCTGTACTGTGCAGTAACCCCATCACCTTTGCTTCTTGTGCAGCCCGATCGCGGCTGACATTGATCCCGATTACTTTTGTGTTAGACTGACGCGCCATAAATCCCGCGAGTAAGCCTGCTTGGGTACCGCCGCTTCCCGTTGCCGTCACGACATAATCGTACGGAGTCATCGTTTCCCAAGCCTGCTGCTCGATTTCTTCCGCACACGCCATGTACCCCAAGGACCCGACTTCGTTGGAGCCTCCTACAGGGATCAGATATGGTTTTCTGCCTTGTTTTCGCAGACTTTCAGCGAGCTCTTCCATAGCTGCAAGCAAATCTGCCTCTGCGGGAATGACCTCGATTTTTTCTGCTCCGAGCAAGTGAAACAACAGATGATTGCCACTCGCTTGCGGTTGGTAGTCCCCCGTCTCAGGCGCGGACAGCACGAGCTGGCAGTGCAGACCTTCGCGAACTGCCGCCGCAAGTGTCAACCGACAGTGATTGGATTGGACAGCTCCGCATGTAATCAACGTATCTGCCCCTTGCTCGATTGCCTCCGCCACCAAATACTCCAGCTTTCGCGTCTTGTTTCCACCTGCTGTCAAGCCAAGCATGTCGTCTCGCTTGATAGAAATACTCGGTCCGCCTAACTCTTTGGATAATCGCTCCAGCCTTTCGATTGGTGTATGACCCTGCGTGTATTTTCTGCGATGGTAACGGATTTTGTTCATGCTTTTCTTTTCTTCCCTTCTGCTTTGCGTTATGTGACTTTGTTACATGCAACCAAAAAGTACTCCGGTACAATAAGTCTCATCAATCACAAACACCATAACCGGAGGGATAAGAATGAAAAACGTCGGTCGTTTTGATCAAATGCTTCGTATCATTGCTGGATTAGTCTTTCTGTCCTTGTTCTTCTTTCTGGACGGAGGCTATCAATACCTTTCGTTGATGGGCATTCCGCTCCTGTATACAGCCTTGACCAAACAGTGCTTCTTCTATCGTATCTTTGGGATTAACTCTTGCCAACTTCCTTCGCAAAAATCTTAATTTTTGCATTTGACCTTACCTCTTTGATTATATACCATTATCTGGTATCAATATCATTACGATCAGAGAGGTAAGAAAACACGAATGAATGTCCAAACAGAAGCAAATGTAAATAAGCCAAAAGGATTGGGCGGCTGGTTAATCTGGTCGACCATTATTGTCGTTCTGAGCCCACTTTCCTTGCTTTTATCCGTTATCGGCATTTTTCTGGATTATGCTGAAGCAATTGAAGGGCTCGCACCGTTTATGGAGCAAAGCCTGTCATTCACTTTGTATTACTACGGCAACATTTTGTTAGAGATAGGATTACTCGTATTTTCGCTGTTCCTTCTCGTTTTCTATTTCCAGAAGAAGAAACGTGCTCCCCATTTATTTGTTGGCCTGATTCTTTTTTATCTCATCTTGAACATGATCGATTTGCTGGCTTGGGCGAGCTTTGACAATCTTTTCGGAGACACAAGTCAGTATGTCAAGCAATCGGGACTAAGCTTGCTTCATACTTGCATCACCGCGATGATCTGGGTTCCCTATTTCCGCTTGTCCATACGAGTAAAGAATACATTTGTGAATGAATAAGGGTCCAGCGCTTCCCTCAATCGGTCCCGATGCACCCATAACGGCTTTCGCAGTCCCGCCTTCTTCACGATACCTTCTCCTGTTAGCTCATGGAGTGTCTCTGTTACTGTTTCACGAATACACCCCATCATCGTCGCCAGCTCCTGATGCGTCAGGTTCACTGCCAGCTCGATCCATTCCGGTGCGTCAGCCTGGCGCTCTCCTCCGTATTTCTCGCACAGCCTGCCAAGCAAATATACGAGACGCTGTCGCACACTTCCATACGCCATGAGCTCCATCATTTCTTCTACCTCTTGCAAACGATTCGAGACAATCTCGATAAAATGCAAGGCAAGCCTCGGCTTCTCCAGCATCAGCTCTTCAAATTGTCCTTTATCAATCGAACAAATCACCGAATCTTCCCACGCTTCCGCGTACATATTGGTTGAACTGATCGTAAACGAGCCGATCTCGCCAAACACATGTCCCGTGCCGAGCAAATCAATCGTCAGCTCTTTGCCGTCAGCCGAAAGCTTGTATAGACGAACCTTCCCAGCCTTGATCAAAAACAACCTTTTTAGCTCCAAGTGAGGAGAGGAAATTATCGTTCCTTTTTTGACTACTTCCATAGGAGTCGCCGGTTCCAATTGGGCTAGCTCTGCTTCACTTAACGACTGAAACAAATTGATGCGGGATAAAAACTTCTCCTTTTCGATCACCGTGCACTTCCTCCTGCTCACTGTAGGCTGGACTACATATTGTATGGATCACACCCATTATACTCCTCGTTAAGCAATGGATTTCGAATGAACAAAGGAGTGTAAATCGTTGAACACATTCATCATGATTCTTTCACTGATTTTGGCTTTGATGTTTTCCATCTCTGTGTTAATGAAATTTTTACGCGCAAACTCTATGCTTCAGCACTGGAAGGAATATGGGTACCCCCTTTGGTTTATGGACGTGATTGCCTCACTTGAGCTGGTCGGAGTCATCGGTGTAGTTAGCTCCTTTTGGATTCCTGGAGTATTAACATTCGCTTGTATCCTGTTCGCCATCCTCATGCTCGGTGCTATCCATGCCCATCTTTTTCGGGCAAAGCATAAACCCGTCATGGCGATAAATGCAGGAATTATGCTTATTTGTTCGTTGCTTCTCCTTTGGCTTTAATCGTTTCCGAGCGCTTTCCAGTACGTTTTTTGTCCGTTACTGATCAAGATTGCTTGTCTCGGAACTTGCTTCATCACCAGGAAAAGATTCAGCATATCGACCGAAGAAGCGATTGCGTTTATCAAAATCATAAATTTTAATACAGTAGTGAACAGCCCCAAAAACCCTAGAAGAACAGGCAACATAATCGAAATGAGAATGAATGGAGCGATGGTAATCAGGATGTATCTTGCTTTTGGAATCTTTTCTTCCGTTGCTACAAACCCGCCAAACAACGTTAGCCCCATCCATGTTTTTTCTGATCTCAAGAAATTCGGGATAAAAATCAAATGCAAGCATTCATGAATAATGACCAAGGCGAGTAGAGAGAATATCGCACCCAAGTCAATGGATATGGATAGCGAATCAGATGTCAGCCCCAATTCCTCCAAAGTTATTGGCGAAAAAATATGGATGATCCCAAAAACGATGAGTGCATTAATCAGCATGAAAGGAATCGATAAAAGAGTTGCCCTGCCCAAACTCTGTGGTTCATTCAGTGGAACCCATTCATTTTTCATCAACTCAACATGTACATTTTCATGATACTGTGGCAATTTGGTTGTGATTCTCATAAAAAAACCTCCCCTTTCTAGTAAGACGTTCACCCTATGTAATCAGTTTCTTTAATGGGGAGATAAATAAAAAAAGGCTATCTCCTGAGCTTGCTTGGAGACAGCCTTTTTCTCATGGTCATTTATACTTGCTTAAGCAAAAACTGTTTGCCATATTCCCCGTGATCCAGAATCGTCGGGTGCTCGATTTGAATCGTCGAATGGTCAATTCCGTACTTCGTTTGCAAAATGTGATTAATCGCCAGAATGACACAATACGGCTGGATTCCTTCACGAACGAACACATGCGCTGTCAGGGAGTAATGTTCCGTGGATACCGCCCACAGGTGCAGCTCATGAACATCCTCCACACCCTCTACTTCACTAAGGTCCTGACGGATTTGATCGAGATCAAATTGCTCTGGAACAGATTCCATTAAAACAAGCAGCGACTCACGAATGATTTTGGCACCACCTGTAAAAATGATGCCCCCAATTACCAAGCTAATCAACGGGTCAAACAAGTAGTAGCCTGTCATGTAAATGAGAATCGCCGACGTAATTACACCGACAGAGCTGAGCAAATCCCCAATAAAGTGCCATAACGCGCTTTTTACATTGAGGTTGTCTTCTTCCTTCATACTGCGAGAAAGCACGATGGTCAACACGATGTTTACAACCAAACCGATGGATGCAATGGTCAGCATCAACTGCAAATCAACATCTTGCGGATTGATCATCCGCTTGATCCCTTCAATCACGATCCCAATCGAAATTACAGCAAGAGCCAAGCCATTCAAGAACGAAGCAATAATTTCAAAGCGGAGAAATCCGAACGTGTACTTCTTCGTCGGCTTACGTGTCGCCATATAAATAGCGGTCATACTCAACCCTAAGGCAAAGACGTCAGAAATCATATGGGCGGAGTCAGACAGGAGCGCGAGTGAATTGGACATCAAGCCCCCCACAACCTCCACGATCGTAAAAAACAACGTCAATAGGAGCGTAATCCACAGTGTTTTCTTCGATGTTTGCTGTTCTTTCACATGATCAAGATGGTGAAAATCACCCTTTTTCATACCTATCACCTCTGTCCATTTAATTTATAAAAATTACAATATAAGAATGAATATAATCATATCCTCTTTTTCGCTAATATTCAAATGAACATTTTATGGATCATACAAGTGATTTTCATTACCAGTCATGTTGTACCAAAACAAAAAAGCCTCATCCAAAAGGATTAGGCTGATCATTCCTGATTGTGATTCCCTTCCAAAACTCGTCGGATATTGCCCTTGTACTGGGTGAGCAAGCGGCTTGCGTCCTCTGCTTGCAGCCCTGTTTTTTGCATGACGATCGCCAGTTTTGCGTCACCATCTGCCTTGTGCAACAGTACGTCAGCCTCATCAGTGGAGACGTTGGTCGCTTCTGCCACGATTTGTTTTGCCCGTTCCTTCAGTTTCTCATTGGTTACCTGCACATTGACCATCAAATTTTTGTACACTTTCCCCAACCGTACCATGCATCCGGTCGTTATCATATTGAGAACCATCTTCTGCGCCGTCGCTGCTTTTAAGCGAGTCGATCCGGTCACCACCTCTGGCCCTACTACCACATTTATCGCTACATCCACACCTTGGCTGATCTGCGCCACCTGGTTGCAGGACACCGAAATGATTTTTGCCTGCTGCCTTCTTGCTTCCGCCAATGCTCCGATGACATAAGGTGTCCGACCACTCGCTGCAATTCCCACCACAGCATCCCCTGCCTTAACGCCATAGGCAATCACATCTTCCCTGCCATTCTGCTCCACGTCTTCGGCTCCTTCGACTGCCCTGACGATCGCTTTTTCTCCGCCTGCTATGACTCCCTGCACCAATGAGGGGTCCGTCCCAAAGGTCGGGGGGCATTCAGCAGCATCGAGCAAGCCCAATCTCCCACTCGTTCCTGCTCCAAAATAAAAGAGTCTTCCGCCGTTTTCCAGACATTCTGCGATCAAGTCAACGGCCGCTGCAATCGAAGCCAGTTCCTTTTCAACGGCAAACGCAACTGTTTTATCCTCTTCATTCATAATCTGGACAATTTCCATCGTAGAGAATTTATCCAGCTCTTCCGTATTCCGATTCCTTGTTTCTGTCGTTAAATCACGCAGGTGAAACTTCATCCAGTTACCTCCCACCCATCTACACTCATCTTCTCTTTCTACCCCACACCATGCTGCTTTTTCTCCGATGGAAACAGGCTAACCGGAAGATGTCCAGCGGCCTTTCGTTCGCCAAACAAAATGTCTGCCACAAGCTCTATGGCATAGTACGAATGGTCGTAAACGGCGAGATACGCATCCACCTCTGGCATTACCAAGAGATCATACGGGTTTCGCAGGGCAACAGCCACGACCTTTTTCCCCTGTTGAATGAGCCGATTCACCAGCAGCGATTGGCCTTTAAAGATATGGGCATTGTACGTAAAAACGACGATTTGCTCCGTGGCTGCCATCACATGCGCCGCCATCTCCCCTTCATCCTCTGTCGGGTTGAGCGTCGACATCATATAGTATTCAACTTCACGGTATTTTCTCAATGGTTCGACCAGATCGCCAGAAGCTGCTTGCCCATCCTCTGCCAAAGTAAGATTGGCAAGCCCCAGAAAAATGACACCGAGCGGTTGCGTGCTTCTCTGTAAAGGAAGTAGCTGATGTTGATTTTTCACCAAGGTTATGGCTTGGGCGAGCGCACTTTTCGCCATGTCTGCATGCTGGACACGGTCAAAGGAAGGGCCTTTTGCACGTAAGCAATGTTCCCAAGAAAGAAATCGTTTCTTTAATTGAAGCACGCGATTTACAGCTTCGTTGACCCGCTCCTCCGACAGCTCCCCCGAATGAATAGCCGCAACGAGTCGATCGTACGTCTTTTCCTGAACTTCATGCGTGTGGGAGACCAGCACCAGATCAATCCCAGCCTGCACACAACGAACCGCCGCTTCCGCAACCCCGATGGTACCCGCAATGGCAGCCATCTCCATGCAATCGGTTATCGCGACCCCATCAAAGCCGAGAGACTCACGCAATATTCCCGTTACGATCTCCTTGGAATACGTAGCAGGAGAGCCTGACGCATCCATGCTGGGCAAACTGATATGTCCAACCATCACCATGGGGACTCCAGCCGCAATGCAGCGCTGGAATGGAACCAACTCGACCTGATCCAGTCGCGTCCGATCATGCCCAAGCACAGGAACGGCTTCATGTGAATCGATGCTCGTATCACCATGACCGGGGAAGTGCTTGATAGAGGGAATAACACCACTCGCAAGCAAGCCTTGAATGGCGGCCTCTCCAAACCGCGCCACCTGCTCTGGCGCTTCTCCAAAAGACCGCACCCCAATGACAGGATTGTCCGGATTGTTGTTCACATCGACCGTCGGGGCGAAATTGACTGAAATCCCAGCTGCACGCAGCTCTTCACCTGTTGCCTGGTAGATGCGCTTGGCTTGATCGAGATTGCCTGTGGCCCCCAAAGCCATCGCTCCGGGGAAGCGCGTCGCCCCTTTTTGCAGACGGGAAACCACGCCATTTTCCTGATCAGTCCCGACCAACAGCGGATAGGGATGCCCAGACTCATACGCCCAGCTCTGGAGCTTTTGTACGCGCTCATAGGTCTCCTCCGGTGTCCCGATATTGCGGCTAAAAAGAATCACGTTGCCAATCTGTTTTTGTTTGATCCACACTTCCATTTCTTCGGGAATATCCAGCGTAGGGTAACCAATCATCAGCAGTTGCCCGACCTTCTGTTCCACCGTCATATGTTCGGCTTGCATGGAATCCTCCTCCCTATCGACTTACTCTTGTTAAGAGAATGCTTTGCCGTACTTCGCATACTGCTTCCAGCTGCGATAGCCGAGCCTCGCATAGAAGTCGACCAGCGTCGTCCAATCGATGACAATGTTTGAGATACCGCGATTTCGCAAAGCCACAATGCCTGCCTCCACAATCGCCAGTCCCAAGCCCCGTCCTCTGTACTCCGAATCCACGCCCAACGGACCGATGCCGCCCAGCCCATCTGCAAACAATGGTGCCCAGTATACGTTTTGGGCAATAAATGGGGAATTGGCATCATTGATCCGGCAAAAACCGACGATCTCACCGTGCAGCTCCACCACGACGAATTCGCGTCCGGTTCCTCCCCGCTCAAAATAGTGTATGGCTTCATACTCCCAGCGTCCGGGAAAGCATCGATGCAAGAAGGCCAAAAAGGCATCTTCGTCCGCCCTCGTCAACAGGCGAAAACGGCCATCTGGTACCTCTGGCAACTCCAGCTCTGCTGGTTCGGGATATTGTCCTAACAGATCATTCTCCAACCGATCCTCCGAATGATACCCTTGTCGCTCAAACCACGCTTTTACCTCCGCAGATTCATCGGGTATGCCAGGGAAATAATGATACGGATCGCGCCCCAGCAAGACCTTTTCCACCCCTTGCTCTCGCAACGCATTTTCTGCTCTTGCCAGCAATTCACGCCCGACCCCTTGTCCGCGATGTGCTGTAGACACGAGCAAGACCTGTATCCAGCCAATGCCTCTTCCCAATTGAATGTCGAGCCTTTCCTGCCAGCATTTGGCTACGACAAAACCGACGGGACGCTTTGTCACAGCATCTAGCGCAATCCACGACCCGGCTTTGACTACATTCTGATCCTCGAAGCTATTTTGCCGCAGGAGCTCCGTCCGCATGGGAAAGCGATCACCCAACTCCTGATTCCACAGCTCGCACAGAGCGTCCGCATATTGATCGTCCCAAGGTACGTATTGCATCGGATGTCAGCCTCCCTTACGCCCTATTTCAATCCAGAAGTTTTAGAGCCTTCCACAAAATATTTCTCCGCAAACAAAAACACGATCAAAATCGGGATCAAGCTGATCAAGGCCCCTGCTACCAGCAGTTGATCCTCTGTCTTGTACTGACCACTCAAAGACAAAATCCCAATCGGCAGTGTAAAGTTCTCGTCCGAAATGAGATAAATGACTGGCGCCAAAATCTCATTCCACTTCCCCATAAACGTAAAGACCGCCAGTGTTGCCAAGGAAGGCTTGCACATCGGCAAAAACACCCGCCAGTAAATCTGGAACGGATTGCAGCCATCCAGCTTTGCCGCTTCCTCGTAATCCTTCGGGATATTTAAAAATGCTTGCCTCATTAAAAAAATGGCAAACGGCTGTCCGAGCCACTCCAAAATCCAAAGCGGAGCCAACGTGTCGAGCAGTCCCAAATTTTTAAAGATAATAAACTGCGGGACTATCGTGACGATCCCCGGGATCATCATTGTTCCCAGCACGATCATGAACAGCGTGTCGCGGAAAGGAAAACGCAGCCTAGCAAAGGCAAAGGCAATCATCGAGCTGGACAATAAGGCCCCGATAACAGAAAGAATCGCGACAATCAGACTGTTGATCGTATAGCTGCTAAAATTCGCCTGTTCCCACACGGTTGTATAGTTGCTCCATTGTGTTGGATTGGGCAGCCATTCTGGCGGAAATTGCATGTACTGCTTGTAGGTTTTCAGCGAGTTAAACACAGTCGTCAAAAACGGTACCAGCATAATCAACGCACTCGCTATGACAAACAGGTATCCGACGATTTTATTGAGTGGAAAACGCTTTTGCATGGTTACCTCCTTGCCTCTTAATCATAATGAACCCATTTCTTTTGCAGCTTGAATTGGATGAGCGTAATGGCAAGCAGGATAAGGAACAACACCCACGCGATAGCAGAGGCGTAGCCCATTTTGAAAAAGCTGAATGCTTGACGGAACATGAATAGCATCAGGACGAGGCTGGCGTTATTCGCACCACCTGTCGAGCCTGCCTCTGTAGAGCCTCCCGTCATGACAAAAATCTGTTCGAAGTTTTGGAAGGAGTAAATCGTATTCAAGATGATGACCAGAAACGTCGTGCCGGAAATCATCGGGACTGTCACCCGCCAAAACTTTTGCCAAGCGTTCGCTCCATCTATCGAGGCTGCCTCATACATGTCAGAAGAAATTCCTTGCAGCCCAGCGAGAAAAATAATCATCATGTAACCGACTGATTTCCAGATGGCGATGAGAACCAAGACCGGGATGACCCAGAATTCATCAATCAGCCAGTTTTGCGGGGCGATGCCCAGTTTGGTCAGAAAAGCATTGGCAAAACCGATCCGCTGGTTAAATACCGCATCCGCTACATACGCGATCACGGTCCATGAGGAGATAACCGGCAAAAAGTGAACCATCCTGAAAAATTTCAGTCCCTTCAGCTTTTGATTCAGGGCTACCGCTAACAGCAACGCCAAAAACGTTTTGGCCGGGACGTACAGGATCGTAAAATAGACCGTATTCCATAACGAGTGATAAAACAGCGGGTCTTCAAACAGCTTTGCGTAGTTGTCCAAGCCCGTCCATTTGGGCGGATTTAAAATATCGTAATCCGAAAAGCTAAAGTACAATGACGCGACCGATGTTCCCACGACGAAAACGAGAAAGTGGATGAGATAAGGGGAGACCAGGAGCAGTCCCCATCTCCCCTCGCTATCCAACCATTTTCTCTTTTTCACAGCAGGCTTCGCCTGTTGCTTGGTTTGCAGCTCTAGCATGGTTGGCACACATCCTCACTGATAGATGACTACTGCTTCTTGAAGAAATCATCCAGAACTTTTTGAATGCCTTGGTCTGTTTTCGTAATGAAGTCGTCCGTTCCGTATTTATCCATGAACAGCTCCGCCAGATTATCCGTGAAAACCTTCACCCACTCGGTAAAGACAGCGTTGGTATCAATCGTGCCTGCGAACTCCAAGGTATCGAGGAACACTTTTTTGTTTTCCGGCTTCGTGGCTGGGTTTAGGAACATTTCGGAATTCGCCACTGATTTTTTCACTGGAATAGCTTCGCCTACTTCTGTCCACTCTTTTTGCGCTTCATCAGATGTCGTCCAGTAGGTGATCCATTCTTTAGCGGCCTTGACCTTCTCTTCCTCTGCTTTTTTGTTGATGACCCATGAGTTGGCGATGACGGGTGCGAAGCGTTTGCCGTCCGGCCCTTTTGGCATAGGAGCGACATCGTAATTCAACCCTGCACCATTCATCGAGGTTGTTGCTGCGTAAATATCGATTTGCATCGCTACAGCCCCGCTCAAAAACGCTTTGAAGTTGCTTTGGAACGCCTTTAGATCAGCCGGATTCGGGAATAGCTTGCGCTGCATGCCGTCGACCATCCACTCGACCGCTTTTTTGTTCTCTGGGCTGTTGATAATCGATTTTTTCAACGTCGGGTCCAATACCCCGCCACCATACGCTTTCAAGATGTTAAACGCCCCGCGTGAGCTACCGAAAAACGCGAAGCCGTACTGCTTCACTGATTTTTTGTCAAAAGCAGGATCGTCTGCATTTTTCCCGTTGGCATCGAGGGTCAGCTTCACGGAAGCCGCCTTCAAATCATCCCAGGTCCAGTCAGCCGTAGGGTATGGTACGCCCGCTTTGTCGAACAAATCCTTGTTGTAGAAAAGCGCTCCGACTTGGATGCCCTGCGGCACACCCCAATACTTCCCGTCAGAGTCTTTGTTGAACTCCAGACCGTTGAGCTCCTCTTTGCTGATTTCTTTCGTGACGTAGTCGGTGATGTCGAGAATCGCGCCACGTTGGGCGTAGCCAAATACTTTTGTCCCGTCGCTCTGCCAAAGATCAGGTGCATTCCCAGCCGCGATCTGAGTCGTCAGCTTTTGATAGAAGTCATCATATGGTGCTGTCATTGTTTTGATTTTGATGTTCGGATGTGACTGTTCGAATTTTGCGATAATTTCTTCCATCTTTTTCTTCGTGGGCGGATCAGAGTTGTAGCCCATATACAATTCGACTTTGTCCCCCTGCTGTGTGGAGGACTGGCTGCTACATCCGGAAATAAGCAATGCCGCAGTTAAGCCAATCAAACCGAGTACTGAGAGAAACCTTCTCTTTTTCATGGAAAACCTCCCCAATTGCAATAAGTGAAAACTTGCATAGCTAACGATATTTCCAAACGCCCTCACGTACTTCTAGCTACATGTGGATACTTTGAAGGTAATGGACTTTTTACTGATGATAGGATAAAAGGATAAAGGCAGGAGTTTGTGTAGTCTAAGGAGGAAGTGGGAATCAGAATGGCTCGGAACAGGTGCTACGTTTTGTTCAGAACGCTTGATATTGTGCAACGATTCGCGGATGCGCAGCAGCCCGCCATTCAACACGATATCACCCCTTTAGTTTGCAGATTTATTAAGCGCTTACATTCTGGTGAGACATGGTAATGGATTACATATTTTGTATTATAGACGCTTGAAATAAAATATCAAGATGAATTGTCAGATTTGAAATAAAATTTCAAAACTATTTTTCGACACTTTCTCCCTCCGTTCGTCTGTTATAAAATTTTCACAATTTGTCCCGTTACTTATTCGAATCTCTTTCCGTATTAAATCATGTACACCCAACTGACAAATAATGGGGATGATCAAAATGACCAAGCGTAAGGTACTCGCATTCACCCTGATAGCGGCACTCCTTTTGCCAAACACACCTATTCTGACCAACGAAGCCGCAGCAGCCTCTTCCCACAAAGAGAAAGCAACTGTAACTGCGACCAAGTTAGAGGAACTTTCCATAAACGATCTGAATCAAAAAGCAAAAGCGACTCTGAATCACGTCAAAGAAGCCATCCCTGACCTGAAGAACTATCACATCACCTCCATCGTAAAAGAGAAAGTTGCCGCCACTTCTGGTCCGATCGAACGTCTGGAAGTAATCTTGTCGAGCAAACCAGACGGTACTACCCCAGACTTCGGAGTTGTCCATGTAAACGCAAGTACAGGAGAGTTGATCAGCGTCGACATTCAAAACGGACTCCCCTCTTCGAAAGAAGTTTTAGGTGATGAGGAAGCGATCAAAAAAGGCAAGGAGCACCTCAAGCTTTTGTTTGGAAAGCAAGCAGAAAAATACAAGTTCTCACAGATTAACTCCTCTACTGTCCAGGATAACAAGACACAGGTTCTTGTCATTTATACTTCCCCGGATCATACCATCAACGTGACCCTGGATCGTGCCGGAAAATTAAAGGCTGTCAAAAAAGACATTTATCCCAAAGCAGCGGGCAAAAACAAAAAACAAAAAACTTTTGCCCAATGAAAAAGAGACGGTTCTGCCGTCTCTTTTTTGATGCTACCGAACCAACCTTACAACCCTGTAATATTTCGTAAGGTAAATCAATTTCCCATTTCTCTCTTATCGATTAAAATTCTCCTGTTACATGTAAAGGGGGATCTCCAAAATGAATGGCATGGAAATCAACATTCACTATTTTCGCTTGATTAATGACTTGGGGAAAGAGTATCCGGCTCTCAATCCCGTGTCTTTTTACGTAGCGGAATATACGGTGTTTATTCTGGCGTTGAGCGCTTTGGTGTATTGGTTTACGAGAAAACATGAGAATCGCATCATGGTCGTTTGTGCGACATTTACGTTTGTCATCGCTGAGCTATTCGGGAAAGTAGCTGGAAGCCTTCATTCGAATAATCAGCCATTCACAGAGCTTGCGAATGTCAATCAATTGGTACAAAAAGCGGTCGACAATTCATTTCCCAGCGACCATACGATCTTGTTTTTTTCCTTTTGCATGACCTACTGGCTTTTTAGAAAGACGACGGGGCCACTCTGGATGCTGCTTGCTGCTTGTGTCGGGCTTTCTCGCATTTTGGTAGGCGTTCATTATCCGGCAGATGTCATTGTGGGTGCCTTGATCAGCATTGGGTCTGCCTTGGCGGTCTATATAATCGTGCCGAGATTGAGTTTTGTCCATACTCTACTGGCTTTCTATGAAAAAGCAGAGCAAGCGATCTTGCCTGCCAAATCGAAGACGAGAGACTTTTAATTCACCGCTACGTCCCTGTAATCGTTCCACCATTAACATGCAATACCTGGCCCGTGACATATCCCGAATCATCCGAGGCCAGGTAGACATAGGTCGGAGCCAGCTCAAACGGCTGTCCTGCGCGACGCATCGGCGTGTCGACACCCAAAGTTGTGATGTATTCTGCCGAATAGCTGGATACTTGCAGCGGTGTCCAGATTGGTCCAGGAGCAACTGCATTCACCCTGATGCCTTGCTTGACCAATTGAAGGGACAAGGAGCGGGTAAAGGAGACGATGGCCCCTTTGGTTGCTGAATAATCAACCAATTGCGGATGACCGGCATAGGCAGTAACCGATGCCGTACTAATGATGGAACTGCCAGGCTGCAAATGCGGCAACGCCTCTTGTGTGATGTAAAATAAGGGGAAAAGGTTGGTGCGAAACGTGTCTTCCAGTTGCTCGCGACTTATCTGGAGGATGCTTTCTTGTGGAAACTGTACGCCTTGATTCAAAACAAGCACATCCACTTTGCCAAAACAGGCAACCGTTTGGCGTACCACCTCCCGACACCAAGCCTCGTCGCGCAAGTCTCCCGGCAGCAGCAAACATTGCCCTCCGTAATACTCAACGACTTGCTTGGTCTCCTCGGCGTCGATGTGCTCATCCAAATAAGGAATCGCTACAGTTGCCCCCTCCTTCGCAAAAGCAACCGCTACGGCACGGCCGATCCCGCTATCTCCACCCGTTATAATCGCTACCTTTCCCCGAAGCTTTCCGCTTCCGATATAGTCAGGATTATCGAAAATCGGTCGCGGGACCATCAAGTATTCCATCCCCGGTTGTCGATCCTGATGCTGAGGCGGAAACGTGAGGGGAGTTTCTTCGCAAGTAGTTTTGTAACTATAGTATGGGTATCTCGGATACATGGAAAATACCTCCTGTACGGTTTCAGTCGATATCGCCATGATATTCGCCTACCCTTCTTGATGTGCGCCGTGTACGCCATCAAGGGCACAACATGGAAGGAAAATGGCCTTTATGTATGACATGACCTTTTCCCTTTATGAGACAATCATTTTAATGAACTGAAGTATAACAGGAACCCCTTGTACAGGAATGTCACTCAAGATCAAAACTCCCGGCTGGACCACATACAAATTGGGAGGTTGTAGCATTCCATTGATGAATAGATTCACAACCGAAACTTCATTCGGATCCAGAATCCCGGAAGTACTGAATGGCATGACAGCATCACTGTTGGTATACACATTTTTGACTCCATCTGATATTGCTGTATACTGATAGGTTTCTGTTCGTATGATACCAGGCGTACATGGACATGGGGGACAGGGAGGACACGTGGGGGAGGGCTTTACTGGGAAAATCCCGGGACAACCTAATGGCTGGACGATTTGCAGACACTGTCTCCTCACGGTGTATGACTGTGTGACATAGCGCCTCATGAAATCACTCGTCCTTTCTCGAAGTGCTTCGACCGTTCACTCCGATTTACACATATAGTGAACCCCAGGCACATTCCATCCACCTGGGGCCACCATCCTATTCCTCTTAGTTAACGACAAACTCTACAACTACGGGTGTACCACCGTTTTCGGCATCTCCACCTGGAATCGTGATCGCTGTTGTTGTGATTGTGGAAGTACTGCCTGGCTGAATGACCCCATTGACGTAGAGATTATAAAAAGCAAACGTACTAGGAAATGCTGTCGCAGCAGCGCCAGCGTCAGTGGTAAATGCAGTTGCCGCAATGGCAAACGCTGCACCAGTACCAGTTCCAGCACCCATGGTGGACGTAAATCTCAATGAGGTTAGATACGGTTTAACAATCGGCACATTGAACACCTCCTCCTCTAATTAATCCCTACTAGTAAATGATTGGTTTCATCTGAATGAAACCGACAAATGACAGTAGAAACAAGCACATTTCCCCTTAAAAGAATATAATTGGAAAACGAAACCACCCTCCCACTTTTACCAGTAGGAGGGTTACATGATTTCTAAGCTTGAAACAGTACTCGCAACTGCTCTTTTTCCGCGTCACTCAATACGTATTCTGCCATCGGGAAGAGCACACTCTCTTCTTTAAAGAAATGTTCCATGAGGATTTCTATTGACTTCAACAAATGAGTGTGGACCGCTTCTATTTCAACTGGTTCACACTTTTCCTTTTCTACGATTCGCATGAACGACATCAGGCTTTCATGAATAAGATCATGCTCTTCCTCCATGACAGCAATCGGTCCCATCTCCCGTTCGATATAGTTAGCCATCAGGGGATACAGGTCTTCCTCCTCGCGTCTGGAGTGTTTCTCCAGTTCCGCTCGAAATGAGGACGCCAGCTCATAGAGCTCTGTTAAGCCTTTTTTTCGTTTCGTAGGTTTGGCAGTAGCTTTCAGGTTATTTGCCAGATGTACGAGCTCATTCATCTGCTCAGCTAATGCTAGATGCTCGTCTTTCAGTTTTTCCAGGGCTGGACACAGCTTCCTTCTCCCTTCAAACTCCTGCATCATCCCCATACATCCTATAGGCGGTGGTCCCATTACAATCCCTCCATCTACTAGTGGGAGTTAGTTACCAAAAGAAAATGCGATACGCTAGCTGTCCCCGATTGTCCCTAGCAACCATGCGAATACAGTCATCCTCTTGCGAAAAAGAAACCGGTCCATTCTGGATGGGAATCGCAACAAACTGGCAAGGATTAAAATAGAGTCGCAGATGCTCCTCATCCTCCGTGATCTCCCATTTTGCCAGCTGCCTTTCCAAGAGAGCCGGACTGTGTGGTTCGGCATTATCCGCTAAATCTTGAATGAGTATCCCCATTTTTTTATCCACCAAGGCAGGCAGCTCCTGATGAAGCTCGGCAATCGTTTGCTTACTAGGATTCATGGCAACTGATCACACTCCCTTTCCCAGATTATTTCCCTTGTTCTCTTCGATCTCGCTGGTCTTTTCTCAATACCATCCATGCCAGTGGGAACAACACTACCGTTGCACCGCTGAGCAAGAGCACCTCCATATATCGCTGTGCAAAATACATGTTGACTGTGTACTGCGTGCAAACAATGCTGGCGAACAAGATCAATGCTAATAGGATGACACCTCTATAGCTGCTCTTCATATTTCTTCACCCCTACAGCGTATACGGCTCCATCTTTCTCTTGCAGCAAAATTTCCGGAAGTGGTCTTCTTGGGGGACCAGCGAGCGGATTACCTGTGGCGATATCAAATTTCCCATGATGGCAAGGACATAGCAGCTCTTTCTCATCCCGGTCCCAAAATACCGGACAACGTAGATGGGTACATGCATTTTGATACGCCTTGTATTCCTTTTCCTTCACATAAACGAACAACGCGCTGTCATGCTCTCCTGGATAAGCAAATTCAATCGCATCTCCGGGTTTTATATCGCTGAGATTCGCGATTTTTTGTGTGGGATACGACTTGCTGGATGAACTCATCAGCTCCTTGGCAGCTAATGCTCCCCATGGCAGAGTAGATGCCGCGAAAAAACCGGCCGCTCCTACCATTGTTTTCATAAAACTCCGTCGATCCAGACTACGCTCATTGGAACGATTGATGTTATGCGTGTAATTGTCATCCTTCAACGGAATGGGGCGGGTTTTCTCGTTCTCCATAAGGTATATCTCCCCTCTAGAATAGCTTCTGTTTGCCCTGCAGAATGCCAGGCAGGCTAATTTTCACATTGGTTTCGCCTTCCAGCACATCCGGGTCGTGGCTGGCAGTCCATTTGCCATTGGCCAAAGGAATCTGTGCCCGTTTTTCTTCCAGCTCTGCTTCCTCAATCCACTGCAAGGTGTTTGTCGGGCAAACCGAAGCGCACATCGGCGGGATTCCCTCTTTCGTACGGTCGTAGCATAGATCGCACTTGTACATGAGATTCTGTTCTTCATCAAATTTGGGAATCCCATAGGGGCAGGCAATCGTACAATTTTGGCAACCGATGCATTTCTCTACCAAGGCTGACAATACGGCCCCATTATCTGCGATTTGAATCGCCTGAGCAGGACAGCTGCGGGCACAAGCAGGATTAACGCAATGGAAGCACATGAGCGGAATCGTTTGTCTGCTGATAAACGGGTCGACATCCAGTACGTAGTTTCGGTTTCGGTTGTCGTGACCTCCACACTGTGTACACGCCGCCAAGCAGCTTCGACAACCAATGCAATTATCCATTTCGATGTATAAGACTTGTTTACCCATGGCGAACTCCTCCATGTTTGTGCTTGATGATTTTCGCGGCGCACGCTTTAAACTCTGGCATTTTGCTATATGGGTCCAATGCCGGGTTGGTCAGCAGATTGATAGACTGCGCTTTTCCCCAATGGTACGGAACAAACACCGTATCCTCTCGAATCGCCTCGATCACTTTCACGCGGTACTGCGCCTCTCCTCTTCTCGTTTTCAGAGTGACCAACTCATCGTGTTCAATACCGTAACGTGTCGCTGTTTTTGGGTGAACCTCTAGCAGCGGATCAGGATACATGTCCTTCAAAAACGGGATTCGTCTTGTCTGGTTCCCGGACAAATAGTGAAACACAACTCGTCCCGTCGTTAACCGCAAAGGATATTCTTCATCCGGCTCCTCCGCTGGCGGACGGTAAGGCAGCGCACATATTTTGGCTTTGCCATCCGGGTGATAAAATTTTTTATCCAGGAATAAATGGGGCTGTCCCTCGTCGCCTTCCTCGCGGCACGGCCAGAAAACACCATTGTTTTGATCAATTTTCTCGTAGGTGACGCCGTAGTAGTCAGCTACTCCGCCTTTGGAGACCTGACGTATTTCATTAAAAATATCCTGAGGAGACTTCAAGTGAGTAAAGAATTGTCCGCGCCCCATTCTTTTGGCGATTTCGATCTGAATCCACCAGTCAGGCTTAGATTCGGCAAACCATTCCTGTGCCTGACGGTGACGAATGATGCGTCCTTCGAGATTGGTTGTGGTTCCATCGTCCTCTGCCCAAGTCGTAACGGGAAGAACAACATCGGCGTATTCAGCTGACTCGGACAAGTAAAAGTCGCAGCAAACCATAAAATCCAGACTTTTCAGGGACTCCCGAACATGGTTTAGATTTGGCGCACTTACAACCGGATTGGAGCAGAGTAAGTATAAGCTGCGAATCGTTTTATCCTTCATGAGCTGGAACATCTCATAGGCTGAGACACCTTTCGGCGGCATCTCTTCCGCGGGAATGCCCCATGCACACGCTATTTCACGCACATGTTCAGGATTGTCGAGCTTGCGGTAGCCAGGCAATTGATCGGCTTTTTGCCCGTGTTCCCGCCCCCCTTGACCGTTTCCTTGACCAGTAAGGGTTGCTACCCCTGATTTTGGGCGGCCAATCTTGCCTGTGACGAGTGACATGTTCGTATAGGCCGATACGTTATCCGTTCCTTTCGCCTGCTGTTCCACACCACGGCAAAACATCACAATCGCATCGGGTGCCCTCCCAAAAATGTCGGCAGCCCGCACAATCTTCTCCACCGAAACCCCTGTTATTTCGCTGACATACTCCGGTGTGAAGGTAGCAACTACTTCTTTTGTTTCTTCAAAACCATTCGTATGATTTCGAATAAAGTCTTCATCTATATGCCCATTCTCGATCAGGAGATGAACGATTCCGTTTGCCAACGCCAAATCTGTACCGGGCCGCAGATCCAGGTGGATATCAGCTCGACGTGCCAAAGGTGTTTCCCTTGGATCGGCTACGATCAGATAGCCGCCTCGATTTTGCACTTCCCAAATACGGAACATGCTGGTTGGGTGACACTCGGCCGCGTTTGATCCGGCCAAAAACAAGCAGTCTGTTTGGTGAATGTCCGTCCAGGGAATGGTAGAACCGCGGTCAATCCCCAAGCTTCTATTCAATCCTGCCGCGGCGGAGGACATGCAGAAGCGGCCATTGTAGTCGATATAGCGAGTTTGCAAGGCGACCCGCGCAAACTTACCCGTGAGGTAGCATTTTTCGTTCGTCATGGAAACGCCAGAGTAAACAGACAAGGTATCTTTCCCATAGTTGTGCTGCAACTCCTTGAACTTGGAAACGATCAAGTCAAGCGCTTCTTCCCATGACGCTTCCCGAAAACCTTCCGCCGTGCCTTTTAATGAAGCATCTGTTCGAATCAACGGCCGCTGTATCCGATCCGGATGATTCACCTGCTGATAAGCCGTCACCCCTTTTGGGCACATCTTCCCCAGATTAACAGGGAAATCGTATCGTGGCTCCACTCCAATAATCTTGTTCGTCGTTGTATCTACACGCAGGTTCATCCCGCATTGCATACCGCAGTAGCTGCAGTGCGTGCTGACCAATTTCTCATTCGGATGTATCTTGTTTTCAATTACCTTAAAAAATTTATCCTTTGGCATGTTGATTTGCCTCCCTGGCATTGATCTCGTGCGTAGGAACTCCTGTGAAGCGGAACATCCGGTATTTTCTGCGGCACGGCAAGCAAAGTTCAGCCAAGTGGAATCCTTCTTCCATTTGAAAAGCCATTTCGTTTTTACCCAGCACGTTGATTACATCTGCGGACTGTTCCGCAGAAACAAACTCGCTGCTGCACACTTTGCACTTTTTCATTTCCTGCTCGCCATAGTGCTCGCGATAATTGCGTGCAAACACACTCATGGGACGGAATGGTATGTGAGCCAGTTTTCCGAATGGCAGATAAATCAATGTTACAATCACTGCAAATTGATGAGTGACTGATATGACCGGGTGCCCAAAGCCCCCTAAGAACATGTTGCTTGCGGTTAACATCAAGCCTGTCACGCTAATAAACAGCAGCAGGTATAAAGGCAAAAAGTCGTAGACAAAGGATTGTTCAGCCCGTGCCTGCATGTTCTTTAATCTGCGATACAATGCCATGACTGCTCCACCGATGACCATAAAAGCAGTAATGTTCAACGCGTTGTAAAAGAGAAACGCAATCCAGCCATCCGCTTGTACGGTCAGAACATCCACACCCATGAACACGACCTGATAGTAGCCATTGTCCGTCATCGTGAAGTACATCCAGCCAAACACTAACGGAAAGGTGACAAACGCGGCCAGGATGCATCCCCATCCCAGCAAAATGTGCTGTGTCCAGCGGTACCATCCCCGATTCCAAATAAAGCGATAGATGGCCAGATGATCCACTGCTGTATTCGCCGTGCTTTTACGAAAGAGAAGGCGTAGCCCCTTTTTCAAAATGACATTCGTTGGCGGGCGATCTGCCCACGCAGAAAATCGATAAAGGAAACCTCCGATAAAGACAAGGGTCCCCACCATATAGCCGTAAAGCGCCAAATCAATATGCGTGAAAAAACGTGTTCCCACGTAACTTAGGACGAACAAGCAAGCAATGATGATAAAAGCACGCTTCGCCACCTTGGAAGCAAATAGATAGTTCATACAACACCCTCCCTGCTGCTGCTCATTTTTTCCTTTCGCTCGAGACCATTGTAGCAATGGCTCGAAACCCAGGTTGTGATTTATCTCACACCCCTGCCACATACAGGACGATTTCCTCTTCCCAAACTATCAATTTATGATGATATAATGAGTTACCTATGTATCCTTGTTGTAAGGGGGACCCACATGACCGGAAATGGTACAACGTTTGTCGCGCAGATTTCTTCCGATTTTGTGAATAGCCTTGAGACGTTTTCTGCTCGGAAAAATTTCGTTCCCGGAGCCGTTCTTTTTTTGGATGGTGAAAGTGCCGATCAGCTATTCTTAATTTCGTCGGGCCAAATCAAGCTCACAAAAAACACGAACGATGGAAAAGAATTAACACTGCAAGTATTTGGTGCAGGAGAGCTAGTTGGCGTTTCCGGGCTCTTCGAACAGGAACTGACGTATACCTCCACAGGGACCATGTTGATGGAGGGTGAGGTATGGATCATCCCGCGACAAGGGTTGGAAAAAATGCTCATCAAAAACGGCCAATTTTGCGTAGACTTCCTGCGTTGGATGGGATTGATGAATAGGCGGATGCAGTCCAAATTTCGCGATTTGCTACTCAATGGCAAAATCGGCGCCTTGTATTCAACGCTCATCCGCATGAGTAACACGTACGGCAAGCCACACCCCGACGGAATCCTCATCGACCTTTCCCTTACCAATCGTGATTTGGCACAATTCATTGGTCTGACACGAGAAAGTGTCAACCGGATGCTTTCCGATCTAAAAAAACAGGATTCCATCGATCTGCTTCCCCACGGGCATATCTTGATTAAGGACCTTGCCTATTTAAAAGAAGCGATTTATTGTGATGATTGCCCACCTGATATTTGTCAAATGTGAGCAAAGTCTACATCCTTTCCTGCAAAAAAAAAGTCCTGGACTTGTCCGTCCAAGACTTTTTTTCATCAGTGATTCAAGCTGCTTTATCCATGTCTTTGCTCCGCGAGCTCGCTGAACATGCCAGCATAGTACTCGACGTCACCTGCATCGTCCAGAATCGCGCTAATCGTTAACCATTGCAGATACTGATCCCCATTCTTCCGGCGATTCCAGATCTCTCCTTGCCAATAGCCATTCTTCTTGATCGAGTCCCACATCTTTTGATAGAAATCGGCATTCTGCCTGCCTGATTTCAAAATATTAGGGGACTTGCCAATCACTTCATTCATCTCATAACCGGTCACTTTCGTAAAAGCGTGGTTCGCACTTTTAATGACTCCACGTGTATCGGTAATCAGTATCGCCTCTCCCGTCTTTTCCATAATGGTGGCGGCAAGTTGTAGCTTCTCTTGATAAAACATCCACATTACCAAGACCAAGCTTACCAGCGCAAACTGAGATAACGCCATGAAACCAATCGCGTAATGCCCGGTCAGATTAAACAGCAGCGTTAAAATCAACGGCGGGAAAAATCCTCCTAATCCCCCCATGGCAGATACGATCCCGTTCACAATCCCCGCTTGTCGCGAGAAATACATCGGCACCAACTTGAACACAGCACCGTTACCGATTCCGGCACATACCGCTACCAACAAGCACCCTACTGTATACATCAAAATCGATGGCGAAAACGATAAGACAAGACCAGACAAGGCGAGCCCGGTAAACACAATCATCAATGCCTTGAAGGGGTTCCACTTATCTCCAAGCCAGCCCCCCAATGGTCTCGCAAGTGTCGCCAAAAGAATGAACCCTGCCGTTCTCATACCTGCATCTACTTTATCCAGTTGGAAATGGCTCACTAAAAAATTCGGGAGATACACGGTGAAAGCGACGAAGCACCCAAACGTAATAAAGTAGAACAAGCTGATTAACCATAGCTTTTCGTTTTTGTAGACACTCTTTATCTGCTGACCAAGAGGAGTGACTACCTTAGGTTCATTTTTATCCCCCATAAAGAAGGTAAGCACTGCGAATCCCACAAGCAATAGCATAAACATCTGTACAGTGGTTGCCCATCCAAACGATTTAGCCAGAACTGGCGCTGCAAAAGTGGTGATCGCTGTACCAATATTCCCCATACCGTAGATTCCGTTTACAGAACCATGCTTCTCTTTCGGATAGTATTTAGGTAGAGACGTGACACCAACGGAAAACACCGCTCCGCCTATCCCTATAAATAGCCCGCCGATTAACAAATCGGTATACGTGGTCGCCTGACTAATATAGAAGACAGGAGCCAGCAGCAAGAGAAAGCTGATGCTAAATAATAGTCTCGCGCCAAATCGGTTACTCCAATATCCAACTGGGATTCTCAGCAGCGATCCAAGAAGAACAGGAATCGCTGTCACCCACGCCACTTCGCTTGCACTCATGGGTACGGTTTCTTTGATAAAAGGCATGAGCGATGACAGAATGACCCATACCATGAAACCGACCGTAAGACTCAACGTCTGTAATGGCAACTGCCATTTTCGTACCATAAACAACACCCCTCACTTGGGAAATCTTCTTCATCCACTATGATAAGAGGCAAAGTTTGGTTTCGTTGTGATTTTAATCACAGCTCCTTCCCGGCAATCCGCTTATAATCAAAGCGAAATCTTGAATCGAAGGAGTGGATTATACATGTTTTGTTATCAATGTGAACAGACTCCATCAGGTGGTTGTAAGGTCATCGGTGTTTGCGGAAAGAATGAAGATCTTGCGAGTATTCAGGATACCATTATTTTTGCTTTAAAAGGAATTGCAGCATATGCCACACATGCTCGACAACTGGGATATATCGATCCTGAAGTGGACGGGATTACACAGGAAGCTCTTTATTTTACATTGACGAATGTGAATTTCAACTTGGATGAACATTTGCAAATGGCTATGAAAGTAGGGAAGGCCGCGATAAAAGTCATGGAGCTTTTGGATCGGGCTCATACGGATCATTTCGGAGTGCCACAGCCAATCACTGTCTCGCAAAATAAAATAGAAGGAAAATGCATCGCTGTTACGGGACACAATCTGTTTGCTCTCGAAGAGCTGTTAAAACAGACAGAAGGCAAAGGGATCAATGTATATACGCATTCCGAAATGCTGCCTGCACATGGCTATCCCGCACTGAAGAAATATCCTCATTTGAAAGGGAACATCGGGAAAGCATGGTACGATCAACGCCAGTTGTTTGAGAAATTTCCCGGCGCTATCCTGGCTACAACAAACTGTGTGATGCCTATTCGAGGCAGCTACGCCGATCGTTTCTTTTCGTATGATATAACCGGTTTGGAAAATGTAACGAAAATCGAAGAAAACGATTTTGCGCCGCTCATTGAAAAAGCATTGTCTCTTCCTGAGGTTTCCATCGAATCGGAACTGACATTGACGACTGGCTATCATCATAAAACGGTCCTGGGCATCGCCCCTGAAATTATTCAGGCAGTCAAGGAAGGAAAGATCAAACGCTTCTTCGTCATCGCTGGTTGTGACGCCCCTGGCAAGGGTGGCGAGTATTACCGTGAATTGGCTACGTCCTTACCGCCAGAAGCAGTCATTCTTACGACCTCCTGCGGGAAATTCCGTTTTAACGATGTAGATTTCGGCACCGTGCCAGGTACCGACATCCCAAGATATATCGATTTGGGACAGTGCAATAACTCGGTTTCTACCATTACGATTGCGGCTGCATTAGCCGATGCCTTCGAGTGTGAAGTGAACGAGCTGCCGGTAAGTATCGTTCTTTCCTGGTTTGAACAAAAAGCGGTTGCCATCCTGCTCGGTCTGTTTAGCCTGGGGATACAAGATATACGGATTGGCCCAAAATTGCCTGAGTTCATTCAGCCCGGTGTTCTGCAAGTATTACAAGACTTGTTCCATATTCAGTTGATTGGTGATGCTCAAGAAGATATGAAGCAAATGCTTGGAATCACTCAATAGGCTGTCACCTGTAACCGCACATCACAAAAGGAGGCACCTTCTTCTAACAGGAAGGTGCCTCCTATTTCCTTACAGCGGCAAATGCGTAGCGGCCGTCCATGTTCCCACTTCTCCTGCCCGCACAGATGGGGGCTTCATTCGAACCGTTCCTCGTAATACATAATGTCGCAGCCCAAGGGTTGGCTCGTCTTTGTAAGCAAAGGTGCCAACAAAATTGGCATAAGGTGATTCAATCGTGATTTGCCTGGATCTCTCATCCCAACTTCCTTGTATGGGAATCGGAGTACCACGGAAATTAACGGTACCGCTGACCCTGCCATTCGAGACATTGGATAACACCAATGTGCCTAACGTGGTTGGTCTTCCACCGAAGCTCGCTTGAATTTCCCATGTAGAGGGGTACGGCAAGCTGACCCGAGTCATCTGTCCAATTGCCACGGTCGACCTCTCCTTTCGATTGACTTGAGCTTGAAGTCAAAATGTACGATACAGTATACGTCGCCATCATGAATCTTCCCGTAGGCGGACGCACAACTTTATTTTTGACGCAAAAAGAGACGGTTTCCCGCCCCTTCTTCCAATCCATTCCCAATAGACTATTTCCATTCCGTTTCCGTTTTGTGTTCAATTACCCAAACGACTTTTGGTTCAACTGCTTTCATCATTTGTTTCAGTAACTCATCGCTGATTGTTACTTTATTTTTCCCATCTTGAAGCTGTCCTTCTGCCTGTGTTTTTGTAATCACATCCATTACTTGTTGTTTCGGGATATTTTTCGCTGCTGCAATCTCCACAACAGTTTTTCCTTTTGCTAGTTCTTCTTTTAACTCTGTCGGGCTCATTTTTAGTAAAGCAAACAGTTTTTCATCGTTTAAGAAGTTATCAGCAGTATAATCCGGCTTACCATTTAATGAGAAATAGCCTTCTACTTCCGTGTTTGGTTCAGGAGCTACCGGAGAAAGACTAATTGAATTACCCTGAACAAATACTTGGTAACCCCCTCCTTCAAATCCTTCTGATCCCTTCTTGGTGTAATTCAAGATAAATGTTTTTTGATCTGGATTGTCCATTTGCTCCATGGCAACCTCGTAATCTTTGATGTTGCCATACAATTTATCAATGAGCTGATCTACCTTCCCCTTGATTTCCTGATCGGGTAACGTAATGAGCGGCTTCTCCTTCGGCTCCCAATTCTCTTGCGTCAGGTCTTGAATCTCATCCGTATTGCCGTTTGTATGGAGGGTAATCTTTTTGCCAGTCCCCCCTTTTTCCTGCAAGACGATGCTTAGTTGAACCTTTTTGGTTGAATCATTGGGGTCGCCAAGGTAGCTTGCATTGATAATCTCAAATGATTTTGTTTCAGGAATGGCACGATACAGCTTCTCAAGTGTTGCTTTTCCAGCCTCATCCAGCTTGACTTGTTCAGAAGTTATTGGTGATCGAGTAAGCATGTCAATCACAACAGGGGCCGCAAATGCTGCGGTTGGAATCAAAATCGCAGCAGCAACCATTCCACCAATTAATCGTTTTTTCATCGTTATTTCGCTCCTTTTTCGTTGCAAATAGTGAGAATAAGATTGTTCGATTCGTTTGGAAATGGCCGGCGGGCACTCTATTGTTTCTGCCTCTTCGTGCAGATGTTCACGGATTTTGCGTTCAATAGTCATTGATCTTTTCCATCCTTTCCACGGGGAGATTCCCTATGTTTTTTCGAAGCGCCTGGAGGCCGGCATGATATCTGGACTTGACTGTACCCAGCGGAATATCAAGCAAAGTCGCGATTTCCTCAAGAGTATAGTCGTGATAAAAGCGAAAGATAATCACTGTCCGCTGTTTGTCGGTCAGTTTTCGTATGGACTGGGATATCATTTGGTTTGTACCATCCATCAACGCAGTATGTTCATCCCAATAAGACTCTTCATGGGAGAAGGCACGAATTCGTTCAAAAATGCGGAATCTCCTCCAGCTCTTGACCCGAAATCTCTGCACTTGACGGATTACCAGGCCATGCAGCCAAAACTGGAAAGGACGGTTCGTATCGTAATTAGGAAGTGAGGTCCACATTTGCATATAGATTTCATTCATGACATCTTCCCGATCCTGCTTATGATCGACCAGAAAGGAGACGGTCCGGTATACGTCCTGAAAGGTGGCATCATACATCGCATGAAATGCCTGTTGATCACCCTCTTTCATTTTTATAAGTAATTGGTACATCTCTTCATTTTCCATTCAGAGGGCCCTCCTGAGTAAGCAGCTTACACCCTATATTGTCTCTCGATCGAAAAAAGGTTCGGTTTTCTTCGTATTTTTTTACAAAGTGTAACGAGCCCTATGGCGAAGCACGAAAAAGAGGCGGTAGTTTCCGCCTCTTTTCTTTCCATTAATCATTTAATCCCTTTCCCTCGAGAATTTGCTGCATACATTTTTCCACCCTTGACTCTCGCGTTTTGGCTTGTTTGGGTGCTGAAAAATGGAGCAGGTAAGCTCTTTGCCGTCCCGGAGTCAATGCTTCAAAGGCAGTTTTCAAGGCAGGGATTTCATCCAATTTATTTTGAAATTCTTCAGGAATGGCATATTCTTCATGCTTTTTAAAGTCCACTTCCAAACCGGCTTTTTCAACTTCAATGGCTTCCTGAATATAGGCCTTCAAAATAGATTCCATTTCCATGATTTCTTCCACACTGGTGAACCGGATTTGGCGGGCAGCCTGTACATTCTCCGTTTGTTGAATGAGAATCCCATTTGGATCTTTTAACAAAGCACCTTTTTGAAACAGTAGTGCACAATATTCTTTAAATCCATGTATTAAAACGATGTTTTTTTTCTCAAACGTGTAACAGGGATGCATCCACTTGAAGTCTTCGGTCAACTCACAGTCCAGAACAATCCTTCTCAACTTCTCGTATTCTGCCTTCCACTTTTTCGCCTTGCCTAAAAATTCATCAACCTTAGGATTCGTTTTACTTGTCGTCATTAAGGAACACCCCTCATCTCGTTGGTGTCATGTCAATTTTTAGTTTTGACATTATGGTATTTGTATTATTCGATCATCAGCTATTCAGGTTCCTTCTTTTAATGGCCTTTATCATTTGACTAATTTTCAGGTGGTAGAGGGAAAACTAACGAGAAATGTCAGATAAGGAGACTACATATGATCTCAGAATTCAAGCGATTTTTACTCGGTAGACCTATGAAATCAAGTGAGCTTGCCGAAGAAAAGTTAAATAAAGTAAAGGCTTTGGCTGTACTTTCATCTGATGCTCTGTCTTCTGTCGCTTACGGAACAGAACAGATTCTTCTCGTGTTAATTTCTTTGGGAGCAGTAGCGATGTGGTACTCTCTCCCCATCTCCATTGCGGTTGTCTGTCTTTTAACCATCCTCATTTTGTCTTATCGCCAGACCATCTTTGCTTATACAACAGGCGGTGGAGCATACATTGTCGCCAAGGACAATTTAGGAACGACTACAGGACTGGTTGCAGGCGGCTCTTTGCTCGTGGACTACATGTTAACGGTCGCTGTTAGTACGTCTGCTTCTACAGACGCTATTACTTCGGCATTTCCAGTCCTACATGAGCATCGCGTTCTGATTGCACTGTTCATGATTGCCATCGTGACGGTATTAAATTTACGTGGAATCACAGAATCGGCAACGATTTTAATGTATCCTGTTTATTTGTTTGTTGTCGCGATGCTCGTCCTAATTATTGGCGGCGGATATCAATGGCTGGTGGGGAATGTTCAAACTCATCCCCCAGAATATGGGGCAGTTGTTCCAGGTATAACCTTATTTCTTCTATTGAGAGCATTTAGTTCAGGGTGTTCCGCATTAACAGGAGTAGAAGCCGTATCCAATGCCATTCCCAACTTCAGGGACCCCGCACCCAAAAATGCAGCATTGACTCTTATCATGATGGGACTTATCCTCGGAGTTATGTTCATGGGCATTAGCCTGTTGGCCTATTTGTATGGTATTTCACCGAATCCTAAGGAAACGGTGGTATCTCAAATCGCTTCTACTGTTTTTGGACGAGGAATCATGTATTACTCGATACAAGCTGTTACAGCGCTTATTTTATTCCTGGCGGCTAATACTGCTTTTGCAGCCTTTCCTTTACTCGCCTTTATGTTTGCCAAGGACAGATTTATGCCAAACATGTTCATGGTTCGAGGAGATCGTCTTGGGTTTTCAAACGGGATTATTTTCTTGGCTGTTCTTTCTGCCCTATTAGTGATCGCGTTTAAAGGTGAAACGGAAAACTTAATCCCTTTGTATGCGCTCGGTGTTTTTATACCGTTCACCTTGTCACAAGCAGGAATGATGAAACGCTGGATTTCCAAAAAGCCCCGAGGGTGGTTCACACCTTTTGTTATTAATACGTTAGGAATGCTAACGACCCTTACCATTTGCCTGATCTTTTTCCTTACAAAAATCACGCAGGTATGGCCAATTTTTGTGTTCCTTCCCATCGTCATTTTCATCTTTAGGAAGATAAATCAGCATTATAGAGATTTGGCAAATGAGTTACGACTCGATATAGAAACAGAAAAGCCCGAACCCAAAGGGAGTGTCATCGTTATTCCTGTGGCTGGGATCTCGCAGGTAGTGAAAAATACTATTAGTTATGCGCAATCCTTGTCAGACGACATTGTCGCGGTCTACGTCGGGTTCAGTGATGAAGACATGAAAAAAATGGAAGAAAAATGGGATCTCTGGAATCCGGGAATACGCTTGATTGTCCTGCGTTCCCATTATCGCAGTATAATAAGACCTTTGTTTAAGTTTATTGATACGGTTGAATGGAAAAAGGCAGAAACAGACCATGTTACTGTCATGATTCCACAGTTTATTACCAAGCGCTGGTGGCATAACTTACTTCATAACCAAACGAGTTTATTAATCCGCGCGTATTTATTCGCCCGCCAAGATGTAAAAATTGCTACGGTTCCATACCGGTTAAAGAAATGAAGCAGTATCCAGTAAGCCATAAACTACGAAGAAAACCCGTCTCTTTGTAAGGAGACGGGTTCCATCATTTTTGATTACCTTGATCATCACGACTATGATTCAAATCCAGTATGAGCCTAAAATTAGATTGAAGGACAACCCAATCATACACTTTTTTTACGCGAATGATTTCCGGCTGAATACTGTTGGGGACTCCAAAGGTGACGGTAACCACAAAGCTGCAAGAGGCCGTATTTCCTGACTGATCCCTGGCTGTGCAGGTGAGCATCGTCATCCCTACAGGAAAGTCCATGGTAAAAGTTGCAACTGCAATGGGGGCAGGAGGGGAGAAGGAACGTGTCATCCCATGACAAGTAATTGAGGTTACCCCACAAGTATCAGTGGCAGTGACTTCATAGGTAACCGTAGCGGAAGTTTGCCCAGGTAAAACAGGGATTGTGATATCCTCAGGGCAAGTGATGGTTGGAGGCTCGTCAATAACCGTGATGGTAAATGAACATACTTCCGTATTCCCAAATATATCTTGTGCCGTACAGGTGACAACAGTATCTCCCACTGGGAAAAGGGAGCCAGAAGGCGGAGAACAGGTAACAGTGACTCCAGGGCAGGTGGCAACAGGTGTTGGATAGTTTACGATAGGGCAGGGTACAACCATGTCAGGAGGGCAGGTTGGTGGCTGCACGCAGCCATTTAGCAAAACAGAAACATTGCTCGAATCCTCGTTTGCAGTAGCAATGTCAACTCTTCCGTCTCCGTTAAAATCAGCTACTGTAATGCTGAAAGGACCTGCTCCTGTAGGAAACTGAAAGGGAGTCGAGAACCCTCCTGACCCGTTGTTTATAAGTACAGAAACGTTATCAGAA
Source organism: Brevibacillus schisleri (assembly GCF_055685845.1). Lineage (NCBI taxonomy): Bacteria > Bacillati > Bacillota > Bacilli > Caryophanales > Paenibacillaceae > Brevibacillus > Brevibacillus schisleri. The sequence goes on from NZ_JBVNDM010000001.1 coordinate 5,372,627, forward strand.
CCTGCATTTGGGGTAGCCAAATCAATGGCTCCATCACAATTAAAGTCCGCCGCCGTTATATCAAAAGGAAAGGCATCAGTGCCCAAGGAAAAGGGACTTCCTGCTGCTTCTGTAAAAGAACCGAACCCATTGTTTAGAAAGACGGTTACATTACTCGTAGCAATATTAGCGACAGCAATATCGATAGACCCATCACCATTTAAGTCAGCTGCTACAAGGCTAAGTGGGGATGATCCCCCTGGAAGTACAGAGAAACTCACTCCAGGAGTCTGGAACGTACCGTCCCCATTCCCGATAAATATCGTTATATCATTCGTGTCCCGATTGGCAGTGGCCAGATCAAGCTTGCCATCTCCATTAAAGTCGGCCGCTACAATATCAAAAGGGGCCAAACCAGGAGTAGTGGCAAAAGGACTTCCTGGCGCCATGGTAAATACACCTGATCCATTATTCAACAAGACAGTAATGAAGCTAGTTCCTGTAATTTGGCCTACATTTGCTATAGCTAAGTCCACACCGTTTATACCATCAAAGTCCCCTGTAGCAATAGCAAAAGATTGCGAAACAGCAGGAAACACACCTGTACTATAAGCTACAGGTGCAGCAAAGGTGCCATCCCCGTTATTCAATAGGATAAAAACGCGGTCATTGGGAGTTTGATCCGTTACAGCCAAATCAATGTGGCCATCTCCATTAAAATCTGCTGCTGCAATTTGCCCTAATAAAGACCCAGGGAACAAAGTATTGAAGGGTATCGTTTGGAATACGGAAAACACGCCGGACCCATTGTTAAGAAGAATGGAAACATCGTTGGACCCAATATCCACTACAGCCAGGTCTATTAAACCGTCTCCATTAAAGTCAGCAGATGTAATGCTGGATGGAGATGTCCCCCCCGTATCATATTCGACAGCGGTCTGAAAAAATGGGCAGGCCAAATTGGATTCACCCTTTCTTACAGGAATACAGGCAGCTATTCTCTCATTGAAATGCTTCACTCCAAACATAAATACAGGTTAAAAAATGCATGTGGTGTATACGCTGCAAATGTCTTTGATTATGATATGGCTGTTTAGGTGTGGATGTGAATCTGCTCTTCTTGTATGGTCAATCCCAAGCAAACCCGTCTCCTTAAAACAGGAACGGGTTTGCTATTTCTTTGAATATATATTGAACTTTTTAACTGATTATTCCTTTGATTTGAATTTATTCCTTTTACTGTTTTGCTCAATTTAACGAACTGTAATATATTTCTATGTGGAATTATCCATATTTAACAGTTCAAGGAGGTTTTTATGAATTTTGTAAAGAGAAGATGGAAAGGTACTCGAAATGTTTTAGCACTGGTTTTCATGTTAGGCATTATTTTTTCTGGTAATAGTTTCGTACAAGCGGCAGATAATGAGTATACAGATAACGTAATTCCAGTTATGACTGGGGAAACTACACCTTCAGGTCATGCTTTTTCTTCCTCCAAACTTTGGGATGCTTTTTATCCATGGAAAGCCTTTGACCATAATCCCAATACAGGCTGGTATGCCACCGTTCTTCCTGGAGCTCTAGAATATGAGTTTCCAACTCCAAAAAAAATCGAGAAATATTCCATTACCTATTGGAATGAGAATACTGCACCAGCAAATTGGACTTTTGATGGCTGGGATGGTACAGAATGGGTTCAACTCGATAAGCAAGTAAACATAAGAAACTGGTATACTATCCCATCAAAAAGGCAAGAATTCTCTTTTAGTAACGATAACTCCTATATTAAGTATCGCCTAAATATTACGGCATCTGTATTTGCCCAAGGTAACGCAAGTATTATTGCTGAACTGGAGATGTTTGAAAAGAACAATTCTGGCACTGATCCAGGCACCGATCCGGGTACTGATCCCGGTACTGATCCAGAACCAACTGGGGACAATGCACTTCTTGTTATTAAAATGATCAGTGGACTTGAGAAAGAATTTGATTTAACTGCATCCGAAGTAAAGGACTTCATCAACTGGTATAATGGCCGTGCAGACGGACATGGCAAAGAAACATATATGTTCGATAAGAACTTTAACAAGGGGCCATTTACTTCACGCAAAGACTATGTGGCATTCAGCAAGATTCAATCCTTTGAAGTCATGGAATATACCAAATAACACGGCGAGGCACCTCCTATCTAACAGGAAGGTGCCTCAAATTTTTGAAGACGCTGATCTATGCTGAAAGAGTAAAGTCGACAAATACTGGTGATCGAAGAATGCCGCTCTAGTTGATGATCTTTATGAAATCGCCTGCACGCTTATCCACATAGTAACAACGGTCCTTATGCTTATTTTTTGTCGTCGCGAGAAATCATCTTCCGTTACAAAAAAGCCCGCGAATCGTTCGGAGGCAACAATTTAGCTAATGGTTAATTATATTTCTCTAAAACTTCTTTCTTCAATTTATTAAACTGCTCAACATTTTCACCAAAATATTCACTTTCCTCTAAACTACGGTAAGTATCAGTTGGTTGTGCTTTTTTAGCCTTTGTATTCTGCATCCCTGCACTGATATCGTATTTACCTTGATACATTCCAATAATTGCATATCCCTCTTTATCACCTGTATCTCTCAAGAATAATACGTAGGTCCCTTCTTCATTCATGAGATTATAGCCTTCCACTGTATCAAAAACATCCCCCTCGAAATAAGCAGGCTCATATACAGAGATTGTATCTCCTTCTTTAAGACTTCCCTTGTGAACCTTCTGTATTTTTACTTCGGACTCTGAAGCAGTTTTTACATCACCTTCGCCAAGATTCCATTCTTTTAAGGATCTCTTTCCAGTAAATTCAGCTTGCACTATATAGCCGGAGTACTTTTCAACCTCTTCGATATTTTCAAACAAAATAAAATCGGCCTGATTCATAGCAACTCGATAATCTTTTTCAGTAGTGTTTAATTCTTTATAAGAAAATGCTCCTCCCACTAGCAAAGCAATTGTAGCAACAGAAACAGCAATCAATTTTTTCATAACTCCACCTGCTTTCTCTTGGTTCTTCCAGGATAAATTATTTTCGTCTAATCTCGTAGGATCAGTAAGGCTCAACTTTCCTTGCTGCAAATGCCTTTTCTTCATAGTCTTCTATAGCTTCAGTAACAGTACCTAGTAGATTCTCATCTGAAACTGAAGCAAGTGATATAGGAATCAATGTCCTTGACATAACTTGCTGTTGGAATTGTAAAACCGGGTATTCTCTTACCTCCTCTTAAATTCCATAATTACATAATAATTCCCTTTCCCTTCCTATCAAACAAAAAATACTATTCATTTTTAGATACGTGCTGTGATCCCACTGTAAAAACAAAAACAACGCGCAAAGACACGAAGCCTAATGGGGTGTCTACTTTTATGATCCTCAGTAACAGCTATGCACGTACGTTCTCCTTTTTGCTTACGAGAACATAGTGCAAAAACCATCCTCGATTTTTGGGAATGAATTTTTCCTCCAAGCTGACCAAACTGACTCTGGTATTTGCCCGTCTCCGTAAAACAGGGACGGGTTATTTTCTAGACAACTAAAATAAAATCGACGAATACGGGAGAGCGTAGCATTCTACTCTTCGTCCAGTTATGAAACTTGGATCGAACTGGACAACGTTTCTACATATCTTTAAATTTCCACAATGATTTGTAACTTTTTTCCAATACATCCGTATTAATATATAAAAGCATGCTTGTCTCGACCTCTACGACTTATTGCCAATGCTTTTTTCAAATAAAGGGAAAGGGAGGATGTGATGAAATTAATAGACAAAAAGTGAACAGGTTAGATTTATGGAAGTGTAAGGAAAACCCTAACTAATCTAAGGAGTGGTACGATGTTTAAGAAAAGGTTTGTAAAAGGTATGATGGCAGTAATGATGGTATTTACACTAGCTAGTTCAACTCAAGCGGCATCAAATGAAGTAAGCAAGGTTAACCAGCCAAATAAAGTTCAGGCAAATCAAAATTATTTATTTAATTTTTGGCATAATGGTTTGGAAGCCAACAGCTATTGGAAGGATGCCCCTTTTCAGGTGAATCTCAATTCAACTGTGTGCGGGAAGCTAAATGTCAATCAAGTTCCAGCAAATTCCCAAAATAGTGGTTTTTTAAACACATCGGTGAATCTGCTAGGGAACAATGGGCAAATCTATTCCTTTGACGGGATTACTGGGATGGGCACGTATGAGAAAAACTTTTGCCTTCAGCCTGGAACATACACAGTGAAGTATATAAATAATTCATCTTTCCCAATAAATATATTGGGGTATTTCACCTATTGATAAGTCCACGAAATCATAAAAAAGCACCCCTGACTGTGTTTTTCTCGACAGCCTGAATCCGCTCAGATTTCTGGGCGGATTTTTCATTACATTTATCTGTTTGATTGGGCGGCTATTATTTGTCATAGACTCATATGACGAGTCGTAAATGGAATAAGACGAGTAGCTTGTGAATTTAAGACTTTTAAAACGCATGAAGAGGCGGAAATGATCTGCCTTTTCAATTCTAATCATCCCAAGAAAACCTCTGCTCTTACCAGGGATCACCGTACATATACTTGTGTAACCATTGAGTGATTATAAATCGTCTAAACCGGGTCTTCTTAAAATAGGGACGGGTTCTTAATTTTTTGAACTAATTTGTTTCGCTTTTGTTTATCTTTGTTGGAGAACCAAATAGTTGGGTTAGTTTATTTATGCTTTAACTATTAAATATGGTATTTCGCAAAAAAATATTGTTAAATTTTGTATATATATGTAACATTTTATTGAATCCAAAAACTAGGAGATGATAGATTTGAAAAAGTTTGCTCAAGCAGCTTTGCTCGCATTACTCACTGCATCTTTTATTATTCCAACAGGAGCAGAAGCCGCAAGTTCTCAACAAACTTCTAATACGGTTGCACCTGCTTCAACCAAACAAGTAGCAGATTACTCAAACCTTGGATCAAATGATCCGACTAAGAAGTCTGCAACCTTCAATGTAACTACACCTGGCTATGTTACAGTTAATGTGACACAGAACCATGGTACGGAAACAGCTTACATGTACTATGCAATTGTTACAGACCTCCCGGATGGTACTACAACCTCCTATGGCGCTTCAAACATCGAAGGAAATGGCTCTTTTAGCTTCACAAGTAGTAAACCACTACCTGCTGGCGAGTATTACATCCGTTATAACAGCAAACAACGTGGCCGAACTTCTGGGACTATTTCAGTCACTACACCATAAACCTAAACTTTTTTGAAAGAGGCTTTCACCAGAAGGCCTCTTTTTTTCCTATATTGGTGCATTTCAACGTTTTAAAAGTTCATTCATGGTATCAATGTCGATCAAAATGCCTTGTTTCCGCGCTTCCTCGATTAGTCTTAACATTCCTTCCCCTGACGTGAAGAACTTCGGCACCCTTCCATTACCGTCTGTGGCCCAGTCAGTGAAATCTTCATCGAGATAAGGTTCCCACCCTAACGTCTCCGCAACTTTCTTGTCCACTCTCCACTTGAAATAGTAAGTTAAGTTGAACTACAGAGTATCTGCAACAAACAATTGTTGGGTCAGTTTATTCATGTTTTAACTATTAAATAAGGTATTTCTTGCAGAAAAATGTTGTTAAATTTTGTATATACATGTAACATTTAGTGTAATCCGAAAACTAGGAGATGACAGATGTGAAAAAGTTTGCTCAAGCAGCTTTGCTCGCATTACTCACTGCATCTTTTATTATTCCAACAGGGGCAGAAGCCGCAAGTTCTCAACAAACTTCTAATACGGTTGTACCAGCTTCAACCAAACAAGTAGCAGATTACTCAAACCTTGGATCAAATGATCCGAGTGGGAATTCTGCAACCTTCAATGTAACTACACCTGGCTATGTTACAGTTAATGTGACACAGAACCATAGTACGAAAACAGCTTACATGTACTATTCAATTGTTACATACCTCCCGGATGGTACTACAACCTCCCATGGCGCTTCAAACATCCAAGGAAATGGCTCTTTTAGCTTCACAACTAGTAAACCACTACCTGCTGGCGAATATTTCATTCGTTATAAAAGCAAACAGCGTGGCCGAACTTCTGGGACTATTTCAGTCACTACACTATAAACCTAAACTTTTTTGAAAGAGGCTTTCACCAGAATCAATTTCTCTTTTGTTAAATAGTGATCCCTTTGTGCTTCAGGAATGCCAAACTTACCGCGTGAGGCACAGTTTCGGTGACAGGTGGCTTTATCGCACTGTCCTTTGGCATGCTCACCCAGCCCTCAGATTCTTCGCAGTATTTCCAAACTCGGCCAAGGTATCAGCCTTTCTGAAAATGCTCGTATTCAAGGTAAATCCCTTGCTTTTCAGCTTCCTCCACTAGAACGCCCATTCCTTGCCACCTATTTGAGAAGTAAACCGGTTCCCTTCCCCCAATTTCAGAGTCCTTGCTGCCCTTTTGCTGGCACCATATCGATTTAGATGGTTCATGGCAAAAATGGCAGATGGCTTTTGCTAATGATGTAATTTGCCTAGATGACCTCAAACTCCACATGCATGAAGAAAATGAACGTGAAGAGACTATCAGGGCACAACTCATGGCAGAATCATCTATGGACAAAATGATACCTAAATTGTCAAAACAAGATGTCATTACATTTGCAAAGAGCAAAAAGGAAAACTGGCCACATCTTGAACTTGAACACAAGAAAGTAATTATGCAAACTGTATACTCCAGAATCGTAGCAGATACATATGGTGAAGCTGTTGGGGGTCCTGGTAGAAAAGCAGCATGCAAAATTATTTCATTTGATACAAATTAAGAGGCGGTTTCCCGCTTCTTTTCCATTTCCCCTACATACTTTATAAGGTGTCTTCAAAAAAGTATTCTTCACTGTCAAATTTACGTAATAATTCATCTTCCGTTTGATGCTCTCCATGTGGCGCAAAGGTCGGGCTATCAAAGTAGCGAGGCAAGAAGTATTTAGGGTCTATCGATATTTGAATAGGTAATATACTTCCCGTTATACTTCCCTTTATTATTTGTATCGATGTAAATGAGGTCCAGTAGTATCTGTACCTGTATTACCAGATACCACAATTTCTTTTCCTCTACTGCCAATTAAAATCGTCATATGGATTTATGCCTATGCGTAAGTAGTTCCGTTCCCCGTACTGACAACGGCTGATATTGCGAGAGCTAGACTAAGAAAAAGGTGGTAATTTACTTGTACAAAACGTTAAAAGTATTCTTGTTGCTTTCCGTAGTTACAATAGCTGGATGTACTACTAGTAAAAATGCGTTATCCATGCAAGCAAGTCCCCAGCCTCAATTGGTCGACTATAATAAAAAGCTAGAAATTCTTGATCGATTAGAGAACCACGACACTACCTTAAGTCGAATGACGGAAATACTAACAATTGAATGGCATCATTTATTTACACAAAAGAATGAAGAGGATCTGTGGAATACATACTTTTATCTCACTTGGAATTTACGTCCTGACGAAAAAGAACGAATAAAAAAAGAATTATCTACAACCCATAAAGAACTCGCAACTTACTTGGATATGCAGAAAAAAGGCATTCTTCCCGCAAAGGAAGTACATATAAAGAATATTATGGCTGAAAGAACCCCCGATAATGACGGTTATCTCGTAAAAGCATGTTACCTTCTCACACTAAATGACGGCTCATCGAAAGAGATTTGGGTAGAACTTCATGCAGACGACAATATGGAAACTTTTAATCCTCGTTTTAACACTATAGCTACTGGTGAAAATCTTCCTGAACCTAAAAATGAACAAGAGAGATTACGTCGTGAATTTATACTTAGGGCACTTGACTACAATGTGATTAAAAAAATGACTTATGATGAAATTTTAGAGATGATCGACATGAAATCGGTCGATACAAAGTAAACTTATGTACGTGCTTATTATATGAAGAATGTCCTAAGCCAAATAAGTCGAGTAGTTTAAGTATTAAAGGCATTATAGTTTGATTTTCCCGGTTTCCTTCAGTAATTTAACAAAAAGAACAAGGGAATAAGTAATGATTAGCATCGAACTGCCCAATCCCGTTAGGCTACTATAAATTAACTCGTCTACTCTTGTTTCCATTTCTAATGACGATTCTAGGCTAGTTGACCACCAACCAAATATAATGATTTGAACAAAAGTATTGATGATCAGTATAGAGATTTTTCGTTGTAACGATAAGAAAACCACAAATAGTGAAAACAATACGCCAGAATACTTTATAAACCGAATAAACTCCCCTTCATCTAGTACTACCGGAATATCTGCGCCCATAAGCAAATTAAGAAATAGTTGAATGCCACTTCCAATTAGTACACAATGAATAGTAACCAATTAAGAAAAGCTGGCATACTTCCCCTCCTTTATGGCTCTTTCGTTTGAATAAAAACATTCTTTAAGCATGATTTTTTCCGTATCAAATGGGATTTATCACCAATTGTATAGTGGTTTCATTTTTATGACAACTTTAATATAGAATATAGCAAATAAAGTAGAGAACCCGCCTAGACATTTCGCCTGACGGGTTTTTGCTGCTGTAATCCTCGCTACATACTATGTGCTCCCGTTCGCCTTCTGTTTGGCGTCGTACAGAATTATTAAGCCGTACCTTCCCACCCATCCTCCCTAACTGGCTCCTATATACAAGAATCACCAACAGAGGTTTTGCTTAGCGGGAGCTTCCGCAACTGAACCTCTACATCCTTTTGGAATCAACGGTCTAGTTGATCATGCCGTTTTCCGGAGTGACGGTAAAATCATAGAAAACCCCTGTTTTATTGATCGATGCCGTAACGGTCGGTCTTCCCTTTTTCGTAAAGGTATACTCGTTGTATTTCGTTGAAACATTGTATCCTGTCAAATCCATATGAAAGATTTTCTTCACCATTGGATTAGCGGCAGCAATCGCTTTTTCTTTCGTATAGAACGGTTTGGCAAACACTTTTGGAATATCTTCGTCCGCGACATAGTTGCTATCTCTGAAATCATTGTGGTTGATGGCTGAAACAACTTTCCCTGTTTTCGCCCCGATGAAGACACTATGTGTACTGTCACGATCCATGAAGCTCCACACCTGATCCAGGTGATAGTCCGAATTTTTCAGGAGCGAGACCTCAGGGAGCAATGCTGATGCTTTTCCGTTTGATAGTGCCTTCATTGCCTTTTGCGCTGTATCGACCAACTTGGGGTTAATTTTTTGGCTTGTATATTTTATCGAAACAACGCTGAGCCTCCCTGTTGTCGCGTCGATGGATGCCGTTACATTCTCCCCTCTAAACACCCAACTGTTTTCTACATCCGAGCTGATTCGATCTACCTGATCAATTCTAAAAGCCTGTGTGCCATCCATGCTTTTCAACGTACTCATGACAGTATTTTGCAAATCTGTAGCCACTTCGCTGAACTTGAAGTTAACATGTACAGATACGACCGTTCCTTCTTTTTTGGTAACCAGAACCTCGCCTCTGTTGTCTTTGGCTGAGATCGCCCAGCAATCGGCGTTCATCCCTGTAATCTCATCCAACTCGATCGGCAGACTGCCTGCCTCCTTTTGCATGGCTTGTTTGGCAGCCTCTACGACATTTTTGTCCAATTGTGCAAGTTTCTTCATTGGTTCTGGCGCCAATTGCTTTTGAGTGTCTGCATAAGCTGGTGCTGGCATACTCGCAAATGGAACTGCTGCTGACAACAGCACTGTCATCATACTAACGGCAAAAAACGTTTGCTTTTTCATTTCGTTGACTTCCCTTCTATTTTCAGATCACTTATTTGATCCAGCTGGAAGGATTTCGTGACAATGAATTTCGTTTTTTTGCAGTTAAGAGACAAAAACACCCTTCACAGATTCCGTTGAAGAGTGTACTCCCATCTCCTATATTTCAGTACCCCTTAAGATACGCATGAGTTCAACTTGTTCGTTCGGGCATTCGCCTAATCTTGCCGGAATAATCCATAGATAAATAATCTTGTATCATTACGACCATCCCGTTCCCCTCCCTAATCCCACAGTCGTTAAGCCCCTGTGGTATAATTTACTTAGTAGAGCAATTATCCACAAATCCCACAATTAGGTTTTTTACGGAGAGTGGTTGAGACGATGAATTATGACATCAATGCCTGGGCCTTCTCAAATGATACAGAGTTTCCTCATCAAGATTGGGACCTTTTTATTACTGATATAAGTACTGCTCCTTTACTATTATCACTATCAATTAATCCGGAAGTAGCAAAGGATAAACGGAAAGTCTTTCTAGCTTGTCTATACCTATTAGTAGGTGATGCAGTGGGAATAGTAAAAGATAGAACACACCTTGAGGAAGTCCGACTTTTTGTAGAGCAAGCTTCATCCAATCGAAATTACTACATCCAACAATGGGTTTCTCGATCGTTTCAACTCATTCAAAACCCAGAACTTTTTGATTACAAAAAATGGTGTGATGGGATTGATATCTTTTCTTTCTGGGAAGATTAGGCTTTCTTTTATTTCAGTAATGTTTTGTTAAGCTAATGTTTTCACACTAGTGTTGTTGTAAGACAATCCCAATACCGTCAGTTAAGAGGAATGATTATGTGATTACATCCGCCGAAGAATTTGTAAGACTGAGAACAAGTGAGAATCCTGATGAATATCTTACTGCAGCTTGGGATGAAGCTCCATTGGAGGTTTGGCAAGAAGTAATTCAAAAATATCCAGACATGTCTTTTTGGGTTGCTCAAAATAAATCAGTACCTGTTGAGATTCTTATCATTCTTGCCAGCCACCCGGAGGAGAATGTTCGAAGCATGGTTGCTTCGAAGAATAAGCTTCCAGAAGAGTTGCAAATCAATCTTGCCAGCGATCCCGAATTTTTTGTTCGACAACGTATTGCTTATAACAAGAAAGCTACTTTTAAAGCTCTACAAATACTGGGTCAAGATAATAACGATGAACTACGAACTCATGCTCTGAAGCGAATTTCCGAAGACCGATACCGTTAACAAATCGTGTGGTTTGTTAATTTAATCCAAATATTGTAAAATGCTTTAAAAACTAAGTGGTGGTAATCCAAATGAACAAATTCGAAAAAGGAATTGTTTATCTCTTTAGCTTTATTTTCTTTCCCATCGGACTAATCGTATGGATCACTTCATTTTTCAACCAAAATCAGGAATTTAAAAGTGTAGGAAGAACAGCTTTATATATTGCTGCTGCTTCCCTTTGCATCCAGATTCTAATAGGAGTCTTAAATTTTGTTGTGTACACTAACATTACTCTCAAATGAGGATGAGTATACAGTTACTATTGAGAGGAACAAAAATTAAATGACTTTTGCGTTGATCCTTCTTATCGCGTGGGCTCTCATCTTAAATTCAAGGTCTTCTAAAACTAAATGGTTCTATGTGATCGTATTTATAGTTGTTTTGTTTATACTTGGAATCTATTCTTATAATGCTGAAGATTGGACTGGATATTAAGACAATGACACACCATCACCATCTACGTTACCGCAATTCAAATGTTTCCGTTGACTGCGATGGCATTTTATATGCTCGACAATATCTCCCTTTTTCAGGCCGTTCAGCACCTTGGTTCGCATGTAAGCCTAATGAAAAACAAAAAAAGAGACAGATAATCACCGCCTCTTTTCCCCAATCAATCCCAAGCAAACCTCTGCTCTTTCCAGAGATCACCGTACATATTATATCCATTCTTCTCCCAAAACCCTTGCTTGTCTTTCTCCATAAACTCAATCCCACGCACCCACTTGGCACTTTTCCAGAAGTAAAGATGCGGGATGACAAAGCGCAGCGGCCAGCCGTGCTCAGGGGTCAAATCCTCGCCGTTATGTTTCGTAGCGAACAGGTTGCCGTTTTTCATGAAGTCGACAAGCGGAATGTTCACCGTCCATCCGTGCTCAGCGTGCAGCATGACGTACTTCGCTTCGGGCTTCACCTTGACCAGTTTGAGAACTTCCTCCACCGGAATGCCTTCCCATTCATTGTCCAGCTTGCTCCAGCCTGTCACGCAGTGAATATCGTTGGTGGTGCCACCTTTTGGCAGGGCCATCATTTGTTCGTAGGTCAATGTTACTTCTTCTTCGACGAGACCGAAAAGGCGAAAGCTCCACTCCGTAGAGAGATCTGTATATCCGGGAACCTCTCCGTAGTGCAGGACAGGAAAGCCTGTCGTCTGTTTTTGATTCGGTGGAATGCGATCGCGCTTGGTATCAGCCGCTGGGTTGATAAACATGTTGTTTCCACTCCCCGATTGTTAAGTCTCTTATTTTCCAACCCGCAAAAGCGCGTGGTCTACCTTGATACACATGTCCTGGACAACCTCGATGCCTTGATCTGCAACCAATTTTGCCGCGTCTTCGTTGGCAATGCCTTGTTGCATCCAGAACACTTTTGGCTTGTGCTGCATTTTCAATGCATCCTCGGCAACAGGCATCATGTCTTCGCTGCGGCGGAACACATCAACGATGTCGACTGGCTGATCGATCTCAGACAGGCTGGCAACCACTTTTTCACCCAAAACCGTTTCACCCGCGATGACAGGATTGACCGGGATGATCTTGTAGCCCACGTTCTGCATAGCTTGCGATACCATATAGCTGGTGCGGTCCGGCTTGTTGGACAGCCCCACTACTCCGATCGTTTTTGCATCCTCCAGCAGTTGACGGCGTACTTCGTTGCTTGGATTTTGTGCCATGTGAAAACACTCCTTTTTATGTTGAAATGGGAAATTGAACTACCTCTTATTCACTACGGCTGGAAACAAACTCAACAATGGTGCGCGTCATCGCTCCGGTACCACCAGCTGGTTGCATGTCGCCAGCGCTTGCTGTGTACGCCGTACCCGCGATGTCCAGATGTACCCACGGTGTATCACCAACGAATTCTTGCAGGAAAACACCACCGATGATGCCGTGGCCATAACGTCCACCAGAGTTTTTCAAATCGGCAAAACGGCTCTTGTTCAGACTGCGATACTCATCGAAGGTAGGCAACTGCCACAAGCGCTCACCCGCCACGTCTGCTGCGTTCATCAGCTCATCCAACAGTGCTTTGTCGTTGGTCATAGCACCTGAGCAGAAATGACCGAGTGCGACCACGATACCACCTGTCAAGGTAGCGGCATCCACCAGGCAAGACACGCCTTGCTCTTTTGCATAGGTGATGCAATCAGCCAGTACGAGACGACCTTCTGCGTCTGTCGTAATGATCTCAACCGTTTTGCCGCTCATGGTCGTGATGACATCGCCTGGACGGAATGCCGTTCCGGATGGCATGTTTTCCACGGTACCGACGACAGCCAGTACGTTTACCTTTGGTTTAATCTGTCCCAGCGCCTCCAATGCGCCGATCATCGTAGCCGCTCCACCCATGTCCGACTTCATGTCTTCCATGCCTGCTACTGGCTTGATGGAGATCCCACCTGTATCAAACGTCACGCCTTTACCGATCAAGCCAATGACATCGTCCCACGTGTCTCTTCCTTGATATTTGACTGCGACGACATAAGGCTCGAGCTCGCTGCCTTGTGCAACAGAGAGAACCCCGCCCATTCCCAGCTCTTCCAGCTTCGCTTTTTCCATGACTTCCACAGTCATGCCATAGCGCTCTGCTACCTCGACCATTGCATTCTTCAAAGCGCGTGGAGTCAAGTAGTTAGCTGGTTCATTGACGAGCGTACGCGCCAGATTCGTCCCGGATACGAGCGCCGAACCACGAGCAACACCCGCCTGTACCAATGAAGCATCTGCATCTGCTGCCAAAATCTGCACCGTCGCAATTGGGTCAAACTCACGCTTTGCCTTTTGACGGTAGCCCTCGTAATTGTATTCGGCAAGTCCAAAGGCTTCCGTAACTGCCTGCGCCAGACGGTCGGCACTCATATGCTCTGTTGTTGGCAAATCAATCACGACTGTTTTCCCGTTGCCTTTTCCTACAACCGTTTTGGCTGCACGTCCCCATGCATTTCGGGCTGCGACGAAATCAAATTTCCCCGGTTCACCCATCCCGGCGATCAATAGTTTTTTTGCAGCTACCTTGTTCATCCCGTGAACAACCGTAATTTCCTTTGCCTCACCCGTAATTTCCTTGTCCTGCTGCAAGCCACTCAGACTGCCCCCAAAAGCTTCGTCCAATTCCGGGTATACTTGCGAAAGCTCCTCACCCTTCCATAGCGGGACAATCAGTTCATCACACGCGATATTTACAAGCTGTATGCGATTTTCTACTGCTACTTTCATATACTCTTCCCTCTTTCTGTGTGGTAGGATACTATATGGGCACATTTGTTTAACAGGATGTGTCGACATATAAGCGCAAGGGTGGAAACGTCATGGCTTTTGCCTCTGTGTAAGAAATGACATCCTTTTCCGGCAACAATTTCTCGCATTCATCTATGTAACGAAGAACTCTTGTTACGTCCAGTCCCCAATGAACTGGCTGGTAACGAGTCAAATACTTTCGTGCATTGCCTAACATCCAGCGAGCACCTTTGATATTGCCGTACTCTTGGTGGTACAGTCCGACTGACAATTGCAGCAATCCTTGCAAAAACTTGTCTGACTTGTCTTCCATCCAGATGTCTTCCAACAGATCGTGGCATTCATAGTATTCTCCATCATTGAATTTTTCAATGAACTGCAAATACTGCTCAGGATATCCCATGGATGCATGCCTCCGTTTCGAACCTCCATCTTCATGGTAACACAGATTGGCAGTCACTTTACATCCAAACAAAAACTTCACGGATTAAGACAACGCCCTTCTGTTACAATAATCCTAGAGATAAGCGCACAGTAGAAAGGAATGGATTTTCCGTGGCGGATTTTTTTGAAAACTTCCCCTTATGGGCAGCACTGCTAGCCATTGGGATCGCCCAATTTATCAAAATTCCCCTCCATTTTTTTGCCACAAAAACGTGGCAATGGTCATTGCTCATGAGTACAGGCGGTATGCCCAGCTCTCACTCTTCTGCCGTGACAGCCCTATCCACAGCCGTGGGACTGCGTGAGGGCTTTGGCAGCAACATGTTCGCTATTTCCGCGATTCTCGGTGTGATTGTGATGTTTGATGCCGCAGGTGTCCGCCGCCATGCCGGTATGCAAGCTGTTGTCTTAAATAAGCTGGTCGATGAATTCAACCACCTGCTAGAAGGAATGAAATCGTTAAAAGTACGCCCTAGCCAAGAAAAAGCGAAAAAATTGAAAGAACTGCTCGGTCATCAACCGATCGAGGTATTGATCGGCGGTTGGTTAGGCGTCATGATTGCGTTATTGCTCCATCCGTTTTTTTAAAGGAGGGCTCCTATGCGCATTGTTTCCATCTGTCCCAGCAATACCGAAATCCTGTATTATTTAGGCCTGCATGAGCATGTCGTCGGTTTGGATGATCACTCTGACTGGCCGCTGGAGTGGCAGCATCTCCCCCGGGTTGGACCCGATTTGACAATCGATATGGACCGGGTCGCTGCTCTCCAACCGGATCTGGTCGTAGCGTCCCTCTCTGTTCCTGGCATGGAGAAGAATATAGAAGCTTTGGGTAACAGAGACATTCCTCATATCGTCCTGAACCCTTCCCGCATCGGGGATATCGCTCATGATATCCAACTCGTCGGTGAGGCGACAGGAACACAGAGGCAAGCCGAGCAGCTTGCGATCCAATTTGACGAAACCATTGAAAGCATCCGGCAAAAGGCAGCAACGTACGAGCAACGCCCAAAGCTGTACTGGGAATGGTGGCCGAATCCCATCTACACACCGGGTCAGGAAAACTGGTTGACCGATGTAAGTGACATTGCGGGTGCCATCAATATTTTTGCAGATTATCCTGTCGCGAACGTCAAGGCTACGCGGGAAATGGTCATGGAACGCAATCCGGATCATATTTGCGTCGTCTGGTGCGGAATTGACCTGAAGCGAATCAAGCCTAATCTGATCACCAATCGCCCAGAGTGGATGAATATGACCGCGATTCGAAACAATCAGGTCCACTTGTTGGAAGAAGGCCTCTATTGCCGCCCTTCTCCTCGCATTTTGGAAGGATTGGAAAAGCTGGTTGATTTGATTCATACAAAATGACACAAAAAACGTTCAAAGCTTGTGCCTTGAACGTTTTTTCTTTTTTCTTTCATGCCACCGATGCGGCATCCATTTGTTTTCATTCGTTGCTATTCAGTTTGTTGTTGGCCGCTGACGGGCTCCGCCATGGCTGCGATTCCTTTTTCATTCAAGCTATTCAGAAAAGCTTCCGTTACTTTGCCTTCGCCTTTTTTTACGATATACACGTCCACCGACTTTTTCCCCCATTGCGAGAATACGTCCTGCTTGGTCTCGAAATACAGGTCAATCTTATGGCCGCGAATCGCTCCACCCTTGTCAGCTACCACACCATATCCATAACCGGGAATGTATAAAATGGTCCCCAGCGGGAAAACGCGCAAATCAGCTGCAATCGTGGAATAGTCGTCTCTACGTACTTTTACACCTGAATAGGTAATGCCATAGGACGGGTGAGATGGATTTTTGCCCGTCGATTCGTATCCGGCATAGTAGCCTGTTGCCACTACACGTACTTTTGGATATTGATCGTGAAATACATCCGCTTTATCAATCACTTGAGTAAGAGAACTGGCAGATACCGTCCGTTTTTTGACGACACGTTGCCCCTCTTTCGTTTCCTTGATTCCAAAAGTGGACGAGACACCGTAGTCTCCCACAACATTATAGCTGTATCCATCGCTTGCGAAGGCCGTCAAGACCAGGATGAACAGCGCGACGATACTTACGAACTGCTTTCCATTCATTTCTTGGTAAACCTCCTCTCGTTTCTAGTCATGTCCCGACGAGGAGGAAAGTATACACAAATTTTGGTTGATTATAGAAATATTCAGTCTGTTACCCCATTTTTCCAATCAAATGCCAAAAGAAAAACAGGCCCGAAACGACGGCCTGCTTGTGCTTGTTTTAAAACATCCGATATCCTTTTTTGCGAAGCGTGTGAATGGTCCAGCCACTCGCGACTGTACCTGCCATGCCGCAGCCCAAAATGAGCGAATCCCAAATTCCCGGAACGATTTGTTGATAGACAAGTGCACCTACGACTACACCAACGCCGATCACAACTGGAAACCATGTCGTTTTCAAAATCATGTTTAAAATAAACCCAATGCCAAACCCTAGCACGGAGAACAGAACAATGGATACCATAAATTGCATCAAGTTCATCGACGAAATAGACCTCCTGCCACCTTCTCCACCTTTTGCCACTTTTTATGCAAATACAGGAAAGGCGGGCTATTTTCGGTATTAAGTGTAGCAAAAAGGCGAGGGATCGGTCAATAAGAGAAGCCAAGCGTATGTGTTGCACGCCTGACAGAAAAAACCGCCGATGCATTCGCTTCGACGGTTTTCTATACGAGGTTCCTTACTCATTATGGATGAGAAGAAACAGCTTCCTTCTGAGCTTCCTGTGTACCGGCTCCGTCACAGTTAGGGCAATTCTCCGAGCCCCCCAGGAGCAGTTGGAAATACCCTTGGCCATGGCAGTATGGGCACTGTTCTTGTTTTTGTCTCATGTTGAGCTCCCCTTTCGGCATACATGCGTGAAGATTAATTGCATGTATTTTCAGATTATTTAGATGTATCTAACTATATCAGAATCTCCCCTTGGTTTACAATGCAGTTCATCGCGAAAAAATCATAAAAAAACCGCAATGTAAACGGAAACATTGCAGTTTATCTAGCTTATTCGCAGGATTACTTAAAGATTTTATAGGAAGTGTATTGAAAAATGGGATCGATAGCAAACGATTGACCTGTCATTCCCTGTTCCCGTTTGATATAGTCCGGCAATATGATTTTCAAATAAGTCGAAGACAACGGATCATGAAGCAGCTCTTGTATGGGCATAAATTTCGCCTCCGCGATCTCACCTTCCTGCGGACGCGGTTCTCCCCCTATGTAATCCATCCAAAAAACGACCATATTGTCACTAATGGACTCTCGAATGACGCCTGAACGGATTCCCGCTACTTGTCGCACGACTGCCTCGACACCCGTTTCTTCCAGCACCTCACGCACTGCTGCTTCATCTACTGTCTCACCCTCCTGCACGAATCCCGCAGGAAATGACCATTGCCCTTTTAGTCCGCTGTATGTTTTTTTGACAACCAATGCTTCTTGCCCGCGAATGACAATTCCGCAGGCGCCTAGCCAAACCTTCCCTTCCCGCATCCGTCTCGCTCCTTTCATGTCTTAACTAAACGAAGCCCCCGGCTCTTCATCGCCGGGGGTACCTCTCAATCATCCTCGTCATCTAGGAGCCCATTATCGATCATGTATCGCAGATTTTCCCGATCCCTCTCGCGGCCCTTTTCCTTGAGCCGTTCGATGGCAGGCAGGATGAGAATATCTACTTCACGCTGTACATGCCATGCCAAATCGTGTCGCCCCTGCTCCTCCAGATAAAGGCCCACTTCCATCATAGCGTTGTACCGATCCATCTCTTCGCGGACCATGAGCCCTCGGACTTGAATGCTCGCGTGACGCATCGTTTTACAGCTTTACTTTCTTCAGTGCGAGACCGACGCCGCCAATTTTGTACAAGTAGCGCAGGTCGCTCGCTTTTTTCATCATGGCTGCTGTGCTGCCGAACAGCTTTTTCGAACCAACTTGCCCGATACCCTCACCTTTTCCAAGAGAAGCTAGTGTCCCTTGCAGATGCGGGATGAATTTTTGCGGAAGATCGCCACGGATCAAGGCAGCGAGATTTTCACCCAGCGTCTCGCCTTCCTGCGCCGCGATTTGTGCAGTTGGCGGGTACGGACGTCCTTCTTCGTTGAAAATCAAAGCACAATCCCCTACGACAAAAACATTTTCATGACCAGGTGCACGCAAGAATTCGTCTACCTTGACGCGACCGCGCATGACTTCGAAGCCTGCTTTTTCCACGATGCTGTTGCCGCGAACACCTGCTGCCCAGATAACAGTCTTCGATTTAATTTCTTCTCCGGTAGCCAACAGTACGCCATCTGGGGTGCACTGCTTGATCGGTGTTCCAATTTTGAACTCAATGCCTTTTCTCTCCAATACATCCATGGCGTATTGGATCAGCTCTGGGTCAAAGCCAGGCAATGCAGTTGGTGCTGCCTCAATGCAGTAGACTTTCACCAGTTCTGGATCAACATCAAATTCTCGGCACAGCTCTGGCAGACGATCGCCGAGCTCTCCGCAAAACTCAATACCTGTAAAGCCAGCTCCACCCACGACAAACGTAAGGTAGTCCATACGATCCGGCTCATTTTTAAATTTGGAGAACATGTATTCAATATGCTCGCGAATATTGCGGACCGCATTGATGCTGCGAATGCTAAACGCATGCTCCTTGAGTCCCTCAATTCCGAACGTTTCTGGCTCGCTTCCCAATCCGATAACGAGATAGTCATACGACAGCACCTCGCCATTATCGAGCGTAACGGTCTGCTCTTCTGACTGAATGGCTTGCACCGTTCCTTTGACAAAGTTGACTTTGTCCTTGTTCAAAATGCCATCCAGACTGACGCGGGCGTGATCCGCTGGTGCAGTACCTGCAGCCGGCTCATGCAGCCAAGTCGTGATGTAGTGATAGTTGTGCTTGTTGACCAAGGTGATTTCCGCCTCATTGTAGTTGAGCTTTTTCTGAAGCTGCAACGTTGTGAGCAAACCACCGTATCCAGCGCCAAGAATCAGGATTTTGGGTGTACCCATCAGTATCCCTTCCAATCATGTATGATGTCATTATTCATGGTAACTTCAGGAAGATTGTGCGATTTTTCACGTGGTCTGGTACAAATTAAGATGCCCCAATTTATGATCCGTGTAGTATCGGAATTATTGCCCTCCGATGCCATCTGAACCACTCTGTGAAAAAATGCACAAAGTCAGCCATAGAAAAATGTGACAATTTCTTTACAGTCATCCTCATCTTATCGACAACCAATTGGATTTGCAAGGTTTTTTTGCCTATCATCTTTCGAATTTTCTCTCCTGTTTTTCCACTTAGATGGGTTATAATGGTTGAGGAGTTCGCTTACGATTAATTCGGAGGTGCTTTGGATTGAATTTTCTGCAAAAGGACGAGCAAATCTACGACATTACGATCATTGGTGGAGGCCCTGCCGGGTTATTTACCGCTTTTTACGGCGGGATGAGGCAGGCCAGTGTAAAAATCATTGAGAGCATGCCCCAGCTAGGCGGGCAATTATCCGCTCTTTATCCGGAGAAGTACATATATGATGTTGCCGGATTTCCAAAGGTTTTAGCACAAGATTTGATCAATAATCTGAAAGATCAAATTTCCCGCTTTCAGCAGACCGTTTGCCTGGAAGAAAAAGTGGAAAATGTCGTAAAAAAAGTAGACGATGTGTTTGAAATCACTACGGACAAAGGCACTCACTACTCCAAATCCGTCATCATCACTGCTGGGGTAGGAGCGTTCGAACCTCGCAGGCTGGAACACCCAGATGCCGTCAAATATGAAAAATCCAATCTGCACTATTTTGTTACCGATCTGAACTCCTTCAAGGGACAGCGTGTAGCTGTTATTGGCGGCGGTGATTCCGCTTTGGACTGGTCCCTCATGCTAGAACCTATCGCAAAAGAAGTACACCTCATCCATCGCAGAGACAAGTTCCGCGCACATGAACATAGCGTAGAAATGCTTATGTCCTCCAAAGTAAACGTCACGACACCTTACGAAATTTCAGCTTTGCACGGCGAGGAGCGCATCGAAAAACTCACGCTGGCCAATTGCACGACAAAAGAAGAAATGGATCTGGAAGTCGATGCAGTCATTGTCAACTTCGGCTTCATCTCCTCTCTCGGTCCAATCAAGAACTGGGGGCTGGAACTTGAAAAAGGCTCCATCGTGGTCGATACACGCATGGAATCAAACATCCCTGGCATTTTCGCAGCAGGCGATATCGCTACTTACCCTGGTAAGGTCAAGCTGATTGCTGTCGGATTTGGTGAGGCACCTACCGCTGTAAACAATGCGGTCTCCTACTTTAATCCGGATGCCAAATTGCAGCCTGGTCATTCTTCAAGCATGGACAACTTCAAATCGTAAAAATGTTTCGTCCCTGTTGTTGCCTCCGATGGCTGCGACAGGGATTTTTCATTCCATTGCATAACCGCTTTTGTTGGCGTGCACAGTAGAAGCAACGAGGAGGCGATTACACTTTGAATCATCTCTGCCCAGTTTGCAATGGCTTCACACCGCTCCAACAAGCCTGTTCAGCATGCGGTCAAGCTCTGCAAGATGCAGGCCGTTTGTATGACTTTTATGGGAGTTACAGCCCATACCGGGAGATAGACGATGCCAAGATGGACAACGGTTACTTAGATCGTACGCGCCACCAATGCGTCCATACAGGCTGGTGTCCTTCCTGCCAAATGGAAGAGAAGGTCTTTCTGGACGAATGGACCCCCGTTATGCTTGTAACCGATATGGAAAAGGACGCGTACCAGTAAGTCGGCCACGTCCTTTTTTTGTTCGAATCGTTATTTTTTCTTCATGGCCAGCTTTTCCGCCATGCGAGAATTGTTTGCTTGCATTTGTTCCAGCATTTGTTGAAGCGACTCCTTAATCTTGGCAGTATCACCAGATTCAATCGCCGAGTCAAAAGCTTCGTGTGTCTTTTTCATTTGCTCGATTCGGGCTCTTCGGGCGTCACGTTCTTCTTTCGGCCCCATGTTTTTGTCTTTCCATTCCTTGAACTGCTTTTCCATCTGTTCGTTGGTGATTTCGCCCTTTTTCACTTGTTCATTCAGCTTGTTGATCAGTTGCTTGCGTTCTTCACGCTTCGCCTGCCACTTCGGGTCGTCACTCAACGCCCCGAACTCGTTCATTAAACGATCGCGTTCTTTAAACGCTGACTGCCATTTCCCAACGCTATCTGGTGCATATTTTTCCGCCAGCAAGCGCATGTACATTTTTTGATGAACGCCTCTGTTTGAGCTATGTCGCACCTTCATGTGCTTTTCTCCATGCTCATCATGGCCGTGAGTCGGCTTGGTCACCTGCGCAACTGTTGCAGACACATCTTGGGCCAACGCGACTCCTGGCATCGCGAGACCCATTACCAGCGCTGTAGTCATCATTCCTTGCTTCCACATCTTCATGCTGTTCACTCCTTCTTCTTTTAGAAAACGTCTATGATTGATCCGTTAAAAAGGACGCAATTCTTCTCTATCCAACCCCAATAGCTTTACCAGACCCATTTGCTCCAGATCGCTTTTCGTTTTTTCCGTGCCATACTCATAAATAAGCTGATAGATGGCCCGCAGGTTGTCATCGTATTCGTCGTTGTCCCGATCCGGCATGTCAGACCATAGCGTATGTCCATGCATCCACATCATGAAATCGCCGTGCATACAGTTATTGAAGAGATCGCGCATCATGCCAACTTCTACATCGGTCGCTTCGATCTCAAAATCGTACGTGGCGGAGCCTTTTTCATCGCGGATTTCTGCCACGGTCGTTCCCGCTTGCAAGGTCACGTAGTAGTGTTTCTTATCCAGTGTCACTCATCTCCTTTTTGGATCGCATCACCGACTTGAAAACTTTTCCTCCTTACGATGTGCAAAAATCGCGAAAACATGTATATAACAAGCAAAAAAGCCCTCCGTCAGGGGCTGTTGACAAATTGCCGTAGAGATAGGGGTTTCTGGGAATCGTGTAGAAATCATTTCTATACGGTTCTTTTTATTTTGGAGGGCTATCTCATGATGGGAATCGATGGAGACAAACAGCACCAGTTTATGTTCTTAAATTTGGATGATCTTGTACCCGAGAATCATTTTTTACGTGTTGTTCGTAATAAGATTGATTTTTCTTTTATCTATGAGAAAGTGCAACACTTATACTCGCCTGTAGGTCGTCGCTCAGTTGATCCAGTTTTGTTAATGAAAATGATCCTTATCGGGTATCTTTATGGCATCCCTTCCGAAAGGAAGTTGGAACAAGAAATCCAAGTGAATTTGGCCTATCGATGGTTTTTAGGATTGGACTTAACTGACACTGTTCCCGATCATTCCACACTGAGCCAGAACCGCCGTCGTAGATTTAAAGAAAGTCATATTTTTCAGGAGATCTTCGATCACATCGTCTCGGAATGTATTCGAACTGGTTTAGTTACTGGGGAAATAATTGTTGTTGATTCTACTCACATCAAAGCGAATGCATCGATTAATAGGTCAGAAAAAGTTTTAGTGGAGAAAAAGCCTACTGAGTACCTTGAAGAGCTAGAAAAGGAAGCACGGAGAATTAAAAAAGACAGAGATAACGATCCCACTAGGAAAAAACGAGGAAGAAAACCTAAAACCTCTCCTCCTGAGAAGGAAGTAAAACAGAGCACAACAGACCCGGAGTCAGGTTTATTGAACCGTCCTAATAAACCCAAGGGATTTCACTATTTAGCGCATACCAGTGTGGACGTTAAGCATGGAATCATAACTGATATACACGTTACGGCTGCTAATGTGAATGACCACGAACCATTTATAAAGCGATTACAGATACAAAAAGAGAAATTTGGTTTACATATTGGCAAAGTAGGCGCAGATAAAGGGTATGATCGCTCTGGAGTACACCATGAATTAGAAAATTTAAAGATAACCGGTTATATCTCTCCGATAAAAGGTGTTATTGATCAGACCGAAAGGTCAGTACAATTTACATTTGATGAAATGAACGATGCCTATTATTGCTCGAATGGCAAGGCACTTCAATTTACTCATGTTAAGTGGCACAGTTGGAAACAAAGTTATAGCAAAATTTATGCTGCCCAAACAAAGGACTGTAAGTCCTGTGAGTTACGCCAACAATGTTTTGGACAAACCGCATCTCGCAAAACAATAGAAAGACCATTATTCCAAGAGGCTAAAGAACGCAACCAAGCAAGGAAGCAAAGCCAAGAGTACAGTGTTATCCAAAGGCAAAGAAGAATATGGTGCGAGGGTACCTTCGGTACAATGAAAAGGCAGCATAACTTAAAAGAAACATACAAAAGAGGCATTCGAAATGTATCCGAACACTGCCTCTTTTCTGCAATGGCAATTAACATTAAACGAATGATAAAAGCAAACTAATCACAGGTTACGAAACAAAACAATCCGACGACGTATAAGTGAAAAAACGGCAAAAGGGTTAGGGCATTGGGTCCCTAACCCTTTTTGTCAACAGCCCCGTCAGGGAGGACTCTTTCCTACTTTCGTTTTAGCCTGTATGTTACGATCGGTCTTCTTTCCGCAGATTATGCCCAGTGTTCTCTCCCGTTTTCGGAGGAGTGCTGCGTGAGCCAGCGGATGCTTCCGTTGGGCGTTTGTCTTTGTTGTTGTGCTTGGACATGTGGTTCCCTCCCTTACTCGATGAGTGGCTGCCCATGTAGTATGTCCCCACTAGTGAAATGAAAAAACACCTTGACCTGCTATGCAGGCCAAAGTGCTTGTTTGTTTTTTATGCCATAAAAGAATCGAATTATTTCACGACTAATTTTGCTACCATTTTGCCATGATCCGGTCCACAGATCACGTTGCAAAAGATGGTGTACTCACCAGCGGCATCGATTTTCATCGTTTTGCTGCCATCTTTTTGAAGGTCTACATCCAGCCCTTGGATACCAATACCGTGAAAGCCTTCTGTCGACTTGAAGTTGAGCGTGAACTCTTCGCCAGCTTTTACTTCATAGGTTTCTTGATTGAATTTCCAGTTACTAGCTTCGATATTCACTTGTGTGCCAGTAGTCGCAGCAGCATCCGTGCTAGCAGCTTGCTCCTTGTCTCCGCCGCATGCTGTCATCAACATTGCAGACAATGCAACTGAAGAAATCAATAGACCCCACTTCTTGTTCACTTTTGACCCCTTCTTTCTTCTTTTTCTACACTTCCATCTTACTCGATGAGACCAATCCAAAATCTGACATCCTGTGAACGAACAGTGACGAAATGGGGAACGATTGTTGAACTTGAGCGTTCATGATGGATTGATCATATATACCGTGATCTCCGGAAAACAATTGAGCCGGATTGGCAGCCTGGAAGCACCTAATCCGCGACTAATGCAAAATAGACCAACGAATGGATCCTCTTTTTGCCCGATATGAAAATGCTTGTAAGCACCAACAGTACGATTGAACATGCGGACTTGTCCCCCGTGGGTATGTCCGGTCAAGAGAAGGTCAGCTTTCAAACCCTCGTTGTGAATCAACGAGATAATGTTCGGAGAGTGAGCTAAAAAGATCGTCAAGTTCGCCTGCCGAATCTCTTTTTCCGTATGCCGTTCATTGCCGTAAATCGAGTTATCAAAGCCGTATATCCAAATGCGAGTTCCGTCTTTTTCTATCACGTCACTCTCGTTTTCCAATACCGTCATCACCTGCCGCCAGGCCTCTTTTTGGGAACGGGAAACAGCAGCGGAATAGATCCTTTTCTGAAATCTTCCTGCCTCTCTCTCGTAATTGCCAGGAACAAAGAAGATTCCGTCCTTGCTCTTTACTTTTGCTAGCTCATTTAACACACGCGGCAACTGCCCACTGTGCTGGGTCAAATCTCCCGTCACCATCACCAAATCCGGCTCGTGGACATTCACCAGTTTGTGCAGCTCTCCATTCCAAAAGCGTATTCGTCCATGAGGATCAGAAAGATGAACCACTGTAAGTGGAGGGACAGAAGGGATCGTCAGCTTCACTGTCGATGTTTTGACATAAGTCGTATGGTAGGCGAGAAAGATTATTCCCACCAGGATACACAAAAAAATCGTTGCCATCATTTTCGGAACAATCCTCGCTTTTCTCCGTCTTATGGTTTAGAGGAGTGGATTAGTGATGATTTTCAGGAACGTTCAATGTATTTTTATCATTTTCTCGTTCGTGCTTCTTTTCACCTTTTTCATCCATCCTTTTCCTGCGTCGGCCTGTAGTTGTGCCAGACCTCCTGACCCTTTAACAGCAAAGGATCAGTCTGCTGCTGTATTTACAGGCAAGGTGCTCCAGGTAAATGAGCGAACAGACTGGCTTCGTTGGCTTCCCTTTTGGGATAAACCAGAGCGAGGGGGCTTTGATGTTATTTTCGAGGTGCAGTCCACGTGGAAAGGAGTGGATCAGACACAAGTTCAGATCGTCACCAGCGGTCTTGGAGGTTCATGCGGCATTCCTTTTCAACCGGGTCAAGAATATCTTGTCTATGCCTCTTATTGGGAGCTAAATGAGCTGGAAACCAATATCTGTACACGAACAGCCATTAAGTCCGATGCCGGAGGGGATCTGCAAGCGCTAGGTCCTGGTGCCATACCGATCCGTTCCACCAATCTAGTATGGACTGAGGGTCTGTCAAGATTTTTGTGTAAACTCAATCAACCGATATATGAAAAGGTTTCATCCCCCTAATTGGGACCTCTTTTTCGAAGCCAATAGAGTCAAGGGCGTAAGGCGAAGCGAACCCTTGACGCATTGGTGGAGAGAAAGATAATCCCTTCGGGGATGAAGCCTTTCATTTGTTACCGAATGTACGGCTGTACTCGATCTTCAAAGAAAACGGATAGCTGCAAGAGAATCTGTCCCCAGTTCTGGACGCGTCCCGTCCACTTTCGCAGAACATCCATGGTCACGAGATATAGCATCTTCAGAAGGGCATCGTCTGTGGGAAACATGGCTTTTCCCTTTGTCACTTTTCGGAGCTGTCGATGATAACTCTCGATGACGTTGGTTGTATAGATCAGCTTTCGAATCTCTGGGGGATATTTAAAGAAAGTCGCAATCTCATCCCAGTTATTTCGCCAGGAACGAACCATCAAGGGATATTTACTGCCCCAGGCTTGTTCAAATTGCTCGAGTTCTTCCAATGCAGCTTGCTCCGTTGGAGCCTTATAGATGGGTTTCAGTTCGGACGTAATCTTTTTTAGATCCTTATAGGAAACATACTTGATGGAGTTTCGGATTTGATGGATGACACATTTCTGAATCTCCGTCTTCGGATAACATGCTGAAATGGCTTCTGTAAAGCCTCGAAGGTTATCGACGCTCGTAATGAGAATATCCTGCACTCCACGATTTCTCAGTTCATTGAGTACATGCAGCCAGAATTTTGCTGATTCATTCTCCCCAATCCAGATCCCGAGCACATCTTTATGACCGTCAAGGTCAATACCAATGACCATATAGGCGGCTTTATTGACGATAGCTCCGTCCTGTTTTACCTTAAAGTGAATGGCGTCAAGGAAAACAACAGCATAAACCGCTTGTAAGGGGCGATTTTGCCACTCTTTGATCATCGGTACAATCTTATTCGTTACATTGGATATGAGCGTTGGTGAGACTTCGATGCCATAGAGCTGTTGCAGATGGTCTTGGATATCGCGTGTGGATACGCCTTTGGCATAGAGGGCGAGAATTTGATCTTCGATCCCTGTCACATTGGATTGATGTTTCTTTACAATGTTCGGCTCAAAATCACCCTCTCGATCTCGAGGGACTTGGATGTCAACATCCCCGTACTCAGAACGGACGGTTTTCTTGCTATACCCATTGCGGCTGTTGGTTGTCCGCTTGTTTTTCATGTCATGCTTGGCGTATCCAAGAGAGGACTCGATTTCAGCTTCCAGCATTTCTTGGATCGTGTCTGCGAATAGATCCTTTAACGCTGACTGCACGTCGTCCACTGACTTCATGTTTTTCTCTTTGATCCACTGCTTGATCTGCTCTTTTGACATCATAAAAATCTCCCAACCTTTCTACTCCTAATTGTAGTTTAGAGGTTGAGAGTTTACACAAAATATTTTACAGACTCTGGACTGATTATGTCTTTACAGGAATCGTGGTCATCATCGCTGTAGGATTCTTGTTCTATCTCTTTTGGTTCCAAACAAAACGGAGACGATAGATTCCCTCGTCTCCGTCGTGTATCTACTTTAAATTCTCGGCAATCATCAGTAAATCTTTTTTCGTCAAAGCAGGATTCAGGGCACCCACTTCAATGAGTCTGTTTTTGTCCTCTTGATAAACTTTTACAAGTTTTTGTTCTTTTCCATCCAATAGCTTCTGGGCCACATACATTCCCTCATATTTTTGTACTTTCACTTTTTCTACAATTGCATCCTCTCCTGCTGCTTCTTCGATCCATTTCACCCCTTCAAAATTCGTGATGGCAATGTACACGTCTCCGTCTGTCTCTGTGCCTTCACTCCCTTTGTACAACGTAAAGACTCTATTTAATGTCGGCTTAGGAGATACTTTTCGCATGACGATTTGTTTCTTGTCCTTCTCAGCCTCCTTGTGCATTTCAGCGAATAATTCTGGTTGGCTATAATCAAATGGATACTCAACATGTCCTTTTACGAATTTGTAGCCACCCGCTATCTCTGCCGGTACCTCGTAAAAGCTTCCCACTTCTTTCTGCAACGGTGGTGTGGTCAGATGTTCAACAGGAATATATGTGAAGGAAACACGTTTTTTCGGATTGTCCGGTCCAGGTATATAAATCGCTGCACCTTCTCCTTGCTTAAGCGAGTTTCGTGCGTCTTCAAAGGTTTTTATCGTTTCTTCGCTACTTTTTTCTTGTGGTGCAGTAGTCTGTTGCACTTTCACTACTGCTTCCCCTTTTTCATTCTTCAATTCGTATACCTTTATAGCTGCATAAGCGGATGTTCCCCCAAACACAAGAATAGCCGCGACAAGTAATCCTAATCTTTTTTTCATCTGTTTTCCCTCCGATATATTTTTTCGTTCCTTGATTTTTTGAAGGACTTGATCCTTGACATCGAAATCATCGGCGGCTGCTAGTAACTGCTGTTTCCAATCATCGGGTTGCTGAGATCGAGTCATGTCTATCACCGCCTTC
The DNA here is from genome assembly GCF_055685845.1 of Brevibacillus schisleri. Lineage (NCBI taxonomy): Bacteria > Bacillati > Bacillota > Bacilli > Caryophanales > Paenibacillaceae > Brevibacillus > Brevibacillus schisleri. The sequence goes on from NZ_JBVNDM010000001.1 coordinate 5,401,536, forward strand.
ACTCACGAGCATGTAAGATTTACATTTTTTCAATGCCCGCTCATACTGTTTTCGCAGCGTAGCTGGCTTTATATCAAACAACAAGGCCAGCTCATCGTAGCTGCGTTCTTCCACCACGCGCAAGATTAGGAGATTCCGCTCCTTTACAGATAGCTTTGATATCGCTACATGAAGAGGGTTGTTCAAGTACTCCGTATCTTCAATCTTCTTTTCACCCTCATGGCGACTGACGGTTTGAATCCCCGCACGCAAAAAAGTGACCACGCGATTCAGCTTCGCCCTGTTTAACAAGTTCAGGCAATGATGATACGCGATCTTGTACATCCATGCCGAGAAAGAAACGTTGTGACGATAGCTGTCCAACTGCTCGAATGCCTTCAAGAAAACCTCCTGGACAGCATCCTCCGCTTCCTGTCGGTGTCCCAGCATGTGATAGCAATACACGAACAACGGCTTTTGCATCGCATCGATGATCAAACCAAATTGGTCGATATCCCCGGATCTGACCTCCTTTAGCACTTGCTCCATTTCGTTATGATCCAAGCCCTCTCACCTCCGATTCGCAGGTATAACAAACAAAGCTGTCATTTTGTGACAGGTTGCCGCAAAAAAATCCATACCGAAGTATGGATTGCGGGTACGTTTCCAATTATTTCTAATATAAGTTTAAGTCCATATTTTGTAAATTCGTTTTATTTTGCACAACAAAATACCCCTTCAACTCGTGCGCAATCATTCACACAAGTCGAAGGGGTTCCGTTTTATTTGACTTTTTTGTCTTAGTCGTCACATTTCTCCGCTTTTCCTTCAGCCAACGCTGTTTTGAACGAAGATCCACAACCACAAGAAGCGACTGCATTCGGATTCTCGATGGAGAAGCCTCCACCCATCATCGATTCCTTAAAATCGATTTCTGTACCTTTAATGTATGGGTAGCTGTCCTTATCGACAACAATTTTCACACCGTTTTGCTCGAAGGTTTCGTCGCCTTCTTTCATCTCTTCGTCCCAGCCCATCCCGTAGGTAAAGCCGCTGCAACCACCTGTTCTGACACCTACCCGCAAAAACACATCGGGTTTGCCTTCTGCTGCCAACATTTCTTTTACTTTCAGACTGGCGCGCTCTGTCAATGTAATCATGCTTCTTTCCCTCCTTCACAGGCTCATCATTCCTGCACTTGTTACAACCAGTATATTCAGTTTACTAAGAAACGCTTCTTCCCACAAGCTTCCCCTGCACTTTACGCGCTCATTCTCTCTTTTCCAAATAAAAAAGAAGGGTTTCCCCTTCCTATGCAAAATGTGCATTGTTTTCCATTAAATAAAATCTATACGATTTCTTCCGGTTCTCTGCCTTAGACAGACTATGATCGATCTGGTTCAGTTCGTTGTGTAGTTGATCAATTTGTATACTGTATTCTAGGACATCTGGATGATCTAACCCAAACTCTAACCCCATATTTACCATACGCTGTCGAAGGAGTTCGATTTTCTCGAGCAAAACGTCCCGCATTTGAAGCTCCTCCTAATAATAGATCAGGCTTTCTTACTATATTTTACAAGAACAGCTAGAATTTCGCAAACGTAAAATTCCTACTTTCCCCATTTAATGCCGATATTTGTTAGTTTTTTACAATATTTCACACAAAGAAATAACAGCTTCTCATGACCAAACGAGTGGGAAAATAGGGCGAGAAGGAGCCAAGTGTAGAGTTGGAGAACTTATGATGTTGTTCGTACTTACCAAGAGGTTTATAATATAGGTGCTCTTGTTGCCCGAGATTCACTTTATTCCTAAGAGCTTTCCACTCCCATGGAACGAATATCGATTGGGTACGACTGGATTAAGCTCTTTCATCTAAGAACCATTGACTTTGAAAGGAAGTGTTTGGAATGGCGCTTGAAACGATTGCCATACAAGACAAATCTCTCGCCGGAATCGCTGAAAAAGTTATGCATGGCGAAAGACTTACCTTGGAAGATGGTGTCACCCTTTTTAATTCCAACGATCTTTTGACGATTGGACAATTGGCTAACGTTGTTAACTATCGCAAGAATCAGGATAACGTTTACTTTTTGCAAAATCTGTACATCAACCCAACCAACGTATGCGAAGCTCATTGCAAATTCTGTGGCTTCCGCCGCGATGAAGGGGATGAAGGTGCCTACACAATGAGCATGGAAGAGTTGCTTCATTATGTAGAAACGCGCTTCCATCCAGGTATCCGTGAATTCCATATCGTTGGCGGACATAACCAGCACAAGCCATTTGAATACTACCTCGACACCCTTCGTACCTTGAGAAAAGCCTACCCGGATGTGACGATTAAATCGTATACAGGTGCAGAGATTGAGTTCTTCTCCCGCATTTCCGGTCTCTCCATCCGCGAGGTTTTGCAAGAGCTGATGAAGGCTGGTCTTCAAAGCCTTACTGGTGGTGGCGCTGAAATTTTGACTGAGCGCTATCGGATGAAAATGAGCCCGGAAAAAGCAAGTACAGACATGTACCTGCAAGTACACCGCACGGCTCATGAGTTGGGCTTGAAAACACATACCACCATGCTGTACGGCTCCATCGAGACATTGGAAGAGCGCGTGATCCACATGCTCCGCCTGCGCGAGCTGCAAGATGACACAAACGGCTTCATGGTATTTATTCCATTGGCTGTTCAACCGATCAAAGCAACAGCAGGCATCAAACGCCGTAACTCTGCCATTGATGATTTGAAAACAATGGCGATCAGCCGTCTGATGCTCGATAACTTCCAGCATGTCAAAGCATACTTCATCAACATCGGTACCCAGCTCACACAGCTTTCTCTGCAAATGGGAATTTCCGATGCTCACGGAACCTTGATCGAGGAGCGCATCAGCCACTCAGCCGGTGCACTTACCCAGCAAGCCCTGACAGTAGATGAGTTGGTTTGGTTGATCAAAGGCGCAGGAAAACGCGCTCTGGAACGCGATACCTTCTACAACGTGATCAAAGAACATTAATCCAAAAAAAAGCTGATGCTCCAGATCACTTGGGCATCAGCTTTACTATTTTGATACGTGCGCGGTTGATCATGCTTCCCAATGAACATCCTAAGAGAACAATCTACAGAGGAAAATCTGCATCCAGCAGCTCTTCTTCCTCCCGGAATTTATTCTTGATTTTCACCAGTAATTCATCGGCTGTTGGAGCTTGTACCAAGCTGCCATTTACAAGCGCGAATGGCTCCATGTAGCATTCACCGCAATACCCCAGACAGCCGTACTCGAGTACGTCCACATCCAGATCAGGATCATTTTCCAATGCATCCACGACGGATTGCGTATAAGAGGAAACATTGCTCGCGCAAAATTCTACTAGTGGTTTCATCTATTGTCACCTACCGATTATTTCGACATCATCACGTACTTTATTGTACCGCGACTTTGATAAAAATCCAGCGGAGAAAACGGGAAAAAGATTCTGCTTGCATTTTTAGTGAAAGAGACTAAAAATAGAGTGGGTGCTGTAAAAAACGGACAGAAGAAAGGACTAGACCTTCTATGAAACGACTTGTGATCCTTGGAGGAGGATACGGGGGTCTTCGTATTATTGAGCGAGTCCTGTCCCCTGATTTACCAGATGACGTGTTTATAACCCTCGTAGACCGTATGCCGTTTCATGGCTTGAAAACAGAGTATTACTCTCTGGCGGCAGGTACTACACCGGAATCTCACCTGCGTGTTACTTTTCCAAACGATCCGCGTCTGACCGTCAAATACGGTGAAATTGCTGGCGTGGAAATGGACGAGCAGGTCGTCAATTTTGCTGACGGGGACACCCTCTCCTACGATTGGCTTGTAATCGGATTGGGTTGTGAGGATCGTTACCATGATATCCCTGGTGCTGATCAATTTACGTGTTCGATTCAAACCATGGGAGCTACTCGCAACACATACATGGCAATCAATAATGTGAACCCATACGGCACGGTTAGCGTTGTGGGCGGTGGACTTTCCGGAGTGGAAATGGCTGCTGAGCTGCGCGAGAGCCGTCCCGACCTGAATGTGCGCATCATCGACCGCGGTCAAAGCATTTTGAGCCCATTCCCGAAAAAGCTTCAGGAATATGCTTCTCAATGGTTTATTGAGCACGATGTACAGCTTGTTTCCATGGCGAATGTCACTGGCATCGAGCAAGGGATCGTGTACAACCACAACCAGCCTGTTGAAAGTGATGTTATCGTATGGACAGCAGGTATTCAAGCGAACAAAATCGTGCGCTCTCTGCCGATCGAAACAGACAACATCGGACGCGCCAAACTCAATCAGTACCATCAAATCCCATCCCATACAAACGTGTATGTGGTAGGTGACTGTGCAAGCACCATCATCGCGCCGAGCGCACAAACTGCTGAGATCCAAGGCGATCAAATTGCCTTGATGTTGAAAAAAGACATCAAAGGTGAGGAGTATCCAGCTTCATTGCCTGCTCTCAAGCACAAAGGCTTCCTCGGTTCCCTCGGCAAAAAGGAAGGCTTTGCCAGCATGGGGAAAATGTCTCTGGTTGGTCAGATGGCTCGTGTCATCAAGAGCGGTCAGCTATGGATGTACAAAAAGCATATGGGATAGCAAACAAGCCTGTTGACCGGATGGTCTAACAGGTTTTCTTTTTGTATAATTAAAGGATTAGGAGGGGGATTTTTCCAGATGAATGATTATATTCAAACAATGCGCCGTTTGATCGGGCAAGAACGGCTGATAACTGTAGGCTGTGGAGCGATCATCGAGGACGAGCTTGGACGTATTTTGCTGCAAAGGCGCAAAGACCAGAACAACTGGTGTCTACCTGGAGGTCTGATGGAAATCGGGGAAACCTTTGTAGAGACACTATTTCGTGAAGTAGAAGAAGAAACCAATCTGATCATTGAGGCGCCAGAGCTGTTTGGAATATACTCCGGCCCATCGGGTTGCAGAGAATACCCGAACGGCGACAAAGTGTTCAGTGTGCAAATCATCTTTCGAGTAACCTCGTTTCATGGTGAACTCAAACAAGAGGGCCCTGAGAGCTCTGAGCATACGTTCTTTACACGAGACAATCTCCCGCAAACACTCAATCCCGGTCAGGCAGCGTTTATATTGGATTGGGCGGAAGGGCTTACGGGACCTATCGTCAAATAATTCAAAAAAACGTGTCGATGATAATCTCCGAGCGAAACCCACATAATATCGTAGACCGGAATAACCAGCTTGGAGGTTTTTTAGTGGAACCCAACACATATGAGGATATGAAAGATACACTAGCCGACAATTACATGCCGATGACTTCCTTTCGTAATGGCGTCGAAGAGACAGTCAGACCAGATGTAGAATGCTACACCATTCAAATTGTGAACATCGTGCTGGTCGGAGATGCAAAATCATGGGTTCTGGTAGATGCGGGGATGCCACAATCGGCGGAACAAATCATCGGGATTGCCCAGGAGCGCTTTGGTGAGGATGCCAAGCCGAGGGCCATCCTGCTCACTCACGGTCATTTCGATCATGTTGGGGCAGTCATCGAGCTCGTAAAAGCGTGGAGAGTGCCCGTCTATGCCCATTCGCTTGAAATCCCCTATTTGACAGGCCAAACATACTATCCGGAGCCAGATGGAACTGTTGAAGGTGGGCTGCTTGCGAAGATATCCCCGTTGTTTCCAAATGAACCAATCGATTTGGGTAGCCATGTTCATCCTTTGCCCGAAGACGGGAGTGTTCCGGGAATGCCTGGATGGCGCTGGATACATACACCTGGACATTCCCCCGGGCACATTTCCTTCTTTCGAGATGAAGACAGAACTCTCCTCGCAGGGGACGCTTTTGTTACGGTAAAACAGGACTCTCTGTATCAAGTCGTGACTCAGCAAAAGCAACTGACCGGTCCCCCTGTTTATTTGACAACTGATTGGCAGGCAGCTCGACAATCCGTCGAAAAGCTTGCCAATCTCGCCCCTGCGTATGCAATTACTGGTCACGGTCAACCTATGTATGGCGAGGAATTGGCCGATGGATTGGTCCAATTGGTTGCGGAGTTTGAACGGGTAGCTGTCCCCAAGTACGGGCGATATGTGGACAAGAAGATGTAGATTGGCAAAAAAGCTGACATCGGGATGGTTGGACGTCAGCTTTTTATGGTTGGTTAGAAGATACCTTTTCCTATTCAACCAACCCGGGCTGGAATCGCTGGGCCAATAATCGCGTTGCTTTCGCAGGATCAATCTCTAACACAAGCAGCTCCTCGACCCCTGAAGCCGCCACACACAGCCGTTCCCCGGTCGGTGAGATCAAAGCCGTCGTCACCTGTTGATTCGGAATCGCGTAGTTCACGCTGGCGAAGTAGATATTGTTTTCCAAGCTTCGGCAAACCATCGCCCCGTTGTAAAAATCGGGATTGCTGACCTCCCCTGTAAACATCGGATGGAAAACAATGCTCGCTCCACGGCGTGCCGCCCACCGTACCGTCTCTGGATATCGCCATCCTTCATGGCAAATGACAATGCCAAACGCCACATCCTCTATCGTAAACATTTGCCGCCCTTCGCCCGGAATATAGTCAAACTGATCCTCATCTGGGTCGATCTGATTTTTTATTTGCAACCCAAGATCTTCTCCCTGTTTCCCCACCACAAAGGCGACTAGACGATAGCCGCGCTCATCCTTCCATTCCATCGGTAAAATGACGGCGAGCTGGCGTTCCTTCGCCAGAGCACGAATCTCTTCCAAAGCTCTCCGTTGTACCTCATGATCGTATGCTTCCACTTCATAGCCAACACCGCGCAGCCCCGGAATCATCGATTCAGGAAAGCAAATCAAATCGCAATTGTTTTGCGCAGCATTTATCATCTGCTGCTTAATGATTGCAAGCCCCTCCGCCGCTGATTGGGGGAACCTCGTCTGAGCCAGGCCTATTTTCATGGGAAATCCCTCTTTCTACAGAAAATTTCTTTTTAACCTCGTGAAAAATTCACATCTATCAGCCTGTTCAGGCAGAGCAGACACCTGTGCATCCCCTAGCTCGAGGATGGTCCACGAGCCATTTTCCAGCTTGGCGATATCCATAGTAAAAAAGCGACTCTTGATTTTTTTCGCTACCTCTAAAAATGGCTGGAGGTCTGGCGGCGTATCGTCATATTGTCCTTCCTCCCAGTAATTTGCCATGTACATGGGTTCGCCATCCAAAAAGAAAACGCGATATTCCTGGGACAATGGCATGTTGCTCTGTGAGTGATGGGTCAAAAACTGAAGCTTTACAAATTCTCGAAAGACGACCCCCTCATTCAGCTCATCCTGTTGCAGCTCCAAAAATCGGCTGGTCACTTGCTGTACCTTTTCTTTATCGGAAGCATTGGGAATATAGCACGCCTCATTCCAATCGTGTTTTCGAGATTTCACATAATCTTTGATCATGATCGGAGCCTGTCCAAATCTATTTACGATCCGATACACGTTTTCAAATGACGCGTCTATCTCTTCTTTGTGTAGCCAGACCGACAGCGGGGTAAAATCTTTGATGACCTCATAAGATTCAGGCAGGTAATGACAATGCACGTACTTTTCGGGTGTATTGATTAACTCTATATTTTTGGCTAGCAAGGCGTCGTATAATTTTTGGTACAGGATCGGTTTTAGCATCCATCCCCTGTAGATAGCCAAAACTTTTTCAGGAGAGGGTTGGATTTGTTTCACAGCCGCTAACGGGTTGTTCTGGTATATCAGTTGTTCCAGGCTGATCAGATGAATATCCAAGCCAAGTTGTTTTGCGCACGTATACTCATATTCGTAGGTTTCATCGACTTTGTTTTCTTGAAATGGCTGACTGCAAAATAAGACTTTCATCTGCACGATCCTCCTCTCATAAATTGGCAATATCATTCCATTATACAAGATAATTGTTTGAACGTAAAAAACCGTCAAGATTAATCCTGACGGTTCCCTGGATTTTGCTGGCTTATCGCTTTTGGACACGTAAAACAGGTACTTTTTTCGGTTCAAAGGTGTCTGCCAGTATCTTCTCTTGAATGACATTCAGCTTGAGCAAGCTCGAAATTTTCCCGGTATCGGCCTTCGACATGAGGCGCCAAAGCGAAGGATCTGGCAAGGCATTGTAAAGGCGATCGTCGTTGTATTCTCGCCGCTCCTGATAAGAGATCTGCAGCTTGTATTCGCCTTCCTCTACGCTGCCGGCTTCGCTGTAAGCTTCAATTAGTTTACTCCGCAGCTCGTTCAATTCATCCTCTAGCTGCTTTTGAATTTCCTTTAACTCGTAGTAGCGAGCAATTGGTTGGTCCATCCGCTCTTCCTCCTTTGGTTACCCCTGTACCCAAAATCCATATGAGAAAAAGTCGGTTGCTAGAACCATTCGCTGGCAACGAAAAACAGCCTCCTTTTTCATTTCTGTCATGAAAAGGAGGCTGCGGATCAAGCTCTACTATTATTACTTTTCAATCATGGTGTTGATCGCTTCACCTGGATGCTTTTTCAAGAAAGTAGAGTACTCTACTTCCCATGGATTCCATTTGCCTTCCCCTTGGTAGCCCCAAACGGAGTTGATGCGGGAAACAGTATCTGTGTTGTTCATACCTACAAGTCGTTGCTCCCCTACGAGCTCAAATGTACCGTTCGCATCCATATCGACTGGCGTCAAAGAACCGAATGGATACGAGAATACAGAAACAGCATCTTCTGTTTGCTGTACTTTTCCTGCCTTGTCATACAGCTTGGCAGCTACGTATACATCTTGGTTGGCACTCACATCAAGCGTCAGCGGCTTATCCAGGTGGGAGCCTTTGCCCTCTACTTTAAAGCCATCTACGAATTTCCCCTCGTAACGGATTCCTTCGTTTTCCTTTTCACCAAAAATCACGGCTGGCTTATTGTTTTCAAAGGTAGCGATTACGTGGCTGTAAACACCGCCGCTTCCGCCAGTCGCTGTTTTCACGAAGGCATCCGCAACATGGTCACCGGTGAAGTCAACGAGGGTCAGCTCGCCTTCATAGCCGCCCAGCTCTTTGATATCCGTTTGGCTATATGCGCCGGATTTTCCGTCTTTCACTACGATGTTCATATTGGAGGAATAGATGTCATCCGCTTTTTCTTTTTCGCCAATCAGGTATACGACGTCATCTTTCTTATCGCCGTTCACGTCAGCCGTTTTTTGATCAATCACATAGGTGTTTTTCGCGAGCTTCAATTCAGTTGCGGCAGAGAACAGCTTTCCTTTTTCAGAGTCTGCGTGAGCTACTTGTGTATTCATTGCAGAAAATCCAGCTACGCCTACAACTCCTGCGAGCAGCAAATATGTAACAGGCTTCATCCATTTTTTATTCATCGTTATGGCCTCCACTAGATGGTAAGTTATTGGTTACATTTACTACTATAGGATGAGGCCTGCTCTATTTCGTTACAGAATGTTTACGAATGATATACAAAAAGTAAACAGTACGTTACTTGACGTTATCCAGCACACTTTTGATATTGCTGTCTGACCGCCTGATAGACGGCATCTACGATTTTTTGCTTTTGGTGGATGAGATCGCGGCTCCAGTCCCATACGCAATTGAAAAAAGCGACCAGGCTCATGCATCTGGTCGCTTTAAAAAGTGATTGTCGTTCCCTCTATGCGTTTATTCGGCTTCTGCTGTCGAAGCAATCGGCTGCAAGCCCATGCTCTCCAGCTTTTCATAGATATCCTTTAATTTCGGATTTCCCTCACCGACAATTTCCCCGGAAATTACGACAAGCGGATACCATAAATCTTCCTCGATAATGCGATTCGCCCAGCTTTTGTCATCGTCTGTCTGCGGCTGTTGAAAGTCGCTATAAACGATGCGGATGCTTTCACTCCCATACTTGCGAGAGAGTGCCGCCTCCAGCCATTCGGCTGTTTCCTTTGCAGATGGCAAATTGACGCAACTCGCGCACAATTGCTCTGTCCCAAAAACCTTGATATCGACAGTCACTATATCCGCCCTCCCCCGGGTCAGCTAGCTTAGGACAATGCTTGGTCCAGATCCTCGATCAAGTCCTGAACATCTTCAATACCAACAGAGATGCGCACCAAGCCATCTGTAATACCCAGCTCAGCACGGCGTTCTGCCGGGATAGAAGCATGTGTCATACGTGCAGGTACGCTGATCAAGCTCTCCACTGCACCCAGCGATTCTGCCAGCGTGTAGTATTTAACCTTTGCCAACACTTCGTCAGCACGCTCTGCGCTACCTACGTCGAAGGAAATCATGCCACCGAAGCCACGCGCTTGCTTTTGAATCAGCTCATGACCGGAATGGCTGGACAATCCAGGGTAAATGACGCGTTTGATGTCGCTGCGCTCAGACAACCATTTTGCGAGCGTACGAGCGTTGTGTTCATGCTCTTCCATCCGAATTCCCAGCGTCTTCATACCGCGCAGCAAGAGCCAAGAATCTTGTGGTCCAAGCACACCGCCAATTGCATTTTGCACAAAATGGAGGTCTTCGCCCACTTGCGCATCTTTTGCTACAACCAGACCAGCTACTACGTCGCTGTGTCCGCCCAAATATTTCGTTGCGCTATGGAACACGATGTCAGCACCGAGATCCAGCGGATTTTGCCAGTATGGCGTCATGAACGTGTTGTCTACTACGAGCAGCACGCCTTTTGCTTTCGCGATTCCTGCCAACGCGCTGATGTCGCTTACTTTCAGCAGTGGATTTGTCGGTGTTTCCATAATGATTGCTTTGGTTTCCGGGCGAATTGCCGCCTCTACTGCTGCCAGATCACTCGTATCTACATAGGTTGCTTCCAGACCCATACGGGAGAATACACGTGTAACGACGCGGTAAGTACCACCGTATACATCGTCACCTACCACGAGATGGTCACCTTTATTGAACATGGAAAGGATGGTAGAAAGTGCCGCCATCCCAGAACCAAATGCAAAGCCGCGTGCGCCGCCTTCGATTTCTGCGATGTATGTTTCCAATGCGTGGCGGGTCGGGTTCCCTGTACGGGAATATTCGAAGCCTTTGTGGACGCCAATGGCTTCCTGTTTATACGTACTTACCTGGTAAATTGGAACGGATACGGCTCCTGTATGTGGATCTCCATCGATTCCGCCGTGGATCAGACGAGTTTTGATGCGCATCTTAAATTCCCCCCTGGTAAATTTTCTTGCTTAGATAACGTTCGCTGCCGTCGGCAAACAGTGTAACGATATTTGTCCCTGGAGCTGCTTCTCTTGCTTCGCGCAGTGCCGCTGCCATAGCTGCACCTGAGGAGCTGCCTACGAGCAAGCCTTCCTTGGCAGCCAGCTGCTTGACCAGATCGAATGCTTCCACATCGAGAATCGTGTGAATGGCATTGAAGTAGCTCGTATCCATGAATGGAGGCAAAAACTCCATGCCGATCCCCTCTGTTTTATGCGGGCCAGATTCTCCCCCATTCAAGATGGAACCTTCTGGCTCGACAATGACCGTTTTTACGTTTGGATTTTGTTCCTTCAAGTAGCGAGCTGCACCCATGAAAGTACCGCCAGAACCAGCGCCTGCCACAAATACATTTACTTGTCCGTCCATTTGACTCCAAATTTCTGGACCTGTTGTTTTGTAGTGTGCGTCTGGATTCGCCGGGTTAGCAAATTGCTGTGGAACAAAAGCACCTGGAATGGATTCTGCGAGTTCTTTTGCCTTTGCGATTGCACCCTTAATCCCTAGCTCTGTCGGTGTATTGACGACTTCTGCTCCTAGGGCACGCATCAGCTCTTGCTTTTCCTCGGAAAACTTCGCTGGTACGCAGAAGATGACTTTATAACCTGTTCCTACAGCGGCCAGCGCTACACCAATTCCTGTATTACCTGCTGTCGGTTCGATAATAGTACCACCTGGGGCCAACTGACCGTTTTCCTCTGCGGCACGAATCAACTCTATGCCGAGTCTGTCTTTTACGCTGCCTCCTGGGTTAAAATACTCCAGCTTGGCGAACAAGCGGACACCCTCTGGAAGCTCAAATTGAGTAATTTCGACGATCGGCGTATTACCAATCAGTTCCTTTACATTGCGAAATACGTTCACGAAGATCTGACTCCTTATATTGAAGTACTTGCTTCTTTCTTTTTCATTATAACATGCAAAGATTACAAAAAGTCCATGCTACTAAACTTCGGTTTGCCAGCTGAATTTCAAAGTGTCAACAGGGCATGTAAGCCATGGATTTCTCACCATGGTATGATTATAATAAAGGAGAGGTTGGAAAGGAGTGAATGTAACATGGATATCATGGATCAAGTACAAGAAGTTCTCGATAAACTGCGTCCTTACCTGCAACGTGACGGCGGAGACGTACAACTCGTTGATGTAGAAGATGGCATCGTGAAGCTGCGCCTGATGGGTGCTTGCGGTAGCTGCCCTTCCTCTACCATCACCCTGAAAGCAGGAATCGAGCGTGCACTGGTGGAAGAAATCCCAGGCATCAAAGAAGTTCAACAAGTATTCTAATCCAGTCACATCGACATGAAAGCAGCTACAGCAACCGCGTAGCTGCTTTTTTCATTTTCCCTTTCCCATTCCTTTTTCCAAAAAGGCAATGACACGATTCTCATACTCTTCAGGAACTAACGCATAACTGCGGACGTGGCCCGCTCGCGGTACGATCCAAATCTCGGAATTGTCGTCTTGGGTCAGCTCAAAAAGTCGTTCGCTGTTAACAAGCGGGATCGTCGTATCGCCTGTCCCGTGTATAAAAAGAATCGGTTTGTTCGCTTGCTGGACTGCCTGATACGGATTGACGTCCCGCGGGTTGGCTCCTAGCAAAACTGGACACAAGGTAAGGATGAGCCAGTTGAACGGAAACCGGGGCAGGCCCGTCCACTGCGGCAAGTTCTCAGCCAAGTACTCACGCAAGGAATAGAATGGTGAATCTGCTACAATCGCTGTGACGCGTTCATCTACTCCGCCAACCATCAAAGAGGTTGCCGCCCCCATGGAAAATCCGACGAGACCAAGTCTGTGCTCGAGCTTCTTCGCTGCTACAAAATCGATGGCCCCAAGGAGGTCTTGCTGTTCTCGAAGACCAATCGTAGTCAGTGCTTTGCTGGACTCCCCTGCATTGCGAAAATCGAACATCAATACATCAAAACCAGCCTGAACCAGTCTTGCAGCCAGAGACAACGCTGGCAGATGTGGCTCTAATCTGTTTTGACTATAGCCGTGAGCAAAGACCAGCGTACTTCCATTCGAAACCTGCCCATTTTTTTCTGCCGACACGTACCAACCAGCCAACGAAATCTTTGTTTCCCTGCTTGAAAAAACAACGGGCTCCACCTGTTCGATTCCAAAATCTCGGGGTTCCATGTGAATCGGTTTTCTTACAGGATGCGTCAAGCGCCAGGTTACGTGAAACGAAACGGCTACTGCTGCAATCAAGAGCAGCACGAAGAGTCCTGTAATCAAAACAAAGAACGTGTTCATACGGCAGTCAGTGGTCCCCTTCCACTTAACACCGCTACGATATTAGCAGCAGCCAACCTCGCCATCTCCGCCCTTGTTTGTACAGTTGCACTACCGATATGTGGCAATGCGACTACATTCGGCAGTTGCAAGAGCGGGTTATCCATCGGGACTGGCTCGACCGCAAAAACGTCCAGTCCGGCCGCCCAAATTTTTTTATCTACCAACGCCTGATACAGTGCGGACTCATCGACTGTCCCACCACGAGAAACATTGATGAAAACAGCGGTTTCTTTCATGAGCGAAAACTGTTTTTCCCCCATTAACATGCGTGTGTCCTCTGTCAACGGTGTAAGCAGAACGACGTAATCGGACTCTTGCAGAAGCTCCGCCAAATCAGCATACTGTGCTCCTGTCTCTTGCTCAGCCTGCGGTTTGCGATTCCGGTTGTGATACAGGATTCGCATGCCAAATCCTTTGGCGCGTCTTGCCACAGCTTCCCCAATTCGCCCCATCCCGATAATCCCCAGAGTCGAACCATATACATTTTGCCCAGCCATGAGGGTCGGACTCCACGATGTCCATTCCCCCTGCAATAAAAATCGGTTGGCTTCCGTCAAGCGGCGGCCTGTCGCCATCAATAAAGCGAAGGACAAATCGGCAGTAGACTCTGTCAGGACATCTGGCGTGTTGGTTACGATGACCTCGTGTCGTCTGCACGCTTCCAAATCGATATTGTCGTAACCGACCGCCATGTTCGCCACGATACGGAGTCGTTTTGTACTCGCCAAAAATTCTTCGTCCACTCGTTCTGTCAGCATGGTCAAGACGGCATCTACATGTTTAATCTTTTCCAGCAACAATTCACGCGGGATCGGCGCATTTTTTGTCCATTGCTCGACCTCGGCTACTTTTTCAAGCATCGCGATCACTTCAGGATTGAGTTTCCTCGTAACGAAAACTTGTTGCTTGATCATCTTTTTTCCTCCACAACCAATCAATTTGTGGAATGGATACGTCATAACGCTCAGCAATGAATAGCGGGTACTTTCGAAGTCCGTCTTCCATTTTGGTTAGCTCGTCTTCCAACTGCGTTTGCCATGCTTGGAGGTTGACTTCCTGGCGCTCTTCTACCGGCAACTCCATATAAGTCTCCACGAGCTTCAAAAACCTGCCTGGGTAGAGCATGAGCGCATAAATCACGGCATATTCATCTGGCAACAGAGCAGAGACGCTGTTGTAGCCGTCGAGAAAGCTGGACACAGCCTCTTCATTCCAGCCATTTCGCTTTGTCTCGGCTTTGATCCACTGCCCCACATCTCGCGTACGCATATCAAGAACCCAGTTCCATTCGCCTGCCACTAGACGTACATCCTTCTCTTTCCATAGCATATACCCTTGATCAAAATTTTGGTAGGCTACTTTCCCGAGACTAGCAGTTTCCTTCACGACTTTATCGTAACCAGCATCCAACAAATATTGAACGGACAATTCCCCGAGCTGAGTAATGTACGTGAAGCAGGTCAACAAATATTCATCCATTGGCGCGAGCTCTACATTTTCCTCATCCATTTCATCCCGGTACTCATGAAAATTCCGCAGCTTTTTGTGCCACGTGCTCGGCCAGTTGCCAAGGGAACTGTAGGGGATAAACATCTTGTCAGATGAAAAATCACTCGTGGCCAGATGGAACTTTGCGAGCGACTGCCCACCGGCATAATAGGGATTTTCAGGAACCGTCTCTCGCACGCCCCTGTATAAATAGTAAAGCTGCTCATCATCAACGATGTGAGCCTGCCCGCTTGTTGTGTTCACCAGCTTTAACAAGCGAATGTTTTGCTGTTGACTCAAATGCTGTTTTACTTTCTCAATAAATTTGCTTTTGTATTTATATCCGGCTGGCGCCTCGAACATGTAGTAAAGGCCTCGATCGGTTTCCAGTACCTTGCTTGCCCCCGTCGTACGATATCCCTGGAGTTCAAAACCGTACTTCTCCTGAAGAAGCTCTTTTTCTTCCATACAGCTGTTCACCCTCCTTGCATACTGCTCTTCTGGCATTGTATGTCGGTAGATCGGGATAGGTGCCTATCTGTATGCAGATACTAGATGCATTCATGCGGAAAAGGAGGAGCGACAAGCATGAGTGAGCATCCACTAAATAGTGAGAGTTGTCTAGATTTCGTTCTTGAGCTGTTGGAAAAACGAGGAGTCAGCATGAACGACATTGCTGAAATTGTCATGTTCCTACAGTCAAAATATATCCCGGACATCACCTTGGACATGTGTCTCGACAGTGTGTCGTCCGTCTTGAAAAAACGCGAAGTCCAAAACGCGTTGCTGACCGGGATTCAGCTCGATATCCTCGCTGAACAAAAGCAGCTGCTTCCCCCGCTCCAGGCGATTATTGAAACAGACGAGCCGCTATACGGCATAGACGAGGTACTCGCCCTCGCCATCGTCAACCTGTACGGAAGCATCGGATTCACCAACTTCGGTTATGTAGACAAGCTGAAGCACGGCAAACTCGCCGATCTCAACGACAAGCGTAATGGTGTCCATACTTTTTTGGACGATCTTGTTGGTGCGGTCGCAGCCGCCGCCTCCAGCCGCATTGCCCACCGCCAGAAGCAGCAGGAAGAATGCGCTGAATCATAGTGAGATTCGCTGCTGCCATTCCGGCAAATCTTCCGCGATATGGGTAGGAGCAGCATGATGCTGTTCTGCTTCTTCGCGCGTGGAATAGCCTGTCAAAACGAGCAAGCTGTCCAAGCCGCTGTTGGCACCTGCCTCAATGTCCGTATATAGATTGTCCCCGACGATCAGCGTGTCAGCCACAGCAGTACCAAGCTGATCCAGTGCGTACCTGACGATAATGGACTCTGGTTTGCCAATCACGATTGGTTTGGTAGCGGAGGCAACGGAGACGGCTGCCACCAGTGAACCATTGCCGGGGAACAGACCGGCATCTGTCGGCAGGGCAGCATCTGCATTTGTAGCGAGAAAAGTTGCTCCTGCACGGATAGCGCGTGCGGCAATCGCAAGCTTTTCATACGTAAAAGCACGATCAATCCCGACAATGACATAAGCCGGATCTTCATCGGTAATCACATAGCCTGCATTCGTCAGCTGATCATGCAAGCCCGCCTCTCCAATCACGTAGACGCGTGTACCCGCTGGTGCATGCTCTTGTAAATAGGTAGCGGTCGCCATGCTCGTGGTATACACGTCCCGAGCCTGTGCTTCTATGCCCATTGCTACCAGCCGTTCTGCGACGTGCTGTGCAGAGGCTGATGAATTATTTGTCAGGAACAAATACGGAATCTGATGAGTTTTCAAGTGGGTGATGAATGCTGCTGCGCCCGGAATCGCTTCTTTTCCCCGATAAATCGTCCCATCCAGATCAAGCAAATAGCCTTTATATGGTTTCACGTTGTTCCAACTCCCATCTGTTGTCCTAAGCCGGTTGAACAGGCTCTCCCCTCTTAGTGTAATCCTTCCTCCTTCCTATCGCAAAAAACAGGAAACGGCATCCACCGCTTCCTGCTTTTTGTTTAGGACCCATCGGCCCTCTTATCACGAACAATGTACGGAAGTCCCGTTATTTCTTGAATTTGACCATGACTGGCGTGCCGGCTTCCAGGTTCATTTCCCCTTTATGACGGACATACACGTTCTGGTATCCTGGAAATGTCGGTGGATTTTCGGGATCATAATCCCGCCAGTTTTTTTGCTTGCCAACTGCGTACTCCATGTATTCCGTCGCGTTCACAAGCACATTATTCTCATCATCCGCCTGTACATCCGGTGGCAACTGCTCGATTTTTCCATAACGGATGCTGAGCTGCTTAATTACTTTGTCGTGTTGGTAGTCATACGCTTGGATGACGACATCATTACCGTACACCTGCAAGCGTAGTCCTTGCTTGAAAGCTCCTCCATCCGGCGTGACTTTTTCGCCCCCGTCTGGACCTGCTGACATCCATCCCGTTTCAATGCCGGCCGTGTTTACAACGGTAAAGCCGCGTTTGTCTCCGCCTTTGACTTTCTTTTTGCCTGCCCAATCCGGCAGGTTCAGATCCCAATGAGTGTGGCTCGAAAAGAAAACAACTTGCGGATAGTCTTTCAAGATGTCAAGAAGCTTGTCCACATCCAGGTAATCGTTCGTGTATGGACTTTGTCTGGAGCCGGAGATACTGTCCGGGAGCACATGGTGGGAGAATACAAAAATGGGCTTATTCTTGTCCTTCTTGGTATAACGCTTCAGATTATCTTTCAGCCAATCCAGTTGCTCGTCGCTCATGTATACTTCATCCCACAATTTTGGATCGTGGTATTTCATGTATTTTTCTGTGCCGAGGAAGAGGAAAGGATATCCATCGATTTCTTTTTGGTGATAGACTTTGTCTTCTCCACTGAATTGGTAAAAGTTATCGAACAGCTCTTCTTCCGTTGTGCCGTTTGGCCATGAACTTTGTGCAAGCGTTTGGGGATTCTTCCACTTCGGCACATAAAACTCATGATTGCCGATGCTGGACCACACGTTTTCGGGATGAGGATTTTTATCGAGCACATCTTGTACAGCTTGATATTCAAAATCGTAACCGCGAGGAGTAATGTCACCGTTAATGATCAGCGCTTTGGATTTTGGATTTTCCTCATTGATGTCTTGCAAAACGTGACTAAAATCTCGGAGGTCTCCCTGGATATCACTGATCACGTCAAATGTCATCGTCATCTTTTTCTCAGGAATTTTGTCTTTTGCATGAGCAAAATCAACGACTGGCAGGATTCCACCCAACAAGATGGCAGAAGCAGCTATACTTGATACCATTTTTTTCATTACGGATCTCTCCTCATCTGTTTTTCTGTCCGGTTTACCAGTTTTACCCTGTTAAAACTCCGCCTTCCTGTTTTTTTTTGTGTGTTTTGTTGTTTTTTACATGATAAATAGTAAATGTCCAACATAAAGAAAACGTTAAACCAACATTAAGATTTCTAGAATGAAGAAAAAAAGGTACTTAATACCTGCCTGAGTATAGAAAAAAGCACAGGACGTTAACCGAATCCTGTGCCTGCATCGTTCTTATTTAGAATAGTCGGTTGTAAACAAAAGAAAAAATCCACCCCGACTCGAGTGGACCTTCGTTATGACTATTTTATTTCGCTTCCTTGATGTGAAACACGCATTTGTCTCCGCCTTTTGCCATGCACGTGGTTTGCTCCACATTGGCTTTCAAAACCCGACGGAACAAGGAAAGCTCACAGCTACACGCTTGGTTGAATTCACGGGCTACTTGTGAGATTGGGCAATTGAACTCCTGAATCCGGTAGCCGTCTCCGTTTTCGTCCTTTTCCCATTCCACCATGTAGCCTTTATCGTTTTGCAGCTCGGCCAACTTGGCTACACGATTTTCCAGGTCGCCTTGCATGTAGGAGCGATAAGTCTCTTCCAAGCGATTCTCGCGGCGTCTAAATAGCATTTCTATTTTGGACAAACCGTCGATTTCTTTTATGTCTTGTAAAAAATCTAATGTCAAATGAGAATAATTGCGCGGGAACAGTTCGTCTGCTTCCTGCGACAATGAATAAACATTCGTTGGGCGTCCCATCGCTTGGCGAACAAGCGTAGACTTGATCAAATTATCTCTCTCCAGGGTGTTCAAATGACGCCGTACCGCCATTTCAGTAATCCCCAGCTCGACGGCCATGTCGCTGACAGGGAGTGAACCTTTGACCTTGAGCATGTGCAGGATTTGATCACGAGTGGACGTTCCTTCGTTTGTCATACGTATCACCGTCCTTTCTACCTATTGTAGTGGATGAAGACGTTTTAGTAAACAAACGAAAGTCTTTTGTATAAAATATCCGCTACATGGCGATAGACTAAAAACGACTTTTTAAAAAAGTTCTTTTTTCAAGAAGGCTCTTACCTGTGGCTCAAACTGACGAATAGTACTGGTCGCTTCTTCTACTAGACTGTACATCTCATTGATCGGCACACTTGTATAATCATTGACCAGATGCTTGCGGAAATCAGTTACACGTGTCAGGATCAAAGCCTGTTCATCCGTGATAACTTGCTCATCCCGCAAAATTTCCACGATGTCGCTGTAACTTCCCGGATCTCGCATAATGAATCCATCGATCAGCGCGTTTCCGACATCCACTATTCCTTCGATAGACAAGTGCAGGGCTCGCTCCATCGCAGCAACAGCTACTTCATCTGCCAAAACCTCTTTGGCTCCTCGTTCACTGAGCTTGTTCAACAGATCCAGCATACGAGACATATGTTCCAATACTTGGTCGATTCGTTTTGTATTCACGTCGTACATATATTTCTCCTTACTTTCGCTTTTTTGATTTGCGTTTTGAGTAGTAAACAGTAAACACAAATGTTAGCACCAGGACGAGAAGCACCAATTCCCCTTCCTGCAAATAGGAATTGCTCACCGGTTTCACCTCTTTTCATCCCTCAGTATACCAAATTTGTACGACCTGTCACGAATCACGTTCGTCTTTTGATCACGCAGTTGTACTAAGGGATTATCCGACATCGAAAGTGGCGTTCACCTTCAACTTTCTCGGTGCTGAAAAGACGACTTTTTGATGTTCACTTTATGTTACAATGATGGGGTGAATTTTTGTCGGCAAGCATAAGGGGAGGAACACACTGTGGAACGCGAATTGGCACTGGAAATTGTGCGGGTAACGGAAATGGCTGCACTCGCCTCTTCTCACTGGATGGGACGCGGGAAAAAGAATGAAGCAGACGGAGCAGCGACCAGCGCCATGCGCGCCATGTTTGACACGATCAACATGAGGGGTACTGTCGTCATTGGCGAAGGTGAACTGGATGAGGCCCCCATGCTCTATATCGGTGAAAAGCTCGGTAACCAGGAAGCAGACGGGCCTGAGGTAGATGTGGCGGTTGACCCGCTTGAAGGAACGACGATTGTCGCCAAGGGTCACAACAATGCCATGTCTGTTATCGCTATCGGGGACCGTGGCACCCTGTTGCATGCACCAGACATGTACATGATGAAAATGGCCGTCGGCAAACGTGCTGCCGGACAAATCAACCTTTACGATCCCGTGGATAAAATGATAGAGGTTGTAGCAAAAGCAAACAACAAGCGCGTACAAGATGTGACGGTCATTATTCAGGAACGTGACCGCCATCAGTCGATTATTGATGCCATTCGTGAAAAGGGTGCGCGCGTGAAGCTTTTTGGAGATGGCGATGTGGGTGCAGCGATTGCTGCCTGTCTGCCGCATACAGGGATTGACCTGTTCTTGGGGATCGGTGGTGCGCCAGAGGGCGTAATCAGTGCCGCAGCGATCAAGTGCCTGGGTGGCGACATGCAAGCCCAGCTCAAGCCACAAAACGATAGCGAACGCGAGCGTTGCATCAAAATGGGGCTCGATAATCCAGAGCAGCTCTTGACGCTAAACGATCTGGTCAAAGGGGACGACGCCATTTTTGCGGCAACAGGCGTTTCTGATGGAGAGCTGTTGCAAGGTGTACGCTACCTCGGCGATGATATGGTGGAAACACATTCGATCGTCATGCGTGCCAAAACCAAAACCATTCGCTTTGTCCGCGCTGTACACAATACCGAACACAAACCAAATCTTTTATGGAAGTAGAGGGACACTTACATGGCAAATGATTTGTTCTACTTGTACGACGAAGCCGAAGATACTCGAACGCGCTTTGTCAGCTTCACGGGCGAAGCTACGCGTTTTGACCTCGCGATTACAACGACCAACCGTTTTTATGGGAAGGCGATTGTCATCAACATTCAAAATGGACGCTCCGCGATTATTGGACATGATGATCTGGAAGAAGAAGGCTATCTGGAATTCGCGTTCAACTTGAATGAGAGTGAAGCCGAAGAATTGAAAGCATTTTTGGAAGCAGCCATTTAATTCACCAAAGGAGGAGCCATTGCGGGCTCTTCCTTTTTTTATTGATAACCTCCGCCCATTTCCTGCTGGACAATGCTCCTTACAGGCGTATGCCTCGTATACTGCTACTGCACAGATGCACAGACAGATAACGAGAGGAGTGCGAATCGCATCATGCAATCTTATCCATACGACCAAAGCTCTTATGAGCAAAGTTCTTATGACCAAAACCAATACGATCAAGTTCAATATGATCAAAACGAATACGATCAAAACCAATTTGTTCCTGCACAATATGATCAACCACCTTATTACTCATCAGGCCAGGATTTTCAATACATTCCAGAAGATCAGGCTCATCCAGTCTTTTTCCGTAGAAGACGCGGTCCTGAGGTCGTTGTCGTCCCACAGCCATATCCTTGGTGGGGATGCAGTACTTGCTGGCCTGGTTATTGGCCCACATGGGGCTGGCCTGGTTGGGGTCCCGGTGGCTTTGGTGGACCCGGTGGCTTCGGTGGACCCGGTGGTTTCGGTGGACCCGGCGGCTTCGGTGGACCCGGCGGCTTCGGTGGACCCGGCGGTATCGGTGGTATCGGTGGACCCGGTGGTTTTGGCGGACTCGGTGGTTTTTAGATCGAAAAACGAAAAGAGCCCTGACATCCAGGGCTCTTCTTTATGCTTCGGTTATTCTGATTCATTTTTAGGATTCACGCTTTGGTGTATTTGGTCCTGTTGGGACTTTATCGCGTTCGCGATTGGGTTTGAATTGATTGGGACGGCGCTCTCGTGAGTTGGAATCCTTGCCATTTTTATCAGGGCGATCCTTTTGGAACTTTGGCTTCTCCCCACGTTCGTTTCTCCCTGCCCCATTGCGATCGGCGCCAGCATTGTTCTGGCGATCCTGTTTATTTTGACGCGGGTGATAACGTCTACGTTCTTTTCGTTCTACATAAGGCGAAGAGCCACCCTCTTCACGAGGAATGTCCTGACGAATATCAATGATGGCATCAAAACCAGCTTCGTCTTGCCCGCTTTGGTCGTCACCATTGCCAACGTTTGCTTTTACCTTGCGCAAAACGAAGTACGGACAACCAAAATTGCAGAACTCATGCAGGTACTCATCCAAAGCGGCGATCCGCTGCTCGAACGGTACTTTGCGATTAGCGTCAATATAAAACCCACGAAGACGAAGCTGACCATAGCCCCAGTCCCCTACAATATAATCGTACTTGTCGAGGATGTCGCTATAGCGCTCCTTGAACGCCTCAAGGTTCCAGCCGTCTCGATTTACTTCCATGACTTCATAAGTACCGGCTTGCGTGCGAATCAAACTCGCTTCCTCCTTACGCATGTATACTACGTCCATCTTATCATATTTCACGCAACATGAGCTAAATTTCCCACGATAACTGACCTGTGCCTTTGGACATTCTATCGTGTAGGGGGTGTTACCATTGAAAAAGACATGGTTGTATCCTGCAATTGCAGGTATTGTGCTGTTGGCTTCTGGTTGTGCAAATAATGCTGCGCCTAATTACACGCATCCGAACAAGACGATGTCGAACCAGTCTGCTCCGCACGTCCGAAATTTTGATGGAATGCACGTCCGTAACTACGATGGCATGCGCTCGACGAACATTGACGGGTATCATCATACCCGTAATTACACTGGTGCTGGAACCACTAGTTTCGACGGGCTCCACGTCCGCAACTACGACGGCACTCGTGATGGACTTCATGTTCGTAATGGCATGGGACTGACCAACAATGCTGGGAATAACTATGGTGCATATCCAAACGGTACTTACCCACATGTAAACAACTACAACGCCTACACAAGTGGAATGAGACCGTACAATGCCTTTACGGATCATAAAGCTGGTATGGGTACAACGGGTGTTTACAATGCGCCAACTGGTACAAACCATTCCATTTACCAGCAGCATGGTACAAACCGCGGTGGAGCAGGTGTCATGCAAACTGGAATGCCACACATGGGTTATGTGCAGACTGACCGTCAGCATATGAGAACTGCCAGTGTAACAAACGTCTATGTAGACCGTGAAGCATTGGCAAAAGCTGTAGGGAATGTCACTGCTAGCTGCCCTGGCGTACAGCGTTCTACCGTCTTGGTAACGGACAAAGAAGTTTTTGTAGGCTTGCATACACAAGGAGCAGATGCGCGCACAGCGAAAAAACAGGCAAGAATGAACGCCGAATCGGTTTCACCACGCTATTACAAAGTGTATGTCACCGATAATCCGAATGACATTCAAGAAATCGCTCGTGTAGCAAGTCGCTCCAGCAATGTGAGTACAGCGCGTACAGAAGATGCGAAAAGCATTGACACGCTCGTCAAGCGTATGGGCGGAACATCCCATAACGTGAAGACAACAACCAGCCGCTAAAAGCCCTCTCCCCCAAGTAGTAAAAAAACCCCCTCAACGCTCTTATGGGCGGTTGAGGGGGTTACTTATTATTGCGCTTTCGGCATGGATTCTTTTGCAATCGTTTCCTTCGCCGCACTCGCCTGCTCGTGAGCGTGATACGAACTGCGCACCAATGGTCCTGACTCCACGTGGCTAAAACCACGGTTCATGCCTTCGTCCTTCAAGCGAGCAAATTCCTCTGGATGGTAAAACTTTTCTACTTTCAAATGCTTCTTGGTCGGTTGCAAATACTGACCAATCGTCATGATGTTGACATCGACAGAACGCAGGTCATCCATCGTTTCGATGATTTCCTCCATCGTCTCGCCTACACCAATCATCAGACTGGACTTCGTCGGAATGCTCGGCTGGAATTCCTTCGCCTTTTTCAACAGTTCCAGCGTCCGATCGTATTTGGCTCTTGCCCGTACGCGATCTGACATCCGGCGAACCGCCTCAATGTTGTGGTTGAGTACGTCAGGCTTTGCGTCCATGACCACTTTTAACGCATCCCAGTTCCCCATAAAATCGGGAATCAATACTTCTACGGAAGCAAACGGCAGTCGACGACGAATCGCACGAATCGTATCGGCAAAAATCTGTGCGCCTCCATCTGCCAAATCATCACGAGCAACGGAAGTAACAACGACATGCTTCAAACGCATTTGTTCGGCTGCTTCTGCTACACGTTCCGGTTCAGCTGTATCCAGTTCCGTCGGTAATCCCGTTTTTACTGCACAAAACCGACAGGCACGGGTACATATATCACCCAAAATCATGAAAGTTGCTGTACCGCTTGCCCAGCATTCATGAATGTTGGGGCATTTTGCTTCTTCACAAACGGTATGTAGCGTCTTCGTGCGCATGGTTTGCTTAAGCTCTTTAAAGCTGGCTAGTTCTGATCCTGAAACAAGGTTGATCTTGAGCCACTCCGGCTTGCGTTGCGTCATAGGGCTCACTCCTCATGTGACATCATGGTACAAGACAATAACAATTTCCATTATAGAGGTTGGATTTCGGAGGGGCAACCTCTTTCCTGCCCCGGAAACAATTACCCGATTCGGTGAACGGCATGGCCCTCCTCTTGGCGAAGCAATGGCGCAAGCATGCGTAGCTCTCGCTCATGACAGGTGAAGAGAAACACTTGATGTTCTTGTGCCAGCATTGTGACATAGTCAAGCGTTCGACAAAGGCGTTCTTCATCATAATGGACAAAATGATCATCGAAAAAGAGAGGCAATGGCTCCGACTGCTTGGCATGATGCACCAAGGCCAAACGCTGGGCAAGGTAAAGCTGATCGATGGTCCCAGTGGAGCATTGGTCCTGCTCGAGCACCATTTGTTTGGTCGGCGCAAGCAAACGAACGGCAAATCCGTCACGGGGATCGAGTCTGACATCCCGATACGCTCCCCCTGTAATATGCTCGATGATTTCCGAAGCCTGCTGATTCACAGCGGGTGTGCTATCTCGCCGCCATTCTCCTACTGCCTCCTGCAGCATTTCCCGAGCCAGCTGAAGGGCATCCCGCTTATTTTGCAGCTGACGAAGTGCTGCCTGCGCTTCCTCAAGCTCATCCGTTGCGCGAGATAATGACAGGCTCTCGTGAACCGCCATCTCCCCACTTCCTCTTGCCATTTGTTCCCGCAGCTCCTGTAGTCTCTCCTCAATCCCTGCCATCTCGATACGTAATTTTCCTTGCTCGGTTTCAAGCACGTTTTTTTCCTGATCCAGCAAGTTGCGAAGTGCCTCACCCCAGCTTGCAGACAGATCAGCTTCCTGCTTCGTTTTCGCCATTTCCGATAGAAACTGCTCAGATTGTTGCTTGTTTGTGCTTTTCAGTAGCCCTTCCCGTTTTTCCAAAAATGTATCCCAATTACTCGCACCCCATCTCTGAACAAGTGTGGCGACCTCCGCATCGATGGAAGCGATCTCTTCTTGTACCCTTTGACTATCCTGTACCGCAGCTTGATCTGCTGTCTGTTTGACTTCGCCCTTACTCCCGCCTGCTCGCAGCAAGAAAACCCCAAAACCAAACAGCAACAAAGCGACAGTCGCAGAAATCCCTCCCAGAATGGGATGTCCACTCACGAAGCCGATTAACCCGAGAACAGACAATATCCCTGCGCCGCCCCACATAAGGGCAGCTCCCCGTCTCCTTTTTGCCTCATTGTCTTGTCGGGTGCTGCGTGATGCTGATCTTCGCGGACTTGTAGAAAGGGCAGATACCGCCAATGTCGCCAAACGAATATGCAGTGCTTCTCGCTGTTTGAGCAATTGTGTCCCTTTTTCATAATCGTGCTGCAAGGGGATAAGCTGGTCATCCATCTGTTGTACCGCTACCGTCGGCATGTTTACCTGCGTGAGACCTCGTCTTGCCTCTTGATGAATGGCCAACTCGCCCTCTGAATGAGCTGTTTGCTCCCACCACTCCCAGTCTTGTTGACTGACAGGAGCATGGCTGCGTTGCCAGCGTTCCTGCAACGCCTTTGCTTGTCCAATCGAACGCTCCAGATGCTGCTGCAATCGGATTCGCCGCAGCTCTAATTGCTGGCATTCTTCTTTCGCTTCCGCTATATGCAGCGTCAGTTGGCTGATTGTACGCCAAGCTGCTTTTGCGTTTTCTTTCTCCTGCTCTTTTTGTGCCACCTTCGTAGCGGCTTTTCCCAAAAGCGTATTTTCGGCCCGTTCTTTTTTCCCGATGAGGGTAAGCTCTCGATCCAGCTCCACCAAAATTTGTTGGACAGCCGGATTGGCTTCTTCCGCAGTCGTAAAAGTCGGAATCAAATGCTCAGCCGCTTGAAGCGGTTCCCTCCTGATCCACGTCAAATCCGTAAATAGACTTCGTGTAAGGCCCGTATGCTTTTCAATAAAATTCCGTTCCTTGCGCCTGTCTTCCAAATAAAGATCAGTCAGCTCCGTCCATTCCGGGTCCAAAAAGAGGCGTGCCTCCTCCCTTTCCTTCGTCAATTGACGGTGCAGACGATAGGTTTTGCCCGCTAATTTGTACGTAATGATCGTTTCATATGAGCCACTCTGCCACGGACGGTACTTTTCATATTCAGGCAAGTATCGCGCCGTTTTGACGTAATCGCGTTTCATTCCATATAGGGCAGCGAAAATACCTTGTAGGATGGTTGATTTTCCTGACTCATTGGGAGCATAAAACAGATTGATGCCCGGAGCAAAACGAAAGGAAGCATCCTGCCATTTTCCGAAGCTCCCCAGCACTAACTCCTCTATTTTCATCGAATGGTCCCTCCGATCCGCGCCAGAGCCTCTTGTTTGGCTAGCCTGACGATTTCTCGCTCGTCCTCATTTTGCGCACGGGACTCCGCCTCTGCCAGTTTGGAAAGCCATCTCCCCCAAACGCCACCATCTGCGATCAGCTTGTCCTCATCCACATCAGGCCAGGTCTGGTCTGTCAGCTGCAACAAAAAAAATCGGGAAAATCGCTGTTGAAGGACGGACAAGGGAGGTTGAAAATAGGCTGCTCGCTCCCCTATCAGCGTGATGTACATCATATCGGAGTCGTTTTCCTCCATGAGTTGCTGCTCCATTCGATCAATGAGCTGCTCAGTTGTTTCGACTCCATTCGCTTTGATTTCCAGCTTTTGAATTTTGCGTGACTGGACAGGAATCGCCGTGAGCTGCAACCTACCATCATGATCCAGCTCTCCATACAAAACATGTCGTTCTCCCGCTTCTTTGCTCGTCAATCCTTCTGGAGAGCCTGGGTAAGCTGCGAACGGTTGTTTTTTGACAGGATGCATGAATGATTCCGGCTTGTGAATGTGTCCCATCGCAACATAATCCATTCCCGTCTGTACAAGCTGCTGCAAGGTGACAGGCGCATACGGATGATGCTCTCCTTCTCCTGAATTGGAAAGCACACTGGCATGCAGAACCATCAGATGATGGGTATACCCTTCCAATTTTCCTGGAAATGTATCGAGTGGCGACTCGTACACATGTGGCTGCCCGAAGCCCCAGCCGTAAATCACGCACGACTTTTCGGGAAATTCATACACCCCCCACTCGGGTGTAAACCAGTAGACGTTCCCCGACCATTCCAATGTTTGATAAAACGAATCCGCTCGCCACGGATCGTGATTGCCAGGTGCGATCACGACAGGGATTGGTGCGATGCTGGCAAAAAGATCACGTAAAAATAAGGCAGTGGATCGTCTCCCCCCGTGGTATTCCAGCAAATCTCCAGCAATGAGCCAGAAGTCTGCTTCCTTTTCCCGAACGAGGTCACGGATTCTCTTCATCGTTTGACGAAAATCATCCTGACGCAGCTCGTATCGCTCCCCCAACATTTGAAGCGGCGCATCCAGATGGACATCCGCTGTATGAATAAATGACAGCACGATCATTACCACTCCTCACATGAAACAGACGAACATATTTTCCCTTTATGATACAGAGGAACAGGCTGGATGAAAAGCATTGTCAGAACGAAAAAAACTTCCGCCAGCAATGACGGAAGTTTGGGGAACTGGTTGTTTACTTGAGCAAATGGAGGAATTCACGCATGAAGCCTGGCAAGTCTGGCCAAGCATGTCCGGAAACAAGATTGCCATCGACATGGAGCGTTTCCGTTTGGTAAATCGCTCCGCACGCTTCTACATCGGGTCTGCAAGCCTGGTACGCTGTGATTTCACGACCGGCTAAGTGCTCGCGAACAATCGTCAATACTTGAGAGCCATGGCAGATGGCTGCGACTGGTTTGTTCGTCTCGAAGAAGTGCGCGACAATCGGCTTCAAGTGTTCATTGAGCCTGATATGCTCTGGTGCCCGTCCACCCGGAATAATCAAAGCATCAAACGCCTCAGGATTAATGTCTGAAAAGGCAACATGGGCGGGAAGCTGATAAGCTGGCTTTTCTGTGTATGTCTCACTGTGTGCTTCGAAATCATGGCAAACGGTGTGCAGGGTTTTCACGCTGGGCGCTGCAATGACCGTTTCATACCCTTCTTCCAAGCAGCGGTAATACGGATAGAAAACCTCCAGTGCCTCTACAGCGTCGCCTGTTACAATCAACACTTTTTTGCTCATCACACAGCCTCCTCATGACGATTTTTAAGGAATACACTCCTCCTGATTTCAATTCTTTGACGATAGGGTGTGCTCCTGCCTCTATCACCGTAAATTCACAAAACTTTCCTCGGTAACAACCAAAAGCCCTTCCAAAAGTATCTTGGATAATTCACTCCAACTGGCAGAAACTACAACAAAAGACTACGAGGCAGGAGGGAGACGGCATGCGAGTTTTCCGCCTAATCATTCAGATCAGCTTGTGCGTGGTTGCAGCTATTTCTCCACTAGAATCCGCCGCCGGAATCGCTCCGTCCGTCAAAGAGCAAGACCCGGTTCTTCAAAAGCGCCTGCAAGTTTTTTTGCGCTTGGAATCGATGTACGGCATCCCGTGGAATTATTTGGCAGCCATTGATCAATACGAGCGTACCATGAAAATACGCCGAAAGAAGCAGGAGCAGGAAAACGTTTCGCGGCTAACAGCTGTGGACATCCCAAGTGATCGTTGGGCAGGAGCGTTCAATCCTGACACGGAGGATACGAATCCGGTATCTATCCAATTTTTTCAAGGGATTGGGATGGATGGAGATGGCGATGGTGTCGCAGATCGTCACAACGATCTCGATGCACTCACTACTTTCATTCATTACCTATCCCAGTACGGCTTCTCCCACGAAGATTGGCAAATCGGTCTCTGGTCTTACTATCAGCGGGATCGTTCCGTGAAGACGATCAGGCAGTTCGCACAGGTGTATGCAAAGTATCAACACCTGGACCTAGATGAGCGGCATTTTCCTATCCCCGCGAGGTACGATTATAGCTACCGCAGTACATGGGGGGCGCCACGCGGCTGGGGTGGTCGTCGCATCCATGAGGGGACAGATATTTTTGCAAGTCACGGCACCCCTGTCCTCAGCACAGCGTACGGAGTCATCGAAGTAATCGGCTGGAACAGATTTGGCGGATGGCGAATTGGCATGCGTGACATGGGCAATGTGTACCATTACTTTGCACATCTGTCCTCGTTTAAAAAGGGGTTGAAGCCAGGTGACATCGTGGAGCCAGGAGAAGTCCTCGGATATATTGGCAGCTCTGGTTATGGGAAGCCCGGCACTTCCGGCAAATTCCCTCCCCATCTGCATTACGGTATGTACCGGGAGACAGGTGGCGCAGATTGGTCATTTGATCCTTATCCGTATTTACGACGATGGGAACGGCAAAAGAAGCGGCAATGAAGCCGCTTCTTTCTTTTTTTATGGGCAGCTCTTTTCATTGACAGACATCATCCGTAAAATACAATAAAAACAGAAAAACTGGACAGTTGTCCAAAAAAGAGGTGAGAAAGTGACTACCCAGAAAAAAGCCGAAGCAAAACGGGCATTTTTGATTGAGCAAGCGACTGCTTGTTTGGCTGAAAAAGGGTATGCCGCTGTTTCCTTGCGTGACATTGCCAAGGAATCTGGCGTCTCACTTGGCATTCTGCATTATTACTTTGCAAGCAAAGAAGAGCTTTTGCTCGCTGTAATCTCTAGCTACAAAGGACGTTTTATGGAGGAGCTGGAACGCGAAGTACTCGCAGCTCCATCCGGAAAATGGTCTTCAGCTTTAGGCCGTGTTTTGTGCCGTAGTCTACAAGAAGATCGAAAGCTGCATCGGCTCTGGTATGACTTGCAGGTACAGGCCATGTACGTTCCAGTATTTGGTGAACAGGTAAAAGTCATTCGATCCCGTCTGCATCAGCTCATCTCTTGTATGCTCGTACGATTGCGGCTCGAAGAACAAACTTCCTTGACCATCGATGAAGACTCCGCAATCTCACTCATTTACTCTGCAATCGACGGATTCCTCTTTCAATTTTTACTCGATGAGTTACAGAATCCGGAAGAAGCGATTGCCCGCTTTGAACAGACCTTTGCCCATTTGATGTATACACTCTTCTCAACTGAATCCTAATCTCCTGAATCGAGGTGAATCATGATGACAGTCATGTCTTTGCAAAATCCCGCCACTGGTGAACAGCTTGGCTCTTTACAGGAAGCGACTCCAGCACAAGTAGAAGACGCGATGGCACGTGCGCGCCTTGCCTTTCCAGCTTGGTCTACTACATCGTTGGCCGAGCGTCTGGACTATTTGACACGGTTGCGGCACTATTTAGTCGATCACGGCGCAGAAATCGCCCGAAAAATTAGTGAGGCTACCGGAAAGGTTACGCTGGAAGCGTACATGACCGAAATTTTCGTCACTGTCGACACGATCCGTTTTTATGAAAAACATGCTTATCAGATGTTGGCCGATCAGCCGGTACCAACCTCTATCGTGCTGTGGCCGAAGAAATCGTATATCCACTACAAGCCAATGGGTGTCGTCGCGGTCATCTCTCCGTGGAATTATCCGTTTCAGCTTGCCATTATTCCTGTATTATCAGCCCTCGTAGCAGGCAATACCGTTCTTTTAAAACCTTCCGAGGTGACTGCTTCTACCGGACTGCTCATTGAGGAGGTGTTTTCCGCTGTTTTAATGCCAGATGGAGTCGTGACCGTCCTTCATGGGGGACGCGAAGCTGGACAGGCGCTAGTAGCTGCTCGCCCAGATAAAATATTTTTTACAGGCTCTGTTGCGACAGGCAAAAAAATTATGGCTGCGGCGTCGGAGCATTTGATCCCTGTTGAATTGGAGCTAGGTGGCAAAGACCCGATGATCGTGTTCGAAGACGCTCATCTGGAGCGGGCAGCAAATGGCGCGGTGTGGGGGGCTTTTACGAACTCGGGACAGGTATGTATGTCTGTGGAACGGCTTTTTGTCCATGAAAAGGTATATCCTGATTTTCTCAAGCTGGTCACCGAAAAGACAAAAGCATTGCGCCAAAGCTATCCGGATCAGGCCGAGGTCGGTTCGATGACGTCTTCCCAACAAATCGGAATTGTCCGTGAACATGTGCACGAAGCACTGGCCGCTGGGGCGACCGCGGTCACTGGAGGACTTCCTTCCTCTGACAGCATGTATATCGCGCCGACCATTCTCACAAGCGTGACATCTGACATGAAAATCATGCGGGAAGAGACCTTTGGTCCGGTGCTGCCCATCATGACTTTTGCCACCGAAGAGGAGGCTGTTCGTCTGGCTAACAGCTCACCGTACGGACTGAATGCCTCCGTCTGGTCAGGCGATAAAACAAAAGCGGATCGCGTAGCTCGTCAGCTCGACAGCGGCAATGTGTGCATCAACGACGTTATTATCAGCTACGCCAATCCCCATCTTCCTTTTGGTGGGGTCAAACAGAGTGGCATCGGCCGTTATCGCGGGCCTTCAGGATTGCAAGCCTTTACGCATAGTATTTCTGTCATCCATGATCCGGGCAAACGCAAGCGTGAGTTCAATTGGTATCCGTATACGAAAGATCAGGAGCTCACCTTCATCGGGTTGACGAACCTGTTGTACGGCAAGCTCCAAAATGTAAATCGCCGGACTTTGAGTGCGATCTGGCGCGAATTCAAGCGTCTGTTCTAACCACACTGGTATGCTGCTGCTCCTTATTTCAATGTGCCAAAACCGACGATATCCACATGTACCTTGACGTTGAATTTCGCTTTTTTATAAAGGGCGAGACCCGTTTCGCGTGTCCATTTGCCATAATATTTTTGGCGAATGCTCTCCTCTAGCTGCGCCGGGTCAACCCCTTGCTTTTGAAAACGCACCAACATCTCCATGCTTTCCTTTTTGATCCGTTTCTCAAGCTCTTGAACCAATGTCCGAAATTGAGCCCGCTTCTCCAAATCCTTGCTGCCTGAATAGCCTACCAGCATTCCTCTTACCTTAAGATCGATGTGGATAACAGGCTTTTTCAGGCTGCCTACACTTCTTACTTTCGTTTTTGCCCGCACAAAATCGAAGACGACCTTTTCTGTTTGTTTTTTACCAGTTTTCGTCTCGTGCTGAAACTCGAAGCTCATGCGTGGCAAGCGTTCTCTTCCCAGAAACCCCTGAACGAGCTTCCCCTCTCGCTGTGAGTACATTCCGATCATCTTGTCTACTCGAAAAAGGGCCGCCTTGGTGATCTGAATCTCTCCGTCTCTATGAATGAGATAAGGAAGATTGGGGTCCATCGTGTTGCTGGTCATCATAAAAACAAAATCGTGAATGGTCGCAAAAGACGAAAAGGCCGTTTCCACTCGCGGACGAAGCAAGTTGTTCAAATACGTGTTGATTTCCGGCCTGTGGTTATAGGTTTTTTTGATGACATCTTTCGCTTTTCCTTTTACGATGGCAATGTATACATTTTCTCCTACAATCGGATTGCGATAGAGATCAAGGATGACTTTTCCGATCCCTACTTTGCGGGCGTATTCTTCACTGAACAAAATCACCCGCAATTGCGAGAGGGACATGGTCCTCTCTGCTTTTGTCGCGAGATTCAGCATCGCCTCGCTCGTCATCGAGGAAAAAGTCGAGTACACCTGCGTGGATTCTTTATTTTTGGAGGGAACCGGTACGGATACGGTGACATCTATCTTTTCCCGATCCACATAATCGAAGCCCATAACCCCAATCATGGCCATGTCTTCCAGTGCTGGCCGTTCGAGTTCGCCCCCGCACCCACAAAGGCTGAGCAAGAGGATAACCGTAACAATGAACCAGCTCGCCCTCTTCATGATATCCGCTCTCCTCTACCGAACCTCAAGGAATGAAGCAATAACAAAAAAATCGGCCACAAGATCAATCCATAGGCTATATAAACAGTCACCTTGTCATAAATGTAGCGTTGTTTTTCTACAGATAATGGCCCCACAATGAATAAAAACGAAATGATGGTCGGTAAAAGCAGATGCCACAGCCGAGTCTTTTCTGCCATTTCTTCAATACCTGTACGCGCAACCCACAAGTATCCCGTACTCGTGCTAAGAATGAGGAAGACCCAAAGACCAATCCCGAGATTTTCGATCCGTTCCAAAAAAGACAGCTCTACAGCCTTAAACAAATTCAAAATGGGATAAATGAGATTGTCCATTTGCCATTCGGAAAAATAAGCTACGCTTGTGATCAGGATCATAACGTACAGCAAAACAACAACCCATACCCCGATCAACACATGCTTGTGTGCCTTGTTCTTCTCTTGGATATATGGATAGAAAAACAGGACCAATTCATACCCAAGCATGCTCGCGGAAGAATTGTGTACGGTTTCGGCTATACTGCGCCAATCTGTGTTAATAAGAGGAAAAATATGCGTGATTCCTCCCTTTTGAAATCCGTACTGCAAAAGAAAAACCATCCAGCCCGTAAAAAAGAAGGTTAGCAGACAAAAACGCGCGATCAATTTGATGCCGCCATTTGTAATGTAGACCATGACCAAAGTCAATCCGATCAAAGGTAATGTGACTGTCTGATTGTTCAGCATGGAGGTTTGCACCAGCCTAACATATCCTTCATTGGCGGTAGATACACTCAGAATGGCGTAGAGGATAATCAGCACATTGAAACAGCGTCCCAACCATTTTCCCAACAGCTTTTCGTGAATCCGAAAAAGATTATCCTCTGGATAGCGACGACACAAGGCCATCATTGGAATTAACGTTAAGCTGACAATGCTTCCCAACAAAATCGGAGACCACCACAGATTGTAGCCTAGTTTGCTAGCAGAATGAGCCAATCCAAGTAAATTAACACCCACCATCGTATTCATAATCAATCCGATTACTAGGATCGGATTCAGGCTGGAAATTCTCCCTCTATCCATCTCCCTAGTCCTCCCCGACTGGCCGGACATGCTTTTGCTCTGCCCGGGACATGCGGTTGCGATTGACGATAAACCTCAATGGTGCACGTACGAGACCATTCATCAAATCCGTCCATTGACGCGGAACTCCCGGGGTCATGTACGGCGTCCCGAGAGAAGTCAGATTGAGCAAGTGCGCGAATAAAAACGACAGTGCCAGCATCTGGCCGTACATGCCCAATACACCTGCCATCAGGATGAAACCATAGCGAACGAGCCGAATCGCATTACTCATCAAAAAATTGGGTGGCACAAAAGAAAGCAGTGCCGATACAGAAACAAGGACGATCAGGATATTACTGGCTAACCCCGCTTGTACAGAGGCTGTCCCGATCACGATACCGCCAACGATACCGATTGTCTGGCCGATTTTAGTCGGCATGCGTATCCCCGCTTCCCGCAAGATCTCGATAACGAGCTCAATAATGAGCACCTCGATCACGGGCGGAAAAGGCACCCGACTGCGCGATTCAGACAAAATCGTCAGCAAAGCGGGAGGAAGCATTTCCGGATGGTACGTCAAGACAGAGACGTAGCTGGAGGTGAGCATAATGGTGATAAACAATCCGAAAAAGCGAATCATCCGAAGCAAGCTCGCCGTAGACCATCGATTGTAAAAGTCTTCGGGGCTGCTAAACATCTCCAGAAAGGACGTCGGACAGATCGCGGCATCCGGGCTTCCATTCAGCATGATTACGATCCTGCCGTCCAGCAAAGCTGCTGTTGCATTGTCAGGCCGACCCGTCAAGCCAAACTGCGGGAACGGAGAGTACGGCTTGTCCTCCAGCATTTGCTTTAGGACAGGCATCCCGACAAATCCATGGTAAATGACATTGTCGATCCTTTTTTTCACGCGCTCCACATTTTCTGCGTTCGCGATGTTCTCCAAATAAATCACGGCTACCTTGTTGTGCGCCTCAGTGCCGATCGCGTAGCTCGATACTTTCAGATGAGGTGTAGCAAGTCTTCTCCGAAGCAAGGACAAATTGATCTCCAGCATTTCAACAAAGGAGTCTTGCGGTCCAAGGACGGTTGCCTCCGTCTCGGATTTCGTAATGGAACGATGCGCGACCTGAAATGTATTCACATGAAGAATGAGATCCCTTTCCAGAAAAAACAAGATGGTATGACCGCGTAGCAAGTTACTCATCAACGTCTCCATATCGTCAAGAAGACATTCCTGTGAGAAAGGGAGCACCTCCATCGGATCTCTACCATCGGAACGCTGCAACGGAAGAAAGACATTCTCATAAATCTGGGACACATCCACCAGCGTATCGAGAAAAAAAACGTGTACCTCCTCGTCATTCATCTTCAATGACAAGCTGCTGAGATCATCCACGTTTTGCATACGTTGTTTTACCATATCCGGTGTAATTTGTTCGCTTCGCCGCGCATGAACCGAACGGATGCGCTTCTTTGCTTGTATGGCCTCTACTTGCGCTCTCCACCAATCAGTCGGCTTCATGCTAGATCCCCCTTTTTTTCAGGAAAATCTTTCTTACTTTGACCTATCTGTGGTTACTTTATCCAAAAAAATAGAAAACGGGAGCCGAAGCCCCCGTTGAACTATCTCGCTACCCATATGAAATGATTAGGCGAACTGCTTAGATAAGTTAGCCATTTCGATCGCTGCCGTTGCTGCTTCCCAGCCTTTATTGCCTGCTTTGGTTCCTGCTCGCTCGATGGCTTGCTCGATATTGTCTGTCGTCAAAACACCAAAAATAACGGGTATCCCAGTCGATAGTGATAGAGACGCAACTCCTTTTGCGGTCTCATTGCAGACATAATCGAAGTGTGGAGTGGAGCCACGAATGACAGCTCCCAATGTAACAACCGCATCATAGCGACCGGATTCCGCCATTTTTTTGGCGATCAACGGAATTTCAAACGCGCCCGGTACCCATGCCACATCTACCTGCTCATCCTCTACGCCGTGACGCTTCAGGGCATCGAGAGCCCCTCCGACCA
Organism: Brevibacillus schisleri; assembly: GCF_055685845.1. Classification (NCBI taxonomy): domain Bacteria; kingdom Bacillati; phylum Bacillota; class Bacilli; order Caryophanales; family Paenibacillaceae; genus Brevibacillus; species Brevibacillus schisleri. The sequence goes on from NZ_JBVNDM010000001.1 coordinate 5,438,087, forward strand.
GCTTGCTTACGATTAATTCGTTAAAGCGTCCTGCCACAATCCCTACACGCAAGCCTGTTCCAACCAAATGTCCTTCGAATGTTCTCATCGTTTATTCCCTCTCCTTATCCGTTCAGATGAAGCAGGTGACCCAGCTTCTCTTGTTTTGTTGATAGATACTGTTTGTTGTGCAGATGCTCCGGCGTTTGAAGCGGCACCCGTTCTTCTACTGCTAATCCGTAACCGGTAAGCCCGCGGATTTTTCGTGGGTTGTTGGTCAAAAGCCGCATGCGTTGCACGCCTAAATCCCGCAAAATTTGCGCACCGATACCGTAATCTCGCAGATCAGCGGCGAATCCTAGCTTTTCATTGGCCTCAACCGTATCCAAGCCTTCCTCCTGCAGCTTGTAGGCACGCAGCTTATTAATCAAGCCAATTCCTCTGCCCTCCTGGCGCATATACAATAAAATGCCGCGTCCATTCGCTTCGATCTGTTCCAATGCTGCGTGCAGCTGTGGGCCGCAATCGCAGCGATAAGAGCCGAAAACATCTCCTGTCAAGCACTCCGAGTGAACGCGGACGAGAATGGGCTCATCCGGACTGATCTCTCCCTTGATAAGAGCCACATGCTCTTTGCCATCCAGCTCATTCGTGTAAGCAGCAATCCGAAAATCACCGTAGGCGGTCGGAAGCTGCACTTCGATTTCCTTTTTCACCATGGATTCCGTCCGCATCCGATACGCGATCAAGTCTGCAATGGTAATCAGCTTGAGATCAAAGCGGCGTGCGATCTCTACCAATTGCGGCAGACGTGCCATGGAGCCATCTTCATTCATAATTTCGCAAATCACTCCCGCTGGAATGCCCCCCGCCAAGCGAGCCAAATCAACTGCCGCCTCTGTATGTCCCGCTCTGCGCAATACACCGCCAGCCTTCGCGATTAACGGAAAAATATGTCCCGGTCTGCGGAAATCGTCTGCGTCCTTCTGCTCGTCAAGCATCGCCAAGACCGTCTGAGAGCGCTCATGAGCAGATATCCCTGTATGTGTACTCCCTTCGTCGATAGACACGGTAAAAGCCGTTCCTTGCTTGTCTGTATTGGCATTCACCATCGGAGCCAGCTGCAAGCGAGTCGCGTGCTCTTCTGTCACTGGTACGCAAACGAGTCCCCTGCCATGTGTGATCATGAAGTTGATCATTTCAGGCGTAGCCGCTTCGGCCATGCAGACAAAATCTCCTTCGTTTTCCCGATCCTCGTCGTCTACCACGATGACCGCCTTGCCCTGACGCAAATCTTCCAATGCTTCTTCTATGCTGTGAAACATGCTTTCTCCCTCCTATTCACGCGAAGCCGTTTTCCTGTAAAAAGGCTAGACTGAGCCCGCCAGATTTTTCTGTACTGCCATGGTTTTGATAACCTAACAAACGCTCCACATATTTGCCGATGACATCCGTTTCGAGATTCACCAAGTCCCCAGGGCGTCTGTCTGCAAGACTCGTATTCGCCAGCGTATGCGGAATGATCGAAACGGTAAAACCGCTATCGTTTACGTCCACCACAGTGAGACTGATGCCATCTATGCAAATCGATCCACGGGCAATAACGTACTTCAACAGCTGCGGTTTGGCCTCGATCCGAAACACGACAGCATTCGCATTCACCTCTCGTGAAGCAACCATTCCGGTCCCGTCTACATGTCCGGAGACGATATGCCCGCCGAATCGGTCCCCCAGCCGCATCGCTCTCTCCAAATTCACTCGCTGTCCACTGCGTAATTGGCGCAAGCTCGTCTTGTTCATCGTCTCTGGCATCACATCGACGCTAAACTGGCGATTGGTGTAAGAAGTAACGGTAAGGCAAATACCATTGACCGAGATGCTGTCACCGAGCTTCACCCCTTCGAGTATCTGCTGTGCGCGGATGACCAGTCGACTCGCCTGCTCGTTCCCTTGAATCGATTCCAACACGCCCACTTCTTCGACCAGTCCTGTGAACATGCTCTCTCCTCCTCACTCGTTACGTCTGATCCTCCCATTGTGGGTACCCGCTGATTTGTACATCGCTTTTCCCGATCGGCGTGATCGTGACATTTGTCAGCTGTACCGCTTCCCCCATCGTCGCAAAGCCTTGACCTCCGAATGGCGAAGGCGCACCGCTTCCCCCGATCAGCTTTAGCGCGATATGGCTCACGACCTTTTGAATCACTCTCGCCTGCAAAAAGGAGCCATTGACCTCCTGCCCGCCTTCCACAAGCAACGAGGTAATTCCCTGCTCTCCCAACGTATCCAGCACCTTTTCCACGCGAATTGGCCCTGCCGTTGTGATAACTTTTACTCCTCTTGCCGCAAGTAGCTCCTGCTTTTCCTTTGGGGCTGCATCTGTCGCAAAGATCCATGTCTTCGCATCTGCATTCTGGACCACACGGGCATCCAGCGGCGTCCGTAAATGGCTGTCCAAAATCACGCGAACTGGCTGGCTTCCAAAACGCTGCTCTTCCTGGCGCGCCGTCAACAGTGGGTCATCCGCGAGAATCGTCCCTACCCCAACGAGGATCGCATCGTGCTGCCTGCGCAATTCATGCACCTCTGCCCGAGCCTCTGCACCAGTAATCCATCGACTGTGTCCCGTGAACGAAGCAATTTTCCCATCCAATGTACTGGCCGTCTTTACCGTCACAAATGGACGTCTTGTTTGGATGTAATGGAAAAAGACTTCATTGAGCGCCTTCGCTTCCTCTTCTCTCACGCCCACCGCTACTTCCACTCCTGCTGCCCGCAGCAGCTCCATTCCTCTTCCCGCCACCAATGGATTCGGATCGAGCGTCGCTACAACGACACGACGTACATCGGCTGCGATCAACGCCTCTGCACACGGCGGTGTCTTCCCGTAGTGACTGCAAGGCTCCAAGGTCACGTACACGGTCGCACCTTGCGCTTTTTCCCCAGCCATCCCCAGCGCGTGCACCTCAGCATGGGGCTCTCCTGCCCGCAGATGCGCTCCCATTCCGACGATGGTTCCATCCTTCACCATCACAGCTCCGACCATGGGATTCGGACTGGTTTGACCTCGTGCCGATCGTGCCAATTCCAGCGCCAGATCCATGTACTTGCTGTCCTGTTCCATACCGCACTCCTTTCTGTTCCATCATTCCAGCCAAGTACAACACAAAAAGCCCTTGAAACCTCAAAGCGTTTCAGGGCATAGGGAAAGAAGCCTTACCTCATTCATTTTTCCAAAAAACAAATGAAGAAAGCACAAAATCTTCTTCCATCCGGACTGTACCGTCGGCTCTGGGTTTTCACCAGATCAGTCGCTGCAAGTGTGGTCAGCGAGTCGCGGGCTCAGACGTACGTACGCCATTACCGCCGGTCAGGAATTTCACCTTGCCCTGAAGATTGTCGCTATGAAGTTTTCACGAAAAACAAAAACGCCCATGAATATTATGCTCAGGGCGTTCAGAAAGAAGCCTTGCTTCTACCGTTTTTTTGAAAAAAAACAGCGAAACAGGCCGTTCCAAATACCTTCTCCCATCCGGACTGTACCGTCGGCCTTGGATTTGCACCAAGTCAGTCGCTATCAACTGCTTACGATAGCGAGTCGCGGGCTCAGACGTGCGTTCGTCATTACCGCCGGTCGGGAATTGCACCCTACCCTGAAGGCTGGTATTCAGTTAGGCAAAGTATAGCATATTTTTCGCGATTGTCTGTAATCATTTATTGGAGAAGTGCACTTTTACTCTTGCTTGCACATTTCGAGGACCTTCAGTAGTTCTTTTAAGTCCCTAATGTATGCCCTTGGCACAACACCGTTTCGCTCCATTTCCTGCTCGTTCCCTTGATAGGCAATAAAAGCAACTTGTCCATCGCATGCCGCCTTACCATCGATCCACGAATCCCCGATCATCGTCCAAGCCGAAACAGGCCAATCTGGCTTGCGGCTGCGAATATAGTGAATGCCCGATGGAGATGGCTTCAAGATCGTCATCTGCTCGCGGGCGACGATTTCGTCAAAGTAAGAGGCGATTCCCGTCTCGTTCAAAGCCTCCTCCGCAGCGGCATAAGCGTTATTGGTCAGGATATACAGCTGATAGCGGTTCTTCAATTCTTCTAACACTTCTACCGCGTGCTGCTCCAGCACAGCGCCATGCATCCCTTCCTTCTCGATCACGGTTACCGCATCCCACATCGCTTGCTCCAGCTCTCTCGTCATTTGCTCTGCTTTTCGCCCGATCTCAATGAGCTGTGATGCGGTATGCTCTTCCCACTCAAGTGCGGGAGAAACGATCCCATTGTCCACCCATAGCTGAAAGATGGCCCGCTTCATCTCTGCGAAGTTGATCCTGGATTGCAATAAGGTATTGTCCATATCGAAAATAATGCCTTTTTGAAAGGTTTTACTCATTTTGCGTCTCCTTTTTTGATAATACGCCATGCTTGTCCAAGAATGACGGAATAATCTGGTGGCTGCTCCTACCATTTTATCAAAAAGAGGACGATCCCTTCGTCATTTTATAACTTTTGGGACAGTCCCCTTTCTGGGGTTCGGTATTTAGTTCCTATTGCTTCTTCTTGGCGCTGTCTACTTCATACGGCACATCCTTTGGAACGCCTCCAGCTGGCCAGTCTTGTGCCTTTTTGGCAAAGTCCGGACGTGGCTTGGACAAAATATAGGCAGCTAGGTCCGCCGCTTCTTGATCGGTTAACGAGCCTTGCTTGATACCGCCCATTTCCCCTAGAGGCATATTGCGCTGAATGTAGCCAGCAGCTTTGGAAATACGGGCCATACCTGCACCAATATTGAAGGAGTTATCCCCCCATAGGGCAGGTCCAGAGTTTGGTCCTGTTCCTGAACCATCAGCTGCGTGGCATTGTAAACACGATTTTTGAAAGAGAGCTTCTCCATTTGCCACATTCGGTTGAGGTACGCTCTTCATATCATTTTTCTCTATCCACGGGCGCTCTTTAATGCCTACTGGTACGTCTGTTGAGATATACGACAGATAGGCTACCATCGCTCTCATTTCATCGCTGTTGTAAGGCAATGGCTTTCCGTTCATGCTTCGTTGAAAACAACCATTGATGCGATCTTCAATGGTAACCACTTTGCCAGACCTTGGAATGTACTGGGGATAGACTGCGGTGACACCCGTTAAAGGGGAGGTCGCATCCATTCCGGCATTACCGTGACAGCTAGAGCAGGAGAGCTTATTCCCTGTATATTCAGGGATCACTGTGCTCGTTTCATTCATTAACTTATGTCCATACTTAATCGATTCTCCCAATGGCCCTTCTGGCACCTTGTCCATACTAGGCGGGGTGTAGGAATCTAGATTGATCGCTCCCGATGCCCCACTCGCTGTTTTATCTTTGGCCTCACTCGCTGTTGAGGTGGGTTGGGCGGTCTGCTGTGTAGCGCAGCCAGCAAAGACTAGCATCGCCACTACAACCATGGACAGCTTCTTCCAGCCTGTCTTCTCTTTTTTGATCATAGGTCTCACTCCTCCATGTTGATCGTGTATTCGCTAGGGTAAGAGTAGCAAGAGGCATGCCAAGCCATAAAAGCTGGAAAACGAACGACTTGGCGCTTCCAAACAGCAAGAAAAAGAAAAGACCATGCCAAAATGTCATGGTCAATACGCGACAAAATGTCACGGTCGCAGCTCGTACTCTTCGATTTTTCGATACAGATTACGTACGCTGATCCCTAGCTTCTCAGCTGTCTTGGTCTTGTTCCATTGGGAAACGTCCAGCACATGCTTGATATGTTCTCGCTCTACATTTTTCAGTAAAAATGCATCTTCCTCGCCCGTTTCTGCTGATGTAGTGAGCTTTCGATCTGACGGGTTGCTCGGTACTAGCTGTTCGTGCGGAAAGAGATCCTTGTCGTCAATCTCCTCTCCTTTTGCCAAAACGACAGCGCGTTCGATCATATGAGCCAACTCCCGAACATTCCCCGGGAATGAGTAGGCCAACAGAGCTGCCTGCGCTTTCACAGAAAGCGGTTTGACTGGATACTTACGCTTGAGGCGATTCAAAAAGAAAGCAGACAGTGGCAAAATGTCCTCTCTTCTCTGCGTGAGAGGTGGAATCGTTATATCCATGACATGCAGCCGGAAATAAAGATCGGATCGAAACGTTCCTTCTTCCACTTTCTTTTCCAGATCGGCATTGGTAGCAGCGATGATCCGCACATCCACCTTGTGCAAAATCGGACTCCCTATTCGGCGAAATTCACCAGTTTCCAGAAAACGGAGCAGCTTGACCTGCAAAGGAAAAGGCAAATCCCCTACTTCATCCAAAAAGAGCGTTCCTTGATGGGCAATCTCTACTAGTCCCTTTTTCTGAGCAGTTGCACCAGTAAAGGCTCCCTTTTCATGCCCGAACAGTTCACTTTCCAGCATCGTTTCGGGTATTGCTCCCAAATTGATTGGTACGAATGCCTCTGATGCCCTCACACTACATTCATAGATGAGTCTCGCGATGACATCCTTCCCTGTCCCACTTTCCCCTTTCAAGAGAACGAGAAAATCCGTACTGGCTACTCGCTTGGCAGTAGCTAGGACCTCCTTTAGCTTCGGGCTTTCCGCAACGATTTGAAACGTCGTTTTCCCGTTTGTCGATAGAGCTTCTCTCAACTGTTTGTTTTCCTCGGTCAACTGCTGTTTTTCGACGGCCTTGGAAATCAAAACCTCCAATTCATTGAGGTTGTAAGGTTTTGTCAAATAATCATAAGCGCCGCGTTTCATTGCTTCGATCGCTGTTTCGATGGTTCCGTGTCCCGTCACAACAATGATTTGAATCGCAGGAGAGGTTTCCTTGCACCATTGCAAAAAGGAGAGACCGTCCATCCCGGGCATTTTCAAATCAAGCAATATGACATGAATTGTTTCGCTGGTTACTAGCTTCTGTGCGCTGATTCCGTCAGATGCTTCCAGCGTGGTATATCCCTTTCTCTTCAATCGACTGGTTAATAGATGGCGGAAATCTGCTTCGTCATCAACAATGAGTATAGGTGTGTCAGTGTGCATCTTTTGTTCATTCCCCCTTTGCCGACGGCAGGATGACCGTAACAGTCGTACCTATGTTTGGCGTACTTTCGATCTCGATTTCTCCGCCTAAATTCGTCACAATCCCGTAGCAGACCGATAACCCGAGACCAGTCCCTTTTCCAGGAGGCTTGGTTGTATAAAAGGGCTCCAAAACGTGTGGCAAATCTGCTGCGGGTATTCCACATCCATCATCTCTGATCCACAGACGGAGTCTATCATTCGATGGAGAATCAGTTGCTATCTCAATAGTTCCTCGCTCCTCGGTCGCGTACAACGCATTGGTTAACAGATTGAGCAAAATCTGCTGAAGCTGTCCAGGGGTAGCAAGAAGAAAAGGAGCAGAGGCCGACAGAGACTGGTTGACCGTTACCTGTTTGACACGTATTTCATGGGACAGAAGAATGAGAATGTCTGATAGGACTTGATGAATATCTACTTTTTCTACGATAACGGGTGATTTCCCCGAAAAGTGCAGCAATCGGGTCGTGATTTCCTTGCAGCGGTTAATTTGTTTGTCCATCGTGTCCAAGTATTGGGTAAGCTCTCCTGTGTCCTGTAAATCTCGAATATCCTCTTCCACCAGACGGTCTCGCAAGTCTTGTCCATACAACGACAGAATGCCTAATGGATTATTGATTTCATGGGCGATGCCCGACGCCAAGAGTCCAATAGCAGCGAGCTTGTCTGCTTGTGCGATTGCGGCTTCCAGCTCTCGTTTCTCCGTGATGTCCTCGATAACCTCTAGAAAAGCAGACGACTCTTTCTCCGGATGCAGAGGGAAAACCTGATGGCGATAAGAGCGGACACGTCCATCTTGATCGACTCTGGTGGAAATAAGGTCAGTCTGCTTTTGGTTTACCATTTGTCGCGTTCGGAGCATGCAACTACTGCATGAACTAAATTGCTGACCAATCGTCAGGTGGCAGTCTTTCCCTAAGAGATTCGCCGCATCCTGGAACCACGCCGACGCTGTTTGGTTAATCCAGCGAATGCGAAAAGATTCATCTACGAGAATCAGCCCCATCCCCATCCCACTGACGACGAGATCAAGCCGTTTCTTTTCATCCAGAAGCTGATTGGTCTTCGTCTCCAGACTCTGTGCCATTTCATTGCAGGACGCTGCTAGTCTGCCAATTTCATCTGAGGTCGTCACTGGTATTCGCACAGATAAATCGCCACCTGCGATTTTTTGCACAGCGGATTCGATCTTTTCCATTAATCGGCTAAACGAGACAGAAAATACAATGCTAATCCCCAACACGATAAGTGCGATGAATAAGGTCGCAAAGAGCAGAGACTGTTCCAATTTTGAGAAGGCAGCAAACGCCGTTTGGCTCGACTGCTCCAGCATAATGACCCAATGCGTGACAGAAGAGCGCATGGCATAGTTGACCATGACATCTCCATTGGAAGCTTGATACGTACGGATAACAGGCTTGTCTGTTCGATCAGGTAGTGTCCAGGAGGGAGGAACCGCTTGTTCATAATAGGTCAAAGAGCCATCAGAAGGCTTGCCCAGCATAAACGGATCTGCAAACCTATCGCTTTTCCCATCTGTGACAAACAAATAGGCCTCGTTTTCATATCGGGCTCGCAGCGTGACTTGTTCGAGCAACTGCTTTACATTGAGCTTTGCGTACATGCCGCCTTTTACACCGTTGGCAGATACATGAGGGATCGCGACCGATACCAGCAGCTTCCCTTCCGCTGATCGAACAATGCTGCCGATGTATGGCTTTCCCGACTGGATGGTAGGAAGAAGTTGGTTGTCTTGCTCACTGACTGTGGCCACTCTCTGGTGCTTCCAGCGATTCAGCAAAAATTGTGGCTCTCCATCCTGATGAAAAAGCGCGACCTCCTCCATGTAAGGGGAGGTTTTCAATAACGTATTCAACAAAAAATAAGCATCTTCATCGCTAGGGCGCTCATTGAGAAAACGCTGCTGAACCACCTGCATGGATTGGGAAGTATGTAAAAAAAGCATATCCAACTGCGCCAACGTATTTTCCACGTAGATCTGATTGGCTCTGTCTACCTCTTCTCGAACCTTTTCTTTACTGGTATGCAGATTGATAGAACCAAGAATTAGAAAAGGGATGATGGACATGCATAGTCCAAACAGGAGCATCTTTGTCTTCAGTCGATTGATGCGTGGTAGTCTGCTCCTTCTCATTTGTCCTTCACTCCATACCATTCCTGTGCCAGTGACCACTGTTGATCGGTTACGGTAATCGGAAGCTTGGACAGGGAAGTCGCATTGACAACTAATCGCACGTCATCCGGCCATTCGATAGACAGAGCGGTAGGCGGCACTCCATCCAACACCCGCGCCACCATATGAGCAGCCTGCATGCCTTGTGCATGAAAAGAAACGCCGTAAGCGGCATACAAACCAGCCTTCACCTGCTCGGGATAAGAGCCCATGACAAACAATTGCTTCTCGATCAAAAGAGGCAAGCAATCGGTAATCGCGTCTTCCAGAACATAGCTAGGTAAAGGAAGCATGGCGTCGTATTCTCCTGGAGAAAGCCTACTGAGCAATAGCTCTAAATCTCTTGGGGATGCAACCTGCTCCACCTGCAAGTGAACACCGAGCAAGGAAGCAGCTGACCTTGCTTCTACGATGGCTTGCTCTGTCGTAGGAGCATGAGAATCGGCAATGATCAGGATGCGCTTGGCGTCAGGCAACAAACGCGTTGTCAGCTCCAATCTTTTCCCAATCACATTCATTTGGCCATTGCTGATTCCACACGTAACCGTCCCCTCTGTCTCAACAAGTGGTAGCTCGACCAATGAGGCGACACCGATAAAAACAATGGGAACCGTCGTTGTCTCCTGTTGAATCAAAAAGGTCTCGTGCGCCCCTGTCGTGACGACTACATCAGGCTTTTTGGAAATCAAGTCCTGGACAAGGGAGCGCTCCTCCTCAAGAGTTCGAGCCTTATTCAAATAAACAGGCGCATACTGAACACGTACTCCTTCACCGAGACCTAATGATTGTAATCCCGCCTTTAATCCCGCTACTTTATCTTTTCGATCCTCATTGGCAATCACAATTCCTATCGTGTACAGATCGACGTCCTGTTTTTGCTGACTACTGGACCAATCGAGCAGAGTTCCTGCCACTAATATGAGGAGAAAGAGGATTTTCCTTTGTTTCTTCATAGGTATCACATCCATCTCTCATCATAGCGGCAAATGATTGCAGAAAATGTGAATAATTAACAAACCTTGGTCTATGAATACGGAGTGGCCTAAATATTATACTTGTTATAATCTGTTTAATTTTGGAAGGGGGAACTGGATTACTCACGGTGCTCAAATAGATGACACCACTGCAAAAGCCTGCGTACATGCTGCATTAGACGCTGGAATCACCACGTTTGATACTGCTGATGTGTATTCGGAGACGAAAGCAGAATCGATTTTGGGTGAGTCTTTAATGGGGATTCGTCGTGAAGGTATTGAGTTGTGCACGAAGGTTTTCCATCCGACCGGTACAGGAAAAAACGATTGGGGTCTCTCCCGCAAACACATCATGGAAGCTTGCCACGCTTCCCTTCGCAGACTGCAAACAGTTTACTCGCAGCGCGATTGAAATGAAGTTCTTCTGCTACTGCAATAAAGTAGCGTAGTTTTTTCAAGTCCATGCTTAGGCTATTCCTTCTTTCCTAAAGCCTTATGAAAAAAGCGACAGCAACGCGCTGCCGCTTTTTCCTATTCAGCGATTACGGAGTGCTGTTCGGTGTATCACCAGGGATTCGCGGTACATCCGGCTTGCCTTCCGAGTTGTTATACAAATACGTCGGCACATCGCCAATGATCAAGGAATGGGTGATCGGGATTTTCGTCGTGACCGTCTGCTCCTCAGTCGCAAAAGGGATGACGATGCGCAAATCGACCTCCACGAAAATATAAACCGTCGCCAGCACCATGTTGATACCTGCTTCCTTCAGCTCTGTCTCCAGCTTGGTCTTGACCGAACCAATGGGCACGAAAGTCACTGGCAAATTCGGCCCCATCGATGCCAAAAAGGAGTTTCCTGTAGCCAAACCAAGCGGGATCGTGCGGTCTACTTTTTCTTGCTCGAACTCTTGGAGCTTATTCTGGACTCTCGCTGTTGTTTCGCCCACGATTCTTGCATATTCCTTGAAGTTGAACTGATACGCCTGAATCTGCCCCTTGTTGTTTTTCTCGATTTTGACAATCTGATTGAAGTCGACGCCTTGCTGCGAAATCCGCTTGGTTACGGCATCTGTTATCGCCTCTTTCGCCAATTGCTCGGCTTTTTGCGTCGCCAGGATCACGAGAGTGGGCTCCAATCGATTTTGCAAAAACACAAGGGTCTGTATCGTCAAAACAAAAAAGATAACCAACGCGATCAAAAACGCTCTCGTACGTGAAAGCGGGTTTCTCCAACGCCGACGGGGTCGAAATACGGCCAATCCCGACACCTCCCAACTGGTACATCCTATGGTTAGAGGGTGGAAAAAAGACTACGTGTATCGAGAGGCCGGATTTCTATTTTTTGGGGGAAAAAGCAAGATACAAGCCAAATCCGATCAGCCCTGCGACAAACATCAATTGGGCAAATACCAGCATCCCAAATAAAGTGAAGGAACCCGCCAAGAATGGAGCCATGAGAAAACCAGCGAAGAACCCGCTTCGACTCAAGAGCCCCTGCACCCCCATCACCTTGCCGCGCAGCTCGTTTTGGGCTTGCTGCAAAAGTGTGCTCTCATAAACCTGTGCTGCCCCGGAAAAAAGACCCGCGAAAACCAAGAGAAAAAGCACAAACACAGCATGGTTTGCCGCGAATGCCCCTACAATCCCCGCGGAACAAACAGCATAAGCGACGAACATCCCATTCACCAGCTTTACCCGCAAACGCGCTGCCACATAGGAGCCAATCAAGCCTCCGACGCTCATCGCCGTCCACATCAATCCGTGCAGGGTAGCATCACTACCACGCAATTGATCCGCCAAAAAAGGCAACCCGTAATTATACGCAGACGTACTGAGTGATACGAGAAAAGCTAACAGGCTAATCGTCAGAAGCACGGGTGTTTCCCGCAAGTAGCGAAGGGTGACACGAAAGCCGCTCGATGCTTTTGACGCAGCTCGCGCATTGTCCTCCTTCACCTCCCACCGAAGTCTCGTCAGAATCCATGCAGAGAAAAGAAAGCTGGCGGCATCCAAAACGATCACAATCGTATAGCCATAATGATCTGTCAGCCATCCACCCAGCATGAAGCCAATAATGCCGACCAATGATTCCAGCCGAACCTTCCATCCATTGACCTGAACCAGTTGCTCACTCCCAAAAATTTGCGGCATGGATGCCTGAAAGCTAATATGAAACAGCGTATACAGCATGCCATTGAGAAAAGCCGCTGCAATTAATACATACGGTGTCGGATAAAAAGCGATGGCCACAATAGCAAGACCTGCCCCCATGTCGCTTGCGATCATGGTACGCCTTCTGTCCATTCGATCGGCCAATATGCCTGCCAAGGGACTAAACAGCATCCCCCCTAGTTGTCTTGCCACAAAAAAGCGGTCATCCAATAAGCACTATGTTCAAATGTAAAAATCAACGCGCTAAACGCGATCAAATTCATCCGTGATCCCAAGGACGACAACGCATTGACATACAAATACCATTTGTGATTCATCTGCATCCAAACCTCCCGATCCTGACAGGTGGTTTGGATCAACGCCCCCCTCTAGTGGGTGCGTTCACTGATTATGGCAGTTGACATGCGCATGCCTCCTCAAAATTGAAATAAGAAGCTCATTTGTCCGGAACATTCTGACGGGGGCGCTTCCCCAAATCGTCCTGTACGGCATTTGCTGCCGCACTTCCATGATAGGTGGTATATAGGCTAGTTGTCGACAAAAAAACGGCTGCCATCCCGACAGCCGTTCAGCCTTACTTCCTTTATCATTTTGTAAACGTAAGAGAATTCGCTACTTTTTGCAGACGCTCTTCTGCGGCCTTTGTTTTAGCTGAATCCAACAGCGACCAATACAGTAAATACGTACTGTTTCCTTTTTCGATAAAGTAGAGGGTGCGTTCGAAGCGTACACCCGCTTCGTTTCCTTGGACATGCAGCTTGTGAGCAGGCTTACCTGCCAGCGTCGTCGCTTTATTTTCTTTGAGTGTAAATTCGATTGCTTTGCTCTCCTCAATGTTTTTGAGGATGAGATCCTTTACGGTGCTCAATTTACCGGGGATTGCCTGGAAAGTAAAATCTCCACCCAAAAATGCATAATACCGTCCTCCGTTCTCTCCCCCTGTTTCCTGCCAATACTCTGGAATCTCCAGTGAATACGTAGCATTCTTGTCTTTGATGATGACCGTCTTATTCTTGTCGATTTGATCATCATCCGCGATTTGCCCAAGTAACGGATTCATTTTCGAGGGATCGATGGATAAAGACTGCTTGATCGTACGCGTGAGGTCGGTTATTTCCTCCGTAGGCTCATCCTTCATATACGCGATCGTAATCAAATACTTGTACTTGCCTTTCGTGAAAAATAGATATTGATGCGTATACCAGGTCGTTCCATCCAAGAAGCTGTATTCCTGTTCCTTTGCGGCCTCGCCTGCAATCGAGGTAGATCCTACTTCTGGACTGACCTTGATATAGTTTTCGTTCATATCTTCCCGATTGCGCTTTTCATGGTCTTTGACCCACTCGTCCAGCGTAAGACCTTGCTCCTTGGAGGTAATCTTGATCTTCATCCACTCTGTACCTGCATCATTAGAGAAGAGCATGTCATCACCGTAGTTCGGAGTCCACTCCGCTGGTACTTTTACTTTTAAGGCAAAGTCATCGTCCTTGTACCAACGGTAGTTTCCTTCCACTGTGGACAAGTCCTTCACTGACTTTTCACCGGTCGGAAAGTCTAGGGTGAAGCTATCTAACAAGCTTTTGTAGACACTGTATTTCGCAGGATTGTGGAAGTCGACCTCGTTCTCTAGCGTGAGCGTAACGTAATAGATGTTGCTCCCTTTTTGATAGGCTCGTTCTTCATTCATATTACCCTCAGAAGATTTCGTGATCAGACGTGCATACGGCTGTTTGTCATTGGCTATATATTCTTTTGACAGGATAGAATTTTCCGTCATGTCAGCCAAGCGGGTTAATAATCCGTTGCCTGAAAGGTTCTCCGGTTGGTTCGTCTCAATGCTAATATCGAGCCAATAGGTTGCTTCCTTGGCGTCTTTGAACAGGACGTAATTCCCTTGGAAGCTCTGATGCGCCTGAATCATGCCAGTAGGGTACTTCATCGACCAGCCATAATAGCTATCACCAATCTTTGTTTTGCCCACATCGCTATCGAGGGAGCTGTCCGCCTTGGGGGCATCTCCTTGCTTTGTCCCCATGATACTTACGTCTTTTGTCTTGGCATCGATCACAATCGTAAGCCCCAAGCCTTGGGTAAGTACCGTGAGCGGCACCATTGTTTTGCCGTTTTTCGTCTCGGGCGATGCGGTCAAGGTCACGGCCTTGCCATTGATCCACACTTCCTTGCTGCCTGGCGCAAGCTTCACACTCTTTGTCTTGTAGATGAGCTCGATCAATTTCGTCTCGTTGTCATACTGAAGCGCAACTCCAAATGCGGAGGTTAACAGACTGAGTGGAACCATCGTCGTTCCTTGCGAGAGATACGGCTCCTCGACTGTGACATCAACACCGTTTACCTTCGCATTACTCGCGTTTAATTTAAGCTTTACCTCTACGTTTTGCTCTGCTTGTGTATTTGCTGCCCAAGCTACCTGACTTGTTGTCAATGAGACAGCCAGCATTGTTGCTGCACAAAGGAACTTCCAATTCTTCTTAGCCATGACGCTCTCCCCATTTCCTTTTCCTCTACGGATGCTTGGTAAATTGCACTTTACGTTTAACCATATCGCCACCAGACTGCACCATGAGCTCTACGGTTTGTCCTGGCAAGTATTTTTTTAGCAGCTCATTGAATTCAACCAATGTACTGAACGGAGCTTGGTTGATGGAATAAATGACGTCCCCCAATTGAAAGCCTGCCTTTGCCGCCGGTGAGCCCGGCTCAATGCGTGTAATGCGCAACGGCTCTTTCGTCGGAAGTCCGACCACAGCTGCCCAGCTCTCCTCCAATTCTGCACCCCAGTAAGGACGATTTACTTTGCCATATGTAAAAAAGTGGTTCATGACGTATTGCGCTGTATCTGCGGGGATCGCAAAGCTGAGATTATCGATTCCTACTGAAACGAATTTCATCGAATTAATCCCGACGACCTCGCCCTTTACGTTGACGAGTGGTCCCCCACTATTTCCCGGATTGATGGAAGCATCTGTCTGGATCAAGCGATATGTCGAGCTGACCGACCGATTTGCCCCGCTGATAATACCCAGCGTGGCTGAATTGCGTAACGAAACAGAGATCGGTGTCCCAATCGCGATCACTGGCTCTCCTACACGGATCGCGTAATTAGATGCGAATTTTGCCGGCTGCAAGCCCGTTGCCTGAATCTTCACCAGAGCCAAGTCGCTCTCTTCATCCATATTCGTAACGGTTCCACCGTATTGCTTGCCGTCTACCGTAATGACTGTGAGATTGCGCATATCCTTTACGACATGGGCGTTCGTCAATATCCAGCCGTCCGCTTTTACAATGACACCCGTCCCATGAGCGAGATTAAAACGGTTATCTCTACCGCTCTCATTCCCCTCCGGTTTCCCAACTATCGCTACTACACTCGCAGAAACACGCGCTACTACCCCCGGAATATCCGCTTCCACGATGGATGCGTACGAAGTCTTTGATACAACTGGGACGTTTCCTTGAGCATATGCCCCTTGCGATGTTCCAACTGTGAACATGATCATGAGCATGCCTTTAGCTAGTAGCCCTTTCTTCCTCTCCATTTACAAATCCCCCAATGAAATCCAAGTCCATACAAAAAGAAAAGAGGCGCTCTTTATTCTAAAGCGTCCCCTGATCAAACAAACGACTCTTCATTTACAATGTGATAATAATAAATAATTCCCTGTGTCGAAACAAGCCAACCTTTTCGACAAACATCGACATATGTGGTGAGTCAGCTAATTGTCGATAGCACAAAAAAGACGCTTTTTCTCTAAAAGCGCCTTAAACTCAAGTAGTCCTGTTGATTTACAATGCAATAATATTGGTAAAGAAATTCCTTTTGAACAAGCTCAGCCTATCACTACTCTTGAAATTTCATCATATGGTGTAGGTAGTATGACTTTCGTTTGGGAGGTTATTTATGAATCTGGAACGTCTGGAACAAGCATTTGGCTCCCTCGTTTCGCCTACTCCTGCCCAGCTTAGACACGCTCTCGTATCCCTGTCTCCTTGCATGGAACAACTCGGTCCATACATCCCGGAGCCGCTAAACCTCCCCTATGGACGCAAAGTATTATTCTCCACGCCACATGTAGAAGTGGTCTTGATCCACCTGCCGACGGAACAGGAATCCATTCCGCATAATCACGGTGATTCTTTTGGATGGGAATTGGTAGTCTCAGGTACATTAACGAATATGATTTATGTCCAAACGAATAATGAAAATGAAGTTCTACGAGCACAAACAACTCATGTCAGCACGGGTGAATACTATTTTGTTGAGCCCGGGGAAATTCATGCCATTCGCAACAATGGACAAAGTCCGGTTGTTTCCATAAACGTTTACAGTCCTCCATTACGTAATTGTCGCCAATATTGCCCCTTTGAACCGACAACGTAATCCTGATTTTTGTTTTTCTACAGGTTTTCTGTTATTTCCGATAGCTCATCCGCAGAGCTGGCGACCTGTGCCACTGCTTGGTTCATATCTTCCATGACCTTGAAGAAGTTTTCCAGCTCCCGCTGAATTCGTGAGCTCTGTTCTTTACTGTCTGAGACAGCGCTCATGATTCCTTCAAAAAAGGCATTCGTCTCGTTTGCTACCGCAGTGCTCGATTGGACCAGCGCTTGAATTTCTACCACGACAGACGAGAGAACCACTGTCTGTTGGTTTGTCTTTTCGATCAGCTCACGCACACCAAATACTGACTTTTTCGTCTGTTCTGCCAACTTGCGCACCTCATCGGCTACAACAGCAAATCCGCGTCCCTGTTCGCCAGCCCGTGCTGCTTCAATCGCTGCATTTAAAGCCAAGAGATTCGTCTGCTCAGCAATCGCCGTCACGACCTCCACAATCCCTTGGATTTTTTCGGCGTTTTTCTCCATCGCGTTCATTTCTTCCGAGATTTGCTTGACGCTGCTCTGAATCAAGCACATTTGTTCCTGTTGTTTTTCCAGCTTTTCTTTGCCTTCACGGGAAAGATCTTGTGCTTTCGTGGAAAAGCCCGTGCCATTTTCAGCAAAACGAAGCACTTCTCTCGACTGTTCTGTCAATTGCACCACAGACGCGCTGTTTTCTTCTGATACCGCTGCCAGCTCATGTGCGGAATTAGTCAGGAGGATTCGCAGCTCGTCCTTTTTGTCTTGATCCGCTCGCCTTGCCTTTTCATGCTCGTTTTCATATTCCTCCAGCACAATTTGCTGTTCGATGCTGAGAATCTTCGTGACGGCCGTGATGGCTTGTACGAACTCGTCCTTGTCCGCGATGTTTTTTTGCAAGAGATCAATCAAGGAGACCAGCATATTTTGGAATGCACTCAAGTACCACTTTGGTTCCAAGCCAATTCGCATATGAATAACCGCGATTCTACTGCGCTGTTCAATGTAGGCGCTGTCGATGCGTCCGCTAAACATTTCGCAGATATGGTGCTTCAACGTTAGTTTCAACCGTTCAATCGTGCTGTTTTGGTCTACAATTTTCATTAAAAGCGGTTCATTTTCAATACTGGCATAAAAGTAATCAATAATAGCCTCAATATTTTGAATGATAAGTGGTTGAAGTGCTTTCACAATACTCAGTTCTTCTTCGGTCAGGTTGATCATTGCTAGTTGCTTCGCGAGTGTGCTTTTCCCTACAATCTGAACTTCCCCCTTTTCCTTCACCCCCTGAAAAAAAGATTCACTTTTTCCTTTCCCTTTTAATCCAAAAAAGGTGGAAAACGGACATGTGCTCATAGCCTGAACTCCTTTTGTCTGAGTACATATATCTCTGGAATATCTTTTCATTATATACCTCTTTACAAACGGGTGTAAACCGCCCACCTTGACAATGGACGGTTGAATGAGCCTTGCTAACGCCTACATTTCCGCTTTCCTCACGACTGCCCGTTGCAGCTTCCAGCTTGTCTTGTCCCATTTCCAGTACGACTCCACATACGCGATCGTATCGGCGTTGGCAACACCGCTGACTCTCTGCTCCCCTTGTAATTCACAGATGCCATCGCGGTTCTCATCGATGGGCTTGAGTACGCTGAAGGTGTTTGGCAATACCTCTACTGGAGAAACCAGCTTCCCGTTCTTGTAGACACCATTTTCTTCATATATTTTTTTGCGGTCAGACAAATCGAGAACGACAGTCTCCCCCGTCTCCTTGATCGTCAACTTCACTTTGTAATGATCCTGATAGGAGCCCGAAATCGTCAAGGGTTGCGGAACAGGCAGAATCGCCGGCTTATTGTTCTTGTCTGCGAACAAATAAAACTCAGACGTCCCTGCACTGCCCCCAGTCGGCGCCTGAAGCAAAATTTGTTGCACACCCCCTCCGGTAAAATCACAAAAGAACATCTCCGGCTGATAGGCGCCATACGGTGTGGTAAAAAAGGTTGTTTTTTTCGCAACGGGGTCTTGCACCATGATTTTTAAGTGTTCGAAGTAAGGACTGTCTGCTGCAAATCTCTTTCCTAGCAGCGTTATAAGATCTGGCTTACCATCGCCTGTCACATCCTGCCGTTTAATCTGGATTTCCTCAAACACAGTCGGAGGAGGCTGTACGTCTCTCACCTCCAAGGCAAGAGCAGCTTGTCCCCACCCAGCTCCTGTCAACATCCATACGATACAACCAATCATACCTGCCCTCATGCTTGTCCACATGTCGATACATCCACCTTTTCATCTGCTCAGCTTATTTGTAGTATGCAAAAAATGGCTTTGGTCATACCGTCCTACACGGTAAAATAAGAGAGAGGGAATGTAGAAAGTGAGGAACACTATGGCAATAAAACGTGCGGAGGTTCGCATGAGTACGAATCAAAAGGAATTACCAGCACTAGCCGCAGCGGGAAAGCGGACGAGTTGACGTTCATACATATAGGATGAAGGCTTTCATCGAGGAGGCGAACTTGCATGACGACTCCCAAGCAAGAGCGCATATCAAAGGCTCCGCCCAGCCGCCGGGCACTTCGCTCTGCTTATGAACTGATTCTCACACAAATCTGGCCCCGTCTACCCGCCGCAACCGAATCCACTTGCAGGAGAATCGAACATGAAGATCAGACTCGTACAAAACGGAATCATCACTGAGATAGAAGACATCGAAGAGGCTGCTACTCCACCTGTGAACGGGTTTTACTGGATTCATGCCACGCCATTCGATTTGGATATTTTACAGCCGCTGTTCGGACTGCATCATCTGGCTGTGGAGGACTGTATCGACGAGGAAGAACAGCGGCCCAAGCTGCAAAACTACGAGGATCATTACTTTATGGTCATCAATGGCATTACCTTTCACAATCATGATATCTTCTTGCGTGAAATCAATATTTTTCTGGGTAGCAGCACCATCATCACCGTAACGAAGCAGGAGGCCCCTGAATTCACTACCATGCTTTCGATCATCCGGGAAAAGGAAGTCAATCGCCCCGATACATTTCTCTACTACCTGGTCGATCAAATTGTCGATCTTTATTTTGATGTGACCGAAAAAATTGAAGACCTGCTTGAAGATCTGGAAGAACAAATTTTGATGCACACGAAAAAATCCCATCTGGATCAAATTATCGGGCTGCGCAGTGAAATCCTGTATGCCCGTAAAATGCTCGTTCCCCAGCGCGATTTGATTGACGCCCTACATAAAAAAGAACTCCCGCTCATTCAACCTTATCTGCGGAAGTACTTTGGCGATATTGTAGACGATGCCAGCAAAATTGTAGAGAGCTTTGAAGCTTTTCGCGAGCTCATCGGGAACTTGCGCGAAGCGTATCAAGCGGCGCTTGCTGGCAGAGCCAACGATATTATGCGTGTTTTTACCGCCTTGACAACGATTTTTATGCCGTTGACGATTGTGACCGGTATATACGGGATGAACTTTGATGTGATGCCTGAGCTGCGTTCACCCTACGGCTACTACATCGTACTGGGATGTATGGCGGCTATCGGCACGACGATGTTTATCATTTTTAAAAAGAAAGACTGGCTCTGATTATACCAAATCGCCACAGGCGATGATCATGAGCGTCAGCATTTTGGACAAGTCACACTCATAGGGATGCTCGATATCCCGACCTTCCTCATCCACCAGAACTCTGACGATCGGACGGCTCGGCATTCCTTTGTTCGAATCGACAACAACACCAGACAGACCATTGTTCAGGGTGACGGTCAGACCAACAGGGTAGAGTGCAATCGTATTTCGCAAAGCCTCTACATAGACTTGGTCAAACAGTTTGCCTGAACCGGAGTAGAGCACCTCCATCGCTTCGTGAGGAAGCATTCCGCGACGGTATACCCGATGCGACGTCAGGGCATCGAATACATCAGCCACAGCCATCAAGCGACCAAACGGATGAATCTCTTCTTTTTTCAGGTGCCGTGGATAACCTGAGCCATCCCAGCGCTCGTGATGCTGAAAAGCACAGTGGGCTGCAAGCAACGGGATGTCGTCTTGACGACGTAGCATTTCAAAGCCGATCTCCGTGTGTCTTTTCATAATTTCAAATTCTTCTTGCGTCAGGCGGCCCGGCTTTTTCAAAATGTTGTCTGGGATATGCACTTTTCCGAT
Organism: Brevibacillus schisleri; assembly: GCF_055685845.1. Classification (NCBI taxonomy): domain Bacteria; kingdom Bacillati; phylum Bacillota; class Bacilli; order Caryophanales; family Paenibacillaceae; genus Brevibacillus; species Brevibacillus schisleri. The sequence continues at coordinate 5,459,027 of NZ_JBVNDM010000001.1, forward strand.
GTCGTGGAGCATACCGCCAATACTAATCTCCAACACTTCTTTTTCCGAACAACCGGTATTGATGGCAAGAGCTGTGCTATACAAGGCAACGTTAAATGAGTGCGTGAATATGTAATTGTCGAAGGCGCAAGCATCTGCCAATAAATTTATGGCTGAATCACTGTTGTTCAATTCATCCGCAACGATTTGCATGACATCACGCAGCTTACGTCCCAAACCCTTGTCCGAAAAAAGCTGTTGCCATTTGTCCGGGACTTGATGAACAGTTCGGAATGTATCGTGAATCATGGACATTGCTTGTCTGCGAGTATTTTCGGAAATGACTGTCTCCACGATGATATCATCGGTGCGCTTGTCTTGGATGTAGAGACTGTTCACGTTTTTGGTTTTGAGTCGATCTATCATTCGTTGGGTTAGTTCTACTCCGGCCCCAACGAGAATCGTTCCATTCTCTGTATAGATGGAACGAGCCAGTTTATCACCCGGCTGGCATTTTTGAATGGATTTCAGTCGCATTTCCTTTCCTTCGCCTTTCCTCAGGGTATCCCTATTATAGCGTGATTCGACTTGATTCTACATGAATTTTTTTCTAGATTTTCATTTCATGTCTATCGAGAAAAGACACTTGGGACGCGTTTGTCTGAAAGAATCCTTGTTTGTCAAGGGAGATGATCATATGCCGCTTATCGAAAAAGAATTAACGCAACCTCTTTCATTATGTGACCAGAATGGCCGCTTGCTTCCCGAAGCGGTTGGCTGGTCCCGTTATCCGTTGCATGACTGCCAATTTAGTGGGCATTGGCTTCGCCGGAAAAAATGGAATTTTTGGTTTATCACAGCGCCTGAATGTGCGATGTCGATTGCGATGGTCAATTTGGATTACGCGGGCATTGTCTTTGTCCATTTTATTGATCTAACGACAGCAGAGACCGCGGACAGTGCCGTTACGGTTCCTTTTGGTGCAGGGATTCGGCTTGGTGCCACTGTAGATGAGCCTTGCCATTTTTCGAGTCGCAAGCTTTCCGTTTCCTTTCACCCAGAAGTCAGCGGAACGAGCGTACAAGCGACTGCCATTTGTCCCGGTGATAAGCCTCTCTTGCTCGACATCGTGATTGATTCGCCAGCCGAGTCCTTAAATGTCGTGATTCCGTGGAGTGCGGAGCGCTTTCAGTTCACATCGAAGCAAACGGCCCGGCCTGTGCACGGCACCATTGCCTATAACGGGAAAACCTATTTGCTCGATCGACAGAATGCTTTTGCCAGTCTGGATTTTGGGCGTGGCGTTTGGCCGTATCACACTCGCTGGAACTGGACGACCTGCTCTTTCCGTCACGCGGAAGGTGTCGCAGGCTTTAACTTTGGCAAAGGCTGGACGGACGGAACGGGTATGACGGAAAATGCCTTGATGATCGATGATGTCCTCTACAAGCTGAGTGAACAAATTCGTTTTTCCTACGATCCTGACAACCGGATGCTCCCTTGGACGCTTGCGAGTGAAGAATCTTCTGCCGTACGCCTCACCTTTACACCGCTCTTTGCTCGAACCGAGCACAAAAATTTTGCATTGGTGCGGACCACTCTGCATCAAATAATCGGCCGATATGACGGGACACTCTCAACACCTGATGGAAAAACGATTGCGGTGCAAAGCAAGATCGGAATCTGTGAAGAACAAAATTCCCGTTGGTAAACAAAGCGCGAGAAAACTGAAAAACCTTTGACATTAACTATCTCTTCAGAGACGCGGATTGAACGGAACGGTTTTCAAACACTGGTGGAAAAGCAGGGATTGGTTGAAGCTTCAGAAATATAGTATTAGACTGACTTCAATATAAAACCAGCCGCAGCCTTGGACCGGAAAAATAAAGTCCTAGACTGCGGCTAGTTTATTGAACTCGTTCTCCGTTAAGTGAACGACGGATTGTACAGCATGGTAATTGGTTAAAATGCTTCCTACATTTTTAATGTTTTATAGGCAAACCATTTGTTGTTTTACAACATTTTCACGACAGCATCCCGCCCAATCATCCCAGCAGTAATCCCCTTCTCCTCCGCCGTCGTCGTCACGGACTCCAGCGGTGCATCCAGCAATTCCTGTATGGTCTTGACCCCCACCGCACGACCGGCAAGAATTTCTCTCGCTGCTAGCCTTTCGTTTAATAGCCCTACATCCAGCGCCCCACACATGATGTAGCCATGATCGGTCGTTACAGCCAATAGCGTCGTCTTGGGCAAACGAACGGTGACAGCAATAGCCGTCCCCTCTGGAAAGTGGATTGGCACTACCTCGACCATCAAGATTCCTCCCTTTCTCTCCTGTCTGTTAGCGTTACCATCCTATGACATTTAGCAGAGAAAGGTGAGGTTTGAGTGAGGAAGCCCCCCTGATCAAATTTTAATGCACGATGCTTGTCGGAAAGTGCTCATCCTCCATCGCGACTTTCCGTTTCATGACTTCAATCATATACGTTGCGAGCATGTGAAACAGCTCTTCTTCGTCCATTTCCTCTACCAAGTCCAACAAATCATCCCGAGACTGCTCAGCGAGAATGCCGACGACAACCGCTGTAATGTCCTCTTCATCGCCATTAAAATGTCCTCTGTACAGCTCGTATACTTCATCAATGAAACGCATCGCTCGTCTCCTCCCGTTTTCCGATAGCATTCCCGAAAAAACAGTCTCTACGATTGGTTTTTTGACGCGGATGATATCTTTTCCCAACGAGGAAGAAACGCATTTTGAAGCATCTGCTGGTCCTTTATCGTGGTGGCGAGCACTTCACGAAGCATCTCGGGTAAGAAAAACGTAAGCTCACTGCCGAGCAGCAAATCGGGAAACATGCGATTGTACATAAACATATCGATCGTCCCGACTCGATACAGACGCTCGTGATCAAGCGGTTGCCCGTTGACTTCAATCTGGATAATTTGCGGCTGGTCATCCTCCCTGTAGCGGATGTGCAATCCGTCCACGCACATCCAGCCTTCTATTTTGCCGCGAAAACCGTACCCGCGCAGTTCCCGCTGAACCATTTCCGGTTGAATGGCTTGCTCCAGAACAGTGGTGAGCTGTGCGCCTGTAATCGTGACCGCACAGGGATTGATCGGGTGGGGCATACTGTGCAGCAAATCGGCAAAAGACAAGCTGCCGCGAGCCAAATCTGCAAGCAACAGCCCGCCATTTGCCATGCCGATCTCAGCACCCGTCCATTTGCGAATACTCGCTGCGATGAAGGAACCATAGGGGGTCTCCTCCGTCCAGCCTATATGCAGGTCTTGCTCCAGTTGCGCAATCGGCTGAATCAAACGACTTTCTGCCCATACTTTTTCACTCTCAATGAACTGGCGCAATGATTCGTCTACCTGATACTGTTCTGTGTGAAAAAGCTCTGCGCGCACGTCTTTGATGCCATTTTGAGTCCTGTCCCAGACGAGCTCCACATGACCGACATACTCGCCAAATCGCCCGGCTTGTGTGATCAAGGTGCCTCCTATGCGTTCTCCATGAGGCAGCGCCCGGTGAGAATGTCCGCCCAAAATGATATCCAGGCCATCGACTTCACTAGCCAGCACACAATCTGTTTGATAGCCGAGATGCGAAAGCAAAATGACAACATCCACTGCCGAGCGCAGCGCCGCAATCTGCTCACGCAAAATCGGGATCGGTTCCTTGATCTCCCAGCCCATACTTTGATAAGAGGGTCCAAAGGGAATCGTCATTCCCAAGATCGCCAGCCGCAGCTCGCCTACGGTATGAATCGCGTATGGTACAGCCCAAGACGGGACAGAATTGGTTGTCGGTTCAAACAGATTGCCTGTAATGATGGTGAAGCGTGCATCTGTGTACAGTTTATTTAGCTTGTCTTTAGGGAGTGTGATGCCTTCGTTGTTTCCAATCGTCGCGTATTGAATCTCGCTTCGGTTCATGACCTCGACGTTTGTTTTCCCAAAGCTCGCTTCCGATCGGATATCCATTCGATCCATATGGTCTCCAATATCGACCGTCAGCACATGCTCTCCCTTGCCCTCCCACTTTTCTCGGTGCATGCTTAGGCAGGTTGCAATTCGCGGCATCGTATCAAAATGGCTGTGCAAGTCATTCGTGTGCAAAATATGTAAGGTACAGGTGTCAGCCACGACTTTCCCCTCCCTCTCGTCTCATTATCCAAAAATCATCCAAAAATCGCTTCTCCGATCATTTGTATGGCAATTCCCAATATCAAAACACGCAAAAACAGCACGATGGTACGACCCTTCATTTTACTGGCAATAACCGCTCCGAGCTTTCCGCCCGCCCATGCTCCTGGTGCGAGCATCGCTGCATACAGCCAGTGTACGTTGTCGTGGAAGATATTCGTGATTGACCCAACCACCGCTGATAAAAAGATGACCAGCATGGACGTAGCCGTAGCAATGTGTGGCGGGAACCGAAACAAAATCATCATGGCTGGAACCATCAGGATGCCGCCACCCACGCCAAATAGCGAAGAGGTAATCCCGACAAAGAAGGCAATCGTAATCACGGACCATTTGCTATACCCGTACACGTATTCATTTCCTTCGTTGTCAACGAAGTGGCGTTGGACTTCCCACTTAATGCTGCGTGGCTTGATTTTGTCTTTGACCATCAATACGACAAACATGCAGAGCTGAAACAAGCCGAACAGCAGCGAAAAGCCCTCCACTGCTAGTAATGTATTAAGATACACGCCCACAATAGCACCTGGGGCACTCCCGATAAAAAAGAGCAGGGCACTCTGCTTATCCACTTTTTTTTGTTTGAGATAAGAAAGAGAAGAAGAAAGGGCGGTTACCGCAATTACGATTAGCGAAGTCGCTGCTGCTACTTGCGGGTTCATCGATCCAGGTATGTACCAGTTCGCAAAATAAAGCAGAGCAGGCACGAAAAAAATCCCACCACCCAGACCCGCGATACTGCCAATGACGCCAGCTACGACTCCGATGATGACAAACAAAATGGCAATTACTGCAAGCATGGAACTCCCCTTCTTTCTAGCTACGTGGAGAACAGGTCCATCTGACGAGGATTCAGACCAGTAGGTGCAAGGCCAAGCATCTCCGAAAACTGCTTCGCATTCGCCGCTGCATCTCCTCCAGAGTTATTGTTGAACAAAATGCAGACTTCATCCGCTTCCTGTTCGAGCAGTCTGATGTGTTCAACCCACTCTGCAAGCTCTGTCTCACTGTATCGATATAAATAACGGACGTCTCGCCAATTTTGTCCCTCTCCGGGATCTCGCCAGCCCGCTTTGTTGCGCCCATGAAAGCGGACCAACGCCAAGGATGGCTTCGTCACGGCAGGAACAATCGGGACTGAGCCTTTTCCGACTTGCGGTTCGTCACATACGACATGAGTCGCTTCGATCTTGCGCAAGAAATCAAGCGTTCGTTCCGAATACCGTGATTCAAACCAGCTTTGATGGCGAAACTCCACCGCAAACGGATACGTCTGCATGGCTTGGCGGCAAGCAGTCACATACTGGACATGCTCCCGGGTACAATCGAACCACGGCGGAAACTGAAACAGCAATGCTTTGAGCTTGCCTGCCTCCACGACAGGCTGAATACTCTCCTCAAACTGACGAAACAATTCCCGTCTGCTTCCCGAAGCATCCCCTCGCTGATGTCCCGTCATCCCTTGATGAGGCTTGACGATAAAGCCAAATCGTTCAGGTGTATCCTTCACCCACGATTCGTAATTTCGCTGTGGTAAAATAGCGTAAAAAGAACTATCCACCTCTACAATTGGAAAGTGGCTGGCATATACAGACAGCTTGTCTCGATTGCGCACACCTTGTACGTACAATTCGTGCTGATCTCCCCAGCCGCAAACTCCCACTTGTATCGTAGTCATCGAATGCTAACCTCCAAATCATAGCCGAATAGAGAAGAAGGACGAAAGCCGAATGAAAAATCCCGCTTGGTTGGGCGACCCCTTTGCGATTAAGAATAACAAAATATTCCTGACGAAAAAAGTAGCGAAACGCCTCCTGGCCGAAGCACAAGAGGCGTTTCCTTATGAGTATTCTGCTTTGCTCGCAGGTCATGGAGCAACGATTATGACCTGTGTACCAATGCCCAACTCACCTGACAAGCATGTGTTCGCTTGGGATGGGACAACATTTCTTCAAGCCTTGCAGCACATCCGCAAGAACAATCTTCAATGGTTAGGTGTCTTGCATACACACCCACATACACTGCCAATCCCTTCTGCACGCGACATAGCAGGCTGGCATTATCCCACGCTCAGCTATTGGATTGTGGGACTCGCATCCGCACAGCCAGCATGGCATGTCTATCAATGGGTACAGGATGGAAATAGTGGGTCATTTGAAGCACGTGACTATACACTGACAGAAGCGGCTTGTGACGATGAGGAAACCACTGGTTCTTCTCCCCCAAAAAACTCTTGATACAAAGCAATCACAGCACGGTCTGCCTCTTCGGCTTTTACACCGAACATCATGCTTACTTCCGATGACCCCTGATTGATCATTTCCAAATTGATTTTCGCAGCAGCCAACGCCGTAGTGGCTCGCGCAGTTGTCCCCACAGATTGACGCATGCCCTCCCCGACAATCATGACGAGTGCCAGACTATGTTGAACAGCTACATCATCAGCGAACAGCTCTCGGCGGATGCGCTCTACTATCCGCTGTTCCTTCTCTTCCGTGAGATCGCGCTCGCGCAGAATGACAGAAATGTTATCAATTCCAGATGGCGTGTGCTCATACGAAAGCCCTTCCTCCTCCAGAATTTGCAGCAGCTTGCGACCAAAGCCAATTTCGCGGTTCATCAAATACTTACTGACGTAAATGCTGCAAAAGCCGCCGTCACTTGCAATCCCCGACACTCTGTTTGTAGCAGTTCCTCTCTCGGCCACAATCATCGTACCAGGCGCAGACGGATTGTTCGTATTCTTGATGCATACAGGTATATCTGCTTGATATGCGGGAATCAACGCTTCCTCGTGGAACACACTAAAACCGGAATAGGACAGCTCCCTCATCTCTCGGTACGTAATCTCTGTCACTTTTTTCGGATCGGCAATCAGGTTTGGATTGACCACATACACCGAGTCGACATCGGTAAAATTCTCGTAGACCTCTGCCTGAACTGCCGCAGCCAAAATCGAGCCCGTAATATCCGAGCCACCTCGTGAAAAAGTAACCAGATCACCGGCGCGCGAATAACCGAAGAAGCCAGGGAAAATGACGATTCCCTCCCGCTCTCGCAATGTCGCCAATTTGGCATACGCTTCAGGGAGAATATGCGCATTGCTTGCTTCATCCGTAACCAGCATTCCTGCATCCTTTGGATTGATGTAGGTCGCCACCTCACCCAAGCTCTGCAAATAACGAGCGACAACTTTGGCGCATGTATCCTCTCCGGCAGCTTTGACCGTATCCATGAATCTATCTGCGGACAAGCCCGCCTTGTTTGCGAGAACCTCCTCGAGCTCCGCTTCGATCGCTTGACCGATCTCGGCAGAAAGACCGAGATCGGCCACAATCTCCCGATAGCGCAGGAAAATGGCTTGTTTTGCTTCCTCTGTAGACTCCCCAGCCAAAGATTGCTCAGCATAGGCAATTAACAAATCAGTAACCTTCGTGTCTTCCTTGTTCCGTTTCCCAGGTGCCGATACAACAATCAATCGTCTATCCCGATCCGCCATAACAATTTGACATACTTTTTTTATTTGCTCAGCATTCGCCAGAGAAGTTCCCCCAAATTTTGACACCTTCATGATTGATTCCTCCACCCAACTCTCACGTCTTATGTTCTTACTAGCTTAATTTATCCACACAAAAAGAACAAGTGTCTTTTCCACAAAGACACACAGGAATATTCATCAAGATTTGTCGCATAGTAACGATGAGTACATCATCACGTACAGCCACCTAGCACGAAAGTCTCTGCAACGAGGTGAACGAATGAAAAAGCATATCCTCTTTTTCCCCCTTTTGCTCGCTGTCATTCTTGCTCCTTCTTTCAGCGAGACAGCCAATGCCATTCGGGGAAAAAATCGCGAGTATTACGAAACAAGAGGAGATATCGTTTGGGAAGTGCCGACAGAGAGCAAGGTGATTGCCCTTACCTTTGACGATGGTCCAGATCAGGTATACACTCCTCAGATCGCAGCGCTTTTGAAGCAGTATCAAGCGAAATCCACCTTTTTTGTCGTAGGCAATCGTGTGAGCGAGTACCCGGAAATCGTCAAATCTCTCGCGAATGATCAACATGAGATTGCCAATCACACTTACAGTCATCCAGATATTCGAAAGCTGTCAGCAAAACGACTGTTAGAAGAGGTGCAAAAAACACAGGAGACGATTTATTCGGCAACAGGGGTTCGTCCCACCCTCTTTCGTCCTCCGGGGGGATACTATGACGAGACCGTCGTCGATACAGCCAAGCAAGCCGGTTTTCTCGTGATCATGTGGTCCTGGCATCAAGATACACGTGATTGGAGCGATCCCGGTGTAAAAAAAATCGTCAACAAGGTTTTGAACAATGCTCGGAATGGAGACATCGTGCTATTTCATGATTACGGAGGCAATCGAAGACAGACCGTACAAGCCCTCGAGCAAATACTGCCTGAACTGAAAAATAGAGGGTATAAATTCGTCACGGTCAGTGAATTGTTGAGAGGATATGGACGTGCGAAGCAGGTAGACTATCCTTAATTTTTTCCAATGAAGAAGTGCCCCTCTCACTAAGGGGCACTTCTTCTCTGATCGATTTGATTATTTCGTTTCGTTCTCCAAAATAGAATCCGTCTCTACCTGAACTTTTACGGGTACAGGCTGTTGCTTTGCAGGCACGGTATCATCCTTTTTCATAAAATCTGCGATCATTTTGTTCATATCCAATCCGGATACGTCTTTCAGCATCTCAGGAAGTTGGGCCATCAGCTTCGTAACATTCCCGCTCAGACGATTGACGCCATCTCCCTGACCGCCTCCCGCATCCACGATCGTTACTTTGTCGATCGCCTTCATTGGCTCGGCAACTTTCTCAGCCAGCTCAGGGAGCATTTTCGCAATAATATCGAGGACAGCCGCATGACCGAATTTTTCAAATGCTTCAGCCAGCTTCTCTTTCCCTTCTGCTTCGGCTTCGAGCTTGAGTCGCGTGACTTCTGCCTCAGCGCTACCACGGGCTTTTTCAGCCTCGGCAATCGCCAAGCCTTCCAGACGCTTCTGCTCGGCATTTGCTTTTGCCTCAGCTTCAATGCGGTACTTGATCGCGTCCGCTTCTCTCAGCTTCTTCGCTTTTTCCGCTTCTGCCGCCTGTTCCACAGAATAGCGGTCGGCGTCGGCCTTTTTCTTCACTTCCGCATCATATTGCTTTTCGCGGCGAAGAATTTCTTTTTCCTCCAGCTCGATTTCCTTCTGCTTGCGGACGAGATCGATCTTCATCTCTTCTTCTGTCACCTGCTGCTTGGCGACAGCTTCTTGCAGCTTGTAGGCTTGGTCCGCACTCGCCTTCGCTTTGTCCTGCTCTTGCTTAAACGCCGCTACCTTCAGCTCTTTTTCCTTTTCAGCTTCGGCAATGTTCGTTTCCTTCAGCAGCTCTGCCTTGCGTGCCTCTTCCTCTGCCTGTGCCTGCTTAATCCGCGCTTCTTTGTCCGCATCAGCCTGTGAGATGGTCGCATCGCGCTTCACCGCAGCGATTTGCGGTATTCCAAGCGCAGCTAAATAGCCGTTTTTGTCCCGGACATCCTTGATCGTGAAGCTGACAACGGACAGCCCCATTTTTTTCAAATCCTTTGTTGCTACAGCTTGCACCTCTTGTGCGAATCGCTCACGGTTCTTGTAAATTTCCTCTACCGTCATACTGCCGAGGATTGCCCGCAAATAGCCTTCGAGGACCTCCTGTGCTTCTCCGCGCAGCGCCTCGTCACTCTTGCCCATAAATTGCTCGGATGCAGTCGCGATATCTTCAATCGAGCCGCCTACCTTGATGATTGCAACGCCATCTGCCATGACAGGAACGCCCTGCTCGGTGTACACCTCAGGAGTCGATACGTCCAGCTTATGAGACAGAAGACTCAGAAAGTTTGCTTGTTGAAAAATAGGGAGGATAAATGCGCCGCCTCCGCGGACAATTTTCATTTTGCGCCCAGATTCGTCACTGAGTACGTTTTTCGTACCGAGATAGCTACCCGTCACGATCATGGCTTCATCTGCACCCACTGTTTTGTAACGGGCCCAAAAAGCAATACCCAACACGAGAAAGACTGCGACGACAACACCTACTATGGTCAAAACGCCAGGATCTAACATCATTTCCCATCTCCTTCGCCAGATTCAGTGTAAAAGGGGATCACATACAAGACATGGTCACGGACCTCGACTACGACGACACGGGCTCCTTGCGGGATAACCTGGCCTTCAAGACTCGCTGCCATATGGTAAGTGGTTCCACTAATCATCGGCAGCAGTACCTCTCCCAGTCCTTCTGCCGGGATCGTCGTCCCGACTTCGCCCAGCTTCCCTCCTAGTTGACTCATGGAATAGCTCGTGGAATTTTCCGCATGGCTCATCGGCTTTACCCATAGGAAGTAAGAAACAAGAGCCAAAGCGATACCAATGACAGCTGCCAGCATCAACACGACAAACGTACCGAGAGAAGTGTACCGAGATAACAGATACCCCGCTCCGCCAAAGGCAGTCATGCCGCTGACCAACAAAATGGGCTGTGCAAAAGGCAGATGCAGATGTCCCAGCCAATCCGAGAGCGCATCGCCAAACAGCAGTGAGATGAGCGTGTAGAGTAGGCCAAGTACAAGGCAGACTATGTAGACGGTTTCAAGTACGCCCACGACTGTCCCCCCTTTCTAAAATTGCCTCTATATTGCATACGAGTGAGGTGGAAAATAGTTTCATAAATAAGGAATTAATCCCTTTTCTTATCGCTTTTTCTGCTGAAGGACTCTTTGGATGCGTCGAATGCCTTCCTCGATATTCGTCGGGCACTCCCACGAATAGGTCAGGCGCAGCCAGCCCGCTTCCGCTCCATAGACGCTGCCGGGTGTAAAGACAACGCCCTCTCTGATCGCATCATCCAGCAATTCTTTTTCGTCTCTGGGAGCAAGCAACCGACACCAAATATGATAGCTGCCACCCGGCTCTTTCCATATCGCGTAATCGGAGAGATGATTGTGCATAGCGCGTACCATCGTTTGTTGTTGCTCCAACAAGTAACGAGACATCCGCTCCTGCTGATTGTTCCAGCTCTTTCGCTCAACAAATCGCCGGGCGAATTGCTGGGAGACGCTGCTCGTGCCAAAATCCATTTGCTGCTTGGCGTCGGCTAGTCTTTCTACGACAGATCTTGGTCCCACCAGCCAGCCAATTCGCAAGCCTGGCGCAATCGTTTTCGAAAGACTCCCGACGTACAGAACAGCCCCCGTCTTATCGATGGCTTTGATCGGCTTGGGCGGTTTAGGGCTTCCAGCCAGTGTAAGTGCCCCGTAAGCGTCGTCCTCTACGAGTGGCAGGCGCAGCTCCTGACAAATATCGAGCAGCTCGGATCGCCGTGCCTTGCTTAAAATCGTCCCGGTTGGATTATGATAGGTCGGGTTGACGAAAACCATGCGAATACGATGCTCCCGCTGCAATTCGTAGACAGCCTCGGGTACAATTCCGTCCTCATCCATCGGCAAGCGAAATAAACGCAGCCCAGCTGAACTGAATAAGGGCAAGGAATACGAATAAGAGGGTCCCTCCATTGCAATTGCATCTCCGGGATTCAAGAGACACAGTGTAATGAGATGCAATGCCTGCTGCGCTCCTGACGTCACCAAAATTTCATCGGGGGAAGCGTGAATGCCGTAGTTTTCTTGCAGATGCACAGCCAGTGCCTCACGCAGACGTGGCTCCCCCTTTGGATGCGCGTAGCCCAGCTCAAGCCTGATCTCGTTTTCTTCCCCCGGCGTCGTTGATATCAAAGACGGGATCATCGTCGTTGCCAATTCTGCCTTTGCCAGATTGATGATCGAGGTATCGAAGCATGCATCCTGAATGCGTTTCGCGAGTGGATAGGCTGGCAAGAATGCCCCGCCATTCGTGTAGGTGTACCAGTTTGGCATTTGTTTGACGCCCCACAGATCACGACTGACCCAAGTCCCGCTCCCTTGCCACGATTGTAAAATACCTTTTGCCCGCAATTCTTCGTACGCTGCCGATACCGTCCCACGATTGACGCCAAAGCGTCGTGCCAACACTCTTTCCGGCGGAAGAGATGTACCCGGTGACAGCACTCCTAGCACAATCTGTCGTTCCAGCTCTTTGGCGATTTGTATATAGATCGGAACTCCCGCATCTTTGTCCGGCTTCCATTCCATCCTGATCCGTCCTCCACACTTCCTGTTTTCATTTTCCTCCCTTTCGACAAATTGGCTTACTGGTCCTGCTGCCAATTGGCTCTACCGTTTATACTCGGTCGCCTCTAAGATGAAACAACACAAACTTTTATTCGATAAAGGATGGGATTCGGATGAGCACACAGCTTCCTATCGAGAAGCAAGTCCTACAAAAAGAGCAGCCAATCACTCCTGACCAGCTGCATACAGAGAAAATGGGCTTGCTGTATGGCTTCATCGGGGTGCTTAGCTTCAGCTTGACCTTGCCTGTAACGAAGATGGTTGTTACCGTACTCTCTCCCCTCTCGGCAGGGCTGGGACGAGCGTTGATCGCGGCTGTACTGGCTGCTTTGGTGCTCCTACTAAAACGAGTACCGTTTCCTACCTGGCAAGAGACCAAGAAACTGTTTCTCGTATCCGCCGGAGTAGTAGCAGGCTTCCCGTTTTTCTCGTCGTGGGCGATGGAGAGAGTACCCGCTACGCATGGCGCAGTCATCATCGCACTATTGCCATTGGCCACAGCTGGCGCAGCGATATTTTTTTCAGGAGAACGCCCCACCCGGAAGTATTGGACTTCTAGTGTGATCGCCTGTGTGACGATTATCGCCTACGCGATCAGCTCTGGCTTTGGTGCCCTTCAATGGGCGGATCTCGCCTTGCTCGGGGCGGTCATCAGTGCGGCTATCGGATACGCTGTCGGCGGTGAGCTCTCCAAGACAATGGGGGGTTGGCAGGTCATCAGTTGGTCGTTGATCTTTGCCTTTCCGTTTCTCGTTGTTCCGCTCACAGGTCCTTTGCTTACTGACTTAAAACAAGCCACTTTGCCTGTCTGGCTCGGTTTTGGCTATATTAGTGTAATCAGTATGTTTCTCGGTTTTTTCGCCTGGTATCACGGCCTGGCAATCGGCGGTGTCTCCAAGGTCAGTCAAATTCAATACCTTCAACCCTTTTTATCAATCCTCGCAGCCTGGCTCCTCCTGTCAGAGCCATTGACACTCGGTGCTGTTCTCTCCGCTGTCATCGTCGTGTTGGCTGTCGCAAAAGGAAGAAAAGCTTCCGTACAGCAAAAAGCGTAAGAAAAGAAACACCGCTCCTCTTCGCTAGGAAAAGGGCGGTGTTTCTTGTTTTTATTCTGCTCGGCTCAGCATATTTCCCAAGTACATCGGTTGATAAGTGGGATCAGACAAGACTTGCTTGACTTGATCCGGGCGTGTTTTGTGGTCGTTCGGCAGTTGTTTCCACTCGTCTAGCGTGACCCAGCCAGCCCATTCGATTTCTTCATCGACGATACCACCTGGCGTTGGGTTTGTCTCTTCACCGACGAGCTTCGCCAGAACTCCTACTCCAACTGTATGCTTTCCGTTCCCTTCCTGATCGATCCGATCGTCTATCCAGATCAATCGCTCCATTTCCACGAGGAGTCCGGTCTCTTCCATCACTTCTCTTTTCGCCGCGTCTGGAATCGCCTCTAAATATTCTACGATTCCCCCTGGCAGGTTGTAAAAGATGCCTCGTTGTGTCTGCTCACGGATGAGGAGGACTTTCCCTTCGTGTTCAACTACTACGGTGACTCTCAAGCGAATCGCTGACATTTCGCTCGCTCCCTTCTCAGATGGCAGGCGTACGCGTAACATTCAGGGAATCGACACCGGAGTGCGCTAACCATTCCTGTAATGCCATAAGTCCATATTGTTCCAAAAACTTTGCTTCAGAATCCGCGATGGCATGAAGCATCATGAACCTGATTACGTCCTTGCCGTTTGTATAATATTCAAGTCCAGCCTCTTCATAATAGGCAGGGGTCAGTACCATATGATTCAAAACCGATTTTTCCACGATTGTATCCTCGAGCGAAAAGACGCTCCCAGACTCCAAGCGGGTAGATTGACTCTCCCACTGACGAATTACCTGGGCTGCTATTCTTGCCAAATGCGTGATCATTCTCTGCTCAAACTGATAGGAATAGGCGAGGTACTCTGTAGCCCCCATCTCGTGCAGCTCAAGCGTGGCGTACGTCCACCATCCTCGCTTGCGCGTAGCCGGATAGACGGCAATCAGGATATCCGCATCCTCAGATTGATACAGATCCCCTTGACTCCCAAAAAAGCAGTGGCAATGATCCATTAATTGCTTTACCACTATCATATGTGCAACCCCGCTCCAGTAAGTATGAAAACCTTTACAGCTACCTATTCATAGAAGGGCAACAGCGCATTTGTAAAAGGCTTGTGCTCGCCCGAAAAAAGCATGCCTGGATACGTAGGCATACTTCGTTGACGGTAGGTAGCGTTATCTTGTATATACGAAATTTTATCATTGTGCGGGGTGAATGTACATGTTTGAACACGCGCAAAAAGCCCCCGGTTATCCCTGGAGTGCACCCCTTTTATTGAGTAACCAACATTCCCCATTTACGTAATAAAACGTGAAGGAGTGAATTCCGCATGACCGACTTCGTATCAATCCTATTGATAACACTCCCCCTAATTAGTTGGGGTTTTATCGTAAATTCCCAGTCACTTCGTAAAAGATGGCTGTATGTACTGTTCACATTCATCATTTTTTGGGGGATTGTCAGGAATACACTTACATCGCAGTTATGTCCATTGCGTTTGTCATCGATTGGATAGCTTCATAGAAGGATTTCCTTTGCCCGATCTCATGGTCGGGTTTTCATTTTTTCCTCGCTGTGCTTGGTCCACTATGTAATAAAAAATACGTATCTGAACGAATCAGACACGTATTTACACGTTACAAAACAATTATCCGATTGAACCTTCTATCTCGAACTCCATGCTTCGATCAAATGTTTTCGTTCTTCAACGAGTTAACGATACTGTATTCTTTGTATTTTCTATTTGCATAAAAGATCGTCGTCCCCACAATAAAAAACACACCTACCCCTGCAATGATAAGATCCGCCCAAGGCACCGTAAAAGCGAATTCAAAATTACGGCTAAGGCTCTTGTAGATGAAAAACATTACGCATAAACTAATCGGTAAACCGTAAATTAGCGACTTCATTCCGTAAAAGAATCCCTCGAAACGTAGCATTTTCTTCATGCCCTTTGGCGTCATACCAATGGAAGCCAACATCGCAAATTCACGTTTTCTCAAGGCCATCCCTGTGGAAATCGTGTTGATAATATTTGCCATACAAATGAGTCCGATGAGAACCACAAACCCATAAAGGAATACGGATGTGACTGTGGCGCGATTCATTGCATCCTGACGCTCCTCAATCAGATTGGTCGTATAGACATGTACATCTGGATATTCGTTAATAATCGGGTTTATTTCATTTTCCAATGCCGCAGACTGCTCTGTTGTAAATTGAACCTCGCTGGTAATTTGCTCAGACAGCATAGCGTTACCTCGTTCTCGTAGCTTGTCAAAGCCTCGTTCAGAAACAACAAATGTCACCGTAAAAGCATCTTCCTGGTATCGTAGCATAAAAGGTGGACGTTTATCCGTGATAGAAGCAATTCGGACTTTAGCTCCTTTAATCAAAGTAAGAGGTAGTTCTGATCCCTCTTGGACTGTTAGTTGAGAGATATCTGTAAAATTATGTTCTTCTTTCAAGGTGAACCGATTGACAAGTATGGCAGAAATCTCGTCACCTTCCAATTTCTTTGCATCAATCCCCGCGGATTGCAGGTACGCTGCAAAAGAGGCCTCATCAAGAGAAACAATGTTTGCAGACATGAAGTATTGCCTATCAGGATTAAGAGTATGGCGACTGGAGATGTCTGTGGTGACCTCGTTTTCGTTGAGGATTAGATCAGCACCGATAAGTTGGGTCTTCACTTTTGTTGTTGCGTTTTGAACAGACATCAATTCATTTGTTAATGACCTTACCCTTTCCAGATCGGCTCCCCTTGCGTTTACTGATAAATCATATGGTAGCGGTGCTTGTGCCATATTATAGGACTTATCCATATACAACGAAAAGGAAGAAGCTGCTAGGTACAGGATGACACTGATCGCAAGAGAAAAGACAGTTGAGCGATAGTGATGTTTATTCCTTTTCAGATTTTTTAATCCTAGTTCCGCTTCAAATCCAAACAACTTCCGGGTCATATTGGATGTACGAACATCTTTTCCTTTTATCTCGATATCCTTTGTCTGGCGGATTGCAGTTATCGGTGTAATTTTCGATGCCCGCACTGCTGGTAACCATGCAGAAATGAGCAATGTCAAAATGGAAAACAAAACGACCGCAATCATACTGTACGGCTCTATCACCAAACGTATCGGTTCACTAACGAAAAGCATTTTTTGAATGAATGGATTGAGCAAATGGAGAGTAACACCAATGCCAATGGACCCAAAAAACAACCCAGCTGGAATCGCTATGCCCCCGATTACAGCAGCTTCAAAAAATACAGAAGCCCTTTTTTGTTGTTTGGTTGCCCCTACGCTAGATAACATCCCTAAAGTGCGACTACGCTCTGAAAGCGAGATCGCAAACGCGTTGTAGATGAGTGAGACAGATCCAATCAGAATGATAATTCCAACAGAAAGAACTGCCAGGTACATCGTGTTAAGAAAGTGGGAATCGTTCGAAATCCCGGAATAAAGCAACAGGTCCCGATTGTACTTGATTTTTACTCCATTCGATTTAACTTGATCCTTTACTCCGCTTACCTTACTAGCAATCGCGTCACTCGTTTCGTAAATGTCATTCCCTAAACCTTTAAAATCCTTATATTCAACGCTTACCGTGTAGGGAGAACCCTCCTCTAAATCCCCCTCGGAAAGACCGCTAAATGCACGGTATGCAGCCATTACTTCCTGCTCTTTATCTGGTGCTTGAACAATCCCGGTAATCGTGTATGTTTTCGTCTTTGTAGGCGTAAAGACTTCCTTTGATTGGTAGACATCATTGTTGCCCAACGTCTCGCTCTGCCCATCTACATTCAAGCTACGATCACCAAAATTTAAAGTGACTACATCTCCAACCTTCAAGCTTACACCTGCGGTTCGAAGATACTCCGATGAAAGTGCCAGTTCATTTTCATTCTGAGGCAACCGCCCATCAATTAGGCTCACCCCTACTACATCGTGATTACTGTGTCCCGTAATATACAAATAGGGCTTCACGCTGTTTGGAGAGTTAGAAAGTCGTGCAAATCCGAGCTTCTGGTCAATATCGTATCTTTCAATGGCTTCCATATTTGTAATAATTGCAACATCTTCTCCTGAAACATTGAGAAAAGCTGCCTGCCATTTACCAGAGTAGGTAATCGCGTTTCTTTGCATCATATCCATGAAAGAACTACTAATCGAAAATACTGCTGTAAGCATTGCGACAGAAATGACAACCCCAATGATTGTCACAAGGGTACGGCTCTTATTCTTCTTCATATAACGTAAGGTGAGCTGATTTACGATATTCATCGCCGAATCACCTCATCTCTAGAAATCCTGCCATCCGAAATGCCAATAATACGGTCCGCTTGCAGGGCAATGTTTTCGTCATGTGTAATAACAATCAGAGTTTGATGCCGTTCTTTGTGTAATTTTTTCAAGAGCTTCACAATCTCAGCACTGTTTTTGCTGTCCAGATTCCCCGTAGGCTCGTCAGCCAATACAATGGCGGGACTGCTAATCAAGGCACGGCCAATAGACGCACGCTGCTGCTGTCCTCCAGAAAGCTGGTTTGGCAGATGCTTTAATCGCTGTTGAAGGCCTAAAGTCTCTACGATACCGGAAAAGATATCTTGATTTACTTCTCTACCGTCCAACAGCAATGGCAGGGTAATATTTTCTTCTACAGTAAGGACAGGGATCAAATTGTAGAATTGATAGATAAGACCAATCTGTCTGCGTCTGAAGATGGCCAGTGCCGTTTCATCCATCGCGTACATATCAGTCTGGTCAACGATCACTTTACCGGATGTGGGGGTATCAACGCCCCCCAGAATATGCAAAAGGGTAGACTTACCTGAACCAGAGGGCCCAATGATCGCCACAAACTCCCCCTTTTGTACGGAAAATGAGATATCGTTCAGTGCAGTAACAGCTGTTTCGCCATCACCATACGTTTTTGACAGGTTCTCTACTCGCAAAATCTCCATCATGATCCTCCCAGATAAGTTATTACGTTTAGAATAGCTGCCAAACATGTCTCGTCGGTGACATTCATTCTTACAATTTTGTCATCTAAATGATTTGCTTGTAAAATTTGATTTTGAATGTTGTGCCTACACCCATCTGGCTTTCCATAAACACACCGGCGTTTTGACTTTGCAAGATTGTTTTAGACATGGCTAGCCCTATTCCAATACTATCCGCTCCCGCATTCTTCCCTTTATAAAATCGTTCAAAAATGTGTGGAGCATCTTCCGGGCTAATCCCCTCGCCACTGTCGGAAATGACAATTTGTGTATACAAGGGTGTTTCCTCACACGAAATGGCAATACGTCCCCCAACTGGCGTATGCTCAATCCCGTTTTTCATTACGTTCAAAATGGCTTCTACCGTCCAGTTTTCATCTCCATACACGAAAAGGTCTTCTTTACAGGAAAAAGAAAGCTCCTGATTTTTTAATTCCATCGGGACAAGGAGCGGTTCTAATGCCTTGTTTATCATTTTTTTGACAGATACGAGTTCCTTCTTGAAAATAACGCTCTGCACTTCGATTTTGGACAGCTTGAGCAATGAAGTCACGAGCCATTCAATACGCTTCAACTGATTGATAATCTTGCCCAAGAACTCCTCCCTCTTATCTTTTGGCAGACTCGGGTTGTTTAACAAATCAGCCATGACAAACATGGAGGTAAGTGGCGTTTTTAATTGATGGGAGATGTTCGAAAGAGTATCTGCCAAGTACTTTTTTTCCTTTTTCAGATGAGTAGACTGCTCGGACAATGTTAATGTGACTTTATAAATATCATTTTTCAAAATGCTCAATTCACCCTCAACGTTATCCCTAATATCCATCGTGGGTTGACCTGAATAGACAGAAGCCAAATAATAAGCGAGCTTACTGATGTCCTGATAACGTTTGCGGGTAAACACGAAAAAAGTGGAAAGGATCAGAAATACCATAGCAACTCCCACAATCCCCGCTTTCCAGTCGATCATCCAAAGAATTGTGATCCCCATGATGGAAATAACAAGGCTATACATACATAGCTTCTGTATTTCTTTATTTTTAAACATGACTTCCACTCATTCGATAGCCAAGACCGCGAACGGTTTCTATCACTTTGGGATTCTGGCTATCATCCTCCAACTTTTCTCGAAGCCGCTTAATGTAAACCGATAGGGTATTGTCATTGATAAAGTTACCATCTAGATCCCAAATACCCTCTAACAACTGATTTCTGGACAGAACTTGCCCTCTATTATTTATGAATGCCAACAGTAACCGGTATTCTAAAGCAGTCAGCATCACTTCCTCGGTTCCTTTGTACACTTTAGCCAGCTTTGTATTTACGACTACATTTCCAATCCTCACTTTGTCAGACAGGTTGGGCTCTTTTTGGTAATGTCGAAGGGATGATTTCATTCGGCTGATTAGCTCCCGAATACGAAACGGCTTTGTGATATAGTCGTCTGCTCCCATATCTAACCCCCGAACCACATTGATTTCATCATCACACGCCGTCAAGAAGATGACGGGGGCATCCTGATTTTCTTTTACATATTCGCAAATCTCATAGCCATTACCATCTGGCAAAGTCAGATCGAGTAAATATAGATCAAAACGTTGCTGTTTAATTGCTTCGAGTGCAGTTTGTTTTCCTTCGCATAGAACTACTTCATAGCCCTCACTGGAAAGCGAATAGTGCAAACCCTCTGCAATGGTCTTGTCATCTTCTACTACTAAAACCTTCATGGTTGATCCTCCCTCTATCAGCTATAACTATTGCGATCAGCAACACTCGTATTTCCTCGGTCATTATTATCGGTGTTTATTACGAACACGATTGGTATTAGCTTAATTTACTTAATTGGTAAGGTACTTTGCAAGGTAGACGAACGGAATAACATGAAAATGATAACAAGCAAAAAACCCGCCTTCTAATGGGAGGACGGGTGACCTTGATATCTAACCAATTGTTATTGTTACTTTTTCTATCTCCTCTCGTCTTGTTTATTAGTAATTCCACTTTTTAGGAGGAACCAGGCACTTATGAAAAACAAGACAGCTTGTCTCGTCCTTTCTATTAGCCAAAGCATCTATGCCATTTTCTTATTGGCTTGGGCAATTTCTGTTTTTTTTACCATTGTGCTACTACCTGAAGATGAATATGATACTGGAGCGCCAGGGGTGTTCTATACGATCCTATCGTATCCGCTTGTACTACTTGCCTCAGCGTTGGGCAGCTGGTACTGCTATCACAAGTTACGATTCAAAACGAGTTACGCCCTCAATGCCATTCCTTTACTTTGGGTCATTCCGATGGGGTTATTTATGATCTTATTATGGAAATTTGGTTTGTCCTTGTAGAAATAGTCCTCTGGCGGATTACCGTCAGCGGGCTTATGCGTTTTCCCTCATAAAGCAAGGGCACAAAAAAAACGTGTCTGAACGAATCAGACACGTTTTTACACGTTACAAAAACGCTTATCCGATGGAACCTTCCATCTCGAATTTGAATACAGATTAATTTCATAGCGTTGTATCGAATAAGGAAAACGTTGATTTGCGCTATCTCAGAGATGTTGACTCGTCAAACACAATTTATTACTTTTCATCTGGAGTCGGCACAAAATCTGTACGTTAGAGAGTCCAAAAATTATGTTCTAGGACTTTTCTTTTTTACTCCACCTTCACAAATTTTCCAATGTATTTTGCGAGTTCGTCCTTGGTGAAAAACTTGTCGACTACTTCATTGCACCACTTGTCTTTTATCAGCTTTTGTTTCGGCTAACCTTCAAATACATATGTAAAAAATTATATATACAAGCTGATATATAGGTATTTACATAAATTGGTAATATTGGTATATTTTATATTGTGCTATTTTTATTATATTAAAAAGGAGAGTTATCATGAAATTGTTTAAGAAATCAATCTTGTTAACATCGTGTTTAGGAGCTTTTTTTGCTTTGGGTTATGGTTTTGCAAAAGCAAGTAATGCTGATGTTGCATTTGCAAAGTGGGACCCTAATAAGGATTATGAATACACATTAGATAAATCAATCACTAAAAGTGAGAGAACTGCGATTATAACAGCTGATAACCAATGGAACAATGTTGATGATCCCGTATATTATCTAAAGGAAAGCCCTGCAAGAACAGACATTGCTTCTTCTAAAAATGATGAGATAAACATAATCTATACAGCCTCTCTTGGGACTACTAGTGGTAAACTTGCCGAAACAAGAGCTTATATCAATGGTTTTGACTATGTTATCGAAGCAGATATAGTAGTCAACGAATCTTTTGCCTATTCAACCGGATCTAAACCTGATTCAAATACATACCACCTACGAACCATCATGACTCACGAAATGGGACATGCCCTTGGGATTGGTCATTTAGCAGATAAGCCGGCTGTTATGTATGCAACTTTAAATAAGGATCAAGTAAAAATTCCACTCTCTAAATATGATAAAGATGCTTATGTGATTAACCACTCAAAATAGCATCTAAGATTAAAAATAACATGGAGGTAAAAATAATGAAAATGAACATGAAAAGCGGAATAATTGCTTCTTCTATGATTTTAGCTTTTGGGCTTGGTTATGTGGTTTACGACACATATAATGCAACCAAGTCAACAATTCGTATTGAAGGTACGTTAATCGAATTATCACCTGAGGAAATGGCTGCAGCAAGTTCCTTAATCATTGAGGGTAATATTAATGACATTACACAGCCAAAATGGAATACAGAGGATGGAAATGAGCCAGAAGTGATTGAGGATGCGGATGCAATTTATCGAGATATCACAATAAAAGTAAACAAAACGCATAAAGGTGAAGAATTAGACAAAGTCGTAGTTCGCGTTTACGGTGGAGAAACGGAAAAAATAATTATGGATATGGAAAACGCACCAGAATTCACTGATAACGAGAAAGTCCTCCTATTTCTAAATGTTGATGATTCACCAGCTAACAAAACAAAGTCTACTGATCACTATGCAGTAGTGGGTTCCTACCAAGGAAAATTTAAAGTTAAAAACGATAAGGTTGACAATAAAAGGGAAAAAATCCAATTAAATAAGATGGTCGACATAATAGAAACTCATAAAGACGACGAAAACCCACTACAACAATAATAACTTTTAAATAGGAGTAACTCTCTAGTCGGGAAAACTAACTAGAGAGTTACTCTTTTTACAAAAGTACTATCAACTAATACTAAAAACTGACACCTAGTGAATTTAGGCGTCAGTTTGCTGCCTGACTGGCGGCCGGGGTCTTTCTAACTGTCTACGAGGTCTTGACCATACCGTCAGATTATTCGTTTTCCCTCATAAAGCAAGGGCACAAAAAAACGTGTCTGAACGAATCAGACACGTTTTTACACGATATCGAGACAATTATCCGATACTGCCTTCCATCTCGAATTTAATGAGACGGTTCATCTCTACCGCGTACTCCATCGGCAATTCTTTTGTGAATGGCTCGATGAAGCCCATTACGATCATCTCAGTTGCTTCTGCTTCTGACAAACCGCGGCTCATCAGGTAGAAGAGTTGATCCTCGGATACCTTGGATACAGTCGCCTCGTGCTCAAGCGTGATGCTGTCGTTCATGATCTCGTTGTACGGGATCGTGTCAGACGTGGACAGTTTATCCAGAATCAGCGTATCGCACTTGATATTGGACTTGGAGCCTTCCGACTTGCGTCCAAACTGCGACAGACCACGGTAGGTTACTTTTCCGCCATCACGGGAAATCGACTTGGAAATGATCGTCGATGTGCAATCTGGCGCCAGGTGAATCATTTTCGCACCTGCGTCTTGGTGTTGTCCTTTTCCTGCTACTGCAATGGAAAGAACAGTACCTTTCGCGCGAGGTCCTTTCATGATAACAGCTGGGTATTTCATCGTCAGCTTGGAACCGATGTTACCATCGATCCATTCCATGTTCGCATCCGCGTATGCAACAGCACGTTTTGTAACGAGGTTGTATACGTTGTTGGACCAGTTTTGGATCGTGGTGTAACGGCAGCGAGCGCGTTCTTTTACGATGATTTCTACAACAGCGGAGTGCAAGGAATCCGTGCTGTAGATTGGAGCTGTACAGCCCTCTACATAGTGAACGAAGGAATCTTCATCGGCGATGATCAACGTACGCTCGAATTGACCCATGTTCTCGGAGTTGATGCGGAAGTACGCTTGCAGCGGAGTTTCCACTTTTACGCCTTTTGGAACGTAAATGAAGGAACCACCGGACCATACTGCCGAGTTCAGTGCAGAAAACTTGTTGTCTGCTGGAGGAATCACTGTCGCGAAGTATTCTTTCACGATTTCTGGGTGAAGCTTCACCGCAGAATCCATGTCGCAGAAGAGAACGCCCAGTTTTTCAAGGTCTTCCTGCATGTTGTGGTAAACTACCTCAGATTCATACTGAGCAGATACACCTGCGAGGAACTTTTGCTCTGCTTCTGGAATACCCAGCTTGTCAAAGGTTGCCTTGATTTCTTCCGGCACCTCATCCCAGCTACGGCCTTGCTTTTCAGAAGGCTTTACGTAGTAGGTGATGCTGTCAAAATCGAGGTCGTCCAGATCGCCGCCCCATTTTGGCATCGGCATGCTGTTGAAGATGTCCAATGCTTTTAGACGGAATTCCAGCATCCATGCTGGCTCATCCTTGATCTTCGAAATTTCTTCGACGATCTCGCGAGTCAAACCCTTTTTGGTACGGAATACAGAAACGTCCTTATCGTGAAAGCCGTACTGATACTCCTGTATTTCTGGGCCTTTAACAGCCATCGTTGCTCACTCCTTCGTGTTCATGTCCCTAACCTATCACTCTATTCCTGCTCCGCCTGTTTGACACCTTGCTCCAATGCTTTCCAAGCCAATGTCGCACACTTGATTCGCGCTGGGAACTTGGCTACGCCAGATAAAGCTTCGATATCACCAAGATCAATCGAGTCATCGATTTCTTTGCCTTGCATCATATCAGAGAATTTTTGCGACAGCTCCAGTGCTTCTGCTACTGGCTTGCCTTTGACAGCATCCGTCATCATGGATGCAGATGACATACTGATTGAGCAGCCTTCACCGAGAAACTTCGCGTCCACCACTTTGCCATCCTCCACTTTCAAGGAGAGCGAGATGCTGTCGCCACAGGTCGGGTTATTCAAATTCACAATGAGTCCGTCGGATTCTTCCAGCTTGCCGCGGTTGCGCGGTTTCTGGTAGTGATCCATAATGACGCGGCGGTATAAATCATCAAGAGAAGACATTGCCGAAATACTCCTTCGTCTTCTTCAAGCCCGCGATCAGCACATCTACTTCTTCTTCTGTGTTGTACAGGTAGAAGCTTGCCCGAGCGGTAGCCGTCACATTCAGCCAACGCATCAGCGGTTGTGCGCAGTGATGACCGGCACGAACTGCGATTCCGTAACTGTCCAGCACCGTCGCCAGGTCATGCGGATGTACTGTATCCAGGTTGAATGTAATTAAACAGCTGCGGTCCTGCTGTGGGCCGTAAATCTTCAATCCTTCGATCTCGCGCATTTGTTCCATCGCGTACTTGACGAGATGTTTTTCATGACGCTCGATATTGTCCATACCGATCTCTTCCAAAAAGTCGATCGCTGCTCCCAATCCGATAGCTCCTGCGATGATCGGAGTTCCTCCTTCAAATTTCCAAGGAAGCTCCTTCCACGTGGAATCGTACATATCCACATAGTCGATCATTTCTCCGCCGAACTCCATCGGCTCCACACGCTCCAGCACTTCACGCTTGCCGTACAGGACACCTACGCCTGTCGGGCCAGCCATCTTGTGCGCCGAAAACGTATAAAAATCGCAATCCAAATCCTGGACGTCGATTTTCTTGTGTGGAGCACCCTGTGCTCCGTCAACAAACAAAAGTGCGCCATGCTGATGGGCGATTTGAGCAATTTCCTTGATTGGGGTAGTATCCCCCAATACGTTGGAAACATGGTGAATGGCAACGATCTTGGTATTGTCCGTAATCGTTTCCTTGACCGCTTCCAGAGTAACGGTTCCGTCCTCTGCCAACGGAATGAACTTAAAGGTCGCTCCGGTCGCCTTGGCTGCCTGCTGCCATGGAATGAAATTGGCGTGATGCTCCACCAATGTGGTCACGATTTCATCTCCCGGCCCCAGGTACTTGCGAGCATAGCCGTACGCTACCGTATTACAAGCAGAGGTCGTACCACGCGTAAAGACGATTTCTGCGGCTTCACGGGCGTTGATGAAGGCGCGTACTTTTTCACGCGCGCCTTCGTACCCGTCTGTCGCCATGTTACCCAAGGTGTGCACGCCACGGTGCACATTGGAGTTATACTCCCTGTAGTATTTATCCATCGCCTCGATAACCTGAACCGGTTTTTGAGAGGTTGCACCATTATCCAAATAAACGAGCGGATGTCCGTTTACTTCTTGGTGTAGGATGGGAAAATATTTCCGAAGCTCCTTGGCGTTCATTAGCCTAACTTCCTTTCAAGCGCCTGACGGAGTCTGTTTTTCACTTCTTCTACTGGAATCTCAGCGACAACTGGCTCCAGGAAGCCGAGAATAATCAGACGTTCTGCGCCTTGACGGGAAATACCACGAGACATCAAGTAGAAGATAGACTCTTCACTAAAACGTCCTACCGAAGCTGCGTGACCCGCTTTAACGTCATCCTCATCGATCAACAGGATCGGGTTGGCATCACCGCGAGATTTATCGCTCAGCATCAGGATGTTTTCCGCCTGTACGCCGTTTGCCTTTTCAGCGCCTTTTTCGATTTTCGTGATACCGTTTAGGATACTCACTGCTTCATCCGTCATAACAGCCTTGCTCACCATGTCAGACTCTGTGTGCGTGCCGATATGCTGAACTTGGGAAGTGAGGTTTTGGCGTTGGGAACCAGTACCTACAGAAATGGATTTGGTCTCTGCAATCGAAGCAGTTCCCTTGAGGATAGTGGTGTTGTTAGCAACGGTGTTGCCATCGTTCATCTCACCCAAAATCCATTCCATTTTTCCATCGCGCTCAACAGTTGCACGACGGAAGCTGTAGTCGTGAACGTCTACAGACAGTGAACGTACAGAAGCTACTTGCACAGATGCGCCCGCGCCTACATATACTTCAACTAGGCTGTTCGCAACCATGCTTTTGCCTTCGCCAGATACATAAGTATCCACGTAGGTTACTTTGCTGTTCGCTTCTGCCACGATCAAAACATGTGGAGCCAACAGAGCGTTGTCGCCTGCGATTTCATACACAGCTTGCAGAGGAACATCTACTTCCACGTTTTTCGGAACGTAGAGGAAAACGCCACCATTCACTACTGCTGTATGAAGCGCAGTCAGCTTGTGCTCATCAAGTGCGATCACGTTCAGCAAATACTTTTGCACGAGATCGCCATGTGTTTGCAGAGCATCAGCAAAGGTCGTGAAGATCACGCCTTGAGCCTTCAACTCATCGGATACTGCTTGAAAAACGGTAGAAGCATTTTTTTGTACCAACAGGTTTTTCACGCTGTCGACATCGATTTGTGCTTTTACCAAATCGCTGAGTTCATTCGCCGCTGCCACCTTTGTAGTGGTTTGGAACGGATCGAAATCAACGGTATTCCATTTATCAATCTTCGTTTTCTCCAAGGCAGGGAGCGCCAGCTCTCCCGCCGCCTTCAGTCCAGCGAGGCGCTTTTCCAGGAACCAGGCAGGCTCCTGATTAGCTTTGGAGTACTGGGTGATCGCCTCGGAATCGAAGCGTAGCTGTACATCCACACTCATTTCACTGCTGCCTCCTTCATCCTACACGTTGGCGTTTACGGTTTCGTCCTCGATGCCGAGCTCTTCCTTGATCCAATCGTAGCCTTCTGCCTCCAGGCGTTCAGCCAGCTCAGGACCACCGGACTTCACGATACGACCTTGCATCATGACGTGTACGAAGTCAGGCTTTACATAGTTCAGCAAACGCTGGTAGTGCGTAATAATCAAGAATCCGCGGTCTGCGGAGCGCATTTCGTTTACACCGTTCGCTACGATTTTCAATGCGTCGATGTCCAAACCGGAGTCGATCTCATCCAAAATACAGATAGCTGGCTCCAAGAGCATCATTTGCAGAATCTCGTTACGCTTTTTCTCACCACCGGAGAAACCTTCGTTCAGGTAACGGTGGGAGAAAGACTCATCCATTTCCAGCGTGTTCATTTTTTTGTCCATCTCACGGATGAATTTCATCAGGGAGATTTCGTTTCCTTCGCCACGGCGCGCGTTGATTGCGGAACGCAGGAAGTCAGAGTTGGTTACACCGCTGATTTCGGACGGGTATTGCATCGCCAGGAACAGACCTGCACGTGCGCGCTCGTCTACTGCCATTTCCAACAAGTCTTCGTCATTGATTAGCACTTCGCCATCGGTTACCTCATATTTTGGGTGACCCATCAGCGTGGATGCCAATGTCGATTTACCGGTACCATTTGGTCCCATGATCGCGTGCACTTCGCCGCCCTTGATCTCCAAATTCAGGCCTTTGAGGATCTCTTTGTCCTCGATCTTGGCGCGAAGGTTTTTTATTTGCAAATGCGGTACTGCTGTCATCTGAATTCCCTCCATACACGTCAAAAGTGAGTTGGTAAATTCTCAATCCATTCTCAATAACTATCTTATAATAAGAATAATTATAAATCAAGGAATGAAACATATCTGTATTTTTTATATCATTATATTTAGAAAGTCTGTTTTTGCGCATAAATCCTTCCTAAATATTCTTGCCTCCGCAGCATTTTTCCCTTAGTAACTTTTGGGCATACATTTCCGTCCAAATTGCAGGTGCTTTTTGTAAAAAACACCAATGGATAACTCGAAATGGAAGGATCATTTTGAAAAAGAGTAACAAGAAACTTATGTATCGCTATTACTCTATGGAAGGGGTCCCTTCGGAAGCTTACCTGACTCTATTCCGACAGTCAAATGGAAAAGTTGTACCAATCCATACTTCGAAAGTATTCGATGGCAACAAGTAACGGATAAGCTCAAAACCGTCGGTCATAAGTTGACGGTTTTTTCTGTTTTCACGAAGAAAAAACGGATAGACCTTATCGTCTACCCGTTTCTTTCCTGTTCGATTACTTTACTTTTGGGCCCGCATTTGCAATATCTGCTGCATTCGGGAATTTCTTCTCGAAGTTTTCGATGAAGCGTGCAGCCAGATCAGCTGCTTGCTTGTCGTAATCTTCCTTGTTTGCCCATGTATTGCGTGGTTGCAGAACTTCAGCAGGAACGTTCGGGCAAGATGTCGGCACTTGTACCCCGAAAATCTCATCAGCTACATAGTCTACCTTTTCCAGCTCACCGTTCAATGCTGCTGTTACCATCGCACGCGTGTAGGACAGCTTCATACGTTGTCCAACACCTACCGGGCCACCAGTCCAACCAGTGTTCACTAGGTATACTTGAACCTTGCGCTCGTCAATCTTCTTACCGAGCATTTCTGCATATACGACAGGATGCAGTGGCAAGAATGGAGAACCGAAGCAAGTAGAAAACTCTGTTTGCGGAGCAGTTACGCCACGCTCTGTACCTGCCATTTTGCTGGTGTAGCCAGACAGGAAGTGGTACATCGCTTGCTCTTTATTCAGCTTGGAGATTGGAGGCAATACACCGAACGAATCGGCTGTCAAAAAGACGATGACATTTGGTTGCCCGCCCACGCCTGGAATAACAGCACCCGGAATTGCTTCCACTGGGTACGCAGCGCGTGTATTCTCTGTATATTTGGTGCTATCGTAGTCTGCTACACGAGTCGCTTCGTTTACGTCTACATTTTCAAGTACGGTACCAAACTGGATTGCCTTCCAGATTTGCGGTTCGCCTTCTTCAGACAGCTTGACGCATTTTGCATAGCATCCGCCTTCGATATTGAACACGCCATTGTCAGACCAGCCGTGTTCATCGTCACCGATCAAGAAACGGTCCGGGTCAGCAGACAGCGTTGTTTTTCCTGTACCGGACAATCCGAAGAACAGGGAAACGTCTCCGTCTTTGCCTACGTTTGCAGAGCAGTGCATCGGGAGTACGTTGCGCTCTGGAAGCAGCATGTTCATTACGCTGAAGATCGACTTTTTCATTTCGCCAGCATACTCAGTGCCACCGATCAACACTGTCTTTTGCTCAAAGCTCAATACGATGAAAGTCTCGGAGTTCGTTCCGTGTACCGCAGGATTTGCCTTGAAATTAGGTGCATAGATAACCGTGAATTCTGATTCGTGCGTAGCCAGTTCTTCTTCGGACGGACGGATGAACAGCTGACGTGCAAACAGGTTATGCCATGCGAATTCGTTTACTACGCGGATTGGCAGGCGATAGGTCGTATCTGCCCCCGCAAAGCCATCGAAGACAAACAATTCATCTTTGGATTGTAAGTATTGGAGCACGTCTTGTTGAAGTGCTTGGAATTTTTCAGTACTGATCGGTTGGTTAACCGGACCCCAGTTGATTTTATCGTGTACGGAAGCTTCGTCCACCACAAATTTGTCCTTTGGCGAACGGCCGGTAAACTTCCCTGTTAGCGCATTGAGCGCCCCCTTATCGGTCAAAATCCCTTCGCCACGCTTCACTGCCATCTCAACAAGATTAGCTACAGGCAAGTTATGATACACTTTCGTAGCTCCAAGAATGTCAGTAAGCTTTTGAACCGTATTGGTTTCCATGTGTGAACGATCTCCTTCCCAAAATGTGTATCATTTATTGTGACTTTCTAATTGTCGCTCGATTTGTAATTAGTATATCACATTTAGCTAAATAAGCTACATAATTTTATAATCTCTCATGGAGAATGTGTGAATAACCCTCCTCATGCGTATTATTCCCCAACAGCAGTATTTTGTCCACAAACCAACCAGTCTATCGACTATTCGTGAGGTACGCAGAGACATTTCCCCACAAAAAGAGCAACACCAAGAGTTTACTCTCTTAGTGTTGCTCTCACAAGGCATCAAGATTTACGTATTTTCAAACGTTTTCACAACCGTCTGACACAAAATCGCCACACCCTTTTCCAATGCCGAGCGCTCAAAATGCATCAGCGGATGATGCAGCCCTGGTACCAAATCACATCCGAGAGCCAGCATCGTCGCCTTGATATGAGGACGCTCCACCGTATAGTAGTGGAAATCCTCCGCTCCCGGACTGACAGGCGCCGCTCGCAAATTCTCTTGACCGAGCACATCTATAATCGCCTGCTCCATAAATGCCTTCGCTTGCTCATCGACCTCTGCCGCTACCATGCGCGACCCGGCCTCTACCTCTATGCGTGCCTGAAAAGACATCGCGACTCCGTCGATCATTTGACGAACTCGATTCACCAGGTCATCCATCGCTTGATTCGTCTGCGCTCGTAGATCGAGGGCAAAACGTGCTTTGTCCGGAATAATATTGTAGCTCTCTCCCCCGGCTTGCAGCATCGTCATTTTGACGGTGGCAGGCACCATCGGATTAATATGTACTTGACCGAGACCTGAAATAATCGCTCCCGCTACTTCAATCGCATTGATTCCAAGATGTGGTCTCGCTCCGTGCGCAGCGACTCCTGTGATTTCCCCGTAGAGAAACATGGCTGCACCGTTGTAGATGGCGGGTCCCGCCGTTCCATTTGCCATCTCCTGAATCGGTCTTAAGTGAACCCCGTACAAATAATCGATGTCATCGACGACACCCTTCTCCACCAGCTTCAATGCTCCCGTTCCTTTTTCTTCTGCAGGTTGGAACAAAATTTTTAACGTTCCCGGCGGTTGATATCCAGCCGCAACTAATGCTTCTACCGTTTCTACAATCAACGTCATATGGGCGTCATGGCCGCAGGAATGATTCGCACGCCACTCACCGTTCACTTCCTGCCACAGAGCATCGATATCTGTGCGCAAGCCGATAACTGGCTTCCCTTCGCCCCATTCAGCCACTAAACCTGTACAATCGTCAAAAGTCGTAACACGCAGTCCCAAGGCGCGCATGCGCTCCGCCAAATAACGAGTCGTTTCTACTTCCTTCCAGCTAATCTCCGGATTCTCATGCAGATGACGGAATGTTTCGGCAATAGCATCTTTACGTGTGGCAACCGTTTGTTGCAACGACATAACCGTAGACATCAAAGCGCCTCCTCGAAAACCGTTTCTTCCTATTATATCACAATGCCCATTGGACAGTTCACCGACAGGTCAGTCGCAAAATGGCATCGAGCTTCAATTGGTCGCGCAACGGCCCTGCTATGTGCACCTTTTCTTTGGCTAGAACATAGACGAGCTCATCACCTCCAAACAGCATCTGCATTTGTTTCTCCGCTCCCCTGATAATCAGATCGGCAGGCTGCTCTTCTGTCCATACATCCCAGGATGCAACTCCTTTTGCTATCGTCAATTGCCACTGTGATGGTGAATCATCCATTACAATTCTGATCCTGCGCTCCCATCCTGCTGTAATGAATTGCAGGTGTGCTTTTCCTTGTAGTCTTTCGCCCAGTTCAAAAAGCAGTCTGCCCATTCCGATCATCTGCACGCCACCCCTCTCTTCTCAATTGGGTTCGTGGCCTGTTTGGTCGAATCCTTTGGCGAGGCATGAGAGTCACTGTCGGCTGTTGTCAGGGTAGCTATCTTTTTCTCGACATTGTAAGAAAGATTTTTAGAGAATTATTTTTGAGTCAACATAGTGGAGGAGAAGAAAAAGCACAGGTCTCTTCGACTCTGACACGCCCGCAAGGGGGGATTTACTGTCCGTCTCCACTGCAAAAAGAGGACCGTCGAGCCAAAGCCACCCTATGGGCGGACGTTTCTCAAGGAAGAAGTGTTCGACAAGCGTGGTCCCCTTTTTTAAGTTCCGACTGGGGAGACGTTGTCAAGGTCTGAACTACTCCCCTAGAAATAGACAGTATTTAAAAAGAGCCTGTTGCAAATTAAGCAGCAATGAGATGATTCCTGGTTTCATCAGGAGTCATCTTTTTTAATGTCCACTGATAACGCTCTGAATTGTAATAGGTTACATATTCGTTGACGCGTTGACGCAACTCTTGAAGTGAAACACAGTCCTTATATTCGAGTTCGTCTTTCATATGACCGAAGAACGATTCCATTGAAGCGTTGTCCCAGCAGTTACCTTTGCGAGACATCGACTGCTTAAAACCAGCCTCAGCAATAAGGCGCCTCGTTGTAAGATGAGTGTAGTGCATTCCTTGATCCGAATGAAAAATAGCATCAGGATGGACGTTACCGTCCAATCGTTTGATTAATAAGTCTAGTGTCCGTTTCACTAGTGATAACTCCAATGTCGAAGACAGATAGTGTGCCAAAATCTGTTTGGTCGCCCCATCTTTTACGCAAGACAAATATGCCCATTGACCAGTACCATAGCGCAAATAAGTAATGTCAGTAAGTAGAACCTTCTCGGGTATACCTTGATCAAACTGACGTTTAAGTAGGTTTGGGCATGTGCGGTGTTCCTGAGTAGCCTTGGCCATTTTTCGATACGGATTCGCTTTCCGAATAAGAGTGACTAGCTTAAACTTTTGCATAAGACGACGAATCTTTTTATGATTCATCACGACACCGTTCATTCGCTCCAATCTCATTTTAATGACCAGCACTCCTGCTCTCCCTTTTCGAGTTTCGAAATGCTCCTTGATGAGCAGGAAGTCTCGTTCGTCGGCTTCTTCTCGAATTTGTCGCTGTTCCTCAGCACTACACCAGCGATAATAGCCACTTGAGCTCACTTCAGCAATCTGGCATAGATAACGGGTTACACGCTTCAAGCCATGTTTACGAAGAACTATGCTAATAAGCTGAAAGCGCTCGGGAGACGATAACGTCTTATTGGTTTGTCTTTCGAGCGCTTCTAGCTTTTTTAAAAGTTCGTTCTCTGCTTCCAGAAGCCTAATTCGTGCTTCAGCACGTCTCAGTTTTTCTTTTGCTGATAATTCTCCCTCTGACTTTCTACCGGTGCTCCCCTTGCCTCTGCGCTCCTCAATTAATCCAGCTTCACCAAAAGTCGTACATACTTTTCTCCATCGATGTAAGCATTTTTTTGGTGTATGACGACCCATTATTTCTAAGGGGAAACCTGCCTGAAGAAATATCTCAATCGGCGTTTGTCCCTCTCGATATGCCTGTACAGCGGTAAATTTGAACATAGGAGAATACGTGATGTTTTTCCCTGTTACTCGAAGTACATTTTGATTTTTTTCTAACATATGTATCTCATGTTCCGTAAAACTTATTCTGTTTTTACTCATCTAACATATCCCCACTCATTTCTCGTTAATGATGATTAAAACACAAAAAACCGTTAGACGGTCACTTTTTTCAAAGTGTCCATCTAACGGGTAGTAGTTCAGTCTGCGAGCCCTGTGCTTTTTCTTCTCACTAGCTTTGTTGGTTCATCGATACCCTTAAAACGTAAAGAAGATTAATCATCCACAACAAAAAAGCATCCGCTTTACGCAGATGCTTTTCGGAAACACTACTCATCAAACTCGTCTTTATCGAGTCGCACCTCAAGGTGGTGACCATCGGGTGTCTCAAAATACAAATTATAGCTAGTAGGCTGTGTAATGGGGCCACGATAGCAAATATTCTCTGCCTCCAGCTTATCAACCAGATAGTCCAGCTCAGCACGGCTTTGCACAGAGAAGGCTAGATGATCGACTTGCCCTACGCCGCCTTTCCCAGCTTCCCCGCCATGAGGATGAAGACCGATCCGTGTGTATGTGCCAATTTGAAAGTAGACAGGTGCTCCTTCCGTCATGTTCTCTTCCGGGATAGGGACTTCCAAAATGTCCTTAAAAAAACGAGCTACCTTCACAACATCACTACAATTCAATGCGATGTGGTGAACGGCTTTCAAATGAAACATTCACACTGCCTCCCACGTCAACTCAGGTCATGCGCTCTTGTGCGACATTAGCTTTTCTTTTATTGTACTGCTTCAATCGCTCGCTTAACCGTCTTAAACGAATCATCAATGCTTCCCGCCAATCGTCATCCTGCAACTCCTTGGCGATCCCGAGCAGATCCAGCGAAATATCGATCTGCTGCTTTAACACTTCGGCGAAGCTGGCTGCTTCATCCGTCATGGTACAATTCTCAAACAACTCGGATGTATTGTCAACACTCACAAAATCAGCGAAATCCACTTCTGGAGCCTGATCTCCCTGAGCATATTCTACTAAAATTTCGTATTCTCCCTCAATACCGGGATGAACCTCAATTCTGTCACATACAGGACAAAACATGATCGGGACATTGTGTACAAGCGTTTTATAATGACGGACTGAGCCTACGGAACCTACCATTCCAGCACCACAACAAAAACTCATATAGTCTCCCTCCCTATTCACCAAATGAAACGTCCATGTCCGTTTTTTGGTCGAAACTTTTGTCTGTATCCGCATTGTAGCTTATATGCCCACTAACACTCCACCCGCAAATGCTACCAATAAATAAATCGAAGTAAGATTTGGTTTATCCATTTTACTCGATTTGCTTAGATTCATGCAACATTTTCTGATTAGTATGAATATTTCCCTTCATTTGCCTAAATCCATCATAAAAGCTAGTCTTAATCTATCCGATAATAAGGAATAATAATCATTTTAGTAAAATTCAAAAGGAGAGCGGTTTCATGCTTCGTTTCAAAAGTCTTCGTGCTCGAACCCTGACCATTACCCTGCCTGTCATTATTTTGACACTTTTGCTTGTCGTGGGCATCGGTTTCTGGTTCTCTGTCGACCAACTGAATCGGGAAATTGAAGACAAACTCAATAATCAGCTAGATATGGTCGGCAGTAATGTGGAAAAGCAACTGGAAGCCCATAACAAGGTAACGTTGAGTATGGCTCGCTTTATTGAAATGGGTCCTATTACAAATTCGCTGGAGCAGTTAAATTCCCTGCTGTCCAAGACTGTTCTCATTAATGATACGACGGTTGGAATGGGAATTTTCATGGAACCTTACGCTTTTGACCCGAACAAGAAACTCGTTGCTACCTACGGGGCTAAGACCGACGGCAAGGTTAACATTACAGGTGAGTACAGCAGTGATGCCTACAACTATCCCAATCAAGACTGGTACAAGGTCGGTATTTCAACCAAGAAGGAAATCGATTATTCCGAGCCGTACTTTGACGAGGTTTCCAAGGTCTCCATGGTGACGGTAGTCGCTCCTTTTTACACTCCGGATAAAAAGCTTCTGGGTGTGGCCACAGACGACATTACACTTACTGACGTGGAAAAGCTCGTCTCCAGTACAAAAGTAGGCGAAACAGGCTGGGCCTTTTTGGTGGATCAAAAAGGGAGATACCTCGCCCATCCTCAAGCGGACAAACTGATGAATCATTCCGTTCAGTCTGACGAGAATGCTTCATTGGCAGCAATCGGTCCTTCTCTTCTGGAAGAGAAATCAGGAATGAAGACGTTTACCGATGAAAACGGCACCAATCGTGTTTATTTTCAAGAGCTCGGAGATACAAACTGGACAATCGCTCTTGTGATGCCAGAAAAAGAAATTGCCGATCCACTCTATGAGTTGTTCTTTGAGCTTTGTACGGTGAGTCTGATCGGTCTGTTGATTATGATTGCTGTCATTTATTACTTCAGCAAATACTTGACCAAACAAATCGATCGCGCCAACCAGCTGGCGCATGGCCTCTCCAATGGCGATTTTACCGCTTCCATGGATATTCAGACAGCCGATGAGATGGGGGTTATGGCAAATCGCTTCAACTCCATGACGGCAACCTTGCGCGAAACGCTAGGTCAAGTCAGCTTCAACGCCCAACAGGTTGCTGCTACGTCTGAACAATTGATGGCTAGTGCGGAACAGACGAGCAAAGCAACAGAGCAGATCGCTCAAGCCGTTCAAGAAATTGCCTACGGTACGGAGCAGCAAGTGGACGCGACCGTTCAAGGCTATGAGGTTATCAACGAGATTGCCGTCCACATCGAAACGATGGAAAAAGGCATTGAGGATGTAAATCTCTCTACACAAGAAGCGAACCGCCAAGCCACAGATGGCAATCAGATGGCAACCAAAACGGTCGAGCACATGGATGTGATCCATAGCCAGATGGCCAAGACCTCCACCATTGTCAATGCGCTAGGCCAACGCTCCCAAGAGATTGGAGAAATGATCTCACTCATCACGACGATCGCCAATCAAACCAACCTGCTCGCTCTGAACGCCGCTATCGAAGCAGCGCGCGCCGGTGAACAAGGACGAGGCTTTGCGGTTGTAGCCGATGAGGTGCGCAAGCTGGCGGAGCAGTCGAGCTCAGCCGCCGAGCAGGTCAGTCACATCGTCACGGTGATTCAGCAGGACACAGGCTCAGCAATAGCGGCAATGAATCATGGCGCTGCTATTTTGGGAGAAGGCATGACTCTCGTTCGCTCAACAGGAAATGCATTTGAGCAAATTACGGGCTCCACGTCGGAGTTGCTTGTCCGCATGAATGAAGTGACAACGGAAATGAGCAAGATCAGTCAGCAAATGCAGTCGATTGTATCCGCCATCACACATATTACACAAATCGCAGAACAATCAGCCGGTAACTCTCAAACCGTTGCAGCAGCAGCGGAAGAGCAAACCGCTTCCATGGAGGAAATCTCTTCGGCTGCAACGATGCTCGCGAAAATGGCAGAAGAGCTTAATGATGCAGTACGAACATTCAAGTTGGAGTAGTTCGTCCATACACAAAGAAAAGCCGGAGCACAAAAGCCCCGGCTTTTTTGTTTCCTATTCTTTTACCATCGCTTCGTATTTGTCTGCATCCATCAGCTTGTCCAACTCAGCTGTATCAGACAATTCGACGACGATCATCCAAGCTTGCTCGTATGGCGAAGAGTTAACCAGTTCAGGTGCGTCTTCCAGTTCGCCATTTACTTCTACTACTTTACCAGTTACAGGAGCGTACAGTTCAGAAACGGTTTTTACCGATTCCACGCTGCCAAACGGCTCATCCTGTTGGATTGTCGCGCCTACCTCAGGCAACTCGACAAACACGATGTCACCCAGCTCTGCTTGAGCAAAAGAAGTGATTCCGATGTACGCCTTGTTTCCTTCTACTCGCACCCACTCATGCTCTTCACTGTAACGTAGATTTTTCGGGAATTCCATCGTTTACATATCCTCCTATCGGGTACAATCCATTACACATACATAATTAGACGAACATTCTAGGATTCCTCTTCGATCCCCAAAATTCTGAACAAGCGTTTTTTTACCAGTTGAAGACCCTTCTCTCCTGCCTGAAAATGACGTAACTGAAGAGTTTCGTCAAACAAGTAAAACGCGGGGACGTATTCATTCTGGAATGCATCGGCTATCTTTCTATCATTATCGATTGCAATAGGGTGTGTCAAATGTTGTTCTGCAATCGCCTTCTTGATCATCTCGATATCTGTATCTTTTTCCGAATGAGGCGTATGAATTCCAATGACCTTCAAACCGTTAGTAGCGTATTGGTCTCGCCATTCATTTATGCTTGGCATCGATTCCTTGCACATGTAACAACTGACGGACCAGATATGCACCAAAACAGGACTTCCAGCCAAATCAGCTTTGGTTGCTTGCCCGTTGATCCATTCCGTACCCCCAGGGAAGTCAGGCATTTCTTCGCGCAAACGCATGAAAGCTCATCCCCTCTTTTTTGACTTCAACCGTTACACACTTGTTTTCATGCGAAGAATCCCGGATTGATCAATGGCAGCCACCGCCTCTAACAGGATCTCAGGAGGTTGGACGAGAGCAATTCGTACATAGCCTTCTCCTTCTTCACCGAAGGCACTTCCCGGAACGACCACGACTCCGGCTTGCTCCAGTAAAGCGAAGGCAAACTCTCTTGACCTCCAGCCGTTCGGTACAGCTGCCCAGACGAACATGGTCGCCTTGGGAGATGGAATACTCCATCCTGCCTTTGCCAATGCCCCCAGTAGCACATCACGCCGTTCCTGGTAAACGGGCGCGACTGTGTTTTCCCCACCCGATTCCCGATCCTTTCGCAAAGCCTCAATGGCCATTTGCTGTACAGGCAAAAAGACGCCGTAATCGATATTGGATTTTACGATTGCAAGCGGCTTGATGATGTCTGCATTCCCTACAACGTAAGCGATCCGGCAGCCTGCCATGTTGAAGCTCTTGGAAAACGAATTAAATTCAATTCCCACTTCCTTCGCTCCCGGCACTTGCAAAAAGCTCGGTGCTTGGTAGCCGTCAAACACCATCTCCGAATAGGCCAAATCATGAACCACGATAATGTCAAAACGCTTGGCAAAAGCTACGACTTCTTCAAAAAAGGCAAGGGTAGCGACAGCGGACACCGGATTATTCGGATAGTTCAGAATCATAAACGTTGCACGAGCCGCAATCTCCTCTGGAATGTCTGTCAGCTTTGGCAAAAATTCATTTTCTGCCCGCAGAGGCATCCGGTAAGGTACCGCTCCCGCTAAGTGAAGACTGCCTTCGTAGATCGGATACCCAGGATCAGGTACGAGAACAATATCTCCAGGATCGGTCCATGCCAAAGCAAAGTGAGCCAAGCCATCCTGTGAACCCATCAAGGAATGAACCTCCCCATCCGGTGCCAGCTCCACCCCGAAACGATATTGATACCAGCGGGCGACCTCTTCTCGGAAGGCCGCAGTCCCCTCGCTCAGCGGATAGCGAAAAGAGTTTGGTTGCCAGATAGCATGGATTAGCGTTTGCAGAAGCTTCTCGTCAGGCTGCTGATCAGGACTGCCAATGCTCAAGTCGTATACCGTTCTTGTTTTGGCAACTTCCCTTTTGCGAGCATCCATTTCTGAAAAAATATCGGCGGAGAGATGATTCAGTCTTTTGGAAGGTTGGCGCATCATGCCTTCCCTCCCCAAGCCTTCTCAAGTTCTTCTTCTTTGAACCCAAGGGTTACGGTGCGATCACTTGCAATAAGAGGCCGTTTGATCAGCTTGCCATTGGAAGCCAACAGCTCAAGCATTTCATCCTCTGACATCGTAGGAAGCTTGTCCTTCAAGCCCAGCTCGCGGTATTGGACTCCACTCACATTGAAAAACTTGCGCAAATCGAGGCCGCTTGTCTGCCAAATTTGGCGTAGCTCTTCTTTGGACGGCGGTGCATCCACAATCGGAATTTCTTCGAAGCCAATATTTTGATCCGTGAGCCATTTTTTCGCTTTGCGGCATGTATCACATTTGTTGTATAGATAGGCTTTCATCGTCATATCATTTCCTCGCTTTTGGTTTATGTCGTCGTTTCTTTCATTGTAAAAGAAGTACACCTAGCGGACAACGTTTACCGTCTCCACCGAATCTGTTTCGCTCTGCGATGTTTTGATCAAGAGATAGGTTTTGCCGTTTAGAGCGGTGTTAAATGACTGGCCCTGACTGTTTTGAATAAGCGGCTTCGCCCACGCTTGGATTTGCAAATCGGCTTCGGCTAGCTCCATCACACGATAGGTTGGATACATATCTTGCGGCAGCAGGTCTTGCTCTTGCTCTACATCCGTCCTATATCCAGCTGTCATGTTGTACCCTTCTACCGTCCACATTTGATGATGATTACTCCTTTTTTTCATCGTCACCTCGTACAGCATGCCGTCTGTCGTCGCTACAAGGATTCTCCTTGGATTTAATTGACTGCCTATCGTTTGAAAGCTCTCGATTTCTGTTTTCAACTCACTCTGCACAAAACGACGGAGAACTTTTTTGTAGTTATGGTTGTCCGGATCTTTTTGCATTTGTAACAGCTCAGCTTCGTTATACACGAGGCCTGCACCCTTGTCGTCTGTCCAATCAAATGCTTCCACAACGGCGTCACGGTCCACCAACTTCTGACTCACTTGTGTGGAAGTAACCGTCGTTTCAAGTGCTGTTTTTTTCGTATTCATATTTCCGATCTGCTTTGCCCCGATTTCGTATATCCCCCACATGCAACCGATCAGCACCATCGCTACCCAAAAAGAATGCAACCAGACTCGCATACGTCTGCCTCCTCACGTATTCACCGTGCTAAACAAAAACGACAGCCATCACGTTCTTCTGGCTGTCGTTCATAAGTAAGCTGCTATTGCGGCAAGTTGCTTTCATTGCTCCTGCGATCCGCAGTCTCTACTTCATTGGTCTGAACATCAGGATTTACCTGCCACATTTGCGAAAGCGGCGAGAAGGGCACCCCTAGTTGCTTGACATCTTGGTCTTCCACAGCCTCAGCCAGTGTCCCGGTTAAAGGCATGGTGTACTCAATGTACTCATCCATCTGCCATCCTCCTTCACATGTCCTAGTGTGAGGAGTTTGCAGGTCATTATGCAGACGGTTTTGCTTTGATCTCGACTTGGTAGCCAGCGTGCTTCCTCACCTGGAATACACCCGTTTCAAAAATCAAATACTGTGCTTTCACACCGATCAATCGCCCGCCGAGTTGTTCTTCTTTATCGAGCGTCTTGGAATTAATTTTATCCAGTGACTCCAAGATCGGATAAGCAATATCTACCCATTCATCCTCGCGATATTGGAATGCTTTAAACTGTTCAGGAAAATGACCGTACACTTCGTCACGCATGGCGAGCAAGTCGATTTCCTTCACATCTCCCTTGAGCATTTTGCGCCAGTTGGTCTTGTCCGGCAAAAACTGACTCAAGTGGAATTCAAGCTCCCCAGCCATCCGACGAGTAGGAACCTCTGCAATCGGAATCGCGCGAATCGCGCCTTGATCCACCCAGCGTCTCAATTCATTATGCTTGCGAGTCAATCCTACCTTTATATCACTCGACACTGCCAGATAGACAAAATGCGGAATCATGCAATATCTCTCGCCAAAGCTCTCGTCCCGGCAAGTCCCCAAGTCAAAATGACATTCATGCGGCTTGACGATGCATAAGTCATTTTCCGGCAGCTTGGTAAAACAGGGATAGCAATACCCGCTGTTAAACGTCTTGTTTGTTTTGCGGCCACAGGCAATGCAATTTTTTTCGCCTAAAAACGAAATCGTCAATTCACTGCCCAGCCATTCGTTAAGCGGAAGGCGATCGTCACCGATATTCAAATAGTAGTCTACCGGCTTGTCCCCTCCATGGTACTCGTGTGTTAGTCCTTGCAAAATACCGCGGAGTTCCACCAAACTCTCTCCTCTCCTATGTACGGTTCTTCCATTTTAACATAACCGCCACCTACTCTGACCGCTGTTTTCTTTTGGTAGCATGTTTTCCCTAGCAGGAGGTGAACCTAATCACATCCCAGAAGAAGGAGGCGATTGTTCATGCGCAACTACATACGGTACGCCTTGCTACTCGTCTGCCTTCTTGGCTACGGCACCCTACCTGCTTTTGCCCAGCAAACACTGCCTTCGTATGAGCCGATCCACAGAATCGACACAGAGAAAAAGGTCGTCGCTCTCACTTTTGATGATGGGCCGGATGCTATCTATACGCCCAAAATTCTTGAGGTGCTGCATCAGTACAACGTTCGGGCTACGTTTTTTGTCCTTGGCTCCCAAGTGGACAAGCATCCAAAGGTCATGCAGTGGATTTACAAGGCTGGGCACGAAATCGGAAACCACGGCTACCACCATTTTGATCTGAACAAGCTGACCGAGCATGAAGTGTACGAAGAAATCAAGCATGCAGAGCGCTCTATTTTGAAGACGACCGGCATTTTGGCGCAATACTACCGTCCACCCTACGGCATCCTTACACATGACGTCATGAGTGCGGTTCAATCCAGTGGCTACGACATCATTCACTGGTCGATTGATCCTCGTGATTGGTCTTTGGCACGCACGGCTAATGTCATTGCCAAAAGCGTCAAGAGCAATGTCTCCTCCGGGGATATCATCCTGTTTCATGATGGGGGCTTAAACCAACGGCAAACAGTCGCCGCTCTCCGGGAGCTCATCACGGATTTGCGTTCGCAGGGGTATCGATTTGTCACAGTCAGTCAATTGTTGGATGCAGCAAAATAATACGGCACCAGTGCCTCGTTTTCCTGATACGAAACGAAGCAACTGGTGCCTTTCTTTTTCACGCCAATACCTTGCCCAAGAATGAACGCAAGCGGTCGTTGACGTTATTGCCAAAAACCTCACTGGGATGACCTTCTGCCATAATGATACCTTGATCCATAAAAATGATTCGGTCGCCCACTTCCTTGGCAAAATTCATTTCGTGCGTCACGATCACCATTGTCATGCCTTCTTTGGCTAAATTTTTGATGACGGCAAGCACCTCTCCCACCAGCTCTGGGTCCAGGGCGGATGTCGGCTCGTCAAACAGCATAACCTTTGGATTCATCGCGAGCGCCCTTGCGATTGCTACTCGTTGCATCTGCCCCCCAGAAAGCCGCTCGGGATACACATCGGCCTTGTCCTGAAGCCCTACCTTCTGCAAGAGAGCCAAGCCTTGCTTACGGGCTTCTTCCTGAGACATCTTCTTTACTTTTACAGGGGCCAGCATGACGTTTTCCAGCACCGTTTTATGCGGAAAGAGATTAAAGCGCTGAAAGACCATCCCGACCTCTTCTCTTACTTTATTGATATCGGTCTTGGGGTCTGACAAATCATGGCCGTTGATGACAATCTTTCCGCTGCTCATGTCCTCCAACTGATTCAAGCAACGTAGAAACGTGCTTTTGCCCGAGCCTGACGGTCCAATGACACAGACTACTTCCTTTTCTGCTACCTGAGTCGTAACGCCCTTCAACACTTTCAGATCGCCGTAGTTCTTCGTCAAATTCGACACCTGTATAATCATTTGTCTGTCCCCCTATTGCGATAAAACAAGCTTGATTGTGGTTCATCTCCTTTCATTTTACCGCAATAGTCTAAAAATTGCATGAATTTGCTGTTTGGTGGGTGAACGCCAGCCTCATAGACGATCGACTCCATCCCATTTTTTCCAGTGCTTGTCGCATGCGTAACTATGCTCCCGGCGGCTCATGCTAAGTGTGAGGTGGTTTTCATGCATCGAAAAAAATGGGTCGCTCTTGTAATCGTACTGGCCGTTTTTCTATTAGGGCTTTTGGTGGAAGGTATTTACGGGACTTATACAGATCTCGTCGACCATCCTGGGTTCGCTTGGGAAGAAAATGTGGTATCCGGTTATGGCAACAGCAAAATTGTGCAGCTATTTGTGAACGGCACTATTTCGGGGCAACAGAATAGTGCTGGGGTGCCTTCGATGACGGAGCTATTGACTGAACAGCTACGCCGAATTGAAGAGGATGAGCTGGTGAAAGCCGTGGTCCTTCGCATTGATAGTCCAGGTGGAGAGGTGGTCGCTACCGATGAACTACACAGACGCTTGCTACGGCTCAAGCAGGTTCGCAATCTTCCCATCGTCGTTAGCATGGGTTCGACAGCAGCCTCAGGCGGCTATTACCTGGCTACAACAGGCGATGTGATTTTTGCCAATCCCAACACACTAACT
This sequence comes from Brevibacillus schisleri, assembly GCF_055685845.1. NCBI lineage: Bacteria > Bacillati > Bacillota > Bacilli > Caryophanales > Paenibacillaceae > Brevibacillus > Brevibacillus schisleri. The sequence continues at coordinate 5,502,969 of NZ_JBVNDM010000001.1, forward strand.
GGCAGTCTGGGTGTGATTTTCAATCTGTTTAACTATAGTGAAGCTGCGAACAAGCTGGGTGTGCATCAATACGCGATCAAAAGCGGACGCTTCAAAGACATTGGCAGTCCATCCCGGCCACTGACGGACCCAGAACGGCACATTTTCCAAACACTCGTCAACGAAAGCTACAACAATTTCGTCGACGTCATCGTCAAGGGCCGCAACCTCTCCCGTCAACGCGTACTGGAAATCGCTGACGGCCGTGTCTATTCCGGCGAGCAAGCAAAACGCCTGGGACTCATCGATGAATTCGGTGATTTGGAGGAAGCGACACGCTACGCGCTCTCTTTGTCTGGAGAAAAAGAAGCTATGGTCATCCGCTATGCAGACCAGCTCTCCATCAGCAAGCTGTTATTCAGCATGAAGCAATACTGGTCGAATCCTGATCCGCTTGGTCTCAATCGAATATGGGACCGCCAAAGCTCACCTCGCCTTCTATATCAGTTCATGCCTTAGCCTGTTATTACGGAAAGGAGTGGCTTATCATAAACCAGCTTCCCAACGAAGAAAAAGCACATGATCCTGATTCTTTTGATCCATATGCAGAAGCCCATCCACAACATTTCTATGCTGGCTTTTGGATTCGTGTGGTGGCATCGCTCCTTGATTCGATGTTCTTGATTGGGATTAGCTACCTCATTTTCAATCCGTTGCGCCGTGTTTTTGCCGTTCCTTACGCCTCTTTTCCATTCATTGATTTTTTGGAGGTGTTGTTTGATCTCCTCTATATGATCATACTGACCTGGTGGACTGGACAAACCTTGGGAAAGCTGATCACAGGTATCCGTGTCATCAGTGCCAGACAAGCGCGAGGCAATCTGACAGGCGGACAGGTATTATTGCGCGAAGTCATCGGTAAATTCCTCGCTTCACTCGTATTCGGACTGGGCTATCTATGGGTTGCCTGGCACCCACGTAAACAAGGCTGGCATGATCTGATCGCCAAAACGTATGTCATCCGGGATCGTCGCCCGTAACCTCCGCTCTATAGCGGGGGTTTTATTTTTGCTTCCTTGGTCCCTATTTTGGTAGAGGCTTCCTGCCGATACCATTACCAACAAGGCAGATTCTATCTCAACCGAGGAGGAAGATACATGCGTAAACACAAAGTAACTAGCATCCTCGCCCTGAGCCTTTCGCTGGCTCTGCTCGGCCACGTTGCCCCTGTCCTTCCTGTTTCAGCTGCAACGGCTGCCCCTCAAGCAGCAGCCGTTAAAACGAATAATGTCTATAACCTTCAACTAGGGATGAGCACAGCGCAAGTAGAACAAACATTAGGCAAGCCTGCTCGCATTGATGCTAGTCATACGGGTGTGGAATGGTGGATTTACAATCAGGATTTGAACAACTACATTCAAGTCGGCATACAAAACGGCAAAGTCGTGACATTGTTTACCAATGGCGCCAAGCTGAATTTGAAAGGCATCACGATTGGATCTACTACTAAAGACCTACAAAATAACTGGGGTGCACCGCAAGACACGCTGACGATCATGCCGAGTCTGCGTATCCAAAAGAATACCCTTGCTCATCCGACCTATATTCAAAACAATCAAGCGATCACCTTTTCTATCGATCAGCTGGGTGGAAACAAGGTCGCAGGAGTACGCATCTCTACTCCTGAGCATTTTGCCACCATTGCGATTGGCTTGATGTATCCCATTTCCTATACGAAATTACCGGAACTGCCGAAACTGACAGACGCACAGATGAAGCAGGCAACCCTCGCATACGAGAAACAAAATTTGGACTTGCTCAACGTAGCGAGACAACGTGCCAAACTGCCTGTTATCACTTGGGATGAACAAGTTGCAGCAGTAGCTAGAGCACACAGCCAAGACATGGGCCAGCATAACTTTTTCAACCATACCTCCCCTTCTACGGGAAGTCCGTTTGATCGATTGAAGCAAGCCGGCATTCGTTACAGCTCAGCTGGTGAAAACATTGCCTACGGACAGCTAGATGGGGTCGAAGCCCATATGAGCTGGATGAACTCCGCAGGCCATCGTCAAAACTTGCTCAATCCAAAATTCAAGCAACTCGGTGTCGGTATCGTTATGAAAGATGGCCGCCCGTATTTCACGCAAAATTTTGTTACTCGCTAAGTTTCGCGTAACTGATTCCAAAAGACGACCCTGTCCTCAAATTTTGGGGATAGGGTCGTCTTTTGTATGTTCCATCTAAAAATCATATCCAAGCACCTATAGATGCATAGCACGTTCAAGGCTTTTTACCTATTGTTTGTGACCACTTCACATCCGATATCTCAATGCATGGGCATTATTCCCTTTATTTATATAGATTGGATATCAGTCATTCATCTTTCAACACAAGCATCTTTCCATCTGTATAGGAATCTGCCTGAGAGGAGGAGACTGCATGCCCAATATTGAAAATATCACCGTCCAGAAGTCGAATGCGGAGCGCAAGAGTTACGTGGTTGTTGGTGCCATTCTATCATGCAGCAACGGAAGTAAGTTAAGTCGGTTAAAAATGCCGTTCAGTCATGGTGTTTTTGTAAAAGGGAAGCCGCAAATGAATATCATGGATTTTATTCCCAACATAAACATCATGCCCTTTGGAAATTGCAGTAGCTTGAAAAATCCCTCAGTCACTTCTGCCACAGCAGCCAACAATGGTGTACTTACACCTATGCCGTGCACACCTCTGACGACAATGCCATGGATCGATGGCAAAGCGGACAAGATGGTCGGGGATCATCCGGCATTGTTGAACAAATCAACCAATATGTGCCTCCATTGTGGACTGATCAAGATTGAAGATGACGGGCAAGATTTGGGTGGGGTAACGCTAGGAGTTCAGTCGCTAGTACAAAGTGGGCCGACAAAATCCGGTTTTGGACAAGGACCAGTTTGCGAGAAGCCACAGGAAAAGCCAACCATGTGGGATAACTTCGTAAAAGGAATTTCCAAGTTGGGAGACGTTCCTGCTGCGATGCAAAAGGCTACAAGTGAGCTGCCGGGCGCTTTGGAGAAAGCGACAGAGGATTTGCCCAAGGGTGTTGGAGTATTTGTAAGGGAAGGCTATATCGAGCCAATACAAGAGGACATCGATATGTTGCGGGATGATACTATCAATATCGCAGATGGAATTGCAATCGGTGGACTTGCCTTGCAAGCACTTACCTTGGGGAGAAGTAAAAACATAAAGGATTTAATCGATGCGGCAAAGAAAGGAAAGAAAGTACAGCCTAATATTCAACAATATTTATACCGCCGAACCTCAAACACTGGAGAATTCAAAGACCTGTCTGAACCCATGCAATTAAGGCACGTTGAAAAAGTTGCAGAAGATGCAGGTATTGGATTAAAAGGAATTAAAATAGAAATAAATCGAGACGCTGAATTAGTTGGTAAGGGCTTGTATGGGTGGGCTGACCCAAAAGGAAACAGGATAATTTTATACCCTGATGCTTTTAGCAATAAGGAAAATTTAGTTAAAACATTAGGACACGAGAGGATTCATATTTACCAAACAAAAACTTTTGGGAAGCCCCAAGACCATGAAATGTTACTTGAATTTGAAAAAGGGGCATATGGTTCAGAAGACTCTTGGTGGGAGTATTATAAACGAAAGAGGAGATAGCAATTGAGTAACTCACAATTTAAGGATTGGATTAAGCTAACCACTATCATCGCTGAAATTGACCAAGAAGTTCCTGAAATTGAATGCCCTAATTGCCATCAATTAAAAATTGATTATCAATATGTCGGAGATTTAAAATCAAGAGCAGGATTTTTAGATATCTGGTGTAATTCTTGTCTGCACGGCATTCATTTATCTCGAACAAAAGCACCCGAAAATGTTAGCTTGCTTTCATTTGATGCTGCTGAAGAATACAAAAAGAAAGTGCCTAATTTTACTCCAATAGAACCATAATGAAAAATGTTTGGGTACTTTCACTTTGGTGAGACTATCCGGTATTGGATAAAATCTGAGGTAGGAAATTAATATTTATTCATCCGAATCGAATCAATGCATTTTTTCTAAAGAAAAAGGTACAGTCTCCTCATCTTTTGTGAGTGACTGTACCTTTCTCAGATCAACGGTCTTTTTTGTAGCCTCTTTGTCAGTTGCTATGGCTGCGAAGTTGAATTTGTAGTAGCAGGTGCAGACGGTGTCGGAACCTGGCCGTCATCTGAGAAAAACGGGATGATTACCAGACTGAGCACGAAAAATAAGATCCAGGCAATGCCTCTTCTGAAAATGCATGGTGTCAGCATCGGGTAACCCCTTCCAATCATGCTGTTCTACTTACCATTCATACGCTTCCCTCCTTGATGCCCGTTTATGCTTTTTTGGTCAAAAAATAAAAGCCTCGCCAAAAACTTGGCGAAGCTTATCCTCCTTGTTTTTACCCCTGTTTTTGCAACGGCATTGAATACGTCTGTTCCTGGGTTGCTTTTTGCTTGAAAAACAGGCAAGCTGCCGCGAAAACAATCAGCAGCGATCCCATCAGCCAAAAGATGGTCCACGGCTCCCACACGTCCATCAGCAGTCCATTCACATTCGGAGCCAAAATACTGGCGACACCAAAATTGACGCCCGCGATAATTCCTGCGGTAGGGACCATCGATGCAGGTAATATATCTGCCGAAAAAGCCAAGCCCAGCGAGTAAAACGAGCCGACAGCCGCTCCTGCTATGGCCAACAACAGCATCATCAGCCATACGTTTTCGCCTGCAAACGGGAACAGGAAGAAGGCCAATCCCCCTACAAGCGCACACACGAGCATGACCTGCTTGCGTCCGACTCGGTCACTCAATGCCCCCAGCGGCATCTGCAAGATAATGCTTCCCACGACAAACGACGGAAGGATCAAGGAAACCCATTCAACGGACAAACCAGTACGCAAGGCGTAAACAGGAAAACTGCCGTTGAGTGACGTCTCCATGAATCCGTACAAAAACGAAGGAATCAGCGCCAGCCAGGCAAGTCGCAAGACAAATGCATATTTGTTTTGCTTCTTTTCCGTTTGTTCAACCTGTGCTGGGAATTCATTTTTGATCCGGGATAATAATAAGAAGGCAATCAGATAAAGAACGAGCAAGCCGCCAAAAGGTACCCAAATCCCCAAATGCAGCACGCTTAAGCCTAATGGACCAACACTAAAGCCCACTCCATATGCCAACCCGTAAATGGAAAGATCACGTCCACGATTCTCGGGAGCTGCGATCTTGGTCACCCACATTTGGCTGGCGTAATGTAAACCGCTATCGCCCACACCCATCAATAAACGTAATACGAACCAGACCGCCAAATGACTGAACATCGGGATGAGTGCTGTTGCAATCGTCACCAACAGCAATCCCCATAATATCGTGGCCCGGTATCCAATGCGCCGCAGTGGGATTTCTAAAAATGGATTGACCATGACCATCCCAATATACAAGGCAGCAGCGTTGAGCCCGTTCATCACGGATGAAACCCCTTGTTTTTCCAATAAAACTGTCAGCATCGGGATCGTCAAGCCTTGGCTTACCCCCGCAATACCGACAGCCAAAATCAACACCCAAAAGGTGTAACGTGACTGTGACACGGTGTTGTTTCTCCTCCCTAGCCTCCTATTAAGCACTCTCTACGGAAGCACTCCCCTGCTGAAGCTGATACATTTTTTGATAAAGACCATTTTGCGCCATGAGTTCATCATGGGTACCTCTTTCCATGATTTCACCTCGGGACAAGACAAGAATCTGGTCCGCGTGTTGAATCGTCGACAAGCGGTGTGCAATGATGAATGTCGTCCTACCTTTTGATAGTACATGCAACGCTTCCTGAATGGCTAGCTCTGTTTCACTGTCAATGCTTGCCGTTGCTTCATCCAAGATCAGCATCGCGGGATCTGCAGCCAATGCACGTGCAAAAGAGATCAATTGGCGTTGACCGGCGGATAGTGTCATGCCTCGCTCGACGACTGGTTCGTCATATGCGCCCGGCAGCTTGGAGATGAATTCGTCAGCACGTACCGCTTTTGCAGCCCGCTTCACTTCTTCATCCGAAATCGTATCCTTGTACATACGAATATTGAATCCAATGCTTCCCGTAAACAAGAACGGGTCCTGCAAAACGAGACCGATATGACTGCGCAATGAGTGCGTATCAATCTGTCTCATATCTTGCCCGTCGATCAAAATGCTCCCTTTCGTCACCGGATAGAACCCGAGTAGCAAATTCATCAAGGAGCTTTTTCCCGATCCGGTGTGCCCTACCAGCGCAATCGTTTGACCAGGCTGCGCCGTAAAGGAGACGTTTTTCAAAACGTAATCATCACCCTGATAGGCAAAAGAAACGTTATCAAAGACAACCTCACCACGCGGGCGCTCGATTTGCGCACCAGCTTCTTTTTTCTCCGGCAGCTCATCCATAATTTCAAAGACGCGTCCCGCCGAAATAGTCGCTTGCTGCATTTGCGACAACCGATTCATGATCATGTTGATCGGTTCGAAAAAGCGCCCCATATAATCGACAAAGGCAAAAAGCGCACCGAAGGAAATCGCACTGTGGAAAGATGTAGAGCCGTAATACCAGACGATCAGGGTCAAGGAAATTTTCCAGATCAAATCTACCGCTGGGCGCAAAAGCAAGGATTCCAGATTGATTTCTTTCATCCGCACCTTGAAGTAGTCTTCGTTTACATCAGCAAACTCCTTTTGTACACCTTGCTCCCGACGAAAAGCCTGCACAATCGTCATGGTCTGGATCATTTCATTGATCGTTGTGTTCATATCACCGAGCTTCGCGCGAATCACTGCATAGTAGCGAGAGCTGTACCTTTGATACACGTAGACTAACAGTACGAGCACTGGCACCGTCAAAAAGCAGAAGAAAGCAAGCTCAGGCTGCAAGAGGTAGAGCGCGATCAAGATTCCGATCAAATAAAGACCATTCTGTACAAATGTGGCGAGCACACTTACATACAGCTCACGGATGGCTTCTGTATCATTGCTCACACGGGAGACAAGCGCACCTACTGGCGTTTTGTCAAAAAAGGCAACCGGGAGCTTTTGCAAATGGATAAACAGCTTCATCCGCATTTGCTGAATGATGCGCTGAGCGATCTTTTGCAGCCACAAAATCTGTACGTAGTTGAAACCAGCTGAGAGCAAGATCAATGCCCCATAACCAACAGACAGCCAGACAATGGGCAGGACATCCCCTTGGTACATCTCCTTGACTTCCTCTGCGGTTAGCCGAATCCCTGTGGAGGTCATCTTTTGACCTGATTGATCCCTCGTTGTTACCTCGAAGAGTTCCCTGCCGTTTTTTGGCGCAATCGGGGTGAATTGCTTCTCCGTATTTGGATTCACCTTGCCAGAAACCAAGTAATAAGTCGTGCCTTCTGTCAGCACAGTTACTTCTTTTTGATTGCTCCTGTCCAAAGCAAGACCCGTCTTTACTGCGACATCTTCACGTATATAGTTCGTACCGTTCACTGAGGCGACTTGCCCCGCTGCTTGTGGTGGCACTTCGTCCAGTTGATACCATGGCTTCTGGATCGCCAGGATGTGATTATCAATCATGACCTTGGCTAAAAAAGGCCCCGCCAACTCTGCACTCGTTCCCAGCAAGAGCAGGAACAATGCACCTAGTATCTGCTTTTGAAATGGTCTGGCGTACTCGGTCAAACGCCCCCATACATTTTGTTTGCTCATGAAACGTTTTCCCCCTCCCTCAACCAGCCACATCCTGCTCCATTTGCTGACGACGGTACTGCTCTGCATACCAGCCGTTGCGCTGCATCAGCTCGTCATGTGTCCCCTGCTCGACGATCTGCCCCTCATCCAGCACGAGAATCAGCTGTGCGTGCTGTACGGCAGAAAGACGATGAGCAGTAATAATGGTCGTTTTATCCGCGCGCTCCTGTCGCAGATGACGAAGGATACTCTCCTCTGTCCGCGCGTCCACAGCCGATAGTGAATCGTCGAGAATCAAAATACCCGCATCCATTAAGAGAGCGCGTGCAATGGAAATGCGCTGTTTTTGCCCCCCGGAGAGGGTGACCCCCTTCTCCCCAACCATCGTTTGCAATCCCTCTCTAAATTGGGCCAAATCTCTCTTCATCTCCGCAAGCTCCAGCGCATGTATCACTTCCTCGGTCGTCGCTTGTGGTTTCCCGAAAGCAACATTTTCTGCAATCGTCCGTGAGAACAGCAAATGCTCCTGAGGCACATAGCCGATTTTTTCCCGCAGCGTATCGAACGCGAGTCCCTCGATGGGGATGCCCCCAATAAACAGAACTTGTTCCTTCATCTGATATTGATGCAACAAGGCACGGCACAACGTCGACTTGCCGCTTCCCGTCCTCCCGACAATCCCAAGCGTCTCTCCTTCACCCAAACGAAACGAGATATCGGTGAGTGCTGGCTTGTCAGTGCCCGGATACGTAAAGGAAAAATGGCGTGCTTCTACGGTATTGGCGATTTGGCTCGTGACCGGGTTCGCTGCTTCCGTCACATCTGGCTGCTCCACCATTAGCTCTGTAAAGCGTTTGTGGGATGCGCCACCGCGCTGCAACACATTAACCAGCCAACCAAAAGCGAACATCGGCCAAATTAAAAGTCCCAGGTATAAATTGAACGCAACCAAATCCCCTAAGGAGATAGCGCTAGTGAACACCAAATACGTGCCATAGCCCAGCCCGATCAAAAAGCTGAAGCCAATAATAATCGCGATCGTCGGCTCAAACAGCGCGTCAATCCGTGAAACGCTCACATTTCGCTCCAACGTTTTTTCACTGACCCGGCGATATGCCTCGATATCGGCCTTTTCCTGAACAAATGCTCTCAATACCCGAACGCCCGATACGGATTGTTGAACATGATCATTCATCTCTCCGAAGGCTTCCTGTGCCAAGTAAAAGCGCTCATGCAGCAGCTTTCCATAGTAAGCCGTTGACCAAGCCAAAAACGGCATCGGGATCAGCGCAGCCAGCGTCAGCTTCCAATCAATCGCGGTCACCATGACACCTAGCGTTAACACGGTCATGAACAACGCATCGACAAGCGTAAGCACCCCTGTACTCGCCGTTTGTTCAATGGCAGGAATATCGTTGGTAGCCACGGCCATCAGATCACCACTACGTTTGCGATGAAAAAACGACGGGGTCATTCTGGTCAAATGGGCAAACAGTCGCTCGCGTAGCGTTCGCTCCAGAATCAAGGCTCCCCCATTTAACAAGTACCGCCAGAGAAACCGCAACCCATACAAGCTCACACCCAATACGAGCAAGATGACCACTGTTTGCGTCAAGTCGGCGTCCGTCAGGGAACTGTTGCGAATCGAATCCACCGTGTCCCCGATTAATTTCGGCGGCCATAGCATGAGAACATCGATGACAAACAGCACAGAGATTCCAATGACGTATCGTTTCCAATAGGCACGAAAAAACCAAGATAATTGCCGAAGTGTCTGCATGTAAATCACCTCTATTTATTTAGACCTAACAGCACGACTAAAAAAGGGCTTGCGAATCACGCGCAGCCCTTCTGATCTGTCTTCACCATCGTAATTTACAGAATTTTCATTGTCAATCGAAGCATACAGTTCAATCTAAATTTTTTTATCGGTTTTCCAGTCAAGCCATTCCTCTTTTAGCAGGCTGTAAGTGGCATGATCCACGTAATGATCGTAAAGGAATTCATTCCGGCGCAGTATCCCTTCCAATTGAAACCCTAATCGTTCCGGGATCGATCTGCTCTTGTAGTTTTCCGTAGCTGCCTGAATCGTTACTTTTTCCAAATCCCATGACCCGAAGATCAACACGTCCAAGTAGGTCGCCACTGCTTCTGTCATCAGGCCCTTTCCCTGAAATTGCGCACCCAGCCAATAGCCAATGGACGTCTTTTTGTTGATCCAATCCACCGTATGTACGCCGACTGTGCCAGCCAGACGTCCTTGGTACCAAATACCATAGTGGATGCCGCGATTATCGTTGTACTGATGAATCGTCGCTTGGATGAATTGGCGAGAATCCTCTACCTTCTTCGTATAATTCAGCCACGGCAGCCATTCCATAAGATTCTCCCGGTTCGAATCCGTAAGCAAAAATAACTCCTCAGCATCAGCTAATTCTAATTGTTTCAAGTACGTATCTTCATTGATGGCTATCTGTTGGATCGTTTGCATACGAATCTCCCCTTTTCTTGGATATTTTACTGGAAAACGCCAAAATGAGCAAAAAGCGCCCGCCAGCAACAATAGGCGAACGCATATAAAAATGTCTTTTATTTTTTGCTATTGCCGATCTCTTCCGGCTTGAAAATGCCCGTCTCGGTAACGATCGCTGTAATGTACTTCGCAGGCGTTACATCGAACGCAGGATTGTACACCTTGATATCATCTGGAGCTACCTGTTTGCCCAAGCCATGGGTAATTTCCTCGGCTGGACGCTCTTCAATCGGAATATCTGCGCCTGTCGGTGTGTCCAAATCGACGGAGGACAAGGGAGCTGCCACGTAAAAAGGAATGCCGTGAGCTTTTGCCAATACCGCTACCCCATACGTACCGATTTTGTTGGCGACATCGCCGTTCGCTGCTACGCGGTCTGTCCCCACGATGACAGCCTCTACTTTTCCTTGGGACATGACCATCGCCGCCATGTTGTCACAGATCAGCGTCACATCAATCCCTGCTTGCTGCAATTCGAATGCAGTAAGACGAGCGCCTTGTAGAACAGGACGGGTTTCATCCGCGTACACCTTCAGGTTCCAACCGCGTTCCTTTGCCAAATAAAAGGGAGCAGTAGCCGTACCGTACGCTGCTGTAGCCAATGCCCCTGGGTTACAGTGTGTGAGAATTCCCATACCGTCATGCAACAGAGTGAGCAGATGCTCCCCGATGGTTCGGCATACTTCAGCGTCTTCCTTTTGAATCGCCAATGCTTCATCGAGTATTGCCGCCTTCAACTCGGCAATCGACGCACCGCTTTCTTTTTCAACACGAGCCTTGATGCGATCCAACGCCCAGAACAGATTCACCGCTGTCGGACGGGAAGAGCCCAGGTAGTCTGCCTGCTGGTTCAGTTCCTGCCAAAACTCGTCGTAGTTACTCGCTTCACTGCCACGAATGCCCAGGTAGAGCCCGTAAGCTGCCGCCATGCCAATGGCTGGTGCGCCACGTACTTCCAAGCGTCGAATGGAACCCCATACTTGCTCGGAGGTGGTCAAGTTCAAATAGATCGTTTCTACTGGCAGACGCGTCTGGTCAAGCAGGACCAATGCGTCATTCTCCCACTTTACAGGTGCCAATTGAGTGCTGGTTGTCATACTGTTGTAGCCTCCTGGTAGTAGCGTTCAGTTACTGTGCGTACGATGTCCGTGATATCTGTCGATTCGTCGATGCCACCGCGACCGAGGATTAGCGCTTCTCCAATCGTGAGAGCGAGACGCTCTGCTTCAGCGCGAGTCTGGTCGTCTTCGATGGCATTCAGGTCCGCTACGCCTGCCAAGCCAATGACACGACGCAGGATTTTGCATCCGGCATAGCCTGCTGTATCCTGAATCAGGCGCTTCACATAGCTTTGCCACAGTCCTTCGACATGGGCGCTGCGCTCTTTGGCGTGCTTGTGCCAGAGTTGAACGAATTGCGAAACGAATTCATTCCAGACATCCTCGACCATTTCCAGTAAGTATTCGCGGTACGCTTCCCGTTCTCCTTGATCTTTTTGCAGACCGTGCTGTCCTGCGTAGTTGAGCAGCAGATTGGCTATAATCGCCCCAATGTCAAAGCCGATTGGGCCGTAGTAAGCGAACTCTGGATCGATTGCTTTTAAGCTGTTTTCCGTGATGAAAATACTTCCGGTATGCAAGTCACCATGCAGCAGCGCCTCCGAGCGCGTAAGGAAATCGTATTTCAGCTTGGCGATTTCCAGCTTCAGCGGCCTGTTGTTCCAGATCGCCTCGACCTCGCGGCGGATCAACGGGTTGAAGTCGTTGGTAGGCGCATTTTCATACGGATCGGTAAAGACGAGATCTTCTGTGATTTTGCATAATTCTGGATTTATGAATGTTCCGACTAGCGCTTTTTTAATGTACGGATGTGCACCCAGATCGGATGTGAAGAACAACGTTTGCGCGAGAAAACGGCCAATTTGCTTCGCGAATAGCGGATACCGCTTTCCTTCGATCAACCCTTTGCGCATGATGATGTGGTCCCCGACGTTTTCCATGACGGTCAACGCAAGTTCCCCATCGAAATGATACACCTGTGGCACCAGGTCCGGAACGTATTTGTGCTGAATGCGGAGTGCCTCGCTCTCGATGCGAGCCCGGTCAATCGTAAGCGGCCAGGATTCCCCCACAACGCGGGCAAAAGGCAGTGCTTGCTTAACAATGACGCTCTTACCCGTTGCTGGCTCTTGAATGTCAAAAACCAGATTGAGGTTGCCATCCCCGATTTCTCGGCTGGTCAGCTCTGCTCCTTCGCTAAAAAGATCTGGTATTCCTTTTACGTACTCCACTGCTTCCTGTTCAGTCAATGCGCGATATGCCATGATCCCAAAACTCCCCTCTACTTATTTTTCCTCTATCTCTACTTGTTTTGTTTGTGTCATGAGAGCAAAAAAGACCTCTTTTCCCGAAGAAAAGAGGTCGCTGTCGTCACGTGTAAGAACCGTGTTGATGTCCCCCTTATCTTCCAGACCACTTTTGTTTCTGCAGGAATTAGCACCGTGCATGTCGCCTATCGATCAGTCGCTTTCTCGCGTCTGAATGGCGTCATGTCGGTTGCCGGGTATCATCGGGCCAGTCCCTCCACCTTCTCTGGATAAGGTATCCAAAACGTATTCGGTTTTTGATTTAGTTTGAATCATACAACCAACGCTTCCACGATGTCAACACCCTTTTGTGCAAAAATTCGCACCTTGTTACTAGTAACTGTAATGTGTTCCTGATGCCGCAGGGCGATCCCAATTCCACCAGTCTACCTTGCCTAAAAGCGCTGCCGTTATTGACTTTTCGGCCTTGAGCTTCAGCAGTTCTTTCGTAGGTCCGGTGAGGACGGCGCCGTAGATTCGCACTCCGTTTTGCTGCATGTAGTTGAATCGTTCGGTTATCTGAGGGTCGCTACGAAACAGCAAAGATCTGCCGATATCGCGAGCCAGATCTTCTTGCTCAGATAAGTACTTCATCTCTTCCAAGTAGGCGGACATTCTTCTGTCCCCTTCCCCGTTTACCCGAATGGGCGCACCTCCGTAATCCAGTTCATGTTGCGCAAATCCCCACACGTACCCGGGACCGAGAAATCGATTGCCCTCTTCTTCTGCTTGCTTGCGCTCCACCCCTGTGTCTACCGCAAACCAAACTGTATCTTGTCCCGAAGAAGTAACATGGCGGGAAACCAGTTCATAGTACTCCTGATACGTCAAGAAGTGATCGAAGGAAATCGCGAGCTGAGAAACGGTCCCCTCTGGCAGCTTCTCCATCGTTGTCCAGGCAGGTGAAGTGAAAGACATCGTATCCTCCTTTTCCCCTTCTGTCGGATAACGGAAATACAGCTTCTGCTCCCTGACTCCATTCGTCCATTGCGGCCCAGCATTTACGTTCCACAGCACATTTGTACTTTCAAATCGCCCTGCATTCTTATCTTCCGACCCGACTCTCTCGCGAAGCTCCATGCTGATATTGCCGTACAGCAATCCGACCTTCGAACCACTACCGCCTACACTGACACCTGGTTGAGTAAAATTGACCATCGACTTTGCAACGCGGAACAGATCTTCATGCATCAGCGACCCCACCCAGCCATTCAGAATCAGCAACACAACACCGGCCAGAAAGGGAAGCCCTATGGTGAATCCTGCGTTGGACAACCGATTTTTCCATTTCCCCCGGCGAACAATGGCACGCTGTTTTTCAGCTGACAGTGTTTCAGACTGTTTGGTTTTCGCGTTGTCCGCTTCTGGTTCTGCCCCCAACAACAGCCTTTCCAACCGCTGTGCGTACTCTTCGTCAGCGGCTATCTCCTCCTCGAATTGTTTCGAATCTTCTTCCGCCATTTCCCCACGCAAATAAGCAAGCAACCTTTGCTCGCGATGATTCTCATCCTTGTTCATCACCGGATTTCCTCCCTCCACAACTGCCGCATCTTTTGTCGTCCCCGAAACAAGGAACGCTTGACGTCTGCCAGATCGATACCGAGCACCTCTGCCATTTCCGCGTAGGAAAACTGCATGGCAGACAACAAAATGACCTGTTTCTGCTTTTCCGGAAGTTGCCCCAAGTAGTTATGGGCCACTTCCCACAGCTCTTTGTTCACGACATGCTCTGCCGGATCAACCGCCGATTGATCACGTCGCTGTGGCAGGGCTTCCACAAACGCAAATCGTTGTTTCGTCTTCTTGCGATAACCGTCCACGAAAGCGTGATAGGCCACCTTGAACAGCCAGGGCCGTACTTTTTCCCCACGGTAGTCGTCCAAGGAAGAGAAGGCGCGACAAAAGGTTTCCTGTGTCAAATCCTCTGCCAGCCTCTCATCTCGTGTCAGCCGGAAAAGATAGCGGTAAATATCGTTTACATGCAGCTGGTACACATCCTCCAGACCTACTTTCCCAAGCCGTTCACACCCTTTCACCCATTACCACGAAGGAATTGTAAAAAAGTTTCATCTTCGTCTCATTTTTCTAATAATCTCCTGCACATTCTCTGCAAAAACAAAGATTGACTCCTGACAATGAACGTCATATCATGGGGGAAACGAATAACTCTTATCGCGAGCTGGCTGAGGGACTGGCCCTATGATGCCCGGCAACCGGCGCTATACCATGATTCGTACGCTCATAATTGCGTACCTTGGATAGCGAAACGGTGCTAATTCCAACGGATAAGAGTCGAGATTGAGCATTTTCGGGCTCGTTTCGGCTACTGACCCGAGAGATGAGAGGAGACGAGACGCTTTCATAGTCGACAACCGCCTCCCCGCTCAATGGGGAGGCTTTTTTTATTAATTCAAGGAGGATTTGACGTACCATGAGTGAACAACGTATCCTCGTCACCTATCTCACCCAAGCAAAAGACTTGAACAAAAAAGCGCAAGCCATTGCTGTCGGCATGACAGTCGGTTCCTGGACGGACCTGCCGCTTGCCAAGCAAGCTGAGCTAGCGCCGTATCTCGGTGAAGCCGTGAGCGCGACACCAATTGCGACACTGGAAAACGGAGAAACACGCGGTCTGATTACCGTTAGCTATCCGACTCGCAATTTTACAGCAGACATTCCATCCTTGTTAACCGGAATATTCGGCAAACTATCGATGGATGGCAAAATCAAGCTCATCGACATCGTTTTCCCTGAATCATTCCTTCAGGCTTTTCCTGGACCGAAGTTCGGCATTGATGGTCTGCGCGAACGTTTAGGGGCACATAACCGTCCGCTCTTGATGAGCATTTTCAAATCGTGCCTAGGTCTTCCTTTCGACGATCTGAAGACGCAATTCCGAGCACAAGCCTTGGGCGGAGTCGATCTCGTGAAAGATGACGAAATCTTCTTTGCAGATGACCGTGCTCCTTTTATCGAACGAATCAAAGCGTTCAAGCAGATCGCACAAGAGACCGAAGCCGAAACTGGCAAGCCCGTCCTCTATGCAGCCAACCTGACCGGACCTGTGCATGAGCTGAACGAAAAAGCGAAGCGTGCAGTAGAAGCGGGTGCTGATTGCCTCTTGTTCAACGTGCTGGCCTTTGGCTTCGATGCCCTGCACCGTTTGGCAGCCGATCCTGACGTACACGTACCAATCATGGCGCATCCAGCATTGGCAGGCGCCTACTATCCATCACCTGACTACGGCATCGCCCCCCCGCTCCTACTCGGTACGTTGATGCGTGTAGCTGGGGCAGATTTGGTGCTCTTCCCATCCCCATATGGCAATGTCGCTTTGGACAAAACAGAAGCGTTGCAGCTCGCGAAGCATTTGACAGATCCACTGAATGGTGTACGCCGTTCCTTCCCGGTTCCGTCTGCCGGCATTCATCCGGGGCTGGTTCCACAGCTTTATCAAGACTTCGGACTCGATCAAATCGTCAATGCAGGGGGCGGAATCCACGGTCATCCCGGTGGAGCAACCGCCGGAGCGAAAGCATTCGTTGCCGCGATTGATGCAGTCACCGCAGGCCGAACAGTGGAAGAAGCCGCCTCGGAATCACAAGAACTGGCGGTCGCCCTGGAAAAGTGGGGTGGCGCGCGATGAGTAAGAAGCTCGTCCTGTTCTGCGATTTCGACGGAACGATTACCGAAAAAGACAACATTGTAGCGATTGTTCGCAAGTTCGCTCCCCCTGAGTGGGAAGCCTTGACGGAGCAAATCCTTTCGCAAAAAATAAGCGTTCAGGAAGGAGTCGGCAAGCTGTTTCAACTCTTGCCCTCCTCCTTGCGCCAGGACATTATTGATTTTATTGTCCATGAAGCGACCATTCGCCCGGGATTTTCTGAATTCGTGAGCTATTGCCGAGAAGAAGGCATCGAGCTGTTGATTACGAGTGGCGGCATCGACTTTTTCCTGGAGCCTATCCTGGCACCCTTCGATCTTACCGATGTACCGATCTACTGCAATGGCAGTGATTTCAGCGGAGAGCGCATCACCATTACGTGGCCAAACGCTTGCGATGAACATTGCACGAACGGCTGTGGCATGTGCAAGACGACCATCATCCGCCGTTACGATCCAGCAACCCATTTCCGCATTGTCATCGGCGACTCCATCACTGATTTGGCTGGGGCCAAGATCGCTGATTATGTGATTGCCCGTTCCTTCCTCGCTGACAAGGCGGAAGAGATGCAATTGCCGCATAGCAAGTTTGCCACATTCCACGATGTGATTCGCATTTTACAGCAAGTCCAACAGGAGGTCGTCTAATTCATGACTGCAACACTCGAACAACGTCTGGATGCCTTTCGCCGTCTGGATGACGCCAAGCTGACATTTGCCCGCCGGGACTGGTTTCCCGGCACCAGTGGCAATCTCTCTATTAAAATACAAAACGCTCCCTTGCAATTTGCTGTAACGGCAAGCGGCAAAGACAAAACCAAGCTGTCCCCTGAAGATTATCTGGTCGTGGATCAAGACTCGCGTCCGGTGGATGAAACTGCTCTCAAGCCGTCCGCGGAAACGCTCATCCACGCTGTCGTCTACAAAACGTTTCCGAAGGCAGGGGCTTGCTTCCACGTCCATACCGTATGGAATAATCTCATTTCCGAGCTGTACTTTGGACAACGCGCTTTCTCCATTCAAGGACAAGAGCTGATCAAGGGACTCGGAATCTGGGAAGAAAACGCGCGCATTACTGTTCCGATTGTTGAGAACTTTGCCGATATTCCGACCTTGGCTGCCGCCATTGAAAAAGTGATTTCACCAGAAGTTCCCGGCGTACTCATCCGTAACCACGGTATCTACACGTGGGGCGGCAATGACTTCGAGGCCAAGCGCCACTTGGAAGCTTTTGAATTCCTATTCGAGTATCACGCCCGCTGGCTGCAATTGCGCCAAGCAGTCGTGTCCACTACAACCACCAATTAAGGAGGAATAAACGATGGCACAAATTCGTTTTCACGACAACAATGAGTACATCTCCGCACCCGAGGAAGTTGTCTCCTTCCTGGATACCCAAGAGATCATTTACGAAAAATGGGGCGTGGATCGCCTTGATCCAAAGCACCGTGATAACTACAGCCCGACAGACGAGGAAAAACAAGAGATTCTCGACACCTTTAAGCCGGAAATCGATGCGATCAGCCAACGTCGCGGTTACTTGACAGCGGACATTATCGTCCTCTCTGACAAAACACCTAACCTCGACGAGCTGTTGGTGAAATTCAAGGGCGAGCATCACCACACCGATGATGAGTGCCGCTTCTGCGTCGATGGTCACGGTATTTTCGCTATCAAGGGCAAAGACGGTCGCTACTTTGACGTCGAGCTGGAGCCAGGCGATCTGATCTCCGTACCACCGAACTACCGCCACTACTTCACCCTGATGGACGACCGCAAAATCAAGGCGATTCGCCTGTTCGTCACTCCTGCTGGCTGGGAAGCGATCTATTAATAACGAACCCCCTTGGCATTTACTGATTGCCAGGGGGTTTTGTCTTTCACCTTTCACTTTACGACGCCATTTCCCTTAATCGATATGTCTGACTTGATTTCAACTTTGGCATTAGAAAATGCCTTTGTCCAATCGTCCTCTACCTTTTTGTACTCCTTATATTCATAGGCCCGCGCATAGAGACCGAACCCAAACGGGTCTACACCGATTTCCTGGCATTTCTTGATTAACTTCATGTAATCCTTCTGTAACTCGTCGCCGATCATTCGCTCCATCTTTTTGTAGTCCTTTTGCATGTCGTACGGAAACATACGCTCTGATATGGATACTCGCAACCTGAAATGAACGTCAAAATGAAACCGACCGTTCTGATAGGATGTTTTTACTTTTTTTTGGACGCCCTTGATAAAAAAGCTGATCCTGTCTTTCGTAATTTGTTTTTGATCGTTCGGCTCTTTAATCGGGATGGTGACGGACAATTCCCCTTGTTTTTCATAGAGCAGCGTTTGCAAAAGAATCGTATCCCGCGGTTCTATCGAGCTTGCGTACGTTCCATTTTCTTTTAACAAAGCCGTCCCCATTACCTTAACCGCCCGCTTTTCTTTCTTCAACTCAGTCAAGCTAGGTGTCATCCCTTTTTCATACATTTGCCGATGGAGCTCCTGTGCCCTCGTCTTTACCGTCAGATTTCTTTTATTGGCTGTGTCAATTAGCGTTGTTACATGAATGGACAGACGAGGTTTGTCCTTTGGTTTATAATCAAACAACTCATGCAACGGACCATCAAGCATAGCCACGCGGGCGTTGACACTGAACTTTGCATCCCGAAAAACGACATCCAGCAACCGAAACCAGTCCGGGTGAGCCAGTAGCTTTTTCCCAAACACGAGCACCTGAATTTTGCCTGCTTGGGTCAAGCCTGTTACTCGCTCATCAAAGCCCATTCTTGACTCTCTAATCGTAGATGACCGAATGCCGTATTCCTCAGATTTTTCCTTTGCCTCCCGATTGAACACCGGGCTTGAGATATAAAAGAGAAGCTCGTTTTTTTCGTTCAAATCAATTCCGACCATCAGCGATAAAGTAGCATCCTCCAAATTGATTTGATCCTTGCAACCTGCCAACATGGTTACCAGCAAGCTCAATAATAGTACTTGAGCAAATGCCCTCATGCTTTTTTCCCCCCTTCTGCTCGTTTCGATAGCCTGATCGGCCCCCAAGCCAATAAAGGAAGTGCATAAGCAAATACCAAGCCTGCAAAGTTCCAAATTTGTATCGATTTCTTCAGATCAATAAAGGATGGCGTATAAAACCATAGCGCCACTGGAACCAGAAGAAGGAACAGGCGCAAATGCTTGCGGTGATCCTTCATGCCGAATAACTGACTGGATGAAAAGACACAGAAATAGATGTACGGCAATGCAGTCGTTGACAATATAAACATATAAGTAGAGAGAAAAAGAATATCGACACGTTCTAAGAAGCGGAACTCAATGGCTTTCCATAAATTGAGCGTAGGCCATGTATACTGCGTGATTTCATCGGGGCTAAAGTATGCAAAAGAAACGACAACGACAGACAGATACACGAACAACGTCAATGTATTCGCAATGACAATGCCAAGAGACGCATATTGCTTTCTTTGAAGGAAAGGGTAGGCAAAATAACCAAACTCAAATCCAAGAAAGGAGAGTACGGTGGATTTGCTCGCTTCCCATATCGGGTGCCAGCCCTCCTTGATCACTGGCAGCAAGTTTAGCCAATGAACCTCTCGATAAGCCGTCGTGAGAACAAAAGGTATCCAAAGCGTAAGATAGAATACGAGCTCGGCGTACCTTCCTATGGCGCGAACCCCTCCCTGGAGAACAAAATAAGTTGGCAACGTAAAAAGGAACACGACGACATAGGCGGGTGTCTGAGACAGGAGCCAAACATTTATGATTCCCGTGGCATTTATCAGCAAAACGAACGCTGCAACCCCGCAATAAATGAACATGAGAACAATAGCGACACGACCGAGCCACTTGCCCAGGATCAATGGGAATATATCGATGATCGTCTTCTCCGGGTACTGCTTCATCATGTTCGTGATGACGAGACTGACTAGCATTGCCGCAAGCCATCCGATCAAAAGCGATATCCATCCGTCGGTGCTCGCCTTCTCCGCCAAATCTCTGGGAATCGTCAATACGCCGATCCCTACTTGTGCCCCATGAATGAGGAGAATGTACTGAAGGACGCTCAATTGGTTGTACGTATACTTTTTCATCACCCGTCCTCCCTTGGCCGATTATTGCCTTGTCTTTCCTCTTCAATCGTATGGGCTGACAGGGGACGCTCTTTCATTTTCCACAGTGGCAGGCGGATAAACAAATCTTTCCAGTCCCCGAAGCGCACAGGGGCAAGAGGACTTCCATAAGGAACACCTAATGATTCC
Source organism: Brevibacillus schisleri (assembly GCF_055685845.1). Classification (NCBI taxonomy): domain Bacteria; kingdom Bacillati; phylum Bacillota; class Bacilli; order Caryophanales; family Paenibacillaceae; genus Brevibacillus; species Brevibacillus schisleri. The sequence goes on from NZ_JBVNDM010000001.1 coordinate 5,523,498, forward strand.
AGCGTAATCAAATGGCCGATCAATGCCATCAGCCCGACAATAATACCTACAAAACCAAACATCGCAGCGAGGATCATCATGAGAAATCGAATAAGCCTGACTGCCGAGGCCATATCGTAGTTCGGAATAATAAAGGATGAGATCGCTGTAAATGCAACGACAATCACCATAATATTGCTCACAATCCCCGCTTGTACGACCGCTTGACCAATCACGATACCCCCTACGATACCGACTGTTTGCCCAATAGGCGCTGGCAGGCGAATTCCCGATTCCCGGAGCATTTCCAGAGTGAGCTCCATAATAAATGCCTCTAACAAGGGTGGGAATGGAACCTTTTCGCGGGACTCTCCGACTGACAAAATCAAATCGAGTGGGATAACCTCATAATTGAATGAAATTAACGCAATATAAATCGCGGGTAAAAAAGTAGCAATCAAAAAAGCTAAATATCGAAGCAAGCGAATAAACGTGGCAACAGGCCAACGCGTACCGTAATCGTCAACGTTTTGAAAAAAGGAAACGAAAGTAGCCGGTCCGATTAATACGCTTGGAGAACGATCGACAACGACAGCAATCTTCCCTTGCAAGATGTGAGAGGCGACTGTATCCGGCCTCTCTGAGGTCAAAAACTGCGGAAACAGCGAGTAAGGATTATCCTCGATATACTCCTCCAGTTCAGACGCATTAAGAATCGAGTCAACCTTGATCATCTTGAGCCGATCTTCCAGCTCCTGTAATACTTCCGGATTCGCCACATCAGCCAAGTACATGATTGAGAGCTTTGTAAGGCCTCGTTCTCCCAACCATATTTCTTTTATTTTTAATTCACGGTTGGGAATATAGCGGCGAATGAGGGCAATGTTCATCGAGTCCGTTTCGACAAACCCTTGGTGTCCTCCCTTTAGCGCAGCCTCCAACTGTGGATCTTCTATCGCCCGCTGTGGCCATCCATTCGTTTGAATCACAAGCACTTCTTTTCGACCCTCAATAAACAAAAGACTACTCCCAAGCAAAATTTCGGTTTCTACTTTCCGAAAGTCGTAGACAACGGATACCTTTCCGACAGATAACAGGTCCAAAATACTCGATTTCTCACCCTCTGGGTGTGACAAAAGCGGACGAAGCACATTATTGTTAATCGAGTTTTTGTCAACCAAGCCATTCAGGTAGACGAGTGTAACCATGCCCTCTATATGCTGGCACGCAAACGTCCGAATGACCAAATCGGGTGTCAGCGTAAATATTGCATTCAACTCCGCAAGGTTATCACTTAATCGCTCACTGATCTCACGGACACGGATAGGCTCACTCGAGTGGCTTATCCTGTCTTTGACAGATGTCTTTTTTCTTCTTAGCCACCCTCTCATCGCCATCTGCTACAGCTCCCGCCCTTTTCCGAAGTATGTTCCATTAGCGTTCGTGAGAGCTTCCCAAAATATGCATGGAGCTTGGCACATTCTGCCGCTGAATCGAATAAATCCCAAAGCATTTGCAAATCGCAAATATCCGCAAGAATGAAAACGTGCGTTACATGCAAAAGGAGCAAAGCTCAATGCTTTGCTCCTTTTCCCATCTACTGTTTGGAACTACACCACATATGCCCCCGCTTCGATCACGCGGTCTGCAATCGAACGTTTGAGTGCCACTGTGTTGATCGGCGTGCGGCGGGTCAGCTTTTTCAAGATCGACAGGCGCAGACGAAGCTCGTCGCCCTCTTCCATCGCCGCCAATGCTTCCTTCGCCCAGCCTTCGATATGATCGAATGCCTCATGTACATAGACAGCGGTCATTTCCAGCTTTTGCTGCTCAGCTTCGATGCCATTTGCCGCCATTGCTTTCTCTGTCCGCTTCACGATGCTATCCATTGCGTACAGCTCGATCAGCATGTCAGCCGCGAATGCCAAGAGTTCCTGTTCTTTGGACATTTCCTGTTGGTATTTCATCAACGCAGAGCCAGCCACCATCAAAATGATTTTGCGCGTGATGTTGATCAGATGCTTCTCCATAGCCAGGGGTGCATCCTCAATCTCTTCTGGATAATAGCTCATCAGCTCTGCTTGCAGACTGCTTGCTGCTTGCAAGAGCGGCAATTCACCTTTCATCGCCTTTTTCACGAGCGTATCCGGAATGAGCATGCGATTGATTTCGTTCGTTCCTTCGAAAATGCGGTTAATCCGCGAGTCACGGTACATGTTCTCGATCTCATACTCGGACATAAAGCCATATCCACCGTGGATTTGCACGCCTTCGTCCACGCAGTAATCCAAAACCTCAGTGGCAAATACTTTATTGATCGAGCATTCGATCGCATAATCAGCAATCGCCTTCGCAACCTCTGCGCCATCATCCGCTTTTTCACCCAAGCGAGTCAGCGCTGTATCGAACAGACCCACTGTGCGATAGACGGAGCTTTCAGCCGCATACGTTTTCACTGCCATGTTTGCCAGTTTGTTTTTGATTAAAGGAAAGTTGGCGATTGGCGTTTTGAACTGCTTGCGCTCTTTTGCGTAGTTCGTCGCGAGTTCCACCGCTTTTTTCGAGGAGCCGACTGCGCCCACCGCGAGCTTGTAACGACCTACGTTCAAGATGTTGAACGCGATCACGTGACCTCTTCCAGGCTCTCCGAGCAGATTATTTACCGGCACAGGTACATCTTGCAAAATGACCGTGCGTGTCGAGGAGCATTTGATTCCCATCTTCTTCTCTTCCGGTCCAAACGAAACACCTGGGAATGTGCGCTCAACGATAAAGGCAGTAAATTTCTCGCCATCAATTTTCGCGTATACGATAAACACATCAGCAAAGCCAGCATTCGTGATCCATTGCTTCTCTCCCTTGAGAATATAGTGCGTGCCATCTGCGGAGAGAGTCGCTGTCGTTTTCGCACCCAGCGCATCTGAGCCAGAGCCTGGCTCTGTCAGGCAGTAAGCTGCGATTCGCTTTCCAGACGCCAGATCAGGCAGGTAGCGCTGTTTTTGCTCCTCGTTTCCAAAGTACACGATCGGCAGTGAACCGATACCGACATGGGCGCCGTAGCTGAGCGCAAAGCCGCGAGCCAGCGAGAACTTCTCTGTTACGAGTGCCGTGCTGACTTTATCCAGCCCCAGTCCCTCGTACTTTTCCGGAACGTCTCCAGCCAACAGACCGAGCTCCCCAGCTTCCTTCAACAGACGAACCGAAATATCAAATTGATGGTTTTCAAGCTCTTCCAGATGAGGACGAACTTCATTGTTGACGAAATCCTCTGTCGTCTTGGCAATCATCTTTTGCTCTTCGGTGTACTCTTCTGGCACGAATACATCATCAGCTGAACCTGCATCGATCAAAAAGCTTCCACCGCGGATCAAATCTTTTGTTTCTGCCATTACTATCCCTCTCCTTATATTAAAATTAGATCATTTCAAAAACGCCAGCGGCTCCCATTCCACCACCGATACACATCGTAACGACTCCGTATTTGCCGCCTCTGCGCTTCATTTCATTCAAAAGCTGGACGGTCAGCTTGGCACCACTGCAACCGAGTGGATGCCCTAATGCGATTGCCCCACCATTTACATTGACCTTTTCTGGATCGAGTCCCAGCTCGCGAATGACGGCAATCGATTGGGAGGCAAACGCTTCGTTTAACTCAAACAGATCGACATCCTCCAAGCTGATTCCTGCCAGCTTTAATGCTTTTGGAATCGCAACAACCGGACCAATCCCCATGACATCAGGGTCTACACCACCAACCGTAAAGGAACGGAACTTGGCAATCGGCTCGACACCCAGCTCGGCTGCCTTTTCGGCAGACATCACGAGAACTGCCGCCGCGCCATCGCTCGTTTGCGAGGAGTTTCCTGCTGTTACGCTGCCCTGCACATGAAAGACCGGTCTGAGCTTGGCGAGTGCCTCCATCGTCGTGTCAGAGCGCGCTCCTTCATCCTTGTCGAAAACACGTTCCTGGACGTGAACCTTGCCAGCTTCATCGACAAAATGCTGCTTGACTGTCAAAGGTACGATTTCATCCTGGAATTTCCCTGAAGCAATGGCGGCCGTCGCACGCTGATGGCTTTGCAGAGCAAAAGCATCCTGATCCTCACGCGAAATGTTGTACCTCTTCGCCACTTCCTCAGCCGTATGACCCATGCTCATATACGCTTCCGGCTTCGTTTCTACCAGAGTCGGATTGAGTGCGATTTTGTGACCGAGCATTGGCACCAAACTCATGCTCTCCACCCCGCCAGCGACAACTACATCGGAGCTGCCGACCATGATCTGCTGAGCAGCGTAAGCAATCGTCTGCAAACCGGAGGAGCAAAAGCGATTGATCGTGATTCCCGATACATTTGTCGGCAATCCGGCGCGCAGGCCGATCAAGCGAGCCATATTCATGCCTTGCTCAGCTTCCGGTACAGCCGTCCCCATGATGATATCCTCGATATCAGCAGGATCGAGCTGTGGTACGCGGCGCAACAGGTCGCTTACAACTGCAGCTCCCATATCGACTGGGTGAAAATCCTTGAGACTTCCTTTTTTCGATTTACCGATAGCGGTGCGGGCGCCCGCGACAATAACTGCTTCTCTCATCGTTATCCCTCCCTCTCCCTAGTTACGCAAAGGCTTGTTCTTGGTCAGCATGTGCTGCATCCGTTGCTGGCTTTTCGGCGTCTTGATCAGTTCGAGGAACGCTTGCTTTTCCAGCTCCAGAATGTAGTTCTCTGTCACTTCTGTACCCGCTGGCACGTTACCACCGGACATGACATAGGCAACTTTGCTTGCGATCAGCTCATCATGCTCGGAGATATATCCACTCTTCTTCATGGCATAAATATTTTGGCGGAGGTTCGCATAACCCGTTTCGCCGATGACGCGAATTTTGCGTGGAGCTGGCGGCGTGTAGCCTTCTTTATCCATCGTAAGCACCAGCTGCTTCGCATCGTATAGCAGATGATCAGCATTCACGCTGATGCGGTCAGTCGGTCGCAGGTACCCCAGATTGATGGCTTCCTGACCACTCGTAGATACTTTTGCCATGGCAATGGCTTCAAACGCCTTCGCAACGATTGGGAACGGATCAACTGGCACGCTTCCTCCCTCTGGAACGTTTTCCATTGCTCGGAACAGCATCTCCTTCGTTCCTCCGCCACCTGGCAGAAGTCCTACTCCCACTTCTACCAGTCCGAGGTACGTCTCTGCCGATACCTGCGCGCGATCCGCGAGATAGACCACCTCGACACCGCCACCCAGCGTCATGCCGAATGGTGCTGCGACCACTGGACGATGCATATAGCGCAGTGCCCGTGCTGTTTTGTGGAAGTTCGTGACGAGCATGTCGAGCTCCAGCCAATTCTCATCCTGTGCTTCCATCAATGCCATTGCGAGATTCATCCCGACGCAGAAGTTTTTGCCTTGATTACCGATGACCAGACCTGCGAAGTTCTTCTGCACTTCCTCTGCGGCCTGACTTGCCATGTGCAAGACATCCATCCCGAGTGCATTGTGCGGGGAGGTGAATTCCAGACATGCGACTCCATCGCCCAAATCGATCAAGGCGGCACCCGCATTTTTCTTGATCAGCTTGCCTTGTTCCTTAAGGGCTGCCAGGTTGATGTTTTCCTTGCTCTCTTCGACGTCCTTGTATGTGCCTCCGATGGAAAACACGCTGCGCTTCCCTTGCTCTTTTTGATAAAAGGAGGTTTTCCCACTCGCGAGTAGCTCTTCGACGAGTGCCGGAATCTTCTCGTTTTCCTCACGCATTCTTGCCACTGACTTTTCGAGACCGATGGCATCCCACGTTTCGAATGGCCCCATCTCCCAACCGAAGCCCCACTTCATGGCCTGATCAACAGAGACGATATCGTCTGCGATCTCATAAGCCTTTTCCGCAGAGTACAGTAGTACCTTTTTGAAGACACTCCAGACGAACTCACTGCCCTTGTCTTTTCCGTATGCGAGCGCTCTCAACTTCTCAGGCAAAGTCTTGGCTGTTTTGGCTGCTTCGAGGGAAGCAAACTTCGGCCTCACACTTGGACGGTATTCCAGTGTGTCAACCGACAGTGCCAAAATCTCTTTGCCTTTCTCCGTCTTCACCTGCTTGAAAAAGCCTTGACCGGCTTTTTGCCCGATCCATCTTTTCTCCACCATTTGCAGAACGAACTCCGGCACTTCAAAAACAGAGCGCTCCTGCTCATCCGTGCTTTTGTTCCTGACATTACCCGCCACATGCACGTACGTATCCAGTCCGACGACATCGAGTGTGCGGAACGTCGCGCTCTTCGGACGGCCGATAACCGGACCTGTCAACGCGTCTACCTCATCTACCCCAAGCCCCAGTCGCACCATTTCGTGGATCGACACCTGCAATCCATATGTACCGATGCGATTGGCGATGAAGTTCGGTGTATCCTTGCAAACGACCATTCCTTTTCCGAGCACATGCTCACCAAAATGCTTCATGAAAGAGATGACCTGCGGGTCTGTATCAAGACCTGGGATCAGCTCCAACAGCTTCAAGTAGCGCGGTGGGTTAAAAAAGTGCGTGCCGAGGAAATGCTTGCGGAAGTCATCCGAGCGTCCCTCTGCCATTTCATTGATAGAAACCCCAGACGTATTGGAAGACACGATGGCCCCTGGCTTGCGATGCGCTTCTACCATAGCGAAGACGCTTTTCTTCACTTCGATGTTCTCGACAACCACCTCAATAATCCAGTCGACCTCGTTCAAGCAAGAGAGATGATCCTCGAAGTTACCAACTGTAATCAAGTCGATGTTCTTTTTATCGTAGAGCGGCGCCGGCTTCTCCTTCAAAAGTCGGTCACGGCCCGCTTGTGCTATCCGGTTTTTCACCACGCTATCAGACAAAGAAAGTCCTTTATTACTCTCATCTGCTGTCAATTCACGCGGCACGATGTCCAGTAAATAAGTGGGAATACCGACGTTGGCTAAATGTGCTGCGATCCCGGCGCCCATGACGCCTGAACCGAGAACTGCCGCCTTGCGAATTTTGCGTTCCATCTCCAAATCCTCCTTTTTAAAAAACCTAGTCATGACTGATTCATGGTCAAAAAGAATGGCCTCGCAACAGTGAATACCTAATATTCAGACTAGCAGAGTATTTTTAAAACTTCTACTTTCTCCATAGATATTCCTGTGTGCGTCAGCACATGTCTCGTGTTGAATGAATGCTCATTCAGTATGTGGGTTAAAAAATGACATCCCACGTTTTGGCTGTTTTACACGCCCGGAGATGCTACGCTCCCACCAACTGAATCACCGTTCAGTTTTTATTGTAATCGAAAATTCTGTCAGTTGCAATCGTCACTTCATGAAAGAAAAGAAAAGGGGCACACTGTTGTCCAATGCCCCCTTTTCTGTGCTATTTTTGTGTGTAAATCAGTGCAGTGATCTTACGTCCGTATGCGTTGGACGTGTCTTCTTCCAAACGGTATTCAATCTGGAAGTCTCCGTTTTTCGGGTCTAGATAATGAGCAATCACCCAAAGGATTTTCGAATTGTTTTCGTCTGCCTTGACCGTTACTTTTACCGGCCCGTTGTACGTAGGCACTTGCTCCAGCTTTGCCACGCTTTTTCGTGCATCGTCGGTAAAGAGCGCAGACAGCTGTTTCTCATTTTTTGTCTCGTACGCCAAATTCGCTGCTCGTAAATACACCTGCGCGATATGCTGCTGATTCGCAGGTGAACCCCGGAACTGCGAAGCTACATCCATCCGGTAATAATCGATCAATCGATCCATCACAACGATGTATTCTGCACGCGTCAGGATTTTGTTCGGAGAAAAGTTCTTCTCTGTGCGAAACAGATTGAATTCCCGGATCGCCAGTGGATATGGCGAATATGTATCTCGATAGAATCGGTCGCGCTTCCATTCGTAATAGCTGTTAAAGAAAGAGACTGTATCTTGTGGTTTAATATTGGCTGTACGGAATTTTTGTGGGGCCATCATATGAAACAATATCAAGCTGGCCTCTTCTCTCGTCAATGGCCACTGCATCCCGGCACTGGACATCCACCACTTCGGATTTTCCTTCTCTTGCTTTTTCATCAAGTGCCCGGTTTCAGCCAAATATAGATAGTACAGCATCCGGTCTCCTGGATCAAACTTGCCCAGATCGTCTGTTTCGATTTTCATCATGGTCTTTAGGTTGCTCAGCAGTTGATCTACTTCCCCCCGGAGTAGATAGCGCTGATCCAGGTTTGGCTTGCGTTCTGGCTTTTCTATCGGTCCGTATATTGTCTCAAATACGCGATTCAGCATAACCAGAGCTTCGCCTCGAGTAACCGGCTTGTTTGGGTAAAAAGGCTGATATCCCGTTCTCTTTACGATGCCGAGATCCGCCATTTTTTCGATCTGCTCACTTGCCCAATGTCCCTGTATGTCCGTATACATGCCAGGCCCAGCCGCATTCGCACTCCCTGAAAAAACGCTTTGCACCACTAACAGTACCAAGAAAAAAACGATAGCAAAACGCTTTACCATGACTTACGATAACTCCTTTCTTTTCATGATCGTTTCCTTACTCCCTTTTTTTGGTAATTCTCCCTCGGTAGCATCCATTCCTGCCATATTGGTCTATTTTCCTGGGTCTGATCTCTCCCTTTCTTGTATCGGGATGAAAACGGAACTTTGTTATACTTTTTCAGAAGAAATGAAAAAGAGCCGCACTTTGTATGAGCGGCCCAATTATATCCTTTTTCTCTATGCGCTGACTATCCTTCAATCTGCTCTAACCAGCCTGGCTCCCTGGTCACAAGAGGTCCATAAAGGAAAATGTTGATGAGGGTGAACAGGACGATAATCCCAAGAGCGGTCCCTAACATGGATGGCCCCAGCGAAAAACTGGCGAGGACGACTAGACCTCCTGCCATAAGGCCTATAATCAGCGGGAATAGAAAAAGAGCCGTCGGTTATCCCAACGGCTCTCATGATTAGTTTTGTGGTACAAAGCTGCCATCACGCAGCATCGTCAACTCGCCCATCATGAATGCTAAATCTTCGTTTTCGATAAAATTTCCACTTTCCTCCAAAGCTTCCAAACGACGCAGAAGCATGTTGGCAAAGTCTTGAATCTGTACTGGATGTCCCTCCGTATCGGCATCATCCAAAATGTCAAAACCAGTCAAGGCCTCCAAGTGGGTCACGATACGAAAACCGCCGATTTCCCCCAGTAACTCCGGCTTGTTCATTTTTGATTTCTCCAATTTTTGCAGCATGGACAAAATATCATTCGCTACCACGCTAGGGAAAGCAACCTGATAAAAGTTGCGAGTTTTCGCTTCATCGGTTTTGATAATCAACACATCAATCCCGTCTGGTTTTTTTGCTTTTTTGCCAAACCCAAACATATATTCCACCTCAATCGTTCGATCTGTCCAACTCTCTCCATGATAGACATAATCCGAGAGTCAGACAACCCCTATCCATATATTTACTGGGCTATTTGTCTTTTTTGACACACACGCTAACGTTAAACGACTGCTCCCAAGTGAGGTGCGCCATGAAAGGTAACTGGAAAAACTGGATGTTTATTCTCGTTCTCTCTTTGCTCGTCACAGGATGCATGACGCAAGTAAAGCAGGAGCATGCAAAAAACAAGGCCAAAACACAGAGTAAGCCTGCCGCGCAGTCTGCCATCCAAAAGCTTGGGGATAACAAAATGGATGTCGTCCTCTTTTTGAAACAAGCCGAGCATCAACTGGAAAATGTATATTACGCTGCCGCGGACAATGCCAAGGGCAAATCTGTAGTTGAGGATGGTCTCGTCTTTCGGGAATTGCCTAAGCGCTTCGACAGTAAAGACAAGATAACGGGGTACTTCAGTCATTTTTGGAGCCGTCCACTGGCAGAAGCCATGTACGACAACATGACAACCAAGTTGGTAAAGGAAAAGGTATATGTAGCAATCCCACGCGTCGACTATCCGACTTTGATCTCGGTACGAAACACGACTGTTCAAAAAAACAATGGGGAACTCAATGTGACCGTGGAAGATGTAACCGATTCCTCCTTTGCTTCTGACCGCACGCTGCGCTACCGACTCGTGCGCGATCAAAAGACGAAACGGTTCGAAATAAAATCACGGATGGGCGCTTATGGGAATGAACAATTTCAATAAGCCTCTTGACATTTCTTGCGGATCCAGCGAATAATAGTGAATTAATAAGCACATAGTGAGCGGCAATGACGGGGAATAGTAAAACCGCCCTTCAGGTCCAGAGAGCGAAATCCACCGGCTGAGAGGTTTCGTCCTTGAATCGGTTTGAACCCACCCCAGAGCATCCAGGGAAGACCTGGACAGGTTTCTTTCACCTGTTATCAAAGAAAGAGAGCCGGGCGTTTCTTGGCTGAAGTATGCCTTCAGTCCAAAACGTCAAATAAGGTGGTACCGCGTGAGGTTTTCAAGCCCTTTCGTCCTTATCAAAGAGACGAGAGGGCTTTTTTGTATGCAAGAAGGGGGTTTTGAACATGAAAAAGGGTAAATTGCGTTTGGTAGTAAAGGTGGGGAGCAGTTCGATTGCAGCAGCTACAGGCGGTGTTGATCCGGCGAAAATGTCTTTGCTCGTCTCCGCTATCAGTCAATTGCGCGAAGCGGGTCATCAGGTTGTCCTAGTCTCCTCAGGAGCTGTCGCCAGCGGTTATCAAAGTCTCGGCTATCAGCAGCGACCGCGATCCTTGGCAGCCAAGCAAGCAGCGGCAGCCATCGGGCAAAGCCTGTTGATGCAAACCTATACGCAAATGTTCGGCGCCCATAACTTCAGCGTGGCGCAAATCTTACTCACACGAGGAGACTTTTCCCACAAGGAACGATATCAACACGCATTCTCTACTCTGTCACTGCTTTTAGATAAAAACATTTTGCCAATCATCAATGAAAACGACACGGTATCCGTAGCGGAATTGACCTTCGGAGACAATGATATGCTGGGCGCACTCGTCGCTGGTCTCATCCATGCCGATTTGTACATGATCCTGACTGATACGAATGGCCTGTATGACAAAGACCCGCGTTATCATGCTGATGCCAAACACATGGGCTGGCTCGAATGTGTGACGGACGAAATCGAGGCGCTTGCAGGCGGAGCTTCCCAACTGGGAACAGGTGGTATGCGCTCCAAGCTGATCGCAGCAAAAACCGCCCAATCATTAGGAATTCCCGGCTTTATTGGAAAATTGACGAATCCCACAGATTTGCTCGATGTCCTTACTGGCAACGGGAATGGCACCTACGTCAACTATCATCCCGAAGCATCTGCAACAAACAGCGTTCCTACTCGCAAGCAATGGATTGCGCTTCACTCCCCTATCCGTGGAAAAATCACGGTTGATAGTGGTGCAGCTGAAGCGATTTTGGAAAACAGCAAAAGCTTGCTTCTAGCAGGTGTCCGCGATGTATCCGGCATGTTCGAGCAAGGTGAGGTTATCGAGGTTTACTGTGAGGGGACGTTGATCGGTCGCGGTATCAGCAGATTTACCGCAGCACAGTTAAGTGATTTTCTTTCCCCTGACAACGTAACGCGACACAGTGGTACTGTTATACATCGAGATGAATGGGCGCCTGTCATCTAAACGAATCCATGTAGATAGAAAAAGGAGTTGGAGCAACCATGGAAAGCTTGAAGGAAAAAGTGCATACACAATTGAGCCTGGCCAAACAGGCTTCACGAAAAATGGCTTTACTCTCTCGCAAACAAAAAGACGAGGTGCTCGTCGCAATCGGCAACCAGCTGCTGGCAGATGAGGCTGTTATTCTCTCCGAAAACGCCAAAGACATCGCCATCGCGAGAGCAGACGGTCAGCCTGCCTCCTATCTAGATCGTCTCTTGTTGACGTCAGAGCGAATAACACAACTCGTGGATAGCCTTGCACAGCTGGTATCCCTCGATGATCCTGTCGGGGAACGGATCGACTCGTGGACACGACCAAACGGACTTTTCATCGAACAAATCCGCGTCCCTCTCGGCGTCATTGGAATGGTGTATGAAGCCAGACCGAACGTCACCGTTGACGCAGCAGCAATCGCCATCAAAACGGGCAATGCGATCGTTCTTCGTGGCAGCCACAGCGCTATTCATAGCAATCTCGCGTTGGTGACTAGCATTCGTCAAGCGCTCACTGCGACCGGACTTGACGCGGAAGCGGTGCAGTACTTGCCTTTTGCCGAACATGCTTCTGTCGATTACTTGTGCACCGCCAATGGTCTCGTCGATGTCATCATCCCACGGGGTGGCGCAGGACTGATCCAGCGAGTTCTACAAATCGCAAGCGTTCCTGTACTCGAAACAGGCGTCGGCAATTGCCACATTTATGTGGATGAAGCGGCTCACTACGACATGGCTGAAAGCATCGTGATCAATGCCAAAACAAGTCGTCCTGCCGTATGCAACGCTGCCGAAACACTACTTGTGCACCGCAGTTGGCCACAGGAAAATCAACGTGCCTTGCTTCAAAAGCTCTTGGCGAAGGGCGTTGAGCTCCGCGCTTGTGAGCGTACGATAGAGCTGCATACTGACCTCGCCGCTCAACTGCACCAAGCAACCTCAGAAGACTGGGACACAGAATACTCTTCGCTGATTCTGGCGGTTCGCACTGTCGATAGCCTGAGCGAGGCCATTGAACATATTACAGCGCATACTTCCGGCCATTCCGAGGCAATCGTAACGGAAGATGAAATCGCAGCCCGTCAGTTTTTGACTGCAATCGATGCCACAGCGGTTTATCACAACGCCTCTACCCGCTTTACCGATGGTGGAGAATTCGGCTTCGGTGCTGAAATCGGCATCAGCACGCAAAAATTACATGCTCGTGGGCCAATGGGCTTGCCAGCGCTCACTTCTTACAAATATGTCGTACGCGGAAACGGCCAAATCCGATAGTCCAAAAGGGAGGGAATCATCATGAGCAACCAAGCAACAGCGATTACAGAAGGGCGGATCGGTTTTCTCGGTGCAGGCTCGATCGTGGAGGCCATGCTTTCCGGTATCGTAAAAAAAGGGTTACTCCCTTCTGAGCGTATTTCCGTTACGAACCGCAACAATATGGAGCGTTTGGAGCAGTTGGCAAATGACTACGGAGTAACTGCTACTCAGGACAAATTTGACGTAGTCCGTTCTTCCGATATTTTGATTTTGGCTATCAAGCCGAAGGATGCCGCAGAGGCTTTGCTGGATTTGCGTGGGGTCGTTCGTTCCGACCAATTGATTATCTCGGTAATCGCTGGCGTCTCCACCAGCTTGATCGGAGAGTGGCTCGGTGCAGAGTGCCCGATTATCCGCACGATGCCCAATACATCGTCTGCGGTTGGTTTGTCTGCTACCGGACTGTGCGCGAATCCTTTCGTCCAGGAAGAGCACCGCGAGCTGGCTACCAAACTTTTCGAAGCAATTGGCACCGTATATGAAGTCGCCGAGGAAGAGCTGGACATCATTACTGGATTGTCTGGAAGCGGCCCTGCTTATATTTACTATTTGGTAGAGGCCATGATGGGGGCAGGTGCCACAGCGGGACTGGATCGGGAAATGGCGCGCCAATTAACGCTGCAAACCGTGATTGGCGCAGCACATATGCTGCTCGATACACGCGAAGAGCCTTCGATTCTCCGCCAAAAAGTAACAAGTCCGGGCGGAACGACCCAGGCAGGGCTGGAAGTATTGGAAGCCTATCAGTTTCAGGAGGCTGTCACGGCAGCCATCCTGCGTGCTGCCGAAAGATCGCGGGAGATGGGGGCACAATACCAGTAAAGTCGTTTTGTCCCTCCTTCTTGTCATGTATAATAAAAAGGATCAAGCATAGTCGAGAAAAATGACGAAGGAGGTCCCATGGAAATTTACGCCTTGTACGGCACCAGTGGAACAGGAAAAAGCACCAGTGCATTAGAACTTGCTCACCGAATGAACATCGACGCCATTATTGATGATGGCATCCTGATTTACCAGGGACGCAAGGTGGCCGGAACCTCTGCCAAATATGAGAAGACAAAAATTCAGGCGGTAAAACGAGCTATTTTTCATTATAAGGAGCACGCTGAAGAAGTACGGCGAAGTCTTGGCGAGATTCAACCAAGCCGACTACTCGTGTTAGGAACTTCGCAACGGATGATTAGTCGTATCGTCGAAGCGCTGCATTTGCCTTTTCAGGTGGACTTCATCCCGATTGAATCCATCAAGCCTCCGCAGGAAATCGAGGCTGCCCGCTACGTGCGGGAAACAATGGGCAAGCATACGATACCGATTCCTCGTGTGGAGGTAGAAAAAGATTTCCTCCAGCGTCTCATTTCTTCAGCCCAACAGATTTTCAGCTCGAAAAAAGAAGTCATTGGGGAAACAACTGTGGTTCATCCTCCATTTTCAGGTGGACGTATCATGATTCATCCCCAGGTGTTGCGAAAAATCGTTGAAGCGGCCTGCAACCAGTTTGGCGAGGTCCAGCATGTGGTCAAGATCGTCTCCAGCTTTGAAGATTTACCTCGGTTCCAGGTTTCGATTGCTCTTCAATTGCCTTACATGACAAATATTCCAGCACTTATCCATGCCCTTCAATCTACGTTGTACAAAGAAGCTCACTATTGTCTCAATATCGCTCCCGCCAGCATCGACATCGTCGTTTTATCGCTGGAGCTAACCTAATCCGGTCCTTTGCGACCGGATTTTTTTTTGGCTGCAATCCTCAGGGGTTGCATCCTAACTTGTTGCTCATCCTATACATGATTCCATCTGAAAGGAGCAACCTTATGCCATCCATCCTGTCTTCCAAGCCCTTTGCTCAAGCTCCGATTCCCGAACCGCCTAAGGTCATTTCGACAAAGGACTTGAGCTATCTCAAGGATGCTTTGTCATGGGAACTGATCGCTTTCAAAAAGCTGCATGCTTTTGCACAGCAAGCTACTGATCCCCAGGTCAAGCAATGTCTGGAACAGCAAGGACAAATGCACCAGCGACACTACCAAAAACTGCTGAGTCACCTGCAAAACAACAACACCGCAGTGATGGCGACCATTCCACAGATGCAGTCCCAGCAACAGCAATCACAACAGCAACAACAAATGCAGTAAGGGAGGAATCGGGATGCCAAACCAAAACCAGATCGCCAATCCACAATCCGGTCAGCTGCCACAAGTAAAAGGTCCGCAAATGAACGATCGTGATTATCTCAACGATTGTTTAGCTACCTGCAAATACTTGACAGATAACTTTAACATCGCTGTTCGTGAAGCCAGCCACCAGCAGCTTTATGATGACATGCTGCAAATTTTGAATGAAACCCATCAATCAGCCCGCGATGCTTTCAATCTCATGTTCCAAAAGGGATGGTACAAGCTAGAGGCTGCCGAGCAACAAAAACTCCAGCAAGCTTATCAGCAGTTTAGCGGGTACTCCACACAGTTCCCTTATCATTGATATAGCAGTAGACACCTGACCCTAGCAGGTGTCTTTTTTTGTTACCCCCTACCACGCAGGAGCTGCGCTATTACATATAACGCCTTTTCCATGTCGGCTTCTTCTGCGTACACGTAGGACAAGCGAAGATGATGACTATCCGTCTGATCATAAACAAAGCCCGGATTTAACAGGACCCCTTTTGCCAGTGCTTCCGTAAAAAGCTTGCGCATAGAGACTGCCTGATGCAGACGCAGCCAGATATAAAAACCGCCATGCGGAATATGCCAATCTGCGAAATCGCCAAACCAGCGAGTAAGACATTCGCACATCCTGTCCCTCCTGTAACGCAGAGCTGCTCTAAGCTGATCCAGATGCCGGGAATATCTATTGCTTGTGAGCCATTCTGTCGCCACCCATTGGGAAATCGCACTTGCTCCGTAGTCCGTCTGCATTTTTACATCCGCGAGGCGTTCTATGACTGGCTCAGGACCTACAATCCAGCCGATCCGCAGCCCTGGACTGAGCGTTTTGGACAAGCTGCCCAAATATAAGACTAACCCGCTCTGATCCCTCGCCTTTAACGGCAATGGCCCCGGTTCGTCTAACCACAATTCTCCATAAACATCGTCTTCCAATACAGGCAGCCTCTCCCGCTCGCATGCAGCCAGCACTTGCTCCCTTCGGTTCTCTGACATACTAATCCCAGTCGGATTGTGGTAAGCCGAAATCGTATAGAGGAGTGCTGCGTTATGCGCCTGCTTTTGTCTCGTTAACACTTGGGGAGAGATTCCTTCCGCATCCATCGGTACACCAACCAGACGCATTCCCGATGATGGAAACAAAGGCAGAGAGAATAAATACGAAGGCTGTTCGAGCAAGATGGCAGATCCACGGTGAAGGATGCCAATCGATATCAACTGCAAGGCTTGAAGGGCCCCCGAAACGACCAGAATAGACGCTGGTGAAGCCTCGATCCCCCTGCTCCGCAAATGATCGCTGATCGCTTGGCGCAAAGGCAACAGCCCTTTTGGCTCCGAATATCCGAGATGAGTCATTTTGCCCTGCAAGCTAGCCATGACCGCTTCCATCTCCGCAACAGGAATCAAGCTCGGCGACAGCTCACCAGTCCCTAAACGAATGTACCTCGGGTCTGGCTCATAACGATTGATATCCTGAATCGTCGGCGAATTGGGTAGATGTGCTCCTGCTTGCACGTAGCCCAGCCAATTGGGTGGCGGCGCGGTCGTCAATAAGGACCACGTGTTGTTACTGACGACGGAGCCACTACCTACGGTTGCTTCAATGAAACCATCCGCTTTTAGCTCTTCCAACGCCGTCACCACCGTACTGCGGTTTACCTCAAAGGCTTGCGCCAACGCTCTTTGTGTTGGCAATTTACTATTGATCGGCCACTCTCCACCTGCAATTTTCCCCTTCATATACGCTACGATCTGCGCGTAGATCGGTATGTCAGATGATTTGTCAGGCTTCCAGTCTATCGTTAGCACAGGCACATTCCTCCTCTTCTGATCATTGTACAAATTGGTTGGTTTAGATGTAAACCAATTGGCTGGAGACAACAGATTCACAACCGTGAATAATGACAGTAATGCAAATGGCCTTTGCATCGAGAGAGAAACGGGGAGGAAACGATCATGCTGGAAGCGATTTTGCACGGTTTTGTGCTTGCTTTTGGGCTTATTTTACCGCTCGGCGCACAAAATGTTTTCGTTTTTAATCAGGGGGCTCTACAACCTACATTGCTTCGCGCCATGCCCGTCGTACTGACTGCGGCACTCTGCGATACCCTGCTCATTTTATTAGCGGTATTGGGAGTCTCTTTGGTTGTATTGACAGTCACATGGCTGAAAACGGTGCTATATGTCATCGGTTTCTTCTTTTTGGTGTACATGGGATATTTAACGTGGCGTAGCCGTCCAGATACTGAGGCTGGAGAGAAAGAGCGCTTTTCGGCCAAAAAACAAATCATGTTTGCGGCCTCTGTCTCTTTGTTGAACCCGCATGCGATTCTCGACACGATCGGGGTCATCGGCACCAGCTCACTCAGCTATTCGGGAACAGAAAAGTGGAGCTTTACTGTTGCCTGCATCCTCGTATCCTGCTTCTGGTTTTTCGGCCTTTCTGTAGCTGGTCGTACAGCAGGACGATTGGACCGGTCCGGAAAATTGCAGCGTGGCCTGAATATGATTTCGGCTGTGATTATGTGGGGAGTGGCCTTTTATATGGCGGCCCAATTACTCATCTCGTAAAGAGTTCATGAAAAAGTGAATAATCCCCATCCCCTCCACTCAAAATACTCCTATTCGGGTTTTCGAAGTGGAGGTTTGTTTAATGCTTTTTACCAAATCGGATGCACTCTTGGATGACTTGTATGAGATTGCGAAAAATGTGCATCAGACGGCGATCTATTTTAATGAATACAAAATCACTTCACTGGAGACTGTCAAAACCTTTTCTACAGAGATGAAGGTGTACGAAACAAAAGGCGACAAGCTCATCCATGAAATCATCGTGCAAATCAACAAGACATTTATTACCGCAATCGAGCGTGAGGACGTTCTGGACCTTGCCGTCAAGCTGGATGATGTGCTGGACGGATTGGAGTTTTGCGCTTCGCGACTCTATATGTACGATATCATGGAACCAGATCAAACGATGGTACGATTCGGTCAACTCATCGAAGAAGCTACCAAGCAAATTCTTCTCGCCATCGAACTGCTTCAAAAGCAAAAGTTGTCCGCCATGAAGGAGTACATCATCCGCATTAACGATTTGGAAAGCGAAGGGGATGAATTGGTGCGGAGCAGCATTCGGCAATTGTTCAAAACCTCAAGCGATCCGATTCACATTATGCAGCTCAAAGAGGTTTACGAAGTGCTCGAAGATGTCATGGATCATTGCGAGGATGTCGCGGATGCGATGGAATCCGTGATCATGGGCAACTCTTAAGCAAGGAGACCTACTTTCATGTATACGAGCCTTCCCCTTGTGATTGCCGTTATCATTTTGGCTGTTTTCTTTGATTTCATCAACGGGTTTCACGACACTGCCAATGCCATCGCAACCACCGTATCCACCAAGGCTCTCCCGCCTAAGATTGCCATTGGCCTGGCGGCTATCATGAACTTTATCGGTGCCCTGACATTTACTGGGGTCGCCAAAACTATTGGTGGAGATATCGCCGATCCAACCAAGCTGGAATTCGGTGTACTTGTGGTCATGGCTGCTCTCTTGGCTGCGATCCTTTGGAATTTGATTACGTGGTGGTACGGTATCCCCAGCAGTTCGTCTCACGCTCTCATCGGCTCACTCGTAGGGGCAGTCCTCGCTTCCGCCGGGAGTGCGCAAATCAACTGGACTGGTTTTTTAAAAATATTCCAGGCACTTATAGTGTCACCGGTTATTGCGCTGGTTGCCGCTTACCTCATGATGAATTTGGTTTATTTCATTTTCAGTCGAATCATGGTTCCTCCTACCAAGGTCAACCGGGGATTTCGCTTCTTTCAGATTTTCACGGCGGCCCTGCAATCCTTTACACATGGAACGAATGACGCACAAAAAGCGATGGGCATTATCGTGTTCGCTCTCGTTGCCGCTGACCTGCATACAGATACCAGCACGATTCCTTTCTGGGTGCAGTTCATTTGTGCCCTCGCGATGGGCTTGGGAACCTCTATCGGAGGCTGGAAAATCATCAAGACGGTCGGGGGCAAAATCACCAAGATTGAACCGATTAATGGAGCCACTGCCGATCTCACTTCGTCTTCGATCATTTTTACCTTTACGCAGTTAGGCTTGCCTGTGAGCTCTACCCATGTCATCTCTTCCGGGATCATGGGGGTCGGTGCAGCCAAACGGCTAAAAAGCGTCAATTGGGGTGTTGCCAAACGCATCGTGATCACCTGGTTTATTACGCTGCCGATTTCTGCCTTTCTCGCAGCGGCCATTTATTTGTTGTTACATGTATTTATCTAAAAGCAAAAGGGACGAGTAACAGGCTCGCCCCTTTTTTCTGTTAGCCGAATGAATAGCCCAAGTAAGACTAGCGCGGAGAACCGTATCTCAAATAGGCAGCCCGGTCGTTTTATTGTTTCACCTGGTACACCAGATAGGGTCTTGGCGTCCGTTTTCCGTTTAATTCCGGCCAAACATAAAGCAGTTCCAGGGAGGGACGATTCCCCTTGTTAGGCTCTGTAGAAGCTTTTTCTATCTCTGAAAAATTCCCTTCCAGGCCTACTACCTGTCTGCTGGTGCTATCCACCCAAACCTTATACTTGTGACTCTCCGCTCTTGCTCCTTGTGTAATGGCAATGAAGTCTAGCCTGATTGCTGAGTCTTCCACCGCCGAGCCCTCCATTGCAAGCTGTGTGATTTGTCTTGGCAAATAGTACGCCAGTTTTTTGACACCGATTTGGGCTGCTTCTGCTTGGGACAGCTCCGGGGAAGTATGTGACTCCGTATTTGTTTTCATCCGATACGCCAGCAGTTGACCAGATTTCTTGGCAAACCTCGCAGTAAGATAAGTAGCATCTGTCATTTTCCACGTATATTCCATGTACGATTCGTGTTCTTCTGTTGATAATGGACGGTTATCCCCTCCGATACGTACACCGAACTCTTTCTGGATCAGAGTGGCTATCTCCTCATCTGAGTTGGCCATGAGCAGCTTACCTTGTGCCTGAATCGGGATGAGGCTATAGCTACCAGTTGCTGCCACGCTCTGAAAGCGATGATCGAGGACTTCCCCGTTCAATGCGTTGATATAGCCTGCAAAAGTCGCTACTTCTTCTTGCTTCAAACTGGCTGTCAGCCTTTGTACTGCTTCCTCTTTGGAAATTGCTTTTTCTGGATTGGGAAATAGCGAGAAATCCGCTTCTACATCGAGATTCTCTTCCATGACCATTCCCGCTGGTGTTCCATCTGACTCCAAGTGAACCTTCACGACACTGTCGGCGAACGGTATACCGTTAATGACGCGTTGAAAAACAGCCGTATCTTTTTCCAGATGGTTAGAAGCGAGTTGATATTGCTTACTTTTATCGCCTAATTTCTGCTTCATATATTGCTCGACAGACAGCATTGGCGTATTGCTTGGCGTGGTTGCCGTTTTGGGCAGTGTTTGGCTTTTTGGGAGCGATTGTGATTGCGTAATGACACTCTGTTCTTTCTGTTTGGGCTGTTCTTTCACCTGGCTTATTTTCCGCTGCTCGGCAACAGGAGGAATATTCCTTTGCTCCGGTATGTCCTTCTCTTTTGCCAGTGAAGGCACATTCTCTGCACGCTGCTCCGTACGTACACTGCTGGCCCCACCTGGTGCTTCTTTTCCGTCAGGCACAGCTACCAAGAGAGCCAGTACGATAGTTGCAGCTGCACCTCCTGTCATCGACAAGATACGTCCCACTTTTTTCCTCTGCTTCATCTGCCTTGCCTGTTTAACCAGCGTCTGATCCAAATAGGTGACAAATTCCTGACGAGGGGGTGGGTCTTGCCTTCTTAACCCTCGCAGTTGGACCGTCAGCTTCTCATCCTCTAGCCCACTCATTTAGGAAGCCCCCTTCCTCCATATCATCCATCATTTCTTTGACCAGCTTTAATGCCCGATGGGTGTTTACTTTCACCTTGGATTCCGATACACCCAGGATTTCTGCCGTCTCCTTGACGCTGTATTCCTCGATGCAGCGCAGAATCAGAACCAGACGATAATGGGGCGCTAGCTTTTGGATCGCTTGCTTCAGCTCACGAACGTTTTCCCTCTTGGTCAGGACGTTTTCCGGACTCCCTTCCTTGGTCGCCAGCTTCATCAGCCAGTTTTCTGAGAAAAAGGACTTGACCTTCTGCTTGCGATGCTGGTCGATCGCCGCATGCTTGGCAATGGAGAAGAGCCATGTTTTCAGAGTGACTCTGCCATCAAATCCGGCGAGCCCTTTTAACACTCTCGTAAAAACCTCCTGCGTCAAATCCTCGGCATCATTCTGGTTGCCCGTAAAATGGAGCAGAAAGTAGTAAACGTCCTGATAGTGAGCATGATAGATCGCGCTAATCCGCTGCTCGATATCCTCCTGCACGGGTTAGCCTCCTGTCTTAGTACGGATTGTAATGAATTTCACCTGTAGTAGTAAATTTGCCGGTTAGGGCATCAATTTCTCGGTGGTCTAGAGATATAGCTGTTCTGTACACCAGAATGGGTTGATAGTTTCGGTTATCCGACTCAATATCGACATCTGATGTGAAATATTGCAGCTCCAGTGGACGCACTTTCAAGTATTCCTTTAGCGCCTGCTCATGTGATACAGCCTTTTTGGGGTCAGGCAGAATGAGTGGTTCCCAAGATACATCCTCCATATGCAGACCTATCACCTCTCCCGTGATACGGTCTATTCTGATAAAAATCTCATCATCCAGAACGGGAATCCCTTCGTGCACATTTACAAACCTGAAGCCCTGCACAGCGCCTCTCTGTTGAAACTCTGCTTTCCCAATCGGCATCACTTCTTTTAATTGCTTTGGTCCGTACTTTTCCAGCGCAGCAATAGCTAGTTTCATCGATTCTTCTGGCGTTAGCCATTTCTTTCCGTTTGGATCTTCTTTAGGGAATTTTATTTCTTTCTTTCTCTTGTCAACCACACGGTAGCTCATGAATCGTCCTGTTTCTTCCTCCGTTTCAATTTCAGCATCAAAGTCTTTATTGATTTCATGTGTATATTTCTTACCTTTTGTATCTTCAGAAATGCCTTCTTTTATTTTTTCAGCTTTGCTCTCGATCCCAAAAGCAGCGAACATAGCTGCTGCTTCCTCTGTCGTCTTTACGGTTACTTCCTTACCGACAGGATTCACTCTGACAATGGGATTATATGCACTCCCCGAACCGTTCGCCGAACCGACATAAGGAGGAACTTCCTCGCCTGTTTTGGCATCGATAAATTCCGAGAATTCCGATTTGTATCGTAATGTAGGAGAGCCATACAAGTATTTCTTCGTTTTCTCGTCCCATCTCTCTACTGGCTGTTTCAAATAAAAGAGCTTCAGGTGTTTGGCGAAGGCTTTTTCAGCCTGATCCTTGGATATGGCTTCCTTTGGATCAGCAAACTTCATATTTTCCAAGGCGGGTGCATCGTCTCCAAGATTATATTTATGTAAACCTGATCCTTTCGAAATAATTTCTCCTTTGCTGTTTACGGTTAGACGAACATTTATATTCAGATACGGAAGTCCGTTTACCAATTTTGTAAAATGGGCCTCGTTGTCCCTTGAATAGTTAGGGTTATAGGCAAAGCCGCCCATATCTGGACCATACCATTGTTTCATAAAATCTGTTGCTTTGCTGACTACCTTGTCATGCTCAATCTTCGGCCTTCCTTCTTCGGGAAATTCCTCGTCGTAGCTAAACCAATCGGGATTCCCTTGTTTATCCAAACCGAATTCAAAAGACGGCTTCTTCTTCTCCTTGGACGTTTGCAAGATGATGGTTATATCATTCGTTCCATCATCTTTTTCTAAAATCTTAAGCGTACTGTAAGAAAAATCGGATAAATATGGCAGCCTTTCCTTTACCTTTTGGATTGCAAGCTCTACCTTCCCTTTCCATTCAGGTGTAAGCTCCTTTGCCTTGCTCTCCTCCGCCAGCACTTGACCATTATTCGTCAGATGGATTGGCGTAGTAGCAAGTAAAGTTGCAGTTGTTACCGAAAAAATCACTTTATTCAGCTTTTTCATCATTTACATCCTCCCGTATTTCTTTCAATGTTAATTAATCGCAAGAAATAGCAAAAGGTTACAAAAAATACTAAATAAAAAAAGGCTGTTGAATCAATCATCAACAGTCTCTGATCAAACCCGAAACGATTTTTTCATACGTTTTTCCACTCCTTCTTCAATCGAATAGGGAAAAAGTGTTTATCCCCCTCACTCCGAGGACAGGATAATAGTAACTTCCCATGCTATTGTCCTCAAAGGAGTTGAAAACAAAATGTCTCGTCACTGGTATCGGCAGCTTCGTTATCCCATCATCGCTTTGGCTGTGACATTAACGCTACTTTGGACACATCATCACCATCGCCTGCCCGCTTCGTACGCGATCGCGACACGGACACATACCGTTACGATTTCTAGCGCTGGCTTTTTGCCCAATCAATTGACTGCACACGAAGGAGAGCGAGTCTCGTTGATGATCGTCAACACCGATACGCGCCCTCACAATCTATCCATTCGTGATCTGAACCTTACATCCACAGAATTGAAGCCGACTCAATCGACTCTCTTACAGTTTTCAGCCGCCAAACGTGGTCGGTATCATTTCGTATCTGACGCACCTGGCTATCCGGAAACAGGCTTCCAAGGCATGCTCGTCATTGACTAGCTTGCACTTCTTCGTCTGGTGAGATTTGCTTCCACCGTCCGAATTTTATCATGAGCAGAGGAATGATCCCGATCGTGGTGATGATTCCAAAAAACAAATAAATGGCGAGTACTGAAAACGAATCTTTGATCCACCCTGCTACCAAATTGCAAAACATCGAACCAAGCCCGCCTCCCACCGAAAAGAAGATGGCCAACGCCGTCACCTGAAGGGATGCGGGCGTATTTTCGCGCACAAATTGGGCTGCCGTTGCCAAATAAAAGCCTACTGAAATCCCCTGCACAAAGAACATCGTAATCACGGCTGTCGTACTTGGAGCGGAGCTATACCAAAACCAGCGCATCGCGCAAAAAACCGCTGATAGAAGCAACGTCAACTCCAGTCCCCACCTGCGGACAATATAACCCGCCAGCTTCATAAAAGGAGCCTCACTACCTGCAAACAGCAAGAAGGCAAGACCGATCCCCGCAATGGTCCCTCCGATATCCTGATAAAACAGGGAAAACCAAATATTATTGGCGTTTACAGAGCCCATCATGCAGAACGATGAAATCAAGAACAACGCAAATCGCGGAATTCGTGCCAAATCCCTTATCCCCGCCAGCATACTGACGCGAAACCGCGATGCTTCTGTCACTTCTTCCGGAACCTTCCGAAGAAACAGAATAGCAATCAGAAACGCCAAGCAAAACGAGTAAAAAAGAAAATGTGGCCCCCACTGCTCAACGAGAAGACCGGTGATGAATGCCGCTAGTGCAAAGCCAATTGCTCCCCACAAGCGAATGTCGCCGAACTGAATGCCATGTCCCTTGGCATAGCCGAGAGCCAAGCTATCTGAGATGGGAACGACGGCACTTTGAAAAAACGACAACAATATGTAGAGCAAAAAGACGTAGACAAAGGTGGAGACACCCGTAAAGAGAAGTCCCGTCAAACCCGTGATGATCAATGTCAGAATCAGCACAGTTTTGCGAATTTGATAGCGATCACAGATCATACCCCACATCGGTTGCGCTACTATGGAAACGATCGGCGCGACTGCACTGATGAGACCAATTTGGGTCCCAGTTAGATGGATGGATTCGTAGTATTGCGTAATAAGCGGAGCAAAAGCGCCAAACCCGTAGTAAATAAAAAGATAAAGGGCGCAAAGACTTACGTATCTACCTTTTGCGCCCCCCAGCCCGAAACCGGAAAGTGATTCTGGCATATAACTCTCCTATTTTGAGGTTAATTAACCGTGTAAGAAAACATAACACAGAGCATGCCTACATGATTTATTTTACCGTTGGCAATATTTTCGCCATGTTGACGGTCCGTTTTTTCTCCCATGTAGCCGGGTTGAACTCATCGAACTGCTCCAGGAAGGTGATGACTTCCTTCGTCAATGGAGTCGGCGTCGAAGCGCCAGAAGTAACTGCCACATTTTTCTTTCCACGCAGCCATTCTATGTCGAGCTCTGACAAGTCAGCGATTCGATACGACGGAACATCCGCGATTTCTTCTGAGACCTGTGCCAAACGATTGGAGTTGTTGCTGCGCGGATCGCCTACGACGATACACAAATCTGCATCTCCTACTTGCTCCGCTACAGCCTCCTGACGAACCTGCGTAGCGAGACAAATTTCATTATGCACTTCCACGCCAGGAAAACGCTTAAAAATGGCGTCCATCAGATGTTTGACATCCCATTGACTCATGGTCGTCTGGTTCGTAACGATCAGCTTGTCTGTTGGCAGATCGAGTGCGTCCAGCTCTTCCAGCTTTTGAACCAGATGTACGTGATCCGGCGCAATCCCCATTGCACCCTCTGGCTCAGGATGTCCTTTTTTCCCGATGTAGAGCACATGATAGCCTTCCGCTACTTTTTCACGGATCAGATCATGTGTCTTCGTTACATCTGGGCAAGTCGCGTCGACAATGGTCAAGCCTTTATCGCGCGCTTTCTTGCGCACCTCAGGAGACACGCCATGGGCCGTGAAGATGATCGTTCCCTCCTGAACCTGATCCAAGAGAGCCAGCCGATCCTCTCCATCCAATGTTTTTATCCCTTGTTTTTCAAACGCCTCGACGACGTGAGCATTGTGTACGATCATGCCCAAAATATGAATCGGGCGGGGCAAGTCAAAGTTTTGCGCTGTTCGCAGTGCCAATACCATGGCATCTACCACACCGTAACAATATCCACGGGGGGAAATCTTGATGACTTCCATCTTTACCCCTCCTACTTTTTATAATGCGTGAGCGAAAGACATTTCACCCAATATTATACCTTATTTGTCTCCTGCACGCTTCTGTTCGTAAACCTTCAGATTATTGTAGACAACTTTTAAAAGCGGTGTGGACACGCCTTTTTGTTCTGCTCGCTCCAAGAGGTAGCCTTGAAGATGATCTGCTTCCACCGGAAGACCTTTTTCCATATCGCGCAGCATGGACGATTTCGTTTGAGGACGCTGATTTTGGAAAGTCTCCATTTGTTTATCGACGATATCTTGCTTGATTGGTGCCTCCAAAGCGTTCATGACAGAAGCGATTTCGTCTGCGAGCTGACGTGTCAGCTCTACTCCCCATGCCGATTCCCGGATCGGTCCAACAGCGGAGTTCATCAGTGTGGTAATACCGGAAAACGTCGCAATAAACAAGTA
This sequence comes from Brevibacillus schisleri, assembly GCF_055685845.1. Taxonomy (NCBI): domain Bacteria; kingdom Bacillati; phylum Bacillota; class Bacilli; order Caryophanales; family Paenibacillaceae; genus Brevibacillus; species Brevibacillus schisleri. The sequence continues at coordinate 5,549,898 of NZ_JBVNDM010000001.1, forward strand.
TTTGTGCCAGGCTTCCCGTTGAATATTTGTACTAGCACGCATCGTTCCGTTGATCTTGGAAAAAGCTTGCTCCATTCGCTCTACACGCTCACTTTTGCCGCCTTCCCACTCACCGAAAACCGCATCATGAATAGGACTTGTCTGCACAACATCGCCATCAGCATTCAGCGTCGTTTCAATGAAACAAAGACCCCCGAGCACACGCTCCCGCCCAAAACGATCCCACAACACTTCCATATGCGCAATTCCGTTCAGCAGCGGAATGACGACTGTGTCCTCACCTACGTACGGAGCGATGGCATTCACGCTTTCTTCCAGCGTGTAGGCTTTGTTGGATAACAGCACAACATCAAATGGTCCTGCTTCCTCCCCTGCTTGAATCAGTTGTGGCTGCTCCAAAAGCAAATCTCCATGAATGCTCTGAATGCGCAAGCCTCGCTCCTGTAACTGTTTGTACCTACGCTCGCGCACAAGAAACGTTACATCTACTCCCGATTCAACCAGCCTGCCACCAAAATAACCGCCAATGCCCCCTGCTCCCAGTACGAGAACCTTCATCTATACCGCCTCCGCGTTTATAAGTCTTGGTTTGTCTACATTTTATTAGAAAGTAACCATTTTCTAAACCCCACAATATAATGTTAGAAAATCTAACAACAAACGTAAGAAAACTTCTTGACGAACAATTATAACTGTCGATATAATTCAGAATATAGAAACCAAGTAAAAACCGAACATTGATAGTGAATTCATAACTTTAATTCGTGAATGGAGTGAATCTTGTTGGATATGAAAACAGTCCTGTCCACAATTGACGCGGAAAAAGTGGAATATGTAGATTTTCGCATCGTTGACCTGCTCGGCCGCCAACACCATGTCACCGTTCCTGCCTACGCGGTAGATGAAGGAACATTCCGCAATGGCGTCGCATTTGATGGCTCCAGTCTAATCGGCTACAAGTCCATTGAAGAAAGCGACATGGTAGCGATGCCCGATCCGGCAACCGCCTTCATCGATCCTTTCGTAGAAGCCAAAACCATGAATATCATCTGCAACATCGTCAACCCAGACAACACCGTCTACACACGCGATCCTCGCGGCATTGCCCTCAAGGCTGAGGCCTATCTGCAACAATCTGGCCTCGCTACCGCTGCTTACTTTGGCCCTGAATCCGAATTCTTCCTCTTTGACAACGTACGCTATGCCTCTGGTCCGTCTGGTTCCTTCTTCCACATCGATTCAGAAGAAGCTTTCTGGAATACGGGTAAAGAAGGACAAAACCTCGGCTACAAGGTACGCAACAAGGGCGGATACTTCCCTGTTCAACCAACAGACTCTCAAATGGATATCCGCAATGAAATGTGCACGCTGATGACAAAATGCGGCTTGCATGTCGAGCGCCATCACCATGAGGTGGCAACAGCCGGTCAAGGTGAGATCAATTTCCGCTTTGATACACTGACTCGTACAGCAGACAATCTATTGCTATTCAAATACATCGTGCGAAACGTAGCTGCCAAACACGGCAAAACTGCTACCTTCATGCCAAAACCAATCGTTGGTGACAACGGATCTGGCATGCACGTTCACCAAAGCTTGTTTAACGGCGATACCCCATTGTTTTATGAGCAAGGCGGCTACGCAAACCTAAGTGAGACTGCGCTGCATTACATTGGTGGTATTTTGCACCACGCCCCTGCGTTAATCGCCCTGACCAACCCGAGCACCAACTCGTTCAAGCGGCTGGTTCCCGGCTACGAAGCACCAGTGAATCTGGTCTTCTCCAAAGGAAATCGCTCTGCTGCCGTTCGGATTCCGATTGCTGCCGTTACGCCAAAAGCGTCCCGCATTGAGTTCCGCACTCCGGACTCTACTGCTAACCCGTACTTGGCTTTTGCCGCCATGCTGATGGCTGGCCTCGATGGCATCAAGCGCAAGCTCAACCCGCGTGAACTGGGCTTTGGGCCAATGGATAAAAACATCTACGACTTGTCCGATGCGGAAAAGCACGAGATCAAGAGCGCTCCCGCCTCTCTCGCAGAAGCACTGGTCGCATTGGAACAAGACCATGATTTCTTGCTCGAAGGGAATGTTTTCACAAAAGAAGTAATAGAAGGCTGGATTGCACAAAAACGTGGTGAGATTGAACAAGTCGAGCGGACAGTGAATCCAAAAGAGTATGAGCTGTATTACGACCTATAAACAAAGAAACAGCCCTTCTCTGATGAGGAGGGCTTTCACTTTGTCCCGAATAAAATGCTGTTTCCATTCACAAATTAAAGTTGTACTGTGAAAAAAACAGATGATCGGATGAACATAGACAATGGTGAATCGAACGATAACCCACTTGCTCATTTGTTTTGCTGCCATTCTTCTCTTAACTGTTAGCTTTCCAGTAGAAATTGAAATCGGTCAAAAAATTGTTTACGCCGAGCATTCGTTACCAATCATTAGCGACCAAGGGATTTTTACGATTGAGGTTTATCCCAGGAAACACAAGTTAATTGTCAAAAAGCATGGGAAAACAATAAAAACGTATCCCGTTGCCGTTGGTAATCCTTCTACACCTACACCAGTTGGAGAATACAAAGTCATATACAAAGGAAAAGATTGGGGACCCTCATTCGGTCCACGATGGTTAGGTTTAAACGTCCCTTGGGGAATTTATGGCATCCACGGCACAAACAAGCCGTATTCCATCGGACAGCATTTGAGCCATGGTTGTATCCGCATGCGAAATAACGACGTCATCGAACTGTTCAAGATGATTCCACTCGGAACAAAAGTAACGATTTATGGTCATGTATTAGGGGACCTGAGCCACGATCCTAGAGATTTAGCCGAGGGAGACGTTGGTGGAGATGTTCAGCTCATTCAATCTCGATTGAAGAGCGCTGGTTATTATCACGGAATATGCGATGGCAAGTTTCGATCCTCGACAACTGCGGCTCTAAAGAAATTTCAACGGGATCGAAAATTAATACCAAACGGTGTCGTGTCCAGCAAGGTTTACCAAGAGCTGGGATTGCTGGAATAGCTCCAAACAAGATTCATGATCACTACATGAACCTTCTAAACATACTTCCAAGCCCATTTGCTCCTTGGAACGTTCTGAATACCTCGTTTGCTATGCGTACACCATTTAAAATGGTTCCCATATCAAGGTTTAGATTGGAAACCCTTGGCGGTCGAGACTCTTTTCTCGTCCTACGGCTTGTTTTTGCCCACTCTTGATAATACTGACCAAGGGATTCAGGATTTTTTTGCAGCTTTCTGACCGAAACCTTATTTGACTTGAGCCAGTCAGAGAACTCAGGGGTAAAACCATTGATTTTTCTAGCCAATTTTCATCCTCACCTCCATTCGTAAATGAATAATGCAAAGGGATTATATGTCCCTTTGCATTACTTTTTTACCTAACAATCACAACCGACAATTACCAGCAAAATGAAAAGGACCAGGATCAGAGCAAAGTCATCGAAGCCATCAAAGAAACCCATTCTGTCTCCCCCTTTCCTTAGACACACTACTCTATGCGCTTTTCTCATGATTTGCCTGTACCCTCACCTAATAGCAAAAGGACGCAAGCATTTGCCTACGCCCTTTTTCGCAAGTGCCTCCGATTTTATTCGTACATAAAAATAGAGCCCAGAACTCTACTTAGCAGAGTCTGGGCTCAATCTATTACTGGTCTAATTTACTTTATGACCACTTTACCTCTACGGAGTCAATGATCGCTTGTCTTAAGAAGGAGGTGTTATTATTGTTACGGTTCCATTGGAATTTGATTGTTTGGTCACCAGTACCAAGTGCCACAACTTGATCTACATACCATGTGGTGGCATTTGCAGGGAGTGTAAGTTTAAGAGAGCCATTAACGAAAACCTGGAGGTCGCATAATGGAGTTGTACTTTTGGAAGAGTCACATCTGGCATTGAACTTCAACTGCGCAGTAGTTGCACCCGCTGGGACGGAAACGGTAAATTGAGTCGAAGAAGACGCTCCTACAGCTGGTACTGTACTGATAAAAGCGTAAGTGGATTGATATCCTCTAGTTACTCGCGTCCAATCTCCAGAGAAATTAAAGTTCATGTTAGCATCTTCAAAATCTTCCAGGATAGTTGTTGGTGTTACTCCACCGCCACCGCTTGACAAGGTTGTACCATATACTGAGGTACTAGTTGTGGTTCCGTACCCGTTAATCCCGATGACAAAATAGCTATAGGTCGTATTTGCAGAAAGACCTGTGTCTTGATAACTGGTTTGAGTAGTTCCTGCTACGATACGGACACCATTACGATAGATATCATAAGTGGTAGCGCCTGATGCAAAATAGTTCAAGGTTAAGCTAGACGTTGTTGGAGAACTTACTGTCAAGTTAGGAGTTCCAGGAGCAGACCCAGAAGAAGCTAGTGTAATGTTCAATGTAATTGGACCGTATTTTCCTGCTCCATGGTTATAACCGTACACTTTTACGTACACCACTTGACCAGCGGAAAGCGCATATGTGATTTTAGGTTGCGAGCTACCTGCGCCGTCATCATCTTGAGCCAAGATGTTTTGGGAACTGTCTAATAGTTGCATATAAGAATCAAACGAAGCTGTAGTGGTGAATGTGTAACTACCAGTGTTTGGTGCCGTGTATTTGAAGAACAAGTCCTTCATATCCTGCAACGTACCACTTGCAAATGTTCCGGTAATTACGATTGGGTTAATGAATGAGTCTCCAGGATAACTTGCTCCCCCTCCAACTGCAGGTACATCAGACGTAAGTGTATACGAAGTATTTTCTGTAGCATAAGAACTTGGATATACGCTTATATAATACTTCTGATTAACTGCTAATGATACGGTAACAGGAGAAGTTATATCACTGCCTGATAATCGTTTTCCTAAAATATCATAAACGTCTAAATAAACTGTCTTACCTGAACTAGTTACAGAGAAATTGACTATGCCAGTTGAGGATGCTATATACTCGTAGACATTCCCTTTTCTTGGTACTACTGTTCCATTTACAGATGTTCCTGAAAATTTAAAACTATTCACTATTTTCGAAGTCCATGGCGAAACAACCATACCTTTTCCATAAGCAATATCCTTTCCAGGAGCACCGTAATCTATTACGTTTGATTCTATCAAATTCCGCAGCTGATCTGCAGTGTAATTTGGATGCATCTGCTTGTAAAGTGCAGCAAGACCAGCAACATGTGGAGTCGCACAAGACGTTCCTGAAAAAGAGAAGTACTCGGTACTTGGAGTAATGTAGTCTGTTCCAGCTTGATTTGCAGCGCTTGGATATGTTGTTTGGACACCATCTCCGGGAGCTGATACATCTACCTCGGGACCACGACTAGAAGAAGAAGCTATATCACTTGATCTAGTTACTGAACCAACAGCGATTACAAAATCATACTTAGCAGGGTACATAACACAGTTATCTGGGTCTGGATTCTCTGTGTATTGTCCTCCATCAGCCTCATTCATCGCTGCACATATAAACAGTACTCCCTCATTTTTATAAGCAGTTTCCATTGCTGTCTTACGAGCAATACTATCAGTAGAACCGCCGAAACTCATGCTAATAATTTTAACTCCTTGGTTTACAAGCCATTCGATTCCTTTCAGGATAGCGCTACGTTCGAACTTTCCTTTGCCGTCATTATTATCGACTTTTACACCATAAAGTAGACAATCTGGTGCCACCCCTATATACCCCTTGCCATTATTACGTGCGCCAATAATACCTGCTACTCGCGTACCGTGTCCATTGGCATCTGGATCAGCGGAGGTAGATCCGTTAGTATATGCATTGTACTTCCCGGCATATACTAAATCCTCGTGTGGAGCTGCACCTGTATCAATATAGCCTACTTTCACACCTTCGCCCGTATAACCACGTAAATGGAACTCTGTAATACCAGAAACATCATGAGACCACTCAGCAGGACTTTGTGCCATCGCTAGATAGTCAACCTCATCTTCTTCTACTGCAAGTACGTTTGGATCATTTCTCAGATCGTTTAACATTTCTTCGTCGGCATCTTCAATGATAAACACTTGAGGAAATTTTTTAAGCTCAGAGTGTAGCTTTGGCTGTTTAACCTTGCCTATGCCCGCCAACTTCATAGCGCATTTTTCTACATATTTGTTGAGCTTGGCTTTGTTTTTACCATGATTTTCTCCCTTAAATGTAATAATGTGAAGTTTACTCAATTGATTTCAGCTCCTTAGTTTATTTCTTGGTCACAGGCCTAGTGATAATAAGCAAACAGAAAAACCACCCGGCGTCCCGAGTGGCTTGGTTCCTATTTGCTTGTCTCCATTTTATCAGAGAGTCATGTTTGCTTTCTGAATGATCCATTAGTGTAAACTTTTGTAACTAAGTGTCAATTACATCTCCTATTGAAGGACGTGACAGGTTGCGAGGTCCGCTCTCCCTATTGCAGTCCGATTTGCGACTTTACTTGCAGAATTCCGCCTTGGAAAGAAAAATTCGCATTTGCTCCAATCGACCCTTCTCCCTTATACATGTAGACGATCGTGTGTCCTTCCTCTCCCTTTTTCCCAACCTCAGCAAGCAGTTCACCTTCTCCGCCCACTATTTTTTTCACTTCCTCCAAGCTCATCCCATTTTCAATCTGTTCAAATTCACTCTTCGTGATCGTTGCTTTCTCTGTCTCTGCAGGAGCAGTCGCTTCTTGTGTTGGTGTAGCTGGCGCGGTTGCTTCAGCTGGAGCCGTGCCAGCTGGCGTTGTTGGCACAGGTTCTACCGTATTCGTTGATTGCCCGGAGCTACATCCAGCCAACATGATGGCGAAAGCCACTATGAAAAAAGCCATTTTTTTCAAAGAAATTCCCCCTTAATTGAAATAAATCTCTCCTACCATAATCCAAAATATGACTACCAACAAGAATAACAGCCTGACAATTCTCGACAAATACGAATGATACACCCAAGACTCTTCTGGCATAAGAATACAAAAAGAGCCTCGTACAAGGCTCCCTTTGCGTTGTTATTACCCTTTTACATAAAGCTGGTACATCTCAGTTTCTTCATCAGTTGCTTTTGCGATTCGAAAAGCTTCTTCCACGCTTTTCTTGTTTTGAATTACCTCGTAGAAAAAGCGCAGGGCGAACATCAGCGCAGAACTTCCGTCCGGGTAATCATCTGGCCCGATATACGTATGGCAACCACTGTCTAGAAAGGCCTTCGCTAATTCGGGATCACCAAGCGAGCATCCGTTACCTAAAACGATTTTTCCATCCAGCTTGGCAAAACGTCTAACCTCGTCAGGACCAAAATTATCCTTTGGTTCTCCTTCCTCGTAAACGTCCTCGCCCAGCTCTGGCATGATGAAGCTTCCCTCATCGCCATGGAAATTCAGAATAATCATGTCGGTATTTGGGTAGAGGTCGCTTCCATTCAATACATCGATCAAATCGCTTGGTCGACCAATCCAGTACGTAAAAACTCGAGCTCCAAAATACTCAAGTGTATTTCGGATTGCTTGGCTATCCTGGTCCGTATCCGGACCGACTACTAGGGCAACATTCATTTCAGGTTTACTCATTGTGATATTCCTCCATTTTGTTGTAAGTGGTTTTTATTTATGGGTAAACAAAACCATTTACATGGAGGGGGTCGGGCCAACTGGTGAATGGCAAGACGTTACTTCTTAATCATCAAGTAGGAAAACTCCTCTTCAATTGGAATATTTTATAAATTTTCAGTAGTATATCACCCAAAACTTGGCGTGTAAAGTTTCTCTAACTATGCAAATCCTTTTTTGATTTTGGACTTTATGTCACGATACAGCTCCCCGTATGTAATCGCATGCTCGATATGCGAATAGGAAAGAACGGAATCGCCATCCTTGCTCTCGCAGCAAGCAAAGAACAGGCTTTCCATCAGATTGTGATTTTCGATGGAATTGGTAATATGAACGCACTCCTCAATCGAATCCTGAGCGTCATGCTTGTAAAAAAGAAACGTCCCTTCTTTGAACGCCCCTTTTTTATTGGCGTCTTTCCAGATGAGCATGCCTAAGGTAATAAAGTACCCTTCCTGAAAGCGGATGACGCCTGTAATGACCGAATTAATCGTAGTCGGAATGATCGCAATCGAGTCATTGAGCTGATTGACGTATTCATACAACACTTTATTGGATTCTCGAAGATCAGCGATTGGTACATGAAGAAGCTGCTTGTCTCTTAATTTTTCTACGAGTTGCTGAACGCATAGCGTCTTATTCAAAGTTGAAATCACAACCTCATCACTTCCCCCATTGTAAGTAAGTGCCTTCTTTACGTTATTCGTGATGAATGGACATATCCCTACAAAATTCGTACAAATCTTCTTACCTTTTCAGCGGAATTCAAGTTTTCCCATATTTTATTTTTTTTACCACAACCAATCAAACAAACAAGCGTATAAACTATCAGATTGGTTTAGGGGGTTACGGTTGTGAAACTCGCGGAAGCGTTAATCATTCGTGCCGATTATCAAAAGCGAATCGAACAGTTGGGGGACCGCTTGCACCGCAGCGCAAAGGTCCAGGAAGGTGAACAGCCTCCAGAAAATCCTGACGATCTCTTATCTGAGCTGTATCAGTTGTTTGACCAGCTCGAGCATATTGTTCAGCAAATCAATCGAACCAATGCGTCTTGCCGCTTTAACGAAACAATGACGCTCTCCGCTGCGTTAACCAAACGTGATGTTCTCGGTTCAAAACGCAATGAGCTGGCCGACCTGATCAAAGCAGCTACAGTCAAGCATGATCGCTACAGCCGTTCGGAGGTCAAGGTTTGCTCGACTGTTAATATTGCTCAGTTGCAAAAGAAAGTCGACGAGCTGTCCAAGCAGTACCGGGAACTGGATGCAAGCATTCAACAATTCAACTGGTTAACGGAGCTGCAAGAAACCTGACGTAAGAGACATGGAAGTCGGTAGTCTGTCTGCAAAAGGCGAACACGTCCCCATTCAACAGGGTTAATGTTGAAAACTCATTGGTCGGGTCGAGGGGCAACCCTGAGGGTTCAAATCCCTCTCTCACATAAGAAGCCCAGTAATGTGACATGAGTAATGCGTACTTGGTATTGTAACTACCGTGTGTTGATTTTGTCTGACAGACGAGGGTGGGTACGGGGATCATTCCATGTAAAAAAGCCCTTCACGCCTTTATGTGGCGAGAAGGGCTTCTTGGCGCAAATTTACGCCTTTCCTTTTAGGTAATCATCCTTTATCTTCTTTTCCTGTTCAGCGGTAGTCATGTCTTTCTCCAACACTTGATACATCAGTTCATCCTTCACTTGGCGAGGGATTCCTTTTTCCTGATGATTCGGGACAGATGAACTCGAGACAGAGTCATGTTCCATACTGCTTACCTCCATGGCTTTTTGGGGTTAGCTTACCCGAAAGCGCCCACTCCATTCACCACACCCGCTGAACACTTAGCATTTTTCGCAGCTCGTCGACCGAACGTGGAATATTTCCGCCCAACTCTCGCTTCCACTGCTCAGGCAGTGCCTCCCACACATCCACGAGCAACGGCATACCTAGATGAAGGCTTTCCAGCATGTCTCTGTTTTCCAATGCCTCCTGCGGATCTCCCGCGAACACAAGCCTGCCTTCATCCATGATGCAAATCCACTCGGCCCATTCAAACGCAATATCCATATCGTGTGTTGCCATCAAAACAGTCGTTCCTTGCCGATGAATGGCATCGAGCTCCCGCAGCAAATTTTTGGTCTGATAGCGATCCAGATACGCAGTAGGCTCGTCCAATAGCAGAAGCTCCGGCTCCATGACCATGACCCCCGCGAGTGCCAGTCTCCGTTTTTGTCCCAGGCTCAAATGATGAATCGGAGCTTCTGCCAGCTCTCTTAACCCGAATGCATCCAGCACCTTTTCTACCTTTGCCCGGATTACGTCCACGGGCAGCTTCTGATTGCATAAACCGTAGGATATATCTTCCGCGACTGTGCTTGCGATCAACTGATGCTCGGGATCTTGAAAGACCAAGCCTACCTTTTGCGTCATCTCTTGCAATACGGCTCGTTTGTAGACAATGGGTTTCCCCTTCCACAGCACCTGTCCCTTCTGTGGCTCGATAATCCCGTTTCCATGCAAGAACAGGGTCGACTTCCCACAGCCATTCCGCCCCAAAAGAACACATTTTTTCCCCTCTGGAATCCATAAGGACAGCCCTGACAGGACTGGTCCCCGCCCTCCTGGATACGTGTACTGCAAATCGATGAACTCCAACAACCGTGATGTCATAACCGCCAACCTCCTGTCCACCACTCAAGCAGCACCAGCAGGATACAGCCTGCGATTGATTCCCACTCATAGCGGCGCGAGCGGGCATGGGAATGAAACGAGAGCACCTGCATGCTCTCCCCGAAACCTCTTGCCGCCATTCCTTTGTGCAGGGCTTCGTATTTGCGCATCGCTCTGACAAACAATTGCGCAACGAGAACCCCTGCATCCCGAAGTGTCGCCCGGAAGCCGCGATGACCTCCGCGCGAACGTTGGGCAATCCAGAGCTGGTGAGAAATCGTTACCAACACAAAAATAAACCGATACATGATCATTAATAAATCAGTCACAAGAACAGGCATATGAAGCCGCCGAAGCACCTGCAAGATTTCGGCAAACGGCACGGTAAACAAAAGGAAAGCAAAGCAAGATAAGCTCGCCATGGTCCGCCAAAATAAAATCCAAACTTTACTGAAGGAGGACATCGGCACATAGAGCACATACGTACCGAATTCCCATGCTGCCGCGACCTGGACCTGTACTCCTCCTGCTCTCGCCCCTTCAATCAATAGAGCAGGGAGCCCCGCCGCGAAAAACGAGAGTGACACGATCATAAAGGCACAGTAGATACGGACAGGAATACGGGCATACACCACTACCCATATCGTCATCCAAACAACGACCGCCATCTGCATCCATACATGTCCCACCAGGACGAGCAGTAACATTGCACTCGCCAGCAATAGCTTATGAGCTGGCGGCAGATGTTTTAGCCTGTTTTGATAAGAGAGAGAATCAAGCTGCAATCCGTTCATTTTTTCCGTTTATCCAGCCGACCTTTGTACAAGCCCACGGCGTAGCCAACCACTCCCGCTCCCAACGCCGCCTGCACCGCAAACAATAGACTCTCCGTCTCTCCCCCTGGCGGTTCTATCAGCGGTTGAAACCATGGTTCGTAGTTCGGAGCGATTTCCTTGATCGCTTCCTCTGCCACGCCGTCTGCGCCTCCAAATTCCGAGTCCTGCACTAGTAACAGCGGGACAGTAGCCAGTACGATTACCCCCAAGAGTAAAAGCCAGTTCCATCCTTTTTTCACAGCGATTCCTCCCGTTTGAGCAAACGAAGCTGTGTAAGCTCTTTTGCGTTATAAGATAACAACCAGTTCCAAACAAGAACGGTCAACAGACCTTCACTAATAGCGAGCGGTACTTGCGTGAACGCAAAGATTCCTGCGAATTTGGCAAACGAAGCCAACACTCCGCCAGATTCAGCTGGAAATGCGAGTGCCAGTTGAAGCGAAGTCACCACATAGGTAGCGAGATCAGCCAAAGCCGCCGCCGCAAAAACCGCCAGACGCTGACTTCCGGCCACTTTCATGATCAGCCAATAGATTCCGTATGCCACCATAGGTCCTACCACAGCCATGGATACAGCATTTGCCCCTAGCGTAGTCAAACCCCCATGTGCCAAAAGCAAGGCTTGAAACAAGAGCACCATACTCCCTAACACAGACATCGCAAAAGGCCCAAACATAATGGCGCCAAGGCCCGTTCCAGTCGGGTGAGAGCTGCTGCCTGTAACCGAAGGGATTTTCAATGCAGATAAAACAAAGGCAAATGCTCCTGCAACGCCAATAAGGAGCTTCATCTCGGGATGTTCTTTTACAATCTTGTTAATCGAGCGAATCCCAAGAATAAAGAATGGCAAGAACACAGCCCACCAAAATAAGGCCCAGGATAATGGCAAATACCCTTCCATGATGTGCATTGCATGTCCTGTCTCAGGTTCATTGAGCAAAAAATACAAGACAAAGCCCGCGATCATCAAACAAGTAGATACGAGACGAGATCGATTCATGTTTATCCTCCTTCACTGGCTTTCATTCTTTCCTCCAAACAAAAAAATCCCATCCATCAGTGGACGAGATGTGCACACAAAACAACAGACTGACTAGACAGCCTCATTGCCTCGTATTCACCGCTCCTTTCCGCGAAGGTTCTGTGGGTGTGGCTACTAGGTAGGTCTCCTGGCTTCCAGATCCATGCGCTCCTTGTCCTTCCCCATACGAAGATGAGTGGTTTCCTTCTCAAAGAGAGCTCCCTGGTTACAGTGGCGGGACCGCTCGGGACTTTCACCCGATTCCCTGTTACCCTTTATGCGTCACATAAAGGCACCTAACGCCGACTATATGCAATTGACTGACAATTCATGTTTGTCCCACATCATTATACCGGATCACTACATAAATCGGAAGAATATAAGCAAAAACGCATAAGTAGATGACCCACTACAAACGGAACCATCTACCTATGCGTACTTTGTTCTATCTATTCTTTTGCGTCTACGCCAATTACTTCACTAATATGTTTAAAACCATCGCGTTGCATGAGCTTGAGCAGTTTTTTGTTGATTTGTTTGGCGATACCTGGGCCCTGATAAATCATCCCCGTATACACCTGAACAAGACTGGCTCCTGCCCGGATTTTCGCGTAGGCGTCTTCCCCATTATAAATACCGCCGACACCAATGATTGGTACCTTGTCTCCTACTTCTTGATAAATCTCCTTCACCCAAGCTGTGGAACGCTCTGTAAGAGGTCTACCGCTCAGTCCGCCCGCTTCCTCGGCAAAGCGATGACCAGAGACGGCCTCGCGTGACAGTGTCGTATTGGTCGCAATAATTCCGGAAATGCCTTCTTCTACAGCAGCGTGAACAACATCGCGCATGTGCTCATCTGACATGTCTGGCGCTACTTTCAGCAAGATCGGCTTTTTCTTGATGGAACGCCCTTCCATTTCGGTTGCCTTTTCTTTTACTGCACGCACCAAATGACGCAAGCTCTCCGTTTCCTGCAAGTCACGCAGATTCGGGGTATTCGGAGAGCTGATGTTAATGACGAAATAGTGACCGTATGCATAGAGCATGTCCATACATTTGCTATAATCGACGGCCGCTTCTTCATTCGGCGTTACTTTGTTTTTCCCAATGTTAATCCCAATCGGAACATCTGAGTATGCGTAATCGACCAAATGCTGGGAAGCCAGATACGCACCGTGATTGTTGAAGCCCATCCGGTTAATGACAGCTTGATGTTCCGGCAATCGGAACAATCGGGGCTTTGGATTGCCTGGCTGCCCCTGCGGCGTCAATGTCCCGATTTCCACAAACCCAAAACCAAGAGCACCCAACGCATGATAGACTTCTGCATTTTTATCAAAACCGGCTGCAAGTCCGACTGGATTCGGAAACGTCATTCCCCACAGCTTGTTCTCCAATCGCTGGTCTTTTACCTGATAGATCATCTTCAGGATGCTTTTGCCTGGAGCAGAATCCTCCACCAGCCTTAAGGCACCAATTGTCTTTTCATGAATCTCTTCCGCATCTTGTTGGAACAGATATTTTCTTATGAGCTGATACATCGGCTGCACTCCTTACTCCGTTTCTACCTTTTTACCTCATAGTAGAATACCATACTTTTTCGGGAGGATGTAACCTTTATACGTGATACATATTTCCAAGTAAGCAGGCAAATCCTAACAGCACCACCACGCATAGGGGGATTAGTCTTTCATGAAAGTGGACGGAAAAATCGGGATTGGTCAAGCCATTATGGTGATGATGCTGACGATCGGCATTACGAACCACGTAACCGTCATTCCCCTCTTACTGAGTAAAGCCGGAAGAGATGCTTGGTTGAGCGTGTTGCTTGCTGGTATTCCTTTTTCCTTGTGGGTGTATCTATTGTTTGTAATCAATCGAACAATAAAGCAACAAGCCTTGTATGAATGGCTTCAGCAGCGAACAGGAAATATTGTCAGCCATCTCTTACTCACTCCGATCATGATCTGCCTGTATTTGATGGCGTTAACCAATCTGATCGATACCCAGACATGGACTACCGTCAACTATCTGCCTCGCACACCCGAGTGGGTGACTGCAATCGCCTTGATGGGCTTATGTGTGCTCGCTGCTATCGGGGGAATGACCTCCGTTGGTATCACAGCAGGAATTCTTCTGCCTATTGTTGTGTTGCTTGGATTTTTCGTCGCTTTTGGCAATATTCCCAAAAAGGATTATAGTCTTTTACTGCCGCTATTCCAGAACGGTTATCGTCCTCTGCTAGTGGGGACGCTCTACTTTGGCGGCGGTATTACCGAGCTGTTTCTGTTGCTATTGCTTCAGCATCACGTCCGAAAGCCACTCCGCCTCGTACACTATTTCGTTATGCTCGGCATCACGCTTCTGTTGACACTCAGTCCGTTGACGGGGGCTATTGCAGAATTCGGACCGGTCGAGTCTGCGCGTCAACGTTTTCCGGCATTTGAACAATGGCGGCTCCTCACCATCGGAAAAGACATCGAAAATATGGAGTTCTTCTCGATTTTCCAGTGGCTCTCTGGCGCTTTTATTCGAATCACCATCTGCTTGCTGCTCCTGGGAGAATTACTCACGATCCATACCAGAAAACAACGCAAATACACGATCCTGTTTCTCGGAGGGAGCATGATCGCATTTACCAGCCTCCCGTATAGCGACATGCAGTTCGTTTCCTTCCTAACGTACGTATACTATCCGCTTTATTTCGTCATTATGATCATTGTCACACTCGCACTCATCCTGATTTCCCTGCGCAAACCACCCAAACAGGAGGGAATAGGCCATGACCCTTGAAGAGGAACTGCGAGCAAAATTCGCGCATTGTGCGGACGTCATTTTTATGCGCACAGTCACATCCGAGGATCAGCCAGTGCTAATGCTTTATTGCGAAGGACTTGCAGACGTTCGCCAATTACAAGATACGGCATTACCACAGATTGAACGTTTCCTGACTGAGGGAGATTTGCGCTCCTTGCCCCTCATCCCCATTTTCACGGATTCAGAGCTGTGGATTGAGCGACTTTTCGCTGGAGATTTGCTGATTTTCATTGGTGATACTCCTCCCTTCGCCTGGGATATTTCTAAGCGGCCAGAGCGCGGCACTGAGGAAGCCAATACGGAGATTTCGATCAAAGGTCCCCGGGACGGTTTCGTTGAGGATATTTCCACGAACGTTGCACTCATTCGCAAGCGTATGCGAACCATTACCCTGGCTTATGAGCCTTTTATTCTCGGAACGCGTTCGCGCACAAGAGTCGGCATGATGTATATCACAGACGGGGTATCTGAAGATCTGGTAGAGATGATGCGCGAAAGACTCCGCAAATGTACGTCAAAAAAAATTATGAACAGCGCCATTCTGGAAAAAATGCTGAGCGACAACACTCGTTCGGTGTTTCCCTTGGTTAATTATACGGGACGTCCTGATTTTGCGATTTATATGCTGCTGCAAGGCAAGGTCATCGTGTTGGTAGACGGTTCGCCCTTGTGCATCGTGGCACCTGTAACCTTGCTGGAACTGATCAAAACTCCTGAAGACGATCAATATCCGGTTACCTATGTATGGCTGGAACGCATGCTGCGACTGGGGGGATTTTGGATCGCAATCTTCCTGCCTGGCTTCTGGATTGCCCTGTCCGCCTATAATATTGAGCAATATCCGTTTCAATTGCTCGCTACCGTTACCCAAAGCAGAAAAGGGTTACCGTTTTCCGCGCCGATGGAGCTATTTATCATTTTATTTATTTTTGAGTTTCTGCGTGAGGCAGGTGCCCGTCTGCCCAAAAACGTCGGGCAAACACTGGCACTTGTCGGTGCACTGATTATCGGCGATGCCTCCATTCGTGCAGGACTTACATCACCGTCGATGCTGTTTATCGGCTCCCTTACCGTCGTCGCCTCCTTCACACTGGTCAATCAGGCATTAAGCGGCGCGGTAACAGTTGTGCGTTTTGCCGTTTTCTTCCTTGCTGCAACCATCGGCATGTACGGCTTTGTACTCGGAATGATTGCCATTGTGTACTACTTGTCCACCTTGACCTCGTTTGGTAGATCGTATATTTTGATGGGTTCTTCCAACTCTGTGTCCACGCTGATCAATGTCATGTTTAAGTCCTTGACCAGCTTTTTTCGGACGAGATTTGCTAAAGGTGGCGATAACAAATGAAGGGCATGCGCATCGCTTTTACTGTGCTGCTGTTGGCATCCATTCTTCTTGGGGGTTGCTGGGACCAGAAATCACTTCAGGATCTTCGCTACTTATCTGCCATGGGCATTGATTACGTCAACAATGAGTATGTTATCTACGCCCAATCCACCGACCTGTCTACCGTCGCGAAACAGGAATCATCAACCACTCTTCAAGCACCACCTGCGACCATTTCGATCGGAAAAGGAAAAACACTTCAATCTGCCTTTGATAACCTGCAAAAAAACGCACAGGTACCCGTATTTCTAGGCTTTGTATCCTCCCTCGTATTTCATGAGCGTCTCTTGCAAAAGGGCGTTATTACCTCCCATGATATTATGAATCGATACGGTTTGATTCGTTACACCAAATGGGTATTCGGAACACGGGAGCCGATTGACAAAGTGTTAAGCTCTCATTCTTTGGTCGGATTTTCTCCATTGGACTCTCTCTTGCATCAGCCAAAGGATGTTTACGAGCAGCGTTCGTTTATCGAGCCGACCCAATTTTTTCGGTTTATCTCGGACTTTTGGGAGCCGTCAAGCACCGTGTTATTGCCAAACATCACGCTGTACAAGCGTTCCTGGAAAGAAAATAACCGTTTTATTTCTCGTCTCTCCATCGATGGCATCCACGCCATTCATCGTGGAAATTGGCAGGGTTACTTTCCCAATCGTGATTTAATGGGGATCCGGTGGATGAATCCTGAAACGAAATTTGCTGGCCTCGTTGTGAGACAAAACAACATTCCCAAAGCAACCATGCGCATCGAGCACGTTCAATTGGACATCATTCCGATTACCACCGGAGAGCATCCTCGTTATCAGGTCCATGTTCGTCTAAAGGGGTTCGTTCGTGAAATGTTGAGTACGGTTACGCCTGCTTTCGTACAAAAAAGCTCCGAAGAACAGGTAGCCAAGCAAATTCGCGGGACGTTTCTAAAAGGAGTCAAGGCAGGGGTTGATCTATATAGCTTAGAGGAGAGTTTGTTTAAAAAGGACTACCAGGCTTGGCGAAAATACGAAATACGTAAGCGCAATAAGCTCACACCTGATTCCCTGACACAAATCCAGGTGCATATGTACTTAAGTGATTCTGGAAAAATGAAGATGGATTCGGTTAAATACCCTGACCCGCTTCGGCCGACTGAATAAATAAAAAAACTGCTTGCCGTAAGCTCGGACAAGCAGTTTCTTCATTTCTATTTACCGATGAAGCTAGTTTTTCACCAGCAAAACTTCTTCGATAGAAGCATACGGCAGGTTATGCGCATCAGCGACAGCTTTGTAAGCTACTTTTCCGTCAATGACGTTTACGCCTTTTGCCAATGCTTTGTTGTCGCGAATTGCTTGTGCGTAGCCTTTGTTTGCCAATTGTACCGCGTAAGGAACGGTTACGTTGGTCAGGGCCAATGTAGATGTACGAGCGACTGCACCAGGCATGTTCGCTACCGCGTAGTGAATCACACCATGCTTCTCATAGGTTGGCTTGTCATGAGTCGTGATGCGGTCAACGGTTTCGATCGATCCGCCTTGGTCAATCGCAACGTCTACGATCACTGAACCAGGTGACATTTCTTTTACCATGTCTTCTGTTACCAGACGTGGAGCACGAGCACCTGGAATGAGTACAGCGCCTACCAGCAAATCTGCTTTTTTCACAGCGTTTGCGATGTTGAAGGAATTGGACATCAGCGTCTGAACTCGGCCTTGGAACAGGTCATCCAGTTGGCGCAGACGGTCTGCGTTTACATCGATAATGGTTACATTTGCACCCAGTCCAAGCGCCATTTTCGCTGCGTTTGTTCCTACGATCCCGCCACCGATTACGACTACCTCGCCTTTTGGCACGCCTGGTACGCCACCGAGCAGAACGCCTTTTCCACCGTATTGCTTTTCCAAGAATTGCGCGCCGATTTGAACGGACATGCGACCTGCTACTTCAGACATCGGCATCAACAGAGGCAGAGCGCCATTGTCGAGCTGGATGGTTTCGTAAGCGATTGCAATTACTTTTTTATCGAGCAATTCACGAGTCAATTCAGGCTCTGGTGCGAGATGCAAATACGTGAACAGAATCAGACCCTCGCGGAAATATCCGTATTCAGCAGGGAGTGGTTCTTTTACTTTCATGACCATGTCAGACGCCCATGCCTCTGCTGCTGTTTCTACGATCTCAGCGCCTACTGCCTTGTAATCTTCATTCGTAAAACCACTGCCTTGCCCTGCGCTTGTTTCTACACGAACGGAATGTCCGTTTTGCACCAGAGCAGCTACACCTGCTGGAGTAATGGCTACGCGGTTCTCATTATTTTTAATTTCTTTTGGAATTCCAACGATCATGATAAGTATGTCCTCCTTGGAAACGCCAATTTCTTTGCGGTTACTATTATTGTACAGCGTATCTTCGGGCATACTCCTTGGAGATTCCTTTAATTTTAGCGTCTTTTCATTTGTGAAAATTCACAAACAAACTACTGTTCCCCATCTAATTTGGCTATTTTCAACTCTAAATATAAGGCAGCCCGCTGGTTCATATTGTCGAGATCGACACGCATGATCTCCTCAATTCGTCTCAGTCGGTAGCTCAACGTATTGATGTGGATATGCAGGCGCTCTGCTGTCTTGTTGACCTTGCCAGCGGCATCCAAAAAAGTCTCCAATGTCGTCAAGAGTGTGGTCTGGTTGTCGCGATCGTACTGTCTGAGCTTTTCCAGCCGTTCATTCTGATAGCCCTGCTCCTCTTCCCACTGCTTCAGTTGAAGTAAATATCGATAAATCCCCAGCTCGTGATACCCGTGAATCCCTTCATTTTCCTGAGGAAACAGCTTTTTGATCTTGAGTGCATGCAGCGCTTCCCTGTAGCTTTTCACAATATCCGTATAAGACTTGTAATCTCTCCCGTACCCGGCAATCACCTGGCGTCCTTCTGTGACATGTGCTTCGAGCTTGCCGAGCGAGTCTGCGAGGAACTGTTCCACCTTGCGAATGAGCACATCACTCTTCTCTTTTTTCGCATCGGACAGACCGATTAATAAGATGATTTGCGATCCGTCGACAACCCAGAGCAGCTTGTCACGCATTAACAATGGATACAAGTACTGGTCCAGACGGGCTCCTGCCGCTTCAATAATACAAATTAAATAAGAGGTCGGAAGCTGCATCTGCAAGGTGTCCGCTTTTTGGCGAATGCCAGCCTCACTGCTGTGATTCCCCAGCAACAGCTCCCACAGAAACTCCTTGCGTCGCTGTTCTTCCGCCTTGCGTTTTCCTTGCCGTTGGATGAGACGCGAGACAGCTACGCGTGCTGCCTGACGAAGAATTTCATCATCTTCCTGGGTAATTGGTCGATTCACCTCTTGTGCCCAAATGTAACCGAGCACGTCGCTCCCTCTGCGAATGGCAATCGCCACACGCTTCCCCAAGCCGATTTCGTCCTTGGCCGGGATGTGTACGGGGTTGTCGTGCGTTAACAGCTCCTGGAATACGCCGTCCTTCCAGAGGCGCGTCAGCACTTTTTCCGGTACCCGTCGCCCCATGATGGTAGACCAGCGCGCTTCATCTGTGCTTTCTCCGTGTGAGCTGTAAGCAATCAGTTTATGATCGGCATCTTCAACCGTAATCGGATTTTGCAAAAGTTCTCCAATGACATCAGCTAATTCGTCGATATCAGCATGCTGATACTGTTGAAAATAGTTAGGCTCTACGGGCACACTTTCACCTCTTTACCGCTCTTTTCTACGTGTTCCTCTATTATAGTAAAAAACATGACATTGCTAAACGCTCTCGCTCCATTAATGAGGAGCGGTCGAAATCCTGTCGCTGTCATGCGAATTGACACAAAGGAATCTGGTGACCTCGCCTGTACGGTTCACCCAGTTGTGTGGCACGGATGAATCCATGTGAATGCTGTCACCAGGGAACAAATCATGCTCCTCTTCCCCCAGTAAAACAGTCAGCACACCCTCCAGGACATAAATAAACTCCTGCCCCTGATGAACAAAAGGCGTGCCTTTTTCTCCATGCGGGGATAGCGTGACGAGAATCGGTACCAACGTCGGATTCGCCAAATCACTGGACAGGTCCTCATACACAAAAGGGGCATGCAGAAGCCCAGATCGCTCCTTGCTCGCCCTGCGTACCTGCTCATTCCCTCCACTCGACTCGCCCGAAAAGAAATAGCCTGGGCTCACTCCCAAGGCTTCCGAAATTTTTTTCAATGACTCCAGCGTAATGGAAGACTTCCCACGCTCTACTTGGGACAAAAAGCTGATCGACAGCTGTGTTTTTTCCGCAATTTGTTTGAGTGTCTTCTTTTTGCCGACACGAAGCGATTTGATTAATACACCAATGGTGGGTTCCATTTGCATACCTCGCCGTAAAAAGGATAGGTCTATCATACTCTTTCCCGAAAAAAGTTGTAAAGTTAGCATAAGTATCAATTTTTACTATTGCTACCAATTGTGTTGCATTTTATAATTTTTATTATTATCTGAATTTGCGATTGTTTTATTTTTGAAAATTGAAGTGTTACTTCAATATCTGAAACAAATGATTGAGATTTGGACGAATCCTGATGAAAGGATGAATGTCATGCTCGTATTAAGCCGTGAAAACATTGAACAAATCTACTCGATGAAAGATTGCTTGGAAGATGTGGAACACGTCTTCCGTGAGCATATGCTAGGAAATGTCACCACCCCTGTTCGTACTGCCATTGACCATCCGAAATACGGAGCAACCAGTCTATACATGCCGTCCTATTTGGAAACGGACGATTATGTAGCCGTAAAAATCATCAGCATTTTCCCGGAGAATCACCAGCACGAGATCAAAGCACTCCAAAGTGTCATCGTGTTGACGGAAGCAAAAACGGGACAGCATGTGGCGATGATGGACGCGAGCCTATTGACGATTATGCGCACAGGTGCAAGTAGTGGCGTTGCAACCAAATACTTGGCAAAAGAAAATGCGCAAAGCTGCGCTGTATTGGGATGCGGGGCCCAATCCATCGGACAGATTCAAGCCGTCATGGAGGTCCGTCCGCTGACAAACATTTATCTCTATAACCGCACACGTCAGAAAGCGGACGAAATGAAACAAACACTACTCTCCCTCTATCCGGAGTGGCAAGGCGAAATCACGGTTATGGATGTTGCCAATGAAGCGGTTGCGAATGCCGAAATCGTGATTTGCAGTACCAAGGCTACCAGCCCGTTGTTTGATGGAGCACACTTGCGTCCTGGTACGCATATCAATGCCATCGGTGCTTTTCTTCCTCATATGCAGGAGGTCGACTTGACTACCGTACAAAACAGCAAAGTCGTGGTCGATACACTGGAGGGAGCCCGGCACGAAGCAGGCGATCTGCTCATTCCGGTTGAACGCGGGGAATGGAGCTTTGAACAAATGCACGCTGAGCTGGGAGACATTTTGATCGGGAAAAAGCCCGGCCGAGAAAACGAGGAAGAAATCACGCTGTATAAATCAGTGGGTGTTGCCTACCTGGACACAGCCGTAGCCAAAACGGTCTATGAACGGGCGAAAGCAAGCGGCATGGGAACAGAAATCAGCTTGTAAAATCTCCTCTGATAGAAAAACAGCCGCCTTCCCAACCGGGATTTGGCGGCTGTTTGCTTTTTCCTGTTTACAAAAGTCGTGCGATTGCATCGAGAATCTGCTCTTTTTGAAAAGGCTTTACGACGAAATCACTCGCTCCTGTCCTCATCGCTTCCAGCACCTTCTACCGGTGCCCGACTGCCGAGCAGATCAAAATTTTGGCATCACGGTCAAAATCAAAGATGTGACGCATGGCTTCAATCCCGTGCATGTGCGGCATAGTAATATCCATGGTGACAATATCTGGCCTGAGCTCCTTGTACTTTTCAATTGCCTCTAAACCATTGCTCGCTTCTCCACAAACTTCATGTTGCTCGCCTAACATATCCGTCAGCACCCTTCTCGTGAAGGCTGCGTCATCTACTATCAGCAATCGGGCCATGCAATCTTATCCCCTCGCATCTCGCTTGCTATTCTACCTCCTACTTTTGCAGAAATCGCAAGCCTTGTCCACGAGAGAAAATGACTTCTTTTGTCGAATGGAGTGAAATCCGATCGGCTTTATGAAATAAATCCGATTCGCTCACTGCTCTTATTCGAATCGCTCTCGCTGGCGAGTTCGGCTGTTCCGCTCGACGCCAGAGGACTTTCTGGTTTTGGGTGTGGAGTAGTCTCTCCAATCTCCGGTCGATCGACCTGTGTAACCTCATCAGGAATATGAATCTGGGGGATTTCCACCATATCGTTTTCCATCGCGTGTACGCCTCCCTTCTGTTCCCTCTTGGCAGGGGGATATGTTCTCCATATGCTTAGCCTGTCCGTATCCCTTTTTTCCATGCACAACCCTCAGAGAACCGATATAATAGGCATGACGTATATCTATATTTTCAAGTGGATGATGCTTTTTTTCTATGGAGGAATCCCGCATGCCAAAGCTGCTGCCATTTCCCGTCTTATTTACTGGTTTGGTAGTCGGGCTGCTTCTGCTCATTTCCAGTCAATTCGTTACAAGTATGAAGCATCTCGATAAAGTCATGAATAAAAGCAGCCATTCTTCTGACAAAGTGCGTGTCGCCCTATTGCTGGAGGGTCCCACATATGATCAGGGCTGGAACAGCAGTGCACTGGAGAGTATGACAGAACTGCAAAAAAGATTTAACTTTTCACTCGAAATCGCCAATAATATAAAACCGGAGCAGATCAGAAAGGTGGCTGAGAAATATGCAGCCAACGACTATGATCTCATACTCGGTCATGGCCTCATCTTCTCTGATCCTTTTACAGACGTAGCGCTTCGCTATCCGAAATCACACTTTGTTTCCTTTAATGGAGAGGCTCCGCATCCGAATCAAACAACGATTCGTTACGATATGAAGCCTGCCGGCAAGCTCGTCGGTATCCTTGCCGCCAAAATGACGAAAACGAATAAAGTCGGATACATCATGGTGGACAAGCCCACTGAGTTAACGCAAGTAGAAGGATTTATCGAAGGTGTGAAAAAGGCATCGCCCAACACTACTATCGTTATTGGAAAGGTACCTGATTTCAATGATAGTACGGGGGCCATTCGCACGACTCGCAACATGATTTCGCAGGGCGTGGATGTCATCTACACCACAGGCGACAGCTTCAATCTCGAAGTGATTACAGAAGCGCAGCGGGCAGGAGTATTTACTATCGGATATATTGCCGATCAACGCTACATCGCTCCAGAATATGTGCTGGCCTCCATGATGCAGGATGTTCGTCAGTGCTACCGCATCATCATGGAACAGTTTATTCAAGGGGATCTCCCCAATGGAAAAGTCATGTACGGACTTGCAGAAGGGGTCAACCATCTCAGTCAATTCGGACACATGGTGCCAGAAAATGTACGTAAAGATTTAGAACGGGAACTGCAAAATCTCATTCCTTCCCGTGGCTCGTATGGAGGTTAATCAGCATGCCCCTTTTCAGCAATCTCGGATTTCAGAAAAAAATCATGCTCAGCTATCTCGTAATGATGCTTCTTATCGGTTGCGTAACGACCCTTTTCAGTTATCAAATGACCAAAGTCACCTCTGATGAAGTGTATTTAACGCAAAACCTCTTACCGCAAACGAGTGCCTTATTGGAAGTCAAAAACCAGATATACACCAAGACATATGCCTTGAACATGTATACATTGACACGCGACGAGTCTTACCTGGATCAGTACTATACAAATCTAATCGATACGGCGCGCTTTTCCTCACTTCCCAAAACCGAAGCCAACAGTGGCTTGTTTACCATTATTGAATCGATATCAAAACTGGACTTTATTTTTCTGAACAAAATCAATCCGTTGCTGCAGGCAGGGAATGTTCCTGCCGTCAGCTATGTCCTTACTAATGAAGTACAGCCATTGCTCGATCGTTTGGAACGGGACCTGTCTTTTTCACTTAATCAGCTGGAGTATCAGACGAATAAAGAGTTTCAGGATTCGAATGAGAGCATCAAAGTTTCGTTGATTCTGACCTATACGGTTTCCGTAGCCTCTATCTTGTTTGGGCTATTCTGTACGTTTTACTTCCGCAATGAGCTCTTGCGCCCGATTCAGTCTCTCATGCAACAAGCCCGCGAAGTATCGAAAGGAACATTCGGTCAGCAAATCGTCTATACCCATCAAGATGAATTTCTTGAGTTGGCGCAGGAGTTCAATAAAATGTCGAGTAGCATCGCCAATCTATTCGCGCAAGATGAACGGCAACGGCAAATTTTGACCGAAGAAAAAAACATCCGGGAGCAAATCTTAAACTCCCTGCCTGTTGGGATTATTACCCGTTCCCATGCGACAGTCGGTCTTCATGTAAACCAGTTGGCGCAGCATTTAGTCAAGCTCGACGATCACGGCTACCCGGTGTCCAAGAATTCCTTTGAAGCACCCACAAGCAATGAGCCGACTCCCTGGTTCGTCAATCGCAAAATGACCTTGTACAAAAAAGACGATACACCATTCATTGCCCTGGTCTCCTACATCCCTTTGCACAATCATCACCACGATCAGGAAACCGGGTGGATGGTCGCCTTCTTGGACATTACGGAGCAGGAGCAAATTCAAGAGTACTTGAATCAATCTGAGAAGCTGGCCATGGTCGGTCAGCTAGCAGCGGGAGCCGCTCATGAAATTCGCAATCCGCTAACGGTCATCTACGGCTTTATTCAGCTATTAGAACAGCGTTTATCTGATCAAGAGCGCGATTTGTACTATTTGCCCTTAATCTTGCAGGAAATTGAACGGGTCAACCGCATCGTGACGGAGTTGTTGATGCTCTCCAAACCATCCAAGCCCGATTATCGCGAGGTTGCGCTAACCGGTGTCATTCATTCGATTCTTCCCTTGATGAATGCCGAGGCTATGCTGCATGGGATTGAAATCGTAGACCGCTGTGATCCGAGCATTCGCATTCACGTCGATGTCGAGCAATTAAAGCAAATCCTGTTAAATTTAATGAAAAACAGCATTGAAGCCATGAAAGACGGTGGCGTTCTCTCCATCGAAAGCCGCCTGGATGATCAAGCTGTCCATATTCATGTCAGAGACACGGGAGAAGGCATTCCCCAAGAATATCTGGTGCGTATATTCGATCCGTTCTTCTCCTTAAAAGAGGATGGGACTGGACTGGGGCTGCCAATTTCGCGGCGAATGGTGGAAAACCACGGTGGGGAGCTGCACGTGAACAGCAAACTGAGGAAAGGAACGGAAATCATCATTACGCTGCCGCTTACACCAAAAGAAGATTAGGCTTGCGCATCCAGCCAAGCGAACATCTTGCGCGTATACATCTCCATATCTTCCCCGACAAACAGATGGCTGGCCCCTTGCGCCAGCCATTTCTCATACGGTTTACCTGCCAGCGTCAGCGCATCTGCCAATTTATGAGCATGCTCCACTCCCACATTCTCATCTTCCGTTCCATGTATGATTAGCACAGGACAAGAAATCTCGTCTATCCGATACAAAGGTGTCCGATCGCGATAAGCATCCTCCTGCTTTCGCGGATGACCGATGATTCTGCGCAGCATCCTTCTCAGATCAACCCGCTCCTCGTAGGTCAAAAACATGTCGCTGACACCACTCCATACGACACAAGACAGCATACCCTTGCACTCTATCGCGGCAAACAAAGCCATGATACCACCGCGTGAAAAGCCGTAGACGCTGATTCGCTCCTTGTCTACCCTCTCCAGTCTGCGGAGCAATTCAAATGCGGCAAACACATCATGCCTGTCTGCCCCACCGAATTCATCCCGGCCCTCTCCGCCTTCGTTCCCACGGTAATGAGGAGCGAGAATCACGTAGCCAAAAGCAGCCATCTGACTAATTCTCTCGGGTCTGACGCGTCCTACACCTTTAATCCCGCCTCGACAATACAGGAGAGCCGGCAGACATGCTCCCTCCTGAAAATACACCTCTGGCACAGCCAATGCAGCTTTTACCAGCAAGTCTTGACTGTAGTAGCTGACGGTATAGAGCCGCACTCCCGGATAGACTGTCTCCTCAGGTGTACATGCGACAAATGGTGAAATATCTAGCTGCATCCTGCTCACGATTCCTCTCTCTGTGATCTCGTAATCGTATCCACAAGCGTCACCATCGAAGGTGATAGCCATTTCTTTTTATGATAAACAAGCTGAATGGAAAACGGCGGCTTATCCCACTGAAACGGGATGGCTGTGAGCACCCCTTCTGCGAGCTCTCTCTGGACCGCCATAAACGGCAGCAATGCCACACCCAAGCCACAGCGTACACACTGCTTGATCGCTTCCGGATTACTGAATTGGCAGGCGATTCGTTGGGTCATCCCAGCCTCACCAAAAGCCTCCAGCAGCATGCCCCGATACGTACAGCCTTCTTCGGTCAATACAAGCGGCTCTACGCCCAAATCATGGACTGTGAGTACAGTTGCGGTTGTGAATCGATGGGCGGGTGGCATGACGACCACCAATTCTTCCTCGCGAATGACGTGGGTGACTAACTCAGGGTCTGTGCAAGGGCGATCGAAAATGATCCCGAAATCGAGATAACCATCCCTGATCTGTTGCACGATTTCTGCTTCTCCAGCCGTCCGCAATACTAGATCAACCTGAGGATATTGCTGGCAAAAAACCTGCAAATACGGCGGCAGAAAGAACGCCGCCAGTGTATCGATCGTTCCAATGGCAATGGGACCTGTCGTCTGTTGCTTGATCACTTCTTTAGATTCCCCATACAGGCGAATCAATTCCCGTGCGTACGGCAGCAAGGCTTCTCCTGCTTGGGTCAGTCGCAGCTTGCGTCCATATCTTTCAAATAGCGGGGCTCCATACGACTGCTCCAGCTTTTGCATTTGTGCCGTTACCGTCGGTTGAGCATAGCCCAGTTCTTCTGCTGCCCGTGTAAAGCTCCCATACCGGGCTACTTCGCGAAAAGTATGTAAATAGACCAGCTCCATCCCGCTTCCTCCCATAGAAATTAGTAATGATCCTTATTACATAGTATAGATAACTGTGATGATTGCTTCAATGCTATGCTGTGTGCATCACCATCACATGTAACGAGGAGGATTTTGATATGTCCCTTGTTTTGCAAACACCCGCCGCATCACCTGAAGTAGCCCGCACTCATTTTCTCGACAAGCTTTCTCTTGAGACAGATGTCTCTGATGTATGGAGTGACATTCAGAACGGTGTGGAAAACTTCTACATCCTGGATGCTCGCAGCGAGAAAGCGTATCGGGATGGTCACGTTCCCGGTGCTCTGAATCTCCCCCATTCGCTTATTTCCACTGAAACGACGGCTGCTCTGGACCCGACCAAGCTCCTGGTCATCTATTGCTGGGGTCCCAACTGCAACGGTGCTGCAAAGGCTTGCGCCAAACTGGCCGCTCTTGGCTTTCGGGTAAAAGAGATGCTCGGTGGGTTTGAATACTGGGAAAGGGAGGGGAATCCTCTCGAATAGGAAACGCAAAAAAGGACGGGGCTGATCCCGTCCTTCTCAGTTATCGCAAGGCTTAGTAGCCGCGTTTTGCGTTCTTTTTGTTGATTGTCGCAAGGTTCTCTTCGCTATGCTTCAACCATTTTTTCATCTTGTCTTCGAAAGAAGCTCCGCTATCTCGTTTTGCATTCCCTCCGCGGTCGCCTCCACGATATCCACCGCCACGGCGCTCTTCACGTTCCGGACGCTCAGGCGCTGGGAGTGCTGCGCGAACCGAAAGCGAGATTTTACCTGCATCATCAATGGAGAGTACTTTTACCTTTACTGGTGCCCCCACGGTAAAGTGATCATTGATATCCTTAACAAAACCGTTTGCTACTTGGGAAATGTGGACCAGCCCCTGCTCCGTTTCGCTGACTGCTACAAACATCCCAAACGGTTTAATCGCTGTCACTTTTCCTTCGATGATGCTTCCCACTTGTACTGCCATCCAGTTTGCACTCCTTTTATTTTTTCAGAAAAATGGTGAGAACCTCAAACCAGAAGCCTCATTCTCTTAGTATAGCAGAGAAATTCCAATACTGAAAAGCCTATTCTTTCTAGGTGCATATTCCAAGCTAGTTATGACCCAGTTCAAAGGCATCCATTGCCATGACAAGTTCTTCATTTGTCGGGATGACCATGACTTTTACCGGGGAGTATTTCGTGCTGATGAATGCCTCACCTTTGCTGCTGCGATTTGCCTCACGATCCAGGTTTACCCCGGCAAATTCCAGGCCAGAGCACACCAAATCACGCACAGCAGCACTATTTTCTCCAACCCCTGCTGTAAAGATAATGCCGTCGACTCCATTCAAGCGAGCAAGGTACAGTCCCACATGCTTATGTAGAATAGTAGTAAATAATTCCAGAGCAAGCTTGCTGCGGATATGCCCCTCTTCTGCTTTTTTCATAACGTCGCGCAAATCATTGGATACACCCGATACGCCCATGAGACCGCTCTTGTTATTCAGAATCTTGATAGCGCCAGCCGTGTCGGTCCTTTCAATTTCCTCAATATACGGAATGATACCTGGGTCAATGTTTCCACTGCGGGTACCCATGGACAAACCTGCCAATGGTGTCATACCCATCGACGTATCATAAGATTCACCATTTCGGATCGCCGTGATACTTACCCCGCTTCCGATGTGGCAGCTGATCAGACGAAGCTGCTCCTTCTGGCGACCCATCATTTCTGCGGCACGGCCCATTACATAGCGGTGAGACGTTCCATGGAAACCGTATTTGCGAATGCCGTATTGTTCGTAGTATTCATAAGGCAGTGCGTACAAATACGAGGATGGTGGCATGGTTTGGTGAAATGCTGTGTCAAAAACAGCTACGTGAATCAAATCAGGAAACAGACTTTGAGCAACTTCAATCCCGGTTAGGTTAATGGGGTTATGAAGCGGGGCGAAACGGGACAAATTACGAATTTCTTCTTTTACTTGGTCATTGATAATAACGGACTGCTTAAATGCTTCTCCACCGTGGACAACACGATGGGAAACGATATCTATCGAATATTGTTTGAGGGATTCAAACACTCCCCGAATCGTATTTTCATATTGGTCACGCTGGATTTGTTCCAAATAATCATGCGCAATCAATGTCTTGGAAGGCATTTCATAAAGCTTGTACTTCACCGAAGAACTTCCGCAGTTCAGTACAAGGACATTCTTTTTTTCTCCCACGATCTAATCCACTCTCCAATCGTTCGTCACAGCCTTCTCTCCCATAGGATGGATAGGCTTCCTACATTTTATAACGATGTGCTCTTCGTGAATACAGGTAATTGAGAGCAATTATCAACAACATCGTGACAGATCCAGCTGCATCGAGCAAAACATCCTGCACCATTCCGGTTCGATCCGGTGTAAACGTCTGGTGCCATTCATCCAAAGCTGCCGTCATCACACTGCAAAAAGCGCTCCAGGGCAGTGCTTGCCCAAACGAGAGATGATGCGAAAACACGCGATACCAGCTAAAAGCCAAGAGGGCAAAAACAGAAAAGTGTATCCCTTTCCGTAAGAAGAACTCGATAAAACCAGCCGCGCCCTTTTCTTCCAGGCTCACATCCTTGCCTCCGTAAGGAATGGATATGTCGCCTATACGGTTCTGTAAGCTCTGTTCGTCCACTAGCTTGTCTATCGTCCCTCGCATGTCTTGCTTGGCGTATGGCTGTGATGAAGAAATAAATAACCCGAGCAGAATCGCAATCAAAAGCAAGTAATCCCATACTTTTCGATATCGACGCACGTGTTGCTACCCCCTGCTTTCGATTCTCTTTCTATCTTACCATGACGCATACCTGGTACGTTGGTTACAGCTACGTGAACGATTGAAAATGAAAAACGCCAACCTATTTTAGCGGTTGGCGTCATGTGTAGAAGAAGAAAGAGGCAGGAAGTCCTCTTGTACAGGGACATAGTCCCGGGAATTGTGATTCGAGGCTTCGGCTTGCCCTGTTTTGGGTGAGCGGGCCTGTTCCCGTTTTCTTTCTTTGAAATCACGGCGACGTACTTTGTTGTTTTCCCACCATATCCGCAAATGACGAGCGAGGATCGGCAAGGACATTTCAGAATCGGCAGCCTGTCTTTGCACAGCTGCATACTGCATACCAGGAAGAAGTACCATGGTGGCAAAAGCCCCCATTAGAATGCCAAACAACAATACGCTGGCAAAGGACGCAAACGAATCGTTTCCTTCACCCAAACCCCCAGCAAGTGGAAGGCTGGCTAACGCGATCGCGACATATATCCCCGCTTGATTGGCCATGGTGTTTTTGGTCCCCAGCTTGATACTGTCCCAAACTCGCTCCTGTTCGGCTTGGGCCTTGTACAGCTCATCCATCGTAAGAAGTGCCTGCAAAACGATGACGGCAATGGCAGCCACCATACCATAGAAGCTCATAATGTTCATAGGTCGATCCAACCACAGCAATCCCAGCGCAAAGCCTCCAGACAAGATTGGCAAGAGAACGAGGACAAATAATCCGTCGCGTGTTCTGCGTTGCAAAAACAAGCTCATGATAAGTACGAGGGCAACCAGGCTGCCAATCGTCAAGAACCGACTGCTCCAATCAACCTTGTTGAGTTTTGTCTCCTCCAATTCCTCCAACTCATTGTCGTTATATACCGTGTAGCCTTCGGGTATCTCCACCTTTTCTTGCATGGAAGAAGGAATGATGTAAGACCACAGCTCAATTCGACTTGGGTCTGAGACGGCACTGCTTACCTTGAAGACATACAGTCCATCTTCCCGTTGATAAACGGGCGGTTCGCTGCCGATCGACCAATCTACCAGTTCAGATAATCGCACATTACCTTGTGATGTTCGAATCAAAATATGTTTCACCTGATCCGGATAGTCCATCCACCTGTCAGGGAATCGGACGTGGATAGGTACCTGACGCTCGTTCCAATAGACACTGCCAGCTGTTTTTTCTCCCAAATAGCTCTCCAGCTGTCTCTTGATCTCCTCCTGCGTAATCCGGTAGCGTGCCAGCATCTCTTGTTTCGGACGAATGTCGATTATGGTCCCCTCTGCACCCGGACCGATTCTTTCATCGGTTACAAGTTCTCGCCCCTCTTTATCCTTCGCAGTCTGCTTTTCCATGAATGCCAATA
Organism: Brevibacillus schisleri; assembly: GCF_055685845.1. Classification (NCBI taxonomy): domain Bacteria; kingdom Bacillati; phylum Bacillota; class Bacilli; order Caryophanales; family Paenibacillaceae; genus Brevibacillus; species Brevibacillus schisleri. The sequence continues at coordinate 5,581,387 of NZ_JBVNDM010000001.1, forward strand.
CTTCATTGGCAATGTTCTGCGTTGTTTGCAAGGATGGTCCCATGATCGTCAAGACGAGACGAGTTGCCTTATCTTTATTAATGACCAGCGCAAACGGATCTGTCTGAGGAATATCTCGCAGCTCTTTGTCCAGTACTTTTTCCAGCTCAGAGACTGATTGCGTCCAATCGTATTTATCCACGAGCTTTAGTTGAAAGCTCAGGTTTTCTTCGGAGGCAATCGTGTAGACATCTCGGACTTCGTCAATGGCGAGTAAACGCTCCTCAGCTATTTGTGCTGCCCGCATGGCCTCATCGATGCTGCTTCCCTGCACCATTGGCAATGAAAGCGTCTTGTTGCCATAATCAAGCTTTGCGTAGGGATCAACGAGAATAAACGATTTGAGCAAAAAGACAAAGACAAGCGAGGCAACCAGTGTGATTCCATAAGCCAAATACCCCTGTTCCACCAGTCGTTTCCAGCGATCTTGAAAATAACTTGTCACTTTATTGGAAGCCCGTGGCGTTTCCTCCTCTATTCGTACGGAAGCTTCCAACCACGTTCCTGTCAGTACCGGCGTGATAAACCCATAGATAAGAATAAGAGCAAACGTCCCCAGCAAAAGTACTGGCCAGGCATCGTACAAGACAACCTTGTCTTCTGCCTTTAGGAAATCAGTGAAAACGATACCTGTCCAACAGGCTGCCACTACCACAACCGTAAGCAAAAACGGCTTCATCAACCCCCACGCCACTTGCAAACAACGAACAAACGAGTACGAGGACACCCCTGAAAACCGATGAAACAACGCAGAGCTTGCTCCTGTGAACAATAGCGAAAACAACACGAGTGGCCCAAGTGTGGAGATCGTCAATGGGATTCCCCAAAGCCACATGCCCCCAAGAACAGTGCCGACCGCTAGAATGTTTGCCAAAAGCGCAAGTACAGCCCCTGCCCATTGTTTTCGGGTCAGGTACAAAAAGAGTGAACAAATGACAGCGGTTAAAGCCGCCAGTGTTCCAAGCTGTCTCAATGCAGCGGTGATTGTTTGCGCGTCGTCATGAAACAAATCGAGGCGGTATTTTCCACCTGAAGCCTGATTCAACTCACCAACTGCTTCCTTTACTTGCTTGCTGATAACAGGCAATTGCCCGACATCTGCTGCGTACACCGTGATTCCTAAGGCAGGCGAGCCTCGATACATCCCGATTTGTTCGCCTTTGCTCCCGCGCCGATCACGAATGTCAGCCAACGTATGTAATGACACGTATCCTTTAGCGGTGGAGATCAAGTACTTACCCAGATCTTGCAGCCCTTCCGATTTACTCGTCCATTGAATCCTGGTTCGATCCTTATCTGCTCCAACAGAGCCTACCTCTTCTCCAACCACATCTGTCGGCAGCTGCGACAGAACATCAGCAGGTGTGAGCCCGTAGGCGAGTAGCATGGACGGTCGGAAAATGATATCTACCTGCTCCTTCAAGGCTTGCTTGTCCATTTCGATGCGAGCGATTCCTGGCAGATTGATCAGTTTGTCGTAGACCGTATTTTGAGCAACGTCAGACAAGGTCTGCAAGTCCGTGCCGTACAGGACATAAAAGCCAATTTTGTTATCGGCCAAATTGCTTTGACTGACGCTCCACTCCTTTACTGGCAGCTGCTTCGTGATCTCTCCCAGCTTCTTATCCAACCGTTCCTTGTAATCCGAACCGATTTGTTCCGATGTTTTTACAGTGATAACCGCCGATCCCGTCCGAGATTCCGTAGCAATCGTAAGCACACTGCCTAATGAACGTACTGATTCCTCTACTTTTCTCGCGACCGATTCATCTACTTCCGCAGAAGAGAGCTTGGGTGCCGAGAGACTGATTGTATATTCAGGCACAGACCGATCCGGAAAAGTCTTGATATCCAGCCCGAACCAGGCTCCTACCGCAAGTAGACAGCAAATGACCGCCAGAATGCGGGCAAAGGAGGGGACAGTCGCTAAAAATGTCTTGTTATTCATCCGCCACCTTCACCGCCTCACCATCCACTACATACGACAAGCCTGCAGCGACAATCTGATCACCAGGCTCGAGACCTTCCACTACCTCATAGAAGGTTCCTTGCAATGCCCCTACTTTGACAAACGTCTTTTCCACTAAATGTTCATTGATTTTCATGACGTAATATTCTTCATCAGAGACACCGATGCTGCTAACAGGAACGAGCGCAACGTTTGACGCTGGCAGCGGATACTGACAAGTAACAGCCATGCCACCCTTCCACGCTACTTTCTTGCCGTCTACGGTCACCTCGACTGGATAAGATCCCAAGCTGGTATCCATAACAGGTGAGACAAACGTCACTTTTCCTTCTGCTTCACTGCCGTCCGGAGCCTTCACCTTTACGACTTTCCCTGCCTGCCAATGGGCGATTTGCTCCCTTTCTATATGTAGCTTGACAAGCCATGAGCTCGTATCGACCATTCGAATGACCTCTGTTCCAGGTCCAGCTTGCTCCGACGCTGTCTTGGAGATCGCTGCAACCACACCTGTAAACGGAGCCTTGATCACCGCATCAGCCGCTTCCTGCTTCGCGCGGCTCAATTGAACATTGGCCTGCTGGATGCTTGCATTCGCTTCTTCGATGTCCAGTGGATCGGCGCCCTTCAGCAGGTTGTTGTACGCCACTTGTTCTTCTTCCAGACTAAGCTCGGCCTGTCGCAGTGCAGAGGCCAGCTTGTCTTTGTCATCCTTCGAGATGGCTCCATTCGCATACAAAATCTCTGCTTTGGAGAGCTCGTCGCGAGCTTTTTGCATCTGTTCTCGCGCTTTTTCTACCTGTAGCTTCTTGGTTTGCACCTCATGACTCTCCGGTCCCTTGGCGGCCTTTTCCCGCTTGATCGCAGCACTTGCTACCTGTCCTTGGGCTGCGTGAATACCTTGCTGCAAGGCCGTTCCATCTAATGTCGCCAACGTCTGCCCTGCCTTGACAGTGGCTCCTTTTTCAACGAGTATGCCTGAAATTTTGCCTGAGGCGCCAAACGATAAAGCCAGCTCCTGACGCGGTGCCACTACACCTGCTACCTCCATCAGTCGCTCATCCTTGCCATTCTCCACCGTATACGCACTTACCGTTTTCAGCTTGATGACCGTTTCTTCTCTCGTCCGTTTCAGACTTGAGACATCCTCATTTAGCTTTTCGCACCCTACGAGCAGCAGGACCACAACCGTGAGACTTATCCATTTATTCGTATTTTTCATTCCTGCAACCCCACATTTCCCCTCGAGTCTTCCTATACTGACCAAAAAAACGACGAATATTGACAAAATTTATTTTACAGAAAAAAATGGTATAGTTGTACTACTTTTCTGTCATTTTACATTATTTTATATAATCCAAATGTCTCGTCACTTGTTTGTAACTCGTATCTAGTATGATAGAAGGGCAGGAAAACAGGGCACTGCATCGCCCTTATTGTTAACGCTTACAAAAATCCTTTATTTTTTCATGGTGGGAGTGATCGTCATGGCCAAAATTTACACTTCTTACACGGACATCGTGGCTGATATTCACGATGGTGCCACTTTATTAGTGGGCGGCTTCGGACTGGTAGGAATTCCGGAAAATCTGATTATCGCCCTGCGGGACAAAGCAGTGAAAAACTTGACAGTTGTCTCAAATAACTGTGGGGTAGATGACTGGGGACTTGGTCTCCTTTTACGTGAAAAGCAAATCAAAAAAATGGTCTCCTCTTATGTGGGTGAAAATAAGGAATTCGAGCGTCAATTTTTGTCCGGCGAGCTCGAAGTCGAGTTGACGCCACAAGGAACACTGGCAGAGAGAATTCGTGCAGGTGGAGCTGGTATTCCGGCATTCTATACCCCAGCCGGAGTCGGTACACCTATTGCTGAAGGCCGGGAAACCCGCGATTTCGCAGGGAAAGAGTACCTGCTTGAGTATGGCATCACGGGGGATTTCGCACTGATCAAGGCGTGGAAGGCTGACAAGATGGGCAATCTCGTCTTCCGCAAAACAGCCCAAAACTTCAATCCGATGATGGCAGCAGCCGGAAAAATCACCATCGTCGAGGTGGAAGAAATCGTAGAGACAGGTGAACTGGACCCTGAGCATATTCACACACCAAGTGTTTATGTGCAACGTGTGATACAGGCACCTTCGTTCGAGAAACGCATCGAACGACGCACAGTCCGCTCATAGAGAGCAACAGAGAGAATCGGATTACATTCAAGGGAGGAAAACACAGATGTCGCTTACACGTGAGCAAATCGCCACTCGTGCCGCTGGGGAAATAGAAGATGGCTTTTACGTAAACTTGGGGATTGGAATGCCCACGCTCGTCGCCAACTACATCCCGGAAGGAAAAACGGTCGTTCTGCAATCGGAAAACGGCTTGCTCGGAATTGGCCCTTACCCAACAGAGGAAAACCTCGATTCTGATCTCATCAACGCCGGAAAAGAAACCGTTACCGCTATTCCAGGTGCAGCCTACTTCTCCAGTGCTGAATCGTTTGCGATGATTCGCGGCGGCCATATCGACCTCGCTATTTTGGGGGCGATGGAGGTTTCTGCTGCGGGTGATCTCGCAAACTGGATGATTCCTGGAAAAATGGTAAAGGGCATGGGCGGTGCCATGGATCTCGTCCACGGCGCGAAAAAAATCGTCGTCATCATGGATCATGTCAACAAGCATGGTGAGACAAAAATCTTGAATGAATGTGCTCTGCCCCTTACCGGCAAGAAGGTTGTCAACCGTATCATTACAGACAGAGCTGTCATGGACGTGACACCAGACGGGCTCGTCCTCGTCGAAGTAGCAGAAGGCTATACAGTGGAAGATATCCAAGCCTGCACGCAACCTACGCTACTTATCTCTCCAGAACTGAAAACAATTGGGCTGTAACCTTTTTTTCAGGAACAGAACCCGGTTAGTGAATAGCCGACTTCATCGCAGCTGCGTGGAGTCGCTTTTTCTTGCCTTTTTTGCTTCGTCTGGGCACACTTGCGCGGTCGCCTCCTTCTCACCTTTTCGTATATAATATGGATGATCCATCAAATTTCCCAGTATCTGAGAGGAAGAGATTCCATGTCAGGAACAGTCGGATGCTTACTCATCCATGGATTTGCCGGAGACATCAACGATATACTCCCACTCGCCAAAAAGCTCCGCGAGGCTGGCTATCAGGTGGAATGCCCTACCTTGGAGGGACATGGGACTACTCGTCGTCACATGGCAAAAAGCACCCGCCACGACTGGCTTCGCTCGGCAGAAGAAGGCTACAAGCGACTGGCCATGCGCGCTGACACCATCGTGGTCATTGGATTTTCCATGGGGGGGCTGCTCTCCTTTCATTTAACGACGAAATACCCCGTCGCCCTGCTAATTACCATCAACACCCCTTATAAATATTGGGATGTCAAAGAGGCGATGCACTATTTGCGTGAGGATTTCTCTACCCACTCCAAACGCTACATCCATGGTATCGGCAGAATCCCTATTAGCAGCATGCTGCAATTCCGCAGGCTGTTGGCAGAAACGAAGCCGCTTCTGCCTCAAATTACGACCCCTTACGTCCTGCTGCAAGCAAGGCGAGACGATACTGTACACGCCGTAAGCGCCCAAATACTCGCAACCAGCGTAGACGAATCTGCCTCCCCGCAAATCACCTGGTACGAGCATTCGAACCATATGCTGCTGCACGGTCCGGACAAGGAGGCAGCCATTGCTCACGTCATGACAACCATCAAGAAGCGCTTTCCATCTTGATCAGCTTTGGTCGCCACAGCCATACAAGACCAACCAGAAGCAAGATCATCGCTATTCCGATGTACACCAGACCAAGACCTACGTGTTCATCCAGCCAGAAAGCAAGGAGCGGCCCCAGCGCCGCCCCGAGATCGCTTACAACTGAATACTGTGTCATTACCCCTTGGCTGTTGGCCTGCCCCGCAGCTTCATCTGCCGCAAGAGTATCCATCACGGTCGTGATAATCGTCGCGGTCAACTGGATGCCGAATACAATCGCAAACCATAGCACAAGCGAAGACGTTGCTTGCAACGTGGCAAACAAAACGGCAGCAACTAGCAACGTCCCGATGAATAGATTCGTCCGACCATGCCTGTCCGACAATTTGCCTACCAATGGGGCAGCCCACGGCTCCCACCCCCAGCGAATGCCTTGGATCACACTCGCAATCACTGCTGCCCCCAGCACGACTCCGCCAATCATGATGAGCGGTTCACGTACTTCGATCACTCTACTTAGCGTGGAGGTAAACACCCCCTGGTACACCATCGTGACGAGCAATCCCGTCATCAGCGTCAACAGCACCTGCGCCTGACTCCACAAGCGTTTTCCTGTATCCATCTGCTTCACGTCTTTCTGATGCTGACTGGTAAAGGAAGGCCGTATATAGCGAAAAATAAGAATGAATGCTAACAAGGAAGGCACCGCAAGTGCGATGGAGGCAACAGAAAGCCCATACCAAGAAGCCAGCAGCGCTCCAACCAGCATGCCGCTAAGACTGCCCAATCGATACAGTCCGTTGTACAAGCCCATGAGCTGCCCGCGATTATGACCTTCGGAAACACCCACAATCAAGGAAAACGCACCTAATCTTAAAAATGTCCAAGCTACTCCCCACAAGCATCGCATCACAAGCCACAGCCAAAAGCCTTCCAAGCTGTACGAAAGTGTCGTCAGAAAAGCCAGCACCACTGCCACAATCAAACCCGCGCGTCCGCCCGAGCGCTCATACCATTTTCCAACAAGAGGGCCGAGTGGTACACGGATGAAGCGGTTCACCGCAAGCAATACCCCCACTTCCCACAGCGATGTTAATCCTGCCTCCTTCCAGAAAAGAGGAAGCACCACATACAGCATCGAATCCCCTATCATGCATAATGCTGTCACCAGTGCGACTGCCACGACTTGTGTCTTTCCACTGACTTCTCTCATTTCATGATCCTTCTCTCTACCCGTTTTTACGTCTTTCTGAGTTATACCTTACGCGCAATCACTCATCATTTCTAATACATCTTTCTCTATTACTCATAAACAAAAGTTATGAATTGAGGTACAGGATGAACTTACATGCTCTCCGCATTTTCGTAGAAGTAGCGTCAAGAGGCAGTGTCACCGAAGCAGCAATCGCACTCTCGATCAGCCAACCTGCCGTAAGTGCCCAAATCCGCAAGCTCGAAAATGAATTGGACATGACCTTGCTCATCCCGGATGGTCGAGGCATTTCTCTTACCTATGAGGGGCGCTTTCTTTTTGAAAAAGCACGCCGCATTTACGACTGGGAACGCGAAATCGAATCACAGCTGACAGAAATCAAACAAGGGAAGAAAGGACGGTTACGGATTGCTTCTACCTATCTCCCCTCCCATTATCTCGTGCCACAGTGGCTGGCTCAGTACAAGCGCGAATATGAAGGAGTCGATGTGGAAATTCGCACGCGTAATTCCATGCAATCCATTGAACTGCTTCTTAGCTGTGAGGTCGATGTGGCTGTTGTTATCAAGGAATCGTGGGATGAGCTGCCTATTACGCGGATTCATTTGACGGATGTGCCCTATTGGTTTATTTTGCCTGCCCATCATCCGCTTGCAGGAAAAGAGATTCGTATGGAGCAGCTCGTGGAAGAGCCGTTTTTGCTACGCGAGCAAGGCAGTTCTACCCGGGATTGGCTTTTTTCCCTCTGTCGCGAGCATGGTGTAAAACGTCCACAGGTCGGTATGCAGTATCACGGTCTGGTCGAATCTATCCACTCCGTTCGCGCTGGATATGGGACGATGCTGGCTCCTGCTCTGGCCGTTAGGGATATGGTAGAGCGTGGGGAGGTTGGTCGGGTAACTGTGCCAGGGGTAGAGATCAAGCGTCCCTTGTATGTCTGTACGCGTGATGATGGGACAGACCAGCGGCCTGTTGTCGCTCAGTTTCTGGAGATGGTGAAGCGTGAGAAACTGACTTGAAAATATGGCGAAGCAAAACAAAGAAGAGGCTTTTCCTCAAAAGGAAGGCCTCTTTTTATGCGCAATGCTTATGGGAACACAATCGTCTTGTTACCGTACACCAGCACCCGATCCTCCAGATGCCAACGAACTGCACGTGCCAGCACCGTACGCTCTACCTGACGTCCCAACTGCTTCAGTGTCTCGACGTCTTCCTGATGCGATACACGTTGAACGTCTTGCTCGATAATCGGTCCTGCGTCCAGCTCTTCCGTGACGTAATGCGCAGTCGCTCCGATCAGCTTTACGCCGCGACGATACGCTTGCTCGTAAGGCTTCGCTCCGACAAAGGCTGGGAGGAAGGAATGGTGGATATTGATAATCCGCGTCGCGTAGTCCTCCAAAAAGCGCGGGGACAAAATCTGCATGTAGCGAGCCAGCACGATCAGATCGACGCCCTCTGCCGCCGCAATCTGCTCTTCTTCTGCCTGCGGCTTGTTATCCTTCGTAACTGGAATGCAACGATACGGAATACCGAAGGACTCGACAGTCTCCTGCATGTCAGAATGGTTGCTGACGACAACCGCGATATCCGCGAACAGCTCCCCGGACTTCCAGCGCCACAAGAGCTCCAAAAGACAGTGATCTTCTTTGGAAACAAACAACGCAACCTTTTTGCGCTTGTTCGCTTCGACCAGCGACCATTCCATGCCAAAGCTCTCGGCTACTGGGCTGAATGCTTGCTTGATCTCTTCACAGCGCTCGTCCAGATTGATGAGATCGAATTCAATGCGCATAAAGAACCGGCCTGTTTCCGGATCGGTCGTGTACTGGTCAGATTGAACGATGTTGGCCCCTTGTTGGAACAAGAAGTTCGACACCGCCGCGACGATACCCGCGCGATCCGGGCAAGAAATCAGCATGCGCGCACGATCTTTGTTTTTCTCTCGATACGCGAGCCATTCTCTCTCTGATAACAATTGCATGGTTTACTCTCCTCCAAAAAACAGCAAAAAGTTGTTTGCAATTATACCATTCCCAGAAGGAATTTCTATACCCAATTAGAGAGAAAAATGTTCACTTATCGATAAAAATTATTAGATAGAGTGATTTCCAATCCCATTTAGCAAAATATCTACGGTCAGGGCGATTTGCTCGTCATCGCTGAACTGCGTAAATTCATCGGTATCCAAAACTTGCCGGAACAAAACGAGCCCGATCATCGAGGATAGGATCGCCCGAAAGACAGCCTGTGTCGGGAGCGGACGCAATTCGCCGACCTCTACCTTTGCTTCGATCAGCTTGTTTGCCATCTCCTTCACACCCGTGAAAACGGTAGCGATCAGCGCTTCCCTGATTTCGTCATGGAAAAAAGCTTCTTGCAGCAAAATCCGAATATGCTTTTCATTCGCCAGCACCAAATCGATCCGGTTTCGGTACAGCTCTGTCACGATTTGAGAGAATGTTTTATGATTCTGCTCTTTGAAGATCTCACGGACATCTTTCAAGATAAACGGCGCCGCGAATTTGACCAATACAGGTGCAACGACGGCAAGTAAAATATCCTTTTTCGATTTATAGTGGCGAAAAATCGTTCCCTCCGCCACTCCTGCTTCTTTGGCAATTTCAGAGGTGGAGCTGGCATGGAAGCCTTTTTCAGCGAACAGCTTCACTGATGCACGCAAAATATTGCGCTGCTTCTCCGTCATCTCACTCTCATCTTTCAACTCTTCTACATATTGCAACAGGCCTTCTACAAATGTTGGCGGCTTGTTCATCACCCATTACGCTCCTCTTATTCGATCTTCTTGCGGAATCGCAGGATAGCGACGGTCAGGATCAAGAGACAAAAGCTGCTCATTCCGACGACATCCTTCCAGAGCGCATCGATGCCCACGCCCTTTAAGAAAATTCCCCGCAGGATTTCCAGAAAATAGGTCAACGGGACGAGCCCGCCTACCCATTGTATCACGAGCGGCATCGAATCGCGCGGGAACATAAAGCCGGAGAGAAGCACGCTAGGCAGGATAAAGGCGAATGCCATTTGCATCGCTTGAAGCTGGGTCTTTGCCACCGTAGAAATGAAAATGCCCAAGAGAAGCGTCGTCACCAAAAACAAGACAGACAAAGTCACCAACAGCGAAATGCTGCCTTTGACCGGGACTCCGAACCAATACGTTCCAACCAATAGCACCAGACAAAACGAGAAGAGACCTACACCTACATAGGGGGTAATTTTGCCGAGCATCAGCTCCAATGGGCGTATCGGCGTCACGATTAACTGCTCCATCGTTCCCCGCTCCTTCTCACGTACGAGGGAAAACGCCGTCAGAATCATCGTGACGTTTTGCATAATCAAGCCGATCAAGCCGGGAATATTGAAGACGATACTCTCCATATTGGGGTTAAACAGCACGCGTGTATCCAAGCCGAGTGGTTGTTCCAGCTCCCCCAAGCCTTGTTTTTGCAGCTTCATTTCCTGCAACGTGATCGCCTGATGCTGGACGATCAACTGCGCTTGAGAGGTCGCAGTCCGGGCAATATTCGGATCGGAGCCATTAACGAGCATTTGCACGTCTACCGGCTCGTTGCGATCACGTTTGCGGGTGTAGTCAGGTCCGATAATGAGCGCTACATTTACGGAGCCATCGTCTAGCATGGCTTCGATCTCCTTGTAGCTACTTACATGGGCTGCCACCTCGAATACATGCGTATGGACGAACTGATCTATCAGCTCTCGACTGGCAGCAGAAGGGCTTTGATTCCAGACGGCCATCTGGATATCATTCACGTCTGTATTGACAGCATATCCGAACAAAAACAACAGCATCAGCGGCATGACCAGCGCAATCGCTAAACTGGGACGATCCCGTTTGATTTGGATGACTTCCTTTTTCACGACAGACCAGTAACGCTCCCAGACAAAATGCCTCATCGGACTCCCTCCTCCGCCGCCTGTCTGGCTTCCTCCCGCCTAACCAGATCGATGAAGACATCCTCCAGATTGCCTGCTCCCATACGATCAATCAACGCTTGTGGAGTGCCTTCCGCCAGCAGATTGCCGAAAAAGATAAAGCCGATCCAATCGCAAGTCTGCGCCTCATCCATGTAGTGTGTGGTCACCAGCACGGTGATCCCCTGTCTCGCCAGCTCATGAATCACGTCCCAAAAAATCCGGCGGGAAACAGGATCGACTCCTGCTGTCGGTTCGTCCAAAATCAACAGCTCCGGCTTGTGCAAAAGAGCGCAGGAGAGCGCGAGGCGTTGCTTCCATCCCCCTGACAGTGAACCCGCAAGCTGCTTTTCCCTGCCTGTCAGACCTGCCATCTCAATCAGCTCCGCTTTCCGCTGCTTACGTTCTGCACTGTTTAATTGATATACTCCGGCATAAAAATCGAGATTCTCCTCCACCGTCAAATCTTCATACAGGCTGAACTTTTGTGACATATACCCGATCCTCTGCTTAATTTCCTCGCTCTGTGTCATGACATCGAAGCCAAGAACCGTCCCCTTTCCCGTCGTCGGGGTTAGCAAACCACAAAGCATCCGGATTGTGGTCGATTTCCCTGAGCCATTCGGACCCAAAAAACCGTAAATCGAACCCCGCGGAACTGTCAGCGTCAAGCTGTTCACGGCTACTCGATCTCCAAAACGCTTCGTCAACTGCTCGCATTGGATAGCGGCGTTCATTGCCCTCCCTCCTCGTCTGCCAGCATCACATCGGCAGGCATACCTGGTTTGATTTTGTCGAGTCCATCTGTGATGTGTATCGTAACAGCGAACACAAGCTTGGTGCGCTCATCAGGTGTTTGTACATTCTTCGGCGTGAATTCTGCTTTTTCCGAGATGCGACTGATCGTTCCTGTAAACGTCTCTTCCGGATAGGCATCCACCTTGATGCCAACCTCCTGCCCTTTTTTCACCCGATTCAATTGTGCTTCCGGGATGTACACGACGAGCTCAAGCTGATCTGGCTTCATCATCGTGAACAAGGTGGCACCTGTTTTTGCTACTTCCCCCTGCTCGATAGAGGAGCGCAAGAGAGTACCGTTGTCGGTTGCCGTAATCTTTGCCTTTTCTACCTGCAATAAGGCTTGATCCAGTTTCGCTTTCGCCTGCTGCTGGGCGGCGAGCAGTGCACGAATTGCGTAATCAGTACTTCCTTCCTTCACCTGGTCGAGATCTGCCTGCGCTGCGGCTTGCGCGGCTTGTGCTGTACCGATTTGGGCCACAGTAGCGGCGATGTCTTCTTGTGCAGAATGGTACTGTGCCTGTGTCTGCGCTACTTGTGCGGCCCATTGAGCTGCCTGCGTTTTCGCCTGATTCACTGCTTCTTTTTGCGTGTCGAGGTCTTTGGCAGATATTGCTCCTTTTTCGAAGAGCGCTGTTGCTTCCTCGAGTCGTTTTTGTTGATACAACAAGGTCTGCTGCGCCCCCTGCCATTGCGATTCTGCCTGCGTCATCTGGTCAGCAGCACGTGCTTTTCCTGCTTCTGCCTGATTTTTTCTCGCTTGGGCCAGTTGGATATTCGCATTTGCTTGCTGGACGTTGGCCAAGCTTCTTTGGATTGTCGTGTCGCGTGAACCCGCTCTCGCCTCTTCTAGTTTGGCTGTCGCTTGGTCCAATGCTGCCTGTGCTTCTGCCACAGTCATTTGGTAGCTTCGTTTATCGATTTGGGCCAGCACTTGTCCTTTTTTTACTGTATCTCCCTCTTCTGCTGTAACGTTTGTCACCAATCCGCCTACTTCAGCTACAATCGGCAGCTCGATTGCCTCGATTGTGCCAGACAGAGACGAATGATTTTCCGCTGTCCAATTGCAGCCTGACAAAGCCAGTAAGAGTCCCCCGATACAAATGGAGCGAACAACTGGTTTCATAAACGCTTCCCCCTACCTACGTAATGGAGTGAGTAATCACTTTCTTTTTATGAGTAAAAAAACAAGTCACAGAATCAGACTCGAGATGAGCTTTTTAGGATAGCGAGTGATTACTCACTTTTAATTGTGAGTATATGCTCCTCTTTTGCGAAATGCAATTCCTTTTTCTAAAATGCGCAATTGAAAAGAAATCCTGTCTGATTATTCATGTTAGGATGAAGACAAGCGAGACCACGTCCGTTGGCATCGGGTATCAGATACCGTCGCGATGGAAAGGATTAGGAGCATCGGGTTATAAACTACCATGTAGGGAGTGGAACATGTCTATGATGATTAGCAAAGTCGGTCAAATCATGCTGTATGTCAATAACCAGGATCAAGCAGTGACCTTTTGGACCGAAAAACTAGGATTTCGTGTGGTTTCAGAAGAGAAGAACGGTGAAATGAGATGGATTGAAATTGCTCCCGCACAAGGTGCTGAAACAAGCATCGTTCTGCACAATAAGGAATTCGTAGCGAAAATGTCGCCCGGAATGAATCTTGGCACTCCTTCGCTCCTGTTCTTTTCGGAAAATATCGAGGAATTGCGTAACGACCTTATGAATAAAAATGTGAAGGTTGGAGACATTGTCACGATGCCTTCGGGCCGTGTCTTTAACTTCGCAGACGATGAAGAAAATTACTTTGCTATTCTGGAGAAAAAGTAAACAGAAGGAGGCGGCTGACTTGAATGGTCGGCCGCCTTTTGTTTCATGCCTATTTAGTCGAACTTTAATTTGGACAGTGCGTCTTTCAACGCTGAGTTGATTCCTTCGTCCGGCTCCTTGTCTTGCCCCTTTAAATACTTGGCTACTTCTTTCTTCGAAACCTTGCTGCCCTTTTCCTTGTCGCGACGTTCCTGGAAGGTCTTCAGTTTTTCCTTGTGCCCACAACCGCAGACAAAGGTTTGTCCTTCCCCTTCTCCGCGCAGCTCCAATCTTTTGTGGCATTTTGGACATCTGGCATTGGTTTGCTTGGCAATGCTTTTGCGATAGCCGCATTCCCGATCCTGGCACACCTGCATTTTGCCGCGCTTTCCGTTTACCTCCAGTAAAAACTTGTTGCACTCCGGGCATCTGCTTCTGGTCACGTTGTCGTGCCGGAAAGTCTGATCGCTGTTCTTGATCTGTTGGACGACTTCTTTGGCGTACGTTTTCATCTCTTCGATAAACGCTCGCTTGTTCAAGCTTCCCTTGGCGATGGCACCGAGCTTTTGTTCCCATTGGGCGGTCAAGGTCGGCGACTGCATTTCATCTGGGACAAGCTCTAGCAATTGCTTGGCTTTTGCAGTGACAAAAATATGCTTGCCGCGCTTCTCTAGCAAAAAGCTGTTGAACAGCTTCTCAATCACATCTGCGCGGGTTGCTACCGTACCAAGTCCGCCTGTTTCCCCGATCGTTTTGATCAAATCCTTGCTCTCGTTTGCCATGTATTTCGCCGGGTTTTCCATCGCAGATAGCAGACTCGCTTCTGTGAATGGCTCTGGCGGCTTCGTCTCGCCCTTGGTCTGGGATATCGACTGGAGTTGCAAGCGATCTCCTTTGGCAAGAGAAGGCAGGATTTGTTCCTTTACGCCGTCCTTCGCATCGTCTTCTTCTACATCGTGGTCATACGCCTCTCTCCAGCCTTGGGAGAGCACGGTTTTCCCTTTTGCTAGGAAGGCTTCATTCCCGATTTTTACCTGGATGGTCGTTTGCTCGTATTCGAAGGCAGGTAGCAAAACGGCCAGGAAACGCTTCACGATGAGGTCGAAAATCTTGCGTTCCTTATCGCTCAAATCACCGAGAAAAACAGCCTGCTCCGTTGGGATAATCGCATGGTGGTCAGATACTTTGCTGTCATCCACAAACGATTTGTTCGCTTTGATCGGCGCACGCAGGATTCTGGCGGCGAGGGGCGCGTATGGCTTCATTTGGACAGCCTTGATTCGATCCGGCAGCGTCTCGACGATATCAGCAGAGAGATAGCGTGAGTCGGTTCGTGGGTATGTCACTGCCTTGTGATGCTCATATAGCCCTTGCATGATGGACAGTGTCTGCTTTGGCGAATAGCCAAACATCCGGTTGGCATCCCGTTGCAACTCCGTCAAATCGTACAGCTGTGGAGCATACGTCTTTTTGTGCGCACGAGTAATCTCGATAACCTCTGCATTTTTCTCCTGTTTGAGAGCGGCTATTAGCTGATCAGCCTTTTCCTTGGAAAACGTTTTGAAATCCTTCGTTTGCTGATCCTGCCATTGGAGCTGAATCGGACCTTGGGCCACCGCAGACAGTCCGTAAAATGGCTTGGGTGTAAAGCGACGAATCTCCTCTTCTCGCGTTGCCACAATGGCGAGTGTTGGCGTCTGGACACGACCGCATGAGAGCTGGGCGTTATGCTTGCACGTCAAGGCGCGGGTAGCATTGATTCCAACGAGCCAGTCGGCTTCTGCACGAGCAGCAGCGGAGGCAAACAAGTTTTCATAGTTTTTGCCGTCCTTCAGATTGCGGAAGCCCTCACGGATTGCCTTATCTGTCACCGAGGAAATCCACAGACGCTTGATTGGTTTATTCACGTGAACCAGCTCGAGAATCCACCGGGCTACGAGCTCTCCTTCACGTCCTGCATCCGTCGCAATGACGATCTGCCCGACATCATTGCGTCTCAATTGTTGTTTGACGACCTGGAATTGCCTGTTGCTTTCCTTGATCACGACCAAGCGCAATGGGGACGGCATAATTGGCAAATCCTCGATTCGCCACGAGCTGAATTGCTGCCCGTACGCTTCAGGATCAGCGAGAGTGACCAAATGCCCGAGCGCCCACGTTACAATGTATTTATCTCCCTCAAAAAAGCCGTTTCCTTTTTTGTGACACTGCAATACTTTGGCAATGTCTCGTCCAACTGAAGGCTTTTCTGCCAGTACAACTGTTTTACTCATGTACGACATCCTTTCAAACCAATTCAACAATCTGTTATCCATTGTAAACAAAAAAGCAGGAAGACGGGGCTTAGAAATGTTTCGAGATCAAAAAGTTTTAGACTCTTGGGTTATGAAATACTAACGGGCAAGCTCACGTCCCTTCTGGAAAAAACTTCATATGGGTCCTTGACCATTACGTAACGTAACGGTTTATAGTAAAGTTACCGGTGAAACGCTAGCGATCAAGGAAGGGGCTGATCATGAAAAGTCATTGGAAAGTCGGAGAACTTGCGAAAATGGCGGGAATTACGATACGGACTTTACGTTTTTACGATCAGATAGGCTTGTTTTCACCATCCGGCTATTCGCCATCCGGATACAGACTCTACACCGAAAAGGACATTTCACGCCTACAGCAAATTTTGTCCTTAAAGGAGTTGGGGCTATCGCTGGAGCAGATTAAAGCCGTTATGGCCGGAGACCAGCTCAGCCTGTCAGACATTGTTACGATTCAAATAGACAGCCTGAAAGAAAGTATCCGCATGCAGCAGAAACTCTTGCATGAGCTTGAGAATGTTTCGAGTCGGATGCAAAGGAACGAACCGTTTACTGTTGAGCATTTCATGAACATCATACGAACGATGAGAATGAAGCATGAGAAATTTTTTGCCGAGAGAAAATCGAGTATGGATCGCCACCTCGACCGACTTGGTGAATATTTAGATGAGCATCCGGAAGAACCCGGATAAGGAGGTTTCGACTGTGAGTGAAAGATCAGCCAAACATTCCACATTTGTCATTGAAAGGAACTATAAGCATTCCCCTGCTCGTGTATTCGCTGCATGGGCGGGTCAAGCAGCCAAAGCCAGTTGGTTTCCTAAAGCCGAAGAATTCGACTTCCGTGTCGGCGGCCGCGAATTTAATCGTGGTGGTCCGCCTGGGGGACCCGTTTACACATTCGATGCCTGCTATCAGGAAATCGTTCAGAATACGCGAATTGTATACTCTTACACGCTGGACATGGAAGACAAGCGGATGTCTGTCTCCGTGACGACGGTCGAATTCGATTCCGTAGACGGCGGCACGCGCTTGATCTATACCGAGCAGGGCGTTTTTCTGGATGGTCTCGATACGCCTGAACAGCGTGAGCACGGAACAAAGGTGATGTTGGATCGGCTCGGAGAGGTTCTAGACGCCCAATGAAGGCGGCTGCGCTTGAATCGAGTCACCGGGCCGGTTTGAACGAATGGATTGGACTTGCCGTGCTTTCGTTGCCTGCACTGCTCGTTTCAATAGACTTGTCGGTCATGATTCTCGCACTTCCTCACATAAGTGTCTCTATCGGCGCTGACAGTACAGAACAGCTCTGGATCATGGACATATACGGCTTCATGCTCTCGGGGTTTCTGATCACGATGGGTTCGCTCGGAGATAGGCTCGGACGCCGTAAGCTGCTGATGTTCGGAGCAGGGGCATTCGGTTTGGCTTCGGTGTTGGCTGCTTACTCCAGCACCTCCAGGATGCTGATTGCAGCACGGGCGCTGCTTGGCATAGCCGGGGCAACGGTATCGCCTTCGTCCCTGGCATTGATCAGCAATATGTTCCGCGATCATAAGCAGCGTTCCCTCGCCATAGGCATATGGTTCATGTGCTCCATGGGAGGCATGGCGCTTGGCCCAGTAGTCGGCGGGATGATGCTGGAGCATTTTTCATGGGGTTCGATTTTTCTACTCGGCGTTCCAGTCATGGTGCTGCTGTTGTTGACTGCAATCCATCTTCTGCCCGAATATCGGGATCCCGCACCTGGTCATTTGGATATGACTAGCGTCATGCTGTCGATGTGCACCATTCTACCAACAATTTACGGCCTAAAGGAAATCGCTAAGCAAGGTCTACATATCTTGCCGCTCATTGCCATCGTGGCTGGCGTTGTTTTCGGGACGTTATTCGTAAGACGGCAGCAACGGTTGGACAGTCCGCTAATGGATTTGCGCCTATTCGCAAACCCCGCCTTCAGCACAGCACTGGGCGGCTTGTTCGGCATCACTTTGACAGGTGCTTCCATGTTCTTCATCGCACAGCATCTTCAATTCGTAGAAGGACTATCGCCGCTTGCGGCAGCGATGTGCATGCTTCCGGGAGTGGTTGCGTCGATGGCAGGCATGTTGTTGTCGCCAATCATCGCTCGGTGGGTCCGACCGTCGCTCCTTATCGGGGCAGGCCTTGTCGTCTCGGCGACAGGTTGTATTCTGCTGTCCCAAGTAGAGGCGGGATCCGGGCTCTCAACCCTGATCGTCGGTTATATCTTTTTTCATGTAGGAGCCGCCCCGTTTGCGAGCTTGTCTAGCGATATCATTATCGGCTCAGCCCCGCCTGCAAAAGCAGGTTCGGCGGCGTCCTTGCTGCAAACGAGCGGTGAATTCGCATTCGCACTGGGGATCGCTGTATTAGGCAGCATCGGAACATACGTGTACCGCACTCAAATTGCCGACTTTATACCGGGAGATGTTACGATGTTAACATCCGCAGCCTCCCGCGAAAGTCTCGCTGGGGCAATCACGACAGCTAAAGCTTTACCCGAACCTATTGGTTCAACACTTCTTCATGGCGCCCAGATAGCATTTACCGACAGCATGCATGCTGTTGTGACCATTAGCAGCGTGCTCATGATCGCTATCGCCATACTCACCGTGATCAAGCTTCGCCATATACCCCCCATCGGGCAGAAAACGCCAGGTGAGATGTAATTATTCGCGGCAGTCTAGGACTTTATTTTCTCGTCCCAGACTGCCGCTGTCTCTTCTCTCAGAATCTGTCTAAAACAAACCGCACCAACCTTTTCCTACTACTTATACAATGCAGCAAGCTCCGTGCTAATGTACGTACCGACCTGCTCCCCACGACAAATCTGCGCCATGGCTCCCGGCTGGTCAAAGTTAAACACGTGCAGCGGCAATTGGTGGTCTCTGGCTAAAATCATGGCAGCCTGATCCATGACACGCAAATCTCTTCTGACCACCTCGTCAAAAGAAACCTCCACATACTGCTTCGCGGTAGAATCCTTGCGCGGATCGGCAGTGAACACACCATCTACGCCGTGCTTCGCGACCAAAAGGGCGTCCGCGCCTACCTCGAGTGCCCGCTGGACAGCCGGATAGTCAGTGGTCACATACGGTTGCCCATTTCCCCCGGCGAAAATAACCACATTCCCCTTTTCCAAATGATGAACGGCCCGCAGACGAATGTACGGCTCGGCGACTGCATTGATTGGAACGGCAGTCATCACACGGACTTCCCTGTTAACGCGGGCCTTCAAAACTCCGCGTAGCATCAAGCTGTTGATGACGGTGGCCAATGTACCGATGTTATCCGCTTCCACCCGCTCAATTCCCCATTGATCGGCCATGTTTCCGCGAAAAATATTACCCCCGCCGATCACGATGGCTACCTCTACGCCCATATCCAGCAACGCCAGAATCTCCCCCGCGATATGCTCCAGCTGCACAGGATCAAAACCAAATCCGTTTTCCTTGGCTACTGCTCCACCGCTTAACTTGACCAGGACTCGTTTATACCGCATGGCGCCTCCCCCTACGTTCTTTTCTTTGGAATGAATACCGTTCAACAAAAAAAGAACGAAGGCAAACATCGCCTTCGTTCTTCGAAGCAAAAAGAGGAGATGGGGAACCTTCCGTTCTTGTTATTCATTCCTATTCCCTCCTTTTTTTCACTATGGAAAACTTCTCATCATTCTATGCAAAGAAATTAGGAAAGTCAAAGGCATCGCGTTTCCCCGCTAAAATATCCTGCAGCATGCCATCAGCCGTCTCTGTGGCAAACTGATGATCCTCTTTTGTGATGGCTCCTTTTATGAGCGCCTCATCGAGTTCATCCTGATCAAGTAGATATACTTCTCCTGTCGGCAGTACCACGATGTCGAGGTACAAATCGTCATACCAGATGTACCCGTTCTCATCCTTGCCATGTCCCCGACAAATATCGATATACCACTGCACGGTATTCCCTAACTCATCCATCATTTTTGTAACTGCATAGGCTTGGCCATGGGGAAAATACTGCAAGTACACATATCCTCTATCGCCCACACACAGTAGTTGATCCCCGACAGGCATGTAGGCAGGCTCACTTACTTCGTCCAGAGTCAGGCGGACAGTATACCCTGAGAAAGATAAAGATTCTACCCATTTTTGCTGGTAGCCCAATCGCTTCACGCGTCTCCAACCAGGTCGATCTGCTCGTTTTCGCTTCATAGCCTGCCCTCCCTCGTCGTTTTGGTTGTTTTTACTCTACCATGAATAGGATCGTTTTGTCAGATAGCAAACAAAGACATGCTCACATTGAACATGCCTAAATGGATGACCTGCCATTTATGTTTGGGAGGAGTCGTCTTTTGTTGCCAATCGACTGTGTTTGCGCCCATAAAGAAAATAGACGATCGCTCCTACCGACAGCCAACCGAGAAAACCGAACTTGGTCAGCGTAGGCAGGTGGAAAACGAGGTATCCGCAAAAGAGAACCGAGAGCAAGGGAAAAAGCGGAACAAGCGGGACGCGAAAAGCCCTCGGTAATTGCGGATGTGCACGACGCAGTACAACCACTCCAACCGAGACCAAAATAAATGCAAACAGCGTTCCGATGTTGGTGAGCTGGGCCAAGCTGGAGAGGGGCAATAATCCACTGAAGGTTGCTACTAATACAGCTACGACAAGCGTGCTCTTTTGTGGTACCTGTGTGCGGGGATGTACGTGCGAGAATAGCTCAGGGAGCAAGCCATCTCGGCTCATTGCAAAAAACATCCGGGCTTGTCCGTACATCATGACTAACAAAACGGTCGTGATTCCGACGATGGCTCCCAACGAAATGAAGCCTGCTACCCAGTCCTGATTGACATAGCTGAGCGCAAACGCGACCGGATTTTTGACATTTAACAAATAGTACGGAACAATCCCTGTCAATGTCAGTGAAACAGCAATGTACAAAATTGTGCATACGAGTAAGGACGAGATGATCCCAATTGGCATGTCGCGCTGGGGATTGCGCACTTCTTCGGCGGCAGAAGACACCGCATCAAATCCGATAAAAGCAAAAAACACCGTTGCGGCACCAGTCGCTACTCCCGCAAAACCAAACGGCATGAATGGACTCCAGTTTTCCGGCTTGACATACTTGACCCCGACGACGAGAAACAGGACCACTACCGCTACTTTTATTAACACCATGATGGTATTCAGGCTCGCTGACTCTTTCGTCCCTTTCATCAATAAAGCTGAAATGATGACAATGATGAGGACCGCCGGTAAATCAATAATCGTTCCTTTCGATGCATCAAACGCACTCGTGAGCGCATGCGGCAGGTGGATGCTAAACCCGGCTAGCAATCCCTGGGCATACCCCGACCATCCGCTTGCCACTGCAGCACAAGCCACTCCGTATTCGAGAATCAAGTCCCACCCGATCATCCAGGCGACAAACTCACCAAATGCGGCATAGCTGTATGTATAGGCACTTCCCGACACCGGAACAGTCGACGCAAATTCTGCATAGCAGAGTGCGGCAAACACACAGGCAAGTGCTGCAATAACAAAAGACAAAACGAGTGCCGGTCCAGCGTGCAAGGCAGCCGCAACCCCCGTTAGCACAAAAATCCCTGTTCCCATGATCGCGCCGATGCCCAGCATTGTCAGGTCAAAAGCTCCTAATGACTTTTTAAGGGAGCTTTCTTTTTTATCCACCTGCTCCAGCATTTGCGCGACTGACTTTTTTCTCAGCAATTGATTTTTCCATGACATCATGTGCGACCTCCCAAGCGGGTCATTCGCTTCCAACTGTAAATGAAAACAGTTGGAGTATGATCCGTTAAGGGGAAAATTATGCATAGGCGCAGCTTGGATCGAGGTTTGTTAGAGCTACCTGTGCGTTAATCCGCGCCTAATGACATTGGCGGAAACAGGAGTAATCCCGAGCTCTCTTGCCCAAACAGACAACTGCCCCATGTGATGAATCTCGTGGGCGATGACATGACGAAGCAGTTCTCCCTCCGTGTACACTTCATCATCCCAGGCGACCTTTACCGATTCGCTCTCCCTCTCGTCTGACCAATTCTCGATGAAATCACGCAATTCTGGGCGCCACGCATCTGATAGCTCTTTTACTTTTTCCAGCGTCTTGTACGCTTCGAATGTCACCTGAACATCCGGCTTACCTTGCACGCCCCGAAGCCAGCTATACTCTACGTCAGCAATGTGAAACAAGGTGTACAAAATCGTGCCAGCCCCACCTTTACGCTCTCGCAGCAAGTCTTCTGGTGGAAGCTGCTTGCACCATTCCATCCATTCGTCCCGTACCTGCCAGTTATATTGGAAAAGCATCTTCATTAAGTTCACTCCTTATCTATTGGCTGTTTTCGTATAAATTGTTGCTCATTGACACATGGAGGATGTTGTAGATGGATTGGAGACACGCCTACGAGGTCTTTTATGACCTTCCAGAAAAAGACCAACATCGCTTGTTAGAAGCTATTAAAAATACTCTTTTTCCTGAGAATACGAATCTTACAGGCATGTTGAAGGAGATTCGTGAAACACGGTTCAGTTCAGGGATGGCTTGTGTTCATTGTGGAAGTAAAGCTGTAAAACGTAACGGTAAATACAAAACTCGTCAACTTTATCTCTGCAAAGACTGTGGGAAGTCATTTAATGACACAACTGCCAGTCCTCTTTCTGGTACACATTATCCTCAAAAATGGTTGAAATAATTTGAGATGATGGTAGAAGGCTATACTCTGCCCAAAATTGCAGAAGCCCTTGATATTCATATCTCAACTGCTTTTTATTGGAGGCACAAGATATTAAATGCTCTCCGTTCTCTTGGAAATGACCAACTAAAAGGTATCATTGAAAGCGATGAAACTTTCTTCCTTGAATCCGATAAAGGTAAAAAAGGTATTGTTCACCGAAAACCAAGGAAACGTGGCGGTGTCGCTAAAAAACGTGGTATATCCAAAGAACAAGTTTGTGTAGTAGTAGCCCAAGATAGAAACGGTCAAATCGTCTCTCAATTCGCAGGGAAAGGTAGAATCTCTGCAAAGGAGATTGACCATGTTTTAGGCGAGTATATTCACCCGTCTGCTTTGCTATGCTCAGATTCCGCAACCAACTACAAGACGTTCGCAAAAATGAAAGGCATTGAACACGAAACCATCAATGTCCATAAGGGAGTTTATACCAAGAAGGGGGTGTATCACATCCAACACGTTAACTCATATCACAAGCGTCTGAAACAATGGATGGAGCCATTTCAAGGTGTTGCTACTAAGTACCTTGATAACTACCTCTTCTGGTTCCGTTTCTTGTACAAAAAGTTGAATAATGCGGATAAAAAGAAGGTCATGTTGTTAGAGGCTTTGAAGAAAGTTAATTTTACAACAGTGAAGACATTTTGAATTGCATAGCAAAACATACATGTTGGGCTTATAATGGAAATTATTACAAAAATAGCGTTAAAAGGTGAGGTATATGGAGGAACTTGCTGTAGTTAGACTGATTCAATATGATGAATTAAATCAACTGTTGTCACTATACAAGCACCTAAATCAAGATGACCCCGAGCTGATATATGATAACAATCTAAAAACACACTGGGATGAAATCTACAATGACCCCAATATGCATTACATTGTGGTCGAGGTAAACGGCAAGATTGTTTCGTCTTGTGTATTAGTCATAATCAAGAATTTAACAAGAAATGCACGTTCCTACGGATTGATTGAAAATGTTGTAACTCATTTAGATTATAGAAGAAAAGGCTACGGAAAACTTGTTTTGTCCAAGGCGTTAGAAATAGCTTGGAACGCAAATTGTTATAAGGTGATGCTTCTAACAGGGTCAAAGAAAGAAGAAACTTTAAGATTTTATGAAGAAGCAGGCTTTCGAAAAGGGATTAAAACTGGATTTATTGCAGTTCTATAGAAGGGACTGTTCAAAAAGCAACAATTCTTACGAAAAGAGCCTATCTATTTGAGTAGATGAGTAGGAAAATTCTAACCAACAATAGCACATACGTTCTTATTATATGAGATTTTTAGTGGTGGTCTTCTAACAGTAGTGGTCAGGAGAAGCCCTGCCACATGTTTTCCAGTCGCCTGTATCCTCTCTACGTTCGGGCGGTCTCCTTCCAAACATGTGACAGTGCTTTCGTATGGCTGTGATCCCTTACCGCTTTAGATCATAATGGAAGGCCAGTTCAAAGTAGCTTCCTTGAACCTACTTTCAAGTAGTTAACCAAAAGCTGCGTAGGAAGAAGCGCATTTCCAGTCCAAGCGCCTCTGGAGCCACCTCAGCGCAGAAAAAATGGCGGGGAATTTAAGCTTCACTTATGAAAAACCTCCTCGAAACTTCTACGTTTGAAGCGCTCCCGCCATTTTTCCGGAGCGGACAGTGAATCCCCTTCCGGGGCGTAGGCCGAAGCGTAGACTGGAAATGCGCTTCTTCCCCCACCACAGCAGCTCTACTAAACAAAAAGACCGCCAGAGCTAATAACTCTGACGGTCCAACATACTAATCCATGCTTTCATCCGAAAACGAAAGAGAGAAACCACCTGAGAGTAAATAAAGATAACTAGACACGTTCCCTTTTGGCTTGATGATCTGCTTGATCGCTCGGACGTATAGCCTGATCTGGCCTTCGTATCTTCTCTTCATCTCTTCAATGGCTTCGGCAGTCGCCTCTTTTGCCATCCAATCTGTCTTGAAATCGATCAGAACCAGGCTTTCATCCTGCTCCTCCAACAGGCAATCAATGACCCCTTGCACGACAACCTTCTCGTCGCTCTCTTCACCCAGCTCCGCTTCTACCTCATAAGCAGGCAGCACAAGGGTAAATGGCAACTCACGATGCACGACCGCCGCCGACTTCATTCGCTGCCCCAAAGAATCAGCGAAGAATCGAGCGATCTGAGTAACGTCTACAGCTTGTACCTGCTCGTCAGTCAAAAAGCGGCGTGCCGCGAGTGCCGTCACCTGCTCCTGAATATCTGCTTCATCCAGCGGACGCTTCAAATCGAGATGCTGGAATACTAAGTGCGTAATTGTCCCTTTTTCTGCTGCTGTCAGTCGATTGGATTTTTGCTCAGACAAAAACTTTGGTTTCTCCGTAATCGACGGCAGTGTAAGTGGCTGTCCGCCTTTGCTGACTTTGGCATGTCGCTTGAGTTCGCTGACACTCCATTTCGCAGCTACGCGAGGCGCAATTGGATGCGGGTCCTGCCATGCTAATCTCTTGTCGACAATCTCTCGCAAAGTGTCATCAGACGGTCGTTCCGCGATCGCCTCTCGCCTCGTCATGCGTTCCCACAGTGACGCCTCGTCGTTGGCTGACTCTCCTTGGGCACGAAGCTCATCTGCCTGATAGAAGTGAAACGACCAGACCGAATCATCCGGCACACTTCTGACTCTCACGACGTCCCCTGAGCCTTGTTTTTCTGGATATGCCCGCAGCAATCCTGCCCCTGGATGTCGCAGCATCGCACGCCCTACCCAGTCCAGGTATCCTTTTGCCTGAATCAAGTCTTCGTCACTAAGCCGCTCGCTGTCATCCTGTCTGCCCCAGTCCGTCACACTTTTTGCGAGATCCTTGGATGAACCGACAAGAATGAGCTTCTCACGTGCACGCGTCAAAGCCACATAAAGCACACGCATTTCCTCCGCCAGCATATCCCGACGCAGTTTTTGCCGGATGCCTAGCGCAGCCAAACTCGGATAGCGCAGCTGCATGGAGGGCTCAACAGCCATCGGGCCAAAGCCCAGATCTTTATGCAATAAAAACTGGCTTTTCAAATCCATCGTATTAAACTGCTTGCCCATGCCCGCCACAAAAACAACAGGGAACTCCAGCCCCTTACTTTTGTGGATCGTCATGATACGTACGACATCCTCGTTTTCCCCGATGGTTCTTGCTTCGCCCATATCATTGCCCGCTTCTTGCAGGCGGTCGACAAAACGCAAAAAGCGGAACAAACCACGATAGGAACCAGCTTCGTATTGTCTTGCCCGATCATAGAGCGCACGCAAGTTGGCCTGTCGCTGCTGACCGTTTTCCAGAGCCGCTACATAATCGAGATAACCTGTCTCCCGGTACAGCGTCGTCAGCAGTTCCGATAAAGCACCTCTGCGAGCCTCTGTCCGCCATAGATCCAATCGGCCAAAGAACTGTCGCAGCCTTTTCTCCCACGACTCTTTGGGCGGGCGTTCTTCTGCATATTGAAGAACAGCTTGGTGAAACGGCCCTGTCGCGTAGTGAATGCGGATTTGAGCAAGTTGCTCCTCCCGCAAACCGACGATAGGTGATCGCAATACGGCTGCTAATGGAATGTCTTGGAGCGGGTTGTCAATGACACGCAGTAAGGAGAGCATCGTTTCTACCTCAGTCGCCGCAAAATAGCCCGCAGTCTGCTCTGCATACACTGGAATTCCTGCTGCGTGCAGCTCCTCTTGCATCGTCTGCCCCCAGCCTGAGGTCGCACGAAGCAAAATAACGATATCGCGATAGGCCAGCGGGCGCATTCCCCCAGCCTTTTTATCGAAAACGAGTAGCGGCTCTTCTCCCTCGCCCGGCTCCATCCAGCGGCGAATACGGCTGGCAATCAGGCGTGCTTCCAGCTGTGCCACACTCGCTTCCTCTGCGGACTCTCCATCGGGAATAGCTGCTTCACCCTCCTCTGTCGCCTCTGCAACTACTGCCTGACCTTCTTCTGCTATCGCTGTATTCCGGTCGATCAGATGCATCTCTGCCTGCAAACGGTTCGGTTGTACTTCAGGATAAGATGCGCGGTTGATCAGCTCCGCCGAAGGATCATAACCGATCTCACCTACCCCGTGAGACATGATCTGACGAAACAAAAAGTTAACGGCATCTACGACTTCCCTTCTACTGCGGAAGTTCGCCGCCAGATCGATACGCCGTCCGATGCACATTTCATCGGCATCACCATCTTTTTGATAGGTTACATATTTTTCGAGAAACAGCTTCGGCTCTGCCAAGCGGAACCGATAAATACTCTGCTTCACGTCACCCACCATGAAGCGATTCGCTGGCTGACCATTCGCTCCGTCTCGGGAAACCATTTGCAAGATTGTTTCCTGCACCAGGTTGATATCCTGGTATTCGTCTACCAGCACCTCAGCGAACTGTTCGCGCAATTGAGTGGAGATAGACGAAGGAACAGTCTCCCCAGACTCATTCGTTTCGGTTAGAACACGCAGAGCCAGATGCTCCAAGTCGCCAAAGTCGACCAAGCCACGTGAGCGCTTCTCCAATTGAAAAGCATCCGAAAATGCTGTAACCAGCCTAGCCAATGTCTGCATGTGAGGAGCGATCCGTTGCAAGTCCGCGACGTACTGCTCGGCTGGCGTAAAAAAGTATTGCTCGATTTGCTCTGCCAGTTCCTTTTTCACACTGTTTCGCAGGTCCTGCACCTGTTCCTTCACGAGCGGATCTGTGCCTCTCACCGGAGGCAGCTTGGCAAATACAACTCCACGAACAGCTTCGACGGTCGCTTCCCAGCCATCTCTGCAAGCCGCTCCTGCACGGTGCAGGGCAGCGGCTTCCGCCTCAAGCAAAGGCAAATAGCCAGCAGGCCCTTCCGGTGAGCCAGCCAAAAGAACTGCCCTGCGCATCTTAGCGGTCATTCCACCGAGTGCCAGCTCCACAGAACGCAGCACGCTTCTACTCCACTCCAGCCCGTCCAGACCGTTTTTATCGTGAACCGCAAACATTCCTGCCGCTTCCTCGAGCCATTGTTCTGGTGCCGGATGACTGCGCGAAAACTCATACAGCCTGAGCAGCAACAGGGTGAGGGCATGGTCATCCTGACCGTCCAGCATCACATCAGCTAATGCATGAAAGTCCGCGTCATTCTCATACCAGCTCTCCAGCTGTTCCTCCAAGACATCCTGACGCAAAAGCTCCCCTTCCATCTGATCGGCAATGCGAAAATCAGGATCGAGTTCAATCAGATAATAATACTGGCGCAAAATCCCCAAGCAGAACGAGTGAAGTGTCGTAATCGTCGCCCGCTGGAGCAGTGCCAGTTGTCGGCGTAGATGAGAAGAGTGCGGGTCATCCTTCAATGCTTTCCGCAAGGCATCGCCAATCCGGTGACGCATCTCTGCTGCAGCCGCATTGGTAAAGGTCACCACCAACAGTCGGTCGACTCCAACCGGGTCCTTCTCGTCCATGATGCGTCGGATAATCCGCTCAACCAGGACTGAGGTTTTCCCAGAGCCTGCCGCAGCAGCCACCAGGAGATTGTTCCCGCGCTGAATAATCGCTTGCCATTGCTCGTCCGTCCATTGTTCAGGCTTGGCCTGCAATTGTTGATCCGCCATCGGTCATACCTCCTTCTCCTGCCATCTGCTGCTCTGCCAGCATGCTCCATATTTGCTTGTTGTTCCATTTGGCAAGCTGTCGGTGCTCATTCCCGCCCGCATCTCCATCAAATTTGCATACCGGCTTGTACGAACAGTAATCACAAGCGGTCATCGTCCCGTTTGTGTACGGTTCGATCTGAATTTCCCCGTTGGTCATACGCGTACTGATTTGCTTCACAGTATCGCGAACATAGGAGGTCAAAGCTTGGAATTGCTCGACTGTTGCCACGGAGGATCGCGACGAAAGCGTTCCGTCCTTTTTGATTTCAAATGGCACCAGCTCTGACGCCCCTTGCTCTACATAGCCATCCATCATTCGTGCCAGCTCTGGGTCTGCGAGCATCAAGCCTTTCATGCGCAAACGCTTTGCCCGCTCCTTTGCCGCCTCGTCTGCCGTTAGCAAGCGTTTTGCCGTCACAAAAGGATCCGCTACCTGATAGTAGAAAACGCCTCCCATTTCGGCTTTTTTCCCCAGCCATTCCTCGGCATTTGCCACGACGACATCCAAATAGACCAGTAGTTGCAAATTCAGACCGTTCCACACATCCGAGAGAGATAACTGCTTGGGACTGGATTTGTAGTCAATCACGCGCAAATACGGGACCTCACTATCCAGTGATTGGTCAACACGGTCAATCCGTCCGATTAACTGAAGCTCCACGCCATTTTCAAGCGTTAAAGCCAATCCCGGCAAATCTGAATTCGGCCCAAACGAAACCTCTAGTCCTACTGGGGCAAAACGGCTGCGCTTCGCATGCTCCCCAAGTACGTAAATCGCGCGTCCAACTGCTCGCTTCAGCTTGCCGGACAAATAACGATACCGGGCTGTCCGCGTCAAAATACTGCTGCGAGTCGCAGGAACCAGTTCTTCTACAACCACGTTTGCCAGCTGCATGCTATGGTCTTCCGTCAGCTTGCTCCACTCCAGATTGTCTTCGTTCATTTTTTCAACGGCTCGCTTGAGTGAAGCGTGGAACAGCTCCCCCACATCGAAACGCTCCAGCTTGTACATCGTTCTCTCCGCCAATCTGAGACCGTGGGAAGAAAAATGCGAGAACGGACATGACTGGAACCGCTCCAGACGAGATACGCTCATTTTTAGTTGTTTGCCGTACAAGGTCGTGCTCGTTTCCAAATCCAGCTCCTGCGGTCGGTTGAAATAGCGCAAACCGGACAACAGCCACTGCTCCCGTTTGACATCGGGGGAAGCACGAATATACCAGTCGTATACCTCCCACCAGAAGTCTGGCAGCTCTCCTGTTTTCTTCATCGATCGCAATAGCGTCAAAAGATGTCGGAACACACGTCTCGGATGTCCGAGCAGAAATGCATCTGTCTCGTACTGTCCCGTCGGTTCATTGTAAAACACCTGATGTGGGATATCCGGCAGTACTTCCCGGATGCGGGTAAACACGGAGGAAGGCAACAGTGCCTTTCCCTCTTCATCCGCCAACGCACAGCTTAGGATCAGCCTCTCTGACGGTCTCGTCATCGCCTGGTATAGCAGGTAAGGCTCAGCCATCAGCTTTTGCTTTGCACTCGGCGCCAGAGACATTCCCATTTCAGCCAGTCGCTCACGTTCCGCCTCATCCAAAATTCCTTCTTCTTTTGGCCGCAACGGAATAATGCCCTCATTTACGCCAAGCAAAAACAGCGCTTTGACATCCGGTTGACGGGAGCGCTCCATGGCCCCGATCAGCACCTGATCCAGTACCGGGGGAACGAGTCCCAATTCAATCGTCTCCAGACCGCTGTCGAGCACACGGGCAAATGTCGCCAGATCCATACTCTCGTCACCCATGACCTCCACGACCTGATCCATCAGCTCGATCAATCCTGTCCATACTTGTCCGTGCACCTGTGCTGCATCGAGATCGCCGTCATTTTCCGCCTTTCGCTGCCAATGCTCCAGCTTGTTAGGCACATCCAGCGCGATCAGAAGGTTGTACAGGGCAAGGGTCATTTCCTGTACGTTTAAACCCGTTGCTTGCTTCATCTCTTTTTCAAAGGACAGGAGCGGCGCTGCGTATTTGCGTCTCAACTCATCGATTTGCGCGTCTTCCTCAGCGCCTGCCTGCCCGCGGAAATGCCAAGGAGATTCTTCTGCCCATTGATAGCTAAAGACACCATGAGCCAATACGTAGTTTTCCAGCCGGTCGATTTCCTTGCGAGCTGTATGCTCATCGGTAATATCCAAAAGGAGCAGGTCCGTTTTCAAGCAGCGGAAAACAGCGTCGTACCGCCACCTCGTAACAATGACCTCCAGTGCCGATCGCACCAGCTCTACCAAGGGATGGTGCATGACGGAGCGCTTCTGGTCCAGAAAGTGCGGGATGCCGTATTCGGTAAACACAGCCGAAATCTCATCAGCGTACGTCCCGATTTCCCGAAGCAAAATCGCCATGTCCTTCCAGCGATACCCCTCTTCTCTCGACAGAGTCAGGAGCTTCAAAGCCACCGCCTCTACCTCTGCCCGCCTGTTCACTGCTGAGAGCATCGTCACTTCGTCGGCACGTCCGGGCTGATCCGGGATCGGCGGGTCTCCCCATTGGAAATACACTTGCTCGACCTGACGCAGCCACGGACTGCTCTCGAATCGCTGTGCCTCGGTCAATAAAAGCGGCTTGGCGATGGATACACCCGATTCACGCGCCATCAGAGTCAAGGATTGATACGTTCGTAACGTAGGGTGAAATAGCCCCAGTTCATCCACAGAGGCGTCACGTTCATTCGGGTCAAGCGTCAGCGCAATCGTCACCTGCTTGGCGTGCTGCATCAACTGCTCGATCAAGCGCAGCTCTTGATTCGTAAACCCGGTAAAGCCATCGATAAATATTTCAGCCTGCTTGATGTACATGGAATCACGCACCATCGTGGCCACTCGGTTCAGGATGTCGTCCGCATCACAATACCCCTCTGACAAGTAAGCCTCGTACGCATTCATAATCAAGCGAAGGTCATGTATTTTTTGATTCAGATTGGCTCCTCCCCATTCCACATTCTCGGAATGGGTGAAGGATACCCCATACGATTTGCACTCGCTAATCAAGCGACCGAGCTGAGCAGCAAACCCAGGCTGTGTCGCCGAGCGTCCGAAAACGTTCAGCTCCTCCTTGTGCCGCTCCAAAAGCATGCGCAAAACCATATGCTTACCCAGATCGTCGACAGGCACGGTAGTCAAATCGCCCAGCTCCTGCATAAGCCTGTGAGCCAATCGACCGAAGCTGAGCACTTGCGTCCCCATCACACCGCCCAGCTCTGGCAGTGTAGCGAGCGCATACTCTTCCTGAAAGCTTGCCTGTTCTGGCACGAGCAGAATCATAGGCGAACCCAACGGCTTTTCCCGCAGCCGGGCTTGCATCTGCCGATGGATCGATTCTGTCTTCCCCGTTCCTGCCCGTCCCAGTATAAATTGGACTGCCATGATTTTTCCCCTTCCCTACTCCATTTCCAGATGCAGCATGCTTCCTTTTCCCATCGGTTCTGCTGGTGTTACGACCAAACGACGCGGCATGCGCACACGTATTTCCGGGACGTGGCTAATGACTCCGATGGTGAAATCGTCCATACGCAGTCGCTCGAGCGCATCCATAACGACTTCCAAAAGCTCCGGATCGAGTGTTCCAAAGCCTTCGTCCAGGAAGAAAAACTCCAGGCGTCCGCCACGCATTTGAATCTCCATCGACAGGGCAAGAGCCAGCGACAAGGAAGTCAGGAATGTTTCCCCGCCAGACAATGTGCTTACTGGACGGCGCATTCCTCCAGCTCCCTCATCCCGCAAAACAAATTCGCCCTCGTCGCCGATTTCCAGTCCATAACGGTTGGCGGTCATCCGCTTCAGGTGATAGGAAGCGTCTCTTGCGATTGATACCAGTTTTTCCTCCGCAATGAACTGGACAAACGCCTTGGCTTCAAACAATTTTTTCAACTCTTCCAAGCGGCTCTGCTCATCCTGCTGCTGTATCATCTCTTTGTGAAGCTCTTGCCATTTGTCATGATTTTTTTCCATGCGATCCACATGCTCTTTGGCGACAGCGACTTGTTTTTGCGCCTCCTGGAAGGCTTGCTCCCATTGATCCCACGCCTCTTTTGCGGTGGTGAGCTCTTCCTGCGTAAACGAACGGCCTGCTATAGCTTGTTGCAGCCGTTCTTCCTCATAACGAAGCTGCCCTGCGATTCTCGTGTAAGCCTCGACTTGCTCCTGTGCCTGTGGCAATTGCTCGCGCTCTGCGTACCGCTCCCGTACATAATCGACAGTACCGAGACCTGTTTCCTGCAAGCCTTGGTACAAAGTCTCGTGAGCTTCCGTGCGTTGCCGTGTCAGAATCGCCAGTGTCTCCGAATACTTGACCAAATTGTTTTGCACCGTTTCCCGCGCTTCGGAGGTCTCTTTGCGCTTTGTCTCTGCCAGCGTGACTGCCTGACGTAAGCCGAGGAGAGAATCCTCTACCCGCATCAAACATTCCTGTGCAGTAAGTCCTCCCGTACGCTCCAGCCATTGAGCATGCTTTTGTTCCCACATGCGCTTTCTATCTTCCAGCTTTTCCTTCAGCGCCGCTTCCCGTGATTTTCCCTCTACCTTGCGCGACTTGGCGGCTTCTACCTGCATCATCAGCTTTCCGCGCAGTGTTTCTTTCTCTGATCGCACCTGCTGCAACTCTGCCAGACGGCGATCTGATTTTCCGATTTCCTCGTACTGGTGTTCGATTTCCTCGATGGGAAGCTCATTGCGCTTCGCGTCCAGCTCTTCTCTAGATTGCTTTTCTTGCATGGATGCAGCGTCCAGACGCGCTTTATTGTCATGGATCGCCTTCTGTGCCTGTTCGAGCAACAGCGAACTGCGCTCCATCAAGCGTTTCTTTTCCGCTTCTTCCTCACGCAAGGCCTCCAGCTGCTGCTGCAATTGCTCACGCTCTGCTTTTAGCCGCTCTCTTTCCGCTTGCTTGGCAATCAGTTCTTTTTCCTCACGCTGATAGACAGCGATCAGCTCTTCAAAAGAATCCACGATCCAAGGCTGTCCGTAGCCGCTGCACTCTGCCTTGATCGCTTCCAAGCGCGCTTCCAGCTGCTCCTGTTCAGCCTTTACGCTTGCAAGGCGCTCATCAAAAGCAGCAAGCGCTCCCTTTGCTGCCAACCAAGCTTCCTTGGTATTGCCTGCTTCTTGTTCAGCCGCACGCAATGCCTCTTCTGACGCTTTGATTCGAACACGCAGGGCATCACCCTCCGTTCCCGCTTCAGATGCTTTTGTATGGTTCTGGTGGCCGTGTGGGTGATGTTCGGAACCACATACCGGACACTCTTTGCCTTCCTCTAAACGTTCGCGCAAAAATCGCGCCATATTTTCCTGCTGCCAGCGTTCCCATTCCTGGCGCAGCTCATCTCTTTGGGTCAGTTGACTCTTCACAAGTGCTTCACTTGCCTCTACTGCCCGAGTCAGCTCTTGATTGCGCTCCTCTAACTGCTTACGCTCCTGGATGATATGTTGCGACTTCTCCTGCCAGGCTGAGAAAGCCTGCAATACTTCCCGCCACTGGCGACCTACCTGCTTCATATCTGCCAGGACATTTCTTGCTTTCTCCCATTCTGCTTCGCTCATTAAAGCCGCGTCAGCTGGTGCTGCCAGCTCTTCTCTTTTTTGTGCCAAGCGATTCGCACACGCTTCCCAACTGCGTTTGTGCTCATCGGCAGTATGAGTTGCCGCCTGAATTTGCTGCTGTGCTGTGAGTTGTTCTTTTTCCAGCTCACGTACCTTGGCATGGTCCCGCTCCCACTGCTGCTTTGCTTCTCTGGCCGCTCCTATTTGCGCTCGCCATTCGGGAGAGATCGTGACCTGCTTCATCTGTTCTTGCAGTTCCGCCCACGCAAGCTCCCAGTTTTTTAAGTCGGCCTCATCCTTTTCTAGCTGTTGTTCTATGTTGGTCAAGGCAACCGACACTTCGTTCCATTCACGTTCCAGACCTGTCCACTCTTCCCGGATCGCCTTTAGCTCCTCTTCCCACTCCTGTGCCTGTACCAGCCTGCCCTTTTGCTGAATCAGTAACGGCTCCTGTACAGCCAACTCGGCTTGAACCTTCTGATACGCTTGCTCTGCCTCCTCTACGGCCAAACGTGCGCTCTCCTGTTGCTCGCGGCTGCGTTCCAATCCCGCACCGATCGCATGCCATTCCTGATCCAAGCGCTCATATTGCTGGACTAATGGCCACAGTCGAATACTCGACTCCCACTCGCGAATCTTTGCAGTGAGAGCTGCCATTTCCGCTTCATTTGCTCCCTGCTGCTGTAATTGCGCCTGGACGTGCACTAGCTCCTGATGCCATTGGTTAAGCTGCTCCAGCTCCTTGAGCTTCCCTGCCAGCTCCTGTTTTTGCTGGGTGAATTCCTGCTCTTTTTGCGCAGCTTCCTCCCACGTTTGTCTCGCCAGCTCCAAGGCTTCCGGACCTGCGTCACCCAGTGCTGCACTCGCCAGCTGCAAGCGATGCATCTGTTCCTTGACCTGCTCCAACGCGTGCCGTACGCGTTCACTCAGCTTTTCCCCATATATATGTAGGCGGAACATTCGCTGCAGCATTTCATTGCGTTCACTGCCCTTCAGCGTCAAGAAGCGAGAAAATTGACCTTGTGGCAAAACGACCGCCCGGGTAAAGTCCTGCAAAGTGAGACCAATCAGTGCCTCAATCGCAGCTGTCGCGGACGTGGCTTTGGACTCCAATACGACATCCGGCTCTCCGGTCAAGGCTCCCGACTGAATCAGCCTCACTTCCGGTTGTCGCTTGTTCCCCTTTTTATCCAAGCCAAATTCCCGTTCCACCGTATATTGCTTGCGCTCATCGCCAGTACCCAGCTCAAAGGTAAAGGAAACGAAAACACGCTGCTCCAGTTGGTTCAGCACTTCTTTTGGGTGATTACCCCCGCCCAGCCGGACAACCTGCCCGTACAACGCAAGCGTGATGGCGTCCAGAATCGTCGATTTCCCGCTTCCAGTCGGGCCAAAAATCCCAAACAGTCCCGCCTGACATAGCACTTCGAAATCGACCTCTTGCATTTCTCGGTAGCTGTGCATCCCTGCCAGCTTCAATCGTATCGGTCTCACTCTTCTTCCCCCTCTCCTCCGGTTTCTGCCAATAGACGCTGGAACAAGGCCACGAGCTGCTCATCCGGCTCTGCTCCCCGTCTTCGTTCATAGAAGCGCTTGAACAATTGATCGGACGAAAGCTCTGTCAGCTCGACCCGCTGTTCCTCTTCCTCCTCACGCTCTTCCCTCACGACAACACGCTGTATTTTCAAGAAATCATCCGATAGCTTACGGACACGTTGAAATTCTGCCGGGTCGATCACGCCAGACACATGCAGTTCCAAGTCAATCCATGCCCCTGCATCGCGTCCCTCTTCCAACCAGCGCTCTACTTGCTCGATTCCCTCTGTCGCCCTCCAACGTGCCAATGGCCGTGCGCTCGTCAAATAAATGATCTCCTCACGTACTTCTTGCCCTGGCTCCACCTCAACCAGTACGACTGCCTTGCTCTGTCCTGCTTCAGAAAAGCTGTACGAAATCGGTGAGCCGCTGTAACGCACCAACGGCTTGTCACTAAGCTTTTGCAGTCGATGAAGATGGCCGAGTGCCACATAATGAGCGTTCTTCGGAAAAGCCTGCGGCGATACAGTCAACGCTCCCCCAATTTGAATCGGTCGTTCGGAATCCGTTTCTTTCCCCCCCATGACAAACAAGTGACTCGTGACCAGGTTGACCGTATCCTCGCGAAAATGAACAGACAGATCAGCAAGCAATTGTGCAATGCGCTCGGAAAAAGCAAGCTGCATCTGCTCCTGGGTAAAGCTTTCGCTCAACAGCTCCTTTAATCGCGATTCAGAAGGATATGGCAATGCCAGAATGACCGCATTCGCAGCGCAGCCAGGAATCTTCATTTCCAGCCAAGAAGGTCCTCCCTGCACAATTTGCACGCGATCAGACGATGCTTCCTGTGTCAGCAATGGCGCTTCTTTTGGCAACCCCAACAAAACGATCCCGTGCTTTGTCGCAAGCGGCGCTGCTGCCCGCACCCGCTCAGGCTGGTCATGGTTCCCGGCTATCACGACAACACCTCTCCTGCCTTCGGAAGACAAGCGCTCCAATGCATCATAAAAAAGCTCTTCCGCCCAAGCAGGCGGATTGACCGAGTCGTACACATCCCCAGCGATGAGCACCAAGTCCACTTCCCGCTCATCCGCTATGTGACAAAGCTCGTCCACAAACGCCGCTTGCTCAATACGGCGATCCCGCCCTTCCAATTGCCGCCCGAAATGCCAATCGGCTGTATGTAATATCCGCATAGCTACTATCACTCTCCACGATCATGTGTTTGCTTTTCATTGTAACAAAAGACAGCGCTGTTCGCGGTTGAAATTTACTCCACTTCTCCGTAACTTTTGCTCCTGACTGCTCGCCTTCCAACTGAAAGGCTCATGATTGATCGATCTCATCCCGGAAGAGGAATGGAATCCACCTCGCCTGCAATTGGATCATTTGGACTTTACGCGTGAAGTGAATCGCTCTGAGATCGACAAGAACGACGACACCGAACTACGTTTGCTCGCAGAAAAACGAGTATTTGAAACCATCCAACATACAGGCGGCTCCGGCATATGTATCTACGAGGCGAATTTGTGGTATTTGGACAAAGGGCGTCTAGTCAAAGCATGGGAAGGGCTGCTGCGGGAAACGGTTTCCATGCCGGGTGGTCAACTTTTCCAAACTGTTGGCAGTTATCAAATCCTTCATGACGACTCTGAAAAACCTTTGCTCTACTACTGGCATACGCAACAGGAGCTAAACCCGGATACAGGTGAACCACTTCCGGGCAAACTCGAGACTTCTTTGCAAATTTATCGTTGGGAAAATGGTGTTTTTGTTCCGATGAATGTTGAAAAACCGTCTGGGCAATAGCCTGACGGTTCGGTATGTAAATGCGTTGTCTTCTATCCGTTGTAGTGGGGAGAAGTCCTGCCACATGTTCTCCAGTCGCCTTTTTCCTCTCTGCGTTCGGGCGGTCTCCTTCCGAACATGTGACAGGACTTCTAACAGCTGTGCATGTGTTACCGATACTTTTACGCCATTGTGAAAGTAGAACAGATAGCTTCTTCGAGTTATTCGGAAGGTGCTTAATAAAAAGTCGCGTAGGAAGAAGTGCATTTCCAGTCCAAGCGCCTCTGGAGCCCTACCTAGCGTAGAAATGAATGGCGGGGAATTTCAGCTTCACCTATGGGATACATCCTCGAAACTTCAACGTTTGAAGCGCTCCCGCCATTTATTTCATAGCGGACAGTGAATCTCCCCTTTGCGGGGCGTAGGCCGAAGCGTAGACTGGAAATGCACTTCTTCCCCCACCACAGCCACTAAAAAAGCTGCCCTCCTCGAATCAGGAGCGCAGCTTTTCCTTATAATTATCTTCTCAGCTTTTCATTTGTCGGTGACTTCAACGTCTGCAAGCACATGTAGCAGATGATCCCGAACAAAATCGTGATGATCATCGAGTGCGTCAGAGTAGCGTACAGGTGAAGCTTGTAGATAATTACGAAGCCACCGCTGAACACCTGCGCGATGCAAAGAATAAAGCTCAGGATACTTGCACCGTACAAGTCACGCCGTTTTTCCTTGAAATGACGTATGCAGTAAATCATTGTCCCCAACAACAAGAATCCCAATACCAACGCAGCGATTCTGTGTGCAAAATGAATACCAGTCTGTCCGTACAACTCTGGGATGACCTGTCCTTGGCACAGTGGCCAGTCACTGCATGCCATACTTGAACCCGTATGTCTGACATACGCTCCGAGATAAACGACCGCGTATGTATAAATGGCGACGAACCACATCCAGTTGCGGAAGCCTTTTGAGACGGTCGTTTTCACCAGGCTTTGCGTTTTTTCCCGCTGATAAACGAACACACTCAACAAGAACACGCCTGTATAAGCAAGCAAAGAGAATCCAAAGTGCAGAGCCAAGACAGATGAGGACTGTGGCCAAATAACGGCAGAAGCGCCGAGAATGGACTCCACTACGATGAAAAACAAACCAAAAATAGCGAGGTTCCGAACTTCTTGGTTGTTTTTGTAATAGCGCCAGCAAAGTACAGAGAAAATCGCGACAACAATACCGGCAACACCTGTAATCAGGCGATGAGAATATTCAATAATGGATGCCAACGTGTATTCCGGAACCCATTTACCGTTGCACAGCGGCCA
Organism: Brevibacillus schisleri; assembly: GCF_055685845.1. Taxonomy (NCBI): domain Bacteria; kingdom Bacillati; phylum Bacillota; class Bacilli; order Caryophanales; family Paenibacillaceae; genus Brevibacillus; species Brevibacillus schisleri. Next base: position 5,619,832 of record NZ_JBVNDM010000001.1, read on the forward strand.
GTCGTTTCCACAGCCGAGTGCTGATTCTGTCTTTGTAACAAGCGAACCGGCTACCATCACGATAAACATGATCAAGGTAGCAAGAAAAGCTAATGGCTTCAGCCATTTTCCCATAGTAAGTCACCCTGTTTCTTGTGAGGATCAAACAACACCTCGTTCTATGTCCTCTTTTACGATAATGAAACATCCCCTGCTAAGCAAGGGATGTTCCGTGAACATTTAGTGAGTGTTTCGTGTCAATAATAGTTGACCATGGTACTAATGACGATCGCTGCACAAAACACTGTCAAATAAAGGATGGAGTAGCCGAACAGTTTGCGTGCCCAAGCAAGATCATCCTTGGTTTTGAACCCTTGGAAAAGCAGAACCATGTACACAATCCCCATCACACCCATGACGAGCAAATACACAAAGCCTAGGCTACCGTGGATGAAAAGCAGCAAAGAAGCCGGGAACAGCACCGAACCCCACAGCACCATTTGTCGCTTCGTCTCGGCAAAGCCTTTTACTACAGGTAGCATCGGCAGATTACCTGCACGGTATTCTTCTGTTTTTAACATGGCCAACGCCAAAAAATGGGGAGGTTGCCACAAGAACAAAACCAGGAACAACAGCCAAGCAGTCATGTCCATGGTCTCTGTTACTGCTACCCACCCAATCACGGGAGGAGCTGCACCTGAAATACCGCCAATCACCGTATTGAGAGTTGTCACTCGTTTCAACGGCGTGTAAATCAGTACGTAAAAAATGTGGCCGATCAATCCCCAAACCGCCGCCAAGGGATTCGCATAAACAGCCAACACAGTAACCCCTGCCAAGAGCAGGCCAATTCCTAAGAGGATTGCGTTACGTGCAGATATTCTTCCTGTCGCTACCCCCCGATGTTGCGTCCGCTTCATTTTTTTGTCCAGATCACGGTCGTAGAAATTGTTTAAAGCCGCACCCGACATAATGACCAAAGCGGTTCCCAACATGGTGAAAAAAGCCAGTTTCCAGTTCGGATAACCGTAGGACGCTAACCATAAAGCAGCAAAAGTGGTCATCAAGTTTGACAGAGTAATACCTGGCTTCGTCAGTTGTACGTAATCCCGAAAGGTAGCTGGCCCTACCGGCTGTGTCTGCAAAGAAGCATCGGCATCAAGCGATTCCTGCACGGTCATTTGCTGGTCCACGTTTTGTACCTCCTGTTTCCTTCTATCTGAACATCCGATTACTTACCAAAAATGACATCCAGCACGCCAGACGTCTCGCCACCTGGATAAATCCAGTACAGTAGCAGATAAACCGCAGCTCCCGTAATGGAAGTGACAAACCAGACAATGGACGTCCAAGGACCGATCTTCCGATGAGAAGCATAGTTTTTCGTGTAAGCGTACCTGAGTGTAATCAGACCCATCACACCACCGACTGTTGCCAGGACGATGTGGAAGAACAAGAACGTCTGATAGATTGGCTTGATGCTGTCAGGTCCGCCAAAATGAGTGTTTCCGATAAAAGCCGTTCTGGAAACATAAGTGATAAAGAAGATCGTGGCACAGATTGCAGCCCATTTCATAATCTTCATATGCTTATCTACTTGCTTTTTCGCAATGGCGTACCAGCCAATCGCAACGAGAATTCCGCTAATAACGATAAAAGTCGTACTTACCGTAGGCAAGATGAGCCCCATTTTTTCACCTCATTCAACAAACGTTTCTGCTGTTCGCGCATATTTAAAAAGTCGGCTTTTCAACACCGAAAGATTGATCCATCGGCAAGTCGTCCTGCTTCTCTGCCTTGTACCAATGGTAGAAGACATAGGCCAGCACACAACCGTAAACAAGCTCCTGTACCAGCTTCATAATGATTCCGCCAAGACGCTGATCGTTAAACGCGTCGAGGCTCTGGAATAGCTGTGGAGCGGCTATATACGTAGCGTACAAAGGTTCCGAGGCAAAAATAATCAGCGCACAGGCTGGCGTAATCAAGACACCGTTTGCAAAAACGTACGACAGTTTTTTCAATCCCGCCAGTTGTCGCTTGTTATCAGACAACGGACTCACAATAGGCCACCACATTGCAAATGCGGCAATCACGAGAATGATATGATAAAACGTCATCCACTCATGGTTGATCGCAACGGCATCAAAAATAAACGGAACATGGTAAAACGAAAACAGGGAGTTGAACAACAGCGCTGCCACTAACGGATGTGTCAAAGCGTTTAGGATGAGCTTCAGCGCTTTCGGACGAAAAATCTTGGCCAAAAGCCATTCAGGCATGGACAGAAGCATGAGCGGTGGCAGAGCAAAGTACAAGATCGATTGTTGAAGCATGTGTAAACTAAACATGTAATGATGGCCGTAATAACTGATAGGGCTTCCTTGTGCAACGTAAAACAACACGATTGCTAACACAAAAAGCGTTCTTTGCTTGCCAGTCGCCGGTGTAGCGTTTTCAAAACGTTTATGCATGGGACCTGTTAGAAGAAAGTAGACAGTAGTCACGAGCAACGATAAAAGCATCACATCCGGACTCCATAAATCCGAAAAGGTTGCTGATCCGGTAGCCGGTGACATCTCGTGCATTTGATGTGCATTTCCCAAGTTTATATCCTCCCTTCCGAATGTGAAATCTTGGACGTTGCCTAACTCGCTGGGCGTCGTCATATGTACATTTTGGGTCAATATGAAATACCAATTTTTATCTATTAAATGTTGCCCTTGATCCAATCTCCATTATACCGTTTATTCCCTTTTTCTTTGAAGACAAAAATGAACAAAGTGTTGAACAATACAATTCGAAAAATTCACATAAAACCCATTGTGAATTGAGTCATCATGGTGGAGGAGAAGAAAAAGCACAGTTCTCTCCGACTCTGACACGCCCGCAAGGGGGATTTACTGTCCGTCTCCACTTCCAAAAGGGGACCGTCGAGCCAAAGCCACCCTACGGGCGGAAGTTTCTCAGAGAAGAAGTGTTCGACAAGCGTGGTCCTCTTTTGGAAGTTCCGACTGGGTAGGCGTTGTCAAGGTCTACGAGACCTGTGCTTTTTCTTCCTACCAGCTTTATTGGGACATCGTACCTTTTAAAACACTTCCTATAAAAAAATAAAGAAGAGTCCAGATCTTGTCTGAACTCTTCTTCTCTTCTTATCTTACAAACCAAAGGAAACGAACTTGGTTTCCAAATACTCATCCATTCCGTAGCGGCCACCCTCACGGCCGATTCCGCTTTCCTTGAAACCACCAAATGGCGCTTGTGTCTGGGTTGGCGATCCGTCATTGATCCCGACGATTCCGTATTCGAGGAGCTCAGCCATGCGGAAGCAACGTTGATTATCGCGGGTGTACACATAAGCAGCCAAGCCGTAACGTGTGTCGTTTGCCATCTGTACGACATCCGCTTCCTCTGTAAAACGCACGAGTGGAACGACAGGGCCAAATGTTTCCTCAAAGGAGATTTTCATATCCGTTGTAACGCCAGCAATCAAGGTTGGTTCGCAATAGAAGCCCTTCGCATAATCACCTTCAACCAAACGATTTCCGCCGTATACCACTTGACCGCCTTTGTCCTTGGCGTCCTCGATATGCTCGAGCACCTTGTTCAAGGCACGCTCATTTACCAGTGGGCCGATCTCCGTCTCTTTCTGGCGGCCATCCCCTACCTTCGCACGCTTCAGACGCTCTACCAGCTTTTCTGTAAACGCATCTGCGACATCCTCGTGGACGTACAGACGGTTCGTGCAAATGCACATTTGACCGGAGTTACGGAACTTGCTCTCAAACAGACCTTTTACGGCTGCATCCAGATCCGCATCCGGGAATACGATGAACGGTGCGTGACCACCAAGCTCCATGCTGACGCGCTTCACTTGCTTCGCCGCGCCTTCCATCAGCAGCTTGCCGACACGGGTGGAGCCTGTAAATCCGATTTTGGAGAGCTTCGGATTGTCGATAAACTCCTTCCCAATCGATTCCGGATTTCCAATGACGAGGTTTACGACGCCTTTTGGAAAGCCAGCCTGCTCAATCAGCTCAAACATGCGAATCGCAGACAACGGCGTGCTTTCTGCTGGCTTTAAAACCACCGTGCAGCCCGCAGCCAAAGCCGGAGCGATCTTACGTGCAACCATGTTCACTGGGAAATTCCATGGGGTAATCGCCCCTACCACCCCTACAGGCTGGCGCAGCACCATGATGCGCTTGTTGGGAACCGAGGATGGGATCGTTTCTCCATTGACACGCTTGGCCTCTTCTGCGTACCAAACAAAGTTATCAGCAGCACCCAGCACTTCGCCTTTTGCCTCGCCCAAAGGCTTGCCCATTTCAGCAGAAATGATTCCCGCCAGTTCATCCCGATTGTTTTTCACCAGCTCAGACAAGCTGTACAAATATTTGGCGCGCTCGCGAGCAGTCAGTCGAGACCAGCTGGCAAATGCCTGATGAGCAGCGTCAATGGCCTTGTTGGCATCACGGCCATCACCGAAGGTTACGGTTCCAACTGTTTCACCTGTAGCAGGATTCGTAATCTGAATGGACTCGCCACTCTCGGCATTCACCCATTCTCCATTAATAAACATTTGTTTGTACTCTCCCATGACATTCGCTCCTCTCAATCTCTCTCAATAGATTGGTTTTAGGGCCTCAAACGGATTTTTGCAGTGCCGGCAATACAAAATACTTCGACAAGCAGCAGGGCCAAACAAATTTTCCATTTGTGTATACGGGGAATCACAATAGGGACAGGCTACTTCCCATGTGTCTCCCGGTTTGAAGTCAAGCGGTGGCGGCGCGATGCCAAAGCTTTTCAGCTTATCGCGAGCATCCAAAGCGATACGATCAGATGTCCAGGCTGGATCATAGACGAACGCTACCTGAACCTGATTGATTCCTTCTGCCTCCACCAGCTTTTCTGTGATGTTTCTCTTCATGATCTCGAGTGCCGGACAGCCGACGAAGGTAGGGAGCACCTCGACGTGTACGACGTCTGCTTCGACGCGCACTTTGTGGATCATCCCCATCTCTACCATGCTAATCACCGGGATTTCGGGATCGGTTACTTGCTGCAGCAGTTCCCAGCATGTCGCTTCAAGCTCTTCATGCAGTTGCAGTCCTTCTTGCGCCATGAGAGAATCACCCCTTTTTACCAGCCCGCAGCCGGATCAATGCGATACACTTCAGACAAGGTTGCCAAAGCTTGCACCAGATCAGCAGTATGTTCCCCATGACGACCGCGCTCTTGTGGCACTCCTGGCTCGCCTGGCCAGTCAAGTCCTGCATTTTCAAAAATGTCTTTTGTCAGTGTCAGCCATTTTTGTTTCAGTTGCTCTTCTTCTGCAATCAGGCCAAGTTGAACGATATCGACTTGGTTTGGTCCAAGCTGAGGCAACTCCCCGGCATCCTTCCAAACTTTTGCGATAGCTGCCTCCAGCCTCTGACGTGCATCAGCCGTACTGTTCGCCAATTGCTTCAACCAAACTTGCCAGTGCATCAGATGGTAGCGATGCTCTGTCATCATTTTGCGACTGACCAGCGCGAGTTGTGCGTATGACGACTGCGTAAGAGCCTCCAAGCGAACCTGCTTGTATAAGCCGTACACATAGCTGCGAACAATCGCATAAGCCCAATCGTAATGGGGATGATCATTGTACTCACCGTCGCCGTTTTTACGCTCTACCAAGATCGCATTGGAAAACGCCTTCGCCTCGCGCAGCTGTGCGAGATCGTCTGCTTTTCCCACTCCTAGTTGCTCGAGCATGTCATAAAACATTACGGCATGGCCCATCATGTCCTGAGACATCGATGAAAAAGCCACATCTTCTTCAATATGCGGAGCCAGCCCAAGCCATTCCGATCCGCGATAAGCCAATATAAAATCGTCATCAGCAAGCTGGAACAACAGGTCGGTCAAGGCTTTTGCAAATGACGGGTTTTGTTTTGCTGCTTCCACTGTTTCTACATGTAAACGGTCGCCCATGATTGTATCCCTCCTGCTTAACTGCCGTTGCCTGCATGCTTCTGTTTTTCTTCGTACTGCTCACGATGGTGGCGCCATCTCGACTGCAAATCGCCGTATCCTTTGGTCTCCCGGTAGCTCTTGTTGTCGAGTCTTTCCAAGAAAGGACGCTCCTCTGGCGGCAGTCCAAAAATGTCGTCGCGCTTGACTACCCACAAATTAAAACAAGGCTCACGGCGCAGGAAATTCTCCCTCGCCATACTCAAAGCAACTTCTTTATTGGGTGCCAACAAACTGAACTGTTGGACGAACGGAGCATTTACGCTTTTTTGGCTGAATACTTCGTATATGAAAAAGTTTTCGTTGCTCATTCACATTCACCTACCCTACTTGTCGGCCGTACGACATAATCGCATCGCGTACCCATTTGGTTTCCTCATAAGACATTACCCGAAGATTCAGACGATGAGCAGAGCGTGGTCCGTTCCCCTTGACGATTTGCTTGAACTCCTCCCAGTCAGGCTGTTGGTAGACCCATTTGCCTTCTGCCTCGTCGAAGTAAATCGTATCGTCTGGCACTGTGAAGCCCAGATGAAAAATACGCGGCAAATACTTTTCCAGGAATACTTGGCGCAATTCTTCATTCGTCTGTGTACGAATCTTGTAGCGCATGTTGGCTTCCTGATTGCTCGTAATGTTGCCGTTTTCCGGTGGTCCGAAAAACATCAAGAGGGAAGGCCACCAACGATGGATAGCATCTTGTAGCATTTGACGCTGTTCATCAGTGCCTTCTGCCAACTCCAAGACGATGCTCTCCCCGTGCTGGGCGTGGAACTTTTCTTCCGCACAGATCCGATGCAGAGCGCGGGCGTAAGGTGCATAAGATGTATCGAGGGACATCGATTGCGTAATGATAGCCGCTCCGTCAACCAGCCAGCCAATCACACCAGCATCAGCCCAGGTAGGTGCTTCCATGTGGAATACATTGTGAAATTTCAGTCTCTTTGAAAACAAATCATTCATGATATCCTCGCGCGTCTTGCCCAATGGCTCAAGCAAGTCTTCTGCGACGCGAAGGAGCAATTGACCATGCCCCATCTCGTCCTGGACCTTCGCCATAATCGCCAGCTTTCGGCGCAATGTCGGCGCCTTTGGTACCCATTCCTTTTCCGGCAAGGCACCCATGATCTCACTGATGCCATGCATCGAAATCAGCTTGATCAACTGGTTGCGATAGTCGTCTGGCATCCAATCGTCTGCCTCTATTTTTTCCCCGCGTTCGATTCTCGCTAAAAACGCTTCCAACTTTTCGTTTTCAGTCAGATCGGCATGTTCGAGCCTCATTTGCATGGAGAACGCCCTCCTTTTATCAGATATGCATTATGATAAAATTATAATACGTTTTTATAACGCAATAATAACATAACGTCATACGTTTTTGCAATACGCTTACATATGAACTCTCCTATTCTCCGCGCCCAGTTATTTCTGCTGCCTTTTTCAACTGCTCAGCCATGTGCCGCAGCTCTTGCATGACTGCATCCAGCTCCTGTATACGGGTCGACTGCTGTACACTGTGATTCATCGTCTTCTCCATTTCGCCATTTACCGTCCCGACAAGTGCATTCATTTCATCTAATAGACTGAAAATGCCTTTCGCTGAAGTAGCGGTCGTCTGGGAAAGCTGACGGATTTCCTCTGCGACGACGGAAAAGCCGCGTCCAGCAGCCCCTGCACGAGCCGCTTCGAGGACGGCATTCAAGCCGAGTACATTGGAGCGCGTTGAAATATTGCGGATCAATTCGTTGATCTGGGTCGTTTCTGCAATTTTCAGCCCTAATTGACCCGCTGCATCACTCAGCGTGTGGCTCGCTTGTGCCAAATGGTCTGCGTCCTTTGCCAGACTTTCTGTGTGCTGCGCGATATTTTCCAGTGCGTCCGTCAAGTTTTGAGCCAAGCTGTGCAAGCGATCCTCTTGATCGGTCGTCACGCCTGTCGCCAAGCATCCGACTACCTGCCCGTTTTCAACAAGCGGATAACCGACTGCGATATACGGGACACCGTATAGCTCTTTGGAAATCTTCTTCACGACCCGCTTCCCCTCTTTTACCGCCGACGCATTAATACTCCCCGGGCGCAATTCGTCTCCTACGCGAATCCCCAGGTTCAAGCCCCGTGCCGGATAATAGGCGAGAAACTTCTCTTTGTCAGTGACTCCTACCATACATTCGGACAAAAATGCCTTTTGTAAAATCGGTGCAACCATTAAGACGCTATTCAGCAATTGAGACATACATGCTCCTCCTGCCCTTGTGATGAAAACAACGATTCCCCCCGCATTCTTTTTCACAACGCGGAGGGAACGCACTTCTTTCACTTATTTAACGAGCTGGAATTTTCCATCCTTCACTTCAACCATGATCATGCTGTCTTCTGTCAGACCGTTATGATCATCAGCCGTGAACTTGAATTCTCCGGTTACCCCTACGTATTTCACCTTTTCCAATACTTCGCCTAGTTTGGATCTGTCGCCGCCTGCTTGCTTCAAGCCTTCCACGAGCAAATTCAAGCCGTCGTAACCGTATCCTGCGAAGCCGTCTGGATGTGTATTGTAGGCAGCTTGATAGCCATCCACGAATTTTTTGATAATGGCAGATTGCGGATCGTCCGCCGCTACTTGTTCAGGAATGAGTAGTTTTCCCGCTACCATCAGGACACCCTCGCCGGCGTCTCCAATCAGTTCGAGGAATTTGCTGTTCGCAGAGCCATGGCTGCTAATAATCGGAATAGTGAGGTTCAGTTGCTTCGCTTCCTTCACAATTGTGGCTGGTCCAGGGTTCGTCCCTGCTACAATCAGCGCCTGCGCGTCCGTTCCTTTGATTTTGGTCAATTGAGAGCTCATGGACGGGTCTTTTGTGCCGTACTTTTCTTCCGCTACAATCGTGATGCCGTACTCAGGCGCATATTTTTGCAACTGCGTCGTCCAGCCACTTCCATATGGATTGCTGTCATTGAGCGTAGCTATTTTTGTTATGCCTTTTTCCTTCAAATACTTGAAGATGCGCTTCGTTCCGTGTACGTCTGTGTGCGGTGTTTTGTAGATGTTGGCACGAACTGGATTGGTGATTTGGTCTGCAGCTGCCATCGAGATCAGCGGGAGCTTTTCTGCTGCGGCATACTCAGCCATCCCGAGAGACGGACCACTGCCTGAGGAGCCGAGTACGGCTACGACCTTTTCTTTCGATGCGAGTTTTTTGATCGCTTTTACCGCTTCCGTATTGTCAGACTTGTCGTCTTCAAAAATGACTTCTACCTGTCGGCCATCTACACCGCCCGCGCCGTTGATTTCTTTTACCAACAGCTCTACCGCTTGCTTCTCCGGTACGCCGAGCGGACTGTTCGGACCCGTCAGCGAGAAAATAGCGCCGACCTTGATCGGGTCCTTGCTGGCGCCACCAGTGCCTGATTCTGCTGCTGGCGTAGCGCCGCCTCCACAGGCGCTCAAGAATACGAGCGAAGCAACTGCTGCTGGAAATAGCCATTTTTTGAATGTTCGTTTTTTCATGGGTGTACCCCCTCATGTATGTGGTATATCTTTGTCAAACAGCTTCATGTGAGCTTCCCAAATAAGCAGATTGTACACGCGGGTCATTGCTTATCTCGTCTGCCTTCCCTTCCAGCATGACGGTTCCCGTACTGAGTACGTAAGCCCGGTCGGAAATAGCGAGCGCTGCACGAGCATTTTGCTCGACCAACAGCACTGTGGTGCCCCATTCCGAGCGAATCTCCTGCACAATCGTCAGGATTTCTTTGGCAATGAGCGGAGCCAGTCCTAGTGAAGGCTCGTCCAACAAGAGGAGCTGCGGTCGAGACAAAAGCGCCCTGCCGATGGCGAGCATCTGCTGTTGCCCCCCGGAAAGCGTTCCTCCGAGCTGCCATTTCCGCTCTGCCAAAATGGGAAAACGTTCATACACCGTCTCCATTTCTTTGGCAATTTCCTTTTTGCTCGTCTTGGGCATCCGATGCGAAGCACCCAGCCACAAATTGTCCTCAACTGTCAGCGTGGAAAAAATTTGTCTGCGCTCCGGTACATGCGCCATGCCCCGAGGTACCACCAGCTCCGCAGGAACGCGCGTAATGTCCGCGTCTCGAAACCAAATCTTCCCCTCCTTGTCGCCGTGAAGACCGCAGATACAGTTCAAAAGTGTCGTTTTGCCTGCCCCATTTGCACCCAACAGGGAGACGATCTCGCCCTCGTTCACTTGTAGAGTAATGCCGTGTAGCACTTCCACCGGGCCGTAGCGAGCCGTGATGTTGTCTACTGTAAGGACTGTCTTCCCCATCATGTTCCACCTCTTTCGCGCTTCATTCTGCACCCAGATACGCCGCAATCACTCGTGGGTTCTCCTGAATCTCACGCGGGGTTCCTTCTGCGATTTTTGATCCTTGATCCAATACAACGATGCGGTCCGCAATCGTCATGATCATGTCCATGTCATGCTCCACTAGCAAAATTGCCGTTCCGTTGTCGCGAATCTCGCAAAACATGCGGCTCATCTCCGCCGTCTCGGTATGATTCAGGCCCGCAGCAGGCTCGTCCAGCAAGAGCAACCGCGGCTTGGCTACCATCGCACGGGCAATCTCCATCAGCCGCAGCTTCCCGTACGGCAGGCTCCCTGCCAGCGAGGCCGCCACCTCTGCTAGTCCTACATTCTCGATCCACGTCCGTGCCTGCTCCTGCATTAGCTTCTCTTCCTTGCGGGACTTTGCCAGATTCATGCCGCAGGAAAAGAGACTCGCACTTGTCTTGGTATGCATGCCGACCATCACGTTTTCCAAGACGGTCATATCGTCAAATGTCTGGAGGTTTTGAAAGGTTCGCGTGATTCCTAATCCGGCATATTCATAGCCTGGCACGCGTGACAACGGCTGGCCGCTGAAGCGAATCTCACCTTCCGAAGGCGGGATCACACCCGACACCATGTTGAGCACCGTGCTTTTTCCAGCGCCATTCGGACCGATCAGCGCAAGGATTTCTCCTTCCCGCACTTGAAAATCTACTTGATTCACTGCCCGTACACCGCCAAAATCACGAGAGAGCTTTTGCACATCCAAAAGTGTCGTCATGTTGCAGCCTTCCTTTCCACCTGCTGCTTTCGCTGTGCTTCTTCAGCCATGCCCTTCGCCTTTTTCGCCTGCCCTTTTTCGAAAGCAGTCCGGATGCGCGGAACCAATCCTTCTGGCATGAACATGATGAACAGCACCAGAATCGCACCGAATACAATCGTGTCCACATCCCCCTGCAAGCCCGGCACCACTTCACTCAAAAGGACCAGTCCCTCACTGATAAAACCAATCAGGATCGTCCCGACCAAAGCGCCCCAGATGCTTGTCATCCCACCGATGACGACCATCGTGAGAAACTTGATCGACTCATGCAATCCAAACGGCTGCGGATCGAGAATTCCCATGTAATGGGCGTACAAGCCGCCGGAAATACCAGCGAACATGCCGCTTACCACAAAGGCATTCAGCTTGAACTTGCGGACATCAATTCCCATCGAGGTCGCAGCAATCTCACTTTTGTGAATCGCCCGAAATGCTCTGCCGACGCGCGAATTCAAGAGATTGAGTGAGAAGAGCAGCACACAGGTGACGACTCCCCAAATCAGAAAGTACATGGACAGCTCGCTTCCACCGAAGAAAGTCATTTGTGGAATGCTGATCATCCCGTTTGCTCCCCCGGTGACCGGCTCCCATTCCGTAATCCCGATCTGGACGATGTAGCCAAATGCGAGTGTTGCCATCGCGAGGTAGTAGCCTTGCAGCCCCGCTATCGCCCGCCCGAGGATAAAGGCGAATAGCCCTGGAACAATCGCAGCAGCAATGAGACCGATAAATGGCGGCAGACCGTACTTTGTCGTCAATACTGCCGAGGTATAGGCACCAATCCCCCAAAACGCTGCTTGTCCCAGCGAAATTTGTCCAGCCAGCCCCATCACGAGGCATAGCCCGATGGTTACAATTGCTTGAAGACCGATAATAATTCCGACAGAACGATAGTATTCATCTGGCATCACGAATGGAAAAAGAATCATCAAGAACAGGTAGATACCTATGCTTTTGCCCCACTTATCGATGATCTGCTTCATCATAGTCCTCCTTTTCCAACGCTGCGTTCTCCAAAGATGCCGGATGGCTTAATCAACAACATGCCGATCAACACCAGAAAGGCGATCGCGTCCTTCATACCGGAACTGATGTAACCAGCTCCCAGCGACTCGACAATCCCGAGTAAAAAGGCGGCTACGGCTGCACCCAATGGATTTCCCAGTCCGCCAAGAATGGCTGCGGAAAAGCCTTTGATTCCGAGCAGCACGCCGACATCGTAGGACGTTACGGAAAGCGGCGCGATCACGATTCCTGCAATCGCTCCGGTCGCTCCACTGATGGCGAAGGCCAGCATACTCATCTTTGTCGGGCTAATCCCCATCAGGCGAGCTGCCATCGGGTTGACCGAACAGGCATTAATTTTTTTGCCGAGAATCGTCTTGTCCATCAAGTACCAAAGTAGAAGAAGAATGATAAGAACAGCAGCCAAAATCCAGATACTTTGTTGTGCGATCATCACGCCACCGAACGAGATCGGCTCATTGCTCGTGATCGGTTCAAGTGCAAACGCATCTTTTCCCCAAATAAAGCTGGCAATGCCGCGAATCAGTGTGGATATCCCTATCGTCAAAATAATCAAACTAATTGGATTAGCCTTTTTGACGTAAGCGATTACATATTTCTGCATCAAAACACCGATCAAGGTGACCAGGAGGATCGCGAGCAATGCTGCCAACCCATACGGAAGATTCATGCCAATCAAGGCGACTGTAACCATTCCGCCCAGCATCAAAAATTCACCCTGCGCCAGATTAATCACCTTGCTTACGCTGTAAATCGTGATGAAACCAACCGCTACGATCGCGTAAATCCCGCCACTGACGAGTCCGTTTGCAACGTACTGCAGCAATTCCGTCATATTCGTGCTGTTCCCCCTTTGTTTCTCGTCCACCAAATAACGCCCAAGTAAAACGCTTACATTTTAAATAATGGAAAACCGATTGATGAATAAAGACCCTAGACGTGCTAGGGCCTTTCCTTCGCAGCTTTCGCCTATGCGGATGGCGCAGCTTCATACACGGTCTCGAAGAATCGTACTGCCCCTGGATTCAATAACTGGTAGTAATTTTGGAACAACTGATCCGCCTCTTTGCCCAACCACAGCTCTGGCAACAATTCCTGTGGCAAATCGGGATCGATGAACAAGAACTTGCGGTATTGGTGGACGAGCTTTGTCTTTTCCACGAAGCAATGGCTGTCTGGAACCTCTTCTCCATTGCTGAGTTTTGCTGAAAGCTGCTCATATTCTTCTCGGTAGGCATCGATGAAGGCCTTGTATTTTTCATTGATTTCATCGATGTCCCAGCATTTCTGCACGAGCTGCTTCGGATTGCTCCACCCCATATGCTCGGATGTAAAAATCTCGACATACTCTGTAATCTCGTGGGCTTCCGTCAGGTCCTTCACGCGATCACTGAGGTTATTCGGGCTGATCCATGTACTGGTCGTCAGCATCCCGAAGCCCATCCAGCCAAGCTCCTTACGCAGTTGATCACGCAGCGCTCGACGCTCCTCGGGGATGTTGTAGCTAGCAATGCACCACTTGCCGTCCCACACATCTGTCTCGACCTTATAAATACGTGCCGCTGCCTCTTCCAGCCGCTTTTTGCCGCGCTCGGATACCGAGTAGAAGCTGCGGTTCCCTACTTTTCTCGATTCCAGCCAGCCTTGGCGAAGCATCCGGGAGATCGCTGCACGAACAGCCGGCTCCGACAGTCCGAATTCCCCCATCAGCTTGGTTAGACTACCAATCCAGATTTCGCTTCCATAATGGCGGACGTATTCACCGTAAATTGTAAAAAGCATGGATTGTGGCTTCACGTTTCTTCTACCCCCAAATCGATTCATACCTATTAGCTGTGTGAAATTGTACCATATTCTGTAGGAAGTGCGTGAATCGATCGAGAGTATATGACGGTAAAATCGCATGACGTAATTTTAACGTAATTATAGTAAAACATTTTAAATAAGTCAATTTATTCTGTCAAATTTATGATTCCCTACTTGCTTCCTGATTGATCTCAGCTTGCAAGGCCTCAAAACGCTGCTTGATCTCGTCCTTTTTGAAGATGGCCTGGACGAACGTCCCGAGCCCTACACGATTACGCGTAGTGTCCGCCGTAACCTCGCACACTACGCGTTTTTCGGTAACCTGCACACAGGTAGCCCGGAACGTGACCTCCTGACCAATCACAGCTGGACCGACATGCTTGATATCTACAGCAAATCCCGAGCCCTCTTCATCGGCTTCCAGGTACGGCAAAATGACTCGTCTTCCCGCCCATTCCATGTAATAAATCATGCTGACTGTCGACATCACGGGATGTACGACTTGGCCTTCAAAAACAGGTAGCATGTCCTTCGTCACTGTCACAGTAAATTCTTCCGTCGTACCCGGTTGCAGTCGATCTATCAAGAGTACCTGCCTCCCTATCTATCCAAGCTACACACGCTCGATAATCGTCGCAATTCCCTGTCCAACTCCAATGCACATCGCGGCCAATCCGTAACGGGCATCACGTCGCTCCATTTCATACAAAAGAGTAGTAAGGATGCGCGCTCCGCTACACCCGAGCGGATGACCCAAAGCAATCGCTCCGCCATTTACGTTGACCAGATCAGGGTTGACCCCCAGCTCGCGTACGCTTGCCACTGCCTGCGCCGCAAAAGCCTCGTTGAATTCGAACAGATCAATCTGCGAAAGCGTCAAGCCTGCCTGCTTCAGTACTTTGCGCGTAGCAGGTACAGGTCCAATTCCCATCACGGATGGATCAACGCCTGCGACTGCGGATGCGACGATCCTTGCACGAGGCTTCAAACCGGCTGCAAGAGCCGCTTCCTGTTCCATGATGAGCAGAGCGCAGGCTCCATCATTTAGACCGCTGGAGTTGCCTGCTGTGACGCTGCCATCTGCTTGGAATGCTGGTTTCAGCTTTTGCAGCTGTCCGATCGTCGTCTCTGGACGTGCATGCTCATCGTGTGCAAACAGCGTGACCTCGCCTTTGCGCCCTTTCAGCTCTACCGGAACGATCTCGGCATCCCACTTTCCTTCTGCCAAGGCATGTGCGTAATTTTGCTGACTGCGCAATGCAAACTCATCCTGGGCTTCGCGGCTAATGCCGTATTGCTCCGCTACCTTATCCGCAGTTTCCCCCAAGCTGATCGGCGGATACATCTCTTTCATTTTTTCGTTGACCAATCGCCAGCCCAACGTCGTATCGACTAACTGCTGATTGCCGCGCTGAAAAGCCGTGCCAGGCTTCATCATCACCAGCGGAGAGCGTGTCATGCTCTCTGTCCCGCCCGCGATATAGACGTGACCTGCTCCGGCTTTGATTGCATTCGCGCTTTGGTTCACAGCCTCAAGACCTGAGCCACACAGGCGGTTCACAGTCACTCCCGGCACCTCGACAGGCAATCCCGCCAAAAGAAGTGACATACGCGCGACGTTGCGGTTGTCTTCCCCAGCCTGATTGGCACAGCCCATGATGACATCATCTATCGTCTTCGGATTGATAGAATTGCGTTCCAGCAGCTTTTGAATCACCAATGCGCCCAGGTCATCCGGGCGCACATCCTTCAACGCACCACCAATGCGGCCGATTGGCGTGCGCACAGCATCTATGATGACAGGTGTACCCATTCTTCCACTCCTCCCATGCACAAGGGCTTTGTTTCTATAGCGCTTCTACTAACGTGGCCAATCCTTGACCGCCGCCTATGCACAACGAAACGATTCCGTATTTCTTTTGGCGACGTCTCAGCTCGAAAAGAATCGTACCTGCCAGGCGAGCACCGCTCATTCCGAGTGGATGACCCAACGCGATTGCCCCACCGTTCACATTGGTTTTCAGAGGATCCAGTCCCAGTTCTCTCATGCAGGCGAGTGACTGGGAAGCAAACGCTTCATTTAACTCAAACAGGTCGATTTGCTCTACGGTCATGTTCGTTTCTGCGAGCAGCTTGCGGATCGCAGCGACCGGACCAATGCCCATAATGCGCGGATCTACACCAGCGCTGACGAAATGAACAATGCGCCCCAAAGGAGCGACGCCTGTCTTTTGCAGCATTTTTTCGTTCATCAAGAGCAAAGCCGCTGCGCCATCGTTTATACCGGAGGAGTTGCCTGCTGTGACGCTACCATCTCTTCGGAAGGCAGGTCGCAACTTGGACAACGACTCCACACTGGAATCTCTTCTTGGGAATTCATCCGTATCAAACAGCGTCTCTTCCCCTTTTTTCCCTTTTAACGTGATGGGAATGATCTCATCGCGGAACAGACCTGCATCTATCGCGGTGATAGCCCGAGACTGACTCTCTGCTGCAAAACGATCCTGATCCTCACGACTGATGCCGAATTGCTCTGCCACGTTTTCTGCGGTATCTCCCATGGTCAGATCGCCATAGATCGAGACAGGAGCAGAACGAGGTCCGCCAAAAGACTCCATCAGTGTCTGTCCGCCGCGTTGATACGGCTGCTCGAATTTTTCCATGATGTACGGTGAACGAGTCAAATTCTCTACACCGCCAGCCAGCATGACCTGACTATGTCCTGCCTGGATGGACTGTGCAGCTAAATTGACTGCCTCTAGCCCGGATGCACATACCCGATTCACTGTCAGTCCAGGTATGGTGTCAGGAAGCCCTGCTTTCAACAAACCAACGCGGGCAATGTTAATAAACGGTCCGGCCGATATGACGTTACCCATGATGACCCCATCAACAATCTCACCGGATTGTCCTGCCTTCGCAAGCGCTCCATTCAAGACAATGGCTGTCAGGTCGTCGATGGGGGTGTTCTTCAGACTTCCGCCCAGCTTGCCGATTGGTGTACGTACGGCTGCTGCTACGTACACCTCCTTGTTAGTCAAGCTCATGCCTCTACACCCACTTTTTCTTCGTACGTGTAAAAGCCCTGCCCACTGCGTACGCCGACTCGCCCTGCCAGCACCAGCTTTCGTAATAGCGGTGCAGTGCGATAACGCTCCTCTGCCAGATCCCGTTGCAAGCCTCTCGATATCGCAAAAATCTCATCCAAGCCAACCCGATCTGCCCATTCGAGAGGACCGTATGGGTAGTTGGTGCCTTTTTTCATCGCGATATCAATATCAGTGGCCGTTGCTGTTTTTTCCATCAGAGTAAAGGCTGCCTCGTTGATAATGAGTGTTAAAATGCGTGGGAATACGAGACCTACCTCGTCGTTTACGGTTTCCGTCTCTTTCCCGAGCGATTGAAAGAAGCCTTCTGTGGCTTGAATCGTATCCAGCTCCGTTTGCAGAGCAGGGGCAATCTCAATCAGCTCCCGTTCGACCAAGGGTACGAGCGTTCCAAATCCGCAAACGCGTTCAGGATGCTGTGTCCAGGACGCTACCTCTGTCGCTGTAATCGCGAGCGAAGTCGTGATGATCGGTACGTTTGGTGGCAATAGGTCATCCAACTCACGTACCTGCCTCTTTTTCGCCTGCATATCCACGCTATTTACTTCCACTGCCAATTCAACCAGCTCAGGTTCCGCCATTGCTTCTGCAAGCGTAAGCACCTGGTAGCCTCTTTCCACCATCAATTGATTCAACTCCGCGTACAGCGGGCTTGTGCCTACGAGCAATACAGCCTTATTTGTTGTAGTCATAGAAGCCTTCCCCCGTCTTTCTGCCCAGGCTACCGGATTGAACCATTTGTTGCTGAATCCGGCTAGGCTTAAATCGTCCTTCATGGAAGAAGTCGGTATAGACCGATTTGGTGGTGGCAAAATTGATGTCGATGCCAATCATGTCTTGCAGCTCAAACGGTCCCATTTTGAATCCGCCAGCCAGCTTCATGATGCGGTCAATCTGCTCCACACCCGCCACATGATCGCCAAGGATGCGCAATGCTTCATTATAATAAGGACGTGCGATGCGATTGACGATAAAGCCAGGGGTGTCCGTCACCAGAACAGGAACCTTGCCCAGCTCTTGCGCAAATCGATACGCCACCTCCACATTTTCCTCGCTCGATTTTTTCCCGCGAATAACCTCAACCAAAGGCATGACGGGTGCGGGATTGAAAAAGTGAAATCCAAGAATACGTTCGGGATGCGAAAGGCCTCCTGCAATCTCCGTAATCGAGATGGAGGAAGTATTCGTTAGTAAAAGGGCATCCTCTCTGCAAATCTCAGAAAGCTGGCTGAAAATGCTTTTTTTCAAATCAAGACGCTCTGGCACCGCTTCGATGACGATATCGCAGTCTCCCAACTGCTCCATTTCCGAAACGAGATGGACCAGCTCTAGCGTCTCTGTCATTTCTTGCTCGCTGATTTTGTTTTTCTCCACGTCTTTTGTCAAGATCGATTCCAAATAGACAAGCGCTTTGTCCAACACCGCCTGATTTGCATCCAGCAGCATGACCTGATGTCCTTTGCGAGCGCAGACGAGAGCGATCCCCGCTCCCATCGTTCCCGCCCCAATGACGCCTACTGTTTTTATACTCACTTGGGCTTGCCTCCCTTCGCCTCTAACGGCCTGTAAAACGAGGCGCACGTTTTTCCATGAAAGCGGTGACCCCTTCTTTGTGATCCTCAGTGCTGCCAGCCGCCTCTTGTGCAAAAGCTTCATATTCCAAGGTCTCTTCCAACCCCATCTCAAGCCCTTTGTACATCGTGCGCTTGATCAAACCAATGCCCTTCGTCGGCAGTGACGCCAGCTTGTGTGCATACGCCAATACATCCTCCATGAAGCTCTCCGCAGGGTACACCTGATTGACCAATCCAATCCGCAGTGCTTCCTCAGCGGAAACCTTTTCCCCCGTCATCGCCAGCTCCAACGCCTTGCCGATCCCGACGATGCGCGGCAAGAAGTAGCAGCCTCCTGAATCAGGAACGAGCCCGATGTTGACAAAAGCATTGACGAAGGATGCCTTTTCCGATGCCAGACGAATATCACACGCCAGCGCAACACTCATGCCTGCACCTGCTGCTACACCATTAACCGCTGCGATGATTGGCTTCTCTGTTTTCTGAAACTGGAGAATCATTGGATTATAGCGATCCCGCAAGAAAGCCCCGTAATCCACATCTCCTCCTCCAGCAACGTCACTAAGATCCTGACCCGCATTGAACGCCTTCCCTGCTCCGGTAAGAACGATGCAACGCACGTCCGCATCCTTCTGTGCTTGCTTCAACGCATCAGTGATTTCCTTGTTCATGACGGCTGTAAACGCATTGAATTTGTCCGGACGGTTCAAGGTCACTACTGCTACGCCTTCTGACACTTCATAAAGAATCGTTTCGTACATGGCCGCCTCCTAATGTCCCGTAAAACGGGGTTTGCGCTTCTCCAGAAATGCTTGCATGCCTTCTTTTCGATCTTCGCTTGCCAAAAGAAGATAAAAGCTGTTTCGCTCGTAATCCATTCCCTCTTGAAGAGGGAGATCACCAGCTTTGTACACGGATTTTTTGATGACCTGTACCGCGAGCGGCGGCTGCTGGGCGATTTGCTTTGCCAGCTTGAGCGCTTCCTGATAGTACGCTTCTACTGGCACTACCCGATTGACCAATCCGTATTTCAACGCTTCTTTGGCCGAAATCGGCTCACCTGTGAGCAGCATCTCCAGTGCTTTTCGTTCACCTACCACACGCGTCAGACGCTGTGTACCACCAGCCCCAGGCATGACTCCCAGCTTGATTTCCGGTTGACCAATGACGGCTGTCTCCGAAGCGATCACAATGTCACAGTTCATCATTAATTCACAGCCACCACCGAGCACAAAGCCGCTGACAGCACCAATAATCGGCTTGGAGATGAGTGAGATGCGATCCCAAACCGCAAACTGATTGCGCTTCATGATGTCGATGGCTGATGCTTCCGCCATTTCATTAATGTCGGCACCCGCTGCGAACGCCCTCGCGTTGCCAGTCAGGATGATCACCCGTATATCCGGGTCGCGGTCCATTTGCTCAAGCTGGTCAACCAATTCGTCAATGAGCTGCAAATTCAGCGCGTTTAGAATCTTCGGTCGATTCAACGTAATGATACCGACACCATCTTCACTGGCTACGCTAATATATTCATAGGCCATGAACTGTCACACCCTTTTTTTTACAGGAGTTGGTTTAGATTGCTGCCTGTGATTTGTTTCGGTTATCTACGACTCGTATCGCTTTGCCTTCGCTACGCGTCAAGGAACTTGGCGGTTGCACCCGCAGCACCACGGACACACCTAATGTATTTTTGATGTGATGGCAAATTTCTTTCACCAATGACGAGAGAGCAGAGTTGTCATTTTCACTGAGCTCTTTTGCATATGCTGGTGTCAACTCACAGTGCACCTCAAAACGGTCGAGGGCACCGTCACGCTCAATGACGACCTGGTAGTGTGGAGCCAATTGGTTGAACGTAAGCAGGACGGACTCGATCTCTGTCGGGAACACATTGACTCCGCGAATAATGAGCATGTCATCTACACGCCCTTTGATGCGCGACATCCGCATGGTTGTCCGTCCGCACTTACAGGGCTCAGGATTGAGGGACGCGATATCACCCGTACGATAGCGGACAACCGGGAATGCTTCTTTCGTCAGCGACGTAAATACGAGCTCGCCCTCTTGTCCGTATGGAAGCACTTCTCCGGTATTCGGATCGATAATTTCTGCGTAGAAATGGTCTTCTGCGATATGTAGGCCATCCTGCGCCTCCTGACATTCAATGGAAACGCCTGGCCCCATCACTTCGCTCAGACCGTAAATGTCCACGGCTTTAATGTCGAGCTCTTGCTCCAACTGCACGCGCATTTCTTCCGACCACGGCTCCGCACCAAAAATCCCGTATTTGACACTTGTCTCACGTGGATCGATTCCTTGCTTTTTCATCTCTTCCACGATGTTGAGGACATAGGATGGCGTTGCTGCAATGCCACGTGGCTTGAAGTCCTCGATCAACGTAATTTGACGGGAGGTATTGCCGCCGGATACTGGCACTGCGACTGCGCCCATATGCTCGATGCCATTGTGCAGACCCAAACCGCCTGTAAAAAGGCCGTAGCCATACGCGTTATGGAAAATGTCCCCTGGCTCTCCACCCGCACAGCAAATGGCGCGGGCGACGATCTCCGCCCAATTCTCCAAGTCTTTTTTGGTGTAGCCGACAACAGTCGGTTTTCCCTTTGTCCCGGAAGAACCATGAATGCGTGCTACTTCCTTCATTTCGACCGCAAACAGATTGAACGGATAGTTTTCTCGCAAATCAGTCTTTTTCATAAAGGGCAGCTTCTGTATGTCTTCGATCGATTGGATGTTTTCTGGTTTCACACCAGCCTCATTGAATGCTTTTGTGTGGAAAGGAACGCGCTCGTATACGCGTTTAACCGTTTCTTTCAAGCGTGCCAGTTGCAGTTCCGTCATTTTCTCTCTTGGTAGCGTTTCCATTTCTGTATTAAAGATCATGTCGCTTCCCTCATTCCCTTGCGTTATGACTCGGTATGGAGTGCTTATTTTAAAATGTTACTCGCCTTTAAAAACTGGTTTTCTCTTTTCGCGAAAGGCTTCCAATGCTTCCAGACGATCTGTGGTAGGAATAATCACTTCATAGCACATGGTTTCGATATCTAGACCTGTCTGTAAATCAACACTGCTTCCGCGATCAATAGCTGACTTTGCCTGATAAACCGCCAACGGAGCATTTGCCAAAATCTCGTTTGCCAGCCCTATTGCCAGCTCACGTAGCTCCTCTGTATCTTTTGCAACAGCATTTACAAAACCGATATGGTACGCTTCCTCCGCTTGGATGCGCCTGGCAGTCAGGATCAGCTCCTTTGCCTTGGAAGGTCCGATCAAGCGAGACAACCGTTGTGTACCACCCGCACCAGGAATGATGCCCAAGCTCACCTCTGTCAGTCCCATTTTGGCATCTGCGACGGCATAGCGGAAATCACAGGCCAGCGCAAGCTCAAATCCCCCGCCAAAAGCAAATCCGTTGATCATGGCAATCGTCGGCTGAGGAAGCCTCTCCAACGCAGTAAATACATCGCGGATTTTGCGGACATTGCGGCGCACCTGCTGTTCCGTCAGTGTACGGCGCTCCTTCAAATCTGCCCCTGCACTAAATGCTCGCCCTTCTGCCTTCACGATGACCACGCGAATCTCTTTTGCATCCAAACGCACCTGCTCAATCAAGCTTCCCAAGCGCTCCAATGTATCGTAGTTCAAGGCATTCAGCTCATCTGGACGATTTAACGTAATCAGTCCTATATGTCCTTCACGTTCAAAGCGAACGCTCTCTTCCATCATCAACGTCCTCCTTGTGTAGGCGGGTTCACCCGTGCATACGTGCCGGTAGCAAAAGCCACAAGCTTGCCATCACAAGTCACGCGTGCTTCCATCACGATCAAGCTTTTTCCTTGTTTCAATACATGAGATTGTGCCTCGAGTACCTCACCGCGTGCAGGGTGGAGGTATTGAATCTTGCTCTCCACCGTCACACATTGCTGTACACCATCCACATGGGGTGCTGCCCCATGCCCCATCGCCACATCGGCTAATGTCGCCGTAACGCCTCCGTGTACGACACCTTCAATGCTATTGAACAGCTCGGGGCGAATTTTCAGTGCTACCTTACAGCCCTGTTCATCTCGGTGAACGACTTCTATGCCCAGGTAGTGGTTGAATCGATTACGGATCTCCACTGACATCTTTGCCCCCTTTCTCGTATCGTCTTGAAACAGTGAAAGGAGCCTAAGCACGTGGCTTTTGGCATCCTTTCTCCGTTTTAATTTCGCTGTCAGTTATTCGTTTTCGTCGATTTCGACGAAGTAATCACTTTTCCGGTACGCCAGTGCATCCAAGGTCGCTACCAAACCATGCTCCGTTTCTACACGGATGCGGTACCAGGCTGTGCGATTGTTTTTCTTCTCTTCGGTCGCAGTTGCCACCAAGCGATTTCCTTTCATGGCAGCAGCCAAAAATCCGATATTCATCGACAGTGCTACAGATGTTTTGCCATAGGAATTACAAGCCGCTGCAAAAACAAAGTCCGCCAGAGAGAAGATGATTGCGCCATGCGCGGTGCCGTGCGCATTCAGCATATGCTCGGCAACCGTAACTTCCGCAGTCGCCGTTCCTTCTCCCAATTCAATCAGCTTGATGCCCAAAAATTGGGCAAATGGATCTTGCTTTAGCTTCTCGCAAATCTCTGCGTAATGCTTCTGATGGAGCGCTTGTTCGTCTATCAATCTTTTCGTGGTCATGATTAAACGACTTCTGCAAAATGCATGGACACAATGGGTCCAGCGAAGCCACGGAGGTCTTTTCCTGCTGCGCGACCTTCAGAAGATGACAACGCTTCCATCAAAGCTTCTTTTGATTCGAAGTACATTTCTGCCATCAGATGCAGGTCAGATTCTCCCATTGGTGTTCCGTAGATTTTGCTTACTTCCATTTTGATTAAGCCAGGCATTTTTTCTGCCAATGGGCCATGTACCTCGAAATAATGCTTGTCAAAAGCATCGATATCTTCGGGCTTGCGATAAATTGCTACCAATTTCACCATCATGATCCCTGCTTTCCTCAGATTATAGTTGTAATGTGTGACGACGAATTCATATAACGTTATTTTAACGCATGTTAATATTTTTATTATATAAAGCCTTCGTGACAGGTGCAAGTATTTTTCAAAAAGCGCGAAAACTCCGTCTGCTCTTAATCCCCCCTTCTCTTCATGTTTATGACTGGCAAAAGGCTGACAGAATATGCTTCGATGGGGTGTCTTCCAACTTTTGTGGTCGGGGGAAGCCCTGCCACATGTTTTCCAGTCGCCTGTATCCTCACTTCGTTCGGGCGGTCTCCTTCCAAACATGTGACAGGACTTTCGAACAGCTGTGGTTGCCTTTGATTTTTCAAAACATTTGTTGGGGAATTTCGTGGGGGACTTTCTTGAATCAACTTACTTGATGCTTAATAAAAGCCGCGTGGGAAGAAGCAAATTTCCAGTCCAAGCGCCTCTGGAGCCCCACCCAGCGGAGGGATGAATGGCGGGAATGGTTTTAGCTTCAACCTCTGCTACCCCTTCTTTGAGACTGCTACTTTTGAAGCGTTCCCGACATTCATTCCGGAGCGGACAGTGAATCCCCCTTGCGGGGCGTAGACCGAAGCGTAGACTGGAAATGCGCTTCTTCCCCTCCCCAACAGCCACTTAATAAAACAAATACAAAAAAAGAGGACAGACCCAATGTCTGTCCTCTCGCATCGCTCCACTTCCTAGACCCAGACCCAGAAAATAAAGACGATGATCGCCATCATAATTACAAACAATCCTGCGAAAATACTGATCCGTGCAAACTCATGACCTTTTTGATCCATGTGCATCCAGACATACAGCTGGAAGAACGCTTGAACAAAGGCCAGTGCTACGATGAATGGTACGGTAAAACCTGATGGAATTGCTTCATACGCCACTGCAATGAATGCCAGTGCGGTCAATACGAGAGATCCGATGAAAGCAACAAGGTGTCTTTTCGGACCTTCGTGCTTCACTTTCGGTTTGCGTACCTCTTCATTATGAGCTTGTGCTCCCATAGATTATCCCACCTTTCCACCGATCATACCCATGAGATATACCACGGTAAAGATGAATACCCATACAACGTCGATAAAGTGCCAGTACAGACATGCCAGGTAGAACTTCGGTGCAGTTACTACCGTCAGGCCCTTTTTCGTCGCAGATAGTTGCAAAAGGATGATCCAACAAATCCCGAACGCTACGTGAGCTCCGTGGAATCCAACCAAAGTATAGAAGGCAGATGAAAATGCACTCGTTGACATTTTCAGTCCTTCATTTACATAGTGTACAAACTCGTAAATCTCCAAAGCAAGGAAGCCGAGACCGAGTATTACTGTGATAGTCAGCCATAGCTGAATCTTCTTGAGGTCTTTCCTGTGCAGAGCCAGTGTAGCCATAACACTTGTCATCGAGCTGGTAAGCAAGAGAAGTGTGGCCACTGCAACGAGATTCATGTCAAACAACGCTTGGGACGTTGGTCCACCATTTGCTTGATCACGAAGAGCGATAAATGTTGCAAACAAGGAACCGAAGAGAACTGTCTCCCCACCAAGGAAGAGCCAGAAGCCAAGAACCTTATTCTTACCTTCAAGGGTGGCTTTTTCCGGTTCGTCAGGCAATACTGCATGTGCGTGATGGTTAGCCATTAAGCCTTTACCCCTTTCTCTTCGAGTTCATCTTCATGAATGTGATAGCCTGGATCGTCTTTCACTGAACGGGTAAACATGCAGGACAGTGTAGCGAGTATTCCAATGACTACAACCACATAGTTGTGGTAGATAAAGCCATAGCCTGCCACGAACAATCCGAGAGACATCAGGAATGGCAAGAACGATGGCGATGGCATGTGAATGTCGCCAATAGGCTCCGCAGGCGTCATGCCTTTGTTACCAGCCATTTTCTCGACCCACAACGCATCCAAACCGCGAACGAGAGGGGTTTGAACGAAGTTGTACTCCGGCGGCGGCGAAGGAATCGCCCATTCGAGTGAACGTCCATCCCATGGATCTGCAGGAGCGCGTTTGGAGCTCTTCGCTGCAACGACTACGTTGATCACGAATAGGATGGTACCGATCGTCATACCAAATGCACCAATCGTACTGATAAAGTTCCCCATATCCAGGTTCTGATCTTTGAGGTATGTAAAGACGCGGCGCGGCATCCCCATCAGACCCAGGAAGTGTTGCGGGAAGAAGGTAAGGTGGAAACCAATGAAGAACGTCCAGAAGTTCCATTTACCGATTGTTTCGTTCAGCATTTTACCGAACATTTTCGGCCACCAGTAGTAAAGACCAGAGAAGAGACCGAATACGAGACCCCCTACGATTACGTAGTGGAAGTGAGCAACTACGAAATAACTGTCATGGTATTGGTAGTCAGCCGGCGGAACCGCAAGCATAACCCCTGTCATACCACCGATTGTAAACGTTGGGATAAATCCTACTGCAAACAGGTTTGCGGTAGGGAAGCGGATTTGACCGCCCCACATGGTCAAGAGCCAGTTAAAGATTTTGATACCTGTAGGAACAGCAATCAACATGGTTGCAAGTCCAAACAGTGTATTGGCAATTGCGCCCAAACCTGTTGTGAACATGTGGTGAGCCCACACCATGAAGCCCAAGAAACCGATCAGCGCTGTTGCAAATACCATGGAGCTGTAACCAAACAGACGCTTTCTTGAGAATGTAGAAACTACTTCAGAAATGACACCGAATGCCGGGAGAATCAAAATGTATACTTCGGGGTGACCGAAGATCCAGAACAAGTGCTCCCAGATAACAACGTTACCACCTGCGTCAGGGTTGAAAAAGTTTCCGCCGAACAAACGGTCAAACATCAACAGAACCAAACCAACCGTAATCGCAGGGAATGCGAAGAGGATCAAACCGGATGTAATAAAGGACGTCCAGGTGAACATTGGCATACGCATGAATGTCATACCTGGAGCACGCATGTTGATGATCGTAACCAGGAAGTTAATACCACCAATCAGCGTTCCGAGACCGGCAATTTGCAAACCGAGTACGTAGAAGTCTACGCCTCTGCCACTGTATTGATTCAAAGCCAAGGTTGTATACGATGTCCAACCAGCATCAGGTGCTCCACCCAAGAACCAGCTTGTGTTCAGTAGCACTCCCCCGAAGAAAAATAGCCAGAATCCGAGAGCGTTAACAAACGGGAATGCTACGTCGCGTGCACCGATTTGAAGAGGGACAATCGCGTTCATCAAAGCAAAAATGATCGGCATAGCCGCCAAGAAAATCATCGTAGTGCCGTGCATCGTAATTAATTCATTAAAAGTCTTGGCACCAACGAGTTCAATCTCCGGGTACATCAACTGCAAACGAATCAGCAGGGCTTCCAAACCACCGGCCAAGAAGAATATCCCACCAGCAATCAGATACAGGATCGCAATCTTCTTATGGTCCACTGTCGTAAGATAATCCCACAGCCCTGAGCGATTTGGTGCATGAGAAGCATGTGCAGACACGGGTTTACCTCCTTTTTAAGCGTCACTGCCTATGACGATTGTCAATGCAATAAGTTTTATGAGGTTTTACTTTACTTTTTCTCGCTTACGCTCAATGTCTCCATGTACTCTACAAGTGCTTTCACTTGGTTGTCATCGAGGTTGAGGTTAGGCATTTTGTTGCCTGGCTTGATTTTTTGCGGATCTTTCAGCCACTCTGCAATGTTTTCAGGCGTATGTGCTTTGATACCTGCTACACGTTCGCGATCTGCAAAGTTAGTCAGGTTTGGCCCCATCTTACCACCTTTACCTGCCACAGCGTGACATCCCAAACAGCTCTTATCAAAGATTTGTTGACCTTCTGCAGCCAGTGGAGAAGTTGCCGTTACAGGTTCTTTTGCCTGAACGCCCTTCATGTTTGCTACCCAAGTGTCAAAATCTGCTTGTTCCTTTACTTCTACCTTGAAGTCCATCAAGGCATGGGAGGCTCCACAGAGCTCCGCACATTTACCGTAGTAAATGCCTGCTTTGTCTGCTTGCAGCCACATTTTGTTTTCTTGCCCTGGGTTTGTATCGATTTTACCGCCCAATGCAGGAATCCAGAATGCGTGCTTAACATCAGATGCTGATAATACGAATTGAACCTTTTTACCAACCGGCAATACCAAGTCTTGTGCAGTCGCTACTCCAAGATCAGGATACTCGAATTCCCACCAGAATTGGTGAGCGGTAACCTTTACTTGAACTGCTTCCTCTTTCGGATACTCCTTGTGCAGTGCGAAACCAGTAGTAACAGTCGGAATCGCCATGATGATTAGGAGCAAGAAAGGAATTACCGTCCAAAGAATTTCAAGTGCATGATTTCCTTCGACCTGCTTAGGAATGCCTTGCTGTCCGGGACGTTTACGATAGCGGATAAGGACGTACGTAAAGATCGCCATAACGACAATGAAGACGCCGATCATGATAGCGGAGGACAGCTTCATCAGGTCAAACTGCATCGCAGCTACCGGACCAGAGGGCTTGAGCGCTGAGAGCTCATCCTTGCCACACCCGGTTAACACTAGCGCCAGCAGAGCAAACAGGGAAAACTGACGCCAATACTGTTGCCAACCCTTCATACCAATGAACCCCTCTTTCTTCGTGTTGGTAACGTTCTAGCCACGCCTACAACTAGAAGTTTTCGTACTTTTCTATCTGCTTAAAGAAATCGCATACAATACCATTCACAACTATAATACCCAAACGTGAAAAGTATTAGCAGCCATTCCAAAAACAAACAGCAAAGTAAGGGGCAGTATTGCACACTTCTACCCAAGCGTGGTAACCATTTAAGTATACATAAATTTTCCTTAATACAAAGGCTATTTGTTATGATTTTGTTAACAAATTTATGAACAATTTTGTGAACATTGCAGTTAATTTCTACCATACTATACATTTAAAAGGAGAATTCTATGCAAAAAAGACCAATTGCACTAGTCACTGGTACCTCAAGTGGCTTTGGTAAGCATGCATAAGTCGCTTTAGTCAAGACCGGTTTTCAGGTAATTGCTGCTATGCGTGATCCAGCAAAAAGAGACCCTCTTGACAAATTGGCAAGCTTACATATAGATCCTGAAAATCTGGAAGTCATTTCCCTTGATGTTACGAATTCGGAACAAATTCAGGAGGCGATCACCTCCATCATTGCAAAACATGGGCGCATTGATTTGTTGATAAACAATGCCGGCTACGCGTTGGGTGGCTTTGCTGAGGAGGTCTCTTCTGAAGAATGGCGCAAGCAGTTTGATGTAAATGTGTTCGGGCTGATCGACGTCACTCGGGCAGTCTTGCCTTATATGCGGCAGCAACAAGCTGGACGAATTATAAACGTAAGCAGCATCAGTGGGCGATTTGGTTTCCCTGGTCTCTCGCCGTATGCCGCATCCAAGCATGCAGTCGAAGGCTTCAGTGAATCGCTTCGCCTTGAAATGCTACCCTTTCAGGTTCAAGTCGTCCTTGTTGAGCCCGGCTCCTTTCGTACAGCCATCTGGGAGAAAGGAATGCAAGACCAACAGCTTGATGAAGACTCTCCTTACGCCTCCCAAATGAAGCAACTGATGCGTCACGTAGAAGCAATCATAGAAAAGGCACCTGCCCCCGACGCAGTCATCTCGACGATTGTCCATGCAGCCACCACTCCCAAGCCGCGATTCCGCTATCCGGTTGGCCGAGGTGTGGGACTTACAATCGCTGCAAAAAATTGGCTTCCGTGGTCATGGATTGAGCGAATCGTGACAAAGCGATCGTAATGGTTTTTCCATAAACAAAACACACCCCCAAGGAGTGTGTTTGCACGTAAACAACTATACACTTTCCGTTCGTCCTGTGCGTATCAGCCAAACATGCTGGATATATTCTGCTACGCCAAAAAATATCGCAACAAACCCGGCCCCGATTGCAGCGATTTGAGCCGTCGGCAAAAACACAATGCTTCCATAAACGATCAAAAAGCCGATAATCAAGTCAAACATGGTCGTAAGCCAAAGACTCCCTGCTGTAAGGATCGCCCTATCCAAAAAATATCCGGCGACTGCCAAGACAAATCCGACTCCGACAGACTGATATAGATTAGCGAAATTCACTTCTGGAAAGAGAGCATCTGCCAAAACGACCAACAACGGACTAACGAGCAGCTTCATCAAAAGACCGTCCACGTCTATTTACTCTCCTTTACTGGGGGTGTACTCAGTATGCCCC
This sequence comes from Brevibacillus schisleri, assembly GCF_055685845.1. Classification (NCBI taxonomy): domain Bacteria; kingdom Bacillati; phylum Bacillota; class Bacilli; order Caryophanales; family Paenibacillaceae; genus Brevibacillus; species Brevibacillus schisleri. The sequence goes on from NZ_JBVNDM010000001.1 coordinate 5,649,679, forward strand.
TCGTTTACTTCAGCCATGTCATGAGGCTATCGTATATGGGCTTGTAAACCATTTCCACCCAATAAACAGGATTAGGGACAACCCCTTTTTCAGCTCCTGCGTACAAGCCAACACTGATGACAAGCAACGCGAGAAAGACAGCGATCTCTTTGCGTTGTCGCATCCGAATCAATCGGGGCAGCTCATATGCACAAACGATTATAGATATAACGATGACAACAAATGTCGACATACAAACTCCCCCTCCCCTGTTTATACAATCACTTTTCTTCAAAGGCATTATTGATGGTTCCTAAACGTCTGATTTTCACAACAGCTTTGATATGTACAGGCAGCTTGGAAAATCCCTTTTCCCAATTGCTCCCTATCTTCTTCCATACTTTCGGGTATTGCCGATGAATCGCTTCTCCGAATCCATATATGTCTACTCCATGTTTCTTGGCATTGGCAATGGCTTTTGTCGCCAATGATTCCAGTGATTTTTCAGCCTCTTTTTCCAGCTCCTTGATCGTATCCTCCTCTGTCAGATCGAGCTTGCATTGCACTTCGCCAATATCATTTTCCAAACTGATCTGAACGATAACTTCAGGCGTGCCATTTTTCATGATAGCCTCAATTTTTGCGTCGGCGCGCATGACTTCCAGCGTCAAGAGTCCTCCCCCCTTGCAAGGCATACTTCCGACCGTACTTTTTACTTTGCCTGTAATGTAACTATAGGCTTTGCTGTCCGCTTCACTCAGCCAGTTGATCATCTTGTCTCCCCGGAAAGTAGCCAATGTCGTATATTGAAGAAGCACGGGGGTATCTATTTGCTCGACATTATTTCGTTGGTCCCCCTCCCTTGAAGGTCCGGTTAGTCGCACGCCTGTCAAAACCGCTTGTTTCCCTTTGCTGGTAAAATCAGTAATCAATTGATCCATCGTAATTGCTGCGGTAGGCGCCCATACTTTGGAGGATGTCTCTAAAGAAGCAAACATTTCTGTAGAAGGGATTTGTTCAAGCGGTGTGATCACTCTCAGGATGTTGCGTGCGGTCGTTCCTCTAGCGATGGCAATATAAAAGTCAGTCCGAAACTCATGGTCACGCGAGACAAAATCGATGACAGGAGCGATCCCTTCTCTCGCGACCTCCTCGCCAAATATGAGCATCCGCGTGTGGGCCATATAAATTTTCCGAGGAGAGATCGTGGTCATTTTCCGCACAGCCTCAAAAATTGTCGGAGCGTTCATCGTAAAGAGAGTAACAGGTGCACGTCCAGGCTTCCCCTTGTTGGCCGCAACCTCTGCAGGGTCGACTACTTGAACCGAAACTTGATAGCCTGTTTGCACTTTATCAATACCAATCCCGACCGCAATCGCCAAATCGTTCAGTTCTTTTCGATCCCAACAACCAGCTAGGATAGTAACGAGCACGATGCAGAGAAGAACTTTTATCCCTTTCACTGGTGCCCACTCCTTTACATGCTGTGGAAAATCTCTTACTTTTGCGGTGGTAATGGCTTTATCCTTTTTGATTGGCGTCGCAAATTGTTTTTGGTAATCGATTCAGGCCGTTTGTCCAAGGCCCAGCGAGGCAAGCGAAGGATCGTGTCTCTTTGCTCTTTCAAGGAAAACGGAGCAAACGATTCCATATAAGGTACGCCAAACGAGCGCAAACTGCATAAATGCAGCACCAAGGCTAGCATCCCTACAATAATTCCGTATATACCAAAAGAAGCTGCCAGCACCATCAGTGGAAAACGAAGAATCCTCACGGTAATCGACATATTGCTCGCTGGGAAAATAAAGCTGGAGATCGCGGTAATCGAGACCACAATAACCATCGCTGCCGAAACAATCCCGGCTTCCACCGCTGCTTGTCCGATGACCAGTGTTCCCACGATGGAAATGGCTTGACCTACTGCACGCGGCATGCGGATTCCGGCCTCTCGCAATATCTCAAAAGCCACTTCCATCATGATCGCCTCAATAAAGGCTGGAAAGGGCACTCCTTCTCGCTGTGCCGCCAAGCTAATCAGAAGCTGTGTCGGGAGCATCTCTTGGTGGAAGGTCGTAACGGCGATATAGAGAGAGGGAGCCAGCAACGCTATAAAAAAACAGGCGAAGCGCAGCATGCGAATCAACGTACTAAAATCAAAGCGCTGATAGTAGTCTTCCGCAGAATGGAAAAACTCAACAAAGAGAGAAGGCACGGTCAAAACAAAAGGAGTCCCATCTACAAGAATCGCTACGCGTCCCTCTAATAGATTCGCGGCCACTACATCCGGACGCTCCGAGTTAGAGATGGTGGGGAAAGGTGTGTAGGCTTCGTCCTGGATCAGCTCCTCAATCATTCCGCTTTCCATGATGCCATCGATGCTGATTCGATTCAGTCTATTACGCACTTCTTCTACCACATCTTCTTCTACAATCCCTTTCATATACACAACCGCGACTTCTGTCTTGGTTTCCTCGCCGATTCTGTTGATTTCAATCCATAGCTTTTCACTGGAAATCCGTCTCCGCAGCAGCGTAATATTCGTGCGAAGTGTCTCCGTGAAGCTCTCCCGTGGACCACGAATGACAGTTTGTGATGACGGCTCGGTGACTCCTCTATCCTTCCACTCCTGCAAACCAATATGAATTCCTTGCGAGCAGCCATCCACGAGAATGATGACACAGCCAGACAGCAATGCTGTAAACAAGGTGGGAAAATCGTATAAATCCCCCATATCCCCTACGGTCAAGATGGATTCTTTTAAAAAGGGAACGAACTCGTCCTCGCGTATCCCTTCCCATTCCTTCAAGCGCATTTTGTATAAGAGACTGTCGATTAAGACGGCTTGTACCAGATACGAATCAACCATGCCATCCGCATATATGACAGCTGCCCGAACGGGTTCTAGGTTATGTAGGACTACCTCTCGAATTACTATGTCATTGCTGTATCCGAGCGATTCTTTTATATAGTGAACGTTGTCGTCTAGGCTGCAACCAATCTGAGCCATTCGGATTGCTCCTCACATCGGCAATTATGAACACAGTTTCTCCGATTGCCCCCATTGCTAAACAAAACGTTCATGACCGTTTTCACAGAAAAAGACCTCGCACTCATGGAAGAGGACAAGGTCTTTGGGTATAAGTTCTACACTATGGAGCAGGTATTTGTTCTTCACCTGGCACTGATGGATCGTCAAAGGAAGGGTCGTTCCATTCTACTTTGTGTTTATCTTGAAGCGTATTTAACCAGGTACTGTAGTTCTGACTGCGATTTTGGTCAGTCAGCATCATCTTGATCTGATCTTTGACTTTATCAAACTCAGGTGCTGGTGAACCCAGCTGTGCTTTATTTGTATTGTAGTAGGTTTTGATTTGCTCCTCGGTAACCGGGAATGCTTTATCCAACAACTTATCCCGTGTCATGAGCACGTTCAGCTTATCCCGCAGCTGGGTCTCAGTCATTCCCATACTCTTCAAGTAGTTTTGGAATGCCTCAGGTGAACCTACCTGTTTTTTCATCGAATCAATCTCTTTATTCATATCTTCTTGCGTCGCCGCGACGTTTTGCGCCTTGGCTTCCTGCTTGATTAACGCTTCCGCAACAAGTTCATGTATCGTTGATTTTCCGTACGTTTTCTTCATTTCACCGTAAAGCTGATTTTGTGTAATCGAGGTATCGCCAGCTGTTACCAATACAGGGTCATTGCCTTTTGCCCATGATTGATAAAAACCTAAAACAGCTAACCCCGTTACTAATATGGCAACCGTAAGCATGGAAATATCAAACTTCTTCACTTGGATATCCTCTCTTTCTATAATCTGCCCTCCAAGTATAGAAAGAAGTTATGGTAGAAAAATGGAAAGCGTATTACACAACTTTTCCACATTTTAAACATATTATGCGCTACATAAAAAATCGGGTAAAAAAAGAGGAGAGAACGGAGGCGATGACAGGACCTAAAACTGCCCAAACCTGTAAAAAGCGTTCTTGTTTTCTGTCTTTTTCCACTTCCATAAACTGAGCAAGTGCTTCCTTGTCCCGATTTTCATTAGACAGTAATTGCAGGATTATATCTTTGTCTTTTTCCGTCTTCTCTGCTTTCGTTTCTAATTCAGTCTGCAGCTTGTTCAAAACTTGCAGTACATCGTAACGCACATCCTCCATGCGTCCCAATCGATGTTCAATTCGTTCCAACCATTTCGTGACGACTAACATTTGTCCCTCAAGCTGATCGATTCGTTCTTCGAATTTGTCTAATTTCAAATAGATACGTTGGATATGCTGATCTATATCTTTCTGATTATCATACGGTCCTGCTGTCATAGATTCCACCTCCCCCGTCCGTCCTTTATACTACTTGTTTATGTATCGGTGAGGAGCATTGCCTGTACGGTTATCCCTCTCTGTTCAGTCTCGTGTAAAAAAGGCGGCAAACAAATGTATTTCCAAATCCTGAATTCAGCTAAAATAAGAGGAAGACTATCTAGCATTTCTCTCAAATAAACGGGGACATAACCGTTTATTCATAAAGGAGGATACCATGACAACCTTGCTGGAGGTAAAAGGGGTAACAGGTGGGTACTCTTACAACCACGCTGTAATTAAAGATGTCTCCTTTCACATACGCGAAAAAGAAATTGTGGCCCTAATCGGGCTGAATGGCGCAGGCAAAAGCACGACAATCAAGCATATTCTAGGACTCTTGGAACCCATCGCAGGTGAAATCAGCATTGCAGGGAGGACTTTTCAATCTGATCCGGAAAACTATCGCTTGTCTTACGGGTATATTCCCGAGTCCCCCATTTATTACGAAGAGCTTACACTGTGGGAGCATATCGAGTTAATGGCCATGAGCCACGGGTTGGACCGGGAAGTTTTTTATGAACGAGCACGTCCTCTCTTAAAAGAATTCCGCATGGAGGAAATGAAAGACCGATTTCCTCAGCAGTTTTCCAAAGGGATGCGACAAAAGCTCATGATCATGATGGCGTTGCTCGTACAACCGCCTCTGTACATCGTAGATGAACCGATCCTGGGTCTGGACCCGCTGGGGATTCGTTCTCTTCTCACGTGGTTGAACCGTTGCAAAGAGCAAGGAGCTGGCATTTTGATGTCCACACATATTTTGGCGACCGCCGAGAAGCATTGTGACCGATTCATCATTTTGCACAAAGGCGAGATCAGAGCCCAAGGAACGCTTGAGGAGCTTCGGCGTATGACAGGGCTTCCAGCTAGCTCTTTGGACGACATATACTTACATATCGTAGAGGATGACGGCCAGTGAAAATAGACGTTGATCAATTATTTCGCAAACGGTTCCATGCCTTTTCCGTAGAATTCATTCGGTATGCCCAGTACATGGCGAATGGCGGTTTAGCGTTTGTTGGGATCTTTTTGATGGGGTTGCTCGCCTTCTACTACCGCAGCATCATCGCGATGATTCCAGCCTGGTTCCCTTTGCCGTATGCGATGGCGCTCGTGATTGCAATCGTCGTGGCGAGAAGCCCCCTACGCACGTTTTTGCTGGAAGCGGATTTGCTTTTTTTGACTCCGCATGAAGTAAGACTGGATCGCTATTTCCGAAAGGCGCTCGTTTACAATTTTGCCATTCAGAGCATGGTGGTGTTTATCGTCCTACTCCTGCTCATGCCTATGTATACAGGGGTCATAGGCGCACAAGACGTGCAGCTGTGGGTGTACTGGTGCATTCCCCTGCTCTTGAAGGGCTGGAATATTTACAGCAATTGGACGTTCTTACGTTTGCCAGATCAGCAGAAGATCGGATTCTATACACTCGCTCGATTTGTCTTTTCGTATATCCTCCTCGCCTGGGTATTGAGTGAAGGCCAATTTTTGCGCTTGGGTAATGTCCCATTTGGTGTTCTGATCTGCGCTGCGCTCTTGATCTGGCTCCATTCGCGAATGTTGACTTATAAGAAAAAATATTCTCTACAATGGTATCGCCTCCTGGCCATCGAAAGCGGCTTGCGTCACCGCTTTTATCAGTTCGTGAACAACTTCCGAGATGTCCCTGCCATGCAGCACCAAGTGAAATCACGCTCGTGGCTCATTACCCTGACGAAGCTGCTGCCTTACCGTCAATCAACAGCAGGACATCATTTGTTTACCAAAAAATTTATTCGCTCTGGTGACTTTGCGGGCACTTATTTCAGACTGCTCCTGTTGTCAGCCTTCGTCGTTCTCATATTGCCCGGCCCGTATGCAAAAATCATTGCCGGTCTGCTCTTTCTCTTCATGACTGCCAGCCAGATCAGCAGCCTCTGGCGACATCAGCAAAAGCGCAATGGATATTCGATCTTTCCGATTCGGGATAGTCAATTGAAACAGTCATTTAGCTGGTTGCGCATGGTGCTATTGGGTGTGCACGGTGTAGTTCTTGTGCTCATTGGGTTATTGTAGTTAATATCAAAAGCGGCTTGGAAGAAGCGCATTTCCAGTCCAAGCGCCTCTGGAGCCCGACAAAGCGGAGAGCTGAATGGAGGGAGTGCTTTTAGCTTCAACTCTGCAAACTCCTCATCGAAACCGCTACTTTTGAAGCGGCTCCCGCCATTAAGCCCGGAGCAGCCAGTCCATCCCTCAGCGGGGCGGAGGCCGAAGCGTAGACTGGAAATGCGCTTCTTCCCCCACTACAGCCACAAAAAAACAGCTCTTCCCGGCATCATCCTGCCAGTAGAAGAGCTGTTTTTCATTTATAAATAAAGTAATTTGCCTACAGTCGGAACGTATCCACCTTGCTACGTAGCTCTTGAATGCTGTCTGTCACCTGCTCCGTTTCAGACACGAACTGATCAACGTTTCCACTAACCTCATGCATCGTAGCAGATACCTCTTCGGTGGCTGCTGCTGTTTGTTCCGAGATAGCAGTAACCGTCAACACGGATTCATTCACCTTGTTCTGACCTTGCTTCATCGTCTCTACACTTGCCATAACATTCGCAAGCGACGTCTTCAAAGTATGCGTCATGTCAGACAGCGCTGTAATGCCTTGTGTAACGGAATCCAAACGCTCAGTACCCGCATTGTAGCGATCCAGCGTCGCATTTGTCTTTTCCGTAGCTTGTCTTACCTGATCTTGAATGTCTTTGATGCTCTCCTGAATGACATGAGTTGCTGCACCTGTCTGTTCAGCCAGCTTGCGAACTTCTCCCGCTACCACAGCGAAGCCTCTGCCCGCCTCGCCAGCACGCGCACTCTCGATGGCTGCATTCAACGCCAACAGATTGGTTTGTCCGGCGATTTGCTGAATCGTTTCAATCACGTCGTTAATTCGGCTCGATTTTTCTTCGAGAATCGCCATTGTATTTTGCACTTCATGAAATTGTTTGTTCGTCTCTGTTCCATCTGTCAAAAACTCTTGCAATACCTTATAACTGCTCTCTCCGATATCAGACACGCGATTGGATACTGCATCCATCTCGTCAATCGCCGTATTCAATTCAGACAGCTCGCTCAAGAATTCTTGAACCGTTTGCACCGTCATCTCCATCGCAGTTGCTGTCTGTTCATTCCCTTGGGCAATCTCTTGGCTGGTGACCACGATATTTTTGTTTTGCTCGCGGACAGAGTTGGCACCTTCCCGAATGGAATTCGCCATGGTGTCGATATGCTCCGTAGTCTCTTTTACTCCGCCGATGATTTGACGCAGCTGAGCTGTCATCTCACCAAAAGCAACGACAATTCGGCCAATCTCGTCTTTTTTGTTGGAAACGGAAATCTCGGTAGACGTGAGATCACCAGAAGCAATACGCATAGACGCTTCTTGTACAACCTGCAGTGGACGAAGCAGCTTTTTGATCAAGAAGAATACAGCACCTAAAGCAATAATCGTTACGACAATCATAGCCATTATGATACGTGGCATGGTTTCATCCAAAACCTGGTCATTAATCAGCTCCACCTTGTCTGCCGCAGTATCTACACCTAGTACAGCAATTACTTGACCAGATGGATCTTCAATCGGTGCGAATGCACTTAGGTAATCTCCGTAAACAGGGTCTTTGACGATCGGCGTACTGTTCGATCCCCCTGCCAGAACAGGAGCAATATCATCCATATCCGTAGAGGTTGTCTCTTGACCGATTGTAGCTGCCCCCTCTGCTCCTTTCGCCGTTCCATCCACCATAATCTTTACCTTTTCACCATCTGCATGAACAATATAAATATAAAGGGCACCGGTTTTTTGGGTGTACTCAAGCAACGTATTTCGGATCGACCAGTAGTCGTCAGATTCTTTTGGCTGAGATATAAATGTCGCTATCTTCTCTGAGTCAAGCCCTTGGGAGATATGTAATGCTGTGTTGATGCTTGAGCGCGAGAGTGTTTTTTCAACAGTAGCTACGCTGTTTTCGTAAATCATGATAATATTGATTGCCATCATGACGGCAATGATCACCGCTACAAGAGCAACGACCCGTGTTGCCAAGCTCTTACTCATCCTGTTTCACTTCTCCTTCGCAGGTTTCGATATGTGTAATACGGACCACCCACCCAGGAGCGGACGCTTTGTTGCGGGAGGGTCTGCCTTTTCGTAAAAGGATCAGCGTTGCTGTTCTCACACGGTGCTACTCGATAAAAAAAGCACCCAAAAAGGGTGCTTTTCCTAAACACTCCCTACCTGTCTTATCGACAATCGGTAGTAATTTAATTAGGACTTTTGTTGGACAATCATGAGAAAGCGATGGGTAGGAATATCGATATAACCAGCCGCTTCGATTTTTTGGTGCAGATCGAGCAAGGCTTGAGCGTACTTTTCTACAGTAAAGTCGCGAATCTGCCATTCGATAGCCTTCAGGTAGTAAACAATGGCACCTATGTCGTAAAAACGCGAAAAGCTCATTTCCTCTCTTTGCTCCACAATCGTAAGACCAGCTTCCTCCAGTTCGTTCACTGCATAGGCTAGGTTCCAGTGCAAGTAATCTGGCGGAATGGGAGCGTCCAGCAATCGATTCAGCTCGAGATTGTCTTGACCGCCTACTTGCTGGGTAACAAATGTGCCCCCTGGCTTCAACAGGCGCTTTATTTCAGACGGCAAATAAGCTTCATGTCGATTGATAATCAAGTCAAGTGACTGATCCTCAAAAGGCAATATTTCTTCCCCGTCTACCGGAAACACACGAACACCCAGGGGCTCCAGATTGGCTTTTGCCACCGCTACATTCTGCTCATAGCCTTCTGTCGCATACGTCTCCAAAGGGAACGGCGCAAGCGTAGAAAACAGTTCTCCACCACCTGTTCCCATTTCCAGCATAGAGCTAATCCCTTGCATGTTCTTTTTCACGAGGTTTACATAGTTCCAGCCAAGTGGTGCATCCTGCATCCTGCCTGTCGCAGTCAATCTGGCAAAATCCCACCCAGCGAATGGTGCCTCTACTTCCTCTTGAAAGCTTTTGATCCAATCCTTCTTTTCCATGTCTGCCTCTCCTCTCGTTTATACCAGTCTGTTCACGTCCAAACCAGACGAGGCTGGAGGAGCTCGGGAGCGTTGTTACGTTTGTACAAAATCAAAGGACATGAGTAAAAGTCCCCCTTCCTACTATTCTGATAAATCAAAAAACAATACCGAAATTGTAATGTATATCCTATATGTAGATCAAGTGCACTTCTCCGACTTAAGGCGGAGTGAAAATACTGCCCCAGTACGTTTGGTCCTCAGCCGTTTCTCTATATCATTAGTATCGAACTAGTAAACAGGAGGAACTGATCATGGCTGATTTTGAAGTGCTTGCCGGGATTCATCAAGGATTGTTTCTGGTCCTTCTCATCGTCATGCTGGTCCCTACAACCATGGCAAACCAGCTCGTTTTCCGTCCGACGAAACGGGCTTTCATAAGCAGTGCTCGCATCACTTTATGTTTTTTATGGTCGGCCCTTTTTGTCTTTGCAGGGCATTTGGTGATGACGTGGGTTTTGTTTGAATCCTTTGGCTGGCTTTACATAAAGGATAAGCTGCTTGGCTTTTTACCTTTTATTTTTGTTCCATTGCTTTTCTGCCTGCTCTCTACTTTTCCACGGCTGTGGGAGTTGGCCGGAAAAGGAGGCAGAGATTCGAGACATTCACAAGTAGATACGGATTATACCCGAATTTTGTTACAAGAGAAAAATGTTCGACCTGTAAAAGCAAACTCCCCTGACCTAGACGACACGTTAGATGCAGAGTGGCGAGGAGACGCATCTTGCCCCGAATTGCTTGTTCCGTTGCAAGCCACCGTCTTGGGCTGTCTAATTGCACTCTTCCTTCAAGTCTTTTTTCCTGCTGTTACGTTGGAACCGTCCATTTTATTTCTTGCTTGGGGTGTATTATTAGCTGGGGTCTCCCTGCTTTGGATTCAGCAATCGTGGCAGCATCAATACCACTCCACTGCGGAAAACTGGGTAAAACCGCGCCGTCTGCTCCGCTTCATCCGTTTTGCCATGCTTTTCCTGATGACCGCTTTACTTGCAACGATCTGGGGAAATCAAGCGATGATAGCGAGCCGCCTTCCCGACCATCCATCCTTGGGAGCTCAGAATCAGGACGATCACGCTCTCCCGGATTTCGTTTTCCCTGTAAAGGCAAGTGCCTATTCGATGCCTTCCACAGGGAAACCTAAAAGTATTGATGTATCAACAAAACCAAAACAAGGAAACCCTGATCGAACGTTTTCGCTGAACGCACAGAAAACAACTATCCGTCAGGCATCAGGCAAAACCGTAGAAGCATGGACCCTGAACGGACAATATCCCGGACCTGAGATCCGTATGAAGCAAGGTGAGCTCGTCGAAATCACCCTGCTGAACAAGGATATATCCGAAGGGATAGACATCCACTGGCATGGCATGCAGACTCCCGTTAACGATGATCGCCTTGCAAAAGGAGAAAAATCTGTGTTGCGTTTCCGTGCAGAACAAACCGGAACGTATTGGTACCATTCTCATCAGCAAATTCCTGGGCAAGTAGTGAACGGGTTATTCGGTGCCCTTGTGATCGAGGCAGCCGATACTACGACTACAAGCAAACCCATCCGCGACATCGCCATGATTCATCACAAGGACGAAAAGGCAGGCGCGACGTTAAACGGCTCAGATACGCAAAAAATCGAAACAGTTACTCCTGGCACAACGGTTCGCCTTCGCTTTATAAACGCCGAAAATGCTCCTGTCACCTATTTGCTGCAAGGAACTCCTTTTCAGGTAGTAGCGATAGACGGAACCGAGGTAAACGAACCGAATTTGATTGCCAATCAAGCCTTGCAACCGGGGGCAGGCGGTCGATACGACATTCAGTTTACGATGCCGAATCGTCCCGTGCTATTTGCTCCAGCTGCCAACCAGCATGACAAGGGGCTGCTCTTAAGTCCAGACGGGTCCAAAGATGCTGTACCCTTCTTAAACGCAGAGCTTTCCGTCTTTGACCCTGCACGTTACGGTAGTCCGACTGCTCTTCCTTTTGATCTCTCTTCCCATTTTGATCGGGAATATCAACTGCTCATTGATAGTCAGTATGGTTTTTATGACGGTAAATTCGAGCGATTGTCGACTGTAAATGGCGACTTGCTTCCTGATACCCGGATGATGCTTGAAGAGGGCGATCTCATAAAGCTGACCTTCGTCAATCGCAGCTTTCAGGATCAATCGCTGTATCTGCACGGCCATCACATGCTCATCTTGAGCCGGGACGGCAAAAAGGTTACGGGAAGTCCATGGTGGACGGACACTCTCCAGATAGCGCCGGGTGAAACCTATGAAGTTGCTTTCCGCGCGAATAATTCTGGTGAATCGACGAAAGAGGGCCCTCATAAAGATGAAACTGCTTTTGGTAACGCAATCCCGCTCATGTATGAAGAGCATCTCCAAAAAGAAAACAGCAGTCCGTAGCGATTCTTTCGCCAGGCTGCTGTTTTCTTTTTTATCTATTACCGAGACTTTTTCCGGTTCTTGGCCGCCAATAGTCTGTTTAGCGCTTCGTCGGGCTGTGTTTGCTTCTCCTGTTTCTCTTTTGCCTGCTCGTTCTTGACTGCCGCTGGCTTCACGGGATTTCCAGCCGTTCCTACCGGACGAATAAGGGGAGCAGATATGACGTTCTGGTCATCTGTCCGCTCTTCGCGTGTCCGTCTTGTTACAGAGCGCTTCTCGCCGAGGCGAGACAATACTGCCTGTTGTTCAGGATCGGCAGATGTGGACTTGCGCAATCTCCATAGACTGGATAGCCTTGCCCACCATTGATCCGGCAACTGCAGACGACGAACGGCGATATCGATCGGCAGCAGCAACGCCGCCAACATCAGTAACCACTCACTGATTGACTGTGTGTCCCATTTATCGGGAAGCGAGCCACCAAAAGCTTCTTCCGGCTTGATGATCTGATTCCCTCCACCAGCACTTAGCCACTCTTGAAGTCGCTTCTCACCATCGGCATGTATCCCGTATTCGGGTGAATAGGAAACGGTCAAGCCTGTCGTTTGGCTCGCCGTGACTTGGCCTCGATTTTTTTGTGAGATCTGAATCATGTACGTGCCCGGATTAGCCGTCTCGAATTCACCCTCCATGACACCGGGAGCAATCGGCTTAAGCTTGATGACTTCTCGCTTCATCTCTTGATTGAGAACGACTGCCTCCATCTCTTGAGGCATGCTTTTACCAGCTGGCATCGTAACCTTCACATTGCCTTTGGCGCCGTTCATGCTCGTGGTCGTCTTCCAAGCGCCTTCTGTAATTTGCGGGAAAGTCCATGCCACGATTTCGTTCCACAGACGGCTGTTTCCTCCCCAAGCCACCCAGTCCGGTGACCACTTCCCTTCCAGATCACTCGTCCAGGCGACAGAACGCCCCAGACCGTACTGCCAGCGGGAGAGAATCGGATCATCGTCAGCACTCATCAAAGATGATTCGGCTGTTTGCTTCGGTGTTGTCGCGATATACGCACGCACCGGAGGCAATGATTGCTTCAGCGTCGGCCAAGCTCCCAAGCCTGTATAGCCTGGTACTTGAGGCTTCTCCACAATAAACGTGCGGCTGGCTAAGGCTGTTTCTTTACTGAAGATTTTCGGGATGGATTCGGCATCATTTGCAAAATAGTATCTGCCTTTTCCTAACTCGGCAATCATCTCCAGCAGCCCCCTATCTGAATCATCTCCCAGCGCCACTGTTGAAACAGTAATATTTTCAGCCGTCATTTGTTGTAGCAGGCCCTCGTAATCGTCGTTTAGTGCAGATTGCCCATCTGTGAGCAAGATCACGTGCTTGCGCTGTGTGTTCATCGCCTTTACACGTTCGTAGCCCAGTTGTAAGGCAGGAAAAATATCGGTCCCACCATCCGCTTGAATTCTGCTGATCTGCTGTTGGATTTCATCCAGCTTCGTGACAGATTGTGGAGCTACAACATCCCATGGTGTGTCGTCAAATGCGATCACCCCGATGTAGTCCTGTGCATTCATCATGGTTGTCGCTCGTATCGCGGCTTCCCTAGCCAGTGCCATCTTATCCGCACCTCTGGCATCAGAGCTCATACTGCCCGACTTGTCGATGACCAACTGAAGTCCGAGCGAAGGGAGCTGTTCCTTCCCTTTTAAATCCATGTGAACAGGTAATGCCTCTTCAATTGGTGTCTGGAACCAGCCACCCATACCGAAGCTATCTTTACCGCCTGTCATGATCAAACCAATGCCTAAATCACGTACAGCAGTCCGCATGCGTTCCATATCCGCATCTGTCATGCTCGTAGCGGGCACGTCTACCAGTACAATGGAGGCAAATTGCTTGTAGCCCTCAAGCTCCTTTGGCAGTAGTGCGAGATCGCGTAGCTCTACCTTGATATTGCCCGCTTCCAGTGCTTGAATGAGGTTGCTGGCGGCACCTGGATGCCCTTCGGCTACGAGTACAACTGGTGCCCCGGCTACCTGCGTATAGGCTGTTGCCTGATTGTTCGCCGCTACGGTATCTTGTCGTGGCTCGATTTCCACACGATAGCGATGGAAACCCTGCTGCATCGCTTTTTGCGAAAAAACGAAGCGATTGTTGCCTTTACCAATCTGTACCGTTTGCTGACCAGCCTCGCGATTGCCTTCATACAGGCGAAGGGTAGCCTCGGTCGCTATCGTACTCTCCACATCAACGGTGATGCCGTATTCCTCTCCCGCATACAGTCTTTGTGGCACCTGTACAGATGTAAGGACGACCTCATCCCCGTTGGGTTGCTGCAAGGATACAGCCTCTACAGCGATTCCTCGCTCCCTCGCCAGTCTCGTCTGCCGTGCCGCATCTCCGCTTGTTTCCAGACCATCTGTTAGCAAAACGACTTTTCCTCTGGCATTGGTAGGAATCATGGCAGACGCCAATCGGATTCCCTCTGCCAAATTGGTTGCATTCCGGTTGACATCCACGCCCAATGGCTGTACCTCTTGGCGGATCGTCATCGGTTGATCGACCGCCGCCTCTGCACCTATTGCAATGACAGCATACTTATCCGCTGCCTGCTTTTGACCGACCGCCTCCCGCAAAAAGGAAAGAACTCGCGGATCGTCCTTCATGGAAGCCGATCGATCTACAACAAACACAATCGTTTTCGCCTGAACAGGTGTCAGTAGCTGTGTCCCAGCCAACGTCAAAACCAGAAGGAGGAACAAGAGCGAACGAATAGTAGCAATTGTTGCCTTTCTGCCGATTGGCATTTGCTTTTGATGTCGCCACCAGCTGATGATGACATACGCAACAGGAAGCAATAACAGCAGGAATAGCGGCTGTATAAAGTTAATACCCACGCTGATACACCCTCCATTCCACCAATAGCACCAAGAGAGCAAAAGCTGCCAACCAATAGGTCAGCTCCTTCGTTCCCATTGCTCCTGTTGTGTCAGTCGCTGTTGCTTCCTCGCTCTCCTTTTGCTCTTCGGCATTCTTCCGAGCAACGCTCAAGGACTTTGGTGTAATGTTCGATTCTTCCTCATTCATTTGGACAGGAAAATACGTACTTTTGGTGCCTGTATCTACCTCTTCATCAAGGCGATACAATCCGGTCAACTCCGGTAGCTGCATCGTTTTGGACGTGGCGTCCTCCGTAAGAGACTGCTGATGTCCATTCGGATACGTCAAGGTACGTGCTGTCGCTCCCGGTGAGAGTGGGAGGGTCAAGACTTCTCCCGGATGTGCCGTAGGGATTGGGGCTGTCTGACCAGGTGACAGCCAGTTGACGACATTTTGCATGAAAATCGGAAAAGCAGGACGCAGTGGGAAGTCCGATGCATGCAAATCAAATCCGATGATGACCATTCGTCGACCGTCTATGATCCCGGCTCTGACCAGATCGACACCACCTGCGCGTACCAATGGCTTCATCCCAGGCATCTCGTCCAATGCGTATCCTTTGGCGATGTGCACATCTCGCCAATCTACGTGCTTGAGCAGCTGGTCATCCGGGGAAACTGGCCTTGGCTGTTGATCCAGTTCTTTTTCTCCGGCAAGCGGCAACCATTCTGTTTTCTTGTTCGGAGCAATCAACAAAAGGTTTCCTTTTGGTAGCTGGTCTGGCACGACTCCGTCAAAAACCCACAAGTCACGCGCATCAGCCGCAGCATCCGGTGCCTGCTGAATCGTTTCCACCTCAAGACTTCCGACTGTTTGCAATACTTGATGGAGGAAGCGATTCCCCTCTGGCGAATACAACGCTGCTTTTCCCTTCCCGGCAGCGAATGGAACACTCCACATGACATTATCCTGGGAAAGTCCGTCCTGCTCCGGTTCGATGACTGCACGATAGATGCTAGACACCGCCAGCTTCTGAAACGAAAATGTCTGGGAGCTACCTGCCCCAATCGCAAAAGAATCGGTATCCAGCAGCTTGTCTTGCTCATCAAAAACCGTGACTTTTCCTTTTGCAGGCATACTGCCGTGATTGTCCACCCGCAGCAGTCCCTCTACCCCCTTTTCCGTAGGTTGGGTCACAAAAACACCGATTGACGTATTCTCCCGGGTGCTTCCCATCTGCATGAACTGAAAGCTTCCGGAAAAGGCAGGGACTGAGCCTCCATCCAGCTTGCGTTCCCCGCTTCCGTCCCCCATCCAAATCACTCCACTGCCTGGTTCATTCTCTGCAATGGCTCCTGCCAAAGACAAGGCTGCGATTTGATCGGATGTCCCGGAAAAAGGCGCAAGCTTTTCGATGGCTTGCAAGAGCGGCTCTTTGTCTGCACTTTTGGAAACTAAAACATTTGGCTCACGCCCTGCCTCAATGAGGGTCATCGTCTGTCCGCTTCCCAGCTTCTCTACGAGTGCTTTTGCCTGTGAAACGGCTCGTTCCAGCCGCGTCTCGTTTCCTTCCTTCGCCATCATGCTCCCTGATGTATCCACGACCAAAATCGTATGGTCCGATGTGATTCCCTCAGTGGGCACGGCCGGTCGGATCAAGGCCAGCACGAGCAAGCAGGCAGCGAGCAGTTGCAGCAGCAACAACAGGTTGCGCCGCAGCCTTTCCCACGGTTTCACCGCTTCCCAGTTTTGCAACGTGCGCTGCCACAGGAGTGTACTAGGTATGACACGATCCTCTACTTTTCGCTTGAGCAGGTAAAGGACGATGATGGCCGGGATTATCAGCGCAAACCACAAGTTGCCCAAACCCATCCACTGCATGTTGTCTCTCTCCTCTCTAGCGAATCAAGCCTGCCTGACGAAAGACATGGAAGACAATCGATTCCAGGGATTGTTCCGCCTCTACAGACACGAAGGCGATTCCTCTTCCATAAGCAAACGCGGACAGTTCTTGTTGATAATCTTGCAAGCTCTTGTGATACTCTTCCATCAAAAGGCTGGTCAAGGATGCTTCTTTTGCCTGCCCGGTCTCTGAATCGATCAACCGCAGCTCTCCCGCATACTCGGGGGAAAGCTCTTCTTTGGAAAGCACCTGGACCAGCGTGACCTCTTGTCTGGCCGCTTGCAAATACGCGATGCCTTCCGTATAGCCTGACTCAAACAAAAAGTCCGACAGCACGATGGATGTGCCAGCTTTGCCCCTGACAGCCCCGGGCTGGCGCATTGCGGTTTGTATATCACCTGCTCCCCCTTCTTGCAGGGAAGATAGGAAGCTGAGTAAGCGATGCGCCTGGCTCTTTCCTTGCAGCCCGGTAAGTGCTGCCGTAATGCGGCTGTCAAATGCATAGACTGACACATGATCGAGGTGACACAGGGACAAATAGCCAAGAGCCGCGGCAATCTCGACAGCACGGGTCATTTTGTTCGGTTGCCCATAGCTCATCGAACGACTGCAATCGATATACAAGTTCACATGAAGCTCGGTCTCATCTAAGTACTTTTTCAAAAACAGCTTGCCTGAACGGGCATACGCATTCCAATCAAGCTGCCGCAAGTCATCGCCGGGAACATACGCCCGAAAGTCTGCGAACTCCATGGAGCTGCCCAGTTGTCTCGCCCTTCGCTTTCCTGCCTGGCTGCCGCTGACCGCTTTGCGACTAGCCATCTGCATTCGCTCCAGTCTGGCGAGCCATGACGGATCAAGCAGGTGTTGATTCATACCTTCTGCGTCCCCAGTTCGTCCAAAATATCCATAATGACGCGGTCTGGTCGGATGCCATTTGCCTCTCCTTCAAAATTGAGGAAAATGCGGTGGCGCAACGCTGGCAAAGCAACTGCTGTCACGTCCTCGTACGCCAGATTGTATCGCCCAGCCAGTAATGCACGTACTTTTGCCAAGGAGACAATCGCCTGCACGCCACGCGGACCTGCACCGTTGCGCACATATTTGTTCACCGAAGCAATTGCCTGTTGGCCCGGATGCGTCGCTAAAAGCAGCTTCACAGCGTAATCTAGTACCGCATCAGCTACCAGCACTTCACGCGCTGCCTGCTGAATCTCAGCAATCTGCTCGGCTGAGGCCACTTTTTCCACGGTGATCACTTGGCTCGTGGTCGTTTGCCGCACGATCATTTTCAGTTCTTCTTCGGTCGGATACGGCACATTGATCTTCAATAAAAAGCGATCCATTTGCGCTTCTGGCAACGGGTATGTCCCTTCCTGCTCCAGTGGGTTCTGGGTCGCGAGAACAAAGAACGGCTCCGGCAGCGGACGAGTCACTCCTCCAGCTGAAACGGTTCGCTCCTGCATGGCCTCCAATAAGGCGCTTTGCGTTTTTGGCGTCGCCCGGTTGATTTCGTCAGCCAGCACGACGTGAGCGAAGATCGGCCCATGTTGGAATTGGAAGGACTGCTGTCCCTTCTCATCGACCAACAGGATGTTCGTTCCAGTAATGTCTGTCGGCATCAGGTCCGGAGTGAACTGAATCCGCTGAAACGACAGCTCGAAGGCTTGGGACAGTGTCCGAACAAGCAGCGTTTTACCCAATCCGGGTACGCCTTCCAAAAGCGCATGTCCTCCTGCAAACACGGCCCACAGAAGTTGCTCGACCACATCTTTTTGTCCTACCAATACCTTTCCAATTTCCTGCCTGACAAGCTCTACTCGCTGCAAGCAATCCTCTAGCGTTTGCTGCACCATCTCCGTGTCTCCTTCCTGTTGTTGAATGATCTAAGGCTCTATTTTGCTGAAGTAATCCTTCACGATCTGTTGATAATCGCCGGGAATACTGCCTTTTTCCATACTCTCGCGGGCAAATTGCTCATACTGGCCGTAAACTTCCTCGTACGGCAGCGTTCCACCGGAGGTGACTTGTGTGTTTCCGCTTTGCTGTGACTGGGAAGGTCCTGACCCGAGTGAGCCTCCGACCGTATCAACGGGTCCTTTGTCTCCACCTATGCGATCTGCCGGGATGGTAACGAGCTCGTGTTTGCCTTTTCCTAACCCTGCGCCACCGTTTTGACCGCTTCCTTGACCGCCATTTCCATTTCCATTGCCGCTTCCATTGCCATTACCGTTCCCATTACCGTTTCCATCTCCATTCCCAGGCTGGTTTGCCGGGTTCGCCCCTTGATTTGGGTTGGTACCTGCTCCCGGTGTCGCCGCTGATGGCTGATTGCCAGGTGACCCAGATGCTGGAGTCGCCTGTCCAGTTGCTGCCGTTCCTGCCCCAGCTCCACTCGCCCCAGCATTTCCTGCTTGTGTGCCTGCACTGGCAAGCGTCATTTGTGACTGATTGAGCGAGGCCGCGGCATGTATAGCTGCGAGCATGGCTTGCTGAGATTGCTGGATGCCAGTCATGGCTTGCATCAAGCTGTTCTCGAGTGCCGTCATCGCTTGAGGCACTTGTCCTTGGGCTGTTTGCTGGGCTGCCTCTGCCAGTTGTTTGGCGATATCCTCCAGCTCCTTCGAGTCGGCAGACTCAGCCTCTTTTTTCAATTGCTCTGCTGCACTTGCGAGTTCACGGGCGATCTCTTCCCGCTCATTTTGCGGCATGCTTTCCATGGCCTTTGCCATTTGTGCCAGAGCCTCGTTCATCGCTTGTCGATCTTTCGCTTCCATCGCGCCAGCTAAGGCTTTTGTCCCTTCTTGATTACCCAAGCTGCGCTGGAGTGCTTGCAGCGCTTTTTCTTTGCGCTGCTCTGCATCTCTGACCTTCTCCAATTGTTTTTCCGCAGCGCGCAAGGCATTTTGACGTTCTGCCGGGTCGTCTGCTTTCGCCAAAGCCTTTTTTGCCTGCTCCAGCATTTCCTCCAGCTGCTTTTTCTGCGCGTCCGTTAAGTCTGTATTCTTTTTCACGTCCTGTTTGATTGCCTCTACTTCTTCCTCGACCTGCGCGATGGCTTTCTTCTCCTCTGCCATCTGGGCCAGTCGCAAGTCTTGAGGATTCGGCCAAAGAAACAGCATCAGACACACCAATAGCAAGCTGCTTGTGACATACACCTTTCTTTGGATCAGCGACCAGATGCGGACACTCTCCACGATTTGCGGCAAATTTTTACGCAGATGCTGCAAGGCGTCTTCTCTCTGCATACCTGCTACCATCGACTGATTCTCTTGATTCTCCCATGCTGTGACGACTCGCTGGGCCAAACCATTACCGTCTGCCACTTGTGCACATTGGAGCCAGGTTGGACGCATCCAAAGCGCGCGCACCAGACCTGTCATGACAACAAGCACTGGCAGCACAACTGCGATCCAATGGTAAAACGGAATCGGCCAGATACGGGCAAGGAGGAGGAGGACCAGACTCGCCCCTATTCCCCACAAACCATAGACAGTTAGCTGCTGTATCCATACACGCAGGCCCAATTGCTTTCGAATGGGTGCAAGCAGTGACTTCAGCTCGTCGTTCGCTCTAGAGGTAAACATGGCTTATTGCTCCTCTTTTACTTTGCGCAATCTCGGTTTCACTGGCTGAATGAGATAAATGGAGAGTAACAGGCAGAACAATGTAATGGCCCCGAAAAACAGACAGTAAACTGCGTACGGGTCCACATTCCCAATCCTGATCTGCGGCCCTTCTTCAAAAATGTTCAACATCGCAAACAATGGGTTAAAATTATGCATGAGATTGGGCCAGTCTGGCATAGTCGCGGATGACATGTTACCGGACCGACGCTGGTACCGAATGAACTCTTTGATAATTTCCGCCAGTATGCTCGACCCGATCGCAGATCCGAACACCACGGCATAAGTAACAACCGTAGAGATACCAGTCCGTTTGATCAGCGTGGACATGAGCACACCAATGCTGCCGATACCGAACATCGTAATGATGTAAAAGCCAAACACCTTGATTACTTGTGCAGGTGAAATTCCCCCATACAAAAAGACGATGGCATAGAGCGGGATGGTCGCAATGACTAGAAAGGTCATGAAGCTGAGTGATGCCAGCCATTTGCCTAAAATCAATCGTGTGGCGCTGACATTCGTGGTCAACAGCACACTCAACGTCTGGCGTTCGCGTTCACCGGAAATCACACCTGCCGTCAGTCCCGGCACGACGAAGCCGATCATCCCGAGCTGAAACACAGACAGCATCATGAACAGCTCGCGTGTATCATTCGGGTTGTAATAACTGCCACCGTTTGTCATAAAGAAAATTATCGTGAGCGTCATTGCACCCAAAACGAGCAAATATAACAGGATGATCCACGGTGACCGATTGGTCCGCATCCGCATTTTCCATTCATTGAACAAGACAGGGTTGTGAAATCGTCTCAAGTCGCTCATGAGCCCACCCCTTTCGTAATTTCCAGGAAGATTTCTTCCAAATCACCTACTGCCTCATTAAACGCGGCAACAGGATAGCCTGACACCGCAAGCTCCCGCAGCAGCTCAACCTGTTCTTCGTCATTGCCTGAAAAGCCTGCAACGACCCAGTTCCCTTCACGTGTCACCCTGGTAATGACGGGCATTTCACGCAGGCGCGTCATTGCTTCCTCAACCCGATCTAAGAGGCGAATGCGCAATACCCGCTGCTCTTGCATTTTCGAGTAAATCTCATCGACTCGTCCAAAGGCAACCAGATTGCCTTCCTCCACAATCCCGATGACGTCGCACATCTCCGCCAGCTCAGGCAATATGTGCGAGCTAATGATAATCGTTTTGCCCATATCCCGCAGTTCCTTCAAAATTTCCCGCAGCTCGATGCGTGCACGCGGGTCCAAGCCAGAAGCCGGTTCATCCAAAATGAGCACTTCCGGATTGTGAACCAGCGAGCGGGCCAGTCCGAGGCGCTGCTTCATCCCCCGCGACAACGAGTCAACGTAGGCATCCCGCTTGTGCGTGAGATTCACCAACTCTAATAACTGCGGAATGATTTGTTTTCGTTCGGCTGCCGGAATATCGTAGTTCGCAGCGTAAAAATCAAGGTACTCTTCTGCTGTCAAATTGTCGTAGACACCAAAAAAGTCTGGCATGTAGCCGATCAGCTTGCGCACTTCCTTTGGATGCTTGGTCACTTCGTAGCCGCCTACGTATGCTTTCCCACTGGTCGGCTCCAATAAAGTCGCCAAAATGGACATTGTCGTCGATTTTCCTGCCCCGTTCGGACCGACGAAACCAAAAACGGTACCCTTGTCAATTTCAAGCGAAAGTCCTTTTAACGCTTCCATTTTGCCGTAGCGCTTGCGCAAATTTTGGATCTGGATCACTTCTCGCTCACCTTCCCTTCCACACTGACACTTGGAACCCCAATGTGGCGTTCGTCCTCAAACTGGTGGGCAAATTTGATACGGACAATGCCGTCGCCCGAAACATAAGTAGCGGTCTTGTCACTTGACATGACGTTGTTCATGAATGCTTTTTCAAATGGTTCGAAAGCTTTTGTCTTCCAGTTGTACACCTCTTTTTCAAATGTCGTATTGTCCTCTGACCAGGTGTATAGATACAAATTGCTGATGGTAAGCTCCTGTCCTTCCTGATTCAGATTAATATCAAACGTAATATCCCCGGCAGGGAGTCGAAAGCCATCGCCGTAATCATCTACCGGAACAGAGCTGCCCGACATCGTCACATCAAATGATCCCGTCGGATAATAAATGTGTCCGTCCTTGGATGGATTTACATGCAGCGTCGAAGTAACCATCGCAATGCTGCTGTTCTCCGTATTTTCGTTTGGTACGACAGCCTCAACAACTTGCTCATCGGTCCAGCCCACGAGTTTTACCACTTCAGACGGACCGCTACGTCTGTCCATCATATCCAGCATTTCCACGATGAGTTGTTCACGCGTTTCTGTTTCATAGCCATTCGATTGCAGGTGCTGCGGCAGCGCATTCCCCATATTCATCCGATGTTTGTTCCGCCTTGCTTGATGTTGAGAGGCAAACGGCAAGTTCACTTCGATACTGCTGCCAGCCGCCAACTGCGGAAACTCTTGTACCGTTATACCTGTCGAGATCGTCACATCTCGCAGCGAGTACTTCGTATGGTTCGTCACAGTTCCTTTTAGTGCGCCGTTCTCATACGACAGATTCGATTCTATGTTTCCTACGTCTGATAAGGTTTGCTCTGTCGCAACCTTGCGCATCGACCAGAATTCTACATCTCGGAAATCAATATGAGTCTGATCTGGCTGTATGGAAATCCACGTTTTCGGAACTTGATCGGTATAATTTCTTTCAATGACAGGCTGGGTCATGCCCTCTCCCTTTAAAGTCAAACGATAGTCGTCATTACTCGGTACGAATAATGCGGTAACACTCACCGAATTCGCCTGTCCGTTGTTTTGCAGCTCCACATAACCTACCTGGTGCAGCTTTACACCCACACCCCGCTGGATGGCACCAATCGAGAAGATTCCGATTCCCGCCACCACCGAAATGGCAGGAACGATCACCCACATGTAGCTTTGCTTGCGGCCTCTCCGCAAAATATAGAAAAGAACTGGCCCGACAACCAGGGCATAAATTCCGAAAAATACTGCGAACCAACCAACCTCCGGAATTTTCAAGGATGGGACGCGATCAGCAGCATCCTTAAGCGGCCATACGTCTTCGATCATGCTCCTATTTGAAGCGTTGATGGAAGAACCAAAAGCCTTTACTAATGTATCTGCCCAAAAGCGGCTGTTTCCTGCCCAACTGGCTACTGGTTCCGCCGCCAAATCATAGGCCACGTACAATACTTTTCCCGCTCCCACGTTATGTACAGCCATCAGCGGAATATTTCCTTCGCTATACAGAACTTTCCCTGCCTTCAATGTCCCATTGCTTACAGTAAAGGGGGATGTCAGTGCGATCGAATTGGTCTTATCCACTTTTAAACTAGAAAGTGCCTGTACACTCGTCACTCCTGTCACTTCTACTGGTGACAAATCACCCAAAATGCCTCCGGATTTCTTGTACTGTGCTCCTCCAGCTAAAATCAGCATCCCGCCAGATTTCGTCCAATCCCGAATCGCTTTGATCTGCTGTTCATTCAATGAATCCAATGCAAAATTATTGATGACGAGCATATTCATCATCTGGAGTTGCGTACCTGTCACTGGCATATTGTCTGCCTTCATCGTCAAGAGCTGGACAGGGTTATGATTAGAGCCTTTCGGCAGTACACCAAGGAAGTTAGCTGTGTCTGGGTTTTCTGCCAACACACCGATCATCAGCGTATCTTCGCTGTATGAACTGCCTGTTATTGGCGTTTGCGCGATCACTTTGTTATCTTGCATCAAGGCCACATAAGAACTGCTTTGCAGCTCTGATCCAGGAACGATAATCGTTGCCTGCTTGGTCACTCCGCTTGCAATGGAAACCGGCTGATAATTGGCAACTGCGAAGCGACTGTCTACCCGTTCTCCAGTGGCGACAAAAAGCTCCCCTTCGATATCCGCCCCTCCATTTTTCACCGTGACGACAACGGGAATCATCCCCGTTTGCCTGTACTTCCCTTCAATTCCGACTGTTACTCCTAGCTGAATGTTTCCCTCTGCCAAGGCTGTCCTCGTTAATCCTAAAGGAACACCTGCTACCAACAGGAGGAACGCACAGAAGACCAGGAGCCATCGCTTACACTGTGCCGTTTTCATTCGTTCAAAACCTCCACGGACCATTCTTTTTTCTTCCTATCTTTTCTACTCATACAGTTATTGACGTTATTTCCAGACAAATAGCTACAATTTTTTTCAAAATGAAGTCGATGAATCGACAAGGGAGAAAGGATTTTTCACAGACTGTGGTAAATCATATTTGAAACATAAAAGGCATGAACAAGGAAGAGTGGTGAAATGTAAATGTCTACGGTTTCATGGAATTTGCGAGATGATTTGCATGAATTTGATCTCGGGGACTCACAGGCAAGACATAATGAAAAATAGAAAAAACGTCAGGATCATGCTCTGACGTTTTTTCGTAATCCTTCTATGACATGCCATACCCTACATCCTGAAGTCTAGCCGTATCAAACATATCGGCTATCGCCTGATGAATATGAGGGGGGTGCTCCGCCAGTCGATGACACAAGTACAAGTACCACTCTGTCCCATAAGTGAGGTACAAGCGCACTGGAACCCCTTTTTCTCGCAAAGCATGAGCCAGCTCAGGGCGAACCCCGTATAACAGCTCTACCTCTACATTCGGTCGATGCAAATAGTCTCGACCGTCTAGCTCGTCTACAATCGCTTGGTCGTGCGTGGCGAGTGAGCATTCACGCCCAGCTCGTACACACATATCGGCCAGCTCCAGGTATCGTTCGTTCAACTCCACTGAACGCCCCAATGCGATTTCCTGCGGCTCCTTGAATGCGCCTTTAACCAAACGAATTTTCCCCGGGAGTCCGAGTACCCGTTTCACATCATCCAGCGAGCGGTGCAAATGTGCTTGAATCGTAATGCCCACATTTTCATGTCGCTGTGCCAAGCGCTCATACATGCTAATGATCGCCTCTGTTTTCGCCGATTCCTCCATGCTGATCATCAAATAGTGGCCGCTATGTCTCGCCCGCTCCGCCAACTCTTCTACGTGGGCAAACGCCAGCTCTTTATCCAGTAACAAGCCGAGATGGGACAGATCAAAGGATATTCCGACTGGGGTATGTAGTTGGGAGCAATCCGCAGTTAGCGCAAGAAACTCCCGCTGCGCTTCATGTACAATCTGCGAATCCAGCGTATTTTCACCAATGTGTTCCATTGATAGACGGTAGCCCAATTTCTCCAAGCGTTGGGCTATTTTTATTGCATCCGTTCGCGTTTCGCCTGTCACATAACGTTTCGCAGCAATCAAAAGCAACGGATATAGCAAGGGCGATGTTCTGACCGCTTCCTTGATTCGTTCATCACGGGCGATTGTACGCAAAATCTCTGCGGTTCTTCTCTCTTCTGGTGTCATCCTTCTCTCTCCTTTGGCAGTGTCATACCTCTTCTCTTCTATCACCCTACCATGGTACGCTTGTTTGGATTAGGTCCAGTTTCCCACAATTTCGAGAGGACCAGTTGCGTAAGGAGGCTCACACGGCTTGTTCTGGATAACCATTGACCGAGAGAAACCGATTCCGTTAATCAGACAAATTTATTCTGAATTGCGCACAAAGATTTTGAGCGGAGAACTGACAGCAGGCTTCAAGCTTCCATCTACCCGAAAAGTAGCAAGCGAACTGCACCTCTCTCGCAATGTGGTACTAGAGGCGTACGAGCAGCTACTAGCCGAGGGCTACATCGAGAGCAGGCGTGGCTCCGGGTATTTCATTGCCTCAGGCATTTATTTGGAACAGCACGCCCGGATGACAGAGGCTGGGGCTGGGTTGCCGAAAGTGGACCAGCATTTCAACGAAGACGAGAGCAAGCTAATTGATTTTCGTTCTGGTGTTCCTGCTCTGGAGCGTTTTCCTCGCAACCTCTGGGGCAAAACTGTCCAGCGTGTCTGTCAGGAAGCACCGCTGTCAGTCTTTGGCTATAATCGTCCCGAGGGACGTACGGAGCTGCGCACGATTTTATGTCGCTATTTGTATCGAACGCGCGGCGTTCAATGCGACCCCGAGCAAATCATTATGACATCCGGGGCTACTCAGGCGCTCACCCTGATTGCCAATGTGCTTCTGCGTCCTGATAGTCACGTAGTCATCGAGGACCCGATCACGCACGATATCCAAAGTATTTTCACCAGGACAGGCGCTCGTTTACTGCCTGTTCCGACAGATACCTACGGGATGGATATGGAACAGCTACCGTCATTGTCTGCCCATCGCCCCCGCTTCGTATTTGTCACGCCTTCTCATCAGTTCCCGCTCGGCGGCACCATGCCCATCCAGCGAAGACTTCAACTCATTCGTTATGCACGG
Organism: Brevibacillus schisleri; assembly: GCF_055685845.1. Classification (NCBI taxonomy): domain Bacteria; kingdom Bacillati; phylum Bacillota; class Bacilli; order Caryophanales; family Paenibacillaceae; genus Brevibacillus; species Brevibacillus schisleri. The sequence goes on from NZ_JBVNDM010000001.1 coordinate 5,676,292, forward strand.
GAAGCTGACTGCTACATTGTCGAGGATGATTACGACAGCGAGTTTCGTTACGAAACTGCTCCTATCAGCTCCATTCAGGGCCTTGCCTCGGAGCGTGTTATCTACATCGGTTCCTTTAGCAAAATCCTTTCTCCCGGACTGCGTCAGGGATACCTCGTCCTGCCAAAAGCGTTGGTAGCTTCCTATCAGCAGGCAAAATGGCTATCCGATTTGCACGCCCCTTCGATTGATCAGCTTGCCCTCGGGGTTTTTATCGAGGAGGGGCATCTTGAGAAATACGTAAATCGCGTAAAAAAGCTGTACAAAAAACGCCGTCAATGCTTGATTGATGCTCTTCAACTGGCTTTTGGTGATAGTATTCGCATTTGGGGGGAGGCCGCTGGACTGCACATCGTAGCTGCTTTTCCCACGATTCACTTCACACCTGACGTCCTGGCTGCGCTGGAGCAAGCCGGAGTGCGTGTCTACCCGGTCGAGGAACACGCCATTGTCAAAGGCAATCATACAGATAAAATCATTCTCGGATACGGCAATACCAATGAGGCACAGATCGAAGAAGGGGTCGAGAGGATCAGGGCTGTTTTAACGAGAATGCTTGCAGATTCTCCATGATTTCCACCCTCTTTCCTTCTCAATTCACCAAAAGAAGAGCCAAATCTCTCGATTCCATCTCAAGATTTGGCTCTCGTTCTACTACTTATCTGTTAGCGAAAGCGTCTGCAGCAGCCAGGAGGGCACCAGCGACAGTGATCCGGGCACCTCCGTCTGTGGTCAAACTCCCAACTCCGGTAAGGTCTCTGCCATTCTCCTCCACGATCCCATCCTGGTGGACGTTCCCGATCTCTTTGCCAAGGATAATAAGAAGAATGTCCTTCCCGCGAAGAATATGAGGATTGCCATTGAGAGCTTTGAAAGTTCACGCAACCGCCTTCTTTCCTCTTATTTTTGCTGACTATATGTGTATATGCACGGTGACGTTCATCCGCATAGACTACTGACCGCTATCCAAATAAAAGGGTATCTACCTACCTCCTCTATCATCGTCATCTACCTATTTTCTTGTAGGACAAACACAAAAAAACCGGTATTCCTACGAACAGGAATGACCGGCTTTTGACTACCCTAATAGGCTCTTATGATTTCGTCCACAGCTCTCTGCGAGAAGTGGTTACAGATGTTGCACCGGCAAGAATAGCGCGATCGACATCTTCCATTGTACGAATAAAGCCTCCAGCGATAACCGGAATCTTGGTTCGTACAGTGATTTCTTCAATCAGATGGGGAATGATTCCTGGCAAAACCTCGACGTAATCCGGCTTGGTTCTCTCCAGCTGGGTTAGGCTGCTATCTAATGCCATCGTATCAATGAGAAAAAGTCGTTGGATCGAAATGAGTCCTTTTTTCTTGGCGGCAAGAACGGCACTGTTCCGTGTGGTGATGATTCCTTCGGGCTGTGCTTCTTGTGCAAGAAACTCCATCGCATATTCATCAGACTTCAAGCCGTCTATGAGATCAGCATGGATCAGCAGTTTTTTCCCAAACGCTCTGGCCCGTTTGCCCAGTGGCTTTACTTGCGCTACATGAGCATTCAGCAAAATAATGCGCTCGTAGCTGCTTTCCATGAGCTCATCAAATTCTTTTAATGTCCGGGCTGCAGGAAGTATGACTTGATTGATCTGGTTTGCCAATCACGAATCACCCCTATTGAAATGTTTTCGCAAGATGATATTCCTCTTCAAACGCTTTTATTTCATGTTCTTTTCTCTCATCCGACCATTGCAGCTCATGAGCGAGCTCTTCTCCCACCATTCGATACACAGGCTCCAGTGTATCCCTCTCGAAGAATAGTCTGCCACTGCGACGAATCAGAAAATCGCTCATGGTCATGACCATTTCTTCTTCTACAGCGTAGCGCAGTTCTGCTTTCAACAGGGCTTTGATTGGTGATACATTTTGAGCATTTTGTGTCAAAATCTCCTGGCACATTGTTACGATTTGCTCACTGTTGCTTCCATATTTCCCAACCAGAACGCGGATTTGTTCCTCGGTGATTCCCCATTGGCGAAGTCGCTCTGCCTGTGCTTTCACAAATACAGGAATCTTGGCCGCAGATTCAAATTTTCCGCCAGCGAGGACGATTTTGTCTGTCTGGCAAGCTTTAAATGCTCTGCCTTCTTCTTCGGTCAACTGCTTGACCACCACATCGACAATACGCTCGGCCATCTTGCGGAAGCCCGTCAATTTTCCGCCTGCGATCGTAATCAGCCCGCTCTTGGAATAAAAAATCTCGTCCTTACGTGACAATTCGGATGGGGACTTGCCATCTTCGTGGATCAGCGGTCTGAGTCCTGCCCAGCTCGAGCTGACATCCTGTTCCGTCAGCTTCACAGAAGGGAACATCTCGTTCGCAGCATTCAACACATACTCCATGTCTTCTCTCGTCACCGTTGGCCGCTCCAGCACACCTTTGTAATTCGTGTCAGTGGTACCGATATACGTACTGTTATTGCGCGGAATGGCAAACAGCATGCGCCCATCGGATACATCGAAATAAACGGCCTGCTTCAATGGAAGTCTGTTATATGACACCACCAGATGGACACCTTTTGTCAGGTGGAGGCGCTTGCCGTACAGGGAGTGGTCTTTTTCTCGAAGCTGATCCACCCAAGGTCCTGCTGCGTTGACGATTTTTTTGGCATGGAGATTGTACTCCGTACCCGTAAGCAAATCCTTCACGCGAATCCCGATGACTTTGCCGTTTTCATAAATAAAGCCAATGGCTTCCGTATAGTTCACGCAGAGCGCTCCATGCGCGCTTGCTGTTTTCATGACTTCAACGGTAAGCCTAGCATCATCTGTCCGATATTCGAAATAGAGCCCGCCGCCCTTGAGAATATCGCGGCGCAAAAGCGGTTCTGCCTCCACGGTTTTCTGTTTGTTCAGCATAATGCGTCGTTCTTTTCTTTCGACTCCAGCCAGCACATCGTACACATACAAACCAACAGAGGTTGCCAGCTTGCCATAGGTGCCATTTTTCACGATAGGCAAAATCATTTTTTCCGGGATGACAATATGTGGCGCATTGCGATACAAAATAGCTCGCTCCCGGCCTACTTCCCGCACCAGCTGTACATCGCCCTGCTTCAAATAGCGCAATCCTCCATGAACGAGCTTGGTAGAGCGACTGCTGGTGCCCGCAGCGAAGTCCTGTTTTTCCACGAGTCCAACGCTAAGACCTCTCGCGGCTGCGTCGAGGGCAATACCTGCTCCCGTCACCCCACCGCCAATTACCAAAAGATCGAGTTGTTTGTTTGCCATTTTATCCAGACAAGCCTGGCGTTGACTTGATGATAGTGCATGTTGATCGTTCATCGTTCTTCTCATCCTTTCTAAAAGAAAAAGACAGCCAATATCCAAAAGAAGCAATGCAATGTCATTGCTCTTCTGATACTGGCTGTCTCCGTAGTCTCCACAGCATGATTAACTTATCTTTAACTTTAGACCTCTTTTACGCAAAAATCAATGCCTAATCTTGTAACCCATCGTTGCCGTAACCGCTTGCTTCCAACCTGCGTACAGCCCCTGGCGCACTTCGTCTGCCATATCTGGTGAGAAGGAGCGCTCCACCACTTTATTATTTACAATATCTTCCTTACTGCCCCAATACCCGACAGCAAGCCCTGCCAGGTAAGCTGCTCCCAGCGCCGTCGTTTCATTCACACGCGGACGCTCTACCTCTGTATTCAGGATGTCGGACTGGAACTGCATCAAAAAGTTATTCGCCACGGCTCCACCGTCTACCGCCAGCTTTTGCAGCCGGATACCGGAATCAGCCTCCATCGCTTCAAGCACATCCCGTGTCTGATAAGCCAAAGACTCCAGCGCTGCCCGAATCAAATGGTCTTCTGTCGTTCCACGGGTCAAGCCAAAGATCGCGCCTCTTGCTTCCATGTCCCAATACGGTGCTCCCAGTCCAACAAAGGCTGGAACCATATAAACACCATCTGTGGTGTCAACAGCGAGTGCGTGTTTTTCCGAATCCGAGGATTTTTCGATCAGCTTGAGTCCGTCACGCAGCCATTGAATCGCCGCACCAGCAACAAAAATACTGCCTTCCAGAGCGTACTCTACCTTGCCATCCACTCCCCAGGCAATGGTTGTCAACAAGCCGTTTTTGGATGCAACTGCCTTTTCTCCGGTATTCATCAGCATGAAGCAACCTGTTCCGTATGTGTTTTTGGCCTGCCCTTCCGCAAAGCACGCCTGCCCAAACAAAGCGGCCTGCTGGTCTCCGGCAATCCCGGCAATCGGAATCTGGAATTCGAAGAGCTTCTCGTCTGTATAGCCGTACATTTCACTGGAAGGACGGACAGCTGGCAGCATGCTTTTCGGAATTTGCAGCATGTTCAACAGCTCGTCGTCCCACTCCAGGGAATGAATATTAAACATCAACGTGCGCGAAGCATTGGAATAGTCGGTCACATGCACTAGACCATTGGTCAGCTTCCAAATCAGCCACGTATCAATGGTTCCAAACAAAAGGTCGCCTTTCTCGGCTCGCTCCCGTGCTCCCTCCACATGATCGAGCAGCCATTTTACCTTTGTGCCAGAAAAATAGGCGTCAATCAACAATCCCGTCTTTTCGCGAACGGTTTGCTCATAGCCCTGCTCTTTCAACTGGTTGCAAATATCGATGGACTGTCTGCTTTGCCATACAATCGCATGGTGGATCGGCTTTCCTGTGTGCTTATCCCATACCACAGTGGTTTCCCGCTGATTGGTAATCCCGATTCCTGCGATTTCTTCCGGTTTCACATGATTCTCCAGTAAAACCGCTTTCAAAACCTCCAACTGTGATTCCCAGATTTCCTCGGCATTGTGCTCCACCCAACCCGGCTTCGGATAGATTTGTGTGAACTCCTTCTGAGCAACTCCGATAATGGCACCTGATTTATCGAATAAAATAGCGCGAGAGCTCGTGGTTCCTTGATCGAGGGAAAGCATATATTTATTTTCCATGATAACTGTTCCTCCTTCACTCATTTGGAATCGCCTTCATTCTTACCATTATGTCTAGGAGTGCGCACTTTCAGATGCGATTCGCTCCTTGCTGCCGATTGATTTTTTGGTTGTCATGCCGACCACGATGGCAATCACCATGAAAGCCGCTAATGCTATTACACCTGTCAGCGAATGGTCTGTAAACGTCCATTTGTAAAAAAACGCTCCACTTACAGCTCCAATGACAGGTCCAACAACAGGAATCCATGCGTAGCGCCAGTTGGACTTTCCTTTGCCATGGATGGGCAAGAGAGCATGGGCGAGGCGAGGGCCAAGGTCACGGGCTGGATTGATCGCATAGCCGGTAGTACCACCAAGAGACAAACCGATTGCGACAATCAGGAAGCCAACGATAAACGGATTGAGTCCTTCTGCAAATTTATTCGCTCCGATCGCCAGTAGACCGAGCACTAAGAAAAACGTACCTAAAATTTCGCTGAAGAGATTGGCGACTGTATGAGGAATCGCTGGACCTGTTGCAAATACCCCCAATTTGGCTCCTGCATCATTCGTCTCACGCCAATGCGGGTAATAAAAGATCCAGACAAACGTCGCGCCCATAAATGCCCCTATCAGTTGAGCTGCTATATAGCCCGGCACATGCTCCCACGGAAATTGACCGATGCTGGCCAGTGCAATGGTAAGTGCCGGATTCAAGTGCGCTCCGCTAATGCTTCCTACTGCATACGCTCCGCACGCAACTGCCAGTCCCCAGCCCAGCGTAATCACAATCCAACCGCCGTTTTGGGAATATGCCTTTTTCAAGTTCTGTCCGGCGCAAACACCTGCCCCCAAAATGATCAAGATCATTGTCCCGATCAATTCCCCTACATAAATAGACATGCCCCATCCTCCCCTTTTGGGAAAATTGTAAAACAACTCCCGTAAAGCGCTTACAATTCGCCAACTTCTGTGTGGTTTGACTGGCAAGAAAATAAAAAAGCTAATACTCGCAACGCAAGAGCAAATGCCCTCACTTTGCAAATATTAGCTGATCTCCCAATCTCCACAGCACTATTAACTTAAGACTTACTATATAGCCACGGCTCAAAACTTGTCAAGAATCCCTTTCCTTCACTTTTGCCAGTTCTCGCATCAAGCCCGGCAAAAAGAATAACGGGTAAATCAGCAGGTACAGGTTTGGAATCCACCAGGACCAATCAAAATCTGCCTTGAACGCCCAAAAAGCGATTGCCTGCAAACCCGAGCAGGACGTCAAAACAAGTGACAGCATGGCGAGCGGCTTCCAGATGTGCCGTCCTCTGCGATAGGCGTACAGACTGGCAAAGCCCGTGATGGAAATGAAGATATCCAATGGAAAAAAGGACAGGTTCCATGCAAGCAAATGGGGGTTGTAGTAATCCTGATACAAATATTCCACGGGGAGAAGCTCCAAAAATGTAATGAGCCAGTATGCGACAAAAGCCACATCGGTGACCCAAAAGAACACGAGCATGGTCCTCACATTTTTCTCACTCATTTCGCCTCAGCTACCCCTGTATCTTTGGAAGGTTGCGCATGAGAAGTGTCTCCCAGATTCAACAGCACACAACCCACGATGATCAGTCCGACAGCAATTACTTTTTTGACAGTGAAGGCATCCTTAAAGATCACCACACCAATGACCGCGATGATTGCTGTGCCAAGACCCGACCAGATGGCATACGCAGTCCCGACCTCCATTTCCTTGAGCGCCAGGCTCAGCGACGAGAAGCACAAAATATAAAAGATAAACATCATCACACTGGGGACAGGCTTGCTCAGGCCGTCAGACAGCTTCATGGATGTTGTTCCAGCCACCTCTAGTAAAATGGCCATTAATAGATAGACCCAACTCATTATGTTCCTCCCACTTACTTGTTTGAAGACGAAGAATCTACGATGCCGCCTAGTAAAATATCGATGACGGCATCCAGCGCTTCGCCAATCGTCACTTGATGCTGGTTCGCTAACTGTTGATCAATTAGCTGGTTGAGCGTTCCGGTATACATCTGGATCAAGATCGGAAGCTGGATACGACGAAACACGCCTTCCTCTACCCCTTGCTCCAGAATGATTCGAACATGCTCCCACTCCTGTTGATTGAACTCGTCGATCAGCTTCCATTGCTCGGGATAGTAGCGCTTCAGCTCATACCACACGCGCAGATCCGTTCGTGAGAAGTTGTTCGGGACCAGTGTCAGGAGCTGCCGCATCTTCTCTACCAAATCGAGGTCAGGATCGTGCAAAATCTGATCTTCCGCTTTACGCAAATCCTCAATGTTTTCTTCAATGACCTTAGTAATCAAGGCTTCTTTCGATGGAAAGCTCGCATACAACGTCTTGGTGCTAACGCCTGCTCGCCGAGCTAAATCGGACATCGTAAAACGGACGCCCTTGGTCTCAATCTCATGATAGGCGCATTGTAGGATACGCTCCTGCATGCTCTTGCCCCCTTTCGAAAACAAGGAAAATATTTTGTTTTTCATATTTTCCAAAAGGTACTCTTAGCATAACGGCATACGCATGACTTGTCAACAATCGCCAAACCACGCTTGGCTCAGTGCCTCGATACCAGAATCGATTTTTTCCAAAGGAATGCCCGCGAAGCCGAGAAAAAACTCTTTTGGCAAGGGGTTGGGTGGCACCAGCCATGTAAACGATGCGGACGAGGCTCTCACACCTGCCTGAATCGCCAGCTTTTTCAACTCCTCCTCGCTTCGCTCGCTGTTTACCCTCAGTAAGACGTGAAAGCCTGCATCCGATCCGATGACTGTCGCTCTTTCGCCAAAATGCTTGTGCACAGCCACTAGCAGCGCATCATGCTTTTTACGGTACAGCTTGCGCATTTTACGGACATGCTTTTCGAAGTATCCTTTTTCCATAAAGGCTTCCATCGTCCGCTGATGCAGTCGGGATGAGGATGGTTCCAGCAATGTCTCGCGCAGCAGATTGTAGTACGTATCCAGCAGAGATTCTGGCAAGACCATGTACCAAATGCCTAGTGCAGGCGCCAATACCTGCGCAAAGCTCCCCATATATATGACATTCGCATGCGGAAGCAAGCCTTGCATAGACGGAATCGGTCTGCCATGGTAGCGAAACTCTCCGTCATAATCGTCTTCGATGATGTACCCTCCCACGCTTTTGGCCCATTCGAGCAATTGCAGTCGCCTGGATATAGGCATGATCATCCCACGTGGGTATTGATTAGCTGAAGAAACGGCAGCCAACCGAACCTCCGACTCATATAGCTCCCTGACATTAATTCCATCCTCTGTCAGTGAGATCGGCACCACGTCGTAACCATGCTGGCGAAACGTATTGGCGAACAGCAAATACCCCGGATTTTCTACGCCGATGCGTTGGAACTGCGGCTTTACCATCAAACAGATCAAGGACAGCAAGCCAAATTGGTCCGCCCCAATCACCACTTGACTCGGTGAACAAGCAACGCCCCTGTACCTGCGCAAGTAGTCAGCGATTTGGCTCCTAAGTCCAGCCTCCCCTTGCGGATCTCCATAAAAAAGATTCTCCTGCTGCTCTATGTGAAGTGTCTCATTGTACAAACGCCGCCAAATCATGGTTGGAAATAACGAAAAATCATTGCGGGAGAGATGAAAGTCATAGACGTATTCCCGCTCGTCACGCAGTATGGGCCGCTTGATGGTTCGTATGCTCGGATCAGCACCTGGCTTCACCTCTGGATCAGGCAATATCTCCACAAAGTACCCACTGCGCGGTTTGCTCTGGATAAAACCTTCCGCCAACAGCTGCTGGTATGCCATTTCCACAGGTGTCGTGCTCAAGCCCAGCAGGTCAGCCAGCTTTCGAACGGATGGCAGCTTGCTACTCACCGCCAAGCGTCCTGCAACGATCTCCTTTTTCAAATAGGCATATAGCTGTACGTATTGCGGATCATTGTCGTTTTCCTGCCAATTTGGGGTCAAGAGCATCTCGATTTCCCCTTCCATCTGTCCTTTTCATTTTTATAAAACTGCACATTTTCAAGTATACACCTGTTCGTTATCCTAAGAAAAAGAAGTTTTGAACGAACAGGAGGACAACGATTATGTCTATGACACCCCACGAGAATGCAAGTGCAGCGGTTCGCTTTTTGGAAGGAGAACGTGTCTTTTTGCGACCAATTGGCACGGAAGATACTGAATTATACTTCCGCTCCTTGTTCAGCAAGGAAACGCGTATGCTAACTGGTACACAAAAACATTTCACACGCGAGCAAATCCACCAGTACATAGAAAACAAAGGCCAAGACTCCTCCAGTGTCCTCTTATTGATCTGTCTGTGTGAAAATGATCAGGTAATTGGCGACGTCCAAATCGGGGATATCGATCGGAATAATCGCAACGCCTTTATCCGAATTTCTATTGATCAAAATGCCTATCAAGGCAAAGGCTACGGAAGCGAAGCCCTTCTGCTGATGCTCGATTATGGTTTTGGCATCCTCAATCTGCACCGCATCGAGCTAAATGTATTCGCCTTTAACGAACGCGCCATCCACACGTATGAAAAGCTCGGCTTTCAACGGGAAGGCGTACAGCGACAAGCGCTTTATTACAACCATGCCTATCACGACTCCATTCTCATGTCCATGCTGGCAGATGAGTATCGGGCGAAGTATTTGAAATAGCAAATGGAAAACGCACCGGGAGATCATCCAACACAGGTGCGTTTTTACATGTTGGCTGGGACTCCACAGAATAGAATTCACTGTAGGTAAATAAGATCAAGAAGGAGTATAATTATGTAAATGGTAAGAAAATCCACTTGTTTCACAGTAATCCCTTCAAGAAAGAGAGATTGATATGAAAAGAAAACTCCTGATCACCCTAAGCTTGTTCATCGTGCTGAGTGTATTGACGGGTTTCCAATCTGCATCAGCTAACACCTTGCAGCAGTCCTTGCAATCTACACTTGTCCCTGTTTCAAAAATGGAACTTCCCGCAAAAACCATCATCGGGTTTGGAGAAGCTACACATGGCAATAAGCAATTCACTACGCTGAAGTTAGATATTTTTAAGCATTTGGTAGAAAAACAAGGTTATCGCGTATTTGCCATCGAAGGTGATTTTGGCGGTGGACAAAAGGTCAATGAATACATCTTAGGTGGCAGCGGAACTGCGAAGGATGCCGCAAAAGCCATTGGATTTACGATTTACCATACAGAAGAAATGGCCGCCCTTCTCTCTTGGATGCGCACCTTTAATGAGCAACGGGATGCCAAAGATCAAATTCATTTCTATGGATTTGACATGCAACGTTATGACCATAACAAAAGCGGGCTATTCGCCTATTTGAAAAAAGTTGATCCGACACTCGCAACCAAGTATGAGAAGCTGCTTACGAATCTGAATGATCAGACGGTGTACGATCAAAAGATCGCCCTCGTACAAGAAGCGCTCACCCACATAAAAAGCTTGATGGAGCAGATGAAACAAAACCAATCCGCCTACATCGCGAAAAGCTCTGTGAAAGAATATGAGCTGGCTACTGCCTTCGCAGAATCCATCAAGCAAAACGCTACACTGCGCGGAACAAACACGAACTATGGCAACACCCGTGATCACTATATGGCGGACAAAGTGATGTGGATTCTATCCTTTGAAAAGAAACATTACGGTCGCAATAACCTGTTCATCGCCGGACATAATGGACACATTGAAAAGACCTCCACTTCCGCAGGACTGACAACCTGCATGGGGGCACATCTCGCAAAAGCCTTGGGGGACCACTATTACGCAATCGGAAGTGAATTCTACGAAAGCACCTTCCTCGCAAAGGACGCCACTACCAATGAGCGCAAAGCATTTACTGTAATAAATAGTGGCAAAGATCGGCTAGCTGTTTTGTTTGCACAGACAGGCATGGCGGATGGATTCCTTGATTTTGGCAAGGCACAGCAGCATCAGGATTTTTACACCTATCTGAATAAAGCGCAGTCCATCAGTGCAATTGGTGATGTTTTTAGTAGCTGGTATGGAAAAATGGAGAAGATGTATACGTTGCAGATGGTTCCAGTAAAGGCTTTTGATGCAATCATCTTCGTGCGAACGGCTACTCCTTCGGTTATGATAACGGATTAACGGGTGGACATTTTCCTGGTTAAAAATTACGGCAGCCAATGAAACTGGCTGCCGTTTTTTGAGGGTATGCGATTATTGCTCCAATACCTTTTCAAGCTCGCCGCACCAATTGCTCCAGCCATACTTGGCTCCACCCAGTGCTTGAGCATTTGAGATTCCGGTTTGTTCAAGATGAAGGTTAATCTTTCCGTTCCCTAAATCCTGCAACGTCCAGGTGACCGTGTGCTTCTCTCCCCCACTGCACCAAGTATAGGACAACCGGTGTGGTTCTTCCACGATTAGCACTTCACCGCTAACAATTCCATCCCAATATTCGGTTGGCTGAGTCCGAAACTGAAAGTGGTGTCCGATGACGGGTTTAAAATCATTTTCCATCGCCTGTCCGGTGTGGACGTTGACCATCCACTTGGTAAGCTTGTTTGCATCGGTTAAAGCGGACCAGAGCTTCTCCATCGATGTCTTGTACTGAAAATCCAGGGATAATGTTAAACTCATTCTTCTTCCTCCTCTAAAAATTGGTTTAAGCGCAACATATTCGTACTCCAGAACTGCGTATAGAAAGCTAACCAATCTTGAATTTCTCTAAGTGGGGCGGCGTTTAGCCTAAATCGCGTTTCTCTGCCTACTTTTCGGTCAAGTACCAGTCCGGCCTCTTTCAAGATTGTCAAATGCTTGGATACCGCTGTACGCCCCATTTGAAACTGTGCCGTTAATTCATGAAGCGGCATCTCCTCTGCCTCTGCTAACAGGCGAATCAGTCGACGCCTGGTTGGATCTGCAATCGCATCAAACACATCCCGTGACAGGTTGTTCTCGCTCACAACACTCCCTCCAAAATCTGATCTTCTGTAGGATGGTGGGGACAGCTATTAATTTCTGCAACCTCCCTAAAGTTTACGGCTCATCGGACCAGCGCCCACGAGACGATATTTAGCGCAGCGTATGTGCGTGAGATAAAGCCGCACCAGTCATTAAAAAGAAGATACCAGCGTGAACCCATTCTTTAAGCCGAGGGAAACCCGGGATGACGAGAGCAATGGCTCCAAGCACTTTCCAAATCCCGAGAATGGTCAAAATGTATAGCGGGTAACCAAGATTCGTCACTAACTCGATGTTTCCCCCAAATTGCATCAGCTGACCAATACCACTTAACAAAAGAGCTACTACGAGTAGTAATGTGACTGACCAATAAGCAATCATTTTTCCTTGGGGCTTGGTTTCGGCTTTCGCGATTGTTTCTGCACCGTTAATTTGACCCATTCGTTTCCCCCTCATCATGGTTTCAAGTGAAACTTATTCATGTCCGAAACTTTCTAAATGACTAATTCCTGATTGGACACCAATTAGTGTCACATTGATAATACGACACCTTTTGGTGTCCTGTCAACAAAGTCCTTTACTTTAGCGTGACTGGAAAAATCAGTGTATTGTCCCTTGACTACATGCTAAAAAGCCTCGGCGCGTTCATGCCGAAGCTTGATGATTATCACTCGAATCTGAATAACTGCCTGTTAACTTAACCCCTGACTAAGTTCTACGATCCTATCCTTCACATTTCCATTGCTTAGTCCACCGTGGTAACAAACCACAGATGCAATGTCGAAGTCTACATACTTTTTCAACGAGAGTCTAGCTGCATTCATATCTGGTGTGGTCGGGGCATGAATGCCTTCGAGAAACCCGTTTACACTGTACATCGAGTCCCCGGCAATGAGGATCTTGCTTTGCTTTAGATACAGGCTGATATGACCAGGAGTGTGCCCAGGAGTATGGATGACGCGAATCCCACCGCAAAACGGCAGTTCCTGACCGTCACTCACGGTATGATCCACTCTGCCCTTCGGTGGATTCTCAACGTGTCCGTCTTTTAAAAGTGGGATTTCCCCCTGAATATACGGCTTATCCAGTTCGTGTGCATAAACGTGAACCTGATCCCCGCCCTCCTGCAAAATCTCTGGGAGACTGCCGATGTGATCCACATCCTGATGCGTCAAAATCACAGCTTTTAGTATGTCGAACGGCACCCCTGTCTTTTCCATGGCTACGCGTAAATCTTCCATTTGTCCAGGGAATCCGGTGTCTATTAAAACAGCCATGTCTTGATCCCACAACAGAATGGGATGAATGATATTCCCTTGAAAATCCAGATGAAGCATTTCGACTCCCTTTGAAATTTCCATCAATCAGCCCTCCGTAAAATTAAATTTTTACGTAAGGTTATATTATTATGTTGGTTTCGTTGTTGTCAACATTGCATAAAAAAAACCATTCCTTAAAGGAATGGCTTCTTCATTCATTCAAAACTGGATCTGCATGATCAGTTGCTAAGTGTGTGGATAAGTCCTCGACCGATTAGTATTCGTCAGCTCCACGCGTTACCGCGCTTCCACACCGAACCTATCAACCTCATCGTCTATGAGGGGTCTTACCAGCTTGCGCTGTGGGAAGTCTCATCTTGGAGGGGGCTTCACGCTTAGATGCTTTCAGCGCTTATCCCGTCCGCACATAGCTACCCAGCTGTGCCACTGGCGTGACAACTGGTGCACCAGCGGTGCGTCCATCCCG
>NZ_JBVNDM010000001.1:5695000-5965000 GCF_055685845.1 Brevibacillus schisleri
GACCCTAGCCCCCAATAGTCGTAATCATATTCTTTTGGGTGCTTGATCAGGTGCTTAGAACGTTCGTCCCAGTTTTTCAGTTGTTCTGATTTAGCAGTTTTGGTTACATGATCTACTAACTCATATAAACTAACTATGTCTTCCGTTACTCCTGACCGAACGATATCCCAGTAAAAACGTAGAGACTACTAAGAAAAAAAGAAGTGTGCGTGCATTTTTCATCGTCAATAAATGCACAAATCATCGGTATGGTCTCAAAACTCGTTACTGCCAACTCCCAATCTTGCTCAGGGATCTTTTCATTACTGTATGCCCATGCTCTAATTTCCTCTGGACTTGGGTTCCAAGCATGCTGTAGGTCTTTGAAAATCATTTTTCATCCTCCCATATTCAGGGAGCTGTTTTTAATTTCAGCATGATTTGTTCTTGATGCTCTCCCCGTTCGTCTGTCCATTTTAGATTCATTTTCAAATCTGAGAAGTAGTATTCGAGCTGCTCTTTCGGCGTATCTTTTCCAGGAAAATCGGGTGAGAGGAGATTCGGGTACTCCTGAAAAAGCAGTAGCTGCTTCTTTTCATTGATCTCTTCCAGATCAATTTGATTGAGGTTGCTAGCCCTACTCCCGTTGACTAGATCGGCTTCGGCATACAGCTTCGTTACTTGATTCTCCATTTTCTTTGACAAATAAAATGGGTAGGCAACTGTCGTGTGTTCACTCTCAATTGGCTTGATCTCCATGACCACGATCCAATTATCGCTCTCCCCCGTAAACGTATGCACCCAGTCATCATTAGCGGAGCAACCACCCAGAAGTAGAAACACCATCAGAAGCAAGACAATGTGCCTCATCCCAATCCCCCCAGATGGTTACTCATCCTCCCAATCTAAAAATCCCGACAACAAGCTCTCTTCTTCCGCTTCGTTTCCGCGAAGCTTCCCCTCCAACCGATCGATTCGCTTTTGATACGCCTCAGCGTCGGCCTTGGACCTGTTTCGCAACAGACTTCCGCGCTTCTTCCACTGCTCATACGCTTGCTTCGTATAATGTAAAGCCTTCTCCCAATCCTTCAGCTGGTGTTCATACAGCTTGGCAGCCTCAATATACACCTCTTCCGGGACATATCCGGTGGACTGAATGCACGACTCCCAAACGGATAGGGCTTTGTACCAATCCTTTTGCTTTTTGTACAAATGACCGATGGCGAGCTTGGCCCGGTTACTCCACGCATGCTCACTGTCTGCGACGAGGCGATAGCCTGCCATAGCGGCCCCTTGATCTCCAAGCGCGTCGTACCATCTGGCAATTTCGTAGCTTTCCTCGAAGGATACCGTTGCACTCCCTTGCCCTACCAATAGCCGTGTCATGTGAATATACATCGTGATCAGAGACAGGACGTCCGTCTCGTTATGCCGTAGCACGCCTTCGATGACATCAGGGTCTTGGGCATGCAAAAAGTCGAAATACCGCACCGGTGCCAAATAACCGGGCAAATCATCCTCGCGAAATACATCCAGCTTTTCCTGCTCGATGATTCCCAATCGGCACGATTCCAGCTCCGCCCTCCACAGTCTCCTCGCCCCGTGCAAAAGGTCAAAATGACCAAAGGTAGGCAAAGCAGGCACTTGATCGCGCACCAGTGTATGCCTCGTCCGCACCTGCGGCCAGTCAAAGGACTTTCCGTTAAAGGTCACCAGATGCGAGGACTTCTGTGCTTGCTCCAAAAACGATTGGTACAAAGTCACCTCTGCATGCGGGCCCGGGAGAAAATGCTGGCGCACCACAACGTGCTCCCCCTCGAAACGACTGTACCCCAAAAGAAAAATCGCATTGCCTGCCCCCCCTGACAGCCCTGTCGTCTCCGTATCGAAAAACAGTAAGTCTTCTGGCTTCCTGCCCGCAGCGGACAGCGGATGCTCTCGACCAGCCGCTTCCCACATACGGATCGCCTCATGCAACTCGGAAAAGGTGTAAGCACCATGCTGCTGATCGATCGGATAGCGAACCTCGCGAATCATGACGTACTCGTCATCCCAGATGTAGGGCGATGCCTGCATTTCCTTCCACTTGTCGGCAAAAGGTATCTGTAGCTCGGCATTGCTTTCCGCTGGTACAGCCGCCCTCGTCTCTTCCTCTGGCTCTTTCTTGCGAATGGGCGTTTCCGGTTCGACTGCTGGCGCTACCGCTTTGTCCGTTTCCAGCGAGAGATGTCCCTTCATCCGTTGCAGCTTGGATTTAAGAGACATAAGTACTTCCCCCCTGAGCGATTCTCAGTAAGGTCATGGCTAGCCCCTTGCTGCCGTCATCTGTCGCTCCAACACAAGATGGACAGCCTGACTCACAAGGGCAAGAGACAATCATCCGCTCTGCTTGGGTCAAAATCGTCTCCATTTCCTTATACACTTGCTCGCTCAAGCCGATGCCTCCCGGATAACGGTCGTACAGAAAAATCGTCGGCTCCTGAGAATGAACAGCCTTTCGTTGCGGTATCACGTGCAGGTCCATCGGGTCGCACATGACAAACAGCGGAGCAACGTGCTGCAACACATGCGCCAAACCGACCAAGCCACGCTCCACATCCTCAGTCCCGATCTCACCGAGCAACGCTTCAGAAAAGCCGATCCACGCCGCATTTGTATGCAGCTCCTCTTCCGGCAAATGAATCGGTCCCGAGCCAATGTTTTCATGCGTCTCAAACTTAATTTTCTTAAAGATCGTCGCCATCGCATTCACAGCCACTTCTCCATAAGCCAACGTGCTCTGCGCATGACGACGGGACTGATCTTGCTCTAAAACCTTCAGCGAAACAGCCAGATTGGCGTCCGTGTAATAATCGACCTGCACTTCCCGGACATACGCCTTCTTTTCCTCGTAGTCCAGCTTTTCCACCTGGAATTGCGTCCCCTGATGCAGGTAAATGGCCTCGTCATGCAAAAGCGTCATGGAGCTAAAACGGTCCATTTCCCCGATGACACGCTCATTTCCCCGTTCACTGATGTCGATGATCACGACATTTTCTTGCGAAGCTGACCGCAGACTGATGTTATGGGCCGGGAATGAATCGTTCATCCAGAACCACTTGCCCCGAGAGTAATGAAGGACCTGCTCCTCGGTCAAGAATTCCAGAATTTCCACGATTTCCGCACGTCCGAATGTATCTCCCTCCCGAAACGGCAGCTCGTATGCTGCACATTTGAGATGGTCCACCAAAATAATCAGGTTATCGGGATTGATCCGGGCTGTTTCCGGACTGCGGTCGAAAAAGTACTCCGGATTGGCGATCACATACTGATCCAATGGCGTGGAGCTGCCGACCATAACGACGACGGATTCCCCCTGCCGTCTTCCTGCCCGTCCTGCCTGCTGCCATGTGCTTGCGACCGAGCCAGGATAGCCAGTAATGACACATGCCTGAAGCTGTCCGATGTCTACCCCAAGCTCCAGGGCATTGGTGCTGACCACGCCCATAATGTCGCCATTGCGCAAGCCGCGTTCGATCTCTCTGCGCTGGCTCGGCAAATAGCCGCCACGATACCCTTGGATCGTTTTTGGCCCAAGCTTGCGGCGAATCAGCTCCTGCAAATACGTGAGCAAAATCTCTACACGTACACGGCTTCTCGCAAACAGAATCGTCTGAATGCCATTAGTCAAAAACTGCTCAGTAATGTCTCGCGCCTCCAAAGTGGCACTGCGTCTAATATTGAGCTGCTTGTTAACCACAGGCGGGTTGTAGAAAAGGAAATGCTTGATGCCAGACGGAGCACCATTGTTGTTGACCAGCTCTACCTCTTCTTCTGTCAGGGCTTCGGCCAATTGCTTCGGGTTGGCGATGGTCGCTGATGTGCAAATAAATTGCGGGTGGCTCCCATAAAAAGCGCAAATGCGCTTCAATCGCCGAATGACGTTGGCGACATGGCTGCCAAAAACGCCACGATATGTATGCAGCTCGTCAATGACGATGTATTTGAGATGCTCGAAAAAGGACACCCACTTGGTGTGATGGGGCAAAATAGCGGAGTGCAGCATGTCTGGGTTGGTGATGACGATATTTCCTGCCTTGCGTACCATCTGCCGGATATTTGCAGGTGTATCACCATCATACGTTTCGGATTTGATGGAGAGTCCCATTTCCGTAATCAGCTCGTGCAGCTCGGACTTTTGATCCTGCGCCAAAGCCTTGGTGGGGAACAAGTAAAGAGCCCGTGCTTGGGTGTCTTCCGATAACGTCTGGAGGATCGGCAAATGATAGCACATGCTTTTACCAGAGGCTGTGGGCGTAACCGCAACGATGTGTTTACCTGCGCGCACATGGCGAAAAGACGTTTCTTGATGCGTGTATAAAGAGGGAATGCCTCTATTCGTTAGGGCATCTCGAATTCGTCCGTCCAGCTCACTTGGAAATGGAACGGACTTTGCTTCACGGGCAGGAATGACCCTCCAATGCGCAATGTTATCCCGAAATCGTTCGTCTGTTTTTATGTGATCCAATATGGCTGCGATATTTTTTTTCACATTCATTTTCGTCACCTTCTTGCTACCATTTTACGAATGGACGTTCGGCATGTAAACATGGAATAAAGATCCACATATGCTAAAGTCGAGTTTAAGGCAGTATTCCCACAATGTGCGTGCCGACGAAAAAAAGCAATCAGATCAACCTCTCCTTGATCCGATTGCTTTTTTTATGAAAATATTTGTATGTGTTACGTCCTTTCATGAAACAAGGATGCAAGATGATGCTCCAACACTTTCGTAATCCGTTCCCCATCGACACGCTGTGGTTCGAGATAGGCATGCAGCGCCAGACCATCGATGACGGCATAGAGCTTCTCTGTTTCCATCTCTTTGTCTAGCCCTTTGCGTAATAGATTCATTTGATCAGCAGAGTCCAACAGCTTGCGGACGCTGGCATAGATCCCGTCGTGCTGTGCATCAAAGCCTTCTCTCTTGTGTCGGAAGTACACCGTAAAAGCAAACCACACTTCCATTTCAACCATCTTTTCTTGATTCGTAGGGAGAAGCTCTAGAAAAATTTTCGTGACTCTCTCTTTTGGTGCCCATTCTTCATTGGCGGCGATTTCAGCAATCCGAGCTGTCGCCCTTTCTTTTACGAGCTGCATAGCATACATCAGCAGTTCATCCTGTGTTGCGAAGTAATGTCGCAGAGCACCTAATGAAATTCCTGCTTCTTTTGCAATGCCCCTTACCGTCGCCCCCTCCATTCCTTGCTCGACAATGACACGCCACGTTGCTTCTGCTATTTGTTCTCTTCTTTTCTCATGATCGATTATTTTTGGCATAGCTGTATTTTAACAAGCTTTGCAAAAGGCAAGCAACCCTTAACAATACAGTTGTATTATTTAAGAGCCGATGGTAAAATTCTTTTTGCTAGCACAGATGTATGATAAAAAAACTCCTCATGCAGGAGAAGAAACTTCCGAAAAGGGGACTTGTATAGTGAATTTTGTTGCATGGATGATTGTCGCATGCGAAATCGCATTTTGGGTGGTCATTGTACTTGGCCTTTTCACAAGGTATGTGCTCAAACAAAAAAAGGCTGGGCTTTTTCTTCTCGCCCTGACGCCTATTGTTGATGTGGTTTTGCTCGTCGTCACGAGCGTGGATTTGTATCGTGGAGCTACCGCAACGATTCCGCATGCGCTTGCTGCCGTTTATATCGGGGTATCGCTTGCGTTTGGGAAAAGCATGATTCAATGGGCGGATGAAAAATTTCAGCAATACGTCACGAAGCAAGGTACGCCTAAACCCAAGTTGTACGGCATGGAGTATGCCAAATATTACGCCAAAAGCTGGTTTAGGCATCTCTTCTCCTATGTAATTGGGGCGGCTCTCTTAGCGGGGACCATCTACTTTATCGATGATGCAGAACGAACTGCCGCTTTATGGCAAATTCTCCGGCTATGGACCGTTGTTCTGGGGGTTGATCTGTTGTTTACAGCCAGCTATTTTCTTTTTCCAAAGAAAGATAAGCAAGGCACCGTTTCCAAAAAGGATTGGTGAGAGGCTTTCTTGCCCAAACAATGCCCATGAGTGATTCGTGTTACAAGAATCTCTCATGGGCTCCTTTATTTATGCATGATCCTCGTCTTCACTGTCATCCTCTCCAAATGCAAGCTCAATGCAAATAAATTGAATCACCATCTGGCAGATTTGACCGTTTTCATCTATCCCAAAATAGACAGGATAGGCTCCGTCTCCAAATCCCGTCTGAATCATCGGAATCGATAAATCGATGCCTGGTATCCTCCAATTGATATAATCTCCAGCGCTTCTTTGATATTTTGGATGGTCTTTGTAACTTTGTGCAAAAACATCTGCAAAATATCCATCGTAAATATTGCCGTCTGGATTCTCCTTTTTCCAGCTATCATAAAAATCCAGATAAGCATCTCTCGTTTTGACATCTACCACAGTAGCAAGGCCTGCATCTACGTTAAAGCCAAAATATTCACCTTCCTCTAGATTTTCGAGATTCTCGTCTCCGATGAGGGCTTCTGTAAATTTTTGAGGAGTTTTATCTGTGAACTCCACCTTAGCAGCTGCATAGCGATAATGATCTTCTTCGACTGTTACCACACAAACGGTTAATGGGAAGGTTCCTGTAGGGACTTTCCGAAAATACGGGGCACTATTTCTCTCCAGATACGCAAGCGGATCACGAACGATGATGTCTCCAGTGGGGATCGTAATATCCCCCAAAGAAAGCAAGTTGATTGGTTTCCCACTGATCTCCGTTGATGTGAAGTAGGCGTGTAAATCAACTTGGGGCTCTAACATCTGTTTTTTTTGCTCATATCGTGCTAACCATTGCTCGTTTGGAATCTTATTCATCTTTATTCCCATCCTACTATTGTCAATTTGTCAATCACTCCTAAAATTATACAGAATCACCCATAGAAACGATAGAACGGCTTGGATGCATAACGGGCAAGTCGATGCATAGGCATGGTTAGTGGATGAAGTACGACAAGGAGGTTGCCCCGAATGAATCCGCCAGACAAAGGGAATCAAATTCCTCAACCGATGAGGAGAGACGGGACCGGATGGGTCGATCTCGGCCCGCGGAATGTCATGCGTGATCGGCAAAATCCGAATATGCTCGTTCCTCCCATCACAGATGCAGGCTTGCTGCCCAATCTGAAATTTTCCTTTTCAGATGCCTTCATGACGTTAAATCATGGTGGTTGGTCCCGGGAAGTCACCATTCACGAGCTGCCAATCGCCACTACACTTGCGGGTGTAAACATGAGCCTGACGCCAGGCGGTGTGCGCGAGCTGCACTGGCATCAGCAGGCGGAATGGGCTTACATGCTACTCGGTCGTGCACGAATTACGTCCGTTGACCAACGCGGACGGAATTTTATCGCAGATATCGGCAAAGGCGATCTGTGGTATTTCCCTCCCGGCATCCCCCACTCGATTCAGGGACTTGAGGAAGGCTGCGAGTTTTTGCTCGTTTTCGACGATGGGCATTTTTCCGATCTGAATACGCTATCGATCTCCGATTGGTTTGCTCATACGCCAACAGATGTGCTTTCCGCGAATTTTGGTGTACCTGAATCTGCCTTTGCCGACATTCCTTGCGAGCAAGTGTACATTTATCAAGACGAGGTTCCGGGTTCCATCGAAGCAGATGAAGTGGAATCCCCTTACGGAACCGTCCCCCTTCCCTTTACCCACCGCCTACTTGCGCAACGCCCACTGATCACACCTGGCGGCAGTGTGCGCATCGTCGATTCACGCAACTTTCCGATCTCCAAAGCAATCGCGGCAGCACTCGTAGAGCTACGTCCCGGTGCCATGAGAGAGCTACATTGGCATCCCAATAACGACGAGTGGCAATATTACATTTCAGGCCAAGCACGCATGACCGTTTTTACCGGAAATGGAAACGCTCGAACCTTTGATTACCAAGCAGGTGATGTCGGTTACGTTCCTTTTGCGACGGGGCATTATATCCAAAATACCGGGACGGAAACAGTGTGGTTTTTGGAAATGTTCAAGAGCGACCGCTTTGTCGATGTGTCGCTGAATCAATGGATGGCACTCACCCCGCATGAACTTGTCGCTTCCAACCTGTGTGTAGGTCCTGAATTGCTGGATGCCCTGCGCAAGGATAAATGGCCAGTAGTCAAATATCCTGGATATGGCTATGTCCGGTGAATACAAAAAGGCCAGCCCCAATGGACTGGTCTTCGTGTTTCCTCATCCGTGAATGGATGCTTGACTGGAAGCCGTTTTGACATCCTTCAGGTTGCGGTTTTTCACTCCTAATGATAAGACGAAACAGATAAGCAAAATCAGACACGCTAGCCCGTATGGATAGTTGATATCGATATCGAATAAAAAGCCAGCTACGATAGGACCTGCGATATTGCCAAGACTGGTAAAGGCTGAGTTAAGGCCAGCAACATACCCCTGTTGATCCTTTGCAAGCATCGACATTTGGGTACTGATGGCCGGTCGCAAAATATCGATCGCCAGAAATACGATAAAGGTAACGGCAAAAATCATCCAAAATCCGTGAACAAAAAGCGTCAGGATAATAAACAATCCAGCAAAGAGCAGACAGATCGAAATGACCCTTTTCTCGCCAAAGCGATTCATGATCCAGCTAAAGGCAGTAAGCTGAACCACTGCGCCTGCTATTGACCCAAATGTAATGATAAACGCGATATCTTTCGGCTCAAATCCAAACTTGTGGTCGACAAACAAGGAAAAGATCGTTTCAAAATTAGCCAGTCCGAAAGACATGACAAACACAATGATCAAACTGAAAAAATAAGGCTCTCGATAGGAGTACATTAACTGGGAGAGAAGACTGCTTCGTTGTTTTTCACTTGAAGAAGAGTCAGCTAATGATTCTTCCGTAGGTTTCGATTCTTTGAGAATCAACAACGTGATGCACGCAGCAATCAATCCCGCAATTCCTGCCGAATAAAAAGGTACGCGAATACCAAATTCCGCAATGTATCCTCCAATGCCTGGACCGATAATAAAACCAGTAGTAATCGCTGCCGTAATATA
This sequence comes from Brevibacillus schisleri, assembly GCF_055685845.1. Classification (NCBI taxonomy): domain Bacteria; kingdom Bacillati; phylum Bacillota; class Bacilli; order Caryophanales; family Paenibacillaceae; genus Brevibacillus; species Brevibacillus schisleri. Next base: position 5,704,047 of record NZ_JBVNDM010000001.1, read on the forward strand.
TCCCATACCGGCCGCTCGTTCTTCATTCGTTGTAATATCTGCTGAGTACGCCATTACGGCCGGCATAATCAGTGCGGCACTAATCCCGCCTAACAACCTAGAAACAAACAGCAGGACTGGAGAATTCGCTATTCCAAACATCACTTCCGAAATAGCAAATACGACCAAGCCGATCACAATGATCTTTTTTCTTCCGAACGAATCGGCCCATCGCCCGGCAATGGGGGAAAAAAGAAGCTGCGTCAGCGAAAAGGCTGCAACTAACAGACCGATAGTCCCCCCGGTAATTCCCAAACTCTCCATGTACTTTGGCATAATCGGTATAACAAGCCCGATCCCCGTAAAGACAAGGAAAATATTGAACATCAGAATCAATAAGGCTCCCTGATTTTTTAATAATAAAGCCATTTCCTATCCCTCCAATCCGTTACCTAAATACTGAATATCCATTCTAGATAGTCGCGTAAAAAAAGCTAGCGGGACGGTTTGGCAATTCCAAATAAAAACACATCCATCGCTAACCGAAAAGTTTCCAGCGCTTCCTCTCGTTCCATTCGGCGCGAATGTTGATTTAAACCAAACATCAGACTGTCCAAGATAATGGCGACTCCGGTTACATTCGTGATTTCAAATTCGCCGTTATCGATCCCCTTCTGGAGCAACTGTTGATTAAAGTCAATATAGCCTTGGATCATTTCGTTGATACGCTCCTCCACATCCGAAGGCTTCTCCAACATGTCGAAAAATTCATCAGCAGCCTTGGTCAGCGGATGGTTCATAAAATCGGTCGCAAAATGTTCAGCCATTCCATACAATTTATCGATCGAGCTCGTATAGAGCTGTTCCTTGGCCAGCCATTGCTCTTCCCATTCGCGGTTCCAAGCTTCAATTAGATGTAAAAACAGCCCTTCCTTGCTCTTGAAATGATAATAAATGTTGCCGCCGCTGTACCCAGTAGCTTTCACTATATCTTCTATTGATGTGGCCTTGTAGCCTTTTTGCATAAATAAGATTCTGGACGCATCCGCTATCTTCTTCTTGGTCTGCTCTGTTTGCTGCTTCTTTTTATTCAACGGTTCTTCACCAACTTCCCATCCAACAATACTGAACTTTTATTCAGTATTATAAGGGTTACAAAGATAGTTGGCAAACCTAAAGGGCATTTTGGCTTGAGTCAACATAGTGGAGGAGAAGAAAAAGCACAGGTCTCTTCGACTCTGACACGCCAGCTGGGGGATTCACTGGCCGTCTCCACTTCAAAAAGGGGACCGTCGAGCCAAAGCCACCCTACGGGCGGAAGTTTCTCAAGGATGAAGTGTTCGACAAGCGGGTCCCCTTTTTGAAGTTCCGACTGGGCAGGCGTTGTCAAGGTCTGAACTACTACCCGTTAGATGGACACTTTGAAAAAAGTGACCGTCTAACGGTTTTTTGTGTTTTAATCATCATTAACGAGAAATGAGTGGGGATATGTTAGATGAGTAAAAACAGAATAAGTTTTACGGAACATGAGATACATATGTTAGAAAAAAATCAAAATGTACTTCGAGTAACAGGGAAAAACATCACGTATTCTCCTATGTTCAAATTTACCGCTGTACAGGCATATCGAGAGGGACAAACGCCGATTGAGATATTTCTTCAGGCAGGTTTCCCCTTAGAAATAATGGGTCGTCATACACCAAAAAAATGCTTACATCGATGGAGAAAAGTATGTACGACTTTTGGTGAAGCTGGATTAATTGAGGAGCGCAGAGGCAAGGGGAGCACCGGTAGAAAGTCAGAGGGAGAATTATCAGCAAAAGAAAAACTGAGACGTGCTGAAGCACGAATTAGGCTTCTGGAAGCAGAGAACGAACTTTTAAAAAAGCTAGAAGCGCTCGAAAGACAAACCAATAAGACGTTATCGTCTCCCGAGCGCTTTCAGCTTATTAGCATAGTTCTTCGTAAACATGGCTTGAAGCGTGTAACCCGTTATCTATGCCAGATTGCTGAAGTGAGCTCAAGTGGCTATTATCGCTGGTGTAGTGCTGAGGAACAGCGACAAATTCGAGAAGAAGCCGACGAACGAGACTTCCTGCTCATCAAGGAGCATTTCGAAACTCGAAAAGGGAGAGCAGGAGTGCTGGTCATTAAAATGAGATTGGAGCGAATGAACGGTGTCGTGATGAATCATAAAAAGATTCGTCGTCTTATGCAAAAGTTTAAGCTAGTCACTCTTATTCGGAAAGCGAATCCGTATCGAAAAATGGCCAAGGCTACTCAGGAACACCGCACATGCCCAAACCTACTTAAACGTCAGTTTGATCAAGGTATACCCGAGAAGGTTCTACTTACTGACATTACTTATTTGCGCTATGGTACTGGTCAATGGGCATATTTGTCTTGCGTAAAAGATGGGGCGACCAAACAGATTTTGGCACACTATCTGTCTTCGACATTGGAGTTATCACTAGTGAAACGGACACTAGACTTATTAATCAAACGATTGGACGGTAACGTCCATCCTGATGCTATTTTTCATTCGGATCAAGGAATGCACTACACTCATCTTACAACGAGGCGCCTTATTGCTGAGGCTGGTTTTAAGCAGTCGATGTCTCGCAAAGGTAACTGCTGGGACAACGCTTCAATGGAATCGTTCTTCGGTCATATGAAAGACGAACTCGAATATAAGGACTGTGTTTCACTTCAAGAGTTGCGTCAACGCGTCAACGAATATGTAACCTATTACAATTCAGAGCGTTATCAGTGGACATTAAAAAAGATGACTCCTGATGAAACCAGGAATCATCTCATTGCTGCTTAATTTGCAACAGGCTCTTTTTAAATACTGTCTATTTCTAGGGGAGTAGTTCAGTCTACGAGCTCTGTGCTTTTTCTTCTCACCAGCTTTATTGGTTCATTTGAGACCTTTTACAATAGACCGTATAAAGCCCCCGTAACCACGACGAGCCATGGCGGCAGCTTCCAGTGCTCCAGCATGATAAACAAAATAGCCGCTACGATAAAATCCATCGGGGCAAGAATGGTACTTGTCCAAATCGGATCGTACAAGGCTGCGAGTAAAATACCGACGACTGCTGCATTCACACCTACCAGCAATCCCTGGATTTTGGAATTTCTCCTTAAGGAATTCCAAAACGGCAATGCGCCGATGACGAGTAAAAAGGCCGGTAGAAAAATGGCTATAGTAGCCACTATTGCACCGACTCCTCCTGCAATCAATGCTCCCAAATAAGCGGCAAATGTAAATAATGGACCCGGTACTGCTTGTGTAGCCCCGTAGCCTGTCAGAAAAGCTTCTTGCGTTACCCAGCCTGTCGGGATCACTTCCCTCTCTAGCAAAGGCAATACGACATGACCTCCGCCAAAAACAAGTGAGCCTGCACGGTAAAAGCTTTCAAACAACGCAAGTAAGGGTACGCCTGTACTCTCTCGGAGGATGGGTAGCACAAGCAAAAGTCCGAAGAAAACGATCCAGCACGCAATGGCTAGTGCACGACTGATCGGCACACGAAATTCAGGGAAATCCGAAACGTTTGGCTGCCGGAAGAAAAGCAATCCTGTTATTCCCGCTAGAATCATGACTGTGACCTGACTCCATGCAGAATGCCACAACAACGTGATGGCAGCAGCGGTGATCGCAATCGTCACCCGTGTTCGATCCGGGGCCAGCTTTTGTCCCATCCCCCATACGGCATGAGCGACAATCGCGACAGCTACTAATTTTAGACCGTGAATCCAAGAAGCACTGCCACTGTCCACTCCCTGTAACGTGAACGCAAATATCAGGAGCGCCAAAACTGACGGCAGAGTGAAGCCGATCCACGCAGCAACCCCTCCCCATAATCCGGCTCGCATGATGCCAATTCCGATTCCCACCTGGCTGCTTGCGGGGCCAGGGAGGAACTGACAAAGAGCAACCAAGTCTGCGTAGCTTTGCTCATCCATCCATTTTCTACGTCGAATGTATTCATTGTGAAAATAACCGAGATGCGCGATGGGACCGCCGAATGAGATCACACCCAGCTTGGCAGAAACGAGCAGAACTTCCATCACAGACTTCCAACTACTTTTTTGGTGCCCTGCTTCTTCTCGAAGATTATTCTTCAATTCGCTGTACACCTCTTTTGCTTTCCGCTTCATCATACAAACTATTTTATCGCTTTTCCTACCCTTTCCTTGTAAAAAGATCGTGAAAAAGGCTCCGCATCGATACGGAGCCTTCTTCAACACTGCTATTCCATCCGAAATACCGGTCCTCGCGCCACGAACGGCAGGTTACTCCCCTTCGGCAGCATGATGGCATGACTACGAGTTACTTTGATCCGATCACATTCCCCATCGGTAATGATCAAAATCGGTCCGTCCTTCGGAAAATCGGTTGCTCTCTCCAGCATGTCAATACCCGGCTGCAGAATCGTTCCTCCGCGTCCTTTTACTTTGACGCGACCTGCAATGTCCTCGGGAGAAAGGTAGCCCGCATCATGCGCCTGCGCATCACAAAAGACCACGCGCGCATACGGAACATCTCGCGCTTCACTGTAGCTCGCGATTGCCCCCAATGCTTTTCCGAGCAGCTTGGTATCCATCGAGCCGGATGTATCGATCACGACGCCAAACGTGCGTGCCAGCCGATCCGTTTCCCGAAAGCTCCAGGCAGGACGGGCAATGTCGGGTGTAGAGGACTGTCTGCGGCTTGCCCTTGCAAACGTGCGACTCTTTTCCAACGGCGGAAAATGCTCGTCGAACCAACGGGCAAGCTGAACATCCCATGGGATCGGCGGTTGCCCCAAGGCGCGAATCTCTTCTACCAAACCCGCAGGCAAAAGTCCTCGTCCCCGCTCCTGGTGGTAAATCAAGCCTTGCGACATCGCACTGCGATAAAAGTCATCCAGCGTCGTTCCCGGACCCTTTTCCCAAAAACGCGGATCGTTGCCATCCAGAATATCGCCCATGCCGATTCCTCGTAAAGTGTAAAGCTTGCGATACGTACGCATGTCCGTCACGATTCGATCGTAGATGGCCTCTGCCGAAAGTCCCTTCAAGTCTGGGTCGTACAGTCCGCCAATTTGCGGAAAACGTCCGACACCAAGCTCCATCAGCCATTGATTGATCACGTAATCGCAGCTAACATTCCAGTAATACGGATCGCGGCCTTGGCATCGCTCATGATGGCGAAGCCCTGCGTGCAAGAGCTCGTGTGCCATCACGAATTTGCATTCCTCTTCATCCAAGCCAGCCGCAGGATTGATGAAGATTTCGTTGGCTGTTACATCAATGGCTGCCACCGAGATTTGCAGCCGCTGACAGATCTGTGAATCCTCGATAATCGTGAAATGACTCGCTAAGGAAGCCAGCAATGGATAATGATTGATGAACCAGCGTTTGGCCTTTTGTGCCTCGGACAGCTGGTTCTCTTCATTCCCGAGAGCATCGGAATAGCCGCCCGCTACGCTGACAGCACTTTGCACCGCTTGCGCCAGGCCGATCCCCAAGAGACGCTCCCACTTCACATCTCGGTTGTAGGTGTACCGAGCATATTTATCCGCGAGAAGCATATCTGCCTGTTTTTCCCCGCCCGTTCCAAACAGCTTCAAATGCTCCGGCACCCCATGCTCCACGAACCAGTCATACAGTTCTTCTTCGCTCTTTCCCGATTTATCCAGCTCAAAGGCCATTTCAGCAGGAGGCTTCCCCAGCTTCATGTCTCTTAAAAAACGCGTAATATAACAATCGCATGCGATGTTCCACAAAATCGGCTGCTCTTTTTCCACAAAATGTCCGAAGCCTAAATGCAACAGCGCATGTGCGAGAACATAAATCCATTCCCCGACTTCCCCTCTGCGCTTCGGATGCGCGTACAAGCTGCCTTCCCGGGTCACAACTACCCAACCATTATCCGGACAAATACTTCGCTCGGAACGAATAAAGTGCGCTCGCGATGACAGCGGACCAAACATCGGGTGATGACTCAAAAAATGGACGGCCTGTTCGTAGTTTTGCTTCGCCGGGTCGTTTTGAACTCCTCTGGCCATTGGCTATTTGCCCTTCCTGTCCATGGCCAATCGCGGTAAATCACGAATGACCTCCACAACGAACCAGTCTGGCAATCCGTCGCCATCCTCGTGCCGCGCCACTACCATTTGCGCCATTTCCAGTGAGATGGATGAGAGCTCCTTCAAGAGAGCTTTCGCTCGGTGTGCAAACCGTTTATGCTGTTCCCCCACGGAGACTTTATCCGCTGGCAGTTCTTTTTTGATCTGCGAACGGAAAGAATCCGCCAGAAAATACAGTACGTCTCGATCCTCTGGAGCCGTCGGGAAAGAAGCCTCTCCCTCCAAAATACGGTTGAGCTGGTATTTGCCCTGAATGTTCTTGTGAAAAGCCCGAAATTGAGCCGCATGCTGGGGCGTCAAGCATCCGTAGGCCAGTATCCCCACCATCTCTGTCGTCAAGTTCTCACCGAATTCGTTCAGGGCATCAGAGAGCATGTGCCAGGAACGCGGAGTAGAAAACGGTTCCTCGCTCTTCGGTGGCTGCGACCACAAATAGTCCGGGCGCACCTCCAAAAATTGCAGCACGTAGGAATGGATGCCGTTGCTGTACGCCCAATTCATCCATTGTTCATACGAAACGAGCAATTGAACATGGAACATTCGGTTGATCAGAGCAGACGACATCGGTTTGACAATCGCGCTATCCTGCGCGCGGTTACCTGCTCCAATCACAATGGAACCTTCTGGCAGATGGTAATCCCCGATTCTCCGCTCATGAATGAGACTGTAAAACGCCTTTTGCACTTCTTGCGAGCATGCATTCAATTCGTCAAGAAACAAGCAGTACGGCTCTTCTCGCGCAATTTGTGCAGGTGGGCAAAATCTGCTTTTCCCATCTACGATCTGCGGGACACCAATAATATCCTCAGGTGCCAGCTGACTACCCAATAACGATACGCAAGGTAGGCCCACCTGCTCGGCAAACGCCTCGACGAGAGACGACTTGCCGATACCCGGTGCGCCCCAAATAAATACGGGACGAGCTACTGCAACGTTTAGCAGTACATCCATCAGTTGATTTTGCGTTACTTGAATGGCTAGATTCATTTCATAACCTCTCTTGTTTGATTGATTTTTGCAGCAATCTACCTCTTTCCATGATGGATTTCCATTGACTAGAGCGACCGTCACACCACAAATATTTCCTAATATTACAAGAAGATTGAATAAGGAGCAAGAAAGAAAGGGATCCTGCTAAACAATAAGCTGAATCCCGTATTAACAGCATCGTTTATTGCTAGTCTCACAGGACCAACGGGAGCCACGGGAGCGAATGGAGGGGGAACAGGGGCAACGGGTGCAACAGACTTGATCCTGGCTGTTGTTGCGGGTGAAGCTCTTGTTGCGAACAAGCCTACTTCTCCTCCTTATGTAACATTCCTTTTTTTACCACGTCACATAGGCAAAGGGGGAATCACAAAAGATGAGAAAAATCATGAAAGCCAGTGGCATCACCCTATTGGTCACATCCTTGATCGGATGCAGCTCGAGCGAGCAGTTCGTATCAAGAAGCGAAAGTGGAGACAAACCAGCAGCATCTGTTGAGCAAGGCCAAAACAATCAGGTAGCCTCCAGTCCAAGTCCTCCCAGCCAACTAGCTGATTACGCCCTGAAAAAATCGGGCGATCCCCTCCCCAAGGACATGTACTTCAAAGATTACGGCACCAACCAATTTGTCTCTACGGCGAAGGACCGCCTGTCTACTTTTGCCGCAGATGTGGACACCGCCTCCTACACCATAATGCGCCATTTTATAAAAGACGGGAATCTCCCGCCAGCAGAGGCCGTTCGGGTGGAGGAATTCATCAACTTCTTCCCCACTTCGTATCCGGCGCCGACCAATCAGACATTTGCGATTCAGGCCGATAGTGGCCCCTCTCCGTTTCAAAAAAATCTTCAAATAGTGCGCATCGGGATCAAAGGAAAGGAATTAAGCCCAAAAGAGCGGAAGCCCGCTCATCTCGTCTTTGTCATTGATGTATCTGGCTCGATGAATCAGGAAAACCGACTAGAGCTGGTGAAAAAAAGCTTACATGTTCTTGTCGGTCAACTCCAACCTACAGATTCAGTAGGGATCGTCGTCTATGGATCAGAGGGACGCGTTCTTTTGCCTCCAACCTCTACCGAAGACAAACAGGCGATTTTATCAGCCATCGATGAACTGCAACCCGAAGGCTCCACCAATGCGGAACAAGGACTGGTGCTCGGTTATGAAATGGCAGCCCGTTCCTTCAAGCCTACTGCCATTAACAGGGTGATTTTATGCTCCGATGGCGTGGCCAATGTAGGAGAAACAGGAGCTGAGGGAATTTTGCGTTCGATCGAGGACTATGCGCGAAAAGACATTTACTTGAGCTCCTTTGGCTTCGGCATGGGTAATTATAATGATGTCATGATGGAGCAATTAGCGAATAAAGGAGAAGGCAGCTACGCCTACATCGATACGTTTTCCGAGGCACGCCGCATTTTTACGGAATCTTTGACAGGCACCCTCCAAACGATCGCCCGGGACGTAAAAATTCAGGTGGAATTCGACCCTAAGAAGGTAGACTCGTATCGCTTGATCGGTTATGAGAACCGCGATGTCCGCGACGAAGATTTTCGCAACGACAAGACAGATGCGGGCGAGATCGGAGCTGGCCATAGCGTGACCGCTCTTTATGAAGTGAAGCTAGCTTCCCCTGTCCATGAAGAGCTCGGGACGGTTCGCGTGCGCTATCATCATGCCTCTTCCCAAAAAGTAGAGGAAATCTCTGAGCCCGTGAAGGTGCAAAATACCTTGTCTCCTGATGTGACGTTCCTTGCTGCTGTAGCAGAATACGGGGAAATATTGCGAGAGAGTCCGCATGCCGAAAGAAGCTCCCTTGCCGATGTACTCAAACTGGCGGAAGCCACAGCCACTGGAGAGGAACAGTTAGAATTTGTCCGCTTGGTAAAAGATAGCATGGCGATCAAAAGGAACTAATTGCTTGTTCCTATGCTTTGGTGTCACGCCTGTATCTCATCCAAATATAAACCATCATGCCAACCGCCGAACCGATTAGCAAAAATGTAATGCCATAATGACGTATATAAACGACGACCTTGAGCCACTCTTTCTCAAGCGCCCGTCCCAACAGTAAAAAAGTGACACTCCACAGGAATGCGCCGGCGTAAGCAAATAAAGCGAATCGTCGAAACCCCATCGTAGAGACTCCTGCCAAATAGGCGGTAATATGGCGGACGCCAGGCAAAAAATAGCCAATAAGCAACAGGTATGGACCGTACTTGGCAAACAGCTTTTGGGTTGACTCTATTTTTTTCGGCGTAATATGCAAGTACGGTCCAACCTTCATAAGCAACGGCAGCCCCCACTTCCACGCGATGGTATAGCTGACCGTAATCCCTACTGCCGCTCCCAAAAAAGCGCTCAGTATTGTTAACGGCATGTGCAAGACACCGCGAGAAACCGCATAACCGGCGTACGTCATCAGTACCTCATCGGGTATGGGGAGCCCCACAACACCAAGCGTGAGCGAAAAAAAGATGCCGACATATCCATATTTCATCAAAAAAAGATCCAAATGCTGCTCCACGGCTACCTCCAATAATGTTGTCCTACTTCATTGTATTCTCTCCCTATTCTTTGGCATTCTGGCTTTTTTACAAAAAAATCAGGTCAAGGCATATGGTATCCTAAAAAAGATCATATTTCCTTTTTCAGGTGACGTCATGAACTATATGGAGCAAATAACGTATGCCCTCTCGTTTATCGAGAAGCAGTTAACGGAAAAAGTCACTCTCGATGAAGTGGCATCAGCCGCCGGATATTCCAAGTACCATTTTCAACGCTTGTTTTTTCACGTGACAGGAGAAACGGTCGGTCAGTACATTTCGAAGAGGCGCTTGACGGAGGCTGCCAAAGCACTGTCGCTCGAACAAAAGAGCGTGACAGAAGTCGCCTTTACCTATGGCTTTGATTCCCACGAAGCCTTTACTCGCGCCTTTACCAAACGCTTTGGCCTGCCTCCTTCTGCTCTTCGCCGATCTGGTAAGATGCCGCGATACATGATGTTGGAGCGCATGGAGCTGCCGTATTTAGAAAATATTCAGCGACAGTCGATTGAGCCCTTCTATGTCCCTGCCCACGAAGCACTGGACCTGGCAGGCTGCTACTCCCTTAGTTTTTCGGTTCGTGATATTACCGGTTGCTGGAGCCGCTTAGGGCAACAAGTGGGGTGGCAGCCAACGCAAAAGCGTTATGGTGTCCTTCGCTACCCAGATACATTTGGGCTGGAGCTGAGCTTTACGTATTTCGCCAGTCTGCCCGCATCGGAACATGCTGACATCGACAGTCTGGAAATGCTCACATTGCCTGCATCAAGTTATCTTGTGTTCCCTCACAAAGGATCGGTGCAAAATCTCAAGCTGACGTATCAATACATATACGGGAGCTGGATGACACACGCATCCGCATCCGACCAGCTTTATGCCCGATACGATTTTGAATATTACGATCACCGCTTTCTCGGAAATGACCATCCTGATTCTCTTTGTTTCATTTATATACCCGTTCTAGCCCGAGAATAGTCGGGAACGGTTCGCATTTTCGATCAAGTTTTCCTCCTTTTCCTGTCGTACGCTGGATGTGTGAAAAGGAGTGAATCGAATGAATGAACTGACCTATTTGACAGCAACGGAGCTGGGCACCTGGATTCGCGAGCGAAAAATAAGCGCCGAGGAAGCAACCCGGCATATCTTTAAACGAATCAACTCCCTCAATGGCAAAGTGAACGCCATCGTCGCCTATGATGAAAAAGCTGCTTTCGAAGCCGCCAAACAAGCAGATAAAGAAATAGGGGAAGGCATCTATCGCGGGCCTCTTCACGGGGTACCCATCACAATCAAAGATTCTTTTGCCACAGCAGGACTCGCCACTACTTCTGGTTTCCCACCTCTCAAAGACTACATTCCGCAACACGACTCAGCAGTTGTTAGCAGACTGAAGCAGGCAGGAGCCACCATCCTGGGCAAAACGAATGTCCCTCCGCTTCTGATGGACATGCAAACAAACAATGATATTTACGGTCGGACGAATAATCCATGGAATCTGGAGAGATCAACAGGCGGGAGCAGCGGAGGATCGGCAGCCGCAGTTGCTACCGGGCTTTCCTATTTGGATATCGGCAGTGACATTGGTGGTTCGTTGCGTGTTCCGGCTCATTTCTGCGGCGTATTTAGCTTGAAGCCAACAGAAGGAGCCGTTCCGTCAAGAGGACACATGCCCGGTTTTGAAGGAACCGCTGATTACACTTCCTCACGTCATCTTGCTTGCTATGGCCCCGTCGCTCGATCAATCGAGGATCTGGAAGTGGCCTTTTCCATCATTAGCGGTGGAAACGGCAACGCTGGCCTGCCTCATGGACCACAAGTGTTGCCGCCTCCCCTCAAAGAGCAGCCCCTGCACATTCGCTGGATGGAGGAGCTGCCCGGCTACCCGACGAGCCGAGCTATCCGCAATCAGTTGCGTCGCTTTGTCAAAGTGCTGGAGCAACAAGGTATGCATGTAGAACAAGTCACGGCACCACCTTTGGATGTACGCAAAGCTTGGGAAACATGGGGGAAAATGATCGACGCGGAGTTAAACTCTACGACACCCCCACTCATTCGCGGTTTGGCTCATCTCATGACGATGCCGATTTGTCGCGAGCTTCCCACGGCTACCATGCTCATCCCGCTGACGTTCAAAAACTACATGCGTGTCTTAACCATTCGGGAGCAGCTCATTCGCAGCTTCGAGCAATTTATGGCAGACTGTGACGTGTTTTTGTGTCCGGTTAGTTGCACAACAGCTTTTCCACATATGGAAAAGTCGAAAATGTGGGGCTACAAGCCGCTTTACACCAAACCACTGTACGTAGACGAGAACCCGCAAAACTACTGGGCCGCTACGACTTTTTATACGAATCTGTTTAATGTAACCGGAAGTCCGGTCGTAACGATGCCGATTGGTTTTGATGAGCAAGGTCTCCCTATTGGCATACAGTGTGTGGGCAAGCGATGGCGTGATAGGGAATTGCTACAGAGAGCATCGACATTGTATGCGACCTGCCCAAAATGGCGAGCGCCTGCCATTTCTGTGGAGCCGCATTAAGAATAAAATATTCCAGTCCAATTTGCATAAAGCCCCTTTCTTGTGAAGAAAACTACCAGTGCGAACCCCATTTCTGGTAATGAGGAGGGGCTTTATGCTTCCGTTATTAAAAAGGCGCCTGACACTGATCGTTTCCATGCTTTGCATGACGCTTCACCTGTCCGGCCTGTCCTTTGCAAAAGCGACAACAAACGCTCCAGCTGTTCAACAGTCCCATCTCCTCCAATCGAAGACGTTTCTTCAATCACAAGAGAGGCTTGCCTATTCGCTTGGCATTCAAGCATACATCTACGGCTATCCGTTAGTGATGTCCGCCAAAACGATGGAAGCCATGGTCAAAAATCGGGCGCCGATCAACCAGTTTTACTATGCGGACACACTCGCTTCCCCAGCTTATCGGGATATCGTGACGCCGAACTCCGATACATTGTATATGAGCGCATGGCTGGATTTGTCGGAGACACCCGTCCGCTTGACTGTCCCCGCCAATCCGCAAAACCGCTATTATACCGTGCAAATCCTGGATGCATACACGAATACGTTTCGCAATGTCTCCAATCGTTCCACCAAGCAGCAGGCCGGACAATATATCATTGCAAGCCCACAATGGAAAGGGCCTACCCCAGCCCATATCCCTGTGATCTATGCCCCTACGAATACCGTCTGGCTCATTGGTCGTGTCGAGGTAAAGGATGAGGCTGATTTGCCGCAGGCAGTCTCGTTTGAAAAACAAATCGCGATTGCCCCTGTCCACCCAAAATTGCAGACGGCACATGTTCCCGAAGCGCTTCCCCCTGATGTGTTGTCGACCCTTTCTTTTTTCCAAGTGATGACGAAATGGATCCAGAGCAATCCTCCCCCCGAATGTGATCGCGTCTTGCTCGATCAGTTCGCACAAATCGGGATCGATGTCCAAAAAGGATTTGATCCTTCCGCACTCGGTCCAGCCAAACTTGCGGGCCTACAGCGTGCTTTACAGGATGCTCCGTCCATCGTACAAAATGGCTTTCCCAGCTACGCCACCTTCCGTAATGGCTGGGGCTCCTTTTCCCCCATCGGCACGTATGGAAACCAGTTTCTCGCTCGTTCCTTTATCGCCTATTCTGGTATTGGGGCTAATGTGCCGAGCGAGGAAGCTTATTATCGCGCATTGACAGATGGCTCCGGAAAACCACTTTCGGGAACCAAAAGCTACACGTTGCATTTTACAAAGGAACAGCTTCCCAAGACGTCTGCTTTCTGGTCGATCAACGTCTATGACAACCAGTTGTTTTTAGCCAAAACAGCGGCTGATCGCGCATCGGTTTGCAGCAATACAGGAACGCTTGCGTACAATCCCGATGGCTCCCTCGATCTGTATTTGCAACAGCAACCGCCCAAAGGTAACGAAGGAAACTGGCTGCCTCTCCCTGAGGGTGAGTTCAATCTCGTTTTGCGGGTATTCGCACCAGAGCCTGCAACGCTGGACAAACAGCACACTTGGCCCGCTGTCATGGAAAGCACCCCATTACCGTAACACAAACGCAAAAAGGCACCGCCCCATCGTGAGCGGTGCCTTCTGTATTGAGTCTGTTACTTCTTCAAATCTTCAATGGAGTTAATCTCCATGTAGGTTGGAACAGCCAATCCCAGCTTGGTTCCTTGCAGGTTCGGACCGAGATCCTCTACGTCTTTCCCCAGCTTTTCCATGTAGTCTGCGTGCGTCGTTGGCAGCCAAGCTGCTACCATTCCATCCACATCGCCGTTCGATACACCGACCCACATTGGTCCAGCTTCTACTTGGCTAAGCTCCACTTTGTATTTCAGCTTTTGCTCCAGGACCGTTTTCACCACGTTCGTGCTGGCGATCTCCGAATCCCACGCGACATAGGCGAGCGTCAATTTTTTACCTTCTGCAGGCTGGATGCCTTCTACCCACTTGTTGACGGTAGCCTCATTGTTTTTCACCCATTCGGCTGCTGCCTCTTCCGGCTTTTTGCCGCTCTCGATATCGAGCATCACTTTTTCCATGTCCGCAGGTGTCCACGAAAACTTGTCGAGGAACGCATACGCACTTGGTTGCTCCTCCTTCAGTCCTTTGCGCACGATGGTATGAATTTGCTCATCCTTCCCGAAAGTGCCTTTCGGGTCGTCGAGGTATTTCATTTGGAATTTAGAGAACATCCAGTGAGGTGTCCAGCCAGTCACGATAATTGGCTTTTTGTCTTTGTAGGCTTGCGTCAGAGCTGCTGTCATCGCTGCACTGGAGCCCTCCACCAGTTCCCAATCTTTCAGATCGTAGTCTTTCATGGCTTTTTCCGTCGCTTTCATCAGACCAGCGCCAGGATCGATTCCGATAATTTTATGATCCACTTGTGCTCCAACGCTATTCGGTGCAGACGTACCCGTATTGCCCTCGGCAGGCTGATTTCCCTGCGGTGTTCCCGCGTTTGAACATCCTGCCATTACCATACTGAGTCCGAGTGCGACTGCCAGCCCTTTCAAGGCGCCTTTTTTCATTTTCATGAAAACCCCTCCTACGCGTTTTTTCTCTTTCCAACACTTTGCGTGAGACGATCCAGCAGAATCGCCAAAATAACGATGGCCAGACCCGCCTCAAAACCTTCACCGATCTTGATCTGTGTTACGGCACGATACACGTCCGCTCCCAAGCCTTTCGCTCCAATCATGGAGGCAATCACGACCATGGACAAAGCGAGCATAATGCTCTGGTTAATCCCGGCCATCATTGTCGTCTTGGCAATCGGCAGCTGTACCTTCGTCAGCTTTTGCCAGTAGGTAGAACCGAACGCTTCAGAAGCCTCGATCAGATCAGCAGGAACTTGGCGAATTCCCAGGTTGGTCAGACGAATCGTCGGTGGCATCGCAAAAATGACAGAAGCGATAACCCCCGGTACTTTACCGAGTCCAAAGAAAAAGATAGCTGGAATCAAGTACACAAACGCCGGCATCGTCTGCATAAAATCAAGCATCGGTGTGACGACCTTTTGCACAGAATCATTCTTCGCGCACCAGATACCGACGGGAATCCCGATAATCACCGAGATCAGCCCTGCCGTCAATACCAACGCAAGTGTTTCCATTGAGTGCTCCCAATAACCCAAATTCTGAATCAGAAGAAGTCCAATGAAGGTAAAAAGAGCAATTGCCACTTTGCCAGCACGGTACGCCAGCAGCGTAAACAAAATGATCAGGGCCCAAAACGGGATTCCTGTTAGAATCCACGAAAACAAGTCAACGGTTCCACCGATTCCAGCTGATAGGAAGTCGAACAAGAAGCCCAAATTCTTTTCTAGTCCATCTACAATCGATTCTACCCAACTGTCGAGCGGCAGCTTCGGAAAAAATTGATTTTGACTCATGATGGATTCACCTGCCCCTCTTCAATCGTTGACTCTGGAACTTGTTGATTTACTTTTCCTGCCAATCCGCCCAGGACGGCTCCTTTTACAATCACGCCCAACAGACGGTTTTGTTCCCCGATAACCGCCACAGGAATATCTGAAAACGCAACAAGGTCAAACATCTCATTGAGAAGTGTCTGCGGTCCGACTGTTGGTACCTCTGTTCGCAGCACGGATTCCAGCGACTGTCCTGCTTCCTTGGCTCCATTTACCGCGTCTGCCGTCAGCACACCCAGTAATGTTTTTCGTTTGTCCACCACGTACAGACTTGATACACCGCGCTCACGCATCATTTGGAGTGCGACGCGAGGCCCTCTGTCCAGTGTGATCGTCTCTGCTCGTTTCATGACTTTTTCAGCGGACAACACCTTAGAACGATCCACATCCTCTACGAAGCGTTCTACGTATTCGTTTGCTGGATTGGTCATGATTTCTTCTGGCGAGCCGATCTGCACGATCGCACCGTCTTTCATCAGAGCGATTCGATCCCCGATCTTCAATGCTTCGTCAAGGTCATGCGTAATGAAAATAATGGTCTTCTGCATGGTGCTCTGCAGTTCCAACAGCTCATCCTGCATGTCCTTGCGAATCAACGGGTCCAAGGCACTGAACGCCTCATCCATCAACAGCACATCGGGTTCATTCGCGAGTGCACGGGCTAGGCCCACACGCTGCTGCATCCCGCCACTCAGCTGATCCGGGTAGCTTGCTTCCCACCCACTGAGTCCGACGAGTGCGAGTGACTTTTTCGCTTTTGCCTCACGTTCGGCCTTTGGCATCCCTTGAATCTCCAGACCGTACTCCGCATTTTCAAGTACTGTCCTATGCGGGAACAAAGCGAACTTTTGAAATACCATACCCAGCTTCTTTCTTCTTACATCCTGTAACTGCTCGGTGTTCATACTGACGATATCCGTACCGTCAATCAGGATCTTGCCTTCTGTAGGTTCAATCAACCGGTTCAATAATCGAACCAAGGTCGACTTCCCGCTTCCCGAAAGCCCCATGATGACAAAAATTTCGCCTGCATGCACCTCAAAACTCGCTTGATTCACCCCAAGGGTAAGACCCGTTTCCTTCAAGATTTCTTGCTTGGTCTTCCCCTGCTTCACCTGGGACAATGCGCGTTGGGGTTGGCGTCCAAAGATTTTGGTCAAATTCTCTACTTTGATCTTGGGCATATGGTCACCTCCAACTATTACGCCCGGCATCCGGACTGTTCTTTACCCTTACAATTGTAACCAGCCATTTTTTTTACCTCAAACTGGGTGAGGCATGATAATCCGTCATTTTCAGCGTTCAGAAAAAACTTTACGTACTTTACTTCCTGTATTCTCAGTTTATCGCGTATATACTGTACAACATCTCCATTTACTTTTTGCAGTTGGAGACGTACAATTCTAGTCAGGTTACTATGATAGAGGAGCTGCTTTTTTCAAAATGGATACCAATCAGGAAAAAATCCTCGAAAAAGCTCAGGAACGCGTGATTGAAACGCTTGCTCGCAACATGGATCTGTATGGAATCACCATGTCAACGGGACTGCTGTATGGCACATTGCTCTTTCAGGACAAATCAATGACACTCGATGAGATGGGCGAAGCACTGGGCATGAGCAAAACCAGTATGAGCACTGGCGTCCGCACATTGATGGACTTAAATATGGTAGAAAAGATATGGAAAAAAGGGACACGGAAGGATCATTACGAGGTCAATCTGGATTGGTACCAGAACTTCATCGACCTCTTTTCCGTGAAGTGGCGTCACGCCTGTGAACATAATGCACACGCCTTGAAAAAGTCGCTCCTTGAGCTTCGCGCGCTCCAGCAATCCGAAGAGCTTTCCGAAGAAATCAGCGAGCGTGTGGACCTCAGTATCAAGCGTATTGAAAATGGGTTGGAGTATTATCTGTGGCTGTCCCGTTTGATCGACTCCTTCGAATCACATGATATCTTTCAGTTTGTACCGAAAAAGGAAAATGAATCATAAGAAGTACACAATCGAAAAAGACTCGTTCCTGACAATAGGAACGAGTCTTTTTGTGGTACAATTATCCAGAGCGAATTCACGCTCTTCTATGATGAAAGGAGTGGTCAGTCATGAAAAAGGACAGGAATCAACGTTCTTATAAAGCTGTGCGTGTACCAAACAACAAAAAAGGGGAACACCAACGCTAACCCCCTTTCACCTAGGAGGAAATGGATTGATTCGGAAAACAGCTCTACTGATTATTGATGCGCAAGTAGGTATTATAGAAGGACAACTTGGTCCTGTTTTTCAGCCGTCTACACTTGTCCAAACATTGAAAAAAGTAAGAGAAGACGCCTATAGCAAGGGGATTCCTGTCCTGTACGTTCAGGATGCGGATGTCGGGGAAGTCGGTTCAGACGACTTTGCCATCCACCCTGAGATCGCACCTTTACCATCAGAAACAGTGATTCAAAAATTAGCGACTGACTCGTTTCACGGAACAGACCTGCACGAAAAGCTACAAGCGCTCGGAATTAACCACCTTGT
Organism: Brevibacillus schisleri; assembly: GCF_055685845.1. NCBI lineage: Bacteria > Bacillati > Bacillota > Bacilli > Caryophanales > Paenibacillaceae > Brevibacillus > Brevibacillus schisleri. The sequence goes on from NZ_JBVNDM010000001.1 coordinate 5,722,160, forward strand.
TATCACAGGGTGCAAAACCGAGTATTGTATCGACAGCGCCTGCCGCAAAGCAACGACACTCGGCTATGATGTGACGCTCGTCAAAGACGGGCATTCTACATCGGACAATCAGGTACTGTCAGCGGAACAAATCATCGCCCATCATAATACATGCTTGCATGGATTGGGGAATATTGAGCCATTTATTTTGGTGCGGGAATCAACCGAGGATATCTTCGCCCCTACCCATGATTCTTACCGCTAACGTTTTTGCTGAATTTCTCGAAACCGTCTCTTCAGGCGGTTTCTTGTTTTGTCCTGATTACGATTTGATCTTGCTATAATAGAAGAAACGAATCTGCCTATCGAAGGAGAAACCATGTCGACTACTATCGCTATACCAAGATTGGGCGTAGGAGCTGTCATCCTAAACGACAAGAATGAGATTTTGCTGGTTTTACGAAACAGAGATCCAGAGAAGAATACATGGAGCATTCCCGGGGGAAAAGTTGATCCCTATGAACAACTGGAGACAAGTGTCATCCGGGAAATCAAAGAAGAAGTCAATCTCGATGTCGAGGTAAAGTCCCTGCTGTGCACCGCAGAAACCATCCGCCCGGAAAGTGCCGAGCATTGGGTGTCGGTCATTTACGAAGTCACGGTCCTGGGTGGAGAAGCACGCAATTTAGAGGAAGGCGGGGCGATTGGAGACATGCGCTGGTTTTCACTCGATGCACTTCCATCGAGTCTGGCTTGCTTCGCCGTACCAGCTATTGAGCATTTGCAAAACCGGAACCGTTCATGAAAAGCAAAACGGACAGTTGCCCATGGGGTCTGTCCGTTTTTTCTGAAGAAGATTACTCCCCTTTTCGGATGATCTCTTGCACTCTCCCCACTTGTCCATCCGTCAAACGGACCTTGATTCCATGCGGATGGGTACTAGAGTTCGTCAGGATATCCTTGACGATTCCACGGGTGCGCTTGCCTGTGCGTTGGTCCTGTTTCAATACAATCTCGACCTCAAGACCCGCTGTGATGTCTTTTCGATTTTTTCCGTTCATTTTTCCCTTCTCCTTTTTTCGTTCTATGTCCCACCTATGATATAATCTACAAACAAATCTATCTCACCGGAGGAATCCATGCTTACTTTTGAAGAAAAACTAGCGATCATTGAATCTTTTCCACAACTGACTCGGAATGACGTCTCCCTGAAACGGGTTAATTTTCATTATGAGGAAAGCCTTCATGATAAAAAGACAGTGGTCTATCATCTGCATCCGAACGGCAACGGGTTTGTGTTTGCGGCGTTTTTGAAGGGCTACCAAAAAGACGACAAGGGTTATGTCAACATCCGTGATTTCTCTGCGGACGAGCTGCGCAAGGTAGTCGAGGCTTCGATCCAGTCCCTCTCTGTGAAACGTGAACCAGCTCCAAAAGCGACTGGTGAAGCTGAACAATTGGAGCAAACATGGGTCGACAAGCAAAACCGCACGCTCTTGCTGCAACAGGAAGACGCGTTGTGGAACGTATACCACGGGATGAACCTGGAAGCTTCCTTTGAATCGTACGTAGAAGCGGAGCAGTATCTGATTGAAGAAGGATTTTCCGTTCAACAATAAGCCCTTCCTCCTCCCTGCTACATGTACCATACCAAATCGTAGACGTTTTGATCAAATGGGCGCAGGTGATCCGACCGCTTGCGCCATCCCAACTCAGGGGGGCGTACGACATGATCAAGTACAGAGATGCACTTCTTACGAATATTCACAAACAGATTGAGACGTGGTATACCCAGAAGTCCCCCGTCTCTCATGAAGAGCTATATCGCTTTCTCCATTCGTTGAAGGGGACATCCGGGACAATTGGCTTGACCGACTTGTCTGATCTGTCTCAGATCCTCCTGGATCGAATGGATGACATGCCGGCCAAGGATTGGTCACTCGGTGAATGGCGATTGTTTTTGCACGAGTTGATCAGCTTGTGTTACGAACAACGGCCGGAACAGGAAGTTTTTATCGAGAACCCCACTCTCCAACGGGAATCCCCTTGTGAGCAACAGCCTTTGGTCCTCATCCTGGACGATGACGTCACCCTGCTTATGTATCTAAAGGAATATTTAGAAAACCACAATTGGTCTGTCATCGCAACGGTCTATCCTCATATGGCTCTCGACTATTTTCACGACATGAACCCCGACTGCTTCATTCTGGATTTGAACATCCCGGAAACGGGCGGCTTCCAAGTGATACAGACGATTAGCGAAAAAATAAAGAAGCAATATGTGCCTACGACCATTATCAGCATCGATTGCGGACGGGAGACCCGTCTGAATGCCTATCGTTTGGGCGCAGATGACGTCATGTGCAAACCGCTTGATATGGAAGAGCTGGTTGTACGCCTTGAACGCCAGCTTCGCCGGAAGCGCTGGATGAACAGCATTTTGTTTTTGGACGAGCTAACGGGTGTCAACAATCGCAATTCTTTTGTTGATACATACCAACGGCTTCTTTCTGATGCCCAACGAACCAACACCCCCTTCTCATTGGCATTTTTAGATATCGATTTTTTCAAAGGGGTCAATGATACATACGGTCATCTGATCGGGGACGAGGTGCTGACTCGTTTTGCTGCTTTCATCGGGCAGAGCACGGAAAAACAGGATGTATTATTCCGATACGGCGGAGAGGAATTTATCCTGTTGATGCCGCGTACGACTGTACAGACAGGAAAGATACGCCTGGAACAAATGCTCTCTGCTTTTTGTTCGCTTACGTTCGATGCTCCTGAAGGAACGTTTTCTTTGAGCTTTTCCGGTGGCATCGTACAAGTAGATGATCCTCATAGACCGTATACGTATTGGGTAGAAGCTGCAGACACTGCTTTGTATGCAGCCAAAAATGCAGGGCGGCGCCGGATTGAAACCGCTCAAATCACAGAGACACATGACTCCCCTAAGGTAAAACTGAAGGTCGCGATAATCGATGACGATCCGATGATTCGTGTGATGCTTGCCGATTCCATCCAAACCAGTTTTAACGGTTGGATGCACGTCGACATCCAGACTTTCGAAGAAGGAGCAGCTTTCTTTGGCTCCACCTGGCATCAGGGACAAGAGCCTTATCTGGTCATTTTAGACGGGATGATGCCACAGATGGATGGCCTCGAGGTTCTCCGGAAAATCCGGAATTTGCCGAATGCCAAGAAATATACGGTGATTATGCTAACAGGTCGTACGGAAGAGCAAGACATAGTCCGCGCGCTTCAGCTCGGAGCTGACGACTATATGACCAAGCCATTCCGTACACGCGAACTGGAGGCTCGCATTACGCGACTGGTTAAGCGAATGCTGTAAGGAGGTAGCAAGATGGCAACCATTATGCTGGCCGAAGACGAAGCTGTGTTGCGCATGTTGATCGGCGACACGCTCGAAGACGAGGGACACGAGCTCGATATCGCTTGCGATGGAGAGGAAGCCCTGCAAAAAATCGGTCAAAATGAGTACGACTTAATTATTTTAGATTATATGATGCCAAAGCTGACAGGCTTTGAAGTATTGCAGCAGCTCAAACAGATGGACGATAAAAAGGCAGTCAAGGTCTTGATCCTCTCGGCAAAAAGTCAACATGCCGAACAGGAGAAAATGCGTGAAGCTGGTGCTGATGACTTCATGCCGAAGCCCTTTAGCCCGATGGATCTCGTCCGGAAAGTGGAGGAAATGCTCGCATGACGGGGTTCTGGGCTTTTATCAGAAAAAGTATCACGCGTCGCTTCATGGCGATGATGCTTCTCTTTCTGACACTGATGATTGCGGGCGCAGGCATCATTCATTATTTGAATAACAGCGCATTCACCGAATATCAGACGGCGATACACACTGCCAAACAAAAACAAGATTTAGTCGCAGAGATCGCTGAGCACACGAACCAGATCTTTTTTCGCGCAAGGGGTTATTACGCTTTTTTGAGCCCATATGAGTACAATGAGCTATTCCTTGAGAAAAAGAAGCTGGAACAAGCGGTAGAAGCATTCAAAAAGCTGCCGCTCAATCAAGAGGAACAAAAGCTAGTCGCATCGGTTGAATCATTCTTCACGAACTTTTTCGCCAATGGGTTTCCTACTTTTTCGAGCTATGCAAAGAACGGAGACTATGAATCCCTGCGAAAAGCTTCGTCCAGTGGCGTGAATCAGGAAGTGAACAACCTGCTTACATACGCCGTGCGGTATCAGGAAGAGCACGATCAGCTTTTGTATACGAAAAACCAAATACTGTTCCAGGAGCTGTCTCAGCAAAGCACCTGGTTTATCGTGTACGTGTTGATGGTGCTGGTGATCATGGTGATAGTCACCATTCAAACCACACGGGATATCGGCAGGCCGTTGGTTCGTCTATCCGAAGATGCTGAGAAGTTTGCCAATGGCGGTACGCCTCTTATGCAGGATTTGAACAGGATTGACGAAATCGGCAGGCTCTCCCGCTCCCTCGACTATTTGATCAGGCAAATTCAAGCCAAAGAAGAAGTTCTCATGGCGCAAAACGAAGAGCTGCAAGCCCAGCAGGATGAACTGATGATGCAGCAGGAAGAGTTGCAAGAAGCACTGGGCAAGATGGAGGAAAATGAACGGTATTTGGAAAAGAAAAACCGCTTCATCCTCTCTTTGTCGAATACGTTGGATAAAAGCGAGCTGCTGTCCAGTATCATTCGCAATATAACTGAAGTCATGGATGCCGATAAAGGTGTCATCGTCATGTTGAACACTGACAGGGATGCAGCTAGCTTTGGCGTTTCCCAGAACGGTCTGGAGCAATTGCGCAAAGGATTGGATGATGGTCCGTTCGTGCGAATCAGAGAAACGGGCCTGCCATATGTCCTGATGCGTGAAAGTACTGACGCTGAGCGCGGCTACACGGAGGAAATGTCACAAACATTTGAGCTTTACCTCCCGGTGTTCGATGCCCAGCAAACAATCGTTGCATGTATCATCCTCTCCCGTATCAGTCGAAAATTCACGAATCAGGAGCTACGAGTCATCATCGGAATCGCCAAGCAGATTTCCTTGGCATTCGATAAGCTCGCGATGTTTGAAGAGACGGAGCGACAGCGCAAAATGACTCAGGACATGCTCGATTCTGTACAAGAAGGCATTCAGCTCATCGACCTTCATGGAGAAACCCTGCAAGTAAACCGGAATTTCTGTGAGCTATTGACCTACGACAACCAGCTCGCTTCGCAAGGATTTGACTTGGAACAGTTTGTCTCCCATCTGCAAAGTCGAACCTCAGAGCCCGAACGGCTGATTCAGTATGTCAGAGCTGTCGTTTTAGATGAAGGTACCATTCCTTCAGGCAGTATTGTATTTCAGATGACCGGACCGCAAGTACGTTATATTCAGCTCTATGCAGAGCCTCTGTTCCGGAATCAGGAGAAATGGAGTACCTTGCTCGTTTACCGTGATTTCACCAAAGAATACGAGATTGACCAAATGAAATCGGAATTCGTCAGTACGGTCAGTCATGAGCTGCGTACCCCTCTCGCCAGTGTGCTCGGTTTTGCGGAGCTGCTGTTAAAAAAGGAGCTCAAGCCCGAGCGTCAACAACGGTACTTAGCGACCATTTATCAAGAAGCGACCCGCCTGACCGCGCTAATCAACGATTTCTTGGATTTGCAACGCATGGAATCCGGGAGACAGTCTTATGAATTAGAGAACGTTGCGGTTGATCAAGTGATTCAGGATATTTTCGGAATTTATCAAGTTCAATCCCCTCTCCACAGATTCGAACTCGATTTGCAAACGGAGCAAACCGTTGTTTATGGCGACCAAGCCAAGCTGCGTCAAGTATTTGTGAATCTGATCAGTAATGCCGTCAAGTACTCTCCGCATGGCGGCCATGTCCGGGTGAGTTGTCGACAAGATGGGAACCGCTTGCTCGTGGAGGTCCAAGATGAAGGGCTAGGCATTCCTTCCGAAGCCATCCCTCACCTATTTACCAAATTTTACCGTGTAGATAACTCGGATCGCCGCGCGATCGGCGGTACAGGTCTGGGTCTCGCCATTGTTCGGGAGATCGTCCATATGCATCATGGTGAAGTTGCTGTTATGTCCGAATCGGGCAAGGGCAGTACATTTACGGTTACTCTTCCACTGGCTGAGCACGTTTTATCCTCTGGCTATCTTGCCGGGACGGAGGAGGCAGTCTCTCCAACTGGTCAATGCAATGGAAACGTCGTGGTTATCGAGGACGATTTGAACTTAACCGAGCTGTTGCGTGATGAGTTAACGAGCTCTGGTTTCCGAGTTAATTCCTTCTCTACAGCGTCTGAGGCAGTAGCGGCAATCGAGGAGTTGCGACCGGATGCTGTCGTGCTTGACCTTATCCTGAAGGACGGCGAGAGTGGTTGGAAGGTCATTGAGGAAATACGCAAAAACCCGGATTTACGGACCATTCCGATCGTGATCTCCAGTGCTTTTGAGGAAAAGAAAAAGGCATTTGATTTGGGAGCAACTGGCTATCTGATCAAGCCTTATCATCCAGATACCTTGTCTAAAGCGATTTTGCTGGCCATCACGAATCATGAAGGAACGGGACAGATCTACATTCCCGACGAACAGTAGAGATGGCAATGGACAAAAGAGGCTGCGTCGATGAAAGCGTGGCCTCTTTTTTTATCTTCTGCCAAAGAAAATCTTGGTATATTCATGCGCTTTCCATCACACATTAATAGAGGTTACTTTGTGCACTTTTGCCCTGCAAAGGAGGAGTTCATGTGTATTTCTCAAAAAAAGCAGTCGTTCCAATCGAAGAAGAGGAAACAGATGTATGGACGTGCAGTAACGAGGGCTGTACGTGCTGGATGAGAGATAACTTTTCCTTTGATAAGAGCCCGAGCTGCCCTTTTTGCCATGCCCGTATGGTAAAAGACACGCGCATGCTACCGGTCCTAACCAATCACAGCAGCAAACGAAACTCTTGAGCCCTTCTTTTCTTTTTTCTTGCGGGTATTCTTCCTCTTCTCTACAATAGGCTCATGACGTACGAATGTTAGAGGAGTATGCCCATGAACCGAAAAGAGATGGAAGATCAAGTGATTCAAGCCTACCAGCGCGATGAGGGCATGATGATTCTCGTTTTTGCCCAATGGTGTGTGAATCACGGTCTCGATGCACGCGAATTATACCGCCGCGCTTATCCCGCTCAAGGGGAAAATACGTTACTCGCTCAAATGCTGGACAATACCGTTCCCAAAGAAGAAGCTGAGGACATTCCTGATGCGACTCTCCTCGGTGTATTGTCACTGTTTGGCAATGACGATTTGGCGTTTGTGGTCAGTGAGACCATTGATGAAATGAAAAAGAATCCGAAATAATGTATGAAGGCCATTCTCGTGCGAAAGCTACACGCGCGGGTGTGGCTTTCTTCTTTTTTCCGGAATCCCCCTCCCCTGTCCAAATACGAATCAAAGAAAACTTTATTATCATAAAACCATTCACAGTTTATTGTTTGAGCGACAACGTCAGCCGACAAACGATGAAATGGAGAATATCGAAATGTATACAGATTCAAAAATCTTGAAATCTCTGTTTTACATCCAGCTCTTCTCAAGTTTTCTCGTTGTAGTCGGTCATTTCACGGCTTCTGCACTTTCGTTTACAGATCCGTTCTGGATCGTGGCCCTCAATCAGATCAGTCGTTACGGCACTGTCCTGTTGACGATCGCCACCGGTTATTTGACTGCTTATTCTTTTGAAGCCAAGAGCCCTACTGCTCGCGAGTTTTTTTCAGGGAAGCTTCTGTATATTTTTGTCCCTTATTTAGTATCTGGTGTCCTGTACCATTACTTGTTGAAAAAAGGGATGCCTCATACTACCCAAGACTTTACGAACATTGTTTTAGGCAAATCGGGTGACCATCTGTACTTTGTGTTTATGATTTGTCAGTATTACGTTTTTGCCTATCTGTCTCGTAATGTGATCACGAAGCGCAACATTTTGTATGTCATTTGGATTCTGCTCGGTATTCAGTACGTCTACATCAACTTCATCCATCAGGGCTGGTTCGGGCTCACCACGCGTCATATGCTTCCGAGCTGGATTTTTACCCTGTACATGGGGCACGTGTTGTATTGGTACCGTGAATCGATCCTTTCCTTTTTGCGAAACAACCGCTCGATCCTGACACTGATGACGGGTGTTTCTACTGCGGCTGCGCTGTTTTTTGTTATCTCAAACAAGCTGTATGTGGCTGTGCATTTGACTTTTGTCTTCGCCACGCTTTTGTCGTTTCTCGTGCTCATGGTCTTCTTTTTGGAACGCGTCGATCGTTTGCACATCAAGTTTCGAAAAGGGCTGACGTATTTTATTTTCTTGTTTCACTCTGCTTTTTTGATCATGTTCAAAGATTATTTGTTTGCGAAATACGGCGAGGTCGCTTGGCTGTTTGAAAACACGTTGTACTCGCTGCTGTACTTACTCCTGATTATCGGGTGTAGTTGTCTGTTGGCGCTTATGCTGGTCTGGATGGTAAACAAACTGGAGCGTATCTCCAAAACCATACGACAAACACGTAGGCCGCTTCACGCTAGCAAATAAACAGTCACGTCTTTTTTCACAAAAAATGACCTATTCATGGTGCACGTCTGTTCTCGAGCGCGCCTTCAGGAATAGGTCGTTTTTTTTTTGTAGCGTTAGATATGATGGCTCATCGACATCGAGCCACTTGTACATGTGTCGCAGGGCTTAAATTGCATGGAAAACTTCGTTTGCAGATCAGTAGATTCGCACGTAATCGTTCCTCCATGCCGCTCAATGATTTCTTTGCAGACATATAAGCCAATTCCAGTACCGAGCTCCTTCGTCGTGAAAAACGGTTCAAAAATAACCGAGAGCAGGTCAGGTGGAATTGGCGATCCATTGTTGGACACGGTAATCAAGGAGCTGTCAGGCGTTTGGGACACCTCGATGACGATCTCCTTATCGCCTGTTTTTTTATGTAACGCATCCAGCGCATTCGAAATGATATTGATAAACACCTGCTTCATCTCATCCTTGTAGCCTTTTAGTTGAAAGGTAGGATCGATACTGCATTGGATATCCACATTTACGTCAACGATATTCGGATAGAGGAAGGACAGAATCTCATCGAACAACTCCCATACGCTAAAAACCTCCATTTGCTTATAGACCGCTCCCTTTTTCGAGACCAGCAAAAACTGCGAAACCCGGTAATTCAATTGCCGCAGCTCATTTTCAATAATCTCTACGTAAGGGAGGTTCGGGTAATCTTCTTTTAACAAACGCGAGAATCCCATAATGGAAGTAAGCGGATTCCGGAATTCATGGACGAAGCTGGATGCCATTTGCCCTAGAATCGTGAGCCTGTCTTTGTGAGAACGCTCGATAAATAGCTTCTTCTCTTCTAAATCGTTGTCTTTGAGGTCAGTGTATTTGAAAACAGCGTGTACCAAAAAGACATCAAAGCATTCGTTTATTTTCAATAGGGCAGGCATTAAAGTGGCAGGCGTAAACGGACCTTTTTGGAGAAGATCGATAACCATTTCCCGGCCCATGCACACGTTGGAAACAAAATCGCCAATGTTGGTCTCTGCCCGGTTTCGTTCATATGCGACCTTGTAAGCCAATTCTTTAATATCCTCAAGAGTGATTTCCGAACGAAAATATTCAATAACCATACGATACAGTGCTTGGCCATTCAGATGGATCAATCCCTTGTATTGATCACTGTCCGAAACGGCAATTCGTCGCTTGAATTCTTTTACGATCGCTGCCTCGTGCTCGTCCAAATATACTGCCAAGTCATCCATCGGCATCTATCCCCACTCCGAATTATAGGCAAACTCCCCTTCCAGCCCATTATACTATCATTACTGTTAATTAACTAAATATTTTTACTACTTTAGCAAAAAAGAATAGTAAGGGGAAAGGAGCTACTTGTCAAAACCACTCGTCCTCCTGTCGTCAACAATACAATTCCCCTTGGAAACTGACCCATTATCTGGTATATTGGTGTCACGTCTATTTGGATGGAAAGGTACGGTAACTACGTATGCCAACAACTACTTTGTAATGGCCTAAAAAACTGGATAGCTTGCCCTTCGGAAAACAAACGGTTTTTCGTACAGGTGCAGTCTGCCCTTTTTTCCCATTACAAAGGAACGTAACGAAATCTGTAGGTGTATATCCTAACGGAGGTTCGCTATGGGGAATCTCCGTTTTTTTGTGTTCAAAAACAGGCCTGCCCTACAGGACATCCAAATAGCAGGTGCGTTCCTTTCACTTTTTATACGAGGTGAAGGACCATGCATACCATCGAGCATACGTGGGTATTACGTGAAAATCATGAAAATCAGCCAGTCCAGCGATATTGCAGCAATTGCGGGCGAACCGTTCTCTTTTTCGATACCAACATCCGCCGCCACAACGCTAACGGCAAAAACATCTATCGCTTCGCTATCTATAAATGCGAAAAAAATCATACATGGAACGAAAAGTTGGCCATTTATAAAGCCTTTACAGATCATCGAGAGGTGCCAGATACGGAGTTCAGTGAAGAGATCGCGCCGCTCCCTATCCTCCCCTTGCTTGAATACCAGGAAAAGGGCGTTCAGGAAGTGACGATTCGTATAGAGAGTACAGAGGCCCGCTTCCGCCTCGACAAGCTGCTGTCCGAACAGATAGAAGGCTGGAGCCGCAGCCAGATTGCCCGCAAGATCAAGGAAGGGCAAATTCGCCTAAATGAGCAGGAGACGAAGCCAAGTGTTGTCTTGAGTGCAGCAGATATCATTCAGATTCGGATTGGGTAAAAGTATGTATGGGAAAAGTATGTATAGGAAAAGTCGCAGACGGAATCTGCGGCTTTTCTTTTATTTCTTCAATACGACTGCTTTTCTCAGCTCGTCCCACTCCACTTGCAGGCCAAGTAAGGCGGCAAGCTCTCTTGTTTTCGCAAAAGCAGTTCCCTGGTCGTTTACATAGGAGACTTCCTGTCCGTTCACGGTCACTTTTTGCGTGGAAGGCTCCCATTCCACTGCTCCACCGACTGCTTCCGTAATCATACGGATGGGTACATAGGATACATCATCGATTAGTTTGCCTGTAGAAGTAAGTGTCAGCTCAACCGTGCACTTATCCACATCAGGCTGTGGTTTTTGTGGATAAGCTGTGAGAAACCTGTGGACATCCTGTTGAAACTTTGCCCAAGCGTCCTTCGCTGGCATTCCTGTATAGGTTTGTGCGGTCGTATTGACGACAAAAAAGGCTGGGCAGTTTTTCCCCGTAATGTCGTAATGACGCCACAGGTGCTCGACTCCCCAGCCATGTCGCTTCAAGATATCCGCGGTCAGCGCCACTGTTTGCTCGTACATTTTCGCAAAGCTTCCATTTGCATTGACGCACATTTCAATCCCAATCGTGCAGTTGTTCGGATAGTTGCTCAATTTGTTCAAGGCGGCCTGTGAATAAGTCTGCGCCCCGACGTGGTAGCCCATCTCGTCCTCGGGCAGGCAGCGAATGATTTGCTTGTCGTCCACGATGTAGTGTGCGCTCGCTACTGTCGTTGGTTTGTTGAAATAGTTTCGGTTTGCGGTGGCATTTGCCCCGCTGCGCTCGTTGGCCGTCCAGTGGATGACGACTCCTTTTGGAACGATCTTCTTTTTGGGGCGAGAATTTACGTTGGTCAGAAGCATCTCGGTGATATTCATTGTTTACTAGGACTCCTTTCGTTTGGCACGCTCTGCCTTTGCCTTGATTTCGGCGCTGACTAATTTCTCGACGGATTTGGGCATCGGCCAGCCCGCGCGGTGGGCATTGGCTGTCAGGCTTGTCCACGTGTGGTAGATGAGGCCGAAGGTGACGCCGTAGAATAAGAAGCCCGGGGTGCCCATGACGCGGTCTAAGAGATTGGCTACGGCTGGTAGAGCCATGAGGAATAAGGTGCGGGGGATTCGGGATAGGCCGTAGTCGGAGGAGTAGGATTGGTCTTTTTTGGCGGCGGAGATGCCGGTGATCCAGTCGAGGGCGATTAGGAAGAAGAGGACGATGAGGATGTCTTGGCGGTTGGTGCCGTATAGATAATGAAAGGCGGGCGACACGATTGCACCTGCTGTTGTCGCCCAGGCGTTTGCTGGGGTTGCGATGGTGTCTAGGTTGTGTAGGGGTTTCATAGGTTCGTACCTCCTCGCCCCTTTTGGGGACAAAAATAGCCCCGCTAGGTACGGGGCTGACTCCAATTCGCTGTGTATGAAATAGTAGGAGCTTAAAAATCTTGATTGGTAATTTGCTTGAATTCCTTTGCCGAGATTTCTCCAAAAGGATTGGATGTTGTTTTTACTGCTAGCCGCAGCTTTTCTGCTGTGACCCAATTCATGCTAAATGCCAACTCCCAAAATGCCATCAGTTAGCACCTCCTTTTAATTGGATGAGCTCAAGCTTAACTTGGGCTAGCTGCTCTCCCATTGTTTGGATTAACGCATCCTTTTGGATGTTGCTAATTTTAAGTGAAGAGAGCTCCTGTCCCATTGTCATAACTGGATCTGTTTGCTGCTGTTCTCTAATCGCTGAGATAGCCTCTTTATTTTGCATCTTCATTAATCGAACGCACCCCCATAACCATTTACAAGTACACGTTCCTTAGCTGTTCCTTTGGCGATTGTTACCCATAGATTAATAGCCCATTCGGGAGCAGTTTTAACCTTATTGGTAAACAAGTAGCCTCGATTTCCCTTTACTGCCCCTGTGCAATCTTCCCATGTAGGTACTTCATCTAAGTAGTTATTGCAGACTTTTACACTTTCAATGGACGAGCCTTCTGGTAAGTATCTTTCAAGTGTCACCAGGACACGCAAGGGCATCCCATCTAGTGTAAAGTCTGCTTTAATATCAGGATTTCCGTACTCTAGCATAAATTCGAGATGGGTCTCTGTTCGGGTGAATGTGTAAATCCGTTCGGATGAGATACCTGCGCTATCTGTGGCAACGATCTTGATTTGATGCTGTACGTCCAAATCCAATCGAATCCAAGCGTCATGGCTAATTTCGACTGTGTATTGTTGTCCGGCTACGCCTGCAAACGACCTGATTTGCTTGCCGTTCAGATACTCGGTAAAGGTGAAAGCGTTGCCCTCTGGATCGGTGGCAGAGTAGTTCACTTTTGGAGGCTGCATGAAGACGCCCATATCTTTATTCTCGCCATCAATAACTGGTGGGCGGTTCCAGACAACTCGGAACTTGCGGGTGACCTCCAAACTCTTACCCTGTTTATTGTCCTCTGCCCAAACTGTAAGGATGTGGTCAGTATTCTCGGCAAGGTCTATCCCAGTAAGATCAGTTGTGCCAAGGTAAATCCGCTTGTTTTTGTAGGTTAGCGTCTTATCAAACAAAATAGGCGTGCTACCATCCGATATGCTGGATGCAGCAGCCTGAGCAGGTCCATTATTCACTTTGTACCATACGGTGATGACGTTTCCTGCGTCCTCGTCTACAGTATGACCGGATACCTTGAGTGTCGTGTTTTCTTTCAGAGTTTGATTGTCAGGCGTGTTAAGTGTGACGACAGGACGCTTATTGAGATTAAACACTCCACGATACTTGACTGCATCTGTTGTCTGGTAGATCGTTGGAGGAATGCTGAAATCAGTTGTAAACGACTGGTCATAGAACGTTGCTGGATTGGTGCCTACGCCGTCTACAAACGGACCGCTGAATGATGTGAATTCGTTGCTGGACTCAATCCGCTTGATGTATCCACCATCTTCGTACGTGATCGTTAATTTGCCGTTTTTGTCCGACGTGATGCTGGGGTTTTTGCCTGCAACAAGTATTTTAGGTGTCGCCCATGCAGGTCCATCAACGGAATTGGAATATCGAATCATTTCGGGACTCGTAAAATCAATACCCTGCCATACGGCGTGTAGTTTTCCATTTGGTGATTTGATGACTTCTGGAGATGCCTGCGTGTGAGAAACACTATTATAAATAGAAAATGAATCCCCCCAGCTAATTCCATTGAACAATCTCCCTTGCACATGTACCGATGCGAACACATAAGCTATTACAGGTCGTCCGTTTTTGTCAAAACACAAACTAGGAGATGTGTGGTCATATCCAGAAGCATTGATTGATGTTACCTGCACCGTTGCGCTTGGTGTGCCCAAGGTTCCATCGGTGTTGATTGGGATGGAACCAGCGCGAACGTTGAAGCTGTCGGGATAGGTGACATTTTTTGTAGTATCTGACCACAACAATTTAGTTCCATCTGGACTTACAATGGTACTCACAGAAGCAATGGCGTTTTGTCCAGACTCGACCAACACTTCTCCTGCATAGGTGAAGTTATCATAGGCATAAATCCTTACATACTGGTTGTTGAAAGCAACCGCTAAGTAAATGAAGTTTCCATACGCGGACAAAGAAACGCCTTGGATTGATGTGAAATTGAAGGAAAAAGCCAGAGACCACGTTACTCCGTTATCAAGCGACTGATACAAGTACCACTTATTAGAATCCCTAGCCAATCCCGCCATTTTTCCATTGGCAAGTCTCGTAGGTCTTGCCATTTTTGAAACAAGGTACCCAGAAGATACCACATTGATGGGTACGTAAATCTTTCCGTCCTCTTGTTGAAGTTTGAAGTTCCTCATCTGCTTAGCTGAATCGTCCGTCCCGTCATTCGCCCAAACCTGAATCGATGACGCTTCTGCTGGTAGCAAACCGGATACATCCGTCTGACCATCCCAGAAACGACCTTGTGAATAGGTCAGCATCTTGCTAAATAGCTTCGGATTTGAACCGTCGGATGTGCCAAGGACGATTGTCTGAGTTGGTCCGCCAGCTACGGAGTATTTGACGAATAGTGCGCTCCCAGCCTCTACATCAGTTACAGTGCCCTCCAGCTTGTACACACTGCCTTCCGCCAATGTCTGATTGTTGGAAGGTGTGGTGAGCGTGATCGTCGGTACTTGATTGAGAACAATGGAGTCGAATTTTATAGCACCTGCTTGAACGTCCTTATATACCCAACCTATTTGGGAGTTAATTTCTTTCTCCATGATATTTGGGTAGTGTGCACCACCCACAGTTAAGTTCGTTAGGGTGGATATAGGACCCCACGCACCCTTAAAAGTAACCATTCTGATATTGTAGAAAGTACTTATCGTATTGTCTACACCGTAGAAGATTACATAGAGGTTGTTTTTATTGTCCCTTGAAATCATAGGATATGCTTGATGATACTGATTGCCAGTTGTCAACTTAATAGGCGGTGTCCATGTTGTCCCACCGTCTGTAGATTTGGAATATCGGATATTTGTAAACGAAGGATCAGTACCATCCATCCCCTGCCACGTCACATGAATCACGGAGTTCCCGTCTACTTCTACGCAAGGGTTGGATTGAACGTAAGACCCTCCGTAGTATACAGTCGGATTTGTTACACCTTGACCAGAAGCGTAAATATAATAAGTAGCGCCATATTCATACCGCCATACAATCTTATAATTACCTGATGGATCGACAGCAATCGACGGGGTCGTATGATTGGCGCCTGATACATTATCTACTGTCACCTGCGTCACACTACCCCACGTCACATTTCCGCTGCCATCGATGGTTCCCTTGACGTAACGGATGTTGAACGAGTTGGGGTAGGTACTGTTTTTTGATGACCATGCTGCGTGGAGTTCGGTACCGTCTGTGTTGATCGCGATGGAGACTTTATTAATCGCCGTTTGCCCTGTATCGAGGTTTTGCATTGTGACAGTTGTATGAGAAATATGCGTCCCTAAAATCCATGTCGCGCAATCGAATTTATAAAGACTGACGCCAGAATCAGAATTGTTGAAGAGAATAACAAGGTTCGTACCATATGAAACGAGTGAAAAGTCGCCAACGATAACCGACGTATTCCCTAACAAGACCCATGTAGCCCCGTTGTCTTTTGAGACATAGACGAAAAGCGTCGAAATAGTCGAGCTAGATGACCTCGCGCCAGCGATCAGCCATCCGTTTGCAAGACGCACCAGTTTACGACCGCCATTGCCCGATGTATCGTACGCTGCGTTTACTACCGTTGTTGATGCCATTCGTCATTCCCCCTTTCCTTCCACAAATGGCCGTTATTGCGCCCCATTCCTGTTTCTACCACCTAAACCTCCAATCGACTCTGAGCTTCATTGTAGTAGCCCCGAATCACCCTGACTGAGCTGATAGTAGACAGGTCATCATTAAAATTATTGTGTACAAAACCGTCAGGCAAGGTGGATTCGATTGTATTCACTCGTACTTTCAGGTTTGATACATCTGCCATCAGTACAGCTAGCTCTGCGTGAGCATCCGCAATACCTCGCTCCCAACGGTTAATGTCGTGTTCGGTAACCGGATCATCGTGTTTCCAGTCCGTTTTCGCTACATAAGACACTTACACCCCTCCTCTCGCTTCGATAACAAAGGCTAGGTTTATGAACTGCGCCCCGTTCATTTCAATGTTTCCTGTCTTCTCAGCAACGATCGCTCCAGTTCTGGTCCTCAACTTTGCGCTCGTGATTACTGGGACGCTGGCGACATGTTGGGCAGATACTTGTAATGCAATCCCGTCTTGAATGCCTGCAATCGGATGCGAAGCAATCTCCACAGCCTGTACAGGCACTGAAACTGAGCCGTTTATCAAAATGTCGCCGCCCGACACCCTAGCCAGCAGGTCATTCCGGACGGTTTGAAGATAGCTTGGCAGGATCATTTCACGACCTCCTCGTAACGCTTGATTGGTGTCATCCCTACACGAAATTCACTGACCTTGTGGTACTCCTTAATCCCGACGACTAAGACATCTCGCAGCACGATCTTCTCCGAAACAACTGGCTCAAAAGCGACTCCATTACAATGAACTGGCCTGATTCTCTCAACAGCTTGAACAGCATTCCTTGTATCGAATCGGTCCTCAATCGGGTAGACGTACCGAATCACCTTTTTGCCGTAATCCTCGACCATCTGGACATGCTTGAATGACGAGGAACTCAAACCAATTGCACGCAGCACGCTTGGGGTAAATCCAAGATATGACCAGTGCTTTTGCTGGATATTCTTTCGCCGTTCCTCCACACTCAGCAGTTGCTTTCTCCCGAAATAAATCCAATCCCAAACATCTAGCCCCCAGGTAGCTGACCATGGGCTAAACTGCTGTAGGATGTCCTCACGCTGCAAATTGAAAGCATCTACAACTTTCCCTGCACCTTCAAAGTGATATTCCGCCACTTTATTCTCGTACCATTGCGGCGGCAGCATCCGCCGATAGCGTTCTGGAATCATGCTGTCACCGCCATCGTTAGTGTCGAGACAGAGTCAGCAGGAACAGTCACATTCAATTCCGCGCCGTTTAAGGTGTAGCCTGTGAAATCTATTACCCCATCCACGAAAAAGAGCGCTCCGATCTGCTGATACACGATCTGAGAACGCCCTTTTAGGTAGGTTTTGATTTGCTTAGTAATTTGGTCTTTGACCTTCTCGATTTCCGCATCTGGTCTCAAAGTAAGTTTTAAAGCGATAGTCACCGGATACACTTTCGCGGGTAACACCTGCAAGTCATGCAAGGCCCTGCGTTTGTCTTCCAGTTTCGTCCGTACACTCTTAGCCAGTTCCTGCCCCGCAGGGTTGCCTGTCAGGTCTGTGATATACACGTCGATAGATAGGTCATGCCGCTCCTTCTCGATAGCAACTGCTCCTCCTACCCCATCTACATTTCGCGCCCACCGCTCGTAGTCTTGGCGTCTGCCGTCTCCCTCTTCTGTACGAGCTCGATCAATTAAGCGCTGCCGATATGCGTCGTCTGTCTCCGCCTCATTGCGAGATAAGCCGAAAAATACGCCTGTGGCATCCAAAAACTCTCCATCCGCCCAAGGGAGAAACCGTTGGAGAAAGCCGTACTCAAATAACTGCTGCTGATCGCTGATTTCCTCTGCAATCGGATAGCCGAGGTCATAAAAGATTTCTCCCTCTTCCGTCGCTGGTGGCGTCTCTCCACGCTTTTGCGCTATCTGGTCCATCCGATTAGCCATCCGCTGATAAATCTGATCCGGGGTTTCCCTGAGAATCGGCATTTCTGGTTTGTCTAACGTTGCCATGTATTCACCTCCGTCCTAGTTGTCCCTCTCATACCCTCAATTTCAAGTAAAAAAATGACCCGGTTTTCCTCAAACCGAATGTCTACCACTTCCGCACGCTCTATCTCACTTTGAGCCTCTAGTGCCTCTTGTGCATGCGTCTTAATCGCTGGCAATGAAATGCCCGAGCGCATCCTTCCTGTCTCATATAGGAGGTCTACTCCGTATCTTTCGGAGTAAATCTCGTACCGGAAACGACGCGTATTCAGGATCTTCTTTGCTGTCTCTTCCAGATACTCCGCATAGGTAGTCGTCCGCAAATAGCGACCATCAGGCCCTTGCTGTAATTGCTTTGTGGTCCAGTCGAATTTGTATGTCCATGGAATCGGGTTATCTTGAGATTGAACCAGTTGTGTTTCGTCTCCGTTCAGCTCTGGAAACATTACTCCACCACCCCAAGCAGGAGGTATTGTTCGTTGTTGCATCGCAACAGGGCTACTTTTTTACCCACATCTTCTTGCAACAATCGGGCAGACCGCAGTACAGACAGCTCATACGGCTCCAAGGGTGTCGGATCCTCGTCCAGCTTTACAGACAAGGGCGAGAGCGACAAAAGCTTGCCAAATTCCCCTTGGGTGTTCTCGATGCCGTCTTGTGCATGCCCTCGCAGTTTTGCGATAACTGAATGCATCCCTTACATCCTCCTTTCCAATTGGAGATCCATTGTGTATTGACCGCCTTGCCAACGCGCTTGGCAGTTGGTGACGATCCAATCCGTGATGGATTTATTGTCCTTTTCCATGATTTTGATTAGCCAGCCTGCGCGAAGTCTCGCAGCATTTTCATCCTCGTGCTTGACCGAAATGAATCTTGTCTTTGGGATTTTGGACAACTCTGCAAGCTGCTTAGCTGCCAATCCAGCTACGTTTTTGTCCTCTCCTGCGTCGATGACTTTTTGCATGCTCCCGATTTGTTTGACCAGGCTATCGTTAGATTTCGTTGCACTGCTCACGACTCGATCATCTCGGTATCGCTCTACTGTCACGACGGTGTATACATCCTCGATGCTCTCACCCGTCGAGCTGCTTGTGAGCAAGCTCGCCTTGAACATCGGGATGATGCTGTTTTTCCCCTCGGGGAGTACCGTCAGCTTGTCTCGCTGGTATTGCACAAAATAGCGGATGCCAGTTTTTTCATACGCCTGCTCTGTCAGTGATGTAAAGAGAGACGTATACGATTGGGACGAGATCCTCTCTTTGACCGTAAAACCGAATGCCGGGCAGCTAAAATGGATACCTGCCGACTTAATGATTCGCGCAAGCTCTGTCCCTGCGTCCCCGTCCAGCTTGAGTCTGGAGACTTCGTTTTTTTGCAAATACCAGCCAAGCTCGTATGCTGTTGCGGATAAATCGCCCGTTCGATCATCCCGGTCAAAACGAACGAGCGGGCCATGGAAAAGCTGCTGGGATTCTTTTAACTCCGCACCTGCAAAGAGCATCAAAAAACCCGCCGTTTGTAGCGGCGGGCCTCCCTTGACTTTCACATCACAATTTTGGGCGATTTGTCCCCTGGCCGAGGACCAGGAAAGCTCGGTAACAGCCGGGATCAGGTCATAGCGGGTCTGTTCTTTTCCGTAAATGACTCTCATTCCATCCACTCCGTTACATTCTGTTTTCTCTTTCCAGCTTTTCGTGAATCATCATTCGCCTGTCCTCGGATTTTCTGCTGTCTATTTTGGGGACCGATTGTTGTTTCTTCGTCTTTTTGGCTACCTTCCCGCTGGTGTTCGGACGAGCTGGCTGCTGTCGCGTGATGACCGCACCCGGGGATAAAAGCTGCGTCTGATTGCTCCACGTAATGAATTCATCTTTGACAAACAACGGTAGCTCAATCGAGCCATGAAAATCGACGTTTTTTCCTTGGAATTTTCCGTCGCATGGCCCGATGAGCACATTCCACGCCAAATCAAGCTCGTCTATAGTCAAAAGTGCCTCCGAGCCCGTTAAGCGATCCAATCCAGCAAGCCACTGTCTGGGCCCTTGATAGCCTTGCACCTCGACGTAAGGAGCTGTACTGTCTCCGGGTAGAAAGAAATCAAAGGAGATCGACTTCGGACGTCTGGAAGAGATGCGATTGCCGGACAATAACGTAATCGATGTCGAGCTTTCGATGTCGTTGCCGTAGCCACGAAACTGGATTTCCGCAGGTGTAACCGGAAACGTCAGCCTATATTTTCCTTGTAGACGGATCATCTCGTTACCCCTCCCCTCGTCTCTATTGCATCCAGCAGGGATCGCTCGATAATGTCCTTGATTCTCTGCGCGACAGATGGATCGCTGAGCATTTTTAACATGGTTGGGATATCTTGCAGTACGCCTTGTACGTGCAGCGGAATCGAAACTTGCGGAATAGAAATGGAGACAGGCTGCGGATTCCCAGTTGAGTTGCCAACAGGCGAGTGATTCGGAGCAGCAGGACCTGCTTGAATTGCTGGTTGCATAGCTGCAGATGGCCCAGGAGTCTTGTTCTGCCACCACGACTTGATCCCATCGTATAGGGCACCACCCGCCGCTGATCCACCCATGCCACCAATAAAGCCACCAACTATCCCTCCGATTGCTGTACCAATCCCAGGTAACACCGAACCAATAACTGCTCCAGTAGCCGCTCCCGCTGCTGCCCCTCCCCAGCCACCAAGTGCTTCTGCCCCCACTTGTGCTGCAGTATCCAGCTTGTTCGCTGAGCCTGCAATAGCTGTGACGCCTAGTAAAGTTCCCAGAAGAGGAACCCTTCTGAGTCCTCCTTTCAGCATATGTTTCCAACCACCTTTGCTGGCAGCTTTACCAGTCTCACCATGATTGCCGCCACTATCTGGTCCGGGTTGATTTCCTGCAGAAGAGGGAGTTGGCGCACTGTTTTGATTTTTGTTTTTGCCGTCCGTTTTCTCTGCTTCTTTTTGCGGATTACCGCCACCGGCGTCCGGTTGTTTTTTTCCTGCCGTAGAAGTTGTTGGGGCATTGTTTTTTGTTTTCCCGGCTTTTCCTTGGGGACCACCACTATTCGAAGCAGATTTTTCTCCTGTTGGAGAGCGATCCGGAGAACTTTTTTTCTTTGATTTCTTTTTAGAAGAAGATCTTTGTGTGCCATCGCAGCAACAACAGCAGTCTTTTCCGCCAGTCGCTCCTTGAGGAAACTTTTCTATGGTTGTCCGAAGATCTCTGAATTTTTTCAGTTGTGACGTCGTATGAATGTTCAAAGCATTCCCGAGGAGTAGTAATCCTCCGACAAAAATCGCAGTACCTTTTATCGACTCGTCCAAAGAGTTAAATGAACTCATTACTCCTTCAGCTGCTTCCGAAATCCCTGTATTTATCTCAGACATTTGTTCTGCGTACAGAGTCGCGATCTCCATGGCCTCGTTTCTCGCCATCGCTTGTGCCTGCCCAGTTTTATAATAAGCATCGTTCTGAGCAGACAGTTGATGCGCATTCACCGCTTCATTCCCGACTTTATATGCGCTCTCTTTCCCCATTTCCGGCACAAAAGCCCCTGTAGCCGTATCTTTTACTTCTCGCAGACCCTTCGCCACGTCAACTCCGGCATCGCCTGTCAAAGTATCGAATGCACGTTGTTGTAACGTTTGATCCTGGATGCTAGAAAAAGTCATCAGGAGTTTTCCAAGGGCGATATTTATTGTTTCTTTCTCCCCTGTTGCGAGACTTCTATTCAGCGTTGCTATATCCTGGGCGGCCTTGGCCTTTGCATCCTTCTTATTTTGAGCCTTGTAATGCTTCTCAAGGATTGCGGCGAGATCACCATTATCCGACATCTTCATTGCATTCTCATACAATGCACCATACGTTTTAAAATCATTCAAAAGGTTCCCAACTGAGACAAAGGTAGCGGCCATTTTTTCAGGCGTATTCAGCAAATTGCCATTCTGTAGGTTGAAGTGAGCCATAGACTCCACAAATTTTCCAGTCGCGGCTCCCCCTCCCTTGTTGCTTAAATACTGAACGGCATTTGACTGCCTAACGGTACTTTCATCACCAGTAGAAATCTCAATGGAGCTCATCATTTTCATGATGTCATCTTCCGTAAACCGCGTCGTGTATTTCAGCATGCCTGCTTTTTCTGCATACTTTAAACCATTGGTTGCATGCACAAGTTCAGCTTTGGCCATGAGGCTGTATGCTTGATCTTTCTTTATATCAGGGTTGAGCTCACGTATGGTTATGGAAGTCTCTTCTATCTTCAGGAGTTGCTCCTTACCTTTGCCACCAGCTTCAAAAAGTGTGCGTTCTCTTTCTGTCGCCTGAGCTTCTTGGGCAACCGAACTCAGCGTTGTTCCAAGAGCCTTTTCGATCAAAGGAGTTAGTGAGCCCTGGAGTCCTTTTGCGAAATCGTCATACTTACCTACTACTCCACTATAAGCATCAAACGTTTCCATCATTGTTCCTGCCATTCTTTCACCTCCTTGTCCTCCCAGATGTCTACACCCAGCAGAACCCGAAAAAAGCCGGGAGATCTACCCCCCAGCCCTTTCCTCATCCTCTGCCTCAATCAACTGACAAGCAAAAATAAACAGCTTCTGCTTGTACAAATCGACTTCGTACTCGAGTAGATCCGACGGGCGGCCTCTGCCTTTTAGAAAAGCGCGGCAAATATGCCAGGCCTCGCCGTCAGATCGGATTAGTTTTTTGCTTCTTCAATGGCTTCTTCTTCCGTTTGGGCTGCATTGACTTCACGGACCGCATTGAGTAGCTTGGTGTAGCCTTCTGGGTTGTCGCGGAAAATTTTCTCGACGAGCTCATACTTGGTGCCAACCTTGTACGCTTTCTTGAGCTCTTCCTGATTCCAAGGGAATTCGTGCTCGGTCGCCTTCACCAAACGAGCATCGTTGTACAGGAACCAATCCGTTTTCTCTCCTTTGTCAGCCATGCGTTCGCAATCACGCAGCTCGGACAAATTCAATTGGCGTACCTTCCACTCGTCACCATCGATGTTGACGGTGATTTCTCTTCGCGGAGCTTGTTCATTAGCCTTGGCTAAAAATTTCTCGAGTTTGTTTTTGTTCATATTTAAGCACTCTCCTATTCCGTGTAGGTTGGCAATTCATCCAGGTAGTCTGGCTTCTCGATGGAAATCCCTTTCAGATCGTAGGTCGCATGATCGTTGCCGTCTGCTTTGGCTTCCCACAGCGTAATCTCATCTGGGTTCAGCACGATGTTGGAAATGCGGACGCGCTCAGAGTTGCCGGCTTCCTTGTCCAGCGTCTCGCCGATCAGGAATGGGAGGACTGGGGTCTTGCCTTGCGTCAATTGATCGACGCAGTAGTATTTCAACGCAGCGTTGGTTGCGGTAATTTTCAATGTCACTTCTACATGCCAGTCGTTGACGGTTTGGATTTTTCCTTTTTGCAGGCGATTCGTGTCGCCGTACTCTACCTTGAGAACCATTTTACCTTCCAAGGTACCGAAGATCGGGTCTCCGTTTTCATCGTAAATTTGGCAGTTCTTCAGTTTAATATCGCGTGCAATAGCCAATTACAGCACCTCCCAGTCAATGTCAAAGTATTCGATGGCATCAAGCGGTTTCGCAGACAAGAGGAAGCCACGGCGATCCCCGATGCCATTCTTTTTATCCGTAAATGTCCAGCCCGTATCAATCGCGCCCTGCTGCTCGCGGACGGTCATGTACGCGTTGACCGCAGAGACAAACACCGCGCCGCCCAAATCGTTGTTGCCGAGCTTACCTTTGTATTTCTTGCCGACTTGGCTGATGTCGTTGACGATCTGATCCAGCGTCATGCTGACACGGATTTTGCCGTAGTCCTCGCGCTCATGTGTACCCAGAACAGCCAGCGTATTGACGGCGCTCTCGATGATGTACACGTCTCCGTCGCGAGTTGCGATCAGCGTTCCAGAACCGAGCGCACTCAAAATATCCGTGTGGCCCCAATCCTTGAGCGCTTTTTTCAATGGAACGACGACGGCCGTCAGCGATTCATGCGCAGGTGTCGCGGCGATCATACCCGCTACCCATGCGGCCCACTCCAGGCTGCCGTATACTTTTCCGTTGTTGTGCTGGCCAGCGATAGCACTGTTCACGACAAAACGAGCATTTTGCGCCACAGAGCGCTCGATGTGCTTCGCCATGTTCTCGTCGTCCGCCGCCTTTCCACCGATTACCAGCGTGCTGAGCTTCTTGTTTTGTGTGCGACGATCGCTCATGAATTGCTTTGCTGCCGCTTGTACAGCCGCATCGTCAAAAGGCAGATACATCGTGTCAAAATCAGCTCCGGACACAGCCATGAACAGCTTAGTAGAGTCAGCTGAGGTAAGCGCTACCGTGCCACTTTTCGCTCCTGTTAGCGCTGTTTCCGGCACGATTGTAACGGCAGTCTCACCCAGCTTTTTCACACGCACATAGTTGGATTGGCTCGTTTTCGCTGCCAGCTCATTTGCATCCGCAAACGAAAACTTCTCCGTTTGCAGCGGACCTGTTACCTGAAGTTCTTTTTTACCTGGCTCGGACGTCGAGACCGTGATCGTAACCTTCAGCTCGTTACCTACCAACCCCGGATACAGAGCCTCGACTCTGATTGCATCGGCTTGCTCATACGCTGCTTTTGTAGCTGTGCCATTCGTCATGCGGTACGCGAGAATCGTCGCGCCACCTTCTGCTGCCAGCTCTACAGTATCGACCTTGCCAAATGTCTGGGCAAGTCGCTCCTCAAAGCTCCCCAGCTTGACCAGCTCATCTGGCGCCCCCCACTCCGCTTGATACGGTACCAGTACGACACCGCTCTTCGGTACTACACGTTCTTTTGCTTTTGCGATCAGTTCGACCGTTACACCCGGACGTTCACGTTGAATGGTCATGCTTACACCCCGCCTTTGTATTTGGTCAGTCGGCTCTTCACTTGTCCTTCTGCCAGTAGTTGATCATCTGCTTCCGAAAAAAGAGCACCTGCTACCTCGAACCGTTCGGCTCCAAGGTAAGCGGCGCTCTTGATCCACTCTTGTTTGGTTTGCACAAGCTCTGAGGCCTGTGCTTGTTGTTCTTTTCGTGCCACTATGATCGGACCCCCTCTACATCAAATTCGTTGATTTTTTCTGTGACTGCTCTCTGCACCGCCACGTTGTAGGTGAACTGGAACGCGATTTCCGTCCGGTCCTTTTTATCCCGCCAAATACGCAAGGTGGAGCTATCGATCTCGATGGACAATCCAGACGTCTTACCTTGATAACTGAACTGCCTTTGGCGAAGAAGCTCACGCAGCGGTTCGGCTGAAAACGGCTGGTAGACGCCCGCTACCTTTGGATAGTGGAGGACGATGGCTGCTTCTGAGACCACCTGATAGGAAGTGAGGCTTCTTCCTTCTTCACGGACCCCTTGCGTTAAAAGAAACGCGATAGGCGGTTGGAATCGCTGCGCCATCCAATCGTCCACATTCACAACAGTAGACAGCTCTGGATACGCTTCCTTCACCAGTTCACTGAGAACAGCTAGCTCACGATCCATCCAGCTTCCACCTCCCATACTTGCGGTATTCTGGTCTGTCTTCGTCACATGTCTCTTCCCCCCACTATTTCACTTCATTTGGCAAGATATCCACGGCAAATACCCGCCGAGCAGGGAGCGAGTGCCTTTGGCTTTGACTCGCAACATCGTGTGGCGTCAATTGCCGTTTTCCCCGCTCGCCGGACATTTGAGTCGTCGGCGTACATAAAAAGCCACCCGACAGCTTCATCGGATGGCTCGTATCTCTCTTACTTGTTTCGCTTGACTCAAGTATAACCGATCCGGAGGAAAAACCGGGAAAATGACCCGATGTGTCAGGAAGTGTCAACCTTTGTCAGCCTCAACATACTTGTGAAAATGAAAAGAAGCTGTCATCTTCCAGACAGCTTCTCGTCTATTAAGCCGGGCTCTGTTTTTCATCATCCAGTCTGCTGTACCTGATCTCCATACATCGCCCATGCCATCTTCATCACGGCACTGCGCTTGATTTCATAATACCGCTGTCGGGACACACCGATTTCTTTGGCAATCAAATTGTTCTTGTCGCCATCCAGCAAAGCTTCGACTACCAAGCGTTCCTGCTCTCCAGGAATCGTCTCAACCGCTTTGTTGATCCGCTCGATTTTATCCTGCAAATTTTGTAGCCTCTTCCATTTCCGCTCCCGGCGTACAACCTCTGCGTGCGTCTTATCACCATTGCTGCCTTTTCCTTTCGGCATCCCTGCATCCAGTCCGTACTGTCCGACCATTCCTTCCCCTGCTTCACGCAAAAAACGCTGGATACGCACGATCTCGATCTGCATGTAATTGTAGTCGCGGATTTCTTCCTCCGCCTTTTGTAGAAAATCTATAATGGGTGCTTGCTCGCTCGTCCGGGCAAAACCTTCTTTTCTTGCGGATACTGTCTTTTGCTGCCCTTTTGTCTCTTGATCCCGCATGTACTTGTCCCACTCCGGGCAAGAATCGATTTTTCCTACGTGCTTATCATGAATCTGGCAATGTGATTTCTTTCCCCAGCACGTTGCCGGACACACCTCGCATACTGCTTCCATGAAAACATCTTTGCTGATCAAGGTACTATTCCCCCTCGGTCATATCTATGAAGTCCGTATGATTGCTTATTGCTTATCGGTTTTCGTTGAGTCTTGCGTCTTTTCTTAATCTTTGAGACAAACCGATCTGTCCGATAATGACTCCGACCAATAATACAACTGCTCCGATTAATGCTGCTTCTATCATTTCGTACGTATCTCCTTTGCATCGTCATTTTCTTGTATAATGGAAAGGGGCAAAGAGGATACTCACCAGTTGTATTCTTTGCCCCAAGCAATTAATGGGGATTCCGATCGTCAGTCGGGGTCTCCTTTTTTTGTTCCAGCTGCTCTTTCTTTTTCTCTTTGTTTGCCTTTAATTGCAGGTTGAACAGATTATTGATCCGAATCTGCAAATCCACCTGCTTAAACGTGACGATTAGCGCAAGGAAGCACACGACAACCGCGAGAACCTGAACGTAATCAATCGTCATCATAGCATCACTTCTCCACTGCGGATCGCTTCGAGCATCGCCGTTTTCATTTCTTGCATGCTCTCTTCGCGAGGTAGTTTGATAAAGGAAGCAAGGTACTCCATGTCAGGAAGCAAAAAGTCGAGGATCGTCAGTACGGCCCGATTATCCCCTGACTGTGCTTTTTGGAGGATCAAGCTGAACGAGTCAGCTTCTCGGCCAATTGGCGCAAATATTTGTTTTTGCATTTACTCACTCCTTGTCTGGTCATTTTCAGTTTTTGGGCTACCTGTTCTTCTGTCATTCCTTGAATAACGACATGCTTGATAATGATCCGGGCTTTTTCTGGGAGCTGCATCAACACCTCCTGAACATACAGGTCGGACAGATTGTCCTCGATCGTTTCCGTTCCCCGCATCCCTTCTTTGATCACCGTCTCCCTGCACAAACGCTTCTTGGCGGCGTATTGCAATCGCCAAGCAATCCTTTTGAGCACCTTTCTGCAATGCTCTTTTAACTGCTCATCTGTCATATGCTTCACCTTCTGTCTTTTTCGAACATCCAACCGAAAATAGGAACACTCGTTCTCTTTGTGGTACAAGTATCTCATACTATGGTAATAAGTTCAAGTTCTTTCTACCAGATTTTTGGAGATGATTTCTCCGGTTAAACTTCTGCATAAATTCCAAATAAAACGTCAAAAACACGATCCCCATTGGAGATCGTGCTTGTGTAGAAGTATGAAATTATCCTTACACAACGGATGTTCCCACTCGATAAAAGTACAAAATTACCATACTTTTCGAGCTTTATCTGTCCATCACACAACAAACACGATAAAAATAAAAAAGCAAGCTCCTCTCTCATTCACAACAGAAGAGCTAGCCTGCTATCTTTCGCACTTTTTTAATCCCAAATATTCGGTCGTTCAACGCCCATCGTTCTCATATAATCCAGCAGTTGACCGGTATGTACCGACTCATGATAGGCGATTCGGAGAAGCATGTCTCCAAGTGTGCGGACATAGCCTACATCGGATCGATCAATACGGACACTCTCCAAATCGCTCTTGGACAACCCTCTGACGAAGCGGAGAAACTCTTCTCGATACGGCTTCGCAAAGGCCAAATCTTCTTCTACGGTTGAAAACTCTTTGGTTTCATACGGATTGGGGATGTCAGACAGGGCAGCGCTTCCCCGTTGGATCAAAATCTGGTGATACAAAAACTCACCCTCCATGACATGACGAATCATTTCTCCGCATGTGAACGCTTTATCGTCAGGCTTCCAGTTCAGCATTTCTGTAGGAATTGCCTTCCACACCTTGATGCTTCTACGCCTTACTTCCTCAAAGTTTAAGATTAAGAGATCATTTTCGTTCATGCCATGTTTCCCTCCCCGTAAGCTCCGTCTAATTTTTTTGATAGAGATCACAAGTCGCTACGTGATCATTGACCATGCCAACTGCTTGCATAAAGGCGTAACAAATGGTTGAACCGACAAAAGTAAAACCGCGCTTTTTCAAGTCCTTGCTCATTTTGTCGCTAATTTCGGTAGAAGCAGGGACATCCTTCATTTCCTGAAAATGATTATGAATCGGCTTCCCGCCTACAAACGACCAAAGATAGCTGCTAAAAGACCCAAACTCCTCCACAACCCGCAAATAGGCGTGGGCGTTCTTCACGACGCCGCGAATCTTCAGCCTGTTTCGAACGATGCCTTCGTCTGTTAGCAATTGCTCGATTTTGGCTTCGTCGTATTGAACGATTTTCTCCGCCTCAAAGTTATCAAACGCTCTTCGATAATTTTCCCGCTTCTTCAGGATCGTGTACCAGCTCAGTCCGGCCTGTGCGCCTTCCAAATTCAAATATTCAAAGAGCAACCGATCCTCATAGACAGGAACTCCCCACTCGTGATCGTGATAATCCATATAAATAGGGTCCTGATTCACCCAGCCGCACCGATTCATGGAAAGAATCCTCCTCTACCAAATACGAACATATATTCTTATGTAAAGAATATACAATCATTGGGTATTCTGCAAGTTTTTCTTCACAAAAAAAGACCTCATCCATCCGAGGTCTCTCTGCAATCAAGCAGTTAAAATAATTGGCTTCCCCTTCGTTACAACGATGGTGTGCTCGTATTGAGCTACGTAACTCTTATCAGGCGTAATGAGCGCCCAACCGTCTCTGCCATCATCCACATATTCCGTCCCGGTTGAAATGAATGTTTCAATTGCCAACACGAGACCTTCTGTGAGCAAGCGTCTTTCCTTTTTGTCATAGTAATTCAAAATGTAAGCAGGCTCTTCATGCAAGCTTTTGCCGATGCCATGGCCCGTAAGGTTTTTGATGACTGTGAAGCCCTTTTTCCTAGCCTCCTGGTGAACAATGCGACCAATTTGGCTTAGCTTTGATCCCGCCTTTGCTGCATCCAATGCCTTGTACAGCGACTCCTCTGCGCATTCGCATAAGGATTTCTTCTCAGGCTCACCTTCCCCTACAACAATTGAAGCACCTGTATCGGCAAAATAACCATCCAGCTCCGCCGAGACATCAATATTGATGATATCGCCATTTTGCAGAACTGTATCATCAGGGATGCCATGCGCAACAATGTGATTGACACTGATGCATGTATGCCCTGGAAAATCATACGTAATATTCGGTGCAGATCGCGCTCCGTACTTTGCCAAGATCTCTCCGCCAATCCGGTCGAGTTCTTTTGTTGTCACGCCCGCCCGCACTGCTTTGAGCATCGTCTCCCGTGCTTCTGCCACAATGCTACCGATCCGTTTCAAACAAATCAAATCATGTTCATTTTGAATCGACATATGTTGCCCTCCTGTCTACGAATGTAATGATTCCTCTACATTGGAACATTTTTCATTGCCAATCGCAACCTGTTGAAAAAACAAAGAACCCCAGAAGCACCCTCTGCGGCCCTTATCTAGCTTCCCCCCAGTCTCTCTACCAAAAACCAAACAACATTGGAAATGAGCAAAGACTGTCCGATTCCAAAACTGATTCCTGTGAAAAAACGCAGCTTGTTATTGCTTGTTCGCCACTTCCAATGTTGGGTAAAGCCATCAATCAGCATGGGCAATAAAAGCAGTCCAATCAAATAGTAAGAAGTCACGATATGCATTCCTGCAAAAACAGGCGCCGGCAGGTATCCAACTAGGATCGAAACACATCTGGCACATAGGGGCATTTTCTTACCACCGATAGAAAAGGAACGATCTGCTCGTCGATGACAGGGAATCCACTGCGTATTGATCTTCATCAACTCCCACAATCTGGCTTGCAATCGCAATCTGGTGTATCACAATCCGGACAATCAACGGGAAGATGGCTGCAATCTGGCGAACCATGTTTACGCTTTTTCCGGTTTGTCGAATAATAGAGGATCATGCTAATGAAAACGAGAAGACCAAGTATTAGCAAGACTCCTCCTGTAACATAATCCCCTTGATACATAAATACGCCTCCCGCAATCCATGCGATCATGCAAAGCGTTAATCCAACAAAAAACAGATACACCCTCTCCCTTCTTTTCTTTCTACGGGAAAGAATATCTGTAGTTTCAACTGTGCGTTACGTTCGGGCGTGAAGTCATCGACCCGGCCGATTTGTTATAGGGTCTACATATTTATACCGCTCTGTACGTGCGTATGTAAGCCGATAAAAAACAACATCCCTTCTCTTTATCTGAATTTGCTTTCGTATTTGTCTCACTTGCGTAAGACCAATACTAAGCTTCAAAAAAGAGAAGGGAATAATTGGGGGATGAGAAGAACGTTTCTATTCTAAGCGTTTCGTTTTCTCCGCAGTTGATAATAGGTCACAGCCAGTGCAAGCGCCAAAACCGTCCCCTTAATAATATCGTACGCGTAATACGGCAGATTGAGCATCGTCATGCCGTTGAGCAGCACCCCGATCAGAATGGCGCCCACAAATGTACCAAAAACGTTTGGCTTTCCTGCACCGAATACGGAGAAGCCTACAAAAGCAGCCGCCACTGCATCCATCAGCATGGAGCCGCCGCTACTCACCTGCCCGGTACCGATTCGCGCTGCCAAGAGCATTCCGCCCAAGCCCGCAAAAAGAGCAGAAAGCACATAAGCCAAGGTACGATAGCGATTCACAGGAATCCCCGACAGACGGGCTGCTTCCAAATTACCACCTGTCATGTACAGCATCCGCCCCTGTCTCGTATAGGTCAGGTACACATGCGTGATCGCGACAAGTAAAAAGGTCAGGATAACCGGAACAGGAACGGAGAGAATTTCTCCTTGGCCCAGCCACAAGAACCATTCCTGGAATTTTCCCGGAGCCTGTGAGCCGTCTTGCATCGGCATGTTTGCGTAGATCGAGTAACCTTGGGAATACGTCATATGAATGCCGTTGACGATGTAGAGCATCGCCAGAGTAGCAAGCAAATCAGGAATGCGGATTTTCACGACCAGGAAAGCGTTGACCAGCCCGACGAGCAAGCTGAGTACAATCGGAACAACCAAAGTCGTGAAGACTCCTTGTTCGTACCAAACCATCATCGAAGCAGAAACGACCGTGGTCAGTGAAACCGTCGATCCTACAGACAAATCAAAGCCTCCGACAATCAGCGAGAACGTAACGCCTATCGCGACAAATGTCACAATCGAGATGGAGCGAAGAATGTCCGTCAGGTTGTCGTACGTGAAGAAATACGGGTTGGTCAGACTGAATAACAACATGACAATGACGATGACTGCAACCGTTCCGTATTTATAAACAAAATCAAACAAACTAAACTTTTTATCTGCCACGTTACTCACCTCCGCTTGCGTAGTACATAATCAGCTCTTGTGTTGCTTCCTCGCGACTCAATTCCTTCACGATTTTGCCCTCGAACATGACGAGAACCCGGTCTGCGATCCCGATGACCTCCTGAAACTCACAGGAGAAATACAGGACGCCCTTTTTCTGCTCGGCAAGATTTCCGATCAGGCGGTAAATATCGCTTTTCGCGCCGATATCCACCCCTTTTGTCGGCTCGTCAAACATAAAGAGGTGAGCGTTTGTATCCAACCATTTGCCAATCGCGACTTTTTGCTGGTTTCCGCCGCTGAGAAAACCGACCAACTGCTTGATGTCGGCTGTTTTTACACCAAGGCGCTGCACCAGCTCTTTTGCGTTAGCCGCTTCCGCCCCTCTTTTGATAAAACCGAGCCAGGACTTCTTTTTCAACGAGGCGACAGACAGGTTGTTCTGCACGGACTCCTCTACAAAAATACCCTCTTTGCGCCTCTCCTCCGGGACGAGAACGATTCCGGCATCGACGGCGTCTTTTGGCGAGCGCAGTTGGATACGTGTTCCATGCAATCGAACAGCTCCACCCTTTGCCTCATCCGCACCGAAGAGCAATCGGGCGAGCTCAGTCTTCCCTGCCCCAACCAGACCGACGACACCCACGATTTCTCCCTCGCGAACCTGCAAGTCGACTCCGTGTACCTTGCCACCAACCACACCAGACGCCTCAAAAATCGTTTCGCCAATCGACACTGCCAGCTTTGGGAACTCCTCGTCGAAGCTTTTTCCCAGCATGTTCGAAATCACTTCGTCCATATTGGTCTTCGCCGTCTCTGTGGTCACAACATGCTGTCCATCGCGCATGATGGTGATCCGATCACAGATTTCAAAGATTTCCGGCAGGCGATGGGAGATATAAATGATCCCGACTCCAGCTTTTTTCAACTGCGCAATGATTTGAAACAGCCGTTCGCTCTCCTTCGTGCTCAACGGCGCTGTCGGTTCATCGAAAATGACGTACTTCGCCTTTTGAACGGTCGCCCGTGCAATCAAAATCAATTGCTTTTCCGACAGCGTACATTCTTCGACGAGCATCCTCACCGGAATGGAAAAGCCGAAGTTTTTTAAAATCTGCTCCGTTTCGTTGTACAAGCTCTGCCAGTTGATCAATCCCTTGGTTTTCGCCTGGACGAGCTGGTCCGCCAGTATGTTTTCGGCGACACTCAAATACGGGATCAAGGCGGTGTCTACTTCCTGATAGACACATTGAATGCCTTGTGCTTTGGCGTCCTGCGGAGATTGAATCGACACGGCCTGTCCATCGATGGTGATACTGCCACCATCTGCCTGATACGCTCCCGTGAGAATTTTCATCAGGGTACTCTTTCCCGCACCATTGGCTCCAAGCAGTGCGTGAACCTCACCTGCGCGCACCTCAAAATCAACGGATCGCAGGGCAGGAACCCCAGAAAACTGCTTCTCCATCCCTTTCATCTGCAATGTGGACATTTTTCACACCTCCTGTTAACCTGCGTGTTCCCACCTCTATAAGGAAAAATCCCGTTGACGGATACAGCTCAACGGGAAAAGCCAATTTGGTTCTTACTTGCCCCACTCTTGTACGTATTGGGACAGGTCGCCCATCGTTACTTTTTTATCCTTCGGCAGGTCTTCTTGTTTCACCAGCACTGGGTTCAGCTTCACGTTGTCTGGCACTTGCTCGCCTTTGATTTTTTGGAACACGGTTTGGGCATGGATGCGTCCGATATTGGATGGGTCTACCGCTGCCGTCGCTGCCCACGGAGAGTTTTCTGCCTGAATCATTTGCAAATCCTCATCGCTCAAATCGATGGAGTATACTTTGATTTCCGTACGTCCTGCTTGTTGGATGGCACGTGTCGCCCCTTTGGCAAATTCATCCCAAGCCGCCCATACTGCTGTGATGTCGCCTTTATTCGGATACTTTTTCAAGATCGCTTCCATCTGCGTTTGTGTATCGAGAGCCGTATTGTTGGTAGCAGAACCGAATGCCGCAATTTCTTTCAAGTCCGGGTATTTCTTCTGGAAAGCTTCGTACGTCACTTGGCGTTTTTCCATTGGCGCAAAGCCAGCTACCCAAACTTTTACGATGTTGCCTTTGCCGTTTGTATCTGCCGCCAGCTTTTCCAGGCTCAGCTCTGCCAACTTGTTGTCATCCTGCGCCACAACTGGCACACCCGGAATGTTGATGTCTGTATCAAACAGGACAACCGGGATTTTTTTATCCACGGCCTTTTGTGTGCCCTGCTGCAACGCTTCTGCCGTACCATGATCGATCAAAATGCCATCAAACCTTTGGTTCACAGCCGCATCGAGGTTGGACGCCATTTTTGCCAGATCGGTATCTGCGTTGAATACGGTCAACTCGCCGCCGTTTTTCTCCACCTCTGTCTTCACGCCATTGATGTATTGCGCGGAGAACGTCCCTACGTTTTGACGCATGATCAGTGCGATTCTCTTTGCCTTCTCTCCGGAAGCACCGCCGTTTGTGCTTCCGGTTCCTGTTGTTGCTCCGCTGCCGCATGCCGTCACGAGAACAGAAGCTGCCAAAACAAGTGATGTGATCAGACCGAGTTTCTTTTTCATTTTGATGTTCCCCCTTTTTTCTTTTTAAAACAGATAACAAGATGAAAAATTTTTGTTTCCCCTCTATCGGTTGGGGTAGCCCTGGCACATGTCTTCCAGTCGCCTGTATCCTCTCTGCGTTCGGGCGGTCTCCTTCCAGACATGTGCCAGGGCTAACGAATAGCTGGTGTGTAATAGGAGCCTT
This sequence comes from Brevibacillus schisleri, assembly GCF_055685845.1. Taxonomy (NCBI): domain Bacteria; kingdom Bacillati; phylum Bacillota; class Bacilli; order Caryophanales; family Paenibacillaceae; genus Brevibacillus; species Brevibacillus schisleri. Next base: position 5,756,876 of record NZ_JBVNDM010000001.1, read on the forward strand.
TACAACGTTTTGTTAGTGATTCATCGAAGCTTCTTTTGATTTCACTTTCAAAAAGGAAAAAAACTTCGTAGAAGAAGCGCATTTCCAGTCCAAGCGCCTCTGGAGCCCATCTCAGCATAGGAAGAAATGGAGGGGAATTTCAGCTTCATTTATGGAATCCTTCCTGAACCTTCTGCGCTTGAAGCGCTCCCGCTATTTCTTCCGAAGCGGACAGTCTTCACTCACAGCGGGGCGGAGGCTGAAGCGTAGACTGGAAATGCGCTTCAGCCCCACGACAGCTACGCAAAAAATCCTCTTTCACAGAGAAAGAGGACAAAAATCGACAAGATTCTCGCCTCTTATCTGTCAGGTATCCTACCTGTTGGAGTTAGCACCTTGGCTCGAAAGAACGCATTCTCTCGTGCTAGGTTGCCGGGCTTCATAGGGCCATTCCCTCAGCCTTCTCTTGATAAGAGTAGTTTCTATTTTCAAAACGTTTGTATAAGTATATACAGAATATAATCTGGCAATTACCTATCTGTCAACTAGGTTTACCGAAAGAATTTTCTTGATAAATATTCCAGTTTCTTCTGTAACATCAAGAGGGATTTTGTTGTGTCTTGTCGAATTATCGTAGATTGATACAAGCCTAGCAAATATTTGCGATGAGGATGCTACATGAGTCTATTAAAAGAAGTCATTCTTCAATGGTTTTTCGCCATTATCCCGTTTGTGTTTTTCAACATTTATTACCGTGACAAAATGAGGAACTACAGCCGTTCCTTTATTGCCATCACCAGCTCAGCCTGCATGTTTCTCGCGATGACCTTCGCCCCGAGTGTCACGAATGGCATGTTTTTTGATATCCGACATGTCATCATATTTTTCGGACTAGTTTATGGCGGAATCGAGATTGCCTTGCTCCTTCTGATTGAAGCCTTGGTTTATCGGTACTACCTTGGTGGCGAAGGAACATGGGTTGCCTTGCTGATCCTTACAGTCAATTTTGTGTTGTCACTCTTTTTGTATCGACACTACAAAGCCAGTTATCGGAAAACACTGTATCTTTTTATGACGAGTGCGATTTTTTCTACGGTTGCTTTAGGGACTACTTATTACTTTTTTCCCACGTATGTAACTCAACACCTCGTTTACTACACCATAGCGATTCCTATTCAAAACTTTTTCGGCCTCTGGTTATTAATGTCGCTTTTCAGCAAATGCGTTTCGGATAAGGAGCTGTTTATCCGCCACGCGCAAAACGAAAAAATCCAGACGATGAGCCATGTTGCTGCATCGCTCGCACACGAGGTTCGCAATCCGCTGACAGCAGTCAAAGGCTTCTTGAAATTAATACAGGAATCTCCGGAAAATTTGGTAAAAGTCGATCAATACATTCGCATCAGTCTCGATGAAGTTCAACGCACAGAAGCCATTTTGACCGAGTACCTTGCGATTTCCAAGCCGCTCAAGGAACGACATGAGATCATTAATGTTAGCGAGCATTTGCATGCCATCCGCGAAGTGATGCTCCCCTTTGCCAATATGCATAACGTGGAGCTTACGCTACAAGATTTTGAAAGACCTGTGACGATCAAGGCCAATCCAGACGAGTTCAAGCAAGTGTTGGTGAATTTCATCAAAAATGCTATCGAGGCGTGCTCGGATATTTCGGACGGAAAAGTCTCCTTGGACTTGCTCATCGAGCGAAACAAAGCCCTGTTGGTCATCAAGGATAACGGCGTCGGCATGGATGCAGGACAGATCAGCCGCCTCGGAACGATTTACTTTTCTACGAAAACAACTGGGACCGGTCTGGGATTGACGTATTCCTATCATGTCATTCATGCGATTGGCGGAACGGTCAATGTATCAAGTAAACCACGAGTAGGAACCAAGTTCACCATTATGCTCCCGTATAAGGCACAGTGACTTCATGCAACTTTGCAGAGGGACTGTGCCTTTTTCCATTCGATCGCTAATGATGCAACGGGGGTACTTGTGGTTCTTTTTCGTTTTTCAAGGAGAACTGCAATTCATTTTGGCGATTGATCGTCGCGAGAAAGACTTGTTCGGACGCAATCCCCTTTTTCTTCAATTCGTGCACAAGCCATTGCTCATCGCGTTTCCGGTATGACAGCACATCCGGATAAATCTGCCACTGAGCCCAAAGTAATAATGATGATAAAGTCAAAAAATTGGAAGCTCCCCAATCGAACGCTTGCCCATGAACAAGGTGACTAGCAGTAATAAAGAATAATCGTACATACGCGCCCGATGACGATCATGGTTTCTCCGAATCCTTCCACGTTTGTCCCTCCCCTCACGCTTTACTATGCAATTTCTGGGAAGGCATTATGCAAAACAAAACACCAGGAGTCTCCCCCTGGTGTCTCTCATTATTGGAGTGGCTGCCATTCTCCCGAAATGGCATCCATATCCCCATTGTTTTTCAGTATTTCTGCCGAATAGACCAAGACTGGTTGCTCTTGAATCTTATTGTAATTGTTATCAAGAGGGAAGACATAGCGAGGACTGAGCGGATGATGTTGGAGATAAACCTGCGCTGCCTTTCCCGCTGAAATCACCTTGGCCACATCTGCGAAGCTCTCCTGCTCATGAGGGAATGTCAAATTCACCCCGATAATTTCTCCTGTCTGCCCGTCGATCATGACCTTATAATACTGATCCGGTACCATTACGCCGTTTATTTCTCGGACAAAGTTCAATTCAACCTGTCTGCCCATCACATACACTTGCTCCTGCATCCGAATCGTCTTCACCCGTGAATCCAGATACGGCTCCAAAAACAAGATCGCTCTCTCCTGCAATTCTGCGACGGTAAGTGTCGGATCACCTTCTCGTAGCTCAGGATAAGAGATCTTGAACGCTGCTGCCCGATTGTTGACAGTAGTAAGCCGCATGAATCGCTCTCCTTTTTTGGCCTGGTATTCCCGTTCGTTGTCTCCCAGCATATATTCAGGCACATTACTCCCCGTAAATAGGAAGCCCTCCACCTTCTGACCGAAGAACTCCATGGCAGCCGCAGCCTCTTTTGCCGATGCAACCATTGTCTTCTTGCCTCCGGGCTTGACGGCAATGCTGTCGAGAAACGACTCCCCACGCCACAAGGTCGTTTTCACTTCCTTGCCAGTACGAGCGTCGAGATACCCGGAGAAGTTATCCTTGTAGCGAAGAACGTAGTCCACTTCCTTCTTCCCAACTCTCTCATACGTCAGCTGCATGACTTCTGCAAGTCCGCTCTCTGTTTTCTTCGGAGAAGGCCTCTCAGCTATTGGAGGAAACTGCCCGGGGTCCAGATTCATTCCGGTTGAATCCCCTGAATTGATATAGCGAATATGCCCGCCATCGCTCATGCCAATCACATAGTTATCTCCTTCTACCTGCACGTCATTTACATAGCGTTGCAAGCGGACGGCTTCATGTGAAACGGTATCTGCTTCCTCTTGCCCATCTACTTGTTCGAACCGATACTGTTCCAGATTTTTGCCCAGGAACGGTTCCATAAATGCCTTCGCCTGTTTCTCTATTAGCTCCTTGGAGGGCGTTCCTTCGACTTTTTCTTGCCCTGGAATCTTTTCCAGATCGAATCCGAGCAAGAGCCCGCTTTTGGCGTCCAGCTTCGCTCTGGCATATAGCGACACTTCTGTTCGTTCTTTGTTGCTGAACATGCGAAAATCTATGTCGTACAGCTCTCGAGGAGCTTTCTTTACGTAGACCCTCTTTTCCGATTCCCGAAAAGAAGGATATTTCTCGTACAGCTTTTCCAGTGTTCTGATTGCTGCTTGGCTTAGCTCGCTTTCTGTTATTTCTGTCGAGGAGAAGGAGCGGGGAAGCAAATGCGCTTGTGATTCAACCCGAGATTGCGTGAACATCTCCGGGGTTACACCCATCATCCATACTGCTGCTGCCACCGTTGCAGCGGAAACCGTCCATGTCGCCAGCTTGAGGACGATTCTTTTCGAGCGATTCGTTTTGGTGCGCGCCCGTTGCACCAGCTTTGCTTCCAGCGCTTCGACGAATTCGCTCCTTGGCTCCGCATCCTTTGACTGAGGAAGAGCCGCGAAGAATTGCTCGTCATTTGGAGTATTCATTGGCCAACCCTCCTATCCAGTCGACATGCAAAACTTTTTTGAGTTCTTTTGTTGCCCGGTGAAAATCTACGCGGACCTTGGCTTCGCTTGTCCCGAGGATTTCTGCCGTTTCCCGAATACTGTAGGCCTTGATGCCACGCAAAATCAGTACATTCCGATGATGCGGCTTCATTTTTTGCATCGCCTGCTCAATTTCCAGCTGTTCTTCCTTGGAAGCCAGCTCCGCTTCCGGCCTTCCCAGAAGAGAAGGCAGCCCTTTTAACAATTCCATGCCAAAAAGCGTTTGCACCCGCCTCTTCCGGTAATCATCGATGGCGACATGCTTGGCAATATGCAAAATCCATGTCTTCACACTGGAACGCTCTTCATATCTACCCAGAGCGTCCAAGACTCGGATAAACACTTCCTGCGTCAAATCCTCCGCATGCTCGCGCTTCCCCGTGAAGTAGTAGAGATATTGATAGACATCACGGTAGTGCTCGCGATAGATCGCTTTAATCCGCGCTTCGTAATCGACTGTGTCCTGCACTGGATTTCCTCTCCCTGCTCCCTACCTGATAAATTGACCGGTAACCGCGTCAACCTTTCCGTTTCTTTCTTTTGGCTCATAAACAAGGACAGGTGTTGCCTGGTACCGTCCGTTAAGGGAAGGAAATACGTAGCGCAGTGTAAGCGGATTAGCTTTTAACAATGCTTGTATGGCTTGCTCAGGCCCTACGACATTTGAGGCATCCTCATAGGATAATTTACCAATAGTTACTGGTAAACTGGCGGATACAATGTCTCCCGTATGCATGTCAACTATGACTGAATAGCCCTGTCCCTCAACCATAATCCCTTGGTGTACAGGGGAAAATAGAAACATTTGCTTGCCTGCTTCTCTGTTAATCATTTGTGGTACCAGCTCCGTTACCTCGGCGTCTACAAACGGTTGCAGAAACGCCACTGCTTTTTCCTCGGCAGCTGCCTCTGTAATCACTTTCTGCTTTGGTGGGTTTTCAAATACATGGAAGTACGTAATCTGATCATTCATTGTCCTTACCGAGAACTTTTTGTTGCCAACCACGGCATCATACTCCTTTTCCCCTGCGAGAACTGGCGCACCTTTGGTCATTTGAAACACGATTCCTTCGGGCAATGGAATAAAAGTGGAGAGTGCGGTAGCTATCTCCTCATTGGTCTTGGCGAAGACCCGCTGGTTTCCAGGCGTTACCGTAATTGGTTTCCCGTACTTATTTTTCGTAGTCCATCCGGACTCTACCTCGGCTCCTGAACGTGCATCCAGATATCCGGAAAAATTCAGGCTGTAGACTGGGCGGAAGCCAGCGCTTATGTCTTTTGCTTTTTGCTCATAGCTGAGGTGGAGCATGTTTTCTAATTGTTTGCTGATTTCGTCTTGATTCTTAACCCCTGACGGAGCGACGAATTTACTTGCATCCATCTGCAATCCTGTTGTGTTTCCTGCGTTTATATAGTCTAGCTCGCCTACTCCATTGATCGCTACTACATAAAAATCGTCTTTTACCGGAATTTGATTCACAACCCGAACGAAACGCACATTTGCCACGGCCTCTGCACCTTCACCATCAACTATTACCTCGTCTATTTGGTATTGCTTGATGGCGTCACCGATGAAATTCTTCAGAATACTTGGCGCTTTTTCTTTTCCCATCGCTTCCGTAGGACGTGCAGTCGGTTTCTTTTTGGGAATGTCGTGTGCAGAGAAGAATAGCAACATACCGTTGTTTGCATCGACTCTGGCATCCGCATACAGGGATACTTTCGTCCGCTCCTTGTTGCTGAAGATGCGGAATTGGATCTGGAAGACATCTCGCTCCTGATTGTTACGCGAAATGGTTTTTTCCGCATTTTTTAATTCCGGGTAGTGTTTGTTCAGCTTGTCTACGGTTTTTTGGGCTGCTTTGCTCAATTGGGGTTGTGTTGATTTAACTGCCGCGGCTTGTACAGTTGCTTGTGGTTGCGTAATCCACAATGGGCTTGAGAAGAGCAAAGCAGCAGCTCCTACTGTGATCATCAGCTTTTTGGTTGCATATGGTTTCATTTTGAATTTCCTCCTGGCTTTCACTTTTTTACGTTCTTAGCCCAATAGTCGAAAAGCAGAAGGGAAATGTTACAAGGAAATGAAAATAAAAAAAGGCCAGTCAAGCCTTTGACAGGCCGCCTAGCCGTTGCGAGGTTTTGAGAGCGACATCCTTTACCCGTTCAATCAAATACTGGAGTCGTTCCTCCTTCAAATCATACGTGACAATTCCAATGCTTAGCGCCCCAATTACCTTTTGGTTGTAGTCGATCACTGGCGCTGCAACAGAGGCTGTGTTTTCCGTCCGCTCCGCAAAGCTGACCGCATGACCAACAGCTCTGATCTCCTGGAGCTTCTCCATAAAAGCAGGCACCTGCTCTTCACCCACGAGCTGGACTACCGTTTGTCTGGCTTCTTCCACAGGCATGTGTGCCAGCACGACTTTGTTGGCCGCACCGATATGCATCGGAATCCGTAAGCCCAACTGGTCGTAGATGCGGATATTGTGCTGACTGTCTACGCGTTCGACGACAATGGATTCGAGTCCGCTAGGCTGACTAAAATAAACACTTTCGTTCACTTCTCTGGCGAGCTCCTCGATCATCGGCTTGATCACCTTCCGATAATCGATCCGATCGAGCACCCGCAAGCCGAACTCCATCCATTTAATCCCCAACGTATATTGCTTGGTCGCAGCATCCTGCTCTACCAGTCCATGCTTCATCAACGTGTACAACAGCCGGTAAATGGTGCTGACCGGGAGCTGGCATTCCTTCGCTAAATCATTGATCGTCCACCATTTTCTATGTTCATCCGACGAAAGTGCCGTTGCAATCGCCATCGCTCGATCAAACGATTGAATCACGGTCATCCCCCCCTTTTCTATCTATCTTCACCTATGAAACTATGTTAAACCATTTGCTCCAATTTTGTGAATCGCAAAAAAACTTCAGGAAGGAATCGTAGATTGACAGTCAGAAATCAGAATGTGTAAACTAATGGTGAACATTTCGAAATATGAATAATATTCTGCAATGTGGAAAAAGGGAGGCAACTATGTTCCAAGGCAGCCAATCCATGGTCAAGAAGATGAAAACCGTCATCATCAAGCATCCCCATCAAGCATTTATCAGTCAAGAACATCTCGATCAATCGTGGAAAACCTTCAACTATACAGACCGCCCTGACTGGGACCGCGCTCTGCATGAATACGCCAAATTCGAATCGATTTTGCGCGAGCATGTGGAAAACGTCCTGCACTTGCCACAATCCGATAAAACCGGACTGGATTCCATATACGCCCACGACCCTGTAAAATTCACTTCCAAAGGGGCAATCATCCTCAAATCTGGTAAAGAGCTCCGACAGGGAGAAGCTGAAGTATACAAAGCCTTTTTAGAAGAAAACAATATTCCGATCCTGGGACAGCTCACAGGCGATGCCTTGTCAGATGGCGGCGATCTCGTCTGGCTGGATGATAAAACACTCGCAATTGGCCATGGCTTCCGCACGAACGAAGCGGCTATCGCTCAAATTACGGAAATGGTCAAGGATTTCACGGATGAAATCATCGTGGTACAGCTTCCGTATGATCGCGGTCCGGCGGAATGCTTGCATCTGATGTCGATTATCAGCATGGTCGATCATGATTTGGCAGTCGTCTACTCCAAGCTGATGCCTGTATTTTTCCGTCAACTGCTCATCGACAGAGGCATTCAGTTAATCGAGGTGCCTGATCCTGAGTACGATAATCTCGGCAGTAATGTTCTCGCCCTTGCGCCGCGTGTGTGCATGGTCGTGGCAGGCAACCCGATTACGAAGCAACGCCTTCTCGACGCAGGTGCGACTGTGTACGAGTATGAGGGCGAAGAGATTTCTTATAAGGGAACAGGTGGGCCTACTTGCCTGACAAGCCCGGTGGAACGAATCTAACCGTTACCAAACTGAACTGTACCTCCATTGTTAGATACCTTTAACGATTGGCGGTGCAGTTTTTCTATGACCAAAAAGTTTCCTTAAGCAAAAACTTTGTTGCCTAGGAAAGAATCTTACCTTAAACTAAAATCATGGAGATATCGACTACGCGTACTTTTTTTTACCTTCATTTTTGCCCTAAGCCAACAGTTTGTCCTTAATGAAAAAAGGAGAGTGAACCTCATGCCATCCATCAGTATTCCTTTGTCTGATGCCTTGATTGGTAGCCACATCTGTCTGGATCGTATTGACGTTCAGGGTATACTGCGCAGACGATTGCTGGATCTCGGCTTCGTCCCCGGCAACATCGTGGAAGTCATGCAAAAAAGTCCGCTGGGCGATCCCACTGCCTTTCGGGTAAATAACACAATCATTGCCCTGCGCAAAGAAGAAAGCTCCCTCATATTCGGGGAGTACGTAGGAAGTGACGAAACATGAGCTCATACACAATTGCGTTGGCAGGAAACCCGAATACCGGTAAGAGTACATTATTCAACACATTGACGGGACTTCGCCAACATACGGGAAACTGGGCAGGGAAGACAGTCGTAATGGCTGAGGGAGAATTCTCTCGGGGAAATACGACTTTTCGGATCATCGATTTGCCAGGTACGTATTCCTTGTATTCCAACTCAGCCGATGAAGAAGTGGCGAGAGATTACATTATTTTTGAGCAACCCGATGTCACCATCGTGGTATTGGATGCAACTTCATTGGAACGAAATCTCAATTTGGCCTTGCAGGTGTTGGAAATGACCCCTCGCGTCGTCGTATGCGTCAATTTGATCGATGAGGCGAAAAAGCTTGGCATTCGTATTGATCTGGAAAAAATCTCGCAAAGATTAGGGGTTCCCTGTATCGCCATTTCCGCCAGAAACCATATCGGGATCGAGAATTTGCTCGATCAGGTGGAGAAGGTAGCGAACGGAACCATCGTGCCCACTCCTGTACAGATAACCTACAGTGATCAGATTGAATCCAAGCTGGCACAGTTGGAGCCGCTCATCGAGAAAACCTTGGGTAGTCGTTTTCCGACAAGATGGATCGCGCTGCGGTTGCTCGATGGCGATGAAAGTTTGTTGAATACCTTGCGGGAGCGAATGCAAAAGCCAGCAGAGTCTTTCGGAGAGGAGAGCTTGACCCATGGCCAAACCGTTTGCCACTAATCCGTCCGATCCACTGGATGCGCTTCTTTCCGTGGCCCGCTCCTCAGTAGCAGGGAGTGAGATTCGGGACACGATTGTAAGTGACATTTACCGCACCAGTCGCAGTATTTGCAAGGAAGCTGTGACCTACGAAAACAAGCAAAAGCTGTCTAGCGCATACAAGCTCGATAAAATTGTGACGTCCAAAGTATGGGGCTACCCCATCATGCTGGCGATATTAGGTGCAGTATTCTGGATCACGATCGCAGGTGCGAACGTTCCATCCGGAATGCTTGCCGACATGTTCGGTGTTGTCGAGGGTTATCTGACTGCTGGCTTTCAAGCTGTACACGCACCAGATTGGCTGCACGGGATTCTGGTTCTCGGATTCTTTCGCGGTACCTCATGGGTTGTCAGCGTCATGCTGCCTCCGATGGCTATCTTTTTTCCAGTCTTTGCCCTGCTCGAGAACTTCGGATATTTGCCGCGTGTCGCGTTCAACATGGATCGTCTGTTTAAAAATGCTGGCGGGCACGGCAAACAGGCATTGACCATGTCCATGGGGTTCGGGTGTAACGCAGCAGCCATCCTATCAACCCGAATCATCGAATCTCCTCGGGAGCGAATGCTGGCGATTCTGACCAACAATTTCGTTCCGTGCAATGGTCGCTGGCCCACATTGATTTTATTGTCTTCGCTATTTATGGCGACGAGCGCGACAAGTGGATGGCAATCTCTGACTACTGCTCTCATTGTAATGGGTATGGTTATTTTTGGAATCGCTATCACTCTTATGGTTTCCTGGACATTATCCAAAACAGCCTTGCGCGGAGTACCGACACATTATACGTTGGAGCTGCCCCCTTATCGCCGTCCGCAGATTTGGAAAACGATTCTGATCTCAAGCAAGGATAAATCGTGGAGCGTGCTGAAAAGAGCGGTCATTGTGGCCGCCCCTGCCGGTATCATCACTTGGGTATTAGGCAATATCTATGTCGGTGGGGACAGCATCCTCGCCCATATGGCTGCCTTTTTTGATCCGTTTGCGCAACTCATTGGTCTGGATGGCTACATTCTCATGGCTTTTATTCTCGGCTTGCCTGCGAATGAAATCGTACTGCCGATCCTTCTGATGGGGTACATGTCCTCCGGTGCCATGGTTGATGTGGAAGGACTCGACAACATCAAGGATGTCTTCTTGCAGCACGGGTGGACTTGGTTGACAGCACTCAATATGATGCTTTTCTCTCTGCTTCATTACCCTTGCGGCACAACCCTGTTCAATATTTACAAGGAAACGAAAAGTGTAAAGTGGACGGTGCTTTCCGCACTCATTCCGCTCGCCATTGCGGTCGGAGTAACGTTCTTGACTGCCCAGTTGGCAAGAGCACTCGGTTGGGTGTAAAAAACCGTAAAAAGCCTTTGCACAATACCAGACCTCCTGGTTCGTGCAAAGGCTTTTTCGTGACTTTCCCAGTGGAATCGTACTTTATTTTGTAATAGGTATCACGCCATCCAATCTGACTCTCTCAAACTCTAGCCCGCCCATCTCTACCGTATACGTATCCTGTTTCGGTACCCTGAAAACAATGGAAACGGTTTCCAAATTCTCTGCCACAATCATATCCTTGTAAGCCTGACCCTCTACACGTAAGTTAATTTCTTCTGGTCCCTTGTTTGGAACGACAATGGACAGCTTGCCTTTGTCGTAATTTACCTTTTCAATGTTCAGCTGTTTCTTTTTTCCAAACGGAATCGTTTGCGGATATTTGGCATTCATATCAAGCACGAAGTTATCCTTTAGGGATCGCTTCATCGTCACTTCATCAAATCGCAGCTCCAGTTTTTCCGGGAGAACCCCATAGAACAGCGACGGAATAAATTGCGCCCTATAGGTATCTGTCCCCTGCACATGCTCCACGTTTTTATTCACCTTGTCGTCTATCGCCTGATACTCTTTCCCGCTTCTATCCACCAATTTCATATTTTCTAATCGATGTAGAACAAACCCATCCTCGAACTTAGCCTCAAGCTCTATCTCTGTCACAGTAGGCGAAGCTATCATTCGGTTCACTTGCAAGCTCGTCACCAGACCATCTGTTTTAAGCGCAGCATCTACATCTGCATCCGGTTGGATTACTTTTTCGGCTGCAGTGACAGACTTTGGCAGGGGCAGCAACAGCTCAGCTACCACTACATCATCTCTTGATTTTCGTCTATCAACGATTTGCACTGGCAGGACAGGCTTGGTCTGACCCATCAGCGCCAGCATTTCTTTTTCGTCAATTCGATAATCCGACTTGATTATGAGATAATGCACACCATCGATCATTTGAAAATCCCTTGATCCATGACCTCTTTCTGACAGATTCCCCAACTCTACATTAAGACTGAAATAGAGCATATCGCTTCTTTTCGATTCATCCGGAATTCGCGCAATCTCCTCCATTTTTTCACCGGAGATTAACAGCGTAAACGTAATCCGTCTGTGATCGACCATGGCATCCCTGATCTGATAAACAAAACCGTCCTTCTCCAATTTCACCTCAGGCAGAATCGGATACCCGTTCTTCAAAGCATGCATGAAACCTTCATCGGGCTTGACCCATTCAAATACTTCCTGGCCTCGCTCTGCACCAGTCAGTCCCCACAAACTTCCATCAAAGGGCTGAGCAATCTGGAAGAAAAGGGTAGCAGCAATTGCCACTCCGGCTGCCCAAGAGGTTACCTGCCAACGACGGCGACGCTTCTCACGCTGAATTTTTGTGAGTACTTCCTGCTCGAATTTTTCCAAATGAAACGGATATTTTTCACGAACGGATTGCTTTGCTGATTGACTCCATTCCCTCCACATGCGATCGTCGCTCATCCTTTTACCTCCTTCGACATGGTTTCCTTCAATTGCTTCCTGGCTCGATGCAAGCGCGTGCGGACGACCTCCTGCGAAACGGAGAGAATATCCGCCACTTCCGCAATCGACAGGTCTTCATAATAGTGCAGGAGAATAACCTGCCTGTACTTCGATGCGAGGGATTGAATGTAGGTGACGATCTCTTCCCGCTTCACCCGGTTTAAAATCTCTTCCTCTACCTGATTGTTTGCCTGCCGATCCATCAGGTCGCCCAAATGATCATCCATCGTCGGAAAAATGTTGCGGAACGACCACGACCGAAAATGCTTTTTGCTCTCATTCATCGCGATCTTGTAGAGCCAATGCTTGATCTCTCCGTCCCCGCGGAACTGATCGAGATGTCGATATGCTTGGATAAACACGTTTTGGGTAATATCGTCCGCTAAGGCATGATTCTTTACGGTGAGACTCACCAGATGAAAAATCTTCTCCCCGTATTGCTGCATCAGCCATTTCAGTCTGGCTTCCCGTGTAACCTCCAAACTCGCTGGCATTGTTTCTGCTTCGTTCAACCCGTTCACCTCATCCGTTGATTGCTTGCTATTAGGTATGATCCATCTCACAGCAAAAAGGTGACAGAAAATGCAAAAAGAAACCGCTGTGGTTTCCACAACGGCTACTTCGCTATCGCTCTACAAAAAATGCTGCATCCAAATATTCGGCTCGATGTATACCACTTCGTCCTTTTCCACGTCAACCTGTACGGGAACTAATGCATCTGGAATGATGTACGATCCGGACTCCGGAAATTTCATCCCTGTCCAGCTTTCCCAATCCGTCACATTTCCTCTGATCAGCATGGATTCCGGCGCTACCTGCATGATCGTCGCTCCCAGTCTCCAATGCGTGCGCACCCACGGATCAAACGGAGCGTCATCGGTCGTTTTCCACTGAACATACTTGTCCATGGGCGTGAGCGGGTACTTGTGCTTGAGGGATGGACGTACGGGTGCCACCAAGTACGTCAAGCCATTTTCCTTGGCGATATCCTTCATCGCTGTAACCATCTGCTTGCTCAGTCCGAGTCCGCGATAGCGGGGATCGATGGAGATGGAGAGTGCCGATAATGCATTTGGCTGTTTTCCTTGGCGGTAGTCTTCAATCCCTTGCAGAAAGACATCATCCCAGCCTTTTGGGAGTCCTTCCACAGTGCCATCCCAATAAAATGGAATCGCATTTCCTACAGCCATCACCTTGTCAGCCTCGTCCGTCAGCATGAACTGATAAGGCGAGAACCAGTCATACAAATGATTGTAATATTCATTAGCCACTTCATCATTGAGCATGAAGGCAGACCAGCTTGCCTCGATTAGTACATCAGCTTGATCGTTTAGATCTGATCTTTGTGCGAATGTGTAGATGTTGTATGACATGCTTGGAATCCTCCTACGAACTCAGATGTCTAGCTTCCCATCTAATCCCTATTCGAGTTTCTTCGACATTTTCCTCTTGCGTGTGTCACACAATCGCTCCCTCTCTCGTTATATGGTCAAACCAAACGAGGAGCTGATTGGTATGAAAGAACAAACATGTGTGATTGTCGGAGGCGGGTACGCAGGTATCCACGCATTAAAAGCCGTGCGGGATACATGCAAAGGACGCCCGATCCGCTTCATCTTAATCGATAAAGAACCTCATCACCTTCGCAAAGTCCTGTTGTTCAAACCAGCCGCTGCCAAAACGGATATCTCGATTCCGCTAAAAAACCTGTTTCCAGAGGGCGTCGAACTTGTGCAAGGTACAGTCACGTCGATCAAAGGGAAGGAGAAAACCCTCTTATTCCGGAACAAAAACGGGCAAGAACAGGCGTTGCCCTACGACATGCTCATCCTGGCAGTAGGAAGCGTCATTCACCAAACGGAGCCAGAACAAGGCGGCATCGCTTTGACGAGTGTAGAGGCGGCCGAGGCTGTTCGGGATAAGTGGCTTGCCAACATGCGCCAAGCCGTCCATGAGAAGCAGCCATCCGAACGTGAGCGATTGTTGACGATCGCCGTTGCAGGAGCGGGCATCAGCGGGATAGAGACCGCTGCGGAGCTGGTTTTCGCTATGCGCGAGGAAGCAGAGAACCTCGGCATCCATCCTGATGAAATCAAAGTCTATCTCATCAACGCACAAAAGCGTTTGTTTACGGAAGGCCCTGCCAAAATGGGGCGTAAGCTGGAGAATGTACTCACGGATAGCGGCGTTACCATTCTGCATGATCAAAAGGCACTTCATGAGCGGGACGGAATGCTGACACTAGCTAGTGGTCGCACGCTTGCCGTCGGGTTGTGCGTCTGGTCGCTCGGACTCCTACCAAATCCCGCATTACGCAGCATGGGCGTGCCAGTAACCACACACGGACAGGTGGTCGTCGATGAATCCTATCGTGTAGCAGGAACGCCCGGGGTGTACAGTATTGGCGATTGTGCACACATCGTAGATCCAGCCAGCGGGCAGGTGGACACGATGACATGCAAGGAAGCCTCCGGACAGGCGATACGTTTGGGCAAAATTGTGCTGGCCGACTTGGATGGAACCCCTGCCCCCCCACACAAAAGCTTCATGGACATTTACTGCGTCGGACTCGGCCCTGAACGCGCAATGGTTTGGACGAGAAAATGGGGACTCGATATCATTTTGACAGGGAAATTGGGGTGGAAGCTTCGCCAGTTCACCTGGAATGTTGCCAGCATGATAAAATAGGAAAAAAAAGGGACGTACGAAGACACAAGAGGAAGTGACACAGCCATGGAGGCTCTGTACAAACAATATAAGGGGCTCATGTTCCGCCTCGCCTATCAGATACTCGGCTCAGCCACGGATGCAGAGGATATCGTGCAGGACGTATTCGTGAAGGCCCATGATGTCTCGCTGGAACAGATGCTTGAACCGAAGGCTTACCTGTGCAAAATGACCACAAACCGCTGCCTCGATTTGTTAAAATCAGCCCGCAAAAAACGGGAGCTGTATACTGGACCATGGCTGCCAGAGCCCATCTCTACCCCTGATGCAGACAGCTATGATTCTGTCATTACCAAAGATTTGCTCTCCTACGCCATGCTCGTCCTGTTGGAACGGCTATCTCCCCCAGAACGAGCGGTGTTCGTCCTACGAGAAGCCTTTGACTTCCAATATGACGAGATTGCTGAGCTGGTTGGAAAAACTGAAGCGAACTGCCGCAAGATTGTTAGTCGTGCTAAAAAGAAAATGGGAATTGACTCAGAGGAACCTCATCTCCCCCCAGACAAAGAGCTTGGCGAAGAATGGATTGGCCGTTTTCTGTCTGCGCTGGAGCATGGAAATGTCGAGACCTTGCTCACTCTGCTTGCCACAGATGCGGTATTGCTCTCCGATGGCGGCGGCAAGGTCACCGCAGCCCTGCATCCGATCTTATCTGGTGAACGCGTGGCTTCCTTCTTGCTCGGCTTGATGCGCAGCTTGTCGAAGCGTCCAGATTTCTCTGTAGAGCTCGCACCTGTAAATGATCAGACCGGGTTTGTGATCAGACTGGATGGCAGAATCGACACCGTGGTGTTTTTGCAAATCGAACACGGGGTTATTCGTAACCTCTACTTTGTCAGAAATCCTGATAAGCTAAGGTTCATAGAGTCGTAATCGGCTCCTAGCGCAGCAAACGAATCATTCAAGAGTCCCACAAACAAAACCCTCTTTCCTATTTTCGTGAAAGAGGGTTTGATTTCATGTCATGCACGTCCTAAAAAAGTGTGGTCAAAATAAGTTTTGAAATTCGGATACAAAAAGAACAGTGATTCTTTCAATTCGTTGCGTTCTGTCTTTTCTTCATCCATTTCAAACAAAATTTCATGGTCAATTTCATAGATTCCACACTTCTCTTCATCCTGGCTTTCTTGCAAATCGATACATCGTATTTTTCCGCACTCTGTATCCCATGAAAAAGGAAGGTAGCCTAACTTGCAAAGCAATGGATTGTACATATCCCTAATACGATCGAATGGCTCATCGATCCCTTGCTCAGGAATGACATCGAAATAATGATGGTAAGTAGAAATCAAGGCTTTATACCACTCTGGAAATTTCAGCCCAAATTCTTCTTCGAGCGCAGCTACATCCTCCTGACTTACGATAGAAGGAATCAGCTTCCATCTGGACCATTCTTCATCGATATCAGCTACCTTCATGACATCAGGGACGTCTGGTCGCATCCATCTGCAAAAACCTTCTTCTGTCACTTGGTTATATCGGGCATAGTAAGCTTCAAAAGCATTCTTGATGTACTCTTTTCTATCCATCTAGCAAACCTCCGTTTTTTATAGGAAGTCAGTTCTTCCACAATCGCTTCGTTTCCACGAGTACCTCATCCTGAAATTCCATTTTGTATATATCAGGCTTGGACGTCGTCAATAAAAAATCCAAGTCGTACTGACTGTCAAAGTACCCCATCATCAATGTCATAACGGCACCATGCGTTCCGATTGCAACTTTCTGCCCTCTGTATTGCTATAAAATGTTTCGGAACGTTCTTACCACACGATTCCGACAAATGGTGATGGATTCTCCTCCAGGTAAAGAAAAGTCTGGCTCAGTAAACATCTTCTTTACGAATGGATACAATTCGCTATCGGCCATGATTTGATTGTTTCCGATAAAAACGAGTTCTCTCAGCTCTTCAAAAACGACGATCTCTTTCCCGACGGACTGGGCTAGTTCTTCTATGGTTGCCACTGCCCTTTTATACGGACTTGAAATGAACGCATCTATCCCCTCGTCTTTTAACAATTGAGTAATGATACGGGCATCTGAACTACCTTTTTCAGTCAATCTTCGTGTTCTTTCGTCCCCCTCGGTTTTTGGTGATTCTCCGTGCCTGACCATGTAAATATAGGTTTTCATACCTAACCTCCGTGGAGACTTTTTATTTTCCGCCTACATCCTTCCTGCAAATATATTACAACAAAAACCCCCTTCCCGGTTTTTACCAGAAAGGGGGCACTCTTAGATTTTGAACCGATGCACGATCTCTTCCATCGTCTGCGTCAAGCATTTCTTGGATCGTTTCAGTAAACAAATCCTTTAATGCTGACTGTACGTCGTCCACAGACTTCATGTTTTTCTCTTTGATCCACTGCTTGATCTGCTCTTTTGACATCATAAAAAAATCTCCCAACCTTTCTAATACTAATTGTAGTTTAGAGGTTGAGAGTTTACACATCGTGCAGTCATTTTTCAGTCAATAGCTCATTGTTCCATTTTATGCCTTGTTCGAACGCAATGATCCTCCCACCAGTGCCTGAGATTACCCAGGTATAATCTTCCTTGTCTTTGAGATAACATTTGTATTTCATTCCCGTAACCGTTATTTTATTGTTTTTCCCTGTGCTGTTTCTTACTGTGATCTTCTCATCATGTTTGTCGATCCACAGATTTTTGAGCTTATCAAACAATTCGGGCTCCACTATATTTAGAATTTCCCGGGATCTCTTTCTGGTCTCCTCTTTGCATGGATAATGTTCATGGGTACTTGAAAAAAAACTCGCTTCCTTAGGGCAAGCGAGTCGCATTCGTATGGGTTAACCACTCAACACTCTACTATAAATCCTTTGAATCTGCATCGTGATGTAGACCAATTCCATCTCGGGGAACTCAAAATCATATTCTTCTTGCGCAAATTCACCTACTTTTTGTGCACATAAATAAGATTCCTCGTACTGTTCTTTTATGATCTGGGACATTTTCGGTTCTACATCATGAAACGATTCGCCAAACTCTGCCCGTTGTACTGCAAAGCGCAAATGTGTGACTAATCGCTCATAGGAAACCGTTTTCTCCTCAATCTTGATTTTCAAGCTGCTTTCGATCAGATCGATCATATCCCGTATCATAGTGGTCATATCCATTGTTTTTGCCATATCTCCCGCGTTTATCCTGGCAGTGTGGATATGCAATGCAATATAACCGACCTCATCTTCGGGAATTTCTATCCCTAGCTTCTCTTTTATCAATGCTTTCGCCCAGCAACCGATCTGAAATTCTTTTGCATACAAAATTTTGATTTCGTTCAGCAAGGTATTTTTAATGACCATTCCCTTCACTAATCTTTCTAGGGCGAAGGACAAGTGGTCGGTCAAAGCAATATGAATATGGTCATGCAAGGTTATCCCTAGTTCTTTTTCCGTATGGGAGATAATTTCCTCTGCCACTTGGATATGTTCTTCAGGAAGTGTTATCAATATCTCTTCGAACTTTCCGTACTCTTGCCATTCATTCATGACAAATACTTTTTCTATCTTTGAAATGTCTACCAGATCATTCTTTTTTTTCTGGAAAGCGATCCCTAAGCCCATAACGATCTTTTCTTCTCCATGATCCTGGACAACGACCGCGTTGTTATTTAAGATTTTTTTAATTTTCATGGTATCCTCCCTCCTGTCTATCCTCCCGTCACCTTCCCCATTTACTAGGTGAACCATGATGAGAAAAATTACATCTTCGAGGAGTTCCATTACCTTTCATTTTACCGTAACCATCACCCATAGAACGCATCCAATTTGGACCAGGAAAACCTTCTCCCGGGTCATCAGAATGATTTATTCCTCTTCGGTAAATCTAAGTATCCATGTCGAGGTGAAAGCGGTAGTAACCGCGATAGCTAGACCAATAAGATAATGGACTGCGTTTGATATTCCTAATGGTGTCACAATCGCAAGCATGGGGATTCCAGTTAAGCCATAGGCGTTGGCAACTACGTGACTACCTACGACATATGCTCCGCCTAGCCCCCCTCCAATAGCCGCTCCTATAAATGGGGTGATTAACCTCAAATTGATGCCAAACATCACGGGTTCAATGATGCCAAAAAAGGACGAAAGAGCAGCAGGTATCGCAATCTTCTTCAGTTTGTCATTTTTCGATTTGAAAAAAACGGCTAAAGCAGCTCCACCTTGGGCCACGTTAGCCATGGACCAGATCGGCAGCAAAAAATTGACACCAACCTTCGGATCGGCTAGCAACCCCACCTCAATGGCGTGCAAACTATGATGCAATCCAGTAACGACGAATAGCGCATATAATCCGCCAAACAGGAACCCTGCCACCAGTCCAGCATACTGATAAACGTAGTACAAGCTACCAGAAATCATCTCCCCGATCATCATGCCCAAAGGGCCAATCGCTACGAGGGAGACAATCCCGGTAAACGAAATGGTGATAAAGGGGATGAGCAATAAATCTAATGACTGGGGTATGAATTTTCGCAGGACCTTTTCAAACCTACTCATCACGTATACCGACAACAAGATAGGAATCACCGTACCCTGATACCCGATCAACGCGATTTCAAGCCCAAACAAATCCATATATTCCGGGGTGCTGTTCCCCAGCTCTGCAGGGTTTAATAATGACGGGTGGGTTAATATCCCCCCAATCACTGCACCTAAAATGGGATTGCTGCCAAATTCCTTGGCTGCGCTAAAGCCAATTAATATCGGAAGAATAATGAACGATGAGCTGGAAAACATGGTGAGCATCTTCATCCATGCGCTATCCATCGTGATCCAACCAAAAGCCTTCACCATACCAAGCAGCCCCATGAGCAAACCGCTCGCTACGATAGCGGGAATAATCGGTAAAAAGATGTTGGATAGTGTCTTTACAAAATGAGTGAATGGATTCATCTTTGCCGTATTCTCCATCCGCTTTTTGGATGGATTTTTCTGTGCGATCTCGATCTCCTCGATAAGTGCCTTGTACACTCGGTTTACTCTGCCGGTCCCAAATATAATTTGGAATTGTCCGCTTCTGGAAAATACCCCTTCTACGCCGTCCATTTTTTCGATGGCTGATATATCCGCCTTTTCTTCATTTCGAAGAAACAAGCGCAATCGAGAAGCACAGTGGGTAGCGTCAGCAATATTTTCCTCGCCCCCTACCAGAGGCAGCAACTCTTGAACAAACTCTTTTGATTGCATCAGCTTTGCTATTGCATGTTCCTCCTCTTTTGTATAGCTAAGGGAATCAACAACGTCCCGCTTATCATTCCATGAAAACGAAAGAATCATAAATGCATGTCTACAAGAGTAAAGACGCTCAGCAACTACTGAACGCCAAAAACTTTCTATTACTATCCTATTTTCTCTAACGGAACACGCCTTGCTTTTTCTCATGCAGAATCCTAGTCTGGTCATCCGCAATGGAGAGCTTTAAAGATGGTGCCAGCATCCCACCGAAATGATCCTTTTGATAATCTGGTGTTTGTTCGCCAATTTGCTGGATGTCCTTTCCTTCTACATGGACATAGTTGACAAAGCTAATCACCGTACCGTTTGGCATGACCATCCAAGAGTATGCTTGATACGGATTGTCTTTTGGATTGGAAATCACTAGTCCGCTTCCATTCAGGGGTTTATACCCGCCAAATAAGGACCCGGACACAAAACCGTATAATCCTTCCGGCGCATCGAGACCTGGCGCGAACTTTTCATGGTGGGTTTTTGCAAAAAGATAGTATTGATTGCCTTTTACAATAATGCTTGGACGCTCCAGCTCGTCATTTACACAGTTGGCTTCCAGTAAAGGGGGAAGAGCCTCAAATTCCGTCAGACTGTCAGATGACGCTTTGGCGATGCCGACACTCGCATTATAAGGTTTTGAACTGTCAGGCTGGCAAGCTCGCTCTGACAAGGTTCCTGCGGAGTTGGCCTCAAATAAAATATATTCTTGTCCGCTCTTTGGGTCTTGGAAGAAGTAAGGATCGCGGAAGGCGTAAGATGATTCACCTTGGTTGGACTGACTTTCTGTTTGATAGTATTCACCATCCGGTTCCAGGATGATTTTGTGTTCAGACCAATTTTTAAACGCCACAGAGGCATTGGTTGTTACGATATCAGCGGTAGCCGTAGCCAAACGCTGTTCGTATGTGAGTTTTTTTTCATTTTTACGTCCGGTCGCTGTATAAAAGATATGGACTTTTCCATCTTTGTCAATCATGGCAGAGCCTGCCCATTGCCTTGAACCCAATGCTTTTCCGTCATCAAACAAACGTCCGCCTAACTGCCAGCTCTTTCCGTCCTTTGCATAGAAATAGCGGATTTCCGCCGTATCGTGGCGTTTGCCAGGAATCACGTCACTTGGCACCGTCAGAGCAAAAATAACCTTATATCCATTGACAACTGCTGGATGGCCATTCCGATCTTGGAGCGGCCATGTATCCCATACCAGAAAGTCCTTTGTAAGTTCCTCAAGCTCCTCCTTGTTGAGGACAGGTGCTGTATTCTCTTCATTCATCTTTATTTTGATGACATCTTCACGCGTCCAATCGAATGTAGCTGCTGTTTCTTGGGCGAAGGCGCTTGAACAGATAACCGGGGCTAGAATACCGGAAAAACCGATAACTGCTGCTGACAGCATCTTTCCAGCATTTTTTGTGTTCCAAAACATGTAGATGCAGCCTCCTGTAGTCTTCTTGTTTTTAGAAAAGAATAGAAGGTCAACCGACCACCTTCGGTTGACCATTCTTATTTATTGCTTGATCCAACCTGGATCGTACTCTTGTTCCAATTTTGTGCGATCGTCTTTGATCGACAGCTTCACTGTTGGAGCCAATGTGCCACCAAAGTGGCTGAATTGGAATTCCGGAGTCTGATTACCGACATCGCCGATGGACATGTTGCCCAGATCGCCAAAATGGGCGAAACCGACCACGTTCAAGTTCGGAAGCACCAACCAGGAATATGCTTGGTATGGATTATCCGCCGGATTGGCCAAGACCAAACCGCTTCCGTTCAGCGGTTTATATCCGCCGATCAGCTTGTCTGAAACGAATCCGTACAGTCCGTCCGGTCCGGTGAGTCCATCCGCATATTTATTGATGTGGCTGTCGGTAAACAGATAATACTTTTTATCCTTCACCACAATATGCGGGCGCTCCAGTTCTTCATTTACGTAGTTGGCTTCTACGAGCGGAGGAAGCATTTTAATTTTGGAAAAATCGCCGCCTACCACCTCAGCAATGCCAATGTTACCATTAGCGTGTACGGCACCTGGAGGCACGTTTTGCTGCCCTGCAAACTCAGGGCTTCCGACATATTCCGGTTTCAACTTGCGGTCGGCTGCGGTGCCTCCGGAATTCCCTTCAAACAGCAGGTATTCTTTTTTCGTTTGCGGGTCTTTAAACCACATCGGATCGCGGAAAGCGTACCCCCCGCCTTCACCCTGCTGCGCTTGTTCTTTGGTCTGATAGTATTTTCCGTCCGGCTCCAAAATGATGCGGTGATCGCCCCAATTTTCGAATCGGACTCCGCTGTTGTCCGCGACGATATCGCCGGTAGCCATGGCCAAACGTTGTTCATAGGTCAAACGCTCTTCGCCTTTGTGTCCGGTTGCGGTGTAGAACGCATGGATTTTGCCGTTATCCATCATAGCCGATCCAGCCCACTGGCGGGAACCGAGCGCGGATCCGCTCGGGAACAGCTCGCCACCCAGCGTCCAATCTTTTCCGTTTTTCGAATAAAAGTAACGGATCGTGGCAATGTCGTGCACTTTGCCCGGCAGCACATCACTCGGTGCGGTAAGCGCGAATATCACTTTCCAGCCTTTGATCGAGGCTACATTCCCGTCACGGTCTGTCAGTGCCCACGTATCCCACATGTGATAGCCCGGCGCCAATTTTTCCAATTTGCTGATGTCGGTGTACGGCAAGGTATTGTCTTGATTCAGCTCGATTTTCGATGCCTGTTCGCGCGTCCAGTTGACCGTTTGCTCACCGCCCTCGGCATACGCCGAGAGCGCAGTGAGGCCGGAAGCGACAACGCTTGTTGCCAAAGCCAGCGCGGTCAATGCTTTCTTGTTTTTGCGGATCATGTTACCGCCCCTTTCCTTTATGGCTATGCGTGCTTAGCGATTCGGGCCGAACGGTTTGATTTCACCTTGTTTTCCCTCTTTGGTAATGACCGATTTGTCGCCTTCCAGGTTTACCTTCAACGTTGAAGAGAAGGTACCGCCGAATTTCACTTCCCCGTTCTCATCTTTTGGTTCGTTAATGAAGCTGATCACCTGTTGGTTCGGAAGCACCATCCAGGAATACGCTTGGTAACCGTTTTCCGCCGGGTTCCCTATAACCAAGCCGCTGCCGTTCATCGGTTTGTAATCACTTCGCAGACCCTTCCCGACAAAACCGTATACACCGTCCGGACCGGTCAAGCCAGGTGCGTAGGTGAAGGTATGGCTGATCGTGAACAGGTAATAATCATCACCATTCACCACAACGTGCGGACGTTCCATCTGATGGTTGGCCCCAACGGATTCGAGCAGCGGAGGCAGCAGTTTCAATTTGGTGATGTCGTGGTCAAGCACTTCCGCGATGCCGATATTTCCGTTGTACAATTCCGCGCCTGCCGGAACCGAATGGGTTTTACGGTATTCTTCGTCACCGATGTTTTCCGGCTTCAAAGAATAGCCACCGCCGGCCTGGCCTTCGAAAATAATGTACTCTTTGCCGGTGTTCGGGTCTTGGAAGAAGAACGGATCACGGAACGCCGTGATGATATTGCCTTTGAACTGATCAATCGTTTCGTAGTACTTGCCGTCTGCTTCAAGAATGATCTTGTGTTCACCTTCGTTCGTGAGATGCACGCCATCTTTATCGGCGCCGATATCGAATGTCGTCTTTGCGATGCGCTGCTCAGCCGTTTGAGCCCATCTGGATTCGTCCCAATTGTTTTTATCCCCGGTTGCCGTATAGAAGAGGTGGACTTTGCCTTTCTCATCCAGCATGGCTGTTCCGGCCCATTGCATATGACCTAACGCTTTGTTTTTGTTATAGGGAATCCCGGCGTAGGTCCAGTCTTTGCCGTTTTTCGAGTAGAACATTCCGATGCTTGCTTGCGTATGACGTTCACCCCAACCCAAAGAGCGCGGAGCGACCAAGGCGAAAGCGACTCTGTAACCTTTGACAGTTGCAAGGGAACCGTCTCTGTTTTGCAGGGGCCATGTGTCCCAAACCCATTGGTCCGGTGCGACGAGCTTGAAATCCAAATCGACCGGTGGAGCGGTTGTCTCTTTCGTGAGAGCAACTTTTTCCGCTTGCTGGCGCGACCAAATCGAAGTGTGATCATCACTGACTTCGGCGGCTAATGCTGGGATGGCTGCAAGAAAATTGGCAGCGATCGCTGTGGATAAAGCTAGATTCCTAAACTTAGGTTTGCTGGATTTTCTCATTTTCTTAAATCCTCCCTTTACATCATGAATTGCAGCAAAGTTACCTATTATGAGAATATTGAGAGATTGAAAACTCTGCTCTTCTCCATTGACAGGACACAAAAAAGACCTAAAACGCGTAAGGGACTGTATAGCGATAGCCATACTTCGCCCATCTCACGTCTCAGGTCTTGCCTGCTTAGCAGTAACAATCCTGCGGTATTTTGTTCGCATCCTCATTCTATTGTCTGCGAATTACGATTTCAATAGTCAAAATTACCCTTTCCTACAGATCGAAACAAAGGAGAATATTCCCGGACTGTAAATAGCACCTTTCTAATTGGAACCTTAGTTAATCGTCCGCTTGAATCGGATATTTTTTCTTTTGCTATTACTCTTGATCTACATCTCTTCCTTAATTTTTAACGGTTCAGCGTGACCTCTCTCCTATACTCTCGCCTCCAGCAGATCATCCAAATGTACGATACCGGAGCTAATAAACATGATGATTAATAGGGGTTCGAGAAAGGAATGACATGATAGTAAGATCACCAAGATCCCGTACATTTCCCATCGATTCGTAAGCAAAAAACAAAACATAGGAAAAAGCGGCTATCTTTCCAAAGAAGCCTAAATATTGCACGAGAATTTGAACAAGGATTTTATTCGGTTCTCGTCTCTGGATGCCTAAAAATAACATAAATAGCAAAAAAACTGACAGCCATACCTGTCAACACCGTTAACCAGGCATCCTGTTTAGCTCCAATTCCCACCTCAAATAAAGTCGCGGAACCGATTTGAAATAAGATGATCATCGCAGATAACTGAAATTTGGAGATCCTCTCCATGTGATAATGAGTCCTTCTTTCTTTTTCCTGTTTTTATTTTGTAAAGGTTGGCTCCCAATTTTTACTTACTTCTTTCCATACATCCGGATATTTTTTGTGAAAGGCATCGCCAAAACCAAGCATATCTATTTTTCAGTTTTTTTGCCGTTACTACTGTTGTTTTCACCTGTTTTTTTATTTGAGCTTCGATTTGCTCCTCCAGTTTCCTTTAACTTCCCTTTCGTTACATTCATTCGAGATTCAATCCAGACCAATGCTTTGCCGACTTTTGTTTCTTTAAGTGAATCTAGAGATGTTTGAACCTTTTGATCACCTGTAATCTCAACTTGTGGCAATACAGCACCTAACGTAGGATTGGTCAATGAGGAAATAAATTCGTGTAGTTTTACCCTCCTTAAAATAGAGAGATTGGTTTCCCCGCCTTTCAGCACTTTGTCGATTGCGTTTCCAGGAATTATTTCGATAGGGGTAAGCACCTCTAGTAATTTTCTTGCTTTCTCTTTTGTGAGAAGAATATCCATGGTTTCTCTGCTTTCATCCATCCACTTACAAACAGAGAAATAACAATAACCAACAGTAACATCACCACTCGTTCATAATTTACCACATCTTAACTTGTCAATCCTTTCATGAGTTTACTGTATTTTGGCAATATATACACTAGGATTTACCATTAACATCGTGCTTATAGTGTCAATGAACACCGTATGAACTTATGCCCAAAACCGCACTGTACCGCCATTTGTTATGTTAAAATCGGCTCGAACAAAGATGTGCAAAACGTATGTAGGAGGACACCCACATGCAAAACCGTCAAAACGAAATTATTATTCCTGAAAATCCTGTTTCACACTTCCTGTTCACCAGTACGAAATCCGCTGCGATCTGGTTGATTATCAGACTGTATGTCGGCTATTCATGGATTACTGCCGGATGGAAGAAAGTCCAGTCCGATAGCTGGACCGGAGATGCGGCTGGCGGCGCGATTCAAGGGTTCGTAAAAGGCTCCTTGGCAAAAGCAGCTGAAGGAAAGGACGTAACCGGGTGGTACGCCTGGTTCCTGGAAAACGTCGTATTGCCAAATGCTAAGGTATTCGGCTTCTTCGTCGCTTATGGTGAGGTACTCGTCGGACTCGGACTGATCCTCGGATGCCTGACAGGGATCGCAGCGTTTTTCGGCGGCTTGATGAACGTCAGCTTTCTGTTCGCAGGAACGGTCAGCACCAACCCACTCCTTTTTATTTTTGCCACTTGGCTCGTTTTGGCTTGGAAGGTTGCGGGCTGGTATGGTCTTGATCGCTGGGCGCTTTCTTATCTCGGAACACCTTGGACGAGAAAATCGCGCGACGGTGTTTTGCCGATGAACAAGTAATCCTTTCTTTCCTCTCGAATGACAAAGCCACCTTTTCCGGGTGGCTTTTGTTGTCCCTTCCCCTCAATCGTTGCTGAAGTAAAGGACAAATTGTATGAATTTATTCCGACATGTACCTGTGATTTTCCGTGAATATTTATACATTATGTTGAATGACTGTCTGATTGCTGTGCATTATTCTTTTGAGGAACTTTAATTTTCTTATTTTTCAAACAATTAAACAGGAGGACTGTATGAACAAGTGGCTACTAGGCATTTCTACTGCTGTTTTCTTATTTAGTCTCTCAGTCGGCTGTAGCTCAAAGCCCGCCGACAGTATCCAATCCCCCTCAGCGGAAACGACAGCAAAGCCTACTACCTTAGAGCCAATGGTCTTGCAATGGAGCATCACTGGGGAGCCGTCTACGATGGATGCTGGCATTGCAACAGATTCGACCTCGATGGACATGATCAACCTCACCTTCGAAGGACTGACCAGCGTCGACCGTCAAGGCCAGATGATCAACGCCATCGCGGAGAGCTACACGCATACTCCTGACTTCACTCATTTTACTTTTACCATTCGAAAGGACGCCAAATGGAGCAATGGAGATCCTGTAACCGCTCACGATTTTGAGTACGCCATCAAGCGCAATCTCGACCCCAAAACCGCTTCAGGCTACGCGTATCAGCTCTTCTATATAAAAGGGGGCGAGGATTTTTACTCCGGAAAAGGCAAGCCAGAAGACGTCGGGGTAAAGGCAAAGGACGACTACACACTCGATTTCACCTTGCGCTCACCAACACCGTTCTTCCGCGAATTGACCTCATTCACTACCTACTACCCTCTTCATAAAAAGACCATCGAGAGCAACCCCCAGTGGGCAACAGAAGCGAAAACGATTGTCGGCAACGGCCCGTTTATCATGGATAAGTGGGAGCACAAGTCCAAGCTCACCTTCAGCAAAAGTCCTACTTATTGGGACAGCGCCAACGTCAAGCTAGACCAGATCCATATTGTCATCATCGAGGATAACAACACCGCCCTGTCCATGTTTGAGAATGGCGATCTGGATTGGGGTGGCTACCCTTCCTTTGGCTTGTCGCCGGATGCGGTCGGTCAGCTCAAGGAAGAGGGCAAGCTGCTTGTCGCAGATAACCCAGGTACCAAAGCTGTCATCTTCAATACAAAGAAACCCCCTTTTACCAACAAAAAAATTCGCCAGGCGTTTTCGTATTCGATCAACCGACAGCAATTGGTGGATAACATCCTACAGACTGGTGTTCTGCCCGCTTATGGCTGGGTTCCCGTTTCCATGGGGTTGAATCCGGACGGCTACTTTAAAGAGGATGTGGCGAAGGCGAAGCAGCTCTTGGCAGAAGGCATGGAAGAGCTTGGGCTGACTCAATTCCCTAAAGTCACGTACTACTACGACACCGGAGAAACGGACAAGAAGCTGGCTCAAGCGCTCCAGGACGAATGGAAGAAAACACTGGGAGTCGACATTGACATTCGCACCTCAGAATGGAAAGTGTTCAACGAGGATGTCCAAAATGGCAAGTATGACATCGGTATCTGGCAATGGGGAGCCGATTTCAACGACCCGATCAATTTCCTTGAAATGTACAAGGACTTGGGTGGCAACAACGTCGTTCGCTTCGATCACAAAGAATACCGCGATTTGCTCAATAAGAGCTACTATGAGACCGACGAGCAAAAGCGCAAGAAACTGTTGTTTTACTGTGAAAGAATTCTCATGGAAGAAATGCCACTGGCACCGCTGCACTTCCGTGGCAATGCTTATGTGAAAAACGATAAAGTGAAGGACTTTGTGATCCTCCCTCTCGGCGGTTCCTACTTTAAATACGCGTATATTGAAAAATAATAGAGCGCGGGCATCCTCTCTATGCGTATCAGATAGAGAGAGATGCCCGCACTTCCATCATAAATACCGAGCGATCATCCGAACTAACTTTCCAGGGAACTCATGTAAATTGGTAATATCCAAAAATCTTTCATTCCCATAGATATCGCTAAGCACATCCTTGTCTTGACCGATTGCGGCTGCAAGAAAGGTAACCCCTTTTCTTTCATACTCCTGTATCGTCTGTTTCATATCTGTAACCGCATAGCTTCCGGTATAGTCATCCATTGCTTTCGGTTGTCCGTCACTTATGCTAATCAGCAGTTTTGTCTTTTGGGGGGAAGCCGCTAATCGTTCTGCCATAATTCTTAGAGCCATGCCATCGCGATTATTGCTTCTGGCATGAATCCTCATTAACCGGAAGCGATCATTGGCATCCGCTTTATCAAAGTCGGCATAGGCAAAGATCGACATTTGCTCCAATCTGGAAACATCCGCCGTATCGCCGTAGATCAAAATTGGGATATGACAAAGCTGACAATATTCATATACGGCGATTACTGCTCGTTTTGCTGCTTCTAATCTCCCGTAAGCTGACATCGATGCGGATTCATCAACCCTAAGACCAACCACAAGAGAAGGGGATTCCGTTGGCGGACGTTTCTTGGCAAAATACTTGTAATCCTTGTAAGCAACGCTGTCTGCTTGAAATTTGCTGCCATAGTAACGATTCCTCGCAAAGTCGGAAGAGAGCTCATGTTCCAGATACGGAAGTGTCTTTCTGGCGATCTCCTGCACGATCGGCATGAGTCCCTGACAAAGACGAACATATTCCTGTTGGTTTTCCTCATCGTAGTCTGGACGGTGTACAATGAGCTTTACTTTTTGATGAATCGAATCGGAAATGACCTCTCTTGCCTCTCGATTCAGCTTTTTACGGAAATCGCGTTCCTTTTGTTTGGCTTCCTCTGACATGGATTCAGGATTTGCCTGATGATAGTTGGGAGAGCCATCTTCACCCAAGCCCGAACGTTCCATATGGGTAGAATCATCATCGGAGACACGGGAAGAGCTTTCGTCACCATCGGCAGATTTTTTCAAGGCGATTCCCTTTTCTTCTATCTGGTTGTCTTTGCTAAAACCAGTGTCGTCAATATCTCCCCATGTCTTGATCTCTACGGCGTCGTCAGATTTTCGTTTTTTTTTTGCTCAATCTCTGCTTCTTCCAAGCTGGCAAGCAAACCATGATTTTTCAGGGCTTCTTCCAAAAGTTTTATTTCTTCCGAATCAGTTGTGATCTTGTAGATGACCTTATGGTAAAGGGATTCCTTTGCGGAGGCTCCTCCGGCAATCGCATCCGCCCAGTAGAAAAAGGAACGCATTCCAGCCACGCCCTTGATCGCATTGGCCCGCGCTGTTCTGTCTAAAACGACAATCATGTCCGCTAAAATACCCAACATCTTTCCATCCTGAAAACCAGTTTTGGCCATTACACGTTCGATCATGATTTCTTTGGTCGGCAGGTCCATCTTTTCCGTATGCTGAACCCTGTCGCGCAGCGCTTCGTTTAACGGTCTGGTTCCCGCATAACTGCGGTTTGTTGTGATAACCGCGATGAAGTCCGGGTGCCTGCGTATGATCTCGGTGGGAAGATTGATGCTCCCATCCAGCTCCAAGGCAGAGTTTAATGCCATTAACACCGCCGCATCACGAATAACGTTTGGTTCTTGAATTTCCAGAAGATAACCGTTTTGATAGGCTCTGACGATCTCCGAAGGGTAAAATCGGTACTCAATCGCTTCGCCATCGTTGTTTTCCGCTGCTGCACGCTCCAATAATTGCTTCATCTTTAAGGCAGCCTGTTCCTGTGTAATCCCCAGTGCGTCCATTAAAATTTCAGATATACTTTGGAACCCATCGCTTTCATATAAGGCTTTCCATAGCGTTTGCTCGGCAGGCTCCATTTTCTCTAGACGTTCAGAAGAAATGACTGGCAAAATAGCGCCGATAATATCCGATTTATCCATATCAGCAAAGCAAGTCACTTTTGTATACGGCAGCCCGAAATTGGCGGATAATGCCTTGGCAAGTTGTGTTTTCCCCGAACCAGCGTCACCTTCTAACAACAGATTGGCGATTTTCATTTCCCCGCGATGCCAGTTGCGTTTGATTTCTTTACTAATGCGCTGTTCTTCTTCACTGACCTTATGCGTGGATGGCTTTTTCCAAACGAGCTTTTTTTCTGCATCCGTCAGCTGTCTTTCGGGTGACAAATGATAGTTTTCATTTTCCGTCATTACATTTCTACTCCCTTCATAGCGCTGGCCCACTCTGCTTTTTGCCCTTTTTCTCAACAAGAAGAGGAAGCAGCAAAGCCGCACCGATCATAATCAAAACCCCGCTCACCACATATACCGCAACGAGGGATAACGTCTCCTTTAAATAGCCGGATATAAACATGCCAATCACCATCATCCCCATAAAAACAGGCGTGATCGTACCAGATACCCGGCCGATAAATGCCCCTTCCGTGTTCCGTACAAGCAGCGTCTGGATTCCGCTTTGAATACAGGGGAAAAAGAAACCGCTGATCACTAATAGAACAATCATCAACCAAATCGTTGTGGTAGCCCCCATTACCATCGTGCAAACGGCAGAGACAAGCAAGCCTACCATGAGCAACATCTGTGGCCGTACCTTTTTGGCTATCCCGATGATGAGAGCCCCTCCTGCCAACATGGCTGCCCCATTGGCCATAACCAACCACTGTAAAAATTGTTTGTCCCGTCCCAAATTCTCGATGACAAGGAAGATTTGAAGCGGCTGTGTCAGACCTGACGCCAATCCGACAGCGAAGAAGGTCAAACAGAGAGTTCGTAAGGATTGATTGGACCCGATATAGCGGAGTCCGGCCTTCAATTCCTTTATGAAGCCACCGGCATCCTCAGACTTCGGTTCCTCCGCGTCACGGGGAAGCGTCGCTAAGATAAGGGAAGACCCTAGGAAAAGAACGGCCGTCAAAATCAGAGAGACTGTAATTCCAAACTGGATGAAAATAAACGTGCCGATGACCGGACCTAAAACCGTAAAGACAGCGACAAGCGTTTGGGACATAGCCATTGCGCCCTGCAGTTGTTCAGCTGGCACATGCCTCTTGTATAGTTTCATGGCCGAGGGCTGAGAAAATTGAGACAGGCTGGCGGAAATAAAGGTTCCGATGAGTAGTGCCACCCATCCCCCATTCATGAGGGCAAGCAACACAGCCCCGACGGACACGGCAGATAGCAGATCGCTCCAAACCATTGTCTGCTTCGGTCGCCATCGGTCGGCAAAGGTTCCGCCAATCAGGCCGAATAGAAAAATGGGTGCGAATTCCGCAACCGAAATCAGTGATACATAAACCGGATTATTATTCGTCAATTCGCTAACAAAAAGAAGGACGGCATAATTCCGGACCCAAATCCCCAAATGCAGCAGCACGCGGGAGAGGATAATCGTTCGAACATAAACATTGGAGAACATTTCAATACCCCATATCCTTTAATAGTTTTGATAATGTGCGCAGACGTTCGCTGATCATCTCATCGTCGTTACTCAACGCTTGGCTGAACAGCTTAATATCTTCATGAAGACGCTCATTGTCCGTACATATCGCCACGTTCATTGCATCCCCTTGCAGGGCAACTCGGTCGATGACGGGCTCCTGCGGGTCATAATAATGCTCATATCTGTATGCGTCGCGAAAATGGGCCAAAGACCGACAAATCAGTATGGACATATCAAGAACGCGATGGAGAGGCAGTTCCTCCGATTGTTTCGACCATTCTTCTCCTGTGTATCTCCATACTTTGGCAGATAGATCGACCTTTCTTCTGGAGCTGCCCTCCGCCACTCCCAGAGAAAGTGCTTTCGCATCTGTGTTCCTGGCGAATCGACCATCAACACGCTCATAGTTATCCGACACGACAACAGGCTTATGGTTCAAGTTCGTCGGTATTTTCATTTTCGTTCCCTCTTTTCGTTTGATTATTGTTCTTTCTTTTTTTCCTGGTGGTATCCACGCTCTCCGTACGGTTGGAGCTGGTCGAGCCATTTTTGTTCCAGTTTCTTCAGGGCATCCTTTTCATCAAAGTATCCGTCTTCCTTCTTTTTCAAAACCTCCAACACTTCAAAGACGAATGCCTCTTCTCCGTATTCATTCCATTCCTGTTGAAGCTGTTTGTTTATATGCGAACCCATTTTGAGAGTGAACAGCTTTCCGTTCATCGTCTTGAGGTTGCGGGTGGCGCTGATCCAGACTTTTTGGTTTTGCGTGTTTTTGATCTGATACACCCCTGCTTGCGTTTCCGATTCTTTATACAGTTGTTTCAGTTCTTCTCGATCCATCGTTTCTCCCCCACTTTTTAAAAGGTTTTAAATAGACAAAACATGTTTTTGTTTATTATTTAATAAACATAATGATTCATTGTCTTACAGTTGTCAAGTGCACAAAAAAACACCGGAACATGTCCGGTGCCTAATTCGGGTCGGGTTACAACGAGTACAGAGCCAATGAATCTCCAACAAACAATAGTGAAAAATGTCTATGCAAAGGCTTGTAGAGACTCTCCTTCTATAACGTTTTCACCATATTATAGCGATCGTTTCCACTGCCATATTCCGCAATCCGTGTCTCGATAACCACAAAGCCTGCTTTTTGATAGAGTCCGACTGCTCCAGTATTATCAGGGCTTACAGTTAGACAAATCTGACGGAACCCATCCTCACGCAGCTGCTCCAGCAATTGGTTCAAGAAAGAGAACCCATACCCCATCCCTTTCCGATCTGCCCGGATGTAATACCCATACATGTAGCATTTGTCCGGCTGACGAAAATCCCTCAAGAGCTGGCATACCCCGACAGGATATGCCTCCTCTGCTTCCATAAAAAGTCCAACACAGCCATGTCTCGCGAGTGGTACGAGCACCCATTCATCAATTGCTCCATGTGGGCCAAAAGCCTCCTGCTCCATTGCCTTGATCATCTGAAGCTGGCTCTCTGTCAATGCCTCGACGATTTCTATGCGCGTATTTTGCATTCAGTCCTCTCCCTATACGGGTTGCCGCTTCGCTCCGATGACCTGCTCTGACTTAACCGTTATGTCGGCAAGCACTGCTTCGTCTAGCTCTACGCCTAAGCCTGGCTGATCTGTCACGACAATCTGACTTCCGTGAATCGTAAGCTCGGCCACATCCCGCGAAATGATCGTAGGTCCTGCCAACTCATTGGAAATGATGTTTTTCTTCGCCAGTGACAAATGTGCACCAGCTGCACTGCCAATCGAGGACTCCAGCATCGAACCGATCTGACACTCCATCCCGGCCATTTCCGCCTGATTCACCAATTTGAGAGCAGGATAAATCCCTCCACTTTTCATGAGTTTGATGTTTACTTTATCTGCAGCTTTCTTCGCGATGACTTCCCGCATTTCCTTTGTCCCGTGCAGTCCCTCGTCTACCATAATTGGAGTAGTCGTTTGCTTGCGAATATCAGCCAGAGCCTCAAGATCATCTGCCAAGACAGGCTGCTCCATCCAATCAATGTGACAATCCTCGATCTGTTTCATAACAAGCAAGGAGTTCGCACGGTTCTCCCAACCTTGGTTGGCGTCCACCCGCAACCCTACGTCAGGACCAACTGCCTGCCGAACAGCCCGGATTCGCTGGATATCTGTCTGAAGATCAGCTCCCACTTTTATTTTGATCGAGTCATACCCGGCTGCCACTGCTTGTCTGGCTTCAGCTGCCATGACCTCTGGCTCTAAAATGCTTAACACATACGGGAAGGAAAGAGTCGTGTGATATTTTCCGCCCAGGAAATGGTAAACGGGTTGACCAGCCGCCTTGCCCATTAGATCATAGCAAGCGATATCGATGGCGGCTTTTGCTGCTGGTACTCCCCAAACAGCCTGGTTCATCTTCTCGTGGATTCTCTCGATATCAAACGGATTCTCACCGATCACAACAGGCGCCAAGTTATGAACGAGCATTGTATAGGTAGACTCCCATGTCTCTCCGGTGACATTTTGATCCGGTACCGCTTCTCCTAGTCCGACCAAGCCATTGTCTGTCTCCACTTTTACAATAATGGACGGCATATCCTCATAAGAGGCGTACGCGATGATAAATGGGCGTTTTAGCGGCAACCTTATGGCATGAACACATACTGACGTTATTTTCATACTCGACTCCCCTCCGCAGCAGCTACTCGTGGAATGATTCGATAATAAAGAGACATGGCTTTTACAGTGCTATCTTCGCCTTTTACAAAGCCAACTGTCAGCTCGCTTCCCTCTCTATCGGTGATAAATTGATGCTCCCCAATTGGTCGCAATAGACAGTTCAGTTGTTTTCCTCCACCAAACACATCCGACGTTTTATCTATCATCATCAGGACATCCTCTACCAGATATACGATGATATCCACGCCTTCCCCACTAACGTATCGACCGACATACTCTTCTAACTGGGAAAGA
This sequence comes from Brevibacillus schisleri, assembly GCF_055685845.1. Taxonomy (NCBI): domain Bacteria; kingdom Bacillati; phylum Bacillota; class Bacilli; order Caryophanales; family Paenibacillaceae; genus Brevibacillus; species Brevibacillus schisleri. The sequence goes on from NZ_JBVNDM010000001.1 coordinate 5,791,775, forward strand.
GGGACGCTATATGTCTCGAATTGGTACTGTGGTGTATTCAATGGCCGCCCTTCTACAGCATGGAGTGCTGTCAGTGTGGCTTTTTCGACGGGGCTTCCGATCAAATTGGCCAAAGCCATGGATGTAATTCCCCGCTCTGGAACAATCGCTAAATGGGCAGCGACACCTTTGATCGCTCCACCGTGCTTGATCAAGGTACCCCCATAGTAGTCGGGTTGAATGGATAAGCCATATCCATAATACCTTCCGTAGCTGATCTGGACATGCGGATAGATCATTTGTTTGACGCTCTCCTCAGATAAAATCCGTTCCTTGCCCACACATCCGCCCGTACGGAATATTTCAGCGTAGTTCAACATGTCATGCACTGTTGAATTCAAATGCCCCGATGCCGCTACGAGTAGCCCATCCTCCCAATTTGGATCCGGGTAAATCTCAGAAACGCCATTGCTCTCTTTAACATGATAGATGGTCGTTACATCCGGTAGGTGTGGCAGATCGCTCAGAAGAAAGGTGCTGCTCTTCATGTCTGCTGGTTCCAAAATATGCTCTTTGACATAAACGTCATACGATTTCCCACTCACTCTGGCTATGACCGCTCCCAGGAGAGAATAGCAATCATTTGAATAGCTGAACAATTGTCCTGGAGAGCCCACCAGTTCATAATCCGCCAGGGCAAGAGCTTCCATCAGCTCTTCGAATGTGTAGATCGGTTTCTGGTACTCCTTTTTCAAGTACCGGTGAATCGGGTTATCCTCGTCAGGCATGTCATCGAGCATGGAGTTGCGAATCGCTAGGTTATCAATGGGCAGAGGCGGCATGCCCGTCGTGTGCGTCATAAAATGGTGGATTGTCATCTGCTCCGTTTTTTGACGATCCGGGGTACGAAATTCAGGGAGGTACTTGATCACCGGATCATGAACAGAGAGCTTCTTCGCTTCCTGTAGCTGCATGATCGCCATGCATGTAAAGGACTTCGTAACGGAAGCCAATCCCATCACGGTATCAGGCGTGATTTCGAGTTCCTTTTCACGATCACGATAGCCAAAGCTTTTTCGAAACAGGCTCTGCCCATTCAAATTCACACCCATGACAAAGCCCGGAACTCTGCCTTCCTTCATGTCTTTCTCAACCAGTTCTTCCCATTCTACTAACCAGCCTTGCTGTCTCATTTTTTCCACCTCTTTCGAATGTTGTCATACCATGCCCTACTCGTTCACCCACATGTCCTGAATAATCAAGGAGGCTAATGGATTTGGCTTGACGCCTTGAATCCGGTTACTGACGACCACGAATATTTTTGCGGAATAGAGCGGAATCCAATAGGCCTGTTCCACGACTCTTTTTTGAATGTCTGCAAAAACCTGCTGTCGCAGTACTTGATCTGTTGTCGTTCGTCCTTTATTTAACAGGCTATCGAGCTGTTGATCACTGAGGCGAAAGAAATTCAAGCCCCCGATCTGACTCGAATGCAGTAACAAGTGCAAAATATCTGGATCGACACTGCCATGACTCGTTGAGAACAAATCGAACTCGCCCTTCAGTGCCTGTTCAAGAGCTGTCGCTGATTCATACTTTTGGATATACACTTCGACACCAATCTCTTTGAACATGCTTTGCACCAACTGATGCCCGGGATTTGTATCTTCGATGAGCATCGTCAGGCTGAGCGTTTTCCCATCCTTTTCCCTTATCCCTTGCGCGTTTGGCTTCCATCCTGCCTCTTCCAGCAGTTGTCTAGCTTGCTCAGCATTGTACTTGTAGCCATACTGCTCTACTGCCGCATCGTATCCGATCATCGTTGGTGGGATCGGTCCGTAGACAGGCACCCCCTCTCCTTGCAGATCTGCCATGATCAATGCATCTTTGTTGATCGCCAAGTTCAGTGCTTTTCTCACGCGGACATCCTGCAAAATTTCATTTTCCAGATTCATCGCAATGAAGAACTCCGCAGGCTGCATTCCTTCCAACACCGTAAAATCTTTGTGATCCTTGTATTTCTTCGCGTCTTTCGGGGGTACAGTGGCAATATCAATCGTCCCACTGTCGAGAGTAGCCATCATGGTCTGGTTGTCTTGAATAAATTTCAGAACGAACTTGTCGGGTCTGACAGGTCCTTGATTCAGAGCAAAAGGAGCTGCCCACTTATACTCGTCGTTTCGTACCAGTGTGATCGATTCGCCTGTTTTCCAGCTCTCGAATTTCCACGGACCTACCCCGACAGGATTGCGTCCCAGCTCATTTTCGTATTTGTTTCATGCCTCTATGGAAATAGGTTGCTGGTAGCCGCTATATGTTAAGTTAGAAAGTAACGAAGGGGAGGGCTCATCTAAATGAAAGATCAATGTGGAATCATCAGGAGCTGAAATGGATTTGATCGAAGATACGTCCGGTCCCGTAACCGGTGAGGCTGTTTTCGGATCGAGTGCACGTTCATAGCTTTGCTTAAAAACTTCCGCAGTGAGCGGTGTTCCATCATGGAACTTCACGCCAGAACGTATCTTGAACGTCATGGTCTTGCCGTCGTCCGAAATCGTGTACGATTCAGCCAGATGCGGCTTCAACTCAAACGTAAAGGGATCGAGGATCAGCAAAGCTCCCCCCAACATGCTCCCAACAAAATTTCCCGCTGGCAACGACGTCTTTTGCGGGTCCAGCGTATCCGGCTCCATCTGGTAGCCCATGGTGATCGTCCCACCCTTTTTCGGCTGGGAGTTTTTTGCTGGTTGATTTGCTTGCTTCCCGTCTGTAGCCGGAGTGGGAACAGAGCTACAGCCAACAATGGAAAAGACGAGTACACATATGAGTAAAACGCTGCGAATTTGGCTCTTTAACCGCTCTGATAGCATGTCGCGACCTCCATTTTTCGAGTCTTTTCCTTTCGAAGCCTACTTTCGTCGGTATATAGTCGCTAATTAGATCGGATTGCTTCTTACATGAGGGATGTGGGGGTCCCGGATTGCCCTCGTTAACGGAAAACCGGGACGGGTTGATGTTACATGAGGAGAATCATGGATGATTAAGGCGATACACAGCCCGCGGGCGTCCTTGCTGATACGGCTGTTCTTCTCCGACGATCTCTACGACCTGATGCTCGATCAGCTTTTTCAAGGTTCTTTCCGAGCTGCGGCGACTGACCTGGAGGTACTCGGCTAAATCGGAAGCGGTGAAGCGGTTATCGCGGCGAAGCTTGACATACTGCATGATTTTCGTGATCGTAGCGACACTTGCGCCAGTCTTCTCCGCGATCTCCAGCACTTCCTTGTTCTCGCTTTTCAATTGGAACGTCTTCGATTCGGTGTTCAACGGCCCAATCACTTCTTTTTCATCCGTCACCAGATACGCACTGCTTTCATTTGTTTTCCTGGCATGATAAATCGCAATGCGCGCGTTGGCCTCAGCCTCTTTCGCGGTTAGGCCAAAACCAAACCCGATGGCAACCATCACTTTGGCAAGCAGGTCGACATTGCCCACTACTTGCATGATCTTCCCGGATTCAATCATTTGCTCGATGCTGCCTCTCGTGCCATAGATGATAAATTGATCCATTCCCAACTTTTGAATGGAAGCATCTGTCTCTTTGACCAGATCCAGCAGCTCTTGCAGCAAAATAATCGTCGCATCCTGCCATTGTGTTTCTACTGGCGGACCATCATTTTGCTGGATCGCTGCAATTCCCACGGCTATTTGCGAGTTTTTGCTAATTTTCAATTGACCATAAGCAATGGCTTGACTGACGGCATCGCGAATATTTTTATCGGGACCAACCAGCGATGCGGAAGGGATGTTCATCTCACGCAATTGGCGATATACGTAATCAACGCCAGTCAAAGCAAAATGGCTCTGTTTCTGTTCCCAAAGCTCCTTGTGGAACAAAATAATCTCCTCTACGTCAAATCTCGTCCCGCCTTCTTCAATAATCTCACTGTAGTCTTTTACATACCAAGGCGTAGAAATAATGCCCAATTCATCAGCGACCTTCTCAATATACTCCGCTTTTGGCAAATCTATCGAGATGCGGTCCAGTCCTCCTGGTACGTTCAGCAAGGTATGAAACAAAGAGAGGGAAATGGTATATTCATCGATCGGGATGTACACGGCAGGCAGCTTCTTTTGCTCTACCTTTTCCTTGGCAAAAAAATAAGGAAGAGGGCCAGCAAAAAGCAGCACATCGCAGTCATGGATTTGATCAAGCAACGCAGCGCTCTCTTTGGGGTTCTGGTATGTATACGAGGTCAGTTGAATGTAATCAATGGATTGGGTATGCTTCAAGATCCTTGGCAAAAATTCTTCCGAAGAGATTACCGCTATCGTAATGGTCAATGCTCCACTTCCTCATCTCTCTTTGATTTCCAGACGTCCTTAAACACGCGGATGAAGTTTTTGCCCAAAATACGCTCAATCGCTTCATCCTTATACCCTCTTTTGGCAAGGGCACGCACAAGCTCTGGAATCTTTGTATGTCCTTTTACGACATCAAAATCTTTGCGTCCTGCTTGGATAAACACATTGGGAGAATCGTATTTCATAAATGGCTCGATGATGTCCAGACCAAGTCCTACGTGTTCAACACCAACCAGCTTCACGATGTGATCGACGTGGTTGATCATGTGCTCGATATCAGCCTGGTCGTCTGTGTCCGCTACGAATAGATTGACGCCATTGATGCCGATTACGCCGTTGGTGAATGCGATCGCTCTGATTTGCTCATCTGTCAGATTGCGCATGGAGCTCGCTAATGTCCGACAGTTGGAATGAGAAGCGATGATGGGTTTACGCGCTACCTCGATCAGATCCCAGAAGCCTTCGTCATTCAGATGGCTGACATCAATGATGATGCCCATTGCTTCTGCCTCTTCGACGACGCGGATGCCGAACTCCGTGAGCCCTCCCTTGCGCCCTTCCCGTACCGGACTAAAATGACTGCCATCTCCAACGAAGTTTCTCCTGCTCCAAACGAGACCCAAAAGGCGTACGCCCAGCTCGTAAAAAACACGGAGCATACTCAGATCATTATATAACGGTTCCGCGCCTTCCAGAGAGAGCACAAAACCAATTTTCCCCTGTCGCTTCGCGGTCTCGATGTCGCTCACAGTTTTGCAAACCATGATTTTATCAGGCGATTCATCTGCCTCTGCGTGCAACGCGCTGATTTGTTGCAATGCTTTTCTCAAGCCCATCTCCGGCAGGAATTTGTTGTCGATATAAATCGCTGCGACAACTGTATGCACCCCACCCGCGACGAAATCAGGTAAATAATCCGTTTCAATCACTTTTCGTCTGCCATGCTCCCGCTGAATGGCAACATCCAGCAAAAGGTCAAAATGCCCGTCGATTCCATGTGTCATGCCTCATGCTCCCCCTGTTATTTCAGGTTTTCCGGGTTAAGTGGTTCAAGCTCCGGTAAAAGAAAGCGTCCGTCTCTGCGAATCAAGTGGTCATCGAACCAAATATCACCGCCACCGTACTCCGGGCGTTGAATCATGACCATGTCCCAATGGATGTTTGACTTGTTGCCATTGGATGCCTCGTCATAGCATCGTCCAGGGGTAAAGTGGAAGCTGCCGTCGATTTTTTCATCGAATAAAATGTCCTGCATAGGCTCCCGGATGAACGGGTTGACCCCCAAAGCAAACTCCCCAATGTACCGGGCACCTTCATCCGTATCCAAAATGTTGTTCAAGCGCTCTGTGTCATTGGCAGTGGCATGAACGATCTTCCCGTCCACAAACTCCAACCGTACCTTTTCAAAGGTAAAGCCTTGATAAGGCGAAGGAGTGTTAAACGATAGGACACCGTTCACCGAATCGCGAACAGGGGCTGTAAATACTTCACCGTCTGGTATGTTATATTGCCCCGGACACGGGATCGCTGGAATGCCTTTGATGGAGAAGGTCAGCTCTGTGCCAGGTCCCGTGATTTTCACGCGGTCAGTTCGCTCCATCAGTTCCTTGAGCGGCTGCATGGCTTTTGCCATTTTGGCATAATCCATTGTGCAGACATCAAAGTAAAACTGTTCGAACGCTTCTGTACTCTTATTCGCCAACTGCGCCATGGAAGGCGTCGGATAACGGAGATAGACCCATTTCTTTTTGAGACGCACAATACTTACTTCTTTGAAAAAGGACGTAGCCAGCTTCATCTGCTCATCCGGGACATCAGACATTTCGTTGATATTCAGCCCACCCTCGATGATGATGCACGCTTGCATTTTTTCCATTCGTTCTTTGTCCATCTCTGCCTCTAGACGGAATTGCTCCTCTGTTCCCGCCAGCAATAACTGACGGCTAATCGAGGATTCACGCAGGTTCACAAAGGAATGTCCGCCTGCTCGCGAAACTGCTTTGACAAGCTCCTTTATCAGAGCAGCGTCCACCTCCATCGCATCGATCAGCACGTTATCTCCCGGCTGCACAATTGTAGAGTAATTTACCAACACATCCGCCAGCTTCGTAAGACGTGGGTCCAACATCTATCTATCACTCCTGTTCCCTTATTTTTCATAGAGATGACACGCAACTAGTCTGCCGTCTGCTTCTGTTAATAGAGGGGCTTCTGTTTTGCACACGTCCATGCATGCCCAACAACGCGGATGAAACTTGCAGCCCTTCGGTGGATTGGATGGAGACGGTAGATCCCCTGTTAACATGATCCGTTCTTTTTTCTCGTCAGGATCTGTGATAGGAATGGCGGAGAGAAGCGACTGTGTGTAGGGATGCATCGGACGTTGAAACAGCTCTTCTTTTTTCGCCAGCTCAATTACTTCTCCCAAATACATCACCGCTACACGATCGGCTATATGTTCGACAACACTCAAATCATGCGAGATAAAAAGATACGTGAGCGAAAACTTTCGCACGTGCTGTTCGGATATAGTCATTGGACAAAACCTCTACCATGCCAGCACGAGTGAGTCGGCTGAGTGCCGTCGCCGTCAATGTCCCCAGGGTAAACGCTGGAAGAACCATGTCTTTTAACCCCGTTCCTCCCGCAATCGGAAACCAGCCCAAATGGACGGAGAATACAAGGATGACGAGTAAACCTAACCAAAAGCCGGGTATGGACATCCCAAAGGTGGAAAAGGTCATAATCGCTCCATCGATGGGTGTATCCTTGTATTTTGCCGCTAGGACACCCAGCCCGATACCGATCACAACTGCCACTACGAGGCTGGCTACTGCCATTTTTGCTGTCGCTGGAAAGCGATCAGCAATTTCTGTGCTGACAGGTCGACCCGTTTTCAGGGAAGTGCCGAGATCTCCTTTTAAAACGCCAAAAGCATAGTCGAGATACTGGACTACCAAAGGCTTGTTCAAGCCCAGCTCTCCTCGAAGCGACTCGATTTGTTCTACAGTCGCCCGCTGCCCCAGCATGATCCGCACAGGGTCTCCGGGGATGAGATGAATGAGCAAAAACGTAAAAACGGAGAGTCCAAACAGGACAATGATGCCCGACAATAGGCGCTTCACAATATACTGCTTCATGAGGTCTTCACCCAGATGTGAGAAACGGTATGAACTAGCTTCTTCTTGTTGCGCTCCTGCACTTTGCTCTCCTCCCTCTTTCTCCGCTAACGTCACTTGTCGTTATAGTGTCGTTATTAGTTAAAAATAGTCTATTCAAAATTCACAGAAAGTTCAACTTGTTTTTTCTCGCCCCATTCAAAAAGAGCATGGTCCCTTTCTACCATGCCCCTTCTGAAGAATCGTTCCGTCGTCATTCCTTGCCGTGCCTCATCTGTAGCAATACGTTTGCCGTTAGCTGTGGATGACTGAGGGGAAAATGATGAGCAACGGAGAGCCTTTCAATCTCTACATTCGCTTTCCTGAATGCATCCTCTGCTCCTTTTGTCAGCTGATACGTTTTATCCTGAGTTCCCCATACGATCTGGGCTGGAAAAGGGAGAGGCTGTGTCGCTACCGCCATTTGCCGGAATTCGTTCATAAAGTAGCGCAGCACGTCTGTATGCGTCTTGCTGATGCGCGGGGATTGCAGGAGCTTCCCTGCCTTTTCTACATAGCCTTTTGGCATTTCCTTCGTAGACTGAAATACCCCTTGCTCAAGCATTTCTTTTTCCAATTTGGCTGACGTTAACTGCTTTTGCAAAAAAAACTGAAGGAGGGCTGGACTCTTCCCCAATCCCGCCTGCAGCCGAGAATACTTCGGGGCATGCAGGGGTGGCTGCAAAAGGTATAGCTTCTCGATTTTTTCCGGTACTCGCTTTGCTGCCTCCCATGCCAAAAGCCCGCCAAATGAATGTCCTGCAAGATGAACCGGAGATGGCAGCTGTCGCAATGCCTCGGCCAATGCCTCGATAAAGCCCTCGAGCGGTTTTTCGTGATGGTGATAGGGCGATCTGCCAAATCCGGGCAAATCCAGTAACCATACTTCCTGTTCACCCAGCTGTTCAGCGAGCGGGAGTAAATCGCTCATCTCACTGAAAAGCCCGTGCACGAGCAGCCACGGAGTACCCGAGCCTTCTTTCTTGTACGCGGCCATGCCTGCGATTTGCTCTCGGTGAAAGCAAGGAGGTACTTTCTGATCCTTGACCGACAAACGGTAGTCGAGATCGGCAATCACACTGGGAAGATACGCCGCTACGTCGTATGCATCGATGCTTTTTTTCGCTTTCATTTGCTGAAAGGGAGCGAGCGGGAAGTCTTTCTTTACGAGAAAATCCATCGAATTGGCAGGTACCCCGAGCAAGCCGCTGCCGCCGTTATGCAAGATTTTTTTCAAGACCGATACCGGGAAAGGAATGGTTGGTGGCTTCATCCGTAATTCTTTAGCCATCAACGAAATCAGCTCTGAAAAAGCTGGCGTGGCACTCCGCTCATTTAAGGCGTAATACGTTTGATGCTCGATGTGATTTGTCTCTACAATCCCCACAATGACCTGGGCAAAATCGTCGACGGAAAGCAAGGGCAGCCACCACTCCTTACCACCGGGAAGAACAGGGATCTTACCACGCCGCATGGAGCTGATCACGAGCCCGAATCCATCTGTTTGTTCTGTGTTCCCGGTGCTTCGCGGGCCTATGATCGTACACGGATTTACCACGACCAGCGGCATTCCTTTTTGATACGCCTCTTGTCTGAGGTATAGATCTGCCAGAAACTTGTATTTCTCGTAGCCCCCTGCCTCTTGATAAAAATCGGTTGGCGCAAAAACATCTGTCGCCAGCTTTCCACTCTCATCGTCAAACGGACTCATGTAGCCAACGATATGAATCAGCTTTTGTAGACGCTGTTGTTTATGCAATTCGTTCGCTAGTGCTGCAAGGTGACTTGCTCCTTGTAAAATCAATTCCCTCGCCACTGTTTCATCCAGCGAAATATCCATCGGGGCACCTGCATGGATGATAATAGTTGCGCGCAATACCTGCTCGTAATCGCTCGCTGATAATCCCAAGCCCTCCTTTCGCAAATCACCCCGCACGGCCTTGCAATTAGACCTCTCTGTAGGTGTCATCTGCATCAGCAATTCATCCCACTTCTCGGGCGAACGAACCAGCGCCAGTACGGTATGACCGGACCGGGCCAGCTGCTTTGTTAACTCCTTGCCGATAAATCCAGTCGCACCTGTTACAAAAACGACAGCCATTGTTTCTGCCTCCTTTATATTTATAGTACTAGTCAGGACTAATTCACTTCAAAAAAATCCTACACTTGAATCAAGTGTAGAAGTGTCTGACCTACGCCTACGAGTACCTGTGCATGACCCTGCGATTCAGCCATGAGCATCGCTCCTTCCACAATGGCCACGAACAAGACTGCCGTTTGCTGAATCGAGATATTTTCCTTGAATTCTCCACGGGCGATTCCCTCCACGAGCAGCTTTTCCGCTAGGTTCTGCCATTCGATCAGGAACTCGTTGATTCGCGCTTTGACCTCTGGTATTTGTGCCGACAGCAAGGAAAGGACCTGACAGCCTCCTACACAGGAGCGGCCCTCCAGTTCTTCTGCGATGGTGGTAAAAATCAGACCTACCCGTGCGGAAACAGACAGGTCTGTCCGTTGCAAGATGGCTTCCAGTGCTCCTCTCAGGACGTTGATTCTGTAGCCGAGTACAGCTACGACGAGCTCCTCCTTACTTTTGAAGTGGTAGTAAATGTTGGACTTGGAGACTTTGCTCTGTGCTACGACGTCATCCATGCTGGTATTCATGAGTCCTTTTTGCAAAAACAAATTGGATGCAATGGCGATGACATGGTCACGGTTTGAGGTTCGTGTCATAATTAGTACTATACAGTACTAATAAGTGATTGTCAATCAGTGGAGGAGAAGAAAAAGTGCAGTCCTCTTCGACTCCGACACGCTCGCAAGGGAGATTGACTGTTCCTCTTCACTTCAAAAAGGGGACCGTCGAGCCAAAGCCACCCTACGGGCGGAAGGTTCTCGAAGAAGAAGTGTTCGACAAGCGTGGTCCCCTTTTTGAAGTTCCGACTGGGTAGGCGTTGTCAAGGTCTGCGAGCCCTGCGCTTTTTCCTCTTGCCAGCTTTGTTGGTTCAATCGCTACCTTTTAAAACCTCGTATAAAAAAGAAAAGGTTGATGCCGTCTAATACGGTATCAACCTTCATTCATTAACTGATCGCAAACCTGTTACATTTCGTTACGGCAGCAAGCATGGCAATCACCAGCTCATTTTCACGGCTATTTCTTGCCCTTCTGAAATAGAGACAGCGCAAAAAGTTCTTGCTGTTCACCCGAGCGATAACTTGAGTACGACTTTTTGGCAGCTCGGCACAGCTTGCTAGACTATTGATCCAGTCAATGAGTTCCTGTTCTGGAAGCAAGTCTTTCTCCATCATCGTATCTACGATGCTCGCGAGACGTTCGTCCTCTTCGTCATTGAAAATGTGCTTTCCGTTATGTAGCACGCCCTGGATCGCTTGAAGAACGTCTCGCTGTACGGCTTCATCGCTCTCTGGGCACTGCACCAGTTCTACGAAAACGTCTGCACCGTGCGCAGTACTGTGAGCCCAGCCTCCCTCGGACAAATAGCCACGCAAATCCTGTTCCTCTTGAAAATAGCGGAGCATGGCATTTTTGACGTGCTGGAAATCGGCAAGCTCCAAAAAGGGCTTCTGTCTGTGACGGCGCAAAATCAATGCAATCGGCAACGAAGAGAATGTCCTCGTAAATACAGATGGATCACCCTCGCTGCCGATCTGATAGAACAAATGCTTTTCGTCGGTCAGTTCTCGCAGGAGGCTGCGCAATTGCGCCTCCGTCAGCTTGTCCTCGTCGAGAATCCAATAATAAAATGCCGGGTAGATGAGATTATCCCGCAATTCCGGGTCAGGGTCCCCAATGTATTGCAACAACCGTCCGACAAAATCCTCCAGTTGTTCCCCTTCACGCAGCTGGTATTGTTCCTGTTCCAATCTTTGCAGATCCAGCACAAGCTGGGTTCTTGTATCGCTCATGTGTTCATCCCCTTAACATAATCAAAATTTCCTCAATCACCATTTCCGGTTCATCGTGATGAATATAATGCCCGCTGCGAGTAGCTATTCTTTGCTTGTTTGAAGTTGAAAGCCTAGTGAAATCGGCCTGCAGACGTTGATCGATTGCTAAGATTTCCTCGTTCGGCCATTCCTCGTCCCACACGTCCGGCAAGCCTCTCGTAATAATCGTGACAGGTATGTCGCTTTGCCGAAAATAGTCAACAATCTCTTGATAGCTCCGTATTTTATCGATCTTCTCGCTGTTTCGCATCGGATTCTCGTAATAGTCTCGATTGGCTGCAATCAGGTTCTGAGGCAAAACCTTTTCATAGGCGAGCTCCTTATATTCAGGAGCAGCGTCCACCAAAACCAGCCCCGAAACAAGCTGCGGATACAGGCTCGCAAACAATCTGGCAACCAAACCGCCAAAAGAATGTCCGACCAAAATACAAGGCGTCTCCACCTTTATCTCTTGCAGCAAGTCATACAGCTCCTCGACCAGATCACGGCATGTCCGGGGTACGACTTCTGGCGCTGGACTCCTGCCAATCCCCGCCCGATCATAGGATAAGGTAGACGCTTCTTGCGAGATGCGGTCTTGAACGATCTTCCATGTCTCACCGCTATCGCCCATTCCTGCTAGGAAGATTACACTAGGTGTCCCACTTTTTCGCGAATACAGCCTATGTATCCATCGAGACATGATCCCAGTCATCCTCCATGTAACGAACCAGCCAATTCAATGCTCTGTGTCTTTCCACAACTACTTCGTCATTCAAACCACCCGCAACCACAACATTATTGATGCGCGCATCCACGCACGCCCAGTCATAGCGGTAGATTAAATCTGCCTGGTCGAGAATCTCTTGTTTGCTTCTCACGACTGCATTGCTATAGAAGGTATCATAGTCACCCGCGCTTCTAAGAGCGTCAATCGCGGTGTTCACATCACAAATCTCATCTGGGAAATGAAGCTCTTCCACATAGCCGAGTGCCCACAGCAGTACCCAGTAGCATTCGTACATCCACACCATCTGAATCATATCCGTTCGGTCTGGCTGTGGATCATTCAAGAAGTCTCGCTCTTTTTCCGTAAAGAATTCAGCAGCGCCAAACTGCTCAATAATTCCCTCGATGAACTCCCGCTCTTCATAGATTTGTCCGTTTTCGGCAATCCCGCCGGCATATACCGCAATCAAGCACAGGGCAATCGCTCGCTGAACAATCTCATCCTTGCTCCTGATGACAGCGTCCTCATCCCCTACGATGACAGGAAGATGCGGGATGTACGGAATGCCTTGCTCCTGCAATAGCTTGATGCTCCGCTCCTTGCGTGCTTCTCCCGACTGAGAGGGCTGAATATGGCCATCGATCAGGTCTACACTGACCGTCACCAGAAAATCGTCTACTTCGGATTCTCCTGCTGTATTCAGAATTAGCCTTCCTTGTTTATCGAGCATGTCTCCGGTAGGGAGAAAGACGATCCCGTGTACTTCTTCGGCGATCTCCATAATGGACGCAAATGTCTTCTGATCGATCTCCTTACTCGCCACGATTCCTACCGCCACATTGAGCGCTGTTATTTGGTACAACAGCTTTTGCTGGACCTTCTCGTGAGCCGTTTCAATCTGTGCGAAGTAGCCGTACATCCCTTTTTTCATCTGGAGAAACTCTTCTTGGTCATCGTCCTCGCGCATAAGATTGAAGGTGATCTTGCTTTTGCTAAACCATTTTTTATCTGTCACGGTCACGGCCCGCTCGTCAGCGGATACCTCTACCAATTGATCACGAAAAGCCTCGACAATCGCAGCGACGACTTTCTCGCATTGTTGGATGGAGACATAGATGGTGCATTGATTCATCTGGCAACCTCCTTTGCTGGGCAAACATTTACAAAGTGCTGAATTTTGTAATCAATAGTCAATTATGGTATCCTAACCCTGTTTAATCAAGCACAAATCTTTATAGTTATCGGCGAGTCTATCACGACGATTGAAGGTGAAACCTATGAAAAACATCCTAGTAGAGGAGTTTTCCCCTATTTGTCCGATTCAAGCTTTTGTCGAAGAGGATGAGAACGGCGTCTTTTTTTATTTGTGGGATTATCCAGGTGAGGAGCATGCCAGCATTCGCTCTTGTTGGGTAAGAAATTACGGACCTGCACCGGACTCGATCGATTTCGCTGCGATGGAGGATGGTCAAGCTCCCATGCTTCCACGCGATTGCTGCGCTCATCCGGATGGAGCAGACAGGCTGGACCCGGAGCAGCTCTCGATCGTTTGGCTGGAGGAAGGCGATGCAGCGGCACTTTTGTATGAGGATGAGGTGCTGTGTGTGATTCCCGGATGGGCTGGCCCTTCCCCGGACGGCTCGCACTATCCTTCGTATGCGCGAGATTGCACCGGAGAATCTGATTTATGCTTTCCGCTGGGAACACCGGAGTCGAACGCCATGTATGCTCGCATCGAGGCTGCCCAGCATTTTTGGGCGAGCTGGGACGGCAACCCTTGGCCTGACATCCAGCAGCAGTTCATGGACGCGATTACTTCGACTCTCGGCCCAGTTAAACAGTATTACGGCATTGACGGCGGACACTGGCCCCCGAAAGCATTGGTGACCATCGAAAAAGGAGATGTTACCTATGCGATGACCCTCGGCGTGTCCATTTTGCCTCAGCCAAAAGTCGAGCAGTATACAGAAGAACCGGAGCAATTACGCCGATTCGAGCTGGCCTTTGCCTGCGAAACCAAATGGCTCGCCCAAAACGAACAGCAATTGCTGGCCTACGTTAGCGGCCAAACCTCTCTGCCGTGGTCGTATATGACCTTCCTCGCACAGGGTCACACCATTCCGTGCCAGGAAATCAGTCAGATTAATAGCCGCTTCTCCTCTATGCTGCTCGCAAAACCTGAGGATGCCCCGCGCATTCCACTTCCACTCATGGCGGGTGATCCTGTGAATCTATTATGGATGATTCCGATTACCGCGGAGGAACAGCAGTATGCAGAAATGCATGGGTCTGAGCAATTGCTTCAGCACTCTGCGGGAGAAGGTGCAAGCTGGATTTTTAATGGGGTTGCGAAATTTAGGAAGGAAGCATGAAGTTAGAAAACAGTTTCTAGGGGAATAAAAAGGTTATCAAATGCCGAGCGAAGCTCTCAGCAGATGATAACCTTTTTGAGTAGCGTATCAATGATTGCAATAGCTACTCTTTACCATACATTATTGCCCAAATACATTGAGTTCAGCAGCACTTGTCCATGGGTTATTGTTTACCTCACTTAAGGCACGCAGTTTAATATAGCGACCTGTCTTGGCTGCAAAGCTGGTTTCTTTCAATGTAGTATCATTTGCAAAGGTACCTGTGGCTACAGCTGTTCCCCAATTTACTCCATCACTGCTGACGTAGAACTCATAGTTCTTGATCGTTCCGTTCACTTGACCATCTTGTCTGGGCAGGTAACTAAATTTGGAAATGCTATACGTTGCACCCAAGTCAATTTGAATCTCGTGAGGCATTGGAGCTACAGGGCTCCATTTCGTGTGCCAAAACGTGCTGTTGTTTCCATCAAAGGCTTTCGGAGCTTCATTGTACAATTCATCGCTGTCTACGTATTTTAGCGTCCAATTCGTTTTCGGAATCAGACCGGCTTCTCCTGCTGTGACTGCCACATTCATGGCAGAATTACTTGTGCTTGTTGTCGTAATCGTTACTCCCGATTTTTCTCCCGTGTAGGTGTTACTGTTCGGATTGGTGTCTGGACTAAAGGAGGCAGTATGATTGTTATTCGTGTAATAGAATGGGTCTTGATATTCACTCACGGATTGCTCAATGTCAATGAAAGGATGCGGGTCATTCGTGCTATTACTCATGGATTCATCAACGTGCCAAACCGCGATGCCTCCAGAAACTGTTTGCAAGCTAGCATCATATCCAACTTTTTCACGATTCTCAACTAAAAAATACGTATTATCCTTTAAAGGAACCTTTAAAACATTATAATTATTCGGGATGGCTTGTAACGTAAAATTGTTAGTGGCATTTACTACAGTTGGTGTGACAAATCCTAATTTTGCTTTTGACCAGGCATCCATATGAGTGGGTGTCGTTCCAGGTTCCTCCCCTTGGAGATTATTCCAGGTTCCATTTGCCATTATACTTAGACCACTCACATGATTATTAGCACCATAGAGATCCGGAAGGCCCAAGGAATGACCGAATTCATGAGCAGTGATACCCATCGTTGCCATATGACCAAATTGTTTTTCACCCTGCGTCGTATACATCCCTGATACTGTAACACCATCATGATTTGTGTTGGGAGCATACCACTGATGTGCCCAAATATTTGGCACTGCACCACCACTAGCCTCTTCATTACCAGCAAGAACAGTTACAATGTAGAAGCTATCTTTAGAGTCGATGACTTGATCATTATTTGTATCAAAACTAGCAAAGTTCACCACAGGATCCGCTTTATCCAGTGCATCTGTTATAACCGTCCTAATGTCTTTTCCCGATGTATCCGGATGGGCGTAATCTAATCTCACTTTCACAACTCCATCAGTGTGCGTACCATATATTTCGGATGCTGGGGTGATCTGTGCTTTTCCATTACTCACTTCATTATAGTAATTCTTTACCGACTTTTGATTTGCAGAAAAGAATTTGTTGCTCCAATCGTTGTCGTTATAGGCGATATCAACATCTGTAAATCCAATTAACAAAACTAGCAATTTTTGGGTTCCTGAAACTGGCGTGATACTTCCGTCAATATTTTTTTCTGACGATCCCGAGAATTCTTGTTGAAGCTCATTCAGGAACTCCTGTTTTTTATTTGCTTGAGGGTCGTACTCATTTATCCATTCCATTAAATTTTTCTCATTTACCGCTTCTGAAGGTTTTTCGTCAATTTTATATTTTATCCCCGTCGATTGCAGATCATCTGATGTAAGTTCAGCGTAATTCCAATATCCCTCCTGATCTTGTAAAAGTACATCGCCATCCTTTGTGCTCGCCCAATGGAACCATTCATCTCCATGCATCACGGCTTGAAACGATTCACCAGACGGTTGCTTCATTTTGACAACTCCATCATATGCGGGTGCGGCAAAAACATCCGTTTGAAAATACAAAACACAAATCAATGAAAAAACAGATGTGAACAGGCCTTTAAAACTTCTTTGCATAAATGTTCCTCCCGATTTAGAAGTTGTTATCCTGTGAGAATGGCTTCCTCTATAGATTCATGAAGATCGCCCCGCTTTCTATGGCATGCTGAATATTCTGTTGATAAATGGACCTGGTTCATACGTAGAATGAATCGACAGATCATCTATACAGAACTACCAGAATGCCCTTACCTACATTATTGGGAATTTTTGGTAACATGTTAACTTTTTCTATAAATCGGGGATTTTTTTTTATCATTAACTAATAAAGCGCCCCCGTTCGGGACTTTCACCCTAGAGCGACGCCCATGCTAGGTGTAATCGAGTAGGAGGGAGTGACTAACTCCCGTCCTCTCACACCACCGTACGTACCGTCCGGTATACGGCGGTTCATCAAGCTTGACGAAGAACAGAATATCGTTGTACTAAACTTTTCAGCCCTTGTTGTTGCCAGTATGCAACTCCGAGGGCTTTGTGTATTTGAGGAGTCTTTGTGGAACGCCACGCACCCTTTCGGGTGTTTGCAATTTCTATTGCTTGGACGTGTGATAAACCCAGAGAACGAAGTTCTCGATATCGGGTTTTTATTCGCTTCCACTGAGACCACAAGCAAAGTCGGAGTCTACGCCGTATCCATTCTTCGATGGATTGTAGAATTTTCTTTGCATCTGCAAGGGCGAAATATCCAACCCATCCCATGAGATACTGGTTTAGCTTCCGAATCCTTTCATCCATAGAGATGCTCCATACCGGATTTGTGATGAAGCGGATTTTCTCTTTCAACTTCAGAAGTGATTTTGGATGAAGCCGAATCCTTGCTTGCTTTGCGTTAGTGAAACTGAAACCGAGGAACTTACGTTTCCAAGGTCGATCCACTGCACTTTTCTGCTCATTTACTTTTAGCTTAAGTACCTTCTCCAAGTAGTTTTGGATACTCTCTTTTACCCGTTCTCCCGCCCGCTTTGTTTTCACGTAGATGTTGCTATCGTCTGCGTATCTACAAAAGCGATGTCCTCTCTTTTCCAGCTCTTTATCCAAGTCGTCAAGCAGGATGTTCGCCAATAACGGACTAAGCGGGCCACCTTGTGGTGTGCCTTCTACTGCCGAGAGGCAGACTCCATTGATCATGATGCCTGCTTGTAAGTATGCGCGAATAAGTTTCAACAAAGCTTTGTCTTTTACTTTTCGGGCAACCCGACTCATTAAAATATCGTGATTTACCCGGTCGAAGAATTTCTCTAAGTCCATATCTACGACAAAGCGATATCCTTCGGAAATATAAGATTGTGCTTGTCTCATAGCGTCATGCGCACTGCGATTCGGTCGGAATCCGAAACTGGATTCTGAAAAGTGGGGATCGAATATGGGAGTAAGAACTTGGAGAATGGCTTGTTGGATTAAGCGATCTATCACGGTAGGAATACCTAATAACCTTACCCCTCCGTCAGTTTTCGGGATTTCGACTCTGCGGACAGGGGAAGGTTTATAGGTTCCTTTCATAATCTGTTCTTTAATGGTTAACCAGTGTTCACGGATATAATCGCGCAGTTGTTCGGTTGAAACACTGTCGATTCCCGCCGATCCTTTGTTTCTTTCCACTCTTTCGAGCGCCACTAATAGATTTTCCCGTGATAGGACTTTCTCCAACAACTCCATGACGATACCCTTTCCTTCGCACGCATCCTTCTAGTCTTGTCGGTCAATACTCAGCCCTCTCTTGTACCCTCAGGGCTTCACCCTTATTCTCCAAGAGTAGTTCCTTACGGAATTCTGCTTCACAGTTTGATCACGAAAGTGATTAGCGGATGTGTTGACTTAATGTTCAGCCCTTCCCCGTTCAAGCGTCCTATACTTGGGTACTATGGCTTCTGCTGACTTCTGCATGTTCAGCGACTCCTTACGGAGACGGTTACCAACATTTGAAGGCACTTCATGCAGACCTCCCCAGGTAAGAACGATAACTTTCATCCCATGTACCTGCCCAAGTTTACTGCTGTATTCCTTGGCTGTATAGGGCTTCGTCTTGTTCAGCAGACTCGCCCGAATACAACAGCCTCAAATTGGATTCGTGTACCTCAGGTCGGGACTTTGCCGCCGGCTTCCTCCAGATTCCACCTCACGGTAGACACCCTTGCCTTGAGCTAACGGTTGGTACAGCCAACCCCCGTTCGGGACTTACACCCTAGAGTTATCGCCCATGCTGGGCGCACCGAAAAAAAGCCGATATTGCTGCGAGAGCAAATCGGCTGTTACGTCATTTATTGGCGGGACACTTTCACGAGCTTCCCTGTCGAAGCATCGATAAAGCTATAGCCACTCTTCCATTTACGTTGATAGACTAGTTGCGGTTCGGGAGCTCTTTGACCATCATACTGCTCCCATACGTAGACCAGCTCCAGGTCAATTTCTTGTTGGATCGTTTCTTTTGCTTCTGCTGCACTTATAATCTTTTTGGAATCTGGAAGGGTAACACCCGGGTTGAGTGGATGGAGGTTTAAATCGGTAATCGTGCCCGTCGCCTTGTCTACACCCACCATATAAAACTCGTCAGATACTTCGATCCCGTTGCGTTTTCCGTGAAAAGTGAATGAATACACTTTATCCTCTTCCTTATCCAGCTTGTTCTTGTCTACCCACTCCGGAATATCTTCTTCAGGAGACTCTACGATAAGCGTTAGCTCCGTTAACGCCGGGTCAAGATAAGGTACGAGTGCTGCGATCGCTTTTTTCTTCGCTTCCTCTACACTGATTTTCTGCTCTGTTTTTCGTTCGTCTGGGAAATTCAGATCGAAGTCGATGAGCCGATCACTCTGTTCATCTGTAATGAGGCTAACCATCTCAAATGCAGGAGTACCTTTATTTGAATCGTTCATCCACCGATAGGATTCGATTGTCTGAAGTCCTTCTAAAAGATTGTCCTTGTGATCATCGTATTCAAAGGTCGCACCAGAAACATCAATACCAAACTGTGTTTTCAGCCATTTCTCTCCTTGTTCGCGGGAAGCTATTTTGATGCTTTTCCCTTCTCCTTTTACATGAACACTCTCCCCTACCATTTCTGTTTCTTCCCCTGTGACTTTGCCGGTCAGAGCATCGATCCAACCAATGGTATTCAGTTGATAAATAAGCATCGGTTTCTTTTCTGCCGGTTTTCCATTTTGAGCATAGGAAATCGGTTGCTCCCATACGTATACCAGGTCCATCTTAAGCTTGTCCTTATAGATTTTGCTTGCTTCCTCAAGTGTTATCGCTTTTTTCGGATCAGGCCAGTTCACTTTGCTAGGATCGATGAAATGATACGCTTCATAGCGAATAATATGGCCAGCATGGTCAACGGATACGGAGATAGAGTTGTTGGACAGAGGGAGGTCATTGATGAGAGAGTGGTATTTCACAGTGGAGCGAGCCCATTCCAGCTTGTTGCCCTTCCCGTCACCTGATCCTGCTTTTCCCCTGCTGAGACTTTGTACGGCTTTTAGCTGTTTTGCTTCCGTACCGAATAAGTCCTCGATAAAAGTGGAAGCCTTCTCTCTGGCAAGCTTTTCTTCCGGATAATCGGCTGAAGCCCATGCTGGATTTTGGATATCCATGAAAAGCAGCCGGCCCGTCTGTGCGTCCAGCTCAAGGCTAACGGATGAGTATGCGTCATACTCTTTTTTTTCATCTGTTTTTGGCCTGTTGGTGAAGTGCAAGCTCCAGATTGGTTCTGGATAACGACCAAAGCCGTCTTCCTCATAATGTTTATCAATTAGTCGATACCCTTTCAACTCGGGAATCACCTCAAATAGCTTGTCCAGAGAATTCTGAACATCTTGGGAATAATCATTTTTTTGAGACGCTGCCTTTTTCACATCGCTTGCTGCTTGTACCGTTGGTTGATAGGGAGTCCAAGCAGGTGCAGAGGCAAGTAAGCACGCCGCTATAACCGTCATCATGGATGAATTGAGTTTCATTGGGCACCTCCAAATTGTATTCAGATTTGCGGATAAGTTCTGTTTGACCTTACCAAGGGTAAGACGGAAGGGCAATTATTCGCGTCACATATTATTCCATTTTTATTATATAATCCCTTATCTCTATTAAAAAACACGTCCTCGCGTTAATCGGCGAGGACGTGTAGTCTAAAACTGTATTTTCACGGAACAGCCCGTTCTATCTGACCCCCTGAAAAGCTCCCGTACCTTCGTTTCCGTTTTCTTCGTTGGAAAAGAGGAAGACTTATCCTGTGGTACTCCTCTCTGACACCGTCAACTGCGAGAAGGTTTGGCAGTTTCTTCAAACCGATGTATTCGTTTGTAGAACGTACTTCTAGGGATTCCCAGAAGTTTCGCCGCTTTCGACACATTCCCGTTTGTCTTTTGCAGCGCCTCGACCATTTGCTGCTGCATTATCTTATCGCGAAACGATAGAGAAGCCCGGTGCTCCTCCGTCCTCTGTTCAGGAAAGCTAAGGCTGGTAGAGACGCTTTTGCTCAGCTCTGCGCTTTGATGGAGCAAGGAATGCAGCTGATGTAAAAGGTCGTCGCATCTGTTCATAGAGAGAATCCGCAATTTATCCAGCACATTCATAAGCTCGCGAATGTTTCCTGGCCAGGTGTAATCCATCAGCGCGGCAAAGAATTCCGGAGGGAACACAGCATCCCAGTCATTCTTTTCACAGTAATGGTGAACGAGGTGCGGAATGTCTTCTGCCCTCTGCCTGAGTGCCGGAACATGCACGGGATAGACGTACAGACGATAAAAAAGGTCTTCTCGGAACTTCCCTTCTTTGACCAGTTGGTGGATATTGCGGTGCGTAGCCGCAATCACGCGAAAATCGACGGGTATCTCTTGGCTGCCGCCCAGCGGAGTTATTTTACGTTCCTGCAAGACACGGAGAAGCGCCACCTGCATGGAGTGCGGGATCTCCCCAATTTCGTCCAAGAAAATAGTTCCTTGGTGGGCAAGTTGGAATTTCCCCTTCGCTCCGGTTCGCTTCGCCCCGCTGAATGCCCCTTCCACATAACCGAATAGTTCGCTTTCCAGCAGCTCTGTCGGGATCGCGCCGCAATTCACCGCAACGTACGGCCCGCTTGCCCACTTGCTGTTCTCATGAATCGAACGGGCGATCACTTCTTTTCCGGTGCCTGTCTCGCCTAGGATAAAGACATTGATGTCCGCGGAAGCTACCCGCCCAAGCTCTTCCAGCGTCTTTCGAAATACACGGCTAGTGCCAGCCTCGCCGCGGAACCGAAACGGCTTGGCTGAATCCTTGTCCTGATAGACGGCCTGCCTCACCTGTTGCTCCCCTGCATTCAGAAGGTAGATACATTTTCCGATGAAACCACCGTGCTCCGCAGAGCAAATCGGCACTTCCATCCGATTTCGGTACCCGCGCATGTATATTTCTTCGGTACGCATTCCGCACCAATTCGGAATGTTCTGACGAATAAGTTTGCTTGCCGCGACGACTTTTTGACGAGGGTTGCAAATGATGAGCGGCTGTTCCTTTTCCAGTACTTCCATCGAACCCTGAATCAATTCCATCTCGTCGTGATGAGAGCGGAGCTTTACTTCTTTCTCCAGCGTATAGGCGGCCTGAGTGACAATCCCCAGCATGTATGGATGCGCCCGGTCAACCGGGCACGAAACGTCGAGGATACCCAGGACCTCCCCGTCATCGTTGCGTATTGGAGCGGCAGCACAGCTCCAACCATGGGAAGCTATGGAATAGTGCTCCGAGCCGGTTACCATAATCGGCTGCCCCAGCGACAGCGCCGTCCCAATTGCATTTGTCCCCATCTCGGCTTCCGTCCAGCGCACGCCCTCTACGAATCGTATTTTTTCGGCTACCTCCCGGACACTTTTGCTTCCTTTCATCCAGAGCACGTAGCCTTCTGGATCGATTAAAAGCGCGATCATTCCCATCTCGCTCGCGAGTCGATCCATTTTTTCGAGAAAAGGGGCAGCGACTTCCATAAGCATAGCATTCTTTTGCTGTTGGTGCCGGAGAGATTCCCCGCTCAGAATGTGCCTTCCCCGATCCAAGTACGGGCTGACTTGGGCGTTCCGGGAGCGATACCAAGATTCGATGATGGATTGGTGAATCCGTGAAGAATCCAGTACGCCTTCCTGAACGAACTGCTTCCACATCTGCGAACTTAATGCGAATTCAAACAAGATACATTCCCTCCCTCAGTAACTCGCCTGAAGTAACTCCTGCCAGAATGTATGCAAGGTCGTCTCCTTTTGTCTAAATTCTAATCAATAATGGCAGCGTTTACAATGGCCGCAAATCAAAATTCCCCCTGGGTTACAGGGGGCTTTTGGTTGAGTCGATGCTTCAGGCGTGTACGGCATGACCGATGGCAGACAGCAGAGCTTCGTGAACAGCTTCTGACAACGTCGGGTGAGCAGAAATGAACGTTTCCATCATATCCGCCGTCATTTCCCCGTGGATCATGACCGTTCCTTGCCCAATCAACTCCGTCGCCCGCGGGCCTACGATGGACACACCCAGTATTTCGTTGTATTCCGGTTCCGTGATGACCTTCACCTTTCCGATCGCTTCACCGAGAATGATTGCCTTGCCATTAACGGAAAACGGGAATTCTCCGATTCTTACGTCTCCGTATTGGGACCTGGCTTGCTTCTCGGTGAGGCCGACACCAGCGATTTCCGGCGACGTGTAGATGCACCTCGGTATAGCCCGATAATTGGCTTTGGCGTCCAGACCGCATGCATGCAAGGCTGCTACTGTTCCCTCATGAAAAGCGACATGGGCGAGCTGGATGCCCCCGACAACATCCCCGCATGCGTAAATATGTGGCACGTTCGTTTGCATATGCCCGTTTACGGAAATCCCTTGCTTGCCGAATGCTACACCCGCCCGATCAAGTTGCAGTTCAGCCGTCCGAGGCATCCTTCCGACAGCAACCAGCATGATCTCTGCTGTGGCTTCCCCGCTACCATCCGGATTCTTGAAACGAACGGTTTTCGTCTGCTGGTCGACCGACGTCAATGACGTGGAGGTCAAGATCTTCACCCCGGTTCGTTCCAGCTGATCTTGCAGAACACCCGCAATATCCGCATCTTCGCCGGGGAGAATCTGATCCGCCATTTCAATCACTGTCACGTCGCACCCCATGCGACTGTATATGCTAGCAAACTCGCATCCGATGACGCCCCCGCCGATAATCAGCAATGTCTCGGGAATCGCCGAAAGCGACATCGCGTGTCCACTGTGGATGATCCAACGACCGTCAAACGGAGCAAATGGTAGCTCCATCGGCTCCGATCCCGAAGCGATGATGATTTTATCGGCTTCAACAATTTCTTCTCCCTGATCCATCTTTACCGCTATTTGGCGTTGGCTGACAAAACGAGCCTTGCCCGTAAGCACCTTGATTTTGTTTTTTCTCATGAGAAATCTGATTCCCATGACGAGTTGCTCTACGATGTTGTTTTTGTAGCTCTGCACTCCCGGCCAGTCAATCGATACTTCCTGTTCGGGCATGCGAATGCCGAAGCGGCCGGCATGCTTTATTTTCTCGGCCATCTCGGCGGACTCCAGGAGCGATTTGGTTGGCATACATCCTTCATTCAAACAGGTCCCACCCAACACCCGCTGCTCGATCAGGGTGACCTGTTTGCCCTTTTGGGCGGCGACAATCGCCGCAACGTAGCCCGCAGGTCCCCCTCCGATCACTGCAATCGCACTCATCCCATCACGTCCTTCACAAGAGCATCCGGTACGGCTCTTCCAGGTATTTTCTCAGCGTGTATAAAAATTCGGCTGCCGGTGCTCCGTCCAGTACGCGATGGTCGAACGTCAGGCTGAGCGGGAGAATGCTCCGCCGCTGTACTTCCTCACCGATGAAGACAGGCGTTTCCTGCACAGCCCCTACGCCGAGAATGCCTGCCTCCGGCGAATTCAGCACTGGCGTAAAGAAATCAATTCCGTATGCCCCAAGGTTCGTGATGGAGAAGGTAGACCCTTGCATCTCTTCCATGCCAAGCGTCCCTTCCCGCGCCTGTGCAGCCAGCGCTTTGATCCGGCGGGAGAGGTCCAGCACCGATGTTGATTCTGCATACCGAACGACTGGAACGACCAGCCCTTGTTCAAGCGCGACGGCTATTCCCAGGTGGACGTGCCCGTACCGATGAATCCGGTCATCGATATAGGCGCTGTTTACTTGCTTGTGCCTTTGGAGAGCGAGAACCGTCGCCCTCGCGATGAGATCAGTTACGGTCAGCTTGATTTCGTGCTCTTTTTGAGTGACTTCGTTCATTTTCTTTTGCAAAGCGATCAAATCCGTGGCATCGGCCCGTGTGGTGATCGTAAGCTGGGCGCTTTCCTGCAAACTGGCCATCATCCGGGAAGCGATCACTTTCCGCATACCCGTGACAGGCAATTGCTCCGTCGTTTCCTCCACGACAACGGCAGGTGGTCTATCATCCTCCGCTGCTACAGCCTGCTTCGCCTCCCGGTCAGCGATCGCCTTTTCTACGTCTTCCTTTGTGATCCTGCCCACCGGTCCCGTGCCGATGAGGGATTCGACGGGGAGACCGGCCGCCTCGGCCAGCTTGCGCGCGACCGGGGAAATTTTCACTTCTTTCGCACTTGTCGGACTTGCCGCAATCGTGGCCGACTCCGTCATAGCCACGGGCTCCTCCAGCTTTTTCTCGAGAGCAACCGTCTCGAACGTCGCCGTTGCGGCCGTTTCCTCCGCGATTTGCTCGTTTGGATGACCGATATATCCAATGACCGTTCCAGGTGGCACACCCTCCCATTCCGAAACAGTGATTTTCAACAAAACACCGTTCGCCGGTGCTTCCAGGTCCGCTTCGATTTTTTCCGAGCTGATGCTAGCGATCACTTCTCCTTTGGATACCAGATCGCCGGCTTGTTTGTTCCAACGGGAAACCGTTCCCTCTTTCATCGCCATTCCCATCTTCGGCATGAGCACCTCGACTGCCATCGGTTTTCCCTCCGTTTTCTTCTTTCTTTCTGAATCAGACGCTCAGCAGCGATTTATCGCCAAGCAGTTCGGATACCACTTGAATCACCGTTTGCGGCGTCGGTAAATACAGGTCCTCCAGTACAGGCGAGAACGGCACCGGAGTATGCGGTGCTGTAATCCGCTTGATCGGCGCATCCAGACTGTCGAAGCCTTTATCCGCGACCAAGGCCGCGATGTCGGTCGCAATGCTACAGCGTGGATTCGCCTCGTCGATGACAATCAGCCGATTCGTCTTTTGAACGGACCCCAAGATCGTATCCTCATCGAGCGGCGACAGGCTCCGCGGATCGACGACCTCCGTTTCAATTCCTTTCCTGGCGAGCTGCTCCGCCGCCTCCAAGGCTGTATGCACCTGTTTACCGACCGCGACGATCGTCAAATCCGAACCGGCACGCTTGATGTCCGCCTTGCCGATCGGAATTGTGTAATAACCGTCTGGCACTTCCCCTGTCATGTTGTATAGCGTCTTGTCCTCAAAGAAGATTACGGGGTCATTGTCCTCGATGGATGCCAGCAGCAGCCCTTTCGCGTCAGCAGGTGTGGACGGAACCACCACTTTAATGCCCGGAATGGCCGTGAACAGAGCATAAAGGCTTTGCGAATGCTGCGCCGCCGCCCGGAATCCGGCGCCGTGTGTCGTGCGGATCGTAACGGGCACCTGTGCTTTGCCCCCAAACATGTACCGGAACTTGGCCCCCTGGTTCAACACCTGGTCCAGGCAGCTTCCGATGAAATCGTTGAACATCAATTCCGCAATCGGGCGAAGACCAGTGGTCGCGGCAGCCATCGCCGCCCCGATATAGCCCGCTTCGGTAATCGGGGTATCCAGCACCCGCTCTCGGCCGAACTCCTGAACGAGGCCTTTCGTTACCCCGAGAACGCCTCCCCATGCTTCTTCATCCTGCAAATGGTCGACCTGTGCCCCGCCAGCTACGTCCTCGCCCATCAAAATCACGTTTTCGTCTCTGCGCATCGCGAGTTTCATCGCCTCGTTGATTGCCTGCGACATGGTTATTTTTTTAGTCATGTTCCCTTCCCCCTTTGCTATCGTTTTTTCAGTACGATACGTATACGTCTGTCAACAGTTCGGACGGCTCCGGGTACGGACTGTTTTCCGAAAACGCGACTGCTTCATCGACCGCTTTGTCAACAGCTGCTTCGATTTCACCTAGCTCGTTTTCAGTAAACAGCTTTCCAGAGAGCAGATCGTTCTGGAATTTTCTGATCGCGTCTATTTCCGACAGATGCGCCTTCTTCTCTTCATCTTTTTTGTATTTCTGGGCGTCGCCCTCAAAGTGGCCGTAGTTGCGGTACGTCACGCACTCGATCAGAGTCGGTCCCTCTCCCCGACGGGCACGCTCGATTGCTTCCTGCGCTGCCTGATAAACGGCCAGCACATCCTTGCCATCCACTCGGATGCCGGGAATGTTGTAAGCGATCGCACGGTCCGCAATGGTTTTGCAGCTGGAGGCGTACGAAAACGGCGTGGCTTCCCCATATCCGTTGTTCTCTGCTACGAACACGGCTGGCAGCTTCCAAATGGCTGCCAGGTTGATCCCTTCATGGAACGTACCCTGGTTGTTCGCTCCGTCTCCAAAGAAACATACACTTACAGCGCCTGTCTGCTTGTACTTGGCTGTCAAAGCGGCTCCACAAGCAAGCGGATAGCCACCCCCGACAATGCCGTTTGCCCCGAGCATTCCTTTGTCCAAATCCGCAATGTGCATGGAGCCCCCCTTTCCTTTGCAAAGTCCCGTGGCTCTGCCGTAAATCTCCGCCATCATTCCATTCAGATCGCACCCCTTTGCGATGCAGTGTCCGTGCCCTCGATGCGTGCTGGTAATGGTGTCGCTGTCGTCCAGGTGCGCGCAAAGCCCGACCGCAATGGCCTCCTCCCCCGCGTATAAATGGACGAAACCAGGGATTTTCCCTTGGCCGAACAGGTCGTGCACCTTGTCCTCGAACTTCCGGATCTCCAGCATTTTTTGGTACATCCAAGCTGCCTTTTCACGGGACAACGGAATTCCTTTGACTTGCTGATCCACTTTCGTCATTTGCGTGTCTCCTCCTCGAACATGTTTTATTGGGGTCCGGCCTTTGACACAATGGATATCGCAAAAAGTATGCCAACCGTCGAAGCAGGTCACATTACGTTTTTTTGTAACCGCTTTACTTTTGGCGGGAAACAAAAGTGGACACCTGTCTCGTTTTGTCTCCTTTTGTACACTGGCTCACCGCGTGCCTTTGGAGTGTGGCAACGCAAAAAAACCTCCCGGCGTTATACCAGAAAGGCCTCATCTGCAAATCCTATTCTATTACCTGGAGCAGCCTTATGCCGTTCAAAATGACAACCAGCTGTTCGCAGAAAACTGGCTTTGATTTTTTGAACTATCGAACCCGGTTGGTCAATGGCAAGGTTGAACGAAAAAAGGCGCCATACGAGCTTGCGCTTCTCACCCCAGACCCGAGCCAATAAAAACCCCGCCCCTCATAATGAGAAGCGGGATCACCTATGTTTATTTGAATGCCTTTCCTGTTACCGCATCCAGCCTAAAGCCAGAAATCGTGTCCACCGTATAAACTAGAAGTGGCTTTTGTTGCAGCTTCCCATCTGTTACCGGAAGCACATACCCCAATTCAACCGGATGGCCCTGCAAAAATCGCTTGGCTGCTTCTTCCCTCGATATGACTGTATCCAATTCCGGAAACGATTCGGTCGGACTCGTGAAATAGTCCATAAAATTGACGATCTCCCCAGTTTGCCCATCCACATTGACGAGGTATTGCTGATCACCAACAATCACGCCATTATGAAGGACGTAAAAGGTGAAATTGTACGCTGTTGCAGAAGGCATCGACATCTGGGTCTCATCAATCTTTAATTCCTCCACACGGCTGTCCAGATAGGGCTGCAAAAACTCAACGGCTTTTTCCTTGGCCTCCTCATAGCTAAGCTGAGCATTTACTGGATTGTTCTGATGCTGGGTAGATCTGGCCGTCTCTGTACCACGCCGCACCTGAAAACCTGTAATTACCCCGTTGTTTGAGTAAACGGTGATTCTGCCTTGCCCTTTCTTGGCCTTGTAGGACGTCATCTGCTCACCCTCCATCGTCTTCTTACCACTAGTGAGGATAAATTCGTCCAGATTCACGTGAAACTGTTCCGCCATAGCCTTTGCAACTTCTTCCTCCATTTGCACAGCGACCTTCTTGCCTCCAGGCGTTACCGGAATGGAAGCGGAGTACCGGCTTTTATGCGACGCTTCCCCCCATACCTCTTCTCCTGTCACCGCATTCACGTATCCAGTCGTCTGAAGAGAGTACGTCAGCGATGGCTTCCCAGTATGTCTCGAACTCGCAAAATAGGTAAGCTCCATGAGCGACGCCACTTTCTCAGTGATCTCTTCTTCGGACAATACAGCGTCCGGTTCGGCAAACGACTCCGCAGATATTTGCAGTGGCGCGGCGTCGAACGTATTGACATACGTCACACCATTACGATTGACACCAACGACGTATCGGTCTGAGAAAACGGGTAGCCCATTTGCATAGCGCGTATAGGTCATCGCATCCCAATCAGTGCCACTGGACTGACTCGCTTGGTATTGCTTGAATTCGTCTCCCAACAGCGCTTGTAAAAAGGCAGCAGATACTTGCTTCGCTTGTTCTTCTGTAGGCGAAGGGGCCCCTTCATTCATCGCTTTCTCATTTTCGTAACGGCTCATTTTCCCCGTGACTGCTACCATCTCTACAGATACGTACCGCTGTTCCCTTCCTTGCTCCTTTTGATAGAAGACAATCTCATAGATTCCATCTTCTTTTCCGATGACTTTGGGTTCTATCGTCTTTAATTCCGGAACGAGATTGAACAGCTTTTCCAAGGTTTGCTTCGCGGCAGGGGATACTTCCGCCAACTTCAGCTGCTGACCCTTTAACACGAGCGGAGCCTCTGGCTGCGTCGTCATGATAGATTCCGGATTGGTAATCAGCCGGGTAAAAATCGGCGCCAGCAAAAAGACTGCGAGCAGCACAGCTGCGGATAATCCCAATCGAACTGTCGTGCGTCGCGTTTTGCTTCTGCTTCGATGCTGTCGATCGACTTCGATCAGCTTTCTTTCCAATGTGTGCAAAAACTCGCTCCGGGGGTCTGCATCCGGTCTGTTCCGAAATTCCTGTAACACTTCTTCATCGCTAGGAAATTTCATGCACACCAGCCCCCTTTTCATAAGTGTGTAACGCCGTTTCCTTTACCATCTTCATCGCACGGTGAAAGTCTACCTTGACCTTCGCCTCTGTGCAGCCGAGAATTTCCGCTGTTTCCTTCACCGTATACTCTCTGATTCCCCGCAATACGATGACGTTTCGGTACTTGGGCTTCAGTTGCAGCAGCGCTTTTTCAAGATGAGTACGTTCCTCTTTATCCTGCAGCTCTTTTTCCGGCAAACCCTCTGAGCTGGGCAACAGCTTTAGCAAGGTCCCGGCAAAAATTGTTTGCAGCCGTTTCTTTCTGTATTCATCGATGGCAACATGCTTGGCAATATGCAAAATCCAAGTGCGCATACTCGAGCGCTCCTCAAATCTGTGCAAGGATTTAATGACGCGCACAAACACTTCTTGGGTCAAATCCTCTGCGGCTTCCCGACTTCCATTAAAATGATAGAGATACTGATAGACTTCTTTGGAATACATCCTGTATATCCCTGATATGTCTTGCTGACCTCGATCTTCTCGAGCATCCAAGGCTTCTTCCTCCTCTTCTCGCGACAGGACATGATGGAATCCCGCTTCTCATGATAGAAAGCGGGATCGAATACAATTATTTGAATGACTTTCCTGTTACCGCATCAAGCAAGAAGTAAGAAACCGTGTCGATGGAATAAACCAAACTTGGCTTTGCTTGCACCTTCTCATTCTGAACAGGGAACATGTACCCGAGCACAGCAGGACGGTCCTTCAAAAAGTGCTTGGCGGCTGCTTCTTTGGAAATGGCGGTCTTTTTGTCCGGGAACGGAGCAGATGGCTTCGTAAAGGAGTTCATGTAATTCACGATTTCCCCGGTCTGTCCGTCTACGTTGACGAGGTAATTCTGATCCGTAACAATCACGCCGTCATGCAGCGCGTAGAAGCTGAAGCTGTATGACGTTGCAGATGGCATCCTGATCTCTTTTTGATCGATCTTCAGCTCTTTTACACTAGAGTCGAGGTACGGCTGTAAAAACTGCACCGCTTTTTCCTTGGCTTGCTCGTACGAAAGCTGGGCATTTACCGGTTTGTTGCCATGCTGTATATCATTGGCCATCTCGACTTTCCCACGGACTTGAAAGCCGGTCACTTCGTTGTTGTTCGTATAGACCGTGATTCTGCCATCTCTTCCCTTGGACCTGTAAATCGTTTCCCCTTCCCCTTTCATTTCCGCCAGGGTATGCGTATCCTTCTCTAACGTGATTCCATCCATCTGGATTTGAAATTCTTCTGTCAGCACGCTCATAGCTTCATCAGCATTGCTAGCTGTGAGCTTTTTGCCGCCTGGCTTGACCGCAATGACATCCGAGTAACGGCTTTTAAGGGAAAAGGCACTCTCGATTTCTTCTCCTGTCACAGCATCCAAGTATCCGGTCGACTCCAGCGAGTATTTCAAAGCCGGCTTTCCTGTCTCCTTTTTATGCGCGGAATACGTAAGCTCCATGAGCGAAGCTACTTTCCCCGTCACTTCTTCTTTGGACATTACCTTTCCTGGCTTGGCAAACAAGGAAGAGGCTGCTCGGAGCGGGGCGCCTTCAAACGTGTTCACGTACATCACACTCGAACCGTTGACACCAACGACATAACGATCGGTGAAAACAGGTACACCATGCTCATGGCGCGTGTAGGTAACAGCATCCCATTCACCTTTTGTTGTCTGAGTGGCTTTGTACTTTTTGAAATCATCGCCCAAGAGCTTTTGCAAAAATGCCGCAGATTTTTGTTTGGCCACCGCTTCCGATGGCTGATTGTTTTGCTTCTGCATCTCCTGTTCGTTTTCGTAGCTATGCAAAGCACCAGTCGTTGCATCGAGGACCACCATGGCATATAGCTCCATCTTGCCCGGGGCAATTCTCTTGTCAAAGCGCAGTTCATACACGCCGTTTTTCGGTCCGTTCATCTTTTTGTCCATATTTTTTAATTCAGGCTGGATGGTGTAGAGTGTTTGAAGTGTTTTTTCTGCTGCAAGTGAGAGCTTCATCTGCTCTTGATTGTCCACAGCTTGTACGGTCATTGTCGGGTGTTGCAGCCATACCGGAGTTGTCGCCAACAGGCTTGCCATGAGTAACGTGCTTGCCAATTTCTTTGTATGTTTCACAGTTGTTCCCTCCCAAGGAAGTTTGTGTTTGTTTTTTGTCCTATGTAATAGTCGGAAAAACCACCGGGAGGTTACAAAATAAAAAAACCACCCTTTCAGGTGGCGATTTTCATGACCCGTGAGCAGTAGATAGAGACTCTTCTGGTGCCTCTGTTTGAAAATGTTCTCCCCATTCTCGTAAATACTCAATGACAGGTCCCAAGCCTTGCCCTAGCTCGGTCAATTCGTACTCTACTTTTGGCGGAACGACCGGATACACTTCACGCTTGACGATTCCTGCTTCCTCCAACTCCCGCAATTGTTCTGCCAGCATTTTATGATTCACACCGAGTATATTTTTCTTTAACTCTCCGTACCTTTTTTTCCCTTTGAACAGCTGACAAATGATGGATACCTTCCATCTTCCCGCAAAAACCGAGACGGCAAGTTCGATTGGGCAAGGATATTCTTTTCCATTTAATACGTACCTCATCGCTGGTTTCTTCTTCATCCCACACACTTCCCTTTTGGTAAGTATTAACCGAAAAAGTGCGTACTTACTTTTCTTTAGTGTATTCGGTATGCTTATTTTTGTAAAACACTTTTAACGGAGGGAGCTCATCATGCATAAAGATCAAATTATAGAAGCCTATCAATTCAGACATGCCTGCAAAGAGTTTGATGCAGCTAAAAAAATTACAACGGAAGACTTTGACTTTATTATGGAGACAGCTCGTCTGTCGCCTAGCTCCTTTGGTTTTGAACCATGGAACTTCCTCGTGCTGCAAGAGCCGACGCTTAGAGAGAAGCTGTTACCCGTCGCATGGGGTGCACAAAAACAACTCCCGACCGCAAGTCATTTCATCATCGTATTGGCTCGGACCAAACAAGAAATGGCCGCTGATTCCGAATATATCCAACATATGATGAAAGACACGCAAGAGTTGCCGGAAAACGTCGTACAGCAAAAAGGCGCTGCTTACGATCACTTCCTGAAAAACGATTTCTCCGTGTTTGATGACGAGCGAGTCATGTTCGAATGGGCATCCAGACAGACCTACATCGCGCTTGGCAATATGATGACTTCTGCTGCGATGATCGGCATTGATTCCTGCCCCATTGAAGGCTTTGCAAAAGAAAAGGTTGAGGACATCCTTGCGGCGGAGGGGCTGCTGGACAGAGAACGTTTCGGCGTGGCTTGCATGGTGGCTTTTGGCTATCGGAAAAATGAACCCCGTGCGAAAACCCGACAAGCGAAAGAAGAGATTATTCGTTTTATCGGTTAAAATTCAGGATTGGTTACACGTAAAAAGCATTCGTATTCCGAATGCTTTTTGGCGTTCATCGTGACAAAAAAAGTAGTCGCCCGCAAAAGCAAGCGACTATCTTCCTTACCTATTTACTTACTCATCCGTATACTGAAAGCCTACGATGCGACCTGCTTCATCCACAGATATCGTGATTCCCTTGCCTGTGGCTGGACGGAACGTCACGTCTGCTGTCACAAAGCCATAGTCATAGTCTTCAAAACTGGAACCGCCACCGCCCCGCTCGACCTTTTCCTCTACTTTTTACTGGCTTGATTGATCACCCACCAGCTGTTTTAGGAAAGCAGCTGCTTTCTCTTTTGCCATCTTCTCGGCAGGGAGCTTTTTCGAAACCCAATCTGGATTTTGGATCATGACTTTGCTCAATTCGTTTGTACGGGCGTCCATGATAACGAAAGCTTCTGCGCGAGGGGTCGGACTGTACACTCGTTTTTGCGTTTCCATCATTTTCAGGAGTTGCCAGTTACCTTCGATGCCGTAATCATCATAATCGGAAAACTGCGCAGTGTCCGGGAAAAGCTTCGTCACCTCGGCTATTCCCTTTTCCACCTCAGGGGAAAACTTGCTCTGCTCCACACCCGCTGGAATGCTCACTTCGAATATTTTCTCATCAAATGCGGGTTGGAAATCCACCTTGTCTACGGTGTACGAAAATGCTTGTGCTTGATTGTGGGTGAAGGTCCGCTTGAGCAGCAGCCCTGTTTCTTTGTCGATCCACAGGTCATCCTGGTAATGATGAGGCTTGCCATTGATTTTCGCCTCTTCTTTTTTCGCGACGTGATACACAGCTCGATTCAACAGTTGTGCTTCCTTCACGGTGATCTCCACCTTCGAATCTGGCAGCGTCACTTTCAAGCGACTTAGCTCTCGCTTCGTCTTGTTGATTTCATTATCGTATGGGCCAATCGTTGCGGAGTGGACAAATCCTCTGCCGCCTTCTTGATACGCTGCCACCTGTCCCGCCTTCCCTACGGCATGCTGAACCCTTTTCCCATCTGAGATTTCCTCTCTCCATTCGCCTTTGATCGTGTTATCCCATGTTTTTGCCTTTTGGGTCTGGGTATCCTGCTTCACTTTCGATGTGTGCGTGGATTCGATGTACATGGAGACTGGCTGTTTTTTATCCATTTCTTTGAGAAGCTGATCAAAAGTGATCGCTTTCGCTTTATTCGCAGCGGCTACCATGTTAGTTTGTGCCTGTGCGATCCCGAATGGGGATACTGCTGAGAGAAGGAGTGCTGCCATGCTCACGGTAACAAGTGCTAGCTTTTTCATGTCGGTTCATCCTTTCGACTCGTTGATTGCTGTTCACTTGTTACGATCCTCCTCATGCACAGCTTGTGACACATCCCCCAGAAAAAATATATTTTTCAAATTCCTGTCACGTTTTCCGCCCCGGCAGGATCATCCCTTTTAGCAAATCGCTAGTATACATAGGGAGACAAACCACATGAAATTTCAAATGATCAACCACGCTTCGTTTCTATGGGAACACGATTCCATCAAATTATTGACCGATCCTTGGCTTACGGGAACTGCCTTTGATAACGGCTGGGGCTTATTAGCCAAAACCCGCTTCACCTCTGAGGATTTTGCCGAGATTACGCATATATGGTTTTCTCATGAGCATCCAGATCATTTTCATCCACAGAGCCTGCGAACCATACCCGAGGAGTATCGCAAGCGAATTACGATCCTCTACCAGCAGTCAACCGATAAAAAAGTGATCGATTGGTGCCGTGCCTTTGGCTTTCAGCAAGTCATTGAGCTCTCCCCGGACAAATGGTACTCCTTGTCCGACGATATCTCTGTTTTATGTCGGCCGTTTCCTGTCGGCGATTCCTGGCTGTGCATCAAGACAGCTGATATGACGATCCTGAACCTGAACGATTGCGAGGTCAGCACCACACAGGAAGCCAAGGATATCCTGAACCGTGTCGGTGACATCGATCTAGTATGGACGCAATTCTCGTATGCGGGATGGGCTGGGAACAAGGAAGACTTCCTGCTCCGCAAAAAACGTGCTATGGAAAAGCTCGCCCGGGTGAAAAAACAGGTGGAAGTCCTTCAACCTCTCTACGTGATTCCCTTCGCCAGCTTCGCCTGGTTTTGTCACGACGAAAACTATTACATGAATGATGCGATCAATAAAGTAGACAGTGTGTACCGCCTATTGCTAGAAGAAACGGATGCCAAACCAATTATTTTGTACCCCGGGGATACGTGGACGCCACATGAAGCCCATAATCCTGCAAAAGCGCTCGCCCTCTACGCACGCGACTATGAGAAGATGGCTTCCTCTCCTACTCTTCTTCCTTCGATCAAAATTGAATGGGACATGTTACTCGAGGCTGCCTTGGACTTCAAGGAACAGATTCGGAAAAATAATCATTCGCTGTTTCTCTCTATCGTTAGGCCCGTTACCTTTTATTTGTCAGACTATCAAAAGACATTTCGCTTTTCCCTAGCAGATGGGTTGATCGAATCCCCATGCGATCCACTCGATTGTGATGTGGAGCTGTCATCTGAGGCTCTGCATTATTGCTTCACCCATTTGTGGGGATGGAGTACGCTACGCATCAATGGCAGACTGCAAGCGCCAAAAGGTCGGAATGCCCGTTTCAAGCGCTTTGTCATGCTCGGTCATGTTGCACAGCTAAACAATTTCGGAATTTATATGGGGTGGAACGGGGCATTTTTGCGTTTTGCGTTAAATTATTTGAGAGAGAAGGTTCGCAACCGTTATATTACGACAAACAATATATGAAAATAGGTAATTGTACTCATTTTATCGTAGTTTAAATAGGTGTATTTTATCCTGGTTCCCTTGGGCATGTAAGAGAGGGTGGTATTATTAGAATATTCAAAATTAACCTCCCGTATTCCCAATATTATACACCCCATGATAGAATCGGAAAGGAAATTCCGTACATTTCCAATTATGTATAAAAAGGTGGATCAATTCAGATGAAAAAACTAGTATCCGTAGCTTTGCTGCTCTCCATGTTGGCTGTTTCTGCTTGTTCGAACAAACCCGCTGATACAAAGCCAGCTGAGCAAAATGCAGCACAAACCACAGAAGCTGCTAAAACAACTGAAGCTCCAAAAACAGATTCTGCTACACCAGCTCCAACTGCAACAACAAACGACAAGCTGGAAGCAAAAAAGGTTCTGAACGACAAAGTGGAAATCTTGATTCCAAAAGGCTTTACTGTCATGTCCGAAGAGATGGCAAAAACAAAATACCCGATGGAAAATCGTCCTTCCCTGATTTATACCGATGAAAAAGGTTCCATTAACATTGCGTTTAGTCATACAGAAACTCCTATTCAGGAGGACAGCCTCATCAAAGACCTGAAGGACCCGATGAAACAAGCGTTTTCCAATATGTACAAAGATGCGACCTGGTATCGCGATGAAGTAATCCAAATCAACGGGAAAAACGTTGGTGTGTTCGAACTGCTGACTCCTGCTGCTGATACGAAAATTTACAACCTCATTTTCTTTACAGAGCTCGACGGCAAAATGCTGATGACCACTTTCAATTGCACCGAGGCACAAA
Source organism: Brevibacillus schisleri (assembly GCF_055685845.1). NCBI lineage: Bacteria > Bacillati > Bacillota > Bacilli > Caryophanales > Paenibacillaceae > Brevibacillus > Brevibacillus schisleri. The sequence goes on from NZ_JBVNDM010000001.1 coordinate 5,828,607, forward strand.
TGGAAGAGTGGAAGCCACTCGCACAAGAAATTTTGATGTCTTATAAAGTGCAATAAGGAAACAACGATTCCCCCTTATAAAGAGTAAAAGCACCCGCCAATGGGTGCTTTTTCTGTTTGTTGCATCCAACTCTTTCTACCAACGAAGCAAGGTCTCCCGCGACTGCAATGCGGTCAATACCGAAGGGGTATCGGGCGTGCATTGGCAATGCGCTGTGCTGAGGAGCAAATGAAGGTGGTTCTTGCCGATGTTAGCAGCGCTCCAACGGGTAGAGCAGGAGTTACAGTCTGTCGGAAACTCTCTACCACGAATTGAACGTGGCTCTTGTATTACCCATCTGTTAATTCTCGATCTCGCAAGGAAACCAAAATAACGAATCCAATCATCACCTCTGTAATGTTAAACGCTACCTGCTGACCATTCCATGCTTGTGATTGCCACATGGCGAACCACTCTGCACCCACAATGGCAAATCCGAAAAACCAGATGCAAAAAGCAACCATGTAAGCGATGTATGCGAATGTTTTCGAGTTATTGAACGTTTTTGCATCCTTTTTTACATGACGAAGCATATTTCCTGTAGCGACCCAACCAAAAAGTGAGAATAATCCTTCCGCAATGATAATTCCGATATAAGCTATGGTGTGAGCAGTATGATGCTCACGCCTCTCTCCCTATTCCCTATACTGTCTTCACTCATTCTCGATCGGATTGACTCCCCCTTTCTCTTTGTAAGAAAAATCTATCTATTTTTATCACAAGTATTCATATCCATTAGATGGAAACCTAATCATACTCATTCGGAAATGGAACTAACCCATTCATGATTTTTACCCCGTCCATGTTCAACAGTTTGGAACGGTTTTGTCACATGTATTTTTCTTAACAATGTTATGATGAAATGGATTCACCCCTATATAACAAACAATGAATATGTGCAAGGTTGTGATTATTATTTGGAAGCCTGATCGGTCGAGCAGTCAAACTTTATACCACCAAATAGCCGATGAGATTGAACGCAGAATTTCATACGGAGAGTTCCCCCCTGGGAGCCTACTCCCTTCTGAGAGAAAACTGGCTGAGCAATTAGGTGTAAACCGAAGCACTGTTATTCTAGCGTACGAGGAACTTCGGGCATTAGGCATCATTGAGAGCAGAACAGGAAGCGGTACTCGTGTGTGTAAAAATAAATGGGAGGCAACTCCGAAGCATACACCGAACTGGCATCGATATGTAGAAGGTGGTCAATTCCTCCCGAATTTGTCTTATCTGCGTCGGATCAGAGAGGCCTTGCAAAAAGACAGCAGTCTCATCGATTTTGCGAGTGGAGAATTGTCTTCCCAGCTCTCACCTAGCAAGGAGATCAGTACCCAGATGAAGGAAAACCCCTTCACCGAATATTTGGGATACGATAATCCGCAAGGCTTTACGCCATTGCGTGAAGAACTGGTCTCCTATTTGTCACGTTACCGGAATGTACAGACAACGGACTCTTCGATTCTGATCACGTCGGGTTCTCAACAATCCCTGTATTTGATCACCCAATGTCTGCTTGCACCCGGCGATGCAGTTGCCATCGAAGATCCCTCTTATTGTTACTCGTTGCCTATGTTTCAATCTGCTGGTCTCCGCCTGTTCCGCCTCCCCGTCAGCAATAACGGCATGAATCCAGAAGATATTCGAGCCTTGTATAAAAAGCATCGGATCAAGATGATCTTTATCAATCCTACCTTTCAAAACCCGACTGGGGTTTGTCTTGATCCCACTCGGCGCATGCAGCTGTTGGATGTAGCAAGCGAACTTGGTCTTCCGATTGTAGAGGACGATCCATTCAGTCTCACTTCCTATGACGGCAAGCCTCCACTGCCACTCAAATCATTGGATCAGCTTGGCTCCGTTCTCTACATCGGTTCCTTTTCCAAGATTGCTGCATCCGGTTTACGAGTCGGTTGGATGGTGGCGCCTCATTCCGTTGTCGAGCGTTTGGCAGATGCCCGCCAGCAGATGGATTTTGGCCTGAGCGTGGTGCCACAAAAAATCGCGGCCCAGTTTTTGCATTCCGATAACTTCCTGCCTCATTTAGAGCGGTTACGCATGCATTTACAGTACAGAAGAGATTTGCTTGTGGAGGCACTGCAAAAAGAGTTGCCCAATAAGCTTTCATTCACCATTCCCCAAGGCGGATTACACTTGTGGTGTAAAATTAACCCTCATGTGAACGACAACCAATTATTTGAAGAAGCCCTTCGCAGAGGAGTCGTTTTTGTTCCAGGAAGTGTGTATGGTTCAGACTCCGGCTACGTTCGCTTTACCTTTGCGCGACCCAAAGAAGAGGAAATTACGATAGGTGTCGCTAAATTTGCGGATGCATTGAAGGCGGTTTTGTCATAAAGCTGGTTGTCGGCTAACGGTTGTGGTCGGGGGAAGCCCTGCCACATGTTTTCCAGTCGCCTGTATCCTCTCTACGTTCGGGCGGTCTTCTTCCAAACATGTGACAGGACTTTCGTACAGCTTTTGTTTCTTTCAAGCTATTAGAGCGTTTAAGCAGGTCAAGACAGGAAGCTTTGATTCAAGTATTTTACTACTTGGATTTACCTACAAGGATGTTGGACAAAGCTACGTAGGAGAAGCGCATTTCCAGTCAAGCGCCTCTGGAGCCCATCTCAGCACCGGAAGAAATGGGGGGGAATTTCAGCTTCACTGATATGAACGAGGACTGTCAATAGCATGACGGCCCCGTTTTTTCTTTTTCCTTTTTTCTTGTTGCTTTATATGGAGAGGCGGGCGTGGTAGACTGCTCTGTTGCGGTCAGCGTAAAGAAACCCACCGCGTTTTACGCAAAGATCATGCCCGCAGAGGCTCCATGTCAAGCAACAAGAATGGGTAAAGACACGGCACGAAGGCAAAAACTTTTCGACGGTGAGCAGTCTGATATCCGTGGGTTCTCACATTTTATCTCTCCGTTCGGGGGAGCTTCCACAAACTTATGACGCACATAGTTGTTTTTAAACAAGTGTGCAAGTGAAGCACGTGGTTTCTCCCTACCGGTTCTTCCTTTTGCCTTCGAGCCCTATCTTCACTGCTTGATTCTAGGTTAACTTTTTATGACGCTTGTTCCATTTGTCGAGTGATCGCCCAAATAAAACCCAACAATTCACGGGCAACAGCTGTCACTGCTTTTCCGCCTGGCTTTCCTTTCGCCATGAGGCGACAATATTTTTTATGCAATCGATTTTGTGCTTTCCATGAAATGGCTTGAACTTCCTTCGACTGGCCTTCCTGTCTTTTCCGAATCTCCCCTTTTAACGCAGGTGGATAACGGTAACTCCAAGCAGCCTCTACCAGAACACGACGAAGATGAGTGTTTCCTGTTTTAGTAATGGCCCCTTGTCGACGGAGATCCCCACTTGACGATTCGGAAGGAACCAATCCAGCATAAGACATCAGCTGACGAGGGTGGGCAAATCGGGAGAAAGAACCGATTTCTGCAACCAAGCTGGTAGCGGTTATTTCTGCGACACCACGTAATGATTGGAGAGCTTGAATCATAGGAGCATGAACACTTTCTGTCGCTTGAGCGTGAATTTCCTCATGAAGACGTTTTAAACGTTGCTCGATCTCGTCTAGTTGATGCAAATATTCGCGAAAAACGGTACGTGAGCTGTTTTGTGAAAAGGTTAAACGATCAAGCCACTCTCTGTACCTAACGGTCCATTTTCTAATTCCTACAGGAGGCCGCAAATCGTGACGAAGAAGAAATTTCGTTAAACGGTGTCTGGCTCGAAGCTGGTCTTCTTTCGCATCTTCCCGAGCACGAACTAAGTCACGTAGAGCTTCATCTTCTTCCGTCGGTACATAAATCGAAACCAACTCACCTGCACGAAGCAACTGAGCCAAACGGAGTGCATCTCGCCGATCCGTCTTTACTCGATCTCCTGGTCTTTGCGGGATAAGAGAAGGAGCAACAACTATACAATCGATTCCGAGACGAAGAAAAAGCCGATATAGTTCATAACCGGTAGCACCTGCTTCATAGCACACTTGAAGAGAGTGAAAATCTCCTAGTTGTTTCATGAGTTTACGAACAGCTTCAGGTGTATGAGCAATCATTCCCCAATAACGTGGGGCTTCTCGGCCATCTTCAGCTATTGCCACCGCAATTTTATCTTTTGAAACGTCTAAACCAACGTATTTTGTGAAATCCTTCATAAGTAGCAGCTCCTTTCGTATTGTAGCGCTCTGTCTATTGGCGTACTTGCCCTTAGTGTAGCCAGAGTAACCTACGAAGTTACGAATAGGGGCTGTCCTCGTTCATAATAACTTATGGAATACTTCTTCGAAACTGCTACGTTTGAAGCGCTCCCGCCATTTGTTCCGGTGCGGACAGTCTCCCTCCTTGCGGGCGTAGGTTGAAGCGTAGACTGGAAATGCGCTTCTCCTCCGCTACAGCAATTACAAGACCTCCACCGCTTTCATCAAGCAATGGAGGCCTTCTGCATTTGACAAACGGACTTACTTCACCCACTTCACATTCTCTTTTTTCTCTTCATTCACCAACAATGTAAAAACATCGGGTCGCGAGTAATGTCCAACGACATCAAAATCGAATTGGCTATACGCGATATCGCGAATGTCCAGATCAGCGTAAAGAATCTCCTCCCGACCAAAAACAGGCTCGACGATATAGTCGCCCAATGGCCCCACAATTGCACTTCCACCTCTGCTCATCTCGTCTGGTGAAGAGGCCAGATCGTCGTAGCAGGCCAAATCAGTCGGATACATATCTTTTGTTACGTACTGATTGCTCGATAAAACGAAGCATCTACCTTCCAATGCGATATGGCGGATGGTAGCTTGCCATGCATCCCTCGCGTCTGCTGTAGGTGCGATGTAGATTTGAACGCCTTTTGCATACATCGCTGCTCGCGCTAACGGCATATAATTCTCCCAACAAATCAGGGCCCCGATCTTACCGTACGGAGTATCGAATACCGGTAAAGTACTTCCGTCTCCTTCGCCCCAAATCAACCGTTCGGATGCAGTTGGCTTCAGCTTGCGATGCACGCCGAGCAACTCACCATCTGGTCCGAAAAATAAGACGGAACAATATAAGGTGCCACCGCTATTTTCATTATCTCGCTCGATCACACCAATGACGAGATACACACCAGCCTTGCGCGCTGCCTCCCCGAGCTTATCTGTCTCTTCACTCGGGACGACAATCGAATTGTCCAAATATCGAAACCAGTCTTTGCGCCCTTCCGGGGAACGACTGCCAACTTTTGCTCCAAAAGTAAGTCCTCTCGGATACGCAGGGATAAAAGCTTCGGGAAAAACAACGATTTTCGCTCCTTTTTCGCCTGCTTCCAATGTCAGTGAAACCGCCTTTTCCGTACTTCCCTCTCGATCCATTATGACCGAAGCAGCTTGAACAACTGCTACTCGTACGTTCTGTTGCTGAATGGACATGTTACATCCCCTCCCAATTAGAGCATCTGTCTTGCTTTCCTATTATTCGGCGTACCCGACTGGCTCCCCTACTCCTGCAACGCTTTCATATCCTCGATAATTTGATTGTAGGGCACGTCCGTCATTCCTTCATAACGGTTAACCACTGTTCCCTTTTGATCGACCAAATATAAAAACGTGTCGTGGATGATTTGATCGGAATTAGGGTCCTTTTCTATTGGCGTCTTGAATGACTTGAGAATAAACGTTTTGATCTCATCAAATCCGTAGCCAGTCAATGCATGCCAATTGGAGAAGTCAGCATTGAATTTACCCAGATATGACTTCAATGCCACTGGCGTATCTCTTTCTGGATCAACCGAGAAGGAAACAAACTCCACATCTACGCCAGCTTCTTTTGCTTTTTTCTGCAATTCAGCCATGTTTGCTGTCATCGTAGGACAAACGGTTCCACAATACGTAAAGACAAAGTTAGCAACCCAGACCTTATTTTCCAGATCACTTGATGAAAAAGGCTTCCCTTCCTGGTCCGTATAAGCAAATTCATTAACCGGATAGTTGTAATCATATCTTGCTGGACCACACGCAGTTACCAAAACCATCAGGATACTGAGCATGATCAACCAAGCTGTTTTTTTCATTGTACCGCCCCTCTCCTATTCCTTTTTCTCAGAGAGCCACTTCGCTAACTGGCCGATTTCTTCCGTGCTTAGCACTTTTTCATAACCAGGCATGCCATTTGCGCCGACCGTAATTATTTCAATGAGTTTTTCCTCCGCCATTTTCGAACCAACTTGCTGCAAGCCTGGACCCACCCTACCGGATAAATCATTACCGTGGCAGCTCATGCAATTATTTTTGTATAGCTGCATCGCAGTTTTCTCGGCATCTGCAACTTCTGTTTGCCCTTCCGTCGCACCATTACTGCATGCAGTTGCAACCAGGAACAGGGAACCAATCAGGAGATACTTGATGGCTTTCACAGAAACCCCCTACCTTTCCGCCGGGAATAAGGTTACCTTCCAAAAAGGGACGGTCTGCAACCGAGAATCAGGGCGTACAGCAGTACGCCCCCCGATTGAATTTTATGTCATTATAGTGCGACCATGTTGTACATCATGATCCAGATAGAGCCGATCACGATGAGGAAGACGATAAACAACCCGAGTAAAAGCGACATCAAGTTGTAGCGTGGTTTATCCTCTTCTTTCAGGTGCATGAAGAAGAATAACTGGACAATAAACTGGAACAGAGCAGCTCCTAAATAGATGATGAGTCGCTTATCACTATCCAACCAGCCGTTCTCTAGCGCTAGAATAGGAATGATCGTGAAAACAAGCGACAAGACGAAACCGATCACATACGATTTCAAGGAACCATGACCACCGTGTTGTTCTGTCGTACCATGCACAGATTGCTTGCTCAATTAATTCACCCCCATCACATACACGATGGTGAAGACGAAAATCCAAACAACATCAAGGAAATGCCAGAACAGGCTGATGATGTTTACTTTTCGTTTCGTTACGGGTGTAATACCGTGCTTGGCGATTTGCATGATGACGATGATCATCCACCCCATACCGAGCGTCACGTGCAAGCCATGCGTCCCTACCAATGTGTAAAAGGCGGTCAGGAATGCACTCGTTCCAATCGTTGCCCCTTCACTAACCATATGGATGAACTCGTTGATTTCCAGGAACAAGAAGGATGCTCCCAAAAATACGGTAACTCCCAGCCAGTTCATCAAGGCAAGACGATTCCCCTTATTCATAGCGAGAATCGCAAGACCGCTCGTAAAGCTACTGGTCAGCAAAATAAACGTACTCGCGTAAATCCCACTCATCTGAAACAGATCTTTTGGACCTGGACCACCATCCGTGCTGCCTTGCAGTACGATATAAGTCGCAAACAAGGTAGCAAACAAGATGACATCCGTCATGAGGTAGATCCAAAAGGCAAACGTGCGCAATTCCTCTTGGTCTGGATGATGATCATGATGTCCAGCATTCACATTAGCCATTACGTAATCACCCTCCCTGCTTCCGCCTCTGTACGTTTAATCTCTTCCACCGTGACATAGTAGTCCGTGTCATAGTTAAACGAGTGAACAACCATACATACAATCACACCGATAAACCCTGGTACCGCCATCCACAGCCAGTCAAAAATCAAGCCGAATCCGACAAAGAACCAGAACATGGACATCACAATCGGAATACCTGAGTTTTTCGGCATATGAATCGGTTCTAGCTCTACTTTCGCTGGCTTTTCCAAGCCTTGCTCGATGCGCAGCTTTCTTTCATGCCAGTCATCTTGAGACGTTACCTGCGGCATAACGGCAAAGTTATAGAACGGAGCTGGTGAAGGAATCGACCACTCCAATGTACGGGCATTCCATGGATCGCCAGTTGTATCTCTCTTCATGTGCTTGATGCTGTGTGCAATGTCCCAAATTTGGACAAGGAATGCAGCACCCATGATTACGGCACCAATCGTCGATATCAGGTTCATTTCGAACCAGCCTTTGTCCCAGCCGTACGTGTAAAGACGACGTGTCATACCCATCAAGCCCAATGCGTATTGCGGCATGAAGCACAGGTAGAACCCGATGTTCCACAGCCAGAAAGCCCAACGGCCAATACGCTCATTCAGCTTGAAGCCAAAAATTTTCGGCCACCAGTAGTACAAGCCCGCGAAGAATCCAAATACGACACCTGCAATGATCACTTGGTGGAAGTGTGCAACGAGGAAGTAGCTATTGTGATACTGGAAGTCAGCAGGTGCCACGGACAGAAGGACACCCGTCATCCCACCGATGACGAAGTTCGGGATAATCCCGACCATCCACAGCATCGGCGTTTCGAACGTAATTTTTCCTCGGAACATCGTAAACAGCCAGTTAAACACTTTCACACCCGTCGGAATCGCAATCAACATGGTCGTGACGGCGAAGAATGCATTGACGTCCGCACCGGAGCCCATTGTGAAGAAATGATGCGCCCATACGAGGAACGAGAGAACGCTAATAATGATCATGGCGAAAACCATGGATTTGTAACCAAACAGCTTTTTCCGTGAGAACGTTGCAACGATCTCAGAGAAAATCCCGAACGCTGGCAAAACGATAATGTAAACTTCCGGGTGACCCCACATCCAAATCAGGTTGATGTACATCATCGGATTACCGCCGCCATCCAAGGTGAAGAAGTGCCCACCCAAATAGCGGTCGATAAACAGCAGTGCCAAGGTAACCGTCAAGATTGGGAATGCGAAAACGATCGCGATACAACTCGACAAAACCGACCAAGAAAACATCGGCATTTTCATCAAAGTCATACCAGGAGCACGCACTTTCAAGATCGTCACAATAAAGTTAATCCCGGTCATCAAACTACCAATACCTGAGATTTGAATCCCCCAAATGTAGAAATCCTGACCTGGCCCCGGGTTAAAGGCTAGCTCCGAATACGGCGGGTAAGCCAGCCATCCTGCATCCGGGGAGCCCCCAATGACGAAGGACAGGTTAAACAGCATCGCCCCTGAGAAAAACAGCCAGAAGCTGAGCGCATTCAGAAATGGAAAGGCTACGTCACGTGCACCGAGTTGCAGCGGCACGATGACATTGAACAAACCAAACATAAGCGGCATCGCCATAAACAGAATCATAATGACGCCATGCGTCGTAAAAATCTGGTTGTAGTGATCCCCACTCAAAAACTGCATCTCAGGCATGACGAGCTGCGCCCGCATTAGGAGAGCATCTACCCCTCCTCGAAACAGCATGAGAACGGAAGCGAGAATGTACATGATTCCGATCTTCTTGTGATCGACAGTCGTCAGCCATTCACGCCAGAGCCATCCCCATTTTTTAAAGTAAGTCAGCACCGATACGATTGCGATCATACTAAGCACAATGCTGACGTCCGCACCGTAAATAAGTGGATCGCCTGTTACGAAAAATTCAGAGGCGAATTCTTTCACACTCTCCCACATCGTTGTCTCTCTCCTCCCTGTTTCTATTTCAACCGACTATTCTTTCACCCGCGCTGGCGGTTGCACTCGCGTAGATAAGCCGTGATTGTGTGAAGCAGCATACTTGGTCACCGTCATCTCGTACAATCCTTCAGGGAAAGTGGAGAAATAGCGTACATCCGATGTTCCTTGTTTGGTCAGCTCTTTGTAACCATCCAGTGTCAGCCCAGGGGAAGTATGTTTCACCTGATTCACCCATTGATCAAAATCTTCTTGGGAAGTCGCATTCGCTGTGAAGAACATCTTCGCAAATTCTTTTCCGGTAAAGTTTGCACCAGATCCCATGTACTCACCCTGCTCGTCTGCTTGCAGGTAGAGAGTCATCGACATGCCGGACATGGCGTAAATCTGGCCTCCAAGCTGTGGAATCCAGAATGAATTCATCGGGGCGTCAGACGTCACTTCGAAGCGTACCGGCACATCCTCTGGGAACTGCACATAGTTCACAGTGGCAATGCCTTGTTCAGGATATTGGAATAGCCACTTCCAATCCAAATTCGTCACTTGAATCGTGATCGGTTTCTTCTCGGATTCCAACGGCTTGGATGGCTCCAACGAATACGTGTACCGAACTGTCACGATCCCAATTAACGTAATAATGATGATGGGAATGCCCCACCAAATGATTTCCAGTTTCGTACTGTGCTCCCAATTAGGCGTGTACTTCGCCTTTCTTCCTTTTCTGTCACGGTATCGCCATACAATGACAAAAGTTAGAATTAACACAGGAACAATCACAATTAACGTTAAAAGCGTGGATAAAATCATTAAGTCCTTTTGCTGTTCACCAATGGGTCCTTTCGGATCGAGCACGATATAGTTATCAGCGCAACCGGTCGTCAAGAACAGCAGGATGAACATGAACAAAAATGACATACAGCGTACTGTCTTGGACGTCTTCATGTCCTTGTCCTCATCTCCTATCACCATGCACAGGGTACTTTTGAAACAAGTCTTACTCTAAAGCCGGACCGATAGAGTGTCACCAGCCAATGACAAAGTGGATCAACCAGCCATGTTCAAGAATCCGCTGCATTTTGGACACCTTTTCGACATAAAAAGAAAAAGACCACCCCAAGGCGGCCTTTCCTGCTATTGTTTGGTTATTCCTTGATGACTCGTATGGTCTGTAGCGTCGGGTCTTCAAAGCCCTGAACTGGTAAACCTGCCTCCATGTTTCTCTTCGTATAGATGAGGTTCTCTTCCGAAATGATCTCACCCGGGACAAAGATCGGGATACCTGGTGGATATACCATGACAAACTCCGCGATAATTCTCCCCACAGATTGTTCGACGGGAACCATCTCTGTCGATGCGTAAAATGCATCGCGCGGGGTGACAGCCAGTACCGGTATTTTCGGCAGCTGCATTTTCGGGCAGGCTTTTCTCTTTCCTTGATCCGCGGCCCCGGCAGCCAACTCCTCCAAGGCATAGACAAGGATTTGCAAATCTTCTCTCGTATCGCTTGGTGTGATAATACAAACGATGTTGTACAGGTCAGATAGCTCTACCTCAATGTTAAAGCGATCACGGAGCCATTTTTCAGCTTCATATCCCGTAATGCCGAGGTCTTTTACCGAGATGACCAGCTTGGTCGGATCATGGGCAAACGCTCCATTTGTCCCGATAATTTCTCTCCCAATGCAGTACAAATCATTTATTTTATTGATTTGTGCCCGTGCTTCGTTTGCCAGCTGAATCGTTTGATCCAATAGCGTTTTCCCGGATGTAACCAACCGCTTTCTCGCCACATCGAGCGACGCGAGCAATAAATAGGAGGTAGATGTCGTCGTGAGCATGCTATAGATTGCTTGTACACGCTGAATCGAGACGAGATTTCCCTGAATGTTCAACAACGAACTCTGCGTCAGAGAGCCTCCTAATTTATGCATACTGCTTGCTGCCATATCTGCACCAGCCTGCATCGCCGATAGGGGAAGCTTGGGATGGAAGTGAACATGTGAACCATGCGCTTCATCTACGAGTACAGGCACTCCTCTGGCGTGCGCAATTTGAACGATACTCTTCAAGTCACCGGCGATTCCAAAATAGGTTGGGTTGATGACGAGGACTGCCTTTGCATCGGGATGCTGTTCCAATGCTTTTTCCACAGCTTGTGGTGTGATTCCATGTGAGATCCCGAAGACAGGGTCTATTTCTGGATGTAAAAAGATAGGCGTCGCACCGGATAAAACAATTCCGCTCATGATAGATTTGTGTACATTCCGTGGCACGATGATCTTATCGCCGGGATTACAAACCGCCATAATCATGGTCATGATGACTCCGCTCGTACCTTGAACAGAAAATATGGTGTGATCAGCGCCAAAGGCTTCAGCAGCCAATTCCTGCGCTTGTTTGATAATTCCTTTTGGTTGATGCAGATCATCTAATGGTTCAATGTTAATCAAATCGATGGAAAGTGCATTTTTTCCCATGAACCATCGAAATTCATGATCCATCCCTTTCCCCTTCTTATGACCTGGTATATGGAATTGGATTGGATTCTTCTGGGCATGCTTTCTCAACCCGTTAAAGAGCGGCGTTTGCCCTTGAATCAACATTTTTCCCACCTCACTATCCTTCCGTGTTGTTTGCATGAGTGATGTTTCTGGGCTGATTATAAAGGAAGCGGCCTCTTCCTTCATGATCCAATCTTGCCTTTTATGAACCATCCAATTTGTGTCCTTCCTCGTAATTGGTCTGTTTCATCTTTCGTAAATTGGCTGGTTACAGTTCCGGAGATTTCACTTACAGTGTTGCTACCATGAAGTTTTGGAGGCCATATAGATGAAACAGCTGCCCACGATCCCATCACGCAAAACACTAGAAAAGATACAATCCTATCAACCTGGAATGCCGATTTGGGAGATAAAAAAAATGTACGGACTCTCTCCTATCATTAAATTAGCTTCAAATGAAAATCCACTCGGCCCATCCCCCAAGATCATCCGCGCCATTCTCAGTGCGCTCCCGGAGCTGCATCGTTACCCAGATGCCCATACAACGACGCTAAAAGAGCATTTGGCAGATCATCTTGTGGTAAGTCCAGAGCATTTACTTGTCACGAATGGCGGTGACGAACTGATCAAGCTCATCTCCGAGACCTATCTGGAGCCCGAGGACGAAATCGTCGTGCCTTCGCCGACCTTTTCTGAATATGAATTCGGCGCGCATCTCATGGGAGCTGTCATCAAAACGGTTCCGCTTGAGACCGAATACGCATTCAACGTCTCAGCAATTTTGGCAGCGATCACAGATCGAACAAAGCTTGTCTACCTTTGTTCCCCAAATAACCCGACAGGCACCTATTTGACCCATCAGGACTTGACGGCATTGCTAGACCAATTGCCAGATGGAGTGCTTGTTGTACTCGACGCTGCTTACAGTCACTATGCAACGGCTGACGATTACACAACAGGTATTGAATTTGTCCGCCAAGGATACCCTGTTCTCGTCTTGCAAACCTTCTCGAAAATTTACGCGCTTGCAGGTATTCGCATCGGATTTGGTGTCGCTCACCCCTCGGTGATCCAAAAAATCCTGAAAGTAAAAGAACCGTTTAACGTCAATTCCTTGGCACAAACAGCCGCCATTACCGCGCTTGGAGACGTGGAGCATTTTGAAAAGTCCCTCACGGAAAACACCAAAGGCCGCAAGCAGCTCTATGATGCATTCGATGAAATGAATATCCCGTATACCGTGAGCATGTCTAATTTTATCTTGGCAAAATTCGGGCCAAATGCGGGTAGGATTTATCAAGAGTTGCTGGAAAGAGGAATCATTTTGCGGTACGGAGACACTTGGGAGTTACCGGAGCATATTCGAATCAGTGTAGGTACGCTGGAAGAAAACCAAATTCTCATCCAAAACCTCCGTGAGCTATTACCTATCGCAGGAAAATAAACGAAAAACACCGGCTAGAAAATGTCCGGTGTTTTTTCTTTTGCAAAGTGTTTATGAAGCTGAATTCCCCTTGTGTTTACCCGTCGCCAATACTATACTGAATGCAAATTACCCATTCATTTCCACACGAAGCAATGACTGAAATTTCATAACTTACGAAAGCTTTCGCTCCATAGAAAGGTGGATCAAATGTCACTCAAACCTGAAGATTTACAAAGCTACATCGACTCCCCAGACAAGCAGCAAAGACTATACAAACGAACGCTCTGGATTGTCGTCATCTCACAAATTTTCGGCGGTGCAGGACTTGCGGCAGGTGTCACCGTAGGGGCTCTCCTCGCTCAGGATATGCTCGGCTCGGAAAGTCTCGCGGGCATCCCTGCCGCATTGTTCACGCTTGGCTCTGCTGTCGCTGCATTGCTGGTGGGTCGACTCTCTCAACGCTTTGGACGCCGTTTAGGGCTCGCTAGCGGCTTTTTAGCAGGAGGGATTGGGGCAATTGGGGTGGTGCTCGCAGCCGTCGCAAACAGTATTGTCCTTCTATTTGCTTCCTTAATTCTGTATGGGGCTGGCACCGCTACTAACCTGCAAGCCCGCTATGCAGGCACAGACTTGGCAAAGCCTAAACAGCGAGCGACTGCCGTAAGTATTGCCATGGTCTCCACTACATTCGGGGCGGTTGCAGGACCAAACCTTGTGGAAGTCATGGGACGATTCGCTACATCCATCGGTGTCCCCGCACTAGCTGGCCCTTTCATCTTGGGTGCCGCAGCTTTCATCCTCGCTGGTCTCGTATTTTGGGTACTGCTTCGCCCTGACCCGTTCATCGTTTCGAAAGCAATCGCCGAAGCACAACAGGGGAATCAGAGCTCGTCGGCCTGTCTGAATGAGAATCAGCTTGCAAGCAACAACCGGGGAATCATCGTGGGAGCCACCGTCATGATTTTGACGCAGATCGTCATGGTCGCCATTATGACGATGACGCCTGTACATATGAAGCACCACGGACATGGTCTATCAGAAGTAGGCATCGTCATCGGTTTTCATATCGGTGCGATGTACCTTCCCTCGCTCTTGACGGGTGTACTCGTTGACAAGATCGGTCGCTCCACAATGGCCTATGCTTCAGGTGTCATACTGCTTGCAGCCAGCCTGACTGCTGCTTTTGCCCCAGCCGATTCGATGCCACTACTCATCACCGCTCTTGTGCTGCTCGGACTGGGCTGGAATTTTGGATTAATTAGCGGTACAGCGCTCATCGTGGATGCAACGCAGCCCGCCACTCGCGCCAAAACGCAGGGAACGGTTGATGTCTTGATTGCCTTGGCTGGTGCATCCGGTGGAGCTCTGTCTGGTATGGTCGTCGCCAATGCCAGCTACGCAACACTTTCCCTTGCCGGAGGCGCATTATCGCTGTTGCTAGTCCCTGTCCTGATATGGTCCCACAGAAAAAGCAAACACCGTGTAGAGATCTCCCAAAACTAAAGCCACCCTCATCAGGTGGCTTTTCCTCTATTCAAAGGTATCCAAAAAAAATAACACTGCTCACAGGCAGTGTCATTTTCCTCCGACCACTTTATTATCATGTCCTTCACTCGGATTATGCTCATCTATAATCTGTTTTAAGCTAGCGAAGCCAGGAGTAAATTTGCTGTTGGGAATCTTCTTCTTGGAAGAGAGATTTTTCGAGTAAACAGCAGTTTCGTTACCTCTTTTCGCGAAGAACTCAGCTAATTTCATCGTATCCCACTCCTAACTAGCTCTCTTTAAAGTTTTGACCTTATTCACAAACTTGGTAACAAATCCTAATAATAACATATACGTAGTCAACCGCTCGAACTCCTGCATATTTTCGGGAGTAAATGTGTCATTCTTGTAAACAGCGACCGCAAATCCAAGCCGGAACTTGCCAAAATTTTTCACAATTGCAAATTGTTCGATGTCCGTGTTTTGAATTCGTCCCTTTACTTGTTTATCGGCAATTCTGCAATCCTCTTGAAGCATGGAAGACAGTAGCAGCGTACGTACTGTGTCAAAATCTTTCAACTCGGTTAAGTAAAACACTTCAAACTGCTTGTCATTATTCGTAGGTACGATCCAATAGCAGCATAGCTCGTCCGGTTTCAAACCATAAATCGTCTTTACTTCCATTTCAAATGCCTTCATAAACGTGATCGCATTCGCATTAATAATAGCTGTTGATTGTCCGCTCCCATCCAAGCTGTAAATCGCATTGGCCAATTCTTTCTCACAATATTTCACTTCCATCTGGAACTCGATCTCGTTCCCTCTAATCTTGTTGCAGATGAACAAAACGATGAATACCATTCCTGCCAAAATAGCGGAATACAAGATAGACAAGCCTAGAACAGAGCCTAATGAAGCTAGCTTGTTTTCCTCATGTGGCGGTGCTAGGATAAACAGCCATTCAATCGGTTGAAACATCCACTTATGTATGACTGCTATCAAATCTGGCAGCAAACCTTTTAACAATTCAAATACGAGCCATGAGACCAGAACGAACAAGATGCCAAGAACAGAAAACACAATCTTCACATGGCTCTGCACGAGATTCTTTAGCACCTGTAAACCTCTCCTTCTGGTAAAGTTTTACATTATTTTAACATTTTATTCAGATTCTACAAATAGGAAAAAACTACCTACATTTAGGTAGTTTCAGGCTGTCGAGAAAGTCGACAGCCATTTTTATTTCACTTAGTTTTAATACGGCACCGCGTTAATTTGTTATAATTCTTATAATTACATTTTATAGTAGGTGATAATTGTGCTTACCTCCAATGATAAAAATCCGCAAATGCATTACGAATTTGTGTGCCTTGATGAATTGGTCCCAGAAGACCATTTATTAAGAGTCATCCAGAAACATATAGATTTCTCCTTCATCCGGGAAAAAGTACGTCAATATTATTGCGAGGATAACGGTAGACCTTCCATTGATCCTATTGTTTTATTTAAAATGATTTTCATTGGATACCTTTACGGTATCCGCTCAGAGAGGCAGCTCGAAAAAGAAATCCAGACTAATATCGCCTATCGTTGGTTTCTTGGCCTTTCTTTAACAGATCGAGTTCCAGATCACACAACAATCAGTTGGAATCGTCGAACCCGTTTTAAAAATACAAATGTTTTTCAGGAGATTTTTGATGAAATTGTGCGCTTGGCGATTCAGCATCGAATGGTCGCTGGCCGTGTATTGATAAGTGATTCCACACATCTTAAAGCAAATGCGAATAAACGAAAATTTAAGAAGCATGTCATCGAGAAAACGAGTCGTGCCTATCTCAAAGATTTAGAGGTAGCAATTAATGAAGACCGTGAGGTACATGGAAAAAAGGATTGAAGCCTAGAGAGGGTGTGAAGGAAGAAAAGGAAATCAAGGTGAGTACCACTGATCCGGAAAGTGGCTACATGGTTCGAGACAGCAAGCCCGAAGGCTTTTTCTATCTCGATCACCGGACTGTCGATCATAAGTACAATATTATTACCGATGTCCATGTCACTGCTGGCAATGTCCATGATTCCGTTCCTTACATAGATAGGCTGAATCTCCAAATCGAGAAGTTTGGGTTTCAGGATACAATTGAAGCTATTGCATTAGATGCTGGTTATTTAACTACTCCAATCTGCAAGGCACTTCACGATATAAATGTATTTGCTGTCATCGGTCATCGTGCCTTTACACCTGTTAAAGGTCTTTTTGCTAAATGGCGCTTTAAATATGATCTGGAGTGCGATGTGTACACATGTCCTCAAAAACATACGCTTACTTATTCGACTACCGATCGAAACGGATACAGGATGTATAAGTCCAATAAAGAAATATGTAAAACTTGTCCAAGGCTTTCTGAGTGTACCCGATCTAAAAATCACCAAAAGGTGATAAGCAGGCACGTTTGGGAAGAGAGTAAGGAATGGGTTCGACAGAACCGTTTAAGTAAATCGGGGAAATATTTATATAGATTAAGATACCAAACCATAGAGCGAAGCTTTGCAGATGCTAAAGAACTGCATGGGCTTCGCTATTGTAGGTTACGCGGACGCGAAAATGTCCAAGAGCAAGTATTGATGACAGCAACAGTACAAAACATTAAAAGGATAGCACTACACCTAGCGAAAGCAAGTTAGGTGCAGGCTATCCTTTTTTCAGCACTTCGTGCTGGAACAATACCAAAAGAAATCCCCCAAAAGGGGGTTTCTCTTCAGTCTGAAACTACCTACATTTAGGTAGTTTTTTAGGCGTTTCTATCGTTATCGTACTAACTTTTTGATTACCTATGTACTGGATCGTCTGCTGTATAATCTTGCTGTTCTCTTCAATTCTCTTCAGTGGTTTAAATGAACTCAACAATTGCACGTTCCCCCTATCGGTATACTAGGTGTAATTCGTAACGTAATGCCCCCTTATTGGTCTGCCCATTTTTCACCGCTATCAAACACGAAATGCTCATCATGACCTTCTTCCGTCTTGGTAATACCCCTTACCTTATGCCGTTCTGATTTTGTTTAGACCCCTCTTCTGGGTGCTGCTTTTCCACTGTTCGTGACGGTTTTGTTACAGACAATGTCGCTCCCATTGGCACCATTGGCATCCTCAATCCTTGCCTTACTTAAGGATAATCCAAGCGAAAAGGAGTTAGTCAGAATGAATTCCATAATAGCGAAGAATGAAACCATTTTTTCCTATATCATGGCCATCGCGCGGATTTTCGATAATCAAGTAGACTTGCCCTACCTTGAATAAGTCAGTATCACACTCGGCGTTCTCACCTTCAAACTGAATGGCGGCCTCGAGCAGAAAGTGAAGATACCTTATCAGTATATGCTGGTGTTCTTAATTTTGATATTCCTGTGGATTGGTGTTAACCCATTTCGGCGACAGTCGGTACTTTGCCATTGATTCGTGGGTGATAACAATAAAGCCACCCGCCTTGGGGTGGCTCTTATCCTTACTTCGCCTTTGGGGTTACCTTTTCCACTCTGTTTTCGCCCATCTTCACTTTGAATAGTTCTTTTTCATTACGACCGGAAGCTTGAAAAAAGATGAAATCTCCCCCGATGTTTATCCGTAAACCCAATGGAGACAGTGGGGTTGTCTTGCCGTCCGCCATATTCATTCGGCCTACCATTCGTTCCCCGTTTATTTCTGAGATGTAGTATAGATACTTCCCAGCTATAATGATCGGATTCTCTGCTGGTGGTAATCCTTTCTTGACTAGAGCAGTCTTCCCATCCTTCAATCCTATTTTATAAACATCTTCTACTCCACTGGATTCTACCCATTTTGTATAGTAAATGAAATCGCCAGACAGACCGACAAGGGACACTTTGTCTTTGCTTACGAGCTTTTTCTGCGTTCCATCCCGCTTCATTTTGTATAGTTGACCACTCTCATTGGTGTAGAAAATCCAATCCTGATAGAAATAAACTTCCTCAAACCGATCAAGTAGCTTCTTTTGATTTTTGCCGTTCGTGTCCATTCTGTACAAACATCTGTTATTATCCGCGTAATAAATGATATCTCCCACTACATACAATTTACGTACGTTATTGGGGTCCTCTTCCGCAGGACTACTGCTCTTGATAACTGTTTTGAACTGCCATCTGTCTTGATTTTCATGAGCTCCATCACATCTTCATACGTATAACTAATCTCATAAGGGGACATCTCAAGCTGATAGAATTCTTTCACGGGCTTATTGCGCGTATAGTAAATCCAGTCCCCTACCACATTCAGATTATGGGCCCAATCACTGCTCAACTTTTGAAGCGAGCTCCCATCCTGTTTGATTTTGTATAGACCATCGTTGTTACAAAAAATCCATTCTCCTTGAACGGCGACAAAGCTTTGGTATGAATTGATATTCACAGGATCGCTGCCAAAAACGTTTATCACTGGTTTTTTTGTTGGCGCAGTCGCCATTGTTTGTTGATTGCCAAAGCCAAGAACCACAATCAGGCATACTGCCATCGCAATGGTGATCATCCATTTCCCTTTATGTTGCACCATGCATCCCTCCCCTTCATGGCCTAATAAAGTAATACACAGCGGATATTTCTTCATTTATATACATCCGTCGACACTGATTTATATGTACCAAAACGAATTTGTTTTGTCTATCTCAATTTGGATTATTTGGAAAAATTAAGAAACCGCCCATCATAGGTGAATTTTGTTCTACGGTAAACTTTGGTACATTTCAAAAAAACTGAATTTATCAAGCTTTGAATCTGTTCGCATTTCCGTTCATATTCAGTGATTTTGGGTACTTGTTGACGTCAACAACTGGTCAACAACTTCAATCTCAAGGGAGCGTGTATAGACATGGATTTGCAATATAAAGGGGTTAATAAACACGGGCGTGTGGAATGGATTGAACGTGATCTCGTATCTTCATTCCGTCCAGAAGGTTTGGTAATGGAAGATTGGCAAGTTAAGCAGTACAGGCCGTTTGTAGAAGGTATTAGAACTTGTATCGGTCGTGATTTAACAAAAGATGAGCTTAGTACGATCGCTTGGTTGGCCGGATACGAACAAAGTACGGTTGACAAGATCATGGGCGTTATCAGAGCAGCTTATGAGCACGGAAAAAAGTGAAAAGATAATAGAACAACCCGCCTCATTCAAAAGGGCGGGTTGTTCTTATGCAGTCAGGATAAAGTCTACGAAAACTGGCGAACGTAGCATGCCGCTCTTTGTCCAGTTCCGCATTTTGACGCGTGCTTTTATCTGCGGCTGCACGTAAACGAAATCGCGATCCTCACCAGTGATCAACTGTTTCGCCACTCCATAAATCGCCTGCTTATGAGTAGGCGGTACGCCAAGTTTCTATTTTTAAATAGACTCCTCCACCCAGCTGTCATGAAGCCATTTTTCCGTAACGCGTCCATTGCTCCAGATTATCCCTTGCTCAAAGGTGATAATTTGTCCGTCTGGACCGACGATTACCCACGCGTAATTATTCTCTTCAGGAAGGTAGCATTTATATTTCATACCCGAGATGGTCACCGTTTCACGCTTATCCCCTTTGGTCACAACGATTGTCTCGTCGTGATTGTCAATTCCTGCACCAGTTGCATAAACAATACCGGAACACATAACCACAAGTAGGGAAGATAGTATAACCTACAACTTTCCTTTTTTCATCCTTCTCCCTCACCAACGATTCGTTTTTGCACGAGAAAGGAGCACAAAAAAGCGACACTCAATAAAGTGGCCAGTCCTTCAAATGTCAAAATATAGCTACCTGTTTTCAGCAATTGCAGAGACACAATCGGACCCAACGTTGCCCCCAAAAACAAGATAAGCGTATAGAGCGATACGGCTGTTCCACGAAATTGTCCTGCGAGGGTGCCAATCAATGAGATTAAAACGGGTACGGTGATGGAAATCCCGGCTACAAACAGAACACTCGTCAGAACAAGAATAGGCAGGGCAGAACTGATCCCCAAAATTCCTAGACCAAGCACGGCTAAAAGTAAACCTGCTTTCAACACGTTCATGATTCCAAATCTAGCTACCAAACTCCCAGCAAACGGGGAAAGGAGCATACCTACGATCCCTGCAGCTCGTACCAGCAGAATTTGATTGTTGTGTAATAAAAAAGGATCTTGGCTTAGATAACTTCCAAGCGTGGTGTACATACCGACGAACGCAAGGAGTAATGTGAATGCAATGAGATAACAGAAAAACAGGGATTTGTGAAACAGCACCGTTCCCATTTGCTTAAATGGATCCAGGACATTGATATTTTGATGCTGTGTTCCCCCTTTTGGAATCGATCCCCCTAACAAGCCGACGGACAGTAGATAGATTCCACCGAGGAAATAAAAGACGAAAGGCCAACCGAAGTTCTGGCTTACGATATCGCTTAAAACCTGTCCTGCAATCCCCGCCAGTAAGAAGCCGGTACTAACGAATCCAATTGCTGTCACTCGATTCTCCGCCGGATACATCTCCACTACGTAGGAAAGTGCGGCCGGAGCAAACGTCGCAGCGGCAATGCCTTGAATGGTTCGAAGTGCAATGAACAAAGGAAAACTGCTTGCTATTCCGAGAAGCGGAGTGATCACGCTAAGAGCAACCAGTCCCCAAAACATAACCTGTTTTCGTCCATACCGATCCGATAAAGACGCAAAGAGCAAAAAGCTGATTGCATAGGTAAGCGAAAAAGCACTGCCGCTCCATGCTGCTTGAGCCGGAGTGACTTGAAACTCTCGTACAAAAGCTGTAACCATTGGAATGGTTACATACATGCTAGATACCACAGCTAAACCGCACCATGAAAGAATTGCGGTCATCACAAAATACTTTCCTTCCGCGCCGAAAGCGGGTCGTCGTGCCGTTTCCGCCAAGCTGTTCCCTTCTTTCAGATCAGGTTCATCATTATTCAGTCAGACGGCTCTTTGCCAGAAAGTCCGGATCGCTAGCAACTACCCCCGCTTGCCCCCAATTAGCCAACTGGGTTTCCCGTAGGATCACCAGTACTTTGTCCGGAGGAATATTAAACAAATTGACCGTGACGTTGGTCAGCTCCTTGATCCACTGCTCCTTTTGCTCTGCATTAAAACCTTCCCAGCAATCCACATTAATGATTGGCATAACCTTTTTCCCCTTTGTAATTAATTTATGTAACTTGTATAAGTTACGCATTAATTGTAACAAATCTACAATCAAAGTCAATAAGTAACCTCTCATTGTAAACATTGTACCTATCATGTAAAATATTTGCTAAAGGAAATAGCAAGAGGTGATAAGATGAACCATGATAATCAAGCAGATAATCCTCTTATGGATTTTGATTTATTGCGCAAACTGGTCGTTGGAATTGGCGAAGTATCTGATATTACTGGTGTTCCTCAAAGACAGATTCGCTATTGGGAAGAAAAAGGAATTATTCAGTCGTATAAGGAAGGAGAGGGAACCACTAGGAAGTACGATTACCTAAACATCAAGAAAATTCTCTTGGTTAAAGAGTTGCTTGACGATGGATTCACATTGGATGCGGCTGCAAAAAAAGTAGAGGAACGGATGAGAACGATTAACGAGGTGTTTCAAAAACTCTCCGATCGATAGAAAACAGCAAGATTTAGCTCCATTTAACAGTATTCCGAACAGGAAAAAGGGGCTGTCCACAAAGCAGATCAAAATTCTGCCAAGGAAACAGCCCTTCCGTTTGTCTTTTGTCCAGATGCAGCTGTTAAAGTTGAGCAAAGGATGCTTTTATTCCACAAGCATCCTCTACTTATGTTTATTCCACTATAGAACCCGTAGGAACTAAGCGGGTACTTTTCTTTCTGTAACATTTTCATCTATTGGTTCCAGCCAAAGTCACCTTTTCTGTAGCCGTCCTCATAACGTAGGACTATCGGTTACGTCATTGATGTGTCTTGTGTATCATCGCGTAACTCCATTACTTCGTGATAAGATCAGGCAGTGACCGTCTATCTTTGGCTTGAAGACGTAGCGGCTGTCCGAAAAGGGTTTATCAACTTGCTCGAGCAGCATCGGGTATATAAAATTCATATAGCATTACCACTATCAATTGTATCAATACTGTAAGGGACATGCGCTGGTAATTACTCGTAGGAGACTTTCATAATGTCCATGAAAGGTATCTTCCTTGTTGCTTCGTTCTCCTCTACATGAACTAGCCTTGTACGCGAGTCAAGAACTGTGATCCGCCCGCGTACTTTCTCAGGCATTCCCCAAACAGTCAAAGCTCTTTCGTCACAATCTTCTTTTGCTTCAGCGAGCTGATTCCCCAATTCTTCTAATTCAAATTCATCTCTTGTAGGACGTTTTGGTGTAGCTGACTTTGCCACGGTATACCTCCTAGCCTCTAACATTCGTTATGTTCTCGAGCGGAATCCATTGGACATCTTCGACTGTAAACAGTTTTACTTTTCTGGTATTCGCATTGATCTCTGGTACCGCTCCCCACATAGTGCAAATTGTACCTAGCCCGTTTTTCTTATGTCGCCACCATGTGATTGAAACTGCCTTTTCGTTTTGTTGCGCGTCGCGTAGAAGGTAGTCAAATGTTTCAAGCTCGTCTTGTTCAATCACAGGCATTCTAACGAGTTTATCATCTTCTTTCATTTGCAGGTATAGCTCACGTTGCTCGGGCAACACAAAACGCATGGAAAAGGGATTTTCTATCTTAGAGGCCATTTCAACACACCATTCCTTTCCCAAGTGTCGAACACTTCCAAGACCGTCATAATGCCGCCGCGAGTTCGACCCGTCTTGATGCATAGTTCATCTACAGTTGGCGTCCTTCTTCGTCCTGCCGAATAGTTGCCGATCACTCTTAATACCTTCCGCTCGATATCAGACAGCACGGCTGCTCACCATCGCTTTAACGGCAAGGATGTTATCAATGACAAAAACCCTCGGAGCCTTACGTGTTAGACAATATGCTCTCAGACGGTCTCCAACAATCTCCAAAGGTCGCAAGGTCCGTTGTGTAGTGTGCGGCCCGCTGCCAAGGTAAATAATTTGGATGTGTTGATGCTGTTCTATGGCTCTTTGCAGTTGCCTTCTCATGCTGTTCGCCTCTAAACAGAACATACGTTCTTATAATGTACGAACAACTTACGAACATGTAAATCGAGTAGGAGGGGGTGACTAGCCCCCGTCCTCTCACACCACCGTACGTACCGTTCGGTATACGGCGGTTCATCTAAGTTTGACGTAAAAGAAAATACCTATCCTTAAGACTCTTAAGACCTTCGGTCTGCCAATAGGCATTATCCAAAGTTCTGTGAAGTATAGGACTGCACGCAATACGCCAGTATCTCTTACGAGAATTGCCCCATTCGAAGGCTTTTGCTTTGGGCACTCCCAAAGTAATAAGCCTTTTTACTTTTGTTCGAGGGTTCTTCCACTGTTTCCATAGGCACATACGGAGCCTTCTTCTTATCCATTCGTCTAGACTGGAGAAGAAGAAGGTGTGTCTGCAAGTGAGAAATATCCCGCCCAGCCAATAAAGTATCTATTTAGCTGTTCAATTCGATACTCCATGGGAAGCGCGTTTGACCTTGAGGTAAATTCCCGAATTCGTTGTTTTACCTTCTTCATGCTTTCTTTCGCGATTCGAATCTTTGGATCAGACTGGTGGGTAAAGCTAAACCCTAGAAATTTTCGTTTCCATGGCCGGTCTACTGCACTTTTCTCAATGTTCACCTTAAGTTTTAGTTTATTCTCGATGAACCAGGAAATAGATGCCATTACCCGTTCGCCAGCCTTCTTTGAAGAAACGTAGACATTACAGTCGTCCGCGTAGCGGACAAATCTGAGCCCTCGTTTTTCTAGCTCCATGTCCAATTCATGCAACATGATGTTGGAGAGCAGCGGACTAAGAGGTCCACCTTGCGGCACTCCTTCCTCATTTGCTGTCTCCAACCCGTTAATCATGATGCCCGATTCTAAATAGCTTCTGATAAGCCTGAGAAGTGTCTTTTCCTTGACATGTTTGGCGATAAGCCCCATTAACTTGTCATGGTTTACTTTGTCAAAGAATTTCTCTAAGTCTAAATCAACAACCCACCGTTTCCCCTCTTTCATAAATCCTTTAGCCTTCCGAACTGCATCATGTCCTCGCCTATTTGGACGAAAGCCATAACTGTGTTCGGAGAACATCGGATCGAAAACTGGGGTCAGAATTTGAGCGATTGCCTGCTGGATAAAGCGGTCTGTCACAGTAGGAATTCCTAGCAACCGTACCCCACCTCTAGGTTTCGGGATTTCGACCCTTCGGACTGGTTGCGGTTGATAGGTACCATCCTCTAACTGCTGGCGGATGGAGTCCCAGTTGGTCATGATATGTTCACGTAGGGATTTTACTGACATACCATCCACACCGTGGCTTCCTTTATTCTTTTCCACTCTCTTTAATGCTGTCAGAAGGTTTTCCCGTGACAGAAGTTGCTTCATCATGTTGAGGTATTCCTTTCGCGTGAACGTTCTTTCTACTTGTGCCATTCTTACTTCAGCCCTCTCAGATTCCCCCGTGGAATTCACCACTTCCTCCTCTGAGCAAGTCCTTACGGATTGTCTGCCTCATTAGCAAGAATGAACGCCTAGCTTCTCGTTCTTCCTAGATGTTCGGTCCTTCCCTGTTCAGGCGTCCCTTACTAGGGTACTATGACCTCTGCTGACTCCTGATCGTTCAGCTTCTCCTTTCAAAGAAGGTTACCATGTGAGCATGGCGTTTCGGTCAGGTCTCCCCAGGTAAGAGCGTTATCTTCCCCTCCATCTATCTGCCTCATTTACTCTCATTCGCCTTTGGCAGTAAGGACTTTGCCTTGACATGCAGGCTCATCCAACGAATGTTAGCCTCGTATGAGGTTCGTGTTCCTCAGACCGGAGGTTTGCCGCCGACTTCCTTCAGATTCCACCTCACGGTGGACACCCTTGTCTTAAGCTAATGGCTACTACTGCCTTCACCATTCGGGACTTTAACCCTAGAGATAACGCCCATGCTGGGCGCACATGAATAAAACTCCACATTACGTGGAGCTTTAAAAATTAATCTTGTGACAAGAAGTTATATTTTTCTCGAGGTATGTCATTTAGATTCAAGAGGAATTTATGCTTTTTCATAATCGAAGAAATGGCGGGTAGTATATTCTCCCCCATTCCAACGTCTCTTGGATCAATATCTGCAATTTCATACTCTATTAACCAGTGACAATCCACTTTATTTTCCAGGAAACCCGAAGCAATAATATGAAGTTCTTCCTTTATTTCTGTATCAAGCTCTGCCTCAGAAATGATTATCACTTTGATTAAGTTAGATCTACCAAACTCTTTTTCATCTTCAATCCCCATCAAAAACGGAAAATCTTGCAAAACACTTGGCCGCCTAAAATCTAGTAAGAGCATGTGGCAAACCTTCTCGCCGTTATAACCCCTTCTAATTAGAAAAAATTCTACATCTCTTAATTTTAGCTCTCGGGTAAGCCTAAGAGTATCTTTCATATTTCCTCCTTAATTTTCTGGAACAGCTTGTAGTTCCTTTATATCGCCAAAATAAAGTCAAGCCACTTTCCACTTCGCAAAGACCAGAGTTTATATCCTAATGCTCCTGCAACTATTCCTGCTGCAATAACAAGGTCACCTGAATTATAAAGGTTTAGGTTTTTTTGGACAATTTCTTGTTTAGCCTCTTCAAGTTTTTTCTGTTTTTTTGCGCCTTCTTTGTACAGTTTACCTTCCCGAACTTTATTAGCTAACTTTTTTGAAAGACAATCCTCCAACTTTTGCCCATGACTCTTAGTGCCGTCGCATGACTCTGCTGCTATCTCTGTATTGCCATCGTAAACATGAACGTGCCATTTGGCATCACCATGGGCAGTTGGTGCATCCAATCGAACTCGAATACCTTTTCCTAGGTCCTCCCAATCCCCAGCACCCATTTTTTGCATTACAGGGTTCTTTACTTCCTTTGCGAAACCTACAACAGAGAACATATTAAGCAAAACACTCAAAGCTAGGAACAACGCAAGACTTTTCTTAAACATTATTTTCCTCCTATTTTTTTGAAAATAATTTGAATTTAATTACATAAATTCAATTAAAATTTAAAATTAGCTGTATATTACATTAAAAGTAATTATTTGTAAATAATGTTATTTTATGCGTAAATTTGTTAAGATATATAATTTAACTTTAAATACAAAAAACAGGAGATATTTCCTTGTATTTACGAAGTAGACTTTACTGTTTCAATCACAAGATGTTTCTACACATATTGGTCCAAAATATGGGGGAATTCCGTCTGGACTAATTCTGCGGACGGGGTTTGAAATATCATACTTGCTTGTTTTTGTTTCCGCGCGTTCATATAGCACTTTCACACATAAACCGATACATTTTGGTAGCAAGTCAGGCTCAAGTTGATTTCCCACCAACGATGAGAAATCAACTTCGAATCCCAGCTGGAAGGAGCTCATAACGCTCAATTTTGCTCCTATTCTTTAGTGATCCACCTAATTAAAAAGAGCAGCGCAATCAGTGAGCCCCACTTCTGAAAACTCTACCACTTGTTATCGCATCATTTACCCCCACATACTTTTATCTCTACCGTTTTACTAGCGCCGTCCCACCCAACCTGCAGGTCCAGTGCAACTGCCAGCTCGCGCGCAGGAGCGTACGAGACGCCAGATTCGATTGTCTCGGTCAGATCGCGCCCGTTTACCGTTACTTGGTTGGGTGGCTGCATTGTATACCGGCGTCACACCGACTGCCTCTGCTACCGCTCGTACAGGTAGTGTAGAAACTCCTCCCTTGAGGAAGCCTTGAACAGGCAGCAGCTTCCCATTTACTTTGATGGAAACCTTATCCACAGGTTTATCCACTGACTTTTGAATTGGTTGCGGACAATTACTCATGTAGAAATCGTCGACATACTTCACTGGATGTATGTGGTTACCAAAACCAAAGCTTGGCCCATTCTTCCTAACCTCAAAATGCAGATGTTGACCTGCGGATTTTCCTGTGTTTCCTTGTCTGCCGATTGCCTGGCCACGCTCGACATATTGACCAACAATAACTCCGCAATCGGTAAGGTGTGCGTACAGCTGCAGGTAATTGTCCTTGTCCTTGATGATCACAGTATTGCCGAAGCCGCCTACACCAGTGCCTTTCTGTCCCATCCCAGCGTAGACGACCGTCCCTGCGATAAATGCCTTGATATTCGCGTATGCTGGTTTTACTAAGTAAATCCCCGTATGGAATTCGATCCGCCCAGTGATCGGACTTGTACGCGGCCCAAATGGAGACGTCACGCGATATTCTTGCATCATTGGTATCATAATTACTTGTACTCCTTTCTTGCGGCTCTCTCAGTCTTGGCTTTGATTTCTGATCCGACCAAGTTAACAATTGATTTTGGAACAGGCCAACCAGCTCGGTGAGCATTTGCTGTTAGGCTATTCCATTTGTGATAGAGTAGACCGAATGTAACTCCATAAAACAGAAAACCGGGTGTGCCCATCACCCGATCCAGCAAATTTGCTATGGCCGACAGTGCAAAAAGAAACAGCGAACGCGGGATTCGTGATAGCCCGTATTCAGACGTATAGGACCTATCCTTTTTAGCTGCTGATATGCCCGTGATCCAATCGAGTCCAATCATAAGAAACAGCACAATCAAAATATCCAGCCGACCCGTTCCATAGAGGTACTGAAATATCGGGGTAAGAAACACTCCCGTAGTTACTGCGATCCCGTTTGCTGGGGTCACTACATTCTCTAAACTCTGTAAAAACTTCATCAGCTCATCTTCCTCCTCACCCCCCTCGGGGCAAAAGTAAAGGGAGCCGCGTTAGCAGCTCCCCTTGAAAACAATATTCTTTACTACAACCCGCAACTGTCCAGCCATTCGCTAAACGTCACGGTATCGATATCAGCTCGCCGGAAAATGCATAATCAACAACCTCTTGGAAGTTACTTACGTTGTACTCGATGCCGGAGGTCGCCGTACCACGGACCAACTTATGGAACATGAACAAGCAAACGCCCCCACATTAACCGCAGCATCTATGTGCTCTTTTAGTGTGGTAGGTGTAATCGTATGATCCACATTACGTATCTTGATCGTCCGTTTATCAGGTGGCGGTGTGGTCGCCGTATCATCTTGGACGGTGCGGCCCGCTCTGCGAGATTGCATAACTTGCAACACCCTTGCATCATACGCCCCGTATGGGTACGCCAAGATATTTGATGCTTTCGTAAAGCCGTTTGCATTCAGCCAATCCTCGGCGTCCCCGATCTCTTTTTCGATGGCCGCTGTGTCTTTCAGGTCTTTCAAAGTCGCATGGTTCATGGTGTGGTTGGCCATGTCCCATCCATAGGCGTACATCTCTTTTAGTTGTGGCAACGTGCAATAGCCAGACCTCCAGAAAAGATGACCTTCTCCAGTTTTGTGGATAATGGCGGGAAAAGTACGCTCGTAGTGAGCTTGGGTATAAAACTCTTGAAAACTACCTCATTCAAATTAACAACCGTCTGATCCCTGAATTTGGCCATTTACGAATGGATCAAATTAAACCACTTCACATTGTAACGTTTTTGAAAGAATTGCAAGAAGAGGGAAATCGACAAGACGGCGTTGATGGGAAATTATCCTCTGCAACGATTCAATACATCCATCGAGTTCTCAAAAATATTTTAAAGCGTGCAGTAGTTTGGAAGGCCATTAAAACAAGTCCCATGGAAGGAATTAAAAAACCTAAAGTGGATCAGGTTGAAATGGGAGTTTATGACGAAACGGAAGCCCACATGTTACTTCTGGCTCTGGAGACGGAACCACTGATGTGGAGAGTAATGATTAAGCTTGCACTAACAACAGGTTTAAGACGCGGGGAGTTACTCGGACTAGAATGGAAACATATAGAATTAGGTGACGGTTTTGGTACTATCGATGTATGTCAATCTTTAAATCATGTAAAAGATATTGGTTATTTAATCAAGGAACCGAAAACAAAAAAATCAATACGTAAAGTATCCATCCCCTCGTCTCTGATTCCAGAGCTAAGAACATTAAAGAAACAATCTAACAAAGCCCGAATTCAGGCAGAGGAATTATGGAAAGAAGGTCAACACTTCTTTGTTTTTTCAGCCACAAATGGAAAGCCTCTCTACCCGGCTATGGTGAATAAATGGTGGCCAAGTTTCATTGAACGGCACAACTTAAAATATATCCGTTTCCATGATTTGCGCTACACCTCTGCCACTTTGCTAATCAATAAAGGGGGTCATGCAAAAATTATTTCGGAAAGACTAGGTCATTCAAACATTTCTACAACGATGAACGTATATGGCCACACTTTACGTTCTGCCGATCAAGAAGCAGCTAAGCACTTTAACTCCCTATTTGATCCAAACCAACACAAAAAAGCTTAATACTGATATATTTGGTCAACAATCCGTCAACAAGTCTATTTTTTTTGCTATTACTTGCATCAAACCGGAAAGTGAATTCAAACTAAAAACCCCTGATTTATCAAGGGTCAGCCTGAAGAGAAACCCCCTTTTGGGGGATTTCTTTTTAGTATTGTTCAGCACGAAGTGCTGAAAAAAAGGATAGCCTGCACCTAACTTGCTTTCGCTAGGTGTAGCGCTATCCTTTTAATGTTTTGTACTGTTGCTGTCATCAATACCTGCTCTTGGACATTTTCACGTCCGCGTAACCTACAATAGCGAAGCCCATGCAGTTCTTTAGCATCTGCAAAGCTTCGCTCTATGGTTTGGTATCTTAATCTATATAAATATTTCCCCGATTTACTTAAACGGTTCTGTCGAACCCATTCCTTACTCTCTTCCCAAACGTGCCTGCTTATCACCTTTTGGTGATTTTTAGATCGGGTACACTCAGAAAGCCTTGGACAAGTTTTACATATTTCTTTATTGGACTTATACATCCTGTATCCGTTTCGATCGGTAGTCGAATAAGTAAGCGTATGTTTTTGAGGACATGTGTACACATCGCACTCCAGATCATATTTAAAGCGCCATTTAGCAAAAAGACCTTTAACAGGTGTAAAGGCACGATGACCGATGACAGCAAATACATTTATATCGTGAAGTGCCTTGCAGATTGGAGTAGTTAAATAACCAGCATCTAATGCAATAGCTTCAATTGTATCCTGAAACCCAAACTTCTCGATTTGGAGATTCAGCCTATCTATGTAAGGAACGGAATCATGGACATTGCCAGCAGTGACATGGACATCGGTAATAATATTGTACTTATGATCGACAGTCCGGTGATCGAGATAGAAAAAGCCTTCGGGCTTGCTGTCTCGAACCATGTAGCCACTTTCCGGATCCGTGGTACTCATCTTGATTTCCTTTTCTTCCTTCACACCCTCTCTAGGCTTCAATCCTTTTTTCCATGTACCTCACGGTCTTCATTAATTGCTACCTCTAAATCTTTGAGATAGGCACGACTCGTTTTCTCGATGACATGCTTCTTAAATTTTCGTTTATTCGCATTTGCTTTAAGATGCGTAGAATCACTTATCAATACACGTCCAGCGACCATTCGATGCTGAATCGCCAAGCGAACAATTTCATCAAAAATCTCCTGAAAAACATTTGTATTTTTAAAACGGGTTCGACGATTCCAACTGATTGTTGTGTGATCTGGAACTCGATCTGTTAAAGAAAGGCCAAGAAACCAACGATAGGCGATATTAGTCTGGATTTCTTTTTCGAGTTGCCTCTCTGAGCGGATACCGTAAAGGTATCCAATGAAAATCATTTTAAATAAAACAATAGGATCAATCGACGGTCTACCGTTATCCTCGCAATAATATTGACGTACTTTTTCTCGGATGAAGGAGAAATCTATATGTTTCTGGATGACCCTTAATAAATGGTCCTCTGGGACCAATTCATCAAGACACACAAATTCGTAATGCATTTGTGGATTTTTATCATTGGAGGTAAGCACAATAATCACCTACTATAAAATGTAATTATAAGAATTATAACAAATTAACGCGGTGTCGCTTTAAAATTAAGTGAAATAAAAATGGCTGTCGACTTTCTCGACAGCCTGACCCCTGATTTATCAAGGGTTTTAGCATCGATTACATTTCACTTCGAACTGAATAGGAACAAACTAACATCCACCCATAATAGGTGGCTCCTTCTCTCTATGCTAAAGGGAAATGACACGCGACCTGCCGATCCTGCCCAACCTCTATGAGCTCGGGAATCTCCTTGCTGCATCTCTCCTGCGCCATCGGACAACGAGGATGAAAACGACAACCTGACGGCGGATTGGCCGGAGATGGTACATCCCCTTGCAGGACGATTCGCTCTTGTCTACGATGCGGAGTGGGCTTCGGAATCGCCGACAACAATGCCGCCGTATACGGATGCAGTGGCTGTGCAAACAAGTCATCCGTTCGTGCAATCTCCACCATTTTCCCCAAGTACATCACGCCTACCCGATCAGAAATATGGCGTACCACATTCAGACCATGCGCGATAAATAGATAGGTCAGCCCCATCTCTTTTTGTAATTTCATCATCAGGTTCAAAACCTGTGACTGTACGGACACATCCAGCGCAGAAACAGCCTCATCTGCCACAATAAACCGTGGTGAGAGTGCGATTGACCGCGCAATACCGATCCGTTGCCGCTGTCCGCCGGAAAACTCATGCGGATACCGATTTCGTCTCGAAGGATCGAGTCCCACCAGACTCATCAGCTCGACTACTCGCTCATCCATTTCCTTTGCAGACGCCCGCAGATGAACCCGCAAAGGCTCTCCAATAATATCACTTACCAAAAATCGTGGATTCAACGAACCAAACGGGTCTTGAAAAATAATCTGCATATCCCGTCTCAGCTTCAAATTTTCTTGTCTATTCACCTGATGGATATTAGTTCCGTCAAACAGCACTTCTCCGCTTGTCGCCCTTTGCAAATTCAGCACGACACGCCCCAGTGTCGACTTCCCGCAGCCGGATTCCCCCACGAGCCCAAATGTCTCCCCTGCGCGAATTCCAAAAGATACATCATCTACGGCTTTTACATGACCGATGACACGGCTCAACAAGCCGGCCTTAATCGGAAAATACTTTTTGATATGGTTGGCTTCGATCAAATATTCCCGGTTCATTGGCGGTTCACCTCTGCTTTGCTTCCAGCGACTGAATTGGCACGCTGATTTATTCTGAAGTGGTTGCTGACATCTTCGTTCAACCAGCAAGCCACTTGTTGTCCCGTAACAACCTCGCGCAAAATGGGCTCCTCTTTTCTGCATTTGTCGATCGCATACGGACAACGCGGGTGAAAACGGCAGCCCGTCGGCAATTGAGTGATGCTCGGGATGGTGCCTTGGATGGTGTACAATTCTCCGCCGCGCTCTCCTTCAAATCCGGGAATAGACTGCAACAAGCCAATTGTGTAAGGATGCCGGGGCTCGTCAAATATCCGTTCGACCGTTCCCTCCTCCACAATCGTTCCTGCATACATCACCGCGATTCGATCCGCCATCTCTGCTGCTACCCCCATGTCATGGGTGATCAGCAAAATCGACATGCCCAATTCCTTTTGCAGCCGTCTGAGTAAATCCAAAATTTGCGCCTGAACCGTTACATCAAGAGCTGTTGTCGGCTCGTCTGCTATCAGCATTTCTGGGTTACAAGCCAGTGCCATCGCGATGACCACACGCTGGCACATTCCTCCAGACATTTCGTGCGGGTACTGTTTCACTCGTACTTCCGGCGCCGGGATCCCAACCAGACGAAGCATCTCGATTGCTTTTTTGAACGCATCCTGCTGGCTCATATTTTGATGCAGCATCAAGCTCTCCGCAATTTGGTCGCCTACCGTAAACACCGGATTGAGAGCCGACATCGGGTCTTGGAAGATCATCGCGATCTTGTTTCCGCGAACGTGCATCATTTCATCCAAGTCCTTTGCCGCCAGATCCTGACCGTGAAACATGACGTTCCCACTCTGAATAAATCCGCCCGCATAATCAATCAGTCGCATGACAGCAAGTGACGTCACACTCTTCCCGCTGCCGGATTCCCCTACCAAGCACACCGTCTGTCCTTTGCCAACGTTGATGCTCACTCGATCCGTGGCCTTGACCGTGCCGTCATCCGTAAAGAAGCAAGTGGTCAAATTTTTTATTTCGAGGATGTTGCGTTCCACTTGTTCAGCCTCCTTTTCGGGTTTTTCTTTTTCTTCCGTGGGTCGAATGCATCGCGGATGCCGTCTCCGACGAAGTTCACCGCTAGCACCACGAGTAAAATACAAAGACCAGGATAAAGTGCTTGCAAAGGATCGACCAGCATGAATTCCTGTGCCTTGCTCAACATTAATCCCCAGCTTGTTTCAGGTGGTTGAATCCCCAAGCCTAAATAGGAGAGACCTGACTCTGACAGAATGGCCGAACCAACCATGAGAGTCGCGTACACAATGATGGGAGCCATTGCATTGCGTATCAGGTGACGCGTAATAATGCCCCAGTGCGAAACACCGATCGCTCTCGCCGCTTCCACATACTGCATTTCCCGTAGCTGCAAAAACTGCCCGCGCACAAGACGTGCCACACTTGTCCAGCTCGTCAGCGACAAAATCAGGATCATGTAGACAAATTCCGCTCCGAAAAGCGCCAAAACCAGAATGTTAAAAAACAGACTCGGAATGGAGTTCATCACGTCCACGAGACGCATGAAGCAGGTATCAATCCAGCCGCCAAAGTAACCAGAAATCGCTCCAATCAGCGTCCCGATGACGACCGCAGCAAAAGCAACGCTGAAGCCGACCAGCATAGACACCCGGCTGCTATGAATGAGGCGGGACAAGATATCACGACCGAGCT
This sequence comes from Brevibacillus schisleri, assembly GCF_055685845.1. Classification (NCBI taxonomy): domain Bacteria; kingdom Bacillati; phylum Bacillota; class Bacilli; order Caryophanales; family Paenibacillaceae; genus Brevibacillus; species Brevibacillus schisleri. The sequence goes on from NZ_JBVNDM010000001.1 coordinate 5,863,395, forward strand.
CGTCTGTTCCGAGCACATGCCCTTCTGTTCCAGGAGGCAGGTTGGTAATCATAAAATCAACCTTTGCCGGATCATGCGGTGCAACCCAATCGGCACCCGCGGCGATCCCAACAAAAAACAGGAGCACGATCAAGCCACCAACGGCATACGGATTGCGCATAAATTTTTTGCCCGCGGTTTTCCATAGCCCAGGAGGCTTTTCCCCAACAGAATTTGTCGGAAGCTGTCCACCTGGTCGATTCGGTTCAACAACAGTGTCATCTTGAAGCTGCACTTGACTCATGCTGCCCTGCCTCCTTTACGTCCAAGCTGCACTCGTGGATCAACCAGTGCGTAGATTAAATCGGCTAGCAGGTTTCCGATAATCACCATTAGTGAAATCAGCAACGTAATCGACATCAACACAGAGTACTCACGCGCTACAGCCATTTCTACAAACAGACGGCCCATGCCTGGCCAGTTAAATACACTCTCTGTCAATGCTGCACCTGCTACCAGCGTCGGCAAATCCAAACCGATGATCGTCACGACAGGGATCAATGCGTTCCGCAGAGCATGGCGGAAAATCACGCGTCTTTCCTTCATCCCTTTGGCACGTGCCGTACGAATATAGTCTTGCTCCAAAACCTCCAGCATACTGGCGCGCGTATATTTGACATAGGCTGCGATGTTCACCAGTGTTAACACCGTAACAGGTAGAATCAAGTGCAAAATGAGGTCACTTATTTGTCCCTCTTTTCCCATCGTGTACATGTCAGATAATGGGAGCAGATTCAACTGCATCGCGAAATACTGTTGGAGCATTATCCCAAACCAGAAGGTCGGCATCGCGAATCCGAGATAGGCAACGATGGAGGCGATCTGGTCAGACAGACCGTATTGCTTTGTACTGTTGTAGATGCCCCAAGGGATGGCGATCAGCATGGAAAGCCCCCACGCTACAGACATGAGCACAAACGTATTCCAAACCGTCGGCCACAAAATATCACCAACAGGAACGTTATTTTTAAAGGTATGGCCCAAATCTCCTTGCAGCAAATTACCGACCCATTTCATGTATTGAATATAGACAGGCTGATCCAACCCCATATTTTTCATCTGAATAAGCTGTGCTTCAGGAGACATTCCCGGTGAGAGCATGACTTTTAGCGGTCCTCCGGGTGCTGCATGCATGAGTCCGAACGAAACTACTGTGATCAAAAATAAAACAAGCACGGCTTGTAGTACGCGGCGTACTAAATATTCAGTCAATCAGCATCCTCCTTTCGTTTGAAAGGGGAAGGGGCAATAAGGCTGCCCTTCCCCCCTTTTCCTATTGCTAACCGCTACAAGCCGAGCTTATTTTTTGGTATCGTCGATCCACCAGTTCAGGAAGCCAAAGGTCTCCCCATACGGAATCATGGATACTGGTTTAAATTCATCCTTATATTTGACACGAGAAGTCATGCCTCGTGGCGTTCCGTACTGATACATGAATACGTATGGCAGGTTCGTCGAGATTTCTTTTCCGACTTCTTTATAGATTGCAGCGCGTTCCTCTTGTTTGACCGTAGATACAGCCTTTTCCCAGAGCGCATCCAGCTTCGGATTGTCGTACCAGCCAGCGTTGTTGCCAGGCGGGAATGCCTTTTTCCCGAAAGTAGAAATACCATCCGGATCTGGATCAGACAATTGCCATCCGAGTAACAGAACCTGGAATTTACCAGGGTTGGCATACTGATCGACAAGAGCCGAGAAGTCTAATGCTTTTGGCTTCGCTTCAATTCCGATCTCCTTCAGGTTTTGCTGAATAACGACTGCTGCCTGTTCACGGCGACTGTTCCCCGAGTTGAAAATGAATTCAAAGGAGAAGCGATTGCCGTCTTTGGCAAGAATTCCATCTGCCCCGGCTACCCATCCGTCTTCTTTCAGCAATTGTTTTGCTTTCTCTGCACTATATTCGTAATGGACTGCTGCATCGCCCGGGTCTGCCCATGTACCTGGCAGGAACGGTGCATCCATAATTTTTCCGGTTCCTTTCAAGATATTGTCGATAATACCTTGACGATTGATTGCGTGGGCAATGGCCTGACGCGTTTTTTGACCTTCAAACAACCCGTAGTTGTTCGGGAAGTTCTTCTTGTCAAAGTTGAAGGCAAAATATTCATAGCTAGGACCTGGCTCCGTCGAAATGTTGATCGTTCCTTTCGCCTTCACCGCTTCGAGCTGCGTGACAGGAATGGAATCTACCAAGTCAACGTCGCCTTTCATCAGAGCCTGTACTTGTGTGTTTTGATCCGCATAGATTTTGTACACAACCTTTTGAATATGCGGCTTCTTTTCACCCCAGTAATTTGGGTTAGCATCTAGCACATGGAATTCCTTTTGTTTCCACTCGGACCATTTGTACGGTCCGGAAGTAGGTGTCTTGGCTGGATCTTTTCCGTAGGAATGTGCTTGCAAATCTTTAAACGGTACGTCTTTCAACACGTGGGCTGGTGCCAACTTTTGCATTAATCCAAAAGCAAACGGAGCGTACAATTGTTTCAATTTGATTTCTACGGTGTAATCATCCAGCTTTTTCATCTCTTTCACTTTGTCGTATTTCGTAATTTCTGGTGATCCAGTCTCAGGAGTTTTGATGGCATTAATGGTAAAAATCAAGTCGTCAGCCGTGATTGGCGTTCCATCGGACCATTTCGCATTATTCTTCATCTTGATTGTATAGGTGAGGCCATCCTCGCTTATTTTCGGCAATTCGGCTGCAAGGGACCAAGGGTAAACTGCTAAATCAAAAGACGGGTTCCGATTGTACAAATACGCCTGCGTGTACTCCATAACGTCGCCGGATGCCGTATCATTCCCGAAAATCGGATTGAGCGTGACGATGTCAGACGTCGTAGAATGCGTAAACGTTCCACCGTCTATTGGTTTCTCATCATCCGTACTGGTCGCCTGAGGAGCCACCTGCTCCACCGGTTTTTTTGTTGGTGCTGGTGTTGTAGTTCCTGGCGAAGCATTGTTCCCGCTTGAGCAACCGACCAACAGCGCGCCGGTTAAAGTGAGCAACGCCAACGGCTTTAACCAACCTCTCCCTTTTTTCAAATCATTTCCCCCTCTTCCACATGTTTTCAAGCCTTTTCCATAACGGGTAATACATCCCAAGGCCTGTCTTTTTAATATTAAATAATTTTCTGTTATTTGAAAATATTTTCCCTTTAAAACATTTGAAAAAATCAGATGATTTTATATTCTTTTATAAACCTTAATAATAAATCCCCCTTCAAATAAAGGGGGAGCGAACATATCTGCTCTACACCGTTTGGAACTGCAACAGTTCACGTACAATGACTAGCGCCTTGTCGATATCCGCTGTCTCAATACCAGAATGAGTCACCGCTCGAATTCTGCCGTGACCGAGCTCAGCTACGCGCAGCCCATGTGCTTGCGCTGCTTCTATGAAGGTCTGCCATGTATGGACTGGGTGTTCAATCCGGAAGAACACAATATTGGTCTCTATGTCTTCCACATGAATCACGATTCCTGGAATCTCTGCCAGACCACGTGCCAAGCGTAGGGCGTTAGCGTGATCGACTGCCAATCGATCCGTCATTTGCTGCAAGGCAACCAGGCCTGGCGCTGCAATAATCCCTGCCTGACGCATACCGCCACCCAGCATTTTGCGTAGACGATACACTTTCTGAATAAAGTCTTCTGTTCCGACGACAAGGGAACCAATCGGTGCTGACAACCCTTTCGACAGACATATTTGCACGGAATCCGCATAACGAGCAATTTCAGTCGCATCCACGTCAAGAGCAACTGCCGCATTGAACAAACGTGCACCGTCCATATGAACAGGCACCGACTTTTCGTTTGCAAATACGCGAACCTCTTCCAAATAAGACAGTGGCAGGACACGTCCCCCCATCCGGTTATGCGGGTTTTCCAGGCAGATCAGAGAAGGCAGTGCGAATTGTGGATCTTCTGGCTCCAACGGAAATACCCGCTCCATATCAGCGATGTCCAACCTTCCATCTGACTGCGTCGGAATCGGCTCGTACATAATGCCACCACACACAGCCGCGCCACCCGCTTCATAGATGTAAATGTCTGTCTCATTGCCTACAATGACTTTGGAACCGCGCGGACAATGCGCCAGTAAGGACGCCAGATTGGCCATCGTTCCACTCGGCATGAGAATGGCTGCCTCTTTGCCCAGCTTCCGCGCCGCTTCTTGCTCCAATTGGCGAACCGTAGGATCTTCCCCATACACATCGTCACCGAGTACCGCCTCTTGAATGGCATCCATCATCTGACTTGTTGGCAAAGTGAATGTATCGCTTCTCAATTCTATCAACGGTTTCATACCCCACTCTCCAATCGCTGACCTACTTGTACTCTCAGGCCATCTTTTACCTGCTGGATCAGCTCAGCCGTCTCGCTGTATTGTTTGCCTTCCACAATCACATAGCCGAGACGATGCGAGAAATTTTGCGGAGGCTGGACGTTTTGACCGATTTTTGCATGAATCGCTACCTCAGCAATCCCCGGCAGGTTGCAAACGGTATCCATTCCATGTATCCCACTAAAGGTTCCCTGACTCTCAGACACGAGAAAATGAATGCCTGCATAGCGTTGCTCTTCGATGGTTTGAGACAATTCTGGCGCAAGTCCAGCCGCACACCGAATCTGTTGTAAAAGCAGATCAATCCCCGTTGAACTGCGAACCAGCTCTGGAATCATTCCACCAGCAAGCCTTGCGTTTACTTCGATGACAACACAACCTGCTGATGTCCACTTCACTTCTGTATGGGCAGCACCGAACTGGTAGTTCACCGCCTCTAACGCCCTTTCCACCGTTCGCTCGATCTCCTGTTTCTCTTCTGCCGACAACGGTGCAGGGAAAATATGTCCTGCTTCCACGAAAAATGGGTATCCCGTTAACCGTTTCTGGGTAATGCCGATGACAAAGCATTGCCCTTGCCACGAGAACGTCTCCACGCTAAATTCAGGGCCCTCGACATACTGCTCGAGAAGCACTGTTCGAGCTGTTTCCTGACCGCGCGCATTGTACTTGATCGCAAGGATTTCTGCAGCCATATGCTCCACTTCATCCCAGCTAAAGCACAGCCGCACGTTATTCGACCCGCTATCATCAGCGGGCTTCACCACGCAGGGTAGAGAAATGGAAGAGCTCGCTTCCATCAATGCCTCCATAGAGTCTATTGCCACAAATTCAGGCTGAGACACTTGCTGACCCTGAAGCCTCTCGCGAAATATCGCTTTATTGCGGCAGGCCTCAATTGCCTCCAGCGAATTGCTTGTCCAACCGAATTTCCGGGCCAGCTTGGCAACCGATTCGAGGTAATAGTCGCTTGTCGACATGATTCCGGCTATCTCTCTGCCTTCCTTACTCACTTGTGCTACACTGTCAGTCAGCTCTGCCTGGGAATTCGTGTCTGTCACGACTATGTGACATTCCAACTCATTCAAACCGTGGTAACGTTCAGGCTTCTCTGTGAAAAATACGGGTGTAAACCCCAATTCGCGTGCCTTTTTCATAGCGAGCATACCTGTTCCCGTCGTATTCGCTTCAACGAACAGAAAGTGTTTGTTCATTCGGATACATCCCCATCAATTTAGAATAGGACCAGCTAGTCACGACTGTCCTTGGTTCCACACACTGCGGCGTGTCTCGCAAGTTCGTCTGCATTAGACCCTTGCTCTCCCGGTAAGATTGGCTATAGATCGTATCGACATAACGATCCCCTCGATCCGGAAATATAGCGACGATATTACACTCACTCCCGACCTGGCTCGCTAACCAGTTGGCTACGGCGTACACGGAGCCCGAGCTGTTGCCAGCAAAAATATGCTCATTACGGGCCAACTGCAACGTAGCCGCAAATGCCTCGGCATCGTTCAACCAATGCACTTCATCGATCATGGAAAAGTCTACATTCTCGGCGATCAAGCTGTTTCCCAAGCCACCTTGTAGACGCGTCGGCTGATCGGGCTGTCCGAATATCACACTCCCTGCTGCATCAACCGCCACGACGCGCAGCTCCTGATAATGACGCTTCAATTCTCTGGCAGTCCCGGACAAGGAGCCTCCGCTGCCGACTGCTCCAACAAGCACGTCAATTCGATCGAGGTCTTGCATCAGCTCGGATGCCAGCGCAGCATAGGCACGCGGATTTTCCGGATTATCGTATTGTCGAGGCCAGAACGCTCCTGGATACTCGCTCATTAATTCTTGGAGTCGCTCCAGTCTGGCGCTTTGCCACCCTTGTTTTCCCATCTGCGAAACGACGTGAACATGGCAGCCAAGCGAGGTCAACTTGGCATAGGTAATCGGGTCAATTCTCGGATCAGTCACGATGTGTACGTCATGCCCCAACTGACGCCCAACCAAGGCCAAGCCGCAAGCCAACGTTCCTGACGAGCTCTCGATAATCGGCATGCCCTCCTGAAGTTCTCCCGACTGTATCTCTGCCAGGATCGACTGCTTGGCTACACGATCCTTCATACCGAACGGATTCATTAATTCGAGCTTTGCAAATACGGAGCCCACTGCTCTTTCATCAAGTCTCAGCTTAACCAGAGGCGTATCCCCGATTGTATCTGCCATCTGTTCATACCGCATCTACGCTCACATCCTTCCCTTGCTTGCCAGAAAGAAGCCTCTTCATTACCCTCTCCCGCCTTTCTTCGATCGCCTGCAATTGCCCTTGTCGCTCTTGCCATTCCCGTTGCAGCTCCTCTGCATGCTCCCTCTGTGCTGTCAGCATCTGTTGTACTTCGTCCGGGTTCGTGGAGCCCGCAGATTTCTTCGCGTACAAGCCGCCCTGCACATCGAAGGAAGCAGCGAGGAGTGCAGCCGTATCTGGTATTTGAAAGCCTGCTTCCGCGCAAGCTTCATCGAGTAGCCGTGGATCTCCTGGCTCCGGCGATACACCGTGTTCCAGCGCGCGAACGATGTATCTGCCTGCGATTACCTGTGCTGTGCGATACGGAATCTCATGCTCCAGCGTCAGCAAATTCGCAAGAGTAAATCCTCCAAAGAAGTCCCGTTTACATATATGGAGCAAACGATCCTCTTTGAATTGCAAATGATCGATCACCGCCTTTAACAGGCGCAAGAGCGTTTTGGTTTGTTGAAACAACGTCAGAAGATGAGTGCCTGCCTCTTTAGACGTCTCTACCAAATTCGTGAAAGCTGTATTGCGCTGACCGAGCACCATATCCATATAAAATCCGGTTAGATGCGCACTCTTCCCCCGGATACGCTCCAGGATCGGGAAGTTTCTTTTCTGTGGCATGGCAGAAGAGATTCCGGATAGCTCATCCGGCAATTGGAGGAAGTTCATTTCGCTGCTGCCCCATTGAATCAAATCTGTTGTAAACCGGGAGATCAATACGGAGAAGGTCGACAGCTCTCCTGCCATTCTCAAGACCCACTCCCGAGACGCAACCGCCGACAACGCACTCATTCGAGGCTGTCGAAACCCTAGCAGCTTGGACAAACGTTGACGGTCCCACGGCAGTTCCACTCCTGCCATGGCCCCTGCCCCAAGCGGGCACTGATTTATTTCGTCATAGATTTGTATCCATCGATTCATAGCTTGCAAAAGTTCACTGTTCATGGAGGAAAGATAGAATCCGGGGGTAATTAATTGTGCGGATTGGTAGTGTGTATATCCCGGCATGGGAACCGAACGATATTGAACAGCCAGTGTATGCATCGATTGAATAAGCTGTCCCAATTCATCTATCGTCTCCAGCCATTGCGCACGACCAAACATCACTTGGGCGCACGCTTGAACATCATTGCGGCTGCGATCCATATGCCAGCACGGTACAGGTCTGGGGAGCAAACCTTCCATATAACGCTCGAGGGCAAAAGAGATATCAGACATGTTCCGTCCGGGGTCAGGAGCGATTGTTTGTGGTGTAGCGGTCTGAAGTTCCTGTGCGATAGCCAAAGCGTCTTGTCGTGTAATCAAGCCCATCCTGACATATTCCAACAGCATGGCGAATTCAATCTGAATATACCCAGGCAGCAAATGATCGACTTCATATTTAAACTGTGGCTCCAATACTTCATCATGCAAGAGGCGGCTTGGTGTCGAAGCTATACGGCCCGTTAATTTTACACTCATGCAAAAGTACACCTCGCTTCCGACTGAGTAACGATCCAATCAGGAGTTACCCTAAAGAGAGATACCTCCTGATTTTTGTTCCACATATTCGTAGCTTTGTTCTTTTTTCATTCTCAAGTGTGGATTTATCAGCATGAGAACCACAATGAGCAGTCCCGCTCCGCCAATGATTCCAAAGATCGTAAATATGGAAACAAGACCAGTAGTCAGACCTACCAGGAAGACCGAAACAGGCATAGCGCACAGAACCATTACACTAATCAAGCTCGATGCTCTTCCCAAGACTTCTTTGGGCACCATCAAGGTGATCAGCGTCCCCATTTTGATATTCACAAATGCGGAGCCTATTCCATTCACAAATACACAAATGACTTGCCAAACAAGCGGAATGCCAAACGCAAACATCCCGATTCCGATGCTGAACAGACTAATGCCGCAGCAAATGTAAATAATCGCATCATATCGATTCAAATAATTAATACAGAGGGACCCAAGCAAAATCCCGATAAAAAAGCTGATCTCGAGCATGGCCAATTCGGTAACATTGGAAACGATCAGTGGCAGCAAGATCGTTTCTGGAGCCGTCAAAAAGTTGAGGATGGTAAAATAAATCATGCAGTTTCGCAGAAAGTCATGCTTCGTAATCGCATGGATTCCATCCTTCAAATCCGTCATGATCATCTTGGCTGTAAACTCACTGACAGTAGAAATGACAAGCTCTTTCTCGTTAATCCATAAAATAATCAGTGCACCTAACAAATAGGTGACGACATTCAAAATAAAAGCATATTCCATTCCAAACGCGATCAACCCCGCTGCCAATGCCGGAGCCGCCAGACTGACAATCGTTTGAATCATCTGCGATAAGCTTTGGGCTTGCGTCATATGTTGTTCGGGAACCAGTGTCCGTATCGCTACCGTGAGTGCTGGCCGAAAGAAGGCACTGACTGTGGTCAGCAAAACGGCAATGATGATCAGTGCAGCAGGATGTAGCCGATTAAACAAAAACAACAGGACGATGCACAAAATGAGCGCTGCTCTCAATAAATGCGAAACGACCATGATCCTCTTTTTATTTCCTCGGTCAACAATAACGCCCGCAAACAATCCGAATATGATCAATGGAATGGTCTCCGCTGCCAATAAAATCGACATTAACAAAGGACTTTCCGTCAAAACCTTCATTAGCCAAATAAGCGCTAATCGATACACTCCATCTCCCATATTCGAGACAAATTGCGAAAAGATTAAGTAGCGATAACTTTTCAAGCTCAGCAACGCCCGAAAAGATACCTTTTCATTAACGCTTACTGGCTGTTCCATCTCGATCATCCACCCCAATACGAACGCTACGTGTGGTACACATGCACTTCTTTATTCAATTTACTTAACCATCTATACCCCAGTTCGAGCTTTTGATAGAAGTCAGGTTCTTCTTTCAACAATAAAATACCGAGGCTGGTCCCGCTGTGTGCCACAACCGTACCTAACCCTCCAATTTTTTCGTTGATCTCCATGACTTCCGGCAATAGCTTCTTAGGCAGAATTTTTTGATTCAAGATCGCACTTCTAGACGACACGGCACCTATCGTGTGAACATCCCTTTCTCTGATCGCTTTCGTAATTTTTTGCAACAACACGCTGTACTCCATCTTTTCTTCGTGGGTATAAGGCTTTGTTCGCTTATTAAACTCAACAGTATCGATGGTTCCTCCCTCATCAATACTTACAATGCATAATGCGGGGAGCTCCCCGATGTATTCTCGCAATCTGACTTCTTTGTGGTAGTAAGAAACGGAACCCTCATACATCACGCCATCCGTCGGCTCAATACTCGACAAAAACCACTCTAGTAAGGAAGGCTCAATGTTGATATGAAAACAATCCCCAACCGCTCGGGAGGCAGCCACCAAATCTGCTGATGAGCTTGCCAAGCCTTTTCCAACCGGAAGTTCGGAGTTGATCTCTAAAATTCCACCCGCTGGCAATCCATAGTGTTGAATGATTTTTTCGACCAACCTTTTTGATTTTTGCTTGGAGCTTGGCACGACGACGATCTCCTGTAAGCTTGGAATCGAATAAAAAGTAGCGTAGGATGTATTTTTGATAGGCAAAGTAACCAGAAAATCCAGATTATTTTCCTCAAGAATCCCCTGCAGAAGTTCTCCAAAAGTACCGACAGATACACCGATTCCTACGTCATTCGTATTAGGAAAACGACTAATGGAACTAGTCTTTATCATGCTCATAGTGGCCCCCCGTTTACACGAATATGATTTGGTACTGATTTACATGATGATCGCTTCCGCAGGACGATAGCGTTTCATGAAGTAATCGAAAAATTCAATTTTGTTGAATTGACTTTTATTCGTACTAACAAAGACTCCCATTTGTTTTTCTGGCAGGAACCACATAAATGAGTGAAAGCCGATGACCTCGCCTGCCTTCGCCAAAACATTCTCATGTACGTATTCTGGATGGAATTTCACTGTAAATCCATACCCTGTAGACGTCCCTTTTGGATGAGGGACTGATTTACTGGCGAACATTTTATCTATCGAATCTGCCTCTAAAATGGTTTCTTTGCCATCAGCACCTCCACGTAAGAGAGCCAGCATGAATATGGCAATATCGTGCCCCGTGGAGAGCATGCTGCCGTCTGGTGAGATTGCAGGGCTAAAATCGTACTTTTGCACCGCCTGATTTCCCAGATCATAGCCTGTAGCCATTTTTGCCTCTAATTCTGGTTGTAGTAGAAAACTGCTGTTTGTCATTTCGAGAGGCGCAAAGAAATGCTCACTTACATAATGATTAAAGGAAACGCCCGTAACTCTTTCTACGAGATAACCCGCCAGCATAAAGGCAAAATTCTCGTTCCCAAATTGTTCGCCAGGTTTGTCTATCACGGTTGGCATATAGCGGTGAATATACTCTCGTAACGTTAGGGAGTCACGCCCGCCAAAATTATAGCTTTGCTCATTTCCCGCATCTGGTGAGTCAAACCCTGTTGTGTAGCTGAGTAAATGTTCTACCGTTAGTGGTCCCTCCACTCTTCTCGGTATTTCAATATCGAGGTATTGCTGAACATCCTCGTTCCATCCAATCAGCCCTTGCTCCACTAGCTTCATAATGGCAGCGACCGTTACGAGTTTGGAAATCGAACCTACCCTGACTACGGTATCATCTGCACTCATGGGCACTTTCCCTGATAGATTGGCGTAACCGTAAGCTTTCTTTACCTTCACTTGACCGTGTTGGACTACCACCGCAATTGCACCAGGAAGATCATTCATCATAGAAGAGTCGAAAAATCCGTCTATCACTGCTTCGAAATCTACATATTCTCCAGTGATTTCGTGGTCAGGACTGTTGCGCAATTTCATCATGCAGTGCTGGATGACCTCCATCAGACTATCCTGGAGGCATGCAGTAAGTCGTTCGATGGTATCCGTTTTATACTGTACCTCGCTGTAAGCGATCATAAAGTGAAAGCTTCCATTCAACACCACGCACTCAATGTCAATCTTGCATTCCTGGGACTGCTCCAGACTCATTGATTCTCCGCCTGAGAATGTGGACAATTGAATGTCGTCATCCTTGTTCTTCCGATCCATATCAAATTGTCCCAAATAATTAAAGCTGACCTCAGGCTGTACATTCATGGTGGTGTTTGGCGATTTTGCAGACAAATATTTCAATACACCGTAGTGAATCCCTTTATGTGGGATTCGTCGTACCTCTTTTTTGATTTTCGGAATGATAGCTGACGGATTCATTTCGTTCCCGACGTCTACCATTACTGGATATTCACTCGTGAACCATCCTACTGTGCGGTTCATGTTCAGATCTGGTAGAATCGACTCCCTGCCATGCCCTTCCATATTCAAAGCAAGGCAATCGATATTTGCCCATTTTTTGAAGGCCATTCCAATAGCAGCCAACAATAGTTCATCGATTTCCGTCTGATAGGCACGATTGGCTTGTTTTAGCAACTCCTCGGTTTGCTGCTGATCCATCGTGACCGTTTTGGTCCTGGTTGTTTTCCGAAGCGGTTTTTGCTCATCGTAATCCATTGGCAACGTTTGAGCATCCCTCTCCTCGATTCGATTCCAATATTCACGCTCTTGTTCGAGTCTTTCGCTATTGGCATACTCGTTCAATTGTTGCGCCCATAATTGGAAGGAATCACTTTTTAAAGGCAAACGAATCTCTTCGTTACGAAGGAGCTGCCCATAAGCTGTTTTGAAATCATCGATTAAAATGCGCCATGATACCCCGTCTACGACTAAATGGTGAATAGCAATCAGCAAGTGATCGCCATCCGAGCATCGGAATAACCCCAGCCTCATTAATGGACCATCAAAAATGTTAAGCCTTGATTGAATTTCACTGCATTTCAAGTCCATCGCTTGTTCGAGCTCGGACCCGTTCTTGTCTTGATAGTCCCAAATCTCCAGACTATACATGCCGCTAGTGTTGACGCCTCGATTGTAAGCTTCATAGCCGGTATTGGTCTCGCGGAAAATCATTCGCAGAGCATCATGGTGTTGTACGAGCTTATCGATGACTTTGCGAACCATCCTCTCGTCAAACCGCTCTTTACAGTACAACACAAAGGATTGGTTATAGTGATGGAGATGCTGACTGTGTTCTTGCATCAACCAATGCTGAATCGGTGTTAGTGATACAACGCCTTCGATATCCTTCTGGTCAATTTTCCGATTCAGCGGTTTCAGTTTTGTACTCAGTTCTGCAATCGTTGGATATTTGAAAAGATCCCGAATTTCCATTTTGTATCCCAAAGCTGCCAATTGCGAGGAGACTTGAATCGATTTGATAGAATCGCCACCGAGCTCAAAGAAATGATCCATAATCCCAATCTTTTCCTCATGTAAAATATCTTGCCACACAGCCACCAATAGCTTCTCGGTGTCCGTATTGGGCTCCACGTATTCCCTTTCACTCTGCAAGACGATATTCATATCCAGTAGCGCTTTTCGATCAATCTTTCCATTCGGCGTTACTGGTATTTCCTCTAGCTGAACAAAATGGGATGGAACCATGAATGCTGGTAACGACTTCCGCAACGACTCCCTCAATACGTTCGATTCCACAGCTTTTGCAGCTACATAGAATGCAACCAGCCTTTTTTGACCAGATTCATCCGCTCTTGCGATAACGATCGCCTCGCGAATATCAGCCATTCTTCGTAATTCCGCTTCGATTTCTTCCAATTCGATTCGATTCCCACTTATTTTCACCTGATTATCCCATCGCCCTAAAAATTCAATATCTCCGCTGGGGAGCCATCGCGCCATATCTCCTGTCTTATACATGTTTTCGCCGATACAAAATGGATTGGGAACGAATTTTTCATTCGTCAAATCTGGCTGCTTGAAATATCCTTTTCCTACTCCCAAGCCTCCAATATACAGTTCTCCCGGGACACCCACAGGCTGCACATGAAGATTGGCATCCAGAATGTACATCTTCACCCCTGGCAAAGGCTTGCCAATCGGCAAAAGTTTGTAATCTTGCTGGTCAACCCTTTCATAATAGGAGGAATCAATAGTTGCCTCCGTCACTCCATAGCAGTTTAAGATTCTCATTGTACTTCCGTATCGATCGACAAGTTTGTGAAAGGCATGTAACGGGCATTGATCCGAGCCAAGAATCAATATTTTCATGAAGTCTATGTTGAGTCCGTTTTCATAGACATAATCCATGAAAGGAAGCACCAGGACGGGAGTCGAATCAAACAAATTAATCTCATGCTTTTCCATCAGGTAATAAAGGCGCTCCAAATCCACTCTCGCATCTTTTGGGCAAATAACCAGCTTCCCACCGTATAACAGACATCTCATATAATCACCAGTAAACACATCAAAAGAAAAACTTGCCCATTGCAAACTCCTGACGGGGAATTCATCTAGCTTGTATTCTTGTTTCCATGCTTGTGCAAGCGAATGAAGCTGACGGTGTTCAATCATGACTCCCTTTGGCGTTCCCGTAGTGCCCGATGTATAAATCACATAAGCAAGCTGATCAAACTGAACAGGTAACCCCAGATTCGTACTCTCCTGATGATAGGACTCCTCATCGTCAAGCATGATCATTTTTTGGTCAGCATTCACTTTATGGCGTACCGACTGATGCAGCAGCAAAACTTCTGCTCCCGAATGTTCCAGCATGTATCGTATGCGCTCTTCTGGATAATCAGGGTCAATCGGGACATAGGCTCCACCCGCTTTCAAAATGGCCAACACGCCAACGACCATCTCTATGGACCGTTCTGCGATGATCCCAACCAATTGATTGGCACGGACGCCCTCAGCTACCAATGTCCTCGCCAGCTGATTGACCCGTTTATTCAGTTCTGAATAAGACAGTTCTTGCTCTTCAAAAGCGAGAGCAATTCGATCCGGGGTTCTCTCCGTTTGCTCCTCGAATAATTCGATAATCGTTTTATGCTCATCCCCATTGGTAAAAGTGACTTCCTTATAAGCAGAAATCATTGCCTGTTTTTCTTCCTCGGACAATAATTCGATATGTTTGAAATGAATATCCGGTTGATTGGCTACCTGTTCGATGATGTTGCCCAAATATCTGAGCATCCGTTGAACCGTTTCTGGCTTAAATAAATCCGTGCGATATTCGACAGTTAAACCAGCGCCAGGTTCCAGATCCATGCATACGAGCGATAAATCAAAATTCGTCATGGAATTATAGGATTCAACGGCTGTCATTTCCAAACCGCTTATTATATTTTCCTCTTCTACCTTCTCTATATATTGGAACATAAAAGAGAAAATAGGATTGCGGCTGACATCTCTTTCCGGGTTAATTTTTTCGACCAATTTATCAAATGGATAGTCATGATGCATGTAAGACTCCAGTGCTTGCTGTCTCCAAACGTGCAACGCCTCGATGAAGGTATGCTCCTGATTGACTTCCAGTCTCAACGGGAGTGTGTTAATAAAAAATCCAATGACCTGCTCAATATCCATGTGATTCCGGCCAGCTTCCGGAGTACCGATAATGATATCCTGTTGATTGGTCAGCTTGGACAGCCAAATGCCTATCGTTGATAAAATCACCATAAACATGGAGGCATCATGCTGCTGCGCAATCTCTCGCATTCGACCAAACGTTTTTTCCGAAATCGGATAAGATTCCAGTGCCGAAAAATACGTTTGTACGGGCTGGCGCTGAAAATCTGTCGGCAAGTCCAATACGGGAATCTCTTTTTCAAATGTCTTCAGCCAATACGCTTCTGATTCACCTAGCTCTCCATGATGAATTGAATGATTTTGCCAGACTGCGTAATCTTTATACTGGATGTTCAATTCAGGCAATACGGGCTCTATTCCTTGATGCAAAGATTCATAGATGGTGCCCAAATCCTTCATCAATATCCCCCATGACCATTGATCACTGATCATGTGATGCATGTTCATTAGCAATACGTATTTTTCTTCCGCAGCCTTGCATAACTTCACACGAAACAATGTATCCCTTTCAAAATCAAAGCTGGTTTCCGTCTCTTTTTGGATAACCAGATCAATTGCTTCTTGCTTCGACGCTTCGGACTCCTTGGAAAGATCGATAAATGCATAGGTGAAGTCATTACCCGGCAGCACCTGTTGAACGGGGCGTCCGTCTCTTAATAAGAATTTTGTTCGCAACACTTCATGTCTTTTCACCAGTAACCCAAAGGCCTGATGGAGAATATGCTCCTTTAACGGTCCCGTAATATGGTAAATCGTCGGCATATTATAAGCTGTGTTCTCAGGCTCTAGCTGCTGAATGAAAAACAGTCTCCTCTGCGCATGTGACACCGGGTAATACGCTTGCTCTTCTGCCCTGGGGATCATTGATCGCTCCTGTTGTGTATAGAGCTCTCCTATGGACTGCGCTTCTTCGTGATGAAACAGAGAGGACAACTCCCGAATGGTTCGATGCTCGAATAAGTCCTTGATGGTAACTTCTATGCCCATCTCTCTTTTCATGCGCAAGCGAACCTGAATGGTTTTCATGGAATGCCCGCCAAGCTGGAAAAAGTCATCGTCGATCCCGATGTCCTCTACGTTTAGCACGGTACGCCAGATAGCTGCCAAGCTTCGTTCCAGCTCATTGCGCGGAGCGACAAATGCTTCCGACTTCTTTTGAATCACGTTTGTCTCTGGCAATGCTTTTTTGTCTACTTTTCCATTGCGATTCAGTGGCATCGCATCCAGAATGACGATACGCTCTGGAATCATATACTCCGGCAAGATCGTTCTAAGATAGGCTTGCAGCTCTTGTTCACTCTGCTGTTCATGCATGACCACATAGCAAACAATGCGGGTCTGCCCATGTTCATCTTCTCGTGTAACTGCTACACACTGTCTCACCAGCGTGTGACGTAAAAGGGCGTTTTCTATCTCGCCGAGCTCGATGCGATGTCCGCGTACTTTTACCTGAAAATCAGCACGCGTAACAAATAGGAGTCTCCCATTTGGCAAAAAACGTCCCAAATCGCCTGTCTTATACAACCGTTCCGTTCTGCCCTGCAAAAATGGATTTTCTGAATAGGCTAGCTCTGTGCGTTCAGCATCATGGAGATACCCCCGCCCTACACCAATTCCAGAAATGTAGATTTCCCCGACACAACCAACCGGAACGGGGCGCATCCATTTGTCCAGTACATAGTGCTTCATATTGGCGATGGAGCTTCCCAAGGCTACATAAGGATAATCATCATGGGCATACGAACGATCAATGATTTCATGCATCGTATCATCTGAGCACTCCGTTGCTCCATACGTGTTCACTACGATCACATCGGGATACAGGTCTTGCCATTTTTTGCATAGGGTTACTGGCAATCCCTCTCCTGTAGAAATCATGTATTGCAATTGAGGCAAAGCGTGCTGTTCCGGTGGAAGAGTCAGGGCAGCATTGTGTAAAGCTTCAATCATCGCTGGTACCATCTGAATCACGGTGACACCGTCTCGATTCAAGGCTTGGAGCAATGCATCCGGATCAGTAGCCGTCTCGTTGTCGTAAATCACAAGCTTTCCCCCTGCCATCAAGGGAGCGAGGAACTGCCAAACAGAAATATCAAAGCAATGGGAAGCATTCTGCACGACGATGCTGTCTGAATTCAATCCAAGGACTTCCATTTTGGCGTAAAGATGATTCAGCATGCCACTATGCTCGATCATTGCCCCTTTTGGCATACCAGTGGAGCCTGAGGTAAAGAAGACGTTTACCAAATCATCATGCGCATTGATGATGTCTGGATTCGATGTATCCGCCGCTTGCAAAAAAGAGATGTCCGCGCTTGACCCGTCCCCCTTGTTCAGGCAAAACACGACCGGCTTGTGCTCCAATCTATCTGCCAAGGTCATACTCCGCGCTTGGAAACTCGCCTCAGTCAGTAAGACCTTCGCCTTGCTGTTATCAAGGATGGTAAGAAGACGTTGATCGGGATGGGCTGGATCAAGCGGCACATAGGCACCTCCTGCTTTCAGCACAGCCAAAATGCCAATCAGCATATCAATGCTTCTCTCTGCAAATAGGCAAGCAAGATCATTTCGGCCAAATCCTTGTTTTCGCAGCCAGTGCGCCAAGCGGTTCGAACCCTCATTCAATTCCCGGTAGGTGATGGATTGCTTCCAATCGATAGCAGCAACAGCGTCAGGATTGCGCCCCGCCTGCTCTTCTATCACTTGCTGCGCAAATGGCTCCATGCTTCGACTCGACTTCGTAAAATTACCCATCACCTCTGTCATGATCCCTTGTTCTTCATCCGTCACGATGTTCAGATCGCTGATATTCCTGTCTGTCTCTTGGCAAATCTGCTCTAGCATATGGATGTAATGGGATTGCAGCCGTTCCAGATCGCTCTTGGAGGATACACTCTCATGGAAGAGTTGAATCTTTAAGGACTGCCCGACCGTTATGACTATCTCCATTGTTTGGAGGCCACCGCGATAAAGCTTGGCAGATTCCTGATGATCTTCTACACCATTTCGTATTGTCAGTGTCGTTCCAAAAATAGGGTTCGTTTCGCGCACACCTGCATAGTTACGGATCATGTCTAGTGTGGCCCTTTCATGTTGCTGCAATTGTTCCCAGCCTTCCTGGACTTCCTTTACCACATCACGCACTTTTTGATTCGCATGCACGGTCAGGAAGACAGGTAAGCTGTGAGCCAGTGGTCCAATAATGGTATTCGCCTCTTCCCATGTTTCGGGTCTGCCAGAGACGGTAACGCCAATGACCAGCTTGTCCTCGCCACTGTACATATTCTCCAAGAGGAACCAAGCAGCTTGAAAAATTGCCTCTATGGATACTCGCTGCTCGAATGCCATCCTTTTGATAGACGTGGTTAACGCTTCGGAAAGAACAGCGTTGCAACTGATCGAATGACTTGCTTCCTTTTGTACCCCTTGTACCGGATAAAACACAGTCTCGCTTTCATAGCCTTGGAATTGATTTGTCCAAAAGCTTTTGACTTTGGAGCCATCTTGGCTTGACTCCCAAGCAACGTACTCTTTGAATGAGGCCCGATGGTCAACAGATGGCTGAGTACCCCGTATCCGTTTCAGCCATTCCGCTACAAGAAGCTCGCGACTGGCATCGTCCATACATAATGCATGATGGGTCCAAATGAGGACGGCTTGATTGGTGTCCATCTGCAAAATCGATACTCGGATTAATGGCCCCTCCTCATACGCAATGGGCTCCTGATGGGATGTAAGCGTAGAGAGATACACTTGCTCTTGCTGTTCAGGTGATAATTCCCGTACATCGTGCCAGTCAATGGGAATGGGTAGCTCCTTCAATACGACTTGTACATGTTTATTTTTGAGCTGGCGGCAAACCGTTCGCATCACCGGCGTCTCGCTGACTAATTCCTTCCACGTTTCCTGAACGCTTTCCGGTTCGAGACGGTGCTCGATGAGATAGCGCATGGTTGTCATCTTGTCTGGGCGTAATAATTCCTTTTGCACCATGGAAAGCTCTATGACTTCCAGTACGTTCTCTTTTGTTAAATGCTTCAAGCCAGTCCACCTCTTTCGCTACAGAAATAATTGTTCAAAATCATCACTGGTCAGGAATTGGCTGTTTAGATGACTGACAATCTCGCGGATTCTTTGATGCGGCTCGGCTGTCACACTTTCCAACAAGTATTCATAATGGGTGCAAATCCGTTGCACTGTCTCCTTCTTGAATACATTCGCACGATAGGTAATGGTGCCATTTATGTGATCGTTAGTTTCAAGGACGCGGAATTGAAAATCAATCGTGGAGGGATATTCGTTCTCATTCATTTCAAATAAGAGTTGGGGCTCATGAGGTTTTGGAAAGGACGCTTGATGATAGTGGGCATCCTTTAACTTGCTCTGTACTTGCAAAACCAAATCGCCAAATAGTGGATTGCCGGATAGATCCGCTCGTAAAAGCAAGGCGCTTGGGGCATCCTCGCACTCATCCCGCCCCGCACGAAATGCCAAAGTCAAATCCTCCATCTCAGTTTCTGCATACAAAAGTACGAGAAATGCAGTCATGAATATCGCATAGGAAGAGGTATCCCAAACTTCAACGAGTTGAGCGATCCCATTTTCCTGCATGCATAACCATTCAAACGTCTCTTGCTCGAACTTCATAGAGTCGGTAGAGACCGGAGTGACGTCCTCTGGCAATATCTTGAGAGAAGGCAAACCATGTTCAGAGATGGTTTCACCGTCATTTTTCAAAAGAGAAAGACTGGTGCGTTCAAAGTCGGCAACCCATTTAGCAATGGTTTCTTCATCCAAAATATCCGAATTGTACTCGAATCCTGCCAGAATATCATGATGGTTGTCCTTTTCAACGACCAAACATAAATCATACTGGGATACATTTTTTCCAATCGGATAGGTGCTTACGGTAAGACCATTGCTATCAAACGTATTTTGGGCATTACCCAGCATAATCGCTGCATTTTGCTTAACCGCTTTTTGATGGACGAAAGCCGTTGAAAAAAAGGACGCATATTTTTTATCGCGCTCATATTGCAACTCAGCTGCCATCAAAGAAATGGGATAGTTTTGATACTGTGAACATACAGACAACTCTTCATCGATCTGCTTTGCCAACTCACGTAGCGAGCCGTTCTTTGGTAGTTTGATTCGCAGAGGAAGCATCACCATACACGGTCCCATGATCGTATGAAACTCTCTTTTTGGTCTGCCGTATCTCGGTACGCCAACAATGATGTCGTCTTGCCCAGTTATCCGATAAAGAAAAGCACTAAAAAGGGATAAATAAATGACATCGGTAGGATATTTGTTCTGTTTATGATAAGCAATCAACGCATCCCGGAGTTCGGGGGTAAACGTAAAGAATGCTATCCCGCCTTTAAACGAAGGGGTACTCGGACGTTTTTTATCTGCCGGTAATTCAAACCTCTCTAGATTTCCGCCCAATTTCTTTTTCCAAAACACTCTCGCAGCCTCGCCTTCTTGGCTGGCTATGTACTTCTGTTCCCACTCCACAAAGTCTGCGTATTGGTGTATTTGTGGTAGCAACTCGTGATCATTGCCCGTGATCAGTAGTTGGTAGATCATCGTAAATTCATCGAGCGTGAGTGAGACACTCCACCCATCAAAACAGATATGGTGAAACTTGAAACTTAATATACTGCCGCTTTCTTTATAATCCAGCAATCTGCAACTGAATAACGGCCCTTCTTCCAGCGTAAAAGGCTTGCTAAACTCTTGATGAAAATATTCTCTAATCATCGCATCGTCCCAAGTAGCGGAGGACACATGTTCAAAATCCAATACAGGCTCGCTATATACTTTTTGGATGGGCTCATCTTCCAAAACAAAAATGGATCGATAGATTTCGTGGCGTTTCACGATCTCGTAAAGAGCACGGAGCGTAACCGATACATCCAATCGACTTTCGAATCGGAACAAATACTGCTCCTGATAATACGGACTCATTGGATAGACCAAATCGTGAAGATAGTAATCTTTTTGAGCCTCAGACAGAGGGATGGTTTTGACAAAGGTTTTATCCATCATTCGTAGTCTCCCCGATACGCAAATGCGTAATGGTTGGGCATGCGGCTCTCACCAGCATGCCCCAACAGCCATAAACTCGTTAGCTGAACAGTTCATTGAAATCATATTCTTCCACCAGGTTTATTTGAGACAAGCGCTGCATTGGATTGTCGATCATTTGACAGATGACATGCTTTAGCTGATCCAGTAACGCATTCATGGCATTCTCGCTGAATGCTTCCATGTTGTAATGTGCCGTTAACGTCAGTTGGTCATGACGCGTGGACAAAAATAACATCATATCCAATTGATCATCTTGAACGAAGTGGCTGCCTTCATACGTTTTGATTATCGATTCATCCAGAAAACGACGTAACGGACATTCCGTAAAGGTAATTTCATCTGATTCTGGCTGATTGTTCGATACATGTTGTCCAATAAAAACAATGGAATACAAATTCTTCTTATCGCCCGTGGCAGCTAACTGATCCTCTACGACCAAATTGTACGGATACTCTTGATTCTCGTACGCTCCATATGCGGTTTCTCTTGTTCTGTTCATCATTTCCAGTACGGTCGGGTTGCCAGACAAGTCTGTGCGCATGGCAACCGGATTGATTAGCGGACCAATAATTCCTTCAAGGTCCGTCTGTGTACGGCCAGATAATGTCGATCCGACAGTAAGGATGGTTTGATCCGTGAGAAGTGACAGCCAAATGTTGATCGCCGTAAGCAAACTCGTATAGACGGTACCACCAGCCATTCGAGTCAATTCTAAAAGCGCTTGTCCCGTTACTGGCTCAATGGGAAGCGATGCTACGTTTGAAATTCGGTTGCCGTGAGTGAGTAAATGTGTCTCTCGCGGTATGAACGGCGCATCTACATTTTGTTGCAGCTGTTTTAACCAATAGTCCCGTTGTCGGTTCAGTTCACCGTTTTGCAATCGTGTTTGCTGCCACAAGGTGTAGTCCATATAATCCAATGGTTTGGAAAACTCCTTTTGCACACCGCTCTGTACTTGTTGATAAATGTCCGCGAGATCATGGATAAACACATCTAACGACCAGCCATCAAATCCAATATGATGAGCACTCAAGATAAGGAAATGCTTCAATGGTGTCATCCGATACAAAGTCATCCGGAAGAAAGACTCTCGTGAAAAATCAAATGGCTTGTACAAAGCAGATTGTAAATCGGCTGCGATTCGCTGCTCGCCTTCCGTCACAGATAATGCAGACAAATCTACAAACGCATTCTCCACCTCAAGGTCGTCATGCACTTTTTGATACAATTGCCCTTCGTTTTCTATAATCGTCGTGCGCATGATTCTGTGACGTTCAAACATGAGGCTCATAGCCCTGTGCATAGAATGACTGTCAACGGGACCCGCTACTTCAAAGAGGTAAACCCCTCCTACTGCTTCTTGGTCACTGAATTTTGCATGGAACCATTGTCTTCTCTGCCCATGGGATACTTCGAATAAGGAGACCTCTGTCTGATTTTCCACTCGCGATACTTCATGGATGCGGGTATTCGCCTCGCTGCCTTGCTTGATCTCAGATATACGAGCGGCAATCGCTTCAATGGTTGGAAACTCAAATATTGTGCGCAACGGTATGTCCATCCCAAAAACGGTTCGCATGCGGGAAATGACTTGCGTAGCCAATAAGGAATGTCCACCTCTATCAAAGAAGGAGTCCCTGATCGAAATCTGATCCACTTGCAATATATCGCTCCAGATGGAGTGGATAAGCTCCTCAGGTATCGTGCGCGGCTGAATGATCAAGAAGTCGCTTGGTTTCATGATCGGTAATTCCAGTTTATTCCGGTCAATTTTTCCACTTGTGGTTTTGGGAATGCTGGCCATCTTCATGAAATAAGTTGGAATCATATAAGCAGGCAAATGCTCTTTCAGGAATGTCCGCCATTCGTTTACATCCCCGTCCCCCACGATATATGCTGCCAATTCGGTAGCTGACCTGTCGTTTTTAACAGAAATTACGGCTGCTTCACGAACGGACGGATGTCTGCTTAATGTGGATTCAATTTCACCCAATTCCACCCGCATGCCTCTGATCTTGATTTGATTATCTTGTCTGCCTACGAATTTGATGTTGCCCGAAGGCAGGAAGTACCCCTTGTCGCCAGTTCGATATATCCTTTCCCCTGGTACAAACGGATTCTCCATAAATACTTCTTTGGTTTTCTCGTGATTATGCAGGTAGCCTCTGGCCAATCCAAGGCCACCAATATACAGGTCGCCGATGACGCCAATTGGGACAGCCTTCATATTCTGGTCAAGCACATAAACTCTGTTGTTATCAATCGGCTTGCCTACACTCACACAATCCTTTTCCAACGCGTCCATTGGCGAGCATGTGTATAGGGTGGAGTCGATCGATACTTCTGTGGCCCCCCATGTATTATGGAGTTTGGCATTTAGCATTTGATAGAACTTGCCTACTGTTTCGGGTAATAGCGCCTCACCACTGGAGATGACATTTTTTAATTTGTACAAGTTGGCTGCATCCTCTGGCGTAAGGGCGTCCACAAACATATTGAGCATGCTCGGTACAAATTGAATGCACGCAACCTGATAGTGAATGGCAGCCTGGATAATCGCCTCAGGGTCCCGATGCAGCCATGGTTCCAAAAGTGATATCCGTCCCCCTACAGACAATGGCCAAAAAAACTCAACAGCTGCATCATCAAATGTTAAGGTTGTTTTTTGCAGAACAGACTCGCCCTGCTCCAAGCCATGTTGTCGCTGCATCCATAACATGCGATTTACCCAACCAAAATGGTGGTTTTCTACGCCTTTCGGATTTCCCGTCGAGCCTGACGTGTAATAAATCGAAACCAAATCTGTCGGTTTTACGGTTTGCTCCGGCAATCCCTCCGGCATACTTGCTATTCTTTCTTTTTCCGCTTGGGAATTTATCCATCTAACATGAGTGGCTTGTCCAAACAGGTTCATGAACTCCGGTTCAGATATACAAATGTTGGTTTTGGAGCCCTCCAACAGTTTCGCCATCCTCGCTTGAGGCATCTCTGTATCCAAGGGGAGAAATGCTCCGCCAGCCTTTACGATGCCGAGGATCGATATGACAAGCTCAATGGAGCGATTCATACAGATCCCGACAGGCGTATTGGGTCCAACACCCAGCATCATCAGGTAGTGCGCCAACTGGTTAGAACGTCTATCCAGTTCTTGATAAGTAATTTTTTCACTGCCATATTCAGCTGCGATGAGTTCCGGAGTCTTTTTTGCTTGTTCGATAAATAAATCATGCAGGCATGTATTCTCCGGAATGGCGACTGCTGTATCATTCCACTCCACGAGGATTTGGTGGCGTTCTTCCTCGCTCAACAATTCTAGCAAGGCCATCGGCACATCCGGTGCGTTCACAAGCTCTTGCAACCAATTCGCGAAGTGGTCTGTCATTTTTTGAATCGTGGATGGATCAAATAAATCTGTGTTGTAGATCATGTTCATTACGAGACCGTCCTCAGACTCACCCATGGATAACTGAAGATCAAATTTCGCCACATTGATCTGAACCGGCATTTTCTCTAAATGACCACTAGACGAATGATAGACATCCGCTTTCATTTCCGCCCAAGTGAACACCGTCTGAAATACTGGGGAGTAGCTTGTATTGCGTTCCAGTTGTAGTATTTCTACTATTTTTTCAAACGGGACATCTTGGTACTCCTGTGCCTGTAGTGCTTTTTCTTTTACTTGGGCAAGCAATTGCTTGAACGTTGGATTGTCTTGGAGGTTCGCCCGGTAGACGAGCGTATTGACGAAAAAGCCAATCAAGCCTTCGATTTCCTTTACGTTTCGGTTCGCTATGGGGCTGCCCACCAAAATATCAGTTTGTCCGGTATATCTGGATAAAAAGCCTTGGTAAGCGGCCAGCAGGGTCATGAATAAGGTGATATTCTCTTGCCGACTGAGCGCTTTCAGCTTTTCAAGCAGTTCAGTTGTCAGCACCATCTTGTGCATATTTCCCGCATAGGTTTGAATGCTTGGTCTCGGTCGGTCAATCGGCAATTGCAGAACAGGAAGCTCTCCGGACAACTCCGCTTTCCAATAATCCAGTTGTTGGCCCATCACTTCATCCGTCAGCCATTCGCGCTGCCATACCGCGAAATCCGCGTATTGAATCGGCAATTCTGCCAGTTTCGCACGTCCTCTTCTCTCTGCTGCCTCGTAAAAGGCCAGCCATTCTTCCAATAAGATATCCTCTGACCAGCCATCCGTGATGACGTGATGCATCGTGCAAAGCAAAAGGAACTGATCCTCTTCCACGACGATTAACTTGGCTTGAATCAAAGGTCCCCGCTGTAGATCAAACCTTCTGTCTGCTTCCTGCATGATAGTATCGTGGATTTGCTCTTCTTTTTCAGCGGCAGATCGATCTCGTAGATCAATCACCGGCAACGTTCGATACACATGGGGTTCAATGACCTGGAAAGGTTGACCCCCTTCATTCGAAAACACTGTGCGCAAGATGTCATGACGTTGAAGTAACGCATTCCATCCCGTTTCCAGCGCCTGCACATTCCACTCCCCGGTTAAGCGCCACATGTGAGGAACGTTGTATGCCGTACTCTCCGGCTCTAATTGATGTAAAAACCATAGTCGCTGCTGGGCATGCGATAACGGTAGCTTTTCTCGATGCGAGGCTTTCGCAATAGCTGGTGTCCGTACTCTTTTGCCATCCCGGCCCAGCTCCATGATTTTGGCATCTAGGCTTGCGATCGTCGGGCATTCAAACAGGATGCGCAACGGGATAGACAGGTGGAAGGCTTCCTGCAAGCGGGAAATGACCTGCGTCGCAAGCAGCGAGTGTCCGCCCAAATCGAAAAAGGAATCGTGGATACTCAAGCATTCCGTTTCCGTTTTTAAAACGTCACGCCAAATGGATGCGATCCGACTCTCTGTGTCCGTACGTGGTGCGACAAATTCATCCTTCATCGTGCGCATTTCTGGCAGCGGCAGTGCTTGACGGTCCACCTTCCCGTTAGCTGTAAGCGGGAAAACATCCATTTTCACAAAATAGGAAGGGACCATGAAAGACGGCAATTGTTCACTCGCATACCGTTTCCACTCATCGACATCCCCGTCTCCCGCGATATAAGCAATCAGACGTTTATCATCCGCTCCATATTCATGTACAAGGACGAGCGCATCTCTTACTCTCTCATGCTGGCTGAGGACAGCTACAATCTCACCGAGCTCGATCCGGTTTCCTCTTATTTTGACTTGATGATCTTTTCGCCCGATAAACTCGATTCCTCGCCCCGGCACATATTTCACCAGGTCGCCCGTCCTGTATAACCTCGCTTTGGGGTCTTGTTGAAACGGGTGTGGAATAAATTTCTCTTCGTTCATCTCTGGTTGATTCCAGTATCCGAAAGCCAGTCCCTTGCCTCCCACATATAATTCCCCTACGAGACCGTCAGGAACTACCTTTAACATTTCGCTTAAGATATAGATCTCTGTATCATCGATCGGTCGACCGATCGGAACGGAGTGCTGAATTGCGCTCTTATTTTTTATAGGATAATAGCAAGTAAATGTCGTGTTTTCTGTCGGGCCATACCCGTTAATCACCACTGTATCTGGTAACATATCCAAGGCACGTTGCGCGTGCTTGGCGGACACGATGTCGCCACCAGCCAACAATTGACGCACCCCGATTAAATCTTTGATCCGGTAATCGATCATTTGATGAAAGATGCCCGCGGTTAGCCATAACGTGCTGATTTCTTCATCACGCAGCACCTGTCCCAATTCTTCCAGAGACAGACTGGGAAATGGATAAATCACCAATTTTGCGCCATTTAGCAAGCTCCCCCAGATTTCGAAGGTTGCTGCATCAAAGGAGATCGACGCGAGTTGCAGCATGGTTTCATCCGGTGTGAGTGATACATAAGAGACTTGCTTTGTAAGGCGGATCACCCCGCGATGTGGGATGAGTACCCCTTTCGGATTTCCTGTCGAACCAGATGTATACATTAAATAGGCAAGGCTTTCTGAAGTTGTACTTTCGCCTAGATTAGCATCGGATTCCTTGCTGATCTTGCTAGCGTCCAGATCGGGACATACGATTTTCAATCCGTCTGGCAGTCTGGATATCAAGCCTTCTTGTGTCAGTACAATCGAGATGCTTGCATCTTGCAGCATATAAAACAATCGTTGCTCGGGGTAGCCAGGGTCTAGAGGGACATAGGCACCGCCTGCCTTTAAAATAGCAACCATACTGATGATCATTTCAAATGAGCGATCCATGTACAAGCCAACTCGGCTCTCTGCTCCAACCCCGCACGATTGTAAATAATGCGCCAATTGATTCGCTCTGCTATTCAGCTCTCTGTAGGACAGGCTAGTGCCTTTGTATACTAATGCAGTGGCGTCAGGATAAAGCTCCACTTGTTCTTCAAATATGGTAGGGATGGAATCCTGCGTGGAGACTGTAGCCCTGGTGTGATTCCATTCGAGCAAGAGTTTGTGACGCTCCTCCTCGCTCAACAATTCCAGTAAGGCCATCGGCACATCCGGTGCGTTTACAAGCTCGTGCAACCAATGCGCGAAGTGATCTGTCATTTTTTCAATCGTGGATAGATCAAATAAATCTGTGTTGTAGATCATGTTCATTACGAGACCGTCCTCAGACTCACCCATGGATAACTGAAGATCAAATTTCGCCACATTGATCTGAACCGGCATTTTCTCTAATTGACCACTGGACGTGCGATAGACATCCGCTTTCATTTCCGCCCAAGTGAACACCGTCTGAAATACTGGGGAGTAGCTTGTATTGCGTTCCAGTTGTAGTATTTCTACGATTTTTTCAAACGGGACATCTTGGTACTCCTGTGCCTGTAGCGCTTTTTCTTTTACTTGGGCAAGTAATTGCTTGAACGTTGGATTGTCTTGGAGGTTTGCCCGGTAGACGAGCGTATTGACAAAAAAGCCAATCAAGCCTTCGATTTCCGTTACATTTCGGTTCGCTATGGGGCTGCCCACCAAAATATCAGTCTGTCCGGTATATCTGGCTAAAAAGCCTTGGTAAGCCGCCAACAGGGTCATGAATAAAGTCGTATTCTCTTGCCGACTGAACGATTTCAGCTTTTCAAGCAATTCGGATGCCAGTACAATCTTGTGCATACTTCCGGCATAGGTCTGAATGCTTGGTCTCGGTCGATCAATCGGCAATTGCAAGACAGGAAGCTCCCCAGATAGCTCCACTTTCCAATAATCCAGTTGTTGGCCCATCACCTCATCCGTCAGCCATTCGCGCTGCCATACCGCGAAATCCGCGTATTGAATCGGCAATTCTGGCAGCTCCGCACGTGTTCCACTCTCTGCTTCCTCGTATAGGGCCAGCCATTCTTCCAATAAGATATCCTCTGACCAGCCATCCGTAATGACATGATGCATCGTGCACAGCAAAAGGAACTGATCCTCTTCAACGATGATTAACCTGGTTTGAATCAAAGGCCCTCGCTGTAGATCAAATCTTTTATCCGCTTCCTGTTCGATATAGCCCTGGATTTGCTCTTCTTTTTCGGCAACAGGTCGATCTCGTAGATCAATCACTGGTAACGTTTGATACACATGGGGTTCAATGACCTGAAAAGGTTGACCCCCTTCATTCGCAATCACTGTGCGCAAGATGTCATGGCGTTGCAGTAGCGCGTTCCATCCCGTTTCCAGTGCATGCACATCCCATTTTCCTGTTAACCGCCACATGTGAGGAACGTTATAAGCCGTACTCTCCGGCTCCAACTGATGCAAAAACCATAGACGCTGCTGAGCATGCGATAACGGCAGCTTGTCCCGATGAGAGACTCTCGCAATAGCTGGTGTCCGTTCTCTTTTTCCATCCCGGACAAGCTCCATGATTTTAGCATCTAGGCTTGCAATCGTCGGGCATTCAAACAAGACGCGCAACGGGATCGACAGATGAAAGGCATCCTGCAAGCGGGATATGACCTGCGTCGCAAGCAACGAGTGTCCGCCCAAATCGAAAAAGGAGTCATGGATGCTAAGACGCTCCACCTTTACTATTTCCCGCCAAATCTCTGCGATCCGATTCTCTGTATCCGTACGTGGTGCGACAAATTCATCCTTCGTCGTGCGTATTTCTGGCAACGGCAATGCTTGACGGTCTACCTTCCCGTTGGCTGTAAGCGGGAAAGCGTCTATTTTCACAAAATAGGAAGGGACCATATAAGGCGGCAATTGTTCACTCGCATACCGTTTCCACTCATCGACATCCCCGTCTCCCACGATATAAGCAATCAGACGTTTATCATCTGATCCATATTCATGTACAAGGACGACGGCCTCCCTTACACTCTCATGCTGGTTGAGAACAGCTACAATCTCACCGAGCTCAATCCGGTTTCCTCTTATTTTTACTTGATTATCTTTTCGACCGATAAATTCGATTCCTCGCCCTGGCACAAATTTCACCAGATCGCCTGTTCTGTATAATCTCGCTTCAGAATCTTGTTGAAAGGGATGCGGAATAAATTTCTCTTGATTCAACTCCCGACGATTCCAGTATCCGAAAGCCAGTCCCTTTCCCCCCACATATAATTCGCCCACAAGACCAACAGGAACGAGCTTTTGCTTATCGTTTAGGATAAAGACCTCCGTATCATTGATGGGTCGACCGATCGGAACAGAATGTTGAATCTCGCTCTTCTGTGTTATGTGATAAAAGCAAGTAAATGTCGTGTTTTCTGTCGGGCCATACCCATTAATCACCAGTGTCTCTGGTAACATGTCTAAAGCTCGCTGCGCATGCTTGGCGGACACGATGTCGCCGCCAGTCAGCAATTGACGCACTCCTTTTAAATCTTCGATGCGGTAATCGATCATTTGATGGAAAACGCCTGCGGTAAGCCATAGCGTACTGATTTTTTCTTCACGCAGCACTTGTCCCAACTCTTCCAGAGACAGACCGTGAAATGGATAAATCACCAATTTCGCGCCATTTAACAGGCTCCCCCAGATTTCGAAGGTCGCCGCATCAAAGGAAATCGATGCGAGTTGCAGCATGGTTTCTTTCGGTGTGAGGGTTACATAAGAAGCATGCTTCGTAAGTCGGATCACCCCACGATGAGGGATGAGCACCCCTTTGGGATTTCCTGTCGAACCAGACGTATACATCAAATAGGCTAGGCTTTCCGAGGTCGTGCTCCCGCCTACATTCGCATCTGATTCGTTGCTGATCCTGCTCGCGTCCAGATCGGGACAAACGATTTTCAATCCGTCCGGCAGTCTGGACACCATGCTTTCTTGTGTCAGCACAATGGAAATGCTTGCATCTTGCAGCATATAAAGCAATCGTTGCTCAGGGTAGGCAGGGTCAAGCGGGACATAAGCCCCGCCTGCCTTTAAAATAGCAACCATACTGATGATCATTTCAAACGAGCGATCCATGTACAGGCCAACTCGGCTCTCTGCTCCAACCCCGCACGATTGTAAATAATGCGCCAATTGATTCGCTCTGCTGTTAAGCTCCTTGTAGGTAAGGGTTGCATCTTTGTATACCAATGCAATGGCATCAGGATGAAGTTCCACTTGTTCTTCCAATAATGCGGTAATGGAATCTTGCATACAGCACCTCCTAATGATTACTCCACATTTCCAGCAGTTGTTTTTCTTCCTCTTCTGAAATTAATCGCAAGCCTTCTATTGATTCCTCAGGATATGCCGTCACTTGTTCGAGCCAATTCACAAAATGTCCGATCATTCGTTCTATGCTGGACGGATGAAATAAGTCTGTATTGTAGCCAAATGAAATCGTCAACGAGTGCTCTGAATTGACTTCTATGGAAATGGACAGATCAAATTTGGCAACCTTGATGGTACTTTTCACTGGCTCAATGGTTCGATTTGGCCATTGCTTTACGTCTCTCAGGTGGGTCTGCATCGTAAAAATCGTTTGGAAGACAGGTGTGTAACTTGCATTTCGCTCTGGCTGAAGGACCTCTACGATTTTTTCAAAGGGCACATCCTGATTTTCTTGCCCGCGCAATGTTTTTTCTTTGACTTGGGCGACCAATTGCCTGAAGCTTGGATTGTCTTCGACGTTCACTCTGTAAACCAGCGTGTTTACAAAGCACCCGATTACCCCTTCCATTTCTTTTCGCGTGCGATTCGCAACCGGACTTCCTACTAAAATGTCGGTTTGTCCGGTATAGCGAGAGAGAAAGCTCTGATAGGCGGCAAGCAATGTCATGAACAGGGAAGCACTCTCTTGCTTGCTGAAAGCTTTTAGTTTTTCTAGTAATGAAGGGGCCAAATCGATATGCTGCATGTCCCCTGCATACGTTTGAATGGCTGGCCGTGGACGATCGAATGGCAACTGAAGCACCGTAAGCTCGTCTGCAAGCTCCTTTTCCCAATAAGCCACTTGCTCTTTCATCGTCTCGTCTGATAGCCATTGTCTTTGCCACACAGCAAAGTCCCCGTATTGAATGGATAACGGTGGCAGATCGGCAGGCGTTCCGCTGACTGCTTCTTCATAAAATGCCATCCACTCGTCCAACAAGATATCCTCTGACCAGCCATCGAAGACAATATGGTGGACGGTACAAAGCAGAACATACGCCGATTCATCCTGCTTAATCAGCTCGGCTTCAATCAACGGTCCTTGACTCAAGTCAAATACGCGATCAGCACTCCGTTGAATACAATGCTGGACCTGCTTTTCTCTTTCATCCGCAGAGAGGCTGCTTACATCAATGACGGGTAGTGCTCTTGGCTGATGCGGCTTGACGAGTTGAACAGGGACGCCATTTTGTTTTGCGAAAACAGTACGAAGCATTTCATGACGCTCAATCAATTGGTTCAATCCTTTTTCTAATCCCGCAACATCCCATGAACCGCTTAAGCGCCATACATAAGGAATGTTATAGACGTTGCTTCCTGGCTCGAGTTGGTCAAAAAACCACAATCGGTGCTGCGTAAAAGATAACGGGATCGGTTCCGTTCTATCCACTTGCAGGAGCGCAGGCAATTGAACCATTTTCTCGCCTTGTCGCAATTCGGTTAGCCGCTTAGCCAAGCCCTCAATGGTTGGGCAATCAAAGATCGCTCGGAGAGGTAGATGTTGACCAAACACATCTCGTATGCGCGATACAACCTGTGTTGCCAACAGGGAATGTCCGCCCAATTCAAAGAACGAATCAAATACCCCAATTTGATTTACTTTTAAAATTTCACTCCATATGAGAGCGAGCAATTCTTCCGTTGAGTTTCGAGGCGCTGTGTAGTGATGACTTACAATGTGGATCTCAGGCAGTGGCAAAGCTTTACGATCCAATTTGCCACTCGAGGTGAGCGGCATTTTCTCCACCCGTACAAAATAAGAAGGAATCATATAAGGCGGTAACTGCTTCTGTAAATGGCTTTTTAACGTCTCGACCTCTGATGCCCCACTGTAATAAGCAATTAATCGCTTGTCCCCCGGCTCATATTCGTGGGCAATGATGGCAACTTCTCCTGCCCCCTGCTGCTTCCTCATAACCGCTTCAATTTCACCTAGTTCAATCCGATAACCGCGAATTTTCACTTGATTATCCATACGCCCGATGTACTCCATATTGCCGTCTGGCATCCACCTCGCGTAGTCACCTGTCTTGTACAGCCTTTCAGATGGATTGCCAAAAGGATTCGGGACAAAACGTTCAGCTGTTAACTCGGGCTTTCCGATATACCCTCGTGCAAGTCCAATGCCCCCAATAACCAATTCACCCATCACGCCTATTGGTTGCAGGTCCCCTTCCTTATTGAGGATGTAAGCTTGAATATTATCCATAGGCTTCCCAATGGGGATTACCTCGCTATCGGCCTGGCAATCATAGTAGGTCACTTCAATGGTCGTTTCCGTAGGACCATACAGATTAGTGAGAGTCGTCTGATTCCGTTGCCCGATTAACCGATGAAAACGTTGAACCTGTTCCGTACTCAGAGCTTCCCCAGTCGTATAAACTCGCTGTAAATTTTTGATTTCCTCTGCGCAATCCACGTTTTCCATATGGTCTAAAAAGATGCTGAGCATAGAGGGAACAAAATGAATATAGGTTACTTGGTGCTGAGCAACTGTTTTGACAATAACCTCCGGGTCTTTCTCTGCTTGGGGAGCGAGGAAACATAGTTTGCTGCCAGTGAAAAACCACAGGACTAATTCCGTTACGGAAACATCAAAACAATAGGGAGTTTTTTGCAAAATGGTGTCATCCTCGTTCATGGGGTAGCGATGGACCATCCAGTTCATCCGATTGACGACCGAGCTATGCTCGATCATGACTCCTTTTGGTGCTCCCGTCGAACCTGAGGTATAGATGACGTACGCCAAATTTTTTGAATGAGAAACGGACTCCAGATTATTGCATTCTTCATCCTGATCCGGCCTATTCTCTTCCAATAACAGGACGGGGCCATTGAAATCAATCGCTGTCTTGAATTTCTCTTGTATGACGACGACCTTCGTATCGCTATCCTGGAGAATATAGGACAGTCTTTCTTTTGGAGCCGCTGTGTCCATCGGCATATACGCTCCACCCGCTTTTAGAATGGCAAGAATACCAATCATCATGTCGGGAGAACGCTCACTCATTAACCCTACTAATGTATCCGGCTTCACTCCCAGATTTCGTAATTTGCTTGCCAGGAAGTTTGCCCGGTTGTTTATTTGCCTGTAGGTCCATTGCTCGTTACCGAATACAACCGCCATTCGCTCTGGTGTCCGGGCAGCTTGCTCCTCGAAGATTTGATGGAGTGTTTTCTGATCCTCAAACGCAACAGCCGTGTCATTCCACTCTTGGAGAATTTGGTTCTTCTCAGAAGCGGTCAGCATAGGCATGGAATGAAGTTTCCGGTCACTGTGCGTCAGAACGCTTTGCAGTAATTCAATATAATGATGAAACATGCGGCGCATGGTAGATTCGTCATACAAATCCGTATTGTATTCCCAGTCAAGGCTTATACTTCCGTATTCATCCTTTGTTAAAAGGGAAGAAGCGAGCTCCTCATGATTCGTCACTACGACGTTGATATCAAATTTGGCCGATCCGTTGCTAATGCCTTCGGTGAGTTGAATATTCAGATTGGATACAGGGAGATGAGTGACTTTTGCATCCTGGAAACTAAACATGACTTGGAAAAGAGGGTTGCGGCTTTGATCACGCTTCAGTTTTAAGGCATCGACTACTTGATCAAAAGGAATTTCTTGATTCTCGTACGCTTCCAGGGCTGACCTCTTCACGTCTTGCAATACATCCCGGAACGTCATATTGTCGGTAAATTGCTGACGGATCACAATATTGTTCACAAACATCCCGATCAATTCTTCCGTGTCTTTCCAACGTCGATTCGCGATACCCGAGCCAACAATAATGTCTTCTTGATTGGAATAACGATGAAGCAAGGTTTGAAACGCAGCCATCATGACCATGAATAAGGTCGTGTTTGTTTTCATGCAGTAATCACGCAGTTGAAGATACAGTTCCTCCGGTATTAATTGGGTGAACATATTCCCGTGAAAGGTTTGATTGACTGGCCGTGGCCGATCAGTGGGCAATTCCAGAATCCCATTGGCCCCTTCCAGTAGATTCTTCCAGTACGTTAATTGCTTGTTTTCCTTGCCACGCTTAAACAGCTCATTTTGCCATACGCAATAGTCTGCGAATTGAATCGGCAATTCAGCCAATGGAGACGGCTTATTTTCAAGATAGGCACTATACAGCGTAAACAGCTCTTTTAAAAATTTGCGGAATGACCATCCATCATGAATCAGATGATGCTCCACAAACAAAATGACAGACTCCCACTCAGAAATCTTGTAAACAATCCAGCGCGCTAATGGCAGCTTCGCGATATCAATCGGATTTTTGATCTCCATCTGAATGAGTCTTTGGACTTCAGTAGCACGATCACTCTCAGGTAGGTGCGAAACATCGACAACAGGCAATTCCACATCGAATGGTTCAGAGATCACCTGATAGGGCTGTCCATTTTTCTCATGAAAAACGGTTCGGAATATTTCATGTCTGCGCACAAGCTCCGTAAAGCATTTATTAAGAATGGAAAGCTCCAGCATCCCACGCACTTTCATTGTGGCTTGAAAAATATAAGCCAAGTTATTGGCGCTTAACTGTTCTAAAAACCACACTCTTTCTTGCGAATAAGAAAGCGGCAATTCGCGATCTCGTGATACCCTCTTGATGGCAGGGAATGCATCGACTACATTTACCTCATCTGCGGCAGTTATGATCGGCACGATGCTCCGAATCGTCGGATAGGCAAACAGAGCAGACAACGGAATCTCTTTCTTGAAAAGAGCACGGATTCTCGCAATCACCTGAGTCCCCAACAGCGAATGTCCGCCTAATTCAAAGAAATGATCCTCGACTCCAATCTCATCGTATCCGAACAAATCCAGCCAAATATCCAAGAGCTTCGTTTCCCATTCCGTTTCCGGTTTTACATATTCCGTCGAAACATGCGGGCGACTATTGCCTACCTCTGGCAGTGACTTACGATCAATTTTTCCGCTGGGAGTAAGCGGGAAAGCATCCATTTTCACAAAATACGCTGGAACCATAAACTCTGGAAGCTGAGCCTTCAAATAATCACGCCATTCTGTTACCGTTCCAGACCCGATCACATAAGCGATCAGCTTGTTATTATCATAGGCGTCTTTTTTCGCCACAACGATTGCTTGTTCCACAGTCGAATGATTGCCTAACGTGACTTCAATTTCCTCCAGCTCAATTCTGTACCCTCTCACTTTTACCTGACTGTCATTGCGCCCGATATACTCCAAGTTTCCGTCGACCAAGTACCGAACCAAATCTCCCGTTCGATACAAACGCGAGTCTGATCCTGGACAATACGGGTTGGAAATGAAGCGTTCCTTTGTCAATTCAGGACGGTTCAAGTAACCTCTTGCTACGCCTGATCCGCCGACATACAGTTCTCCGGCAACTCCGACAGGTTGAATTTGTAAATGCTCGTTCAACACGTACAACTGTGTATTGGCATTCGGTTTTCCAATGGGTATTTGCGTGTGCGTTTCACCTCGATGGCATTGGAAGCTAGCAACCTCGACTGTTGTCTCTGTCGGCCCATACGTGTTGTATAAGCTTGTACCATGCGGAATGGTCAATAGATCGGTACACTTTGTAACGACATGAGGCGGAAGCACTTCCCCTCCAACTGTGACGTATTTCAAGGAGGATAACGCAGAAGAAGAATCCTGATTTTCTATATAATCCAATACGGCTTTCAACATAGACGGCACAAACTCAAGGTGGGTAATTCGATGCGCCTCGACAGCTTTCACAAGTAAGGCGGGGTCTTTCTCATCGCTGTTCGGGAGGATGTACAGGCTAGCACCTTTTAACATCCACCAAAAGAGTTCCCAAACAGAAGCATCGAAGGAAACAGACGTTTTTTGCAAAAGCCTGTCCGTATGTAAAAGAGGACTACGACTCTCCAGCGTTTGAAGAAAATTCATAACAGAATGATGCTCAATCATTACCCCCTTGGGATTTCCTGTCGAACCGGAGGTATAGATGACGTAAGCAAGATTGTGGCCGTTTACTTCGATCTCAGGGGGCTCCGTGCTTTCATTCAACAAAATTTCGCAATAATCCGATAATTTAACTACTTTTATTCCGTCTGGCACTTTCGTCGCGGACGCTTTATCCGCAATCACTACTTGTAAAGCCGCATCCTCCATAATATAGTGGAGTCTTTGAACAGGATAAGCAGGATCGATCGGTACATAAGCGCCTCCTGCTTTCAACACACCCAAGATGCTCACGAGCATTTCAATGGAACGCTCTTGGCATATTCCCACCAGCACTTCAGTCGCTACCCCAATCTTTCGGAGGTAATTCGCTAATTGATTTGAGCGGATATCCAATTCCCTATAGGTCATCTTCTCTTGCTTAAACACGAGTGCAATGGCATCGAGATTCTGATTGGCTTGGAAATCAAAGGCGGTCAAGATTGTGTCAGGAACATTCGAGGGTTCATCATTCCTGCACCACTCGTCTACCAGTTCCTTCTCTTGGTTTTTGGTTATCAGTCTCAATAAATCGATAGGCGTTTCGACATGAGTGATTACTTGTTCGATCCAGTTGCAAAAGTTCTCGATCATTCGTCGTATCGTTTGCTGTGCAAACAAAAAGGAATTATATGTAAATGTTATGTGCATTCCCTCAGCCTCTTCGACATTAACACGCAGCACTACATTTGCTATTTGGGAGTCGACAAAAAGTTTGTTATCGTCATCCGCGGCTTTTCCTACTCGTAAAAAGGTATGAAATAATTTCGTAGTTTCGGAGCTGCTAGCAAGCTTCTCCTCCACCCTATTCTCTTTGATTTCGTTCAACAGCTGCTTAAAATTCGTTGTTCCACCAGCAATCACTCGACTTGCAAAAAAGGTAGGGCCATCACTCGCTATCGCACCGACCCGAATGTCGTTTTGCCCGGTATATCTGTAAAGATAGCTATGGTATGCAGCTAAGAGTAGCGTAAACATGTCAGTCTCTTCCCGCATGCAAAGTAATCTTGCTTTCTCCCCAACCGTTTTTGACAGATCAATCGATTGCGTCTCTTCTTCATAACGAGCATCCTTAAGTCTCGGGAAATCAAACGGAAGCTGCAGCAATGGAGCCTCTTCTGCCATTTGATTCACATGATCTTTCATGGCCATGGTTGTCCTCCCTTTTTGAGCTTGATAATGAAGGGGGAACCCTCTAAAATTATAAAGTTCCTCACCCGCTCTGCTTGACAGACTTTTAAAATGGATATTGGTCGGTAAGCCTCCCCCTCCTTTACTAAGTAGGCGTTGACTCATCGAATCGTCCACGTTAAAGACCGGACACCCGATTCGTTTAGGTGAAGCAAGTAAGCAGCGTCAAAAAAGGCCAGAATAGTTGACCAAAAAACATGTTGCGTCCAAATTTTACAGGGCATGTTCAAAGCGGCTACAAACGAGATGTGAAAGGGAAGGTAAGTGAATTGAATTGCTATGAATTCGTGAAAAGTGGAGTAGTGTTTTGAATACAGTTAAGTATGAAACACCTATGAAGTGGAAAAGCAGGTTCAGATTCTACTAGGAATAGGGGGATTTTTAGAAAAATTACCTTTTAAGAGAATAAATGTAATGATTTACCAGTTACAGGCATTATATCACATCCGAATTTTATGTCAATTATTAGCGTTGACATTGATTTATCATAAAACAAAAATAGACATGCTTACCTTCTCGGGTAGACTTGTGTAGAAATTCATCGATACCTGAGAAGGCAGAACATGTCTATTTTTCCATTAACCTTGAAAAAGGGTATACCCTCCTACTACTATCGAGACTGCAAATAAAATACTAAAGTACCACTTCGTAAACCGAAGACTGAACCACGAGCCTTCCCACCATAAGATCCCAAAAAAAATGGCCCCAATCAAGATGCTACTTGCAAAAGCAAGGAGTGCATTTTCCATATTTCTTCACCTTTTAAACAGAATGGAAAAGAGGCTGCCCTCCACAGTAGATTGAACAGCCCCTTTTCATTTACCAGACCGTAATGTTAATCGTAATAGTCTCGCCGCCGTATTCCACTGTAATGGTTGTTTTACCAGATTCCAGTGCGGTCACGACACCATTTTCTACAGTCGCAATCTCAGGATCTTCCACTGTCCATTCGGCATCCTTGGTAACGATCTCCTCGTATCTATTTTCATAGACCGCGTACAGGACGATCTCTCCAGTATTGTCTGCCTCCAAGCGCAGCGAAGAGCGTGATACTCGCAAATCTTTCACTTTCTTTTCCTCTACGACGAGCACACGATTAGTTACCTTTTTACCGCCGTATTTCGCAGTAATGACAGCCTTCCCGGAAGCCAGCGCTGTCACTTTTCCCTCTTTTGTTACCTCGATGACCTCTTCGTCGCTAGAGGACCAAGTTGCTTTCCCTGTCACCTCTTCGGTGTTCTTGTCATTGAAGACGGCTGTCAGCGTTAGCTGCTTCTCCTCATCGAGCTCCAGCACCAAATCCTTGAAGGAGGTCGTCAACGAACGAATCGTTTTCGTAGAAACCGTCACTGGAATCTCCAGTTCCTCGCCCATATAGCGAACGGTAACGATGTCTTCTCCCTCTTCTTTGCCTGCCGTAATGCGACCCTGCTTGACGGTAACCAAACCGTTTTCCGTGTCGTACTCAACATTTTTGTCTCGCGTGATGTCTTTGCGTTTTTTGCCTTCTACCTTATAAACTCGTAAGGTTGTGGTTACTCTCGGCTTAATCCAGAAGGACGGTTCGTTTGTTTCCAACTGGAAGGTGGGTATTTCTTTAACGGTTACTTCCATCGAATCGGTTTTGTTCCCGTCTACGGTCGTCACTGTAATCGTCGCAGTCCCAGGAGCTACTGCCTTGATCTTGCCATCCTCATCTACCTCGACGATCTCAGAGTCGCTGCTTTCCCACTTGACCCGTTTGTTGGTGGCATTCGTTGGTTTTACAGTGGCTCGAAGGCTTTCTGTATCGCCAACACGCAATGTTAACTGCTCTTCCTCCAACTCAACCCCGGTCACCGGCTCTCCTGTTGGTGGATTCGGCACATTTGGCACGTATAGCTCAATGGAATCTTCCAGTTCAACGGTGTTTCCTGCCTGGTCGCGAAGCTGGATCAGAACCTTTTTCATCCCATTGCCATACGGCAAGTTCCACGGTACTGTTCCCGTCACTTTTTCCCAGCTGCTCCACTTGCCTTGGTCATTGGAGATACGCATCTCGACATCTCCCAAATTGTCCGAAGCAGTAACATGCAGTCTCACGCTGGTGGAGCTGGTTAGACGATCATCATTGTTGATGACGAACGTTCCTGTTGGTGCTGTTTTATCCAAAGTAAACGTGATCTTGATTTCGTTACCGGAAGCATCTACAACCCGTAGTTCATGCTTACCTTCACTTGTTACCCGGTCGCCACTTGCAAACGGAGCACCGTTCAACGTCGCAGTTCCTTCGTTGAATGTGATGGTCACGTCATCTTTGTAAATACCTTTGTCCTCGACTCCAGTAACAACAGGCGCATCTGCATCCAGCTCGATCGTATCGGAAACGGTTGTAATATGCCCTGCCCTGTCTGTGATCTGCATCTCGACAGTCTTGGTTCCATCACCGGACTTCAACTGCCATGCTTTGGTCGCAGTTACTGCCTCCCAATCGCTCCAGTCGTTGTCACCATTTGCGAAGCGGATTTGTACATCACTCGTACTGTCGTTCGCTGTGATGGCGAGCGTAACATCACGAGACTTGGTGGAATTGTCTCCGTTATTGATCGTGATAGATCCAGTCGGCGCCAACACATCCAGTACAATCGTATCACTTAGCTTTGTGACGTTCCCCGCTTTGTCCCGCAGCTTGACATAAACCGTTTTGGTGCCGTTTGTGCTGCCATCAGCCAGCTTCCATGCTTTTGATTCCGCAAAACGCTCCCACGTACCCGAATTGTCATCGGCGTCAGAGATCGCCATTTCAATGTCGTCGGTATTGCCTGACGCAGTGAGTTGCAATATAACGTCTTCTGTTTTCGCAAATTCGGCTCCGTTATCGATGCTGAGCGTTCCAGCTGGTGGTGTTTTATCCAGCGTGAAACGGATCGTCGTACGATTTTGTGCATCATCCGTGACGACCAGCTCATACGATCCTTCCGCAGTGACGACAGAACCGCTCGTAAACGGATTGCCGTTTAGTAATGCTGTTCCCTCATTGAAGGTAATCGTTACGTCGCTCGCATAGACACCATCCTGAGTGACTCCTGTAACAACTGGTCCAGCGGAATCCAGCGTGATTTGCTTTTGAAGGGCCAATTGGTTTCCGGCCGGATCTCTTAGCTCCAGATAGACCGTTTTGGTTCCATCGCCACCGCTCAGCTCCCATGGAACGTCCCCTTTCGTCGGCGCTGTTTTCCAATCGCTCCACGTCAGGTTGTCATTCGACAAGCGCATTTCCACACCATGAGCATCAGCCGACTCCACACTCAACGTAACCTTGCTCGTGTTGGTATACGACTGACCTTGATTGATCTCAAAAGCCCCCGTAGGGTTGGTCATATCGAGTGTGATCTCATCGGTAAAGCTGGCAATATTCCCTGCTTTGTCCTTCACTTCCATGGAAACCGACTTGGTTCCGTCTCCAGTCAGCAAGGTCCATGCCTTTGTTGTGGTCAGCGTTTCCCAAGAAGTCCAATTGGCTGGATCGCTCGTATCATGGGAAAAGCGCATCTGTAGTTCATTGCTGAAATCAGTAACGGCAATTTGTAATGTGGTTGCTAGTGTATTGGTATAATCGGCGTCACCATTGATCTTGAGACTGCCCGACGGCTTCGTTTGATCAATCGAAAATGCAACCATTGCTGTATTGCCCGCTTCATCCGTGACAATCAGCGTATAAGTGCCATCGTCATTGACGATTTCTCCGTCCGCTATCGTCTTTCCGTTCAAGGTCGCCTTTCCTTCGTTGAAGCTGATTGTCACACTCTGATTGTACAGCTTGTTGTTCTCTACCCCTGTGATAGCAGGTGCAACCGTATCGAGTGTAATCGATGCCTGTAAATCATGGGAGTTGCCAGCTTCGTCGATCAACTGTAGATAGACCGTTTTCTGTCCATCTCCATTTGTTAGCTTCCAAGCCTTGGCGGTCGCCACATCCTCTAGCGCACTCCAGCTCATGTTATCGTTGGACAGCTTCATTTTCACCTTGCTGGACACGTCAGTGGCATCGATTTGCAAAATGACATCCTGGTTATTCGTATGAGTGGCTCCGTTATTGATCGCAAGTGTTCCAGTCGGCGCGGTTTTATCCAGGGTAAAGGTTACCGTAGTCGTATTCCCTGCTGTATCCGTCACTACCAGCGTATACTTGCCCTCCACACTCACCTTCGTGCCACTGGTAAAAGGAGCACCATTCAATGTTGCTGTGCCGTCGTCGAAGACAGGTGTGACATCTGCCGTGTAGAAGCTGCCATTCGCTACCCCTGTAACAACAGGTGGCGTTTTGTCCAACACGATGGTACCAGATGTATAATACATATTCCCTGCACCATCACGGAACTTCGCGTAGACTGTTTTTTGTCCGTCTCCACTAGCCAAGTTCCATTCCAGCTTGTTGTTGACAGGAACAGGTATCCAGCTGCCTGTAAAGCTGTTATCATTCGACAACATCACTTCTACCGGGCCGTTCGCATCACTTCCCTGAATGGTAAGCTCCACCTTTTCTGATGAAGTGGCTACGTTCCCGTTATTGATCTCGATAGTCCCTGCCGGAGGTGTTATATCCAGCACAATGCTATCCTGCGCTTTCAGGACAGTTCCTGTTCCGTCACGCAGCTCCATGAAGATCGTTTTGGTCCCTTCTCCTGCTTGGAGGCTCCAGGTAACAGGCGTCTCAATCATTTTCCATTCGCTCCAAGGACCACCTTCTACATTCGCCAAACGGTACTCGGGCTTGGCAGCGTCGGGATCATCATGGGTCATGGTGAGCGTCACATTTGCTGAATTCGTAACGGCAGCACCGCCATTGATGGTAACCGTTGCTGTCGTAGGTGGCTCATTTACATCCGTCACCTGGATGGTCATCGCCTTGGTGAATATATTGCCAGCCGAGTCTGTTGCAGTGATCGGTACAGCGTAATCCGATTTCGTTTCAAAATCAAACGTTTCTGTCGCCTTCAGTTGATTTCCGTCAACAGTAAATGGAACCGTAGTGTTTTGAATACTGAACGTAACGGTGTCTCCTTGATCAGGATCTACTGCCGAAAGCGTACCAACTACCGCTCCTATTTGATTGTTCTCGGGAATCGAATTGGACGATAAGAGGATATCGGTTGGTGGAGTGTTAGGAGCATACGTGATTTCTAGCTGAGAAGCATAGTTAACATTTCTTTTGTCGTAGAAAATAATTTGAGGCTGATACAAGGCAGGAACAGGTGGTGCTGTTTGTCTTCCTCTTAAAACAAAGGTAGCTTTTTTGTCTGGAATATTACTCATGACAAAGCTGGTTACATCAAACGATTTCCAACCTGTGAAATTAGTAGGAATAAACTCATTTGTTATGATTCTTTCCTGATAAGAGGGCAGCACAGCCGTAAAATCATCGTTCCAATTGTCATCAAACGAGCCCCAAAGATCAATGAAAGGCATATCTCCGCCTGTTGCTTCTACCGTATGCACATAGATTTTCAGGACAGCAGACTGAATTTTCCTCTCACTTTTCACGCCGCTCAGGTCAAAACGTAGAGCAGCATTCGCAGCCCCATAATCCCCACCAGAGTCTCGCGCGTAGCCGACGATCAACGTGTTCGGAACTCCTTGGTAATCCAAACCATCAGGATAGGCACCATACGCATCCACGAACTTGTCTGCCTCTACTCTAATCACATCTTGAACTTCTGCGTTGGCTTTTTCTAGAATAAGCATAGGTTGGACAATTGCAAACAGCAAAGTAAATACCAACAAACGAGCCATCATTCTTTTCATCAATAACGTTGTCCTCCTTCCTTCTTCATTTCAACTCCCCCTACTGTCGACACACTCCCCCAGTAAAAACATCTAGGTGAAACAAAAATATGTTAACAACAGTCTTTTGCAAAAAATACTAACTAAAGTTATGTCTTTTCATGATTGATTTTTTTCAATAAAAAACCCCACCGTATAGGGCGGGGGGAATCTACTGGTCGATCTCACTTTCTCTTAATCTGACGATTGCTTGTGCACGATTTTTCACCTGGAGCTTGCTAAAAATTTGATGCACATGCCCCTTTACCGTCCCTAGTGTGAGATGCAGCTTGTCCGCAATATCCGAATTCGATAACCCTATACCGATCAGTGCCAGCACTTCCGACTCTCTTTCCGTCAATTTTTCCAATGCAGGAGATACCCGAATTTGAATATCAAGCGTAGGAAATTCCTTCTCCACACTTTTGAGCAGCATCGAAAGATAGGCCATCTCTTGCTTGGATACGTTTTTGCTTTTATAGAGTGAATAGAGCATTTTGGCAACGCCAGGGCCTTCATCCAAAAAAGTGCGTACATAGCCTTCTGGCGCGGCTAACGTCACCGCCATGCGCATACACTCCATCGCTTCATGCTGCTGTTTTTGGATTATGTAAGCTTGGCTGAGCAGAAGAAAGGCTTCAATCCGACTCCCGAGTCGATCCTTTATTTCCGCCTCGTGCTTTAAGCTGGTTAGCAGCATAATGG
This sequence comes from Brevibacillus schisleri, assembly GCF_055685845.1. Lineage (NCBI taxonomy): Bacteria > Bacillati > Bacillota > Bacilli > Caryophanales > Paenibacillaceae > Brevibacillus > Brevibacillus schisleri. The sequence goes on from NZ_JBVNDM010000001.1 coordinate 5,907,882, forward strand.
CTGCACTGTCGTTTTTTAAATAGAGGTATACCCGGGCCAACGTCATTCGCTCAAATTCATGCCGGGAAGCGACAATATCTACATTCATTTTCGCATAGGGCTCGGCCCATTTTTCTATTTCTTCCCGTCGATTTTCTTCAATCCATAATCGGACGCGGAACGTTTCTACAAAAGACATCCAATGAGGAGGCGCTTCATGCTGGCGGCATAGCGAAGTGATTTCCTCCATGGCCAGCCACATCTCGTCTTTACGGTGCTCTGCTTTTCTCCATCGAGCCAACGTCAGATAAACCGGGACCAATACACCGAAGTTCAAAGAGATCGTGCCTAACTGAATCGCACGAGGTACGTAATATTTCAACTGCTCAAAATCATTTTGCTCATAATAAAGCTCGCCCAAAACGATAGAACCGTAGGCCAATATACCAAGACCACTGTGCTTCCAGATCGCCCTTAGTTTTGGATAATATTCATTCACATTGGACAAATACCCGCTCAAGGCCACACGACTGCGCAGGACGTATGGCTCATCCGAATTCAGTTCAATGCCGACGATGAAGTAGCGGCTGAATTTTGGCTTCATGTGAACGGATTCTTCCATGTATTTGAGGGAAAGGTCTACATTTCCCCGCATCACTTCGATATATCCCCGAAGCACACACATTTCTACGCGGCAGTCGTCATAGCTCCCATGATTGATCCGAGTTGCTTCGTCAGCCAATTGAAGGAGGATTTCCGCCTGATCAATTTCATTGGACACAGCATGCAGCCAGGCAAAAGCAATGCACAGCTCGGGGTTGCTTTCCAACCAGGACGCATCAAAGTATTTCATCCATCTGCGCAGTGTAATATTTTCGTACTGTTTCAACATCCACGGCGCATGTGCGACGATCAAACGGCTTGCCCGGTTCCAATCTTTTCCGAGAAACGCATGCTCAGTCGCCTCCATGATCCACCCGTGACTTTCAAACCAACAGCTTGCAGAGATATGTAGGGCAGGAAGCAGTTCGTTATATGTTTTCCTTACGTGGGAAAGTAGAAGTTCTGCGAACAAATGGTGATAACGATACCACTCATTTACGCCATCCAGCGCGATCACAAATGAATTCGTTCGCTCCAGCATGCGAAGGATGTCGTGAGCGTCCGGCTCCCCGGTAACAGCTGCGCATAAATCGCCTGTCAGACGCGGCAGTATGGACGTTTTTAGCAAAAACATCTGAACCTTTTCTGGAAGTCGTTTCAATACTTCTTCCGTCAAATATTCTCCGACGTACTTGTCGTTACCGGAAAAATGATGAATGACCTTAGAAGCTTCGGGCTTTCCTTGCATGGACAGCGCTGCTAACTGCAAACCGGCCACCCATCCCTCCGTTCGTTTGCTTAGCAAGCCAATGGCTTGTTCTGACAAACTCAGACCCAGTTGCTCGCAGAATAAGCGCCGGCACTCCTCCTCATTGAAGCGAAGCGTGTCTGAGCCCAGTTGCTTCAACTGTTTCCGAACGCGTAAACGGTGTAGGGCAAAAGGCGGTTCCTCCCTCGTAATCAGGACGACATGCATATAGAAGGAAGCATGCTGGATCAGTGTCTGCAATCCTTCATGAATAGAAGGCTCCTTTATGAGGTGGTAATCGTCCAATACCAGATAAAAATCACGTTCAAACCCCGCAATTTCTTCGAGTAACACGGACATCAACTGTTCAGCAGAAGCCGTGTACTGTGGGTGAAGCACGGAGGAAGATTCTTTGCCCACGCCTTCCTGTGCCATACCAATTGCCCTAGCAAAATATCGCCAAAAGCGCACGGGATCATTATCTGACTCATCCAGGGAGATCCAACCGGTCGGTTTGCCGGAATTTTGCGCCCATTGACTGACTGCAGTCGTTTTACCGAAACCGGCTGGCGCACACACGAGAATCAATCTTGCGGCACCAGCGTCATCGATTTCTTTCCATATCTGATGCCGAAGCAACAAGTCCGAACCATACTTCGGAACATGAAGCTTGGTTGCGATAAGTGGACTGTACGTTAATAAATCCATACGCATCTCCTGCCTAGAAGTAAAATGACATTCATGAAGGAAACATGGAGCGTAGCCTTTCTATCGATGACTGGAAGCGTATTGAGGTTGGCTAACAGGGGAAAATGGGATCATATAATGATAGGAAATATTGCTCAGATTAAAGATACAGCAAAGTCGCTCCTGCGTGGGTATTTTTTTTATGAAAGTCATCTAAGCATTCTGTTGATTCGTCTGGCTTCTATCGCAACCTTTTTACTGTACAGCCTTTTATCCTGTTTGAGTTGCAGCACCTTGGCACACTGGTGCGCCTTTCTCAAAACGTTCTTGCTGTAGTTGTTTGTCGCTTTCAACATCTGATCAGCCCAGTGGTACGCTTCTCTAGCCAAAACCTCGTTACTATCCTTTGCCTTCCAGCTGATATCCAACAAGGTCTCGCTCAAGCTTCTGCCCAAACCGGCACTCCTCCAGGAAGAAAAGAGTTTGAGCTCTGGTTCGCACTGCTTGACGCTCGCAAAAGCCTGGAGCAAATCCTGTTTGAGCAAATGGATTTCGGCGATTTTTAACCAAAGGAATACCTTGTCAAACGAATCTTCCTGCTCCGGGAGATCTAGTGTGAGGTAGTGAAGTGCCTTGTCGTACTCTTCCAATTGTTTTGCCTGATGATACAGCAGAGAATAGTTCTTTTTGTCAGAGCCGAGCTGCTCCTCTAGCTTCTCCAGTAATTTTCTGGCTTCTGCCATGTTACCGAAATCACATGCTCTGTCCATTAACGTAATCAAGGACTCATCCTCGGGATTGGCGGGGTAATTCCTCGCCTTGGATTGAAACCATCGCTCCATATGTTCAGCCGAATACATCGTTGCCAGCTCCTCTTTCTTATTCTGAAAGAAAGAGCTGATTCGGTACAGATCGTTCTCTTCAATATACGTGATCGCCTCTTCAATCCCCGCTGAAATGATATACTCGGTATCAAAACCATAATAGGTATCAAAATTGCTTAATTTTGCCTGCTCAAACAGAGGGATATGGGTAACATCCTTATACTTCGCCAACAGGTAAGCCACGATGTCCATCGATTCATGTAATCCCTGATACGGATGGAACTTATGCATCTCAATCTCTTGGCTCATCAAATAGTACAGGAGCTCCTTGTCTGCTTCTGTGACAGTCTGATCGTATTGAAGCTGAACGATCAGCGCATATCTTTTCAGCCCGTTTTTGTCATAACCGTATGCATCCTTACATTTGCTGTATGCAAAAGAGCCCCAAAGGTCTTTGGAATGTTTGATCAATGGCAATTGCTCGGGTATTTGGTGGATTTCCATATGCTCTTCTCCTCTCCCCTGCATGGGATAGCTACGTGCCTTGCTTATCTTTTCCCATTCTAATCGTCTACAATTGACAATACAATTTTCAAAATGGTTAAATGTAATATGTTTACATTTCTTCAGGAGGTGCACAAAATTGGAGCAACAACCACCATCATCATCGGTACCGACAGAGTTTTCTCCGCTTGCCCAGCAGGAACCACCCAAAAACATGGGAGATTTATCGAAATCGTACGATAGGGCGATGATTTTTTTTATGAGATGGGGAGCCCATGTTCTTGATTATATTCTTCTCGCTTGCTTTCTAACCGGCTTTCTCTCGTTTGGGGTTTCCATCACCAAAGACGTCTACAGTCTCTATTTCTTCATCTTAGCCGCAATTATCCTATGTTCCTATTATGTACTGTTAGAAGGACTTACCGGATATACGATCGGAAAATTTACGTTCCGCATCATTGCTGTTAATGCAGAAGGACGACCACCGGGGTTATGGAAATCATTTATCCGTTCCCTCATTCGTCTATTCGAAACAAATGTATTTCTTCTAGGCGGATTGCCAGCCGGTATCAGTGTGTTGGCTTCCGACAAAAAGCAACGGTTAGGCGACCTGGCAGCGAATACATACGTCGTGAAAGTGAAGGATCTGAACAACGTCAGCAAAAAGCAAACAACCGTACTCGCTATTGTCTTTTCCATCGTAGCCGTTTTATCCATCATTGGTATGATTTTTGGGATAATCGATATCGCATCAAGAACGCCTACCGAAGAAATTTTCTATAGCAAGGATAAACAGTTTCAAATATCGGCCCCTTCGGATTGGAGCAAGGATTCATCCCTTCACGATGAACTTGATATAGGAATCTCCAATCGTAGTCGCGAAAAGTATTTATTGGTACTGTCAGAATCGAAACAGGATGTAGACAGTTCATTGACGCTTCAAGAATATGCCCAAGTCATTGAAGCAAACCTTCAAGAGGGAGTAGATAATGTATCCATTGATAAACAGATTCGTACTGTAGTCGACAACCAGGTGGCCATCCAATTCAATGCCAAAGGCGAAGTAGACGGCATTAAGGTCGCTTATATTGTGACATTAGTCGAAACGCCTACACATTTTCATCAAATCATGGCTTGGACAGAAGAAAAAAGATTTGCATCCCTCAAGCAAGAACTGCAAAAGGTCAGCGCAAGTTTTCGCGAGGTAAAATAGTGACAGAACACAGAAGCCACCTTCATCAGGTGGCTTCAGACTGAAGAGAAACCCCCTTTTGGGGGATTTCTTTTGGTATTGTTCCAGCACGAAGTGCTGAAAAAAGGATAGCCTGCACCTAACTTGCTTTCGCTAGGTGTAGTGCTATCCTTTTAATGTTTTGTACTGTTGCTGTCATCAATACTTGCTCTTGGACATTTTCGCGTCCGCGTAACCTACAATAGCGAAGCCCATGCAGTTCTTTAGCATCTGCAAAGCTTCGCTCTATGGTTTGGTATCTTAATCTATATAAATATTTCCCCGATTTACTTAAACGGTTCTGTCGAACCCATTCCTTACTCTCTTCCCAAACGTGCCTGCTTATCACCTTTTGGTGATTTTTAGATCGGGTACACTCAGTAAGCCTTGGACAAGTTTTACATATTTCTTTATTGGACTTATACATCCTGTATCCGTTTCGATCGGTAGTCGAATAAGTAAGCGTATGTTTTTGAGGACATGTGTACACATCGCACTCCAGATCATATTTAAAGCGCCATTTAGCAAAAAGACCTTTAACAGGTGTAAAGGCACGATGACCGATGACAGCAAATACATTTATATCGTGAAGTGCCTTGCAGATTGGAGTAGTTAAATAACCAGCATCTAATGCAATAGCTTCAATTGTATCCTGAAACCCAAACTTCTCGATTTGGAGATTCAGCCTATCTATGTAAGGAACGGAATCATGGACATTACCAGCAGTGACATGGACATCGGTAATAATATTGTACTTATGATCGACAGTCCGGTGATCGAGATAGAAAAAGCCTTCGGGCTTGCTGTCTCGAACCATGTAGCCACTTTCCGGATCAGTGGTACTCACCTTGATTTCCTTTTCTTCCTTCACACCCTCTCTAGGCTTCAATCCTTTTTTCCATGTACCTCACGGTCTTCATTAATTGCTACCTCTAAATCTTTGAGATAGGCACGACTCGTTTTCTCGATGACATGCTTCTTAAATTTTCGTTTATTCGCATTTGCTTTAAGATGTGTGGAATCACTTATCAATACACGGCCAGCGACCATTCGATGCTGAATCGCCAAGCGCACAATTTCATCAAAAATCTCCTGAAAAACATTTGTATTTTTAAAACGGGTTCGACGATTCCAACTGATTGTTGTGTGATCTGGAACTCGATCTGTTAAAGAAAGGCCAAGAAACCAACGATAGGCGATATTAGTCTGGATTTCTTTTTCGAGCTGCCTCTCTGAGCGGATACCGTAAAGGTATCCAATGAAAATCATTTTAAATAAAACAATAGGATCAATGGAAGGTCTACCGTTATCCTCGCAATAATATTGACGTACTTTTTCCCGGATGAAGGAGAAATCTATATGTTTCTGGATGACTCTTAATAAATGGTCTTCTGGGACCAATTCATCAAGGCACACAAATTCGTAATGCATTTGCGGATTTTTATCATTGGAGGTAAGCACAATTATCACCTACTATAAAATGTAATTATAAGAATTATAACAAATTAACGCGGTGTCGTATTAAAACTAAGTGAAATAAAAATGGCTGTCGACTTTCTCGACAGCCTGAAGCCACCTTCATCAGGTGGCTTCTTCCTCTTGCACTACTTCTCTATCGGCTCTTTATCACTGGCCTTTTTGTTGGCTATTTGATTTCCCCATGGAGGTTCTGCTCTCATCAAGTGCCGTATAAAATAATCCCATTTTCTGCGGATAAAATAAGGCTCCATAGAAAATCCGTGATGTCGGTTGGGCAATATCAGCATATCAAAGTCTTTATCCGCTTTAACCAATGCATCCGCCATCCGAATCGTTTGGGAAGGATGCACATTATCATCCATATCGCCACTCACCAGCAAGAGCTTTCCTTTCAAATTCGCTGCCAGACGAGCATTATCTTGATCTCTGTACAAGACCGGATCATACAATCCTTGGTAGCGTTCTGCCCATGCTGCTATATACAGCCGTTGATCATGATTCCCACACGCGGAAACAGCAACCTTGTAACAGTCAGGAAATGAGAGAATGGCCCTTGTCGAAGCGTAGCCTCCCCCTGACGAGCCCCAGATGCCTACCCGGTCAACATCCACATACTGGTGGCGCTCGGCCAATTGCCTTACCGCTGTCACATGGTCAAGCAAGCCTCCTGCTTCCTCCAACTTTCTGTCTGAGACGTCATGGAACGCTTTCGAACGATAAGGTGTTCCCATTCCATCCAGGATCAATACGATAAAGCCCAGCTGCGCTAATGACTGTCCACCACCCAGCGGGTCATGGTTTCGGCCCGGATCGAGTGCGAAAGCTTTCGGTGTGTTGATGATCTGTGGTCCCCCGTAAATGTAATCGACAACCGGATACTTGCGGGAAGAATCAAACGGGAATGGACGCAGCATCACCCCATAAAGATCAGTCACGCCGTCTCGTGCTTTGACGGTAATCCTTTCTGGAAATTGGTACCCCATCTCGAGCAGCATTTCCACATCAGCGTACTCCAATTTTCGAATGAGGCTGCCATCTACCGAGCGGAGAACAGTTACTGGCGGGAAATCAACCCGCGAAAACGTATCGACGAAATACTTCATAGTGGGAGAAAACACAATATCATGCTCTGCATCTTCAGGTGTTAGCAACGACAAACCGGTTCCATCCAGACGAACGCGATACAGGTGTTGATAATAAGGATCGCGTCCTTCCTCAAGCCCCCCTCCAGTGATGTACACCCATCCCTGCTGCTCGTCCACTGCCATCAGCCTACGTACCGTCCAGGGGCCCGATGTGATCGGATTGCGAATCGCTCCCGTTTTACCATCGCAATGGTAGAGGTGGCTCCATCCATCACGCTCTGAATGCCAGATGAACGAGCCATCGGCCAATAATCGAATATTCGGATTAGACGCTCCGAGATTATGCAGGTCTTGGTTCAAAAACGTATCGCTTTGTTCCCGCAGTAGCGTGCAAACCTCACCAGTGCAAGCATCCGCTACGGAAAAATCGACAGAACGGGCATCACGGGACATTCGAGTGATATAGATCTGTTTGCTGTCGGATGACCATCCGGCCATTTGCATCCCCGGAGTGAGGGGTGAGACCGGGCATGCCTGTAAAGGCTCGCTTTCAATCCGGACTACGGTTCGACTTTCCAGGTTACAGATGACCAGCTCTGCCAATGGTACGTATTGATCGCCAACTAGTGGATAACGGTACGAGTGCAGTACCGGTCTGACCCCCTCCCCTTTTGGAACGGATTGGATCAGATGCATCTCGCGCACCTTTCTTTGGTCAAGCCTATGGGTCAGCAGCATCTTGGAATCGGGTGACCAAATCACCACTGGAGGAAGCTTACTGCCATTCAATCGCTCCGCCACGGTCGAGAGCCTACATTCAGGTTGGGTTCCGTAATCATAGTAAGCCTGGCCGTCATAGGTAAGCCTGATACGCCTTCCGGTTTCGAGTGATCGAACATACAAGTTGTGATCATATACGAACGCCACCCATTTTCCATCTGGAGACGGCAATTCATCCATCGTCGGCTTTTTAAAATGATCGATGGGCTTGCAGCTGTATTCCTGTAAATCACAGTTCCAAACCGTACCGTCCATCTCAAACTGGAATGCCGATCCACTCTCAGTAAACTTAAGTTCCCCAAGTGGCAACGTTTCTGCGCTATACGTTTTGCCTGCATTACCTGACAAACAGACAGCTAAGCGTTCGTGATCGAATGCTTGCTGACTCGTATTCTGTTCAGCATCCACGATCACATATTGCCTGCCAGTCCCCTTTTCCAGACGTAGTTCACGGATGTACCAGAACTGATTCCCACTGATCCAGTTTGGCCTGATAAAAGCATTGAATATGGCATCGTAATAATTGGCGGGATGCAAGCGTTGTGCTCTCTCATACTGTTCCCATGTGACAACATTCTCCATGCCAATCCCCCTCTTTCAAAGTGAGATACAAGAATCATGTGCTTCACATTTTCGAACGACAAATTTCCTTAATTATCCATTTGTTACATACATACGTAAAGAGCACGATAATATATCTCCAAATTTACTATTTTAGCACCTGACACGTGAATTTTTTCCAAGAAGAAAGAGGCGATCTCTCGCCTCTTCGCTCCTAACATAGATTTTATTCCTCTTCCGCAATCATGGTTTGGTTCCTACCCGCTCTCTTCGCCTTGTACATGGCCTCGTCAACTACATGCAGCAGACCTTCAGGAGAAACAGCATGAGAAGGATAGTGCGCAATGCCTTGTGATACGGTTAGTCGCTGCCCGATTGGGTTTGTCCCTGTTTCCAAGGCACGACGTATTCGTTCGGCTACCTGATAGGCCTCCTCCAAACCAGCATGAGAAACGAGGACAACAAATTCCTCACCGCCAAAGCGACAACTGACATCATCAGGCCGAAGGGAGGAAGAAATGATTTTCGCAAAATGCCTCAACACTTCATCTCCAGCCTGATGGCCATATGTGTCATTAATGGCTTTAAATCGATCAAGGTCCATCATCATAATAGAAAAGGGGATTTGTTCCGCCATCCATTTTTGCATGGTTTCCTCGAGTGTTCTTCGGTTCGTTAGCCCTGTCAAAGGATCTGTTCGAGCATCGTGGGTCAATTGCTCCGTCTTCTTTTTGATATTGGTTAAGGCAAAGCGAATAGCACGAGATAACAGCTCAGCCTCTCGATTCCAATGCTGGCTACCCTCAGAGAGTTCCACCTCTTGTCTCCCGGCCTTACTCACAAGATTGGCCAAAGATACGAAGGGTTTGGCTATTTTGCGCGCAAGCCCGATCACAACCAGCATTAATAATAAAAAGGAAGGCAACATATACAACAAAACGGATTGAATATCACAATTTACTTGTTCTTGAACAACACTGATAGGGGACACGACAACGACACCCCAGTCATTCTCTGGAACCTTTACGTACGCAGCTAATACTGTCTCTCCCCTCAAGTTGACCATCTGTTCATAGCCACTTTTCCCTTGGATCAGCTTGCGTACGGCTGGATTGGCACTGATATCCTCTCCGATCCGGGTTGAATCACGGTGGAACAACAAATGACCATCAGAACCTACGATGTAAAAAGAGGAACCTAGTTCATCTGTTGGATTACTTCCAAAGATCGTATTCAAAATGTTATCTTCATGAAGATAAATCGTTCCCCCGATAACCCCCCGGTAAATCCCGTCTTTATCAAATATGGGTTCGCTCATCAATACAATGAGTCGCTTCGTACGTGATGTTACGTAAGGTTTGGAAATGTATGGCTTTTTTAAAGCTAATGCCATTTTCGCCGTTTCCGTTTTAACATAGTTTCCTACTGTACCAATAGATCCAGGAGACACACTTTGAACACGTCCCGTTTCATCTACCACGGTGACCGAATTAAAATAGTTGTTTGTACGACGGATCAACTCAAGCTTGGAATATACCTCATCCGCAGTCATCTCGTTCCGATTGGAAAAGATGCTCGCCGAATACTGTAAGCTACTGCGCATGGATTTAATCAAGGCGTCTAGGGTATGACTCATTTTGATTGCACTCGTGTGATTTAAGGTCAGCGTCGTGTTAATTAGTGCCTGTTTTTTGGATTGATAGAATGAGAAAAGTAGGATGGTGACAGTCAGGATAACGGATAAAGAGACTAGTCCTGTTAAAAGTGTCACCAAGCTAATCCTTTTCGGGCGGCTTGCTCTTTTTGGTAAGACAGGCATTGGATGCCCCCTTGTATTTGGCATATAGCTATTATGCCATAAATAAAAAATAGTCTAACACTCGATAATATTCATTTCAAGTATACAAGAAAGTTCAAGTAGCCGACCTTGGCTTGGGGACATAAAAAGGCCACCTTTGTCAGGTGGTAGTTTCCGTATATATCATCTAGGAGACCCGAAAGCTTTGTCTTCTCATCCACATCGTTGCAACCCACTTTTCTCCATGGATCACTTGTGCACCTGCATGCAATGTGAACTCGTTTACTTCTTGATTTCTATAAAAATATTCAAAGTAGACAGCCATGCCTTTAGTGGGAAAAACAGATAAATGAAGCAAAGGAAACACCGTTTCTCCGCCTTGTTCCACATCATTCAAATACATCACGAGCGTACTAATGCGATTGTTCGTACTTGCGCGACTCGTTTCTGCAAAGAAATCATAATGAGGTTTATATTCTTGGCCAGGAGTATATCGTAGAACTTGTAAGCCATCTCCATGCTCAATCGGAATGTTCATGATTTGAGAGATTCGCTTCTCGATCCTTGTAATTGTCTCCGTCTGCTCGCAGAACACCCCGCTGCTCGTTCGAATAGAATTGACTGAACGATCTTCGCCTATTTTTGAGCGTTGCAATCGTTCTCTGGAATGTTCAATTAGCTCATCGCATTCGCTATCGCTAAGCACATTTCCTAACACGACAACCAGCGGTTCCTCATACTTGGCAAGAATTCGAATCTCTCGATCTTCTGTCTTGATCCTATTTCCAGTCTGATCAAATATCGTCCGTTCTTTCCCAGTCGTGTGCCCTATCATCGCTATGCACCCCACATATATGACATCCGTCGCAAAAAACAGAATACCATAAAATGGGTAAATACCAATCAGTAAACTTTAGAAAAATCAATTTTTTTTAACACCCTCATCATAAACAAAACCCGTCTCCTATATGTGAAGAGACGGGTTTGCCCTATTGAAAGCATCTTCTAAGTGACATGTGTCTATATGAAAGGTTATTTTCATGCTTCCTTTTGTTTTTGAACGTGGTACATATTCTTCCGGAATACACTGATCATGTATCCGCATACCCCACCTATAATAGAAGGCAACAGCCAGCCCAAACCAACGTCATACAGTGGCAGGTACTGAGAAAAATAATGATAGACAAAACTATTTTCGACTCCAGCAGCCTTTAAGCCATCAAACAGACTAATCAGAAAAGTGAAAAACAAACTTCCTTGATACACTTCTGGTCTGCCATTGAATGCTTTGTGCAGAAACGTCAAGAAGAGTAACGAGATCGCAATCGGGTACATGGTCATTAAGACCGGAACGGAGACCTTAATGAGTTGCGTTAATCCAATATTAGCAACGAGTGTACTGAAAACAGACAAAATAACCGCAAATTTTTTGTAAGAGATCTTTGGAAACAACGAATGAAAAAAAGTAGAGCAAGCTGTAATAAGCCCTACACTTGTCGTCAAACACGCCACTGTAATCATTAATCCCAATAAAATGGCACCGTAAGAACCAAAGTAGTAATTGGAGACTTTCGCCAAAACCTGAGCGCCATTTTCTAAGTAGCCCAACTTTTCTACACTAGAGGCACCCATAAAGGAAAGTGCGGTATAAAAAAGTGCGAGGAGTAAACCGGCTATCATTGTTGCTTTTGCGCACGTAGCCAAAACTCGTTTTTTGGCAGTAACCCCTTTTTCCTTAATCGCATTCACAATAATCATTCCAAAAACAAAAGCTACAAGCGCATCCAATGTCAAATACCCTTCTTGAAAGCCCTTGAAAAATACATGGGACGTGTAATCTGCTTGCGGGGCTTGAAGGGCTCCAATTGGGTAGATAATAGCCGTTAATGCAATAATTCCGATAAATGTCAATTTAATCGGAGTTAAGATTTTTCCGACTACATGGATAATTTTCATAGGATTGAGCGATAAGAAGCACGCAATGGCAAAAAACAGGATGGTAAACAGAATTAAGGGTGCGGGACCTGCCTGTTCTGATAGAAAAGGCTTTACCCCAATATCAAACGATACATTGCCGGATCTAGGTATCGCAAAAAACGGACCGATTGCCAGATACAAAACAATCGTGAATACCATTCCGAATACGGGGTGCACGCGACTGGCCAAGGAGCGCAAGTCGTCTGCTCCCGAAAAAACAAAGGCTGTGATCGCTAGTAAAGGCAACCCAACCCCTGTAACCAAAAAACCTGCATTGGCTATCCATACATTTGTTCCGGCTAATTGGCCAAGCATTGGCGGAAAAATTAAATTACCCGCTCCAAAAAACAAAGCAAATAACATGAATCCGATCGTAACGACAAAAGAAACTGGCGCTTTCTGTGACACAATAATCCTCCTAATTGTTCTCTATCTCTCAATCATAAATGTTCGTTCAGATGACTGCTTACCCAACCCTCATTTATTCATTCTGATACTATACTCCAAATAAACATTCTTTTCAAACACATCATACTTCAAAGTACCGCTCGCAAATACATCCCTGATACAGTTTACTACAAATACCCCCATATCGCAGCTGGAAGTACCTTCCCTAAAAACCAAAGCATCAAGGACTTAAAAATATTTCAGAAAATATTTATTTTTCTTAACTTGAAATCAATTAGCAATTTTCCTTATAATTACATTCAAACCTATTAGTTCCATTCTTCTAGAAAGGAGGTGTACACTCATGAAAAAGGTCGTAAAAGTAGCAGTAAACAAGAACAAACAAGTGCAAGAAATGAAAGCGTTGAAATGGCGCGTAGTTGTTGATGTTTGCTTGTAAGAGAGTCAAAAAGCATACACGATTCCATAAATGATAAAAGTCAGGAAGGAGGGGATTGCCCATGAAAAAGGTAGTGAAAGCACAAGTTTCTAACAATCAAAACGTTCAAGAAATGAAAATGATTGTCCATCCAATTATGACACTTGTATGTAAAATGTAATCAATTGTTCAAGAGCACCTCGTGTGCTCTTGAATTTTTTACATAAGGTTCTCCCTTTCCAGGCAGTAAGCAAACATGACGGGACGGTGCAGATTATGAACCAAGCGGTTTTGTTGGAAAGATACCATCAGTTGAGAGAACTTGCCGAGGATGCAGACACATGGCTAGAATCAGAGATCGGTTCCGATCTTTGGGTGGATGGAATTAACGTATTTTTAACGGTATCACCAGAGGATTTCATTGAGGGACTTGAGCGATTCGAGAGTAGCTATGGTTTTAAGAGCCATGAAATTGTAAGCACGATTCTTCAATTTCAACGTTATTGTAGAGAAGCATCTGCGGATGGTGAATTTCCTTTATACCAGGCTCTAGCAGTTGGGATGACCTGGTTGAGCTTACAGCCTCAAATAAACGGCGGCTATTTCAACTTGCCTGTTCAAATTACCAATCACTCCATCGCTTTGTTGTTAAGCCCAACCTATTTAGCTGTTTGGGCACATAGTTACAATGAAGGCATTGGATTATACTTAGATTTACATTCGACGCTACCCACGTTATTCCGACCCGAACATGGACGAATCTATCAAAATGCAGGATCGTATTTGGAGGGAACGCACATCAAGTTTCCTTTTCAAAATTACTTCCACGAAATTGCTCATATCCTCTTCTTCCATGACGTCTATCAACGTGTACTAGGGAGCGAAGACGAATGTAGAAGCTACTGGACACATATCGAGGCTTGCATTTACGGACTTGAGGAGCAGGTGCTCGCCGAAATGATGGAAGTCCAACCAGATTTGCATGCCATCGATGATGGATTCGGAAGCAGTAAAGGTTTCGAGGATTTTATCTCTTATCGCTTTGGAATTCTTGGTGCGCAAGAGGATCATTCGATACCAAAAGACACGGTTCGCACTTACATCAAAAGAAACATGCAATTAGGCGAAGCGAATGAAAACATCCCTGATAATGAGGTAAAAGCGAAGATTCTTGCTAGCCATAAGCTCGATGAGGAACGATTAGAAGAGCTCGATACTCACTGCAAGGCATTTGCGACGGCATTGCAGGTACATAGCTTGTGGGGAATCAAAAGCTATCGACGAAATTCGATTCCAGCGTTTCGTGAAGTGGTAGAGTTACTCTCCCCTGATGCGTACTGTCTGCAAAAACTCGAAGAATCTATGCGACCAGATTCATGGGGGACATTAGAGGATTTGTTATCAAAAAATCCGTTCGATGAGATATGCTCGCAAACAAGGGAAAAGAATATTCAAGTATGGAACTGGCGTGATACCCTGTCTCGCTTGGCAGAAATGCGCGGTTATTTGGCAAACGCGAATGAACCTGGTTACGGTGAGACCAATCAAGAGCTATTTCAGATAGCAAATCGTTTAGCTAGAGTCATTCACGAGGAGAAACTAAAAGAGGGTCCGGAAGAGCAGCATGAGAGCCAGTACGCGGACATGAAACGAGAAATTAGCGAAGCATTAAACCGATTGCCTAACGTGGAAGTACGCGACCACTTGCACAATCTTCTCTCCAAACCCTATTCCTTTGTGTTAGAGCCCAATTAATAGCTGACTATGGGTCAAAGACCGGCATATTTCCAATGTTGGTCTTTGTTTTTTTGTAACGGATACATTCAGATTTTATCCTTTTTTTAGAAATCGTTTAGGGTTTGTTTTGAACTTGCGTTTAGGATGGGGAAGACAAATTATTCAGATGGGAGCGGTTTTGGCATGCTTGAGATGAATGATAAGATTCCCCTTCCCCCTCCTCGTATGAAAATAGTGAGGTACATGTTTCTTGTTCTCGCATGGGTGTTTTTTGCTTTCATTATTATTCAGGTATCACTGGCAGGTCTTGGGATATTCTTCAGAGGGGAACATTGGGGAATGCATAGAACCTTGGCTCAATATTTTGCACTGCTTCCTGTCGGCATGTTGGTTCTCTCTTTCCTTGGAAAGCTGCCCGTACATCTTCGGTGGATTTGTCTCGGATTGTACCTCATGATCGTTGCGCAGTTCCTTACCGCTATTTATCCCTCTCACTTAGGAATCCTCTCTGCACTGCACCCGGTCATTGCCTTGTTTCTCTTCTGGGGATCTCTTACCACCGTAAAACATGCTCATCATTTAGGGGGGAAGAAGGCATGAAACTCCCTAAAAGTTGGTGGTGGCTGTTTCTTGTATCTCTAGTGGTTATCGTTCCATTTATGGCTCCCTATTTGACATTCGATCCTGCAAACAGTCGCATAACGATTACTTCCGGTTCTCTTCAATATCCTTTATTAGTCGCTCATATCGTGTCTGCGTTTATTGCTCTTCTCGCTGGTTTTTTCCAGTTTGTCGATCGAATTCGCCTGAAGAATCCAAGGATACATCGTTTTCTTGGAAGGGTTTATGTGTACAGTGTGTTGATCAGTGGACTACTCTCTTTAGCGAGTATCTTTTATGCAGAAAATCTCATGAAGGCAACAAGCTTCCTGATCTTATCCTTGGCTTGGCTATTCACTTGCTGGAAAGGGTACCGTACCGCCATCAACAGGCAATATGAGGAACACCGAAAATGGATGATCCGCAGTTTTGGAATGACATTAGTTGCCGTAAGCGCGCGTCTGTTGGTGCCAGTATTACTCCTTCTGTACTTTATTTTACACGGTTTTTCTCTTCCGCATGGTATGGAAACCGTTATTGGAGAGGTATTAAATGTAAACATTTGGGCGGGTCTCATTCTTAATTTTGTTATTGTCGAGTGGGTGATATTGAAGAAATAGGTTCGCTTCGTCACGCCACATAAGCTGTGGTGGTAGCGCAAAGAAGGACTATCTCGATCGTTGAATCGGGACAGTCCTTCTTGTAGATCGGTATTCGTCAGACACGGCTTTCCCTCCAGGAATCAGAAATCGAATTAGGAAAGTCACCTAAAAATACGAGTTTCGATACTGACTACGTTTGCTTTTTTCCAGTGTCTTGATCAGCAAATACTTTTGTACGCCCTTGGATTCTGCAATGGCTCGTTGACCGTATTGTTCTGCTTCTGCCATGTTTCCTTGATGATAGGCCACTTCAGCATTGAGTAACAACTGGTAGATACAGCTTTTGATCGCGGATCGGTGTTGGCTGTAGGCATCTTGGTTGTTTTTTAGTAGTGCTAAATGTGCGGAGTAATAGTGTCGATGCTCGATTGAACCAATCTTGCCGAGTGCTTCTTCTACTAAATCGTAGTTGCCGCGATGGAGTTCTACCACTACGGTGATGTAAGCGCGAAGCTTATCGGATGTGATTTTCGCTAATTCCTTCTCGGCTTCCGTTTCGTTGTCGTGTAGATAGGCGTACGAGAAACGATAGTAAGGTTGTTTTGAATGTTTGACGTAGCGTTCAACTGTATTCATGTTGGTGCTGAATTTAAAAATGTACAGGTCTTTGCCGATGAGAAGGACGAACGCGATTATGAAAAAGGTGATCCATACGATTGGGGTAGGTTCTATGTCTAGGAAGAAGATCGTTAAGCCACCTGCGGCTCCGAGGAGGAGCATGGTTAGTAGGTTTCGTAGAGTGGACGACATGGTGGTGCTCCTTTGCTTTTGGGAGTGTTCTTTTAGTTTAGCATAAGAGAAAGAGCCTGCATCCAAAAAGTAGGTTAAGGATTTTATGGGGCGCTCTTCCAAAGCCGCAATGCATAGCGGGATTTCCCCCATAAACACAAAAAACCACCCTCATCAGGTGGCTTCACTTTATGTATTTGGTGGAGGCGGGGGGATTCGAACCCCCGTCCGAAAACAGCGATACATGAGCATCTCCGAGCGCAGTCACTCATTTACATTTCGGTACCGGATTCGCGGAGTGACGCGCTGACCCGTTACCTAGCCTGATTGATCTTCTTCCTTCGGCTCCAGGCGGAAGCCTCCGGCGTATCCCACTAAAGTTGAGCGCTAGTCATGCCACATGGGCGATGGAATGGTAGCGCCTCACTGGTTATTAAGCAGCGAGAGAAAGTTGTTTGTTGCCAGTTAATGGCGTTCCGCGTTGTTGACGAGGTCCGCAGCCCCCCGGCTCGCTTCTCATGCTCTACCATCCCCGTCGAATCCAGAACGCCCCCAGGTAGGTAAGAAAAAGTCTAAGTGAAGAGCCATTAAATCCGCACCTAGACTGTATTGTACTAATAGTGTATTGGCTTGTTGTTGCTTATTAAATATAGCATAGGCAACACCCAAAACTCAACGTTGATTGCTGCCAAGCCTGCCAGTGCAATCCAATCAGCCTTTTTGGCGTTCGCGCAGAGCACGCTCGATATCACGCGCAGACTCTTTTTTCTTGAGGTCTTCACGCTTGTCGTAGTTCTTTTTCCCTTTGACAAGTGCGAGCTCGACCTTGGCCCAGCCGCCCTTCAAATAAATGCTGAGCGGGACCAGCGAGTACCCTCTTTCGCGAATCAGGCCGTTGAGCTTGAGGATTTCCAAGCGACGCATCAGCAGCTTGCGAGTCCGCTCTGGCTCATGGTTAAAGCGATTTCCCTGCTCGTAAGGACTGATGTGCACATTGTACAGAAGCAATTCGCCATTCTGTACACGAGCGAAGCTGTCTTTGAGCTGGACACGTGCCGCACGCACGGACTTGATCTCCGTACCGGTCAGCTCAATGCCTGCCTCGTATACTTGCTCGATGTGGTAATCGTGGCGCGCTTTTCGGTTTTGGGCGATTGTTTTGGTTCCGGCCTTATCTTTTGACATGGAGATCACCTCACTTGTACGTACTGCGTTTCGTACCAGTTAGTCTAGCAAATTTTGCCCACTGTGGCAAGTCATTTACCCGGTAATATACAAACCCCGAAAAGGGAGACGGATCGTTCCGCGTGCTTTTCGGGGTTTAAACAACTGTTTAACGGCGTTTCCGTTTCGCCTGACTGGCTACATTTTTGCGGTTCTTTTTCTTGGACTTGACGAGATCCTCCCAGAATCCCTTCTGGCGTTTCGTTGGGGTATCTCCTTCTCCTGCACCAATTGGCAGCACCTCTTCACCATTCGATGCTTTGCCCGATCCAGCGCGACGAGGCGGTTTGTTCCCTTCCGCTTTGCGACGATCCTTGTATTTCTGACGGATTTCCGCCGGATGCTTTTTGTCCTTCTGTCGATCTGGTCTGCCTGGGCGATCTGGACGATCTGGACGGCCTGTACGTGAACGATCTTGTTGCTTGCCACGTGTCGGCTTACGATCCCCACCGCGACCATCTATTACGCGAGGCGTACGCTCTCGGCTGCCACGGAAGCCAGCCTTCGGCATCCCGACGATTTCGAAGTCGATGGTGCGTTCATCCACGTTGACATTCGCTACACGTACCTCGACGACATCCCCGATCCGATACTGTTTGCCTGTACGCTCACCGACCAATGCAAACATTTTCTCATGGTAATGATAGTAGTCGTCGGTCAAAAAGCTGACGTGCACCAAGCCCTCAATGGTATTAGGAAGCTCGACGAAAATCCCAAACGAAGTGACACTGGAGATGACGCCCTCGAATTCTTCTCCCACTCGCTCCAGCATGAACTCCGCTTTTTTCAGATCGTCTGTTTCACGCTCGGCATCGACAGCCAACCGTTCACGCTGTGACGCATGCTCCGCGATTACTGGCATTTGCTCTGCCCAGTACCCCAGACGTTTTTCTGAGATTTGATTCCCCAGCTCGATCCATTCGCGAATGCGGCGGTGGACGATTAAGTCGGGATAGCGGCGAATCGGTGAAGTAAAATGGGTATAAAACTCCGTAGACAAGCCATAATGCCCCAGACTTTCCGCGTCGTAGCGCGCTTGCTTCATCGAACGCAGCATAACGGTGCTGATAATGATTTCTTCCGGCGTTCCTTTTACCTCTTCCAGCAACTGCTGCAACGCACGTGGATGAACAGAATTGCCCTTCCCGCGGATCGAGTAGCCAAAATTCGTGATGAACTCCATGAAGGCCATGAGCTTTTCAGCGTTCGGGTCTTCGTGAATCCGGTACATGAACGGCTGCTTCATCCAGTGGAAATGCTCCGCCACTGTTTCGTTGGCAGCGAGCATGAACTCCTCGATGATCTGCTCCGCAATCGATCTCGTACGGAAGCCGATTTCTGTAGGGGTTCCCTCTTCATCGACGTAAATTTTCGCTTCGCGGAAGTCGAAGTCAATAGCGCCACGCTGCATCCGTTTTTTACGCAGCTTCAAGGCCAGCTCTTTCATATCCTCAAACATTGGGACGAGTCTGCTGTACTTCTCGGTCAGGGCTTCGTCCTTGTCTTCCAAAATGCTGCGTACATCTGCATACGTCATGCGCTCATCTGTACGAATCACGCTCAAAAAGATGTCGTACTTGACGGTGTTTCCGCCCGCATCCATCTCCATATCGCAGGAAATCGTCAATCGATCTACCTGCGGATTGAGA
This sequence comes from Brevibacillus schisleri, assembly GCF_055685845.1. Lineage (NCBI taxonomy): Bacteria > Bacillati > Bacillota > Bacilli > Caryophanales > Paenibacillaceae > Brevibacillus > Brevibacillus schisleri. The sequence continues at coordinate 5,927,565 of NZ_JBVNDM010000001.1, forward strand.
CTGCATATGCCGTTGGACAAGCGATGTGGCAGCATCGGGATCACGCGGTCAACTAAGTAGACACTGGTACCGCGACGATACGCCTCATTGTCCAGCTGAGACTTTTCACGAACATAGTAGCTGACGTCGGCGATATGCACACCGAGTCTTAGGTTTCCGTTTGGCAGCCTCTCCAGGGAAACGGCATCGTCCAAGTCTTTGGCATCCGCACCGTCGATCGTAACCATCATCCGCTCACGCAAGTCACGACGACCACTGATTTCCTCCTCGGAAATCTCATCTGGCGCTGCCTCAGCCTCTGCTAACACGTCCTCCGGAAATGCTTCTGGCAAGTTGAACTTGCGGATGATCGACAGGATATCGACGCCCGGATCGTTCTTATGGCCGAGAATCTCGACGACCTCACCCTCAGGATTCACTCGCCCCTCTGGGTAACGAACGATGTTCACGACTACCTTGTGACCATCTACTGCTCCATTGAAGGAGTCTTTCGGGATGAAAATATCTTTGCCGATTCGCTTTTCGTCGGGGATCACAAACGCGTAATGCCTCTCGTCCTTAAATGTCCCTACGACCTGCTTGATTCCGCGCTCGACAATGCGGATGATCTGCCCTTCCAGACGATTGCCGCCCGCTTCTTTTTCCACGCGGACAAAAACCGTATCGCCATGGAGCGCCCCATTCATATCATTCGCATGTACATATACGTCATCCGAGTCAGGTGTCTCCGGGATCACAAATCCGAAGCCCTTCGGATGACTTTGCAAACGTCCACGTACCAGATTCATTTTTTCAGGCACACCATACCGATTCGCCCTGGTGCGGATCACCTCTCCGCTCGCTTCCAGTGCATTCAGTGTTTTCACAAGCTCCTTGAACTTAGCAGAATCCTTGATTCCAAACGCTTCTTCCAGTTCCCTCACCGTCATCGGGTGGTATGCTTGCTCTCGCATAAACGCGAGTATTTTTTCTTGATCTTCCATTCACAAACCTCCTTTTTCGCGTGGCATTCCCGCGTTTCTCTATGACCATCCTATTATGTAGTATTCACCGTTCCCGCATATCGCAATCGGAATAGAGAAAAAGACAGCAAGTTGCACTCGCTGTCTTCCGGCCGTTCGTCTATTACGCTCCTGATTTCAAGAAATACCCGAGCAAAATCGCAAAAATCATGAAGCCAACCGCAAATACAACGGTCAGTTTCCCTAAAAGTGCGTCAATCCCGCGGGCTTTTTGTTTGCCCATCAGTTGCTCTGCGCCGCCACCAATCGCTCCGGAAAGGCCGGCACTTTTTCCCGATTGCAGCAACACGACGATAATTAAGCCAATACTTGCGATCACAAGTAAAATTTTCGCAGCCAATGCCATTTTCATTCACCTCAAAACGTATTTCCAAGGCGGAAAAAACCAATACAACAACTTTATCACACTTGTCTGGTAACAGCAACCCGCTAACCCTTCCATTATAAGAGAAATTCTCTCAAATAATATTGACCGTTATAAGGTAGACTAAGAGCAACGTGTTTTTACGAAAAAATGGCAAATTGTGTACTTTCTTTGTCTTGTTGGGTAGTCGCCTTGATATTGTCAAACTTTTGCCGTAAAATTACAATGAAACTTTATAATTCGCTTTGGGAGGTCTTTGTCAGATGGCTGGGTCCAACAAAAAAGACATGAATCAAAACGATGTAATTGATTCCGCGAAGGCCTTTTTTACTTCGTTTGGTATCTTGTTTCTTGTTTTTCTCATTGCACTCGTAGGATCAATTATTTTCCCACCAAAACATGGCGAAGAAGCAAATGGTGGCGGCGCACCAACTGCACAAATTGACGCTGCTGCTGTATTTAAACAAAATTGCTCTTCCTGTCATGGTCAAAATCTCGAAGGCATTGCAGGTCCAAACCTGACAAAAATTGGAGCGACGCTCAGCGCTGACGACATTGCTAAAATCATCAAAGAAGGTAAAGGCGGCATGCCCCCTGGAATGCTAAAGAAACAACCAGAAATTCAAGCGGTTTCACAGTGGCTGTCGGAGAAGAAATAAGTACATAGATAGCCTGTAAGAAAGAAACACCGAAGACTTGTCCTCTTCGGTGTTTTCCGCGTAAATGGGGAGGCTTTTATATATGACCATCCAGATTGAAGCTTTGGGGAAACAAATCCACTCCTCTACGAGTACATGGTTGTTCCGTGACGTAAACACTAGCATTATAGAGCCTACGATTATTGGAATTCTGGGAAGATCAGGCCAGGGAAAGAGCACCTTGCTTCGTATTTTAGGTCGTCTTCTGCAACCTGATGCCGGTACGGTTTTCTTGGAAAAGAAAGAAATGTCACTGTGGGACCCGAGAGCTTGGCGAATGAAAATCAGCTATGTGGCACAGCAGGCTGTTATGCTGCCAGGCAGCGTGGAAGATAACCTGCGGACAGTAAGTACCCTGCTTCAGCGTCCTTTTGATATGAAGCTCGCCTCCGACTTGATGGAGCAGTTATTTATGGAAGAAATCGATTGGTCAAAACCAGCCACTCAACTGTCCGGCGGCGAAAAGCAACGGCTCGCTCTCGTTCGCAGCCTGATGCTTCAGCCATCTGTCCTACTGCTAGATGAGGTCACCGCTTCACTCGATACGAAAAGCAAGCAGGCAGCTGAGCGGCTCCTCGTCGATTTGCACCACCAAACGGGCACGACCCTAATTTGGGTCACGCATGATTTAGAAGAAGCACGAGTCGCTTGCAAGCGCATTTGGTTTATGGCCAACCACCAGCTCGCAGAGGACACGGAATGTGAAGCGTTTTTCCACTCGCCCCAATCCGTGGAAGCTCGTGAATTTTTACAGGATGGAAATGTCCATGCTGCCCTGAGTGAGGTGCAGCGATGACACATACGTTTACGGGTTCATACATGTGGCTACTCTTTGCCTATGTCTTTGTTTTCATTGCCCTCCTGCTCTCTGTTTGGCAGAAGCTCGGTTTGGAAAAAGACATTTTAATTGGCACCATCCGCTCTACTGTTCAATTGCTTGTGATCGGCTACGTCTTACATTTTGTCTTTGCTGCCGACAGTGTCTGGTTTATATTATTGATCATTCTCATGATGATCTTGGTCGCTTCGTGGAACGCTGCCAGCAGAGCGAAGCAATTATCGGGGATCTTTTGGCGGATCTCCCTTTCACTTGCGATAACAGAAATCATCACGATGGGACTATTGGTTGTACTCGGGCTTGTCTCTCCTACGCCGCAGTACCTCATTCCGATGAGCGGCATGATTATAGGCAGCTCTATGATCGTCACGAGCCTTTTTCTCACGCATATGAACAGAGAAGTAGAAGCCTCTCGTGGGGAAATTGAAACACTGCTTTGTCTGGGAGCCACTACTCGCCAAGCCGTGCATGTGGTGTTGAAGCGCGCTGTCAAAGCGAGCATGATCCCTACCTTTGACACGATGAAAACAATCGGACTCGTCCAATTGCCAGGGATGATGACCGGCATGATTGTCGCGGGTGCCAGTCCCATCGAGGCCGTGCGCTACCAAATCCTCATTATGCTCAGCTTCAGCTCCTCTGCTGCCATTTCGGCGGTTCTGATCAGCATGCTCAGCTATCAGCTCTGGTTTACGCGGGATTCCATGCTCCACTCTTAAATACACACACTGTCGGACCTTTGCTTCCGGCAGTTTTTTTGTTTTTGTAATGAAATGCACCCTGAGTCGTCAAATTACAAGTAGAACGTACAAAAGGTGGTTCAGCTATGGACAAAAACGGTTTAATGGAGCAATGGTTCCTGCGCTATGGCGATGATATTTACAAATTTCTTATTTACTACACAGGAACCCGTGATGTAGAAGACCTCGTCCAAGATGTCTTTTTAAAAGCGCTTCGGTCCCTGGACGCATTCGAAGGCAGGTCGCAACCGAAAACTTGGCTATTGACGATCGCGAGGAATACCGCCATCGATCATAAACGAAAGCAACGTCTACGTAACTGGCTGCCAGATAAATGGCTGGCGAATGTAGAGACGGAAGAAAAAACACCGGAAGAAATTCTGCACGTACATGAGGAGCAGCAGGCACTTTACCATGCAATCCGTGACGTAAAACCCGCTTTTCGGGAGGTGCTCATTTTGCGCGGAGTCAAAGGACTGTCCTCCAAGGAGACCGCTGAAATACTGGGGTGGTCCGAAAACAAAGTAAACGTGACATTGCACCGTGCCATGAAAGCCGTCAGAGAAATACTTGAGCGTGAGAAAAAGGAGATGATTGGCGATGCAATCTAATTCAGATCATGACTTACTAGCTAAATTAAAGGGGATGCCGGATATGAAAATGAGCGGAGAACAAAAGCACGAAATCGTTTCTGCTATTCGCCAAACAAATGTGAGCAAATCTGGGGGAACTGCTTCTTTTCGTGGTTTCTCTGCGCTTGGCAAGGGATTGGCCCTCTGCTCGGTACTTGCTGTGACCGTCTGGCTGGGAGCCTCACTCCTTACGAATCAACCGCAGAGTACAATGCCAGACACCGTTGCGCCTATTGCTCCTGGATCTCCTACCGCTTCTCCGGGACCAGCTCAAAACAACAGCGTAACAACACAGCCTATTCCGCAGTCAGAGGAGCTCTTAACACAAATTCGCTCGAATGCTCAAGAAGGCAGAGTTATCTCCCTTCCATTCGTTCTGGAAAAAACGACAGATGATGTAGAAAAGGGCTGGGGAAAGCCTGAGAAAACCTACACAGCAAATGGACTGATCTACTCCGCCTACCCGAAAAAAGAAGTCGTGTTTGGCTACAACAAAGGCATGCAGCTCGTAGACATGCATAGGACAGATGCTCGCTTTCAGCAAATTAGCCTGTCTGCCGTCGAAAAGAGCTGGGGAAAACCAAGCCGTATCAGCGAGTTTGGCGATCGTACGATTTATACCTATGATGTGACGAGCAAATATCAGGTCAAGCTAATCTTCCAAGGAACAAAAAGCACGAGCAAGGAAGACCTGATTCTTGTTGAATACCAGCTGTATTACCCGCAAGGAAACAAAAATCTCATGCTTTATGGGAACAATGCTGATTTGTTACAAAGCGTGCGTGATCTCGCCGGGAAAGGCCAAGTCTTTGGCAGTCAGTATCGTTTAGAAAAGGATGTATTCGATGACGCGGAAAAAGAGCTGGGCAAACCGGATGTCGTCTCTTTCGTCAATGGCATCACGTACAATACGTACCGGGATCTCAATCTTGTCTTTGCCTTTAACAAAGGAATGCAGATCGTTGATATTCGTTCCTATGACCCACGCTTGCAAGCAATCACACTTGCCGAGGTGCATAAAACACTTGGGGAGCCAACAAGCAAAGTCACAACCGGCGGCCAAACCATCTACACCTACAAAGTGACTCCTGATTACGAATTGAAATTCATTTTCTCAGGCATCATGACCGATGATCCAAACACAATCTACATCGATCACGTAAACATTTACTACCCACGTGGAACTTTCAACAACATGGCGGGGTAACCACACAAAAAAGACGGGAGCATCAGTCCCGTCTTTTCTCATTATTTACCGATGATGTAGCCTTCCAGCTCATCCAGTACTTTATTCGCTGCGATTACGCCACCGGAGGTATTCCAGATGGTGTCATCCACTTTGAACGCTTTGCCTGCTTTCACGACGTTCAGGTTTTTCCAGAGTGAATCGTTTGTCCACTCCTGCTCCAGCTTGGAAGCTTCGCCTTTTCCTGTTTCGTACGTGAAGTAGAACATGATGTCGCCGTCCATTTCTGGAATGCGCTCTTTGGTTACTTCTGCTGCGAAATCATCTTTGTCTTGGGCAGCTGGACGTGCAAGGCCAAGGTCTTTGAAAATCGCGCCAGTGAAGGTGTTTTTGTAGTAGATGCGAACTTTACCAGGCATGAAGCGTACAACGGATACTTTTGTATTCAGCTTGTCGCCCGCTTTTGCTTTAAACTCTTCTACGCGCTTGTTCCAATCAGCGAGGATTTTTTCACCCTCAGCCTTTTTGTTTACTGCTTCCGCGAACAGAGAGAAGTTTTCTTTCCAGTCGCCGCGTGGCTCTTCCACGAATACGGTTGGAGCAATTGCAGTCAATTGTTGATAAATTTTTTCATGACGGAATTTCATACCCAGAATCAGATCAGGTTTCAGTGCCGCGATTGCTTCCAGATTAGGTTGTCCTTCTGTACCAACTGATTTTGTACCCTCAAGGAAGGACTTTGTGAAATCGTAGAATTGTGTTGGATCATTAGCTGCACCTACAGCCCCTACTGGCTTCACACCGAGAGCCATCAGAGTTTCAATACCTTGGTTGGTCAACATGACGATACGTTCTGGTGTACCTTTGATGGTCGTTTCGCCCATCGCGTGTTTTACTGTGTAGCTTTGGCCGGAAGCCTCCGTATTGCCTTTGGCTTGATCAGCAGGCTTTTGTTCACTTGCTTGTGGAGTACCGCAACCGGTAACAACCAACAAGGTCGCCATTAAGACAGCAAAGAAAGCTTTACCGCCTGCGGTCCGATATGTACGAGAAAACATGATGAAAGGACCCCTTTCCCTTTTCTATAATGAGAATTCATATCAATGACAGAGTCTATCCTACCCCCCTGCCTGTCAAAAGTCAATCATAAATTGATAATGACTATCAACGTCATTGACACTTCCTTTATGTAGCTCTACACTTAACTATGAAACCATCTAAGAAATAAGGATGTAGCCATCATGAATACTTTTTTAGCTAGCAACTTTCGTAAAATTCTGGGACTGGTATTCGCCCTTCTCCTCCTGACTTACCTCAGTTATGCCAGCCTCATCTTTGGCGTCGTTGACACAAGTTGGCAAACTGCGATTGATGCCTACACGAATTTCAACGGCTCCAATGAACACATCGTCATTAAAGAAGTGCGAGTACCGCGTGTGCTCAATGCGCTAACGGTCGGTTTCTGCCTCGGCTTGGCCGGAACTTTGCTCCAATCCTTGACGAGAAACCCTGTTGCAGACGTTGAACTGTTCGGTCTTAATGCAGGTGCTTCTCTTTTTGTTGTGTTCGCCGTTACATTTGTCGGGATCAGCTCCTTGACCCAGTTTACGTGGATTTCCTTTTTAGGAGCCGCTGTAGCAGGTTTGATTGTTTACTTGCTCGGTTCATTCGGCAGAGATGGACTTTCGCCTGTGAAGCTGGTTCTGGCGGGTGCAGCTATCACCGCTTTGGCTTCCTCGATTCGACACGGCATGATGGTCCTGAATGAAAAGGCCACAGACGAGGTGCTTTTCTGGCTGGCAGGGTCAGTCGGAGGCAGAAAGCTGGAGTACTTAGCCACTGTCTTTCCTTATATGATCATCGCCTGGATCGCTGCATTTGTCCTCGCACGCCCGATTCAAACGTTGTTGATGGGTGATGACGTAGCAAAAGGTCTCGGACAGCGCACATTATTGGTCAAATTCAGTGTCGGAATCGTCATTGTTCTCTTATCCGGTTGCGCAGTTGCTGTTGCTGGACCTATTGGTTTTGTCGGTTTGGTCACACCGCACCTGGCCCGCTATCTCGTCGGAATTGATACTCGCTGGGTACTTTTGTACAGCGGTCTGCTTGGTTCCATCCTGCTGCTGTTAGCAGACATCGGCGCTCGTTATATTGCAATGCCTGCTGAAGTTCCTATTGGAGTAATGACAGCCCTGATCGGGATTCCGTTCTTCATCTATGTCGCACGCAAGGGGCTGGATAAATAATGAAAGACTACCTGTCTCTTCGAATCGGCAAGCGTTTTTCATCGTTTCAGCTACATAAAAAGACGATCTGGTTTTCGCTACTCGCCTTGCTGATCGTCATCACCGTAGCGGTTGTCAGTCTCGGAATGGGTGAAATGAAAATCGCTCCGCTCGATGTGGTAAAGGTTTTGTTGGGAATCGGTTCAGAAGAAAATGCTTTGATTGTAGAGCAGTTTCGCCTGCCACGCATCGTCATTGCCATTCTGGTAGGTGCCGCACTCGCAGTAGCTGGTGCCATTATGCAAGGTCTCGTCCGCAACCCATTGGCTTCCCCGGATATTCTTGGGGTATCGGGTGGAGCATCTGTTTTTGCAGTCGGCTTCTTGATGCTATTTGAAACAGTGAGCATCAAGTGGCTTCCTCCCATCGCTTTTTTGGGAGCAACATTGACGACATTCCTGCTGTACGCCCTCTCTTGGAAAAAAGGCGTCACGCCGCTTCGTCTCGTCATGATCGGTGTTGGAATCAAAATCGCTGCGGGTGCCATTGTCACCATGCTGATCATGTTCAGTCCGTTTTTGCTGCAAAATAAGGCATTGCTCTGGCTGACTGGAAGCATCTACGGCGTTGACTGGAATGACGTATTCATGATTTTGCCGTGGGTAGTCGGACTGATTCTCGTAGCGTGCTTGCTTGCAAGACGCGTGAACATTCAACAGCTCGGCGATGATCTGGCGACGAGTCTCGGCAGTTCCTTACAATTGGATCGCTTCCTCCTCCTCATGATTTGCGCGGCTTTGACGGGAACAGCCGTCTCTGTTGGAGGCGATATCAGCTTTGTAGCTTTGCTGGCCCCCCATATTGCCAAGCAACTGATTGGTCCGTCCTTTGGCGGTGCCATGACACTCTCGGCTTTCTTGGGTGCCATTATCGTATTGCTTGCGGATTTGATTGCCCGCATGGCTTTTTCACCAATCGAAGTGCCTGTAGGAGTATTCACCTCTGCCATCGGCGCTCCGTTTTTCATCTACTTGCTGTACAAAAACCGAAATCGCTAGGAAAGAACTTTGTCCCGCTGTGGGGGTGGGGAGGAAACAGGAGAAAACGCTCAGATTCTTGTCCCACCCGCTGAGGGATGTTTCGCTTTTTGCATTCCGTCTCGGTCGGTGTACCAAAGATCTTCGATTATTTCTCCTGTTTCCTCTACGAGCTTTCGTGCTAAACGAATTTTAAAAAGCCTTTAAAAGATTGAAGAATGTGCTCAGTAACGCTAGAGAAGAATATTTCCAGACGTAGCGACTTGTGGAGTCCTACCGAGCGGAGAAGGGATTCGCGGGCAATAGAAACGCAACCCTGCCCGAACTACGTAGCGGCTACCACTTTTGCGTTTCCCCGCGAATCCCTTCGGAGCGGACAGTCCCAACCCTCAGCGGGACGGAGCACTGAGCCTAGACTGGAAATATTCTTCTCCCCACCGCAGCCACATGCGACCCTGAATATATTTTTTAACTTCCTATACGTTGAAAGGAGTCCAACCCATATGCAAGCTTTGGAAACCCAACGGCTTACGTTATCGTACGGAGAACGCAACATCATTGAAGCTTTAGATCTAAACATCCCGCGTGGAAAAATCACCGTTTTCATCGGCAGTAACGGCAGTGGCAAATCGACATTACTGCGCTCTCTGGCACGTTTACTTAAACCAAAGGAAGGCGCCATCCTGCTAGAAGGAGAATCGATCGCGAAACGCTCTACCAAAGAGGTAGCCAAACGTCTTGCCATCCTTCCTCAAGGCCCATCTGCACCAGAAGGATTGACGATCCTGCAATTGGTCAAACAAGGACGTTATCCTTATCAAAACTGGCTACAGCAATGGTCGGAAGAAGACGAGCAGATGGTCAACAAAGCATTGGCAGCTACTCAACTCACAGATATGGCAAACCGCGCCGTCGACAGTCTCTCTGGCGGCCAACGTCAGCGCGCCTGGATTGCGATGACGCTCGCTCAAGGAACCGAAACCATTTTGCTGGATGAGCCTACGACTTATTTGGATATGTCGCATCAGATTGAGATTTTGGACCTGTTGTTTGAACTGAATCAAACGGAGCAGCGCACCATCGTCATGGTTCTCCACGATCTAAATCTCGCTTGCCGCTATGCCCATCATATCGTTGCCGTTCACAATCAGACCGTCGTGGCAGAAGGGTCTCCGAACAAAGTGCTGACGACCGACCTTGTCCGTACGGTTTTCGATATGGATTGCCAAATTACGCAAGACCCGCTGTACGGAACTCCTATGTGCATCCCGTACAGTAAAAGCCGTCTGGGCACTGTGCAGACCGAACGAAAAGCATTCGCCATGTCATAAGCCTCAATCAACAAAAAGACTGTCCATCGCGTAGTATGGGCAGTCTTTTTTTTCGTAGATAAAAGCTTGAACATGCAACGAATCGAGGCTTCTGGTGGCATATGTCTTTCATCCAAAAAACAGCGGCAGTCCTGGACTGCCGCATGCAAGCTTATTTCTTCAAGTTGTAGAATGCAGAACGACCACCAAAGCGAGCTGTATCAGCCAGTTCGTCTTCAATACGCAGCAATTGGTTGTACTTCGCTACGCGGTCTGTGCGGGAAGGCGCACCAGTCTTGATTTGACCCGCATTTGTAGCCACTGCGATATCAGAGATTGTGGAGTCTTCGGTTTCACCGGAACGGTGCGAAATCACCGCAGTATAACCAGCCAGCTTCGCCATTTCGATTGCTTCGAAGGTTTCTGTCAGCGTACCGATTTGGTTTACTTTTACCAGAATGGAGTTACCTGTAGAGGTCTCGATTCCGCGAGCCAGACGCTCGGTGTTGGTTACAAACAAGTCGTCACCTACCAGCTGAACTTTGCTGCCCAACTTGTCAGTCAGCGCTTTCCAGCCATCCCAGTCGTCTTCAGACAGACCGTCTTCAATGGAGATGATTGGGTATTTGTTTACCAGATCTTCGTAGAACGCGATCATTTCTTCTGTTGTTTTCACAACGCCTTCGCCTTCGAAGTGGTATTTGCCGTCTTTAAACATTTCTGTAGCTGCTACGTCCAACGCAAGGAACACGTCTTTGCCTGGCTCATAGCCTGCTGCCTTGATCGCATCCAAAATGGTTGTGATCGCTTCTTCGTTGGATTTCAGGTTTGGAGCGAAACCGCCCTCATCCCCTACTGCTGTGCTCAGGCCTTTTTCACCCAATACTTTTTTCAGGGAGTGGAAAATTTCCGCACCTGTGCGCAGCGCTTCCTTGAAGGAAGTAGCACCTACTGGCATAACCATGAATTCCTGAATGTCTACAGTGTTGTCTGCGTGCTTACCACCGTTCAGGATGTTCATCATAGGAACTGGCAACATTCTCGCGTTGAAGCCGCCGAGGTAGTTGTAGAGAGGAACGCCGAGAGATTCTGCAGCCGCACGTGCTACCGCCATGGATACGCCGAGAATCGCGTTTGCGCCCAGCTTGCCTTTGTTTGGCGTGCCGTCGAGCTGAATCATCGCCATATCGATGCCAACTTGATCCAGGGCATCCATGCCGATCAGTTCAGGAGCAATGATTTCATTCACGTTTTCTACGGCTTTCAGAACACCTTTTCCCAAGTAACGGGATTTGTCACCGTCGCGAAGCTCAACCGCTTCATACGCACCTGTAGACGCTCCAGATGGAACATCTGCGCGACCCATTGAGCCATCCTCGAGATATACTTCTACTTCCACAGTTGGATTACCGCGGGAGTCCATAATTTCGCGTGCATAAATGTCAGTAATCATTGCCATTTCTCGTCCATCTCCTTTTTTCAAGTGCACTTACAATCTATTTCGATTTAAACGACAACCTACCCTTACAGTGTGTCCCAGTGAAGCCTATTTTGCAAGTAACGATTTGCCTGTCATTTCAGCCGGTTGCGCTACCCCCAAAAGCTCCAGAAGCGTTGGCGACAAGTCGGCCAAAATACCGTCTTCGCGCAGAGTAGCCCCGTCTTTTGTCACGATTACAGGCACCGGATACGTACTGTGTGAAGTAATCGGACGTCCCGCTTCATCCAGCATCAGATCCGCGTTGCCATGGTCAGCTGTGATGACGGCTACGCCACCTTTTGCTACGATTGCATCGACGACTCGGCCTAAGCATGCATCCACCGTCTCGACTGCTTTGATCGTTGGCTCCATCATTCCGGAATGACCAACCATGTCGCAGTTGGCAAAGTTCAGGATGATCGCGTCAAAATTGTCTGCCTCGATCTCAGCGACAACAGCGTCTGTCAGCTCTGGTGCACTCATCTCCGGCTGCAGGTCGTACGTCGCCACTTTTGGCGAAGGAATCAGGATGCGCTTCTCACCAGGAAACTCTTTCTCACGCCCACCACTAAAGAAGAACGTCACATGCGGATATTTCTCCGTCTCGGCAATGCGTAGCTGCTTCAAGCCATGCTGGGAAAGCACCTCTCCCAATGTGTTATCCAGATTGGAAGGCTTGTAAGCGACATACCCGTTAACCGTCTCGGAAAAATGCGTCAGGCACACAAAATGCAGATCGCGCGGGCGCTCATCTCCGCGGTCAAATCCACGAAAATCTTCATTCGTAAATGCCTGCGACATTTGAATTGCACGATCCGGGCGGAAATTATAAAAAATAATCGAATCGCCGCTTTGAACGGTCGTCACTGGTTTTCCGTTTTCATCGAGAATCACGGTAGGCATGACGAACTCATCCATAATGGACTTTTCGTAGGATTCCTTAACCGCCTGAACCGGATCACGATAAGCCGGAGCATCTGCATACACCATGGCGCGATACGCCTTCTCTACGCGCTCCCAGCGCTTGTCACGATCCATCGCATAGTAGCGACCTTGTACGGTAGCAATACGGCCAACACCCAGCTCTGCAATTTTGGCTTGTAGCTGCTCGATATAACCCACTGCACTGTCAGGCGATACATCGCGGCCATCGAGGAAGCCGTGGATGAACACATCGGCAAAGTCCTGCTTTTTCGCCAACTCGAGCATCGCAAACAGGTGGTCAATGTGACTGTGTACACCACCATCGGACAAAAGTCCGAACAGATGGAGTTGCTTGCCGTTTTGCTTCGCGTGCTGGAAAGCAGCAATCAGTGTTTCGTTCTCAAAAAAAGCGCCTTCTTGAATCGACTTGGTAATGCGCGTCAAATCCTGATAAACGACACGCCCTGCCCCGATATTGAGATGGCCTACTTCGGAGTTCCCCATCTGTCCTTCTGGCAGCCCAACAGCCAACCCACTTGCCTCTAGTGTCGCGTGAGGGTATTGGTTCCAGTAACGGTCAAAATTCGGCTTGTTGGCTTGCGCTACTGCGTTTCCATACGTTTCGTTCCGCAGAGCAAAACCATCCACAATCAAAAGGGCAACCGGTTTTGGTCTTTGTGCCATTGCTTTCTCCTCCTATCGCGACGTTGCTCCTGCCACAAGCTGCAAGTAGCTATTCGCTACGAGACTCGCTCCACCAACCAATGCTCCGTCAATGTCAGGCTGTGCCATGTAGCTTGCGATGTTTTCCGGCTTTACGCTTCCGCCGTATTGAATGCGCACTTTCTCCGCTGTCGCTTGTCCGAAGCGTTCACCGATTACGCTGCGAATAATGGCAATCGTTTCATTGGCATCCTCTGCCGTGGAAGACTTGCCTGTACCAATCGCCCAGATCGGCTCGTATGCAATAACGGTATCCGCTACTTGTGCAGCATCTATTCCAGCAAAAGCACCCTCAGTCTGCGTACGGACTACGCTAGCTGTCTCGCCCGCTTCCCGCTGCTCCAGACTCTCACCTACGCACACAATCGGTACGAGACCTGCTGCTAATGCGGCTACAACCTTTTTGTTCACCGTCTCATCTGTATCATTGAAATATTGACGGCGCTCGGAGTGACCAAGAATCACGTACTCCACACCGATTTCTTTCAGCATGGACGCGCTGATTTCGCCTGTGAAAGCACCTTGCTCTTCAAAATGCATGTTTTGCGCCCCGATGGCAATATCCGTGCCCGCCAGCTCTTCTTTAAGTACAGCCAACGCTGTAAAAGGTGCGCAAATGACTTTTTGTACTCCGGAAGTATTATTGCTTGCCTTGGCTTCCTGCGCAAACGCTCTTGCCTCGGCCATCGTCTTGAACATCTTCCAGTTCCCCGCGATAATTGGTGTTCGCATGCAAACTCCCCCTCTTCGCTTTTATTGGTTATCTGCCAACACAGCTACGCCTGGCAGTTCCTTGCCTTCCATGAATTCCAGGGACGCTCCGCCGCCTGTAGAAATGTGTGTCATCTGCTCGGCTACGCCTGCTTTTTCCACAGCTGCTACGGAATCACCGCCACCGATGATCGTCGTACCGCTGCATGCTGCCATCGCCTTGGCTACGCCAATCGTGCCGCCTGCAAAAGCATCCATTTCAAATACACCCATCGGACCGTTCCATACAACCGTTTTCGAATCTGCAATGACGCTGTGGTACTGTTCCACTGTTTTTGGACCGATATCGAGTGCCATCCAGCCCTCTGGAATCGCATCAATTGCCACAACCTGCTTTTCTGCATCTGCCGCAAAACGGTCAGCTACCACAACATCAACTGGCATCAGCAATTGAACGCCGCGCTCTTTTGCCTGCTCCATCAACGTACGTGCGAGGTCGAGCTTGTCGTCTTCACACAGAGAAGCACCGATGCCATAACCTTGTGCTTTGAGAAATGTATTCGCCATACCGCCGCCGATAATCAGGTGATCGACTTTGGTCAACAAATTTTCAATGACAGCAATTTTATCTTTTACCTTTGCACCGCCGACAATCGCTGTAAACGGACGCTCCGGATTGGACAAGGCTCCGCCCATGAAGCGAATTTCCTTTTCCATCAGCAAGCCTGCAACGGCTGGTATGTACTCAGCGATTCCCGCTGTAGAAGCATGTGCCCGGTGAGCTGTCCCGAATGCATCATTGACAAACAGATCAGCCAAGGCCGCAAAGCTTTTTGCCAGTTCTGGATCGTTCTTTTCTTCTCCCGCATGGAAGCGCACGTTTTCCAACAGGATGACGTCGCCAGACTCCATTCGTTCTACTGCCGCTTCTACGTCAGCACCTTGGCAATCCTCCAGCTTACGCACGTCCTTGCCCAAGAGCGAGGACAGATGGGCTGCGACAGGAGTAAGGCGCATCTCTTCCACCACTTGGCCTTTAGGACGACCAAAATGGCTCGCCAGGATTACTTTGGCTCCTGCCTCCATCATGAAACGGATGGTTGGTACAGCAGCACGAATGCGTGTATCGTCGGTGATTACCCCGTCCTGCATCGGCACGTTAAAGTCGACACGGCAGAATACACGCTTGCCTGCCAGCTCAACATCGCGGATAGATTTCTTGTTCATGAACGATCCTCCCAAATCATTGGCTTTTTATTCGGAAAAAAGATATGGGAAAAGGGAGATTGCTCTCCCTTTTTTCCACAACAGTTCTATTTTACGTGTTAGAAGCCGCGCTGTGCAACATAATGACACAAGTCTACGACACGATTGGAGTAACCCCACTCGTTATCGTACCAGGAAACGACTTTCACCATGTTTCCTTCCAGTACCATTGTAGACAAAGCATCGATTGTGGAGGATGCAGGGTTTCCATTGTAATCAGAGGAAACGAGTGGCTCTTCGGAGTAGCCGAGAATGCCTTTGAGAGGGCCTTCTGCCGCTTCTTTCAGCGCGTTGTTGATTTCTTCAACAGTTGCGTCTGTCTTCAGCTCAACGACCAAGTCCACTACGGATACGTTTGGAGTTGGTACGCGCATAGCGAAGCCATTCAGCTTGCCTTTCAGCTCAGGCAGTACGAGTGCTACCGCTTTTGCCGCTCCTGTAGAGGTTGGAATGATGTTTTCCGCAGCTGCACGGGCACGGCGCAAATCTTTGTGCGGCAGGTCGAGAATTTGTTGGTCATTGGTGTAAGAGTGAACGGTTGTCATCAAACCGCGTACGATCCCGAATTTTTCATTGAGAACCTTCGCGTATGGTGCCAAGCAGTTCGTTGTGCAGGATGCGTTGGAGATCACAGTGTGTTGCGCTGGATCGTATTTGTCTTCGTTTACACCGATTACGACTGTTATGTCTTCATTTGTTGCAGGAGCGGAGATGATGACTTTTTTCGCGCCACCTTCCAGGTGCTTCGCTGCATCTTCGCGCTTCGTGAAGCGTCCAGTCGATTCCACTACGATTTCAACACCGTAATCTGCCCACTTGAGTTGAGCTGGATCGCGCTCTGCCAATACCTTGATTTCTTTTCCGTCTACGATGAGCGTGTTTTCGGAAGCTTCAACACTCACGTTCAAAACGCCATGAACCGTGTCATATTTCAAAAGGTGCGCCAGTGTGTGTGCATCTGTCAGGTCGTTGACCGCCACGATTTCTACATTCGGATTGTTCAGTGCTGCACGAAATACGTTACGACCGATACGACCAAATCCGTTAATACCTACTTTTACCATAATGTATACCTCCTGCTCATTAGCTAGCTTTATTCTTCATCGCGAGAAACCTGCCCTCTGGCGAAAACCAGCGGGTCGATAATATCGTAACAATCGGTAATAAGATTGGAAAAAACACAAAGGGCAATGTTTGGATCGTCGAAACACCTAAGGTGAGCGCCATCATCATCGATAGTCCGTTCCACGGAATCAGTACAGGCATGACAACTGTGGAGTCCAGCATCGTCTTGCCCAACAGCTCACGCCCTCCCTCCCATTTGGAGAACCTCCCTAGAAGAGTCGAGCCGAGAACCAGAATCGGAATGGTTTGATTACAGCTGATGATGACCACTAACAACGACAATGCCGCTGCTTTCGCTACCAATACCGTCTTATTTTTTGTATGGCCCATCATTTTGTCTACGATGGGAGTTAATAAATTGGCTCTGTTCAAAATGCCGTTTAAAAAGCCTGCGAGAATGATTAACGCCAGTACATTGAAGATGGCGAACATCCCGCCCCCATGGACCAGTTGATCCAGCGGCGTTCCTGAATGAAGCTCAAATCCAACTAGCATCGATGTAAAAAACGTCTTCACATCCAAATTCCCATTGATCCCGACTAGAATCGCACTGGCTCCGATACCGAAAAACAATGCCTTCACCGCTTTTACTCTCAGTGCAAAAGAGGCAATTAACACCACGAGAGGCAGCATGAGCAGCCAATGTACAGAAAAATGACTGACTAACAGCTCCTGGTACATTTGAATGGTATCCGTCGAGTTCGCTTGAGGTCGAAACAGATCAAGGATCAGGAAAAGTAACGCGCAAATCGCTACTGTAAACAAAGCAGGACGCCGCATTCTTCTTTCCTGCTCTTCTGTCATACCGACATTGGAAAGCACCAGTAATCGACTGCTGGATATCGGCGAGAAACGCTCCCCCACCATCGCTCCAGAGATGAGCGCGCCTCCTACGATCGCAGGTGATATCCCTGCTGCGTGCGCTATGCCCATTAAGGACAGCCCAATCGTACTCAGTGTACCGATTGATGTACCCAATAAATAACTGACGCCTGCGGTCAACAGAAAAGAGAGAACGAACAAATACTCGACATTCACAATCGATAATCCGTAGTAAATGATGGCGGGAATGGTTCCTCCCATCATTAATAGCGGAATCAAGAGTCCTACTAAAAACAGAATCGTAAGGACGGGCTTTGCCTTTTGGACACCTTCCCAGCCGTACACGAACTGCTGCTTCCACGGATAACCCAATCTTTTTACACTAACCAGTGTGACCAAGATCGCAAAAACAATCCCCCATGCGATCGGAAAACCGAGCGATAGGCTCAAAATGATACCAGCGATCATTGCCAAGATGGGTGTTACCGATGTGATAGACATGCGACCGACTTCCTTCCGTTACAATCGTGCGGACAACAGCGTATAAGCTGCCCCTTCGTCCGTAATGAGTACATTCTGACACGATTGCTTAGCAAAGGAAAGAATCGCTTTTGCCTTGCTTTCGCCCCCCGCAATAGAGAGCACTGTTTCTGCCTTGTGCACTTCCTCTAGCTGCAAACCAATTGTCGGCATTCTGTGGACCGTTTCTCCCGCTTCATTAAAGTAGTAGCCGAATGCTTCTGAGACAGCACCCGTCTCCACTAATTCCGCGAGTTCTTCCTCTGAATAATTCCGCCTTCTCGCCATCGTGACGGCATCCCCGATTCCATGCAAAACGATTCGAGTCTCGCCCAAGAGTGACAGCACATCCTGTACCTGCGGCTCTTTGACCAATGTCTGCAAGGCTTCTGGATGGAGGCGATCCGGTACGTGAAGAAGCCGATAAGAAGCACCTGTTTTCGCTGCCATGGCGGAAGCGAGCGTGTTCGCTTGTAGCTCTACGCGTTCTCCCAATCCACCGCGAGCAGGGACAAACTGAACGTTTTTGAACGAAGCAGAAGGCGTCAGATGACTTGCTACGCTGGCGATGGATGAACCACCTGTTACCGCGACAATATCGCCTTCTTGCACGACTTGTTTGAGAACCCTTGCCCCTACCCGTCCCAGCTCTTCCTTTACCCAAGGTGACTGGTCTGCATTGCCCTGCACCACAATGACTTCTGCTATGCCCAGCTTTTTTTGCAGGCGCTCTGCCAAGTCAGTAAGGCCGAATAGCTCTCCGACGAGAGGCTCCATGTCGTCCAAGACTTGTTGTCCTTCTTCACTCAGGCTCATTCCGGCAGCTGTTACATGAAGGAGCCCCGTCTCTTTTAGCAGTTCCACTTCTGCCCGCAAAATACGTTCAGTGGTATCCATGGCTTGAGCAAGACCTCTTCTGCCAATCGGCTGCAAATGATAGATGGATCGGAGCAACATGTACCGCTGACGCAAAACTTGAATCAAGTCAGGCAACAATTTTTGTTGCAGTTCCAGTAAACGTCGCATTTTACCTTCTTCCTTGGTTACAAATTGTTGATCGGGACGTTTTATGTCCCTGTATATACATTTTTTGTCCCACTTGGTGCAAAAAAAAGATCACTTGCTACAACTTGAATGTATCATATTTAACCATATCTTGCAAGTTCTCCTCTACCGAAGAAAAAGCACAGTTCTCTTCGACTCTGACATGCCAGCAGGGTAGATTCACTGTCCGTCTCCACTTCCAAAAGGGGACCGTCTAGCTACAGCCACCCTACGGGCGGAAGTTTCTCAGAGAAGAAGTGTTCGACAAGCGGGTCCCCTTTTGGAAGTTCCGACTGGGTTGGCGATGCCAAGGTCTACGAGCCCTGTGCTTTTTCTTCTCACCAGCTTTGTTGGTTCATCGGTACTTTCTAAAACTAAAAAACAGCCAATACCATAGCAATCATTTATGATAGAGCGGTACGTCTATGTAGTTCCTCGTGCAGCTCTTTTAGCGTCACCACATGTGTTATGGAACGAAAAACGATCTCTTCATCTATCTCGACTACGGGAATGACAAACATCATTTCCTCATGCAAAGCCGGATCACTTTCAATATCAACCATGCGCATACGAAGGGGGAACTCCTCCGCCAGAGAACGGATGTAGAGCTCCACCTCGTCGCACAAATGGCATTTTTTTCTCCCGTACAAAACGATTTCAAAAAGCTTTTCATTCATATATCGTTAAAACCTCTTTCGTTTAGCCGACGATGGGATCAGCATTTCTTCCCGATACTTGGCAACCGTTCGACGGGAGATCTCAATCCCCTCTGTTAGCAGCATCTCACCCAGCTTTTGATCAGATAACGGAGCTTTCCGATCTTCTTGCTCGATCAGTGCTTTGATTCTGCGCTTAACACTCTCAGAAGAAGTCGCTTCCCCACTAGAAGTAGAGAGTGCTGACGTAAAGAAATACTTCAACTCAAAGATTCCACGCGGTGTCTGGACATATTTGTTGCTGGTTGCCCGGCTGATCGTCGATTCGTGCAGGCCGACCCGCTCTGCTATTTCCTTTTGCGTCATAGGCTTTAAATAATGAATTCCCCGATCAAAAAACTCCCGTTGCATATCGAGGATAGCCTGTGTAACACGCATGAGCGTCAGGCGGCGCTGCTCCAAACTTTTTGCCAGCCACATGGCGGCATTCAGCTTATCGTGAATGAACTGTTTCGCTTCATCCTGACTTTTTTGCTGGCTCAGCATTTTTTCATAAAAGCTGTTGATTTTCAGCCGCGGTGCAGCAACATCATTGACCAATACAACATAATCATTCCCGACCTTTTCTACCGTCACATCTGGAATGACATATCTTGTCTCTACGGAAGAAAAGGCCGCCCCTGGACGCGGATTCAACGTACGGATCAGATCTGCCATCGTCTGTACCTCTTGCGGTGTACATCCGATTTTGTCTGCGATCCGCTGATAGCGATTGTCCGCTAAATCTTGCAGGTGGTTACGAACGACTTGCACGATCTTTTCATCATCAAGTGCCAAATGCTCAAGCTGCAGCAAGAGACATTCTTCCAGGCTACGTGAAGCTACTCCTACTGGATCAAAATGCTGCAAAACGGACAACACGTCTTCAATCTCCAGCATTTCAGCGCCTAGGCGCTCACTTGCTTCCTCCAGTGTAATTTCCAAATATCCCTTCTCATCCAAATTCCCGATCAAAAAGAGAGCGATCTGTTTTTGCAGCGACGAGAATCCTTTTACATAGCCGAGTTGACGCTCCAGATGTTCGTACAACGTCTCCGCACCTTGCTGGACGTAATCCAGCGGATTGTAAGTGCTTTCATTTTTCGACGAACCGTACTCACCTGTCGCGCGATTGCCCACAATTTCTTTCCAGTCAATCTCAGGAGCTGGTTTCTCTGCTTTTGCAGAAGCGACTTCTCCAGCCACTTCAAGGTCGAAAACAGGATTTTCATTGGCCTGATCCTGCAAATAGGAGATGAGATCAATGGCTGAATACTGCAATATGGTAATCGCTTGGCGTAATTCCGGCGTCATCACTAATTTCAGTGTTTGTTCTTGAAATAACCCCAATCCCATGTTCATGAAGCTCGCCTCCTTCGCACTTGCTCATGCTGCTCGATGACTCTTTATTTTCATTATATTCGTTCTCTCATGCAATTTTCCTGCCAATTTGATGAAACAGAACACAAAAAATGTCGAAAGATCTTCATCATTGGACTTTTTCACTTTCGCTTATTTTATCGCTAGTTTTTTCTGCTGAACTACTTTTTTTCGTTTGCATTGAGATTCTCGATGTTTTATAATAAAAGTTGTCGTCACAATATACGCCTGTAGCTCAGTGGATAGAGCAATGGTCTCCGGAACCATGTGCGGGGGTTCGATTCCCTTCAGGCGTACCATAATTGCTAATCAAAAGGCTGGATGCTTCCAGCCTTTTTTATTTTTCTATCCCTTCTATTAGTTGATATCCGTAAAGTTCTTCTCGATATCCTTCACTCATGAAAAAACGCAATACTCCCACATCTCCATTGCCGAAATCTTATATGAATATTTGGACGATCAGTATGTGAACTACTGGAAGATCATAAATGAAAAGAAATTCATCAACAGCCTCCATGTGCTTTTGATTGAGTGGACATTGAGACGATTTCAAGAGTCCTGTGAAGAGATGGGGCGACTTGCCTTTCAATTGACAGGCTCGATGCGAGAGCTTCTGCTTTAATAAGCTTCACCCTTATTGTCATACAATCCTTGTAATGTAATGAAATGCAGCCCGCCTCCTAATGGAGAACGGGTCGCATTTTTCCGTTAAAGATTAATTTTTGAAAAAACGGAGAGTTGCGCTACCCTGTATAGTCTGCAAGTAGCCAGTTGATCCTACTGATTAAAAATGGCTTTGAATGCGCAGGGTGCTGGGGCAATTGGGGTTGATTCAAATTTTTTAGCGCTATTAATGTTGATACTGTAACTTCCTTCTTCCGGAATATTAAATGTGAAATTAACATTCACTGGTTTAGACCAATAAGTATGGACTATCCCTCCGCCTTGTTTAATTACCATTATGTTGAATTCGCCCGGCGGTGAAGATAATTTACTTAATGCGAATTTGAATTCACCTAGTTTCGCATAAAAATTAAACCAGTCAAAATCTTTGTTGTGAGAAATCACACCATTATAGGTAACATTCGAATTGATATAAGGAGCAAACGCTGGATCATCATTGGGTTCATAGGGATCATTTGTGGAAGCAGTTTTCTGAGAACCATTAACATTTTTCGCAGGTTCCGCTGCCAGTGCAGATACAGAAGCAGATAATACGAGTGACAGGCTTAATAGGCTTGCTACGACTTTTTTCACGAATAAATCCCTCCAAAAGCTGTGATAGTAAGTACTGTTAATTCCCTTTATTTTTTGTAATAAATTGACAGATTAAACACAAAAACCCCCTGAAGCACTACTCTCCTTCAGGGCTCTCACTCAACTATCGATAAACACACTTCCAATTCCTACTGCTGGTTCCTCGTTTTATACAAAAGATAAACAAAGAACGGCGCTCCAATCGCTGCGGTAAAAATCCCAGCTGGCAAATCATGCGGTAAAAACACCGTTCTCCCAATCAAATCAGCCAAGACGACAAGCATCCCGCCCAAAACAGCGGAAGCCGGCAGCAAGTAACCGTACGCAGAACCTACTAACCTACGCGCAATATGCGGGGCCATCAACCCGATAAAACTAATTCCTCCTGCTACACCGACCGCAGCACCTGCCAAAGCCACACTGATCGCAATCAAGAGCAATCGCTTCTTATCAATCGCTACGCCAATGCCTTTGGCGATATCATCACCGAGCTCCTGGGCATTCAAATAACGGATTTGGAAAATCGTAGCGCCGAGAAACAATACGGTCCACGGAAGCAACGTCATGACATTTACCCACGACATACCGTACACAGTTCCTGTCATCCACCCGAGTGCATTTGAGGCTTTATGTGTTTGGGTAATCACCATGAAAAAGATCGTTAATGCCCCCATGCCTGCCGAGATACATACACCCACAAGTGCGAGACGAAAAGGGGAGACCCCCTCTTTCCACGCCGTGAGATACGTAAGCGTCGCGGTTAACAATCCACCGATCAAGGCCACCAATGGCATCCATTGTACACTTACATCCTTTGCGAATGTGATAAATGCTACCGCAGCTGCCGTTGCTCCCGCTGTAGTCCCGATCAAATCAGGCGAAGCTAACGGATTTCGTACCAAGGACTGCAAAATAGCCCCTGATACCGCTAGGGAAGCCCCCACCATGACTGAAACAACAACGCGAGGCAATCGCCAATCGAGCACGATCAATTCATTCTGTTCACTGCCCGCTCCCACAAAAGCTTTGACGACCTCCCACACAGGAATATGCAAGCTTCCTAAGCCAATACTCAATACAATCACAACAGATAACAGCAAAAATAATATGAAATTAATTCCCAACGCCCGCTTATCTACATGAAACGAAAGCGCTGGCTTTTTGGACCGAATGACTACATGTCTATGCATACGCCCTCCCCCTGACCAGCGGGATGATAAAAGCCACTCCGATCATAGCGGTTGCTACGCCTACTGGTACTTCCAGACGCATGGGCATCAATACAAGGCGAGAAAGCAAGTCAGCGCAAACCAGAAAAGCTCCGCCGAAAACAATCGAATAGGGAATCAACCATCGGTGATCAAGCCCGACTAAGAAACGACATAGATGCGGGATGATGATGCCCACGAATGCAATTGGTCCGGCGAGCGCGACACTCCCACCTGCCAAGAGCACCACGAGCAATAACGCAGTAGCTTTTACCAAGATAATCTTCTGGCCCAGGCCAGTCGCTACATCATCACCAAGTACCATCAAGTTTAACGAGCCGGTCAGTACCATAGCGCCTAACCAGCCTACTAGCAAATAAGGAATGATCATAAAAAAATGATCGAGCTGTCTCCCCTCCACAGAACCAACTAACCAGTAAAAAGCCTCTGTCATCGTCTTTTCTTGCAACAGCATAAACAGCGAAGTCACAGACGAAGCAAAAGCGGCAACCGCTGCACCCGAAAGTGTCAGCTTAATCGGAGTCATGCCTCCCCGCCCAGCGGAGGCCCATCCGTATACAAGCAGAGCAGTCACACCCGCTCCGATAAAACCTGCCCACATCATTTGCGACACAGGGAATTGCGAGCCAAAAACAACAATCGTCGTCACAATAGCTGCTGCAGCTCCAGCGTTCACGCCGATAAGAGACGGTGAAGCCAAAGGGTTACGAGTCAACGCCTGCAACAAAACACCTGCTACAGCGAGGCTGCTCCCCACTGCTACCGCTGTCAGTGTACGCGGCATTCGGGAAGTCGTAATAATCAAATGTTCCTCCGAACCGGAAAATTGAGTGTATGCCTCTACTGCAGTAGTGAGCGAATACCGATTGATTCCGAAAAGGATACTAGCCACCATCACGACTGCCAGGACGACGAGCCCTGCTATGAGTACAGTAGTCTTTTGCAGTCGGCTGGACAAAATCACATTCACGCCTGTTCCCTTCTTTCCGTTGCATTCTACCTATTCTGTCTATTCGCTACCTATGTATGTAAGTTTCTCCCACTAATCAGTCTAAGCTTGCGGATAGGGCTAGTCAATGATATTGATTTTTATTATCGTTATTGGAAAACCATCACAGTAATATCTATAGTTTTCCTCTCGTTCCAAAAAATATATTGACACATTGTCATATGAGCATATAAAGTAGTGAAGAAAAATGATAATCATTATCAATTAAAGGGGGATTTTCCATCATGCGCAAAACTTCCCTGCGTTTGATGCTCGGGGCTATGCTTTCCGCTGTCATGCTCGTAACAGGTTGCGGAGGACAGGCAACGCCTTCATCCGACTCGTCTTCTTCTACACCAGCCGCGTCAACAACTCCATCAGCACCGGCAGCGTCTGAAGAGAGAGAAGTAAAACACTTTATGGGGTCAACAAAAATAAAAGGAACTCCTCAACGTGTCGTCACTCTCACCAGTGAAAGCACAGAGGCTGTTCTCGCATTAGGGATTACGCCAGTTGGGGCTGTCATGAGTGGCCTCGGCAAACCCGGTGACCCATGGCATCCACATATTAAAGAAAAAATGAAGGATGCAGTTGAATTGGGTGACGAGAATCAACCAAACGTCGAGCTGATCGCCAGCCTGAAGCCAGACCTGATTCTGGGAACGAAAGGACGCCAAGGGCAAGAGAAAGTATACGCTCAGCTTTCCGCGATTGCTCCAACCGTCTTCTCCGAGGATCTCGTAGGCAGATGGAAAATCAACTTTGCCCTTTACTCCGAAGCGCTGAATAAAAAAGCTGAAGGCGACAAGCTGATGGCTGATTTCGATAAGAAGATTGAGGATGCAAAAGGAAAACTGGGTGACAAGACGAAGATGAAAGTCTCTGTGGTTCGTTTCGTAGCTGGCAAAACTCGTCTTTACTTGAAAGACACTTTCTCTGGCGTTGTTCTGAGCCAGCTCGGGTTTGCTCGACCAGCCTCCCAAGACATCGATGAGTTCAAAAAAGACATCCCCAAAGAGCTCATGTCCGAAATGGATGGCGACGTCATGTTTTACTGGATCGGCGATTATTCCGGTGATGGATCTGCGAATAAATACACCGAGGAATGGATGAAAGATCCACTCTATCAAAAGCTGAATGTCGCGAAAAACAATAAGGCATTCCAAGTTGACGAAGTGATCTGGAACGTAGGCGGCGGTATCCTTTCTGCCGAACTGCTTGTTGATGACATCGTAGAGCGTTTCTCCAAACTGTAGGCTATAAAAAAAAAGCAGGAGTGGTTGAGATAACCACTCCTGCTCTTTTGCCTGCTGGCATTATTGATCGAGTTCCTTACTTCCAGCAGTATCCTTACTGGGCAGAATCGGATCTATTTGTTCAGGTTTACGTGAATATGCTTTGTTTGTAACCAAAATCGTCACACCGATGATGACAATAAAAATGAGCACCAACGCAACGATAAAACCCGTTGTCATGCATACACCCCCGACTTTTTTCTAACTCTTATTATAGCTGATTTCCATGCGAGTCAGAACCTTCAGGCATAACCAATTCATTATAGAATAACAAACTATTCCAAATTTTGATAGGAAAATGGCTCCTATATCTCGAATAGTTACGACAATGCTATCTCACTCAAATACTTGATAGACTATGCGGGGGAATCTGATGAACAAGCTTAAAACCCCTTTCTTATGGAAAAAGAAACGCTCAAAAAAGGAAATCACACAAGTGTTATTTCCAGATCAAATATTAAAAGCATTTTTTCATTTTACGACGGATGCCATCTCGATTAGTGATCTCGATAACAATATCGTCTTGGTAAATCATGCGTTTGAGCAATACTACGGTTGGTCCATGGAGGAGATTTACGCTTCACCGCTCTGCTTTATTCCAGAAGAGTACAAGAGCGAGACCAAACAGTTATTTGATGCGGTCAGGAGCATGGGTGTATTACTAACCAATTACGAAACCATCAGGCAGCGAAAAGATGGCACGAAGATGGATGTCATTCTGTCAGCTGCTCCAATCAAAGACGAAACGGGAAAAATTATTGGTGCTTCCTGCATTACCCGTGACATTTCCGACCGCAAAAAAATTGAAGAGGCCTTGCGTCAAACCGAAGCCAAATATCGTCTCCTCATCGATCATACCCAGGATATCGTGACGATTTATGATTTATCCATGCGACGCATCTATGCCTCCCCATCCATCGAGCAATTGGGATTTGTTCCAGCCGAGGTTACTTCCCTTAACAATCTGCAGCTCACACATCCAGAGGATATCCCTATGTTCCGGGACAAATTTCAAGAGATCATGGCAACGAAACAACCCGTTCATTTCGAGACGCGCTATTTGGATAAGAATGGAAACGAGGTCTCCTTCGAAACACGCGGTATCCCCATTTTAAACGCAGTAGGAGACGTCCAAAACATCATGTTAGTCTCACGAAATATCACAGAACGCAAATACTCAGAGGCCGCCTTATTTAAAAGTGAAAATACGAACAAAATCATCTCAGAATACACAGATGATCTTATTCTGATTACGGACAAAAACGGGGATATCCTCTATCTCTCCCCTTCACATTCACGCGTAATCGAAACGAGTGAACATTGCCGTCAGCTCACCTTTGCCGAGATTCATCCCGAAGATCGCCAAACTGTCATTGACCACTTTCATCACTTGCTGGCGACCAAGGAAGCAAAGATATGCGAATTCCGTTTCCAGACGAAAAATAACAAATGGATCGTTCTCGAATCAAAGGGTGCCCCCATCCTGACGAAAACGGGAGATTGTGATGGCTTTATCATTGTTTCGCGGGATATTACAGAACGGCGACATAACGAGGAACTATTACGGAAGGCTGAGAAGCTGTCTGTGATTGGAGAGCTGGCTGCTGGAATCGCCCATGAGATTCGCAACCCGCTCACATCTTTGAAGGGCTTTATCCAATTTCTTTATCCGAGCATGAATGATAACCAGCAGTACGCCGACATCATGCTCTCTGAACTAGACCGAATCAATTTTATTGTGAGTGAATTGCTAGTCTTAGCAAAGCCTCATAGCATTCAAATCAAGCCTCTTCCGCTCATCCCGTTACTGGAAAACGTTTTGACACTTTTGAGATCGGAAGCAAATTTGAAAAACATCGATTTTCGGACCGCATTTGCTTACCATCCAATGATTGCGGGAGAAGAAAACCAACTCAAGCAGGTCTTTATCAACATCATTAAAAATGCTATCGAAGCGATCGATGGACATGGTGAGGTTGTAATTACCACCACCCTAAAAGATAATCATCAGGTGCTCATTACGCTCACAGATACTGGCTGTGGAATCTCTGAAGAAATGATTCACAAGCTGGGTGCCCCCTTTTTCACGACAAAAGAAAACGGAACTGGCCTCGGCCTCATGATCAGCAGCAAAATCATGAAAGACCACAACGGCAGCCTGGAAATTAAAAGCAGAGAGCACGAAGGTACAATGGTAGAGATAACACTGCCGATTGTACATGACCAAATTGGGTCATCCTAGAAAGGTGTACATCTCATCATCAGTGGAGGTGCCCTATGGATTTTACCAAAATGAGCACGAGTGAGTTCGTGGCCAAAATTCGCGAATCCCAAGCGAAAAACCTACGAAGCAGACAGCATCAGGGCTATGGTCATCCCGAAAAGCGGTTGCCTAGTAAGCAAGGTATTTAACAAGCAAAAGCCCACCCGTTAGCTCCTTTGGCTAAAACGAGTGGGCTTTTGTCATTGTTATTGTGGATCCTGTTTATTCAGGTTACGATCTCTTTCGGACTTTTGCTTCTGGGTGCCTTGGGTCTTGCTGCTGTGTCCTTGGTTTCCGCCATTCTTCGTATTTCGATTGTTTGACATCAGAATCCCTTCCTTTTCATTCTGGTATTCATGCCAAACGTAGTATGTCCCAAACGGCTTATTCATAATGAAGAATTACTTCGCTTCACCCATGAATACTTTCTTTCCGTCCTCATACTTGTACACGTATACGGAAGCAAAGTCGTTGTCGCCTTTTTCATTGAATGTTACGTTAACGAATTTGCCTTTGTAATCTTTGGTTTTGTGAACCGCTTCCAGCACTTGTTCACGCGTTGGCTTTTTGCCGCCGTTTGCTTTGATCGCTTCTTCCAAACCGTTCAGCATAACACCCATGGAGTCATAACCAAACGAAGTGAAGATCCCTACTTTGTTGCCAGTCGCGCTCTCGAAGTCTGTGATCCATTTCTTGCCGTCTTCGGTAGCACCAATATCGCCAACCGTAGAAGTAAAGACTACGTTATTGGCATTTTCCGCACCAGCAATTTTCACCATGTCAGCGGAGTCGTAGCCATCGCCACCCATGAAGACACCTTTGAAGCCTTTTTCACGCGCTTGTTTCACGATGATCCCTGCATCAGAGTAGTACCCACCGAAGTAGATCATCTCTGGATTTTTCGCAAGGATTTGGGTGATGATCGCACTATAATCCTTCTCGCCTGCTGTTACCCCTTCATAGCCGAGAACTTGTACGCCGTCTTTTTCAAATTGCTTTTTCACTTCTTCCGCAAGACCTTGTCCATAAGCAGCCTTGTCATGCATAACGAATGCCGTTTTTACATTCAACTGATTTTTGGCAAAAATCGCAGCCTTGGAGCCTTGTTGATCATCACGCGCACAAATGCGGTGTACGATCTGTTTGCCTTGCTCTGTCAAATCTGATCCCGTTGCGGAAGGAGATACCATTACGAGCTTCTCTTGCTCGTATTGCGCTGCTGCTGTGATCGAAGCACCTGTTGTAGCATGGCCTACTACTCCGACTACATCAGGATTCGAAATCAACATTTGTGCGACTGCTACCCCTTGTTTCGGGTCAGCTTGGTCGTCTTGAGCGGACAATTGAACGTCAAAGCCAAGTGCTTTGAATGCCTCTGCCTTTTCTTTCAATGCATATTCAGCACCAGCTTTTGCTGTGCTTCCGTAATCAGAATACTGACCAGACATCGGACCAACTACAGCAACAACGAGCTTCTCAGTAGCACCACTTGCACCGCCCGTGCTTCCTCCGCTATTGTTGCTCGGCTGTGGCGTCGCGCTTTGGCTACCAGTCCCCGCACCACCACCGCAGCCCGCGAGCAATGTGCTCAGAGCAAATGTTGCAGCCAGTATCGACAATGATTTCTGTTTTTTCATAGCAAAAATCCCCCTCTTTATTTATGAGCAAACTATGAATCACAATCTTATTGTAGGATATTTTAGAAAATTTGCAATAGAAATCATTGAGAGAAGAGTCAATCAAAAGCCTCTATTGCTGTCTGCTAATAGAGGTGTACACATGTAGTATTAACGCAAATAGCCACTTCTACGTTATAGAAGTGGCTATCCTTATGAGAAGTATCCCATTGATTATTAGGAATTAATTGGAATTCTCAGCTTGTAAGTGAGCGTTTTTGCATCGTACTCTACTGTCGCACCCAATTCTTGAGCAATGAATACGAGAGGCACGAGCACTGCACCCGTCACTGGACGTGGCGGATTTGCTACACTCGTTTCTTTGCCGTTTTTATAAGCAAAGTTTTGGTTTTCGTACATACGCAGAGCGTACTTGTTGTCTTTGGCAACCAACAGAGATTTTGTCGTGCTATCCCATGCTGCAGAACCACCCAAAGCAATTGCCAATGTGCTCGCATTCACATACGCAACACCATTTTCAGTAACGATTTCTTGTGGGAATGGGAACTCCTTGCCGTTTAGCTGAACTTTGATTTTTTGTTGTACAGCTGGTGCAGGAGCAGGAGAAGTTTTGGCAAACGCAGCCGTTGCCGCTACACTTCCTGTTAGAAGAGCTGCTGTCAGCATCATTGTAGAAAACTTGCGAAGCATAATAAACACCCCTTAAATATCATGAAATGAATTCCAATTTTGTATGATTCGACATAAATCAACTTTTTCCTTCTTTTTTATCCCATACATTTCCTATGTAATTCTCTCTCCAAACATGACAAGACTAGGAAAAAAAATAAATATCCCACGAACAAATGTTTTTGTGCACAACCTGTGCATAACATTGTGGATAACTTTCGAAAGTGAGGCTTGCTATGGCAGGGGAACGTTTTTTTCTCATTTATCAAGAGGCCAGTGATGAAGAATGCTTATTGACCATTGAACCATACAAAGATCAACAGGAGCTGGCGGAAGCCATCAATCAACTGCAAGCCAAACAAGTCGATGAATATACGATTATCAAGGGAAAAAAGATGAAAGCCACGCTGAAACTCGCCGTCGATTTAACCGAGGCCGATGAGAATTCCAAGGAATGAATGTTTTCTTTTTCGAGTAGGTTTAGACAAAGGGAATTTGGCAAACATGGTAGTGAGGGCGCGCACTTATGTGTTTGACCTTCATTGACCTTTTGTGTATGATATTGTTACAAAGAGAGGAGGAAGACTAGATGCATATGAATTTAATTCCAACCGTCATTGAACAGACAAACCGCGGGGAACGTGCTTACGATATTTATTCTCGCCTGCTCAAAGACCGCATCATCTTTCTGGGAACCCCAATCAACGACACCGTAGCCAATATCGTTGTGGCACAGTTGTTGTTCCTTCAGGCGGAAGATCCGGAGAAAGACATTCACTTGTACATAAACAGCCCAGGCGGTTCTATTACTGCTGGTATGGCAATTTACGATACTATGCACTTCATCAAGCCTGATGTATCCACCATTTGTATCGGAATGGCTGCTTCCATGGGAGCATTCCTGCTGGCTGCTGGGGCAAAAGGCAAGCGCTTTGCTCTGCCAAACAGTGAAGTCATGATCCACCAACCATTGGGTGGCGCACAAGGACAAGCGAGCGACATTGAGATTGCCGCAAAACGTATCTTGAAGATGCGTGATCATCTGAACACCATCTTGGCTGAACGTACTGGACAGCCTTTGGAGCGCATCCAAAAGGATACCGATCGCGACAACTTCCTCTCTGCCGCTGAAGCAGTAGAGTACGGATTGATTGACAAAGTCATCACGTCCGAACCGTCTTCGAAAAAATAAGAGCTGTCGTAAAAAAAGCACTCGTGCCTGAACTACCGGCCGAGTGTTTTTTTATGCCGAGCAGACTAGGGGTTTGCTCGGCTTTTTCGATGAATCATTGTGATACTTCCATTAACTGACTGACATAGACTGTTCGGCTATGCCCTGGATTTTTTTCCTCATGTACACGTGCTGTTGACGTTTTTTCGTCTACAGCATCGATCCAAACGGCTTGTCCATCGTACTCTACCTTGATATGGTCGTCGGATTTCATGATGGCTTGTGCTCTTGTTACATTCATAAGTGACTGACTCCCTCTATTGGTCATCGTCAAGAGGTTGCTTGGCTGACGTAGCCCCTGTCATCGTATCTACAGTCGTTTCTTCAATCAGACCGTTTTGGTCGGAAACAACTCCGCCCCCCAGTCCCTCATTCACCATCCGATCAATGTCCATATCATAACAATCGCGGCCTTCGTAACACTTATCACGGTTACTCATGTCTCATTCCTCCTTCATGCAATATACATGGTTAGAAATGCCCTGCCCGAAGTGAATTGATACATATTCATCAAGATAACCAACAAAAAAAGACACCTCCCTTAAGGGAAAAGTGTCTCTCGTGACTCTATTCTTCTTTGCTTACCAGATTCGTAAGGCTGCTGACTGCCTGGGAGGCATCCGGCCCTTCTGCCAAAATGGTAATTTCCGTTCCAGAGCTGATTGCGAGGCTCATGATACCCATGATGCTTTTCGCATTGACCTTCTTGTTGCCTTTTTCTACGAATACTTCCGATGCAAAACGGTTAGCTTCCTGTACGAAAAAAGCTGCTGGACGAGCTTGCAAACCGGTCTTTAACTGAACCACGACCTGCTGTTGAACCATGAACGGACCTCCTTACTTGTAGACTATTATCCTTTAGTATAACATGCATCTACATCGAAATATTTTGTTTTTCTCGTATTTTGTCAGCGATTTCGTTAATTTTTCGCAAGCGGTGGTTAATGCCCGATTTGCTCACTACTCCGCTCGGCACCATCTCGCCCAATTCTTTCAAATTGATGTCAGGATGAGCCACTCGAAGCTCCGCGACCTCGCGTAGACGTTTTGGCAAATTCTCCAAACCCATCTCTTGATCGATGAGCTGAATATTTTCCATTTGTCTGGTGGCTGCATTCACCGTTTTGTTTATGTTGGCGATTTCACAATTGTGTAAACGGTTTACGGAGTTCCGCATGTCCTTTACAATTCGGACGTCCTCGAAATACAGAAGGGCCTGATGAGCCCCTATCAAGCTTAAAAACTCTGTAATCTTTTCGCCTTCTTTAATATAGAGAACATACCCTTTTTTCCGCTCGATGCACTTGGCATTTAGTTTATACCGATTGGCGATCTTGGTCAATGCTTCGCAAAAATCCTGATAGGAAGTGAAAATCTCCAGATGATAGCTGGATGCCTCTGGATGATTCACAGATCCCCCCGCCAAAAAAGCCCCCCGCAAATAAGCAGCGCGGCAGCATGACTTTTTCACGATCTCTGGAGCGATTCCTGGGATAAACGACAGGCTTTGATCCATGATACCCAAGTCTTGCAAGATCTCATTGGCCTTATTCGGAATACGCACAATGTAGACGTTGTTTTTTTTCAAACGCATTTTTTTGCGAACTAGCAATTCAGCGTGTATCTGAAACAACCTCTTAATTAACGTGTAAATGCGTCGGGCAATCGCCGCGTTCTCTGTCGTCACATCCAGCACCAGTCGTCCGGCTCCAAACTGCAGACTCCCATTCATCCGAATCAAGGCTGAGAGCTCTGCCTTGCTGCAGCAATCGGCACCCTCCATCATGGTAAGCTCTTTTTTGGTATGCGCGGCGAATGACATCGACTTCACTACTCCTTCTCTATCTTCAGCACCTTCCGTCTTCGTTTGACAAGTGACACAACCTGCTTGCTGACAGCATGTGCATCATGACGTAGGTATCCGTCCTCAAATGTGACTAACGGCTTCGCCACTACATGCAGACCGAGTTGGCGCAATCGCTTTGAGTCACATCGGACAGGAGCTGCTCCTTTTTCCGCGTATTTGTCCAACACATGGGTAGGCAGCTCGGCTGAATTGACAATGATCGTATCCAGAAATGGTTTATCTACATGTTCATACATGACATTCACGTGCCTGGATGCAGAAAAACCGTCTGTCTCCCCTGGTTGTGTCATGACGTTACAAATGTAGATTTTTGGGGCTTGTGCGCATGTAATCGCTTCAAATAACCCTCGCACTAATAAATTGGGCAGGATGCTCGTGTACAAGCTGCCAGGCCCAATCAAAATGGCATCCGCGTCGGCAATCGCCATTAGGGCTTCTCTCAGAGGAACAGCATCCTCTGGATCAAGGAACACCCGCTTGATTTCTTTGCCAGTCAACGGTATTTGGGATTCTCCGATTACGAGAGATCCATCTGTCATTTCCGCTTTCAACTGAATCGATTGCGTGGAAGCTGGCAATACATCTCCACGCACTGCCAAAACCCCACTTAATGTTTTGACTGCGGTGACAAAATCTCCAGTGATTTCGTTCATCGCTGCAAGTAATAGATTTCCCAAATTATGCCCGGCTAATCCCGTGCCTGTGGAAAAACGATATTGCATGACTTTTTCCATCAACGGCTCTGTATCGGCCAGAGCAGTCAAGACGTTTCGAATGTCGCCAGGTGGAAGCATATCCATTTCTTCTCGCAAACGTCCAGAGCTTCCCCCATCGTCTGCTACCGTCACAATCGCTGTAATATGCACTGGCTCGTGCTTCAAACCGCGTAGAAGGACGGACAGACCCGTTCCTCCGCCAATAACGACTATCCGTAATGGCCTTGACTGTAGCCTCCCGACTCCCTTAGTAGGCATATGTCACCTCATTATTTCTAATACATATACCACAGGTGGCTTTTTAAGCACGCTTCAGTCTTTCCTGCCATCTTATGCTCATTTGTTCTTTTCCATGTCTCGATGACTGACACGGACAGAAAAATCTTTGCCAAAGGCTTCTCCCAAATGTTCTGCAATGGCGACCGAGCGATGCTTGCCACCGGTGCATCCGATTCCTATCACAAGTTGACTTTTTCCTTCTCGCTGGTAATGCGGTAGGGTGTACCCCAAAAAGTCTGTAAGCTTTTCTAAGAATTCCTTTGTGTCCTTGTGCTGCATCACATACTCTGCCACGTCTGGATCACATCCTGTTTTCGGACGCAAATCCTCCACATAATGCGGATTGGGCAAAAAACGGACATCGAACATCAAGTCAGCGTCTATCGGTGCGCCGTATTTGAAACCAAACGATAATACATTAATCGTAAGGGGTGATCCTTGTTGACCGTATTGGTTGATGATTTTTTCTCGAAGCTGAACTGGCTTCATTTGACTCGTATCGATAATCTGATGCGCCCAGCCCTTCATTTCCTCCAACAAGCGGCGTTCAGCGTGAATTCCTTCCAAAGGCGAACCGTTCGGAGAAAGCGGATGTCTGCGGCGTGTTTCCTTATAGCGAGAAACCAATGTCTGATCGTTCGCATCCAGATAAAGGATATGGTAAGATAGTCCATTCATCTGATTGAGGCTTTCCATGGTTACGGCTAGATTTTCAAAAAACTCACGCCCTCGCAAGTCAATCACCAATGCGACTCGCTCAATACTCCCACCAGACTGTTTAACCAACTCAGCAAATTTGGGAATCAGTACAGGGGGCAGGTTGTCTACACAAAAAAAGCCCAGGTCCTCCAAGCTTTGTACAGCAACTGTCTTTCCCGCACCTGACATTCCGGTAATAATCAGGAGATTCATGGCCTTGTCGTTTCCCAATTCCGTCACGCAACTCGCCTCCTACGATTCTGACAATAGCATACCATATTGTCGACCTTATTCGCACCTTTTTGAACCGCTTCCCCTGTTTTTCCAATGACGTCCTCTACAGGCGTACAAGCTATTTTAGAAAAAAAGATGCGTGACTGAATGCCAGCCACGCAACAATTGTTTATATAGATAAGGGGGTCAATTCATTGTCTATAGATTACACTTGAATTATTTCACCCATGTTACAAGCAGGTTAAGAGATTGTGACATTTTGTTCCTTTAGCTTTTCATTTAGCTCTTCTACATAATGCTGAGCAGATTGAGCAGCGATCGAACCGTCTCCAGTTGCTGTCACGACTTGGCGCAGCATTTTTTCGCGTACATCGCCTGCTGCAAAAACACCTTTTACTTTGGTGTTCATTTTTTCGTCTGTCAGTACGTAGCCTGCGTCGTTGGTGATGCCTAGGGGACGTACGCTTGCAGTCAATGGGTCCATACCTACATAGATGAACACTCCATCTGCCGGATATTCTCTTTGTTCACCTGTTTTGGTGTTTTGCAAGAGAACCGCTTGTACCTTGCCTTCACCACGGATCTCTTTTAGTTCGGTATCCCAAATCACTTCGATTTTTTCGTTATCGAAAGCGCGTTTTTGCAGGATTTTCTGTGCACGGAACTGATCACGACGGTGTACGATTGTCACTTTGGAAGCGAAGCGAGTAAGGAACACTGCTTCTTCTACCGCGGAGTCTCCTCCACCAACAACCACCAGCTCTTTATTGCGGAAAAATGCACCGTCGCATACCGCGCAGTAAGATACACCACGGCCGGACAATTCTTTTTCGCCTTGTACACCGAGCAAACGATGCTCTGCACCAGTTGCCACAATAACAGATTTGGTCAAGTATTCCTTGTCACCCGTGATAACGCGCTTGTACGGCTCTTCATCGCGGATTTCCTTGATCTCACCATAAGCATACTCCGCACCGAATTGCTGTGCATGCTCAAACATTTTTGTAGAGAGATCAGGGCCAAGAATGGAGGTGAAGCCTGGGTAGTTCTCGATATCTTCCGTGTTCGCCATTTGACCGCCTGGGATCCCTCTCTCCAGCATCAATGTGCTCATGTTCGCACGGGATGTATATACAGCAGCCGTCATTCCAGCAGGGCCAGCTCCGGCGATAATCACATCATAAACTTTTTGATCGCTCATGCTTGTTGCCTCCTCGTCTCACACAGTTCTGTTTCCTTATTTAAATTAATTATAATGTAATAATCTATTTAAAATCAAGTGTCGACAAAACTTTGACGCACTTTGCCAAGGTTGCGGCAGAAATGCCATATTTTTGAGCTAGAAGGGCTTGTGACTGTTTTTCGTTCGTTATCGTTCCGTATACATATTCTAATGCTGCGACCCACGCTACTTCTTTTCGCACTTGTACACGACTTTGGGCATATTCATGATGCTTGCGCCATACATCTAGGCACCATTCTCCAGCCTCTTGCTTGCCCTGCGAGAGCAAATAATGGCTTATGCCTTCTTCTATACTGCTCTTTTGATCTTCCGTCGTCGGTGAACCATTCGATCCTTCAGGAGTTCCTTCCGGCATATCTGCACCCATATCAGCCAAAGCCAGCAAAGCCAACTTTTGCAGCTGCTGGTTATCCGTCTGGTAATAAAATTGACGGACTGCAGTTTCAGCTTCATCGTCTCCAATCAGAGACAATGTTTGCAGCACCGCGAATTTCACTTCATCGCGTCCATGCTGCAATGCCCAGAGAAGGGAGGCCCGGATCATCGGGTCTGTTTTAAAATCTTCCACTCCCGTAAATGAAGCCTTCTCCCAAGAAACATCCCGTTGGGTCGTATTGTATTGGTAGGGGATTGGTTTTATAGTCTCCCCTTCCTGTTCGTTTTTTACCATTTGAATGTATTGATCTGCGATTCCTGCTTCTGGATCTAACTGTTTGGCTTTTTGCCACCAGCGCAGTGCCTGATCCTTTTTCCCACTCAAATAGGCTGAGATTGCAGCATAATGATACGTGCACGCTTCATGTGGTCGTCCATTTCGAAGCATGCGTTGGTAATGGAAATACGCTTCGTCATGCTGGCCGAGCACTCCCATTGTTGTTGCAAGCTTATAGGTATTTTCCGGATGGAACGGAACAACCTTTTTCAGCGTGTCAATCAAGCTCAACAACTCTACCGTTTGATTGTGATGAGAGAGCAAAACCGCCAAATTGCACAGTGCATGCAGGTTTCCTTCTTCTTTATCCAACGTCTGTTCAATTGTCTCCATCGCCTTCTCGAATTCTCCAGCATAATAGTAGGCGAGAGAT
>NZ_JBVNDM010000001.1:5972500-6747510 GCF_055685845.1 Brevibacillus schisleri
CAGTGAAAGGAATCGTAATGTTTGCGGCCGTTTTTTCGATGACATCCACCATCGTCTTGCGCCCTTCATGGGACGCAGAAATATCGAGAAAGATCAGCTCGTCTGCTCTCTCGTCGCTATACTTTTTTGCCAGTTCGACCGGGTCGCCTGCATCGCGAAGTCCGACGAACTGCACGCCTTTTACCACCCGTCCGTCTTTTACATCGAGACACGGGATGATTCGTTTAGCCAGCATAGGATTCACCCCCCTCCATACGCTGGAGCGCTTCTTCCAATGTAAAAGCGTCCGTGTAGAGTGCTTTGCCAACAATGGCTCCTGAGACTCCGTCCGAAGCATGGGCAGCCAGCGTCAACAAGTCGTCCAGTTGGCTGACACCTCCCGAAGCTATCACCGATTTTCCTGTAGCCATCGCCAAGGCTGCAATTTCTTCTACATTCGGTCCTGTCATCGTGCCATCACGGGCGATATCGGTATAAATAAACGTCTCCGCCCCATACGTAACCAACCGCTTGGCAAGCTCTGTCGCTTGCACATCTGTCGTGGTCAACCAACCTCTGGTAGCCACCAGTCCATTCCGGCAGTCCAGACCAATCGCAATCTTGTCTCCATAGCTTTGAAGAATTCGCTTCGTAAAAGGCTCGTCTTCGATAGCAGCAGTCCCGACGATCACTCGGGCGACGCCCGCCTCCAAATAGTCCGCGATCTGCTCTTCTGTCCGAATGCCGCCCCCAACCTGCACGGGTACAGGGATCGAGCGCGCTATCTCCTTGATGATCGCTGCATTTGCAGGCTTGCCTTCCTTTGCTCCGTCCAAATCTACGAGATGAACCCAGGACGCACCTTGCTCTACCCAGCGTTTCGCCATCGCGAGCGGTGAATCGGCGTACACTGTCTCTTGCCCGTAATCTCCTTGGAAAAGTCGAACACACTTGCCCCCGCGAATATCGATCGCCGGATAAACAATAAAGCTCATGTCAAAACCCCCTCGCATTGAACGGCAAAGTTGCGCAGCAGCAGCATTCCTGTCTCCCCGCTCTTTTCCGGATGAAACTGCATACCGTATACGTTGTCACGATTTACAATGGCTGTGACCTCCTGGTGATAGTCACTCGTCGCGAGCAAGACATCAGACTGACACAAGACATGATACGAATGGACAAAATAGACGTAATCGCCATCCTGCACACCGTTTAGTAACGGTTGCTTTTGCTTGATCATCAGTTGGTTCCAGCCCATGTGCGGTACCTTGTAATCCCCGCGAAAACGAACGACCTCACCACCGAGCAGTCCCAAGCCCGTATGCTCGCCATGTTCCGCACTTTGCTCAAATAAAAGCTGCATGCCGAGACAAATGCCCAAGATCGGACGACCTGTTGCTGCGTATCCTTTGATTGCTTGCTCTAATCCAAGCTCACGTATATTGGCGATAGCATCTCCGAACGCCCCGACTCCCGGCAAAATCAACCCGCTATATTCTTGCAGACGCTCTGCTTGAGAAACGAATTCATACGAATAACCCAATCTTTCCAGCGCCTTGCTCAAGCTATACAGATTCCCCATGCCGTAATCAATGATGCCGATCATGTTACAAAACCCCTTTTGTTGACGGGACCCCTTTTACACGCGGATCGATCGTCGTCGCTTCATCCAGTGCACGGCCTAGCGCTTTGAAAATCGCCTCGATCATGTGGTGCGTATTGTGACCGTAGTGCAGGATCACATGAAGATTGATCCGCGCCTCCAGTGCGAGTTTCCATAAAAATTCGTGCACCAGCTCCGTAGGAAACTGACCAACCATATTCGTCGGGTACGTAGCGCGATATTCCAGATGAGGACGGTTACTGATATCAATGACGACCTGTGCGAGCGCGTCATCCATCGGGACAAACGCATTTCCATAACGCTTGATGCCTCTTTTGTCTCCCAACGCTTCCTGCAGAGCATGCCCAAGACAAATCCCGATATCCTCAACCGTGTGGTGATAGTCGATTTCAATATCTCCCTTTGCCTTTACAGTCAGGTCAAAATGTCCGTGTCGGGTAAACAGGTCTAGCATATGATCCAAAAATGGTACACCTGAGTTTTGCTTGCTCTCACCCGCACCGTCTACAGCAAAGGAAAGCGCGATCTGCGTCTCATTCGTATTGCGTTCGATCTGTGCTGCACGTTGTTTCCCTTCACTCATCTCTTTTCACCCTCCTGCTCTTCGGTCTCAAAATCTCGCAAACGCGCAAGGATCGCTCGACCGTGCCCAGACAATCCTTCCTGCTCTGCCAGCGCCACAATTTTATGTCCATTTTCCTGCAAATCTCGCTTGCTGTAGGAAACAACACTCGACTTCTTGATAAAATCATCGACGGATAATGGCGAGGAAAATCGCGCCGTTCCATTCGTAGGAATCACATGATTGGTACCAGCAAAATAATCGCCGACTGGCTCTGAGCTGTATGGGCCGAGGAAAATCGCACCTGCATTTTCCACTTTTCCGAGATGCTCAAACGGCTCCGCCATCATGATTTCCAAATGCTCGGGTGCGATGCGGTTAATGACAGCAAAACCTTCTTCCAAATCGGCGACGAGTAAAATAGCCCCGTAGTCGCGTATTGCCGCTTCTGCAATCGATTTGCGTGGAAGATCGGCAAGCTGTCGCTCTACTTCCTGTGACACCTGCTCCGCCAACGTTTGCGATGTCGTAACCAATATAGCGGCTGACATCGGATCATGCTCGGCTTGAGACAGCAGGTCTGCCGCGACGTAACGCGGGTTGGCTGTCTCATCTGCGATCACCGCAATTTCGCTAGGCCCTGCCACCATGTCGATACTGACCAATCCGAATACTTCTCGCTTTGCCAGTGCCACGAAAATATTACCGGGGCCAACGATTTTATCGACTGACTTGATTTGCTCCGTCCCGTAGGTCAATGCCGCAATCGCCTGCGCTCCGCCTACCTTGTATATCTCACTTACTCCTGCAATTTGAGCTGCAACGAGTATCGCCGGATTGATTTTCCCATCCGCTCCTGGGGGCGTCGTAATAACGACTTCTGGAACACCTGCAATTTTGGCAGGGATGGCATTCATCAATACGCTGGATGGATAAGCTGCCGTTCCGCCTGGAACATACAACCCTACGCGCTGCAATGGACGTATTAGTTGGCCCAGCAATGTGCCGCTTTCTTTGGTAGTAAACCAGGACTGGCGCACTTGTCGCTCATGGAACGTCCGAATGTTTTCGGCTGCTTCTTCCAATGCCGCTTTGACTGGTGAAGAAACGAGCTCACTTGCTTCTGCAAATTCTCTTTCGCTCACACGGAAGTTTTGTAGAAGCACACGATCAAATCGCTCTGTGTAATAGCGCAGCGCCTCGTCGCCTTGCTGGCGAACCGAGGTAAGGATCGCCTTCACCGCTTCTTGCTGTTCTCTCGTCCCAGCGTCTACCGATCGTTTCCCGTCATACTGGCTGGCTGACATGATACGCATAGCTGCCTCCCCTTCTTCTCTAGTTCCCGCGAGGAATGACCTCTAGAAATTTTCCAGCGATCTCATCCACCGCTTCACTTTTCATCCGATAGCTGGCTCGATTGGCAATGAGCCTCGTCGTAATTTCACAAATGCTCTCCAGTTCGACCAAGCCATTCTCCCGCAATGTCCTCCCTGTTGAGACAATATCCACAATCCGATCAGCCAGCCCAATCATCGGTGCAAGCTCCACTGAACCATTCAGCTTGATTACCTCAACCTGCTGTCCCTGCTCACGAAAATAACGTGACGCAATCTTCGGATATTTCGTCGCAACACGCAGAGCTTCCGTCGGTTTCCAGTCTGGCAGACCCGCTACCATCATGCGACAATAACCAATATGCAAATCCAACAGCTCGTAAACATCTCGTTCTTCTTCCAATAAAACATCCTTGCCGACCACGCCAACGTCAGCCACCCCATACTCGACATACGTAGGAACATCGGTAGGCTTCGCCATAATGAATTCGAGCTTGGCATTTTCCACAGGGATGATCAGTTTGCGCGAATCTTGTAGATCCGCAGTGACCTGCAAGCCAGCCTGCTGGAGAAAGTGGACGGCCTCTTCAAAAATCCGCCCTTTTGGCATGGCGATCGTCAGTTTTTGGTCGTTTTTCGTGAGTGCCATCTCCTACTCCTCCTGTTGTGTCATGCAAATGACCTTGGTAAATCCCGCTTCTTGTCCAACCTGTTTCTCATCTATCTTGGAGACGAGACGTGTCACTACTACGAGCCCTTCTTCACGTAATAACTGTGCCTCTGCCAAAGCGGTGCCGCGGCACTCCTCCGTGTAAACAAGCAAAACGCGCGTAGGTGTTTGCCTTTTTACCGAAGGAGTGACCTGAAGTAGCCGATCCATCTTGATCGCAAAGCCTGTAGCGGATGCAGCCCGCCCAAATTGGGAGAGCAATTGATCGTAGCGTCCTCCCCCCAATAGCGGGGAGCCTAGGTCTGCCGCGTATCCTTCAAAAACGATGCCTGTGTAGTAGTTCAAATTGATAATCAGATTGAAATCGATCAACAAATCTTCTGTCACCCCATAGGCTTCTAACGACTCCCACAAGGAAGCAATCGTCTCGACTGCCCTCCTTGCCTTTCCGGTACCTGCCAATTCACGTGCTACCTCGATTTTCCCTTTTCCCCCTTGCAACCGTAGCAAGGCTTCCAATCGGCTTTTTGCCTCTGTCGAAATGTCTACTGTCGCGAGTAGCTGACGGAAGCCAACGAAGTCCCGCTCGTACAAAAACTGGCGGAATTGATTGCGAATAGGCTCATCCTCAATCTCTTCCTCCAAAAGACCGTCTACAAAATCGACATGTCCAATGGCAATCCGAAACGTTTCCACACCAGCTGCCCGCAGGCAAACCACCGCAAGCGCAATGGCTTCCGCATCCGCATCGACAGACGCATCTCCGATCAGCTCGATCCCGGTTTGAGAAAACTCCGCATTCCGTCCCGCTTCCTTTTCTTGTGCCCGAAACACATTTGCCTGATAATACAACCGAATCGGCAATGGTATATCTTTATAAAGGGAGGAAACAACCCTTGCAATTGGCGTCGTCATGTCCGGCCGCAGGACTACGGTGTGACCTTGTTTATCCAGGAGGCGAAACATCCTGTCTGTCAGCGTCGCACTTGCGGCCCCTACCGTATCGAAGTATTCCAGAGAGGGTGTGGATATTTCGTCATAGCCCCATCTCTCGATACACTGCCGCAGTTCCCGCTCCAAGTGCCGTTGCTTCCCCAGTGATTCCGGCAGTATGTCCCGCATCCCGAGCGGCTTTTCAAATCCCAACGGCTTTGCCATCTTTGTTCCCTCCATCACATTCGCTTTACTCTGCTAATATGGTAACAAACTAAAGTGTTATGAAGAAGATTACCACGTCGAGAATCTTAGGTCAACCAAGATAAGAATAGTCGGAAAATTTAACACAAAACAAAAAACCGCCAGGATAAGCACCTGACGGCTGAACATAATGGAAGTGAAACTACAAGACTTCTTCCTCTGAAGCTTTCATTCGTATGAGCTGCATGGGATTCCCACCTACAAAGGCACCAGGCGGGACATCTTTATGAACAACCGTTCCCGCTGCGACAATGGCCCCTTTTCCAATCGTTACCCCAGGCAAAATGGTAGTGTTGGCCCCCACCAGGACAGCATCCTCAATAATCACTTCTCCCAAACGGTATTCATCTATTAAATATTCATGGGCAAGTATGGTCGTATTGTAACCGATCACGCAATTACGACCGATCTTGATTTTCTCGGGAAACATGATATCCATCATCACCATCAACGCAACCGCACTATGCTGCCCTACTTCCATACGCAAAAATGTACGAAACATCCAGTTCTTCCATGAAACAATCGGCGTATATCTGGAGAGTTGGATGACGATAAAATTTTTCATGACTTTCCAGAAGCTTACCGTTCGATACATGTGCCAAAGCGGGTTTACCCCATTTACGGGATAACGTGTGGTCTTCCTCATATGCGTCTCTTTCTCCTACAAGTCAGAATCGGCATCTTCTAAAATGGCATTCGACTGTTTCCGTGTGAAGTGCATCGCTGCGTTATAACCCATCCGTTTCAGACGGAAGTTCATCGCTGCAA
Source organism: Brevibacillus schisleri (assembly GCF_055685845.1). NCBI lineage: Bacteria > Bacillati > Bacillota > Bacilli > Caryophanales > Paenibacillaceae > Brevibacillus > Brevibacillus schisleri. The sequence continues at coordinate 5,978,635 of NZ_JBVNDM010000001.1, forward strand.
CCTCAATGATGACTGCCAAGTTTCGTCCTGGTCGAACAGGAACGGTAATAATCGGAATATCCGTATCCATGATCTTCAATGTTTCCTCATCGAGCCCCAACCGCTCGTACATTTTATGTGGCTCCCACAACTCTAGCTGGACAACCATCTCGATGTTTTTCACATTGCGCACAGCACCTGCACCAAACATCGTCATAATGTTGATAATCCCCACACCGCGGATTTCCAAGAGATGCTGAATCAGCTCAGGAGCGCTACCGCTTAGCTGCCCTCCCTGTGTCTGTTTAATCTCCACTGCGTCATCTGCTACGAGTCGATGTCCGCGTTTTACTAGCTCAAGTGCAGCTTCACTCTTCCCGATTCCGCTCGATCCCATAATCAAAACACCGACGCCGTAGATGTCTGTCAGTACCCCATGAATCGTCGTCGTTGGTGCAAGACGATTCTCCAGGAAGTTGGTTACTTTCCCGACCAATGTCGTCGTTGCCAGAGGGGACTGAAGTACAGGTACCCCCAACCGATTGGAAACGTCAATCATCTCTTCAGGCACCATCTGATTACGGGTCACACAGAAGCAAGGAACCTGACTTTGCATGAGAAAATTCATCCGTTCCAGCCGTTCTTCTGGAGTCAGCGTTTGAAAAAATTTGATTTCCGTCAAACCGAACAATTGAATCCGCTCTTCCGCAAAGTACGAATAATAACCGGCTAACTGCAGTCCCGGACGACTCAAATCCGTTACGGTAATCTCACGACCCAAGCCCTCTTCCCCGCTCAAGATCGTCATATTGAAATGATCCACTAAATGGCTCACATTCGTTTTACGCATGAAACTTCCCCCTCACATGGGATTTTCCGTCCCTATGGTTGTGTCTCTATTGTATCGAAACCTTTGTGCTTACGACAACCTAATAAGACCGAGCATCCTGATTAGCCAAAAACCCCGTGACTCGTTTGAGAGAATACGGGGCTTTTTCGAACATATTACCTCTTTTCTTTTCTCGTCCCTACCACAACTTCAATGAGGTAGCCAAAAATACTCATCAGTGCTGCTGCCACGATAACCGTGCCAATGTTATCAGGCCATGGTCCCACTTCAAATCCATCAATAAAGTAGGCAGTCAACGCAAACGTCACGGCATTAATGACAAACCAGAACAAACCGATCGTCAATACTTGCAAGGGAAAAGTAAAAAACAGCAGAATCGGCCGAATCACTGTGTTGACCATCCCCAGAATCAATATAGCCCATAGTGCTACTGTGAAATTCGCGACATAAATGGAATGGAACCAATTGCTGATCAAAAGCAGCGCGGCCCCATTTAAAAGCATTTTGATTATCCAGCGGCTCATGGTGCAATCCCCCTATACAGTCTGGCCTTCGCGCAACAATTAGCGAATCCCTTTTACTTCCCATTCCCATTGTTCAAAAAACATTGTCATGAATCGATGCCTGTCTTCGGCGATATTCTGGGCAGTCTTGGTGAAAAGCTTGTCTTTGATGCGCTGCAGCTTCCAAGTATATTCCTTATAAGGCGTATGCTGATTAGGGTCATCCGATTGTATGGGTTGCCCAATAACCCCAGTATAAGCAAAAACCCGCGCTACTCCAATAGCCCCAATCGAATCCAGCTTGTCGGCATCAAACAAGACCTTTTCTTCCAGGGTATGTGGAGGTCGTTCTTTGCGAAAACGATGGGCGAGAATCGCAGACTGCACACGTGAGATGAAGGCCTCCGTCATACTGCGTTCGGCGAGCCATTCTCCTGCTAGTCTTGCGCTGATTTCGGCATGGCACTCTCCTGTGTGCCGTTCTTCTGCTCTCCCGATGTCATGCAGCAAAGCAGCGAGGCGCAGCACTTCCATATCTGCCCCCTCCTCGCAGCCAATCCGCTCGCACATTGCCATCACACGCAAATTATGCTGCCAATCGTGTGCAGGATCTTGTCCATCAAAGCGCTTCTGTGCTTCTGCCACCAGCTCGGCAGGTAGTGCGGCAAGAGAATCCTTCACGTAATCCATCTTTTCCTCCCCCTTGGCGCTCACGTAGAAAAGATGCCCCCCTGAATCAGGGAGGCAGTCTATCGATTACTTTGAAACGAATTGCTCTAGCTTGGCATTCGTCCGTTCTTTATCGCGTTCCAAAATCGGCTTCAAATAGATGCCCGTGTAGGAACCCTCCATTTTTGCCACTTCCTCTGGTGTACCCGTTCCGACAATTTCTCCGCCACGTGTACCACCCTCTGGCCCCAAATCTACGATGTAATCCACCGTTTTGATGACATCCAGATTGTGCTCGATGACCAGCACCGTATCTCCGTTTTCCACCAATCGCTGCAGTACTTTCAGCAAACGATCGATATCGTCTGTATGCAGACCGGTTGTCGGCTCATCCAAAATGTACAGAGTTCGTCCTGTGCTGCGTCGATACAGCTCAGAGGCTAGCTTGACGCGTTGTGCTTCCCCTCCAGAGAGGGTGGTAGCAGGCTGCCCCAGCTTCATATATCCCAATCCTACGTCTACGATGGTCTGCAGCTTGCGCTCAATCTTCGGCAGATTGCGGAAAAACTCTACCCCATCCTCGATCGTCATTTCCAAAACATCAGCAATACTCTTGCCTTTGTACTTCACGTCGAGCGTCTCGCGGTTGTAGCGCTTGCCATGGCAAACTTCGCAAGGCACATACACATCCGGCAAGAAGTGCATCTCAATTTTAATGATCCCATCACCGCTGCACGCTTCACAACGGCCACCCTTGACGTTAAAGCTAAAGCGACCTTTTTTATAGCCGCGCACTTTGGCTTCGTTGGTGGAAGCAAACAGGTCGCGAATATCATCAAAGACACCTGTATATGTCGCTGGATTGGAACGTGGTGTACGTCCAATTGGAGATTGATCGATGTCGATCACCTTGTCCAAATGCTCCAGTCCCAGGATGCGACGATGCTCACCCGGCTTCACCTTTGCCTTATTCAAATCGCGAGCCAGTGTCTTTTGCAAAATTTCATTGATCAGCGTACTTTTTCCTGAGCCAGATACACCTGTTACGGCAACAAAAACGCCAAGAGGAAGCTTCGCAGTGACGTTTTTCAGGTTGTTTTCCTTCGCGCCCTCAATCTTGATCCATTTGTCCGAAGGCTTGCGACGTTCCATCGGAACAGGGATGAATTTGCGCCCGCTCAAATAGGCACCCGTCAAGGAGTTAGGGTCCTTCATGACTTCATCCGGAGTTCCTGCCGCTACGATTTGACCGCCATGTATGCCGGCGCCCGGGCCAATATCGATAATGTAATCGCAGGCCATCATCGTATCTTCGTCATGCTCGACGACGATCAATGTATTCCCCAGCTTGGTCATATGCTCCAACGTCTTGATCAGACGCGCGTTATCCCGCTGATGCAATCCAATACTCGGCTCATCCAAAATGTAGAGAACGCCCATCAGACTAGAACCGATCTGCGTAGCCAGTCGAATCCGCTGCGCTTCTCCCCCAGACAGTGTTCCCGCCGCACGGCTCAGCGTCAAGTAATCCAGTCCGACATCAATCAAGAAGTTCAGTCTTGCCTTGATTTCTTTTACGATCAGGTTCGCGATCTTTGTTTCCCGCTCTGTCAGTTCCAGGCCATCGACAAACTGATGCGCATCGAGAATCGACAGCGTAGTCAGCTCGGAAATGCTACGCTCCCCGACCTTAACCGCCAAGCTCTCCTGACGCAGACGTTGGCCTTTGCAGACAGGACACGCCTTTTGGCTCATAAATCCTTCAATTTGCTCGCGAATGTAATCCGAGCTGGTCTCCAGATGACGTCGTTGCAGGTTAATGACGACACCTTCGAACGGAACGACTGCCTCGCGTACTTGTCCGAACTCGTTCTCATAGCGGAAGTGAATTTTTTCGCCTTCACTACCGTACATCAAGATTTGTCGGTGGGCTGCCGTAAGCTCCTCATATGGCACATCCATCCGAATGTTAAAGTGGCGACATGCCGATTCCAACAATTGTTGATAGTACGTCGAGGTCTTCGGCTCCCATGCGCCAATCGCCCCGTCATCGAGCGTCTTCGTCGCATCCGGAACGACCATATCCGGGTCGACCTCCAGTTTGACACCTAATCCATCGCACTCTGAGCAAGCACCAAATGGGCTATTAAAGGAGAAAATCCGCGGCTCCAGGTCTCCAATGGAGAAACCGCATACCGGACAAGCATGCTTTTCACTGAACAGCAGCTCTTCTTGCTCCATCACATCGACGATGACCTTGCCATCTGCTAAACGAAGTGCGGTTTCCAAGGAGTCTGCGAGACGCGCCTGTACATCCGGCTTCACGACGATTCGGTCAACGACAACCTCAATGTTATGCTTCTTGTTCTTTTCCAGTTTGATGTCTTCGGACAAATCGGTAATTTCACCATTGACCCGCACGCGGACAAAGCCTTGCTTGCGGATGTCCTCCAGCAGCTTGACATGCTCCCCCTTGCGTCCTTGCACCATAGGAGCTAAAATCTGCATTTTCGTGCGCTCAGGATACTCCAATAGTCGATCGACCATTTGTTCAATAGTCTGGGATTGGATCTCGATGCCATGCTCCGGGCAAACTGCTCTACCGACACGCGCATACAAAAGGCGCAAATAGTCATAGATTTCTGTAACCGTTCCTACTGTAGAGCGAGGGTTGCGGCTCGTCGTTTTCTGGTCAATCGAGATCGCAGGGGATAGTCCCTCAATCGAATCCACGTCCGGCTTGTCCATTTGCCCGAGAAATTGACGGGCGTATGCAGACAGAGACTCGACATAGCGTCGTTGTCCCTCTGCGTAAATTGTGTCAAAAGCAAGCGATGACTTACCCGAGCCGGACAAACCCGTCAGAACGACGAATTTGTCCCTCGGAATGACTACATCAACATTTTTCAAATTGTGGGCACGTGCACCCTTTACGACAATATGTTCTAATGGCATGAAAAAAACCTCTCCTTAGAGTTCCGCCTTCAGCTCAAGAATCAAATCACGCAATTCGGCCGCACGCTCGAACATGAGGTTGCGTGCCGCTTCTTTCATTTCTTCTTCCATACGTTCTATGACAGCCACGCGATCCTTCTTCGGCATTTTTTTGAAGTCTGCATGTGGTAAGTAATCCGCTTTTTCCTCCGCTACCTTAGTAGCCTCGATCACTTCGCGGACGGACTTTTTCACGGTTTGCGGCGTGATGCCGTGCTCTTCATTGTATGCCATCTGAATGGAACGACGACGTTCTGTCTCTCGAATCGCAGAGGCCATCGAATCTGTCATTTTGTCCGCGTACATGATAACGCGTCCCTCAGCGTTCCGCGCAGCCCGACCGATTGTCTGAATCAACGAGCGCTCATTGCGAAGGAAGCCTTCCTTGTCCGCATCCAAAATCGCCACGAGTGATACTTCCGGCAAGTCCAGACCTTCCCGCAAGAGGTTGATCCCGACCAGCACATCAAACTCACCTAAACGCAATGAGCGTAAAATCTGCATCCGCTCAATCGTTTTAATATCCGAGTGAAGATAGCGGACCTTGATTCCGATTTCTTTCAGATAGTCCGTCAAATCCTCAGACATTTTCTTTGTCAGAGTCGTGACGAGAACTCGCTCATTTTTCGCAATCGTGGCTTGAATTTCGCCAATCAAATCGTCAATCTGTCCTTTGATCGGACGTACCGTAACCGTTGGATCAATCAAGCCTGTCGGACGAATCACCTGCTGCACCATTTCCGGACTGTGTTCCAGCTCATAAAGACCAGGTGTAGCCGAAATGTAGATCGCTTGTTTTAGCTTTGCTTCAAACTCCTCGAACTTGAGTGGGCGGTTATCGCGTGCAGAGGGCAGACGGAATCCGTGTTCGACCAGTACATCCTTCCGTGCGCGGTCACCGTTATACATCCCCCGCACCTGCGGCAAGGTCATATGCGACTCATCCATCATGACGATAAAATCTTCTGGGAAGTAATCCAGCAAGGTATACGGAGCATGCCCGGCAGGCAGTCCCGTCAGATGGCGCGAGTAGTTTTCGATCCCGGAGCAAAAGCCCATCTCCATCATCATCTCAATATCGTACCGCGTGCGTTGCTCCAGTCGCTGTGCTTCCAGGGGCTTGCCCGCATCACGGAATTCTTTCAGTCTTTCTTCCAGCTCGGCCTCAATGCTTTGGACAGCCAGCTTCATTTTCTCCTCGCGTGTCACATAGTGAGATTTAGGGAAGATGGCAATGTGATCACGCTGTCCCAAAATCTCGCCGGTCAGCACGTCAATCGAAGTAATCCGCTCAATTTCATCTCCAAAAAACTCAACGCGAATCGCCTGCTCACTCTCTGAGGCAGGGAAAATCTCCACGACGTCACCCCGCACACGGAACGTACCGCGCGTGAAGTTGATGTCGTTGCGTGTGTACTGGATATCGACCAGACGATGCAATATCTCGTCCCGTCCTGTTTCCATACCAACACGCAAAGACAAGAGCAGCTCCCGATACTCCTCGGGCGAACCCAATCCGTAAATGCAGGAGACGGAGGCAACGATGATCACATCTCGGCGTTCAAACAGCGCACTGGTAGCCGAGTGGCGGAGCTTGTCGATCTCCTCATTGATGCTCGAGTCTTTTTCAATAAACGTATCCGATTGGGGAATGTATGCTTCGGGTTGATAGTAATCGTAGTAGCTGACGAAGTATTCCACCGCGTTGTTCGGGAAAAACTCCTTAAACTCTGCACAGAGCTGAGCGGCCAGAGTTTTGTTGTGTGCCATCACGAGTGTTGGCCTGTTCACCTGAGCAATTACCTGGGCAGCCGTATAAGTCTTTCCCGTTCCCGTCGCACCCAGCAATGTCTGGTGTCGCTTGCCAGCCTGTAACCCTGCCACCAGCTCGGCAATGGCGGTTGGCTGGTCACCGGACGGTTGAAACTCCGATACCAATTCAAAACGCTCCATTCCCTCGTTCATCTCCTCATAGCATGACTGTTTCTACTTCCATTATAACACAATTCCGGCTAGTTTAAGCCCAAAATTCGAACAAACGTTTGTCTTCATCTTTCCACCGATTTTTCCGATATAACATGAAGGAAGTACAAACATACGCAGATAGACTCGCCACCTTCAGGGAGGATTGACATGTCAGATACCGGATCAACCGTCAAAAATAACCCTTATATACAACCGCATATGAGCTATAAAGGCAAAAAGGAATTCACCACGGAGCTCGACCAAAATGCCTTTATGAAGCTCATGCTGGAGCAGTTAAAGCATCAGGATCCTATGTCCCCCATGGACAACTCTCAGTTCATCCAGCAAACAAGCATGCTGACCATGGTAGAAAAAATCACAAAAATGACCACGCTGATGGAGCAATCGAACAACAGCATGGTCACTTTGGATAAGTATGAAAAGCTGGTAGGTCGTACTGCTTCGTATTCTCTCACTACAAAAGACGAGATGACGGGAGAAACTAAGACGGAGAAGAAAGAAGGCGTACTTGATGCCGTCTACATGGATCAAGGCAAAATCTACTTCCGTATCGCAGGCGAATCGACACCGATTCCGCTGGCAGACGTCTCCGGATTGGAATCGCAAGGTCTGGCTGGCAATACGCTCGACAACAGCGTGAAGTACATGGAAATGATCGGTCGTGAGATTTCCTATAAAGTAACAAAGGAAGTCGACCGGGATGGCAATCCAGATACCAAAAACGACATTTCCAAGGTTGATGAAATCTTGAATGGCGTCATCACTGGCTTTACCACCAAAAACGGTACCGCACAATTCCAACTGGATAATGGATCAACCGTAAAAGCCGAAGAAATCGTAGGCATGACGGTGAAACCTGAAAACAGAACAATGGGCAACTCCCTTGCCTATGCGCAAATGATCGGCTACAACATCACGTACAACCAGTCTCAGACAAACCCAGACGGCACCAATACTAATACTCCTCTTTCCGGAGTGGTCAAAGCTGTCAGCATGAAAAACGGAGTCGTCGAATTCGTCCTCCAGGATGATAAAAAAGTCGCTCTCAATCAAATCACAGGATTCGAAGCAACTGCCTAGAATCCTATACAAAAAGCCGCACATCTTCGAAATCGGAGAAGGCGGCTTTTTCTTTACAAATTCCTATTCGTTTACGATCACTTTTCCGGTTATCGCATCCACATAAAATGTATCATCTACTTTAAATTCTCCCCCGCTAAAGCAATGTGAGCGAGTTTGGCGAAACGAAAGGTCATAGCCGAGCTTCCAGATAATCGTGTTCTTCTTATAATCTGGCTGGTGGATATAGGTCAGCTCAAGTGGATAGGTTTGCAGTAATCGGGTCATGGCCACTTGTTCTTTAAGGGCTTGAGAACGGGCCGGGTATTTGACACTGGCCGGTTTGTTTATGCTCACCTGATCCCATGTACTCGTCCATGAATCGATCCGAATCGTATACATCCCGTTCTCCACACTCTGATTGACCCCATAAACTGGAATGCCGTTCATAAGGGGATCAGCTATGATCGAGGTGTACCTTTCATCTCCATCCTCCGTTATTTGGATCTGATTGTTTCCAGACGGAGTCAGTCTTTTTAAAAGCTTATCCGCTTCCATCCGATCCCGCTTCTTATCCGTTTTCACATTAGACCATTGCGGATTGTTCACCTTTGTGGAAAATTGAAGCAGTTCACCAGTCTTTGCATCCGTCACGAGGAGATGATGCTGCTCACCGTTAGTGCTTCCCTCAGGAAAGGTAGCCATTCGAGATATCTTGTCAGCATCGGAAACCCCCTCACCAAAATTCCCCCATATGAAATAGCGAAGGGCTGGACCATTATCGTAACTCGCCTCGTAGATAGACAGCGGCAGCTTTTCTGTTTCGATTCTAAACAATACGCGTAATAAATCACGCGCTTGTGCCTCTGTTTGCGCTAACCACTTCTCACCTGTTCCGATCACATTGATGGTCTGAGACGTGTTGGTTGTCGCTCGGGAATTTGCTGTGACCAATCGTTTGCCACTGAAGGCATCCAGTGCACTACCTGTATGTTGTTGCGTTATGATTCCATTTTTCAGGACATAAGCGAGCTTTGCTTCTACCTGTTCGCTTTGATTATGAATGGGCAATAAATAAACAAGCTCTAATGGCCGGCTTTCTTGCCACTTTCGTACAGCTTGTTCGGAGGAGATGACACGCTGCGGAGATGGGAGGGAAGAGGGACTTACTTTTTCGTAAAGCCTGCCATCAAACGTGGAAAACCAAACGATTCTTCCCGATGCATCAAAACTGACGAGACAATCATAATCGTCATCGAGCACCACATTATTCAGGACTCGCACCAGCCGAACCGTCAATAAATCCTTATTTTTATAAACCTCTCTCGCTTGATAGGTGTTTCCTGTACCAGTCCCCTGCAATCCAGCGACAAAAGCCAGCGCGCGTGCTTTGGCTTGCTGCTCAGTCGGGTAGGCAGGCTTTGATGCTGCTTTCGGGGTAAGATTCAGTCTGAGCAACTCCCCTGTCTGTCCGTCAAAAATCGCATCATCCATGGACGATTCAGCCTCAGCAGCAGACTGTGCAAACGTGACCACTACCCCGCTAACACCAGGTCCATCTACATCGCCACCGTAAACGACAAAGCGCGAAGACAGCTCCGGCAAAAGCTTGACTAGCTTTTGGACACCTTTCGTCACATGCATCGGTACAGCTACAACCGATTGGGCCTGTGCTACGGTCATAGTTGTCGTTGCGCCTGCTCCTGATAAGGGTGCGGCAAAAACCGTGGCAGCAGCTAATGTACCCGACAAAAACCACGAGGCCGTTCTTTTTACCTTCAACACCGAACCCACTCCCTCTTTTTTCCTCCTACATTGAGACGCAACAGCCACCAGTAAGTTTCCCATTGGACAAGCTTATCTCGAAAAAAAGAAGGTATGCACGTTTGCCTGCATACCTTCTCCCAACTATCCTTATGCTCCTACGTTCAGCTTCTCCAGCTTTTGCTTGATCAGCTCGACTACACTGGCGCGTTTCAAATCAACAAATGCACGGGTATTGGCATCTGGAACCACAATGATCCCCAGTTGGTGATGATTGCCCGCATAGACCGCACACTGTACGAACTTCAGCTCACCTTCATGCGTGAGTACTTCCATTTTACAAAAGGCAGGATTGGCTTGTAGTGCTGGATATAAATCTTCTTTTTCCCGCACCGAAATGCCATTTACTTTCACGATAATCTCACCGGGCGTAATGCCTATTTCCTCTGCTCTCGTTCCCGGAATGACCCCCATTACTTTTACACCGCGAGAAGACTGGATGAAATAAGGCGTTCGCTTTCTTTCTTGATACTGACTCCAGAAAAACAGCGCCTCATGACCGAATAGTGCAAAGATCGCGGTCAGCATGATCAATGGATAAAACCATACAGTCAGAGCACACAATCCCAACAAAATGAGCGCATACAGCGTCAAACTTTTTGCAACCTGCGTTGCTTTTCTATACGGAGTCATCGTTTGCGTCATATCAGAGAATCCCGTCACTGTCGGCAGAAGCATTAGTCCGAATGAAGCAGCCTCGGGCGAAAAGAACGGCCACCCCGGATACAACGCTCCACTGATAGCACCTGGCTCCATCTGTACGAACAGCACGGCTGGCGTCAGCCAAAAAGAATGAAGCAAATAGGCACCGACAATCCGACCACGCTGCCCTTCCACGAACAGTGGAGAAGCATCCCGCCCGCCATTCCAGCGTACGAGCATCGCTTCAATTAGATGCATAATCGCAACTAATGCAAGCAATGGCAAAGGTTTCGCCTGACGAATCATTTCCCAGATATAGCTCAGTCCTGAAACATCCGTAACCGGTGGAATAACCAGTGTGATCGCGTGTAAAATCGTTAAAATCCCGGCAGCATATGCGAAACAGAGAAATCGTAAACGAATCAGCGCCAAGATGAGAGCCAATCCCCATAGTATCCACAAATCCTGTGCTTGCACGACCACGCCGAGTCCTGCACTAAGAAGAGAAATCAGCAAGCCTCCCACCAAGCCCATCCCTACAGCCCGTATCGTTGAGAGCAAGGGGGACTGAATGCGTGCAGAAAAAAGCTGTCTTTCCAGATTCATCTGTCTGCGATAATGCAAATAAATAAAAACCAGAAAGAGATAGAAGACAGGATTGATAAAAAATGCAGCAAAGCCATATGCAATGGTAAGCATATCTGCCTGTATTGCCAATTGCCTCACCTCAACTAAAGGAAAGAAAAACCACGGCATTTGATTTGCCGTGGTTATCATTTCTACGGGTAGCAGGGAATTACCTGCTTCCATTTTCTTGATTATTCATTACTTGCCCGTGACTACATCCAGAGCTTTTTGCAATTGCAGATCATTCTCTGGCTTCGTCATCGTTTTACGGAGGCTTTCTTCCAGCGAAGAGCGTGTCTTCGCGTCTACTTTGCCAGTTACCTCAAGTTTGCTGGAGGTTTGGAACTGCTTGATTGCTTCCTCTGTCTTTTCATCAAAATAGCCATCTTCTCGTCCTGGGGACAGATTCAAGCCTTTCAGGATGAGCTGCAGGTTTTTCACGTCAGTACCAGCCATGTCGCGCTGCAATATTTTATCTGCCGGCAGCAGAGTTGCGTTGAAATAATCAGGTTGCTTGACTTCAAAGTCTGGCTTAATGCCTTTTTTATGGACCCAATCCCCACTCGGTGTGATCCACTTGGCAATCGTCAGCTTCAATTGGCTCTTGTCGTTCATTTCCATGGTACTCTGAACGGTTCCTTTACCAAAGGTCTTCTCACCGACCAGCTTGTAGTTGCCGCTATCTCGCAGAGCACCCGCGAGAATCTCCGATGCACTGGCGCTTCCGCCATTAATCAGTACCGAGATTGGGTAAGGCTTGGCAGCTTCTGTAGTCGAGAAATACTCTTCTTTTTGCTGTCCGCCATTTCCATACTCGATTTGTACGATCTTGCCTTTTTTCGGTACGAGGATTTCGCCGATTTCTTTCACAGCCAGCAAATACCCACCCGGATTGCCTCGAACGTCAATTACCAGACCGCCAATCCCCTTCTGCTCAAGAGCAGCCAGCTGTTCTTTGAAGTGCTTAGCTGTGTCTGTAGAGAATTGGGTAAGGTTGATTACCCCTACTTTAACACCGTTCTTCTCGATAATCTGACTGTTTACCGTCTCAATCGGAATATCGTCACGTACACACACAATGGTAAGAGGCTCTGGTACTCCAGCTCTCACTACTTTGAGAACCGCCTTCGTTCCTTTTGGACCACGAATCTTCGTCACTGCCTGATGCAGGTCCAATCCTTCAAGGGATTCATCATTTACGCTCAAAATTTGGTCGTTTGGCCGCAGCCCCGCACGCTCCGCTGGGGAGTTTTTGAATGGGGAAACAACCGTTACCCGACCATTTTGCATCGTTACCTCTGTCCCAATCCCTTGGAAGGTCGAGTGTAGGGTAGATGTGAACTCCTCAGCAGAGCGAGGGTCCATATAATCACTATACGGATCTTCAAGCGACCCGACCATTCCACCAATTGCACCCTCTACTAACTGCTCAGTGGTGACATTTTGGATGTAATCTTTCTTGATTGCTGAAAACGCCTCGTACAGCTTCTGGAACTCTTTCGGATAATCTCCACTTCCAGAAAACAGCGCCATGCTGGATGCTGTTAAAGCCCCACCTTGACTCGAACTGGCGCTAGCCGATGTCTTCATGATCGCCATCGTAACAAAACTACTGGCTACCATGGAGATGAGTACAAGCGCGATTACGGTACGTCCTTTCCATCTCACTGTTACGTCACCATCCTTTGTGCTACCGGAAAAAGATATGCTGCTAGTGTATGCATGTTCCGTTCACAATATTTGTCTGGTCGCACGAGGGTCTACTTCAAGTACGGCATTGGGTTAACTGCTACGTCATTTTTATAGACGGTAAAGTGTACGTGATTTCCGGTTGAGCGACCTGTTGATCCTACCTCTGCGATCTTTTGACCTCTCGATACGGATTGCCCAACTGAAACCTTGATACCTCCCTCGCGAATATGACCGTACAGAGTGGTATATTCTGCGTTATGCTTGATCATTACTGTATTCCCGAAGCCGCCGTTATATCCTGCAAAGAGAACAATTCCGTCAGCCGCAGCCAAAATTGGCGTTCCCTTAGGTGCTGCCATATCTACACCATTATGCCCAGCTGAACGGCCTGTAAACGGGTCGGACCGCACTCCGAAGCCTGAAGTGAAGCGGAATTGCCCACTTGCGACAGGCAAACCAAACTTTCCACCTTTGTAGCCTGTACTGGATGCGCTCAGCGCACGTACTCGCTCCGCGTATTTGGCTGATTCTTGTTTGGTGATAGCCAAAAGCTCCTGCCCATACTGCTCCAAATCCACTTCAAGAGCAGATTCTTTCTTATCCAGCTCAGCCTTGACCACTAAACTTTGCTTGTACTGCTTGTCCAATTCGACTTTGAGCTCCTCAGCCTCATCGAACATCCCAGCGTACACGGTCAGCTGATGATCAATTTCTTTCTTTTTGGTCTCGATGGTTTCCTTATCGCGAATGTTATCCTCTAAAATACGCGTGTCCTGCTCCAAAATAAGCTGCAAGGCCTGCATACGCGTCAAAAAGTCCCCAAAGTCAGAGGAACCGAGAAGAACATCCAAATAGGAGACGGTACCACGTTCATACATGGAAGTCACACGTGTTCTGAGCAAGGCATCCCTTTTCGCTACGCGGTCTTTTGCCTCATCCAGTTTATCTTGCGCGTTTGCTGCTTTTTCCTTGGTATCATCCATTTGCTGCTCAAGCTTGTCCAGCTTATTCTGTGTATCGTTGCGACGCAAATCGATTTGCATCAATTGCGTTTCCAAACCCTTTTTCTCTTTTTGCACGACATTGATCTGTTCTTCTGTCTTCTTCATTTGCTGCTGCTGGCTTTTCTTCTTCTTTTGGATCTCTTTTAGCTCTCGATTAATCTTGTCCAAAGAGGCCTTACTAGGCGCTGCCAAGCTCACATTTGTCGGGAGCACCGTACCGACTACAAGCCCAGTGATTACGAGTGCTAGCAGGATTCTCTTTCTCATGATACTCCTCCCACGCTCTTCAAATTATTAAACTCGCAAGAAGCGACGTACGGACACCAAACTTCCCCAAATCCCGATGAATGCACCAATCGCCAGCAAAGCCAACGCCACTTGATACACGAGCGGGAATAGCGGCAACAGTTTAAACAGTTGGGAAGCTTCAAAACTGGAGTGAATGGCATCCAGGAGGTAGTAATACCCAACCATTAACATAATGGTCGGAATCAATGCCCCTGCCACACCCATCATGAGCCCTTCCACAAAGAATGGCCAACGGATAAACCAGTTCGTGGCACCAACCAGCTTCATGATTTCAATCTCTCTGCGACGTGCCACAATTGTCAGCTTAATCGTGTTGGCAATCAAGAACATCGCGGTAAAACCAAGTCCAATAATAAAGGCAATCCCGACATTACGAACTGCTCCTGTCAAGGAAAACAGCTTTTCCACAGTGCCTTCTCCATAGGTTAGGCTTTTGACATACTGGATATTTTTAATTTGAGCAGCAACAGCAGCAGTGTCTTGCGGTTGCTTCGTTTTTACGGTAAACGCATCTGGCAGAGGATTGCTTTCCTCCAATCCTTCAAACAAATACGCTTTTTCACCAAGGCTCTCTTTAAATTTCTTTAGTCCTTCGTCTTTCGGAACAAATGACACAGACTCCACTTGCGGAAGCTTCTTGATGTTGTTCTCAACCTGTGTGATGTTTTCTTTTGTCGCCAGCAAGTCCATGAAGACGCGGATTTCTACCTGCTTTTCCACGGTTTGCGCAAAGTAATTGACGTTCATCGCCAGAATGAGGAAAACTCCCAAGATAAAGAGAGTAATGGTCACGGCACTAATTGAAGCGAACGACATCCAGCCGTTCCGCCCGAGGTTTTTGACCCCTTCACGGACATGGCGCCTCAGCGTCCTAATCTTCATAACCGTATTCCCCTCTCTGCTCATCACGGGCAATTTGGCCTGCTTCGATCGCAACCACCCGTTTTCTCATGGTGTTTACAATTTCTCTATTGTGGGTAGCCATAACGACTGTCGTTCCACGCTGATTAATTTCTTCAAAAAGCTTCATGATTTCCCAAGAGGTCTCTGGGTCCAGGTTCCCCGTTGGCTCGTCCGCGATAATAATTCCCGGACTATTCACCAATGCGCGCGCCAAGGCAACCCGTTGCTGCTCACCACCGGACAGCTCGCTTGGTAGCATTTTGGCTTTATGCTTGAGCTTTACGAGACCCAAAACATCCATCACGCGCGGCTTGATTTGTTTCGGATTGCTCTCGATTACTTCCATCGCAAATGCGACATTTTCGAAAACGGTCAACGTCGGCAGCAGTTTGAAGTCTTGGAACACGACACCGATACTGCGGCGGACTAATGGTATTTGGCGCTCTTTGATTCTGCTGACATTGAAGCCACCCAAAAAGATTTGTCCTTTCGTCGGCTTCTCTTCACGGTACATCAATTTGATAAACGTAGATTTACCCGCACCACTGGGGCCTACTACGTAAACAAATTCACCTTTCTCAATCCGAATATTGATTCCTTTCAAAGCATTGGTTCCATTCGGGTATGTTTTCCATACATCGAACATTTCGATCAAGCCAATCACATCCTACTTCGTCAGATCCTTGTCTATGTATCTTGATCCTTATTTTTTGTTAACGGTAAAATCGACAAAACCCCTCTACCCACTAGCAACCGCTGCCATACCTTGCTGAAAAACAGCGGGATTTCCCATCTTATCCATTATACCACCACGATTCACGGATGGTATCCACTAAATCTCTCATTTCTTGTCGAAACAGCTTCGATTGTTAACAACTGTCACGAATTAGGGAGATAATAGGATTGCACATTCCCGCCTAGCATCATGGAAACCAGTTGGCTACAATGAGTGTGACAAGAGGTCATCATAAAAAAGGAGCTGGTTATCAACGTGGAAAATTTTGTTTACCATAACCCGACACAGCTGATTTTTGGACGGGGTCAATTGGCCCAGCTCGAAGAAAAAGCAAGACTGCTAGGTCCCACCGTTCTTTTGGTATATGGTGGTGGCAGTATAAAGCGAACTGGTCTCTACGACAAAGTGATTTTTCTCCTCCAGTCTGCGGGCTGCCGCGTGCATGAGTTGCCAGGAGTGGAGCCAAATCCACGTCTGAGTACCGTGAACAAAGGAATTGAGTTATGCCGCCAAGAGGGGGTCAATTGGATACTCGCTGTAGGTGGTGGTAGTGTAATCGACGCGGCCAAAGCAGTCGCGATTGGTGTGCCTTACAAGGGAGATGTTTGGGATTTTTATACGCGCAAAGCGGTCGCACAAGAGGCTCTGCCCCTCGGTACCGTACTGACACTTGCTGCTACTGGTTCTGAAATGAATCGAGGAAGTGTTATCACCAACTGGGAGACACAAGAAAAGCATGGAGCTGGCACGACGTTTCCTACGTTTTCGATTCTAGACCCGGAGCATACGTTTAGCGTACCTCGAGACCAAACGATCTACGGAATCAGCGACATTTTGTCCCATGTATTCGAGCAGTATTTCACGCATACAGCCGAAATTCCACTGCAAACACGTTTTGCCGAGTCGATCATGAAAACCGTCATCGAAAATGCAGAACGCGTCCTGACCAATCCGGAAGACTACGATGCCCGGGCCAACATCCTGTATTGCGGAACAATGGCATTGAACGGCACTCTCCCGGTTGGCGTCACAACAGACTGGGCAACCCACTCCATTGAGCATGCTGTCAGTGCTGTTTACGACATCCCGCACGGTGGCGGTCTGGCAATCATCTTCCCGAAATGGATGCGCTATGTGTACCGTGAAAACGTCGCTCGCTTCGTGCGGTTCGCGACAGAGGTATGGAATGTCGATCCTTCCGGCAAGACAGACGATGAGATCGCCCTGGAAGGGATCGCCGCTACGGAAGCTTTCTTTGCGCGTATCGGTGCCCCTACCCGATTGGCTGATTACGACATCACCGACGAGCATTTGCAGCTCATGGCAGAAAAAGCTACTCCGTTTGGACCGATCGGCCAGTTTAAAACATTGACGAGTGACGATGTGGCACAGATTCTTCGCATGTCTTTGTAAAGTAACCGTCATCAAAGACCTGAAAGTAAAAGGAAGCTCATCCGTTCTTAAAATCGGAACACGAGTCAAAAACATCCGATTGGTTGATGGCGATCATGACATTGATTGCAAAATTGACGGGTTTGGAGCGATGAAGTTAAAGTCTGAATTTGTGAAAAAGGTATAGATTCTTTTTTCATGCAAAAAGAGCCACTCCAATCAGCGGAGTGGCTATGTGCTTATAGATTCCCATTCCTCCAAGACAAGGCGAATCCCTTCTTTCATCTCTTCCTCGTTCAAATGCGAGAAACCAAAGCACGCAGCGGAAGCGGGTGGGCGCATAAAATAAGTAGTAGCATCTTCCCAAATCACGCCTTTTTGCCGGCAAGCAGTTCGCAGACGAATATATTCATCTTCCGTCCTTTTCCAGACACTGTAAATATGAAGTCCCGCATCCGATTGGAGAAAAGTAAACAACGATCCCATGTTCTCTTGCAGCATTTGATGATACAAAGCGTATTTTTTCCCGTACACTCGATTCATCCTGCGTATGTGCCGTTCATAGTGACCGCTTTTCATAAATGCGGCCAGCGCCCGCTGTTCCATCATGTTCGAAGGATGCGGCTCAAATAATTGTTTCGCCCGAATCATCGGCTCTACAAGACACTTCGGCAGCACAGCGTAGCCGATTCGTAAGTCTGGGAGCATCGTTTTCGTAAACGTTCCGACATACGCGACTCGATCCTCTTGATCTAGTGCCTTCAACGGCTCAACGGGCCTTCCACCCCAGCGGAACTCACTGTCGTAATCATCTTCTACGATGATACTTCCCTGACGAGATGCCCAATCGAGAAGCTGCCTGCGCCTGTCTTGGCTTAATACAGAGCCAGTTGGAAAGTGTCTGCTAGGTGTAACAAAGAGCAAACGCGACTTCCAATCATGAACCTGTATGCCGAATTTGTCCACTTGGACGGGGGAGGGCACGCCTCCTGTCGAGGCAATCGCCTTTTTTATGCCCGTAAAGCTCGGTTCTTCCACGATAACCGGATCGCCCGGATTCACCAGTAATTGCGCCAGCAGGGTAATCACCTGCATGGATCCGTTGCAGACGACGATCCGATCGGCTTTTGCCGGGATACCTCGTGTTCTGCGCAAATGGACCGCAATCGCTTCCCGCAAAGGGAGATGCCCTTGCGCGACATTGGCCTCCTCATGCTGCTTGGCCAGGAAATTTCTCACTTCCGCATACATAAAGCGATTCCATTCTTGAAAGGGAAACTGATGATAGTCAGTCCGCCCGATCCGAAAATCAACTTTGATCGGGGAACCTTCCTCGATCTGCTTCCGAAGCGGCATCCGGCAAATTCTTTCTCCCCAATTCGACAGCTGCAGCGGTGTTTCCGCTTTTTCCAGAGGAAGTTCATGATTCACTTGAAAGGTTACAAAAGTGCCTCGCCCGACCTCCGAGACGACGTATCCGTCAGCAACCAGCATGTCATAGACCTGATTCACGCTTCCCCGCGAAATTTGATGGAGCCCCGCCAATTCACGGCTGGAAGGCAACTTCATTCCATGATGGAGTGCACCTGTCGCAATCGCTTCTTTAATCGCGTGATAGAGCGCTAAATAAGTAAACCGATATTCCTGCAGAAACTTGTGGAATGACACACGAAAATCCACCACGATCACCGCCAGTAAAATTGGTACAATAAATGAACTGTAAATTGGATCTTTTTTCATGTCAATCCGCTCTGTATGATGAGTCGTAAGAAGAGGACGAGGAGAACTGCATTATGAAAAGTAAAGTGTTAAGCGCTTTATTTGGTTTGGCCGCATTGTGGGGTGCTTCTTTTCTCTTTATTCGAATCGCATCCCCAGTGCTGGGACCGTTTCTAACCATCCAGGGACGCGTAACGATCGCCGCGATTGCTTTGCTGATCTATACTGCCTGCATCGGGCGTTCCGCTGATTTTCAATCACGCTGGAAACAGTATCTGATCCTGGGCGCTCTCAATGCAGCGATTCCCTTCATGCTCATTGCGACTGCGGCGATCCATCTGAATGCGTCCATGTCGGCGATCCTCAACTCGCTGACTCCTGTGTTTTCGGCCCTCGTCGCGTGGGGGTGGATCAAGGAAACGTTAACGCTTGGAAAATGGGTTGGCATCATCGTAGGAATTATCGGGGTTGCTATTTTGGTAGGGTGGAGTTCCATCCCGCTTACATTCGAAGTGATTGTAGCGGTTGGACTGTCTATTCTTTCTACCGTGTCGTATGGATTTGGAGGCGTGTATGCCAAAAAAGCGCTTGCCGGCGTTCCTCCCTTGTCAGTGGCAGTTGGTCAGCAAATCGGTGCATCGATTCTCCTGATTCCGTTTACTCTCTTCAATCTGCCTACTTCCATGGATTCATTGACACCTGCCGCCATATTCTCTGTGGTTGGAGTGGCGATCTTCTGCACGGCGATCGCGTATCCTTTGTTCTTTTACTTGATTTCCAATGCAGGCCCGACGAAGACCCAAAGTGTTACGCTGCTGATTCCGCTGTTCGGGATGATCTGGGGTGTCGTTTTCCTGGATGAAACGATCACCGCCGGCATGATTACGGGACTGATCGTGATTCTGGGGAGCATTTTTCTCATCTATGATATTCGACCTCAACCCGCCAAAAACAAACCCAGTCAAAAGGCAGGATAACCAGCACGAAAAAGAGCTGCTGCAGCAACATGCTTTTTCTCTCCCAAACTATACTCACGTTACACATCTATTGGCTCAAACAACAAAGACGTATCCTTCGCCTCAAAAAGATGAGCTGCGCTGCTCTCTACATGAGCAACCATTTTGTCATATAGCGCATTGCCGATACTTAACCGCTTGACGCCAAGCTTATGAAGCTTCTGGCAATTTGTGACCCCGGGTAAAGACAGGACATTCAGAGGGGCGTTGACTTGTGCCGCAATGGCTTGGATGTCCTCATCGTTTCTCAAGCCGGGGACAAAAATGCCGCTTGCTCCACTTTCCACTTAAGCTTTTGCTCGTTCAATCGTTTCGGTAAGAGGATCTTTCTTTTGGAAGTACGTATCAATCCTCGCGTTGATGTAAAAATCTTCAAACCCGTGGTTGTCCAATGCCGCCCGTATTTTCGACAACAGGTCGCTATGTTTCTCCAACTCTCGTAAGCCGACTTGTTTTTTGAAAGAATCCTCAATATTGGTGTGATCGGGTCGGTATGTCGACGTTGCGGCCATGCCGCTCGCTCGCCGCCACGTGTCTTCTGGTAATCATAGATGACCGCCGGCGTTACGCCGCGTCCGGTGCGATACAGCCACAAATACGAGGACGATTGGGCAGACTTCCCGGGCTCACGCAGCACTTGCAGCGTCGTCTCATCTGCATGAAGCACATCCTGCCTTAGCAGATAAGCTTTCATCACGGAGACCAATGGCATGAGCCATTTCTCGGCTCCGTAGATCATCCAATTCGCCATCGTCTGACGAGATAACGTGTATCCAAGACGCGCGAAATGCTGCTCTTGCCGATATAGCGGCAAGCTGTCGACGTATTTCTGGCTCATGACGTAAGCCATGCTTGACGGTGAAGCCAAACTTCCCGGATAAACAGGTCTTGGCATCGCAGTTGTGACGATCGGGGTTTGAATATCTTCACGTTCACAATAACGGCAAGCATACACATTCCGCACGTGACGGATGACCTTCACTTGTGGTGGTACAACGGCAATTTCACTGCGTGTCTCGGTACTCATCTCGTGAAGAAACCCACCGCAGCACGCACATATTTGCTCGCCTTCAGAAAGTGTATAGGTAATGGTCTCTACAGGTAGCTTGGAAAGATCCTCTGTTCGCTTGCCGGATGACTTGCGCCGCTCGTAGGTGATTTGTTCAGACAGCGGCTCTTCATCGGCAGGCGATGCAAGCATTTCGGCTTCGTTGAACAACGGGATTTCTAATTGATCGGATGCGTCTGCTCGCTGGAAGCACCGAAACGCTTCTGCTGCGCTAAGCGGAACTGCTCTTCGTACCATTTGAGCTTGGCCGATAGTTCGATGATTTGTTGTTGTAGAGATTCAATGGTTGGCATATCTGCATGTTTTTCCATACTTTACACATTAGATAATAAAAACCCAATTCCTGTAAGTGCCTCTGACAAAGTGATTACAAAGATGTGACTAAATGACGGAAACGGCATTAACCTTGGGATGCGCTTGCCGCTGGCTGAGTAAAAGACCATCCAGCAGCCAGCGAAGCTCCCTGCTCGAAATGGCCACTACTTCTTCTTTAACTGTCGGCCATTGAAATCTGCCACGTTCCAGACGGCGATAATAAAGCCAGAACCCATTATGATCCCAGTAGAGAATCTTGAGCTTGTTACATGCCCGGTTACAGAATACGAACAAGCCGGAGGAGAACGGATTCAGACCAAAGCTTTCCTGAACGATGGCGGCAAGTCCGTCGATCGACTTGCGCAGATCGGTAGAACCACAGGCGAGAAACACACGCTGATTGCTTGGAAAGGTTAGCATGATGAAGTAAGCGCGTGAATTACTTCGCGCAGAAGGTTCGGGTCAAAACCGGAATGAAGCTCGATACTAGCCTGACCGATATGAAGAATGAGAGAAGGAACAGGAAAGGTGCTACCAGGCAGATCTACGGCGGCAAGCTAGAGCCAATATTTCAATTGTTCGACAGAGCATTGATTTGCGGTGCACCAAGCTTTCATCGTGAGGCCACTTGCCCGATAGGCTTCGATGCGTACATACCAATCTTGTCTGCGTTGTTCTTTGGCATTCATGAGATACCCTCCGTATTCAGGTTAATCTCATGATCTCATAGCTAGCATAGTGGTTGAAGGTGGGAAGAGTTTGACGCTTACTTTGTAAACACAAACAAACGCCGTATTCCAGAATGGGAGTACGGCGTTTATTACCTTTTTTTCCGAATAACATTTCCGCATAACAGCACCAACGGTACACCGATGCTATAGGTAACATCATAGAATGGCCAGTACTTCGCAATGATGTCGCCATAGACAACCATATTGGGCGAGAAAATCGTAGACATTACCATGAGCAAAACGATGTACGGAAGGATGAGAACCCTGAAGTTGTCGATTCGAAAGACGTGACGGATGCCCAAATGAAAAAACAGGCAATACAATGTAATTTTGACGCTCACCGCGATAAACCAAATCACCGCGATAATCACCTCTAGCCGCTGGATGAAATCCCCGAGCTTTAGCTGTTTGATGAGAACATAGGTTGGATAAAAATGCCGCGAAGTCTGTTCTGCCCCCAAAACAAGGATGCACATCAGCATGATGATGAACAGCACAATGCCTCCAAGCAACGTCCCCAGAAAAAAAGATCTCATACGTTTTTGGATAGGCGAGACAAACGGAAGAACCGCCATAAAAATGACCAGCTCTGAAAAAGGAAAGGCGAATGCCGCAGTAGATCCCTGCAAAATAGGCTTCCACCCATTTTCAAATACAGGTTGAATTCTCGACATGTCCGCTTGCGGCAGAAGAGTAATCATGAGTAAACCAAAAAAGAAAAAGAACCAGACAAAATAGATTTCTGCCGATTCTGCGACTGTTTGCAGTCCCAAACTCACACCAAACATAATCACAATGACAAACAATAGCTGTATCGCGAATCTTGGAGTCGAGACTAATAGATGCGTGCCAACAAAGTCGCCGATTTCCATCACATGGGCCCCTGCTGAAAACAGCGTATAGCAAATAAACAAGAGGGTAATGATCGTTCCTAATACTCTCCCCACGGTTTGATCAACGAAGGTAAAGAAGCTCTGATTCCGATAAAGCTTCCCCACAGCTATGAGTAAGACAATATTGAGCAGTCCCACCACAAGCCCGATCAGGACGGATATCCACGCATCCTGTTTAGCGAGTGTAGCCGTCATGCCAGGCAGGACGAGAACGGAATCCCCAATGGTAACAAGGGTGACGAGCATCAATAGTTGCCGGGGACTGATCTTGTAGCTCTCTTGCATGATTGCTCCCTGCTCTCTTTAGGCCTTCGATCCCTTTATACAATTATTTCCTCCATGAATCGGCGCTAAACACGTAGGCATTTCATGCTATGATAAAGAAATATATGTAAAATGGATGGGAGGACTGCAACCATGTACAGAGTAAAAAAGCAGGACGTAATTTATGCCATGTCTCCTGAAAATCGGCCGGTCTTGAAGGTAGAAGCAGGCAGTATCGTAACGTTTGAAACCTGCGATTGCTTCGAGGACCAAATCCAATCGGCTGACACGGTGTTTCAAGAGCTTGATTGGAATCGGATCAACCCTGCTTCCGGCCCTATTTATATAGAAGGAACAGAACCAGGCGATATTTTGGTTGTTCATATTCAGAAAATTGAGATTAAAAATTTAGGTGTAATGGTTACAGGGCCGGAACTGGGTGTAATGGGTTTCGACCTGCAAGAAAATGTGATCAAAATGATTCCGATACAAGATGGAAAAGCTGTCTTGTCAGACAAGCTTCAGGTTCCGATCAGTCCCATGATTGGCGTAATTGGGACAGCACCTGCCAAAGAAGCCATTTCATGCGGTACGC
Organism: Brevibacillus schisleri; assembly: GCF_055685845.1. Classification (NCBI taxonomy): domain Bacteria; kingdom Bacillati; phylum Bacillota; class Bacilli; order Caryophanales; family Paenibacillaceae; genus Brevibacillus; species Brevibacillus schisleri. Next base: position 6,002,406 of record NZ_JBVNDM010000001.1, read on the forward strand.
CGGGCGATCACGGCGGCAACATGGACTGCAAGCAAATGCGCGAAGGTACTACATTGCTTTTACCCGTAAATGTTCCCGGCGCATTGTTTGCCCTGGGTGACCTTCATGCTGCAATGGCTGACGGTGAAGTTGCAGTATGTGGTGCGGAAATCGCAGGGGAAGTAACCGTAAAGCTCGATGTGATAAAAGGAAAACAGTGGCCGTTACCGATGGCAGTCAACCAAGAGCATTTAATCACAATTGCGTCGGAAAAAGAGCTGGACAAGGCTGCGGATCGAGCGGTCATCAACATGGTACAATTTCTACACGAAGAGCTCGGCGTAGAAAAGGCCGAAGCCACCTTCCTGCTCTCCGCTGCGGGAGATTTGCGCATCTGTCAGGTCGTGGATCCCTTAAAGACAGCCCGTATGGAGTTGCCTCTCGCGTACGCAACCGCAGTTGGCTTTGATTCGAAAATAGTCGGTAGATAAGGATAGAACGCAAAAAAACCCCAAAGCTATGGGGTTTTTCTTTGTATACATGTTCGTTTTTATGCAGGTGAACCAACATCGATCAGGGATTCAATCATGACCTTTTGACTGTTTTTATCCACCCAAGCATGTGTTTCTACTAGTTGCTTGCGGTACCAATCGATTTGGACTTCTACCTGATTACGAGCGGTCCCACCCAACACGTTGCGCGCATTGACGACGGTCTCAACAGCTAGAGCTTCATACACATCTGCTCCAATAGCCTCTGAGAAGCTCTGGAATTCTTCCAAGGTCAGATCGAGAAGATATTTTTGCTGCTCGATGCAGTACAAAACGGTTCTCCCTACGACTTCATGCGCCTGACGGAACGGCATGTCTTTGCGAACCAGGTAATCTGCCAAATCTGTCGCATTGGAAAAGTCATTGGTAACTGCTTGACGCATACGATCTGCTTTGACTTGCATCGTTTTAATCATCGGCGTGAGCAACGCTAGCGCACCATGAATGGTAACTACCGTATCGAACATGCCCTCTTTATCTTCTTGCATGTCCTTGTTGTACGCCAGCGGCAAACCTTTCAATACGGTCAACAATCCAAATAGATTGCCGTAAACACGCCCTGTTTTTCCGCGAACCAGCTCTGCCACATCAGGATTTTTCTTTTGCGGCATGATACTGGACCCTGTGCAAAAAGCATCGTCTAGCTCCACAAAAGAGAATTCCTGACTGCTCCAGATGACGAGCTCTTCACACAGACGGGAGAGATGAGTCATGACCAAAGAAGCGTCTGCCAAAAATTCGACAATGAAATCACGATCACTCACGGCATCCATGCTGTTTTGATAGATACCGTCAAATTGCAGCAATTCCGCTACAAATGTGCGGTCGATCGGGAATGTCGTACCTGCGAGAGCACCTGCTCCAAGCGGCAACACATTCACACGCTTCCACGTCTCGGTCATCCGTTCGATATCGCGTTGTAGCATGGACACATACGCCATCAAGTGATAGCCAAACAATACCGGTTGCGCACGTTGCAAATGTGTATAGCCTGGCATGACGGTATCGAGATGCTGACCTGCTTGCTCTAACAATGCCTCTTGCAAATACATCGCCAATTGGATAATCTCCATCAGCTTTTCTCTGAGGTACAGGTGCATATCCAACGCAACCTGGTCATTGCGGCTGCGTCCAGTGTGGAGTTTGCCCCCCACTGGACCGATCTCTTCAATCAGCATCTTTTCAATATTCATATGCACATCTTCGTGCGCAACGAGAAACTCAGCTTGCCCGCGCTCAATTTTCTCTTTTACTTTTTTCAAGCCAGCAATGATCTGTCTTACTTCCTCCATCGGCAGGATGCCACACTTGCCCAACATGGCAACATGAGCCAGGCTTCCAACGATGTCCTGTCGCCACATTTTCTGGTCGAAAGAAATAGAAGCGGTATACTCTTCTACGAGTTGATTTGTCGGCTTCGTGAAGCGTCCTCCCCAGAGTTTCATTGCTTGATCGCATCCTTTTCATCCAAAATCTTAATGGCCGTGTTTTTATTCTCGTGCAGTACACCCTCGTTTACCTGTGCGTATACCTTTGTTGGCAGCCCCCACAGCTTGATGAAACCGAGTGCTGCTTTGTGGTCGAATTGGTCACCTGCATTGTAAGTCGCCAGCTCATGGCTGTAGAGAGACGATGCAGATGTACGGCCTACAACGATCGCATGTCCTTTGTGCAGCTTCACGCGTACGACACCCGTTACGTGTTTTTGCGTTTCTTCAATGAATGCCTGGACAGCATTGCGAATTGGCGAATACCAAAGACCCTCGTAAATCACTTGCGCCAGTTTTTGCTCAACAATCGGTTTGAATTGAGCGACCTCACGTGGTTGGGTCAAGAATTCCAGCTCACGGTGCGCCAGAATCAAAGTAGTCGCAGCCGGTGTCTCGTAAACTTCGCGAGATTTGATGCCCACCAAACGGTTTTCCACATGGTCGATACGGCCTACACCATGGTTTCCAGCGATTTTGTTCAGCTTGAGGATCAGGTCAGCCAATGGGAGCTCTTCGCCGTTCAATGCAGTTGGCTTCCCTTGCACGAAGGTGATTTCGATTTCTTCTGCTTCGTCCGGAGCATCCATGATCGACTTCGTCAGATCGTATGCACCTTCTGGAGGAGCTGCCCATGGATCCTCCAGAACACCGCATTCGCAGCTTCTGCCCCACAGGTTTTGGTCAATGCTGTATGGATTGTCCAGATCGATTGGAATCGGGATATTGTTCTTTTTCGCATATTCGATCTCTTCATCACGCGTCCAGCCCCATTCACGAACCGGCGCCACGATTTTGATATCCGGGTTCAGTGCTGTAAAGGAAACATCGAAACGTACCTGGTCGTTTCCTTTTCCTGTGCAACCGTGTGCGACAGCCACCGCGCCTTCTTTTTCCGCGATTTCAACCAGCACGCGCGAAATCAGGTAACGCGACAGTGCGGACACTAGCGGATATTTCCCTTCGTACATCGCGTTCGCCTTCAGAGCGGGCAATACGAATTCCTCTGCGAATGCGTCTTTTGCATCTACTACGATTGATTTCAATGCCCCTACCTGCAATGCTTTTTTCTGTACGAAATCGAGGTCTTTCCCTTCCCCTACATCCAATGCAACTGCAATGACATCGTAGTTATACGTATCTTGCAGCCATTTAATTGCTACCGATGTATCTAAACCGCCTGAATAGGCCAACACAATTTTTTCTTTTGCCATCATTCTCTCTCCCCGTTTCGAAGTTTCTCTTATGCGAGTAATTATACAAACTAACTAATAAAAATACAACTATTTTTCTTGTGAATTTCTTGTTAATTCGCAGTCAAAGACGGAGACGCTATGAAAATATACAATTCTCGCATAAAAAGTATCTTGTTTTTATGCATACTCATCTTCCGTTTATGCATAAACGTTTGCGTGATCAAGAGGGAAACTTATCCAGGATAGCGAATGAGTGAATGGAGGAATTCCATAGGAGAAATCTGTTGGAGGAATTATGAAAACAATTTATTTGGTACGTCATTGTCAGGCTGCTGGCCAAGAACCCGAAGCCTTGCTCACGGAAAAGGGAGAAGTACAAGCTCGGGAGCTTGCCACCTTCTTCGCTGGTTCCCCCATTGATCGAATCATTTCGAGTCCGTATCATCGGGCGGTTGCTACCATCCAGCCGCTTGCACAGGAACGCGGAATCGTAGTTGAAGAAGACGCGCGCTTGGTCGAGCGTGTCCTCAGCGGAATACCACGTGAGGATTGGTTCCAGCGACTCCGCGATACGTTCGATGACTTGACTCTTGAGCTCGAAGGAGGCGAATCCAGTCTTACTGCGATCAACCGGGCAAATTCGCTGCTCACTGAGATCTTGGCAGACGTGCATAAAAACATTGTGCTTGTTAGTCACGGATGCCTGCTGGCCTTGCTCATGAAATCAATAGATAATCGCTTTGGCTTTCACGATTGGGAGAAATTAAGCAATCCAGATGTCTTCAAGCTTACCTGCCATTTAGAAACCAGAGAGCTCGTCCGCATATGGTCGTAAACGAATAAAAACAGTTACAAGGGGCAGCTCATCTGATTGCCTCCTGTAACTGTTTATGTGGGATGGACTCTATTCCGATAATGCTCTGTAACTCATCGCACGGCAGTCGCTGAACGATTCTGATAAAATGCTCCGCCAATATCGGATCAAATTGGGTGCCGGAGCCCCTTTTGATTTCTTGAAGCGCTTCCTCCACAGGCAAGCCTTTTCGATAAGGCCTGTCCGCGACCATCGCATCGAAAGCATCTGAAATGGCTAAAATTCTCGCCATCAGCGGAATTTCATCCCCGGCTAAACCATCCGGATATCCCCTTCCATCTATACGCTCATGATGCGAGCGGATCGCCGGAAGCAATTCATTGAACATCCCTGCTTGCAAAATGATTTCGTAACCAATAACCGTGTGCTGCTTGATCTTGTCATACTCTTCTGGAGTGAGCTTTCCTTTTTTATTGAGAATTTCGTCTTCGATGCCAATTTTTCCAATGTCGTGCAAAAGACCACCAACATAAATTTCCTCTACTTGTGTAGCAGACAAACCAATATCCTTGGCAATTTCTCTTCCCCAGTAAGCCACTCGTTGGGAATGACCACTCGTGTAACGATCACGCGCATCAATAGAAGCTGCCATGGCAGTCAAAAACTTGTGGTTGAATGTTTTGACTTCTTCCACTTTTTGTTGGAGTTTATTCATACTGTCGTAATATTGATGGAATACAAAACTAATCGTGATAAAAGCAGCCATCATCGGAACTAATGTGAATAATCCATAAGTCTCAAACAGTCGAGATCCCATTCCCGCCATTACCATTAGTAAAAGGTATGTCAGCGTGGTTCCCTTTGCCATTTTCTGAACCGTTGTAAACCAATTCGTTTTAAAAAAGTAGGAAATCCCTAACCCACAAAGGACTATATTGATAAACCAATACGATACCGCTAAGAGTAAATCCGTTAACATCGTGGAAGCTGGGATATTGTCTATAGAGTTTTTGAAGAGATCGACAAACCAAATAGTTAGCACCAGCTGTCCAATGTTTGCCAAGGCCTTTAACGGGTTGGACCTGATTAGAAATGCCAGTATCAACGTTTCAACAACGGCCGACCAAACCCCTACCCAGGCTCCAAAAAGGAGAATGCCGGATAAAATAACTGCATTGTTTAGTGTCAATATGGTGTTCAACGTCCGTATGGGAGCGAACGTAGAAAAGATGGTGAGTAATGTATACGCAAACAAAACTCCCCAATGCTCTCTTGGCTCCCAATCAGACAACGAATCATAAAAAATCACTAACGCCGCTAGTGGAAAAATCCATGTCACCACTATTTTTTTCATTGTTGATCCAAACTCAACTTTTCGTTGCATAGTTTTTTCCTTCTCGGAGTTGTAATAGTGAGATTGGCTTATTCATTAAGCGTTGTACTAATAAAAATGCACCTAGCATAATAAAAATATCGCCTATGCTGATAACCCTTGGAATAATCGAAGGCATGTAAATAACATCTGTTAAAAACGGCAAATTTGTACTCTCACTCAAAATGCTGTGTTTAAAATTCGTCCCATTGATAACCGGAGTAAGATCGTAAGGCAACTTTTTCGCCTGTTCCAAATCAATCGGCATTCTTCCGTTGTTCGTCCAAATCGCCAATGAATTTAAAAACCAGCCCATCATAAAGATGCGTATGTCCTCAAATTGGCGATTAAATAAGAGAAAGACTAGTATAAATACATAGGAGATTGATACGAATATACCCCCTGCCGGAGGATAGAGCGCTGAAAGAGCTTGTAGAACTATACTAATAAAGAGAAGAGAAAGTTTATGAAACTTCGGAAACTCTTTAATCCTTCCACCTCTTAATAGAGCAACTACAAACGATAAACCGATTACATCAAGTAGCATAAAGGTATTCCTCCAAAATATTAGAGAAAAACACCACTCTTGTTACAAGCGGTGTTTTATTTGCATCCAATATTACCCAATGTTGTAGTTTGCAGAAGTAGCTGCTACGATTGCTACCACCATCATAATTGCCGCGAACCATTTTTTCATTTTCTTTTCCCCTCCTTCAAGCATAGTGGAGAAAGCTGGCTTCGCTACTGTCCGTGATGCAGAGGCCAAGCGACCAAGTACAGCCCCTGCTCCCCTTTCCTTTTCCATTAAGAAAAAGGGTGGATTCGCTACTGGCTCCATACGGACCAAGCGACCAGATACAGTCCGTACTTCTTCGCTTCTTTCCTACCTTTATTTTACACATAAGTGACAAAATTCGGCAATCATAGATTCATAGTCTATTCGATTTAATTGAAGATAGTTCTATTTAACTAGAACTATGTTCACACCAGCGCCGCCAAGATCGCTTTTTGTGCGTGCAATCTATTTTCAGCCTGATCAAAAATGACAGAGCGCGATCCGTCGATGACCCCGGTTGTCACTTCCTCCCCACGATGTGCTGGCAAGCAGTGCAAGAAGAGATAATCACGGTCTGCCGCTGCTACCAATTTTTCGTTCACTTGATAGTCGGCAAATGCTTTCAATCGCACCTCATTTTCTTCTTCAAAACCCATACTAGTCCAAACGTCCGTGTATACAGCATCTGCCCCCATGACAGCCTCTATCGGATCAGTGGTCACCATCATTTTCCCACCGCTTTGTTTCGCGTACCCTGTAGCTTTTGCGACAATGGTTGTATCCATTTCGTATCCAACCGGAGTCGCCACCCGCACGTCGAGGCCTAGCAAAGCTGCGCCCAGCACCAGTGAGTTCGCCACATTATTGCCGTCTCCTACATAGGCGAGCTTGATTCCTTTCAGCTTGCCCTTATGCTCCCAGATCGTCAGTAGATCAGCCAAAGCCTGACAAGGATGGTACAGATCGGTCAAACCATTGATAATGGGGATCGACGCATGCAGAGCAAGCTCTTCTACATAGGAGTGGGAAAAGGTGCGAATCATGATGGCATCCACGTACCGAGAGAGAACTTTTGCTGTGTCACTGATCGGCTCCCCGCGTCCGAGCTGTAGCTCTTTTCCGCTCATGAACATCCCCAGGCCGCCCAACTGGTGCATCCCTACTTCAAAGGAGACGCGCGTGCGGGTCGAAGCCTTGTCAAAGATCATTCCCAACGTCTTGCCTTGCAAAGGCTGAAATGGCTGACCCAGCTTTTGCAATTGCTTAACGTGAGCAGACAGATGAAGCAGCTCCATCAATTCTTCCCCGTTGAATTCATCGACGCGCAGAAAGTCTTTTCCTTTATGCTTTTGTAACGGCAAGTTTTGAAAGTGTTCCAATATCTTCACTGGCTGCATGCGAGCCACCTCTTTTCTTCAAAATAGACTTCACGTATAACTCGAACGTATCGACAGCGGAGAACAATGGCACACCTTGTTGTACCATCCTGCTTCGCAGGGCAAATCCTGTCCGGCCCTGACGATTGCCTTTCGTCGCAGTAACGAGAGCGAAGGCCGCTTCTTCCTTTTGCAACAGCTCGATCCACGCCGCTTCATCTGCCACGATATGCTTCACGACAATTTCTTTGGCTGCCAGCCACTCAGCCGTTCCCGGAGTCGCCGCCAGTTTCGCTCCGTCAGCGTGGAGTCGTCCGAGCAGCTCTCTTACTACTTCCTGCTTATCTCCATCTGCCAGAGAAATCATGACCAACTGACCTTTTTGCCAGTCACCGTACAAATTATCCTTGAAAGCAAAGGCTTTGCCTGCTGCCTCTTCGAAAGAATACCCCAAGCCGAGAACTTCGCCCGTCGATTTCATCTCTGGACCTAGTACCGGGTCTACACCGTTCAGCTTGATCGTGGAGAAAACCGGTGCCTTGACGACTGCAAACGGAATCTCTGGCAAAAGCCCTGTACCGTAGCCCATCTCCGAAAGCTTTTCACCCAATTGTGCGCGAACCGCCAGTTGAACCATCGGGATGCCAGTCACTTTGCTTGTAATCGGTACGGTCCGTGATGCCCTAGGATTTACCTCCAGTACATAAACCGTTTCGCCATCAATGACGAACTGGATATTGATTAACCCGACTGCTTCCATTTCCTTCGCGATTGCTTCGGTATAGCTCGCAATTTTGTGCTTGATGTTATCCGTCAGATGAGGAGCTGGGAACAAGGCTACACTGTCGCCTGAGTGGATGCCCGCTCTCTCCACATGCTGGAAAATGCCTGGGATGATAACAGTTTGTCCGTCGCATACCGCGTCTACTTCTGCTTCCTTGCCTGGAACGTATTTATCCACGAGGAGCGGGAAAAACATGCTCATTTCCGGATGGTTCAACCAGTCGTGAAGGGTAGCTTGCAGCTCGTCGATATTGTGGACAACGACCATACCTTGCCCGCCGATGACGTACGAAGGTCGCATCAAAACAGGGAAGCCGATTTCCTCCGCTATCGCGGTTGCATCCTCCAAGGACGATACTCCTTTACCGGGGATATGCGGAATGTCCAGCTTGCGTAGCATGGTGTAGAACAGCTCGCGGTCCTCCGCGCGTTCGATTGCGGTAAGCGACGTACCCATTACTTTCAGCCCCGCGTTCTCCAGCTTGGCTGCCAAATTGATCGCGGTTTGACCACCGAACTGAACCATGACGCCCTCAACCTGTTCGCGTTCTGCGATATGCAGCACGTCTTCTACGTGAAGCGGTTCAAAATAAAGATGGTCGGCAGTTTCATAGTCAGTGCTGACCGTCTCTGGGTTGTTGTTCACAACGACTGCCGCAATACCGCTGGCCTGAAGTGCTTTGGCTGCATGCACAGAGCAGTAGTCAAATTCGATTCCCTGACCAATGCGTATAGGACCTGAGCCAAGTACCAGAACTTTGCGGCTAGACAGTGACTCGACCTCATCTATTCCTTGCCAATCCGAATAGTAGTAAGGGGTTTGGGCATCAAATTCTGCCGCACAAGTGTCCACGATTTTATAAGTAGGCGTAATGCCTGATTCTTGACGAAGTGATTTGATTTCAGCAGGTGTAGCACCAACCAGTGTAGCGATGGTTTCATCGGCAAACCCGCGACGTTTTGCTTCCAACAACAGCTCTGGGGTCAATGTTTTGCCGTCGTGGCAAGACAGCTCTACTTCCAAGTCCACGATTTTACGCAAGCTCCGCAAGAAAAACGGATCGACACCAGTCAGATTGTGCAGCTCACTTTCTGTAAAGCCTTTGCGAATCGCCTCGGCAAAAACAAACAGTCTGATATCCGTTGCGCCCTGCAAGGATTGGGCAAGCTCCTCACGCGTCCATGATGCCAGCTCTGGTCGAGTCAAATGTGTGCACCCCTGTTCCAGAGAACGAACTGCCTTCAAAAGTCCTGCTTCCAGATTGCGGGCGATCGACATGACCTCGCCAGTCGCTTTCATTTGCGTCCCCAACTTGCGGTCTGCCAGCGGGAATTTGTCAAACGGGAAGCGTGGGATTTTGACAACGATGTAGTCCAACGCTGGTTCAAAGCTAGCGTACGTGTAGCCCGTGATTGGATTAAGTACCTCATCCAGCCCGTAGCCCAATGCGAGCTTGGCTGCGATCCGCGCGATTGGATAGCCTGTTGCTTTGGACGCCAACGCACTGGATCGACTGACACGAGGATTTACTTCGATCAGCACATACCGATCAGAATGCGGATCGAGCGCAAATTGAATATTGCAACCGCCAACTACCCCAAGCGAACGAATCACTTTCGTTGATACGCTGCGCAGCATTTGGTACTGACGATCTGTCAGCGTCTGCGAAGGCGCAACGACAATACTGTCTCCCGTATGAATACCTACCGGGTCCAAATTTTCCATATTGCACACGATTATGCAGGTATCATTTGCGTCCCGCATGACCTCGTATTCGATTTCCTTCCAGCCTTTTACACTGCGCTCAATCAGTACCTGACCGATTGGGCTAGCTGCAATCCCACCGGCTGCAACCTTTCGCAAGGACACTTCATCCCCCGCGATCCCTCCACCTGCTCCTCCGAGCGTATAAGCAGGACGGACAATCACTGGATAGCCGATAGTGTTCGCAAACTCGATTGCTGCCTCTACAGATTCGACTGTATCGCTCTCTGGAACAGGCTCTCCGATTTGTTGCATCAATTGCTTGAACAGCTCACGGTCTTCCCCGTTTTGAATGGCAGCCAGCGGCGTACCCAGCAGCTCCACGCTATACTTTTCCAGCACGCCCGCTTCTGCCAGCGAAACAGCAAGATTAAGTCCCGTTTGGCCGCCTAATGTAGGCAAGAGACCATCGGGACGCTCTTTTGCGATAATAGCTGTCACAGATTCCACCGTGAGCGGCTCCAGATATACTTTGTCCGCTACTTGTTCATCTGTCATGATCGTTGCCGGATTGTTATTCACCAGCACGACCTGCACGCCAGCTTCTTTTAGGGAAAGGCAAGCCTGTGCGCCTGCATAATCAAACTCCGCTGCCTGCCCGATGACGATCGGGCCAGAACCAATGACCAATACTTTATGAATGTGTGGCAATTTAGGCATATCTCTTCGCTCCTACTACGCGCATCGACTGCAAGAATTGGTGGAAAATGTGGGATGTATCACTGGGACCCGGATGTGCCTCCGGATGGAACTGCACACTGAAAACAGGCAAACTAACGTGACGCATTCCTTCGACTGAACCGTCATTGACATTGCGGTAGGAAACCGTTAATTGACGTTTATCCAAAGACTCTTCCTTGACCACATACCCGTGATTTTGTGAACTCATATATACTTTGCCAGTCATCAGATCCTTGACCGGATGGTTGCTACCGCGGTGACCATATGCGAGCTTTTCTGTCTTGCCGCCGTACATTAGCGCCAACACTTGATGCCCCAAACAAATACCTAATGTCGGGTACTGCTCCACAGCTTTGCGCCATTCGCTGCAATACGCAAGCAAGTGCTCCGGATCGCCAGGCCCATTGGAAAACAACAAGCCGTCTGGTGCGAGAGCATTGATTTGAGCAAAACTCGTATCAAAAGGAACGACCGTAACACGGCAGCCTTGCTGGAGAAGGGCATCCAAAATCGATTGCTTCATGCCGAGGTCAATCAAGACAACATGCTCCCCTGCTCCGGGATAACGCTCCACCTGTTGTCTGGATACGTTGGCAACTAATGATTTCTTCGCGTGCTTGTAGCGCAGTGACACCACTTCCTCTACCTGCATAGGCTGATCGGAAATGACACCGAATACGGTACCGTCTTGACGGACGCGCTTGGTAATCGTTCGCGTATCAATCCCCGCAAGGATCGGAAATCCAAATGCTTCTGCGGCTTGGTCCAAAGTCATGTTTGATTCGTAATGGCTTGGCTCCGTGCATAGCTCGCTGACAATCATCCCTGTCAATGCTGGCTTGCCTGCTTCATAATCCTTTTCGTTGATCCCGTAGTTTCCGATTAAGGGATACGTGAAGGTAACGATTTGCCCTGCAAAAGAAGGGTCGGTCATCACCTCTTGGTATCCCGTCATTCCTGTATGAAAAACCACTTCTCCGAATCCGTTAATGGGTGCGCCATACAGCTTTCCTGTAAAAACCTCGCCGCTCTCCAGCGTTAAATACCCTGTTCCTAACGATTGTTTCTCTCTATCCATCTATGAAGCCACTCCTCTCCAATGGGCGCCGGGCTGATCGCTCTTACCGAAAATTTATGCAACCTTTTGTATTAATATACATTTTTGATTATAAAAATGCAACGAGTTTTTTGACCACTTCCACTCGTTGCATTCTTTGCTTTTTCATCTAAACATGCGACAGTGCCTCGCTTAGTACAGTAATGGCCTGCTTTACTTCCTCGTCGGTCGTTACAAACGAAGGCAAGAGTCTCACTACTTGTGGGCCAGCTATCAGCAGAATGACTCCTTTTTCCCGTGCATACGCAACCGGCTCACCAGCAGGAATCGTTAGCTCCACACCGAGAAGCAGCCCTTTTCCCCGAACCGTAACCACTTTGTCTGGATGCTCCGCCTTGAGCTTCTCCAGCTCTTTGATCAATACGTCATGGATATGGGCTACCCGCTCCAAAATCTGCTCCTCTTCCATCGTCGTAAGCGTCGCGATCCCAGCAGTTGCTGCCAATGGATTCCCGCCAAAAGTAGTACCATGCGCACCCGGAGCAAACGCTTCTGCTACTTCCTTGGTCGCGACGACTGCTCCAATCGGGAAACCACTTCCCAAGCCTTTTGCCAATGAAATCGCATCTGGCTTCACGTCATAGTGCTGGAAGGCAAACCACGTACCCGTGCGGCCAATCCCAGTCTGTATCTCGTCGATTAACAGGAGCAATCCGTGGGCATCACACAATTCACGCAGCGCCTTCACCCACGCCTCTTCTGCCGGATGCACGCCGCCCTCTCCTTGTACCAGCTCCAGCATGATCGCGCATGTCTTGTCTGTAATGGCTGACTTGACGGCATCAAGGTCGTTGTAAGGAACGGTGACAAATCCTTGCGGCAGTGGTGCGAAGCCGTCCTTCACCTTTTCCTGCCCAGTAGCTGTCAGGGTGGCCAATGTCCGCCCATGAAAAGACTGTTCGAAGCTGATGATTTCGTAGCGATCGGTCCCTTTTATTTTTTGTGCATAGCGGCGAGCGAGCTTGATCAAGCCCTCATTCGCCTCTGCTCCACTGTTGCAGAAAAAAGCCTGATCCAGTCCAGACAGACGACTCAGCTTTTCCGCCAAAATCTCTTGCTGAGGAACATGCACCAAATTCGAGCAATGCCACAACGTATCGAGCTGTTCGTGTAGCTTTGCCGTTACTTTTGGCGGGACATGCCCTAACGAGGTCACGGCAATTCCCGAGGTAAAATCGAGATATTGCCTGCCTTGATCATCCCATACCTGGTTTCCTTGTCCTTTTACCAAACTGATTGGCCATCTCGCATAGTTATTCATGAGATGCACAGGCGCTGTTGTTGTATGCATATTCATTGCCCTCCTCATCCTAAGCGTAATTGACATTCATACGGACTGTTGTCCCAACTGCCTGCCCCGCACAAACACCGAGCAGATCTTCAGCGGTTCCCCGGCAGATGACAACCTGCTCCACGCCTTGTCCGAGAGCGTCGAGAGCTGCCTGAACCTTCGGAATCATTCCGCCAGTAATAATTTCTTCCCGAATCATTTCCTGTATCTCTTCTGCACTTGTGGCTGGCACTACTGCCTTGGTTCCGTCTGGCTGTGGTTGCATGATGCCCGGAACGTCTGTCACCATGATCAGTTTTTCGGCGCTAAGTGCTGCTGCAATCGCTCCTGCGGCTACATCAGCATTGACGTTATATGTCTCTGTGCCATCTTCACTAACGGAAAGGGGAGCGATCACCGGGACGTAGCCCTGATCAAGAATCGCTTTTGGAATGGTCGTATCAGCCTTCTTGATTTCTCCTACCCACCCGAGTGGCTTCGGCGTTTTTGTTGCCAAAAGGGTCTGACCATCGATTCCGCTAACTCCCCAAGCCTTGGCTCCTGCCTGCGTCAGTCTTTTTACCAGCGCCTTGTTGATACTGCCGCATAAGACCATCTCTACAACACGCAGCGTGTCCTCGCAGGTAACACGCAGCCCATCGACAAATTGCGGAGTGATCTGAACTCGATCGAGCATACTGTTAATGGCAGGTCCGCCCCCATGGACGATGACGATCTCTTGTCCTTGCGCCTGCAGTCCGGCAATCGCCTGGAAGAAGGAGTCAGGCAATTGATCCATGGTGCTTCCGCCACATTTGATCACGACAATTCCTTGCATCTGCTCTCCTCCTCTACGGGTACACAGGTACGAGCGGCAAGCCCGTTTTCTCAGGCAAATCAAACATGACATTCATGTTTTGTACAGCTTGCCCGGCTGCGCCCTTCATCATGTTATCGATTACCGACAGCAAGATAACACGCTTCGTGCGCTGATCAACATGAATGGCGATATCGCAGTAATTGGAGCCATAAACTTCTTTCGTATGTGGGTGACTGCCTGCGGGACGTACACGCACAAAAGGCTTATCCGCATAAGTAGCTTCATATAGCTCCTGGATTTGCGCTTGAGTGACATCAGCCGTTAGCTGTCCGTAAGCCGTGACTAAAATCCCGCGCGTCATCGGCACCAGATGCGGCGTAAATTGAACAAGCGTCTCTTCCCCGCTCTGTTTTTGCAGCTCCTGTTCAATCTCCGGTGTATGCTGATGACTCGCAACTTTATAAGCATGAATACTTTCATTAATCTCGCTGTAATGAACCCCTAGCGATACTCCACGTCCAGCGCCGGACACACCTGATTTGGCATCGACGATCCAACTGTTAGACTGTACCCAGCCTGTCTTCATCAGCGGAAGCAAGGCGAGGAGCGTAGCAGTGGGATAGCAGCCAGGATTCGCTATGAGACTGGCACCCGCCACTTGCTCTTGATTCCACTCGGTTAAACCGTAAACCGCTTCATCTATCCATTGGGACGGGGCCGGCTCATGTCTGTACCACGTTTTGTAGACCGCACCATTTTCGAGACGAAAATCCCCGGATAAATCAATAACCTTCACGCCTTTTTCGACCAACTTGGGGGACAGCGTGCTACTTACCCCCGCAGGTGTAGCAAGGAAGATCAAATCGTTCACACCGCTCATGCTGTCTGCATCAATTGGTGACAATGTAGGCAACCCGAGCCCAGTTGCATGTGGAAACGATTTTTCCAAGCTATCTCCTTCAGATGAACTTGAATATAAATTGGCAATCTCAACATGCGGATGCCCAGCCAAAAGACGGATCAACTCCGCGCCACCATACCCCGTTGCTCCAACAATCCCGACCCGAACCATGCTCTCTCCCCTTTATTCCTATCTGTATTTTTATACATGAATAATAATAAAAATCCATATAGAATACAACAGAAAAACTTTTTTACGTCCAAAGAAAAAGCGCCCGATTGCTCGAGCGCTGGTTTTTTGCCCTGTTTACTTTTTGTCCGCTAACCATGCAGCGATGTTTTCTGCATCTTTTCCTTTGACGAGCCCCGGAGGCATTGCTCCTTTTCCTTTTTCCAAAATGGCCAGGATCTGTTCCTTGTTCAACTCGCTACCGATCTTTTGCAAGTTCGGTCCAACTGCCCCTTCCAACGTCTGTCCGTGGCAGCCTGAACAAGTATTTTTGAACGTGGATTCTGCAGTTGCTGCATCATAACTGCCGGATGGCGTCGTCGAAGGTGCTGGTGTTTCTGTCGCCGGTTTTTCACCTGCCGGCGTTTCTGTCGCAGGTTGTTGTGCTGGTTGTTGTGCTGGCGGCTGTGTTTGCTTGCTGGTACCACAGGCACTTAGCGAGAATGCGAGTACAGCCGCTGTCAAAACGAGTGGAATACGTTTCAAGGCTGTTCCCTCCTTTATTCGGATTTCTTCGCTAAGTATGCCTCCAACTACCACTTCTCATTCTTACTACAGCCATTTAGGACAAAGGAAATTCCAATGGACTCCATTCACGTAACTCCAACGTCCGCGCGCCTTCTACAACAACTGGATCTGCCTCAGCTAATTTGCGGGCTTCTTCCAGAGAACCCGCTTTGTAAATAACCAATCCGCCAAGTTTATCTGTAAAGGGTCCTGCCATGACCACTTTTCCCTGCTTGTACAAATCATTGATATACGAAAGATGCGCAGGTCTTACTTGAGCATTCAACTCTTGATTCACGATTGGCAAAAATGCGGCATACAACATGACGGTTTCTCTCCTTTTTCATGGCCTTGTTCTTTTCTGAAGTATAACATAATTATGAATACGGACTTTGGTCTAGTAGGATTTTTCCTTTCTACAGCGAACGATTCAAAGGTAGCAAGTAGCAACAGAGAGGCGGATAGGTATGGACACGCAGATACAGTTATATACATCTCTCTTCCACAACAATCCTGACGCTGTTTTCATGTTCGACATGCAGGGCAGATTCACAGGCGTAAACGCTGCTGGTGAAGCATTGGTAGGATTCACCTCTCAAGAATTGCTGCGTATGCAAATTTGGGAAATTGTCGCTTCTACTAAGGGGCTCGACAGTAAGAAACAACAACAAATCTTCTCAACAGGAATCAGAAAAAATAAGCATTATCAGTTGCTCCATAAAAACGGGCAGGTTGTGGATATTATCGCTTCTAGCTTTCCCATTTTTCAAAACGGCGAAATCATCAGCCGTTATTCCATTGCCAGAAACATCACGCAGCAGAAGAAGATGGAAGAGGCTCTTCATCAGATGCAAGAGAACTTTCGGTTAATATCCGAAAACATTATGGATTTGATTTTTATTGTAAATGTGGACGGAATGATTACCTACGCTTCCCCATCTGTTCAGGCGGTAACGGGGCTGACGATTGATCAAGTGATCAACCAGCATTTTTCGATCTTGATTCATCCTGAGCAAGTAACCAACGCCAAGAGCGATTTTGCTCAAATGATGAAGCAGAAGACCACGCTCGATGCCGAGTACCATTACCTGCACCCAGACGGTAGAATGTTGCTGTTCGATGTGAAGGGGACACCTGGCGTTTGTTCAAACGGTCATATTCTCAGCACGGTTTTTGTGGCACGTGATATTACAGAACGTCGGCAATCAGAAGAATTGCTTCGTTACTCTGACAAGCTGTCGGTTCTAGGAGAGCTTGCCGCAGGTATCGCCCATGAAATTCGCAATCCGCTTACGGCTTTGAAAGGGTTTATTCAACTCATGGAAGGGGACGAGTTCGCCAATCAGCAATACCTGCAAATTATGCGATCCGAAATCGACCGGATTACTTCGATTACCAGTGAGCTTTTGATAATGGCGAAGCCGCAAACGTTGCGATTTGCTCCCAACGGCCTTTTGCCATTGCTTTCGTCTGTCATTAAGCTTTTGGAACCGCAGGCACTTCTTAAAAATGTATCCATTCTTACTGATTTTCCGCAAATCACGTCCCTCATATTGTGTGAGGAATATCAAATCAAGCAAGTCTTCATAAACATCATAAAAAACGGCATGGAAGCCATGCCGTTAGGTGGAATTCTCACAATCAAGGTTGTAGAGCGCCCTTCTGATGTGATCATCCGAATCAGCGATCAAGGACAGGGCATCCCTGCCGAGCTACTTCCCCGATTAGGAGAGCTTTTTTATAGTACAAAAGAAACAGGAACTGGCCTGGGGTTAATGGTAAGCACAAAAATTATTCGCGATCACGGCGGTACCATCAACATCGCCAGCGATGTCGGCAAAGGAACCACCGTATCGATTTCTATACCAAAAGCCTTGAAGCCTACTGTTTCGGTTAACGATTAATCTGCGCGCGCAGATAGGCATCGATAAACGAATCAATTTCACCATCCATGACTGCTTGAACGTTCCCTACCTCCATATTCGTCCGGTGGTCTTTTACCAGACTGTAAGGGTGGAAGACATAGGAACGAATTTGGCTGCCCCATGCAATATCTTTTTGTTCACCTTGAATCGCGGCCAACGTTTTCTCTTGTTCTTCCCGTTTCTTCTCAAACAGTCGTGCCGTCAGCATCTTCATAGCACGCTCTCGGTTTTTAATCTGGGAGCGTTCTGTTTGACACGTCACCACAATTCCTGAAGGCAAGTGAGTAATCCTTACAGCGGAGTCAGTCGTGTTGATATGCTGACCACCCGCACCACTGGAACGATACGTATCGACTTTCAGGTCCTCAGTACGTATGTCTACCACGTTATCGTCTTCGATCTCCGGCAGGACGTTGCAAGACACAAACGATGTGTGACGACGTCCAGAGGCATCAAACGGAGATATCCGCACAAGACGATGAACCCCTTTTTCTGATTTGAGGTAGCCATACGCATTGTAGCCCTTAATCAGGAGAGTGACACTTTTTACACCGGCTTCATCGCCAGGCAAATAGTCCAATGTTTCGACCTTGAAGCCCTTGGCATCCCCCCAACGTGTATACATACGCAGAAGCATGGACGCCCAATCTTGGGACTCCGTACCACCCGCTCCCGGATGCAGCTCCAGAATGGCGTTGTTTTTGTCGTATTCATCACTCAAAAGCAATTCCAGTTCAAAGCTCTCAAATGACTTGCGCAGCTCCTGCGTACTGTCATACAGATCTTGAATGAGGGAGGAATCCCCTTCTTCGATGACGAGTTCCAACATTACCTGGAGATCCTCGTACTGGGAATCCAGCTTGGCCATCGTCTCCACGAGGCTTTTGATTGCATTCAGTTCACTGATTGTCTTCTGCGCTGCATCGTTGTCATCCCAAAAATCGGGTGCCAGCATGCGCTCTTCCAGTTCACCGATTCGTTCCTGTTTTACTGGGAGGTCAAAGAGACCCCCTGATATCCGCTAAACGCTTAGCCATGCTAGACATCTCTTGTTTGATGTCCGCAATATCGATTAATGCCATGTTGCGAATCACCTTCTCTTTACGTAAGCTATGTTTTATTGTAACGTAATTTGCCGGATGCGCAAATACGGTAGCTTGTCACGTTTCGAAAAGGGACTTCGCCGCTACCTTTTTTACGTTACCACAGGTGGTGATGGCGAGGATCTCAGGTCTCGGATTTCATGTCGTTGTTTATTTTCCGCCTGTGGTGCAGCAACCAGATTGAGATGGGTACGCCGAGCTTCACTTGCTTTTTGCTGGTATGCTTGCTTGATGATAGCTTGTCGCTTCCAGTTGTGTGTTTTTCGATAGGTTTTGGCTAGCGGACTTTCACGCGTTCGATCCACCATTCCACTCGGCGGTGCGATCAAAGCCTCGTTCCAATTCGGCTCCGGAATTTCCTCCATCAGTCGCTTGTCCTCAAATACTGGGTCTTGCGCTGAGATGACTCTCGGTAATTCAATTCCCTCCTCTTTTTCAATGAGCTGTACTTTTTTATTTTCTTTTCCTGTCTTTAGGACTGCTTTTAAAGTAACGGAAATGCGCTCCATCGTATTCTTCGTTTGTATCCCCATCACGTTCACTGACGTTCTCATTTGTTCATTCCCCCGTCTTCGTGAATTTTTGGTAAAAGTGTTGTACTTACGATTCTATTTATTTTTCAGATAATTACCACCTGAATCGTTCGATCACATTTACCAGTGTTAGACAAATAGATCGTTAATATCAGACGAGGAAGAATAGATGAGGACGAATACTGTCAAGGCATTAGGAATGGGCAAGAAAAAAACATTCCCCTCGTACCGAATTTGCCGATACGAGAAGAATGTTCTGTTATTGCTTATTGTTTCTTATTTTGGCGTTTGCGTTCCTGCTCCTGAGCGCGACGCTGTGCACGGTTTTTCCGATCAGCATCACCGGAGGTCTCCGGATCTGGACGATCAGATGGTCCGGAGGTTTGCAAGTTGTCCGGATCGATTCCTTGACCGCGAATGACATCTTGACGCTCCAAGTTTTGGCTAACTTCGGCCTTCATGATATACATAGCGACTTCTTCCTGAACAGCAGCCAGCATACCTTGATACATTTCGTATCCTTCGAACTGGTACTCACGAAGCGGATCGTTTTGTGCGTAGGCGCGCAGGTGAATCCCTTGACGCAACTGATCCATTGCATCGATGTGATCCATCCACTTGCTGTCGACAGCACGCAGAATAACGACTTTTTCAAACTCGCGAATCGATTCGCCGATTTCTTCTTCACGCTGTTTGTACTGCTTATCAACTTCTGCTTTCAACAGCTCGAGAATTTCCTCTGCTTCCATGCCTTTCAGCATTTTAGCCGTAATCGTTTCTTCATAGAGGAATCCATTATTGGCAGCATCGGCCAATGCTTGCAGATCCCAATCCTCTGGTACCTCTTCTTTTGGGCAATGCAGAGACACTGCACGCTCCATCACTGCGTAGATCATATTCAAAGCAACATCGCTGAGGTTTTCCTGCTCCAGGATGTCTTTACGCTGTTTATAGACAACCAGACGCTGCTGATTCATCACGTCGTCGTACTGGAGAACGCCTTTACGTGCATCGAAGTTCGATCCCTCTACACGCTTCTGCGCGGATTCTACCGCACGAGTAACCAGGCGGCTCTCGATCGGCATATCCTCTTCCATACCCAAACGATCCATCATATTCATGATATTGTCCGCACCGAAACGACGCATGAGCTCATCTTGCATCGAGAGGAAGAACTGGGATGAACCCGGGTCCCCCTGACGACCGGCACGACCGCGCAGCTGATTGTCAATCCGGCGGCTCTCGTGGCGTTCTGTACCGATAATATGAAGACCGCCCAGCTCCGCAACACCTTCGCCAAGCTGAATGTCCGTACCACGACCCGCCATGTTTGTGGCAATGGTCACCGCTCCGTACACACCTGCACGTGCAACAATTTCTGCCTCGCGCTCATGCTGCTTCGCGTTCAATACGTTATGCGGTACGCCTTTTTGCTTCAGCATTTGGGACAAGCGCTCCGAGTTTTCGATGGAAATGGTACCTACCAGGATCGGTTGGCCCTTTTTGTGACGCTCCACAATGTCGTTTACAACCGCACGATATTTAGCTGCCTCTGTTTTGAAAACAAGGTCAGGTGAATCGACACGCTGTACTGGCTTATTCGTTGGAATAACCACAACATCGAGACCGTAAATCTTTTTGAACTCTTCTTCTTCCGTCTTCGCTGTACCTGTCATACCCGCCAGCTTCTCATACATACGGAAGTAGTTTTGCAAGGTAATGGTCGCCAGTGTCATGCTCTCGCTCTGAACACGCAGACCTTCTTTGGCTTCAATCGCTTGGTGCAAGCCATCGCTGTAGCGACGTCCAACCATCAGACGGCCGGTGAACTCATCGACGATCACCACTTCGCCTTCCTGCACCACATAATCGACATCGCGCTTGAACAGCACTTGTGCTTTCAACGCGGCCGTAATGTGGTGGTTCAACGTGATATGTGCCGTATCGTACAGGTTGTCGATGTTGAATGCCTGTTCGACTTTGCTTACACCATCATCTGTGAGGTTGACGATTTTCAGCTTCTCATCGATTGTGAAATCTTTTTCTTCTTCCAAGCGCTTCACAAAATGCGAGCAGATGTAGTACAGCTCTGTCGATTTGTTAGCAGAACCGGAGATGATCAACGGCGTACGTGCTTCGTCAATCAAAATGCTGTCCACCTCGTCGATGATAGCGAAGAAGAGTGGACGTTGCACCATTTGTTCCTTGTACAGAACCATATTGTCACGCAAGTAATCGAAGCCAAACTCATTGTTCGTACCATACGTAATATCACATGCGTATGCTTCCCGCTTTTCTTCTGGGTTCAGTCCATTCTTGTTCAAACCGACTGTCAGCCCGAGGAAGTTATACAGTTTACCCATGATGTTCGAGTCACGCTCAGCCAAGTATTCGTTCACGGTAACGACGTGCACGCCTTTTCCCATCAGGGCATTCAGGTATGTCGCCAGTGTCGCAACCAGCGTTTTACCTTCCCCCGTCTTCATCTCGGAGATACGACCTTCCTGAAGCACCATACCACCAATCATCTGGACGTCGAAGTGACGCATGCCCAGTACACGGATCGACGCTTCACGTACAACGGCAAACGCTTCATTCAAAATTTTGTCCAGTTCTTCTCCATTTGCCAAGCGAGCCTTAAACTCAGCTGTCTTCTCCCGCAATTGGTCATCCGAGAGTGCCTTAATCGTTGGTTCCAGCGCGTTGATACTTTCTACACGCTTAAACATTTTCTTTACTTCGCGTTCATTGCTATCGCCGAATATCTTTTTAACGAGTCCTAGCATGAGGACACCCCTTCCATATACTGCCAAACAAAAATGCACAAGCCGGCATGAGTCCAATAATAAAAAAGGATACCGATTCTACGAAAATAATACTTTCTAAAAAGGTATTTTATCAAATAGAGCATCCTCTACACAAGTAAAGGGAGTTGCCAATAGCAACTCCCTAGTCTTATACGAATGAGAATGTGTAAAGTTTCGTTATTTTGGTTCGATCAATCCGTAACGCCCATCATTGCGGCGATACACCACACTGACGTCATTGGTGTCACTGTTTTGGAAAACGAAGAAGCTGTGTCCCAGCATATCCATCTGCATGACCGCTTCCTGTGCATCCATCGGCTTCAGATCGAAGCGTTTGGTTCGAACGATATCGATGTCGATATCCTCCTCATCCACATCCGGGATCATGACTGCTACTGGCTGACTCTCACGCTGTGCGATTCTTCCAGTCGAATCCACTCGAAGCTTCCTCATCAGCTTCGTTTTGTGTTTGCGAATCTGACGTTCCAGCTTTTCTACTACCAGATCGATAGCAGCATACATATCTTCGTGCGTTTCCTCCGCTCGGATAATCACCCCACTCAACGGGATCGTTACCTCGATCGTGCCTTCTCCTCTGTGTACATGCATGGTGACTTGTACTTCTGTAGGCTGTGGAGTTTCAAAATATTTTTCCAGACGGCCGACTTTCTTTTCGACATATTCTCTAAGTGCAGCGGTGACTTGAATGTTTTCTCCACGAATGTTAAATTTCATGGTTCCAACCTCCTTCCGTCTATACATACGTATTCGCCACCTCTGTAAATAATCCTTCCACTCAGCTTAAAAAAATCTTTGCAAATCTTTTACAAACCATCAATATCCGACATTATTTTACCAATACTTACTAGATTCCCTATGCTATAATAGGACATGTAATCATCCCATCCTATATCGCGGTCGTACATCGCACTGGAGGAGTCCTCATGGCAGAGGTAAAACCTTCCCATTCACTTATCGGAACAACGCTCGCTCAAGACGTCTACAATGAATACGGGCTGCTTTTACTACCCGCTGGTGCAATCCTTCATCTTAGTGATATACGACTACTAGAGGCCCACCAGGTAGAAGCCGTACACGTTACTACAGACTCGGAAGCACCCGAAATGCCCTTCCCTCTCCTTTATTGGAGTGAGTCGGAGGCTGCAAAGGCCTATATGGTGGCCGTACAAAAAACCGAGTATTTATTTAACCAGCTCGCAAATGGGGGTACTCCCAAACTGCAACAATTTAGCGACGCTGTTCACCCTATGCTCGATCAAGTTCTTCATCACATGAGATTTCTGCGCTTCATTTATTTGAATGAAGGAACAGAAAGCTATACGTATCGCCACTCCCTGCATGTAGGTATCGTGGCAGCTTTAATCGGAAAAATCATAGGATTGCCGCAACGTGATGTTCATTTTTTGGGCCTTGCAGGTCTTCTTCATGACATCGGCAAGATGAAAATTCCCGATGAGCTACTGTCCAAGCCAGAACGTTTGACAGACGAAGAATATACGATAATGAAAAAGCATACCGTATACGGCTACGAGCTTCTGCGCACCATGGACGATGCCGACAACTTGCTGGCACAGTGCGCCCTGATGCACCACGAACGTTGGGATGGAAGTGGATATCCTCTCGGACAAAAAAAAGATGGCATCCCTTTTGAATGCCAAATCATCAGTGTCGCAGACACATTTGATGCGATATGCACAGATCGCGTGTATCGGAAGGGAACCTCTCCCTTTGAAGCCGCGAATATTCTGTGGGAGTCAGCTTGTACAGGCCAATTAAATCCGATGATTGTGTCTCGTTTTATCCATTACATTATCTTACTTTACGTCGGCTCCCATGCGCTTTTGAACAATGGCGACCACGTCGAAATCATTATGATTCATACTGATGAGCCGATGCGCCCTCTCGTTCGTAGAGGGGATGAATTTATAGACCTGAGACTCCAGCGTTCGCTACGCATTCAAAGAATGATCAGTTAAACACGTGAAAAAAAACGAATCCCCCTGTCCGATTAAGGAATCAGGGGGATTTTGCTATTGTTTCGTCTTCACAGGCTCACTCACTACCGCGTGGAATATTTTTTCTCTAGTCCTCTCACGACTACACGGGACAAGAACAACGTAAGCACCAGGTAAACAGCCGCCTCCGTTAAATACGGGGGATAGCGCTCAAATGTACTTTTCGCCACGTTCATGGCTGCGTAGTTTAATTCCGGTGTCGCGATTACTGCCAGAAGAGATGAATCTTTCAAAAGAGCAATAAACTCATTTCCGATCGCAGGCAGCATTCGTGTAAACGCTTGCGGAAGTATAATTTGGCGCATCGCAAGGCCCTTGTTCATGCCAAGTGATCGTGCCGCTTCCATTTGTCCCGGATCAATTGATTGGATGCCGGCCCGAAAGATTTCCGCCATATAGGCAGCCGCATTGAGTGAAAGCGCGACGAAGCCTGAATAAATCGCTTCCGGGCTGCTCGCTCCCGGATACAGAATACCCCAAATCGACGGAATCACCGCAAAATGAATCAGCAAAATTTGGACCAGCATCGGAGTTCCCCGAAACAGCTCTACGTAAATCGAACAGGTCCAACGCAAGATTCGCTTGGAGGACATTTTGCCCAAGCTGATGAACAACCCCAAAAATGTTCCGCAAACCGTAGCCACTGCCGTTAGTAAAATCGTATTCATGATGCCTCGGATAAACAGTTCACGGTAGTCGTAGATGACACTCCAGTCCAATGGCTCATCCTCCCTTCTTCCTGTCAGCAAGCCAAGCTGCGAACAAACGCCGGCTACGTCGAAAGACGCACCCGGCCATTTTGCTGCCTACTTATTGCCAAAGTACTGGGTGTAAATTTCCTGCAGCTTTCCATTTTCTTTTATCTTTTTCAATCCGTCGTTGATTTTGTTAATCGCATCGGCATTGCCCTTTTTCACGATAATTCCGTAAAATTCCTTTTCAAAGGAATCATCTTTTATCAGCTTAAACTTCTTATCTTTTACTTTATTCACGTAGTATGACAAAACCCCATTGTCGCCAATCACTGCATCGACTCGACCATTAAAGAAGTCATCGACGGAGGATGGCATATCATCATAGCCCTTCAAGCCTTCATACGTATCTCCAAACGCTTTTTTGACCACTTCTTCACCCGTAGTCGCAGCTTGAACCCCGATCTTCTTCCCTTTCAAATCTGCCAGCTTCGTCACTGGAGAATCTTCCGCTACCAGAATGAGTTGATTCGCTTCAAAGTATGAGTCCGAAAAATCGTATTTCTCCTTGCGCTTCTCTGTAATCGTGATAGACGAGATCCCAATATCAACCGTCCCTTTGTCCAGTCCATCAAAAAGTGGGTCCCACCCGGTGTTTTTCCACTCGATCTTGAATCCGCCAGCTTCTGCGATCGCGTTCATCACATCGATGTCATGGCCACTAATCTTGTCTGCCTCAAGCATTTGGAACGGTGGATATGCCGCATCTGTACCCACTACGTAAACCTTGTCACCCGAACCACCACTCGCTCCGCCACTACCAGACGTTTGCTGACCACCCGATCCACAGCCTGCGAGGAGCATCCCCACACCGACGACCAACGCGAGCGATTTGAACCAATTTGTCCCGATACGCATCTCGAAATCCCCCTTGTGTCTCTCTATCTGCCCATTTTGTCCCCAGCAATGTCCACATGGAAATTACGGATTTTTTGCGTTCTCCACAGAGTTATCCACATTATCCACATACCCTTGTGCACAAGCTGGGCATAACTATTTTCCTGTATATTCTGCCACTTTAGTACGAAAGTAAGGGGAAAGAAATGGGAAAATAAGTATATTTAGCAGCAAAAAAACAGGATTCATATATACGGGATATAGTTCTATCCTGCATATAAAAATCCTGCTTTTATCTGAAAATAATGAATTATTCTTTTTCCCCCAAAATCACGATCTCTACCCGGCGATTCTTCGCACGGTTCTCCGCGTTGGAGTTATCCACAAGCGGTTTGTACTCGCCCAAGCCAGCCACTGTAAAGCGAGACGCGGGTAAGGAGTTAGCATCCACCATTTCACGCATGACAGAGATCGCGCGCGCTGAGGATAGCTCCCAGTTGGATTGGAAGGAACTACGAGATATCGGCACATCATCTGTGTAGCCCTCGATTCGCACCTTGTGCTCAAAACGCTTCAAAACCCCTGCTACCGTCCCGACGACTTGCTTCCCTTGGGTCTGTAGGTCTGCCGAACCACTCGTAAACAAGATCGTTTCCGGCAAACGGATACGCAAGCCTTCTTCGGTCTCCTCGTAGTCGAGATTCAGCTCAGCCAAAGCGGAGGATAGCTGATTGCGTACCGTCTCCATATCGCGCTCACTCGAGTCAGACATGCCCATCGGCCGCTTCGGCACGTTTACGGTGTCTTCGGAGCCTTCTTTTCCTTTTTCGCCCTTGAGCTCCTTCTGGCGAGCCTCCAATTGGTAGACCTCTCGCTGCAGCTCCAGCTTTTGCAGGTTGAGCAGATCGAGACTCTCATGCACCTTCTCCAAGCTCGCTTTTTCCTTTTGGACATCTTCCTTTTGTGACTGAATGCTCTTCGTCTGTGTCGCCGCAATAATAATCACGATCACGAACAACAACGTAATCAGGTCACTGTAGCTAAGCAGCCAGCTTTTTTCTAGCTCTTTTTCGTCGTATAGCCGTTCGTCATGCATAGCGGTCCTGCCTTTCAATCGTGCCCTTCATGCTGCCTGCTTCTTTAATCAGCACCAGCTTTTGGTCACCTGGCAAGAAGGAGTTCAGCTTTTCAAACAACAAGCGTGGTGTCTCCATGCGCTGGAGACCGACACACCCTTCGATGAAAAGACGTTTTTCAAACATTTCCCGGTCGTACAGATCCATCAGGCGGTAGTAGCATGGCAACGCGAACAAGTTCGCCAAGAGCGCGCCATACAACGTCGCCACGACCGCTGCGCTCAGGCTGTGTCCGGTCAAGGCCATGTCTTCTAGCGACTTCAGTACACCTGTCATCCCCAAGAGCGTACCGACCAGCCCCATCCCCGGTGCCAGCAAGCTGATCAGACGGAAGAACCCTGCTGACTGTTGGTAGCGATACTGCTCGCCCTTGAGCTCGTTCTCCAGGATCAGACGCAGCTCTTCTTCGGGAACACCCTCGACCGCCAGTAAGCAACCTCGCTGGACAAACGAATCGGATTCTTGTTGCAGCTCCTTTTCGAGCGCGATATGGCCCTGTTCCTTTTGGACGAGCGCGTAGTAGTAGAAGCGCTTGATCGTTTCTTCGACGTTGCTTTGCCGACCGTGAATGAGCAGGCGCCAGATTTTTTTCAAGTCGAGATGCTTGCGTTTAACTGCGTAGGACATGACTACGGAGAGCGCGACTAGCTCGACGGCGGTTACGTTGAGGAGGTCCGATAAGGTTCCGTTTAGGTAGACCGCGTGTATGAAGATGAGGAGGACGGCTCCGATTAAGACGAGTGAGCGGCGTTTTGTGGACACAAGTGTTTCACCTTCCTAGTTTTTCAGCAAGTTGTTCTTAAATTATAGCAGATGGTGGAAGCGAGATGAGACAAACATTCGATTGGATTATGTAAGGAAGATACATGAAATGCCGATAAAGATAGGGTAAGGCAAATCTAGCAAAGAGGTGACCATCTATGAACGCGATACAATTGAAACAAGCTGTTAGTCTTAGTTTGACTAAGCAGGTTCAGGAAGTGGCTCAAGCACAAATGGATACGATGTTAGGGGCAATGCAGCAAAACTCTCAACAAGTCGTACAGGCATCTCATCCACTGTTAGGAAAAACCATTGATTTAAAAATGTAAGGAACAAACATATCTTTTTGTTTATGATCGCTATAATAAACACATTAGCAGGTAGTCAGATATTTGACCTACCTGCTTTTTTGTTTGCCTTAGATTTTAAAGAAGATCGCCAAGGGTTGGCCTTGACGATCTTTTAGATTTACCTGTACTCAAATGGAGATGTATTGCTCTCTTTTCCATCAGGATTGATGAGCTTAATTTGAACAGTTCCCGCTCCAGAGCCTGCAGGGGATTTGATTTTCAAACGATTGCTACTGTAATACGTTACAAGCTCTCCTTGTACTCCATCAAAGAATACTTGGATACCATTCTGGAAGCCGGTACCATCCACATAGATAATAGTTCCTCCAGCAATAGGACCATAATTCGGATTAACCTTTGTAATTGCTGGTGGAGGCGCTACCGGTGGTGTGTCATAAGTAAATGTGCCTTTAGCTGTCGCTCCAGTAGCCAGTGTAATAATTACAGGTACTTCTCCAGGTGCTCCACTAGCCGGGGTTGTAACTTTTATCCGCGTGCTACTGTAAAAAGTAGTAATAGGAACGGATTGTCCGCCGATGGTTACATTCATAGTCGGATCAAAGTTCTTACCGTCAACATATACCACTGTTCCTCCTGCCATCGGGCCATGGTTAGGGGAGATGTTAGTGATTTCTGGAACAGGCTGTGCGTAAGTATAACCATTCGTGTAAGTAAAAGTCTGTGTATCTGTGTTAGTTAGCGTTACATCAACCGAGCCTTCGTAACCGTTTGAAGCAGGTGCTTTCACACGGACTCTATTGCTACCGTAGAAGTAGTCAATCTGAGCAACTTCCGCACCAAATTTCACAGTGGCGCCTGGTTTGAAATTAACCCCATCGATGGTGACAAGTTCACCACCGACTGTCAATCCCGTATTCGGTGTGATCTTTGTGATCGTAACTGGTTCAGGTGGTGGGAGCATGTAAGTGTATCCCCCAACATGTACACCTTCTAGTTTATCAGGGTTTACGATTTTAACATTGACAGCCCCATCTACGGCAGATGCTGGAGCTGTTACTTTGAGACGAATACTAGAATAGAAAGTGTTTACTGGTGCTTCTTGATCACCAAAGTATACTTTTAATCCATTTACAAAATTAGCTCCATCAATATAAACGACAGTTCCTCCTGCCACAAGACCACTGTTTGGCGAAACCTTCGCAATACTAGGTGCTTGTGGTGGTGGTGGAGCTATATACTTAAATGCCTTAGGACTGACCCCTTCCAAAGTATCAGGATTGATAACTTTCACATCTACATCTCCATCAACCGCGGAAACTGGAGAAGTTACTTTAATCCGGGAACTTGAATAGAAAGCGCCAACAGGAGCTTCTACAGTACCAAAGTATACTTTTAAACCATCGACAAAATCTTTACCATCGATGTATACAACGGTGCCGCCTTCCGTTGGACCACTGTTAGGGGTTAGGTTTGTAATCGTTGGTGCTACTGCCGGCAGTGTTTCCAAGTAATTATAACCATTAATTTTGACTGCTTGCTGCTGGTCAGGATTTACAACTTTAACATCTACCCCTCCTGCAACAGTCCCCGCAGGAGTAATAATCGTAATCTTAGTATCTGTATAAAGTGATTGTACCTTCGCTTCTACACTTCCAAAGAATACTTTCAAACCGCTTTTAAAATTTTTTCCGTTAATTACAATAGTTTCTCCACCTTTTAACAATCCACTTTCAGGCAAAATCGTTGTAATTTCTGGAGCAGGGATGATGGGAGCGGGTTTATAAGTATAACCTGCTTTAACAATTGCTTCCTTGCCATCCGGATTGACTATCTTAACATCTACCGGTCCAGCAACTGCCCCAGTCGGCACTTTTACTTTAATACGAGAATTCGAATAGTAAGTCTGCAGTTCTGCTTCTTTGTCCCCAAAGAATATTTTCACTGCCGGGTCAATCAATTTTCCATCAATAACAACAGACTCTCCACCGATGAGTTCACCAGTATTTGGATTCACATTTGTAATTTCCAATTTCTCTACAGGTGGTTCAACATAGGTATAACCGTTTGGTAGAGTTACTGTCGTACCATCTGGATTCGTAAGAACAATATCTACTGCTCCAGCCTTATCACCTGCAGGCACAGTTACCTTGAAATAGCTAGAAGATGTGTACATGTTAAGTTCAGAGACTTTTCCTCCGAATGTAACCTTCACACCGTTCATAAAATTATTACCTTTAAAACTGACAACATTTCCACCAACTAAAGGACCGCTATTCGGTTCTATAGTGGAAATAACTGGATTTGCTTCGTAGTTGTACTCACTTGTCGCCTTTTGCCCGTCAGGATTCGTAACAGTTACTGCAGCTTTTCCTTGAGCACCAGCAGGAACAATAGCAGTAATTTCATTCGGACTTACAACTTTAACTTCAGTTGCAAAATTACTTCCAAATTGAACTTTAGCACCACTTACAAATTTTTCCCCTTGAATTGTTACTGTTCCTCCACCAGCAACTGGCCCTTTATTGGGAGCAATTGAAGTAATAATTGGTGCAGGAAGTTTTACTTGGAGTGTAAGACTTGGAATAAGTTTGCTACGACTTGATCCTGCGTAATCCTTATAAGTAATCTTGGAATCTGAATGTGTTAATGGGAGATTGCCTGCTTTGTTTACATCTTTAGGTTTAACTTTATAAGTAAAAGTAAGTTCCGTGTTCTTCAATTCCGCAATCTTCCACGTCAAAGTACTTCCATTTACTTCTGGCTTTGGAATGTTGTTATCATAAGAACCTGGAACAATTTCAAAATCAGATCCTACTACATCAGTAATAGTCACATCGTATGCTGAAGCCAATCCAATTTCCTTAACGATTGCTGCGTAAATTTCTTTCAAACCAGTAGAACCCAGAACGAAATGGTGATGTGCAGATGTCGTTGCCATTTCTTTTAGTAGTAGGTTAGGACCGCTAATATCAGGGTTCTCCGTAGATTTCAATAATGCAATGGTATAGAAAACAATCCCTGCATCTTTTGCCGCTTGTGCTTTTTCCTTGGCATAATTATATGCATTATTCCTTGGTTCCGTTGCGTCCCCATCCGTCATGATAACAATGACAGGATGCGCTTCCGGCCTGTGATTCTGCAATAGGTTAATAGCCTTATCAATTGCGTCTCCGGTAGCAGTGCCTCCATTTGCATTAATGGAATCGACATAGCTTTTTGCCGCTGCTGCATCCGTTGTCAGATCGAAGGTACCAATACTATTAGTAAAACTGAAATCAACAATACCAACTTGATGTTTCGTAAAATCCATTAGATCAATAAAGCCTTTTGCAGCTTCCTTAGCCGCTGCCATCTTGTCTTCGCCGTTATTGCTTTCTGGGCGCATACTGCCTGATTTGTCGATGATAAGGATAACATCGTTAGGCTGTACTACATTCACTGGCGGTGTGCCTTGAATGCTTAGACTAACCTCTGCTTCTTGTTCAGTAGTTATGGATGTTGGATTTACTCTTTTTGCTACCGTCAAATAATCATTAACGGCTGCATGAGTTGTTGACGCTGGAAATCCAACAAATCCAAGAAGCAAGGCAAGCATAATCATGATGTTCTTCTTGAAATTACCCATTCTTTCTCCTCCTAATTGGTTTATAAAAAACAATAGCAAATATGCCACTGTTTTTTTCTGGAAGTTACTACTTTTATCACTGGTGCACAATGACAATTTGCCTATCTTCTTCGTTTGTATTATCGGTTTTTTTATCTGTTTTTTTTAGGAACTTAAGAGGCAATAATAGAATAATCCTTACAAATATATAAATATGTAACTAAAAATAAAAAAATCAACTGCTTCGGTCAGAGGCAGTTGATTCTATCAGAAATATTATAGACCTTAATTTTTGGTATCAAAAAATGCTCCATAGCCTGAGAGATTAGATAAATTGTTATACCTGTTTGAAGCCACTTTTATCTGATTGAGTTCCTTCATCTTTTCTTCGATGGAGTTTCTTTCTTTGTTCATTAACGGATACAGCTTTTGGTCAATTCCAAATGCTTCTTGCAAATTCTGGAGAGCAGATGCCTCTAGATTGCCTCCCTTTTCAAGAAGCAAATCAATTTGGTCCATCACCTGTTGTCTCTCTTCTAACAAGCTATTCCACGTCTCAGGCTCAGATTCTTCAAGTAAAATACTTTTTTCAAGCTCACGTGTAATATGCAGAATTGTCGAAGCTAACCTCTGTAGTTCGCTAGGTTTAATACTCATGTGTTATCCCCTGTTTTTCGCCAATACCATAGCTTCCTTCCACGTATCTCTGAACTGAAGAAAAAAGCCCTCTACTTCTTCAATAGCTTCGATGTCTTTGCGTACATTCGCTTCGATCGTTCTTCTCAGCATATAGTCGTACATCGTTCGAAACTGCTGGGATATTGGATACTCATCATTTAGCGTAACAATCAATTCATTAATGATACTTTGTACCCTTTGGCAAGAATTATTGATTAGCTCAACATCTTTTTTTTGAATTCCTGCTTTTGCTAACTTCAAAAATTTAAGGGCGCCATTGTATAACATAAAAGTTAGTTCCGCTGGCGTTGCAGTTGTTGCCTGGTTTGTTTGATAGGACTGTGCAGCATTTTGTAACACAAGCATCTCCCCTTATTGTGATCCACCAAGCATATTGGCAAACCATGTACCTTGAGACTGGGTCTTCGCCATAGCCTTTTCCATCGCCGAAAATTTCTTCCAATAACGATTTTCCATGTCCTTCAAACGATCTTCCCAACGTTTAATATCTTTATTAAGAGTCTCTATGTTTCGGCTAAGTACACTTGTATCAGTTGTAGTTGTCGTGCTACCGGCCTTCTCTGATAACTGCTTCACTGCAATATCTATTTTATCATATAATCTCTGAGCCAAACCTGTTTTTCCAATATCATTCTTGTTATATTGAGTAAAGAGGTTAATAACTTTATCTGTATCTTTTTCTATAGCTTCACGTAACTTATTCTCATTTATATAGAGCTTTCCTTTTTCAAGATACGCATACTTTCCATTCGGTGCACCTGTGATTCCAATTTCGCTTAGCGTATCAAACAATGGATCTGCTCCATTCAATTTGGATGATAAAGCCATCCGCATTGAATCCAGCACGTTTGACAAAATCGGATCCCTTTGAAGAATCCCGCTCTTCGCCATATTCTCCAATTTCTCCGCTGTTTTCTCTGGAAGACTTTCTTTTTCTTCGTCAAGAAGCGGCTGATAGCCTTTATTCTTCTTCTCAGAAATTTTCCCATTTACTGTATCAATTAATTGATTATATTTATCCACAAAGTTTTTAAGTGTGTCAAATAATGCATCTCCATCGGTTTTTACGGAGATGGTTGATGGAGTAGTTGTTACTTGCTTTACTGTTATCTCAATACCATCATACATAAACGTATTGCCAGAAATAGTTTGCTTAATTCCATTAATTTCAACTTCTGCTCCAACACCTGGCGTACCCGCATTTGAGCTAGTAACATTGTTGAGGTTCCCCATCCCTAGCTTGCTTCCGTCACCATTTGTCACTTTCACATCAAAAGTTGAGCCATTACTTGAAGTTAAAACAATGCTATTGTTGAAATAGGTTGCGCTAACACCGGACCCTGACTGGTTAATTGTCGAAATTACTTTATCAATAGTGTCATTCGCATCAACCGTAATCTTTGAAGCCCCCGAACCTCCACTACTTGCAATTTCAAATTCAAAGCTGCTGCCAATTGCGGATGTAGAACCAGAAATCGAAGGATCAACTTGTAATTGAGCTGAAGCCGGCACCGCTGGTTGAGCCAACTTGTTTACTTTAATAGAATAGTTACTCAGTGATGGTGTACTTTTCGTAACCACTGAGACAGCTGACTCATTATCAGAGGTAGCTTTTTTCTTCGTAATATTCGAAGCAAAACGTAACGAATCCAAAGATCTTTGGAAATCGTACAATAATTTATTCATGTCACGATAACTATCTCTTCTCCATTCCTCTTGCTGCTTTTTGCGAAGCAGTTTGTTGAGAGGTTCTCTCTCAGCTTTCATTAAGTCTTTTACAATTTTTTCAGTGTCGAGGCCTGAAGCCATCCCACCAATGCGAATCGGACTAACCATTTGATTACCTCCTAAACTTTTTTGTCCACAAGGAGCCCTATCATTTCATGAAACTGAGCAACCATGTCTAACACTTTTCTTGATGGTACTTCTCGTACTACTTCATTCGTGTGATCATCAACAATTTGCACATAAAATTCGTTCAATTTTTCATGCATCGTAAATTTCAAGTGAGTGCTACTGTTCTGCATAAATTTGTTCAGGGTATCTAGCTCTTTTTTAATTCTATCTCTCTCTTGTGCTACTGGTACCGGTTCTTTTGGAATATCTCGTACGCTTTTAGTAGCTTCCCCCGATTGAAGATCTAACCCTGGCAATTTCCCCGGGTATTTCAACGAGTTAATTTCCATCTTTATCTCCCCTATTTCATCCCTTTACTGTAAGTATCGGCACCCTAGTATAAAAATTTGATACATCTATCGTAAATATTTGTCACATGAGTAGTTGTAATTGATTCAATCTCTCTTCTGCTGGCTGATAGCCACAGTTTGAGGCCTCCCGATAGTAATGCTCAGCCTTATTTATGATTCCAAATAATTCATACAACACCCCAAGATTATATGCCGCAAGAAAACTCCCTACTCCAACCACGCTATCATTATGATTGCTTTCCCCTAACTCAATGCAGGTCAGATACGACTCTTCAATCCAATCAATCATGTGGAGCCGGTTTTCCAAATCTTTCTGGACATAATCCATAAAAAACAAGCCTTTAACAAAATGAAAATCTGGAAAATGAGAGAGGCGCTTCTTTTCCTTGTCAATAATAGTAATTCCCTTATCTAGATTGCCATTTGCCATAATATTGTATAAGTAGTCGACTACTAATACTGGGGCATAGCCTTCTTCCCCAGTCAGTAAGGAGTATGCTTTTTCATAATATTGGTCTGCTGCACTGTAGTTTTTTCGGTTTTTCTCATTAATCGCTATATGATACAAAATGTATGGATTATCAGGCTGATCTTCGCATTCCAACAGCAGCAAGGGTAAGTTTCTATTCGTTTTATCTGTCTCGTAATAGCCAGAATGGTGTAACTCAATAGAGGTTGCGAAATGTGGCAAATCCGAAACAACTTGTTCATGGATACGTCCCTTGTAATATACCCCTTTTGGAAACAGTCTTGACGCTAACTGCCGTGAGTACTTTACTTCACCATTATCTAAGTATTTACTAACGATCAGTACACGTCCGATCGCTCTTTTCGTTTCGATGAAGAACCGCAAGCTCTTCTCAGCCTCACCTACAAGGTATTCATCGGCGTCTAAAACAAGATTCCAGTCACTATTTGCTTTTTGTAAAGCGAAATTGCGAGCATTTGCAAAATGGTTATCCCAATGATAATCGTAAATTTTTGCTCCGAACTGTTCGGCAATGAACTTGGTTTTGTCTGTTGACCCTGTATCAACGATAATCATTTCATCAACCAAATTGACTACACTTTGTAAGCAGCGAGCCAAATATTTTTCCTCATTCTTTACGATCATAGTAAGGCTAACGGTAGGCATAAAGAATCCTCCGAATCATAAGATCAGTTAATAATTAATGAGTAATAATAGATTTTAAATAAGGTGAATCTGGGTAATATTGCATAGCTGCTTGCGATACTTGAGCTGCACCAGCTAAATCTCTTACCCTCATCAAGATCGTGAGCTGCCATTCGTAAACAGCATACTCATTAGGATTTAACATCTGTGCCTCTTTCAATAGAGAAATTGCTTGCTCCCAATCACCAAGCAAATACAAACATTTGGCCATTTTGATCAATATGGCACTTATAGTTGATTTTGTTAGTGTGTCTGATTCTTTTTCCAAATAAAACTGATAGAATTCTATGGCAAAGTTATATGCCTGATTTTCGTAGAAACACTCCGCCGTAATCAACAATTGTTGATACTGGTCAATCAGCTCAGCGTATTCTAATAGCTGCTCCCAACAATTTAGTCTAATTAGTGCGTGGATAAAGTAGGAGAATTCTTCTGGGTCAATCCCCTGTTCCGCTCGATTAATAAGGGCGAGTAGAGAAGGTGTCATGAGCTGGGAAACACTGTCTAAATATGTAACATCCGCAGATAGGAATGCGGCAACCACCATGTTTACCCTGTCTTCAATATGATTGGATTGAAGAAATCTATCTTGGAACAGTGCTGCTGCCTGTACATATTTTCCCTGTAACATTTGGTATTGCGCATATACCTTTGATTGCGCAATTGTCGTCGGATCATGTAAAAGTCCATAAAAGTGGCTAGCTAATTCTTTATTTCCTACTTCCACAGAAGCATTCAACAGTAACAGGATATCCCTAGGATCATCTCGAACGTCATACAAACTCGAGATAACTGATAAGGTATTTTCCCATGATTCATGGAGAGAGAAAACTTTTAACATTTCAGTCAAGCTTCGATAGTTCGCTTTATCGAGTTGAATTGCTTTTACAAAACTCTCCACACTTTGTGGTAAATCGTTTAAAGAAAGATAAAGCTGTCCTATGATTGTTAATACTTTAGTTGCATTGAAATAGGCACTTGATTGAGCCATAGATAACTTAGTCGATCGCTCAATTCCCTCATTGAATGCCTCAATTGCATCACGAGTACGAT
Source organism: Brevibacillus schisleri (assembly GCF_055685845.1). NCBI lineage: Bacteria > Bacillati > Bacillota > Bacilli > Caryophanales > Paenibacillaceae > Brevibacillus > Brevibacillus schisleri. Next base: position 6,038,748 of record NZ_JBVNDM010000001.1, read on the forward strand.
TGGAGGCCCGATATATATCACCTAAGAAGAAATAAAAGTCCGGATACTCAGGATGACTCGAGATAGCTGCATGAATGGTCTCCGTAATCTTACTCTGAGGGTACTCCAATTTGAGCATACAATTAATTACATTGACATAATTTTTCTCATAAAGCCCAACCAGTGTTGCATTTTGAAACTGCAATGCTTTTTGAGCATATGTAAGTGCTTCCTCAAAACTCTGGTTAATCATGTATGATTCTGAGATATAAAAAGCCAAATCACTCCGATTCGGATGATTATCCCACTCTTTGAATAATAACTGCAGGTTTCTCTCGCTCTTATTCTTACTCTGAACGATCTCTTGTGAATATCCGGTGTGAATTATGGATAGTTGATCCTTTGCATCGAATATCTTCATAGGACCACCGTTTTTCATCACTCTTTCATGAATGGCACCTACATATCGAATACTTGGATCGTTGCGAAAAATTCTAATATGCAAAGAGGCATTAATCGTCTTTTGGACTGATTTATCTATATTAACAATCATCCCTAAAATAAAATCTCTGTTTTGTTCCTCTGCTTTATTCAGCATGCTTATCATATGTTTGATAGAATCCTGCGAAAGAAACTCATCAGCGTCCAAAAAAATGATCCAGTTTCCACTTGCCTTAGATAAAGCAAAGTTACGAGCCGCAGAAAAATCATCGATCCAATCAAAGTGATAGACCGATGCCTGATACTTTTTAGCGACCGCGACCGTACCGTCAGTAGACCCTGTATCAACAACAACAATTTCAGAAGCAATCCCTTTTACACTTTCCAAGCAAGCAGGCAGATTTTGTTCTTCGTTCTTAGTAATAACACATGCAGAAACTTTCATAATCAGTTTCCTTTCAGATAGAAAAAAAAGAGAGCAAGGATTGCTTGCTCTCTTTTTTCTTTAAAATGATTAACGCAACAGTTGCAGAACACCTTGTGGCAGTTGGTTAGCTTGAGCAAGCATAGCTTGGGAAGCTTGAGTAAGAATGTTGTTCTTAGTGAAAGCCATTTGCTCTTTCGCCATATCCAAGTCACGGATACGGGATTCAGCTGCTTGCAGGTTTTCAGCAGTTGTATTCAGGTTGTTAATGGAGTTCTCCAAACGGTTTTGGTTAGCACCCAAGTAAGAACGTGCGGAGCTCACTTTGTTGATTTGATCTTCGATATCTGCCAATTTACCATTTGCAGCAGTTTGGTCAGCAAATTGGTAACCAGCAAAAGCAGTGTCTACTGCGCTAATGTCGAAGCTAGCAGCAGTCAAAGTCAGCGTTTGAGCAGATTCAATACCGATTTGCAGTGTAACATCTTGGGAACCATCCAACAGTTTGATACCGTTGAATTTAGTGTTGTCCTTAATGTTTGTTACTTCTTTTGCCAGCTCACCGATTTCTTCGTTGATGCGAGCCAGGTCGTTAGTTTTATCGTAAGTTCCGTTAGCAGCTTGAGTTGCCAGTTCTTTTACGCGAACCAGGATGTTGTTAACTGTTTGCAGAGCACCCTCAGCTGTTTGTACCAGAGAGATACCGTCTTGCGCATTGCGAGCTGCTTGATCCATACCGCGGATTTGGGAACGCATACGCTCAGAGATGGAGAGACCAGCAGCATCGTCAGCAGCACGGTTGATACGGTAGCCAGAAGACAATTTCTCTACGTTTTTGGAGAGAGCACCAGTGTTTACACCCAGTTGACGGTGAGTGTTCATTGCAGACATATTGTGGTTGATAATCATGTTCTATTCCTCCTTGATTTCGAGAGCCACATCCGTGTGGCTATACATTATATCAGGTATGAAAGCAATCGCGCGCTTGCTCTCTTACCCTTACATTTATATTATCGGAAGCATTGAACCAAGACTTTATACCTTTTTTGCTTTTTGAGAAAAAATTAGTAGTTTTTTATTAATCATTTTCCTTTGCATGGTCCATTAGATCTTTCAAGGCATTCCAATCTATATTTCTGCGTGATGCTTGAAGATTTTCCTCTGTGATTGCGATATAAATCTCTTTCCGATACACAGCTACATCTTTTGGAGCCTCAATCCCTAAACGAATCGAGTCTCCTTCTATTGAAAGGATTTTGATCTCAATTGAATCACCAATCATGATTGACTCATTCTTTTTCCGGGAGAGTACAAGCATGCTATCATCCACCCCCCGGCTTCGCACTTTTCTTCAAGAACGAATGCTGGACTTCGAAATCTTCATCAAGAATGACTTGTTTAGCCATCCTATTCTCGATGTTTATGACAATCGGTGCCTTCAGATTGGCAGTTATACTTCCTTGTCTGGAGGTTACAATATTTAGAACCACTAATGAGGTGTCGTCAGCTAGTCGAAGGTCTTTCGTAACTTGCGCTTTCAATTCAAACTGATAATCTGTAAACAATTCGAATGGCTCCACTACCCAAAAAGCAACTGAATTATCTTCCATCGATTGTAATAAATAGAAGGGCGTTCCGGCCTCCTCTTGCATAAGTTGAAAAAATTGCAAATGGGAAAAACCCGGAATTCCTTCTTCGAAATATACTTTCCCTATTTCCGGCACATGGTTAGCAGTCTTTTTCATTTCGTTACCCCTTCTTAAATCAGCCGATTGACTTGGCGGTCAACCACCTCAATATTCAAACGGTTGTATTGCTGCATGTAAACCTGGACATCTCCCGGGGTGTATTTCAGTATTGGTGACTGAATTCTTGTCTCGTTTTGATATCCTCTCGTCTGTACCTTAATGTCCAAGTTACCTCTCTGATAAGATACGTTCACTCCTTCGTCCGGAAGCAAAGGAGTGGTTAAAGGGGTCGTGGGTAATTCCATCTTCATAGCAGCTTGTTGCGGTATTGGATCTTGTCTATTCTCGATCGCACGAAGCTGATCTCCTTCTTCGCTAATTCGAGCAATAGCTTCAAATCCTTGCTGCTTGCCGAACCCGGCATTGTCGTCACTAACTTCAGAAGCAGTAGGAATACCAGAGTTATAACGTGCTCGACTAGAATCAATTGTCATAGTACCCGGCTCTTGTTTTATTTCCATAATAGCCGGTTTTTGACTAAGGCTCAAATCTGCTTTTGGTTGTTCAATTTCTTGTACGGGCTTTTGAATATTTAAGCCTATTCTTGCAAAAGCGCTCTCCATCCTCAAACTAGCAATGGCCATATCTTCATCCCCTTATTCCCGGCTAACGAAGAAAATCTATTAATGTAGGCTGAATGATTCTTGCACCCGATGAGAGTGCAGCACGGTGCACATTTTCCTGCGCTTTAAGGTCTGTCATTACTTCTGCAGCGTCAGCATCTTCATTTTTAGTCATTAGACCAGTAATGGAAACCTCACTTTTAGAAAGACGATCTTCTACTAATTCCAAACGGTTAACCCGTGCCCCTAAAGTTGAACGTTCCGTCAATACGTTATCCATTTGTTGAGAGACATCATCGCTATAAACTGCTGCAGACTTTCCATTTTCCAGTTCAACAATCACCTTGTCTAGTAAATCAAATACATTATTTGTAGCAGGATTATTAAACACATTTTGTGCATTAATATTGATAGGAACAAATGTATCTTCGCTAACCTCTAAACGGACCGGGGTACTGTTTGTATTTATAAATTTACCTGTTGCCACATCATAAGGAGGATTCTGCGTATCCGAGCCTGCAAAAATATGACGACCATTTACAGTCTGATTTGAAACATGACCAACGTGATTCTTTATTTCTTTTATCTCCATAGCCATCATTTTCAAATCATCCTTGGACATCGACCCGTTTCCTGATTGCACAAGCAATTCTTGAACCCGTTTCAAGACGTTTCCGACTTCATCTAATGCCTGATCCGTAGTATCTAGCCAACTCAACCCTTCAGAAGTATTCTTTGTAAACTGCTCGTTTTCCATGAGTGAAGAACGATAAAACATTCCTCTTACTACTACTACTGGATCATCGGAGGGTTTGGAAACCTTTTTACCCGAAGAAAGCATTTCTTGCAGCTTATCCATACTCCCCATAGAGTTATTCAAATTACGGAGCATATTATTGTTCAACATGTTCTGTGTTACACGCATTGCCATTTGTTATACTCCCCCACTGGCTTACAGACCGACACGGCCCATGCCATTGATGATTTTATCCAGAATCTCGTCAACCGAAGTAATTGATCTTGCTGCCGCGTTATAAGCATGTTGATATTTCACAAGGTTGGACATCTCTTCGTCAATAGAAACGCCTTTAATGGACTCGCGCTGACCCTCTACCATACCAACCAACTTTTCAGCATTCTTTTGATTCCGAATTGCTTCTTGTCCCATAACGCCTGTTTCGCCTACGGTATATCGGTAAAAATCGTCCAATGTTGTGGCCTCTTTAAAATCATTCGGGCCGACTCCTGCCGAAATTACCTTGAATTTAATCGCTGCCATAGCCAAAGCGTTTTCATTGTTACCAGTATTACCAACGCCACCTTCTGGTTTGGCTGCTGCAATAGCGTCCAAGCTATTCAAAATGGCAGGGTTAATTTTGATATTGGTTGCTCTAGTTGGATAATTCGGTGCACCTTTCGTACCATCAACGAAGAATGGTATTTGTTGAGCCGTACCGTTTTTGATATCGCTAATACTCAAACCTGATTGGTGAACATCATTGATCTCTTTCGTCAGGTTAATCGCCAAAAGATCGAGACGTTTCATAGTGCTTGGAACCAACACATCCCTACCCTCAAGCATAGCAGCCATTGAACCAGAGGTTGGAATATACTGAGCCCCACTGATTGTCAGATCGTTTACTCCAGTTACCGGGTTTCTTACAGCTGTTACGGGGCTCGCAGTACTTCCAGTAACCAGATCACGTCCATCTACCTGGATATTGACCATACCGTTATCTCCGTTAGTTACCGTAACGGGTAACATCTTGGCCACCTTGTCGATTAGCACGTCTCTTTGATCGTACAGATCATTCGGGACATAACCATGTGGTACAACGTCATTAATCATCTTGTTGACAGAGGCGATTTGCGAAGCGAGAGAATTAAGCTCGAACGCTTTAGTCCCAACCATTTTATCCATATCACTATGGACTTCGTCTAATTGCTTGTACAGACTGGAGAATGTTTCCGCAACTGCTACAGATCGCTCTCGAACAACTGCACGTGCAGACGGGTTAATAGGATCTTTGGATAGATCCTGCCATGCCTGCCACATTTGATCCATCACTTTTTGCAACCCCGTCTCAGAAGGTTCTTGGTAGATTGCCTCAATTTTCTGCAATACATCCACTCGTTCGTCCCAGTAACCTTGTGACTTAACTTCATTCCGATATTGAGTATCTAAAAATCCTTCACGCATGCGCTGAACATCAGTTACCATAACACCTGTCCCAAGCAAGCCAGCTTCTCTACTCATATTCAATCCCACATAAGGAAGACCAGGAGTAGCTACCATGTTAACCCGTTGGCGTGAATAGCCTTCTGTATTCGCATTAGAAATGTTGTGTCCAGTTGTATTTAAAGCAGATTGTTGAGCAAACAGGCCTCGTTTTCCCAGTTCTAATCCATGAAAAGTAGAGCGCATTTCGACACCTCTTTATGCTTTTTTGTTGAAAAAAGTTCGATTTGGCTGACGATATGTATCCGAGGTTGGTCTTCCGTAGATAAAGTCGTCCTCAGGTGTATCCGTTATCAGATCAAGCGTCATGTTTACAAAAGAAAGGGATTGCTCCAGTAACTGCTGATTCAGGTCGTTAGCCTCGCGCAGTTCGGTCACAATCCGGCTTAGCTCATTACGACTGGAAGTGAGGCGCATTTTCTCTTCCGCACTGGTCGTCAACTTGATCAATTCAGCCAGTGTGCCTTCTTGCAGCGCAAAGCCCTTCTGTGCTGTTAGTTCTGTTACTACTTGCTGGCGGGCTGCTTCAGCTTCTGTGACGCCCTTGATCAATTTTTGCTCCTGTCGTGTTATGGCTACTAGTTCATCCACATCCCCTTTTACCAGCACATCTTTCTTGTGCATAGCTAAGGTGTACAAGGCTTTGTGCAACTGGATCAAGTTGTCGAGCAGATCGTAGAGTCTATTCATCCTTGCTTCTCCTCATCTTCCATCGAAAACTATTCAAAGAGGCTTATTCAAAAAAGCCTCATTTGATCTGTGTTACAGCTTCTTCCAAAAAGAAAGGAGCTTATCAGCGATCCGCTCACTTGAGACGTGATATTTTCCTTCCTCCACTTGCTTTTTTAACTGCTCCACTTTTTCCCGACGTTGTGGAGAATTGACATCTTCTACTTGCCTTTGCATTTCCAATGCTTCTGTGGAAATGTTCACTTCATCCTTGCCCATCGGGATTTTGCCGCTTTTGCCTACCTGGTTGTTGCCCGTCTTGTTGTAAGCATTAATCATCCCGACACGGTTAGGTTCATTAATCCGCATCTGATTACCATCCTCTCAAACCACCGGTGTTTTCAATGAAAAAACCGATGATTACTCTTAGTAGTATCATCGGCAAATTCATGCTCTACGATTAGTTTTTTTGCATAAAACTATTCGTCACTATTCTGCTTTCTTCGATAAGCTGCTTGGGCTAGTTGAGCTCGTTGGAATTCTTCCAACCTCTGTTCTACCTCGGTTTCTTGCGTGATTTCGTGCTTCAAGCCTTTTAGACAAGCTTCGCATATGTTGCCTGTTCGAATCAAGAAACCGCAACGCTCACATGGGTATCCAAGATTTGGATTACCAGCAACCGAAATGCGCCCTTCCTTGATAAACTTCGTAATTTGCCTCACGGTTACACCAGTAGCTTCGCTCACCTGGTGAATATTCGATCCGCGATTTTCTCGCTTACGCAAAAACTGGGCGCATGCTTCATATTCTTGTTCGACTTCTTTAATGCAATTGGGGCAAATGTCACGGACTGCTTGTACAAATACAGCATCACACCGCGAGCAGTTTGCCAACTTGCCCATAGACATATCGGACAACCCCTTTTCCGTTCAAAAAGTTCATACGGTTCCATATCTGTTGTATGCCTACATCATAGCTTAATTTTCCCAAACTGGCTATCGGTATATTGTCAAGGAGTACATATCACAGCTTGGCCCCAAATACTCTCTGATTGTCCTCGCGCAAGAACGCAACGTCGAACCAGTCGTATAAATATCGTCAAGGAGCAGGATTTTAGCAGCAGCAGGCATTTCCTGGCCATCCCACACAAAAGCTTCTCGCATGCTTTCGTGACGTGCTGCCCTCCCTTTTTGCTTGCTTAGCTTTGGGGTGTCCTTCGCCCGGAGAAGCAACGGTTTGACAGGAATTTTGATTACTGCTCCTAAATGACGAGCCAGCAAGTCAACCTGATTGAAGCCGCGTTCCCTCAATCGCTGTGGATGAAGGGGAACCGTCGTGATACAGGTAAACCCCATAGATCTGTAATAACGCTGAACCGTAATGGCGAGAAGCGTACCGTAAAATGAAGCTAGCCGTTCGTCACCGCGGTATTTAAACACTCCGAGCAAATCCCTCTCTCCCTTTTCATAGCGAAGCAAACTCCGATTTGCCACCAATATTTGACCATCTTCCCCATGAACACAATCCCTGCATAGCCCTTCATTGCCGATACTAGCCTGCAACTCCCTATCACGCCCGCACCGTTGGCAAATATCATGCCCAATCAACGGTAAAGCATCAAGGCAAGCTCCACACAACATAATCCGTTTTAACATGCGATAGGTGACCGGATAGCCCGCCTGATCCGATAGCTGCCGCGCTTTTTCTCGAGCGACCGATTCCTTTTGAAATGCTAGGATACGCCCACCACAACGGACACACACCCCACTGGTCATGAATGCCCCCTTTGCTCCGCCAGCCTTTGAGCCAAACTGTTCATCTGTGAAATCTGCCTGACAGCCCGCTTTGGAGAAGTAGATCGTTCTGCTTGTAAAAATAGAACGCTACCTGTCGTATCATCGACTGACCGCCCAACTCGCCCTGCTATCTGAACCAATGACGCCTCGTCAAATACTGGCGCCTCCGCACCTACCACTACTACGTCACTCTTTGGTATGGTCACACCCCGCTCCAGAATCGTTGTCGTCACCATGACGGTATAACGTTTTTCCCGAAAGGCGAGTACCTTCTCCTCCCGCATAGGGTCTGCCGCATGAACACCAGCCATCTCCCCCACATGAGCAGGAAGCCACTTGCGAAGGTATGATAGCACCCTGTCAATTTCATCAACCCGCGGTACAAAAACAAAAACTTGTCGGTCTTTATTCAGAGATGTACGCACCGCATCAATAAATGGCGCCACGATTCGATTCGTCTGAACGCGCTTATGTAAGCCTTGTACCGTGAGAATCTTGGGGACAGGAAGCGCAGCACCATGATAGCGCCCAGGCAACAGAACATGCGTATCAGAGAAAAGCGGTATCGCCCCAGACGAGCCTAGGGTTGAGCGTCCTTTTCTAACGAGCCGCTTTTGCAAATATCCCGGAGGTGTCGCACTTAAATAAAGCAGCTTCCCATTCTTTTTCACCGCTCTGGATAGAGCGCGATACAAAATAGGATCATTATGATATGGGAACGCGTCAGCTTCGTCGAGAATGACCAGTAAAAAACGCCGATGGAAGCGCATAACCTGGTGCGTAGTCGCAATCGTGATGTCACTCTCTTCCCACTTTTCCGAGCTCGAACCGTGGACGGCAATCACTTTAGCCCCTGGAAAAACCCGCTGAATCCTCGGAGCCAGCTCCAGCACGACGTCTTTTCGCGGTGTCGCAATCAAAACACGACCACCAGCAGCAAGTGCCTCTGTAACCGAAGGGAATAACAGCTCTGTTTTGCCTGCTCCACAATTAACCAATCATGAATACTAAAATTATCATAAATATGCCTCGGTCATATCAATCGAGGCATTTATTGCATATTTAATGAAGGAACTCGTTGCCTTTCTGTAATCCTTACTCCGCCTTCACAAATTTTTCAATGTATTTTGCCGTTCTTCCTTGGTGAAAATCTGGTACATCGTTTTTTGGACTTCCAACCATTGTTGATACAGGGTGTACTCTAAATGAAAAAATCATGCAGGACGATAGTCCTAGTTACCAAATATTTACATTCAAATATTCTTTCTGTAAAATAAAGGAAGTTTGACGGTTTCTTGTGTTAAGGAGGAGTAGATTTAATATGGTGGAAAGCAAGGTAGTTCAATTAACACTACGATCTGAGATACAAAAAAACATAAAAGTGAATGGATTTACACTTAGCAAACTAAGTGAATTGAGTGGTATTAGTACGGGACATTTGAGTGAGATGTTAAATGGCAATCCACAGCGTTCCATAACTGTGGGGCAATTGGATGCTATGGCTACTGCTTTTGGATTTGCTGCTGGATGGCTGTATGAATTGTACCCGGAAGAGTGTTTCGCTAAAGACAGGATATCTCGGCCGCGTGCAATCCCATACCTAATCCGGTGCGCCGAAATTGGTCTTCAAGATTGCATTCAACAGGTAGTTTCTAGATTGCTGGATGATCGAAAAAATTTGGATATCCTCTTTTCAGTGGCAGAGCAGCTTTTTGAAAATGGGAAGAGAAAGGAGTCTGTTCCGTTTTACAAGCTCGTGATTGAAAATGAGAAGGACAGCCATTCAGACCGATTTGCAATAAGTCAGTATAAATTGTTTCGAGCATCTCAAGGGGCAGATTCAGAAGAAAACTGGAAAGCGGTTATTCGGTTTGAACTTTACCGAACACGATTGCCGGAAAATTACCAATTGGATGGTCTAATTCATTTGGCGAATGCGTGCTTTATGTTACGGAAGTGGAAGGAAGTGGAAAGTTACGCCAATGAATTACGCTCGCTTGCTATGAAGGTTTATCAAAATGAGTTACGCAAAAAGAAAAGTGGAAAGACCCTTGAGCCGTTAAGAACAGAACGCCATTTAGTTGCGTACTATGGACAAGGATTTCTTGCTAAAGGTGTCGCACTACAAATGCAAGGCTTGTATGAAGAAGCGAAAAAATGTGTCCAAGGCTATGCAGACCTTGGTTGGTTTGAACTTCTAGATGATACTGGTCGTAAAGTAGTTGAGGAATACAAGGTTTGGGCAACAGCCAATTTGTATACGTATGATTTGCTGATGGGGAAAACCGATCTATTGCCCGATTATCTGAATTTCTTATCCAAGTATCCGGAAGAAATACCAGCCGGACTCTTGACAATCATGGAAGCCGCCAGTAAATACGACATTGCTATCGATGATATTTTGGAACAGTATGCCGGAGAAATAGATCGCTTTTCTGAATACAATAATCCGGTAAATATTGGCAGACACTATAATTTTCGGTATCATAAAATTGTATACGAGCTGAAAAAAGGACGCATTCCAAATGCACTCGAAGAAATCTTATGCTGTCTTGACTTAGCTGATCAATTAAAGGATCACGAAGCATTTAAACGCTGTACATCATTATTTTGGGAACATCGTCAACATGCCTCAGAGCAACATGAACGAGTTTTTCAAGAAATTATAGGGAGGTTCGAAGAATGAAACTGAAGATGTTTTCGTTATCATTTGCACTATTTTTTAGCCTTTGCATCGGCATTGTAAACAGTGAAACATCATCCTCTAATGCAATGAGCAGTCCAAATGTGACGACCTATACTCATGGGATGGGTTAAACCAAAAAAGTCATTACCTTTAAACTCGAAACGAGCCTTAGAAGCATCTATAGGCTCGTTTTTCTTTAGCTGTTTTGTAGTTCTGAAAAGCGTCGTCTTTTGCAGGGTTCCCATTTGGGAGGTATTTTTAAGTTTCCCTATTTTTCTAAAAAGTCATTTTTTGGGAAACTATTGTATAGTTTTATTTGTAAGAAAAAGGGAGGTGAATACCATAGGAGCTATTGCACATAAAAAGGGCGCTCCACCCCTTTGCCAGGTAACAGGAACGCCCACACGAGGAGCGGTTACAGCTCCTATAAGTAAATGTACCACGCTACCTTTAGATCGGGAAGGAGGAAATTATCAGGATATAGAGCATTTGAATAACATTGTGGAACAATTGCGAGAACAACTGGTGCAATTGTTTTTAGAGAAGAATGATTTGTTGCATGATGACGTCGTGGAATTAAGCCAGCAATTGGATCAGTACATTTTAGCAATTCAATCAAAAATGATGAATTGATGGTATCGATAACATAAAGAAACATTGTATCTACTATGCCATCAGCGGCGAACGTTGCACACGCAAGAGCTGTCGCTTGGGGACGCTAGTTCCATCTGAAAAGGCTGTTCTATTCCCTCGACAGGTTCAGCAAGGCCCTCCACTGTAGATGCAGTTGCAACTTCAGTAAGCAAGCAAGTGCATCATGCCGCGATTAGAACAGGAAGTGCAATTGATGACAAAACGGGTAGTTTAGCCAACAGCTGAGTTCACAACTGACTCCCCTCAGTCATAATCCCTGTTAGTTTAAGGTCATCAAAATGCTGGCGATACTAATAATAGGCGAGATTAAACTATTTAGTTGAATGGAGCTGAAGTTATGTTTTTCTACAAAAGAAAGACCTCTCTTCTTTTGATCCTATTACTTTTGTTAGTTACAGTTATTCCTACTTTCGCTTCTGCCGAGAATAATACAAATGCTACCTCTGCTACCTCTAATGATCTTCATATCGAAATGACAGATGATATTACTTTAGAAGATCTGGCTATATATCTTGAAGATCCAAGAGTTCTCGAAAGTAATGATGTAACTGTCATTCAAGATAAGCAAATATCTGAGGAAATTATGGATGGTGAGGTAAATGCTAAACCCGGCATTATCGTTGCCAAATTTAAACTTCCTAAAGAAGAAAAAAACCAATCAAATGCAGAATTAGGGGAAGAAGATAAGGAGAAGGCGCAGTTAGCTGATGGCGGAGCAGTATTTTATCTTGAGCTAGACAATGATGTATTATATAGACAAGTAAAGACTAGAGTAAAACTGGTTTCGCTGATAATCCCTCGGGGAGCAAAGAAACCAGATTGGTGGAATGCTGATTTGGCTTTAAGTGCTGCTACAGAAAGAAATGGGAGCTATATAGTAGAAAAGAGAGAGGATATTAAATGGGATAATCCTATTGTTGGTTCTTACACAAATTGGGTCACATATTACCTTAAAGACGCCCGATTTTGGCAATCAGTTGCTAGAATGACACCTTATTTTGGAAAAGTCCCTGCTGGTGGCAGTCTTACTGTTTTTGCGCCAGATAAAATTTTGTTAAATCGTAAAGCTTATGGCTATCCCTACTATAAAGATCCTATCTCTCAGCAGATAATGCCTGAACCCGAGACTACAACTTGGACTAAAGTCCATTCAGACTATAGGGTGCCTTGGACCAACAAAGAGCGAGAAGAATATAAGGATTGGTATCGAAAGCAATATAAAACCAACTTTGATTTTGTTGGATATGAAATTCATCATATAAGACCAAGGGCTTATGGTGGATCTAATGATCCGATAAACTTGATACCTCTACCAGAATCATTTCATAGAAGTACGGTGTCACCATGGTTTACGGGATATGGTGCAGGAGACAACCCGTGTACTGATGAAATAATTGATTGATTAATGTAGTCAAGGAGGAGGGGCAATTCAGATGTTGAAGGAGCTCATGACAGCAATTAGCCATATAACAGGTATGCAATTTGTACAAGCCTCAAAAGAAGAGATTGCAAAATTAGAGTCACTCAATTTGCCTGAAGATTTCACTAACTTTTTTTTATCATATAATGGGACTAAAAAGTTTGACCTAGGGGATTTAAGGCTATGCTCAATTGCCAACGTACTGGTGGAAAACAATGAATTGGTTCCTGGAAGAGATGTATCCAAATACGGGTATATTGTTTTTGCTACTAACTTAGGGGGAGATGCCTACTGCTTTGACCTGAGCAAAGAAGGGATAGAATACACGTTAGATAACACCCCCATTGTCATGTTCGATCATGAAGAAGACTATGAGATAATGAGTAAACAGCAAGTCAGTGAGTACGCAGAAAAGATTGCTGATAACTTAGTGATGTTTTTACAGGATGAGTTGAAGGAAAGGGAAAATAATCTTTAAAAAGGAAGCAGTTATGGCTCTCTATTTTGTATTAGCAGGATCATAACTCTACATTGAATACTGTAAAATCACTCATTCTGACTAGTTAAGATAATACACGTATCTCGGCTGTACCCCTAAATTGAACGCATAACGTAAAAAAGCCCTCCCCGGATTGTTATTCCGAAGGAGGGCTCCCTTCTTACTTATGGATTAATGGCCATTCGTAGCCTGTGAACATGGGCGAGCATGTAAATAAAAAAATCCTCCTGCAAATTTCTCTAAGGGAGGATTTAATTTTAGTATTTATTTTCTCTTTCATCAGCTAAATTCACACTGGGGCTATCTTGGCAGCAATCCTATCCAATGCTTCTTGAACTGTTGTCGGAACAGGTCCCAATGACCAATCAGCGGGATTGGCAGGGGTGTAACCTAAGCCAGCAGCATCATCCAATTTTTCTATCGCTGAATTTCCTATTAAAGTCACTCTGCTTCTAATCGGAATCGAGTCAACAGTGGCCCTAATTCTAGTTACGACACCTGCTACACCATTCACAATCAAACTGCCTTTTATAGCGAAACTTAAGAGGTCGAATGGATCGATTGGAACGGTTCCATTTGCCACATTCACTACTACATCGCCATCTGTCCCTCCACCAATTAGATGTACTTGAGTATCGTAAGGAACGATAGAATTTATAGTGATGACGGGTTGGGGTAACGGTAGAGGAACGCCTCCAACATATGAAGCAAACATGGTGACATTTGCACCATTCTGCGTATAGCCACCAAATAACTGGGAGTCACGGATATTAATCTGACTAAGAAAAGTGCTATTCCCAGTAAATACTGGTGTTGGAGTAAAATTGATACTTACAAAGAACAATCGACCCGTAGAAGGGGTAATTGCATTGGTTGTAAAGTTAAAATCAAGAGGCGCTGTCAATAACGATAAATCCACAAAGCCAGAACGATTATCAACATTTAGGTTTCCATTCCAGGATGGATCATTAATATCGAATGGGATAGCGAGTCTAGTTAATAATGTACTTGCTCCAATTAATTGGACGTTTGCCTTTAAGTGAATAAGTGGTTCTGTGAAGGTTCCTGGTCCGATAGAAATTGCATATCGTTTTGTCGGTGAAGCATCTACAATGAACGCCATCGCCCTTGTGACAGTTAAAAAGGGGTTGCATTCTGTACCATCACCAGTTGTATCATTCCCGCCCTTATTTACGTAAACAATCTGAGTTGCTACTGGTGGCGGATCTATACACCCTGGACCAGGGGGGCCAGTAGCACCTTGTGGACCAGGGGCGCCTGGGGGACCAGGAGGACCAGGGGGACCAGGGGGACAAGTGCATCTTGGGGGAAAAATAGATTGACAACCGCTTGGTGGAGGTCGCCAGCAGTTATTGTTCATCAGAGTATTAAACCTCCTAATCATAATGACTTCACATCGACACTATACTATGCAAGCCAGTATGCGATGTGTAAAAATCAGGAAATTCCCCTAACCTGATTATGCTTCATACTAAGTTATTAACATTATTTATTGATAAAAGGCCCTCCCCCGTTTTACCGGAAGGAGGGCTTTGGTTATTACATGGTCATTCTGTCACCCGGTCTAGCATTGTAAACATGAGCCAAGGTAGTTCATTCAGCACAGCTACCGGATTTTCTGTCAATCGCTTTTTCCAAACGTCCGGGTCATTCAGGAAACCTTTGGCTGCAAGGCTGTCAATTGCCTTCAAGCCTGCTTCGCGCTCCCACTGTTCCAGCCTTAATTCAGGCTGTTCTTTATCCACAGAGTTGTCAGACTTATCAACATCGTATTGGTGCAGCTCGTATTTCTCAATCAGACTAATCAACTTTTGAGGGTACGCCGGATCGGTCGCATACCCGCCTTCCCTAATCTTATGAGCAGCCGTTTTATAGTCAGTTCCAAGGACACCATGGTAACGCGTCGGCTTGTCCCGCGTGCCATTTAAAATTAGATTCGAGTGATCGGCAATCGATTCTGCCCAGTTGTTGTAGGCCCGGAAATTAGCTGACACCGTTACCCACTCACCGTTATAACACTCCTTTGTCGGCATCGGGCAGACACCAGCAGGCCCGGCCCCCTTGATACCGAACAGGTTATTTGCCTTTTCCGTCAGCCCGCTCTTTCCCCAATTGCTTTCAAGGATTGCTTGTGCAATGGTCAGCGAAGCAGGTACTCGAGTCTTTTTCATATCCGCTACGGCTGCAGGTGCGATCTTTGCGATAAACTCTTGCTGGGTCATTACTGATCACCTTCCCTTTTTACAAATGTCTGCTTCCACAACTGGTGCCCCAGCGTTGCGATCCCAGCAGCAAGAATGCCCTGAATCGTCGCTTGCACACTTATTGCTCCCATCACTCCCCAAGCTAGTCCAACACCGCTTACAGTCAAAAGCCAAGGAATTAACCAGTCAGCTACCCGTGGCGTTTTCTTGAGCATCGTTCCAATCAACAACAGTGCGACTACAACAATCAGAATTTCATCCAGTAGGTATTGGCTGACCAATGCCAACAGGTCCGTTTCTTTCATTTAGTTCATCCCCTTCCACAGCAATGCTATTGCTCCAGCAATCAGCGCACCAATTACCGTACGCCAGAGCCATTTTTGATTATCAGCAACTTCATTCAATCGATGATGTGCTGATTTCCCGTATTGTAGTGCTTCATTCGCTTTCTCTTTCGCCTCTTCCGCTGTAACACGAACATCAGTCATAGAGTCCAGTTTTGTCTCTACTCGGACAATCCGCTCTCTGATATCAGATAGTACCTGCATCTCATTGTTTGACATGAGATTATCCTCCTCACCCCCTGGGGGCAAAAGTAAAAGGAGCCGCTGTTGCAGCTCCCCCAAAAACTCTATTCGTTTTACAGCCCACAACTGTCCATCCAATCGCTCATTGTCACTGTATCGATGTCAGCTCGCCGGGAATATGCGTAATCAACAACCTCTTGGAAGTTGCTTACGTTATACTCGATGCTGGACGTGGCTTCGCCGCTAACGATCTTGTGGAACATGAACAAACACACGCCCCCTACCTTTGCCGCATCATCTATGTGTCCTTTTAGTGTGGCAGGTGTAATCGTATGCTCCACATTTCGAATCTTGATCGTCCGCTTATCCGGTGGCGGTGTGGTCGCCGTATCCTCTTGGACAGTGCGGCCCGCTCTCCGAGATTGCATCACTTGCAACACCCTTGCATCATACGCGCCATATGGATACGCCAAAATATTCGATGCTCGAGGAAATCCGTTTGCATTCAGCCATTTTTCAGCGTCCGCTACCTCTTTCTCGATTGCCGCTGTATCTTTCAGGTCTTTTAGCGTCGCGTGGTTCATCGTATGGTTGGCCATGTCCCAGCCATAATCGTACATTTCCTTTAGCTGTTGTAGCGTGCAATAGCCAGACCACCCTACGTGCGACGGAATGACGGCAATGACGCCTGGAAGATTGTATTTTCCCATATACCGAAATGCTTCGCTGTATTGGGAAGACCAACCATCATCGAACATAAAAATGACCTTCCCCCGCTGCGACTCATCTCTAATGATCGAGTCAAAAACGATCGATGCCGTAGTGTTCTCATTGGACTTCACTCGGATTTGCATAGAAACGATATCTCGGGTAAGGCTTGCAGCTCCAACGGGCTCCAGCTTGCTGACATCGATGATATGTTCATTCCAACCAATCGCCATTCTCCAAGCCCGCACAGTATACCCTAAAAATTCGGCATAGCCAGTATCATGAGCCAAATAGAGCTGGAACTCATAGAAGTCGGTCAAATTGTCTACATAGAATCTAATCTTCAAGGTCTTTGCACCTGACAAGTTTAAGAGGACGTTTCGGCGTGCGGCAATCGATGTGCCTGTCGAAGTGATTTGCAGCTTGCCATTGTTAAATGTCACCGATCCGCCGCCGTATGCTTTTAGCCAGGAATTTGTATCACTAAATGGCTCCACAAGTCTGCCTTTCTTGAAGTCCCGGACTTGAGCTAATATCAAGTCTTTGTTTTTCTTGTCTGTTGCAGGACTAGACCACGCCATTTTCACCGCCACCCTTTTGTGCTTTTTTCAATTTTGCATTCTCTTTTCGTAAAGCTTCAATTTCTTTCTGTAGAGCCTCATCCTGCTTTCTCTCCGCTTCCCCTGCTGGCGTGTATACCCAATCACCTAGTGATCCATCAGGATTGCGCTTCCGGTATCTCATGCTTTGATCGCCCCCGATAAACTTGTTGCCGCCGCTGTTGAGTTTGCGTCATTACTGGACAACGTCAATTTCAAATGCAGTTGAGCGTTACCCGTTGCATACGACCCGATAAACTCTGTTTCCACGATCCCTGTGATAACAGGGGCAGTCGTTTTTGTCATGGCCTTATAGGATTCGGCAGCGCCAGCCGCCACGATAGAAAGAGCTCCGTCCACATTCAAATCTCCTGTTTCATGCTGGAACCAAGCAAGCACTTCTTTAGCTGTCGTGGATTGGGGAGATAGCTTGTAGCGTGCATGAGCTGTTTTGAGGCGTGTTTTTGTCACTGAACGGGTCAAGGAAAACGTGAGGACTGTTGTTGCTCCTAATGAGTCTGCTGCTGTTATGACGAGACTGTTCGCTCCGGCAACCATCTGCTTTGGTGTAACAGTGATCGACCACGCGCCACCGCTGATTGATATGGGTACATCTGCACCACCGTTTAGACGATATTTCATGTTTACTGCTTGTCCATCTGGATCGGACACCGTACCGTTTATCGTAATGGGCGAATCATCCGACAGATTATCATTGTTGGCGACAAATGAATGAGTAAGTGTCGGAGGGCGATTCAAAGCTACGGTAAAGGTCCGTTCTGCAATGATGGAAGTACCGCCCTTACCGTCCTCTGACCACACTTCTAGTAAATGGGTTGCTCCCTCATCCAGTAGCCCAGAAACGGCTGTGGTACCGTCCTTCAATGCTCCACCTGTAAACGTCAATGTCTTGTTAAAAGCTAACGGATTTACGCCATCCGCTGATGCTTGCAGGATACGATAGGGAGTGCCTTTGTTGACACGTACATAGACGGATACGATATCACCAGGATCAGTATCCAATGTGGTGCCCGTGACCGCATAAGTATTGCCCACAGACAACTTGACCCCGCTTGCTGGAGCAGTAAGCGTGAGCGTCTGACCGAAGTTGTCCTCGTACGTAACGGTTACGGTATAAGCGTAGTAGTAGGTATAAGATACCGAAGATGGTCCATACACAGTGCCGGAATAGCTTTGGGAGTAGTTGTATTTACGCGTATCAGGTTTAGATACCGTACCCGAATAGGTGCCTGTTGCGGAAGCACCGTACCAGCGTTCACCGCCCCCCTCGTCGCTTAATTTTTGACAAGATCCCGCAGACGCCCCAGTACGCTGCAACGTTCCGGTGTACCCTTCACCGTCAGAATAAGAGATAGACGATGGCAACGCTGACAATGCTCCGCTTTGTGCCCCACTACAAGATGTCCCGAGGTCATACCACGAGGATCGAGATTCGGATACTGATTTTTGACCAGGAGGGCTACCGCTAACTACGTAAGGAGTTGATCCGCCTGATTTAGACAAGGTGCCGCTATAAGTTCCATCGTTGTAACTGATCGAAGACTGAAAACTATCTGTACTGCTTGTACGAGTCTCCGATACGGTTTTTGTGTTCGGTGTGCTGGATGTGGTATATCGGGTATATGAACCATCGCTGACATTGACCGTCACTTCGCTGCCATTGACAGAGTGTGTAACTTTGCCCGTATTGACCGCAACTGACACAACGCGCTTTAGATTTGGAATAGTTATCTTTTGTGATCGGCTTTGCGATGTAGACTCAGGGATGCTAACAACGGTTGATTTACTAGCCATCTAACCGCCTCCTTTCTTACGTTACGGCAATTTTCACGCTATAGGTATCAATCGACCCTCGCCTCATACGTTTTGCCACCGTATCAATCTCCACGGTTGACCTTGCAAGGATGGCATTGGAAGAATAAGTTGCTGTGGGAGCCGCGTTTAATGTAATGACTTGGGTCAACGCATTAATTGCGGTGATGATACGCTCCTCCTGATTGTTGACAGATGCTAACGTCACCTCTTGCCCAACTGCAAATCCTGCCACCGATGCAACGGTAACATTCGTACCGGAAATCGACTGGACGGTTGTTCTCGTCCTATCCAAGGAAATGACCGCATCCTGGATGCCGTCAAAGGTGTCGACGAAAATCCCATTATTTCCGGCGGTCCTGTCACCTGTTGTGATCTTGGCGTGCAAATGGAGAATTCGATTTTCCATCTTGATTACGATGTCGTCGATACCCTTAATGCCTTCCTCTATGTGATTCATGCGCCTCGCTGTGTAACGAGTGCCCTCCTGAATCGTTTCACCTGTTTCTGGATTAACAAGTCGATCAGCCCAAAATTGACGTTCGTATGGCATCCTACACCACTCCTACTTCAAACGGTATTTCGAACAGTAGTAAGACGCCCGTTTCATGAGAGGTGATATTGGCGTCGGAAGTAATCATTGCCGTTCCACTTGCATCGACTAACTTTGCTTCTGTGATGGTCCCTGCTGCATCCACCGCGTCTAAATAGACGTACAACTGCACAACCGTTTTCTGTGCGCTGGTAAGGTGCTTCGTTTGTGTAATCGGGCGAATATCCGATTTTCCATCGACGGTGATGATGGCATTGGCTACTTTTGCACTCACCGCATTGCGGATGAATTCCAAAAAGGCTGGTTCCACTTTTAACGCCATCTGATCACCCCCGTCCGTATGCACGAAATGGAGAAGTTGTTTTGATAGTCACCAGTGTAAACGGTTCAAAGAACTCCTCAAACACTTCGCCTTCTTTGACCGTAAAGGTGTAGTTGTTAATCGTGAATGTCAGATCACTCGTTCCGTCATTTTTAATGACAAATCCATGCATGGGCTCATCGAAAATTTGTGCGGTATCAGTAGCTCCACTAAAAGGCTCTTTTGCCGATAAACCACGTAGTTGCACGAACATGGCACCGTTGCGACCTTGAATCTCTTGAAATTCATCCTTCATTCCATTGAAGTATTGCGGAACTGGTAGGAGTCCGCCGTCGCGTAATATATGTTTTGTTCCAATAGGCATCTGATTCCCTCCTTATTCCGTGGCTGTAAACATCGGCATTCCTGGTACAACAAAGACAGGCAAAGTCGGGGCATTCACCACAATTTCATTTGGATAAAAAGTATTGCACACAAAGTAATCCACTTGGAATGAAGCATTCCTCAGCTTTATAAAGATGGTCGGAGCTTCTGGAGAGAGCAAGAATTCTGCACCGATATAGGCTGGCTTTGTTTCTTCGATGGCCGCTCGGATATCGGAAAGTTTGAGGCCATCCAGTTTTCGAATAATAAACCGAAGTGATCCGTCATAGGTGACTGTTCCTTGACCATCCGTATATGCATCAAGAATCGCTTGCAGGAGTGCCAAGGATACTTTGCCCTGGCTCCGCATTTTCGACTTGATGGCAGCCCGGCGTTCGGAAATTGGTTTATGTTTATTGGCGGCTAGTCCGAGCTCCTTTTCGTAATAGTCGAGTGCCCAGGTTGCTGTATCTACTGACAACTGTTGTTGTAGATCGATAATCTTTGCTTCCTGCTTGTCTAATTGCGTAGCGTCTGCTTCGAAAATCACCCGAAATGTGGAAGAGTTACGTTGATGAGGTTGTAGGCGTTTCAACATCTCATTTGCCTTAGACATTTACACTCACCGTCCCTAAGACCGCTACTTCCGTGTTGCCGATAAGAATATTGGACGTTCCACCGTTGATGGTGAGGCCCGTATAGTCCGCCACGGCATCTGTGTCCAATATGAGGGCTCCTACTTTTGCATAACTAACCAACGTCTCGACAAAAGCAGCATCCCTTAAATAATGGGTCATTTTTGAAGTGATTCCGTCTATAGCCTGTTGTTGTGAGAATCCAGGATTTAAAACAGCGGTGACTCGTATTTCGATTGTCACACCCGTTGCGCTGGCCACCGTAGCAAACGCTCCTATTGGAGCAGCTCCTTCTCCTTTTCCATTCGCGCCCGGGTCGATGTACTTTTGCACGGCAGCGACGATATTATTGCTTGCAGGTTTTCGGTCACTATCAATAATGACCACTTTCACTGTGTTATTTCCTGCCCACAACGGTATGACTCGTGCATCACCGACCCCCGCCACTTCCTTTGCCCAATTGCGAAAATGAGCCTTGTTCCCGCTCGATGCAGGTGTACGGATGTGCTCGTAGTACCTTTTCCGTAGGTCTGTGTCTGATTCTTCTGCAAAACCGTCTGATGTGGAACTCGGATTTGTGACAGCAGTAAACCCAGACAATGTGACCGGAAACAACGTGATGGTGTTGGCAGGTACATTTCCAGCAGGCCCTTCTACCAATGCTTCAATCATGACCATCCCGCTACTTGTAATATCCTTTGATTCCGTAGATCGAAACTGTGTGCCACTTGGTGTCTCGAACAAGTCTCCAATTCGGATCGTACCTGTCCCTGTAACAGTAACACTTCCTTTGGAGCGAGTGCCCGCCCTACGTTCCTGTCCCGTCCTTTCCCTAACCCGTTGTGTCAATTCGGCTCCTGACAAATTATCGATACTAAGCTTGTCTTCGACTTCCTCAATCCTGTCATCTTGTTTGGCCATCTTTTCGGCTACAGGGGCAAGTGCATCAAAGATAAAGCTCCCGGGGAGTTTGTCATATTTGTCCGGTACTGCTGCCAATAACATGGCGAGATGTTCATCTTTGGATGCCACTAAATCAACACCGCCTTTTCTAGCGTGCCGTAAATGCTTGATACTTCAAAACCGATTACTAACCGTGAGCCTTCGTGCGAAAACGAAAAGCCATCCACCCGCGTAATGGCATCATTTTGTAACAACGCCTCTCGTATCATTCGCTCATACTCAGCCTTGGAAAAGTCGGGATGGAAGTTCTGGCCAATCAGTACATGATGCTCGCTGCCGTAGCCTGTTCCCTGGTAGATCAAACTGTTCTTAACGGTTCGAAGTGCTTTCTCTATCCAGACCTTCAAGTATTCCAGACCCGTTACCTCGATCAGTTTCCCGTCTTTTAAAACAAAATCACCCGCATCGAAATCCCATAGGAACGTTTTGTGTACGTTCTTGGGCTTTGTCTGTTGGGTGATTTGAGTTTCTGGCAATTTCAGTTGAGTGATCTGAGGTAAACTCATTCATCCGGCTCCTTCCATACACGATCTTTGACAAACCACAGTTTTAGTGATTCGTCTGGCTGCAGAATAACTTGGTCGCCTACTTTCAGCCCATCGGTATACGTGATGGTCGCCTTGATCTTATTTTCCGGACTGTCAGGATTATCGGTAATAGGAATGGCCAACTTTGTGATGCGCTCCTGTATATCCCCGCTGCTTCGATAAAACGAAATCTTTGCTGGGTACTTCTCGTCTAGCCCAGACATCTGCAGCTCCATTAATTCAACTGTCCGTTTGTAACCAGGCATGAGACTTTCCCCTATAATCAGGTGCCGTCTCTCTAAGATAATACTGTCACCGTATTGAATTTTGAGAGGCGTTACTGAGACAACCTTCCCGACTCGAGGAGCCGTACTCGGCGGGTTGCGGTTCTCCTTTTGCATCTCTGCAATCTTTTTTGCAAGACGATCAATACTATCCAAGTTCTCGCCTCCTATTTCACGTCCTCGGGTAAAGCCAAATCCAGTTGCATCGTATGAATTTGATTCCTTACTTCATGCTTGGCGCTGGTAATCATAAATCGATTTTGCATACCAGTGACTGGCTCCGTTACATCGAGCAGACGGCCAGCTTTAAAAGCAACGTCACCCATTAGCTGGATACTGTTTGTCTCATGGATTCGTGCCAGGCGCTTCAACAGAATTCGAGAGACTTCCCGAGCCTTTGCCGCGTCCTCTGCATCGATCTTATACACGTCTTCTAGCAAACCGTATTTTCGAATCAGTTCCTCGTCCTGGGACATCGCCACGATCTCATACTTGGGCTTTGACTTTTCTTTCTCGTTTCGCTCGATAAGGATTTTCACGCGGTTTCGCATTTCTTCAATGGATCTCGTGCGATCCGCACCTAATGGGTTTGCCATGACGTCCACGGGTGCGATGTTCTCAGCCAGCTTGAAGGTGCCTTTGATGAGCAAATCTTTCATTTCCTCGAAATAGATTTTTCCTTGCCGCATCTCGACATTGTATCGTTTCCCGCTTCGACGCTCATGCAGCTTGTAGATCGTCTCAATAATTTCGCCCGGGCTTTTCTCCAAGAAAATGTCGTCGATTGGAGTGGCCATGTCTGGAACATTGCCGATTAGCATACCGAAATCGCTAAGAATCTTCGTAATGGCTTGTGATGCTGGGATTTTGTTAAATTGATACACGCTCTTTGACTTACCAAGATACCAGGCATAATCATATACGGTGTACGTAATCGCGCTACGCCCCTGTCTCCCTTCTTTCACGACCACACCACGGTTTATTTCTTCACCATCTTTGAGAAGCAACACAACGTCTCCAAGATCGCATGGATTGACGGGGAAGTATTTCGCATCCGACCAGTTCACATCAAAACTCATCGCGGACATAATAGACAGATTCGAGTCCCATGAGATACTGCCCACCAAGGGCGTGAGGTCGTGGCTTTTCTGACCGTCGTTTTTGATTAGTAGAACTTGAAACATCGCGTCAGCTCCTTGCCGTGCTCACAAATGGGAATTCGATCATCTGCAAGGTATAGTCAATATCGCCGCTACGACCTACACCATGCTCAAAATTCGTAATAGCAACCGCCATGTTCAACGATTGAACCCCCTGCGAGTCAACGATGACCAGTCGTATCGGAATCCGCATCTTGCGCCACCGCTTAATTGTATTTACATACTCCATCCCCCACATGCTGCGGTTTTGCAAGAATGGATAGTCTCGGATCGGGAAAAAGCTTTTGATATCTACGGATTGAAGCCCTTCCAGCCCGATCAATAGTAATGACTGTTGCAGCCCGTCCACCTGCTCCGTACCCCAAGGAGACGGTACGTTGTACTCAGATGGAGGCACGGGCAGTTGCAAGACCTCTGCATTGGTGTTAATCGACAAGAACACATTTATCAAGTCAACACCCCCTACGTGCTCCACATATGACGCTCAATTCGTCCCAGCAAGCTGTCTGCTAAATCTATCGGACTTAAATTATCACGTAACGTCGCCTTTGTATTCTTGTCTGTTGCCTTGGTGTTATTAGCAAGCGCATTCGTGTTGGCCATCAATGCGCGTTCCATTTTTTCGCTACTCGCTTTGCGCTTGTCCAGTTGTTCCTTCCGGGCGCTGGCTATGTCGTCTTGCATACCTGTAAAGTTTTTGTCTCGCTTTGTCCTCTCTACTGCGAACTTAACTGGCGAGAAATACTCTGTATCGCCCATCGTTGGAGCTGCGGCAGATGATTTTACCGCACCGAAGTTGACAGCTATGGCTTCCATGCCTGCCATTTCTCGCATTGCATTCAAGGGGATAAGCATATCCCTTACGCCATTTTCTGTCAGTGTCACTAGACCATTCCACATGACAGCAGCTCCATACTTGATCGCCTCGAATGCGAAGTTAAATCCGTTAATCAAGTAGTTCGCCGTGCCTATCATAACGTTTGTGCCTTCCTCAGTTCTAATCACAATGTAATCCCAAGTTGATGACAAAGTTTCCTTGATAACGTCCCAGTTATTCACTACTTCTTTGGATATGCCTATTAAGACCCCAAAAGGACCGCCAAGTACAGCCGCCAGCCATTTCCCTTTTTCTCCAAGTTCATCCCACTTGTTCCACAGCCAAATGGAATACCCGACCAGTACACCCACACCTAATATGATGAGCCCTATAGGGTTGGCGTACATGGCTGCATTTAAAGCTAGTTGTTTTATGGTCAGGACGCCCATCGCGATATGGAGCGCACCATAGGCGGATGCAACACCGAATACAATTGGTTCGATCTTTGACCAGTTATCAATCACATAGGACGAGAAATCCCACACGTTCTTGGCTATCTTTTTCGTACCCTCGTAGACCTTCAATAACCTTCCAGAGAACTCGTCCGCCCATTTGGCCTCGGTGCCTTTTTCCATGAGTGCTTGGATGCCATACAAATCTTCCCTAATTGCAAGGAACAAAGGCTTGGTCAGGTCTGCTAGCATCTGTGTACCTGTTTCCTTGATGTTCTCCAGTGTATAGGTGAAGGTGCTCGACATTTCCTGCATGGAGCCCTTGAATCGTCCTTGTAAGCCCTTGAACAAGAGGGGAATTGCCTTTTCCGCAAACAATTCTCCTCTCTCGCTCATCTTCATGACCTCAGCAGTTGATTTGCCCATCTCTTGTGCTAATATGCGCCAGGCTGGTACACCTCGTTCGGCCAATTGGTTTATCTCTTCCGCACTTACCTTGCCTTTTGATTGGATTTGACCAATAGCTAAGGCGATCCCCTTGAATTCGTCAACCGTACCTCCTGTTGCGGCTACTGCATCACCCAGCGTATACATAATGGGGATTAATCCCTCGCCTGCAAACCCCATGCCTAGCATGATTTTGGCGGCGTCCTGGAGCCCGGCAAAGTTAAACGGTGATATTGCTGCGAGCTTCTTCAAATCAAGAACCATATTTTTTGCTGCTGCTGCTGATCCGAGAAGGATATCAAAAGATTTCTCCGCGGTTTCTGCTCCTGCATTTGCCTTGATCCCTAATCCGATAGCCGCTGTACCCATAGCCGCTGCTGCCATTCCAACTACGGTAGCCGCATTTTTTGCGCCTGATTGAATCGAATCCCACGTCTGCTTACCTTGTCGTTCCAAGTCTCGAAGTGTTCGCCTGTATCTGACGGTACCTGATCCTATCCGGTTCAGAATCGATGTTACTCCATCTCTGAGGCGCAAAATTAAGCTAACACTACCTGTTGACACTTTACCACCCGCTTTCAACGAAAAAAGGCGCACAAGCGTGCGCCTATCTACATACTCTCTTCTTTCATTGCCACGATCATAGACTGTAACATCAACCTTTTGGTTACAAAATCGACGTTAAGCAGATATTCGGGCGTGAATCCTTTTTGCAAGTAGTGGTGGAGAAAATAGAAATCTTCGTCACCACTACTAATTAGTTTTTTATTTCATCGTCCACCATTCGCACGCTTCCTGCGAATCCAGACAGTTTTAGAACCTGTCCGCTAATGGCTGCAATCTCGCCTGCGCGGAAAAGCATTTCAACAATATCTGTTGGCTCAACACAACCGTACTCCTTCTGTAAAACGGGGTCTTTTAGATCGGGTGTGATAACACAATGGTACACTGCAAACTGATCGGCTTTCATCGTGTCCTCTTGAGCCATCGCAAGCGTTTCAACGGCAATCTCGCTAGTCGGTTCTTGGATAACAATATCCCCATCGAGCGATTCGACATAAAGTTTGAGTGTCTTTAACTGGCGGTTTTTAATCTGGTCTTTGCGCGAAAGTAAATCTTTTACAGTAAGTGTTTTTCCCATTTTATCCTCCATTTTTATCAGGTATTAACCTGGAATCATATCAACCATTTCGTAGTCACTGAATTTAAAGGGGATGTCTTCGGTGCCAGTTGTTTTTTGTGCAAATTTAAGCAGCGCGAACTCCGAGATAGTTACGTCATTCAGTGAAACACGTTCAGCTCCGTGTGCTTCTGGATCAGCGACTTTACCTACTATGTTAAGCCTCGGGTAGATGCCTTTTCTCACATTTGCTGCCATTTTCCGTTGTACACGAGAATAAATCTTCTTAATCTTCATATTTCCTTCACCAGCCCAACCAATGGCTTTCTGAAAAGTCCCGCCTTCGTTGGCAAAGCTCAGGTCATCGTATGAGATTGTTACTTTTGCTTCAAACTCGTCCACTTCCATCCACAATTCGCCATCCACCCATACACGTCCATACGTTCCGTTGATGACACGACTTGGATCAGGTCTCGTCATATGGTGTCATCCTCCTTTCTTATACAGCCATTCGCATCGTCAGGTCTTCTACGGCATCCACAAATTTCACGTTATCACCCATCAGAAACACCTTTGACTCAAAAGTTCTCTCCTTGACCTTTTGGTCGTCCCAGGTGCTTGTGTCTTTCCCGATGCTTTCCCATGCTTGCCGCTGTGCATCGACATCGACACCAACTGCATTGTCTGCGGCAGGGTCGAGTATAGTCCCTCTCAGCCCGCGAAGATATGAGTTAATCGCGATGATAAACAGCACTTGGTTATCGTAACTGTTATTGACTTTGCCGACGTATTCATCGTTGAAGGTGCGTGTAATGTCCTCTTTGACCAGATCGTGACCTTCAATGATCTTGATTTTTTTGAAATCCGCTTTTTTATCGGTTGAAAGGGTAGTCAAGGAATTTACTCCACGGGCGATTTTAATTTTGTCGCCATCATTGATCAGAATAAGCTTTCCTTTGTCAATATCCTCGTCAGGAGTTTCACTTTCGGTGATTGCCTCGACTTCCGGCAATACGAAAAAGGTAGAACTCCGAGTCAGTGGCAACCCGGCTAAAATCCCAGCGATGCGGGCTGTGTATTGAGAAGCCGTGTACGTATTTGAACCAACTTTGATACCCTCGGTTGTGAAATTAATGATGCCTTCGTGATCGGCAGCAACGTTTGGCAGCACTGCTTTAAACGTTTTTTTGTTAATGTCGCGCCACGTTTTTATCTGTGTGGCTATGGTAGTTGAATCCGCTGCTGCAATATCAGGAATAGCTAGATAGTTCCACCGTTTGCTTGCAAGACGGTTAAGTGCATCGTTGTAGTCGGTCGCGGCAGCAGCAATCCGTTCCACGATTACTTTCGACGGTGCGCCTAAAAAGGCATCCTTGATGTATTGTAAGTTTTTTGCAGTCCAATCGCTGGGCTTTACATCGGAAATATTCTTGTACTCTATCGCATCAAACGATCCTGTCCCATCTTTCAGTATGAGTGACACGATACCGCGCTGGCTTCGCTGAATTGCGGAAACAGCCAGTGACGAAAAAATGATCGATATTTCTGGCAACCCCACGGCGTCTACCTCCTATAATCGTTGTAGTATTTTCTGATATTCTTGTTGCAATATAGATGGATAAACTCGATTGATTTCTTGCCTCGCCTTGTCAAAAACATGAAAGCCGAGTACGAAACCAACTTCTTGTTTATTTGGTTCAGGACCTACCATCCTGTGGCCATGCTCGATCAGGTGGGCGTGTCTGCTCTTACTGTACGCTCTGATCTTATACTCGCCTGTAGTCCGGTCCACCCACGCTTTTCCGCGTTTTATGGACGCAAAGTATTCGCCAGTATCTTCAACTACAGATTGCTTGGCCCTTTTGAGTACCATCTTCCGCGCAACCCCACCAGCATTTCGCATCATGCGCTTGGCATCGTTGGGAAAGTGACGCTCCAGGTCACGTATATTGCTGAGAAAGTCATCCAGTCCTGTCCAATCAACGTCAAAGCTGCTACTCATGACTTATGCTCAACTCCTGCATTTTCGCTGTATTATCGTCATCCATTGGATCTTCTGCAGCATCATCATGAAAAGAGAAATCAAAGTCGAAATGCAATACGCCATCAATGATATTTGACCTTGCATTGCTTATCGTAATCGTCCTATCTTCAACAGCGAAATTGAGCCCGAACAACACATCCAACTTGTCTTGGACGTCATATGCCTCTTCCTTGTAAACGTAACGATCAGATGGGAAAAAGAGAATGCGACATGTCATCTCTCGATAGGTGGAAAACATCGTCGAGTCATTTACCCCTGTTTCCAGCATTGTGAAAAATGACGGTCTGGAAAATCCCTCTTTTACATCAGTGCTGTGGATTTTAACCTTCGGGAATGCGGCCTTGATCTTATTCGTGATCGCCCCGTTTATCTGAGCTCGCGTTAACCTACTCATGGAATCACCCTTTCAAGCTGTAAAACAAGCGTTTCATGTCGGTTGAACGGGTCCTCAATAAAACGGATGTCATAACGTTGTCCCTCGATCTTCACAAACATATCCGCTGTGATACCTGGGCGATATTGAATCGTGACGGTTGCATTGTTTGATGTCTCAATGGTGTTGCTGACATTTCGCTCCGCACCGCCTTTAAATTCGACCTGTGCAGGCAGGGTATACAGAAGCTCTGGCTTTGGAATTAGCTCGTACATGCTATTCTCAACGAATGTGTTTTTCCAAATTTCAATCGTGTCTCGAAGTCGTGCCAAGTTCGTCTGTACATCGTCATAGGCTTGGCAAACCAATTCGATCAATTCGTCTCCTTTGCTGTATGTCCTCAAGATCAGATAGTCCTTTCCGTTGTGTCTGAGCTTTTGCTCATTTTCGTATTCAAAGGAATGGACTTCAAATACCACTGTTGGCTTGAGGTTATTAGCAATGGCCTGATAGAACTCGGTTCGTGACACAGACTTTTGATTGGCATACACGCTACGGATTGTTTCGGAAACACTGGCGGTCGCGCCATTCGATTGCAAGACGGTAATCAGCTCTACAAGTTCATCCCACGTCATTTGCTCCCTCCAGCATGAATCATCAAGTTGTGGAGCCTGAACTGGAGATGTCTTGGCATGGCCTCTTTGCTATCCCGGCTCTGATATCGCCATGTGGCATAGTCACAAACAAAAAGAAGATGATTGGAGTTGGTGCTGACCAGCACCACTCCTTTTTCATCTTCTAGCTCTGTAATGACACCTTTGACAATCGCTGTGAGGTAAGAATCGCGGACAGCAGTTCGAATGCCTAGACGCTCTTTCACAAGCCCTACGGCTGTTTCTACGTCCATCCCAACGCCCCCTTGATGGCCGTGATTATTTCAGCTTTCAGCATAGTAGACGACACGCCCTCAACACCATGGTCCGAAGAGAACTGTAGCAATTCGCTTTTGGTCATGGCATCTAAGTCAGGCTGCGTCACGGGGCTGCTGAAAGCTGTTACGGGTTTGTTGGTGCCTGAATAGTCACAAGTGTGAAAGCTGCAGGTTTGACAGGCTTGCCATCGAAACGACCTTTACCACGGAATGCCGTTTGGTCTTCGGTAAATTTAACATGAGGTGAGTTATCAATCGTGATACTTTCCCGCTCTACCAGTGTGTATTGCGAGAAATCCCCAAACAGTACGGTATCTTCATCAAGGTTGTTATTAAACACAACACGGAGGCCAACCAAGTCAGGATTCTTCAAGTTTGGAAGCTTACCGACAACATTACCGTTAGAATCTACTTGGATGCTGTACTCCACTAAACGATTGTAATAAGTGGATCGCTTCATAACAGCAACGATTTCACCAACGCTATCCACGCCTGTATCGATCAATCCGATTTTTTTGACAAGGTTTTTCAGCAAGTTTGCATCTGCTGTAACACTTACCTTATTTGCTGCCGGGAGACTAGGAACAACACCAGTCGGTTGCTTCTTGGTAGCCCCTTCGCCCTTTACAATAGCCAAATCAAGAGCCTTTGCAATTGCTCGAGCAATTTTCTTCGTTACATACGCATCTAAGTTGATAATGCTGTCCTGTAGCAGATAGTTATCTACAAACGTCACCTTTCCTACTTTGAAACCATCGAAATCAACGTTTGTAATCGTACCAACGTCACCTGTTGGTAAGGACCCTGCTTGTTCAATCCAAGTTGCTGCTGTTGTATCAGCGTCAACCAGAATGCGAGTCGTGCCCTTCACTTGGATTTTATCTACCAGCGGATACAGGGTTGTAAAGTCGCCCATAATGTCCATGATTCTGTTAACTACTACTTCCGGAATTGTCAGCTCTCCACCAGAAACAGCTCGAAGGTTTTTGAACTGTTCGTAAAACTCAGTGACCTCACTTCGTTTGTAGTATTCGCCAGTTTTCAGCATCTCTCTAACTTGCAATTTGTTCATCCCTTCTACACCTCTTTCGTTTTCAATGTGCTTACTGCGTGATTGATTAGATGGGACCTTATTGTTCAACTGCTCCAGTTCGCCTTCCAGTTCGGAAATCTCGCCCTCTAGCTTTGATTTCTTTTCTGCTAGGTCTGCCTTCTCAGCATCCAGTTTGCTGACCTCTTCTTCGACTGCTGCGATCTCTTCATCTGTGTTCGCCTCATCAATTGCAGCCTCCAGCTCAGCGGACCGCGTATTAAAGGCTTCTTCCTGTGAAAGCACTTCGGCCAGTGCCGCCTTCCGCTGTTCGATTTTTTTCCCTAGCATCAGTTGTCTAAGAGCCATGTCCTTTCAACCTCTCTTTCAATTGGTGTTTGCGCTGCTGCATCTGCCGTTCTCGATGTTGTGTGACCTCTGCCTTTCGTGCCTGCACGCCCGTATCCTCATAAGCCGGAAATGTACAAACGGAAACCTCATGAAGATCGATCTCTTTGATTGTCCACTTCACCGTTCCGTCATCCCGCCAGTCCGCTTCCTCTCGTACGATGTTGAAGCCAAAGCTACACTGGTCCACATCCCCACGCTTCACCCGCTCGTATAGGTTCACTGCGTCGCTGTCGTTCGGGTTGATCTTGACTCGGCCCCATAGACCGTGGCTGTCTACCCTGAGCTCGAGAGTACCGGGCTTATTCCGACCAAGGACAAACATCGTGTCATGGTTGATCAGCGCCCGAATGTCATTGCCCAGCGTTTTGTCAAAAGCGCCAGACTCGATTTCCTCGAAGGCTCCTGGCCACAACTCCGTTTGCCGATTGAACACGGCAAAGTAGCCTTCAACGATCATGTCTTGACCTTCTGACTCTTCTCTCGTTTTTAGCTCAGTCTGCAAGCTGCGTGTTTGCCTTGAATCTCTACTCACTTCCATCACCTCCCCCTTTGTTCAGCTTCTTCTGATCGCCAATCATGCCAGCAGGAATGTAGTTTTCCAGGATGACCCGCTCGTTCAAGCCCTCGAGAGGCGATTGGCCCAACCAATCCCGGACCTCGTTGCCTAACATCAAGCCACGGACGTAGAGATTGCTGCCCACCTCTGCAAGTTCCTTCGTGTCGTAGGCGTAAAGCGACCTCGGATTAAACTTGAAGTATAAATCAGGTGCGAAAAGCAATTTGCGCGTAAGCTCTTGCTCAATTCCTTTCGCTAATGGCAGGATTCGAGTTTGGATAAAGGCGTTGTATTCATCCTTTTTGAAGTCACCAACACCAACAAAAAAAGGCGGTACGCCCAGCATCGCGGCTACCGTCCTTTTATCGATTTGGACTGATTCATGAATGGCAATATCTTGCAAGCTGAGTGGTCGGACCTGTTCAATCTTGATGATCGATTCCGGGATGATCCATGGCTTGCCACTCTTTCCATCACCAATGTACCGCTCAATAATTTTGTCGCGCTCTTCCTGACTAGTGAACTGCGAAGTATCCGCATCAACACTGACGATGATGGAAGGGCGCCACTTATCCCCCATGAAAGCTTTCTTTGTTGCTGCTGCTTGTTTTAGATTGCCAATAACATCCCGCAAGATTAGACGATAGCCACGGCCAATCCAAGGTCTTTCGGGGTCGGGGTTGATCTTGAAGTGCAGGACCTCATCGTGTTCGTATATACGCCCCTGAATCGATACCTGATAGCCCGTTGGAAGTCCAAGACTGTTCTGAGTCGATGACGGGAACCCAACTATACTTGATGGCAACGGAATCAACTCATCAATCAACCCGTCACGCGTTGTTGGGAACACGATGCAATTCCCGTCTCCCTCCAGCAGCATCGTATGGACTATGAAATACATCCAATCCTTACGCGTCATGGGGCTGTAAGGGTCGATATCGATTTTACGCGCCAGGGCATTTCTTACACGGATATCCCCATCTGCGACATTCTGCATCAAATGAACAGTCATGCTGCTGATCAGGTCCGCAATGCGACCAATGGCCATTCGTACTTCGGGATTATCTGATAGCCGCACATAGCCGTCCGGTACAAGGATCGATGTATCCCCACCAGCCATGAAAATTCCCACTGGAGACTGAGATTCCGACCTTGATTGTGCACCTGTTCGTTTCCGTCTTTTGCCCATGATACCTACTCACCTCCTTTGAGCCATTCGTTGGTGGACTTGCCTTTGTCCGTATCCTCAATAAACCGCACGCACGCAAAAACAGACGCGTCAAAAAGGTCGATACGCTTCTTCTCATCGACTTTTTCATACTGGATCATGTCATCTGTCTTCTCTACGCCACGTACGTTTTGCACACAGTATTCATACGCTTCACTATGCAGGTAATACAGCTTGCCAGACTTGGCTTTTTGTTCAATTCGGCGGAACCCTTGCGACTTGCGCCAAAAAAATTGCGGTTCATCTATCAGCCTAAAACCTGCATTTTTTGCGTCTCGAAAGAACTCAGCGGAAAACTTTCGGTCAAATCCGATTTGCTTGATTTTGAACCCGCTCCGTCGCATTTCCACGAACCAATTGACCACTTCTGCATGGTTTGTAACGGGCGTGTTCGTCATCGTCAACCATCCATCATCTTGCCAACCAAACAGAGGGATGCCGTCCTCGTCCGCCTTCGCCGCCGCCGCGACAATAGGGAACCACGCGTGCGTGATGACAACAGCGATATCTTGGTATTCTCCATACAACGCTGCTGCGGTCAGGTCATGCATCTTCGCCATGTCCGCTCCGCCATACCAAATGATCGGAAGGCTGGTCAACTCTTTAAGAGACCACTTGTGTTCGCGGTCACTAGCACGGAACTCGTGGATATCGAAGTAAGCAAGCATCGCGGAAGTGTAAATATTGAGCGATTTCGCCAGAAAATCCTTACGTTGCTGCGGATCGTTCTGTGCTTGCAGTGCATCATTGAGGATATCTTCCGGCCGGATCGTCACACCGTAGTTCGGATTCGCTTTTTCATGCTGTACTGGGTCCGTGTAATCTACATTCCCGCGCTCATCCTGGTCAGCTTTGGCGATGAACACAAAATAAGCCTCATCAGGGGCTGTGCCATCAAGGATTTTTTTGCAATACTGGAGCCGCTGGTAGCAAAAGCTGCTCATATCATCGCCAGCAGTCGTAATCCCGATCATCAACTTGTTTGTAAATGCCTTCATAGCTTCTTTGATGATGTTGTATTGCTTTGGCTTTGTGTAGGCGTGCAACTCATCCGCAATGGCGATGTTACAGTTCAGCGAGTCCTGGCGATCCGGGTTCGCTGCCAACGCTTCAATGTAGATTGATCCATCGCCCATTTCTCCGGTGATGCTGTGTTCCTGGTTATTGTTCAGGATGCGAAAGCTTTCTTCTTCGCCCATCCTCTTAATGTTAAATAGAATGAACTCGAATGCCTGTTTCGACTGCTTCAAAGCGTGGGCCGTGATGTAGATAGTCGCCCCTGATCTTCGACTAAGCAACGCAAGCGCCCAAGCAAGCGCGGCAACGAGCCGAGTCTTACCGTTTTTCCGAGGAATAAAAATAAACGCCTCTTTGTATCGGCGTTCCTCAGTGCCTGCTTTGAAAAATCCAAGCAGGTTGTAAATGATAAATTTTTGCCACGGTTCAAGGAGAAACGGCTTCCCACGTAATGGCGTACCGTCCAGCGCTTCGCCCTTATCATGAACAAAGGTTCGCTCGATAATGCCGATAACGAACTCCGCATCTTTCGTGCGAAAATCATACTCCGGTTTTTTTAAGTCTCTAAGGAATCGTCGGCACGCTTGAACTAACTCTCTGCCAGCGATCTTCCTACCCTCGACGATGCTCTTGGCGTACTCCATCACAACGTCAAGGTTCTTTGCCTCACTCAAGTCCACTTAGCGCTGCAGCCAGCGCGGACGTCTTTTTCTTCTCAATCTTGATTCCGTCGATGGTTTTCGGATTCAAGCACAAGCGATCCGTGTACGCCAGGATATCTTTTCGGAGGGATTCGAGTGTAGCGACGATAGGCGCTTTTTTCGTACTACCATCCGCTGTTGAAACTTCGTATTGGTACCCCTCCGAAGCAAAGCGCTCATTCAAAATAGCGTATTGCTCCACCAGTTCTGCATAAATTTCGATGATACGATCGTACTCTTTTTTGTACGTTCCCAAGCTTTTCATATCACGAATGGTCGTGCGTTTCACCGCCGCTTTCGTCACTTTAGCCACCGCCATCACCTCCCGAAAAAATTTTTCCCAGAACTCGCGCTATTGGAAACGGCTGGCCGAGTCGGTCCACCGAAAAAAAATTTAAAATTTTAAAATGTGGGGGGATATTTTTCCTCAAACTTTGAACGAACTCTTTCCTGCCAAGCTAGTCCTAATGCTGTTAGCTCGTGAGTCACCCTGTCATGCATAGCGTTGTGCTGCTTGTCACTGAGAGAAATAAGGTTCCAGTCCACGAACGCTAGTTCAGGGTAAAACTCCAGAGGGTAAATATGATGTACCGTAGTAGCTGGTTCAGTCTTACCGTACCGCTTACTCTCCTGACACATGTATTTATCTCTTCGTAAGATAGCTTCCCGCTTCCGCTTCCAACGTCGTGACTTGTACACCGACTGGCTCAATGCTCTTCCCCCTTTCTAATTTGTCAGACCAAAACAAAACCGCCCAGGTATATTCCCCTGAGCGGCTTATTCATCGTGCGTACACTTAGTATAGAGCGATTTTTGATTTGTTTGCAAAAAACGTCAAAAGCGTCAGATGTGTCAGATATGTCAACCTTCAAATCATAGTTAAGTGTACCTTTTTCAGACATTCTAAAACTTCCTCAGGTCGAACAAAGGCTATGTTGGTGATGATGGGGTAGAGTGATTCGCACTGGGTAGCCCCCACGAATTGGGAACAAACCGAACAAAGCCCTTAAAATGTTACAATCTTATTTCTTTAACTTTATTTCTATTCCATTTTCCTTAGCTTTAGTTACTAACACTTCTGCTTCTTCGGCTAAAAGCCCGTCTAGCACCCATTCCTTAGTATTCTTTAATTTATTTAATAATTGGGCATTTGTTACCTTCCCTAATGGCGGATATATTCTTTTAAGTATTGCCAACTGTTTGACCAATGATACATCCTGATTCCACACTATATTCACTTGATAATATTTGACACCATCAACACCTTGAGGGAAATAATCTGATACTGCTTCAACTACTTCATTTGTGAGAGGATTACGATACGTGAAAAGTGTACCCTCTTTTTTTATTAATTCAAGCTCAAACTTGTTTTCATCATTTGTCATAAATTCACCTCTATCACTTTAATTTCTTATACGCTGGGTGAGAATTAATAAAATTCCAAATCTCTCCCTCTGTTCTTAGAAACCATGTCTTATCAACATTCCTCTGGGCGATAAATGCTTCAAATTCAGATTGTTTGGTATAGTTCCTAACATTAAGCTTTTGCATCCAATGTTTCACTTCATGAGCTGTAATTCCGGCAGCTCTTTCTGGAGTTGTAGCATATTTAGTGTAAATTTCCACCTTTCTTGAATTAAAGAAATATTGTCCGCCAACATTAGGTGGCCCTTTTTCTTTTATTGTAAAGTCTACTTTTCCACGCTTTAGTAATGCAAGTGTTGCATAAGCATCCCTTGAACCGTTCTGCCTGAGGCCTCTTATAATACTTTCGTAAGATACTTCTGATGATTCTGCTGCTATTTTACCAGGATGTACACTTGGTGCAACATTACCTGTCCCCTTCTTTCCCTTCCTTGCCGCATCCAATAAACCCTTAATTCTTTTACTTCCCCCCAGACTAAGTACACCTAAGGCAAGCCCACCGATTGCAATTCCATCCGCGAGATCTACTTTATCATCCCGCAACGTATCCAAGTCTTCTTTCATTGGCTCAATAAAGCCTTCATTTACAAACGCACTAACACCCTTAGGCAAATCCTCTGCCGCCTTCTGCAAACCTTTTGGCAAATCATTTGCGGCTTTCTCCAAAGCGCTTGGCAACTCACTTGCCGCTTTTTGCATCGCAGCAGGAACGTCTCCCAGCATCGAGATTCCTTTGATGAAGTCATCCAACATGCTTGGTTTTTCCTGCGGCTTTTCGCAAGCTGGTCCTTGTCCAAAGCCGGCAGCTGACGGCCCGCTATTTGCTGACGACTGATTTCCTATCGTCACACCACCCAAATCCTGCCCGTCATCTTCAATCTTGATCTGCCCACAATAGAAACACATATTTGTTGATTTATTAAGCAATGCCGGATGACCACCGACCATTTTGTCCGCTTTCCCATCTATCCATGGCATTGTTGTTAGAGGTGTGCACGGCATTGGTTTAAGTACACCATTGTTGGCTGCTGTGGCAGAAGCGACTGTGGGATTTTTTAAGCTGCTGCACTTTCCGAATGGCATGATATTTACGTTGGGAACGAAATCCATGATGTTCATTTGCGGTTTTCCTTTTACAAAAACACCATGGCTGAACGGCATTTTCAGCCGACTCTGTTTACTTCCGCTGCTGCATGATAAAATGGCTCCCACAACCACGTAGCTCTTGCGTTCAGCACTTGACTGCTGGATATTGATACCTTCAATATTGGGCAAACAGTCTCCTCCTCTCTGTAAAGGTTTCTATACAGATGGGAGATTCTCATGTTGATCGATACATCCGATATCCAATCTATATATAAAAAGGAAATAATGCCCACGTAATGAAGTATCGGATGTGGAACGCACACTAACAATAGATACAAAGTAACAAACGCACCATTATGACCATAGGTTTTTAGAACCACAAAAAGCCACTCGGATCATTCCCGAGGGCTTCTTCATCATGGATTGCCTGAGTATTTATGCATCTGCTCTTCTTTAAAAACGTCATTCCGCCAACCTTTCAGGAACCTAACAATTCCTCACTGTACAGCTCCCTCGCTAATCGATTTACGATGTCCCGTTTGATTTCATTCAATCGTTGCCGGGAAACTCCTACGTGCCTAGCAATGCTATTCATTCGCATTCCATCCATCATGCATTCCAGGACTGTTCGGTACTTGCTATCGCTCAGACCGATAGCGAAATCATTGATTTGCCTCACCTTGTCTTCAAGGCTTTTCATTCTCTCAATCCGTTTTTCGTACCGCTCTTCCGGAATGGTTAAGGTGGAGAGGCGTAATCCTTTCCCGCTCGGCATACCTGCTGCATCGCCATAGGTAGCGACCAATTTCTCCTGTATCAACGGATTCGAAGATATCGCCTTGTCTATTTCCTTCCTCAGACGCTCAACCTCTTTCACCATCCAATGGTAATCCTTAATTTCTTCCTCTACCTTTTGTACGACTTCAAGAGCTGGCTCAAGATTGATATAGCCGAGCTGCCCGCTCCGAACAAGCAACCCTTGATTCTCTATGATGTAATTGTCCCACTCCGGGCAGGTTTCGATTTTACCAACGTGGAGGTTGTGGACACTACAGATCGATTTCTTGCCCCATTGAGTAGCGGGACATTTTTCGCAAACACTTTCGATCAGCTTATCGTTCACCTACACCGCCTACCCTTTTCTTGTGAAATATTGTGTTAAACCAAGCAGTAAATAATCACTTAAGATCAGACATCCAAACTTTTATATAGTTCGTTTAATATCGTTTCTTTAATTTCAAGGTGTTTTAACCGTTCATCTAATTCAAAATTGTCGACATACGATCTAAGTTGCAGCCAAAGAGATACTATCGCCAATCTAAACTTTTGAATGGTCGGCTTCGACTCATAAATATCGCTAAACGTCATAATGAAATCCTGTTTTTGCTTTTTGCTGAATGTACTCAGAAAATCATCGAAATCTGCATCAGATATTTGTACATTCAAACTGTGAGCATAATTATTTCTGAGACTATTTAGTTTATTAAAAGGCGATTTGTCTTCTTTATTAATTGCACCTATGGCTACAGCTAAGCTTAATTTGTTTGAAAAGGTCATATCTCCCATATTTCTTAATATCTCGTTCGGTACTTTTAAATACAGCCTGATAAGATCGAACATCTCTTTTTCAATGTAGATATGTCCCCGCAGAATTATTTGGAGTTCACTTTCAGTAGAAGTATCCTCCATAAATTTTCTTCTATCTAGATTCGTTCGCTCTACTTTCGAAGCATATTCAGGCTCAAGCAGTTCGCGGCTCTTCCTCGTAGACTCATTGACACGTAAAATCTCACCCATCATTTTCGTAATTCGTTCGTTTGTTTTTTCCAATTCCATTCTTCCCTTTCTTTTTAAATTTATCTGGCATTAATATTAGATTATCAAAGTGTTCACTTAATTTCTCTTGTGTACCCAGGCGCTTTCGATCCGCGCCGCTGGATACACGTAATCAATTTAATTAATCAATCCGCTTTTCTCTTCTGCCTCGATTGCCATTTCATCAACGTGCCCTGCTAGGCATCCCAAGCAGCAAAAGTGATCAACTGAGGGTTTTTTGCTTACCAAAATCCACTCAGGCTTGTCCCCCACGATCTCTTCGTCGCAAAATGCACATTGCATGGTATCTTCCTCCCCTACGAAAACGCCAACTGTCTATTGGCATCTTCAATTTCTCGAAGAAGTTTTCCCTGTGGTCGCCATTCGTTGATGTATTCCTTCGCCTTTTCCAAATCAAGTACCCGAGTATTTCGGTATGAGTCAACGTTAAAGTATCCCTTGAAATCCCGCCAAATTGACGAGAAAACTTTTCCGCGCAAGCTACTGTCTTGGTAAGCTTGTCCATCTTTGCCGCCAAGGACCTGTACTGCTTGCTGTCTGGCTGCATTTTGAAGTAAGAGCTGCTGACCGTAGTCAATTGTCTTGCTTTCCTCTAGCCTCTCAACGCGACTTTCGATCTCTTGTTGCTTCTGATCCAGGAAGAAGATCGCTTTTACTTCGGGACTCAAGTTGGTATATGTGCTAGGCTTCTCGATTACGCGATAGTAATCGTCCACGAGCATTTCGTAGGCTTCCCATGCTTCATCTGTGTTCAGAGACTTCGCGTGCAACCATGCACCTTTTTCAGTCCAGAGGTAAAGCCTATTAATCGAACCTTGAAATTCACGATTCGCTTCCTTGAATGTCTTTAAATCTTCTCCTAACAGAAGAAAAAAGTGTTTCCCTTTCTGATACCGCCGTTCGTTGTAGTTGAAGTTGTAGCTGATTTTGTCTGATGTCGTTCTGTATGACTCAGCCAACTGAGCTGTAGTCAATACCCTTTGGCCCTCATAGTCAAACACCTGTAAGTTACTCACTTCCCCTTCCCCCTTTTCGGAACCACCAGTTTCAAATGCTTCGGCCGTTTTTCTCGAACAGGCCTTGTCCTTCCCTTGCTATCCATAACGAATTGGTCGCCATCGGGTGTGGTATGGAGCGTATATGTTTGGATTCCGTTTTCGGCAGCCCATTGCTCCATGATCCCCGGATGTCCTTGCGCTCGTCTCAGATCGCTCATCAGGCTCGTGAATCCAACAAGGAAAAAAGATATGTCCCAGTTATGGTAATCCCAGAGGAAGGCAAATACCGTTTCAGTTGTCTCGCCAATTGGCTTGTCCCATCCAATTTCCGCGATTTTATCAACGGTGTAAAAATAATCTTTTGTGCCCCAGCGCTTTCCGTCATATTCCTTGCTGATAGGGAAGATTTCGACAAACTTTCTTGGGGTGACCAAGGAGATATACGCCATGATCGCTTCTGTAATTTGGAAGCGCCGTTCCATATCTTCGAGCGTTGTATTTTCTTCTGATCGTCCAAGGTACTTTACGCCATAAAAGATTGTACGCTCCAATGCTTTATCATCATGCATTGCATCAGGCAAAGCGGCGATCAGTGCATTGAGATAAAGACCGAGTTTATCAGTGTTTTTCTTATTTGACCTATGCCCTACTTGCATCAAGGTCCCTCCCAGGAATCGTTTTTAGAATAATTTAAGTGGATATTGACAAAGGTCATTACAACCAATTCGCCTAAATCCTGAATATTTTACAACCAGCTCCGCCCATCACTTCCGCTCGCGCCGCCTGTTACGACCTTTCACTTCGCAATAATCCACAAATGGCTCAATCCGCTCCATGATCCGCGCTGCGCTCCTGTAGTTCGGCTCGCTGTTCTTCGCCTTGGCAAAATGCTGCTCCAATTCATCGAGTTTTAGATTGGACGTGTAAATGGTGGGTAGCTTCTCCATTCGCCGTTGAAGGATTGGCCCCAACACTTCGTCACGCGTCCATGCCGTGATCGCTTCTGCTCCTATGTCATCCAAGATAAGAACCGATACATTTTTCAGAGCCTCAAGCTTTTGCTCCATTCCACCTGTCTCAATCGATGCTTTAATCTCCATCAGATAATCCGGTACATACAACATCAAAACGTCCACGCCGCGCTTTGCCAGCTCCTGAGTCATAGCGCCTGCTATTGCGCTTTTGCCTACCCCGAACGGTCCGTATATGTAGAGTCCTCTTGTTGTCTTCCCGCGCTCATAGCTGACGCAAAAGTTAATGGCTGCTTTTATGGCTTCGATCCTTCCTGCATCTTTCTCCAAAGCTTCAAAAGTCGTATTCATGATGTGATCAGGGACGAAATGGCTTTTGACCAGGGATTTTAACTTGCGCTGGTGATCATGGCTTTGTTGATGATCGCAAGGTGAGAAGCGTAGCTCCGCTCTCCCTGATACTTTGAAAACGGTACTTCGGTGCCCGTTGAAGAAATTCTGGCACGTTTCTAAACCCTTGCATCCGGCGCAATGCATGTTCGTGTCTCGATATTCGTAAAGCTCTGTCAAAGTGAATTTCTGATCTGGAAATCGGTTCATAAGCCCTTGAATAAGCTCATGTTTGTACAGAAGGTCTTCTGATTGCTTTGACTTCTCCATGAGCCGCTGCCATCTTTCATCGTTTGAAAGCACGTCTCCAATTGACTTCATGTTTACTCAGTCTCCTTGCCTTGGAGCTGGCCCATCAGCTTTTGCAACTCTTGATCTTGTGCCGGATCATAGCTTGGATCATCCTGCGGTGCTTGTCCTCCTCGAAGGTTGTCCAAATACGCTTTGTCGGCTTCTGACATTCCCGTTGATTGACCGCGACTGTATTTGCCTTTATTTGATGTCTTGCTCCTAGCATGTTCAGCAATAGCAGCTTGGACTTGCTGGAGCGTACGTAATCCTTGATCAGCCCATCCAATGAGGATTTTTGTCGTATACTTCCAACTCTTCGTGCCATTCAAGATCGTTTCTCTGAGGGCCTCAATAATGATCTCTTCTGGCTCGTCAAAGTGACCTTTAGCAATCCATTGATCAATGTCCTGTACAATGATTGGCGGTATAGCCGTTGTGATGTTTTGAGTATAGAAAGTGACAGGATCAGGCTTTTGGGGAACGATCTTATCTGGTAGGTCTTCCAACCAACTGTCTGTTCCTGTTCCTGCTCCTACTTTTTGTTCTTCTTGTTCTTGTTCTTCTTCTTGTTCTTTTTCTTTTTCTTTTTCTTTTTCTTTTTCTTCCCCATAGTCTATGGATACGGTATCGATATGGTATCCATACTCTTTGCAAAGAGCCTGAAATACCCCAACGAACGGCTTGTGTTTTACGCCTTTCAACTCTTTTGTGATGCAGGATTTCACCTTGGGGCTGTTGATCCGGTTATGCTTCAACCAGTTCAACATCATGATTTCCTTGGTTTCCTCGTTGTAAGCAACCTTCCCATACTCGATAAAACGATTGAGCAGCTTGTCCACCGTCTCGCGGTGATATCCCGTCTCTGTCTCGATGATTCTCTTGGGCAGCTCATAGATGCCGCACTGAGTTGTTTTGCTGTTTGTCATGAGGTACAGGAAGAAATACTTTTCTTCTGGTGTCAGATCGAGAACAAATCCATCTTGCCAAAAGCTTGTCTGTACTTGTCTATAGGTTGCCATCTTGCGCGCTCCCTTCCGCCTGAAAATGCTTAAATAGCGGCAGCATCCTCTTGTTGTGAGTGTTTATAAAACTTTAAGAACAGTTCATATGCTGCTATTGGACCGTCTTTCTTGTTTACATCGCTAATCATCCGTAACTGATCGATGTGAATTTTGTCTTCTATAACAGCCTCGGTAATTATTTTGATCGCGCGTGCAGATGGATCACCGTCTGCAGCTCTACGGCAGATGTCTGCATATCGTTCACATAGGCTAAGCGCTGTTGTCTTACTCATGAAGATCGCCCGCTTTCTACAGTTTCAGGAGATACCTTCCTGATACGTGCGCGTACTGCTCGATGCATGATACCAAGCAAATCGTCCTGCAAGTATTCGTCACCCATCTTTTCATCCAGCTTTCCGAGAATCTTAATGGATGTTCTACTGAACACGGCTTCGAACAAATCTTCTGGAGTGGTGTAGTCCCGCAACCTCAAACCCAGCTTTTCGCACACTTCATCCATCAAGCCGAGTAGCTTAATGGCGTCAACCGACACATTGCTCGGATTATGCATAAAGCTCCACTCCTTTTCCTTGTTCTTGGCGAAGAAGATCACGCTGTTTGATAGCTATATTTTTGAGCATAGGCACTAGATCACTATTGCTTGAACCTTGAGGAGCAGAAACAATGTATTCCTCTAATTCAGCCAGCGTCATGCACGACACAACTTTTTCCCACCACTCTATGATTGAAAAGCCTTTGTCTGGAACAATAAATGCTGTAACATCCACTCCAACCCCTTTTGACAATTCAAGGATCGACGTAGCTGCCTCTTGAAATATCGTTTCCACCCTATTCCCTCCCTTTTTGTAGGAGGACAAACTTTTATGTATACATATTTGCAACATTCGCTATAATAATTAATAGCGAGGCTTGTCCTCCGTTGATTCGGTTGTCATTTCCTCTATCCGCCAAGATGAATGGAAATGACAGTGTTGCTCCACCTGTTCTCAGCAGGTGGTTTTTTCGTTTTCTTGCATGTCAGCCATAATCAGTAACCCTGCAAATGCATCTGCACTGATCCGATTCTGCAACTCCGGATTAGTCATAATATCCGAAACCATTTCTGCTGGAGTAGCCAGGTTCTCCATCCTCTTTACACCCCCTTTCAAATTTAGGCTAGTTCCTGATTATTCATCAGTGCCGCTTGCCTTTGTGCATGTAGTTCTGATGCTGAACCGAAATGGATATGATTCAACGATGCGAAACCATACATGGCTAAGAGTTTATAAACCGACACAAGGTTTGCTCTCCCGCTATCAATTTCCCAGCGTTTAAGAGTACGAACGGGGATCCCAGTTTTCTCGGAAACTTCTTTTAGCTCCAGTCGGCAGTTTAAACGGGCCTCTCGCAATGAAAGTTGATACATACTTCAACTCACCTCTTTTCTTCTTTACTCCTTAAGAAAAATGTTGTCACCAGTCGACCATTTCGCCGTTCTGTCTTTTGATTTAAATGATCAACATTCCCTCTAGGCCCCCAAGCACCAGCCTTATTTAGCAATTCGGACAACCCAACTGGCGCGTCTACCTCAAGCCCATCAATTTTTAGCTTTGTAAGCTTAAACTGTGGCATCATCGGCTTTGTCCTCTTCCCTCTCGATTACTATTTCGAACCCAAGTGCACCACAAACTTTATTAATGCTTTCTTCATTCCACCGACGCTTACCTGAAAGCAGATCGTAAATGTATTGATTGCTATATCCCGTAGCCCGTGCAAGCTCCGTTTTTTTCATGTTGGTTTTTTCTAATGCGTTTAAGACAACTTTTGTAAAATTCAAGTTGTGTTCACCTCCTTGATCACATTATCAAGCTA
This sequence comes from Brevibacillus schisleri, assembly GCF_055685845.1. Classification (NCBI taxonomy): domain Bacteria; kingdom Bacillati; phylum Bacillota; class Bacilli; order Caryophanales; family Paenibacillaceae; genus Brevibacillus; species Brevibacillus schisleri. The sequence goes on from NZ_JBVNDM010000001.1 coordinate 6,083,562, forward strand.
TTAGCTTTATATAACAATGCGTAAAATCAAGCAAATCGCGTGATTATTGCCGATAATCTCACTCAATCACGCAAAAAGCTTTATTTTGCTCATTTTTACAGCTATTTGCGTGTTGTATTATCTATAGCACAGTGATAATCTGTATACAGCAAATAGCTTTATTTAGGAGGAAATATGAGTACTCAAAATAGGATTAGAGAGGTAAGAAAGGCATTAAAAATGTCTGGTCCAGAAGTCGCTGCAAGGCTAGGTATTTCAACACAGTACCTATATGACATTGAGAGAAACAAACGAGGACTTAGTGCGGAGATCGCTGGGAATCTGTCAGATATCCTAAAGGTGACTACTGATTATCTTCTTGGAAAAACTGATGAAAATTTATATGAACATATAAGCAAAAACACCGACTCACATGCAGAATCGGAGTTATCTGAGATACCGATTGAGAAACTAAACGGTTTCAAACTCTCATACAAAGGGACTGTATTATCTAAAGAGGAATCAGAAGACTTGATCAAACTTATGGAGATGACGTTAAAACGCTGGAAGTCTTAATGCCTTCAAGATAGCTGTCTAACTCCCTTGTATCCACACCAATATGGTTTAGGTACTTTAGCAGTTTTTCTAAATCTACAGTTTGCCCATCCAGCATAAATCTCTCCATAACGCACACTCTCCCTATCCATTTTTGCGAACAAACATTCTCGTTGTTTTATATTTTAGTACAAGTATCATGTATGATGTTGTCGAATTATGTCGAAAGTAAAAAAATCTTGTACTTGAAGGAGAGAGTAACATGAAAGTTGCCATATATATACGAGTTAGTACCCAAGAACAAGTTGATAATTACTCCATCGAGGCCCAGCGTGAACGGCTGGAGGCTTTCTGTAAAGCTAAAGGTTGGACGATTTATGATGTTTACATAGATGCCGGCTTTACTGGCTCAAATATCGATAGACCAGGTTTACAGCGTCTACTAATGGAGCTAGATAAGGTGGATGTGGTTGCCGTATATAAACTGGACAGGCTATCCCGATCCCAACGTGACACATTGACACTAATTGAGGATCACTTCTTGAAAAACAAAGTCGATTTCGTATCACTAACCGAGGCACTCGACACATCAACACCTTTTGGAAAAGCTATGATCGGCATTTTAGCTGTGTTTGCTCAACTGGAGCGCGAAACAATTGCGGAGCGCATGAGACTTGGACATATAAAACGTGCAGAAGAAGGATTACGAGGAATGGGAGGAGACTACGACCCTGCTGGGTATAAAAGACAGGATGGGCGTCTTGTACTCGTGCCAGAAGAGGCTCAGCACATCCAGGAAGCCTTTAATCTGTACGAGCAGTATCTTTCCATTACAAAAGTTCAAAAACGCCTTAAAGAGCTTAATTATCCAGTCTGGCGGTTCCGCAGATATCGAGACATTCTATCTAATAAGCTCTATTGTGGATATGTCCAATTTGCGGACAAACATTATAAAGGTCAACACGAATCGATCATATCAGAAGAACAATTTGACCGTGTACAAGTACTCCTATCACGACACAAAGGACGCAACGCTTTTAAAGCAAAAGAAGCACTACTAACCGGACTTGCCGTTTGTGGTGAGTGTGGCGAGTCTTATGTGTCTTACCATTGCCGCGCCAAAGGCAAACACTATCGCTATTACTCATGTCGGGCAAGACGCTTTCCCTCAGAATACCCAGAGAAATGCCATAACAAAAATTGGCGTTCAGAAGCAATAGAGAAATTTATACAAGATGCCCTTTATATGATCGCAGATGAAAAGGAAGCATCCGAACGTGAAGTTGTTGCAATAGATTATGGGTCGCAATTGAAGAAGATTGACCAAAAACTTGAGCGACTAGTTGACCTTTATACTGACGGAAGCATAGATAAAAGTGTGTTAGACAAACAAGTCACTAAACTGAACAACGAAAAGCGTGATATCGCAGAACAACAGGCCGCTCAGACGAAACGAACTGCACGGAGCGTTAATCGGAAGCAACTGCAAGATTATGCAATTGTTCTTGAATCGGCTGCTTTCCCTGATCGGCAGGCCATCGTTCAAAAACTAATTCGCCGTCTTGCAATTCATAAAGACAGGTTAGAGATTGAGTGGAATTTTTAGTATTCATGGTGGGCTATTCAAACAGCCCAAATCAAATATTCCGACAGCCCTGGTCTCGGATTCGCTACAAAGCAACGCGCTCGCTCAGCTGCCCGTGATTGATCGACCGAATACTTCCCCGCCCACTCCAATCTCGCCACGTTCTGCAAATGTTCTGCGCTACGGAAAAGGTATGAACCTACATCCATTAAAAAATACGGTGTGCAACACTTACTCCTGCCCATCCCTAAGCAAGCTGTGCAATAAGCGCAACCTTGCTCACACGTATGACAGTAAGTAAACTCCACCTTCGCTCCAGCACTTCCGCAGCGTTCACATACCAACTCCAGCCTATTGCGCCGCCATCCTTTTGTGACCGAAAAACGAATGCCAGGTCGCCACTCCGCTTTGTTTGCAAGCACGAATGAATGCAAAATGGCGGACAAATCATGCACCTCCACCCCTCGCTTTTTCAGCAAGGACTCCACTTCATCCCATAGGAGAGCACGACCATCCAAAATCTCGCTTAAAATAGCGTCTTGTGAATTCTCGTGCGATGAGCTCCTTCGAAGAAGCTCGCGACCACTCGAATAGCTCAACCGATCATCCGGCATTTCCCCCGATTCTTTGCCACCTTGATATGGAACTTTCACACTCTCCTCAACTGACTCCCAAGAAAACCACCCGTGCTTTCGGCGGTCCTGTACACGCATTACTTCCCGCCCATATAAGCTACTTGCTTCGCACACACTACTTACCGCTATCGCCCTCAACTCTTTTACATATCCATCAGTCAGTACCTGTCTGTCTTGATCCATCAAATACCCGTTTACCTTCGCACGCAAGGAAAAAGCCAAAGCAAGCGAAGACGTCTTCCCAATGACATGCAGGACACATCCTTCTCTTTCCTGCCAAAAAGAACGATCTACAGAAAAGCTGGGCGTAACATAAGTCTGCACCTGTGGTATTGATCCGCCGCAAGCTTTGATATACAGCAAATACTCACGCATACGCTCACTCCTCCGCCTTCTTGCTCTTAGTGTGCAAAAAGACAGACTGGTCCAGCAAATAAATTTCGAACCAGAATCAGGACCTAGAAAAATAAAAAAGCTGCCGATCTATTTTCGACAGCTCGTAATATTTACGCTCACCAAATTTTTATGCTCCCTCTTTATTCTCCCGCAGATCAATGACGATGGTTCCAGCCGCCATCTCCTCTTGTACGTCACCCAAACAATATCCGTACGGATAACGTTTCAAGACGGCTGTCATCTGTTTCGTATCATCGTCAGACCCATCATCTATCAAGGTAATTCGGATTGGTCTGCCACTCCAATACGATCGAAACAGCAGACTCCTCACTACACGTTCTAGCACCTGTTCCGAATTGCGCACCAGCAACCGATAATGCTCATGCGGGAGCTCGTTCGCGGTATCCGTCCGATTGGTCCAGCGCTCCGCGATCATTACCAACAAAGAGGAGCAGCCAAATGCTGCCAAAAGCCATACAATCAGCTCTTCCATCACGGTCATACCTCCTCCTATACCAAGGTATGCCGCACGGCTTGAACAGAGTGCAGATCGGAAGCGCTTCCTACAATTTCACCCAGCCGTTTTTAATGGAGATGACAACAGCTTGTGTCCGGTCTTGAACATTGAGTTTTTGCAAAATGCTGCTGACGTGATTTTTAACCGTCTTTTCACTAATAAACAGGAATTCCCCAATGGCACGATTGCTTTTCCCTTCTGCCATCAGCTGCAATACTTCCCGCTCACGACGGGTAAGCGATTCGATCACTTTTGGATCGATGGCTTGCGATTCATCTACAGAGAAGCTACGCTCTGCCGTCCCTTCCTGCTCGCTCAGACGACGGAATTCTTCAATCAGCTTGCCCGTCACCTTCGGATGTATGTATGCACCACCACTCGCCACTACACGCACAGCGTCAACGAGGTCCGACGTTCCCATTTCCTTCAGCAAGTAGCCAGACGCTCCAGCTCGGAGTGTACGATACACATATCCCTCATCATCATGAATCGAGAGCATAATCACACGAGTAGAAGGGCTTACCGAAATCACATTTTCTGCAGCAGAAACGCCATTTATGTTTGGCATGTTAATATCCATCAACAAGACATCCGGCTTGTGCTCTTCCGCCAATACTGTGGCTTCTCCTCCGTCCGCACCTTCCCCGACGACCTTGAAATCTTCTTCCATTTCCAATATTCGCTTTACGCCTTCGCGAAATAATTGATGGTCATCCACAATCACAATGCGGAGTTCTTGCTGTCTCTTATCCATGGTTCATCCCCCAGTACTTATTTACGTATCACGTCACAATTTTATCGGTATTTGGAATATAACCTTGGTTCCCTCTCCCGGAGCGGATTGCAGCTCGACACTGCCCTCTAAGAGCTGTACACGCTCACGCATTCCCAAGAGTCCAAAAGAGTTGCCATTCGCCATGCGTTTTTCCAGATCGAATCCGACCCCATCGTCTTTGACGACAAGGCTTAACGAATCTTGTACAAATTCCAGCTTCACTTGTACGGTCGTAGCGCCTGCGTGCTTCTCCACATTGTTCAGACATTCCTGAACCAAACGGAAGATTGCCGCCTTTACAGAACTGCGCAAAGGAGGCTCCACACCGAATACTACCAGATCGATGGAAGACTGAATACGGTCTTCGCATGTTTGAATATATTTTTGCAAGGTAGGTACTAGCCCTAAGTCATCTAATGCCATCGGACGCAAATCAAAAATAATACGTCGAACATCCGCCAAGCTCAAGCGTACCATTTCCTTCAGCTCGTGGAGTTCCATTTGCGCTTCCAAAATGCGTTCGTTCTTCAGCATGCGTTCTACTATTTCCGAACGCAGTACGACATTCGCCATCGATTGAGCTGGCCCATCGTGAATCTCGCGCGCGACACGCTTGCGCTCTTCTTCCTGAGCCTGGATTACCTTTAAGCCCATCAACTGATGCTGCTTAGCCGATTCCAGTGCCTCGCCTATCTTGCTTAAGTCACCCGTCAAGTAACCAAGCACGACGCCCATTTGAGAAACCAGCTTTTCTGCTCGGACGATCGTTTCTTCCAAGGTACGCAGTTGACGCTCCAAATCATTTCTTCTGCGCTTCAAATTGTTTTCCCGCTCACGGTAAATGGACAGTTCTACCTGAATACGGCTCGCCTCTTCATACGCAACCCGAATGTCTTCCTCCGTGTACATATGAAAATTACGACTGACCAAGACGAGCTTGTTGCGCGATTTGCGATACGCGAGTTCAAGCGCATCGACTTTTTGAATCACTTTGGAAATCTCTTGTCGAAGTTCATGTAAATCAAACTTCAATGAGTTACCTTGCTGTCTGGCGTTTTCAGCTATATCAAATATTTGGGTTTTACTCGTTTCTACGGTTTCAATCGTTCGCTTGATCACCCCGTCCAGCACGCTGATGTCTATCGCTTTGTTCATGATTGCTCTCCTTCAAACTCATTTTTAGCCTTCGTGAACAACTGTTGGAGGTGCTCTTCTTCTACGTCTCGCAGTCCCATGTCATTGCGTGGAATAGCAAACGGATCTGTTCCCTGTTTTACGAATCCACGATTAGATGTAAACACATAGCGGTAGCCAGCTTCACGAGCTGTCTCCAGTACAATTGGACTTGTGTATCCAAACGGCAACGAGATGACTTCGATCTCTTGCTTCATCCAATCGCTTAAGCTGACGCGAGATATACGAAAATCCACAAAGAGGCGGTCCCTGTACTCTTTTTCGTCCTCTAAACGATGCAAGTCCTTCAGATAGACCGGAGCTGTTTCTGGGCCAAGATCGCCCCACTCATTTCTTTCTTCCTCTTCATGCAGACTGTACGTATGGGACCCGATTGTAACCAGTCCCGATTGAATCATTTCGTTAACTTGTTGACGCGTAAGTGGTGGCGTCATATTCTCCCGTTTTCGGTCAGCTACATCTCTTAAGCGCCCCGCAATCGCGAAGTTCACTGAAGGGTAGCCGTATGTACGTAAGATCGGAAATGCTTCTTTGTAGTAACTCTCATACCCATCGTCAAACGTAATCAAAACAGCATTCTCAGTCGGTAAGGTACCCGTCTCCATAAATCGCAGGAACTCCTCCAGCGAAATCGGATTCAGGTCATTATCATGCAAAAATTTCATGTGTCGGGCAAATTGATCAGGAGCTATGACATACCGCTGATTCGATTGATCCGTGACATGATGGTACGTCAAAACAACAACCTGATTGTTATACCACTTTTTCGTTTGAACCACTGCTTCTTCTGTTGGTGTGACGTTTGGCTCAGCATTTTTTGTCTCACTTATGCTTATAGACGTATCCACTTGGGGAAAAGGTTGCACTTCTTGTTTATTCTTTTTTTCCAGAAAAGATTCGCCTAAGAACCCAATAGCCACTATAAAAAACAAAAAAGTAAGAAACACGATCAGGAAGAGCCTTCTGTTCGGCAAAAAAACCCCTCCTCTACTTCCTCACTAGGAGATTCGACACAGTCATACAAATTCCTGTGCAACAATTGACCCAATAATTGGATGACTCTGCTCCTAAAAGAAAAAGAGCCCAGTAGCAACACCAGGCTCTTTTTATGTCTTTCGATTATTAGAGTTGAGCAGCCTCTTGCTTCAGAACTTCTGCTTTGTCTGTTTGCTCCCAAGGAACATTCAGGTCATTGCGTCCGAAGTGGCCATATGCAGCTGTTTGTTTGTAGATAGGACGACGCAGGTCGAGCTGCTTGATGATACCAGCAGGACGCAGGTCGAAGTGTTTGCGAACCAATTTCACCAGAGCTTCTTCGGAAATGGTACCTGTGCCGAATGTATCTACTGCGATGGAAACTGGTTGTGCTACACCAATTGCGTAAGCAACTTGTACTTCGCATTTGTCTGCGAGGCCAGCAGCCACGATGTTTTTCGCTACATAACGAGCCGCGTAAGCACCGGAACGGTCAACTTTCGTCGGATCTTTACCGGAGAACGCACCACCGCCATGACGAGCATAACCGCCGTAAGTATCTACGATGATTTTGCGGCCAGTCAAGCCAGCATCCCCTTGTGGTCCGCCAATTACGAAACGGCCAGTTGGGTTGATGAAGTATTTGGTTTCAGCGTCCAACAGTTCAGCTGGAACAACTGGTTTGATTACGTGTTCAACCAGATCTTGCTTGATTTGCTCCAAAGTTGTTTCAGGAGCATGTTGGGTAGAAATAACGATTGTATCGATACGAACTGGTTTGTCGCCATCGTACTCAACAGTTACTTGTGTTTTTCCGTCAGGACGGAGGTAAGCAAGTGTTCCGTTTTTACGTACTTCAGTCAGACGACGAGCCAATTGGTGAGACATGCTGATTGGAAGTGGCATCAGTTCAGGTGTTTCATTGCAAGCAAAACCAAACATCAAACCTTGGTCACCAGCACCAATTGCTTCGATCTCAGCATCAGTCATTTTGCCTTCGCGCGCTTCCAATGCTTGGTCTACACCAAGTGCAATGTCAGCGGACTGCTCGCCAATTGCAGTAATAACACCGCAAGTGTCAGCGTCAAAACCGAATTTCGCACGGTCATAGCCGATTTCACGAATGGTTTCACGAACGAGCTTTTGGATATCCACATAAGTGTTTGTAGTGATTTCACCTGCTACGAGAACCAAACCAGTAGTTACGGAAGTTTCGCAAGCTACGCGAGCGTTTGGATCTTTGGACAGGATCGCATCCAAGATGGAGTCGGAAATTTGGTCACAAATTTTATCCGGATGTCCTTCAGTTACAGATTCGGATGTAAACAGACGACGACCTTTTTGCAAAGCCATGAGAAAATACCTCCTTTGACCTCATACAAATAGTGTGGTAGCCGAGTTAGGATTTTATCTACGTAAACGCAAATAAAAAACCTTTTCCAATTTTTAGGAGGAAAAGGTTTGAGCGTTTTTTGCTTCCTTCATCCTCTTATCGGCCAGAACAGATGTCCGTTCTGCTGGTTAGCACCGCTCTAGCTCGGTTGCCGGGCTTCATAGGGCCAGTCCCTCCGCCTGCTCTGGATAAGAGTATCCATTACGGATAATAGAATAATTGTTTTTTTCAGAGATGTCAATAGGAAAAATTTTACTTATAATTGATAGGCTTTGGAAAGTACCACCACTACCTCGGCGCGAGTTGCTCTTCCATTCGGTTTAAAGGAAGAACCGTACCCATTAACCCAATTTCTCGATGTCAAAGCCTCGATGGCAGGAGAAGCCCAGTGACTCGTTGGCACATCCCGATAATTCGAGGTACTGTGATTATACATCAACACATTACGTGCCCGGGCGATCATTACCGCCATCTCTGCACGCGATATCGGCTGATCCGGCTTCATTTCATTCTTCGGGTACCCTTTCAAAATTCCCAATTGATAAGCTACACCTAGGTTGTGATACGCCCAGTGCCGCTTTGGCATATCCCGGAAGGTCGTTTTTCCTGTGTAGGTAGTCGCTACCTTAGAACCGGTCGCACGCATCGATTTAAGCAGCATCGTCGCAAACTCCGCACGGGTCACTGCCTGGTTCGGCTTGAACGACGCATCATTAAACCCATTTACAATATCGCGAGAGCTAAGTCTGACGATCTCTGAGCGCGCCCAGTGGTCCGAAATATCGCGATAACCCGCTATCAATTTCTGCTGCGTCACCGTGAGCCGGTACGATTCATATTTGAACGAAGTACCACTATTAAGGCGAACATAATATTTTCCTGGCTGCAAACGCAAACCCATAATATCGTTTCCTCGCTTAGACAGCTCCGCTACCTCATTCGTCGAAGCAAGCGCATAGTTCATGTTTCGATCGCTGTAGAGCGCGAAACGAAAGCCGCTATCGACAGGAATGTACGGCGCTCGGAACGTCACATACGATTCACTATTCACAGTAAATTGGAACCAATCGGAATCGGTAGCTGTCGGTATCGTGCCTGACATCACTGTCCCACCGCTTAACGGAGACGCTGTTTGATAGGTGTCATTCGGCTCATTAAAATCTTTTTTTACTGGTGTGTATCCCAGATCTAACTGATACTCGCCATTCACCGCATTGCGATTGTACTCACTCACACGGATGTAATACTTGCCTGGTGACACTTCTTTTTGGACGCGCTCTGTCGGATTGTCTTTTGTTCCATTATCGTAAGTAGGGTCCCAGACAACCATCTTTTTACCGAGCTCTTGTTTACCGATACTCAGCAATAGATCGACACGCTTGTTATCAGGACTAACAGTGACATCCAAATGTCCATATTCACGAACATAGTAGGAGAACCAATCCTGATCCCCTTCATCGTGAAAATTGCCTGTTACACTGATTTCGTTGCCTACGAGCGGCCTTGCCGTCTCTTGCGTATCGTTCGGTTCGTTACGGTCCGGATTGATGGTAAACTTACTCGTCAGCACGTAGGTAAAAGCGTTGTTGACCCCTCCGTTACGCATTAACCGGATATTCATTTTCCCCGCTTTGACCGGGACAGTTATCGTATCCCCATTTCCGAAGTACTGTGTAATCGGCGGACGATTCTCTGGGTAAAAGGTAGCTGCCATCGCGGAAGAAATACCGGATGTCACTGACGCTGTAAAACTGACCTTCCCATCGTAAGGGATGTCCATCTTTAGCCAGTCTATCGTATCTTTTGGTCCCAAATTTCCACGTATCTGAGACTCGATCGGAAACGCCTTTGCTGAGTACGTCTGATTATTCGGTTCCAAAAAGTCATAGGATAAGGACGTCCGAACTGCCTTGTCGACATTTAACAACCCGTAGCCCGTTTTCCGGTCCCATCCCTTTTCCCCTAAGTCCGTAGCCGTTTGATAAAGCAATTGTCTTACATCAAATGGACTTAGTTTGGGATGACGAGCTAGTATGAGAGCCGCTGCACCCGCTACTTGTGGTGCGGCTGCTGAAGTACCGCTAAAGGAACCGTATTTCCCCCCTAGCTTGGTCGTATAAACATTGAAACCTGGCGCTACCAGGTTAAGCTCAGGTCCCGTATTGCTTTGATACAGCACTTCATTGTTACTCCTTACAGCCCCTACTGCTACCACCGTGGGATAAGCTGCCGGATAGGCCACTCGGCTACTCTCATTGCCACTCGCTGCAATCAGAACCGCTCCGCTTCTTTCCGCTCGTTGCACAGCATTCGCCAGTTCTTTGGAGTAGGACATACTGCTGAGAGACATCACAATGACTTTGGCACCACGATCCAAGGCAGTATTGATACCCTTAGCAAGAGTCTGCACCGTAGTATCTCCATTTTTGGCCAAAACTTTAATCGGCAAAATCTTGGCATTCCACAAAACACCGGATACACCAATACTGTTATTCCCGCTAGCAGCCAGTACACCAGTTACTTCTGTTCCATGTCCGTTATCGTCCTGGGCAGATCTCCCGGGATTGACCAGATTCACACCCGGCAGAAGATTGTCCTTCAAGTCAGGATGCTTATAATCCGCACCAGAGTCTAGGACCGCGATGATAATCTGTTCATTACTATTTACGACTGACCAGGCCTGGTGAGCTCTAATCTGACTCAAATGAAGCTGGTTACTTAAATAGTAGTCATTCGATGCTGGTGGTGCTGCAGCGTAGATTGTTTGGTTGTTTGCCATCAGTAGTGCGACACTTATCGCAGTCGCTACTGACATGTTCACTGATTTTTTCATGTAAAACAGTCCTTCCTTCTCTCCCCTGCAAAATCAGCAGTCTAAAAGGAATTCAGGTATTTATCTTCTCGTCCTAGCATAGCGGATGAAAAGGGAGACATGCAACCCTGATTAGCCAATATTTGGAACGTTAGAAAAGTACAAAACCCTTTTCACCATGGGCAAAAAGGGTTTTCTCCTTACTGTAACAAACCTTTATTGTCTTCCACTTCAGGTGCTACCTGAGCTTTTTCTTTTTTTCTTTGCTGAGCTTTTGGAATAAAAGCAGTAACTTCCGCCAGATTTACCTCTTCCTTTTTAATGGAGGAGAACGGAATATCAAATGCCCATATACGATGGCTATTTGCTTCTACCTTCATGTTTTCCAGGGTAAAGTGTACACGTGCTACGGTATCGCCATCCTTATCATGAACGATAATCGGCACTTCAGTAAACTCCAGACGTTTTGCCAGACCGTTACGGAAAGCAACGATGACTTTCAGGCCGTTATCTTCACCTGGCTTGATGTCGAGGACTTGCAAGTCTACTTCTCCCTCTACAATCGGAGCCTTTTCTGCTGCCTGCTGCATGTATTGCTTGGATTCATCTGCACTCAGACCCAGATTAAAGTTTTGATTCTCTTCGACTTCGTGCTTTTCCGGCTTGATAAAGGCCAGCTTCAATGGAACCTCTTGTTCAGGAATACGGTCGAACTCATCCCAGCGGAACATGAATTCCATCGGACGGCTGGACATTTCCATCACTGGACCAGATGTAATCAGATCAAAAGTCTTTCTCGCGACTTCCTCTCCATCCTCCGTCACCAAAGACAACGGAAGCTTTTGCAGCAAAATACTGCGGTCAGTCGCATTGCGAACGTAGGTAAGAACCAAGAAACCATCATTGGTAACCTGCGTAAAGAAAGGAATGATACCTACTTCGTTACGAACAACCGGAGGCATTTCATCATGCGCGTATTGCAAGAGCTCATGCTCGGCTTCGTCCAATTGATCATCCCACGGACCGTTCAGCACCAAAAACAATTCCTTGGATTCCACACGGTTCGCAGATTGCTGCGGATTCTCTAATCCGGATACACCCAAATAAAACTCTCTATGAAGATTCTCATGAATATCTTCGCGTACTTGCTCCAAGCTCTCCTTGGAACCAAACCAATTTTCCAATAACCAACTCATAAGTCAACCTCCTCTTTCCCAACCTCAAAAGTATTGCGCCCTATTCTACCTCAAGCGTCCATCTTTTCAGGTCGGCATCAGGCTTTTTCACTAAATTTGGCGGGAATACAATCATCCACGGACGGCTGTAACCCGGCTTCACATTAATGCTGCTTGCGTCGAGTACACCTGTTGCTACCAGATCACCATTAGCATCAGCAATCGTCAGTTTTATTTCATCTGGACGGTAATCATGGGCCATCCCATTGCGGAAGAGCATCGCTGCTACCAAATGTCCTTCCTTTGTCATTCCGATGTCGAAGCCTGTAACCTGTACGGTATTAATCGGAATCATTGGCAAAGACTGCGTCAACGCTTCTAAACGATCCTTTTGGCGATCGGTCATGCGGCTTTCCATTTCAGGATCGAGCTCCAGATTACGCGGCCATACATGCGAATTTCTACCAGCCTTCATAACCACTTTCCAGCGGTTAAAGGTGAAGTTTTCATGCAGATAGCTCTCTTCCGGGAACAATACCTCCCATGGACGGCTGGTATGCGGTGGAATTGCGCCCATATCTGACAAATCCACCTTGATCCTTGCAAACGCATTATCATCAAGATAAATCGCTAACCCAACGTTTTTGATCCGCACTGGCTTATTTGTCGAGTTACGGAAGAACATCGCTACAGTCATGCCATTTGGCTGGGGAATCATACTGAAACCCGTTACGCTAATCATGCCTTTACGCATCTCTGGCAATTCTTCTTGCAAAAAGCGAAGCGTATACTTTTTCTCGGAATCCAGCTCGCTCTCCCAAATCGGGCTCAGGGACAATTCCGTACGAATTTTTTCAACTCCACCTACAGACTCTTCCTGTTGCTCGCTGCTTTCCATTTCGACCTCGGTGTTTTTCAATTCAGCGACATCGATAGCAGACTCTTCTTGAATATCTTTTTTCAGATCCTGTTGATCCTTACCTAAAAAATTCTTCATAAAGGAAAACATAGGCTACCTCCTCAAACGTCCGGACACGAACGAAGCTTCTCTTATCATGATAAACTTTTTTGACTAGCCCATGCAAATTTGCTCTCTTGCATTAAGCTCCTTGGGGAACGCTCACTTTCCAACGGGACAAGTCAAGCTCTTCCTTTTGAATGCTCTCAGGTGGGAAAATAAACAGCCACGGCTTGCTCGTATTTGCATTTACAGTCAGGCTTCCTAGTTCAAACAGACCTTCTGCCACTTTATCCCCACTTGCGTCATAGAGCGCCAGCGGCAACTTTTCGATGGACAGTGACTGAGTAGAGCCATTCCGAATTAAAAGCATCGCATTCAGGGCACCATTTTCTGTTCGACGAATCTGCACGCTCTGTATATTTACTTCTCCCTCATTTAGAGCAGGGAGTTTCTTCGCTAGTTCAATTAAGGACGTTTTTTGCTCATCAGTCAGCGCCTTAATCCAGGATTCCTCCAGTTCCAGCTGCTGTGGAAGAACCATTTTCTTCTCCGCCATTTCAAAAGCGATCTTCCAGTTCACGAGAAGAACTTCAACCTGTAAAAAGTGCTCTCTCGCAAATACAAACGACCACGGTCTTGCAGAACGCGGCGGAATTTCTCCGAGCTCACTCAAATCAAAAGATTGGCGGGTAAACAGCTCCTGATCCCCAAACAGTACCACCAGCGTCATCTCATTCAGGCTGATTGGACGGTCCGTGCTGTTCCGGACGAATGCTACCACTTCAATCCCATCGTCATGCGGAACGAGTGAAGTCCCTGCCAAGGAAATATTCCCTGGTTGCAACGGTTCCAGTTCCTGAGCCATAAAGGAGAGCGAGTATTTCTCTTGCGCCCCCAACTGCTTCTCCCACAATTCATGCAGCGAGAGTGTGGTGATGACGCCAGTTGAATCCTCATGTACCTGTTGCGCTTCCTGATGAGACTGTTCGGTATCAGCAGCGGAAAGAATCGATTCCTCCTGAACCTGCTCCCGCACCTCATTAGTTGTTGGTTTATTCCCCATTAAATTCTTCAAGAAGGATAACATATCGTCGCTCCCAACTTTTCTCTACATCTATATATAGTAACATTCGTCATCCACTATAGCATAGTGACATCCTTTTGCAACATAGAAAACTTGGCATTCCAAGCTGAAAACAAACGGTTTTTGCAACCTTTTCACAGTGCAATTCGTACTGTTAGTTATGTTAGGATACCCGTACGTAGCATGCGATGTCAAGGAATGGAAGGATGGGCGGTGGGACAAAAACGGAGAGCCTGGTTTGCTCACAGCCTCTAGGAGCGTTTCTTAGTCCGTCTATACTGTGCCAACGCCTTTGGGCGCTCACCTTGTCTTCGTTGCATATCTAATGAAGAAAAAATTTTCATGCTATCGAGATGCCAGAGATTTTGTGTATAACATTTCCATAATGAGTTAAAGTTTACAACGTTGTTTATTATTGATAAAATGTAAGGGTCTAAACAAATAACTTGGGGAATTTCTTTTTGGCCAACTGTCTTGTGCAGTTGGTTCTTTTTTATGTGAATACAGGAAAGAGCCTATCCCTGTGTTTGGCAAAATAAAAGTACACACTTTGGCAACCGAAAAGTGCAGACCATTTCCGAACATGAAAAAAGCCTTGCCAGCTAACTAAACAACCCCCTACTCTTCTATTTGCGGAACAGATAGGAGAGGGATGAAAGGAATGCTGGCAATGGCTCAACAATACTATATCAAATACTTGCGGGACGTAAAAGATCAATCGATCTCCCAGATAGCAGAACAAACTGGTGTTAACTGGAGAACAGCAAAGAAATATGCAGATTGTTCGGACTGGAACAAAGAAGAGTGTCCTCTTCGAGGAAAATTCCCTATTATGGAAGCTTATCGTGAGCAAGTGGATACTTGGCTTATGGAAGATCAAACCCGCCCCAAAAAGCAGAGGCACACGGCAAAACGTATCTATGATCGCCTTGTTTCCGAATTTGGCTTTGCAGGATCAGATCGTACCGTACGGTACTATGTTGCCAAGCGGAAGTTAGAACTGCAAATCGAAAAATCGGAACCTTATATTCGTTTAAAACATCCAGGTGGAGAAGCTCAGGCGGACTTTGGAACATTTCAAGCAATTATTGGCGGTGAACTGGTAGAGCGGAAAATGTTGATCCTCTCCTACCCTTACAGCAACGCGGCATTTGTTTTTGTTACTCCGAAGGAGAACACCGAGTGTTTCTTGGAAGGGTTACGGCGGTTATTTGAGATGAGCGGCGGAGTGCCTAATCGAATCTGGTTTGACAATCTTTCAGCGGCAGTTGTATCTGTAGGAACCGATGGAAAGAGAAAGCTTACAGACGAATTTCAACGATTTGCTCTTCACTATCGCTTCCAGCCTGTATTTTGTAATCCAGCTCAGGGAAACGAAAAAGGACATGTTGAGAATAAAGTTGGTTATGCACGAAGAAATTGGTGTGTTCCATTACCTGTAGCCAATGATTTGGAACAACTACAGTATGTTATCAATCAGCAAGCCTTTGAGGATTTGAAAAGACTCCATTATGCGAAGGGAGTCTTACAGCAAGAGCTTTGGGAGCGAGAGAAAATCAAGCTTTTGGAACTTCCTCTCGTACCTTACGAGGCTTTCCGTTTAGAATCCGTAAAAGCCAATGGATACGGTGAAGTTCTCGTTGATCAAAAAACGTTAAAGGTTCCATCTATCCGTTCTCACGAACGAGTATGGCTGAAGTATTGGTGGAACAAAGTAGACGTACTAAATGACAGCTATGAAGTCCTCATTTCACTACCAAGGGGATATATAGACGAGCCGATCCCAATTGATCTGCAAACGCTGTTGGAGCCACTTTATAATAGGCCGAAGGCTCTCGATTACAGTTCTGTCCTTGCTTTGCTTCCCAGCCAAACAAAAGCTTTTCTTCAATCTGTGGAAGGAAAAAGTCGCAAAGCAAGAATCGGCTGGATCATTCGAATGCTAAGAACATACCAAATTGAGGAGATCGAAAGATGCCTTACGCAAGAAAAGCAGGATGATGTGAGTCGATTGGAGCATGTTCTGTACCGTTTACGTCATCCAGAGATAATCCCAACACCTATGAAAGACAATCGAACACCGTCTGTTTTCGTTGGGTATCAGCCAGATCTTTCGAGATATGATCAACTTCAACGGACGGAGGTACGAAAATGAGAGAAGAATTACGTCAACTATGCAAGCAGATGAGATTAGCACATGTCATGAATATCTATGATCAAGTACCGTTTGAACACCCAACTCAGTTTCTTCATGCGGTTCTATCAGCGGAACGAAGTTCCCGTGAGCAGGGAAAAATCCGACGATTGTTACAGAAAGCAAGATTTACGCAAATAAAGACTTTTGAAGGGTACTCTTTCGAGTCGGTTTCGCTACCTGAGAGTGTAACGATTGAGGAATTGAAGAGAGGCTCGTTTGTAGAACGAAAGGAAAATGTTATTTTGCTGGGTGCCGTAGGCACAGGAAAGACGCATCTGGCCACGGCAATTGGTGTAGAGGCGTGTAAACAGGGGAAAAATGTGAGGTTTTATCGGGTTGCAGAGTTGGTTTCCATTTTGCAAACCAAGTTTCATGCTGGCAATCTACCGAGATTTCAGAAGGAATTAATGGATGCTGATTTACTAATCTTAGATGAGTTAGGATTTGTTCCGTTTCACAAGGATGGTGCTGACCTACTTTTCCATCTAATCTCAGAATGTTATGAGCGAATCAGTGTCATTGTTACCTCGAATTTGGAATTCAGCCAATGGAATACGGTTTTCGGAGATAACCGTTTAACCGCTGCCTTGATTGACCGTCTTGTGCATCATGCTCACATCGTAGCTTTCACAGGAGAGAGTTATCGCCTTCGGCATGCTCTTTCCCACCGTTAATAATAAAAATTTAGCCTGGCAAGGCTATGCACAAAATGGCTGCCGAACTCTGCACTTTTTACTTGCCAAATACACCTATCCCGAACGAGACAGGCTCTTTCTTATAAGTAAGCTAATTTCCGAGATCTATTCTTCCTGACTCTTCCGCCTGCAAATTCTTGGATGGTTTATTGCCCCCACCCATACCTTTTTGTATATGTATTTTTCGTACCAACAAAAACAAAAAGCTTATCCTACCCAAGGATAAGCTTTTACTACTAGTTTAGAGAACTATTCGTTAATAGAATGGCCCTTTTTATTTTTACCAGTTTTATTTTGCTATTTTTTCAAAACATCAACTTTCAAAGGCAAAAATACACTTCCATATTGTGGGGATTTCCATTACTTAGCAATTATCTACTTCCATATTCCTTTTTTCTACAAATGATGGGTAACATGGATACTATGAAAATATTGGTAGGACGTGATTTGCTGGAATTGGTGAACAATTATAAAATATAGTAAGGGTTAGTGCTATTAACGGTACAACTGTTGAAGTTAAATTCAACAAAGAAGTTGATGGAACATCTTTGTTTGATGCAAACGGTGCTTTGCTCGCTAATGTTGTAGCAATGAAAACAATTGATAGCGTTGACGCTGGTGCTCTGTCCGGTAAACTGAGCGAAGACGGCAAAACTTTGACTGTAACTACAGCAAATGCAGTTTCTAAGCGTTACAACGTAGTTATCGATGGCATCAAAGCTAAAGATGGCTCTGCTTTCGCTAAATACGATGAAGTTGTAACATTCGCTGCTGACACTACTGCTCCAGCTATCGTTTCCACTGTAAAAGATTCTGCTAGCACTTTCACTGTTACATTCTCTGAGCCACTTAAACAAATCGGTACTGTAACATACAAATATGCTGACGGTACTCCAGTTGCAGCTGGTGTTTCCAACAATCATGTCGCTGGTGCTGATAAAGTGACTTTCACTATGACTTCTGATATCGCAGCTGGCAAAACAGTAGTTGCGACAATCATTGGTGCGCAAGACACTGCGGGCAACCTGCTCACTCCAAACCCTGCAACTGTAACTATGGTTAAAGGTGCTTTGGACGGAGTAGCTCCAACAGTTTCTGCAATCACGCAAACAGGAGCAACTACTTTCACTGTTAAGTTCTCCGAGCAACTTGCTGCAAACCCAACAATCTCCATCGAGGGAACAGACGTTGATGCAGCTAACGTGGTTAAAGACGCAACAGATGCTACTCTCTACACTGTAACTGCTCCAGCTGTACTTGATGGTGCTAAAACAGTCACTGTAAAAAAATTCAATGACCTCAGCGGTGAAGTTGGTGCAGACACTAGCAAAGTTGTAGTGTTCACAAAAGATGCAACAGCTCCGAAAGTTGCTTCTTCTAATGTAGTGGTTGACGCTACTGATAGCAAGCAATATCTTGAACTGACATTTGATAAAGATGTTAAAGTTGCTACTGGTAAAGTAAATGGTACTGGTACTTTCGTAAAAGACCATATCACGAACACAATCACTGCAACTGAAACAGATGTTAAACAAGATGCAACTAACAAGAAAGTAGTTCGCGTAAACCTCGATGCTCTCTTGGGTGACGTAGCTACTGATGTTGAGGGTGCTACATACAACCTCGACCTGAAGTTCACTGGTGTAACTAGCGCTGCAGATGTAGCTGTAGAAGATGCTAAAGCGACATTTACCCGCGGTAAAGATGGTGTGCCAGCTAGTGATGCAGTTGTGAAAGTAACTGCTGTTGAGCAAGGTACTGATAACAACAAAGTAAAAGTTACTTTTGACCAAGCAGTAGACGGAGCATCTGCTACGAATGCAGCTAACTACAAAATTGACGGCGCTGTTGTTGAATCTGTAACATTGCTGCCAGCAGTAACTGCAAATGGAGCAACTACTCAAGTTGCTGTTCTGAACCTGAAAGCTGGTTCTAACGAATTCACTGGTACTCGCAACATCAACATCTCTGATGTGAAAGCTCTTGGTTCTACTAAAGTGATGGAGCCATTCCACATTAACACAGTCGAACTGAAAGAGAACGTTGCTCCAGTTGTAACTTCTGCTAAGTTGACTGGAACAAAAGAAATCACTTTGACATTCTCTGAAGCTGTTCTGGGTGGAGCAGAAGTTGATTTCGAAGTATTGATTGAAGGTAAATCTCAAGCTACAGCTGAGAATGTAGATGCTGCTGTTGATGCAACTGCAACAAATACTGCTAAAGTAACAATTGCAGAAGTTGATGCAGACAAAATCAAAAAAGGTATCTCTCTGAAAGCATTGACTTCGATCGATGTGAAAGATGCTGCAGGAAACGTTTTGTCCGTTCCAGCTAACATTGTTGTTACTCAGTAAAGAAATATTACTTCATAAGCTCTATCAAAAGAGCAAGGGAAGTTGAAAAAGACCCCATACGCAGAAATGTGTACGGGGTCTTTTTTTGACCGTTATAAAAATATTTGTAATCCGTTGCAAATGCTGGAAGGGACTAACGTAGTCATGCACTAGCCCCTTCCATTTTTCGATTGAATGTAGCTGAAAAGTTATAATATTTTCAATGACAAAACACTTTGTTTTATTGTATTTAAATATCCAAAAAACGGTTATACTTAAAGTATTGCCCTTACCTTACAGGTACTCTTTTTACTTGAGTACACTGGCATTTATGGTGGTGTTTTGAGACAAATGGTCTTAACTCAAGCGATAAATATTTTCTTGCAATACCTGTCTTCAATTGGCCGGAGTGAACAAACGATTACGGGGTATAAAAAGGATTTGTCATACTTCACCCGTTTCCTGGAAGGCAAATACAACTGCGAACCATACATCGACGAAGTATTGGTAACGGATATTGAAGATTTTCTTCTATATCTTAAAACAGAACGAGCCTATGCTCCTGTCAGTAGACAACGAAACCTTCATACTTTCCGTTCATTTTTTGCTTATGCTCAGAAAAAAGAATGGGTCCCCCGGAATATTGCATTGTCCGTTGAGAAAATAAAGGTACAGCAAAAAGAAAGAACATATTTGGAAGAAGCAGAGGTAGACGAGTTGGTTAATGAAATTCATCACCCACTCATTAGACTCGTCGTCATGGTTCTATACATGACTGGTATGCGAATTTCAGAATGTCTCAACCTGAAAGTCGATGAAGTGAAATGGGATCAACAAGTAATTCATGTAGTGGCGGGTAAGGGAAACAAGGATCGGTTTATTCCCATCTCCCCTCGTTTACTACCGGTGTTGAAAGAATATGTACTTCATCATCGACCTAATTCTGATTACAATCGTTTTTTTTGTACAAAAAAAACAGGTAAACTTTCTCCGGTATACGTAAATCGAGAAATTACGGAAGCCGTCAAACGATTAGGGTGGAGCAAGAAAGTGACAGCTCATATCCTCCGCCACAGCTTTGCAAGTCAACTAGTAAAAAAGGATGTTAATCTGGTTCAAATACAAAAACTTCTAGGACATTCATCTTTGAACGTAACCAGTGTTTATACACACACCAATTTAGATCAGCTGCGAGATGCGATCAACCACTTGTAGGTGAGTGTATAAAATATCCAAACACTTTAAAAGAGAGATATATAGGAGTGTAGAGAGTGGATATACGTACAGAGAAAAAACCAATCTATGATGAGCGTGTCAATGAGATATTGCGCGGCATGGTTGAGGGAAAAACGCGAGATGAGCTAGCGAAGGAATTGGGACATAAGAATTACAAGACGTTAGATATATACATGCGTCGCAAGAACTTTATGTGGGATCGTTATAAACAAGCCTATGTACCTATACATACAAGTACTGAGAAGTGGGATCCAAGCAAGGATTTAATGAAGTCTTCGATGGAGTCGACGATTCTCTCTCTCTTTCAGAAAGAAGGAGCAGATGCGAAGACGATTGCCAAACGTATGGGCTTTCAGGATCATCGGGAGCTGGCAACATATATGAGGGCAAAAGGATACAAGTGGTGTTCTGATACGAAGAACTATGTGAAGGAATATGGGAAACTTGAGGAACAGGAAAGGAAATATAGCGAGTCAGAAATGAAAGTTATGGAGCACTCTCTGGAAGAACAAGAAGGGCCTTCTATAACGAATAGAGTAGGTCATACGCCTTCGAATCAGCTTGATCAGTATCTTTCCCTACTCGAGATGCTAGAGCGCAACAGAGGCCGTCTAATCGATCTCATTGTGCCTGGCTCGGAATCAGGTAAAGTTCCGCGATATGCGGTGCCTGGCGTTTTCGTTACGAAGTCCGTCCATATGACAAATACACTAGACCAACTAGTGCGGGAATATAGCAAAGAGAAAAACATTAGCCAGCGAGATATTTTTGCTGTGGCTTTGATTGAGTTTTTCAAGCGGTATGGGTATGAGAGAGAGATCAGTACCTTAATTGGTAAAGTGTAAGTATTCTCTTCGTATAAGTGATCAACATATTGGTTGAACATCGCCTCCTGAACCAGCGGCTTGCATCAGGTTTGGGAGGTTTTTTATATGTAAAGATATTAGGTCTACAATGTTCTGGAATGGCTTTGTCCACGGCGCATCTTCAATGGATGCGATCGCTCTCCGCCAGTTTTCCTCTCCATGCCTGTGTTTCCACTACAGGTACAAATGGCATGCCATCCATACTACTATGAACCCGCTGCCATCTTATCAACCTCACCGGTGTGAACCACTTTTTCAGATAAGACTTCAAACGGTCCACCTTGTCTATCTCTAGTTTGCTGGTCTTAGGTCCCCACTATACAATCCGAGAAAAACAGGTTTAACAGCCTGAATTGTTCCTGTTTCGTCTGCACGATCTGGGGTGCATCGCCTGTTGTTAAACCCCTAGCGCTTAATTACCTAACAACAGCTATCTAGTTTTGAATCACCATGGATTCTGTCCCTGACCATAGTCAACTTTTAAAGAGCCCCCTTGCATCTCAGCAAGTACGACTTCACCTGAATTCATGAGGGGAGTTGGTATAGGACTGCTTTTCGTGAAGGAGGATTAGGTACATGAGGGGTTAGGCTATTCTCATGGATTGAGATTACACCAGTATATTTTACAGGACAATTAGAGAAAGCCCCTAGACCGCTTTGAAAGTTGTCTAGGGGCCGTTCTCCACTTCTTTCACTCAAATAAGTTTATGAAGTAACGTTTCGTGATTTTTTTAAGAGATTGTGATGTCGAAGGTTTCAGTGACAGTGCCACCTTTACCATCGTTAGCAGTTACAGTGATCGTTGCAGTACCTGCAGCAACTGGAGTAACTTCTACGTTCATTCCGTTTACAGTAACTGTTGCAATTGCGTTATCGCTGGATGCTGCAGTCAGAGTCAGAGCATCGCTATCTGCATCAGCAAAAGTGTTAGAAGCGTCAACTGTTACTACACCACCAGCAACTGTGCCTGTTGTATCATTCAGTGCATTTACTACCGTTGGAGCATTGTTTGGCGCTGGAGTTACGTCAGTCGCAACTGTTCCGGAGGTTTCTGCAGCGATTTCGTTACGTTGTGCGGAAGCATCACGTACGGGTTTAACAAGTTGTACTTTAACAGAAGATCCTACATCATTAGAAGTAAGTTCTTTCAATTTAATTGTAGCTTTATCTCCGGCTACATTAACGTCGAGTACAGTGTAACCCTCAACTGTGAATGCATCAAATGCAACGGAACTAGCTTGCAGAGCTTCGGAGAATGTAACTGTTACAGTGTCGTACTTACCGTTTGCACCTGTATCAGCAATCTCACGGCTTGCAATGGTTGGAGCAACATAATCTGCAACCGCTCCATTTGCAATAGTGATAGTGCTACCGTTAGATACGTTTTGATCATTAGTAAGACCATTTTGTGCGATTTGGATTGCACTTCCAGCCAAATCAGACAGATCTGTTTTCCATTGATTAGCAGGAGCTGTTACAGTTACTGTAGATTCACCGGCACCATTTACATAAGTTGCACCTGTTGCTGCTACACCATCAATGCTAAATTTATTAACATCAATAGCGTTCAGGGTTGTATTCACTTTGAACTGAATAGTATTTTTGCTAATTGCTTTTACAGAATCAGCAACGATACTAGCATCAGTCAGATCAGCTGTACCAATAGTAACGATGTTGGACAAGCTAGCGGTTGGGTTACCAGCCAGGTCACGAACTTGACCTACAAGCACACCTGCCAAGTTGCCGGTTCCCAAATTAGCTACTGGAGCTGGGAAATTAATTACTACGCTCTTAGCATCAGCACCGATGCTAATTGTAGTACCAGCTGGAAGAGCAGATGGGTTAGTACCTGTGCTAGAAGCCAAACGATAGTTGTTCACGTCAAGTACTGAACCAGCACCGGATGTTGCCATTTTTTCGCTAAAGCTTACAAATACTTTCTTCAGATCAGCTGAGTATGAGCCAGTTCCAGTTACTGTTGGAGCAGCTGTATCAGCAACAGTGAAGGTAGTAGTGTATGCAGCAATTTTATTTGGTACAAGAGCAGTATCAGTGATAGATTCTGCTTTAATGCTCAAGGTATAAGTATCACCATTCAAAGTACCAGTAGTCAGACGGTAAGTGTTAGTAGTACCTTGTTGTAGTGCTTGTGTTACCGATACAGGGGCGTTAGTAGAATCTTTCAAAGTGAAATCAGAAGGATCAACATTAGTAACTGCTTCACTGAAAGTTACATCTACATGCGTGCTGTCTACTGCTTTAACTGCAGTCACAGTTGGCGGGGTTGTATCGTTAGTAATTGTAGCAGTCAAAGTGCTATTAGCAACTTTGTTTCCAAACGCATCTTGCAACTGCTTCGTTGCGTCTGTTGTGTTGTTTAGGTAAATACTTACGCTTCCAGCAGGAAGTGGAGTTGTGAAGCTAACTGTAAGAGTCTTACCATCTGCAGCGATAGAGGCATTTCCTTTGTAGCTAGGCTGATTATTAATGGTATGGAATACAGTGAAATCTGTGTTCAGCACACCAGCGCCAGCAAAAGATACAGCTTTGTCAAAGGTGATTTCTGCAGAAGTTTGAGTAACAGATTTGAGTGTAGCAACAGGTGCTACAGCATCAGCTACATAATTAAAGCTGACATCTGTCGTTGGTACAGCAAATCCAGCAAAGTCCTTGATTTGGTTACCAGATGCTGTGCCAGCCGGGTTAACTTTAATTGTGTGTTGACCATTTGGTAATACAGAACCCAGAGTGATCTCAACAGTATCAAGAGTTCCAAGTACCAAGATTGGTGCAGCACCAAGAGAGTAAGTGTTGTTGTCGATAGAGAAAGCAGCATTTGCAAGAGTTGTTGCAGTTACTGGTTCAGAGAACTTAATCTGAACTTTTGTTGGTGCAGTCAGTTTTGCAGATACTACGGATGGAAGAGTGGTATCCAAGAAAGAAATAGACTTGGAAGTATCAGCTACTGTAGCCCCACTAACGGATTTAACACCTTTAACAACCAAAGTAGCAGTATCTTGGTTTGTAGCAGCGGTTGTCAGTGTCAACGTTACAGATTTTTTATCTGCGGACAATACTGGAGTACCGCCAAGTACACCTGTTCCACCAGTGAAAGTATAGTTAGTCAAAGTTGTCGCAGAATCTTGATCCAATTCTTTATCGAAAGCTACAACAATTTGTTTCAAGTTAATAGCACTTACAGATTCAACTTTCAGGTCACCTGTAGGAGCTGGGTCAACTTTAGATTTTGCATCTTCTGTACCGGAAGTAGTACCGTTGAGAGTTACTACATCGTACAGGTCAATGAAATCTTCTTTTACCAGCTTTTCTTCATAAGCTTTTGCGCGACCTTCATCAAGAATCTCTTGAAGGAAAGCACCGCGGCCTTGGTTGTCAACTTGTACAACCGCGTTTGGACCAGCAAGGCGAACATTTTCCAAGTAAGATTTTCTAGCTTCTTTGGTCATGTTCAATACTACATCAGTAGAATAGTATTTTTTGACGTTTCCGCCCATGTAAATACCCGCTTTAGGTGCTGCAAAAGCGGAAGCCGCCATGCTAGCTACTACTGCAGTCGAGAGAACTGAAAGGACTACTTTTTTATTCACGTACTACCCCTCCGTAAGTTTGATAGGAAGTTCTATTTTTATAGGGCATTTAGAACATAGAGGGGATATCCCCCCTCTATGCTCCCATTGCTATATTTCTTTGATAAAAGTGTTACTCTTAAGCTTCTTCGAATTTAACAGAAGCTGTATCGGTTTCACCTTTAGCGTTAGTAACTTTGACTTCGCCTTTAGTTACTTTAGAATCGTCTTGAACGTAGTATTGAACTTTCCAACCGTTACCGTCTTCGATCATGTCGTAAGTAGATTTGTCTACTTTTTTGCCTTCGATGTAGAGAGCGAAGTCTTTAACATCGGAACGAGTAACGCCATTGTTCAGTTCAACAACTACTTGATACAGACCAGCGCTGCTTACTGCTTTACCAGTGAAGCTAGATGGAATTGCATCCCATTTATCTGGATTTGTTGGCTCAGAAGGCTCTTGCTTCAAGAATGCTTCAGCATCATCTTCCAGTTTGTCTTTACGAACTGTCTTCTCGTCGGAAACGATCAGAACGTAGTCGTATTTAGTACCGGAGATGTCACCGCTGTCGATCATTACAACGTAGTCGCCTTCGTTAACGCCATCTGCTTCACCGAAGTCATCGTACAGATCGAAGTAAACTGTAGCAGATTTGATGCTAGCTTTCTTCTTGTTGTCGTCAGCATCTTTGTAAGTGATGGTGTCTTTGCTTACATCAGAAACCAAACCAACGACCATTTTGTCGATGTTTGCATCTTTCATGCCTTTTTCGTCAGTTACTTCTGCGAGCATGTCTTTAGCATTTTTGTTAACTACTTCAACTACATCGTCAACAACAACTTCGTCGTTGGAATCCACTGTGAATGCGATGAAGTCGTTACGACGGATGTCCTCATCTTTCAGATCGTCTTGATCGCCATCCAGTTTGTATTCTTTCTCAACGATTTTGTTGCTATCTTTCTCTTTTTCCCATACTCTGATGGTGTCTTTACCGCCTTTGCGACCAAAGTCGATCACTTGACCGTAGTGAGCATCACCAGTCAAACCATCACCTTCAACAACGAAGATTGCTTCTACTTCGTCTTTATCGTTTACAGTGTAGATTACAGACAGGTCGTTTTCGTCAGCAACGTCTTTGAACTTCGCAGTTTTAGCGTTTTTCAGTTCTTTACGTTTGCTGCTCTCTTCCAATTTACCAGTCATGTTGAAGACAGCTGTTTTGTCAGTAACTTCGTAGTCGCCAACCATGTCGTCGTCTTCATCAGCGAGGTCATCCCAAGCTTTACCGGATTCTTGTTCAACTTTTACAGGTTTCAGGAATTCAACTTTACCTGGTTTGCCATCTGCATCAAGAGTTACTTCTAAGAGCAGAGTGTCTTTGTCTTTGCTAGGTACCAGGATGTCTTCCAGATCATCTTCATTCTTGTTGTCTCTGGAGAAGTTTTTACCATCGAAGTCATAGATATCTTTAGGTTCGAGGGAAACAGTAATTTCCTTACCTTTTTGAGTCAACACACGGAAATCCCAAGTGTCTTTGCTGGAGTTGAAAACAGCTGAACGAGTAACGATTGCTTTTTGTTTGCGATCGTCGATAGCATCCTTAGTTTCGATGTGACGAACACGACCAGAAGCATCCAGGTACAGTTTTACTGTTTCGTCGTCCAAGCTGTCAACCAGATCCCAGTGGTCTTTGTCGATGTCTTGAACATCTTTGTTACCGTCATCGGAGAAAGTAGCACCTTCGTAAACGCGGTATGTTTTGTCGCCGATAGTCAGGCGGTAGTCGTTGTTGTTACGGCTAACAACTTTGTCTACTTTACCTTCTACTACTGTGTCAGTAGCGAATACCAGCAATTTGTCTTCGTCGCCATCAGCGTAGTATACGCTGTAAACCATGCCTTCTTTCAGATCGCTGAATTTAGCTGGTTTACCGTTGAGGAATACCAAGAAGTCTTTACCTTCTTCTTTGTCTTCCAGGTCGTTGAACTTGTCGTTATCACGGTTCGTGATTTTCTTTTTATCAGCATCGATTTTGGAGATAACTTCGGAACCGTATTTAACGCCTTCGTCTTCTTTGTTCATGGATTGGTCGTCAATAACGTGGATGTAAGCAATCTCGTTATTGTTGTCCAGAACAACTTTTGCACCGAAAGTGAATCCGCCATCAGCGTTGTCCTTGATGATTTCTTTCAAACCATCAACTGGATCGTTGAAGCGAGTGAAGTTGTAAGTTACTTTAGTGTTTTTGTTGAAGCGGTAGCTTTTTTCGCTAGCATCCAGCTCCAATTTCAGATCAGCCAGATCAGAGTTGCTCAGATCTTTTGGATCTTCGAAAGTTTTACCTTTCAGAGTGAACTCGCCAACGCGGTCCATGATAACTTCTTGGTCTGTGGAACCTTCCATCCAAACGATTACGTCTTCACGGTCGTCTTTGATCCACACTTGTACGTGTTGACCATCGAAATCGTTAGCGTTGATACCGTCAGCTACTTTGTAAGTAGTGTTGCCGATACCAGCGTCTTTACCGTTCAAAGTAACTTCGTTAGCTTTGATTTTGCCCAGACCGATAGCTGGTACGTTAGTTACCAATGGCAGGTCTTCGCTGTCGTTGCCAGCTTCTTGAGCCCATTCCATGTCACGAACAGTAACTTTCAGGTATTTAGTCAGGAGAGTTTCTTTCGTGATTTCATGACGAATGTCAGTACCGAATTCAACTTGCTCCATCAGGTCTACGCGAAGAGCGTTGTCGATCATTTTGAAGATGTCGCCACGAGTTGCTGCATTGTTAGGAGTAGTGATGCTTCTAGCAATGTTCAGCTCGGAAGCTTTGGAGATCATGCTGTTAGGCCATACACCCTTAACGGATGGCTCATAACCCAGTGCACGAACGATCATAGTTACAGCTTCAGCATAAGTAACTTGGTTTTGTGGTTTGAAAGATTTGTCCGGGAAACCTTTTACGATTTCTTCGCCGGAAGCTACGTTTACGAAACCAGCAAACCAATCAGTAGATTTCACATCTGTGTAAGTATTGCTGAATTGTGCCAATTTCGCACCTTGCTCCAGTCCGCGAGCGCGAACAACCAGAGTAGCGAACTCTGCACGAGTGATAGTTTTGTCTACACCGTATTCGCCGTTGCCATAACCTGCTACCAGGCCAAGAGCTTCCAGACGTTTTACGGTTTTTTCCATATCAGCGTCCATTTTTGGAGCTGTAGTAGTTGCTGCTTCTTCTGCTGCGAAAGCCATTGGAGCAACAGTAAGTGCGAGTGCACTAGCCAATACACTGTTAACGACCTTTTTCATAACCTTGTGTTCTCCTCCTCTAGTATAAACAAATTGTTCTTGGGGAATATTTGTTGTTAATCTATCTTTCTTTTTAAAGCCCGAATCCTGCAAGCGCGTGTCACCTCCTTTCGCAGGAAAGCCTCGCTTTTTGTGTTAAAAATCTCTAGTATATTCAGTATTGTGTAAAATGCAACAATCACTAGTGTAACACAACTGCTAGAATTCGTGAATCTTTTTTACACAATTCCCCGTTTTTCGTGTGACATCCTATTAAACGCCTGAGCGAATCAAAAGTTGCGGCGCCTTCGAAAAAAATTTAAAGTTTTTTTCGTGGTTCGTTATTCACCTGTCCATTATGTACGAAGTGACATCCGCCACAATCCGTATTATAGGGGACATATGGCGAGCTGTCACGACTGAACCTTTTTCCAATTTGGTTCAAAACCTCATAATTTTGCTTGAATTAGGTTAATTTCCTAATGCATTTTCAAAGTTTACAACAGCCAAGTTGTAAGACAGGATAGCTTTTTGGTACGCATTCTCACGAGTAGACAATGCTTCTTCCGATTGAATAACCTCTAAAGTCGTCGCAAGTCCATTTTCATAACGCAAATTTTTCAAGCGATAGCTCTCAGCTGCGGAATCTTTTGCTGCTTTTTGGAAGTCAATCGCCTCGCGAGCTGCGTTTAGGTTGAGGTATGCCTGTGCAACGTCCTTCGAAACGGTACGTTTTGCCTCATCAATGGCAATCTTCGATTTCTCAACGTTGTTGCGAGCTTCTTGACCAGAAAGAGTTGAAGCCGCCGTATACTCTGCGATCAGCTTCACATTCAATTCTGCCAGCTTGAGCTCTTCTTCTGCTTTCGTAATCTCCAAGCGTTTAGAGAGGGCCTCCTTCTCGGCATCTTTCATGGTGATCGAGATTGGAGCCATTTTTTTATTGGCAGAGACGATTTTCCATTCTTTTTGAAGATCAACGCCGAGGAAATCATTCAGATTCATCACGGCAATTTCCAGGTTATTTTCCGCGTTCGTCAACTCAGC
Organism: Brevibacillus schisleri; assembly: GCF_055685845.1. Taxonomy (NCBI): domain Bacteria; kingdom Bacillati; phylum Bacillota; class Bacilli; order Caryophanales; family Paenibacillaceae; genus Brevibacillus; species Brevibacillus schisleri. The sequence goes on from NZ_JBVNDM010000001.1 coordinate 6,112,845, forward strand.
TTTTGCACCAGCTACGCCCATTTCCGCTTCAAGGACGTCTGTTTTCGCGTTCGTCCCAACATCAAATGCAGCCTTGGCTACTTTCAGTTGTGCTTCAGCACGGTCTAAGCTTTGTTTTTTTAGGTTCACGTCATCCTGAGCAAAAATCAGTTTGTAATAGACATCTTGTGCGCCTAACTTGGTTTTTCCTTCTGTAGACTTAACAGCGAGGGCATTCAGCTTCTTGGTCATTTCACTTTGGGCGCTTCTCACATACTTTGCTTGCGCAGCATCTAAGGAATCCAGCATATCTGCTGTCATTTGTGCCGTGCTTCTATAGATGATCGAGTCGTTAATATCTGCATTTTTCGCATCCAAACGAGCATTTTGTAATGTGACGTTGCTTTTCAAGGCTTGTTCAATCGCTTTTTCCAGCGTCAACTCATCTGTTGCGGCAGTATCAGTCGTTGTCGTATTCGTTTTGCCTGCCTCAGCTGCTACTTTATCGGTAGACGCTTGTACAGTCGTAGGTGCCTTTGCTTGATCGGAGCCTGTATTCGCAGATGCTGTCAAAGTTCCTGCGCCAAGGGCTGTTGTTAATAATGCCGCCAAACTGATAGACATCCATTTCTTTTTCGAATATGGAAAATTCACTGACTTCCACTCCTTCATTTTATATTGAGCATAAAATTATTAACCACATTAAATATGTGGTTTGTCCCAAGATCACTATATCACAGAGTTATCCTTCTCACACGCAAAATTATGCCATACCAGCATTTTCATAAGGGAATCATAAGGAACTCCTCCCTTTCCTTTTTTATTCCACAAGCACCACATAGAGTACTACGATTATGTGTCAAAAACATTTCAGTGTTCGCCAACATTTCTTTGGCATGCTATCCTTTTCTTGAGGTGATTGTACGATGCTTACCCAATACAAAACCATCGCTGGCTACGGTGAGGACTATATCGTCATTGAGCGCTCCCGTTTTATCGGATATGCCCAGCGAGTTACCACCGAGGAAGAAGCGACAGCATTTATCGCGATGATCAAAAAGAAGCACTGGGACGCTACTCATAACTGTTCTGCTTTTGTCATCGGCGAAAACGATCAGATTCAGCGCTCGAGCGATGATGGAGAGCCTAGCGGCACGGCAGGCAAGCCGATCCTAGAATGCATCAAGAAAAATGGCGTGAAGGATACGGTCGTAGTCGTCACTCGCTATTTCGGCGGAATCAAGCTTGGGGCCGGTGGACTCGTTCGGGCTTATACAGCTGGAACCGTCACTGCATTGAAGGCTGCAAAGATCGTGGTGCACACGCTGCATCAGACGATCTCTATCAGCGTGGACTATACATGGTGGGGCAAGGTCGAGAACGAACTGCGTCTGGGCGAACATCGCGTGAGTGGTACGGATTTTACAGACAAGGTGACTGCGCATGTGTTGATCCCTGAGGGGGACCAGGATGAGTTTGTCGCACGGATGGTTGATTTGACGAATGGACAAGCTCAGATCGTGCTGGGAGAAAAGGAATATGTGGAGGTTCCTGTAGACGCGGTTGGCGATGTTGAAGAAGAGTAGTTTCTCCATGAAAAAAGCTGAAGAGGCGATGACCTCTTCAGCTTTTCTTCTATTATATATGGCGAAATATCTCGGCTTACTGCTTAGGCAGTTTTTTGAGTTGGACCATGACACGAATAGTGATGACAGCCATCTCAGCACGAGTCAGGTTGTTTGTTGGTTTGAAGCTGTAGGTTGACTTTTTCTCACCTGGATTATCTATTTCGCCGTTCATCAGTTTCGCCTTGCTGACAGCAAGTACGGATGGAGCTGCATAGTAGCTAACGTCTTTGGCATCTGTGAACATTTTGTTCAAAGCCAGTTTGGAAGCATCGAGTGTGCCCAATTTGAGATTAAGCGCACGTGAGATCATGATTGCAGCTTCTTCGCGAGTAAGATTTTCATCTGGACGGAAGTAGCCGGGTTGTTTTCCACGGATAATCCCAGCACGAGCAGCTGTCTCGATATATTTGTACTCATAATCCCACGAATTGCGATTCGGACGAACATCGGTAAAGGTCGGTTCTAACGGATCACGCTCGTTGCTATCCCGATATGGTCCAGCGTTAATTGGGAGATCCATCGCTTTGACTAGCATCGTTGCAAATTCGCCACGAGTCATGTCACGGTTAGCGCCGAAGCTGCTTCCACTGTATGCTGGCATGATTCCTTTAGCGTACAGCGTCTCAATTGCATCACGAGCGAAATCATGTCCGATGACATCATCGTATGTTTCTCTCGTCTTCATGACCATGTAATAACCAAAACCAGCAAACGGCACGGTAACAGTCTTTTTGCTTGTACTCACTACGCCACCAATATTTTTCCATTCATCCCCATTGTGGTAGAAAACGGTCAGGATGTTATTCGCTGCGTTTACAATGGATGGATCGTATTTGATGGTAATTGTACCGCGAAGGCTAGGAACCAGATTGTCTTGCCAACGACTCTTGAAGTCTTCCGCATCGCCTTCATCGAAGTATGGATCACGACCACCCGGAGCTTCTGTATCACCTGCATCTACATAGTACAGGGGACTTGCATAGTTGAAGTTTGCTTCTAGTACCAGTCGTTCTTCCAGATTATCCTCGTCGATGTTTATTTGTCCTGTTGTCCGGTCTGCCATACCGAAGTATAGAGGTACATCAACAAAAATATCTCCGTTTGGATTCTTCACTTCTTGGCCAGCACGGCTATCATCCGGCGACAGCAAGACGGTACCTTTCGGGAACTTCAGCTCAAACTGCTTGTCAAATACACTGAATGTGGTTTTCTTTCCTAATACATCACGATATTCTGCACCATTTACAGTCGAGCTCGCATTGTAAATTTTGATTTCGTCTTTATAGGTGCTACCGCCTACCACAACCGAGAACTTAATCGTGTTTAGACCTTTTTTAAGTGGAACAGTTGACGTAAACACATAATAAGTCTCTGGTATGGTCTTGCCCTGTTTGTCATCGTAATAGAAGTCAGGGTTGCTTGTATTGGTTACTTTTGCTTCTGTTTTGCCGAACAGTACTTTGTCCGCATTTTCAGCAAACACTTTCACCACTGCACTGTTGCTATTCACGATAATGTGCGGATCGGATTCTTTTGCTTTTACCGGGGACAAAACTTCCCAGCTGGAATACTTCTGATCGATATTGATGTCATAGCGAATGACAGTTCCATTGTCATCTTCTGCTACGATTGTGTAGACTGTCGTGCCACCCTTTTTCAGCGTCAGTGGGAAGAGGGCCAGTTTCTGTTCCTGATCTTTGGCATTTGTCACAGCATCTTGTACTTCTTCTACAAGATCGCCATATTTCTTCGTGCTCATCTTCCCTTCAAAACGGGTGCGAGATTGTGAATCAATGTTGTGATCATCATACAATTCTTCCAAATCGTTATTCAACGCTGCTTCGAGGCGTGCTTTTACGTACTCTTGGTTCGTCGTATCTTGGTCCCAATCTCCACTCTTGTAGCGGAAATCATTGATACGCTTCCCGTTCTTTTCAATGTAGACATGTGTTGCATCATTTACTGTAAAGCTCAAGTTAGTCAGGAAGTTGGCACCTGTCTTATAAGATGCATCTCCAGCTTTCTTGGTCAGTTCTTCACTTTCACCATTGGATATAATTTCAAGCTTCACATCCTCGACAGATGGCGTCTTGGATGAGTTGTAAGAAACGTTATAGGTGAATACTGTTTTTGGATCGTCTTTCAAGGTGATTTTCAGGACGTTGTTGCCTTTTTTGTATTTAAGCACGCCTTTCTTAATAAGGAATGTGCCCTTGTCAGTAATAATATCTGAAATCTCGATAGATGCACCGTTTAACGTTGCCTCAATGTTATCATTCTTCAAAACATAGTTGTACACTTTCCCGTCGAGATTTCGAATGTCATTCTCACTCTTTACTTGATATCCGTCTTCAAAACTGCGTACCTGTCCAGTTGCATCTACATAAGTGATTTGGGCAAATGGAGTAATGCGAATATCCAGCGTATAAGCAACAGATAGCGAATTTGAATTTTCTACATAGTCAATGACCAGTTTCCCTTGACCCTGTGGCAGCTTTTTCAGGGTAAGTGTAAATTCATCTTTCGCTGGCGATGTTGCTGGCGTAATTACATAGTCGGCAGAAGTCAATGCTTGGCCGTTATACGTAATTTTTGCATTAGTAGGAGTTGTAATATTTTTTGTAACTGCCTTCAATTCCAACGGTGAAGCAACAATAATATTCGTAGCCGTCGGAGACAATACTTGTGCGTTTGCCAAATTAATCACTTGTGAAATGCTCGGTTTAGAGCTATCCAAGTATTTGAATTCGTACTCGTAATTCGCAACATTAATGAAACCCGATGGAGACGTTACAGTATTATCCGAAGCCTTTGTCAGGTATTGATAGCTCAAAGATACTTTGTACGTTTTACCATCTACGAAGCTATCCGCTGGCACCGACATTTTTACTGCATATTCCGTAAATCCGCTTTGTGGGTTGCCAATCGGAGTAAAGGTTACCCCGTCTGCATTCTTGTATTCTTTTTTCGTCGCACCCTCGGAGATGGTAATTTTAAATTCCTGGAACTGTTGCTCACCAGCAATGTCTACAAATTTTAACAGTGCGGCGCCATTCAACTCCATAGCAGAAGAAGAAGAAGGACCTGATATCGTCGCTTGCTGGTTAGGCAAAAGTGGTATTGCCCCCAACATTACTTTATAAAATTGATCTGAGCTTCCAGAGGATGTAGTGGTGACCAACAGCTTACGGACAAAGGTACCTACCTCTTTATTTTGGTTAAAGACTCTGATTTCCAAAGTATTTTCACCAAGCTGGGATGGTACACTCAATCCAAATGAACCAGTTCGGTTCACCTGTGTTTTAACTACATCACCTGTACGCAGGTTTTTCACTTCAACGGTATCTGCATTGAGCGCTTTCCCGTCCAGATTCAAATTCAGACGGTTGAGTGATGGAACCGTGATATAAGTTGGACTAGTGTTGACATTCGGATCGTTCAGCGGTGTGTCATTTACTTTCAAGTCACTGACAAGTGGTGTGTTGTTGTATTGAACATAGAACTGGTAGTGCTCTTTTGTTACGTTTCCTACTTTTTCATAGAAAGCGATCTGATTCAGACCAGGCTTCAAGCCAATGTTGCTAAATGTAAAGTTGCTGCCATTAATCGCTGGCGCAGTATTGGCCAAGTCTTGAATGGAAGTGCCGTTGTTCGTGATCAGCTTCAGTCGCAAGCTGCTTCCTGTTACTCCACTGCCATACGTACCAACTAAGGTTATCGTAGAGTCTCCATAAATCACTGGGGTATAGGCTGTCGTTCCTCCAGAGAAGTTGGTAATGGAAATTGGGCTGTTCTGCGAGTTGTACTCGTAATAGACAATAGCGCGCTCTCCTGTATTCGGCGCAAACAACTGAATTGCATTCAGTCCAGGAGATAGATCGATATCTGGCAAGATACCTCGAGAAGAACCGGTTACAGTTCTAACGGTTATGCCGTTTACTTGAACCTCTACAGCCCGTGTTTTATCCAATTTGTCTGAAACAGTATATTCGTATTTCAAATCCGTTACTGTTCGATTTGTTACCTTTATAGGGGCACTTTGATGTTTACCATCTCCGCCATTATCAAATTTTAGCGGACCTACACCTGGAGCAGAAGGGTTTGGTGAGTACTGGAAGAAAATCTCTGCTGTATCTTTCGTTGCATCAACCGTTACTTTTGGCCTCACTGTAACTTTTGTGACTGCTCCACTGCTGTTCAAATAAAAATCTGGCAGTTTAATTTTGCTGTTATCGAATAGTTGATTATTCGCAAGTAGAACATTATCAATCAGTACGTCTACGCCTTGACCATTTTTGGTGCTATCGGTGTAAGTAAGTTCGACTCCATGGATCAGTTTGCTTAGGGTCTTGATCGGTGTGCTATAACTTTTACCATCGCCATTAGTAGCAGGTGGTGTCGGTGTCACAACATAGTCAGGTAGTGTCTGGAAACCTGACCAGTTGGAACCCAGCGCCGCAGAAGCTGGCATTGCTGGCAACATACCTGTAACAATTAACATCATCGTCAGGCACATGACCAGCCAACGACGGAATTGTTGATAGGACTTGTTCATATTTTCACCTCTCCGTTTATTTATGAAACCTCTTATGTGTCCCACACTAGTAATGAGACAATGTAAATCTCCCTATCTTTATCGGACAATTCCCTTCTGCACTTAAGTGTTTCCCCTTAAATTTTGGCGAAAAAAAGCCCTAGCACCATTAGATGCTAGGGTTCTGTTTGTTTTTAGTTCGTCCGACGCTGTTGCTCTGTCTGTTTAATTTTGATCCGTCGATACGCATTAATCAGTGGACGGTGACGGCGGCTAACGAGTCCAACGATCTCTGTTCCGAGATGAATAACTATCAGCAGCGCGACCATGACAATAATCGTAGTCCACTTTGTCGTCTTCGTCAGCAGAATCGCCATCGTCCCGAAGAAAATGCTGATCGAGTAAATCGTGAGTACAGTCGAGCGGTGCGACAGACCCATGTTCAGCAAACAGTGATGCAAATGCCCTTTGTCTGGGCTCGAAATCGGCTTTTTGTTCACGATCCTGCGCACGATGGCGAAGAACGTATCCCAGAGCGGTACACCCAGCACGACGATTGGAATGATAAAGGAAACGAACAACGCTTCTTTAAAGCCCATGATGGATAGTGCAGCCAGGTTGAAGCCTAAGAAAAGCGAACCGGTGTCGCCCATGAACAGACGAGCCGGATGAAAGTTAAAGTAGAGAAAGCCCAGGATCGCTCCAAGGAGCACGAAACAGTAGGCCGATACCTTGTAATCATCCATCAACAAGGCCATGACACCCATTGTCCCTGCAGCAATTGCTGACACACCTGCCGACAAGCCATCGAGACCGTCAATCAGGTTCACTGCGTTGGTTACACCGACAATCCAAAACATCGTGATCGGAATCGCGAGCCAGACAAGCCAGCCACTGCTAAAATCAATGCTTCCGCTATACGGCAGATTCACGACGCCGATCTTCAAGCCAAAAGGTATGACGACAATCGCTGTTGCGACTAGCTGTCCGAGCAGCTTCCATTTTGGCGAGAGCTGGTATTTGTCATCGAGCATGCCGACGACCATAACAATCGTACTTCCGATGAAAATTCCCAGCATTTCCGACATGCTTGTATGCGGGACAAATAGGAAGAACGCAACCAGATAACCGATATAAATTGCCAAGCCACCCATACGTGGCATGATTCGCGTGTGTACCTTGCGCTGGTTCGGAGCATCCACTGCTCCTACTTTTACAGCTAGGTTTTTTACATACGGTGTTGCAATAAATGATATGATCAGCGAAGTCAGAAATCCGAGGATTAGTGTAGACATCGACTGTTCTCCTCTCTACGGATGCATCTAGGAACGGCTACTCCATTTTTCTTTCAGTACGGTTAGAACAAACCGAGGAATAGCCAGTTGACGCTTCCAGCGGGAAGGCTCAGAAGCAAGTCGATAAAACCATTCCAAATGCAGTTTTTGCCAAATCTCGGGAGCGCGCTTCACTTTCCCGGAAATGACGTCAAAGCTTCCGCCTACCCCCATCATCAGGGAGGCATTTAACTGATCGCGATACTTCGCCATCCATTCGTCTTGTCTGGGTGCACCCAGCGCGACGAACAGGAGCTGCGGTTTCGCTTCGGCAATTTCCTGTACAATTTGACTTTCTTCCTCTGGGCGAAAATAGCCATCCCGACATCCGACGATTCGGGCGTTCGGGTAACGAGCACTCAGTTTGTCTTTTGCCAAATGAATGACATCTGGCTTGGCGCCGAGTAAATAAACGCCCCACTGATGCTGATCGGCTTTCGCCATGAGCGCTTCCAGAAGCTCCACACCGGTAACGCGCTCATAAATCGGCTGATTCGTCCATTTAGCAGCGTACACGATTCCAATTCCGTCTGGAACGACATAGGCTTGTTCTACAATAGAACGGAAAGCGCGATTCTCTCTCGCTACCATGACGATTTCCGGATTGGCTGTCACCACGTGAGTCTTTTGACCGCCTTGTATGCGCTCCGTTATATGATCGACAGTCTCACGAAAACCGCGAGTCGTAAATGGCACATCTAATATGGTTGCGACCTGTTTGGTCATTTCTTCACCTTCAATGCATGGAGTTGCCCATTAGCCATTCTACCCGAAAAGAAAGGCACATTCAAGATGATCATGAATGTGCCTTATTTCCTGCCGTCAGGGCAAACATTAATCCACCCTCTGCTACTACTTTCCCATTTACCAGTGCTCTTCCATGCCCTTTGCCGACGGTACCACGTACACGAGTAAGCTCAACCTCTAGTACCAGTGTATCTCCCGGCTTCACCTGATCTTTGAAACGGAATTCATCAATACCTGCAAACAGCCCGATTTTTCCTTGATGTTCCTCCATGCTGAGCATCGCTACTGCTCCAACCTGTGCTAACGCTTCCACAATAAGGACGCCAGGCATGACTGGATAACCAGGAAAATGACCTTGGAAAAACGGTTCATTTACCGTGACATTTTTAATTCCAACTGCTCTTTTTCCTAACTCCAGCTCTTCAATTTTGTCTATCAACAAAAACGGGTAACGGTGCGGGATGATTTCCTGAATTTGCATAATATCCAAAGGCGCTTTGATTTCCATTATGTATCGCTCCATTTCCATACTTAACTAGACTTGTCTATGCATGAATACCCTTTGACCAACGAAACAATATACATAACTCCCGCCCCAGTTAAACGGACAAGCGGGATTAAGATAAAAGGGGCACTTCCTCCCAAAAGCGGAAGTGCTCTTTTTCAACGTGTAGGAACCCTTACACGCGGTTCAATAGTCGAGCCTTTGCCAGATAAATCGCACTCGCAATAAAGGAGAACGCTATAACCGACCAAAGTATCGCTTCACTGTACTCATAACGGTACATAACGAGCGGAATGACCAGATACAAAAGAACGGTTGTCAGCTTGCCATAGGCATTTGCCGGGACAGTTTTTTTGCCACGGAAATGGTAAACAGCTCCTGTTACTATCATGGCCAGATCGCGCACAAAGAAAAATAGGGCGGCCCATACACTGATTCGATCCGTCAAAAATAATGAGGCGATGACCGCCAGCATCATTAATTTATCTGCCAGAGGATCTAACATCATTCCGATGGTGGTCACAAGCTTATGCTTCCGCGCGATGTACCCGTCCGCAACATCGGTCACTCCCGCCAAAATCAAAATGCCTAAAGCGATTTCAACATGATACGGAAACTCCGAAAAAAAGACATACAGGTACAAAGGGATGAGCACGATGCGAAAGATCGTAAGCAAATTAGGAAGATTCACGGACATCATCCCTCCGTATTCAAATCGTCACTTCCTTTTTCAACCACTCGACCTATTATACTCCGTGGACAAACACCACAACAAGTCCTCGAAAAAATAGGAGCCCCAACCATAGGTTCGGGCTTGTCCAGCTTCGTTTTTACGTATCTTCAAACATTAAATCCCACATATGTTTGTAGGTTCCTGGATCGAATACATCAGACATTGGCTTCTTGCCAACCCCACCGTAACCGATCATCAGACCAATGACCAGTGAGAAAAACAGCAGGAGTGGGACCAGCACCATCTTGGCAACTCTCAGCCGCCAATTTTTGCCGCTCCGTTCCCGCTCTCTTGCTTTTGACTTAACCTCTTCGGTCTGACGCGGGAAACGTTTGCTCTTCCCTTGTTCCATGCTCCTCTCCTCCGTCATGTTGAAATGATATGGGTTTATCTGCTTCTCAGTTGGTTGGCAATGCCCATCATTTGATCACTGATGCCGATTGCACGTGAGTTCAATTGATACGCACGTTGAATGTTCACCAGTTGGGACATTTCCTCTGTCATGCTAACATTGGAACCTTCCAGTGCGCCTTGGCGAACTTTAGCGATACCTTCATCGATGGCATTGACATATTTATCAGATGGTTGCTTAACCGAGTCAAGCTCAGCATCAAATAAATTTTTACCTACTTGCTCCAACTGATCTGGATTATTTACTTTCCAAACCCGAATCGTATTGATCGGATTCGGATCATCACCGACTACAATGCCACCATCAGAATTAATGGTAAAAGGCTTTGTTGGATCCGGGATCGTAATAGGTTCGCCATTATCTCCAATGAGAAAATCCCCATTAGAATTGGTTAAAACAAATTCATTATTAGTACCATACTGACTTACTTTAAAATTGCCGTCGCGAGTAAAATAGAACTTTTCTTGAAGGTTTCCATTTATCATGGTTCGACGACTCACAGCAAAATATCCGTCTCCCTCAATCATTAAGTCCGTTGGCACATCAGTAACCTTGACAGTTCCTGGCGAGAGATCCAACTTGGACAAGCCAAGGCGAGCACCGCTGCCGATTCGAATCCCCTTTGGGGAATTTCGATTCACGATGTCTTCTGCTGGCTGCTCGTTCATTGAATCGGAAAGTAGTTCAGAGAACGATGCGACTCGGCGCTGATAACCAGCAGAATCTATATTCGCGAGATTATTGGCCGTATTGTCCAATGCTTGCTGAATCCCGCGCATTGCTGATGTAGAGATATTTAGTGATTGCATCCTTTCCCCTCCTATTATCCGTTTACTCGACCAATTTCATTAACAGCCTTTTCCAACGTACCATCGATCGTAGTAATTACTTTTTGATTAGCTTCATAGGCTCGCAAGACACTCATCATGCTCGTCATTGTTTGGGCTGGGTCTACATTTGAGCGTTCCCGCCATCCCTGTTGCGTTCCATAGCGTCCCTTGACTTTTGAAACATCGTAGTCTCCTCTAGTAAGTGCATCCTGATCATCTTGTTCTGCTGCCTGTATTCCCTGAATGGCAAAATCGCCTTGGTAGCGAAAGACGTTATTGCCTTCCCGCATCAGCTTAGAAGGATCCGTAATAACATTCAATCCAAGCTCAATGTTCATATCATCGAGTACTGTTTCGCCCGTTCCACTGTTAAAGTACTCATTCCACAACTTGCCTTTTTCATCAATCTTTACATTCTTGCCGGCATTTTCGTTAGGCTGTGCATTACTTGCGTCGTTCTTATTGATTCGAATCGCCTGATTCCGATTATCCAGAACATAATACCCTTCCGCTGTCACCAGATAACCAGCGTTATTCACGCTCCAGTTGCCATTCCGTGTGTAGCGAATATCCTCTTCTTGCACTGGCTGTGCCAAGTTTGCTTGTTCAATCCGCGCCACACTGTAAAACAACCGCCGCTCATTGCCATTCTGATCTGGCTGAATATTGTCCATCAACGCAAGGTCATACGGATTGCGTGTCTCTTCAATATCCCCCTGCGCAAAATTCGGTAGCGCCTCCGACATGTATACCCCTGTGTGCAAACGCCCGATAATGGCAGGCTGTCCAGGCATAGTAGGGATGCCCGGAACATCCAGTCCCTCATGATCATTCATGCGTGAGAGCAATTGCTCCGGAAATGCACGCATGACACCCACGTCCTGTTTGAACCCGGGTGTATTGATATTTGCTAAATTGTTCGCCAGCGATTCTTGCCTGTTTTGCAAAGCCAGCATGCCAGATGCAGACGTATACAAGCCTCTGATCACGTAAATCTTACCCCCTGAATAATCGCTTATTCGAGTGAGCCGGCACCTTGTCCAAATAGTCCAGCATCATTCCTGTTCCTTTTGCAACGCACATCATTGGCTCGTCCGCTACCAGCACAGGAACCTTCAGCTCCTCTGCCAGAATCTCGTCAATACCGTGCAATAATGCGCCGCCACCGGTCAGGAAAACACCCTTATCAATTATATCGGCAGAAAGCTCCGGAGGCGTTCGTTCTAAAACAGATTTTGAAGCTTGTACAATCGCACTCACCGACTCAGCCAGGGCTTCCTGGACTTCATTGGAGCGAATGGTAATCGTTTGCGGCAAGCCGCTTACCATGTCTCGACCCCGAATGTCCATTTCGTCCTGGCGTCCGCCGGATACGGTTCCAATCTGAACCTTGATATCTTCAGCCGTACGCTCTCCAATTAGCAATTTGTATTTATTTTTTATGTAACGCATAATAGCCACATCGAATGTATCGCCTGCTATTTTAATGGAGGAAGACGTGACAATATCGCCCATCGACAATACCGCTACATCGGTCGTTCCCCCACCGATATCCACTACCATATTACCGGACGGCTGAAAAATGTCCATACCTGCCCCAACTGCGGCAACTTTCGGTTCTTCTTCGATAAATACTTCTCTTGCTCCACCGCTGCGCTCAGCCGCTTCGCGAATTGCCTTTTGCTCAACAGAGGTGATGTTGGTCGGGCAGCAAATCAAAATGCGCGGACGGGCAAACATGCTCTTTCCACCAATTTTGTTTAAGAAATGCTTCAGCATTGCCTCTGTGATTTCAAAATCCGCGATAACCCCTTCTCGCAAAGGTCGGATCGCTACGATATTTCCCGGGGTGCGGCCTACCATGCGATAGGCTTCATTTCCTACGGCCAAAACTTTTCTGGTTTTACTGTCTATTGCCACGACAGATGGTTCGTCTAGGACAATTCCCTTGCCTTTTACAAAAACCAAGACATTGGCCGTGCCCAAGTCGATTCCGATATCTTTGCCAAACATGAAAGGTCCTCCCTGATTACCAGTTACATTTCTACCTAATATCATAGGCTCTTCTACGTGAGAGGACAAGGAAATTCTTTCTTACACACTCTCCTCCTGTTCTACTCGTACTTTTTTACTACGTCGTTTGTACTTAATTTTGGTCGCTTCGCCCCCCCGAAGATGTCTGATGGCTTTGTGGTATTCCAAAATTTCCTTAACCTGGTTCGCCAACTCTGGATTTATCTCAGGCAGCCGCTCAGTCAAGTCCTTGTGCACAGTACTTTTCGAAACACCGAACTCTTTGGCGATCATCCGAACCGTATTTCTTGTCTCTACAATATATCGGCCGATTTTGATGGTCCGCTCTTTGATGTAGTCGTGCACATTACTCGCCTCCTCGTATCTACATTGTCTGATACAATATATGGGTGCGTAGGGACACATATTCTACGTTTCCAAGCCTGACAAGCCAGCACGGCCGCATCTTTTTTCAACAGTTTGTACTACATGCAAAAAAACACCTGCAATTGTTGTTGTTTGCAGGTGTTTTTCTACATTCATTGGTTATTGATTTTTTCCTTCCGTATCAGCCTGAATCAAGTATTGCTCTGGATTGACAGGCTTGTTATCGATGCGAACTTCAAAGTGAAGATGTGCGCCAGCGTCTTTTTCAAGGGTGTTGCGTCCAGCAGACCCGATTACTTGACCTTGTGTCACTTCATCTCCTGGTTTGACTGTAACGCTTTCCATACTTTGATATACCGTAATCATTTTGCCAGCGTGCTCAATCTCAATCTCGTTGCCGACAAGTGGATCGTTCACCACTTTTACTACTTTACCCGCAAGAGCTGCGATGACATCAAAGCCCTTTCCATCCGTGGATACGAGGTCAATCCCTGTGTGCGGATAGAAGGTGTTGTCGAAGCTCACCAATGCTTTTTGCTGATTTTCCTTGGAGGCTTTCTCATCATAGTAGTTCATGCCCACATTGTACTGTACGCCTTTTCCTACTGGCCAAGCGAGTGGTTGTACGCCACTTGTAGCAGGTACCGCTTCTTCGTTTTGCGGTGTAGTCGTCTCAGGAGCTGTAGGAGTTGTCACTGCCACGCCATCTGTGCCATTCGTCATTTTGGATACCGTGTCCATGACATTGCCCTGATACCACATCACAAAAGCGAGAATGATTGCTGCGGTGCCGATGTAGATTGCAGGAAACGCCCATTTCTTGCCCAAAACTTTTTTCCAAGAACTTGCCTTCTTGAATGGAATCGGTTGATTTTGATTTTTTTGATCTTCCATTTTATTCATCACCTCATCCCTCAGTATCGCCAGAATTTTGGCGTATAAACCTGAGAGAGTAGGGAAAAGTAAAAATTTGCTTTTCTTTTAAGCTGAGATCACTCTTTTATACTCTTGCAGACTAATTCCTTGATAGAAGTGTTTGACGATTTGCTCCGCACTTTTGCCGCTTTTGGCCATTCCATTTGCTCCCCACTGGCTCATCCCGACACCATGACCGTACCCTTTGGTCGTAATGAAGACCTGATTGCCACGCAAGTCCAACGTAAAAGAGGAAGAATTCAAATTCAGCTTTTCACGAAACTCTCGTCCAGTAAATTCTTTGCCGCCAATGCTGATGGTTCCTACGCGGTTTCCAGTTGTATGCGATTCGATCCGATACCAGGAACCACTGGTAGAAGCCTCCTGAGTGAGCTTGACGCCCAAATTCTTTTCTAGCTCCACTGTGGACAGGACGACCGTTTCCTCATAACGAGGAGACTGAATATCCCAAGGACTCGCAACGCTCTTCAAATAAGGAATGGGCTTTTCCCAATATTCATCCGAGTTCTCTGTAAAACCATTACTGGTGGAAAAAAACGTCGCGTCAATGGGCTCGTTCTGATAGGTCAAGATCACCCCTGCTGTTGCCATAACGGCTTGCTGGATGCGTTTGTTTTTCCATTCGTACTGGTCTCCCCAACGTTCACGCCGTTGCTTTTCATCCATATAGACTTGATGCTGCACCGTATCCAAGACCTGACCGCCTGATGGCACATCATCAAACTTGCCCTCTTTTAAACGGCGCACGATATAGGTCCTGGCCGCCAACGCCTGTGCTTTTAAAGCCTCCAGCTCGAACTCGGCTGGCATTTCCGCCGCTACGACTCCCGTAATATACGTTTCTAGCGGCAATGTTTCCACGGCCTTCTTTTCTGTACGGTACACCTTAACCGGCAGAGAGGATGCGGATTCCTTCATCGCCGGTATGGCAGGCTCCGGGACGGCCACAGTAGGCTGACTGACAGAGCTTATTTCTGGTGAAAACCAAAAGACCAGAGCAGCAGGCATCAGGACGAGCAAGATCGGCAAAGCGATAAACCACATGAGTAGATAGCGTTTCATGCAAGAGATCCTCCCCGTTACGTACTAGACACGAAAGGTCTTAAATAACCTACTAAAGTCTATGTCCTGCAACAGAGCGGTAGAACGAGAGAATGAGAGAGTCGAGAGAACGAAAAAAAGACCCCCTGCATACGCAGAGAATCTTTCGTTTTTGCCATATGGTTGACGCATTTATCAAGCAAAATTAGGAGAGAAGCTTACTTTGATGGTTTCGGAAACTGCTTTTTCACGAGCTGGAACCACGCGTTCTACATCTGCTCCCAAAGCCAGCAGCTTTTCCGTAAAGTTCACGTAGCCACGGTCAATATGGTGCAGGGCAGAAACCTCAGTCTCTCCCTCAGAAACAAGCCCAGCCAGTACAAGTGCTGCACCCGCACGCAAGTCAGTTGCTGCTACCTTGCTGCCTGTCAGCTTGGAACCGCCTTCGACGATGGCACTGCGGCCTTCGATCTTGATGTTTGCATTCATGCGACGGAACTCTTCCACGTGCATGAAGCGGTTCTCAAATACTGTTTCGGTCACAATGCTCGTTCCTTCTGAAACAAGCAAAAGCGCCATCATTTGCGACTGCATATCCGTCGGGAAGCCAGGGTATGGCAGCGTTTTGAGGTCAACTGCTTTCAGTGGGCCTGTGCGGCGTACACGAATGCCGTTTTCTTGCTCCTCAATGTCCACGCCCATTTCACGAAGCTTGGCGGTCACGGATTTGAGATGATCGCAAATCGCACCTTCCACAAAGACATCCCCACCAGTAATCGCTGCAGCCACCATGAAAGTACCTGCTTCAATGCGGTCAGGAATGACACAATGTGTGCAGCCCTGCATCTTTTCCACGCCTTCGATACGGATCGAACCTGTGCCCGCACCGCGGATTTTTGCTCCCATTCTGTTCAGGAAGTTCGCCAAATCAACGATCTCCGGCTCTTCTGCCGCATTTTCGATCAATGTGGTTCCCTCTGCCAAAGCAGCGGCCATCATAATATTTTCTGTTGCACCGACGCTAGCGATATCCAGGTAGATTTTCGCACCCTTCAATCGTCCTTCTACCGTCGCTTCAATAAACCCTTGTCCGATTTCGATTTTGGCTCCCATAGCCTCAAACCCTTTTAGGTGCTGGTCGATCGGGCGTGTACCAATAGCACATCCACCCGGAAGAGCGACACGAGCTTGTCCTTTTCTGGCTAAAAGCGGCCCCATCACGAGGAAAGATGCGCGCATTTTGCGGACCAGTTCATAGGACGCTTCTACACTCGTAAGCTTGGAAGCATCGATCGTCAGCACTTCATGATCATATGTAAGGGAGATTCCCATCGATTTCAAAAGGTCGCATATCGTCCGGACATCGTCGAGGCCTGGTACGTCTGAGATGACGCAAGTCCCTTCTTCTGCCAAGATAGATGCTGCAATAATAGGGAGTACGGCATTTTTGGCGCCAGATACTTTTACATTTCCAGCCAATGCCTTACCACCACGGACAATAATTTTATCCAATGTGTACCCCTCCGCGTGCTAATATTCCACAGTGATGATTGGTGTACCTACCGTAATCCATGTTCCAGAATGGCTATCACGATGCGTAGCCACCTGTAGATTCATCTTTTGACCGTTTAACGCGATGAATGATTCCCACATAGGGGTATACCCTGAAATGCTGACAACCGTCTCATCTTGCAAACGTTCTAATTCTGTTGCCTGGAGAGTACCAAAAATCGACAATATTTTACCCTCCTGTTGGTCAACACCCATCTTAACATTGTACAATCCGCGAATACAAGTGCTAATTTGCGGAATAAAGTCGGCGCTTTGCAGGGCATTCGTGAAGGTTTCCTGTACTTGTCCAATATATAGTAGCGAATCACGGTTTCCAGATAACTGAAGTACTAGATATACAGAAAATGCTCCATTTTTAGGCACTCCTGTCACCTCGTAGCTCAGATCCACGCCGTTTTGTGTGTATGTAGTCCTATATGCGAGTATGTTGTGTTTACGCGATTGCTCGCTTGGGGAAAACGGAATCTCAAGTTGTTGTGCCCATTTCGTCGCCAACTCTTTTACTTGTTCAGGAAGCAGGCTTTCTCCCATCGCCGTACGCATGCGTACCTGAACCGATACACCCGTTGCGCCCGACTCTTCTAGTACTTTCATCATTTCTGTCACAACCGGCTTTTCTTCCTTTGCTTCTGCAGGCATCCAATACACGGCCCCCATCACGAGCAATAGAGCCAGCACGCACCAACCAGACCATTTCCCCATTGATATCCTCTCCCTGTGCTTACATGTATCTCTTTGTACTTCTCATTTTGTACATGTAGCTGGGTGGATATACCAGCGAATCGTCGTCTTTGGGTTTTTAGTTGAACAAATTCCCGAATGTCAGGGACCAGCCCAAGTAATCAAGGAAAAAGCGGGACAGTTCATATCCAATCACAATGGAAAGAATAATTTGCAACAGCTTCGCCTGAGCACCATTTGGTTTTTTCAAAATCTTATCAAAGCGAAAGGATTGCAACGCCCACCAAGCGAGCCCAATAAACGCAATCGATAAAATGATGCTCAACAAGCCATATACTTCTTGTGACATGCTCGTTACCTCCTCATTGCCCAACCGAGAATAATAGAAAAAGGACGGCCCGATTACGAGCCATCCCTTCTATTGTACCTGAAGTGCTATTCAGTTACGAGTATCACTGAGAGCTGGGAGAGAGCATGTTCCCAAAATCAAAGGACGGATTGAAATGAATCTGGATATAGTCGGTGACCAGACCCGGAAAAGCACCGAAGAATACGGTAGCGATTGCCATGATGAGAATAAACGTCCAAATCCCCTTTGGCACAACCATTGGTGCTTCGGTTGTCCCAGGACGCATGTACATTTGACGAATAATCCCAAAGTAGTAGTAGTAGGAAATGACGCTGGTGATGATCATAATTGCCGCCAGCCAGTAGTTTTCTACCACTAATGTACCCATGAACAGATAGAACTTCCCGAAGAAGCCAACCGTAATCGGGATACCTGCCAAGGACAAGAGGAAGATGCTCATCGCAATGGCCATCACTGGTGAGCGATGATACAATCCGGCGAATCCTTTCAAATCCTCTGTCTCTTGCTCACGAGATACAACCATAATCACAGCGAAAGCACCAAAGCTGACCAGCAAGTAACCGAACAGATAGAAGATTACCTCGCTGAAAAAGAGAGAAGTCGGCGGTACAAACGGCACGAGCAAATAGCCCGCTTGCGCAATACCTGAATAAGCCATCATACGCTTGACGTTTGTCTGCCTGAGCGCCATCGTGTTCCCGATAATCATCGAGGCGGCTGCCATCAGCCCCAAATAGAGGCTTCCCTCTTCGAAAAAGAACCGTCCTGATCCCGTTCCATCGGAAACGTTGAAAAACGAGATCATCATCACGCGAAACATCAGCGCGAAACCTGCTGCTTTTGACACAACTGCCAGGAAAGCAGTGACCGGGGTAGGAGCACCCTGATAGACATCTGGCGCCCACATGTGGTTAGGCGCTGCAGATATTTTGAATGCAAGACCTACTGCGAGAAACGCAAACGCCGTATAGACGAGGAACTGATAGCCCGCCATTCCCGCTTCAGCCAACCGGAATGAGATTTCATAAATATGTGTGGTTCCCGCGAGTCCGTATACGTACGACATCCCAAACAGGAGCACAGCCGTGGCAATACTTCCCGAAACGACGTATTTGAACGCCGACTCGTTGGAAAGCCGCGATTTTTTTCGCAATCCGACCAGTACATAGGACGAGAGAGACAATAGCTCCAGTCCCACGAACAAGGTAATCAAGTCAGCCGATGAAGCCATGACCATAGCCCCGAGAAGCCCGGTCAGCAGTAAATAGTAGTACTCGCCTCTGTGTTGGACTTCTCCTGCTTTCAGATAGGACAGCGAGATGAGAATGGCAAAAGCTGTCCCTGCCAGGAAAATCAGCTTGAACGCATTACCGTAATCATCGATCCGGATCATGTCGATCATGTAGCTGTATGGCTTATCGAGAGCATTCATATTGATGATCACAAAGATCGCCGCTATGGCCGTTCCCAGGAAGGATAGCCAACCGATGACCTGCTTGCCAAGGCGCTTGCCCGCAAAAAGATCCAGCAGTGATAAAAAGGTAGCAAAGCCAAGAATGATAAACTCGGGCAGAAGGTAGCTCCAGTCATATGAGAAAATATCTTTAACCTCCATGGATTACCCTCCTATTCCCGTTACGATAGGTACGATCGTTTTCAGCGCCTGCTGCATCGGATTCCCCAGAACTGCCGGATAAACCCCGATGAGAATAATACATCCCAATAGGACTACCATCGGAATGACCTCCATCGGCTGTGCATCAGCAAGTCCTGTACATCTACCCGGAGTAGGGCCAAAAGTCGTTTTCAAGATCGCTCTGAGTAAATACACCGCGGTGAGGACAATCCCGATCGCTCCCACTGCTGCCATTACTGGCAAACGACCAAACAGACCGAGGAAGGCAAAGAACTCACTGATGAATCCGGACATGCCCGGAAGTCCGAGTGAAGCCATCCCGCCTGCCAACAACACGCCGCTGACAAACGGCATGGACTTGGCTAAACCGCCCAAATCGTCGAGCATCGATGTCTGCGTCCGATCCCAAATGACACCGATCAAGAAGAAGAGCAGTGCTGAGATAAAGCCGTGCGATACCACCTGGAACATCGCGCCCTGAAACCCGATCGTGTTCATCGATGCGAAACCGAGCAAGACGATACCCATATGGCTGATACTGGAGTAAGCCAGCACCATTTTTAAATCCTTTTGTACGAAGGCCAACACAGCCCCATACAAAATGTTGATAATGCCCAAAACGGCTATCCACGTAGAGAAGTCATAGGCCTGCTCTGGGAAAAAACCGATTCCCATCCGCAAAAGACCGTACGCCCCCATCTTCAGCAAAATACCGGAGTGAATCATGACGATAGAAGGTGGAGCCTGTACGTGAACGCGTAGCATCCACGTGTGGAACGGGAATACTGGCAGCTTGATCGCAAAAGCGATAAATAGCACTAGGAAGATGCCAAAACGCATTTCCGGCGTAAGGATTTCGGTTATCGGATGCCCTGGTGTCGTCAGAATCGCCGTAATTTCATCGATATTGAGCGTACGCATGATGACAAAGATCACGATGAAAGCCAGAAGCATGATCCCTGAACCGATTCCGTTATACAACAGAAATTTGTTCGCTGCTTGTTCGCGCTCCCCATATCCCCAAATCCCGATGAGGAAGTACATCGGTACGAGTGTCAGCTCAAAGAAAATGAAGAACAGAAACAGATTGTCTGCAGCAAAGACTCCCAACATACCGATCAACAGCAGGTGAAACAGGATAAAATACTCCTTCTGCCTCTTCTTGATCTGCCACGAGGCAATTGCTGCGAGAGTACCGATAATCGCCGTCAGCAAAATCAATGGCATCGAAATACCATCTATACCGAGTTCATAGTTGATCTCAAAAGCAAAGACTGTACCTGCCTGAGCCATTCCAATCGGAATCGAAATCCAACTGTGCTTTTCTACGAACTGCAGATTGGCTGTCTCGTAATTAAACATGCCGAACATCCAACCTGCCAAGATAAGTGCCGGCAACGTTCCATAAATCCCGACCTGCTTGATCACACCTGCATGTCGACTGGGGATAAAAGCCATGACGATAATCGCCAGCAGCGGAGAGAACACCAGTGATGACAAAAGGATATTACCCAAAGAGTCCACCTCCCTTGGCCGTCAAACTGATGGCGATGATCAATAGTAACAGACCGAATATGACCATTGCCCCATAGGACTGAATCTGCCCACTTTGTACTCTTGCGTGCAAAGATCCGATTCCTTGGGTAATTTTTGCTGTCAATCCAACCAAACCATCCACAATGTACTTATCAAATACATCCAGGACGAATCCAATCCAGCCAAGTGGACGAACAATGACGTTGTGATACAGCTCATCGATGTAGTACTTCTTGTATGAGAGCTGATAGAGCCACGGCATTGTTTCTGGAATCGTATCCGAGGAGATGGATTTCTTGCCGTACATCAGGTAAGCCAACACGACTCCGAGAATAGAGATCAACAGTGCCACAATCTGCAACCAAGCTGCTGCGTGCTCACTGCCTTCCCCAAATATGCTCGTGATCGCCGTCCCTGTTTTCGTTGCCAACAACCAATCAGAGAGTAATGGCGCGTACGGTGTATTTACAAAGCCCGCAACAACCGCAAGCAATGCCAAGACCAAGAGCGGGCCTGTCATGACACCTGGAGATTCGTGCGCTTCGTGCTTGCCACGTGCCTTCCCTGCAAATGTCAGGAAGAACAGACGGAACATATAGAATGCGGTAAAGAATGCTGCGAGCAGCGCGATGAACAGCAAATCGTAGCGATGCGCTCCGTAAACAGCCCCCAGAATCGCTTCTTTCGACCAGAAACCAGCGAACGGAAAGATCCCCGCAATCGCCAAGCAACCGATCAAGAAAGTCAAAGCGGTAATCGGCATCTTTTTCCACAAGCCACCCATTTCGAATACATTCTGCGTATGTACGGCATGGATGACACTACCTGCTCCAAGGAAGAGTAATGCTTTGAAAAACGCGTGCGTCATCAAATGGAAGGAACCTGCTACATAACCAGCAGCACCAGCTACACCCAATGCCAGCATCATGTATCCGAGCTGACTAACTGTGGAATAAGCCAAGACACGCTTGATATCTCGTTGGGTCAGGCCGATTGAAGCTGCAAATATGGCGGTGAATCCTCCTACATAGGCCACAACTGTCAAAGCCGTATCGGATGCGATAAACAGCGGATAGGTAGCAGCGACCAAATAAACACCAGCCGCGACCATCGTTGCCGCGTGAATTAATGCAGACACAGGTGTTGGACCTTCCATGGCATCAGGCAACCACGTATGAAGTGGAAATTGACCTGATTTCCCCATGGCCCCAATGAAAATGAGGATCGCCGCTAGTGTAATCATCCATGGTTCCAATCGTCCGAGTGCGATACTTTCAAAAATCGCCCCGTACTCGAAGCTTCCGGTCCACCAGAACAACAGACATATCCCGATAAACAGACCCAGATCCCCGATGCGTGTAACGATAAAAGCCTTTTTGGCAGCTGATTTTGCCTCATTCTTGAAGTAGTAGTAGCCAACGAGCAGGAAGGAGCATACCCCGACCAGCTCCCAGAAAATATATACTTGCAACAAATTTGGCGAGATGACTAATCCCAGCATAGAGAACGTGAACAGCGCCAGGTATTGATAAAACACTGGAAAGCGTTCATCCCCATGCATGTAGCCTTTGGAATAGATTTGGACCAACAGACTGACCAATGTCACAATGACGAGCATCATGGCATTCAGCGGATTCACTTCAAATCCCATGTTGATCACGATATCGCCGATATGCAGCCAATCAATCACATAATTGTAATCAGTTCCCCCCCCCTGGAATCTCTCCCAGAAGATGAGCACTGCGATTCCAAAAGAAACAGCCGTCAGGGTAATGCCCACTATGGCCGCTCCTTCTTTCAATTGGCGACCAAATGAGACGATCACGATGAAAGCAAGAAGCGGAAACAGAGGGATCAGCCAGGCATAGTGCATTAGAGTATCCATCTTTGTCCTCCTTTTCAGGTTTCCCTCTTATCGTTTCATTTGGTCCATTTCGTCTACATTCACGGTCTCCTTGTTGCGGTACAGCGCAATCAGAATCGCCAGCCCTACGGCAACCTCGGCAGCTGCAACCGTCATCGTGAATAAGGTAAAGATTTGTCCCGTCACAGATGGATACAGTCCGAACTTGGAAAAGGCAACCAGGTTAATATTTACAGCATTCAGCATCAGCTCGATTGATAACAGGACGACGACTGCATTTCGCTTCGTCAATGCGCCGTACAGGCCTACACAAAAGAGAATCAGAGCGACCATTAAGTAGGAGGAAATGCTTACTGTCATTCGTTATCCCCCTCCTTTTTCGCCATGATGATCGCACCAACCAACGCGACCAACAACAGAACAGACAACAGCTCAAATGGTATGACGAATTTGGTGAATACTTCGATACCGATTTCTTTTGCATTGTTTACAGGAGCATTTGCAGGTGGTGGTGGCGCAGGCCATGGTGTATTTTGCACACCCCAGAACAATAATCCGAACAGAACGATTACGAAGAGCAAGATAAAACGGTTTTTCCATGTCCGACCTGTTCCCTCATCGTTCGCATCGTGCTTGGTCAGCATGATTCCAAAGAGCATCAAAATGGAGATAGCCCCTGAATAAACCAGAATTTGTGCGACCCCGACGAACTCCGCTCCCAGCAAAACAAACAGACCTGCAATGCTGATAAACGTAACACCCAATGAGATGACCATGTGAACGACGCGCGTAAAGCTGATCATGAACACCGCGCCACCGATCGTCAGAAGGGACAGGATAAAAAAGGCAACATATTCGCCTGTCATGCTAATTCTCCTCCCTGACGTTCGTATTATTGTCGTCAAGCCATTTCAAGTTTTTGTACAATTCGTCCCGGCTATAGGCAGCCAGCTCGAAGTTGTTTGTCATTACAATCGCTTCAGTGGGACAAACCTCTGTACACAGATCGCATAAAATGCACAACTCAAAATTGATATCGTACGTATCGATAATCTTTCCCTTTTTCTCCGGATCAGGATGGGGCTTCCCTGTCAGTTGAATGCACTCCGTCGGACAAATGCGTGCGCATTGGTTGCAGACGATGCATTTTTCAGGAGAAAAGTGCTGAATACCGCGAAAACGAGGCGGCATTGGAAAGGGCACATCCGGATAGAAATGGGTTACTTTTTTCTCCGTGAGCTTTTTAAATGTATACCCCAGGCCTTTGGCCAGTCCTAGCATGTGTGTCACCCCTCAGGATTTGAGAACTTGGCTGCACCACGTTTTTGACGAAAGCTAGCTTTTGACGAAGTAAGCCTATGGCGAAGCCTGCGCTATGAAAACAGTGGGACGTAGTCGTTTTCGATCAAGTCGCTACTAGAACATGCCATTTTGGTAAGAAACCACTACGGCTGTGAGCAGGATGTTGAACAATGCCACGGGCAACAGCACTTTCCAAGCAAACGACATCAGTTGATCGACACGTAAGCGCGGCATCGTGGCGCGAATCCAAAACTGGAGGAAGACGTAAACAGAAAATTTAAGGATAAACCAAACGATTCCTGGAATGAAGTCCAGCGATGGATGAATCGGCAACCATCCACCAAAAAAGAGAATCGTGATCAAGGCACCCATCCCGAACATGTACACATACTCCGCCAGCATGAACATCGCAAAACGGAAACCGGAGTACTCGACGTGGTAACCGCCAACGAGCTCCGACTCTGCTTCCGGCAAGTCAAACGGCGTACGATTCAGTTCGGCCTGAGCAGCAATGATAAATACAACAAATCCGATAAACTGCGGAACAATATTCCAGACATCCTGCTGGGCGTTGACAATATCTTTGAGATTCATGCTGCCCGTCAATAGAACGACACCCACCACGGACATGACCAGCGGAACTTCATAGCTGATCATCTGCGCAGCGGAGCGGAGACCCCCGATCAGCGAGTACTTATTATTCGAGGCCCAGCCAGCCGTGATCACGCCTAAGACGGTGATCCCAGACAAGGCGATGTAGTACAACAGCCCTATTCCCAGATCAGCGAACCGAATGCTGTCCGTAAAAGGCATGACCGCCAATACGGCAAAAGCAGGGGCATAGGCCAATATTGGTGCTAGAGTGAACAACGCTTTATCAGCGTGTTGCGGACGAATATCTTCCTTTAATAGCAGCTTGGCAACATCCGCAACCGTCTGAAGAAGTCCCAATGGTCCTACTCGATTCGGCCCGATGCGCAGCTGCATCCACCCAATCACTTTACGCTCGAAGTAAATAGCGTACGTAACGAATCCCAACACGACGGCAAGCAGTAAAACGGCCGCTACGATAAACCAAAGCGTGGTCCCCCATGAGGGGGCTTGCTGCAAGAGAGTATTCATCAACAGTCAACCTCCCCGAGCACGATGTCGATACTGCCCAGGATGGCAACCATGTTCGAGAGGTTTTCCCCCTGCAACAGCTTAGGCAGAATTTGCAGATTGGTAAACGAAGGCCGTCTGAACTTCAATCTCCACGGTTTATCCTTACCTTGACTGGCAATGTAACAACCAATTTCTCCCCGCGGTGACTCGATGCGCACATATGTCTCCCCAGCAGGCGGGCGAATCACACGTGGTACTTTGCCCATGACTTCGCCTTCACTCGGAAATTGCTCCAATGCCTGCTCAAGAATTCGCAGAGATTGTTCAATTTCAGCCATGCGCAAATGGTAGCGCGCCATGCAATCTCCCTCAGTCGCTGTTGGCACATCAAATTCAAAACGATCATAAATGCAATACGGTTCGTCTTTGCGCAGGTCCCACTTGACACCTGTCGAGCGGAGCATGACACCTGATAGGGAGTAATCCAACGCCGTTTTTGTATCGAACTTGCCGATTCCATTGAGACGGTTAATAAAAATCTCGTTACCCGTCACCAGCTGATGGTAGTTATTCAATTCCTTCTTCATATATTGGACAAATTCTTTGGCTTTGTCTGTCCAGCCTGGAGGTGCATCCCATTTCACCCCGCCTACGCGCATGTAGTTAAAGGTCATCCGCGCCCCGCACAGTTCATTAAACAAATCGAGAATCGTCTCCCGATCACGGAATGCATATAGGAAGGGACCCATCGCACCAATATCCAAAAGAAACGTTCCCCACCAAACCAAATGGCTCGCCACCCGGTTCAACTCCATTGCGATCAATCGCAAAAACTGAGCTCGTTCTGGAATCTCCAACCCCATCATCGTTTCTACTGCGTGACAGAGAACGTAGTTGTTGGTCATGGCGGACACGTAGTCCATACGGTCTGTATAAGGGATAATTTGCGTATAGGTCAAGTTTTCTGCCAGTTTCTCTGTACCTCGATGCAGGTAGCCCATCACCGGAATCGCTTCTTTAATGGTTTCCCCATCGATTTTTACTACCAAACGAAATACTCCATGTGTACTCGGATGCTGTGGACCTACGTTTAATAACATCTCTTCCGTACGAAGTCCTGTTTCAGAAGAGGTATCAACATGAGTCGTGAGGATGTTATGGTTCATCTGCTAAACCTCCTCGTCGTATTGCACATAATCTTTGCGCAGCGGATACCCTACCCAATCATCCGGCAACAGGATTCGACGTAAATCCTTATGTCCCGGGAAATGAATACCCAAAAGGTCAAAAGTCTCTCTTTCATTCCAATTTGCGCCATGCCAGAGGTCCATTACAGAAGCAACTTTTGACTCTTCTCTGCTCGTTTTGACCTTTACTGCCAAGCTTTGACGATTTTTGTAGGAATAAAAGTGGTAGTATACCTCCAGGCGATCCTCGTAATCGACACCGTGAAGATCGGACAGGTACTCAAAACTCAATTGCTCATCATCTCTTAAAAATTGGGCAACTTGATGCCAATGTTCATTTTGAATGGTGAGAGTTGGAACTTCCTTACCTAGCTCGTTAATATACGAAGCCTCGATGACTTCCTGTCCAAATGCTTCGGAAATTCGTGAAACGTATTTATCAAGATAGGGCTGGTTTTTGGAAGGCGCTTTCGGCGCTTCCTCTGCCGAGGTCTCATCCCCAGTTGCTTGCGTTGCTTTTGCCTTCGCTGCTGCTGCGGCGGCTGCTTTGGCTTTTGCGGCAGCGGCGGCCTTCGCCTTGGCATCGTCATCACCGGATTCATCGCCGCCTGCTTCACGAGCGGCTTTTGCCTTAGCAGCAGCTGCTGCGGCAGCCTTGGCTTTTGCGGCAGCGGCGGCCTTCGCCTTGGCATCCGCATCTGGAGCGGAATCAGCTGTATCTGCTCCATTTTCCGCGGCTTCTTTTGCTTCCTTCGCTGCTTTTGCCTTGGCTAGTGCTTCTGCGGCAGCGGCTTTCTTGGCTGCGGCTTTTTCCTCAGGCGTCATTTCCGACACTGGCTTTGCTGGCGGTGGCGTAACTTCCGCCTGTTCCTTCGCTGCTTTTGCCTTGGCAATCGCTTCAGCCGCTGCGGCTTTCTTGGCTGCTGCTTTTTCCTCAGGCGTCATTTCCGATACAGACTTTGCTGGCGGTGGCGCAGCTTCCGCCTGTTCCTTCGCCGCTTTTGCCTTGGCGATTGCTTCAGCTGCTGCGGCTTTCTTGGCTGCGGCTTTTTCCTCAGGTGTCATTTCCGACACAGGTTTTGGTTTCGGTTCCGGAGCAGAGACTTCCTCTTGGGGCTCTTGGGGTGCCTCCACTTGGCTCGCCTCTTGGGAAGCCTGGGCTTCCTGTTCTCTTAATTTTCGCAAAGCTTCTGCCTTGGCACGGGCTTCAGCCGCTGCCGCTGCCTTTTCCTCCGGCGTCGGCTTGCGTTTCTCGTCGCTCATAGATTGGTCACCTGCTTCCCAGTCTTCGCTTCGTAACGGATTTTTTCTTGGAGCTTATTAATTCCGTAGATCAAAGCGGCAGGGTTAGGCGGACAACCCGGAATATATACGTCGACAGGAACAATCTGGTCTACACCTTTTACAACGCTGTACGAGCGCACGTACGGACCTCCCGCTGTCGCACAGGAGCCCATAGCAATCACCCACTTTGGTTCAGGCATTTGATCATACAGCCTGCGCAGTAGTGGTGCCATCTTTTTCGTGACGGTTCCAGCTACGATCATGACATCAGATTGTCTTGGGGATGCTCGAAAAATAACGCCAAACCGGTCGAGGTCATAACGCGCCCCACCCGTTCCCATCATCTCGATTGCGCAACAGGCCAAGCCAAAAGTTAATGGCCACAACGAGTTACTGCGAACCCATCCCTTCACTGTTTCCAATGTCGTGAACATGACGTTGCGATTCAATTCCTCTTGCAATTCAGGCGCAATGCTTGTCAGGTCTAGTTCCATTCCAGCACCTTCTTTCTCCACGCGTAAATCAATCCTACGACGAGCAAGGATATAAAGATGACCATCTCGACTAAGGCAAAGAGCCCCAGTTCTTTGTAAGCGACGGCCCACGGATACAGAAAGAGTGTTTCTACATCAAAGATGACAAACATGAGGGCAAAGATGTAATACTTCACGTTGAAACGCACCCAACTGTCACCAACAGGAATGTTACCGCTTTCATAAGTCGTTTGCTTCTCCCGTGTCGGTTTCTTTGGACGAAGTAATGGACCAACAAAACTGACTGTAGCCACGGGCAACAGCACACCGAGAATCAAAAAGATCGCGACAATCACATAATTGTTGGTATAGATGTCACTCACCCACGTTCCCTCCGCTCTTGAGAAAGGTATGAATCGTCTTGCGCTGTCCTCCAGAAGAAGTCGAGACTCCCTCAAAAGGGTACTGCTCGCAGCATCAAAGGTGTAGGTATGAACGCTGTCGCTAAATGATACTGCTAGGGGTTGTTCAAAAGTCGGCTTTTGATCACGAAGTAGTCCTGAAAGCTGATTCGACATCGAAACTGGCGCTCACCTTCGAAGTCCGGTGCTCATGTAGGTCCCCTACACTCCGCTCCTCCATCTTCAGGTTCTCGCCACTTTCTCGATGCTGAAAAGACGTCTTTTGAACCAGTGTTGCTAGAAAAAAATACCTTTATCATTATAGCAAATTGCCAATAGGGTGTCTAACGAAAGCCTTCCTTTTGTGCCATATAAAGGGAAAAAACTCAGAGATTTCTCCCTGAGTTTTTCCAGCATAGTATGATGACCAAACGAATATGCCCGTCTGGCCCTGCTATTCTCTTAATTATTGAACATTGTTAGAAAATTGCTGTCCGAGGAAATCCTCGTAAATGCGCTCCCATACAATCGTGAAGTTCATCTTCTCGTCTTCTGGGATTTCCAGCATATTTTCAATTGCTTCTTCCATATATGGAGTCAGCTTGATCAGAACCTCTGCCAGCATTTGGTCATTGGTGTTCAGCAATTGCTTCATTTCTGCTTTGGACATGCTGAACGTATTTTCTTCTTGCTCGTGCAGCTTCATCACAAGGCGGCTAAACATCGGATGAACCAATGCTTCCAGTTTGATATGAGCCAATGCAAGAGATTCTGCTTCACTCAGCTTGAACAACTCAGATGCATCTGGGAACGGATAAACCGGTACATCCCAAGCATCTGCATTATCGATTACCAGGCCCCACTTCACGAAAAGCTCAATCGCTTCGTCAAGAGATGTCGGATATGCATATTCGGAACGACTCATGAATGCTTTGAATCTGTTCAACAGGTTTACATAGCCTTTAAAATCCTCTTCAGACTTAAAGCCTTCTTGAACAGGCTCAGTGAATGTGCCTTTCAATGCATCGAACTCGTCCAGAGCTTTTCTCATCTCTTCTTTAGACTCATGCTTCGTTACCACATAGCACATTGCTTGGAAAAGAACATTCATTTCATGAGATAGCACGCTTGTCCAGCCATTAGCCGCAAAGCTGCTAGGAATCACTACGCCATCTTGATTGTGGCGGATATCGCGAACGGTTTGCATCAATTACACTCTCCTTTAATCCCAATAGCCAATGCCGCTTTTTCCCGCTGTTTATCATGATAACGTAGCTCGTCGGCAGGGCATTAGGTCTATTATACACAGAAACATTAGGCAATTACCAACTGGAAATATCATGCCCGATTTCCATGGCTCATCATTCATTACCCTATAACCGAAAAATCCCCGCTGCCACATGGGCGCGGGGATATCAAGCTTACGCTTTACTTCGATACGTCGAGACGTGCCATCGCACGTTGCAGCGCGCGTTCTGCACGCTTGACGTCGAGCTCGGCATATTTCTCAGTCAAACGCTTTTCAGCACGCTCTTTCGCTGCCTTCGCGCGTTCAACATCGATGTCTCCCGGCAATTCAGCCGTTTCAGCAAGGATGGTCACTTTATCGCCGCGCACTTCCATGAAGCCGCCGCTTACAGCCATCTTTACTTCTTTATCGCCTTCTGTCTTAATCCGAACTGGCGCTGTTTTCAGCGGGGTTACCAACGGCATGTGGTTTGGCATAATACCAATTTCCCCTTGCAAGCCGCGAGCAATCACCATTTCAGCCTGACCGCTGTAGACAACCCGTTCAGGAGTTACGACTTCAACTGTCATCTTACTCACTTACTCGTCTCCCCTTTCCAGGGTGTCTTACGCCATTTTCTTCGCTTTTTCTACCGCTTCTTCAATTGTACCTACGTACAGGAACGCGCCCTCTGGCAGGTGGTCATGCTTACCTTCGAGGATTTCCTTGAAGCTGCGAACAGTTTCCTTCAATGGCACGTATTGGCCTGGGTTACCAGTGAACTGCTCGGCAACGTGGAAGGACTGGGACAAGAAACGTTGAATGCGACGTGCGCGTCCAACTACTTGCTTGTCGTCGTCGCTCAACTCGTCCATACCGAGAATCGCGATGATATCTTGCAGTTCTTTGTAACGTTGCAGGATTTTTTGAACGCTACGAGCCACATCATAGTGTTCTTGTCCTACAATATCAGGAGCCAGAGCACGGGAAGTGGATGCGAGTGGGTCTACCGCAGGGAAGATACCCAACTCAGCGATGGAACGCTCCAAGTTCGTTGTAGCGTCCAAGTGAGCAAACGTAGTAGCAGGAGCCGGGTCAGTGTAGTCATCCGCTGGTACGTAGATCGCTTGAATGGACGTTACGGAACCTTTTTTCGTGGAAGTAATACGCTCTTGCAGCTGACCCATTTCGGTAGCCAATGTTGGTTGGTAACCTACCGCAGATGGCATACGGCCCAAGAGAGCAGAAACTTCGGAACCCGCTTGTGTAAAGCGGAAGATGTTATCAACAAAGAGAAGAACGTCGCGGCCTTCTTCATCACGGAAGTATTCCGCCATAGTCAGACCAGTCAACGCTACACGAAGACGTGCACCAGGCGGTTCGTTCATCTGACCGAATACCATCGCGGTTTTCGGCAGTACGCCTGCGTCTTTCATTTCGTGGTACAGGTCGTTACCTTCACGGGTACGCTCACCTACACCAGCGAATACGGAAATACCACCGTGCTCTTGCGCGATGTTGTTGATCAGCTCTTGAATAGTAACGGTTTTACCTACACCCGCACCACCAAACAGACCGATCTTACCACCCTTGATGTACGGAGCCAAGAGGTCAATAACTTTGATACCTGTTTCCAGGATCTCAACAGTCGTTGCTTGGTCTACGAACTCAGGAGCTTTACGGTGAATTGGGTCACGACGATCTACTTGACCGAGTTCTTGCAGGTCGATCGGCTCACCCAATACGTTAAATACGCGTCCGAGGGTGATTGCACCCACTGGAACGGAGATAGCTGCACCGGTATCAACTGCTGCCATACCACGAACCAAACCGTCAGTGGAAGACATTGCAACGGTACGAACCAAGTTATCGCCCAAATGAGTAGCAACCTCAACAGTCAAGTCGATGTCGCGCTCACCGGCACTTTGTGCTTTATGTTGAATCTTGATCGCATTGTAAATGGCAGGCAGGTGTCCGCGGTCGAACTCGACGTCAACAACCGGACCCATTACCTGAACCACACGTCCATTCGCCATCTTACTTCTTCCCTCCTGTAAAGCTAAATTGGGAGCTATTCGCTGCCACTAAGCCTGTGCGTTTGCACCTGCAACGATCTCGGAAATCTCTTGTGTAATGGCTGCCTGACGAGCACGGTTGTAGCTCAACGTTAAACGGTTGATCATATCCGTAGCATTGTCTGTCGCGTTGCCCATTGCAGTCATACGGGAACCTTCTTCAGAAGCTTTTGCTTCGAGAAGTGCACTGTAAACCAGTGTTTCCGCATATTTCGGCAACAGGTCCGCCAATACTTCTTCCGAGGACGGCTCATACTCGTAATTGATTGCGCGCGCATTGTTGCTCTCGGGAGCTTCCAATGGCAGCAATTGTTTTACGGTAGGTATTTGCGAAATTGCACTTTGGAACTTGTTGTAGCACAGGTACAGTTCGTCAATCTGCTCATTCTCGAACATTTGGACTGCTGCACCGGCAATTTTCTTGATATCAGCAAAGGCTGGGCTGGTTGGCAGACCTGTCACTTCCTCCAAAAGCGGGTAGTTCCGTTTGCTGAAGAAGTCACGACCTTTGCGGCCAATCACAAAAATACCGTACTCATCCTTGGACTTGTGCTTCTCGTTAATGGTATTTACCACTTTACGGAGAATGTTGGCATTGTAACCCCCAGCAAGTCCACGGTCGGAAGTGATGACAATATAACCAGTCTTTTTCACCGGACGATTTTGCAACATTGGATGCTTGGAACCAGAAGTCCCACTCGCGATGCTTGCGATCACTTCTTGGATCTTGTCAGCATACGGGCGTGCCGCCTCAGCTTTATCCTGGTTACGGCGAAGCTTTGCAGCCGCCACCATTTTCATCGCTTTCGTGATTTGGCGCATATCTTTTTTACTTTTGATACTGCGTCGAATCTCACGTATTCCTTTAGCCACTCGTTTTCACCACCTTGAGGACGCATGCACGGGCAAATCACCCGGCATGCATCTGATGTCTATCAGGTTAACGATTAGCGAGTTACCGAAAAGCCTTTTTTGAACTCTTCGATCGCTGCGTTGAATTCTTTTTCATCTGGAAGGTCTTTCGTTGTGCGGATGTGCTCCAACAGTTGCGGTTTGTTGGAATCCAAGAAAGACAACATCTCTTTCTCAAAACGGCGCACTTCTGCTACTGGAATGTCATCCAGGAAACCTCTTGTAGCGCTATAAATAGAAGCAACTTGCTTCTCAACAGGCATTGGATCGAACTGACCTTGTTTCATGATTTCCATCAAGCGCTCACCACGGGTCAGACGAGCTTGGGTCGCTTTGTCCAGATCGGAACCGAACTGAGCAAACGCAGCCAACTCACGGTATTGAGCCAACTCGAGCTTGAGTGGACCTGCTACCTTTTTCATCGCCTTGATTTGCGCGGAACCACCTACACGGGATACGGAAAGACCGGTGTTAACCGCTGGACGTTGACCTGCGTTGAACAAGTCTGTCTCCAGGAAGATCTGACCGTCCGTGATGGAGATCACGTTCGTTGGAATGTATGCGGAAATGTCACCCGCTTGGGTTTCGATGAATGGCAGAGCCGTAATGGAACCAGCGCCCAGATCATCAGACAGTTTCGCAGCGCGCTCCAGCAAGCGGGAGTGCAAGTAGAATACGTCACCAGGATATGCTTCGCGACCTGGAGGACGACGGAGCAAGAGGGACATTTCGCGGTATGCAGCAGCCTGTTTGGACAGGTCATCGTATACGCACAGAACGTGTCCGCCTTTGTACATGAAGTACTCAGCCATTGTTACACCTGTATAAGGTGCCAGGTACAACATTGGAGCTGGGTCAGACGCAGTAGCAGAAACGATGATTGTGTATTCCAGAGCCCCTGCTTTACGCAGAGTTTCTACGATGTTTGCAACGGTAGATTGCTTTTGACCAATTGCAACGTAGATACAAATCATGTCTTTACCTTTTTGGTTGATGATCGTGTCGAGCGCCACTGCTGTTTTACCAGTTTGGCGGTCACCAATGATCAACTCACGCTGTCCACGACCAACTGGGATCATCGCGTCAATCGCTTTGATACCTGTTTGGAGTGGTTCGTGTACGGATTTACGTGCCATAACACCAGGAGCTGGGCTCTCGATTGGACGGAAACCGTTATTTGCGATAGGGCCTTGACCATCGATTGGTTGACCCAGTGGGTTTACAACGCGGCCGAGCAGCGCTTCCCCTACTGGAACTTCCATAACGCGGCCGGTACGTTTTACAGTATCGCCTTCCTTAATGTCGCGGAAAGGTCCCATAATAACGACACCCACGTTATCTTCTTCCAAGTTGAGTACCATACCCATTACGCCATTTTGGAACTCGAGAAGCTCCCCTTGCATGGCCTTTTCCAAACCGTGAACACGAGCAATACCGTCACCTACTTGGATGACTGTGCCTACATCCACAACTTCGATTTCAGATTTAAAGTTAGCGATCCGCTCTTTAATGAGGGAGCTAATCTCTTCTGGTCTGATTGCACTCACTTAATTCACCCCATTCATCCAACTTCTTAAAAGCCATCGAACTTTACGCTTTTTGCGCAAAGGTTTCCAACTTCGTTTTCAAGCTGCCATCGTACAGACGGTCGCCAATTTTGATAATAACGCCACCGAGAATCGCTGGATCTACGACTGCTGTCATACGCAGCTTTTTATTCAGCGTTTGTCCGAACTTCTCAGCCAGCTCATTTTGCTCTTCAGTAGAAAGCGGCTTTGCACTTGTCACAATCGCATCTGCAAATCCACGAGCTTCGTTCGCCAATTGTACAAAAGAACGGTAGATATCAACCAGATCAACTTCGCGTCCGTTCTCAATCAGGACGTTCAGAAAATTAAAGGCTTCTTCCCCTACATGGCTTTTGAACAATTCGTCAGCGAGCGTAGCTTTCGCATCTGCTGCGATGTGAGGGTGCAGCATGATCTTTTTCAGATCTTCATTGCCTTCAACCGCTTCTACGATTGCACCCAGGTCTGCTTCTACCTGATCAATCTTGCTACGTTCACTCGCTACTTCAAAGAGCGCACGAGCATAACGTTTTCCTACTGCGCTACTCATAGGCGATCTCCCACTTGTGCGAGAAATTTATCAACAGTAGACTTTTGAGCTGCTTCGTCCAGTTCCTTCTCGATGATCTTGGAAGCCAAGAGCACGGACAGGCTGGTCATTTGCTCACGCAGTTCGAGTTTTGCTTTTTCCACTTCACGCGCCAGTTCAGCACTTGCTTCCGCTTTCATACGCTCGGATGCAGCTTGCGCTTCTGTCACGATTTTGGTTGCTTCATCAGACGCTTGCTTTGCAGCGCGGTCAATGATTGCTTTTGATTCTGCACGCGCTTCATCCAGCACGCGACGTTGCTCAGCTAGAAGAGCTTCCGCTTCAGTGCGGTTCTTCTCAGCTGAGGAGATTTGACTTTCGATATGCTGACGACGTTTTTCCATGATCCCTACGATCGGGCCCATAGCCAATTTACGAACAAGCAGCAACAACAACAAGAACACAATTGCCTGGGTTAACAGCGTTCCCCATTCCAGGGATACCGCTCCAAAGTCGAGCATTCGTTTCACTCCTTCCTGCGAAAAGAAAGATGTATCATCAAGGTTATTAATTGTCTTTGTCAAAAATATAGGCGGGTATCAGGTGCCCGCCTATTGTTACTAAATGCTCGCTGATTACAGGCGACCGAAGAGAATGAAACCGATCGCTACAGCGATGATCGGAACTGCCTCTACCAGACCAAGACCCAGGAACATGAGACCCATCAGGCTACCACGTGCTTCTGGTTGACGAGCTACGCCTTCAATTGTACGAGAGATTACCAAAGAGTTACCAATTGCTGCGCCAAGAGCAGCCAGACCAAATACGATACCAATTGCAAGAGCCAAACCTTCCATTGTTTAAAAACCTCCTTAGTGTTTAAAAAGCGAAGATAAAATCGGGTAAGCGCTAAATTAGTGATCTTCATTCACTTGCTGTGACAGATAAACCATCGCCAGCGTTGTGAAAATGAATGCCTGTACGGAACCGACGAACACTGAGTAGCCCAGCCACAGGAACAGCGGAATGCTTCCGAAGATCCCTACACCCAGCAGGAAGGCGATCAAAACCTCACCCGCAAAGATGTTACCGAATAGACGCAAAGGCAGCGTCAACGGCTTGATGATGAACTCCTCCAGAATGTGAATCGGGTTCAGGAATGTATGTTTCAACCATCCGCTGAAGCTCTTCTTGATGCCCAGATAGTGAGAGTAGAGAAGAACGATGAACGCCAGAGCGAAAGTTACGCTAGGAGTCGCTGTTGGTGATTTCCACCAGCCAATGACAACGCCATGCGAGGACGGATCGGTAGAGTTCAGCTCTTCTTCAAGCTTGGCCACCTTTTGTTGCTTCATTTGTTCATTCGTGGAAGCCGTCAACATGTCTTTAACCTTTTCACTTACTTGATGGTCAGGACCGTTGTGGTGAGCCGTGTTTACGTTAAATACGAGACCCAGTTGGTTTCCAAGGAAAATGTAAAGGAACAAAGTGAGTGCCAGCGAGACAAAGCCCGCAGCCTTCTTCGGTGTGATGTAGCTTTTTGTAATGCCGGTAACGAAGTCCACAATCCATTCCATCACGTTTTGCGCGCCGCTTGGAGTTGCGGAGGTCAGGTTGCGGGTCATCCCGATACACAGCAAAAGCACCACCAGAGAGGTAACCAAAATCATGAGAATAGTGGAGATGTCAAATACCATGCCCAACCATTCAAACCGCAGAGAATAATGCATGTATTTCACCCCTTTC
Organism: Brevibacillus schisleri; assembly: GCF_055685845.1. Lineage (NCBI taxonomy): Bacteria > Bacillati > Bacillota > Bacilli > Caryophanales > Paenibacillaceae > Brevibacillus > Brevibacillus schisleri. Next base: position 6,149,392 of record NZ_JBVNDM010000001.1, read on the forward strand.
TTCCGCGCGAATCTATTGCTTACGTACGTTGTAAAGAAAAAATATCTACTATCTATTTAAAGGAGCGATACACAAAAAGGAAACTGAGAATCTGAAAGAGGAATAAACCTATCAATACACCAGCGATTCCAAACAAATGGGGAAAACGCAATGTCAAAAAGACTGCAAAGCCTGCCACAGCCAGTCGCTGCAGCATACCAGTCCCTTTTGGCCGGACATTTGGATCAACAGCCATCTGACCAATGCGCCAGGTTTTGCTGAAGAGAACCGTGCCATTCACCAAACTGCAAACCATCCCAAGCAGGAGGCTTTGCAAAAAGAAACGATACGATGGCAACACCGCCCAGAGTATCGAGGCAATTGCCATACAGAAAAAGGCATAGCGAAAAGTGGATCGCATTGCCGAAGAAAACGTTTGCATGTTCCATCTCCCTAGAGGTAACCGCGAACGATGCGGTAGACGCTGTACACGCCTATTCCTAATCCCGCGAGCAGCCCAACCATCAAAAAAAGCGGACTGGTAGAGAAAAGACTATCTAAGTATTTTCCCAGAAGGACTCCCGAAATCACGCAGACGGCCATATCGACACCGATCAGGGTGACCAATGTGATCGCTCGCCACGGATTATCCAATTTCGACACAGAGTAACATTCTCCTTTCATACATAAGGAGAGGGCTGGTGTCAAGTGCCCCTTTGCCCTCATTCATATTAACGAAGAATTATTCCCTTTGTCAACGTTCGGCTCCGTCTGTACACAAAGCGTTCACAATTTGAAATTTAAATTTTCTCGACAATTGTAGAGACGCCTTGTCCACCGCCGATGCAAAGAGTTGCTAATCCATATTTTGCCTCTTCGCGTTTTTGCAATTCATGCACGAGCGTGACCAATATTCTCGCTCCACTCGCACCAATTGGATGTCCCAAGGCGATGGCTCCGCCGTTGACATTCAGCTTCTCGTGATCAAAGCCTAGTGCCTTGCCAACAGACAGCGATTGGACGGCAAAAGCTTCATTTGCTTCGATCAAGTCAATGTCAGCAATCGACAGACCCGCTTTTTCCAGTACACGTTTGGTCGCAGGAACTGGACCGTACCCCATGATGCTCGGATCAACACCTGCACTCGCATTGGCTACGATACGGGCAAGAGGCTTCACACCCAGCTCTTCTGCCTTCTCCCGTGTCATAATCAAGAGAGCTGCTGCCCCATCGTTAATGCCAGATGCATTCCCGGCTGTCACAGTTCCATCCTTTTTAAATGCAGGCTTTAGTTTGCCTAAGGCTTCGGCTGTCACGCCAGCACGCGGGAATTCGTCTACGGCAAACAGCACCGGGTCACCCTTGCGCTGCGGGATCGGAACCGGCACGATTTCTTCTTGAAAACGACCACTAGTGAGCGCTTGCTGAGCCTTTTCCTGGCTCCACGCTGAAAATTCATCCTGCTCCTCGCGTCCGATTTCGTATTTGGTGCAAAGGTTCTCTGCTGTAATGCCCATGTGGTAGTCGTTGAAAGCACACCACAGCCCGTCGCGAATCATGGAATCTACCACTTTCTGATCTCCCATGCGGTAGCCCGAACGCGCACCTTCCATTAAGTATGGTGCCTGACTCATATTTTCCATTCCACCAGCCAAGACAACCTCTGCCTCACCAGCTAGGATGGACTGAACGGCCAGATGAACGGCTTTTAGACCTGAACCACAAACTTTGTTAATTGTCAGGGAGGGAACTTCATGAGCAAGGCCCGCGTGAATAGAAGCCTGACGCGCCGGGTTTTGACCCAAGCCTGCTGACAGTACGTTCCCCATAATCACTTCATCGACCGCATCCTTGGAAACACCTGCACGCTCTAGCGCTGCTTCCAGTACAATCCCGCCCAGCTTTGTCGCGCTGACACCTGCAAGCGTTCCTTGAAAGCTACCTATAGCAGTGCGCACAGCACTCGCAATGACGATTTCTCTTTGACTCATCTTCCACACACCCCTCAAATACACAGGATAGGCAACCTTCTTAAGATTCCATCTCTTCATGATAATTCCTGCTAGGAAATCGCTTTCTTTTCCAGTTTATTTAAAAAACGTCACGGCTCTTGGGGGGAGAGTGCCAGTCTGTCACGAATCAGGCTGGCACTCTATATGGATGAAACAGCGCGAACGTAAACAACTTCGTAGGTGACAGGGATGCCCGCTTCTCTTTTATACGTCTGCTCATAGTAACGAATCATTTCTGCAAGAAGTTTTCTGCGTCCAAGACCGCTTCCTTGCTCCATGCTTGCACTGGCGCCCACGGCTTTCACAGCATGCAGAAAATCCCGTACACCCGGGTAAGTTAGCCGTTCATATTTCCTACTGATCTCTATATCCGTGAACCCTGCTTGCTCCAATTGCTCATGCCAATCACGTGCAGAGAGAAACTCCAGGCCATGGCGTACACCCTTTTCTCCCAAAATCGCATGAGCATTCGTAAACGAATCATGCAGCTCCCAAAAAGTATCAGGTCCAAATGTCGAAAAAACCAAAGGTGCTCCCGGCTTCAGGATTCTTGCCAATCCTCTTAGCGTATGCGCTGGCCTGGCAAACCACTGAAAACACGCTCCTGAAACGATCAAATCCTTTGACTTCGCCTGTTGTTCCCAAACCCATTCTTCGGCATCAGCTTGAGAAAATGAACAAATCAGGCCGTTCTGCTCCAGATTGTTCTTCGCCTGCTCCAGCATGCCTGGCGCAATCTCTACCGCCTCGTAATGGGCAGCATTAAAATGGCTGCGAATGACGCGGGTTAACCCCCCTGTTCCACAGCCAATCTCTAGGATGTTTCGCACATCATTGTCGTTCGTTCTCTCTGTAACCATTTGACTCAAATGATCGGCCATCTTCTTTTGCACAAGTGCGTATTTTTCATAGGAGACAGCCTTCTCACTAAATCGGCTGCTGATTGCCCTCTTCTGCAAGCTGCTCCACCATCCTCTTTAGCGAATCTCCTACAACCTCTGGAACAAACACATGCGGGGCATGACCACAGTCAGGAATTTGTACGAAATTGGCACCTGAAAGGCTACCCGCCAGTTCTTCTCCGGCTGCGAGCGAACAAATAGTATCCTCCGTGCCTTGAATGACGAGAGTAGGAGTAGTCAGCGAAGACAAGAACGGGCGGCAATCCTCTTCTTCTAAGTAGGTCAAGCCCGCAATCAACGCCGCCGTACCCCACTTCTGGCTGTCCAGTCTCACATGCAGACCTGTTTGTTCACGCTCACCCGGTGTGAGCATCTGTTCGACAAATGCGTCCATCACCCGCTCGCGTGCTACGGAAAGCTGCCTTTTCATCCTTTGTAAAACAACAGGATGCCACCCAGCGCGAAGGTCATGCTGTTCGCAGGTAAAGCGAGCTGTTGTGCCGATCAAAACAAGTCCTGAGACCGGGTACTGGGCAGCTAGGCGTATTCCGAGCATTCCTCCCATAGACCACCCCACTACAATTAGCTCCTGCGCTGCTAGAGGGCGGACTTCCTCTACTACTCTCTCGTAAAATTGCGAGGAATCCGTGACGTCCGAATAAGTAGGAATAATGTGCTGATAGGAAGGAAACTGTGAGCGAACTGCATCCCAGCTGCAATCTGGCATTCCCCACCCGGTTAGCCACAGCATCACTTTTCTCACGATATCGTTCCTCCTTTCTGAAGCTCGTCCCTGATTTCGCTCACTTGCTCGCAAGCCCACTCCAGCTCTTCGCGCGTATGAGCAGCCATCACGGTAAAACGGATACGCGCGGTTCCTGCTGGCACAGTAGGAGGTCGAATCGCCACTGCTGCAATCCCTCGCTGCCTAAGCCTTTTGCTGAATTGCAAAGTCCACTCATTCTCTCCTAACGTGAGCGGGATGATTGGCGTATCTTCTTCGTCTACAGTAAACCCGCGTGAGCGAAGCAACTGGCGAAACATGAGCGCATTCTGCCTCACTTCTCTTCTGCGCCAAGAGTCTGTTTGTACCAAAGACAACGCCGCCAGATTCGAGCCAATCACAGCAGGAGGCAGAGCTGTGGAATATACCAGCGAGCGCGCTTTTGTCATCAAATAACGAATGACGATCTCATCTGCGCATACGTATGCCCCATAAACACCAAATGCCTTGCTGAAGGTTCCCATCAAAACATCGACTTGTCCGCCGATGCCGAGCTCGTGGCACAAGCCCTGCCCTTCTTCACCGCGCACTCCCCCTGCATGGGCTTCGTCAACCATCAGCATGGTATCGTAACGATCACGCAGTTTTACCAATTCAAGTAGGGGAGCTTTATCACCGTCCATGGAGAATATGCTGTCCGTGACGATCCACTTCCGTCTTGCATCCTGGTGCTTTTTCAGTAAAAACTCCAAATGCTCCATGTCGTTATGTCTGTACCGAAAATGCTCCGCCCGACTGAGCACGATCCCATCTACAATGCTGGCGTGATTCAATCGATCACTAAAAACAGCGTCGCCTCTTCCAGCAAGCGCTGCAATTACCCCTGTATTTGCCTGATAGCCGTTTGCAAAAACAAGCGCCGCTTCTCTCTCTTTCCACTCCGCCAATTGTTGTTCCAGCTCGTCGTATAACGCGTAGTTGCCATGGACGAGACGAGAGGCAGTTCCTCCTGCCCCCCACTCCTCTGCCGCCAATTTGCCAGCTTCCACGATTCGTTGATCGTGGGCCAAGCCCAAATAGTTGTTCGATGACAGATTTAATAATGGTTTCCCTTCGACTTGAATCCACGTGCCTGCGCGATTGCTGGCTGACTCTACGGTGCTCCACTCTCTTGCCAATGATTGTTTCCGCAATGAATCGTATTCTTCTTCCAGCCATGTGTAACGTTTATTCATAACTGACCTACAGCGCACACAGCTCGATTTCAAACCCGAGGTCTTCAATCATCTGATGGTCTGTCGTGATTTCTTGCCCGGGCGTCGTCAAATAATCGCCTACAAACAACGAGTTGGCCGCATACAAGGAAAGGGGCTGCAAGGTTCGCAAATTCACTTCGCGCCCACCCGCAACACGAATTTCTTTATCCGGACAAATAAATCGGAACAAAGCGAGAACACGAAGAGCCTTCATTGCTGGGGTGCGTCCTTTATCCTCCAACGGGGTTCCTGGAATCGCATTTAAAAAATTGATCGGGATGGAATCTGCGTCGAGATTGCGCAGGGCAAATGCCATTTCGACGATCTCCTCATCGCTCTCCCCCATGCCAATGATCACGCCTGCGCAGGGAGACATCCCTGCTCTTTTCACGGTGTCAACTGTCTGAATACGCTGGTCGTACGTGTGCGTTGTCGTAATCGCTTCGTAATGGTTGCGACTCGTGTTGAGATTATGGTTGTAACGATGAACACCTGAATCTTTTAGACGCGTTGCTTGTTCGTCGCTTAAAATCCCTAAACACGCGCAAATTTTCAGCGGCATCGTCTCGCGGATTTCTTTGACGGCCTCGATGACTTGGCCCAGCTCTTTTTCCGTGGGGCCGCGTCCTGAGGCGACAATACAGTATGTACCTGCTTTTCGATTCATGGCTTCCCGCGCACCTGATAGCAATGTCTCCTTGTCCAGCATCGTGTACTTGGATACGGGAGCATTCGAAACAATCGACTGCGAGCAGTAACCGCAATCCTCTGGGCATAGTCCGCTCTTGGCGTTGATGATCATGTTCAGTTTGACCTTTTTTCCAAAAAAGTGCTTTCTGACCCGGAACGCTTCGTTCATGACCAGCAGCAGCTCATCATCCGGTGCTTGCAACACCTTCATTGCCTCTTCGTGCGTAAGCACTTCCTTACTAATTGCTTTACGAGAGTATCCCTTCCAATCCAAACAGGTGCTTTGCTCCATTTTCTCGTCTCCCCCTCTTATTATTTATGGCGCCACTGACACAGCTGCCCGATGTCTACACATTCTTGGATCAGATGCGTCAAGTGCAGGCGCTCTAACGGTTGGTCTATCCATGGGAGCACGCCCCATACGGGAACTCCTCCATAGCTCTCAATCATGCTCGCGTTTGTTTTGACACTCTCATCGATAACTCCAGCTGAGTTGTTTTGATTCAGGATGACACCTACAACCTCGATCCCGAGTTCCCGTGCATACCAAACGGACAAGAGCGTATGGTTAATTGTGCCGAGCCCAGCCCGAGCCACGATGAGCATGGGCAGGTTTAAGCGAGCAGCAAGATCCGCCATCGTTTCGGTTGGAGTCAATGGAACAATCAGACCACCCGCTCCTTCGACAAGAAGTGCTGGATAACGTTCCATCAAGGGTCGCCCGCAAGCGATTATTTCCTCCATAGTCAAGCTCTTCCCCTCTGCTTCCGCAGCCAGATAAGGGGTAAGCGGTGCCTCAAAACAAAGTGGGGCGATCTCCTCACACGCGTCAGGCACTCCGCTCCACGATCTCAAGTGCATAGCGTCACTGCCCTCATCATGTGCTCGTGCTCCTGACTGGACTGGCTTCCAAACTCCGATGTCCACTCCTGTCTCACGCAACAAGGATGCGATTCCGGCAGTCACAATCGTTTTGCCTACCCCAGTATCTGTTCCTGTGATGAACAATCCGGAAAAAGGGCGATCAGCCATATCAATCACTCCTCTACTTCACCTGTCGTTACATCCTGAATCGATTCCGCCAAAATCCGAACCATGTCAGCCAATTCTTCGGTTGTAGATACAAGCGGTGGGATAAAAACGATGACGTTGCCCAACGGTCGTGTCAAAAGCCCTTTTTCTCTCGCTACCTGACAGACACGCACACCGATCCGCTCATTCCAGTGATAAGGCTCCTTGGTCTCTTTATCACGAACCAACTCGATTCCCGCCATCAAGCCTTTTTGCCGGATATCTCCTACATGAGGCAGGTTGTACAGCGGCCTTAGCAATTGCTCCAGGACGATTGCCTTTTGTGCTACTTGTTGAACAACTCCGCGCTCCTCCATCAGCCGCAGGTTGGCGAGAGCAACTGCACAGCCGAGTGGATTTCCTGTAAACGAATGTCCGTGGAAAAAGGTTTTCTGTTCCTCATAGTCAGCGAAAAAGGCATCATAAATCTGCTCGGTTACTAAGGTAGCCGCTACAGGCAAATACCCTCCCGTAAGCCCTTTGGCAACTGCCATGATGTCTGGCACGACCCCATCATGCTCACAAGCGAACATTTTGCCCGTACGTCCAAATCCTGTCGCTACTTCGTCTGCGATCAGCAATACATCATGGGCGCGCAACAGCTCCGCGATTTTTTTCAAGCAACCATCCGGCATGATAATCATTCCGCTTGCTCCCTGCACGACAGGCTCTACGATCATTGCCGCAATCTCATGTGCTCTATCCCTAAGCAAACTTTCCAGGCTGCTCAATGTGGCCTGAACGGCTGCTTCTTCGCCGCCTTGCCTGTACGGATAAGGGTATGGAATGGCATGTGGAGAAAAGAGCAGCGGTTTGTAGACTTGATGGTAGAGGGGAATGGCTCCCACACTGGTGGCTCCAATCGTATCCCCGTGATAGGCATTGTTCATCGTGATAAACGAATGCTTTCCGGTCTGTCCGCGATTTTGCCAATATTGGAACGCCATTTTCAGTGAGATTTCGACCGCAGTTGCCCCGTTGTCAGAGTAAAAAACTTTACTCAATCCTTTTGGAGCGAGATTGATCAGCTTTTCCGCTAATAAAATGGATGGGACGTTTGCCATGCCGAGCAAAGTAGAATGGGCAATCTGGTCGAGCTGCTCCGTGATCGCCTGATTCAGCTCGGGAACGTTGTGGCCATGGACGTTCAACCACACAGAGGAAAAACCGTCATAGTAAGCTTTGCCGTTCACATCGAATAGCTTGATCCCTTCTCCTCTCGCAATAATGAGTGGGTCCTGTGCGACGTAGTCTTTCATTTGGGTGAAGGGATGCCAAACGTATTGCTTGTTTTTGGCAGAGAGTTCTGCAAAGTTATTTAACAACCAAATCACAACCTTGGTTAACATATATTTGTTAACTGTTATTTTAAAATGGTTAACCTATTTTGGCAAAGCTTTTTTCTCGACTTTGAAAAATTAGTAAGATCTAAGAAGGTCCTTCTAGTTTGAGTCAACATAGTGGAAGAGAAGAAAAAGCGCAGTTCTCTTCGACTCTGACACGCCCGCAAGGGGGATTTACTGTCCGTCTCCACTTCCAAAAGGGGACCGTCGAGCCAAAGCCACCCTACGGGCGGAAGGTTCTCAAGGAAGAAGTGTTCGACAAGCGTGGTCCCCTTTTGGAAGTTCCGACTGGGTAGGCGTTGTCAAGGTCTACGAGCCCTGCGCTTTTTCTTCTCACCAGCTTTGTCAGCTCATCGATACCTCCTAAAACTCAAAAAGGCCAAGCTCCTCTTTGTTAGAGAAGCTTGACCTTTTATATTCCGATTCTATTTATCCTGATGCAGGATGCGATAAAGCGCCACGACACACACTGCTCTCGTCGTCGGTTTATTCGGCTGATAATTTCCTCCAACTGGATCAATCAGACCAAGTCCGACCATGTTATTGATGGATTTAGTTGCCCAGGATGGCCAGATTCCTTTATCCGAGACCTTTTTCGTCGCTCCCTTTTTATTCACGAGACGATCGAGAATGACTGCGGCCTCTGCGCGAGTCACCGGCTGATCCGGACGGAAGGTATTATCGTTATACCCCTTCACCAGACCTTTGGAAACGGCAACCTGTACGGCACCTTGCGCATAGGAAGGCACCTTATCCTTGAATTTCAGCTTTGGTGAGGAAGGGAGCTCCCACCCAAAAGAGCGCGAGAGCAGGGTGACGAACTGTGCTCTTGTCAGAGAAACCTCTGGGCCAAACGTCGTCTCCGTCAAACCCTTCACGTAGCCCTTTTCCGCCATGTAGGTGATTTCTGCCTTGGCTGGATGCTTCGTGATATCTGTAAATCCAGCGCTGCTCGTGCCTGCATTGTCCAGGTAGTACGGAATGTACTTGCCGTAGCTATTGACTTCATATACCCACTGACCTTGAGCATTCATGGTTCCCAGAAGCGGATCCAACGTATTGTTTACTTGGTTTACGTACAAGAGTCCAACGCCTTTTCCAGCGAGCCATTGCTTCGGTGTCAAGGTCAATCGAATCGACGAGGTTGAAATCGCGTCCTCTTGCCCTGCTTTTAGTTCGCCCGGCTTAATCGTAAACGAGTAATCAGCAGGTACATATCCTGGCATTGGCTGGGTCACGATCGACTCCACATCAATCAGTGCACTATCCAGATAAGATGCGGTATTTTCTAAGGAGTAATGGAGATCAAGCTCCGCTCCGAGTGACATGCTGCCTGGCAGTTCAGGGACAACGGCCACATCGCTCGGTTGACCTGTCTTGTTGCCCAAGAGGAGCGAGAATTCGTCGAAGTATAGTGTTCCTTGGTCGTGTGTAATGCCATCATTGGCTTGGTCAACGACATACACACTCTTCAGATGCAATGGATAGGCAACATTGCTCGGGAAGTAGCCTTTCACTTGCTTCCAGCCTGTCCAATTGATCTCTTTTGCCAGATCGACGTAGACCGGCTTGCCGTTTGCATCAATTGCTTCTGCACGGAGCCAATGTCCACTGTTGTCCCCATTGACCCATAAGCCCAATCCGAGCGGCTTGCCAGGAATCGTCACAGGGTTTGCCCCCAACACACCGTACGAAATCCGCATGTTGTTCGCTGGTGCTCCAGAGAAGTTGTACACTAGCTTCGCTGCCTTTTTCGTGCGGAATGTCTGATCGGAGACGAGCGCGAACGAACCAGCCGAACTGATGCTAGACGGATTTGCCGCATGGTACATGCCTGCCTGATTATCGAAGGTGAGCCATGGCTGCTCGAATTGTCCAACGGCAAATGGTACGGTTGTCGCCACGCCATCATACGTAATCGTCAGGTTTCCGTTGCCCGGCTCATTGCCTGCTACCAGTTGCAGATTGTCGTTAATCGTCGCTACAGAAGAATCGACACTCGCTTTTACGCTAAGTGGCGTCGCTTGTACGGTAGAGCCCTTTTTCGTTTTGATTTTGACATCGAGAGTAATGGATTGTCCCGGTGCAATGGTAATCGGATTCGGGGAAACGATGATTTGCTGCACATCGTTGCCGGAAATGACTTGAATGTCTTTATTTTGCGTCACATTGCCCAATCGCGCAGTCAATGTGATTTTGCCGGAACGAGCTGGTGTGAAGTGTTTGCCATTTACGGAGCCCGCTTCGGACTGACTAGCATCCCAGCTCACATCGCCGGCATTGATCGCATACGGTTGGAAATGCACATCATAACCTTTGGATGCACTGAGCGGGATAGATTGTCCGATAAGCACATCTGCTGGCACATCGATTTGGAAGCCTCTCAATTCTCCAGCAGGTGCCGTATTGTATACGGCCAGTCCAGTAGGCACTCGACGCTCAGCACCCCCGCTTGGCTTATTCGCCAGATTCGCGTGTGTCTCACCCAGCATGCGGGCTGCCATGGTCGTAGAGCCACCACCGTCAAAGTTTACAGCCCGATAAGAACCGAGCTCCGCCATGATTTTTGCCAGCTCGTCCAAATAAACGCCTTGGCTCGCATCGATCGTGACCATGTACAAGGTCTTCCCGTCCTGGGAAACTCCGACCGATGTGCGTGCCGTCTTGTTAATGATGGACTTGTCCGCTTGAAAGGAAGTGAGCGCTTTCCCTTGATCAACCAAAATCACATTGCCGCCTACCGCTTGCTTTAGGTTGAGTGTCTGTGGTGTCGTTTGGTACTCAACCGCTGCAGTAGCGCCTACAGGGAAGTTTTGCTTGAGGAATGCTCCAGCTGCCCCATGTCCCCAAAGGACATAGCCGTTGTAAGGTATGTATACGCCTGGTTGATTCACACGAACTTCTTTGGCTACGTTGTCTACAAACAAAATCTCGACGACATCTTTGTAGCCCGGTATCGTCCCCAAGCTGGTTTTGCCAAAGGAAGGGGTATAGACGTTCAGTTGGTTCTGGTGACTTTTTCGTGAATCACTCGGGTTGTACTCTTCCTTGTTGACACCCTGAATCGAATAGGTAGCGCCATTAGGAGCAGTAACCTTGCCGCCAAACCCAAACTTGTCGACGATGGCCATCTTGTCTCCGGTCAAGCCCAGCGCGTACCAGTAGGAGACCAAACCCATGGAAGAAATCAGTTCATCGTCTTTCATGACAATACCAAACGGCGCTCCCCGCTTAGACATGTTAAAAAAGTCGGCATTGATCGCTGCTACAGCTCCGGTTTCACGCGCCATTTGTGTAACCGTCTGCCTGTCTGTCAGCTTACCTTTCGTTCCGTATACCGGTTTTACCTCAACATAAGGATTGTTCAAATCAACCTTGGTCACCATGATCGTGACTACTTGATTGGCAAATGATTTCGTATATTTCTGCAAAGTGGTCCCCTCACCAATTGGGGTTTGCCACATCATATTTAATGCACTTGTCTCCGCTCTGGCGTGTGCGACATTGGTCGCAAACGGCACAAACGGAACAAAAGCTCCCCAGGCCATGGTCGTAGCCGTGAGCAGCGTCACTATCCTTTGCGCTCTCATGTTGATAACTCCTCTCCGTATTCCAAACTCTATCTTTCTACCATCTAAGCTAGGCAACTAAATATTAGACGCAAAAGGTCATGGATAGTTTCGCCAATTCTCTCGATTCCCTTTTAGAAAAACATACCAAATCGTCAGTCATAGAAAACAACAATATCCCTCTACAACAAGAAACCCGCCCGGTTTTGACGAACGGAACCTGGCGGGTTTTCCTAGCTGTATGTTACTGACCTGGTTGGAACGGCTCTGGTTGTTCAGCCCGCAAACCAAAGTGATAGAGGATTGCTTCTACAATACGGCGTGAAGCCTCGCCATCCCCATATGGGTTGACAGCATGCGCCATTGCATCGTAAGCCGCTTGGTTGGTCAGCAATTCTTTTGCCATTGCATACACTTGCTCTTCGTCGGTTCCCACGAGCTTCAACGTGCCTGCTTCAATCCCCTCAGGACGTTCTGTCGTATCGCGCAGAACCAGGACTGGTACGCCAAGAGACGGCGCTTCCTCCTGTACCCCGCCGGAATCGGTCAGGATGAGATGGGAACGACGAGCGAAGTTGTGGAAATCAAGGGCATCCAATGGTTCGATCAATGAAATGCGATCATGGTTTCCGAGAATCTCCTGCGCCACTTCTTGTACAGCAGGATTCAAGTGAACCGGATACACAACAGAAATCTCAGGATGCTCATCCACCAGTCTTCGAACTGCACGGAAAATACGGCGCATTGGCTCGCCCAAATTTTCGCGGCGGTGAGCCGTCATCAGCACCAGCTTCTGACCAGCTACGCGATCAAGCACCGGATGCGTGTAATCCTCGCGAACCGTTGTTTTCAACGCGTCAATCGCTGTGTTTCCTGTCACGTAGATGCTCTTTTCCGGCTTTGCTTCGCGACGAAGATTGTCAGCCGATCCATTGGTCGGAGAGAAATGAAGGTCAGCCATTACACCTGTCAACTGACGGTTCATCTCTTCCGGGAACGGCGAGTACTTGTCCCATGTGCGCAAGCCCGCTTCCACGTGGCCAATCGCGACTTGATTATAAAAAGCAGCCAGACTCGCCACAAAAGTGGTTGTCGTATCCCCGTGTACGAGGACGATGTCCGGTTTTACTTCCTTCATTGTTTCATCCAGGCTCTCCAATGCGCGAGTAGTCACGCCCACCAGCGTTTGGCGATCCTTCATAATGTTCAAATCAATGTCTGGTTGAATATCAAAAATGTCCAAAACCTGATCGAGCATTTGACGATGTTGGGCCGTCACGCAAACGACAGATTCGATCTGCTCGCTGTACTTGTTCAATTCATGGACAAGCGGTGCCATTTTGATCGCTTCTGGACGTGTGCCGAATACCGTCATTACTTTTACAGTTTTCATCCGTTTTTCCCTCTCCGACTACTTCGTGCCGTACAAGCGGTCGCCCGCATCGCCCAAGCCTGGCACGATGTATCCATGGTCGTTTAAATATTCATCAACAGCCGCTACGTAAATATCTACATCAGGATGCTCGTCCTGAACCAGCTTGATACCTTCTGGAGCAGCGATGAGGCACATCAGTTTCAAGTTTTTCGCTCCACGTTTTTTCAAAGCAGTAAGCGCGGCAACAGCAGAGCCACCAGTCGCCAGCATCGGGTCAGTTACGATCAACTCACGCTCAGCAACATCGGATGGTAGCTTCACATAATACTCAATAGGCTGCAGGGTTTCCGGATCACGGTAAAGACCTACGTGTCCTACTTTGGCAGCAGGGATCAGCCTCATCAGGCCATCCACCATACCAAGACCAGCACGCAGAATCGGTACCAACCCTACTTTTTTACCAGCGATTACATTCGACTGACAGGTAGCCACTGGCGTTTCGATAGTGATTTCCTCCAAAGGCATATCACGGGTAATTTCATAGCCCATCAGAGTAGTCACTTCATCTACCAGCTCGCGAAATTCCTTGGTCCCTGTATTCTTGTCACGAATATACGTAACTTTATGCTGAATCAGCGGATGGTCAAACACATATACACGGCTCATGTCATTTCCTCCGTTTCCCTATCAATACATCCTTTCTATAATAGCTGGTGAGAGTGGCTCAGTCAATTTGCCTAATCTTCGTACTTTTTCTCATCCTCGATCCCTACCTACAGCCGCGAAGTAAAGAAAAAAGCAGACCCGTATAGAAAATTTCCACTGGGTCTGCTTCACGTAGTCTTAACTTAGATATTCAAGCCTTCATACATCGGGAAACGTTGGCACAAAGCTGCCACACGTTGGCGTGCTTCCTCGTGTTTCGCAGCATCCTCTGGATTTTTCAATGTCAGAGCGATAATCGCTGCTACTTCTTTCATTGCTTCCTCATCAAAACCACGGCTTGTCACTGCTGGCGTACCCATGCGCACACCGCTTGTAACAAACGGGCTTTGTGTATCGTAAGGAATCGTATTTTTGTTCGTAGTAATGCTTACCTCGTCCAACAGATGCTCAGCTACTTTACCTGTCAGGCCGATTTTGCTTACATCAACCAATACGAGGTGGTTATCCGTTCCGCCGGAAACAAGCGTCAGACCTTCAGCAGTCAAGCCTTCCGCAAACGCACGTGCATTCTTGATGATGCGAGTTGCGTAATCCTTGAATTCTGGTTGCAGGTTTTCACCGAAGGCAACCGCTTTTGCTGCGATGACGTGCATCAACGGACCACCTTGAACGCCTGGGAACACGGATTTGTCGATGCCTTTCGCGAACTCTTCCTTGCACAAAATCAAACCGCCACGTGGTCCACGCAGAGTCTTGTGCGTCGTAGAAGTAACGAAATGCGCGTGCGGTACTGGGTTTGGATGCAGACCTGCCGCAACCAGACCAGCGATGTGCGCCATGTCCACCATGAAGTACGCGCCCACTTCGTCCGCGATCTCACGGAACTTGGCAAAATCAATCGTACGCGGATAGGCACTCGCACCAGCAACGATCAGCTTTGGCTTGTGCTCCAATGCTTTTGCACGAACATCTTCATAGTTGATCAGGTGAGTATCTTCGTCTACACCGTAGTCAACGAAATTGTACAGAGTACCGGAGAAGTTTACTGCACTACCATGCGTCAAGTGACCACCGTGGGACAGGTTCATTCCCAGTACGGTGTCGCCAGGCTGAAGAATCGTGAAGTATACAGCCATGTTCGCCTGAGCACCGGAGTGTGGTTGTACGTTTGCATGCTCAGCGCCAAAAATTTCTTTTACGCGGTCACGAGCGATGTTTTCCACGATATCCACATACTCGCAACCACCGTAATAACGGCGACCTGGGTATCCTTCTGCGTATTTGTTCGTCAAAACGGTGCCCATTGCTTCCATAACTGCGCGGCTTACGAAGTTTTCAGAAGCAATCAGCTCAATCTTGTCGCGCTGTCTTCCGAGCTCCAGTTGAATGGCTTCCATTACTTGCGGGTCTTGTTTACGCAAAAAATCTAGCATAGTAGTTTCTCCTCCTTGTTTACGTGCAGCTTTCATTTGGTGGTGTCTTCTCATACACGGCACGCGGTCCGCCAATCAGCTTGGGACGTGTGCGCGCTGCCGTAACATGTGCTTGTCCAACGAGACGCTGTGTCGGACGCACCGGTACTGCCACATGCTTCAGATGCATGCCGATAAGCGTATGGCCGATATCTATGCCTGCATGCGCCCGAATTTGCTCTACAACGGCTGCATCCGTGAACTGTGTAAACGCATGCGCAGCCATAGAGCCTCCAGCGGTCGGAACGGGAACAACCGAGACTTCTTCCAGTCCGTATCGCAATGCAACCTCGCGCTCGACGACCAAAGCCCTGTTCAAATGTTCACAACATTGAAAGGCAACAGCAAAGCCGCGCTTCCCTACAACAGATTGAATCCCACGATATAGAGCTTTCGCTACATCTTGGCTGCCAGCCTTTCCAATATGCTCACCGAGCACCTCGCTGGTACTGCACCCAATCACCATAAGTTGTCCGGCTGCAAGCTCTGCCATATCAGCTACTTCTTCGACAATGTCACTGATTTGTTTTTCGATAGCGGATAAATCCACTTACTTCACTCCCGCATGCTTCGCTTCGATTTGGGAAATCTTTTCCACGCGACGCTCGTGGCGACCACCTTGAAACTCTGTTTCCAACCAAATTTTCACGATATCAAGCGCAAGCCCCGGTCCAATGACCCGCTCCCCCATCGCCAACACATTGGTGTTGTTATGCTCACGGGTAGCGCGTGCGGAAAACGTATCATGCACAAGTGCACAACGGATGCCTGGAACCTTGTTGGCCGCGATCGACATGCCGATACCTGTTCCGCAAACGAGAATGCCTCGATCAAACTCCCCCGCTGCTACCTTTTCCGCCACTGGCAAAGCATAATCGGGATAATCAACCGATTCCTCGCAGGTGCAGCCGAAATCTTCCGTCTGGATGTTCATGGAGGCCAGCAGAGTCTTGATCTCCTCTTTTAGCTTGTATCCACCGTGATCAGCAGCAAGTGCTACTTTCATCTGTCATCCCTCGCTTGTCTCATAATCTTCGTCTAGTATACATCAAAACACAATAAGTAAAAAGTGAACATTTTTATCAAGCGACTAAAAAATCGTTCGTACTCTCACAAAAAACAAGGTCCTGGCTATACACCAGCACCCTATTCATCTACTGATTTACGAAGACCTGGGTCCTTGAGCATCAATGAGAGCCTTTCCAGTGACTCTTCGATTTCTTCGGCACACCTGCGATAATCCATCAGTGATCCCCCATACGGATCAGCAATATCACTAAAGCCTTCTATCCCAACGAACTCTTGTAGGGTATGCACCTTTTCAGTGGCTGAGGGGAAATACGTCAAGATCGCGCGCTTGTGACCATGCGTCATCGTCAAAATGACATCAGACCATTCGATCAACCCTTCGTCTACCTTACTGGACTTATGATCGTGAGCAATTCCTCGCTCTTCTAATACTTGTTTAGCGTGCAAGGAAGCATCCTGACCGGCAAATGCCGCCACGCCAGCTGAGCGTATTTCAAGCCCCTGTCCGTCTGTCTTCGCACGGAAAATCGCTTCTGCCATGGGGCTTCGGCACGTATTTCCCGTACAGACGAAAAGTATCCGTTTCACGTATGGTTCCTCCTCACCTATTAATTAGTCCGGTTATATCATAAATTTTAACCCAAAACCAAACAAAATAAGTCCACCTATTAATTCGCTATAATCCCCAAGCCACCCTCCCACACTCCTGCCTAACAATAAACCGAAGTAGGACATCGTGGCACCCATTACTCCAAAAAGAGAGATGGCCAAAATTCTATTGACCTCGATCAAGCCGAACGAGAAACCGACGGTGAATGCATCCAGGCTGACACTAAATGCGAAGAGAAGAAGTCCGAACCCTTTTGTCTTCCATACACTTTTTTGTTCCCCTTGAACGAAGCCATTCCATAGCATATGCAAGCCGATGATCATCAGGACCCCGCCACCAATAAACACGGCAATATCTCCAACCAAATCGGACAAGTACGCTCCAACGACAATCCCGATGATCGGCATCATAATATGAAACAGTCCGATGGTAATACTTACCTTGATAATCTCTCGTAACCGAATGCCAACCATTCCTACGCCAATTCCTAACGAAAAGGCATCCATACTTAAGGCGAAAGCAATAATGAGCAAGGTCAAAAATTGCCCCCATTGGAATAACACCTGGTCCAAACAGCTCCCCTCCCGTCTCTTCACCTTATGCGGACGAGGAGGAGTTTAGGACAGGTTTACACGGACAAGACACGGCCTCCAGCAGCCTTTTCCAAGCGATTCATCACGGCCATACCCAACCCGTTTCGCGGGAAAGTCTCACCGACAATATACTGCACTTCTTGATCGTCGAATTCTCGTAGGACTGCATACAGCTGTTGGGCAACCCCTTCCAGATCCGCTTGTGATCCAACCACGAGAACAACATCTACCGATGCGTGACTTTGCCAAAAGCGAGCTGTTTCTTCCGTTGCCAGCACGCCCGTTTTTTGACCGTGCCGCTTCGCCTGTTGCAGCATGTCTTCCATTTTTGCCCGAACTTTTTCACACTCTCCTGATACTAGCCACATTTCCCCTTCAGGAGCGTAATGCGTATATTTCATCCCTGGAGAGCGCGGTGCCTCGGCTGCTCCCACTTGAAAGGAAGGGTCCAACTCCACATAGCCAATTACTGGTTCCATTTGCTCCCGTGTGATGCCGCCTGGGCGCAAAATCATGGGCGGGTCCTGTGTCACATCAATAACAGTAGACTCTACCCCAACACCTGTTGCCCCTCCATCGACCACACCCGCTACACGTCCATCTAGGTCAGCCAATACATGCGCCGCAGTTGTTGGACTCGGACGTCCTGAGCGATTGGCGCTCGGAGCCGCAATCGGTACCCCCGCTTCTTTAATCAAAGCCAAGGCAATCGGATGATCAGGCATGCGAACGCCGACTGAATCCAACCCTGCCGTTACTAGCGACGCTACCTGATCTGTTTTTGGCAAAATCACCGTCAAGGGTCCAGGCCAAAATGCCTCCATCAGCTTTTTCCCTTTCTCCGGAACCTCACTTGCTACTGTGGATAACTGGTCCCACGCTCCAATATGTACAATCAGCGGATTATCGCTGGGTCTGCCTTTTGCTGTAAATATCTTTTCCACTGCGTCATTTGATAATGCATTCGCTCCCAAGCCGTAAACGGTCTCCGTGGGAAACGCGACAACTGCCCCTTCTCGAAGAAAACGGGCTGCATCCACAATCTGTGCACAACTAGGCTGATTTTCCACATCGTTATCCACAGACCAGACTTTTGTCACACCATTCATTTCCATCGTTAAAAAATCCTTTCTCTAGCTCGTTTCTTTGTAAGGAGTGCCTTAAGTATAGATGTGCACCAAAAAGTTTTCAACAGGCTGTGGGTAACTTGTGAATAACTTTTCAGAACAGCGTGGAAAAGAGAACATTGTTACCTTTTTTTAACTTCCTGCGTCTTTGCCTTGTAGTAGAATGAACATGAAAACAAAACAATAACTTTCCCTTTATCGAAAGGACCGTGAATGAAATGTCATCTTTTAAATCCTTAGCTTCCAGCCTGCTTGGCACAGCTGTATTGTTAACAGCCGTCGCTGCTCCAGTATTTGCAGCACCTGCTTTACCTGCAACCTCCACAAAGCCTGCTGTACAAGCGCCAAAGCCACAAGCTAACGGTGTCGTGTTCACACCAAAAACCATTACGGTCGATACGAAAGAATTTCAAGGTAAAGTATCCATCCCAGTGATTAGCGGGATGAAGGATAAAGCTTTTGAAGCAAAACTGAATGCTACTCTGCTAAAAGAAGCACAAACAGGCTTGGCAGAAGGACAAAAGGCCGGCAAAGAAGATGCCGCAGACGCGAAAAAGAACGGCTGGGAGCTACGCCCTCATGCACTCGACATCTCCTATGAGGTACACAATGCCGGCAAGCTCGTTTCTTTCTCTGTACAGACATACATTTACACAGGCGGAGCACATGGCATGACGGATGTTATGTATTACACCATCGATAATCAGGCCAAGGCAAAACAACTGAAGCTGGCTGACCTGTTCCAGCCTGGCTATGACTACCGTACCATTCTCAATCAAATCATTGCACAACAAATCAAAGCAGAGACTCAGGCGGATGGCTTTAACCCTTACGATGCATTCGAGGGCATCAGAGAGGATCAAGGCTTCTCCTTTAAAGACGGCAACCTGATGATTCATTTTGGTCAATACGAAATTGCCGCTTATGCAGCTGGAATGCCTGAGTTTGCGATCCCTGCTCATCGTTACCAAAGCCTGTTGAAGCCTGAGATTCGTGAGGCTTTGCTCAAAAAGTAATTGTGGCAATTCAAAACGACACCTGCACATGCGGCGGGTGTCGTTTTTTTATATGCGGCTTAGGAGAGCCAGCCCTCAATTTTTTCCCATAAGTAAAATCGCACTTCTACTTCAGGAGCAGAGGCAGTTACTTCTTCTGCTTTTTCTACCTCTTCGGACTCTGACTCTTCTTTCTCTGCTTTTGTTTGCTCAGCTTCCACTTTATTTGTTTCGGAATGATTCCCTACTTCGTTCTCTTCCAGGGGTAAGACCGCTACTTTCTCGGATGCAGCTTCTGCCGTTGGCTCAGATTCTTCCGACTTTGGAGTTGGCTCGGCTTTTACAGCGTCGCCATTGGACATGTCAATAAAGCAGAGCGGCGGGAACAGGACACACCACCAGTTTTGACCTTTTGCCTCTCCAATTTGTACACGGACCGCTCGGTAATTACCCGCAGGATACACATAAGAGCCGTACAGCTTCGTTGGAAAAGGAACTTCACCGAAATCGACTACCGCTTTGTATGAAAAACCGCGTTCCTTGATCGTCTTGTCCACGACTTGTTGAAGGACAGGCAATTGTGTTTGAATCATTTGCTCTGCTTCCTCCAAAGTCTCAATATCGTCCGCCCACGTATTCATTTGAGCGACAATCGCATCTCTGACTTCGCGCTTTAACCATTGATCTTGGACAGAATCGCTGTTCGCAATAATGCGCAAGCGAACGGATTCCTGAGGGATCGGCCCGTTATCCAACACATTGGCCGAAGTAAGCTGCCCCTCCCAGCTCATCATAAGCATAAACAGGCTAAATGCCATTAACAACATCCGTTTCATCGTTATCCGTCTCCCTCTATACTGATCTTCTCTCTTTAGCAATCAGTATGGACGGATTCACACGATTTCAAACATTCATTCCCTATGTAAAAAAGGCGAGACGAGCTTGTGCTATCGTCTCACTCCGATAACAACCCGCTCGATCCCCGCCAAATCTGGAGCAATCTCAACCTCATCCATGACACCGGATGCCCTCATCAATGCCGCGACATCCCCAGCCTGATAAATGCCTACTTCAAACGCTACGACCGCTCTTTCTTTCAATAGATTCGGCAGCGCCTCACACAGGCGACGATAGCAATCCAGCCCATCTTCGCCGCCATCCAGAGCCAAGCGAGGTTCATGTACGCGCACCTCATCGTCCAGCTCCTCGACATCACGACTCGGGATATACGGTGGATTGGATACGAGGACGTCTACCTTTTCGCCTGCTTCCAAAAGCGGCTGCACCAAATCCCCTTGTAGAAAGCGGACATCTGCCCCAAGACGACTTGCATTTTCCCGTGCAATTTCCGTTGCCTCAGGAGACAGGTCCACCGTAGTCACGCGCCATTGCGGTTTTTCTAGCGCGAGCGTAATGCAGATGGCTCCGCTCCCTGTGCCGATATCCACCACCGCTAGCTCTTCGCTCTCAGGCCAGAGCTTTGCAGCGGCAGCCATCACTTGCTCTACCAGTATTTCCGTTTCCGGTCTTGGGATCAGCACGCCTGGTCGCACCGTAAAAGGACGCCCGTAAAACTCCTGTTCGCCAAACATGTATTGCAATGGCTCGTTATTCGCCCTGCGCACGCACAGTCCGTCCAGCTTCACCAATGTTTCTGCATCAATTGAATCCGGCATCGCCATTAAAAAGCGCGTCCGATCCCAGTCGAGACAATGACGAATCATTAGCTCCGCTTCGAACAAAGGATCCTTTGTCCCTTTTTCCCGCAAAAAGGAAGAAGCCCGTAATAGGGCTTCTCGAATCGTCGTGACATCAGACCAATCAAGCTGAGTGTGCATGGCTTTTCAAAAGCTCCGTTTGTTCATGCAGGATCAGGTTGTCGATCACTTCATCCATTTCGCCTTCCAATACCGATTCCAGTCGGTGCAGGGTCAGACCGATGCGGTGGTCGGTCACGCGGCTTTGTGGATAGTTGTACGTGCGGATGCGCTCGCTTCGGTCACCAGTACCCACCAAGCTTTTGCGCGTAGCATCTGCTTCCGCATTTTGTTGTTGCATGTAGAAATCATATAGACGAGCGCGCAATACACGCAACGCTTTGTCTTTGTTGGAATGCTGGGATTTCTCGTCCTGACAAGAAACCATGATCCCTGTAGGAATATGCGTTACGCGAACCGCAGACTTGGTCGTGTTAACGCTCTGACCGCCCGCACCACTGGAGCAGAACGTATCGATGCGGATATCTTTTTCGTGTACTTCCACTTCCACGTCTTCTGCTTCTGGCAGAACCAGTACAGTCGCAGTAGAAGTGTGGATGCGTCCACCGGATTCAGTAGCCGGGATACGTTGCACACGATGCGCGCCGCTTTCGAATTTCATTTTGCTGTAAGCACCGCGACCAGACAGCGAGAAGACAATTTCCTTGTATCCGCCGATATCGGTTGGGCTTGCCTCCAGCACTTCAATTTTAAAAGCGTTACGCTCCGCGAAACGTGTGTACATACGGAAAAGCACGGCTGCAAACAGTGCAGCTTCATCTCCACCCGCAGCACCGCGGATTTCCACAATCACGTTTTTCTCATCGTTCGGGTCTTTTGGGAGCAACAGGATCTTCAAGCGATCTTCTAGTTGTTCCTTGCGTGCTGACAATTCATTGAGCTCGAGCTTGACCATTTCACGCATCTCGTCATCCAGCTTCTCTTCCAGCATCGCTTTGGCGTCATCGATTTGACTCACCACTGATTTATATTCACGGTATGTCGTTACCGTCTCTTCCAACGAAGATTGTTCCTTAGACAGTTCTCGCAAGCGTTTTGTATCACTAATGACGTCGGGGTCACATAGGAGGTTGGTTACTTCTTCAAAACGCTCTTCGACTGCAGATAAGCGTGTAAACATTTTTATTTCACCCCATCGCAAAGAATAATTGCCTTTTGGCGCAGGCGAAGCCTTGGTAGCATGTATGTTAGATATGAATTGCGATAAAATGCTATCTACCATAAAAACGGTTATAACAGATAAATTATAGGAGGAAAGGCGCAAGAAGTCAAAGTGCATTATAACTGGAAATGTTTTACCGATGCCAAACAGGCCCGGCAATGCCGAGCCTTGCTACATACGTCCTGCTCACCTGTCAGCGATGGTAACCGTCATGCGAGGTTAAGTGAAAATCGTAACGCGGGAGTCTTTCCTGAAGAAGCGAAATCACCTGCTGCTCGATGGTTCGCGCCTGATTCGCAGTGATGTTATGCACAAGGTCAAGAGTAACATATGCATTGGCATCGCTGAGTGTGATGCGAGCGTTTTCCACACCTTTTACCGACATGGCCATTCTTTCCATATTAGTAACGTCTACTGGGGTATTACGTGAGTTCCAATGGCCGATAATCATGTTCGGATTTTGGTTGCGTCCCATTAACGAGTCACGATCCGCCGCAACAGGCGCACGGCCTTGAAGTGTATGGCCGCTTTGATCCCCTCTGATCTTCATATTGTGCTGTGTATTCCTCACATCCGTACTATAGCTCTGTTGCTTAGCCGTATTTCCCCCGCATCCGACAGTTAGGACAGTTGTAAGTACAACCAAGCCCAGAACGACACGTGAGCTGCTCAAAAGCCAATTAGGCTGTGTCCGCATGAAAAAGCCACCTCCTGTTTTGCTTAGTCTGTGCATCGCCTCTTGGGCTCATGCACGGGACAAATAGGGGGTGGCTTTGCTTGCTTTCTTTATTTATTCGACAACTGGAGGGGTGTAGTAATGCTTGCGACAGACGCTGCTGTATGTATCATTCCCAGCAATTTCAATCGTTTCCCCAGAGTAGACGGGCTGTCCATTTTTGAACTTGAGAATATGCGTCGCCTTTTTATTGCAATACACACAAACTGTTTTAATTTCTTCTACTTTATCAGCCTCGCACAAAAGGGCGGCGCTGCCAGGGAAGAGCTCATTCTTGAAGTTTTTCAACAAGCCATAGACGATGACGGGGATTCCCAGCTTGTCCACGATCCTGACGAGCTGATCCACATGATGGCGGCTGATGAACTGAGCCTCGTCAACCAACACGCAATGCGGCTTGACTGATTCTGCCTCTACGATTTGGTACAAATCGGTCTCTTCGCTAATCGGAATCGCTTCTCGGCTAATCCCCACACGCGAAGCAACTTTTCCCACGCCATAGCGATCATCAACTGCTGGAGTAAACACTACTACTTTTTTCCCCGATTGCTCGTAGTTGTGGGCAACGGTCAATAATTGAATGGATTTGGAAGCATTCATCGCTCCATACCGAAAATATAGTTGTGCCACGTCTCTATCTCCCTTTGCCTAAAAGTTGTTACTCAGTCTTTTCATGGCGATCTTTTGCCTCCTGGAACAAGGCCACGGCCAGCTTTCTTCTTTGTGCATGGTCCACACAAGGAAGCGGGTAGTCGAAGCCAATCTTGCAGCCTGCTTGCTCTTGGATATGCTCCGGCATGTCCCATGGTTTATGAATATATTGTAGAGGTACTTCACGCAGTACGGGAAGATATTTTTTGACGAAAGCACCGTCTCGATCAAACTTTTCCCCTTGTGTGACAGGATTAAAAATCCGGAAATACGGTTGGGCATCGGTACCAGTGGAAGCACTCCACTGCCAGCCCCCGATGTTTGCCGCTTCATCGAAATCAATCAACTGCTGTGCAAAATAGGCCATTCCCCAACGCCAATCCACAAGCAAATCCTTTGTCAAAAAAGAAGCAGTAATCATCCGCAGCCGATTGTGCATCCATCCTGTCTCATTCAACTGCTTCATAGCAGCATCCACAATCGGATAGCCCGTCTCCCCTTGACACCAACGGACAAACAAGTCTTTCTTGTTTTCCCAAGCGACCTCTTCAAATTGTGGCAGGTAGGCATGGTTAGTCGTGTGCGGATGAAAAAAAAGCACCTGCTGATAAAATTCTCTCCAAATGAGCTCCGTAAGAAAAGCTTCGATCGAGGTAACCTGCTCACCCCGCGCGGAAGCAAGCACTTCCTGTACGCGATGATACACCGTCCGTATAGACAGAGTACCTGCATTTAAGGCAAAAGACAGCCGGGATGTCGCATTCACCCCTGGCATGTCGCGTTTTTCTTTGTACGTATAAATGTCTCTATCTAAAAATTGCTGTAATCGTTTACGTGCGGCTCGCTCCCCGAACTGCTCCATTTCCCACTCGGTGCTCATCGGTCGGTTTCGTCCAAACGCTTCCACAGTAGGAACTGGCTCACTCGGCAACTCCTTCAACCGATCAAATAGAATCCATTCTGTCGGCTGAGGGAATGGCCGATCTTTGGGGAGCGTCTGCCAAACGCGGCGATAAGGGGTAAAAACCGCATACGGTTTTCGCTGCTTCGTCATAATTTCCCCAGGCTCATGCAAAACCAAATCCTTGCATGCATGGACAAACACGCCGTGCCTGCTCAACACTTCTGATACGAGCTCGTCTCGCTTGCGAGCGTCTGGCGTATAATCCCGATTGAAAAACAGCTTTTCTGCACCCGTCTCTTGCGCTATTTGACAGAGCACTTGCTGTGGTTCGCCGCGGCGAATCAATAGACGACCTCCCAGTTGAACCAAAGCGTCGTCGAGTGCAGCTATTGCGGAAAAATGCGCATGGAGTCGCTTATCTCCTACAGCCGAAGAAAGCCAAAGCCAATCCTCCACTATATAAACAGGAATAATCGGATCACCTGTGAGCATGGCTGCGTGCAGAGCAGCATGGTCGTGCAAGCGCAGATCCCGACGGAACCAGACTATGGCAGTCATCGTTTGTCCTCCCGAAAAAATCAGTGCCAGAAAAAGACAAAACCAGGCAGATTGCTCTACCTGGTTGTTCCCATACATTCTGATTATTACAGATTGTATTTGCGTTTGAAACGGTCTACACGGCCGCCTGCATCAACGAATTTTTGTTTTCCTGTGAAGAAAGGATGGCAGTTGGAGCAGATCTCCACTTTCAACGCTTGTTTCACGGAACCGGATTCAAATTCGTTACCGCATGCGCAGCTAACTGTTACTACGTTGTACTTAGGATGAATGTCTTGTTTCATCTCTTCTACACCTCTTTCCGCCCTGAATCGTTTGCCGAAACAGAGTTATATAAACACATACAAGATAGTAGCATGAAACACTGTCGAAATGCAACTGGTTGGCCGATTACGCCATGTTTTTCCTACGCTGGAGTTGATCTGGTGGAATATGTGTAAACGAACCGATCACGACATCTGGCAGTTCCTGCTGATAAATTTCGATAGCTTGCTTCATGCCGAATACTTCGCCTTGCGCTTTTGGAATCATCGCCAAGTAGCTCTCTGGATCGATATTCAGATTTCGCAGCTGAATCAGCTTAATGCCTGTTCTGCGGATGAACTCGATCATTGCTTCCATTTCCTCTTCGCGGTCAAACACGCCAGGGAAGCACAAGTAGTTAATGGACGTATACACACCTTTGGATGCAGCGTATTCAGCAGAACGCGCTACATTTTCCAACGTGTAGTTGCGTGGGCGGTAGTAAGCATTATAGTGTTCGTCAATCGCACTGATAATACTCACGCGCATCAGATCAAGGCCGGCATCGACAATGCCTTTGATATGATCTGTCAAGCCAGCATTCGTATTGATGTTGATAAAGCCCATATCTGTCGTTTCCCTTACTCGACGCATAGCAGGAACAATAATGGAAGCCATCGTAGAAGGCTCACCTTCACAGCCCTGTCCGAAGCTGATGATGCTCTCCGGTGTCTTCAGGTGGTGCAGCATGACTTCCACCAGCTCGTCCTCTGTCGGCTTGAAGTTCATCCGCGTCTGCGGAGAAGGGAATCCACTGTCATCTGGTTGCTCGGAAATACAGCCGTAGCAACCGGCGTTACAGGTATAGGAAACAGGCAAGCTGCCTTCCCAGCGGTTGAAAAAGTTATTGGAGGCCGTCAAGCATTCGTACTCCAACGCACAGTGGGACAAATGGTTCAAAATACGGTTTTGCGGAAACGTCTCCAACGTCTTTGCCACTCGCTGGCGCAGCTCATCCATCGGGAAGTTCAACGGGTCCCATTTGTAAATATCGTCACTTGCACGTCCCGTTACCCAGAAACGGTTATCCTTCCAGACGACTGCGGAGTAACCAAACAAAGGCAGCTTGCTTTCCTTGTTCGTTTTCACGTAGCCAGGCAGCAAGAGCCGTGTAATTCCTTGTGGCACAAGTGCACCTACTGCTGTACAACCATCCAACTTGACCATTTCACCTGTGTCAGGGTCCATTCCTATCGGCTCGGTGTCCGGCAAACTGACCAACGTCGATCCTTCCGGGAGCGGGATCAGTTCTTCTTCCAGAATTTCTGTCAATATATCTCCGTTACGAGCCACTGCAAAAAGACCTGGGTGGTCGTATACATTGCCTTTTTCATCTGCGTAAACTAAATACATGGGAAAATCGCCTCGCTTCTTTGCTTTGCCCATTGTATCGCATTGAAAAAGCAATGTAAATTGTATAGGGTTACCTGCCAAGATAGGGAAGTGGATTGATCGGCACATCATCCTGTCGTACTTCAAAGTGCAAATGATAGCCTGTAGAATTACCCGTTTGCCCCATGTATCCCAATACCTCACCCGCTTCTACGGTTTGACCAGATGACACCAGCAACAGACGCATATGGGCATAAAAGGTTTGCAAGCCATCTCCGTGATCAATCACGACCATCCGCCCATACCCTGACCGATTGGCGCCAGCCTCCACAACAACTCCTGCCCTCGCTGCCAAAATTGGGGTCTTTGATTCCTGTTCATTCCACAAATCCACACCCTTGTGTGTTTTTCCCCAACGTGCTCCAAATCCACTTGTAATCGTAGCTTCTCTGACAGGCCAACTTAGACCGCCGCGAATCCTCGTGATGACTTGCCGACTTGCTGCTTGAACGGCACTTCGCTTCTGCTCCGGATCGTTACCCAACATCGGATTGCCTTTAGCGATAGGGACATACACGACCTGTCCTACATACAGGTTGTCCGACAGCCATTTTAGCAGCGGATTTCGTTCGATTAACGATTCCCGACTCACACCGTATCGCCTTGCTATGTAATCCAGCGTTTCTCCCTGTTTCACCATATGTCCGACTTCATCACGCTTGATGATCAGCTTCATGCCCACGCTTACCAGATGGGGATTCGTAATGCTATTCGCTTCTACCAGTTTTTTTAGAGAAAGGCCGTATCGCTCGGCAATACCAGATAGCGTATCTCCTTGCCGAACAGCGTATACCACTGAATTTCCTTTCGTTGCTGGTGCAGGTGAAGCCAGACTGGCATAGGGATTAAACGCTTGAAATAGCGCTTGCTCCACGACTGCTTGTTTCGCTTCCATCTGTGACCCCACCGGAGCGCTAACTTGCACGTACTCCACGAAGCATCTCCTCCTTCTTTTCCAGCTCCCTTCCTAACGGTATGCCAACGCCACAAAAAAAATGACGGTGAGTCATCATGAACTCACCGTCGTGCTAGCTGCTTTCCCTCTGCCTTGTTGCTTAGACTCTAGGGTTTGCAAAAATTCTTCGTTTGTTTTTGTGTCTGCCAACTTTTTAATAAAAGAATCGACAAACTCATTTGTTTCATTCATGTTTTTCCGGATCATCCACAGCTTATCCAGCTCTTCTTTGGTGAGCAGAAGCTCTTCGCGGCGCGTACCCGAACGGCGGATATCGATCGCCGGGAAAATCCTGCGCTCCGCCAGCTTGCGATCCAAATGAAGCTCCATGTTTCCGGTTCCTTTGAACTCCTCGTAAATCACATCGTCCATACGGGAGCCGGTCTCAACCAAAGCAGTCGCTAAAATGGTCAAGCTGCCGCCTTCTTCAATATTGCGCGCTGAACCAAAAAAGCGCTTCGGACGATGGAAGGCTGCCGGATCAATACCACCGGACAACGTTCGACCACTTGGAGGAATTACCAAGTTGTAGGCACGAGCGAGACGTGTAATAGAATCCAGCAGGATCACCACGTCTTTTTTGTGCTCAACCAATCGCTTTGCACGCTCCAAGACAAGCTCAGCAACTTTGATGTGATTCTCAGGCAACTCGTCAAAAGTCGAGGCAACTACCTCTCCTTTGACAGATCGCTGCATATCCGTTACCTCTTCCGGGCGTTCATCAATGAGCAAGACAAACAAGTGGATATCCGGGCGGCTTTCGGTAATGCTGTTGGCAATTTCTTTGATCAGCATGGTTTTCCCCGCTTTTGGCGGAGCCACAATCAATCCGCGCTGACCCAGTCCAACAGGAGAGAGAAGATCCATCAGGCGAGTGGAAACACGTTCAGGGGCTGTCTCCAGTACGAGCTTGGTTTGAGGATACAACGGTGTCAATGCGGGGAAATGAAGACGCTCTGCGGCTGTCTCAGGGTCTTCTCCGTTCACTGCCTCTACTTGAAGGAGTCCAAAATAACGTTCATTCTCCTTCGGTGGTCTTGCTTTTCCGGATACCACATCCCCCATCCGCAGATCAAAACGGCGAATCTGCGACTGGGAGATGTAGATATCTTCTGAGCTGGGTAGATAGTTAATGGGGCGGAGGAAGCCGTATCCCTCCGGCAATATTTCGAGTACCCCCTCCATAAACATGAGACCATCCCGCTCCGCTCGTGCCCGAAGAATCGCGAAAATCAATTCCTTCTTCTTCAGCTGGGAGTAGTACGGAATATGGTATTCCTTAGCCAGCTTATAGAGGTCGGTCAGCTTCTTTTCTTCTAGTTCAGAAAGTAACATACATCCACCACTCTTTATTTACTCTTGAAAAAGCCTAGCTCAACTAATAAATGCGAAAAATGATTTTCTTACAAGCCGTTGCGTTCTAAGCGGTGGTTCCCTTCAATGAAACGTACCGTTCCGGTTTTCGCACGCATAACAACGGAATTGGTTGTCGCACGAGTTCCCTGGAAACGAACCCCTTTGAGCAATTCACCATCTGTTACACCTGTCGCGGCAAAAATGGCGTCATCACCTTTTACCAAATCATCCATGAACAGTACTTGATGAGGGTTCGTCAATCCCATTTTGACACAGCGTTTAATCTCATCTTCATTTTGTGGCAAGAGCTTGCCCTGAATTTCTCCCCCGAGACATTTCAAGGCAACTGCAGCAAGAACACCTTCCGGAGCTCCTCCAGAACCGAACAAAATGTCTACACCTGTATCAGGGAAAGCGGTATTGATCGCAGCGGCTACGTCTCCGTCAGAGATGAGGCGAATACGCGCGCCTGCCTCACGAATTTCGTGGATCACCTTAGAGTGACGATCACGGTCAAGTACAATAGCAACCAAATCGCTGATATCTTTCCCTTGTGCCTGCGCTACCGCCTTCAGGTTATCGCGAATCGGTGCGTTGATATCGACCTTGCCGACTGCTTTAGGCCCTACTGCCATTTTCTCCATATACATGTCTGGAGCATGCAACAAATTTCCCCGGTCTGCGATTGCAATGACCGAAATCGCTCCCCACGTACCTTTTGCGAGGATATTGGTTCCCTCCAAAGGGTCTACAGCTACATCGACTGCCGGAGCCACTCCCTGGCCTAGACGTTCACCGATGTACAGCATTGGCGCTTCGTCCATTTCACCCTCACCAATTACTACGACGCCATCCATCGGCACTTTCATAAATTCATTGCGCATTGCGGTCGTTGCCGCATCGTCAGCCTCATCTTTTTTTCCGAGACCCATCCAACTGGCAGAAGCCAAAGCAGCAGCTTCAGTCACACGTACCAGTTCAAGTGTTAAACTGCGTTCCATTCTGGAAGACTCCTCTCCTGGTGATTGGTTAACGCTGGTGGTTTTCCATGCTCTGCAGGCCTACCCGAGTAATATCGGCTCCCAAGGCTTGCAGCT
The DNA here is from genome assembly GCF_055685845.1 of Brevibacillus schisleri. NCBI lineage: Bacteria > Bacillati > Bacillota > Bacilli > Caryophanales > Paenibacillaceae > Brevibacillus > Brevibacillus schisleri. The sequence continues at coordinate 6,179,697 of NZ_JBVNDM010000001.1, forward strand.
TGCCCACCAAGTTTTCGTAGCCACGATCTATATGTTCAAGTCCTTCTAATTCTGTCGTGCCGTTCGTTGCCAAGCCTGCAATGAACAAAGCTGCTCCCGCACGCAAATCTGAAGCTATCACCTTGGCACCATTCAGTTTGCTGCCGCCTTCGATGACAGCGGATCTTCCTTCAATCTTCAAGGAAGCTCCCATGCGGCGTAGTTCATCTACATGTCGAAAACGCGAGCCGTAAATATTGTCCGTCACGATGCTTGAGCCTTTGGCAAGAGTCAGCAAGGTCGTGATCGGCTGCTGGAGATCCGTTGGAAAACCCGGATACGGACTCGTTTTCACATCGATTGATCGATAAGAATCATGTCCGATGACTTGAATACTGTCATCCTGCTCTACCACTTGCGCACCGATTTCGCGCAGCTTGGCCGTTACAGACTCCAAATGTTTTGGAATAACATTCTCCACCATCACGTTGCCGTTCGTAGCGGCTGCCGCAATCATGTACGTCCCCGCTTCGATCCGATCAGGGATAATCGTATGACGGCATCCGCGCAAGCGTTCTACGCCTTGAATGCGGATCATATCCGTTCCGGCACCTTTGATGTTTGCTCCCATATTGTTGAGCAAGGTTGCGACATCGACGATCTCAGGCTCTCGGGCAGCGTTTTCAATAATGGTCACACCGTCTGCTTTGGCAGCAGCCAGCATGATGTTAATGGTCGCACCCACACTGACTAGATCGAGATAAATTCGCGCCCCCTGCAAACGTCCATTTTGGGCACGGATAGTCATGACGCCGTTTTTGTTCTCCACTTCGGCGCCCATCGCTTCAAAGCCTTTGATGTGCAAATCTACTGGACGAGGGCCCAAATCACAGCCACCTGGCAAGCCAACCTGGGCTTCGCCGAACTTGGCGAGCAAGGCTCCCCACAAATAGTACGAGGCACGAAGCTTTTTGATGCGACCATTTGGCATGAGCATGAGCCTCATACTGCGACCGTCTACTTCCATCCAGTCTTCTTCGAACAGCACTTCAGCTCCCATTTCCTGCAAGAGCTCGTGATAAATACCTACATCCTGAATACGGGGGAGATTCTCAATAACAACGGGTCCATCTGCCAGCAACGCTGCTGGTATGAGTGCGACTGCGCTGTTTTTTGCTCCGCTGATGGTCACCGTCCCCGCGAGCGGTTTTCCACCGTTGATGATCAGCTTATCCATGCTTTGCTCTCCTCAGGCGTAATCGGGAAAGAAGCACCTTCCCCAATGGAAAAGGTGCTTGGACTTTCAACACGTGTCCTTATTTTTGCATGCTTGCCCAGTCAGCTAGGAATTTCTCCAAGCCACTGTCTGTCAGTGGATGGGCAATGAGTTGTTTGAAAACTTTCGCTGGAATGGTAGCGAAATGAGAACCACGGCGGGCTGCCTCCGTTACGTGAACAGGGTGGCGCACAGATGCCGCAATGATTTCGGTATCGATACCGTGAACGGAAAAGATTTCTGCAATATCTTCGATCAATTGCATACCATCTTGACCAATATCATCCAAGCGTCCCAAGAACGGAGACACGAAGCTCGCACCTGCGCGCGCAGCCAAAAGTGCCTGGTTCGCAGAGAACACCAACGTTACGTTTGTTCTGATTTTGCGTTTGGCAAAATACTTGGTTGCCTTCAAACCTTCTGCGGTCATTGGCAGCTTGATGACGATGTTTTTCGAGAGAGCAGCGAGCTTCTCTCCCTCTTCGATCATGCCTTTTGCATCTGTACTGATAACTTCGGCACTGATCGGACCGTCAACAATATCGAGAATTTCTTTCAGGGTTTCTACAAAATCGCGTCCTTCTTTGGCAACCAGAGACGGATTTGTCGTTACGCCCGCCAGAACTCCCCATTCGTGAATTTCGCGGATTTCTTCAACGTTTGCTGTATCAATCAAAAAACGCATGATTATCCTCCCAGTTACGCGCGGTTGCTGCTTCCGAACAAGCGCATTTTTCCTTTGACTACTTCCTTGATCGCATCGCGAGCAGGGCCCAGGTATTTGCGTGGGTCGATCTCATTCGGCTTGGCAGCCAGCACTTTGCGAACTGTTTCCGTGCATGCGACTTGGCTTTCTGTATTTACATTGATTTTTCCTACGCCCAAACGGATGGATTCGATAATCGCTTCGTCTGGTACGCCGGAACCACCATGAAGAACGATCGGCGCTCCAATGTTGCTCGCTACTTTTTCGATAATGTCGTAGCGGATTTTTGGAACCCCTTTGTACATACCGTGTGCTGTACCTACAGCAATCGCTACGTAGTCTACTTTTGTTTCTTCCCAGAAGCGGATTGCTTCCTCAGGATTTGCCAGAGTGGCATCTTCCTCGTCAACAGACAAGTCGTCTTCCACCCCGCCGATGGTACCGAGTTCACCTTCTACCGATACGCCAACAGCGTGAGCAGCCTCTACAACCTGTTTGGTCAGGCGAAGGTTATCTTCAAACGAATGATGGGAACCATCGAACATAACAGAAGAGAACCCTGCACGAATACACTTCATAACCATGTCGAAATTGCTACCATGGTCAAGATGCAAAGCAACAGGAACTCCTGCGCGTTCAGCAGCCACTTTTGCAATCGCTACTGTATAATCGATCCCCATGTATTTCAATGCACCCTCAGAAACACCAAAGATCACAGGCGATTTTTCTTCCATCGCAGCTTCCGTAATCGCTTGAGTAAACTCCAGATTGTTCAGGTTAAATTGTCCGACGGCGTATTTATGCTTTTTGACGTCTTCGGTAAAAGCGGTCATAGGTACCAGTGGCATTTTGTAAATCCTCCTCTAGCAGACTTCAGTCATGTGGCTTATTATACCACAGACAAGCATTTGTTAACAGGGACGCTTGTACCCTGACCTTTGCAGTCTGTTCCTAACAAGCTAATTGCTGATGTACTGCCATTCGTAGTTCATCAATATCAAACGGCTTTGTAAAATGAGTCAATGCTCCCAGTTGTGTTGCTTCTTTGATCATGTCCAGCTCTCCGTAAGCTGTCATCATGATGACTTTGATTTCTTGATTGATCTTCTTGATGTGTTTCAAGATCTCAATACCATCCATCCCAGGGATCTTCATGTCGAGGATAACCAAATCTGGTGATTCTTTTTCCACGATTTCCAATGCCATTTTCCCGTTTGCTGCCTGAAAGGTCTTGTACCCTTCTTTTCCCAGCACCTCATACAGTAAAATGCGAATCCCATACTGGTCATCCACAACCAGTACCTTTTTATCTTGTTTGTCGAACATTCTGATTCCCCCCTGACGAATGCGTTTTCTTAATTATTATGGGTTCGCCTAAAATCAGGAAACTCCTTCACGTTTTTTGCTGAACGTCAACTTAAAATTTCCTATAGGCTTCTTTTCGAGTATAATGGGAAAAACCAATTTCCCCTACACACAAGGAGCCAGATACTCACTATGGATGCTCTGTGGCTGATTTGCTTGTTAACTTTTATTATCCATACGACAGAGACACTTACCTTCGGAATCCGTTTTGCAGGGGTACAAACGGGCAGGATCGCTGTAGCGTTGTCTCTGGTCGGGATTGTATTGCTCCTCTCCCGTACTTCCAACCTGATTCAAGGACCATTCACTGGGGGATTTATGGACCAAGCTGCAATCCAACACTTTGATCCTAGCATGTATTTGCACGTGATTATTGCAGCGTCCTCGCTCGGAACCTTAGCAGCTATCGTACTGTTTCCCACTTTTGTCCAAATATCGAAACGAATGATCTCGCACTTGGAGATAGCGGGCTCGATTCCGCAAATGATTCGGACGGCAGTTACGGTAGAAACTATCCGACGCGTCCACCACCATGTCCGGATTCCTAGCTGGCAAGCCATCTCACGCTTTCGAATCAAAGGCGTTCCCAAACGATTGCTGTTATTAAACGCATTGGGGACAGCGATCTACACAAGCAGCGTACTGTCTGTGTTATACGCGACATTGCTAGCCCCAGATTACAAGGCAACCGTTCTGATGTCTTCCGGATTAATCAACGGTTTTGCCACGATTTTCATGACCATTTTGGTAGACCCGCAAATTGCCCTTTTGACAGAAAAAGCGATGCAAGGGAAAACCACGCAGGAATCGATTCGCGACATGTACCTGTGGCTGATGATCTCACGTTTTATCGGAACGATTTTGGCTCAATTCCTGCTCATTCCCGCCGCCTACTGGGTGGCCTGGCTATCTCCCTTGTTCCATTGATCTGCTTTTAAAAAACACAAGACGCACCTGCGACCATACATCGCGGGTGCGTCTTTCTATTTATCGACCTATGTTATTTGTTCAGGGAAGCCTTCACGAAGTCACGGAACAGCGGCTGCGGACGGTTCGGACGGGATGTGAACTCTGGGTGGAACTGTGTGGCTACATACCATGGATGTTCTGGAACTTCCACGATTTCAACCAGACGACCATCTGGCGTTGTACCCGCAAAACGCAAGCCCATTTGCGCCAATTGATCACGATATTCGTTGTTCACTTCATAGCGATGACGATGACGTTCATAAACCAGGGTGCTTCCGTATGCAGCCTCAGTCAGCGTGCCTTCTTCCACTTTGGTTGGACCGAGACCCAGACGCATGGTACCGCCCTTGTCCTCGATATCTTTTTGCTCTGGCAAGAGGTCAATCACCGGATACGCTGTATTCGGGTTGATCTCGGAGCTGTTTGCGCCATCCATACCCGCTACGTGGCGAGCGAACTCGATCACCGCGATTTGCATACCCAGGCAAATTCCGAGGAATGGCACTTTATTTTCACGAGCATAGCGTGTAGCGATGATTTTACCTTCGATACCACGATCGCCAAAGCCGCCTGGTACGAGGATACCATTTACATCACCGAGCAGTTCGCCAACATTCTCTGGCGTAACTTCTTCCGCGTGCACCCATTTGATTTCTACTTTGGAGTCGTTCGCATAGCCACCATGGTACAGCGCTTCTGCTACGGACAAGTAAGCATCATGCAATTCTACATATTTACCAACGATTGCAATGGTAGTCGTTTTGGACAGGTTTTTGATTTTCGTTACGAGCGATTTCCACTCTGTCATATCCGCATCCTGGCAAGTTAGACCCAAGTGGCGGCATACGTAATCGTCCAATCCTTGTGCTTGCAATTGCAGTGGTACATCGTAAAGGCTATCAGCATCTACACATTCCACTACCGCGTTTTTATCGATATCACAGAACAGAGCCAGCTTGTCTTTCATTTCTTGCGTCATCGGTTGCTCGGTACGTGTCACGATCACATTTGGTTGAATACCCAAGCTGCGCAGTTCTTTCACGCTGTGTTGCGTAGGCTTGGTTTTCATTTCACCTGCTGCCTTGATGTATGGTACCAGGGTTACGTGAATGTACATGACGTTTTCACGACCGATGTCACTTTTGATCTGGCGGATGGATTCAAGGAATGGCAAGCTCTCGATATCCCCAACAGTTCCACCGATCTCGGTAATCACTACATCTGCCCCGGTTTCGCGACCTGCACGGAAAATGCGATCTTTGATTTCGTTCGTGATGTGTGGAATAACTTGAACGGTTCCTCCCAAATAGTCGCCACGGCGTTCTTTGGCGATGACAGTCGAGTAAATTCTACCAGTCGTCATATTTGAGTTAGCGCTCAGGTTGATATCGATAAAGCGCTCATAGTGGCCCAAGTCCAGGTCTGTTTCCGCACCATCGTCCGTTACGAAAACTTCCCCGTGTTGATACGGACTCATCGTTCCCGGGTCAACGTTGATGTATGGGTCACACTTCTGGATGGTTACCTTCAGACCCCTATTTTTTAAGAGTCGGCCCAGAGAAGCCGCTGTAATTCCTTTTCCCAACGAGGATACAACCCCGCCTGTCACAAAAATATACTTCGTCATCGTTAACGTCCCCTCTTTCCCTCACCCTTAAGTTGTTATAAAAATCGAATGAAGACGGCTCCAAAAAAAAAGAAAAACAAAAGTGAGTCCTATCCCGTAAAGAAATGGGGTAGGGGCACTTTTGTTTTATAGTTTCCCATATTTGATCCTTCTTCATGTGAAGCCCAAGGAGTATTTTATCTGTCCCTCAAGCGGAAGTCAAGGACCTATTTCTCGTCTTCGTCGTCGAGCTCTTCGTCGGATTCCTCTTCCTCAAGCTCTTCGTCCTCTTCGAACATTTCATCCTCTTCGTCTTCGAGTTCTTCCTCGTCGATTTCTCCATCGATTTCTTCTTCTTCGATTTCAGAATCTTCGTCGACGAATTCCTCTTCGTCCTCAAAGATGACAACATCGTCGTCTTCGTATTCTTCGACACCTTCGTCTTCGGTATCGTAATCGTCGAAGTCGTCTTCCGTGACGATTTTCTTCTTCTTCGTTCCGCCACCCTCTTGAGTTTCCTCAACGGTGTCAGTTGGGTACCAACGTTTCAATCCCCATACATTGTCACCAAGGCATACGAAACGGCCATCAATGTTAATTTCTGTGTATACTTGCGCGATGATTGCCATGAGTTGTTCATCTGTCAGCTTGCGTACTGCAACCAGTTCATTCATCAGCTCGCGGAAGTTGTAAGTGCGGTTAGTTTCACGCAAAATTTCATACGCAATGTCAACTAACGCCATCTCACTCAGTTTCTCGGAATCAATATGAGCAAACAATTGACTCACTCAGGGCACGTCCTTTCCATATGAAAACGATTGATTTGAATACTGACCCGGTGCCCTGTTCGGGGGACGCAGGCTTGTATAAGTCATTCATAAATGATATCGATTTCTTTGATTGTACATCGTACAACATAAGAAGGCTATCATACAGTATTCCTTATTTTAGACGAAAATGCAAGGCTTTCAAACAGTAGAGGCTTTTTATGAATTTGAAGGTCATAAATCTCAACACTATCTCTCTTATCATCCACTAACAATCTTGAAGTTTGAGTTAAACTAAGGAATCTTGGAAATCTAGATTTTTCTATTAATTCTCGCCACATAAAATCTTTATTAGGTCAATTCCAGTAATAGAATTTTTCTTTGGTTCATGTAAGTATTCATTCATAATCATCCCTATTATAGGCAAAGGCAAGTCAACGAGAGACATTGAGGTTGAGGTTCATATGAGATACCTTTAATTATTTAGTAAGGTAACAGATAGATTATGTCGCTTTCTGTCAAATGGAAGCTATGAGTGATCCATCAAATCAGAAACAGTAAGTAATATATGAATTACAGGGATCAAGAGGCGATAGCGGATTATCACTCGTAAGTTTACCAAACGACTAAGGTTGAAAAGGTCTTCCTGATAGTAAATAAATATTAGGGTCTGTCAAGATTTTTGTGTAAACTCAATCAACCGATATATGAAAAGGTTTCATCCCCCTAATTGGGACCTCTTTTTCGAAGCCAATAGAGTCAAGGGCGTAAGGCGAAGCGAACCCTTGACGCATTGGTGGAGAGAAAGATAATCCCTTCGGGGATGAAGCCTTTCATTTGTTACCGAATGTACGGCTGTACTCGATCTTCAAAGAAAACGGATAGCTGCAAGAGAATCTGTCCCCAGTTCTGGACGCGTCCCGTCCACTTTCGCAGAACATCCATGGTCACGAGATATAGCATCTTCAGAAGGGCATCGTCTGTGGGAAACATGGCTTTTCCCTTTGTCACTTTTCGGAGCTGTCGATGATAACTCTCGATGACGTTGGTTGTATAGATCAGCTTTCGAATCTCTGGGGGATATTTAAAGAAAGTCGCAATCTCATCCCAGTTATTTCGCCAGGAACGAACCATCAAGGGATATTTACTGCCCCAGGCTTGTTCAAATTGCTCGAGTTCTTCCAATGCAGCTTGCTCCGTTGGAGCCTTATAGATGGGTTTCAGTTCGGACGTAATCTTTTTTAGATCCTTATAGGAAACATACTTGATGGAGTTTCGGATTTGATGGATGACACATTTCTGAATCTCCGTCTTCGGATAACATGCTGAAATGGCTTCTGTAAAGCCTCGAAGGTTATCGACGCTCGTAATGAGAATATCCTGCACTCCACGATTTCTCAGTTCATTGAGTACATGCAGCCAGAATTTTGCTGATTCATTCTCCCCAATCCAGATCCCGAGCACATCTTTATGACCGTCAAGGTCAATACCAATGACCATATAGGCGGCTTTATTGACGATAGCTCCGTCCTGTTTTACCTTAAAGTGAATGGCGTCAAGGAAAACAACAGCATAAACCGCTTGTAAGGGGCGATTTTGCCACTCTTTGATCATCGGTACAATCTTATTCGTTACATTGGATATGAGCGTTGGTGAGACTTCGATGCCATAGAGCTGTTGCAGATGGTCTTGGATATCGCGTGTGGATACGCCTTTGGCATAGAGGGCGAGAATTTGATCTTCGATCCCTGTCACATTGGATTGATGTTTCTTTACAATGTTCGGCTCAAAATCACCCTCTCGATCTCGAGGGACTTGGATGTCAACATCCCCGTACTCAGAACGGACGGTTTTCTTGCTATACCCATTGCGGCTGTTGGTTGTCCGCTTGTTTTTCATGTCATGCTTGGCGTATCCAAGAGAGGACTCGATTTCAGCTTCCAGCATTTCTTGGATCGTGTCTGCGAATAGATCCTTTAACGCTGACTGCACGTCGTCCACTGACTTCATGTTTTTCTCTTTGATCCACTGCTTGATCTGCTCTTTTGACATCATAAAAATCTCCCAACCTTTCTACTCCTAATTGTAGTTTAGAGGTTGAGAGTTTACACAAAATATTTTACAGACTCAAATATTAGGAAAGAAATATCGATTGTTATTCGCTCTAGGTCGAACAATTGGCTCGTAGTTTGCACTAACTCTGTATCTAAATGAGATACGACGGCCATCTATAAGGTGAACATCGTAAAAGCTTACCATCACGGGGTAAATAAAACCACCAATACAAAGACTACTTAACCCACTGGTTATTCTCTATGAATAAAATTATATTATGCACTATGGAACTTTGAAAGTAATCTACAATGCCCGTTCGAGATTGGACCAGATATGCTATATATAGGTAATAATAGGAGCTCCGCCCTCACCCCTCGAGCTTAAAGCTTTCGTTCTAATGAACACATGATTCAATAGAAAAAGGGAACGTTGCCGCTCCCTTGCTCATATTCCGCCCGAGTTACTTTCCACTAGATTCCTGTCAAAAAGTAATCAGTACTGACCAGTATTGTGTGGATAATTCGCTAAAAACACCTTGATATTGTCTATTTTTCTAATATTTTACATTATCAAACAAAAAAATAAATACTATTGTTCCTCTATCTCACCAACAGCCCATGAATCTCCATTCTTCTCCAGTGTTATTGCAACCTTTGTCCCCGCCCCCTCTTCTCTTTCAAATAGAACTTTTGCAACGTTTAGTTCCTTATTAACAAGCACCGCTGGAACTAAATCATCTTTTTCACGCACATCAATGATAGCTTCTAGTACTGTATCATTAAATGATGTGGCTTCATCTTCGCTCATTTGTTGAGTGATAAGTTCAGTATCGAAATAATCGTATATGTCCCACTCATCCTCTGAGAGAATAAAATCATTCCTTAGTTCATCCCATGAATCGCTAAGTCTTGCATTTTCCTGTTCACTTCTAAGCTCATTCATTTGGACTTTCTTTCTAGGACCATCACTTACTAGAGAATCTTTTGTTGTCCTAGTTAAGGTTTTTCCTTTATAATCCCAAATTTTATGGTTTGTTTTGGCCGAAAAAGTAGCTTTTCGATCGGTTACTTTAACCTTGGCATATGAATACGCATCATTGACTACGTCGCTATCAGCAGAGTCTTGGTAAACGCCATCTTTATAAATTTCGATATACGCTTTTGACTTTTTTGCATCAATTGCGTCACCTCTAGTTACACCTAGTGCTGTTACAAATTGATTGGAGTCTCCAGAATAAGTCATCAAGGTGTATGCGTCAGCAAACTCAAAAGCGGCATAGGCAGATGAAACAGGAAGCAATAGTGATATTCCCAATCCAATAGACAGTAATTTCTTTTTCTTAATCCAACCTCCAAAAATAGTTTAAATTTGCATAAATACCACTTTATTGCAATCATTTACATCTTTCAACAAAACACTTTATTAGTTTTATATTTTTTCAAATATTTAAATATAATGGTCTTCCTTACATATAAATAGACTTACATTACATTTATTGGGTTATAAAAATATTCAAGGATATGGATATAAGAGAAATTGTTATAACGGGATGGTCAGGTAGTTGCTGTCCATAACCAACTAAATGGATACTTTCTGTCCATAATAAGTAAGATGCCTTTTTCATACTCAACCTAATGAGAATGTAGTAAAATTCCTATGTAGTTCAAATATAAGTATTGTTTTTATCTTCAGGCGAGAATTATGTAAACTATTCAATAATTTATGGAGGGTGTGCGAGATGAAAGTTTTTAGACATTTCATTTTAATGATATGTATGCCACTTTTATTCTTATTTTTATTACCCTTGGTTTATAGTACATTAAGAGATCCAGTTGATCATTCTACTCAAATGAAAAAATATATTCCCGATCAAACGATAACTTATCAGTCAACCGAGTCAAAAATTAGTGCTCAGCCTTCTGTAGACTTTGATGATCGTATTAAACGTTCTTGGTCTGAAGGAATTGATCGACTTGAGGTCCCTGTTTCAAATTATTTACGATTTAATTACTTTGAAACCGATCAGATTACACAAAAAATGGGGGATGAAGAAGCAACCTCATTTAATGACACATTACTTAACTCCTTAATAAGTGTTAGGAAAACGGGTGACCTGGTTCCTATCGTATTAATAGATCAATCATTTAATAATGCGATTTTGGTTTTTCAAAAGAACGAAGGGAAGGGCGGATTTGTAGGTATATTCATGTCAAATGAGGGAACCCAAAAGTGGAAAGTCAATTTTATAGATAAATTGTAATGTACTAGCGACCGGCTCATCAATACAACGAACATCGTAGAAGCTTATCATCGCCAGCTACGTAATGCCACCTCAACAAAGCCGTCTACCCTAGTGATGGTGCTCTAAGAATATATTTGGCTGCTACGAACAATTCGAAGGAATGGACAATTCCCGTTCGAGATTAGACAAAGTGCATCACCCTTAGTTTGGTGAAAGATTTCCTTTTGTTATGAAGCTGGACTCTCTGTGGTCTATCCCAGGGGGATAACTGCTTCTTTTCCTTTTATCTTTCATGGTTGCTTCCAATAAATCAATCGCAAGGACCACCTCCATGGAAGGAAGTGGTCCTTGTCTCATTTAGATTATTTTTTCTAAGTTCAAAGAATCCTTCCTAGTTATTACCCAGCTACATATTTCTGCGGTATTGGCCGCCCACTTCATACAGGGCAGCACTGATTTGTCCAAGCGATGCTACTTTTACCGTCTCCATCAGCTCGGCAAAGATGTTCTCTCCCGCCATAGCCACTTCCTGAAGGCGCCGCAGTGCAGCCGCAGACACACCCTTGTGTCGCTCCTGGAATGCACGGAGATTTATGATTTGCTGTTCTTTTTCCTCTTCGGTCGCACGAGCCAATTCAATCTCGTAATCGTCCTCAGACGCATTCGGATTGATAAAGGTGTTTACCCCAATAATCGGAAGCTCACCCGTATGCTTTTTCATTTCGTAATACATGGACTCGTCTTGAATTTTGCCACGCTGGTATTGAGTCTCCATCGCCCCCAGCACGCCTCCGCGAGAACTGATCCGCTCGAACTCTTGCATAACTGCCTCTTCTACCAGGTCTGTCAGCTCATCGATGATGAATGCCCCTTGAAGCGGGTTCTCATTTTTCGCGAGTCCCATTTCCTTATTGATGATCATCTGAATTGCCATCGCGCGCCGTACAGAGTTCTCTGTTGGGGTCGTAATCGCTTCGTCGTATGCATTCGTATGGAGAGAATTACAGTTGTCGTAAATGGCAATCAAGGCCTGCAAGGTCGTTCTGATGTCGTTGAAATCCATCTCCTGCGCGTGCAAGGAACGGCCAGATGTCTGGATGTGGTACTTCAGCTTTTGGCTGCGGTCATTTCCACCATAACGATTTTTCATCACCGTTGCCCAAATACGGCGAGCCACACGCCCAATCACCGTGTATTCCGGATCGAGACCATTGGAGAAGAAGAAGGACAGGTTCGGCGCAAAGTCATCGATGTTCATGCCGCGGCTCAAATAGTACTCGACATAGGTAAAGCCGTTAGACAGCGTAAACGCAAGCTGCGTAATCGGATTCGCCCCCGCTTCCGCAATATGGTAGCCAGAAATGGACACGGAGTAATAGTTCCGCACTTTATGGTCGATAAAATACTGCTGGATATCCCCCATCATCCGCAAGGCAAATTCTGTCGAGAAGATGCACGTGTTTTGCCCCTGATCTTCTTTCAAAATATCTGCCTGAACGGTTCCGCGAACAGTCGACAGCGTGTACGCTCTGATTTGCTTCGCTTCGTCCTCGGTAGGCTGACGCCCTTCTTTTTGGACAAAAGCATCCAGCTGCTGTTCAATCGCCGTATTCATGAACATGGCCAAAATCATCGGCGCAGGACCGTTGATCGTCATGGACACAGAGGTGCTAGGTGCACAAAGGTCAAAGCCGGCGTACAGCTTTTTCATGTCATCCAAAGTACAAATGCTAACCCCACTCGTACCGATTTTTCCGTAAATATCCGGGCGGTAGTCAGGGTCCTCACCATACAGCGTTACCGAGTCAAAAGCCGTACTGAGTCGTTTCGCTTCATCATTTTGAGACAGGAAGTGAAAGCGTCTGTTCGTCCGCTCTGGAGTACCTTCGCCTGCAAATTGTCGCTTGGGATCTTCTCCCTCGCGTTTAAACGGAAATACTCCTGCGGTATACGGGAACTCCCCTGGGACATTTTCTTTTAACGACCACTTTAAAATTTCGCCCCAATCCTCGTAATCAGGGACAGCTACTTTTGAAATGCGTGTACCAGACAAAGATACGCTGAACAACTTGGTAACCAATTCCTTGTCGCGAATTTTCGTGACGAATTGATCCTTCCGATACGCTTCCTTCAGCTTCGGCCAATTTTCCAGGATACGTCGGCACTCTGGATGCAGCTTTTCTTCAAAAAGAACGATTTGTTTATCAAGTACCGCCACCAGCTCGGCAGCGGCAGAATCTCCTGAGGCAAGTACCGTCTCCTTTGCACCCTGCAATTGGAACAGCTTGCGAGCAATCAACGACTGCTCTTCAGCATAGGCACGGTATTGGCGGACGGTGTTGGCAATGTCCTGCAAATAATTGATTCTCTCTGTCGGAATCAACGAAGTTTTATGAATCTTTACAGGAGTCGTATCCAAATGCTCTACAGACCAATCAACGCCAGTTTTTTCTACAATTCGATGCATCAGGGCAGCAAACAACACATTCGTTCCCGGATCGTTGAATTGGCTTGCAATCGTACCATACACAGGAACCTTCTCATCCGGCAGCTCAAAAAGCTGATGATTGCGTCGATATTGCTTGCGAACCTCGCGGAGAGCGTCCTCTGAGCCTTTACGCTCAAATTTGTTGATCGCGATCACATCAGCGAAATCGAGCATATCAATCTTTTCCAGCTGAGATGGGGCCCCGAATTCACTGGTCATGACGTACATGGAGACGTCGCACACTTCTGTGACCTGCGCATCCCCCTGACCAATCCCGCTCGTTTCCACAATGATCAGATCAAAATGGGCAGAGCGCGTTACTTGAATCGCGTCTTTTAATGCAGCAGACAGCTCCATGCCTGATTTGCGGGTGGCGAGACTGCGCATATAAACGCGCGGTGTCGAGTTGGCATTCATGCGGATGCGGTCACCAAGTAACGCTCCACCTGATTTTTGCTTGGATGGATCGACAGACAAGATCGCAACCGTCTTCTCAGGATAAACGCGAATAAATCGACGAACAAGCTCATCAGTTAATGAGCTTTTTCCTGCTCCACCCGTACCTGTAATCCCTAATACCGGTATGGTTGAATCAGCTTCCACTAAGCTTTCTCGGAGAGGTTCTGTCCATACAGGCTGGTCCACTGCATACTCCGCAACGGAAATAAGCCGGGCAATCGCCTGATGGTTTTGCTCGCGCAAGCCTGCTACTTCTTCCTCCAGCTGCTTGACGGTTGGGAAGTCGCTACGTCTGATCATGTCGTTGATCATGCCCTGCAAGCCCAATCGTCTGCCGTCATCTGGCGAGTAAATTTTACAGACTCCGTACTCTTCCAATTCCCTTATCTCGCGTGGAACGATAACGCCGCCACCGCCACCAAAAACACGGATATGCTCTGCTCCCCGCTCGCGTAATAGATCAATTACGTATTTGAAATACTCCACATGACCGCCTTGGTAGGAACTGATGGCAATCCCTTGCACATCCTCCTGGACAGCGGCTGTTACAATATCGTCAACAGAGCGGTTGTGTCCGAGATGGATAACCTCTACTCCCGACGATTGTAAAATACGGCGCATGATATTAATCGAGGCATCGTGACCATCATACAGACTGGCTGCGGTCACAAAGCGAACCTTGTTTTGCGGACGATACACTTCCGTTTCCATCGTTCCACTCTCCTTTTTATAAGTTTAAAAAGGAGGAAAAACAGGGCCAAGCAGATCAAGGCGCAGTAGACGCGAAGTATGCTTGGCACCCCATGTTTTCCAGACTTTTCAAACTCTCTTCTTAATCGGAGACACTGATTTCGCGAAGCAACAGGGCAATTTGCTTCTCTGTGTACTCCTCAATGGTATAGTGCTTTTTCAATGCCCAGCGGCGGAAGACCCACATTTCGCCCAAAACCATGATATTGTCCGCCATCAGCTTGACGTTCTTTTCGTCAATGCGCAACGAACCATCAGCAATCCCTTTTTCCAGGATTTCGACGAAAATATGCGAAATGGCTTCTTCACGCCCTAATACGTAGCGGAGTGTTTCCTTTGGCAATGATTTGGCTTCCTGATAAATAAGCAAAACGCGGTCGCTCATCTGATCCATCACGCGGATCAGACTTTTAAGTGCTACCTTTAATGTTTTCAAGCCAGTTCCGTTGAAGTTGATCGCTTCACGCAAGCGCGTCTCCATCTCCGCATGAATGGCATCGCAAACAAGATAGAGAACGTCTTCTTTTGACTCGATATACTCGTACAACGTACCAATACTAAATCCAGACGCCCGGGCAATCTCCCTTGTCGTCGTTTTATGAAAGCCTTTATTAATGAAGAGATGAACGGCAGCCTCAATAATCTGCTCTCGTCTTCTCTCGATCAGTTTTGGGTCCTTTACCAAGGATGGTATCGTTTTTCTCTTTTCAGACACTCCAAATCCACCTTTCCAACCGACTGAGCGTTTGGTCAGACGCCTCATAGAAAAGAAGGCGCAAACACTCTACTTTTGTATCATCGCAGATCATTATACGCGAGTAAGAGCACAAAGCCAAACTTTTCTTTTCTATGTGTGTAATCGTGTTGGAAGACGGGACAGCTTCCTACTCTTTTAGCAGGAAATTGCTGATCACGACACGTTGGATTTCATTTGTTCCTTCATAGATTTGTGTAATTTTGGCATCACGCATAAAGCGCTCCACAGGATACTCCCTGGTGTAGCCGTAACCTCCGAAAACTTGAACAGCCTCGGTTGTCACTTCCATTGCTGTATCTCCTGCAAATACTTTGGACATCGCAGATGCTTTGCCATACGGTAGACCTTGATCCTCCAGCCACGCTGCTTGGTAAGTGAGCAAACGGGATGCCTCGATCTTGGTTGCCATGTCTGCCAGCTTGAACTGGATTGCCTGCAAGGAAGCGATTGGTTTGCCGAACTGACTGCGTTCTTTGGCATAATTCCGTGCATGCTCGTACGCCCCTTGTGCAATTCCCAATGCTTGAGCGGCGATACCGTTTCTTCCACCGTCCAACGTCATCATCGCGATCTTGAAGCCTTGACCTTCTTCGCCCAGTCTATTTTCTACCGGCACGCGCACATCTTCAAAGTTGACCGCAAGTGTTGGCGAGGAACGGATACCCAGCTTTTTCTCCTTTTTCCCCATCGTGAAGCCATCCATGCCTTTTTCAACGATGAAAGCCGTGATGCCCTTATGCTTCAATTCTGGTTGAGTGACCGCAAATACGATGTAGATTTCTGCTTCACCTGCATTGGTAATGAAGATTTTGGTGCCATTTAAAATGTAGTGATCGCCATCGCGTACGGCTGTCGTGCGCATTCCAGCAGAATCAGAACCTGACCCCGCTTCGGTCAAACAGTATGCGCCCATCTTCTTGCCTTCTGCTAATGGACGCAAAAACGTTTGCTTTTGCTCCTCTGTCCCGAATTTGTAAATCGGCCAGCTCGCCAAGGAAACATGTGCGGACAGTGTTACACCGATGGACGCATCCACACGGGAGAGTTCTTCCACTGCAATGACGTAGCTCAGGTAATCTGCACCTGCTCCGCCGTATTGCTCCGGCCAAGGAATCCCTGTCAGTCCAAGCTCAGCCATTTGCTCAAAAATGGAACGATCAAAGCACTCTTCTTCATCGCGCTCGGCTGCTGTCGGAGCTACTTGGTTCTCTGCAAAGTCGCGAATCATTTTGCGCATCATGTCATGTTCTTCCGTCAGTTGGAAATTCATATGGCTCACTCCCCCATGTGCTTTTCATATTTCTATTAATCAGCAAGCAAATGCTTGGCGATAACGATTCGCTGAATTTCGTTGGTGCCCTCATAGATTTGCGTTACTTTCGCATCCCGGAACAGACGCTCAACCGGATATTCTCTGGTATAGCCATAGCCGCCAAAGATTTGTACAGCTTCTGTGGCGAGCTCCATCGCAGAGTCTGTGGTAAAGCGTTTTGCCATCGAGGCTTCCATTCCACAAGCAATTCCTTGACTGCGCAGCCACGCCGCTCGGTATACCAGCAATCGGGCTACTTCTGCTTTCGTCGCCATGTCAGCCAGCTTGAAAGCGATGGCTTGCTGCTTGGCAATCGATTGTCCGAACTGCTTGCGTTCCTGTGCGTACTCTGTCGCGTATTGGACTGCGGCCTCGCAAATACCAAGAGCTTGTGCAGCAATCCCGATGCGACCGGAATCCAGATTCGCCATTGCGATACAGAAGCCTTCCCCTTCCTGTCCAAGCAGGTTGGCAGCCGGTACACGGGCATTGTCGAATACGAGCTCTGTTGTATAGGAACCGTGAAGTCCCATCTTCTTTTCCTTTTTCCCAACCGTGAAGCCCGGTGTATCCTTGTCTACGATAAAGGCCGATATTCCCTTGGGTCCTTTTGTCGAGTCAGTAACGGCAAAGGCGATATACGTATCTGCCTCCCCGCCGTTCGTGATGAACACCTTGTTTCCGTTCAGGATGTATTCATCGCCTTTTTTCACGGCTGTGGTTCGGATACTGCTCGCATCAGAACCTGCATGCGGCTCAGTCAAAGCAAAAGCTCCGAGGTATTCCCCACTCGCAAGCTTGGTCACGTATTTGCGTTTTTGCTCCTCGGTACCGAAGTAGAGAATCGGGTTCGTCCCGACGGAGGTATGCACGGACAAAATGACACCTACTGTCGCACTCACCTTGGAAATCTCGTGAATGGCCAAAATGTAGGAAATAAAGTCCGCTCCCGCTCCTCCCCACTCTTCGGCAATTGGAATGCCCATGAGCCCCATTTCGCCCATCTTTTTGAGGATCTGACGTGGGAACTGGTCCGTCTCCTCCATCACTGGGACGAATGGTGCGATCTCTTTCTGGGCAAAGTCTCGCACCATCCGGCGCATCATCTCTTGCTCTTCGTTCAATCGGAAATCCATGTCCGTCCTACCTTTCTGCGAAATCTTCGGCTAGCTGTACACGTAGAAACCACGACCGGATTTTTTGCCTAGCCATCCTGCTTTTACGTACTTGCGCAGCAATGGGCATGGGCGGTATTTCGAATCACCGAACCCTTCGTGCAGTACTTCCATAATGTAGAGGCAAGTATCCAGCCCGATGAAATCAGCCAGTTGAAGCGGTCCCATCGGATGGTTCATGCCCAGCTTCATCACTTCATCGATCGCTTCCGGTGTTGCAACTCCTTCGTACACGCAATAAATCGCTTCATTCAACATTGGCATCAGTACCCGATTGGACACAAAACCTGGGAAATCGTTGACGCTCACGGGTACCTTGCTCATTTGTTTGGACAAATCTTCTGTCAGCTGATAGACCTCATCGGACGTTTGCAGCCCGCGGATGATCTCAACCAGCTTCATCACTGGAACGGGGTTCATAAAATGCATCCCGATTACTTTTTCCGGCCGCTTTGTAACTGCCGCAATCTCAGTAATCGGCAGCGAGGATGTATTGCTCGCGAGCACCGTATGCGGCGGACATACTTCATCCAGCTTGGAAAAGATTTGCGTTTTGACCGCCATGTTTTCTGTCACCGCTTCTACCACAAAATCTGCTTCAGACGCATCTGCCAGATCAGTAGACAGTGTCAAACGGCCGAGAATCGCTTCCTTATCTGCTTCGCTGAGCTTGCCTTTTTCCACGTTGCGCGACAAGTTTTTCGTAATCGTGGCCAGACCGCGCTCTACAAATGCTTGCTGGACGTCGTTCAGAAAAACGCGAAAGCCAGCCTGCGCCGCTACTTGGGCAATCCCGCTGCCCATTTGTCCTGCCCCGATGACCATAATCGTTTGTACGTTCATGCAAAAAGGCCTCCCTTAGTCTACTTTAATCAAGATGGCGTCACCCTGTGCGGCACCGCTGCAAATTGCCGCGATCCCTAAGCCGCCGCCTCGTCTTTTCAATTCATAGGCGAGGTGCATAATGATCCGAGCCCCACTCGCGCCAATCGGGTGTCCGAACGCAATCGCTCCCCCGTTTACATTCACTTTCTCTGCGTCCCAGCCAACGATTTTACCACTGGTCAAAATCACCGCGGCAAATGCTTCGTTTACCTCAAATAGATCGATCTCCGAAAGCGAGACACCTGTCTTTTCCAAGAGCTTGTTGATCGCAAGCCCCGGAGTTGTCGCGATATAAGGAGCCTCTGCTCCGACTGCGGCGTGTCCCAGTATCGTCGCAAGCGGCTTGATGCCGAGCTGTTGTGCTTTCGCGTCTGACATCAGCACCATTGCTGCCGCTCCGTCGTTGATTCCCGGTGCATTGCCTGCCGTGATTGTTCCGTCCTTTTTGTACACCGGTGGCAGCTTCGCCAATCCTTCCTCGGTGGTATCCGGACGTGGTCCTTCATCGACGGTTACTTGCAGCGGATCCCCTTTTCTTTGCGGAATGGAAACCGAGACAAGCTCGTCGGCAAAAAGTCCTTTTTCCATCGCTTGTGCGGCTCTCTGCTGGCTGCGCAGCGCCCACGCATCCTGCTCTTCTCGCGTAATCCCGTTCTCTTCCGCCACATTGCTGCCGTGAACAGCCATCGCCACTTGATGAAACGGGCAAGTGAGGCCGTCGTACATCATGAGATCACGTACGGTCGAATCTCCCATCCGCATTCCGTTACGTGCATCTGGCAGTGCATACGGTGCGTTGCTCATACTCTCCATGCCGCCAGCGACGATGATCTCTCCGTCCCCGGCCCGAATGATCTGGTCCCCCATCGTCACTGCACGCATTCCGGACGCGCATACTTTGTTGATCGTCTCACTCGCTACATTCCACGGCAAACCAGCTTTGCGAGCTGCCTGGCGTGAGGGTACCTGACCCGCACCTGCCTGCAAGACCATGCCCATGATCACTTCGTCCACCTGATCGCCGGAAATGCCAGCGCGCTCTACCGCTTCCTTGATCACAATGGAACCGAGCTCAACTGCCGATAGCGCTTTCAAAGCTCCACCAAATTTACCAAACGGGGTACGCGCTGCCCCTACAATGACCGTTTTCATCGAATGCCCTCCATTCGGATGATGTTTCACATCAATAAAAACTAAATTGATCGAGCGTTCGTTCATTTTGCATACTTTTATTTTGCCGTCTTCCGTACGAATAGTCAATCAATATTGAAAAAAAGAACAGCCTGACTTTTGTGAGAGCCAGGCTGTTCTTTCTATTGTCGTGCCATCCAGCTTAGTTTCCAGATGCCTTGCTTGTTTTTCTGCATTTTATAGGCAACCTTATCCCTGTTGTCCTTGAAAGTCACCCAGACAACCGCTTCCTTGTCAGACATTTGCTCAAGCGTTATGTCACTTGCCCATTCTTGCATCGATTTCAGCTGCTTCCAGCTATTTCGTGCTCCAACAGGATCTTTCTTCCTATCTTCCAAGTATTGCTCCGGTGTTGGCTTCTCAAATCCATCGTCCTCGATATGCAAAGCGTACTGCATTTCGAGCTGACCCTCTTGCTGTGCTTTCACATACAGCTTCAACACATCGATTGGAGATAATCCACGCAAAAGCTCATCTTTTTTCTCATACATGTAATTGTAAAAACGATCTTCTTCCTCTGACTTTAAATCGAATATAGACGTAGCCGGAGGTGTTTGTATGCCATCCTGGGGAACATCTACGATATCCTCAGTAACGGTACCGTTACTATTCAGTTTGAAAAGATAGACCTCTTTGCCTTTGACATAGCTTATGGTATACCAATGAAGCTTTTTATCCTTCCATCCAACTAACATCTGCAAGCCCACGTCTCTTTTTAGCAGAGCCTCCGTATCGATCATGGTCCAATCTTTTCGCTGATATCCTTCTTTTGCGAGAATCGAATAGCCCCAGTACTCTTCTGTGCCATCGTCCCCGCTTCCGCCATAATCGTCTACAACTGTGTAAGGGAACGAAATCTTTGCTTTGATTTGGTCTTGTGTCATCCCAACACGCAAGACATCGATGATCTCATCTACCGTTCCCATAATCACCTGATCATCAGAAGCTGGGTGAGCCTTTGGATCAGGCTTTTGATGGGTCCCTGGCTCGGCAGACGTTCCCTTCGGCGTATGTGTACTCGTCGTGCTTTCCTTTTGCAGTATATAAGGGGTAAACCCGATGACAAGCGCAACCGCAACAAGTGCTGCGCTTACAGGGTAGATGAAACGAAACCTTTTCTTGCCTTTCTTCTCGATATTCATGCGAATCCGCTCCTCCAAGCCAGTCGTATCGTCCATTCCGCGCAACAGTGTCCGGTCAGCCGTTTCCTTGAATTCCACGAGCCATTTGTCCAGGTTCATTCCATCCCCTCCTTTTCCAGCAGCACTTTGAGCTTCTGGCGTGCGCGGTGCATTTTCGTATAAATCGCTCCTGCAGACGTGTCCAAAATGACCGCGATCTCCTCTACGGGCAACTCCTCGTAGTAGTGAAGAACAATCAACTGACGATAGCTATGCGGCAGCTTCATGACGAGATGGGCAAAACGGGTGCGAAGGTCATTTTGCAAAACAGCCGACTCTGCCCCCTCGACTACCTCTATGTCCACTTCCGATTTGAAAAACAAGTGACGGAACGACCACGAGCGTAGATGCTTTTTCGCTTCGTTGACGGCGATTCGGTACACCCATGTTTGCATCGAGCTCTCTTGGCGGAATTTCCCCAAGTTTTTGTAAGCTAACAGGAACACTTCCTGGGTAATATCCTCAGCAAGACTGCGGTCCTTGACCATCAAATACACGAGGCGCAGCACCTTTTTCAAGTAGTGCCGGATCAATTCATCAAATAATGCTTCCTTTGTTTTGGTTAAGCTTTTCTCTGTAAGCTCCAGCTTCCTCACTCCCTTCCCACTCTTTTTGATTCAGCTGGCTCCATTATCTTACAGTTTTTTTGCAAAAAAATAATGCGCAAGCCTCGTCGCTTGATTAGCACCGAGACTTGCGCATGGTATAAACCTAGATGGCGTCTGCGAGAATTTCCGCGACGTCGCGTGTTTTGACGTGATCTTCCTGCTCTTTGGTCTTGATTCCGTCGTTCATCATCGTCAGGCAGTACGGGCATGCACTGGCGATTTCTGTGGGGTTGACCTCAAGAGCTTGCTCTGTACGTGTGACGTTTACACGAGAGCCCTCATGTTCCTCCATCCACATCAAGCCGCCGCCTGCGCCGCAACACATACTGTCGCAGCCGCTGCGCTTCATTTCGACCACCTCTACGCCAGGAATGGCTTCGAGGATCACGCGTGGCTTGTCGTAAATTTCGTTGTAGCGGCCCAAGTAGCAGGAATCGTGGTAGGTGATGCGCTCCTTGACTTCCTTGGTTGGCTTCAATTTGCCTTCCTTCACCCACTCCGCCAACAGCTCAGAGTGGTGGTACACCTCTGCATTCAACCCGAACTCCGGATATTCATTCTTAAACGTATTGAACGCATGCGGGTCGCAGGTGACGATTTTTTTGACTTCATACGCTTCAAACAGGGCGATATTTTCCTGGGCGAGCTGCTGGAACAAGAACTCGTTACCAATGCGGCGAGCCGTATCCCCAGAGTTCTTTTCCTCGTTGCCCAAAATGGCGAACTTCACACCCGCTTCATGCATGAGCTTCACAAATGCCTGCGAAATTTTTTGGCTGCGCAAGTCAAATGATCCCATCGAGCCTACCCAGAACAAGTACTCGAATTCCTCGACCTGCTTCACAGTTGGCACCTCGTACTCACCGTTCAGACCTTCAATCCATTTCGTCCGGTCTTTGCGGTTGATTCCCCACGGGTTGCCTTGACGCTCGATATTGTTCAAGGCGCGCTGCGCTTCTGCTGGCATGCTGCCTTCCGTCATAACCAAATAGCGGCGCATATCGATGATTTTATCGACGTGCTCATTCATTACCGGGCATTGGTCTTCACAGTTGCGACAGGTCGTACAAGCCCACAGCTCCTGCTCGGTGATAACATCGCCGATCAAGCTTTTCTCATAGACCGCAGTTGCTCCTTCCGCTGTAGCCGCTACTTCTGATGCTTGGAACGCAATCTGATTGGCAGTCGTCTGCGAAAAAGCGAAGCTCGGCATCCATGGCGTACGCGACGTCACCGACGCACCTTTTTCGGTCAAATGGTCGCGCATTTTCGTAATCAGATCCATCGGGGAGAGCATTTTTCCCGTTCCAGAGGCCGGGCACATATTCGTGCAGCGACCGCACTCCACACAAGCATACAGGTCAATGAGCTGCGTTTGTGTAAAATCCTCGATTTTGCCGACACCGAACTCTTCCTGCGTCTCGTCCTCGAAATTAATGCTAGTCAGTTTGCCTGGCGGGTCCAGCTTTTTGAACCACACATTCACAGGCGCAAACAGCAGATGCGCGTGCTTGGACTGCGGCACGTACACCGCGAAGCCGAGCAAGATGATCAGATGCAGCCACCAGAAAACGTAAAAGCCTATCACTGCACCCGTTGTCCCTACCCCAATCGTAGATAAGACGATCGCGAAAACAGAAGAGATCGGAGCGAACGCCGATGGCTCATGTCCGAGCCAAATTTGTTCAAAAGCGAGCGAGAGCAAGACAGTCGCCATCAGAGAGGAAATCAGCAAGAGAACAATCCCTGACTTGAAGCCGCGCTTCAGACGCTTGAGCTTTTCAATATAGCGGCGGTAAAAAGCGTAGCCGACCGCAGCCAAAATGAGAAACGTGGTGATCTCCTGCATGACAGAGAAGTATTTGTGAGCGCTGCCAAAAGGAAGCTCGTAGCCTTTCGAAAGCCCTTTGATAATCAGCTCGATGGCTCCGAATTGCAGAGTGATAAAACCGTAAAACATCACGACGTGCATCACGCCGCTCTTCTTGTCCTTCAGCAGCTTCTTGTGGAAAATGACGTTGTCCAGCATCAGATTGATACGTGCCCCAAAGTCATTTTTCACATCCGGCTTTT
Organism: Brevibacillus schisleri; assembly: GCF_055685845.1. Taxonomy (NCBI): domain Bacteria; kingdom Bacillati; phylum Bacillota; class Bacilli; order Caryophanales; family Paenibacillaceae; genus Brevibacillus; species Brevibacillus schisleri. The sequence continues at coordinate 6,203,541 of NZ_JBVNDM010000001.1, forward strand.
TCCCCAGATTGATAAACAAGTATCTGCTGTACACGACATGTCCGGCTAAATACAGCCCGTAAGCGAGAACCAGGAAAAAGGCGATCAAATTAATGAGTGCCAGCATGTTTTCTACTCCCCTCTATTGCGAGTTTGTCTTTGGACGTGGAAATCGTTTTTTCTATCTTATCAGAATCATGGAAATAAATGAATGAGTATTCAGTCAGTCTGTTTATTTTTTTCGAAAAATGAAACGATACTGAGCGACCGCTCATAATGGGTACAACTCGATCTTAACACACAAGTTGCGAATCATCCATCCTCTTCGAAGAGTTGGAAATATTCTTACGAAAAAAACAGCTACCTTTATACGGGTAGCTGTTGATCCTGCTTATTTTCCTGAAGCTTCCTTCGTCTCGGCAGTGGTCGGTTCTTTCTTGGCCTTTTGCTCCGAGCGTACATCCGCGAGTGATTTGACCTTGGTTGCCTTGATGCGCTTGTTGCGCGGCAGATCAGTCGGCTCCAGATTGTCTACCTCGTCTTGCATGAGTGCTGCGATACCAACTGCTTTGCCTTTTGCAGCGATACAGTATTCGCAGTTTTCTTCATCATGCTCGTGGTATTGCTTCGGCTCTGGATAAGACGTGATAACGCCTTCAAAATTACGCAGGACGACTTTATCGGACGCTTGCGAAATGATGTAATTTGGGCTGACAGGAATTTTACCGCCGCCGTGTGGAGCGTCTACTACAAAGGTCGGAACTGCATAGCCGGAAGTATGGCCGCGCAGGTGCTCGATGATTTCGATACCTTTGCTGACAGGTGCGCGGAAGTGTCCGATTCCCTCTGACAGGTCGCATTGATAGATGTAATAAGGGCGAACGCGGATTTTCACCAGGTCCTGCACCAGCTTTTTCATCGTATTCGCGCAATCGTTGATACCGGCCAAAATAACTGCCTGGTTGCCGAGCGGAACACCAGCATTGGCGAGCATCTCGCAAGCCAGCTTTGCTTCCGGTGTAATTTCTTTTGGATGGTTGAAGTGTGTATTAAGCCAAACTGGATGGTATTTCTTCAGGATATTGCACAGGTTTTCGGTAATGCGTTGCGGGAATACAACAGGTGCACGCGTTCCGATCCGAATAATTTCAACATGCGGGATATCGCGAAGGCTGCTGATGATGTACTCCAGTACGCGGTCATTGATCAACAGACCGTCTCCACCGGAGAGCAGTACATCGCGGACTTCTGGTCTAGAGCGAATATAATCGATACAGGCATCCAGCTGTTTCTTTGGCACGCCCATGCCGATCTGACCGGAAAAGCGACGACGCGTACAGTAACGGCAATACATGGAGCATTGGTTCGTCACCAGGAAAAGCACGCGATCTGGATAACGATGCGTCAGACCAGGTACAGGAGAATCGGTATCCTCGTGGAGTGGGTCCTCCATGTCGTATTTGGTACGAACCATCTCAGAGGACAAAGGTACAGACTGCATGCGAACCGGATCGCTTGGATCGTCTGGATCCATCAGATGAGCATAGTACGGTGTGATGTTGAGTGGAATCGTTTGCGTAGAAATACGTACGCCCTCTTCCTCTTCCGGTGTCAGGTTGATTACCTGCTTCAAATCATCGACCGTCTTGATGGTGTGCGTAAGCTGCCACATCCAGTCATTCCATTGCTCGTCCGTGACATCCTTCCAAAGTTCTATCGAACGCCAATCGCGTTTTGTCGCTACTGTCATGTGCATCCCGTCTCCTCTCGTCTTATGGTGAACCTCTTCGCTTCACTCAATCAACAAGAGATGCAAGTGCCATGCCAACAAATCAAAAGATTTAGAAAATAAGGAATAGAGCGTTTTGTGAGCGCTTCTTATCCATTTGATCCTTCGCGAGTCTGCCGAATTTTCGGCACTCAACAGGGAGGGATCATCCGCTGTGAGAGCTTGTATTGCAGCGTCTGTCTTGGGATGCCCAGGAGCTTGGCGGCGCGAAGTACATTGCCGTCCGTTTGCTGCATCGCCTCTTTGATCACCTTTTCCTCTACCTCACGCAAAATTTCGGGCAGCGTACAGCCTTCCTTGGGTAGGAGTTGAGCCGAGATTGGTGCTTCCTTTTTCTCAGACTGCGAGCGTTCCAGCAAATGAGCCGGAAGATGATCCAACAAAATCATGTCCGACTCTACCATATTCATGGCTGCTTCTATGACATGCTCCAGTTCACGGACATTCCCCGGCCACTCATACGCAGCAAACAAACTAGCCACTTCACTGCTGATTCCACGCACATTCATACCGAAGATCTGGTTGAACTTTTCCAAGAAATGATCGATCAGCATATCCACATCTTCTCTGCGCTCTCGCAATGGAGGCAGTTCAAAAGAGACGACGTTGATCCGATAGTATAGGTCGGTTCGCATGACACCTCGTTCCACGAGTGACTGCGGTGCTTCGTTGACTGCTGCGATTACCCGTACGTCCACTTTGGTCGAATGGCTCCCACCGATCCGTCTGATCTGACCGTCCTGGAGGACTCGTAGCAGCTTTGCTTGCAAATCGAGCGGCATACTGTTTAGTTCATCCAGAAATAGCGTACCACCGTCAGCCAGCTCGAATAACCCTGGACGATCATCGGCTCCCGTGAAGCTTCCTTTTGTCGTGCCAAACAGCAGGCTTTCGAGCAGCGCGGCCGGAAGCGCGGCACAGTTTTGCGCGATGAATGGCTTACTACTGCGCACAGATGCGTGGTGAATAGATTGGACAAACAGTTCTTTTCCCGTCCCGGTTTCGCCGTATATCAACACAGGAGAACTTGTCCGGGCAGCTTTTCGAGCGCGTTCTTTGAGCCGTTTCATTTTTTCACTCATCGTCAAAATATCTTCGAAATGGAAAGTCGTTTCATCTACCGCGCGTTTTGTCCGTTTCGGCTTGCTAATTTTGGCCTGAAGATCAACCAAGCGCTCCGACAGTTCTTTTAGCTTGCCGATATCCTTCGCCACCTCGACTGCACCAACTAACCGTTTGCCTACTCTCACCGGAAGTGTCGTGTTGATTGTCTCTACACGCATTCCCTTCCAATTCTTATATGTCTGTGTCTGGTTGTAGATTGATTCGCCACTATCGATAACACGAAGCAGTGTACTCGACTGTCGATCAAGTGAAGGAAAAACCTCCAACAATGGCTTCCCCAACACCTCTTCTGAGGTCAACCCATCGAGCTTGGCTGCGACATGATTGTAGAAAATCGTAATGCCATTTGCGTCCACAACGTGAATCCCTTCATCGATAGCACCCAAGATCGCCTGCAACATTTCTACCGTATCTGACAACGGCATCCTGGCTTTCACTCCTTCCTTCCATTCATGCTGCCAAAAAATCATCACTTCGCCGAATATTCGGCACTTTTACGCTATTATCGATTACGCCCTACCTGAATAGCAAGCATAGCGGTATACAGTAAATGTCCCAATATCCAAATGAGGAACGCTGTCATACTGATCGGGGATTTACTTAACACACTAAATGGGAAAAACGCGACAGAAAAACCGAGCATCCAGTACAGCAAGTATCGTACCGATCGGGCTTTTCGTTCCCACGGGTAAAAGTGCATGAGAAAAAAGGCGACGATCACACTAATCAGCAGATGAATCAATAGTTCTACAATAGAGGGCAGGTTTTCCATGCCCGGTACATAGCTGACATCAATTAAAACGGGAAAGGTATTGGTATCAAACAAACCATCCCCGAGCGCCAAAAAAGCAGCAAGACCCAAACCGGCTATTAGTCCATTTGTGAGTACAAACATGCTGTATCCCCCTCTCACTTCAGCCGCAAGTACTCCTATTGTACGTGCAAAAAACCGCCCTTGCAAAGGGCGGCAGGCTGTCGAGAAAGTCGACAGCCATTTTTATTTCACTTAATTTTAAAGCGACACCGCGTTAATTTGTTATAATTCTTATAATTACATTTTATAGTAGGTGATTATTGTGCTTACCTCCAATGATAAAAATCCACAAATGCATTACGAATTTGTGTGTCTTGATGAATTGGTCCCAGAGGACCATTTATTAAGGGTCATCCAGAAACATATAGATTTCTCCTTCATCCGAGAAAAAGTACGTCAATATTATTGCGAGGATAACGGTAGACCGTCGATTGATCCTATTGTTTTATTTAAAATGATTTTCATTGGATACCTTTACGGTATCCGCTCAGAGAGGCAACTCGAAAAAGAAATCCAGACTAATATCGCCTATCGTTGGTTTCTTGGCCTTTCTTTAACAGATCGAGTTCCAGATCACACAACAATCAGTTGGAATCGTCGAACCCGTTTTAAAAATACAAATGTTTTTCAGGAGATTTTTGATGAAATTGTTCGCTTGGCGATTCAGCATCGAATGGTCGCTGGACGTGTATTGATAAGTGATTCTACGCATCTTAAAGCAAATGCGAATAAACGAAAATTTAAGAAGCATGTCATCGAGAAAACGAGTCGTGCCTATCTCAAAGATTTAGAGGTAGCAATTAATGAAGACCGTGAGGTACATGGAAAAAAGGATTGAAGCCTAGAGAGGGTGTGAAGGAAGAAAAGGAAATCAAGATGAGTACCACTGATCCGGAAAGTGGCTACATGGTTCGAGACAGCAAGCCCGAAGGCTTTTTCTATCTCGATCACCGGACTGTCGATCATAAGTACAATATTATTACCGATGTCCATGTCACTGCTGGCAATGTCCATGATTCCGTTCCTTACATAGATAGGCTGAATCTCCAAATCGAGAAGTTTGGGTTTCAGGATACAATTGAAGCTATTGCATTAGATGCTGGTTATTTAACTACTCCAATCTGCAAGGCACTTCACGATATAAATGTATTTGCTGTCATCGGTCATCGTGCCTTTACACCTGTTAAAGGTCTTTTTGCTAAATGGCGCTTTAAATATGATCTGGAGTGCGATGTGTACACATGTCCTCAAAAACATACGCTTACTTATTCGACTACCGATCGAAACGGATACAGGATGTATAAGTCCAATAAAGAAATATGTAAAACTTGTCCAAGGCTTTCTGAGTGTACCCGATCTAAAAATCACCAAAAGGTGATAAGCAGGCACGTTTGGGAAGAGAGTAAGGAATGGGTTCGACAGAACCGTTTAAGTAAATCGGGGAAATATTTATATAGATTAAGATACCAAACCATAGAGCGAAGCTTTGCAGATGCTAAAGAACTGCATGGGCTTCGCTATTGTAGGTTACGCGGACGTGAAAATGTCCAAGAGCAGGTATTGATGACAGCAACAGTACAAAACATTAAAAGGATAGCGCTACACCTAGCGAAAGCAAGTTAGGTGCAGGCTATCCTTTTTTTCAGCACTTCGTGCTGAACAATACTAAAAAGAAATCCCCCAAAAGGGGGTTTCTCTTCAGGCTGCCGCCCTTGCAAAGGGCGGCTTATTTTCCTAGCTCTATTTTCAGCTCATGCTCACCAGCGTACTGCTCATTCATCCATAGCTGGTATGCGATTTCTACCTGTACAGGAACCTCTGCCTCGTAGCGAATTCGCAGCTTGTTCGTATGCGTCTCCATTGCGAACGGGCCATAGGGACTTTGATAGGTAGAATGGGTGCTGGCTCCTTTTTCGAATTGCTGCCTGGTTGAAACACCACCCTGACGGACCAGCGTAATAGACGTATCTGTCAGCTTCAGTGTCGTGCTTACTTCGCCAACGTCCTCCATCTGCTCTTTGTAGGTCAGGTACCACGCAGATGCTTTTTGTACGCGCTTGCCTTCATAGCTGTGGGTCGTTTCTTCCCAGTTGCCTTCGACATGATGCCGTGCCGTCAATTTCACTTGTATGTCTTGCATGCTGCTTCCACACTCCACTTTCTTTCGCTTCCCTTATATCCCTACATTCTACCCTTCATCGCTCTTCTGTGGCAACCGCCGCCTCCGCTTTGGCATCCGCCGCCTCCGCTTTGGCATCCGCCAGCAGGAATCTCATGGTAGCAGCAATCCCGATCGCCGCAAGCAACAGCAGACCCGCCAACACCAGGTATCCGACTCCTGCCCCCGTGTAATCGATCATCGCCGTAAACAAACCGATCAGGACCAGACGCATCATCATGCCGATGGAGTTGAAAAAGCTCATAACCCGCCCCATCTGCTGCTTCGGCACAACTATCATATAGAGCGATTGCCGAATCAAGCGAACAGAAGCGTTACTCCACCCGTAAAACGTGTACGCCGCAATCAGCGCCCAGCCATACGGCAAAGCAATCATGACGACAATGGCAATCGCGAATAGCAACGTATTGCCGATCATGGCTGCCAGCTGCCCCATCTTGCGTACAACGATCGCAACGAGTAAACCTGCCGCCACAGCACCTAGTGCATACGTAACCTCTCCTAGCGAATAAACCGAGACACCCGCCTGCAACGTTTGGCTTATGTAAACCGGCTTCAATAAGTTCGTCGCCATAACAGCAACGAAGGGCATCAGTGCGGATATACCAAACAGAAGGAATCCTTTCTTTTGCTGAATGTACCGCCAGCTTTCCATCAGCTGCACCGTCCATGCGACACCCTGGTTTTGCTTCGCTTCTTTTTCCAGTGTGAAGGTATACGTCATGGTAGACAGCAGGGTAAAGGCGAACAAGTAGGTAATCGCATTGAAAATAATCACCACATGCAGCCCGTAGGAGCTCAGCAAAATCCCCGCAAACGCGCCAGCAAGAACGGATGCCGTCTGTCCTTCGATCTCGAGCAGACTGTTGATGCTATTGTAGTGCTTGGGCTCAAACGTCTCCTGAACCAACGCGGACTGGGTCGGGTAATGAATCTGGTACATAAAGGTCGTCGTCAAATAGATAACAATCAGCATCCACTCGGTGTACTCTCCGAAAAAGCCCCAGATCGCGAGCAGGCCAAGTACGCTAAATCCGATCAAGTTTTCTATCAGCAGCATTTTTTTGCGGGAGTAACGATCGATGAGCGTCCCGATATACGGCCCAATAAAAAACATCAGTACCGCAGAAGTAAACATAGTGGAGCCCAAAAGTTGAGCAGAGCCTGTCGTTTCCACGAGGAACCAGGCAATCCCAATCATCGTCATGCCTTGCCCAAAACCGGAGAACAAATTGGAAAAGAACAGCTTTCGAAATGGTGCGTAGGCAAATACCTCTCTCATACAGACAACTCCTTTGTAAGAAAACCTCCGTCGACTTTTCAATCATCTCACTATTATGATTGTACTGACTATTTTATACTTTGTAAACTAAAATGTTTATTAATTCAGTTCAATTTCTCTCACCAATAGGAAAAGCCCCCGGTTCTTTTTCAAAACCGGAGGCTTTTTTACACAGATATCTTATTTTACAAAGCTCAAGAGCAGCTCGCGAACGATTTTGGACGCCGCGATTTGCGTCATTTCACTGTGGTCATACACAGGAGCAACCTCCACCAGGTCACAACCAATGACATTCGCACCGTTGTTTGCCATGAAGTGAATGGTATCGAGCAGCTCACGAGACGTGATGCCGCCTGCTTCTGTAGTACCTGTTCCTGGAGCGTGCGCAGGGTCCAATACATCGATGTCGATCGACAGGTAGATCGGACGGTTGCCGATGGTAGGCAGCACTTGCTTCACTGGCTCCAGTACATCGTATTTGTACAGGTGCATGTTTTCTTTTGCCCACTCAAACTCGTCCTTCATCCCGCTGCGGATTCCGAAAGAGTATACATTTTTACCGCCGATTAGGTTGCATACCTTTTTGATCGGGGTGGAGTGGGAGTATTCGTATCCCTCGTAGTTGTCACGCAGGTCTGTATGCGCGTCAAAGTGGAATACGACCATGTCTTTGTACTTTTCATAAACCGCTTGGAATACTGGCCAGGAAACCAAGTGCTCTCCGCCAAGACCCAATGGGAATTTGCCATCTGCCAATACTTTTGCCACGAATGTACGGATCGCGTCCAGACTACCTTCCACGTTTCCAAAAGGAAGTGGAATATCGCCTGCATCAAAGTATTTGATGTCTTCCAACAGCCTGTCCAAGTACGGGCTGTACTCTTCCAGTCCGATAGAAACCTCACGAATACGGGCAGGGCCAAAACGAGAGCCCGGACGGAAGCTCACTGTCCAGTCCATCGGCATCCCGTAAATAACCGCTTGGCTTTCTTCGTAATTCCCGTGACTACGGATAAAGACATTTCCAGAGTATGCTTCGTCAAAACGCATAGGTGTAGTTCTCCCCCGATTAGTCGCGGGTCAGCTCAGCCACAAAGTTAGGCAGTTTGAAAGCAGCGTGGTGAACTTCCGCATTGTAGTATTTGGTGCCCAGATCTTTGATTTTCGCTGGGTCTACTTCCAACGGATCATGTTGCTTGGAAGCGATGGTGAAGCTCCACAGTCCGGATGGATAAGTAGGGATGCTGCAAGTGTAGAGGCGAGTAACCGGGAAGATCGATTTCAGGTCTTTGAACACACGCTTGATCAGTTCACGGTTGAACCAGGGAGATTCCGTTTGAGCAACCATGATACCGTCTGGTTTCAAAGCATCGTGGATGCCTTGGTAGAAACCTTTTTCGAACAGACCTACAGCCGGGCCAACTGGCTCTGTAGAATCGACCATGATCACATCGTACTCACCTTTGTGGTCATGAATATGTTTAATACCATCGATGACTTGTACATCTACACGCGGATTACCTGTCAATGCACTCGCAATCTCAGGGAAATATTTTTTGCAAGACTCAATGACGCCACCGTCGATTTCAGCCAGAACTGCTTTTTCTACAGACGCGTGCTTTACGATTTCACGAATAGCACCGCCATCGCCGCCGCCTACAACCAGAACCTTTTTCGGGTTTGGATGCGTATTCAACGCGATATGAGAAATCATTTCATGGTAGACAAACTCATCGACATCGGTAGTCATAACCATGCCGTCGAGCACTAACATGCGACCAAACTGCTTCGTATGAATTACGTCGATTTGTTGAAACTCGGATTTCTCACTGTATAGGGTCTCTGTAATTTTCGTTGTTATCCCGTGATTTTCCGTCTGTTTTTCGGTGTACCACAATTCCATGTTCATGGCTATGTAACCTCCTTCAATTAACCGCATGAAAATACAATATAACAAGAAAATTATAGTAGCTGTCTTCCAAATTGCAAGATATTTTTCTAGCAAGGAAAGTTTAACCAGCTTGCAAGCGACACATACTACTAGTAACGTAGTATGTCCTATTTTATTTATTCAACCGCAGAAAGGAGGAGAGGCACACATGGAAGTCATTCGCGAAGCCCCATTGCTGCGCTATTTGCGTTGGGCTAAGAAATTTGTAAAATTTACCATTCTCAGCCTATTATGTTTCTCTTTTGCCATCTTGCTGCTCATTTTGTACTTACGCTCACAACCACTCCCGGAAACATTTGTGAAACAAACCACGACGATTTACGCTTCCAATGGAGAGATTTTGGATACGATGCATCGTGGCGAGAACCGGATTTCTGTGCCACTTGCAGAGATTTCACCAGCATTGCTTGATGCGACCATTGCTATCGAGGATCGTTCGTTCCGCGAGCACTTCGGTTTTGATTGGAAACGATTAGCCATGGCTGCTTATGTCGATGTCGTTAACATGGACATGCGTCAAGGTGCCAGTACCATCACCCAACAATTGGCGAGAAATCTGTACCTCAGCTTGGACAAGACATGGGAGCGAAAAATCAAGGAAGCCCTGCTTGCGATTCAGCTTGAACTGAATTACAGCAAGGATGATATATTAGAAATGTACGTGAATCAGATTTATTACGGACATTCAGCCTATGGCGTACAAGCTGCTGCCCAAACCTATTTCGGCAAGGACGCCAAAGATTTGACGGTAGCAGAGAGCGCCATGCTCGCAGGCATCCCTAAGGGTCCTACTTATTATTCACCATTTGTCGATTTGGAACGCGCCAAAGCCAGACAAAAGCTCATTTTGGATGCGATGGAGCGCGACAATCTACTGACATCGAAGGAAGCAGAGCAAGCCTACGCGGAACCAATCAAGCTGAAACAGCGAGCAAACGATAAGGTAACCGAGCCAGCTCCTTATTTCCGTGATTACATCGCTACTTTGGTAAAAAACAAATATGGCATTGACGAAGAAAAATTTATTCATGGTGGTCTAAAAATCCGCACGACCCTTGATCCAGTTGTACAAAAAAAGGCCGAGGATATCGTCGCCTCCGTCTTACCGAAGAATAATCCGAATTTGCAGGTTGCCCTCGTCGCCATGGACCCTGCTACCGGCTATATCAAAGCGATGGTAGGTGGACGTGATTACAAGGTGAGTCAGTTCAATCGCGTGCTTGGCAAGCGCCAGCCCGGTTCCTCCTTCAAGCCGATCATGTATTTGTCAGCCTTGCAAAACGGCTATACACCGCTCACGTTGATGAAAAGCGAACCGACCGTTTTTACTTACGATAACAATAAGCAGTACATTCCCGGCAATTTTGGTGGAAAATATCCAAACGCACTGATCAACATGCGTGAAGCAATCAAAACCTCCGACAATATTTATGCCGTCAAGACCATTGATTTTCTCGGGCCGCAAAAAGTGGTTGATCAGGCAAAGCAGTTAGGTATCACCAGCTCGATGCAAGCAGTTCCCTCTCTCGCACTAGGGACTTCACCTGTCTCTCCCTTAGAGTTAAACGCAGCTTATGCAGCAATCGTCAACAAGGGACAAGCAGTGAAGCCCATTGCGATCACTTCCATCGAGGACAGCGAGGGCAACATTTTGGTTGAAGAAAAACCAGAGAAAACGCAGGTAGCCGATCCTGTCGCATCTGCTCTCTTAGTCAATATGATGCAAAGTGTATTTGAACAAGGCGGTACGGGATATCGCGTAGCTGGTGAAATGAACCGACCAGTAGCAGGGAAAACAGGATCTACGGATTATGACGCTTGGCTGAGCGGATTCACTCCGCAACTGGTTTCGACCGTATGGGTAGGTTACGACAAAAATCAAAAAGTCGATGATGTAAAGGAAGGCTATCTGTCCAAAAAAATCTGGGCCCAGTTCATGGAAAGTGCGCTCAAAGGTCAGCCCCCTGCCCTCTTTGACATGCCAGCTGGTGTTGTTTCTGTCTATATCGATCCCGCTTCTGGAAAACTGGCGACCGAGCATTGTCCGAATCCACAGCTCTTTTATTTCGCCAGCGGAACAGAGCCTCAAGATTATTGCATGAATCACATCCCCAAAAATGAGACACCAACACCTTTAAAGCCGCCGGATTCTTCGACCTTTTGGCAGCGCATGGGCAGTTGGTGGAAACCGGATCACTAAAGAAAAAAGGACGTTTCTCTTAATCGAGTACGTCCTTTTTGTATGCCTATTAACCTAGCGTGTTCTGATTGTCTCCGCCGCCTACGACTCCATCTCCATCGGCAAAAACATGGTCGTTGACGATCGTAATCAGACCGGCATGATCAAGCTGTTCCAGTACTTCAAACAAGCTGTCCCTTTTTCCAGCAGGGAGCTTGCGTACAAAATTGTTTATCTCGGTCGGAGTCACATGTGTGCGGAAATGGACGCCACCGTGCCTCACAAAATGATCATGCGATTGTTCATTACCACGGAGATCTTCTTCCAATGGGTACCGCCCCTTCCGTCAAACAGTTTGGTTCAATCCCCATTAGTGTTCCGCGATTTCCCAAAAACTATGATGAACGCTGACAATTATATAAGACAAACAGGGAAAGAGTGACGGCTCTCTCCCTGTTTGTTGACCAAGTGTACATGTAACACAATATGGAAATAAGTTTACCTGACTTCAATTGTGTGAACAATTGATTTCACGATTTGTTCACAGACCGTTCACGATTTCCAACTTTAGGACAAATTTTGCTTTAATTCCTCGGTAGAATTCTCATACATCGCCTCGTTATTTTCAATCAAAAGCTTTTTCAGAGCGGCTTTTTCCTTCTCGGATAGATCGGTCAGCATAATACGTCTCTTCATGGAGTAATCCATGCGATTCACGTGATCCGCCAAAATTTTGTAGCCCCTACGCGCTTCCCGATCGATTTCCATATAGCACGCAGTCGCCCCTGCATAGTAAGGACCGGCTTCATTGCGATCGACTGTTACCCAAACGAGCCAATAAGGCTTTCCATTTGGTACTTCTTCTTTATTTGTCGTCCATTTGATGCCTTTTTCTACAGAACTTTTGGCATGCAAGGCACCCATGTCAATGTACGCTTCGTCCCCATCGATAATAACCGAGGACACAGCATTCAGGTCGAGTACACCTTGACCAAAACCGCCGTGTACATCGGTTTTTCCACTCATGATAGTAAAGCCGCCTTTTTTATTATCAAAAATATCCATTTGAATAACCTCCAGACAATCATTCTCCTTCCTTTTATTCTACTCGAAAAACGTACGGTGACGCAATTTGCCTATGTGCCCAGTTATTTATCCATGGGCTTTTGGGTGTTTCGTTTTTTGTTTACAAGCTGGATAATTTTTTCGATGCCCCACATGATCAGGATCGTTACGATCGCTGTATGGACGGCCATGGCAACCTTCATGACTAACAGTTGGCCTAGCATCGTGTCAGAAGGAACAATAAACAGGTAGTACACAAAGCTGATACAAAGAACACTTAGAAAGATCAACCAGCCTCGAAAGCCTAGCGTGAAGCGAATGGAAGCAGCGATGAGCAAACCAATCAAAGGCCCCGCAAACATCAATGAGAATACGAAAGGACCGAGTATGAACCAGACAATCCAATTATCATCCATTGTCTTACACCCTTTGCTTTTGGTGACTACACATCAGTGGAATCCGTAGTTTCTTCTACCTCAGCCAGTCCACGCTCATCAAGCACGTAACGTCTGCCTGTTTCTTTGTAACGCTCCGAATCATCTGATGAGAAGCGTTTGATCAGAAAGCGCGCTGGCTCCGCTCCCTCTACAACTACAGGCGGCTGAAACTCCAAGTCTTCACCATCTCGAACATGGATAACAACGATGCGATCGTGATATTCAATAGACAGGTCTTCCCGTACTTCTTTTTTATTGGCGTCGAGCGTAAAGGTCTGGCCGGACTTGTGTATCGTAACTTCAGGAAAGCTTTTGTCATCTTGTGCAATGATGTAATACAGATAGTCCGCATTTTGATCCGGAGCATTGCGTAACCCTGGTTGTAATTCATCATCTCCCTGTAGCAATCGCGTTACTTGGTCGATGACCTCTGGGATGGTCGGCAGCTTGGCGTGTTCGCCTTTCACGTAGTATCGTTTTTTCATATCCTTCTGGGCGTAATTGGCACTCATGTACGGAACGGTACCGTCCCCAACGCCAGGATCGAGAATCGGGGACCATTCGTTATAAAAAGAATCATAAAAGTAACCGAGCAATGTTACTTGGCCGGTACCCACGATGGAATACTGTGGAACATTGATTGTTTTATTATCCCACTTTTCATGCATCTGGCCGCCATGTCTGACGAGCGGCGCATAATCGAGGCGAATATTTTTGTCCTTTAAAAAATCATCATAGGTGTAGTACTGAATGTTACTCCTTTTCAGGAAGCCAACCGTTTCAAAGTACTTTTTAGAGGGTAGCAGCTCGTAAACGGCAGGTGCATAGGAGGAAATCACTTTCCCCGTTTCCTCATCCAGCCAAGGGATCGAAAAATTGTATCCGTGCTTAAGAGCCTGATATGCCCGTGGAGAGCCAAGGAAGGGTGTGCCCATGTACACGACACGATTCACTTTGCGCTGGTAGGACACATTGGATAGAAGTGTTTCTTTTACCAAGAGCCCACCCATGCTATGTGCCACCAAATGCACCTGGTTTGCCCCACTTGCCTTCAGTGCAGCATCGATTTTCTCTTTTAGAAGCTTGGCATTTTTGGTGCTGCTGTACCGCCAATCGTACGGTAGTGCAAATAAGGTGCGGTGCTTTTTGTATCCTGCCTTCTCCAGTTCCTTTACCATGCTGTAATACTGTTCAGTAAGTTCTTTTAAAAATGGTGCATAGGAAAGATATTCGATGGCGTAAAAATCATCTTTTTCCGGGCGGATCTTCGCATCACTGGCGACTGGCTGTACATCTATACTATTTGGCTTGATCGGCTCCAAGGAGAGTAGCCGGCGGTGTTTAGGATCATTAATACCAATGAGACTATCTCCAAGTCCCAACCATATTTCCGATCTCTTTCCGTTCTGCTCTACTTCGAGTCGCGACCCACCCACTCCCGGGATTAAGATAACCGGAATCGTCCTGTCTCCTATATAAAGACTGTACGAGTTAGCGGTAAAACCCGAGCGTTTGCTGGCCATGACCTTGACTATGTAGGTGCCAGGATAGGCATTGAAGATAATATGTTCATCCGAATTCTTCGCTTTCTCGGAACTAGCGACGACTTTTCCAGCCTCGTCGAGCAGAAATACGTCCATATCCATTCCAGTAGGGATATCCTTGAGAGAGATCTCCACAGTAGAGGAGAGCGGAAAGGATAAGCTGTAAAGATCTACATCCGTCTTTGAATGAAGATTTCCTACGATATTTCGGTTATATGCATCCAACTTGTATGCCGCTTCCATTGTGTCATTCGGCTCGTATCCATCTGCCTTGCCCCCTCCATGATCCGCGGAAAAATCAGCTCGCAAGCGGTAGTAGTAATCTTTCGAAAACGAGCCCTGCTTTCCAACTACCTTGATGTAGTACCATTTGTCTTTTTCCAGTGCCTGTCCCTCGATTAGCTCAGGCTCATTTCCATGCTGCTCTGAACGGGCAAGCTCCCTTTCCCCCTCATCATACACATACAAATCGTAGTCTTCGTTTGCCGGAATATCTGTGAGGGAAATATTCATCTGTCCATTTGTTGTTCCTCTGATTTTCCAAAAATCCACATCATCTTTGCTGCTAATCTTTCCATGGCTGTCCTTTCCATCAAATAGCCAATCTGATTTGCTGCCCAAGGTATCATTCGGTTCTACCTCAAAGCGAACTTCTCTATTTCGCAGTTCCGCTTCTCCTGGCTTATTCTCGCTTGAAAAATGCGCATAAAATTCCTCTGCTAGCCGCGAAAGCTCTTTATCGGAGGCATCCTGCTCCTGTTTGTGTTCTGCCTCTTCCGGCGGGGCCTCGTTTTTGTCTTCGCCCTCTCGTTCGACCAACGTTAACGGCTCTTCCTGATCGGCAGCCATTTCATCCCAAGGCGCCTTTTTGATTTTTATTTTTTCTACGGTCGGCTCTATGTGTTCAGGTAATGATAGCTCCCAGCTACCCAACGCCCCCTCTGCATCATCTATGAACATCGTTATCTGGATAGGGCTATCATCCATAGGCAATATAGCGAGGGAAATCTGAGACTCCTCGTGAAAAGAACGGATTTTACTGACGCTGTCCTGACTGACAGAAAGCTCGACTTTATCCGGAGTACCTGATAATTGTGCCTGAAAACGCACCTCTCCCTCGTCGATCCAGGCCCACGCCTCCTCTACGAATATCTCCCGTTCTTTTGCCCAGCCCTGTTCCACTGTATTTCCCAAGCATAAAGCGAATAGGAGAAGCACACATAGCAAGCGCCGCGTGATTATTCCCACAAAAATCCCCCTCATCCTTTTTCTAGCTTTACAGTAGAAAAAGACAGAGAGGGGGTGCAAATATTTTTACTGCGTCGTATGGTTGCGGATTCCTTGTCGTTCCCATGCATTTGCAATGATACGGAAGGGTAGCGCATAATCTTTTATTTCGTGCCCTTGCCCAGAAGCTTTATTTTGATAGGGGAAGCCCTTGTTCACGTCAAAACGAAAGGAAACAGAGTAATAGACTGCGTAGCTCGCATCCTTTTGGAAGCCATGCTGTTTATCCCCCATCAAAGGCGTATCTACACCCACTTCACGAGCTCCTAGCTTGGAAGCAGAATAGGAAGGGCCTCTCCAGTGCTGTGGAGTCGCTTGTTGCAGGGCTAACAACGACTGTAACGGCGTTTGGCGTAAGCCTGTTTCTGAAATCCATGCCCGCGCAGCTGTCACGACAGGAAACTGATTACTCACGGGATGGCGGTGTCGATCCTGTAGCTCCATTTGTGTCAAGATGCGCTCACCCGCATAGTAATCATTTGGCTGGCTGTTTGGATACCGGTCTCTGGCATGATACGCTGCCCATTCGGCTGTATGGCGAATCGAGCCTGTTGCATTCGGTTCAAAGACCTCAAAGGAGCGCTCTCCCCCTTTTACCGTAATGGTATAGCGTCCTGCCATCGTTTTGGAGAGGTTCCGAGGCTCACACACCTCTTCATCTTCGTCGTTCATAGCGCAGCTCTCGTAGGATAGTTCAAAATCGACCTGATAATCCATCACAATGACAAAGCCGTTGATTTCAGCCTTGTACTTTTGCGATTGGAGTACTTGGCGCCAAGTCGTCTGTGTTGGGACCGTGGTTCCCGTGTATACGACCTCTGTGCCTGTAGATGCACTGCTTACCTGCCATTGCATCGGGGCTCCGGGGCCTGTCAGCTTCAGATCAAGCTGTGGTGGCGTATAAACCGCCATGCTCTTGGCATCTGAAATCCACCCCGGATTCGCAGTGACAGTTACGTTTTTGATCGTGTCCCCGCTGATTGAACTCTCCAATTGCGCTTTAAATTGCGTGATTTTCTGATTGATCTCCTGTTCTGTTTTTTGGAAGCCTTCGTTTATTTTCGACTGATCAATGACCACGCGAATCGTGGCAGGCTCACGTTCCCACACGCCATCTGCATGTAGCGGCAGTTTTTGTAGCTGTCGACGATCACTGTCATAAATCTCTAACCCAATTTCACCGCCATCAAAATCGCCTCCACCACCAGGCGGCTCCGGTAATTCTCCACCGACAATCTTCACTGGCCAAGCCGCACGATTGTCTGTCCAGATCGTCTCGTTTTCCGGCAGAGATTTCCCAGGGTTGATATGGGCGATAAAATCCTCCGATTTTTGCGGATACTTCGTCGGAACCGTGATCTTACGCACCTCACCCGGCTTGAATTCATTCACGTCCAAGCGAGTTTCCTTTTCTGAGCTCGCCCAGCGAACAGCCAATTTCGTATCATGTGTTAATTTCCCGGCATTCTTCACGTTGAATGTAATCGTCGCATCGGTTCCTGCCACTTGAGGGCTCTTCGGATCAATTTGAAAGCTCGATTTCACAATCAGTAAATTCTCTCCATCCGGTTTTGGAACGCCTTTGCCGATTTGCACAAAAAAATGACCGTCGCAACCGTCACTCTGGGTTGAATAAAATTGCACCTTGTACAGTCCTTCTAAAAGAAGACCATTTTCGTCTCTCGGGAAATACACCCAGTGGCTATTTGTGGAGGTGTTTGAGCTATCGAGTGCCTTTCCGTTTCGCTTTCTTTCCCAGGAGCCAGACGTAGGATCAAACCATCTCATCGAAAAGTGACTATCATCCGACAAAAACATCCGAAACCGATACTTGTCTGGAATCTCATCTGCCGCCATTTCAATGGTTTCACCACGTTGAATATCCTTGCTCCACTTTTGGTTGTTTCGATCGATTTCTACTGACGCGAGAATATCCCAGCATTTTTGGTCGGATTCAATGGTGAATCGCACCTCACCCGTACAGCCCGTCTCGGACTCGAACAGCAGTACGATTTCATCGCCAACATCTACGCTTGCCGGCAACATGAGCCTGAATGGCTCGTCCGCTGCAAGCTTGTCGGTTAACGCTGTTTTTCCTTCAGGGCTCTTCCAATACCAAGTACCAGATACCTTTGAGGAAAACGATAGATTGGTATCGTATTGATCTCCAGCCTTCGTAAAGTACTTGATGTATACGGGGTCTTTCAATGTAAATCCTGAGCTGACCGATCCATTCATGCCTTCACCCTCAGGAGAAAATGGCAGAGGTGGCTCGCTATGTACTAAAAATGAAACCTTTTTTTGATCAGCGATCGAGCAGGAAGCATCTTTTACCACAATCGTTATTTCCCAATTGCATTCAGGTCGCTCCCCCCACTTTGTCCCATCGAGGTTTAGCTTTAGTTTATACGTTTTTCCTCGCTCGAATGGAAAATAGTACGGGTTATATATATTTCCGAACGGAAGCTTTAAACTGGAGGAATCATAGGGTCCCCATCTGCCATTGTCATTTTCCTTGACTGGCAAGGTATAGGTTTTTCCGTTTGGAAGGGATACATCCCACTTGAGCGATGCCTCCGAGCTATCTCCGTATTTGGTTGTGTATTTGGCCCGGAACGTAAGCGTATCGAACGGCATAATCTCAATGGTTTGACCGTTTCTTACTGCAGATGCCGACAGCGTAACGATGGGGCATGAGTCTTCACCATCTGGCGACTCCACTCTAAAATATTTCTCCCAGCACTCTGTTCCATCATCACTGGTGTAGACGACTTTTACCCGTCCAGAGCTACCGATGCTTCCTGTCCCGACTTTCCTGTTGCCATTCGCCCCAGGCTTCATGTCATAACCATTCATCGTGTATTTTCCTGGTTTATTGGCAGAGAGAGTGATATCGGCATTTTTTTCGACAGCAATATCTGAGCCGCCGCTGGCAACAGCATTGTGGTCTTTAATATCCTTGTCGCCAACGACTTGAATGTTCAGTTTGGTTTTTGTTGATCCGATTGTACATGCTGGACCTGGGTCAGGCTTTTCGGGATCAGGCTTTTCCGGTGGAGTAACATCACCCACTGTGAATTGTGCTGTATAAGGTGTCGAAACGCTTATGCTGCTTGATCCTTGGCGGCTTCTTTGATGTAGGTCAGTGATGGTTAGCGATATTTCATACAGGCCTGGCTCGGTAGGCTTATAGTCGGTATTTTTAAAGGCCCACTTGTAGCCTGGGGGACTGCTTGTCTCGTTTACCTTGGGAACGGTCGTGCTTGGATCGTTGAATTTTTGATTCGATAAGATGCTCTTGTATCCACGTCCTGTTGTCTTGTTGATCACGCTTAAAGACCATACAAAAATGCCGCGGTCATAGTAAGAAAAGTCCGTGGCATTTGCATGGATCTCAACTGTTTCGTTGAGGTTGTATTTTGTTTTGGTGGTGGTTATGCTGCCGCTGGGTTGTGGGGTTGTTCGGAAGTGGCCTACTGAGATGTACCCTCCTTTTCCGTCTGGGACGAGGTTGTCTCCTTTGGTGTAGCCTGCGCCGCCTGAGGCGGAGGCTAGTTCTGCGAGGTTGTAGGCTTGGTAGGGTTTGAAGTCTGGTACTTCATTAGCTGTTACCCATTTCCTATAAACATTGGCAGGTCCGCCAAGTATGTAGTTTGGATTCCCTCCAAACTTGCTAATCCAATAGGTAGCCTCATCTCCGTCCACATAGTACCATCCCCTGTCTGCCTTTTTATGTGTATCAGCAAAACCTAACACTCTATTACTATCAATAACTCTGTCTATTTCAATTTGTGAAACTGTTGCACCAAGCTGTGCATCAATATCTTCAATTGCAATGATATCGAAACTCCCCTTTGGAGAAAGCTCTTTATTTGAATCTACGGTCGCAACCACAATACCGTGATAGTTAGGAGAGGCATCAACAAAATTGGGCTGTAGTGTAATTAACCCACACAAAAGCACAAAGGAAAGCACAGAAAAAGATAATTTTCTGTACTTAGTTAATTGTTTTCTCAATTACTCTCCACCCTTTTCTATATAAAATCTTCGGGTGTTATTCTTTTGTTCTAAACTAGGTAATTTTGTATACAAGTAAATACCCGCATCAGTTGAGTCATTTGTATTTATTACACTAAAAGATAAAGAACTTACATTGCTTAACGATATGTTAAAAGATTGGTTATTTAAGAATCCTTCCCTTCCGTTTTTTTTCGTAATGAACATTGCTTTTATCATAAAATCACTATCACCCTTAGGCACCTTCCCACTAATCTTCCCATTCACAACGTTCAAGCTCTTATGAAACTCATCCGCAAATTTAGCCCCTTGCTCAAGCTGCCATTTATCCTTCCACAAATAACGCAAAATTTCCGCCGCTTCCCCTCGCGTCACAGGCAAATCCTCACGAAATTTGGGCTGACCACTAGGTGCTGGCTTCATCCATCCCCACGTGATAAGCGCCCCGGTATTGGTTAAATTCGGATTCTTTTCACCCCGAATTGGCTTCCACGCAGCATATACCAGCGCTGCCGTTTCTTCCTTCGTCAACAGCCTGTTCGGCTCTACCTTCACCCCCGCCAAAATCCCCGCCTTCTGCGCCTGCTCATAGCTCATCTTCGCCCAATGGCCTGCCGGGAGCTCCGGAACGGGGGCTACCTCCTTCAATCCGCGAATCGCTACTAAACTCGCGATAAACTGCCCTTGCGTGATTTGGCTATTCGGATAAAAGTTCCCCTTGCTATCCAGCCATAAGTATTTCTTCTGTACACCGAAATCAATGGCTGTCCTTGCTGTATGTGAAGCGTAATCCTTCGCTGACGCAGCAGCCTGTACGGTTTGACTATCAGCTACTCCAGTAAGCCCTGCCACTGCGAAAACAGCTCCTAGTAGGTATGACATGATTGCACGTTTGTTCATGGAATGACCCCCTCTTCATCGGATATTTTACCTATATTATCCATTTTTAGAAAGAGTCTGATTTAGGTTCCTTTGCAAAAAGCTTCGCAACGTATTCTCGGGCACCGCCCCTTCCAGCTTGTCGATCACCTTACCTTGTTCGACGACAAAAATAGTGGGGGTTGCCTCTGCCCCGAGGCGCGACGCTTCATCCAGCTCTTTCTGCTTATGGATATCCAGTCGTTGGATCATTTCAGGTGGATACTCCTGTACGACTTTCTCAAATGTCGGGCCGAACTCCGTACAATATCCACAGCTATCACTATAGACGTACACCACTCTTACTTCTTCACGTGCACTGGCTGCACCCCACCACGCACTTATAGCGAGGGCAAGCATAACAACACCGAGCACGATCCACAGCCACCATTGTTTGCTTCTACTCACGTCCATCTCCCTTTCGCGAATCAAAATGTTTCATAACCTATGCACTTGTCAAAGAACGATGCCCGTATTATGCAGCTCCGAGCTGAGACAAAAAAAGCCAGCCCCATTGGACTGGCTGACATTTAGAAAAAAAAGACGTACCACAACTCTTGCAAGTTCGTACGCCGTGCTTTTCCTCGTATGATGTTTCCTATTGCATAAGTGAACTGCCGCCGTCTTCCTTCATCAACGCACGCAGTTCTTCAATAAACGCCCGCCCTTTTTGAATCTCTTCCTCGGTGTAGCGCTGCTTGCTCTTAAACGTAAAGATTTTGCCCTTCATTTCCTCATAGGGCAGGTGGTTGAAATACAGAATCGTAGAAACCAGCTCGAGAAAACGGGAATTCTCCTCGTTCATACGCAAAATCGCACGTTCTCCACTACCGAAGTCAACCTCATGAAACTTGAGAAAATCATGACCGGTTTCGTTCAAAGAGTAACGATACATATGAATGGCACCTTTACTCTCCATTTGCTCATCCAGAAGCCCCATGTTGCACAGCTCATCTACTCTGAGCGTCAGCTCTTCCGAATATGGACCGTACATGTGAAACTCGTAGCGCTCATCGAAATCCATCTCCAGATGTTTTCCTATGTACACCATCTTTTGTAATTTTTTTCGCCCGCTCACTTCGCCGACTATCTCAATCAGGCGTATGATCTTGGCGTGACGATTAAGCATCCTCCATCACTCCCAGACGTTCTCGAATCTTACGGGAGAGATCCCCCGGCAAAGCCATGACTTTATCCAATGGAAAGTACAGCTTGTAATCAAAACGCCGCTTTCCGCTAATGGCCTGTACAATTTCTGACTTCTGTGACAGCTCGACAAGTTCGCCTGAAGGCATTTGGAGCATAATCGGAATGCGCTCCTCTTCTTCTCCGGCACGGTAAAAATCATACGGAAGATCGGAGGTTGTGTCTACCTCCAAATAATACATCGGATCAATTCCGGCAGATTGAAATAGTTCTTTCAACTCAGACAACAAGCGAAAATCCCTCGGATTATATTCGACGTATTTAAAGAGATTCCTGTCCAAAAAACGGGCGCACAAATCTTTCAACACAGGGTCCTGCTCTCTGCGCCAGAGCTGCATATAGAAAAGAATGATCGACTCATCAAGCGCCAAATAGTCAGCCAGTTCTACTTTTTCCTGCAAGAAAGGCAGCAGCATAACAGGCTCCTGCATGAACGGATAGCCTTGAGAGAACAAGAGCTTCGCCCGTTGAAAAATTTTGCACAAGATTACTTCGGCACTTCGTGTCACGGGATGGAAATAGACCTGCCAGTACATTTGATAGCGAGACATGATGTAGTCTTCGACAGCATGCATCCCGCTGAATTTAAAGACAATGCCATCCTCCTGCGGCCGCATGACACGCAAGATACGCTCAATCTCGAAATTGCCGTAATTGACGCCCGTATAGTAGGCATCACGCAGCAAGTAATCCATCCGATCGGCATCGAGCTGGCTAGAGATAAGACTTACGATCAGTTTATTGTCATATGTCTTATTAATCACTTCTGCCAATTTCTTCGGGAAGCTATCATCAAACCGACGAAGAATTCGGTTGATTTGCGTATCTCCAAGCAAAATGGCGCGCGTCCAATCCTCGTGGTGATACTTGAACACCTTTTCAAAGGAATGGGAAAACGGACCGTGGCCCACATCGTGGAGCAAAGCCGCACATAGACACAGCAGCTTTTCCTCGTACGTCAACTGAATACGGCCTTCGAACGTCTCCAAAATTCTGCGCATCAGTTCATACACGCCAAGCGAGTGGTTAAAGCGGCTATGCTCTCCACCGTGAAACGTAAAAAAGCTGGTGCCCAGTTGCCTAACTCTGCGCAAACGTTGGAATTCTGCCGAGTTGATCAAATCCCAAATGAATTTGTCCCGCACGTGGACGTAGCGGTGAACAGGGTCTTTGAATACCTTTTCTTCATGAAGAAGCTGGGGCTGTTGCATCCTGGACACTCCCTTCCTGTACTGCTTTCTATCTATTACTGACAGTGAATTTTGATTCTATCATATCATACGTCTGATACCATTTCTTGCTTAAACAAACTCTTACAAAAATCTGAAGAATGCCATTTCAATCTAGACCGAGTAAAAGGCATGTAGGATTATATAGAAAAAAATGGTTGGAATGAGAGGTTTTCGCAGGTGTGGACAAATACATTTCGATACATGACCAAAAACCCACTTTTACTCCTTCTCTTGATGATGATGCTCTCTCTGCCTCTGCTCGCCTCCTGGGGACAATTTCTCTCCTCAGGTTTTTTGGGACAAACTGTTTCCGTATCTCTACTCTTCTGGCCGAAAACCGATTGGAAGGTCGCTGTCCCGCTTCCTGGCTGGCTTATTTTTGGTGTGATCTCGCTGATTTACGCTGGCGGCATCTTATGGCTTGTACGGGGGAAAAAGTTGGGGCAAGCATTTCTGTTCATCCTTGTCGGGCTCTTATTGGCAAAAGCGGGTGGAGCTGCCTTTCAGGCGATTAGCGGATGGTCTACCACGCAGCCAATTGGTGCTCAGTCACTCGCTGGCAAAGCAAATCTGCTTGTGTTTGCCACCTGGCATAATCCATTGTGGGAGGAGCTTGTCTTTCGCGGCATCCCGTTTCTCTTGCTAACACTCATCTATCGAAGGAGCACAGACCTGCCCACTGGTGCGAGGTGGATGTATCTACTCATTCCTTCGATGATTTTCGCCTACTATCACGTACCTGGGCATGGTCTAGGAACTCTTTTTGAATCGTTTCTCATTGGTGTTTTGTGGGCATGGGCAGCACTTCGCTGGGGATTGCTAGCTCCGATCATCCTGCACATTTATGCGGACGTGATGATCATCCCTTCTCTCCCCAAAATGAAAAACATGCCTCTGGAGGAGATTCCCTGGCTGGTCAACCAAAGCATGCTGCTACAGTCAATCTGGGCTTTATGTGTACTTGGTTTTCTCATACTGGTTCTTGCTCTTTTGATAATCGGCTGGCGAAAAGCAAGAAAAGCTTACTAAAAAACAGCGACAAACTCCCGAAAGAAATGAATCGGAGAGTTTGCCGCTGTTGCATGCATTATAGAGTCTCTGCCTCAGGTCCATACAAATCCGCTTTTTTCGCCAGCCTTTTGATCTTGTGCTGCGTTAGAACGGTATAGAAGGACGGCACAACGATCAAGGTCAAAAGTGTCGAGAATGCCAAGCCAAAAATAATGGTGACCGCAAGTGGTTTGAACAAAACGTCACCTGAAATAGCTAACGGCGTCATACCAGCTATCGCTGTAAGCGAGGTCAAAAGAATAGGCCGTAGTCGTGCCTCACATGCAGAAATAACCGCCTGCTTCAGCTCCATGCCTGTATGACGTGCTTCCTCGATGAACTCGATCAACACGATCCCGTTACGCACCACAATACCCGCCAAGGCAATAATCCCCATCATTGTCATAAAGCCAAGTGGTGTCTGGGTCACGAACAAGCCGATCAAGCTCCCCGATACAGCGAGGTAAATCGTACTTGTAACAAGAACCGGGATCGTCAAGGAATAGAATTGCATCGCGATCAAAATCAAGATCAGGAAAACAACAAGAATCGAGAGTTTGCCCATGTCGATAAAAATATCAGTCTGCTCGGAAGTCTCGCCGCCAATCTCATAGCGGTATCCTTCAGGCAAGGACATACTATCGAGCATCGGCTTAATCTCAGCCATTACTTCTGTCGCCGTTCTCCCTTTCAGATCACTGGTAACTGTCACGCTCCGCGACAAATCGCGATGCGGGATCGTCTGTGTACTGAAAGTAGGTTTTACCTCCGCCAGCTGTGATAACGGGATCAGCTCTCCACGTGCATTGGCGATGCTGAGCCGCTGGAACAGCAATGCAGGGTCTTCCTCGCCTTTTTGCAAGAATAGCTTCATATCGATCAGGTCTGAGCCTGTATCAAACTCGCTGACGGTGATGCCTTCGCTCACCAGACGCAATGTCGTGGACAAATCCGTATAGTTGACGAGCTTTTGCTCCATCAGCTCTTTGTTCACGACAAATTCCAAGGTGTAGCGTTCTACCCCGAAATCGTCTTGCACATTATACGTGCCCTCTAATCCGGCAACCCTTTCTTTTGCTTGTGCAGAAAGAGAGCGCAGCGTCTCAATATCTTCTCCGTAAAGACGAATCACGACTGGTTTTCCAACCGGAGGACCTGCCTCCAGCTGCTTCATCAAGATACTCGCTTCCGGATACAGCTTTTTGAATTCCTCCGCCCACGGCTCCAGCATGTTCTCGAGATGGGTCTCTTTTTCATTATAACGAACCACTAACTGTCCGACGGTAATGCCGCTTCCAGCAGCTGTATCTCCACCGAACATTTTCGGTGCACTGCCTCCCGCGTATGCAGATACCGCCTCGATGCCAGGCTGCTTCAACACCCAATCTGCCGTCCCACGCACCACCCGGTCTGTTTCTTCCAGACTGTTGCCCACGGGGAGACGGATATCGATGAGAAACTGCGGGCGATCATCGTTCGGGAACAACTCCACCGGAGTGAGCGGAATCAATCCATATGCTGCCGTTCCGATCAATACGCCAATCATTCCTGCCAAAAGCGGTCGCTTCAAAATTTTCGGCATGACCTTGCTCGCATACCACTTGGTCAACTGCAACAATTGTTTTCCCAAAAGTCCAGCGGGCTTGCGATACCCTTCTACGCCAGCCTTTCTACGTTGCTCATACCATTGGCGAAAGATCGGGATGATCGTCAGTGACATGACCATTGACGCCAGCATCGTCATCGAAATAATGACGGGAACCGGACGAATGAACTGCCCGACGTTTCCACTAAGAAACATCAAAGGAGCAAATGACGCAATCGTAGCCAGCGTAGCGGTCGTGATCGAAATCGATACTTCCTTAGCGCCATTTACCGCCGCTGCCATCGGTTTTTCACCCAGGACAGACAGTCGCCGCTCGATATTGTCATTGACCACCACGGCGTCATCGACCAATATCCCGAGCACAATGATCAAGGAAACGATCGAGATCATGTTGAGTGAAATACCCATAGATGGCAGGAACATAAGCCCCACAGCCAAGGAAATCGGAATCGCCATCGCTACTACCAACGATGTGATCAGGTTTAATCCGAGCGCACACACCACCAAAACTGCGACAATGGCAATCATCATTTCCCGAGTCAGGTCGCTAAAAAGCTCATCGACGCGTTCATTCTGACTATAAATCGAGTGTCTCTCGGCCCCTGCCGGAAGTGTTTTATCCAGAGTCACCATCATCTCGTCTACACGCTTCTGCAAGGACGGTACATCGCTTCCCGTCTCTGCATTAACACTGATCGTGATCGAAGGCTTCCCATTGAAATACGAAGTTGTTTTCACCGTTTCCGTCGACATTTTGACCGATCCGATGTCCTTTAGATAGATCGGGAAACCCTCTTTTGAACGAGAGATAATGACTTTGTTCAGTTCTTCGACATCTGTACTTTCCGCCAGCTTGAGCTGGTAGGTTCGTTTTTCTGTGGTCAGGTCGCCAAGCGGGATTTTTTCATTCTCCTTTTTGACAGCCATCATCACCTGACTCCACGTGATCCCGTACTGGCTCAACTTTTGCGTATCAACCTCGATGTGGACTTCCTGCTCCGGTAGACCTTCCACCAGTACATCCGCTACGTTTGGAATAGTGCGCAGCTGTTCCTTCCACGATTTCAGCATGGTACGCATGCTATACAATTCCTCACGCGAGTCAGCGGTGACCGCAAACGATTGGACAAACGTACGGTTCAAATCATCATTGATGATCGGTTGTTTCGCATCTGCTGGCAAATCAGCCTCTGCGTCCTTTACCTTCTTCCGCAATTCATCCCATTTTTGCTTCGGGTCTACGTCATTCTTTGCTTCCACCATGATAAAAGAGACGCCGAGGGAAGATGAGGATGATATATAGTTAAGTCCTTGCAATTCGTTGATTTTTTCTTCCAGCTTTTTCGTAACAGCCTGCTCGACCTTTTCCGGCGAAGCTCCCGGATAAACTGTCGTGATCGTCGCCATGTTTACGATAATATCCGGCATCTCTTGCTTGGGCAGTTGAAAAAAGCTGAGGGAGCCTACAAGTACAATCATGCTGAAAAACAGGAGCGTGATTTTGCGCTTTTGAACGATGTACTTAATCACGGCTGTGTACCTCCTGCCGCCTCGATTGGGTCACCGTCAAACAAACGGTCCACCCCTTTGACGATCAGTTGGTCTCCTTCTTTTAATCCGCTCTTGATCTCGAGCTTGTCACTTACAATCTGCCCGATGGCTACGCTGGTTTTGATAGCCTTACCGCCTGCATTGACGAAGACATGCGCGTCATCTTTTCCTCTGCTGATGACTGCTTCTACCGGTATGTAGACACCTTCCTGCCCCGTTACCGTTTTCGTCGCTTTCACCACCTGACCAGCAAACCAGTCACGAGCTTGGTTGGCTATTTGAACCTCTACGCCAATCGTTCCGGTATTTTGGTTCGTGGCGGGAAATATTTTTGTCACTTTGCCATCCCGTTTTTGACCATACAGGTCTAAGGAGATCGCCTCGCCTACTTTCCATGCAGAAATCTCACGGTCAGGAACGGGCAATACGACTTTTAAAGTATCGATGTTGCCGACTTGATAAACAGGGGTACCTGAACCGACCAAGTTGCCCGCAGACGAGAGCTTGGCGATGATCGTCCCGTTAATCGGCGAACGAAGCTGCGTTTTGGCAAGTGTATTGGCTGCCACTTCTTTGGCGATAACCGTCTGATTGTATACAGCCTGCGTCAACTGTTTGTCTTCCGCACGAGCCCCTTGAGTAATCAGGGAATAAGACTGCTCTGCGTTTTGCAAATCCTTTTGCGCAATCGTCAGTCCATTTTGTGCACTTTCATACTCGCTTTTGGAAATGGCGTTTTGCTGGTAGAGCTTTTCAATCCGATTGAAATCATCCTGCATTTTTTGCAGTCCTACTGTTGCCTTCTCCACAAGTAAACGCGCCTGCGTTACTTCTTGCTCTCTCGCGCCATTGTTTACCTTGCTAAGATTTGCTTCACTCTGCTGCACGGCAGCGCTGGACGAAGCAACCTGGAGCGAGTAATCTGTGGCATTCACTTGGGCAAGCACATCGCCCGCTTTGACCGTGTCTCCTTCTTTTCGGTTCATCTCCACAATACGACCGCCTACTTCAAAAGAAACGAGTGCTTCCTCCAAAGGAGCCAGCGTACCAGACAACTCCGTGACGGTAACAGCCTGCTCCTTCTTTACTGGTGCAATGACGACGTGCTTCAACTCCTTCTGAGGTGCCGAAGCAGGCTGTTGCTCGCTGCAAGCCGTCGTTGCCAGTAGTCCGATCATCATTACAGATACAAGCCATCTTCTCTTCATGACTTCCCCCGCCCCTATGTAGCTATGCTGTTTATTTGAGTCCTCTGATGCCTTGTAGCAAGATTTCAGAAGCATTTTCAAAAAGCTCTTCTTCTACCATTTGGATATCGAGATTGACCCGATACTTCGCCATGAAGGCGTAGAAAAAAGTGGAGACGAACATAAGAGCTGCCGTGAACGGATCTGCCTTTGGCAAATGCCCTTGCTCCTGAAACGCTAGGAGCTTGTTGGACAATACCTCGACTGCGGTCATCGGCAGACTGCTGAACATCCGCACGACTTCGGGGTGGTTATCCGCTTCAATCATGCAGATCATGAAAATTTCTTTGCGCTCGACCAATAAGCCGTAATACGTACGTGCGTAGCTGACCAGCATTTCCTTGATATCAGAAAACTCGCCTTGCAACCCTTGCTCCAGCTGCTCTCGGACATCCATGATTTCTTTCAGGAGCTCTGTCAAGATGCCTACCTTGTTCTTGAAGTGACGAAATACCGTTACCTCATTCACCCCAGCAAGCTCAGAAATCTTGCGTGTAGTCGCTCCCTTGTATCCCTTTTGTGCCATTAGCTGACGTGCGGCCGATAAAATTCGCTCACGGGTTTCCTGTTCCTCTTCGCCTCTCCCCCCCAGCTTCTGTTCTATATCTGGGTGATCCATGACGCACCTCCGTACCAAGCAAGCAATTACTTGCACTTTTATTTTTTTCCAAGCTCATTATATAAAGAGACTGCATGCATGTAAATACTTGCATGCAGTTTGGAATGTTAATTTTTCCTTGTCAGTCTTACCGTTGTGTCAGCGTCTTAATCTGTGAGCTCGGGTCTTGCTTGCATTCTGTGCTGTATTCGACCAGATCAATTTCACAGTCGGGACCTATCTCGATCTTGTTGCCGCGAACGACCTTGGCCTTTGTGTTTTCCAAATAGATTTCGTCACCTTCAATCGTCTCTACGGACAAGGTATTGTTTAGAAAATGCTTTAACAATTTGCCCAAAGTGCTATTGCCTGTTCGGCGCACCTCGATGTGCTCTCCGCCCATTTCTTTTGCCTCACAGCTGCCATGCAGAATGACCTCGATTCGCCCCGCATTCAGCAGTCCTCCGATATTAAACGCACCGTTTGCCCGGAACACTTCCGCTTCGCAATCCCCAGCGGTTTTCAATGATCCGTGCACCTTTACATCCTCTCCTGCCATATTGCCCTGTACCTTGACATTGCCACCGACTTTTAGACTCGTAAAATTCAAATCGTCCGCAACATCAAGCTGACCGTATACAGACAATGTATCCATTTTCACTTTGCCTTTAATCGACGCGTTGCCCTCTACTCTTGCCGAAGAGCCAATGAGATTTCCCGTGATACTGACATGTCCCGCACAATGAAGCGACTCGCACTCTACGTCGCCATTGATCTTGCCGTAACCCTGCACATCTACTTTGTTGTATACGCCACCCGTAGCATTCACTGCCCCATGAAAGATCAAATCTAGCTTGTTCTTATTCTCGTTTTGCATGGTATGGTCTCCCCCTATAAATATTTTCCTTTTAATTCCTCGATGCAATTGGCTAGGTCGAGCCGCTTCACTACCTTTACACCGCTATCAAAATACATTTCGGTAGAGCTAGACACCAACACGAACGTGGAAATTCCCATCTTGCGCATAAAGATCAGCTCACAAGGCTTCCCTTCGAATTTGGGATAGTGGCTAGCCAGTACCTGCAACAATCCGCCGCCTTCATCTACACTCAAGTCTCCTGCAGCCAAAAGCTTTTCTAACACATAGGCGTATAAAGCCTGCTGGAAGGTAAAGGTCCGTAAGCTCCCGAGAAACACGTTAAAAACTTCTAAAGAAGTAGTCGAAACAATGTTTCGTGCCAATAATTCCTCTGTTGTCAACGAGGTTCCACTCATACTTGGTGAAAACATGTCCGCCAATTCATCCAGCGACAGGTCGTCTTTCATGTTCAGGATCTTGTCGATTCGAGCCAAAATCTGCTCCCGCGGGAAAAAGGTTTCTTGCCCTGTAAAAGTTGCTCGACGAATGAACCACTCCTCTGGAATCAAGTTCTTTCGTTTCCAACGGTACAATTGTCCGTACGAAATGCCGGTAAGCTCAAGCAGGTCCTTCTTCGAAATTACATTTGTGTCCAAGTGAAGCACCTCCAAAAACAATGTAACATAACACTGTTACGTTATTCAACTACAGATTGTTTGACACTCGGAGGACTTTCGCACATAAAAAAGGACTTCTGTCATGGGGCTGTTGACAAAAAGGGTTAGGGACCCAATGCCCTAACCCTTTTGCCGTTTTTTCACTTATACGTCGTCGGATTGTTTTGTTTCGTAACCTGTGATTAGTTTGCTTTTATCATTCGTTTAATGTTAATTGCCATTGCAGAAAAGAGGCAGTGTTCGGATACATTTCGAATGCCTCTTTTGTATGTTTCTTTTAAGTTATGCTGCCTTTTCATTGTACCGAAGGTACCCTCGCACCATATTCTTCTTTGCCTTTGGATAACACTGTACTCTTGGCTTTGCTTCCTTGCTTGGTTGCGTTCTTTAGCCTCTTGGAATAATGGTCTTTCTATTGTTTTGCGAGATGCGGTTTGTCCAAAACATTGTTGGCGTAACTCACAGGACTTACAGTCCTTTGTTTGGGCAGCATAAATTTTGCTATAACTTTGTTTCCAACTGTGCCACTTAACATGAGTAAATTGAAGTGCCTTGCCATTCGAGCAATAATAGGCATCGTTCATTTCATCAAATGTAAATTGTACTGACCTTTCGGTCTGATCAATAACACCTTTTATCGGAGAGATATAACCGGTTATCTTTAAATTTTCTAATTCATGGTGTACTCCAGAGCGATCATACCCTTTATCTGCGCCTACTTTGCCAATATGTAAACCAAATTTCTCTTTTTGTATCTGTAATCGCTTTATAAATGGTTCGTGGTCATTCACATTAGCAGCCGTAACGTGTATATCAGTTATGATTCCATGCTTAACGTCCACACTGGTATGCGCTAAATAGTGAAATCCCTTGGGTTTATTAGGACGGTTCAATAAACCTGACTCCGGGTCTGTTGTGCTCTGTTTTACTTCCTTCTCAGGAGGAGAGGTTTTAGGTTTTCTTCCTCGTTTTTTCCTAGTGGGATCGTTATCTCTGTCTTTTTTAATTCTCCGTGCTTCCTTTTCTAG
Organism: Brevibacillus schisleri; assembly: GCF_055685845.1. NCBI lineage: Bacteria > Bacillati > Bacillota > Bacilli > Caryophanales > Paenibacillaceae > Brevibacillus > Brevibacillus schisleri. The sequence continues at coordinate 6,235,161 of NZ_JBVNDM010000001.1, forward strand.
CTCTTCAAGGTACTCAGTAGGCTTTTTCTCCACTAAAACTTTTTCTGACCTATTAATCGATGCATTCGCTTTGATGTGAGTAGAATCAACAACAATTATTTCCCCAGTAACTAAACCAGTTCGAATACATTCCGAGACGATGTGATCGAAGATCTCCTGAAAAATATGACTTTCTTTAAATCTACGACGGCGGTTCTGGCTCAGTGTGGAATGATCGGGAACAGTGTCAGTTAAGTCCAATCCTAAAAACCATCGATAGGCCAAATTCACTTGGATTTCTTGTTCCAACTTCCTTTCGGAAGGGATGCCATAAAGATACCCGATAAGGATCATTTTCATTAACAAAACTGGATCAACTGAGCGACGACCTACAGGCGAGTATAAGTGTTGCACTTTCTCATAGATAAAAGAAAAATCAATCTTATTACGAACAACACGTAAAAAATGATTCTCGGGTACAAGATCATCCAAATTTAAGAACATAAACTGGTGCTGTTTGTCTCCATCGATTCCCATCATGAGATAGCCCTCCAAAATAAAAAGAACCGTATAGAAATGATTTCTACACGATTCCCAGAAACTCCTATCTCTACGGCAATTTGTCAACAGCCCCGTCATCGAAGTCCTTCTGTCCGTTCTTATCTAAACTCTACTTGCATCAAGCGTTTCATATCCGATGGTATCGGTGCCTCGACTACAATCTCTTTTTCGAGAAGCGGATGTAAAAAGGACAGCTTCGAAGCATGCAGAGCCTGTCGGCGTAACAAACCTCTCGCTCCCCCGTACATCGTATCGCCAGCAAGCGGGTGTCCAATGTGGGCAAAGTGAACGCGAATTTGATGGGTACGACCCGTTTCCAGCCAGACGCGAGCGAGCGTCATTCCCTCAGAGGTCTGTTGTACCTCGTAATGCGTGATGGCAGGATCACCACTCTCCACGACACGGCGTTTCGTCGGATGACGCGCATCTCGGCCGATTGGCGCATCAATCGTTCCCGCTCCCTCTGACAACACGCCACTGGCAACCGCAAGATACTCGCGATGAATGCCTCCTTCGCGCAGCAGCCTGTCAGCCAATTGATGACCATAGCTGCTTTTGGCTACGAGAATAGCTCCTGATGTATCTTTATCTAGCCGATGCACAGGATGTACACTCGTCTGCTCACCACGTGCCGTCAGTACGGTAGCAAGAGCATGTACCAATGTGTCGGTCTCCTGTTTAATCGGGTGCACCATCATGCCTGCCGGTTTGTTTGCAATCAAGAGATGATCGTCTTCGTACAAAATGTCGATGGACGGCATTGGTGTGATCGGTCCCTCGGGCTTCGTATCATGCTGGGGCTGCCTAGGCACTTGCTCTTGTCTCTCAATGACACGAACAGCGATTGTATCCCCTGCTTTTACTTGTCTTTGCAGGAAGGGCTGCTTGCGATTGAGCAAAATTCCCTTGCTTCTCGTCAGCCGCTGCATCATACGACCCGACACGTTGAGCTTTTGCCGGACGATTTGTTCCACGTTCATTCCCGTGTCTTGTTCACTGACGATGTATTCGATCCAATCTTTGCGGCTCACGTCTAATCCCTCTGTTCCATGCTTTTTTCTTATTGTAGCAAAAGGATGCCAGAGATGCTCGTTTCTACTACTCAAAGACGGTTGTCCTCAAACCTTTGTGGTCGGGGGAAGCCCTGCCACATGTCTTCCAGTCGCCTGTATCCTCTCTTCGTTCGGGCTGTCTCCTTCCAGACATGTGACAGAGCTTGCGGACTGCTTGTGATTACTTCGTGTTTTTAGAACGGTTTGGTTGTTATTCGACGAGGTTTAAATGATAAAAAACAGAACTTTCGAGAAGTAGGCAAAAGCCCCGTAGGAAGAAGCGCATTTCCAGTTCAAGCGCCTCTGGAGCCCAACTCAGCGTAGGAATAAATGGCGGGGAATTTCAGCTTCATTTATGAAACCCTTCCCCGAAACTTCTACGTTTGAAGCGCTCCCGCTATTTATTCCGGAGCGAACAGTCAATCCCCCCTTGCGGGGCGTAGGCCGAAGCGTAGACTGGAAATGCGCTTCTTCCCTCACCAATAGCTACGTAACAAACAAAAAAAGCCACCATGCTCAGCATGATGGCTCTGTTGTATTAATTACCCTTTTAAGTTTTCCGGATTGAGTCCTTGCAGCTCTGGCAATACGAACAAACCGTCTTTGCGAATCAGCACATCATCAAACCAGATTTCTCCGCCGCCGTACTCAGGACGCTGGATATTTACCATATCCCAGTGGATTTGGCTGCGGTTTCCGTTATCTGCGTTGTCGTATGCACGGCCTGGTGTGAAGTGGAAGCTGCCGGCAATTTTCTCATCGAACAAGATATCATTCATTGGATGCAGGATGTACGGATGTACGCCAATCGCGAATTCCCCAATGAAGCGCGCTCCTTCGTCTGTATCGAAAATTTCGTTGAGTCTCTTGGTATTGTTAGAGGTCGCCTCGACAATTTTTCCGTCTACAAACTTCAAACACACGTTTTCAAATTTCGTGCCCATGTAGCTTGTTGCTGTGTTGTACGTAATGGTTCCATTCACGGAATCACGCACAGGAGCTGTAAAAATCTCACCGTCTGGAATATTGCGCAGCCCGGAGCAGATGACACTCGGAATGTCCTTGATCGAGAATTGAAGATCCGTCCCTGGTCCCACGAGACGCACTTTGTCTGTACGATCCATCAATTGCTGCAAAGGCAAAAAGGCTTCGTGCATCTTTTTATAGTCAACAGAGCATACGTCAAAATAGAAGTCCTCAAAAGCAACGGTAGACATGTTGGCATTTTGCGCCAAGCTCGTAGTCGGGTAGTTGAGCAGTGTCCAGCGTACATTATTGGTCAGGTAGTCATGCAATTCTTGCATCACACTCTGATGCGCACGACGACGCTCTACGGGAACATCGGCCATCTCACTGTCGTTGGACGGACCATTGATGACGATATATGTATCCAAATCTTTGTACATTGCTTCTTCCCATTTCGCCAAATGAGTCGCACGCTCTGCACTTGCACCGAGCATCAGCTCACGTTGGATAGACGGGTCAATAATCCGTACGAACGGATAGGCTCCCAAGTCGTATGCCTGCCTAACCAATTCTTTCGCCAAGGCGTGACCCTCGCCACGAACTTCAATCAACAAGCTTTCTTTTTCCTTCAGGCGTACAGAGTGGCTCAGCAAATTTGTAGCCAACTTGACGATGCGTGTATCCAGCATGCGATATCCCCCACATTTCTAGCATGATTTGATTATTGTTAAAAAATATTTTACCGAATGGAAGCCCCTTTTTCAATTATCGATGTTCTTGGTACTATTCGAAAAAAACCAAAAAATTATCTTGCATAAATTCGACTCTTTCGAGTATTCTAATCATCAAGAGTTTACCTATGTAAAAAATTTGAAAGACGGGAGTGCTGAGTTCATGGTGTGTTCTGTAGTTATCTTCGCTTAGGTGGGGCCTCTCTTAAGGGGCGGCACTGCCTCTTACAACCCTATCAAAAGCTAGAAGCTGCAGGATGCCTGAACCGCTTCCGTCTTTTTCCCGATATGAATTGCGGGCCATGTTCTTGGGTGAACAGTCGGTTTACTGTACCTAAAATTAAAGGTATATAACCGTCTTTCTTTTGTCCCCCTTTGAACTGGTTATTTCCCGCCACCCTTGTATCGTTTGATAAAGCGCAAGCGGAAGAGCATTGTCTCTACCCCGTTTGCGCTTTTTTACGTGGAATTTTTCCAAGAAGAGAATCGAGGTCAAGGCACCTGCCGAAATGAATGGAGGAATTCGTGTCATGATTTGGCGTTCGTGGGATCTTAACTTGAAAGTACGTCTCTTTGGTGAATTGATTACGCACACCTTCTTTTGGATGTACTTTCCGTTTATGGCGATTTATTTTAGTGATACGTTTGGAAAGGATATAGCGGGTCTTCTCTTAATGGTACCACCGCTGCTCGGGATGCTGTCTAACCTGTTTGGCGGATATTTGGCTGACCGGGTAGGGCGCCGATTCACCATGTTGCTCTCGCTCTGTACATCGACGGTGATGTTCGCGCTGTTTGCGTTCTCTCCGTCTCCCTGGATCGACTACATTGCCTTCATCGGGATCGGGATCGCTGGGGCTCTCTACTGGCCTGCCAGCTCCGCCATGGTGGCTGATTTGACCACAGAAGACGATCGCAGAATTGTATTTGCCACCTTTTACACAGCGATGAACATCGGGGTGGTCGCAGGTCCCGTATTGGGTTCTGTCTTTTTTGTCCATTATCGCCCGCAGCTGTTGATGTTCTGTACCTTCGTTGAACTGCTTTTTGCGATCACCGTCTTTTTCCTGATCAAAGAAACGCTGCCTGAACACGTCCGTCAGGAGAAGGCAAAGGAGCGTTTTTCCCTGATTCAGCAATTCCAGAGTTACGCCATTATTTTCCGAGACAAAGCTTTTGCCCTGTACATTGGCGCAGGGATTTTGATCGCCATTGGATTCATGCAATTGGATATTTACATGGCGTTGTATGTGAAAGAGCATGTCATGCAACAAGCATTATTTTCTTGGGGCAATTGGACTTATTCTGTCGGGGGAACCAGCGCATTCGGCTGGCTCATGGCCTTAAATGGTTTTTTGGTGGTTCTGTTTACACTGCCAGTCACACGCTGGTTCGAAAACTGGAGTGATCGCAACAGCCTCGCCATCTCCTCCATCTTATTCGGTGTCGGTCTGTTCTTGATGGCCTTTACGACGAATATCTGGCTTCTGTTCGGCTGTATGGCGATTTTGACATTCGGCGAGCTGATGCGTACACCAGTCGCCCAGAGCTTTATCAGTAAATACTCGCCTGAGGATGCACGCGGTCAGTACATGGGAGCTTCTTCGCTCCAGTTCTCGATTGGTCGCTTCATCGCTCCCCTGACGATCGGTCTATCCCAATGGCTCGCTCCTGTCGGTGTATTCGGTGTCATCCTGGGCTTCACCTTAGTCAGTGCTTATCTGTATATCATTCTGTTCCGCATGATTGGTGCCAAGGAAGTCAGCTAGAGTAGCTAGAGTAGAGCATGTCCGTTCTACCAAATCCCCTCCTCTCATATAAATGGAGCATAGATAGCTTGACCAGGAGGGGATCGTCATGAACCAGCCGAATGCCTATGCTACCTTTAAAGAACACCGAGGAGTCGTCTACCGAACTTCTACCTATCTTCAATGGGGAGCGAATTCAGAGGGTCATCATTCTCTTGGGAGCTGTCTCTTACTGAATCCTGGTAGTGCCCAGCTTTTTCGTGAAAGACCTGCATCCGGTCATAGTATCATGGGTCAAACCACACTCGATCCCACCATGCGACAATTGATCCGGCTGGTGGAGGCGATTTACGGAAAACGGGCATTGATAGGCAGATTCCATATTTACAACCTGTTCTCCGTGCAAAATGCTGCTGCCGTGAGTGCTATCTCTCATTTTGAAAAACTCATTGATGAGAAAGAAACGACGCTCGAGGCTCAGCTCGTATCTACGCAAGAACTGCAAAAGCATCCGTGGCTCCTGCTCGGTTGGGGGCTTTCCCATCACCATTCGTGGCAGCATTTTTCTTCCCTCAAGAAACAGTGGAAACAACGGGTCGCAGCAGCAGGGATACCGACTTTTGGCAAGCCCTGCCCGAAAGGAATAGATTACTACCATCCGAGTCCCCCTCTACATGCGACGAAGGAAAAGATCGTCGAGGAACTGGTGGAGATCTATCGGAAAACGATTGGGTGAAAGTCTGCCCATCCGCTTTAGAAAAAAAAGAGTCTGTCTTCCCTCCAAACGGGAAACAGACTCTTTTCCATTCACTACGGCATCTCGCTACCTTCGAAAAATTCTGTTCTGTCAAAACGGCCGCGCATCCATTTGTACGTATCATCATAGATGGCGCGCTTGACAGGGTCCGTACTCTTGACAGACTCTAGCAATGTCTTGGAGCCAAAGTAGTAAGCGTGCACGTTGTTTTTATCCATCCCCAGCTTGTGGGTGGCAACTAGCTGATTATAGTAGGTCTGATAGAACTTCGGATCATTGTACATCTTCCAGTCACCTTCGATCTCGATGTCCATGTTGTACTTGTTGACGACATCCAGTACCCCTTGAATACGGTCAATTCCTACCGGCTTGTCGCTGTAATAGCTCGGCTGCAGGAATGCCTTATCGAAATAAAGAGATTTCCATTCGGACACTCCCGGTGAACCGAAATACGGAATCCAATAGTAGCGCAACGCCTCGTCATGCACCATGCTACCCATGTCACGAATCAACTGACGCTCTTTCGGTGCGCTATCCTCCACCAGCTCATGGAACCAATAGATTCCTTCCAGTTTCAAATAGGCGTACCCTTCCTTGTTCCAGCGCTTCATGAGCTCCTGGAAATACCACTCCAGCGCAGCTTTGCGATTCAAATACGCTTGCTCTTCTCCAATTCCCGCAGGGTTGAAGTTGAGGGATGGTTTCTTTTCATCCAACTGACCAAAATTGGTCTGATTGGCATTCGGATACGGCAGTGCCAGCACGACATTTTCCTGTGTCGGTGTCGAATACAGCGTTCCGCGCAGGCGGTTGTACTCCCGCATAGCCTGGTTGAGAGCGTCAAGCTGCTTGTTTGAGCCGAACAAATCATTCATGTACTTTGTCCAGCTTTCTTTCGTCGCAGGGATGGTCTGATACGGCAGGAACAGAATCGTGTCAAACATCTGGTCACGCATATAACCATCTACGGTGCGGTAGCCAACCATCGGGATGAAATCCTCTTTTGTCCATGTCCCGAGTTCGTCATGCTCCCCGGTATAAGCGAGCAGCATATTTTCAACACGACGACCAGCTTGTTTGGCTTCTTCCAGCTTCGCCGGGTTTGGTGGCGGCAGCAAGACAGCGCCATTGTTCCACTCGCTATCCGCTTTTGCCCATACCTCCAGTTGGCGAGCGAACGTAAATACTTTCACAGGGAAGGATACCCGAACATACCGGGTGTTGACGTCAGGCAAGGTCACGCTCAATGTGCGTGTAACCAGCTTGTCCTCTTTGGCGGAAACATCGTGAACAGCTCTTCCCGCATACGACCAAACTTTCCCGTCGCGAGATACCTCGACTTCCATGTATTCTGGCATCGTAATACCCGAAGTCTTCTGCTGCTTAAACGTCAGCGCAACTCTCTCCAACGGCTTCGCCTCGTCGAGCTCAACAGTCACCTTGCGCCCAAACTGACGGTGATATCCCGTCCAATCTTCTGTAGGCGTTACAAGTCCACCTACAGGACCCGGATACTGTTTCTCCAGCTCTTGGAAATACGAGTCTGGCGTTCCAAAAGTAGTAACCGATGTATAACTGCCCGGTGCGATATTGACCAGTTCGTCCTTCTCCGCTGGCTCCTCCGCCTCTTCTTCTACTACCTTCTTGCTTTCATCGACTTTCGTTGCCGAGTCATTGGAGGAAGTCACCGGAGCAGTATTTGGCGTGTCCTCTACCTTTTCGACAGCTGGATCACTTGCGGTCTTGATCTCAACCGGAATTATCGTCGTTTTGTAGCCGACTGTCACCGTGAGATTTCCTTTTCCTGCTGTAGGACCAGAAACAAAGGTTCCGTCAGCCGAGATGGTTCCCAGCTCAGGACGATCAAAAGCGAAAATAGGTGTAAAAGGCAGCTCATCTCCCCCGATGCTGCTTACCTTCAAGCGTTGGCTCGTGCCAGCAGCCAAACTCAACCGCTCTACATCTACTTTGTATTTCACCTGTTCTGCTTGCTGGTAGCGTGCATCCAAGACGCGCTCAGCAATCACAGCCGCCTCTGCACGCGTGACAGTTCCTGACGGATTAAACTTGCCGCCAGCACCTTGCATCCAGCGCTGATTCGTCACTTCTTCCACAGCCGTTTTGGCGTAGTCGGCGATTTCTTCTTCATCGTTGTATGTAACAGGAGTCTGACCTGCCACTTTGTTCACAGATCCCTCTTTCATCAAGCGAGACAGCATGACTGCCAGCTCTTGTCTTGTAAGCGGGTCTAGAGCACCCATGGTATGCTCACTTCTGCCGTTCATCACTCCCAACTCGGAGAGTCCATAAACGTACGGTGCATAAGGATTTTCCAAAGGAACATCTTCAAAAGCGGCTTTCTCAATTTCTGTTGGTTGAAGACCGATTACTTTTGTCAAAAGTACCGCAATGTCTTGTCGAGAAATCGTATTTTGCGGGTTGAAACGGTTTTCTCCCTGACCACTGATCATATGAAGGGCTGCGAGTCTGTTTACGGCTTTTCTAGCGTAACTGTTGCCCAAATCCGTAAACTCCGTGTGTGCTTCTTCTGGTTTTTTGAACTGATCTTCCAGTTTCTTGGTGTCTACTGCCGGTTTCTTTGGCTCTGTGGCAGCAAGAGTCAACGGCGTACTTTGGACCAGTAATGTAGTCGCTGCCAATAAAGCAAACAACATTCTGCTCCCGAATCGTTCCTTGCTCATTACATTTTCTCCTCCAATATGCCCCTTCTGTTGAGGTGGTTCAAAAAGCCATCCTTTGAACACACCCCTTATGTCTACTCGGTTGGGATAACCATTGGTCCGCGCGGCGGTCTAGGTCCGAAAAACTGATAGTAATCTACCTTGATATTTCCGTTGTAGAGCTTGCGCTTCTTGCTTGCTGTACGACCAAAATGCTCCTCAAACTGCTCGTCTGACGTAATAACGTAGAATGACCACGTATCCATGGCAGCAAAGGTTTTCCCCATTTCGCCATACATCTTGGCAACCTGCTTCCATTCTCCCAAGCGCTCTCCATAAGGTGGATTGCAAATCAAGTAGCCGTACTTGCGCTTGGTTCGAATATCCCGTACATCCATGCGCTGAAAATGAATCAGGTCATCTACACCAGCCTCCATCGCGTTGCGACGGGCAATTTTCAGGATCTCGTCATCCATATCTGTCCCGATAATCTCCAGCTTTTGATCATAGCGCGCTAAATCATGCGTTTCTGCGCGAGCTTCACGCCAAGCTGTTTTCGGAATGATCGGCCACGTCTCGGAAACGAATTCCCGGTTCATCCCCGGAGCGATGTTTTGTCCGATTAACGCCGCCTCAATCGGAATTGTACCCGATCCACAGAATGGGTCCATGAATACCCGATCAGGCTTCCAGCGAGACAGCATAATCATCGCAGCAGCCATAGTTTCTTTTAGTGGCGCTTGTCCGATCAATTCCCGGTAGCCGCGCTTGTGCAGGCCCGGTCCTGATGTATCAATCGTGAGCGTCGCCACATCCTTGAGAAGTGCCACCTCGATCTTGTACAGCGGCCCTTGCTCATCGAACCACTCGCGCTTGTAGGTCTTTTTCAGACTTTCTACGACTGCTTTTTTCACGATGGCTTGGCAATCCGGCACACTGAACAAGGTAGATTTGACCGATTTCCCTTCCACAGGAAATGTTCCATCCTCTGTGATCCAATCGGCCCACGGCAGTGCTTTTGTCTTTTCAAACAGCTCGTCAAACGTAGTTGCTTTGAACTCCCCTATCTTTAGACGCACGCGGTCGGCAGTTCGTAACCACAAATTTGTGCGGGGAATCGCAGAAATATCTGCGGTGAACGTTACCTTGCCGTTCTCCACCTGTACGGGTCCGTATCCGAGCGCCTTCACCTCTTCTGCTACTACTGATTCCAAACCAAAAGTCGCCGTAGCGATCAATTCTACTTTTTGCATATGTAATCTCCTGTCCGTCCAATAATCCTTCGGGCCATGCCCTCATCCTACTACCTTACATATTATATTACCCCATTTCCGAATAGCGTTGGTAAACTTGTCTAAATTCAAAAGACCCATCACTGAAAAAACAGTGACGGGTACGGCATGTCGATCATTCATATGGGAAATCCTACGAAAAACTTGTTGTAACGGGAGGGAGTCAGCGTGCCAGAATTACCTGAGATGGAGAACTATCGCCGACTGCTACAGGAGAAAATCGGTGGCGGAACGATTACGGCCACACACGTTCAGCGGGAAAAAACGATTAATTTGCCTCCTGCGGAATTTGCTCGTCTTTTGCAAGACAATCGCCTGACGCTCGTCGACCGCCGTGGCAAGCATCTTCTCTTCCATCTGGAAAGTGGTCATGTCCTGCTGCTTCACTTGATGCTCGGCGGCTTTCTATATCTGGGCTCTGCGGAAGACAAGCTAAAGAGAACCTCCCAAGTGACTCTTGCCTTTGGAGAACGCCTTTTATATTTTCACGGCCTCCGGTTAGGCTACCTGCATTTACTCACCAACGTTCAGATCGACGAAAGACTGGCTCCACTTGGGCCCGAGCCATTGGACCCGCTGTTTACCTTTACCCGATTTACGGAGCTACTCGCTGACAAACGCAGTGTCCTCAAAACAGCGCTAGTCAATCAGCATTGGCTCGCGGGCATCGGCAACTGCTATGCGGACGAGATCTGCTTTCATGCCGCCATCCTGCCTACCCGGACGATCCCGACACTTTCTCTCGAGGAACAAAAACGACTATATCATTCCATGCAAACCGTGCTTACAGAAGCGATTCGATTCGGCGGTTACATGCAGCCACTTTTTCAAGGCGATTCCCTGACAGGTGGCTTCGATGAGCGCTGCCAGGTGTACGATCGCGGTGGTGAGCCTTGCCCGCGCTGTGGACAGCCTATCGAAAAGAGTGAGCTCTCCTCCCGCAAAGTATTTGCCTGCACGAACTGCCAGCATTGACTAGCTGTTTCACTCCCTAGACGACAGGGGTCTGTGCAGCTTCCATCTGCTTGATCATAAACACCTGCTCTGTTTCGGAAGGACTGAATCCTGCCGCTTGCAGTATTTCAACAAGCAAGGTATCAGCCGCACGCAAATTAAACGTAGACCGGCGGCATTCGTGTGCAAGCGGCCCATACACATGCCCGAGTGCGGTTTTCAAAATGTCTGGTGCATCAGGATGCTCTGGCTGTGCTACACATTGACGAAGCACGAGCCCGCTGACTTTGCCTTCTTCGTTTACCACACACTTGTACATCGCATAGCCAACCGCCTGACCCTCTCTGTCTTCTACGAGCACGGCCTGCGAATCTCGCAAGTTCAGCCAATAATTTGGCCAAGGGACATCGGTCACGTAAAACGGCAGCATGGCGGCTTCCTGGGCCAAAATGCGCCGAACCCGATAATCAGCCAGTTCATTTGTCTGAAAGGCCTTCTCTGCCAGCGGTCCACTCTGCTGCAAAAACAACAGACGATCCACGACGTCATAGCCTTTTTGCTCATACAAAGCAATTGCTTTGGTATTTTGACTCAATGCCTCCAAGGTAGCTACTTCCACCCCAGCTTCTCTGTATAAATCCAATGTCGCTTCAATCAGTTGCTTCCCTACTCCTTGTCGACGATATTCCGTGGCGACACCCGTACCACCATTCCAGGCGACTTTTTTCCCTGCAACAGTCCTCATCCCACTGGCCACTAAGCCAATCGGCTCTGTGCCGTCAAAAGCAACTACAGACAGGGACAGCACGTATCCCTCGCCCCCCAGTCGCTGGACAAGCGTTTCTTCTGTCATCGTAAACTCGATAAAATAGCCTTCGAATCCTCTGTTCCACGCTTTGGTCACTTCTGCAAAGGTACAGTCGCTCATCCGTTTGATGGTAATCATGGTATCACCTTCCTGGGTTTTAATAAAATTATTTTAATTGATAAAATCTAAAAATTCAATCATCTACAGACACTTCCTCCAGCTTTGTCACCCACATGCCTGACATGGTAATATGAGAAAAATCACTTACTCGGGAGGTTCCTATGCGCAAACAGCTTACGGTTGGCTCGCTCATCCCTGGACGATCTGACGTACAGATGTCGAGTCCAGCTCCCGTTCCCGTGCATCCGCAAACGTCGGTGAAAAAAACAGATAGGAGCCCGGTTCGCCCCCAATCAAAGCAGAAGCTCGTACAGGTGAAGCAACGCTCTCAAACGATGCCAGTCCGGTACACTCCCTCTCAGACATTATTACAAGCTGCGCTCACGCAAGCTCAACCCATCGCTTACAAATGCCAACAAGGGCATTGCGGCAAGTGCAGTGTACAGATCGTAGCTGGTGCATCCTTACTCGACACCCCAACCGGACAGGAAAAAACAAAGCTGGGAGAAAAGCTCGCTACTGGCTATCGCCTCGCTTGTCAAAGTACATTTCGCTCTTCGATTCCTACATAGAGGATATTTTTAATAGAAAAAAGGTGGCCGTAGCATGAATCCTACACGCATCCTACTATTCGCTGGTGGCAATCTGGGCACCTGGGCGATCCAAGAGATACGCGAAAATGATTGGCTCGTCGGTGTTGACAGAGGTGCCTTGTTCCTCGTTCGCAACGGTCTCGTACCAAAATTGTCGATCGGTGACTTTGATTCTGTCAGCTCCGAGGAAATGGCAGAAATTGAACGCCACAGTATGCACGTCTCCTCCTGCGATCCCGTTATGAAAGATTTGACCGATACAGAGATGGCCCTTACTTGGGCAATCGAGCAACAGCCCGAGGAAATTGTGTTGCTCGGTGTGCTCGGCTCTCGTTTTGATCATATGCTGGCAAACGTACACTTGCTGAACAAAGCGTTGCAGACGGGCTCCAACTGCCGCATCCTCGATGAGACCAATGAAATCCGACTGATTGACCGCCAGAGTACGATAGAGCAGGATCATTTCGATCATATCTCCCTGCTGCCCTTTACACCAGAAGTCACAGGGATTACCTTAACCGGATTCCTCTATCCGTTGAAGGATGCCACCCTGCGGATCGGCGACACGCTTGGCATTAGCAATCTGCTAACGGAACAGACTGGAACAATCACGATTCAAACGGGCAAGCTGCTCGTTGTCAAAAGCAAAGACTAATTACTAGAAAAAGAAAGGATCTCCTTTGCATGGTGCAAAACAATGGAGATCCTTTTTCTTTTCCCTGCACCAATACAGGCTACTCTTCCTCAACCTGCATCGGCAACTGCCAATCAATCTCTTGAAGCCCGCGTGAACGCAAAAACTCATTCGTCCGCGAAAAAGGACGGCTGCCAAAAAAGCCGCGATTCGCCGAAAATGGGCTCGGATGCGGGGAGGCGATGACGAAATGCTTGTTGCGATCAATGAATGCCGCCTTCTCCTGCGCATGCTTACCCCACAGGATGAAAACGAGAGGGGTCTCCCGGTCGTTCAACAAATGAATAATTCGATCTGTAAACGTCTCCCACCCAATGTCCTTGTGCGAATTCGGAGTGCCGCGACGAACCGTCAGAACGGTGTTCAGCATCATGACGCCTTGCTTCGCCCAATGGTTCAGGTAACCATGCTGAGGGATTTCAAACCCGACATCGCTTTTCAGCTCTTTATAGATGTTGACCAGAGACGGTGGCGGCTTGATTCCCGGCTTGACCGAAAAGCTCAACCCATGTGCTTGTCCCGGTCCGTGATACGGGTCCTGCCCCAAAATCACAACCTTTGCATTCTGATAGTCAGTCAGGTGCAGCGCTGTGAATATATGATACATATCTGGATAGATTGTCTGCGTCTGATACTCTTCCTTCAACGTCTGACGAAGCTTTACATAATAGGGCTTCTCGAATTCATCGGCCAATACGGGGGCCCAGTCATTTTGCAATATGGTAGTCATGTTCCTCACCTTGTCCGCTGTTTTTTTCTACCTTACCACAAACATCCCCATCACTGAACCACTGATTCAAGAACTAGGACTATTCTGATTTAGTCCTATCTTTCCGATGATTCCTAGTCTTTGTTTCCTAGTACCCTCGTTTGATAGCTTTTCTCCTATGATCTTTGACATAATGATGGCTGGGAAGATTTAGAGAAAAGAGAAAGGGAGAGGGTTTCACATCATGAAATGGGACATCAAGTCATTTTTGGGGGGCATTGTTGTAGGTTCGGTGCTCTTTTCCGGAATTGCCATTGCAGCACCCGCTTTTCCAGACGCGGAAGAAGGAATGAAAACACCGTTCACCTACTACTTTGACGGGTTGCCGAAATCACCAAACAGCGACGTACAAGGCATCATGTACAAAAACTCCGTCTATGTGCCAATCCGCTTCGTAGCTGAGAACCTGAACAAGCCGGTCATTTACGACGCGAGAACCAAATCGATTTTCATCGGTAAAATTCCATCAGCAAAAATGTACTCCAAAATGGAAGCGATCGAGCTGGTGAAAAAGAAATTCGCTGGCAAACTCTCGCCGACACATGTAGTCGAGTACGCTCACGACGACGAAAAAGGTCACTATGTCATTCAAGTGTACCAAACGGTTGTAAACAACTTCCAATCTGGCGACAGCTACACCAGTACGTATGGCTGGTTCGTAGTGAACCCGAACACTGGGGAAATTAAGTCGTTATTATAATTTCTTCTGCACTTATCTATTCGTACGAAAAAGACAGCGGACTAGGGACCCGCTAGCACCGGAGGCTATCCTTCCGGTGCCTTTTTTGTTTCCTGGAAAAATTTAGATTGATTGCCGCTTGTCCCATGTGATACGATCTCTCCACCAACACTTAACATACATTTTTATTTATTATTTATTTTATACAAGGAGTGAACTTGTTTATGTCTACCTTCCCGAACTGGGCGAGTTTATACCTTCAACGTCTACAGCTAGACCGCAAGCCGCCTAGCCTCTCTTATCTCAGTGAGCTCTGTCGCGCGCATCTGCAGACCTTCCCTTATGAAAATGTAAGCAAGCTGCTCTTCTTCCGTGACGGGAAACATGAGATACCGACCCCTGAGGAATATGTGCACAATGCGATCCACCATCATTTTGGCGGCACATGCTATACCAACAATCACAGCTTTCTCTCTCTGCTTCGAGCTCTCGGATTCTACGGTCAGCTCGTCTTGCCAGGCGGCGGGCATGCTGCCATCCTGATCGATGGTCCGAATACAGGAGAGACACCCGTCTATGTGGATGCGGGGGCTACCGCTCCTATCTTTGAGCCGATTCATTTTCTCGAAGAGGGGAACCATGTAAGGCCTTTTGGTACTGCCTCGATGGATTTGACCAAAAGTCCCGATCATCCTGAACACTATCGCTTTACGCGGTATGAAAACGGAAAAGTGGCAATTCCTCCGTGGGATTTTCATCCGAATGAACGAAAAGAACTGCCTGACTTGTCGGAAGCCATCCGCTCCTCTTTTTTACCGGACGCCTTCTTTTTGAATCGACTTCACATCCATCGTTTCCAGCTGGAGCAAGATCGCTTCGTACTCCTCAAAAACAACGCTCTCCACATCGGTTATTCAGATGGCACAAACCAGATAACACCTCTCCACACTATCGCTGATATAGAAGCTGCTGTCGCCGATGAAATGCAACTGCCACTTCTCCCTGTTCGCGAGGCGGTAGAAATCCTGCTCGAACGTGGTATTGATATTTTCACTGCTCCCAAAAAAGAAGAAGTCCCCCTTGAAAACGAAGCTCTCGTGTTCAAAGAAAATGAAGGTTTAGACTGACTAGTTTAAAATACAATCGGCAGCCTTGTTTTACTATTGCTATCGAATCAAATATCGTTGCCTTTGATATTATTGGTACTCAGTTATTAAATAGTAATACTAAATGAATAGCCGCAAGGATTCCCATTGGATAAATAATTGTTCTTGAAAATGTATTTTTAAATCCATTACGGGGGTGCTTTTCAAAAAATAGGTGCAGAATTGTATGTATGATAAAAAATACATCTAGGACCCAAAAAGTAACTGTCTGATATTTACTAAAAAGTAAATAGAGTATGATTGTGTAAAGAGGAAGGTGGATAAATGTGAATACTTTATAAGCCTTAGAATCTTCCATATCCTTAAGCACGATAAACAATCTCCACTCCGAACGTCTTATCGCATCCATTTCGTGCAAGAGAAATAAAGATAAGTTTATCAAGAATAACACAAGCAAGAGATCAGGCATTCAAAAACCCCCCTACGATTTTATTACTTTATGTTACTACACTCTAATAAATAAAGAGGTCAAAATACAAATCGAACACAATATTATCACAATTTGGAAAACCATTTCCTAATATCTGGTTGACATTGATAATATTTCTCACTAATATGGAAAAGTAGGGAAATGGTATATAAGGAGTGTCGCACTTCATGATGATGGAGATAAAAACATACGTCGTCCAGGAAGGTCATTCTGACAAAATCGTACAAGGCTTTAGCGAGCCTGGTGCTGTTGAGAAGGCTCCTGGCTTTGTAGATTTGAGCGTGCTGGTACAGAAGCCACACAAAGGTGAAGAAGAAGTGGTCGTCATGATCCGTTGGGAATCAAAAGAAGCGTGGAAGCAGTGGGAGCTGAGTGATGTTCATCTGGCAGGTCACCGCGAAGCGCGTGAAGAAGAAACTCCTGAGTGGTACATTAGCGGCAAAACTGGCCATTACGAGCTGAAAGCGAAAAAAGAACCGAACCCTTCGTAATTATAGAAAAAAGTGGCTCAAGCAGGCTATCTGCTCGGCCACTTTTTTATGACTTGCCAGTTGTTGTACACCGAGTAAGTTTTAGAAAGCGAGTGGTATTTATGGGTAATGTAGGTTATCCAGGTCTCATAGTTCTGATCGTTTTTGTGATTGTCGTTACAGCAATCGTATTTAGTATAAAAGATAAGAAAAAAAGAAAAAGAGACTGATATTTTAGAGATTTGGTAGCCTAAACAGCCTTTAGAAATAAGGGAGCTCTTCGCCGCTAGCTATGTGAAGTCGATCTTTCCCGCTAATACATACACCATAGCGATAGCGTTTTTGTCAGACGAAAACTCACCGTTTAAGCTTTGACTAGCTATCGGTATCATATTTATTTAACCAATCGGTACTTCTCCATCTTCCTGTACAAGGTCGACAAGCTGATCCGTAGCTCATTGGCAATCGCGGCTTTATCCTGTCCATACTTGCCTGCGTTCAAATAGCGCTGGAGAATGGAGCGTTCATATTCTGCCACCAGCTTTTCCAGCCCCAAATCACTGCCTACTGCCGTCGGCTCATCCTCAAACAGCAGATACTCAGGAAGCTCTTCGTTGCCGATGACATGCCCCTCCGCCATGTTGACCATATACTCGACGGCATTTTCCAGCTGACGAATATTCCCCGGCCATTCGTATGCTTGTAGTCGTTGGACGAGTTGGGCTTCGAGCTCCAGTCTGCCTTTTTGCAGCAACGTCCCGTACCGATACAGGAAGTGCTGCAAGTAAAGCGCGATATCCTCCGTACGTTCACGCAACGGCTTTAACCGCAGAGGGATGACGTTGAGTCGGTAATACAAATCCTCGCGAAACGTTCCTTCCCTGACCATGCTCTCCAAATCCCGGTGTGTAGCAGCAATAACACGCACATCGACACCCAACGTTTTTACGCCGCCCACCCGATCTACTGTTTTCTCCTGAAGGACGCGCAACAGCTTGGGCTGGAGGGACAACGGAATATCGCCTACTTCATCCAGAAAAATCGTGCCTTTGTGGGCCAATTCAAATTTCCCCGGCTTCCCTTCGCGTCTGGAGCCTGTGAATGCGCCGCCTTCGTACCCGAACAATTCGCTTTCCAGCAAGGTCTCGGGAATCGCCGCGCAGTTCACTGCTACAAATGGCTGTCTATTGCGCCCACTCTCGCAATGAATGGCTTTAGCCAACAGCTCCTTGCCCGTTCCGCTCTCGCCCCGGATCAGAACCGTGGAAATGCTGTTCGTCACTTTTTTCGCTTTGGCAATTACATCTCGCAAGCCTGTTTCTGCCCCAATCAGCTGGGCGAAATACACCGGATGAACCGTGGCCTGTTGCATTTCCTCTTGAATGTTGCAGCTCTTCTCCCGCTCCGCATCCAGCTCAAGCAGCTTGTGCGCTATCAAAGAACTCGTATGCTGCAAAAACGGCATCCATTTTTCCGAGTGGTGCAGCATTTTTTCCTTTTGTTCAGGGGAAAAGCCGATAATTCCGATGACTCCTACCGTCTTCTCCCGTTTGTGCACCGGAAATCCAATCGTCGCCAGCTCCCGGCATTGCTGCAAAAACTTGCAATTGCCACACTGCGACTCGTTCTTTTTCATGTCAAAAATCATTCCCGGCTGTCCGGTTTGCAGGATCATACGGAAAAACGATCCTTCCGGCGCAGGCAATCCAATCAGCTCCTGATAGTAGCCGGTTCCGCTTACACGTATCCCTTGTTCATCCAGGATGGTGACATCGAGTCCCAGTACCTTGGAAATATTGTCGGCGTACGATTGAATGAATCCCTCGATCCGGGAAAACTCTGTCATGCCCCATCCTCCAGTTTCACGTTCCTTTATCCCCTGGACGCTGCCGCTAATGGCAGACTAGCTAGCGCCTGCTTCAAATCTGCGATGATATCCTCCACGTCCTCCAAACCAGTCGATAAGCGAATCAAACCGTCCGTAATGTTGAACTTGATCCGCTCGGAAGCAGGGATCGAGGAATGCGTCATCGAGGCAGGATGCTGTACCAGTGTCTCGGGATCTCCTAAACTAAACGATATCATAGCCAAGTGCAGAGCGTTAATGAAAGATTTCGCTGCCTCGTAACCGCCCTTTACTTCAAAAGAAACGATCCCGCCCATTCCGGCCATTTGCCGTTTAGCCAGCTCATGCTGTGGATGCGAAGGTAGACCAGGGTAGTAAACGTGCGAGATTGCAGGGTGCTTCGCCAAAAACTCCGCGACTGCCTGAGCGTTTTGTCCATGCTGTCTGACGCGCAAACCGAGTGTCTTCAGCCCACGCAGGATTAAGAAAGCATCCCAGGCATTCAAATTTTGTCCCAAGTCACCCATGACGTTTTTGCGCATGAATTGGATATGCTCCTGCTTCCCAACGATGAAGCCCGCGATCACATCGCCATGTCCGTTCAAATATTTGGTGGCGCTATGCACGACGACATCCGCCCCTAGCTCAAGCGGTCGCTGCAAATACGGCGTTAAGAAGGTGTTGTCGACGATTACCACAATGCCATGAGCGTGCGCCAAGCGGGACAGCGCCGAGATATCTAAAACAGTCAGGCACGGGTTCGAGGGTGTTTCGATGTACAGGACTTTTGTGTTCGGCAAAAAAGCACTCTCGACTGCCTGCAAATCGGTGCAATCGACGAAGTCCGTCACAATGCCATAACGCGGGGCCATAGTCGTAAGAAACTTGTAGCTGCCTCCGTACACATCCCGCGTACACACGACATGATCACCCTGCTTCAAAAAGGCGAGCAAAGCCCCTGAAATGGCGGCCATCCCACTGCTTACACCCAAGGCAGCTTCGCCATTTTCCAATGCAGCGATTTTTTGCTCTAAAGTGGCGATGGTAGGGTTGCCATATCTTCCGTAGTACGTTCCTTCTCGCTCGCCAGCCACGCACGCCGCTGCGGAATCTGCATCTGGAAACGCATAGGCCACAGCAGGCACCACCGCGGATACCACTGCTCCTGTTTTTTGGCAAGGCGTTTGTGCGGTATGAATAATGGAGGTGTCCATCTTCCACTTATTTGTCGTCATTGATTGTCTCTCCCTTTGGTTTGTGCTGTTACCAAAGGGTATAGCAAGGAGCATGCCAAGGTGAGAAACCGCATCATTCCAGGGCTTTGCGCTTTTTTCTGCCATCGATATTCGCAAATATGCAAATCAATTTTCTCAGATGCACGCGAAAAAGCCGTTAGTTGGCCCAACGACTTTTCGCATAGTTGCAATTACGTTTTGCATGATTAAAAAACCAGCTTATACGAGCATGCCGCCCCCGCTTTTCCTGTACTTCAAAATGCCCTCTGCTGCTCGATAGGAGAGAGCACCCATCGTTCCTGTCGGGTTGTAGCCGCTATTATGCGCAAAGGAGGAAGCCCCGACGACAAATACGTTTTCCGCATCCCACATCTGCAAATAGTTATTGACTGCCGAATTGTCTGGTGAAGCACCCATGATGACGCCACCTGTATTATGCGTCGATTGGTATGGCGTGATATCGTAGGGTCCGAGCTTGCGGTTAATTTCGAGCTTCTCGTTCGCTCCCATTTCTTTGACAATTTCCGCGCATTTATCTGCACAAAATGCCGCTAGCTCCCTGTCCTGGTCGACGAAATCATACGTAATGCGGATTAACGGATCTCCAAAAGCGTCCTTGTACGTCGGGTCCAGATCAAGGAAATGCTGTTGAAATGGCATGGAAGCTCCTTGGGCACCTACGGATATGAATCGATTTGTGTATTTGATCGAGGCAGCCTTGAAATCCTTGCCCCAGCTAGGCGTTCCCGGCGGTACCTTGTTCGTGCCAATTGGTCGAAAGCCGGTTTGTGTGACAGAGATATTCGCGCCATGGATAAATTTCAAATTGGAGTGATCGAAGTTATCACCGTTGTAGTCATCCAAACACATTCCCAGCGATCCTGCGCCTGCATAATTGTTAAACTCCTTGTCGTCGAAGAAGCCCACCGCGCCTCCTCTTAAGACTTGATAGGCGTAGTTTTTACCGATCACGCCTTTTCCGGTTGTTGGATCATACGGTTTTCCCAGCTTGGACATGAGCAGGATGCGCGTGTTGTTGAATACATAGCTGGTCATCACCACAATATCAGCGGGCTGTTCGAATTCCTCCCCTGTCGTGACGTCCGTATACAAAACACCTGTCGCCTTGTTCCCTGTATGTAAAATTCTGCGGACATGGGAATGCGTGCGAATTTCAAACTTCCCTGTCTTCTTGGCTACCGGGATCACGGTCACCACTGGATCGGCTTTTGCTCCGTATTCACAGCCAAACCTTTCACAGAAGCCGCAGTACTGACACGCAGCCCGGGCCACCCCGTCTGGATTGGTATACGCTTGCGAGAGATTGGCTGATGGAAGGATGTATGGATGCAGGTTTTTCTTTTTCGCCGCATCCGCAAACATTTTCATACTCGGTGTAGTACGCATCGGAGGTGTCGGATAAGGACTCGAGCGTTTCCCCCCCAACGGATTCTCCTCGCCAGCGATTCCCGCCATCTTTTCAAACTTATCGAAGTATGGCTCCAGTTGATCGTAGGTAATGCCCCAATCCTGGATCGTCATTCCCTCTGGAATTTTCTTTGCGCCATACCGTTCAATCGTCTTGGAGCGGATTTGGAAATCATACGGTAGGAAGCGGAAGGTCTGTCCGTTCCAGTGGACACCAGATCCCCCTAGTCCTGTCCCGAGCAAAAAGGAACCGTATGACCGCATGGGAAGCGCACGAACGTTCATTTTACTGCGGAACGTGATCGTTTCTTTGGACAAATCTTGCATCAGCTCATAACGAAGGGCATAACGCAATTCATCGTGTACCATGAAGTAGTCCTCGGTTTTGCGCTCCTTGCCTCGCTCTAGCCCCACTACTGTCAGACCTTGCTTGGTTAGCTCAGAAGCAATAATGCCTCCACCCCAGCCCACCCCCACGATCACGACGTCAACCTTAGGTAACTTTTTGGCCATATGTACAGTCCTCCCTAATGTTGATGATCCCGCAAGCTTAAGGGAGCCATCTTCACAAACTCAGGCTTATCGATCAGCTGTGTATACGCCATCTGATTACCTGGGAAATTCTTCATTTTCCAGCCGTCCATATTTTTATTGCCTCCGTATAGAGGGTCTGCATAAACACCTTCGATCGTACTGGCCCGCAGCATATTGAAAAAAGTGCTCGCCGAAATGGTCGTCAATTTTACTTCATCGGATTCAAAAGCCTTTAAAACAGCGTCCTGCTGTTCTGGTGGGAGTTCGTAAAACCGCTTTCCGTGGGTACTGTTGCTATAGTTGTTCATCTCTTGAAGGCCGATATCGAATATTTCCCTGCGTTTTAACCTACCTTGATAGCCCTGTGTAATTTCACCCGGATAAAAGGGCGCTTGCATGTAATCCCGAGCATTAAAGCCCCAATCACCCGCTAGCTGGTGGTCAATGAAATAAGCTGCACCAAGTGCCTTCGCCCCCGGACCTAGCTCATCTTCAGGAAATATGCGCTCGCAAGCGGCATCCGCCACCTTGAATTGCTCAGGTGTAAAAAACATGAGCGCCTGATTGTAATCGGCCGCAGGGGGCGGTGCTGCTGGCTGTGCTTGAGGTTCCGGTTTGCGGAGCAAGCTCCCTGCCACGCCACCCACGACCAAGCTACCGAGCACCAAGCCAGAGTTTTTCAAGAAGTTCCTTCGGGATACTGGCTGCTCCTTCACGTTGTTTGAATCTGCCAAATCTACCACCTCCAGTGATTTCCTTCCTTTGGTTTGTGCATTTTTTCCCCAAGATAATCGTGACCACAGAAATTTTTCCAACAAGCTCCACTCATAACTTCATGCAGCGAACAAAAGATAGCTTTACATAGGTAGGATGACTTGGAGGGATCTTGATGAAGCACTTCCACAAATGGGTTGGTACCGCAGGTTTAGGGACTGTACTTTTACTGACAGCTTGTATGAATCAAGCCGCTCCACCTACGAAGCCACATACACCAGCACGCACACAGTCCACAACGCAAGCCCCAAAAGGCGCAACGGTTATTCCAAGCGTGGATCGCGATAAAAAATTCACGACAAACGCGCACGGCCATACGTATAGCGGAATGGGTAATGCTCTCTACAGCTCTATGGGCAGCTCACACCTTCACACAGGTGGTCCTTCCACAAAGCTGGAAGCCCAACTGAAGGCAGCAGGCGTACACGGTATCCAGGCGTTGATTGTGAACGATGCCGTCTACTTGGCTCCTTCTACTGCCAATACACAATCGATCAATCAAATGGATCCGATGCAGTCCCATCTCATCAGCAATTACTCCGGAAGCTCCAGTCGCGGGCATGATGCTACCCGTACAAAATCAGGGAGCGGAACCCCAGGGACATTGGGTACAAGCGATCATCAGAGCACTTTCGCACAAGCACGCTCCCAAATCGAACGTATCTATGGGACAGATACACCCGTGAAGGTCGTGAACTCAAAAAAAGGCATCAAAGCGCTAGAAACGGTAAAAAAACAAATGAAGGATCAGAAGAATCAGCAGGCCATGGCTGAACAGTTGAACGTGCTCATTCGTGAAGCGAAGCGGTAAACAAAGATAAAGGGACAAGCAATCGCTTGTCCCTTCCTTATTTCGATAAAAAATGATGGATTTCGTTCACGGTCTCTTGAGGATGCGTCACCATTAGCAAATGCTGTGCCTTCGGTATCATTTTCACCTTGGCCTGCTTCACCATTCCTTGATAGGTGGCAACTGCCTGTCGATGAAACTGCTGCTCTTCTTTTGAAAATAAGCTGTCGTCAGCCAGGAGTAATAGCACGGGGCATGTTAGCTGTTGGAACAATTCCGGTTGGCTATGAATGCTGTACTCTTGGAAGTAAGCGGAAAACGCCTCCCTCGGCAAACGGTATCCGTAGCTTCCGTCTTCCTTTTTCACAAGCTCCTCTCGCATCCACCCCTCTGGCATCACGCTCGAACCATACCGCTCAGAGAACTGCCTTTCTGCCTCCTCTACGGAAGAAAAACGCGTGGTAGCTAGCCGTTCGACAACCTTCTCCCGATCGAATCCAGGAACTTCTCCCAAGGAATAATAGCCTCCATCCAATAAAACGAGCGAAGCTACGCGCTTGGGCTCGCGAATCGCAAGCATCTGGGCAGGTACAGCTGAAAAGGACGCTGCGACAATCGTTACTTGTTCGAGCCGTTCTTTCTCCAAAAGTTGAATCAAATCCGTTACGATCCGCTCAAATGAAAAGGAGCCATGGCTCACGGAATTCCCGTGACCTCGGATATCTACCGCAATCACCCGATATCGCTCTGCCAATGCTGGCAAGATGGGCGCAAACAGTAGCTTGGTGTTGCGAATGCCATGCAAAAGCAGCAGGGCAGGTGCTTGTGGTTTTCCTGTTACGCCGTACTCTAGCGTGCCTCCTTCTACCTCCAAACGATTGACTTGCGCGAACAATGCTACGTTCATTTTGCTTGCCTCCTTACTGCTCTTTGTTCTGGCTGTAGTGGTGGGGAGGAAACAGGAGAAAACGCTCAGCTTCTAGGGCCACCCCCTGGGGGATTGACTGCCCGACTCCATGCAAAAAGCGAAACCGCGTCCAAAGTGGTCGGTTCAGGATGTGTTTCAGAGGTGGACGCTTAAGGGCGTGTTTCGCTTTTTGCATTGCGTCTCGGTCGGTGTCCCTAAGATCTTCGCTGTTTTCTCCTGTTTCCTCTGCGAGCTGCTTGTTGTCCTCATACTTTAATTGGGGTGAATCTGGATGAATAAAAAAGAGAGAGGATCGTTGTTCTCCCTCCTGAATTCACTTTCAAAAATGATAACCAAAGCCACGTGAGAAGAAGTGGATTTCCAGTCTTAGCGCCTCTGGAGCCCGGCCTAGTGTAGGAATAAATGGCGGGGGTTTTCAGCTTCAACCTCTGCGAATACATCCTCGGAACTCTACTTTTGAAGCGCTCCCGCCATTTATTTCGGAGCGGACAGTCAATCCCCTCGCGGGGCGGAGGCCGAAGCGTAGACTGGAAATCCACTTCTTCCCCACTACAGCCCCTCTACTCCTCAAACTTCATCATTTCCAAATTGGTTTTCTTGACCTTCACCAAATATAACAAATAGATCAGGCCGACAGAGCTCCATAGCAAGCCCAGCATCATGGACGTTGCTTCCAGGTTGACCCACAAAAAGGCGATGAACGTTGTCCCGATGAGCGGTGACAACACGAAGCCCCACCAATCCTTGATATGTTTGTTCTTTTGTTTGCGGAAATAGTACGCCATTACGCTGATGTTTACAAAGCTAAAGGCGATCAGTGCGCCAAAGTTAATGAAGGACGTGGCGGTTAGCAAATCCATGTACAAAGCAAACAGCATCAACGCTCCTACCAACAAAACGTTAAGCACGGGCGTTCTCAGCTTCGGATGTACATAACCGAACCAGCGCTTCGGCAAAAATCCGTCCCTGCCCATTGCGTACAGCAAACGAGTGACACTCGTGACGGATACAAGCCCGGAAGCGAGCGTTGAGGACAAGGCGGCGGCCAAAAACACCAATTGAAAAATGGTTCCGCCGATGAACAACGCAATCTCCGCTGAAGCAGCTTCTGGATCAGATAATACCGAAACATCAGGAAATAATGATTGCATGAAATAAGAGGCCGTAATAAATAGTGCTCCTCCCGCGAGTGCTACGAGCATAATCCCGCGTGGAATCGTCTTTTTCGCATCGACGGTTTCCTCCGTGAGTGTTGTCACTGCATCAAAGCCAAGGAAGGAAAAACAAAGAATCGATGCACCGGAAAGCAGTGCAATGACAGACATATCCGGTGACAAAAATGGTCGCAGGTTGAATACTTGCCCAAGCCCGTCACCTTGCATAAGACCACGGATTGCCAATCCCGCAAACAGCACGACGACCACGACTTGAAACAGCACCAAAATCGAGTTGACGGATGCGGTTACTGTTACGCGAAATACGTTTAACCCCGTCACCAGTACAATGAATCCTATAATCCACCATACAGTCGATACATCAGGAAACACGGATGACAGGTAAACCCCTGTCAACAAAGCGTTAATCATCGGTAAAAACAAATAATCCAGCAAGGACGCCCAACCTACTAGAAATCCGGCATACGGATGGATCGTTTGCTGCGTATACGTATACGCGGTCCCTGCTGATGGGAATAGCCGTACCATCTTTCCGTAGCTTGCCGCCGTAAACAGGATTGCAAGAAGTGTGACTGCATAAGCAGCAGGAACGTGCCCCCCCGTTTCTCCAGAAACAATGCCAAAGGTGTCAAAAACGGCCATCGGGGCCATGTAGCCCAGTCCAATTACGACAATATGCCGCAACTTCAAACTACGTGTTAGTTCTGCTCTCCCGTTCACTGCCTGTCCCCCTTTTTGTAACAGAATAATTATACACGCCAATTTATAATCACGAAAGAAAAAAGCGCCGCTGCACACGGGTTCTCCATGCACAGCAGCGCTTGATTTACATGAGTATTTCCTATGCTTTTGGCAGTTCAAAGGAACTCTTCAACGATACAATCCGGTTGAATACGAGCTTATCATCTGTCGTATGCTTTGGATCGACATTGAAATAGCCATGGCGGAAAAATTGATACTTGTCTTGAGGCTTGGTTTCTTTCATATTTGGCTCCACATAGCCTTGCAGCACTTCCAACGAATTCGGGTTAACGTTGTCGAGGAAAGTACCCTCTGCGTCTTCATCATCCATAATCAATGGTTCGTACAAACGGAATTCAGCAGGAACCGCATTGGTCGCATCCACCCAGTGAATCGTACCTTTTACCTTGCGACCTGTAAAACCGCTGCCGCTCTTCGTCTCAGCGTCATACGTGCAATGGATCTCGATCACGTTGCCATCTGCATCCTTCACGAAGTCATTGCATTTAATGAAGTACGCGTGCTTGAGACGTACTTCATTTCCCGGGAACAGGCGGAAATACTTGCTCGGCGGGTTTTCCATGAAGTCGTCCTGCTCAATGTAGATTTCGCGGGAGAACGGAATTTGACGATTGCCCATCTCTGGGTTCTCTGGATTGATCTCCGCTTCAAGCATCTCGACTTGTCCTTCCGGATAGTTCGTGATGACGACCTTCAACGGATTCAATACAGCCATCGTACGTGGTGCCTTCAGCTTCAGGTCCTCACGGATGAAATACTCCAGCATTTTCTCGTCAACGGTGCTGTTCGCGCGCGCTACCCCTACTTCACGAGCGAATGTACGAATCGCTTCCGGTGTATAGCCGCGACGACGGAAACCTGCGATGGTTGGCATGCGCGGGTCATCCCAGCCGTCTACCACATTCTCATCGACTAGCTGTTTCAGCTTGCGTTTACTCATCACAGTGTTCGTCAGGTTCAAGCGAGCAAATTCGTACTGGTGTGGTACCTTCTCCATTTCGCACTCGCGGACTACCCAGTCGTACAACGGGCGATGATCTTCGAATTCCAGCGAGCACAAGGAGTGTGTCACGCCCTCAATGGCATCCTCCAACGGATGAGCGAAGTCGTACATCGGATAAATACACCATTTGTCGCCCGTGTTGTGATGCGTTGCATGGGAGATTCGATACAGAACCGGATCACGCATGTTGAAGTTCTGCGAAGCCATATCGATTTTCGCACGCAGCACCTTTTCCCCGTCCTTGAATTCCCCTTGGCGCATACGTGCAAACAGGTCCAGGTTTTCCTCCACAGACCGGCTGCGGAACGGACTATCTGTGCCTGGCTCTGTCCATGTTCCACGCATTTTACGCATGTCTTCTGGAGACAGATCGTCTACGTAAGCCAGACCTTTTTTAATCAACAGCACCGCACGGTTATACATCTCTTCAAAGTAATCAGATGCAAAAAACAGCCCGTCCCACTCGAAGCCAAGCCATTGAACGTCCCTTTTGATAGCCTCTACGTATTCGATGTCTTCCTTCACCGGGTTGGTATCGTCAAAACGAAGGTTGGCCTTGCCGGAGAATTCTCGTGCCAACTCAAAGTTGAGGCAGATCGCTTTTGCATGTCCAATATGGAGATACCCGTTCGGTTCTGGGGGAAAGCGGGTAATGATTTCCTTTACTTTGCCCTCTTGCAAGTCATCAATCATGATATTGCGGATAAAATTGGATGCCGCTACCTTGTTTTCCAATGAAATCAACCTTTCACTTCACCTTTACATTCCATAATACTGATTCTCTACCCAGAGTTCAACAAAATCGGGTCGTTGACCGACCCGCTCACGTCTCCCATTGCTGCCCCGTTTGCCATTGTGACCTGCAATACAGGTGAATGACAGAATCAATGGCTAAGCGCTGCTCCGTGATCCCACGAATCGTTTCGAGATGCTTCGGGGGAATCAGATGCAGCAAAGGCTGTTCAACATGATTGAACCGTTGGAATGCTTCCGCTGCAATCCGATCCCACTGCGGGTAATACCGAAGCAAATCATCGGGCATTACACGGGAGCGGTCCGTGTCGGACTCGGGCAAACACTCAAAAGGTTCATCCAAATTTAACGTTCCATAATCATCAGTCAGCTCTTCGCCCGGAAAAACATCCCGTGCAGCCAATTCCATATCATACATGGTCGGCACACAATTCGCATGAAAGCTGTGGTTTACGTACCTTGCCTTATCCCAACAAAGAATGTACTTTCCGAACTGGTTCTTAAACGAATATTTTTGTACGTCCTGTTTTCGTAATGAGTCAAGTCTTTCCACAAATGCAGGGTCCAATACTTGGTCCAAATCATCCTGTGCCCATACAATCGTTCCTTTTGGGATAAACCTTGTCGCAAACACAC
The DNA here is from genome assembly GCF_055685845.1 of Brevibacillus schisleri. Classification (NCBI taxonomy): domain Bacteria; kingdom Bacillati; phylum Bacillota; class Bacilli; order Caryophanales; family Paenibacillaceae; genus Brevibacillus; species Brevibacillus schisleri. The sequence goes on from NZ_JBVNDM010000001.1 coordinate 6,263,475, forward strand.
CGTACCCGATCTCATCGTTGATATAGCGCAATTCCGTATCGGGATGCATCATGGTCTTTGTTTCACTCCTTGGCAAATGTGCCTTTTTATCATCATAAGCAGCTTTGCCCCAGGAGGTGTGTGAATATCTTTCGAAAAATACATAGCATTCCTAACTATTTTTCCGGATTAAAATATTTTTCTTATTTACCACAAATGGTAAATAGTCTATATTATTGGCAAACGGAGTTTTAGGAACATTTTCCCACAACGATCGAATCAGTATATGTGTCAATTTATGCTTCACCCATTGATATCGAAACGGCATACCCGGGGAAATCCGGCGACGCAAAGCTACAGGGGCTACCTCCGCAACAGCGGACACGCTTGCCAGCTACCGAAGTATTGATGTAGGACGCGACCAATGATCCTATATCATTGGTCTTTTTTTTGCGCTCATAATGTCTATTTTTGTCTACTTTTGTATGTTTGTGTATTTTTAACTTTTAAAGGAGGTGAGGCAACAGCGGATAGCCGGTTTAATGAATCATTATTCTTTTCATCATGAAGGAGGTTTCATAGGAATGTCATTCTGGAAGAAACTCTCGACCGTCGCGCTGACTGCTGTCATCGGGGTAACAACATTCTCTGGAGCACAAGCTGCTAACCGTCCAACATCGATGTCACCGAACGCAATGGTGACGACTCCTCACTATCTGGCTACGGCTGCGGCCCTGAAAACATTGGAAGACGGTGGAAATGCAGTAGATGCTGCTATTACAGCCGCTTCCACCTTAGCTGTTGTCTATCCTCATTACACAACCATTGGCGGAGATAACTTCTGGCTTATCTACAATGCCAAAACAAAAGAGCTGAAGGCGCTGAACGGCAGTGGTCGCGCAGGCGAAAAGGCAACCATCGACTATTACAAAGGTAAAGGCTACGAAAAAATCCCGTCCCGCGGTTATGAATCAGCAAACACTGTCCCTGGTGTCGTCTCCGGCTGGTGGGAAGCGTACAACTACGCCCATAAAAGCATGGGCAATAATAAGCTTCAATGGAACAGACTGCTGGAGCCTGCCATTGGCTACGCCGAGAACGGATATCCCGTCTCCCCCAATCAAGTATATTGGACAAAATATGCGACAGATCCAACTGACAATGACTTGAAGAATCTTCAACGTTTTGATGGCTTCCGCAAAACATTCCTGAAGCCCAACGGCGATCCTTATGCAGCAGGCGAAATTCTCAAACAAAAGGATCTTGCCAATACTTTGCGAATCATTGCGAAAAAAGGCGCTGACGGTTTTTATAAAGGAGAAGTTGCTAAAAAAATCGTAGCAGACATGAAAGCCAACGGCGGATTGCTCACGTTGAAAGATTTTGAGAAGCATACCTCCACTTGGGCAGATCCCATTACGGTAGACTACCGCGGTTACAAAGCGTATAACGTTCCGCCTAACTCCCAAGGCATGGCATCACTCTCTATTCTTAATGTTTTGAACAACTTTGACCTCAAAAGCATGGGTGAAGGAACACCCGATTACTACCACACGATTGTGGAAGCTACCAAACAGGCTTTTGCTGACCGCGACAAATGGCTGACTGACCCTGCCTTTGCGGATATCCCTGTGGATGAGCTGTTGTCCAAGCAGCACGGGAAAGATTTAGCAGCGCGCATTGATATGAAGCAAGCAGCCAAATCTGTAGAACCGCTTGATCCAAAAGGCGATACAACCTGGTTCGGGATCGTCGACAAAGATGGAAATGCCGTGTCCATCATTCAGAGTCACTACTTTGACTGGGGTTCCGGCATCGTAGCGAAAGATACGGGTGTCCTTTTGCAAAACCGCGGAAGCTATTTCTCTCTGGATTCCAAACACATCAATCACTTGGAACCAGGAAAACGCACCTTCCACACCATTAACCCAGCTATGCTCTTTAAAGGGGACAAGCCTTATCTTCTTTACGGAACACAAGGGGGAGAAGGACAGCCACAAACGCAAGCCGCTCTCGTCACACGCATCGTCGACTTTGGCTTCAGCGTGCAAGACGCAATCGAAGCGCCAAGATGGCTGCATGGACGCAACTGGGGATCTGCTTCCAACAATCTCAAGGTGGAAAGCCGCATCCCTCAAGAAGTCCTGGACGAGCTCATTAAACGTGGGCATCCAGTCGAAAAGCTGGAAGCAGCCTATACCGATGCGATGGGACAGTCTGGCGCAATCCTGATTGATCCGCAAACCAATGTAAAATTTGGCGGTGCTGACCCTCGCGGTGAAGGCGCAGCAATGGGCTATTAATATTTTGTCAGACTGCTGAGATGACTCAGCAGTCTGACTGTTTCTATTTCGCATTCACGGATTAGGAGTGGACAAACCTATGTTTTTGTTCAACAAACTCAGGAACAAAATGATTTTTTGGTTTCTCATCGTGGCTGTCATTCCACTTACTGCCGTTTCTTTGTTTATCACGAACAGCTTTTCATCCATTCTGATTGATAAACAAAAATCATCCTATGTTGACCTTACTTCCAGTACAGCCATAGCGATGGATCAATATCTGGACCGGCGTATGACAGAAATTCAAATTTTAGCCCGCACCTCGGATATTCAATCCGATGATGCAGCAGCAAAAAATGAATTTATTCGCAAGTTTACCGAGGAAATGAAGCTGTATGACGGAAATACGTTTATCGCAAGCGATGGAAAAGTAACGGCTGATACGTTCCCCAAAAGCGTTGGAATCAATCTTGGCGAGCGCCAATTCTTCAAAGACGGTATGCAGGACAAGCCCAGCTTCTCCGATGTTCTTATTGCGAAGACAACCGGCAATCGCTCTATCATCGTCGCTTCCCCTGTAAAAGGGAAAAACAACGAGAAGCTTGGTGTCTTGACCGGGCTCGTCAATGTAGATGACTTCACAGCTACCTTTCTCAAAGATTTGAAAGTAGGCAACGATGGTTATCCAATTCTCGTTGATAACAAGAACCAAATTCAGTACCACCCTACCCAGGATCTGATCGGAAAACCGCTTGCGGAATCCGCTCTGCCGCAGCCATTAATGGAAATCCTTCAATCAGGAAAAACAGAAAAGGGCTCATACAGCTACTCGGACAATGGCAAGGAATACGTTGTCACCTACTCCCCCATTCCCAAGACCAACTTTGGTTTATATCTGCATATCCCTGTTGAATCTATAACGTCTGCGGTTTCATCCGTTACCACCATGGTCAGGATCATTGTCATCGTTGTAGTTGCTGTCGTGACCGCAATCGCCTACGCTGTTTCCCGGCAAATCTCACGCCCTATTGCGGCAGTTGCCTCCGTGGCTAACCGCATTTCCGAGGGTGAACTGACTGTACAACCCTTGCAAATTCGAACCAAGGATGAGGTTGGACAGTTATCCCAATCAGTAAACACAATGGTGCTCAACCTGCGAACGATTATTCAACAAGTGAATGATACAGCTTCAGATCTTGCTTCTTCCGCAGAGGAATTGTCGGTCAACGCTGACCATACGAGCAAGGCTACCGAGCAAATCGCCATAACGATTCAGGAAGTAGCTTACGGTGCGGAAAAACAAGTGAAGAGTGTAGAGGAAAGTGTCACCGCAATTCAAGGCGTATCGACAGGAGCTCAGCAGGTTGCCACGAATGCACAGCAAGCTGCCGAATCAGCTTTGGGCGCTTCCCAAATTGCAGTGGAAGGCAATCAGGCCCTTCAAGTCGTTATCAGCCAGATGCAATCGATCGAGAACACTGTTGGCAACATTGCCGATATCGTCAAACGATTAGGAAACAGCTCGCAGGAAATCGGACAAATCGTTCAAGTCATCACCGCCATAGCTGAACAAACAAATCTGTTAGCGCTAAACGCAGCGATTGAAGCGGCGAGAGCTGGTGAACAGGGGCGCGGTTTCGCCGTTGTAGCAGACGAAGTGCGTAAATTGGCTGAGCAGTCCGCGGAATCCGCTCAACAGATTAAACTGTTGATTACGACGATTCAGCTCGAATCAAACCAGGCTGTCCTTTCGATGGAACAAGGCACCAAAGAGGTCGCCACTGGACTTACGGTCGTTAACAATGCAGGCAAGTCCTTCGAACAGATCCAAGATGCTGTCACGCAGGTGGCAAGCCAAATTCAAGAAGTAAAGGCTTATTCTGAGCAAATGTCTTTTGGCACCAAACAGGTGGTAGAGTTGGTTAGTGTCATTGAAGAAGTAGCGGAGAATTCTGCTGACGGAACACAAAGCGTATCGGCCGCCACAGAAGAACAGCTGGCAGCTATGGAAGAAGTCAGTTCATCATCTACTTCTTTGGCAAGAATAGCCGAAGAACTGCAATCTCATGTAAGCAAATTCAAAATTTAGTCCAACAACAAAAAAGAATGCCGCCTTGCAAATTGCTCGGCGGCTCTTTCCTGCTTGTGCTTACACAAACTCCCACATCCGGTCAGGATGGTTCGTGCAAATTTGAACCTGAGGATGCCACGAAATAACTTCGCGGATATGCTTCGGATCATCCAGCGTCCACGCGATGACTTTGAAACCTTTTTCAATAGCAGCTACTGCTAGCTCTCTATTCAGGAACGGATAACCCATGGAGAGGATCGTAGCACCTGCTGCCTCCATCTGTTCCAGCATGAGTACAGGGCGACCATATACAATCAGGCCTGTCTGCACTTCTTGATCGAGCGTGCGAACGTGACGAATCAAATCGTGGTCAAATGAAGTCAGGCACACCTCTTGCTTCATTCCATGCTTTTCTACAAGCGCGAGCACCTTTTCCGCGATACCCGGGTACATGTCACTTGTTGCTTTCAACTCGATATTTAACATGCAGCGACCTTTTACTGCAATCAGCACTTCCTCTAGTGTAGGGATTCGCTCGCCCGCAAACTTGTCGCCAAACCAGCTCCCTGCATCCAGCTCACGCAGCTCTGCCAAGGTATGATCCATGACCAGACCGCGGCCATTGGTCGTGCGCTCCAGCGTAAAGTCATGAATCAGCACCGGAACACCGTCACGCGTCAATTGAACATCAATTTCCATTGCTTTGATAGCTGGCTCTGCCAAAGCCAGTCGAATCGCTGTCATTGTATTCTCCGGGGCTTTGCCTGACCACCCGCGATGTGCCATACAAATGTTCATTTCGCCAGCTCCTCTATCATTTTGTTTCTATTATTTTTTCAAAAGCTTGCTGCCTTTTTCCGTCGCCGTCTGCATCGCTTCATCTACAGTCGCTTGACCAAGCATCGCACGCTGCAGTTCTTTTTGAATCACATCCTGCAATTCTTTGTAGCCTGGAGCCATTGGACGAGGATAGCCGTATTGGAGCTGATCTACCGCGACCTTGAAGTTTGGATCTTTTTCATAGAATGCCTTCATTTCAGCCGAATCAATTGCTTCTGTCGTGACAGGCATATAACCGGAAGCAATTGACCACGGAACTGTCTGCTCAGTATCGGTCATCCACTTCATGAACTCCCACGCTGCTTTTTTCTCTGCATCGGTCGACTTCGCCAGCATCACAAGATTCGCACCGCCCGTTGGCGTACCAAAGTTTTTATTGGCCGGAAGGAAGGCTGCACCCATGTCAAATTTGGCATTTTTCTTCAATTCCGTCAAGGAGCCTGTCGATGTAAAAATCATGCCTACTTTTTGATTCAAGAAGTCTTGCTCCGCTACATCCCACGCATTGTAATTTTCTCCTGGAGGGTTTTTCATGATGCCTTCCTTCACCATTTTGGACCAGAGCTCAAGTGGTGCTTTTCCTGCTTCGTTGTTGATCGTCAGCTCTTTGCCGTTCTCACTCAGAATGTTGCCCCCGCCTTGGAAAACAAGCGCTTCGTAGAACCAGATATCAACAGGTGTCGAGAAGCCGTACCGGGTAATTTTGTCTCCTTCTTTTTTGCTCAGCTTTTGCGAGAAGCTGACCAACTCATCCCATGTTTTCGGACCGTTCGAATCAAGTCCTGCTTCTTTTAACATATCGCGGTTGATGTACAGCAGTGGAGTGGAGCGGTTAAATGGTACTGCGTACAGTTTGTCATTCCAATAAGAGTTTTTCATGAGACCTGGAATGTACTTCTTTTCATCCCCTTGGGAGTAAGGTGTCAAATCTTCCAAAACCTTTGCATCCGCAAATGCCGCGATCGAAGCGATCTCGACCATCGTGACATCCGGATTGTTGCCCGCTGCTACAGATGCCAGTACTTTGGAGTGGTTCTCTTGATACGCCCCTTGGTAGGCTGGCTTGACGATAATATCTTTATGTGTTTCATTGAATTTTTTGACCATATCCTCGATGGTTTTCCCACGAACGCCACCCAACGCATACCAGAAATCAATTTGGACAGGGCCACTGGATGCTGTAGACGCTGCAGGCTGAGAAGTGCTACCTGTACTAGCAGACTGTTCTTTACTAGATGATCCGCATCCAGCCAATACTCCTGACAAACCGATAGTCAATGCACATAGAATCGTTCCAGTCTTTTTCAATGAAAACATGTTTTGATTTCCTCCCTAAGAGCTCTCTTTTATTATTTGGATTGATAGATGAACGCTTTGATAATATGCCGTTGTGCCACGAAGAAAATCACGAGAATCGGTAGAATGAGAATCATGTTGCCCGCCATCATGACGTTCCACAAGGTTCCGCCGTCGGACATGTGCAAGCTGGATATTCCGATCGGCAAGGTGCGCACCTCGTCGCTGTTGGTCATAATCAGCGGCCAGAAATAGTCGTTCCAGTGGTAAATAAAGCTGAATAGTCCGAAAGTGACCAGCACTGGCTTCGCCATCGGCACCATGATCGTCCACATGATTTTCCATTCGGACGCGTTATCCAGACGTGCTGCCTCGATCACTTCATCGGGCACCTGCATGAATGCTTGCCTGAGCAGGAAGATTCCGAAAGCACTGGCTGCGTACGGCAGGATCAGCGACCACAGCGTGTTGACGAGTCCCCAGCCGCTCAATTGCACGTAGATCGGCAAAAAGATGACTTGTCCCGGAATCATCAAAACAATCAAGACAAGACCAAACAACAGATTGCGACCGGGAAACTTGTAGCGTGCAAAAGCGTAAGCCGCAGGCACCGCCGTCAAAAATTGCAGGATCAAAATCCCTACTGCAACCAGAATGCTGTTCCACGTAAACATAAGGAACGGACCTGATTCCCACGCTTGAGCGAAGTTGCTCCACTCCCACGTCTCAGGCAAAAGCGTCGGGGGAAATTGCCGGACCTCCGGCATCGTTTTGAAAGCCGTCGATGCCATCCACAGAAACGGGAACACAAACAGGAAAGCCACAACCAAAAGCCCAATCCATTCCACGGTCTTGCGTGAAGCCAAAACCACTCGATACATGCTCCTCCTCCTTTCTCATGAGTTCATCAGCGATAATGCACGCGCTTGGACATCACCAGGAAATGCAAAGCTGTTAAAATCCCTACCAGTATCAGCAAAATGACAGAGGCGGCCGAAGCAATCCCGCCATTGTAGAAGTCCATTCCTTGCTCGTAAATGTAGTAGACAAGCATGTTCGTACTATTGATTGGACCACCCTGTGTCATAATGGCAATCGTGTCGAACGCTTGGAAGGATGAGATCGTATTGATAATGAGCAAAAAGAAAATCGTCGGTGACAGCATCGGTATCGTAATCCGTCTCAGCGTCCGCCACCACGGCGATTGATCGAGCGCTGCTGCCTCGTATATATCGCCCGGAATGCTTTGCAAGCCTGCAATGAAAATGAGCGTGTTATAGCCGACACCTTTCCAAATGCTGACGATAATCAGTGACAGCAAGGAGCTTTTCGGATCAGTCAGCCATGTATACGCAGGCAGTCCGACCGCTTCCAGTCCTGCGTTCAAGAGGCCAAACTGCGGGTCCATCAGCCACATCCACAGCATCGAGACGGATACCAGCGAAATGATGTGAGGACTGAAAACAGTCGCCTGAATAATGCCGTACACCTTTGCCTTTTTGTTCAGCCATAGGGCAAGCAAGAAAGATAGCGTCAAGCCGACCCCCACTGTCGCAATGGTAAAGACCGCGGTATTTCCCAATACTTGATGAAAATCTCCGTCCTTCATCAAGTCCTGATAGTTTTGCAAGCCTACCCATTCCATTTGCTCCAGATTGATCAATGACCAGTCCTGAAAGCTCAAATAAATGATCGAGCCAATCGGGTAAAAGAAGAACAGGGCAAAGCAAATCAATGCGGGTGCCAGATACAAGTACGGACGCAGCCGGGATGCGAGGTCAGACCATGCAAATGCCTGTGAACGCACTTCTTTTTTCGACTGGCTTACACCCGGCAACTCCTGTACAGTTGCCGCTTTTCGCATCAGCTATCCCCTCCTGCGCGTGTCGATACAGGCACTCGTCCACTCATGCGACCCACTCGTTTTCCGCTCCCTTTTTCAAACACATAGATGTATTCCCACGGTACAGTAACCGTGACCGAGGAGCCGACCTGCATCGCTACCTCCGAGTCCGCTTTGACGATGACCCTGCCTTTTTCCGTCTCCACGTGAAGGAGCGTGTCTGAGCCGAGAATTTCCCTGGATACGACCTGACCGCGTGTGTTCCACATCTCTTCGCTCGTGATGGCTGGGACAGCAGCAGGCAACAGCACTGCTTTTTCCGGGCGGAATCCCCATACGTGTTCACTCTTGCCCTCCGCAGAAACAATGTTCATCGGCGGAGAACCGATAAATTGGGCAACAAACAGATTTTCCGGCTCCTGATACAAATCCATCGGGCTCGCTACTTGCATAATGTGTCCGTCATTCATGACGACGATCTGATCGCCCATAGTCATCGCCTCTACCTGATCATGTGTCACGTAGATGAAGGTGCTGCCGAGCTGCTTGTGCAGGCTCGTCAACTCCACACGCATCTGATTTCGCAGCTTCGCATCGAGATTGGAGAGGGGTTCGTCCATCAGGAAGACCTTTGGCTTTTTCACCATGGCCCGCGCGAGTGCGACACGTTGCCTTTGACCTCCGGAGAGCTGAGATGGCTTGCGCTTGAGATAATCGGATAGCCCGACGATTTCCGCGATCTCCTCTACCAGCACCTGACATTCCTTTTTCGACGTTCCTCGGTTTCTCAATCCATAGGCGATATTGTCGTACACATTCATCGTGGGGTAGAGGGCGTAATTTTGAAAAACCATCGCAATATCACGCTTGCCAGGTGGCAATTGGTTCACCGTTTGATCACCGATTATGATTTTGCCGTCCGTCACTGTTTCCAAGCCAGCGATCATCCTGAGTGTGGTTGATTTCCCACAGCCGGACGGACCTACCAGAACCGTAAAGGAGCCGTCTGGAATGACCAAATCCAATCCTTTGACCACGCTTTGATTCTGAAAGGCTTTCGTTACCTGCTCCAACACCACACGTGCCATCTGTTTTCATTTCCCTCCTTGTGCTTTTGCGGCCAGCATTTCCATAACAAATGTCTCAAAATCGGCGTAGCGGTAATCCGGAGAAGCGTAGGGCCATTTCTCTTGTCCGTACCACTCCAGCACGACAGATTGCACACCCGCTCCTACCGCAGCCAGTACATCATAGCGACTATCACCGATCATCATGGCTTGCTCGGGACGTTTGCTTAGCGCTCCCAGCGCTTTTTGTACAGGCTCAGCCGACGGCTTGCCTCGTGATACATCATCGACGGTGACGATTGCCTCAAACAGATGCTCAATCCCCGCCATCTCCAGACCAGCCAATGTAAACTCCCGTTGCTTGTTCGTGACGATCGCCATCGCAAAGCCCGCCGCCTTTAGCTTTTCCAACCCTTCGCGAACAAACGGAAACAGTTTGACGTGTTCTTCATGATGCTCCCGTACATAGGCGAAGTATCTCTGCAGCACTTCCTTTTTGTCAGGAACGCCTGCTGCTGTAGCAACTGCCGCCAAAAAATCATCAAATGATTCTCCAAAACGGGCGATAAGCTCATCCCTGCTAAAATGTCCCGGTGCGTACTGCTCAGCCGTAAAAGCAACGGCATCCACGACCGCATCCCGACTGTCCAGCAAAGTCCCGTCCAAATCAAATAACAACGCTTGAATCAAGGTTCTTACACTCCTTCCACAGCAGGGGACTTCCGACTGAAACAGCTGTCGCCCCATGCTTTAATACTTCCTCCATCTGTTCCCGCTTGCGAATTAGCCCGCCAGAAATGATCGGGGTATCGATCACACTTCGAAATTCTTCGATAAACTCCGGCAGCAAACCAGGCATCAGCTCAACAGCGTCAGGCTGTGTATCTTGCAGGGAGGTTAGGCCTGATTTAATCGAGTCGCTATCGACCAAAAACAAGCGCTGAATCGTCAGCAGGCCTTGCTTTTTCGCCAGCTTGACCAGGGTGTTGCGCGTAGTGACGATCCCGTCTGGCTTGACGTAATGCCCCAGAAATGCAATGCCTTCCCGGTCATGACTGATTCCGCCAATCCGCTCCAAATGAAGAAATACTGGGATATTTTTCGCCTTAAAATAATCCACGTAGCCTTTAATCACACCAATGTTGCCAATCGAGAGTACCGCAGCACTCAAATTTGCCTCTGCCGCTTTTTCCAGGTGCTTCGCTTCTTTTACAGAAGCGATTAGCTTGTACTTTGCCAGTCTTGCACGAAACTGTTCCCGGTTCACTCGTTACGCCTCCTTATGCCCAAGACAAAAAACCCTGCGACATGACAATGCCAAAGAACTCTCGATGAAAGTGCTTGGAAAGGCTGTCGGGGGTTTCTCCATGGCTCCAACCGAAGGGATGTGTTCACTTGTTACTTTGAATGGTACTGTACGAGCGTTAAGGAATCTTGAAGGGAATGTTAATAAACGGAAAAGTTCATGTAAGGATGGAATTGACGGAATGGAAGAGCGGATGTATGATCCATCTATATTCAAATAATCAAATATTCGAAAATACGAAAAGAAGGGTTGCAATCATGAAGTGGGCACCAAGATTCGAAGGCTACAATCTCGTTTCCTTTCGAAAAGACTGTGTATCAGGGGTAATCGTCGGTATTATCGCGATACCATTGGGGATGGCATTTGCTATCGCCTCCGGAGTAAAGCCTGAGTACGGAATTTACACGACCATTATCGCCGGGATTTTGATTTCTCTATTTGGCGGTTCCCGCTATCAAATCGGTGGACCTACTGGTGCTTTTATCCCGATATTATTTGCAATCGTCATGCAATACGGTTATGCAGACTTGCTCCTCGCTGGATTCATGGCAGGGATTCTCCTTGTTCTCATGGGGGGTCTACGGCTGGGAGGACTGATCAAATTCATTCCGCGCCCCGTCATCATCGGATTTACTTCGGGGATTGCCGTTATCATCTTCTCCGGTCAAATTGCCAACTTTCTCGGCCTGGAGCAGTTGCAAAGACATGAAGATTTTCTGTCCAACATGGGGGAAATCATTCTTCATCTGAACACGATTAATCTATACAGCGTAGCCATCGCTATTTTGAGTCTCGCCCTTATTTTGGTGACTCCCCGATTCTTCCGAAGTATACCAGCCTCTCTTGTTGGACTCGTAGTCTCCAGTGTCGTTTCTGTCCTCTTTTTGGAAGGAAAGGTAGCGACAATTGGCTCCACCTTTGGAGAGATACCGAGTACATTACCCGGCTTTCATTTTCCTGAAATCACTTGGGAACGTGTCCAAAAGTTACTGAGTCCAGCCCTGATCATTGCTATACTAGGAGCGATAGAGTCTTTATTATCTGCCGTCGTCGCCGATGGGATGACACGCAGTCGCCACAACAGCAACCGGGAATTAATCGGCCAAGGAATTGCCAATATCGTGACCCCGTTATTTGGGGGAATTCCTGCTACTGGCGCGATTGCGAGAACAGCCACCAACATTCGAACTGGGGCAACCTCCCCCATGTCTGGCATCATTCATGGTCTGGTCGTATTGCTCATCCTCGTGCTGTTCGCCCCTTACGCCTCGCATATTCCGTTGGCGAGTATGGCGCCGATCTTGATGCTGGTTGCCTGGAATATGAGTGAGCGCAAGGAATTTGCCCACATCGTCAAAGTGAAGACGAGCGATTCTCTTGTACTGGTGCTCACCTTCCTTTTGACCGTTTTCACCAATTTAACCGTTGCTATTGAAGTGGGATTGGTACTATCTATCCTGTTGTTTGTCAAACGAACGCGCGATAGCTTGCGGGTAGCTCAGGTACTGCCTGATCCCTCGTCCAACCACGACAAAGTCATGCCGCACATGGTTACCGAGGAGCATGATTGCCCGCAAATCAGCATCTACACAATTGAGGGCCCACTTTTTTTCGGGGATGCCGACTTGTTTGAAAGCTCCCTCACGCAAACCCTTCAGCGACAACCAAAGGTATTACTGCTACGGATGGGGAAAGTCCCCCTGATGGACATGACTGGGGAAGCGAATTTGTCCCGGATTGTGAAACAATGTATGGACCAAGGCACAACAGTCCTTATTTCCGGAATCCAATCTGGCCCTAAGAAAATCTTGCAGCGTACGGGGCTATATGACCTCGTAAGCGAAGCTCACTTTTTTACTCATACTGGAGACGCGATAGCGTATGCTCTCAGTTTACTAGACACGGGGAAGTGCCTCGGATGCAAGCATTTTGCCTTCCGCGAATGCGCGCGCCTGTCCGCCCCTACTGAAACTTCCACATGATGTTACGATCGGAGGAACCTATCATTGAATTTGGAACTACAGCAATTTAAAGCGAATTTTTTCAAGGCGTTGGGTCATCCCCTGCGGATTCGGATTTTGGAGCTGCTGGCGGAAGGAGATAAGAATGTAAACGAGCTTCAGACTCTCATCGGGAGTGAAGGCTCCGCTGTTTCCCAACAGCTGGCCATTTTGCGGAACAACAATATCGTGTACGGAACGAAGGACGGAAACAAAGTCACCTACTCGCTGCGTGATCCGATGATTATTGAGCTGTTGAGCGTGGCCAGACAAATTTTTAACAATCATCTGATTGATACGATCTCGATGCTGGATCGTTTTAATGAGGAATGATCACTTTGGTTTGAGTCAACATAGGGGAGGAGAAGAAAAAGCACAGTTCTCTTCGACTCTGACACGCCCGCAAGGGGGATTCACTGGCCGTCTACACTTCAAAAAGGGGACCGTCGAGCCAAAGCCACCCTACGGGCGGAAGCTTTTCAAGGAAGAAGTGTTCGACAAGCGTGGTCCCCTTTTTGAAGTTCCGACTGGGTTGGCGATGTCAAGGTCTGAACTACTCCCCTAGAAATAGACAGTATTTAAAAAGAGCCTGTTGCAAATTAAGCAGCAATGAGATGATTTCTGGTTTCATCAGGAGTCATCTTTTTTAATGTCCACTGATAACGCTCTGAATTGTAATAGGTTACATATTCGTTGACGCGTTGACGCAACTCTTGAAGTGAAACACAGTCCTTATATTCGAGTTCGTCTTTCATATGACCGAAGAACGATTCCATTGAAGCGTTGTCCCAGCAGTTACCTTTGCGAGACATCGACTGTTTAAAACCAGCCTCAGCAATAAGGCGCCTCGTTGTAAGATGAGTGTAGTGCATTCCTTGATCCGAATGAAAAATAGCATCAGGATGGACGTTACCGTCCAATCGTTTGATTAATAAGTCTAGTGTCCGTTTCACTAGTGATAACTCCAATGTCGAAGACAGATAGTGTGCCAAAATCTGTTTGGTCGCCCCATCTTTTACGCAAGACAAATATGCCCATTGACCAGTACCATAGCGCAAATAAGTAATGTCAGTAAGTAGAACCTTCTCGGGTATACCTTGATCAAACTGACGTTTAAGTAGGTTTGGGCATGTGCGGTGTTCCTGAGTAGCCTTGGCCATTTTTCGATACGGATTCGCTTTCCGAATAAGAGTGACTAGCTTAAACTTTTGCATAAGACGACGAATCTTTTTATGATTCATCACGACACCGTTCATTCGCTCCAATCTCATTTTAATGACCAGCACTCCTGCTCTCCCTTTTCGAGTTTCGAAATGCTCCTTGATGAGCAGGAAGTCTCGTTCGTCGGCTTCTTCTCGAATTTGTCGCTGTTCCTCAGCACTACACCAGCGATAATAGCCACTTGAGCTCACTTCAGCAATCTGGCATAGATAACGGGTTACACGCTTCAAGCCATGTTTACGAAGAACTATGCTAATAAGCTGAAAGCGCTCGGGAGACGATAACGTCTTATTGGTTTGTCTTTCGAGCGCTTCTAGCTTTTTTAAAAGTTCGTTCTCTGCTTCCAGAAGCCTAATTCGTGCTTCAGCACGTCTCAGTTTTTCTTTTGCTGATAATTCTCCCTCTGACTTTCTACCGGTGCTCCCCTTGCCTCTGCGCTCCTCAATTAATCCAGCTTCACCAAAAGTCGTACATACTTTTCTCCATCGATGTAAGCATTTTTTTGGTGTATGACGACCCATTATTTCTAAGGGGAAACCTGCCTGAAGAAATATCTCAATCGGCGTTTGTCCCTCTCGATATGCCTGTACAGCGGTAAATTTGAACATAGGAGAATACGTGATGTTTTTCCCTGTTACTCGAAGTACATTTTGATTTTTTTCTAACATATGTATCTCATGTTCCGTAAAACTTATTCTGTTTTTACTCATCTAACATATCCCCACTCATTTCTCGTTAATGATGATTAAAACACAAAAAACCGTTAGACGGTCACTTTTTTCAAAGTGTCCATCTAACGGGTAGTAGTTCAGTCTACGAGCTCTGTGCTTTTTCTTCTCGCCAGCTTTGTTGGTTCATCAATGCCTTTTAAAAATACAAAAAAGCCCAGGACCCGTAATCGTCCTGGGCTTACCTATTGTTACTGGGAAACGGCAATGACTGCATCCAATGCGATCAACGCTTCTGCTTCAATGGCTTTTGCCATTACATCGGTGTGCGGATTATACGATTCGAGCAGGTCTGCATCGGCATACCCGTCGATCGCCAAAATAGAGCCTGCCTTCATTCCGCGAAGTGCCGCAATCACGAACAGGGCGGTGTTTTCCATTTCGACTGCCAAAACGCCAGCTTTTTGGTATAGCTTGTGCGGGAATTCCAACACCCCACTGTAAAAGACATCGAGTGTCAGCGTGATTCCTTCGAATACCTTCAATTCTGCTGCATTTGCTCCCGCTGCTTTTACGAGCGCGTCCACGACATGGCGATTGGCAACAGCCGGGAAGCCCGCCGGAACCAACTGACTGGTCAAGCCGTCTTGGCGAACCGCTGCGGAGCTGATGACGAGGCTGCCTGTCTCAATTTCCTTTTGGTATGACCCGGCAGTTCCTACACGAATGATGACCTGAACGCCGCCCTTCGCCAGCTCCTCGAAGCATACGGCTGCTCCTGGTGCGCCTACCCCATGGCTCACTACCGCTACCTCTACGCCTTTCCACGTACCCGCATAGCTGTGATACTCGCGGTTTTCCCCGATTTGACGCTGATCGTCGAGTTTCGATGCAATCAAGGCCGCACGTTTTGGATCACCGCACACGATGACGCGTTTGGGCAGTTGTTCTGGATCTACCTTTAGATTCGTCAACATCTTAATCGAACTCCTTTTTCTCCCACTCATCCTCTGGTATCGGCAACGCTTCACCGGAGAACCGCTCTTCGCGGAACGGGTTTGCGATCAAGTGAAAACCATTTTGCTCCCAGAAGCCGGGCTTGTTTTCCGTCATAAATTCAATTCCCCTGATCCACTTCACACTTTTCCAGAAATACAGATGAGGAACAACCAGGCGAAGCGGCCAACCGTGCTTGTCCGTCAGTCGTTCTCCGTCAAAGGAGTGAGCCAGCAGCACATCATCACGCTCCAGATCAACGAGCGGCACATTGGCGGTATAGTCGTGATCACCGTGCAGCATGACGAAGCTCGCCTGCGGAGTCACGCCAATCGCCTGTAGAAAATCACGAAAACGCACGCCTGTAAACGCATTGTCAAAACGGGACCAGCGCGTCACGCAGTGAATGTCGCTCGTCACTGTCACCTGCGGCATCGCCATGATCTCGTCGTAGGAGAGCGTCACTTCCCGGTCTACCTCACCAAAAACACGCAGCGTCCATTCGTTCATGTCATACACTGGCACGTCTCCCTCATGCAAAATGGGAAAACGCTCTGTCAGGATTTGTCCCGGCGGAAGGCGTCTGGCGAGTCCCGGTTCCACTGGGTCGGGTACTTTCATCCTTTTGATCCGATCTGCCTTGTTCATATCGCATTTCCCCCTGTCTCCGCTGTCTATATGGTCTGTTTTTAACGGGTGCTCTGCTGATTGTCGCTGCCGATCTGACTCTTGTTCTTCAAAAAGAACATCGCCGCAATCGTCAGCACGTATGGCAGCATGGCCGTAAATTGCGTCGGAAGCGAAAAGCCCTGCAAACGAATACTAAGGGCATCCATCAACCCGAACAAAAGGCTCGAAGCCAAAATACCGAGTGGATGCGACTGCCCCATCATCATCGCTACCAATGCGATAAAGCCCCGTCCAGCCGTCATGCCTTCTGTAAACATCGTGACTTGCCCCAGTGAAAGCTGCGCCCCTGCAATTCCGCACAAAGCGCCACTCATCACAATCGCCAGCACCTGAAGCCCCGTCACTTTCAGACCGAGACTACGTGCCGCAACGGGGTTCAGACCAACTGCGAGGACGCGGAAGCCCGTAACCGTCCGATAAAAGAACACATACAGCAGAATGGCAGCCAAAAAGGCAAAATACACGAGTGGCGAATGGCCAGAGACAATGCCTTCAATGACTGGAATATCGTGAATAAAAGGAATCTCGACGGTTGGCAAGCCAGCCATATCCTTATCGTAAAACGCCCCTTTGACACCGAAGATCGCCCGCAATGCAAATGTCGTCAACCCTAGCGCGAGAAAATTAATCGCCACACCGACGACGATTTCATTCGCCCTAAGCTTGATCGTCATGTACGCGAATAAGAGTGAAAAGACGATGCTGACCAGCGCTGCTATCAAAACGGCCAGAAAGAGGTTCCCGGTAAAATGATTGCCGACAATCGCGGAAAAGGCACCTACCAGTACCAATCCCTCCAAGCCCACATTAAAAATTCCAACACGTGCGCAGAGCGCTCCACCCAAAGCTGCCAACAAGATCGGCGTGACCATCCGAATGGTAGAACTGAGGAGGGACCAATCAAAGAGCTCCATGCGATTCCCCTCCTTTTGCCTTCCGCTTTTTCCACCAGTCATAGCTGAACTTGGCGGAGATGAACAATATCAATACGGCTTGTATAACACTTGCCAGCTCCAGCGGCACATCCGTATTGCGCTCTACACCCATGGCTCCTGTCTGAAAAGCAGCAAGCAGGATCGAAGTCACAATGATGCCAAGCGGGTGCGAGTTCGCAAGCAGAGCTGCCATCAGGCCCGTCCAGGCGAAGCCCGGTACAGTCAGCGCCCCGTCCACAAAGCGATAGTGCGCCCCCATTACCTCGACGGTTCCCGCCAAGCCAGCCAATCCACCACTGGCAAACATCCCGGTCAGCATCACCCGAATCCGATTAATTCCTCCGTATTGAGCAAACAGCGAGTTTTGACCCAGCATCTTCACTTCATAGCCAAAAGGCGTAAAACGAAGGACCCAGAATAACAAGAGCGCTGCAACAATCGCAAACAAAACCCCTGCATGCACGCTCATTCCCGCAAACAGCTTCGGAAGCCAAGCGCTTTTCTCCAGCATGACGGTCTGTGCCAGTGCCGCAGAACCCGAGCGATCCCGGAATGGCTCTGTCACGAGATAGCTCGCAAACAATACGGCAATATAGTTGAAGAGCAACGTAGAGATGAGCAACGGAATGCGGAAGCGTGCTTCCATAAAGCCCGGCAACAACGCCCAGAACCCGCCGACCGCCATTCCTGCGAAAATACCCGCCACAATTTTGATCATTCCCGGCGCTGGCAAATAGATCGTGACTAACGCAGCACTGACGGCACCAAGCACCATTTGCCCTTCCGCCCCCAGGTTGAATACCCCTGCCCGAAATGCGAGGGAAAGACCCAAGGCAATCAGCATGATAGGTGTGGCTCTCGCTAAGGTAGACGTTAAGAAATAAAAACTGCCAAAGGCCCCTTTCCACATTTCCTGGTAGGTTCCCAAGATCGATTCGCCAACGGCAGCAATAACCAGTGCCCCGGTCAACAAACCGATGACGACAGCCAAGAACGGCTGAACCAATGACTTAGATAGCTCTTTGATTGCTGCCATGAATGCTTCCTCCCGCCATGATCACGCTGATTTTTTCTTCGGTTGCCTCTAGGCGTGACAGCTCTCCAGCGATTCGCCCTTTATACATGACCAAAATTCTGTCAGACAAGGCGAGAATTTCGGACAACTCGGAGGAGACGAGCAGGATCCCGTCTCCCTGATTGCGCTTTTCGATCAGCGCCTGATGGATGTACTCCATGGCACCGATATCCACCCCTCGCGTAGGCTCAGCCGCAATCAAAAACGGGGTTTCATGTCCCAGCTCCCTTGCTACAATCAGCTTTTGCAAATTTCCACCTGACAGATTCCCTGCCAGCTCCTGCAATTGTCGGGAGCCTGTTTTGATAGCAAACTGATCAACCCAGCCTTTTACGACTTGGCGGAATTTCTCCCGCAAAACGACGCCACGGCGGTTGTAACCAGGCTTTCGCTGATAGCCCATCAACGCATTTTCCTCGACGCTTGAGAGTTTGGCCGTTCCCCACAGGTAGCGATCCTCCGGAATATGCGCCAAGCCGGCATCCCGAATGGTGGCTACTGATTTGTTCGTCACGTCCTTGCCACCTAACCGCACCGTACCCTCCTGTGCCGCTCGCAAACCACTGATCGCTTGTAGCAGCTCGGATTGTCCATTCCCGGAAACACCTGCGATTCCTACGATTTCCCCGTGGTGTACGGTAAAGCTGACTTGATCGAGCAGGGTCTGCTTTTCTCGAACCGCAAGATTCTCCACCTGCAACAAGGGGCCTTTATCCAGAGGAACTCGTTCAGCTAGCTCCTGCAATTCTCGTCCGACCATCAATCTTGCCAAATCATCCGCATTTGTCTCATTCCGCGAAACCGTTCCCGTCACTTTGCCCCCGCGCAGTACCGTAATACGATCGGCTACCTCCATGACTTCCTGCAACTTATGTGTAATCAAAATGACGCTCTTGCCGCTCTTTGCCAAGTTTCGAATCGTTTGCAGCAGGTCGCGTACCTCCAGCGGAGTAAGGACAGCAGTCGGCTCGTCCAACACAATAATATCCGCTCCCTGATACAGGACCTTCAGAATTTCGACCCGTTGCTGTTCCCCGATCGAGCAATTCGCTACCATAGCCTGCGGATGAATTGGAATGCGATACTGCTCACTCAGCGCCCGCACCTTGTCCTCTGCGTCCTTTCTTTTGAAAAAGCCTGCTTTCTTCGGCTCATATCCGATCACGATATTTTCAGTCACACTGAATTCTCCGAAGAGCATAAAGTGCTGGTGAACCATCCCGATTCCATTTCGAATCGCGTCCTCTGGTCCGCGAAAAACAACTGGCTTGCCGTTTAACACGATCTCTCCTGACGTCGGCTGCTCCATCCCGTACAGCATCCGCATCAGTGTCGTTTTGCCCGCTCCATTTTCCCCGACAATCGCATGGACCTCTCCTGCTGCCAGTGAGAACGACACCTTGTCGTTGGCGGTAAAATCTCCGTACTTCTTGGTCATGCCCCTCATTTCCAAGCGATCGGTCATTCCCACTCCCTCATTTCTGTACGTCCTTTTATGAAAATGGAAGACCGACTACACAGCCGTAGTCGGTCACATCCATCACTGTGCACAAGCTATAAATAAACATTCAGCACCGAGAACCTTTTTAAAACTGGTCTGGTACTTTGCGAGTGCCCGCTACAATCTCATCGCTGATCGCTTTCACTTTATCCACCACTTCTTGTCCAATAAAAGCGTTCAGCGGCGTCTTGCTTTCGTGCGTGACATAGGTTACACCAACACCTTTTTCCTTCAAGCCGTATGCCACAACACCTGGTTTGAACGTTCCTTCTACAAAGGTCTTCACGGTTTCATAAGCTGCCGCGTCAGTTCCTTTCAATTGGGACAGAACAATATGCTCTGGGTCAATCGTGGTACGGTCAACGTCCTGCCCTGCTGTGAAGAAGCCTTTTTCCTTCGCTGCTTCGAAAACGCCGAGATCGCCTACTGCTGCTGCACCGTTAATGAAATCAGCGCCTTTGGAAGCTTGGAGCAAAGCCAATTCCTTCGCTTTTGCCGGGTCAGTGAAGCTTCCTACATAGTTGACCATCAGCTCTGCTTTTGGATTTGTCGCTTTCAAGCCCTCTCCGAAGCCAACCGTCCATTTTTTCAACTGCGGAATATCAAGTGCGACAACCATACCCACTTTGTTCGTTTTCGTTGCCAAGCCTGCTGCTGCTCCCACCAGGTAAGCCGCTTCCTGCTCGCGGAAGGTAACACTGCGAACGTTTGGCAAATCCACTACCGTATCAATAATCGCAAAATTACGGTCAGGATTTTCGGTAGCTACTTTTTTCAATGCATCCTCTGATGTAAAAGAAGAAGTGATGATCAAATCATAATTTTCTGCAACAGCCACACGCAGATTTTCTTCAATCGCTCCATGGTCTGTAGATTCGATCGTTTTTACTTCTGCGCCCAGCTCTTGTGCGGCTTTCTTTGCACCCTCGTCCATTTGTTGGAAGAATGGATTCACACCGATTTTCTCAGGCAAAATCAAGGCAATTCGCTTTTTGGCCGCGCCCTCTTGTCCTGCTGCTTGTCCTCCTGGCTGATCTGCCGGTGCGCTTGTGCCAGTCGAGCACCCTGTTGCCAATACTGCGAATGTCGTTAATGCCAGCAATAACTTCTTCATGATGTATCTCTCCCTATCCGAACTTTACGTTTTTCTTTATCCTATTAGGTAATGTACGGCTTTTTACCCATTTTTTCAATACTATTTACGAATATTCCCTTATAAAATTTATTTATTGTTCGTATATTCCTCCTCATCTTTAACAAATACAACAAAAAAACTCTCCCCGGAGGAAGAGTTTGCGTACGAAGCCGTTCTCTTCCTCATCTGTCAAAACCATGGTACAGGTTTTGCAGGAATTGGCACCTTTCTGTTCATGCATAAGACATGATCAGTGGTTGCCGGGCATCATCGGGCCAGTCCCTCCGCCGCTCTTGATAAGGTAGGTGAATATATTTAGTTACAATGGAATTCATTCTAGCAGAACGGTTCGAAAATGCAATTCTTTTTTCTCAATTCCAAACACTTCTACAAGTAAATAAAAGTTTAAAAAGTCGTCTTTTCAGCACCGAGAAATTGGCGAGAAGCGCAACCACTAATTTACGTGAAAGGTTTGCTGGAGGCGATGCGACAACGTATTCAGCTCACCCAGCTCTTCCGTAATCTCACGCACTTTTTGATGCTGGTTTTCTGCTGTCGCAAACAGCTCTTCTAAGTTGGCTACCGATTCCTCGGTTACGGCCGTAATGGTCGACATCTCGATGGCAACTTCGCCGGAACGCACTTTTACCCGGTCCATGCTGGAGCTTACCTGATCAGCTGCTTCTAGGAAGGCCATCATCCCGGCACGCACTGCTTCAATGGAGGCCACTGTTTTTACGGCCAGCTCTTGGCCTTTTGCAACAGACACTTCCCCACTGCTCATATGTTGCACCGCATTCTCACTTTCCTGGTGGAGTGACTTGAGAATGTCGGTAATTTCCTGTGTGGCTGTCGCGCTTTGTTCTGCCAGCTTGCGTACCTCATCCGCAACAACAGCAAATCCCCGTCCATGCTCACCTGCACGCGCCGATTCAATCGCCGCATTCAGTGCCAACAGATTCGTTTGTGTCGCGATCTGATTAATAGCGCCGACAATTTCCTCTACGCGATTCGCCTGTCGATTGAGCTGGTGAATCGTAGAGGCTGCTACATTGACTGCCTGCACAATTTGCTCCATCTGTGAGGACAGCTCGTTCATCATCTGAACGCTTTCTGTCAGACGACGGTTGTTTTGTTGCGATTCTGTTTTCATTGCGTTGGTCTGCGATGTGACTGCCTCGATTTCCTGATCGATGGATTGAACCTCTTCTTCGATCTTCACCGTAGAATTCGCCTGCGATTCCATACCGACGGCGACTTCCTTAAAGGCTACCATCATTTCATCTGTATTGCGCTTCGTACCTTCCGCATGCTCATGTACATGATCGCTGGTACGATCCAGCTGCTCCGTCATTTGCTGGATGTTCAAAAGCATTTCTCCCAGACGGCGCTCTTTCTCTTCCGCTTCCTGCCTTGCATCGTGCGCTTTTTGCAGGGAGGCTTGTCCGGCGAGACACAGATACGTTACGGCTCCCATCATCATGAGAATCGTGACAATACGCATAAGCAAATTGATCTCCGAAAAATCACCATCGAAGATCTGGTAGGTTCCTGTGTAGAACCCGATAACCGTGACAATGATTTGGGTAATTCCCGCTGTTACGACCAGCTTCCAATCCAAATACGCTGCTAAAAAGCCCATGACGATAAAAGCGAGGAAGGTGATCTCCTGGTAATCGGTAAAGTGATCGAATGAAATCGCATAAAACATGAGTCCAATTGCCACCAGGTAACGAATCACAAGACTATCTTTGCGAATGAAATAATACGGCGAAACAATTAAAGTGACCAGCAATCCCAAGGACGTCACTTTCCAGAAGTTCACATCCACTTGGTAGGCAATGAGTCCCGCCATCCACAAATGATTCCATAGGATGAAAATCATAAAACCTTCTTTGTCAGTCAAGGTATTGCGAATCAATTGAATCATAATTGCCCCCCTTTTCCTTATTACTTATGTATCGGATTCTTTCCCCATTATATAGCCAAACCTTTGCCAAATTTGTGAAAAAAGTGAGAACAGCCAAAAACAATTTCGAATAGGCTATTACACAACTCACACGTACAGGAGGCAAACGGAAAAAAGTGGAACTCAATCAATTGCCAGCTACTGTGCTGACACGGACGATTAGCCGTCCGAACACCACGATTTACTATCCCCAATTGGCAGGCCTAGCCAACCTGCAAGCGGAAAAAGATATCAACCGGGCGATTTATCAAACGGTTCAAGGCTTAATTCATGAGCAACAACGGGTCCAGGTACCGGGAAATACAGAAATGCAAGGAAGCTACGAAATCAAGACAAACGAACGCGGTATTTTCAGCGTCGTGTTGAGCAACTACGCCTACACACCCCAAATGGCTCACGGCATGACCTTCCTCGGGTCGATCACCGCAGATATCCAAACAGGCAAGCTGTATACGCTGCGTGAATTATTCAAGCCAGGAAGCGATTACGTCAAGGTGATTTCCGAAAACATCAAGCGTCAAATCAAAGAAAGAAACATCCCCACACTCAATGGCTTTACTTCGATTAAGCCCGATCAAGATTATTACGTCGCCGACAAAGCACTGGTCATCTACTTCCAGTTGTACGAAATTACGCCCTACTACGTCGGTTTCCCCATGTTCCCCATTTCGGTCTATGAACTGGAGCCAATTATCAATGAAAAAGGACCACTGAGCATTTTGTCCGCAGATTAGTGCACTGTATCACCGTATTTTTCACCTAGGTGAGTGTCTTCTTCCATGACACTCACCTGATTCTATTTGTGTCAGAAAATCCATAATTTCGCCATCGAATAAACGTTTACTTATATGTCCAGAACTGCTAGTATGTTATTGTACATATTTACTTAAGCAATAAGTGTACGATATATCGGACCAGCTTTCCTGGAGGTATATATTCATGCAATATTATGGTCATCGAATTAGCCAAACAGCAAGAATATTCAGCAAATCACTAAATGGGACTATGGCTCCCATGGGATTATACAGCTCGCAATGGGGTATTATTCTTTGCTTGCATTATCGTGAATCGCTTACTCAGGTTCAATTGAGCAACTACCTGAATGTTGAAGCGCCGACGATTACCCGGACACTCACCCGTTTGGAAGAGATGGGCTGGATCATTCGCTCAGAGGGTGATGACAAGCGTGAGCGCTATGTGTCCTTGTCTCCGCAAGCAATCGAACGGTTCCCGGAATGGCTGGAGGCTGCAAAAGTGCAAGAAGAGCTGGCACTCCGCGGCGTTGACGAAGCAGAGCTCGCTATCTTTAACCGCGTTTTGAAGAAAATGAACGATAATTTACAGCCGTTGTAACAAATAAAAAATGACTTCGCCCAAAAGTAGTTTGGTGAAGTCATTTTTTGTTAGCCATTTTTCCTTGTGCTATGGATGAGGGTGTTGAGCTCTTGTTCCAATTGAATCAGATCAAGCTGTATCTGTTGCTTTTGCAATTGTTTTTTCTGTTGCAGTACTTGTTTCTTCAAATCATTTGCTTCTTTGTCATTTGCTTGGTTGTCTGTAGAAGCAGGCTGCTCCGGTTCCACCTGTCCAGTCGAGCCTATGGCAGCTATGAAAGTGCCAATCACTGCGATCCACCCCCCTACCGCTACCAACTCATTCGCTAGATTTTTTTCGATCATCCTTTTTCCCTCCGTTTGTGGGTTGATTCTCCTGTAAATTCTTCTTTATATCTTGAACACTATCCCGCAATTGAGCAATTTGCTGTTCAATTCGTTTGAACTGCATATCGTCATCACTGTCATTGCCATTTTTGTTTTTCCCATTGATTTGCTTGTTTAATTGGATGAGGGGCTGTATCATTTTGTCGTTGTTGCAGGCAGGCTTTTGACTTAGTTTGGTTGTTTTATCAATGGCGAGGATGACAAAGCCAAGCGAAATAATCCAAAGTGCTATTACAGCGGTATCGTCATCATCACAAAAAAACATAGATACCTCCATGCCAATAAAGGTCGTGGTTTGATTATTGGCCCTTCTATACAATACGCTTCTGCCTAATTCCTCGTGACATCTGGACCACCACTTCCCTGATGTTGTTCTGTCATAAAAAAAGGCTCCCCACCAAGCACAAGCGTGCCCAGCAAGAAGCCTATTGGTTATGAGCGTATTCGTTATTGCATGCGTTTCGTAATATTGCGAGCCATCCAAACCCCAGCAGCTCCGGCCTGTGCCAGACCGCGCGTAATTCCGGCACCATCCCCGCCACAGAACAATCCCTTGATTTCTGTTTCGAATTCCTCAGTCAGTTTCGGACGAGCCGAGTAAAATTTCGCTTCCACTCCATAAAACAACGTGTGTTCAGAAGCGATTCCCGGTGTTACCTTGTCCAGTGCTTCCACCATCTCGATCAAGCTTTTCATCGTGTTGTAAGGCAACACGAGTCCCAAGTCACCCGGTACCGCTTCCTTCAGAGTAGGCTCCAGGAAGCCTTCCTTAATACGCGACTCTGTAGAACGGCGACCGCGCAAAATATCGCCGTACTTTTGCACGATGACCCCACCGTTTGACAGATCATTTGCCCGCTTGCAAATTTCTCTCGCATATTCATTCGGCTTGTCAAACGGCTCTGTAAACGTATGAGATACCAAGAGCGCAAAGTTCGTATTCATCGAGCCAAGCGCTGGGTCTTTGTAAGAGTGCCCGTTTGCCGCCATAACGCCGCTGTGGTTTTCCACGACCACGTGACCGGAAGGATTGCTGCAGAACGTCCGTACACGCGTTCCGACAGATGTGTTGAAAATGAATTTCCCTTCGTACAAGTGCTCATTGATTTCGCGCATAACGACATCGGATGTCTCCACACGTACGCCTACGTCGACTTGATTGTTGTACATTTTCAGGCGGCGCTTTTTCAGGATATCCGTCAACCACGCGGAGCCATCGCGTCCTGGTCCGATTACCACGTAATCAGCTTCATACTTTTGTCCGTTTTTCAAAATTACACCCTTTACCTGATGTCCGTCTGCTTCTTTCACCGTGATGATGTCCTCAACCTCTGTCTTGAACATCATGTCGATATGCTTCTTCAAATGCTCGAAGATCGACTGGAGAATCTCCAGGTTTTGCTCGGTTCCCAAGTGACGCACCTGTGCTCGCAACAGCTTGAGACCTGCTGCATAGCCGCGCTGCTCGATGCTCTTGATCGTCTCTGTGGTCGGGTCCGTAATCGATTGAGTAGCCCCATGCTCCAAATTGATTTCATCTACGTATTTGATCAGCCCAAGTACAGTGGAAGGGCTGAGATAGTCTGTCATCCAACCGCCAAATTCGGTGGTGATGTTAAATTTGCCATCGCTATAGGCGCCTGCTCCACCAAAACCACTGGTAATCGAACAGGCCGGCAAACAGCCTGCGAAATCTTTTTTTCCTGCTGGCGGCGGGCAGAGCTTGATCTTTTCTTCCAAGATCGGACAGCGTCTGCTATAAATGTCGTGCCCTTTATCAATCAACAGCACCTTGGCATTCGGTGCTTTTCGCATGATCTCGTAGCACGTAAAAATTCCTGCGGGTCCTGCTCCTACAACGATCACATCATACTTATTCATGTCGTTCCCTCCCCGAAAAAATGAAAAAATTCCCGGCCGACGAATAGGGTATACCAAAACTGCCCTATTCGTAGCCGGGAATTTACGGTTCCCTGTAGAGACCCTCAAACCATATTTCTGAGGATATACGAATACAAATAACTATTTCATTCGTCAAGCCTGTGTTGTTCTTCACAACAATATGTATAGTAGCTTATAAGGTGAATCAAGTCAACCGAAAACAGCCCATTTATTCGTCTTTTAAAGTTAATTTTATCACAAACATGCCTTTACAATCCGTAAACACAACAAAACACGAACATTTAAAAACGAACAATCGTTATTTCTGTTCATGCCCCTCATTTGTCAGGAAGGAATCAAATATAAACGAATAGAATAGATGGAATTTTAAGAAATATTTACGATTTATTATTTCATTCAAATCGCGTGCAAAAAAGGATGAGGCCTGTACATGCGGGATTATCGCTATTATCAGTCTGCCTTTGCTGGTGTTCCCAAGCCGTTCGCTTTCGTCGACCTAGATCTGCTAGAGGAAAATGCGGAGCAAATCAGTTTGCAAAGCAATGGAAAACCCGTTCGAATCGCGAGCAAGTCGATCCGAAGCGTTGCCATTCTCAAACGTGTATTGCAGGTGAACGATTGCTTTCGTGGTCTCATGTGCTATTCCGCTCCTGAGGTGCTTCACCTGTGCGAGGCAGGCTTCGATGACCTGCTGCTTGGCTATCCGCTCTGGGAAAAAAGCTGGCTTTTGTCAATCGCCTCTGAAATTAAGAACGGACGCTCCATTACTTTAATGATCGACTCTCTCCCTCATGTCGAACAGCTCGAACAAATCGCCCAGGAAACCGGAACCAAGCTGCCTGTCTGTCTCGATATCGACATGTCGTCTGATGTGTTGGGGCTGCATTTCGGCGTCTGGCGCTCGCCACTTCGCTCTCTCGAGGCGTCCCTCTCCCTTGTCAAGCGCGTTGCTTCCTCCGATCATCTCTACCTAGATGGTGTCATGGGGTACGAAGCTCAAATTGCTGGCGTGGGTGATCGATACCCTCGTCAATTCCTGAAAAACAGCATCATTCGTCTCCTCAAGCAATATTCCGTGAAAGAAGTGGCTGCTCGACGTGCCACACTGGTGCATGCCATTCGCGAGCTAGGCATCTCTCTCCGCTTCGTAAACGGTGGAGGAACGGGCAGCTTGCACTTGACCGGGAAGGAAGACGCCGTTACAGAGGTTACAGCAGGCTCCGGATTTTTTTCGCCAGGGCTCTTTGACTACTTTCAGGATTTTCGGTTTCATCCTGCCGCAGGATTTGCCCTGGAGATTATCCGCAAGCCCACAGCGCAGATCTACACATGTGCCGGTGGGGGTTACATCGCATCTGGTTCTGCTGGGCGTGACAGACTCCCCAAGCCTTACTTGCCAGTGGGAGCAAAGCTGTTCCCCAACGAAGGAGCAGGTGAAGTACAGACACCCATCCACTATCAAGGCATGGAAACGCTAGAGCTGGGAGACCCGATCTTTTTTCGCCATGCCAAAGCAGGAGAGCTCTGCGAACGTTTTACCCGGCTGTATTGCATCTCTGGCGGGAAAATCATCGAGGAAGTGACCACCTATCGGGGGGATGGATTATGCTCACTGTAAAGAAGCACGCGAATCACTGGACCAATTGGACAGGAAATGTACAAAGCCAGCCGAAACAAATCGCGATGCCAAAGTCCGTAGATGAGGTCGTGCAGCTTGTCCTTGCTTGCAAGAAGGCAGGTACACGGATTCGAGTCGTCGGCTCCGGTCATTCCTTCACTCGTCTCGTCCAGACAGAAGACTGCTTGCTATCCTTGGATCATCTCCAAGGAATCGTCAGTGTAGACCCTGCCTCTGATACCGTTGAAGTCTGGGCAGGCACCAAGCTCAAGACACTCGGACAACTTCTGCATCAAGCAGGCTACTCTCAAGAAAACCTCGGAGACATTAACGCCCAGTCCATTGCAGGGGCTGTCAGCACCGGAACGCATGGCACTGGCGTTCATTTTGGCAGCATCTCCACGCAAGTCGTCGGACTGACAGTCGTGACCGCAGCCGGGGAGGTTTTGGAAGTATCCGAGCAGGCCCAACCGGACCTGTTCAAAGCCATGCAAGTCTCGCTTGGTCTTTTGGGCATCATCGTACGTGTCAAGCTGCGTGTCCTCCCAGCCTATCGCCTGCGCTACCAAAGCCGTCGCATGCAGGTAGAGGAGTGCTTGTCTTCTCTGGAAACGTTTAAAACCGAGCATCGACATTTCGAATTTTTTATCTTTCCGTATTCGGACACCGTTCAAGTGAAATTCATGAACGAGACCAACGATCCCCCCAGCGGCAATCAACGATGGAGCTATTTGAAAAAAATGGTGGTGGAAAACGGGCTGTTTTGGCTCTTGTCGGAGAGCTGCCGATTACGCCCTTCTCTCACCAAAAGCGTCAGCAGGCTGTCCGCTCAAAGCGTTCCCTCTGTCCATGAGAGCGGCTACAGCCATCAGCTTTTTGCCACCCCTCGGCTTGTTCGTTTTTATGAAATGGAATACTGCTTTCCTGCCGAGCATATGGGCGAAGCCATACGGGAGCTGCGTCAGGCGATTGAGCAGGAACGCTTCGCCGTTCATTTTCCGCTGGAATGCCGGTATGTCAAAAAGGACGACATCTGGCTCAGTCCCGCCTATGAGCGTGATAGTGCCTTCATTGCCGTCCACATGTACAAGGGAATGCCTTACGAAGCGTACTTTGCCCGGATGGAGGAGATTTTCGCCCGATATGGCGGACGTCCACACTGGGGGAAAATGCACAGTATGACCACCGAGAGGCTTCATCAGGTCTATCCTCGCTTGCCCGATTTCCTCGCCATTCGCTCTGAGTTCGACCCTGACGGCTTGTTTGTGAATTCGTATTTAGCCGAGTTGTTCGGCATCTCCTGAAGACCATCCTTACGCCACAAAAATGCCCCCGACCAGATCATTCATGGCAGGGGCATTTTTCTATCGAGCAGGACAACTTATCCTTGCGTTGGGAAATTCGGTTTATGCGCCTTTTTGCGTCCATACCGCACATAATAGAAGGTATAGAACAGCACCAACGCACCAATTCCGTAGAAGAGTCCAATTCGCTGTGTCGGGTCAAACGCCGGGAAGATAAGAATGAATGTACAAAGAGCCAGACACAGGAGCGGCATCACCGGGTAAAACGGTGCTACGAACTGCAAATCTTCTATTTTTCCACCCTCACGCAAGTATTGACGGCGGAAATTAAATTGAGAGAGAGCAATCCCCATCCACGTGAAAGTGACCGCAATACCAGATACAGACATGAGCAGCACGTATACCGTATCCGCTGCAACCACGCTGGTTAACAGGGACAAAAGTGAAAACGCCAGCGTCGCCAAGAGTGCGTTCAAAGGCACTTTACGCTTGGTCAACTTTCCAAAAACAGGATGGGCCATATTGCTATGGGAAAGGGACCACAACAAGCGAGTGGCTGCGTACAAGCATGAGTTGCCGACAGACAACAGAGCCGTCAAGATGACGAAGTTCATGATATCCGCTGCAAAAGGAATCCCCACTGCATCAAATACCGTCACAAACGGACTTTCCAAGAGCCCCAGCTCGCTTGAGGGAAAGAGGGCGGACAAGATCGTGACCGACGCCACATAGAACACGAGAATGCGAAACACAATGTTGCGGATCGCCCGCGGAATGGTCTTTTGCGGGTTTTCTGCTTCCCCGGCTGCAATTCCGATCAATTCAGAGCCTTGATAAGAGAATACGACGTTCATCATCGTCACAAAGACGATCGCGATGCCAAACGGGAATAGTCCCCCATCTGCCGAGAAGTTGGAGAGAAACGGAGCGGGTCTTCCTTCCATACTGACAATACCGAATATGGCACCTAGTCCGACAATAATAAACATAAGTACAGCCAATACTTTAATTCCGGCAAACCAGTACTCCGTTTCCGCAAACCCCTTTGTCGTCAGCGCATTGAAGGCAAAGAGCAGAACGATAAAGAGCGCGCACCAAATCCAGATCGGTGTATCCGGGAACCACCGTTGCATGACCATGCCCGCGGCAGTGAACTCTACCCCGGCCGTTGTAGCTGACCCTAGCCAATACATCCATCCTAGTGTAAACCCGCTCGCCGGACCAATATACTGACTCGCGTAGGCTTGGAAAGAGCCTGTTACTGGCATTTTTACAGAAAGCTCTCCCAGACACGTCATGACCAGGTACAGCAAAATCCCGCCGACGATATAGGCAACGAGCGCTCCGCCAGGTCCAGCCTGATTAATCGTGAAGCCAGCGTTGAGGAAGAGCCCTGTCCCGATGACACCACCTAACGACAGCATAAACAAGTGGCGACTTTTCATGGATCGTTGTAGCTGTGTGTCTCTTTCATTCCCAGTGTTCATATGATTCCTCTCTTTCACCTGCTTTGTAAGAGGTCTATCAGGAGTCTATAAACGAAGAGAGAACTGCCTGCGCTAGAAACGCAGGGACAGGCAGCTCAATCCTCCGTCTTGTTTCTGGAATTCAGACATATCCAGCTCAATCACATGGTAGCCAGCGTCAGTGATTTGCTTTTTCGTGCTCTCAAAGCCTTTTGGAATAATGACATAGTCGTTGATATGGATGCAGTTCGCAGAGTACTCGACTTCTTTTTCCACGACCAGATGCTTGTACTTGCTAAATACTTCAGAATCAATGAATTCCCCAGCCAGAACCAGCAAGTCATTGCCAAGGTAAGCGATTCCTGTTTTCAGGTGGAAAAACTCTTTCAACGGTACAATAGTGACTTCATATCCGTATTTGGAGAGAATCTCGCGGAACTGGGTGGCCCCTTCTTCATTGGTGCGTGTAGACAGACCCACATAGAAATGGTTGTCTACCTGCATGACGTCTCCACCATCGAGGAAGCCAGGGGCTTGAATATACTCAATGGTGTCATAAAAACGAGGAAGCACCAATTTCATATCCTCAATTTCACCATTGCGGCTTTCTGCACCAGGATTGGTGATGACGGCGCACTTTTCCGTGAGAACAGCTGTATCTTCCACAAACGTAGAATCCGGGAAACGCTCGTCCGCTTCCAGAACGGTTACATCCAGACCTGTCTGTTTCAGCGCTTCTACATAAGCGGCATGCTGTTTAAGAGCAAGTTCAAAATCAGGTGTACCCAAATCAGAAGTCGTCAAACCATTTACATAACTCTTTCCCGGTTTTCTTACAATCGCACGTGAAAATTTCATAATGATAGATCTCCCTTCTGTTTTCGAATCTTGCTTTTGTCTAACAGTATTCATTCTCCTCTGAGCAATCACCCAGAAATATTCCGCATTGTGGAATCACTTCTGCAATACAAAATTACATTCTTAATGTAAAATAGTTTCAAATTTTTTGTCAACGGATTTTTATCTAGTTTAAATGATATTGATTCGGTTGAAAAATTCTGATAGATTGAGGTCATATTAAGCTGGCGTGACTTTCAACGAGCGGTCACTATGCAACAAAGCCAGGAGGTAACCCACGTTGGTACAATCGATAGACCGGGCGATGAGCATCATCTCTGTCCTGGTATCAGATCCAAACAAGCAGCATTGGTCCATCTCGGAAATTGCTGAACAAACGGACCTGCCGCTGAGCACGGTACACCGTTTAATCAGCAGCCTCATCAAGCATGGCCTCATCCTCCAGCTTCCCGAGAGTAAGCAGTACAAGGTCGGCTATACGTGGATGGAAATCGGGCTGCGCATCCTGGACAAAATGGATATGCGCGCTGTCGCCCGAACTGTCATGAAGCGATTGGCAGCAGATGTACGAGAAACAGTCTATCTGAACATTCCACAGGGCTCTCATGCCATCGTACTCGAACGAGTGGAAGGTCCTATGTCTGTCAGAAGCATGGATAATCTGGGCGAGTGTATTCCGCTACACATCGGTGCGGCAAACAAAACGATTCTCGCCAGCATGAATCCGACCGAAGCAGAGCAAATCTTGACCGGGTTAATCCCGGATGCACAAAAACGTCGCGAGCTGTTAGAACGATTGCCTGAAATCAGACAAAACGGCTACGCAGTCAGCTACGGTGAGAAAACCGAAGGCACCGCATCCATTGCCGCTCCTATCTTCGGTGTCAACCAAAAGGTCGTAGGCGCTTTGAGTATTGGCGTGCCGAGCTACCGGATCAACGAGCAGCTCTTGTCCTCACTCATTGAACAAGCCCAACAAAGCGCCAAAGAAATTTCCCACAAGATCGGTGCCTTACCTTAATTTTTTTGCCCACTAACCGGAAACAGTTTTCACTATACGGAAAACGGAGGCGTTTTTTATGCAAAAATGGCAAACAAAAGAGCAGCTCGTTGATCTCTTGTGCAATTTGGTAAGCATCCCAAGCATTACAGGATCATCTGCCGAGAAGGACTTGCCTGGCTACGTCGTCGATCAGCTTCGTACCCTGCCTTATTATCAAACCAATCCTGATCATGTACGGGCGAATCCGACTGAAGATGGGCGCCATTTTGTCACTGCTTTGGTCAAAAAAGAGGGCGTACGGGACACCGTCATTCTCGTCAGCCATTTTGATGTTGTCGACGTCGAGGATTACGGTGCCTGGATGAAGCATGCTTTTGATCCGAAGACCCTCACTCCTCTGTTCCAGCAAAACCAAGCGGATATGCCAGCAGACGTTCAACAGGATATTCGCACCGGCAACTGGCTGTTTGGCCGTGGCACCATGGATATGAAGTGCGGACTGACACTACACATGTCGATGATTGAGCAAGCGATTGCTGGGGAGTTCGACGGCAACATTTTGCTTCTGACAGTCCCTGACGAAGAAATGAATTCTGTCGGGATGCGGGCAGCAGTCCCCGCGCTTTTGAAAATCGCCGAAGAGTTCGACCTGAGCTACACCACCGTGCTCAACTCCGAGCCGATGTTTACCCGCTATCCAGGGGATACGAATACGTACTTGTACACAGGCTCCATCGGAAAAGTGCTGCCTGGCTTCCTCTGCTACGGCAAAGAAACACATGTCGGCGAGCCTTTTGCTGGGTTAAACGGCAATTACATGGCCTCTCAACTGACATGTGAGCTCGAGCTGAACACATCCTTTTGCGAGGTCGTTGAGGGGGAAGCATCTCCTCCGCCGACAAACCTGATTCAAAAGGATCTGAAAAAAGAGTACTCTGTGCAAATTCCGCACCGTGCCGTGACGCTGTTCAACCTGTTCCTGCTGGAAAAGCAGATGGAGGATGTCGTAGAGCCGCTGCTGGAATCGGCAAGAAATGTCGCAGAGCGCATGAAGCAAAACTACCTCAAGCACGCGAGCCAGTTTGCCAATTTTGCGCCGTTTAGCCCGCGTGATCTGTCCATTTCCGTCATGACTTACGAAGAACTGTATGCCTACGCGAAGAAAACGTACGGGGAAGAAAAGCTACGCCAGCTGGAAGCAGATGTGATCGCCAACCGTGGCGACAAGGACGACCGCGACACCACGATTGAGCTGGTGGATCAATTAGCGATTCTGTGCAAAGAACTGTCGCCGATGATGATTTTGTTCTTCGCTCCACCGTTTTACCCGGCAGTCAGCTCGCGCAATCATCCTCTGATCCAACAAACGATGGAAGAGATGAAAGCATACGCGAGAGATCAGCACCAGGTCAATTTGGTGAAACAAAATTACTTTGGCGGAATCTCTGACTTAAGCTACGTCGGACTCCAATATCCGGCAGCATCCATGAAGCCATTGGTAGCAAACATGCCTTTGTGGGACAACGGCTACTCCATTCCGCTTCAAGAGCTCGAAGCTTTTGATGTACCTGTCATGAACCTCGGTCCAGTCGGACGTGACGCCCATCAATGGACAGAGCGTCTGGATATCGACTATGCATTCGATACGTTAAAAGACATGCTCCCTCGTTGCATCCAGTCTCTCTTGCAAAATGGGAAAGCAGTAAAGGAATAGCAAAAGAGAAAAGGTTCCCGTACCGATAGATGACTGTCGCACGGGTGCCTTTTTCCTTATAATGAAGAAAAACCATTTCAAGGGAGGGTTACCCATGGAATTTCAAGCGAAAGAAAATGGCTTTGTCACTCAACTGTCCTACGGTGAGCTGCACGTATCGGGTGATGAACAGTATGGATTTCGCCCCTACCAGCTCTTGGTCTCTTCCATCGCTGTTTGCAGTGGCGGTGTTCTGCGAAAAGTGTTGGACAAGATGAGAATGCCGTGCACGGATATGAAAGTAACAGCAGATGTTCAGCGGAATGAGGCAGAGGCAAATCGCGTTGAAAAAATTCACCTCCACTTCATCATTACGGGTGAAAATATGAAAGAAGAAAAAGTACAAAAAGCCATTGAAGCCGCGAGCAAAAACTGTCCGATGGTCCAATCTGTCAAGGGATGCATCGTCGTAACCGAGTCCTTCGAATTGGTATCATGATAGGAAAAAACGTGCTACCGCCCACTCCTTTGTTTCTACTTCAAGACATACAGCAGGTCACCTTGTCACCGACAGAAGCATGGACGTTTTCCGGCGAATCAACCCATGCTGTGCTCATCGTGACAAAAGGATCGGGTCGGATGCTGAACGAGTCGGGTCAAGCCACTCTACTTGATGGAAGTGCGCTGGTTCTTTCGCGAGAATCTGCGAGACAAATAAGCGCTGATACGGATGATCCACTCCGTTTCCTCGTATTTTATTTTGATGCTCTGCAACAGCAAGATCAGGTCACCAACGCATACAGCCCGAGTCTTTCCTGGCATCTCGACCACAGCTCGTGTGTATTTCACCAGGTAGATAACAGTACGGAGCTTGCCCTCACGCTGTATGCCCATCGACAAGCCAATGATCCGTTGGAAGCTTTTCAAAATCAAATTCGCTTTCAACAATTGCTGCATCTGATTTGGAGCCATGCAGAACGGCAGGCTACCGTAGAAACGTCAAGCATTGTCGATCAAACGATTTCTTACATGCATACGAATTACGCGGAGCCAATCACCTTAGATGATTTAGCAAATCGAGCTGGCCTTACCCCGCGGTATTATACCGAGGTCTTCAAGAAAAAGGTTGGAAAAAGCCCGATCGAATATTTGACGAGCTGTCGGATGGAGCATGCAAAGACACTTCTGCGAGAATCGAATAAGCGATTGCGCGAGGTAGCACGTCTGGTCGGGTATGCCGATGAGTTTTACTTCAGCAGACGCTTTAAGCAGCAGGTCGGCGTGTCCCCGACTGTCTTTGTCCGCATGAATCAGAAGCAAATGGCACCCGTCACCTTCCACTATGCCGAGTATTTATTGGCACTTGGAATCAGACCGATTGGGGCTCCGGAAGAGCAGGTCACTTATTTACGCGAGCAATTACGGATGAAAGAGGCAGATGAGATTGTCAGCCTGCCCGAAAACACACCAGACTTGGTCAAATCATTGCAACCGACGTTTATTTTGACCGAATCGACGGGAGATAGCGCTGCCTTCTCCAAGGTTGCACCTACTCTTGCCCTTCCATGGCTGGATCATGATGTATTTGGTCATTTGAATATGCTAGCCGATGTGCTTGGCCTGAAAGACCAGGCACACATGTGGCTCAAACAGCATGAACAGAAGGTTTTGAAGGCGAAGCGATGCATCGATGCTCATATTCAGAAGAAAGAAACATTCTTGATCCTCAATGTGCGTCCACAGAGCCTATTGGCATACGGCGCCAGAAATATCGGGCATGTGCTGTACAAATCCTTGAAGCTGACACCACCCAAAATGATTCAAGAAGAGTTAACACGCAACCCCAATTTCTGGGCGACCCCCATCAACGAGGATCAATTAAGCCAGTACGCAGCAGATTGGCTGTTCGTTCATATTTTTGATGATGATCGCTCACGGGCACACTTCCTGGAGTTGATGAAACAGGATGTCTGGCAACGAATTCCTGCTGTACAAAAAGGACAAGTGGTCATTCTCAACCCGATTTGGTTCTCGTATGATCCCCTCTCCCTCGACATCCAGCTGGAAGAGGCCGTCCAAATTTTGACCCATGCCAAACACCACCACCACATTGTCCAAAGAAAAACGGAACATTCTCCATGGATGAAAAGAGTGCGTTCAAGGTAAGATGAACCTTGTTAATGAGAATCATTTTCATTCATGGAGGATATACGATGAAACGATTACGCATACGAGCTTGGTTGCCCGGATTGATGATTCTTTCCTTGTTCTTGCTCACGGCATGCGGCCAGACAGCCAGCCCCAATCCATCGGCACCTGTACAAGAAAATAAAAGCAGCGAGACTCGTGTCCTGAAGCACGCAAAGGGCGAAGCCACCATTCCTGTGAAAGCTCAGCGCGTCGTAGCCTTGCAATATTTGGGCCCCATGCTTGCCCTTGGGGTGAAGCCAATCGGTGCAGTGAAGGGACATATGGAAGGTCCAGACATGGAGCCACTGGTTAGTGGAATCGAAGTCGTGGGAGATTATGATGCCTATAATCTGGAGAAAATCCTCGAGTTGCAGCCTGACTTGATCCTCACGGGTACCGAAGTCGAGCAACAGGTATATGAAAACCTGACAAAAATTGCGCCTGTCGTGGCGATCGCCTTCGATCAACATGATGTCTACGGGCATGTACAAAAGGTAGCGGAAGCGCTAGGTCGCGAGGAAGAAGGAAAGGCTTGGGAGCAGAAGTACAAAGCAAAGGTGGAAGAAGCGCGTAAGCTGGTCCATGCCAAGGTCGGGAAGGACGAGACCGTTGCAGCATTAAACGTCCGTGCGAAAACGATCAAAATGTACGGTGCTCGCAACATGGGCCATGTTTTATACAACGATCTTCAGTTAACTCCACCGTCACTCATTAAGAGCGAGATCGATAAAGACCCGCTGTTCTGGTCAAAAGACGTGTCCATGGAGCTTCTACCGGAATATGCAGCCGACCATATTTTCCTGATGTTGTTCCCAGGAGAGGATGCCGCTCAGTATTTGAAAGAAATCGAGCAAAGCAGTCTGTGGAAGAACTTGCCCGCTGTCAAAAAGAATCAGGTTTATGTAGTCAATGTGGATAGATGGCTTGGCTACGACCCCATTCTGATTGAAAAGCAGCTGGATGAGGCTGTGCAGGATTTGACTGGAGCCAAGAAATAATAAGATAGGGCATTCTGGTTTGAGTCAACATAGGGGAGGAGAAGAAAAAGCACAGTTCTCTTCGACTCTGACACGCCCGCAAGGGAGGGTTGACTGTCCGTCTCCACTTCAAAAAGGGGACCGTCGAGCCAAAGCCACCCTACGGGCGGAAGTTTCTCATGGAAGAAGTGTTCGACAAGCGGTTCCCCTTTTGGAAGTTCCGACTGGGTGGGCGCTGTCAAGGTCTACGAGCTCTGTGCTTTTTCTTCTCACCAGCTTTATTGGTTCGTCGATACCTTTAAAATTGTTACATTCGGAACCGCATAAAAGGTAAACAGAAAGGACCTGCCAGCCCGTGTTTGTTCACATAGGCTAACAGGTCCTCTCTTGCTTTCCAGTCCAGCTATTATAAAAGCGGAGACAACAGCCGCGCCAACGATTCCAGCAAGCGCAAGCGCAGTGGTCGGTTCACATACTCTCCCAATGTCATTTCCCGGCAATCAGCCAGATCGGAGACGAACAGTTCCTCCAGCTCCTTTGCCATCTTCGAATCGTACATAAATGCATTCGTCTCGAAATTCAGCTTGAAGCTGCGAATATCGACATTGGCCGTTCCCACAGACGACAACTGGGTATCGACCACGATGGCTTTGGCGTGCATGAAGCCTTTTTCGTAAAGGAAGCAGCGCACACCGCTCTTTAACAAATCGCCGAGATAAGAGTGAGTCGCCCAGAATACCAACAAATGATCTGGCCTTCCCGGGACCATTACCCGCACATCTACCCCGGACATTGCCGCCATTTTCAGTGCGGTCAGCATACTTTCATCTGGAACGAAATAAGGCGTCTGCAAGTAAATCTTCTTCCGTGCCTTGTAAATCATCTTCAAAAAGGCATGCTTGATTTGCTCTTTTTCCGAGTTTGGCCCGCTCGATACGATCTGAACGCCAATCGTTCCTACAGCCTCATCAAGCTCCGGAAAATACGCAATTGACTCATGCATTCTTTTCGGTGCAGACAAATTCCAGTCCAGGAAAAAGCGTGCTTGCAGCATGTACACCGCTCTTCCCTCAATCAGCAAATGGGTGTCACGCCAATACCCCAGCTTTTTATCCTTGCCCAAGTATTCATCCCCGATGTTGAAGCCTCCGATGTAGCCGATCTTGCCATCAATAATCGTCAGCTTGCGATGATTCCTGAAGTTGACCCGAAAGTTTAGGAATGGAATCTTCGCCGGGAAAAAGGAGGCGACTTCTCCCCCCGCTTCTACCAATGGGCGCAAAAATCGGGATGAGACACCAGAGGAACCTACCGCGTCGTAGAGCAATCGAACCTCGACGCCCTCCTGTGCCTTCTTCGTCAACAGTTGAATGAGCTGTTTCCCTAAATCATCGTCATTCAAAATGTAGTAGAGCAAATGTATATGCTCCCGTGCTTCCTCCATCTGTTTGAACATGAGCTCGAACAGACTATGGCCTTCCTTAAAAACCTGAATGGTATTATCCTGCGTATAATACGCGCCATCACTTACCACGTTCATGAAAATCATGTCGCGGTGTTTCTCCATTTCCGGGTCGTTCACTTGTAGTTCACCATGGGCAAGCAACTGCTTTTGTCTATCAACCGCAGCTCGAAAATGGGAAAACTCCCCTTCCTTGAGCCGATACAGCTTTTTCTTGCTTAGCTTATGTCCAAAAATCAGGTAAACAATAAACCCAATACCCGGCAAAAACAGCAAAACCATCAACCAGGCCCAGGTTGCCGCAATGTTTCGCCTCTCCATGAAAATAAGAACGGCACCCAAAATCAGGTTACCTATTGTTACTATCGCAATTATCTTTTCGGACAACGCCATCACACCACATCCAGCTCTAGGATTCCTCCCATATTACAACATTTGCTATCGGGATTCATCCTTCCTATCCATCTAGTTTATCCTATGTTGCCAATAGTTTTCCGTTCTTCATGATACATTTGTCGTCCAAATACACATCCGGCTCTTTGACAACCAAATCAATATGTACCCCCGCGACAATCGTCCCGCCAAACGTATTGTTGCTACCAAAGGCTACGTGAATCGTTCCGTACACCTTCTCGTCCTCCAGCACAACTCCCGTAATACGCGCCTTATCATTCGTTCCGATTCCGAATTCACCCAGCATTCGCCCATCCTGGTCTCCAAGCATTTGCAGGAGGCGTTCAGCCGATGTTCCTTCTGCCTCTGTGATCCGACCATTTTGGACAGTCAGTAGCAGGGGCGAATCAATTTTTCCGATACCCGCGATAGAGCCATCGACGAGGATTTGTCCCTCCGCTGTCCCTTCCAGTGGAGCGATATACGCTTCTCCAGAAGGCAAATTGCCCGATTCTCCAGGATTGACGTACATGCCAGTACTCGGCACCCCATTGCGATCTGCGATGGAAAACGTCAGTGACTTGCCACCTTTTTCGATTCGCACGGTACTTGCCCGCGTCAGCATCTCGGTCACGCGCTCGGTGAGTGCCTTTACTTGTGTATAGTCAGCGGAAATCGCTCCCGCAAGGAACATGTCTTCCGTAATAGCTGGCATGGTAGCCAATCTCGTACCATTTGCTGCTGCTTCTTTGCGTGCTTTTGTATGCGTCAAAGAGTGCTGGGTCACACATACCACCACATCTGCGCTCTTCATCGCCGCTGCAACAGCCGCAGGCGGCTCTTGACCGGACTTTTCCCGCTCCTTCATGACCATCAGCATCGCTTCTGCCCCGAGCTGTTTACCGGCTTCCCAGATCGCCTCACCGATGTCCCGCTTCCGCTCGTCGGCTACCACTAAAAACGTCTCATTCGCTTGTAATGCAAGGCAATTCATCAAAATGGCTTTGCTGGATGCTATCAACGTCATGTCAGAATCATTCCTTTTCATCTATCTTATGGTTAGATTATATCCACTTTTTTCTTGCCAACTCTTCTGTCTTCGCTAGATTGGTTCGTTAGTCCTGCCCTTATTATGTTTATCGGAATCTTCTTGCTTTTGCTGTTAAATTTAGTATGATTAGAATACAAATGAAAACGCTTAAGACAATGAGGTCTTCTACCCGCGCTTTATCAATAGGCGTGGGGAAGGCCTTTTTCTTTTGAAAAAATGATAACGTTTTCATTTGGGGGATCTAGAAAAAGAAGAAGGGGATGACAACATGTCACACAGAAAAACACAACCCAAAACGTGGTGGCTGACCATGCTGATGATCGTCGCTCTACTCGCGATGCAGATGCCAGCATTGGCCAAGGACACCAACGTGCAGATGCTCGACAAGGGGAAATGGGCACCTGCGACTTATCAAGCCGTCCACGAATTGATTGAGAAAAACGGCATCAAGAGTGCCTCCTACAATGCCAAAAAGAAACCGTATGCCGTTTTTGACTGGGACAATACGAGCATCATGCATGACACAGAGGAAGCGCTGCTTGTCTATCAGATCAACCATTTGGCTTACAAGCTCACACCAGAAGAATTCGGGAAGGTTATCCGCACGAATGTACCAGAAGGACCGTTTTCCGATTCGTATAAAAATGTCGACGGCAAGCCTGTCACACTTGATGCCATCGCGACTGATCTCGTAGCAGACTACACGTACTTATATCAAAATTATCAAGGTCTTAAAGGAACGAAGTCGCTGGAGGAAGTGACAGCAACAGAGCAATTCGCAGATTTCAAAGCCAAGCTGTTTTTCTTGTACGAAGCGATCAACGATACACACAGCACCTCGATTGGCTATCCGTGGATCCTCTACCTATTCACGAACATGACAGTGGAAGAAGTTCAACAGTTGGCGGAAGCATCCAATGATCTGGGCCTGGGCATGGCGATTGAAAAAGTAACCTGGACGAGCCCGAAATCGTTGGCAGGCAAAGCAGGCGTGGTGAAAGCCTCTCATACAACAGGCCTGCGCCTCACTTCCGAAGTAGCAAACCTGATGAACACGCTGCGTGCCAATGGCATCGACGTATATGTCGTGAGTGCCTCCTTGGAGGATGTCGTTCGTGTCTTCGCCACTCTCCCGAAATATGGCTACAATCTCCCAGCGGAGAACATCATCGGTATGCGTCTGAAAACAGAAAACGGACGGATCACGAATGTGTACCAGCCTGACTACCCGATCACGGTAGCCCACGGCAAAACGGAAGTGATCCAGAATGTATTGGTGAAAAAGTATGGTCATGGCCCTATATTAATCGCGGGCGATAGCAACGGTGATTTCGAGATGATGACTGAACTCGACAGCGTAAAACTCGTGCTCGTCGTGAACCGCGTCAAGGGCGGCAAAATTGGGCAGCAAATTGCCAAAGGTGCCGAACAGATGGGCAAAGCAAACCCGACGGTAGTCCTGCAAGGACGTGACGAGAACACAGGCATGTGGATTCCGAGCGAAGCCACGATCCGACTTGGGCAGAAAGAGCCGCAGTTGGTCGCGAAATAACGTAGAAAAAACCGCCCTTGTACCCGGGCGGTTTTCTTCTTTATTGATTGGTAACTGGAATTCTCCACTCTAGCGGATATTTTTTCTGAACAGCATCTAGTCGTAGGGTAAGCTTCTCCGGGAGCTTGGTTATTTCCCCTCCTTCCCAATGACCGCTGTCCTCCAGCCGAATTTTGTACGTTGCTCGCTCGCGTCCTGACTGATCAACGGGTCCCTTGGATTGATGACCCATTTTAGCCCGGTAGGTTGTCCCCTGCCCATCTTGAAGTACCCACCAAGGCAAATAAATTCTCGTAATATCTTTGGAAAGTACATCGATCTCCATTTCCATTTCCCGTTTTCCCGAATCTTCATCTTTTACTAATTTGATACTTTTTAACGCAAAGATATCTTCTCCCACTTGTTGGATCACTGGCTTCTTGTTCAATTCCTCCGGATGGAAGGTGACACTCATATCATACGGGATTGCCTTATGGAGGCTATTTATGACCAGTGTCGCTGCTTTGCCTTTTGGCAACGGATCGTCGTCATTGATCCAACAAAAATGCCCATAGCGATCAATGGAATACGAATTATATATGATTCTTTCCTTTCCCTTGCTGCCATCTGCTCCCTCGAAGTAATATCCCAGCCTATATTGCTGATACGGAAGAAATGGAGCATAATCGGGGTTCGTCGTCTTTCCGGATAGCTGTTTTGCTTCTTGTTCCAATTGTTTTTTGGCCGCGTCTGTCCATTGTGTCTCCAGCTCAATTCGGGTTGCCGTTGGCGTGTTGACGATCTGGTGCAGGGTCATCTTCAATCCATGCTTCGTCACTTGCGTTTGATTGACAGGCAGCACAGTCGTTGCGGCCGTTGTTTTTGCCATCGTGATCGGAACTTGCAGCTTCCAGTTTCCTTTTCTATCACCGATTTCATCAAAATGTATCGACAACGTTTTCGGAAGGGGCTCTTGTGCTTTTTCCCCGAGGATAAACCGGACGAATCCCACATTTTCTTCAAAGGTAGTTCCCCACTTGTCAGTCATGACCTCCCCTTTGGCATCCACCAATTCAACGCTATTGGATTCTGCGTTTGTCGCTGACAGATATGTAGGGAGCAACGGCTTGTCATCCGACTGTTTTATCATTAAAGCTACTACTACCTGCGCCGGATCAGCAATGATTTCCTTTACCTCCAAGGTAATCCCCTGATCGGTAACAGAAAGATTCGATGTTTCGGAGAAGCCTTGTCTCGCCGCCTGTTGCACTCCTTCATCGAACCCTTCTTGAGCAAAAATCGATTTGACATAGGCCGCAAACGTTTGGGACACTTGCATGGTTCCGAGCAGCCCGAGTACGACAGCGGAAGCGATGCCGATGGATGTCCATTTTTTGCTACGGTAAAATGGCCGCCTTCTCACCTGCACCGCGTTATTCTGGCATGGCATTTGAAAACTCGGTATCTCGACAGTTCCCGCTACTTTCCTAAGCGTCTCTTGGATTTGCCTCTCCTCGTTAGTCATGAGTCATTGCCCCTTCCCGCAAAAAATCAGATGAAATGCAACCCTTGTCCAATTGTTGTGCGATCAGCTTCCTGGCCTTGTGCATCCGTGATTTGACCGTCCCCTCAAAGGAACCCGTAATTTTGGCGATCTCCGACACGCTGAAGCCCTCGTAATAGTAAAGAATAATGACCGCGCGATGCTCCGCCTTCATGCTGCGAATCGCCTGCCATATTTGCCGCTGCTCCTCTCGCTGGATCACGTTGTCCAACGGCGTCATCGCTTCTTCCGGGATCATCTCTTCGTATTCCACCACAGGCTTCTGCTTGCGTACCAGATTCAAAGCCCGAAACGTAATGATCCGGTACAGCCAATTGCGAAAGGCCATTCCCCGTTTTTGATCGAGTCGATCTATGTGCTGATAC
This sequence comes from Brevibacillus schisleri, assembly GCF_055685845.1. Classification (NCBI taxonomy): domain Bacteria; kingdom Bacillati; phylum Bacillota; class Bacilli; order Caryophanales; family Paenibacillaceae; genus Brevibacillus; species Brevibacillus schisleri. Next base: position 6,307,447 of record NZ_JBVNDM010000001.1, read on the forward strand.
GCTTCGATGAGCCCTTCCTGAACGGCGTCCTGCGCCAGATGCTTGTCATGAATGATCAAGTACGCTGTCCGATATGCCATCGCCAGATAGGGCTTGACCAATTGTTCAAAGGCCTCAGGCTCGTTCTCTTGGCATTTGGCAATCAACTCCCACTCATCCACAGCGTTCCCTCCCCTCTTTTTTCTCTACTGTATATTCACGAGAACGCGGAGTTTGGTTCACGTTACTTAGGCGAAAAAATATGAAACATGGAAAAACCCGTCCTCTGAACAAAAAATATGCTCCTCTATGCCATTACAACAAAAATAGGGAGCACAAGGCTCCCGGTTTCCTTTGTAATTATCCGTGATCTCCTTTTTCTATCTACTTCGTAATGATCTTGCGGTTGAGAGAACCTATGGCGAGCTAATTGGGAGAGAAGGCAATGAGTTGTTCAACTTCGTTTCTAAGTTCAGAAATATTCTGCCCTTGATAACTTTCCTGGAGGAAATAAAGATCACCATGCTGATCTATTGTCTCTGGAGAAACTTGTGAAACCAAAGTGTTCTCGCTATTAATTTTAATCTTTCCTTGAACGGACCCTACTATGTTATAGACGTCATCGTCATCTTCTGTTAAGAAAACAAAATATGTATTTCCTTCTTTCATAGGAATACTTCCTGCAAGCCCTACCGTTATTATTCCAGGATCACCAAGATCATCATTCAATTCAAATCCTGGCTTTCCTGAGAAATATTTGGTCACCTCTTTTTCATCGAATTCCCCTCCAGTTTCCAGTACAGATACTGTATCATCTATCTCTACTTCACCTTTATAGACTTTCGTTAATCTTAATTCAGAGACTGTATATACATCTAGTCTTTCATAATTAGGGTTATTTTTTTGAGAAATAACTTCAGCTTCGGCAATGATATCTGCATTTTCAGCGAGACCCTTCACGTCAGTGAATGTCTCAGTAAACATTGCTTCACCAGAAACTATTCTATAATCTGTATCACTGGAATAAAGAAAACTCTGTTTTTTTATGTCATTTATATAGTAAACAGCAAGTCCTGCAATTGTTATAAAACCAATAGTAGCTAGTGCTATTTTTTTCGTAGATTTAAAATGTTTAATGTTAATCGTTAGTGCTCCCCTTTCAACCATAATGATAAATCAGTAGTAGAGCTACATGGCTAACTAGAAACAACTTCGATATTATTTTTCCAACTCGTATTCCCATGACCCATTGTCATACTTGATTTTGAAGGATAAGGCTTCCCCATCTTCTCTAATGAACGCGAAATAGCCTTCTTTTAATGTCTCATCCAACAGAATAGTCGGAATGGAATCGCCAGGTTTAGCGTACTCTTGCATAATTTCGTCCTGAACGCTAATAAACGGACCAGCTACATCCTCTTCATATTTTTCTCTCATTGTTTCTATGAGGTTCGTACTTTTTGTAAATTCATTGAACACCCATTTCTTGCCGTTCGCATCAGTTATAGTAGCCATATTTTCCAATTTTTGATCTTTCACTTCGATTCCCATAGCATGAATTGCCTTCATGTGATTACCTTTTATATACGATTCTATGTCTTCACTCGCGTATAAACTACTACCTACGAAGACAACGCCGACTAAAAAAAGACCAGAAAGAATTACATTTCTTTTTTTCATACAGTTACCTCCCACGTGTTTTTATTCAGGCCAATCGGCTTCGAAAACTCGTTCAGAGATTGCTGTTGTACTATCTTCTATTTTCAATTACTACTTTCCATTGATTATTTTCTTTAACAACTGGAAGAGTTATATTTTCCGAAACATGTTCGTTCGAATAATGAAACGTAACACTCATTTTTTCATCTTCAATCTTTTCTACCGATACGGAATCCATATCTATATCCATCTTTTGAGTACCAAATCTTTCGTACACTTTCTGTTTGTCTTTATCATTATCAAAACGCTCATCAATTGTGTATTGAACCATAGTTGGAGTGTCACCGTTCTCAAGAGCTTCCAAATAGATTTGAACCATTTCTTTTCCTTCATTTTCCTCATTAACCGAAGCGTAAGTGTTGGAAGTCCAAATACCGCCAGTAAGCACAATAGCCCCAAGTAGTAGAATTGCAGCTTTAGCAGACTTTTTCATGCTCTTACCTCCCAATCAATTAAACTGTTTATCTGTATGTGATTACATATTTTACCAGTGTAATAAATAATACTAAAGAACCACTGACACCGAAAACCGTTTACACCGCTTATCATTGTAAATCCGCGTTTGGCTGGATGGGCCCTGCTCATGATAGAAAAAAATAAGATATGAACCGAACCTTTTTCCAGTAAAGAGGCAATATAGTGTGTAAGCTGCTTATTCTGAAAACAAATAGAACAATCCGATTCACAATATTTACAACAAAAAAGGAGCGAAGTAATTATGAAAAAACGATTAATTGGTGGAATGGTTGCTACTGCGATTTTGATTCCAGCTGCAGCATTTGCGGCTTCTGCCGCGATTGACACGCCTCCAAGAACACCCATGACTGCTGAACAAGTCAAGGTGGATGAGGTTGGCAAATCAACGCTTGAGAAGCTGTATCTCGCATATCCTGAAACAAAATCGTTTGAGATTATCGATGCAAGCAACGTTCAAGGTGATGTATCCAAAGGGAAAAATGTAATCAACGTGAAGCAAACAAGCATCGTACTACAGGAAAAAGGAGGAACCGGCAAAAAGATTACCCTCCATACAAACGGTAGTACGGATGAGATTGAACACGTGATTCAAGAGAATTGGGAGCCGAAGGAGGAGTCACTCATTACGTTAACCGATCAGCAAATCAAGGCGAAGGTAAATGATCTTATTGATAAAATGTATGGCAACGTCGAAACGTACCAGGTTGCTATCGAGCAAATGGAGAATCCAAATCAAAAAACATGGATGTTGAATTACACCAATGAGATGTTCGATCAACCGGTCTTCCAGGTTTTTGTTCAGGACAATACTATTAGTCTTACTAAGATCGTAGGTATTCCTACAGCTGATACACCTTCTGATACACCTTCAAACATTAAAGTAGAGGGCCTATTCTCTATAAATGGTAAGCCTGATTATAGAGCTGATAACTTTTTAAACGATGAAAAACTGTTTGCTTTACTAAAAATCAGCCCGACAGAATTAAAACAAGAATTAGCAAAAGGTAAAACTGTTGTGGAAATTGCAGCATCTAAAAATGTCTCAAAACAACAAGTGACCGATGTGATCGCAGAAACACAGGCTAGAGGACAACTTCAAAATGATGGAATAGCGATCACCGAGAATTCACTGAAAGAAATGATGAAAGCTATTGAACCAAAAGTATTGCCAGTCATTGAACACAAAACGGAAACGGAATGGTAAAAAAACAGAGTTAACTGGGTTACACAAGTAAAAGAAGAGGCGGGAGAACCGTCTCTTTTTTATGGGCTAATTTTTAAGAATTCAGGCCCCAATAAGCCAGATAGTCTAGCTTATTGGACTCGAAGGGTAACATACTTTACTGGACTTTCTTTTGAATCAAACGTAAATCTTAGTAGGTTTCCATTGTTTTCATATTCCAATATAAACGTATGATCACCTGAGTCATCCATAAACTCTCTAGAGGGTTCTCCTAAGGTTTTTTTGATTTCCTCAGGTTTTCCAGTCATTCCAACAGTCTTTGGTTCGGCATTCATTAGGAGCTTGTTGGCAAGGCGATGTCCAGCATACGCTCTATTTGCCGAAGTCCGAAAAAACAGGTAAGAAAAAGATGGCATACTTCGTCGTGTCAATCGACGACTATTCTCGCTACATCGTACATGGGCAGTTTTACCTTGAAGAGCGTGTCCCAAGATTAGAAGACTGCTTAAAGAAAGCGATCCTCAAATGATTTATGTCGACAATGGAGCAATCTATTCCTCCATCCATTTTGCACGCATTTGTGCTCGCCTTGGTACTTTTGTTGACCAGAGTTTTGTTCCAGAAGCCTAAGACCTTATCGAACAGGGAAAAATTCAGACCTTGTAGGATTTGAACCGGTTTTTTTACTGCATGGTTGGAAGTCGCTTACAATCAAAAAGTGCATAACAGTTTCAAACAGCGTCCGGCAGATCGTTACCATAACGCAACGGATGAACGTCCGTTTTCACTTGAGTGGATTAGAAGTTCAGGAAACAAGAGACTATATTGAGCACCAGTTGGCCCTGGTAGGCAGCGAGCATCCCGTGTTCACCACAGAAGCAATGGACAAGATCCATGCCCATATAGCTTGTTTGCTCGATGCCGTCTTGCGACATTGGTGGATGCTATGCACGTGTCTCAGATTTTAACGGAGTTTAAAGACTAAGGTATGGTTGAAGTACCGTACAATTCCACCAAAGAACGTTAGGTGGCAAATAAGACACCCTATTTCTTGCTTAAAATAAAAGGGGAACATAAAAACATTTCTTTCTTAAATCATTCTAAAAACCTTTCAGTCTGATTACCTTGATCGCCTTATTATTCTGCTTTTGCCATTACACTGGTAGTATAAACTGATTTGTTATAGCCAACATGATCACGAATTAATGAGCACTTTCCTTAAATACTTTTATTCAAGATTTATAAATCAAAAGGGCGCTCTTTCAACTTTGTACCACTCTGTTTTGCCCAATAAGGATATTAATTTGTCTCCATCTTCTTGTTTGTAGGAATCAAGATTAAAATGAGGAGTTATGTTGAATGGTTTGATGTAGTACCCCCCCTCTTTGGTTGCGGCGTACATTATATATTTGGCCTCTGCCGCACCTTCCTTCGTTCCATATTCAAACTGCAATATAGACAGGGAAGCAATGGTTCCTTCAAAGTCGCTTATTACCCCTTCATGTATCCAATTCAGGATTTTGTTTAAGTCTGGATCTTCGAAGTACTCAGCAATTAGTTCTGGTTGAGCTTTTATCGAGTCTTCACGATAGAGTTGTACCCATATTTCTTTTAGTTGTTCTTTTGGAAAAATAGATTTCAAATTTGTTTCGCTCACCGGGGTACCAGTACGTTCGGAGCACCCCATGATCAACACAAAAAAAGAGATCACCCCAAAAAATAAGGTTATATATCGAGCATGAATCATATCTTACCCTCCTCTATGTGCGGAAGCAACCTTCACTCTTTAATGAAGGTTGCTTCCCAATCTTGTTATGTCCAATCTGTTCCCCAATATCCCTTAAATATTTGATAGAACAAATAGTTACCTCCACCGATTGTTGGGAGCAGATTAATGTCCAAAGCATGAGGTGTATATTTGTACAACGCCCAAGTTCCCCAGTTCTTTGTCCAGATGTAGTTTTTGTAGGTTACACCGTTTGAAGTAACAGTTTTGTTATAATTGATACCACTAAACAGGGCGGGTTGAGTAACAGGTGCTTGCGCCCAAAGGTCTTTGAACAGTTTTGTACCTTTGTCGATTTGAACATCAAAGCCGCTTGTGCCGTTGATATCACCACTGTCTGTTGCACCATATCCCATAGCGTAATAGAAGCGACGGGATGAGTGGCTCACGGTACCGGGTGCGGCACTAACCAAACTAGACTCTTTTTGCAAAGCGGCAATGATTACTTTTGGATTCATAAAATGGGTTGTAGCTGCTGTGGCAATTGCTTTCGAAGGGACAATTGTTCTACCTGTGTTATAAACATTACCACTCGAATCCTTTTTCCAGATTTGTACGGCAGATTTCAAAATAGAGTTTTTAGTCTCAAAAAATTGTTGAATTTCACTTTCACTCATTGAGTAAGCGTAAGTAAAATAATCGGTGGAGGAATTCGGTCTAGAAACGGCAATATCATTCATTAAAACACCGTTTACGTAATAATTTTCATAACTAGTCGTGCTAAGTGGGCTTAAGGACCCATCCAACTCTTTCGTTTGTTGAATTTTTTCTTGATCCAATTTCTTTCTTTCTTTCTTTCTTTCTTCTGGTGTAATATCGGGAAATTTATATTGTTTAAATGAGAGACCGCGTCTGTAAACTTCTTTGTCATCCTCGTACTCAACAACTTCAACAAAATCGTCGTTAGCAATGTATATCTGTTTCTTGCCTTTGTTGTCCTTGGAAGATTTCATTTTGCCATTCTTATACTCATAGGTTACTTCAAGTCCATCAGCATGGAACTCGTTTTCAATTTTCCCGTTTTCATCATACAACATAATGTTTACATTTTCCTCTACGGCGTAATTTTCCAAATCCTCGATACTGGTGACCTCTTTTTTTGCCAATACGGTGTTAAATGTAGACAATGATGTGATAGATACGCCCAGAACCAAGGTAGCTAACAAATAGTTTTTAATTTTTTTAGTAAAAATCAAAAAACCCATCTCACTTTTCTATTTTTTGGTAGAAACGACAGTATAATAGAATTATTTTCCAAATATATAAAGATAAATCCAGTAAAACGATTCATTTATCCTTACTTTTTCCATTAAACAGTAGGTAAACAATACCATATGCTTATAACCTACCCCCTCTTAATATTTTTCTTATATACCATTTTTCTATTTCTGCACGGTTTTATTAACCTTTTACCTAAGCTAAATCCATTCTGAGCATCGTTAAATCATTGTAGATCAGTGTTTCTCTGTGTATTCACTCATTCATCGATTCATCATTTTTTGATTGAATGACCAGAATGTACTGATCCAATTGCTGACTTAATTCCACGACTTCATCATCCAAGAAATCATTCTTCTCTAAATACAATTGCACCAATTGTTCTCGCAATTGTTCCACAATTTTTTTCAAATGCTCAATATCGTGATAGGTTACTCCTTCTCGATCTAGAGGTAGCATGATACATTTACTTATAGGAGCTGTAACTGCTCCTCCTGCGGGCGTTCCTTTAACCTGGCGAAGGGGTGGAACGCCCTTTTTAAATGCAATTGCTGCTATAAGACTCACCCTCCTTCCTTTACCACCGGATTATACGCTTGGTTTTAGTGGCACCTGTGGCTTCTCTTTTTAGAGATGTTCTTAGATTTCTATTATTCATGGAATATCTTCATCTCCCGCCTCCTTCATTTTGAGATTTATTACATAATTAACCATAAATTGATATGCAGGTTTTTACCAACTGCAAAAAATAGAATAAAAAAACATCCTGGCAGAGGATGTTTCATCAATCTACGGCATATTTACAATGACCTAACAGGATGCTAGCCACCTAACTCGTTTTGGTTACCTATTTGCCTATTCAAATTCCCTAACCATCCAAACAATGCTATTTATGTAAGAGCCTCATCATGTCGATTCATCAAATCCGCTAGAGAAAGGTAATATATACTTTCTTCAATCCCTCTCTCGATCCGCCCCTTACCAAACTCATAAATGGCTGTCTGATACCGAAACTGGAGGTGTCGATCTAATCCTATTGCTTCTGTAAATTGATCGAAACTAGCAATTTGCGAAGAAAAGCGATCCAATATCTCATCTACACAAAAATGGTAGGTATTTGCTGATTTCATAATAGAAATCATACCAGCAAGTAATTCATTGGTGGGCAGACTTTCAAGATAGTCTACATACTCTTCTAAGACGTCTGTATTCCCAGATAATACCTCCAATGTATAGGAGTTCGCCTTTGCCCATACCTTGAATCTCTCTACCTCTTTACGTCCGTCTTCATCAAGTAATTCAAACCATCCTAAATCAGCGTAAACTCGCACATATTGCTTCGCCTCTTCATACAGTCCTTGCATTTCCAGTGCTGCACCTTTATATAAATGTCCCATTCCGTAATAATAGACAAGAGGGCGCTCCGGTTTCAGGGGTTCCCCTTTTTTGTTTCTTTTCAACCTGTCCAATTCATGCATGTGAACAGTTTCTGCAAGAAGCCGTAACTCGTCACCGTACTCTCCTGATTTGTTCCACTTTTGCAAAGCAAAACAGACCCGTGCTAATTGGAATAAAGCATCGAGTTGGTAGTTCTCTGGAAGCCTATTTCGATACGGAGAAAACCGAATCACATTCTCCCAATTTTCTTCTGCATTTGTCCCAAGTACAGAACGAAATAACCGATACTGACTCATTACAAAGTGGTCAGAATAGCTATCTTTCTCATTCTCAATGACATATTCATAAAAGGGCACTGACTCTTTCAGTTGCCCTTTCTCATATAGCTGTTCTGCAAGGGCAAACAGAATCAAGATGTTTTTCGGATTCTCTAACAATATGGAAACAACAGTCTCTATGCAATCCTTTCTCCCAACCTCCACGCATCGAACCAAATACGGTATTAATCGTGGGCGCGAAATTCTCTGCTCTGACAAACATTCTTCCGGGTATAATTCATATAACCAACCCTGCTCGCATCCAAATACCTTGGTGAACGCATCTAATTGCCCTATGGTCATAGCCCGCGGCGGATTTCCATTAAGAATCTCACTCAAGCTACCAGGGTTAATTCCCGTTAATTCACTTAGCTTGCTTAATGTATAACCGTGCTTTCTCCGGCATTTTTCAATTTCTGACCGCAGCGACCGATGCATTGTCCCTTGCAGCCCCCCATAAAGAATCATCCCTTGGACCCGTCCTCCAGTTTACTATTTTTTTAATATATACCATTTGGCCTTCCTATCAATTCGTAATCCAGTTCGAAACTACGATTTAAATATGTCAACAGTTGGCAATTACCTAGATAGATAATAGTTTAATGGAGGGTTTTGGAGGCCTTGAGGTGTGCGAAGGACTTACTTTTCTGTTTTTAGTCTATTTTGTGCAATGACAATATATTTATCCAATTGTTGGCTTACAGCCAAAACTTTATCATGTGAGAGACCGTACTTTCCCGCCAACTCCATCATTTCCCGTCGTAGCTGTTCGATTCTATTATCCAACTCTAAGTGGCAACCGATTTCCTTTACCATACCCCGGATTGTACACTTACTTTTAGGGGCTGATGCTGCGCCTCTTTTGGGGGAGTTTCCAGGGTGAAATGAAACATCCCTATCTAAAATATTTGCGATAGCAGTAATATCCAACGCCCCCTCTCTTTTACAATTTATTACATATAATTACTATACAGGGATGTGCAGAAATTAACCGACTAAGAAAAATTGAATAGAAAAAAACATCCCTCCGATGGGATGTTTTTCGGTCTACATTCTATTTAATTACCTATTCCTTCAGTGTCAATTCTTTAACCTTCTGATCCATGCTCATACATAATTACACTGATATGATTGGGCTTCTCCGTGAATGGAGAACCAGTAAATAAAACTAGAAACATAAGCAGTGTTAGAAAGAAACTTTTCATAGATGTAACCTCCTTGATTTTGTATAAATCTGCCGAAAAACAGCATATAACAAGGTTACAGGTATTACTATCTAATTCTTTTTAGAAAGAAGGTTCTCCTTTTTTCTGCCCGTTACAATCTTTTGATATCGCTCCACTTGTGTTGGAGAAGCATGTTGCCGGTACTCTTCAAATAACGCTACGCATTTAAGAGCATCTTCAAAGCGATTTATCAAACTGGCTAAAGAAAGACAGCATATCGTTTCTTCAATCCCTTTCTGTGGTCGCCCTTTACCGAATTCATAGATGGCTGTCTGATATCGAAATCGGAGATGCCTGTCCAAACGAATTGCGTCGGTAAATTGATCAAAATTGGCGATGTGCATTGAAAAGCGCTCTAATATCTCATCCACACAAAAATTATAAATATTAGCTGACTTTATAATAGAAATTAAACCAGGAAGTATTTCATTTGAGGGAAGACTTTCAAGATAGTCGGTATACTCCTCAATGATGGTGGAATTGCCAGCCAATACCTCTAATGTGTATAAATTAGCCTTAGCCCAAACCCGGAATCGCTCTACCTCTTGGTATCCCGCTTCATCCAGTAGTTCAAACCATCCTAAATCAGCATAAACTTGTACATACGGCTTGGCTTGCTCATACATTCCTTGCATTTCCAATGTTCCGCCTTTGTATAAATGACCCATAGCGTAGTAATACACAAGAGGCCTTTCTGTCTCAGGCAGTTCACTCTTTTTGTTTCTTTTCACCCTATCCAACTCATGTATATAAATCGTTTCTGCAAGAAACCGCAACTCATCAGCATACTGCTCTGATTTCTTCCATTTCTGTAAAGCGAAACAAACCCGCGCTAATTGAAATAAAGCATCCAACTGATAGTTCTCAGGAAGCCTATTCCGATAGGGAGCAAACCGAATAACTGCCTCCCCATTTTCTTCAGAATTGGTCCCGAGTGCAGCCCGAAACAATCGATACTGACTCATTACGAATTGGTCAGAATGTCCATCCTTCTCGCTATCAACGACAGCCTGATAAAAAGGTACGGACTCTTTTTGTTTCCCACTTTCATATAGCTGTTCCGCCACTAAAAAGAGAGTCGAAATATTTTTAGGGTTGTCCAACAATTTAGGAACAACCTCTTCTATGCAATCTTTCCGCCCAACCTCCGCGCATCGAACTAAATAAGGTATCAACCGAGGGCGCGATATTCGCCCCTCTGTTATGCATTCTTCCGTATACAATTCGTACAACCAACCTGGCTCGCGACCAAACACCGCCGCTAGCGCATCCAATTGACCAATGGTCATAGCCCGCGGTGGATTTCCGTTCAAGATTTCGCTTAAACTCCCATGGTTGATGCCTGTTAATTCACCTAATTTACTCAAGGTATAGCCGCACTCTCTACGGTGTCTTTCAATTTCTGACCGCAGCGACCAGTGCATTGTCCCTTGCAGCCCCCCATAAAGAATCAACCCCTACTTTTTTCCTTAATTTTACAATAAAATATATTTTTTTGAAAGATTTTTCTTTACAATGCTTAACATTTCTGTAATCTAGTTCGTCACTCTTCGCACAATTCCTCCAGTGTTTTACAGGTGTTTGCACTTCGTGACAATTACACTCGATTGAATCAGTTGAATCAGTTTTCATGCGAATACAGCCTCGAAACTCTACTTTTGAAGCGCTCCCGCTATTTATTTCGGAGCGAACAGTACCCGCCCCAGCAGGGCGTAGGCCGAAGCGTAGACTGGAAATCCGCTTCTTCCCTCCACTACAGCTACTCTATCCACATTGTAAAAAAAGCTCCGCCAAGATATCTGGCGAAGCTTTCATTTTCATACTGTGCTTATGGCATAGCTACTTTCATAACCGCACGAACGGAATCTGCGGATTTATCCAAGGCTGCTTTCTCAGCAGCAGTCAGATCCAGCTCGATGACTTGCTCGATACCGTTTCCACCCAAGAGAGTTGGTACGCCCAGGTAGATATCGTTGTAGCCATACTCGCCTTGGAGTAAAGCGATGGATGGCAGGATGCGCTTCTGGTCTTTCAAGATCGCTTCTGCCATTTCTACCAGAGCTGCCGCAGGTGCATAGTAAGCGGAACCGTTGCCCAAGAGAGCTACGATTTCGCCGCCGCCTTTGCGTGTACGCTCGACGATAGCGTCCAGACGATCTTGTGGGATCAATTTTTCCAGTGGGATGCCGCCAGCGTAGGAGTAACGCAAGAGTGGCACCATGTCGTCCCCGTGGCCGCCCAATACGAAGCCTGTTACGTCATTTACGGATACATTCAGTTCCATCGCTACGAACGTACGGAAGCGAGCTGTATCCAGTACGCCGGATTGACCGATTACGCGGTGTTTCGGGAAGCCGGACGTTTTGTAGAATGTATAGGTCATCGCATCTACCGGGTTGGACAGGATGAGTACGATGGAGTTTGGTGCATATGTTTTCACTTGCTCAGCAACAGAGCGCATGATGGATGCATTGGTTGCTACCAAGTCGTCGCGAGACATACCTGGCTTGCGAGCAATCCCTGCTGTGATGATTACGATATCGGAGCCTTCGATGTCTTTGTAGTCAGAAGTACCTGTAATGCTAGCATCGAAGCCGAGAACGGGAGAAGCCTCCATCATGTCAAGTGCTTTCCCCTTCGTTGGGTTTTCCAATTGTGGGATATCCACCAATACGATGTCAGCCAGCTCTTTTTGCGCCATGATGAACGCAGTTGTCGCTCCCGTAAAACCACTACCGATTACGGCTACTTTTTTTCTGCGGAATGTCATGTAGAATCCTCCTCGTCGTCATTGGTTCTATTACAAGACTAGTTTTACACCACTTGCTTTTTGCTCCAGCATTTTGGAGAGAATAGTCCCGATGTGGGCACCCGCCTCAACCGGAGATGTACCTTGACGATGAATATTCGAGATCACTGTACGCTCTGATTCTACCATACCTTTGCGTGGACGGTAGCACATGTACGCACTCATGGAATGTGCCGTAACCAGTCCTGGTCGTTCTCCGATCAAGAGCACCAATACTTCTGGCTCCAAAATCTCGCCGACGTGATCCATGCTGGCTACGCGTCCGCCCTTGATAAAAAACGGAGTGCCGCAGGTCAGTCCGTAGCTTTTTAGAGAGTCCATCAGAGATGGAAGCACGTCTTTCAGGTTCGCATCCACCGCAGCGGCACTCAAGCCGTCTGAAACGACGATTTGTACCTGTGGCTTCTTTTGACCGCGCTCTTGCAGCAAGCGTACGCCTTCTTCGGTGAGGATACGTCCCATGTCTGGGCGCTTTAGATAGTTTTCCGTGTTGTCATACTGTGTTTCTACTGTGAACAGAGAGAACTGGTCGAGCACCGCTTGACTGACTTCACCGTATACAGCATCTACAGCCGCAGCATGGTCACGACGCAATTCGAGCATGGTTTTGGTCAAAGGTCTCACACCTGTACGCCAAACCCCGATGCGCGCTGGCGTGCTGGACAGCAGTTCATCCAAGCCTTCCTTGTACTTCGGATTCGGTACATGTGTGGTTCTCTCTGGTTCTGTTGATGGAGCAGGCTGCTCGTTCACTACAGGAGCCGTTGTCGGTGCGGCTGTCGCATTCGCTACTGGCTCTGCCTTTGTCTCCGATCTCAGTTGAATCAAGCCTGTCTCTGCTTTTGGTGACGGAGCTTGTTCTGTGGCCTCACCCAGCTTCTTTTGCAGCTCGGCTACTACTTTATCTACTAAGAAATCTAATTGTTGTTCCATCCGTCTTTCACCTCCTGATCTTACATGAAGATTGTCGGATCGCCTGCTTTTGCAGTCAGCCTACCGTTTTCCATGATGCCCATTTTCTCCAGCCATTTTTCAAAATCAGGAGCAGGTCGCAGTCCCATCACTTCACGGAATGCTGCAATATCATGGAAGCTCGTCGATTGATAGTTGAGCATGACATCGTCTGCCATCGCTACGCCGATCACGAAGTTAACGCCTGCCGACGAGAGCAAAATGCCGAGATTATCCATGTCGTTTTGATCGACCTTCATGTGGTTCGTATAGCATACGTCACAGCCCATCGGCAAACCGTGCATTTTGCCCATGTAATGGTCTTCCAGTCCAGCGCGGATTACTTGGCGGCTGTCGTACAAATACTCAGGTCCAATGAAGCCAACTACTGTGTTTACGATAAATGGATTGTACTTGCGAGCAAGTCCGTAGCAGCGCGCTTCCATCGTTACCTGGTCCATGCCGTGATGCGCCTCGGCAGACAGCTCAGAGCCTTGACCTGTCTCGAAATACCAGAAGTTCGGCCCGTAGGAGGTGCCTTCTTTGCGCATCAGTTCATCTGCTTCATCCAGCAGTGCTACATCAATACCAAATGCCTTGTTTCCTTTTTCACTGCCTGCCAAGCTTTGGAAGATCAAGTCTGCTGGTGCCCCATTACGGATGGCACGCATTTGTGTGGATACGTGAGCCAATACGCAGTTTTGCGTCGGGATATCAAACTTGGTCATCACGTCTTTGGTCATGTTCAAAATATCCTTGACGCTGTCGGCTGTATCGATAACCGGGTTGATCCCGATGACCGCATCGCCGATTCCGTAGCTCAATCCTTCGTACAGAGACGCTTTGATGCCTTGTACGTTATCGGATGGATGGTTCGGCTGTACACGAGAAGCCAGTACGCCCTTATGACCGATTGCTGTGTTGGCATGCGTCACAACTTTAATCTTGGACGCAGCCGTGATCAAGTCCAGGTTGCTCATGAGCTTGGCAGTCGCTGCGATCATCTCGCTGGACAAGCCACGGCTGATTCGCTTGAGTTCATTATCGCCTGCTTGATGGCTCAAGATGTACTCGCGCAGCTCAGCTACGCTCCAGTTTTTGATTTCGTTGTAAATCTTTTCGTTGATGCCTTCTTCGATCACACGCGATACTTCGTCTTCTTCTGCCGGAACCATCGGATTGTTGCGGATATCCGCCAATGTCAGGTCAGCCAAAACTTGCTTGGCAGCTACACGTTCCCGGGAGTCAGCAGCGGCGATACCAGCCAGCTGGTCGCCTGATTTATCTTCATTAGCCTTCGCGAAAACTTCTTTCAAATCGCGAAATTGATAGGTCTGTCCAAGCACAGTCGTTTTCGTGTTCATCAACGTCCACCCCTTCTTACGTTACGGCCTTTCATCAAACGCGAGTGTTTTGACGACGACGGGAATGATCGTTCCCGAGATCGGCTCACCGAGATCGATGTAATCGCCGTATTCCACACGCACCTGATCGATGCAAATGATTTCCGGTGCCCCTTTGCAACGCAGCGCCAAGGCCTGCCCGAGTGCTTTCGCCATATCTGTTTCACAGATCACGACCATGGTTTGACTCTCGGGAAAAGTTGCCCGGTATTGCTCCGACAGCTCTTGGGACAGCGTCTGTAGCAGAGCGTACGAGCAGTACCCGATGCCGGAGATCGCGAGTGCGAAAGGAATCCCTGTCGTTTTTTCAAACAGGCGCTCACCCAGTTGGTAGATCGAAGCCACTTCCTGTCGCAGTTGTGTGGCATCTGCCAATTGTTCCTCGGTAAGCTCTAGCTTGAGAATCGGAATATTTTTGATCGGCAACAGCTCTGGCTTGATATGCACGGTTGAACCACTAATCTCCGTGCTCTGCATCCCCGCGCCAATTACCGTTGCCCGTACCGTTTGATCCGGGTCTAGCCACTGTACCGGATACGTTCCTTTTTCGCGCTCCTGCTGGAGGACATATCCGAGCAGTGGGCCAAAATCGCCGTATCGGCTCGCATCCGAAATATTTGTGACGGGAGGTCCACTCATCAGCAGACCTACACCGCCTGAGACTGTCAATTCAGCAACAGGGATGGAATCGCGCAAATGCGGTCCTACTACGAGCAAGCCTGATACTTGGCGCTCTTTCCCCGTCAAATAATCGAGCATACTGCGTCCCAGCTGTTCGGCAACCTCTGTGAGCTGCGCGAATCCGATTTCCTGTCCGACTTGAATACGCAGTCCTTTTGCCGTCAGCCATTGTTGAATGTTCGGCGACACGTATTGAACGACACCCTGCGGACTAAGACGGATCAGCCTTCCTCCGACGTGGAATGTTACCGTCGCAATCGCTCGGCCACGTTGGAAGTAGGCTGCATTCGCTGTTCCTCCGCCAATATCGACGTTGACGACCACACCTTTTATGGCTTGCGAGCGTTTTTCTGCACCAGCACCCTTGCCCGCCAGCACGCCTTCGAGGTCAGCACCTGCTGTCGCTACCACGAAATCCCCGGAGCGTTCCGCCAGCAGATGAACGATATGCTGTGCGTTCTTTTTGCTGGCTGTTTCTCCGGTAATGATGACCGCCCCGGACTTGATTTGAGACAAGCTGATTTGTGCCTTGTCGTACTCGGCTGCAAGAATCGCTCCGATTCCGTCAGCGTCGATTTCATCAAATCCGATGAGCGGTGTGGAATGTACTTCACTCGCATACAGCAATTGTCGCTCCACGATCTGATAACGCGGCAGCGAAAACGTGCTGGACATGCGACCCAATCGCAATCGGCTTACGATCATTTTGGTCGTGCTCGTTCCCACATCGATCCCGACGCTTTGGATCCATTGTTCGTCCATATGAACCTCCTTGAACCATTGGCGTGTCAGACGGGCCCTACGAAAAAACGCTTGAACAGCCGGTTCCTTGCTCCCGGTCTGATTCAAGCGCCTTTGCTCTCTTCGTATCTACTTGTCAATGCTTTTTATGATAACGTCAGTACTAGTCTTGGGTAAAAATGGCCTGCTCGCCCGACAAAATTTCCTCTGCCAGCTTCACAAGCGGCATGCGCCGTTGCATGCTTACTTGCTGCATCCATTTGTAAGCCGCATCCTCTTCCAAGGATAGGGCACTCATCAGCTTTCCTTTTGCCTTTTCCACTGCCTTGCGATCCTCGATCTTTTGCTTCAGATCATTGATATCCTTCTTCAGGGAAACGACTTTTTCCTTTTGGCTGAGTGCGATTTCTACTGCGGGAATCAAGTCATCCTCCGACACCGGCTTCACCAAGTAAGCCGTCACACCCGCTTTTCTGGCATCCTGGACGAGTTCCTTTTGGCTGTAAGCCGTCAAAAGAAGAATGGAACTGTCTGAA
This sequence comes from Brevibacillus schisleri, assembly GCF_055685845.1. Classification (NCBI taxonomy): domain Bacteria; kingdom Bacillati; phylum Bacillota; class Bacilli; order Caryophanales; family Paenibacillaceae; genus Brevibacillus; species Brevibacillus schisleri. Next base: position 6,323,871 of record NZ_JBVNDM010000001.1, read on the forward strand.
AAGGAACGAATGATACTGCTTGCCTTGATTCCATTCAAGACAGGCATTTTCACATCCATGATGATCAGATCGGGCTTGTGACGATGGGCCTGTTCGACTGCCTCTTCTCCGTTTTTCGCCTCGGCAACCACTAAATACCCTTCATTTTCGAGCATCTCGCGCAAATCCATGCGAATAATCGGCTCGTCATCAACCACCATAATCTTCGGCTGTGTCATCTTCATCCTCCTTTTGGATCGGATAGAGTATGGTAACCTCTGTTCCGTTCCCAGTGTTGCGGAAATGCATCGTGCCTTCGAGGTCTTCCCTGACCAGTGTATCGACAATTTTCAAGCCGAGATGGCCCTTTTTGTGGATTTGCTCCATGTCCTCGATGCCTACCCCGTCATCTGTCACAGACAGACTCACGAAGTCCTCCTTGGCAACCAGTGCAATAGAGATTTTCCCTTCTTGCTGCTCATGAAAACCATGAATCATGCAATTTTGAATCAGCTCGGTGACGATCAAAGCAAACGATGTTGCTTTGTTGGACGGCAGATACACCGATTCGCCCGTCACCACGACGTGTATAGCTTGCTCAGAACGTCTCATCGAAGAGACGATTATTTTCGATATTTTGGTTAAAATCTCTTTGAAGTCAATCTGCTCCAGACCATCCTGTGCCAAGTATTCGTGAATAATGGCGATGCTGTTGATGCGATTGATGCTTTCCCGGTATACCTTTTCAATCTCGTTGGACTGCGAACGCCGCATTTGCAAGCGCAACAGGCTAGAGATGGTTTGCAAATTGTTTTTGACCCGGTGGTGAATTTCTTTGATCACCGCGGATTTGATCATCAATTGCTTTTCTTTTTCCCGAATGTCCGATATGTCTCGCAGGAGAATGAATCCCCCAATAATGTCTTGTTTGCGGACGGACGAAACCGCTTTCATCATAATAAAATGTTTGCCTTTTGACAGCTCCTCCTGAATATAACCCCCGTTGCGTACAAAATTCTCCGGGGTAACTCTCCAGGAAAAAATACGTTCGATGCTCTCTCCCTTTTCCGGCCGTTCAAAGCCAATCAAGGAGAGCAGCTTGTGGGCACGGCCATTAGCGTACGTGATAACCCCACTCTGATCAAACAAAATCATGCCCTCGTGCAACAGCGACGAAATGGGCAGATCAGGCACAGCGAACTGGATGAGCGTCTCGCTTAAATGCTCTGTTGTTTCCTTGAGCATTTCGACGTTCTTTTCCTGTTCCACCTGTTTGGATATATCTTGTTCAGTTATCAAGGTCCCGATTGTTTTTCCAGCCGCATTCGTGATGGGTACGACACTTTGTCGCATCACGACCTGCTCCTGTGAAACCCCACGCGAACCGATGACGGGCTTGCCTGTAGTCAGACAATACATAACGGCCGGCTCATTAATCGCCGTCGCCAGATGCCCTACGACCGATCCACTGTACATAGAGCGTGCCGTACTCGGTGCAGCTTGTGCGACTACCATCGCAGCGCTCCGATCTACCGTTGGACAATCGATAAACATGTCCGCTTGAGACAGATCAGCAAAAATCTGAAGCTTGGAAGCCAGATCCTCCACAATCCGAATGTCGTCATCACTCAACGTCGTGGACGCTTTGCACACTTCTCGTATTGATTGCATGTGAACCTCTTTTCACCTGCTAGGAGTTGATATGACTTCATTTTCTCACAGACACGCTACGGCGGAAAGGGGTGTAATACTGGTTGATCACGCTTACTCGTTTACAATTTGTTGCAAATACGCTCGCAATTCTGGCACTCCCTCACTCGTGAGCGAGGAGGTCCGGAAAATTTTTGCATTGCCGAGCGATTGACGCAGGAATTGTTCTGCCCTCTCCACATTTGCATCAGGATGATCCATTTTGGTAATAACCCCGATACACGATTGTGGAAACCCTTGTGAAAAGCCAGGAGGGAAATAATTGCGCTCCCGCGTAGCATCCTGCACCATTACAATGATCTTCGCCTCAAGAGAGGTAGCCATAAGCGTGCGGTAAAACATCGGGTTTTCGCTGTACTCACCCGGAGTGTCAATCGCCCAGTCCCGATATTCGAGCGCTTGTGTCTTCCGGGCAGGCTGTTCGTCATTGAACAGCGCCCGCACCAGAGAAGACTTTCCTGCTTCAATTGCACCGATAATCATTACACGGCCGGTCATGATTTCGTCACCAATGCCGGTGTAAACCGCAGTTTTTCGCTCAGCACCTGATTGACCGCTTCGACTGCCATCTCAACAGCGGATACATCGCCTACGACAATCAGTGAACCTGTAAAACGATCGAGAAACCCAAGCTCGACGCCAGCAGCCTTTGTCGCAATATCCGCGGCAATAATGGCTGTTTCGGTAGGCGTCAAAGTCAAGATGCCGATAGCACCGGCCTCATTGATACCTAGCTTGGTATAGAGCATTGGGTCAGGGTTTGCGATTACATGAGCCAACGTGACCTGTTTCCCTGGTACGAATTCCTGGATGACTCGTGAACGTTCCTGTTCCATTCCTATTCCTCTCTTCCTGCGGCACCCGGCACCTCAAACGAATCCACGATGCCTACGATGATCGCATCGATCGGCACACTGGTGCCGGAGAAAAGGATACGGGCAGGCGTCCCACGAGAGACGATAACCTGCTCCCCGATTCCCGCACCGATCCTGTCCGCTGCGATAACGGTTTGTCCGCCTTCTTCGCCACGCCAATCAATCGGCTGAACCACCATGAGCTTGAGATTTTCCATACCTGCTTCTTTTTGCGTGGCCCAGACGCTGCCGATCACTTTTCCCAAAAACATGCGATCACCCTTTTCCTAAATAGCTGACCGTAATGCCGCGTTCTCTCATGCTGTCATAAGCAAGCGGAGAAACAATTGCACCTTTTTTCACGATCAAAGTCGTATCGCGAAGCTCAGGCTGCGATCTGATCCAATCCGCTGTCAACAGCTTCCCGGAAAAGACGGCTTCTTGCTCATCCAAAGGAGTCAATGTCGGTTGTTCTGTCTTGCTAGTAGTCTCCACTTTTTGTAGCTGAGACTTCAGCTTGGAAACCACGCGATCAGCCAGACGGCGTTGCTCCGCAAACTCCACACCCAGCTCCTTCATGCCTTCAACGTGACGGTTGAACAGCTTTTCATAAGCAGGTGTCAGTGTCAATGTTTGCAGGGTACGACGGTCTGCACGCTTGATCCCTGGCACATCGGAACCAGCAATGACGAATTTACCCGTCACCAACGCGGAAAAGACGATTTCCGCTTTGATTGTTCCTTTTAGACCGGAAGCAATTCTCGCTGCATTATCCAAATCGATTTCTGGAATCACGATACCGACATAATCTTTCGGCACTTCCAACGGGGCAGGGGCGTACTCGTCTGCTGTAAGAATTTTGCCTGCTCCCCCACATTCGATCTTGTGCATTCCCAACCAGGAAGAGGTTTCTCCGTCCAGGAAGAGAATGTCATGGCAGATCCCGTGGTTTTTCAGTTGGATAAAATGATCCTGAAACGCCTCATGAGCCTGGCTGTCGCAAAAAACGTACAGGACACGAGGCGCTGTGCTGCTTTGCTTTTCTGTATTCATCGATTGCAAAATTTCTTTCGTAATCGACGCCACCATTTCTCTGATGTCCATCAAGCTCAACCTCCGTTAGCCGGAGTAAAATTGCCCGTTCTTGCCGATCACTTTTACCCGGTCGCCCGTTTTCAAATTAGCGGCATTTCCTTCATCCGTATCCACGTGGAAATCAAGTGCAAACTGCGGATGTACACGAACGACTACATCTGGATAGATGATAGGACGATCGCTTTGCGTCGCCAGAATCAGCGTATCGCCATCCTTCACTTGATATTGCTCGGCATCTGCTGGAGACATATGAACATGGCTCTTCGCAACGATTACGCCTTTGTCCATTACTACAGTCCCTTTTGCCGTTACAAGTACCATACCTGGTGTACCTTCAATATCTCCAGACATACGCACAGGGGCTTGAACACCTACTGTAAAGCCGTCTGTTCTGGAAATTTCCACTTGTGTCGCGCCACGAGCTGGTCCCAAAACGCGAACCCCGTGGATGCTGCCTTTTGGTCCCACGATGGTGACTGTTTCCTGGCAAGCAAACTGGCCCGGTTGCGACAAATCACGCATTGGCGTCAATTGATGTCCGGCTCCGAAAAGCTTCTCGACATCTGCTTGCGACAAATGAATGTGACGGTTAGATACGCCCAAAGGAATTTCTCGCACTGCCTCGGCAGCTTGATTGGTGGAAGGCTGCTGGTTCTGATCAACTTGTTTCACTTGAATCCCTCTTCCTTTCAAGAAATCTGCCGCTGCTGGTGTTATTTTATCCCCTTTCTCAACGAGAAAGGGGTTTGGAATGCCTGACTTATGCATGGCTCTCAAGGATGCTTCTGTAATCACTGCCATAAGGATTTATTACCCTTCGAGTTTAGGCAGGATCAGTTCAATGTCTCCATGAGGGCGTGGGATAACGTGAATAGATACGAGCTCTCCTACTTTTTCAGCAGCAGCGGCACCTGCGTCTGTGGAAGCTTTTACTGCACCTACGTCACCACGTACCATAACAGTCACGAGACCGCCACCTACGTGTACTTTACCGATCAGTTTTACGTTCGCTGCTTTTACCATTGCGTCAGCAGCTTCAACTGCTCCTACTAAACCTTTTGTTTCTACCATTCCCAATGCGGACATTTCTCCAGCCATTTTCATTTCCTCCTTAATTATATCTCCAAAATTTTAGTGTTTTACGACATTAAGACGTCATTTCTGTTAACACGGATTTGATGATGTTCTTGATCTCATCACGGCTCAAGCCAACGTTCATGGAAGAGACAGCCTGTAGGACAGCTTCTTCCGCTTGTGTCGCAGGAGCTTGTGGTGCTGGCGTTGATTGTGGCATTTCTTTGATACCAAATGCAACACGCTTGATGTTGAACATATGCTTCACACCGATGTTATCGGAAGTGATGTTGCCCCCTAAAGAGCCGCATCCAAGTGTGAACGCTGGTTGTACGCCAGTCGTTGCACCAATTCCTCCGAAGGTCGTACCTGTATTGACCGGAATTCTAGATGCAGGCATTGCTTGACCATACGCTGCGATGACATTCTCATCCTGGGCGTGAATACCCGCTGTATGTCCAAGACCACCATGCTCCAGCAATTCGCGGCAACGGGCAAACGCTTCGCTGTCGCCGTGAACAGTGTAGAGGGCAAGAACCGGAGCCAGTTTTTCAACGGACATCGGATATGCTTTACCTACATTGTTCTCCTCCGCAATCAGGACACGCGTATCAGCAGGGATGGTAATACCCGCCATTTGAGCGATCACATGCGGAGAGCGGCCAACGATCTTCGCGTTCAGCGAGCCGTTTATCGTGACGATGGCAGCTACCTTTTCCTTTTCTTGCTCGTTCAGGAAGTAGGCGCCTTCACGCTTCAGGGCAGCAATCAATTGGTGTTTGGTGGATTCCTCTACTACCAATGCTTGCTCAGAAGCACAGATTGTACCATAGTCAAACGTTTTGCTCTGCACGATGCGCTTGGCAGCAGCAGCAAAGTCCGCGCTGTGGTGGATGTAGACCGGAACGTTACCAGGTCCCACACCGTATGCAGGCTTGCCAGAGCTATATGCCGCGCGTACCATCGGCGTTCCGCCAGTCGCGAGAATCAAATTGGTCAGCTTGTGCTTCATCAATTCGTTTGTCGCTGGAAGCGTAGGCTTGGTAACGCAATGGATCAAGCCTTCTGGTGCTCCAGCCGCTACTGCCGCCTGTGCCATCAGTCGCGCTGCTTCCAGCGTGCACTTGGCTGCCGACGGATGTGGGCTGAAGACAATCGCATTTCTCGCCTTGAGGGAGACCATCGATTTATAGATAACCGTGGACGTCGGATTGGTAGAAGGGACGATACCAGCTACGATACCGAATGGCTGTGCCACTTCCCATACCTTGTTTTCTTCGTCCTTACGGATGATGCCAACCGTTTTTACATCTTTCACAGATGCGTACACATCTTGAGCAGCAAACAGGTTTTTCATCCGTTTGTCCGCGATGTTACCAAAGCCTGTTTCTTCTACAGCCATAGCTGCGAGTCGATCTGCATGCTCCACGCCTGCTTTGGACAGGGCTTCGATGATTCTATCGACTTGTTCTTGGCTGTAAGTAGCGAACTTGGCCTGTGCTTCCTTCGCTTGTGCGAGGTAGGTACGCACTTCCTGTATGGAATACAGATCAGCGTCGAGTGTCATTAGGCTTTGTCACCTCCGCCTTGTTTCTCTTCCAACAGACGAATGAGATCTTCTTTCTTCGCCATGTTGATTTCGTTCGTTGTCAGCGGGAAGTCCGCATACGAACGAGCCATTTTGCGCAGATCATTGATAGACTGATCTTGCAATTTGGTCGCTGGCACTTGGGCCGGCTCTGCCTTAACCTCTTCTTTTGCTTCCGGTTTCAGCAGGTTTTTAAGCATTTTTGGTACATTTTCGTCAGGACGTGGAATCACGTGTGAGTGCAGCAATCTTCCAACACGTCTCGCAGCGTCAGCGCCAGCATCTACTGCTGCCTGTACGGACGAGACATCTCCGATTACATACACGGTAACGATTCCTGCGTCCGCTCCTTCATAAGAGACAACTTTGACGTCAGCTGCTTTGGCAGCAGCGTCTGCGGCAGCAATGAGAGCAGGCAACCCCAATGTCTCAATCATGCCGAGTGAATATGACGTAGCGCGCATTTACATTACCTCCCCTTCAAGAGGGAAATTCCCTATTATCATTTGACAGGCTGTTGGGCGACACTTCTTACGGCATCGGCAAAAGCATCGGCGGCTGCCGTGCATGCCGACTGGCTGCCAGTGAGTAGCGCTCCCCCAAAGTTCGTTTCTGTTGGTGGACCAAAAAATTGAACCATTTCTACATCTGCAGCCTTGAGGGCGGCATCAATACCATACATGGCTTCCAGCGGTGGTGCGATCAAGTAGGCAAGCGGTTCACCTTCTCTGATACCCGCCAGTTGGGACAAATAGCTGCCCGTCCGCGACACAACATGGGCGTAATACGCATGCGTCCCTTCATCATTCAAAGAGTAAAAGCATGCTCCGCTCTCCATAAATGCAACGGCTGCATCCAGTCCGCTCTGCACCTCCGATGGCGTCGCGCCTCCGATCATCCCGATGAACTCGCCGGACAACGGTCCAGACGCATGGCCTGAGCCTGCATAAAACGACTTGGCATACACAACTTCTACCGCTGCCTTTTTGGTCGCTTCATCAATGGCCGTATACCCCACATCGTCAATCGTGGAGGTCAAAAGCCCCAGACTTCGGATATGAGAAGGCAGGTTCAGCTTCTCCGCAAATTGAGGATCGACATTGGGAATCAGTCGGATCGCAAGCGGCGTCGCTCGAATTGGTTTTTCCATGCGTGTCACTCCTTTCAAGACAACATCCCTGATCAAAAGCAAAAAAAGGTGCCTAAACACGAAAAATAAGCCGTGTTCAAGGGCACCTTTGCCTTTTGATTATTCACTTGTGGGTAGAAGATTACACGCGATTTACGTGCTCTTTTACCTGTCTCTAATGTAGAACAAGGCAGGGAAAAATGCAAGCGTTTTCGGCATTCCGTCACTTTTCCATATTCCGGTCATATTACGGACACACGCCCCCGTTAAATTTGTGTTGTAGCCGAGACGGGCAAGCCCACAAACAAGGCTCACTACAGTCTAAAGACCCCCCAAGGAGGAATTTCACAATGAAGAAGAAAATGGCAATGACAGTTATGGCTTTGGCAGTATCCGCAATGGCAGGTTCCGCGTTTGCGGCAAGTGAACCAGCGAAAACGTCTGGTTCTTCTGCTCCACTGAAAATGGTGAACAAAGATGGTACAGATGCTCTTTTCAAACCGATTTTTAACCTGGAGCAAATGGCAAAGGAAAAGGGCATCACCATGGAAGACTTGATCAATCAGCTTGAAAAAGAAGGCAAACTGACGAAAGCAACAGCTACCAGCAACCCAGACGGCACCACTCCGGGCTTCACAGTCATTTCTCTCGATCTTGAAAACAAGGACGGCGGAGCATTCATCGCTCTGGACTCTGCTATGAATCTGGAAGAAATGGCGAAAGAAAAGGGTATCTCTTTGGAAGAGTTGATCAATCAGCTTAAAAAAGAAGGCGCGATCACCACTGGTGAAGTAGCTTCCTTTACTCAACCTGCAATCAGCTTGGAGCAATTGGCAAAAGAGAAAGGAATCACCGTTGACGAATTGATCAAACAGCTCGAAAAAGAAGGCAAGATCACAAAAGTTACAACAGTCTCAGTACCTGCCATCAAAAAATAAGCGTTGCCTTTCAAGCACACACAAAAACCTCTGACAGGAAACTGCCCAGAGGTTTAGTTATGCCCTTCGCCATTTAACGGACACATAACTCCATTATGCTAAACAACTGAACAAGAACATTTTTTACAAATGATGTAAGTCGAAATGATGTCTATCATTGCTATGATAAGTACAAATTGACTGGAGATAAATAGGAGGTGTTTCTTCGTGAAACGAATTCTACTCATTGAGGATGAAATGCCGATTGCCCGACTTGTCCAGGTCTACCTGGAACGGGCGGGCTATGAGGTAAAATGGAATGAGGGTAATCACGAGGCAATCCCGACTTTTTTCTCTTGGAAACCGGATCTTGTCCTGCTTGACCTGATGCTGCCCGATCATGACGGCTTGGATATACTCGATCAGATTCGCCAATACGGCAGCTGCCCTGTCATTATCATCACGGCGCGCGGTACTGTGCCAGACAAGCTCAAAGGCCTGGCACAAGGGGCAGATGATTACATCGCCAAGCCATTTGATCCAGAAGAAGTGCTCGCACGTGTACAAGCTGTGCTCCGCCGTTCCTCTTATATCGCCGAAGCAGATACGATCAGACTCGGGACACTTTCCATAGATGTTACTGCCCAAAATGCCTTGATCGGGAAAACACCCCTTGCCTTGATGCCACGGGATTGGCAGCTGCTCGTTTTCCTGGCGCGACATCCGAACCAATGCTTTAGTCGCGATCAATTACTGGATCAAGTGTGGGGAATGGATTTTGAAGGAGGAGATCGTTCTGTGGATACCGCTGTGAAACGTTTGCGTAAAAGCTTGTTGCCTTGGCCGACTTCCGAAGGGGAGATTAGCACAATCAGAGGAATGGGGTACAGCCTACGTGTTTACTAAACGATTCTCTGCCAACAGGACTGCCGTGCCGCTCTTGCGCTACTGGACGTGGCGCTATGCCTTGATTTTATCGATCATTCTTTTTGGTATCGGCTTTTTTGGCATCTATTGGATTAACAAAGCAGCTACAGAACAACAGTTTCAAGTATTGGAAGCAAGAACAGAGTTGCTCGCTGATTCGTATACCAAGGTGTTGCTTGCCAAGGACACCTCGACTTCTTCTGTAAAGATAGAGGATTTGGCACAAACAACTGTAGGTATCTCCAATCACGCTGTCACTGCTGTGACTGGCCCTGCGTCTCCGGCTATTCCTGACACCGCAACACCCGCAGCCACTACCGCCATGATCGCATTTCGAGTCATGCCGACTGTCCCAATCGATCACGTGGTACAGATTTACGATGATGCAGGCAAGACGTTCAAGAAGGAAATGGTGAATCAGACGATGACCGCCACCATTGCGCAGTTGCCTACTCCTGCCCAACCGGTGGACAAAACGAAAGAAATACGGGAGGTTGTTGCCACAAAGGGAGCTACCTGGCTGCGTGTGGGTGTCCCTTACTATGAACACAATACAGTCGCAGGCACCTATTACGTCAGTACCCCCCTTAACAATGATTTGGTTCACACTTATATCACGATCATGGTTTCCATCGGAATCATCACTTTGTGCGGTTGGGCCATCGTCTATGTCCTGTCTCGCTCGTTAACACAGCCCCTGCGGCAGTTGGCAATAGCGGCAGAGCAAATATCCAGCGGAAATTATACGCCTTCCTTGCCCAATTCCTCCAAAATCAAAGAAGCAGAAATCAGTCAGCTGGTTCATTCCTTTGACGAAATGGCGAAACGGCTTGGACAACTAGAGCGGATGCGCACCGACCTTTTGGCTGGTGTTTCCCATGAGCTGCGTACCCCTGTCACCTCGATTCGCGGGATGATCCAAGCTGTCAAAGACGGCGTCGTGAAGGGTGCAGATGCCGATGAATTCATGCAAATCAGCATGGACGAAGCCAAACGACTCCAGACAATGGTCAATGACCTGCTCGATTTTTCGTCGATGGAAGCAGGTGAGGTATTCGCCGAGAAGCAGTCCATACAGATCGACAGCACATTGGATCAGATAGTCGCACAGGTGCAAGCCTTGCCGTCATTTGCAGACGTATCTGTGACAGTAAACCCGACTGGATCAGAAATCGTTTGGATCGGCGACGAATCACATGTCAAACAAATTTTGTTCAATTTATTGGGGAATAGTGCTGCCGCAAATGCAACGCAAATCGAGATCGGCGTCCATAATCAAATCGATTTTCTCTCCATCGACGTGACTGACAATGGAAAAGGGATTCCTGAGTCAGAGATTCCATTCATTTTCGAACGGTACTATCGCGGCGACAGCAAACGCAAAAAGAAACATGGATTGGGGCTGGGCCTGACGATCTCGCGACTATTGGCAAAAGCACACAGGGGAAATGTCGAATTGATTCGGTCGTCTCCAGTAGGAACAACCTTTCGTCTGACACTGGCCCATCCAGATACATCCGCATGAAAATGAACAGAGGAAGCAGCACCGATGAATCGTGCCGCTTCCTCTTTTACGTATGGGCACCCTCCGGCACATGTGTGCGGATGAGATCCATGAAGATGTCCAATGCTTTGGTGTGAAATTCTTCAGACTTCGTGACGAGCGAAAAATCACGGGTAACCGGTGTCCCCGTCACCTTCAATGTACAGAGCGTGCCGAGCTTGCGTTCTTTGCGGATGGCCCAATAAGACAACAGGCTAATTCCCAGGCCAGCCTCCACTGACTCCTTGATCACCTGTGTACTGCCGAACTCCATTCGCTTGTGCGGTGTGAATTGCAGTTGGCGAAACATTTTTTCAGCCGCTTCCCTCGTGCCTGACCCTTCTTCCCGTACAATCCACGTTTCCTTCATCAGCTCGTCAATACTGACCTCAGACTGCCCGGCCAATCGATGCTCTGGGGAAGCAATCAAATACATACGATCATCAGCAAACGGCTCCACGCACATTTTTTCGTCCACATACTCCCCCTCCACAATCCCGACGTCGAGTTGTCGCTTCGCCACCAGCTCAGCAATGACGGTGGAATTGTGGATCGTAATCGTGGGGGTAATCATTGGGTAATACTGACGAAGACGGGCAATGACGTGAGGCAGTACATACTCTCCATACGTGTAGCTGGCGCCAATCGTCAAATGCCCGCTCGGTGTATTCATCAAATCATCCACGAGACTCTGCATCCGCGTGTACAAGCCCAGGATCTCCCGAGCGTGATGATAGACAATCTCCCCCGCTTTATTCAAGCGAACATATTTGTTGCTTCGCTCCAGGAGCTTTGTCCCTATCGTGCGCTCGAGCGCATGAATATACTGACTAACGGCAGGCTGCGTCATGTGGAGCTCTTCTGCAGCTCGAGAAAAGTTTTGTCTGTCTGCAACGGTCACGAACACAAGCAAATGCTGATCCAACTGCCTTCACTCTCCTTTCCACCACTAATCATTCATTTCACTTATGATGATCATCGTAATGATTTATTTTTCTTATTATAACAGTTGCCGTATGCTGTGTTTGTAAAACTTTTCGAGGAGTGATGGCAATGGCAACTCCCATCAAAAGCAGCGTGCCATTGAATGAAAGCAATGCCAGCGTACAGCCCGCAAAAAACAACGAAAGCAAACCTGCATCCTTCTCGCTGTGGATAGCTGGAATCGCTTTTACTTTTTTCATCGCCCTGACAGGCTACGGCTTAGCAAAAATACCTGGCTTTCAACAGGTCGGCCCTCTCGCCTGTTCGATCCTGATCGCGGTCGCCTACCGGCATTTTCGTGGATATCCGGAGGCATTGCGATCAGGGATTCAATTTTCCGCCAAACGTTTACTTCGCCTGGCTATTATTTTGTATGGGCTCAAGCTCAATATCGACGTCGTCTTGAATCAAGGTCTCGGGCTTCTCGTCTATGACGCTGGTGTCATTATTTTTGCCATTGCGGTTACGATGCTGATAGCCAAGTGGCTGAAAGCAGATCCTTCCCTCTCCCTCATGCTCGGAGTCGGTACAGGCGTCTGTGGAGCAGCGGCCATTGCAGCCGTCTCCCCTATCGTTGCTGCCAAGGATGAAGATACCGCCATTGGGGTAGGTATGATCGCACTCGTCGGAACTCTGTTTGCCGTTGCCTACACGATCCTCCGTCCATTCCTTCCCCTGTCCGCGGTCGAATACGGCATGTGGTCAGGAATTAGTCTGCATGAGATTGCGCATGTCGCATTGGCTGCTGCACCAGCGGGTCAAGATGGGCTAGCGATTGCCCTGCTGGCAAAATTGGGGCGTGTACTCCTGTTGGTTCCGCTCTGTTTTATCCTGATGGTTTGGATGAAACGCTCCGGGAAATTACAAAGTGGCACCAAGATCGAATTCCCTTGGTTCCTGATCGGCTTCCTCGCCATGAGTGTTTTTGGAAGCTACGTTCTTGGCACATCCATTCCTGTCTCAGAAGCGTTCCATAATGGCATCGCCAATGTCACAACCTTCGTCCTCACCATGGCGATGGTCGGGCTCGGGCTCAATGTCAATCTGCGTGCACTGCGGACAAAAGCGGCGCGCCCACTGATTGCCATGAGTATTACCTCGATTCTTTTGTCGGTACTCTCCTTTGCATTGGTATAAAAACTGTGGATAACCAAACACCCGAATTCGCCGATTTCTTGATGATCGGCGAGTTTTTTTGTGGATAAGGACAAAGATTATCCCCATATGTTGATAAAGATGTGTACATCTTTGCCGAGGGGGAACTATATGTCGAGAAAATGGTTGAGGAGACGACCGAATTTCTTATTCATCATTGTGGATCAGGAACGATTTCCCCCTGTTTATGAAGAGCCTGCGATACGTGAATGGAGGGAGGATACACTCCACGCCCATGCTTTTTTGCGAGAGCATGGGTTGGAATTCAAACGTCATTACGTTGGCTCCACAGCCTGTTGCCCTAGCAGAGCTACCTTATTCACTGGTCAGTATCCCTCTTTGCACGGCGTCACCCAAACCAGCGGCGCCGCTAAACGCTCTGCCGACAGCGACATGTTCTGGCTTGATCGCAATACTGTCCCGACGATGGGAAATTATTTTCGCCAAGCAGGCTATCGTTGTTTCTATAAAGGCAAGTGGCATTTTTCCGATGCCGACATTTGGGTACCGGGTACCCATGTTCCTACCCCCAGCTATACCCTTGGAACAGGGGTCCCTGATCCCGATAAGGAACGCTTATACTTGCTTGCTGATCGGCTGGACGGCTTTGGCTTCTCCAGTTGGATTGGTCCCGAACCGCATGGAATAGCGCCGCATAACTCCGGTTCGTCCGCAGCCATCGGAGTAAATGGTCGTGATGTGGTGTACAGCAGTGAAGTCATCGAGCTGCTCCATGCCCTAGATCAGGAGAAAGGCTCCGCGGAAAGCTACCACCCTTGGCTGATCGTGGCGTCTTTCGTCAATCCACATGATATCGCCATCTATGGGGATATCTCTGCGAGCTCACCGTTTTTTCGCTTCCATGTGGATAAATCCGTTCCCACAGTTGCCCCACCCCCTACTCAGTACGAATCACTTGCGACAAAGCCACGCTGCCAAGCCAGTTATCAAGAGGTATATCCACAAGCGTTTCAACCCATTTCGGACCAAGCCCATTATCGAAGACTGTACTATCAACTCCAAAAAAACGCCGATCGGGAAATGATGCGTGTTCTTGCGGCACTCGTCGCCAGCTCGTTTTATCCCGAGACACTGGTCGTGTTCACATCCGATCACGGTGAATTGTTGGGTGCTCACGGCAAGCTGTATCAAAAATGGTACTGTGCCTATGAAGAGGCGGTTCACATTCCCCTCATTATCCACAACCCGCTCCTTTTTCCACACGCGACCTCCACAGAGCTGTTAACCAGTCATGTGGATATTCTTCCGACACTACTCGGGATGGCTGGAGCAGACACAGACAGGCTTCGTGACGAGCTGACCTTTACTCATAGCGAGGTACGCCCTCTAGTCGGTCGTGATCTTACTCCCATCATCTTGACCCACGAAACGGACACTATCCCCAGCGAGCCGATCTACTTCATGACGGACGACGATGTGACAAAAGGACAGCATCAGGTGAACGTGCAACACCAACCCTATGACTCTGTCATTCCTCCGAATCGGATAGAAACCGTCATCGCCTGCATGAATTCTGCCGGGCACAGCGCTTTATGGAAATACTCCCGCTATTTTGCCGGGGATGTATACAACCCTACGATGACTGATTACGAATTGTACAATCTCACGACCGATCCTTTGGAAACACGGAATATGGTTACCCCCCTCTACAAAACCACACACTCGGAGCGCGTCCGCCTGAAAATGGAGCTGCTTTTAGAAGAACAGCGAGCCCAAAAACGACTGACCCCCTTTTCGCCGCCTTTCACACAACTACTATCTATGTAAAATTTCCCGGAACAACAGAAAAACCCCTCAAATCGAGGGGCTTTTCGGCTTTCCTTTTCTCTTCCCTATTCCTGTTCGGTCAATGCTTTTTCCAATGCTGCCATCGCTTCTTGTTCATCGGCACCGTCCGTAATCAGGGTAATTTCTTCCCCTTTTCCAATCGCTGCTGCCATAATGCCCATGATGCTCTTGCCATTTACATTTTTCTCATTTTTGATGATTTTAATTTCGCTGGAAAAAGACGTGGCCACCTTCACAAAGTTCGCAGCAGGACGTGCATGCAGGCCGTGCGCCAATTGAACCACTATTTTTTTCTCTACCATTCTGATTTACCTCCTTCCCTACACTCTCTCAAGCCATTCCTTCACGAACGCCTCCACTTGCGCAGAAGTGCTCATCTGTAAAATCGTATCAATCTGTTTCGCTGCGTCCTCTGCGCTCAAACGACTCAGCTGTTGGCGCGCAGGCAAAATGCTCCCTGCACTCATACTAAATTCATCCAGACCCATTCCCAACAGAATCGGGATCGCGATTGGATCGCCCGCCATCTCCCCACACATACCGACCCACTTGTTCTGCGTGTGCCCTGCTTTAATGACGTTGTGCAGCAAGCGCAAAACAGCAGGGTGGTAAGGCTGATAGAGATAAGCGACCTTCTCGTTCATACGGTCGGCTGCCATTGTGTATTGAATTAAATCATTGGTTCCAATGCTGAAAAAGTCAACCTCGCGTGCAAATTGATCGGCCATCAGTGCCGCAGCAGGGATCTCAATCATGATACCCACTTCGTACTGATCGGATACTACAATTCCGCGATTGACCAACGTTTTTTTCTCTTCCTCCAAAATCGCTTTTGCTTGGCGGAACTCCTCTAGTGTCGCAATCATCGGAAACATGATTTTCAGATTGCCGTGTACACTTGCGCGCAATAGAGCACGCAGCTGCGTACGAAACAGTTCTTGGTTGTCGAGACACAGCCGGATGGCGCGATGTCCAAGAAACGGGTTCATTTCTTCTGGCAAAGCCAAGTAAGAGAGATGCTTGTCCCCGCCAATGTCCAATGTACGAATAACCACCGGGCGATCGCCCATATGCTCCAGCACGTGCTTGTATGCGAGGTATTGCTCCTCTTCCGTCGGGAAATCATTACGTCCCATGTACAGAAACTCGGTACGGAACAGCCCGACACCTTCGGCACCATTGGCGACTGCCCCAGCGACATCTTCAGGGCTTCCGACATTGGCGGCAAGCTCGACATGATGATTGTCCAACGTGATCGTTTTATCGTTCACAAGCTTCGCCAGTTCGGCTTTTTGCGCTTCGTAATCAGCCTGCTTGCGTTTGTAGTCAGCGATCTCTTCTTCACTCGGGTCGATAATCGCGGTTCCTTCATGCCCGTCGAGAATGATGAGCGTCGCTGGCTGAACTGCACGAGTAATCCCTTGTGTTCCGACAACAGCAGGAATCTCGAGAGAACGTGCCATAATCGCCGAATGCGAGGTTCGACCCCCAATGTCTGTGAGGAAGCCTTTGACATAGCGACGGTCTAATTGAGCCGTATCAGAAGGCGTCAAATCATCTGCTACAATAATCACTTCTTCTGTCAGCTCACCAAGTCCTGCAAACGGTACACCGAGCAAGTAAGAAAGCACACGTTTGGTCACGTCACGAATATCTGCTGCTCTCTCCCGCATGTATTCATTGTCCATTTGCTCGAAAAGTCCGATGAATGCTTGTGCCACATCATTCAGGGCACTTTCGGCGTTTGTCTTTTCACTCGTAATTTTATCTTTGACGGTATCGACCAGTTCCGGGTCTTCCAAGACGAGCAGGTGAGCTTTGAAAATGTCTGCATGATCCGTCCCCATCTCCTGCTCCACGCGCAGAACGATGCCCTCCAAATCCCTTTTCGCTCGAGCCAACGCCTCTTGAAAGCGCTGGATTTCATTCGCCGGATCTTCAATCGCTACGGTATTGATCTGTAAATCGGGCGTTGTCAGTAAAAACGCCTTGCCAATGGCTATACCTGCTGAAGCTTTTACACCTGTGATCTTTTGGGACATCGTAACACCAGCCTCTCTCAATGGCTACCTGACCATTCCTTCAATCTGCGTGCCTGTTCGCGCACGATCTCCTCAAGCGGATGACCCGCCGGAATGCCGGTACAATTGTGTAATGTATTTTCCCATCCAAACTCTTTCAGGCTTGCTTGTATCCGTGCGGACTCCGCATCCTCGGGATAGTCGAATGCCAATGCCGCTGCAAGCGCCTTGCTCAAGCCTACAACAACAGGCCCAATTGCCTTGAATGCCAAAAGTGTCAGTAACCCACCAACAATACCCGCGGAAAAGTTATTCACCAGCATTTCAAAGCCGGAACGAATTTTTCCTTCGAACAACTGGTCCACTTTTTTGATGACCCAGCCACCCAAAGGACCCATGATCATGGCTCCCAAGAACATCGGGATGTCTGCACCTACGACAACCCCCATCGTAGCAACGGCACCTACGACCCCGCCTCGAACATCATGGACCATTTTTCCGCCGGTATAACCGATCAGCAGTGGCAGTAAATACGTAATCATCGGTCCGACCAATTTGGCCAACTCTTCGTTAGGCCGCCAACCTGTTGGAATAAATAAAGCGGTAATCAATCCCCAAGCGATGAAAGCACCGATATTTGGCATGACCATCGCACTCAAGAATCGTCCAAACTTTTGTACCGAGACTCGTATTCCACCCGAAGCGTTTTTTGTTTCCACGCTCTCCATACTGCACCCTCCTTTACCCCTATTTATGAGATGTTGACATGATTGAAAAGGTAATGTGTACACCTCAAATATAAAGCGTTTTCATAGGGGCTAACAACAAAATCAAAGCGCGAATTTGTCTGATCCGTTGTTGCCAAAACTTAATAGCCCACAGAAAAAAGACCTCCGCTTAGCTGCAGAAGCCTTCTCCTTATAAATTTTCCGATTCAACTTTGATCACTGTTCCAGTCTTCGTTATATCTGTTGGCTCCATGATCGCAGAAATCTCCTTTGTTTGTTCAAAGGAATGCCCAGTTGCATGAACCGACATCCCGCCTCCCAATGGCTGTTTTCCTCATGCTTGACTCTCTCCCTGCGCGAAAATTCGTGCCAAAGCACCTCTAGTTTGTCACGGATTTTCCTAAATATTCGCAGGTAGTCAAACACACAAAAAAAAAGACCGATGCGCACATGTGCACATCAGTCTTCACTTGCTTTACCGCTCGATTCCTAGCTGCGTGGTGGACGAGATTCGCCACTGCGTGGACGAGAGTCACCGCTGCGTGGACGAGAGTCACCACTGCGCGGACGAGATTCGCCACTGCGTGGGCGAGATTCGCCGCTACGTGGACGATATTCGCCATTGCGTGGGCGAGATGGACGCTTTCCGCCAAAACCGGAACCGGAACCGAAGCCACCTTTTCCTTTTGGAGGCAGCTTTTTCTTCCCTACACGAAGAGGAGCCTCTTCCGTCAGGCGAACAGGAGTCGTATCCGGCTCTTTGGTCAACAGCTTGAGTGCTGCGGATACCAACGTTACGGAATCAACATCCTCCAGCAATTGTTCTGCCAATGTTTTGTAAGCAGACAGATCATCTCTGCCAGACGCTTCCAGGATTTTGTCTACTGTCATTTTTTGTTGACCTTCCAGCGCTTCTGCCATGGAAGGAACGGCATGACGCTCCATGCGACGCTTAGTCGTACGCTCAATCAGACGCAGATGGTCGATTTCACGGGAAGTAACAAATGTGATCGCGAGACCCGTTTTACCAGCACGTCCCGTTCTACCGATACGGTGAACGTAGCTTTCGGAGTCTTGTGGAATGTCAAAGTTGAATACGTGCGTAACCCCGCTGATATCCAGACCGCGGGCTGCAACGTCAGTCGCCACCAATACTTCAATTGTACCTTCTTTGAACTTGCGCAGTACGCTGTCGCGTTTTGCCTGGTTCAGGTCTCCGTGAATACCTTCTGCTCCATAACCACGCTTGGTCAGCGCTTCGGACAGCTCATCCACTCTGCGCTTGGTTCTACCGAATACGATAGCCAGCTCAGGCGAATGAATATCCAGCAAACGGCACAGAACATCGAATTTTTGTCTTTCTGCTACTTCCATATATTGCTGTTCGATGTTTGGTACCGTTACTTCTTTTGCTTTTACTTGAATGATGGTTGGTTCGTTCATGAACTGTTGGGCGATTTCCTGAATCGCTCTCGGCATCGTTGCGGAGAACAACAGGGTTTGACGACTTTCTGGAACCTCTTTCAAGATTTCCTTAATGTCGTCGATGAAACCCATGTTCAGCATTTCATCCGCTTCGTCCAAAACAACTACCTCGATGGCATCCAGACGAATCGTTTTTCTTCTCATGTGATCCATGAAACGACCAGGTGTTGCTACGATGATTTGCGGGCGTTTTTTCAACGCCTTGATTTGACGCGTGATGTCTTGACCACCGTAGATTGGCAGGGCAGAGATGTTTTTAAATTGGGCAATTTTATTAATCTCTTCTGCCACCTGAACAGCCAGTTCACGTGTCGGGGTCAGTACAACCCCTTGAATATTTCCGTTTGTTTCATCCATGCGTTCAATCAGCGGAATACCAAATGCAGCCGTTTTACCTGTACCTGTTTGCGCCTGACCGATCAGGTCACGACCTTGCAGTGCTACAGGAACCGTTTGATCCTGAATCGCTGTAGCCTCTTCGAAACCCATGTTGCTCAATGCTCTAACAATGGAGTGGTGTAAGCCAAAATCATTAAAAGTCGCCAATGAATGTCAGTCTCCTTTATCAATACCTTCATCTATAAAATTCTCAAAAAAAAGGGCACTATTCCTTACGATCCGGAACATGCCCTTTTATCCCGATTGTACGTAGCGCCCTAAAGAACATAGCTGTAATCGTACCATGCAATGACCGAAAAAGCAAACAGCTTATATACCCAAATTGTTTGATTTTTTGGTGAGAATCTTGTAAAAATAACAAAGCAGCCCAGAATCAGGCTGCTTGTCTGTTATTCGACTATTTTACCCATTTGTTGTAAAGCTCATCAAACTTTCCTTGCAGTTTCATTTCATCCATCCACAGATCCAAGTAGTTAGCGAAAATCGTATCTCCACGGTGAATCATGTACGCTTTTTCACTCTTTGTGAACGGGTTGTCGGTCAGAGCAGCGTACAGACGGGAATCTGCTTTGGAATATACAAGCGCTTCCAGTGTATCCGTGATCATCACATCGTACTTACCGCTTGCTACCAGACCAGGAATGTCGAGGTTGTTTTGTTCAACCGTCACAGTTGCTTTTGTCAGGTGCTCACGAACGAATTTCTCGTTGGTGCCGCCTGGATTCACACCAATGCGCACCTCTGGCTTGTTAATGTCTGCTACACTCTTGTACTTGTCTTTGTCTTCTGCACGGATGAGTGGAGCTTTACCGAACATAATATAAGGATCGCTCATATGCGCTTTTTTCTGACGGTCTGTGTTGCGCGTAACGCCTCCGACAGCAATATCGAATTTATTTGCCAACAAATCATCCATCAGTGTCGGCCAAGAGGTTTGGACAAAACGCGCCTCTACTCCCAGGCTTTTTGCGAATTCCTTCATCGCATCGATATCGTAACCTTCGAATTGGTTTGTTTTCGGATTCAAATATGTAAACGGTTTGTAGTCACCTGGAGTACCTACGAGGATGTAGCCTCTCGCAATGATTTCGTCCAATCGAGACTCAAACTTCTTCGTTTGCGGTTTTTTAGCAGTTTCAGCAGCTACAGTTTGGACAGGCTTAACCGCTGTTGCGGCAAAAGCACCTGTTCCTGATGTCATGAGCATAGTTGCAGCGAGTGTGCTCGCCAAGATTGTTTGTGTGATTTTTTTCATCTGGGTTCTCCTCCTGTTAAACGGTAATGAATTTAGTTATAGAAACAAACTCCATCATCCCCTAATGGCATCCCCCCTTTCAAAAAGAGGACTTACAACCTGATGAGCTGCTTCTTATACCGTAAACCTGCCGATTCCTTGCTGTAATTCTTCCGCCACTGCGTTCAAATGCTCGACAGACTTGCCAATTTCTTGGATGGCTTGAAGCTGCTCTTCGGTTGCCCTTGCCACTGTTTGTGCGTCGAGTGAAGCATGCTTTGCAATGTTATGCATTTCGTCTACAGAAGCACTCACCTGTTGGGAGCCTGCTGACATTTGCTCAGATGCTGCGGATACTTCCAAAATGTGCGCGGCAACGTTCCGGGAAGATTCCAAAATATGCTCGAAGATTTCGCGAACCTCTTCGACCAGTTGGATACCTTGCTGTGCGTTTTGGTTACCCTCGGTCATAACCTCTACTGCGTGATGAGTATCCTGCTGGATTTCCCCGATCAGCATTGCAATTTTCGATGCGGATTCTTCGGATTGGTTCGCCAGTTTTTTCACTTCACCAGCAACTACAGCAAACCCACGTCCATGCTCGCCAGCACGTGCTGCCTCAATCGAAGCGTTCAAGGCAAGCAAATTGATTTGCGAGGTCAACTGACTGATCGTATCGAGAATGCCTTCGATTTCTTTGGAGCGATTGTTAAGCTGCTCGATGGCTACAGTCGCCTTCGAAGTTCCCTCGCCAATGCTTCCCATCTGGCGAACTGCCTGCTCTACCACAGCAGTCCCTTGCTCAGCCTGCTCTGTTGCGATCTGGGCAGCCTCAGAAACATGTGCAGACGTCTCCGCGATTTTCACGATGCCTGCTGCCATGTCAGTCATCGACAATGCGACTTCCTGCGAGCTGGATGCCTGCGCCTCTGCTCCCTCAGAAATCTGTTCGATAGACAAGCCGATTTGGTTGATGTTATCCGTCGCTTGTTTAATGCCTTCGGAGACTTCCTGACTAAAACGCTGAACTTGATCAGACGACAGTGATACGTCTTCGATCAAATTTTTCAAGTGTGATACCGTCTGGTTAAAGTCACGGGACAGAACCGCAATCTCGTCTTTTCCGTCAACCGTCACGGTCTCTTTCAAATTCCCCTGCGCCACTACATTTACTGCGTGATTCAGACGCTCAATCGGTTTCACCATGCGTACAGCCAAGAAATAAACGAGGACAACCCCAAGCGCCAATACGATGAGGGAAATAACCGTCAATCGGACTAACAGTTGATCGACAGGTGCATGTAGCTCCGCTACGGGTGCAGTGATGAATATCCCCCAGTTCAAATTGGTTGGCGCATAGGAAGCAAATCGCTCTGTATTCTCGTATTCGTATTGGGCGATTCCATGATTCCCTTGCTTGATATCTTCAAAAGCAGTCTGAAGTTCAAGAATACCCAAATTGAGAATCGATTCCTTCAGAATGTACTCGCTATTCGGATGATAAATAAATGTTCCTGTTTTGCTTACTAAAAAGGCGTAGCCTGATTGGCCAAATTTCTCTTCGGACACCTTCTTTTGGATCTCATTGATTGGAATCGTTGAACCGATATAGCCGTATTGACGATTGTCCTTCATCAATGGAACGACAAGTGTCACGATGTTATTCCCTGTCCGCTTCGAAATGACTGGCTCGGAGACAACAACCTTCCCTTCCCCTTTGCTGGCCTCCTTAATATGCGGACGATCCGAGATGTCGGTCACTTCTCCCTTGAAATTGATCACTTTCTTACCGCTTAAGTCATGCGAAAAGAAGAACGTCTCAAACTCGGGGTTTTTCTTTTGGGCTTCTTGAATGAGTTTCAGGTCTTGTTCGACATTTTGATCTGCCGACATCAACCCTCCTATCGCTCTTACAATCTCAATTTTCTCTTGAAAGAAACCATCGATACGAATCGAGAGATTGCTAGCTGACAGCTCAGCTTCTTTGTCCAGACTGTTTGCCAAAAGGTTGGAAGCACTCCAATAGCTTGCACCGCAAACCGTACCCAAACTTATCACCAGCAGCAGGCACAAAACGATAATTAGCTTATTCTTCAAACTATTTTTCATACCGAATCCCTTCTCCCTTCTCTTTTTTCAACAAAAAAAAGACTGCCTACCGACAGCCCATCATGACTACGGTATGGCAACCCGGCTGTCCTAGCTGCGAAAGTCATTTGACCTTCGTCCTTAGACCCGTGGCTTTGCGTCCCTGCCTTTCAGCAAGTTTGCCTTTGTCATTCCTTGTTGTTTTTCAATTAAGTTCACTTTTTTTCAATCTCACCTTTCATTTCCCATAACTTTCCGCCAATAAACCTCAAAATGGAAAAAAAGCTGACAACCTTTTACAGCTGTCAGCTTTTTGTCACACTTTTTGATTAGCTTAATCCAATCACTTGGCCATCCTCGTCTACATATAACGATTCCGCAGCCGGCTTTTTCGGGAGGCCTGGCATGGTAACCAGGCTTCCGGTCAGTGCCACGATGAAACCAGCTCCTGCTGATATGCGCACTTCGCTCACTTGAATCGAGAAGTCTACAGGTGCCCCCAACAGATCAGCACGATCCGTAAAAGAGTAAGGTGTTTTCGCCATGCACACAGGCAGATGGGACATGCCCATTTCTTCTACCTTTTGCATCGTTTTTAATGCCAACGGCGAAAAGACAACTCCTGATCCACGGTATACTTCTTTCACGACAGTCTCAATCTTGTCTTTAATGCTGAGGTTTTCCTCATACAAGAATCGGAAGGACGAAGGCAGTTCTGCTGCTCGAATTACTTTTTCAGCCAGCTCGACTCCGCCTGCTCCTCCTTCTGCCCACACTTTAGAGAGCGCTGCTTCGGCTCCAGCCGCTTGGCACAGTGCAATGACAGCATCAATCTCTGCTTGGGTATCTGTCGCAAAATGATTGATGGCAACCACTGCTGGCACACCGAACTTCTGTAGGTTTTCCAGATGTCGCTTGACGTTTTCGAAGCCTTTTTCCAGAGCAGACAAGTTCTCCACTGCCAAGTCAGGTACTTTTACCCCGCCGTTGTATTTCAACGAACGAACCGTAATCACCACGACAGCAGCCGACGGAGTCAGACCTGCTTTTCTGCACTTGATGTCAAAAAACTTCTCGGCCCCCAAGTCGGCACCAAATCCAGCCTCTGTTACGACGTAATCTGCCAGCTTCAAGGCCATTTTGGTTCCGATCACACTGCTGCACCCATGCGCGATATTGGCAAAAGGTCCGCCGTGAATGATGACGGGGGTTCCCTCGATTGTCTGTACGAGATTGGGCTTGATGGCTTCCTTCAAGAGAACACACATCGCATCCACCGCGTTGATTTCTTCTGCCCGTACAGGCTGATCATTGAAATCGTAGCCAATAATGATCTGGTTCAACCGCTCGCGCAAGTCTGCTAGATTCTCACTCAAGCATAAGATCGCCATGATTTCCGACGCTGTCGTAATCATGAAGCCATCTTCACGCGTCATTCCATTGCCTTCACCCAGACCAACCACGATGTTTCGCAGTGCGCGGTCGTTCATGTCCATAGCTCGTTTCCAGACGATTTTCTTTGGATTGAGCCCGCGCGGATTGCCATGGAAAATATGATTGTCGATCATCGCTGCCAACAAGTTATGTGCAGCTGTAATCGCGTGAATGTCCCCTGTAAAATGCAGGTTAATTTCATCTGCCGGGAGAATTTGTGCCTGGCCGCTTCCAGTTGCGCCTCCTTTGATCCCCATGCAAGGACCCAAGGACGGCTCGCGAAGTGCTGCCATTGTTTTCTTCCCGAGATGATTTAAAGATTGTGACAGACCAATCGTCGTGAGCGTCTTGCCTGCTCCCGCCGGATTGGGGTTCATCGCTGTAACCAGAATCAGTTTGCCATTAGGGCGATCCTTCACTTGCTCCCATAGTTCATCTGATAGTTTGGCTTTATACTTTCCGTATAGCTCCAAATGCTGTTCTTCGATACCTGCACTCTTGGCAATTTCAACAATAGACTTCATTTTTGCCTCCCTGCCACACCTGAATGTAATACACCAGTTACCAATCTTCTACATTCTGCATAATCATCCTTTCTCCTCTCCTCTTCGACACATTACGCAAAAGAAAAAGCCCACATTCCGACAAACGTTCAGAATGCAGGCTCTCTGTTATTTCCCGAAAATTTTTCCCGGATTCAAAATGCCGTTCGGGTCCAGCACATGCTTCATGGCTTGCATGACGTCCAGTGCTTCTCCATGTTCCTTGCGCTGGTATTTGATTTTCCCCACACCCACACCATGTTCTCCGGTGCAGGTTCCTCCCCGACTCAATGCGTACTCCACCAGATGCGCATTTACTTCCTCGGCACGCGCAACTTCTTCGGGGTCATTCAGGTCGATCATGAGGATGGCGTGATAGTTCCCATCCCCGACATGCCCTGCAATCGCTCCATCCAGCCCAGCGCGATCAATGGCTTGTCGGGCGTCCACAACGGCCCCTGCCAGCTCAGAAATCGGCAAGCAAACATCTGTCACCATCAGCTTTTTCCCGGGGGATTTGTGCAGGAAGGCATACGCCAGGTTATGACGAGCGTCCCAGAGCTGCGCCCTCGCTTTTGAATCGGTTTCAAAGAGAAACTGTGTGCAGCCATGTCCATCGGCGATGTACTGCGCAAGATCGATATCATACGCGAGTCCTTGTTCACTTCCGTGGAACTCGATAAACAGCGTCGGTGCTTCCGGGTAGCTCGTTTCTTTGTACAGATTCACTTGTTGGATGGAACGTTCATCAACCAGTTCAATTCGCGCTACTTGAATACCCGCTCCGAGAATATCTACGACGGTATCGACAGCATCCTGAACAGAAGGAAAGCTGGCACGCGCCGCCGTTGTCGCCTCAGGGATGCCGTAAACACGCAAGGTCAGCTCTGTGAATACACCAAGCGTTCCCTCCGACCCGACAAACAGCCCAGTAAGATGGTAGCCTGAGGAGGACTTGGCTGTCATGCTCCCTGTACGGATGATACGTCCGTCCGCCGTCACCACTTCCAGATCGCGAACCTGATCACGCATCACGCCATAGCGAACAGAAGTCGTTCCACTGGCGTTTGTAGCAGCCATCCCACCCAAAGTCGCGTCCGCGCCAGGATCGACGGAGAAAAACAATCCGTGCTTTTTCAACTCTTTATTGAGCTGGGTGCGCGTCACACCTGGCTGGACTCTCACGAGGAAATCCTTCGGTCGCACCTCCCGCACTTGGTTCATCAAGGAAAAATCCATGCTGATTCCGCCCGCATAAGGAATCGCATGGCCTTCCAGACTGCTTCCCATGCCAAACGGCGTTACCGCAATGCGCTTTTCGTTTGCCAGCTTCATGATTTGGCTGACTTCCTCTGCCGTCTGCGGAAACACGACCACATCCGGAAGATGCGGGGTATGGTACGATTCATCATGGCTGTGATGCTCCAGTATAGTGGGGTTGGTTGATACTCGTTCTTCCCCCAGCAATCCCACTAACGCTTGCTTGTAATCCACGTTGGTTCCCCCTCCGTTACTTGCTCAAGTTGACAAGGAATAAGCTGATTTCAGGAATATAGGTGATGAGCATCAAATCGACGATCATGATGACCAAAAACGGGATCACCGCTCGCTCAATCTCCGTATTCTGGAGCTTTGCAATATTTCCTGCTACCAACAAATTGATCCCAACCGGCGGCGTCAGCATACCGATGGCGGAGTTGACGACCATGATCACCCCAAATAGCACCGGATCAATGCCCAAAGAATTCGTGATCGGCAAAAGGATCGGGGTCAGGAGAATGATCGTAACCGCCGTTTCCATAAACGTCCCCAAAATGAGCAGCAAGATGTTAATGATGAGCAACGTAATGATCGTGCTGTCGGTAATCCCCAGCATGAATTGCGCAATTTCTTGCGGGATGTTTTCCCTCGTCATCAGATAGCCAAATGCATTGGCGGTCGCGATAATAAGCATGATGACCGCTGTCATGCTGGCAGAGCCCGCGAATATTTCCCCCAAGTCCCTCCACTTGATCTCCCGGTAGACGAAAAGCCCGACAACCAGACCGTATATCACGGCTACCACTGCTGCTTCTGTCGGAGTAAAGATGGCTCCGTATATACCGCCAAGGATAATGATCGGCATGAGAATCGCCAAAATGGCGTCCTTGAATGCCTCCCATATTTCTTTGGGCGTATGCTTTTCACCGCCACCCCAGCCGTTTTTCTTACTGATCCAATACGAGTACAGAATCAGTGAGATCGCTACGAGAATACCCGGTCCGATCCCGGCAATAAACAAGTCGCTAATCGAGGCACTCGCTGCTACCCCGTACAAAACCATTGGCACACTCGGAGGAATCATGACACCGATCGTTCCCCCTGTTGCATGCAAGGCCGCAGAAAACCGGACATGATACCCTTTTTTAACCATGTGCGGGATCAAAATCCCCCCTACGGCTGCCGTTGTTGCGGCAGAAGAACCCGATATCGCTGCAAAAAAGGTACAACCCATGACCGCCACGATAGCCAATCCTCCCGGAAGGTTCCCGACAATCGTATTCGCAAAACGAATCAGCCTCGCAGAGATTCCGCCTGTTTCCATCAGCTTTCCTGCCAAGAGGAAGAACGGGATCGCCATCAATGGGAAGGAATCTGTCCCGTTAAACATTTTCTGAATCACAACCAAAAGAGGAATGTTCCCCTCCAGCATAAACACGACAACGACAGACAATCCCAGTGCCACCCCGATCGGTACGTTCACAATCAGGAGCACCAACAATGTTAAAAATAAAATCGTACCCACAATCTGGTCACTCCTTCCCGGTAATGTCTTTCCATGTCACATGGATCACGTTCATGATGAGTAAGGCACCGCTGATCGGAATCACCATGTATACATAGCCCATTGGAACGAGCAGAGTGGGTGAGGTTTGTGTCATGCTTCTCGCTGATAACAAGTAACCTTGCTGAACCATGACGTAAAAAAAGACCAGACTACACAAAGCGGCAATGATCAGCACCAGCTTGTTCATGCCAGGCGACAAGTACTTTTGAATGTATTCCGTACCGATGTGTGCTTTGATCGACATTGCGTACGCTGATCCCAGAAACGTGATCCAGATCAGCAAATACCGAGCCAATTCCTCCGTCCAGGCCAAGGGCTGGTCGAGCAAAAAACGGAAAAGCACCTGCAGAAAGACAGCGATCACCATAATAGCCAGCAGGGCAATAATGAAAAAACGAAGGATGCTGTTTATTTTGGAAACAAGGTTGCCCACACACAATCTCCTTTCGCAGGAAAAAAGGGGAGAAAAGCCAGAGTGGCTCGTCTCCCTTCTGCCGTTTATTTTGTATTTACAATTTGATCCACCAGCTCTTTGCCGAACTGCCCGGAAAACTTGTCATAGACAGGCTTCATCGCATCGCGAAAAGCTTGCTTATCCACGTCTTCGGTAATGACTACACCTTTTGCTTTAATAGTGGAAATAGCCTCTTCTTCCATCTTGATCATCAACTCGCGCTCGTACTGTCCCGCTTTTTTGGCTTCCTCGGCAAGAAGTTGCTGGACATCTGCCGGGAGCTTATCCCATACAGGCTTGCTGAACAAGATCATCGCCGCTGAGTAGACATGCCCGGTGAGGGCCATTTGCGTTTGCTTGGATTCATACAACTTGTAGGTCTGCGCGACAATCGCTGGATTTTCCTGGGCATCGACGACTCCTTGTTGCAGCGCCGTCAGCGCCTCTGTCCAAGCCATCGGGGTCGGCTTCGCTCCCAATGCTTCGAATGCAGCCAGATGAATCGGATTTTCCTGCGTGCGTATCTTCAGCCCTGCCACATCCTCCGGCTTCTTGATCACCTTTGAACCGTTCGTTATATGGCGGAAGCCGTTTTCAGCCCAAGCCAGCCCGACCAGATTGGCGTTTTCCAAATCCTTGAGCAGGTCTTGTCCGACTTGTCCGTCGAGTACCTTGTACGCCTGCTCACGGCTCTCAAACAAGAACGGAAGATCCAGCACGCCCAGCTTCGGATGGAAGTTCATCACAGGCGCAGTCGAGGTAATCGACATATCCGCCGTTCCAAAGGTCAGCGCCTCTGTCAATTCACGCTCCGCTCCTAGCTGGCTCAACGGATACACCTCGATTTTTACTTTTCCGTTCGAGCGCTTGTCGACATCCTCAGCCATTTTTTTCAACGCCAAATGGTATGGATGATCCTCTGTCAGTGAATGCCCTGCTTTGAATACATAGCTTTGTCCGTCACTTTTCGACGCTTCAGTCCCCCCAGCTTGTCCAGCAGGCGGAGCAGTCTGTTGACCGCCTCCTCCTCCGCACGCCGCTAGAAATAAAGACACAGACATGATGCTCGCTAGTACGAAGCTCCCCTTCTTCCGAAACATGCGATAGTACCCCCAGTTGATTCTCTTATTTTTAAAATAATATGAAAATTTAGTCCATTTTACTAGATGCCCCTTCCACCGTCTACATTCATAACCTCGCCCGTGACAATTTTAGATAGATCAGAAGCCAAATAGAGAGCCGCCTGCGCGATATCCTCCGGCTGAATCAACATGCCCAATGGAACACTGCTGATGAAAATATCCTTTTTCCCAGCTTCTACTTCCGCTTCATCTCCATTGATAAACTTGCCCAGCATCGGCGTCTCTGCCGGCCCTGGATTGATGACATTGACCCGGATTTGAAAAGGGGCAAGCTCAATCGCCAATGCCTTGCTCAACATGATAGCAGCCCCTTTGGACGCACAGTACGCATTCAGCCCCGGACGGGCTCTGATCCCGGCAATCGAAGCGATGTTGATGATGCTGCCTTTCCCCTTCTCCTTCATGTAAGGAACCGCATGCCTTGTCGTCAAAAAGATCGACTTCGTGTTCACAGACAGGATACGATCCCACTGCTCCAGGGTCAGCTCCTCAATGGGAGTAAACGCTTGGGGAACACCCGCGCAGTTGATCAGGACATCGATCGAGCCGTACGCTTCGAGCGTCTCCTTCACGAGTGCAGCGACGCTCGTATCGTCTGCCACATCTGTTTGCACCGCATGACCTTTCCCTTGTGGCAGCTCTTGGGCGACCGCTACTGCCGCCTCTTTGTTCAAATCAGCCAGGATGACGTTGGCTCCCTCGTCCGCAAAAAGCTTCGCAATGGCCTTACCCATTCCAGACCCAGCCCCTGTTACAATCGCCGTTTTTCCTTGCAAAAGCTGCCCGCTCATAGGTTGATCACCACCATTCG
The DNA here is from genome assembly GCF_055685845.1 of Brevibacillus schisleri. Taxonomy (NCBI): domain Bacteria; kingdom Bacillati; phylum Bacillota; class Bacilli; order Caryophanales; family Paenibacillaceae; genus Brevibacillus; species Brevibacillus schisleri. The sequence continues at coordinate 6,353,800 of NZ_JBVNDM010000001.1, forward strand.
CTCTTCGGTCATCTCTTCGACTGCGTAACGTGGACCTTCCTTGCCCAGTCCGCTGTTTTTGATTCCGCCGTATGGCATGATGTCATTGCGGTAGGTCGAAACGTCGTTGATCACTACGCCGCCGTACTCCAGCACGCGTGCCGCTTTCATCGCGACGTTTAAATCACGGGTAAAAATCCCCGCCTGCAAACCGTACTCCGAATCGTTGGCTTGTGTAAAAGCATCTTCAAGGTCACTGTACGGAATGATCGTGACGACGGGCGCGAACACTTCCCGGCAAACCACCTTCATCTCTGGCCTTGTATCCACCAACACAGCCGGATAAAAGAGAGCCCCCTCCCGTTTGACAGGCAAAAGCGATCTGGCCCCTTGGCTAATTGCTTCCTGTACCCATTCCTCTGTACGTCTCGCTTCTTTTTCACTGATCATCGGTCCGACATCCGTCTCCGGGTCCTCCGGGTTCCCTACCTTCAACTGATGGACATGCGAGATATACAAGCCGCTGAACGCCTGCATAACCGATTCATGCACGTAAATGCGCTGAACAGCAATGCACGCCTGGCCAGCATTGTGAAAGCTGCGGGCGGCTGTTTGACGGGCTGCCAGCTCCAAATCTGCATCGAGGTGCACGATATTGGGAGAGTTGTTGCCGAGCTCCAGCGCAACGGGACGCATGCCACTTCGCTCCTTGATGCGGCGACCGACTTCTCCTGACCCGGTAAAGGTGTACATGGCGATGCGCTCTTCATCCAGCAGCCATTCCCCTACCTGACTGCCTGCCCCTGTCACGATATTTACATAGCCTTTTGGCAGGCCCGCTTCCTCCAGGATTTCCACCAACAGAAAGGTTGCGATAGGCGTGACTGTAGCTGGCTTAACCACCAGCGTATTTCCTGCGGCAAGCGCTGGCGCGATCTTGTGCGTGCTGAGCAGCAAGGGATAGTTAAACGGCGTAATAGCGCCGATTACTCCTTTTGGCACCCGAATGGTAAAGCCCAGACGGTTTTCCGAGCCTTCCGTTGCTTGTAGCGGAATCATTTCCCCGTGAATCTTCTTGGCTTCCTCTGCTGACAAGCGCAGTGTATTGATCGTCCGATCCAGCTCATTCCTCGCGTCCTTGCGTGTTTTGCCCACTTCACGAATCAAGGATCGCTCCATCTCGTCCCGGCGTTCCTCCATGAGCTCAGAGGCTTTCAGCAAGATTTTGTATCGTTGAAAAGGAGTCAATTTGTCCGTCTTAAACGTCTCCCACGCAGCTTCCACCGCTTCTGTTACATGCTGCTGCTCAGCCTTGGCAATACGCGCGATGCACTCGCCTGTGTATTTATGAAGGACGGGGATGTAGCTCTCGGTCTTCACCCATTCTCCACCGATGTACAAATCATACGATCTCGCTTCCATGTCCTCTTCCTCCCTCATATTTATCTCGTTGTTTGATAGATGTGGCGAACGATTTCGTCTCCCAATTCTTTTGTGGTCGCCGCCCCCCCAAGATCAGGAGTGAGCACCTTACCATCTTGCAAAACGTTTTCGATAGCGTTCATGATGACAGCACTGAGCTCTGGCAGATCGAGATGATCCATCATCATGGCGATGCTCCATACTTGTGCGATCGGATTGGCGATTCCTTTGCCCGCGATATCTGGCGCAGAGCCGTGAATGGGCTCAAACATGGAAGGGTACTTGCGCTCCGGATTGATGTTCGCAGAAGGAGCCAAGCCCAAACCTCCAACGATTGCCGCCCCGAGATCAGTCAAAATGTCCCCAAACAAGTTGCTCGCGACAACGACGTCAAACGTTTCTGGTCGCGTGATGAAATAGGCAGCGAGTGCGTCGATGTGATACAGATTGGTCTGGATTCCCGGGTATTCCTGACTGACTTCCTTGACGATCTCATCCCAAAACGGCATGGAATGGTTGATGCCATTGGACTTCGTTGCTGCGGTCACGCTCTTTTTCGAACGCTTTTCCGCCAGTGCGTAAGCGTACTTGAGGATGCGCTCTGTGCCATACCGGGTAAATACGTTGTTTTGCACCGCCATTTCGTACGGTGTCCCCTGATGCATCCGCCCGCCCATATTGGAGTACTCACCCTCTGTATTCTCCCGCACCACGACGAAATCGAGATCGGCATGGTCCTTATAGCGAAGAGGGCTTTCCAGACCTTTGAGCAGCTTGACCGGGCGAAGGTTCACATACTGCTGGAATGCCCGTCGAATCGGCAAGATCAACTCCCACACAGAGACATGGTCAGGTACCTCAGGCGCACCGATTGCACCAAGCAGAATCAAATCATAGTCTTTTAAAATGTGGAGTCCATTCTCCGGCATCATTTTGCCGTGTTGGAGATAGTAGCTACAGTTCCAATCCATGACATCACGGGCAAACCGAATGCCGCCGTGACTCTCTTCTATGGCTCCCAGCACCTTCAGACCTTCTTCCATGACCTCGGGACCGATTCCGTCTCCTGGAATTACTGCAATGGAATAGTATAGCAACGGTCTCCCTCCTAAAAATCTAAATTTTTCGACTTCACACCACACTATCCACTTGCATGATTAATGCCAAGCTCCGTATCATGCACCCTGACCGGATAAAAGTCTTCCATCCGTTCCACTCCATGCATCACTCGAATGGTGACATTGCAAGATAACGCAACAAAATGTTGCAACACCCATTGCAACATTTGTTCACGCCAAGCGACATTGTCTTACTTTTATTTCCAAATGGTGATTTTATCGAATTCTCCCGCCATGCCACAAACTGTATTCGAAAAATGACAATTGCTGTAAGCTTGCGACCCAAAATTACTCGTATCTCGGCTGTACCCCTAGATGTGCTACGGCTTTCCTTTGATGGAAAAGAAACAGCAACCATTCATAAATCCGGTTGCTGTTGTATCTCTCATTTTGGTTACTCAACATAACTATGTACAACATTGTGCTACTTTCAATTCATCACTTCTTCTTATCCATAAAGATCCGTCTTCTTTAATCATATAATCAATTTTATTACTCTTTAAAGCTTCTATCTGCTCTGAAGATGGTCCATCAGAGTATCTATAGTAATCATTTCCAGTCCCCACATATAAAAATCCAAATACTAGCACCATAACTATTGCTGTTGCAGCCAAAGACACGATTAATTTATTCTTCATAAATATCACCTTCTTTCAAAAAGGAGAATCAGGAATGATTATTCCTGATTCTCTTTTTTCTTACGTAGTAGGGGGGAAGATCTTGATCTGCATAATCCTCTTCTTTACCTGTAAATCTCTCTAGTGTCCAGGTACTCTCTTTTTTGTTTGGTTTATTTATTTTTTTAAGCTTTCCGCTTTTGTATAACTCATCAATCGCAATTTTAACGTCTGAACGACTGCTATCACTGTCTATCCCCTCTTGTGCTGCTTTGTATCGTCCTTCTTCATTTAGATGCAATCACCATTTTTTGTAAGTGTGTGACCCAGAATTACTCGTATCTCGGATGTACGCCATTATGACTATTCCTGATTAATCGGTGCCCCAATCTGGTATTCTTCTATTTTGCGATACAAGGTATTGCGTCCGATTTGCAGCATTTTGGCCGCTTTGCTTACATTACCGCCACTTTTCTCGAGCGCCTTTTTGATCGCTTTTCTCTCTGTTTCTCGCAACGAAGGAATGTCATGATCCGCAGACTTAGACGTATCGGCTTCCATCAATCCCTCCAACTGGATGTGATCGCAATCAATGGTGTTCCCCTCTGCCAAAAACACCGCTTGAATCAGCACGCCTTGCAGTTCCCGGATATTGCCCGGCCACGAATAAGCACGCAACTTATCCTTTGCCTCCGTGCTCAGTATGTACGGTTGTTCTGTGTCGATCTGCTGTAATAGATGCTCCGCCACCTGGATGATATCACTGCGCTTTTTCAACGACGGCAAATGAATGGAGACTCCTTTGAGCCGGTAGTACAGGTCAGCCCGAAAACGTCCCGCCTTGATCTCCTCTGACAGGTTTCGATGCGTAGCGGCAATGATCCGCGCATAAATCGGGCGGGATTGATTGCTCCCCACCGGGGTGACGACCTTTTCCTGCAAAACGCGCAAAAGTGCCGCTTGCGCACGCAAAGACATATCCCCGATCTCATCCAAAAAGATCGTGCCTCTTTTCGCCGCTTCAAACTTTCCGATTCTACCTTCCCGATGTGCTCCCGTGAATGATCCACTTTCATATCCAAACAATTCACTCTCGATTAAATTTTCTGGAATTGAACTGCAGTTCACTGCAATAAAAGGCTCATGCGAACGCGGCCCTGTCTCATGGACCATTTGAGCGAACAGCTCTTTTCCGGTACCGCTCTCCCCCAAAATGATCACAGGAAAATCTACCTGTGCCGCCTTTTGTCCGAGCATCTTTGCCTGCAAGAAGAGCGGGCATGAACCAGCTAGACGCGGAAACGGCTTCAGCTGTACGTTGGGTGCCGCAGACCAAAAACGCGGGCGATGATCTTTCACATGACGGCCAGCACGTTCTTGCTCCGCACTTACTCTTGTTCCCAAGGCTTCCTTTCCGAGCTGCTGTTGCGAGGCCTCATTTAGGCCCACGATACGCTCGTCCCGATCCAAGCCGACGAATGCCAGCTTCCCTCGACCATCTCCTGGGCGTGTTGAAGTTGGTAAGGCAATCACGCGCTCCGCATCTGCTAACAAAAAGCGGTTTTGCAGCGCCTCTGCGATCATGCAAGCAATGGTTAGGGCAAACGGATGAGAATATTCTTTACGCGTACTTATGTCAATGATGCCTAATAGCTCACCCGCTGGAGAAAAAATAGGTGCCGCCGAGCATGCAAGAAAGCGATTTTCCAAAAAGTAATGCTGCTCTCCCTGTACCTGAATCGGTTGTTGTGCGATCAGTGCTGTCCCAATCGCATTGGTTCCTTTGTAGTTTTCTGTCCAATTCGCTCCGATTTGCAGCTGTACTTTTTGTGCCTGGTTGGCGAAGACCGGGTCCCCGATCGTTTGAATAATATTGCCTTCCCGGTCAGACAAGAGTGCGATGTGCTCTGTCGATAACAAAAAGGGAGCAAGCTTGTTAAAAAGCGGGAGACTCTCACGAATCAGAGGGTGATTATCCTGAATGATTTCTTTGATTCGTCGGGCAGAAATGATTTGATCATTGGTCTTCTCCGTAGCCTTGAGGTTCGATTCCTGACAGCGCTTCCAAGATTGCTGAACAATCGTCGACAACACGATTCCCTCCCCCAAAAATCATTCCCCCTCAGTATAACATGAGAGTCTTTGCTATAGAAAAAACCAGTCGAACCACGAGCACATTTGTCCGACTGGCTGCTATTTATCTGAACTTCCGCGAATAGAAAAATTCCGTAATTGGCGCCACAATGAACGTCAAACCGACGACAACTGCCAACGGAATATTTTGAATGTCATTGAGTGCAGTAACCCCTTCCGACAGGAACAGGACCGCAGCAGACAGCACCATAAGCGCATAGTATCCGATTCTCGCACTTTGCGTCTTGATATGCTTGTCCAATTCGTCACTTTCACTGTATTTCCCGCCCTCGTAGTCTCCCCAGGTGATCGAGTTCAACAAGTACGACAGTGCAATGCAACCGAAAATGATTGTGCTTACATCCAGCATCTCATAACGAACCCACCGATAGCCTCCGTGCCCTGCAATCGCCAACAATAGGATGGATGAAACAATCACGTTGAACTTTTTCATAGCTTCTCTACTCCTCACTGTATGGTTGAAACAGCTCGTCAATCGTTACCCCTAAATTGCTCGCCAAATCAAAAGCCAATTGTAGGCTCGGGTCGTATTTGTTGTTCTCGATCGCATTGATCGTCTGTCTGCTAACCTTGCACAGCTCAGCCAGCCTGCCTTGCGAGATGTTCCCTTTTTCTCGAAATTCCTTTATTCGATTTTTCATGGAGCTGTTCACCTTCCATTTACAGGTGGGTGTAAAAAACCTTTTACACCCAAACTATAGAGCAAGACAACGAGACATGTCAAACATGTTTTACACCCCTAGCCGTCATCGGTCATTTTCCGACAGATATCCACTCCTTTGTCCCAATACGGAACACAACATGATCCATTATGGAACAATTTCTACCCTCATCTACTCAAGAAAACGCTGTCATTTCGAGCTTTTTCACGTTGGTACAAGACTTGCTTTTAGAGAGGACTGTAAAGAAATATGTGATAAATGAGGAGGCGCTCGCAATGATCTATGCTCAGCCCGGCCAAGCCGGCTCCAAGGTGACTTTCAAAAATCGTTATGAAAACTACATCGGGGGTAATTGGGTTCCGCCAGTAAAAGGTGAGTATTTCGAAAACGTATCACCTGTAACAGGCAAGGTTTTTTGCGAGGTAGCCCGCTCGACAGCCGAAGATATTGAGCTGGCACTGGACGCTGCCCATGAAGCAAAAGACGCGTGGGGCCGTACCTCTGTTGCACAACGCGCAAATATTTTGTTAAAAATCGCGGATCGGATGGAAGCAAATCTGGAGATGCTGGCAAACGCAGAGACGTGGGAAAACGGCAAGCCCGTTCGTGAAACACTCGCGGCCGACATCCCGCTGGCGATTGACCATTTCCGTTACTTCGCCGGAGCGATCCGCGCTCAAGAAAGTACACTCGCCGAAATCGATAACGATACGGTCGCTTATCATTTCCATGAGCCACTCGGTGTCGTTGGTCAAATTATTCCTTGGAACTTCCCGCTCCTCATGGCTACTTGGAAGCTGGCTCCAGCCTTGGCAGCGGGCAACTGCGTCGTCCTCAAGCCAGCGGAGCAAACACCTGCTTCCATCTTGGTGCTGATGGAGCTGGTCGGCGACCTGCTCCCTCCTGGTGTCGTCAACGTCGTGAACGGCTTCGGTCTGGAAGCGGGTAAACCTCTCGCTTCAAGCAATCGCATCGCGAAAATCGCCTTTACGGGTGAAACGACGACAGGTCGCTTGATCATGCAATACGCTTCCCAAAATATTATTCCGGTGACGCTGGAGCTGGGCGGAAAATCGCCAAACATCTTCTTCCCGGATGTGGCTGCAAAAGACGATGCCTTCTTTAACAAAGCCATTGAAGGATTCGTACTGTTTGCGCTCAACCAAGGCGAGGTTTGCACATGCCCATCCCGCGCGCTCATCCACGAAAGCATCTACGACCAATTTATGGAGCGTGCCCTGCAACGCGTAGCCAATATCAAGCAAGGAAATCCGCTCGATACAGATACGATGATCGGCGCGCAAGCTTCTTTGGAGCAGGTAGAAAAAATCCTCTCCTACCTGGATATCGGCAAACAAGAAGGAGCCGAATGCCTGATTGGAGGATCTCGTGCACAGCTTGCAGGTGAACTCGAGGGCGGCTACTACATCCAGCCAACTGTCTTTAAAGGCCACAACAAGATGCGTATCTTCCAGGAAGAAATCTTCGGTCCGGTCGTCTCCGTAACGACCTTCAAGGATACAGAAGAAGCGCTCGCCATGGCAAATGATACGCTGTATGGCTTGGGTGCTGGTGTATGGACACGCGACACGAATACAGCCTACCGCATGGGCCGCGAAATCCAGGCTGGTCGCGTATGGACCAACTGCTACCATGCTTACCCGGCTCACGCAGCGTTTGGCGGCTACAAAATGTCCGGTATTGGCCGCGAGACACACAAAATGATGCTGTCTCACTACCAACAAACGAAAAACCTGCTGGTCAGCTACAGCGATCAAGCTCTGGGCTTCTTTTGATCAATGAGCCAGCCAGAAAAAGTGCTCGCGACAGATGCTGCACTGGCACTAATTGAACGGCTTCGCGGCAAACACGGTGACCTGATGTTTCACCAGTCAGGGGGCTGCTGCGATGGGAGCTCCCCCATGTGTTACCCGCTCGGAGAATTTCTCGTGGGTGAGCAGGACATCCTGTTAGGCGAGATCGGTGGCTGCCCGTTCTACATGGGCAAAGCCCAGTATGAGTATTGGAAGCATACGCAGCTCATCATTGACGTCGTGAATGGGCGGGGCGGAATGTTTTCGCTGGAAGGGCCTGAGGGGGTACGCTTCCTCACACGTTCACGGGTATTTCCCGAATCATAAAAAAAGGAAGACCGCTCCCGCCCTTCGTTGGCTGGAACGGTCTTTTTTTGCTTGGTTTGCTATCTGGATTTTTTGCGAGAAGTACGATTTGCAGGAGCAGCGCTTGTCCTTTTGCCTAGTTTCGCATTTGGACGGGCGGAACTGCGTTGTGCAGATACTGGCTTCTTGCTAGAGCCGCTAGACTTACGATCAAAACCGCTTGCTGCACGGTTTCCTTCCTTCGGCTTACGTCCAGTACCTCCTGCTGCTCGATTACCGTCCTTCGGCTTACGATCAAAACCTCCTGCTGCTCGGTCACGTTCCTTCGGCTTACGATCGAAACCTCCTGCTACACGGTCACGTTCCTTCGGCTTACGATCGAAACCTCCTGCTACACGGTCACGTTCCTTCGGCTTACGCTCAAAACCGCCGCTCTTTTGTTGACGCCCTTCCCCATCTCTTCGGCGTTCCCCAGAGCCTTGCTGTCTTCGCTCAGCTGGCTTCCCTTTGCCTCTACCTTGCTTGTCCCCGCGACGCTCGCCCTTCCCGGATCGATCAGGCTCAGACTTTTGCTGTCGTGTCTGTTTCTTTTGATCACCCGGTTCCCCGCGATCCATTTCACGCCGCTCCAGAGACAGATTGATCCCTTCTTCAATCTCCCTGAGCTGCCCCCAATCCTTCGGCGCTACCAAGGTAAAAGCGGTCCCTTTTTCCTTGGCTCGCCCCGTTCTGCCAATCCGGTGTATATAGCTGTCCACATCTTCCGGGATATCATAATTGAAAACGTGCGTGACTCCCTCGACATCAAGCCCACGCGCTGCCACATCAGTTGCGACCAAATACTGAATCCTAGCCTCGCGGAATCGCTTCATGACATCCTCGCGCTTCGCCTGTGACAAATCGCCGTGCAGCTCGTCAGACATATAATCGAGACCTTGCAGCTCTGCATTTAACTTACTGGCTCTGCGCTTTGTTCGGCAAAAGATCACCGCCAGAAACGGCCGTTGTTCATCCAGCAGACTGCACAGTGTAGCTTGCTTCGCACGATCTGTGGTCTCCACTGCAATTTGGCGAATATCATCTAACGTAATTCGCTTGCCCTGCACTTTGATGTTTTCCGGCTTTTGCATAAAGCGCTTCGCAAGAGATTGCACCTGCTCTGACATGGTGGCCGAAAACAGCAAGGTCTGTTTTTCAAAAGGTGTATTTGCCATAATATCTTCTACCTCAGGCAAAAAACCCATATGAAGCATTTGGTCCGCCTCATCCAGGACAAACATCGAAACCTGCGATAAATTGATCGTCCCTCTTCGCAGATGATCTAGCAAACGGCCCGGTGTCGCGATGACCACATGTATTTTTCCTTTCAGCTTTCTCAGTTGCTGATTGACATCTTGTCCACCATAAACCGCGAGTACTTGGATGTCTTCCAGCTTTTCCGTCAGCTTCTTTACCTCTGCCGTAATTTGCAAGGCAAGCTCCCGCGTAGGGGTAAGAATCAACGCCTGAACATGCGTCGCTTGTGGATCCGCGTTTTCCAAGATCGGCAGGACAAATGCGAGTGTCTTCCCGGTTCCCGTCTGTGCTTGCGCGATTACATCTTTTCCTTCCAGAACAACAGGAATTGCTTTTTCCTGAATCGGTGTAGGCTCGGTAATCCCGTTTGCTTGTAGAGCATCTATCAGTTCCTTATGTATTCCCAATCCCAAAAAATCAGCCAGTTTCGCCATCTCCATTCATAAATCAAATCCGTTATTATTTCGTACATACTGCCATGCCGATAAAGTACCGTATGCCATCGCGAGGTGTTTTTTCAAAGGTAACGCCTCTCTGATAGTACATATCTACGTCAGAATAGCGTACAAACAGCTCCGCGAACTCTTCCGGCGTCAGCTGATGAACATGGAAGGGCTCACTCGTCTGCATGCCCCGCCCTCTGCCAAATGGACTGGAAAGCACGAGCGTACCACCCGGTTTCAGCATCCGAAACAAGTTATCCATAAACAGCAAATCGTCTGCGACATGCTCAATGGTCTCAAAGCTCAAAATCGTATCAAACAACCCCAATTGCTCGGGAAGCGCTGGATCAAGCGCGTCACCCTGCTGATACGTAATCTTTTGATGGTTGTATTCCCGATTGGCATAAAATATCGTCGCCTCATCGTTATCGACACCGATCAGTTCTGTCAGCTCTCGTTTTCGATCCTTTGCGATCATATGACATCCGTAGCCAGTACCGCAAGCGATATCCAGCACTCGACCTTTTACATAAGGTGCGGCAAAATAATATCTGGCTATATGCTCCAGCAGCATGCCATTCGTAGGTTTTAACAGCTTGGGGATGATTCTCTCCCCTGTCCATTCCAGCAAAGCCATCACCAATTTTCTCGTATTCTTCCTCACATCTTACCTTATTTATCGGCTTGATCCTATCAGCTAGCATTTCCTGAACGGGGTTTATTAAGAAATTTGTAAGACATTTCATTACTGTTTTGTTAGAGCTGGGCGTTAAGATAATACCATGAATGCATTCATAAGGTGGGACGAATCATGACCAAATATCAAGTCCTCGTAGTCGACGACGAGGAAGAAATCCGCGATGCTATTGAAATCTATCTCAAAAATGAATCCATGACCGTATTCAAGGCTAGCAATGGACAGGAAGCGCTGGACGTACTGGAACGCGAAGAGATCCAGCTCATCCTGATGGACATCATGATGCCAAAAATGGACGGAATGACCGCCACCTTTCAAATTCGCCAGAAAAAAAACATCCCGATCATCATGCTGTCTGCCAAGTCAGAGGATACCGATAAAATTCTCGGGCTCAACATCGGTGCCGATGACTATGTGACGAAGCCTTTTAATCCCTTGGAGCTCATCGCCAGGGTCAAATCTCAGTTAAGACGGTTTACCAATCTGGGAAGCGCTCAAATAACAGAGGATGAGATTCAGGTACGCGGCTTGACCTTGAACAAGAGTACAAAAAATGTAGCAATTGACGGCAACGAGGTCAGGCTGACGGCTACCGAATACAAGATCCTGGAGCTGTTGATGGAAAACAAGGGTCGCGTTTTTTCTATAGAGGAAATTTATGAACGGGTCTGGAGAGAGCCTTATATGAACGCGGAAAACACGGTGGCTGTCCACGTGAGACGCATTCGGGAAAAAATAGAGATCAACCCGAAGGAACCTAAATATTTGAAGGTGGTATGGGGAATTGGATACAAGATCGAAAAATAAACGCTTTGCGGTGCCCGTGCTCATTGTTATGATCGTGAGTATTTCGCTTACTCTCCTAACGATGGCCGATCTGTACCATAAGCGCGAGAATCTCCAAGAGAATAATTATTTTCAAAGCTCAGGCTTCAATCGTGAATTAGAGACATTTGCTGAGCTGGTGAAAAAGGTTCATGTAGATTATGCAGGCTACACTCCAGGAAAGCTCGACGAGAAGACAGCGAATCAGCTGAAAAAAGAGCATGAGGAAACCCTTCGAACGATTAAGGAAGATAACCAGTTCTTAGATAGGATAAAACAGGCAAAAAGTGAGGGGGACAAGGAGAGAGTCGCCCAATTAACCGAAGAATATTCACAAAGTATGCAAGAAGACATCGCGAAAGCAACGTTGCATTATCAGGAGCAGGTGAACAACAGAATCGCCGAAAAAGATGCCGAGTACGAGGAACAAAAAAACAGCCTCACCTTGCGAAGCGGCTCCTTCAAATACTATGTCACCGATAAAAAGAGCAACAAAGTTTACACCAATCTCGCGCAAGAACCTACAGAATGGGAACTGGCCCGATATGCGCGCTATACAATTAACCTCCCTAATACGAACGGGGATTTGGAAAGCATCAATCGCACTTATCAACTGAATCAACTAAGTGGTATCTTTTATATCCCAAAAGAACCAGACGGATATAGTCAGGTCCACACAGATGCCCTTTACTATGATTCCATTCGGGATCGGCTGATTGGCGAGTTTGTCCTGCTCGGGGGCACTCTGCTCATCCTTGCATTCTGCTACTGGTATTTGCCAGTTAGCAAAGCATTAGAAGTACCGATTGTAGTGAAAAGCATGGCACTGTTCCGCTTCATCCCGTTGGATATTCGGATGGTACTGTCGTTCGTGCTTGGCATCACGTATCTCATTATGATCGCGAACGTGCGCTTTTTCTTCTTGCCAATTGATGGGGAGCATTTCTTCACCCTTACGTTCGTTTCGTTGTTTACTGCTTACCTGCTTCTACAATTCATGGAGGCATGGCTTATGTACAACCAACCTGAGAGATTTACGCAGCAGTGGCAAAAGAGTATTTTCGCCAGACAACGTGTCCTTCTTCAAGAAAGCTATGCCAATCGCGGCATGTTCTTTAAAGTATCAACGTTGTTCATCCTGACTGTTATGTTCGGGATGAGTATCGGTTTCGGATTCGTCGGGCTTGTCGAAGGGTCTGGTGGCTTACTGTTTTTCAGCTTTTTGTATGGCATGTTTTACATGACCGTGGTTTTCCCATACGCGCTTAGACGCTTGGGACTGATGAACCGCATCATGCGAGGTGCCTCCGAAATGGCTGGCGGTAATCTGAACACTACGATCCAGAAGGTAAAAAAAGGGAAGTTATCTGATCTCGCGCACTCTCTCAACAACATCACAAAGGGACTCAAGCACGCGATGGAAGAGCAGATGAAGAGCGAGCGCATGAAATCCGAATTGATCACCAATGTTTCTCATGATTTAAAAACACCGCTGACGTCGATTATCAGCTACGTTACCCTGCTCAAGCAGGAAGATTTGACACCTGAGGACCGCAAGAACTACGTCGATGTCTTGGATCGCAAAGCAGATCGACTGCGCGTCCTCATCGATGACCTGTTTGACGCAGCCAAAATGTCCAGCGGCGCGGTTGAGCTGAATATCGAGCAAGTGAATGTAGCCTCCCTGCTCAACCAATCCATCGCTGAATTCAGTGACAAAATCGACCAATCGACACTCACTTTCCGCGTAACGACGGAACAGCCGAAGATCGTCGCTCCTCTGGATGGCAAGAAAACATGGCGTGTATTCGAGAATCTGATCGGCAACGCCCTGAAGTATTCCATGCCGAACACGCGCGTCCTGATCCATCTGGCAGAGACACAGGACGAGGTTATCCTGACGTTCAAAAATGTCTCCGCCTACGAAATCGACTTTGATGCACAGGAACTGTTTGAACGGTTCAAGCGCGCTGATCAATCCCGTCATACCGAAGGCTCTGGCCTCGGCTTGGCTATCGCAAAAAGCATCGTAGAGCTGCAAGGCGGCAGGCTGTCTATCGATATTGATGGCGATTATTTCAAAGTCACGGTCGTATTCCGCAAGCACGCGTAAGGATCAAATAGGAAAGCCAGTGCCCGATCGTCAGGCACTGGCTTTATTAAGTGAATTTCTCCCTGTTAGATGGCAAAGTTCCTTTCAAATAGGGCTTCAATACTGGCAGCCACTTCCTGCTCATCGGCCCCCTCCACCTCAAACATAATTTCATCTCCGGTCTTTGCCCCCAGAGCCATTACGCTGAGGATGCTTTTGCCATTAGCCTGCTTATCATTGTAGATCATCTTGACCGACGAGCTGTATTGATTGAGTAGGTTCACCAAGACAGAAGCAGGGCGAGCATGGAGACCTCCACTCACGGCTACTTCCAGATTCATTCGGATCAATTTCACGCCTCCCTTCCTGTCCTTGTACATGCAATCCTCTCACAAGAAAAACTTCTCGATGACTTCCGCCACTCCATGCCGATCATTCGTTTCCGTGACATGCCGAGCCAGCTGTTTCAAATCATCGGGAGCATTGCCCATCGCCACACCCATTCCGGCGAATTGGAGCATCTCTGCATCATTGTAATTATCTCCTACTGCAACGATCTCGTCAGGCTGAATCGAAAGCCTCTCACTCACTACCGCAAGACCACTTGCCTTGGAGATGCCCACAGGCAATATTTCCAAATTATTCGCGCCTGATGCCGTCACGCGAATCCCCGAAAGCTCGGCTTTCTCAAGCTCTTGTCTTGCTTCCAACAGACGCTTCTCGTCTCCCGTGACGAATATTTTCGGAGCGCACACCTCATGTTTTCGAACGTATCCGGCTATCAACCGCGAAGCCTGGATTTTGAGCGGGTATTGATTTTTCCAGAGCTGGCGCAGTGTCCAGGCATTTAACAGAGGAAACAAATCCGTCAACTTCCAGGTGCGATTCGTGACAGCATAAGCCTCATGCAGCAACATGATATCCAAGCCATGCGATACGAGTATATCTGTAATCCTCGCCGCTATCTCATGCGGAATACGCTGTACATACAGCACGTGATCCGTCTTGGGGTCTGCGACGTATGCGCCATCATGGGAAACAAGCGGTGCGCTGATCCGGAACTGCTGCGCCAACGATTTGGCCGATGGGTATGCCCTGCCGGTTGCCAGTGTGACGTGGACTCCTTGCTGCACTAACTGGGTAATGGCCCGCTCTGTTACTTTGGATAAGGTGTGGTTCGACATCAAAATCGTTCCGTCCACATCCAAAGCGAGGAGTTTGTATTTCACACGAGTTCCATCCTTATGTGACAGGCTTGAAAAACTGGGGCAGATGCTCCTTGTGCGCCTCCAGCATTTCATCGAGTATTTTTTTTGCGATCACATCAGACGGCACCAGCGGGTTAATATTCATCGCCAATAGCGCCGTATGGTAATCACCTGTTATAGCTGCCTCAGCTGCCACTCGCTCAAACGATTTGATTTGCTGTACGAGTCCACGCACGGGAACGGGCAAGTCACCAACAGCCAAAGGAATCGGCCCTTCTCTTGTAATCACGCAGTTCACTTCGACTGCCGAATCATCCGGAATGCTGGCAATCGCCCCATTGCTGCGAACATTTACCGTCTGGATATCGCGCTTGTCGTTGTAAATGGAGTAAATCAGATTGCAAGCAGCCTCACTGTAATAGGCCCCGCCACGCTTCTCCAACTGCGGAGGCTTGATATCTAAGTCTGGATCTTCGTAGAGCGCAAATAGCTCCGCTTCTACCTGCTTGACCACTTCAGCCCGCGTACCCTTCTGCTCCGCTTCTTCCAGCTCATGCTCAAGCATCGTGCGCGTCTGGTAGTAATAACGATGATACGGGCACGGGAGAATCCCCAATGCTTTGATGAAATCCTTATCCCAACCAAGGTCCAAAATGTTTTGCATCGTAATGCCCGATTGGTCGCCCGTTATTTTATCGATTACCTGGGAAATGACGTTTTCCCCATCCAGATAAACACCCAGTCCGAAGATCATATGATTTAAACCGGCAAAATCAATATGAATCCGTGATTGCTCGACGCCTAAAACAGTGGCAACACCCATTTTCATCCCGATGGGAACATTACACAGTCCAATGACCTTTTTGCGGTTGGTATACCGCAGCACTGCCTCTGTGACCATCCCAGCCGGATTCGTGAAGTTAATCAGCCAAGCATCTGGACATAGCTCTTCCATGTCACGACAAATGTCCATAATGACCGGAATGGTACGCAGGCCTTTGAACAAGCCGCCAGGTCCATTCGTTTCCTGACCGATCACCCCGTATTTCAAAGGAATTCGCTCATCCTTGATTCGCGCATCCAAGAGACCCACGCGCATTTGCGTCGTAACAAAATCTGCACCCGCAAGTGCTTTTCGCCGATCCATCGTCAAATGGATCTCGATAGGCACCCCTGCCTTCTCTACCATCCTTTTTGCCAGGGCGCCTACTGTTTGCAGCTTTTTCTCGCCCTCTGGAATATCCACCAGCCACAGCTCTCTGACAGGCAACTCATCGTAGCGCTTGATGAAGCCTTCCACCAGCTCGGGTGTATAGCTAGACCCTCCACCGATCGTCACAATTTTGATTCCGCTCATACTCCTGCCTCCTTGCCTGCATGGATTTGGCTGTACAGCTCGACAAACTCCGTAGCCAAATCCTTGACTGTAATTGCGTTCATCAAATGATCCTGGGCGTGAATCAAGAGCATACTGATCTCAGTCTTTTCGCCCGCAATCTCCTTCTGGATAAGTGCCGTTTGATTTTGGTGTGCACGACCGAGCTCTTCTCCCGCACGCTTCAATGCGTCCTCTGCGCCTGGCAAGTCTCTATTTTTAGCCAGAGCGATCGCTTCCATTGCCAGACTCCGTGCGTTTCCTCCGTGAAGTATTAGTTGAAAAATAACGTCTGTATGGTCCAAATCTATCTCCACCTATCCAAGTTCGCTAAAAGTCACGAGCTGTATTTTTTGATCACGAATGTACTGCTTTAACTCTGCTGCTGTTAAGATCTTCAATTCTGTGGTTCGTTGCTTTGCGTATGAACTGCCTGTCAGTACCGCTTCGTCCAAATAAGCAGGGTGCGTCATGATCTCAACCACAGGATAATCTGACATGTCCTCTACGATCCTGACGAAGGATTGTACGGTTAGGTCGTCTCCATAAAAATGATGAGAAAAGCCTTCTGTCGTCAAAACACTCGATTGGTCCCGCTGCTCCTGTGTCCCGGACATCCAGGGATAGCGAACTGGCACCCTATATTCCTCTGCCAGCTTCAGAACAATCGGCAAAACGGCTGGATGTGCATGGACATGGTGGTGGCTGTCGATATGCGTCAGCTTGAGCCCCGACGCAACAAACCTCGCCAATTGAGCCCGCAGCTCCCGCTCGATCTCCTCCAGTTGAGCAGAAATCA
Source organism: Brevibacillus schisleri (assembly GCF_055685845.1). NCBI lineage: Bacteria > Bacillati > Bacillota > Bacilli > Caryophanales > Paenibacillaceae > Brevibacillus > Brevibacillus schisleri. The sequence continues at coordinate 6,370,607 of NZ_JBVNDM010000001.1, forward strand.
GATGGTCTTGCCCTCGTCGGAAACGCCCCTCTCCATCCGTTAGCGATGGTACATCCTGACTAACTGGCGATCCACATGTGAGTACCAGATGAATGCCTACTCCGAGCGTCGGATGTTCTTTGGCCAGCCCTACAGCGTGCTCGAACCCCTCCATATTGACCATCAAGGTCGCAGAAGTAACGACTCCTTCCCGATGTGCTTCGACGATGCCCAGATTGACGCCTTTGGAATACCCAAAATCGTCTGCATTCACAATCAATTTCATAGATAGCCTCTCCTCTAGCTTTTACATAGACACAGCATTACTATCGGAAGCAGTGCTGGCTTTTTCTTCGCTTACCTTTTGTTTATCCCACAGACGGAAGAACGGATAGTAGATCGCGAGCGCTATCACGAAGTTCACCGCTTGGAGAACCATACCCGATACCTTCCCACCAGTAGCCAAATATCCACTGATCAACAATGGTGTCGTCCACGGAACTGCTACCCCGCTTGGTTTTGCCACCCAACCGAATGACATGGCCAAATAGCTGATTATGACCAATACGACAGGCGCCAGAACAAATGGGATGATCAAAAGCGGATTCATGACAATTGGCATACCGAACGTGACAGGTTCATTGATGTTAAACAAACCAGGTCCAAGCGAAAGACGGCCAATGTTTTTCATCTGTTTACTGCGTGCCCGAAATACCATTAAGACGACGAGGGCTAACGTAGCACCCGATCCCCCAGCGAATATCCACATGTCAAAAAATTGCGTAGTGACGACGTTTGGCAATTCACCGTTTGGATTAGTCTGGAATGCTGCTCGGTTCTGATCCATCAGCGTCAGCCAAATGGGACTCATAATGCCACCGACAATCGCCGCACCGTGCAAGCCAATGGCCCAGAGAATGTGAATAAGCAGCACGCATAAAATGGCCCCAATCAAGCTGCTGCCAACAGCGCTGAGTGGTCCGACGAGTAAATCCTTCACAATATTGTGAATACTTTCGAAGGACGTGTTTTCAAGGAGGATACGCAATAACCAAACCACCAAAAGCACCGCACCAGCTGGGATCAATGCCACAAAGGAACGGGAAACTGCGGGAGGCACTCCGTCTGGCATGGTAATGACAATTTTCTTTTGAATGATTTTGCGATAAATCTCTGTCGACAATATACCCAATAGCATCGCGACAAATAATCCCTGACTGCCCATCAGTGTGAGAGGAATGACTCCGCCCACCTCTTGAGCTGCACTCGCTCCTTCCGGGGTGAACATGATTTGATATGGAGTAGCGAGCAAGAAGGATGCGACAGAAATGGCTCCTGCCGATAGCGGGTCGACCTTGTATTTCTCCGCCAGTCGGTAGGCGACGCCGAAGCTGACGATCAAGGCCATGACGTCAAACGTAGCACCTACCGGATACAGCAGCTTGGTCCGCCATTTTTCACCGAAAATCCCAATCATGAATTCGTCATAACCAGGTATAGGTATGAAGCCAATGATGAGGAACATTGAACCAATGATCAACAAAGGCAATGTAAGGATAATTCCGTCACGAATAGCCTGCAGATGCTTTTGCTCCGCAATTTTTCCCGCTACCGGCATCATGCGGTTTTCCATAAATGAAACAAATCCGCCCACACGCATCCCCCTCCTACTGTTTTAGACGAAGCGCAAACTCAAGCACGTTTTTCCCGTTCAATGTACCGTAGTCGACCGTGCTGATTACATCTACAGGAATTCCTCTGGATGCCCCTTCTTTTTTCATCTCTGTCAGCTTGTAACGAACTTGTGGTCCCAGCAAGAGCACCGCTGCTTGGTCAATATGATTTTTTACCTCATCTGCGGAAACTGCCCATATTTTAGCGTCCAACCCTTTTTCTCTGGCAGCCTCCTCCATTTTTTGAACCAACAAGCTTGTCGACATACCCGCTGCACAACACAATAAAATATTCATTGTACCCCCTCCTCTCAACGAGTGATGCCTTACTGAAAGAGCAAGTTTCGTGCCAAAACACCAAAAATGTATGCGCTTACCAAAAAAACCGCATAGTCAGGCATATTTCGCTACCTCATTCGCCCGTCACTCTCACTAGTGTTTTTATGTAAGCGCTGTAGTGTTTGATTTTGAATAAGGAAAAGTCAAAAAATAAAACACTGGTTACGCCAGTGTTTTATTGTGTATGAAGAAATTCATGATAAAACAAACATCGTCTTCGCTGATTACTACCTCATACTTATCTTTCAGCGGCAATAATTCATGTCGGATTAAGCTGTACAGCTTGCGGTTCTCCAGCAAAAAACTGTCTTTTTGAATATACGCCACGGATTGCGTCCCTGTTTTCAAGCGATCCACCAGACAGCAGATGTGCAAGTAGGCCCCAATTCGCGTGTCAAAAACCAAATAATTGTTCAGTCGCTCCTCCATACGGCCGACACACATCCTCACGTCTGCGAGAATATCTTGTCCGTCCACCATTTGCAGGTGCTCTCCTAGGGACTCTTGCATCTTCAAGTAAGCCTCTTCCAGATCGATCACTTGCTGGATATCAGACATCGCCTCTCCATTCAAAACATCGTCCATGCTATGGTGGCGCAACTCGCGGTCGAGAATGTAATTGCTCACCACGAAGAGAATTTTTCTCTCCTCCTTGATTTTTCGAAGCTGACTGCGGGCTTGAGCCTTATCGATCAGTTGCAGCGGCACAAACTCCAGCAGGCTCTCATCGTACCTGAGCCTCGATTCCAGCAGCTTTTTCAAAAACAAGGCACTGCCTTCCCCAGACAGGCATGCAGCGACGATCGTCAGCGCCGGAATATGCTTTTGCACCTGCTCCTTCGACTGCTCCTCCCGCTGGTAGAGCGAAATGCCCAAGACATCTCGGTAAACATCCTCAAGTGAATGACCGAGCATGGCTTTTCGAGTGGCTTCAATTACATGCGGCGTGCTGACCATCGGAATGACCTTGACCGGAATGCCGATCTCCCGCTCAATAATCTCACCAAAGCCGAGCAGCGACCCCATATCTACGAGCAACAGCAGTCCAGCCTTGCTTCCGATCTCTCTGGCTACTTTCAGTGCTTTTTCCAAAACATTCATGGAATCTTCTTCAAGCGGCAGGTCGATGGCTCTCGCATATTGTGTGACCAGCAATCGGTTCGTCACATCGACCATCGCTGTCGCACCGCCGCTGCCGTGCGTAATAACGAGCACCCCGATTGTTTCCCTTTCTTCCTCCATGCTGACATCGTCGAGCACGAAAAACATGGTCAAATATCCAGCCTCACCAATCGGCAGATCCATGAGTATCGCTTCTTCTATCATGCGCACGCACTCTAGCGCCACGGCAAACTCTTTCTTGTATTTGATTCGCACGTGGTTGATTTGCGGATTCACGATCTGCTTGCCTTGTGCGAGGCGCTCTTTCGACGTCTGAATATGCAACGCGAGACCAAAGATCACCTTCTGGCTCAAAATCTTCTCCAGCTTAGCCTCTGCGAAGCGAACGATCTCTTCCACGAGATGAATGATGAACGGGTCAATAATCCGGGCCATGTCGCCCTTATTCACGCGTTGATGGACGCCTTTGATAAAGGTCGTAAAGTAATTCTCGATGTCAAACTCCAATTCTTCTTCACTCACACCGAGGTTTTGCAGTTCATATATTTTTTGCTCGATTTTTTCATAGACACTGTCCGTCGTATCTCCTGTTTCTCGTCCGATCCAGATGCCCTCCTTGGATGGCTGCACGACAAAGCAGTTGTGCTCCGTCCCAATGATTTCATCTAGCTCCTGTTTGTAATCCTTCACCAAAAGCAGCCCTTGCTTGACATGATGCGGCAAATCCTGAACCGATACGTGCAGCTGATTCTTTTTTAACGAAATGAATTCGGCATAGGCGCTGGCGCAGGTGAGCTGAATATCCGTTTTTAACTGTCCAATGTTATTCGGGCAGTGATAGCACAAGAATGCCTGCACAGCATTGGCCGATATCTGAATCTCTCTCCCCAACCGAAAAGCCTCTTCTTGAAAAATCTCCATTGTAATACGAAAGCGCTCTTCCAAGCCACGCTCCACTAAAGATGGCAGCTTGATGACCATGGGAATGCGCCTCATGAACGTTTTTAAGAGACTCGACTCCGGATTTTCTGTCGTGGCCATGACAATCTGCACCTGAGCCGTCCGCTCCATCTCTGTTTCCCCTACGCGGCGGAATATGCCTTTATCCATAAAGGTAAAAAAGATTTCCTGTCCTTCCGCTGGCAGCCGATGCACCTCATCGAGAAAGAGAATGCCACCGTCTGCCTTTTCCACGAGTCCTTTGCGATCCATCTCCGCTCCGGTGTACGCCCCTTTTTTGACTCCGAACAATTGACTGATTAAGAGCTGCGGGTTGTTGGCATAATCAGCACAGTTAAAAATCACGAAAGGAGCATGCTTTTCCAGGCGTCCAATATCAACGGCAAACTCGTGAATCATCCCGGCGAACCACGACTTCCCTACACCTGTTTCTCCCAAAATCAAGCAATGCATCCCTCTCGGCGGATACAAAACGGCCGCCTTTGCCTGCTCAATACGCGTGATCAGGCTCTTGTTGGTTTTCGCCAGCCGGTCCAGCGACGTCTCCGCCAAATAGAGCGAATCGTTTCCTTGCTTGGCAAAAAACAGCGTCGGACGCCCTTCTTCCTTCGCGATTCGGCCTTCCTTCCACAAACGGTTCAAATCACTGCTCACATTCGCTCGACTCAAACCAAGCCTCTCAGCCAAATCGGAAGCGCTTACTTTTTTATCAGGACCAGCGTCTACTAACGTCTGGAATATTAAATCTAATCGTTTCACTCTATCACCCGCCGTTGAATAGATAGAAAGTCACGAAATGCACAACCAATCCTTTTCATTTCCACGAATATTTGGAAAAACCTGCTTGCTGCTTTTTTCCCCCTTCCCCCGTTTTTGTCCCGATGATTTATTTTTCCGTCTCCTCTCTCTGGTGTACGATATAATAGATAAATAATGATTGACAGGAGATAGCAAATCCATGATGGTTTTCATCGTGTTTACCATATGGGCATTAGGTCTGTTCGTACTGTTCACAGACCCGAAACGAACGTCGATCCGCTGGGCTTGTGCAACTGCCTTTGTTGGGGCTGGGGGCTTTATCTCAGGCGCGATTGACGAGACGATCATGCCCCATTTTGCAGATTACCTGGCCGCAAAGCCGGGGACCACGAACACCCTGATATTAGTAAGCCGTATCTCTTCTTTTGTTTGCCAAGCGGGCTTGCCCTATACGTTTCTCATGTTTTCCGTGCACTCAGCTGAATTCTTGTCTCGCAGAGTAAAGCTGACGATACAATATGCCGCTCTCAGCCTACCGCTTGGGATGCTTTGGATTACACCCGTTTATCCCGAGCTGCTTTTTAACTACTGGATTATGGTGGCATGGGTGATTCCGTTTTTTCTGTTCTCCTGTACGCTGCTTGTCGTACAGTACATGCGAGAAAAAGATCCACTCGTGAAAAAGAACAGCTTTTTCACGAACGTACTCATCATCGTTCCGTTGTTTTTCGTCTTTATTTTCATCTATATCATGCGTACTCAGAACGATTACGAAGCTTGGCGCTACAACATTGGCGTGGTCACGATCCAGTTTATCCTGATCGTTGCCATCAGTTTGAAATATGGCTTTCTTGGCGTCCGTCTCCGCGTAGAGAAACGACGTCTGGACAGTACCTTGCGCGCCTTGACTTCCGGTGCACAAATCATTAACCATACAATCAAAAATGAAGCAGGCAAAATCTCGCTGTATGCCGACCGTATCGAGACATATGCGGATGAAACCAACCAGCCGTCGCTAAAAGAAGACGCGCTTGTCCTGATGCAATCCTCGCAGCATATGCTGGACATGATGAATCGGATTCAAAACCAGCTGCGGGATGTCGAGCTGCGCGAAGAACCATGTGACCCCGGCCAAATCATCGGGCAGGTCACACAAAATCTGACGCCCTATATCTTGAAACAACAGGTAGAAGTCGTTTGTGAATTGGACGAAGCCCTTCGCTTGTATGGTGATGGCGTACAACTGCGCGAAGTCATCACCAACTTGTGCATGAATGCGCTGGAAGCCATGAAGTCGGGTGGCAAGCTCCATCTTCAGCTATTTATGTCTCACAAGCATCTCATCATCACTGTCGCAGACACAGGCACAGGCATCACAAAAGAGAACCTGCCTCATGTGCTCGATCCGTTTTTCTCGACAAAAAGGACAGGGCAAAACTTTGGTCTCGGGCTATCCTACTGCTACAATGTCATGCAAAAGCATCAAGGCCAACTGGAAATCTACAGTGAGCAAGGCAAAGGAACTACCGTTTTCCTGTTCTTCCCGAAAAAGCGCGTCATCATAAACGACTCTGAATAGCGAAAGGACGCTCACAATCATGAATCCAATCAGGGTATTTTTAGTAGAGGATGATCCCGTCTGGCGAAAAGGTCTCATTGACTTTCTGAACAAAGAGCCGGATCTCACTGTAGTAGGGGAAGCCGGGTTCAAGGCAGAAGCAATCGAGCGCTTTTTGCCTGCCAAAGCGGATGTCGTCCTGATGGATATTAACTTGACCGAGAACAATCTGGATGGGATCGAGACGGCAATCGAATTCATGGCCCTCCAAGCTGACAGCAAAATCATCATGCTCACCTCTCTGACAGACGAGGCAGTGATCGTGGAATCATTTTCCGCAGGTGCCGTCAACTACATCAGCAAATCGAGCTTCAAGGAAATTCCCGACGCTATCCGTGCTGCTCACAACAGCCAATCTGCCATTCACCCTACGGCCGCTGCGGCACTGCGCAACGAATTTTTGCGTTTGAAAAACGATGAAAATCAGAAGCTCTTATCTCCCGCAGAACGGGACATCCTACATCTTATCCACCAAGGTCATACGCAGACGCAGATTGAACAATCTCTCCACATCACGAAGCGTACGATCAAAAACCACATCAACCGAATCCTCAAAAAAATGGGTGTCAAAACAAGCAAGGAAGCGGCCGCAAAAGCCAGCCAAAAAAAGCTATTCTAGGTCTTATTACCAGGTACCAATGAATGTTGGTACTTTTTTTACATGCTCCACTCTTTACAATTAAAAGTGCGAGATCAAAAAGTCGACTTTTCAGCATCGAGAAAATGGCGAGAAGCTGAAGAAGGAGGAGCGGAATGTAGGGGACCTACATGAGCACCGGACTTCGAAGGTGAACGCCAGTTTCGATGCCGAATAAGCTTTCTAAACTACTTCATGATCAAAAGTCGGCTTTTTGATCAACCTCTAAAAGCTATAGAGCAACTCACTTATCCCTTGTAAAGGTGTGGTCCACATGGCCCTTATTTATTCTTTCTTAAAAACGATACTGATGCTGTGGTTTCGCCCTCGTGTGCTTGGACTCTCCAAAATCGACTTGTCGAAGCCATCTCTTATCACTCCCAATCACGTTTCCTTGTTAGATGCGGTACTCCTATCCTTTTGCTTGCCAAAAGAAGCGACCTTTGTCGTCAACACGGAGATCGCCAAGCGGTTTGCGTTTTTCCTCCGCTTCCGCAAGCATATCGCGATCGATCCACTCAACCCGTACTCCATCCGCCACATGCTCCGCGTTATTCGCAACGGACAGACGCTGGTGATTTTTCCAGAAGGCCGGATCACGACGACGGGCGGCATCATGAAAATCTACAGTGGTGTTGGCTATCTCGCTCTGCGAACTGGTGTAACGGTTTACCCAATCATTATTAATGGCCTGGAACGTTCGATCTTCTCGTATTTGAAAGGAAAGCTGAAGCTCTCCTGGTTCCCTGATGTGACAATGACAGTAGGCACTCCGTTCACGATCGAGCGCGATCCAAACCTGTCGATGCGCGAACAAAAAGCCACGGCCAATGATCGCATCCTGCGTACTCTTCAAGAAAGCTTGTTCGAGAGCCGAATGAAACAAAACGTGAATCTGTTTGATGAAGTTCTCGAAGCAGCTCGCCTGAATGGTGCAAAAATGGAAATCGCCAAGGACCTGACGTCCGCGATCGACTACAAGACCTTGTTAATCGGCAGCTACTTACTCGGCAACAAATTACAGCCGATGCTCTTGGGAAAACCCGTTGTCGGTGTATTCCTTCCCAATTCAGTGGGTCATCTCGTAACGTTGCTATCGTTGTTCCGCATCGGAGCCACTCCAGCCATCCTGAACTTTTCGCTTGGTATTCGCTCCTTGCTGGATTGCTGTGAGACTGCCCATATCGATACGATCCTGACATCGCGTGTATTCATTGAAAAAGGAAAGCTGGAGCACATCATCGCAGGTCTTTCACCGAGCATGAAAATCATTTATCTCGAGGATTTGAAAGCATCCGCAACTGCTTTTGACAAAGTGTCCGCACTCTTCTCTTATTTGCGGAAGAAAAAAGCTTCAGCGACAAGTAATGAGCTGATCCTCTTCACCTCCGGCAGTGAGAGTAAGCCAAAGGGTGTCATTCTGACGCATACGAATCTGTACGCGAATATTCAACAAGTGACTAGTGTGATTGACATCACGAGTCGCGACAAGTTTTTCAATGCCCTGCCTATGTTCCACAGCTTTGGACTTACTGCGGGAACACTTTTACCGGTCGTGAAGGGCATCCCGGTCTATCTGTATCCAAGCCCGTTGCATTACAAGGCGATTTCGGAATTGGTCTACGATCAAAACGCAACGATCCTCTTCGGAACCTCGACCTTCATGGCTGGTTACGGACGTATGGCCCATCCTTACAACTTCTACACCTTACGTTACGTATTTGCAGGTGCAGAAAAGCTAAAGGACGATGTGCGCAAGCTGTGGATGGAAAAGTTCGGTGTGCGGATTTTTGAAGGCTATGGGGCAACGGAAACAGCTCCGATCCTGTCGCTCAACACCCCGCTGGCTAACAAACCAGGAACTGTCGGTCGTTTGATGCCAGGGATGTCCGCCAAGCTGGAACCAGTAGAAGGAATCGATGCTGGCGGTGAGCTTTTGGTGAAGGGTCCGAACGTCATGAAGGGTTATATGATTCACGGAAAAGGCTTTGTTCCCGCTGAGGAATGGTACCACACAGGTGATTTGGTTACCGCTGACAAGGACGACTTTCTCAGCATTCAATCCCGCTTGAAGCGCTTCGCCAAAATCGGCGGCGAGATGGTTTCGCTCAATCTGGTTGAAGAACTGGCTATGCAATGCTTCGGACACTCCGGTTTTGCTGCAATCACAGTGAATGATCCGCGAAAAGGTGAGCGTGTCCTGCTATTTACCACAGATGAATCGGTTCAGCTGAGCCAATTACGGGCGTATTTGACGGAAAAACAATACTCGCCACTTCTCATCCCAGGTACGATGCAAGTCATCAAGGCTCTACCACTTCTCGGTAGCGGAAAAACGGATTACGTCAGCCTGAAACAACTGGTCGAAACGGGAGGAAAATGATGTGAATATACGATTAAAACCACTACAAGCTCTGTACTTCACTCAATTTCTATCGGCCTTTGCCGACAACATGATTTTGTTTGTCATCGCGAATCTGCTGCGGGAGAACGGTTTTTCTCCCGCGATGCTTGCACTCGTATCGATTTCATTCTTTCTCCCTTACATTTTTCTCGCTCCATTAGTTGGGCCTTTTGCCGACAAGCATGCCAAGTCAATCGTGCTGGTGATCGGCAACCTGATTAAAGCGCTTGGTGTCGTCTTGCTGTTTTTCATTGACCAGTCGAGCATCATCATGCTGATGTTGTGTTACTTCACAGTGGGAGTCGGAGCGGTCGTGTATTCTCCAGCCAAGTATGGAATTTTGCCGGAGCTGACTCGAAATGAAGAGGAACTGTTTCACGCGAATGCACGCATCGAAGCCTATACGATCTTTGCAATTTTGACAGGAATCGGTGGTGGTGGAGCCATCGCGAACATGACGGCACCGCTTATCTCGTCTGGAATTTGTCTGCTGATCTATCTGCTGTCGCTCGGTATGACTTTCTTCATTCCGCGCATGAGAGGGAATGCATCCATTCGCTATGGAGCAGAAGCACGACGCTTTTTCATCGACTTCCAGCACCTGATGAATCGTCCGGAAACGAGCTTTGCCCTGATTGGAACCGGAGCATTCTGGATGTCCTCAGCTGTCTTGCGCGTGGCCGTTCTGGCCTGGATTCCTCTCGCGCTAGGAATTAACCCGGAGAGCTTCTCCGTATCGCTGATTCTCGCAACGACATCCATTGGAATTATCGTGGGAGCTTTTCTCGCTCCGAAGCTCATTCCTTTGACTCATTTCACTCGATCGCTGACATACGGATTCGGAATGTTTCTCATCATCGTGCTATTTCCTTGGACGAATCTCACCTTTGTTGCCATCAGTTTATTGCTTCTCGTCGGGTTCATGGGCGGCGTGTTCATTATCCCGATGAATACGGTCTTGCAGGACGAAGGCAAACGGATGGTCGGTTCAGGAAAAACGATTGCGATTCAAAACTTCATCGAGAATCTGCTGATGGCAGTAGGCTCCGGCATTTACTACCTGATCACCTATATCGGCATCTCCATTTCCGGTGCGATTGTTGGTCAAGGACTGCTGCTGCTCGGGTTCCTGTTGTACTTGGTGAAGTATCGCAGACGTATCGTGCGTTGACAGATTGGCGTCATAGAAAAAGAAAAAGCCGTGACTACTAGCGTCACGGCTTTCTGGCGTCTATCCATGTTATTTCTTTTGCTGAGTATTAGTTGTCGGTGTACCCGATTTCTCCGCAGCCTTTCTCGCTTCGTTCAGCTGATGATAAAATTCACCTTTTGTTTTGAGGGTCGAAAACTTCGCTGCATTGATTTTTACTTTTGCAGACAGCTCGGTGATTTCTTCTTTGGTTACCGCGTCCTTAATGTTGATGGAAGCGATATTGGTGTATTTGCCATCTGCCGTTTTCGGAACGCTCAAAATACCTGCATTGATCAGCTCTACTATGTCCTTGCGTACAGGTGCTGTGGTGTCCACACCTGTAATCTTCCAATTGTTTTGTACTTTTGGCTCGTACACGCCCTTTTTCACTTCTTTCAGGTACGCGATCGCACGGTTGCGGATCGTTCCACCTGTTTCACCAAACGCACTGTTGTCTTTGGAAGACCACAGCTGTTCGAACTTGCGTCCTTCCAATGCGCCACCTTTTGCCTGCAAAGCTTCCATCCGGTATGCGTTCATTCCGAGCTTCAAGGTATCTGTAGCCTTGATCGGTGTCTCGTCGAGCTTGCGCAGGTTCGTGATGCGGCTGCCGTATGGCTTGGTCAGGTCGATCTCGTATTTCACGCCACCGAAGAAATCATTGGTGCTGTATTTGGAGGCGCGGCGTTTTGGATCAAAGCTGACTGTCACGTCGCCAGGGCGTGTGGAATTGAAGTAGCCCACAGCCCATTCCATATAGTCCTTCAAGTCTTTTCCGGTTACTTTGTAAACGGTAATCTCGCCACCCGCGTATTGGTAGTTGTAGGCGATATCCTTTTTCTTGATCGGACCGACATCCAGCTTGGCTTTGTCGTTGTCGATCTGGTGAGCAACCACGTCTGCTTTACTGTAGTAGAGCATCACTTCATGGAAAAAGTCAGACAGTGGCGTCTCCTGAATTTGGACCGTCGGGATGCCCTCGATCTCGTTTTTCTCTACCAGGTTCATACCTTTGAGCTCTGCTACGACGATGTTGGCATCTGCACGCGCGAACTCATGAAAAGGCTTGAGCTTGGTCTCCAGTGCTGCATCAGATACTGCTGGTGTGCCATCTGCGCCTTTTACAGAGACCGCAGTCGCTTCCTTGTTAGTCAGCACGAGCTTGCCGTCTTTTTTCTCAAAAGTCAGGTCAATGCGCGAGAGATGTGTACCGTATTTGTCCGGCTCTGTAATCAGAACGCCGTTGATCTCTTCTTTTTTCACGAGCTTGTGCATGTGCCCGGCAAAAATCGCAGTCAGTTCTGGAACGGCGTTCGCGATATCTGCTACGCCCGTACCCGGAATACCATTTTCATTCTCGATGCCCATGTGCATGAGGCCGATCATGACGTCTACTTTGCCTTCCAGCTCTTTTACGGCTTTCTTGGTTTCTTCTACCGGGTTTTTGATGACGAGGCCATCCAAATGGTCGGTTCCTTTTTCGAAATCGGTAATCATCGGTGTGTTCATCCCAATGACGCCGATTTTTATACCGCCACGCTCAATGATCGTGTACGCAGGCAAGAAACGCTCGCCATTTTCCTTGTAAATGTTCCCTGCCAAAACAGAGCCTTTGTATTGGCTACTGACCTTGTCCAATACATCGAGTCCAAAATTAAATTCATGATTGCCAAATGCCCACGCGTCATAGTTCATTTCGTTCATCGCGACCATGACAGGAGACTGCGGTTGGTCGTTGAAAAGCTCTGCTGAGTTGTCTTGGATCGAATCGCCTGCGTCCAGCAACACGGTGTTCGGATTTTCTTTGCGAATCTCTTTAATCATCGTGAACAACTGCGTCATGCTGCCATTTGGATTCGGACCATCCAAAGCATAATCCCACGGCATGAATCGTCCGTGAATGTCAGATGTACCCAGCAGCGTAATTTTGGTAGGTGTTTCTGCGGCCTTTACCGGTGCGGCGATCCCCATCATCGCACTGCCTAGCACCATGGATGTAAGTGCTACACTTAATAAGCCCTTCGCTAGTTTTTTCATGTTTTCCCCTCTGTCACTCTTAATCTGTCAATGCCCCTCGATGGTGTTGCTCTAATTGTCCTCCTGTTCTATTTTGTATGAAAATTCTGGGTGCTATCTAACTATAGCAGGCATGCGAAAGGAAAAATAGCAAAAAAGCCGTGACGTACATGTCACGACTTGATCGCTGCATAGTTCTGCAAACACTCCAGAAAGAGTTCTCCGTACTTCTCAAATTTCGCCTCGCCTACTCCCTTGATCTGGAGCATGGCCTGTTTGTCAGTCGGGCAAACACTGCTCATTTCCTTCAAGGTACTGTCTGGGAAAATCACGTACGGCGGTACTTTTTGTCGCGTCGAGATTTCTTTGCGCAACGCGCGCAGGTGCTCGAACAGCTCGTCATCCTCTGTCAGCTGCACAGGACGTATCGAGATTTTTTGCACAACGCGCTCTTCACCCCGCAGAACAGGTAATGCCCGCTCCCCTAGCTTTACGATTGGATATTGGCTCTCCGTCACTTGCAAATACCCTTCGGCAATGAGGAGCTGGATCAAGTCTGCGATCTCTTTTTCCTTGTACTCCTTCATCAAACCATACGTCGGCAACTGATCGAAGGAAAACTGGGTGACCTTCTTGTTTTTGGAGCCTTTCAGTACCTGCGCGACAAGTGCGGCACCGAAGCGTTCTCTCATACGTTTGACGCAGGAGAAAATCTTTTGCGCTTCGAGCGTAATATCGGACAGCTCGGTCTCATCGGTGCAATTCGCACAGCGTCCGCACGCGACAGCATCCACTTCGCCGAAATATTGCACGATGTTTTGCTGCAAGCAACGGGGCGTCCGGCAATAGTCGATCATCGCGTAAAGCTTTTTGTACTCCAGCTCCTTGCGTTCGTCCAGCAGTTGATTTTGCTCGATGAAAAACGTTTGCGTCTGGATATCCTGGGGCTGAAACAGTAGGATACACTCACTTGGCTCCCCATCGCGTCCTGCACGGCCTGCTTCCTGGTAATACGCCTCCAGGTTTTTCGGCATGTTGTAATGAATGACGTAACGCACATTGGACTTGTCGATGCCCATACCAAATGCATTGGTCGCGATCATCGTCCGGACATCATCGTACAAAAATGCCTCCTGGTTGGCCGCACGCTCCTCCTCCGTTAGTCCTGCATGGTATTTGGTCACAGCAAAGCCCCGCTTGTCCAAATCTGCATGCAAGGCGTCTACGTCTTTTCTCGTTGCCGCATAAATAATCCCCGCCTGCTGTTTATTCGCCCGCAAGTACGCCTGGATGAATTCTCGACGGTTCTCCCCCTTGCGTACAGACAAGATGAGATTGTCTCTGCCAAACCCTGTGATAAAAAGGCGTTCGTCCTGTAATTCTAGCTGTCGCTTGATGTCCTCGGTTACTTCCGGTGTCGCTGTGGCGGTCAAGGCTGCGACGAGCGGACGCTGTGGCAAGGATTGAAGAAAACGGGCAATTGCCAAATAGCTCGGACGGAAATCGTGCCCCCATTGCGATACGCAATGCGCTTCATCCACTGCCACAAACGAGATCGGAACATCTTGAATCAGGTTTTGGAACGCTTCGGATTCCAAACGCTCTGGAGCGATATACAGCAGCTTGTACTCTCCTCGGGCCGCCATACGGAGTCGATCGCGAACCTCGCTATAATCTAGTGAGCTGTTAATTTGGGTGGCGGGAATGCCCATGCTGACCAGTACGTCGACCTGATCCTTCATCAGTGAGATGAGTGGGGAGATCACGATGGTTACGCCGTCCTGAAGCATCGCTGGGACTTGATAACAGATGGATTTCCCGCCGCCGGTTGGCATGATGCCTACTGTGTCATGTCCGGCTAACAGGCTCGTGATGATTTTCTTCTGGCCTTCTCGGAATGATTCGTAGCCAAAGTACTTTCGTAAAATCTCTTGTGCTTTATTTAACAAAGAGAATCACCTTCTCTTTCGGCGGATTTTCAATGGGTTTCTTACTAGTGTAAACATAGGTATTGGGACAAAACAAGAGGGATTGGTTTGTTTGGGTCAACATGGTGGAGGGGAAGAAAAAGCACAGTTCTCTTCGACTCTGACACGCCCACAAGGGGGATTCACTGGCCGTCTACATTTCAAAAAGGGGACCGTCGACCAAAGCCACCCTACGGGCGGACGTTTCAAGGGAGAAGTGTTCGACAAGCGTGGTCCCCTTTTTGAAGTTCCGACTGGGGAGGCGTTGTCAAGGTCTGCGAGCCCTGTGCTTTTTCTTCTCGCCAGCTTTCTTTGCTCACCCACACCTTTTTTAATAATAAAGAAAAAAGCACCACAGGGGTGCCTAATAGGTAGCCTAGGATGAAATGGACAAGATGAACCGCTTTTTTTGTAGAAGCCAAATGAACAAGTACACGATATACCCAATTATCCCGCCTGCTGTATTCAGGAGCAAATCATCGACATCGAACGTTCCTACGTTCATTACGAGTTGTGTCAGTTCCACGCCGAGGCTTAGCATTAGGGATAGCTGGATGACCCTGAACAGGGAGCCGGCTTTTTTCGGGAACAAGAGTGGCAGCAGGAAGCCAAATGGCATGAAGGCGATTACGTTGCCTACGAAGTTCACTGCACTGTGCCAGCTTTGGTTATTTCGTATCAATTTGATATAGTTCTCGATTTCGTGAAAGGGCACCAAATTGCTCCGGTATCGTAAGCGCTCCACAATCACAGAGGGATCTTTCCAAATGATTTTACACTGATCCAATAGCAAGCTGCTATCCAAACTGCCGAATTTAAGCAGCAGTACCTTCACGACGAGAAACAAGTAAAGGGCAAACACTGCATAACCTGCAATAACAAGCAGTTCTGTCGGTCTCTCCACTTTTTGCACGTTATCCATTGTCAAATCCTCCCTCCATCAGTTTGTTGGCCGCTTCTCGTAACCTTCATGTAGTGAGGATAGACTTTTCGATTAAAATTAACGGAAACGAAAGGTAAAGAAAAAGTAAAGCTTTCTCAAAGGCTTGAGATTGTACGTGGTAGCCAAACGGTAAAGGTCGTCCATTCGCTTGTGCTTTCGGCAGAAATGCTGCCTTGGTGCAGATCGATGATGCTTTTGGCGATAGCGAGACCAAGACCTGAGCCTCCTGTCTCTTTCGAACGTGAGCCCTCCACCCGAAAAAAGCGTTCAAACAAGCTCGGCACATATTCAGCCGGGATCGGTGCTCCGTTATTGGCAACAGAAATCGCGACACCTTCTCCTTGACAGAAGACGCGTATGATAATTTCCGTACCATCGTGCCCGTATTTCACGGCGTTGGAAATGAGGTTTTCCAGAACGCGAACGAGCTTGTCAGTATCTCCTGCCATTTCGATTTTTTGATCGGGCGTATCTACGATTAAGCGCAGTCCTGCCTCATTCGCCACGAGTCGAAAGCCGACCGATACTTGCTCAACCAGTTCTACCAAGTCAAACTGCGTTCGCTTCAAAAACGCCCCGCGATTGCGGACCTTCGTGTACTCAAATAGATCATTGACGAGCACGTTCATCTGTTTGGCCTTCTCATAGGCGATATGGGCGTAGTGCTTGAGATTCTCCTCGTCCTTGTGTTTGTTTTGCTCAATCAGCCCAAGGTAGCCAATGATGGAGGTCAACGGCGTTCGCAGATCATGGGAAACGTTGGTGATCAGCTCGTCCTTCGATTGTTCCAGCCGCCGCTCCTCCTCCATCGCATCCAAGGCACTTTTGACCAGAGCATGGATGCTATCGACGACTTGACCCAAGCTGCCGTTCGGACGAATGGAAATCTGGTGATGATAGTTGCCTTTTGCAATGAAATGCAGCTCGTTTATGATTTGCTCCATCTGCTTTTGTTCCAGATACTTGCGGATACGAACGACCGACCACGCCGCAAACATACCGGTTGCCAACAAAACAATTGGGATTTTAAAGGAATTGATATCGAAATTGACCCGCAACTTCCAAATGAACTCTCTGATTTCCGGGATGGCGTACAAATAGTTGTTGGCAAAAAAATCAGCCATTTGGAAAACAGCGTAGATGATCATGAGGCCAAGTAGCAAATCAAAAAGGATGCGAATAAAATCCTTGGCTCTAAGCTTCAATTTTATAGCCGACCCCCCAGACCGTCTGTATCACCTTCTCGCCATTGGTCGCCTTCTCCAGTTTTTCCCGCAAGTTGCTGATGTGAACCATTACCGTTTTGTAGGAAACGAAGTTCTCCATTTTCCAGCAGCGGTCAAAAATTTCTTCCGAGCTAAATACCCGATTCGGATGACTTGCCAGAAGATGCAGGACAGAAAATTCCAATGCAGTCAGCTTGATCGGGGTGCCTTCTTTAGTCTGAACGAAGTGGCTTTGCTTGTCGATAATTAATGGTCCCGCCTCAATCACATGATCCTGTTTGCTCGCCTGTGTGTAGTTCGACCGTCGCAGGAGAGACTTGACCCGCGCAATCACTTCCAGCGGATTAAAAGGCTTCGCCACATAATCGTCTGCACCCGTCATCAAGCCCAGGATTTTGTCCATATCATTCGTTTTAGCACTCGCCATCAGGATGGGGATGGTCGAGTTTTTTCGTATGCGCTTGGTAACTTCCAGCCCATCCAAATTGGGCATCATGACATCCAGAATGACGAGATCGATGGGCTTCTGCTCCAGCTTCTCCATCGCTTCCAAACCGTCAAAAGCCTTTTCAATCTCATACCCTTCGTTGCTCAAATATATCGCCATCAGCTCTACAATCTCTTTGTCGTCATCTACAATCAAAATCCTCACAGACAAACACCTCCGAACGCGTGCGTAGTAGATATAGATAGCCTTACTATAACAAGAATTGTTAAAGAAAAGGTAAAGCAAGTAAGACCAACCGCCGAATGAGAGAGCAATATTTCAAACATCCCCCTGTGTTATAACTAACTTGAATTTCAATCAAGGGAGATGAAACCATGGGTAATTTGAAAGGGAAAATTGCGTTGGTAACCGGAGCAAGCAGGGGGATTGGTCGTGGCATCGCATTACGTCTGGCACAGGACGGAGCATTCGTCGTCGTACACTATGGAAGAAGACAAGAAGAAGCAGAAGCAGTCGTACGTGAGATTGAACTCGCTGGAGGCCAGGCATTCGCAATCGGCACAGACTTGCGTACCCTTGACGGCATTCGTAATTTTTATGCGACATTGGACGAAGCACTGCAGAAGCGTACAGGAGATCATCGTTTTGACATTCTCGTCAATAATGCTGGGATCGGACAAATCTTAACGTTGGAAGAGGCTACCGAGGAATCGTTTGACGAGGTCATGAACATCAATGTCAAAGCACCGTTTTTTATGATCCAACAAGCTTTGCCCCGCTTAAGAGAGGAAGGCCGTATCATCAATCTCTCATCCTTTGTGACTCGTGCAGCTTCCCCAAGTGTGTTCACTTACAGCATATCGAAGGGGGCTATTAACACAATGACGCTAGCCTTGGCAAAACAACTGGGGAGCCGTCAGATTACGGTAAACGCGATCCTGCCGGGCATTATTAACACGGAGATGAATGCTGGCATGTTGCAAAATAATCCGGATGGGCAGAAGTATGCAGCTGGACTTTCCACCTTCAACAGATGGGGAGAGCCTGATGATGTAGTGGATATTGCCTCCTTTCTCGCTTCCTCGGACAGCCGGTGGGTAACGGGACAGCTAATTGATGCCAGTGGTGGTTCGCATCTGTAATGGTTCTCAAAATAATAACCGATGGTCACAAGCGCGGGACCATCGGTTTTGTTTATGAAGATCTTATTCTTTTGGATGAATCATTTGTTCAGGGCGCACGACTTGATCGAATTGCTCTTCGGTCAGCAAATTGCTCTTGATTGCTGCTTCCTTGAGTGTGAGGCCTTCTTTGTGTGCCAGCTTCGCAACTGCTGCCGCATTTTCATAGCCGATATGCGGGTTCAGTGCCGTCACCAGCATCAGCGAATTGTTCAGGTTTTCTTTGATCACCGTCAGATCAGGCTCGATGCCTACTGCACAATTGTCGTTGAAGGACTTCATCACGTCAGCCAACAATCTTGCGGATTGCAGGAAATTGTAGATAATCACAGGCTTAAACACATTTAGCTCAAAGTTCCCCTGGCTTGCAGCAAAGCCAATCGCAGCATCGTTGCCCATCACTTGGCATACGACCATCGTCATCGCTTCGCTTTGGGTCGGATTCACCTTACCTGGCATGATGGAGCTGCCTGGCTCGTTTGCTGGAATGATAAGTTCACCGATTCCGCAACGGGGGCCGCTCGCCAGCCATCTCACGTCATTGGCGATTTTCATCAGGTCCGCAGCCAGTGCTTTGAGGGCACCATGTACATGAACGAGCTCGTCATGGCTGGTCAGCGCGTGAAACTTGTTTTCCGCGGTTACGAATTGGTGCTTGGTTTCCGTGCTGATTTCTGCCGCGACCATTTCACCGAAGCGCGGATGCGCATTGATTCCTGTCCCTACTGCCGTGCCGCCAATCGCTAGCTCACGAAGGTACTCATTGCTCTCCTTAATCATCTTTTCGGATTTTTCCAGCATGCGTACCCAACCACTGAATTCTTGGCCCAGCGTCAGCGGAGTCGCGTCCTGCAAATGCGTGCGACCGATTTTGATGATATCCATATAGGCTTCGCTTTTTTCTTTCAATGTTGCCTTTAACAACTGGAGTGCAGGCAGTACTTGCTCCTCGATAGCGACCAGTCCAGCCATGTGCATCGCTGTCGGGAATGTATCATTGGAGCTCTGCGATTTATTCACATCATCGTTGGCGTGGATGCGAGCCGAGCTACCTTTCGCTTCGAGCAATTGGTTCGCGCGATGAGCAATGACTTCATTGACGTTCATGTTGGATTGCGTGCCGCTGCCCGTTTGCCAGACAACCAGCGGGAAATGCTCATCCCATCTTCCTTGGATCACTTCATCTGCTGCCGCCACAATCGCTTCTGCCTTTTCATTGTCGAGCTTGCCCAGCTTTTGATTCGCCAGCGCAGCGCTTTTTTTCAGGATGGCAAACATGCGAATCAGTGGAAGTGGCATTTTTTCTTCGCCGATTTCGAAGTTTTGGAAGCTGCGTTGTGTTTGGGCGCCCCACAGCTTATCCGCCGGAACTTTGATTTCTCCAATCGTATCCTTTTCAATTCTGAATTCCATCTCGCATCCTCCTCGTTATCAAGCGTTTTCTTATGTAAAAAAGGATAAGGCAGTTCTTCTTATTAAAATGATAATGATTTTCATTCTTGTTAGCAAGGGATGAAGTGTTTTTTCGGAAAAAATGAAAAAGAATGCTGTCTTCAAACGGTTGGTAAGTGATTCAGAAAAGACTTCATGAGTTCACTTTCAAGAATGGAAACAAAAGCTACGTAGAAGAAGCGCATTTCCAGTCCAAGCGCCTCTGGAGCCCAACCCAGCGTAGGAAAAAATGGCGGGGAATTTCAGCTTCACTGATATGAACGAGGACTGTCAATAGCATGACGGCCCCGTTTTTTCTTTTTCCTTTTTTCTTGTTGCTTTATATGGAGAGGCGGGCGTGGTAGACTGCTCTGTTGCGGTCAGCGTAAAGAAACCCACCGCGTTTTACGCAAAGATCATGCCCGCAGAGGCTCCATGTCAAGCAACAAGAATGGGTAAAGACACGTGGGTTCTCACATTTTATCTCTCCGTTCGGGGGAGCTTCCACAAACTTATGACGCACATAGTTGTTTTTAAACAAGTGTGCAAGTGAAGCACGTGGTTTCTCCCTACCGGTTCTTCCTTTTGCCTTCGAGCCCTATCTTCACTGCTTGATTCTAGGTTAACTTTTTATGACGCTTGTTCCATTTGTCGAGTGATCGCCCAAATAAAACCCAACAATTCACGGGCAACAGCTGTCACTGCTTTTCCGCCTGGCTTTCCTTTCGCCATGAGGCGACAATATTTTTTATGCAATCGATTTTGTGCTTTCCATGAAATGGCTTGAACTTCCTTCGACTGGCCTTCCTGTCTTTTCCGAATCTCCCCTTTTAACGCAGGTGGATAACGGTAACTCCAAGCAGCCTCTACCAGAACACGACGAAGATGAGTGTTTCCTGTTTTAGTAATGGCCCCTTGTCGACGGAGATCCCCACTTGACGATTCGGAAGGAACCAATCCAGCATAAGACATCAGCTGACGAGGGTGGGCAAATCGGGAGAAAGAACCGATTTCTGCAACCAAGCTGGTAGCGGTTATTTCTGCGACACCACGTAATGATTGGAGAGCTTGAATCATAGGAGCATGAACACTTTCTGTCGCTTGAGCGTGAATTTCCTCATGAAGACGTTTTAAACGTTGCTCGATCTCGTCTAGTTGATGCAAATATTCGCGAAAAACGGTACGTGAGCTGTTTTGTGAAAAGGTTAAACGATCAAGCCACTCTCTGTACCTAACGGTCCATTTTCTAATTCCTACAGGAGGCCGCAAATCGTGACGAAGAAGAAATTTCGTTAAACGGTGTCTGGCTCGAAGCTGGTCTTCTTTCGCATCTTCCCGAGCACGAACTAAGTCACGTAGAGCTTCATCTTCTTCCGTCGGTACATAAATCGAAACCAACTCACCTGCACGAAGCAACTGAGCCAAACGGAGTGCATCTCGCCGATCCGTCTTTACTCGATCTCCTGGTCTTTGCGGGATAAGAGAAGGAGCAACAACTATACAATCGATTCCGAGACGAAGAAAAAGCCGATATAGTTCATAACCGGTAGCACCTGCTTCATAGCACACTTGAAGAGAGTGAAAATCTCCTAGTTGTTTCATGAGTTTACGAACAGCTTCAGGTGTATGAGCAATCATTCCCCAATAACGTGGGGCTTCTCGGCCATCTTCAGCTATTGCCACCGCAATTTTATCTTTTGAAACGTCTAAACCAACGTATTTTGTGAAATCCTTCATAAGTAGCAGCTCCTTTCGTATTGTAGCGCTCTGTCTATTGGCGTACTTGCCCTTAGTGTAGCCAGAGTAACCTACGAAGTTACGAATAGGGGCTGTCCTCGTTCATAATAACTTATGGAGTCCTTCTTCGAACCATCTACGTTTGAAGCGCTCCCGCCATTTTTTCCGAAGCGGACAGTCTTCACCCTCAGCAGGGCGGAGGCCGAAGCGTAGACTGGAAATGCGCTTCTTCCTTCACGACAGCAACTAAAAAAGACGAAAGCCAAATCTTGATGGCCTCCGTCTTCTAGTATTCCATATTATCTGCTTTCTACTTCTACCGAAATGACATGATCGACGGCCTTCAACAGGCTGTAAATATCCGTTGTATACGTATTTTCCGACGCTGTAATCATCATTTCCAGCTTTTGCAGACTATTGTCCAAGTCTTTGACCTTCACCCGCTTCACTTGCAGTTCAAGGTGCTTAATCTGCTTGAACACCAAATCCAAATCGCCCCCGCCTTCGACCACAATCTTGATCGACAAATCTCTTTGTCTGAGTGATTCTGGACCAACCAAGCGAAGAATGACCGGGAACAAATTAATCGCCAAAATAATGAGGAGCGTCGCGGTTACTGCCTCAAAATAAAATCCTGCACCTACTGCAATCCCAAGTCCAGAAGCCGCCCAGACCATCGATGCTGTGGTCAAACCTGAAATGACATCATTACTCCGGCGTAGAATAACACCAGCCCCAAGGAAACCTACACCGCTCACAATTTGAGCAGCCAAGCGCAACGGGTCCATATTCGTGTGTCCGGGCAAGGAGAACCGATGAACGGATTCAATCGAGACAATCGTAATGAGACAGCTCGCAACCGAAATAACCATGCTGGTTTTTACACCCAGTGGCTTGTGCTTGAGCTGCCGATCCATACCAATCATCAAGCCTAGAAATAGTGCAACTCCTAGTTTTAGCAAAAAATCATACGTCGTGAATACCGAGAGTGACATGAGTCTCTCCCCCCCTCTGCATTGATGTCAGGTTATCTTCCATCACCTATGATAAGAAGTATATCTGGTCTTTCACTTAGTGTAAACGGGGCTTTCATTCTTCATGCAAAAAGCGGAAAACCCCCACTCCAAGGATTTTCCGCTTATCTGTTTCCTTATGAATGGCTGCGAATCATGCGTTTCTGTAACGACAGCAGACGTCCAAAAAGGAAGATGGCACCGGCAGCCAATCCCGTAATCAGACCAATCCAGTATCCGAATGCGGCAAGAGAAGTGAATTTCGCCAGAATGTATCCCAAAGGCAAGCCAATCACCCAATAAGATATCAGCGCAACGATAAAGGTAATGGTCACATCCTTGTACCCGCGCAGTACCCCTTGAATAGGGGCCGCGATGGCATCAGAGATCAGGAAAAGGATCGAGTACATCAAGAAATGCTGAGCAAGCTCCAACACCTCGATGTCGGTCGTGTAAAAACCAGCCACCTGCTCGCTAAACATCAGCAAGCTGATTCCGAACAAAAGGGCGATAACAACAGCGATGCCTATACCCAAATAACTGTACTGCTTCGCGTCCCGGAACCTCTTGGCTCCTACCTCAAAGCCGACGACAATCGTCAACGCCATGGATATGCTCAATGGCACCATGTACAGGAAGGATGCGAAGTTCATCGCTGCCTGATGCGCAGCAATCGTTATCGTGCTGTATTCACTCATGAACAAAGTGACGGCCGCAAAAATGCTAACCTCGCAGAAGATCGAAAATCCGATCGGAAGCCCTAGCTTCAGCAGCTCTTTCCATGCTTTCATCGAGATCCGATGAAATTTGGAGAACAAACCGAACTCAACGAATGGATGTACGCGATTCACGACAAAAAGAGTAATCAGCAAAATACACCAGTATGTGATGCCAGATGCAAGCCCGGCACCGATTCCACCCAGTCGAGGCAATCCGAAGTTACCAAAGATAAGAGCGTAGTTCAACAAGACATTAATCGGCAACGAAAGCAGGGTAATGAACATCGTTACCCTTGTCTGTCCTAATGCGTCGATAAAGCAGCGGAGCACCGTATAAAGAAACATCGGAATAATTCCAATAGCGATGGCATGCAGGAAGCCGCGAGCAATCGTACGCACCTCAGGCTCCAATTGCATCCAGTTCAGGATCGGATCAAGCACCAAACCACCGACAATGATGACACCGACCGCAATCCCTACACTCAAATACAAGGCTTGCATAACCGTGAAAGACACCTGATCTTGTTTCCTTGCCCCAACCATCTGTGCAACCATTGGCATGACAGCCATCAGAATCCCCGTCAAGCCTGCTTGAACAGGTGTCCATAGACTAGCCCCAATCGCTACCCCAGCCAAATCTGTCGGACTGGCGTGTCCAGACATGATGGTATCGGCGAACGTCATCGAAAACAGCGCAAGTTGTGAGATCAAGATTGGAAGCAAAACAGCCAAAAACTGTCGCCATTTTTCTTTTAGCGAATAGGTTTCATTCATTTTTCATTTCCTTCTAACCTTATAAGATGGGCTTATCGTTCAAATTATAAGTATAGCAAAACAAGTAGGAATCGGCAAAATAGTGGCTGCACTTAGACAAACAAAAGCCCAGGCAGTTCACCCGGGCTTTACTACATTATTCAGCCAGCTTCCATACATCGGCTTTCCCAGGCTCTTCGCCCTTGGTCCACCATTTTGCCTTATAAATCTTGTCTTCGTAGTTCACTTGCGCTCCACCATCATACGCTTTGCTGGAATCCCACGACAGTACGACATCGCTTACCAGCTTCCACGCATCGGAACGGTCTGGCTTTTCACCAGTTACCCACCATTTTGCTACGTATTCCAGTCCATCATACAAGACCCGGTTGCCCTGAACATACACAGCAGAGGAATCCCACTCAGCGATTTCACCTGGTACTTCAGGCTTTTTCTCTTTTGTGCTTGCGGCAAAAGGTGCGCTCTCTTCGGAAATATTTCCCGCTGCATCAACTGCCTTGATCGTATACGTATAAGATGTTCCTGCCGTTAATCCTTTATCGACAAAGGAAGGCTTCTCAACTGTTCCTACGTGGGAGCCATCACGGTAAATCTCGTATTTCACCACACCCACATTGTCACGGGAAGGACTCCACATGAGATCAATTTCTGTCTCTGTTGGATGGTGAGTCATGATTCCTGCTGGTGCTGTCGGTGCTTCTGTATCCACGATATCTTCAGCTTTTGTGCGAACGGTAAGTGCTTTGCTCGCGTTAGACTCTTTCCCTTTGCCATCGACTGCCACAATAGTATAGCTGTAAGCCGTAGCAGGCGTCAAATCTTTGTCTGTGTAAACTGTTTCTTTCGTTGATGCGATGAATTTACCATCGCGATACACATCGTATTGTTTGATTCCCTCTGATGCTACTGATTTTGTCCAGCTAAGGTCAATGCTTGTAGCTGTTTGCGATACAGATGTCACGTTTTCTGGAACAGTTGGCTTTTCTACGATACCTGTTCCAGGATTAATCAAATTCACATCAATGGCCTGGTAAAAAGCCATGCCTGTATCAGCAATTTCCCAAACAGCCAAAATAATGTGGTAACCGCTACGATCTGTCGGTACATTGCACGTTTGCGTTAACGTGAATGGCGGTCTTTTCCCTCCGTCCTGGAACGAGCAGAACAGTTCCAGATCCGCTCGGGCAAGCGGCTTGTTAGGATTCCAGCCTTTTTTCGTGATGTAATATTTCCACTCCGCTGTACTATGCGGGGCTGTCAGATTCCAAGTAAACGCATTTTGTCCACCTTGCAAGGTAACCTTGGTCCAGCGATCTGCTGTCTGTGCGTAAAGCTCAGGATAGCGTCCTCCACCGGTAAATTCACCATCGGCAGGACCAGATTGCGGGAACCCGCCAATGCCTTCTACGCTTTGCGGTTCCCACTGGATTTGACCGCAGCCTTTGTTTTGCCCCGTCTTACACAAGTAAGAGCGACTCGCTGGCGATTCGATGTACCCGTGAGCCGAGGCTTTCTCAGCGAACACGAGAGTAGCCGCGCCTGCCACCAGCATCATTGCCAGCATGAACAAAAGCGACAGCCCTTTACTGAACAGATTGTTTCTCAACCCTACGTTATCCATTTATTTATCTCCTCTTTTCTGGAATAGGATCGAATACCATGTTACAGAAAAATTTTCCAGTATTACAGATTCTGAATACCCAAACCAAAACCTGCCAAATACCCTAACTCCAGTAAGGAAATAGGAGATTATTCAGGAGTGTATACCTATGCATGAAGATTTATATGCTTCTTTCGGGACTTTTTGATCAAAAAAAATTGCCTGCCGAAAATAATTTTCAGCAAGCAACTTTTATTACATCAAGAGCAACGGAACTATTTTCCCGTCATTTACATCAATCAACCCCAGATCCGTCAGCTTCAAGGCTGGACTGACCGGTAAGGAATGCGTGCTGATCGACATGATCGGGTTGTAATGATTGTAACCGAGCGACTCCATGGCACGGCGAAGTTGCTCGACTTCCTTTGCCGTCTTTTCCAATGGTTCCTCTGTCAAAATACCTCCGACCGGCAAATGAAGGCTCGCGATCACTTTGCCATCCTCTACCACGTAAAAGCCGCCCTGATTGCGGATGACTTCATTGGCTGCGACCATCATATCGTGCGGATTGTGTCCGACAACCAAGAGATTGTGGTTGTCATGCGAGTAGCTGGTGGCTACCGCACCTCGCTTGATCGTATCGCCGCTGATCAAGCCGTAGCCTCGGTTGCCGTTTATGCCATAGCGTTCAAAGACGGCAATCAAGCCGTACGGGCTCTCCTCCCACAAGAGTTGCCCTTCCCGTACCTCAGCGATCCCACGGTGATCCTCAGTAAATGTAGAACCGTTTTGAACGAGCATGACCCGACATGGATAGCGATTGTCCGGCACAACTACTGTGACACGGAAGTCTTGCTCTGTAAGTGGCGATAGCTTGATGCTCTCATAAAAATGTGCAGGAAACTGCTTCTCTTTGACTACTTGTCGGTACTCTTCCTTGGCGTCGTAAGCTTTCTTCCCCTTTTTGTAGACGCGCTCGATCTTGAGTTCATGCAGGTCAGACAGCAGCAGGAAGTCCGCTATTTTGCCAGGAGCAATCGCCCCCCGATCCGTCATGTTCATACGTCTGGCTGGGGTAAATGTACTTGCGTAGATCGCACGTTCTGGCTGCATGCCCATTTGAATGGCTTTTTTCACGATATGGTTCAGATGTCCGCGATTGACCAGAGAATCTGTCATCACATCATCCGTCACAAAGCAAAAATGCTCGGAAACATCTTCTTTGATCAAATAGTCCATGACTTCATCGGTCATCGATTTTTCCTGAATTTCCAGGAACATGCCCGCTGCAATTCTCGCTTCCATGCCCTCACGCGTCTGATGCGTATGATCAGAGTCCACTCCCGCATAAATAACACGATGCAGATCCAAATCGAGCAATTTCGGAACATGCCCCTCGATGACGAGCTTTGGATACGTCTTGCGGATATGCTCCAGGATGCGACTCGTCTTGCAGTCAGGGTCCTTGATGATGTCTACGTAGTTCATGATTTCGCCGAGGCAAATGATCTCTTCGGAACGCAAGAGCTCATCCATGTCTGCAATCTCGACAGACCCACCTGTCGTTTCCATCGAGGTAGCTGGTACAGAACTCGGGATCGCGTACAGCATATCAACGACACAATCACGGCTCGCACGAATCATTTCTTTGATCCCTTCGATCCCGAACACATTGGCCATCTCATGCGGCTCCGGTACGATTGTCGTCACTCCGTTTTGAATCAGGCCAAAGGAAAACGTCTCCGGCGTCACCATCGTGCTCTCAATATGCAAGTGAATATCGACCAGACCAGGAATCATGTAGCGGCCTTGTCCGTCCACGATCTCGGCAGCTTCAAATGTTTCTGTACTGCGCTCACCAATATAGAAGAATCGTTCATCCAGAACAGCGACGTTTCCTTTGATGAACTTTTTAAAATAGCTGTTAAACACTTGGACGTCTTGAATCAACAAATCGACCTTCACGAAAATAACCTCCTGTCTTTAGTCCACGAGTACCACTTTGTCTTTTGGAAACAGCAGATTGACGTTTAGGCCAGTCTTGTACGGCGTCTCCATCTCTTGATTGACCGTGAAGTCGCCCAGCTCTGTTTCCACGACATATTGATAGCTGCGTCCCAAAAACGTGCTCACCTTTATCGTCCCACGCAAACGGTTCATTCCCGACTCGGTGCTCTCTTCTGTCGTTACGAGAAGGTCATCTGGTCGCATTGCGCATTTTTTGCCGGACGGATTCGCCGTACCCGGATTTTTGGACGCGGTAAAATGATGGTCACCGACACGCAAGCCAATTTCCCCGTTCTGCTCGGTGCGCTCTGCGAAGTCGATGAAGTTGGTAAAACCAATAAAGCGAGCGATAAACTCGGTCTTCGGATATTTGAAAATCGTGGCTGGATCGTCAAGCTGCTCGATCACACCCTTGTTCATAATCGCCACCTGATCAGAAATGGAGAAGCACTCCTCCTGGTCATGCGATACATACACAGTCGTAATTCCCAGCTCCTGCTGAATGCGACGGATTTCTACGCGCATGTTGATCCGCAGGTTGGCATCGAGGTTACTGAGCGGCTCATCGAACAGCAGCAGGTCAGGCTGAATCACCAATGCACGCGCAATTGCCACGCGCTGTCTTTGACCACCGGACAGCTCCTTCGGGAAACGCTTTTCGTAGCCGCCGAGGCTCACGACTTCGAGGATTTGCTGTACCCGGGTCTTTACCTCTGTTTCATTGACCTTGCGCAGGCGCAAACCGAACGCCACGTTATCGAAAACAGAAAGATGCGGAAACAGTGCATAGCTCTGAAACACAAACCCGAAGTTGCGCTTGTTGACCGGAACGCGCGTATAATCTTTTCCTTCAAACATGAATCGTCCATCTTTTGCTTCCAGAAAACCCGCAATCAAACGCAGCGTCGTCGTCTTTCCGCAACCGCTCGGACCGAGCAAAGAAATGAGCTGTCCTTTTTCGATATTGAGATTGAAGTTTTGCAAAATATATTGATTGTCATAGGCAACCGATACGTTTTCAAGCGTGAGCAATGCCATGAGTTGATGCCTCCGTTATCGTTTTGTAAAGTAGGAAAGCCCCATCAGACGTTCAATGATGAACATGAGAATAGCCGTAAAAATCATGAGCAGCACGGAAATCGCGGCGATCGTCGGATCGAAGTTGTTTTCTACGTACGTCAGCATCTGGATCGGCAGCGTGCTTACCCCTGGTCCCGTCATGAAAACAGAGATATCTACGTTGTTGAACGACTCCAGAAAAGCGATCAGAATCGCAGCAATAATCCCGGAGCGAATATTCGGCAAGACGACTTTGAAAAAGGTTTCGAGGCGACCTGCCCCAAGGCTTAACGCCGCTTCTTCAATGGCGAAGTCAAAGTTGGACAAGGAAGATGCAATGACGCGAATGATAAACGGAAGCATCAGCACCGTATGACCGACGAGAAGTCCCGCATAAATCGGCAAATTATATACAACAATGACGTATTTCAGCATGGCAAAGCCCATCACGATACCCGGAATCAGGACAGGTGAGATGAAAACGCCATTCAAGATGCCTTTGCCGCGAAAATCAAAGCGACTGAGCGCATAGGCTGCCGGAATCCCCAACAAGAGCGCCAAGAGATTGCCCAGCAAGGAAACGAACATCGACGTCTTAA
Source organism: Brevibacillus schisleri (assembly GCF_055685845.1). NCBI lineage: Bacteria > Bacillati > Bacillota > Bacilli > Caryophanales > Paenibacillaceae > Brevibacillus > Brevibacillus schisleri. The sequence goes on from NZ_JBVNDM010000001.1 coordinate 6,400,010, forward strand.
ACGTCGTCATGAACATTTCTACATCGAAAATGTTTTCGTACCACCGCAAGGAAAAACCCTCCGGCGGAAACTTCAAGACACTCCCCGGCTCAAACGACGTAAAAGAAATGATAATGAGCGGCCCTAGCAAAAACAGAAAGACGAGAGAGGTAAACAGGGCCAACCCGCGATTTTTCTCCTGCATAGCTTCTACCCCTTCGGATTTAATTTCGTCGCCAGCTTGTTCATGAAGTAGATGACGACAAATGTAATGACAATCATGATCGTGGCAATGACGGATGCCAAATGCCAGTCATTCAGCGTAATCGCATTTTGATACAGGAACGTGGAGATGACCCGCTGTTTTCCACCTAGCAGGGCAGGCGTGGTGTAGGCGGTCAAGCTTCCGACAAACACGAGAATGCTACCGATGATGAGTCCCGGTACACTAAGCGGCACAATGACTTTCCAAAAGGCAGTCAACTTGGAAGCACCCAAGCTTTCCGCCGCCTTCAGCAAGTCTGGGTCGATGTTTTCCATCACCCCTACCAGCGTAATAATGATCAGCGGCAGGAACAGATGAATCAAACCAATCATCATCGCACTCGGCGTATACAATATTTCCAACGGCTTATCGATGAGCCCAATTGCAAGCAGCGAGCTGTTCAATAAGCCCTTTTTTCCGAGAATAATCATCCAAGAGAACGACCGCACGACAGAGCTGGTCAGCAAAGGAAAAATCGCCAATGCCAGCAGGATGCCTTTTTTGCGTGGTCCGAGCTTGGAAATGTAGTACGCGGCAGGAAAACCGATCAGAACACACGCAATCGTCGTGACCAGACTGACCTGCAACGTTGTCAGCATAATTTTCAGGAAGTACGCGTCGGTAAGAAATTGGAGATAGCCTTGAATCGTAAAGCTACCCTCTTGATAAAAGGTGGACGCAATCGTCATCACGATCGGAATGACCATGAACAGCGTCAAAAACAGCACACCCGGCAACAGCAATAAATAAAGACCCGTTTTTCTCATCTGATTAACTCCTGTTCACGGTATCGTCAGGCTTTCAATGCGCCGAGAAAACGCGCAAAGAACGCATCTGCATCTACGTCCAGACAGACGTTTATGTTCGGTTCTTTTTTCAGGCGGTTTTGAAAGTCGCAAACCGTTTGCCCATCACACAGCTCACTTTTCGTTTCGATATCTACATATAACTTCTGCGTCTTCACCAGCTTCGGATCGAGTGCGACTGCGACAGCCAACGGATCATGCATGGCGCACGCATAAATGCCATTTCGCTGAAAATAGCGATGAAGGTAATCAGACGTACTCTGTCTGACGTACTCGCCCATCGGGGTATCTCCTAGCCCGCGAATATGCTCTTCATTCAGCAGCACTCTTCGCGTTACATCCAGGCCAACCATCGTCAATTGCGGGAATCCGGCATGAAATACGACCTTCGCTGCCTCTGGATCGACGTACATGTTGTACTCCGCAACTGGTGTCACATTGCCATGCTCGCGGACCACTCCACCCATGAAAATGACTTCCTTGACGTGTTGAACAAGCTCTGGACATTTTTTCACCGCCAAAGCCAAATTGGTCAGCGGCCCCGTCATGACGAGCGTAATTTCTCCAGAATGAGCGAGTACGTTTTCTACGATGAAATCAGGGGCAAAGCCAGCAGTCGGTTCCTTGTAAATCGGAACTCCGGCAAGGGCACCGCCCAAACCATCCTCACCATGTACGGCATGTTCGAAAAACAGAGGCCGCAACAACGGTTCAGACGCTCCACAGATGACAGGGATTTGCTCACCGACTTGCAAGAAATCAAGAATTTTGCACGTGTTTTCCGTGGCTTTTCGCAGCGACACGTTGCCATTCACCGTAGTAATGCCAACTAAATCGAATTGCCCGCTTTTCACAGCGAGAATAATGCCAAGCGCATCATCAATGCCCGTATCGACGTCAAGAATGATCTTTTTCACAAGTGGTCCTCCTCACGTTCATATAAATTCCTATACGTTGAAAAACGAGGGTATATCCGAATTGTCTATACCCTCGCCCCTTGTTTTTCTATCGTACGTTATTGCGTGATTTCACGATTCCAACGGTCAATCCATGCTTTGGAGTGCTCGTTTACGAATTTCATGTCCAGCTTTTTCAGCTTGCTTACGGTTTCTTCCCCGTACGTTACACCTTTTGCTTCTTCTTCTGTCAGTTGAACGGTCTTGTTTACAGGGGAATCGATTTTCGCTTTTGCTGTTTTCTCCTGAACCTCTTTGCTCAGTTGATAGTTGATGAAGTCTTCTGCGAGTGCTTTGTTTTTCGAGCCTTTTACGATGTTAACCGTATTCATAACCGCATATCCGCCACTTGCAGGTTGTACGAAAACAGCTTCTGGAACAGCGGCTTTGATGTCTTTGAAGTACATTTCCATGATCGGTCCAACGCCGATTTCTTCTTGTCCAAACATGTTCACGTATTCGGAGGTCTTATCGTAGAACTTCACGACACTTTTGTTGACTTCTTTCATTTTCGCGAAGGCTTGATCCTCGTTAAATTCCTTGCTGCCCGCGACCGCAGAAGCACTGTCGAGAACCATCGGACCAGTTGTGGACGTAATGCTTGGCAGTGTCAGCTTGCCTGTCAGCTCTGGGTTCCACAGATCTTTCCAATCCTTGATCTCGGTTTTTACGAGCTTTGGATTGTAGGCAATCCCGAATTGGCCAATCGTGTAAGCTGGACCGTATTCTTCGCCCAGTGGTGCTTTGGCGATGTCGTAGATTTGTTCCAGGTTCGGGATGCGGCTGCGGTCGATTTTTTCAAATGCGCCACTCTCAATCCCTTGCTGTGCATAGTAGTCAGAGAGGTAGATCAAGTCTACATCGGAGCTTCCTTGGCGAACTTTGTTCAGACGCTCTGCGTTGTTCCCGATTTCCAGCACGATTTTCACGTTATGTTCTTTTTCAAACGGCTCATATACTTCTTTGCGGAAAAAGTCTTCGGAGAAGCCCCATGTGGAGATGACCAGCTTTTGTGGCTCGCCCTTGGCTTCGCCGCCAGCTCCCCCCGCTTTTGGTTGATCATTGCTGCCACAGCCAGCGAGTGCCAGTGACATCATAGAAAAAGACAGGATTCCAGCAAGTAATTTCTTCATCGTAATTCTCCTCCAGTTGGGTTCATTTGATGACAAAATATGGTGATATAATAAAAAGAAAAGTACCCTTGATTAGAACGTATCATTCTAAACAAGAGCACTTTTCTTCGTAAACAAAGAGAAGTGACACCCGTTTTTACGCAAAGTCTACGGTCTCCCCTTAAGATAGATCAAAAGAGAAAATCCGAACGATTGCGTCAGGTATTCAGTTCTGATTCAGCTAAAATAACATTCGTGATCGCCCACTGCGTAGGCGCATCATAGTCCCTGAGCACGGCTTCCAACGGCAACCCCATCTCTTCTTCCAGTCGTTCTCTCAGTCTCTTCTTATAAAGAAGGGACATGCGAAAATCAACTTCGAGCTTGAGGGCCGGTGCTTCTCCTTCCAACGCTTGTGAGCGCGGAGAGCGGCGATGCTTAGCTTGGAACGTAATCATCTGATTTTCAATCGTGACTCGGAGCAAAGTCGTTCCAAATCCGAACAACTCTTTTGCTATCTCATTATAGATGGCAGATAGCTTTTTTCTAGTTTCATTGGAGTCCACGAAAGTCATGTCATCACCTGCGATAGCTGGTATCGGGTTCATTCGCTCTCATTATACATATGATTTTTTCATTCTTCAATAGAATATTCGTATTTAGATCAATTTCACATTTTTCCACCAAGTCATTCGTTTGCAAAAACTGTTGACACCGAAAAAATCACTCGTTATAATCCAACTATCCAAATAAGAATTAACAACAATGTTTGGAATGATAATTTCATAGCACATTCTCTTATGAAGAGAGGTTGAGGGACTGGCCCTATGACACCTCGGCAACCTATCGCAAACGATACGGTGCCAAATCCAGCGGAATTTATTCCGACAGATAAGAGAGGTATTGTTGCAGTGTGGTTACATACTTGCAGTTTTCGCCTCTTCTGTCGGAAGAGGCTTTTTTCTTTTCCATCTTACATCCAGAGAAAAGGGGTATTTTCATGAAAAAGACTGGTCTACTGCTTACTACACTACTGCTCGCTGCATCGCTCGTAACGGCTTGCGGGGGTAAACAAGAAGCTGCGCCTGCTAACGGCGGCACTGCTGCTGAACAAACCTCACTCAAAGTGGGTGTCACTGGCGGCCCACACGAAGAAATTCTCAACAAAGTAAAAGAAGTCGCCAAAGGCAAAGGACTCGATGTCGAAGTCGTCGTTTTTAACGATTACGTACAGCCGAATCAGGCGCTCGATAAAGGAAATCTCGATGTAAACAGCTTCCAAACCATCCCGTTCTTGGCGAAGTTCAATCAAGATCACAAAACAAAGATCGTTGAGGTCGGAAAAACCGTGACGTACCCGATGGGCCTGTACTCCACCAAGCATAAAAAAGTCGAGGACATCCCGGCAGGCGGCGTTGTCGGCATTCAAAACGACCCGACCAACCGAGCACGCGCCTTGTTGCTCTATCAGGCAGCGGGCTTGATTAAGCTCAAGGATGGCGTGGGCGACAACGCAACACCACTGGACATCGTGGAAAATCCGAAAAATTTGCAATTCAAAGAGCTGGAGGCTGCTTTCCTGGCACGCTCGCTGAGCAACGTAGAGGTTGCTTCGATTAATACGAACTTCGCAATGGAAGCTGGCTACTCCCCGAAAAAAGACGCGATCTTCGCTGAGACCGCTGACTCTCCATACGTAAACATCTTGGCAGTCAACGAAACCAACAAAGACAACCCAGCCGTCAAAAAGCTAGTGGACATCTACCGCTCGGAAGAAGTGAAAAAATTCATCAACGAACGCTTTGAAGGAGCTGTACTGCCGTCCTGGTAAGATCGACGCCAGGAACATCAAGAACAACAAGGAGAACTCGTTATGATACAGCTAACCGATATTCATAAGTCGTATCAAGTAGGAAACAAGCAGGTAGAAGCATTGAAGGGCGTATCCCTGCAGGTGAAAAAAGGGCAAATCTACGGGGTGATCGGCTTTAGCGGAGCGGGGAAAAGTACCCTGCTCCGTACCATCAACCTGTTGGAGAAGCCGACCAGCGGTTCTGTGATCGTCAATGGCCAGAACATGCTGACCCTCAAGGAAAAAGAGCTGCGGCAAGCTCGCAAAAAGATCGGGATTATTTTTCAACACTTCAATCTGCTCTCTTCTTATAATGTCTTTGACAATGTGGCGGAAATCTTGCGGATGAATCGCGTCCCCAAAGATGTCATGAAACGCAAGGTAGAAGACCTTCTCGGCTTGGTTGGCTTGTCTGATAAAGCAAACGCTTATCCTTCTCAGCTATCCGGTGGACAAAAGCAACGGGTGGGCATCGCTCGTGCACTTGCGACCGATCCGGAAATTCTGCTCTGTGACGAAGCGACTTCCGCTCTCGACCCGCAAACAACCGAATCCATTCTGGAGCTGTTGCTCGACATCAATCGAAAGTTTAACCTGACCATCGTGCTGATTACCCATGAAATGCAGGTCATTAAGAAAATCTGCGACCAAGTAGCCATCATGGAAAACGGCGTCGTCATCGAGCAAGGCTCTGTTCTGGATGTGTTCAGCAATCCGCAAGAGCAAACGACCCGTAATTTTATCAAAACGGTTTTTGATGATCAGGTACCACAAGAGATTTTGTCCAAGATAAAAGAAACCGGACCCGTTTCCAAAATTGTTCGCGTTGCTTTTCGTGGAGATGCCGCTCTCGATCCTGTTCTTGGCACCTTATCCGCACGCTTTCCGATTAGCACCAATCTGTTATACGGATCGATTACGACCATTAAGGGAACGGCGCTCGGCATTTTGCTTTTGCACATTTCTGGTGAAGACCAGCCCATTCAAGATGGCATTCGCTTCTTGCGCGAATCCGTCTACCGCGTAGATATTGTGTCACCAGAGGAGGTGCGGAGCTAATGGAGCGTTTGATTGAAATGATTCCGGTATTCGGGCAATCCCTGCAAGAGACCGTCATCATGGTTGGGTTTTCCTTGTTCATTGCGACACTGATCGGGATTCCGCTCGGGATTTTGTTGGTCATCACACAGGCGAACCACCTTTTTCCGAACAAAATCATTTATCACACCCTGAATACGCTCATCAACATTGTGCGTTCGTTGCCTTTTATTATCCTGATGGTTGCAATCATTCCTTTTACAGAGTTGATCGTGGGCACTTCGATTGGGATTGAAGGAGCCATTGTGCCGCTCATCGTCTATACGGCGCCTTATATCTCACGCCTGATGGAAACGGCCCTACATGACGTAGATCGCGGCGTGATCGAAGCGTACCAAGCGATGGGCGCATCCCGGACGCAGATTATTTTTCGCATCATGCTGCGTGAAGCACGGCCTGGCATCGTCCTCTGCCTGACGATCGCGACCATCGGTTTGATCGGTGCTACTGCTATGGCAGGCGCAGTTGGTGCCGGCGGACTGGGCGATCTCGCTTTGCGCTACGGCTACCAGCAATGGGACATCGAAGTCATGATCATTACCGTCATTATCCTCGTCGTCTTGGTCCAGCTCATTCAATCGTTGGGTAACTGGGCAGCCCGAAAACTGAAAAAGAGCGCGTAAATCGAAGAACCCCTGACGAGATCGCTTGTCAGGGGCTTTTTTGTAGGTATTTAAACCAATCGTCACTGAAAGTGCATTGGAATTTCGCTCGATATTCATGTAGACTTATATGTACAAGTCATTCAAATGAGAGGTGCTACTCAAATAACATGAAAAAACTCATCATGATGTTGGTTGCCGTAATGCTCGTACTCGCTCCGGCCGGAGGATTCATTGATCACGCCGACGCGAAAGGCTATAAGTCCGGGAAAAAATCTTTTAACTCTAATACAGCTCCCACCAATACACAAACACCCAACAAAGCGGATTCAAATGTAAACGCAACAACCAATAAAGGTACGACAACAACTCCTGCTGCTACCGCAAGCAAAAGCGGCGGCTTCATGAAAGGTCTCATGATTGGTGGTCTGGCTGGTTTGCTGTTCGGATCCCTATTCGGTGACATGGGTATGCTGGGCTCCATCCTTGGCTTCATGATTAACCTGATGGCGATCCTCGCAGTGATTATCCTGATCCGCAAAGCGTTCGTCTACTTTAAAAACAAGCGTGAGAAAGAACAGGAACTGAACCCATGGAAAAGATAACTTTTTCTGAACAAGATATCATTAACGCGATTTGCATTCATGCAGCTTTCAAAAAGCAGTTGAAGCCACAAGACATCTCCGTCGAGCTGATGTGGGACGAGGAGTATGGCTTCTCTGCTGAAGTACACTGGATGGATCGCCAACAAATCTTCGTCGAGATTAACATGATTGAAGCGATTCGCTACTACCTGGAGACTCAGATGCAGCGCAACCCTTATTCCGCCGGTATCGAGCTGGTATTGGACGACGAAGAAGGGATCATCGCTCATATCACCTACTAACACCGGAACATCATTTGTTAACCCAAGGCCAATTTGTTCACACATGTGAGCAGGTTGGCTTTTTCATATTGAATTTGACCTCGTTCTGTTATATACTTTACCTTAGTGAAAATGATTATCATTGTCTATGTTTACTCATACATGTACATACTTTCCTAAAAAGGAGTTGGCCCATTGTGGAGCGCTTATACACGCAAAAGCTGGACATCGGATACGGTGAGCTTTCCATTGTCAAAGACTTGAACATCAGCATTCCTTCTGGAAAAATCACTGCCTTGGTTGGTGCAAATGGTTCTGGTAAATCGACGATCCTCAAAACTCTCGCGCGGATTATGAAACCAACCGGCGGACAAGTATTTTTGGACGGAAAGTCGATCCATCAGCAATCGACCAAGGAAGTCGCCAAGCAACTCGCGATTTTACCGCAAAACCCAACCGCACCCGATGGCTTGACCGTGTCTGAGCTCGTTACCTATGGCCGCTTCCCCCATCAAAAAGGCTTCGGCTCTTTGACCAAGGAAGACAAGGAGATCATAAACTGGGCTATCTCCATGACCGGGATGGCAGATTTCCATGATCGTCCGGTTGACCAGCTATCCGGCGGTCAGCGCCAGCGCGCCTGGATTGCGATGGCACTGGCGCAAGGAACAGACATCCTGTTCCTTGATGAGCCTACGACCTTCCTGGATATGGCTCACCAGCTGGAGGTTCTCAAGCTCCTGCAAAAGCTGAATGACGAAGAAAATCGTACGATCGTTATGGTCGTCCACGATTTGAACCATGCAACCCGTTATGCACAGCACATGGTTGCCATCTCTCGCGGTACCGTCGTCGCTGAGGGAAGCCCTGCTGAAGTCATGACGCCTGAGATGCTGCGCAAGGTATTCAACATCGAAGCAGACATCCTGACTGATCCTCGCACGGGTGTACCGCTCTGCCTCCCATATGAGCTGTGTCATGCTGTGGATCAAAAACAAGCAAACGAAAACACGACCCAACCTGTTTACACGGAAGAGCGTAAGCTGGTTGGAGCCAGATAACCGTTAGATTCCGCAAACAAAAAGCCGGTTTTCATCACGTTTTACGGTGTAACCGGCTTTTTGCTATACCGACTATTTTTCTCTCCTCGTTACATGGGCTTAGAAAACCTTGCAGTTAGTCACAACTCAGACATACACATACCCCCTATATGTATGATAGTATTTGTTTGCAAGAAAAATATCCCATTTCGAAGGAGAGATCATCATGAAGGTTGCCATCTTGCTTTTCGACGGCATCACCGCATTAGATGCCATTGGTCCATACGATGTATTCGCTGCTACACTGAAATGTGAAGTGAAGTTTGTCGCTAAGAAAAAAGGGTTAATCAAGCTTGACTCCAATATGGGTTATTTACATGCCGATTACAGTTTTTCTGAAGTTACTTCCGCTGATATTCTTGTAGTGCCCGGTTGCAGTCCGCCCAATTATAAAACCCCGATGAATGACGACGAAACGCTACAGTGGATTCGCCACATACACGAAACGACGAAATGGACTACGTCTGTTTGCAATGGCTCTCTGATCCTGAGCGCCGCAGGCTTGTTACACGGAGCTGTAGCCACCACTCATTGGGCGTCGTTCGAGCTGCTCCACTCTCTTGGCACCATTCCAACAGAGGAGAGAGTCGTTCGTCAGGGCAAAATCGTTACAGCAGCCGGCGTTTCCTCTGGTATCGACATGGCACTCCAACTAGTTGCATGGGAATTGGGAGAGGATATGGGCAAAGGAGTCCAGTTGATTTTGGAATACGATCCCCAGCCACCGTTTGACTCGGGTTCGCCAAAGAAGGCACCTGCTTTATTGGTTGAACAAATAAGAGGGATGTTACAGGAGTTTGCCAAGCGGGAGCCCCGAGTATAAATGAATCAGCACGTTCTATAAAATGAAAAGGCGACAGCCCCGGGAATGTTTTACTCCCTTGGGCTGTCGCCACTTTCCTTTCTAGCCTCTTACCACTTCACTTCTTTCAGAACTTCTTCTGCCATGCCAGCGGTGGATTCCAATCCGCCACCAGACAAGTACCAGTTGCTAGAATCCAGGTAAATGATGTTGCCAGTTTTGAATGCTTTCGTGTTCTTAATCAGATCGTTTTCTACTGTTTGCTGTGTAGAAGTAGACACTTCTTTATTCTTGGAAATCGCGTTACCACGATCAATTACGAACAGGTAGTCTGGATCTTTTTCTGCTATATATTCAAAGGAAACGCTTTGACCATGATTTTCTACAGATATGTTTTTGTCTACAGGCGTAAATCCAAATTCACCGTGCAGGATACCAAAACGGGAACCAGCGCCGTAAGCATTCAGTTTGCCTTCGTTAACCATTACGATCAGAGCAGTCTTGCCGCTTGCCGTTGCTTTTGCATTCAATTCTTTGATAGATGCATCGATTTTGCCCAGCTCTTCTTCTACTTGTGCTTCTTTACCGAAGATGGTACCCAATGTTTTCATGTTCTCTTTGAATGATTCCATATACTTCGCATTGTCTACACCCATGAAGATGGTTGGAGCAATTTTGTTCAGCTCTTCGTAAGCATCTTGTTGACGACCAGAAATGAAGATGACATCTGGTTTCAATGCATTGATTTTTTCAAAGTCTGGCTCTTTCAAACCACCAACGTTTGTGTATTTCGCATCTTTGAACTTTTCCAGGTACGCAGGAATGCTGGTAGACTGTGCAACACCCGCTACTTCAATACCCAATTTGTCCAAGGAATCCAGAACACCGAAGTCAAATGCTACAACCGTTTTTGGATTCTTTTTCAGTTTTGCTTCACCTAATTTATGCTTGATCGTAACTTCTTCGGATGTTTGTGCCGCTTCAGGTGCTTTGGTTGCGTCCGTCGCAGATGTTGCAGGAGCAGCGTTATTGGAGCCGCATGCAGCCGTGAATACTGCCAACAGTACTGCCATAAACAGCATGAGTAATTTTTTGTTCACTTCTCTCACCTCTATATAGAATGTAAAAGTATATAAAATTATTGACAGCTGCTGATGAACCCCCCGGCAGGCCATCAAAATTTTAACGATAGGAAGATGGGGCTTACGCGAAATAGACACAGATTTTATTTTCTTCAATGTCTTCAATACGGATATCCATGTCATAGACATCTTTCAAGATCGGTTGGGTGATGATCTCGTCTGTAGTGCCTTCCTTCACGACCCTTCCATTCTTAAGAGCGACGATATAATCCGAGTAGACGGAAGCAAAGTTAATATCGTGAATGACAATGACAACCGTTTTGCCCTTTTCGTCTACCAGACGTCGCAGCACTTTCATGATCTGGACGGAATGCTTCATATCCAAATTGTTGAGCGGCTCATCCAAGAGGACGTATTCCGTATTTTGGGCAACAACCATCGCGATGTAAGCGCGTTGACGCTGACCGCCACTCAACTGGTCGAGGTACTTATGTTGAATGTCCGTAAGCTCCAAATACTGGATAGCCTCGTCTACATACTTCCAATCCTCTTTTGTCAAATTGCCTTGTGAATACGGGAAGCGACCAAAGCTGACCAGCTCACGAATCGTCAACCGCACCGTTATGTGGTTCGATTGCTTGAGAATCGAGATTTTCTTTGCCAGCTCACTGCTCTTTGTCTGCCCAATCTCCTGACCCTCAATGAAAACTTCACCTTGATCCTTGGTCAATAGGCGACTAATCATCGACAGCAACGTGCTCTTTCCGGCTCCATTCGGTCCAATAAAGGACGTGATTTTCCCTTTGGCAATCTTCACAGAGACGTTTTCTACGACATTTTTGCTACCATACTGTTTTGTGACATTCCGGACTTCTATCACGCTTTATTCTCCTTTAACAGAAGATAGATAAAGTAAACCCCACCAATAAAGTTGACGATGACACTAAGCGTCGTGGAGAACGCAAGTACACGCTCCACAATCAACAAACCGCCAACCAGTGCAATCACACTGATTAAAGCCGAGCCCACCAGCAAGTATTTATGCTGATAGGTTTTCATAAACTGATGAGCGAGATTCGCTACCAACAGTCCAAGGAAGGTAATCGGTCCAACAAGCGCTGTCGCGATCGATACGAGAATGGCAATGACGACGAGGAACCGTTTGATGACAAAATTGTACGGAATCCCCAAATTGATCGCCTGATCCCGACCGAGTGATAACACATCCAGGTACTTGATGTATCGCCAGAAGTAAATCATGATTCCGATGACCAGAGCAAAGCTCGTAATCAACAGGTCTGTTTTTACATTGTTGAAGCTGGCGAACATTCGGTCTTGCACAACCAAAAACTCATTCGGATCAATCAACACTTGCATGAACGTGGACAAACTGCTGAACAATGTGCCCAAGATCAATCCGATGAGAAGCAGGAAGTAAATGTTTTGCCCTTCCCTCTTAAACAGGAATTTGTAGAGCAAGCCTGCGAAAAGCACCATCCCACCTGTCGAGATCAAAAAGTTTACGTTGTTGTTCATCAAGGTGAAATGGGTGGAGCCAAAAACAAAGATCACAAATGTTTGGATGAACATATAGAGCGAATCGAGGCCGATGATGCTAGGCGTCAAGATTCGGTTGTTCGTGATGGTCTGGAAGATCATCGTAGAGAAGGCGATGATGCAACCGGTTAAAATAATGGCAAGAATTTTCTTAGCCCGCCGAGGAAGGACGTAATCCCAGTTGCCACCGGCGTCAATCATCATAAAAATGGCTATCAAAGCAATGGCCACAATCGACAGGGCAGCTATCTTCGCTTTCATTGTTCATATGCCTTTCTTCTCATGAGTAAGTACACGAATATCCCGCTGCCTATGACCCCAACCATCAAGCCGATAGAAATCTCGTATGGGAAGATGATGAGGCGTCCCAGGATATCACATGCAAGTACAAACACCGCGCCAAGCAAAGCGGTATGAGATAAGCTTTTTTTCAGGTTATCTCCCAGGTAGATCGTAACCAGGTTGGGAATGATCAGCCCCAAAAACGGGATTGTCCCTACTGTGAGAATAACTACCGAAGTCACACAAGCGACAATGACCAGTCCAATGTTGACGACATGCTTGTAGTTCAACCCGAGGTTGATGGCAAACTCTTCACCCATTCCGGCAATAGTGAACTTGTTCGCATACAAGTAAGCGATAATCACCAGCGGAATGCTTATGTACAAAAGTTCGTAGCTGCCTTTCATAATGGTGGAGAAATCTCCATGCAACCAAGCAGACATGTTTTGCATCAGGTCATGCTTATAAGCGAAAAACGTCGTGATGGATCCGACGATGTTTCCAAACATCAGTCCCACTAACGGGATGAAAATGGAGTCTTTAAATTTGATTCTTTCGAGAATCTTCATAAAGACAAAGGTTCCCAAGAGAGCTAATGCAAAAGCAACGAGTAGCTTCACCCAAGAGCTCGCATCAGCGAATACCAAGAGTGAAACCAATATTCCGAAGCGAACGGAGTCCTCTGTCCCTGCTGTCGTCGGAGAAACGAACTTGTTTCGGGTCAGCTGCTGCATGATCAATCCGGCGATACTCATGCTGACCCCTGCAATGATAATACTAATCAAACGCGGAATTCGGCTAATCCACAGCACTTGCACTTTGTCATCTGTGAGATTAAACAGTTCCCACGGGGATATATCTTTCACGCCAATAAAAAGTGAAACGAACGATAGCAAAATAAGTGCTACAACCAAATATCTCTTTTTCATCGCGTCCCTACTCTTCTTACTTTTTCATGGAGTAATGTTCCGTATTAACTCGAGCATTTACCGGAGAGAATAATTCTCATAATCATTAATAAAGAGATTCATTCTCAATTAGAATCACCTTAGTTATATTAGCACTTCTTTATCTGAAGGGGAAGCTTTTTTTCATTAGTCGGCTAATTTCTTCCTCAACCTGTCAAAATACCGCCACAACAAGAAAACCGCCAGGGCAAAAACCCTGACGGTCCTGATTATTTGGATGTGTACGAGCCTGTTACGTTTTGAACGAGTCGATCTCCGCTCCCGTCACTCTCAATCAGCACATTTCCTTCGACTGTATCAATGACGATATCACCGCTTTGGTCCGATATCGTAACATCACCCTTATGCTTTCTAATATACATATCACCGGATTGATCGTGAATCGCTACGTTTCCACCCGTGTTTTCCATGACGATCTCACCTGAATCGTCTTCGATCAGTTTGAGGGCTGACGCGTCCTTGATCTTAATATCACCGGACTGGTCACGAATCTCTACCTCTCCGTTCGTATTCGTTAATCGAATATCACCAGAGTCATCCTCAATTGTGAGCTTTCCTGTTAGATTCGTCATGTCAATATCTCCTGACCCATCGGTAAGGGCTATCGGCAGCTTGGCAGGAACGATTACCGTTATCGTCATATCCACATAGTTAAAACCGATATCTGTGTTCACTTCGGATCGTAGTGTTGCGGCGTTATTCCCATCCTTTTCGAGTGTAAGGATGATTTCTTCGGGTTTGACATTTTTCGATTTGATTTCAGCCTCTACATGAATCGCGGTTGCTTTTCCATCACCTTTGACGACCAAATCGCCCGAATCGGTCACAATATTCAACGCCTCGATGGACTCCGCAGGCAATTCAAGCTGTCTTTTTTCTTCTTCAATTTTGATCACGTTATTGTTGATCGTGCAGCCGGCCACGCCGATTCCCACAGCAATTAGGCCAACCCCTATCCACCGTTTCATTTGTTTCATCTATTTCCCCTCGATACTTGGTTATTTTTACAAGATAAGTTCTTTTAACATCGTAGCAAAACAGCGTAGAAGAGAAATCAGGCTACAGGGTTGTTCTCTCGTCAGTCCGCAGACGGATATTCCATTGTAGAGATCCCGTCTTTTCCCTACACTACAAGTAAGCATATTTCTCTAATTGAGTTGTCGCGGAGGGTAAAACAATGGACTTGAATCGAATCCAACTTGTGACGGATGCTTTTCCGTGCTTTTCCCTTGTTCCGGAAGCCGCATGGCGCCATCCTGACATAACAGTGGAACGCTTTTCTCCCCAGCTTACGATGCAGCAGGGTCATCTGTTTGCCCATGCCGCTTTTGTATTGTCAGGCAAGGTCCGCATCTATATCATCAGCGAGTCAGGACGTGAGGTTACGTTATATCGGGTACAACGCGGGGGAGTCTGCGTCCTCATGATGGCCAGTATTTTAGGTGAGACGGGCTATGAAGCATCCGCACAGCTAGAAGAGGAAACCGAGCTGCTGCTTTTGCCTGTAGATGTTTTCAAAGACTGGATGGATCACTATAAGGACTTGCGTCAGTTTATTTACCGGAACATGATCAACCGAATGGTCTCCGTCACATCTCTGGTCGAGGACATCGCGTTTAAACCGATCAACGCCCGCATCGCCGAATTATTGCTCCGTCGTACCACAGATTCTCACAATCATCTTTCCATCACCCATGAAGCGATTGCCATAGAACTCGGAACTGCCCGAGAGGTAATCAGTCGGTCACTCAAGGAGTTTGAAAAAGCCGGGTGGCTTCAGTTAGGCCGAGGCCGAATCACAGCTATTCGCCGTGATGCCCTCCAGGAAAAACTTTTTCCTAGTGATTGGTGAGATTGGTGAGTAAGTTACAGAAGCAACCATTTTCTCTCTCTACAATAAAGTCGTAGTGACTACCCATGAAAAGGGAGAGGATGTTTCATGTCAAAAGCACGTTCGTATTATGAATCAGCAAATTTGTCGCATATCCCAGAATTGATGAAATTGGCGCCTGACGCTGCCGCTTCTTATTTTTCTTTCGAGCGGCAAATCTACCAGCAATCCCACCAGCTTCCGGTCAAAACGAAAGAGTTGATTGCCATTGTGGTCGCTCACGTGACTGGCTGCCCTTATTGCATCGATGTTCACGTCAAAAAGTATAAAGAACTGGGCGGCACCATGGAGGAAATTATGGAGGCTCTACTCGTTGCCGCAGTGACACGTTCCGGTGCTATCTTAAGTCATGGGGTCAATGCCTTGCTCGCCTATCATGATGCTCCTGGCAAGCCAGATTGCTTTTGCTAACCGAATACATGACCCATCTGGAAAAGCTAAACAAACGAATCCAGTTTCATTAAAAGCTGGAATTCGTTTGTTTTTTTTGTATGTTTATACACTTTTTATGATCAAATGATTGCGACATTTTTCCTATCAATGTTATGGTAAAAGCAGGATGCTCACTTACCAAGAATTACTAACCGTTTCGAAACAGGAGGTTTTATGGCTCGTATACTGATAGCAGACGACTCCCTTGTAGTACGAGATTACATGAAAATCATTTTGGAACGGGCGGGCCATCAAGTCATTGCAGAAGCGACGAATGGATTGGACGCCTATCAAAAGTATACGGCCCACCTCCCCGACGTGGTGACGATGGATATCAATATGCCAGGAATGAATGGCATAGAGACCGTCCAAAAAATCATCGGCACCTTCCCCGACGCCAACATCATTATGGTCAGCACCAACGGATTAAAGCCGCTCGTTTTTGAAGCAATCAACGCTGGAGCGCGCCATTACATTCTAAAACCGATCGATGAAGAACGGCTTTTGGCTTCCATTACGAATTCTCTTTAGTCAATCAAACAAAAAACTGAGGCACTGTCGCCTCAGTTTTTTTCTATGGATCTAGTGAATTCCTTCCAACGGGATTCGGAAGGTAAAGCGGGTCCCTTCTCCTTTTTGGGAATGAACCTGGAGGGTTCCTCCCAACTGCTCAACCTCTTGTTTGACAATGGACAGGCCAATTCCTCTGCCCGATACGAGACTTGCATGTTCTTGAACCGTGACATCCTCAGCCAATGCCAGCTTCAGCTTTTCCCTATCTCCGCCACGCCCATCATCACGAATCGTGACGCACAGGGAAGTATCCTCTTGCCAAATGCGGCATTGAATCTTGCCGCTGCGTTCTTTTCCGCATGCTAATCGTTCTTGCTCTTCTTCCATTCCATGATCAATGGCATTGTTGAATACGTGAACCAGGCTCCTCGCAAAATTCTCGAATCGCTCCGGATCGACCAGTACTTCTTCCACATCCCATTCGACCGGATCGATAGTCTTATTCAGACGGATAGCGAGCTCGCTTACATAGTCTTCATAACGGGACAACATGTCCTTCATGGGACGATAACGCAGCTTGCGGATGCGGTGGAGCAGCTCCTGCTGAGCTTCCCCCTGTACCAGACTGGTAATCTCGTGCTCGAAGCTTTCCCATCGCTCTTTTGCAATGGTGTGCACATGCTCGTTATGATTCAGGAATCCGACCCCGAGCTTGTGCTGCATGATCGACAAATCCTGTTGCATCGCAGCTTGAACCTCTGCGAATGACCGCTGGGCACGCACATCCTCGTCGGACAGGCGTTCTTCGGACTTTGCCCATTGAATCAACCACGACTCCAAATCATGCAGCTTTTGTGGTGTATGAATCAGGTGTAATTGGCTGAAGTCACCTTTAAACTGATGAATTTGAGCGACCAATTTGAATAGCTTCTCGGACTCCGCCATCGCTCCTCCGAGGATCTGCTTCCACCCCTCCTCAAAGAAAGCGTTAAAAGCTCGCAGTACCTTTTGGAAGAGCGGGAGACTAATCGCTACCGTTACGACCATATTCAACCTTTGCCATTCTCGCTCCATCTTTGATTTGAGCGCCCGCTGCTCACTCATATCAGTCAGAATCAGCATCAAGCCCTCTGGCGAATCTCGCCGATCTTCATAAATCGGCTTACATGCCAGCTTCAACGGCATTTGATTGATCTGGACTTCCGTAGGAAAGAGGCTGAGATACAGCTCTTTTTGCCCTTGGTCTTTTGCTTCAAAGTACTTTTCCAAAAGAGATTTAATGAACACGCTGTCCTCTGGACGATCTGGGTATAGTAGCTCTGCAACCGATACTCCAGCCAGTTCTCTCCCAAAAATCCGCAGACATTCCCGACTGTATTCAGAATGGACCAGCAGGTTTTTTGAAAAAGAAAGGAAGCCTTGTCCGGCATTGTTTAACAGATTTTTATTCTCCTGCAAAAGTGCCTGAATCTCATTGGTACGCTCTGTCACAATCTTTTCCAACGATTGATTCCATTGCTCCAATTGATGATACAGTCTCGCATTTTCAATAAAGATTGCAATTTGCGAGAAGATCAGTCTGAGCGGCTCTGAGCGCTTTTCGTTGAACACATGTGTCGTCTCGTTGTTCTCCAAATAAATGACACCAATCATTTTTCCTTGCTGCCATAGCGGGGAGCATAGAATCGATTTCGGCTGGTGCTTCGCAATGTACGTATCACGGAAAAAGACGCCTTCAACCGAAGCGTTGTGGAGCACCAGCATCTCTTCTGTACGAATCGTATAATTCACGACAGCTACAGAGAGCATCCCACTATGCTCATACGGGACAGACTGCATAATCTCCACATCCAAATCGACAGAGCCTGCCGCTTCGATGAGCCAGTCACCATCTTTTTTCAGCAGGAGGATTCCTTTCTCCGCACCTGCATTGCTCATCACCGTGCGCAGCATCGTCGCCAACAGCATTTCCAAGCGGAGCTCGCTAGCAATCGTTTGCGACGCTTTGATGACACTCATTAAATCGACGAGGTCTGCTGTCTGGTCAGTCGTGGCAATCTCGGCGGAAGCCCCCAAGCTTCTAACCCGTTGCAAAAGATACGGGTACCGTTCCTCAATCTCTCGTGCCTTGGCGACCGCTCCCCATAGCATGTAAACCTCGTGCGCCTCCGTCATGTATGCCTTCGCAATCGTTTCCATTCCAAGTGCCAAGTAATGCTGGGCAGCCAATTCATTTGCCATTGCCTCGTTTTGCAAGAAAACATCCTTTTTGGCGAGTTGAACCGCCTGTTCGTAAAAAGGACCCGCTTCTTGTTTTTTCTCAGTCACACGGAGCCACTCAGCATACATCAGCAACCACTTGTGCTGAAAATTTTCCGGGCATTCGTTTGCCCACGTCTTCATCTTTTTGAGATTTGCTTTGATTTTTTTCCCATACCTCGATTTTTCCTGTCCGTTGGCGTTCTCATAGAGCCCCGTCAATGCCAGTGTTTGCATAAAAACTTGCTGGCTGACAAGTACTTGTCCGCTGACTGAATCCATCCATTGCTCCGCTTCAGCCAGCAACTGGGCTGCCTCCAGGTGGTTCCCGTACATGAGGTGAACCATCGATTTATAGTAGTAGTACATGTACCGTTTGTAGCTGTTTCCTTCTTTTTGCAAGTTACTTACATAGGCAACTTCGTCAAATCCATCATGGCAAAACGCCGTTCGTTCATTGTCCGTCCACCTTGTAAAAGTATGCAGCGCCTGGCGCAATAACAGGAGCCGGTCATCGTGATCAACGACCTTGATTTGTTGAATCATATCGCTGTATTCCTCGATTTGCTGCTCCAATTCTTCCACTGGCACACCACAATAGAGCATGGCCTCCAAAAGCCCATGGGCATTATAGGCAGCATAAATGTTGCCCCCGCCGTCCAAGCCGAGCTGAATCGCTTTTTTCAGGAGAGGGATGTTCGTCCGCGCATGCTCGCACCAGTGATTGATCAGTAGGGCAAACGCGCCATACGCCTTCGTCATGGCAATCGGATCGGCGAAGCTGTCTGCTACACGGCAAGCCAATTGTCCAAATTCATAAGCCTCTCGATATTTTCCGAATTGAGCAGCTTGTACGATCCCGTAACCGGTATAACCATTTGCCGAAGCGACTGCGTTTCCGTGCACGAGTGATAGATGAAGGGCACGCAAAATCGTTAAAGCAAACCAATTGAGATTGACAAAGTAAGCAGATGGACCGGCGTAGCTGATGATACTCATCGCCATCTGATAATTTTCATCGGGAACATCCGGCAAATACAGCAACTCATCTATTTTTCTGCCTTTGAGGCGGCGCTTGATATGAAACATTTCCATAATGATATCGAGCTTGCCAGGCTTTTTCGGAATCGGTACGCCTAATAACCCCAAGGCTTCGCTTGCGATCTCCATGACTCGCGGAAATTCAGCCAATCGCGTATACATGCGAATTTCCATTTCCAAAATGCGAACGCGTTCCCGGTCTGTTTTGGCATGCTGCATCCCGCGTTCGAACAATTGTTTTGCCTCATCCAATTGGTTACAGAGGTACGTCGTCTCCGCAGACAACGCACACAACTCCATGGTCAGATCATGATTGTGCTGCCAGCCCTCTTCCCCCATCAGCTCGAGACCGCGCTGGAAATACTGCAAGGCCGATTCAAATGCCGCAGAGGATTTCGCCTTTTGTCCAGCGAGCAAATGACAGTGCGCTACATGCATGCGCTCCGCTTGATCCTCCAGCATCTCTTTGCCCCGATACATATGATCGCAAATTTCGAACAGGAAGCCAGATTCGCTTCCTTGGGACATTTCCCACATCATTCTGCCCAGCTTGACGTGAATCTGACCGCGCTCTGCCTCTGCTAACAACGAATAGGCGGCCTGTTGAATTCGATCATGCACAAAACGGAAACGAATCCTCATCTGAGACGCCACTTCTTCTTCCACGAGCGCAGCGTATGTCAGATATTCCGCTCCTTCAATCGGATAGATGAGACCTTCCTCAATCGCAGGCGAGATATACTGAATGGCTTCTGACTCTGTTTGATTCCGTGACTTGGCTATCAAATGAAGCAAAAACGAATTGCCCAAACAAGCAGCATAAGCGAGCTGCTGCTGAGTAGAATCAGGCAGTCTTCTCATTTTTTCTACGAGAAGATCGGCCACATTTTCCGTTGTACCCAACTTCTCGATTTCGACCAAATCCCATTGCCAGTTCCGCTCTTCTCTCCCATACCACAACAAGTTCCGATCATACAGCGTCTTAATGAATTCCCTTACATAAAACGGATTCCCGGCTGTTTTTTGCATGATAATCGTAACCAGCGGCTTCGTCATGTCCGTATCGCTATGCAATGTATCCGCTACTAACGCATTGAATTCGTGTTCTCGAAGCGGCAATAACGTGAATTGGCGCAAAATGCGGCTCTTGATACCTGTCTCTGTCAAAATGGCAATCAACGGATTCATCATACTGCCATCATGCTCACGATAAGCGCAAATCAATAGAAAATGACTGATCTGCCTATCTGCAATCAACTCTCGAATCAGGAAAAGCGAAGAAGAGTCCGCCCACTGCAAATCATCCAGGAACAAGACGAGCGGATGCTCTGGACGCGCCCAAATCCGAATAAAGCGTTGCATCACCCATTGAAAACGATTTTTTGCTTCTGCTGCAGGCAGCTCAGGTACGGCGGGCTGCTTGCCGATCACTGCTTCAAGCTGTGGAATGACATCCACGATCACTTGACCAAGACCTTGCACGGCGTCGAGGATCATCTCTCGCCAAGCGAGCAGCTCGCGTTCGTGGCCTGCCAATAACTGCTTGATCAAATCCTGAAAGATTTGAATGAGGGCCGAATACGGAACGGCCTGATTATATTGATCGAACTTTCCTGAAACAAAACGTCCCCGGCCTCTTAAAAACGCTTTTTGCGCTTCCAGCACGAGGGCAGACTTACCCACACCTGCAGACCCACTGAGGAGAACCATCCTCGTAGCGCCGTTCGTGACTTGCTCAAATGCATCGATGAGCATCTGGATTTCTTGCTCACGTCCATACAGCCTCTCTGGTATCCGCAAGTGATCAGCACGATCTTCTAAAGCAAGCGGAAAAGGCGTAATCAAACCGTTTTGTTCAAGCTGGTCATAGCAGCGCTGCAGGTCTGCCAGTAAGCCAGTCATGCTAAAGTAGCGATCCTCTGTATTTTTTGACAGACACTTCATCACAATGTCCGATAGAATCTCTGGAACGGATGGTTTTACACTGGAGGGAGCGAGCGGCTTTCTCGCCATATGAGCATGTATGAGTTCAAGCATGTCCGAAGTTAAAAAGGGCAGCTTTCCCGTCAATAACTCGTAGAGCGTGACACCAAACGAATAAATATCGGAACGGTAATCGACGGTGCGATTCATTCTCCCCGTCTGCTCCGGCGACACGTAGCGAAGATTTCCCTTCCATTCTTTTGGATTCATCACACTTTGGTATTCTTGGTGGGATTTCGTCGCCAACCCAAAGCTACCAAGCTTTACCTCATAGGTTTCAGGATGAACCAGGATATGATCGGAATTTACATCCTTATGAATGATTCCGTGCTGATGGATTTCCTTCAAGCAGGAAGCCATGCGGACTGCAAGGAAGAGCATCTCCTTCAGCGACAGTCCTTTCATTTTCATAAGCAAGGAGAGCGGCACTCCCCCGAAATCTTCCGTAATCATTACCGTCTCACGGTTGTGATTAACAAGTTCGATGATCGTTTCCACTGCATGGGATTCCAATGATTGAAGAATGCGATATTCATGCTTCAGTTTCCACAGAGATTCTTTATGGGAAGGCCCTTCCATCGGTACTTTGAACAAGACAGGGAGATTGTCGTCATTTCTGTAACCCCGATAAATTCCCAATTTTGAATGAGTGGAAAGACACTCTGCCACCCTATAACCTGGAACCACGATCATGCCGCTCATACTATCCACTCCATCTTTAGGTAGAACATCCTATCTTTTTAATTGTTGCCCCGGAACAAATAATCTATATTTAATCTATATTCTGTCTTAATATAATCTCTTTTTACTATTTTTCAAGGAGGTATAGTTTTGTCAAATCTAAGTCGCAGTGTAAGCAACCCGCACAATAATGAAGTGGTCACCTTTTTAAAGACAACGGAAGAAACCAATGGCGAATATTTGTTATTTCGTACCGATCTTCCACCGGATAATGGGATTTTTCTACACTATCATACAAAACTTGTCGAAACCTTTGAAGGTGTAATTGGAAACTTAGAGGTAACCATCGATGGAAAAAAGGTAATCTTGAAGCCTGGAGAGAAGCTAAACATACCGACAGACAAGGTTCATGGGTTCCACAATCCCTCTAACGAATTCGTCAGCTTCCATGTCGAAATCCGTCCGGCAGGTACTTTTGAAGCATTTGTCCGCTGTGGATACGGGCTCGACACAGACGGGCGCAGCTTTTATTTGCCGTTTATCAAGCAAAATATCCCGAAAAATATTCTCCTCTTGGGAACGATCTTTCAAATGGGGGAGTTTTACCTCCCAATCATTCCGCGCTTCCTGCAAAAAGGCATGTTCGCTGTGCTCGCTGCATTGGCTCGTTGGACAGGCTCAGATAAGTCGCTGGAAAAGTACTACAAAACCTCTCCAGATGCACCAGTCTCCCATTCCGAGGTCGAGCAAACAGCGCAAAAGACGTTACAGGGATAAAATGAGAAAAGACACCATAGGGATTACTCCAGCTCTGGTGTCCTCCACGCTTCTTATATCCACATATTGCAGGATCAGGTAACTACTTCACCGCAACAGAGCATAGAGCTGCTCTTGCACGTTGTTTTGACACATGCCTCCATGATAACAAATGATACTAGTAATTTCCAAGTTCTCGAACTTTTTTAATGAGTTTACTGCCACTTCCATATCAAGAGTGTTTTGCGGAATCGGTCCTCGCAGTGCTTCGTTCATGTACACCATAGCATCGCCTGCTATCAAGGTCTTGCTATCTTGTACATATAAGCTGATATGCCCCGGCGTATGTCCGGGAGTATGAATGATGCGGATTCCCCCACAATACGGCAGAATCTCTGCGTCTGCCAGTGTCTTGTGCACCATTGCCTTGGGCGGATTTTCACAAAGCCATTGCAAGTACTCGCGCTCCTTTTCAGGCAACATCGCAAGTAAAGGAGCCATGTTTTTGGGGTCTGCTTTGAGGAGTGGGCGTGTGCCTTCGATGTACGGCTGATCTAGCTCATGCGCGTATATTTCAACCTGTCCGCCAAGCTCACGAACAATTTCTGGAAGACTGCCGATATGATCAAGGTCCTGATGTGTCAAAATGATAGCCTGTAAACGCTCAGGTGGTATGCCAGCGCGGCTCATTTCCTGACGAATGGTCTCCCATGAACCCGGCATTCCTGTATCTACTAATACTGCTCGGTCATCATCCCAAAGCAAGGTGGGATAGATCACCATCGGCTTGCCAAATGCCTCTCCTTGTAGCGGAATCATTTTCACACCTGTGTTTGCTTTCATACCCTATTCCTCCTCACATCATTTCTTCGCACAACTACTTTTTATCACGGAGTGAGGAGTTTTTCAACAGAAAAATATTTAATTATACCACAAATAAAAATATTTGTCAATGAATTTTCAAGACGTCTTCTTGTACAAAAAAGACCCCCAAAATACGCGGTCGCTCCTACCCGAGCAGACCGCGTTGGCATTCTATTCTCTTAGGGTGTCGTTGTCTGAACGGGCTACCCACCCGTGGATGCATCTTGGCTTCGCTCCCCAAGAGCACCATCCACAGGTTGGATGTCAGGCTCGTCCACCATCAACCGATAAACCGGTACGAACACAGCCGATGGGCGAGTCGGTTCTGGCTGTGTTTCAGGTGGCTGTACGTGCGTACTCGTACCTCCCCAAACCATATAGCCTCCCCATGCTCCGGCACCTAACAAGACAACCGCGCTGGATATCACCGTGGCTTTGTGCCGAAACAGCTTCACGAGCGGATTAGCTGTTTCGCTGCGTACCTCGTCCAAAAGCTTGCGGAAATC
This sequence comes from Brevibacillus schisleri, assembly GCF_055685845.1. Lineage (NCBI taxonomy): Bacteria > Bacillati > Bacillota > Bacilli > Caryophanales > Paenibacillaceae > Brevibacillus > Brevibacillus schisleri. The sequence goes on from NZ_JBVNDM010000001.1 coordinate 6,424,262, forward strand.
AGCATTTCTGATCGCATACCACCGGTTTCGCCATTCTTTATCCCGCAATCTCTTGCCTTTCTCTTCAAGGAAAAAGACCTTCAATGCTTGTCTGTATGCAGGCAGCAAATACTTCCCTTCGAAAAACATCCGCTGGCTCATCGTCCATTGGATAAAAGACAATGTAACGGCTTCCCCACCATTTTGCTGAACATACCCTAGCAATTCAGCAAACTGGAATCCTTCCTGACCAAAATGATCTTCCCGGTAAAAGACCAGTGGGACCTGTGGGAACTCGTCTGCATGGAGCGGTTTACTCAACATATTCTGGATCATTCTTTGTTGCATAGAAATCGCTTCCCGATCCCATTTTCGGAAAAACTCTGCCGGATGTGTCGTGCTTCTCTCTTCATGCAGCTTCGCCAGATTCATGAGCATTTCTTGCTTGTGGCGACTCTCCATATCCAGCGTTCCGAAAAAGCTCTGTGGCTTCTCCTCTAAGAGGGCGATGAGAACCTGGAAATCATCCTTGGATAGCGTGTCTAGGGCGACGAGCTTCATCAAGGACTTGTCCAGCTCGTCCAACAGCTCATCGGCATAGCCGCGTGCCCCATCGATGTTTTCAAAGAACTGGTGGATGGTAATGGCGGCAGCGAGCTTTTGACGTTCCCGTGCAAAGAGACGCAAAACTTTTTCTGTTGTCGTAGCAATAAAGACGGCATTGCGCATCGCTTGCGGTTCTGTTTCTGACCAAAACCGGATTTCCTTTAGCATCTGGTCCAAGCTGGTCACGGCGGATACCCGCTCAGTCATATAATCCTCAAAGAGCGGCTTCACCAACTGCGGATAACCGAAAATCGTCCGCATCATGAAGCCAAACAGCTCCCGGTTGCTGGACAAATGCTTGTACACCTCTGCCACGTAGCTGCTCTGTCTTGCGGTCTTGGCCTTCATCAACACGTCCATCAGGAAGCGGATCAAATCCATTTGCAAGCGTTCCTGCTTGGTGACCCGGTAGGATTCAATCATTTGCTTGATCGTCTCGCCGTCGGGCAGCCGTTTGGACGAAAGCGCCTCTATTTCGATCCGCATCAGCATTTCCTGAAGCTCGATCAGCCGTTTCTTGCGGGTCAAGCTACTGTGCCCCAAGTAGCTGTTCAACGCCTGCCAAACGCCCGCCCGCTTGCTCTCATACACGGACGTTCGTCCCTTTTCAATCAAATACAGTGCGCACAGCTCATAATACGTGCGAAGGTTCAAGGCTAGTGCATGGTCCGCTCCAACCAGCACTTCCTCACAAAAATCGTGGAAGGCATCCAGAAGCCGTGCCTCATTGACATACTCCCAGGCAAAGTCGAGGTATTCGTGTCCCCCGTCCTGCAAATCGACGTTTTGAACGCGACCAAGGGAGAAGTCGAACAAAAAGTCTTTGTCGCTGTGTCCCCCGCCTGGGCGTAGGCTTCCTTTTTCTACGAACGTGACGTGGATATGCTTCTTGCTCTGCGGCTCATTGCTAAAAGTGAGAAAACCAAAATGTCTGCGCATCTCATAAGGCAGACAACTGTACAAAATCTCCAACAAATGAGCAGCACTCTTGGATGAGACACTAATATCCACATCCAGGCTGATGAACACCTTCTTTTTCGCAGCGAGCGAGGACATCACTGCAAAGAGGAGCTGTTTAAATAAACGCTCATCGACACCCAGCTGCCCTAGCAGTTGTTTTCGATCTTGCGGCAAGCCTTTTTCTGAAGGGATATCATCGACGGTAGGAAGCTCCTTACCTGCTGCATCGTCGTGACGATCTGCAAAAGTACGCACTCCGAAGATCTTGCTCGGATTCTTGATAAACTCATCTCGACGCTCTACCGGAATGACATAGTTGTGGCTGAAAAACGTATTGCGCTGCCCGGTAAAGTCCGCTCCGACAAATACACTTCTACCGAGAACCATCTCTCCTGATTCGGCTTGGAAGCTGACAAGCGCCTCCGGAAAGAGCGCCAGATTGCTTTCCGCCCGCTCTTGAAGCTGTCGCGGCGCATCGTATACGCAAAACGGATGGAGCGTCTTCTTGATGAATTGGTTATCCAGCCCTGGCGTTTTGGCGACAGTATCGTATCCTTCGTTCGAACGGAAAACCCCTTGTCGCCCGCGGGTGTAGTACTGCTGCAAAATGGGCTGACGGTTGCTCACTACCGCTCCCTCCCCTCGATGTAATCAAGCTGGTGCATCAACCAAATAAACGGTTCATCGACGCGAATCGGCGTCACGACACCACTTACCCTTTGATTGACTGGATTGCTCCCCAGCGCAGATACAGCGAAATAGGCCGTATTCGTAAAGTAAACATCCAACGCGTCTTTAAACGGTCTATCCACCTTTTCGATGAATCGGCGGATTTCTCCATCGATGTTCTCAAATTCAGCCGTATTTAAATATTGTTCATGGACAAAATTGCGGAAAACATTGCTGTTGGACTTGATGTATTCACCATCGTCTTCCTTGATCAGATGCAGCATGTCGCTCTTCGTCAACACGACAGCGGTCGGAATATGGGTCTTGCTCTGCTCCTGATAACCGATGAAGTTCTCAAACAGCGTAATGACAACCTCACGCGGCTCGTCGTACCTTGCCGTGAATTCCCCTGGCTCATCCCCAGCTTGCAGCATGACCCGATCACGAATGGTCTTGATTTGCAGAGGATCGACCAGGAACAGGATGCCAGACGAGTTTTTCACATGCGCAGCATACAGCTCCAAATACTCGCGGTCGACCATTCCTTCGCCTGCTACGTCGAAAAACACCAGGATCAATGGTGCCTTATCGCTATCCTTGAAAATGAACTGGAAGATGAACGGCTCCTGACGCTTTTCTTTTTGCGTGGAATCAAGCAGCTGTCCGCGCTCAAACAAGGGTGCCTCATAGTTCTCCCGGAACTTGCGGCTAATCTGCGCATTGAGCGGCATACACGCGGCATCGAAGTGATTCGCAGTCGTGTTCTGCAAGGTATGAATCAGTGAGGTCATGTAAACGGACTTACCGACCTGGGACGCCCCGACAATCGAAATAATGTTGCTCGGCGCTTTCCCCGCCGTAATCGGCAGCTCGTTGTGGCATTTCGGGCACAGTCTGCGCTTGGAAACCATGCCATACCGGTCAGTCACACCTGCGAGGACGTTATCGACGTACAAATGGTTTTCCGACGGGATGGATTCTGGATCGATCACCGCTTCTAGCTCATCGATGGCATCCAGTCCGAATTTATCCCGATACGCATTGAGAATCTCATCCTCCTGCAACGCGTAGTCTTCGTCGTCCTGGCGATGATGCGTGGCACGAAAGACAACTTGGTCCGGTCCGTATTTGGCGAAGCAGTACGGGCAGACAATATCGTAAAAAGGAAGCCGTTCCTTGACCTGCGGCTTCTTCTCAAACATGTTTTTCAAAAACGACAGCATGGCGCATCCCCTCCTATTCAGGAATCAGTTCGTACATTTCTCCGTATTTTTTCCCGTCCGTAAAAAACAGACGGACGACGTCTTTTTTCCTGACCTCGATCTCCGGCATCAGATTGACACCGGGCTCGAGATCACGAATGAAATTGTATCGGGTACCGTCATCCTTGTGGGCGGGAGGAGAGCCTTCTTTTTTTACGTAGCAGAGTACGTCCCGCGCGATCGGAATCTCTGAAAAAATGCGAATCTGCAACGATTGATACTTGCTGAACCAGCTTCCGCCCCGTTTGAATGAGTAATAGATTTTGGCCTTTCCTGTGCTGACGTGGATCACATGGGCATCCCCGTCTGGCATGAGCAGTAGTGGCTTGCCATTTTCCAATCGGCAAGGAAAGATTCGGTATGTGTACCTGCCGATGCCGTCTGTTTTTTCCCGCAGCCCTTTGTGGACTTTGTATTCCTCTCGGGTATACAGCTTGAACTGACGATCATCCAGCTCGCTTATGTCAAAAGGGGCGCCAAACTGCGACTTGTGTACGTACACGCACGGAATATCCTGCGCCCAATGCCAATTGAGCACGTATTCGCTTCCTTGATACTGGCAGGTGACATCCTTGATGAAGGTTTCAGTTGTTTCCTCCCGATTAATCATGATTCATCATGCTCCCTTTACTCAAACCGCTTGCTGCTTTGGTTCCCGGCGTCCAACGCGCGAGGGTTTTGTCTGTTGTTCAGTCTGCGCTTTGCAAAAGACGATCCGCCACTCGTAGAAGCTGGCACAAAGAGAGTGAACAATGTCAGGATGACGGCGAGCAAAGAGCACGCCAGCAAACGTACCACCATATCGAGCAAGTCGATCGACGACAGACCCATTTCCAAAACGAGTCCAGCTAACAGTCCTGATACCGCCCCGCCAATCGTGAAGCTTTTGGCCAGATGGCGATTGTCAAAAATCAGACCCAGCGCCAAGCCGAGCAAAGCACCGATGATCAGAACACTGACCACACGGGTAATGGCGTAAAACATGCTATCTTCTGTCGCTCCTGTCCGCTCGGAAACAATATTGCGGTCTGTTCGGCTCATATCGTAAATCTGACCAAAGATTCCTGTCATTTGGTCCGCGTGTTCAACATTGAAGTAGCTACCGCCAGTCTCAGCAGCAATCTTTTGAAGCAGCGCCGTTCCGTCTGCATCGATTTGGCTCATGCCTACCGTATGGACAATCACGTGGTTTTGCTTGTAGGGCGCAAGGGCGGCAGGGACATCTAGATCACTATAGCCATCTGACATCAGCACGACCGTACTGTTCGCCATTTGATTGGCTTGGAGCTGGTCCAGCCCCGCTTGCAGTGCCAAGTCGATCCGGGTGCCTCCATCCGTGCGCGGAAATTGGAGTAGCTTCTTCACAACCTCATCCTTCACGGACTGGCTACTCAGCTCGGTGAGGGGTTGCAGCACGTTCGTTTGATCGTGAAACGTGACCACTGCTATTTTCATATCACTATCCATGCGCTGCACCATGTCGGCTGCTGCTTTGAACAATTGGTTATCCGGGTCAGACGACTGCATGCTGCCTGACGTATCCAGAACCATGACAATATTGTTGGCACCACTGGCCTGTTGAAACGATGACCCGTACAGCAGCTGAAGCAAGAGCGCCGCTACGCCCACCATCAAAAATGTGCTGGGCACGAGCATTTTCCAGGAAAAGCCCAGATAGCGCTGCTTCCAGCCGATTCCATTCAGTCGTGGCGAGATCATTTCCGCAATGAGGCACATCAATCCTACGAAAAAGGCATATTGACCAAAATAAAGTCCCATTAACAACCATTGCGGTATTTCTCCGGACAGCTTGCCGAGCATGACTTCCCCGACCAAAAATCCGATCACGCCACCTACCAGACTACACACCAGCATGAGTAAGCTTACCCTTCTCTGACTCATGACGACTCATCTCCTCCCACGCGGCGAAAGACAAACCCGCTATCCTCATAGGAAGCATGGTATTTCTTGTTATTGCGGTAAAACATCAACTCTTCCATGCCGAATCCACCCATCAGGTTCATTTTTTCTATCCCGCTTTTTTGTTCCTCGTGGATGCAGCCCAGCTTGTAGGTTCGTGTGCTCTCATCCTTGTGCAGCGCATACTGGACGAAGTCGTTGTGAATATCGGCAAACAAGTACTTCTCCTCATAGCGATGCTTTTGCAAGAAATGGAACACTTCGATGTGAACCGCTGCCCGCTCTTCCAGCACCAATGCCAGATCGAGGAACAAATCCTCCTTCGTCAGCACGGTTCGGTTATCATAAGCAGCCCCGACGTTGGCACGAGCCAGTAGCTCCGCCTCAAAAGATAAAGCAAATGGCGCACGGGTCAGAATCTCGTTCCGGCAAAACTGACACAGCCTCTCCACGAGTCCGGCGAGTCGATTCCCGCTGAGCAGAGCGCCGCTGCCAATATACCGTTGTTCCATGTAAAAATCACTGCCGCGTGAAGCTTCCAATGACCGGATCGTTTCATGGACAACCGATTCGTAATATTCGTCCACGTTTTTGCCCAAGTAATCAGTTGCTTCTCGAACGCTCGTCTTGGCGATTTCCCGCAGTTGCTTATGCAAGGCTTCCAACTGCTCGACTTGCTCACCTAACTGCCGGTGAATCTGCTCTGCCTGTTTCTCATAGCTCACAAGGATAGAGAGCATCATCTCCCAATCCAGCAGCTCCAGCTTTTTGCCATAAACAGCGTCCAGCAAATGGCGAATGAAGGTCCGCACACGCTCCTTATCCCGTGTGAAAAACCCTCCTACGCGAATGTCCTGCCGATCCACCCGCTCTTGGTAGAGATCGACTAGCTCGGCTTTCAACTGTTCAACCTGTCGAGATGTCTCGCGAATGCCTGTGCGCAGCTCATCCAGCAGGTTCGCTCCATTGGCGTGCTCGGCCGTGAGATAGTAAGCCGCATACAGCCCAAGCCGTTCATCCTCGATGACTGCTTTCTGAATCAAATCAGCCAAGGACTCCTGAGACAGCATGTGCTCCAGACGTTTACGCGCCCCAGAAACGACATTCGCTTCAAAAAAGGCTTGGCTGCTACCGTCAAACAAAGCTAGCTCTGCTTCGCGCATATTCATATTGCAAAGCTCGCTGTAGCTGATGCCAGAGGTCATGAGCCCCGTCATTTCATCCAAGATGTGATCCTCGGGAAGGATACCAGCCAATTTTCGCTGCAAATCATGCGCAGTTAATCCGAGCTTCTCTCTCGCTTTTGTTTTCGGCAAAACCTCGCCGTCCTGGAGTCGCTCCCAATAGCGGTCAAATACTGCGGACAGCACCGTCAGTGCAATCGCATGAGTCGGTCGCTTTACTTTGGATAGACCAGCAGACGCGAACTTGGTCTGCCCGTGTTCAACCGAGATGCTGCGCATAAATTGCAGCTTGTTATAGCCGTCATTGCTTTCATGGAACTCCGGCTCTACCTTTTTGTTGTTCAAAAGCACCAGCTTGCTGATCAGCTCGTAATTTTCTTGCATGCCGCCTTCGATAAACAAGCCATGCTCTGTCTTGTCACTCAATAGGTACGCCAGCGAAAATAAGGGAGCGTTCACATGCTCCACAGGCAGCTTCACGAGATCTTCTGTTACCAAAAGATTCGCTCGATAGCTGTAGTCACTCCGCTGATAACGATTGACCTCTTCCAAAAAACTGACCGAGAGCGCTGTCGAGAACCCGAATGCTTCCCCGTTGTTCTTTTCCTGTAACAGGACGTACAGGTCGACTGATACGTTTTTAAACAGCTCGTTGAGGTAGCTCTTGAGTAGCAGGGTCAGCTCTGGCAAAAGGATCGTGGCAGGGTCATCTGCCCTTGCCACGACGGCAATATTGACTTGCTGAAAAGCAGTGAACAACTTGCCCATTTCCGCTACCCGCACGCTTGCCAGCTTCATTACCTTGTTCAGTTCCATGGTGACAGCCTCATCGAGTAAAAAACGCTCGTGGATCGAGGTACGCATTTTTTTCTTGTCGTCATCTGCCTCTGGCAAGCGGCAGCCAATTACTTGCGGATGCTCCCACGTTTTCTCCTGATACGCATGGACATAAAGCACACCGTGACCATTTTGCCAACTGCGTTCGTTGTGGGCACGAACAGCTTGCAGTGCCTCTACGCTCTTATCCCCGAGAAAAAGGAAGAGCACGGGGTTTTGAATGCTTCGCTGTCCGTTTCCGCTATCCAGTTGTCTTTCCAATTCCGTAACGTATTGGGTCGCGAACTCTCCTATCAAATCCCTCATGCTTCCGTTGCCAAAAGATTGTAACAGTCTACAAATCCTTTGTTTGCTTCCTGCTTCATTGTGTTTGCTTTTGCCTAAGCTACTCGCATTTTTTATGACACTCCTCAGGCGTAACTTCCGGTACAACGAACCGTACAAATTAGCAATAACTTGTAGATGTTATCCTGCTAATTTAGCTAAATTGATAGATGAATTAAGGTCTCTATCTATTTCAAGCCCACAATTACATTTGAATACTCGATCTGACAGTTTTAGGTCTTTGTTTATTCGACCACAATCAGAGCAGGTCTTCGATGAGGAATACCACTTATCTGCTTCCATGAAACGAATACCATGTTTTTCGCACTTATACTGCAATTGTCGTTTAAACTCATGCAATTTCTGTTGTGCGATAGCTTTGGACAAATGGCGATTCTTCATCATGCCGGTAATATTCAAAGTCTCCATCACTACAGTGCTAGGTTTGGTTTTTACAATAGCATTTGTAGATTGATGGAGGTGATTAGTACGGATATTTGTTAGCCTTCGGTGGAGCAAACGAATGGATTTTTCCACTTTTACAATGTTGCAAGTTTTGACAAAACGGTTTCCCTCCCTGTTCATCTCGTATTTGCGAGAGACGTTACGTTGCAACCTCCGTAAACGTCTCTCTGCTTTCTTTATTGCTTGTGTCTTGTTGATATTTTTAAAGGTCATACCATTAGAACAAACTGCCAGCTTCTTCACACCTACATCGATTCCAATGACTTCATTTGTTAGAGCAGGCTTTACTCCATCTCTTTCAATGCCAACAGATAGATACCAATACTTGCCGTCAAATGATATTCGAGGATTGATATACTTTGTATCCATCGGAATTTGTTCTGAAGTAGAAACCCACCCTACTTTCAAAAGGAAAACGAGATCTTTCTTCACCTTCAACTTCACCAGGTCGTTGTAAAATGAAGGTTTTGTATGTTTACGACTTTTAAATCTAGGTTTGTCAGCTTGTTTCTTGAAGAACTTTTGATAAGCATCACAAGCATCTTTGACTGCTTGCTTGGTTATATCGTTGGAAACATCGTATAACCAAGCAAATTCCTTTGACTGTTTCACCTGTGTTAGTTCTTTACGCAGACTTCGATCAGGTAAAAACTTACCACCGTTTCGGTAGTTTTCTTCCTGCCTAGCAAGTGTCCAATTATAAGCCCAACGAGATGTTCCTGCTGATTTCCATAACTGATTTTCTTGTTTGGGAGTGGGTTTCAATCTAACTTTCATTGCAAGTATCATTTATATCACCATCACAAGACAAAACTTATGATTTAGTTTCACTCTCTAAAATCTGCAAAGCATTAGACTGTACTCCGAGCATCGTACTAGATATGGAAAATAGGACCAATAACCTCGGCTATTGCAGCGTCTTGCGCATATCGTTTACTTTTGACCAAACTTTTTTGTAGAACTGGAACAGCTCTTCACCGTTTACGTATTCGTCGCGGTCATACTCCAGATCGTTTTTCGTTTCTTGGAAAGAAGTTGCGATTTCTTCGAGTTTTGACAGCAATTGCTGCGTATCCTCTGCTGAAGTCATCGCGTCACTGCGTTTTGCAGCCTTACGCTGGATGGTTGCCATGCTCTTGTGATCCAATGCGCGGAATTTTTCATAGATCGCGAATTCGACGTGCTTGTTGACCTTCATCAGATTGATGAATGGCTCCCACGCATCTTCTTCCTCATCCTTGTCGTAGACGTACAGCGCACCGCGCTTGCAGATGGTGCCTGTGTAAAGGGCTTCGATGAATCGGGTCACCAGCTCTTCTTCGTCCTTGATGGCACCTACGATCTGCTCCAGCTCCTGGATTTTGGCCTCGATTTCTTCGTATTTGCGCACTTCTTGTTCGATCAGACGAATCTGCTCCGGATAGCGAATCAGGTTTTCTTTTGCCATCTCTTCATTAATACTTCCGAACACGTCACGCGTAAATTCTTGCTCCAGACCATCTCTCATGAAGCCTTTAAGCTCAACCAATACACGCTTGATCTCGCCAGGGCTCAGCTTGGTCGCGTCTCCTTGCGCTTGATGCTTCGCCAGGAAGGCGGCCAGCGAGAACGGCTTCGTCACGATGGATTCATAACGGTTGCTGGTCTGGCTGTCGCTGCCTTTTTCACGGATGGCCCCGTAGCGCACCGCACGGTCAAACAGTTCGCGTACTTTGGCGTTATACGCTTTGATCCGCCCGTTTTGGTACGTATCTCCCCACGATTTTTCCGGAATAGGGGATGGGAGGTACGCCCAGTTGTTCTTTTCCGTTTGAACGAGGTGGCGTCCGATACCCTCTCTGTCCAGAATTGTACGTTCGTAGCTTTCCTCGTAGACCTTCAACGGTGTGTAAGCGAACAGTGGAACACCGTTTTTCGTATTCAGCCAGAAGATGCGGTTTTTGACTTCGCTTTCTTTGACGGTGAAGCGCGATCCGCTAATCGCTGTATTTTGATAGTTTTTAATCCCCTTCAAGATCGATGGTGCTTTCAGTGGCACGGATACAAAGCCCCAGGAAGGGAAATGCATATTGCCGAGATTGTTGCTCAGATGGAAGACCGGAATCGCTTCTTCATCCAGCTTGCTCGCAATCTTGCGCTCTACGATGCGATCGAGTGTCTCGTCCTGACCGTATTTAATCACGAGGAATTCTTCCATCGACTTGGTGATCACCTCACCGAACTTCTCCGAGAGGAATTCGGAAATCGAGCTGACGATATCCAGCTCCTGCTCTTTGACCCACTGATCGGAGTGTCGCAGCAGCTCACTGGTGAAATCGCGGATCAGGTCATCCACATCTTTTTGCTCCAGGATGTTGCTGACGACCTTGGAGATATCCGGCACACTGACGATGTTCCAGTAGTACGTTTTGTTGCCAGTGCGGTCACTCTCTTCTCCCCCGTTGATCAGGATGTCGCCGTTTTGCTCAAAAATTTGATTGAGTGCGTTCAAAATCTCAGTAAATACGTTATAAATGCGGTTGTTTTCTGCATTCAACAAACGATGCAGCTCTTCGTAGAATTCGATCATTTGCTCCAGCTTTTCCTGATCAGCCAAGAGCTGGTATTCGTTGATCTTCGCTTCGATGTAGCTGTTTTTCTTCTTCTCCTTGGAGATGAAAGCACTGCGGGCATCGCCCAGCTTTTCATTCGCGTTCTCTCGTGCGCCCTCGATCTCAGGCGGGAAGCTCTCCAAATTCGCCTTGAGGCTCTCGATGTAGGAGAGGATCATTTTCATCAGGCAGTAGCCTTTGTCCGAATGAATCAAACGGGACGCATAGAATGGTCCTTGCTGCGGGTGCAGGAATACACGCGTGATCATTTCGCCAAAAACAGAGATCATGTCGCCTGGCATCTGCTTTTTGGACTTGATGTACGCTTCGCGCGCTTTGGCGAGATAGCCTTGCTCTAACTCGTGGTCGATGCTCACGACTTGCTGGGTAATGACGTTGCTGTAGTTCAAACGCTCGCTGTTTTCATAGCCTGGCAACGGTTCTGGAACGCGCTCCTCGAACTTGCGGGAAATCGAGTCGATGTCGATTCCGAGCTTGCGGGCGAATTTCTCTGCATCTTCTTGCGTTGGTGCTACCGTGAACATTTTTTCCATCTTTTTAAACAAGCGATAGGCCAGGTACGTTGTCATCTCTTCGATCGGCAAGACAGCAGAGGAAGCACCGATGACGTTGTACTGATAGTTGGCTGCGTACGCTTTTGGCATCTGGTTGATGTTCGTACGGATGTTGCTGATATAGTCGTGGATCGCAAACTCTTCACCCGAGCGCTTTTCTTCGCTCGCCATGAAGTTCGTAATGTTTTCCGCGGTCACGTTCATGCAGTAATCGTACGCGTTTTCCAATGCTTTGCCTTCCAGATTGGTCGCAGAAATCAAATGGCACAGGTTGAATGGCGGCATCGGCGATTGGACGGTGAGCACGTTGCCGTATTGCTGGCGGAAACGCTCGTTTCGCTCGTCCGCATTCATCCAGTAGTCCAGCTCTTTTAATGCCGCATAACCATTTTTCATGATGTAGTCACGTGTGTGCGAGCTGAGACTCTTGTTCGACAGGTTGACGTCAGGCGTGAACAGGTAGCCCAGCGTATTCACCTTGTCTACTCCCGCACTTCCGAAGTCGCGCTCCAAAATGCCGCGAACGATATAGGCAATGTCGAGGAAGCAACCGCTCCCCGTTCCCCCGGACAAACCGCTCAAGAGAAATACAGTCAGCTTTTTGTTCGTGCCCTCACACAGCATCTTGACCTTTTTCTCAATGGTTTGGACGACTTGCGTAATTTTCGTAAAGAGGAGAAGTCGCCCGGCCTGGCGTACACCGGATGCGCCGCTGATTCCGTCCGTAATTGTCAGCTCTGGCGAGAGCCAGTCCGTGATGTACGGCTCCAGAATGCTACGATTCTGCAACACACCGCCGATCTCAGGATTGGACAGGAGTACGAACTCCGTCACTGGATCGAGTCCGATGCCTTTGTACTTTTTGTTGCGGTCATGCTCATTCGTTTCAAATGCGATGAATTCAATATTGTCCGGCTTTTCCTTGCGCTTCTTGGAAAGCTGATCTACTGGCAGCTTGAAGCGTCTGTTCACTTGGTATTTCAGGCGCAAAAGCGCATCAATTCCTGTACCGCCTAGACCGATGACGAGCATCGGGTTATCAATGGTATCTACACGAATCTTGTCACTGACGATTCCCCCGCCGAGGGATACGTCCAATTGTTGAATGTGTTCTCTCACAACTGCTTTCATATTCGACTCACTCCTAGACGATGTAATCTACATATAAGGACTTGTTCACATTCGTTAACGAAATTTTGATGCGATCGTTTTTCTTCAGCTCTTTGCCTTTGCTTGCATCGAGGACACGTCCTGCCTTTTCGATTCGGCAGCTCGAACGGTTCTCGATGATCAGCGTATCGTTTTTCCCTGGTAAAAAGATGACCTTCTCTGTCTCCGCAAACTCAGGGGCGAGCTGCAAGAGCTGGTGCAGCTTCACTTTTCCTTTGAACGCGTTCAGTTTCTTGTATTGCGGATTGGACTTTTCGCCTGTATCCTCATCCACGATCTCGATGGCGATTTGGCCCGCGAAGCCCTTATTCGCCTTGCGATAGATCGACAGTGCGTACAATCCAGCACCGATCAACAGGAGGAGAACCAAGATACCTCCTACTACGGTCAGCCATGGAAATGGTTTCGATTCTGCCGCAGGATCAGTGGTTGTGCTCGGCTTGCTCGTTCCAGAGCCTGCTGTTTTCGCAGCATCTACAAGGAGCGGCTTTGTCTCCCGGTAAAAGCTGGTGTCTTCTGCCTTGACTTTTATTTCGTAGGTATGGTCAGCCGGGATTGTGAAGCTGCCTTCGAACCCGCTGCCCGTATTGTTCAGGATGACCTCATTGGTCTTATTGTCCGTCTTGTCATTGACGATCAGTGTCGCCTTCATTTGCTTGTACAGATCAGGACTTGCTACGTTCTGTCCGTTTGAAACAAGAGCAGCCTTGATCGGTACGACATCGCCAGTCTTGAAGCTCTTCGCTGTGACTGGCTCCATCTCCAATTGCAGATCGTAGTTGAAGATGAGGTTAATATCGATTTTTTCCTTCGGGACACCTTTTACCATCAGCTTCCAATCACCCTGCTGTGGCTTGACCAGCTTGATCATCGTGTACGCATTGGACTTCGACAGTCTGACCTGGTTGGAAGGGATTTTTACTTCCTTGCCTGCTGGGTCATACAGCTTCACTTCCACTGCTTTTTGCGACATGATCGAGATGTTGGCTTCCATGACGCTGCCATTCGGGATGGGGATTGGAATCTCCTGAGCTTGGCCGTTTGCGATGAAGCTTTTAACCGGGACAACCTTCAGCTTCAGGTGATTCGCAAAGATTTCGCTCAAGATTTGCGGGAGCTTGTCTGCTGTGCTCGTTTCAAAAAATTTACCATTTGTCTCCGCAGCAATCTGCTGTAGTGTCGTGCGGTTAAGCTGACCGTCTGCGTTCAAGCCAATCGTGTAGATCGGATAGCCTTTGTCTTTGGCCTCTTTCACTGCTTGCTGCAGCTCTTGATCAGACTTTGCTTGGGTACGGCTTGATGCTTTGTTCAAATAGTTGTTTCCGTCTGCCAGCATCACGATGATCGGCGCATTGTTTGGATTGCGGCCCGCATCAAGGATTTTTACTGCTTCCGTTACCCCGACAGAGATATCGGTGTAGGCTCCTTTTTGCAAGCTGTCGATGAAGGCTTTGATATCGTTCTTGTCTTCTTCGGAATTAATCTCAAGCAGTGCTTTTTCCCGCTCGATCTTGTCGGTATAGGCGACGACACCAACCTTGTTCGCTTGGATCGACGTCATGTCGACGAACATTTTCATTGCTTCGTTGCTGACTTTGTTCTTATCGCTCTGGGTCATGGAGTTGCTGACGTCCACGACCAGGACAGCGTCCATATTGTTTCCGCTCGTTTGCGCAAAACCTGGGTGTGTACCAGAGAGGACACTGACCAAGAGCAGGGCAAGACATGCTACGTATCGATATAACATTCGGAATCGTATTATTTGCATAAGAGCTCCTTTTCTTGTTCGTTACAAAGAATTTGTGAAGTGTTGCAAAGAAAGTAAGACTATGACACTATTTCAAGAAGTAGAATACAGATGATAAAAAAGTACTAGAATGATTGCCCCTTACTCGTAATACGATACGACATGATTCTTTGTTACAGATTTCGACAACTTCGTTAGGAGAAATTTTATGTTAACTTACTTTCTTTTGTTTGCGGCTTTTTTGCTGCTAGCGGTCCGATTCCTCAAGCTGCTACGACTGAAACGGCGCAACCTCTCCAACGCCGAAATCGATCAGCATCTTCATGCCTTACTGAATGAGAAGAGGGATTCACCATGAGAAAACGAATCGGCGTCCACTTTCGCAAAACCCGTAAAACCACTCATACGTACGAAAGAATCCAAGCGTGCACACGATGCCATACGTACCATGTCCTGTGGGAGACGCATTGCGAGAGTTGCGGGAGAGCCTACAAACCGATCCGCCAGGTATCCCATGCGGTGACACGCCGCTATGTGCAGACGCGCTTTTTGCTCTTGGGCTTGTTCGTCTGTCTAGCTCTCCTTTCTGCGGATACCCTTTTGCAATTGGCTCTCGCAGGAGGTATTGGCTGTGTGTTGTTCGTCTTGTTTTTCGTGATACAGAAAAAATACGGCATCTATGAAAGAGACGTACAATTCCAACACTTTCTAACACGGGAAATGGAGACGCTCAAGAAATCACTCCTCCGTCATTTGGAGGAAGTGGGCAACGACGTCAAAGAAGGACATCTCAAGGAAGCTTATGAAAAAACGAGAGAGATCGGGCATTTCATCGATTCCGATACGATCAAGATACGCAAAATCATGTTCCTCAATCATTACGTCCTGCGCAAAGACATGGAGCTAGAGCTCGAAACGCTCATCCCGTCTATGTATGACAAGGACTTCATGGAATATGTGCGCGAAGTCATCAAGGTCCAGCCTTCGCTCGTCAAAAGATCCGTGCTTACCTATGTCAGACGTTATAAAAAGCAAATATTGTTGCTGGAAAACGGGGATCAACTCATTGGTCAAGTGGCAGGTGCGGCGCTCCGCATGAAGTCTTATGTGGACGAGTATCAGGATCTGATTATCGAATTCATCGATTTTTTGCCTCGCGAGCGCCTTCTGCGATTGGCAAAAATGGTACAAACCCATAAGGATGAAGGCTGGGAACAACTATATCATTCTACCAAAAACAGGGTGGATACGCATTACGCGTTTGACCCGGATTTCAAAGGCTTACTGTGAAGGAGGGGCCTTTTATGTTGCCTATCTCTCCCTATCATAGGTCCCTGTGGGTCCGTAATATTTTTCTCGGACTCTTTGCCTTGGGTTTGATCGCTGTTCTGTTCAAGCTCGGATTCGGGTACAAGCAGATTACGTTGTATAAACAAGCAAAGGCGTTTTATGAACAAAAGAACCTGCTGCAAGCCGAGGAAACCTTTTCTCGTGCGCATGATATGGCCGTCCTGTCCTACGGGGATGACGAATGGAACTCTATCATGTTCCAACTGGCTTCGATCCGTACTGAGCTGGAGGGGCTTCAACAGCAATCGCGGGCGGCCATTTCGGAAAAGAAGGTCGCAGAAATCGGTACGGTCTATGAACAATATCAAGCTGTCAAAAAGAATTACCAGAATCAAAAGGACGTACCAGCAATGTTTTTCCAGCAATTGTCCGCTCAATTGGGGATGGATAAGAGCTTTTCCGATTATTACTTGAATGCCTTGCAAACAGCCAAGGCTCAGGCACAATCGAATCTCGACAAGGAAAACTACCAGGACGAATCTTTCATCGAAACACTCATTGCCATTCCAGCTGAATACTACGGCGGCAAAAAGAAGAAGCAGGCTGAGCTTATGGCCTTGTTCCAAGACTATGAAAAGACGAAGCTGCGGAAATTGATCGCTTCTGCTCCTTTTGAAGAAGTCATCACCAAAACGGCTACAAGCATACGCCATTACGAAAAGCTGGGTATCGAGACAGATTGGTTAGTGGGTCAGTTGGAAAAGTATGCGCTAGCTGAAATCAAGGAAGTCATTCGTTCAAAGGATTTGAGTGCCTTCGTTGACATGGCTGCCGCCTATCGCAAAATCGAGGATGTGCTTTCCAGTGATTCACCTGTCCTCGATTCGATCACCCGCTATCTGGAAGGCAAGCTCAAGCAGGCAGAACAATACATCAAGTCGTTTGAGTTCACCAAAGCGCGTGAATTATACGAACAGTTGAATCCGCTCCAGGATACGGCTACACTCCTGTCCGATCTGAATAAACTCTGGTTGGAATACGATCCAGCACGTTTATTGCAATTGAGATATCCAGACAGAACCTTCACCGATATACTCTCCGGCACAGATCGCTGGGGAGCAAAGGTTTACGCATTTGGACTCTCTGAGGCAGATCATCGTCTTTACTTCGCAGCGAAAATGCCGAATGACTCGGTCCTCTATCTGGATCAGTCACTGGATGTGGACTTAAAAACGGCAAAGGCTAAGATCGACGATAAGCTCGGAAGTAAAGAAAAGCCTGTGATTATCGTAAGTGCTTCCGGCAAGGAGCGTGCTAACGCCTACGCGGCACTCTCTCCGAATTTGACAAAAGAGTCACTCGATAAGCGTTTTTCGGTTGAGGCAGATGAATTCAGCGTAGAAGACTCCGAGCACGTGATCCTAAAAAATGCGGTGGGGAAAGGGGAAAACGAAATCGCTTTGTTCAAGCTCGAGGACAATGGCTTGGCTTACATCGAAAAGCTGGCTGATTTGGAGCAGAGCTCCGAAGAAACGACCGAGGGAACTGGGTCAGGAGAAGCGCCTTCCCCTGCTGACAGCTCAACAGAAGCGACGGATCATCCTTCCCCTGCCACTCAAAAAACCGATGTTTTTGCAGGTCCCGGTGAAGAATATGAAAAGATCGGTCAGGTAGCAGCAGATGGTTCCTTCCAAGTCATCGCAGATCTGAATGGCTGGTACCAGATTGTGTTTGACGGAAAAGAAGGCTGGATACGCGCTACCGAATCAACGCCGTAATCTGTTTGCTGAATTAGGAGCTCCCCCTCGCGATCATGGCATACCTTCCTTGATCTGCGTCGGGGGCTTTTCCTCATTTTTCCGCGTTGCACTAGGTATCAGATTATTCTATAATTTATTTTTATTTTATAGACAGATAGGAGTGAGAAGAGATGTTTGGAATCGTTCATTATGAAGCATTCCTGATGACTGCAATCATGCTGAACCTGATACCCGGCTCAGACACAATGTACATCATCACCCGCAGCATTTCGCAAGGAAAACAGGCAGGTATTCTTTCGGTTCTCGGCATTTTGACAGGCTCACTCATTCACACGCTCTTGGCTGCTTTCGGCTTGTCGCTCCTTTTGGCGCAATCCATCGTGCTTTTTAACATCGTCAAAATATTGGGGGTCGCCTATCTCGTCTATTTGGGCATTCGCATGCTCATAACGAAGGAATCACCAGCTTTTGACGCAGCCGATTCCAAGAAGCTAAAGGGTGAAAAGGTCTATTTGCAAGCGATTCTGACAAGTGTCACGAATCCAAAGGTCGCCCTGTTTTTTATCGCCTTCCTCCCGCAATTTGTTAGCGCGACCGAAGCCGGCCCACTCCCTTTCCTTATTCTCGGCCTCACTTTTACCGTTACGGGTGGCATCTGGTGTAGTCTTCTCGCCCTGTTTGCTTCCTTCGCTACGCAAAAATTGCGTAATAATCAGAAGTTCTCTGTCATTCTCAACAAGCTGACGGGGATTGTTTTTATCGGGATGGGGTTGAATCTGTTGCGGGCGAAAGCGAATCCTTAGGAGGTTGTCTATGAAAAAGATTATTTCTGTACTTGCACTCAGGTTTTAGTTCGATTTGTTTCGAAAAGCGTCGCCTATTAACCATAGAATGTAGACCGAAAAAGCCAGAAAGGAGATTCTTCCTACTCTGGCTTTTTTCATGTTCAGAAATTGTATAGTTCCAAAGATTATGATACCTCTAGGCATTTTTTCATAATTGGAACAGCAGGTGAATCTGTTGTTCTCGACTAGCAAGACTTGTACAACGAAGGATGCTCTTGCCGAACAAAGTTAACGAAAAATTGGGACAAGGGGGGAAAGATGAATTGAGTTAACGGTGCGAAAAGGGAGTTGAAGAATGTGCGAGTGCTGTTAAGTGCCGGGTTTATCCTGGCAGGCTTATTCCTCCTTTTCTATCCTCAATGGGAAACGGCGGTATCTGCACAAAAGCAGGAACAGCTCATCGAAGCGTTCGAACAACTGAGCAACGTCAGCGAGCAAATAGAAACAGCTACATCAGAGGACCCACCAGCTCCTCAGATACAAGAGCCGCTCGCTATGTTGGAAGGTGCCAGAGGCGTGATTCGGATTCCCAAAATTGATCTGGAAATGATGATTTTTGAAGGCGCGGACAAGCATGCCTTGAGTAAAGGTGTTGGCCTGATCGAGCCAGACAAGGAATTCGGCGTGAACAATGTTGGACTGGCAGGTCATCGCGGGATTACTCACGGTAAGCAATTCAATCGCTTGGACGAACTAGCACCTAACGATGAGATTGAGATCAAGACGAAAACGGCAACCTACCAATTCGTTGTCGTGAAAGCCTTTATCGTAGATCGTACACAAGTAGAAGTTCTAGAGGATCAAAAGAAGCCAATGATCACCTTAGTTACATGCACCCCTGTTGGAGCAAAGGATCCGAAGGACAGACTGATCGTTCAAGCTGAATGGAAACAAACGACTTCATCTCAGCCCTAACACGTCCTACTGAAAGACGGAATGAGTAGTTTTATTTAGTACAGGAGGAGCATATGCAAAGGAAATCTTGGATCGTTGTGGTGGCACTTTTGCTCATCATCCAAAACTTTTTCGGTTTCACGACAACCACGTATGCCCAAACACAAGGTGAGGTTGTCGTAGAGAATAGTGGGGAGCCGGGAACGGATAACCCTACTGATCCGGGCACAGGGACTCCTACCGATCCGGGCACAGGTAACCCTACCGATCCGGGAACGGGGACTCCTACCGATCCGGGCACAGGGACTCCTACTGATCCGGGTACTGGAACTCCTACCGATCCGGGCACAGGGACTCCTACCGATCCGGGTACTGGGACTCCTACCGATCCGGGTACTGGGACTCCTACCGATCCGGGTACTGGAACTCCTACCGATCCAGGTACTGGAACTCCTACCGATCCGGGTACTGGAACTCCTACCGATCCGGGTACAGGGACCCCGACTACGCCACCTGTTGAACCACCAGTTCCTCTACCAGAGGTTCCGGTACCAGTTCCAGATCCTGATGACAACATCGTCAAAGACAACATCATCACCAGCGTAGTCATGAAGGACAAAGACGGAAACAACATTGAAGACATCCGCCCCGATCAGGGCTCGCGTGTTCAAGTTGATTTCACCTGGAAAATCCCTGCCGGACATCCTTACTCAGGAGGTGCCACCTTTACCTTCACTCTCCCAGACAAGTTTAAGACCGATCGTATTTTGACCGGAGATCTGGATGGAGGCTACGGCACCTATGAAGTGACAACCGATGGCACCGTCACCTTCACTTTTAGCGATACCATCAACGATGGCGCTGAGATCAATGACGGAACGTTCTTTGTGTGGCGGGAATTCGATGAGAAAAAGTTTGAGGGCGGCACGAGACAGGAAATCGATTTCAAATTCGATGGCATCGCTCCTATCTCTGTCCATTTCAAAGGCAAAAACAACAATGAAATCGACAAGAACGGAAAAGCAAACAAGGGAATGAATCCTAGCTATCTCGACTGGACCGTCGATTTCAACCTAAGCGAAAATCCGATTAAAGGCGCTGTCTTTACAGATGAGCTTCCAAGCGGTCTGGATATCGACATGAGCTCGATTAAGGTCTTCCCATTAGACGTTCAGTTGAATGGCTCTGTTAAACCAAAGGCTGAGGTAACTACCTTCACTCCTGAGAAATTGACAGAAGGAAATGGGTTCAAAATGAACTTTGGGGACATCGACGGTGCTTATCGCGTCACGTACAAGACCAACGTCACCGGTACGACAGATACAACCTACACGAATAAAGCCACTGTCACAGGAACGAACCTTCCAAAGGATTTAATCGATTCCGCAAATGTCTCTGTCCGATTCAGCCAGCCTCTGAACAAAAAAGCGATTGACTATGATTACACCAAACAGACGATCACCTGGGCTATTCAGTACAACTACAATGAAAAACTAATCAATCAAGGTGATGCATGGCTCGAGGATCGCTTTGATACCAGTCATCAAGAGCTCGTGAATGGTTCTTTTACCGTTCATAAAATGACCATCGACGACAACGGAAACGGAAAAAAAGACGGGGCTGCCATCACAGGGTACAACGTAACCGAGTCGGCAACCGGCTTCCGCTTGGAGTTTGATCATGACGTATCGGCTGCTTACGAAATTACCTACCAAACCAAAGCTAAAAATCGGGTCCACCAAGACAGCTACCTCGTGAAAAATGAAGTAGAAATCTACGACGGAACCAAAAAAGATGCATCCAAAGAGATCACGCAAGCAATCTTCTGGAAAAACGCCAAAAAAGAAAAAGTTGATTACCTGAATAAAACGATCGAATGGACGCTTAGTCTAAACGAGGACAATCAGGTGATGGATGAAGTCGTCATTACCGACAGTTATGCTGGTCAAGGGCTGACGCTTCTTCCTGACAAAGTAAAAATCAACGATTGGACAAAGGATTTGGAAGAAGGTTCTGACAAAGACTACAGCATCTCTCCGAATCCAAAGTACGAGGATGGATTCAAGATCACCTTCCATAAACCAGTCACAAAAGCCCTTGTGATTACGTACCTGACGAAGTTCGATCCTACTTCCAAGGACCGTCCATCCGCGTACAAAAACAAGGCTGAAATGAACTGGAAAGAAAATGGGAATGCACAAGACCCTATCACGAAATCCGCTACTGTTAAACCAGACAGCTACACCAGCAATAACGGCAACAAAACAGGTAAATACGACGCCCGCACAAAAGAAATCACGTGGACAATCGATGTGAACTATAACCTTCACAAGATTAGCAACGCGATCATTCGGGATTTTTATGCCGGAGAACAAACTTTTGTGAAGGACTCGTTACGCGTGCATAAGTTACTGCTTACAGGTGGAGCAGACGGTGTGAAAGTGGTCGAAGGACCTGTTGTTCCTATCAAATTCGACCCATTAACCAACGGTTTTGAGCTGCATCTTGGCGAGATCGACTCGGCCTATCGCATCACGTACACAACCAGTTTGGCTGATCTGCCTGTCGGAGAAGTGTACGAAAACAATGCCACTATGCATGATAGTGACATAACAGGCACTCCACTCTATAAAGGCAAGACGACCGTCAGACCGACATACGGTGGGCAGTACGTCCTCAAAACAGGCGCACAAGGTACAGGAGCAGACTCAGAGTATGCAACATGGACAGTAAAAATCAATCCGAGCCAGTCGTACATTTCGGCAGGTGCTGCATTGACCGATACGCTGTCTGGCAATCAAATTCTGATGAAAGACTCCTTCAAGCTCTTTACGACAAACGTCTCTGAATCCGGTGCCCTGACTATCGGAAAAGAAGTGACCTCTGAGGACTACACATTAGAAGTAGTCGGCAACACCTTTAAACTGACTTTCAAAAACGACCTGCACACTGCCTACATCCTGGAGTACCGCTCCTTTATCAATGCTGATCATGGAGAGGTCATCAAAAACGAAGCCTCTTTTGCAGGGAAAACAGTTGTAGGTAAAGGGAAAGACGGACAAGAAGGTATCAAAGTCAGCTTGTCCGGTGCTGGTGGCGGAGCCGGCACGCCTGGCAAAGGCGACTTGAAAATCATCAAAACAGACGCAGATACGAAAAAGGCATTGGCAGGCGCCACGTTTGGTCTGTACGACAAGGCAGGGAAAACCTTGCTGGAAACAGTCGTGACCGATGAAAATGGTATTGCTACCTTCAAAGGCTACAAATTTAAAGCGTACAAGTTAAAAGAATTATCCGCTCCTGTTGGCTACGTTATCGCAGACGAGTACAGAAACGGAAAAGACATTACGTTAAAAGCTCCTGCAGGTGCTGACCCTGCTATTCCAGTTACAATCGAAATGGCCATCGACAACAAGCTGCTCCGTCAAGGATTTGAGTTAACCAAAGTTGACGCGGAGAATGCTGGCAAAGCACTGGAAGGCGCTGTCTTCAATCTGCAGGTTGAAAAGGGCGGAGCATTCGAAACGATCGCGGAGCTGACAACCGGCTCTGACGGAAAAGTCTCCAAAGGCGATCTGGCAGAAGGAAACTATCAGCTAGTCGAAACGAAAGCTCCGAAGGGATACAAGCTGGATGCCACTCCGATTTCATTCAAAATCGCCTCCAACCAGACAGAAATTGTAACCCTTACGAAAAAGAACGCCAAAAATATTGGGTCCGTTCAATTGTTGAAAGTGGACCACTACACCAAAGAGCCACTTCCTGGCGTAACCTTTGAGCTTCAGGATGCTGACGGGAAAGTACTGCAAAGTGGACTCACAACGGATAAGAACGGTATCATTCTCCTCGAAAACCTGAAAGCAGGATTCTACCAGCTCGTGGAAACAAAAGCCCTTGCTGATTATGAGCTTGCTGAACCACTGAAATTCGAAGTGACAGAGGAAGGCATTGCCTCTCTTACGTTGACCAACAGATTGAACCCAGGGTCTGTGAAACTGACCAAAGTAAGAACGGGATACCCAAATCATAAGCTCAAAGGAGCTGAATTTACGCTCCGAGATGAAAATGGTCAAGTAGCCAAAGATATGAACGGGCAGGAGCTTACCAAGCTGACAACAGATGGCAACGGAGAGCTGATTGTCGAAGGACTGAATCCGGGCAAATATGAGTTTATCGAGACGAAAGCACCTGCTGGTTATGTAAAAAGCAGCAAGCCAATCGAGTTCGAGATTAAAAGAAACCAAGTAGCTGGCGACCATGTGTTGGTCACTGTCGAAAATGACGCGACCTCCGGTGGTGGAGGCGGCGGTGGTGGCGGAACTCCTGAGCCAAAACCTGAACCGGAGCCCGAAAAGCCAGAGCCGAAGCCAGAGCCTGAACCAGAACCAAAACCAGAGCCCGAACCGGAAAAACCAGAGAAGCCGGATAGACCGGATAGACCAGACAAACCGGATAAACCAGGTAAACCTGGCAAACCGGATCAACCTGGCAAACCAGACCAACCTGGAAACCCAGACCAACCTGGCAAACCAGACCAACCTGGAAACCCAGACCAACCTGGTAAACCAGACCAACCTGGTAAACCAGACCAACCTGGTAAACCAGACCAACCTGGAAACCCAGACCAGCCTGGTAACTCGGATCAATCTGGCACTCCTGATGCAAACAACAACACTTCAGGAGAGTCGAATCAAACAGGAAATACAACCAAACCGAACGATTCGGGAGCTGCTAATAACTCCAACGTCCTAGAAACCAGCAACGAATCTCCATCAACAGGTAAAGTATTGCCTCAAACTGGAGAGCAGGCTAACCCACTCCCTATCGTTGCAGGTATTGTTTCGATCTTGATCGGTATTTCGATCATGTATCGCAGAAATAAGAAAGCATAGTTCATCTAAAGGACCGAGTCCAGGGATATTCCCGGCTTGGTCCTCTTTTTTCCCCCTACTCTAGCAATTGCCGGAGAAGCGGTTCACTTTTATACAAAATCTCCAGATGTGTTGCCTCAACGTAATAACGCTCACCTTCCAGCGCGAATACACTGTTCGCCATGACACTCCCATCCCCAGCATCACTATTGATCGAGCCCACTACTCTTCCATCGACCCATTTATCGGGGGATAGCGAAGGGACTGTTCGCAGGTAATGAATCGTTTCATGTCCGATGCCAGCTACCAGCGTGACGCGAATATTGCGAGCTGCGATGATCCCCATCGTTGCGTTCAAATAGTCCATGTATTGATTTTTCACGACCATCTGTCCATAAGGCACGAAGGCTTCTACCCCCTGTTTTTTCTCCAGCAAATAATCGCCATATGCTGCTGACGGAGTAAGGTCAAGGAGACTGGGAAAGTGTCTGTGAATAGCTTGTATACGATGAAAAGGGATGCTTTGCTCCAAATAGGCCAGATATACACTCATGTATAGCTCCACGACATTTCTTTTGCCAGAAACGGAGCGCGGTAGCTTCCCTCCTGCCCAATAGCTGTAGGCGACAGGCGATCCTGCGTTGGGAGTCGCAAAAATAAGCAGCTGATCTACATCATTTTGATAAAATCCGCTCTGGACATAGGCTCTAGCAACAAGCCCCCCCATGCTATGGCAAATGAGATTGACACAAGGGGAACCAGTCATTTGCTTCGCTCGCTCGATGGCAGGCAGCAAAAAGCGCTCAGCTGAAATATCGATCTGCCTTCGCCAATCATAAAAAGCTACAAACAGTTGTTCATTGAGGGGGTAACCCATTTTTCCAAGCAAACGGATAAATGGCTCGTAAGCCGTTCGGGCAAACCCGAAGCCCCAGTCACCAGTACCCGGAATAATATGATCACTCATCGACCCAAACAGCCCCGGAACAAAAACAATCGGTGCCTTTGGCGCAAGAAAAGAACTCATGCTTGCACTCCTTCCCCTCTCTTTTGTCCCATGACCAGAAGGAAAACAACATATGCTCTTGCCTATGCCAGTGAAGCTTGGGAGGTTCCCTTGCTTCGATGAGTCTCATCATTTTTTACCGAAATGGAGCGAATCGTTACAATAATCTTCCCACTTGAGCGTAACAAAGCGATATAATAAAGCGTCTAACGAATTGGCTAATGTAGTAAGCAAATCTATACTTGTCGGAGGATTGGCAAAAATGAAG
The DNA here is from genome assembly GCF_055685845.1 of Brevibacillus schisleri. NCBI lineage: Bacteria > Bacillati > Bacillota > Bacilli > Caryophanales > Paenibacillaceae > Brevibacillus > Brevibacillus schisleri. Next base: position 6,449,485 of record NZ_JBVNDM010000001.1, read on the forward strand.
GTACGCAAGTGGTTTATGCTTTTGCTAATGTTCGTACTATGTATTCCAACGATGGGGATATCCGTGCAGGCTGCGCAGACATCCTCTGGCATCAGCATCTATTTGGACGGGCAACAAATCAAAAGTGACGTCGCTCCGTACATTGTTCCAAAAGCAGACGTAACGATGGTTCCAATGCGGGTGATCGGTGAAAATTTGGGAGCCGAAGTAAATTGGGAGCCAAAATCTCAAACCGCAACGATCAGTAAGCAGGATACCTTGTTGTCGCTGACGGTTAATCAAAAGAACGCTCGCGTGAACAACAACAGCATCCCACTTGATGCTTCTGTTCAGAACAAACAAGGGAGAATTATGGTTCCGCTGCGTTTTGTCTCTGAGCAGCTGGGTCTTGCGGTAAACTGGGAAGACAAAACAAGAACCATTCGCCTGCAAAGCGGCAACGTCGCTACCATGACTCCGCCACCACAGGATATATTGAGTGGAAACAGCGAGATGGAACCAGGCACACCTGTCGTGACAAATGGAGATTTGCGCGGGGTATGGATATCTACGGTCTACAACTTGGACTGGCCATCTTCCGGTTCATACGGAAATCCAGCAAAGCAGCAACAAGAATACATACAGCTACTCGATGAGCTGCAAGCCATGGGAATGAACGCTGCTTTCGTGCAAGTTCGCCCATCTGGAGATGCACTGTATCCTTCTACACTCACTCCATGGTCGAGATTTTTGACGGGAACTCCGGGGAAAGATCCTGGCTACGACCCGCTTGCCTTTATGGTACAAGAAACACATAGACGCGGGATGCAATTCCATGCTTGGTTCAACCCGTTCCGTGCCACTACAGATGCAAAAACAGACCAATTGCCAGCGAATCACGTGATCAAGCAGCATCCTGACTGGATTGTGAATGCCAACAAAAAGCTGTACATCAATCCGGGTGTTCCGGCAGCACGTCAGCAAATTATTAATGAAGTAATGGAAGTCGTACAACGCTATGACATCGATGGTGTCCATTTGGATGATTATTTCTATCCTTCCAATGTCGCCTTTGCAGACGATGCAGCATTCAAGGCTTACAACAGCAAAAAAATCGTGTCCAAAGCCGACTGGCGCCGCGATAATATCAATCAGTTTGTTCAACAAATGAATCAGTCTATCAAGAGCGTCAAGCCTCACGTTCAATTCGGGATCAGTCCATTCGGTGTATGGCGCAACAGCAACGTCGATCCGACGGGCTCCGATACAAAAGCTGGCGTTACTGCTTATGACCACATGTTTGCCGATGTGCGCACGTGGATTCAACAAGGATGGATTGATTATGTGACTCCGCAAATTTATTGGAGCTTTTCCTTCGCCCCTGCCCAATACGACAAGCTCGTTACTTGGTGGGCAAACGAAGTACAAGGCACGAACGTCAAGCTCTACATCGGTCATTCGCCATACAAGCTGGGAACGGCCGAAGCTGGCTGGCAGAGTGCCCAGGAGATTATTAACCAGTTGAATTTCAACGCGATGGTTCCTCAGGTTCAAGGCAGCATTTTCTTTAGTGCCAAGGACTTGCGGAAAAATCCATTGGGTCTGCTCCCAGCTCTTAGCAGCTATTACAACCGCTAAATAAATTACCCCCGAATACTCGTAGCAGTGCAGAGCATACTTGCTACAGGTGTTTCGGGGGTTTTTCTTCTACGTTAACTTTTCTACAATGAACGTGAGTTGTTCTTCCAAGGAGATCGGATCATTAAAATAGGAGCCTTTCTGATCGATCTGAAAAACCTTGTTATTTTTTACTGCCGACAAGCCTTTCCAAACATTTGTACTGTATACACCCTCTGGATTGGCATCATCTCCGGACCATGCACTGGTAAAGATGTAGTCTCCCGCAAAGTCCGGCAGTGTTTCAAGCGAGACCTCCGCCCAGCCGGTGTTGCTATCAATGGTTTCTTTTTGTACGGCATTCGGAGCCTTTAACTGGAATTCGCCGTAAAGGATGTCTCCACCCCTTCCGAAGTTGTGGCCAAACGCATAAATCCCCTTGGCGTATGGCTGCAGAATCGAAACGGTTTTATCTCCTACCGCTGCTTGTACCTTAGGTTTTGCCTCAGCTATTTTCTTGTCCCATTCGGCAATCCACTCATTCGCCTTGTCTTCTCTTCCTGTCATTTTGCCAAACTCCCGCAGTTCTTCGCGGATTGACTTCTTACCGTATGGAATCACTACCGTTGGTGCTATTTTGGTAAACTGCTCGATATTTTTATCCCCTTCAAACACAATCAATAAATCAGGGTTCATCGCCAGTACTTTTTCTAGCGATGTTCCGTCGCCCACGCTTTCGATACCATCCAGCTTCCCTTTAAAATACGGGTTTCCCATAGCATGGTCCGTGATACCGATCGGCTTGATCCCTAGTGTCAGAAAATGTCCAACATAGCTGTCCGCAAGTATCACAGCCCGTTTTGGGTCCTTAGGAATTCTCACTGTGCCATTAAACGCCTCGTAGGTGATATATTCATTGTTACTCTCGTTACTCGCACTTTCCTGCGCAGGTTGAGCAGTTTGATTGGCTGGTGTCTGTCCGCAGGCCGATAACATGCTGGTCATGATCATAATAAGGGCTGCCATTATGATCTTATCTAAGCCTGATTTTCTCATTCTCAAAAGAACCTCTCCTTCAACGAACTATGAAATTGATAATCATTCTCGTTAATTTTAGCACAAAGAGCTTGCTCTGCCCATATTTTTCGTTCTCCTAGATACTCTTTTTACAATTCGTCACAAAAAAATGCCGCGAAGCATGTTCGCGACATTGGTAGCTATGTTTATTCATTTGGGGGGTGAGGACCCTTATTTTTATTCACATAAGGGGAGTTGAGACTTTGAATGGTGAGTCGTGCCACAGTACCTTACCAACTTATTGGGTTACTTTGTGAAGACCGAACAGCATGAGGACATCATTATCGCTGGTCTCATACTCTTTCACTTCACCTTTAAAGGAAGTTTCTTTGACAATAATCTTGCTGCCTGTCGCATTTGGTTTCATATCAATGATATGTGAAGATAGATTAAGATCGTCTGCCTTGATACCTAACTTCTCGGAGAGATCTTTAACCGTAGCCTTGAAATCACCTAATTTACTGTCTTTAATGGTTACTCCCTGGCCATCCTCAGAAAAAACGAATGAAATTCTTAAGTCTAGGTTACTTTTTTCCGCTACACTTGCTTTTGCCTCTGCTGTTGTGGTTGCAGACGGTATAACAGTACCAATCACCCCAGTAAGTAACAAAGCTGATACAGTTGTCATCCATTTCTTTTTCATTGGTCTCGCTCCTTTTCATTTCCTTTTTTATGTGCAAGTAAATCTCTTACTTGCTAAATCTAGGGTAAGAGGAAATGTTAAACAAAATATTGGGGTAAAACTAAAATTTTCTTTAACTCAACGCGCATCCTCGGTTCTCAGAGTATAGTCACCTGATTAGGAATCTCCTTGTTCAGACAAACCCCCCCGAATCAGTAGCAGAATTCGGGGGTTTCTATTTGTGAAGAAAGAGCTATTGGTTTTTCGGAACAACAGCATTGACGAACTGGCTAATAGTATCCTTGTTCAATTTGTCTCCGTCTGTCGATACTTCGTACTGCAATTTTTTGCCGGAAGCCTCTGTTACCCAGACAATTCTTTTGCTAACCTGGTCTTTTCTAGCTTCTTCTTTATACAGCACTTCCGTATTGCCTACCTTTATTACCTCTTTTTTCTGTTTATCCAAATCTACAACATACGTTGTGTTGTCCACTATATCTTCGTAATTGGCGATTTTGAAATTTAAATAGTTGCCCACTGAATCTTTGTATGTCGCATACATATAATCCAGCTCATTCGTCCATTCCAAGGGCTGCATAACGAATTCTTTTTTCTCTTTTTCTGCTTGTTTGTACAGAGCTTCCTTGTCATACTTCTCATACTCGAATTGGATGCCATTTTCGAGGCGAGCATCTAAAAAATGATACCCCCCTGGCAGCGTCTCAGGCACATATACCCCTTCCCCCATTTTCTTACGAAGTTCTGTTAATGTGGCAAATTCAAACGGTCTTGAGATTCTCTCCACTGTTTTTTGGGGGTTGTAAACGGCGATATAGAGAGCAGCCGCAGTCCCCGGCTCCAAGGTATCCTCAATTTCCCAACGTTTATCGTAATATTTCTCCTTTTCGGGTTCTAACTCTTTAACGATTTTCGATTTGCCCTGGTACTGGGAAATGTCTTTTTCCTCATAAAGAACCTCGCCCTTCTCATTCTTCAACTGATAGTACTGGACAGCGGCATAGCCCGTTGTGAGACTCGCGATCAGACCAATGGCAACTAATATGCTTACCTTGTACTTCACAAAAAATCTCTCCTTCTCTCGTTTGATTTTTGTCATCACTTGACGGCTAATGTCAATCTCCTGCGGGATGCGCGGGTCATTGAACAGCTCCTTAATATTCTCGTGCGATTTGTTTCGACTCATCGTGAGCTGACCCTCCCTTCCCTAAAGGAGAATAAGCGGATCGGAACTTCGATGCCGTACGCTCGAATTTTTTGCGCAGACTCGCAGCGTTTTTGTTCATGATCAAGGAAATTTCCTCGTACGTCTTTTCTTCCACGCCTCGCAGCAAGAGAAGTGTTCTTTCCTCTACCGAGAGTGTCTGCATGGCAAAAAATACATCCTCACTGAAATAAACATTTTCAATATGCCGCTCGATGTCTGATTGAGACTCTTTGTCCTGCATCAAAAATGGCAACAGCTTTGTCCATTTCCTTTTTCTGATGAGATCGATGCAGTGGTGATAGGCTATTTTATAAAGCCAAGCTGCGAACGGCATGATTGGACTGTATTTTTTCAAGTTGCGATAAGCCTTGAAGAAGACCTCCTGTGTGGCATCTTCCGCTTCGCATCGATTCCCCAAGATGTGATAGCAGTAGTGAAATATCGGGGTTTGGTAGCTCTTCATGATGATAGTGTAGCGGTCATCCGCTCCCTGAATGATCTCATCCACGAGTTCTTCTATCTGTTTCGTGTCCACTCTCTCCCTCCTTTCAACTGGTATAACGTACCATATCACCCTGTATGTGACATCGCGTGCAAAAAAAATGCCGCGAAGCATGTTCGCGACATATGAAGACCTTATTTTTTGCCGAGCGCGGGCTTGTCCTGGTAAAAGAAATTCGGCGTATGGATTGTGTTGTCGTAATTACTGTGGAAAATGTGTGTAGCTGTTCCGGAGATCGGTGGAACCAGCCATGTCCAGTCACCAGTAACGGCTCGACCACATTTCTCTTCTCTTTCCTCAAATCGCTTGAATTGCTGACTCGCCGTATGGTGATCGACAATCGATACTCCTTTTTCCTTGAAGGAATGCAGGACAGCTACGTTCAGCTCGATAAGCGCCTTGTCTCTCCACAGCGTCACTTCCCTGCTCGTATCGAGTCCCATGACCTCTGCGACCTTTGGCAGCATGTTATATCGCTCTTGATCGGCAAAATTGCGCGCACCGATCTCCGTCCCCATGTACCAGCCGTTAAAAGGCGCGGCCAAATAGTCGATACCGCCAATCTCCATGCGCATATTCGAAACAATAGGAACCCCATACCATTGCAATTCCATATCAGCAAAGCCCGGCAAATCGGGATGCACGATCGGCACCTCCAAGACCAGCTCCTGAGGAATCTCAAAAAACTGCGGCGTCCGATCTCCAATTTGCACGACAAGCGGCAAAACGTCGTAGTTTGTGCCTTTCCCTTGCCATCCCAAGCTCTCACATAGCTTCGTCAACGAAAGCGAAATCGGGTCACCCAGTACGCCGTACTCTGTCTCGTATCCCGCATAGCGAATCAGTTGGTCATTCCAGATGCGCATGGGAGCTCTGCCTGCCACAGCAGGTGCAAAAACCGTGATGGTCGGGCGAATTTTCCCGTCATTGGTAGCAAATTCGATGTGTCGGAGCATGGCCTGCGCCATCTCTTCTTCTGTTTCGACATGCCGCTCATCTATCACCACTAACGATTCCCAAAAGAATCGCCCAATACATCGATTGCTATTGCGCCAGGCCATTTTCGCTCCATGACGAAGCTCCTCGGCTGTATGCTCATAGTATCCCTGCTGATGAATCAGCTGTCGTACTTCTTGCAACCGTTGCTCGGTTTCGTCCGTCGTCTTGTCCAGTTCACGATAGCATGTCCGGATAAATTGCTCTGCCGCTTCCATCAGTTGAATTGGTTCCATATTACCCTCTTTTCACGCTGAAGGGTGTCACTTCGCTGTTATTTTCTTCATCGTAGAATTTTGTTACTTACATTATAAATTTACTCTTGTGTGATTACCAATCATGTAGGCATTTGGACACATATCTGTAAGAAACATGGATGGATGGCAAACCAGATAAAATCGTAGGCGGAGGGGCGTAAAGATTTATTACATATAAAAAGGACAGGTGCATTCACACCTGCCCTTTCTCCTAAACTGTCATATGGTGGTTCCACATCTCCGACTTACTCAATGAAACAGCATCTGCTCCACCCTTCAATGCTTCATTGACCTGCTCCATGTTCCAAATCAACCCGCCCAAAATAATCGGCTGCGACAAATGCTCCTTCATATAAGAAATAATCGACGGTGCTATCCCCGGCATGATTTCAATCGCATCCGGCTGGTTTTCCAAGACGTTTTTGATCGTCGTCGTGAGAGAGGTCGAATCGATCAAAAAGACTCGCTGGATCGTCAGCATCCCTTCCTTTTTGGCCGCGCGTATCATTGGACCTTTGGTAGTGACAATGCCTGTTGGTTGGATATAGGTGGACAAAAAACGAAAAGCCTCCTTGTCATTGGACAAGCCATTCATGAGGTCTGTGTGCAAAAAAATCGGCTTGCTCGACTGACGGATGGTTTCAGCTTCCTCCATCAGCTTGGTCAGCTTTCCGTACATCAAAAGAATCGCGCAAGCTCGTGACGCCATCGCCTCTCCCAGGCGATCCTGTTCGGTTGCCGCAATAACCGGATTCGTTTTCAAAATCGTTTGCATGTCCATGCTATTTGCCTCCTGCCCTCAGTAGCCGTTCCACACTTACCTCTGCGCAGCCAAGCTGCTTTGTCTCTACAACCCAATGACCCGCAAAGCCATTGTCTTTTAAAAGAGACAGGATAGGCTCGAACGGGATCGTTCCTTCCCCTACTGCCAAATGATCGTCGAGCTTGCCAAAGTTATCACTCAGGTGCAGAGCGGACAAATAAGGAAGCACCTTCTGCAAGGCATCGATCGCATATCCCGGACGAATCAAATGGGCATGGCCCACATCGTAGACGATTCCCACGCGAGAGGAGTTTACATGACGGCATATACGTATGAGATCCTCGACGTTCCACCCCAGCACTTTTGGATAAGGGGGGACATTCTCAATCGTCAGTATGGTTCTACTCTCTGCGGACAGCTCGGAGGTCAACACGTGGAGTGCCTGACTCACATTTTCCACACCTCTGGCACGCTCTGTTTCCGCGAGTCGATCTTCTACCTCCCCCGCATGCATCACGACGTGCGTGCAGTCGAGAAAGCTGGCAATCTCCAGGCAGCGCTTCATCGTGTCCAACGTTTGATCCCGGGTTGATCCTGCATCCGCCGCCAGATTGCAGCCACTAATCGGCGCATGAATCGACCAGGCAATCCCTCTCTCGTTTCCCTGCTGCTTCAACTCTTTCAGCTGCTCCCAGGACCAGTCTAAGAGGTCAACATGATTCTCTTCACACATAATCTCGATGCCCTTCCAGTCTTTTTGCAAAAGCTGAACAATCGCATCACGCAAGGACAGATCAAATAACGCATAGGTGGATACGGCAAACGAGCCTTTGTCTCTCATGATTCATGACCCTCCCTCTTATTTCACGCCGGAGTGGATGAAGCTGTTGATAAACTGCCGCTGGAACAATAAAAATGCCAGCAACAACGGAAAAATCACCATGACCGTTGCTGCACTTACCTCGGCCCACTGCGCCCCCGTCTCAAACGATTGAGCAAAAATCGCCAGACCGACCGTCAACGGACGATTTTCCACGGAATTCGTAATAATCAGCGGCCACATGAAGTTGTTCCAATGGTAGCTCACCGAAACCAAACCAAAAGCAATGTAGGTCGGCTTCGCTAGTGGAACGTACACCCGCCACAAAATCTGGAACCAGGAGCAGCCTTCCATCCGTGCCGCCTCCTCCAGTTCGTTCGGGATTGTCTTGAAGGTTTGTCGCAACAGAAAGACCCCGAAGGCCGAAGCGAAGTACGGCAGCATAATGCCGATTTTGGTATCCAGCAAAGACAAGTCACGCAGAACGTTATAGTTGGGGAAAATTAAGATATCTGCCGGGACCATGAGTTGGACCAGGAACAGGACAAACAACACATCCTTTCCCCAAAATTGCAGCTTCGCAAAGGCATAGGCTGCCAGTGTAGCCGTAATCATTTGCGCCACCAAAATACCGGTCACGATCAAAAAGGTATTGATGTAGTACTGATCAAAGGGTGCTGCGTCCCACACCTTCGCAAAGTTATCGAGTGTAAAATCTGTACTGAACGACCACGAAGTCGCCAGCTCCCTCGGGCGAAAGGAAGTCCAGACCGCCCAGAGCAAAGGAAACAACCAGAGAACGGCCAAGCCGTACATTCCAACCGTTGTGATTTTGCGAAGCATCTGCCATCCCCCCTAGTTGTAATGAATCTTTTTATCCATACCAAAAAACTGAAAAGCAGCGACTAGCAGCAACAGCACGACCATGACAATCGTCAATGCCGAAGCCATTCCTTGATCCCAGAAAGAAAACGCCGTCTCGTATATGTAGTACAGCAAGAGATTGCTGGCATTATCCGGCCCGCCTTTGGTCATGATCACCAAATGGTCTACCAGCTTGAAAGAGTTGGTGAAGGCGATAATACTGACAAACATCGTCGTTGGCATAAGCAGCGGAAAGGTAATGCGGCGAAAAACCGTCCACGACGATGCCCCTTCCATAGAGGCGGATTCGTATAGCTCTTGTGAAATGTTTTGCAGCCCCGCCAAATAGAAGATCATGAAATAGCCCGCTTCCTTCCAAATGACCATGAAGATCATCGCCCACATCACATTTTTCTGATCACCGAGCCAGTTCATGTCGCCTTTTCCGAACCACTCCATCACATGACTAAGCGCTCCGTACTCCGGTGTGTAAATAAACAGCCAGATGTTCGCCACGGCAATCATCGGAACAACTGTCGGGTAAAAATAAGCCGTGCGGATAAAGCTCTTCCCTCGTAATGCCTTGTTGGCGAACAAAGCCATAGCCAGTGCGAGAGCCACACTCGTCGGCACCGTTCCGATGGCAAACCAGATATTATTGGTCAGCACCTTCCAAAACACTTCATCTTCCACCATTTGTTTATAATTATCTATCCCGTTAAAAAACGGCTCTGGAGAACCCAGATCCGCTTGATGAAAACTGAGTATGAACGTTTGTATAACCGGATAGAAGGTAAACAGCAGCAGGAAGATGAGGGAGGGAAGGAGCAAGAGCCAGGCGTACATGTTCACTTTCCATTTTGCGCGTAGTTCCCCCATTGTCGCTCCCCCATTGCCTTGCTTGATTATTTGTTGAACGGCGCCAGCATCTTGTCCGCTTCTTCCTGCGCTTTTTTCAATGCTTCCGCAGGTTCAGATTGACCAGTAATCACGGATTGCAGTGTGTCGTTCAAGAGCTTTGTCACTTTACCGTTATTGTGCGTAGACAGCTCAGCATGTCCGTATTCCAGCTGGTCACGAGCTACTGCTGCTGCCGGGAAATCCTTAACGTATTGCTTCATCGTCTCTTCTTCGTATGCAGATTTGCGTGTAGCAACATAGCCAGTATCGACACTCCACTGAGCAGCGCGCTTAGATTCGGTCATAAAGCGAATGAACTTCCATGCCGCTGCCTGTTTCTTTTCATCGGTTCCTTTGAACATGTAGAAGTTACCGCCACCTGTCGGGCTGCCGTAGTTCTTTTTCGCTGGCAAAAATGCTACGCCAAAATCAAACTTCGCGCTTTTCTTCACGTTCGTCAGATTCCCTGTCGTATGGAACATCATCGCCGTTTTGCCTTCCAAGAAATCAGAAGGCACAGTCGCCCACTCGTTGACACCTTCAGGCATGACTTGATGCTTTTTGGACAAATCTACCCAAAATTGCAGAGCTTCTACATTTTCTGGCGTATCCAAGAACACTTTCTTCCCATCTTCGGACATCAGGTTCTTGCCGTTTTGCAGGGCCAGCGCCTGGAACATCCAATACGTAAAGCTCGAGGAAGGAATCTCGACGCCGTATCGCCCGTCCTTTTTCAATTTGGCCGCGTACGAAACCAGCTCATCCCAGGATGTCGGCGGTTTTTCCGGATCAAGACCGACTTCCTTGAACGCGTCCTTGTTGTAATAGAGCACGATGGTGCTGCGCTGGAACGGAATGCTGTATGTCTTGCCATCTACTTGAGAATTCGCCAGGAAGCCCGGGAAGAAATCATTTACGTATTCGCTGCCGCCATCCTTGGCAATGAGGTCGTCCAACGGAAGAATTGCATCCATGTCCATCATCGTATGCAGCTCAGTAGAGAGCATCACTGCTACGTCGGGAGGAGTCTTGCCCTGTACAGCCGCCTGCACTTTTGTCGTTGTATCTTGATAACTGCCCGTATAGACTGGCTTGACTTTGATATCTGGATTTTCTTTGTTAAATTCCTCTGCCATTCCGTCCACGATCTTGGTCAAAGGACCGCCAACCGCAACTGGATAATAGAAGGACAGCTCTGTTTTGCCAGACGAATTGGCTCCTTGCGTCGCGTTGTTCGTAGACGAAGAATTGCCACTGGAGCAACCCGTGATCAGACTCATACTCATGACGACCGCAAACAAGCTTTTGACAACTTTACGCATCGCAGTACCTCTCCCTTTTCTTTTCTCAATTGGTCGTAACCGCTAGATTTTTTCCGGTTTCTCTATCAAACACGTTCACCTGAGCTGGATCAAAACGAACATGCATGGTTTCACCTCTTTTGCAGTGCCATTGCCCGTTCCATTTGGCCTTCCACAGCTTGTCTCCCACGGTGAATTCAACAATGGTCTCAGAACCGAGAATCTCTACTCCTTGTACGGTGACAGGGAACTGGAAGGAAACATCGACAGATTGCCCTTCAAGGGCGGGTTGAAGTGACTCTGGACGCAGACCGAGAACGACCGGGGTCTGGTCCTTGATACCGTGAAACATAGGAAGCGGCAAAAACTGCTGACCTGCCAGCTCAATTCCTGCCTGATCGCCTGCCCGCCAAATGGCAGGGACCGTATTCATCGGGGGTGCCCCCGTAAACTCCGCCACGAACAAATTCGCTGGATGGTTGTAGACATCGAGCGGTTTTCCGACTTGCTGAACCTCTCCGTCGCGCAGGACCATCATGCGGTCTGCCATCGTCATCGCTTCCACCTGATCATGCGTAACGTAAATCATCGTGATGCCCAACTCTTGCTGCAAGCGGCGAATTTCCGTGCGCATGTGCCCGCGCAGCTTGGCATCCAGATTGGACAAAGGCTCGTCCATCAGGCAAATAGGATGCTGACTGACGATGGCCCGTCCGAGTGCAACACGCTGTCGTTGTCCCCCGGATAATTCCTTCGGCTTGCGTTGCAAAAGATGCGCGATACCCAGCATCTCCGCTACACGCTCCAACCGCTTGCCCTGCTCTGCTTTGTCTACTTTTCGGACCTGCAAACCAAATAAAATATTATCTTTTACCGTCAAATGCGGATAAAGTGCATAATTTTGAAAGACCATGGAGATGTTTCGCCCGCTCGGAGGGACTTGATTCATCGGCTTGCCGCCAATCAACAGCTCTCCCGTGCTGATCTCCTCCAGCCCGGCAATCATGCGCAGTGTGGTTGATTTCCCACAACCAGAAGGCCCTACCAGCACGAAAAACTCTCCTGGCAGAATACGAGCACTCACTTCATTGACTACCTTCTGGCCCCCATATATCTTGGAAATGCGCCGCAATTCCACTTCAGCCACGACTTTCCCCCCTGAATCTCCGCTGTTTTTTACGTATCACTCGACTATACCAATTGCTTACTAAGGTAATATTTGGGTATTGTAAAGTTTTTGTGCATAGTCGGTAATAATCCCGCCGACTCCCGCCTCGGTTGCCCGCTTCATATCTACTTCCTCGTTAACGGTATACACGGTCAAGATGATTCCCCGATGCTTGGCGAAGCGGATTAGCTCTGGCGTGACAATCTGATGGTTGATATAGTATTGGGCATTCAGTTGAACCGCGTCTGTTATCCGCTTTTCGGCGTACTGTTCCAGTTGTTCCTTTGGCTTGGTTCCGCTCAAGGTAAAGCCGAGTCCCAGTTCCGGATTGAGCTTGGCAAAACGCTCCAATACTTCTGAGCTGAAGCTGCTGACAATCACATCTTCAACCATGTCGTGCTCCTTGATGACCTTCGCCATTTCCTTTTCGTACCCAATCCCCTTTGCTTCCAGAATGACCACCGCTTTGCCCTTGGCCGCTTCCAGCAATTCATCCATGGTAGGAATGACAGCATCGGTAATTTCAGGCTGGTACCAGGAAGGATTTGCTGGATCGAGCTTGTTCGCATTCAATTCGCGCAGTTCCTTCAGTGTGAAATCCTTTACCTTCCCGGTCCCGTTAGTGGTACGCTCCAGATCAAAATCGTGGATCAGGACAAGGTGGCCATCCTTTGTTTTGTGGACGTCTGTCTCGATGATTTCCACACCCAGCTTCATTGCTTCTTCAAAGGCGTACATCGTGTTTTCCGGTTTTAAGGAAGGGATACCTCGATGCGCCATGACCATCGGAGGTTGCGTGATGCTTTTCTCTGGGTAAGCAGCAAGCAGCTCATGCACCTCTTTTGGATCGTGTGAGACAACCCCCGCCACTCCCATCTCGATCATTTCACTCGCTTGGCTCTTGTTCGCCCGATCAATTCCCCACACGGACAACCCGCGATTGCGGAAGTAACGAATGACATCCTCCGTCATCGCAGTTTGCGAGAGAACGATCACATTGGAGCGACTGCTCCTGGCTGAGCGTACGAGCTCCTTTTGCTTCTTTTCATTCAGCTTGCCGTCGATATACACGAGGGCACCACGGTATTCATTGTTTTTCTCTCGCATCTCTTGGACAATTTCCGGTCGGGAAGACACAATGTGCACATCAGTGAGATTCTCTTTCTGGAGTAGACGATCAACCTCGGCTACCAATTTCTTGTCCTCGATATGAATCACCGGAATCGCCTTGCCCTTGATCTGCTCCAGTACCTCGTCCAGCGATGTGCCGTCCTGGGTGACGACTCCGTTCTTCCCGGATTTTTTCACCGGAATAAAAATGGAAGACGCTTCTGCATCCAGAATCGTATCGGGCTCGGACTTCTTGTCGTACATGGCAATCACCGTCGGCGGAAGGACAATTCCCGTCTTAGGTTCAGGGACAATCAGCACGTCCTCTTTTAAGTCAGAGACTGGAATCTTGTCTTTTTGGGCATTCGGACCAAATAACAACTCACCAGGGGTTGGCTTGGGCTGATCAACAAAATCTTTGGAAGCATCATTCGTATCCTTTTCTGTCAGGCGTTCCATCGAGTGTCCGCCAGCTACTCCCGGATGAGAGATGACTCCCGGAACCTTCGCATCCATATAAGCCATCGAATCCACCACATTGTACGCAGGGTCCATCAAAATGACATGGTCGCCGCCATTTGCCAAATAAATGCTGCCTGTCGCCCAATCCGTCGGCAATAGCTCAGGGACGTCCTCCATGGAATCGAACAATTCAAAATCTGGCGTGACGCCGTGGCGTTCCACGATTCCGTCTGCATAGCGGGAAATGACAATCGTCTGGTAAGGCTCAATCATGGTGCCTTCCGGAAACGCATGCATCCCTTCATTTCCGCCACGCTTTTCCTCGTCGCCGATCATGTATCCACTCAAATCAATCGAATCGTTGGAGATATTGGTGATTTCGATAAACTCGCCTGTGCTTTCATCAAAAAGAGGATCATTGACAACTTCTGTGATGAGCAGGGTTTTGCTCACCGCGCTTTGCGCCATTACGGACGGCATACTGCCTGTCACCAGACTTGCTGCCATTAGTGACCACAACCACTTTTTGCTGCTCTTTCCCAACTCCATCTCCCTTGCCTCCTCGTTTTCCTACTCGACTTGCACCATGGCTTCCATCGTCGGAAGGATGTAATCTGGCTGAATCTCTGTGGCTTCCAGTTCGCGGCTGGTCGTCACACCCGTCATGACCAGCGCTGTTTTCATGCCGCTGTTTTTCCCAAGTAAAATATCTGTCTCCAAACGATCGCCCACCATGACGCATCTTTCTGGCTGTACTTGAAGCTGTTGAAAAACCTGCTCGACGTAGTACCGAGACGGCTTGCCAGTCATCGCCCAGACAGAGGCTCCACCAGCCGTTTCAATCGCTCTCGCCAACGCCCATGTATCAGGAATGGCCCCCCCTGGCACCGGACATACCGGATCGGGGTTCGCTACGATCAGGAGGGCTCCCTTTCGTACAGCATCAGCAGCCTGTTGCAGCTTTTCATACGTAAATCCACGGTCCATTCCAACCAATACATGCGTAGCCTCCTCCGCATCTTGCACCTGCTTTATATGAAAGCTCGCAATCTCTTCCTCCAATGCAGGCTCTCCAACGATCAGGACACGCGTTTGCTCCGCATTTTCTTGAAGATACAATCCCGCTGCGTAGGCAGCCGTCATGATTTCTTCCCGCCCGGCAGTTAATCCGAGCTTCTGGAGGCGAGTTTGACAAGCTGTTCTTGTCTGTACCGTCGTATTGGTCAAAAACATGATTTTCTTCTGCTTCTCCCGCAGCGTGGCAAGTGTCTTTTCCACCCCAGGAAGCAGTTCATTCCCGAGAAAAATCGTTCCATCCAAATCAAAAAAATACGCTTCGTACCTATCTGTATCTAGCAAATCCCCTGCTCGCTCCTTTCATTCGAAAACACAAAAAGCCCTCATACACGGCAATAGCACAAAGAAACAAACCGATCGAACGGTCTTTTTCAAATCTATTGCTGTATGAGGGCTTTCTCCACGTCTCGACCCACTTACAGACGTTATTCATTTGGTTGATAGCTCGATCATAACAGGTCATTGTTAAGGGATTGTTGAGCTATTTTTGGTTTTATGTGAACAACACCAAAACTAACCATTGGTAGTTAGCCAAAAAAAGATTGCAAACTGTCTAAGAAAGAGTAAAATTCTTTGTGGATGATAATGATATTCATTATCGGAATATAATCTTATAATTATACACTTATATCATATGAAGGGATGTCATTTCATGATACAAAAATGGAGTTATCCACTCGCGGCAGTTGTTCTCGGCTCTTCCTTGCTCGCTGCTTGCGGAAACGCACAAACAAAAACCGAAGAGAAAAAACCAGAAGCCGCGCAGCCTGACAAGCCTGCCGCTGCTGATCAGTCCGCGACAGCGAGCACTACTCCTTCTCCTGAGCTGCAAGCCTCTATTGATCAATACCGAAAATGGGTCGTTGACCAAACCGACCAATTCGTAAAAGCAACAGAGAGCTTTACCAACGCCGTCAAAGCAGGCGATATGGAGAAAGCGAAAAAGGAGTATGCTCCAGCCCGTGCTTACTTTGAGAAAATCGAGCCTATCGCTGAATCTCTCGGCGATTTTGACCCGTGGATCGATGCCCGCGAAGGCGATGTGCCTGATAACGAATGGCGCGGCTATCACAAATTGGAGAAAGCCCTCTGGGAAACCAAATCAGTTGCTGACCAAGGTAAAGTGGCAGATCAACTGCTGCAAGATGTGAAGCAGCTCCGCGTGAAGGTAGAGAGCGTCGAAATCGATGTGCCTATGCTGGTAACGGGTTCGGTAGAGCTCTTGAATGAAGTATCGTCGAGCAAAGTGACTGGTGAGGAAGAACGCTATTCCCACACAGATTTGTACGATTTCGCTGCGAACGTGGAAGGCGCTCACGAAATTTACAAAGTATTGAAGCCTGCTGTTACGGAAAAAGACGCTGCTCTTGCAACTGAAATTGAAGCTCGCTTTGCTGATTTGGACAAAGCCCTCGCACCATACCGCAAAGGCGACGGCTATGTGCTGTACACCGAATTGAAGCAAGACCAAGTGAAAAAGCTGAGTCAGTCCCTCGATGCATTGGCTGAGCCTTTATCCAAAATGGGTAAGATCGTAGGAGGCTAACAAGATGAATGACAAGCATCTCGAAAACACCACAGCGAACAAATTCACACGTCGAGAAGCTCTGAAGTTGGCTGGTGTCGGGGGGATTGGACTGCTGTTAGGAGCGACTGGGGTTAATACCCTTTTGCCCTCCTCTCCTAAAAATGAGCAGGCGAGTGCCACTCCGACCGGTGCAGATGAGGTCATTCCCTTTTATGGCAAGCATCAGTCCGGGATCATTACACCTATGCAGGATTTTATCTGCATGGGTGCTTTTGATTTGACGACGACCTCGCTAGGGGATGTCCGCAGCTTGTTTCAAAGCTGGACGCAGGCAGCAGCACGCATGACTGCCGGCAAAAACGTCGATGAGGAGAGCGATCACGCCCTTCTTCCTCCTGTCGACACGGGAGAAGCCATGGGCCTGCGCCCAATGAAATTGACGATCACATTTGGGCTTGGCTCTTCTTTCTTTGACGAGCGCTTTGGTCTGGCATCCAAGCGCCCAGCTCCTTTGGTCGATTTACCTCGCTTCAACAGCGATGAAATGCGAAAGGAATGGTCGGGTGGCGATATTGTCGTACAGGTCTGTGCCAACGATCCGCAGGTTGCCTTTCATGCCCTACGGAATTTGGCCCGGATCGCTCGAGGCAAAGCTGTCCTCCACTGGCTACAGGAAGGCTTCCAGCGTACCAGTGCATCCGACCCGACTGGCTCCACACCACGAAATCTGCTGGGCTTCAAGGATGGCACGAACAATCCGCCGGTGAACGATCCTGCTACCGCAAATGAAGTCGTCTGGGCTAACACGGCTGAAAGTCCCGCGTGGATGGCAGGCGGAAGCTACATGGTCATGCGTCGAATCCGTATGCGGATCGAGGTGTGGGATCGCTCCACCCTCACCGATCAGGAGAATACATTTGGTCGTCACCGTTTAACCGGAGCTCCTCTTGGCAAAGCAAATGAGTTCGACGAGCTGGAGCTGGATCGAAAGGATGCCAAGGGTAAACCCGTTATTCCTGTGAATTCCCATACCGCCCTGGCCCATATGGAGGGCAAAGTGAAAATTTTGCGGCGCGGATATTCTTATTCAAGTGGAATGGACCTGAAGACTGGTCAGCTCGATGCTGGACTGTTGTTCATTTGCTTCAATCGTGATCCACGCAAGCAATTCATTCCGATGCAACAAAAGCTCGCATCTGTCGACCTGCTCAATGAATATATCACCCATGTCGGCAGTGGTTTGTACGCCTGTCTACCTGGTGCAAGTGAGGGCGGATACATCGGGGACACGCTATTTTAACCAACTACCTGGGATGGAGTGAACACCTTGAAACGCTATCTGTTTATCCTTTGTACATGCATGCTGCTATGGACATCTGCTCTGTCTGCCGCTGTAGCCGCGCCGCTGGTGCCAGAGCAGCTCAAGCAAATGATCGCCCTCTCTAGCGATGCCTTGATTAGCAGTGGAGATAACAACTGGGAAGAAGCAGCGAAAGCGATCAGCGGTATGAAGAGCGTCTGGGAGGGCAATTCGGAAGAAACCTCGGCAGATGCACAAGCTTTGACGCAAGCAATCACGGAAGCAGAAAAAGCCCTTGCTCAAGCAAAGGCGAATCCCGACACTGCAAAAGCAGCCATCTCCACTTTGGCAAAAGCAACGGATCGTTACGTTTCGTCCAAAGAAGAAGGCGGTCAGCCAAAAGAACGCGCACACAAGCAAATTGCGGCATTGCTACCGCTCTTGCAAAACAGCATGACAGCCATCACGGAAGGCGATCTGACAAAAGCCACGCAATCGTACAACAGCTTCGTCGCCGGCTGGTACAAGGCAGAGGGTCTTGTTCGAGCGGAAAATACCGCCGTCTACGGGGATATGGAAATCAAAATCAGCGGTGCGCGTATTGCCCTGAACACAGAACCACCCGATCCTAAAAAGAGCGCAGAGAAAGTACAGGCACTCATTACTACCGTGGACAATTATTTGTCAGGAAAGGCAGTCAAACAGGACGCTGTGAGTCCTTCTGCCGAACAACCCACCATCTCGTCTCTACTGGTACTCCTTGCATCAGTAGAAACAGATATCGCCAATCAGGACGCAAACGCTGCTTCGGACAAAATGGAGACCTTTATCACCTCTTGGCCCTCTGTAGAAGGCGTAGTCATGACCAAATCGCCTGCTACCTACAGCAGTATCGAAGCCAAGATGGTCGCCGTCCCGACACTCATCCTGTCCAATCCCCCGCAATGGGAAAAGGCGTCGGCTAATCTTGCGGAAATGAAGACAGAGCTTGAGCCATTTGCGACAGCGTCCTCATACACCGCGTGGGATGCGGGACTCATCTTGTTCCGCGAAGGACTCGAGGCTATCTTGATCATCGTCTCTCTCCTTACTGTCCTGAACAAGTCAGGCAATGCAGACAAGCGCAAATGGATCTGGTCTGGGTCAATTGCCGGGATCGTAGTTTCCGCTATTCTTGCCGTCATCCTCAGTGTCGTTTTCTCCAACCTGTCCACAGGCAACTCGCGAGAAACGATTGAGGGAGTAACCGGACTGGTTGCGGTCTTCTTTATGGTGACAATCGGTGCCTGGTTGCATAAGAAGTCCAATTTGCAGGCATGGAATCAATTTGTCGAGAAATCTATCGGCTCTTCTTTGGCAACAGGAGCTCTGTGGTCACTCTCATTTACCGCCTTTCTCGCTGTCGCCCGCGAAGGGGCAGAAACGATTATCTTTTATATGGGAATGGCCGCTACGATCTCCATGACAGATCTGGTGATTGGTATTTTGAGCGCGCTTGTCGTGTTGGCCGTGATTGGCTTTGTCATCATCAAGCTCAGTGCACGCATTCCGGTGCGTCCGTTCTTTTTTGTTGCCAGCCTATTGCTCTACTACATGGCATTTAAATTCGTCGGCGTCAGCATCCACGCTTTGCAGGTGACGGGAAGCCTATCTGCACACAGCAGCGATTACTTGTGGTACGCACCGACTCTCGGCATTTACGCGAGCTGGGAAACGACGATCCCGCAATTGATCGTACTCGTGATCGTTCTTTTCAATTTGTTCCTGTATTCTCGAAAAAAAGCCGCCACTCCTATTCCACGGGTGAACTAGAAAAGAGAAAACCTGAAAAACGCAGCTCCATCACGAGGGCTGCGTTTTTTGTAACCCCGCTATTATTTTTGACAAACATTCTTTCTCGCAAGTTCACATTTTTTCTGATATCCTTAAATTTTTATGGAGGAAGTTATGTTACCATATTACAGGTGTAACCTTCTTTTTACATTTTCCGTCATTAGAAGGTACAAGATTCGATATTAGGATAGGGGTTAGATATGGGGGCAACATCAAATTCTGTTAAAGTTGACGTCAAAACAACGCCACGCGTTCGACAAAATATGGTCTACCTATTAGTGAAGCAGCTTCGTCCACATCAATGGACAAAAAACTTGCTTGTCTTTGCTGCCTTGCTATTTTCCTTGCACAAAGTAAGTCCGGATGTCATTGGAAAATCAGTGCTGGCCTTCCTGCTGTTTTGTTTTGTATCCGGCTGTGTGTATATCCTCAATGATTTTGTCGATATCAAAAATGACCGAAATCACCCGGAAAAACAGTTCCGGCCCATGGCTTCTGGTGCATTGCCGCCAGCCCTTGCATTAGCATTCGGTGTGTTTTTGTTATTAGGTTCCCTGTTTAGTGCTTATTACTTTGACCGATTATTCGCGCTCGTACTGCTGGTTTACTTTGTGCTCAATGTCGCTTATTCGCTGAAGCTGAAGCATGTGGTCATTCTGGACGTCATGATTATCTCAGCTGGTTTTGTTTTGCGTGCCATCGGAGGAAGTCTGATGATCCAAACACCGTTCACGCCGTGGTTTTTGCTCTGTACGATGCTGCTCGCGCTGTTTTTAGCCATCAGCAAACGTCGCCACGAGTTGATCTTGTTGCAGCAAGATAAAGGAACGCATCGCAAAGTGCTCGACAGTTATTCGTCCGAGTTATTGAATCAGTTGAATACGATTGTGACGACCATGACAATCATCAGCTATTCCTTGTTCACTTTTACATCGGGACGCACGATTCACTTAATGTGGACCATTCCGCTCGTGATCTTTGGTATTTTCCGTTACCTGTATTTGATCACCGTTGCAGGCCAGGGTGGTAGTCCGGAAAAAGTTTTGTTGCAGGACAAGCCGATTCTCATTACGGTGTTCCTGTATGTCATCATGGTGGCCGGGATTATTTACGTATTTGAATTGAAATAAGGTAGTTTTGAAATTATTTTGTACATGAAGTTACTTGCTCAGATAGGTTGTGGATCAGACTATGCCATCAATTGTTCTCATCATCATTTCTGTGATCCTCAGTGCGTGTGGACAAGTCGCGATGAAGATGGGCGCATCCTCGCTCACCAGCAACAATGACATGCTGCTACTGAAGTTCCTGCACTATTTCACGAACCTGCCGATTATGGTGGGACTTGCGCTTTACGGACTTTCTGCGTTTATCTGGATTGCTGCGCTCGAAAAGGTGCAGCTCTCCTATGCTTATCCCATGGCAGCACTCGGATACGTGTTGGTAGCTGTGCTGTCCTTCTTGATCTTCAACGAACCGTTGTCCCTTACACGTATTGCCGGTCTGGCGATTATCGTCGTGGGCGTCGTCGTCATTTCTCAATCGTAATCATCACGTAGAGGAGTTTTCTCATGTTATATGCGATAGCACCGTTTATCGGCTGGCTCGTGTCCGGAATAACCAAATTTTTGATTAATTCCCTCCGTTTTGGGTCCCGGGCCAAAGAAATGGTCGGGAACGGCGGATTTCCTAGCACGCACACAACTGTCATGGTCACGACTGTGTTTTTGATTGGTTTGCAGGAGGGCTTTTCTCATCCTGCATTCGGGCTGGGTGTGGCTGTGACATTTATTGTGATCATCGATGCGACTGGCTTGCGCAGAGCGGTAGGAAAACATGCAGAGGCACTTAATAAGCTCGCACAGGAACATCCGGACGTGTTTCCCACCAAGCCTTTGCGTGAAAGCATGGGACATACCAGATGGGAAATTGCCGGGGGTCTGGTGCTCGGGGTACTGCTTGCGACTGTATTGCATCTGCTGGCAGCGAACCTCCCTAACCTCATTGGCTAGTAGATTCGTAGACAGGAGATTATGTTCATGAATAACCGTACAGCTACGTACTCGTTCCTCCTCGGGACGGCTTTGCTATTGTTTATGGCTACGATTGTGCTTAGCACATCGGTTTTATTTTTGTTCGGCGTATCCGTGACGGCCGCAAGCTTTTGGATCGGCCTCTTTGCGGCTTTGGCTGCGATGGGCGCGATGGTGTCGGTCTTCGTAAGTTCACGTCGTCGGGCCTGGTTTTTCTCCGTGTTGGCTGGACTGGCGCTTGTTTCAGGCATCAGCTACTTCATCAGCGCTAATACGTTTGATCTCTCTTTTGACGGACAAACGTATCATCAAGAAGCAATCGTGAAGCTAACCAACGGCTGGAATCCGGTTCATGACCAGCCCATCCTCAAGCCTCCTGGTTCAAAAGAAGTGGAGAAGATGGATAATCGAGAGGTTCTCTCGGCCTTTCACCTGTGGATCAATCATTACGCCAAAGGTCCATGGATGCTCGATGCGGTCATGTATAAACTTACTGGTCAGATTGAGGTTAGCAAAATATTCAACCTGTTGTTGATTGCATCGTCCTTTTTCCTGACACTCGCTGCCATCCGAACCGCTTTCCCGAAGAGAAAAGGGGCGGCAATTGCCTTCGCGCTTCTCGCAGCGTTCAATCCCACGGTGATTACGCAATCGACTTCCTTCTATATTGACGGACAGCTTGGTTCACTCGTGCTGATCCTCTGTGCTCTCGGATATCTGCTGTATAAGCGCTACCATGTCTGGACGCTACTGGCACTATGCGCAGCGCTCATGCTGCTAGCGCAGATCAAATTCACGGCATTGGGGTATGCCGGATTGCTCGGATTGGCTATTCTCGTGCTCTTCTTTTTCTATGATCGCCGTCAGCACATCAAAAGCATGCTCGTGTGGCTTTCGATTAGTCTGATTATCACCGTAGGGGTTGTCGGGTTCAATCCGTATGTCACCAACACGCTAACGAAGGGACATCCGTTTTATCCGTTGGCAGGCAAAGGTGCCGTTGATATCATGACCTCGAACAGCCCGCATGGCTTCAAAGACAATTCCGGTATAGAAAATCTGGCTATCTCCTTATTTTCCAAATCGGAGAATATTGCAACACCCCATAGCCCTACATGGAAGGTGCCATTTACGGTCACATGGAAAGAGCTCTCCGTGTTCTACTCTCCTGACGTGCGTGTAGCCGGATTCGGGCCGCTTTTCGGAGGAGCTGTGATTGTCACATTGCTGCTTCTCGTCGCCTTGCTTTTGGGGACTCATCGAAAAAAAGCGGCACCTTTCTTGTGGATCAGTCTGGCGCTCTTCGTGACCGTGCTGATTAATCCGGAAAGCTGGTGGGCGCGCTATGTTCCGCAGCTTTGGTTAATTCCACTCTTGATTGCGCTGGCAGTCTTGGATGTTCAGAAGGGCTTTTTCCGCAATGCGGGCAAGGTTCTGGTCGTCATTTTACTCGCCAATATGGTGATGGTAAATGCTTCTCATATCATTGGGCAGTCTGGGGCCAATGCATTAGTGAAAAAGCAGCTTGAAGAGATCAAAGCAAGCAACAAAACGCTGGTCGTAGACTTCCACCATTTCAATGCGGTGAAAGTACGTCTGCAAGAAGCGGGCATTCCTTTCGTCGAGCAAAAGCTGGATAAAGGTGAAGATGTCAAAGGCTTTATGATTACGCGTGCGGTTTATCTTTTGAAATAAAAGATAGAAGGGGCGTCTCTCAGTCGGGAAATCGACTTTTGGGACAGTCCCTTTTTCTTATTAGCTGTGTGTAGTGGACGAGACACCCGCTTGCATAAATGTAAAAATTTCCATAATAGTCATTGGAAAACTATGGTAAAGTTTACTTGTGTTGATTATCCAGAAGGGAGTGTGCATCATGCCTGTTGAAACATTCAAAGCAACTGCACATCTACAGAAGGGAATGGTTGTGAAGGCCAGTTCCAGAAATTTCGAGGTAACCATCGATGAACCGAAAAGCTTGGGGGGTACGGATACCGGCATGAACCCGGTTGAACTGGTGCTCTCCGCATTAGGCGCATGCCAATCGATCGTTGCCAGAGTATATGCCAGGAAGTTTCATATTCAACTCCACGATTTTTGGGTGGAAGTTGAAGGCGATCTCGATACGGATGGCTTCATGAACAAATCTGATGTCCGACGCGGGTATTCCGAGATTCGATACACCTTTCATATCAAAACCGATGCTCCAAGAGAGCAAGTCGAGTCTTTTGTGGAGTTTTTAGAACAGACATGCCCGGTTGGAGATACGATTGCGAATCCTGTCACGCTTAAATTAAACGGTATTGTTATTGAAAAACCGAGCGAGATAAAGGCGAATGATTAAAATAAGGCTCCCAATTGGGAGCCTTTGTCGTATTTTTGATCAAAAGCAAGTGTTACCACCCTTGTGGTGCTTTTCTTATGTCCAATAATCGAAGGAGGACATAAGGCTTATGATCAATGAAATCCGTCTCAGGTTGGTTATTTTCGTTTTTTGGCTTTAGTAAAATGGAGAGGCATAAATTACCACAGAGAGAAGAGATGAAGGAGTGACATGATGCCTTTACTCCCCCCTAAAACTTTAACTAATTTCCCGATCGGCGCTATAAAAAATCCCGCAATAGTCAAGCAGATAGACGCAACTGGACTCGAGGAGCTATACATCGACGTGAATGTCCTCGGAAACCTGATCATTTGCTTTGACGCAAAATCCGATGCTACAGTGGTTTCGGCAGGTGAAGAGCACCTTCTTCCTGCGCGTATCGAACGGGTTGATCGTACTCTTGTTATTGAAGGGCGTAATATCGGGACATACTTTCGCCATAGACAGAAGCAAAAAATCCTTTCAGAGGTTCATGTTCCCCTACAAACAAAGGTCAGTGCCTCATTTACTGGGGGCGTTATGATTTTGAATGGTGGAGAAGGGGATGTAGCGATACAAGGTCAATTCGGAGAAGTTGCCGGAATCACACACTCCAAAAACATTAACATTCAAATGCGTGGCGGTGACGTCTCCCTCAATGAGTTATCAGGAACTGCTTCGATTCACCTTTCTATTGGGAGTGCAACTTTGGGTTGGACAGAACTACGAGGAACCGAGCAAATCAATATCCAATGCGGATTTGGTGGGGTTGATTTATTGTTCCCTCCTCATATTACCCCTGTTGCAGAATCTGGCGGACCCTTCAAAGGGAAGAAAATTACTACTCTTCCGGGTACAAATATCCATGCAAGGATTGGTTTCGGTGGATTAGATCTTTTAAATTGGGGCTAGAAGAATTCGATGAAAAGGAATCATAACCTTCCGTTCACTTCAAAAAAGCCGGTTAACGCTAAAAGCGTAACCAGCTTCTTTGTACCCTACTTTTATGGATCTTACATAAACACAAAGTAAATAACTGCTGCCAGCACCAGACGGTAAATCGCAAAAGGCGTCAGCTTGATGCGATTAATCAGCTTCAAGAAGAAACGAATCGACAGGAGCGCAAACACAAACGCGCTAATAAAACCGATGACGAAAAACGGAATGCTGTCCATTGTAATCGCATCCCAACGCTTCAACAGCGACAAAAAGCTCGCACCCGCCATGATCGGCACCGCCATAATAAACGTGAAGTCTGCCGCCGCCCGATGGCTCATGCCCAACAATACGCCCCCCGAGATCGTGGAACCCGAACGGGAAAAGCCAGGCCACAGCGAGAAGCATTGAATAAGTCCGACCAGAAATGCATGCTTGTACGTAATCTGATCAACCGACTCGATCTTGGGACGTCTTGGTCGGAACCAATCCGCAGCCAACATAAGCAAAGCGCCCAGCACGAGTCCGATTACCACGGTCTTCGTCGAGAACAAATACTCATCGATGTAGTCGTCAAACAGAACACCCAGAATCCCCGCAGGAATCAAACCGACAATGACCGTAGCCAAATTCAGTCGAGGTCCTGCCTGAACCTCACGCTTACCCACCAGTCTGTTGAGGCCGAGCAAGCTCATGAACCGATCCCACATCAAAACCACGACAGCCAAAATCGAGCCGAGCTGAATGACAATTTTGAAGGTGTTGGCCACTTCAGGTGAGAACAAATCTTTCGTATGGAACAAAAAGTCATCCACGATGATCATGTGACCCGTAGAGGAAACAGGGGCAAACTCAGTCAAACCTTCTACTAGCCCCAGCACAATCGCAACAAAAGCTTCCCAGAGACCCAAAAATTCCACGCTCCTATGAATGATGTCCAAAATCAATAGGCAGCAGCCGCCCTGAAAAAGAAAAGAGCAGACTACCGCTTCTAGCATTATAACGTTCATCTCCGCTACAAAGTTACATCCTGATCGAAAAACATTCTAGTAAATTATTGATGGGATTTCCCACAGTGAAAGCCCTCATGTTTTTCTTTATTCATTTAACTCTACAAGATGTGAATCGAAAAGCTGGCCGGAAGAAGCGAATTTCCAGTCCAAGCGCCTCTGGAGCCCGCCCCAGCTTCGGAATAAATGGCGGGGAATTTAAGCTTTTATTACATACAAAAACGCATCCGCGTTTTCTGGTTTGAAGCGCTCCCGCCATTTATTTCGAAGCGGACAGTCATACCCCTTGCGGGGCGTAGGCCGAAGCGTAGACTGGAAATTCGCTTCTTCCCTCCACTACACCCCCTACCGATTCACATATTGCAACGTCCCATCCCCCATGTCACCAAGTCGCCAAAGCGCAATTTTCTCAATACCCGCTTTCTTTGCAACTGCAACCCATTGAGACAGCGTTTCTTCATCCGCATACCAGACTGTGTGCTTTTGGCCGTCTTCACCGATATAGTCAAAGTACAGACTGCCGCTCGCTTTATCCCGCTTGGGTGGCTCGATACTCGACACAGCAAGGTCTGCTGCCTGCTTTTCCGTCACTGCCGTCACTTTGCCATCACTGGCCCAGTCAAACCCGCCTACAGATAGGGCCATGACTTTGTCACCCGGCACTTTTTGCATGCGATGGGCAAGCTCCTCAATAAATGCATGATCAGCTTTGGGACCTGGCTCTGTATTTGTACCGTACAAATTATAAGCCATCATGACGTAAGTAGGACCCTTTGGCAATGCCAACTCTTCAATCGGCGCGCGCGGCTCCAATACGATGCGAAGCGACTTTCCCTCCTGCTCCATATGCTGATACAGGGTATGGATAAAAGTAAGGAAGTTGTCCCAGTCTTTCTCGTCAATTCTCTCATAATCGATTTCTAAACCATGAAAGCCATTCTCGATCACGGCATTTTTGATCTCCATAATATGCTTGGTACGGCTTGCATCTGTCGCCATGAGCCGGCTGACAATCGACGGGTCCTTTTGAACCTGCGTACCATTACTGTTAAGACGATCATTCACAATGGTTAAATCGAGATCGACATAGCTGCCCTGCTTCGATGCTTCCTTGATCTCAGGCATCGCCTTGGTCATGCGATCAGTAAAGTGCAGCTTGTCATTTTCATCAAAATACGCCGCGAAGACCTGCACACTGGACAAGCCATCCGTTATCCTGCGGAAATCCTCCAAACCGGATTCCCATTGCCAGTCTACCACCCAGGCAGACAATTCGGTCGTGTTGTTAGCCGCATCTACGCTCTCTAAGCTTTCGGTATCATTCCATTTCATCATGTACCATACGAGGCATACGAGGATGACACACACTACTATCAGAAGAGCAGTCAAAATGATCGATCGTTTCTTGATGTTTGACACCTTACACAGATCCCCCTTGTTTCGGATTTAAAAGGTGTCGATGACCCAGTCTACTGCGGCAGAAATAGCTTTCTTGGTTGAACTAACGACTCCTGCAAGCCCTGTCTGCACATTACTGAACAGCATCTTTTGCTCACCATTTGGTTGCTCTAGGGACGCAATCTGTACGTCCGCAAACACCCCGTCATAAATGTCGTCCTTTTTGTTCACATCACTATAGGCCGCTTCCAATGCAACACCACCGCTGCTAATGCTTGGGTCGATCTGTTGCTTGTCCAAGAGTATTGTATTGTCCACGGAAACACTGAGACGATCGCCTTGAACAGTCATTTCGAATGGACGCTTATTTTTAATGTTGATCGGGTATTTTTCCAGCTTGGGAGCACCAGACTCGCCTTGCTCTCTCGTATAAACAGAGGCACGGTCGAAGGTCAAATCCTCGGGATTCCAAATCACTTGGCTCAATTCCGTTTTGAAAAGCTCCTGTACTTCGCCTTTTTCCTTCTTCTGCTCGACACGCAGCTCATTATCATGCAGGACGACTCGTACAAAGCTGCCTTTTTCCCGCTCGTAGCGCAAATATATGGACTGTTTGCCAATTACATTCCCTTCCAGCTTGGCAGAAAGCTTGATATCCTTCTGGCTGTCGCTGTTTTTTAAATATAACATGCCAGAGCCAGCAGCTGGAGAGGTCAAGACGATCTGATCCTCCATAAATTGCGCGGTGCCACCGAGACGGTCCCACTCTTTGGCTTGCTCTTCATCACCGCGAACGAAGCGAATCTTCTCGCCGGTGTCTTTTTGGATGCGCATCAACAAATGATTGGTGTACCAGTACGGCTCTGGCTGCACGCGAGTCAGGTTGTACAGATCGCCCTCGCTGTCGTTGTAGGCGGTTCCTTCCCGGTTAAAGTGCATCGTAAAATACTTTTTGATATTCGCGTCGTTCGCATCCGCTACCAAGCGATTCATCCCGCCATACAGGGTGTTCGCATGCATGATCATATAGGCACCCGGGACAAAGCCCAATTGATTCATATACGTATCATTCATCCGCTTGTAGTCTTCGTTGATTCTCGCTTCCATCTTGCTTCTGTCTTCTATCGGGATCATATTGCTGTCACGGATAAAGTCCATCAAGTAGTGATTATAATAGCCTACCTTTGTTTTATTCGATAACTCACTCTCATCCTTCACCCCGATGAAATTGCCCTGATCATCAAACACATTGATGTACGTCAACCGATAGCCGTTGGAACCGAGCTCCCAGAAGCCATTTTCCATCATTTTTTTCATGTCTTCCGGCTGCAGGAATTTGTTCTCGCTGTTTCCCATCTTGTTGCCGTAAGACAATGCCGTTGCTTTGAAGTTGTACTTCTCCAAAAGCGGTTGGGCAAACAAGCTCGAATCGTTGCGGCCATCTTCAAAGGCTAAGAACAGTGCCTTCTCAGGAAGTGGCTTCTTTTTCTTGTAAAAGTCCAAAATATCTTGTTGCGAGATCGTTTGATATCCCTGGTCATACAACGCCTGCAGCTGCTCGTCCAATTGCTCCTTGGCTACTAATTTCGGTGTACCCGTACGACCTACGCCAAAATAGGAGATGGCGATAAAGCCTTTGTCATTCGTCCAGCTCGCTTTATTCGGCTCCTCATACTTCTTCCAATCAAATACAGCATTATATAACATGACACCCAGGACGACTAAGATAGCGACCTGGCTCAGCGTTTTGATAAATTTATTGCGATCTTTTTTCCGATAGTCCAAGACATCGCTCGTCGTTTTCCCCATAGCTCCTGACACCCTCACTCCCTTTGTCTTTCCCTCTTAAAATGGCAGCCCAAAGCCTTTTTTGTTCTTCTTTCGGGCTTCTTTTTTCAATCTCGCTTCGACGTCCTGCGGCGTTTCTCGCGTACCCCACGTAGATTTCCAGAATGTCACCCAAGCCACAGGCATTTGCCACAACAGCACCAGCTCATAAAACACACAAAAGACAAGCCCGAAAACCCACAGCTTGCTTCTGCGGAAAAACAGATGGGCCAAGCTCATTAAGAGTGCCATCAGCAGCAAGCCCATTAAAAACGTGCCCGGGAAAACGTGATGAACCAGCGGGACGTATATGAGGTTGTACAGAACGATGACAGGGGCAGCGATAGGAACAATCAGACCAATGTAAAAGAAGATCGCCATAAAAGGCTCCTTGCGCCAAATAAAGCCGCTGGCACGCAAAGATTCCCTCAACCACGAACGCTTCCAGCGCATCTGCTGCTTCAAAAATACGTTCATGTCAGATGGTACAATCGTCGAGCAAATGGCGGAATCCTGATAGCCTGTCCGATGTGTTCGCAAAATAAAGTTGGTCATGCTTCGATCATCACCAAAAGTGGCAGGCTGCCCAAGAAACTTCTGATTCAGCCATGCTTCGGAATGCTGCAAAATCAATTCCTTGCGATAACAAGACAACGGCCCAGACAAGCAAGTAACACTGTCAAACCACGACTCAGCCGCTTTCATGATGCGAAAGGCAATGTAGTAACGAACGGTTTGCAGCTTGGTGATCGCGTTGGTGAACTTGTTTTCCACATCTGTACGCCCTGCAACGCCACCCATTTTCGGGTCTTGGAAGGGCTGTACGAGGTTGCGAATCGCAGTCGGTTCCAAAAAGCTGTCTGAATCAACAAAGACGACCAAATCGTGCTTGGCCATTTCCACACCTTTGACCAAAGCAACCCGTTTCCCGCCGTTTTCAGAGAGAATATGCATCTTCACGCGCTCGCGGGTCATATAGCGCTCGGCCTCGTTATGAATCATATCGATGACCTTTTGAATCTCTTCTGCTGATCGGTCTGTCGAGCGGTCGTCTACCACGATGACCTCCAGCTTATCAATCGGGTAGTTCTGATTCACACAACTCAAAATCGTCCGGTGAATCCACTGCTCTTCGTTGAAGCACGGAATAATGATGCTCACGCCCGGTGTATAGTCCGGATTGACGGGAACCCCCCGATAAAGAGCACCGAATAAATACCGTGTCAGCAAAAAGGCAGCGGCAATCAAGCTGTACAAATACAAGTACATGTTGTATTTGAAATAAATCACACTCTCCGCGCGCATGAGCACGATAAACGCCGCAGCGAAAAACAGGAACGTACTTGCAATATAAATGGCGTATCCCCAGCGTTTTTTGCGAAAATAGTCAGTCAGCGGTTTGGAAAACTCGAAGGCGAGCATGAACTTCTGACGCCCGTCCTCCTCCTGGGTAAACGAGCGAACAACCGCTGCATCCAGCTTCACCGTTGATTCATAGCCTTCTGGCATTGTACCTGGCGGGATTGTGCAATGGATCATAAACACTTGTCCCACCTGGATGTCTTCCCTCTCCGAATCTAATTCAACTAATAGTCCAGTCGAAGAAATGTCCACGGCTCTGGCCTTGATTCCGTCCTTGATCCGCTGTTTTTTGGTCAATAGCGTCACCGGGAAATCCGCCATATAACGCAGACTCAGCATCCGAATGCGATTCAGGTATTCCGGGTCCTCCAGCTTTCCTGACTCATCCGAATCTTTAGCACCGCGGCGGTCCACTTGGACACGAATTTTCTCCGGATCTGGCACATTCGACAGCACGCGTCTCTCTGTTTTGGAAACCGTCAGTACTTCTTCGATTTTCTCTTTCTTTTTTGGCTTTATTTTCTCGATCAACTGTTTCATCACTGCCGCTCTCTCCCCTCCACTGCTTTATAAGCTCCAGTAATGAAATCCACTGTTTACAAAGTCAGCTTTGGAATAAATCTCTTTTATATCGATCATGATTTTTGCCGCATTCTTGCCGTACATCGTGGCAAATTCAGCGACTTCCATCTGGGCAAAGGGAACATGCGGGACCGCTACAACCACAATGTCCAAGTCGTGGAGAGCCTTCATCTCTGACAGCTCGATGCCGTATTCCTCGAATGCCTCCCGCGGATTCACCATCGGGTCTACGACTAACGGATTCATGCCGTATTCTTTCAATTCCCCAATAATATCTGTCACCTTTGTATTTCGAATATCTGCGCAATCTTCTTTGTAGGACAGGCCTAATATGCCAATCCTTACATTTTGAAGATCGAGCTTCGCGCGAACGGCCATCTTAATAATCTGTTGGGCGACATATTTCCCCATGCCATCATTAATGTGTCTGGCTGCCAAAATGATGCGGGAGCGATAGCCGCTGTCTTCTGCTTTGTACGTTAAATAGTAAGGGTCAATACCAATGCAATGCCCGCCGACCAACCCCGGTGCAAAAGGGAGGAAGTTCCATTTGGTCCCTGCCGCTTGCAATACTGCTTTTGTCGGAATATCCATCTGATTGAACAGCATCGCCAGCTCATTCATAAACGCAATATTGACATCCCGCTGAGCATTTTCAATGACTTTTGCCGCTTCCGCTACCTTGATGCTTTCCGCTCGATAAACGCCCGCCTTGATCACGAGCTCGTAGACGCTTGCTACGATTCCAAGTGTTTCTTCATCCATCCCCGATACGATCTTGACGATGTTTTCCAGGCGATTTACTTTGTCTCCCGGGTTGATGCGTTCTGGTGAATAGCCGATCTTGAAGTCTATACCACAACGCATGCCCGATTCCGTCTCCAAAATCGGCAAGCAGACATCTTCGGTTGCCCCAGGATAAACCGTTGATTCAAAGACAACGACTGACCCTTTTTTCAACTGTCTGCCCACCATGCGGGACGCGCTTTCTACATATTTCAGGTCTGGAACATTACCGCTTTTGACCGGGGTCGGCACGGCGACGATAAAAAATCCCGCTTCCTGCAATCTATTTTCATCTGATGTGAATTCAATAGCAGCTTCACTCGTCAGCTCCTGATCCACGTCCGCATCATGAAAGTTTCCCTTTTGATAGGCTGCTACCTTCTCTTTGTTTACATCAAATCCAATCACAGAAGCACGTTTGGAAAGTGCCATCGCTATCGGCAAGCCTACGTACCCAAGACCGACGACAGCAATTTTTTCCTTCCTCTCCACAATCCCTTCGTACAAATTCATAAGCTGGCTCCCTCTCCCTGTTTTATTTTGGGCTTTATTGGCCAAACATCTCTGTCATGGGTACAAGTGTGTATCCTTTGCTTCTTAGCTGGTCAATTACGATTGGCAACGCCTCTATTGTGTGAATGTCATCGAGCATATGTAGTAGAATCACGCTTCCGCTCCGCGTCTGCTCCATAATGTCTTTGACGATATCGTCTGCACTTCGTTTCTTGTCGTAATCGGACGGCGTCACATCATAAATCGTAATATCCTTGTAGCCCGTTGCTGCAATCGCCTTGAGTGTCTGTTCGTCGAACGCCCCGGTTGGCGGTCTGAAATACATCGTCGGCTTCTGCTGAATTGCTTCGGTAATGATCTGATGGGCTTTGACAATCTCTTTTTGCAATTCTTCCGGCGCAATTTTGGTATTCACCGGATGAGAATAGGTGTGATTGGCTACGTCGTGTCCCGCTTCCGCAATCGCTCTCGCCAAGTTTGGATTTCGCTCTACACCATCTGCGCGAAGGAAAAACGAAGCCTTTACTCCTTTTTTGTCCAAAATATCGAGAATCTTCGTAACCGTTTGATCCGTACCCCAATCATCGAAGGATAAGGCGACCATCTTTTTGTCTGTTTCTTTTCGGTAGATGAGATTTGGCTTGGCTTCGTAATACACCGCATTCATTTTGGCTGCATCAAAACCTGGAATTTCTTTCAGCGGCTTACGCTCCTGACCTTGTGCAATCAACTTATGTAATGGGACAAATCTGTATCCGACATCAGTAGCTGCCTCTGCGAGAAGACGGATGTTTTCGATTACAGACTTGTTCTCTTCTGTATCCATCTCAATGATGCCGCCGCGATTCATATATTTTCGTAAATAGTGTCTCTTGTCAGCTTCCGTCTCTTTTTGCCAATTGTGCAGAAACAGACTAGAGGACACGACGGCTTCTTGTCCATTGTGAGCAGCTACCAAACGGAGATCGTCGTTGTATTCACCCGACTTCGTTCTGACATACCGCGGTGTTTGGCCCGTTTCTCTTTGAATGACCTCATTGGTCAACTCGATGTCTTGGTACATTTTCTCGTAAGGTTGGCCCTGCAAGTCCGATTTGTTCAACGTATTGTTTTCAATCTCGTGACCTCTGGCGACAATTTCTCGCGCAATGTCAGGCTCCTCAGCCACTCTCATTCCTGGCATGAAAAAAGCTGCCTTGATGTGGTACTTGTCCAACTCATCTAGCAATCTTTTCATCGTGTCCTTATCCGCCATCCCATTAAAAGTAAGAGCAAGCTGTCTTTGCGTCGTGTAGACCATCGACACTGCCTTGCTCTTTTCCCCTTGGTAACGCTCGATTTTTTCAGGTTTGGCTGGCGCAGGCCCCTTATCTGCACCGTTTTCATTCCCCTGAAACGGTGAACAGCCTGCCAACAATGCCACGATCGCTACCAGGGAGATCCAGTGAAATAATCGGAACCCACTGGCCCCTTTCCAATGACTAATCATGATTGTCCCCTTTTCATGTAAGAAATGCCCTTTACGCATAAAAAAACGACTATTTCATCTGCGCAACAAGCCAAGTGTAATCAAACACTCCTCCGCAAAAATGAACATAGTCTGCCTCCACACGCTAGACTAACATAATCTTCTAAACCAAACAACTTTATGAAGCGGTTTCATATATGACAATTTATGGATATAGGAAAAATTTTCTTCAAGACGCTATTTTCAAAAAAAAAAGACGAGCCTCATCTGGCCCGTCATTCGCTGTTACAGCTTGATCGCGATTAATTTTAGTTCCGTTAATTCCTCGACCGCGTACTTGATACCTTCGCGGCCAAAACCACTGTCTTTCACACCGCCATACGGCATGTTGTCTACGCGGAAGGTCGGGATGTCGTTGATCATCACGCCTCCGACCTCCAGCTCTTCCGCTGCCCGCATAGCCGCGTGAATGTCACTCGTATAGATGCCTGCCTGCAAGCCGAATCGGGAGTCGTTTACCGCTTCAATCGCTTCGTCCATCGTCTCAAACGGTGTAACGACTACGATTGGACCGAATACCTCTTGGCAAGAGACGGCAACATTCGCACCCACATTGGTCAGAATCGTAGGGGCAAAGAGATTGTCACTGACAGGCTTCCCGCCAGTAACTACGTGTGCGCCTGCTTCTACTGCTTCCTGTACCCATGCGCCCATGCGTTCATGATCCTTGGCGGAGATCACGGAGGACATATCTGTCGCTTCGTTCAGCGGATCACCCAGCACGAGCTTTTCTGTGCCAATCTTAAACTTCTCCAGGAATTCTTCGTACTTGCTCTGGTGTATATAGACGCGTTGCAGCGAGATGCACACTTGACCACTAAAGGAAAAGGCACCCGTCACGCAACGATCAATCAACGCTTGCGTAATTTCTACGTTGTGGTCGATGATCACTGCGGAGTTGGAGCCAAGCTCCAAGGTCACACGCTTGAGTCCCGCTTTGTTTTTCATGGCGATTCCAACTGCAGGGCTTCCCGTAAACGTAATTGCGGCAATTCGGCTGTCACTGACCAGCCTTTCGCCTACGACTGCGCCTTTTCCAGGCAAAATATTGAGCGCTCCTGCTGGCAAGCCTGCCTCTGCGAAAATATCAGCCAAGATCAGTGAGCTAAGCGGCGTCTGACTCGCTGGCTTCAGCACGACGGTATTTCCTGCTGCAATGGCGGGCCCGACCTTGTGCGCCACGAGATTGAACGGAAAGTTAAAAGGCGTGATCGCGCCGACGACGCCAATCGGTTTGCGTACTGTAAAAGCAAGACGACCTTCACCACCCGGTGCTGCATCGAGCGGCACTGTCTCTCCGTGAATGCGCTTCGCTTCTTCCGCCGCGAACTTGTAGGTCTGGATTGTCCGAGCGATTTCTACACGACCTGTGCGAAGTGGCTTGGCGGCTTCCTGTGCGAGGATGACCGCCAATTCCTCCTTGTGTGCTTCCATAATCGCAGCAGCCTTCTCTAGTATCAAAGCTCGCTGACTCGCTGGCATTTTTGCCATAACTTTGGCAGCAGCTTTTGCCGCCTTAATTGCTTCGTCGACGTCATGATCATCTGCCTGAGCGATTTCAGCCAGCAGCTCCCCGGAATAAGGGGAGTAGAGCGGCGTGTATTCTTTTGCTTCTTTCCATTTTCCGTTGATGTAGAGATGCTTTTTCATGAGTATGGAGACCCCCCTCGGGCGTTTTAGTTCGTCACGTATTGGCTTTTCAGAACATCCGTCATAATGTCCAGCGCCTCTTCCAGTTGCTCGTCTGTAATAACCAGTGGAGACAAGAAGCGCAGCACGTTGCTGTGGACGCCAGCAGAAAGCACGATGACGCCAGACTCGTAGCAGCCTTTGGTCAAGCCAGCAACGAGCTCCTTCGCCGGTTGTTTGGTTGTGGGATCGATAAATTCTACGGCGCACATTGCACCCAGTCCGCGCACCTCTGCGATTACAGGGAAATCTTTTTGCAACGCGTGGAAATGCGCTTTGATCTTGTCCCCGATCACCTGTGCACGGCCAGACAGGTCTTCGCGCTCCATTTTCTCAATGACTGCCAACGCCGCTACGCAGCCAAGCGGGCTTCCTCCATAGGTACCGCCGATCTCACCCGGGTTTGGCGCGTCCATGATTTCTGCGCGTCCCGTAACCGCAGAGATGGGCAAGCCTGCCGCGATGGATTTGGACATGGTGATGATATCTGGCTCAATACCGAAATGAGTAGAAGCAAACATGGCGCCAGTACGACCGAAGCCTGTTTGAATTTCATCGGAAATAAACAGGATTTGATGCTTTTTACAAATGTTATAGACACCTTGAACGAAGGACACAGGCGGAACAATAAAGCCGCCTTCTCCCTGAATCGGTTCCATAATCACGGCAGCCACTTCTTCCGGTGCAACCTCAGTCAAGAGGAAGTCCTCGAACTGACGCACGCAGAATTGCGCGTACTCATCATCTGTCATGGATTCTGGCTTATTCAGTGGATACGGGAATTGCGCTTTATACGTAGCGGGAGCGAATGGACCCATCTGGAATTTGTACGGCTTCACTTTGGAAGTCAGGGACATGCCGAGAAGCGTACGACCATGGAAGCCGCGGCTAAAAGAAATGATGCCTGGGCGTCCTGTGTATTTACGGGCGATTTTCACCGCGTTCTCTACTGCTTCTGCTCCGCTGTTTGCGAGCATCGTCTTCTTTTCAAAGCTGCCTGGGGTGATTTGCGTCAGCTTCTCAGCCAAGGCCACATATGGCTCATACATCCCTACATGGAAGCAAGGATGAATGTATTTGTCGAGTTGCGCTTTCAGTGCCTCAACTACTTCCGGCGGGCAGTGTCCGGCATTCAGTGTCCCGATCGCTCCGGCAAAATCGATGTACGTATTGCCATCTACATCCGTAACCAATGCACCTGAAGCTGACTCTACAAAAACAGGGGTGTTGTTGCCGACACCTTTTGGAACGAACTGTTTTCTTTTTTCAATCAGGGCCGCTCCCTTAGGACCTGGCACACCTGCAGCTACGTTTACAAATTGACGTTGTTTGGACATATGGTTTCCTCTCCTCGTTCGAGATGGTATTGGTTGGATTGCTTGCTTGTAAACTCAACTACGATATGTAGCAATACCTATGCCAAACGCCAGAGCATGATGAAATCACGTTTCCCTCACTACGTGTATATCAAATTATTCAAAAATGAATCAAAAACACTTAAATGCTCGATTCATTTTTGAATAAAATATTCATTTTTGAATTACTTAGAGCGAATCCGATACTTTTGCAGCTTCCGTACGACAGAGGGCTGGCTAATGCCGAGAAACTCCGCGATTTCTCCCGTGGTCCGGCAGTGCTCGGATGCATAGCGCAGCCATTTTTCCTCTACCTGCTCCAGTGCCTCCCGAAGCGACATCTTGGAAGTAGCCAGACTCGGCTCCATGGCTGCCTGCTCTTGTCCTGCCAACCTGATTTCCGCAGGTAGATGCGAAGAAGTGATTACCTCTTCGTCCGCTGTGACCACCATTCTCTCCAAGACGTTCTCCAGCTCGCGGACATTTCCCGGCCACTCGTACTGCATCAAGGCATGTGTTACAGCAGGGTCCAGACGCTTGTCCATTCCGTATCGTTCATTGAGCGAGCGCACGACGCGCTTCAGGAGAGCTGCGATATCCTCTGGCCGATTTCGCAACGGCGGGACGTGGATTGGGACAACATTCAGACGGAAATACAGGTCTTGTCGGAACTTTCCTTCCTTCACCATCTTTTCCAAATCGCGATTGGTCGCGGCAATCAAACGAAAATCCACGTCGCGGTACTGTGTGCTCCCAACGCGTTGCAGTCGTTTTTCTTGAATTACCTTCAATAGCTTGGCCTGCAACGTCAGCGGCAGTTCCCCCAGCTCATCCAAGAGGAGAGTCCCTTGGTTCGCCATCTCGATAATCCCTTGCTTGCCCTGCTTGGCGGCTCCTGTAAACGAACCAGCCTCATAGCCAAACAGCTCGGATTCCAGCAAGCCCTCCGGGATCGAGCCACAGTTGATCTCCACGAATTGTCCACCCGCACGACGACTATTGCGATGAATCTCTTTTGCGATCACATTTTTCCCGACACCCGATTCCCCGAGGATCAGGACAGTCGAATCGACAGCCGCCACCTTTTTGATGAGACGCTCAATGGCTTGCATCGGTTGACTCACTGCCACGAAGCCCTCCTGGTGCTTTTCGCGCAGTTCCTCAATCTCGGTTTCAAACTGCTTGAGCTGCTCAGTCAGACCTTCGTAGCGCCGTTTCAATTCCATAATTTCAGTCAGGTCATGGGAATAGCTGATGACCGAATGCATGCTGCCATCCTCGTTCCAGACGGGAAATGCCGTCACCATCAGCTTTCGACCGCCGGGTATTTCCTGCATGATCGTCTGCGGCGTCTTGGCATCCATGACTTTTCGCGTGACAGATGGAGAAAAGACTTTCCTTTTTTCCAGCTCGATGACGTTCTTGCCCAAGAGCTCTTCCTTCCC
The DNA here is from genome assembly GCF_055685845.1 of Brevibacillus schisleri. Classification (NCBI taxonomy): domain Bacteria; kingdom Bacillati; phylum Bacillota; class Bacilli; order Caryophanales; family Paenibacillaceae; genus Brevibacillus; species Brevibacillus schisleri. The sequence goes on from NZ_JBVNDM010000001.1 coordinate 6,487,709, forward strand.
GATGCCGTACACTTCATAGGACGAATCGCCAACCAACCGGATGTACCCCTCATGGTCCGTGATTAACAAATGATCGCGAGACGTTTCAACAATGGCTTCCAATACGCGGCTCATCCACTTTTGTGTGCTCTCTTCTTTCTTCATCTCTTCGCCGCCTCTCACACGCCGTTATGTCCGATCTGTGTTTATTTTTTCATTATAGAAAACAGCAAGAACAACGACAACCTATGAAAAATATGTAAAAATGGCGATAATAACAAGCTCTGCAAGATAGAAAGGATGGTAGGAATGACACCCACAGTCGGAGACATCTACTGTGTTTTTGTCGAGAAGCTCCAAAAGTACACAGCCTGCCAGGTCACATCGATAAAAGAGTCTGGCTCGAGTAAATCCAACCTCATCAGTATCCTCGAGCTGGACTGGAGCAGCGATACATTGCCTGATGAATCAGAGCTGTACCAGATGAAGCCCTTATATTGCGACTACTTCTTCTGGAACAACAAACTCGATCACATGTATGTTGATCCAGCAGTGCCCAAAGGCTACATAAAAGTAAGGAATATACCACCTCTCGTGACAGAAGAGACGAGGAGTTACGGCAGTTGGGATGTCGGAGGGAGCCTGTACCGTCAACACAAGTGGAATCAAATTCCCGAGGAACGTCGCAAGCAGTTTAAACAGGCCGCAAAGGATGACCAGATGATTTCGCTGGGCGGAACGAGCCTGCGCCGATCTAACAACGTCATTCATGCTGACCTCCTGCGAAGCCTGACGGACATCTCTGAATTGGAAAAGCTCCCTTGCCTGACAAGAATCTATGCAGAGGAGCCGACCGATTCCTTGCTTGCCTTTGTCAAAAGCAATCCGTTTATTCTGGAGCTTCACCTAGAAAAAGCCAATGGCTCCTCTCTAGATCTGACAGGAAGCCATCTCAGTAAATTCTCTCTCCAAAACGCGGACGGGCTGGAGTCACTCCATCTGAACGATTGTCTAAGAGATCTCATACTGGGCAAGGACATTTCATCCAACCTGTTCATAGATGCCGAGCAGGATGGGCATTGGCTAACCGCCACATTCTCAGATTCGCTGCCGCTTCACCGTGGACTCGACCAGCTAGGAGGACTCAATCTGCATGATGTAGTGGAGCTGGACTTGCAGCCACTCGTCCAACGCTATCCTTCGCTTCAGGACATCCGTCTGCGGGGCAAGCCTGGTACCCTCAGCAATCTGGGCAGTATCAAGCACTTGAAGGAGCTACTGACGTTTACGACCTACGATCTGTTTGGCTTCTCCGGGGACGAGTTCCCTTCGCCAGATCAATGTCCCAAGCTCTCCTCGCTCTGGATGACGAGCCTCCCGGCGGAAGCGGCCAAGACCATTAAAGCCGCCTACAAAAAAGAAGTGAAAAATGGGCTGGATTTGTCCATCACCAAGCCGCGCAAGCCCGAATGGCTGGCCAATAATTTGACCAATCCGTTTCGCGATTGGGATGGCAGGGAGCACATCTCAACAACCCACGCCAACAAGGCTGCCAGTCTGTATAAAAAAATGAACACCGCGATCAGCGCGCTCGAAAAGCAAAGCAGCGAAGACGCGACAAATACGGAAGAAATACAAACTGCTTTGCGTGCATTGGTCAAAGAGTACACAGAGGCTTTCAACAAAATGGATCGCCGGACTGGCTTTATTGAAACGGTTGAACGGGAAGAAATTTTCGTTGTGCTCGATGAGCTGCTTCAGTCGGCAAAACAGAATTTGGCTACTGCGGGTGTAGAAGTAGATGTGGACGATCTTTTTACTATTTTTGATCAGACACGTGATTTTTGAGTGAGAAAAAAGACGCCGCCTCTCCTACAGGAAGGCGGCTTTTGGTGCTTAGCCATTCTTTTTGATTACCCACGTACTCATGCAACGCTGCCCGGCTACATTCACCGTTTTGATTGGCTCCAGGAACACGCCTTGCAGTTTTTCCGTCATGCCTACCATCGTCCGTTCATTTACGAGAAAACGAGTGCTTCCGTCCGGCAACAAATAACGTTCGTTTCCTAGTGGCTGTACAGCATCCTCAATCCCAATCGAGGAAGCAAGACGCATGAATAAAATGCCTCCTGGCTTCAATACCCGCCACAGTTCCTCTAGCATCTGGTGAAAATGCTCTTCGTTTTCAGCAAAGTGTAGTACGGCATTACTGATGATAAAATCGAAGCTTTCGTTTTCAAAGCTCATGCTCTCAATCGGTTCCACACGAGCGTGCTCCGCTGACCAGCTCGGCGCCAGTTGCGATGCCATTCGTTGTACAGCCTCGATGGCCTTTTCCGATTGGTCAACCGCATATACCGGATAGCCATTTCGCAAAAAGTAGACCAAATTCCGCCCCGAACCGCAACCGGCATCGAGTATCTGCATTTCCTTCGTAACCCTTCCCTTTAACAACTGATCAAACAAATACATATCCATTTCGCCAAACTGCTCGGCCAGATTCATCTCTATCACAGCCTTTATCCGTTTTTTCTTCAGTGTATCAATTCGTTCGTCATCTTCCAATGATGCTCCTCTGGAACGGATTTACAAAAATGATAGTTGACACCCGACGACTACAAGTGTAATCTTTAAAACAGAATCAACGATTACAAATGTAATCGAGGGAGGTGTCTTACTTGGACGAGCAACCGCGAATCTCGGATGCCGAGTGGGAAATTATGAAGGTCATCTGGGCAAAGTCACCCGCTACAGCAGCCGATGTCATCCACGCCCTGCGAGACAATAAGACGTGGAAAGACAACACAATCAAAACCTTGCTCAGCCGCCTGTTGCAAAAGGGCATTCTCACTTATGAGCAGGTCAATCGCGTCTACTATTACTCTCCTGTGCTCACTGAGGAAGAATGCAAGCGCCAAGAGCGCCAATCCTTTTTGCAGCGCGTGTACGGCGGGGCTTAAAGCCCATGCTGGTTCACTTTTTAAAAGAGGAAAAGCTCTCCCCCCACGAGATTGACGAGCTAAAAAAAATCCTTTCCGAAAAGGAGACATAAGCTGGTGGATTGGCAATGGCTCACACTCACCCTCAATCAAGCATTTACGTGGACACTGTATAACTCCATCGAGGCCAGTCTTCTTGTCCTCCTGATCTTGCTCTGTCAGCAGCTCGGCAAAAAGCATTTCTCCATCCGCTGGCACCACGCCGTATGGTTCCTGCTTCTCTGGAAGCTCGCGGTTCCTTGGTCGATAGACAGCTCGATCAGTTTTTATAACTGGCTGCCTCCTTTGCCTTGGACATCCATGCAGGAAGCGCCCCCGCCTACAGAACCGATTGTTCTCGCTACAGAGGCCCTGCATCAAGATGAATCTGCCCTCCAACCAGATGGCTCTCTGGCAAACGAAGCGAGCTTTTCCTGGATCAGCCTGCTTTCCCTCATCTGGATCGGCGGTGTCGCCATTTTCGCTATCACCATGACTCGCAGTACATACCAATTGCTCTCTCAGCTAAAAAACGATGTGTTCGTACAGGATGAAGCTGTTTTGCGCGTCTTTTCCCACTGCCAAAAGCAGATGGGCATCTCCAAATCCATTCCCCTGCGCATGAGTCATCAGATGACAAGCCCAGCCTTGATGGGATTCTGGCGACCGCAAATTTGGCTGCCGGCAAATCTTTTAGACAAGCTCAATGAGCATGAGCTGCGTCACATCTTTTTACATGAGCTGGCGCATTGGAAAAGACGAGATATTCCTGTGAACAGCATCATGAGCGTGCTGCTGATCCTCAACTGGTTCAACCCGCTGTTATGGTACGCCGCTTCCCGCATGCGTCAGGATCAGGAAATGGCTTGTGATGCCTTGGCTTTGACTTATTTACAGGAGACAGAGGTACCCCGCTACGGATACACCATGGTCAAAATGCTCGAGCTGTATGCCGACCCCAAACAGATTCACTTCACAGCCGGGTTCTCCAGCTCCAAAAAACAAGTAAAATCACGAGGAATATCCTGCCGATCCCAGATAGTCCGTACCCCAGTATGGCTAACGATTTTCGTTTCTTGGAACGATCGGAAACATAACCGGAAACGAACTTGAGCAAACTGGTCAGAGCCTCGGAAACCCCATCGATGATCCCAATAATTATAGGACCAAGAGGAGGCAAGAAAGATCGGAATTAACGGGGTAACCATGTATGTACCCATGTCTGTGAAAAAACTGACGAAGCTAAGCAACCATACGTTATTCATATTTTTTTACAACCCAAAGTGCTGTTTCGCCAGCTCTTTGAATTTCTCGTTATCGATTTCCTCTTTGGTAACGACTCCATCCACCCATTGCGTAAAGGACGTATTCGTCAACGTAACATTGCCCCTCTCCGTCAGCTTCGTAAGCAAAGGGCTTTTGTTGAAGGGAGACTGTTCATGATCATCTATAATCGTCTGAATCTCGTTTAATTCCGTTTCATCCGTCACCAGCTTCTGCGAATCAAACGTATAGCCGATCCTCCAGTCCTTATCCTTGTGCCGCAGCTTCATTTCGAGTACATAATCGCCATACTCCGTCTGCTCTTTCTTGATCCGAAACTCACCATTGCGCGAAGACACGGTCTCCCCGGTTAACGGAACAGGCTTCAACGGCAGGTTCGAACCGAAGCCCGTGTCGAGCAAATACGTTTGCCCCTCATGTGTAAGCAAAATCGTGGCATGCGTCCGGCCAATCGTGTAATACTCGCCAACGTCATGCCTGTAAACAACGCCGCGAATCAGATGGGTGTCAAAGCCATTTTCCAGCAAGAAGAAATACAGCATCGGATTGAGCTCGTAGCAGAGACCGCCTTCGTTTCTGACCAATATCTTCTCCATAATGGACTGTCTGGAGATTACACTCGTTCGCTCATCTATAACGCACAGGTTTTCAAAAGGAATCGCCAATGCTGTCAGATCAAGGAGGCGATCCAATGTATCGAAGGTAATCGTTTCATTTTCAGGCATGCCGATTCTTTTCCGAAATAAGGCATTTAGTTCACTCATGCTTCTTCCCCCCACATCGTTTCTCCCACAAGTTTACACCAAGCTCCTGCCCGAATTCCTTAAATACCGAGCAGCTTTAGCTTCCGATACAAAGTGCGGAGCCCAATCCCGAGTTCTTCTGCTACCCGCTGCTTTCCTTTCAAATCACTGCCGTGCCTTTGAAGGGAAGCGCGAATGGCGTCTGCCTGTGCATCGGCGACCCTCGCTTTGATAGCTGGACCTGAATGCGAAGGAGCCACAAGAGGACGAGCACGAAGGCGCGGAGGCAAGCTGTCCGCAGTCAGAACCGTGTCTTGCTCCATGTTCATGGCGTACTCGATGGCGTTTTCCAGCTCCCGCACATTGCCCGGCCAGTGATAGCATGTGAGCAGGTTGATCGCCTCTCGTGCTATTCCGAAGAAGGTGCGTCCTGCTTGTTCTCCGTACTTTTCCATAAATGAAACAGCCAAAAGCTCGATGTCTTCCTTGCGCTCTGCGAGAGACGGGACGTGTATCGGAATGACGTTCAACCGATAGTACAGATCGGCACGAAACGCTTTTTTCTCCACGAGCTCCTCCAGGTTCTGATTCGTCGCCGCAATGATTCGTACATTAATGGGAAACGACCGCGTGCCGCCAATGCGTTCCACGACCTTTTCCTGCAAGACGCGCAGTAGCTTTGCCTGCAACGAGAGCGGCATATCGCCGATTTCATCCAGAAAAAGCGTACCTCCCTCTGCCATTTCGAACCGCCCAGGCCTTCCTCCCTTTTTGGCTCCGGTAAACGCGCCGTCCTCGTAACCGAACAATTCGCTTTCGAACAGATTTTCCGGAATGCTGGCACAATTGATGGCGACAAACGGGTAGTAAGCCCGCGTGCTTGCTTCGTGAATCGCTTTTGCCAGATGCCCTTTGCCTGTCCCTGTTTCGCCGGTAATCAGTACCGTGGAGTTGCTGTTACCGATTTTCATCGCCATTTCTTTGACCTGCTTGATGGCTGGGCTGTTTCCCACGATTTGAGCAAGGCTATCCGTTTTGCTAGGAGAGCGGCTCCCTTGATGATCCATCAAACGCGGAACGGTTAGCGATCCCCTCTGCACGCGGAGCACGCCGCCGATGAGCTGATTGTTGACGATGATCGGCGTGGCCTCGGTCGGTGCGTCCAGCTTGTCAACGAGACAATTTGCGATCGGCAAGGAATGCGCGGCCATTCCGGATAATGACGGCAGCAGCATCCGTGAAACCTCTGCTGGTAGCAGTTCATGTTGGGACAGCAATCTACGTGCGCTGGCGTTTGTGTGAATGACATTGCCACTTCGGTCAAAGGTGAAGTACGCATCCGCAACGGTATCCAGTGCTCCCTCCAACAGCCGCATGGAGTCATCAGATGATTCGATCTGTCTCGTCGCATGGGACTGTACAATCGCTGTAATCATCTCGCTGACTTCTGTCAGGATTTGCTGGTATCTCTCTGTATGCTTGGACAGGCGATTTTGTCCTTCCTTCGTAAAGGATGTGAGAGAAACGACCCCAATTGCATGATTGGCTACCTTAATAGAAGAGAGCAGCTCGACTTTGGCGGGGCAGCTGTCGAGAAAACGGCATCCTTTGCACATTTCCATGGAGCCGGGTTTGTCTACCACATACTGTCCTTTTGCCAACACGAATTCAATCGAGGGCACATGCACATTTTCCCCTTTTTGTTTCAAGTAGCGCTCCGTACTCACGACCAAGAGGCCTCGCTCGTTAATCACCGCTGCATCCACGTTCAATATATCTGAAATGCTTGTAATGACCTTTTCGATGGCTGGTTTGCACAGATCCAACGAAACCATGGATACCCTCCCTGCTTATTGTCCTTACCCTCTATTTTATGAAATATTTAGACAGTTCACAAATATTTTGCCACCGATGTTTGCCAATCATGACAACTCATTGCCACTTTTGTCACCGCCGTGACGGTACGAAGCACAGTCGGAACTTTGGAAAATCGTCTTTTTTGGCGATCCAGTAAGGAGCATGTTACCCAACGGGATTCGCTCCGCACTTGGCACAGTGATTGCAATATAAACTTTTCATCTAGGGGGAGTGATCAACCATGGTAAACACGAACGAGGTATTCCATCTGCAAGGAAAGGTAGCCTTGGTGACAGGTGCTGCTTCCGGTATCGGACTTGCCACAGCGAAACGACTGGCCCAATTTGGAGTAAACGTTATGCTGCTTGATATCAACGAGGAGCTCGGGGAAAAAGCGGCACAAGAAATCGTAGCAGAGGGCGGGTCAGCCCGTTATTTTACATGCAATGTAGTTTCCCAACAGGATTGTCGTGAAGTAACGCAAGCGATCGAGGAAGCGTACGGTCGTATCGATATCTTGTTCAACAACGCAGGCGTGATTAGAAGAAAGACGGTCGTCGAGCTGGAAGAGGACGAGTGGGATCTGGTCGTCGATGTCTCCTTGAAGGGGGCTTACAACCTCTCCAAATTCGTCATTCCGATCATGGCGAAAACAGGCGGAGGCAGCATTATTAACACAGGCTCTGGCTGGGGCATCAAGGGCGGTGACAAGGCGGCGGCCTACTGCGCGGCAAAAGCAGGCGTCGTCAACCTGACGCGGGCGATGGCGATTGACCACGGTCCGGAAAACATCCGTGTGAATTGCGTGTCACCCGGCGATACCGACACACCTTTGTTGCGTGAAGAAGCGCGTCAGCTAGAAAAGGAAGAAGGAGCATTCCTCGTCTCCTCCGCCCAAGGACGTCCGCTGGAGCGTCTCGGTTCTCCGCAAGATATTGCCAATGCTGTCCTGTTCTTTGCCAGCGATCTGTCTTCCTGGGTGACGGGTTCCGTACTGGTCGTCGACGGCGGCGGTTTAGCTTAATTTTTCGTTATTCCGACTGAATATTCCAACGAAGAGATGGAGGAACCTGAGATGAGCGTACAGCGTTATGCCCACCCGTATATTCCGAATTCTGCACCTGAAGTTAAAGAGAAAATGCTTACCGAAATCGGCTTTTCCAGCATCGAGGATATCTATGCGGACATTCCCGAAGAGCTGCGCCTAAAAGACAAAATGAACATCCCGAAAGCTTTGACAGAATATGAGCTGGAGCGCCACGTCAACCAGCTGATGAACAAAAACAAAACGACGAAAGAAAATATCAGCTTTCTCGGCGCAGGCTGCTGGCCGCATTTTGTTCCGGCTGTCTGTGATGAAATCAACTCCCGCGCAGAGTTTGTGACCGCCTATGCTGGTGAGCCTTATGAAGACAAAGGGCGCTTTCAGGCGTTGTTCGAGTACCAAAGCCTCGTAGCTGAGCTTGTCGATATGGATGTCGTGAACGTTCCGACTTTTGACTGGGCACAGGCTGCTTCTACTGCTCTGCGCATGGCCGCACGTATCACCAAACGCACCGAGCTATTGGTTTCGAGAAATATCCATCCCGACAAGCTCATGATCATCAAAAACTATACGTCTCCTGATCTCACCGTCACCTTGATCGATTTTGAGAACGAAACAGGCAGACTTGACCTGAATGATCTAAAAGCAAAGCTCAGTGTAGATACAGCAGCGGTTTACTTCGAAAACCCGACCTTCCTCGGCTCTGTGGAAGTAAACGGACAGATGATCGCAGACTTGGCTCATGCAGCCGGTGCCATTTGCGTAGTCGGCGTCGATCCCATCTCTCTCGGCGTGATGGAAGCTCCGGCGAATTACGGCGCGGACATCGTGTGCGGAGATTTGCAGCCGCTTGGCGTACACATGCATTACGGCGGTGGGCAATCCGGCTTTATTGCGGCGCATGACGATCCGACCTACGTCATGGAATATCCGTCCCGCTTGTTTGGAATCGCTCCGACAGAGGTCGAAGGCGAATACGGCTTCGGAGATGTCGCGTACGACCGCACCTCTTTTGCCAAACGTGAAAAAGGCAAGGAGTCCGTCGGAACGCAAACCGCGCTATGGGGCATTACCGCAGGCGTGTACTTGGCGACGATGGGACCTGTAGGCATGGAAGAAATCGGGCAAGGCATCATGCAGCGCTCCCAATACGCCGCCAAACAGCTCTCTTCTATTCCCGGAGTCGAGGCCAAATTCTCCGCTCCTTTCTTCAAGGAGTTCGTGATCGACTTCTCCCAAACAGGCAAAACCGTCAAAGACATCAACGCTACGCTTCTCGCCAAAGGAATTTTCGGCGGAGTTGATTTGACTGAACACTACCCGGAATTGGGTCAATGTGCGCTCTACTGCGTCACGGAGGTTCATACCCAGGAGGATATTGATACACTCGTCACCGCCATAAAAAACATCGTGTAAAAGGAGGAAACCGACCATGAAAACATCCGAAGGAACCATCGACAAAATGAAACGGATTCCGAGAGACCATAAGGTACGCCGTTTTCACCAAGCAAAGTGGGATGAACCTGTCATTTTCGAGCTGAGCCAGCCCGGTGAGCGTGGCGTCGAGGTACCACCCGTCGAGCCACAAATCGTTGAGACCGTAGGCGATGGCATCTCTTCGCTGCCAGACAGCCTGCGCCGGAAAAAACGGCCGAATCTTCCCGAGATCAGTCAGTACCGCGTGATCCGTCATTACTCCCGCATTTCGCAGGAAGTTCTGGGGTCGGATTTTAACGTAGAGATCGGGCAAGGCACCTGCACGATGAAATACTCTCCGAAAATCAATGAACGCTTCGTGCGCTCGCCGAAAATGGCGGAGCTGCATCCGTTGCAAGACGAGTCCACTGTCCAAGGGATGCTGGAGATGACGTATCAGCTCGATCTGTACCTGCGCGAGATTTCGGGAATGGACAAATTCTCGTTCCAACCGGGCAGCGGCACACAGGCGTTGTTTACCCAAGCCTCTATCGTGCGCAAATACCACGAATCTCGCGGTGAGGGAGAGCTGCGCAACGAGTTTATTACTACCCATTTTTCCCACCCGTCCCAAGCCGCGACGGCAGCAGTCAAAGGCTTCAAAATCATTTATGTACCTGCTGACGAAAACGGCTACCCTGATCTGGAAGCGCTAAAGGGCCTCGTCTCGGAACGAACCGCTGCCTTTGCCGTAGCGAATCCAGAGGATACAGGCATTTACAACTCTCGCATCAAGGAGTTCACAGATGTCGTCCACGCCGCAGGGGGACTGTGCTGCTACGACCAAGCAAACGCCAACGGCTTGCTCGGCATTACCCGCGCGCTGGAAGCTGGCTTTGACATGTGCTTCTTCAACTTGCACAAAACCTTCTCCGTCCCACACGCTTGCGGCGGACCTGCAACAGGCGCCATCGGGGTCACTGCCGAGCTTGCGCCATTCCTTCCAGGACCGATCGTAGACTTCGATGGAGAGCGTTACTTCTATAAACGTGACTTGAAAAACAGTATCGGGAAAGTCCGCAGCTTTTACGGCGTTCCGCCTGCTGTCCTGCGCTCTTACGCTTGGGTCCGTGCTCTTGGTGCTGACGGCTTGAAAGAAGTTGCCGAGATCGCTTGCCTCAACAACAACTATCTCTATCACAAAATCCTGAAAATCCGCGGGGCGAGCGCGCCCTATATACAAGGCCGACGCCTGGAGCAGGTTCGCTACAGCTGGCAGCAGCTAAAAGAAGACACGGGCGTCACGACATACGATGTTCAGCGTCGGATGGTCGACTTTGCCCACCATTACTGGACCAGTCATCACCCGTACGTCGTGCCGGAGCCGTTTACGCTGGAACCGACGGAGTCCTATTCCATGGCAGAACTCGACGAATACGTTGCGGCACTGACCCATATTTCACAGGAAGCTTATGAAAACCCGGAGATTGTCAAAACAGCGCCGCACAATAGTACAGGTCACCGTGTGTTAGAGTCCGTGCTTGATGATCCTGATCAATGGTGCATCACATGGAGAGCTTATTTGAAAAAGACGGCACAAGCATAAAAAGAAAGAAACGCCAGCACGGGATACGACAAGTGCTGGCGTTCTTTTTGTTAAGGAAGTTCTTTTAGAACTGGTTCGGGAACTGCTTAATGATGCCTGCTGTCAGCACATCCGCCAATGAGATGATATGATCCTCCCCTTGATCAAACGCAGCAATATCCGCTTGCCAGTCTTTTCTCAATCTCGCCTGGAGATTATCAGTGAGCAGCTTCAGATGCACGTACATCATCTCTTTTAGTTCTTTCTCGTTCCAATTGGGGTTGGCGCTACTTAAGAACTTGGCGATATCATCTGCATTCCGGTGCCAGTCCTTATCCAGCTTTGCCACGGTAGCCTGATCGCCTTTTTTGGCTGCGTCAATGATTTTGCCGCCTATCGTAATATGCTCTGTCAGCAATTCGGTAAGCTTTTTACCTGCTTCCTCTCCGTAATACGGCTTGATTGCGTTCCCGATGTCCACCTGGTTTTTCAAGAGACGTGCCTGTACGGCGTCTTTGTCTTCCAGCCCTGCTAAGGCGCTTACCATATAGGTATGGTCCCACAGCAAGTGGTCAATCCAGAGCCTGCGCATATCGCCCTGTAGCTTTACTTCTTTCGGCCTTATACATTCTGCCTGCTTTACATTTCCTTGCGATTCCTTGGCTGCTGCCATACCCGGCACACCAAGTAATGCCACGCAAATCATCAACACAGTTACTTTCCTAAGCATTGGAGTCATCTATTCCTTCTCCTTTTTGATAAGTATTAAATCCCGCTGTTATTTTGAGCAAATTTGGCTTTTTCATGCGTCCAACATATCAGCCCGGCAAATTGACACTTGTCGGAAGCATCCTTATAGTTGTCTTATCAACAGTTGCCCTGACTGCCTAACCTAGGAGGTTTCGCAATGAGATTGGATGAGTATATCGGCGTCATCGTGAAACGAACGGATTTAAAACTGAACAACTATTATCAAAAAGTATGCAATCCGTATAACATCACCATCGATCAGTGGATGATATTTGTCGTGCTATGGGAAGAAGAAGGTCTGACCCAGAACGAGTTGGCAGAACGCACCTATAAAGATAAAACGAATATCGCGCGGATGCTTTTCCTCCTGGAAGAAAGAGGGTTCATTCATCGCGAAACAGATAAAAAGGATCGCCGCTCCCTTCGCGTCTATCTGACGGAAAAAGGGCGACTTTTAAAAGACGAGGTCCTTCCTCCCTCCATTGAAGCGTACGAGAAAACCATTGCAGGATTGACCGAAGAAGAAGTGAACCAATTCCGAAGAACACTCAATATCATTTATGAGAACGTGAAAAACTTGTAAAAACAAAAACCATTGCAGGATGTCATTTTTTGTATATAATTAGTTGTTGTAGCAACAGTATTTATAACAACTTTCAAAGCCAAATATATACAAAAAAGGAGTGAAAATAATGAGCACAGAAGGGATCTGGAGCACGCATTATCGAGCGCTGACGATTGGTATTATTCTTGTGGTGACTGCTACAGCATTTGAAGGCTTGGCTGTCACGACAATCGCCCCCGGTCTTTCCCGAGAGCTACAAGGTGAGGATCTTTATGGGTGGGTATTCAGTGCTTATTTGTTGGCTCAGCTGATTGGAACTGTGGTCACAGGTCAATTCGTCGATAGAAAAGGGCCTGCCCAGCCTTTTATTGTCACGATCGTGCTCTTTGTCCTTGGCATTGTAGTTGCTGCAATTGCGCCAGATATGCTTACTTTACTGCTTGGGCGAGTGATGCAAGGCTTTGGAGCCGGTGCCTTGGTCAATTGCGTGTATACCATGATTACTTTGCGTTACCCTGATTCCCTTCGCCCTCAGATTCTTGCTGTCTTCTCCAGCGCTTATATTCTTCCAGGCCTGTTCGGACCGTATGTCGCCGGGATTATTGCAGAACAGTTGTCGTGGAGATATGTCTTCTGGTTGATCCTTCCCTTTATCTTTCTGTCTGCACTCTTAACCACCCCCTCTTTCCGAGGCTTACAGCCGCCAAAAGCAAGCGTGGCAAACAATCGTAGTCTTCTTCAACCCTTTTTCTTGGCTATAGGGACTGGTGCCTTGCTTTTTGGACTCGGCAAAATTCCCTCGATCTTCGGTTTTTTGCTATCCATCGCGGGTTTGCTTGCCCTTAGTGTCCCGTTGTATAAACTGATGCCTAAAGGAACGCTCGTCGCACGCCCAGGCTTACCTGCCGTCATGGCGTCTCGGGGTCTATTTGTCGCTGCCTATTACGGGACACAAACGTATCTCGTCCTTGGACTCACTTCGATTTTAGAATTAACCGCCGACAAAGCCGGTTTAGCTGTTGCCTCCGCAGCAATCAGTTGGTCGGTGGCAGCCAATGTACAGGCAAAGCTGGACAAAAAAGACCAAGGGGCCGGTCGAAAAAAACGAATTATCATCGGTCTCGTCATTATGCTCATCGGCGTCGCTTGCACCGTACCGCTGACGTTAATTCAGCAGGATCTTTTCGGTATCGTAGTTGCGATTTTTAGCCAGATCATTATGGGCTTCGGAATCGGTTTAGCTCACCCGACAAGCGGTGCTATTGCATTTTCCCTTGCGAAGTCTGGTGAGGAAGGGAAAGTATCTGCCGAACTATCTATCGCGGATACGTTCACGCCTGCGATTGTCATTGGGATGGGAGGAGCCATCGTTTCTGTGATGACTGCCTTTGCGTTTTCACTTTCTGTTGGTATTACTGTTTCTCTGCTCCTTCAGACATTCATCGTCATACTGGGGCTGGTATCTGCTGCCCGACTGGCGACAGGTTCTGTGCCTGTTCAAGAAGAAAGGACACCCTAGATGATGCGAAAAGCCGCTGACGAATTTTTCGTCGGCGGCTTGTTTTATTACTCGCTTTGTATACTAATAGCTCTTTTTTCTTCTTGAAATTCTTCTAATAACTGTTCTGCTTCTTGTTTGGCGTCTTTAGACTGCACTACCTTGTTTATTTTGCTTTTGTACGCTGCTAGTTTCTCTTCAAATTTTTCAACTAGTTGTTTTCTTTGTTCTATTTGATCTAAAACTTCGATCACTGTTGGGTCACTTAAATCTACATCACTACCCTCATAACTTGATTCATGAATGAGAGTCATCTCTTTGAAAATAGCTAACTTACGTTTTAATATATCTTCAGGATTTTCGGGGTTAAGTTCTTTTTCGAGCTTTCCTACTTCCCACCCCAGTTCTTTAACTTTTTCCCTTTCTTCGCTAGGAGCATTAGGATCATCTTGGTCCACTAATTCTTGATACTCCTTTTTCTTTTGCTCAAGAATTTCCTTTTTAGACAAATCATTTGCATAAGCTTGATAGCCGAGAAAACTCCCAGCACTCAAAATAGCAACACTACAAAATGATAAAGCAAGAAATTTTTTAGTTTTATTTACAAACACCATTTTCACCTCCTTTCGTGGATTATTTCTTGATTTTTATTGTTACAATATATGCACCGCCATAATCGACCCATTCACTCAATGGAAGGTCTGTTCCCCAAGTAAAATCACTGTCGTTTACTGAGTGCTGAGCCATATACAGCTCACCATTCTTAAAGCGATGAACTACTTGTGAATGAACTGTTCTTCCAGAACTGTCAACAAACTGCACAATGTCTCCTTCGTACAAATCATTGTAAATGTCTTTAAAGTTCTTTTGAGCATCCTTAACTGAGTACTTTTTGGCTTGATATGCAAATTCCCCTCCTGAACCATTAACTACTGCCCAGTGCTCCCTAAATTGATGAGCGCCGGTCCATGATGATGTACGAGATTTTTTATCATTTTTGTTTTCCGGAACATTACGGCCGTAGTAGTACCAATCCTTTGTATTCCTATTGTATCCAGCTTGCCCATGAAAATCCAAACCCCCACCTTCATGCAAAACTTGGGAAACAAAGTTTGTGCAATCACCGCCATCACCGTTGCTTCCGTAATTTGCGTAATCTTTGTTTCCCGGTCGCTCAGCATACTTTTCAGCATATTTTTTGGCAGCTTTTCGATCAAAATTACTGTTCACATTGGAATCCGTATTCGTAAACATAGTTTCTGGCGCTGCGAATGCTTGTCCAACTAGTAATGTTGATCCTAAACATGTAAGAAGCAATGACTTTTTTACCGTATTTTTCAACTTTCCCCATCTCCTTGAATGAACTTTCCTAATGTATAGTTTTAAATCCGCGTTTGGCTGGAGGTACCCCCTAAACTATTAAATTTCATTCGTTTTGCATCAGTTTTGATTGAATTACAAGAATGTACTGATCTAATTGCTGGCTTAATTCCACAACTTCGTCATCCAACAAATCATTCTTTTCTAAAAACAATTGCACAAGCTTCTCGCGTAATTGTTCTACAATATTTTTCAAATGATCTACATCGTCATAAGTTCCTCCTTCCCGATCTAAAGGTAGCGTGGTACATTTACTTATAGGAGCTGTAACTGCTCCTCCTGTGGGCGTTCCTTTAACCTGGCGAAGGGGTGGAACGCCCTTTTTATAGGTAATAGCTCCTATGATTACCACCTACCTTTTTTTTACAATAAAGTACATTTATAACTATACACTAACATTCAGAAAGTTAGTGGTTGACAAAATTTGAATAGTAAAAAAAATCACCCTCAAAAGAGGATGCTCAGAGTGTAGAGAAAGTTCACTTCCGAAAAAAGGGAACTTTTCGCTTGATTTCAGGAGGTACAAATATGTCTCCCCACCCTCGTAAAACGCGTTAGGAGCAATTCTAGAAGGTCAAATTTTTGTAAAAATTAGAGTGGGGGTTTATCGACAGCCTGATCATCCTCAAAAGAGGATGTTTAGCATCAGCGTTTACCCACCAACACCGTGTTCATATTGTATAACGGTTCCTTTAGGGATTCCTGCTTGCCCACTCGTGACGCTGCTACACAGTCCCAAAACTAAAGCTATTGATAGCAAAATCGCCCTCATTATTTCGTACCCCCTCCATGATTCGCTTGTACTTCCTATTTTGTTGATCTGTTGCATGTGATCGGAAAGCTTCGAATAGTGTAACGCAACGAATGAAGCCACTGTCATTCTTAAGGCTAGTCGATAAAACCAGACAGCGTAATATATCCTCCATTCCGCTCTCATACTGTCCATTGTGAAGTCGATACATAGCTAGCTCATATCGAAAACGAAAATAACGATCTGTCTGGATGAGGTTATCATAATCATTAAAATCATTGATCTGATTTGTAAGTTGTTCGAGAATCCCATCCACTAAAAATCCATGCTTATTGGCCGATTCCATAATGGCTATAAGACCTGAAAGGATCTCTTTTGGGTGATCGATAAGGAAACGAGTATAAGTAGGTAAAATATCGATGTCACCCAGGAGGACGTCCAATGTATAGCGATTAGCCGTTGCCCACAGTCGAAACTTATCTACCTCCATCTGTCCTGTTTCATCCAACAGTTCAAACCAACTCAGATCAGTGTAACCAGAGATATATTCTTTCGCTTCTTTATACAGTCCTTGCTTTTCCAAGGCAGCACTCTTCAAAAGGAATCCCTGACCGTAGTATACAACTAAATGCCGCTCTGTCTTCAGCGGAGGGATTTTTCTGTTGCTATTCCGCCCGCGCAACTGATCCTGATAAACAGCAGTTGCCAATCCCCTTAGCTCATCTGCATAACGCTCTACCTCTTTCCATTTGTGAAGCGAAAAGCATACATTAGCAAGCTGTAATAGAGCATCCAATTGATAGTTTTCCGGCAGTCTCTTACGATATGGATCAAATTGTATGACAGCCCCCCAATTTTTCTCGGAATCGGTACTTTGTAGAGCTCGAAATAATCGATACTGTGCGATGACGAAGCGCTCATTGTGACTGTTTTTATCCGTATCAATGACGAGCTTATAAAAAAGAACCGATTCCTTACGTTTCCCTTTGGTAAAGAGTTGCTCAGCTACCTGAAAGAGAATCGACGTGTTTTTCTGATTGTCCAGTACTTTGTAGACAATCGAATCAATACAATCCCGCCGACCAATTTCCGCGCATCGAACCAGATAGGGGACAACCCTTGATCGCGATACTCTTCCTTCCACAAAACACTCGGCCTCGTACAATTCATACAGCCAGCCTTGAGATTGCTCAAACGCATGAGCGAGTGCATCCAAGTGACCAATTGTCATCGACCGTGGTGGAATTCGATTTAAAAGGTCGCTCAAAACTCCCTGATTAATACCTGTTATCTCGCTAAGTCTAGTCAGTGTGTAACCACGATCTTTCAGATGATATTCAATCTCTGATCGTAATGATCGTTGAACTGTCTTACCTTCCCCCATATTAAATCTACTCCTCCTTAACACAAGAAAACACTAAACTTCCTATATTTTACAGACGACGTGAGTAAATGTAAATATTTTACAGAAATAGCTATCGTTCTACAAGATTTGTTCATTTAGAGTATACTCTGACGAAACTCGTGAGGTGACCCCACCTTGTTGGAAAAAGGTATCCTGTACTCGTGTAGGGAGGGCACCAACAGAAGGTGTCAAAACATCCCTATTCAGCCTCCTGCCTATACAGGTTTTGTAATTCCTCGAGTCTTTTATCTGTCTTATGGAATCGCCTTTCCAGCCGATCCTGAACGAATCTAGGCAGTTCATTTTTTAAAATGTGTACAATATAAAACAAGGTTCCAATCATGACGAACATACTCAACATCAAGGTGATTTGTGGAGTAATGACAAAAAAGCACACACCGCCTATCAAAATCGTCAGTAGAATGTATCCAAACCATCTCCCCATGGTTCACTCCCCCTTTACAATTCACCAATAAGCCATATTTTACAAAATCATAAAATCACTTGTCCTTAAAAAAAGGGTGCCCTCCAGTAGTGATATCTACGTGAGGACACCCTGCTAATTTCAATCAACTTCCGTGTAACCTTTACCCAATAATCTTGGTCTTCTTCGCATTCTCCATCGACTTTTCAATGATTCCGCTCAACGGACGCTTCAGCGCAAGCGCCACAAACAGGCTGATACCGATAAAGCCGAATAATACGAGTATATCCCGGATCACCGTTTCCCAGAGGATGCCGCCCACCCCTTCACGTAACAGGCTGATCGCATACGTGAAGGGCATGTATGGGTTCAGCGCTTGGAAAAACGGCGCGGTCATGCTAATCGGGAACGTACCGCCCGAGCTGGAGAATTGGAATACCATAAAAATGATCGCTATCCCTTTGCCCACGTTGCCGAAGACGGACACCAGCGTGTACGTAATCGTGACGAACACCAGGCTGACCAGCATACCAAATAACACAAACGGAGCTTTGTCCGCTACAAAGGCCCCGAGGATGTAAATATCACCGAGCGTGACGAACAACGCCTGAAGCAGCCCGATTGTCACAAACGTTCCCAAGCGGCCAAGATACAACTGATACGGCTTGTACACTCCGTCTGGATTTTCCGGATTCGGCTTCAGCAGGGAAATCAACAAGGTCGCACCTACCCAGAGAGACAGCACACCGTAAAACGGCGACATGGCCGAACCATAATTCGGAATCGGGTATAGGCGGTTTTCCTTGATCTGCACGGGACTTGCGAGGAATTCGCTCTCCTTTTTTATGTCGCCGCGCAATAGCTTGGCAAGGTCGGCGAAATTGTTGTTCGCTTCCACTTCTCTCAGCTTATCGGCGGCCTTCCCAATGGCACTCTCCAGCTTAGGCAAATCATCGCGAACCAATGCAGCAACTCTATGGACTCCTGTCTCCACTTCCGGGAGCTTGTAGCGCACAAAATCAGCCAGCTTGGTCAAATCCGCTTCCGCTTTGGGTAAATCATTCTGGACAAATGCCGCTGCCTCGTTGAGCTTTTTCCCGATGGCAGGAAGATTGCTCTTCAGGAATGGCGCTGCTACACGAATCGCATTTGCAAAAGCATCCGACTTGCTTCTGAGCGTTTGCGCGAGCTCGTGGACGTGCGACCGTATTTGCGGCATCTCCTGCTGGATTCGCTTCAATTCTGCCAATCCCAGCTCCAATCCTGCCTTTGTTTCTTTGAGAATCGCTTCGACATCCGGAAGCTTTTCTTGGGCCTTATGCAGTAGATCGGCAGATTCTCCTGTGATCACCTTCAGCTTGTCAATGCCCTCGGATATTTTTGGAACGATTTCGCTATCGTAACGGGACAGGATGTCTCCCAATTCCGCGCTAGTGTTTTTCGAGAGCTGATTCAGACTCTCCACCAAATCTTTCGCAGGCTGCTTGCCGTTTTCCAACGCACTTGCAATCATGCCAAGAATCTCGATTTGCCGGTTCATTCTGTTCTCAATCGTGCGCAGCCGCTCTGCGAAATGACTTAATGGCTGTCCTGGAATATAACTGTTTACCTTCTCTACAATCGATGCGGTATGCCCCAAAACATTCGCAGCTCTGGATAACCTGTCTTTCACGGCATTTACCTCGCTTGCAGTAGGGAGGCGATCCGGATTGATTTGCAGCAGCCTGTCTGTGAGTTGTGTGAGCGCATCCGATGCTTGCTGGGCTAAGATGAGATTTTGTTTAATCAGCGGTGCAATCGTTTCAAAGGCACCGTCATGCTTCGTAAAAAAGTCATTGAGCTGATCGGCAACAGACGCGCCCTTATCAGTCAGATCAGCGATACGCGGCAACGCTTGTTGTGCAGCCGAAACGATCTCAATGGCTCGACTCGCTTTTTCTGTGGCCGTAGTCACTGCGTTTGCGACCTTATCAAAATTTTGATCCAGCTCTTCAATTCGTCCAACGGCTTGCTCAATCACCGGCAGCTTGTCTTCCATCGCGATAATGACAGACGCCGCCTCATTGATTTTGGGCCAGTTTTGCTGGATTTTGAGGACGGCCTGCCCTGCTTGATTGATCTCGGGGATTCTTTTTTCCACTTCCAGAATGATCTGCGCTTTCTCGTGAATCTCGGGAAGTTTCTTCTCAATCTCCAGTACTTTTTGCCCTGCGGCATGAATCTCAGGCAGGCTTTTTTCCAGTTGGAAAACGCCACTCTCGATTTTACGGATGGTCGGCAATTGCTCTTCGATTTTAATGCCGATCTCTGTAAGCTTCGTGAGCAAGGCTTCACTGACGCTTTCCGTAAAACTCTCGTTGATCTGCTTGGCAATCGCCGAAACGCCCGACGAGGTAATTTTGGGTGCGACGGCGTTCACTTTTTCATTGACCGTATAGATCACTTCAGGCTTGTTCAGGTTGCCATGAACAATTCCCGTGATTCTTGTGGAAAAGTCAGCCGGGATCAGGATGCTGGCATAGTAATCTCCCCGCTCCACGCCCCTTCTGGCTTCTTCTTTATCCACAAAGGTCCACCCTAGTTTCTGGTTGTTATGCAAGCTCTTTATGAGCTCCTCTCCGATGTTGACCTTTTTATCGTCAACCGTAGCTCCCTGATCCTCGCTCGTCACCGCTACCTTGACCCCTTGCGTATTGGCGTAAGGGTCCCATACTGATTTGATGTTGATCCAATCGTATAAACAAGGAATGAGAATGATGGCGATGATCAGAAAAATCCCAGTCGGGACCTTGAAAATGTTAATCCAGTCTGTTTTGTAAATCTTCCATATAGACCGCATGTATGTACCACCTAGTAGGACAGAATGGATGAAGCATGACACTTACATGACAGTTTACCATGAAAGGAAATCGTCGGGAATGAGCTGTCAGTAGTAGCATGATCAGCTGCACGCCAATTTATGAAGGACAAAAGCGATGGCTTCCTCAATGCGCTGGGCTTACGATGTCAAAGCTCCAATCCACGTTTTCATACCTTTTAATAAGCTTACTAGCTGTAATCGTCACCGGTTGGTTTTCCCTTCCTTTTCCTTTTGGGAAATCGCGGATGGTTATCGTTCTTATATGTGGGCGCTTACTGTCCTTGGAAAGATCGTCTTCCTCCATTTTGACAGTGCCTAATCCAACGGCATCCATTCCGTAGTACTCTAACGTGTCCTTCTGGTAGTTGATCTCTGCCTCAATGATACCGACGTACCCGGATGTACCAGTATCTGGATCAGGATCGGGCTCGATGCGAAACGACTTCAAGACAAACGTATTCCCTTCATTTGTAAAGGTTACAGGCTGCTCGTTGAGTTTTGCTGGTGTAAAAGTCATGAGCAAATCGGATGGTTCTGCCTTCTCGATGTAGACAGTACGATACGTCAGCTTTTTGTTTGGTTCAATCGGACCGTAAAACTCGCCATCCGCCCCATTCGTATCCATCACAACCTTGCCCGTCTCATCGACGATTTCCCACATGACTGTCGCATTCGTTCTGATGGAATCCCATACTTCTTGGGCGGTGACCTTGTCCGGGTAAAGTGAATTGTGAAGCTTCATTCTTGCTTCCGCTTTCGACTCTATACGGGCCTTCTCTTGCTCATTCATCTTAGAGGAGAGGATCAGCTTTGATTCTATTGGTGTCAGCACTAGTCTATCAGCCTCCAAGATAAACCCTTGCGGAGAGGTGTATGTTTTCTCAATCGGAATCGTTTGTGTGGCCGATTTGCTTTTTTCCAGCGAGACGGGAATTTTCATATGCCAGCTTCCATAGGTGGGATTTACCTTCTCTTCGCCTTCTTTAGATGATTCGTCGCGCAGATCCACTCTGGTTACTTTCAGGTTGAGAATCAAATCATTTGGAACGTTCTTTGGCAGATACAACGTCTCGAAGTCGTATGAATGGTCCACTTCCGTTCCGATGTACTTCCCGTTTTTGTCAGACAGAAAAATCCGGTTATCCTTGTTTTCAAACTCAATCGAAGCTTCTAGCTCCTTCTGTTGTTCCGTGTAAAATCGAATCGACACATACATCTTTAATGGATCGACCAAAATCTCATCTACCAGCACGACGATGCCTTGATCCGTGACTGTTTGATTCACTTTTTGAGAAAAGCCCAAATCGCCTCCACGCTTCATTTCTACGATAAACGACTCGGAAAAAATTGACGTGACATAGTTAGCGAGCGTAGGGGATGATACGACACCTACTGTCAGGACAAGCAGCAGTATGGCTGCGGTAATGCTTGCTCGTTTCCATAGACGACTAGGCCATTTTTTTCGACGTAACGATTCTTGTTGTTGCTCTTCTACTTGTAAAATTTCCGCCATGACTTTTTCTGTGAAAGGATCCGAAGCAGATACGATCGGCCAAGGTTTACTCAAGTCGGCCTCCACTTCATCGACTTCCTGAAGCAGCATGGACTGACAATGCCCACAACCAGCGATATGGTCCTGAAGCTGTCTTCCTTCTTCATGTGAAAGCTCTCTGTCGACTTGATTAATCAGTCGGATACAATCAGCACATTTCATGAAGTTCCCCCCTTTTCCCCATGAGCTCACGGAGCTTTTTCTTCGCGCGGTACAGGTGAACTTGCACGGTTGTTACCGGCACTTGCATCGTCTCAGCAATTTCTTGATAGCTCAGCTCTTCAAAATACCGTAGAGTAAGCACGATCCGGTAATGGGAAGCGAGTTCTCCCATGACAGCGAATATTTCGTTTTGTTTTTCACGAGCTAGGTAAAACGACTCCGGGTTTTCATCATTGGTGTGGGCCTTCATAGATTCTTGAAAAGGCACGATCGGATTCTTCTTCTGTGCCGTCCGCCATGCTTGCAGACAACAGTTGATTGCGATTTTATTTAACCAAGCTGAAAACGGACGGCTCGCATCATATTGCTGCAAGCTTTTATACGCATTGACGAAAGCAGTCTGTGCGAAATCCTCTGCATCCTCTGGGGAATTGCCCATCCGTACGAGTAACGAGCACACCCTGTTTTTGTACTTGTTCACAAGGTGGGCAAAGGCATGCGGGTCGCCTCCCAAGACTTGCTTCACCCACTCTTGATCCTCCTCCATGAATTGTCGCTCCCTTCTATTTCTATCACCAGACATTCCGTTCACTTCTACTGTCCAGCAACCATTCTACTTTTACTATGAAAAGATCGGTTTTTTTCTTACAAGGATTGGATAAATATTTTCAGGACAAGAAAAAAAGCCCGACCATCACTGGTCAGGCTCTTCCTAGTAATTTGGTATTACGGTCCGTTCCTTTAAAAAGTAACGTTATCTTTTAGAACTGATGGCTTCGTTTGAATGATGGATGTGCGTAAGCAGATGTTGGCTACTTTGGAGAAGCTCACTAAATTCCTTAGGATCGAGCCTACTATTATTTAATAAAGCTTCTGGCAGTTTACAGGATTGCTCTTTTAGAGATTGTCCTTTTTCTGTCAAGCGAATAACGACAACTCGTTCATCCTCTTTCGAACGGTCTCGTGTGACCAATTTTGATTCTTGCATTCGTTTCAGGAGTGGGGTTAACGTGCCTGAATCTAGGTAAAGCTGTTCTCCAAGCTCTTTAACTGTACGTTCGCCATACTCCCATAAAACGAGCAGAACAAGATACTGTGGATAGGTTACGCCCATTTCTTCCAGATAGGGGCGATACATACGAGTAATTTCACGGGACAGTGCGTATACGGTAAAACAAAGCTGATTCTTTAGTTGTAGAAATTCATCGTTATTCATGGATAAAATCCGCTCCGATATAGCATATTTTGAAAGAATCATAACGTCCAGGGTAAGTAATGTCAAATTTAATAGCGCGAAATTAAATAGCTATTCATGTTGACAAGAATTTAAGTGAGTGGTAAATTAAATTGCGTACAATACAATCGTAAACAATTAAAGGAGAGAGTGTCCATGCAACCAATTTATACAACTTCTGTAACTGCTTCCGGCGGACGGAACGGAGTAGTGAAATCGTCCGATGGCGTACTTGATCTTGAAATTCGCACTCCAAAGGAAATGGGTGGACCTGGCGGTGCTTACACCAATCCTGAACAACTTTTTGCAGCTGGGTATTCTGCTTGCTTCGATGGAGCACTGAACCTCGTTGCCCGTACAAAACGGATCAAGCTGGAGAGTACGACAGTTACGGCTAACGTTTCGTTTGGAAAAGATGCGGAGGGCGGATTCCAATTACACACGGTTCTGGAGGTTCAAGTAAACGGCGTTGACCAAGACACAGCAAAGGAATTGGTAGAAGAGGCTCACCAAGTATGTCCGTATTCAAGAGCAACTCGCAACGGCAACATGCAGGTTGAATTGAGAGTCATCTAAACAAAGAGGGCCCGTAAGTAGGCTGCTTCGGATATGTATCTTCTTACGGGTCTTTTTGTATTCGAATGACGTTTCCTCATTAAGGCAGAAAAAGCGTTTGACAGAGACCAGACATTCGCAGACGCAACAGCTAATCCTCCATATTTATTCGATCTTGGACCAGTAGAGGGGAGAAAGGCCGTGGATCAGGTTCAGTCTGGTCCTGTTAAGAAATTACCTGTTGATATTCAAGACCTTACCATTAACGGAGGGCCAAAAGGGACTGTGTCCATCAGGATTGTGAAGCCGCAGAACGCCCCTCAAAACCTCCCCGTAATTTTGTACACGCATGGAGCTGGCTGGGTATTCGGAAACGAGCATACGCACGATCGATTGATACGTGAACTTGCAGTTGGTTCCCAATCTGCAGTCGTTTTTACCAACTATAGCCTCTCGCCGGAAGCAAAGTATCCTGTTGCGATCGAAGAAGTTTACACAGCATTGGAGTGGGTATCGAAAAACGGAAAACAGCACGGCATGAACCCTGAAAAACTGGCAGTAGCAGGGGATAGTGTTGGCGGAAACATGACAGCAGCTATTACTCTCATGGCGAAAGAACGAAAAGGTCCACAAATTAACAAGCAACTGCTATTCTATCCCGTAACGGACGCGTCATTTGATACTCCTTCCTATCATCAGTTTGCCAAGAATTACTTCCTTCGTCGTGACGCCATGCAATGGTTCTGGGATCAATATACAACCGATCCGAAACAAAGAGCGGAAATCACTGCTTCCCCTTTGCGTGCAACGACAGAACAGTTGAAAGGACTTCCGGAGGCATTAATTATCACAGCGGAAGCAGATGTATTGCGCGATGAAGGGGAGGCTTATGGAAATTTACTTCGTGAGGCTGGTGTACCTGTAACAACGGTACGTTTCCAAGGAATCATCCACGATTTCGTCATGCTTAATGATTTGGCGAATACGGAAGCAGCGCGTGGGGCCATGACATTGGCTAACGCATGGCTTAAACAAGAGTAAAAAGGGAAAATGCGGACATCGAAAAAAACCTAGACTGCTAATATCCCCTTTAAGTAGACAGTGTAAAAAGTTCGCCCACAAAACGGTGGGAGGTACACTCTACTTGGAGGGGATTTCTTATGGGTAGAAAAGGAGCGGTTCGAGAAAAAACAAACCAGTGTACCCCGGTAGAATACCGGATCACACTGGCTACTTAGGCTTTTTTTACTTTCTCTTCTCTTGACGCACCAAATACAAGAAGTACGGAACACCGATGACCGCCGTCACGATACCCGCGGGAATCTCGAACGGAGGATTCAGTCCCCTCCCCAATGCGTCTGCAATGACGAGAATCAACGCTCCTAAAACCGCCGCACCTGGCAACAGATAACGATGCTGATGACCGAACAGCTTTCTCGCCATATGTGGCGCAATTAATCCCACAAAGCCGATCGAGCCAATCGCCGCTACACATGCGCCCGCCAATGCAACGGCGAGCAGCAAGAGCATATAGCGTGTTCGCACGACATTCAGTCCAAGCCCGGTGGAGCTCCCTTCATCTAGACTAATAATGTCCAGCTTTCGATGCAGGGCAAAGCTAATCGGAATGAATACGAGCAGCCACGGCAGCAAAGCGTAAATTTCATCCCAGCCTTTCCCCCACAAGCTCCCTGCCAACCAGACAAGAGAATCATTAGCTTGCATCGGATACTTCACCATGATGAATTCGGTCAACGCTTGGCAGATCGCTCCTACTCCCATTCCAACCAAGGCAAACGTAGTTGGCTGTGCACCGCTTTTCCGAGCGAAATAGATGAGGGCAATGGCTACCGCCAGTGCTCCCAAAAACGCGACAATCGGGAGGAGAAGTGGTGAAGCAGTCGGAAACAAAATGATGACCACAACTGCGAACAAGCCCGCACCTTTGGTTACCCCTACGACATCCGGTGATGCCAGCGGATTCCGGATCATTCCTTGCAAAATCACACCAGCGATCGCGAAGCCCGCTCCAGCAAGAATCGCGAGCAACGCCCGCGGCAATCGATAGTTTTCAATCATAAACGTAAGCGATGAAGCTTCGCCCATAATCACTCGAATGAGTTGATCAGGGCCGATAAAGATCGGACCGATCCCCATGCTAAGCAATGCTGCCACTAAGACTAAGGCACCGAGGCCCATCAGGAGCAGGGTGTTTTTTCGCGAAGTCATACCATTTCCCTCCCCTTTTTTCTCGCCAAGTACAGAAAGAACGGGGTTCCCATGAGAGCCGTTACAATTCCTACAGGAGACTCAAACGGATAGGAAATCAAGCGAGCCAGGACATCGGAATAGGTCACTAAAACAGCACCACCAAGCGCAGACACAGGGATGACGACGCGATAGTCCGTACCCACGAGCCTCCTTGCGATATGCGGTATCATCAGTCCGACGAACCCAACAGCTCCGGCGACAGCAACAGAGGCGCCTGCCAAAATAACGACCACAACATAAGACAGCAGTCGGACGCGGGCGATTTTTTGTCCCAACCCCAACGCGACTTCCTCCCCCAGTCGAAACACAGACAAAGAGCCGGACAGCCAGATCGCCAGCAGGAGTCCCGCCATCGACCATGGCAAAATCAATTGCACATCCGTCCAAGCCGCTCCGCTAATGGAGCCAGACAACCAGTACAATACATTCGAGATATGTTCGTTAAAAATAATAATTCCCTTCGTAATGGAGGTGAGCAGCAGGTGGATGGCCATTCCTACCAAGGCGATCTTGAGATTGGTCATCCCGCGGGAAGCTGCAAATCCAAAGACCACAAGTCCCCCGAGAATCGCTCCAGCAAATGCAAAATAAATGAGATTGGCTTTCCCGATATCCGGTAAAAACACAATCGCAAGTACGACCACCAGACAAGCCCCCGCATTCACGCCAAACACTTGTGGGGATGCCAGCGGATTGCGGGTAACGGCCTGCATCACTGCGCCTGCCACAGCCAAATTTGCCCCAATGATGGCTCCCAGCACGGCTCTTGGAACGCGGATGGTTTGGAAAATCAGGAGCTCCTTGGAGAATTCGCCCGATAACCAATGCGTTACTAATGAGCGAATCTGCAGCGAAGCTACTCCGGTAAACAAGCTCAGCAACAAACCGATCAGCAAGAGGATTACCAAGCCGATCACAATGAGGACAAAGGTACTTTTTCGTTGTCGTGTCGTTGTTTTCTGCAATACAAGCCACCTCGATCTACTACCACGTGCAGGAACACGGAAAAGACCAGATCAGCGATCGGTCTTTTCCGGAATTTGCATCGTATATTATTTTTCCTTGCTATATAAGAGGTTCACTGCCTCTTCCACAATGCGTTCTGCGGATTTCAGTCCGCGATAGCGCGTCCAGAGGTCACGATTTACTTTGTATACTTCGTGATTTTTGACTGCGGTGATATTGTTCCAGAGCGGATTTTGCTTCCATTCGTTCAACAGCGCGTCGTCAGCCTCCGCCAGGAAAATCACATCTGGGTCCCACTGCACCATTTGCTCCAGACTGATTTTTACCGTTGGCTCTGGCGCGTCTTGAATTGCATTTTTGATTCCAATCATTTCGAGCAATTCGCCATCAAACGATTTCGAACCATGTGCAGACAGCGAATCTGCTCGAAATACTCCCAGCATGACTTTGCGGAAATCGCCAGCTTGTACTTTCTTTTTAAACTCTGCGATGATCTCCTTGTGCTTGATCAGACGCTGCTCTGCTTCTTTTTGCTTGTTCAGCGCTTCCCCTATCGTGACAAACGAGCTCAGGTTTTCCTGATACGTCGAGTTGCGGCTTTTTAAAATGATCGTCGGTGCGATTTTTTGCAAATCCTTGTAAATGTCCTTGTGGCGATTCAAATCACCGATAATCAAATCCGGCTTCAACGAGCTGATGACCTCCAGACTTGGCTGCTGGCGAGTCCCCACAGGGGTATACTCGATTTTTTTGCCGATCAATCCTTCTACGTCCTTATCCTTCTCCTGCGCGATTCCTACAGGCGTCACTCCCAGCTCCCATAGTCCGTCTACAAAGGAGTACTCCAGCGCGACGACTCTTTTCGGGTCCCCGGTAATTTCCGTTTCGCCTAGCTCGTGTTTTACGATGCGCTTTTGTGCAGTTTTCGCGTTATCTTGACCTACTGGTGGCTGTTTTTGCTCTGCGCTACCGCACCCAGTCAGTAATACCGTACCTGCCAGTGCAAGAGTCCAAAGCATATAGCCGAGACGTTTCATTCCATTTGTTCGCTTCATCTTTTGTCCCTCGCTTGTCTTGATGATAATGATTATTATTACCGATAAAATGCGTTTTTTATTGTAACAATCCCCTGCCGTAAATGAAACATTATGTTTATTAAACTCTTTATCGTAATAAAGATGATTAACGTCATTTTGTTCATGCTCTGCCATTACGAAAAAAGCCGTTACGTCTGGACTATCGACGTAAACGGCTTTTCGCCACAATGCTATTTGTTATTTGACGTATGACTCACTTCAGTCGTCGAGCACAGCTTCTCTAATGCTTCCTTGGCAGGCGCATGATTTTCCGCCATTGCCAATGCCGTCTGATAAGCGGTCACAGCCTCCTCCACTTGATCCAAACCTTCGTAGCAAAGCCCATTGTAGTACCAGGCGTGAAAACTTCCCGATCCCTTCAAGGTCAGATGCCGAATGTTGCTCTCCCCTAGCTCCAAGCAGTGATCAAACGTCATCAAAGCACGTTTATAGTCCTTTTTCAAATACTGAATGATCCCTTTGTACAAATGCAAATCAACGTAGTCTGGATACATCTCGATTGCCTTTTCGATTCCTGGCCACGCTCCCTCAGCACTGCCGATCGAGATCAACGTAGAGTATTTGAGCTTATAAAGAAGCGAAGGAGGCATCATATGGTTTTCGAGAAACCCGATAATAGACAGATTCACGAACTTGAACGTTTTTTCATGCTCCTGGATACGTGAGAATTCACTGGCAAGATGATACTCAATCCATGGAGAGTGGTCCTCTTTTTCCAATTCCTTCATAAGTAGCCCAATATTGCGCTCGAACTTGTTCTTTCTGCCAGTACATTCATTCATGTAGCCATAATGGTATATCCGTACAGGCAAGATTTGAATGTGGAGATCTTCGGTCAGATTGGGAAGAACCTCTTCTACGTTGAGCGTTTCATGGATGGGAAAATGGAAGCGAAAACCGATGCCATTGCGAAACAAACGTGAGTGAGCGATATGAAAAGCATCGTCTTCATTTATCTCATCTCCAATGTAATTAATTAGATGGATATAAAAAAGAGAATCTTCTTGACCACGAAGCAGCTCCTTCAAATTCTTGCTGTCTTCCTTATTCATTTCCTCATCGGCATCCATCCACAAAATCCAGTCGCCCGTTGCTTTTTCCAGTCCAAAGTTTCGGGCTTCTGCGAAGTTATCCTGCCACTCATACGAATGCACGACCGCTCCGAATGACTTGCATATCTCTACGGTGTTGTCAGTACTCCCCGTGTCTACAATAATCATTTCATCCACAAGATCTTTCACGCTTTCCAAGCACTTGTGAAGGCATTCTTCTTCGTTTTTTACAATCATACATAAGGAAATTTTGGGCGCCTCAGACATGCTGCTCATCTCCTTTTACACACATCACTGAGATCGTAGTCTATCCCCCCTTTACTCTATGAGTGGACTGCTTCTTTCAGAACGCCGCCATTCCCTTGGCTTTCGAAACTTTTGCTGGAGCCGCGCATAGGTAGTGGTAGGCAGATATCACAAAGAAAGCAGGGATCGTATCCATGCATGATTCATGTCCTTTGTGCAACAGCGCTCAGGTTGCGCTTTTCCACCAGTACGCTACCTTCTCCCTCCTAACGTGCAAAGATTGTGATCTCGTTTTTCAACCTCACCTCGATCAAATCAACGTGACACAGCTGGTTGCAGACATTTATGACGCGAGTTGGGTCTCCATGCGGGATCAATACGCCAAAAATACATTTACGGAACACGCGATTTTCCATACATTGCTGCTCGATATGTGGTTTTCGGAAAAAGGGAAGTTGCTCGAAATTGGTCCAGGAACAGGAGAGTTGTTATTCCTTGCTCGTGAGGCTGGCTGGGAGGTTGTTGGGGTAAAGCCGTCACATCAATCATGCGCATACGCCCAAGATCGGTATGGGTTACAACTGGTTCATTCGTTATGGAACTCCTCTGTTCTCGCCCCCGAACACCTT
Source organism: Brevibacillus schisleri (assembly GCF_055685845.1). Taxonomy (NCBI): domain Bacteria; kingdom Bacillati; phylum Bacillota; class Bacilli; order Caryophanales; family Paenibacillaceae; genus Brevibacillus; species Brevibacillus schisleri. The sequence goes on from NZ_JBVNDM010000001.1 coordinate 6,517,993, forward strand.
GGTACGTTTGATGCCATCGTTTTTTGTCACGTCTTTGAGCATATTTCGCATCCAAAGCAATACCTTGAAGAATTGAAGGGGTTTCTTAAACCAGGAGGAAAGATCATTTTTAGCGTGCCGAACAAAAACTCGTTTACCAATAAACTGTTTGGGGTGTATTCCCCGCTGTATACCGAGAATGACCACCTCTTTCATTACTCGCGTGACAATTTGATCTCACTGCTTCATCAAGGCGGTTGGGAGATTCTCTCCATCTTTTCTCGGGAAGAAACGAATCGCTTGGAAAACCATTTGCGCAAGACCACGCAAACAGCTTTACCGATCCAGGACATCATGCAGCTAGCCGTGAACCTCCAGTCGACCTTCCAAGGCCATGAAATCTTCTGCATTGCAACACGACAAGCGCAGGAGGTGCAGCACGTAGATGACCAGAGCCAAACTAACTCTTTCCATGATTGTGAAAAATGAAGGCAATCGCTATTTAAGAAGAGCGCTGGAAGTACATAAAGACTTTATTGATGCAGCCGTCATCATCGACGATGATGGAGGGAAACCCCTCAGCATTGCGGCAGATTTCCTCTCTCGATCAACCAGTTCTCTTACCTGTGCCATCCATCCCGCGTGAAGCATTTTGGCTGGGCCCGACTCGAAGACAGACAAAGCAAATACAACCGTTATCAGCTACTCGACCCCGACGCCAAATATGGCTGGAAGGAACAGTATGAATCCATCTTGGATCAACATCCCAATCTGTTGGAATGGGTGGAATGAAGATGATCGTTCGCGATATTGAAAAAGCCTTGCAGCAGTCCAATTGTAATCACTGGCGGTACAACTCTCTCACGTTGAGCAAACAGGCCCTCGTACATACATGCCGACATATTAACAAAGAAAATGAGGAGTGCCAGGTGCTTCAGTTGGGTGGAGGTGACTCCGCTCTGTTTTGGAAATCACTTGGCGAGCTTGAGCTGTTACAGGTCCAAGCAACCTTTTTGGAGCATCATCCGATTCGTGCAAAGGAAATCAAGGAGAGTTTAGGGGATGTACCGCATGTCGCTTTAGTAACCAGCTCTTTGAAGCAACTATCCGAAGAGGAATGGAACAAGGTCTTCAACAATCCAGCAGAGAGCAAGAGCTTGTGGCCCACCATCGGACAGCGTGTTCCCGAGAATCAATTTGATCATTTTTCCATACAAAATGCCTTTTACGCCGATTTGGACCAACTACCGCTTTCCGGTCAATCAGTAGATGTCATGGTAGTTGACGGTCCGCATGGCAACGGCCGCGCTCTTGCCTATCCACTATTTGTTGGTACGCTCAAGCCGGATGCGCTTACTCTCGTAGATGATTTTGATCACTATCCCTTTCTGGCTCATCTCGGAAAAATCTATCACTACGAAGAACTTTTTCGAGAGATAGCTGGAAATCGTCGCTGGGTATTGGTAAGGCTCCAGGGAACCAAAAATTAAGTCCATGAGGTAATGAGTTTGTCCCAAGCAACCATTCCAAATATTACACCGGCTATATCTAAAGGAAACTATCACCATATCACTGTTCCGGGTCAATCGATCCGGCCTTTTCCTTTTCCTCTCTTCCTTACAGTTCAGTTGGACACACACCTATGCATACACTTACCGTAGTTAAAAGAAAGGGGGATTTGCTAGCGATCACACGTTTAGAAGTAAGCGATAGGCCAAATGAGCAAGTTATCCATTACTTCAAAGAGGTGATCTTATGTCTCAACCTACCATCCCTAACATTACCCCAACGATTTCCGTTACGATTGAGCAATCGGTATCTTTACTGCTGACATCCATTGCTCTGGAAGAATTGGCTTTGGTGCATATTATGAATGCAGAGGCACCTCTACCCCGTTATCCAATCAATACGATTAAGTTGTCATATTAAGATCGCGGATACATAACATGTACTGCGAGGAAGTTTCCATTTCTTCACTCTCAATCACGCGATCCTATGACGATCCTATCGTTTTTGTTGCAAGAAACTTGGCCGAAGGCGTTCTGTGCAAATAAAGGGAACCAGATCGCCTTCTTCATTAGGCCAGTCTTATTTTGTATGTATACAAAGTCATACAAACAAAGGATGTGGATAACGATGTCAATGCCCACGGTCCCCAATATAACACCAGAAATTATATTGAAACGAAACGAGGTATTAAATCTGCTTCTCACCTCCATTGCGCTGGAGGAAATCGGACTTTCTCACATTATTAATACAGAGGGGGAAAAGATCCAAAGGATCGTGAAGGAGCAATCCCTCTCGCTCAATGATGCGCTTGCCTTAAACAACAGCGTAGAACGAATGCTGCGCAATGTCATCAAGACCGAGATGCTCCTACAATTCAGGCTGGAGGATATTATCAAGCTGGAGCAGATGCATAATCATGATCATCATCATGATGACTTACCTGACACGTCTGACATCCCCGACCTTTCTTGCTTTAAAGAATAACCCTTACTACTTACACTGCTTTTCATGGGATCCTAATTTTATTGAAGAGGGATGATGATGACCTTACAAGATAAAGTTCCTTCATATGATGTGCCTACGCGTGAAGAAGCTCTGAGTCATTTGCTGCAATCGATTGCCCTAGAGGAAGAAGCCTTGTCCAGATTGCTAAACGCCGAAGCTGACAAAGCCCTTGCTTTCGTTGGCAAAAATCTGGACTTCCCCAACAACCCCTCCAATGATGAAATCATCACCTTTAATCGTACAGTCATTTCGATTCTGGATTCGGTGCTCATGGCTGAGTGGCTTTTGTTAAAAAAGCTGAACGCAGCCATTCACATGTACCCTGTGGCGCTTAAATCAAATTTTGAGATGGAAGCATCCAATTTCGGGGATGAATTGGATGACTACTTCACCATCGACTATTAACGATTGATCATTTCAGGAATTCGAGGTCAATTGCCATGAAGAACAAAGGTATCGATGACCAAACCGTTCTAAAGCTGACCTATTCCATCGTCCAGTTGGTCAAAGGATTGGAATCTCGCTTTCATCATGCCAAAGATTATGAGCTCATGCTGTTTGGCTACCAAATATCAACGATGATCAATCTGCTCGTCAGACTGCATACCCACATACATCATAAGCAGATTGCTCACAGCTTCCTTTTTGAATCGCATAATCCCCTCCATCCCGCTAGTGAAATGCACACTCCTGTCCTTGCTGCGATAGCCCAGTTATCGGAATGGGTAAAGACATGGAGGTTTTCACATAAACAAATCACCACCTTGATAGAAAATCATCTGCGGCAATTACAAGCTTTTTACTCGATAGAACCGGAAGAGGATTCCCCCTACGACGAGCCGATGCAATTGGGGCTAGAAGGAGATATTCGAGACGACGAACCTGTACAGCTTGACGTTCCACCTGTACCTACCCCAACCCCTCCATTGCTCGCAAACAAAGCACGCATCGATACGGCCAAAAACCGGAAATCAGCACGTCAAAAACCCCCATTATTAGCACAGGCTGCCTCCGTCCCTACTCCCGATAAAAACAAACGCAAATCCAAGCGTCCCAAGCCTGTAACAAACATGGCAAAAGTGCGTGGCCAGAAAAAGATGCTCGCTAAGCGAGTGTCTGCACCTACAAAGCCTCCCTTTGTACCGAACTCCGTAAAGGTACGTATCGGCAATGTCACCAAGGTCATCCACATATGAACCTGAATCTAATGAAGGAGTAAGGGATATGGCTCGTTTGGAATTGATCGAAGTGGCCGGCAACAGTTATGTGGTCTCCGGTAAATACGGGATCGGTGTCTATTTGGATAGGTCCAGCAAAACTGCTGTTTTCATGGATAGCGGACCGAATGCCACGGTCATCGAGAAAGTATGCGCGAGAATCAGCGATCGAGGGTATCAAATCCTTGCCGTTGTTCATACACATGGTCACGCTGTTAACCACGGTGGCAATCCCTATTTGAAAAAAAGGTTCCCCAATCTACGCATCTATGCGACACATCTGGCATCCTATATCATCGAAAATCCGCATCTCGAGCCTTTGGTTTTCGACGTAGGTGGAGGGTCTGATACGAAGCCTGATGAAAACAATGAGAATACACGTGCACTCGTAACGGATTATCTGCCATCCACCGATGGTATCTTTCACGTCCATACCATTCCATTTAAAATCGTCTCCTTACCGGGGCATTCGCCGGGAATGGTCGGCATTATTACCCCTGATCATGTCCTTTACTGCGGCGATGCCTTGTTTGGTGCCAAAACATTGAACAAGCAGGAGCTGCTTTTTTTTAACGATCTGAGGGCTGCCAGAAGAAGCTTCAAGAAGCTCTCGATGATGAAATTGAACGCTTACGTGCTGTACCATGGCGGACCTTACAAGACAGTCACAGGACTAATTAACAGGCATCTCACCCTTATGAAAGACACCTCTGCTTTTCTTGAAGCATGGATTCATGAGCAGCCAAGCACTCTCGAGCAAGTAGTCCAAAAGGTCATGAAAAAGTATGCGTTTGGAGATGACTTGCACCGCTACGGTTTGACTACCTCGATTATCCGCTCTTATTTAAAAGAACTACAGCAAGAGAACCGAATTGTCGCAAAGGTGGACAATGGTTTACTGCTATTCAGCAAACCCGCGCCAAACACTTGAACAAAGGCTGTATATGGGGGTGTACCATGGGTAAAAAACGTATTTTAATCGGGAGTCCCATTCAACAATTCCCGATTATTTTGGAGGAATTCCTTCAATCCCTCACAGAGCTGACTACCAAAAATGAACTGGTCCATTACCTGTTCATTGACGATAACAAAGACCCACTTTCCAGTACACTCTTGGCTGATTTCGAGAAGGAGAACAAACGAACCGTCATCCTCAAAAACACAGACGATGATACGTATGTTCGAAATGAACTGACCCATTATTGGACGGAACGGAATATTTGGAAGGTAGCGCAAATGAAAGATACGATTATCTCCTATGCGCTCAAAGAGGGTTTTGATTACTTGTTTTTGATCGATTCAGATCTCGTTTTACATCCTCACACCCTGCAACAGCTGCTTCAAGCCAATAAAGATATTATCTCCAACATTTACTGGACACGCTGGCAGCCTGATTCGATTGAGCTTCCTCAAGTTTGGCTGATGGATCAATACACGTTAACACGCGAGGGCGCTTCCGAATCAGCGGAGAACCAAAACTTTTTAGAGATGCTGCGTAAACCGGGTGTGTACGAGGTAGGAGGTCTCGGTGCATGCACGTTAATCCACCGAAAGGTCTTGGAGGCAGGCGTCAGCTTTAAACGAATAGCCAACTTGTCGTTCTGGGGAGAAGATCGGCATTTTTGCGTCCGGGCTGTAGCCATGGGCTTTTCTTTGCATGTAGATACGCACCTTCCCGGGTACCACATCTACCGTCAGTCGGATCTGGCAGGAGTGAGCGAGTATCGCAAAAAAAATGGCATGACAGCGAGGAAAGCGAATCAGATTTCAATCAGTTTATGCATGATCGTCAAAAATGAAGAAGACGCTCTGGAGCGTTGCCTCTCCACCGTTGCGGATCTCGTCGATGAAATCATTATCGTCGACACGGGTTCAACAGACCGCACGAAAGAAATTGCGTCCAACTATGGCTGTACCCTTTATGATTTCGAGTGGATTGATGATTTTTCAGCCGCACGCAACTATGCGTTCAGCAAGGCAACATGCCCCTATATTTTGTGGTTGGATGCAGACGATATCCTTCTGGAAAAGGACCGTCAGCTCTTCCGCGAGTTGAGGTTTACATTGAATTACAGCATCGACAGTGTCACGATGAACTACAACCTTTCTGTAGACAGCAATGGGAATGTGGCATACAGCATTCGCCGCAATCGCCTCGTAAAACGCGACCGCGGATTTCGCTGGATCGGACCCGTCCATGAGTATTTGGAAGTAAGTGGTAACGTCATCAACAGTGACATATCCATCACGCATAACAAGCAGAAGGAATACACGGACCGCAATCTGCAAATCTATCGACGCAGGGATGCCAAAGGGGAAGAATTCTCCCCACGGGACTTGTACTATTATGCGAATGAATTACGAGACAATCAGTATCATGAAGAAGCCATTACTTTTTACACGAGGTTCCTGAACACCCAACAAGGCTGGGTAGAGGACAACATTAACGCTTGCCTGAAGTTGGCGAGTTGCTATTCCCATCTCTATGAGAGACAAAATGTTCTGTCGTCGCTATACCGTACGTTCAACTACGATCGCCCACGGGCGGAAGCATGCTGCCAGATCGGAGCCTTTCACGTCGAAGATAAAAATTGGCTACTGGCCATTTTTTGGTATGATCTCGCAACAAAAGTAGAGCGACCTGCTGAAAAGCTCGCACACATCGACCATGTTTCCTGGACCTGGCTACCTCATCTGCAACTCTGCTTATGCTATTCTCAAATGGGGGACAACGAGAAATCACGTCACCACAATGATATTGCCTATTTATACAACCCAACTCACCCTAGCATTCTCTACAACAAAAAGTACTTTGAGTCTCTGACTTGACTCCCCTCGTGATCATGAAAAAGTTACCCACCCTGTGGGTGAATGTATACATGCCATAAGCAATGGTGGTCTATTTTTTGATGAGCACGGTGCTTACCGGTGAACACAAAAGTCAATCTGGAAATCAGATTGGCTTTTTTCCGTTTCTATACAGCCAGGCACGCGCACAGATAAAGCCTCATAGCATAGTAATAAGTTTTTGAATGTAACAGGAAGGATGAATGCCATGTCTCAAGCAAATATTCCCAATATTACTCCCACGATTACTGTAACGAGAGACGATGCTATCAATCTCCTCCTTACTTCCATCGCCATCGAAGAGCTCAGCCTCGGGCATATTATTCATGCAGAAGCAGAAAAAATGCAATATGCCATTGGTACACTACCAGGCTTGACTGTTCCTGCTTCGGTAAGCGATCTCCTTCTGGTGAATGCAAGCGTTCGCCAAACCTTGCAAGACGTTGCGAAAAAAGAAATGCTCTTGCAATCGAAACTGGACAACATCCTGTCTGTTTCATCCAGCAGCACAGGTGGCATATCGGGGGCTACAGGGGCCACGGGCGTTGGTGTGACGGGTGCCACCGGGGCTACAGGTGCGACGGGGATTACTGGACCGACTGGCGCGACGGGTGCCACCGGAGAAACTGGCGCTACCGGGGCCACTGGCGCGACTGGACCTGCTTTCACCACTGAAAACTTCTCAGCCTTTTTATCAACTGTAACCCTTGGCGAATCTTCCCAATTAGTTAACTGGTCAATAGCCAGCCCCTATTATGGCAGCCCAAGTTTCAATCCGCTAACTGGCACTTATACAGTACCAGAGACTGGAACTTACGCCATCAAAGCAACCATTACCTATGAAACAAGCGAAGCCATTACCGTTAGTTTAGGCCCGGAAATCACCCCTGCAATTGAAGTACAGAGAATCACCCCTACTGCAACAAATCTCATTAGCGGTGATTTTCCTGTTCTCAACGTAAACATTGCGCTCGTACTCATATTAAGAGCCATTCTGGGGGCGGGAACCGTCACGCTCGCAGGTGACGTTCAACTCCATGCAGGTGATACTCTCGGTTTGTTCTATGTTGCCAATGGATTGACCATCAACCTCAACTTAGGTGGAGGCGGCGAGGGCATCGTCTGGTCCATTCACCGTCTCACCTAACAAGACTTTGCCTTTACGAAAAAAGCTGACTGCAATCTACCATGCAGTCAGCTTTTTCCTGTCCGTTACATTCCCGGCTTACACCTTTTTCACAAATTCCGATTTCAATTTCATTGGACCAAAACCATCGATTTTGCAGTCGATATCATGGTCTCCGTCAATCAAACGGATATTTTTAACTTTTGTCCCGATTTTCACGACCAAAGAAGTCCCTTTAACCTTGAGGTCTTTAATGACGGTTACGGTGTCGCCATCGTTCAAGACATTTCCATTCGCATCCTTGATGACCTTGTTATCTTCACCGTTGTCGCTGTCTGCTTGCAACGTCCACTCATGGCTGCATTCCGGGCATACCAAGGAGCTTCCATCTTCGTACGTGTATTCTGAATGACATTTTGGGCAATTTGGCAATTGACTCATCTTTGATATAACCTCCATTCGATCGATACTGTCCATTCTACCATAACTAGCCAGAAAATCTGGTCATCTAACCAGTAAGCCCTTCGTCTCGTGCTTTTTTAACAGCCTCTTCGCGATTCTTAACACCCAATTTTGCATAAATCACTGTGGTGCAATTGCGCACCGTTCCTTCAGAAAGAAAGATTTTCTCCGCGATTGTTTTCATGCGAAGCCCCTCTACTAACGAGGTCAGTATGCCTCTTTCCCGTTCCGTCAGCCCATAGGGACACTCGCGCCCTTGCTTTTGGCGAAGTCCATTCAGCTCTTCTTGCTGCAAGCGCATTTCTTTGAAAAGGACATCCGCAATCTTATAGTTAATCAATGCTTCACCCTGATGAACCACTCGTATCGCCTCTACCAGCTCGATCGGACTTACCGATTTTAACAAGTAGCCATTCGCGCCTCTCCCTAGCGTTTCTGCCGCAAGGGCTGTTTCTTCGAAGGTCGTCAACATAATGACACGCATATCCGGCCACCGCTCACGTATCGCTTGCAGTGTCTTCGCCCCGTCCATGACAGGCATTTGAACGTCCAAAAGTACGACGTCGGGCTTTTCTTTTGGAATGATGTCCAGTGCCATGAAGCCGTTCTCTGCGACCCCGACCACCTGCAAATCTTGCTGATTCTGTAAAACGAGTTGCAAGCTTTCCCTCACAAAGGGCTGATCATCGACGATCAGGATACGTATGCCTGCACTTGGTACAGCCTGCATAGCTGGCAGACTACAAATGACCGTCACACCTCCTTCGTCCATACAATGGATCGATAATCGTCCCTGAAGTGCTTCCAGCCTTTCCTTCATCGATTGCAGACCAAAGCCAAATTCGATTGTCCCATTTCCTTGCCCATTATCTTCGACCTGCAACCGGATCTGGGCTTCTTCAAAGTAAAGCCCCACGTGAACTTGTGATGCTTTTCCGTGTCGCACAGCATTGGTCAGTGTTTCTTGCAAGCAGCGGTACAAAGTCAGCTTTATGGAACGGCTCAACGCATACTCAGCACCGTACATACGCAGCTTGACGGACACCCCTGTAGCCACTTGAAATTGCTCGATCAATTCAACGAAGGCGGACTCCATCGTCGTAGCAGATTCATAGCCATTCTGAGCCCACTTGTGGAAAATCCCTCTGGACTCGTCCAAACCTTGTCGGGCCATCCGTAAAAGCATGTCCAGCCGACTAGCCTCCGCATCTGGTATTTTAGACCGAAGCATCTCCATCCCCATAATAAGCGATGTCATCGTGTGCCCGATCGTGTCATGCAGCTCTCTGGACATTTTGTTCCGTTCTTCCAGCAGCGTGATTTCCTCCACCTGGGAAGTGTATTGCTCCAATATTTGGTTCTGATGTTGAATGATCAAGCCTTGCTTATGCATATGGCTAAGCAATTGAAAGGCAAAACCAAGCGCATATGCCGCGAAATGGTACACTATTAGATCACTTACGACTATTGGCTCGAAATCAAACCCAATTGCCTCGCCCACAAGAAACGGAATCGCCAAAATCGCCAATGGTCCCGTCCAGCGATAAGATCGTTCCACACTGTGATACCCGATGAGAAAAGCGATGGGGATAAACTGCCATCTTACTCCTTCAAAAAAGAAGTTCAAGGCAATACACAAGCCTCCACTCAAAAAAATCTCGGCGAACAAATATAGGTTACGAGAGTATCGACGCAAACAACTGGGGACGACAAGCACGAAGAACAAAACGATCCATGTAAACACTATCGGATAAGGCAATTGATCGTGATGGCGGACAAAACCGAGAATAATCGTCAATCCCCACATAAAGTGGATGGTGAAGATCATCCAGTCGACCCATAACCATCGTTTAACAAATGCAAGCAATTGGCACACCTCATCTACACCCTAACTTTCTCTCCATTATAGTATCAGATGACGATCAGCTACTATCACGATAAGCAATGACATTCTGTGACTTCTCACCGTGACACTCATCGTCCTATACTCATCCCTGTCGCTGGCTTACAACAATTGACTGACGCAAAACGCGAAAGGTGATGAAACATGACATTATTTGCTTTACGAAAATGGTTTGCCGTTCTGCTCGTATCCTGCCTCATGCTGATACAGCCCCTATCTGTGGTCAATGCTCGCTCCCCTCTTACTGCTCTTTCCATCGAACAAGTAGTTGATCCCGTCATGAAAAATGAAATGAACAACTTGCATATCTCGGGCGCAGCCATTGTCATTACCCAGGGAGACCGCATCATTTTTAAAAAAGGCTATGGTTTTGCCGACGTCGAACAGCAAATCCCCGTTGATCCTGAGCGTACGGTGTTTCGAATCGGTTCCGTGACCAAGTCGTTTACTGCTACTGCAGCGATGCAACTCGTGGAAAAAGGCAAGCTTTCCTTACGCGAAGATTTGAATACCGTCCTAAAGGACTACAAAATTACCAATAATCGTTACGGACCGATCACACTCCACCACCTGCTCACACATACAGCCGGTATAGATGAAAAAATTTATAAAAGAGACAACCGCGAGAGTGTGATACCAGAATTCTCGACCGAGCCCGTAAATGAAACGCTTCAGATGCAGGAGACGATTTTCACGCCAGGCAGCAAATTTCAATATAGTAATGCGGGCACCGGATTGTTAGGAAGTGTAATCGAACAAGCTTCCGGTCAATCTTTGCATGACTATATGCGGGAGAATATCTTCCGCCCGCTAGGTATGGATTCCGCCGAATTGTATCTCCCAGAGGACAAGAGCAATCTGGCTAAAAGCTATTATTACGACGGAAACGGCTATCAAACGATTCCTTACTCGGGGATTATTTTCCCAGGGAGTGGTGCCGCTAATATGACACCAGTTGACTTCGCCCCCTATATGATCGCCCATCTTTCTGGCGGCAGCTATAACGGCACATCTCTGCTCAAACCAGAAACTGTCCAGAGCATGCATGCCCAGCAATTCGCGGCCCATAAGCGCATGTACGGGGTCGGCTATGGCTTTTTTAAAGGAGAGACGAAAAACGGCATTCCTACCCTATGGGCAAACGGTGGGATTGATGGCTTTATCTCAAAAATGGTGCTGATTCCCTCAGAATCAATCGGCATCTTTGTTGCGGTGAACGCCACGCATCCGGGCTTGGAGCTACACGGCAAGGTCGTGAACGCGTTTACCGACAAGCTACTGACAGAGCAAGTCCGCAAGCCCATAACTCCTGTTGATGGCACCATAGACGAAATGAAAAAGCTGGAAGGTCAATATCTGCTTACCCTGACGCCCGAGAATGGCTGGGGCAAAGGGCTTCGGCTGCTTAATAGCTACCCTTACACAGTGAAGGCATTAGATGGGCAGACGATATCCGTGACTGGTTTATTCCAAAATGAAGGACAGCAATCCCTTGAGAAAAAGTTTGTGCAGGTAGACGATCATTTCTTTCAAGAGATCAACGGTGAGGAACAGCTATATTTTCACGAAGAACAAGGAAAATTTTATATGACAGGACCGATGAACTTTTCGCTCCCTCGTATCTCCTTCATCGAAAGTCCGCCTGTTCTCCTGGCTCTATATGTGATTCCCGGAATCGTGTTCATCCTTCTTTCGCTCGTCTGGATCGCTCGTTTCGGGCTACGCAAATGGCGCAAACAATCGCACGCTATTTCGAAGGTCGTTCCGATTATGGCTCTGCTTCATAGCTTGTTTTTTATCATCCAATTCACCTATGCAAACGCAGAGCTTGTCTATGGCTACCCGGTCTTTTACCAATTCGTTGTCGCATCCCTACCGATTGTTTCGTTGGCCGCCGCCGCTTATTTACTCCTGCGAATCGGAACATCCAAGGAGCGCGCTCGCTGGAAGGTAGTGAATAGCGCAGCAGCGATACTTTCCATCCTGTATACTGGCTATTTATTTTACTGGAACTTTCTTTCGATTCATTACTCATAGGACTCCGAGTTCGGGACTAATAGAAAAATGACTAGCGGCGAATTCTGCTAGTCATTTTTTTCGTTCCTCACTCATATCGCAACGCGTCAATCGGATGGAGCCTAGCTGCCTTATGAGCCGGATAGAGCCCAAAGAAAATACCGATGACACTGGAAAACCCAAAAGCGATTACGATACTTTCCCACGATAATAACGGTGGCACATCGACATATTTCGAGGCAAACATGGCTGTCCCGATGCCGAGCAGCACGCCAATCGTTCCACCAATCAGGCAGACGATCAGCGACTCAATCAAAAACTGCAGCATAATATCTCCGTAACGGGCCCCTAACGCTTTGCGAATGCCGATTTCCCGCGTCCGCTCCGTGACGGATACGAGCATGATGTTCATGACGCCAATCCCACCGACAAACAGCGCAATCCCGGCTGCGACACTAAAAATCGTGGTGAGCGTGCCGGAAAAGGAATCCATCTCCCCCAGTGCGTTCTCGATACTATCGATTTGGTAGTAGTTTTCGCGATCGTGCCTGCGGTTTAAGTACTTCTCTGTATGCTTCTTGGCTGCTTCCATCGTTTCCTTCGACTTGGCTTTTACAGTTATCGTATGAACGTACTTGTACCCGTCCATATTGTGCAGAAAGGTAATCGGCATATAAGCACCCTCGGATCGACCATCGTCAATCATCAGCTTGGCTTCCCTTACCACGCCAATAACGACGACTGATGCTGCTTTGAAAGTCAAACGCTTGCCAATCGGGTCTTCACGTCCGAAAAGCCCTGCCGCTAACTTTTCGGTTAAAACGATAACCGGCTTCCCCTCTCTTACTTCCTTCGCAGTAAAATATCTGCCTGCAACTAGTTTCAAGTTGGGTTGAACCTTTAACAGATCCTCATTTGTTCCTTGTATACTTGCGTCCTTCCCCTTTTTCGGGCCACGAATTGTTCCATAAAGACTTGTGAACGGCACGGCCTCTTCAATGTAGGGCGATTGTTGGGGAAGTGCATAAGCATCCTCCACTGTCAAATCAGTAATCTTGCTTCCTTGGCCCCACCAAACAGTAACGCTGAAATTAGTAGCACCCAGCTTCTCCAACTGATCAGTATAGGCCTGTTGACTGCCGTTTCCTAGTGTAATCACGGCAATAACAGACATGATTCCGATGATGATCCCAGACATCGTCAAGGTAGCTCGGAGCTTATTTGTCCCAATCCCTTCCAGAGCCGTACGAAAGCTTTCGAGTAAATTCACGTGAGGATCACCTCCTCGGACGGAGTAGCAAACAAGCGCTTCTCCACTCGCTCATCTCGGATGATATGACCATCTCGAAACGTAATGACGCGCTCGGCATGCTGAGCGATATCCGCCTCGTGCGTGACGAGCAGAATCGTTACCCCTTGCGCATGCAACTCCTGAAAAATCGCCATGATCTCGATGCTGGAACGACTGTCCAGATTCCCTGTCGGCTCGTCAGCAAGCAAAATGGCTGGCTGGTTAACCAACGCTCTGGCGATAGCTACCCGTTGTCTTTGACCGCCGGACAGCTGCGTTGGTTTATGATCCATCCGCTGGGCAAGTCCGACACGCTGCAACGCCGCTTTCGCTCTTTTTTTGCGTTCTGTCATGCCGACGCCCGCATACATCATCGGCAACTCTACGTTTCGCAGCGAAGTAGCACGTGGCAACAGATGAAACGATTGAAAGACAAAGCCGATTTTTTGATTGCGTACCTGCGCCAGCCCACTATCCTTCAACTGCGTAACATCAATTCCATCCAAGACATACGATCCGGAGGTTGGCCGATCCAGACAACCCAGCATGTTCATAAACGTCGATTTTCCGGAACCAGAAGGTCCCACGATCGCCACGAATTCACCTTGAGCTACGTGGATATTGATATTTTGCAAAGCGAACAGCTCCAGCTCATCCGTCTTGTACTGTTTGGTTAACCCCTCAATGTTCAGCATATGTATCCTCCTTTACCCCGCAAACTCTTCGGGAGATGCTTGGAAGATCACTTCATTTTCTTGCAAGGTTTCCGGTGGATTCGCTACCAATTCTTCACTGCCATCCAATCCGCTTTCAATTTGGATAAACAATTCACTTTCAATTCCAGTCGTCACTTTTTTCTTCTTGGCCTTGCCATTTTCCGCTACCCAGACAAAAGAAGATCCATCTTGATCTGTCACGACTGCCTCAATGGGGACTTGCATGGCGTTTGCTGCTTTTTGCAGGACGATGTTCACATCCACGTGAAAACCTGGCTTCAAATACTCCCTTGTCTCATTTATATGGACAGCGACCGGCACTCCCGTACTCTCTCCACCCGGCTCTTTGCTGGTTACAGCCATAGGAGATATGCGCAACACCTTACCTTGCAACTGTTCTCCGCCTAAGGAAATGCCTGAGACCACCGCATCCTGTCCGATTTTGATTTTACGCAAGTCAGATTCTCCAACTGCTGCTTCGACCATAACATCATTGGTATCTCCAACCGTGAGAATTTCCTCGCCTTTACTTAGGTACTTCCCTTGTTTCACCTTCATCGAGAGCACCGTTCCGTCAATCGGAGACACGATGCTGCTTTGCACACGTTGCTTTTCATATTTTGCTTTTTCCAAATTCAGCTTTTGAATTTGCGCCTCGTAGGAGCGAATCTCTGCCTTGTCTGGCCCTTTTTGCTTCAAAAGTAAATCTTGCTTCGCGACCCTTACTCTTGATTCTGCGGTCTGTAGCTTTTGCTTCGCCTCCTCTACAGCCTGTTGGGTAGACACGCCTGCGGTAAACAGCGATTGCGTTCGCTGGTAATCTTTTAATGCCGTTTGGTATTCGCGTTCATGCTGGGCAAGCTGCTCTTGCATTTTCGTGACTTCCTCAGTTTCCACACCTTTGGAGAGCCTTGCGATATTCGCTTCTTGAATGGTGATCTGTGCCTCGATATCCATGATTTCATTGCTGACATCGGACATGTCGATATTGCCGATCACCTGCCCTTTCGTCACTTTGTCTCCCTCCTTGATGGAGAAATTCCGCAATTCGCCTGCATAGTTAGCGAACAATGTATGTTCATTTCGTACTTTGACCAGGCCCGACGTCAAAATCGTGCTTTCCAAATCGGCCGTTACCACCGTTGATAACGTGACAGTAGTGCCATTCTTCTTTTCTCCCGAAGAAGCTGCATAGCCACCGAACCCGGCCACAAGCACGCCCACGCCCACACCCAGCCAGATCCACAAACGTTTTTTCATATTCCTTACCTCCCCAAAAACTTTAAACCCCGATCATTTTTAGCCAATCAAAAAACCCCACTTCTTCCTTCGCAGTTTCCACCCCGGCTCGTCACCCGATCAGGATAAGGAAAACTGTTAAAAGAAAAAGTGGGGTAAAACTTAAATTTTTTTAAAGTGAGGGAGTCTATTTGTAAGGTAAGCGCACTTCGAAAATCGTACGAATCAAATTGCTCTCGGCAGAAATCGTCCCTTCGTGGCGCTCGACGATATTTTTGGCGATAAATAGCCCGAGACCTGTGCTTCCGTTTTGATGGCTTCGGGCCTTGTCACCTGTGTAAAACTCCTCGAAAAGATGCGGCAGATCTTCCGGGGGAATCTCGTGACCATAATTGATAATCTGCACAACGACCTGGTCACCCGCAAGAAAACCGTTGATGTCAACAAACTGACCATCGTGCCCGTAACGGATGGCATTCGTCATGATGTTCTCGAAAACGCGTGCCAAGAGCTCGCCATCCCCGCAAACCGTCAATCGTGACGCCACATTCATTCTCGTTTCCAACTGATTTTTCTCCAAGGAAGGATATAGCTCCTCGTTTAACTGCATGAGCAGTTCACTGAGGTCAATCATGTTCTGTTGGATGGTGAGCATGCCATAGTTCATTCTCGTAATTTCGAAAAGCTCATCGATCAGCTTTTCCAAACGCTGCGACTTGGTAAAAGCAATATTCGTGTAATGTCGGGCTTGTTCCACCGTTAACTGCTCGTCCCGCAAAATGATGTCCAAATACCCTAAAATAGAAGTCAGTGGCGTCCGCAGGTCATGCGCCAGGTTTAAAACCAACTGATCTTTGCTGCTTTCGGCAAAATCTCCTCTTTGTACGGCTTCTTGCAACTTTTCACCCGCCAGATTGATGTCCTTGGCAATATCTCCAAACTCATCGTTTGACGGTATTTGAACATGATGGGTAAAGTCGCCGTTTGCAAGATGATGAATTCCTCTGGAAATCTCCTGAAAGTAGACGGCATACCGTTTGGTTAGCAAGAAGAAAAACAGTATGGCTAGTGGAACAAAAATAATCAGAAAGAAGTAAATGTCCCCTATTTCTCGCATAAACTGGCGAATCGGCGCTAAAATGCTTTCCATCTTCACCTGTGATCGATAGTAAAACTGTAGCGCTTTAAAGATCACATAGGTTACCGAACCAGATAGAAGCAGACTTAGGCCCAGAAGCTTGACCATTTGGAACCGAAAGCTCCGTATCATCTTAGCCATGAAAGGAATACCCTACTCCCCAAACCGTTTTGATCCACTTGTTTTTCGTTTTTTCTTCTCCCAGCTTCTTTCGCAAGGTGCGAATGTGCACCATGACTGTATTGCTACCTTCATAGTACGCTTCGCCCCACACCATCTGGAAAATATTATCTGCACTAAACACCTTCTTTGGGTATCTTGCCAGCAGGTAGAGAATATCAAACTCTTTCGGTGTTAACTCAATCGTTTCTCCGTACAGGCTCACAGTTCGCTCCTCTGGATAAATGACAAGTCCCCCTACCTCTAAAACCTTGTTACTCGCTACTGCTACTGCTGGTTGATTCAGCTGCTTAAAGCGTCGCAGCTGGGCATTCACACGAGCGACCAATTCCATTGGATTGAATGGCTTGGTCATATAATCATCTGCGCCCATCACCAATCCCGAAATTTTATCCAGATCGGACGTCTTGGCACTCAAAAAGATAATCGGCATATTGTGCTGTTCACGAATGAGACGGGTGACCTCGTAGCCATCCAGTCCAGGCATCATAATATCGAGAATCGCCAAATCAATCGAATGCGTCTGCACAGCTTGGAGTGCTGCCTTTCCATCCGCTGCAATAATTGTGTGGTAACCTTCTTTTTTCACATGCAAGGCAACGAGCTCCGCAATCTCCGCTTCATCGTCGGCGATCAATATGGTGACGTGCTTCATCGTTTTTCCCATCCCTTGTATACATTTCCTACCATTATAGCAGGTATGAACTAACTTTTCTGTTATCGTACACAGAGCTCGTTCATACAATTATGGATAATAATTACTTTCAGTTTGTTTTGACTTTGCAGACTTTTCTATATTACTATATTCATGTCCATATCATATCTAACATAAATATACTTGGGGGTAATTTATGAAAAAACTAATGTTTGCTGTGGTTTCTGGTTTGTTGGCACTTACGGTAAGTGCGTGTGGCACTGGCACAGATCAGGCTGCCTCAACATCCGGGCAATCCGGTGCAAAAAAGTACGTGTTTGGTACAGATGCAACATACCCACCCTTTGAGTTTGAAAAAGACGGAAAATACGTAGGAATTGACATCGACCTGATCAATGCAATTGCCAAAGAAGAGGGCTTTGAGGTAGAAATTAAGCCGATGGACTTCAAAGGAATCATTCCAGCTGTTCAAGCGAAGCAATTGGACGGTGCCATTGCGGGGATCAGCATGAATGATAAGCGCAAAGAAATTCTAGATTTCTCTGAACCTTACTATCAAGCAGGTCTTTCCTTGGTCGTACGTGAGGACAACACAACGATCAATGGAGAGGCAGATTTGGCTGGCAAAACGATTGCGATCAAAAAAGGCACGACTGGCGCGACCTTTGCTGATGAGCTCGGGCAAAAGTACGGAGCGACTGTCAAATACTTCGACGATAGCCCTTCCATGTTCCAAGAGGTTCAAAACGGCAATGCTGATGTAACCATCGAGGACTATCCGGTTATCTCTTATAAAATTACGGTAGACCCTGCTTCCAAGCTGAAAATTGTAGGTGACCGTCTCAATGGTGACCACTACGGCATCGCAGTTTTAAAAGGGAACAAAGAGCTGCAAGACAAACTCAACTCTGGTCTGAAAAAGCTGAAAGAGAACGGGAAATACGACGAAATCATCAACACATACTTGAGCACGAAAAAGTAAAAGGCGCAAGACGCGCCTTTTTTTCACCTTAGAAAGAATGGAGTTGTCCAAATGAGCAGTAGTTGGGATGTCATTGTCGACGCACTTCCTGTCTTGGCCCAAGGCTCTGTGGTCACGTTAAAAATAACGGTCATTTCTCTGTTTTTCGCTCTCTTGATCGGATTGCTTTTTGGCTTAATGAGCACCAGCCGCTCCAAAATACTTCGTGGCATTGCAACCGCTTACGTTGACTTTCTCCGCGGCACACCGCTGTTGGTTCAAATCTTCTTTATTTATTTTGGATTGCCGCCTGTCCTGGATATCAAAATTCCAGAGACAACCGCAGGTATTCTAGCACTCAGCCTCAATGCCGGAGCGTACCTGGCTGAAATTTTTCGCGGAGGGATTCTCTCTATCGATAAAGGACAGATGGAAGCTGCTCGCTCCCTCGGACTATCCCACGGAAAAGCCATGCGCCTGGTTATCTTGCCTCAGGCTGTTCGCCGCATGATTCCTGCTTTCGTCAACCAATTCATCGTGACGCTAAAAGACACCTCGCTCTTAACGGTCATTGGTATCCGTGAGCTGATGAACAGTGGTGAGATTATCATTTCTAGCAACTTTCGCTCATTCGAAATTTGGGCTGTAGTAGCGGTCTTCTATTTCCTGATGATTTACATCCTCAGTCTGCTGTCCCGTTCCCTTGAGAGGAGGTATGCGAAATGATTCATGTAGAGAATTTGAAAAAGAGCTTTGGCTCGTTGGAAGTCTTAAAAGACATCTCGACTACCATTAAAGATCGTGAAGTTGTCTGCGTCATTGGTCCCTCCGGCTCGGGAAAAAGTACGTTTCTGCGCTGCCTGAACCAGTTGGAAGAAGTAACATCTGGCAAAGTCACCATTGAGGGCATAGAGGTTACTTCCCCCAAAGTCGACATCAACAAGCTGCGAGAGCGTGTCGGCATGGTGTTTCAGCGGTTCAATCTCTTCCCGCATCTCACTGTTTTGGAAAACATCATGCTTGCGCCCAAGCACGTCAAAAATTCAGCGCGTCAGCAAAATGAACAAAAGGCGCTGCAACTCCTCAAAAAAGTGGATTTGGCGGACAAGCGAGACGTGTATCCCGATCGATTGTCTGGTGGTCAACAGCAGCGCGTAGCCATTACACGTGCGCTCGCCATGGACCCTCACATCATGCTGTTCGACGAGCCTACCTCTGCACTCGACCCAGAAATGGTCGGAGAGGTTCTTCAGGTGATGAAGGATTTGGCCAAAGAAGGAATGACAATGGTCGTGGTTACACATGAGATGGGCTTTGCCCGTGAAGTAGCCGATCGCGTGATTTTCATGGATGGCGGATACATCGTCGAAGAAGGCACACCTGCCGAGATTTTTGACAATCCCCAGCATGAGAGAACCAAGGCATTTCTCAGTAAAGTGCTATAGACAAGCAACGGGCATGATGCGATTTTTCATCCATCATGCCCGCTTGTTTTTTCCTATAAAACTACCTTACACATACTCATGCGCCAGCATCAAAAACACACTGGACGTCCACGTAAAGGCCCGGTCTCTCAGTCCATCACCTGTCAGCGCATCGAAGTTTTCCGCCATGCCACTGCGCGCCGCCATTCGGCAAAAACGTCTGGCAATCTCCTGAGAAAACGCGACTTCGCCTGCTTGCCGCAATCCATCGACCAAGAGCATCGTCACTGGCGCCCAGATCGGGCCTAACCAGTAGCCATCAGCGCGGTAGAAGGAGCTGGCTGGACTCTCCGTAGCCAGTCCATTCTCTGTCAAAAACCGCTCCTGCAAGTCCACAATCAGCTTGGCCCGGATGTGCTGCGGCAGCTTTTCGCCAAGCACGAGAGGCATATAACGGATCAAGCTGTCTCCTTGGGTGGGCTGATCGCTGCCGGAGTGGGTCGCGAAGAAGTTTTCGCCATTCCAGTGCTTCTCCAGCAGTCGTTGCAGCGTCATTTCGGCCTTTTCCTGCCACCTCGTTGCCTCTTCGGGACGACCCAGTCTATTCGCCAAATCCGCCAGCACATCCATTTGCAGAATCAAATACGCAGGCAAATCGGGGCTTTCAATCGGCGCCCCCTCAAGGAAAATCGTGCTGTTGTCCCAACCGCAGTCATAGCCGTGATTGTACTGCGGAATCCCGTCCTGATCATCGTCGCGGTAACGGAACCACCAATCGGTCCAGCGACAAAGCGGCTCATACACCTCTTCCAGCATCTCGTTTGTAATCGCATCGTTCCGATCCAGCATCCAGCGCAGCGTCCAGCCGTGAATCGGAGGCTTGCAGCAATTCCACAACGCATACCGATCATTGATAAAATCGGGGAAGACACCACTTTCATCCTGCCTGTCGATAAAAATCATGAGCTGATCCCACGCTAGCGGCAAGTTTGCTCGCGTCAGTGCCATCGCATTGAAGCAATGATCCCAGCTCCAGATATTTGTCATCCAGTTTTTGGACATGTACATCGCAGGCCGTGGCAGGTAGCCTTCGGGTCTCACCACACAAGACCAGGTGATGTATGCCGCGAGTTCTCTTGCTTCGTTCAAGCATTCGCCATGCCCCTCAGATACAGAGAGTGTCCGTTCCAGCCAGTCGTCGTACTCTTTTTTTACCTGCTCCCATCCATCAGCAAAGGCAGGGTAGCTGCGCTCCTTCCATACCGTGTGGAACTCCTCCAATACGCCTTCCAATACACCCGTTTCCTCGTCGGGAAGAAAGGTTATTGTGACTTGCTGTTCACGCGATGCCTTCGTAGGGTTGACCACAAGTGATCCGGCAAGCGGAGTCACTCTCAAGCGAATTTCCGTGGAAAAGTGATTGATTTCCCAGCATCCGGCTCCAGCTTGAATCGCATAATCTGCTGCCGTCGATTCGAGCACCATTCGCAAACCAACCCCTTGACCACGTACCTGCACCAGCTGCGGCTCGCTCATGCACAGCTTCACTTCGCCTTTATCCCCGTACAGACGCAGCAAGGTTGGCGTAGCCTCCGTTTCAAACGGAACTGCCAAACCATCGGCTACCATTTCTATGCGAAAAATCGCACCATCGTGGTTGTCTCCTCCACGGATATTGCGCAAATATAGTCCTTCTTTTCGCTTGGCGTTACCCAGTCGCGAGAGTACGAGATACGACCCGTATCGGGTAAAAGGAACCAATCCTAAATCAAACAGCATATGTCTCACCTCGAGGTTGCTTCGTCGATCGTGTACGATCGCGCTTTTCCAGCAGGCGGCTCATTCTGGCATTCATCCACCAGACAGGCAGGCTCGCTCCCAACAAGATCGGCAAAACGGGAATCGCCAGCAAGAAAATCAAGAGAAGAAGCAAGCCTCCCATCGTGACGAGCGAATGCAACGGAAAGGCCGCGACTAGCCAAAACGACTGCTTGAGCGTCCGCTTCACGTCCGCATCCTCCCGAATAAGCAGGGAAAAAGCGTTGCAAGTGGTAGCCGCATGCAAGCATCCAATCCCCGCAAAAACAGCCGCGAACGAGAGCCCCCACAGAGAGCCCATGCGAAGGAAAAACACCACATCGACCCACAGGATTGCCCCCGTTAGCACCGTCCCTGCGCCAAGCCATTGGCTTCTCCAGAAATAGTGGCGAAAAGCATGCCAGAAGGCGGACGGCAGCCCACGGTCATTCCACTTGCCGCTAAGTACGTCGTGTAGAGCAGCTGTCGCTGGAAAGATTCCAAAAACGATGCCTCCCAAGAGCGCGCACGCCACCCACATGAAATGCGCTGCCGCCATCCGCAACAATCGCTCACCAAATTGATGAAATGACCATGCCCAGCCTTCCCACTTCGCCCGATTCCCCACTGTGGTTCTCCCTCCTTACTTGATAGCTTCTTACTTAATAGCAACACCAGCTGAATTATCTACGATATATCGTTGTGCGAGGAAAAAGAGGAGTAACGGCGGAAGCGAGATCAGGAGCGTTACCGCCATCAGCCCGGTAGCCTCTACTTCATACATCCCTTTAAATTGCGCCAGTCCCAGCGTCAGCGTGTACTGACTTTGGTCATTCAAGAAAATGAGTGGACCCAAATAGTCGTTCCATGTACCCAAGATGTTGAATACACTCACCAAAATCAGAGCAGGCATCATCAACGGCATAATAATCCGAGCGTAAATCTGAAATGAACCCGCACCATCAATACGCGCCGCTTCATCCAGCTCACGAGGAATGGTCAAAATAAACTGTCGCATGAGGAAAATATAAAACGCTGATCCAAAGAACGACGGCACAATCAACGGCTTGAGTGTGTTGATCCAGCCCAGATAGTTGAACTCCATGTACAGCGGAATCATCGTCACTTCCCACGGAATCATCATCGTCGCTAGAACGACCATAAACAGGAAGTCTCTTCCTTTAAACGTGAACCGGGCAAAGCCGTACGCGACCAGCGAAGACGATATCAACTGCCCAATCGTAGTCAGGATCGTCACCGTCAACGAGTTTTCCAAATACAGATCAAACGGCTGCGACATCCACGCATTCCCGAAGTTCTCCCAATGCAGCACATCCGGAATCCATTTGGGAGGATACTGCAAAATCTCAGCGTCCGACTTGAGCGCAGTAGAGATCATCCAGTAAAACGGTGCGAGAAACAGGAAAGAGAAAAAGATCAAGCTCGCATAAGCGATCGTTTTGCGTATCAAGCTTCTTCCCCTCCCCTGCGGTTGTCGCCCTCGTAGTACACCCATTTGCCGGACGTTTTAAATACGAGGAAGGTCAATACCAAAATGATCACGAACATAAACCAGGAGTTCGCCGAAGCATACCCCATCTTGAAGTATTTGAAGGCGTTGTCATACGCGTACATGGCATAGAAATACGTAGACTGTAACGGTCCGCCTCCTGTGAGCAAGAGTGCTAGACTCAGCTGCTGGAACGCACTAATGATCGTCATAATCAGGTTAAACAGAATCGTAGGGCTGACCATCGGCAGTGTAATGCGGAAAAACTTTTGCACCGCCCCTGCCCCATCAATCGAAGCCGCTTCATACAAGCTCTCCGGGATGCTTTTGAGCCCCGCCAGGAAAATCAATACCATGGAGCCTTGCCCCCACAAACTAGCGATTACCATGGCAACGAGTGCCCACGACGTATCGTTTAGCCAATCTGGACCTGTAATCCCAATCAGACTGAGCAAATAGTTGAAAATACCGTATTCTCCGTCATATACCCACGCCCAGATCATCGCCAGCGCCACACCGGAAATCACGCTCGGCAAGTAAAACACTGTGCGGAAAAAGCCGCTGCCTTTTACCTTCTGATTCAGCATCATCGCCAAAAACAACGCGATGAACAAATTCAACGGGACAAACAACAGCGCAAATTTAATCGTGACCCAGAGCGATTGCCAAAACAATGGATCATCCGTAAACATATTGATGTAATTGTCCAAGCCGACGAACGTAACCTCACCAACGACAGGCCAATCAAAAAAGCTCATGACGAGCGAAAACAGCATTGGTCCCAGCGTAAAAGCGAGAAAGCCGAGAATCCAAGGCAAGATAAAAAGATAGGGCGTAAGAAACGCCCTTCCCCTGAGTTTTTTCGGTTGAACGGTCATGGCAGGCTGTTTGTGTGTCACAACGCTCTCTGTATTCAATTTCCTGACCCCTTCCCGTTATTTCAAGAATTTCTGGGAGTCTTTGACTGCCTTATTCAGTAATTCCTCGGCGTTTTGTCCCATCATGATCGCATTGACCGCTGCGGAAAGGTTCCGGTTGATTTCGTTCCAATGCGGATTCAACAGGAAGGCTGGCGTGTCAGTCGATTGCTCCAATGTCTTATAGAACGGCGCGTAGAGCGGGTCTTGATCAAGCTTCTTCTCTTGTACGACACTAATACGCACAGGCAAATCAGATGTACGCATCTTGATCGCATCGCTGGAAACGAAGAACTTCAAAAACTCCCAAGCCAGTTCTTTGTTTTTGGAATCCTTGGCGATCGATACTGAGGAGGTTGCAATGACTCCCTTGCCAGGCTTACCAGGGAATTGCGGCATCACGACCGTACCAAAATCGACATTCGCCTTCTTGTACGACTCGAGCGACCATACGCCGTTGTCATACATCGCGAGCTTGCTTGCTTTGAACAAGTCGTTGCCGCTTTGCTGGTTTTTTCCACCGACGAGCAAAGCGCTCTTGTCCTTCGCCAAATCACTGAAAATTTGCAGGGCCTCTGCTGTTTCCTTACTGTTCATGTAGCCTTCGATGGCTTTTCCATCAGGGCTGATGAAGCTGCTGCCGTTGCTCCACACGAACTGCTGCAAATCGTACGTATCCGGCTCCGAACGAACAGCGAAGCCGTACTGCTTCTTTTCGCGAACGGTCAGCTGTTTGGCTGCCGATTTGAAATCCTCCCACGTCCAGTCGTCTGTCGGAAGTGGTACATTTGCTTCGTTAAACAGCTTTTTGTTATAGAAGACGACCCGCGTCGAGAAGCCCGCTGGGAGTCCGAACAATTTTCCATCGAATCGATTATAGTTTAAGAGGCCTTGGTAAAAGTCGTCGATTGCCACTGATGGGTCCTTCTTTACGTACTCATCCAATGGCTCGAGCGAGGCGTTATACGTGGGGAAATCCCACATGTACATGACATCCGGCGGATTTTTGGCTCCGAATGCCGCTACCAGCTTCTGATCAAAACCATCTGCATATGCCTCGACTTGTACCTTCACACCTGGATTTTTCTGTTCGAATTGTTTCGCGATATCTTGTTGGATCTTCAGCATTTGGTCCGTATCCCATGTCGCGAAACGCAATGTAACCGTTTCCTTTTTATCAGACGACGCTGGCGTTGTCGTACCTGTGCTACTAGACGTGCCGTCTGATCCTGCTGGCTGGGCTTGTGAGCAACCAGCTACGACGGCCAAAAGAAGTGCCATGCCAGTTGCCATCCATTTTGACGCAACCTTTCTCATCTGTGATCCCCCCTAGATTTACCCCTCATTTTTCTTTATTTTAATGAAGGGGAAAAAACGGTGAAACCGCTAATTGTTCGCAATAGTGCGTGAATTTGTTTCCTTTTTTTCGTTCTGATCAGGTTTGCGCGGTGGAGTGGACGATTGTTCGACTGGACTCCTCCTTTTGTTTGAAACGGTAGTGACTCGGGGTCATTCCTGTATATTTTTTAAACCATTTGCTGAAGTATTTCGGGTCAGGAAGACCGACTCGCTCCGCTACCTCCTGAATGGACAGAGCTGTTTCATCCAGCATCCCCCGGGCCATTTTTACCCGGCGCTTGTCGAGGAACTCCCCAAAGCTCTCGCCCACTCCCTTTTTAAACATCACGCTAAAATGACTGCGGCTCAGTCCCACCTGTGAAGCTACCTCACTAACGGTCAATGGCGTATCCAGACGATCGAGTGCGTAATGAACAGCCTGCTTGATCGGTTCCTGCCATGGGTCTTGAATGACGCCGTACTTGCGCGCCCGCTCCGTGCGCTGGTAGAGCATTCGTACCGTCTGAATCCACGGTTCGAGTCCAGCAAACGGGCTTGCTGTCTCCCAGCTCGTCACCTTTCCAGCCAGCTTCCATTCCACGAGCAAGGATTCTACCTGTCTGCCAGTACTTGCCGGGGTCAGCAAAAAACGAATATCGCCACATGCAAGCCATTCCCATTCGCCTTCCAGCTCACTTGCTACCCATGCCCGCTCCTGTTCCTCCCGGTTCTCACTGCCCATCCCTTCCAAGAGCCATACACGCATGGAATCGTTCATCCACGACCAATGTGTTTGCAGGAGGGAGGACAAGCTTTGCTCGAAATCCAGGCTCAAGCCAGTCAACCACGCACCGAATTCCCGCTTCCATTCATCAGGGCGTTCACGAATGTTTTCAGGTCGCGCGCACTCGCCTGCCAACTCAGTCCGCAGCTTTTCCAACAACGTACCCCATTCCTCATCCTGGAACTCGGTCTTCAACAAATATCCCGACACCCCGAGAGAGATTCCCTGCTGGGCAAAAGAAAAATCGCGGTGACAGCTGAGCAGAAGCACCTTTGTTTGTGGTGCGTGCTCCTTCACCCGCCTGCAAAGCTCCAGCCCATCCATTTCTGGCATAACGATGTCCGTAATCACCAGCTCGGGCTGTATTTGCAGGAATGCCTCCCAGCCTTTCCGACCATTCGGTGCATCGGCTACCACTTCCATCCCATAGCGACTCCATGGCACCATTGCCTTCAGTCCTCTTCGCACCAGCACTTCATCATCCACAATCATTACCTTGATGTTCATCAGGAATTTCCTCCCTTTTCGGCCACATGATTTGAATTGTGGTTCCTTCTCCTCTGACAGATGAAATCTTCATGCCGTGCTCCATACGGAAATGAAGCTTGAACTTCTGATCGACGTTGTACACGCCGAGCCCTCGCTTGCTAGAACGCTCCAGATCAGGATCGAGAAGTTTAGCCAATCGCTGGGGCACAATTCCTGCGCCGTCATCTTGCAACAACAGCGTCACAAGCCCTTCTTTTTCACTGACACTGATCCGGATCGTTCCATGCCCATCTTCGAATGCGTGGAAAAAGATGTTTTCCAAAAGCGGCTGAAGAGTCATTCGCGGGATTAAATAGCGGCGGCAAGCTTCTACTCCGGTCTGTTCAAATTGAAAAACAGGTCCGTACCGCAGCTCTTGGATTTGCAGAAAATGCTCGACGGTTTGTAGCTCCTTTTCCAACGGGACGAGCTCCTGCGTGATGTCGAGATTGCCCTCCAGCACTTTGATGAGATGATAGAGCATATTGCCAATTTCATTGGCACCAGATAATCTCGCTTTCCACTGGATCGAATTGAGTGTATTGAACAATAGATGCGGATTGATTTGGTAGTGAACGGCTCGCAGCTCTGCTTCCTTTTTCAACTGCTCGGTTCGACTCACCTCGGCGATTAACGTCTGAATCCGCCTCACCATTTGGTTAAAGCTCACCCCTAATCGCCCCAGCTCGTCTTCTGTATCTACCTCTGCGCGAGTTTGTAGCTCGCCTGTTCCTACCAGCCGCATCGTTTCTTGCAGTCGTTTGATTTTGCCTGTAATCCGTCTGGAAAATAAATAAGCCAAAAGAAGGGCAAGCACTGCCGAAAGAATCAGCGCCGCGATAAAGAAGGATTGAATCACTTC
This sequence comes from Brevibacillus schisleri, assembly GCF_055685845.1. Taxonomy (NCBI): domain Bacteria; kingdom Bacillati; phylum Bacillota; class Bacilli; order Caryophanales; family Paenibacillaceae; genus Brevibacillus; species Brevibacillus schisleri. Next base: position 6,545,397 of record NZ_JBVNDM010000001.1, read on the forward strand.
CGCAGAGCGGTTCATTTGCTCGTACGGCAAGCGCACCTGTATCATCCAGTTGTTGGACTCCAGCGGTTTGTTCCAGACGATATCGCTCTCTTGCTGGACGAACGTACCCGCAGTCTGGTAAATCAACTCGCCATTTTTGGCTGTGATCGTCACATGCGCACTCATGTCCTTTTCCAACTGGGAAAACAATTGAAACAGCTTGCCTGCTTTCATCTCGATCAAAATCCGGCTGTCCTTCAACACGCCATAACCGCTGAGAACGGGAACGACCAGACCGAGCACCTTCTCCTGATTCCGCAGCTCCGCCTCATCCTGAAACCCGACATAATGCCTGGGCGTGTAAAAGCCGATCCATCGCTCCTCATCCAGCTTGGTGGGCAGTGCTCTCCACCACGATTCCCGCATCAGATCCTGTCCATTGATGACATTTTCCCCGAAAAAATAACCGGAGGGCGTCACGATAAAAATGCCTTTTGTATCAAGGTTTCGGTGCGCCCCCAGGTATCGCTCGAAGTTTTTTTGTTCCAGGAAGCCTGTGTAGGTCTTCGGTTGTTCCTCCCGCATAACGACCAATGTCGGGTCAGACACGTACGTATTGATGTCATAGGCCATGTATCTCATTTGACTCAGGTAGTTGTCGATCTGGATTTGCAGCTGTGTCGCGATATACTCGCCTGACTTGCTAAATTGCTCGCGAACGACCATCGACGATTTCCAATACGCCATACTCCCCAGAGTAATCAGCGGAATAATGGCTGCAATCAGCATAAAAGCGAGCAGCTTGGCATGAATGCTTCTGCGCGGGAAGAGCGACCATGACTTCATGTGACAAACCACCACCGTATTCCGATTAGTTGCACTATTCGATCTTTAGCTAGATTGTACAACGTTTCGGCGATGCCTTCGAGAGCAATCAGCGGTTAGTTACACAAATTCAAATTCCGCTTATACAGCTGAACCGGAGAAATCGTATCCTTCGAAAAAGGAGTTAGCCTCATCTGGAATTGGAACTCCTCTGGACGCAAGGCATGCTGCTCGGATTGCTTAGGTCCGCAGCTATTGCTACCCAACCCGTTTTGTCGATAATCGAGATGCAGTGTGACATACTCTCGTTTTACGAGATCTGTCGTGTGCTTTGCTTGCTCCAGATCATCCGTATCATAGCGAAGTGCGCTAAATTCCAAGGTCGGTTGACCCATCGCGAAAAGTCCAATGCCTCGCTGATCCGTGATCGACATCCATTTGACGTCCGTGCGATTGCCATTTTCCTGCGGGAACACGTACGGCGTGTACAGCTCATCCACACTCGCATGATACACCCCGATGCAATTGGCTTCCTTGCTGTCGATATACGCCTCTCCCGGGCCGCGACCATACCACGAGACGCGCTCCATATCTTTGGCAACCAATAGCTTCAAACCGATTCGCGGCAGCATTGCTGGCGGGGTACCTTTGGGTGTGCCTTGAACATCTACCTGCACTTCGCCATTTCCGAACACGGTATACGTGTAGCGGCATGCAAAACCCCAGTCGTATACTGGTGGAGCAATCCGCACATCGCAGGTAATGACCACACGATCTTCTCGATCCTGCTGGATGCTTACATGCTCCACCCGGTTTTGCAAACGATCGAGGTATACCTTGCGCCACTCTTCCACTACGTACATGTCATTGTCAATCGGAGCGCGCCAAAACGTGAGGCGAGGTCCTGCCACCAACAGCTCCTTACCCGCAAACACCCAGCTCGTCGGCACACCGCTCACTTTGTCAAAAACGAACTGAAAATCTGCTCCTGTAAGGGTCACGTCCGTTTTCTTTTCTCTCGCATCTACTCTGCTGAACACAGGCTGGTAGGAAGCGGCCGTATCCTGTTGGGCAGCGGTCACTGGCAAGGCAAATTGTGCCCAAGCCAGCTCATGTCCAGCCTGTACCCAGCTCTCATCTTGGTCCAGCACAAAGGAGAGCGTCAGCCAGTAGTCGGTTCGATCCTGCACCTGCTTAGGCAAGGTATACGGAACAGCTACATTGGTACGACTTCCTGCTTCTGTATGTGGTAGCGACAGCGTGCCGCTCTGCACCACTTGTCCGTCTGCAGTCACACGCCAAACCATTCTCACGTGCGCAAGCGTGCGGAAATCATAGCGATTCGTAATGGTGACGAGCCCGCTTTCTAGATCAGTTGCTTCAACGACGATCGGCTCTATCACTTTTTTGTATTCGAGCAGCCCTGGGGATGGGGTGCGATCTGGACGAATCAGTCCATCGATGACGAAGTTGCCATTCGTCGGGTAGTCCCCGAAGTCGCCTCCGTAGGCATAATACTCTCGCCCATCCGGCGTATACTGGCGCAAGCCGTGATCAATCCATTCCCACACAAAACCGCCCTGCAAGCGTTGATATTTGTCAAACACATTGGCGTAGTCGCGCAAGCCACCGGGTCCATTTCCCATGGCATGAGCATACTCGCACATGATATGCGGCTTTTGCAGATGTTCATTTTCACCGTGCTGAATCATTTTTTCTACTGAGGAGTACATGGTGGAAAATACGTCGCACACTTCTGCCTCGCGATCCTCCTCGTAGTGGATGAGGCGAGTCGGGTCCGCTTGTCGGCACCAAGCGGCCATAGCCCGGAAATTGCAGCCAAAGCCGGATTCGTTGCCAAGCGACCACATGATGATCGACGGATGGTTTTTGTCGCGCTCCACCATGCGCTCCATGCGCTCTACGTATGTCTGCTCCCACTCTGGATCATCGCTCAGCTGACTGATGTTGCCGGTTAACTGGAAGCCATGTGTCTCCAAATCGGTTTCGTCCATGACATACAATCCGTACTGGTCGCACAAATCGTAAAAACGCGGATCATTCGGATAATGCGCGGTACGAACAGCGTTGATGTTGTGACGCTTCATCATGAGCACATCTTCACGCATCGTTTCATACGGGACTGCTCGCCCAAGATCGGGATGATGATCATGGCGGTTCACGCCGTTCAGGCGAATCGCTACACCGTTCACGTAGAAGTTGTTTCCTTTTACTTCAATACGTCGGAAGCCGACGCGAATCGGGATGACTTCTGTCTTTTCGCCCGACCCCTGCTCAATTCCAAGCAGCAGGTGATACAGATTCGGCTCCTCCGCCGACCATTTTTTCGGTTCCTGTACCGGAAGCTCCAAGGTCACGATCTTTTCCTGTCCGGATACCAGAACGCCTGCCTCGGTGTTAGTTAGCGAAGCGATCAGCGTGTCGGATTGATCCAGCAGCTTAGCGGTCACGCTCACCCTGTCATAGGCAGCTGCGGAACTGTTTTCTACATGGACACGTACACGCAGCACACCATGGCGGTATTCATCATCCAGATCAGTCACGACTGCCAGATCTCTCACATGCAGCTTCGGTCTGGCAATTAGGGAAACATCCCGAAAAATCCCGCTCAAGTACCACATATCCTGATCCTCTACATATGTACCGTCCGACCATTGGTACACTTGAACAGCCAAGCGATTCCTGCCTTCCTGCAACAGCTCCGTCACATCAAACTCAGATGGCAAGCGGCTTCCTTGGCTATAGCCGACTTCCTTTCCGTTCAGCCACACATGAAAAGCGCTGTCGACCCCTTCAAACCGCAGAATCACCTGCTGATCTTTCCACCCAGACGCTACGGTAAACTCTCGCAAATAGCAGCCTGTCGGGTTATCTGACGGCACATGCGGCGGATCGACCGGAAACGGATAGTACAAGTCCGTGTAATGCGGTTTCCCGTACCCTTGCAGCTGCCAATGCCCCGGCACCTGAATTCGCGCCCACTCCGTCGCATCGTAATCGGCGGCAAAAAAGTTATCCGGCACACGCAGTGGTGATTCTGCGTAAGCAAACTGCCAATGCCCATTCAACAATTGAAACCACGGTGTCGCGCCTCTTTCATACGTCAGTGCTCCCGATTCTTCCGGGTAAGACAAAAAGTAAGCCCGCGCCGCCAAGCGATTTCGCTCTAGCAGCTGATGATTTGCCCAGTCATACCGTTGATGCATCGATGTACACTCCTCTTTTTACAATTTCACGGTTCCTTGTTCCCTGTTCGTTGCTTGCAGGGCCAAGGCGCCAGCACCGAGCATTCCTGCATCTGCACCGAGCTCGGCCAAGACGATCTTTGTCTGTTGGTGTACGACATCCATGGCGTACTGTTGTACACTCGCTTGAACGGGGGCCAGTAAAAGCTCCCCAGCCCGGCAGACGCCACCGCCAATCACCACGAGTTGTGGGTTGCACACGTTCACCAACACAGACAGAGCCCAGCCCGTTACTTCACACGCTTCGTTCCATGCGCAGGTCGCCACCGCATCACCTTGTTCCACTGCCGTAGCCACCTGCTCAGCCGTTATCCGCTCAAGCTGCCCATCGCACAGAGTAAACAGAGGAGAGGCTTTTGCTTGCCGCGGATTTGCATCGAGCTCCTTGTCCAAGCGTTCACGGGCCAATCTGGCAATACCTGTAGCAGATGCGACCGTCTCCACACAACCGAGCTTGCCGCAATTACATGGAGCAATAAGCCCTGGATAACGCACATGACCAATCTCTCCCGCGAATCCGTGACTGCCCCGAACCAGCTTGCCTTCGTTTACAATCCCTGCCCCCACCCCTGTACCAAGTGGCACGAAAATGAGGTGACTTACCTCCCGACCCGCACCAAACATGGCTTCTCCGAGAGCCGCTGTCCGTAAATCGTTTTCAAAAAAAAGCGGCAGTTTCACCAGCTTCGCCAGTGGTGTCCGCAAGTCTGCCTGGTGTAATTGAAAGTTGGGCGAGTGAACCGATATCCCATTTTCCGCATCAAAAGGACCGGGGAATCCGATCCCTACTGACTCTATGGGAACGGGTGATTGATCCCGCAGTTCTTTAATCAAGGCAGCCATTCGCTCGATCAAGACAGGCAAGTTGTTATGGACTTTTGTCTCCTTGGCAGCCCGGAGGAGAATTCGCCCATTCTCGTCCATGACCGCCCCTTTCATTGTCGTACCACCGACATCGAGGCCAATTACATGGCGCATGCTACTCCTCCCTTCTAAACCAGTTATTCTACTCGACTCGCTCTACATGCATCGGTTGACTTCTCAACCTCTGCACATCGTCGGGCGTGATCATGCCCGCTCCAAACGACCGTGTATTCGCGGCGCCGCATGCCATCCCCAGCCAAATGGCATCTGGCCAAGCCAAGCCTCGCAGCATTCCGACAAGGACACCCGCAAGCATGGAATCACCGCAGCCCACTGTATTTTTCACTTCGGATTCCGCTAACGGGATCGCGGAAATACGCCACGTCTCCTTACCATCGCCAAACCACGCGCCCTCCTCCCCTAACGAGAGAAGGACTCGCTGGGCACCGTGTTCACGTAGCTCGCGTATCGCTCTGCACCGTGCCTCGTCGCTATCCAGCGAAAATCCGAGAATCGCTTCCGCTTCCGGTCGATTGGGCTTGATGAGCGCGGGTGTTGCTTTTATTCCTTCCAGCAATGCCTGGCCGCTCGTATCGAGCACGCATGCGGTTCCTTTCCCGGCGACGCTTCGGATGAGCGCAGCGTATGTTTCTGCTGGAACGCCACCTGGCAAGCTTCCGGAAAAAACCATGTACTGTGCCTGATCCGCCAGCTCGATCAAACGCGTTTGCAAGCGACCGATCTCTTCTTCACTGGGCGCAGGACCTTGTTCAAGCACTTCTGTCACCGTTTTCTCCTGATCGTCGAGAAAAGCGAGACACAATCGGGATTCTCCGCTCGTTTCGATAAACGAGGACGTAATCCCCTCACGTTCGCAGCCTTCCACAATGAACCTCCCGTTGTGACCAGCGACAAAACCGCTTGCGACTACATCCTGCCCCAATGCTTTCGCTACACGCGCTACATTTATCCCTTTTCCGCCGGGCAAGCTCAGTACATCAGCCGTGCGGTGCAGCTCTCCAGAACGAAAATGCGAGAGTCGATACGTCTTATCGATGGCCGCGTTCAGCGTTACCGTTACGAGCATGTTATCTCACCTGCACAGTAACGAGCGGCTGCCCCATTTTTTGTTTGAACAAATTGATCACTTCTACAGGGGTTGGATCGACGCCGCGAATCAGAGCAGCATACAGCGATACGAAGTCAGCCAAGTACACGATAGAAAACAAGCGAGCCATTCGAGACACGCCGTGGGAATGAACTACTCTTACCCCACCAGCGCGCTCACGCAAAATATCAGCGCTGATCTCTACACGTTGGGTCGTCTTCTCGCTGTCCTCCTGATCGCGAATGAGTGTAAAATGAACGCCCTTCAGCAGCGCGGACGGCGAATCCCAACCCACAGCCTCGTCGTGGTGAAGGCTCGGTATGGCGTTCCAAAATGCCATCAGCTTGCTGTTTTCCCCGAGCTGGTTTTTCCAACGCCATGCAGGAGCATCGAAAAACGGTAGCGTTCCGTACACGACAGGTATCCGTCCATCCATCTCGATAGCGATTTGTTTGGCTTCATTTTTCTCGATCGGAGAGTCTGTTCCGTAGATGTGCTTCCACTCCTCGAACAGGGCAATCGTATCCTCGACCTCCGCACGCTTGTCGGAAATCAGCCCGAGCTTCGTCAGGATGGCGAGAATCGGCAGGAAAATGTAGCCGAGTACGATCCGCGGCATCATTCCGCCCGGCACGAGCAAACACGCATGATTGTGTTCACGGGCCATCTCCAATACTTTTCCGCCCGCCGTAATGACGGCGATCTGTGCTCCTTTGGCGATAGCTGCTTCGTAGCCGCTGACGACTTCTTCTGTATTGCCGGAGTGGCTAACGACGATGACGAGCGTTTTCGCATCCACAAAAGCCGGAATGGTGTAGCCTTGATTTAACTGAAGTGGCACTTGCAGCTCGTCAAACAAATACGACTTGATCAGATTGACGCTCGCAGCCGAACCGCCACCAGTGCCAAGCACGACAATATTTTCGATTTTAACAGAAATATTAGATACATCTAAACTATCAGATAATTTTAGGCCTGTTTTAAACTGTTCATCGTAGCTTTCCGTATCTTGCAGGGCAGAAATCGTGTCCAGTTCGCGCAACGCTTTGGCATCATCGAGGTTTATACGCATGTAAAATCGTCCCTTCCTATTCTTTTTGGATTAACGTACATTCGCTTTTCCGATACAACCACACATCTCCATCTTGGCGAGCGCGACTTCTTTGACCGCCTGCTTGGCCTGCTTCATATAGGTGCGCGGGTCGTTTTCCTGCGGGTTGTTGTCAAAAACGCCCTTGATCGCTTGCGAAAACGCGATACGCAGCTCTGTCGCTACGTTCATTTTTGCCATGCCGAGCTGAACCGCCCGCTTCACCTGCTCCTCTGGAATTCCCGAGCCGCCGTGCAACACGAGTGGCACAGAAACACGCCGAGCAATCTCCTCGATGCGAGCAAAATCAATGCGCGGCTCCCCCTTGTAAATCCCGTGAGCCGTACCAATGGCCGGTGCCAACGTATCCACGCCAGTCAACTCGACAAATCTCTCGCACTCGATCGGGTCAGCCAGTGCAGCATCTGCATCATCGACGACAAGATCGTCCTCCACGCCCCCGACCTTGCCGAGCTCTGCCTCCACATTGACACCGCGCTCCCGAGCCAGCCCCACTATACGTCGCGTCATCTCAGCATTTTCCGCAAAAGGATGCATCGACGCATCAATCATGACCGATGTATAACCCGCTTGGATACATCGCATGATCAGTTCCTCCTCATGACAATGATCCAAATGCAGGGCAATCGGCACCCGGGCCTCCTGTGAGGCTACCCGGGCGATTGCTGCTACATACTCCGGTCCAAGATGCCGGACCGTTCCGACTGTCGTCTGTAAAATCAGCGGTGCGTTTGCTTCGCAAGCCGCCTCCACTACTGCTTGGAGCATTTCCATCGTGTGCACGTTGAATGCCCCCACACAATATCCCTGCTCCCTTGCAGTGCGCAGCATCTCTGTCGATGATACCAACGCCATATTGATCCCTCCGTTTCCTTTCTGATCTGCTAGTTTACCTGGTTACGCCCTGCAAGCTCGCCAGCTCCAGGTTGATGCCCAACTCCGCATACTTACTGACAAGATGCTGTGCCGCCGCATCCGTAATAATCCGATCGACATCGGACACCCCCGCGAACTTCGCCAAATGCGTCTCTCCGAACTTGCTGTGGTCAGCCAGCACGTAGACTTTTCTAGCGCGTTCCATCATGACTTGGTTGATTTGCGCTTCGGCCAGATTGAGCGTCGTCAGCCCATTTTCCGGATGAACTCCATCTGCGCCGATAAAGCATTTGAATACAGAAAGCCCTCGCAAATTGTCCGCTGCGACAGAACCAACGAGCGCAAAGGATTTGTGGCGCATCTCTCCCCCGATCAAAATGACGTGATGCTTGCCCTGACTGTTCAGCTCCATCGCGATGTTGACCGCATTCGTCACGACCGTCAGATCATTCAAGCCGCGCAGCAGCTTGGCGAGCTCCATCATCGTGGTCCCTGCCCCGAGAATAACCGTGTCCCCCGGCTGTATGTGCGATAGCGCCTGATGGGCAATCGCTTGCTTCTCTTCGCTTCTCTCTTCCAGCTTCTCTGTGAAACTGCGCTCCAATGGCAAGAAATTCGTAATCGTCGCGCCTCCGTGAATGCGCGTCAAAAGACCATCGTTTTCGAGCTTGATTAAATCTTTTCGAATCGTTACTTCCGACACATCCAGCGCCAGACTCAATTGGCTGACGGTTACGCTCTGTTCTGCCTTCAATTGTTCGAGGATCTTGCTGTGCCGTTCGGCTGCCAGCATATGACTTCACTTCCTTACGATCTCAAAATATATTCTTTCGTTTTATTTCTAATTACCTTTCGTTTACTTTCACTTCGATCTTAGCATTGCAGAAAAACGAATGTCAAACAAGTTATGAAATTTTCCGAAAATAAAACCAGCCTGCTCTGGTTCTCGACCAAAACAGACTGGTTGGTTACCTCTTTACCCGATATCCCGACTTTCCAGCATGAAATCAATAAACTTCTTATGCGCACGTGAGAGCCACTTGTTTTTATGGTAGGCAATCTGTGCATAGAACAACAGCTCTTCCTCGCACGCTATCATTTTCACTTTTTGCTCATTCAACAAGGCTTCGACACTAATATACGGCATCAAGCTCACACCTAGCCCGTTCGCCACGCTCTGCTTGATCGCTTCCATACTGGAGAACTCCAGGTGATGCTTCGGATTGATCTCCCTTTTTTCCAAGAAGCGTTGAAAAAACCGCCGCAGAGCACAATGCTCTCCGCTGAAAATCATACATTCCTCGCCAGCATCCTCTATTTTTTCAAACGAATGATCGCGCCCCCCGATAAAAACCAAACGTTCCGTAGAGAACGGCTCCACGACCAGATTCGGATCATCGAGCTTTGGCTCCAGCGTGATCACGATATCCAATAGGCCATCATGCAGCTTTTCCCGCAGGCGACTGCAGTCGTCCATTACAAATGAAATATTCACACCCGGGTAGCTCGCTCTGTACCTGGACAAAATGTCACCCAGTCGATAGATCGTAATCGTCTCCGAGGCTCCGATGCGTAACTCGCCTTGCAACGATTGCTCATTCGCTGATATATCCTTGATTTTTGCATACGAAACGAGTAGTTCCTCGACATACGTGTACAGCTCGCGGCCATAGGTGGTTAGCTGAATTTTCTTTCCCAGTCGATCAAACAGAGGGACACCCATTCCTTCTTCCAGCTGTTGGATATGCGATGTAATGGTCGCTTGTGAATATTGCAGTGCTTGTGCCGCCTTCGTAAAGCTGTTGAAATCGACGACTGCCTTAAAGGTTTGAAACTGGCGAATCTCCATCCCCGCTCCCCCCTGCCCGCATGTTTTATTATTAGAAATCCTGAAGATCATCTTCAGAACTTTCATTTTTACTAATAACTAATGATAGCATATGATTCTTGGTAAGTACCGGTACGGCTTGAACGATTCGAACAGAGGAGCTGATTTTCGATGAAAAAAGTGTGCTTGTTATTACCGAATGGCTTTGAAGCAGTAGAGGCTAGCGTGTTTACAGACGTAATCGGCTGGAACAAGGAAGAGGGCGACGGGACAACGGAGCTAGTGACGGTGGGCACCCGCAAAGAGCTGAAATGCACGTGGAATTTTACCGTGATTCCCGAAATGGTGATCGACGATGCCGATGTAAATGACTTCGATGCACTGGCGCTGCCTGGCGGTTTTGAGCATACGGGGTTTTATGAAGATGCTTATCGCGAGGACGTTCTCGCTTTCATACGTGAATTTGAAAAGCAAGGCAAAGTGATCGCCTCCATCTGTGTCGGCGCACTGCCCCTCGGGAAAAGCGGGATTTTGCGAGGACGAAACGCAACGACTTACAACCTGAACAACCAGTTGCGGCAAAAGCAACTAGCTGCGATGGGTGCCACTGTCATCCCTGACCAATCCATCGTCATCGACAACAATATCATCACCTCGTACAACCCTTCGACCGCTTTTGATGTGGCATTCACCTTGCTGGAGTCGCTGACATCCCGCGAAAACACCGACAATGTGAAACGCTTGATGGGGTTTCTTGTATAATAAAACCGGGGATAAGAATAAGCCAACCATCACACCCTACTGGCAAAAGGAGTGGTGAATCATGGAGAAAAAGCGAGGTTCTGCCGAGCACGAGCCTACAGTAGCGCCAAGCATGTACGGTCATGATCCTTTGGAAGAAAAGGCGACGGAAAAAGAAGTGGAAAAAGGGGATTACACAAAGGTCACGCGGCTGTTCCTGGATCGAACGCCGGAAGAGTAAAGACGGGATTTCTCCCGTCTTCAGGCTGTCGAGAAAGTCGACAGCCATTTTTATTTCACTTAGTTTTAATACGACACCGCGTTAATTTGTTATAATTCTTATAATTACATTTTATAGTAGGTGATAATTGTGCTTACCTCCAATGATAAAAATCCGCAAATGCATTACGAATTTGTGTGCCTTGATGAATTGGTCCCAGAAGACCATTTATTAAGAGTCATCCAGAAACATATAGATTTCTCCTTCATCCGGGAAAAAGTACGTCAATATTATTGCGAGGATAACGGTAGACCTTCCATTGATCCTATTGTTTTATTTAAAATGATTTTCATTGGATACCTTTACGGTATCCGCTCAGAGAGGCAGCTCGAAAAAGAAATCCAGACTAATATCGCCTATCGTTGGTTTCTTGGCCTTTCTTTAACAGATCGAGTTCCAGATCACACAACAATCAGTTGGAATCGTCGAACCCGTTTTAAAAATACAAATGTTTTTCAGGAGATTTTTGATGAAATTGTGCGCTTGGCGATTCAGCATCGAATGGTCGCTGGCCGTGTATTGATAAGTGATTCCACACATCTTAAAGCAAATGCGAATAAACGAAAATTTAAGAAGCATGTCATCGAGAAAACGAGTCGTGCCTATCTCAAAGATTTAGAGGTAGCAATTAATGAAGACCGTGAGGTACATGGAAAAAAGGATTGAAGCCTAGAGAGGGTGTGAAGGAAGAAAAGGAAATCAAGGTGAGTACCACTGATCCGGAAAGTGGCTACATGGTTCGAGACAGCAAGCCCGAAGGCTTTTTCTATCTCGATCACCGGACTGTCGATCATAAGTACAATATTATTACCGATGTCCATGTCACTGCTGGCAATGTCCATGATTCCGTTCCTTACATAGATAGGCTGAATCTCCAAATCGAGAAGTTTGGGTTTCAGGATACAATTGAAGCTATTGCATTAGATGCTGGTTATTTAACTACTCCAATCTGCAAGGCACTTCACGATATAAATGTATTTGCTGTCATCGGTCATCGTGCCTTTACACCTGTTAAAGGTCTTTTTGCTAAATGGCGCTTTAAATATGATCTGGAGTGCGATGTGTACACATGTCCTCAAAAACATACGCTTACTTATTCGACTACCGATCGAAACGGATACAGGATGTATAAGTCCAATAAAGAAATATGTAAAACTTGTCCAAGGCTTACTGAGTGTACCCGATCTAAAAATCACCAAAAGGTGATAAGCAGGCACGTTTGGGAAGAGAGTAAGGAATGGGTTCGACAGAACCGTTTAAGTAAATCGGGGAAATATTTATATAGATTAAGATACCAAACCATAGAGCGAAGCTTTGCAGATGCTAAAGAACTGCATGGGCTTCGCTATTGTAGGTTACGCGGACGCGAAAATGTCCAAGAGCAAGTATTGATGACAGCAACAGTACAAAACATTAAAAGGATAGCACTACACCTAGCGAAAGCAAGTTAGGTGCAGGCTATCCTTTTTTCAGCACTTCGTGCTGGAACAATACCAAAAGAAATCCCCCAAAAGGGGGTTTCTCTTCAGTCTGAAGACGGGATTTCTCCCGTCTTTTTGTCATCTATAGGATACTCTCGGTTCGTGCCAGTTCAATTGCTTCTTCCCGGTTGCTGACACCGAGCTTCGAGTAAAGAGTAGAACAGTAATTCCGCACCGTTCCCTCCGATAAATATAGTTTGGTGGCAATCGATTTGTAGCGAAGCCCATCCGATAAAAGTTGTAAAATCTCCCTTTCCCGTTTCGTCAATCCATACGGATCATTCGGGATGTACTTCTCTAACTGCTCACGTTGGCGCTTCATCTCTTCGAATACGCGCGTGGCGATTGACTGATCAAGCCACGTTCCCCCGCTATAGATGAGTTTCAGCGCTTCCATCATCTCTCTTGGACGAGTAGACTTCAGCATATATCCTTCCGCCCCGTGCTCCAACGCTGATGCTGCCTGTACCGAATCCTCGAACGTTGTCATAACCACAATCTTCATGTTCGGCCAGCGTTCTTTCATTTGAAGGAAGGTCTCTAGTCCGTTCATCCCTTGCATGTGCACGTCCATTAACACGATATCCGGCTGGTGTCGCTCACACTGTTCCAAAGCTTCTTGCCCATCACTAGCTGTACCCACAACGATAAAGTTGTCCTGCTGGCTTAAGATTTGCTGTAAGCTGTCGGCAATCATCACCTGATCATCAACAATAAGCAGGCGGATACTTCCCTGTCCAGCTTCTGCCTGTATGGGAACATTACAAATGACAACGGTCCCTTGCCCTAATTGTGAATGAACGGACAGCGTACCTTGCTGTTGCTCAAGCCGCTTTTTTATTCCCTTTAGTCCTAAGCCGAATTCGATGGACTCTAGTCCGTTTCCATTATCTTCAATTTGCAAACGGAGTTGCTGACTTTCGAAATACAGATCAACAGCTATCACACTTGCTTGGCCGTGACGAACCGCATTTGTAAGCAATTCTTGCAGGCAACGATATAAAGAAATGCTCATTTTTTGCATAACGAGCGTCTCACTGCCGATCACACGGAAGTTGACCGTTACACCTGTTGACTTCATAAATTCTTCCGTCAGTTCCAGGAGCGACTCACTTAACGACTGGTTGAACCGGGCATGAGCATGAGAGAGCTGATGCAAATGCTTTCTGATATCATCCAGGCTGCCCTGTGCGATGGAGACAAGTTTATCTACTCGTTCGACCTGTGAATCAGGAACCCACGATCGGAGCGACTCAACGCCAACAATCAGAGAGGTTAGCGAATGGCCAATCGTGTCATGTAACTCATGTGACAGCCGATTACGTTCCTCGATCAGTGTCAGCTCCTCGATTTGCTTAATATGCTGCTCCAATAATTGCTTCTGTTCTTGAATGATACGGCCTTGCTTATGAGACTCAATTAATATGCTAAATGCCATCCCCATCGCAAAACCAAAGCTGCAACTAAACATGAACTCGTACGGGAGCCGATTGGTAATCAACCCGTTTAAAGCCGGAAAAATAATCCCACTAGAGATTCCCGTCCACATATACGTTCTGCGACTACTGGCCACACCAATAATGATTACTAGTAAAACGAAAGGCCAAGTCAATCCAGGCGCTACAAAAGCCACAAATAGATAAGAAAAGCCTGTCATTACGACTTCGACTGCCAGATACCAATCTTCTTTTCTATATTGAACGATCAATGGAATGGCATAAACCAAAAGGGCAATAAGGATGATGACTCCGAACGGAACGGATATCATTGCCGGGTACATCATATCTGCGATGACGATGATGACTAGCCAAATCGTTCGTAAGGCAAAAATCACCCAATTGTACCAGAACCATTTTTTTATGTTGAATAACATTTTTCATGTACTCCTGCTCATTTGAATGGTAAGGAATTTCCCGAATGTTTCTGACTCATCATGCCTCACCAATTCCCGATCCGTCAAGAAAAATGCGTCGTGTCATATAGCCTTTATGACATTCTATCATGCCGTAAATATGATCAGTTAACACGATGTCATATATAGATAGAACGGTATTGTCACTATGTGATTTTACAGCCCTGAGAATAAGGTGGATGTGTAAAGACAACACATATCAACTTACAGGAGCGATGAGAAATGAAACCATTCCCTATGCAAAAAGGAGCGTCCCTTACGTTATCTGCATTATTGATAGGAACGCTGATACTTCCTACTTACGGTTGTGCGGAAGCAGGTTTGGACCAGGCAATCACGCAACCACAGAATACGGATCATGCCAAAATAAAGGAAGCGATTGATAAAGCTGCTGCCAGCGAAAACATTCCAGGTATCCTCTTTGCAGTAAAGAAGGGAAATGATTTCTGGTCGTATGCTTCCGGCGAAGCGAATATAGAAAGTAAGAAACCGATGGAAGCTGACTTTTCATTTCGAATTGGGAGTATAACGAAATCGTTCGTCGGTGTAGTGACCCTGCAACTAGCTGAGGAAAAGAAGCTAAGCCTCGATGACTCGTTGGAAAAATGGCTGCCAGGTGTCGTCCAAGGAAACGGATATGACGGTAACAAAATTACGATTCGTCAGTTATTAAATCATTCGAGTGGAGTGGCAGACTACTTAGATGATGAACTCAAGGAAAGTTTAATCCAGAACTCCACTCAAACGTTTACAGCAGAACAACTCATTTCTCGCGCATTAAAGCATACACCGACCACGGGTGGCTATTCGAATACGAATACAGTGCTGATGAAACTCATTATCCAAAAGGTCACAGGAGAAACGGTTGCCGAACAAATCAAGAAACGAGTGATTGATCCGCTTCAACTAACAGAAACGTTTTTCCCGGAAAACTCTCAATCCATTCCGAAAAACAGTCCGAATGGATACTTTAACAATGCCGGTACATTAATGGATATAACTGACCTTAACCCTTCGTTTGCAGACGCAGCAGGGGCTATGATCTCGACTACGAAAGATTTAACAACGTTCTTTAGCGCTTTATTGAGCGGAAAATTGTTAACACCTGAGAAGCAGAAAGAAATGTTGACCACTGTTTCTAATCCACACGGAAAATTCGGACTCGGTATTCAGGAAGTAACATTGCCGAATGGCACTACCATATGGGGTCATCAAGGCGGCATTCCTGGATTCACCAACTTCGCAGGTGGAACAAAAGACGGCGAGCACGTGATCGCGATGAGTATCAATGCATTAGGAGATACTGTTTCTCATATGGAGAACATCCAGATGACTGAATTCTCGGGACAAGCCAAGCAACCATCCACCCCGGATCAAGCAGCTCAAAAACATGGGAAAGAAATGAAGGACTTCATTGATCAGAAAGCAAAAGTCGAGGGAGTCCCTGGAATCATTGCTGCGGGGTTAAGAGACGGAGAATACTGGTCTTATGCAGCCGGTGTAGCCAACCTCGATCATAAAAATCCGATGGAGCCAGACTTTACTTTCCGTATTGGCAGTGTCACAAAGGCGTTTGTTGCTACTCTTGTCTTACAGTTGGCTCAGGAGAAAAAGCTGAATCTGGATGACTCGGTAGAAAAATGGCTCCCAGGTGTGGTAAAGGGCAATGGGTATGACGGCAACAAAATCACGATTCGTATGTTATTGAACCAAACGAGCGGGATTGCAAGCTATACGAGTACAGAAATGCGGTACGCTACCTCATTCCCTCAATATACCGTTGATGACCTTGTACGTATGGGACTGGCTAAGCCGCCAGTATTTCAACCAGGGGCAGGCTTTGACTATTCGAATACAAATACCGTACTAGCTAGTCTTGTTATTCAAAAGGTGACAGGAGAAACGTACGATGTGCAGATGAAGAAACGGATCCTCGACCCGCTTCAGATGACAAATACATCCTTTAGTGGTAGTAATCCAAAAATCCCGGGCCAGCATGCCACAGGCTATAGCTTGAATCGGGCAGGGAAACTGTTTGATTTCACAGAGTATAATCCTTCATTCGCGAATGCTGCGGGGGAAATGATTTCAACAGGGAAAGATTTGACCACCTTTTTTAGTGCGCTTTTGGGTGGGAAATTATTAAATGACGAGATGATGAAGCAGATGACAACAGGTGTGGAATCACCTTTTGGCAAATATGGATTGGGAATTTATGGGGTGACACTGCCGAACGGAAAGACCTATTGGGTTCATGGAGGCGGCATTCATGGGTTTGAAACGTTAGCGGGTGGTACCTTAGGCGGGAAGGATATTTTGGTGACGAACATCAATGCGGTCGGTCCAGAACCTGTCGTCACTAATCAAGCCATGTTCGAAAAGGAATTTAACCGTTAAGTTAAAAAGGAAAAATGATAGAAGGCTTTTGCCTTGGGAACTCCAAGAGCAATAAGCCTTTTTCTTTTTTAGCCCTTATCCATAAATTTATTTATCGATACACCAATAAAACACAATTTGTTTTATCGATAACTCGACCTTAGAATAGCAACTGTACCCCAATCAAAAAATACAGGAGGCAATATAGATGGCAAAACAAATCTTGATGGTAGTCACCAATCATACAGACATGCAGGAAGGCAAAAAGACAGGAATTTGGCTGTCCGAGTTTGCGGAGGCTTATTTGGCCTTCGAAAACAAAGGCTTTGAAGTCACCGTAGCAAGTCCATTGGGCGGAGTTGGTCCGATTGACCCTGGCAGCGTGGACAACCAAACACCTCAAGAAATCTTGGACGCCGCCAAGCATCTGGAAAATACCAAAAAGCTGGATGACGTAACAGCAGACGGCTTCGCGGCCATTTTCCTTCCTGGCGGTCATGGCACGATGTTTGACCTGCCAGATAACCAAAAACTCCAGCAATTACTGCGAGATTTTTATGAAGCAGGAAAGATTGTAGCCGCTGTTTGCCACGGTCCTGCCGGGCTCGTCGGTGCGACCTTGTCAAATGGTCAGCCGCTGGTCGCAGGCAAACGTGTGAATGCTTTCACAGACAGAGAAGAAGCAGCGACGGGCTTGGGTTCGTACCTGCCGTTCCTTTTGGAGAGCAAAATCCGCGATCTCGGTGCCATTTTTGTAGAGGCACCAAACTGGAGCACCCATGTAGAAGTCGACGGCAACCTGATTACTGGGCAAAACCCCCAATCTACACTCGCTGTCACAGAAGCAGTAATAAGCAAATTAGGTGAATAATACACGTGAGGCTGATAGAAGAAACACCTATCAGCCTTTTCTTTCAACGAAAGGAGGGCTACTCACTACCATGGCAACAGAAAATATGGCCCGTCACTCTGAACAGGCACAAGCCACTCGCAAAGGATCGACTCTCGCCTTGTACGCTCTGACACTCGGAGCATTTGCGATCGGGATGACAGAGTTCATCATTATGGGGCTGCTTTCCGAGGTAGCCGCCAGTCTGAATGTTTCCATCCCGCTGGCTGGATTCCTTATCACCGGATATGCATTGGGTGTCGCTATTGGCGCTCCCATCATTACGATGGCAACCCACAGAATGCCGCGCAAAGCACTTTTGCTATTTCTTATGATTTTATTTATCGCGGGAAATGCGCTAGCCGCTCTCGCACCGAACTATACGGTTCTGATGTTGGCTCGCATCCTGGCTGCTCTTACTCACGGATCGTTCTTCGGTGTGGGTTCGGTTATTGCCGCTGAGCTGGTTCCCAAGGAAAAACGCGCGGGTGCCATCGCGATCATGTTTACTGGATTGACACTGGCTAATATTTTGGGTGTACCGATTGGAACATTTCTGGGGCAAGCGTACGGTTGGCGCTCTACCTTCTGGGCGATCACGATGATTGGGATCATTGCGTTGATCGGAATCGTTATGCTCGTTCCGAAGGTCACCAGTGCAACAGCTAGTCTGCGGCAAGAGCTCGGCGTGCTCAAACACCCAGCAGTTCACATCGCGCTTTTGATGACCGTATTCGGATTTGGTGGCGTATTTACTGCGTTTACGTACATTTCACCAATCCTGGTGGATATCACGGGCTTTTCCCCCAGCTCTGTTTCGTATATCCTCGTCCTGTTCGGCGTAGGGATTACGATCGGGAATATTTACGGAGGAAAATTGGCAGACCGCAGGCTGTTTCCTTCCTTGCTCGGGATACTTGTCGCACTGGCGCTCGTTCTCGCCGTGTTCAGCTTTACGGATCAAAATAAGATCCTCACCTTGATAACCGTATTCCTTTTGGGGATTGCTGCATTTGGTACGGTTCCTGGCTTGCAGCTCCACATGCTGAACACAGCCAAAGAAGCACCTACGCTCGCCTCGACACTAAACATCGCGGCCTTCAATCTGGGAAATGCGCTTGGTGCCTATATTGGGGGCGTCGTGATCGATTTTAACTTTGCAGGAGGTCTTTCTGCCGTTCCTTGGGTTGCTTCACTCGTGACGGTCATCGGAATTTTGTTTACGATATGGGGAGCGCAATACCAGAAACGTCACAGGTAAGAAAGGATAGCCAACATGGTGGACTTTGAATGGTACCGAAGCTTTATCAGCATCTATAAGCATAGCTCTGTATCGGAGGCTGCCAGAACGAGGATGATGACACAACCAGCCATGAGCCAACATCTGGCCTCCTTGGAAGCAGAGGTGGGTGAGCTATTATTTACACGGGCTCCCCGCAAAATGATTCCGACCGAGAGAGGCAAAGCTCTCTATACACAGGTGGTACCGCTCATCGAAGCTTTGGAAGAAACCACGCAAACTCTCAAGACGAACGCGCCCACAGCTCTGCCCGTCATTCGGATCGGGTCGGCGCATGAGTTTTTCCGGGAGAAGCTAGCTCCGCATATCGGAAGCTTCCAAATGCGCGTCATCGCCTATCTCGGTGTCGCTTCGAAGATACTCGAATTCCTGCTGGAGGAAAAAGTAGACCTCATCGTCATGTCGCAAAAGCTTTCCGCCCCAGGCGTCGAATATATTCCGTACATGCAAGAGGAATTTGCTTTGGTGGCACCTCCCGATTTCGGGGAACCAGCGTTTGACGACAAGGAGTCTTTTGAATCGTGGTTATGCTCCCAGCCATGGATCAGCTATGATTTGGATTTGCCGATCATCCGCCGTTTTTGGCGCGAGCATTTCCAAAAGCGTCCACAAACGCATCCAACACACGTCGTACCGGATTTGCACAGTGTACTGATGGCGATCGAGCATGGAGCTGGCATCAGCCTGTTACCTACGTTCATGCTGGATGACCATTTATCCAGAAACAAAGTAAAGATCATGTACCCGTCCTATACGGTTCATAATGACCTATACTTGGCATACCAGCTCAAAAACCGGAATCTGCCTCATCTGAAAACATTGATTGAAGCGCTGAAAAAGGCGGTTTAATTTACACTTTCGTCCAAGCTAGAAAAGAAGGCTGTCGTCCTTTCCTGGATAACAGCCTTCTTTTTATCTCTTTTCTTCAGACAAACGAAACGCTTGCCTTTTTATCAATTGAGTAGTAAAGTGATAATAAGCTCAGCGAAGGGAGGCAAACTAACATGCGTAATAACACCATCGGCTCATTAATCTGGTTACGCTTGATGCGGTTTACCACCCAAAGCAACCAGCTGTCAAATGAATTTCTCAAACGCTTCGACTTAACAACAGCGCAATTCGATGTCCTGATGCAAATAAGCGTCTACCAGCCTCTCACCCAGTCGGAGTTAGCTGAGAAGGTAACCGTTACACAGGGTGGTATTTCTCGGATGCTCGTAAGACTTGAAAAAGAGGGCTACATTGTACGCAAGCAGGATTGGAAAACGAAAACGATCAGCCTTACCGAAAAAGGGGAAGCCGTACTAGAACAAGCCTTTCCTGAACAACTAGCGTTTCAGTCGTCATTCTTTGATGAGGTACTAAGTGAAGAAGAACAAAAAACGCTTTACTCCCTAATGACACGCGTTCATAAGCATAGCCAAAAAAAGGAATTACCGCCTGAGTAATTTTTTTTAATCAATCACTTGATTAGTCAAGTTAAACAAGGAGGAACTGCCATGCACACCATTCCAGGCCATCACCATGTATCTATGTTAACCAAACATGCGCCATCGAATAATCACTTTTACCAAAACGTATTGGGACTGCGCAGAGTGAAGAAAACCGTCAACCAAGACGATCCTTCGATGTATCACCTGTTTTATGGAGATTTGACAGGCAGTGCCGGAACAGAGTTGTCGTTTTTTGAAATGCCGCTGGTAGGAAAAACCGTACGCGGCACGAACGCGATCACTCGAATCGGACTGCTCGTTCCGTCACTGGAGAGCTTGACCTTTTGGAAAAAACGTTTCGAGCAACTAAATGTTCACCATGGCGACATTACCAAGTACGCTGGCCGCGATGCCTTACATTTTGAAGACCCGGAAGGCCTGCGTCTGATTTTGATCAATAACAACGGCGAAGGAGTTCCATCGAATTGGGCTCCATGGGACGAATCCGTGGTCGAAGAAAAGCATCGCATCTTGGGAATCGGCACGGTTGAGATTACCGTCCGCTCCTTGGACAAATTAGCCAATCTGTTAACAGACACATTCGGTTATACCGAAGTATCACGCTTAGAACAAGAAGCCATTTATCAATCCGTACCAGGGAAATCCTTTGGAGAAATTGTCATCAAGCAGGAAGACGGCTCACCTGAAAAACCCGGTCGTGGAAGCGTTCATCACTTGGCGATTCGTGTGAGCAACGATGAGGAGCTGCAATACTGGGATGACGCCGTTCGAAAACGCGGCTTCCGTTCAACAGGGATTATTGATCGATTCTACTTCAAGAGCTTGTATTTCCGTGAGTCAAACGGCATCTTGTTCGAAATTGCAACAGACGGTCCTGGCTTCACAGCAGATTCAACCGTCGAGGAGCTCGGAAAAGCTTTGGACTTACCTCCATTCCTCGAAGAACGCCGTGCAGAAATTGAAGCGAAATTGACACCGATAGACTAAAAGGAGTGATCAACATGGAACAATATCGTATCGACGCCAAAAAGGGACTTGAATTCGGCTTATATTCGATTGGCGACCATGTCCCGAATCCACACACAGGCTCCAAGATTTCTCCTGAACAGCGCATCAAGGAATTAATCGAGGCAAGCAAGCTGGCAGATGAAGCAGGCCTTGATGTATTCGCTGTCGGCGAAAGCCACCAGACGTATTTTACGACGCAGGCGCATACCGTCATTCTGGGTGCGATCGCACAAGCTACGAAGAACATTAAAATCGCTAGCTCCGCCACTGTATTGAGCACATCCGATCCGGTCCGCGTGTATGAGGATTTTGCTACCTTGGATCTGATCTCCAATGGTCGGGCAGAAATTGTTGCCGGACGCGGTTCCCGAGTAGGAGCATATAGCCTCCTCGGTTACGATGTGCGCGACTATGAAGAATTGTTTGAAGAAAAAATGGACCTTCTTCTCAAGCTAAATAACGAGGATCGTGTTACGTGGGAAGGACAGTTCCGTGCACCGCTACAAAATGCAACGATCCTGCCGCAGCCTGTGCAAGGGCGTCTGCCCATCTGGCGTGCAGTAGGGGGACCACCTGCAAGTGCGATTAAAGCCGGTCAAGCTGGCGTGCCTATGATGCTGACCACACTCGGAGGTCCAGCCATCAACTTCAAAGGCTCCGTCGATGCTTACCGGGAGGCTGCGAAGCAAAATGGTTTTGACCCAGCGACTCTGCCGGTAGCGACAACGAGTTTGTTTTATACAGCCGACAAAACTTCGGATGCGCTTCGCGAGTTCTATCCGCATCTAAATGGTGGGTTTATCGCATTGCGTGGGGGTGGCTATCCGAAGCAACAGTTTGCACAGTCTGTCGATTATCGTGATGCGTTAATGGTAGGCAGCCCTGACGTCATCATCGAAAAAATGCTTTACCAATACGAAATGTACGGACAACAACGCTTCATGGCACAAATCGACTTTGGCGGTGTACCTTTTGATAAAATTGCGAAAAACATAGAACTGATCGCAACGAAAATCTTGCCTGAAGTGAAAAAGCATACCACCAAATCGTAACAAAAAGCCTATGAAAATCGTCGGAATCGCAGGAGTACAATCTCGTCATCAGTGGCGGTTATCTCAAATTAAAGATACTCGATACCATGCCACACTATAACAATGAAAAGACGCGAACTCTTCTTCTCACAAGGAAAGAAGGTCTGCGTCTTTTTTATTTTCCATGATAGTTAAAATTATCCTCAGTGGATTATAATCATGAAGCAACAGATGAATCACACGTAAAAGGTGAGTGACGACTTGTGAATATTTGGAGGATACTGGACCTTGATCCTACCGAAGATATTTCGACGATAAAAAAAGCCTATGCGAAAAAGCTAAGGCTGCATCACCCGGAAGATGATCCAGAGGGCTACCAACAACTGCGAGAAGCATACGATCTGGCTATTAAAATGGCGAAGAAGGGGCAGGGAAAACCAAAGGCAGAAGTGACATCCATAGCCGATGCAGAACCCCCTGTACAACCGGAAGAGGATACCCCCATTCTCACTGTTCCACGTCGGCTGTCCTTTCAACATATTGACGCCGCACCAGATCGCCATGATTCGGTTGAACAGACAGACACTTTCATAGAAGAGGATACTCCCATTCTCACTGTTCCACGTCGGCTGTCCTTTCAACATATTGACGCCGCACCAGATCGCCATGATTCGGTTGAACAGACGGACACTTTCATAGAAGAGGATACTCCCATTCTCACTGTTCCACGTCGGCTGTCCTTTCAGCATATTGACGCCGCACCGGATCGCCATGATCCGGTTGAACAGCTAGACACTTTCATAGAAGAGGATACTCCCATTCTCACTGTTCCACGTCGGCTGTCCTTTCAGCATATTGACGCCACACCAGATCGCAATGATCCAATTGAACAGCTAGACAGTTTTATGGAGCAAGTAAAAGCTTTGTACAACGATTTCCCTTCCAGAATCAATCCTGAAAATTGGGCAAAGCTGCTCCGTTCTGACTTCGTGTGGAATATACATCTGAGAAGAATCGTCAGTGATCGCCTGTTTCACTTTCTACACGAGCACCACCATTTGCCCAAAAGCGTCTGGTTAATACTAGAGGATGTCTTTCAATGGCGGGAGCTTATTCAAGAGCCTTTTTATATGGACAAGCACTCGAAAAATTTTTGCCAATACTATCTGAAGCAGCTAGACGAGCCAGGATTGCGTTTTGATACTTTGCTTGCAGCTCCCCATCTCAATCGTGATCTATTTTTGTCTTACCGCGATGCAGCTTATCAAGCCTTGAAAGAAAATCAACTGGAGCAAGCAAGCAATTCACTTAACGCGGCTATTGCCTTATTTGCCGATGACCCCGAATTGCTTCGCTTTCAGGGAGAGTATTGCCAGCGAGTCGGTGACACGGCTGGTGCACTCGACGCTTATTCCCGAATCATCAGCATTCAACCAGACGATATCGACAGCTACCTGGCTCGAGCCTACATATGGTACCACGAACATCATGTCACCGAGGCTCAGAAGGAATGCGAGTACATCTTGTCTCAACTCCCAACCCATCCGGAAGCACTAAGCCTGCTCGGAAAGTGTCAGCTAAAGCTGGGTAATGAAGCTCAGGCAAAAGTCACATTTGAACAGCTGCTCGCAGCCAGTCCACACGATTACGAGGCGCTCATTTTGCTCACCCAGATTCGTGGAAGCATGCTGAAACAAGTCAAGAAGCTGCCAGCCAAAGAACGAAAGCATGCCTTGCAGCAATTGACTTCGGAGCTGGGAGAACGGAAAGAGTTGAATAAACAAATAAGGCCAGCCATTCATTTCCAAGTAGCCATAGCTACTGTGACACTTGCGCTCATCATGCTTTTTCAATCTCTTCTATACAACGCGTTTGTGGATCATACAAAATTAACTCCCATTTCATATATACAGCTTCACCAGAATGGACTGGTCAAATTATCTTCGCCAGAGGATTTAAAACAGATTGGACCCAACCAATTCGTTCAGGCCAAGTTAACGAATCTCCGTTTTCTGAAAATCTATCAGTATACGAAAACAGATAAAGACGGAAATAGCTACACGGCATACGAAAATTATTTGACGCTTAATGAAACCGGAGACATAGGAAAAGTTAATCCTTCAGGCTACGTAAAAATCGGCTACTTGGGGGATACACCCATCCTCGTCATTACGAAGTATAGTACGATCGAGATTGAAAAAACCGGAATCTTAGAATTTGAAATGGGCCAGGTAATGGATATACCTCCTAAGGTACTGACTGACACAAAGAAAATGTTACTGGATTTGGAACTGACTTCTTTGTTCGATTTCAACAAACTCAATCAAAATCAAATGATCGACGTAAGGTATATGACGATTCCGAACCCTCCGTTGGAGATTTATTTCTATGGACTGATTCTTTTGGTCTTGTGTCGGTTCTTCTTTGGTTCACTGTACAAGCTGTATATCATCACTCGAGTCTATTAACAAGGAGTGAACTTTTCATACATGTTCACATTCAAGCGTAAAAAGGAAAAACAATTTCACTTCTTTACTGGCAGTATGAATTCAGCTATTGCGATTGGGTCAGATACAGTCTACATCGAAATAAAAGATAACTATACCAAACGGGGAATAAGAGACGCCGCGAGTCAGAAAGAGAGACTATCGTGGATGCTAAAAGAAGGCGAGCGGAAAGAATTTGCCCGGCTTCAACATTTCCTATCAGCGTTATCAGAGTCAGGACGCGTGGAATATATCAACTCTCTGGAACCAGATCGGGATCGCGTCGGCAAGGCAAAGATCGTTCATTCCTATTTGCGAAGACTCCCAGATGAAGGTATTGCCGCCTATGATTATGCCTGGGTCTCCTACTTGAGTGGTACGAGATGGGAAGGCGGCTATATCAGCAAAGAGGAGGCTCGGCAGTTTAAGCTAGAGGCTGTGAGACAAGCGCAGCAAGCCTATAACAGCTGGAGCGAGTTTATCACGGGATATATCGCCGGCTATCAATTTATGACTACGCAAACATCGCTGGATCACCTGCGCCAAAATGATTGGAATTTTTCACGCTCCCTTGTTTCCAAACACTGCATGCTATCGAAATCTAACTGGCATACCGACTTTTCAAATTTTAGCTAATAAATAAAAGCTCTTCCCATTTTGGGTGAAGAGCTTTTTTACTTTCGTCCTACTTCTGCTTCTGTCCAACCAAACCAAAGAAAAACATATCCACCCATTGCTCCATACTCAGCGTTACTCGCTCACGATTCGATGCTTCCCAATGGCGTCCCAGCTCATTTTTGTACATCGTGAAGTACATCATCATCATTTCTTCTGTCAAATCACGCTGAATATAACCTTCCTGCTTCCCAAGCGCGACAAACCTCGTAAAAAAATGCCTGATTTTTTGCTCGTATTCGCTTTCGATTCGTTGCAGCAAACCACTGAGTTCAGAAAAGGGGGCGTTCTGAAGCTCGTCCGTGAGGGTATGCAAATTCTTGGCTTCCAACAGCATGATGTCCTTTGTCTTTTCAGGAAAAGAACTCCCCGAATCGAGAATCCTCTCGTACTGCTCCAACTGCTTGTCCATCCCGTTCATTAGCATGTCCGCGTAGAGCTGTTCTTTTGTCCCAAAGTAGTTATAAATGGTCGCCGGAGAAACCTTCGCGTTCTGCGCAATTTCATTTACGCTGACTTTTTGAAAGCCATGCTTGGAGAACAATTGAAAAGCGGCGCTGTATATTTGATCGATTTTGTTCTGTTTTCGTCGTTCGAATCCGTTCATCTTCTCCACCTCTTTTTGTAGTGTAGCTCAGGTTTTAGAGTAATTCAATGAATTCACTACAAAACGATTGAAATGGACTGACTTTGATAGTTATAATTGTTTTGTAGTGATTGAGTATATTTACTACATATTTTGAGGGGTAGGAGTGAATTTATCATGAAACAAATACGGATTCCCGCTTTTTTGCATGACGTCTTCGGTGAAAAGCAGAGCATTGGCTCGATCGCAGCCATCCTGCTGTTCGGCGGAGTTCTGACCACTGCTCTCTATTTGCGATTCCCAGAACTCACGGAGAGCTTGCCCATTTGGCGCAGCACGCTGGCATTGTTGCTTGTATTCGATATATTTTCTGGCTGTCTAGCGAATTTTACGATCTCCACCAGCAATTTTTATGCAGCACGTAAAAAAAATCGCCTCGTCTTCATTGCCATTCACGTCCATATCATCCTGGTTGCCCTTCTCTTACAACAAAACCTCGCGTATTCCATAGGAGTATGGGCTTATACGATTGTAGGGGCTTTTGTTGTGAATGCTCTTTTTGGGTATCGTTCGCAGTTGTTTGTTGCAGGCATTCTCCTGTCTGTTGGTCTTGGCTGCATACCATTGCTGCCGGGTATGCATCCGTTTCTGTTGATCACCTGCTTATTCTTTATGGTAAAAGTGTTATTTAGCTTTGCTGTCAATCATTATGGGAAAGTAATCGACGACACAGGTACAGAAAAATGAAGACTTTCTACCGCATTTCCAAACTCACAAAGTCGGATAAACCCGCATTCGTATCCCTCATGAGCAGGGCATTTTCGCGTGATCCTTTCTTTTTGCACGTATTTGGGGATTCAGAGCTCGATCATACAGCAAGAAAAAGCGTTACAGCCTTTCTATCTTTTCTGTTTGATAAGAGCTTTCTGTTTCACGAGGAAGTGTGGGGCATTTTTGACGAAGACAGCTTGCTCGGCACTTACGTCGTTGAGAAGCCACAAACAAACAAGCATTCGAATATAAAAGGGGGATTCCTGTTAATCGGTAGATTGATCCCGTTAGTATTTCAACTTCCTGGAAAAACGCTGATACTCCTTAATTCCTATATGCGTATCACACGTTCTGCCGCTCCTCCCTGGAAGCATCACTACCTCATTATGATTGGCGTAAAACCGGAGACTCAGGGCAAGGGAGTCGGCAAAACCCTAATGCAACACCTGTTTCAAACCATAAAGGAGGACCACGAATCGCAGGGAATCGCGCTGGATACGGAAAAGGAAGAGAATGTCGGTTTGTATCAAAAGCTCGGATTTACGTTACAAGAACAAACCAAAATCGATGATGTCCCTGTGTATTGTATGGTCTATCAAAAAAATCGATAGAATGACGGATACATGCTGCCGCCACTTCGCATTATGTTACAATTATTGTAAGAAATATGTACATCGATGGAAGCGAGTTGATCTTATGAAAAAGAAAGTGATCCTGGCTGGCGGCACTGGCTTTATCGGCAAGTATCTGACAGACAAATTCAATCAACTTGGCTACGAAGTAAGGGTCATCGCAAGAACTTCCCCACATATAACGTGGGACAATCACGCAAAAATAGTGGAAGCTTTGGAAGATTCCGAGCTGCTCATCAACCTGGCGGGCAAATCCGTCAACTGTCGTTACCATGAGAAGAACAAAAAAGAAATCCTGAAATCTCGGACAGAGACCACTCACATACTCGGCAATGCTGTTTTGGCTTGCAAAAACCCGCCCTCGCTCTGGCTCAATTCCAGCACAGCCACCATTTATAGGCATGCGGAGGATCGTCCCATGACGGAAGCGAGCGGGGAGATTGGGACAGGCTTTTCTGTTGATGTTGCCAAGCAATGGGAAGCTGCTTTCTTTTCCTTTGACTTGCCGCATACGAGACAAGTTGCCTTACGCATGGCGATCGTGCTGGGCGAAAACGGTGGGGTTATCGATCCATACAAAAATCTCGTTCGCTTTGGGCTCGGGGGTGTACAAGGGTCTGGGAACCAGCGTTTTAGCTGGATTCATGTCGAAGATATCTTCCAGATCATTCTCTTTTTGAAAGAACGAACGGACCTAAGCGGCGTATTCAATTGTTCGTCTCCCCATCCCGTCACAAACCGTGAATTCATGCAGCATTTTCGCAATGTAATGAATCGGAGCTTCGGACTGCCCTCTCCCAAATGGATGCTGGAAATGGGGGCCATGATGATCGGGACGGAAACAGAGCTTGTGCTAAAAAGCCGCTGGGTCATTCCAGAAAGGCTGGAGCGTGAAGGGTACCAGTTTCGCTTTGCCCATATCGATAAGACGCTACAGGATATCGTGAAATGACCGACAAGCCTTACATGAACTATGTTCTTCACGCAAAAAGTAGAGGCGTTCCATTTATCGTCGAGCCCCATCTCGTAGCCGAAATGGGGCAAACGGAAACCTGGATGACCTTTTTTAAAGACACAAAAGAGAATACACATGCCTTCGTGAGTGAAGTACAAGGAGAGACCGTTTAATTCTGAACGGTCTCTTTTTTATTCCTAACAAGAAGAAAAGCCTCCGAATGCTCGGAGGTTCCTATCTAGCCTTTCACCGTAGCAATCGGCGCCACTTCGGCCACAATCTCAGCCATCCCATGATCCACATGCGACTGAATCACCGGAGTAATATCTTTATAGGCATACGGCGCCTCTTTTTTCAGCTCTTCTTCCCATTTCTTCAAAATATCGCTCCGTCCACGCAAGTCCGCCCGCTTCGGGTCAATCGGATTGATCACGCGGAAGTTGGCAAGAAACTCGCGAAATCGGTCATCATCCACTTTCACAGCATCGCCGCGAGAAAGCGCACGACCTGCTCCATGACTTGCGCTAAACAGGCTATCCCGATTGCCGAGCCCTGCCAAAATAAAGCTGTGCGAGCCCATGGAACCAGGGATAAACACAGGTTCGCCCGTATACTGAAACGGCGTGCCCATCATTTGCTCGGCCGATTTCGCCGTACACGATCCTTTTCGATGCAAAAATCCGCCCACCTGGTCGAGCTGTTCTTCCCACAAATAATTATGAGGTGCATCGTACAACAGCCTGTGTTCAAAATCGCCCAGCACATCGGAAATCGATTTGTACATCATCAGCCCCAGCATCAATCGATTGGCAAATGCAAAGTTCGCCGCATTGTGCAGGAGACTCCAAAACATTTTCCACTGTGGAAGGGAACGCTCCGAGAGAGGCAGTGGATACATGCCGTTATCCGGATGCTTCAAGGACGTCGGGTACATCTTTTTCAGCATCTCTTTGATCCATGCCCCGCTGTTATAACCAATGGAAACAGACCCAGTATGAATCATGAGGACGACTTGCCCTTCCTTCAGCCCCCACTGACTGGCGATAGAGCCCTGGTGCACTTTTTTGACCACCTGAATCTCAAAAAAATGATTCCCGCCGCCAAGCGAGCCGATTTGTGCATCCCGGGAAAGCTCGGCAGGACCGAGAAAGTCATCGAGGCCAATCGTCGATTCCGCGATAAAAGACCCCATTTTATTGACATGGTTCAAATCCAGCTCCTGCTGCTTCTCGTTGTAATAACGCCAAATTCCCTCGCCATTCGCTTCCTTATGGCTGTCCAGTATGCCGATCAGGCCTTCCTTGAACATTTTCTCGCGCATATTCCGCGTCATGGGAATATTGCGACCCCCTTCAAAAAAAACATGGCGCACATTCCTTTCAATGGCATCCAGATTTGTGCGAATCTGTTCCTCGTGCAAATCCGTGACATACAGACGCATCCCGCAGTTAATGTCGTTGCCAATCGCTTGCGGCAGTACAAACCCACGTGTAAACAGCGTCGTGCCTACTGGGATGCCGCTTCCTTTGTGAAAATCGGGCGTAATGGCCACTTCCAAAACCCCGGTATTCGGATCGTCAAAATAATCGGGTGAATGCTTTTGCAGCGTTTCAATTGTTTCATTCACCTCTAAAAGTCGATGAAGCTCCTCTACCGCATTGTTTTCTACTTTTACTTCCGGATTGATGAAATATTTGATCGGCGTGTTGCTCAAAAGAAGACCACCTTTATTCGTTTTATAGGAACGTATGTTCTTTGTTTTTCAATAGAAAAAGCCGCTTTCATGCTCATTTCTTCCTTCCTGGATGAAAAAATGCAGCATGGTATCGCAGCCTTTACGCTTGAGGCTATTCAGTTATCGTAGGGGCGTTATCCGCAGTCTATAGGAAACGGAGTTGGCTCACCCTTAAACAGCGCAATTGCGTAAAAGGCACACCTATGGAGTTGGATTTTATCGCTACATGGTTTGTTTCAGGCTTGATTACGTATGCGAACATGTTTAATCCTCCTCCTTTCGTTTCTTGCTCACGATCTTACCATTGGATAAATTTTACTGTCAAGCCCCCGGATTATCGAGGGCCCGAGTGATCTTTTCCTTTTACATCGAATCTAATTCGCCTTCCATAAACTTGATCAGATACACCTCTGGCTGCTCAAGGAACTCCGTAAAACTGCACAAGTCCGCATACTCCTTATGCTCCTCATCATAGCAGCCGATGCTCCCTTTTTTCTTCGGATTCCACACGAGATGCAGATGGGAGTAGTTGTCGATTTCGGCAGACAAACGCAGCAGCTTTTGCCGTCCGATTTTCATTTCAATCGTATCGGTCAATGTGAAAAAGTCGATGTACTCAATGCTATAATCATTGTCCGCCAGCTCAAGACGCAGCTCTTCTCCGGTAAGGAAGCCCATCAGTTCTTCGGTCAGTTTATATTTTTGCAGCTCGTACTTTCTGTTCTCCACATCATGCAGCTCGGCAGGTTCCAGCGATTTCAAATACGCAGCCAACTCCGTATCTTTATTGCTGACCGCGATGGTATAAGGCCGCTCTCCACCCTTTTCCGCAACCATAACGTCCGCACCGCGTTCAACCAAATACTTAACCATGGCGATATTCCCCATGCGCGTGGCAACTGTTAATGGGGTCGCTTGATACGGATACACCATATCCGGTTTGTTGTAATTGATGTCCACCCCATGATCGAGCAAGTAGGCCGTGGTCTTAAGGTCATGATCCGACACGGCTTGACGCAATACATCGCCGCCATGCAGTCTTATATCTAGTCCCAGCTCTTGAATGAGCGGGATGTTCTTTTTGTTGCCGTAGTAAGCCTCCGAATATGCGCCGGAGCGCACCTGATTGACCATGTCTAGCTTGGCTCCTTGCGCTGCAACATAACGAACGAGCTCTTCCTTGCCATAACGTACGGCCTTCAAAAAAGCCGGTTTATTTTTGACATTCAGATTAACGCCATGCTCTACCAGCAGCTTAACAACTTCTAGTTTCTCCGATACAAGTGCCAGATCTAACGGGCTTATCGTCGTATATTTGCTAAGCACGATGCCCTTTTCTATATCCCAGCCTGCCGCAATCGCATCTTGCAAAGCCGGGACATTTCCTTGATAAATATGCATCGCGATTTCTGGCAGCTCTTCGAAACTCCCGATATCTTTCAACTTGATCATCGATTATCCTCTCCTGACCTATGTCTTATGAAAAATATAGAAAATAAATTGGCAAAAAACAACAAATTTCTACTATATCCCCCTTAATTAGATTGAAAGTGCAGTAGATTTTTGTCAATTTTTGACGAATTTACCCGATAAAAAGCTTTTTCTCAATAAAAGGAGTAATCTTACGAGAAGAGAAATACTTATGCAAATCGTCTTATACATATTTTTTTAAGGAGAGTGGACTGATGAAGAAGATGCGTACTCTCGCTTCTCTTACGCTTGCAGCATCACTCATGCTGAGTGGCCTTCCTTACAATGCACTGGCAGCGGCGGAGTTTAGTGAACAGGATTGGGAAAAAGTAAACGAGTATACCAATGCGGAAGTAGAGATTGGCTCCGAAGTCTCGAAAATCTCCCCCCTGCTGAACACCAGTTCTAGCAAAAACGTCAGTGTCATTATTGAACTGCAAAGTGAACCTTCCATCACAGCTAAACACAGTGAAGGTTCAGAATCTTCCGTTAGATCATTGCGAGCGAAAGTAGAGGATGAACAAGCCTCCTTCCTCGATGAAGCAAAAGACAACAAGGTCAAATTGAAGGTAAAGCGCAAGTTTGAGCATGTATTCAACGGAATGGAAGTAACGGTGTCAGCCGACGAGTTGGAAGAGCTGGCTGCACTGCCACAGGTGAAACGCATTTATCAAAATACGTATTATGAGCTTCCCGAAATTGATGCCGTCAGCGAGAAAGCATCGTCCACCAAATGGGATCAGGCCCCTCTCCAACAAATTGGCGTGCTCGATATGTGGAAGGAAGGTTTGACAGGGAAAGGATTGAAGGTCGGCGTCATCGATACGGGTGTCGATTACAAGCACCCTGATCTCAAGGATGCTTATAAAGGCGGATATGACTCCTTCGACAATGACAAAGATCCTTATGAACAAGCGCCAATCCCTGTGGAAGAGGACCGCGATGGAAAAGGATATGAAGGCTCCAGCCATGGAACTCACGTATCCGGCACGATCGTAGGACGCGCCAAAAACAAAACCTCAGATGTACAGGTAAAAGGGGTTGCCTACGGTGCAGACCTCTACGTCTACCGCGTATTGGGCCGAGGCGGCGGTAGCTCCGCTCAGGTCATCGACGGTATTGAAAAAGCGGTGAAAGACGGCATGGACGTCATTAACCTGTCGCTTGGCTCCGCTTTGGAAAAGGACTCTGACTCCCCAGATGCCATCGCTGTAAATAACGCGGTGCTGTCTGGTGTGATTACGGTTGTATCGGGTGGGAATTCGGCCGACGATGAGCGCGGCAGACATTACTACACCGCTGGCTCCCCTTCTGGTGCGAGGCTGCCGATCACAGTTGCAGCGGTAGACTCCCCTACCGTGCAATATGACGGCTCAGCAACCTCTTCCTTCGGAGCTAATTACGAATTCCCTGTGATGGCATGGCAAGTCAGAAAGGATAACTTCGCCTCCATCATTGGAACCAAACCGCTGCCAGTCGTCTATGCCAACCTTGGCTCTCGCAGCGATTTTGAAAAGGCAAATGTAAAAGGCAAAGTCGCTCTCGTTTCCCGCGGTTCTCTCAGCTTCACGGAAAAAATCGAAAACGCCCGAAAAGCTGGTGCTGTCGCTATCGTGGTCTTTAACGGTAACGACGTCGACGGGGATGGCGTAGCTGACCTGGATATCCGTGATCGCGAGGGCTACGTCAGCACGATCCTGGGTGACCAGATCGAAGCAATCCCTACCTTTGACATGAAGGGTCTGGAAGGCCGTACACTGGCAAAAGAGCTGCTGGCTAACCTTGAAAAAGCAAAAACACTGACGTTCACGTTCTCAGAAAAATACCCAAGCACAAATGACCCGGGCGACCGCATCGCCGGATTTAGCTCACGCGGTCCAATCATGGGCGACGATTACAGCATCAAGCCGAATCTGGCTGCGCCAGGTGTAGCCGTTCTGTCCAGCTATCCATCTTGGAGCAAGCTGATCCCTGACGCCAAGTACGACAAGGCATACGCTCGTCTAAACGGTACAAGCATGGCGGCTCCGCACGTTTCCGGTCTTGCCCTGCTGATGAAACAGGCACATCCGGACTGGACACCTGCCGATATCAAGGCAGCGCTCGCGAATACCTCAAAACCACTGTACAGCCCAGATGGCACACTGTACGATGTGTACTCCCAAGGTGCAGGCCGCGTAAACGGCCATGCCGCGTCGAAAACACCTGCTGTTCTGACAACAGTAGAGCAGCTCACCATTTTGGGCGAAGATTTTGAACCGAAGACCATTCCGTATTATGCGGATAACGTTTCCTTTGGCTTGCTGAAGGCTGGTAGCAATACCGTTACGAAAACACTCCAGCTGAAAAACCTGTCCAAAAAGGATGTTTCTTACGATGCAAAAGTGATCATGCATCCATCCGTCACGACAGATCCGTACAAGCCAGGCTCTAAAACGCCAGATGTGGATGACATCGATGCGGAAATTTCTGACAATTCTATCTCCGCTAAAAAAGGCGATGCGACCACATTTGAGCTCAACCTGTCCGTTGACTCCGATGCAAAAGACGGCGTGTATGAAGGGGAAGTCCTGCTGACAGCGAAAGGAAACCCTGACCTGCGCCTGCCGTTTGCTGTACACGTGGGAGACAAGCGTGAGGATACCAACTTTGGTTTCGACAACCTGAAGCTCTCCGATACGACAATCACGCCTGATGGCGATGGCAATGAGGATTCGTTCACACTCGAAGCCGAGCTGCAAGCCAAAGACGTGAACCAGATCTCTGTTGAGGCATGGAACTTGGACGATAAATACGTCGGTACACTCGCATCCGTGTTCAACAATTACGCGTTGATCGCGCCAGGCCCTATCACCTTCTCTAATCTCGATGGTACCTACTATGATGGTGGCCAAGTAGCGAAGAAGCTCGATCCAGGCAAATACAAGCTGAAGCTCGTCGGTCGAGTCGTTGACCAAAGCAAGCCGAAGGGTGAACAGATTGTAAAAGAATACGAGGCTTGGAAATCCTTCATGATTAAGGCATCTAATAAAAACGCGGTCTTGTCCAAGGTTGTAGAAGAAGCCGAGGAGCAATTCGAGTTTGAGGTTGCGAACATTACAGAGCTGGATCAACCAGTGCTTGCCCTGCCGGAAGAGAGCGATGATGTGACTTATCAGGTGACGAAGAGCTCTGATGAGGCGCTTATCGACGATGAGGGGATTTTGAAGGAGCTGCCTGCCGAAGGTGAAGAGACCGTTACGCTGTATGTGACGATTACTTCTAAGGAAGATGAGTCGGTTACGCGGACTGTGAAGGTGGATGTGACATTAGAGGCGGTAGTAGAGTAGTGTTGGTTAACGTTTTTAGATGAATGAAGGCTCCGCCACACATCATGGCGGAGCCTTATCATTTTGCCAACTATACCGTCCATTACAGCTTGTTTAAAATTTCCTCTTTGATAAAGGCTCTGATCTCTTCGCCGCTCTCCAGGATGAGGACGTGTTGAGCTGTTTCCTGTAGCGACTTGTAATCCAGCTTTCTCAGCAAATCGCGGGCCCGGAGAACGGAAGTGGCACTCATGCTGAATTCATCCAGTCCCAGCCCGAGCAGAATCGGGATCGCCAATTCCTCCCCGGCCATTTCTCCGCACATGCCCACCCATTTACCTTCCTGATGGGCCGCCTTGATTACCTGATTCACCAGCCGTAAAATGGCGGGATGGTACGGATCGTACAAGTAGGCGACCTGCTCGTTCATCCTGTCCGCTGCCATCACATACTGAATCAAATCATTGGTCCCGATGCTGAAGAAATCGGCTTCCTTGGCGAGCTGGTCCGCGATCATCGCGGCAGCTGGCACCTCGATCATGATTCCTACTTCCAAATGATCGTTAAACAAAATGCTTAAGTTGCGCAGCTCTGCCTTCACTTCGTCCAGGATCTGGTTCGCTCGACGAAGCTCGGCTATAGTGGCGATCATTGGATACATGATTTTGATATTGCCGTATATGCTTGCCCGGAGCAAAGCGCGTAACTGCGTCTTAAACAGTTCCACGCGGTCCAGGCAAAGCCGGATGGCTCGATAGCCTAGAAACGGATTCAATTCTTTCGGCAGATCGAGGTAGGAAAGCTCCTTGTCCCCGCCGATGTCCAATGTTCGAATGACAACTGGTCGATCCTTGCCCATGGTTTCTGCAACTGCTTTGTAAGCCGCAAACTGCTCTTCTTCCGTAGGGAACTGCTCCCGCCCCATATAGAGAAATTCGGTACGAAACAGTCCGATCCCCTCGGCGCCATTTTCAACGGCCTGCACGGCGTCCCGCGGATTCCCGATGTTGGCTGCCAATTCCACGCGGTGCCCATCGGCGGTAACACTTTCTTCATGAACCAGACGAGCCCAGTCCTCTTTTTGTTTCCAGTAGGCCTGCTGCTTGGCTTCATAGGCTGCGACGACAGCTTCGTCCGGTCGAATGTGTACCTCGCCCTCAAGGCCGTCGACGATGACCAGATCCCCGGTTCGCAGCTGCTCTGTAATGTCCGACATTCCTACCACCGCCGGGATTTCCATGGTGCGTGCCATGATGGCGGAGTGAGACGTGCGGCCGCCTATATTCGTTGCAAATCCTTTTACCTTTTCCCTGTCCAACTGTGCCGTATCGGATGGCGTCAGATCGTGTACAACCAGCACCACCGGCTCAGTGAAATCCGCTTGCAACTGATCGTGTATGCCGAGCAGATTCTTCAGCAGACGCTGGCTGACATCGCGCAAATCCGCCGCCCGCTCCCGCATATACTCGTCGTCCATGCTTTCAAAAATGGCGACAAAGCTGTCACGAACCTCCTCCAGAGCTGCTTCCGCATTCACTCTTTCGCATTCCAGCTTCTCCTCAATGGCACCAATAAACTCCGGGTCCTGCAAAAAAAGCTGGTGGGCTTCAAAGATTCTCGCTTCTTCTTCGCCCATCTCGTGGCGGACCTTCTTCTTGACTTGCTCGAGCTCCAGATCTGCCGCTCTCACACTTTCCCGAAATCGCGCAAGTTCTGCGGCCACCTCATCTTGGTCAAGAATGCGTCGTTCATACCGAACCATCTCTTCCTTTTGTACAACAGCTCGTCCAATCACGATTCCGGGAGCTGCAGCGATCCCTTTTTGCAGCATTACAATCGCTCCTTATCGAAGCCGCACCCCTGGTGTCCAGAGGGGGCTTCCTGTCATGTTACCCGTGAACTGACATGAGCAATTTGCCAAGCTCCTCCATTGCTTGCTCTGCCTGTTCTCCAGTGATTTCAAGGGTGATTTGCTCCCCCAACTTCGCACCCAGTGTCATCAAGCCCATGATGCTTTTGCCATTGATCTTTTTCGTGCCCTTGATCACGTTTACTTCACAAGGAAACGAGGTAGCCTTTTGTACGAATAACGTTGCCGGACGGGCGTGCAGTCCAGTCGGATTTTGAATGGTGAAAGTTTTGGTCAACATCTGGTTCCAGCTCCTTTTACTCTACCGCATCTTTTTTCAGAACTTTTAGCATGAGTGCCGTAACCATTGTTCCGGCAAGAATGGAAACAAGGTAAAGCGGCCAGTTGCCGATTACCGGCAAAACGAATATTCCGCCATGAGGGGCTGGCAATGTGCACCCAAACAGCATCGATAACCCGCCAGCTACGGCAGAGCCAACTACGAGCGAAGGAATGACGCGTGTCGGATCAGCCGCCGCAAACGGGATCGCCCCCTCCGTAATGAAGGATGCTCCCAGGACGTAAGCAGTTTTACCCGCCTGCCGCTCTTCCGTGGTAAATTTCTTCTTGAACAACGTCGTCGCCAAAGCGATTCCGAGCGGTGGAGTCATCCCTGCCGCCATAATGGCTGCGTGAGGGGTATAATTTCCATCAGCAATCATCGCAATCCCAAACGTAAATGCTGCTTTATTGACAGGTCCACCCATGTCAAAGGCCATCATTGCACCCAAAATCACACCAAGGATGACGGCGTTACCAGTGCCCATGTTTTTCAACCAGTCAACCAGCGCCGTATTGGCGGCAGCGATTGGGTCAGATACTACGTACACCATGACAAAGCCTGTAAGCAAAATCCCAAACAGCGGATACAACAGCATCGGCTTGATACCTTCTAACGATTCGGGTAGTCCAGCCAACACTTTTTTCAATCCGACCACAATATATCCGGCCAGGAACCCTGCGATGATTCCTCCGAGGAACCCCGAGCCGGAAGTAGCCGCCAACAAGCCTCCTACCATACCGGGAGCAAAACCCGGGCGGTCAGCGATGCTCTTGGCGATAAACCCGGCCAATACCGGGATCATCAGCTTGAACGCAGTTCCTCCACCGATATCCATCAGGACTTTAGCCAGCGGATGGAAGGACGGATCGTTTGGATCAAACGCCTTGATCCCAAACATAAAGCTTAGCGCAATGATAATCCCGCCACCCACGACAAACGGGAGCATGTTGGATACACCGTTCATCAGGTGCTTGTAAAAAGCAGGCTGCTTCGCTTTTTTCTCCGCCTTTGCTTCTTGGATATCGTCCTGATAGCTGGTCCCGCCTCCGCGGTAAATGCTTCCCTTTTGCTCTACTGCGCGCTGAAGCAGTTCTTCGGTATTGCGTATCCCTTCCGCAACCGGCACTTCAATCACGATCTTGCCAGCAAAGCGTTCCATCTCCACTTGCTTGTCAGCAGCTACAATCACCGCTGTCGCTTCCTCAATATCCTGCAAAGAAAGCTTGTTTTTCACACCCCCGGAACCGTTCGTCTCTACCTTGATGGCAATTCCCAGCTCTGCTGCTTTTTTCTTCAGCGCATCGGCGGCCATGTACGTATGGGCGATCCCGGTCGGGCAAGCGGTTACCGCAACTACTTTTATCGGCTGTTTCTTTGAGGTCTCTTGTCTTTCCTGTTGCTCTTCTAGCTCCTTGCTCTCTACAACGCTTTCATTTTCGCCCTGGATTTCTTTTTCTTTGCGCGTGATAATCTCGAGAACCTGTTCCTTGGTTTCTGCGCGCGTCAGCTCCTGACGAAATGCATCATCCATAAGCATCTGAGAAAGCAATGCCAATGTTTCGAGATGGGCCTGGTTGGCGTTCTCAGTAGCCGCAATCATGAAGAAAAGATATGCTTTTTGGTTATCCAACGAGTCAAAATCAACACCCTCTTTGGAAAAACCGTACGCAATGCTAGGAGTTTTGACCGCTGCTGTCTTGGCATGCGGGATGGCGATTCCTTCTCCAATTCCGGTGGAGCCTTGTGCCTCGCGAGCGAGAATGGCCTGCTTCATTTCTTCCTTGCTGTTGAGCCGTCCAGCTTCGTCCAATTTTTCAATTAACTCATCTAAGACCGCTTCCTTGGAGGAAGCAGACAGAGGGAAAAGAATCGTTTCAGCTTTTAACAAATCGGCAATGCGAATCTCGTTATTCATCGTTGAACCCCCTTTATCAAATGGCGGTTATTGTGATTTCCGGAAGAAATGCTTTTATCTTTTCATGTGTACAGAAGCCTTCCGACAGGGCAGTCGTGCTCCCCGCAGCGACAGCAAAACGAAACGCCGCTTCCGTATCCAATCCCTGCCTATAGCCATAAAGGAAACCGGCAACCATCGAGTCTCCGGCACCAATTGAATTGACTGGTTTGCGCTGCGGAATCTGGGCGACATAGGCCGCTTGCCGATTGACAAATACAGCACCCTGACCAGCCATCGACACGATGACGTTTTGTGCCCCCATTTGCAAAGACTTACGCGCCATGTCGATCGCCTCTGCTGGTGTGGCAATCGTCACCCCAAACAGTTCCCCCAACTCATGATGATTGGGCTTGATGAGAAACGGCTCTTCCGACAAACCGGTTTCAAGCGCTTTCCCCTTTGCATCGAGGAAGATACGTACGCCCTTGCCACGCAGCCGCTTCATGATCGTCTGGTACATATCAGACGGCAAGCTTTTCGGCACGCTTCCCGCGAGTACCAGATAATCGCCGCTCTGCAAGCTGTCGATCTGTTGCATCAGCCTTTGGAGCGCTTCCTCCGGGATGTCCGGTGAGACTCCGCTGATATCCGTTTCGGTCTGCGCCTTTATTTTTAAATTGATTCTGGAATCCTGTCCGATTTGGATCAAGTTATGAGAGATGTCGGCTTGCTCGATCTGCTGTTGAATAAACGCTCCCGTAAACCCACCGACAAACCCCAGCGCCGTGCTGTTTTCCCCGAGTACGCGGAGAACCTTTGATACATTTATGCCTTTTCCGCCAGCGACCTTCCACTCTTTTTGCGCCTGATGAATGGTTCCTTGCGACAGAGCAGTGATCCACAAGTGGAAGTCAATCGATGGGTTCAGGGTTACTGTGTAAATCATGCTTTCACCACTTTAAGAGTTGATAATCTGCCGTAAACTTGTTGTTCCTCTTCGCTCAAACCGTCATCCGTGATTACCGTGATGCCTTGCAGGTCTCCCACTTTGGCAAAGGTGACCCTGGAAAACTTGTCAGAGTCGGTCAAGACAAATCGCTCGTCAGAAAATTGCAAGGCCAGTTGCTTGACGTATGCCTCATCCGGGTCAGGTGTGGTCAGACCGTGATGCTGGTCAATGCCGTTGGTCCCGAGAAAGCATTTGTCGAATCGGTATTGACTGAGCGCAGTGATCGCATCACGCCCCACCATCGACAGTGTAGCCGCTTTCAATTCTCCGCCCAGCAGGATCGTCCTGATATTTCGCTTGATAAGCTGAAGGGCAATGTCCACCCCGTTGGTAACGACCATGATATTTTCGTAAGGTAAATAGGGCAGCATCTGATACGTCGTAGTTCCCGCATCGATGAAAATAGAGTCGTGTGGTTTTATCAAACTGGCGGCATATTTGGCGATCGCCAGTTTCTCCCGCTCATGTTTGACCGATTTTTCCAGAATCGTCGGCTCTTCGATTTTGCTCTGTAGCACAGACGCCCCTCCGTGCACGCGTTTAAGCAAGCGCTGTTCTTCCAATTCGCTTAAATCTCGCCGGATCGTCGATTCCGATGCCCCAGTCGCTTCCACAAGCTCATGAATGCGCACAATATCTTTTTCTTTCACTAAAGCTACTATCAGTTGATGACGTTCAGGGGTTAGCATCGTTATCCTCCCTTCTCCTAGTTGCACCAGGATTGATTTTGATTATACATCCAAATTCAATCAAAAACAATCATTAATAGTCACAATCAATCAGGGATCGTTCACTCCTTCGGATAATAGACAAAGCCACCCCAAATCATCGGAGTGGCTTCCATATGAATCTATGCATAAACTTAGCTTGCCGAATGAACGCGGTCCTGACTTACTCTGCTTCCATTTTTTCAAGGACAAGCTCTATCGATTTCTCCTTGATGTGGGGGAAATCACTGATGATCCAGTGAGGAACGACATATACATGATTGTTTTTGACTGCTTTTAACTGCTGCCATACAGCGCTGTTAGTCAACTCTTGGAATCTTTTATCGGATTCTTCGTCTGGACCCTTGGCTGGATTTCCGATCTGAATGAAAATATGATCTGGATTCAGCTCCGGCAATTTTTCCATAGAAATAACTTCAAACTTTTTTATAGCTTCCACTTGCGGCAGCGGCTTCAATCCCAAATCGCGGGCAATCGTCGCGCCAAACAGTTGATTCGGCCCGTGAACCCGATATTCTTTTGCCATGACCCGCATGTAGAGCACAGTTTCATCTTTGCCAACTTTTTTCGCCAGCTTTTTCTTGGCTTCCTCGGCTTTTTGATCATAGCGTGCCAACCATGTGTCAGCTTCCTTTTCCTTGCCAAGCATGCTCGCTAATTCACGGAAAGCAAGTCGCCAATCATCCTGGTCTGGTAAAATGATTGTGGGAGCTATTTTCGATGCGTCGTCATAAATTTTAGCATGGACTTCCCTTCCTATGATCAAATCAGGTTCTGCCTCCAGAATCGCTTCCAGATTCGGGTCATCTCCCAGATTTTTCACGCCTTCAAACGGGTTCCCCTCCATGTATTCCAAGTTCGTTTCTCCCTGGTAGGATGCCATGGCATAGGGCTTGATACCAAGAGCGTAAAGAGAGTCAGCCAGCCGATAATCAAGCACTGCAATTTTCCTTGGCTCCCCTTTTATCGTCGTTTTTCCGGAATAATGTTCAATGACCCGCTGTGCAGATGATTGATTGTTACCGGCCGTAGACATTTGTTCCTGGCTAGCACCGCAGCCGGTGAGGAACAAGCAGCTTGCCAGAATGAAAGAAAGTGCTGCGAACAAATTAGTGCTATTCTTTTTCATAAATCAGTGTCTCCCATTCCTATTC
Source organism: Brevibacillus schisleri (assembly GCF_055685845.1). NCBI lineage: Bacteria > Bacillati > Bacillota > Bacilli > Caryophanales > Paenibacillaceae > Brevibacillus > Brevibacillus schisleri. Next base: position 6,587,324 of record NZ_JBVNDM010000001.1, read on the forward strand.
TCTTTTTGGTAATGATAATCATTTTCATTATATCGTAGCACAGTATAGTATATTTATTTCTTTTTATTTTTTCAAGCTTTTCATCCTTGCTCTGCTTTCCTCTTGAATTTTGTCCTTTAGCCTCCTATGAAAAAAAGAACCTCCAATCCAAAAACGGATCGAAGGTTCACTGTAAGATTGCTATTAACTAATTAACTATAAGCCAGTTCCTTTTTACTTAGACCCAGCGCCTCGTCTGTCGAACGTTGAATCTCGTGGAGAAGCTCTTGGTTTTGCATGAGTGACACGCCATAAGAAGGAATCATTTCTTTGATTTTCGGTTCCCACTCTGCCATACGTTGTGGGAAGCATTTTTCTAATACCTCAAGCATAACCTGAACAGCTGTAGAAGCACCTGGAGATGCGCCGAGCAATGCAGCTACGGAGCCATCAGCAGCACTAACCACTTCTGTACCAAATTGAAGGGTACCTTTTCCGGCTGGTGTATCCTTAATAACTTGCACGCGTTGGCCTGCTACCACGATACCCCAATCCTCGCTTTTCGCATTCGGAATGAACTCCCGTAGTTCTTCCATACGCTTTTCATGCGATAGCATAACTTGCTCGATCAGGTATTTGGTCAATGCCATTTCTTTTACGCCTGCCGCCAACATCGTGATGACGTTGTTCGGCTTTACGGAAGTGATCAAATCCATATTGGACCCTGTTTTTAAGAACTTTGGCGAGAATCCCGCAAAAGGTCCAAACAGCAAGGATTTTTTGTTGTCGATGAATCTGGTATCCAGATGCGGTACCGACATTGGAGGAGCGCCAACCTTTGCTTTACCGTACACTTTTGCATGGTGCTGCTCAACCACTTCCTGATTTTTACAAACCATGAACAATCCGCTTACCGGGAAACCACCGATATGTTTGGACTCTGGAATACCGGTTTTTTGGAGCAGATGCAAGCTTCCGCCGCCACCGCCGATAAAGACGAATTTGGCAATATGCTCTTCGATGTTACCAGTGCCCATATTGTACACTTTCAATTTCCACATGCCGTCGCTCGTACGTTTGATATCCTCAACAGCATGTTTGTAGTTAATCGCGACGTCTTTCGTCTTCAGATAATCAAACAACATACGTGTCAAAGCACCAAAATTGACATCCGTACCAGAGTCGATTTTGGTTGCAGCTATTGGTTCATTCGATGCGCGGCCTTCCATGATGAGCGGAATCCATTCCTTCAGTTTTTCAGGGTCATCGGAGTACTCCATCCCTTGAAAGAGAGGATTATTTGCCAGCGCTTCAAAACGCTTCTTCAAAAAGCTTACATTCTTTTCACCTTGCACCATACTCATATGAGGTATTGGCATGATGAAGTCTTGCGGATTTTGGATGAGATTGTTTTTTACAAGGTAAGCCCAGAATTGTCTGGACAGCTGAAAATGTTCATTGATTTTAATCGCTTTGCTAATATCTATAGACCCGTCAGCTTTCTCGGATGTATAGTTCAGCTCACAGAGTGCCGCGTGGCCAGTACCCGCATTATTCCATTCGTTCGAGCTTTCCTCGCCTGCTTTTGCGAGTTTCTCAAAAACTTTGATTTCCAACTCCGGTGCCAATTCTTTTAGTAATGCTCCCAGAGTCGCGCTCATGACACCTGCACCAATCAAAATAACGTCTGTTTTTTGCTGTATGGAGCTCATATTACCCTTCCTTATCTACTGTTTTTGTAAAAAAGAAGTAGTAGCTCCTTGCCCCGTTGCAAGACGCTACGAAAACATCTTACCTTTCACAACTATAACTATATCATAGAAATTATTTATTGATTCAATTATCTATTATAATTAGAGGATTAATAACTATTTAATGTTGGTAAAACAGGGAGGATTCCGCAAACGGTACCTGACGAACCCATAAAAACCATTGTCTTATCTCAATTTCTTGCAGGGATGAAGGATTTGGTTTGTTATTACCAGTGAGGAGATTAGCATATAAATTCCGATGTGACCATGGTAGATTCTTACAATATCTCGTATCTAAGGAGAGATGGAGATGAACTCTTTGACCCACCTGACAAACAACATTCCGTGGCAGCGTCTGACGACAGCTTATGGCAGAGGGACGGACATTCCGCAGCTTATAGAGACCGGGAAATATGAGGAGTTGGCCAATCTAATCGAGCACCAAAGCACCTTGTGGCAGACGACACCGTGGGTGCTGCTGATACTCCTGCAGAAGCTTTCCAAACAAAAACCAGAGCAAGTCTCTTTGCAGGAAATTCAGTTGTACATGGCTGTAGCTTCTGCTATCAACGTGGACGAAATGGATTTACAAAATGAGGTTGAGACCATGAACGAGCTATTGGACGAAAAGTACTTATGGCCAGAGGACGAGGAAGACGATGAATTATGCTGGGAAGAAGAGGAGCCACGGGGCTATGAGCAGGAAGCATTCTTCAGCTATTTTTCTTACAGTTATTTGCTGCTAAATGACGCCATTCCCGTTTTCACTGCGATTATGGAAGAGAATGATAAGCTCGCTCCCGCTATTCAAGAGCTGCTGCTTATGCTCCAGTCAGAAGGGGAACGTGCTGTCGAATAGGCATCGGTGTCTCCTATGATAGTCCGTACCCACCCACGTCTCCTTATGACGGGGTGGGTATTCCCAACTGCTGTACGTAATATCGATGGGCAACTTCTGCAATGCGATCCTGGTCTTCCCAGAAGCTCTGATCAAGCTTATCCAGCCGTTCTGCCTCTTCCTCGGTAAGAAACTGTGGAATGTCCCAGAGTTGGGTGAGGCGGTTGTCTTCCGATAAATGCTCGATGCAGGCATATCCGGACTGGACGATTTCGAGTGCATGGACTGCCCCGATGGCTTGTAAAGCCCGTACTGCGTAGATATATGCCTCTTCTCCCCAGTTGCAAAAAAACTGCAAAAACCCGCCGTTATATACATCAGCTTCCAACAACCATAAGGCGGCAATCTCTTGTTCCTGTGAGGTCAGTGTGTTCCAACCCGAAGCATTCTTTTTCTGCACAAAGGCAGCGGCAAAATCGAACCATACGTCATGGATATCCAACTTGCTCAAAATGTACGCCCCCTAAATGTTTAATCCCTTCAAGATTAGATGTGCACAAATCACACGAAATAAATTAATCTTATATGAATACATAATGATTTGGTAGATGGTGGTAGATTCGCGTGGCTGGGATCTAAGAAAAAGAATCGTTTAGGAGGTTTGCAATGGATCAGGTACTCATCGAACAATTGAATTGCTGGCATGAAGAAGACGAACACCAGCAAATTGTGGACTTGCTGCTAACCGTTCCTGAGGAGGAGCGAGAGTATGAGGCGGTCAGCCGACTGGGAAGAGCTTATAACAACTTGGGTCTGTATGAAGAAGCGCTCAACCAATTAAAGAAAATTGCTGAAGCAGGTCAACAAGACCCAGTCTGGCACTTTCGGGTAGGCTATGCCCTCTATCATTTGAAAAGATATGAAGAGGCGGCACAGTCATTCCGTACCTCAGACAAATTAGAAACCGGCAATCAGAATACTGAATCATGGTTAAAGTGGAGCTTGCAAAAAGCGGAAAAGCAGCAAAGACAGGAGCTTCGGATGGCAGCCAAAAGGGTAGCGGCTGTTGAGGGTTCAGCATCGGAGGAAGTCCCTTTTTCAAACATGTCACTTGAAGACTTTTGGGAGGACAGCGAGTACGCGAAAAAGGCATATCAATCCACGCCACCCACGGATGAACTGATCGCATCGATTGAGGAAGAGCTGGGATACAAGCTACCTGCCTCCTATCTTGCACTAATGAAGCAACAGAATGGCGGCGTTCCGAAGAACACGTGCTTTCCAACAGAAGACCCTACCTCCTGGGCTGAGGATCATATTGCCATCACGGGTATTCTGGGCATTGGTCGAGAGAAAAGCTATTCGCTCTGTGGGGATCTTGGCAGTCGATTTATGATTGAGGAATGGGGATATCCCGACATTGGAGTCGTCATCTGCGATTGTCCTTCAGCAGGTCATGACGTAGTGATGCTGGATTACCGGGCATGCGGGAGAGATGGTGAACCCGAAGTCATCCACGTCGATCAGGAAAGCGATTATGAAATTACGTTCTTGGCTGAAAATTTCGAGGCGTTTATCAGAGGCTTGGTGAGCGAAGAAGAATATGATACCTCCGAGGAGGACAAGGAAGCGGCGCTTTATAAAGTAGCCCACGGGAAATTCTCTTCTTTGCTGGAGGAGCTGTGCACGCAAGTATCGGAAGTGGAACAAATCGATCAGAAAATACGCAGCATTTGTACACGAATTGTAGAGGAAAAAGGCTTTTTCTCTTTTCATGCGGATGAACTCTCGTATCTGATGTACGATGTGCAGTTTTGGCTTTACACGAAGTCATATCCCGATACCACTCGCGAACAGTACCTGGCTGTCTATGAGAAAATGATCGCCTTTGGCGGAGAATTCGGGCAAGGCGGGTACGCCCCAGGATGGATCAGCGAATGGCTGGATCGTCGCAAGGAGGAAGGTCGGATCGTCCAGGAAAATGGACACATCCGGTTTACAGATCAGTTCGCAGCAGAAGTGATTCAACAGCTTCGAGAAGCCTAAAAAGCATGCAAGCAACAAAGAGCCCACGTCGTCGCGGGCTCTTCTTTTATTCCATTGACTGCTAGGCCGTACTACTCATGAAAATCGAGTCCCGATCTAACTTCTTTCACATACCCTGCCCGAATGACGAAATCTCCGAAGTGTTCACCTTCCTCACGTTCCTTCGCATACCGATTTAAAATTGGCCGCAGTTCATTCAGTATTTCTGCTTCTCCGATGTTTTCACGATACAGCTTGTTCAATCGATTGCCGGAGAAACCGCCGCCCAAATACATGTTGTATTTACCGACAGCCTTCCCAATAAAAGAGATTTCTGCGAGTGCAGGTCTTGCGCATCCATTTGGGCACCCTGTCATACGAATGACGATCACCTCATCGCGCAAACCCGCCTCATCCAAGATCAGCTCGATCCCATCCAGCAGTGTAGGCAAATAACGTTCTGCTTCAGCCATCGCGAGTCCGCAAGTCGGCAACGAAACACAAGCCATGGAGTTTCTCCGCAACGCAGAATAGGAAGCTCCATCGGTCAGCCCATATGCTTGAATGATCTGTTCAATTTCCGGCTTCTTTTCACTGGTGACATTCCCGATGAGCAGATTTTGATTCGGCGTCAGGCGGAAGTCCCCTGTATGCACCTTGGCAATCTCTCGCAAGCCGGACTTCAGGAGGTAGTTGTCCTCGTCTTTTACACGGCCATTCTGAATGAAAAGGGTAAAATGCCAGTTATCGTCGCTCCCTTTTACCCAACCGTAGCGATCGCCATTATGCTCGAAGTGATAAGAACGTACCTGCTCCAACTCCCAGCCCAGTCGCTGCTCCAGTTCATGGATAAACCATTCAATACCGCGGTCGTCGATCGTATATTTGAAACGAGCATGCTTCCGGACCGCACGATCTCCATAGTCTCTCTGGATCATAACCGTTTTCTCGGCGACTTCCAGTACTTGTTCCGGTGTAACGAAGCCGATCACTCTCGCCACCTGCGGATACGTCTTCGGATCACCGTGGGTCATTCCCATTCCACCCCCGACCGCTACGTTGAAGCCCAGCAGTCGACCTTCCTCATGAATGGCGATAAAGCCCAAATCCTGCGAAAAAACATCAACATCGTTGGCAGGCGGCACGGCGATGCCGATTTTAAACTTGCGCGGCAAATAGACAGGCCCATAGATCGGTTCTTGCTCTACCCCATCCCGACTGTCGACGACCTTTTCTTCATCCAGCCAGATTTCATGATAGGCGCGGGTACGGGGGTCCAGATGATTGCTTATTTTTTTGGCCCATTCGTACACCTCTTGATGAACTTCCGACTCGTACGGATTCGGATTGCACATGACGTTGCGGTTGACGTCCCCACAAGCAGCTAGTGTACTTAGCAAGGCTTCGTTTACTTCTTGAATCACCTGCTTCATATTCCACTTAATCACGCCATGTAGCTGAAAAGACTGACGAGTCGTCAGGCGAATCGTTCCATTCGCAAACTGCTGGGCGATATCGTCCATCATCAGCCATTGCTCTGGTGTGACAACGCCACCAGCGGCACGTACGCGCACCATGAATTGATAGGCCGGCTCCAGCTTCTGTTTACTCCGTTCATTGCGAAGATCCCGATCATCCTGCATGTAGCTGCCATGAAATTTCATCAGGCGGTTATCATCCTCAGGAATGGACCCCGAAATCCTGTCTTCCAGCGTTTCCGCCAGGCTTCCCCGCAAATAATCGCTTTTGCGTTTAATATCCTCTACGTCGCTGTGAGGAGCACTGTTTGGCGAAAGCAAATGATTTTCTGACATGGTTCCTATCTCCCCTCTCATTCTTTCTCGAAAATCAGTAGACATCTCGCTGATAGCGTTTTTCCTGCTGCATCCGTTTCAAGTACGCAACGGCCTCCTCTGAATCAAGTCCACCCTCTTGTTGGAGAACGGTGACCAGAGCTGCGTGAACGTCATGCGCCATCCTTTTCTCATCTCCGCATACGTATACGTGCGCCCCATCCTGTAGCCATTGATAAAGCTCCTTACTCTTCTCAAGCATCCGGTGCTGAACATACACTTTTTCGCTCGTATCTCGGGAGAACGCGACATCCATATGCGTCAGTACGCCCTGTTTGAGCCAGCGCTGCCATTCGAGCTGATAGAGAAAATCTGTGGAGAAATGCTGGTCGCCAAAGAAAAGCCATGTCTTGCCCGTCGCCCCAAGCTCCTCCCGTTCTCCCAAAAACGCACGGAATGGAGCGCCACCCGTTCCGGGACCAATCATGATCAGCGGGGTGTCCGGGTTGGCTGGAAGCTTAAAGTTGGGGTTATGCTGCACAAATACTGGCAGCGTATCCCCCGCCTCCAAACGATCCGCGATATAACTCGAACAAACGCCGTACCGATCTCGACCATGAGCCTGATAGCGAACATTGCGAATTGTCAGATGAACTTCGTCTGGGTAGGACTTTAAACTGCTTGAGATCGAATAGAGACGCGGAGGCAGTTTTCTAAGGATGGAGACAAATTCTTTGGAAGACACGCCCTTCAAATCGTAGTCCTCCACCAGGTCTAGTAAATCCCGATTTCGAACATAATCCCGAAGCTTTTGCTCCTGTCCTTCCGCAAGCAGTTCCCGCAACCCGTTTCCTGATGATAGCTTTACGGCTTGTTCCAAGAGAGGCTTAGTGAGAACCGTGATTTCAAAATGACTGGACAAGGCCTCTTCCAACGTGCGCTCTTCCCCGCTTTTATGAATGGGAACGAGTTCTTCCGGCTTCCAGCCCATCGCGTCGATCAGCTCACGGACAAGGTCAGGATGATTTTTAGGATAGATCCCCAAACAGTCACCCGGTTCATACTCGAGACTGGAACCCTCAAGGGAGATTTCCAGGTGGCGAGTTTCCTTATCTGATCCCCGTCCGTTCAGATTCAAGTTCTCCAAGACCACAGCCTGAAAGGGATTCGACCGTGAATATTCGGTCTGTGACGCTGACCCGATCACTGCGCCGCCCACGATTGCGCTTGCCGCAGCAGCCTGGGTTGCCGAAGTTTCACTGAGAGAAGCCAGGACCTGATTCATCCATTCGGAGGCATGCTCGTCGTAATCCACATCGCAATCAACCCGGGGAGTAAGACGCTTGCCGCCTAGCTCTTCCAACCGCTTGTCGAACTCCTTGCCAGTTTGGCAGAACCATTCATAAGAGGTATCGCCCAATGCCAGCACGGAAAAACGCAGGCCCTCCAATTGCGGTGCTCTTTTGCTGTGTAAGAATTCATGGAAGGAAATGGCATTGTCCGGTGGTTCACCATCCCCGTGTGTGCTTACCACAACAAGCAGGTTTTCAACCTTTTTCAACGCATTCGTCTTGAAGTCGCTCATAGAGGAAAGTGTTACGTGGAAGCCGTGCTCCTGAAGCTTTCCGGTCAGCACCTTGGCAAGCTTTTGGCTGTTCCCGGACTGAGACCCGAAAAGCACTGTCACCTCTTTGGAAATGACTGGCCCATTCACAGCTGAAGTGGCTGGAAACCCAGCGGCTATCGGTACCTCCACTTTGTGAAGAGCTGCAAGATATCCGCTCAGCCAAACCTTTTGCACCTCCGAAAGCGTGGGCAGCAACTGATTTAGGAGCTCTACTTGTTCCTGACTAAAAGGACTGTCTGTCACCTTAAGTACCAACGATATGCACCTCACACGAGAAAAAGTTAATTCCGAGTAATCTTATATGATTATTTACTTTAAGCTACCACAGTGAGTAGAACCCGAGCAATTGGAATTCGTTATTGTCATCATAAGTTTTACTAATCGTTGGAAAACAACAAAGAACCCCGATCCTACGATAAGGAATCGGGGTATTTTTCACTCAAATTCTTGCTATTCAACTTGTTGCGTACATGAAAAGTTACCTTTGTCCCTGTACCTTGCTTACTTTCGATATGAAGCCCTGTTCCAAAGTGCCGTTTTAACCGCTGATCAGTATTGATCAACCCGACTCCTGACCTGCTATCTGCTTTTCTTTCTAACAGTCGTTGTATTTGATCTTCGTCCATTCCGATCCCATCGTCTTCAACGGTTATTTCCACATGCGTTTCCTGAATAGAAATCCGAATCGTAATTTCCCCCCCACGAATGCGGTTCATCACACCATGTTTGATCGCATTTTCAACGAGAGGCTGGATCGTAAGAAAGGGGATTTTTACATCCTCACAGTCATCTATCTCCCAAACAACTTGCAGTCTTTCTTCAAACCGAACCTTTTCAATATACAAGTAAGAGCGCACCAGACTTAGCTCCGTTTCGATCGGAACAAGTCCGTCCATATCTTCAAATTTGAATTTATTCCTCAAAAAATTGCTAAACTCGTAAAGCAAATCGCGCATCTTATCCAAATTAATGTCACTTAAAGCTGTTACCGCGCTCAACGCATTAAATAAAAAATGGGGCTGGATTTGCGCTTGCAGCCATGCAGCTTCTAATCGCAGTTGTTCCCGGACGGATTGTTTAATCGTAGTGAGTGCCTCGATCCGCGATTTTATTTCCATTCCCTCGATTGGTTTGGTCACGTAATCGTTTGCTCCCGCTAAAAAACCACTTTGGATATCTTTTGGTTGGCTTCTTGCGGTAAGGAGCAAAACAGGGAGCTCTGTGAGTGTAAACCGCTCGCGGATCATTCTTGTCAGCTCATAACCGGACATCTGCGGCATCATAATATCGGAAATGACCAGATCCCATTCCCCTGTACCCAATATGGCTAATGCTTCCTTCCCACTGGTCACCATTGTTACCTCATATTCGTCTGGAGGTAGTATGGCTTCCAGCACCTGAAGGTTAACAGGGTCATCATCCACAATTAACAGGCGCGGACGATCGCGATTTACTTCCAATAAAGTTGTTGGTTTCGTAGCCCAAGAGCTCTCCGCTTTTTCCTGAATCGCCATAGGTTGTACGACTGACGGTTCGAATGATTGAGAAACAGCTACCTCTTCCTCCGCTTCCATATGTGCCAGCTGTAACGAAAAGGTAAATGTCGAGCCTTCCCCTAAAACGGAGGACACCTCCAACGTACCTCCATGGAGCTCAACCAGCTGCTTGCTTATACTCAGACCCAACCCAAAGCCACCTTCAATCATGGTCTCGCTCGTGCTGGCTTGCTCATACGGGTGGAACAGGCGCTTTTTCATGTCCTCGTCCATTCCGATTCCTGTATCATGAATCTCAATAAAAGCTCTTCCGTCCTTGGCAAACGCTTGAATGGAAACGATCCCTTCATTCGTATATTTCACAGCATTGTGAAGTAAATTGAAAACGATTTGAATCACCCGATTCTCATCTGCGTGTACGGGAGGAAAATCTTCTGGGATTTGATTTACGATTTTTACAGACTTCACATCTGCGTTAAATTGCAGCATATCAAGTACCCCGGTCACGATGGGCTGAATCCATATGGCTTTTTTCTGTAAGCGAGGGTTGCCTTCCTGTAAACTCATCACATCAATCAAATCATTTAATATCAAGGTCAGCCGTCTTCCTACAGATAAAACCGTTTCAAGCTCTTTGATACTCCTTTCCTGCAACAAATGACGCTCCCTATTTAAAACGGATTGTGACATGTTCAGAATGCTATGTAGTGGATTTTTAAATTCATGTGAAGTGTTGGCCAGAAATTGATCCTTATGGTCATTCATTCTTTGCAAGGTTGCAGCAATTTCTTTTGTGTTGGCATGCATGATGAAATAACCCTTAAACCATACAGTGGCTAAACACCCCATTGAAATAATCAGATCAAATGGATAGTAGACAAGACTCATGCCGCTTTCCCGCCAGATTAACGACCAAATAAAATGGTGAAGCAACGCAAGAAATGAAAAAAGCAGTAAAAGATTGCCCTTGATGTCTTTGATCAATTTCCTAAGGATGGTTATCAATGTGATCACTGCAGCAATACCGGCCACCAGAAAATAAACTGGAAATAACATCGTCACCTGATCAGGGTCTAAAAACAACGTAATGCCAGCAATCCCAAAATTCATCACTCTGTATACAGGATACACTCTGCTCCAATAAGGAAGTTCGCGATGATTCATACACTCCAACAAAGCATAGGCCCCAATGACGAGGGCGAAATTCGTTAATCGAAAATCCCACTCAATGCCGATGTAAAATAATTGGTGGAACAGCTTCTCATCATTACTTAGCACGCTAGTAAGCGCTATACAAAATGTCAGCAAAGAAAAATACAGCAGATTCTTTTTCTTATCTCCCAGTAAAAATAAAATAAACGCATAAGCAGAATGTATGAGAAATATCATGGCTGCCAGAAGCTGCGTAGAAACGGAGACTTTTATTTCCTTTGCAATGGCTTCTTCTGAACCAAATTTAATGGATCGAACAATGCCGCTGCTTCGACCATCCACATAATTTGCCGCCTGAATGACGATGTCGATTACGCCGTTTTCGTCTGCCGTAAAGGTTGAAGAATAAGGCAGATTCTTCGCAATATATTCATCCTCCGACTCCCCCACCTGCCCGGATTTCGCAAGCAAACGGCCGTTTACGTATAATTCCGATGCCGTGCGCACGCTGGGTACACGAATGCTATAATTCAGGTCCTTTTCTGGATCCACAAACAGACGCAAGCGATAAGAAGCAAATCCATAGGGAGTTGACTTGTCTTTATGCAAAGTTTCATTCCATCTTCCCGGAACCTGAATAAGCGTTGGCCCCTTCTCGTTTACACCTTGTTGCCGTCTGCCATCCATCAGCCATTGAGAGGGATAAAACTCCCACTCTCCATCTAGCAAGAGAGTGTCGCCACCTTCTGCATTCCAATCACGCAAATCGAATTGTCCATTCTTAATGTCCGCTTGTTGATCACGAAAGGATTCCATCCACAAAATGCGCGCACCTGATAGGATGATGAGTAATAAACCGAGTAATAGTAGGATTTGGCTCTTTTTTATTTGGTATTTGGGTGAATGATTTGCCAAGAAGTATTCCTCTCCTAATCAGTTTCTTCTCTGACATTCAAATAGAATCTTTCCATAATTTAGCATATAGATTATGACAGAGAAATACAGTTGCCATAGAAAAAGCTACGTTTATCTGAAAGACAACGTAGCTTATCAATAGAGTTATCACTCTATGTAGTAGCTATCAGGAATTCTTCTCCGCTTGGCAGCGAAAGACCATCAGTCCGGCCGGTAAAGTAGCGCTGGTTAAGTTCTGCCGAGGATACATGCTGGACTTTTCGGAAACCAGCTTCGCGGGCCAGTGACAGCATCTCCGGCGGTGTGAAAAAGCTGATGAAAGGCGTCCCGCTTGACCGCGCTCCCTTTTCTGCCTCTTCAACTTCGGGACGTTTCTTCGTTTCTGTAAAGGTAAAGGGGAGCAAAAACGTCATAGCCAGCGTGGAGCCTGGAGCAAGCGTCGCTACTTGGCGCAGCGTAGCCATAATCGCATCTTTGGTAAGGTACTGGGTAACGCCAGTGGATGCTACCACCGCTGGTCGGCTAGCATCAAAGCCGGAGTCCTTTAGTTGCTCCCACCAGGACCAGCCTGCCTCGAAGTCAACGGGTACGAGTCGTAACCATTCGGGGATGCCAAAGCCCAGCTCGTTCAAGCGTTGCTTCTTCCAACCCTGCGTGTCTGGCTGATCGACCTCGAAAATCCGCATCTGAGAGGCGATTTCCGGTCGGCGCTGAGCAAAGGTGTCGAGGCCAGCGCCGAGGATAACGTACTGGGTGACGCCTTGTCCGAGCTGTTCGGTGACCAAATCCTCAATAAAGCGAGCACGAGCCACAATAGATGCTCGAAATCCGCTGGTGCTCTTTGGGTCCATGTCGGGACGTTGGCGCCAGTCGTCTTCCGGGGCCACCAGTCGCAGACCGATCTCGTCTTCTAGCACATGCGGTGGAGAATCGATCTGTGCGTGCAATGCCCGCCACAACGCGACCCGCACCGCCGTGTGGTCCGGCACCGTAGTTTGCTTATCATGCATGGCTGCTCTCTCTCCTATCAATTCGTTTCCTTCTCGTTTTCGATACAAAATGACTTCATTTTAATATGCTCCACTTCCAGACCGCTCTCCTCCCAAGACTTAGCTTCATGAACGTATCGACAAAAATGTAAAAAGGAGTACGCCACAGCATGCTCCTTTTGTTGATTTCCTTATCATTTTGCTCTCTTCTTCCCCACAGGAATACTCTGGGCAAAACGAAACACATTATGCGGATCGTACTTTCGTTTCACCTGCTTCAATCTGGCAAAGTTCACACCATAATACGCCTCAGGCCAGTTCTTGATCTGCAAATCAGGGAAGTTCACATAATCTCCTACGACAAAGGGACGTAGCGCTCTACGGAACCTTTTCACCCATTGGATACTCCGCTGCTGCTCGCTGTCGTTCCTCCATCGCGCCGACAGCTCATAGATCGTCTCTGCCTTCCGATGAGGATAGGCCGTTGCTATCGGGGATATCCGGCTCACCGCGCTCCCTGCACCACCCAAGCTTTGACTCCACACGGTAGAATGCCTATTGGGCGCCTTCGACAGGAATTTGCGGATGATCCGTACTCCTTGGCGAGGCAAAGGTTTAAAACCAAAAGCCCCGGTTATTTTAAACTTCGGCTCCAGATTCAGATCCGCTGCGGCAAAAAATCTGGTTGCTTCGATGAAAGGCACTGTCCGCACCATCACCTTCACTGGAGTTCCCGCTTGTAGCAAAGGCCTGATCAATCGCCGCAGCTCCTTTGCACCACCCAGCAATTGCCCGGTAGACACGATGGTTCCCACTTGCTTAGCAGCTACCTCGATGGTTGAGGTTAGGCGGTTTGTGACAGACGGGGCCCAGCGTTGCCAAGTCGGGAATACCTTTTCCAGATCGCTCCATTTCCAGGTAATGCTGTAGATGGAGACATCCTGGAGAGGGTGAACCCGAAACGTAAAGTCTGTCGCAATACCAAAGTTCCCTCCACCACCACCTTGTGATGCCCAGAGCAGATTGGAATGCTTCTTCTTATTTGCGACGATCGTCTTCGCCCCACGACGTCCCGATGCTACCACCATCTTCACCTGTTTCAGGTTATCGCAGGTAAGGCCATATTTGCGCGACAAAAGTCCAATCCCACCGCCCGTGGTAAGGCCCGCAACGCCCACGTCGGGCGCAGTCCCAGCCGGGAGTGCCACGCGCTCATTCCACAGCTTCCTGTACACCCGGGCAAGCGGATTTCCTGACTGTACGTGGGCCACCATTTTCTTGCGATCCACCTTTACCTTATTCATCTCGCTCACATCAATGATAATTCCGCCATTTACAGCTGAAAAAGCCTCATAGCTGTGCCGCCCGCGCTTGCAGCCGTACGCCCCGCTCACGAGCCCATTTGACTGCGTTGATCACATCCTGCGTTCGTCTGCAAAAAACGATGACCCGTGGAAACTTGGAAAAGCGCCTGTTGAACTCCATTCTGGCCGCATTGTAAGACCGGTCACCCGGCAACACGATCCTTCCGGTCAATCGGGTACCTGCTTTTTTCCGTTTTTGTGCCATCGAATGTTCACCAACCTCGTCCATGGAGTAAGCTTTTCTCATCTGCTTATTCCTATGTGGGGACATTAGACCTGGTAACGCCACATGCCTTGTAGAGGGGGCGGGTACAAAATAACGGCTTAAGCCGAACGGTTCGGTGCCGAGGCACTGTGAAACGTCAGCCTTTTTGATTTTTTTGCCTTCCTAATTTGAAACGCCCTGATCCGCTTGATCCAGCTTCCTGGAACACTGTACAAAAGAAGATTGTTCAATCTCTTCGGGATGAGAATCCCAGCCATTACAACTGGAGAGTACATTTTTGGCCATCTTGCAATCCAGTCTCTATTAAATAGCGTTGCTTCATGCTAAACGAGACTCGCCTATTAGATCTTTTAACTGTTCATCAGTCCCCGTGTTCTCGATTGGTGTATATACCCTCATCACGAAGTCACCACTTTCGGGCACGGCAAAAGAATGGTAACGAAAACTCAACAGGCCAGCTTTAGGATGATGTATCACTTTTTCCCCTTTCGAAGTCCCGGATACATCATGTCTTCGCCACCACACTCTAAACTCCTCACTCTGTTCACACAATTTATCAACTAATTCCCGATACCACGAATCATTCATGTACAAGGCGTATCGACTTCTAAAATGAGCCAGCAGCATCGTGGCGACGTTTTCCCAATTCACAATGCGAGCCTCGGTATCCTTCATCATGAAGACTCTCCAAAGTATATTTCTCTCGATCTCTGCTATCTGATGAAAGTCTCCGCAAAGCGTACTTGTCATTTTGTTCCATGCCGTTACGTTCCAGTGTCTATCGATGACATAGGCAGGGTAGCTCCCCATCCTGTCGAGAATTTGTTGCATGGCTGGAGAATTTGATTCGTCTACGGTGACGTATGGAACTACAGAACTATTTGCCAATACAAACAAATGATTGCGCTCGTCATGGCTGAGTTGGAGTGTCCGCACCAAGCTCTCCAGCACTTGTTCCGACACCTGAATATCCCTCCCCTGCTCCAGTGCCGTGTACCATGGCAAAGAAATCCCTGACAGAGTCGCCACTTCTTCCCGCCTTAGACCAGGCGTACGACGACGTGCAGTTTCA
This sequence comes from Brevibacillus schisleri, assembly GCF_055685845.1. Classification (NCBI taxonomy): domain Bacteria; kingdom Bacillati; phylum Bacillota; class Bacilli; order Caryophanales; family Paenibacillaceae; genus Brevibacillus; species Brevibacillus schisleri. The sequence goes on from NZ_JBVNDM010000001.1 coordinate 6,602,551, forward strand.
ACAGGTAATCCCGCCTCTTGCGGGGAAAGGCGGGAACGACGGGTCCGGAGAAAATCAGCTAGCTCCCTTCGTCTTCTTTCATTATTCATACGATCATACACCTCTATATCCTACTAGGATTTATACTACTTTTCCGAATCGTACTGTAAATACAGAGCTGTTTGTCAGTTTATGCAGCTGATTATAATCGACTCATCACCTACAGAGAAGGAGGACGATCTTATGGGAAATCTTGAACTTTGCAGTAGTTTGAAAGGCAAGCGTGTTATCCTGCTCGGAGGAACTTCTGGAATGGGATTTGCGACAGCGGAAGCCGCTGCGCGGGAAGGGGCATATGTTGTTGTAGTATCCAGTCGAAAAGAGAGAGTGGACGATGCTGTTTCGCGTCTCCCCAAAGGTACGGAAGGATATGTGGTTGATCTATCAAATGAGGAGCAGATTCGCGTATTTTTCAGCCGTATTGGTGAATTCGATCACTTGGTCTTCACCGCTGGAGAGCCATTTCAGCCCGAAAATCTCAACACGGTTGACATGGACAAGGCACGCCAATTCTTTACCATCAGGTACTGGGGTGCAGTTATGGCAGCGAAATATGGCTCAGAGAAAATCAGGCAGAATGGTTCCATGATTTTTGTTTCCGGCACCGCTTCAGTTCGGCCTCCAAAAGGATTGACGATCGCAGCCAGCATTTGTGGGGCTATCGAGTCTCTGACAAGGGCGCTAGCCGTCGAACTGAGTCCACTTCGTGTCAACGCCATACGTTTCGGATTCATGCGTACTGAGTTATGGGACAATATTCCTGAGAAAGAACGAAACACCATGTACGAGACTGTCGGAAAATCCCTCCCCGTTGGCCGAGTGGGCGAACCCGAGGACGCGGCAGAAGCGTTTCTCTATTTAATGCGTGAGAAATACTCCACCGGTCAGGTCATCATCGTAGATGGCGGTTCTTCGCTGGTATGACAACGAATCCAATCATCTTTCATCGACGAAATGCCCTCATAATCGAGGGCATTTTCCATGTCGGTCATCCCCCCTTATGATATGGCTCACTAGGTTGTCTGTAACAACAGCACTTGAAAAAAAAGAGTCTCCGGTTTGGGGCTGTTGACAAATTGCCGTAGAGATAGGGGTTTCTGGGAATCGTGTAGAAATCATTTCTATACGGTTCTTTTTATTTTGGAGGGCTATCTCATGATGGGAATCGATGGAGACAAACAGCACCAGTTTATGTTCTTAAATTTGGATGATCTTGTACCCGAGAATCATTTTTTACGTGTTGTTCGTAATAAGATTGATTTTTCTTTTATCTATGAGAAAGTGCAACACTTATACTCGCCTGTAGGTCGTCGCTCAGTTGATCCAGTTTTGTTAATGAAAATGATCCTTATCGGGTATCTTTATGGCATCCCTTCCGAAAGGAAGTTGGAACAAGAAATCCAAGTGAATTTGGCCTATCGATGGTTTTTAGGATTGGACTTAACTGACACTGTTCCCGATCATTCCACACTGAGCCAGAACCGCCGTCGTAGATTTAAAGAAAGTCATATTTTTCAGGAGATCTTCGATCACATCGTCTCGGAATGTATTCGAACTGGTTTAGTTACTGGGGAAATAATTGTTGTTGATTCTACTCACATCAAAGCGAATGCATCGATTAATAGGTCAGAAAAAGTTTTAGTGGAGAAAAAGCCTACTGAGTACCTTGAAGAGCTAGAAAAGGAAGCACGGAGAATTAAAAAAGACAGAGATAACGATCCCACTAGGAAAAAACGAGGAAGAAAACCTAAAACCTCTCCTCCTGAGAAGGAAGTAAAACAGAGCACAACAGACCCGGAGTCAGGTTTATTGAACCGTCCTAATAAACCCAAGGGATTTCACTATTTAGCGCATACCAGTGTGGACGTTAAGCATGGAATCATAACTGATATACACGTTACGGCTGCTAATGTGAATGACCACGAACCATTTATAAAGCGATTACAGATACAAAAAGAGAAATTTGGTTTACATATTGGCAAAGTAGGCGCAGATAAAGGGTATGATCGCTCTGGAGTACACCATGAATTAGAAAATTTAAAGATAACCGGTTATATCTCTCCGATAAAAGGTGTTATTGATCAGACCGAAAGGTCAGTACAATTTACATTTGATGAAATGAACGATGCCTATTATTGCTCGAATGGCAAGGCACTTCAATTTACTCATGTTAAGTGGCACAGTTGGAAACAAAGTTATAGCAAAATTTATGCTGCCCAAACAAAGGACTGTAAGTCCTGTGAGTTACGCCAACAATGTTTTGGACAAACCGCATCTCGCAAAACAATAGAAAGACCATTATTCCAAGAGGCTAAAGAACGCAACCAAGCAAGGAAGCAAAGCCAAGAGTACAGTGTTATCCAAAGGCAAAGAAGAATATGGTGCGAGGGTACCTTCGGTACAATGAAAAGGCAGCATAACTTAAAAGAAACATACAAAAGAGGCATTCGAAATGTATCCGAACACTGCCTCTTTTCTGCAATGGCAATTAACATTAAACGAATGATAAAAGCAAACTAATCACAGGTTACGAAACAAAACAATCCGACGACGTATAAGTGAAAAAACGGCAAAAGGGTTAGGGCATTGGGTCCCTAACCCTTTTTGTCAACAGCCCCGTTTGGAGACCTCTTTTCGCTTCCCATACTTTTCTCGGGTCCAATTATTCGCTTCTCAAAATGTGCTCGATTCGCTTTTCTGGCACGACCCAAATCGCGGCAACGAGTACGTAAAAGAAGCCGGATACCCATGGACCCACATACGCGGTCAATATCGCGAGCAAATAGAGAACGGGAGATATTTTCACCTTCCAGTCTCTGCCCATTGACTTTACGAATGCAGAATCTCCAGAATGCTGGCTAATGATTGCGAGCTGAAGCATTCTGTAAGAAATCGCTGCAAGCAGAAGGATAATCCCGTACAATGCCATCGGAGTGGGCGCAAACGAGCTTTCCCCCATCCACGCGGTCGTGAACGGAATAAGGGATAGCCAGAAGAGTAATTTCAAATTCAGCCACATGAGCCGCCCGTTCATTGTGCGAACCATGTGCAGCAGATGATGATGGTTGTTCCAGTAGATGCCGACATAAACAAAACTGAAGATATAACTAAGAACTTTTGGGCCTAGTTCGATTAACGAATGCCAGTCGTGGCCTTCTGGTACTTTGAATTCTAGTACCATAATCGTAATGATAATTGCCAGCACGCCATCGCTAAACGCTTCCATCCGGTTTGCTCTCATTTGGTGATCACCTATTTCCCGCTTCACGCGCTGAATTGATCGAGTAGATATCCATAGTTTATTCTAACTTTTCTTCATACTGTCAAGCACAACCTTTCCCTCATTCGGGATCGTTTTAATAGACCTTATGGCGATTTATTTATTCTGGGAACCAGAACATTTACAAATTATGCACCTCTTTTGCCAAAATATATCTATTGATGTAAGATTGTAGAATAAACGTATAAGTGAGAAATTTGTCGATGGAGGTAATAGAATGTCATTTTCTGGCACATTTACGAATTGGCTTAAAAACACACAAGCATCCTTGCGAGACCAGGTAAAGAAGTTTCAGAATCGTGACTTCATGGATGCAGTCGTTGCCGGATGCGCATTGGTTGCCGCCGCTGATGGACACATTGAATCCTCTGAAAAGCAAAAGATGGCTTCTTATATCAATCGAAGTGAAGAATTGAAAGTTTTTGATATGAACGATGTAATTAGCCGATTCAACCATTTTGTCAGTGGATTTGAATTTGACCACGGCGTCGGGAAGATGGAAGCACTCAAGGCAATCGGCAAATTAAAAAATAACCCAGAAGCAGCGCGAATTCTTATCGGCGTCTGTTGCGCAATCGGTGCCGCTGACGGTGATTTTGATGAAAAAGAGAAAATAATCGTTCGGGAAATCTGCCAAACCGTTAATTTGAATCCAGCTGATTTCCAGTTGTAACAAGCGAGATTGCCTCGGGCCAAGGGGGCAGTCTTGTTTTTTATCAATGGCGAGTTGGGATGAAGAGGGGAGCCGTTTCTTTTATGAGGCATTTTGATTACTTGCTCGAGAACGAAAAAGAAGAATTATTCAGTGTACACCCCCTTCCGATCAATCGAAACACCGAGAAGGAAGTGCTAGCCCACGCGTTGGGAGCTACACTCTACATGCCCGCCATACGAACCACCATCTCTCATGATGTAATGACACAAAAGCACGAGGGCTTGGTCTCCATGGTCATCTGCCTGGAAGACGCTATCGGCGATCATGAGGTTACCGAGGCAGAGCAATCGCTGATTCGGCAGGTCCGTGATATTTCCAGCCGTCTACGAAACGGCTTGATCCAGCAGGACGATATACCGATCATGTTCGTGCGTGTCCGGGATGTCCACCAAATGAACCGGCTTGTGGAAGAACTGCAAGAGGATTTGATCAGCCTGACTGGGTTTGTGTTCCCGAAGTTTACAAGCCGCAACGCTGAGGAGTATCTGGAAGCGCTGCAATCGTGCAACCGATACGTTCCTTTCCCTGTGTACGGCATGCCGATTCTGGAGTCCGCCGACATTATTTACAGAGAATCCCGAACAGCCGAGCTGCTGTCGATCAAAAAAACTTTGGACAAATACCGACACCTCGTCCTGAACGTGCGCATGGGAGCAACCGATTTTTCCAGCCTGTTCGGATTGCGCCGCGGACCGGATGTGTCTATTTATGAGATTTCCACGATTCGCGATTGCATTGGCGACATTGTGAACATGTTTACACGACAGGGCAGTGAATACGTCGTATCTGGTCCGGTCTGGGAGTATTTCGGCAACGGCGAAAGGTTGCTAAAACCACAGCTCCGCCAGTCTCCGTTTGAACAAAAGCTGGGCGGCGCATCAGGGCGCAGACTTCGCCAGCAATTGTTGAATCAATGGCAAGATGGGCTGATCAAAGAAGTATTGCTGGACAAGGAAAACGGCCTGACTGGCAAAACGATCATCCACCCAAGCCATATCAAAATTGTCCACTCACTTTCCGTGATTACACGCGAAGAGTACGAGGACGCCAGGGTAATCCTGCAAAGCCAAACAAACGGGGTAACGAAAAGTCACTACGCTAACAAGATGAACGAAATCAAGCCACATACGAGCTGGGCGAAAAAAATAATGATCAAATCAAAAGTGTACGGGGTGTTCCATGAGCATAACAACTTTATCAACCTGCTCGCTCGAACAGCAAATATCCAGTTTCAATATTCTCGGTGATTTGAATATCACCATCCACGTTCGACAAAATCCGTACCAGCTTCCACTGGAAGCGCTATTCCAAATGGCTGCCCGAATCAATAAGAAACGGAGCTTCCTGTTTGTCAGCAAGGTTCTGGGAAAGCATTTGCCCGTGCGGCCGTCAGCGTCTGTGCTAAGCGGTATGGCATTGGCGGCACGTCTCCTTGAAGAGTTTTATTCTCATGAAGTCAGTGATCTTCCGGAGATCGTGCAAGGTATCATTCAGCAGGAGAAGAGCGAAGAGATTCTTCACAAACTGCTACAACATCCCCTCGAATTACCCGAGCCCTTGTTGTTCATCGGATTTGCCGAGACTGCCACTGCGCTTGGACACAGCATGTTCAGCGCTTTTGGCAGCAAGGCAGAATACATCCATACAACAAGAGAGCTGATCAAAGAGATTCCGTCCACGATTGATTTTGAAGAAGAGCATTCTCACGCAGTAGCCCATCACTTTTATCCATTGGATAAAAACTTCCTACATTCTTCGTGTCCTATCGTATTAGTAGATGATGAGATTACAACAGGCAAAACAGCGCTTAACATCATTCGCGAGATTCAGCAGCATTTTCCGAGAAAGCAATACATCGTTGCTTCCTTATTGGATTGGCGCTCGCCTGACGATCACCGCAAGTTTCTGGAGCTTGAAGCCGAGCTGGGTATCGAGATCACAGCCATCTCGCTGATTAAGGGAGAGATTGAGGTGAACGGCGTTCTTGGCGAACAGCAGGCTGAGTCGACGAAGCCTGCCTTTGTCCAACCAGAAGCTGAGCCGACTGTCATCACGCTGGAGACCGCTTCGCTAACCAAACTGTCCTTTTCTTCCATCGATCAAACAGGCTTTGTGAATACCTTGCCGTATTTGCAACAGACTGGACGCTTTGGCATGACTTCCGAGCAGCAGCGTCAATTGCATGACACGCTTCGCGAGCTGGGCCAGTTTTTGCAGCAATATCGTAAGGGTACGACCTTGTGTATGGGAACAGGCGAGTTTATGTACGTGCCGATGATGATCGCCGCTTCTATGGGCGATGGGGTTTGGTATCAATCAACGACGAGAAGCCCGATTCATCCGGCAACAAAGGAAACATATGCCGTTCAAAATGCATTTGCGTACGAAAGTCCGGATGATCCTACTGTTCGCAACTTTATGTACAATATCCCGGAGCAGCGGTATGACGAGCTGTTCCTGTTCCTTGAACGCGGGACAAGCGTGGAGCGGCTGAATAGTCTTTATGCGGCCTTGGCCCAACTGCCGATTCCGAACAAGTATCTCGTAATGTTTCGCTAACTGCAGAGAGGGGTAAACCGAATGGAGCAAGGCTCATTATACACAGCAGAACTCATGCAGCCGATTAAAATGGGGAGCTACCCTGCAGAGGATGTTACATTCCTGTTGAAAGAAATCAGCGGATTGATGGAAGAAACCAACACGGAGGACCGGGAAGAATTGATTCAGGCGGGGACACATTACTCCGAGATGCTGCCTGTTGAGTATCGGCCCTCCGCCGAGTACATCTCATTGTTTCATCAGGCCTTGCAGACGACAGCACGAAAAGTGGCGCTGGCATCAGGAGTAGTGGCTGAATCCATCCTTGCACGCAAAGGCAAGGAGATTGTGCTTGCCTCGCTTGCAAGAGCAGGAACGCCGATCGGTGTTTTGATCCGCCGCTATTTGAGACAAATTCACCAGCTGGATACGCCGCATTACAGCATCTCGATCATTCGCGGCAAAGGTATTGACGAGAATGCGTTGCGCTATATTCTCGAGCATCATCCAGGCAAAGGAATTCAGTTCGTAGATGGTTGGACAGGCAAGGGCGCTATTACATCGGTCTTGCACGAGTCTATCTCCCGCTTTAACCAGAAATTCCATACGCGGCTTGATGCCGATTTGGCTGTTCTCGCTGACCCAGGGTATTGCGTGCAGACGTTTGGCACTCGCGAAGATTTTTTGATCCCGAGCGCTTGCCTGAACTCAACCGTTTCCGGTTTGATCAGTCGTACCGTGCACCGTGACGACCTCATTGCAGCTGGTGAGTTTCACGGAGCCAAATTTTATCGGGAATGGGCTGACGAAGATGTTTCCAACCTGTTCGTCAATACGATTTCTGCGCATTTTGCGGATATTTCCGACGAAGCAAAGGCAAAAGCAGCTGAATTGATCAGCCACGAGGACGACCACGTGCCGACCTGGAAGGGAATGCGCGATATTGGGCGGATTCAACAAGAGCTGCAAATTGATGATGTGAATCTAATTAAACCGGGAGTTGGCGAAACGACACGCGTGCTTTTACGCAGAGTCCCATGGAAAATTCTTGTCGATTCAGTCGAAAACCCTAACCTTGCTCATATCATCATGCTCGCCAAGGATCGTGGTGTATTCGTGGAGGAACGTTCCGATATGAGTTATTCCTGCTGCGGTATTATCCGAACGATGGGAGGGGAAAAACAATGATTTTTGCAAGTGACCTGGACCAAACCCTCCTATACGGGAAACGATTTCTCACGGACGAAATGCAGTCGTTTCAGGTAGTCGAAGTGCTTGAAGGCGAACCAATCTCGCACATGTCTGACCGGGCAATCCAACTTCTTCATGAAGTTCATCAACAGTCTCTATTTATACCCGTGACAACAAGAACGATTGAACAGTATCAGCGAATTTTGATTTTCCAGAATGAGCTTTTACCTCGCTATGCAATTACCAGCAACGGCGGCAATGTAATCCGTGACGGACGAATAGACGAGCAGTGGAGTCGTCAGGTACATAGCCGAATGGTCAACGAATGCGCGCCGTTTCCCGACATGCTGGCCGGCTTCGCCCAGATCAGCAATGACAGTTGGGTGATTCGGGAGAGAATGGCAGAGGATCTGTTCTTCTACAGCATCATTGATCGAGAAAAAATGCCTGTCGACGAGCTGCGCGACTTCGAGCGTTGGGTGGCGCAACAAAACTGGAGCATGTCCATTCAGGGCCGAAAGCTCTACCTCGTGCCCCAGGCGGTCAACAAGCGCGATGCGACCTTGTACGTGTGCGAGCTGGAACAGGATGAGCAGCTGATCGCAGCTGGCGATTCGCTACTGGACCTTCCTCTGCTGGAAGCAGCGCAACTGGCGATCGTTCCGCCGCATGGGGAGATTTATCAGATTCGTAACCACGGTGGCGCTGTGGGCAACTTCCACTTTACGCAGGCGTCGGGAATCAGCGCTGCAGAAGAGATTTTGCAAACCGTTCTGTCATGGTATCACCAACTGGTCAAAGCAACATAAAACAAGTCGTAAACCCGCTGCGCTTTGATCCTGAATAATGAAAAAACGCCATCGCTCGAAAAAGACACAAAATGGATGTAATTTGTTGTTTTTTGCAAAAAAATGTAGATTTTATTGGATAGCAATGGAATAATCGAATTGTAATCTGCAAAATACTGGGGTATAGCCCGGACAGAGTAGGAGGGTGACATGTCAGTTATCAGTTTGCAAAAAGGGCAAAAAATTGACCTGACCAAAGGAAATGCCGGCTTGAGCAAAGTGCTGGTTGGACTTGGCTGGGACCCGGTAAAAAAATCCGGCGGACTACTTGGTGGACTGTTTGGTGGTGGACAAGCCAACATCGATTGCGATGCGTCCGTAATCATGCTGAACGAAAATGGAAAATTTACAAAAGAAACAAATCTCGTCTATTTCGGAAATAAGCGAAGCGGTTGCGGAAGCGTCAATCACTCGGGGGACAATCTTACCGGTGAAGGGGAAGGCGACGATGAGCAGATATCTGTCGAGCTTTCACGTGTCCCTTCCGATGTTCACAAGCTGATTTTCGTGGTCAATATCTACGATTGTGTCAGTCGTCGTCAGGATTTCGGAATGATTGGCAACGCATATATCCGCATTATGAATCCATCTTCTCGTCAGGAACTGTGCAAATTCAATCTGACGGAGAATTACTCAGGGAAAACCTCACTAATCGTGGGTGAACTGTATCGCCACTCAGGTGAATGGAAGTTTGCTGCTATTGGTGAAGGAACAACCGATACGTCGATTTCCCAGCTGGTCAGACGCTACACGTAGCATCTATCAGATTATGCTTATTACAATAAAGAATTCAAATTTTAGGAGGAATAACAAATGGCAGTATCTTTGCAAAAAGGACAAAAGGTTGATTTGACAAAAACGAACCCTGGCTTGACCCAAATCAAGGTAGGTCTTGGCTGGGATACCAACAAGTATGATGGCGGCGGCGAATTCGACCTGGATGTGTCCGTATTCCTGCTGAACGACCAAGGCAAAGTGGAAGACGACAAGCATTTCGTATTTTTCAACAATCCATCCAGCCCTGACGGCTCCGTTGTTCACTCCGGTGACAACCGCACTGGTGATGGCGACGGTGATGACGAAGTGATCGAAATCGACTTGTCCAAAGTTTCCGCGAATATCCAAAAGGTTGCTTTCACTATCACGATTTACGATGCGGCTACCCGCAACCAAAACTTTGGTCAAGTTTCCAATGCGTATGCGCGTGTACTGAGCGCAAACAGTGGCGAAGAACTCATTCGCTACGACCTTGGAGAAGATTTCTCCATTGAAACCGCTGTTGTAGTTGGCGAACTGTATCGTCACGGCAGTGAGTGGAAATTCAGCGCAATCGGCTCAGGCTACAGAGACGGTCTTGCTGGTCTGGCGCGTGATTTTGGTGTTAACATCGGCTAATTAACCAGTACGAAACGTGGAAAGGATGAACTTGCCATGTCAGTAATCAGCTTATCCAAAGGTCAAAAAATTGATCTGACGAAAGGCAATCCGAATCTGACCAAACTGGTCGTTGGACTCGGTTGGGATACGAACAAATATAATGGTGGGTTTGATTTTGACCTCGATGCAGCGGCGTTTTTGCTCCACGCAGACGGCAAAGCAACCAACATTCAGCACTTTGTTTTCTATAACAACCTACAAGGCGGCAACGGTTCCGTTATTCATACTGGTGACAATCTGACGGGTGAAGGTGATGGCGATGATGAGCAAATCAAGATTGACTTGACCAAAGTACCGTCCGAGATTGAAAAAATCGCCATTACGATTACGATTCACGATGCTGAAGCGAGACGCCAAAATTTTGGACAAGTCTCCAACGCATTTGTTCGTGTCGTTGATGAAAATACGAACCAAGAAGTTCTTCGTTACGACTTGGGCGAGGATTTCTCTGTTGAAACCGCTATCGTCGTATGCGAATTGTATCGCTATCAGGGCGAGTGGAAGTTTGCTGCGGTGGGCAGTGGTTTTTCCGGCGGCCTCAAAGCGCTTTGCAATAACTTCGGATTACAAGCAGGTTAATTCGTACCAGCCAAAGGATGCTAGTTTGATAGTAGGGACTAGCATCCTTCCTTCATTTTTTCGGCAAGACGCAACCAAGGCAACGCCACGGACTTGGCGGAACCGAGTTTTCTAAAATAGGTGATAGTGATGACGATGATGGTTGTTAAGGGACAAAAGGTTGATGTAACGAAGCAGTTTCCAGGGCTGACCAAGGTGATTGTCGGTCTTGGCTGGCATACCGGCAGCGAACTTGATCTGGATGCGTCGGCATTTCAGTTGGGCGCAACCGGGAAAGTGAATCGTGAGGAGGATTTCATATTCTACGGAAATCCCAAATCAACGAACGGAGCTGTTTCCTTGCGGGACGGCACTGGAGATAAACAGCAATTCGAACTGGAACTTTCCGCAATTCCGCTTGACGTAGAAAAGATCGCCTTTACGATTACCATTTACGACGCCATTTCACGTGGCCAAACGTTTCGTCAGGTTTCCGATCTTTATTTGCGAATCTTGCATCCTGTCACATTCGCTGAAATGATCCGATTTCCATTAGTTGATTTTTCTACAGAAAATTCAATCGTGACAGGTGAATTATATCGCTACAATGGAGAATGGAAGTTTAATGCGATTGGAAGCGGCTTTAACGGTGGACTAACTGCCTTATGCGGTAATTTCGACGTAGAGGTGGCACAGGAGCAATCCTCTTCACCACAACCGTCTCCAACCATTCCGCCGCCTCCAAAGGTTGAGCAACCACCGGCACCGCCGATCAATCTATCCAAGGTTGAGCTGACGAAAAAAGGTGAAACGATCAGCTTGCGAAAATCAAGCGGGGCGTTGGGGCAAATCAGTGTGAACCTAAACTGGAATAGAAAAGTCAAGAAATCAAGCGGTTTTTTGGGCTTTAATAAATCCGATGGCATCGACCTTGATCTTGGATGTTTGTATGAGATGTCAGACGGGAATAAAGGTTGTATCCAAGCGCTGGGCCGGCTTTTTGGTGAATATCTCCATTTCCCGTTTATCGAGCTGGACGGAGATGACCGTACAGGATCCAGAACTGATGGGGAAAATCTCCGCATTAACGGCAACCATGTGAGGGAGTTTAATCGTGTCCTGATCTATGCCTATATCTATGAAGGTGTAGCGAAATGGGCCGAAACGGATGGCGTTGTCACGATCAAACAGGCCGACAACCCGGAAATTGTGGTCCGCATGGACGTGCACGACCCTCGGAAGATTATGTGTGCCATTGCCATGATAGAGAGAAAAGGAGATACCTTTGAGATCAAGCGTCTCGTTGAATATTTCAACGGACATAAACAGATGGATCGCTACTACGGTTGGAACATGAGTTGGTCCGCAGGCAGCAAATAACCTAGGAGGACGAAGAAATGGAGTTTTTGAATGGGCTGATTGAAACCTATTCAAGTTTTTTTTCATGGGAGGTTTTGCAGGGGGTACTGACCAATCCTGCTAACTGGACAATTATTCTTTCATTGGTCATCCTGGAAGGATTACTTTCAGCTGACAATGCACTGGTATTAGCAGTAATGGTAAATCATTTGCCAGAAAAGCAAAAGAAACGCGCCTTGTTTTACGGCTTGCTCGGTGCCTATTTATTCCGTTTCCTGGCAATCGGTTTAGGCGTTTTCCTGGTCAAGATGACAGCGATCAAAGTAATGGGTGCACTCTACCTGCTCAAGATTGCAGCAGACCACTTCTTTGGCGATAATGAAAAAGCGCAAAAAGCAATCGATTTGCTGCTATATCTGGGAATGGCAGCGTGCTTGTACTTTATCCCAATCCCGGTTGTACAAATTCTCGGTGGATTGCTGATCGTCTGGCTGCTCTACCGCTTATTCAAGTCTGGTGGGGAAGAAGAAAACGAGACCGAGAACAAAGGAAAAGGCTTCTGGCAAACTGTACTTGCCGTTGAGATGATGGATATTGCCTTCTCCATCGACTCCGTTTTAGCTGCATTTGGTGTCAGCAACCAAGTCTGGGTTCTGTTCCTGGGCGGAATTCTCGGTGTTCTGATGATGCGGGGGGTTGCTCAAATCTTCCTGAAACTGATCGAACGAATTCCGGAATTCGAAACAACCGCATTCGTACTTATTGCGCTCATCTCCGTGAAAATGTTCTTGGGCGCAGCGGGCATGCACATCGAGTCATACCTCTTCTTCGGCGTTCTGGTTCTCACCTTCCTCGGTACCTTCGTCGTGCATAAGATGAAAAAAGGAAAACATGGGGAACAGGAAGACTCGAAGGAAAACGTTGCATAAACAGCATGAAGTAAAGGAAAGCGAGGTCGAACAGACACTCGCTTTTCTTTTCGAATAAAGGAGGGCAACCAATGAGAAAACGGATTTGGTTCAATCGAACGTTCGCTACGGCTTATCCAATCGTCGAAATGATTCGCAATAACCCGGATAACTTCACTTTCGAGATTTATGTAACTCACCCGAAACGTCATAGTGTGATGCTACAAATCGCCGACCATGCTGAACTGGAGCCCACGCTGGATGTGCCAGAATACATCGACTATTGCCTGTCGTTTTGTAAAAAACACCGGATCGACGTATTTCTCCCCAACTATCGATTGGTGGAAATCTCCAAGCATATCAAAGAGTTTGAGCGGCAGGGCACGCAGGTTATGATTGCTCAGGAACATCAGTTGCTGGAGGATATTTCGGATAAGGGGAAGCTGTTTCAACTGTTTCAGGACGTACCGGAAGTACCGTTACCCGCTTATGCGATTGTGAATACAGCTGAACAATTCCAAATCGCCTATGAACAACTGAAACAAGACGGGAACAAGGTTTGCTTCAAGCCTGCCCGAGGAGAAGGCGGAGCAGGCTTTTATATTGTGGAGGAGCAGCTTGATCCGATTGACCGACTGTTTCGATCAACCCACCAGCAAATCACGATAGAAGAAGTAGTCCGCACACTGTCCACACGGGAAACGTTTGAGGATATCATGGTCATGGAGTATTTGGACTCGTATGAATACAGCATCGATTGCCTCGCCTATGAAGGACAGTTGTTGGCAGCGGTGCCTCGCAAGAAAGTAGAAGGGCGGATTCGCAAGCTTGAGGACAACGATGAACTGCTACGAATTGCCGAAGCCGTGCAGCAGCGATTGCAGCTTTCCTATTTGTTTAATGTGCAAATCAAATACAAGGAAGGTGTCCCCAAGCTGCTGGAAATCAATCCGCGAGCTTCCGGTGGCATGTATATCTCTTGCCGGTCCGGAGTGAATTTTCCCTACTTGGCACTGAAACTGCTATTGACTGGAAAGGCGGACGTTCCTGTTCCAAAGCTTGATATTTTAATGACCCACGTTGAACGAGAGAGAGACTTGACGAGGATATTGTAAAATATAGGAAAAAAATAAAATTTATCAAGGGAGAAACCCTCCCTGCCCATGTGTGGGGAAAGTACAAAAAACGTTGCCTAGTATATTATGAAGGAGTAGGGTTTCGTTGAAAACAGCGAGTGAGATACTTTCGATAATCTGTCATGACAGTTTCTTAGAGAATGTCTTCAAAAAAGATGTTGATTGGGACGCTAAATTAGACGCTAGGGATGCTGTTGGATTTGATGTAGCCTGGATTTCTAGTTACAAAAAAGTTGATCAAATTGCCCCCTCTGAAAATACGGTGATAAGAGAAATTAGGGAATTTGTTTTCAAAGAAACTTTTCGGATAACCCAGAATTCGGAAGTGGCAGGGTATGCATCGGACGACTTTGGCCTCATTTCCAAGGCGTTTGAAAACAAGATCAATATTGAGTTTATCAATAAACTATGGGATTCCTATCTGCAAGGGGAATTCCCGAATTCGAGTAAATGTGAATGAATCTTCATACGTCTTGCATATATACTACTGGTTCTTCACATAAGTCGATCAAGAGAGATGCATGATGACGTATATACGGAGTAGTCTAAAAAGACCGGAGAAGCATATAAAATATGCACTCCGGTCTTCTTGGATTAGGAAAGAGAGTTCCCTTTACTTTTTGGTTGCTGCTTCAATATCTTTGTACGCCCAATGTTGGTCGGCTACGTCCATAAACATTCCGCTTGCGGATGTAGTCCTGACCATTCCTGTGTTTACCAGGATCATGGTCATTTCTGCACGGGTCACTCAGTAAAGAACGGGTTTTGAACTTGATTCGTGCTTTCCTGGTCTTGAATTATCGTTGTAGATGACGACAGTATTAACCTGACCATCCTTAGCAAAATGCTTGAATCAGATCAATACGAAGTAAGCACGGCAACTAGCGCTCAGCAAGCCCTGTCCATACTGGAACGTAACCCGGTCGATCTGGTCATCTCGGACGTCATGATGCCTCACGTATCCGGCTATGAACTAACACGCATCATTCGGGAACGATTCTCTGTTTTAGAACTGCCTGTCCTGCTCTTGACCGCGCGCAGTCGTTCCGAGGATATTATCGCCGGCTTTCAAGCAGGGGCGAACGACTATGTTAAGAAACCCGTCGATGCTTGGGAATTAAAGGCAAGGGTAAAAGCCTTAACAGAGTTTAAAATATC
Source organism: Brevibacillus schisleri (assembly GCF_055685845.1). Taxonomy (NCBI): domain Bacteria; kingdom Bacillati; phylum Bacillota; class Bacilli; order Caryophanales; family Paenibacillaceae; genus Brevibacillus; species Brevibacillus schisleri. The sequence continues at coordinate 6,617,718 of NZ_JBVNDM010000001.1, forward strand.
CTTCGATGAACGTTTGCGTATGGAAGGAGCATGGTTACAATCACAAATTGAACCTCATTTTTTGTTTAACGCATTAAATTCAATTGCCGCCTTGGGACTCCAGGACTTCACGAAAATGCAGACACTGCTTGAGGAGTTTAGCAACTATTTGCGTTTGAGCTTTGACTTTCATAATTCTGAACCCGTTATTTCGCTTCACGATGAACTTGATCTTGTTCGATCTTATTTGTATATCGAGAAGCAACGATTTGGCGATCGATTGCAAGTGGAATGGGATCTGGACCCTGATCTCGATTTTTGCTTACCACCCTTATCCATACAACCGTTAGTCGAAAATGCCATCAAACACGGCTTAATGCAGCGCACAAGTGGAGGAACAGTCTGGATTCACATCAAAGACAAAGAGGAGTATTTCGAAGTCTCAATCCAAGACGATGGGGAAGGGATGACAGAGGAAGATCTGAATCAACTATTCAGCCAAACAAGGCATGGCAAAAAAAGAACAAGCGTAGGTCTGCGAAATATTGAACGGCGACTAAGACAACTATATAACCAGGGATTAACGATTAATAGCTCACCTGAACAAGGTACGGTCGTCACTTTTGGAATCCCCAAATAAGGAATAAGCCACTTGGTTTATTCCTTATTTTTCTGCTTCCAAAGTTGATACCATTCTGTAATTACCGGATTAGGCTGTTCTTGCAATTCGTTCCATAACACACTCGTTAATTGATCATATTGCTTATGAACCGAAGAGTGGCTTCCCATGTCAGCAAATATTTTCATAAGGAAAAAATAAGCTTCTTCCTCGAGCGGATAACGCTGACAAATGTCCAAACATCGCGTGATGGCTTTGTCCCATTCATCATTGGCGTAATACCAATCCACCATTTTCAAAGCGGTTTGCACCCATTGCAGTTGTAATCTTTGACGCTCGCTTTCTGCCCATATGTAATTATGCTCTTGCAAATAATCTCCTTTACACAGAGCCATGGCTTGTTCATACTCGTCAATCGTCTCCGCAGATAAAGATAAATCAGAGCGGAAAAAACGCTCAAACTGATCCACATCTAAGATGGTTTGTTCTAGTTTTACCTTATACCCTTCTGATGTATTGCGAATTTGAAAGTATTTACTAAATGGCGCCAAGGTTTTGCGAATATGATAGATAGCCGTATACAATTGATGATGGGCTTTTTCCGGTTCAAGCTCTGGCCAAAGCAACTCAATGATCGCCGTTTTATTAACCGTAGTTCCCCTGTGTTGAACCAAATATAAGAACAACTGCTGCACCTTGGCAGTTCGCCAACGAAGTGGGATTTCCTCGCCTCCATCTACAAACGTTACTTGTTGAAACAGTCTCATTTGTAAATTCTCCGATTTCTGAGGGGAGAAGGGCGTCTGTTCCTCCATCATCGATTGAATTCGTTTCATGGTATTTTGCAGACGTTGCTTGCCAACCGGCTTTAATACATAGTCAAGGGCGTTCAGCTCAAATGCTTTAATCGCATATCTCTCATATGCGGTGACGAAGACAATTTGCAATTGAGGTTTCATTTCCAAAAGCTGTTCGGCCAACTCGATACCGTTTAGCTTCGGTGTTTGAATATCCAAAAAGACAATCTCAATCTCATTTTTTTCAATCTCTCGTTTGCCGATCATCGGATCGGTAAACTTGCCAACAATTTCAAAATCGCCGATCCCTGAACATTTACTCAAACATTCCCGCTCTACTACTTAGGTTACTACTCAATTTACCTTTAACTCTGCTCCCCTTGTATCGTTGGATTTTCATTAAGCCGCGCTTTATAAGACTCGCCCCATGCTTTCATTGACATAATGACCGGTTCCAGAGTCCTTCCGAAATCAGTAAGGGAGTATTCCACTCTTGGAGGAACCTCTTTATATATTTCGCGATGAATGATGCCATCCCGTTCAAGCTCTCTTAACTGCAAGGTGAGCATAAACTGCGTAATTCCCGGATTGAGGCGCCTGAATTCATTGAATCTTCTCGTTCCGTTCAGGAGCTGATAGAGAATGATTCCCTTCCACTTTCCACCAATAACATCCAGCGTTGTTTCAACCGGACATGCTTGCATATCTGGACTTGCTCCATATTTCTTTCTTCGGTCTCCCATCAGCTTATCCCCCAATGGTTTGATTTTTAATACTATACCATAAAAATATGCGTACTTACTTAAAGTAATTGAATCGATTTACAATGCAACTGTACAACATTTCCTATTTGAGAGGATGGATACCCATGAATGCTCACCAAAAGATGAAAGCTGTCGGTGCTTACCGATACCTCCCTATATCTAATCCAGAAAGCCTTATTGATCTGCACTTGGATAAACCGGAGCCTACAGGCCGTGATTTGCTTGTACGTGTAAAAGCAATCTCCGTCAACCCTGCAGACGTAGGCGTCCGGGAAAGCCATAACTACGAAGCCGATTCACCGAAAATTCTTGGTTGGGATGCCGCTGGAATCGTAGAACAAGTCGGTCCTGACTGCCAATTGTTTAAACCTGGGGACAAGATCTATTATGCGGGCAGTGTGTCTCGACCAGGCAGCAACAGTGAATTCCACTTAGTTGATGAACGAATTGTGGGAAATATGCCGCGAAGCTTGGATTTCGCAGCCGCAGCCGCATTACCACTTACTTCGATAACTGCATGGGAGGGTCTTTTTGATCGCTTAGGAATTAGCCTAAATAATACAGGTGAAAACAAAAGCATACTAATTATCGGTGCAGCTGGAGGAGTTGGATCGATTGCTATTCAACTTGCAAAATTAGCAGGTTTGACCGTCATCGGTACTGCTTCACGTCCAGAGTCAATTCAATGGGCTAAAGGTCTCGGTGCGGATTTTATCATAAACCACAACAACCCTTTTCTCCCTCAACTCAAGGAAGTTGGTATTGACGCCGTCGATTATATCCTTTGCTTGAATGATACGGTTCAACATCTTGAAAATATGGCGGAAGTCATTGTCCCCCAAGGTAAAATTTGCGCTATCGTTCCTGCAAATAAAACTACCTGGGCAGGGAGCTTGAAAATGGACTTGCTGTTTTCTAAAAGTGTAACGTTTGTATGGGAGTTCATGTTCACACGGTCCTTGCTTCATACCAATGACATGATCAAACAACACGAATTGTTGAATGAACTGGCGAATTTAATCGATGATGGAATAATAAAAACTACGTTGACTGAACGACTCGAGCCAATCAATGCAGCAAACCTACGTCTCGCGCATGAGAAGCTGGAATCTGGACGGACCATTGGAAAAATCGTTTTAGAAAACTTCTGATACGATGAAGACGAAGTAGGTATGTTTGGTTACAAAATATGATGATGTGAATAGACAACTCAAAGGCCCCTTGCTACTAAGGGGCCTGTTTGAGTACAACAGTATATGCTGGCGAGACAAATCCTCCCCGGACTCTGAAAAACCTGCCTTTAGTTGTGATACGCTTCACCGCATAGCATGTAACAGTAAGACCAGATAGATGTTTGATGACTGCAATATAAATATATGCTTCTGCATTGAGCCACTCATGAAACTGTTTCCGACCAAATCCGGGAGGGTCTTGGGATGGAAGAAATGCTGGTGTGATCATCGATTCTGGAAATGAACTCAGAAAGGAAAAGTCCCCCGACCTGACCTTAACAATAGAGGAAGTCATCCGTATCTACTCCATGCGTTGGGACATAGAAGTCTTCTTTAAGTGCGCTAAATCCTTGTTACGCTTGCAAAAGGAGTTTCAAGGACATCTATACAATCTGCTCGCATAGCTGCATCGACAAAGCATCTACCACCGTACACTCGGAGGGTTGTTTTATTTGCTTTACGATGAAGTTAGCGCCTTAGATTGGGTGGTAGCCTTGCAATAACTTCTGAATTGATCAATGAAGTAACCAAGGCTATCAAGAAGCTTACAAAACTGATCCAAAGTCAACTTCAACAATGGATTGCCAGTTTGTCAAGTTATCTCAAGGCTTATCTGCCTATTTCAAGCTGCGAAGTTTGAGTTACTGAGAAATGGTTGCATGATAGCTGGCTGCAGCAAGAAAATTATGATTACGTAAGCGAGAATTAACGCGTATGGCGTCAACTTTGATGCTAGTGGCAGCTTCTACCACATTGACCGGGCTTTCGATCTTAGATTCCGTAAGCAAGCATTTGTGGAAGCCAGCGATAATAGACGACGTAACTCAACTATTGAAAACGAAATAGAGATGTGCTAACGTAAAAAAGAGACCGAACGGTATCTTTTTTACGTTAGCATAGAAGCACACATTTTTCTAACACAAAGGAGAGTATTACATGACTTCACTGTTTATTGTTCCAGAAAGCAAGCTATCGGTTGATGCCACTCATTATGTGCGAGAACTTTCAACCCAAACACTATTCAATCATTTGATGAGAACATATGCTTTTGGATATATGATCGCTCAGAAGAATGATCTGAACATTGACATGGAATTGCTATATCTCGGTGCCATCATGCATGACTTGGGCTTGACCGAACCATTTGCAGACAGAGAGCGTACTTTTGAAATCGAGGGCGGAGAGGCGGCTTGCCATTTCTTGGTTCAACATGGTTATCCAATCGAAAAAGCGGAAATCGTACAAAAAGCGGTCGAACTGCACGCCACGGTCGAAGCAGAAAAAAACCAACCTGAGATTGCTCTGGTACATTTAGGGGTTATGGTTGATGCAGGTTTTCGGGTCGATCTTTTTCCAAAGGATCTTCTCCAGCAGATCATCGAAGACTATCCACGACTCGGGATTAATCAAAAAATGATCGAGCATTTTACTTACCAACTTCAGAAAAAAAACGATACGAAATTGATTCCGATTATCGAAGCAGCGAAACATCACTCCCATTTCAGTGAATGATGCAAACGGGAGGTGAAGGATATGAAAAAAGGTGAGCAAACCCGAAGACACATCATTTGCAAATCAGCCGAGCTTTTTAACCTTCAAGGATATGCTGGTGTCTCTCTCAACGAAATCATAAATGCTACGGGAATTCAGAAAGGGGGCATCTATAAACATTTCGTCAATAAGGATGAAATTGCGATGGAAGCCTTTGAATATGCCGCCGACACTGTATTCGAGCAATTTGTAGCAGCTGTCAGTTCTCGGCAATCTGCTATGGAAAAACTGATCAGTATGTTTGAACTGTACAGCAATGTGGTTGACTCTCCTCCATTTGTGGGAGGCTGCCCCGTGATGAACGCGGCCATTGAGTACGATGATGGGCACCCATTGCTGCGCGAGAAAACCCAGAATCGCATGCGCGACTTTATATCATTTATCAAGAACATCTTGCATGAGGGCATAACGAATGGGGAATTCAAATCGAGCATCGATCAAGATGGCGCAGCCTCTTTTCTTATGGCCGCACTTGAAGGCGGGATTATGTTGAGCAAACTGGAAGCTGACAATCGGCATATTCATTACATTAAAGATCATGTATCTGCCTTTTTGAAGACATTGGAAGCCTAAGCCTCTGCAAGAGCGCTGACCCCGGGGAGAACAGCATCTTGTCAAGAATTGAAACAGGAGGTTACGACCCATTAAATAACACCAAATCACGTTACCGACTATTGGTCGGAATCAGTATGTTATTGTTCCTTTACGTCATTGTAAAAAACTATATTATCGATCCTGGAGCCGAGGGATTTTTAACTCAAACTTCGCTAGTGACAACTAATACTTAAAGCTAATCCTTTGGAGTAACGGAAAGCGCTAGTTCAACAAAAACAGCGGCGAACAAAAGCTTTATTTTATTCTTTGTTCGCCGGACAACTAACACTATCGTCTTAATCTGCTGATATAGCTACTATCAAGTACGATTTCTTTCCTAATCTTGTGTACCATCACTTATGATACGGTTCCCCGCATTGTCTGTAACGGCAAGCAGAATGGGCTCCAACTTTCATCCCACGCTCTGGTCCGTCTGAGGAAACCGCAGGACGATTCGTGTTCCCGATCCCTCCCTGGATTCCACTTCAATTCCACCCTTATGAGCAATACTAATCGCCTTGGCGATGCTCATGCCAAGTCCCGCGCCGTCCGTTCTATCCTCCGTATGCGTGCCCCGGTAATATCGTTCGAACAAATTACGCCTCGTCTCTTCATCCATCCCGATCCCATTATCCTCCACGATAATGAGAGCATCGTCTCCTGCAGTTTCCGTTCTCACCGTAATCACTGTTCCAGGGGGATTGTGCTTGATTGCATTCGAGATCAAGTTGTCCAACATCCGCTTAAACCATTTCACACTCGCTTTCACAACCAATTCCTCTTTCGACTCCTCAAATGCAAAAGTCACATGCTGGATCGTCACATCGTTCACATAACGCAGCACGACCCGGCGCACAAGCTCATTCAACTTACTATTTTCTAATGAAAAGCTGATGGCGTTATTTTTCAATTGGAACGTGAGGGAGAAATCCTGCAGCAATTCAAGCATGTAGTCCCCTTTTTCCCGAATCATCTTGCCCATCTCCTGAAGCTCCGCCCCGGTCCACTCGTATTGACTGCTCTCAAGCAGATGCCCATACCCATGAATCGTAGAGAGCGGGGTTCTAAGATCATGGGAGATTCCCGTCATCCATTCCTCCCGTGTACTCTCCAGGCGCCTCCGTTCCTGCTCTAAAGCATCGAGCCTTGCAGCCATTTCGTAAAATTCGGCAATTACCTCCTTATACAGTCGGTAACGTAAGCGAATTTTGCCGTTTTTGCGGAACACCTTTTTTCTGTCTTTCTCCGTTAAAGCCTCATCATAACGCCCTTGTCCCATTCGATCAAACCAATCGACAAACAGTTGCAGTGGCTCACCATACCGATATCCATGCCAAAGCGAGAAAGCAAATGTCAGCAGCAGCATGACAGCTCCCGTAACAATGAGCACCATGATGAATTCATGAAGAATCGGCTGGTTAACAAAGACGATTCCTTTCTTGGTCGTATGTAGAATCCATGTATTTCTGGATGCTGGCTCATAATTGATGGAAATATCATTCGGATAAATGCCGGGCTCCATTCGCATTGCGATCAGTTCAAGCGGACGGTATTGTTCGTTGGGCGTAGAATTACCGATAGACTGGACTATCCGCCCGTTTTCATCCATTATCTCCAGGTATTCCTTTGATCGTTCAAGCTGCTCTTCCAGCTCTTTCACTGCAGTTGGACGGATCAACCCTTGTGTTCCTAGGGAGCGATTCCATTCCTTCAACCGGACCGCCCCGCTGTCTTCAACTCCCAGCATATAAAAGAGAGGCGTCTGATCCGTCGTATCCAGCATCGTTATTACTCGAAAAGATTCATAGCGTCCAGTTTCCTCAATCTGCAGCAGTTCGTTCGCACCGTAAGACGATTTCAGCAGGCTAGGGGCGTTCACCGAATAAACGACTTTTCCCTTGTCGTCCACAATCTGCAGCCAGTAGCCGCCTTCCGTGAGCTGTTCTATCCACCTCTGAGGTATCGTCAGAACCCCGTCTTCTTTTGTGGTTTCCACGGAAATGTTATCCAAGGCGCTTAGGGGGAAATTTTTTTTCATATCCTGATTCGTGAAATATTGAATGAGCAGAAACAGGACGGCAGCCAAAATAACAAAAATAAATACCCCCTGCAGGAAAAACCGATACGTGAAATGAACCGCAAGCCTTCGCCGAATTCGGTTCATGCGTCCTTCTCCTTGATCAGCTTATAGCCCAGCCCACGTACCGTTACAAGATAACGGGGTGCCCCCAGGTCCGACTCGATACGCTCACGGATTTTATGGATATGAACCATAACCGTATTATCGTCCCCCATGCCATCGATACCCCAAACCGCTTCATACAACTGCGCTTTGGAGAACACCATGTTCGGATTCTTGCATAAGTACAGCAGCAGTTGATACGCTTGTGCCGGACATGGCACCGCCTCCCCTCCCACCAACAGTTCGCCCTCGTACTCATCCAGCACAAACCCTCCGAAATCATAGCGGCGCCGGGTTTCCTCCGCATGCTGCACAGGCATAAGAACGCCGCGGCGCAGCATGGCCTTGGTTCTTGCTGCAATTTCAAGCGGATTGAATGGTTTGGTCACATAATCGTCTCCACCGGTGGCAAACCCGGACAGCACATCCAGATCCGACGCTCTTGCCGTTAAATAAATGATATACGCAGATGAGATCTCCCGTATTTTGGGGCATAGGTCAAACCCCGACTGATCAGGGAGCATAACATCCAATATGATGATATCCATTTCATTTTTGGCTAGCAGCCGGAGCGCTTCCTGGGCCGTGCCCGCTGTGTAAATATGACGGAAGCCTTCTTTTTTCAGCACCATTTCAAGCAATTGGATAATCGACTTTTCATCGTCAACAATCAAGATTTTCGAGTTATACATCCAATCCCCCCTTTTGCTATCGTAACAAATCAACTTTAATTTTAGCTAAACATTTCCAATTCCGTTAAGCAAACATTAAGGCAGACTTTAAGTGGATTTCAATCGTCGGTGCTACACTCGCTTTTGAGGTGATCGAATTTGGTTGGGCAACAAAACAGGCAGCCTATCATTGACTGCCTGCGGGGATTTAGTCTGCTGGGCATTCTGATGGCAAACTTCTATAGACACCGTAACGTACCAACTCGTGAAGATTTTTGTTGAGGGCAGCTTTATGCCGATATTTGCGTTTTTATTCGGCTACGGCATGATTAAGATGAAGGAAAGTTTGGAGGCCAAGGGGCTTAAACAAAAGCGTTATTTCTCCCGTCGGTTTCTTCTGCTGCTTGCTGCAGGCGTGCTGCACGGTACCTTATTGTGGGAAGGCGATATTTTAGCGTTTTACGGAACGATGGGCTTCTTCCTGCTTATGTTTATGAACCGTAAAGCAAAGACTCTGTTGATTTGGGGAACGACCCTGCTTTGTCTCTTGGGCCTACTAGTATTGGTACCGGAAGACCCTTCGAGCCCAATTCCGATTTCAGATCCAATCGGTATGGAAAACTACGTGAAAGAGACCATGAATGTCTACGGCAACGGCACGTATGAAGAGATCAAGCATCACCGGAATACGGCCACACCCGACCCACTGAACTTGGATGCCAGTTTTTATTTGGTCATGCTGCTGCTCGCGCCTTTTTTTACCGCACCGATGTTCCTGTTCGGCATGTACGCCGCAAAGAAACAATGGTTCCTGCAGCCGTATGACAAGCGTGCGACTTATGTAAGAAGCATGCTTCTCTTCCTTCCTGCGGGACTGCTGCTGAAATCGCTGAAATACCTTTTTCCTGGTCAAGAATGGCCTGCCATGGCCGAGTTTATAGGCGGAAATATTCTAGCGCTCGGCTATATTTTTGCCTTTGCCCTGCTCTATGTGAGGGCGAAACCATCTCCTTGGCTTTCACGGCTTGAAGCCGTCGGCAAGCTGTCCCTAACGAATTACCTCATGCAAACGGTCATTTGCACAACAATCTTTTATGGCTACGGGCTTGGATGGTTCGGCAAGCTTGGCGTATTGGCCGGCTGCGGACTGACGCTTGTCATTTACACCGCGCAACTCTTCGCTAGCCACTGGTATCTCACACGCTTTTCCTCTGGACCGATAGAGAAGCTGCTTCGCATGTGGACCTACTTTTCCTTTAACGGCAAACCGAAAATGCGAGTGAAAAGCACCGAAGTCCGCACAGCAGAGCTCTGACATATTGATGTAGACCCAAGATAAACAATATATAATCCACTGTCTACAAGGAGGACAAATTTGTGCTTTCGTGACCGAAGCACAGGCCAATTTGCTTTACTTGGGCTTAAAGAAGATCAGAAAAATGGGAGGTAGTTATGATGAAAAGCAGAGTCTGGATCGCGTTACTTATCTTTCTGTTTGCTAGCGTATCGGGAGCGGGTGCATACACTTCATCCAATGTGAACCAGGGGAAAGAGGAAAAGCCTGCCGTTGATGGTGCCAAGCGACAGCTTTGGCAGTCGAAAGGGTACGGGTGCATAATGGAGATAAACGGGAAGTCGGTTACTATGTACAACTACACGCGTGACAGCCTGCTGCTGTTTGCGATCGGTGATCTGGATGAGCAAGGGAACCTCAATCTGAAATTCCAGCTCGGCGACTCCAAACAGTTACCGGAAAGTGCGCGGGAGCGAATTTGGATGGGACGCTTTCAAAACGGCAGCCTGACCGACAAAATGGGTTATGTGAAACAGTTTAAGCAAATCAAGCAATTTCCCGCAGTGAAGGTAAAAGAGATCAGCAAGGACCCGGTCGCCAATTTCGAGGTGTTCTGGCAAACCTTCGAAGAGAATTTCAGTTTCTTCCCGCTCGTAAAAGTAGATTGGAAAGAGGTATACAAGACTTACAGACCAAAGGTAACCGCGGCCACTTCCGAGAAGGAGCTGGAGAACATCTTCAAGGAAATGCTCGGAAAGCTGAAAGACGGGCATACCAATATGATTACCAACGAAAACTTTTTCTCTGCCATGCCTAAGATGGAGCGGGCAGAATTTTATGAAACCAATCTGAAAGCTATCCAGGGTACCATCGAATCAAACTATATGAACGGAGCGTTAAAGAGCAAGCTCGAGGGACGCATCCAGTACGGCCGGACGAAAAACGGTGACGCTTATATCCAACTGCGCGAATTTGACGTGTCTGACGAGAAGCTGATTGACGAAGCCCTTGCCGACATGGTGCAAGACCTGGCAGACTGCCGGAACTTTGTGATCGATATGCGCTTCAACAGGGGTGGCGATGATATCTTCGGGTTGAAAGTCGCCGGACTGTTCACGGGCGAAAAAAGGCTGGCGTATAACAAACAGGGCAGAATTGGCGGATACGATCAATTTTCCGAGCCGACAAAAATTTTTATCGAGCCGGGAGCCAAGCGTTTTACAGCCAACAAGATCATCGTCCTATCCGGGCCGTTGACGGTAAGCGCGGGAGAGACGGGCACGATGGCCTTGAAAAAACTGGACAAGGTGACGGTCATCGGCGAAAAGACAAGTGGATTCTTTTCCGACGTGCTGTTCAAAACGCTACCGAACAATTGGGTAATCATGCTCAGCAATGAACGTTATACTTCTCCCGAAGGCATCAATTACGAGCAGCTCGGTCTGCCACCGGACGAACAGATTATACTGAAACAAGCCGATGTGGATGCCCACCAAGATTCGGTAATCATCCGGGCTATGGAGCTATTGAAAGTGGCGAGTAAATAAGGATTCAACTAGGAAAGAGCATCCCTGCTCCTGGGAATCGAGGTGCGGGGTGCTCTTTCCTTGTTATTTTGGTCTGTTGCAGGAATGACGTGTTGGTAGTAAGGTTATTAAACTTTACCACGATTTGTGATACGGTTTACCGAGTTTTGAAAAACGGCATTGCCCCTCAGAACGAGACCGTTGCCGTCACTTGTGGTACGGCTCAGCTTAACGGGGGTATCAGCGAAAAATCCGTCACACACTTGGCTACCGCATGAAAACCCAGTCAATTTTGACAAATAAAGTGAGTGAATGGTAGATTCTTCTTAATATTAAATTCTTTCATTTGGGTGGGCCTATGAGAAAAAAACTGCAAATTTACATATCGTCTACTTTTAGCGATCTTATTGAGGAAAGACACACCGCTGTTGAAGCCGTACTTCAAGCCGGTCATATCCCTGCCGGAACCGAGCAGTTTTTCAAGGAAAGCCCAATGAAAATGAGGAAGAGATGGATCGACGAGTCGGATGTATATATCCTGATTCTCGGAGGATTCTATGGTTTAACGCTTCCTGATGAATCGATGAGCTATACGCATTGGGAATATGAGTATGCCGGAGAAGCAGGCAAACCTAGATTTGCTTTTGTTGTCACAGATGAAGCATTGAGACAACAGCCATACGACTTCACAGCAATTGAATACTATCAGAAGTTTCAAGAGTTTAAGCAATCGGTCATGGAACAAGTTCCCACCTATTATGTTGAAGATGTACGGCACATTAAAATGGTACTTCGTGATCAATTGCCGGAGTATGCAGCAAGAGACGATTTGTATGGCTGGTTTTCCGGCAAGGATGTCCCGGACGTTCAAAAGCTGTTGGAAGAGAATGCAAGATTAAAGGCGGAGTTGGAGAAAAAGAAATGAAAGAGGGGCTGGCATAACCAACCCCTTTCTTCCGTCTGCCAGTAATATTCTCCTTGAATGACAATATTGCGGGTTTTTGGGGTAGTGGATATAAGTACCGATCAACCTGCTAACGAGACGATACGGTACACCATGAATAGGGACTTAGATTAGATTTCAAGCAATTCCGCTATCGTTTCACCGAGCACTCTTCTCTCGACCTCTTTGCTCGGTGCACAACGTTGAACTGCGATTTTTGCCAAGTAAGGATCGCCGTATGGATGGTCCGAACTAAACAACGTTCTGTCAGGAAGCTCTTTCATCGCAAGGCTCAAGGCAAAAACCGTATATACCGCTGAGGTATCCAAATAAGCATTGTCTATGTCCTTCGTTAAGTTGATTGTATCCAACCAGTTCAAGCCACCCAAATGTCCGAAAATGACTGGCACATTCGGATTCTTTTGAACAAGATAGGCAAGGTCCCGAATATCTACCATTTTAAATGGTTCGAACGTATGAACCCAAATCGGAAGGCCACGCCACTCGTTCGCAGCCTTGAATACGGGGTCGAGCAATCCGATCTGGCCTGACCCCAACGTAAATTCACCAAACCCTCTCAACCCGTTGTTGACGATTTTGGTTTCCACCCATTCCATCGTTTCCGTCTCGGAAAAACCGAGCGGTACGCTTCCAAAACCGATAAAGCGATCGGGATATTGCCGCACCGTCCGAATCAATTCGTCCATTGCCTTTACGTGCCTCTGAGCTATTTATCCGATTGGCCAATATGTTTGACAATTTTCCCATCTCTTCAACAAACTCAGAATACGACTCGCTTTTTTCCGGATGAACAAGCGTCGAGAACAAAACTGTTTTATCGATGTTCGATTCGTCCATGATATTCAAGTGAGATTCTACCGACGAATGAACGTGTGAGTGGCTGTCAATAATCATTCGGAGCCCCCCTTATTTGATTTTGTTTTTCGTTCTGCAAACACTTCTGCAGCAACGGTCAGAATCGAATTTAAAGCTACAGGAAAACCAGCGTAAATTAACATTTGCATCATGCACTCCACAATCTCTTCTTCCGTCCATCCAAGGTTTAATGCTCCGTTAATATAAAACCTCAACTGCTGCGTATTTCCCATCGCCGTCAGACCTGCCACTGTAGCGAGAAGCCTAGATTTCAAGTCCAGACCTGGACGGGAAAATATTTGGCCGTAATTGAATTCTACAGCGAGCTGTCCCAAATCTGGGGCCACTGTGTCTTTAAAACTATCAACAATGCTCTGGTAATGCACGCTATCTATTTTTTTCAAAATTTCCATTCCTTTATTATAGGTATCATCATGAATTTGCATTTGTATTTTTCATCCTTTCAATTTTCGTATCGTTTACATTTTTTATGCCCGCCGATGTACTCATTCCGACAAAGACCATGATCAATCCAACCACGCAAACACCAGACCACTGCCAGTTGCTCCATGCCCACACTCCCACATAGGACCCAATTGCACCCCCTATAAAGGTGAAAACCATATACAACCCGTTCAATCTGCTTCTAGCAGCAGCAGAAAGCTCGAATATTTTCGCTTGACAGGCAACCTGATTTGCTTGTGTGGAAACCGTTAGCAACAATGCGCTGCCAATCAATCCCGGCAGCCAATAAGCTGAAACCGCGGAGATCAGGAACGAAGCCATAGCTGCAAGCATGCAAATTTTATTGGCGAGTGCTGCCCCTTTCCTGTCAATGATCAGTCCAATCAATGGAGTGGCGACAGCGCCTCCGATTCCGACCAACCCCACCAATCCAACAATGGCACTGCCGTATTCGTACGGGGGTGATTGAAGCAAGAATCCTATAGTAGTAAAAAAGACACTAAACGATCCAAACACCATACCTTGACTCAAACAGGCACTCTGGAGTGCTGTTTGCTTCACGAACAGAGGCCCCAACGAAAGCAACAACTGGCGGTATGGTAATGCTGTCTCACCTTGGCTTTGGGGAAGCCGAAACCGAATTAGGAGAGTAAGCAACAACATGAAGCCAAAGGAAATCCAATACATCACTCTCCAGCCCCATATGCTATCAACAATGCCGCTAACTATCCTCGCCCCCAATATTCCGCAGACGAGACCGATCGCCACTGTCCCTAGTAACTTCCCCCGATTGCGATCATTTGCCATACTGGCAGCTAATGGAACGATAAGCTGCGGTATAATCGTCGTTATGCCTATCGCAAAATGACTCACGATTAACCATGGTAAAGAACTAGATAGTGCGGCCGATAATAGCGACAATGAAACCGCCAACAACAAGAAGACAATCATTCGACGTCTTTCAAACATGTCTCCCAATGGCACTAACAGGAGGTTCCCGATTGCATAGCCTACCTGGGTAAGAGTCGTCACACCTCCTATCTCTGCTACGGTTGAGTCGAATGTTTTCGCCATATCGACTAGTAAGGTCTGGTTTAAATAAACGTTTGCCACGGTAAACCCGCAGGTTATCACCATAAGAGCGATCAGACCTTTCGATGGACCAGATCTGATTAAGTCTTCCAGAACGATCACCTCCTTGTCTTTATTCGTAAACCTTACAGTTGTAAGATTAAAGTACGAACAAACCTACAAATAGAAGCCTATTAATCATAGTATTAAAAGTAACAGGATTAGGCGGAGGGATTAGATGAACAGCGATAAGGACAAACGAAAAGAATTGGGGTTGTTTTTAAAATCGCGGCGTTCCCGGCTTTCTCCAGAGCAATTTGGCTTGTCCAAAGGTCCAAGAAGGAAGGTTCCAGGCTTACGGAGAGAAGAATTAGCGCAGATTGCTGGGATCGGGCTTACGTGGTATACGTGGCTGGAGCAGGGAAAAGACATTCAAGTGTCGACCCAGGTGCTTGATAGTCTTGTGACGGTAATGAAGCTCGATACTGAGGAGCGAAATCATTTGTTTATGCTCGCCCACGGGCAACTGCCTGTTGAACAAACAACCTCATTTGAAGCAGGAATTACAAAGATCATGCAAAACTTCATGAACGATTTCGAAATGTGTCCGGCTTATGCAACGGATCAGCGGTGGGACATATTGATGTGGAATAAAGCTGCACAGTTGGTGTTCGGGGATTTTGAAAAAATGAATAAGAAAGAACGTAACGCAGTTTGGCGATGTTTCGCGTCAACCGACTATCGAAAACTTATGGGCGATTGGGAAAGCCACGCCAAACGTCTTCTAGGGCAATTTCGTTCTACCAGTACACCGTTCGTCGGGGAGGACTGGTTTAAAGAGCTCGTCGGCGAACTGATGGAACTCAGTCCTGAATTCAGAGAATGGTGGCCGCGTTACGATATACAGGGCACTCCCATCGGGACAAAACAGATCAATCATCCGACTGCGGGTACGATGACGATGGAGCATATGACATTTCGGGTGTACGATGCCCCCGAGTTGAAATTAACCATTTATCGCCCTTTGAAAGAGAACGATTCAATAAAAAAATTGAACCTCTTGATGAATGGTGGGTAAAGTCTGTGCCTTCCTTCCTCATAGAAGAGATAAAGGAAAATGGGAATTTTACATAAGGTAGCTTCCCACACCTTAAACCCTCACCAAAAGATCGGTGAGAACATCCAATTTGGTATATTATAACAATTTATCCAAATTTCACACAAAAAAGTCTAATTTTTGTAAACTTATATGCCGATACACTGAAATATAAAGATAAATAAACAAATCTGGATGGAGAGAATTCATTTATGGCTGGAGTGGACATTAAAAAAGGGTTTCAGTGGAAAATTGGCCAAAAATTATTTGCGGTTTTTCTCATTTTGGTTTTGGTCCCAAGTATTCTGATTGGCTACTTCTCGTATCGTTCAGCTACTCAAACATTAGATGTTCAACTACTCAATTCAGCTAATAAACAGGTCGAAAACCTCAGCACGATTATTGATCGTGTAGTTGTGCCCATCATGAAAGACACAGATGTTCTAGCAAGATCACTGCCTCAAAGCGTTTATCAAGACATGATAAAGGATGAAAAGACGAATTTGGCGTCAAATCAACAGGTGCAATCGACCCTTAAGCAGTTTAAAGCTGTGCATACCGATGATACCGAAGTGATTGGACTTGCCACCGAAGATGGACGCTTTGCGATGGAGCCGCAAAGTCCATTATCAAAAGAGTATGATGCTCGCACGCGAGAATGGTACACAAAAGCGATGGAACAGAAGGGTCAAGTGATTATTTCCAAACCCTATGTATCAGCCGCCTCTAAAAATATTGTGGTATCGGTAGCAAAAACTACGGACGATGGCCATGGAGTTGCCGTAGTAAATTTATCGTTGAAAAAGTATGTGACTGATACCGTTAATGCGGCAAAAGTAGGGACGCAAGGTTTCGCGTTTATCCTGGATGAGAGTCAGAAGGTTATTACCCATCCAACCATTGCTGCTGGAGAAGTGCCCCAAGATGACAGCTACAAATCATTTTATGAGCAGCAATCGGGAGTACTGTCAGCCCAAATCGACGGAAAACCTTCCCGGATCGTCTTTACCACGAACAAGATAACCGGCTGGAAAATCGCCGGCGTGCTTTATGACAGCGAACTTGACGAGCTGAAGAAGCCAATTATTACACAAACAGTTGGGATGATTATCATCTGCGTTTTATTGTCGCTTGTCATTTTGTACGTGATCAACCGGATTTTTGTACACCCGTTAAAACAAATGACGCGTTTATCCAAGCAATTGGCAGCAGGGAACCTTGCAGAGACCCACATTACTGTGAAAAACAGAGATGAGTTGGGAGATTTGGCGCGAGCCTTCAACTCTCTTGCCCTCCAATTGCACCAACTCATCGAAGACCTGCTGAAAAATGCGCAAAATCTTAATCAAGTTACGGACGTGTTAAATTCGGAAGTGACTGAGGTTGCCAATGCCTCCTCAAAAATCGCTGAAATGAACAGCCGGGTTACCAAGGGTTCGATGGATCAGGCCCAGGGAATTTCGGAGATATCCCGGACGATGCAAGAAAGCGTGCTTGCTGTGAGCAATTTTGCCGAAGTAGCTTCAGAAATCGGGGAAATTACGGAACAAACGCATCAGAGAGCAAAAGAAGGAACTTCAATTGTCTCAGATTCACTGAATCAAATGAGGACAATCAATTCCGCTGTTTTGCACTCTTCCAATCTCGTGGAAACACTCATGCAAAAAACAATGGAAATTGATAATTTTGCCACTGTCATTAATGAAATCGCCAATCAAACCAATCTCTTGTCTCTCAACGCCAGCATAGAAGCAGCGCGTGCGGGAGAACATGGCAGAGGCTTTGCCGTTGTTGCTGAAGAAGTGAAAAAGCTTGCCGTACAATCCGCTGATTCTGCTACACAAATTACCAATCTGATTTTGGAGATCAATAAAGAAACCAGAAAATCTGTGGAATCGTTGACGATGGTGCAGCAGGAAGTTGAAGACGGATTGACCCTAAGCTCCAAAGTGGAAACCCTGCTTTCCGATATCATTGAAGATATGGCTAAAATCAATGATGAAATACAAAATCTCAGCAGCATTTCGGAAGAGGTTGCAGCGGGTTCCGAGGAAGTGAGCGCATCGGTTGAAGATCTTTCGAATATTGCCAATTCCAACTCCAGAGATTCCAGCGATACTCTGTCCAATATTGAAAAACAACAAGAATCTTTGCATGAATTAATGGAACAAGTGAAAATTGTCCTGGATACCGCACAACAAATCAGGAATAATGTGCAAAACTACAAACTTCGTTAGCAACAAATTTTATATATAAAGGTGGAGTGAAAAACATGAAAAAAAATATCTTCACTTCTATCACATCTCTGGCTCTGGTTGCCGGGCTGTCTTTGACTGCTTTTGCAGCTACAACGGCTACTGTACCAGCACCACCTGCCAAGCAGGAATCCAAACCTGCGGTTGCCGCTAATCCGGCACCAAAAAATGTACTGTTTCAATACTCAACGATCAATGCACTCATGCTTGGACAGTTTGAAGGGGACTTGACTTTGAAAGACCTGAAGCTGCGAGGCGATATGGGGCTTGGTACCATCAATGATCTCGATGGAGAGATGATTCAGATGGGTACAAAATTCTACCAGATCGACAGCACCGGAAAATTATCGGAGCTGCCAGAAAGTGTGAAAACTCCATTTGCGGTTACTACACATTTCGAGCCGAAAGAAAAAACTACATTAACCAATGTGCAAGATTACAATCAATTAACAAAAATGCTTGAGGAGAAATTTGAAAACAAGAACGTCTTTTATGCCGTAAAGCTGACCGGTACCTTTAAGATGGTAAAGGCTAGAACAGTTCCAAAACAAACCAGACCTTATCCGCAGCTGACTGAAGTAACCAAAAAACAATCCGAGTTTGAATTTAAAAATGTTAAGGGAACCCTGATTGGCTTCTATACGCCAAATTATGCAGCAGCCCTGAATGTTCCCGGATTCCATCTCCACTTCATCACAGAGGATAAAACAAGTGGCGGACACGTATTAAATCTGCAATTTGACAACGCGAATCTGGAAATTTCTCCGATCCATGAGTTTGATGTACAATTGCCGCACACAGATGATTTTGCCCACTCTGATCTGACACAAGTTACTACTAGCCAAGTACACCAAGCTGAGTCAGAAAGAAAATAAAGCAGCCTCATGCGAGAAATTTAGCGAGGACATGAAAAAGCTGGCCTATTATAAGTGCCAGCTTTTTCATATCTAGGAGTCCCCTCCAGCTTGGACTTCTGCCTGGTAATTGGTGCTCTTTCCTGTACCAATAGTGTTTTTCTAATCCTGAAACTTCAAATCTCTATTTTTGTCTCCAAAAACTCAAGGTATTTTGGGTCATCTTCCATAAAGATCGCAATCCCTGCACCCATGTAAGCCCGGGTCAGCTCGTCTGCCGCTTTTTCAAGGTTTTCCTGTTCGTAATACAATTGCCCTAACCGAAGATGGATGTAGGGATTCCCCAGCCCCTCCGGACACTGTACAGCATTAAAGAAACACTTGAATGCCTTATCGTAATTTCTCATTTGAAAATGGACATCGCCAATAGCCACATATATCCACGTTGCGGCCTCCCATTCTCGATGATTTTCCGGCAATAATCGGAGAGCCGCGACGTACTTATTCTTGCCCTCCTCAAGATTGCCTGCTCTCACCAAATCATCGCCTTGTTTACACAGCGAGGTAATTTCGGCATGAGTGGAATCTGAAAGTTGCATTGTCGATCTCTCCTATCCTTCTGCGATTTGACGCCGCCGTAGATATTCGCCTCTTTACCAGCCACGCACTATTGTTTTTTGACTTTCATCAAAAATGATTGCGCCTGGTATTTCCGCCAAATAGTCTATCGCCCAAATGATATGATTCGTGAATTCCCGTCCTTCATCAGGCGAGAATACGAAACGAATGCGTTCGGCACAGTCTTTGATTTCAGGCGGACAATCCTTGGTGACGCTCACAATGTAATTTACATCTTCAGCTACATTACGGCCAGTTTCAAAATGAGCTGTAAAATTCCATCCCGGCCAACGGAGAATCAAGTATTTCTCGCGCGTAAACGGATTTGCTGATACTCCAATTTCCAGTCCGTTCTTTCTTTCAAAATCAAAATAGTCGCTTAACTCAGAAGCAAGACGCTCATGGGAGTAAGGATTGGAAGACTTCGCAAGGTAGGCATGTATTACGGACATAATATCTCCCCAATCGTACTGGATGTTCTCAACCGCCAATCCAATTCTGAAATTCTTGAGCAAGTTCATTTCGGTTCAATCGGGCAATCCAATCACATTCCAGTGCATTTGTGTCATCCGATACAGTAAAGACCAATACTCCCGATTCGCTCATATCGGAGAAAAAACCTTCCTTTTTCAGTACTTCAAGTGCAGCCACGCAACACTCATAAACCTTCTCTTTAAAGTCCCTGTGTCTTTCCGCCGACTGCATACTCATCACTTCGTTATACAATTGATTGGATATATCTTTAAAGCACTCAGCACCTTCAAATTCATGATCCCATTCCCCTGGACTCCAGCGATAATAAATCGCATCATCAGGGTCGCCGGCAATCATTTTGTTCAAGTGATCGGTCGAGTTTACCGCCGGACATACGGTGATTGCATCCGAGTCGGAATACAAGGCGTAACCGCAAAAGCTTTGTCCTGCATATTTGTTTCTTACTTGCTCGAATGCAGCCTTCGCAGCCGCCTCGATTATTAATTGCAGCACTTGAAAATCCATGTTCTCTCCTTTGTCCTACTTTAGTCGAGCCTGTAACGACAGGATTGGAGGAGACTTCCCCCCTCCGGCTTCGAGGCAACTCTCGCGGTTAAGGATAAAAATTTCGCCATTACTTGTGGTATGGTCAGCTTAACGGTGCCAGCTCATCTGCGATCATTTTTGCCTTTTCCGCAAGCTCTCTCATATCATCGGCCGGAACAAGCTGGGCTAATTCGTAAGCCAGCGGATCACGGGAAAACTTGTACAACTCATCCCGAAGCAGGTTCCTTTTTTCTTCGGAGGCATCTATATAAAGTTTGCGCGGCTGCCTATCCTCATCCAAATCATGCAAATCGACATAGTCTGATTTTTGAGATTCCAACACAATGGCTGAAAGATCGATTAGAGCTGAGCAGGCAATATCAAGTTCTGCTCGAAACGTGCCGCTAGCATTTTTTATATCAAATCCAATACTTCCACCGCTTTTCAAGTCTCCCTCGGAAAGCAGGACATCCAGACCCAAGTCCTTTAAAATCTGATTGAGCGTCACATTCGTTGAGTCCAATTGTTCCAAATAGTCGACTAATGCCAGCGAATCATCAGACCCGCCAATTAAATCTCCCCACCATTTGCTTATGTACATGTTCTTCTCCCACTTTCTTTTAAGCATGGTAATGATCCAAATAAGATCGTTTCACTCAAAAGCACACTTATATCCATGTCGCTTTTACCGAGCCACCGTCAGGCTATACCCGCCGCCTTTTGCAGACGAATGATAAGCTCCTTGCACGGTCCCTCCGCCTTTCGAGCCAATGCAGCCAGCTTCTCCACCTTGCCCCAGATCGGGTACAGTACCCGATCGGCCTCGTCGTCTGAAAGAGTCTCTATTTGCTGTACGAATAACGACAGCTTGTCTTCGCTTTCCAGCTCCGACTGAATCTTCAGCTTTAGCGAATCGTGGGAGCGCAGCAGGCAGGCGATCAAGGTGGGAATCGAGCGTTCCGTTATGCCATAGGTTTCGGCGAAAACGGCTGTGAACTTGTCATGCACCAGCTGATGCTCATCATCCACTAGGTCCATGTAAGCTTCAACAAGCGAAAAATACCGCTCGGACGAAAGCCCCAGCCCGAACACAGCATAGCTGCCCGGCATTACGCTTTTTTCGCTTTCCGTATCCTCGTACCATTCAAACTCTTCCATCGCCTCACGAGCATATTCCTCCAATAAAGGGTGCAGCTCAGGATAAGCTAGAGCATTTGCAAAAAAACGGTGCGTGTCCGATTTGGCTAACCCCTTGATTGGCAAATACTCCTTCACGCTGGATTTCAACTTGATTTTGTAGCTTTTCGGGAAGTCCTTTCGGAGCAGGGAGAGAATAAACGAAATCGCCCGTTCGTACGCCCCGGCTTCTTCCTTGCGAATAACGATTGTGAAGAGGGAAAAAACATCGTTAGCCTTGCATTCGACCAATTCATGGCGCAAATGGACGTCTTCTTGCGAGAAGCTATCGCTGCCATCCTTTAGCATACGCGCGGCTTTACCGCTGCCAAGCTGCTTCGCCAGCTCCAGAAAAGTCTGACCCTTGTTTTTGTTGAAGTCCGGCTCGTAACGAATAATCATCACCGCTCCGTACAATAAAAGGTCGATAGGCTGATTCGGCTCTTCCTTGTCCTCAAAAACAGCATCTTGCTTGATTACATACTTATTGGTCCTGTATTCAGAACGGGTGCCATCATAGTAACGGGGCAAAAATACATTCTCGACCCAGTCGGTCAAAGCCCTAATGATATCTCTTCGATGCTCCGCGAGAGTCTCAACCTGTTCTTTATTCAACTCCTGAATCCGGTCAAATAAAGCTATCGTCTTTTCGGCTTTCGGTTCGGGAAACAAATGCGGATCAAGCAGATGACGCGCCAAAAAGAAGGTTTCCAGCCTGTTTGTCGGGTTAGAGCCCTTCTCCAGTTTTTCCTCCATATAGGACTGAATTCGCTCCAGAAGCTGCCGCTTTTTCTCTTCATAGACAGTTTCCAGCACCGTTAATTCCACAAGCCCATCCGTCGTTGCGAAGGTTCCTTGGAAGGTAAAACGGTAGTTGATCAACGGCGACGTTTCCAGCTTGCCCAGCCTCTCCCTTACGATTTCCACCAGCAGGGGCTGAACTTCATGCAATATCTGCTCCCGCGTAAAGGGTGAAGCTTTCATCGACTTTTTGCCTGCGGCACTTCCCGTAGATTTCGAAGTTTCAATCCTAGTCCTGCCCGGCCGATAATCTAGCGTGACAAAGTTAAAGATGCCTACTTGCAGCGGCGTGCGTAAGACTACTTCCTCTGCGTTCTTTCGATTCTCCTGTTCATCAAACCATTTATGTATCGCCGTTTTCATCTCTTCCAGCGCTTCTTTTTGTAGTTCGTTCATTGTCTCCCGCCTTTTTCGCGTGTTCCATCTTAGCTCAATATAATCATACTATGGGTATGGGAAAGTTTGTTGGAATTGTATGCCTCTTCCTGGGGTTGGCTAAAGCTAAATAGCAAAAGGGAGAACGCCATATGGCCGTTCTCCCTTTAGTTTATCTGACATATGCAACACTTTTACGATTTTTCGCCGTCACTTATGATAAGGCTCACCTTAACGGATCTATCGGCGAAAAGTAAGCAGGAGCTGCCACAGAGCATCTCATTCCAGCAAAAGTAGTTTTAGCTGTGTGTCTATGAATAGCGTTTTCGCATTGGCTGCTGTTCATTCGGACTCAGTACCGCCATTGTTTACTACGCCTCTAGGCTCCACCAACATGATATGGCATTCCTTTTCGGCGAAAGGCTTATGATCGGCTCCCCCCGGGACAATAAACATCTCACCCTTGGAAATTTTCACTTGGCCATCACGAAAAGCAATGAACATCTCTCCTTCGAGCACAATAAATACCTTATCCGTCCCTTGATGCTCGTGCCACATAAAATCCCCAGCAATCTTAATGAGCTTAAATTGATAGTCATTTATTTCAGCAATGACTTTCGGAGACCAGAGATCGTTGAATGTAGATAGCTTCTCATTCAGATTAATAGCTTGGTAATGCATATGAATCCCTCCTCATTTTTCTCGACTTTTTAAAGCTTACGCAAGGCACCTGTTATATTTTGTAAAGCGTATTCGATAGCTAATGGGCCACCAGTAATAGCGGACGCATCCATTAAATGAACATTTCTTTTCTTAACGGCATTGAGATTATTCCATACATTGCTTTGTTTTAAGTCATTCATTAATTTTTCCTTTTTGGTAATGTCACCGATAAGGAAAATATGGTCTGCTTCAACAGTTGATATTCCTTCAAACGTAGTAAATTTATTAGTCGTACCTTTAAATATATGATCTGGTGTAAGTCCCAGTCCCTTCTCTTTATCAAACGCAAGTATATAGACCGGATTTCCTTCACCTAGGACATTAAACGTTTTTCCATCCCACGACAATATAAGGGCTACTGACTCTCCTTCAATCGACTTTAATGCTTCGCGCCCAATTGTGATTTCTTTCATCATGTTATCAATGACTTTTTCCGCTTCATCTTCTTTTCCAATAATCTCGGCTACTGTACGGAGTCCATATTGCCAATCGTCATAGATGTCCTTGGATTTTAACGTAATGACTGGCGCAACTTTTTCTAGTGAATCATACATTTTTTCATGATGCTCAGTTGCTAAAATAATGTCAGGCTCTATCGATAGGATTTTTTCAATATTAGGGGATAATTTTTCTCCTAATTCATCAGCTGAATCCAGCTTTCCTTTTAAATAAGTTAAAGAAGATAGATACTCTTTTTCAGTAGAAGCAGCAGGCGGCTCACCTAATGCAACTAGTATTTCAGGATAAAAATACCATAATGAAGCAATATTCTCTGGTTGTTTCTCGATAACAATTTCTTTACCTAAGGCATCCTTAAATGTTCTTGGCCATTCAGTTGTATCTACCTTACCTGCTGTTGTAAATGCGCCTTCTGTCGTTGATCCTTTATTTTCAGCAGGTGTTTCATTACAACCTGCCAGTATGCCTGCTACTAATAGCATGGAGATTAGCAGGCCTTTCATCTTTTGCATACGAAAATTCCTCCAACATCATGTTATCTTTCGTTTGCCATTAGTATAGAAAAGGAATTTTCAGATGAGAATGGATGCCTGTTGAAATTAACATGGATTATTGATGAACTTCTCTCGATATTCAGTAGGAGAGATACCAAGATGTTTCTTGAACACTCTACTAAAATAAAACGGGTCAGCAATTCCAACCGTTTGCGCAATTTGTTGTACAGACGCATCACTTGTAAATAGCATTTCTTGTGCCATGTTTATACGATGTTTTAATATGTATTCCGCTGGTCCCATACCTGTATGTCTTCTAAATACATAAGACAGTCGATTTCGATTCACGTTATGTTGTTCTGCAAGCGATGCTATTGTAAGGCTTTGATCATAGTATTCATGAATATAACGAGATACCCGTTCGAACAAAGTTTGTGATTCACAGCTATTCTGCCTATTCACAACACATAATAAGGTTTCATTCAGTACATCACGAAACAGCATTTCGGTCTGAAACATCGAAATGCCACCAGGCTGATTATACACATGCCAAAGGCGCATAATTAATTCAATCAGACGAGGAGATTGACCCGTTGATAATTCAAAATGCTGATGGGAAAAGCTTGTCTCTTCTAGTTCTGGGTTATATATCCGGTATAAAACAAGGATATATTCCCAGTTTGTGTTACCGAACATTTTTTGAGCTAGTTTCATTCTTGCACCGCCATGCACAACTTTTCCTGGCGAAAAGATATAAGGCGTTCCATTAAATTGAAATTGTACCTTCCCTGTAAGTGGAAACACAAATCCAGGAAAAGAATCTGTATATTCAGCGTAAGGTACACCTGAATTTTTCGCATATCGATATACTCCTTCTACTTGAAAAGGAATGTGTGCCAAATGCTCCGCTAACTGATTAACGTCGATTTTCACATTGCATACCTCATTTCAATAGTCTTTTGCCAGTAATACCTGAGGGCTCTTGTTTATTTTACCATCGTTGATAACGATTATCACTTTCAGTATATGAGGGCAATAAAAATACCGCACCCGCTAATGTTCAAACAGCAGGTAACGGCATCAGATCAGGATATTCTCAAAAATAGAGGGGCAATAGTCTCATTGAGTCTTAAACTTTGGACAAAAAAAACGTCCGATTGGACGCTTTAGCTAGTTTTATTTCTTCCCTCCGTCAAATATTGTTCAAGCTGATCAAAGGTCCCCCCGAAGCCCTGCTTCATGGACTCGAACATCCCCTCAAAGAAGCTGCGCTCTTCTTCAGTAGCATTGATCGCTTGGCTGCATAGGGTTATTTCGGTTGCACCATTATTATCGCTCAATGTTACCTCATTGCGAATTTCGAGCGGGATCAACTCACTGAATGGAGACCTGACGATGTTTCCTGCCTCATCCGAAAAGCAGTTGATCCAGACAATCTTCTCGGGAGCCTTGATCTCCTGGTACACAAATTTACCCCACATTTGACTGCCATCAGGAGCTTGCATGCTGTAGTGGAAAAATCCTCCTTCACGAAAATCGAGATGCTTTACACTTATTTCAAACCCTTTCGGTCCCCTTCAGGTGCTCTGCTTCAGTCCATACTTGGTATACAAGTTCGCGTGGCGGATGAATCTCACGCGTTATTACTAACTCTTTGCTTTCCGAGTTGGGCGTCATATCGATTCCTCCATCAATCAGTATTCACTTTTAATTTGTATAAGTGCTTGGACGAGATGCCGTGCCCAACCGCGATTACTGACACCGCCAATATTATTAAACAAAGTTAAAACCTTTAAACATACCCACCCAGTTAAATATATAAATCTAATCATTACGAACTTTATTTCAAAGCAAATACTTTGTTAATGCTTGTAAATACTTGCATGTTACTTATGATAAGTCTCTCCGTAACGGTTCCGATGGTCAATTCTTATGCAAAAGTGGCCAAATTGATGGCCACCTTTAGATTGAATTTATTTTAGCTTTCTTGTTCAAAACAGGACTTTTACTTATGAGATGGAGCACAGATACCATTAACACACAGCCCCAAAATGCAAATTATACTTCCATCAACTTTTTGATAGTTGGAAGATCAGCAGGGGCCCATTCCAATTTTAATAGTTCTCCCCGATCTACCCACTCTAGTCTTTCATGCTCTTTGGGAACCGGCACTCCGTCAGTAACTTTGGCGAAATATGTAATCAATCGGACCAATACAGAAGGATACTCATATACGTCGTCTGCAATAAACTCTCCGACCTCAATTTCACATTCGAGCTCTTCACGTATCTCGCGTACTAGCGTCTCTTCCGGCGTTTCTCCCTGTTCGATTTTTCCCCCTGGGAACTCCCACAATCCAGGTAGAGACATTTGTGACGAACGAAGAGCACAAAGAATTTTCCCTTCCTTATTTATAATAACAGCCCCTACTACATCAACTTTTTTCATGATGAACTCCTTTCAGTTAACGAACAAAATCAAGGAAGATTTCGTTGGGTAGTTGTTGTTTGAGTCTCCATGTGATGTTCATTGGATTGTCTCCGTGACTTTTAATATACTCCAATTCGCCAACATACATAAAGGGTAGTGTCTTGCCATACATGCTCTCGAATTTCCGAACCAAAAGGTGAATGTGAATCCCTCTTTCTTCATGATGTATATAATCTTTGCCTCTTTCCGAAGAATGAGAAGTCTGATTCGCACTTTGCCAGTGAAAGTGATTTTGGTCGATGAAGTAATCATGGTAATTGAGGTGTTCCTCTGTATCTTCACCTTTGTTTAGTGTAACAAAGTACAAATAGTGATTGTCCACCCTGCTAATACCTTCCCGCCACGAACCTTCCTTAGCTGGTGACTGGAAAAGATACATTAGCTCGTTTCTAGTATAGTTCTGATACAATTGCACTTGCTGTTTAGATTGAAAGTAAGATTGGACTTGGAAGGTTCTACGGAATTCAGTCAATCCGTACTCTAATCGTTTTTTTAGGTAATCGCTAAGGTTCTGTTGTCTCCACGTACTTTTGATCAAGGGGTCCATGACAAATGCTTCGTCATAAACCGATCCGAATGACCACTCCTGCTTTTTGTAGGTTTCCGTTAACTTTTGCATGGAACGGAGAATGTAACCTTGATGTTTGGACACGTCTATCGCTATTCCAAACTTCTCACCAAGGAACGCTGCTACTTGCGACACATTCACTTGATCATATCGTGTGGCTAAAGAAAGAATAGCAAGTTCATAAGGCCATTTCACAGGATAGAGTTGTTCTAGACGTTGAACAATTTCCAATTCTAATGGAAGTTTAAAGAGTATTTTGTCCCATTCATTGCAATCATCCATTTTTTTCTTGGTTTCCACCCAAGAACCATATTTTTTAATAAAGAAATGCAAACCTGGAGCTACCGGTGAATAAAGAAAATCTTCAATTTCAGGTGACCGCCCTAATTCCTTTTTGAATTCATTATAAAGATTAGCAAGCATTTGATTCTGGTCCATCCGAATGCTTTGTATCTTCTCTAAAATCTGTTGACGCGTAATTTCTTCAAGATCGACAAAACACCCATCTGGTAAGTTCGCAAATTCGGTTTGAATGGCTACACGTAGTGCATCACGATCAAAAGCACGGTGGTTTGTTTGCCCTGCCAGTGCGAGTGGAATAATAAATGATTTTTGGTAATTACCGATAAAATCTAAGATTGTGACATATTCTTTCCCATCCCACTTTCGTAATCCTCGCCCTAATTGCTGGATAAATATGGTTGGTGATTCTGTAGGTCTTAAAAATAGAACAAGGTTAAGTGAAGGAATATCAATCCCTTCATTAAAAATGTTCACGGTAAAAATGAACTCAAGAGTATCTTGACTATCTTCTAATCTTTTAATCATTTCCCTGCGGAAAACGGGGTCATCCTCACCTGTTAAATAGATTGCTTGATAACCTCTTTGTGAAAATTCCTCTGCCATAAATCGAGCATGATCAATTGAGGCACAAAATCCTAAGGCTCGACGCTTATCACCGTCGTGGCCAAATTTCTCAATCATCTCTAATACATAGTCAACACGCTCATGTGTCTTTAACGCAGTAACTAAGGACTCCTCAACAAACTGCCCATTCTTAGTATCTACTTCTT
The DNA here is from genome assembly GCF_055685845.1 of Brevibacillus schisleri. NCBI lineage: Bacteria > Bacillati > Bacillota > Bacilli > Caryophanales > Paenibacillaceae > Brevibacillus > Brevibacillus schisleri. The sequence goes on from NZ_JBVNDM010000001.1 coordinate 6,646,284, forward strand.
CATAGTCAACAGTATTGTCCGCTAGTCCAAAATAATGGAACGGTGCAAGTAGATTCTCTTCCAACGCTTGGTGCAATCGTATTTCGTATACGACATTATGATCACACAAAGCTAATACATCTTTTCCATCCATCCGTTCAGGTGTCGCAGTCAGTCCCAAAAGAAACTTTGGCTTGAAGTACTCAATAATTTTCTTGTAGGTATCTGCCTCAGCATGATGGAACTCATCTACAATTATATATTCAAAATGTGTCGGCTGGAATTTGGATAGAACCTCTTCCCGATGCAACGACTGGACGGTGCTGAACAAGTATGGTTTTCCCCACTCTTTTAGAGAACCCGTAACTTTACCCATAAAATCATCAGTATCAAAAACCTTGGCAAACGTATTCTTTGCGTTATCCAATAGTTCTTCCCTGTGAGCAAGGAAGAGCAAAGTTTTTGCTTGAAATTGATTGACGTCAAAAGCCGAGAGATACGTCTTCCCACTACCAGTCGCAGCAATTACGATTCCTTTCGTGTTTCCATTTTCTCTTGTTTCTCTTAGAGCTTCCAACGCTTTTTCCTGCATAGCATTCGCGGTCAGATTTGTTTTTCGGTTAACAGCATATGTATTATGTTGCTCTGCAACTTTTAAGATTTGCTGTTTTTCGTATTCCATTTGATTCACAGATGGATGCATTGCCGCATTTTTCGATGTACGGGCTGTCAAATAGATTTCCTCATACTTCGTAAGATAGGTTTCCGTCAACGGAATTGCACGTTCATCATTCCACAGTTCTTCAAAAAGATGACGAGCTTGTTGATAGATCTGGGTATGTGGAGCATCTGGTAATTTGACATTCCATTCGTATCCTGTGCTGATGGCCGCTTTGGAAAGATTGGAAGAGCCGACAATCACGGTATGTAAACTAGATAACCTAGAAAAAAGGTATGCTTTCGTATGAAAAGAGGTATGACCAGACTGGAAAATCCGTACGTCTACTTTTTCCATTTCCATCAGCCTACGCAAAGCTTTCGGTTCAGTTACCGACATATAGCTAGAGGTAAGGATGCGAATAGTCTTCCCGTTCTTGATAAGTTCATCAAAAGGCCGTAAGAGAAGCTGTAAGCCTGACCAACGGATAAAACTAACCATGAAATCCGCCTGATCGGCTGTTTGCAATTCTGTTTTTAACGTTTTGAAAAAGTTGTTTGTTCCTCTCCCCTGATTAGTGATCAGCATAGGATTTGTAAAAAATAGCTCTGGATAGATGTTAGGAAGTGTTCTGTCGTCATAGCGATAGTGTACGGTTGCTAACGGCGAGTGTAGGTCAATTTGAGAATGAGATTCTAGTTTCTGATCGATCTCTTGAACAAGGTTGAACATCTCCATGTACTTCTCATCGCTTGCAAGTTCATGTAGTGCGTTCCCGATTCGCTGAGCCATTAGTTGTGTCAATGCATTGGCGTAGTTCCGAGGGTGGATCGGGGTTACACGGTTATTTTGCGGATACTCTTTGTTTTTTCGATATAGTTCTTCAAAAAAACCTTCTAGAAACGACATAAGAGGTGCTCCTTTTGGTTGGGGTCACCTCTTAGTTTACTATACTTTAGGAAAGTATTGGTATTCGGTGAATAGAGGGGTTATTTATGATAAGGCTCCCCCCGACTAATCCGAAACGCCCGATAAACCTGCTCCAACAACACCAACCTTACCAACTGATGCGGAAACGTCATCTTCGAAAACGACAGCAACGCATCCGCCCGCTTCAACACCTGATCAGCCAACCCCAACGACCCGCCAATCACAAACGCCACCTGACTGCGCCCATGCAAAGCCAGCTTGTCCATCTCCGCAGACAGCTTCTCCGACGACCACATTTGCCCATCAATCGCCAGCGCAATCACATACTGATCCTGCTTGATCTGCGCGAGGATACGCTCGCCTTCCTTGCGCTTCACCTGCTCCATCTCCGCCGCGCTCATCTCTTCCGGAGCCTTTTCATCATTGACCTCGATCACTTGCAGCTTGCAATAAGCAGACAGACGCTTGCTATATTCATCAATGCCCTCACGCAAATATTTCTCCTTCAGCTTCCCTACTGTAATAATCGAAATCTGCATGATCCTACATTCCCTTCTCTTTCAAAAGCGCAATCTGCCCAGGCTCTCCACATTCCCGGCAACGCTTGTCTACTCCATCGCCCTCAATCGCCTGTGCCGCATACGTATCCGGCGCCGCCTCAAAATCGTTTACGTAATCATCCAACTCCTGCTCCAAATGCTCCATGCAAACAAACCGCACCGGATATTCCGCCAACAGCTCAACTTCTTTGCCTTCTATTTGCAAGCTTTTCATCTTCATGTCCATATCAAATGCCTCTTTTCCGTTCATTAATGTCGCTTCCTATTCTACCCCAGAACCGCAACAAAACAAATGAATTCACCAAAAAGACCTCGATGAGTTTACAATCATAAGCCTTTATATTTTATAGCTTTTATTTTGAAAACCTCGTCGGACATTTAAAGCTGTAGAGAGAAAAAAGAAGAAAACGGCGAAAGTCTTTGGGATACCATCCGAAGCGCAATGGAAAAAGGGAAACCTGCCTTTAGCGTCCACCTCTGAGACACTACGTAGCTGCCCGACTTTGGACGCGGGTTTCACTTTTTCCATGGAGCTGGGCAGAACCGCCTCCCGGCAGGTATCCCAAGAACTTGAGCGTTTTCTTCTTTTTTCTCTCCTCCACCGAAAGCTCGACCGACCAACAAAAAAAGAGAGCGCCGTATCAGCTCGGCGCTCTTAAGAAGGGATCTATTTAAAATAGATAGAGGGGGGAACTCAAGATACTGCATATATGCAAACGGGACAAAATGCATCCCGGAATTGCCCGTCAACGTTTGATTCTTCACATACCTGCCCACAAAATGGCTTGGTCAGTGCTTTTTACTGCTGTGGCGGAGCGGTCAGCTTCACTTTGGCAGTCTTCTGGATACCGTCACGATAGTACGTAACGTCCATCGTATCGCCCGGCTTTTTGTTCATCGTCAAATACTTCCGCAGCTGAGCGCTGGTGGAAATATTCTTGTCATCCAGCTTGACAATGACGTCGAGTTGTCTCAAGCCCGCTTGACCCGCAGGAGAGAATTTGCCTACGTCAGTTTGAACGACAACGCCACTTTGCACTTGATCAGGCAAGTTCAAGGTTTCTTTCCATTCACTGCGTGGCACATTGGCCAAGTCGAGTGGCTGCACACCGAGGTAAGAACGTTGCAGCGTGCCTTTTTCCATCAGTTGGTCCACGATTACTTTGACATCATTGATCGGGAGGGCAAAACCTAACCCTTCGACACCTGTTTTGGAAATCTTCAAGGTGTTAATCCCGATGACCTGACCCTCGATGTTTACGAGGGCACCACCGCTGTTACCAGGGTTGATTGCTGCGTCTGTTTGAATGACGTCCAGCTCCCAGTCGTCCTGGCCATCTTCGTTAAAGTCCATGGGCATGGAGCGTTCTTTGGAACTGATGATACCTTGAGTAACGGTTCGGGAGAACTGCATACCCAATGGGTTCCCGATAGCAATGGCCGGTTCGCCCACCTGTAAGGTAGAGGAATCCCCAAACTCAGCAACGTCCGTAACCTTGGAGGCGTCGATTTCCAGTACAGCCAGATCGGCGTAACCATCGGCGCCGACTACTTTCGCCGATACTTTTTCACCTGTTGGCAGGGCTACTTCCAGCTTTTGCGCTTTATCGATTACGTGGTAGTTGGTAACGATGTAGGCTTTTCCGCCTTTTTTCTGAAAGATGACACCAGAGCCTTGGCCCTGCTCTACATCCGTCGAGTTCTGCATCCAACTGTTTCTGCGCTGCCCGATGTTGATTACACCAACGATCGCGTTTTCTACTTGTTTCACCGCCTCTACTGTACCCGATCCTACACTCACAGATACTGGCTTAGCAAACAGGCTAGAGGCGGAGGAGGCATTGCTGCTTATCGCATTTTCTGTTCCAGGCTTAACCATATTAATATATCCCGCATTGGAGAGAGTCGGCAGCGTGAGCAGGACGACCATCCCCCCAATTACCGCGGACGTTACTGACGTCACGACCATACGTCCAATGTTAGAACCGCGTTGTTTTTTTCGCTCCACGTGAGTGAAATCATCATAGAAACCCATGATTCATACCTCTCCTTTCTATCTTCTACCATTACTAGCTTTGCAGGTTTTTCATGCTCGTATACACAATGACATGCTCCGTATTTGGTTTGTATGATTGATTCCGTTGATGTCTGTTCCTTTTGACACCCTTAGTATACGACCCGCTTTCGGCAAAATGGCGTGAGAATTATGGAAAGGTTGTGGAATAAAAAAAAGCTCCCGGAATATTTCTCCGAGAGCACGGATATGATAGATTAAAAGCTTTTAGAAAGGATTGATAGACTTGAAAGAAGTCCACCTCATCGCCAAACTGGCTGATCTTCAGGAAGTAGACTACCACAATACGCTTGTCCTGCATGCCTTAATCGAGCTGCTCGTAGCCAAAGGACTGCTGACACATGACGAGCTGACTGCCAAAGTGAATGAGCTCGATACACAATTAACTTTCCATATCGATACGTATGCAAAGCTCACAGACCGCATCGCCAGTCGTCAAGCAGGGATCAAACCGATCTTATAACTCTTCCAGCTTGGTAGGTCGATCCGGGTACGTATCGCGCAGATGCACATCGTTCCCAACAGACAGCCCCCGCTCCTCCAAGATGTTTTTGACCGTCAGTCGGGCCAGATCAATCATGTTGTTTTCCTTACTCAAGTGAGCGAGGTATACACGCTCTGCTCCACCTGATAGACAATCGAGCAAAGCATCGCCCGCCGCTTCATTGGACAAGTGCCCGACATCACTCAAGATACGTCGCTTAATGCTCCATGGATACTGGGACATGCGCAGCAGCTCAACGTCATGATTGGACTCGAACACATACGCATCTGCTCCACGAATCGTCTCTTTGATCCGATCGCTGACATACCCCAGATCTGTCGCGACACTGAGCTTTTTCTTGCCATCATAAAAACAGAAGCCCATGGGCTCGGCGGCATCATGCGAGATTCCGAATGACTCGATGCCCAAATCCTCCAACTCTTTCTTTTCCCCCACAGAAAAGAAGCGTCGCTGATCTTCCTTGATCGTCCCGATTTGCCCATCCAGCTCCGACCATGTCTTTTCATTGGCGTAAATCGGCAATCCATATCGCCGCGCCATGACACCGACTCCTTTAATATGGTCGACGTGCTCATGGGTGACGAGAATGGCGCTCAGCTCTGCTGGGTTGACACCAATGGTCTCCAGTGCCGCTTCTGCTTGCTTTCCTGTAATGCCTACATCGATCAATACGGAAACACGGTCTGTTGCCACATAAATGGCGTTGCCCGTACTCCCGCTTGCTAACACACTAAATCTCACCGAACATCCCTCTTCCCGTATCTATCCCAGGTTGTCTATCTATTCAGCGCTGCGTGACCATCGGACGCTCCAGAGCCCCTGTAATCGCGTTGACAAAATGCCATTTGCCATCGTGAACCACACGCCATACAGGCACCAGCGTCTGAATATCTGCATCGTAAGAACCGTAATAACCCAGGCTCACATTTTCAATCCGTTCCCCTGGTGTAATGATTTGCTTGTCCACCAAAGAGCGTAGGGCCGCATAACCAGAGATCACCTGTCGTTCCCCCTGTTGCTTGCGAAGGTGGAAAAAGGTCTGCCTATAGCCAAGTACCGCTCCGTTGTCCAAATACATTTCTAACGGTGCAACGAATACGGGCATTTTATCATAGACCTGCCAATACAAAAGCCGCGCTTGATTCGATTGATACGGATCGGCTACGTATTGATCGGAATAAATCAGCCTCGGCCCAATTTGACGCAAAATCTCCTGAGGATTCAACTGACCACGAATCTGCATCGGTGGGTTCAGCTTGGCAGCCAACGCCATTTTTTCTACCGTTGCCTGAAGCTCTGATATCTCATGCAAGGAAATCGGATTAATCCCGACATACTCCGCATCCAAATTGGACATTGCCGGTGTATCCTGCGGCACTTCTGTATCCAATGTGATATTTTGCTGATTCAAGTACAGCTCTGTATTCCATTTCTCACTTTGTGCGACTTCCTTATCATTCCACAGGCTAATACGCGTCACATACACCTGATACAGGAGAAACAAATCGAGGAGAAGAAAGGCCCAGATCAGAATCGTCTTGGTTCTACTCCAATCCATGCGCCTTCCCTCCTCCCTGCTTGGTGTGCGCAGAAATATACAGGCTCGCCTGATTCGCCAATTCCACAACCCAGATTGGCATCAAGTCCACATTTCCCTCGCCTACTTTGGTACGGTAAGCCAAATAAGCGTTGGTGATTTTTTCCGTGTCCGCCAGTTTTTTGTCACGAATGTATTGATACAGCTCCGGACCGGACATGATCGTCCACTCTTTATTGTCGATATACTTGTCCAAATCCAGCAGCGATCGGCTCATCGTCACAACCTGGCCTGCCTCTGAGGTCATTTGGATCGTATCGATTTGCTTGGCCTCCCCCTCGCTAATCAAGGGATACGCCCCCACGTACTGGCGGAATGTAATCAAGTCTTTTTCATTGTAGCTCTTCTTGATTCGTTCAAAATGATACTCATCAAGCCAGCCCAAGTGTTTATTCATAAAGGTAACGGCACTCTGCACTTTTTCTTCATCAGACAGCTGCTGATCACGCTGTTGATACGCCGGATCAGTAAACGTGAACGCCTTCTGTTCCGACCTCAATTGAATCGATCTGCTGCCATCTGTAAAAATAACCGTTTTGTCCCGCTCCATGATCTGCCTGACGAGCGATTGATCGATAAAGTAAGACTCGATTAGTCTATCATTCGTAACAGGTACGTAGCTGTAGCGGAATTGCTGCATGCGCATCTGATTCTTGGGCAAATAGTAAGTGCTCCACATCAGCGCCGATCCTTCCAAATCTACGAAGCTTCGCTCTGGTTTGACGATTTTCATAATTTGCTCAGGCATTAAATCACCAGAAGCCAAATACGATTCTCTCAAATCCTTAGGGCTGATCGATGTTCGAGAACGCATCATGCGACCTTCCTCAGTCGACAAAAACAACGCGTAGACGACATCCTCGTCCTTCTCGTAATACAGCCACAATCGGTCAATCCCTTTCATTCGGTTGTCAAACTCATCCCGAAAGGTTACCAGCCGACCTACAATTGACAAGGGAACCGTGCTCCGAAAGCGCACTTCCAACCCCATCTTTTCCCGGGCAATATCTTCCCATTTCTCATTGGAGATGGTCAGTGGAGAAAAATCGAGGAAGATCCATTTCGACATTTCTCGCACGATCAAACTGTAAGGAGCATCGGTTGCGGACGCTTTCGTATGGCGATCTTCCCCATAGTGAAAAACAACGGATTCCGGCGTAACGAGCTGTTCGAGTTGCTTTTCCTGAACGGGCTTAGACTGCGTGTACTCTGCCGGTTCAATAAATTGAAGGTTGGGTTGATTCGACCACAACATCGCTGTCAAAACAAAGCTGGCTAGCACTAGCAGATTGAGTAAGACGGTCTTGGCAGGCTCTAGCATCCGCTTCATCCCGTTTTTCCTCCTTGGGCAAATGGCACCCAGAACGTGACTGTCGTTCCCACGTTCCATTCACTCGTAATCTCGATATCTGCACCGTGTGCCTGTACTAATTCGCGGGCAATCGCCAATCCCAGACCTGTTCCACCCTGACCGCGCGAACGCGCCTTGTCTACGCGGTAGAAGCGCTCAAAGATTCGCTTTAGATCGCGGCTCGGAATACCGATTCCTGTGTCGGTGATAGAGATTTGAACCCGCCTTTGCTTATGGTTCTCTTTTGCCATGAGAACTACAGTGCCTCCTTGAGGCGTATACTTAATCGCATTGGACAAAAGATTATCCAATACTTGATTGATCGCATCCAGATCAATGTAAACCAGCGGAAGCTTGCTCGGCATATCCAGACTGAGCTGAACCTCCTGTTGCTCACTGAACATGGAAAAACGATCAGCAGCATAGTGAAGCAATCGATTGAGGTCCGCTTCCTTGCAATGCAGACGAACCCCTTGCGAATCAAAACGCGATAGCTGCAACAAATCGTTTACCAAGCGAATCATGCGCTCTGTCTCCGACGACGTAACCTTCAAAAACCGTTGGGATAGCTCCGGCTCTTCCACTGCACCATCCAGGAGCGCTTCCACGTAGCTTTTAATGGTCGTCAGTGGTGTCCGCAGCTCATGCGATACATTCGCCACGAATTCGCGGCGCTGCTGCTCCAGGCGCTGCTGATCCGTCACATCGGCTACGACAGCAATGATCCCACCCATTTTTTTGCTATCGTGCTGCAAGGGCGTAAACGTCACACGCAGGATGACTTCTTCCTTATTCGGCAGCGTCATCTCAATGATAAGCGGTTCTTCCTGCGCGTAGAGCGACATCTCATCTTCTGGCGGCAGACCCAACAGATCGTACAGGGTGCGTCTCTTGAGAAGGACGTCAGCCATCGTTACCTGCAACATATCTTCTGCGGCCCGATTAAACAGGATGATCTGTCCATTCCGGTTTGCGGCAATAACACCGTCCGTCATGTTGCTCAAAATTCCTGCGAGTTTCTCACGCTCTTCCTCTTGCTGCAGGATGGCTTCCTGCAAACGCAAGGTCATATGATTAAAGGCCATACCGAGCTGGCCGATTTCATCATCGCTATAAATTCGTACACTACTGTTAAAATCCCCGTCTGCCACCAACCGTGCCTGACGGGTCATCTCCTTCACAGGCTTGGTGATGGTGCGGGCCAATACGACCCCGAGCACCGCCGTAATGACCATCGCGATCATCGTACCTGTCCCCAAGATGCCGTTCATTTTACCAATCGTGGCATAAGTGCCTTCCATCGAAGCGACCATGTAGACCGCACCATATACAATCTGATCGCCCTTAACAGGTAATGCCAATACTTTCACCCGCGCCCCCGTCTTCGGGTCGATCCGCATCGATTCACTGCGCGTCCCGAGCAAGGCAACCGTCACCTCAGGCTGCGAGGTTCGCTGTCCAATTGTACTTTTGTCCTCTGTCGTCGCAACCACCGTTCTTGTCTGATCGATGACCTGCACATTGGCCCCATTGATTTTTACCAGGTTGTTGATTAGGTTGTCGATGTACTGACGATTTTGTTCGGTGTTCGATTCCTTCCCGTCATGCGGGCGCAAATCGCTTTCCAGCAAACTCGCTAACAAACTGGCTTGTCCATTCAACGCCTCGGAAAAGTTGTTGATGTAGTAGCTCTCGACTTCCCGGGCAAAATACGCGCTAATAAATTGCATCGCAAGCAAAATCAACAGCATGTAAATGATGACCATTTTCCACTGAACGGTTTTGAACAGCCGCCTCATCCAGACTGGCCTCCCATGCCGGGATTACGTAATGTATAGCCCAAACCACGCCGCGTGATAATGTACTTCGGCTGACTTGGATCATCCTCGATTTTTTCACGCAAACGACGGATGGTCACATCTACCGTCCGCACATCGCCAAAATAGTCAAATCCCCAAACCGACTGCAAGAGATGCTCTCTCGTCAATACTTGTCCTTGATGGCGAGCGAGGTACACCAGCAGCTCAAACTCACGGTGCGTCAGCTCTAATGCTTCTCCCACCTTTTCGACGGTATACGAGTTCAAATCGATTTCCAACTCATGCACGCGCAGTACATGCTGGCTATCCTTCTCTTCCACTTTCGTGCGATTACGGCGTAAATGGGCCTTTACACGGGCTACCAGTTCACGCGTACTAAATGGCTTCGTCACGTAATCGTCCGCGCCCAATTCCAGCCCGAGTACTTTATCCAATTCAGAGTCTTTGGCAGTCAGCATGATGATCGGAACATCATACGTTTGGCGAACGGTTCGACATACGTCCATTCCGTCTCTGCCCGGAAGCATAACATCTAATAAAATCAGATCTGGTCGCTCATCCTTGACCACGACAAGTGCCTCATCACCATCGTAGGCGCATACGACCTGATATCCTTCTTTTTCAAACGTGAATTTCAAAATATCTGCAATCGGTTTTTCATCGTCAACTACGAGGAGTTTTGCCATCCTGCGCCCTCCTTTTTCTGTAAGTACGTGTTCAACAGTCTTTTGTTTCCTCTCAAACTGCCTCTTCAAGGATTCCACTTTGACCGTCACTATTCCTCTACAATACACCATGTATGCCACGTAAAGAAGGGCCTGGCATTCAATCCCTCCCAGCAAAAAAAGGGCCCCTCCTAAGAGTTGCCCTTTCCTATCCATAAATTACTAGTCTATTTTAAGTAACGAATCGGGTTTTGATTTCGTCCATTCTGTAGAACCTCAAAATGCAGGTGGACGCCGGTCGATTGCCCAGTAGAACCCTTTACGCCGATTTTCTTTCCTTGACTAACAACATCGCCGGCCTTCACATTAATAACACTCATGTGACCGTACAATGTCTTCATTCCATTGCCGTGGTCGATGATAACCGATTTCCCATAGTCACCATTCCAACCAGCGAATGTGACACGTCCATTGTCTGCCGCCATGACAGAACCAGCACCGGCAATATCAATCCCTTTATGCATGCTTCCCCAGCGTTTTCCGAAGCCACTGCTGATATAACCGCTAGCAGGCCAGCTCAAACGACCTGTACCGCGCGATGGGATAACTTTTGTACCGCGCTCCATAATTTGGGTTACAGGCTGCACAGTTACATCTTGTTTGATGACTTTACGATTAACGACTTGTCCATTTTCTTTCACAACTTCGTACTTAACTGTTTTACTGCCGTTTTTACCTTCTTGTACGACTTTCGTTTCGCCTTTAGGAACCTTGTCATTGTTTTTAATTTGGGTATTAAAAGCAATAACCTCTTGTTGATCTACTTCTTCTTTGACTTGTACAGTAACCAGTGGACGCACCGCGGTTACATTAATTTCTTGTCCTAATTTAAGGACGGTATTTTCCGTAACACCTGGGTTGTTCGCGTAAATATCTTTTGATGTAATGCCGTATTTCTTCGCGATGCAACCGATGCAATCGCCTTCTACGACCGTGTGCTTCATGTCCTTGAAGGTGCCTTTTACCAGCAACTCCTCGAGTTTTTCGGCAGACAAAATTTGAGATGCATCAACTGTTTCGGTTTGCATCTCTACGTTTTCTTTAAATGCGACTTCTTTTACCGGATTTGGTTTGACTGGGACTGTGGATGCTGCTGCTACAACAGCCTTATTCCCTGTCGTTGCAGGAACTCCGGAGTATTTTTGCTTCACTTCAGCCAGTACTTGATCAGCCGATTGCTGATCGGGCATGTAACCTACCACTTTACCGTCAATCGTCAGCTTAACACCCTGAACCTTGATATCCGCTACGGATGCCAGAGCTTGTAGAGCAGCATCGTTATTGAACGGTGCCTTGAAATCACGCTCTTCTTCGAATGTGATATAGTCAGCCAATTGCAAGTTGAGACCTGTTTTTTCCTTTTCCTCTTCCAGCTTTTCTACTGTCCAGTTATGTATCACATTTGGATCATTTACCACGCCAATCTCTTTACCGTTTACACTGACATGGTAGACAGAATTGACATTGCTTGTGTAATAGTATTGTGCAGATGCTCCAGCAGCAATCGTCAAAACTAGACCTGCCGCAATTGAAAGCGACTGTTTTTTATGTGACTGGATGTAAGAGCTTGTACGTTTCATTGTACGTTTCGCCAGATCACTGCAATCCCGAACGATTCGTGATGACCGTTCCTGCAGCTTGGCCTTCCATTCCGACCAATGCATAACTTGTCCCTCCTGAAAACAGATACAACTTGCTCGTTCCATTTCCTGAAAATTTTTAATTTATCGACTAGGTCGTAAATCCCATAATTTAGTTTCCATTTATCTGCCAAATTGCCTAAAGAAACCAACTATGTCGACTTTACCATAAGATTAACGACAACATCAAGTGTAAATTGCTGTCGAATAAAAAAATAGACATAGAGTCACTATATGTACAAACAATTGGTAGTATTTATCATATCTGGAGGCTGATATACGTGAAGGAACGTAACATTCTTGCAGGATTTCACACCGAAGATGATGCCCAAAAGGCAGAAAAAGCACTTCGACAAGCTGGTTTTTCCACCATTCAGATCGACAGAATCGGACAATTCCCTGGTGACGGAAACGAACAGATCCTGAATCCCATATCTGGAGATTTTCCCAGCTTGGGCAACCTAACACTGGCAGCTGACTTCCCAAGCGGCAGGGATGCAAGTGTCATGGCCGCAGTAGATCCAGACGCCAGCGGCATGGCCGATCGAGGCGATGACAATTTGAATCGCAGTGTCTTGTTAACGGCAGTCGTACCAGAGGAACAAGGTGATCTTGCGACTGAGATCATCCGATCATATGGAGGCATGATCTAAAATAAATATAGCCATCTTCCCTTAACTGCTGACTAGGAAAGATGGCTTATTTCGTTATGAACATCTCTGACTCACACCTCTTGCATCGAGGTAACGTCTTTTAACGCAAGTCTGCGTATTTTCGTTTTCTCGGCGTCATTTGGTTGTTTGTATGTGGTGATAAAGCATAAGTAGCCATTATTGAAATGAGTCATGGTTCCCTTGATGACGACGCCATTGATCATCTTTACCTGTACATTTTTGCCCAGCAGCTTCATGGCCTTTTGGTCAAATCCAAAACCCATCATCATGATCACCTCTCCATTTCTCCCTATGTCTAACCATATGCCCAGAGGGTGCCGTTTCGTGTCTGTCCCTTGCAAAAAAAGAAAGCTGCCGAATACTCGACAGCTTTCTCTTCTATTATATAGCCGATAGCTTATCCGTAAATGCCACGGACAACGACTGTTTGTTCACGATCTGGTCCTACGGAGAAGATCGACATTGGAATACCAGTCAGTTGCGTGATGCGCTCGATGTAGTGACGAGCGTTTTCTGGCAAGTCGTTCAGATTGCGAACGCCTGTGATATCCTCTGTCCAACCTGGCAGCTCCTCATAAACTGGCTCGCATTTCGCCAGCAGGTTGAGGTTCGCCGGGAACGACTCGATGATTTCTCCATTGTATTTGTACGCTGTGCAAATACGCAATGTCTCAATGCCAGACAATGTATCCAGCTTGGTGATCGCCAAACCGGTGATACCGCTGACACGACGAGCATGACGAACGACAACACTGTCAAACCAGCCTACGCGGCGTGGACGACCTGTTGTTGTACCATATTCGAAACCAACCTCACGAATATGATCGCCGGTTGCATCATTCAGCTCAGTCAGGAACGGACCATCACCTACACGTGTTGTGTAAGCTTTTGCCACCCCGATTACTTGGTGAATCTTGGTTGGTCCTACACCAGAACCGATCGTCACGCCACCCGCAATTGGGTTGGAGGACGTTACGTAAGGATACGTACCTTGGTCAATATCGAGCAATACGCCTTGTGCACCTTCAAACAATACGCGGTTGCCGCTATCAATAGAATCATTGAGGACAACAGATGTATCGGTTACGTAAGGACGAATGATTTCTGCCAGAGCCAAGTATTCATCCAGAATTTCTTGAAGCTCAAAGCCAGTTGTGTTGTACAGCTTCTCCAGCAGCATGTTTTTCTCTGCCAGGTTGCGCTCAAGCTTGCGAGCAAACTCATCGCGATCCAACAAATCAGCGATACGAATACCGATACGCGCAGCTTTATCCATGTAAGCAGGTCCGATACCTTTACGGGTCGTACCAATTTTGTTAGCACCGCGGCTATCTTCCTCTACGCCATCCAGCTTGATGTGGTATGGCAGGATCACATGCGCGCGATCACTAATTTTCAAATTGCTTGTAGAAAAACCGAAGCTGTGAATGTACTCCAGCTCTTTTACCAATGCTTTCGGATCGATTACCATACCGTTTCCGATTACGCAGGTCTTGTCACTATAAAAAATTCCAGATGGAATCAAATGCAACTTATACTTGTTACCATCAAAAATAATGGTATGGCCTGCGTTGTTACCGCCTTGATAACGAGCCACTACCTCTGCACTTTCAGCTAGATAGTCTGTAATTTTACCTTTACCTTCATCGCCCCACTGGGTTCCGACGACAACGACTGTTGACATCGAAAAACACCTCCTGATATTATCATGTCTTTTCGGGCCTGAAACAATCTAAGTTTACTAAACGAGACTCCCTGTGTCAACGCTAAATACGAACATTCATATAGTTAATTCTTAATATGTTCGGCAATTCAATATAGAAAAAAAAGCCGGAATTTCTCCGGCTTTTCTTCCATTCCAACTATTAACCTGCTTGATTTCGAAAACGATGATCCAAGTTAACGAATTTGTTGAATTCCTTCAGAAACGCCAACTCTACCGTTCCGGTCGGGCCGTTACGCTGTTTGGCGATAATGACTTCGATAACGTTCTTGTTTTCTGATTCCTTGTCATAGTAGTCATCACGGTACAAGAAGGCAACGATATCGGCGTCCTGCTCAATCGACCCCGACTCACGGATATCGGACATCATCGGTCGCTTGTCCTGCCGTTGCTCTACACCACGGCTCAACTGCGACAGGGCGATAACCGGCACGTTCAGCTCACGCGCGATCCCTTTAAGCGTACGAGAGATCTCAGATACTTCCTGCTGACGGTTATCTCCTTTGCCTCGTCCATGAATCAGCTGAAGGTAATCGATCAGGATCAAGCCCAAGCCTCTCTCTGTCTGAAGGCGACGGCATTTTGCCCGGATGTCCTGTACAGTAACCCCAGGTGAATCGTCGATGTAAATCGGCGCTTTCGCCAGCGTACCGATTGCCATCGTCAGCTTTTGCCAATCGTCTTCCTCCAGTGTACCGGAACGCATCCGGGACGCATCCAGATTGCCCTCCGCACAAATCATACGCTGAACTAGCTGAGAAGCACCCATCTCCAAGGAGAAGATGGCTACGGTCTCACCTGCACGGGCTGCTACGTTTTGCGCGAGATTCAAGGCAAAAGCCGTCTTCCCTACGGAAGGACGGGCCGCCAAGATAATCAGGTCACTGCGTTGCAATCCTGCTGTCATCTTGTCCAAATCTGTGTATCCCGTAGAAATCCCGGTAATATCACCGCGTCGCTGACTCAAAAACTCAATCCGCTCATACGTTTCCAGAAGGGCATCACGAATCGGTGTAAAACCACCACTGTTACGATTTTGGCCGATCTCCATGATGTACTTCTCCGCATCCGCGATGATCTGCGTGACATCATCCTCACGGGAGTAGCCGTCATTGGCAATCTTGGTAGCTGTATGAATCAATCGACGAAGCAGTGATTTTTCTTCTACAATTTTTGCGTAGTATTCGATGTTGGCAGCCGTTGGAACTGAACTGGCGATTTCCGTGAGATACGTAACCCCGCCGACTTCATCCAGCAGCTTGTGATCCTGTAGATCCGCTGTAACCGTAACCAGATCGACAGGTTCGCCTTTTTCATACAGGTCCACCATCGTTTGAAAGATGCGCTGATGCGCTGTCTTGTAAAAATCCTCCGGACGGAGAATCTCAATGGCCGTGATTAAAGCTTCCTTAGACAAGAACACGGCACCCAGTACCGATTGTTCCGCTTCCTTGTTCTGTGGCGGCACACGATCCAAAAACAGGTCGCTCACGTCACACCCCCCACAATTGAGACATTATTCTTCCACAACGTGTACTTTCAGAGTCACCGTTACTTCGTTGTGCAGTTTTACTTTGATTTGCGTCACGCCCAAAGCACGGATTGCATCCATTTCGAGCTTACGCTTGTCTACTTTGATTTTATACTGATCTTCCAGCGCTTGCGCTACTTGTTTGCTGGAAATTGCACCGAACAAGCGACCACCTTCGCCTGCTTTTCCTGTTACTTTCACTGTCAGCTCTTCCAGCTTTTTGCCCAGCTCCTGAGCATCCAGCTTTTCTTGCTCCTTGCGCTTATCTTCGCTGCGCTTTTGAGCGTCGAGCGTTTTCACGTTGCTATCTGTCGCTTCTTTTACCAGCTTTTTTGGCATCAAGAAGTTGCGTACATAGCCCTCTGACAAATCCTTAACTTCGCCTTTTTTCCCTTGGCCTTTTACATCTTGAAGAAAAATGACTTTCATCATCGTTTCCCCCTTTATATTTTGGCCTATACGACCGAGTCAATCGCTTCTTTCAAACGACGTGTTGCTTCTTTAATTGATATGCCTTGAATTTGTGTCGCAGCACCAGTGAGGTGACCGCCTCCACCCAGCAGTTCCATGATCGACTGAACATTGATGTCGCCCAGAGAACGTCCACTGATCAAGATCGTATCGTCGGATCGCTCTGCAACAACAAACGACGCCTGGATACCTGACAAGGTGAGTAGCTGCTCAGCAGCTTGCGCCACCTGTACCTGCGTGTAATCCTCAGACGGATCGCCTATGGCAATCGCCATGTTGTCACGGTACGTTTCCGTATTCATGATGATTTTTGCCCGCTTCACATACTGTCCCAGATCTTCCTTCAACAGACGCTGGACAGCCGCGGTATCAGCCCCGTTCCGGCGAAGGAAAGACGCCGCTTCGAAGGTCCGTGAACCTGTGCGGAAGGCAAAGCTTTTGGTATCCACCACAATCCCTGCTAACAGTGCCGTTGCAATCAGATTGTCGATATTCAATCGCTCACTCTGATATTGCAAGAGCTCCGTAACAAGCTCGGCCGTCGAAGAAGCATACGGCTCCAGATACAAGAGTACTGGCTCAATGAACTCCTCCGAACGTCGATGGTGGTCGATCACCACAATTCGGCTCGTTTCCGTCAACAGCTTCGGCTCAATCACCAGCGATGGTCGATGTGTATCGACGACTACCAGCAATGTGCGACCGGAGATGAGTCGGATTGCCTGTTCTGGCGTGATAAAGGTCTCAGCCAACTCTTCATTGGCATAAATCTCTTTCATCAGACGCTCGACAGAATGATTGCCTTCATCCATGACAATATAAGCCGTTTTATTGTGCAGCTGCACAGCCTTCAATACACCAAGTGATGCCCCGATGGAATCCATGTCAGGCTGTTTATGCCCCATGACAATGACGTGCTCCGCCTCATGAATGAGATCACGCAAAGCATGTGCAATAACACGAGCCCGGACACGTGTCCGCTTTTCCACCGCATTCGATTTCCCACCGTAGAAAGTGAGCTTGTTGCCAATCTTAACCGCACACTGGTCGCCACCGCGCCCTAATGCGATATCCAAGCTTGATTGCGCCATTTGTCCCAGCTCAATGTAAGTGGTAGCGGCCGCTCCAACCCCGATACTGAGCGTAATCGGAATCTTGTTGTCAGCCGTCATCTCCCGTACTACATCGAGAATGTCAAATCGCGATTCTTCCAATTTATCAAGTGCTTCACGTTCCATCAGAGCCAAAAACTTGTCGGCTGTGATTCGGCGAAGATATATGCCATGTTTGTTGGCCCACTCTGTAATCACACCAGCCACGCTTGTAGAGAGCAGCGTACGGCTCTGATCATCCATGACTTGTCCAACCTCGTCCAAGTTGTCGAGGTGAATGATGGCAAGTGCAGCCTTTTCTCGATGGTAACGAGTCGTCAATTCTTTGAAATCCGTAATGTCCTTGAAATACAAAAGACGCTCATCGGACCGAACAATGACTTCGTATACCCGCTCGTTATAAGTAAACTCCAGCCGTTTTTGCTCCGGCTTCCAAACCAGTTGCGGGAATACCTCTTGAAGGCTTTTCCCGATCATGGTTTCATCCCCGGACATATGCGTCATATACGGGTTTACCCACTCAATTGCCTTTTCCTCGTTGTATAAAAGAATTCCGATCGGCAGTTCCTGGATAACGCCTTCTCCCGCCTTCTTCACGCGATGGGTGACCGTCGCCAAGTACAGGCGCAAGTCTCGTTGGAACCCCTTTTCTGCTTGAAGAGCGTAAAGAACCAAGCCAATCAAGCAAACTATGCCGATCGCCCCGTACATCCAATGGAACAAGGTCAAAATCCCCAACAACAGCAAGCTAAAGCTGAGTGCCAGGACCATGTGCATCCCGTACCAACGCTTTAACAGGAACTTGGGCATTTCCTCAGCCCCTCTTCACTCTTGTTTCCAGTTTTTCACGCAAACGAATTCCTAGGTCAAATATCCCTACTAGACTAAGTATAGTACTTAGGGGTGGAAAAATAAATAGACAGACAACGAGCACAGGAGTCAGTCTCTTCCAGCCGTATAAATAGGCTGCAAACAGACAAAAACTCAAGCCCTGCAAAACAAAAATCGCATCCAGCATGACTTTCAGGTTCATCAAGGCGATTTCCCAAAACGTTCCCTGCATGCTTTCGGCAAACAACAAAAGACTAATCATCGCAATGAAGTAGTAATAAAGCAATGATCGTGGGAAGCTCCATTCCCGAATGGGCTTCAATGCTGGAATCGGTCTACGCAGACGGCGTCCAATCAGACTCGCCAACCCATGAATAATGGCGCTCGATAAAAAGCTGAACATGACAAGACTCGTAGGCAAGACGATTTTGCCCAGTTCAAGAAGCTGATCAAACTGCTCTTTTGGCACCATTGCTGGACGTAGCTTAGCAACTTCTTGCGTGATGGCATTAAAATCAACGTTCATCCCGAATGCCATAAATGCCATCATAGAAACGACACTTAAAAAGGCAACGCCTGCCCCTGCCACAATCGCCGAAAGAGCCGTTCCTTTTCTCGCATAAAAAATCCCCATGACTGAACCCCAAACTGCACTTGAAAAAGCAAGTGTAGCCGCAAACGGACCCGTAATGATCCAGCCCAGAAACGTAAAGGCAAGGGAAATCCATACCATGTTACGTACTGTTCGATTTACTGCCAAAAGGATAAAAGGCAGAGGTATCAGGAAACTGACGAGTCCTCCCAGTATGGTATATGTACCGAGAAACAACAGCACCAGTGCGATACCCAGCATAAGGGCATTTTCAGCCAAGTGTTTCGTTTTGGACGGCATGTCAGCACCTCATTATTCATGTCTCATGTACACTTTCCATAGAAAACTATGGAAAAAAGAGGGCCACGCAATTGTGCCCCCCTTTTTATAGCTTTTGCAACTTATTCAGCAGTGTAAGGCAACAGTGCTACTTGACGGGATCGCTTGATTGCGATTGTCAGTGCACGTTGATACTTCGCAGAAGTACCAGTTACACGACGTGGCAAGATTTTGCCGCGCTCGCTGATGAACTTTTTCAGCAAGTCAACATCTTTATAATCGATGTGCTTGATTTTGTTCACTTTAAAGAAGCATACTTTACGACGCTTATTAGGACGTCCTTTGCGTGCCATGATAGTCCCTCCCTCTTAGGAATGTGAAAGTTATACGATACTAGAACGGCAAGTCATCATCTGAAATGTTGATCGGCTTGCCTGCACTCGCGAAAGGATCACCAAACGGATCGTAGTCATTATTTCGTTGACCGGATGGTTTGTTACCCCCACCCATGCCTGGTCCTGGATCGTATCCGGAATTGTCTCCGCCAGATTCATTGCCTCGACCGCCCAAAAATTGAACGTTCTCCGCAACGACTTCCGTCACGTATACCTTTTTACCTTCTTTATTATCATAGGAACGTGTTTGCATACGTCCTTCGATGGCTGCTTGTCTACCTTTACGCAAATAGCTTGCGCACAGGTCGGCAAGTTTTTGCCAAGCGACAATGTTAATGAAGTCCGTTTCTCTTTCTCCCGCTTGATTGGTGCGGGGACGATTGACGGCCACAGTAAAAGTAGCAACGGCAACGCCATTTGGCGTGTAGCGAAGTTCAGGATCTTTCGTCAGGTTGCCGATGAGAATGACTTTATTCATCTTGGTTCCCCCTCTGATCGCGACAATGATTACTTCTCATCACGAACAAACATAAAGCGGATTACGTCGTCATTGATTTTCATCAGACGCTCAGCTTCCGCAACAGCATCGGAGTTCGCTTTGAAGTTCATCAAAACGTAGTAACCTTCACGGAACTTGTTGATCTCGTACGCAAGACGACGTTTACCCATTTCTTGAAGCTTAGAGATTTCGCCACCATAGTTGGTTACAACATCGCTGTAACGAGCTACATTGGATTTTACTTTCTCTTCTTCAAGGTCTGGACGCAATACATACATTACTTCGTATTGGCGCATACCTTTTCACCTCCTTATGGACTTTAGCGGCCCTGTTCGGGCAAGGAGCGAGTGCTAAAACGAAACGCACAAAACATGCACTCCATAAATACTCGCATTATCGTATTATAGCAAAACGCCTATAACGAATCAAGAATTTCGTATTAAACGTTGAAGCGGAAATGCATAACATCTCCATCTGCCACTACGTACTCTTTCCCTTCAAGACGGTACTTCCCACGTTCTCTGGCTACTGCTACAGAACCAGCATCTACCAGATGATCATAAGCAATCACTTCGGCACGAATGAAGCCGCGCTCGAAATCGGTATGAATCACGCCTGCCGCACCTGGAGCTTTTGTACCCTGACGAATCGTCCATGCGCGAACTTCTTGTACACCTGCAGTGAAATAAGTTACTAATCCCAACAGTTTGTAAGCAGCACGAATCAAGCGATCGAGACCAGACTCAGTAAGACCGAGCTCTTCCAAGAACATCTCTTTGTCTTCGCCCTCGAGTTCAGCGATTTCCGCCTCTACTTTCGCGCTGATGACAACCACTTCTGCACCCTCACTCGCTGCATGCTGGCGAACTGTCTGCACATGCGGGTTGTTGTCTGCATCGTTAATGCCGTCTTCCGCTACGTTGCACACGTACAGCATTGGCTTGATTGTCAGCAGATGCAAATCGCGAATCCATTTGCGCTCTTCGTCATCGAGTTCTACACTGCGAGCAGATTGACCCTCTTCAAATGCTGCTTTCAATTTTTCCAGCACGTCCAACTCTTGCTTGGATTCCTTGTCGCCGGATTTCACTTTGCGCGCAATGCGGTCAATACGACGATCAACAGAGTCCAGGTCAGCAAAAATCAGCTCCAGGTTGATTGTCTCGATATCGCTCAAAGGATCGACACGACCTGCTACGTGAGTGATGTTCTCATCTTCAAAGCAACGAACAACATGGGCAATCGCGTCCACTTCACGGATGTGACCCAGGAACTGGTTGCCAAGTCCTTCACCTCTGCTCGCGCCTTTTACCAAGCCTGCAATGTCTACGAATTCAAACGCAGTTGGAACTACCTTGTTCGGTACAACGATTTGTGTCAGCTTTTCCAGACGCTCGTCTGGCACCTCCACGATCCCTACGTTCGGGTCAATCGTACAGAACGGGTAGTTAGCCGATTCAGCGCCCGCTTGTGTAATGGCATTAAACAATGTCGATTTTCCTACGTTAGGAAGACCTACAATCCCTGTAGCAAACCCCATTTATATACACCTCGTTCATTTTTGTTTTCTAACTTGAAATAGTCTATCATATTCTTTCATTGCGTCCAATCTGCCATTAACTTGAAACAACCCGTCTCCTCAAAACAGGGACGGGTTATTTTCTAGCCAGCTAGAATAAAATCGACGAATACTGGTGAGCGCAGCATCCCGCCTTTTGTCCAGTTTCTCATTTTGACGCGTGCTTTAATTTGCGGATTAATATAAACATGCTCACGATCTTCACCGGTGATCAACTGTTTCGCCACTCCATAAAATGCCTGCTTGTGAGTAGGAGGAACACCAAGTTCAATTACACCTGCAGGTCGTCCGTTGTAATGTGCCAACCATCCGAAGTCACCTTTACGCCATCCAGCAATATGAACGTCAACATAGCTATAGTTGATGATCTTTAAGAAGTCATCCGTTCGCTTATCTGCATGGTATCTCCCGTCCTTGCGCTTGGCGACTATACCCTCCATATTTCGAGCAACAATTGCATCCCATAAGTCCTCGCCTCGACCGTCAATGTACGCGATTTTGCTTATTGTTGGCGCATCCGTTATCGCACGTTCAAGGACAGCTTTACGCTCCATTAGAGTAAGCCCTCGAAGGTCAGCGTCCTCGTATCGTAAAATATCGAACACTACGTATGATATCGGCAAACGGGACTTGCTAGACTGGAATCGCTGCATAGTTAGTTCGAAGTCTGGAATACCCGTATTCGGGTCCATGACAGCGAGTTCTCCGTCAAGAATCATGTCAGGACCGTCCGTAATGAGTTCGGGGTATTTCGCTGTTACATCGTTGTTGTGCCTTGTATAAAGTCGCGTCACGCCGTTACTTCGGGATAAAATTAGGCGGTGGCCGTCTATTTTAGGCTCGAAGACGTAGCGGCCGTCCGAAAATGGTTTATCACTTTGCTCAAGCAGCATTGGGTATATAAATTCCATATAGCATCACCACTATAATTGTATCAATACCCAGAGAGACATGCGCTGGTAATTACTCGTAACTCACCTTCATGATGTCTAGGAAGGGAATTTTCCGTACTGTTTCGTTTTCCTCTACATGAACTAGCCTTGTACGCGAATCAAGTGCTGTGATTCGTCCACGCACTTTCTCGGTCATCCCCCAAACGGTCAACGCTCTCTCGTCTCCATCATCTTTTGCTTCAACGAGCTGATTCCCTAATTCCTCTAACTCAAATTCATCTCTTGTAGGACGTTTTGGTGTAGCAGACTTTGCCATAGAGCCCTCCTTAATCCGCTTTTACAGCCGTTATATGATCCATAGATATCCACTGGCTATCTTCATCAGTCACAAGCTTTATTCTCCTGCCGTTCTGGTCAATCCACTTGACCACGCCCCACATCGTGCATGTGGTTCCCAGGTTGCCTTTTACTTGCTTCCACCACGTTACTGTAATAGCATAATCTGCCCGCGCTGAATCGTTGATAATGTAGTTTAATGACTCCAGTTCATCTTGCTCGATTATAGGCATGACTACGAGTCTATCGTCCGCCTTCATCTGTAGGTACAACTCCCGCTGCTCTGGCAGCACAAAACGCATTGAAAAAGGATTTTCTATCTTGCTGGCCATTTGCCCTGCCCCTTTCGCTCCCACGTTTCATATACTTCCATCTTGTCAGGTTCCTCCCGCCGCCACTCGATGTATTCTTCGCGCGCCAACCCTTCAAGTACCGTCATTACGTCTTCACGGCTTCTTCCGGTCTTTACGCATATCTCGTCGACACTCGGAGGTCTCGGTTTCATTGCCGAATAGTTTCCAATAATCCGCAGCACCTTACGCTCAATATCAGATAGGGTCATAGTAACCACTCCTGCAAAATAGGAACATTTGTTTGTATTATATGCGAACAGATTGCGAACATGCAAATACAAAAAGGCCCCTTCTCAAATTGAAGGGGCCTTTTGTTAGTCTGAAATTAATGTAAAAGAATCAATCTGGAACGCAAAAGCCAGCAGGAATCGGGGTTGCTATGTAGTAAAGGGTATATCCATTATTATCCCAATTGCACATCTCATTTGCCCCGTATAAAGCGGTAAGGACTGTAGCTACAATAAGCGGAACACCAGCCAAATTAGCTAGTGCTGCAGCTCCTGCACCTCCTGCTAACGCTTTTCCTATCTTTGCGGCTTTACTTGCACTTACGTGGTATTCGAGATAAGCCGCCATAGGCTGTATGTTTTTTGCTGAATTCTTTGAACTGCAAGCTGAATTTGTGTTTATTACATTTGCTTTTGTATCTAATATATTCTTGCCTACGACCAAGTTCCCTTTTTTGATTTCGTTATTTGCGAAGACAATAGTCTTTTCGAATTCTTCAAATGCTTCTTTGCTAACTCCCGCTTCTTTGTAGTTGTTGTAACCATTTACAACTAGACCATTCTTAATAAAGGTCTTTTCTTCCAAATCAGATTTTGCAATTTCAAGCAGTAGATCAAGATTACGGTCATTAATTTGTTCTGCTGCATGAACACTAGGTACGGCTACCTGAGAGTATCCAGTAAATAGAAAAGCTGTAGTCAATGCAACTGCTAGTAACGATTTAGTTATTTTATTTTTTTTCACTTGTCTTTCCTCCACCCTTATAGTCTAGATAGGTCATCCAAGCAACAACCGCAACTGTGATAACTACAGAAACCTTTTTACTTATTCCCATGCTAACGTCAAGATCAAAAAAACTGAATGCCAACAGCGCAAGAAGTATAACCAAGAGAATTTTTTTGATAATATCACCTCAAATCAATATTCTCTTAATCATAATAATGGTAATTACTTGAAAAGGTTGTAAAAACATGTCGAATCAAAAAATAAAAATTTGTAAAATCATGAACGCTTAGTATGAATAAACAGGAGTCAGCTCGAATCCTTTACTCTTTTTTCTTTTTCCAAGTTCGTTCCCTCAAGTATCTATACATATGTGATACCAGCCAGGTCCATGTGTGCTTGTAAATCCGTTTCTTATCCCCTTGAGTCGTTCCACGAGCTGTCGTCACACTATCTAGGGCTAAATTTGATCTCCATTCTCTCACCTTTACACAAGCGTTTATTCCTGTCTTATGATGGATGACGAAAAAGGAAAAGCCCCACTTTTTAGTGGAGCAATGCCGAGCCAGTCTCTATAGGTCCAAATTGTAATATTTTTTCCCAGCCATCTGGTGGCCCATACATTTGCCAACCAGGACCATCTTGCAAACGCCATTCGGGGTCTGTACACAAAACTTGCCCTCTTTCTCCGGCGTCAAAAAGATACGGTCTTTCCCCGAGGTCAAAACTCAGTACGGTGCCGCGTTCACCAATATCCTTTAGAATGTGGTTGAACATTCTATCACCTCGTTTTTCTCAATCATACAATTGTTCCATAAAATAGAAAAGCCCTCCCCCGATCAACGACCAGTCTTAGCCCTTGAACATGAGGGGAATGTGCAAATAAAAAAACCTCCCCCGGATCTCCGAAGGAGGGACTTCGCAATTTTTCTGAACAAGCTTTATTACCTATCCAGGAAAAAAGTCGTGTATTATTTACCGCTTTTGTCCTGAAATGGGGTAATATCTTAGTTATAAAATTTGCATCTTATAAAAAATTGAATCGGTGATGAAAAATGCACTTCCAGCTATTAACAAGGGATAAGCGAATCGACCATGATATTTGGCAAGGCAGATATCAATTTTATTATGCACGAATTGAAAAACCGTACAAAAAAGATCACCCGGATTTCAAACTATATACCTTTAAAATCCGAAAGCCTACTGGCGAGGTAATAACTTCTGAGTATCTGAATCAAAGTTTCACTAACCTTGAAGATTGTCGGGACTTTATCTTCAAGTGGATCAAAAAAGAGATAAAATCGCTAAAAACGAAGGCATTATAAGCAATTACCAAAGCCCTCCCCAGAATTCACCGAAGGAGGGCTACTGTAATTATTGGCTTTTTACTGATGTAACTTCCGAATCTCCTTCATCATTCTTGATACGCTCTGCATCCACGAATCCTTCAGCCACCATGTACGCGACAACAGAGCCTAGAGCCGTAATCATGGCGGTTACCTTCGTAATCGTGTCACCGTCCATTCCAAACAGGACCAGCACGCTCGTGATAAAGGCGGCCACTGCCATCCACAGTTTACGTGATGAAAGTTTGCGTTTAAACTCTTCGCTCATGATCTACATCCTCCTCTTGTTGGACAAGAAAATCCGGTGTATTGGTAGCTCGATCCACAAGGACAAACAAGAGCCACGGTAGGTCATTCAAGACCTCCTGTGGCTCTGTTCGTAATCGTTTTTTCCACTCTTCTGCGTTGTTGATCAAGGCTTTTCCTTCCGTATCCTTCTTGCTAGCAAGGCTGTCCAACGCCTTGTCTACGAGTTGGAGCTTCCACGGTTCCAGTGCTTTCACTGCGTCCTCATCTCCTCTATCCACAGGTTTATCAACAGATTGGTAATATTCTTGCAAATACGCTACAGGATCGGTATGTGTACCGAATCCACCGCGCCGAACCTCGTAATGCAGGTGTGATCCGGTGCTACGTCCAGTACTGCCTTGCAGTCCGACGACGTCTCCACACTTGACCTGGTCACCAACCTTGACGGATGCACTGTGTAGATGGGCATATAAGTGTGTGCAGCCGTTCCGGTCTTTAACAGCTACTACAATTCCAAAGCCCCCGAATCCTGATCCTTTTACACCTTCTTTTGCGTGCGTGACGACACCTGTGACAAAGGCATGGATTGGTGATCGATGTTTTTTAACCAGGTCAATCCCGGTGTGGAATACCTGCTTGTTTGTAAACGGATCTGCACGCGGTCCATATGGGCTTGTTACACGGTATCCTTTGAGTATCTCGTCTACTTTAGACACGTGCATCGTAGTCCTCTCCTTCCGTGTCATGCTCGCTGGAACGTGGTTTGCGGTACTCTTGCACTGCTCGTACACCGAATACGCCACCTGCAACCGTCATTAGGACTGGAGCCATCATATCCAATAGAGCAAGGTAGCCCGAACTTACAGGCTTACCTAGCAACGACAGAATAAGCCCAATCGCTACGAAAAGAAAAAAGACAGTGCTTGCGATCAGGAGCAGATAGTCCTTCTCACTAACACCATCTCTGTCATTAAGGAACGTCTTCATACCGCCATCCCCTTCCACAGCAATGTTATTGCTCCAGCGATCAGCGCACCAATAACCGTACGCCAGAGCCATTTTTGATTATCAGCAACTTCGTTCAATCGATGATGCGCTGATTTCCCATATTGAAGAGCTTCATTTGCTTTCTCTTTCGCCTCTTCCGCTGTAGCACGAACATCAGTCATAGAGTCCAGTTTTGTCTCTACTCGGACAATCCGCTCTCTGATATCAGATAGTACCTGCATCTCATTGTTTGACATGAGATCTTCCTCCTCACCCCCTCGGGGCACAAAAATAGCCCCGCTAGGAACGAGGCTGGCTCAAGGTATTGTTGAAATAAAAAATCACTAGCTTAAAAATCTTGGCTAGTGATTTGCTTGAATTCTTCCGGGGATATTTCTCCAAAAGGATTTTCTGTTGTTTTTACAGCCAGTCGCAACTTCTCTGCTGTAATCCACTTCATGCTAAACGCCAGTTCCCAGAATGCCATTAGTTACCACCCCCTCTCAATTGGATTAGCTCAAGCTTAACCATGGCAAGCTGCTTCCCCATCGTTTGGATTAGCGCTTCTTTTTGGATATTACTAGTTTTGAGTGAGGAGAGCTCCTGACCAATCGTCATAACTGGATCTGTTTGTTGCTGTTCTCTAATCACCGAAATAGCCTCTTTATTTTGCATCTTCATTAATCGAACGCACCCCCATAACCATTTACAAGTACACGTTCCTTAGCTGTTCCTTTGTCGATTGTTACCCATAGATTAATAGCCCATTCGGGAGCTGTTTTAACCTTATTGGTAAACAAGTAGCCTCGATTTCCCTTTACTGCCCCTGTGCAATCTTCCCATGTAGGTACTTCATCTAAGTAGTTATTGCAGACTTTTACACTTTCAATGGACGAGCCTTCTGGTAAGTATCTTTCAAGTGTCACCAGGACACGCAAGGGCATCCCATCTAGTGTAAAGTCTGCTTTAATATCAGGATTTCCGAACTCTAGCATAAATTCGATATGAGTCTCTGTTCGGGTGAATGTATAAATCCGTTCGGATGAGATTCCTGCGCTGTCCGTGGCAACGATCTTGATTTGATGCTTCACGTCTAAATCCAATCGAATCCAAGCATCATGACTGATTTCTACTTTGTATTGCTGTCCAGCTACGCCCGTAAACGACCTGATTTGTTTTCCGTTCAGATACTCGCTAAAAGTGAAAGTGTTGCCCTCTGGATCAGTGGCTGAATAGTTCACGGTTGGGGGTTGCATGAAGATGCCCAGGTCTTTGTCTTCACCATCGATCACTGGTGGTCGATTCCATACGACTCTAAACTTACGCACGATTTCCAAGCTCTTACCCGGCTTGTTGTCCTCTGCCAAGACAGTAAGGGTATGATCGGTATTCTCGGCAAGGTCTATCCCCGTAAGATCAATTGTGCCAAGGTAAATACGCTTGTTTTTGTAGGTAAGCGTCTTATCAAACAAAATAGGCGTGCTACCATCCGATATGCCGGATGCAGCCGCCTGAGCAGGTCCGCTATTGATTTTGTACCATACAGTGACGACATTGCCAGCGTCCTCATCAACAGCTTCACCGAGTACATTTAGAGTAGCATTTTCCGTCAGTGTCTGATTATCCGGGGTGTTCAGTGTGACGACAGGCTTTTTGTTGAGGTTTAAAACACCGCGATATCTGACCGCTCCTGTTGTCTGGTAGATTGTCGGTGGAATCACGAAATCCGTCTGGAATGTTGGGTCATAGAACGTTGCTGGATTAATCCCCATGTTGTCGATGAACGGACCGCTGAATGACGCGAACTCGTTCGTTGACTCGATCCGCTTGATGTATCCGCCTTCTTCGTAGGTAATGATCAGCTTGCCATTTTTGTCGCTGGTGATGCTGGGATTTTTGCCAGCAACAAGTATTTGAGGTGTCGCCCATACAGGTCCTTCAACAGAATTGCAATATCGGATCATTTCGGGACTCGTAAAATCAGTACCCTGCCATACGACGTGTAGTTTTCCATTGGGTGATTTGACGATTTGGGGAGATGCCTGCGGGTGGGAAACACTATTATAAATAGAAAATGGATCTTCCCAGTTAGTTCCATTGAACAATCTCCCTTGCACATGTACCGCTGTGAACACATAAGCTATTACAGGTCGTCCGTTTTTGTCAAAACACAAGCTAGGAGATGTGTGGTCATATCCAGAAGCATTGATTGCTGTTACCTGCACCGTTGCGCTTGGTGTGCCAAGGGTTCCATCGGTGTTGATTGGGATGGAACCAGCGCGAACGTTGAAATTGCTGGGATAGGTGATGTTTTTTGTAGTAGCTGACCACCATAGTTTTTTGCCGTCCAAGGTGATAGCAGCATTTACAGAACCAATGGCATTTTGTCCTGTTTCAACCAGCGCTTCGCCTATATAAGTAAAATTATCGTAAGCGTAGATTCTTACGTGTTGGTTTTGGAAAGCGACAATTACGTAAATGTAGTTTCCGAAAGAAGCCAATGAAATGTCCTGAATGTTCGTCATGCTGGGGGATTTAGCTAGCGTCCAGTTTTTTCCGTTGTCCAATGACTGATATAGATACCATGTAGTTGAGTCTCTGACCACCCCTACCATCTTTCCATTAGCGAGCCTCGCAGGTCTTGCCATGCGGGAAACGAGGTAAGTAGACGATACCACATTGACCGGAACGAAAATTTTTCCGTCTTCTTGTACTACAGTGAAATTCCGCGTTTGCTTGGCTGAATCGTCTGTTCCGTCATTTGCCCAAATCTGAATCGATGCCGTCTCAGTTGGTAACAAGCCAGAAACGTCCGTCTGTCCGTCCCAGAAACGCCCCTGAGAGTATGTCAGTGTTTTACTAAATGACTTAGGATTTGACCCATCAGATGTACCAAGGGCGATTGTCTGTGTTGGTCCGCCAGCTATAGAGTATTTGACAGACAATGACTGACCAGCGTCCACATCGGATACTGTGCCCTCTAGCTTATAGACGCTGCCTTCCGTCAATGTTTGATTATTGGAAGGGGACGTGAGTGTTAGTGATGGTGGAGTGTTAAACAAGGTAATAACAACAAGACCGTCACCACTGCGTAGACCAGGAGTTGTCGAAGCATTAGTCAGCGTTCCTATATAAGATGATCCGCCGCCTCCGCCACCAACATTTCCTCCACCACCACCATAGTAACCGCCTCCGCCTCCGCCGCCCTGGGTGCCAGATGCTCCTCCAGTTCCGAGCGTACCAGGCAAACCGTCGCTACCTGTACCGTTAGCGTTTGATCCTCCTTGTCCTCCAGACGACTGTGTTCCGCCAGTTGCTTTGATGTAGTTAAAAGCCCCATCTGCACCTGTCAGTCCTCCGCCATCACCGCCTTTGCCCCACGATTCGGCATTCCCATACCCGCCACCACCACCACCTGCAACAATAATTCGATTAGCAAGGGCTGATCCTCCAACTCGCACGTCACTGGCGCCGCCGCCGTTAGTATTGCTGCTAGTACCAGACCTTTTTCCTCCACCGCCATTGAAACCAGTAAGCGTCCCACCAACAAAAATATTTAACACTTGTCCAGCAGATGGTACATACTCACCAACGGCATAACCGCCTTTACCGCCAGCAGTCGCGCCTGCTAAAACTGACGGACCTTGTGCCCCCCATGCTTCAATCTTGATTTTTTTTACTCCATCAGGAACCGTCCAAGCTTCTGCTGTTCCCGTATATAGAAAAGTGTAAGTTCTCCTCCCAAGCACGTCCGTTCCTATTACTGGTGCCACACGCATCCTCCTTCCTTCTGCAAACGGCCGTTATTATGACCCATTCTTGTTTTTACCACTTAAACCTCCAGCCGACTCTGAGCTTCGTTATAGTAGCCCCGAATCACCCTGATAAAGCTGATAGTAGAAAGGTCATCGTTGAAATTGTTGTGTACGAATCCGTCAGGCAAAGTGGATTCGATTGTATTCACTCGGACTTTCAAGTTCGAAACATCTGCTTTCAACACCTCAAGCTCCGCGTGAGCATCCGCAATCCCTCGCTCCCAACGGTTAATGTCGTGTTCGGTCACAGGATCGTCTTGCTTCCAATCCGTCTTTGCTACATAGGACACCTACATCCCTCCTCTCGCTTCAATAACAAAGGTCAGGTTTACGAACTGCGCCCCGTTCATTTCAATGGTTCCTTTTTTCTCAGCAACCACAGCTCCGGTACGCGTTCGCAACTTCACATTCGTAATGACTGGAACGCTGGATACATGTTGGGCAGATACTTGTAGTGCTATCCCGTCTTTTATGCCTGCAATTGGGTGCGAAGCAATCTCCACAGCTTGTACAGGTACTGAAACTGAGCCGTTTATCAAAATGTCGCCGCCCGACACCCTAGCCAGCAGGTCATTCCGGACGGTTTGCAGATAGCTTGGCAGGATCATTTCACGACCTCCTCATAGCGTTTAATAGGTGTCATACCTACTCGAAACTCATAGACCTTGTGATACTCCTTTATCCCGACAACTAAGACGTCTCGCAGCTCGATTTTTTCGGACACCACAGGTTCAAAGGTGACACCATTACAATGTACTGGTCTGATCCTCTCAACAGCTTGAACAGCGTTCTTTGTATCAAATCGGTCCTCCATCGGGTAAACGTACCGAATCACCTTTTTGCCGTAATCCTCGACCATCTGGACATGCTTGAATGACGAGGAACTCAACCCAATTGCACGCAGCACGCTTGGAGTAAATCCAAGATACGACCAGTGCTTTTGCTGGATATTCTTTCGCCGTTCCTCAATACTCAGCAATTGCTTTCTCCCGAAGTAAATCCAATCCCAGACATCCAACCCCCAGGTAGCTGACCATGGGCTAAACTGCTGTAGGATGTCCTCACGCTGCAAATTGAAAGCATCTACAACTTTCCCTGCACCTTCAAAGTGATATTCCGCCACTTTATTCTCGTACCATTGCGGCGGCAGCATCCGCCGATAGCGTTCTGGAATCATGCTGTCACCGCCATCGTTAGTGTCGAGACAGAGTCAGCAGGAACAGTCACATTCAATTCCGCGCCGTTTAAGGTGTAGCCTGTGAAATCTATTACCCCATCCACGAAAAAGAGCGCTCCGATCTGCTGATACACGATCTGAGAACGCCCTTTTAGGTAGGTTTTGATTTGCTTAGTAATTTGGTCTTTGACCTTCTCGATTTCCGCATCTGGTCTCAAAGTAAGTTTTACAGCGATAGTCACCGGATACACTTTCGCGGGTAACACCTGCAAGTCATGCAAGGCCCTGCGTTTGTCTTCCAGTTTCGTCCGTACACTCTTAGCCAGTTCCTGCCCCGCAGGGTTGCCTGTCAGGTCTGTGATATACACGTCGATAGATAGGTCATGCCGCTCCTTCTCGATAGCAACTGCTCCTCCTACCCCATCTACATTTCGCGCCCACCGCTCGTAGTCTTGACGTCTGCCGTCTCCCTCTTCTGTACGAGCTTGATCAATTAAGCGCTGCCGATATGCGTCGTCTGTCTCCGCCTCATTGCGAGATAAGCCGAAGAATACGCCTGTGGCATCCAAAAACTCTCCATCCGCCCAAGGCAGGAACCGCTGGAGGAACCCGTACTCCAATAGCTGTTGTTGATCGCTTATTTCCTCCGCAATCGGGTATCCGAGGTCATAAAAGATTTCTCCCTCTTCTGTCGCTGGGGGCGTGTCTCCGCGCAACTGTGCGATGGCCAACATCCGGTTAGCCATGCGCTGATAGATTTGATCAGGCGTCTCACGTAGAATGGGCATGGTCGGTTTTTCTATCGTTGCCATGCATTCACCTCCAATCGGGTTTTGCCCCTTATGCCTTCAATTTCGAGTGAAAAAACTAATCGGTTCTCCTCAAACTTTATTCCGAACACTTCCACATGTTCAATCTCACCATGAGCCTCAAGCGCTTCTTGTACCTGTGTCTTTATAGTTGGCAACGAAATCACTGAGCGCATTCTCCCCACTTCAAAAAGAAAATCCACGCCGTATTGTTCTGAGTAAATCTCATACCTGAAGCGACGCGTATTCAGGATTTTCTTTGCAGTCTCTTCCAGGTACTCCGCATAAGTAGTCGTCCTCAAATACCGCCCATCTGGTCCTTGCATTAGTTGTTTTGTGGTCCAGTCAAATTTATATGTCCATGGAATTGGATCGTCCACAGATTGAATGAGTTGTGTCTCATCACCTTCCAGAGTGGGAAACATCACTCCACCACCCCAATGAGGAGATATTGACCGTTCGTGCAGGAAATTAAAGCAACCATCTTCCCTATATCCTCTTGGCGTAATTGGGCTGAGCGCAAGGTAACAATTTCATCCCGTTCTAACGGTGTTGGGTCTTCATCAAGCTTGACGGACAGGGGCGACAGCGACAAGAGTCTCCCAAACTCACCTTGTGTGTTCACTATGCCGTCCTGTGTGAGCCCTTTCAGTTTTGCAATAGCTGCATGCATACTAAGCCCTCCTTTCCAGTTGCAAGTCCATCGAATATTGACCGCCCTTCCATCTGGCGTTGCAGTTTGTCACAATCCAATCGGTTACTGTTTTTTTGTCCTTTTCCATGATCTTGATGAGCCAGCCCGCGCGAAGTCTTGCAGCGTTATTGTCTTCATGTCTGACGGTGATTGTGCGTGTTTTTGGTATCTTCGATAATTCGGAGAGTTGCTTCGAAGCAAGGGAAGATAAGTTTTTCTCTTCTCCCGCATCGATCATCTTTTGCATTCTACCGATTTGCTTGATCAATCGCGCGTTCTCTTTGGTGACGCTAGATGCTAGGCTATCCCCTTTGTATTTCTCAACGGTGACCACCGTATAGACTTCCTCAATACTCTCCCCTGTGGCACTTTTCTCTAACATGTTCGCCTGAAACATAGGGACGACTTTGTTCCCGCCTTCTGGTAATACGGTCAGTTTGTCGCGTAAATGCTGAATGAAGTATCTCTTTCCCGTCTTTTCATAAGCCTTCTCCGTTAGAGACGTAAACAAGGACGCGTAAGACTGAGAAGAGAGGCGTTCCTTGATGTCAAAACCAAAGGAAGGACAACTGAACTGGATACCCGCTGCCTTCACGATACGTTCTAACTCCTTTCCAGCATCGCCATTCAGCTTGATCCGTGAAGTCTCGTTCTTTTGCAAGTACCAGCTCAACTCGTAGGCGGTGGCAGAGAGGTCGCTGGTCTTATCGTCTCGTTCAAACCGGACGATCGGACCATGAAAAAACTGCATCGACTCCTTCGGTTCAAAGCCCGAAAAAAGCATCAAAAAACCCGCCGATTGTAGGGGCGGGGCATGGCGTATGTTGATATCTGCATTCTGTGCAATTTGTCCTCGTGATGAGGTCCAAGATAGTTCCAGCGTCGCCTTAGTAAGGTCGAGCCTTGAAGCATCCTTGCCATAGATTACTTTCATGCCGCACCCTCGCCCCTTGTCTACGGAGTAAATCCGGTTAATTTCTGGCTAATCTTTTGCTTTTGTTGTTCCTGGACAACAGGTTCAATAAGCGACACCTTCTTTTTTGCTTTCTTCCCTGTTGTATTTGCACGTTTACTCGTTTGCTTGGTGATGACTTTGCTTGGTTGTAATACCTGTTTGGAATTTGACCAAGAAACAAAATCCGATTTGATATAGATGGGAAACTCAATTGTCCCTCTAAAGCTCCCATTGATCCCTGAGAATTTGCCCTCACACGGGCCAATGAGCACATTCCATGCCAAATTAAGCTCGTCAATGGTTAACAAAACTTCCGCATGCGACAGTCGATCCAAGCCAGCAAGCCATTCCCTCGGCCCCTGATACCCTTCAACCTCCACGAGTGGATTTTCAGGGTCTCCCGGAAGCAAAAATTCAAATGAGATTGATTTCGTTTTCCTACCTGTGTAACGGTTTAACGAATCCAATGTGATAGACGTCGTTGCCTCTACATCACTCCCGTAACCCTTGAACTGTACTTCCCCGGGTGTGACTGGAAAGGTCAAGCGATACTTCCCTTGTAGACGTATCATGCGGCACCCCCGTTCGTTTCCACTGCATCAACGATCAATTTTTCCACCGACTGTGATAGCTGGTTCATAACTGGGGGTGACTTCAACAAGGCGATGAACTTCTCTTGGTTGATATCGCCGGAGATATGGAGATGGATTTGGATAGGTGCGTCAGCTTTTACATGTATGATTTTCGCTTGATTGGAACCAAACGAAGAACGCAACGGCCCGACCATACCGCCATTTGCATATGGAGTTACCCCGAGTTTCCTTGTGGTATGACCCAGTAACTCCAGCGCGCGTTTTCTTCTACCGGCTGAAAGAGGGATGATCACTTCTGGCCCGGCTTCACCGACGAGTCCCAAATGCGGTTTGTTGATCATTCCACCGTTGGCGTACTTCTTCCCCCAGCCAAATAAGTTCGAGAGACCAGCACCCACACCAAGGATGTTGTCTTTCGCAGATTGCACCTTGTTCCCCAGCCAATTTCTCGTATTTGCGTAGCCGTTTCCAATCATGCTGCCTATGTTATCAATAGCCCCGTCAATCGGTTCTTGGTACTTGTCATAAAGGGTTGTAGCTAACCATTCTCCACCTACCGTACCTGCCAAGCCGCCAAGAGCTCCACCAGCCATTGTTCCCGCTCCCGGAGCCGCTAAGGACCCAAGTGCTGCTCCAGCTATGACACCACCCAACGCGCCGCCTCCCATACCGCCGATCACTTTCATGATCGTCCGGTTCCTTTCTTGCTTATTATCTGCGTTAGCAATGTCCCATACGTCCATGGCATAACCGATAGGCTTTACTGCCTTGCCAATTACTTTCATCACCTTGCAGAACTTGAAGTCTAAATTTCTCGTACGGTGTGCGTCTGCTCGTAACCGCATAGCATCGTCGATACTCGTTGCTGACGACATGCTGGCATGGTAGTTATTCCAACGCTGCTTGATCATCTTTTTGAAAGAGTTGCTCGTGCCTTCGACTACTCCTGATGCATAACCGATCGGATCGTTATTGTCGTCAATGAATCCCTTCACAGTTGCGACACGGTGTTCCCACTTATTCGTATCAATCCCCAATCGCGCCCCAACTTGCTTCCACAGTTCGTAGGCTCGATTCTTTCTACCAGTTGAAAGTGGTATGATTGCCTCGGGTCCAGCTTCACCGACCAACCCTAGGTGGGGCCTGTCGATTACCCCGCCGTTTGCATACGCTTTAGCTGTCGTCTTCCCAAGGGTAAAGCCGCCAGTCAAGTCTTGAATGGTACTAGAGATACCCGTTTCGATATTACCTGGTAAATTGGCAAACCACGCTTGTACGTCAACAAGGAACTGATCAAACATCTTTTTTGCTTGATCCAGCCACACCTTAACTGCATCAGGCAACCCGCTCAACCAGTTCACAAAGGAATCTTTGATCTCCAATCCTTTTGTATAAAGACCAGTTGCTAACTCCCCAGCTTTTTGCCACCCCATGTCGCGCAACTGGGCAAACTTTTCGCTACCATATCCGACGATGTAACCAATGGAAGCAACAAATCCGTCAGGCATGTTGCCCCAAAATCGGTCAAACTCTTGCTTTGCTGGCGCGAGAAATCCATCTATCTTCGAGGATATTCCAGATGCGTACTGACTAATCGCCCCCATTCCATCTTCTGCAACGTCAAACAGCCACTTTCCGAAGGCTTCCCCGCCGATAGCTCCACCGATTGCACCTACAATGCCTCCGACAAATGTTCCGATGGGGCCAGCTCCCACACTACCCAATGTAGCACCAGCTAAGGCACCTCCCCCAACTCCTCCTAGCCACCCGCCAATTGAACCCCACAGGTTCTTGCTATTTCCTTCGGTAGCCGCTGTAGCAGCCACGTCAACTGCCCCTAACAATGCGCCAATCACGGGAACCTTCTTCATCACTTTCGATAGCATAGAGAATCTTGAGCCCATAGCCCCAGCTCTCGATGCAATATCGGATGCAGACTCCCCGACCGTACCACCAGCGCGTCGAATTGCTCCCCTTCTAAGGTCTTCTCGCCTTATTGTTCTCCGGTTCCCTGTCTCTCCGGTTCCACCACCACTCGCTGCGACACCAACATCTTGAGAAAATTGGCTTAATGCTAAATCCCGCAAGGCTCTAGCTGCAGCTAGGACTGCCGCTTTGAGTCCCCACAGCCCCGCTGCTACCCCTCCAACTACAAGGCTAAGTGTGGCAAGTGCCCCTCCTGAAGACATGCCATCTAGTTTCTCTTTGAACCACTTCACTTTTGCAGCTAAGAATTCCATGGCTGGGGCAAGGTCTTGTCCAACAACCACACCCAGCTCAATAAACTCATTGATCAGCGTGTTTTTTGCCTGTTGAAAACCTTTGAGTGGGTTGCTGTCCTTGTAGACTTGGAAGCTTTTGTCCAGCTCGCCTTTTAATTTGTATTGATCATGCTGACTTTGACTGATACCCCCGGCTTTACGTAAGAGTTCAGCAAACGCCTTTGTGCCCAGGTCTTCTCCCGGACCCGAACCAATCTCATTGAGTAACGCTTGCCGCACTTCTTCGTCTTTGATCGAGCCGAATGTCTGCATAAGCATACCGACAGCGCTTTGTCTTTTGGCTGCGTCTCCTGATGATATGAGCTTCTGTACTTCCTTCGCTTCATCCTCGGCTTGCTTCTGTGCTTCTTTTGAATCGATACCCATGGATTCGTATGCGGTCTTTAAGGCATTTGTCAGGTCGCCTTCGTTGTACAACTTCAGTGTCGTTTCCTTCAGTGCATCAAAACCTTTATCGATAGACCACAGGCCGTTCATCTCTTCCATCAAGGCGGCGAGCTTCTCAGGTGTATCCAGAAACTTCGTGACCTGCACGCTGTACTCAATCAAGCTATCTAATGCCTCACTTCGAATGTCCGTAGTGTTCTTGGCGACGCGTGCAAGGGTATCCCCGAAACGTCCGGTATCCTTGATGTCCTTCCATGCGTTTTGCATGGCGAACATCGTCTTTTGGTACTCTTCGACACCACCCATGTCTGGCCGAATTGCATTTAGCTTCAATGCTTGCTGAGACATTAAATAGGCGCTTGCTTGATTTAAGCCAGCCTTGCCTGAATAGCGTTCTGAATCGGTAAGCAAGTCTGAGACGGTCGCTCGATCTATACTTTTATTTAGGGCAGTCAGCTCGGTCACTTGTTTTCTATATCTGGCCATCTCTTCTTTGGTGGCCCCGATCACAGCTCTACGCGCTTCGGCCTCCGCAGAAGCCACGATTTGGTCGAATAACCCGATTCCACCCACCATTCCAGCACCAGCAGTTGCACCCGTCACAGCAGCCGTCAAAATGACTTCGGCTTTCGTGCCGTTGAGGTCCCTTACTTCATTTCTTACCCTTGCGATTTCTCTCTCTGCCTGATTATCTGCGGTGATCGTTGGTCTAGCTCTAGTACTGCTCAATGATCGTAACTCGGTCTCAAGCCGCTCCACTTCGCGTCGCATACCCTGTATTTCTTGTCGAAAAGCTTGTTCGCTCTGCTCAGCTACCCGTCGTACATTTCGCAACTCATCCGCAACATCTTGCGTGGACTGATCCAAGTGCCCAAGTTCTCTCCTAGCTACACGTGAGGCCCGGACAATGCTTAACAGTTCCGGAGAAATTCGATTTCGTGCGCCAAGTACCGCTGTTACGCCTAGACGGTTCATTTGGTCCACCTCCAGCCCTAGAAACGAAAAAGACGCCCATCAAATAGGCGTCTGACGTCTCGTATTCATAATAGTAAGAGTCCTATCCATGCTGTAAAACCACTGACTGCTTCCAGAATAATCATTAACATGATCCCTACACCAAACTTCTTCAAGAACCTCCACTCTTTCGGTGCCTGCTTTATGATAGCAAAAGGCCCGACTACCATAAAAAACAATCCTGTCAAAAATAGTAATACTCCAATGAGCGACAACACATGAACCCCTCCCGAGAATCTTCTCTCCCCAATGACATGATGTCATGTCGCTCGGGAAAGAAGGAGGCACAAGCTGTCATTCTTCCCCGCCTTCTGCCTCTACTCCTTCACAAGCGAACAAAAAAAGTTTCTGCATATATGGGTCTACTTCATACTCTACGACTTCCGAGGGGAGTCGGTTTCGATTAAGCCAAATTCTTGCAAGTAAATTTGCCTCCCCATCGGAACGGATTAGTTTTTTAGCTCGTCAATAGCCTCTTCTTCCGTTTCTGGCGTATCTTTTGATAGTTCTTCAACTGCTCTGATTAACGCTTTGTACCCTTCTGGATTATTCTTGAACAGTCGGGCAGGCAAATCGTACTTATCTTTGGCTTTATATGCCTTTAGCAGCTCCTTGTCATTCCAAGGAAATGCGTGTTCTGTTGCTTTTACAATTCGAGCATCACTATATTTTAAAGAATCGAAATCCCCGTCTTTTTCTGCCATTTTGAGGCACGCCCGGCTATCCAATAGATTCAGCTTCCGAACAGACCATTCATCTCCATCGATTATCACCGTCGTGGTTACGTGCTCTACTGCTTCATTTGCCTTTGCCAGATATTTTTGCAACAGATTACTCATACTGTTCACTCTCCTAATTGTTTAATAGATTTAGTCTTCGTATTCCGAGAATTTCTCAAGGAAGTCCGGTTTGTCGTTGGTTTTCCCGCGCAGTTCATAAGTTCCTTTATCGTTACCTTCTGCCTTTGCCTCAAAGATCGTCAGTTCTTCTGGAACCAATCGGATATTAGTAAGCCGAACCCGCTCTTTGAAGTCATTCTCTTTATCCCATTGCTCACCAATCAGCATAGGGATAATAGGCGTCTTCCCTTGCGTGATCTTGTCGATGATGAAGTACTTCAGGTCAGCGTTTTGGGCAGTCAAGATCATCGTCACTTCAACATGATAAGAAACAATGTCTTCCGTCTCACCTTTTCGCAAACGGTGAACAGGTTCTACTTGCGTTTTAAATACCGCTTTTGCTTCCAAGACCCCCTGAAATGGGTCTCCGTCTTCATCATAAACCTGGGTGTTTTTTAGGTATAAGTTATGAGCTGCCAATCTAGTTCACCTCCCAGTCGATTTCGAAGTATTCAATGGCATCCAAAGGACGAGCAGACAACAAGAAACCTCGACGGTCCCCTTCACCATTTTTCTTATCAGTGAAAGTCCATCCGGTATCAATGGCCCCTTGCCTTTCGCGTTCTTCCAAGTACAGCTTGCAGCCACCTACGAAGACGGCTCCGCCCAGGTCGTTATTGCTCAGCTTGCCTTTGTACTTTTTGCCCACAGCATTCATGTCGTTTACGATCTGATCCATGGTCATGCTGACGCGAATTTTGCCGTAGTCCTCCCGCTCATTTGGTCCGATCACAGACAGCGTGTTGACGGCACTTTCGATGATGTAAACATCGCCGTCTCGGGTGGCAATCAGCGTGCCAGAGCTAAGGGCACCTATGATATCACCATGGCCCCAATCCTTTAGTGCTTTTTTCAACGGAACAATCACTCCGGTCAAAGACTGATTTGCTGGGGTTGCCGCTAACATACCAGCTAACCATGCCGCCCATTGAAGGCTGCTGTATGACTTCCCGTTGGTGTGTGTTCCCGCAATCGCGCAATTGACCACATAGCGAGCATTCATGGAAACAGAACGCTCGATGTGCTTCGCCATGTTCTCGTCATCCGCCGCTTTGCCACCGATTACCAGCGTGCTGAGCTTCTTGCTGAGTGAACGCCGATCCTTAATGAACTGCTTGGCTGAAATCGTAATCGCTGGATCGTCAAAAGGCAGATACATGGTCTCGAAATCAGCACCAGAAACAGCGGCAAACAGCTTTGTAGCGTCTGTTGAAGTTAACCCTGTGTTACCAGTAGTTCCCCCGGTCAGGGCTGTCTCTGCAACATCAGTAATCGCAATATCCCCCGTTTTGGTTGCTCGAACATAGAGGGATTGGGATGTTTTTGCGACAAGCTCGGCTGCATCTGCAAAAGAGAATTTCTCGATTTTGATCGGCCCTTTTACTTGGATCTCCTTTTTCCCCGGTTCAGCCGTGGATGGGGAAATGGTAATCTTTAATTCATTGCCACGAAGCCCTGGATAAAGCGCCTCGATCTTGATTGCATCCGCCTGTGTATACTCGGCTTTTTTTGCATTTCCATTTGTGATTCGGTACGCGAGAATCGTAGCGCCGCCTTCTGAAGCAAGCTCAATGGTATCTACTTCTCCAAAGGTTTCTGCAACACGGTCGTCATAGCTGGTTATCTTGATCAACGTATCAGGAGCTCCCCACTCTGCTTGATAGGGGACCAATGCAACGCCGCTTTTGGGCACGATACGTTCCTTCGCTTTTGTGATTAGTTCGACCATCGTACCAGGCCGTTCCCGTTGAATCGTCATCTTTACACACCGCCTCTATATTTTGTTAACCGACGAGCAACGTCTTTCTCGGTCAACATGTGATGATCGGAGACATCAAAAAGAGCGCCAGCAACTTCGAACCTTTCGGCTCCAAACTGTGGTGCTCTTTCAATCCACTCCGTTTTCAGTAGTTTCGGTTCGGCTTTAGCAGCCAGCCGCTCTCGCGTTTCTTGCTGAGTTGTCACGATTTCCAATCCTCCTCGATTTCGAATGTGTGGACTCTCGGCATATCGGTTATAGGAATCGGAACGGTGTATTCAAAGCGAAAAGTAATCTCTGTCCGGTCTTTTTTGTCAGACCGAACTCGAAAAGTCGTGTTGTCAATGTTGATATACAGCCCGTCCGTCTTCCCGCGATAACTGTACCGTTCACGCCTTAATAATTGTCGGAGTGGCTCGGTGAAAATCGGTTCATAAACCTCTTGGCCTCCCTTTATCACTTTTTTGTGATGCAACACAATCCCCGCGTCGGAAATAATTTGGTATGACGTCAGTGTATTGCCACGTTCTGAAACCTCTTGGGTCTGAATGAACGCCACAGGTGGTTTAAAATTCCCCGATAGCCACACATCCAAGCTGTACAGGATAGCGAGGGAAGGGAATGCCTCGTTGATTAAATCGATAATGCATGACAAAGCCCGGTTCTCCATCACCTCAACATCCTTTCCAGCTCAGTTTGTAACATCCGTTCGAGCAGGGCCTTCATACCGCCTTGGAAATCTCTTAAGGCGATATCAAAATATTTGCGGCCGATAAAACTACGAGGCTTGACCATGAAGCCACCTTTTGCAGATGGGTCATAGATGAACTTACCCACTCCATTCCAATACCCCGGAACAAAATACGACTTGTCGATCGTATAGCCTTCATTGAGGTACTCTGCATAGGTCAGATTGGAGCCGACTTCCAGCGACAAAGTGTTCCGGTCACCATCGAACTGCCAAACGTTATTCTGATCGCCTTGCGTGAATGAATTCCACAAGGTCCCTGTATCAATCAGGTCTTGGCTGTTGAGCTCATCAATAACATGGTTGAGTAGTTCTTCCCCCAACTGGTAATAGATGCGCTGCATGATATCAGGTAGTTCCCTGTTAAATTGCCTCATGCGGTCCTCAAACTGACGGAAATCCATTACTCGGCACCCCGTTTTTTCTGAATGGCCGTCACAGCCAGAAACCGCCGTCCAGGTCTGGCATCCACCACAACAAACTCCCCAAGGTTAGGCAAATTAAGCCGATCATCTTTTCGTACATCCTGACCCAATAAAAAGGAGAGAGTCGCTTTATAATCCCATTCCACCGGATCGGTATTTACTGGACGCTGCCACGATGACTCCACGCCTCGTACACAGCCCATAACTGTCTGTGGGGGTAACTCGGTAGGGAAAACTATGTTGCGCTCACCCTGAACCGTTTCTGTACGTTTCAGAACGATCTGATCATTCATCCGATGATTCATAGGAGCATCACCTTAACGTTGCCCCCATCAGTCGCTTCGGCTGTGAAAGACATCCACTGACGAAGCAAAGAATCTACCAGCGGGCTTCCTGTTGTGACAGCAGCTCTTTCAACCGACCAGGAATAACCCTGATCACTTTCGGACATGATGCCCCGCGCCTCCGCACCCAGCACCTCGTCATTGTCCGTCAGGGTCATAGCCTCAACCAAACGGAAGTGAGCCACTTCGAGTCGGGGATCATCGTCCACAAACGGCCTTGAAGTGAAAAGCTCGATCCTTACCTTGGCCTCACCAATGAGATAGGAAAGCCGCTCAGGTGTCTTTTCCTGAACGGCTCGTGTGCTACTCTGCTGCTTGACCTTCTCCGCTGTTATCATGGCTCATCACCTCAGTTAGCGCCGCAACGATGTCAGCTTTTTTCATATTTGCAGTTACTTCTATTCCTGCTTCCTTAGCCATCAACCGGAGTTCGTCTACGGTGTGCTTGTCCAATGGAACTTGTTGACCCGATGTGTCATCTTCTTGAACTTCTTCCAAGTCTTCAAACCACTGTAGATTTTCCCATTCTTCCTCGCTGACTGGGTATGTCTCTCCGGCATAAAAGAAACGCCCACCACCTATGTGAAGAGCGCCTGTCGCATGTTTGTATTTTACTAGCACTTGATGCCACCCCTTTACAGTTTGTCACCCGACATCCATGCTACAGCTTCCAATTCCAAGACAACGGCATCGGCATACGCAAACAGAATGTGATATGTTGAATCCTTAATGGCTGCTGTCGCTCCATCGGCAGTACGTTTGTACCGTACATCACGAGTGAACACAGGAACCAGGTTACTCAGCGGAGTAAGAGCAACGAAACCAGTCTGCAAGGTTTGGACAACCTCAATTGGATAACCCGCGATCTCTGTCAATTTGCCATTCACCAGCGTTACATCACCAAGTGCAGTTTGGCGCTTTTGGATGAGGGCCACAATCTTCTGATACGTCCGACGCGGCATAATCCACGTCAAGTCAGTCATGTTCAAATATTTCTCGTCAAGCAGCAAGACATGGTTCACGAAATCATCAATAGTTGGCTCTGCCGCGCCCAAAGTTGTTTTGATGGTAGATTCCTTCATTTTCTTGACAAACCCATCCATCACTTTCAAAAACGGATGAGGTGTGGTGCCATCAGACAATTTTGCCGCAGTGTCACCATTGAAAAGCAAATCTTGTAAATCAACTCCAAACTGTTTTTGTACCAGATCAATCGTCTTGGTTTCAACATCGTCTCCGCGTGCTGTGTTGTTGTACCAAACATCATCGTCCTTCAGCCATTCATCCCAGTACACCTTTTTAACCGCATACGGAACGTCAGGTGTTTCTATACTTCCTGTTCCGGTTGGATTTTCTGTTCC
Source organism: Brevibacillus schisleri (assembly GCF_055685845.1). Taxonomy (NCBI): domain Bacteria; kingdom Bacillati; phylum Bacillota; class Bacilli; order Caryophanales; family Paenibacillaceae; genus Brevibacillus; species Brevibacillus schisleri. Next base: position 6,690,186 of record NZ_JBVNDM010000001.1, read on the forward strand.
GGTGTGCTCACGAATTTGACGAGACTTCACTTTCAGTTTTGGGAGCTTGCTGCTCGGTACGTCCGTATACTTTGCAGACAGCTTTGGAAGAGTGGACGCATTTTTCAATGTATCCACCATGAATTCCTCAGCCTCTTTTTTTGGCATGGTCAGGTTTATGGATTTGCGAATACTTGCTAGTTGTTGCTCTTTGGAAATCAATTCGTTATTTGTACGCATATTATTGGCCGCCTCCATTCATCAAGCTCATATAGCTTGGTGTCTCACTTTTGGTAATTGTAGTATCCGCAGGTGGCTGTCCGCTGGAGCCTCGACTGTTTTTAACCAGTTGTACTTCAGCTGACAAAGTTTCCATCTGTTTTGTGATTGGTTCCAGAGCACTTTGAAGGGCTTTAGTAATAGCGTCTGTCTCTGGTTCCTGATTGTTAGGTGGTGGCGTTTGCCCACCTGAATCATCCTTCTTCAATTCGGTAATCTCTGTTTGTAAATGCTCTAGCTGTTTCGTAATAGGTTCCAAAGCTGCTGATAAAGCTTTTGCCACATCATCTGCTTTCACGTCTTCTTCCTCCTTGTCATCCACCTCAGCCAGAATGTCGGTCAAGGTGCTATGGGCTTCTTTCAATTTGTCCATGCGTGCAGCCGAAATCTTACGTCCAGCCTTGGCAATCTGTTCAGGAGGCTTGCCCAGTGCCTTTGCAATGTCATTGGCTCCAAGAATCTCTTGGAGAATGTCGGCAAAGTCCTGTATGGCTTCCCTTGCCTTCTCAGGATCGTTTTCAAACTCGTAACGATCGGTATGGTAGTTGTAGCGTTGAACCGTACTCGAAAACGAACTCCAAGCTGTCCAGAAGTCGTTTGACTTCTTGTTACGCTCATACTTATCTTTCACCTCGCCTTTGACGATGCGGGTCAATGCCTTGGCAAGGGAATGCAAAAGCCCCTTCTCTACCGTTTCATCGTCGGTATCCGAAGAGGCTCCCTGAATCTTTTCGCGCTTCCCAACTCCCCACATCGAGAAGCCAGTAATTTCGCCTTTTTCGATTTGCTCCCATGTGTCAGCATCCATTACCTTCACGCCAGCCACCCAAGAACCTTTCTTGATCTCTTGATCGCCAAGCTCCATATCTACAGGAGCAATGTACGATTCCACCACGTACCCTTTGTCTACGTCTAAATCGTGCTGCTTATCGATGTTGTATGTGTTCTGGCGCTCCATGAAACCATGGGCTGCCTTCTCGATTTCTTCGGCTGTCATTTGATCTTCATGTGCATCTTCGGTATCAGGCTCATAAACGACGCCATAAACAATCTGCTTTGCTTTATCTGCCTTTGCTATGCGGATATCTTTCTGTAACGGCTCTTTTCCCTCTTCCTTGATGATGGCGAACGGCCTGCCATTTGCCCCTTTATCCACGAGAGAAATATGCGTGATTCTGGCGTCCTTCAATGCATATCCCATTTTTCTATTCACCTCCTCTCTACAGTATGAATGAGCCTCGTAACACTCCTTCGTCATCGCGATTTAAAATCAGCGAAACCTCCGGAACCTCTTCCCCCGAAATAAGTTCAGGTAGTGAATTATTCGTTTCGCTAGTAATTGTCAAGTTTATGCATCCTACATGGACATCATCAGTGACAAAATTCAACGTATGAGTATTTGAATCGATTCCGAGAGCTTCTAAAATAGCTTGGCAGCTCACTTTTACACGTCCACCTCTCAAACAATACACCCCCTGTCTCTTAAAACACAGCCTGCATAGTACAACGGCAATTTACGATTTGTTTGGCGCTACCTGACGGATCGCCTGGATGCATCATCTTTTCTTTCGCTTTTCCTTTGCCTATAAAGAATGGCTTTTCAATGTCTACCGTCTGCCCGTTTGCCTCTTTATGATCCTTACGCGTGCGCTTGTTACTCGCTGCCCGCCATCGCTTTTTCTTCACAAGCCCCGACTGCTTCCAGCCTTCCAGTTTGCCACCATTTGCAGCAGCCGTGGATATGGTTCTTGCAACAGTGACAGCGCGGTTCATATTGAATGGTCCTTCTTCGCCGATTGCTGCCTGCCTACTTACCTCTTTTACGAGAGTTGCGCGCTCTGCGGGAGTCTCGCCTGTTTCAATCGCTTTCTGAAAAGAACGGATCAGCCGATCAGCAGAAGTGTCATTCATTGCGGGAATCATTTTTTTCAGCTTCCCAGCATATTGAGCTGCTGCTTTGTTTTCCTTCTCCCATACAGCCTCGGTATTAATTCCGATGGCTTCGGACTCTCCGGCTAGATTGAACAACGGCATGAAAGCATCATAGACAGCTTGCTCAAACTTTTCTTGAAAGTAGTCTCCAGTCTGGACAAGCAAAATCACTTTCAAGAGCTCATCGGCATCTGTAATAAGCTCGTCGCTCAACTCTTGGATAGCTTCATCCAGCGCCTTACCCTGCAACTCAAGGAGGTCAGCAATTGACTCCTCACCTTCCTTGTACAGCTTCTCAAGCAATGCGCGTTCGGCGTGGGTAAGGTCAAGGCTATCAAGAAAGTCATCGTCATCCGCTTTGGCAATCAGATACAGGCACTGGTCACACATGCTGTTGGTCCCTCGTTTCACGCAAAAGACGTTTAGCGACGGCAGCGAGTTCCTCTTTTGGCTCCACCTCTGCACCCTGACCGAATGCTCCACCTGCGGGCATCAGTTGAATAATTGGGGTATCGAGGTAGCCATCAGGGAAACGGTTTTCATCGATGACAGTGCCTAGTACCTCCTCCGCCAACGGAATCAAATCACGGACAATCAGGATGCCCCTATCAGCGAGATAATCGAGCATGGATTTTTTCTCGTCTGGATCGGATATCTCAGGTCCACGAAGGACTGCTTTCACCCGATACACGCCGATAGACGGAAACAGACGTTTATTAAATATTTCGTTCATCAGCCAATCACGGTATGGCTTGAATACCTGTTCCTCAGCGATCCTCCGGGCGTTGTCGCTGGTAGCGCGGTTGTAGTCGTCTGATTCACCCGTAAGGATCGGAGGCACTCGGAAAGATGAGCGTGTTTCTTTGCGTTTATCCCCAGTGTATCCGGTAAAGAGACCGTCATTTTGGAGTAAGTCATTGAGCTTTTCTAGCTTGACATCGGTCTTTTCCTTTTCGTCACCAGATAAGCCTTTTTCGTAGCCTTCGATCTCAAGATAAAGAATCCCACCCTGAGAGTCTTCTCCCCTTGCAGATTGCAAGGCCTCTATCGATCCAGGTGTAAGCTGACCGTTGATAACCGAGAGCATCATGGAGAGCATGCGGCCATTTCGAAAATAATTTAAATTCAGCTCTTCTGCCCTGCGACTGCCAAGAATACCGGGGGTGTTCCCCGACCAACGCGGTTCCCCATACTCCCCGTTTCCTAGTTTCAGGTGTATAACTTCATTGCCTTCTCCTGGAGCTCCGAACTCACGAAACCAAACAATTTTCTGCCCGCGCTTCTGTGCATACCTGCGGACCCACTTGTCTTGGGTGATTTCCTCAACCTTGCCCTGCACAAGGCGTCTATATGTCATTTCTACTTTTTCAAGTGGAGCCGTACAACGCATATATTCAGGTGGCATGCGATATAGCGCTGGCAATCCACCACCACGTGAGATTTCCAAATAGGCATTCCCACAGCTTTCAAGATCATCCACCAATTCAAGAAACAACTGCTCTATGGACTTCTCCATATTGGCGGTTAGCAAGAACCTCTCGGCTATATCCCATTCTTGCTTTGCTGTCTTGTCACTCTCGCCCGGCATGTATTCAAGCGCACAGCCATACCCTGTGACATTCACTTTGTATGCTTCTATGCACTGCGGAATGATGTTGCTATTCTTTACTACCTTGATGAACTGCGCCGGAGTAACTTCTGGAGCAATCAGACCGTTGGATTCATAATCGCCCTTGAATTTATCAGGCAGTTGTTGGCTTGAGGGAGATTCTTGTGCTTTTGCTATCGGAATCCATTGAGCGTGTACGGTAGGTCTCTGCACTTCACTCATTAAATCCATCCTCCTTTCCCGTTCTTTTTCCTATCCTCACGCTTCTGCGCAAGCAGCAACATGAGCCAATCGTTGTACATTGCATATCGCTTTGAATCCTGTGTATGGTTGTCTTTGTCCACCGGCTCTTCAAGCGTAATACCGTTTTGCTCCTTATACCTGTAATTGCCCGTCTCTTTAATCGTTTCGACAGCAGTACGAGCAATGTAAAGGTTTGGACGACCAGACGACTCCTTTACCTTGTACAGACTTCCAACTCGGCGTATTCCTGGACCGATAGCATTCTCTGCTGGCTTTACAGGCAGTTTATAGCGACGGTAGGTAGAAATATCTTCTGGTTCGGATGGGTCAGCCCAAATGACATCCATCGGGTACTTCTTTTGTAGCTCCAGATACCTCTTAACAAGGCAGTCCTCAAGCTTACCTTGATCGTCTACGACCAGAACATTGGTTTGCTGGCGATAGCTTTCCTCGATCAAATAGTATTCTTCATCCGTGCATCCAAAGACCAAAAGCACCGCTGGGTCATTCCAGCCGTGGTCCATGCCGCCGATGTACCGCTTGAATATTACCTCTCGTTCCTCGCCGTTCGGGTAGGTAACGACAAATAAACGCCGCGCAAGATCAACGGGGCGTATATCTACACAGTGAACGCTTCGGTCAAACTCCTCATACACCTGACCATGGAAAACGTTGAATTTCGCGTAAATCTCGCGCTTCACGTAACGCTCAGGGTACGTCTCAATCATCCTCTGGATATTCTTCTGCAATTCAGGGATAGGATTATCCTTTGATGTCCAATAAAAATTCCGCCAATCAGGGTCATCCTGGTAGCGATCATCTTCTAACCCTGCATCGATAAACTGGCCCCGCAGCACGATTTCCTCGGCAAACCAGTTGATGCCCTCTGGTGTAGTTGTCCAAACGCTCCAGCCGCCTTTATCAGCAAGAGCATAAGAGAGGTATCCGCTCCAAGTCTGCTCCTTCATCTTGGAAGCCTCATCAAGCCACACACCATCCAGCCCTTTACCAACAAGCGTCTTTGGATTGTCTGCTGATTTAAACTGGATAAGCACCCAACCCTTAAGCCAGATACGGTTTTTAGAGGCATCCCAACTTTCTATCAATTCCTCTGGAATGACCGCTGCCAACTCTTCCTGCTGAATCTCAGACATAGCATAAGTAGGTGACACACACCAATATTCGAGTCGAGGTTTCGGTTTCTTCATGACTTTTAAATTGCGTGGGGGCTTGTACCGTAAACCCTTTCCTCTCTCTATGTCGGCTAGGACGTTATCGAAAAACTTTCTTGCACCCACATTTGTTTTACCGCCGCGCCGACCGCAATTCATCACGATGTTTCGTACATCACACATCATGACTTCGACTTGCTTGCAATGTGGCGTCCAACTCTCAAAGGGATCTACATTGATCATCTTCATTGTGACCACCGTCTTACAACTACTTCTGTTGGTCGATCATCATCACCCGATTGTAGCTTCCCAACCTCCAGTTTCATCTTCTCAACCTTCAGTCGTTGCTCTTCAGTCATAAGCCCTATGTACTTCTCCAGCTTCTCCAGCGCCTTCATCTTGTCGTGAAGTTTTATTGATACACCATCTTTACCTTGTTTGACTTCACTTATGACAGTACCGTCTATGATTTCGCTTTCCTTGAAATCAACGTAGTTCACCATCTTTGTTAGCGTATTACCAGCTTCATCCTTCATAGGTCCAAACATGGTCATCACAGGGACTTCTTTTTGTCCAAATTCTAGCAAGTCTGTGATATCGGTAAATGCGATCTTCATGTATTCCGCTATTACCCGCTGAACACTCATTCCCAACTCGTCTGTCATTGCTTCTTTCTGTCGCTTGATCTCAGCCTGAATCTGAGGTTTTCTCAAGTTCTCCCATCCGATGGCATAAGCGGTTTTCTTGCTGTAGCCGACAGCCATTGCAGCACGAGTTGCATTGAAGTCACGAAGATACTCCAAAACAAAAAGCCTCTGCTTTTCAGTCAGAGACCCGTCTTCGTTATCTTCTTCTGGTAGAGGATCGGTTCGTTCAATTACCTGTTCGGAACGTTCCGTAACGTTTGGAGCGTTCCGTTCCGATTGATTGGAACGTTTCATTCGCTTTGGAGAAGCGCCTTTTTTCAGTAGCTGTGGTATCGATGTCTGTTTAAGGGGCACTTTACGCGGCTCGCTGCCCTCATATGGTCCAACGACACCCTTTTTCTCCATAAGTTCAACAAGCCTCGCTGCGCGAGTATATCCTATTCGTAAGCGCCGCTGTAGGAGACTTGCAGAGGCCGCTTGTGCTTCAACTACAATACTGACAGCCTGATCAAATAGCTCGTCATCTTCAATTGTTGCTTCAGGTACTTGAGGTTCCTCGTCTGTACTGCTAGTTACCTCCCATTTATCCTTGTTCTTCCACCCTCGCACTGTTCCTTCTGAGATACCTAATTGATCAGCTATGTCCTTTAGTTTGATGTCGCCGTCAGCCTGTTGCCATATTTCGAACGCCCTATACCGATTCGGGTTCCTTGCTCTTGCCACTACATCATCACCACCACCTAGTTTTATTTGTTATTAGTAAATAAAAGGCACCCCAGAGTTTTGGGATGCCATCTAATATAACAAAGGAGATATATAGTTGAAATATACGTAAGCCCCTGCAAATGGTGCCACATATGTCAGTGGTCGTGACAACGCATTTGGTAAACTTCTAGTAAAAAAAGCAACAAGAAGTCCGGAAAATGCCATACACAGTAACAATGCAATTAACATTCGAGTAAATGGCCAAAGATTAATGTCAAATTCAGGCACTGTATCATCCTCCTCTAACTAAATGATTCGCCACAAAAGTCCATACTCCTACATCTTTCGACCGACATTTTCCGACATTAGGTAGGAAGATAGACTCACAAAATAGAAACAGGTAGAAGAGGAGGTGACGAATTATCTAATTACATCAATAATAGGGGATGCAATTGTTAGCTTATAGTGGAAAGGCTCACTGATATGCTTATTATCTTCATCAATTTTCACCACAACTAGATCTCCGCTTATGCCATCTAATGATTCGCCTTCTAACACCTCAAGAGCAACTCCATCAGACATTTCTAAAATATCCCCTACTTTAATCATTTTAGACCACCTTTCAACTTGGAGTGTGATTTTTTTGGATGAATCCCTAGTAAGCAAAAGAGATTTACTATTATTGCTAGAACGTGGAACTGAAATGGACGATGAAGTATATTTGAATTTTGACGGAGAGGATTTTGCATTCTCTCAAGAAGAGATAAAGATTGAAGGTTTACAATCATCGTTTAACAAGTTAATTCCTAAAACGATTTGGTCTAAGAAAGATTACTTGCTAAATTACTGCGACTTATCTATTGAAGGGATTTCAAATGCTCAACTAATCATTGGAATTAAAGATCAATCAGAGACCCTTACAACAACAGAAGAGTCAGTTAATCAACTCTTTTCCCCTATGAAGATGGGTACCTACGCTAATTATCTGGTTACTGATGGTAATAACATTAATATTCTCCTTGAAAACTTTAATTATTGGTTTAAAGAAACGCACCCGGATAGGAAAATATTAGTGAGAACAGTTGTTGAAGGAACAAATTATATTGCTAGATGTTTTGCAACCCCCACATATCAGCCAATTGATAATCATATTGTTCTATTCGTTACAGCATGGGCTCTTGATCGATCGGGGATGGAATTTAAGGTGACCAATCAGAATATTGAGCATTCAAAAATGAAGATGAGTTTCCTTTCGACCGAAGAAACCGATCTTCCTGGAATTGGTCGATTAAAGTTTGGGTTCACTGTTGTTAATAGTGAAGCTAAGGAAAGTACGGTTGTATTTAACCCTATTTGTAAAGTGACAAATAAAGATGGTACAAGTACAACGCTTGCTTTAGACAGACCTATTTCAATTTCTCACCGCGGTAAAAGCGTTCAGCCCATCCTAAATAAAATGAATGAAGTTAGCAACTTACGTAAACATGCTGACAGGGCCATAAAAACAATCCAATTAACGAGGAAAGAACGTATTAATGATTTTCTTGCATACAAAATCCAGCTTGATCTAAAAAAACTAGTTGGAAACGATACATTTAAGAAATATGCAGATAAATACGCTGAAGTTTCGTCCATTAATACTTTTAATCTGTTGGAGTTTTTTGGACGCTTGCATGACATTCCATATAATGACGCGGATAAGGAAATTGAGATTCAAAGACTTTTTTGGAAGACACTTCAATCATTATCTGATGAAGAGTAATACTTCCTTTAAAGACTCTGACTGCCATCAGAGTCTTTTTACATATTCGCAGTTTCACATCCAAACCCTCCAAAAATAACTCGTCAAATCTCGACCTATTAGGATAGAAAAACCGCCTAGTTGCCTAGGCGGAAGGAATGTTTCACGAAAAAAGTCTTTTCATTAATAGTGGGCCTTCATATGACAATATTAGATATGGAACTTCGAATGCCATTCAAAATACGGCTTAGAGCTTTCGTTCCAATAAGTACATTCTTTATTTACAAGAGTTTCAATGTAGTTTGTCAAAACCGGAGTAATGATCTTATTAGTATTTGATATGATCTTTCCATCCTGAACCTTTATGTACCCTTTTTCGTATAAGTCATCGCAGCCAAGCTTACACATAGGCATCACAATGTTTTCGAAATCGAGTTTCTCATCATTGGAACATTTCGCTCTCTTTTTGATATGGGCTGCTACTAAAAGGTTAACAGGGTATGTGTTACCACAGATCCCACAGTTTTCTACACTTTTACCTCCGAATAGAGACTTTCTAAGAAAGCTCTGTTCAGTCCTGACCATCGCTTTCCCCTTAGCATCCAGAGGCCTGTCAGGATCAAACTCTTTGATTACTTTCCTATACTCTTCAAACGGAATTTCTGGATAGTGAGTATCACTCTGAAGATCAAATTCTTCACTTACTCGTATACTTTTTTCTTGATCTAAGATGCTAAAACCTTGAATGATGAAGTTCTCTTTATATCCAACTGCTTTATTGAATTCAATGTACATAATGCTGTGTTGCTTTACTTCATCTAAGAAATATACGTATTCCCAAGTTTGACCATTAGCATCCGTGCCCCAAAGTTCTAAGGCCAGTTCTTTATTGTGTAGCTTATATGTGGAGACAGCAGACGAGAAGATACCTCCATTGCCCGAAAACAATGTTATATCCCCAGTCTGAATTCGATTCCATTTTTTTATATTCCCATTGGTTTTTCCTGGAGTAACTCCCCAGGTGGGTATCAATTGATCCGGATATAGTTCTTTCAGTCTCTCTACTTGTTCATCCTCCAAATATCGAGCCATTCTTGAGAGTTTAACAGGATTCGTAATGGTATCTATATAGTGTTGTTTTGCATCGCCATTTCCGGCCGGCTGGAGAATTACGCTATTCATAATTACACCTACAACTCGTCATATTTTTTGTTGGAACCAAAAGCCTTATCAACTGGATATTTAGCTTCGTTTTTTGCTATTTTCTCTCGAATACATTGCTCGATATCGATTCCTAGCGCATCTGACATAAGAAGTGAGTAAATCATCACATCAGCTAATTCATCCTTTATGTTCTGACGGTTCTTTTCAACAGCCTCTTCACTACTCTTCCATTGAAAATTTTCTAGTAGCTCACTAGCTTCCAATGATATTGAGATAGCTAGATCTTTTGGATTGTGAAATTGGGCCCAATTTCGTTGATCTCGGAATTCGATAACTTTGCTTAACATATCTTTCATCCTCGAATTACTCCTTAAGTGGTCATTGTTATGAATAATTCGACCCAAAAAATCAATTCCCTACAAATTCCTTCAAATATATTAAAAAACCAGCCTCAGTGAGTGGCAGCTTTCTGAGCCGTCGCTTTGCCTTTTGGCTGGCTTTAATCTTCACGAATTTTGAGCTGCGACCAACTGGACGAAACACCTTTACAATCTCGTCCGACCGGCGTAACACTTCCTTCGTGTAATATATTTCTCCTGTCACTGAGTCGACATACTGACGCACTACATCTCACCCACCTCTATGAAAAAAGCACCGCTTGGGTGCAATCTAAAGAAAAATTTGAGTATAAAGTTAAATTTTCTATATGTACCCAATTAAAACAATGTTTCTAATTCGAATTCGTTTAAACTAAATATTACTTCAAGTGATTTCCCCTCAATTTTGACATTATTGATAAGTTCCTGAGGATTGGGAAAACATATATCATCCTCATAAAATTTGCAAAAGCAAATACCATTTTTAGTTTTAGTTATTGAGAAATCATCCCCTTTATATTTAAACTCTACTTCTCTACCTTCAAACAAATCCTGTTTAAATTGATCGAATGTGTAATTCATGTTTTTATCCAACTCCTTTTTTGGGCGAATGATAACTTAACTTTGATTCACTCATTATAGATGTCATACTCAATATTGTTAATAACCGATCTTAATTATAAAAAGAACCACCAAATTGGTGGTTTTTTGGTTTTTTATTAGTACCCATCACCTCTTGGATTGGATTTATTGCTCCAATCCCAATCATGTCTATGCGGTACTTTAGGGTGTTGCTTAGGATTTCCGTGGTGTGTGTAATCAATGTCCATGTCAGCTTTCCCATCTGGTCCATAATATCTTCGTTGAACCAATTCGCCATTATTAACTAAATCTTTAGACGACATTGCAGGTCCTTTTTTAGGAAGAGTGCGCTCATCATCTACTACTTCATGCTCGGCAGCAGGCTTGCCTTTTTCCTTTGCCTTTTCATAAAGTCTATACAATTCTTGGAAAAGTATTCCACCTGTCGCCTCAGTTGTAGTTGGTGCTACAAAACTAACAGTACCAAATAACATTGCAAAAACAAAAAATATCGCTGCTATTCTTTTCATCTTTATACCTCCATTTACTTTTTTAACCATGGTGTAAATGGATTATATTGTTAATTTTCCGGATAGTCAAATTTAAAATTTATTATAAATTTTAAAAATATTAAAAATAAATAATTCACAACTGCTTTGATTGTTTACCTTGAGGTCCCTAAAATTTAGTAGAACTAATCTCTATACTTTAACTCGCTGCACTTATATTCTCGGCTAGTACAGTATGCCTGAATCATTACAAACCTCTAGTTTGAGAAGTCACTCCCAGTTACCTTGGTTCAGCACGTCTAATTGTACGTCTCTACACTCTTGGGGCAGGATCGGCGTATTCGAATATGAGAGATACCGGACAAGGGGCGAGAGGCCGGAGCCGTACGTCTCGCATGTAATCCCCTGTCCGGTAAATCCCAGCAGAGTAAATCGCGATTTTCCAAAGCTCCGAGAGGGGTTCCCAAAACTTGAAAACCGCTATAAGACAATGCAAAAAAAGAATTAATTGCATGGTTCCCTGCTACGCTCGTCGCAACTGGTGCGTTCAGGCTCAGAATGTCCCCCTCTCGTAAGGTCACATTCGTCATCACCCATAGATTCACTCAGGTACGCCATTGATAAGGGATAGGCGGTATCTCCCAAGAGCTGGTGTCGCTTGCTCTTGACTCAAGATTACCGTCCATAACATTTCAAATCGTCCTGCCTTTTATCCCCGATTTTCTCCGGGTTTTGTCCAGTATTTTGTCGGGATTTTTTGAAGAGCTAATATTTTGCATTTAGAACTCCAACAAAAAAACCACCTCTGAGGTGGTTTCTGGTACATCTGTATATAAGCAATTAAACCTGTTAAAGGCAAAATCATTTTATTACAGGTGGGGTTCTTCCCTGTAACCAATCTAAAATAAATGGGGCTTGATGAGGATTTAAATTGTCAGGTATTTCATTTTTATATCTGAATTGAAGTTGTGTACTTTCCTCATTGCCTTTTACTGTACCTGCAAAATTGGTCACATGAAAAATAATCTGTACACTAAAAACTTTATCTCCATTTGTATACTGGGCAAAACCATTTTTTCCAGAGTAGATACCAAACAATTTTAATTGATTGATTACCAGATTTGTTTCCTCGAAAACTTCCCTCCTAACAGCTTCCTCAAAGGTTTCCCCAATTTCCAGCAGACCACCTGGAAGACCCCAAATATCTCTTTTTTGTTGAAGCAGAATTCTCCCAAAGTCATCCTCAATTATAGCCCCACAGCCCACTGTTAATAGTGTTTCATGACCAATGAGTTTTCTCATTGTTGTTATATAGTCATTCAAAATGCTTTTACCCCCCAATGTACTTTTTACAAGACTTTTCTTCAAGCATTCTTAAAACACCGTTCAATATTCTATCCCTTAGCATATTAACGGAAATTGGAAACTCTAATTATATGAAAATACGATAATCAACTCAGTATTGTTTCATGAAAAATAGAAAAGACGCTCAAATCATACCGAGCGCCGTAGCAATTTGAAGAATCGCCTCTTTCTTTTTTGTGTAGTATTGGTCTTTGGTCAGTCCCATATCAAGATAAACGTTGATGTCTTTTACCCGTGATGTGCTGAGATACTTCTCTTCAATGATCTGACGCTCTACTTCATCCAACGAATACTGCAAAGCCCTTTCGATCTGCCGTGCTTTCAACTCATTCATGGACTCAGACTTTTGAAGACGTGGAAACAGTTGATCGATACCCTTCTCCTGTCGCTCTTGTTTATTTTGTACAGCAACACGAAGGGCCTTATACTCTTTTAATGCTTTGACAACAGCCTTTCTGACTTCTTTTTCGTTTACTGGTTCCAGAAATGACAGTTGCTCTTGTGCGCTCATCTTTCCAATTCCCCCTCGTGACAGCCCATGCTATAATGTTTTTGCCGAACATATATACGGGCTCCCTGCTGGGGGCTATTTTTTTGTCTGATTGCGCGGTAAACTTGACGCAAGAGTTCAATTTGAGGTGATTATAGTGGTTGCTGTTTTCATCAGAACTGCATCAGATGATTTTAGAAAGACCGAAAAACAAATGAAGTCTTGCATGCCGCTTGTCCAAAATGTAGCCCATAAGGTGTACATAGAAATTGACGTTAAAACCATTGACTCTGATCGTCCTGGCTTGTCTCTATTGATTGCTGACATAGAGGCCGGATTGGTAAACAAGGTAATTTGTCATAGTGTAGAGCGAATATCTCGTAACCCTGTTGAATTGGGGAAGTTCATGCAGCTTGCTAATCAGAAGAATGTACCATTGGTTTTTGCTGAGTGATTCTGAATGGAATCACTTTTTTCTTTGTTAAGTCGTTTGCAGCAACTCTTGGTCCTCATAGAAGTTGCCGATGACCTCACACTTATCCAAGTAAATCTGGGTGAATAAAAGATATCCGTCATTACCCAAAACAGTCTTTCCCTTCAAAGCATATTGGCAATCGCCCGTGAAGACGACATAGCCATTCCACCCATGATCCGGGACATGAACAATGTCTCCCTCATAAATCTCCTTTTTGTTCTTATCACGCAGTCCCGTATATTGCAGCAAATCAACCTCGTCCAAGTATTTTGAAGTGCATTCATGTGGTTCTTCTCTGTCAACGAACTCGCTACGGAACGCAAGAGCCCCATCATCCTCCCACCAATTCAGAACCATCGGATACATCATCTTCTCTCGATCCGGGTCCCATGCTCGAAACTTAATTGCTCGTCCTGCTTGCATCCCGTTCCCCTCCAGTCATTGACAACATCACCATGCCCGGCTGCAGGTACCTCTTATCCGCCAGAACATGGGTGATTATTCGCGTCTCTATCTCACCTGTGTAACTACCGGTATAACCGTTCGCCATTGGATCATATTCCCGAAGTACCAATGTATCTCCGGGTTGATAATCGCGATCGTTCCGCCGAATCTCTGCTGTTTTTATTCCAGCGCGGACATCCCTGAAATGCGTTGGCCAAATTTTAAGGTCGTGGATCATGCTGTTGCCTCCTCTTTGAATTTTGTCACATTGGAGACATAGGAATCATAATGCTTCTCGATGCGTTCCTTAGCTATTTCAATCGCTTTTTTGTACCGATCATGTTCTGCAATTCTACGGCCACCAGCAACATCGGATACGCACCACCATCCCTCATAATGTGCGATGAAAAACTCGTATCCTCGATATTGGAAAGCATGCTCTCCAATAATTGTTCGCCATTCAGTTTTGCCGCCTCCAAGATTGACATGGATTTTGTACTCTCGAGGGTTTCTGAGCTTCCTGATCGGCTGTTCCCTTTGCTTTCGCGGCTTAGGCTTCGCTTGTTGCTTCTGCTCTTTTTTGTGGTTCAGATCAAAATACTGGTGATATTTCTTCATATCGATGCCTGTCCACGCCTGTAACTCCTCTTGGCACTGATCAAAGAACTTTTTATGCTCATCCTTGAGGCTCATGTTGCTCCAGTTGTCAAATTGGTCGTACCACCATGGCTGCCACTCTGTAATGTATTTTTTGTCTATATAGTCACTAATCGTTTTGTCGATGCATCGGAAGTGGACTGGATTCAGCTTTGTGAAATCACCGCTGTTAATCTGACGAGCAACGATTTTCAAGATTTTGTTTCGTTGACGCTTCTTCATGCCCTTATCCCTCCTGGGTACAAACGTAATGTTTTGTTAAAATGCCCGTTGGATCTCTTTCTTGATGTCACCACTATGTGTATTGTCAATTGTCAGCAATTTGTTGTAGGCAAGTGCGCGATCTAACAAAACGGTTCTTGCTAATTTCGTTTTAGTAGGATTGTTAGCTTCTGATTCTGCCCATTCAGCGTACTGCCGTATTACTACTTTTTGTTGATTTGTTAGGTTGAGTTTCACAGCTTCTTCACCTACTCAAGATTGAATTTAAGGCTGACAATTTAACATATCGATTGAAATGTTAAGGCGATCAATCTTGCGTGCATATATAATTCCCGTCTTCATCCACATCGATTGAATAGTCCTTACGCAAATCGATTCCAGCTCTTTCAAGAGCATCATCTAAAAGCATCACACTAGCAGTTAAACTCCAGTGAACTTTCACTCGTTTCATTGTGCATCCTCCTCATTTATCACATCGTGTGTTGTGTTATGTCAGTTTTTCCAAACAAGTCATCAATTTCTTTTTGGTACTCATCACTGAGTAAATACTTATCAAAACACGATCCGCACCTTCCTCCAAAGGAAACTCTTTGTCCGAATGTTAGGTCAGTTTGACAATCTTTGCATTCCCCGTATTTACTCATCGACTCATCCCCATTTACCTCAATATTTTGGTAAGTCTGAATCCATACACTCATAGTCTGATTCATTACCCCAGCGCATTACGGCTCTCTCGGTTTCATTCTTGTATCCGAAGACCCCAACAGATGTCCAATCTTTAAAGGACTCAGTTAACCCGCGTTCTTGACACCAGACTTTAAATTTGTTTGCCAAATCCACATTACTATTTGAACGAAAAACCTTCACAGCTTTACCATTAACAACCGCTACGCCTACCATAAGCACTATCCTCCCTGTACAATTCGTTTTTTAAGGTAATAAACAGTAATTTATTCCGCCGCTCTTTCCTCTTTTGCCGTTTTGTTAAGACTACTTCGTTTCCAATGACAGCTTCATAAGCTGATAAACTAATTGTCTTTGGTGTCATCCCGAAAATTCCCCATTTTGATAAGATGCTGTGGAACTTCATATTGTTCTCTTCCGCCATCTTCTCCACGATCATCCACGCATCGGCTATGTTGTGGAGTGGGCTCCAGTGAGTTGCAACCTCTCTTCCATTCATCCTCCAAGAGTCGAAGAACTTTTGTGTTCCCCCGTCGGTAAGGTCAAGCTCAACCTCAAGCTTTTCCCACCCCATCACCTTCGTTGCCAGCGTTTCAATGATCTGCCGCTCGGTCATTGTCATCCTCGTCTTCCTCCTCAAACGCTTTTTTGAACATGCTTTCTAAGGCTTTTACATACGTCTCCAATTTCTCATCGGACATACTTTTTACATCCGGTCCATGCCCTGGTACCGTTCGAAAGTTCGCCAACCGTTTGAGAAGTTCTTGTCTTGTTGGTGTCATTGTCCGAACACCTCCGGTTCAAGTGCCCGAAGTAGTCGCTCAGCATCTGTTGCGGTTCCTTCGCCATTCCGTACTCGGTTACGCAACTCTTCATCGATTGGACCCCACAAGACAAACATTCCTTTTTCGTAGTAATCTGTGTAACCTTCTGCGAAAGCCAGAGAAAGCACATCAAAAGCCTCATCGTCACCATACCTGTTAATCACTTCATTAGTGACCCCTACAGCATTGAGTTTTTGGCGAACTTCCTCACTATTTTCAACGAGGATGTAAGCATCATCTCCACCGTTCATATCGACCACTTCCAGGCTGTTCAGAACGTCCAAAACTGCTTGTCTATTCATCGTTCTTTCCTCCCTCATTTCTTGTATTCCGCTGCCTTCGCAATACAAGCACATTTCATGCTGGTCAAAAGAGCCCTTTCCGTTGCAAGCGTGGCACTTCACCATTCGGACCCGCCTTTCCTGAATAACTAATTGTGTTAATATATTTGGATACTTCCAAAAAGTAGGTGTTCTAATGAACGATCTAAGATCATGGTTAACATCAGAACAAATTTCAGAAATCGAACTATACAAAGAGTTGTGTGTCGGAATGAGTGTAGATGGTAAACCAATTATTTGTTTTGAAATTCTCTCCAATATTCTGCACAACAAATTGTCCATTGAAGATCTGTCTAAAGATGAAATTTTAAACGTTTACGCACAATTGAAAGGCTACAAAGACATATGGAAAGATGTTATTTGGTTAGATAGTCGTAATCTTGAACAAATATTTGTCATCTTTAGGGAACAAGTTAACATTATTCGTCGCGAAAGCGATGGAATGTGATCTCAATACACATTTTGTTAAACGCCGCACATGCCCTCGCATTCGTTAATGAAGTCATTGATCAGATCCATTTGCTTGCCTTCTAGCCTGGCTTTAAAATCAATCTGATCCAACGGAATTAATGAACGATGCAAGTAGGGCAAACTGTTCAACTTTCGCAACCCGTTCTTTTGTATCTCTCGCTCAAACTGGACGGCATCTTGGAAGGATTTCGGGTCGTTCTCTTTCATGTCCAGCCACATCTTGTCGTTGTGGAATGGGCATCCGATACAGCTTGATTTGGGTGGCCTTGGATATCCGTTCCTTTGCAACCAGAGCAAGCAATCTCCACGGCTCATGTCTGTCTCGATCAACGGATAGTACATGGACTCCCATTTGTGTCGGCCCGGCTTAACTCGTTGAAACTCGTCTGTACTAATCCCCATCCACTTAGTTATCTGGTGTTTCATACGTTCGCCCTTCTTGTAACCGAGAAGTTCGCGGATCGTCTGGTTTACCGCCTTAATCTTGTACTCTTCTGTGCATCCCCTCGGCACGATTCCTGGCTTCCCGTCACTGGCCCTTACGAAGAATGGCATGTTAACCGAGCGTGTTTGATTTTTTGAGGCATTAAGCAAGTCTTTCCGAATATTCCCTCTTGAAGCTATATGAACAGGAATCCCCATTTTCTCGACCTTCTGTTTGAGCCACATAAAGTGATACATCACGCCTGCTGGCTCCCAGCCCGTATCGGCGAAAACCGCGAAATCAGGTTTGTTATCAAATTCACCATGTGCGGCCATCAGAAGCATTGTTGTGCTCTGCACCCCTGCTCCCAAGCTTAAAACCTGCATGCTGCGACCTCCTTATCTCCCTGAGCATTGTGTTCCTATTCCTTAATCAGTTGTACCTCTGACTTAGGTACTAGCGACGCCTTCCCGGATTTCTCCCACTTAACAAGTAGCTTGGCGGGCTGCCATTGTATGACCACTCCCCGGCCTAATTCCGGGTGTTCAACTTTATCTCCAGTTACAAACGGATGCACTTCTCCCGTCTCCTTTTTTGTCCCAACTCCCCGTGGCATAATAACCACAAAGGAGCTGGTCTCATGGAAAAGTCATTTTATTACTCTGTCGAATGGTCTGAAGTCAGCTATTTGAAAGAGGCCTTAGATGCTATGGAGATACCTTATGTGATTGAACAAGATTCCGACCGTCTACAGCTCGATGCTGGCCATGTGGCCATCGTGTTTCCTGACCTTCCAGTTCGTGTGTATGGAGGCGTCCACGAACTGTTTGGTAGTCATGGACGCCGATATCCTGAGTAGCCCTATTTCCTCCCGTTCCAGGGCGGCAATGCCCCGCCTACTTTCCAGTTGTTGACGAAAGGGTTAACGATGGACTGCTTGATATGGTCGTTTACCTTTTTGGTGAGAAAATCGCGTCTCCACGGGTGATCTGGCGCTGGTTTAACGGCCGTCATATGATCCCGCCTTTCTAGGTGAGAGGAGCAGCTTTACGCTGCCCCCGGTTCCTCACCGTTGAGTTTTGCCATATGTTCAGCAACGAGTTTCTTGTATTTGGACCAAGCCGTTTGGAGTTTGGTGGAGGACGTTCCGATCGTCGGTGCGATTTTCAACCACGTTTCGCCACTTTTACGGCGAGCAAGCAAAGCAGGGAAGTCGAACTCTATTTCCTCAAACACCGGAGCTTGTCCGCTCAAGATATAAGCCTCCAGTTTATCCTTGTCGATTGCGGCGACAGCATCCTCTTGCTTTTCTGAACCTTGATGTTCTTCGTCTGCCTTATCACCTGACGTTTCCGAGCCTGTCTGCTCTAATTCAGGATTGGTGTCTTCTCTTACACCTGTTTCAGGAGTATTGGCAGCTTGTTCATCCGTTTTGTCCTGACTATCTGTCTCCGCTTGATCGCTTGGTTTGTCATCTGTTTTTTCTTTACTCTCTTTTTGCTTGTCCTTGCCTTTTCTCCATTCGTCCCATTTCAAGGCCATAGGAGCAACACGGCTGCGGTATTCGTCAACGAGTTCCACGATTTTGCCTCTCGACATTTCAAGTTCTGAAGCGATTTTCATGTATGTCTCACCAGCCAGCTTGCGCGATACAATGCTCTGGAAATCGTAAGGTAGGTCATCAAACTGAGGAGCAAACCCTTCTCGAATAAAGTCATCGATCACAGAACGTTCTGCCTCTTTAGACTCTTCTTCGGTTGGTACTTTCTCTTTAGGCATACCCAAGTCTGCTTCAATCTGTTCGCCTTCTGGTTTGACTTCATGGACAACGCCGGAGTCGTCTACCTTATAGCTCACGAGTGGCTTTTTTGTCTTGGTGTTAATCGAAACGTTGTAATTGACGACGAGGGAATCCAGTGAAGCTTCTGCCTGACGATCAATCATATTGCCTAGAGCCTCTACTTTTCCATTCAAGTCACTAATAGTTGTTTCCAGTACGATTTCAACGACTCCCTTTGGCTTCATATTCACTTTCTTTACCGTCGGTTTGAAATCCATGTAGCCCATTTTCCACACTCTCCCTTGGATTAGAATTCAATGGCCATCTGATTTTTTGATGGCTTGTTTTTTCGTGCTGGCGTGTCTCTTACGATCAGACCGCCAACAATCGGCTCTATTTCGATACGCGGGTTAGCCCGATCAATTTGAAAGTCCTGATATTGAATCAATGCCTGACTGTCGTTTCTGTAGAGGATTCCTTCAAAAGCATCTGCCCAAGCTTTATCAGTGTTATGGCAATCTTTCTCTCTTGCGTCATTCCAGAAAATCCATGTTCGAAGAATTACCTTCCTGGTCTCAATCATCACCCAATCGTTTTCCATGGCCCATTCAAGAGCAGCCTCTGCTACACGCTGTTTATAACGCTCTCCCCACTTACCTAGAGTTGGAGCATTTCTGACGATGGTGTACAAATGATTCCATGATGGAACGACCCAAATGTTCTCCATCTTCTTTGTTGTTGGGTTCCGCCGTCTCTTCTCCATCAGCAAGGGGATAATCAGCCGTTGCACCGGTTATGCCCCTTTCTTGATCGTCTTTGTATTACCGGAGAAACGATGGATCAAAACCAACTCTGTCGTGCTATCGCGCTCAACCAGCCAATTTGCTGGGTTTAAATTACGTGCTTCCAAGTCTCTTTTTTGCCGCCTGTTTGGGCGTTTGCCTTGCTTCATGTCTGCTCTCCTCCCGGTTTAGGAACCCGTTTTCAACGATTCTTGTACCTGTCGCCCTGGAGCCATATCCCAGTCGATAAATTCCTGAAAGACACGCCTAAAGGCAAGGTTCACTGTGCCAACCGATCCGTCTCGATTCTTAGCAATGATGAGCTCAACCTTGCTGATTGGTTCTCCTGTTGCAAAATTCACGTACTCTTCGCTGTCATCCCTATGTAGAAAAGCAACCACATCAGCATCTTGCTCGATATTTCCACTTTCGCGAAGGCTTGAGAGGTTCGGCCGTTTTACAATCCCTTTATCAATATCCCGGTTTAACTGTGCAAGAAGTACAACGGGGCAATCCAATTCCTTTGCTAATTCTTTCAGAGCTCCTGTATACTCCCCGATCTCTTGATCACGGTTAAGGTGGCGGTTACGACGACCTCGCCCTTTATTCCCAATAAGCCCAAGGTAGTCGATCAGAATCATCCCCACTTTGCCATGCTTCCGTTTTAATGCACGAGATTCTGCGACGATTTCGTTTAAAGCTTGCCTACCCTTATCCTCCATGTAGATGTTAGAGCGATAAAACTTGTCACTTGCCTGCGTGAATACTTGCCATTCGCCCTCGCTCATCTTGTTGTGACGGATTTTCAAAAGAGGTATCTTTGCCTCTGCTGCGAGCATTCGGTTTAACAAATCTCCCTTTCTCATCTCTAGCGAGAAAATCGCTACAGGATCGCTATCAGGCTGAATGCCAGTTGTCCGTGCCAACTTCAACGCGAACGCCGTTTTCCCAACAGATGGCCTAGCACCTAGGATGATCAATTGACCGCCGCACGCTCCGCTGGTAAGCATATCTGCCTTCGGTATGCCCCACGACTTTCCGAGAAGGGAACCACTATCTGTTCGAGTGTTTTCGATCACGGAAATGTGATCGAGGATAAAATCCTTTACCGCTTGCAATCCCCCACGTTTACTTGGTCGAATTTCAGCGACCCTCTCTTCTGCCAAGTTCAGCAGCTCTTCGGCAGATTCATAATCCCCGTTCAATACTCTGGAGCGAAGTGACTCCGCATATCGGAATACTTTCCTTGACGTTGCTGCTTCCTTGACTAATTCAGCGTGGTGGTCTACCGCTGCAGCTGAGGCAACAACACTACCGAGACTCGTCAAGTACGGTACGCCACCAATGGCATCTAGTTGTTTTTTATTACTCAATTCGGTGGTTAGTGCTACGAGGTCTATCTTTTCACCTCTGTCTCGAAGGCTGAGCAAAGATTTGTATATATCTTGGTGTCCTGAGTGTGAAAAATCTTCTGGAGACAAGAGCAATTCAATTTCGTCGAGCATCATTGGCTCCATGATTATGCTGCCTAACGTTGCCTTTTCTGCTGGCAGGTTCTGTAGACGATCAATCATGTACTTTCTCCTTTCCCAAAAAGCATTTCTTGGAAGGCCAAGTCATTTGCTGCACGCTTTTCAAATCCAGCATGTGTTTGGTCTGAGCTATGGCCCATTGGAGTATTCGTTGATGGCTGATCCACACGTGCCTGGGGCATGGGAACCACTTTCCTGCGCATATTTCCATCCAGTTTGTCGTATTGTTTTCGCAATGTACCTGCTGACAGGATATTTACTTGCCAAAAGGAATCATCTGTTGCCCACTGGATGACTAGCTGTATGTCATATTTGCTACGCTTGTCCAACTCGATCATCTTCTGCATATCTTCTGCCCATGAAGCGAGTGCAACTGGTGTGGCTTCTGGAACCTTAGCGTCAGGTTTCCAGCGAAGGATTCGATCCCGCAGGTACTTAGCCAAAATATAGGCATCAGTCGATTCGTCATAAACGCGCTTGCTGCGTTTGGGACGAGAATCTTTTTTAGGTTTGTTTTGATGTTCTAACTGCTGTTCTTGTTGTTTAAATAATAAAGATTGTCCCTCCTTTGTCCCTTCATGAGCATTTGATTGCCCCTTGTTTGTCCCTTCGGCTATTTGCGAACCCCCTTCGTCCTTAGAGCCACAAGGGTTTCCGCTTTCGCTTGATTGTCCCTTGATTGCCCCCTTGTTGTCAGTTGATTGTCCCTCCTCTGTCCCTTTTTCGGAGGAATTTTGCACTTTGTAAGAGCTCAAATCTTGCATCTGGTTGTAATGCAAAATCGTGATGAAAACCCCATCGCATCTGCGTTTTGCAGGCGAAATTTTGATCAGCCCGTCCTTTACCAAATGGCTTAACGAAGTGGTGATTGCTTTGCGTGTCCAGCCCACTTCCCTTTCAAACTCTGCTGTATTGAACAGCAATTCGCCTCGCTTCTGCCCAGCACCGTCCTTGTAGCTGGCCCGTTCCATCAAATCGGCGAATAACAGCTTGTCCCTTCTATTCCGGAAAGACAACCGGGGAAGGACAAAAAACCCCGCTGTCCCGTATTCTGTTATGTCCATCCCCTG
Source organism: Brevibacillus schisleri (assembly GCF_055685845.1). Classification (NCBI taxonomy): domain Bacteria; kingdom Bacillati; phylum Bacillota; class Bacilli; order Caryophanales; family Paenibacillaceae; genus Brevibacillus; species Brevibacillus schisleri. The sequence continues at coordinate 6,712,686 of NZ_JBVNDM010000001.1, forward strand.
ATCTCCCCTATTTACGAAACTCTACGCCCTGCCCCCATCTCAAGAAACGCAATTGGAATGATCCACGGCCATTTCCTCTTATCCAAGCACCGTAACTTTGCATAATCCTGTCCGTCATTTTGAAGCACGCCGGCCACTTCCCAGCGCATCCCTCAGAGCCTGTGGACTTGTCCTATCAAGCCACGTCCAACTCCTTTACCAGCACTTTGAGATGGACTTTCAGCGCATTAATGATCTCCTGTGTTGCCTCAAAACTGTTCTTCCAGCGATGCACATCAGACTCGGCCTGTGCCTCGTGGATTCTTATCTCTTGTGTCATTTGATCAGCAGTTGCTTCCTTCACAACACCGCTACCCTCTGTTGTCGCGGCAATCTGCCCCCATTTCCCCTTACGTTCGGCGTAAAGGCGTCCGTATTCGCTTACCGCCTCGGCATGGAACCGACCAATCTCCAAAAGAGCTAAGCTGTATAGGTAGATTTTGCGCGTTACCTGAGCAGGTATTTCATCGTCAAGCGTGTTGATCTCGGCATAGTACCGTTTCAATCGATCTAAGCTTCTAACTTCGCTCATCATTCATCGCTCCTTATCAGAAGGGCAGATCGTCGTCGCTGATATTTACAGGTGGCCGTGTAGAGAATGGCTCATCTGGGGAATTGCCCTGGTTCCTTGGAGACAGAAACTCTACGTACATACCGACCACCTCAGTTATGTACCGTTTCTTCCCCTCCTGATCATCGTAAGAACGCGTTTGAATCCGCCCCTCTACCAGCACTTTACTGCCCTTTCGTAAATAGTTGGCGCAGTTCTCGGCCGTTTTCTGCCATACCACACAATTGATCCAATCGGGTTGCTGTTCCGCCCCTTCTTTTGTTTTTGGGCGGTTGACACCCAATGTAAAAGTTGTAACGGCGGTGCCGTTTGGCGTGTACCTCATTTCTGGCTCGCGGGCAAGGTGCCCGATTAAAACGACACGGTTCAATCTAGGCAACACCTTTCTCTTTCATTTTTTTAGTGAGGGCTTCATCCATTTGCTGGTTGGTAACTCCTTTTTCCGCTTGCCCTTTGTACCACGCATCATATCCTGCTAAGGAGCCAGCTAGTTTCTGCCATTTGGCTTTGAGAACTGCTTCTGTAGGTTCTTTGCTCTCAGAATTCGAATTAGAATTTCCGTTCTGTCCTTGTTTCTGCTGCTTCTTCAAATTCTCGTCCCATTCATCGCTGGAAATTTTGTCCGGGTCTTCCCCTGTTGGAATAGCAAATACACGTAAAAATAGATATTTGTAGGAGTAGGTCATTGCTTTCCCAACACCTTTGTCTTGGGTGTCCACCCCGGTTCCACTGGAGACAGCAACGATACTGTCTCCAGTGTCAACGTCTACAATCCGATACTTCACATTAACCGTTGTTAGATCGCCCTGCCGGAAGTGTTCTTGCTCTACAGGAATGATTACCAGACCATGTTCCCTCATTGCTGCCCCGACCGCTGATGTAACTTTTTCTTCCGAGATTGCCTTGTATTTTGTTGTCTTAAATTCAACTTTGTCGTCTTTCTGCAAATACTCGACGTCTTTCATGACTGCGAGAATCTTCTTAAATACGCTCATTCGTTAGCAACCTCAACTTTAAGCGCCTCGGCTTGTGATACAACCATCACACCTTCGATAACAGCTCCACTTTCAGGCTCAACCACACGTCCGTCATCTAGCACCGTTACATTAGCTTTCAGGTTTACCTTGTCCAGTTCTTTTTTTACACGGATGAACTGATCCAATCCAGCAGACTCCACCATTTCTAGCGCCTTTTTCTCGTCGTAATCCCATTTAGGTGGCTGTTTGCGGAAACTGACCTTACCGTATGGTGTGGATGCTTTCCACTTCGGATCATGGGCCCGCTGTTCCCGAGCGTATTCCTCGATTAACATATGGAAAAACTGACGACTCTCTTCGATAACCCGAGTTTCTTTGTCTAGCCATTCTTGGATACGAGCCTTCTCTTTATTTGCAAGCTCTCTTAAATCAAGATGCTGAGTATTTAGAGCAGCCAATTTTCTAAGTGCCCAGTTAAGAGAATCCAGACCGTCAATTTTGAATCGTTCCTTTACCTCAACCTCGGGTAGCTGAAATTTGATATCTTGGAGTTCTTCTAAATCAAGTGCCATTAAAGCGTTAATTGACATTTATATTCCTCCCACTTGTTTTTTGGGGGTCTATCCGCTAGGATTGAATTGATTCCCAATCGTGCTTTAAGACCGAAGACTCAGCGTTCCAGCGCTGGGTCTTTTACTTTTCTTCTTGGCAATCTTCGCAAGTTCTTGGATAGCCAGGCTCCTCAAAATCATCCATAGATTCACCGCATACTTGGCATACCAAGCCTGATATGATCATTTCAGCTACTTCACCCACTTTTGCACCCCCTCTCACTTTGATCGCGAGGCGCCGCCGTCCCAACCTCTACGGCAGCCGTTGTAGTTCCCTGCCTACGCCACGTCTTGACCTCGCTATGTATTACTTGGAGGTTCGAACCTCCGTGGAAGACTCCCTCACGTGCGATCTCAAATCTTCCACGCAGGGCCGAAGCCCGCGTCATGCTATGTTCCCACTGCCCATTTGGTCAGCCGTCGTTTTTGCTCCTGTAGAGCCTCAAGGTTGTCTCTGTTTGGGTGATCTCGTCTAAACTCCCAAATGCCTCGGACTTCCTCTTGAATGTCTTCAAGCTCCTGCATCAAATCACGAACTTGTTTATCCAACGTTTCTGAATCCTGATCAAACGCCAATTGCTCCGACTGTTTCTGCCGTATTGCTTCTGTTTGCTCCACATACTCCGCGATATCAGGCACTTGCTGCATGCACCAACACCTCCTGCTCCTCCAATTCGGTGATTTCTGCAAGGCGTGCGTCAATTTCTTCCTGACGAGCATACATACGAGCTTCTGCTTCCGACGCTTTTTTTCGGTAGTGCAATGCTTCGTCCATATTGCTATCCCATTCTGATTTGGCTTCGTCACGCAGCTCAGCCAAATTCGCTACTTCTTTTTGCAATTCCTGAATACGGATGTGTGCTGGCTTCATAGGGCTTGTCCTCCTCTATGTGGTTGTGGTATTCTTCCAATACATTGCTTTTCTAAGCCGTCCGTTCGCCGCGGGCGGTTTTTTCTATTCTCAGATAAGCAGCAACTTCGCTTGCTTTCAGGAGAACGGCCATTCGCTTGCCTTTCACCATTACATAAGGCGCTTTGTAAAATCGACTCTCCCGCTTTGCCTTTATCTCTCGCAATCGAGAAGCTATCCATAAAGCTTGTGACGCATTTCTGTCTGACATTCCCCTGCGACCTTGAACTGCTCTTTCCAACGCTCCCGCAACTTGCTCAAGCTGTTCCTCATCCAAATAGCCAGGCTTCCCGCAGCACATATCGATGAGAGTATTTGCCGTAATGATTGCCCGTTTTACTTGCCAATCTTGACCCGCGTTTTGACTCCTGACCTTTTCTTCGATAAGCGCTCCGATCACAATGATTAGCTGATCTTTATCGAACACCATGAATTGATCACTCATTACGTCCAGCTCCCTTCATCACTTTTAAAAAGCCTTTGGTCATAAGCTTTGTCTTGTGCTTTGTCCACTGAGATATCCAACCAAGCTTTGACTCCTTCGTTATCACAGCAGCCATATGTGTTGTGGATGTAACTACGTCCAATGTCTCTTGGATCAAGTGTTCAATCTGATGCTTTTCTGATGTACTCCATGTGGACGGCGGTTTTAGAAGGATGGGCTGGACCCGCCTTATGGCTAGTAGTAGCTCCTCGACTTCCTCAACCGTTTTAGCGACCACTGTATGCCTGTTCAGTTCCACATTGTCGCCGTCCAAAATGACCGGGCTTGTACCTGCTGATGACTCATAAGCTGCTGCAATTGAAAGAAATGGATTGTTTGTCACTTGTACAGCTTTCGATTTAACATCCGGCGGCGTCATAATTCTCCCCGTGGTGTATGAAGAAACTGCCTCCCGGCTTACATTAGCTTCTAAGCCGAAAGCTAACTGTGTCATGCCAGCCTCTTGAAGTGACTGACCTAACTGTTTACCAAAATCGCTCAAGTGTTCGCACCATCCTTACCTTCGTTATTCGATTTTCGATGTACAATGAATCCAAGCTCACTTTCCAGACTCTCCCTCGGCAGCCATATGAGCCGAGGGCTTTCTTTTTCTGATTAGCTCATGCAGTCTTTCTTTGTAAGCCAGAAGTCTTGGGAGCCGACGCTCTCTTTTCTCACGTGGCCATTTTGCTGATTGATTCACTTTCTTGGTGTACCAGCCCAATGTGTTTGACCAGATTATCGAGTTTGTCCAGGTTGAACACCTCCAGTAATTGGTAGGAATTTCCACCCATCCTGTCGAATTTCTCTGTCGGAAGAACGTGTACTTTGACGAGTGGCGATCTTCTAAAGTTTATTTTGGATGGGGGTGGAACAATGAAAGAAAATGATTTTCGAGAAATTGAAGAACTAATTATTCAAAAACACTTATCGAATTTGAAAAATCCCGAAAATGGTGTTGCAAAAACAATGACCGAAACCGCAGCCAAACTGGCTGTTCTTGCGATCAGAGAGTACCATCAGAAGATTCAAGGGAATCCAAAAGGTGACGAGTAATCTGTTCACGTAATACCTCTTGTGTTTCTGGTGTATTAAAAAATTGAATTATATTGCTGATGTTAGCCGTCTGCTGGGCGGCTAACTCCTCCCGCACAATCTCACGAATACGTTGTTCAGTCAGTTGCATCTTTTTCACCTCACTTTCATCACACAACTGCATGCAGCGTCGAATCATGGCAGTGACCTCCACCTGACCTTGTTTCACCCTTACCCGGCGAAATGGTGGAATGTATTATGGCGCGGCTCATATCGTCGCTCGCTCCCGCTCTTCGGCGCTCTATGCAGTTGTGTTGTGGAGATTTGATTCAGGCTATTGATTAGCTGCCTTCTTGACTACATAGACATCATCAGTGGTCATCGTCGCAATCGCAGCCCTACAAGCAGCAACTAGATACGGAAAATCTTCTGGCCTATTTCCAAGCACTTTCGTGGGGTCTTTACGACTTACGACCTTGTGACCGACGACTCGGATTGGCGGTCGAGGCTTTTTCATGCAATTACTCCTTTCAAGCTGGTTTTTGTTTTACGCCATCAGATATTGACGTTTCTTCAACTTTAGAATCAGAAAAATACTCCTTAGCTAGTGTTGCAGGCTTAACTCCAAAGATTTCTGCCATATGCTCGATATGGTAACTTGGCAATGTAAAGTGCCCATTCTTAATTTTCGAGTACCACCCCGGGGTTTTCTTCATTAGTTTTGTCAACTCTTTAACAGAAAGGTTTCGCTTTTTTCGATACTTTTCAATAGCCATTGGATTAGGCATTGTAGTTCACCACCTTTTATTGAAGTTTCTTCAACTTGTTGATGTAATAATAATTGAAGTTACTTCAACCTGTCAACTGATTATTTGAAGTTTTTTCAACTACCTTTTGAACATTATTCAACTATCCTATAATTGACTATAGGAAATGAGGGTGATCTTGTGTCCTTTGGTCAACGACTAAAACAAGCGAGAAAAAATGCAAAGAAAACACAAAAACAAGTGGCTAACAGACTCGGTGTCGATATCTCAACGATTTCCAAGTATGAAAACAATCACTCAGAACCTGACAATGACACTCTCTTGCAACTAGCAGAGGAATATAGTGTTTCTCTAAACTGGCTTATCACAGGCAAAGAAGCCGAAGATACATCTTTATACGCCAGTACAAATGTGGATATCCGCGCTGACGTTGATCAAATCGTAGAGATATTGCAATCAGTACCTGAAGAAGAACGGAAATCATTCCTGGATCAAATCGATACTTTAGCTGAAATAGTAAAACGCAAATACGAAAAAAGCCGTTCACAATGAAGCTGAACGGCTTTTGATCATTTCAATGAGTTTTTTTACATTCTCTTCCTTGTCCAGATGCAAACACAACAAGGTGATTTTATCGACATACTCCTTTGAAATCCAACCGTTTGCAACTGTGATCTCCTCTCTCTTATTCATGAAGAACTCCCCTCACAGTAACTTTCTTTATTTTTCCCAAGTTGTTCCTTAAATGGAATGAAATCTGTTACTATTTTACAATTCATCATTTATAAAGAATATATAGGAATAATAAAAAATGTTGGGTTTTTCAATCATTCGCACAAACCGACACCGTTCCCTATACAATTCGACAAAAAAATCTATTGACATAACCAGCAATAAAAAAATCCACCAGCATTGGTGGATTTCACATTTTTAAGGATGGATTGGGGGACCGTATTGTTTTATTGGATCTGATTCGAACTGAGTAATCGGATGAATTGGCGGACCACCGGCTTCCACTTTCACTGGAGTGACTGTTGCAATCCCAAAGATAAGAACAGAAAAAATAGCTATTGCAATTTTCTTCACAGATTACACCTCTTTTCTCATGATTACACTCATTGTACTAACTGTTTCTATATATTGGTATAACTTTTAACAATAGGAACCCCATTTGTATATGCAGCTATCAAGTTGATTAAATCTTCTAGTGGTACGGTCTCTTCCTCCAGATAACTCTGTAAAAATTCTCGTTTTACCTCTATTAATATTTCCAGTGCGTCAACATATCTTTTTTCTAGCATCAGTTTAACGGCACTATTTCTTTTGTAAAACAATAATGTTGTAGGATCTTCCAATGGGGTTTCACGCATAAGTCTAAAAACCTCTGAATGTAAAAACTCTCCTTTTTCAACATTGCCGTGGAGCATCTCAACAAACGCCCAATCAGGAAAAACATGCAACTCATATCCATTAGTGCTTTGAAGGAAATTTTGCCATGATTGTATAGCCTCGTTCACAAGTCCTAATCGAATAAATGCTTTTCCGATGTTTCCTTTACATGCTAAATTGTTATATGCAGCACCACGCTGATACGCTTTGATGGCCTGCTCGTACTGTCTACATTGTACTGCTACGTTTCCAAGCCTACCATATGCCTTACCAATACTCTCACAATCAGCGTGTTTTTCATATTCAAAAGCCTTAATAAGCATTCTTAGGGCTTGAAAGTATTGTTTCTTAAAATAATAGATATATCCCAGGTGGTTGTAGAGTAAGAAAAGTTGCTGACCCGAAAGATTCTCTTTGGAAATCCTCTTCGCAATATCGATATACAAATCAAATGCCTCTTGGTGCCGTAAAGTTAATTGATAAAGACTTTCTAACACATCGTTCATCTGATCGCTAGAAAGGGTAGCAAAGTTACTGAGTGCGAAATTTATTGTTCGCTCATTTAACTTCGGTTTCTTCCCGGTGAACAAATCTCGAAGTAATATCAACTTTATAACTCCGAACAATTGCAGCCCTCTATCGCCCGTTTTTTTGGCTATTTCCATTACCCTTTGAAGGGCACGTAAAGCAAAAGCTACATTGTTCTTAGTAATTTCGTCCTCAACGAGTTCTAGTAGGCTATAAGGATTGTCAAAGCAATGCAGGTAGGACCTATATAGAGCATCGTAACGTATTCCGAGTCCATCAGTGATTCGATCTATTACTTCTAATTCAGGAATAACCCGGCCTTTTTCCACTCCAATCAATAAGTCTCTTCGCACTCCTGTTCTCATTGAAAGCGACTTTTGCGTAAGGCGGTTACCTTTCCGGTACGATCTAATCTGCATACCTAACGCATCTGATCCAGTCATACAAACCCCCACCAAAAACTTTTTTATACATCTTAACAAAATTTTATGATAAATTACATTTTATTGCCATTACCAAATTCGTCATTTATTACTCGTTGAATCTGAGTAAAAAAAGGTAGTCATCCCTAATCGTTAACATATCTCTTTGTAAGATATTTTTTGATATAATGTTCCTATTGAAAAAATTGGGGGGATTTGCATTGGCTGACAAATTAACACCTGATCACATTTCTCCGTTTGAACAAGCAAGACGATTTGACGAGGAGTTTGAATACGAGTATTGGTCATCTCGGGATTTCGCAAAGATTCTTGATTACGCGGATTATCGAAATTTTGAAAAGGTTATCGATAAAGCCAAAAAAGCTTGTGAAAACAGTGGTAATGACGTTGAAGACCATTTCGTTGATCTCACCGAAATGGTTACTATAGGATCGGGTGCCCAAAGAGAACTGGAAGTGGTCAGATTAACGCGGTATGCATGCTATCTGATCATCCAAAACGCAGACCCTTCCAAAGAAATGGTTGCGCTTGGTCAGTCGTATTTTGCAATTCAAACCCGTAAACAAGAACTTTTTGAGCAAGCGAGTGAAGATGAAAAGCGCGTAATGTTGCGTGAGGAAATGAAAAAACACAATGTTGCTCTTGTGGCTGCGGCACAGGATGCTGGTGTCGAGACACAGATTGATTTTGCCATATTTCAAAATCACGGTTATAAAGGGCTCTATGGAGGGCTGGACAAGAACGGAATTCATGCCAGAAAAGGTTTGAAGAAGTCGCAGCAAATCCTTGACCACATGGGCAGCACAGAGTTGGCCGCTAACCTCTTCCGTGCCACACAAACTGAGGAGAAACTGAGACGTGATAAAATTCAGGGGAAAAATGCTGCAAATAAAACGCACTTTCAAGTAGGTCAGAAAGTACGTCAAACAATAAAAGACCTTGGTGGAACAATGCCAGAAGACCTTCCCACCGAGGAGAGCATAAAAAAAGTCGAGAAACGCCTTCAAAAACAGGCAGACCAAAAGAAATTACACTAAAGTACAAATAACCGTCCATATTAATTGTGGGCGGTTATTTATATAGGAGGTGGATTTGCCTTGAAAATTGCTGGTTACATTCGCGTATCAACAGAAGAACAGGCTGAAAAAGGTTTTTCCCTAGAAGAACAACGCGATCGTCTGATTGCTTATTGCAAAGCAATGGGATGGCCCGCTCCTACGATCTATGAAGATGATGGATACTCTGCCAAGGATTTGCGTCGTCCTGAGCTTACGCGCCTGCTCAGTGATGTGAAAACAGAAAAGTATACGTTGATCATTACGACGAAATTAGACAGGCTCTCTCGTCGCCTGTTCGATATACTTTCCGTGATCGATTATCTTGAAAAGCACAATTGTAGTTATGTTTCTGCGTCTGAAGCATTTGATACGACAACCCCAGCCGGTCGAATGACACTTCAAATGCTTGGTATGGTGGCAGAATTTGAGCGTGAGCGAATATCTGAACGTGTCCGGGATAATATGCGATCGATAGCTAGAAAGGGCGAGAAGATCATTTCTAGGCCCTGCTTTGGCTACGATGTGAAGAATGGTTCATTGGAAATAAATCTGGAAGAATCACTCGCTGTTCACCAAATGGCAAAATGGGCTTTGGAAGGCCATGGGGCATGGGAAATTGCAAAGCGTCTAAACGATAGAGGCATAACCACAAAGGACGGGAACCAATGGCATGATCGGGTTGTTCGCGAGCTGCTAAAGAGAGAAACTCTCACTGGTGATTTTGTTTACAACCGCACATACCGAAAAGGCACGCGGGTCCTTACCCGTCCCGAGGAAGAGTGGATCCGGATAGAAAACCACCACGAGCCGATCTTGGATCATGAAACCTTTAATGCTATCCAAAAGATTTTTCAATCCCGTAAACAGTCTGCAAGCAGATATGTCGATGAAACAAACTACCTCTTAACAGGGTTGCTGGTTTGCACGCATTGTGGCGGAAAGATGGTTGGGCGCAAAGACTCGAAGCGCGGGAAAAATATCTACTTCCGATATGTATGCAATACCTATATGAAAAAAGGCGGCTGCTACTTCCACCATCTTCTTCGTGATGATTTGGAGTCTTCTATTATCAATGAAATCAAAAGGATAACAATTGCGGATACAAACAATCTGGAGGTTTCCGTAGTTAAAACAAATTCGGAGAAGAAAACGGACAAGGCTGCCATAAACGAGCGCCTTCGCAAATTAGACTTAAAAGCCCAAAGACAGATTGAAGCGTATGAGGATGATTTGATTACGGCTCATGACCTGAAGAAGGCCAAGGAAAGAATTGAAAAGGATAGATTGAACTTGCTGGAGCAGTTGAAGGAAATGGAAAAGGCAGAACAGGAAAATGGCGGAGTTGTGGTTCAGCAAAAAGCGAAACGATTAATTGATGACGTATTATCTCTCGACCGGATGAAATCAAAAAGTGCGATTCGTCAGCTCATTCATCATGTAGAGATTTCCGATGCATCTGACGTGGTAATTACCTGGCATGCGGATTAACTACTCGGATTGTAGGGAGACCTACAATCCCGCATGATGCACCCATCTATATACACTCCCTTATCATCATCCTGATATCCTTTTAAGTATATAGATTTGGTTTTCAGATTACAATTGTCTCCTTGTGGAAGCTTTTTTTTACTTGTCTCCCCCTGTCTCTTAATCATAGCTCCATGTGGTGGGACAAAAAAAGAAATGCTAGACTAGACAAACAGAATCTGTTTGCTACGGTAAAAGGAAAGGTAACGAGGTGACTAAAAAATGAAGCTTTTACTCCTTGGTGCCACTGGTCGCGTAGGAAGCCATATCCTCGACTATGCATTAAAAGATGGACATGAAATAACCGTTCTCGTTCGCTCGGCAGACAAGCTTCTTCATCTGGCTGCTGAAAATCTTCGTGTTCTGACCGGAAACGTCCTCGATCAAAAGGATGTTGCATCTGCCATGCGTGGAGTCGACGCGGTCATTAGCGCGCTCGGGACAGACAAGGCAACGACGTTATCCGAGGGAACCCCTTATATAATTGAAGCAATGAAGCGAGAAGGTGTTTCCCGCATTATTACGGTGGGCACCGCTGGCATCTTGCAAAGCAGAGTTTCTCCTGACCTGCTCCGCTATCAATCCAGTGAGTCCAGACAAAAATTGACGCGTGCTGCCGAGGAACATCACCAGGCATACTCGCTCTTGGAACAGTCCGAGCTCGATTGGACCATTGTATGTCCGACGTATTTGCCTGATGGCGAGTATACAGGTACTTACCGGGTCGAGGCTCACCAGCTGCCTGTAGATGGGATGCAAATCTCCGTGCCGGATACGGCGGAGTTCACGTATCAGCAGCTTTCTACTTCCGAATACATACAAGCGCGAGTTGGCATTGCCTATTGATACATACAATCGAGTAGGAGGGAGTGACTAACTCCCGTCCTCTCACACCACCGTACGTACCGTCCGGTATACGGCGGTTCATCAAGCTTGACGAAGAACAGAATATCGTTGTACTAAACTTTTCAGCCCTTGTTGTTGCCAGTATGCAACTCCGAGGGCTTTGTGTATTTGAGGAGTCTTTGTGGAACGCCACGCACCCTTTCGGGTGTTTGCAATTTCTATTGCTTGGACGTGTGATAAACCCAGAGAACGAAGTTCTCGATATCGGGTTTTTATTCGCTTCCACTGAGACCACAAGCAAAGTCGGAGTCTACGCCGTATCCATTCTTCGATGGATTGTAGAATTTTCTTTGCATCTGCAAGGGCGAAATATCCAACCCATCCCATGAGATACTGGTTTAGCTTCCGAATCCTTTCATCCATAGAGATGCTCCATACCGGATTTGTGATGAAGCGGATTTTCTCTTTCAACTTCAGAAGTGATTTTGGATGAAGCCGAATCCTTGCTTGCTTTGCGTTAGTGAAACTGAAACCGAGGAACTTACGTTTCCAAGGTCGATCCACTGCACTTTTCTGCTCATTTACTTTTAGCTTAAGTACCTTCTCCAAGTAGTTTTGGATACTCTCTTTTACCCGTTCTCCCGCCCGCTTTGTTTTCACGTAGATGTTGCTATCGTCTGCGTATCTACAAAAGCGATGTCCTCTCTTTTCCAGCTCTTTATCCAAGTCGTCAAGCAGGATGTTCGCCAATAACGGACTAAGCGGGCCACCTTGTGGTGTGCCTTCTACTGCCGAGAGGCAGACTCCATTGATCATGATGCCTGCTTGTAAGTATGCGCGAATAAGTTTCAACAAAGCTTTGTCTTTTACTTTTCGGGCAACCCGACTCATTAAAATATCGTGATTTACCCGGTCGAAGAATTTCTCTAAGTCCATATCTACGACAAAGCGATATCCTTCGGAAATATAAGATTGTGCTTGTCTCATAGCGTCATGCGCACTGCGATTCGGTCGGAATCCGAAACTGGATTCTGAAAAGTGGGGATCGAATATGGGAGTAAGAACTTGGAGAATGGCTTGTTGGATTAAGCGATCTATCACGGTAGGAATACCTAATAACCTTACCCCTCCGTCAGTTTTCGGGATTTCGACTCTGCGGACAGGGGAAGGTTTATAGGTTCCTTTCATAATCTGTTCTTTAATGGTTAACCAGTGTTCACGGATATAATCGCGCAGTTGTTCGGTTGAAACACTGTCGATTCCCGCCGATCCTTTGTTTCTTTCCACTCTTTCGAGCGCCACTAATAGATTTTCCCGTGATAGGACTTTCTCCAACAACTCCATGACGATACCCTTTCCTTCGCACGCATCCTTCTAGTCTTGTCGGTCAATACTCAGCCCTCTCTTGTACCCTCAGGGCTTCACCCTTATTCTCCAAGAGTAGTTCCTTACGGAATTCTGCTTCACAGTTTGATCACGAAAGTGATTAGCGGATGTGTTGACTTAATGTTCAGCCCTTCCCCGTTCAAGCGTCCTATACTTGGGTACTATGGCTTCTGCTGACTTCTGCATGTTCAGCGACTCCTTACGGAGACGGTTACCAACATTTGAAGGCACTTCATGCAGACCTCCCCAGGTAAGAACGATAACTTTCATCCCATGTACCTGCCCAAGTTTACTGCTGTATTCCTTGGCTGTATAGGGCTTCGTCTTGTTCAGCAGACTCGCCCGAATACAACAGCCTCAAATTGGATTCGTGTACCTCAGGTCGGGACTTTGCCGCCGGCTTCCTCCAGATTCCACCTCACGGTAGACACCCTTGCCTTGAGCTAACGGTTGGTACAGCCAACCCCCGTTCGGGACTTACACCCTAGAGTTATCGCCCATGCTGGGCGCACGGAAAAACAGGCCCCCTATCCGTAATGGAAGGGAGCCTGTTTTGCTTCTGTCTTTTTTTTACTTCTCGTTTACCAGCTTTTCCAGTTCATTCAATGTCTCTTCAAAGATTTCCATCGCTTGCTCGATTGGCTGGGACGTGGACATGTCCACACCTGCTGCTTTCAGGACCTCGATAGGCGGAGCAGAGTTACCCGCTTCGAGGAAGTTTTTACGAACTCGATCCACAGCTGGCTGACCTTCATCCATGATTTGCTTCGCTAATGCTTGTGCAGCGGCAAAGCTAGTCGAGTATTGATAGACGTAGTATTTATAGTTGTAGAAATGGCTCACACGTGCCCATTCCATACCGATTTCCTCATCGGAAACCATGTCTTTTCCGTAGTACTTCTTGTTGATGTCGAGGTAGATCTTCTTGATCGCTTCCGCATTCAGAGATTCTCCCGCTTGCTCCTTCTCGTGAATCGCTCTCTCAAACTCCGCGAACTGCGTCTGACGGAACAGTGTGGAACGGAAGTTTTCCAGATAGTGATTCAAGAGATACATCTTCTCTTCTTTCGTCTTCGCCTTCGCGTACATGCTCTTAAACAGCAGAGTTTCATTCATGGTAGAAGCCACTTCTGCCGTGAAGATTGGGTAGTTGGACGAAATATAAGGTTGATTTTTGTTCGTATAATACGACTGCATGGCGTGTCCCATCTCATGGGCGATGGTGTACACATCATCGAGCGTACCTTGGTGGTTCAACAGTACATATGGATGTGTATCATAAGCACCCCATTGGTAGGCACCCGTGCGCTTGTCATCGGTGGAATAGACATCTACCCATCCGCCATCCAGGCCGTCAGACATTGCCTTCACATAGTCATCACCCATTACTCCCAAACCATTAACGACGATTTTCTTTCCTTCGTCGAAGGAAATATATTTGTCATCAGATGGAACGATCGGCACGTAAATGTCGTACATGTGCAATTCCTTCACACCAAGCATTTTCTTTTTCAAAGAAATGTAGCGATGCAGCAATGGCAGATTATCATTCACCGTGTCAATCAGCTCATCATACACCTTCGTTGGTACGTTGTTCGGTGTTAGGCTTGCTTCCAGCGCAGAATCGTAATTTCGTACCGCTGCGTAGAAGTTATCGCCTTTTACTTTGGCAGCCAATGTTGATGCAAACGAGTCTTGGAAATCGATCAGAGCCCCATAATAGGCCTTGAACGCTTCTCTGCGCACATTTTGATCTTTGCTTTCCATATAGGATATGAAATTGGCACGAGTTAACTGAACTTCCTTGCCTGTCTCATCTTTGATTTTAGGGAACCTCACGTCTTTGGACAGCATGCTGTAAATGTTGGTCGGTGCACCTCCCAAAGGAGACGATTTCGCCAAGAGCTGCTCCATATCCGCAGAGAGTGAGTACGGCTTCGTTCTTAGCATGTCCTCGATAAACAGTTTGTAAGGCTCAAGCTCCTTTTTGGACAGCAAGCTCTTTATTTTGCCATCGGGAATCGCAACGATTTCAGGCTGTACCCATGAGGTTTTTTCTGTGACAAGCGTGTACATTTTCTCAGCGCGGTCTCCCAGCTTTTGCAGATCAGGATTCGCGGAGTTTACATCGAGAGACATGTTTGCATACACGTATGCTTTGTCATTTAAGCGCATCAACTCAACATAGTCATCGAATGCTGCCTGCATCGCACCAGACGATGTACCCAGCTTGCCTTTGTGTTTTGTGAAAGCGTTTGCCAAAGATTCAACCTTTACAACATCCTTTTCCCATTCCTTAACAGTCCGATAAATATCATCCAGCTTCCACTTGTACGCATCTGGAATCTCAGCGCGAGTTTGATAAGAAGGCTTTTCAGCAGCAAGAGCTACCGCCTGCGTGCTGTAAGGAATAAATGGTACAGATACTGTCGACAATGCAATGGCCAAAGCCGTAACTGATGCAAATACTTGCTTCTTCAAATCTCAATCGCCCCTTTTCTTCTATCTATTTTTGCCAAATTTATAAGTGTGTAATTATATTTTCACCTGCCAAATTCCTTCTTACTAATAAAAATTTTTAAAATATTCAATAATTACCGTCGATTTATCCAGAGAAAATCCCCTTTTGTGGATAAGTCTGTGGATAAGTATTTACTAACAACTTTTTGTCTCCCACATCGTTTGCAGACACTCCTTTTCTTCGTAAAAAGTTGTCCACATTTTCTGTGGATATGCTGTGCATAACTTATTTTCTTGGAACCGGGGCATCCGCCTATACTCCGTTGTGGGTTCCTACATAGCATGAGTATTGAAACTACGGTAGGAGGTGTTAGCAAGTGGGTATCTTTAACGGCTTCGACGATTTCGCGCTGATCTTGGTTCTGTTCATCCTTCTCGTTATCGTAGGTTGCGACTGCGACTAACCTACTCCGCTGCCATCCAGCCTATCTGAAGGTAAGCTTGCATCCTCAGCAGCCTTACCTTCTCTAATTCCACATAGATCATAGCCAAGGCAATGTGTCCTAGGGATAATGATCAGTCATAACCTAAGTACCATCACCGGGAGATACATTTGATCGTACAAAAGGGAAAAGGATGCGCCTCTATTGGCTGCATCCTTTTTTTTACCCACATGCTTGAATTACTTCGATCCGGTCTGAAAAGTTATCCACTGCGCCTGATTTAAATTACCTGCTGTGTCCTTAACCAAACCCGCAATGAGACTTACCTGATATCTCGTATGTGGCTGCCATTTTCCTTTTGGCTTCACAGACAACATCCGCTTGCTTTTGTTCCATGTAATTGTGTGCAGAACGACCGTCCCTTTTTCATCTGTTACACGAACTAATGGCCCAGCCGTTTTGCTGGATAGGGCTCCACCATCAACCAAAGTAATCTCTTCTGCAAACTGGAGTGTCACTTTATCCTGAAGCTTTACATTTTTAGCCCCGTGGCCGGGTAATATGACTGCTTGTGGAGCGATATTATCCACAGGTTTTTTCGTTTGAAACGTGCTAGCCAGCTCTGGATTCAAATTGCCTCGCTGATCCTTCACTTTTTTGGCCAGCAAGCTAACTCGATAGGACGCCCCTGCTTCCAGATTTCCTTCCGGATCAATGGTCATGCTTCGATCTGTTTTGTTCCATTTCGCCGTAAAACGAACCTTCTTTTTTTTCGCGTCCGTGAGCGAAATAATCGAGAGACCAGACTTGTCGGAGAGCTCTTGCCCATTTTTTAACGAAACCGGCCCCGAAAACGTCAGTGTAATGATTTGATTCGGGTCTATTTCCGCCGATTTGTCAGCCGGGGATATTCTCACTCCCCATTCGTTTGCCGACTTTGCCCACACTCCCTGTGATTGAAGTAGGAAAAGCGCAAGCACTACTACCCATTGCAACCACCGAACACTCATCTTTTTCATCGGACCCCTCCCGTCTAAAACGACAAAGCCGCTCCCTGAAGCATATAAGCGCGTCGCTTCATCGTTTACAGGCATTGTAGAAAAAGACAGAGGGGTTGATCAAAGAAATATGGTCTATGCTTGCGGTTCTTCCTCCGCGCGAATCAGTATCTTTTTCAGCTTGCGTTCAAATTCTAGTCGTCCAATCATCACACTATGATCACAACCCGTACATTTGATTCGCACATCCATTCCCATGCGTATGACTTTCCACGCATTCGTGCCACATGGATGCGGCTTTTTCATCTGTACGACATCCCCCAGTCCAAATTGCTTGCGTTCCATATCTCTTTCTCCTCTCTACACTGTTCCTTTTCCAGACACCGCGACGATTTTTGGATACGGAATTTGAATGCCTCGGTTGGTTAATTCCGTTCTGATCTTCGCACGCAAATTTCGATTGACTCCGTGATGTGTGTTCGGCTTACACTCAGCCGTAACCCGGATAATGACTTCAGAAGGCCCCAGTGCATGTACTCCCAAAATCTGTGGCTCAGCTACGATATCCGTCAATTCTGTCTGAGCCGATGCCAATACTTCTTTGAGCACAGACTCAACTTGATTCAGATCTTCTTCATATGCTACAGATACGTCGACAACGGCTAACGTATTTTGCAATGAAAAGTTGGTCACTTGATTAATCGTGCCGTTTGGAAAGATGTGTACTTCACCCGTCCAGCTTCGCACCTTTGTAATGCGCAGACCAATCTCCTGCACCGTGCCTGTCAAGTTGTTGATCGTTACAACGTCTCCAACAGCAAATTGATCCTCAAAAATAATGAAAAATCCCGTAATAATATCACGCACGAGACTTTGCGCCCCGAAACCAACTGCCAGCCCCAGTACCCCTGCGCTTACCAAAACCGGGCGCAGATCAATACCCAACAGCTGCAAGATCATGAGAATCGCCAAAAAGTAAATGCCGTACTGAACGATATGGTTGACGAGCACCCGCATTGTGTCCACTCGGCGTTGATCCATTTGAATCTTGCTTCCGTGGCGGTGCTGGAACACTTTATTTACGCCTGATTGCACAACAGAAACGACGATTCGCGATAACAGGATGATCGCGACTATTTTCAGTACAGACATCCCTATATTTACCCACATATCTGCATCTGTCATATACGCATGTACCTGGGTATAAATTCTTTCAAAGAAACCAGCTTGCTTCATTCCTCCCGCTCCTTCTGCTCCCCGCTTTCGTCCACCTCGCTATACTGGCCGAAAAACTGACGGAAGTATCCTCGTATTACCACTTGCTGTTCCATCATGATCGCTTTCGCTCGTAAGTAATCTGACAGTGGAAACTCAATGGAAAGGGCACAGCCTGCCGTTATTTCTTTTGGCGTTGGTCTTGTATCGATCTCAATATCTTCGTACTCCAGCAGCATTTCTGCCCGCAAGGCTTGCTGCGTGGAATCAAACGCGATCAGCACTGTCTCTCCTCCCATTTCACTCCCCCTCATCTCTTTCACACAAAACTGATATAGGCTCCTCTTATTTTACCTGTTCGTTTTCATGCATGCCAGCCTGCTGAGTTTTCAAAACCTACGTAACTTTCCCATTAGCAGGTATAAAAATGTCATATCGGTACGATACTGTGAATACTTTTATATAACCTTTTACAGGTTGGTTTAAGCCAAGTCGGCAAGAGTGGGGGTTTCCATGAGTACATCCGATAATCGCAAGGATTATTCTTTGCCACCTTTTAAAGTGGAATACCGCAGTGAAAACGCAGACGAGCATCTCGCCGGTCACCTTGCCCAGCGCTTTCGCTTAAATCGGTTCGATGACGACCTTGTCATTGTATGTATTGGGACAGACCGTTCTACTGGTGATGCTCTAGGCCCATTAGTAGGAACCAAGCTCATCGCGCAGTCACCTCGTTTTTTGCAAGTGTACGGAACGCTTGAGGATCCTGTACACGCCATGAATCTTAAGGATAAGTTAGAGCTCATTCAGGCGAATCATCCGACAGCTACACTTATTGCGGTCGATGCCTGTTTAGGTCAATTTAGCCACGTCGGAAACATCAATGTGATGAATGGTCCACTAAAACCAGGGGCTGGTGTAAAAAAAGAGCTGCCTCCTGTTGGTTCCTTCCACATTACCGGGATTGTCAACGTAGGAGGATTTATGGAGTATTTTGTCCTTCAAAATACCCGCCTCTCCATCGTCATGAACATGGCAGATATCATAGCTTCCGGACTGGCAAAAGCCGTAACACTGGCTTCTACGCCTAGTCGATTCGATAGTGTCTTATATGATTGACCGTTTCTTTCTGCAAAAGGTTCCATCCCTCTTTAGAAAACTTGCTTTTTGATCTGTTCTCTCCCTCAACGGATGACAGGTCTATTTTTTTTAACGTGTAGGAAAATTTAAGTACTTCACCTTGTAAAGGCGACCATGAATTTTCTGGAACGCATAACAAGGTGCCTCAGCGTCAGCATCCGGCATTCCCGTCGGTATAACCTTCTACTAAAACGCGGTCGCTCCTCAATGAGTGACCCCGATACAGGTTATTTTACACATAAATCGTCAGGCACTTTTCGATCACTTGGGCACTGATCGGTGTTGGCGCTACGCTTTCCCCATCTGCATGGACAGGTAGCTGTCCCGCTGCATGTATCGTTACATGCTTTCCCCTATAAAAGCGAACACCCGGATGATGACGGTGAGCTCCTGTGAATATTTTCGGAAAAGCGGCTAACAATCCGAGCCGACTCACACCACTAACTACGCAAATATCCGCAATGCCATCGTCCGGTATAGCATCGGGACAAATTAGCATTCCGCCTCCGTAATTCGGAATATTGGCTGCGACGACTAGCCAGACAGCCTCTAAACGAGCCTCAAGACCATCAACGTTCAATACGATGTCACGTGGCTGATACGTACATACGACGCGAATCACCGATATACTGTAGGCAAGTGCTCCTAACTTGTACCGATTCAGCCAAGCCTTGTACACAGCTTGATCCGTTACCTTTGCTACCTGTGCATCGAATCCGGCCCCGATTGAATTCGCAGCTACTTCCCCATTCAATAAAATCAGATCGATTCGCTTTTCCCCTTTTTCCGACAGAATTCGCTCTAATGCTTGTAACGGTTTCATCGGAATTCCATGTCCGCGAGCGAAATCATTCCCGGAACCAGCCGGCACCAATCCAAATCGACAATCTTGTTTCGAATCGTATATCCCATTTATCACGCCTCGGACAGTTCCATCCCCTCCGACAGCAATGATTGTTTTTACTCCCTCTTTTCGTATCAGCTCTTTTGATAATTTTTTGTCGTCCCCCTCTCCTGATGTCAACCTGACATGAAAAGGCGCTCCCAGACGTCGTAGCGTCGGCTCAATTTGCCTCCATACTTTCAACCCTGTGCCATTACCCGATACAGGATTGACGATAACACCCAACATAATCATTCTCTCCCCAACATGCTGTCGTACTCTACTGTCACGTCCCAATTATCCATCCTTGCTCGCAAATCAAGTTTTTGTATCATATTATCGCATGCTATTTTTATCGATGATAGTTGATTTTTCATAAAAAAAGACTCCTCCCGAAGGAAGAGCCTCTGTGCCAACTATGAAAACAGCTTTGAAACCCAATCGATAAAGGGAACTCCGACTGCTGCGATCACTAATGCTGGCATCATGTTGGCTACCCTGATCTGTTTGATCTCCAAAACATTTAACCCAATGGCAATAATCATTAAGCCACCTACCGCCGTTACTTCTACCAGGATCGCATTCAGCATCGTTTCGCTCACCACACTGTAAATGCTTGTAGATAATAACGCAATCATGCCTTGATATAAAAACACGGGTACTGCCGAAAAGATGACACCGATTCCTAACGTTGATGCGAAAATGATCGCAGAGAATCCGTCTAGCATTGCTTTCATAAACAGTACTTCGTGGTTGTTGCGCAAACCACTGTCCAATGAACCGAGTACAGCCATGGCTCCAATACAGTACACCAGCGTCCCCGTGATAAAACCAGTGGCGATACTGCCTTGGCTCCCCCCAACTTTTCTCTCCAGCCAGTGCCCCAGATTGTTCAAGCCTTTTTCAATCCCAATCCATTCACCTATTACTGTTCCTAGCACAATACTGATAATCACGAGTAAAAAGTTATCCGATCCCAGGCACATTTTAATACCCAATATGAATACGGCCAGAGCAATTCCTTGCATGACGGTTTGTCGCATCGACTCCGGAATTCGCTTCAACATTCTGCCTAACAATGCTCCTAAGATGATTGCTCCGGCGTTGACCAATGTTCCCAGCAAGATCACTTGCGCTGTCCCCCTACAGATGCCTTACCCTTACACAAACGCTGCTGCTATTTCCCGAACAGCGTTATGAAGCGCTTCTACATCTTTCTCTGAGTTAAAAATTCCAAAGCTGGCTCGAACGGCTCCACGTTGTTCTGTACCGGCAGTCTGGTGCCCCAATGGCGTGCAATGAAAACCCGATCTGGTCGCAATCCCGTATTGTTGATCCAGAATAAACGATACCTCCGCTGCATCCACCTCTCCGATATTAAAAGCAACCACGCCCACACGTTCGATCTCAATCCCCGGTCCGTAGACATGTACACCCTCGATTTGCTGCAATCCAAGGATCGTTTGTTTCACCAATTCCCATTCGTGCTGACGAATGTTGTCCACACCTTTTTCCATGACAAAATCAACGCCTGCTTGCAGCCCTGCCAAACCAACGGTATTGAGTGTCCCGCTTTCGTATCGGTCTGGACGAGTTGTCGGTTGATCAATGGCTTCAGACTGACTGCCTGTCCCCCCATGAATCAAGGGCTCGAGATCAATATCACTCCTCACGTACAACCCACCTGTACCTTGTGGACCATACAGCCCTTTGTGCCCAGGAAAAGCAAGCATATCAATATTCATTGCCTCTACATCGATAGGTAAAACACCAGCAGACTGAGAAGCATCCACCAAAAACGTAATTCCGTGCTCTTTTGCCAGTTTCCCCAGTTCGGCAACAGGCAGGATGACACCTGTCAGATTGGAAGCATGGCTCACAACGATTAACCGCGTTGAGGGCGTAATTGCCTGGGCAAAATCCTCTACATAGAATTGATGGTCTTCTCTTGGCTCTACAAAAGTAGCTTCTACTTGGTTGTTTTTGCGCATGAACTCGATGGGACGTCTTACCGAATTATGCTCAACAGATGAAGAAATAACATGATCGCCTGCTTGTAAGAACCCTTTTATCGCCTGATTAAGCGCTTGAGTGGCATTGAGATAAAAAAAGAGGTTATTCGGGTTTTGAATCCCAAACAACCGCGACACTTGCACCCGTGTCCGAAACACAGCTTTACTCGCTTTCATCGCCAGTGCATGTCCACCTCGGCCAGGATTTGCAGCAAAATCCTCGATGACCTCCGCCATCATTTCTTTGACTGCTGGTGGCTTCGGCCATGTAGAAGCTGCGTTATCCAAATAGATGATCGCCATGACTACCTCCTGGACTTACTTCTCTATATTCAGCATTTCGATGATTCGCTCCAAGTCTTCCTGTGAATAGAAGTCAATTTCGATTTTGCCGCGTTTTGACCCTTTTTTAATCTTGACCGATGTCCCAAAACGGCTGCGTAGCCGTTCCTCCATCTCGATCAAAACTGGCTCGTTTTTCGCTGACTTTTTCTTTTTTGTTTCACGTGAAACATTGAGCTGCTTCACGAGCTCTTCCAGCTGACGAACACTCAATCCTTTTTCCACCACGTCATTTGCAAGCTGTAGTTGTACTTTCTTATCCGTTACCCCAAGCAAAGCACGTGAATGTCCCATGGATAGTTCAGCTGCCGATACCATTTTTCGGATCTTCTCTGGTAGTTGAAGTAAACGAAGCATGTTGGCTACATGCGGTCGACTCTTCCCTATCTTTTGTGCAAGCTGTTCTTGCGTATAATCGTGGTGAGAAATCAGCTTGTCATAAGCCTCTGCCTCTTCGAGTGGATTCAGATTCTCCCGTTGTAAGTTCTCAATCAGGGCAATTTCCATTAATTGCTGATCGGTGTACGCTTTTACTACTACCGGAACCTCTTTTAACCCCGCTACCTTTGCAGCACGCAATCGTCTTTCCCCAGCTACCAGCTCGTAACCTTTGATGCTTTTCCGAACAATCAGTGGTTGGATGATCCCATGCTCTTTGATCGACTGTGCCAGTTCCTCGATAGCTGATTGCTCGAATTCTTTCCGGGGCTGATATGGGTTAGGACGAATCTCATTGATGGAAACCTCTTTTACCTGTTCCCCTTCTTCGATGAGATTGGAAGTAATAAGCGCATTCAGCCCTTTTCCCAATCCTCTACTCATACCCCTACCACTTCCTTCGCCAAATCAGTATAGACTTCCGCTCCTCGTGAGCGTGGATCGTACGTAATGATGGCTTGTCCGTGTGATGGTGCTTCACTCAAGCGTACATTTCGAGGAATAATTGTCTTGTATACTTTGTCCTGAAAATACTTTTTCACTTCTTCAATCACTTGCAAACCGAGATTCGTCCGTGCATCCAGCATCGTCAGCACGACACCTTCGATGGCAAGCTGCGAATTTAAATGTTTTTGGACCAAACGAATGGTGTTCAACAGTTGACTTAATCCCTCTAGCGCATAATATTCACACTGGATTGGAATTAAGACGGAATCAGATGCTGTCAAAGAATTTACGGTCAAAATCCCTAAGGATGGCGGGCAATCAATGATGACGTAATCGTACTTGTCCTTGACAACTTCCAGCGCCTTTTTCAGACGAACCTCACGAGAAATCGTTGGAACCAGCTCGATTTCCGCACCTGCCAATTGAATGGTGGCAGGAATGATCATTAATCCTTCAATTTCAGTTGGCAAAGTCGCATCGACAGGGTTGATATCATTGATCAGGACATCATAAATGCAGTACTTAACATCTGCCTTATTTACCCCGATCCCACTGGTTGCATTTCCTTGGGGATCAATATCAACCAGCAGCACCTTTTTCCCCAATGCGGCCAAACAAGCGCTTAGATTGACGGACGTAGTCGTTTTCCCGACGCCGCCTTTCTGGTTCGCAACCGCAATGATTTTTCCCAACTTCTCCACCTCTTTTTTGTCGTGTAGGAAAGCTTGTGGCTTGACCAGTACACTCTCCAGTACGTCTTTCAAAGTCATCTTCTGTATCCTCATCTAGTTAGTCATTCGAGTCTATTTACGATTTGCTCGTATCCTTGTAAAACGATGATCTTTTATACAAATTTCTTCGTCCGTTGCCATTCAGTAACCTTTACATGGCCTGTACATGATAAGACGAAAAAAGCCCCTGCAAAGTCATCCTCATTGATTATCGAGTAAACCTGCAAGTATGCACAGGTTGGTACTCTCCATGTTATCAGATTTGTTGCTTGGTCGTACGCTGTTTTTTTTAGATAGTAAGACAAAAAAGCCTGATTTTTGTCCCAAAAATGCAGTTTACCTAGCCTTTTTGCAGGAAATGCATATTTTTGGAAATCAAATTGTACTGAAAGCCTCATTTTCCTATGAATAATCAGTATTTGCCCAAAAAGAAAGGCGACCTTGTCGCCGTGTTTGTTACGATCATTTATTTCCCTGTTTCCTTGTTTTTTGGAATGCGAATCGTGAATTGATAGAATTCATCATGATCTTCTTCTGCTGTCTCTACAGGCAGGCCTGTCTGGATCACCATATCGATCGATTGACGTACAGTATTAATCGCAATTCGCGTATCTCTTGAGAATGCTTTCCACCGAGGCTTCGCATCTTTTTCCGATTTAGGGTTCTCGGCCAGTTCTAGAAGCTGCTTCACGCGCACTTCCGTCTGTTTCACATTCCATTCCCGCTCCAAAATCTCCAACAGGACTTTATTTTGTAATTCTGGATCTTTTAACGGAATCAGAGCCCTAGCATGACGCTCTGTTACTTGTCTGGACAACAAGGCATCTTGAATTTCTTGTGGTAAATGGAGCAAGCGCAGTTTGTTTGCGATTGTCGATTGTCCTTTACCCAAACGTTGAGCAAGACTCTCTTGCGTCAAATTGTGCAAATCAATCAGCTTTTGATATGCGACTGCCTCTTCAATGGCTGTCAAACCTTCTCGTTGCAAATTCTCAATCAATGCGATAGAGGCTGTTTGCGAGTCATTAAACTCTTTGACAATCGCAGGAATCCTCTCCATGCCCAATTTTCTAGTTGCGCGCAAACGTCGTTCCCCAGCAATCAATTCATAACGACCGTCGCGAACTCGCACGACAATCGGTTGAATGAGCCCATGAGTTCGTATCGTTTGACACAACTCATCAATTTTCTCGTCATCAAATACAGTACGAGGTTGATATGGATTCGGTACAATCTCCTCGACTGGTATTTGTTTGATTTCTTCGTTATCTGTCTTGTCCGTCAAGCCAAAAATCCGAGAAAATGAATCTTTAACTGCCATAGAAAAATCCCCCACTTCTACCCGTTCCATCCGTGCTATTTTAGAGTCTTTGAAGAGGTGTTCAAAAAGTCATTCAGATCACGAAGTAATCCTGAAAGATTGCGCAAAAATGATACAAGCGTTCACTCTAGAAGTCAGGTGCTCATGTAGCTCCCCTACATCCCGGCTCCTCCTTCTTCAGCTTCTTGCCGCTTTCTTCGTGCTGAAAAGACAACTTTTTGAATACGTCCTAGAAACTGAAAAAGGTCCTGTCCGATCAACGACAGAATCTTCCTAGAAACATTTTGTTATCCTCCGCCAATCCATTGTCCGGATATGACAGATTGAATATGTTCTTTGATTGTTGCTGCTAAGGAAAAATGGCATATTGGCGTCGTAAGTGAGTTCAGTCCTACTCTTTTAACATAGGTCCTCCTCTTACATCGTTAAGGACAGCATGCATCTTCTTTTAAAAAAGCTTCACAAGCCCTATAGTACATGCTGCTTAACAGACTCTTCTTGCCCATCCGATCGGTTTGTAAAATTGCCTTTGACCTAATCTTCTTTCCCTATACGCTTTCTTCAGGTTCATTTATATATATGTAATTCTGCAAGATTCGCCCAATTCCTGCTAACGAAAAACGTTTCACGTGAAACATCAATCGTGATCTTCGGCATAAAAATCGTGATCGTAACGGTGCTTTGGCCTCTCATCACTTCCAATGCTCTCATCAGTAGGATGTGAAATCTTGGTGACAGAAAACAATCGAGGAAAAAGACTATGAAAGTCTAACGTCAGGTTAGGAAAAATCGCAGCAACGATCACAGCGACATACATCCCTGCACTAAACATCAGACCAATGGCTGAAGCAACCCACATCCCTGCTGCTGTCGTCAGGACTTTTACCATACCATTGAATTTAATAATAGCTCCGGCCCCCAAAAATCCCGTTCCCGTCACGACTTGTGCAGTTACCCTCCCCGGATCACGATTTATGCCACTGGAAGAAAAACCGTAAAAAAACTTCTATCGAAGCCTATTCATAGAGGAGCGACCGCGTTTTTGCGGAATGTTTTACCGAGGTTATGCCAGATGCGGACGCTGAGGTACCTTGTTATGCGCTTTAGAAAGTTTAAACTTTCTTTCACGTTAAATAGAGGCTAGTCCAAAAAGAAACGAGCCAAAACAAACGAGACTATACGTTCAAAAACCAGCACCTCTTTGCCTACTCACATCCTTTATAAATCTCTCTCGCCCCCACCCCATGATGGCACCTGCTAGAAAAGCAAGAAAGAGTCAAAGCAATATGGTCGGGAGTTTCTTGCATAGTCAAATCCCCCTCTCACACGATGTCATTCTTTCGGAGGGGCTAGTACGAGTTGTAGACACCATCATCCAAGAAACCTGAGCGACTACATACCTTCCATTTCATCAAAAACGAGCATTTTAATTTAAACAACTTTCCATACGAAAAAAGGCCGCAGCACGTGGCTACGACCTCTCTTATGATTGACTCCTACACTAACGGCTTTTTCGCAGGAACTCCTGCTTTACGCGGATAGCTTTTCGGCGTCGCTTCTATTTTTTCCATGATGACGATGTTACGTTCTCCCGCTTCCTCTAGAAGCTGGAATGTCTCGACCTTTCTCGTCTTTCCACCAAGCGTCTTGATTGCCTTTTTCGCTTCAGCAAGCTCTGGAGTAATCTCTGCTCCCTTGAGAGCCACGAAATGTCCTCCAACTTTGGCAAAAGGAAGGCAGAACTCCGATAACAGATTGAGTCTCGCAACAGCACGTGCCACTACGAGATCAAATTTCTCCCGATACATCGCTTCTTGCCCACGATCCTCGGCACGCCCATGTACGGGATTTACGTTCTCCAAGCCCAGTTCCTTTGCTACATGCTGCAAAAAGCTCATTCGCTTGTTCAAGGAATCAATGATCGTCATTTTCAGATGTGGGAAGCAAATTTTCAAAGGAATGCTTGGAAAGCCTGCGCCCCCACCGATATCTACAACTGATTGCACCTGGTCAAATGGGAAGTAAAAAGCCGGCGTAATCGAATCATAAAAATGCTTGTTGTACACTTGCCCCTCTTCGGTAATCCCGGTCAGGTTCATCTTCTCATTCCATTCCACCAGCAGGCGGAAAAAATGATCAAACTGCTCCTTCTGACGATCCGTCAAAGAAATCCCCTGGGCTGCAAGTACCTCGGCAAACTGTTCTTTCGTCATAGCTTTCTCCTTACTCGGCTACTCCCACACGTTTGTACTCCAAATATACCATCAACACGGAAATGTCTGCTGGAGTAACCCCTGCGATACGAGCCGCCTGCCCGATGTTCAACGGACGGATTTTGGTCATATTGTCGCGGGATTCCTTGGACAAACCGGAGATTTGGTGGTAATCAATATCCGTTGGGATGCGGCGCTCCTCCATTTTTTTCATCCGTTCAACCTGTTGCAATGACTTTTTGATGTAGCCATCGTACTTAATCTGGATTTCAACCTGTTCGGTCACATCCTCTGGCAGTGCTTCTGGTGCCGGGACCATTTGAGCAATGTGGCTGTAGTTGATTTCCGGACGACGCAGCAATTGAGCCAGCTCGATGACATCTGTCAGCTCAGGAGAGCCTGCGTTGCGCAAAACCTCTTGAACATGTGCCATTTCAGGACGTACGCGCGTGTTGGCTACACGTTCTTTTTCTTGCTCGATCAGCTCACGTTTTTGGTTAAATCGATGGTAGCGCTCCTCGCTAATCAGACCAATTTCATAGCCGATATCCGTTAGGCGCAAGTCCGCATTGTCATGACGCAGCAGCAAGCGATATTCTGCGCGAGAAGTAAGCAAACGATAAGGCTCATGCGTTCCCTTCGTAACCAGGTCGTCAATCAAGACACCGATGTACGCCTCTTCCCGTCCCAAAATAACGGGCGGTTTCCCTTGAACACGGCGTGCTGCGTTAATCCCTGCCATGAGACCTTGACCCGCGGCTTCTTCATAGCCAGAGGTACCATTGATTTGTCCTGCTGTGAACAAGCCAGGCAAGGTTTTGGTTTCCAAAGAAGGCCAGAGCTGCGTCGGCACGATCGAATCATACTCAATCGCATAGCCAGGGCGCATCATTTTGACTTCTTCCATTCCAGCCATAGAGCGCAGCATGGAAAGCTGAACATCCTCTGGCAAGCTGGTCGACAAGCCTTGTACATACATTTCTTCGGTATTGCGCCCTTCTGGCTCCAAGAAAATTTGGTGACGAGGCTTATCGTTAAAACGGACTACTTTATCTTCAATCGAAGGGCAATAACGCGGGCCTGTTCCTTCGATCATTCCCGAATACATAGGGGCACGATGCAGATTATTATTGATGAGTCCATGCGTTTCTTCATTTGTATAAGTCAGCCAGCAAGGAAGCTGGTCCATGATAAATTCCGTTGTTTCATAAGAAAAAGCACGTGGTACCGGATCACCAGGCTGAATCTCCATTTTGGAGAAATCCACACTGCTGCTGTGAACACGCGGTGGCGTCCCCGTCTTGAAACGAGTCATTTCAAAACCGAGTTCCTTCAAATGATGTGCCAGACGAATAGACGGACGCATGTTGTTCGGTCCACTTTCGTATTGAAGATCCCCGAGGATGATCTTTCCTCGCAAATAGGTTCCGGTCGTCAATACAACGGATTTGGCCATGTATCGCGCCCCAGTTTGCGTGATAACCCCTTCACAAACTCCATCGTTCACGATCAGCTCTTCCACCATCGCTTGACGCAGGATCAGATTTGGAGTATTTTCAATCGTTTTCTTCATTTCATGCTGATACGCAAATTTGTCTGCTTGCGCGCGCAAGGCATGCACAGCAGGTCCTTTCCCTGTATTCAGCATACGCATTTGGATATGGGTTTTGTCGGTATTGCGTCCCATCTCTCCACCAAGCGCGTCCAATTCGCGTACAACGTGGCCTTTAGCAGGACCACCTACGGAAGGATTACATGGCATGTACGCCACAGCATCCAGGTTGATCGTCAACAGCAATGTACTACAGCCCATACGTGCAGCCGCCAATGCAGCTTCCGCACCGGCATGACCCGCACCAATGACAATGACGTCAAATGAGCCCGCTTCATATGCAGGTACAACGTTCATTTTTTGCCCTCCTAATCACTTACCCAGACAGAACTGGGAGAAAATCTGGTCAATCAAATCTTCGCCGACGCTTTCACCGATGACTTCACCAAGTAGTTCCCACGACTTTTTAATGTCGATCTGAATCATGTCTACTGGCATCAAATCATCGATTCCACCCAGCGCTTCATCCATGGCTCGTTCTGCCTGACGAAGCAGTTGAATATGTCTGGCGTTACTCACGTAGGTCAAGTCATCCTGCTGCACACGGCCACTGAAGAAAATCTCCCCAATAGCTTGCTCCAGAAGATCGATCCCCGTCTCCTCACGCGCGGACGTCATAATCAACGGCTGCTGAGGGAAATGACGCTTGATCTCTTCCAAATCCACTTTTTGCGGCAGGTCGAATTTATTGACAATCACAATCACATGGAACCCTTTTGCTGCTTCAAAAATCGCGTAATCATCAGCGGAGAGAGGCTCGTTGTAGTTGATCACGAGCAACACGAGGTCAGCCTTTTGCAGCAGCTGTCTGGACTTCTCTACCCCGATTTTCTCCACGATGTCCTCTGTATCGCGAATTCCTGCGGTATCGATAAGTCGCAAAGGAACCCCGCGCACATTGACATACTCTTCGATCACATCGCGTGTCGTTCCCGCAACGTCAGTTACAATCGCCTTTTCCTCTTGAACCAGACTATTTAATAGAGAGGATTTCCCTACATTCGGACGTCCAATAATCGCGGTCGACAAGCCTTCACGCAAAATTTTTCCTTGCTGTGCGGTCTGCAACAATCGTTGGATTTCACCTTTAACCTCCAGGCACTTTCCTCGCAAGAAATTTTGTGTAAACTCCTCAACGTCATGCTCTGGATAGTCCAGTGTTACTTCTATATGGGCCATCGCTTCAATCAAGTTTTGGCGCAGCTGCCGAATGAGCCTGGACAGCTTCCCTTCTACTTGATTCAATGCGACCTTCATCGCTCTGTCTGTTTTGGCCCGGATCAAATCAATGACGGCCTCAGCCTGAGACAAATCGACACGTCCGTTTAAGAACGCACGCTTCGTGAACTCCCCCGGCTCCGCCAATCTTGCTCCATTATCCAAGATTAACTCCAGAACCTTTTCAACGGAAACAATTCCTCCGTGACAGTTGACCTCCACTACATCCTCCCTCGTAAATGTACGGGGAGCCTTCATTACGGAAACCAGTACCTCTTCCACTCGTTCACCTGTGTTTGGCTCATACAAGTGCCCATAATGGATCGTATGACTGTCCACAGTGGACAACCGCTGCTTTCCTTTATATATCTTATCCACAACTTCGATCGCTTCCGTACCGCTTACCCGGATCACGGCAATACCGCCTTCACCCATCGGTGTTGCGACCGCCGCTATTGTATCGAATTTCATGCTGTTCACCTCAAGCTTTCCACTCTTACAAGTCAGCCACTAACTTACTAGCATAACAGATCGTCTAGAAAAATTCCAAAAGAAAGTGCAGCCAATCCATTTGCTAAACACGCAATAGGAAAAAGCAACCCTAGCTCCAAGGTTGCTGTCCATATTGGTTATCCACAGTATAATCATTTTCGCAAATCCTCAACCATTTGGTCAATTATCCACAGTGGACAACTTTTTGACGAAATTGTTCAAAATGTCGTCGCTTGCTCATTTGAATTAGGCAAAAAAAAAAGAAGCCTAGCGAGAGGCTTCTTTCGGTGCAATCACGATATAACGATTTGGCTCGTCTCCTTCACTGAAGGTAACCACATCCGCTCTCTTTTGCAAGAAGGCGTGGATTACTTTCCGTTCAGCAGCAGACATTGGTTCTAGACGTACATCCCGTTTGGTCGATAACGCTTTTTTCGACACACGATCTGCGAGCTGCTCCAATGTTTCCTTGCGACGAAGCCTGTAATTTTCGGCATCCAGAGTGATACGTACATGTTTGTCCGCATGACGGTTCGCTACGACGTTTACGAGATACTGTAATGAATCAAGAGTTTGTCCCCTGCGGCCAATAATGATTCCCAGATTGGTTCCCTGGATGTCAAACAGCATGCCCTCTTCATTTGTACGCGTCTCCACTTTGGCATTCACCTTCATGTTCGACAAAACGTCTTGAAGAAAGTCACGTCCCTGTGCAACCGGATCAAAGTGAAATTCTACTTGCACTTTAGCGTCCTTTGCCCCAATCAGTCCAAACAATCCTCTGCTTGGTTCCTCTAGAACTTGGATCGTTGCCCGCTCACGCGGCACTCCCAATTCCAGTAAAGCTTTTTGCACAGCATCGTCGATCGTTTTTGCCGTAGCTACCACCTTTTTCACTTGGAGGCTCCCCCTTTAGGAGTAGGCATTTTCCCTTTATCACGATACAGGAAGTAGGTTTGTACAATGGTAAACAGGTTACCGTATACCCAGTACAGAGACAGCGCTGATGGCAATGTGACGGCAATCGCCAAAATCATCAGCGGCATCATGATGATCATCATTTGCATTTGCGGATTTCCTTGATTTGCCTGACCCATCATCTTGGACTGCAGGTAGGTCGTAATCGCAGCAATGATTGGCAAGATGTAGTACGGGTCCTTTTGTCCCAGCGTCAGCCACATGAACGTTTGCGAGTTAATCTCGGTCGTACGAATGATCGCATGGTAGAACGCGATCAAAATCGGCATTTGTACCAACATTGGCAAGCATCCAGCCAACGGATTGACACCGCTCTTCTGGAACATAGCCATTGTTTCCGCTTGCGCTTTTTGTGGATCATTTTTGTACTTTTCACGGATCTTTTGCATCTCCGGTTGAATCTCTTGCATTTTCTTGGAGCTCTTGATTTGTTTGACCATCAATGGAAGCACAATGATTCGAATGATGATCGTTGCAACTAGGATACCCAGACCGTAGTTGTTTCCGAGTATCAATGCGCTCTCTTTAATTAGCCAGGACAGTGGATAGACAAAATACTTGTCCCAAATGCCGGTTGCGTCAGGGCCAATTGGTGCTGCTGCTTGGGGGTTACAGCCCGACAAAACTAGAACCAGCATAGTCAGCATAAGAATGCTGAGTGTACGTCTACTCAAGGGTGATCCTCCTTTTCCCCGCTTCAATATGAGGTAATCTTATTTGTGCTGATCCGGGACTGGATCATACCCGCCCGGGTGGAA
Source organism: Brevibacillus schisleri (assembly GCF_055685845.1). Classification (NCBI taxonomy): domain Bacteria; kingdom Bacillati; phylum Bacillota; class Bacilli; order Caryophanales; family Paenibacillaceae; genus Brevibacillus; species Brevibacillus schisleri. The sequence continues at coordinate 6,744,958 of NZ_JBVNDM010000001.1, forward strand.
CGGATGGCATTTCAAGATGCGACGAAGGGCCAACCAGCCTCCCCTCCACGCTCCAAATCGACGAATCGACTCGATTGCGTAATGGGAACAGGTGGGCGCGAATCTGCATGAAGGTGGTTTATACGGAGAAATCATCAGTTGGTATCCCCGAATCAACCAAACCATGATCTTCACCATCATCGTTTCACCCTCTTTTTCCATCTCTTTTTCCATTATGTACGGGTGCCTGTTTGATCACTTTGGCTCGCTTCATCACATGTAACAGAGATTGCTCAATGGCTTCAAGCGTCATCGCTTCCACACCCGGACGGGCGATGATGACGAGATCGAGACCGACTGGGATATCAGACTCCATTCGAGCTACTGCTTCGCGTATAAGCCGCTTGACTCTATTGCGGACAACAGCATTGCCAATTTTTTTACTGACGGAAATCCCAGCGCGAAAAGCCGCTTGTCCATCTTGCTTTGCTGAATACAAGACAAACTGCTTATTAGCCGCAGAACTTCCTCGTTGAAACACAGCTTGGAATTGCTCATTTTTTTTGAGCCGGTGTGAACGATGCAAGGAAAACAACCCCTAACATCACAATTATAGTAGAAAACGTAAACAGCATCTACCAGTATATCCTTGTTTCGTTCACTTTTTTCCCTAAGTATACTCGGTTTAGAACAAAATCAAAAATTCAGTGGAAAAAATATAGACGATCAGCCAATTTCCGCGATGATTTCTGCACTGGCATGGCGCAAGTGAGCGAGCAATTGCCCATCTGCTTGGAAAAAGCCCAATTTTTGAAGGGACAAGGAAAGCTTGGCAGGCAGATCCGCCCAATGATTCTCCAGCCATTCATCAAGATCCACACTATGATATAACCAGATCGCTTCTGAAAATATTAAAAACCCGGCCATATCCAGCTGATTTCTCTCCTGCAATCTTTGTACCTTCCTCTTTACTAACCAATCATTTTCAGCCGCCAACGCAAACTCGATCCCCTTATTTATTGACCGTAGATGAGTCCGGTAGTCGGCCAATAGCATAAGTGCATCCTGTACATCCTGGTTACTCCGGTATGTCTCCAGAAAAAAGCCAAACATTCCGTCCGAACGTCCTTCTTTCTGTAGCAGCTGATACAACTGAGCATCACTCAATGAATGCCCCTGGAAAAAGGCACTCATTTGTAGCGCACCGATCCATCCTGCCCATGAAGCCAAATAAGCGGAGTAAGGAAAGCCTTCCATTAAGGCACCCTGCGCCTCTTCGTGGAACGATTCTACCTCTGCTTTTGCCTGTGCGGACATTTTCGCTTTCCCAGCCGGGGAATCCATATACGTGCATATGTCATTCATCCAGGAAATGAAACGATCCTCTGGGTCCAGAATAATCTTTACTTCCTTTAGGTAACGCCATGCCCACAGATTCTCATATACTTCTTCATCCGTAGGAGCAGACTGAACCTGCAGCTGTATCATATGCCCTTTAAACAGACGATTTTCACAGGAAGGATCATCTTCTCCCTCCACAAAGATGTGTAAATCGAGGTCGCTGTAGGTGTCCGCTTCTCCCCTCCCGACAGATCCACCAGCATAGGCACATACCAAGCCGGCTACAGGCCATTCATCAAGAAACTCGCGCGCCAATGATACAAAAAAGTCGGTTACGTCCTTCCTCTCCTCCATCGGCCCCCTCCTATCTCTTCAATAATTAGCAGGACTTTCGATAGCTAGGTAATGATTATCCCCCAAAAGGTTTCCACATCGGAGAAAGCCTTCCTCTTTTTATGACAACAAAGAATTTTCAGACATATGTAAGCAAACAAAAAGGCCACTAAAAGTGTGGCCTAAGCGGAAAGAACTTTTCTACCTCTTTGACGACGAGCAGCCAAAATTTTACGGCCGTTTTTTGTGCTCATGCGCTTACGGAATCCATGATCCTTTTTGCGCTTGCGGTTGTTAGGATTGAAAGATGGTTTCATTACGTATACACCTCCGTCTTGCAAAGACATTCTTTTGCATTATAAGAACATATGCCTAAAAAGTCAAGCAACAGTGGAATTTCGTTACCAAGGCAAATATCCCCATAAAACTATTTCCCGGGTCTGTGGATATCATTTTATCCACAAAAACAGATTTCGACAAGTTTATCTACAGCTTGTACACAAAATATAGGGATGTGAATATGTGGCAAGTACCAGAAGTTGTGTTTGTGGATAAGTATGAAAAAACCATTGATACCACGCTTTATATCTGTTATCATGTTTTTGTTTTGAAGCGTGAATAACTCCGATACGTGAATCGGTTTTTCCACAGGGTGTGGATAAGTTTGTGGACAGATTCTTTCCTATGTGTATGTCGTTACTCACAGGATTGAGGATAACCGTCTGCTTTTTTTCACTTCTACGAGCGGAATCCCTATATTTCGACTTTTTTTATCCACAGTCGCTCTAAACGGCTGTGTTGACAATTAGGTCACAACAAAGTAGGTTTTTGCACTTTTTCTCGATCATGATGGATCGATCTTCATCAATTTTTCGGATGGCCCAGAGGGAGGGATTCTGG
>NZ_JBVNDM010000002.1:0-77321 GCF_055685845.1 Brevibacillus schisleri
GCCTGATAACCCAGGATTGGTCCCCAGAAATCCAGAAAATAATTGTCCACTCCGGTGAAGTTCCCATGTTCTTTCGGTAGTGGATCTCGAAGGCGCTCTAATGAAAATTTCTTTACTTCTTCTTCCGTGTAGTATCGCTTGTCATTGACGGTCTTCTCGAAGGCTTGGATCTCTTTTGTACCAGTCTCCTTGTTTTCTCGCAGTCTAGTGAATGGGGCTTTCTCTTCTGTATCGACAAAACGGAAGTAAATTAATTCCGTGGTGCCGTTCCTAAGGTTTTTGTTCTTCCTATCCTTTCCTTGCATCCTTACTCCCTCTCTTTCTTGGGAAGCAAAATAAAAAGTCCTGATCTCCCGTCTAACATACGGGTGACAGGACTTTTCGTTTGCAAGAAAAGACGAAAAGTAACCCATAACATAATCTATCATCACCATGCAAAAGATGGCAAAATCCGCCGTTGAGTTGTCATGTGCCATTGTGTATAATGGACGTACAACTAAGGCAAATAGATAAAAAAGTCATGGATACCTGTTCACCCGGTCCGTTCAAAAACCGTTGGGTGGGCAGAGGTCAGAAAGTGCTGGGAACACTTCTGTCTCTGATCTGTGGCTTTTTTATTTTATCTTCCGATTAATTTTAAAAGCATTTGTCCGTTAATTGCATTATAACACATCATCAGACACCAAAAGCACATAAAATACTTAAGCCGTTTTGGTTAAAATTAGTCTAACATGCCAGAATAAGAGTTTCAATATAAAGTGAAATAGATATATAGTATGACTATTTCAAATCAATCACACTTTCTATTTTCCTAGATCGATAAACAGAAATAGCCCCTTAGACACATTACCAAAGACCTCATACCGCTGAACATGAGCGTAGATTGAGAGAGCAATGCCCTGTTAACACAATCAAAGCCCTCCATTTTGGAGGGCTTTTGTCGTCTTTTCTATTACCAGTCTGGTTCAACTTTATAGGGTTCTCCCTTCGGTTCGCACGCTTCCGATACTACCGGCGAGGAAAAGAACACCACAAGAGCAAAAATCCAGAGCAGCTTTTGCATAAAACTCTCCTCCTTCTATTGTTTACAAAATATTATCACATATGTTCTCAATTAACTCCATGTGTTCAAACGAAAGACTCTTATTATTAGTTCGGTGATGACGTAAGAACAGGCGTATTCCTTCGATGACCTCTGTAGCTATACCTATCCGCTTGTAATGCTTGATACTTTCAATCAGACTTTGAAATCCTTGATCAAATCGCTCCAACGAGATTAGGCAGAGTGCCTTACGTCTGTAGTATTGCGCTAGTGTCTTAATTCGGTACGGATGTTGCGGCATCGTCTCAGGTAGAAACGTATCCTCCGTTTCAATCAAACGTAATAGCTCGTCTGCCTTCCCAGCATCCAAATAGGATTCCATTAGGTCAACAACGACCGATATACGCCCTTCCCTGCTCGCCTCGTTTAAGCAAACGTTGAACAGGTTGATAGCTTCGTCGTGCTGCCTCTTTTTCGCGAGCAGCGTCGCACGAAAATGATTCTTTCGGAAATCGGCATATTCGCTGTTTTCGTACTCTTTTAAGTAGATCCCAGCAACATGATAGTCCCCATAGTAGATGCAGGAGTTAAACAGGGAAATGTATGCTGATGCTTTTGGCCTGCTATCAGCGCGATCCTCACGCAATCCCTGCCTACACAAATCAATACTTTCATCGTGTAAGTCGAGTATGTTGGCATGTACGCCCATTTTATAATAGTAATCAATGCGATCCTCTGCATACAGATGCTCGGTGTAGAGCAGCAACTCCTTCCCACGGTGATATGTTTCTTCGAAACGAGAGAAATCGTCTCGCTCGATCAAATACCTTTCATATAAGGCGTTTGCAAGATATGAAGGTATGCCCTTGCTCCTTGCGAAGTTAATAATTGAATCGCACAGAATACGTTTTATTCGTTTGTTCTGTGTATCTCTGGCTGTACTGGCGATATGCTCTAAAGCTCTAAACGTATCGATACGCGGAGACTCTAAATATCTCCCGGTAACTTTAGAGACAAGCGCCTCCCAGCCTTCGCTGATCACCTCTGCGAGTATGACCTCTAGCGTCTTAGGATGCTGTGTGGTGTCTACATATGCGTTTATAATGGCAATAGGTGCTACATCGATGGCTTCTGCTATTTTTCTCCATGTAGTATAACTTGGCCGTTTAGTTTCTCCGATTTCAATTGAGGATATGGCACTTTTGCTAACTCCTGACAATTCTGAAAGCTCTGCGAGTGATACATTTCGTCGACTACGATGACTACTAATGAGTTCACCTAATGAAAGCGACACCCTTTACTGAACCCCCTTGATATCTCCTAATTTTTGTATTTAGTTCCACTTTACCACAAAACAAATTTGTACAGGAAAATAAATTTTCTGTAAAAGAAAAAAGAGACTAAAGCTCTACTTCCCTCCAGCAAAAAGAGAGCCCACTATGGCTCCCTTTTATGACATTAATTAAAGGATTTTAGGCACAAAGCAGACTCCGATAGGCAAGTAAGCAGTTCCACTACCAACCACTACATCATCTAAAGGCCATGGCCTTCTTTCCATTACATCAAATTCATAAGTTTGATACCAGGGATACGCTGTAATAATTCCCGTTTTCCCTGCTGGAACAGTTATAGGTTGCTCATCTGAAACAGTGTAACCCTTGGTAACGCTAAATCCAACACCAGCACTAACAGCCTCAGCGCTAACGGAAACATTTGCACTATATGACGCATTTACGCTTTCAGAAATGATCATTTTACCCCCAGGAGGTGCATAACTAGAACTTCTAATTTTTTTTGTCCCGCAGGCTTCCGATTCACGTTTCAATTTTACGTATTGAGCTGCTAAAATTGTCACATCAGGTCCTGTTCGATCAATTAATTTAGGTGTTGATTTAACCATCGGTACAACCAAAGTGATTTCGCCAGTCGGCTTAACGTTCATACCACTTATTTCACCAAATTTTTTTGTATCTTTTATCTTAATTACTTTTTTGGTAATACCATCAAAATTTTGGTAACTAACATCACCTAGTTTTTCTAAACCGTCACAATAATTAACCTTATTAGTATCTGCTGATTTCGCAAAAACCCCTGTTGAAAGTCCTGTCGATAACGTCAACACAAAAACCAGAATAAACATCAAAGATTTGGAAAGTCCATTTTTCAACATTATCCCTCCTCCTTTTTGGTATAATATACCATATGTGTATTTGTAAGGAAATGTAATATTCTAAAAAAATACAGGAGTGTGATTAATTCATGGAAAAAATGATTGTTAAAATCGTGCTATACAGCTTTATTGTCAGTTTTTGTGCCCAAATTTTATTCACAAGTCGATACCAAAGTGTACCTAAACCAGGTACTGATCTATTCGATATTGTTTATCTTCCCGTTGACGAGTACATCCTATCAATTCTTCAAAATTCTATTGTTATTTCTTTTGTTACCTCTATTGTTTTTACCGGTTCCTTCTACCTGTATAAAATAATCAAAGAAAAAAACAAATCTCGCTGATGATAGCATGTTTGGCCAACACCTGCAGCTGCGGTCGGGACGGCTTCGCACGTCGCACTCCTGGTTGTCCTTCCGAATCGATGCGCCGCCATCGGCACGCGGAGCCAGCATGTTTGGCCAACACCTGCAGCTGCGGTCGGGACGGCTTCGCACGTCGCACTCCTGGTTGTTCTTCCGGATCGATGCGCCGCCATCGGCACGCGGAGATAGCATGTTTGGCCAACACCTGCAGCTGCGGTCGGGACGGCTTCGCACGTCGCACTCCTGGTTGTTCTTCCGGATCGATGCGCCGCCATCGGCACGCGGAGATAGCATGTTTGGCCAACACCTGTTGTTCCCTGAGAAAACACCTACCTTAAAATAATTGCGAACACCAAAACAAAAGAAAGAGTGCCGTTAAAGGCACTCTTTTTCTTTTGTTATTGTAGATCACGAACAGACTGATATTTTACGTTTCCGGAGAAGTATGCATATCGGATCAAGAACGTCACAGCCTCTTCTCTCGTCACTATATCTGTTGGAGCTAATCGATTGCCACTCTTTCCAACAAGCAAATTGTGGTTGGCTGCAATGGCCAAATCACTTCGATATTGCTGCTGTACGTCTTTCCCGTCTACAAAAGAGCCAAGCTTGCTTAGATCGCCATTTAAAGGCGCTTCCAGGGCCGCCATATCCGTTTCAATGGCGCGGTTTGCCAGCGCGACTAACTCTTGGCGGGTTAACGTATCTTTTTGGAGACGGAGGCTCTGAGCTGCTTCCTGCACGCGATTAAATTGCCGCTCATTCGTGAAGCCACGGAACATCTCCAACGCTTCATTTACCGAAATGGCTCCCTTCATATCCTTGGTGGCTTCTGGCTTCATACCCTTCATGTTGTGCATTTTCTCCACAGCATCTTTGGCCCATGAGCTGCTAGAGACTTTGGCCAATTTCATCGGCTTGTAGTACCCTTCCCCATCAATCCGTGTCTCGATTGTATCGACGCTTGCAATGAATGTTGGGATCAATCTCCAAGCCATGGTGGACTGGTCCAGTTTATACAAGCCCCATTCTTTCGGATCAGCGCCTTGTGGTAGCTGATAACGGGCCAGCATCGGAATATCCCCGACCACCTTCACTGCCTGTCCGTCATCTGCGAGTAGATTGATATTCAAGCCAACAGACTTGTCGTACACGGTGTAATCCACGGCGACGACTTTTACGACATCCTCGATTACGCTATTATCTGCAGCCCGCAATACCTTCACGGATGTGCAAGGGGAAACCCCAATTACGCTCATATTGCCCCCATCAATTTCGACATCTGGCAGGGACATGTTACCGCAAGAATTAGCTGGGAAGGTAATCGTTTCGGTGGTCTTTTCTCCTCCAATAACATCCTCTAAGTTGTCACTCGGCTTCGAGGTAGTTCCTCCTGGAGAAGGGTTTGGCATTGGTTTCGAACCACCTGTATTCTTGTCTTTGTCGTGATTTTTGTCCTTATCCTTATCAGGATCTTCTTCGGCTTCCACAACAGTGACCTGTGCAGTACCAGCTTGTTTGGAGTACGTAGCCGTCACGGTTACTTCTCCCGTTTCCAAAGCAGTCAGTCGATTGCCAGAAATCGATGCGACTGACTCATCATCGACTGTCCACTTAGTATTGTTCGTGACATCACGTTTTTTGCCGGTAGCATAAGTGGCGAAGGCACGTAGCGTCTGCTTGCTCCCTTCTTCCATTTTCGCAGCCGCTTGGACGGTGATGCTCGTTACGCTTCCTGGTTGCTCGATGATGTGAACCGAAGCAGAGCCGTTCTTTCCTTCGTAGGTGGCGGTTACTGTTTCTGTGCCGATCGCATCGGACGTCACTTTCCCACTTTGAACAGATACGGCGCCAGAAGCACTCCATTCTGCCTCTTCTGTTACTTCCCAGCTTTGGCCATTCTCAAAATGAACGGTTGCCTTCAACTGTTCCTGCTCCCCAATGATGACCTCTAAGCTTTCTGGGGATACTGTCAGCTCTCTCACTACCAGCTGATACGCAATGTCTTGGGTTTGCTCGGTTTTATTCCCGCCAACGTCTACTGCGACGACAACAAACCGGTTTGCACCTTCTACAAGAGGAACGTCGATATCCGCTTTGTAGTAGTACCCCTCAAATTTCACAGGGTATGGCTTTCCGTTAATCAAAACGTGATCAATGCCTTGGTTGTCCTCCATCGTAATGAACAACGTAGCGGCCTTCTCGTTCTCTTTTAGCTTGTAGCTAATCGACGTAATCGTAGGCGGCGTTGTATCCGGAATAGCAAGTGTCGTGACTGTGTACGCATCCGGATCGATCCATAGCGGCTCTCCTGGAAGCTTGATTCCAATACGAACATCGTATTTGGTACTTTCCGACAGCTGCATCACCTTTACCGGCGTCTTTTCTTCTTCGAGAATCTTGTTGACATTGGCTTTTTTATTCTCTGTTGCAACGTGGTACATCTGCCCAGCCTTATGCTCGACATTAAAATGAGCATCGTAGCCATTGCTTTGCTCGTTAAATGTCACGTATTCTGCGTTAAGAGACAGAATTTCGTAGGGAACATCCACGACATTTCCAACGATATCCGACACCCTGACGTTACCCTTTTTGAATTTGTTGTCTTGCGAAAGAGATTTAGACAACTGAGTGATGTCTAATTTCTTCCACGAGTCTGTATCTGTTTGATACCACAGGTCATAGGTAAGGTTATCTGAATAGGTCATATCGATTGCAGCTGCGCTGTTTTTAGAAACTTTGTCATACGCAAGCGACAGATTTGGCGCGATCCAATCGGCCAGATAGAAATACACGTAAGATCCTGCGTCTTTTCCAAATTGATTCTTGAAGTTAATAGTTACTTTGTATAGACCAGGAGAATCAACATGGAAATCTTTTTTAATTTCGTTGTTCTGCACGGTACTCCACTCGGACCACGCCCCGTCATTGATTGAATATCTCCACTCAACAACGTTTGTTAACTGAGAGAGTTTAAGCGGTAGCTCTTGCCCTTTCACCAGCATTGCTTTATTATTACCTCGCCCATCCAGCTCGATGGTTTTTCCATTCCGATCATCTGGATTAAACTCCGAAGGGGCTGGGTTTTCTGGGTCTTTTTCATATTCCCCTAGCGCTTTCCTAGTCTCCGCACTACCAATATCTACGACTACTGTTTCGATGCCATCTCCATTTTTAGCAACGACTTCGTATTCATTCAAAGTTTCGTTTGCAAGAGGGCTATTGTCCCAGGTTAAATCAGGAGACCAATCTCGCACATTACCAGTGGTCTTATTCGTGATTTTATAAAGGGTGCCTTCTGGATTGTCTGCCAAAAGGGTTACCTTAATATTTTCATAGCCAGCATCATACCTAGCCGTAGTCACACGATTAGCCAAGGTGTACAGCTCAGGACTGAGTACAGCTGCAGATTCAACTCCGTCCGCATTGCGCGTCTTGATTTCATACTGCTGTTTCGTATTGGCCGTCAGATTGAGCAGCTGCAGAAAATTATTTCCTGCTACCCATCCGGAATCATAGCTATCTCCTTGGACACTCTTCACCAATACTTCCGTCACCATTGGATTTCCATTCATGTCAAATGACAAGAAGACTTCATTTGGACTGGCGACATTCATACTCACATTGATTACCGGCTTGGATAAGGAATACACATCTTTGGATACCGGCTCTGTCACGTTATTGAGCTGATCCCGCGCCAAAATGGTAATCGTATGTTTGTCATTGGCAAGTGGGGCTGGCAGCTCAAAGTTGACATTGGCATCGCTGTACGACAGAACCGTTCCTGTTGCGCCGTCCGAAATCTCGTATTGAGTTTCAGATGCGTTCTTCCCAACATTGAAAGAACCTTTGATTTTTCCATCTATGGCAACCAACGTCACATCTTCCGCTTTGATCGGATATGCTTTCGTTGTGACAGTACCTACCGGTATCGGGTCCGATTCACTATTTTGCCCTTGTGCTTGAGCAACAACCGTATAGGTCCGATTCCCTTGAGGGAGATCCTTAAAGGTGAAAGACAGGTCTGTTGAATACTCCGTCTTATCCGTTACCCCATCCACCCAGAATCGATATTTGGTACTGGCTGCATTATTATTCGGATCGACCGTTACTGTGAAGCTATTCTCCGTGACGTTCGAGAAAACTCCATGAGTAGGGACATCGACTTTCGTTATAGCCTCCGCTGTCACGTAGTCTGTTGCGATCCCCTTTTGACTAGGCCGTCCATTGAATGCACGAAGGCGTATCTCAAAATGGGTATCCTTGTCCAAACCATTCATGATATACAGATAGTTCGAGCTGGCTGAATTAGCAAATGGCAGCCAAGCAACATCTCCCTTTTTTCTGTATTCAATCTCATGATTTGTATAATTAGGGTTTACCGGCTTCACTTTGAGAATGATGCTCGTTGTAGTCGTCTCAATAGATTCAATCTCCGGAGCAGCCGCTAGTGAATACGCTGTTTTCGAAGGGGACAACGGCGACTCAGCTATCGCATTGTAAGAACGCACATTGTATGTCTGCTCCGTATTAGTCGGGAGGTTCGTATCCTCTACTTCCAGACCAGGGATGTCGCTAAATTCTTGTCCCCCACGATAGAACTTGTAACCAGTGGTGTCGGGTGTTGGTTTTGTTTTGACATGAATAGATGTCGGAGAAGTGGCTTCCACACTATCCAATTGTGGGATTTCGTTGGCACCAAATGCATACCAATTGCTCCAGTCGCCTAGAACACCAGTGTTTGAGATTGGTCGGATTCGCCATTCATGCACGCTTCCCCAATCCAACGGATTGCTAGACGGTTGAACGAATTGACTCGTTGCCTGCTCGATCAAGGCCGAATCATACAGTAATGTTGAAGCTCCAATCTTCCGGACTTGTAGGTAGAATCCTTTTTGGTCCTCCCCTTCGTCCTGTGAATAGTTCCACTTATAAGTAGGTGTGACAGTGTGAGTTTGCTCTCCACCGCTCGGCCCAATTGGTGTGATGACAGGCTTATGACTTGTTCGGAAAAGGAAATCCGGATCATTATTCATGTAAGAGTATACCGGCTCGTTGTGGCCATCTTTGGTGGATAACCGTAATTTAATCATTCCATCTACACCGGCCGCATCCCATCTATACTGAATATTGCTTCCTTGAATCGAGAATAAGGAGTCGGTTATCGTTTTATCCGTGAAAATCGGGTTCCAGTCATTGCTTCCTTCTTGTTGCCATTCCATACTCATCAGCAAGCTATTTTCAGGAGTATAATCATCTGTTGGTTTGCTGAAAGAGATGTTACCCCCATCAGATAAATCTTGTGGGGCTAGAAGCGTTGGAGCCACAGGTTGGAAATCCTTATAGTCGTAATTAATAATGGCGTTGTATGCATAAGTAGCAGTCCGATAATTAATAGTAGCTGAGTAGTCCCATCTAGTCTCGTAATTATAGACAGGAACTTCTGTGGTTGTTGTCACGGGCCTGCTGCAGGTAATATTACCGTTACCTCTTGAACCACTACCTTGATTCCATGTAAACCAGCCCCCGTAGCTGTGGGAAGTTGATTGTAGGTTGCAGTTGCTGTCGTAGGAATGATCATATTCAGTGGCAGATGTATACCACCGTTCAGTCCCATGCTCATCTTTTTCGTAACCTGAAGTTGACCAAGTGATACTCCACGAATAGTTACTAAAATGTTGATAAGTGGTTTCTGTTTTGGTTTGTGTGTACGGAGGAATACGAACCTGATAAGATGTACCGCCTGTCCAACCAGCTCCCAATGTATCACCATTCACAGTCGTTTCCAATGTACCGTTTGTTGTTGTCTTTGAAACAACATCATAGAGTCCAGGAATTACTTTACTTGCTGATCCCGTGCTTGTCGTGTTTCCATTATCAGTCAAAGTGGTCGAATCGCTCTTGAAAGAAGTTGGATTCCCTCCTTCCAAAGTAATAGTTGCTTGATTCTTATTAAGAGAAGCACTTCCCTTTCCATTATCTGAGGTAACAGTTGTGCTTGTTACCACATTCGCTGGTATAGTAACCGTTTGTGTTTGTTTAGCATAAATGCCTGTAGAGGTTACCGGCATCGATCCTTTCCTTATAACAAAACCATTGGTCAACTGCTTCTCCGGAGCTACTTGATCTGCTAATGCGATTGGTATATTTAAATTAGAAGGTGATAGCAAAACAAGAAATGTTAATAAAAACAATACTAACTTTCTAAATGATCGTTTCATGTAGAGCCTCCCTGTTACTATTTATGATTTCTAGCTACCCTATGACTGATCCAATTCCCGAAAATAATGAATATTCTGATAACGCAAAGACAACCTCATTGCACCCCTCATTTCACTTCGGAAATATTCAAGAGATTTTATTAATGTTTAATTAGCTTTCAACACCTCAGCTTGTCCACCCCTCTTTCCTAGGAAAATCGGGAGGGGCAAAAATACAGTTGTAATGACATCTCAAGCAGGCTTGGGAAGTCGGCGGCTCACAATAGGCATGTGCCCGGAATCGATTGCTTCAACTCTTTCCTGAGGTTCCGGGCGGCATGGCCCACATTGCCGCCGACCGGGTGCTGTCAAGGGATCGTGGAATACCGGAGCGCAGGACCGATGACGAACGCGCTCTTGTTCGTTATTGGTCCGAAGAGAGGATATGCCGCGAAAGCCCTTGATAGCTCCCGCCTTGCCGGTTAAGGAGATCTACTCCTAACACGCAGCCTTATCTTTTCCATTCCATCTACCTCCATTTAAAAAGCGGATATAAAACACCTTGGACAAGGCTTTTATATCCGCCATTAAAACTGTCTCCTGATGTTAGTTTCGCTGTCTTACGTTTTGTGTATCGTCATACATGCTGCCATATATAGTTATTACTTGCGTATCGCAGAAACTAAGATTGTTTCTTCCTGCACCAGTTGCTTCGATTCTTACATGCATCTTTCCATCTTTTGTTGTTGGGGGAGTCATAAATTTCCGATGGTTTACCGATCCGCCTGTTTTGTAATATGAGAATGATCCTTGTGGCAATTCCCATGTATCATTTATCTTATTCCCAGACGTTTTGACAAGATCAACAACTCCTATGACTTTTCCTTGTGTATCTGTGAAAGTTGCTTTCACTTTAGTAGGCCCGTAATACTTGCCTCCGTATGGATCTGCTGTGCCGTGGTAACCTTTTGGAACTTTTGTCTCCCAATCGGTCCAGTATTTTGTTTCGACTTTAAGCTCAATACCATATCCTGCTCGTGTAACTTTATTGGGGTCAAGCCCATTTTGTCTTGCCCAAGGGATGATTTCCCATGATCCTCGACTTTCCCAATCTGTAGATTTTGGTTTTCTAGGATCTGTCGTAATTCCTTGCTTTGTATTAACTTTCACATCAACATCTAATTTTTCATTATAGGTGACAGTGCTCGTTGACCAGATATCATGGTGGCCATCATCATCGGTGTAATGATCTGAAATATAGTTGTATGAGGTTTTCCAATCGTCACTACGTTTTTGATTGCCACATGCTGGTGGTGTGTTATTGATTTGGTTAATATCCAAATGCAGGTTGGCCGTATTGTTCCCACGATCAATGTCAGGTTTTTCGCTTTTAGGGTCAACTATGACAGAAATGTTTGCATCTGGTGCATTTGGTACTCTCCAGTTGAATGAGACGTTTTGCGTTTGATTAGCTGAAAAGTTCTTTCTTGTATCGTGTATGACCTTTCCTTCATGGTAGAAGGTGATTTGAGTGTTGTTGGTTGCTTCATTTGCAACGTTTTTAATATCTGCAGATAGCCTAATTGTGCTGCCTGCTTCACATGGATTCCTACTTGATTTAAGATTAAGAGCTTGTAAGTCAATAGGTGCAGCTTTTGTAGTGAAATTCAAATCGAATGTACTATAGCGTTCAAAACTATCCGAAACGGTGACAGTCAAGGTGTTAGTACCATCTTTTAATAAAGACTTATATCCAGACATGTCTCTTGTTATATTGAATTTGTAACCGAATTCACCATCTTTGCCTACATTTTTATTAGCTTGTAGGACTATCTGATTTGGATTTTTACCAGTTGAAACAGCTAATGGATTTCCATTTAAATAAAGATATACGTATGCTCCGGTTTCCCAGCCTGAATAATTGTTAAATGAAGCATTTAGTGTGTACGGCTTATTCTTATCGATCACTGTCGTTTTTTGACTACCTTGTGTGAATGATACATCCAGAAAACGGGGGAAGGGTGTAGTAATCACCATAGCTCGTCCCATATTAGGAGAGGAAGCAACCTCTCCACCAGTTGCAGCTATGTCTTGTGAAGTTCCGCAAGGCTTACCTATATAACTGCTACATTTCGTTCCGTGCCTCGCCAATGAATCTGTTGCCCCACTCAGATACGCTAGATGGCCTGCTGAGAGCCAATAGGATTCCTTCCCTAAAAATAGATCCCAGGTCTTGTAAATTTCTTTTGGAAGTGTTGAACCGTGCGCTTGTTCGTACAGAGTTTCTACTTGACCTGAAACATATTCAGGATTTCCGTTATACCTCTTGGATAGTATTTTTATCTTATTGACCCGCTCACTTTTGTTTTCAGGTAAGTACACCATTGAGTAGCCAGTAAGACCGTTAAAACGCTCACCGACATTTTCTTTCAAATTAAAGTTTTGAACTTCACCTTTATGCTGAATCTTCTTTTCATCAGTAACTGTAACGTACTCCCACTGCATTGTTTCGGCCATATGCACTTCATTTTTAGCACTTGGGGACGGAGAAAAGTCACCAAAAAATTTGACTTCCTCTGCCGGTATTACTGAGTGAGGGTAATTAAGTTCTTCCGCACCCACTGTATTGACAGCCGAAAGCAGCAATCCGACTGTAAGCAAGGCGGCCAAGAGTCTATTTTTCCTCATTTCCCTAGACCACTCCATCCATGACACTTTTTTATTGTCCACTTACAATTTCCATCGAAGGGTACTCGATACCAACAGATCCAAAAGCAGTTCCGTTTTGACCCGCAATACCAATGCCACCTTTTGCATCTGTTAGTTTCAGCTCAAATGACTCTCCTGGTTGCATGTATTTAGTTTTTACGACTTTTCCATTCTCACCTTTGAATTGAACCAGCGCGTAACCAGTGACATCGCTAGGAACAGTTCCTTTTAGCACACCATTTTCAACTGTAAAACCTGCTGCCATACGCTTTAAAGCATCAACATTCTCTGCTTGCCCTGGACGTTGAGCAGGATTCGCAGGTGTTCCTGTTATAGGAGGTTTGACATTGGAATCCTTTGTGGTTGTTGAAATAACGACTGTTCGTTCAGCTTCATTCCACTCTACTTTTGCTCCGAGTGTTTCGCTGACGAAACGCAACGGGACAAAAGTTCGGTTATTTTTCAAAATAGCTTTTGCATCGAATTTCTTTGCTACACCATTAACATTCGCTTGATTCTCTCCAATTTTCAGGAAAATCGACAATGCTTGATCTCCAACTTTCAACATACCGACTACTTGAGTTTTCGGATTCCAGCTCACATGTGACCCTAATTCTTCTGATACAAACCGTATAGGAATCATCGTTCTTTTATTAGCTGGATCGATATATGGTTGTGCATCTGGAAATTTCACTTCTGCTCCATTAACTTTTACTTTTACTGGTTGTTCAGCAGCTTGAACATATACCGGCAGAGTCAGAAGAGAAATAGCCATTAAAAACACAAGAATTTTCTTCATTGAAATCCCACCTTTTCCATTATTTGTTTATTTTTGCTTTTTTGAAAGAGAAGCCGCTGCAGACTTCTCTTGCCTTACTTCTTCTTGCTACTATCCAGAATTTGCATTCCCGCTTTTTCTTCTGTCTGTACTGAGCTGGTAGCTACTTTCGGATCGAAACCTGACGGGAGAAGATAAATTCTGCCCTGTTCTTGATAAGCAACTAAATCAGCAGCAACTTCTGGCTTTACTTTTAAAATTGCTACAGTTGGAATCTTGTTACGACCTTCTGCCTGATCTGGACTTTTCACATCCGCATTTTGCCGATCGTACACAAGCAGACCCTTTAGCTTTTTATTCTGTGCTGGTGTAATGAGGGCTGGTGGAGTTTGCTGATCGCCTTCAATATACACATAAGCATCAACTAAAACCCCTGGTTTGATGTAGTCACCTGTAGATCGAACTTGGTCAGTAGCTACCCCAACGAACAGCTCCCCATTTAATTCCATAGGGGAACCAAATTTTGACTCTCCAGCTGATACCAGTTGAGAACGTTTCACTGGATATCCTTTAGCGATACCTAGTTCGCCGCTGTACTGTAATCCCGAGCCTTGTAGTTCTTTCAAATCTGTAATTGCGTCCTGTGGAATCTCAGCCTCTACTACTTCTCTTGTCTTTAATTTGTTTTCAATCTTTTCATACGGCTTGATATCTTCTGCAGCAACCAGCACTTCTCTCGTTTTGACACGCCCTTCAACGTAGCTCGCATTCAAAGCTACAGCAGTAAAAGAAATTAATGCGGCTCCACCCAAAATCAAGGCTATGCGTGTATACCTGTTCCAAAGACCTTTGATTTTCACTTACAACGCTCCTTATTACTTATAGTTAACCAGATACGGTGTCTTCTTTTTAACGCTTATCGGGTAGGTAGGTAATCCAAGAATTATCCCGCTCACAACATCTACTTTTGTTCTAAATTCAGCCTCAATTCGTGGCTTATTTCCGGTGTAAGTGACAAACAAATCAAATTCACTGTCCTTGTAGTGATCATTCACAAGGTTTGAGTCCAAAGAAAGCGTATCAATAAAGATTTGCCTCCCCGCTTGATATGCGGTCATCTCGTCGAGTCGAACTTCTCCAAATTGGTAATCCTCTTCCTTGCTGGCAGCAATAATGGCTGAGTCAATTGCTTGATTCATCGTTTTTTCCAACCGCTCATATGATGCTTTAACAACCAAAACATCCTGGGTTAGTATTACAGCAAAGAGTCCAAAAATGAGTAATCCTATTAACTTGTATGGCATTGGTTATCACCTCACAAATGTATGGGCTAAACCGTTTACAGTGACCTCAGCCGGGAAAGTGATTGTATAACCAAGAGGCTTTAATGCCACACATTCATATGTTGCGACAACAGTTAGCTCGATAGGATCGCCACGCTGTACCATGGTATCCTCCGGACTAGCAGTAATTGTTAACCGGTTCGGATCGACACCTAATTGGCTAATGAATGTATTGAATTGATCTCTTGTAGTTGAATCAAAAATGTTTTCAGCTTTGAAAATTTCCATGGTTTCATTGGCCGCGAGATTCATATTTTGTTTGAGGTTGATATACCCATAGATATCAACGCCAAGGTAAGCCAAAATACAGAAGATAAAGAAGGAGTAGAGAAAGATGATGACTTGACCATCACCCTTCTCATTTTTCAAATGCTTAAGCATTTTCATTACAGGCCATTCAAAGGACCAAGGATTTTGCTTTGTATAAAGTCTGGCAACCAACCAGTCAATAAACCATGAGCAATTACAACTACGGCAACAGCAATAACTCCAAAGCCCACATTTTGGATCATATCTCCGCGTTCATTTGATACTGTACGCAGCGCATATTGGCCAAATCTCTTTACTTTTCCAACAGTAGTTATCAATCTGTTCTGAACAATATTTGATACCTTTTTCATAAAATTCCCTCCGGATTTTAAATTTCGTTGATTTTCATGAACACTTGCATGAATGCAATAATGACTGCTAAAAAACCATGGAATGCAAGTAAGACATATAATTGCTTCATTTGTTGGGGTTTGTTCTTGGTTAGTTCTTCCAATGAAGTTTTACGAATTACTCGGAGGTCATCTTTAATCATTTCAAAGTAGTTCTGAGCCTCTTCGTACCCTACCTCAATTCCAATTTTCACTGCAGCTGCGAATGTTTGCATAATAGGGATTCCCGTTTGTTTGGCAAACAATTCAATTGCTTCTGTTTCTTTCATAATTCGCATGTTCCCAATTAATCCTTTAAGCATGTGAGCCATAATCGGGTTGCTTGTTTTTTGAACTTGCTTAAATGTGACCGAGAACGGTTTCCCAGACTCTAATGCAATCATCATTTTATCGATTAGAGTAGGTAGATCTTTAATAATCTTCGCTTGCCTCTCTTTATACTCTTTTTCGATACTTCTCAAATTTTTCACAAACAGAAATACTGCAAATATTGGTGTTGCCAAAAAGTAGATAGGTGTTTGAGTCAAAATAGGAAGAATCAAAGTCGGTAATGAACCGGCAATTGACCAAAGGACCAACTTTGCTATCCGCTGCTCAAATGATTCATCCAACCCCAGCAGATTATACTTTTTCCGGAGTGAGCTACCAAATATTCTATCTAACGGTAGTTTTTTCTCCACCTTCGGAATGATTCTGTCCGAAATCAAGTTAACAACCGCACCATCTTTACCCTTGCGCAACTCACTATCTGTTTTGATAATCTGACTTGCTCGGCTTGCATGTCTTTGCTGCCCTTGAAATCCAGGTAAGATCAAATGCAAAATCGTAATGGTAAACAACGCAAGTCCTAGTGCAAGCAGAATCGAAACTATACCTTGCAATTAAGCCCCCCCTTCCTTTTACAATTCATCCAGATTTAGAGATAGGTAATCATCCCCTTTCACAAGGGCATATATGGTACACACAAAGAAAGAGACAATGAATATTTGACCAAACCAAGTGTCCAGAAATATATTCCCGTTGTCACTATTTAAGCCACTTACAATCATTGGCATTGCCCAGCAGCAAGCAATGACAAAAAGGAAGTTCTTCTTTTCTTTCTTTGATTTAATATCAAGAGCATTGATCTCTGAAATATCGAATGCCATTGCCTCAATCGAATCTTTCAGGCTTTTAATGGCTTGCTCTGTATATCCATCACTGTTAGCCATAAGCAGTTTTTCTATGAAATCATAAAATTTATTGATTTTTACTTTTTGCGCCATTTCGTAAAGGACAGCCTCTGGCTTTAGCCCAAGGTCCAGACCATTCTTTACGACTTCGAACATTTCTTTGGTTTCTCCGGTCATATCTGCAATTGAAGCATTTAGTGCCTGTTGCAATTGAGGAAAGTCAACTAATTTGGATGTAAGGATCTTCAAATTATCAGGAAGCTCCTTGAGTATTGTCATTCTTTTTTTCTTTTTGATTTTCAAAACCATATACCTTGGTGCATAGAAACTCAGAAAGAACCCAACGATGACGAAAAAGAAATTCTTAATGTACATGGAAATGAGGACACATATCCCCACTGCTGCAAACGAAATTATCAAGAACTCCTTTTTGTTAATTCTCCAACCAGCACTTTCCGCTTCCGCTCTAACCTTGTCATACCCTAATGCAGAAATTAGTCCGTTTCCTTTTTCATTTACTACCTGAACCTTTTGGGTACGTGGTAAGAGAAGTAGTAAAGCAATGAACCAGATCAGAAAAATGGCGCCAAACATATAAATGTCATTTAAAGCCATTCCGGATCACACCACTTTTCCATCACTTCTTGAGGACAATGGTTCATTTTCATTTTCTGAACGAGTTTCTTTACATTGCCCACCCTTTCAAATTCTTTCGTATCGTAGTTGTATCTAAAGATCGTATTCATAATCGGGTCTTTCCCGTCCTTATACCCCATCAACTCTGCGACTTCTAGCATTCTCCGTGTACCGTTGTCGTTCTTTTGGTGGAGAATTAAATCTACAAAACTCCCGACTTGTGATGCTGCGATGTCGTTATTACCGCACAACTGCATCATACGAGTGGCTCCATCTTTCGCTGTATTAGCGTGAAGAGTAAGGGCTGTATACTGTCCAGCATTCATTGCCTTTAGTGCTTCTACTGCCATTTCTTCATCCCGAATCTCACCAATGAATACCCATGTTGGATTTTGGCGTAGGGACATTTTAATCAGTTTTGCAATTCCGTATCTCCGAGACGGTTTTTCATGGTCTTTCGCAACAAATTGCTTGATATGAGGATAATGTGCATATTGTTTTTTATCTTTTAGAAGCATTTCTGCGGAATCCTCGATTGTAACAATTCCAGTTATCGGATCGAGATATAAAGGAATCCGAAGTAATTGACTCGTTTTCCCGCTATTCACACCACCGATAATCAAGGTATTTGGTCCACACGGATAGATCACTTCAAAAAACTCTATCATCTCTTCTGATAAGTTCCCATATTGGATGCAGTCTTCATCAGAATAAACATCTGGTGGGAACTTACGAATTGAAATGACGGGACCTTCTATACTTACGCCACCAAGTTTTTGATCCAATACAACGTTAATCCGGAATCCCTTGTAATTACTGTCAATAATCGGCTCAGATGCTGTCAATGTCTTCCCCATTGGCGAAAGCATCTTAGAAATAATGCGGTAAACGTGATCATAGTCATGGAACTTTATGTCTTTCCTATGTACCATTTTCCCGGACTCTTCCACAACAACCTCGTTCAGCATAATTTCAATGCTTGATATTTTTGGATTATCCAAAATGTCCTGGAGAACACCCAATTCAGTAATTTCCTTTTGGACATTGATAGTCAAGACATTTAAATCGGTAGTAAACCCTTTATGAAGGTTCGCTTCCTTGATGTACTCTGCAATGATGTGGCGCACCCTA
Source organism: Brevibacillus schisleri (assembly GCF_055685845.1). Taxonomy (NCBI): domain Bacteria; kingdom Bacillati; phylum Bacillota; class Bacilli; order Caryophanales; family Paenibacillaceae; genus Brevibacillus; species Brevibacillus schisleri. Next base: position 18,206 of record NZ_JBVNDM010000002.1, read on the forward strand.
GCCCGCGCCGTCTCATCGATGAGAGCGTTGACGAAATCATCGTTATGATTGTCCCGCAAATAATACTGGACATTTTTCAAAAGCTGTTCAAACCTCTGGTGGTCGGATAAATTAAGATCGGACGGCAATCCTGTTGTAACGCTCCCAACTTCATAACGGATAAAATCAAGTGGGTTAATCATTCCAACTATACTCAAACTTCACTCACCTTCTTAAGCAAATCTCCCATTTTGAACGTAAGCGACTCTTCTTTAAACTCCGGAATGAAATTTTTAGAGTGCATAAATATTTGATCGCGTCTAACTCCGTAGTTTTCAGCCAGTTTTTGGAATGTCGCGTATGCCCATGGTAACTCTTTGGAATCGTTTATTGTAATTACCACAACATCAGCCTGTCGAACAGAAAAGAACGTCATAGGATGAACAAATTGCCCCTGTAAGACCAGGTTGATAAAGCGGTATTGCCCTTGAAGTTCCCTCATGATGTAAGCCGGCATATCCATCAACGTCTCTTTATTTTGAAGGTTTAAAATCGTTGGCGTATCCGGTTTTGTCTTTGAAAAAATAGGAATGAAATGCACAGCATAATCTTTCACAATGTAGTCATCCACCGAATCAATCTTGTGCCGCTCATAATCAAGCAGTAGTTGATCTATGGATTTTTCTTTAGGAATTTCTTCATCGTACTCAAAAGCCAACCGAGGCATCCCCAAGCACGGAAGTTCACACAAAACCGAAGTATAGGACGGATCTTGTTTCAAGGCGTATTCAGCAAACTCTTTTGCCACACCTGAGACATCCGATCCATTCGGATTAAAGAAGGCAATTGTATAATTACGACTTAGCGTTAACGTTTGTTTTTTCCTACCAAACAAAAATGTTGCCTCCTAATCTCTTTTCATTTTTGCATTTTTGTCCAACCAAGCTTTTACCGCCTCAAGCTCATACCGTCTTGTACGCGGTCCAAGGTAGACTTCTGGCATCCCTTGTTCTACCAGTCGCCCTATTTGCCGAACATTAATGTTCAAGAATGCAGATAGTTCCTCTCTGGTTAACAATTTTTTGGGTTCGTTCTTTCCAGACATGAATAAATTGCCCCCTTCGTTCCTCCCTCCCTTGTAATGTGTACATCACAAGGGACGACCGATTGTGTTAAAATCAGGTTGTCCCTTGATCGGGGATATATCCACTCAGCGCTGCTCGACCAAAGCCCTGCTGAGTGGATATTTTTATTATACCGCAAATGTAAATAGCAGTCAATAACGGACATAAAAGTATTTTGGAGTAAATAACGGACATTGTAGACGTGAAAATTTGGACGCAACAATCGCCGCATCCAAATAGTGGTAATCGCCGTAGGGGTATAGTGCTTTTATTTCTTGAATAGCTTTTCTAATAAAGTCTTCCCCTGTTGTTCTTCCGCAACCAGAAACTGATCGAGCAAGCGACTCCACATTGATGCGTCTTCTTCGCTGACGTCATAGAGACTAGGGTTAAATGGTACACGTAAGACTTTCAAATCTCCATTCCATGAGTAAGATTTCAAGTCTGAGGTTATCTGGTTCACTTGTTTTTGATCCGAAAAATTGACCAGAACATTCCAATCAAATCGTTTGTCTCCAAAGATTTGAACAAATAGTTCCAATTGTTGATATCCCCATAATGAGCCAGTTGACACTACACAACCTAATGTAGCCCGCGCTAATTCATCTGCATGCGGACTATAGATCGTCCCTCCCCTACCATCTCGGTAGACCATGTGACCAATATCAAGTATCACCCAATCCCATTTTTTCAGTCTCAGAATATGATTTGCATTGGTCGTATAGGCAAAATCAATCCCCTTTAAATTGCCTACCGTAAACAATGCATCTTCCTGGTTAGTCCAAGCAGAAAGAGCCGGTTGTTTTATGGATTGGTCGTCAAACAACTCTAATACCAGGATGTTTTTGAAGTACTGACTCAAATAAACCGCTGCTTGAATAGCTACTTTTGTAGAACCAGCCCCTGAGGCAGCAGAAGCAATCGCTATTGTAGACTGACCCACTGAATGACTTCTTATGAGTCTTTCGACTTTTTTATCAGGTGGATTTGTGATTCTTTTTGCGGATAACTCATCCTGATTGTTAGCTCTTTCAGGTTCTGTTGTCCTAGGACTTTCGGTTCTCACTCTCCATATATCGGCATTTTTATATGTATCATTTAGTTGTTTTGTTATGAAATGTGCAATTTTATCAGAATCACCTTTCTCAGGTGCCACAACATCCTCAATCCCCAAATCGGCAATAGCAGCAAGCGCAGGATCTCCAGGTATTCTCCCCACTGCCAATACGATTATCCTCGTATGAGGCTTTTGTTGTCGGAACAAACTAAGACCATTAATCACTTCATCTTCTGGGCCACAAGATAAGTCAACAATAATCGCTTGGCGAACAACCAAGGAAACCGTTTGAATAACAGAACGTATATCCTCTGCCGAAAACGGTCCGATATGTTCCTGTAAAATCACCTCTCCTTCCAATGCCTTTTTAACAGCAGACAAATTTTGAGGACTGACAATAACTCCATACATATATACGGCCTCCCTTAGTTACTTATTTAGGTTTAGTCTCGCTCCGCTGAAAGCAACTCAACTGCTTGCCTTCTTTCATTACTACTTGATTTTGTATAAATTCGGGTAGTGTTTATGTCGTCATGTCCTAACATGTCGGCAAGTAAATCTAACCTCACTCCCTTTTCAACCATGTCGTGCCCAAAAGTATGACGGAGAACATGCGGAGTCAAATCAGGGAGGTTTACTATCTTTCTTAACTGCCTGAATATATGCTCAACACCGTCTACAGTCAATTCCCCTTTCTGGCTGGTAAACAGTTTCAAGCTATCCGGATGCGGTCCCTCCTTTCGAAACACGAGCCACTTTCTCAATAAAGTCGTGATCTCTTTATTCAACTCAACCCGCCTAAACTTCCCACCTTTCCCAGCTCGAACATAAAGCAGGCGAGCATCCAAGTCTATATCCTCATTCACATCAAGACCAACCAATTCGCCAACCCGAAGACCAGCATGCATCATCGTAAATACAATTGCTTTATTGCGAATAAGTCGCCACATATTTCTTTCTTTCATCTGCTCATCCTCGAAATAACGAATAAGCTTGTTCTTTTCATTTCGATCTAGCCAGCGAACCGAATCAGACCTATCCTGAATTTTATAAAGCTTAAGTTTTAATGCAGGATTGACAGGAATCCGTTTGGTATCAACGAGAAAATGAAAGTACGTTCGAATCGCTTCCAACCTTTTATTAATGGTTCTAGGCGCTAAACTTTTACCTGCCTTGGTTTTTGCATGTTTGGTTAGGTATTCCCGGTAATCCTGCAAATCAATTGCAGATAGGTTCGTTAAACCTTCGCTCGTTTGGCCATTTGTAACCTGCTGATACCAGGAATCAAGATCCTTTATAACACTCTGATACTCTTTTACAGTCTGGGCTTTACGCCCATGTTCATGCATCCATTCACTGAATTGCTTGGAAACCATCAGCACTTCACACCATTTCATTTCATTATCGTGTTGATTTTTCTAGTTGTAGGGTGGTTTATTTATAAACGTCCCGACAGGGGCGTTGTATTTTCTCGGCCTCGATGTCATTTGTTCCAAATATCGCTTCCCAGCCTCCGAGTTCATCAAAGCTTCTAAATCATCGTCTCGAAACGATATATAACCATTTCCTAGTTGTTGACTTAGCAGCTCACCTAATGGCAATTCTTCTATTTGAATAGTAACTTTCCCTATGGGGAATGCGGTCCCAATTTCTTGCTCTTCTAATTGTGGCGCCAGAAGCCCAGCTGTTTTTTCTATTGCACTTTCTTCCCTGTATGCTGCGGCATCCGTCATGTGAAGTAAAGTATTGATTAAAGCTGCCTTAGGTTCCCCGTAAATAGTCCCACTCGCAGAGCGATAGACACGAACGGGATGCTTTAGCGTCTCTTGTAAACTCATTTCATCTAGCAAGTGAATTTGCTCCAATCTTAAGCGTTCCCATTCCATTACTTCATCCACCGTTTCCGACCCAGTACGTTTGATTAAGGTTAGAACAAGATCCTTCTTCTTATCATCTCGGTATACCAGTATGGACCCGACAATTTGAACGGAATAAAACTCACCTTCTTTTCCAGCTCCCGTTTGATGAAGGTCGAGTGATGCCAGATCTTGCCTTACAATATAGGAAGAACCATCCAATAATTTTCGAAGCCACTCATAAAGTTTCATTTTCACTTTCCCTCCCTTTCACAACTCAAAAGATACCTCATTGACATGTCACCTTTCCCTCTACAAAGCTTTCCCTAACCTTAGTAGCGTTCTAGCTTTGCTCGGTGACTCTCGATCTCACGGTCAAGCTGCTCGTCATATTGTTTTTCACAGCAATCCGAACATAGCTCACTAATGTAGGAGAGGTCATTGGTTTTTTTGCACTTTTTGCAAAGCTCCTTGTCAATTTCATTCCCTGATTTCGCTGGATCTGGTATTACTTCAATACTTTCCATATACCCCACATGTTCGTTGAAAGAATCAATCAATGCCATGATATTTTTGCGTCCTTCTTCAATGTTCCCACCAATTCTTACCGCAGGGACAAATAACGTTTTGATTCTCCCTTTGCATTCGCCACAAACAGTATCATTATCACCTGGCATATACCACACTAATTCCATATCGCGAAAATCACGATGGCAAGAAGCACAATATCTTTTAGTTGAAATTTTCATTTTGATCTCCTCATTTTATTAAGTCCAGGTAGGACTCGCTTATTTGCTCTCAGATCGCTCCAATCTTCGCGCCTTTGCAGCAATCACTTGTCGTAAAAATCACTTCATGATGGAGATACTCACAAATATCACATCTAAACATGGAATATTCTTCCTCTTTCTTCCGTGAGCAATGTGTATCCAACTATTTTGATAAATGTTCGATAGCATCGTTTATAGCCCACAACGGCTCTTCCCATGCCCCATGTCCATTTCTTGAATGTCTGTTTACTAAAGCTCTCACTTGCTTTAGGACAGGTAAGGGATACTTCTTTAATTCATCAACATCAACCAATTGCACAGCTTTATATGCATTGGAAACTAATTCTCCACGATTTTGCATTATTTCCACCTCATCCTTAGCGTCCATAAGCCCCCCTTGAGTAAAATCAGTAATCGTCTCTATAAACCGTTCATTCTGCCAAACCTCAATCCCAGTTGCCGCCATTTCTATTGCCCGATCTATTGCTCGGCCCTTTGCTTTATAAACACCCACTATACAACCGTCCGACATTACGATGTATGTTTTAGACATTCGTCATGCCTCCTTCTATCCAAAATGAGCAATTTGTATTCAGAGTATTCATTGTATGAACGACTGCAAATCAAAATAGTGAAATAGTAATATCGCTATTCCGACTGCCATTAATACCTGGCCGTTACCACTGATCGAAAAGTACAACCTATTAAGTGGCCCTTCCATATCATCAGGTCGTTTTTCGTTACGCCCGATGAAGATAACAACTGCACCAACCAAAATTAAAAATACTGAAAAGTACAGAATATTGCTCCCCTCCACCTTTAATCAGCTCTAATCGCGTATGATACTGCCCTCGGAACACCATATTTATTAGGTTTCCTTGACACATCCAGCACAAAGCTTATTATTGTTTACAATTGATGCCTCAAGGCAAATACGGCAAATGTCCAATATTTGAAACATCGTTTTTCCTCCTCTCAGCACTACATAACTATTAAGTGAAAGCATCGTTCGCCTTTTTTACATGTCGATGCTTGAGCCATATATTCTTCAATTGCCCGTCGAGTCGAACGTATAAATCTTTGTCAGCTTCCGAAGCAGGATAACCAATCACAGTACCCCTAACGCCTACTTTCGCTAAAATCCTTTGGTTATTCCATGACATTTTTGGCTCTACGACCTCGATACGGTCACCATGCATGAACAAAATCAGTTGCCACCTTTCCTTATTAACTAATAAGTAAAGCAGTCAATACTCAGCTATATAGATTTAATTTTTTTAAGCATTTATTACATGCAAATTGTTTCTTTTTCATTAGCTCGATTACGTCGATAGTCGTATCAAAAAAATCAGTTTTTTGACCATATTTACCACATATCGAGTTGTAGTTTTTAAAAGCATGGTATTTTGCTTTTGGGTGAATCCAATCATGGTCAGTTTTATTGCTCTGTTTAACGGGTAATTGCCAAATTATTTCAGACATACCTTATCTCCCTACATAGTAAATTGAAATTACCTAAATGTACGTCAAAGCCTTGCTATAACTACGTTTCTATATAGTGTACAAACAGGATTTACATGGAGAGGCGAGCATGATAGGCTATCGCACCAAGCGAATCCTTTCTGGTATTGCCCCGTTCGCTCTCCATTCATGCTCGTAGAGGCTCCATGTCAATCCGTCTATACTGTTGGTACACCATATGTAACCACTACAGCCTGTAAGGATGACAGGCGTTTCTCGACAAGTTAATCTAATACACAATTAGTAAACTAGACTCTCAACCTCATCATTCAACCTAAACTTAATCGCCTTCAAATCCAGCAATAGACTTAATCAAAGTCATGGAACCTGTTCTAGTGTTCATCTTCAATGTAACTTTTAAATTCAAACTTTCATTAAACGGATCTATTTCAGAATCACAATGAGGGCAACGTGTTAAAGAATCAAACTCGAAAAACACTCTTCCACAAATAGGATTTGTACATATCACTTTGTAATAATCAATCGTTGTCACTTGATTTAATTGCTGTTGAAACTGATTCATAAAAGCCCCCCCTCCTTCACATAACGAGCAGAATGCTTAGTCATTGGAACCCCTCCAATTTTATTTTTTGAGCAATTTATTTATAGCTAAAAATAAATCAATAACGCATACACAAACATGCTTGCACATACAAGATAAATCAAAGCTCGCAAATATTCCTGATGCCATGCATAATCCGCAGCTATATGGCCATGCTCTATCTCCTTATCAATTTGAGTAGCTGCTCTATCCAGATAACCAATTCGTTTCATTATCGAATCCTTCCACCCATTTGATTAGCATTTTTCGTTGCTCGACAGTGAGTTTATCGTAGTTGTCTCGGAACCACCTGATCTGCGCATCCGTTATTCGAACTTTATTATTCTCACGGTCAATATGCAAATCCAAGAATGAGTTTCCCCCATATAGTTGCACGCCTAATGGTATGTAGCACTTCACACGCCGCAAAAATACATCATTAAATTGGAGTAAAGGATGCTTATCCACTTGATTAGCTCTTAGCTTATCAGCATGCATCCTCCCTTTGTTTACGATTACGTTGGCCATCTCAAGATGCTTTCCGTACTCACAAGGGAGGAACATCCCATCAGGAGTTAGCCACCCTGTAAGTCCTTGCTCGTTCATCGAATCACCCCTTTCGCATCCAGCTCACAAAATGCAAGTCCTAACGATTCCACCGAGGCAACGGAACCATTTTACCCAACTACAATGAATTACACGAGACAGTTGTGTTATTTGTCTTTTTTTCTGATTTAATTATACTGCATTCTTTGTCGTTTTTCCAGCCCTTGGATATAAAAAACGACAAAGAAACTATATTCTTTGTCGTTTTTGTAAACCCGCATTATGATGCTGATTTTTCCGATTCTTTATTTAATTATCAGATAAATCAAACTAGAAACCAAGAGACCAATAGCTGTACCTATGTATCCATAAATTGTAATACGCCAAATGTTCGAGTCGGATAGCGAACCAAAGAAAGATTCCTCCCCTTCATTCGCCTTATTCAAAAAATACGCTCCTATCACAAAAATCCCCAGGGCGTATCTGTATGGCGGAAAAAGATAAACCAACAAAACATTCACCAATACACAACTTGTTAAAAAAACAACAGCCTTACTCGTTATAGTCTCCGACACTACGATCAACTCCCAACATGCTTATTTACCAATTAATCACGTTGCAGAAAATTCCTCCAACGGCCTTTCCTAGGAAAGACGGGAGGGGCCTATCTACCGATCCGCATACGTCTGCAGCAGGCTTGGGGAGTCGGCGGTACACAATAGGCTTCCGTCCGGAATCCTGGAGTATCGGCTTTTCCTGAGGTTCCGGGCGGCATAGCCCGCCGCTACCGCCGACCGGGGGCTGTCAAGGGACCGTGGAATACCGGAGTGAAGGGATCCGGACGAACACGTTTTTTGTTCGGCCTCATCCCGAAGCGAGGATATGCCGCGAAAGCCCTTGACTGCTCACGCCTTGCCGTTTTTCTCGATGATTCCTCTAAACCCCTTCACCCCTCATACTCTTCTTCATTACGAAGACTAATATAGGCATCGTAAAGTTTGATCATGGCTAAAATCGGTGCTTTAACAAAAAAACCACGGGGGCTATTAACCGGACACAAACTTCTCAACGTTGCTTTATCTTGGTCCGAAAAAACAAGCGCCCCCGTGCTAGGTTTATATAGCTTTCCTAGTCTATCGAAGTCATCAAGGATTTCCATGAGTTGATAAGCTGCAATATCAACTGTTTCATATCCATTTTGATACCGCTCAAAGGTATAAACAGCGGATGAATCCAACATGGGCCTAGACAAAATAACTGACGGTTGTCTTTGCGACATAACGGCACCTCCAATAATCTTTGAAAAGTGTAATGAAAAAGGGCGTTAGTATTCTATCGAATGTTGAAAACATCCAGTTTACTCCTAGTCTCCTGAACATTATGTATTCAGACTCGTCGATCCGCGCCCCTGGACACACAATATATAAATTAGCAACAATGTTTCTTGTCAATCTCTTGTATTGCTTTATTAGATAAAGAAAGTTTAACAATTTTGAGTTAAGACTCACCCATATCAGTAAAGAAAACTTCACATCTGTAATATAGAAAGCCAGTCACAACTAAAGCAATCAGCAAGCATAGCAACAAATATCCTAAAGGATTAGTAATTAATCCAGCTAACCAATCCACCATCGGAATCATCCCTTTTCACATAATGAGCAATAAGTCAAATCTGAAATAAATGTCTGACCCATTTTGTAATAATCGGAATGACTCCTGCAAATAAAGCCGAAAACAAGAATTGTGGTGACCACGTTAACAGAGCAATAATTAGAAAGAAAATAAACATTGTAACGAAAAAAGGCGTTAATATTCTATCGAATGTTGAAAGCATCCATTTCCCTCCTTATCTCTTTGAACATTATGTATTCAGGCTCGTCGATCCGCGCCCCTGGATACACAATAGATAAATTAGCAACCATGTTTCTCGTCAATCTCTTGTATTGCTTTATTAGATAAAGCTTGTATAGCTTTTAGCTTTCCGTAAACTGCTTCTTCATCTTCTGCCTGTACATACTGCCAAGATTCTAATGCAAAGCTTTGAATTTGTTGTACTAATAGCAATAATTCATTTTTGTTCATGGTCTTCTTTCCTCCGATTATTTATTTTGAGCAGTGTGCAGGTGTGGTCGATCCGCGCCGCTTATAACTCTGTCGTATTACTTTCTATAGCTGCTACTAGAGGAAGCCCTAAAACCTCAATAAATTGTTCATGCGTCTGGTAAACTAAATCGTCAACAACAACCAATAAAACACCTTGTTTTCTAAACTTTTGCAAAGCAGAAGTCAAGTTCTCAATCCTATCCTCATAATCGGCTATAGTGGATAAAAAAATAAAATGTGGTGTAATTAATTGAAGACCTTCACGAAACCTGCTTTCTCTCACTATTTCAAGAGCTGAGTCCAAACCGTCCCTCTTTACATAAAAATGAGTAAACATATTCCCTCTCCTATCCTATATTGTTTCTTGTTCTAGTTTTTTGATTTGTTCCTCTTCCCATTTAATCATTTGCTTTGCCAGTGCTAACGCTCGTTTGCGCTGCTCAATACTGTTTGAATCGCTTCCATATCCAATTGCTGTCATTGCATTTTGATAAATCAATAACAGTCTTGGTTCATCGGCATGATGACTTGCTAGAACATCAATTTTACCAGCGTGATTACCCAAGCTATAAGTATTGATATTCTTATCCCGCTTGTTGTCTTCACTTATTCCATGCATCCCAAGATTTACTTTCTCTACAAATCCAATTGGATCTGCTTTGATATTGCTCCACCCATCATTCAAAAAAGTTACAGTTGTCATGTATCCCAATTTCATCTCTCCTATTCTTATCAAAATTACCAATAGCCTTCCTCTCTGATCCTGTACACTTCATCCTCGATTTCTATGTCTGACCCAATCAAGAAATAAGTCACGAATAGATGGAGCTATATACCACAAAGCAAAACATACAGTCATCGACAGAACAAACCACCCTGAAAACAAACCAGTCTCCATCAACCCTCACCCTTCCCTTTTCTGTTATTCACGATTTCTAGGACTTTTTTGTTCCATAGCTTCCTTGTATGCTTTCATAAGGTTTTCCATATATTTGACTTTCTCTCTGGGTTTCACATTCGCCTCAAGTGTACGTTGAGTCAAAAAAACAAAGTTATCTTGAAGACATTTCACACCCTCGAAATCTTGCCTGAAAAACTCAGGGCTACCAAACTCGTAAACATAACGAATTTTCCCACTCGCTTGTTCTTCATCCCTGAATGAGATCAAAAATTCCAGTCGCTCTTGTAAACGCGGGATTTCTTGCTGTAAGTATTCAACTTTGACGTCTTTAGGATCGCTGTTTTGAAGTTCATTTTCCTTTCTTTCCAAAGCATCCATAAGATCCGAAATGAGTCCATTCAGTTGCTCTATAACGGTGATAGCCATTTCGTTCAGCTCCTGGCATTTTTATTTATAAAGCATCCATCTTTTGTACTTTTCATCTTTTTTTAGCCTCTCTATATCCAGCATTTCCATTTTGTTCTTTCGTTTTACTTTTTTATGTTCTTCGTAAACGTGCCCTGCTTTTTTTGCTAATACATGAGCCACACAAAGAATGCCGTAGCCTATGAAAACGGCACCTAATCCTAAGAAAAATGCTTCAATCCCTAAATATAAGAATGTGAAGATCAAACATAATCCACCTAAAACTGACGCAAAACCAGCAATCACCAAAAACCATAAAACACCTAGCGCCATCCATAATTTGGCGTTCACGTTCTCACCCCTTAAGTCAACATAACCCACAAACCAGAAATGGACCCAATACCAGCAAAAACGATTCTCTTCGTTCTATCCCTTTCAAATAAAGCCCACAGCAGATTTAATAGCGACACTGTAATGACAATGCCTTTCAAGTAACCTATTTCCAAATACGCTCACCTCGTTTGATTAATGTTGTATAAATCAAAACCTAGCGAAGTGATTGTTCTACAACTCCAATATTCGCGTTCCATTAGATGTCAAAACAGGTATCTTCCTCACTCCTATGCTTTCTACATCTAACAGTAACGCTGTTTTCAAAGCTGCAATCCGACTCTGAAATATTCGGTATGCCACCTTTCCTTTAGTTACTTTTCCATACAATTCCTTTATGGAATCAAAGCCTTCCTCATCACGGAGAGCCTCCAAAATCTTCCTGTGATCTCCTTGGAGTTCCACTTTGATTCTCCGCAACGTATCCTCCTGGAGTACAGGATCAGGGTAAAGATCAGTAACCACATCGATGTTTCTCCCCAAGTCCATGAGTCTCTTACCAAATTCAGTAATCGCGACTAACTTAGACCTTTTATCTGTCTTGTCGGTATCTGTCCTAACCATCAGCGACAAAGAAAGGCTTTCTACTTCTTCGGGAGTTTTTTGCATCCCTACTCCTTGTTGCAACATGTATAAATATAGATCCGATAAGCGTATAGACTGACCTTCTTTCAATTCTAAATAGGTAAGGATATCGGAACTGGCAACCGATAAGTTAGATGCAATAGCAATCAAATTCTGGTCATTCATGATTGGGAACCTCCATTGTTAAAAAGAAATCATACCTCTATTATAAATTAACAGTAAGTAATAGTAAATGATTGATTGACAAAAAACCCTTTCCTATCGTTTAGATAGAAAGGGTAATGGATTCACTGGCTTGCCATCAATCCGGACCTCAAAATGAAGGTGATTTCCGTCTGATTGTCCGGTCCTTCCGACATAGCCGATCAGATCCCCTTTGCTTACAATCATCCCCGGAGCAACCGCAAATTTATTTTGATGAGCATACCATGTTTGATAACCGTCATGCTGTATCTTTGTTAGATTTCCATAGCCACCGCTATATTCTGTTGCAGTTGTCGAAATCACCTTACCATCAGCGACAGCAATAATAATCGCATTCCTTGGGGCACCAATATCAATTCCCTTGTGATTTTCGTTTTTACCGGTTACAGGGTTTGTTCGATTAACAAATCCCGAGGTAATAGTAAAATGACCAGGGACAGGCCATATATCAAAATGGATATTATCAATATCCTTTAGTTCTTGAAGGTCCTTGATAAATTCAATGACTTCATTTTCTTTACCAGGGAAGATGTATCCTAAAAGCTCTTTGAGTCGTGTCTCGTGCCCATTAGAGGAAAGATAATTCGCAATGGTAAACATAACGTCTTCGGGCGTTGTTACCAATGCAATTCCATCGCCGTTTCCGTCCGCTTGGTATTGTTTCCATATAAATTCATTTTCCGGAAGTGTTACCCGTCCATTAGACCATTGCCAAATTCCAGCCAATATATGCCAATCTACTCCGTACTCTTTTTCAGCAAGCTTGGCTAGTTCCATGATTTTAACAGGTATTGCATCGTCATGGTCGGAACCATAATCTTCTTCTATGATGCTATCTAAAACCTCTTGAACATCCGCCTTTTGCTCGTCCGTGAATTGAAGGCCGTTCATTACTTCCTCTAATGTGTAGTATCGTTTTACTTTCCTTGTTTTTGTTCCACCCTCCCCATCGCTAACCTCAATCGTTTCATAATAGTAAAACAAGCTGACAGAATTGTTAGGGAGGGCTTTTTCCAAATCAAACTCATAACGCACTACATCAACTGCGTACACCCATTTCCATTCAACACCATGCCTTAAAGCCGCTTCCTTATAAATAGGAACATAATCAGGATCTCCCATAAAAATACTCATGATCCCGCTAATAACAGACGAGATGATTGTCAAGAAAAGAAAAACAACACTCAAGGCGGTGATGAGCAACGGTCGCCAGTTCTGAGCTGCCCATACAACTAATTGAACCTTAATAACTCATCACCACTAACCTGTTTGATCATATCGAAACGCTCTGGGTTAAGGATTTGCATTTCATCCAGATTATAGCTAGTACGGGTTTTCATGCGATGATTTCCAATAAAGAATAGGTTTGTGCCTCGTGGTTCACTGGTAGATCGGATGAAACTTTCTTCTACTTCGGTCAATTGCACAATTTTACTCAATGCTGCTGCATCTTCTTCTTTTAGTTTGAAATAGCGTTGAAACACCGCGTTATTAATAATTGCGGTCAATTTTGGATGCTTCATGACATCGACTACGTTTTGGGTTAATGCGTTAGCATAACCATTATATTTTCGAATCCGCTTATACATTTCCCAAATGAAATCTAATGTCTGTGGCCTGTTTGGATCTCCAAAATACCAAAGCTCATCCATGATAACTCCCACATTACCATTGTTCAACTTAGCATCTTCCCAGAACTCCTGAATAAGCAGTTCCATCGTCGCCGGCAAGATCTCCAATGGACAATCACGCACATTTGCGACAAACATATCATCCATTGTCCAGTTGCGCTGTCCGTTAAACATTTTGGCATATGTACCATTCACGAACGGATCTAACAATTCCCCAACACGTCTTGTATCGGGATCTTCATAACAAATCTTAGCTAAATCTTCTAATATCGGGAACTCGGTCGGTGCTATGTTCGATTCAAAGTTGTACTCTTTCAGTCCGTAGGTCATAAGGATTTTACGATGCAACTTTGCTCTTTCTGTTGGGGTAAGGTCTTCAATGATCCAAGAGAACCAGCGGACGATTTGCGGAATTTTGACTCGCAAATATTCTCCTGGATGAATAATGTCCTCTTCATCTTCATCTTTATCAACAATAAAACTGGAAATGTGGAGTGGATTAAACACCCACTTATTTGCTGGTGAAACTTTTAGGAATTGACCAACCCCAAAATTAAAACCCGGTTCTGGTGTCACAACACGAATTTTAAAACCTTGAGAGTGTTCGCGCAAAATGTCCATCTCTACCCCGGATGTTTTACCGCCTCCAGAAATCCCAATAGTAACCTCATTTCCATTCACGAAACGAGATCGGTCCATACGATCAACAATCACAAGAGAGTTATTATCTACATTGATTCCACGGCGAATGCCTGTGTTCATTTGGTAATCGGTACGAACAAAAGGATACATTCCGGATATGGCCATTGAATGCATAGGATTGGAAAAACGCTTATTTAATTTGCATTCATACATTATCGGCAACGCTGCAAAAAATCCATCCCAGCCTTCATATTCCAACCTAAAAGTAGTCCCTTTTGCCCGTCTTATTTTAGATTCAGCATCTCTAATTAATTTTTCGAGTCCTTTAACAGTTTCATCACGTACCATTACATAAACCGTAACATTATAAGCTGCCTCTTCTTCACTCAAGACTTCATCCAACACTAAATCAGCATCATCATAATCTCTTTGTTTTTGTTTTTTCTCTTTAGCTGATAATGGTCTTACCAAATCTGTTTCAATTTCTCCCATCATATTGGAAAGATCATTAATTACCTTGTCTTTACTTTTTCCTGTATGCTCAATATCAATCAAAATATCAACATGCCCTTTGATTTTATACAGTTCGGTCAACCACGCAGCCTTTGGATCTCGTGGGTAGGTCTTGAAAACCAGCGTACTATAAAAGTAACCATCAATTTCATAATAGGTATCGTGGTCAAACATATGGTGTGGGGCCATGTCATTTAACCGGTAATTCTGCAACTCCCCAAAGCTTGCAGATTTTCGAGCATTAATTTTATCAAACAGGACGCGCCCATATTCCGTTCCAGTCTTCATAAGCAAGTTCAAATGCTGAGAATGAAGCGA
Organism: Brevibacillus schisleri; assembly: GCF_055685845.1. Taxonomy (NCBI): domain Bacteria; kingdom Bacillati; phylum Bacillota; class Bacilli; order Caryophanales; family Paenibacillaceae; genus Brevibacillus; species Brevibacillus schisleri. The sequence continues at coordinate 33,292 of NZ_JBVNDM010000002.1, forward strand.
AATTCCACGGAACCCTTCAATCAAAACGTTATTCTGCTCACGCAATTCATCTAATTTATCATCATCTGCTGACAAATCCGATCCAGTAATCACATAAAATCTCTTCGTAAATCGATTCTCATTCGCATGTTCTATAACATGTTCCCGCTCTGCATCCAATCTTGTTGCTCGATATTCAGATACTTGCTCCTTTTCGACTTTATCTTCCAAGTACGCCACATAATCGGCAACATCCATTGGCTCAGAAGAAATATAAACTTGCATTCGTTTTCCTTCGAACTCATTAAGGACAGATTGAAAACCAGAAACGACCTCTTCCTTTTCATTTGTGCCCAATAAATTAATGTTAATCAGGCTGGTTACTTCGAGCATGCTCCGAATCGAATTATTTTTCATCCGCAGAACATGTCCATCAATTCCCGTCAAAGGCATGATATCCTGAATAGTTTTGTCTACAGATTTTTCTTCACTGTTGACTGATTCTGCTTTTTGTGAAGAAAAAGGAAGTTTCAGTTTCGGTAATTTCATTTTCATTTTTTACGCCCCCAGTAAAACGTCTTCTGCCGATAACGAGATTTAATTTGTGTGCGCCAAATATATACAATCGGTCTTTCGGTTAATTGCGGCAATGGTTTTACTAACCCATAAGCCAGCAATGCAATAAAAGCAGCTCCACAAAAAAGCGAGTATCCCAGCACTTCTCGTCCAGAGTCAATAATGGGATACGATTGATAAAGGCAAAAAAAGAAGAGGGCAATAAAGGGTGAGATTAAAACCCAACCTTTTAAATCCAACCCTCCATATAAAGTAGCCTTGTTTAAATTTCGTGGAATCTTATACTTCCCCAACTTTATCCTCTCCTCATGATAGAACCTGAACCACCACCGGTCCTCGGTGCCCCACCACCTCCAATTGGCAAGCTATTAAGCGCCGCTTGTCCAAGAGATGATATTGCACCGCCTCTTGCTCGTAGAGCCAGAAATGAAACAGCTTGTCCTGCAGCTGCGCCTGCTGCGTCCCCTACTCCGGTACTATATAACCACTCACGTAACAACTTTGAACCCCGGAGTAGTAAGACAATAAACCCAATCGTTATAAAATAGTGAGCGCCATTAGGCTGATTCGTGAAGTTGCTAAACACTAAACCTAAAATGGAAACTTGTGCTGCCTGAGTAAAAATAATCCCAATAGAAGTTCTGAAAAAATGTGACATGGTATTCGCTGATATGTCACCCGCCATCAGGATAGGGCCGAAAAGATATAAGCTGGCAATCTCTGCGTAGCGAACAACCCCCATAAAAGCCAATACCAATGCACTTATAACAAAAATCAGGAACAAAATAGCCTGATCAGCACCGACCTGTTCAGGGAGCGTAAACATCCCTCTGATCTTATCCACTTGAATTTGCAAAGCTGAAATATCAGAGATGATATAATTGTTAATCTCGATCATTAAATCCAGTAGATACCGCACAGATACGACCATTGCACCGCTAATGATTGTTTTTGCATAAATTTGTGTTGCTGGCGTAGTTCGTTGTCCCATCCCAGCTCGTAGCATATTCAGGAACATTTCTTGTACTCCGAAATAAACAGCACATACTATCCCAAGACTCATTGAATATCCCATGAGTTTGTCAAAGAACGGACCAACAGCACGGATACTTTCAAAATCTGTTTCAATTAAAACGTATTCATTTAGATACTCGAACATCCAGGAAGCAATGCCAGTCGAAATGCTGTTTAGAATGGCATTAAACCAATCAACAGCCCTTTCTTCCCCGCCCGCTAACACAATGTTAGCGGGTATCAGGAAAAAGAATAAGGAAGACAATAGCCAGATTTTACGTTTAGCCAAAAATCTCATACTATTTAATTCCCATCACTTCGAAAATTGCATATACGATTGAGACAATGCAAAACACACCGGCGCCATAAACACCAACGTTAAACATGGTTTCTTTCGTTGCGGCTCTCTTATGATTGTCTTTCACACCAAACATCCCCGTGTAAAATAGATATCCGCAAATTCCAGCGACAGTGAATGGTGTGAGCCACATAAGCCATCCCATGATTTTTTTAAAAACAGAGTCAGTATTTCCTAATGGCCCTGGTGGCCTTTCAGGAGTACCGATGATGTTTGCAAAGGCTGGAACCTCAGGAATCAACATGACAATTAACATCAACGCAAAAACAACGCACACCTTCCAATTCTTCCGCTTTTTCATCATAACCGGCATAACCCTTTTGAAGGGTTAAGTGCCTTTCTCTCCCTTCAAACGATTATTTTTGTAAAAAGGCCATTAAGCCTTTTCTGCCGTTTTTATCACTAGCCAATATCACCTGTTCAAGATTCCGACACATCTGCATAATTTGAGTAGTTTTGTTCTCAGTAGCGTTAGTCACTAAAAAGCTTCGATTATAAGGCAACGAAGCAACGGGACGTTTTCCAAATGTATCCTGCACTCGTTTTTCATTTACAATGCCGCCCTCATCGTATTTATTCAAGACAAATTCCATTTGATGCTCCGTTAACTTTTGTTGTTTAAGCAAGCTAACAAGCAAAGTAGTATGGCCAAGAACATTCGGGCTGCTTGTGACCGGGATGATAACATGATCACTTTTCACTAACACATTCAAACCGCCAACAGCTGACAGATACTTGTCCGAATCAATGATGATAATGTCAAAGGCCGGTTTTAACATCTCAACTACAGTTAGTAAGAAATCATCGGTAACATGCGGAATTACAGAAGGATCAGGAATCCCAACTAAAACGCTTACTCCCCGTTCGAAGATCATTCGTTCTTCGATAGCCAAGGCAGACAAGTTTCGATTTCTGTAAAGCATCAAGACATCGTATAGCGTCTTTTGGAAAGGAAATCCGATGCCCGTCCTTTCACCCACATCTGGATTCTGTAAATTAAAATCAAGCAACGCCACTCTAAGCCTATTCCCGAAATGACTAGACAAAGAAATTGCTAGTTCGGTCTTACCGATCCCTCCTGCCGCACCTGTTACCGTAACTACACACGCATTCCCTTTTCTAACTTTTGGCTGCTTGAAACCAGCGTAATGTGATTTAACCGGTAGAGCTTTGACAACAGTTACCTTATCCTCTTTTCTTGCTTTATTCTGCCATGATCCGTTTCCCTGTATGGAAGGACTATCCAATGATTCAATAGCACTGTTGTGTACAGACGATGTTTCCTCGGAAGCCTTGCTGGTAGGAATCGTACTTGAAGGTACTATATCAATTCCTTGAGATACAGGTTCCTTGCCGCTCCCAACTTCATCCTGCACAGCTGCTGTGCCAGCGCGTGACTCAATGGAAGGTTCTTCTTCCATCACTGGCTCCGCATCTACCTTGCCGCTCCCAACTTCATTCTGCGCAGCTGCAACGCCAGCTTGCGGCTCAATGGAAGGTTCTTCTTCCATCACTGGCTCCGCATCTGTTTTGCCGCTCCCAACTTCATCCTGCACAGCTGCTGTGCCAGCGCGTGACTCAATGGAAGGTTCTTCTTCCATCACTGGCTCCGCATCTACCTTGCCGCTCCCAACTTCATTCTGCGCAGCTGCAACGCCAGCTTGCGGCTCAATGGAAGGTTCTTCTTCCATCACTGGCTCCGCATCTACCTTGCCGCTCCCAACTTCATCCTGCGCAGCTGCTGCGCCAGCTTGCGGCTCAATGGAAGGTTCTTCTTCCATCACTGGCTCCGCATCTGTTTTGCCGCTCCCAACTTCATCCTGCGCAGCTGCAACGCCAGCTTGCGGCTCAATAGAAGGTTCTTCTTCCATCACTGGCTCCGCATCTACCTTGCCGCTCCCAACTTCATCCTGCGCAGCTGCTGCATCAGGGGACCGATAACTTGCAGCCACTTGTCTCATGACCTCATCTAATTTCGCGTGATCGATTTGAAATTCTTCTTCTCCTTGTTCTTGGATAGTCTCAACAATCGATGTGGTTATTACTTTCTCTTGTCCCTTTACTTCTTCATGCTCATGGCCAACCACAACATTGTTCTTGGATCTCTGAGAAGAACCTTCTGTTTCTATTGTCAACGGCTTTGGATTTCCATCTGAGCCACGTAGCTGTTGCCCCTCTTTATTGTCGCTCCCTTTCTTACCACCTTTTTCATCAGGTTCTTTTTTCTGCATCCGACTAAAAAAGGGAATTTTACTAAAGAAGCTTGATGAAGATTTTGCTTTTTCCTCATCGATTTTCTCTTTTGTTTCATTAAGCAAATCATTAACTACTTGAGTAGACTTTTCGTGATCCTTTACCTTTTCAGACTCTTGTACATTTTTAGCATCATCTCTTGGTTCGCCTTCATCCTTAAGTACAACAGAATCTTTTTCAGAAGAATCGTTCGGCGATGCTACGTTGTGAACTTCTTCTTTTTTCCCATTTTTAGCCCGTTGTTCTAAAGTGTCAGCGATCCGGTGTTTCAGCGTATTGTATGTGCCTTCATAGGTGACAATTGGAATACTGTGTTTCAATACCATGACATTCGGATAAAAGTCCAATTTCTGATCGACCACAATAATATCAGGAGACTCGTCCCCCATTGCCCGAGTGAAAAGCTCAAGGGTATTCAGATTCTCTGAGATATCAAATTGATCGCCTAGATTTTGAACAACCTTTTTATAACTAACCGGATGCTTAATGCAAACATACATTTTCACAAGAGAATCCCCCTTTCAGAAATAGTCAATTTTAACTAGAGAACCCCCTTCATCTATACTTTGGTATAATTTCACCAGGATAATTGTACCATCAAGTGTTTTATACGTCAATAACGGACATATAAAACAAATAAAGTATTTTAACGTAATTAACGGACAAAATAAACCTAGATAAAGAATACCTCTTCTCCCTTTCCCTTATTAGATCCCCTTGTAAACTCATCGTAGTCAACAATCGGGATGCTCAGGTCAGGAAAATCAGGTCTTTGTATCCAGGAATCAAACTCTATATTCGGTTCTAATTCTTCAAAATCCACCTTATCCAAAATAGCCGCTTGCCTTCCATTTTGCATTACAATGATCTTCGAGCGATCCCAACGAATCAATTCTCCAGGAGTCAGTAGATTTCGGCCTACAAAATTTCGGCTTACACTCGACCCTCCACTGTCCCTGTCAGATTGACTCTGAATTTGAATTGTTGTCTTATCTAATCGCCTAGAAAAATATTCAGCCGTTTCCATTTCATTTGTGGTCATAAAAACTATTGTATCGCAGTTCCCAATGATCTCTGACCAACGATCTCGATTGTACCTATTCTTAAATTGAGACAAACCTTGGACGATCATGGTCGGATAGATTCCCCGAGAACGGCATGTGCTGGTGATACGTTCGAAGTTACCAATTACTCCGATATTATTGAACTCATCTTTTAATACCCTTACTTCCACCGGGCATCTTCCATCGTCAAATTCTTCTGCTAAGTCATACAAGGATTGATAAAGCTTGGAAAATACTAACGCTACCGGCATTTCATAAGTCGTATCGCTATCCTTAATCAGCAAAAAGAGCGCGATCTTCTCTCTTCCTAAATCTTTTAAATCAAAATCACTATTGGACCACATATACGCAATACCTGGATCAAGAAAAACCTGCAGCCGAGTGGAGAAACCAATTTGTATCCCCTTGCGCATTTTCTCTTCTGCAATTTGGAAAAGCGCATATGCCTTTTTAGCATCGTGGCCATTCGGCAACGCATCAAACAATTGGTCCATCAACTCAGGATTTTGAGCACCCCACACCCCAAATTCAAGAACAGAAGGCATATGACGTTCTTCATCCGGGCGCTCACGTAATATGTACAAGATGCATGCTTGCAAATACGCCTTTTCAGCATTACCCCACACTTCATCAGATCCACTATGAGGATTACGAGTATTATCCATAATCGCTTGAGCAAGTTTAAGAACATCCGAAAAATCAGTTATTGTGTCCAAAATGTTCCAGCAGTCACTTTTCGCTGGCTTCAAGAAATTAAGAGTGTACACCTTATATCCATTCTTCCTCAATTTCTTGGCCGTTGCATTATATACAGCTCCTTTGGTGTCAGTCACCACAATGGAAAGTCCATCGTACATGGCTTTATAAACGTTCGGGTTGATAAAAGAACGGCTTTTTTTCGCCCCGGATGCTCCAAAAATAACTGTACATTGATTTAAGTCTGTCTCCCTCCAATCTGTAGGATGAACGGCTGACCTGCCATTAAACTGACCAAGATACAATCCCACTTTACTCTCGTGCTGCAACCACCATTCCTCTATCTCGTCTTCTGTAGCCCAACGAGAAGTTCCGTGCGCCCCGTATTCCGCTGCTTCTTCGACCTTCATTTCTACAGATTTCGATTTATCTAGTTTATAGAGAGTCATCACAAAAAAGAAGAAAAACGGGATTTGAAGAGTTAACCAGAACTGTCTCGTTTTCAATTCAGATTCTGATTCAGCATGCAACAAGACATCCAAGGTATTGAACGGACGCATGAGCACCATTTCCTCAAAGTCTTTTAATGGAACCTTCATCCCCACCATATAACTTAATGAGCCGATCAAATACAAATCAAGCATCACCAATATGATCCCTACTACCATATATCGGTTAATCAAGAGCTGCCTTATGCCGATTTTTTCTTTCTTCTTCATAATATCCTCCCCCCTCTTTCCATCTCCCGCTGTTTGCGCCTTTGCTCTAATTCCTGTCGGAACTCTTCTTCTCGAATTAATCGCCTCATCTGATTTGCAACGGATTGACCAGCACGCATTGCTTTAGGGGCATCTCTTTGGCGTTCCAATGTATGATTCCTCCCTTCCCGAGCTTGTTCCAGAATACTACGCTCGATAGATCGCCTAACAGCCCGTTCCTCCCGTAAAATCCGATAGATGTCCCCACGTATCTCCCGAAACTCGTCTTTGTCGATGCGAAATCGTTTATTTCGACCTTCTGGTGTCTTTCCAACTGCCTTAACAATGACATGAACATGAGGATTCCTCTCGTTAGGATGAGTCGCTGCTACCCAATCAAGCTTGATTCCTTTTTCCCTCTCAATCCCTTGCATAGTCTCCCTTACTATCTTTTTGTAGTCGGCACCATAACGATCAAAATCTTCTCGTTTCATTGAAATGATTAAGTGATGAGACTTCACCGCCTTTGGATGTCTCGTAGCTTTATCGTCCAACCTGTCCATAAAAGATCTATAATCTGCTCTGTCCTCAGTGGAGCTAAAGACTTCACGGTTCTCCTTTTCCAGTTCCCTTGATCTTTCGGCAATATAAAGGACTTGATTTTTGGCATGATTAAGTTTCTTCGTATACCGAACTTTAAGAACCACAAGGGAACCTCGCCGCTGCTTTTGCGGCTGTCCCTTTGCCATTGACGATAGCCTCCCAAGTATCATTAATTAACTATTAAGTAATGGTAATATTTCAGGATATCTGCTCCGTATAGGTAGGTCACAATGGCAGAGGCCGCGATTGCTGGTCCGACTGGAACACTATCCTTCCTACTCTTTGCCAAAATCAAAAAAGTGATAACTCCAAAAATAATGAACAATGGGAAAGATAGGATCAAAAGATACGGACCCACTAGTAATCCAACGACAGCATTTAGCTTGATATCTCCCCCACCTATTCCACCTTTTGTAATAATGGCAAGAAGCCAGAACACGCTAAAACTGATTGCCATTCCAATGAAATATTCGACTACGCTATAGACCGGATGCACAACCAATCTCAGACAAAAAAACAGAGCCAACCCTGGAAGAACAATCCGATCAGGTAACAACCTCTCTTTTAAATCTATCCTCGATAGCACTAAAAGAAAAACCGCAAAAACACATCCTACTAAAGCCTCCCCTGTCAATCCGTACCTTCCGATCGTCAAAAAGCAAAGCGCAGCTCCACCAATATACCAATACATTGATTTTCTCCTTTCTTTGAATTCACACATCACCCAGCCCTTCTTTATCCAATTTCCTTTTTACGTTCGCAGCTGCCCTTTGCCTTGCAGCATAGTACATATCGTCAATCTCCTTTTCGCTCCTACCTTTACTCAATGCTTCAATAAGCAACTCAAGCGAAGTTGCCGAATCCATCATTCCTTTAGCTGATATATTGGCAAGACGGGTCTCTACCTTCTTGATCGCAGCCATGACTTCTCCTGTAAAACTCATTTCATGTAATCGATTGTTATTGTAACTACGCACGTAAAATACATGGGCCTTATCAAACTGTTCCTGAATAGTTGTATTTTCCTTTTCCGCTATGAGAGCAATATCCCCATAAATTTTCTCTGGAACCCTAACTTGCTTATTTGACCTAGCATTAACAGTCTTTCTTCTGGGTTTTCTCGGTGTATCGCTTGTACTCTTTTTTGTACCAACCATTTAAATCACTCCTTGTATACACATCTATTCTTATTATAGCAATGTTTTCCAATAAAGTGTATGCTAAAAAAATAAATCTTGCATACACAATCAACCTTGCGGAAGCAAGGTTTTTAGAGTTGCCGCTGGCAACTCTTTATCCTGCAAACACCCCATATCCCCCAAAATACGGGGGCATGGGGGTTCGGCTGCCACAGTCGCTACGCTCCAGGGCAGTACCTACACCGCCGCTTTTTCCCCGTTTTACAGGCGTATTTTCTTGCTTCGAGGCCCTACTCACGCCCTATTCATCGAAACTCATAGTGCGTTTAAAAGCCATAAAAAATGCCCGCAACCTTTAATGATTGCAGGCTTACCGTTACATAACAGTAACTATACGATCAGCTAATTCTCTCAGGCGAATCGACATCTCCTGTTTCTCATCGATTGTCATTTTCTCCCCGATTTTTAGAAGCTTTTGCTCGATCTTATCGAAAGTATCACTTTCATTCTTTTTTGCCTTAACCTTGTCCCCTTCCTCAATTTCAATTTCTTCCTGTACTCCAAGGACCTTTTGGCAAACCTCTTTCACTAGCTTCAATGTTAATGGTTCTTCATAGCTAATTAGCATCTGATAAGCTTTTTGCTGTTCTTCCTCCGTCAGAGAAGCCAAAGCATTGCCAGCATACAAGCCTAGATCATTACTGGAAACCAGCGCTTGAATCGGTTCGATTAGACAAAGAAGCTTTAAGAGCCGCCTAAGAGTCCTTACGTCAACACCGAAAGATTTTGCGATATCTTCCTGATTCAGTCGGTCTAATAGACCTTTTGCAGTACGATCACCGCCCCGAGATATGCCAGCGCGTCTGCAAAGTACCTCTGCTTGCCTTGCTTTTCTCATTAAATCCTTTTCTTCCTGCCTTCGATCTGTGTTAGCTGCTACGATCAAAATTTCAATATCTTCCTCTGGTGCCTCAACAGTCCTGGTGGGAATTTGCTCTTTGCCAATCTCTGAACAAATCTCCCACCTTTGATGACCTGAAATAATAACCATATCAGTCGTAATCCAAACCGGTTCCAGCACATCTTGAAGCTCGATACTTGTTTTTAAGTTCTGCCGATCTACAATGTCTAAAGGTGAATGAAAGTAAAGGTTCATTGGGTGCGGCTTCAAATCAGAAACGCGACGATAAACAACATCAAATGAAACGCTAATAAAAAACCCTCCTTCCCCAACTACTACCATTAAAACAACAAAAGGAAAAATGTACAAGCAAACAAATAAAAACCATTAATTAATAGTAATTAAAATACTGTTATATAAAGGTAATTTATTGTATATGCAATGCATAACTAATGTTATACAAAAGATATGCAGTTATCTTGGCTCCTTCTTTTCTTATCCGTTCGGCTGAACTGGTCAAGGGCTTTCGCGGCATAATCCTCCCTGCGCTTCGCTCCGGTCCGGTATTCCACGGTCCCTTGACAAGCTCAGGTCGGCGGTTGGCGGTCGATTTGCCGACCGGGACCCCTCAGGAAAACGCTCCTTCTCCTTGCGCCCCGGTCGCTTCGGCAATTGTCCACCGCCGACTTCCCTCTCTACTGTAGGTTTACTCGGGTGTGTCCTTTGCCTTCCCCGGTTGTCCTCGGAAAACGCTGATTTCATGCGTTTAATTCCGTTACAGTTATATATAAGTAATTCAATTACTGTTATATAAGGGTAAATAAAAAAGAGAGGGCTTTACCCTCTCTCAAACTGCTTCGGCTGCTTCATTAATTTGTTGAGTGTGCCGGTTATGCGAGTCCACCGTCAACCGTGTTCCTGTCGGCCCTGCGTGGCATACTCTTACAATCGGGCATGTTCCGCAGCCGCATTTTTTGTAGCTTCCATAGTGCTTTTTACAAGTTTCTTTCGCTCTTTCGCTGAGTTGGATAAACATGAAATCATCCCCGCCTTTTACTGAATGTGATTTTCGAACTGGTCAGCCAAGAATTAATCCCGGCTGTCCCAGTGGATAAACGGCTCATCAGGAACGGATCGCAGCGCCCGCTGTATGTATTCCTTATTGAAGCATGTCAGGCTGTGCCCGATGGAAACCCCTCCCGACTCTTCCCGATGGACTACATGATCTGAATCGACGTTAATCCACCCTTGCCAAATCAGGAATCTTTGGTTCGGCTTGAATCGTATTGCGGTTTCCTTTCTCTTCCCTTTTTGCTTGAAGCGAAGAACCAATGTCTCAGGATATTGAGCGTATGGCTTGATATCAGCCTCCAGCAAAGTAACGTGCATATGGTAAGGGAATCCAAACTCGCTGAATGCCCAAAGAGTGTATTGTGTTTGGGGGGTAAACTGTTCGATCAGGCTGGACAATGTTTTTGTTTGACTCATGATTAGCACTCTCCTTGAATAGTTGATTATCGCTTACATTTATTATTATAAACCAAAAATAGTGATATGTCAATTAGCTTGATAAATAATACCGGTAAACGCACGTCTTTTTTGCGGCTTTTCCTAGGAAAGACGGGAGGGGCAAACTACCGATCCGGTTACAGCTGCAGCAGGCTTGGGGAGTCGGCGGTACACAATGGGCTTCCGTTCGGAATCCTGGAGTATCGACTTTTCCTGAGGTTCCGGGCGGCAAAGCCAACCCCTACCGCCGACCGTAGGTTGTCAAGGGACGTGGAATACCGGACCGTAGCGAAGCGAAGGGAGGACTATGCCGCGAAAGCCCTTGACTACCTATGCCTTGCCGGTCATTCCATCGATTAAGCTGCTCATCCCCACAGGGGGCATAGCCCCCTAAGGATCAGGATATCCCGGCGTAGACGGGATATCTCCTTTCCGGTTTTGCTCCTTCATGTTTTTGCGTTAGGGGACGGAGGACCAAGAGGACGACAGGAACCTAGGGAGAGTTGGGCGGCTTGCCGCCTTACTCTCCCTGGTTATCGGCGTACTCCCGACCCCCGGCGGGAGGGCTATGCCCTCCCGTAACGCCCGCGCCCTGCCATAAGTTTTTCAGGCTTCTATCCTTTCTGTAGACTTAGGACTTCCCACGAAACGATGAGGACACAACCGCAATTGGACGATTTTTTTCTCATAGAACCAGCGCGAAGCATAAAACACGACGACCCCGAAACTAATCCTTACAGCCAGCGCCGCCCCCAAAAACAAATACAAGAAATCCATCGAGACGAACTTGCTATTTCAACTGCTCGTCATGCAGCCTCTTCCATATCGACCAATGCGCTACGAATTTCCTCGATGACACTCGATGCCCTAGCCATATCCCCCTCATGGATAGCATCCTTTAAATCAACACTCAAATCCTGAACGCGCTGCGCTAACTTTTCCAATTGATTCATTTATATCCCTCCCCGATAGGCTTTCATGGTCATTTTGGTATCCGCTTGGGCATGTCCCAAGCGGATACCAGCACTTAGATGACATCCAAACCAGCTGTCGCTTCTATCCTCGTCTTTTGGCTGTATCTCTCGTAGTAGGACTGGTTTCTTTCAATACACAAGTCTGTCCGTCCAGTCGCAGGGTTTTTTAGCTCCTTTTCGTTAAAGACCAAGACTGTTTTATAGGGACTCATACGACTGTGGAGCTGAACCAATTCCAAAGCTTTATCCGCGGGCACTCCCCCATGCGTAAATTCCCTTTGCCCGTTTTCGAAAATGATCACGACATAGCGCTCATTCTTGATTTGATCGTATTTGGCTTTAGAAAATGCATTTTTTCTTGGCATTCTCGGTTTTTCTCCTTTCGTTTTTTATGTCCGCTTGGGGCAAAACCCCAAGCGGACCGCGTGACTCTATTTCAAGAACAAGCTGCCGCTCGTTACAATTCCTCCACCGTTTCGTAAGAGCTGGAGCCTTCCGCTTGACTGACCCCATCATTCCAAGCTGTACCCAATTCATACCGTTTCATTGTTCCTCATCCTTTCACTCAAAATGGTCTATCGCTTACTCTTTAATAATAAACCATTTTAAGTGATATGTCAACAATGAAGGCTAGAAAATCCCTTATTTTTATACTGCGCTGTTATATTTGTATAGATACCAATCATCATGATTTACTACAAAATTGTTATCTCTATCTTGTTTAACTGCACGTCTCTCTTGTAATCCTATTTTGAAGTTATTCCTCTGGGGAATATTGTTTTCTATATATATTTCTTTGATTGTCACGCTTTTTTCAGTCTTTTTAACAACTTGGAAAGCTTTAATAATTTTATTGCCGCCAATAGCTGTACGAATTAAAATGTCGTCTACCTCAAAAGGATTAAATGCTTCCTTTTTCTTTTCCATCCATCCCTCAGGAATTTTCATTTCCTGAATTTCAGCATAAGCGTATTTGAGCGTATATGGAACAACATCAGGTTTAACCTCCACAGTCTTTGCATTCGCTTTAACAACTGGATACCAGCTGCCGCGAATTTTAACGAGATATCCAGCCTTTAGATTATCTTTATTAAATTGTACGCCGCCGATCTCGTCCATTTTATTATGGAGAAATGCAAGTTTATCTAATTCATATTCCATTTTCTCTAGTAGAGTTTCCATGTATGATTCGTTTTGAGTCTCTTCTGCCCGAGCAATTCGACGCTGGTACTCTCGGATATTTTTATTGCATTCTTCAATTCTGTTACTTAGATACGATCTATTCTTAAATTTACTCATACTTGCAGTTTGTTCTGCTGTTGTAGCTTTATCGCGGAAATACTCACTTTTGCGGTACTCTTCAAATCCTTTATGATAACGGTCATACATTTTTTCTCTTTGACGTGCAAACCGTTGACTTCCTGCATGTCCTGCAATAATCGGTTGCGTAAAAAATGAAATGTCACCGCGCTTACTGTTTAAGTCTGCTTGCAGGTTTTTTGCTCTTGTCTCTGCATTGTCCGCATACTTCTCATAGCGCTCAATTCTTGCTTCTGCTTTTTCTACTTGCCTTTCCACTTTCTCAGCGTAAGACAAGCGTTCTCCAGTTTTTCCGCCATCTGTAAAGCCTAGTTGTTTAGCTACACGGATAGCTGAAAAATGATTATTGGTTGAACGGGACACCCAAGCGGAACGAGAACCTGAGAAAATAAAAGCACTTCTTAATGTCTTTTTCTCATCCATGGCTAGAGATTGATACTCTTCTTTAGAGAACTGCAATTCAATTTTAGACGTTTCGAGATTTAGAACATATTGTTTAGTCATTGTAATTTTCTCCTTGAAAGTAGTGGAATATCGCTTACACAAATAATTATAAACCATATATGGTGATATGTCAACAAACTATTTTCAAATGGTCTATTAGACCTTTTGTATATCACTAGACAAGTAAAAAAGCCAGCTTATCACTGGCTTTTGCTACTAAAGTATCGGAATTAATTGCTTTCTAATTATTTTTGCAAGGAACCGTGAAACTTTATAGTCAACAGCATTTTTCAACATTTCGAACACAGCTGTCAGGCTCCCCGTGAACAAAAAGTCATCAGGTAATGAGAATAACCTCGCGGTTTCCCTTACGGTTAAGTACCGATCTAATTCGTAATGAAAAAAAACCTCGTCCTGAACGTGTGTGATGACCGGAGCTTGTCCATGTCTATTCAATCGCATGCAATAGTTTGTAAATTTCTTATTTGGTGCCCTGAGGTGCTGGGGAACGCTGGTGATATTGCCCCCCTCTGGGACATGCTTCATTCGCTCCAAAATTAACGGCGTAGGATTGAAATGCCAGTCCTGCTGCGGTGCGTTTTCTATGTCTTGAAATGCGTCTGCTACTGTCCGATACTCCGAAAGATGGGGAAGCTGTAGTGTAGGACTCGCACCACGAATACCAAGAATGAATGCCCGCGTTCTTTTTTGAGCTGAACCAAGTTGGGCCGCATTAATATATTCCGGTATCAACCCAAATTGTGGTAGCCTTTCTTTAAAGCGCTTTACCATTGCACCCCCTTTAACCGTTAAAAAGTTCTCTACATTCTCGATCAAGAAAGCTTTTGCGTTACTCCATTCAATGACATTTAGCGTCTGCTCAACCAATGGATGAGTGATTGAATCGGTGTCACGAAAATTATTGATGGTATTCAGAGAACTAAATTTCACGCAGGGGATACCGGCTGCTACAAAATCTACTTGGGGGATGTCCTCCTTTGTAAAATCCAAAACATCTTGCGTAATGATATGATCGCCAATATTTCGGCGGTAGGTTTCAATATGATAATTCCGAAGCGCTCGCTTGTCGAACCGATCATTTGCGAAAACAATGTCATAACCTCCGTCATCCAGAAAACCCTTGTCCATGGAACCGCACCCCGAAAACAAACTTATCATAGAAATAGCCTTTTTCTTGAGCCAACTGCCTACATTGTTCTTAGTGGACTGATTTACTTCCTTTTGATCGGCTTGGAATAGGTCGAAAATGGATAGCTGTGAGTAATTCGCTGCCGCAGCAAAGTCACGGACGCTGACCGCGTATTGCCGTGTTTCTTTCTCTGCACGCAGCTCATTTAGGCAGACTACGTTTTCGATTTCCTGGGCTTTAGCCTCGACCGAAACAGTAAAGAGAATCTTTCCCTTACGGATCTCTACTTCTACTTGCTGGTGAGAGGCAAAAAACTGCCGAACCTCCTCCCCTTTGATATCAATTACTGGAACGACTTTTCCTGTTTTCTGGGTCGTTTTCGCTACGTGACGCTTTGCCTCGCTTCGAACCGGTGTTATCGTGATTTTTTTGTTTTTATTATCGACTTCGTATTTGATGGCTTGACCAATAGAAAACCCGTAATCTGCCAGATACTTTGCTTCCAAGTAAAGCCGGTCTTTGATTTTATACAAACGCTTTAGGAATGATTTTCTCATTTTCTTTGCTTCTGGTTGGTGTTTGGAAAATAGCTTCACTCTTTATCAACTCCACATTATTATCGCTTACCATTAAATTATAAACCATTTTTAGTGATATATCAACATTTTTACACAAATAAACAGTGGTCCCATAATCGAACCACTGTTTACCAGTTTTCCATTCAAGCTGATATTTACCAATCAAATACAGAAAGTGAATCAATTTTATCGGCATCCCGATCAAACATTATCCATTGGCATTCATTTTCTTGAGCAATAGCAATAATTGCATAAAGTTCTTCCGGTAGATCGTCAGGAATATGAGCATCCTTATCGTCCTGTACAGGTACTTGCATTAACCAACCAACTTGGTCTTGATTGGCACCTTTGGAATAGAATACAACTTCCACCTCGTCTCTTTCAAATAAACGGTTTGTTTCTTTTTTAATATGAGCGGTTGATAACTCCAGCGTTTTTGTAATATATACAGTTGAACACATAAGAAATCTCTCCTTCAAATAAGTTTTGTACAAATCGGTACTAAAACTTTATCAGTTCACTTTTAGGCTTCTGGAAGTTCATCCAGGAGTTTTGTTATATTTTGAACAAATACCGGATTGTTGTCGTCTTCAAAATCCTCTGCACGTAACAGCTTGAATGGCACCCAGCTAAATGTGATGCGTTTGGTAGAGATATGTTTTTCCAGTTCAGCTTTATTCATTTCCTGAAAATTTAACACAACCTCATCAAAAGTAACTTTTTCGCTTGGGGTATCCCCTCGCTGTCCTTCCTTGATTTCCTCAAGTGAGTATGTGGAAAGGACCTTTCTCAGATCAGATAGTGTTTGAATTGGAGGATAAATATCATTTCCAAGATCAAAAGGAACGGCATGAAAAGTGCGGCTATTTTCCATTTTTTCAAATCTCAACATACAGCTTCTCCCCTATCAGTTTAGTATCGCTTACATTTATAATTATAAACCATATAAAGGGATATGTCAACTATTTTTGATAAAAAATACCGACGACAGCATGCTTTATTCTCGGCCTTTCCTAGGAAAAACGGGAGAGGCTATCTACCGATCCGCACGCAGCTGCAGCAGGCTTGGGAAGTCGGCGGTACATAATAGGCTTCCGTCCGGAATCCTGGAGTATCGGCTTTTCCTGAGGTTCCGGGCGGCATAGCCCGCCACTACCGCCGACCGTAGACTGTCAAGGGACCGTGGAATACCGGACCGCAGCGCAGCGCAGGGAGGATATGCCGCGAAAGCCCTTGACAGTCTACGCCTTGCCGGTAATGCCATCGCTTACGCCACTCATCTCCCCAGCTGTCGCAGGCCTTTCTTAATCAAGGTATCCCGGCGCAGACGGGATACCTCCTTTCTAGTCTGGGCTTTTATCCTTCATGCTTTTGATTTTGCGTTAGGGGACGGAGGAACTAGAGGACGACAGGAACCTAGGGAGAGTTGGGCGGCTCGCCCGCCTTACTCTCCCTGGTTATCGGCGTACTCCCGACCCCCGGCGTGAGGGCGCAGCCCTCGCGCAACGCCCTATACGATTATTTCTTATTAACCCCAAGATAATCTTTTAGCGCCTCTTGTAGCACTCTTGAAAAATTCACTTTGTTCGCTATTGCCAATTCATCTAGCCATTGCGGGATAGTCAATGTTTTCTTTACGGCTTTATTGACCATTTCATCCCTAAAAGGAGGCATCCACACTTCAATCAGCGCAACAGTGCAGTCAGGATCATCCATTATGATTTTTGATAAATTCGATGCTTTTGGAATTTCTTCACCGTCTTTTTCCATACCATAAATGTGCAAGGCCATAGCATCTTTGGCATAATTCATTGCTTCTTCATAGTCGGTTGCACATGAGAAGCAACCAGGAAAATCAGGAAACTCGATGGATATACCATCCTCAGAATCTTGAAATTTTGCTGGATAGACGTATCGGTCTTTTTTCACACAAACACCTCACACGTTTAGTTATACGTATCAATCATTTATAACACGTACAAATGGACGTGTCAATTAATCGGAGGAAGGATTCCCCTCCCCCGAACCTTATCACGCACAAGCTTTCCCATCGTCAAATGACGTTAATTTCCAATAACCTCGTTCTACACGTTCAAAATCCCTGTAGATTTGTAATGTTTGGCGTATTTTCTCCCGCCAGTGACGATTGGATTTAGCTTTCGCAGAACTCTCCAGGACCCCATACAACGTTTCTAGGCTGCTCTCACCACCAATTGATTCTAAGGCAGCTTGGACCAAATCCCTCCATGTAACTTTCAAAGAATCCCGAATGTCTACCATGACTTTTTTACTGATTGCGATAGGCACGACCCAAACATTAGCCTTTTTCATGATGATGAGATATTCATGTTCGATTGGGATAAAGCTACCTCGATACCGCCGACGATCTGACTCGCAATTATGCTGCTCTTTGATGATGATGGATTCAATATGACCAAACCATTGCATATCTTTTTGAAGAGAGTACAGTTGACCATCCTTTCTGACATCCCCCACCAACACAGCCATTCTCCCGCCATTTCGCAGTCCCGAAAATGCTTTTGCATTGACCAGATTTGATTTCATTAGAAAGTCTGCGTAGCTCGTGCAGCGAGAAAGGTCGTCCAGGTGCGGCTCCCCGTACATTTCGCCGCTATATTTTATGATGTTGTAATAAGGGGGATGGAGAAAGGTGAAATCGCTTCCTCCTGGTAAATCATCGGTAAGGGCGTTCCAGCCGCCAAACTGCGGGTTTAAATCAAGATGGATACTCGATGTGTACCCCAGCTCTTTGGCCACTTCGTAACCGGTTCCACCCCCGGCAAATATTTCGGTAAATGCTTTCGGCTGAAAATGCTTAAGCAAATTATATATGACCCAACCGGAGCAATTTCCTCGATAACGGGGATTTCCCCATTTACCACGGTCTTTATAGGACATGATGCTGCTTGTTAACATAGTTTCCCCCTTGCTCATTGGTAGCTTTTGGGGGAGAGAAACTCCCCCAAAAGCCAGCTCGAAATTCAGTTATCGCTTACAATCACTATTATAAACCATATATTGTGATATGTCAACAAAGAAACTAGCCGAATGCCCTCGGCTAGTCACTTTATTATGCCTGTTTTTCACATACGTCTTCTAGTTTTATTTCTGATATATCAAGGTCACCGACATTTATAACGGATGGCGATGGGATTCCAAATACTAAACTATCTGCAATAACATCGGAAAATTGAAGTTCCCTATATTTCAAATGATTTACTTCTATCGGTTCCATTCGGGATAATGTGCCATGATGAACAACATACCGATAGATAAATCTATATCGCTTCCCTAGTTCAAGGCTTACGATTTCTCCTGAACTCCTGTCTTCCTCCTCCCCTTCTGAAACCAATCCTGTCCCCCAGCAAAGGTCGCACTTTTCATCATCATCTGCCCTACCTGTTCCTTTGCAAGGCTGACAAGAAACAAGTGCAGGAGTTGCATTGCTTCGCAAATCGTATAGCACTTCACCGACCAGCTCCATAATCAAACGAGCTGCATCAAATGAGTTTTTGGAATACCCTTCGAAGGAGTTATAGGCATCATTAGCCCATTCCTTCGGAATATTAGATGGGGAACAATTTGCAATTGACTCTTCGGTACTAAAATCTCCCCCACCAATTCCCCAATGACGAATCCACTGCGTTGCTTCTTGATTAAAGCCCTCCACCGGATCAGTTGGTAGAGTTTCTATCCATTCATTAAAATCTGCTTCCAAATCGACATCTACAAGTATCCCAATTGACTCCAGCATGTTTTTAATTTGATCGACTGTCTCTGCGGTTCCGCTGCCAACTATCCGAAACATTTTTCTAGTACCATTCATTTTTACGCGCCCCTTCTCTTTCCGCTTTTGGGGAAGATCCTTTCCCCAAAGTGGTTTGATTTTTGCCTTGTGAATTTTACTCCCGAGGACCGATTGGCGACCTTTCCCAATCGGTCCTCGGCATTCTATTTCAGGAACATTACGCCACTCATTGTTTTAAAAAGATCATACCCGGCATCCTGGAATGCCTCCATAATTACTTTGTTTTCGGACTCCACAATTTCCTGGCGAATTCTGTAGTTCAAACTGTTCTTATATTCCAGCGATAAGCCGATGTACTTAACGACCCTCGCTGAGTCCACTTTGACCTCTCGGTAAGCCTCTATCAATTGCTCGACCGAATCATAATAGTTGGAGCCTCGAACCTGACTAACTCCATTATGCGAGCTAGTGCTTAACTCATACTTTTTCACTTTCTTTCACCCTCTCGTTTGATCTATCGCTTACTATTTTAGTATAAACCATATATAGTGATATGTCAACAAACGGTCTTAAGAAAATCTCCTCTCTACGTATACGCCTGTTGTCGTTGGGTGATGTTGAATTGCATAACTGCCGCCTTAATAACCTTGCCTATTGCTCTCGCCAGTTCCACAGGTACAGCATTGGCTATCTGTTGTTGCATACTTCCCAACTTTCCTCGAAAGATATATTGATCTGCCAGCCCTAAAAGTCGCGCCCCTTCCCGAACAGAAATAATCCGGTCTTCTTCTGGGTGAAGAATCATAGACTTACGCGGGTTAACTATAGTGATGGAAGGTTTGTCCCATTCCAAACGCCGATACATGTCACTGTGTACGCCTCCCGGTCTTATTGCTTCTGGGATATCAAATACATTCCCACCAGCAGGCACATGGCGCATACGCTCTTTGGTGATGTCTTTGGCTACCGAATAGTCAAGCTGGTTTGGGATTCCATTGTGAAGTCCTTGGAATGCTTCGTAGACCGTTGTGTACTCTTCCGCTTTAAATTCCGGTTTGGGTAAATCAATCTTGCCGATCGTACTGCCAATAAAGATTGCTCGATGCCTCAATTGAGCTGAACCATAATCAGCGGCACACAGAACATCGGAGGTAATTTCAAAATCTGATAACTCCTCGTAAAACTCCTTCCTGATCTGCCCATCGCAGGCAGTCAGAATCGGCGGTACATTCTCATACACAAACACCTTACAGTTCTTGTTCGCTTTGACCGAATCGATAAAAGCCCGTACTAACGTAAAGTCTGGATGATTCAACAACCTCGTTTCCTGCCTGTTTGAGTTGGAAAACGGCTTACATGAACCTCCACCAATCATTACTGGAGCTTTTGGTAGCGTGTTCTTGTCAATCTCGATCATATCTGCCTCTATAATTGTGTCACCATGATTTGCTCTATAGGTCTTTACTGCATCGGTATCATTTTCAACTGCGAGTATAATTTGGAAGCCAGCCTCTACGAATCCCTGATCCAGCACCCCAGCACCCGAGAAAAGACTCACTACATCAAGAGGAATTTTTACATTTTTCAAGCGGGACTGAATAGCTTCTATCTGGTCTGAGCTGTAAGTTTTTCCGTATTCCCCGAAATCAAATGTTAATTGCTCTCGGACTCCGCCGACACTGACTGCCTTTTCCAATTCCTTCTGCGAAAAGACAACCCGCGCCTTTTGCTTGACGGACAGTAATTGAGTAATATCAGTAGCGGGTACAGCCTTCCTGAATGCTTTCTTAACCTCATGTACGGCTTTCGTCAGGAAACCTACCGGCTCTTGTACGAATCCCTCTACAACGATCTGGTCTTGGAAAATTTCAACTTGCAAGTAGTCTGCCCCAGCAAAAACCGAAAGAGCTTCTTTGCTACGAATATCGATGACCGGCTTTTCCCCACCTGTGACTTGCCGCTTTGAAACCACGTTATCACTTGCATCTTGCGAAGACAGAATGATGATCTTCCGACTTGCAACATCCACCACGTATTTATAATTCTGTCCTGGCTGGAAAACTGTCTGTTTCAGTTCTTTATCTTGCAGGTAAATCCCGCGAACGGATTTTTTCGCCTGTCTTTTCTTCAGGAGCATTTGATTCACCTTTTCTGTAGTTTATTGCTAAACAGCCTGCCACATCAGTACGGGTCGGCTACCTCCCGTAGACACCCCATAAGGGGTGTTTCGGCTATTCTTTTAAGTGAATCACAAATGTTCGATCATCGAAGGAAAACCCGATTTTACTGATATCCAACATCAAATGAATAGCCTTTAGCATATCCACTTGATGGTAGTGGGGAGAAACCGCAATCGCTACCATCCCGTCTTCTGATAATCGCTTGAGCAACTTAGCTTTTTCTGCAATAAACACCTTTGCATTTTCTAACTCTTGCTTTTCTTTAGGAGCCTCGTCGATATTGCCCTCATATTCCCAATAATCCCTATCATACGGACGGGAGTATACCCTCCCCCTCTCGATCATATAGTCATTCCCAAGCGTCACCTTGTACTCTTGATGAATCTTATCTCCATTTGAGTGCGTCACCGTCACATCGAAATATTCCGCATGACTATCTACATCTGAAAATTCCTCTACCAAAACTTGAGAAGATCTGGAGTTTTGAATAAGAAACAATTTCAGCCTTTCTTGAAAACCACTCATGTCAAACATCTCCTTAACCATTTAGTATCGCTTACATTTATTATTATAAATCATAAATAGTGATATGTCAACAACGAATAACGGTGACAGTAAGCCTTTCCCCCGGCGGGAGGGTACAGCCCTCCTGCAACGCCCCGCAATCTTCAAGACAGAGTATTTGTTAGGTGTTCCCTATAGATTCTCGTAGTGTTTTGAGATTCATTAAATACCGCTCCTTCTTCTCTAATGATTCTGTAATCCGCTTTACCTCCCGACTACAGAATTCAGCCCAATCGTTATAAGAAGAAGTCAATCCGAACTCAACTCGACGCTTTCCTGCCCTCGCTTTGTTTACCTCCAGCTCTAGTCCCCCAATTACGTAGTCCAACGCCTCTAGCATAACTTATCTAGTTTCACTCCTTCATCTGTACAATCGCCTTCTTCGTCATCATATCTATCTTCCGCGAGTTTCAATGCAAAATAATCGTCAGCTTCATCTTGGCTTATCTTTTCTTTTGAAAAGACAATTCCTTCATGGCTAATGTCCGGGGATACTACATGTGTTAAGGATATTGGTCCTGAGTAGCCTTCTAGCGTACAATTGACCGCACTTGTAAACAATGCTAAATCCCAGCCTTGCCCATTGGAGAAAAACACTTCTATAATCTGCGGATATTTTTCTTCCGCTTTGATACCTTCCTTGTTGTTCACTTGATTCTTCCACCCTTTCATACCCCATTTGTTTATTCGGCAATCAGTCAAGCCGACTGATTGCCGCCGTGATTATCAGCCCATAACCTCAAAACGGAACTGTCAACTTAGTTTTAAGTAGTTCTCTGCTTCTTTTTTTTCATCGAAGAGTCTTTGGAGTGCGCCCCTACTAACGCCAGTAAATGAGTATCTTGAATCAATGATTTGAAGGCTATAACGGTCATTGCGATCATAAGTGATTAATACCGGGTTAATTTCACCTTGATTCACAAGATAACCAACATCACCAACGCACCAACCGAAAGTTGCTTTCAATTCCAAATTTCTTCTCCACATGATTTCATCAATTGATCTATCTGTTTTTTCAAAGGCAGATGGGTGACCATTAACAAAAATCCTTCCCTGTAAAACAACTTTAATCGTTTTGATATTAATTGCGAGGATGAAGCCATATTTCTCTTCATTCGCCAGTTTAACAGGCATACCGACTTTAGCTGTCTCGAATGTCAACTCATTGCCCTGTGTTACGATATAGGTAATGGCAGGCAACTTATCGCTGCTTTGCAATTGTTGGATGAAACTATCGCGTACTTTTGCTAACAATGTCTTCTGTTCATTCAAGTCAACCTGTTCCAAAGAGACGCAAAGCTCTTGTTTAAACTGGAATGTAACGGTTACGTCCTGTAGATTTGGTTGAACAGATGTGCTTTTTGTCATGTTTCGGTTCCTCCTCAAAGATGGTGTATCGCTTACTTTTTTATTATAAACCATTAATGGTGATATGTCAACAAAAAAGCAAGGATTTCTCCTTGCTTTCTACTACCAGATATCCATGGAGGGAAACAGATTCTCTAAATTTGGCAACTCTTCACCATCTACTTTCATTGTGATCGTATATACCGCATGATATAGCTGTTCACCACGTTCATGTGCATCCGTTCCCGCGGGGAACCCATCCTCTGTTTCGTTTCGCACATAAGTGATTGCATTATCATCTTGATTTAACGTAAAGGCATCATCATTGATATACGTCTCTACGGAGACGTCTGCCATTGCACAAATCACTGCATAGGGAATTTGACTTGCACTTTCCAATTCAGCTGTAATTACCCGATCAAACATATGCATGCAAGCGTTATTAAACGTGCCGTCTTTTTGGTAATTCACACCTTTCCCCGGATGATCGTATTGAATCGTTTTTGCGATGTTGATTTCAAGTATCATTTTTTTCTCCTTTAATCAAATTCCGAGGCGTTTACAAAAATCCGGATCAAGCTGGCGTAAGCGTCCAATGGCAATTTGAAGAGACTTTTTTGGCATCCGCAGTTGATAACCGTATCTTCCCTGCCGTTCCAGCTCTTCCAAACGCTTGAGCTTTTCAATGTAAGTAGACCATGCTTGTTCCCATTCCTCCGTTCTCTTTTTTGTGTCGTCTAAAGCTGTCATATGATCGCCTCCCCTTTCAATCACAATTAGTAAGTTTCTACTTCCTTCAACTCTTCCAAAAGCGATTCAATAGCCTCTGCTTTCTCTGATTCCCCATTGGCAACATACGAATCAATACGCTCTTGAATAAAGTCAACAAGATCGTCTGTTACGGTAAATCCTAGCAATAGAAGCACTCCTTTTTAATTGGACGAGGTTGGACTGGTTACCTTCGATTCGTTATGTTCTTGTCCCAGAAATACTCCCGGAAATGTCTTGAAATAAGCGTCCGCGTCTTGATGAACTTTGATGATATCACCTTGATAGACTTTCTCTACCCATTGACGAAGGGATTCACTATTATCAAACGATTCATGTACAACAAACGGTTCAGGATGAGAGACATTGACAAGTCGCATACGGTCGATATCCAATACGACAATGAATGTACTCGATTCCGTTTCGATGATGTTCCCTGCCTCCAGGACTTGCGCTGATTGATTCATGATTCACACTCCACTCAGTTATTAGTATCGCTTACAAGTACAATTATAAACTATACATAGTGATATGTCAACAATGAAAAACGGTGACATTAAGGCTTTTTCCCGGCCTTTCCTAGGAAAAACGGGAGGGGCTATCTACCGATCCGTACGCAGCTGCAACAGGCTTGGGGAGTCGGCGGTACACAATAGGCTTCCGTCCGGAATCCTGGAGTATCGGCTTTTCCTGAGGTTCCGGGCGGCGTAGCCAGCCTCTACCGCCGACCGGGGGCTGTCAAGGGACCGTGGAATACCGGACCGCAGCGCAGCGCAGGGAGGATATGCCGCGAAAGCCCTTGATCTGGCCACGCCTTGCCGATCGATCCATTGCTACTCTGTCGGGTGCCCTGGACACTAGGGAGCGGGACACTTGCCTTCCTACCCTACCCAGATATACCACCAGCACCTAAAACGCGAAAATAGGTGCCTTCTAGCTCGTCTGAGAATGCCGTTCAGTAGCACTTTGATTCCTTTGTGATTTTCGGTCCTTATTTTTCGTTTTTGCGTTAGGGGACAGAGGACCAAGAGGACGACAGGAACCTAGGGAGAGTTGGGCGGCTTGCCCGCCTTACTCTCCCTGGTTATCGACGTACTCCCGACCCCCGGCGTGAGGGCGCAGCCCTCGCGCAACGCCCGACCGAGTAGTATAAATCCCGTAAAACGAAAAGAACCCCCACATTAAATGTGGAGGTTCAGCCTCGAAAGGCGGCATTTTTGTGAAGCCCTAGGGCAAAGTAACTTTTGTTGTTGTTTACATTATAACAAGATCGAGATTACCTGTCTATTGAAAATAGCGAAAACCTTTAGTTTCCGTTTATTTTCGTTGGTGCCAAAGCTGCAGCCACTTCATCGAGCGGTCCAGCACCCGCCTCATACCATGCCAACAACTTTTCTAGTAAACGATCTTTTTCTTCATTCTCTTCTTTAAGTCGTGCGATCTCAGCTTGCAGTTGATTGTTATGATTGAGCGCAACCTTTTTAGCGACTGCTTCTTCTAGTTCCTCCATAAGCGGTGTACCAGCAATCGTGAACCGCAAATCCTTTATGATTCGGTTCTTATCGACTGTTCTCATCTGGTGAACCAATAGTAGCGAATCGTGTTGAAAATCAGGGTATGTATTTGCGTCTATGAACACCGTTGAATCTTGTAACGCTTGCGGAATGCTCCCTCGGTAGCTGGATATTGGAACCACTTGCATGATACCAGCATAGTTTGCCACAACAACCGCCATGTGAGCAAAACATAGCTCAGAGCCCACATTGATTCCAAAATCCACAAACACTACCCTGCCACGATTTATTTTTCGGCTCCTCAGTGTAGTTCGATCCACGTCCTTTTTGGGGCCATGGACACCATACTGATTCATCAAGTCATTGAACAGAATGAACGGGATTGATTCTGACAGATATTTCCCATTCATGAGCGCTTTTGTATCATTCAAAGTCGAGATTAGTTCCTTCTCCACATCAGCATGCGCATTGGTAACAGTACGGCCTTGAGTAGCTCTTTCATTACGTAATGCATTTTTCAAAAGCACCTCATTAGCTGGCATATATTCCCCTCTTTCTATAGATTAGACACTTGTAACACCTGCCAAACGAAGCCGAATCGAGCATCGAGCATTTTAACCCTACCATCCATCCGTGTCTATATCTTTTCTTGGTTTCCCAGCCCCCGTTATTCCTGGAATGGTAATATGCGTCTTCACAGGCGTTGGAGTCTCAACCTTTTCAGATCGAGAAACAACTGTTTCTCCTTCCTCTTCCTCTTCCTCTTCCATGGTATTATGAGCAACGTTAAAAACTGGCGACGATGTTACAGATTTATTTGGTAGCGGGTCCTCTGTAAGTAATGTTGATAAGGCTCCCCTTTGATCGGCAGCGGGTGAATCCGCATTTTCTGTATCACTCAACGGCGCCCTTACGGCTGGAATGAACTGCGCAAGATTACGCAGCCCATTCCTTCTAATTTCTTGTTCAACACAGTAACGAATTGCATCTGTCGGAACACCCTGAATATTAATCCATTTTATAAGAACCGGATCTTCGTCTTTTCGAAAACGCCATGGCAATATGTCATTTCCACTATATATCTTCTCCTTTGTCTTCGCCAACGAAAGCCCTCCCCTATACACCCGATTCTTTCAAGAATGTAACCGGGTATTTTTCCATCAAAACACGGAATATATCGTGTTTTATAAATATAAACAGTGACCAAGCGTTCAAAGTGGATGCGTATTCTTCTGGTACATAGAACAAGAAAATTTCACGTTCATCCATTTTTTCTTTCAGTTTCGGCTCAATGATGGGACGGAATGGAATTGAACCTCCACCATAAACAGCCGTAACATCTACCTGATTCTTTGCTTTTAGGAGCTGCTGCAAGATACCGTCAATGATCTTCATGCACTCGTTATAAGCTGGTTCTTGGAATAGTTCTTTTGCGATTGGATGCCATTTAGCACGTTTATTTCTTAGTGCTTCATTGAAATCTTGACGGGTGTTATCTGAACTATAAGTCCGACGATTATATAGCGGTAGTGCTTCGTCGATAGCTTTCCCAACTCCGTGAGGTATTCCACCTGTACGCTTGTACTCATTTAAAATACGCGTCCCCTGTGTAATAGGGCACTCGGTTGTACCTTCCCCAATGTCGGTATGGAGCAAACGACGCGATTCAAAGAATTTTCCGGAGCAAGTCACGCTTTCCAAATAAGTCCCTTTTGCTTTGCTTTTAAACGTAGCGTAAATCATTTGAGGCTCAGCTTTATCTACCCATTTCGTTGCTTCTCTTTGAATTTCGATGTTATACAGCTGTTCCAGAATATCTTGTAGAATATCTAGTTGATTTTCGTCCAAAAGTTGCCCGTCTTCGAAAGGAACAAACAACCGCAATTGTGAAAGCAAAGCATCGGTTCTCCATGTTTTTCCGTCTGTCCCATATTGCAAAGCAAACACAGAGGTACTCCCCTCTTGTACGCAACGAACATAAGAAAAAACAATTTCGAAGTGAATGCGACGATTTCCCAGGTGTAACGTAACCTTATGCACAGCCTGTTCATTTTTCCCAAGGAATTTACGCTCATAATTCCTTGCATCTTCTTCTTCATTGAACTGAGTCAACGGTAATGCAATGGTCATCTTTCCATTGATACTCCATTTGGAACGGCCTGGGTCCTTTTTGACACAATACGCTGCGATCTGTCCCAATGTTTCTACAACGGAAATCGGACTCATACTTTTTGGTTCACCGATCACAAAAGTCTGGGGCGTTCCGTTTTTTACTGCGCTACGCCCCACGTAGTACATCCCTGCCTTTACGGAAGGACTATCAACGGTAATGAAAATACGATCTTCCAACTCATTTAAAATGGCTTCTGGACTTTCATCCGCCCAAAACGGCAATTCTCCCGCAAGCAAAATTGCGGTTGGTTGAATCGGAAGCAGCTCCCCTTCTTCTTTAAATGGAGCTTGTCCACCAATCACCATTTTATTACCGAAGTTCCCGATATCATTTCCCAAATCAAGTTCGATTACTTGAACGTCTTCCATTTTGCCTTCCTCCTATATTTTGAATTTGTTATGTATTGGATATCCTTTGTATATACAGTATATAACTTTTTTTGGACTTCGTCAATTACTTTGTATATGTTTTGTATATACAAAGTATAACACAAGATATATAAAACCTCATCTCTATTCATGTTGCACCTGATTATTTCACTCTCAGGTTCACTCTTGTTTTGTTAGTCCGATCACTTCCGCGAACATGATTATACCAAGAGTGATAAATCACAAAAAAGCATTGGTATAAAAGGATTTCACATTAGTAAATACCTTAGTAAAACTAAAAATCACCTTGCGGAAATCTCGGTAAAAACCTTAGCAAAAACTCAGTTCTAACGCAGCGTTAAAGAGTATTGCAGTTCATGAGTTTATATATACAAAAGATGCACAATGAATTACATTGTATATATACTGTATATCCAATTTTCTTATTTTACGCATTAACTTGCTAGAAAGGTGGTAACCGTTTACTAATCTTTTAACCAAGGTTATGAGGAGAGGGAAGCAAACCTGATTCTCAATTTGATTGATTGTTGGTAGAATTTGCATTATTATCAAGAAAAACAATAGCTTGGAGGTGATTTAAAGATGAGTAATAGCGAGAATCACCATGACGAAAACCTGAGTGCTAACATGAGTAAGATTTCACTAACAGTAAAAGATGTTGCTGAAAGGGTAGGGGAGACACCCTTCACTATTCGCAACTGGTTTAAAGACCTGAGAGCCTATATTCCTCACGAAAAGGCCGAGAATGGATACAACTATTTTGATGAAAAATCCTTAAAAGTTTTTTTCACCATTAAAGATTTACATAGGGATCGTAGTTATTCCATTAAGCAAATTGAATATTACTTTGCTACAGGTGGGGAAGAATTCGTCCCCATACCAAAAGGAGCAAATGAGGAACTGCTTGCCCAAGAACTCCTGCAAATGCGTGAAACATTGGCAAAATTTAACGACCGCTTCGAACGTCAGGAACAATTTAACATGGCTTTATCGCAGAAATTGGACGAGCAGACCGCATTTATCATCCAGAACGTCAAAAAGAGGGATGAGGAAATTACAGAAGGAATGGCTCGTCTGTTTGAGCGATACGAACAAAAGAGACTTGAAGCGCCGAAAGAGGAGAAGAAAAGATTCTGGCAGTTTTGGAAATAACAGCTCTACGCCGTAAGGCGTAGGGCGATTTTTATGAATAAGTAGGTTTTTCCTCAATTTTGACATGTAGATGTTCTTTTGTAGATTCGAACATAACCTGGAATAAACATGCCATTAGGGGGTTTTTGACCCCGACCGGGTTTACTAACCACTTACGATATTGTTCCGCAAAGTTTTTAATCTCGTTCAAACCGTCCATAATATCCTCCTTAAATATAATAGAGTAGGGGAGGGAGATGCTTTTCCACCACCACCACAATATTTTGTTGAATAGAACGCCGCCGCAAGGTGGCGAGCGCTCTATTCAATTCTGCTGCCTATGAAGGTGAGATTTATAGATAACCGTCCCTCATCAATGATCGAAAGGTATTTTCCCCCAACACGATATGGTCAAGAAGGAAAATCCCTAAAACTTGGCCAGCATCTTTAAGCCTTTTGGTTATCTCAATATCCTCTGTGCTCGGTCTTGGATCACCTGATGGATGCTGGTGGCAAACAATCATGCTCGATGCCTTATGTAGAATGGCCGAAGTAAACACTTCTCGCGGATGGACAATCGATGCATCCAGGGAACCAGTATGAACCGTCTCTATTCCTGTGATTTTATTTTGTGTGTTCAGATACAATGCGAGAAAATTCTCTCGATCAGTCGAGCAATACCGTTCCATGTACTCCCGAAAAATTTGCTCTGACACTTCTGGGCTGGTTACACTTTGGTGATCATACCCAAAGTGTAAACTTCCAACTCGTTTTAGCTGAACTTGAAAAACCGTAACTTTACTCAACAATTTCCTCTCCCTTGTTCGTTTATCGCTCACAGTTAAATTATAAATCATTTTTAGTGATATGTCAACAAAAAGAGAGGTATTTATCCTTTCTCAATTAGAAAGGGGAGGGGGTTACATATTCACTCCCGTCCCCTTATTTTTTTAGAAAGGCAAGTCATCATCTGATATGTTGATTGGTTTTCCCTCGCTGGCAAAAGGATCACCAAACGGATCGCTTTCTTTTTGACCAGCATTACTGCCTGAATCGTTACCTCGGCCACCCAAAAACTGTACGTTTTCTGCAACCACTTCCGTCACATATACTTTTCTACCTTCCTTGTTATCGTAGGAACGCGTTTGCATACGTCCCTCAATAGCTGCTTGTCTACCTTTACGCAAGTAGCTTGCGCACAAATCGGCAAGTTTTTGCCAAGCTACAATATTAATGAAGTCCGTTTCTCTTTCACCCGCCTGATTGGTGCGGGGACGATTCACGGCCACAGTAAAAGTAGCAACAGCAACACCATTTGGCGTGTAGCGAAGCTCTGGATCTTTCGTTAAATTCCCAATCAAAATGACCTTATTCACAGAAAATCCCTCCTATATAAGTTGATTTGTTCTACACTTTTATTATAGACTATATTTAGTGATATGTCAACAAAGTGATTCATAATAACCTCGTTTTTTCTACGGCCTTTCCTAGGAAAAACGGGAGGGGCTATCTACCGATCCGCATACAACTGCAGCAGGCTTGGGGAGTCGGCGGTATACAATAGGCTTCCGTCCGGAATCCTGGAGTATCGGCTTTTCCTGAGGTTCCGGGCGGTATAGCACGCCGCTACCGCCGACCGGGGGCTGTCAAGGGACCGTGGAATACCGGACCGCAGCGCAGCGCAGGGAGGATATGCCGCGAAAGCCCTTGATCTGGCCGCGCCTTGCCGGTGATAAATACTCAGAACAAACGGTTTGCACAAATCTACAAAAGATGATATATTGAGTATAGAAAAACCGTGATTTGGATTACTCCTTATCAGTTCGGTTTATCGCTTACACGCAGAAAGGACGGGGAAACCCGTCCTTTCTCATTTTTTCATCCTTATTTTCAATCCAGTATCGTCAATTCGTATTTGATCGTCGTCATTTTGTAGGTAGGCAGCTGAATTTAAACTTCTTGTATAGAACCTTCCTGGTATCCATATCCCTCCAAAGCAAATTTCAATCTTGGAGCCGCGGGGTAGGGGATAATCGCCTAGATAATATTGCTGTTCGCCAGAATGTTCTTCGAACCTCAAATATCCCTCAACATATTCAGAAACCCGATCCTGCTTAACAAGTGCTTGACCAACATCTAACCACTTGTGCATATAGCGGTCTTCTTTCCCTGAGACTGGCTCGATCCATCCATCTTCATCATGAAAACCCCACCCAGTATAATGCCCGAATAATTGAGGCTGAACAAATAAACGAACGTGTTTTAAGTTTGGATATCTGTATTCATCGAACCGTTTGTCCATAAGGCTCGACCAAATCTGCATGAAATATTCCTCGTTTAATATAACTTCGCACCTTGGTATGGTTTGGTACACTTCATACCGGCGCTTACCCAAATCTTTTTCCGTATAGAATCCATCCGGATCATCGTATCGATCTGCAAAAAGTGGGTCAGCACTCCATAACCCCAAATGTAGCAACGGAATATCTAATTCCCCACTTATATAGCCATCTAGGAGAGCTTTAATCCGACTTTTTTTCTCCACATTCTTTAGGGAGCTGAAATCCAATTTGAATTCGCTTCGCATATTTTCGAACCATTGACGAGGGTACACATAATAAAGAGTACCCTTGGCATGAAATTTCCTTGTAAAAATCGGTATGCTATATGCACGTTCAGCAACCACTTGTAATTTCCTAATTGCCTCAGCACCCCAATGAAACTCATCTACCTGCAGAACTACATTTTCATCAGCCATCGCTTACCCCCAACAAATTAGTAGATAGTAGTCTTCATATCTATTATTACCAGTAAAAGATACGGTTAGGCATGCGGACAAAAAAAGTAGAGTTCTTTACCAAATCCCCAGGTACTATACTTTGCGTTTTTTTGTTTTCTTTCCTGATCCATACAACTCTTGGTTAATCAGCATGTCATTCATAGCAAAATCTCGAAAATATCCTGATCTGCTCAACTTATTCATCTGGATGTATGACTCAATCATGTCCCAATTTGCTTTTGGCATCGATATCGTTACAGCCTTAGACACCATGGGATTTTCCGGGTCAATAGGTTTCCTTCCAGCACCTACTCTTTTGCCTCCTGATCCTTCGCGCCTTGGTTTAGACATAGAACACACTCCTGGAATTTGATTAATATTTCACTAATCAAAAATGCTAGTTGGTTAAATGGAGCTGCCTTTGTAAATAACTATCTGTGACAAAACGTTACGGAAGTGATGAAATGAAATACTTTAAACTCTGCCTAGTATGCTATGAGCATTTCCAATCGAGTAGACGAGACGCAAAATACTGTGGTAATGCGTGCCGTCAGAAAGCTTCTCGTGACCACCAAAGAAGTACGAAAAGCTACGAGCTACCAAACTGGATGAGATTCCGTGTAATTCATTACAAAGAGACATTTAAGATGCAAGTATCAGCTGACCAGTACAAGTGCCGAGAATGGATTGATTCCGATAAAGACCTATATAGAGTGAAAAAGTGTATGAATGAAAAGACCTCTGTCCTTTTCATTTGCTACCGCAAATCAGACATGATAAAGGTTGCAGAAGAGATAAATCGATAGAAGGGAGTTATACGATTCCTGCACTATCTTTTGCGTTTTTCCACCCACCCCAAATCCGAATGATTTGAATTGAGGATAAGTGGCCAGGGTTTTCCTTGCGCCATTCATCGTACATTTCCCGTTTGAATAGTTCCTCCTCCTGATAGCACTGACTTGCAAGCCGTAAAGACTCAAGGCTTTCTGCCTGACGTTTCGCTTTTAACTGCTGTTTTGGATCTACATCCATGCCGGCTCTATACAGCGCTTGGTTGAAGGTCGTAAATAATCCCTCAACAACACCAATCTCCGGGTAACTTGGGTGGCCCTGCTGCCAGTTGATATATTGATCACGTGTAGGGGCATCGTTAATTTCCTTGGCCAACTTTTGCAACCCTTCAATACAAAGAAGCATATCTTGTTCGATTCGGATGGAAGATTTCCGTTTTTCGGTTGTTGGAGTAAGCCCAGCGCTTTTTAATGCAACATTCCAACTTCCAAATGCATTAACAATAACCCCGAGAATAGGGGAGTCCGGGTGACTTTTTTGCCAGTCTCTATACTTGGCTTTTGTAAAAGAAGATCCTAATTCCTTTGCAGCCTCTTGCAATGCTTTTTGAATCATCATTTCCTTTCCGGATTGGCTCACTGAACTCTTATACTTATGCCAGTCCTCTATAGAAGAACGCAAGAACAAGCCGGTAGCCACACGTTTGATTTTCTCTTGCTGCCTTAACTGATCCAACTCTTTTGAGCCGATGTTTAATAAATCCTGCGCCTCGTTGCTAGTCATCACTACTGATTCTAAAAATTTCACTTGCTCATGATTTTTCAATTCTTGAATGTCATTCCAGAGCGAGCGCAAATCGACGGGAATATCTTCTGGGACTTCCATTGATACACCCTTAAATGAATGTACTTCACGTATCAAATACAGTCCGCGAAAAGGAGGGCACAATTCATTTGAACGGATAAGCATATCCAATTTATTAGGAGTGTTGTACTCTAAAAATGTTTGGACATCACTTCTCGATATTAATAATTTGGACGCAACCAACACTTGGTCATCTCCATTTAAACCCCGGAATGCCTCCAAAATTGCTTGTAGTTTATCTTGAGTCATCACACAGTCCTCCAGATTTTTATATGGGAATAGTTCGGGTAGGGTAAAACAAATCCTCCTCCCGAACTATCTCTGCCAATTAGTTTAATCTTCTAAGCTTTTTACTTCCTTGAGCGTACCTTATCCGCTGCACAGAAGCCGGTCGTTTCTTTTTTCCGTCTACCCAGCGGTAAATTATCAGAGCTTCAATCATAAACACCAACATGCCAATTAACAAGGAGAAGGCCAATTCCGGGTTAGTTTGTAACAACATGAATGAATCACTCCTTTTTTCATTTTCGTCTATCGCTCACATTTTTATAATAAACCATGAATCGTGATATGTCAACATTTGGTTTTTCACCCTCTTGCTAATTCACTGTGCGGCAGGTATTGTAGAAACTATTTGTAAGATAGAGTGAAGATTTCGTTTGATCAAGCCCAAAAATACTAAGGAATGATATTATATGTCATACGATATATGCGTATGGTATTTTTTCGTTCTCCAATGGTTCTGCCAGTTAAACATACGTTTTAAGGTTACGGGTATTCAACCGTTGCCTCCTGGATAAACTGGTAATGTACTTATGATATAGAAAAGTACAAAACTTATGGGAGAAAGAGACTTGCCGGTTTCATAAAGAGCCTTTTTCCTAGCAGGCAAAACAGTAATATATAGAAAGGGAATTTAATCGGGGGGGCGATACGATGGATAATATGCGATTTCATCGGGGGAAAATGGTTGTTGATGATCATGAGATCCTGATCTTTCAGCTAGAAAAAGGAGAAGTCACTCATCAAAAATTTGAACGGCTACTCAGCTTCATAGCTGACCTGGACAAGAGACAAGACAAAGGTTTTGGCTCCCTCATGCTGGCCATCGATGGATGGGATCACGTTCCGGAAGAATTGTACGAAATCCACCAAGTGAGGAAATTTATGGTGAAGCTCATCCGTATGATCCCTCATCTGCTGTTTTACTTGAATCCCGTGAATCAAATGCCTTATCAGCTGTTAGCCAGCTTATCCGATGTTCAAAAATTTTATCACGGCCCTGTAACGATGCCCGAGTATATACAGGGACAACACGATGCTCTAATCAAACTCCCCCTAGAAATGGCCACCCTGATGCTGAATGCCATAAAGCAGCATGCTGAAACCGTTCAGTTTGATGATAAAGAGGGGGAATTACCTGTTATTTATGGGCTGATTGAGCGTCTTTCCAACCAAAAATAAGTGATGTTAGCCAAAGGCCACTCCGTTGTGAGTGGCCTTATTCATAGCGCATGATCGCTTTCAATGTTTAACGGATCGAAGCCGGTCGAAAAATGGGAGCTGCCCTTTTGTTTCTCTCATCTTCCCATTTGAAGATACTAAGGGCATAATCTTCCCAATCCGGAATGAAAAAGCCCCGTCAGGGGCTTTTCTCATCGTTATGCAACTGTTAGCCGGTTAAAGTAGGGCAAGATCATATGACCAAGCGCCTCAACCAAAATAGGGCTGACTGAATTGCCAATATGTCGGTAGTTCGTTGTTGTCGCACAAGCAAACTGAAACCAATCAGGAATGCCCATCAGCCGCGCATATTCTCGATTAGTAAGGG
This sequence comes from Brevibacillus schisleri, assembly GCF_055685845.1. Lineage (NCBI taxonomy): Bacteria > Bacillati > Bacillota > Bacilli > Caryophanales > Paenibacillaceae > Brevibacillus > Brevibacillus schisleri. The sequence goes on from NZ_JBVNDM010000002.1 coordinate 68,649, forward strand.
GACGCAATCCTTTGTACTGTGGCTCACCTGGGCGGGCATATATCATGGTTGTTCCACGATCCTTTGCATAGTGGGCAACACATGTATTCCCAATATCATCATCAGATTTGATACTAGGCAGGTCACGATAATTTCCGTCGATTCTGTTTTTTACATAATCCGGAATCGTTGTGAAAGGATTCTCTTCACGGATATCTCTGATTGTTAATTGCCGATCAAACCTTTGGAAATTTAGTGGAGAAGTCGGCGTAAATGCCCTTTTAAAACCGACTACAAAGAGCCTTTTACGTTGCTGTGGTAAGCGGAAGTCCTTCGTATCCAAGACCATTTCATAATAATGATAAGGGGGTAGTCTTCGGAACGTTTCCATAACAATAGGGAAATTCCGAATCTCTGGGCTGTTTTCCCATATGTAAACTTCTGGCTGAACCAATGCTACAAAACGAAAAAAGTGCAGGAACAAATCTTGAATTATCGCATGATGATAAGCTTGCTTCCAATTTTCTTCCCGTCCTTTTTTGTGAATATGCGCAGCTCGTGAATACTCTTGGCAAGGAAATGTTCCAAGAAGGACACCATCACGGAAAGCCATGTACTTATCAACGCTTATATTCCGGATATCATCGGCAATAATCTCATGATCAAAGTTGAGCCGGTGTGTCTTAACAGCCGTATAGTCAATTTCATTAGACATCAAAATCTTATAGCGATCAGAGGCCATTTGGAATCCCAAAGCCATGCCATCAATGGCACCAGAAAAAGTAGAACCAATTGGAATTATTGTCAAAGATCGTCACTCCTATTTAGATTATCGCTTACCTGTTTATTATAAATCATTTTATGTGATATGTCAACAAAAGAAGCGCTAAGTTTAGCGCTTCTTGTACTTGCTATGATTTTAACAAATTAATCATGGGTACATCGCATGACCTACAAATATCCCACCCAAAAGCCTTGCTTCTCCTCATACCTTCTCCGATCTTTTTACAATAACCGCACTGCTGCTTATCGCCGCTGATTACTTCTGCCCATAAAATCATAGCATCTTGTCTTGTCGCATCGATTATCTTGACATTTCTGCCTACGATCAGCCAACCTTTTTCGGTTTCGTAGTATACAGCGATCTTCTCACCTGTTACCACTTCTACGATGTCTCCATTGGGTCTAAATGTAATAGCGGTTTTCTTCCCCAGTAAGGAGAGCCACATACCAGCTCCCTCCTAACATATGCGGGCTTCAACAATAGCCCGGTAATTCTGCATATAATGGTTATCATGTAACAATGTAACAAACTCATTGAACTTCATGTTTTGAAGACTGCTTGTATTTGCTTCAAGCAGATCAATTATAAGATCCACCTTGTAATATTCGAAGTCCTTCAAAAAGTCGAAATCAACTTTTTCTTTGACCTCTACTACGGTTAAGCCATCAATGCAAACCCCCTTGAAGAATTGCTTATCGTATGCAGTATAAGAGTAGAGTGGTTTGTCGCTAGTAATCCTATACGCCTCGATATACTCAGCGTTGATTGGAACAAACTGTCCAGTTCTTGTATAAATCACTGACTCGATCTCCGGTACAGCTGGCAAAGGATTCTCACCTTTATGCTGCGTAATGCCACGATCCACATAACTCCAGCACTTTCCATTATCCATCATAATGCAATATGATCCCGAAAGATGGTGATACTCAACGAAAACGGACGCTGCTTTCAAATACAACACATCAGCAGAACCTTGCCTTTTAAAAGTTACTTTTTTCAAAACCGTCATCCCCTTTAATTTCGATAGATCGCTTACAAACACAACAATAAACCGCATTTAGTGATATGTCGATTTTGTGCGTATTGTATAAGTAGGGACATCACTCCCTCCCGCTGTAAAGATTAAGCTGATTTTTCAGGGAGTTCCCCTTCTGTTTGTAACGTTAAAATCGTATCACTTAATATCTCCCACCCATTGCTTACACTGACTTCATGCAGCGCCCTTAAATTTTTGCTAAGAACCTCTACGTACTCAGGAAGTGCTTGTAAACTACGATCCGAGAGTGCTTCTTCTAAATCATCTCTTGTCCAACGAATTGTAAGCACTGTATCATCTGGTGTCGAGCTTCCTTCAAATATTTCACCGAGTTTCGATATTGCAAAGGCATCTATCGCTTCATAGTAGTCGCCAATCATCCCATTCCAACATCTATCCTCGTCATAACGGGAATGATTTTGAAATTCTCTGGCCAACTTGACTACTTCCTGCTGCGCTTCAAAAAATCCGGTGACTTCTGAGTAATTGATTTTCCCTTGTGCTTCCAGATATCCAAGCCAAAAACCTATTGCGGCCGTATCCAACAAGAGCGATTCTTGGCGGCGTTCTTCTTTCTTTGCTACAGGTGATTGATTCATGATCCACAACTCCAATCAGTATAATTTAATCGCTTACATCTATAATTATAAATCATTATATGTGATATGTCAACGCGCGAGTACAACTACGCCCTGGTTTTTCCCCGGCCTTTCCTAGGAAAAACGGGAGGGGCTATCTACCGATCCGCATACAGCTGCAGCAGGCATGGGGAGTCGGCGGTACATAATAAGCTTCCGTCTGGAATCCTGGAGTATCGGCTTTTCCTGAGGTTCCGGGCGGCATAGCCAGACCCTACCGCCGACCGGGAGCTGTCAAGGGACCGTGGAATACCGGAGTGAAGGGATCCGGACGAACACGTTTTTTGTTCGGCCTTATCCCGAAGCGAGGATATGCCGCGAAAGCCCTTGACTGCTCACGCCTTGCCGGTGATCTCCCTGTTAAGCATGACCGGATCTTTCAAATGAAGCATTTGTCAGAAGAAATTACCAGTATTTTTTTGAGATCAGCATTCACTCGACGTAACAACGTAACACGTCACCAGACGAGCAGAAAGCCCCCAAATAGCTCGTTTCTCCGTTTTTAGCTAGGATTACATTAGATTGAGTTTTTTCACCGAAATCAGCCGTTTAATTAGCTTGTTCCTCATTTTCTTAATAACGGTTCAAATAGTCGCTTGTATAAACGAACTTCTTTCCTTGACCCACCATGAATTTCTTTAATTTCTCTCGAAATTGCGGTTCAGCAAGTGCTAATTCGACGATAAATGCTTGAGCAGATCCTAATGAGCGATTCCTTTTGGACTTCCCGTAGAAAATGGGGTTACGAAAATCAAGATTATCTGCTACCTGAATCAGATTGGAATACATCGTCCTGGAATGCGTAGATGTTACACGCGGTAATTCCTCATGCGTCTCTCCTAAGTCCATATCCTCTATCCCCCTTGCTGGTTTCTTGTGAATATTTGAAAATTTCCTTGGTACAAAAATATCATTCAGCACACTGCACACTAGAAGGCCGCTTTCTTAAGAGTGGGGGAGGCCCTTAGATACGTCAGGGGTAGATGACATCTCCCCGTTTTATTGAACCGTTTAAAGCTGCTTGTATCCATTTCTGATCCTCTATGCTTAATTTCTGCCCAGTTCTTATACTTTCCACATGAAGTTTTCCTGGACTCAAAGACACGACTCGATAACCTTCTTCCCCCCTTGTACTTTCTATAGGGACGTATAGTGTCCGTGTTATTGATAAGACTCCACCTAACAACAAAGCAGCCAAGAGTACAAATAATGCGTTTTTAACAAATCGCTCTGTCTCAGCTTCGTCATCCTCGTTTTCCTCACACTCTTCATCATCGTCCCAATCTTCTTCCATGTAACGCGGCGGGCGGCGGTTTTCTCGATAGTATCTGCGTTTTTTAGCCATGTTTAGTCTCACTCATAAATGCATCGATTGCCCTCTATTCGAGCATTCACACGATATTGAGGCTCTTTATTGTGCTGACACTGCACAAAGTTGATGATGTTAGGATTATTGAGGCAGAGCTTCACAAGTTCATTTGCCATCCGAGTAGGTGTCATACCACATGCAATAGACAGTTTGGCCAACTTGATCTTTGTGTCATTATCTGGTGATATACCAACGCGTCTTCCGATCTGTACCATAATCTCACTCCTTGATTAGATTGAGTGACAGCGTGACTACGTTACAAGAAGATGCTTTATTGCTTGTCCAATATTCGGCAATTTTTATGAAAATAGGATAAACATTTAGAATCTTGTCCAAAATATGGATGAGGTGAAATGTATGCGTGGTTTAGGGAAACCAAGATCGCCAGCGGGTAAGTTTTTAGATAATCATGCAAAGTCTCAAACATGGCTAGTTAATAAAGCGGATATAAGCAAGGACACTGCTACAAGGGTTTGTTCAGATCCTGATTATTATCCAAGCCCTACAGTTATGAAGAAAATACTTGGTGTGTTTCGAACCTTAAATCCAGATATAAAACAAGAAGAGATTTGGCCTATGTGATTTTTAGTTTAGAAAGTAATAGCATGTATTCTTTATAAAATAAGTATTTTTTAAAAGCTTTTTAAAAGATTTGTCTTATTCGGCGTAAAAATTTTATAGGCGGGTTCAGCTAGTAAGATTTTTACGCCCAGCCCGTAAAAATTTTACGGGCTGATAATTCTGTTGATAAATACAAAAAAGTGTGGATATCTCGGGCGTAAAATTTTTACACCCTGCTAGTAAGATTTTTACGGGCTAACGGGTATAAAAAACTTATGCCCCTGTGGAAAAATCGGGTGTAAAAAAATTACGGGCATAATCATGTCAAAATCGACTATCTCCAATTGAGAAAAAAATCCAAACCGAAAGTATCAGGGTAGAAAAAAGCGCCGGGATCATGTATACTTTTTTAAAGTCCGATAGTTCATAAAGAATAATCGGACTAACCGAAACAATCAGAGGTGTTTTTATGGAGCCACGCCCATTTGCAAATATATTGAGTCAAAACGAATGGATCAACTACATTCTTTCCTACGCATTTTCTACTCGGCAATCATGGAAGGCGACCGATATACACGCTTTGGCCAAATACATTAATGCCTTCCCTGTTAACGACGATCACTCTTATACGTTTCGAGTTATGAAAAATCTCGGTGCTAAAGGTCTTCTACAGACAAGCAAAACATGGCGAGATAGACCCGTTTTAATGTACCGGCTTACGGATGCAGGCAATACGCACTTTTACACCGGTGATCAGGCTGTTCAAAAACAAGTTATGGCCACAATCGCTCATCTTAAACAATTTGTATCAGATTTGGAGAAAAGCATGCCTGGAGACCAGTCAACTCATGAAGAGAGAGCCTTACCAGGAGGCTATATTGGATTGCGCCACTACTATGAATGGCTGCTACTGCAAGGAGCGAAACATGGAAATTCTCCCGCGCAGTTGCTATCAGCTGTTAATCGATACGGCAAATCCATAAAAAAATCCTACTTTTATCAAGTGTACAGTGAGCTGCAGCCCGCGCTAATCGTTAACCAGCAATTAACCCATAACGGCCAAATTTACTTAGAGAACCTTGAGCAAACTCTTTTGCTTGAGATCCAGAAGATTAAGCCCTTGATTGATAAAATGATGAACCTTCCTCGCTACATCAAACAATGGATTAAAGCAAAGGAAGAAAACGATTAATGCAATGAAAAAAGCCAATTCCTTTTTAAAGAATTGGCTTGTTATATTCATGGCAAGCTATTCGTTCAAGACCATTCGGCTGAACTGGTCAAGGGCTTTCGCGGCATAATCCTCCCTGCGCTTCGCTCCGGTCCGGTATTCCACGGTCCCTTGACAAGCTCAGGTCGGCGGTTGGCGGTCGATTTGCCGACCGGGACCCCTCAGGAAAACGCTCCTTCTCCTTGCGCCCCGGTCGCTTCGGCAATTGTCCACCGCCGACTTCCCTCATTGCTGCACTTGTCATCCTACTATATGATTGCCTCCCGGTTTCCTAGGAAAACACTAAGATAGCATGTTTCGCCAACACCTGCAGCTGCGGTCGGGACGGCTTCGCACGTCGCACTCCTGGTTGTCCTTCCGGATCGATGCGCCGCCATCGGCACGCGGAGCCAGCATGTTTGGCCAACACCTGCAGCTGCGGTCGAGACGTCTTCCGCACGTCGCACTCCTGGTTGTCCTTCCGGATCGATGCGCCGCCATCGGCACGCGGAGCCAGCATGTTTGGCCAACACCTGCAGCTGCGGTCGAGACGTCTTCCGCACGTCGCACTCCTGGTTGTCCTTCCGAATCGATGCGCCGCCATCGGCACGCGGAGATAGCAAACTTGGCCATCGCCTGTTGTTCCCTGAGAAAACACCTACCTTAAAATGTGACCATTCCTCCGTTAAATTCCGACTTTGGCCAGTCGGAATTCTTTGTACTTTTTCTTTTCAAAGCTAGTTGATTTACGAGTGATGTTCCTGCGCCGGCTTACGGTGTGATTGGATAACTATTGTCTTTTTCAATGTATTCTTTAAGCAATTTTCCTTTTGCTTGATGTGTCTCCATCCAAGGAACAAATAGAAACTTCCTAATATCGCTATTTTGGGTGAGAAGAACGAAGTTCTCCATTGCTTTTTCAGGAGTAAATCGTGGGCTTGAATGCCCAAACATATCGGCAATACCAGGAGCCATTGTTCAAATAAAATAAAGTATTAGACTCGAAAATAAAGTATTAGACTGTGAAAATATAGTTTTAGACTAAAACTGCCCATTTGTTCAGTCTTCATAATCAGCCCAAGCGCTCATGTCAACTGGTTCATTACATTTTCCGCAATAGATACTGTCTTCAAACAAATTATCAATATTGTCCGGCTCAATATCATAAACCTTGTTGTGGCGCGGGCCGCCCTTTAAGTCAATTCGCTGTTTAGCTTTTACTGAAACTTCTGTATAAAAAAATCTGCTTTCACCACATGTACACGTATACTTCATACCAATTCCATCTCCCAATAATCAATCAGATTAAGTCTTACACTTTATTTTCTTCTGATAACACCGATAGAATTTCCGCGATCTGCTCAATATCTACCTCGTCAGCATGTTTTCTAAAATCAGAGATAGAAATGCCCGACTCTTTAATCAAATCATAGGCATCAAAATCTTTTGCTTTTACCAAAGCAGCGGCAAAAGCAATTCCTTGAATAAATCCGATATTTCTTTGCTTTAGACGCTTTTTCTTTTCCGCCAACGAAATCACCCTATTCATTTTTTATATAGATGAGGGGAGTCTAAAACTTTATTTTCCAATCCGTGAAGCGATTCAGTCCGATATTATTGCGAGTCTAATACTTATTTTTTGAAAGCTGGCGATCAATACGATGTAAAAATCGCGTAATATCAAGGTTGCCAGTCTAATACTTTATTTTCTTCTAACAGCCATTGCAGCGCCAAAGGTAATATTAAATTCAGAAGCACGAATGAATGTTTCATAATTAGTAGGCAAAACAGCTAACGCAGCACCTTCCAACACGGTTCCAAAAATATGTTCTGTTTCTTTTTCATTGAGCATGCGAACCATGTAATGGATCTCTGTTCGCTTATGAATTGGATCAGGAACAGCACTAGCTCGAAATTCCATCTCAAAGTGCCCATATACGGTATCCTCGTCCCTCGTAATGCAGACAAAATCTCGCGCAAGATCGTTTTCCTCGATACTATCAGATGCTGTCATACCCGCTTTTGATTTTCCAGAACCAAAGAACAAGCAACCTTGGCCAGCAACTCGGAACAGGTCACCATAGTAAATGCTATCTTTTCTCTCAGAATAAATTAAACCCTCTCTCATAACTTCACTCCCATTCTTATATAAACTAACCGGGACCACGCTTGCTTTGCGTTTGCCCCGGTTGTTGTGTCATTATCGTTGATTGCATTTATTACTAAAGCAAATCATGCAATTTTGTTGTCAGGATTTCCTATGTACCTGGTTGTCTTTATTGATTCACGATCATACGTATCTTCTCAGCTTCTTCTTTGGAGACTAGATCGCGCGGGAGATTTACCTTATCAACTTCTCTATTATCTTCTCTGGTTAAATCTACAATGGCAACAAATTTCAGAATTGGGGGATTACCTACAGTTAAAATCATAGATTCTTCCAATAGTGCTTTATATCGAGTTTCTATCCACTCTTTAATGAACGAGTTCTTACAAACAATGGTAATATCACTTTGATCCTTTGGATTAGCTACACAGAATGATTGGGTAAACCAATTTTCCATGCTGCTTGGGGTTATCTTTTTACTCATACGGGACAGGGTTTCTTGCCATAACTTGATATCTTCGGGCTTTCTCTGATCTGTGTAACGATTTAAACGGGCATCGTAGTATACCTGTAAATCTTCTGCTTTTGCAGTTTTCGGAGATTCAACCCGTCTACCCTGTTCCTCAAAATCTTTATATGCCCCTACAGTATCGTATGACTCGCGCAAGGTAATCTCATGAGACTCCATAAGTTCCTCAAGATAGTCTTCATGCAGTTGCTTTAATTCATCAGGTAGTGACTCAACTTCTTCTTGGGAAAGCATTGGAACTGTTCTTCTTACCTTATACACACAGCTTTCCATGAGATTATGATTGTCAGGATTTTGTACCCAAAAACGCATAATAAATCCGAACTTTTCTAAAACCTCAAGGTATTTACGAACTGTTGGAATGGACATTTTTAGTTTTGCAGCCATGGTATCCAGATCAGGAAAGCAACTATCTTTCCCGCCATAGCAATAACGCAATAGGTGAATAAATACCATCGTA